>NZ_MDDW01000030.1 GCF_001854865.1 Rhizobium sp. LCM 4573 | reverse complement strand
CGTCGATACTCGTTAGACATAAGCTTGTCCTCAAGCCTGGGCTTGAGCCTTTCTGCTTATGCCGACTGTCCGGTCGAAATGGGGGGCAGTTCAGGGGCCTAAGCGTCCCCTTGTACATATAGCTGTCATCTAAGCATGCTTTATCCCGGCCGCGGAGCGTAGTCCGCGGCCGCCGGTGGCCCGCATCGGGCAAAAAAGAAACAAGGCAAACCGGATTTTTTGCCCGACTGGCAGGCCACTGCCTCTTTTCCCGCCGCACCTCTGACAACTATTTTAGCATTTCACAGTTTTGTGAAACTCTTGAAATGCGCGCGCCTCATTTAAATGCCGCACAAAAACCACAGAAAAGCCATTTTGTGCAAAGCACTCACAACCTCAGATTTATTCCATTTTGAAAACGAATAACCAATTGAATACATTGTCCAATTTATAAAACGCGGATGTGATTAAATCGATTAATATCCGCATCTAACGCTTCATTAAGCACGCCTATCAACCACAGGACGCATACGCGAGGTCACCACCTCTGGTCGTCAACATTTCATTGACAGTCGTCTCCCAAATGAGGGTCTTCCGGATCGAACCGATCGGTCCGATATGAGCACCGTAAACAGCAAATCACTTCTCCGGTTCGTACCCAAGAGCGAACCACGTCAGACCGAAAGGACTATATCAAATGACCAAGTCTCTGACCTCTACCCTTGCCGCCGCCCTCATCGCTTCCGCTGCCTTTGGTAGCGCTGCCCTTGCCGCCGGCGACTATTATGAAGGTGCTTCCAAGGATGCTGCTACCGTCGCGGTCGATACCGTCCGCACCCACAGCACCAAGGACAACGGCCACCTGGTTCTGGCCCAGAACGATCAGGCCAACATCAACCGTGGTGACTACTACGAAGGCGCAAACCGCCCGAACTAATTCGGCGCAGCTCATTCAAGACACCGTATCTCCCGTGCACTGGTCGCAAACTTAAGTGCCGGGAGACCCCAAAGGAAAAGGATACGAACATGACCAAGTCTCTCGCTCTCGTTGCTGCTCTCGTTGCTTCCGCAGCTTATGGCAGCGCCGCCCTCGCCGCTGGTGACTACTACCAGGGCGCAGACAAGAACGCCTCGCAGTCGCATGTCGACGCCCGCCACACCGGCAGCATCAACAGCGGCAACCACTCGGTACTCGCCCAGAACGATCAGACCGTTAATCGTGGCGACTACTACGAAGGCGCGAACCGCCCGAACTAATCGGCGCAGTTTACTCAAGACACCAGGTATCCCCGAGCACCGGTCRCAAACTTTAGGTGCCGAGAGATATCCAAAACTCAAAGGATACGCAAAATGACCAAGTCTTTGGCAATCATTGCTGCCGTTGTCGCCTCGACGACCTTCGGCGGTGCCGCCCTCGCCGCTGGCGACTATTACCAGGGCGCTGACAAGAACGCCTCCGAGTCGCATGTCGATGCCCGCCACACGGCCAGCATCAACAACGGCCGCAGCATCAACAGCGGCAACCGTGCGGTATTCGCTCCGGCCGACAAGGCAAACATCGGCCACGGCGATTACTACGAAGGCGCAAACCGCCCGAACTAAGTCACGGCGTCTCATCGAAGCGTGAGCTTCGCTTGAAGATCGTACGAAAAATGCCAGCCGCTCCGCGGCTGGCATTCGCAGTTCATTCAAGACACCGATTGGAAAAGGCGGGTCGCAATCGCCCTTCCGGTGCTGATGTTATCGCCGGATACGAGCGGTAACATCAATGCGAGCTTAGAATAGCGCCGCGATCGAATCAACGAGAACACGGCGTGATCTTGAACTATTCTTGCTCTCTTGATTCAGGGGTGTGGCCGACGCGCCGCAGAACAGCCTTCACGAGCCCTTGAAAATTTCTCTCCTCATCGTGAGCGGGARACTCAGCTTTTCACGGAACGATGTCCATTCTTGCCGGTTAATATCAGGCAAGCCATGGCGATATCCGTGGCCTTGCTGCCGAAACGCATGGAAAGGACAAAGCAATGAAATCCTATCTCAAGTCCGGCATTGCAGCCACTCTTCTCGCTTCCGCAGCTTTCGCGGGCTCCGCCTTTGCCCAGAGCACCGTCTATGGCGATCGATTTGACAATCGGCCTTCTCTGAATACCGAGCGGCAGAACCTCGACGAGGGCCGTTATGTAGACCCGATGTCGACCGGTAGCATCGATGGCGGTGGCCAGGTGATGTGGAGATCTCAGGGTCCTGCAGATACCTATATCGACGGCTCCCAGGATCGCGGTGACTTTTATGAGGGAGCCTTGCGTCCGCAGGACTAAAGCAGCTCTTTCAAGATACCGCTCCGCAACGGTCGCAAGCATCATGCGGAGGCAAACAAGACGAAAGCCGGCCATTTCAGGCCGGCTTTTTTTATGCGAACCGCTTGGGCAGCGCCACAGATCACCCAATGTAACACTCATGAACATCAGATGAACCAGGCTCTCAGCCGAGGTTCAGCCCGTCGCCCCTATTCTGCCGTCACTGGATCTGGGAGACGACCATGTCTGTCATCGCACGCCGTTTCGCAATCATGACGCTGATCGTGGCGCTTTTCGCGATTTCCTTCTCCGCGCTGGTCGCCAGCAACGACCGCAGCCACCGCGTTCTCGGCGGCGTCGCGCCTTGCCACCAATCGGCCGCGCCGGGCTGCGTTGCCCTGCTCTAAGGCATTCCAGCTGGCAAGCGAACGGATGACGAATTCGGCGCCTCACGTCTCGACGTCGTTTGCTTGTCAACGACTTCAGCATATAATGGCGCATGAACACACGAATCTTTTCGCTATCTCCTTTGAGCTTCATCAGCCCCAGCCCCTACGAGCCGCGCGTCTTCGACGATCCCGAACAGGCCGTCGAAGCCTTGATCGAGCTTTACGAGCGAAATACGAAATTCCTGAACGGCGCGTTCGGCGCATTGGCTGAAGGCGCTCCGATAACCGGCCGCTACCGGGCCTGCTATCCGCAGGTAAGCATCGAGACGACCTCGTTCGGGCATGCGGATTCCCGCCTCTCCTATGGACACGTGACGGCGCCGGGCATTTACACGACCACGGTGACGCGCCCGAAGCTCTTCCGRCACTACCTGATCGAGCAGCTCGATCTTCTGATGCGGAACCACGGCGTTCCGGTAAAGGTTTCGGAATCGACGACGCCGATACCGCTGCATTTCGCCTTCGGCGAAGGCGCCCATGTGGAAGCCTCCGCGGCAGCCCTCTCCGATATCCCGCTGCGCGACCTCTTCGACACGCCGGATCTCAACAATACCGACGACCTGATCGCCAACGGCGAGTATGAGGAAGTGCCGGGCGTGCCGGCGCCGCTCGCGCCCTTCACCGCGCAGCGGATCGACTATTCGCTTGCCCGCCTCAGCCATTACACGGCGACTAACGCCGAGCATTTCCAGAACTTCGTGCTTTTCACGAACTACCAGTTCTACATCGACGAGTTCGCCGCCTGGGCGCGCAAGCTGATGGCGGACGGCGGCGAGGGCTACACCGCCTTCGTGGAACCCGGCAACATCATCACCCCGGCGGGTTCCGACAAGCCGGAAACGACGATTGCCGCCCGGATGCCGCAGATGCCGGCCTACCACCTCAAGAAGGAAGGCCATGCGGGCATCACGCTCGTCAACATCGGCGTCGGCCCGTCCAACGCCAAGACGATCACCGACCATATCGCCGTGCTGCGCCCGCATGCCTGGCTGATGGTGGGGCATTGCGCGGGTTTGCGAAACAGCCAGCGGCTCGGCGACTACGTGCTTGCGCATGCCTATGTGCGCGAGGACCACGTGCTCGACGACGACCTGCCCGTCTGGGTGCCTATCCCGGCGCTGGCCGAAGTGCAGCAGGCGCTGGAGAGCGCCGTGGAGGAGGTCACCGGCTATGAAGGCTTCGAGCTGAAGCGGATCATGCGCACCGGCACGGTCGCCACCATCGACAACCGCAACTGGGAACTGCGCGATCAGCGCGGGCCGGTGAAGCGCCTGTCACAATCGAGGGCGATCGCCCTCGACATGGAATCGGCGACGATCGCGGCGAACGGCTTCCGCTTCCGCGTGCCCTACGGCACGCTGCTCTGCGTCTCGGACCGGCCGCTGCATGGCGAATTGAAGCTGCCGGGCATGGCGACGGCCTTCTACCGCACACAGGTGAGTCAGCATCTGCAGATCGGCATTCGCGCCGTCCAGAAACTCGCCGCCATGCCGGTGGAGAAGCTGCATTCCCGCAAGCTGCGCAGCTTCTACGAGACGGCTTTCCAGTAATCGGCCCTTATCAAGCGCCGGCGGCGAGCCGGCGCTTCCCATGCGCCAGGAGTATCGACAGTGCCGCCCCCATCAGGGCGGAGACGATGATGATCAGGTGCATGTTGACGCTTGCCTTCGCGAGCGTCGCGACGGCCGGACCCGCCCTGTCCGCGCCGAGCAGGAGAGCGCCTGCGGCAATTCCCGAAGGATAGGTCCCGACGCCGGCCGGCGCGTGCAAGGGCAGTACGGACGAAAGCTCTCCGCCAAGCGCGCCGCCGAAACTGGCCGCAATCGGAAAAACGCCGAGCAGCCGCAGGCACCAGGCAAACACCAGGACTTTGGTTCCCCAGTTCACGATGGTCAGCACCCAGGCCCRCACGAAGACCCCGGCATCGGCCGGAAGTCCCTCGCGAATGCTCTCGATGATCCTGTGCAGCTTGCCGGAGGATTTGCGCAGCGCAAAGCCGAAAAGCGGCCCCTTCATGGAAAAGGCGACGAGCGGGGCGGCCAGAAAGGCGATCCATAGCGGCCATTCCAGCCAGGGCCTGTTCCCTTGAAGAACGAGCCCCAGGCCGCCTGCCGCAAGCAGGGCGTGAAGATCGAGCAGCCGCATTACCAGAAGCGCCGCCGTGCCGTGCAGCAGGCCAACGCCGAACTCGCTGCGCATCAGGAGCGGAAAGCTCGTCTCGCCGCTGCGGAAGGGCAGCATGATATTCAGAATGTTATGCACCTGGGTAACATGGAAGACCTCCACGAACCTCCCCTTCGTCTGCGAAGGGAAATAGTCGTACAGGCGGTAGGCCCGGACGAAATAGGTGGAGACCAGGAGAAGCATGGCAAGCGCGACCGTGCCGTAGCCGACGACATGCCACTCGGCGACCAGGGAAGACCAGCCCCAGACATATTGGAGGAAGGCGGCATACAAGATGACGCAAACGGCGGCGATCAGCGTAAGCCGATGGCGCTGAAAGACCGAAGGCCGCCGTTCCTCTTCTATCTTGTCCACTTCAAAATCCCGAATATCGATGGCCCCTGCTATCTCTGGAGATTGGCGTTGTATGGGCTCGGGCGTTCGTATAACAAACGCCGAACGAAAGGCCAGTATTTTCCGGAGCCACCGCCTTGCACCAAATGTCCGCAGCAACACATCCGCAGCCCGTGGATTACTACCCCTACGAGCTGACGGTCCTTATCCCCGTCATGAACGAGGAGGAAAGCCTCCGTCCCATGCTGGATAGGGTCTGCGATGCCTTGAAGGGGCTCGGCAAGCCCTGGGAACTGATCCTGGTCGACGACGGCAGCACCGACCGGACGCTTCTCTATGCGCGCGAATATCTCGGCCGCGAAGGCCTGGATCTCAAGATCATCGAGTTCCAGCGCAATTTCGGCAAGGCCGCAGCCTACCAGGCCGGTTTCGATGCCGCGCAGGGCCGCCTGATCGTAACGCTCGACGGCGATCTCCAGAACGATCCTCACGACATCCCCGCCATGATAGAGGAACTCGAAGCACGCGATCTCGACCTGCTTGCCGGCTGGCGCAAGGCCCGCCAGGACGCCCTGGTCTTGAGGAAGATCCCCTCTTGGTGCGCGAACCGCCTGATCGGCTGGGTGACCGGCGTGAACATCCACGATAACGGTTGCGGCCTGAAGCTTTACCGCTCCTCGATCATCAAGCAGGTGCAGATCATCGGCGGCATGCACCGCTTCATCCCGGCCTGGGTGGCAAGCGTGATCCCGAGCACGCGCATCGGCGAAACGGTCGTAACCCATCATCCGCGGCAATTCGGCGAATCCAAGTACGGGATTTCGCGCACATTCCGCGTCTTCCTCGACCTTCTGTCGGTGCTGTTCTTCATGCGCTTCAAGGCGCGGCCGGGCCATTTCTTCGGGATGATCGGGCTGGTGCTCGGTTTCCTGAGCGGCCTGATCTTCCTTTATCTCGCCTATGTGAAGTTCCTCCTCGGGGAGGATATCGGAACGCGGCCGCTTCTACTCGCCGGCGTCGTCCTGTTCCTGTCATCGATGCAGATGATCACCACGGGCATCGTCGCGGAACTCATCACGCGCAGCTATATGGGCAGCGAAAATGCGCCCCTCTACATCGTGCGCACGACCCATAGAAAAGAAGGCTGATGGTCGAAGCCCTGAGACGACAGCCTGCACTGCTCTACCTGCTGCTCGCGGGCTATTTCGTGCTGCAGGTGGTCGCCCGGCTCAGCCTGCCGCAGTCTCTGGAACTCGATGAAGGGCAGCAGCTCTTCCTCGCCCAGTGGCTTGCGGTCGGGTACGATACTCAGCCGCCCTTCTACAACTGGCTGCAATATGCGGTCGTGTCCCTCACCGGCGCTTCGGTCGCCAGTCTTTCCGTGCTCAAGAACGGACTGCTGTTTTTCTCCTATCTGCTCTACGGCCTGACCGCCAACCGGCTGCTGCAGAACAGGGATCTCGCGATCATCGCCACTCTGGGACTGCTGACGATCCCTCAGGTGAGCTTCGAGGCACAGCGGGATCTCACCCATACGGTCGCCGTCATCTTTGCCGCCTGCCTGTTTCTCTACGGCTTCACCCGGACGCTGAAGACGCCTTCGCTCATCGGCTACGCCTTGACCGGGGCCGCGATCGGCATAGGGCTGATCTCGAAATACAATTTCGCCCTACTTCCGGCCGCGGCATTGCTCGCGATGCTGATGGAGGAGGAGTTTCGCCGCCGCCTGTTCGACTGGCGCATGCTGGCAACGATCGCGATCATCCTCCTGATCGTCGTTCCTCACGGGCTCTGGTTCCTCGAACACATGGATGTCGCGACCGGGCGCACGCTGGGGAAACTACACATAGAAGAGGAAGCTGGCCTACTGGCGACGCGGGCGGAAGGCCTGCTGTCGCTTGCGCTCGCGCTGGTGGGTTTCTGCGCCCTCACCCTGGTGCTCTTCGCCGTGATCTTCGGTCGAGGGCTTCGCGAAGCCATTCGCGCGGAAAACATCTGGACGCGCCTGATCGGCCGCATCATGGTGATCATTCTGATCGCGCTCGCCTGCATGATCCTGTTCACTGGAGCGACGCATATCAAGGATCGCTGGCTCGCGCCCTTCTTCCTGGTTCTGCCGCTCTACCTCTGCCTGAAGATCGAAGCCTCCAGCGTGCCGACGCTTCAAGGTGCCTTGAAGCGCACGCTCGGAATTTCGGCGGTCATCGCGGTTCTCGTCCTCGGGGTACTGACCTTACGGGTTCCTTTCGATTCCTGGACAGATGACGACTACGAGAAGGTGAACGTCCCCTACGGGCCCGCGGTCACGAAAATCCTGTCGGAAGGGCCGCATCGGCCCGTGATCATCGCCGCGAACGACATGCAGATGGCGGGCAATATACGCCTTCACGAAAGCGGCATTCCCGTTACCGTTCCTGGCTATCAGAGTTTCGAGCCCTCCTATCCCTGGGATAGCGAGCACCCGATCCTGCTGATCTGGAAGCGGGATGGCGAGGAGACGCCGCTGCCGAACAATCTCGCCGCATGGCTCGCCGCCAAATCGCCGGCGGCGAAAACGGTCACCGGCCATGTCACCCTGCCCTATCACTACGGGGATGGCGACGATTTCTTCACCTTCGGCTATGTCTGGGCCTATCCGCCGGAGCAGTAATCCTCGCCGTTCTCGCGAGAGTGGCCGGCACTACTCCCGCATCGCCTTCCAGCCGTGATCGAGACCCTTGCGGGTGGTTTCGATCATTTCATCCACTTTGGCGCGCGTGACGATCAAAGGCGGCGAATAGAGCATGCGGTCGCCCGTGGCGCGCAGAACCAGACCGTTGGCGAGGCAGTGGTTACGGACCTCGACACCGGCGCGTTCGCCGTCCTTGAAGCGTCCGCGTGTCTCCTTGTCGGCGGCAAGCTGCACGGCTCCGATCAAGCCGACGCTCTGGACCTCGCCGACCATGGGGTGATCCTCCAGCGACTTCAATCCGGCTGCGAAATAAGGGCCGATATCATCGCGCACGCGCTCCACCAGCCCCTCCTCCTCGATGATGCGGATATTCTCGAGTGCAGCGGCGGCGCAGACCGGATGGCCGGAATAGGTGAAGCCGTGATTGAAGTCTCCCTGGGCCATCACCTCCGCCACGCGGTCGCTTAGCAGAACACCGCCGATCGGCAGATAGCCGGAGGAGAGTCCCTTGGCGATCGGCGCCAGATCCGGTTCGAAGCCGTAATGTTGATGGCCGAACCAGGTGCCGAGCCGGCCGAAGCCGCAAATCACCTCGTCGGAAACCAGCAGGATATTGCGCGCCTTGCAGATGCGGGCGATCTCGGGCCAGTAGGTTTCCGGCGGGATGATGAYGCCGCCAGCCCCCTGGATCGGCTCGRCGACGAAGGCGGCGACGCGATCCTCGCCGAGTTCATCGATTTTCTCCTCCAGTTCGCGCGCGACCTTGAGGCCGAATTCGGCGGGAGAAAGATCGCCCCCTTCCCCGTACCAGTAGGGCTGGCCGATATGGTGAATGCCCTCGATCGGCAGATTGCCCTGCTCGTGCATCCATTTCATGCCGCCGAGCGAGGCGCCCGCGACGGTCGAGCCGTGATAGGCGTTGCGTCGGGCGATCACCAATGTCTTTTCCGGCTTGCCGAGAGCCTTCCAGTAGACTCGCGCCATGCGGAACCAGGTGTCGGTGGCTTCGGAACCGGAATTGGTGAAGAAGACGCGATTGAGCTTGCCGCCGGTATGGGAGGCGATCTTCTGCGCAAGAAGCGTGGTCGGCGGCGTCGTGGTGCCGAAAAAGCTGTTGTAATACGGTAGTTCCTGCATCTGCCGAGCGGCGGCCTCTGCGATCTCCCTTCGGCCATAGCCGACGTTCACGCACCAGAGCCCGGCAAAGGCGTCCAGGTATTTCTTGCCGRTCGAATCATAGATGTGCACGCCCTCCGCGCGTTCGATGATGCGGGTGCCCGCCRCATTCAGCTTCTTCATGTCAGAAAACGGGTGAAGATGATGGGCGGCATCGATCGCGGCGAGATTGGAAAGCGCGGGCTTGTCGTTCACGGCGTATCTCCCTGGCCGAAGGCTCTGATTGTGCCGCCAATTCTTATCGGCTACGAACTGTTTTCGGCAACACCCTTAGAAGAACGAACTCATGGCCGCTGAGACAGCCCCTCCTCGCATCGAAATCCTTCTCGTCGGCATGAACGGCGATCTTCGCGGCAAGCAGATCCCGCTCGAGCAGGAAAAGAAGGTCTGGGATGGGACGGTCCGTCTGCCCTCCTCCACCCAATCGCTGGATATCTGGGGCGACGACAACGACGACATTACGGGCCTGTCGCTCACCATCGGCGATCCGGACAGCGTCTGCATTCCCGACGAGCGCAGCCTTGCGCCCATGCCCTGGGCGCCGGAAGGCTCGAAGCAGGTGCTCGCCACCATGCACGAGATGGACGGCTCCCCGAGCTTCATGGACCCCCGCGGCATTCTTGCCGCCATGCTGAAGCGCTATGAGGACCGCGGCTTGACGCCGGTTGTCGCGACCGAGCTGGAATTCTACGTGGTGCGGGACGACTGGCGGGATACAGGCAGGCCGCGTCCACCCGAAAAACTCATGTACCGCGACGAGCCGAACGGTTTTCAGCTCTACGACATGAGTGCCGTCGACGCGCTGGACGATTATCTCCAAACGGTGCGCGCCTGGACAAGAGCGCAGGGGCTGCCGGCGGATGCGACGACCGCCGAGTTCGGTCCCGGCCAGTTCGAGATCAACCTGCTGCACCGGGCTGACGCGCTGGCCGCCGCCGACGATTGCATCTATCTGAAACGCATCGCCGAACAGGCAGCGAAGCGGCACGGGCTCAAGTCTACCTGCATGGCCAAGCCCTATGCGGACCATGCGGGTTCCGGCCTGCATGTGCATGCGAGCGTCATCGACCGTGACGGCAACAACGTGCTGGATGCCAAAGGCGGCGATCCGGTGCGGCTGAAATCCGTCTGCGCCGGGATGCTGAACACCATGCGCGACGCGCAGCTGGTCTTTGCGCCGTTTGCCAATTCCTACCGACGCTTCCAGCCCGGCTCCTTTGCGCCGGTCGATGTCGACTGGGGCTTCGGCCATCGTGGCACGGCAGTCCGCATTCCCGACAGGGACGGCCCGGCGGCCCGGATAGAGCATCGCGTCGCCGGCGCCGACGCCAACCCCTATCTGCTGCTGACCGCCATCCTCGGAGGCATGCTGCTCGGCCTGGACGAAACACTCGATCCGGGCCCCGCCACCGAGCCCGGCAAGCAGCCACCCGAAGGCACAAGGCGGCTGACGCACGACTTCCTGACGGCGGTGGAGGGTTTTTCCTCGTCACCCTTTATCCGGGATGTTTTCGGGAAGCGCTATCAGAAGCTTTATGGCGACACGAAGCGCAAGGAGGCGATCACCTACCTGCGCACCGTCTCGGATTTCGATTACCAAACCTATTTGCCGAGAATTTGATCAGCTGAGAGACTGATCCCATCAATATAGTCCCTGATTTTCATCTATCTTAAAGTCATGGTGCTTAAGGAGGCGGAATAGTTCTTAGCTTCCGGCGCTATCGATGCGTAGAGTTATAGTCAAAGCACTCCTGACAGGCCTTCTTTCCATGTTGGCGTCGCTGGCTCTTTCATTCATCTTCGTTCCGATGATGGGGGGACAGGTGGCCGGCGCCGGGCTGGTCATGACCATCCTTTGCCCTCTTGCGATTTCCATTCCCGCTTCCGGGCTGCATTACTGGCAGTCGGAAAGGGTCCGGCGTGCCGAGGCGATGACGGCAGATGCCTTGAATAAGCTGGCATTTGCCTATGAGCAGTTGCGGCTTCAATCCCGCCGGGACGGGCTTACAGGCGTGCTGAACCGGAACGCCTTTCTCGAAGAGCTGGATGCCTTCAGCCGCAAGGGCATGACCGGAGCGCTGATATTCTTCGACCTCGATCATTTCAAATCGATCAATGACCGTCATGGCCATGCGACCGGCGATGAAGTTCTCCGCCGGGTGGGCCATATACTGACCGCCTATCGAGGCCA
Source organism: Rhizobium sp. LCM 4573 (assembly GCF_001854865.1). Lineage (GTDB taxonomy): Bacteria > Pseudomonadota > Alphaproteobacteria > Rhizobiales > Rhizobiaceae > Neorhizobium. The sequence goes on along the minus strand of NZ_MDDW01000030.1, from coordinate 104,083 downwards.
GTTCGATATAACGGGCCGGCTCGGCGGCGAGGAATTCGCTCTTTTCCAAGGCGGGGCAAACTCCGGGGACATGTTGAAGCGATGCGAGGAAATTCGCGAACTCATCGAACGCATCGAGATTCATTCCGCTTCCGGCGCACGTGTTGCTGCATCAGCAAGTATCGGAGCATTTTACTGCTACCGGGGCTTTGATCCGCAGGACTGCCTCAAGGCTGCGGACATCAATCTCTATCAGGCGAAAGCGCGCGGGCGGAACCAGGTCGTATCATCGGCTTAGCACAAACGGCCTTCAAGCTCCTCAAATCCCGCTGCCGAACTCTTCTTCATCGGCGCGCGGCTGCGGAGCGCTGACCAGCACTTTCAACTCGCCCGCATGGATGCGCAGCTTCACGTCCCGATCCATCGGCAGCAGTTCGCCATCAATGACACAGCGGATATCGCGCCGTTCGCGAGGAAAATGGAGATCCACTTCCGTCGCCGTCATGGCGGTCACCGAGGCGTTTTCCTTCAGTTTCCCGCGCAGGATATCGAGGGTCAGCCTCGCCACGCCGGCAGGCGTCAGCGGCTCGGCGATGTAGAATCCGAGATGTCCGCGTGTCAGGCTATCGGCATACATCAGCGGATCCGGTCCAAACTCGTTGTTGGAAACCGAGATCGCCGAAACCTTGCGATGGCCGGTCTGGCCCTCGGCGTTGAACTCCACCTCGAACTCGGGCGGATTGAACATGACGCCGACGGCCGCGCGCGTGCTTGCCCTGATCTTGCCTAGCCGGGAGCCGAAGGTCATGGAATTGCGGTAGCGGACCATGCGCGCGTGCAGGCCGGCGGAAAACTGGTGGACGAAGCTCCGGCCGTTGGCGCTGGCGATATCGATATGGTCCGCCTCGCCATTGGCAAGCGCACCGAGCACCTGCCAAATATCCAGCGGCAATTTCAAGGAGCGGGCAAACAGGTTCATGGTGCCGGCCGGAACCACTCCCAGCATGGTCCCGCTCTTCCAGGCTATTCCAGCTGCCGCCGAAATCGTACCGTCGCCCCCGCCGGCGATCAGACCGTCGACGCCGGAGATGGAGGCCGCGTTTTCCATGGTCTCAACCACCTGATCGCCCGAAACCACATGGCATTCGATCTCGTGGCCTGCCGCCTTGAAGGTTCTGACGGCATGATCGCAATAGGCCTCCATGTCCGTGGTCCTGAAAGTACCGCCATCGCGGTTGAAGACGGCTACGAAATACATGGTGTCGGGGCTCTCAAGGGTAGGATAAAAGGCGGCATCATAACGGATCATCTGCCATTTGGTTGCGCATTGCGGCTTAAGCGAGATTGCGGTCTTACTGCGCTGCGCACGATGCCGTGAAATCCGGCAAAGGCGAAATTTCGCCCTACCGCAACGCACAATGAAATGATATCGTTGGATTGTCATTTCAATGATGCGCTCGCCGTTCCGGCGAAAAGCGCTCCCTTACTTCTCTTATTCCCGCCGTTCCCGTGCCATGACCGATACTGCCATTTCCTATGAATCCGCCTCCAGCGCGGAGAACAGCGCTGCCGAAAGCGCGCCGCTTTCGAAGCTTGCCATCATCCTGATCGAGATCGCTCTTGCCGTCGGCGGCTTCGGCATCGGTACGGGCGAATTCGCCATTATGGGCCTGCTGCCGGATGTGGCGGCGACTTATCAGGTGAGCATTCCCCAGGCGGGCCATGTGATCAGCGCCTATGCGCTCGGCGTGGTGATCGGCGCCCCGATCATCGCGGTCGCCGCGGCACGCATGACGCGCCGGGCGCTGCTGCTCATCCTGATGACCGTCTTTGCGCTCGGCAATATTTCGAGCGCGATCGCGCCGGATTTCTGGAGCTTCACGATCCTGCGCTTCATCACCGGCCTGCCGCACGGCGCCTATTTCGGCGTCGCAGCGCTGGTGGCCGCCTCCATGGTGCCGCCGAACAAACGCGCCCGCGCAGTCGGCCGCGTCATGCTAGGACTGACGATCGCCACGCTTGCCGGCACCCCGCTCGCCACGTTCATGGGCCAGATGATGAGCTGGCGAGCCGCCTTCCTGCTCGTCGGCGGGATCGGCGCGCTAACCGTGGCGCTGCTCTGGTATTTCCAGCCGCGCGACAAGGTTCAGGAAGGCGCCAGCATCCGCAGGGAACTCAGCGCTTTCGGCCGTACGCAGGTATGGCTGACGCTGGGCGTGGCCGCCGTCGGTTTCGGCGGCATGTTCTCCGTCTTCAGCTACATCGCCTCGACGACGACCGAGACCGCGCAAATGCCGGTGGCGACGGTGTCCATCGTGCTCGCTCTCTTCGGCATCGGCATGAATGTCGGCAATATCGTCGGCTCGCGTCTCGCGGATGTCTCGCTGAACGGCACGATCGGCGGCACGATGGTCTTCAACGTGATCGTCATGACCTTGTTCGGCGCCTTCGCGCAATATCCGGCGGTGCTCTGCCTCTGCGTCTTCCTGATCGGCTGCGGCTTTGCTGCCGGCCCTGCCCTACAGACGCGGCTGATGGATGTCGCGGCCGACGCCCAGACGCTCGCGGCGGCCTCGAACCATTCCGCCTTCAACATCGCCAACGCGCTCGGCGCCTGGCTTGGCGGACTGGTCATAGCCTGGGGCTGGGGTTTTGCGGCGACCGGCTATGTGGGCTCGGTGCTGTCGCTCGCCGGGCTTCTCGTCTTCGCCCTATCAATGGGCCTTGAACGGAAGGCGTCAGGCCGCGGCTGAAGGCGCTTCTTCCTGCTCCATGACCATGTATTTCCGGCCGTCGCGGCAGATGACATGCTCGCTGCCCCATAAGCGCAGGGCCGCAATAACCGGCTCCAGCGTTTGGCCGAGCGGCGTCAGATTGTAATCGACGCGAGGCGGCACGACCGGAAATACGGTACGCTGTACCAGTCCCGCCTCCTCCAGCTCGCGAAGCTGTTTGGTCAGCATGCGCTGCGTCACCGATGGAATGCGGCGGCGCAGCTCGTTGAAACGCAGCGTGCCCTCCTCCAACAGATGATGGAGGATGACGCCCTTCCATTTCCCATCGAGGAAACTCAAGGTCGATTCCACCGGGCAGCCCGGAAAATTATCGGTCAGTTTCGCGCGGGGTTTCGACATGGCCTCGTCCTCTCACGGTATACTTTTTGGCACTATAGACCAAAAATGTGCATTCTTGCGCGTTCGAAACATAGGCTCCATCTAGTCTCCGCACAATGAGTTCCATCGAAAGACCAAGGAGAATTCCCATGCGCGCAGTCGGGTTCAACAAGCCTCAGCCCATCAATGCCGAAACCTCGCTGATCGACATCGAGCTGCCGGTTCCGGAGGCCGGGGGGCGCGACCTGCTGGTCGAGGTCAAGGCGGTTTCCGTCAACCCGGTCGATACGAAGGTTAGGGCCTCGGCCGCGGTCGAGAACGGCCAGCATCGGATTCTCGGCTATGACGCGGCGGGCGTCGTTAAGGCCGTCGGCGCCGAAGTCTCCCTCTTCAAGCCGGGTGACGAGGTCTATTACGCCGGTGCGATCAACCGGCCGGGTACGAATTCGGAATTCCATCTCGTGGACGAGCGGATCGTCGGCGCCAAGCCGAAGACACTGAGTTTCGAGGAGGCGGCGGCGCTGCCGCTCACCGCGATCACCGCCTATGAGACGCTTTTCCACCGCATGAAAGTACAGGACAAGGTATCGGGCGCGGCCAATGCCATCCTCATCATCGGCGGTGCCGGCGGGGTGGGCTCGATCGCCATCCAGCTTGCCCGCGAGCTTACGGACCTGACGATCATCGCAAGCGGCTCACGGCCGGAAACGAAGGACTGGATCAAGTCGCTCGGAGCCCACCACATCGTCGATCACAAAAGTCCGATGGCACCGCAGATCGCGGGCCTCGGCATCGGCGCGCCTCCCTTCGTCTTTTCCACGACACAGACCGAACAGCACGTTACCGACATCATCGAACTGATCGCACCGCAGGGCCGTTTCGCCCTTATCGACGATCCGAAGGAGCCGATCGGCATCGGTCCGTTCAAGGGCAAATCGCTGTCGATTCATTGGGAAATGATGTTCGCGCGGCCCGTCTGGCAGACGGCGGACATGATCGAACAGCACAAGCTGCTCAACCACGTGGCGGAACTGGTGGATGCCGGCCGGATCCGCACCACGCTTTCGGAGACGCTCGGGCCTATCAATGCGGCAAACCTGAAAAAGGCTCATGCGATGATCGAGAGCGGCCGCACCAAGGGAAAGCTGGTGCTTTCCGGTTTTTGACGTGCGGTTTCTGACGGAGCGCCGGACCGCATAGGCGCATCCCTCGCCAAATAGGCGTAAACCACCGGGTGACATCTTACCGAGGCCGCACCGATAAGCTATGAAATCCCCTGGGCACTCTGCCGTGGGGGATTTCATATGGCGACACTTCAGACGAACAGTTTCGGCAATCCGGTTTCAGCCATTACGGGCGCGACCTGGTTCGGCTATCTTGCACGCACCGTACTCACGTTCATGTTCTGGGCGAGCGGCCTTGCCAAGCTCATCGGCTTCGATGCCGGCGTGGCCGAGATGGCGCATTTCGGGCTGGAACCGGCAACCCTCTTCAACATCGCGACGATCATCGTCCAGCTCGGCGGCTCGCTGCTCATCATTTTCAACCGCTGGACATGGCTCGGCGCGGGCGCGCTCGCCGTTTTCACCGCGCTCACCATCCCGATCGCCCACAATTTCTGGACCATGGAAGAGCCGATCAAGACAATCGAATTCCACGTGGTGATGGAGCACATCACCGTTATCGGCGCGTTGATGGTGGTGGCGTGGAAGTCTCGCTGAGGCGCGACTTTTCTCAGGCCTGCTGGACGACCACGCGGCCGCCGACCTTGGCCTTTTCGAAGAGGTCGATGACATCGTGGTTCATCATGCGGATGCAGCCGCTCGACATGGCAAGCCCGATGGTCTGGGGCTGATTGGTGCCGTGAATGCGGAACATCGTGTCGTTGCCGCCGCGATAAAGATAGAGCGCGCGGGCACCGAGCGGGTTGTTGGGACCGCCCGGCACGCCCCCGGCGTATTTCCGGTTGCGCGGATCGCGGCGCATCATGTTGGCCGTCGGCGTCCAGCTCGGCCATTCCGCCTTGCGTCCGATATAGGCATTGCCGGCCAGCGCAAGGCCGGCACGCCCCACCCCGACACCATAGCGCATGGCACGCCCCTCACCGAGTACGTAATAGAGGCGGCGTTCGGGCGTGTTGACGACGATCGTGCCTGCGGGATAGGGCGTCTCATAAGCCACTTCCTGACGGCGCAGCTCGGGCTTGATCCTGTCGATCGGCACCCTTTTCACCGGATGCTCTTCATCCGGCAGGGCGGCATACCGGTCCTGGGGGTTCATCACGCCGCTGGAAGCGCATCCGGCAAGCAGCAGAGGCAACCCGATCAGAAGTCCGCGGCGCGAAATCGACATAAAATACATCCCCGTAATTCATACCCTCATGAGTCGTACGCTACGGAGATTATGGTTAACGAAATGCTAACCGGAGATGGCAGGCGTTAATCACGAGCGCGTTAACGGGGTAAGAGGCGCAACCATCGCAATCCGCCGCTCAGGATCGAGACCGGCTTCGACCTCTGCCGCCAACGTCTCTTGAAGGTCTGGCGGAAGCTCGGATGAAGCGAGTTCCCGAAAACCCAGCGAGGCATAGAAGGGCGCATTGAAGGTAATCAGGCGGTCGGTGGTCAGCGTCGCCGCCGGAAGACCGCGCTTTCGTCCCTCCTCGAGCACCGCTTCCATGAGGCGGCGGCCGATGCCTTTCTTCTGCCAGGCGGTCTCGACGCTCATCTCCCCGATGTGAAGCCGGCCTTCCCGCTCCATGGCGGCAAGAAAGCCGACAGCCCTGTCGACTTCATCGGCGGCGACAAGCAGCAAGTCTTCTCCTAATGCCTTCTCCAGCGCCTCGCGAGGCATGACCGACGGTTCGCCGGCGAAACCGCAGGCCGCCGCCCAGACGTCGTGCGCATCTAGCTCGATCTCGGCCATCCTGCCGAGATCATCCAGACGCGCCAGCCTGATGGTTACGCCGCCCGTGCTCATTACATGTTCGGATAGACGGGGCCCTCGCCACCTTGCGGCGGTACCCAGTTGATGTTCTGGTTAGGGTCCTTGATGTCGCAGGTCTTGCAGTGCACGCAGTTCTGCGCGTTGATGACGAAGGTCGGCTCGCCGTCCTTCTCCACCCATTCATAAACGCCGGCGGGACAATAGCGCGCCGAAGGCCCGGCATAGATCTCGTACTCGGAGCGCTTCTGCAGGTCCATGTCCTTTACCTGCAGGTGGACCGGCTGGTCCTCCTCGTGGTTGGTGTTCGAGAGAAATACCGAGGAAAGGCGGTCGAAGGTCAGTACGCCATCGGGCTTCGGATAATCGATCGGCTTGTGTTGGGCAGCCGGCTCCAGCGAGGCCGCATCCGTCTTGCCATGCTTCAGCGTGCCGAAGAAGGAGAAGCCGAAGAGCTGGTTTGTCCACATGTCGAGCCCGCCGAGCGCGATGCCGACAGCCGTGCCGAACCGCGACCAGAGCGGCTTGACGTTGCGGACCCGCTTGAGGTCCTTGCCGATGGCGCTCGCGCGCCATTCATTTTCGATTTCCACGACTTCGTCGTTGGCGCGCCCCGCTTCGATCGCGGAGGCGATCTTGTCTGCCGCCAGCATGCCGGACAGAACCGCATTGTGGCTGCCCTTGATACGCGGCACGTTGACGAAGCCCGCCGAACAGCCGATCAGCGCGCCGCCGGGGAAGGAAAGCTTCGGCACCGACTGGAAGCCACCCTCCGTGATCGCGCGGGCGCCATAGGAGATGCGCTTTGCCCCTTCGAAGGTCTCGCGGATCGCCGGATGCGTCTTGAAGCGCTGAAACTCCTCGAACGGGTAAAGATACGGGTTCTTGTAGTTCAGATGCACCACGAAACCGACCGCCACGAGGTTGTCGTGCAGGTGATAGAGGAAGGAGCCGCCGCCGGTCTGCATGCCGAGCGGCCAGCCGAAGGAATGCTGCACGAGACCCTGTTTGTGCTTTTCCGGCTTCACCTGCCAGAGCTCCTTGAGRCCGATGCCGAACTTCTGCGGCTCGCGGCCCTCATCGAGCTTGAACTTGGCGATAAGCTGCTTGGCGAGCGAGCCGCGCACGCCCTCGCCGATCAGCACGTACTTGCCATGCAGCTCCATGCCACGCGTAAAGTTCGGTCCGGGCTCGCCGCTGCGCTCGATGCCCATGTCTCCGGTGGCCACGCCGATGACCGCACCTTCGTCGTTGTAGAGCACTTCGGTCGCAGCAAAGCCGGGATAGATCTCGACGCCGAGCGCCTCTGCCTTCTCGGCGAGCCACCGACAGACCAGCCCCAGCGAGACGATGTAGTTGCCGTGATTGTTCATCAGCGGTGGCATCATGAAGTTCGGCAGGCGCAGCGAACCGGCAGGGCCCAAGAACAGGAACTGGTCGTCCGTCACCGGCGTATCGAAGGGATGCCCCTCCTCCTCGCGCCAGCCGGGYAGAAGCGCATCGATGCCGACCGGATCGATAACGGCGCCCGAAAGAATATGCGCGCCGACTTCCGAGCCCTTCTCCAGGACGACGACGGAAAGCTCCGGATTGACCTGTTTCAAGCGAATGGCCGCCGACAAGCCGGCAGGCCCCGCCCCGACGATCACGACGTCGAATTCCATCGATTCGCGTTCGGGGAGTTCCATGTCTTCGCTCATTATCGATCAACCTCCACTTGGGGTTCCCTTTTTATCCGCTTCTCCTTGGCAAAAGCCGGAAAACTTGTCGAGCCGGGATGCGACACCCTCTGACCAGATAAACAGAACCGCGATTTTTTAGCGAGGATAATTAACGTTTACGTTAACGTCAATAATTCTCCTTGCTGTTTCAATAAGCATTAGTTGTCATACAACCTGATGACTTAGCAAGAGGGTTTGCGCATATCCTTGCTACGCCTTAGAGATTGGCAACCGAATCCGCAGTCGAGCCGACCCCAACATGACTTTCAACCCAGATCACCTTGCCGCGCGCCTCGCCGACCTTCATCCCGATCTTGCCGTTCTGGGGCCGGAACTGCTGAACGGCCGGCATCCTGGCGAGCACCGCAAAAATTTCGATGCAGGCGTCATGGCGCAGCCCTCCTCCCCCGAGGCCGCCGCCGCGCTCATCTCCTGGTGTGTCGAAAACGGCGTCGCCATCGTGCCGCAAGGCGGGCTCACCGGACTCGTCGGCGGCAATGTCAGCAGGGCCGGCGAAGTCATCCTCTCTTCCGCGCGGCTCAACCGGATCGTTGCCATCGATCCGGAAGAGATGACCGCCATCGTGGAGGCGGGCGTCACGCTCGAAGCGCTTCAGGCCTCGCTTGAACCTCTCGGCCTCACGACCGGCGTCGATCTCGGCTCGCGCGGATCGGCGACGATCGGCGGCATGGTTTCGACCAACGCCGGCGGCATTCTCGCCTTCCGCAATGGCGTCATGCGGCATCAGGTGCTCGGCATTGAGGCGGTGCTGCCTTCCGGCGAAATCTTCTCCGATCTGACCCGCGTGGTGAAGGTCAGCGCCGGCCCGGACCTGAAGCAGCTTTTCATCGGCGGAGAAGGCGCCTTCGGCTTCGTGACACGGGTGGTACTGAAGCTGGAACCGCAAAGGCCCTACCGCGCCACCGCGATGATCGGGGCTCAGAATGCGCGAACGGCGCTGCGGGTGATCCGGCATTTCCGATCGCTGCCGGGTATCACCCTAGAGGCCGCCGAGATGATGTGGCCCCGCTATATCCGCGACCATGCCAGGCTCAAGTCGCTGGATATATCAGGGCTTGAGGACGGCGCCTCGGCTCTGCTGATCGAGGTTTCCGGCGAAAGCGTCGAGGCAGCAACGGCGGCGCTGGAAGAAGGATTGGAAAGCCTCTGGGAGCCGCTCTCGCTCCAGGGCGGCATCATCGCCCAGTCGCTCGCTCAGGCGCGGCGCTTCTGGGATATCCGGGAGGATTCCGGCTTCTACTATGCCGAAATCCCGGATGCGGCCTCCTTCGACATTTCCGTGCCGCCAACCTTCCTCGATGCCTATGTGGCCGGCCTCGAAACACGCCTCAAAGCCATCGATCCCACCTATGCGGCCTATGTCTATGGCCACATCGCCGACGGCAACCTGCACCTGACGCTCATCAAGCGCGGTCCGCTGCCGGAGAAAGAGTTGCGCGCGGTCGAGAACGCCGTTTATTCCGGCATTTCGGAAGCCGGCGGCAGTTTTTCCGCCGAGCATGGCGTGGGCGTTGAAAAGCGCCACGGCTACGAGACCTTCGTTTCACCGCAAAAGCAGCAATTGGCACGGGCCTTGAAGAAGGCCCTCGATCCGAATGGCCTGTTCAATCCCGGCAAGGTACCATTCTGAAAGAAGCCGCATTAGCCTGAACCGGCCTTTCAAAACCGGATCACCTGCTTATAACAAGTCAGCATTCGATTTTCGTCAGGGAAGGACTTCACCATGGATCTCGGAATTTCCGGCAAGCGCGCTCTCGTTCTCGCCTCCTCGCGCGGGCTTGGCCTCGGCATCGCGAAGGCGCTCGCCCGCGAGGGAGCAAACGTCCTGCTCGTCGGCCGATCCGGTGACCGGCTTGCCGAGAACTGCAAGGCGATCAACGCCGAGGGCAAGGGCAAGGCCGACTGGGTGTGGGGCGATCTTTCCGACGACAATTTCGTGGAAGCGATGACGGTTGCCGTCAAGGAAAAGCTCGGCGGCATCGATATCCTCGTCAACAACACGGGCGGACCAACCCCTGGCACGGCTGAGGAAATGACCGCCGACAAGCTCGAAACCTTCTTCCAGTCCATGGTGCTGCGCGTCATCACGCTCACCAATGCCTTCCTGCCGCAGATGAAGGGACAGGGCTGGGGCCGCATTCTCACCGTCGCCTCCTCCGGCGTGTTCGAGCCGATTTCTAACCTCGCGCTCTCCAATACGCTGCGTTCGGCGCTGGTCGGGTGGAACAAGACGATCGCCACGGAAGTCGCGGGCTTCGGCATCACCGCAAACATGCTGCTTCCCGGCCGCATCCATACCGACCGCATCGACGAGCTCGACGGCGCGAACGCTAAGCGACAGGGCAAGTCGGTGGAGGAAATCCGCGCCGCATCGGTCAAGTCCATTCCCGCCGGCCGGCTCGGCAAGGTGGAAGAGTTCGCCGCCGCCGGCGCCTTCCTCTGCTCCGAACCCGCGAGCTACGTTACCGGCACCATGCTGCGCGTCGATGGCGGCGCATCGAAATCGGTCTAACAGAAGATAACGGCTTCTCGCGAATTTCATTTCGCTCCGGCGCAGGCAAGGTCTAAAATGCCTGCGTCAACTTGCGGAGGAGTGGAGCCATGGCATTCTCCAGGTTAGCTCTCACCACTATCGGCATTATCGCTATCGTGATCGGCCTCGTCTGGATTGGCCAGGGTAGCGGCCTCTTCCCCTATCCAGCCTCCAGTTTCATGATCAACCAGTCGCCCTGGATCGCTTACGGAGCGCTGGCGGCGCTGATCGGCCTCGGGCTCCTCTGGACCGGGCAAAGGCTCCAGAGATAGGCGGAGAGCCTTCGAGGATAAAACGGCATGCGCGCATTGCAGCGCCGCAAAGCCGCATGGAAGTTGAATTGGATTAACTCAGCTTCATAAAGCCCCATCATTACAAAGATTTAACCTGAGATCGCCGGTTTGTATGCCACGTTGGGCAAATCGGTCTTTTTTGCGCCGCAATGCAGGCAGCTCGATGGAAATATCGGGCGAAACAAGCGAGCGGTCTCATGAAGAAGCTCTGGATTCTGGCAGGCATCATCGTCGTCGCGGGGATCGCGGGTTGGGAGTTCCGCGAGCGGCTTCCCTTTCTCTCTTCCTTCGTTCACCAGGCTTCCGCCGATACGGGCGAAAGCGCGGGAGGAAGCCAGCAGCACCGCCGCTCGGGCGGACCGCCGCCGACGGTAAAGACGGTGGCGGCTCTCCGCGCCACGCTGCCCATGGAGGTCACGACGACCGGCTGGGCCGACGCGGACGAGAACACYACCATAGCGGCGCAGCAGGCGGGAACCATCCTGAGCATCGCGGCTCATGACGGCGCGATCGTCAAGACCGGCGACCTGATCGCCCAGCTCGACGACCGTACGGCCAAGGCCACGATCGAGAAGGACAAGGCACTTCTCCTGCGCGACCAGGCGACCCTTGCCCAGGCTGAAACCGCGCTTGCCAGGGCAAGCAACCTTCTCAAGGGAAATGCCGGCACTCAGCAATCCGTCGATGAGGCACGCGCCGCCCGCGACACCGCGGCGGCGACCGTCGAAAGCGACAAGGCGACGATTTCCGCCGACCAGGTGGAGCTGGACAATACCGATATCCGCGCCCCGTTCGACGGCCGGCTTGGGGACATCGCGGTCAGCACCGGCGCCTATCTCAGCGCCGGTGCTGCCGTGGTGACGATCGCCAAATACGATCCGATCTACGTAAAGTTCCACCTGCCCGAAGCCTATCTCGATACCTTGCGGAAAGGTTTTGCCGCAGGCAGCGTCGGCATCGATGCCGCCCCACAGGACTCCGCTGACGCCCCCCTTAAGGGAAAGCTGAGCTTCTTCGACAATACGGTGGATTCCGCCTCGGGCACGATTCTGGCCAAGGCGAGGTTCGACAATCCCTCAGGCGCTCTCTGGCCGGGCCAGTCGGTGAATGTGACGGTCCATTTCCAGAGTGACCGCCAGGACATCGTCGTGCCGACCGTCGCCGTCAGCCCCGGCGCCGCGGGCTCCTTCGTCTACACGGTGGGCGAGGACGGCAAGGTGCATGTGACGCCGGTGACAGTGGCGCGCGCAAACGGCAGCACTACCGCAATCGCCAGCGGCCTCGAGGCGGGCGCCCACGTGGTAATCGAAGGCCAGGTGCAGCTCGTGGACGGGGCGCAGGTGACGGAGGAGTTTGCCAATCCGCAGGATAGCAGCCTGCTCAACGCCAACGGCAATGATGGGCAGGTCGAAGTGGGAGCCGCGCGATGATCCCGCAATTCTGCATCCGCCGCCCGGTCGCCACCACGCTTCTCGCCATCGGCGTAATCCTGGCGGGCCTTGCGGGCTACCGGCTATTGCCGGTGGCGGCCCTGCCGCAGGTCGATTTTCCGACCATCAACGTCTCGGCACAGCTGACCGGCGCCTCCCCTCAGACCATGGCAACCGCCGTCTCGACGCCGCTCATCAAGAAATTCGAGACCATTCCCGGCATCAGCGAGATCAGCGCGACGAATTCGCTCGGCAATACGTCGATCGTGCTGCAATTCGATCTCAACCGGAATATCGACGCGGCGGCCGCCGACGTGCAGTCGGCCATTTCCCAAGCCAGCCGGCAACTACCGGACAACATGACGACGCCGCCGAGCTATCGCAAGACCAATCCGGCGGACGCGCCCGTGCTGCTGCTTGCCGTGCGCGGCGACAACCTGCCGCCCAGCAAGGTGGACGAGATTGCCGAGGACGTGCTTTCCCCTGCGCTCTCCACCTTGCCCGGCGTCGCGGAGGTGTCCATCTATGGCGCCAAGACCTATGYGGTGCGCGTCGAACTTGATCCCGCCAAGCTGCAGGCGCGCAATCTCGGTGTCGATACCGTTGCCACTGCGATCGCCAATGCCAACAGCCAGGCTCCGGTGGGCTCGCTGAAGAACAGCGCCCAGCAGCTCACGATCAATGCCGATACGCAGCGCACCAATGCTGATGAATTCTGTTCGCTGGTGATCGCCAATCCGAACGGCGCACCGATCCACCTGGGAGACGTGGCGGAGGTTCAGGACAGCGTCGAAAACCCGGATGGCGGAAGCTGGTATGACGGCAATTCGGCCATCATCCTCGCCATCCAGCGCCAGCCGGACGCCAATACGGTGGACGTGGTGGATGCCGTGCGCGCTAAGCTGCCTCAACTTACCGAGGAACTCCCAGCCTCGGTCTCGATCAGCGTCATGAACGATGCCTCGACCGCGATCCGCTCCGCGATCGACGACGTTCAGTTCACGCTGATGCTGACGATCGCGCTCGTCGTGCTCGTTATCTATCTCTTCCTCGGCCGGCTTTCCGCCACCATCGTTCCGGCGCTCGCCGTGCCGCTTTCTCTCATCGCCACCTTCGGCGTCATGTACCTGCTCGGCTACAGCATCGACAACATATCGCTGCTCGGGCTCACGCTGTCGGTCGGCCTCGTCGTGGACGATGCGATCGTCATGCTGGAAAACATCATGCGGCATGTGGAGGACGACATGCCGGTGATGCAGGCGGCAATTCAAGGCGCTTCTGAGGTCAGCTACACCATCGTTTCCATGTCGGTCTCGCTGATCGCGGTTTTCATCCCGATCCTCCTGATGGGCGGCGTGGTTGGCCGGCTGTTCAACGAGTTCGGCATGGTGGTGACGCTCGCCATCGTCGCCTCGGCGATCGTCTCGCTGACGGTCACGCCGATGCTCGGCTCCAGGCTTTCCGGCGCCGAGCATCATCCGGGCCTGCTCGCCCGCGTCTTCGATGCCGGCTTCAGCCGCGCGCTGAAAGCCTATGAGCGATCGGTCGGCTGGTGCCTCGGGCACCGGGCAGTCATCATGCTGCTATTTTTCGCCTCGGTCGCCGGCTCGATATATCTGTTCGAGACACTCCCTTCGAGCTTCTTTCCGACTGAGGATATCGGCCGGCTGACGATCTCGACCCAGGCGCGTCAGGATATTTCCTATCCCGCCATGCGGGACCTGCAGGCGCAGGTCGCAGCCGCCGTGCAGAAGAACCCCGCCGTCGCACATGTGACCTCGATCGTCGGCAGCAATGGCCGAAGCCCGCTCAACAACGGTACGATCTTCGTGGAGCTGAAGGACCGCGATCAGCGCCCTCCCCTGCAGCAAACGCTTCGCGAGCTGCGGCAGGCAACCGCCAAGACCGCCGGCATAAAGAGCTTCATCACGCCACAGCAGAGCCTGCGCTTCGGCGGGCGCTCGACGGCAAGCCAATACCAACTCGTGGTGCAGGCCCTCAACGCGGCGCAGACCAATGAATGGTCCGACAATATCCAGACTGCGATGCGAAGCGACCGCGCGCATTTCACCGACGTCACTTCCGATGCCCAGAGCAATGCGATCGAGGCGAATATCAAGGTCGATCCGGAAAAAGCAGCCGCCTTCGGCATTACCGACCAGCAATTGCGCGAAACGCTGCAGATGGCCTTCGGCGGCTATACGGCGGCGGAAATCCAATCGACCGGCGACAGCTACGACGTCATTACCGAGTTCGACAGCAGCCGGCAGTGGAACGACCAGATGCTGCAGGATGTCCGCGTGATGTCCTCCAACGGCTCGCTCGTGCCGCTGTCGAATTTTGCCCAGGTGGTGCGGACGACGGCTCCGGTCACCATCAACCAGACCGGCCAACTCGTCTCGACCACGGTTTCGTTCAACCTGCCGTCAGGCGTATCGCTCAGCGATGCGACGGCGGCGATCGACCGGATCAAGACGAACCTGCATATGCCCAACGACGTGTTCACCACCTATGGCGGCACGGCGCAGATATTCCAGCAGAGCCAGGGCAATACGCCGCTGCTGATCCTCGCCGCCGTGCTGACGATCTACGTGGTGCTCGGCGTGCTTTACGAGAGTTTCATTCACCCGCTGACGATCCTCTCCGGCCTGCCGGCGGCGGCCTTCGGGGCGCTTCTTGCCCTGAGGCTCTTCGGCTTCGACCTCTCCATCATCGCTCTGATCGGGCTTCTGATGCTGATCGGCATCGTCAAGAAGAACGCGATCATGATGATCGACGTGGCGGTGGAAACCATGCGGACCAAGGGTGAAATGGCAGCGGCCGCGATCCACGAGGCTTCAGTGCGCCGCTTTCGACCGATCATGATGACGACCTTCTGCGCGCTGCTCGGGGCGTTGCCGATCGCGCTTGGAACGGGCGCGAGTTCCGAACTGCGCCAGCCGCTCGGCATCGCCGTCGTGGGCGGCCTCGTGGTCAGCCAGGCGCTGACGCTGTTCATCACGCCTGTCATCTTCGTGGAGATGGACCGTTTCGGCCGCTTCCTCGCGGGGCTCGGCCGTAGGAAGGATCGCGGCCTACGGGAGGCGAACGACGATATGCCGGCGACGGTCGCGGCGGAGTAAGTCTGCCCCTCATCCGGCTGCCGCCACCTTCTCCCCGCATGCGGGGAGAAGGAAAATATGCCGCGCCATCTTTCCCTTCAGGCGGCCTGTGGAGCAAATCCCCTCTCCCCGCACGCGGGGAGAGGGTTAGGGTGAGAGGCAAGCCACTTCCCTCAAAACCCCTCCGCGAGCTTCGGAAAATCGGCTATCAGCGAATCCCTTACCCCGAAGCTGATCGGCGATCCGCGATGCTGCTTGGTATCGACCAGCAGCCTTGCGAAGATCACGCGGCGCTCGCCCTTCACGGCCCAGCCCACGAACCAGCCGAGCGGGCGGTCTCGGTCAATCTTGCCATCCTTGCCGCGCAGCCAGCCGGCGCCGGTCTTGCCCTGAATTTCCCAGCCGTCCCCGGCTTCGAAACGCGGCAGGATCGTCATGGCCATGTCGATGGCATGTTCGGAGATGGGCAACCCGCCCGTCAGAAACCGGCGCAGGAAGGCGACCTGCTCGTCGGGCGATATCCTCAGCGACGACATCAGCCAGGATTCGGTGAGCCCATCCGAAACATCGGTATTCCCGTAGCCGAAGCGCTGCACGTAATCAGCGAAGGCTTTTTTGCCCAAACGGCGCGTGATCTCCTGCGAATACCAGACGATCGAATCCTTTTCCCATATCACCGGATCGACGGATTTCCGCTCCCGCTTCGGGCGGTCGAACTTTTCCTGATAATCCCAGCGGGGATGTTCCGCATCGATCAGTATGCCCGCATCATAGCCCATCATGGCCAAAGGCAACTTGAAGGTGGACATCGGATAGAAGGCCTGGTCGCAGGCACCCCGACGATAAAGAGTATCGCCGCTGTTTTCATCGATGACGACCGTGCAGCGGATCGGCTCCGCCGCCTTTGCCGAGGCAAAATCAAGAAAAACCGCTGAAAAACCAAGAGATACTGCAAGAAGTAGGGAATTTCTGAATGCCATCGATGCGCTCCGATCAAGTTCGATGGCGCTGTTTTAGGTCGGCTTGCGGGCGTCCGACAAACGATGATATCTGCGGAGAGACATGAATCAAACTAGGCCATCGCCATGGTTCGACCACATTTGCCRCTGAACGCGCTGCGCGCCTTCGAAGCGGCCGCGCGGCATCTCTCTTTCACGCGGGCGGCGATCGAACTCTGCGTCACGCAGGCCGCCGTCAGCCATCAGGTGAAGCTGCTCGAGGAGCGGATCGGTGTCACCCTCTTCCGCCGCCTGCCGCGCGGGCTGATGATTACCGAAGAAGGCCAGGCGCTTCTGCCGACGCTGCAGGAAAGCTTCGACCGCATGGCGGAAATGCTGGAACGCTTCGAGGGCGGACATATGCGGGAGGTGCTGACGCTCGGCGCCGTCGGCACCTTCGCGGTCGGCTGGCTGATGCCGCGCCTTGCCGATTTCACCGAGCGCTATCCCTTCATCGATCTTAGGCTTTCGACCAACAACAATCGGGTCGATATCGCGGCGGAAGGGTTGGACTACACCATCCGCTTCGGCAATGGCGCCTGGCACGATATCGAAGCGGAAGCGCTGTTCGAGGCGCCACTTTCGGCGCTCTGCATTCCGCCGATCGCAAGCCAGATCAAGCATCCGGAGGACCTGGCGCGCCAGCCGCTCCTGCGCTCCTACCGGGCCGACGAATGGCCGAGCTGGTTCGAAACCGCCAGGGTCACGCCGCCGCCCATCCACGGCATGGTCTTCGACAGTTCCGTGCTGATGATCGAGGCGGCAGTTCAGGGCGCTGGCGTCGCRCTCGCGCCACCGCTGATGTTCTCGCGCCACCTTGCCGCCGGCACCATCGAGCAGCCCTTCCCGATCTACATATCGAAAGGCAGCTATTGGCTCACGCGGCTCAAATCCCGCAACGTCACGCCCGCCATGGAAGCCTTCCGCAACTGGATCATCGCGAAGGCGGAGGAGACGCGCGAGAGCTGAATTCCGCCCCTTGTCATCCGGCCGGCCTTGTGCCATCACGCGCGCTCTCAAAAACATGGGGGCGGGCAAGCGCCCTTTTCGCGTTCGGGGCTTCCACGTCCCGTTTCAAGCAGTCTTTAGCGGATCGATTTAAGGAGCACGGCCATGGCACGGGCGCTCGGGCTTGATTTCGGCACGACCAATACGGTTCTGGCACTGGCGGATGGCGGCAATGCCACACATTCCATGACCTTCACGAGCAGCGCCGGCGTGACCGATACGATGCGCACGGCATTGTCGTTCATGAAGGACCCGGTGATGGGCGCGCAGGCGCTCAAAGTCGAGGCGGGCCAGGCGGCTATCCGCCAGTTCATCGACAATCCGGGCGATTGCCGCTTCCTGCAATCCATCAAGACCTTCGCGGCAAGCCCGCTCTTCCAGGGCACGCTGATCTTCGCCCGCCGGCACGCTTTCGAGGATCTCATGGAGATTTTCCTGCGGCGGCTGAAAACCTATGCGGATGGCGCGTGGCCTTCGGATATCTCAAGCGTGGTCGCCGGAAGGCCGGTGCGTTTCGCCGGAGCGAGCCCAGATGAAACGCTCGCGGTGGAGCGCTACAATGCAGCGCTCGCCCGGTTCGGCTTTCCGGAAATCCGCTATGTCTACGAGCCGGTCGCTGCCGCCTACTATTTCGCGCAGACGCTGAAGAAGGACGCGACCGTGCTGGTGGCCGATTTCGGCGGCGGCACGACGGACTATTCGCTGATCCGCTTCGAAAGACAGGCAGGCAGGCTTTCCGCCACCCCGGTCGGTCATTCCGGCGTCGGTGTCGCCGGCGATCATTTCGATTTCCGGATGATCGACAACCTCGTCGCACCCGAGATCGGAAAAGGCGGTTTCTTCAAGAGCTTCGACAAGGTTCTGGAAGTGCCCGCCGGCTATTATGCCAATTTCGGGCGTTGGAACCAGCTTTCGATCTTCAAGACCAGCCGCGAATTCGCGGACCTGAAATCGCTGGTGCGCACGGCGCTCGAGCCTGAAAAGCTGGAGCTTTTCATCGATCTCGTGGATCACGACGAGGGCTATCCGCTCTATCAGGCGATTTCCGCCACCAAGATGGCGCTCTCGCAGACGGAAGAAGCCGAGTTCAACTTTCCGCCGCTCGGTCGTGCCGGCCGCAAGGTCGTGAAGCGCGCCGATTTCGAAACCTGGATCGCCGACGATCTGGAGAAGATCGAGGGCGCGCTCGATGAGGTGCTCGAAAAGACGAAGACGGAGCCGCAGCATATCGACAAGGTGTTCCTTACCGGCGGCACCTCCTTCGTGCCGGCAGTCAGGCGCATCTTCACCCGCCGCTTCGATGCCGACCGGATCGAGAGCGGTGGAGAACTGCTCTCCATCGCCCACGGGCTGGCGCTGATCGGGGAAAGTGGCGAAGCGGAAAAATGGGCGGCGTAAGTCTCTTTTGTGGGTTTTGTCGGTTTTGTCGACCGACAACGTCCGCTAATATCCGACAATGACCTACATCACGGACCTCGATCCCAGCCAGCTGACCGCACTTCTGCATTTCTATGCGGATGCAGGCGTAGAGTGGCTTGTCGAGGACGAGCCCGCCGACAGGTTTGCCGAGTTCGCCGCTCAGAAGGCAGCACGGGCGGAAGCCCGCGCCACGCAGCAGAGGCCGCAGCAACCGGCACAGAATGAGCCCCCCACGTCCCGAACGGGGGCGGGCTCACCGACTCAAGCTCGCACCGCTCCCGCTGCCCGCGCGGCACCCGCCGCACAACAGGCCCCGGTCGCCGTGCCGGATGGCGAAGCCGTCTCCGCCGCGCAATTTGCGGCTGAAAGCGCCCGTTCGCTCAGCGAACTCAAGACGGCACTGGAGGCCTTCAACGGCTGCAATCTGAAGAACGGCGCCCGCTCCACGGTCTTCGCGAGCGGCGATCCGGCCTCGCGGATCATGGTTATCGGCCCGATGCCGAATGCCGATGACGACCGGGACAGCATTCCCTTTTCCGGCCGACAGGGCCAGTTGCTCGACCGCATGCTCGGCGCGATCGGCCTTACGCGCGAGGCGGTGATGCTCACCAATGTCATCCCCTGGCGCCCACCGGGAAACCGCATGCCCTCGCCCGCCGAGCAGGAAATCTGCAGACCGTTCCTGGAGCGGCAGATCGCGCTTGCGGAACCCAGATACCTGCTGCTGCTCGGCAATTTCCCGGCCCGCTTCTTCTTCGGCGACGGCGGCACGATCCACAGCATGCGCGGAGAATGGCGCGACATCCGCTTCGCCGGGCTGGAGCTTGCTGCGATCGCCACATTGCATCCGCAGGAGCTGCTGGCGGCGCCGGCCAACAAGGCGCTCGCCTGGCAGGATCTTTTGACCTTCAAGTCACGACTTGAGGCCGTCTAGCGGCTGTATTTTGATCAAGATTACCAAATTATGAAAATCGCTATGCAATAAGCGCATGGCAGCGCAGCGTCTTGCCGCGTTGCGAAATCTATGTTGCGATGCAATATAAGGCGTGTCTTGGGAGGAAGATCAGGTCAAGGAACCAAGGCAATGACGACCCGCTACCGTCCGATCCATTCGGGCTTCGAAACCCTCCGCATCGCCGGCCTCTCGCCGCGCTCGAGCGAGGGTTATCACCGTTTCGGCTCCGCCACGAACGAGCAGATCACCGCGCGCGCCCTCGGCCGCTCGGGCTATATCACGCGTCCTTCGGCCATCTTCGCCGATTTCCGCGAACGTTGATCCCGGAAAGCACGCAGGAGAGCGAACCATGACGGCAGCCTTGCAGACGATCCGCACCCTTCGCGAGACCCTTCACCAGATCGGCACAGCCGTGAACGCCGCCCGCGAATACAACCGCGCCGGTGCTGATCAGGACAAGCGCGCCAACCCGGCATCCGCCGCGATCCCGCTCTAAGGATCAGCTCGCCGGCGGCGATGCCCGCCGCGCCGCCTTGCGCTCCAGCCCGAGCTGGTGCTCGCGATAGATGATGAAAATCCCCGCCGAAACGGTGATTGCCGTGCCGATCAGCATGGTCGTGGTGGGAATGTCGCCGAACAGCACGAAGGCGACGGCAATTCCCAGCAAAATCGACGTATATTCGAACGGCGCGATGGTCGAGACATCGGCGTGCCGATAGCTTTCGGTCAGAAAAATCTGGGCTATCCCGCCGCATATGCCGGAGGCGATCAGCAGCAGGGCCGATTTCAACGGCAGCGATGCCCAGCCGAAGGGAAGACTGACAAGCGCAAAAACCGAAGCCGTGAGCGAGAAGTAGAGCACGATCGTCGAAGTTTTTTCGGTACGCACCAGCTGCCGCACCTGCACCATCGCAAGGCCGCCAAGCACGGCCGACAGCAACACCGCGAGCGCGCCCAGCGCCTGTTCGGAGGCGAAGCCGCCTTCCTGGAACAGGGTAAGCTTCGGCCATGAAATGACGAGCACCCCGAAAATGCCGATGAAAACCGCCGTCCAGCGGTAGACACGCACCGTTTCTCCAAGGATCACCGCCGCGAAGACCACCGCCATCAGCGGCGATGCGTAGCCGATGGCGATCGCCTCGGGGAGCGGCAGATGCACGAGCCCGTAAAAGCCGCAGGCCATGGCGAGAATGCCCAGAAAGCCGCGCTTCAGATGCCCAGGGAAATTGTCCGTCCGGAACGCCGCCAGGAGATCGCGGCGGAAGGTCAGATAAATGACGATAGGGAGTATGGCGAAGGCGGAACGATAGAAGGTGATCTGTCCTGCCGGGATATCCGGCCCCGCCGCCTTGATGCAGGTCTGCATCACCAGAAACACGACAACGGAAAGTACCTTGAACATGATCCCCCTGAGGGGATTTAAGGCATCGGCGGCCATTTACAGCTCATCGGGGACTGGGCGGGCAAAAAATCACTGCCGCGGAAAGAAAATCGAATCCAAGTGGAGAGACCCGTCACAATTAACGGAGCGGACAAGAAAACGGGATGAAAACTGCTGACGGATCGATCAATATACGTGTCGGAAAGTTAAAATCCGTGGGCGCGCCCGCTAAGCGTCTGCCCCGGAGGAGTTTCAACAATCGTTTAGCTTTGCATGCGATTGTGCCCGCGGCAAACGGGCAAGTGCCAGTCGAACGGGCATCGGAGGTGCCCGACGCCATACCATAGCCGGTTCAGGAAGCACCATGCGAACAGATACGGGCCAGATCGTTCATCTGGCAGACTACCGCCCCACCGATTTCGTCCTGGAACGCGTCGATCTGACCTTCGAGCTTGATCCGGCCAATACCAAGGTGGAGGCAAGGCTGATCTTTCATCGCCGCGAAGGTGTCGATCCCTTGGTTCCGCTCGAGCTCGACGGCGACGAGCTGACCCTTTCCGGCCTGCTGCTCGACCAGTCCGAAATCCCGGCCGGCCAGTACGAGGCGACGGCGGAAAAGCTGACGATCCGCGATCTGCCGGCCGAGGCACCGTTCGAGATCACCATCACGACCTTCATCAATCCGGAGGCCAACAGCCAGTTGATGGGGCTCTACCGCACCAACGGGGTCTACTGCACCCAGTGCGAGGCGGAAGGCTTCCGCCGCATCACCTATTTCCCCGACAGGCCGGATGTGCTCGCGCCCTATACGATCACCATCATCGCCGACAAGGCGGCCAATCCGGTGATGCTCTCGAACGGCAACTATCTCGGCGGAGGCAATTTCGACGAGGGCCGGCATTTCGCCGCCTGGTTCGATCCGCATCCGAAGCCCAGCTATCTCTTTGCACTGGTGGCCGGCGATCTCGGAGTGGTCGAGGACACGTTCACGACGATGACCGGCCGTGAAGTGACGCTGAAGATCTATGTCGAGCACGGCAAGGAGCCGCGCGCCGCTTATGCCATGGATGCGCTGAAACGCTCGATGAAATGGGACGAGGAGCGCTTCGGCCGCGAATACGATCTTGACATTTTCATGATCGTCGCGGTCTCCGATTTCAACATGGGGGCCATGGAGAACAAGGGCCTCAACGTCTTCAACGACAAATATGTGCTGGCCGACCCCGAGACCGCGACCGATCAGGATTACGCCAATATCGAAGCGATCATCGCGCACGAATATTTCCACAACTGGACCGGCAACCGCATCACCTGCCGCGACTGGTTCCAGCTCTGCCTCAAGGAAGGCCTGACGGTCTATCGCGACCACGAATTCTCGGCCGACATGCGCTCGCGCGCCGTCAAGCGCATCGCCGAGGTGCGGCATCTGAAAGCGGAACAGTTTCCCGAGGATGCCGGTCCGCTCGCCCATCCGGTGCGGCCGACGCAATATCGCGAGATCAACAACTTCTACACGGCGACCGTCTACGAAAAGGGTTCCGAAGTCACCCGCATGATCGCCACGCTTCTCGGCCGCGACGGGTTCAAGAAGGGCATGGATCTCTACTTCGAACGCCATGACGGCGAGGCGGCGACCGTCGAGGACTTCGTGAAGTGCTTCGAGGACGCCACCGGCCGCGATCTCTCGCAATTCTCGCTCTGGTACCATCAGGCGGGTACGCCGCTGGTGACTGCCTCGGGCAACTATGACGCCAAGAGCGCCACGTTCACGCTTTCGCTCGAGCAGAAGGTCCCATCGACGCCGGGGCAGCTCATCAAGGAGCCGATGCACATCCCGCTCAGCTTCGCGCTGATCCTGGACAACGGATCGCTTGCCGCGCCCCAAAGCGTCAGCGGCGGCGAGGTGACCGGCGACGTGCTGCACCTGACCCGTGCCAAGCAAACCTTCACCTTCTCCGGGATCGCATCCCGGCCGGTGCTGTCGCTCAACCGTTCCTTCTCGGCACCGATCAACCTGCGCCTCGACCAGGCGCCGGACGATCTCGCCCATATCGCGCGGCATGATACGGATCTCTTCGCCCGCTGGCAGGCGCTGACGGACCTTGCCATGCCGAACCTCATGCAGGCGGCGCGCGACGTCCGCGAAGGCCGGGAACCGAGCTGCGATCCGGTGCTGATCCGGGCGCTTCTCGAAGCAGCAGCGGACGAGGCGCTGGAGCCTGCCTTCCGCGCTCAGGCGCTGACCCTGCCAGGCGAGGCCGACATCGCCCGCGAACTCGGCAAAAACAACGATCCGGACGCCATCCATACAGGCCGCAATGCCATCCTGTCGGCAATCGCCGAAGCCGGCTGGAAGACCTTCACGCGCCTTTTCGATGGAATGGGGGCCGAGGGAGCCTACACGCCCGATGCGGCGAGTGCCGGCAGACGGGCGCTCCGCAACGTCGCGCTTTCCTATCTGACCTATGCCGAGAATTCGCCGGTCCGCGCGGCCGAAGCCTTCGCCCTGGCGGACAACATGACCGATCTCGCGCAGGCGCTCACCCTGCTTGCGCACCGCTTCCCCGATGCGGCCGAAACGACGGCAG
This sequence comes from Rhizobium sp. LCM 4573, assembly GCF_001854865.1. Taxonomy (GTDB): domain Bacteria; phylum Pseudomonadota; class Alphaproteobacteria; order Rhizobiales; family Rhizobiaceae; genus Neorhizobium. The sequence continues at coordinate 80,600 of NZ_MDDW01000030.1, read as the reverse complement.
CGCTTGCGACCTTCCTCACCCGTTTCGACGGCAATCCGCTCGTCATCGACAAGTGGTTCTCGGTTCAGGCGACCATTCCGAGCGCCAACACGCTGGAGCGGATCAAGGCGCTGATGCAAAATCCGCGCTTCGTCTCCACCAATCCGAACCGCGTTCGCGCCCTGATCGGCACCTTCGCCTTCTCGAACCCGACGGGCTTCAATCGCGCCGACGGCGAGGGATACCGGTTCCTGGCCGAGCAGATCCTTGCGATCGATCCGAAGAATCCGCAGCTCGCCGCGCGCATTCTCACCTCGATGCGTTCCTGGCGCTCCCTCGAACCCCAGCGCGCCGATCACGCACGCGCCGCACTGATGACGATCGAACGCGCCTCCTCGCTTTCGACCGATGTGCGCGACATCGTGGAGCGTATCCTGAAAGGATGATCCTGCGGCCGGCGCCGCTTTTTCAGCGCCGGCCTAACCGTCGTTCGCCACGACTATTTACCGCTGAGCCCTTTTGGGCGCCCGGCGCCAGTGATTTGCCATATCACTTCTGCCTGAGCGCATCGAGGACGACCTTGAACGCTGCGGACGACTGGCGACGGCTTGGATAGTAAAGGTGATATCCGGGGTAAGACGGGCACCAGTCCGAGAGAACCTGCACCAGGCGTCCCGCTTCAATGTCCGGGATCGCCAGGCCGTCAGGCACGAAACCGAAACCGTAGCCGCTGATCGCTGCGTTCAGAATCTGCCTGATCCCGTTGCAGATGACCTGGCCGTCCACTCGGACCCTTAGCTCTTCTCCGTCTTTCTCGAATTCCCAGGCATAGGTTCCGCCATGTGTCGGGAGTCTGAGATTGATGCATTGATGCGATGTCAGTTCCTGCGGCCTTTTAGGAATGCCGTGCTCCTTGACGTATTCCGGGCTGCCAATCACGATCATCCGTTGATAGGGGCTGATGCACACCGAGATCATGCCTTGTGAGACGATCTCCCCAAGTCGGACGCCCGCATCAAACCGTTCGGCGACGATGTCGGTCAGCCCATAATCGACGATGAACTCGACCTTGATGTCGGGATATTGCCGCAGGACCTTCTCGAGTTTCGGCCAGAGAACCGTGTCGATGGCGTAGTCTTCTGCGGTGATGCGGATGGTACCAGCCGGCTTCTCTCCCAGCTCGGTGATTGAAAACAGCTCGCCCTCGATCTCTTCGAACCTCGGAGCGATCACGTTCAGCAGACGCTCTCCCTCGGCGGTCGGTGACACGCTGCGGGTGGTGCGGGTCAGAAGTCGAAGCCCCAGCCGAGACTCCAGCGCCCGGATCGCGTGGCTGAGACCAGACTGCGACATGCCCAACTGCGCCGCGGCTTTCGTGAAGCTCCGCTCCCGCGCCACGACAATGAAAGCCAAAAGATCGTTCACGTTGGCCCGCAGCATATCCATACACTCCATCGATTGATCGGCCACACATGCGGCCTAGGCCGCATACAACATCTGCGATTATTGCTCCTCAAGAATAAGTCATCGAAATTGGCATGTCCTCAGATACGAAAACAGCAGATTCTCGCTGACGGCAACCTTCTTTTCCCTAAGTTCGATGCGCTTCGGGGCTGTTGGCGGCAGCTTTCCCACATGTCAAATTAATGCATGGAGCACATAAGCGCTTGCGAATTGCAGCCGATAATCATTCAGACCCGCCCAGATTATATTCCTTCCGCAACCATCAGACGGCGAAGGAGAATGGCAATGGACAATGGACCTGTTGAATCTAACGACCGGCTGGCACCCGCCGGCATCGGTCGGCGCGAGCTTCTCAAGCTGACAGGAGCAGGTGCGGCTGCGGCCGGCGTAATCTCTCTCAATGCAAGTCCAGCGCTCGCCCAATACGCCGGGACCTGGGACAAGACTTTCAAGCAAAGCGATCGCGTGGTGCACCGCAAGGTCTCCTACGTCAACCGCCTCGGCATCAACCTCGTTGCGGACATGTATGTCCCGAAGGACCTCGACACGTCGCGCCACCACCCCGCATTGATCGTCGGCCATCCCTATGGCGGCGTGAAGGAGCAGACCGCCGGACTTTACGCCCAGACGATGGCGGAACGCGGCTTCATCACCATCGCACACGATGCCTCGTACAACGGCGAAAGCGGGGGCCAGCCGCACTTCATCTCTTCGCCGGAAGCCGTTGTCGAAGACTTCAGCGCAGGCGTCGACTTCCTGGGTCTCGATCCGCGCGTCGATCGAAATCGCATTGGCGTCATCGGCGTTTGCGCAAGCGGCGGTTTCGCGCTTGCCGCCGCGCAGATCGATCCTCGCTTGAAGGCGGTGGCTACCGTCAGCATGTACGACATGGGCGGCGCGAAATGGGCGTGGCAGGGTAACGAAATGCCTGCCGATGCCCGGATCGACATGCTGACCAAAATCGGCGGGCAACGCTGGGCCGAGGCCGCAGGCGCGCAGAAGCAGTATGGCGCACTGCCGGAAACCTTGACGCCGGAGACGGACGCGATCACGCGGGAATTCTTCGAGTACTACCGCACACCCCGTGGCGCTCACCCGCGCGCGACGACCGCGATGAATGTTTCAGGAGACCCGTCCTATCTGCATTTCCGGCCGTTTGACCATGTCGACATGATCTCGCCACGACCCGTTCTGCTCATCGCAGGCGAGAACGCGCACTCGCGCTTCTTCAGCGAACAGGCGATTGCGAAGGCAGCCGAACCGAAGGAACTGTTCATCGTTCCAGGCGCCGGTCACGTCGACCTCTACGACAAAGTCGACATGATCCCGTGGGACAAGTTGAAGTCCTTCTTCGACCAGCACCTGTCAGCCTAGAGCAATTCCAGCAAAAGAGCATGCGGGTTTTGCGCGCCGGAATTGCGTAAAACAAAGAGATGGAGGGGCTTCGCTATTCGGAGAAAAGCGAAACCCCTCTAGCCGGCGACTGTTAGCCGAGACTGTATCGCCACGAATGGGACGGGAATGGTCCGACCGGCCGAAGATGGCGAACACCCTCCGACCAAATCCTCGGACGGCATCAACTTCCATCAGAACAACGAGTGAGTGCTATGAACATCTCCTTTGAAAACAAAGTCGCTCTCGTCACCGGCGCTGCTTCCGGCATGGGGCTTGCGGTGGCGAAGGCCTTTGCGGAGGCTGGCGCAGCGGTCGCACTTGCCGATGTCAGCGAGAGCGCGGTTCGCGCCGCGGCTGACTCCCTGACTTCTTCGGGACACCGGGCCATCGCCATTCAATGTGACGTCGCCGACATGGAGCAGGTTGCCGCCATGGTGGAAAAGACGGTCGCGGAATTCGGTCGTCTTGACGCCGCTTTCAACAATGCGGGGGTCCAAAGCCCCGTCGCCGAGACCGCCGACGCAGATCCCAAGGATTACGACTTCGTCATGGGGGTCAATCTGCGGGGCGTGTGGAACTGCATGAAGTATGAGCTGCTGCAGATGCGCAAGCAGGGTTCGGGCGCAATCGTGAACAACTCATCGCTTGGTGGATTGGTCGGGATTGCAGAACGCGGGATTTATCATGCCTCGAAGCATGGAGTGGTCGGCTTGACCAAAAGCGCCGGGCTTGAATATGCCGCCAGGGGAATTCGGATCAACGCCATCTGCCCAGGCATCATCGAGACGCCGATGGTGACGGGAATGCTTGAAACCCAACCGGAAGCGATGGATGCACTGATGCAAGTCGTGCCCATGGGCAGCTCGGCAGAGCGGAAAAAATCGCCGACGCCGTCCTGTGGCTTTGCAGCGATGCCGCGAGCTTCATCGTCGGGCATGCCTTGCCTGTAGATGGCGGCTATACCGTTCAATAGTGGTCAGCCTTCCCAATGCTGGCCGGCACGCCGGATGAATGTCGATCGTCTTCATCCGGCGTGCCTTGCTCTTGCAATGACAGCGCGCCCTCCACGTCATTCATAGACACTAACCGCGAAGAAACCCCGAACCAATGTCCGGCAATAATCCGGCGAGAGTTCGCGATCTCCGAAGAGGATGTGATAGACGATCGGAGCCATAACCCGGTCGATGGCCTCCTCGACATCGAAGGGCGTCTCGCCGCGCGCGACTGCGCGCTCCCTCAGCGTTTCCAGATGGTGGTAGGTATATTGGCAGCATTGCGCGGCGGCTCCGCTCTGCACGCTGCCGACGACATCGACCAGCATGGCGCGGCCGACCCGCGACGACATTTCCTCGGCATATTGAACGACGAAGGCTTCCATATCCGAAGCCAGCGCTCCGGTATCGTCCGGATCGGCGATCGGCCGCATCCGGGCAACCGCGACATCCGCGAGGAGCTCGGAAAGATCGCCCCAGCGGCGATAGATCGTCGAGGGTGTCACCCCTGCCCTTTCCGCGATCATCGGAACGGTGATCTCGCTGCGGTCCATGGTTTTCAGGAGATCCTGGACGGTGCGGTGCACCTCCGCCTGGATGCGGGCGCTCCTGCCTCCCTGACGCAGCATCTCTCTTGCCATTCTTCTTCTCCTTGCCGGCTTGAGGCCGGAAACTCACAACCTTTAATGCAAAGATATTGCGTTAAGCCGTGAATGCAACTATATCCCGCTAACGCTAAAAATTTGCGTTAAGGTGAGCGCCATGAGTAAGCCGACTTCTCCCGCGATTTTCACTTCCACCTCCCGCATGACCGTCTACAGCTTCCTCGGAGCGGTCACGATTTCCGCCTGCAGCAGCGCGCCCACACCGCTTTACCACCTCTATCAGGAGCTGTTTCATCTCTCTCCGGCGATGATTACGCTGATCTTCAGTTCCTACGCCTTCGCGCTTCTGGCAACTCTGCTCACCCTCGGCGGGCTTTCGGATTATATCGGGCGCCGGCCGCTCATCCTGCTCGCTCTGTTTTTCAACGGCGCGGCCCTGATGATCTTCATGCTGGCGGAATCCGGCGCCATGCTCATGGCCGCGCGGATCGTGCAAGGCATGGGAACGGGCATTGCCTTCCCCACATTCGGCGCGGCGATCCTCGATACAGACAAGGAAAGAGGTCCGCTCCTCAACAGCGTCACCGCCTTTCTCGGCCTGATGATCGGCACGCTCGCCGCCGGCACGCTGGTTGCCTTCGCACCGGAACCCACCCGCCTCATCTATGAAGTGCTGCTCGGCGTCACGATTGCCGGCATTCTGATGCTCGCCTTCATGCCGGAAACAGCCGCCGGCCGGCCCGGCGCGCTTGCCGCCATGCGGCCGCAGGTCAGCGTTCCGCGGGCGGCGCGCTCCACGCTTCTCAGGGTCACTCCGGTCAACGTCGCCGGCTGGGCGCTCGGGGGCTTCTATCTCTCGCTTATGCCGACGCTGGTTGCCATCGCGACCGGCCTCACCTCGCCCTTCGTCGGCGGCTCCGTCGTCGCCACCCTGATGCTCAGCGCCACCGCTTCCGTCTTCATCTTCCGCACCTGGAGACCGCAGCGGGTCCTCTTTACCGGCGCGGTCGTTCTGATCGCGGGCGTCGCCGTCACACTCGTCGGCGTACACCTGCAGAATGTCGGCGTGCTTTTCCTTGGAACCGCGATCGCCGGCCTCGGCTTCGGATCGATCTTCGCCAATATCCTGCGCATCATGCTGCCGCTGGCGGCCGCGCATGAACGGGCCGGCCTTTTCTCCGCCTTCCTGGTGGAAAGCTACCTTGCCTTCGCGCTTCCGGCGATCGCCGCCGGTCTTGCGGCTCCCGCCCTCGGCCTTTCCATGACGGCCTATGTCTATGGCGGCGGCATCATCCTGCTTGCGGCGATCTCGCTTCTGGCGACCCGCGTAAGCTCTGCTCAAAGTCCCGCGACCTGCTGAAAGCGAAAGGCGCCGACTCGATTCCTGCAGATTCGCTTTCGATTCAATTGGTTAAAAAAATCTTACCGACCCTCTGGACAGCGCGAATCACTAATGATTCATTAGGGTAGATTCGGGCGAGCGGCGCGCGAATCACCACGAGGGACAACATGAATACGATGGCGGACGTGCGGCGGGCAACCGCGGCCGAGGGGCGTTTGCGTCTCAAATTTCCGGGCTTTGCGCGGCTGCGGCAGGCGCTTCCCGAAGGTGCAAAACTTTCCGTCAGGCCTATCTCCCGGCAGGAGCCACGGGTGGAGCTGGTTCTGAAACGCTCCATCCCGCTTCTCATCCTCGCCTTCCTCGCAGTCGTCGCCGCCTCCCGCATTCTCGGCATCGTCGCGGAACATGACCGCATGCATCAGACGGCGCAGCGTACCACGGCGCTGATGGCCGCGACCGGCACCGCAGCCTTTTCCGGCATGGAAAGCCTCGTCCAGAATGGCGACCGCACGGCGGCGGAGCAGCGTTTTGCAGCCTTCCTGCCGCAGGACCGCATGGAAGACGGTGCCTTCGTGCTTTTCGTCAATGAAGCGGGCCGGATATTCGGCGGCTCGGCGGCTGCCAGCGGCTATGCCGGCATGCCTCTCGCCTCCCTGCTGCCCGAAACCACGACACCTCGCCAGTTCGGCGTATTCGAGACCTCTTTCGGCGCCACGCCCTTCTATGCGGCGATCGAGCCCATCGGAAATGAGGGCGCGCTGATCGTCGCTGCCCATTCGATCGAGACGATAAACCGGCTCTGGCGCCATGAGGTTTCGCTCAACGTCACGCTCTTCACCGGCATCTCGGCAATCCTGCTGGTCATCCTCTACGCCTACTACATGCAGGTGAAGCGGGCCCGCGACGCCGACGACATATTCGTCGAGACGAACATGCGCATCGAGACCGCGCTGTCGCGCGGCCGCTGCGGCCTGTGGGATTTCGATGTCGCCAACCGGCGCCTCTTCTGGTCCAGCTCGATGTACGAGATGCTCGGCCTGCCGCCCGCCGGCAACGTGATCTCGTTTTCCGACGCGGCGCGCATGATGCATCCGACCGATGGCAATCTCTATGCACTTGCCCGCGCCATCAGCCGCGGAAACGCCAAGCAGGTCGATCAGGTCTTCCGCATGCGCCACGCCGCCGGTCATTACGTCTGGATGCGCGCCCGCGCCCAGGTCATCCGCACCGCAAGCGGCCRCACCCACGTCATCGGCATCGCCATGGACGTCACCGAACAGCACCGCCTCGCGCAGCGTTATGCCGAAGCCGACCAGCGCCTCGCCGACGCCATCGAATGCACGTCCGAAGCCTTCGTGCTGTGGGACAAGAACGACCGGCTCGTGATGTGCAACACCCATTTCCAGCAGGCTTACGGCCTTCCGGACAGCGTCCTGGTTCCCGGAACCGAGCGGACCGTCGTCAATGCCGCGGCCGCCCGGCCGGTGATCGAGCGGCGCGTCGTGGATCCGGACGGCAGCGGCCTTTCACGCACGACGGAAGTGCAGCTCGCGGACGAGCGCTGGCTGCAAATCAACGAACGCCGCACGCGCGACGGCGGCATGGTCGCGGTCGGCACGGACATCACCCTCCTGAAACGCCACCAGGAACGCCTGCGCGAAAGCGAGCGCCGGTTGATGGCCACGATCGGTGATCTTTCCGCCTCGCAGAAGAAGCTGGAGCGGCAGAAGACGGAACTCTCGATCGCCAACTCCAACTACCAGGCCGAGAAGGAGCGCGCGGAGGCCGCCAACAAGGCGAAATCCGAATTCCTGGCCAACATGTCCCATGAGCTTCGCACGCCGCTCAACGCGATCCTCGGCTTTTCCGAAATCCTGACGAACGGCATGTTTGGCCCGCTCGGCTCTCCGAAATACTGCGAATATTCGAAGGACATTCACGATAGCGGCAAACACCTCCTCAACGTCATCAACGACATTCTCGATATGTCGAAGATCGAGGCAGGACATATGAAGATCGAGACGGAAACCGTCGATCTCGCGCCCCTGATCGAAGAGAGCCTGCGCCTCACCGCCGTCCAGGCCGAGGAAAAGAATATCGCCATACGCCAGCGCCTCTCTACCGGCCTCACCATGAACGGCGACCGGCGCGCCATGAAGCAGGTCATGCTGAACCTACTCTCCAATGCCGTGAAGTTCACTGACGACGGCGGCCGGGTGGAACTCCGGGCCTGCAAAACCGAGCGGGGGCTGGCGTTGACCATCGCCGATACGGGGATCGGCATCCCGAAGGCAGCGCTCGGCAAGCTCGGCCAGCCCTTCGAGCAGGTGCAGAGCCAGTATGCCAAGAGCAAGGGCGGCTCGGGCCTCGGGCTGGCGATCTCCCGTTCGCTGATCGCGCTGCATGGCGGAACGATGCGCATGCGCTCCTGCCCCGGCAAGGGAACCGTCGTTTCGATCAATATCCCGGAAGGCGCGCTGCCCGCCGTCAGGGTCGCTTGACGGTCCGTTTGAAGACCGCCCGTACTTCCTTCGAAAGGCGAACGACCTCCGCTTCCAGCGTCCTGATGTCCGAGCAATCCCCCGCCCGGCAGACGCGCTCCAGGAGCCCCGCCGGCGCATCTTTCGGATCGAAAGGCCCGTCGATGCAAAGGCGGATGATCTGCGAAAGCTCCGTAAAGAGCCTCAGCGCCGTCAGGCAGGTTTCCAGGTCGTCCGGCTTTATCAGCCTTTCTCCGAGCGTCTTCAGCGTTTCGGCCGTGCTGAAACCGTAGGTATCGGCGGCGACACCCTTGGCCGGCGCGGCAAGCCGCAGATATTGCGCAATGAACTCGATATCGATGAGACCGCCGGGGATAAGCTTGAAATCCCAGATGTCGCGCGGCGGTTTTTCGTTTTCGATCAGCTGCCGCATCTCGGCGACATCGGCGGCGATCTTCGCGACGTCCCTCTCGGCCGAGAGCACCTCGCCTACGACGCTGCGGACTTCCTTTTCAAGGCTATCCTCGCCGCAGACCAACCGGGCACGGGTGAGCGCCATGTGCTCCCAGGTCCAGGCCTCCTCCCGCTGATATTTGCGAAAGGAATTGATCCTCGTTGCCACCGGTCCCTTGTTGCCCGAGGGGCGCAGGCGCATGTCCACCTCGAAGAGGATGCCTTCGGCCATGGGCGCCGAGAGAGCGGAGATCAGCCGCTGCGTCAGACGGGTGAAGTAACGGCTGGAATCGAGCGGCTTCGGCCCTTCGGATTCGAAGGCCTCGCCGTCGTAGTCGTAAAGCAGGATGAGATCGACGTCGGAGCCTGCCGTCAGTTCGAAGCTTCCGAGCTTGCCCATGCCCATGACGGCGATTCGCCCGCCGGGATAGGTGCCATGCGCCGTCTCCACTTCCCTGACGACGGCGCCGAACGCCGCCTCGATCACGAGGTCGGCGAGATGGGTGAAGGCGCGGGCGGCCAGCGCTCCGGAAATAGCGCCGGTCAGAAGCCTGATGCCGATCAGGAAACGCTGCTCGGCCGCGAAAATGCGCAGCCGGTCCAACAGATCCTCGTAATGGCGCGCGCCATTGAGGAAGGTGGCGAGCCGTTCGGAGAGATAGTCGCGGGTGGGCAATTCCGCCATCAGGCCGGGATCGAGCATGCCGTCGAAGACATGCGGCTTCGAAGCGATGATATCCGCCAGCCTCGGCGCGGAAGACATGATCGTCACGATCAGCGAAAGAAGGGCGGGATTGTTGCCGATCAGCGAGAAGAGCTGGATGCCCGCCGGCAGGCCCTTCAGAAAGCTGTCGAAACGCAGAAGCGCTTCGTCCGCCCGCTTGCTCTCGCCGAAAGCCCTGAGCAGGTCGGGCGTCAGTTCGGTCAGGCGCTCGCGCGCTTCCACCGATTGCGTGGCGCGATACCGGCCATAATGCCAGGTCCGGATCACGCGGGAAATGTCGGCCGGCCGCTCGAAGCCGAGCGCGGCAAGCGTCTTCAGCGTGCCGGGGTCTTCCTTCTGGCCGGTGAAGACGAGGTTTCCGTCGCTGGACGAAAGCTTGGCCTCCTGCTCGAACAGGCGTGCGTAACGCTTCTCGACCGTTCGCAGCACACTTTCGAGCTTCTCGGAAAATCCCACCGTATCGGCAAAGCCGAGCATCAGGGCGATGCGCTTCAGTTCGGCATCGGTTCCCGGCAGGTCATGGGATTGCTCGTCGCGCACCATCTGGATGCGGTGCTCGACATCACGCAAGAACCAATAGCATTCCGTCAGTTCGGCGGCGATCTCCGGCGTGATCCAGTTCGCGTCGGCCAGCGCCGCAAGCGCCTTCTCCGTCTCCCTGGCTCGCAGCGGCGGCATGCGTCCGCCGGCGATGAGCTGCTGCGTCTGCGCGAAGAATTCGATTTCCCGGATGCCGCCGCGCCCGAGCTTCACGTCATGGCCCTTCACCGCAATCGCGCCATGTCCCTTGTGGACATGGATCTGCCGCTTGATCGAATGGATATCGGCGATCGCCGCATAATCGAGATATTTGCGGAAGACGAAGGGGGTGAGCTGGCGGAGAAAATCCTCGCCCGCCGCGAGATCGCCGGCGATCGGTCGCGCCTTGATGAAGGCCGCCCGCTCCCAGTTCTGCCCGCGGCCCTCGTAGTAGATGAGCGCCGCCTCTACCGCTACCGCAAGCGGCGTCGAGCCCGGATCCGGCCTCAACCGAAGGTCGGTGCGGAAGACATAACCGTCCGCCGTGCGCTCCTGCATGATGCGGATCAGCCGCCGCATCATCCGGCCGTAGGTTTCCGAGGCGTCCAGCGGGTCGGCAAGTATGCCCGCCTCAGGATCGAAGAAGACCACCAGGTCGATATCGGAGGAGTAATTGAGCTCCCACCCGCCGAGTTTGCCCATGCCGAGCACGAGCAATCCGGAACCCTTGGCAGGATCGCCCGGATCGATAAGCCTCAGCTTGCCGCCCTCATGGCCGGCGAGCAGCAGGTGATCGATGGCCGCGGCTACGGAAGCCTCGGCAAATGCGCTCAGCCAGCGCGTCGTGTCCCTCGCGGAAAAGATGCGGGCAAGATCGGCAAGCGCCACGAGAAAGCTCAAGGCCCGTTTTGCGGCCCTCAGCGCCGTCATGACGTCGGCTTCGGTCGGTGTCTTGCCGTCCTTCGGCCGCCAGCTTTGTCGGGCAGTCTCGACCAGTCCCGCAAGCGCCGGCTCCAGCGGCGCGCTGACGGCAGTCGCCAGGAGATGAGGGGAAACCGCAGCCGTATCACGCAGATAGGGCGAAAGGCTGAACGCCGCTATGAGGAAATCCCTGAGCGAACCGTTTCCGTCCATCAGCTCGGCGATCCGAGGCTCGGTCTTGCCGATTTCCTTCAGCACCGCCGCAGCGGCTTTCGCTTCCGTCTGGTTCAGCGGACGGATAACATCCGCCCTCACCGCATCGAGCCGCCTTTCGCTCTCCGACACCTGCATCCTCCTCGAATCTCTCCCCTTCCCCAATTAGGGCTTCGGTGCGGGAAAGACCATGGTGATGGCAAGCCCCGGCGCCTCGGCATTCGTCTCGTCCGTGGCGGAGAGCTCCAGCGAGCCGCCATGCAGCTCCATGACCGCCTCAACCAGCGACAGGCCCAGACCCGTTCCCGGCTTCGAGCGGCTTTCATCGAGCCGCACGAAGCGCTTCGTCACTTCGCTTCGCTTGTCGGCCGGAATACCGGGACCGTTATCGCAGACGGAGAGGCGGAACGCGCCGTCGCGCTGGCCGAGCTTCACCTTGATGGCCGGTTCACCATCTCCTTCGGCGGAGTATTTGATGGCATTGTCGAGCAGATTGAAGATCGCTTGGCCGATCAGCTCGCGGTTTCCGCTGACCGTCAGCCCCGGCTCGATCTCGGTCTCCAGCCTCAGGCCCGCCTCTTCCGCGACCGGCTCGTAGAGTTCGGCGCTGTCGGCAGTGATCGCCGATAGGTCGACTTCCGACATTTCCGCCGCGATCGAGCCCGCCTCCACGCGGGAAATCATCAGGAGCGCGTTGAAGGTCCTGATGAGCTGGTCGGATTCGCCGATAATGCCTTCGAGCGCCGCCTGGCGGGTATCCTCGTTCTTCTCGGCCAGCGCATCGGCCGCCTTGTTACGCAGCCGCGTCAGCGGCGTCTTCAGGTCATGAGCGATGTTATCGGAAACCTGCCGCAAGCCCTCGTTCAGCTTCTCGATGCGCCCGAGCATGGCGTTCAGCGAATCCGACAGCCGGTCGAACTCGTCGCCGGAACGCCCAACCGGCAGGCGCTGCGAAAGATCCCCCGCCATGATCTTCTGGCTTGCCGCCGACATGCGGTCTATGCGTTTGAGCGCATTGCGCCCGATGCCGAACCAGATCACCAGGGCGCCGACGCCCATGATAGCCAGCGCCACCATCAGCGCCCGCCGCACGATGCTGCRGAAGCGCGCCGGCTCGCCGAGATCGCGGCCGATCATGATCCTCAGGCCGCTGTCGAGAAAGAGCACGTTGGCGGTCGCCATATGTGGACGCGCGTTACCACTCTCCGAATAGGGTTCGTAGCTGAAGGGAAAGCGCGTCCAGCCCTCTTCGTCCAGAACGCCGGGCTGCACGGAAGCGACGTTGCCGGCCAGCATCTCGCCATTGGGTCCGGCGATCACGTAGAGATTGGCGCCCGGCTGGCGGGCTCGGCGCTCCATCATTCGCAGAAGCAGATTGACCCCGCCGCGGCCATAGGCGCGCTGGATATCGCCTACCTCCTCCTCCAGCGACTGACGCGTCTGCTGCACGAGCAGCCGTTCGGACATCGCCGTCACGTAGAATACGAGGAAGGCGGCGCACAGCGCGAAGAGCAAAATATAAAGCGCCGACAGGCGTACGGCCGTCGAGCGAAACATCAGGCGGGCTCGCGTGAACAAACAGGCTACCCTTCATCCTTGATCATGTAGCCGGCGCCGCGAATGGTCTTCAGCAGCGGCCGGTCGAAATCCTTCTCGATCTTCGACCGCAGCCGCGAGACGTGCACGTCGATCACATTGGTCTGCGGGTCGAAGTGATAGTCCCAGACATTCTCCAGCAGCATGGTGCGGGTCACCACCTGTCCGGCGTTCTTCATCAGGTATTCGAGCAGGCGGAACTCGCGCGGCTGCAGCAGGACTTCCTTGCCGTTCCGTTTCACCTCGTGGGAAAGCCGGTCGAGCTCCAGGTCCCCTACCCGATAGACCATGTCCTGTTCAGGCGTACCCTTGCGGCGGCCCAGCACCTCGACGCGGGCGAGCAGCTCGGAAAAGGCATAGGGTTTCGGCAGGTAATCGTCGCCGCCGGCACGAAGGCCGGTCACCCGGTCGTCCACCTGCCCGAGCGCGGAGAGGATCAGCACCGGCGTATTGATACCGCGCTTCCTGAGCTCGCTGATCACCGAGATGCCGTCGCRGCGCGGGAGCATCCGGTCGATGACCATCACGTCATAGGCGTTTTCCGTGCCCATGAAGAGGCCGCTTTCGCCGTCGCTCGCATGATCCGCCACGATGCCCGCCTCGCGAAAGGCCTTCGTCATGTAGGCAGCGGCTTCCAGATCGTCTTCTATAACCAGAATCTTCATGTGCGGAACAATAGCGTCAGCGCCCGTTTTTGCACCATCGGATTCGCCGGCGCGGAGAGAATATCCGGTACTTGTCGCCATCTGTCGCTCCATCAAAATGTGGGAGGGCGAAATATGGGAAGGGCGCCGGCCGTTGCCGGCGGCGCCCTTCTTCAAGCCTGGTTGAACTCAGGGCGCTCAGCCCTGGTCGATCGGCAGGGCCACGAAGCGGTTGCCGCCATCGGATTCGACCTGGAAGAGCGCGCGGGTGCGGCCGTCCTTGYGGGCGGCTTCGAGCACCTTGCCCACGTCTCCGGCGGATTCGACCTTCTGGTTGTTCACCGAGAGGATCTTCTCACCGCTCTTGATGCCGCGTGCCGCAGCCTCCGAGTCCGGATCAACATCCGTTACGGAAAGGCCGGAACCGTCTTCAGCCGGGGCAACCGTGATGCCGAGACTTGCCAGCGCTTCGTCGGTCGAAGGCTTCGGCGCATCCGGCTCGGTCGTCTCGGCGGATGCCGCCTCATCGCTTGCAAGATTGCCGAGCGTCACCGGAAGCTTCTCGGCACGGCCATCACGCCATATGTCAACCTCGACCGTGGTGTTGGGGCCGAATGCGGCAACCCTCTTGGCGAGATCGCGGGCGTCCTTCACCGGCTGGCCATTCAGGGCGGTGATCACGTCACCTTGCTTGATGCCTGCCTTGGCACCCGGAGAGCCTTCCTGGGGAGAGACCACAAGGGCACCGGAGGGTTCCTTGAGGCCGAGCGATTCGGCTATATCCTGGTTCACGGGCTGGATCTGCACGCCGAGCCAGCCGCGCTCGACCTTTCCGTCCTTGATCAGATCCTGCACGACATCGTTGGCGACCGAGGCAGGGATCGCGAATGCGATGCCCACATTGCCGCCGGAGGGCGAGAAGATCGCGGTGTTGATGCCGACGACCTGGCCTTCGAGGTTGAAGGTCGGTCCACCGGAATTGCCGCGATTCACCGCCGCATCCACCTGGATGTAGTCGTCATAGGGGCCAGAGCCGATATCGCGGCCGCGGGCCGAAACGATGCCTGCCGTTACCGTGCCGCCGAGACCGAATGGATTGCCGACGGCGACGACCCAGTCACCGACGCGAACCTTCGCGTCATCGGCGAAGTTGACATAGGTGAACTTGCGGTTCGCATCGACCTTCAGCACGGCGAGGTCCGTGCGGCTGTCCTTGCCGATCAGCTTGGCTTCCAGCTCGGTGCCGTCGTCCATCACGACGGTATAGGCCGAGCCGTCCGATACGACGTGGTTGTTCGTCACGATGTAACCGTCTTCCGAAATGAAGAAGCCGGAGCCCTGAGCGGTCGGGCGCAGGCGATGCGGACGGTTGGCGTTCGGACCACGGTCGCCGGGAGCGCCCGGGCCACGGAACTGCGGGCCGCCGAATTCACGGAAAAAGCGCTTCAGCGGATGGTCGTCCGGCAGTTCGTCGAATCCACGTCCGCCGAAGTTGAAGCTGAAATTGCCGCTGTCGTCGGAGACCGGCTGCTGATCGGACTGCACGCGAACGGAAACGACCGCGGGAGAAACGGCGGATACGACGTCCGCGAAGCTCGGAGCCTGCGGCGCGTTGACTTTTACCGGATCGGCGAAGGAGGAGTAGACCTGGGCCGGAATGCCCGTCGAGAGCATGACGGCAGCAAGGCCGGCAACGGTCGATGTCTTGAGGACCGTCTTGAGGGAGGGGCGTCCAATTTTGCTCATGTTCAAGCTACCTTCTTCTCTTCAGTCACATTTGGCCGGAGCGGTCCGGCGAGGGATGTCTGGGCAGAGATATAGGAGCCTTCAGGTTAACTGCACGTGGCGAGCGGATGAAATCTTGTTAATGTTCACCGAACCCGACGGGCGCCGGAAGCACGGGAACAGCCGTTTCTGCAACGACATCCATCAAATCAACGGCTTGCGCAAAATGCGATCGCTCCCGCCATTCACTTCTTCAAAAGCTCCTCGATGCGAGCCTTCTCTTCGGCCGTCAGCGCCGGAACCGCCTGCTGGGCGGGGCGCGTACGGATGAAGACGAGAACTGCCGCAAGGCCGATCAGCAGCAGCACGATCGGTGCGGCCCAGAGAAGAATGGTCTTTGCGCTGACGCGCGGTTTCAGAAGCACGAACTCGCCATAGCGCGACACGACGTAATCGATGACCTGCCTGTCCGTATCGCCGTCGACCAGACGTTCACGCACCAGCACCCGCAGGTCGCGCGCCAGCTCCGCATTGGAATCGTCGATCGACTGGTTCTGGCAGACCATGCAGCGCAGTTGCGCCGAGAGGTTTCGCGCCCTCTCCTCCAGCACCGGATCGGAGAGGATTTCGTCCGGATTGACGGCGAGCGCCGGGAGGGGGGCGAGGAGAGCAATCAGAAGCAAAAGAAATACAAAAAATCCCCCTCTGGCCTGCCGGCCATCTCCCCCACAAGGGGGGAGAAAGCTCGTGGCACGGCCCCGCCCGGACGGAAACGGTACAGTGGGGCAGTTAAGCCCCTCCCCCTTGTGGGGAGGGGTTGGGGAGGGGTCTATCCAACGAGGCAATAGGGAACCCGCCATCACTCCGCCGCCTCCAGCACAGCCTTGGCCGGCCTTGCCCTCCTGCTCGGCGCGCCGACGCGCAGACGCCGGTCGGAGAGAGACACGAACCCGCCGATCATCATGACGAGGGCGCCGCCCCAGATGCACAGGATGAAGGGTTTCCACCAGATGCGCACGACGATGCCGCCGCCTTCTATCGGGTCGCCGAGCGACACGTAGAGCTGGCTCAAGCCGAAAGTCAGGATGCCCGCCTCGGTCGTCGGCATGCGCCGCGCCGTATAAAGCCGTTTCGATGACCAGACGTCGGCGACCGTCACGCCGCCGCGGCTAATGGTGAAATGGCCGCGCTCCTCGGTATAGTTCGGGCCGACCGCCTCGCGCATGCCGTCGAAGATGATCGAGTAGCCGCCGGCTTCCGCCGTCGCGCCCTGCTTCATCTCCATCACCGCTTCGGTCTCGAAGGTCGTCACCGCCACGACCCCAAGCACGGTGATGCCGAGCCCGAAATGCGCAAGCGCCGTGCCGAAGGCGGAACGCGGCAGGCCCTTCAAGCGGCTCCATGCGACACTGAACTTCGCCTTGCCGAAATTGGCGCGGTACCAGAGGTCGGCGATCGCGCCGAACATGCCCCAGAAGCCGAGCGCCAACCCGGCGACCGCCATGACCGGGCCGCCGTTTTCGGCGTAATAGAAGGCAAGCCCGGCAACCAGCGCCATTCCGGCCACCAGATAGAGGCGCTGAAGGGCGCCGAGAAGGTCGCCCCGCTTCCAGGCCAGCAACGGCCCGAACGGCACGGCGATCAGGAGCGGCAGCATCAGAAGACCGAATGTCATGTTGAAGAAGGGAGCGCCGACCGAAATCTTCTCTCCCGTCAGCGTCTCCAGCACCAGCGGATAGAGCGTGCCCGTCAGCACCGTTGCGGTCGCAACCGTCAGGACGAGGTTGTTCAGCACCAGCGATCCCTCGCGCGAGATCGGCGCGAACAGCCCGCCCGCCTTCAGCATCGGAGCCCGCCAGGCGAAGAGAGCGAAGGCACCGCCGATGAAGACCGCCAGAATGCAGAGGATGAAGATGCCGCGGCTCGGATCGGTCGCAAACGCATGCACCGAGGTCAGCACGCCGGAGCGTACGAGGAAGGTCCCGAGCAGCGATAGCGAGAAGGTCATGATCGCCAGCAGCACGGTCCAGATCTTCAGCGCCTCGCGCTTTTCCATGACGAGCGACGAATGGAGGAGCGCCGTTCCCGCAAGCCAGGGCATGAAGGAGGCGTTTTCCACCGGGTCCCAGAACCACCAGCCGCCCCAGCCGAGCTCGTAATAGGCCCAGTAGGACCCCATGGCGATGCCGGCGGTCAGGAAGGTCCAGGCGGCCAGCGTCCATGGGCGCACCCAGCGCGCCCAGGCCGCGTCGATCCGCCCGCCGATGAGTGCCGCCACGGCAAAGGAGAAGCTGACCGAAAAGCCCACATAGCCGAGATAGAGAAGCGGCGGATGGATGGCGAGGCCGAGGTCCTGGAGGATCGGATTGAGATCCTGCCCCTCGGCGGGTGCCGGATCGAGCCGGAGGAAGGGATTGGAGGTGAGCAGAATGAACAGCAGGAAGGCGATCGAAATCCATGCCTGAACGCCGAGCACGTTGGCCTTCAGCGTGTCCGGCAGGTTGCGCCCGAAGATCGCGATCAGCGCGCTGAAAAAGACGAGGATCAGCAGCCAGAGCAGCATGGAACCCTCATGGTTGCCCCAAACGCCCGAATATTTGTAGATCAGCGGCATCAGCGAATGGGAATTCTCCCAGACGTTCTTCACCGAAAAATCCGAGACCGCATAGGCCCAGGTCAGCACGGCGAAGGAAATAGCCACCAGGCCGAAGAGCACCAGCGACCCCAGTGGAGCGAGCGCCATCATCACCGTGTCGCGGCGGCGCGCGCCGATGACCGGCACGACCCCGACGATCAGCGCCACGGCAAGCGAAAGGACAAGGGCATAGTGACCGATCTCGATGATCATTGCGCCGTACCCTCCTCTTCCTTCCACACGCCCTGCTCCTTCAGACGGTCGGCTACCTCCTTGGGCATGTAATTCTCGTCATGCTTGGCAAGCACGCTGTCGGCCATGAAGGAATGGGTCGCCGCATCGAAGGAGCCTTCGGTCACCACGCCCTGCCCTTCCCGGAAGAGATCGGGCAGGATGCCGGTATAGCTCACCGGCACGCTTCCGCTGCCGTCCGTCACCGTGAAGGTCACGGTCGATCCGCCGCCGCGCTTCACCGATCCCTCGGCCACCAGACCGCCGAGCCGGATGCGCGTGCCCGGTGCTATGTCGGTCGTCGCAAGATCGGCCGGCATGTAGAAATAGGCGACCGACTGGCTGAAGGCGAACATCACCAGAAGCACCGCGGCGATGATGAAGCTCATGCCGCCCGCGATGATCGTGAGCCGTTTCTGTTTGCGCGTCATTGGCTCACCCCTTCCACCGCGACGCCCATCTGTTGCGCCAGCGCGACGAGCTCGCCGGAACCGGGAAACTGCTTCAACCCGCTTTTCAGCGCCGCTTCCGCTTTCTCGCGATCGCCCAGAACCGCATAGGAACGGGCGAGCTGCAGCCAGCCTTCCAGATTGTCCGGGTCTTCCTGCATCTTCGCCGCAAGGCTTTCCACCATGCCGCGGATCATCTCCTGCCGGTCGCTCTCCGACATCTGTTGAGCGGCCCTCATCTCCTCCTGCGTCGGCCCTGYGGGCGCGGCCGAGGTCGCAGGCGGCACGGTTCCGCCGTTCCTGGCGATATGCTCGCTTACCAGCTCCATCCAGGGCGCACCGGGCGGCGAATCCTTTGCCAGGGCTTCGAAAGCCGTCCGGGCTTCGTCGCGCTTGCCGGATTGCTCGAGCGCCAGCGCAATATAGAAGCGGGCGTTCGGTGTGTTCGGCTCCAGACGGAGAGCCTCCTCGAACGAGACGCGCGCAGCCTCAGTCACGACGCCGTCGCTGGCTACCACCAATGTCTCGCCGAGGCCCGCCAGCCGCGCCGGGCTGGCCCCAAGAAGCCGGATCGCATTGCGATAGGCAAGCTCCGCGTCGCCGAGCCGCATGGAGCGGTAATAGATCGGCGCCAGCAGATCCCAGCCCGCGCCATCATTCGGGTTCTGGGCAAGGTGCCGTTCGGCCTTTGCGACCAGGAGCGCGATATTGTTGCCGGGATTGGCGAGCCGCGCTTCGAGCGGCTGGGCCGGCAGGTTCGGGCTGCCGAGCATGAGGTAGAGACAGAGTCCGGTCGCGGGCAAGAGAAGGGTCATTGCGGCGGTCGTCAGTCCGTAACGGCGCGGCTTGCCTTTCTCGTCTTCCGCGCCATCGTCGCCGTCGGCGGCGGCCAGCAACCGCCGGCCGATCTCGGCGCGGGCATAATCCGCCTGCTGGGCGTCGATCAGTCCGAGCCCCTGATCCCGCTCCAGTTCCTTGAGCTGATCGCGATAGACGGCGATTTCACCGGCGTGCTCGGCCGGCTCCACCCTGGCGCTGCGCGCGAAAGGCAGGATCAGGATAGCGGCGACACCTGCCGTCAGGATTGCAAGGACGATCCATAAAACCATACTGGCCCATTACTTCAACCGGCTGGGCTTTCCAACCGCGACGCCCGTTTTGACGCGAATTTGAGGCGTTTAGCCGCAAGTTCGGCCACAGATATGAGCACTTCGCAGCCGTTCGGCCATGATCTGCGTCAAAATCCGCAACTTCTTCAGGTCAGGGGCGTCCAGGTTCCGTCGCTGTTGCGGCAGGCTGCGCCGCGTGCCGTCACGTCGCGCCCCTCGGCCGTCACCGTGTGTCGATACTGGCGGCAGTTCTGCGTGCCGACCTGATAGGGCGCGCTCGCCACGACCTCGCCCTTTACGCCGCTGCCGGTCCAGGTCACCGGCTGCCCTCCGGGCGATCCCTCAAGTGCGCGATACTCGGCCTCTAGCGCCCGCGATCGATCGCTGCCGGAAATGTCGAGTCCGCTGCGGCTGACGATGCCGCCCTGCAGCGCAGTGATATAGGGCGTTGCGGCAGCCGGCCGAGGCGAAAAAATACCCCGCGCAGGAGCATCGCCCTTGGTCGCGCAACCGCCGAGCAGGCCTGCGACGAGAAGCAGTGAGGTGGTAATTTTAAAGCTGGAACAACGCATCTTGTCAGAACCGGATGGCGGAATCGAAACGACGTGGACAGCCGACGGAACCGCTGCGGTCCCGGCATGGCATCATTATGGCATCATTGGGAAAATTCGCAAACGTGCCTATCTTGTTCTCCCATGTTTTGAGAGGCGCGAAGGAATGCGGGGCCTCCGGCTGAACGTCATCGTAGCCCTTGCCCTTTCCGGAAGGAAGTATGGCTGTTCCGATGGCATGGGTCAGGCCGCATCCTTGGTAACGCCCGGCAATAGGAGCCTGGCCTTGAGCCCGCCGCGGGGACCGCGCGAAAGCTCGAAAACGCCCTGGTATTCGCCGGTGATCTCCCGCACGATGGAAAGCCCGAGGCCGGCGCCCGGCTTGCTTTCGTCGAGCCGCCTGCCGCGCTTCATCGCCTCCTTGATCTGGTCCGGCTCGAGTCCCGGCCCGTCGTCCTCCACAGCCATTTCCACCCAGGAGCGGCGAGGCTGATCACCTCCCTCCATTCCCGGCGGCTGGGGAGCGGGAACGGCGGTCACCCAGACGCCGGTCTTGCAGAAACGGGCGGCATTCTCCAGCAGGTTTCCGACCGTCTCCTCCATGTCCTGCTGCTCCATGGCGAGCGCCAGACTGGAAGGCTGGATGGAAAGATGGAAATTCTTGTCGGGGTTGAGCCGCCGCATCACCCTGATCAATCGCTCCAGCACGGGCTCGGCCTCCGTGCGGGCGAGCACCGATTCGCGCTGGGCGGCGATACGGGCGCGGTTGAGATAGGATTGGACCTGCGCCTGCATCGCCTCCGCCTGGGATTTCACGAGTTCCGATTGCGGGCGGTCGAGCGTGCGCGATTCGTTGAGCAGCACGGCAATCGGCGTCTTCAGCGAATGAGCGAGATTGCCGACCTGCATGCGGGCGCGCTCGACGATGCGGCGATTGCTGTCGATCAGCGCGTTGATGTCGTTGGCAAGCGGCATGATCTCGCGGGGAAAATCGCCCTCGAGGCGCTCGGCTTCCGCGCGGCGCACCTTTTCCAGCGCCTTGCGCGCCGCATCGAGCGGCAGCAGGCCGTAGAGGATGGCCAGGCCGTTGACGATGAGGCTCCCCAGGCCGAAAACTGCAAGCGCGATATAGAGGCTGCGCGAAAAGGTACGGATATCCTCTTCCACCACGGCAAGATTGCCGGAAACCCTGAACCGCGCCGCGCGTCCCTCCCCGTCCAGCACGACTTCCGTCTCGGCCACCAGCACATGGTTCCCGAAGGCGTCGTTGGTCTGGTAAAACCGCTCGTAGCGGTTGTCGAAAGGCACGTTTAGGATCGAAGGCACCGCGATATTCGAGACGCCGAGCGAGGAAGAGGAAAGCGGCGTCGCCGCGAAAGTGCCGAGCGGTTCGATGATCCAGTACCAGCCGGTCTCCGGCTGCGAGAAGCGCAGGTCGCCAAGCTGCGGATTGCCGACGAGGGCGTTGTCCTCGCCGATCGAAACCGAATTGATGACGTTGTAGAGCTGGGCGCGCAGAAGATCTGTGAAGGCCCGTTCCGCCGATTGCCGATAGAGCGCCGAGATCACGATCGCGATCACCACCAGCGCCAGCGCCGACCAGGCCGTGGCGAGCAGCAGAACGCGGGCGGTGAGCGATCTCGGACCGATCCTCGTCATTTAGCCGCTTCGCTCGGGGCCTGCATCCGGTAGCCGAGGCCGCGCACGGTCTCGATCAGATCGACTCCGAGCTTCTTGCGCAGGCGCCCTACGAAGACTTCGATCGTGTTGGAATCCCGGTCGAAATCCTGGTCGTACATGTGCTCCACCAGCTCGGTCCGGGAGACCACCTGTCCCATGTGGTGCATCAGGTAGGAAAGCAGCCGGAATTCATGCGAGGTGAGTTTCAGCGGCACGCCGTCCACCGTGGCCTTCGAGGCCTTGGTGTCGAGCCGCACCGGGCCGCAGACGATCTCGGAAGAGGAGTGCCCGGCGGCGCGGCGGATGAGCGCCCGAACCCTGGCGAGCACTTCCTCGACATGGAAGGGCTTGGCGACATAATCGTCCGCGCCCGCGTCGATGCCCGCCACCTTGTCGCTCCAGCGGTCGCGCGCCGTCAGCATCAGCACCGGCATTCCCTTGCCTTCGGAGCGCCATTTCTCGACAACCGAGATGCCGTCCATCATTGGCAGGCCGATATCCAGAATCACCGCGTCATAGGGCTCGGTCTCTCCAAGATAATGCCCCTCTTCGCCGTCGAAGGCCTGGTCGACCACATAGCCGGCTTCCTTGAGCGCATCGGAAAGCTGCCGGTTGAGATTGACGTCGTCTTCGATCACCAGAATACGCATGAACCGTCCTCGTAATAATAAGCTCGGGCTTCCGTGGCCACGGCAGCATTCAGCCTACATCGGCACCCTTACGGTGACCTTACGCGGCCTTTCGCTGCCGCTACCCTGCACAAGCACGGTCACGACGCAAGTCTGCCCGTCCRACGAAGGCTCGGCGGAAAGAAGCTGGCCGCCGGTTTCGCGCACGACCCGCGATGCGGCCGATCCGCAGTCGCTTGCAACGAGAATAAGGTAATCACGCGCGGACGCTCTTTCCGGCAAAAAACCGGAGCCCCCGGCAATGCCGGCGGCGAGTATCGCTATGATCGGCAGTCGCGCCATGGTTACAACTTCCACTTATGTGACGGACAGGTTTCATATCCAGAGCATGTGGGAACTATGTAACCAAAGGCCCCTGAATGGCAAATGAATGATGCCCTCCATCCCCGCTGCGGCCTACCTGCCGCGGATGCCGCTTCCTGCAACTATCCGGCCGTAAAGAGCCACCAATCCGCCGCCCACACCGGCCAGCGTCACCGCGATATCCGCAAGCTCGGACTGCACTTCCTCGCCGAGATTGAGGCCTGTTGCCTGCAGGAGCGATGCGGCGACCGCGATCAGCGCACCCCACACCGTCTTCGACTGATACCACGCCTTCATGCCGTCCATGCTCGTCTCCTTTTTCTAGAGTAAAATGATTGCGGAGGCCGGAAGGCCGAGCGCGACTGCCCGCCCGAGCTGACATATCCGCACCGAAAGCCGCTCCTGCGGAGCGCCGAAATCCACCATCTCCGCCGCCGCCGCATAAGTGAATTGGGGGACACTCACCTCAGCCATCCGCTTCGCAACCATGTCGGACATGATCTCGACCCGATAGCGTTCTTCCGGCTCGTCCAGCGGTATCTCCGCCCCTTCCCAGGTATCAGCGTCAATCCGGCTGCGGCGCGTCCATGTCAGCCGAATATCGCCGTTCGCCTGCCGCATCCCGCGCAGATGCACGGGGGCAAGCGGCGTCTCGGCACGGGTTCCGCCCGCAAAGACCTGCGGACCGATTCGCCCTCCGCCGCTGGCTGCCGCTTCCGCCAGCCAGTTGAGGCCAAGGCCCCGCTCCTCGGGCGCCAGCCCGAGAGGCATGACGGCCCCGTCCAACACGACGACCGGCGCTGCCGTCGCGGCTCCTGCGGCAGCCGCGTCCTCGGTGCCGGCGAGCCCACGCAGCAGTCCCGATAATCGCCAGCGGTTCGGCCCGATCTCTTCCGCCTCGGCAAAGTCGATCACCTCCCAGACGCCATTCACCGCCTGGACCGCGATACGGTTTTCGCCACTGAGCAGAGAGAGCCTATCCACCGAGGAAAGGCCTCCGAAGGAGAGGTCGATCACCATCGGCCGCGCCTTGTCGAACCTCCCGAAAATGCCCGAAGGGGAAAGCGCCTCCGCGAGCAGACCTACCCGTGCCGGGCGATCCAGCACCGCCCGCGTTCGATATCCCTCGCCCGAGACGGAAGCCGAAATTACGATGCGCCGCCACGGTTTCGCAAAGCCCGCCACCCGCGCAAAGCTCGTGGCTTCTCCGGAGGAAAAGCGTGGCAGGTCGAGGAAGTGCAGGACGGGCGAGAAAGCATTCGAAGCCGTGCCTCCACCCGCCGGGTTGCCGGTTTCCGCGATCGGCGCCGTCGCGCTGGCGGGCAAATGCCGCCTGGCTTCGATGCGGCGCGTCGTCCCCTCCTCGATCCGCTCGATGATGAAGGCGCCGTCCGGCCCGTCCGCGAGCTGAACCGCATCGCCCGGCTCGGGCGATACCTCGTTTGGGGGAAGAGTGAAGTTCAGCGTCCGCCTGGCGATCCGGTGGTCGCGCAGGAGGTTTTCCACCGCGATCAGCGCCGTCTCCTCCGCCAGTACGGCCGGCAGGTCGTAGCCGAGCACGCGCAGGCTTTCCGCCCGCGCCCTTCTGGAGCGGGTGCTTGCCTGCTCATAATTCAGCGCCGGGTTATAGGACGTCAGGATCGCTTCCGCGGCGAAATCGCTGTCGTGACCGCGAAGCTCGCTCCAGAGCGGCCCGTCGTCCGGGTCAGCCAGCACGGTCAGCCGGCGCGGGGCAAGGCCGGCCTTGCTCCGGGAGCGGAAGCGCAGCCTGCCCGCATCTTCCCGCACATCCACCTGAAAGACCTCCAGCAAGGGCTCCAGAAGCGCCCGCGCCGAGGTCACCTCCCCCTGCACATAGCCAACGAGATCACCGCTGACCTCCGAGACGTCGAAATCGGCAAAACCGTGTTCCGTCAGAAGTGCTGCAATCGCATCGCCAAGCGTCGTCGCACCCAGCCGGCCATTCAGCCAGTGTCCGGTGCGCCAGTTGCCGCCGTCACTCCACACAGAAAGATCGCCCGGAAAGGCCGGATAGGGCCGCGCGTCCCAGGTCCAGACGAAGACGTGGTCCGGATCGACCATGCCCGGCCACGCGCCGCCGTCCCGCCACCAGCCGTGGTGAGCCTCCAGAAACCGCCGCTGCATGCTGTCGGAGCGTGCGCCGCTGGAGAAATGCGGCACCGCGCTTTCGGTGGATTTCGGGTCGAGAAAGACGTTCGGCTGGTTCGCGCCCTTGTCGATCGCCGCGCAGCCGAGTTCGGTGAACCAGACCGGCTTCATCCCCGGCTCCCAGGCCGTCGGTTCCGGCCTCTCCGCCCCACCCACGCGGTCGTAATGACGGCTCGACCACCAGCCGAAGATGTCCTTGTGCCGGAATGTCCAATGCTTCTGCGCCAATCCATCCTTAATGGGAGACCTGATGCGGTTTTCCCGGTCGGCGGCGCCGGCATAGTACCAGTCGTAACCCTCCCCGCCCTCGATCTGCCGCTGCAGGGCCTCCGCATCGTCGGCGGTCCGGAAGCCGTCCGGATTGCCCTTTGCGAGGTCGTCGTCCCGCCAGTCTCCGAGCGGCATGTAATTGTCGATGCCGACCGCATCGATCGAGGGCGAAGCCCAGAGCGGATCGAGGTGGAAATGCACCTCGCCGGAGCCGTCCTGCGGGTGGTAACCGAAATACTCGCTCCAGTCGGCGCCGTAGGTGACCTTGGTACCCGTTCCGACGATTTCCCGCACGTCCTCCCCCAGCCGCACCAGTTACTGCACGAACGGAAAGCCGCCTGTATCGTCGCGAAGCTGGGTCAGCCCACGCAATTCCGAGCCGATGACGAAGCCGTCGACACCGCCCGCCACCGTCGCCAGATGCGCATAATGCAGGATCATGCGGCGATAGCCTTCGTCCCGTCCCGCATATCTCACGCTATCGCCGCCCTTGCGGAAATCACCCGCGGTCGCAAAGCCGCAGAAGGCATCCACCTGTGCTCTTGCCGCTTCCGTCCTGTCGGCGCTGCCGGGCTGCGTAGGCGCCGGAAAGCAAGTGATCCGCCCGCGCCAGGGAAAGGCCGCCTGCTCGGACCCGCCATAGGGGTCGGGCAGGCCGTTTCCGGGCGGCACGTCCATCATCACGAAGGGATAGAGATAGACCTTGAGCCCACGAGCCTTGAGGTCGGCGATCGCCTGAAGAATGCTGCGGTCGCTCGGCGTTCCGCCATAGGACGGCCCACCATTGACCTGACTGATGCGATAGGCGTCCCCTCGCGAAATGCCGCTCACAAACCAGGCGCGGCTTTCCTCGCTTCTCGCGCCCATCTCGACTCCCGGCACGATCCGGCAATGGCCGGCCCGCAGGTCCGTGCCGAACCAGGAGACGACCAGCGCCACCCGTTCCAGGTTCGGGCAAACCGCCGTCAGTTCGTCCAGCGATGCCTCCCAATCGGTGGAGGCCGTCAGAGTGTTGCGGTTCATGATGCGGGCGCTGCTCTCGCCCGTCTTTTCCGTCACCCGCTCCGTCGCATAACCATGCTCCGTCGCGCCGGGGATCATCGTCACGGCGCGTATCTGCGTCTCCAACCGGCCCACCGGCCGCACCACCTCGAACTGCAGCAGCGGTATGCGATTGCCGAAAGTCTCGAGCGGCAACCTTTCGAAAACCACATAGGCAACGCCCCGATAGGCCGGCGCCTTGCCCTCCTCCTGCTTGGCTTCGATCAGCGGATCGGGAAGCTGGTCCTCCGTCCCGCAATAGACACGCATTTCCAGCGAGGTCACATCCAGCTCACGCCCGTCGGCCCAAACGCGCCGGATACGGGCGATCGGCCCCTCGCAGAGCCCCACCGCGAAATTCGCGAAATAGCGGAAGTTCTCGATCCTCGGCCCGCTCCCCTTGCCGCCCGAGCGCTCTTTCGTGACCTCTTCCTCGAAGCGCGTCGCCCAGATCAGCGTTCCGCCGATCCGCGCCGTGCCGTAGAGCCGGTTGATCGCGGTCCCCTCGTCTGCGCCCGGAATGCGTGCAGTCGCAAGGCGTGCTCCGGAAATCGTGCTGCCGCCGCCGAGTAATGCCCGGTCGACGACGCTACCTGCAAGAGCTCCGACCGCCCTGCCGACAATTGCGCCGACAGGACCGAACACGCCGCCGAGTGCAGCACCCGCAGCCTGGAAGAGGATGGTGGCCATCTGAATCCTTCAGCGCCCAGCGCTTGCCACTGGATACTCGCTTAAATTGTGATAGCGTCGGGAAATTCGGGAGCAGAAGCAGCAAGCGCCGAACCAGCCGGCGCGTCAGTGGAGATAGGCTACACTGACTCAGGCAGGAGCCCTGCTCTCGAATATGGAGGTAATGTTATGAGGCTTGTACCGATTAGCATTACGCTTAGCTTGCGAATAACCCGGACGGGCTGGTCGATCGCCGTCCGGGCCAACTTCAAAGCTTAGCAAACGGTGGGCGAGGTAGCAGCCTAGCTCACCACTCCATTACAATAGGCCAATCAGCGGATTTTTTCAATCACACCGCGTGATACGGGAAACCTGTGCACAGCTGCAATCCGCCTCCTCCACGAAGGCACGAGCGCCGAGCGCGTCACCGCGCTCTGCTCGTAGGCGTGAATGAAATGGTCCGGCCCGGCCAGAATGCCCGCATGCTTTGCGGCGCAATCCGCCCGCCAGCGGAACAGCAGGAGATCGCCCGGTTCCGCTTCACGCAGCGGCAAGGCCTGCCCGAACAGCCGCAGCGCCGCCTCGACCAGCCGGTCCTCGCCGGAGCGCTCCGCCCAATCCGGCGCATAGGGCGGCACGGCTTCCGGCTCTTCGCCATACAGCTCCCGCCAGATACCGCGGATCAGGCCGATGCAATCGCAACCGATGCCTTTCGCCGCGCCCTGGTGCCGGTAGGGCGTGCCGATCCAGCCTTCCGCCAACGCCACGATCCTCGCACCGACCGTATTCATTCGAAGATCGGGCTGCCATCGTGCACCCGCTCCCCGTCGGCATAGGAATAGGCGAAATCCGCGCCCGGAACATGCGGAAACCCGCGAAAGTTCAAGTGATTTGAGAAGCGCACCTTGCAGGTCGCGAAGGTCTTGTCGCAGCCCGCAACGATGGTGAATGCCTGCCTGACTACCAGCGCCTCGTCAGGCGGAATCCAGAAGGCCAACTCCACGGTCCCGTCTGCATTCACCTCGTGCCCCTCGACGTCGAGACTTGCTCCATCCGCCAACATCATAATCCCGCGCCGGAAAAAGCCGTCAGGAAATGCCCCGAGCCCCGAAACCACGATCCGGCTCATATCCCTTACCTCGGCAATCGCGCCCTCCGCCCGCCAAGCCGCCAAATCGACCCTGCAGCGGCTGTCTCCGAGGCTTGCGTCGCATCGCCTGCCGTAAACCCGCCCCTGCGGCTGGCTCAACCGGTGCGCGATGCTGCGCAACTCCGCGCGGAATTCTCCGCCGGCGCGTGAGACCTCGCCGATTTCGCGAACGGCCAGCAGTATATGTTCTGCTGGCGCCTGCCAGTTGACGAGGAAAAGCTCCACCTGCGCGCCGTCATATTTCCCTGCCGCCAGATCGGCCTCGCTGATCGCCGCGCTCGAAAATCCACCCGCCACTTCCGATGAATCCGCCTGAAGCCCGGTCGCCGCCTCCGTCTCACCCGCAGCAAAGCCGCTCGCCGCCAGGAAGATCGTGCCGGCGAAACTCAGATCTCCGTCATGTTCGGTGAAACCAAGTGTCACGCCATCGCGGCGCGTCACCCGCCAGCAATGGCAGATAGTCGTCGCCTCGCCCTTCAGATGCGCGGCCAGAGCCTCCGGAACCTGTCTCATGCGAGTATCTCCGTCAACGGAATGGTCGGAATGCGCCCGGCATCGAAATGCGCGAGATTGACGTCGATCCGGTCGGTATCGAAGCGAACCGGCACGTCGAATTCATAGCCGGACGTTACCGGCACACCCGCCGGCGGAATGTGCCCGGCCGCAAAGGTCACGATCCCCGTCGCCGTATCGACCTCATAGGAGGAAAACGGCTTCACCGCTCCGCCAACCGCGATCACCACCGATCCGGCCACCGGCTTGACGATCCGCCGCTGCCAGCTTCCACCCGCATCGCCATAGGTTTTCGTGAGCTGGAATGCCGCCGTCGTCCCGTCGCCGGTGCCGATCGGCTGGTCGGTGGCGGAGACGTCCCGTCCCGGCGCGCAGGACTTCCAGTCGACGGGATCGCGGAACCGGAATCCATAGAGCTGCCCGCCCCGCGCCTCGAAGAATTCCAGCACCGCGTAGAGATCGTCGATCGATTTGACGCCCGATCCGGCATCGTAGCTGCGCCGGGAATTGCGCCAGCGCTGATTGCGGTTCTCCCGCCCGTTGGAAAGGTTGACGATATCGGTGCGCCGAACCGGCCCGCCGCTGACGCCAAGCGCCAGCCGCAGTGGAAACCGCACCTCGTGAAAGCCGCTCATCGTTCAGCCTCCATTACAATCCACGCCGGCCGCGCGCGACGCTGCGCGCCAGCATGGCGGAGATCTGCCCCTCGCTCTTCCGGAAGCTCGCCGCATCGGTCGCCGTCACGTTGAAGACGATCTGCGGCATGCCCCCGCCGCCGCCCGCGGAAACGCCGAGCGATCCATCCGGACCGCGCTTCAGCGGCAGGATCGCTTCCGCGCCCGCCTCGCCCATCAGGCCCATGTCGCCGCCCATCGGAAAGAAGCTCGGGGATCGCACCACCCCGCCATCGGCGAAAGGCACCACCGAGCCCATCATGCCGCCGATCGCATTGCCGAGCAGGTTTTCCAGCGGCTTCAAACCCGCTGCGAGCCCGATGTCGGAAAGCCTGTTGCCGAGGCCGCRCAGCACGTCCTCCAGTCCCTTCCCGCCCACCGTGGCGGATCGGAGAGCACCGGTCAGCGCCGCACCGAAGCGCTGCGATCGCGCCTCCAGGTCGGCCATCACATCGGCCAGCGCCTCGGCTCCCGAAAGCGACCCGGCAAATTCGTTGTCTTCGTTTTCCATTGATGCCTCACCTGATTTGCGCATCACCGTCAGCTTGGAGAGCACGGGAAGGTGGCGCGGCATACTCACACCTCCCCCTTGAGGGGGGAGGTCATCGCGAAGCGATGGGTGGGGGTGAAACCTATTGACTTCAAACGGTCACCCCACCCCGGCACTACGTGCCGACCCTCCCCCTCAAGGGGAGGGTGACTGTCATCAATCCGGAAACGCCCGCATCAACGCCTCCAGCCCATCCCGTCCGAAAGCCGCGCCCTGCGGCCGCATCCCACCCGTCATGGCGGAAAGCTCCAGGGGCGTCAGCGCCCAGAAATCCCTGGAGGAGAGCCGCAGCAGGCAGAAACCGGTATGCATCGCCGCCTTCCAGGGAAAGGGTTCCGCCCGCACCGCTCCTCTGCCTGCTGCGGCATTCAAGGGTTTTGCGTCACGCCCTCCTCCGGGCCGGCGAAGGTTGCCGTCAGAAGATCGCCGACGATCCGCGCATAACCGGCGATCCCGCCCTCCACGCTCATCGCGGCCACCTCGTCGTCGGAAAAGAGATTGCCGCCGCCGCGAAGGCCTGCGCCGATCACCCGTATCATGTCAGCCGCCTTCAGCCGGCCGGAAGCGAAGCGCTCTGCAAGCCCGTTGAGGTCGCCGGCAGCGAATGCCGTCTCCAGTTCCGCCAGTGCCCCCAGCGTCAGGCAGAGGATGCGGTGCTCGCCGTCGATCACCGCCTCCACTTCGCCGCGTCTGCGGTTCGCCCGCCCGCCCATCCGCGATGTCATCGGATCGCTCCGAAAGTCAGTGCGCCGGCCGATTCCAGCGCCAGCTCGAACTGCACCTCGCCATTGTGGTCGCCGGAATATTCCAGCGCCGTCACCTGAAAGGGGCCGCTCACCATTCCGAAATCCGGGATCACCACCTGCCAGTTCAGGATGCTGCCGGCAAAGAAGGCCGTCCGCACCAGTTCGTCGCTCGCCTGGTCCTTGAAGATACCGGCCCCCGTCAGCGAGGCGCGCTGCACGCCCGCCCCGCCCAGAAGCTCGCGCCATCGCCCGGCGCTTTCGGCATCGGTCACATCCACCGTTTCGGCGTTGAAGGCGAGCCGTCTCGAACGCAGCCCCGCCACGGTCAGATAACTTCCGCCGTCGTCGATCTTCAAAAGCAGGTCCTTGCCCTTTTGCGCCACCATGTCCTGTCCTCTCGAAAATTGAGAAAGGCGCCGCAGGGGCGCCCGCCGTCATCGAAATGTCGCTTCCACCGAAATGCGCCGCCTGCTACTGCAAGGCGATACGCTCTTCCTCTATCGCCCCCGTCACCATGGCCTCTCCTCCTATGCGCTCCACCCAGACCGTCGCGGTGCTGGCCATCACGCAGCTCACCGGCTGGGGTACGAGCTTCGAGGTGCTCGGCGTCATGGGGCGCGTGATCGCGCCGGAACTTGGTCTTGCGAACGAAATCATCTTCGCGGGCCTGACTATCATGATGATCGTCAGCGCACTTGCCGGCCCCTTGACCGGCCGCCTGCTAGAGCGTCATGGCGCAGCCCGCGTGCTTGCTGCCGGCGCCCTGGCATTCGCGCTGGGCCTTGCGATGCTGGCGGCCGCAAACGGCCTCATGATCTATATCCTCGCCTGGATCGTCATCGGCATCGGAGGCGCATTCGGGCTCTCCGCTCCGGCCTATACCGCGGTGGTCGAGCGCGAGGGGCCGAACGCCAAGCGTACCATCGCCATCCTCATGCTCTTCACCGGCCTCTCGGTTACAATCTTCTGGCCGCTATTGAGCCTGCTCAACGGCCTGATCGGCTGGCGCTCCACCTTTGCCGCCTGCGCAGCCATTCAACTGTTCGTATGCCTGCCGCTCTATCTCTTCGCTCTTCCGAAGCCGATCGCCCGCCAGGAACAGGGTTCGAGCGCCGATCTTGCGCCCGTCGAACTCTCGGCAGCCGAACGCCGAAAAGCCTTTCTCCTCGTCGCGGCCACCACCACCATCGCCTCCTTCGTCACCTTCGGCCTCGCGCCCTCGCTCCTCGAACTGCTCCGCCAGTCGGGCGCAACGCCCGAATTCGCGCTGCAGCTCGCCGCCGCGCGCGGCGTCATCGGCATATCGGCGCGCGGCGTCGACATGCTGCTTGGCCGGCGCGGCAATCCGTTGCTGACCTCCATTGCCGGCACCGGCATGATACTGCTCAGCTTCGCCTGCCTTATGGGCCTGCCGTCTTCGACCGCCAGTCTTTGCGCCTTCATACTGCTCTACGGTTTCGGTTCCGGCGTTCTGGCCGTGGCGCGCGCTCTGCTGCCGCTCGCGCTCTTCTCGTCTCGGGAATACGGACTGCAGGCGGCCCGTCTCTCCCTGCCGCAGAACCTCGCCAATGCGGCCGCTCCCGTGGTCTTCACGGCGCTTCTCGATCGCGCCGGCTATCAGACAGCCATCGTCTTTGCCATGGCGCTTGCGCTCGCCGTCCTTGCCGCCGTCCTCATGCTGATCGCCCTGGTGCGCAGGGCGCGCGCAAAGGCATCATGACGCCGGCTCCGTCAACGCACGGAAACGAACCTCGGCGCAAAACAGCTTCGATTTCGCTTCGCGCCATATGCGCATATCCCGATACCTGAGATTCACGAGAACCGCGCCATCGAGCGCAAGCGCCGCATCGTCGAGCAGCGCACACGTCCGTCCGGCGATCTCCACCACCTCCCTGCGCCCTTCCGCACCGGACCAGATCTCCAGCGTCAGCAGATGCTCTTCCGCGTCCTCCGTCGAGCTCGAATAGTCCCTCGTCTCCATCTCGCCGAACACGATAGAGGGCATATGCGTACGGGCGAGC
The DNA here is from genome assembly GCF_001854865.1 of Rhizobium sp. LCM 4573. Taxonomy (GTDB): domain Bacteria; phylum Pseudomonadota; class Alphaproteobacteria; order Rhizobiales; family Rhizobiaceae; genus Neorhizobium. The sequence goes on along the minus strand of NZ_MDDW01000030.1, from coordinate 48,098 downwards.
CAGCGATCGCGGATGCCGTCCCGGCCGATCATGCCCATCAGCGCCCCGTCGCCGGATAGCCTCGCATGGATCGCCGCAAGAAGCGCGTTCGCCGCGGTCATCGTCCTTCCTCCTCGCACTGGCAGACGAGATAGCGCCGCCTCTCGTCCGGGTCGCGCACGAGCTTCACCATGAAGGTCCGCGCGCCCTTGCGGAACCGCTGCCCCGCAGCCACATCCTCCCGAAACCGCATCCAGATGCGGTGGCTCACCGTGCCGGTTTCCGCCACGGCTTCTTCCCGCACCACATGCGAGACCGGCTCGATGCGCGCCCACATGGAGGCGAGCACGTCCCAGGTCGTGAGCGCCCCACCCTGCCCGTCCGGTTCCGAGCGCGGCACCTCGAGGTCGAGCCTGGCGGTCATCTGCCCCGGATCGAAGAAGACGATCGCCATGCTCAAAGCCTCCGCATCCGGAACGGCCCGATCAGCCGCTCATAGCCGACCGGAATCCCGGCCGGCTGCTGGTCGGGCGAAATCGCACCCCGAAAGGCAAACATGTGGCCGATATGGATCGACATTGCCCGCTTCAGCGTGTCCGGCACGTCCGCGCCCGTCTCGCCAAAGCCTGCGGCAAAATCGATCTCGATACCGTTTACCGCCCGTCCCGGCTCCGGCCTCTCTCGCAGCCAGAGCCTTGCCGGACGACCCGTCCCGTCCAGAAGATGATCTTCAAGTGAAACTTCAGAAGCGGCGCCATCCGCGTCGTAAACGGTAATCTTCTGAATCGCTTGCACCGGCGATTTCAGAATCCGAATCACGCCATCGCGGGGCCAGCGATCGAGATAGAGCCGCCAGCCCTGCGCGATCAGGCAAAGCCCGGTCTCGCGCTCCAGATGCTCGCGCGCCGTGCGGATGAGCGAGGAAAGGAGCGCATCTTCTTCGCCGCCATCGAGGCGCAGATGCGCCTTCACCTCGGCAAGCGTCAGCGGCTCCGCCGCGGGCGGACTGGTCAGGGCGTAGGTCATGGAACCTCAGTGAGTAGTGATTAGTCGGTAGTAGTCGGTGGCGAGCAGCGGCGACGAAGTGATCAAGGCGGCCGAATAGCCGCCCCTACTCACTAATCACTGCTCACTAATCACTCGCGCATCAGTTCGCAGCAAACTTCACCAGCTTGATCGCCTCGAAGTTCTGCACCCCGCCCCCCACGCGCTTGGTCGTATAGAAGAGCACATAGGGCTTGGCCGAATAGGGATCGCGCAGGATGCGAACGCCCGCCCGGTCGACGACGAGATAGCCGGCGCGGAAATCGCCGAAGGCGATCGCGAAGGCATCGGCCCCCACATCCGGCATCTCCTCGGCTTCCGCGATCGGGAAACCCATCAGCGAAGCAGGCTGGCCAGCCGTCGCCGGCGGGCGCCACAAGTAATTGCCGTCCGCGTCCTTGAACTTGCGGATATCGGCCTGGGTCTTGCGGTTCATCATGAAGGTGCCGTTCTGGCGGTGTCCGGCCTTCAGCGAATAAACGGCGTCGATCAGCGTGTCGGAGGGGCCGTTTGCGGCCCAATCGCCCGCCCGCCCCGTCGCCACGTAGCCGAGGCTGCCCCAGGCCCAGACTTCTTCCGCCACGGTGGAATAGGAAAGGAAGCCGCGCGGCTTGTTCACGCCGTCGCCGCGGATGAAGGCATCGCCCTCCTGCTCGGCGAAGACGATGTCCACCTCGCCTGCGATCCAGGCCTCGATGTCTACCGCCGCATCATCCAGCAGCGACTGCGTCGCCGCCGGCATGGCATAGAGCTCCATGGTCGGGAAGGAGAGCTCGGAAAGCTGCGGCGTGGCGGTCTGCGGCCGCGCCGCCGTCTCCGCCACCCAGCCGGTGGCAAGCCCCGTCGCGGCAAACGGCTTCTTCAGCACGGCGGAGGAAACGGTCCTGACGGTCGAGAGCGCCCGCATCGGAGAGACCACCGAGATCCGGCGGCCGATCTCCGTGTCGGTTTCCGGCGGCACGAGATAACCGCCGTCAGCGCCGGCGCCGGAGGAGAAGGCCTTGGCCTCCAGCTCGCGCAGCCCCGCTTCCTCGCCGCGCCTTACATAGGCGTCGAAGGCAGCCTTGTGCTCGGTCGCGTCCGCGGAGAACTCTCCGCCGCCACGCCCAAGCGGCGGGCGGGCCTTCTTCAGCGCCAGCTGGTCGAGCACCTTCTTCTGCTCGTCCATGGCGCGGTTGATGCGGTCCATCTTGTCGCGCGTCACCACATCCGAAGTGAGTTTCGTCTCGATCTCGTCGAGGCGGCGGTCGTTTACCTCCTTGAAGGCTTCAAAAGCCTCCATGAAATCGTCGAAGGCCGCCGTCACCGTCTCGGGCATGGCCTTCACCTCGGGCGCAATCTTTGCCTGWTCCGTCATATCGTCTTTCCCTTGAAGCTGGAGTTCAACATGAGTTTCGCCGCCCGCCGCATCTGGCGGACGAGCTCGGTTTCCTTGTCCCGGAAGAACCGCGCATGCTTGACGTTGGAGACCCTGGCCGATGGCAGCATCGGGAAGGTCACCACCGAGATTTCCCAGAGATCGGCCTCCAGGATGCGCCGCACGCCGGTCCTGGCATCGGCCCGCGCCTTGACGGTGCGAAAGCCGATCGAAAGTCCGTCGAGCGCACCGCTCTTCATCAGCGAATGCACCTCACGGGCACGGGCGACGCCTGCCGAAAGCACTCCCTCGACATAGAGGCCGCGCGCATCCTCGCGGATCACCTTCCAGGCGCCGATCGGCTCGGCCGGATCGTGCTGGTAGAGCATCCGTACGCCCTTCGCGCCGCGCTCCGTGAGGGAGTTCATGAAGGCCCCGCGCTCGATCGTATCCTTGCCGAGATCGACCTCGCCGAAGATGCTGGCATAGCCGGAAAAGGAACCGTCGCCGGTCACCCCGGCAAGCTCCAGGTTGGCGAATTTGCGCATGGCGGGACGCGGCCCGCGGTAAGCGTGCATGGGTTTCTCCTGAAATGTTTGAAAATGCGCGGTTAGCGTCCGTTCGGACGCGAACCATACCTCTCAGCCACACGGGCGAGCGCGCCGAGCACCCACCAGGCGGAAAGGCTCGCGGCGGCGGCTCCCGTCAGCATCACCTCCGTGCCGGAAAGCGCGTCTGCAATGCCGAGCCGCTCCGCCAGCCACAGTCCCGTCGGACCGCCGAAGATCAGCCCGCAGCTCATGCCTGTCATGAAACGGCTCGCCGCCTCGCGACGGCTCTTCGGCAGAAGATAGATCAGCGAAATGCCGGCTCCCGCCGTGGCGCCAAGCGCCTTCGCGGCCCAAATACCGGATAGGGCGTCCGGTTCGTTTCCAAGGTCAGCCATCGTTAATCTCTTGTTGAGGTGAAGCACATAGATCGGCGGCACGCGCGCCGCCGCAAAGCATCGGCTCAAGATGCCGGATGCCATTTCCGCAAATCTTGCGAATCCCTTAGCGGGCTTTGTTCGGACTTCGAGTCCGGCAGTTCAGAAAATGATTCAACTGTGCATCCAGGCGATGTTACCCGCCGTACACGTCCTCATCCTCGTCATGCCGGTCATCCTGCCGCCCATGCCGGACAACCAGTACTAGAATTTCATCCGGATGGATTTCATACTCGAAGAGATAGGGATCAGTAGCCGCACACCGTTCGAACCCGGCTTGACCTTGCCAATCTCCGGATGACGCGCGAGCAACTCTCGCGTGCTCCGCAGTTTCCTGCTGAATTCCCGCGCAGCCTGCGCGTTGAATTTCGCCAGATAGGTCCGTTCCGACCGGATGTAGTCCCCGGCCATAGTGGAGATACGGACTCTGTCTCATGCGGCATCGTTCCGCGATTTCTCATCCTGCGCATTCAATGCGTCTAATTCATCGAGAAGGTCGTCCATATCCATGACCTTGCCTTCACGAACCTCTTGGCGCGCCGTGGCAATTTCCAAGAGTTCACTCCCCTCCGCCATCAGGTAATATTTCAATGCCCTCACGATCACCCAGCTCCGGCTTCTGTCCGCCGTCTCGGCGATCTTCTCGATATCTTCCAGAATGTCGAGCGGCAGGCGCAGGGTGATCGGGTCGGAAAGAACGGGCTTGGTCATGGCAGCCTCCATTTGTAATACCGCGTATTACAATACAGACCATCTCCGCTCCGACTAATACCCCACCGCCTCGCGCTTCTCCTCGTCCGTCAGGAAGCTCGCCGCCCCCACCCGCGTCCAAAGCGCCTCGCGTTCGGCGGAAAGCCCTGCCACCTTGTCGAGGTCCGGCTCCAGCCGCAGCCGTTCGCCGTAAGCATCCGAAAGCCAGGCCGAAAAGCTCGCCGCCGTGCGGGAAATCAGCGGCAACACCGTCAGCCGGTAGAAGGCGCGGTTCGCCTCCTGATAGTTCGCGTAGGTATTGTCGCCCGGAATGCCGATCAGCATGGGCGGCACGCCCAAGCCCAGCGCGATGTCGCGCGCCGCCGCATTCTTCGCCTCGATGAAGTCCATGTCCTTCGGCGAAAGCCCCATGGATTTCCAGTCGAGCCCGCCTTCCAGCAGCAGCGGCCGCCCGGCATTCACCGCGCCGGAATAGCCGGCTTCCAGCTCGTCCTTCAGCCTTTGATACTGGTCGGGCGAAAGATTGCCGCCGTCCTTCGGCTGGTAGACGAGCGCGCCGGAAGGCCTGGCCGAATTGTCGAGCAGCGCCTTGTTCCAGCTTGCCGCCGCATTGTGGAGATCGAGCGCGGCACCCGCGGCCGCAAGCGGCGGAAAGCCGGAATGATCGTCGAGCGGGTGAAATAGCTTGAGATGCAGCAACCCCAAGCCTTCCGCATCGACAGGCAACCTGCGCGTCACCCCGCCGGCGCGATAGTCGTAGGCGGCCACCCAGCCGTCGCGGCCCTCCACCACGCTCACCCGGTCGGGGCGAAGCAGGTGCAGTTCGCGCAGATCTTCGCCTAGCACCAGCGGCTCCACATAGGCATTGCCGGAAAGCATCAGGTGCCCGTAGAGCGCCTCGAAGAAATCCGGCCCGCCCTGCCGGCCGTTCGGTCGCGCCAGCAGTCCGAGAACGGGATGTCCGGCAAGCTCGGTCGCGCCGTCATAGGCGAGCCAGGGCACGGCCGCCGCCGTCTCGGCGATCATCCGCACCGCCCGATGCGCGACCGGATTCCTCATGAACCCGCCACGCGAAAGCGCCGCATAGGAACGGCCGGACCAGTGCGCCGCCCCTTCTCCGGAAACCACGGCGAACCCGCCCGCCATCTTCTTCTCGACACGCTGTTCTTCAGGCACGCGCCCTCGCCCCGCCGTGGAGCCCCACGGCAGCCGGAATGGAGATTTCATGGGAAAATCCTTGCTTAAAGTGAGCAGTGATTAGTCGGTAGTGAGTAGTTAAATGCGAGGCGGCGACGCGAAAGCAGACGAGGGCGCGCCCTCACACTAATCACTAATCACTAACCACTACCGACTACTCACTAATCATCAAACCGGCCGCCTCGCCGCCTTGTCCGTGTCGTAGTCCGCCGCGATCCGCATTTCCCGAAGCGGCCTCACCCTGTCGATGGATTTCTGATAGAGCGGATGCGCCTTGTAGGCGATAAGTGCGGCCTCATCGTCGAACTCGCCATAGACCACGAAATCCACCGCATTGCCGAGCTGGTCTGTCTTCGCATTGCTGCCGATCTCCAGAAGCCGCGCATGCGGTATCTCGGTCAGCAGCGACAGGCCGGCAAGCACCGCGTTGCGATCCTCGTCGCTCCGGGCGGTGAAGAAGACGATATGGCGGATCATGTCTCACTCCAGTCTCATGCAACGCCCACGCGGCTATCACATATCCGTCCGGCCTCAAACCCCGGCAAGCGCGCGGCAAAACGCCCTTCCATATCCGGCCACCAGTTCCGCCCGGTCCGTGCCGTTTATGATGCGCCGCGCGCCCAGCCAGTCGTCCCGGCGGGGCCCGAAATAATCGCCAAGCCGCATGCCGGTGAAGCTGCCCGCCCGCATGCCTTCGATCAGGATCGTCACCGAAACCTCCATTTCCATGGCGCGGGACGGATCGCTCACCAGATCCACGCCGGTCAGTTCCGACATGGCCTCGTAGTTCCGCCGGTGGGTGAGCTGCACGAGCCCACGGCCGAGCCAGCTCTTTCCTTCCGCGTCCGGCCGCCAGTAGGGCGTCCGGACCGAGCCGAGCCGGCCGCTCGCATAGGCCTTTTCCAACCTGGCGATCGCCGCCGCGTCGGTCCTCGCCAGCGTCTCGCGCATCGGCTGCATGGTGCCGGCGGTCTCGTGAAAGGCGGTCGCCAGCACATAGGCCAGCGATTGCGTCAGCGCCTCCGGCTCTCCGCCCCCACCCCGCTTCCGCCATCCGTCGAGAACCGCGTTCAGCCCCTCCACCTGCTTCGCCCGCAGCCTGCCGCCGAAGATTTCGGCCCGCACACGCTCGAAGAAATAGCGCCGCTCGACATGCATGCCGCCCCTCCCGTTTACTGTTCTTGAGGAAATCCGAAAGTTTCAATCGGTTTAGAAAAACTAAATCGTTTTAAGCCGTTAGGCGGGTGATTTACTTTTGTGAAACCCTGTGGAACCAAGAGGCAGAAGCAACGTTAGATGGCTCGCTGAAAGGAGATCATGATGATGCACCAATCTGCCCCAGTCGCTGTCGATAACGCCCCGGCCAAGCAGCCCATCCCGCAGCATGTGCTGGACCGCCTCGAATCCGAATGGCAGCAGATGCGCGAAAACGCGCCCGCACCATCCGTCCAGATCCCCTTGAAACGCCCTTAAAGCGCGGCCGAGACATCAGACCCCGCGCACCCTCGGCTCGCCCTGTCCTTCGAGCATCAGCGCCGTCAGCGCCCAGACCAGCGCGTCCAGCCGGTCGGGCGAACGGCCACTGGAGAGCCCCTCCGGTCCGAAGTCGCACATCTGGTCCTCCAGTTCTGCGAACCGTCCGGCATGGGCCACCCGGCCCTGCTCATAGAGAGCGGCCACCGGTTCGGCGCGCAGGAATTTGCCGCGCGTCGCCCGCACCATGACCACGGGCAGGTTCGCGTCCACGCTTTTCAGCATGGCTGTCACCATCTCGCCGCCCTGGTTGACTTCGGCCACCACCCGGTCCGCCTGGAAGCGTTCGTAGGCTCTCGCCACCGCATGCGCCCAGCCGGCGGGGCTTTTTCCTTCCACCGAACAGTCCGCCAGCACCACGCCACGCCCGCCCGCCTCTATCCCGGCCACCACGATGCCGCAGCAGGAGCTTGCTCCTGCGCCTGAGGGCGGATCGACTGCCACTACGACGCGACGCAGCGCTCCGGCAAACCGGATCACGCAGGTTTCGAGGTCGGTGCGCTTCCACAGCGCATCCTCGCGGTCCTCGATCAGCTCGCCCTCGAGTTCCTGTCGCCCGAGCCGCGTGCCGCCATAGCGTCCTTCGAGCACCTGGATGAAGCCCGGCGCCAGATTGCCGGCATTGTCTCTCGTCGAAATCCTCACGAGCCGCGTTCCCGGCTCGGCGATCAGCCGTTTCAGCACCGGCACGGGACGCGGCGTCGTCGTCACGAGCTGGCGCGGATCGGCCCCGAGCCGAAGCCCGAACTGCAGCATGTCGAAAGTCTCTTCCGGGTATTTCCACTTGGCGAGCTCGTCGCACCACGCGAAATGGAACTGCGGCCCGCGCAGGCTCTCCGGGTCTTCGGAGGAGAAGATCTGCGCCACCGTACCGTTCGGCCACACCAGCCTTCGCCGCGAGATCTCGAATTCCGGCCGCTTGCTCCGAGCAACCCGGCAAATGCCCGAAACGCCGTCGATCATCACCTCGCGGGCGTCACCCAGCGTCTCTGCCACCAGCGCGATCCTCAGGTTCGAGCGCTTGGAGGCGCAGGCCAGCGCATGCACCCATTCCGCGCCCGCCCGCGTCTTGCCCGATCCCCGCCCGCCCATGATCAGCCAGGTCCGCCAATCGCCTTCGGGCGGCTTTTGCTCGCGACGGCCGAAGAGAAACCATCCGCGCTGCAGGCGCGGCGCATGTCTCGGCCACGTAGGGTGCTTCGTCGTATCAGGTTCTCTCGGCGAAGCTGATGGTACTTTCCCCCCGACGGGGAGAAGAGAGGAAGATAGACCTAGCGGCACACTCCCTCTGATCTCCCCCCTTGAGGGGGAGATGTCACCGGAGATGACAGAGGGGGGTGGCAACGGCTCGGCAGGATCAGCCTGCACGTCTGTCGAGGCGATATCCCCCTCTGCCCTGCCGGGCATCTCCCCCTCAAGGTGGGAGATCGATACGCCGCGCCCTTTCTTTCCACATGCCATTACACCACTATCAAGGGTAAGATCGCTAGCAGAGCCAGCAGGGGTTTGAAGGCCCTCGATCACCGCCGCACCGGCCTGATTGGCCTTGCGAGCAATCGTGCAAAGCTCGCCGATCCGCGTCATGCCAACCTCATGCTTGGCTAGGACTTCCGAAAAGCTATCGGGAACCGCTTCCTCACCCGGTGTCAGGCGGTTGCGGTCGATCCCCTCCCGGACCGCCGGGCTCACCGCCGTCAGCACGCCCCTCGCACTTCCAGCTCTCAAAGCGTTCGCGCGCGCGTTCCTCGATAAGCCGCTCGACTTCGCGCACCGCATCCTCATACCCGCCCTCCTCCGCCTGCCGTTCGGCCTCCAGCTCCCGGTCGCGGGCAAGCTGGCGCTGCAGGGCATCCACCTTTTCGAGCGTCCGCACGATCAGCGACATGGCATCGGTCGCGGCCTTCACGTCGGCGCGGGCGAGCTTCTGCGCTGCCTCGTCGCCGCCGTCGAGAAGCGCTTCGGCGGTGGCGCGCAGCTTGCGGAAGGTCGAAAACTGCGCGCGCATCTCCACCGTCATCTCGTTCAGCAACCGCCGCAGTTCCTCGCCGTCGGAGCGCATGCCCTCGGCGGACTTCGTCTCCAGCAGCACCCCGCGCACCGCATCGGCCAGGCGCAGATCCTCCATCCGTACGGTCTCGCCAAAGCGCGGCTGTTCCGCCCAGAGCCCGAACAGCGCCAGGTCCAGCGTCTCGAAATCATCCATGGCCGATATCCGTAAGGCGCGCGAATTCGCGCCGGTGGCCGAAACCCCACCCGCGTCAAAAGCGCTGCCGAATCCTGAAAAAAGAAAGCCCGGCTTGATTGAGGCCGGGCCAGTTGACTGGAAGCCTTGCGACCGCTGCCCTCAAAGGCTGCCCGCGGCCGCAATTCTTCGACTATGCCAAGAACCTATCAAACCACCGTCACGCCGTCAAGGATTATTTTCCTATCTCGGTGATTTTTATTGCTGTGCTCTGTTTCCGGCAGCTCATAGCTTCCGCCGCCTCCTCGTTCTGGAACAAACCGGCTCAGCCCCGGTTACGTCGCCAACCGATTGCGGAAAGGGTAGCTCATGGAAACCGGCGCAAGTCATTCTCTCCCCACCATACCCGTGATGCTCACCGTCAACGGCGAGCGCCACCGGTTCGAGCTTCATCCCTGGGTCACGCTTCTCGATCTCCTGCGCGGCCCCCTGCAACTCACCGGGACCAAGAAGGGCTGCGATCAGGGCCAGTGCGGCGCCTGCACGGTTCTCATCGATGGCGAGAGGATCAATTCCTGCCTCAAGCTCGCCGCCAGCCTCGACGGCGCCGAGATCACCACCATCGAGGGCCTCGGAACGCCGGAAAACATGCACCCGCTGCAGAAGGCCTTCCTTGACCACGACGCCTATCAGTGCGGCTATTGCACGCCGGGGCAGATCTGTTCCGCCGCCGGCCTGCTCGCCGAAGGCCATGCCCGGTCCCGCGCCGAGATCCGCGAGCTGATGAGCGGCAATCTCTGTCGCTGCGGCGCCTATACCAATATCGTGGACGCCGTCGAGGAAGTCCTGGGCCACCAGGCGGCTCTCCGGGAGGCGGCGGAATGAGGCCCTTCGATTACACCCGCGCCGAAACCGTTCGCGACGCTGTTGCCGCGCTCGTCGCCAATCCCGAGGCGCAACTGCTCGCCGGCGGCACCAATCTCGTGGACCTGATGAAATACGACGTGGCGCACCCCGCCGCCATCATCGATATCAACCACCTGCCGCTCAGGCAGATCGAAGAGCTTCCGGACGGCAGCCTGCGCATCGGCGCGCTCGTCAGCAATGCGGCCGTCGCCCATAATCCGCGCATCCGGGAGCGCTATCCGCTGCTCGCCAGTGCGATCCTGGCCGGAGCCTCACCGCAACTCAGGAACGCGGCCACCACCGGCGGCAACCTGCTCCAGCGCACCCGCTGCTATTATTTCTACGATCCCGCGAGCCCCTGCAACAAGCGCCAGCCGGGCTCCGGCTGCTCGGCGATCGGCGGCGTCAACCGTATCCACGCCATTCTCGGCGCCAGCGACAAATGTATCGCGGTCCACCCTTCCGATATGTGCGTGGCGCTCGCCGCGCTCGCCGCGATCGTCGAGGTCGAAGGGCCGGAGGGCCGCCGCGACATCCCCTTTGCCGAATTCCACCGGCTGCCCGGCGATCATCCCGAGCGCGACAACACGCTGAGCCAGGGCGAAATGGTCCTCGCCGTACGGCTGGAGGGCAATCACTTCGTCCCCCACCACAGCTACCTGAAGCTTCGCGACCGGCTTTCCTTCGCCTTCGCGCTGGTCTCGGTCGCCGCGGCCATGGATATCGCCGATGGCGAGATCATCGATCTGCGCGTGGCGCTCGGCGGCGTCGCCCACATGCCCTGGCGCGACAGTCTGGCGGAGGCCGAATTCGCCGGCGCCCCGCCGACGGAGGAGACTTTCCGCAAGGTCGCCGCGCGGCTTCTGGCCGGCGCGAAGGGCCAGGGCGGCAATGATTTCAAGATCCCGCTCGCCCATCGCGCAATCGTGCGGGCCCTCTCCCAGGCCGCCGCCGGCACGCCGCAGGATCAGACCGTTAAAGCCTTCCAATAGAGAAGCTTCGCCCATGCAAAATCATTCGCGGATCGTCGGTTTTCCTTTTTCCCGCATCGAGGGACCGCTGAAGGTCACCGGTCAGGCACACTATGCCGCCGAGCATCCCGCGCCGGGCCTGCTATACGGCTTCGTCGCGGTCTCCACCATCGCCGCCGGCCGCATCGCGGAGATCGATACGGCCGAAGCCGAGCGATTTCCCGGCGTAGTGAAAGTCTATACCCACGAAAATCGGCCCGGCGCGACCCGAAGCGACGAGAAATGGAAGGATACGGCCGCCGTGCCTGGCCACCCCTTCCGGCCTCTGGAAAACGACCGCATTCTCTATGACGGCCAGCCCGTAGCGCTGGTGATCGCCGAGAGCTTCGAGGCCGCCCGCGATGCCGCCGCCCTCATCCGCATCCGCTACGTCGCGGACGAGCCCCATACCGATATCCTCCGCGAAAGGCGGCAGGGCTATGTGCCGCCCGAGCCGCGTGGGGAAAGCATGGTGCCGCCCCCTCCCCGCGGCGAACCGGAACTGGCCTTCGAGGCCGCGCCTTGCACGGTCTCCGCGGAATACGTGCTGGAGGGAGAGCACCACAATCCGATGGAACTCTTCGGCACGACGGTGCTCTTCGAAAACGGTGGCCTCACCATCCACGACAAGACGCAAGGGCCGCAGAACACCCATGACTATGTCTGCAACGTCTTCGGCCTCGATCCCGAAAAGGTCAGGGTGAAAAACAGTTTCGTCGGCGGCGCCTTCGGCGCGGGCCTTCGCCCCAAGCACCAGCTTTTCCTTGCCGTCATGGCGAGCCTCGATCTCAAGCGCTCGGTCAAGGTGGAGCTTTCCCGCCGCGAAATGTTCTATCTCACCTGGCGCCCCGCAACCGTGCAGCGGATTTCGCTCGCGGCCGATCGGGACGGCAGGCTGCAATCGGTCATGCATCATGCCGTACAGGCCACATCGCGCTACGAGGATTATCAGGAAAACGTCGTCAACTGGTCGGGCCTCGCCTATCGGTGCGACAATGTCAGGCTTTCCTACGAACTCGCCAGGCTGGACGTCTCCACGCCGGGCGACATGCGCGCTCCTGGTGCCGCCACCGGCGTCACCGCGCTCGAGGCGGCCATGGATGAACTCTCCTACGAGGTCGGTATCGATCCGGTGGAGCTGAGGCGCCGCAACTTCGCGGATCATGACCAGAACCGGGGCAAGCGGTTCACCTCCAAGGCGCTCGACGCCTGCTACCGCGAAGGTGCCCACCGCTTCGGTTGGGACCGGCGGTCCTTTGCGCCCCGCTCGATGCGTAAGGGCCGCGATCTCGTCGGCTGGGGCATGGCGGGCGGCGTCTGGGAAGCGGCGATCGCGCCGGCCGAAGCCCGGGTCCGCCTTTCCGCCGATGGCAGCCTCACCGTCTCGGCGGCCGCCTCCGATATCGGCACCGGCACCTATACCATCCTCGGCCAGATCGCGGCCGAAACCTTCGATGCATCCCTCGACAGGGTGGAAGTCCGGATCGGCGATTCCACCCTGCCGAAAACCGGTGTCGAAGGCGGCTCGCGGACCGCCGCCTCCTCCGGCTCTGCTGTCCACGCCGCCTCGAAGGCTGTCGTCAGGACGCTGCTTGCCCATGCGAAGGGAATGGCGAACTCGCCGCTTGCCCGCGCATCGGAGGAAGACGTCTCGGTCAGCGAAGGCCGGCTCGTGCTCGAGCGCAATCATCAGATAGGGCTTTCCATAGGCGACATCATGGAGGCCGCCGGCCTCTCCTTCATCGAGGAACACGGCAAGGTCGAGCCCGATGAGGAGCAGATGAAGACGTTCATCAGCTACACCCATTCGGCCGTCTTCGTGGAAGTGAAGGTCGATGAGGAACTCTRCATCCCGCGCGTCACCCGCGTCGTCAGCGCGATCGCCGGCGGGCGCATCCTCAATCCCAAGACCGCCCGCAGCCAGATTGTCGGCGGCGTCGTCATGGGCATCGGCATGGCGCTTCACGAGGAAGGCATGATCGACCACCGCACAGGCCGGATAATGAACCACAATCTGGCGGAATATCACATACCCGCCCATGCCGATATCGAGGAGATCGAGGTGATCTTCGTGGAGGAGGAAGACGACAGGGTGAGCCCGATCGGCGCCAAGGGCCTGGGCGAGATCGGCATCGTCGGCGTCGCCGCCGCCGTCTCCAACGCCATCTTTCACGCCACCGGCAAGCGCATCCGGCATTTTCCCATTACGGTCGACAGGATTTGGGGGGCATGAGATAGGCGCTGGGTACTGGCGTCGAGTTTGCCCCTCACCCTAACCCTCTCCCCGCTTGTGGGGAGAGGGTTAGGGTGAGGGGGCAAATTCCACAGACCTTGCGAACTCCGCCAGCCCGGCAACTCACGTTCCGCAGAACGTCTTCGTTACCCGCTCCTCCGGCTTCGGCGGCACGGTGAATTCGGCAAACCCGGCGATATCCTCATAGGGCCGTTCCAGTGCCGCCAGCAGGCGCTCGAAGCGCTGCATGTCGCCGGCCGTCGCGGCAACGATCGCCTCCTCGATCCGGTGGTTGCGGGGAATGACGGCCGGGTTGACGGCTCGCATCGAGGCCGCCCGCGCGGCTGCGGATTGCGGCTCTTTCGCCAATCGCTCACGCCATGTCGCCAGCCATTCGCGTGCCTTTTCCGGCTCGGAAAAGCTTGAGAGAAAACCCTCGTCCGCCCCTTCGGCCGCATCGCAGAGCCGGCGGAAGGCCAGCGTGAAATCCGCCTGCCCCTCGTGCATGGCGCCAAGCAGCGCCTGCACCAGATCGCCGTCGCCTTCCTCCTGGCGGAAGAGCCCGATCTTGGCGCGGAAGACTTCGAGCCAGCGCGCCTGGAAATGCTCGCCGAATTCCTTCAGCACGGCATTCGCCTCGTCCACCGCCCGATCCTGGTCATGGCCCTGATCTTCGCCCAGAAGCGGCAGCAGGCATTCGGCGAGCCGGGCGATGTTCCACTGGGCGATCCCCGGCTGGTTGCGATAGGCATAGCGGCCCATGTGGTCGATGGAAGAGAACACCTTCATCGGATCGTATTCGTCCAGAAAGGCGCAGGGTCCGAAGTCGATCGTCTCGCCGGAAATCGTCATGTTGTCGGTGTTCATCACCCCGTGGATGAAGCCGATGCCGAGCCAGCGCGCCACGAGATCGGCCTGCGCCAGCGCCACGGCCCGCAGCAGCGCGAGATAGGGTTTTTGCTCACTCTTCAGCGCCGGATAGTGCCGTTCGATCACGTAGTCGGCGAGCACCTTGATCGCCTCGTTGTCGCCGCGCGCGGCGAAGAACTGAAACGTGCCGATCCTGACATGGCTTGCCGCGACCCGCACAAAGATCGCGCCCGGCTCCACCCGCTCGCGATAGACCGGCTCGCCGGTCGCGACCGCCGCCAGCGCCCGCGTGGCGCGAATGCCGAGCGCGTGCATGGCTTCCGAAACGATGTATTCCCGAAGCACCGGACCGAGCGCCGCCCGCCCGTCACCCCTTCGCGAAAAGGGCGTCGGCCCGGAACCCTTGAGTTGGATGTCGCGGCGCTTACCGCTCGCGTCCACCACCTCGCCGAGCAGGATCGCCCGCCCGTCGCCGAGCTGCGGCACAAAGCTGCCGAACTGGTGGCCGGCATAGGCCATGGCGATCGGCGCGGCCCCCTGCGGCACGACATTGCCGGCCAGCATGGCCGCAAGCCGCTTCGGGTCGGTCAAGTCTGGTTCGATCTTCAGTTCCGCCGCCAGCTTTTCATTGAACTTCAGAAGCACAGGCCCTTCCACCGGCTCGGGATAGACCGAGGCGTAGAACCTGTCCGGCAGGCGGGCATAGGAATTGTCGAACTGGAACAAGCAAAACTCCTTCACAAGCGGGCATCGGCCGCTTCCTTCAATATGGGAACAGCCGATTCTCCGAACAAGGAAAAAGCGGATTGGTTGCGCCCTTATCCTCCTCGAAGGTCCGCTTTTACCCCCCTCTGCCCCGCCGGGCAGAGGGGGGTGAACAACATGCTCCTAGTTGGAAAGAGTGCCTTGCCGGCTCACTCCTCCCTCAGCCGCACCCCGAAGCCGAACAGGAAGGTCACGAGCGCGCCGGCAGCGGCAATGCCGTAGAGCCAGGCGGCCGGACCGCTCGCCTCGCCCGCCGCGAGCTTCTCCACCAGCCCCGTCGCCGAGGCGATCATGCCGGCAAGGCCGGCGCCCACCGCATAGCCGGCGGTGGAGATGGTCGGCAGAAGCGCGCTCGTCAGGTCCCGTTCGGCAAGCGTCGCCGCCTCCATGGCCGCCTGGTTCACGTTCGCCCAGGCGGTGCCGAAGCCGGTGCCGATCGCCATCTGCCCCAGGATCAGCAGCCAGATCGAACCCTGGCTCAGCGCGACCGCGATGGCGATGAAGCCGGCGAACTGGAAGAGCGGCCCGCTGCGCAGCCAGAAATGCCGCTGCGGCAGGCTTCTCGCCCGGCTCGCCACCACGGCCACCACGCTCCAGGTCAGCGCCATCAGCACGACGATATAACCCACGACCGCCGGACCATAGCCCCAGGTTTCCGCCACCATCGGCGCCAGATAGACGCTGGCGACCGAATGGGCCGCAGACATTAGGAACAGGACCCAGAACCCGTGGCCGAGCACCGAGCGGAAACGGAAAGCGCCTTCGGGGAAGAGCTTTTTCCCCACCCGGCCGTCGAGCCTCAGCGTCAGTATGAAGAGCCCGGCGCCGGCCGAAAGCGTTGCCACCTGCATCTCCGCCCGTTCCATGACGGCCGAAAGCGACAATACCAGTGCTGCGGCAAGGCAGAGACCGATCGAGACCGGCTGGAAATGGGTGGCGGAGGCTTCGGTGGTGCGGGGCTTCACGGCCAACACGAAGACCGGCAGCAAGAGAAGCAGCGGTGCGCTCGCAAGGAAGGATATCCGCCAGGAGAAGGCCTCGGTCAGCCATCCGCCGGCCACCGGGCCGGCAAGCGCCGTCACCGCCCAGACGATCGCCTCCACCGCGAATACCTTGGCGATCAGCGCCGAAGGGAAATTGGCCGGGATGAGGCTGTAGCAGATCGCCACGATCAGCCCGTCCGCTATGCCCTGCAGCAATCGCCCGGCGAGAATCCAGGAGAAGGAGGGAGCGGCGAGCGCCATCAGCCCGCCCAGGGCGAAGACGAAGCTGGAGAAGAGGAGAGCGGTCCGCGTGCCGAAGCGGTCGCGGAAGGCGGCCGCCCCCGTGCCGCCCGCGATCGAGCCGATGAAATAGAGGCTGTAGGCCCAGCTGAAGGCGCTCATGCCGCCGAGTTCGGCGGCGGCGAGCGGCATGGCCGCGACGATCGCGAACTGGTTGAAGGCATGCAGGCCGATGCCCGCCGAGATCAGGCCCAGCATGAGCCCATGGCTGCCGGCGAACAGAGCCGACCATTCCGATTTCATATCCCCGTGCACGCCGTTTGTCGCCGAAGCCTCTGCCATTTCGTATCCTCTGTTTCAGGTCGGCGGGGAAGCTACAACCTCAAGCACGCTTGAGGTCAAGGGCGGCAGGCTGAATCATAGTTCAATAATAACAACCACTTGCATGAAACGTCGTCGCCATGCTCCATGACACGGCCGGTAATCGCGAAAAACCGATTGAAGCCTCCCGAATCTTCATCTCCCATCAGAATATCCGCCCGGATCGGCCAGGCATGCGCGCCTGCATGGGTACTGTTTCTAACAGGCGTGATATTTTAGCTACAGCTTTTTAAGCATTTTGCCCTACCATTCCCTCACCCACACGAACGGAGGGAAGAATCATGAAGGCAATTTTCATCCTCGCAGCGTCGGCCGCCATGACCGCCTCTTCCGTGGCTTATGCTGCTGACGCTGTCGAACAGATTCCCGAAGCTCCCGCAGCCGTGGAGACGCCCGTCTTCACCTGGGACGGCGCCTATATCGGTCTGCACGCCGGCCATGGCTGGGGTGACGGCGAGGTCGAAATCCTCGGCGACGAGTCCTTCGACGGTTGGCGCATGGGCGGCTTCGTCGGTTATAACTGGCAGATGTCCAGCGGCTTCGTCGTCGGTGTCGAAGGCGACGTGAACTACGACTGGAACGACCACGACTATGCCGGCGGCATCGAAGTCAAGTCCGGCTTCTCCGGCTCCGTACGCGGCCGCGTCGGCTATGCCTTCGACCGGGCGCTGCTCTATGCGGCAGGCGGCTGGACGGCCACCAACCTCAAGATGGAAGGTGCCGGCCTCGATGAAGACGACACTCTGCACGGCTGGACGCTCGGTGCGGGCCTCGACTATGCCTTCACCGACAACGTCTTCGGCCGCCTCGAATATCGCTACAACGACTTCGGCAGCGGCGATCTCGGCGGCCTCGACGCCGATTTCAACCAGCATGTCATCAACGTCGGCATCGGCGTGAAGTTCTAAGCACCCGGGATGCGGGGACAGGCCTGCCGGGGACGGCGAGCCAGAATGGAGAGGAAAGCCGCCCGAAGTGGAAGCTTCGGGCGGCTTTTTCTGTGATGCGCATGCCAGGTGGCCTGGTGGAATCCCTCCCTGCACTGCGCTAGTCTCGATACGGTCGTATCGAGGGAGGGCGAGCATGGCCAGAACCCTGCGGATCGTGTTGTGGAGCGTTTTTGGCGCTGCGGCCCTGTTCCTGCTCGGCGGTGCGGCATGGCTCCTTTCTCTGCCGCAGGACGTTGCTGCCATAGCGGCTCCGCCCGTCCCGCAGGAGGAGACCCGCGCCACGCTCGAAGCCCTGAAGCCGCCGAAGCGCCAGCGCCCGCTGGTGGCGATCATCGGCATCAATGATGCCACGGAAACCACCGACTACCTGATGCCCTACGGCATTCTCAGACGGGCCGGCGTCGCGGACGTGATGGCGCTCGCGACAGGTCCGGGCCCCGTGACGCTCTATCCGGCACTCAAGGTCGCTCCGCAGGCGACCACGGCCGAGTTCGATACCGCGCATCCGGAAGGCGCCGATTACGTGATCGTCCCCGCGATGAGCCGCGATGACGATCCAGCCGCGCTGCGATGGATCAGGGATCAGGCCGCCAAGGGCGCGATCATCATCGGCGTCTGCGCCGGCGCCAAGGTGGTGGCCGCCGCCGGACTGCTCGACGGCAGGCGGGCAACCACCCATTGGCATTACCTGGACGAGCTGCGGGAGAAGCATCCGGCGATCCGCTATGTCGCGGACCGGCGACTGGTGGTCGACCGGGGCGTTGCGACCACCACGGGGATCAGCGCCTCCATGCCGATGTCGCTGACGCTCATCGAGGCGATCGCCGGGCGCGAAAGGGCCGAAGAGGTTGCCCGCGATCTCGGTCTCGCGGACTGGGATCTGCGTCATGCGAGCGAAGCCTTCAAATTCACCCGCTCCTTCGCCACCACCGCGATCGGCAATACCGCAGCCTTCTGGAACCGCGAACAGCTCGGTCTGGAGCTCGCTCCCAATGCCAATGAGGTGGCGCTGGCGCTGGTGGCCGATGCGTGGTCGCGCACCTATCGCTCGCGCGCCGTCACCTTTGCCGCCTCCGCAGACGGCGAGACCAGCCTCGTGGGCATCCGCATCCTTCCTGACCAGATCGCCACGGATTGGACGCAAGCCCGGGCACTTCCGGCCATGGGCGGCCTGAAACCGGCGGACGCTCTGGACCGGGCGCTCTCCGCAATCGAAAGCCGCTACGGATCGCGCACCGCAGATTTCGTCGCCTTGCAGCTCGAATATCCGCGTCAGGACAACGACCGCTGAACGTTAGTCGCCATTCTGCCGGCATCTGGCTGCGAGATAAAACGACAACTCACTTTCGTCTCCCCCAAAAGGGTGATGTCAAATCCTCGGGATGTGCCATCATCCTCATGCCTAAAACAGAACTGCCGGGGGCTCGGACGGGAAAAACGGCCGGGCCCCCACTTTTTTGAGGCTCGTACCTGCGTCACTGGCCGGAAGGTCCGCGCCCTGGCGGACCGGCCCGGACCTTCCGGCCCCTGATGTTGCCGGCGAGCAAAGCGGATTTCGCGCACCCCATTTTTTTGCACCGCCCCGTGTCGGTTTCCGCAAACCTCGAACGTCCTTCGTTCGTGAACGTCCCCGAGCGCGCCTTGCAATGCGCTTCGGTTTTTTGAGCCCATGAACGAAGGAGGACCCGATGACGCGTGTTGTTTCAACTCTCTGGTTCGATAAGGAAGTCGAGGAAGCGGTCGAATTCTATGTCTCAATCATTCCGGATTCCCGGATCATCCGCAAATCCACCATGCCCGCCGAAACGCCGAGCGGCCCGCCCGACAGCGTCATCAGCATCGATCTTTCGCTGGGCGGGCAGAACTTTTCCGCCTTCCAGGCCAGCCGGCCGGAAGCCTTCAACTTCTCCTTCTCGGTCGCGGTCGGATGCGAGAGCCAGGCGGAAATCGACCGCATCTGGAACGCGTTTCTTGAAAACGGCGGCTCGCCCCAGCAATGCGGCTGGCTCAAGGACCGATGGGGCCTTTCCTGGCAGATCGCTCCGCGCGGCCTCGTCGATATGATTGCCAGCCCCGACCGGCAAGCGGCGAAGCGGGCGGCGGAGGCCATGTTCGGGATGGTGAAGCTCGACATCGCGGAACTGGAGCGGGCGTTCCGGGGATAGCTGGCACTCGCCGTCAATAGAGCCACATGCTTGCCAGGATCGCGCAGGCAAGGGCCAGATTGAGCCCGATATAGAACGCCATATCATGATGGTGGTTCGGAAGGCGCTGCATGTTCATCTCCTCCTTGGAAGAAGAACATGCAGGACGCCTTCAGGTTCCGTAGGACTGAATACCGGAGCAGGCCGCTGCCTGCGAAGCGAACTAAGCCCCTACCCTCTCCGGGCTGTAGCCCGCCTCGCGGATCGCTTCCTCGGCCACGGCGGCATCGCCCTCGACCGTCACCCGCTTCGATACGAGATCGACGGTGACCGAGGCGCCCGGCAAAGCTTCGCCGAGCGCTCCGCGCACGGACTGCTCGCAATGGCCGCAGGTCATGTCGGGGATATTGAAAATCGCAGTCATCGGTAACTCCTTTTCTATAAAAATCCTTCTGCACCTTCCCATGGCAGGAAGGTCAAGGGATGGTTGGAAATTCCCCCTCTGGCCTGCCGGCCATCTCCCCCACAAGGGGGGAGAAACACGCGGCAACGCCTATGCCCCAGACTGGAGCGGCGCGGCGGGCTAAGCCCCTCCCCCTTGTGGGGAAGGGTTGGGGAGGGGTGTTTCAAACAGATTCTCCGCAGGCGGTCTCAAGCGCGCTGTTTCATCTTCTTCACCGGCGGCGCCGCGTCGCCGGCAAGATCGTCGAGGATCGGGCAGTTCGGCCGGCTGTCGCCGCTGCAGCAATGGGCGAGGTGCTTCAGCGTCTTCACCATGCCCTGCATCTCGGTGATGCGGCGCTCCAGATCCTTGATATGGGCGCTCGCCACCTCCTTTACCGCCGCGCTCTCCCGGCTCTGGTCCTGCCAGAGCTTCAGAAGCGTCTCGGTCTCCTCCAGCGAGAAACCGAGCGAGCGCGCCCGCTTGATGAAGCGCAGGATGTGCACTTCATCTTCGCCATAGACCCGGTAATTGTTGCCGGTTCGGCCCATGGGGCGGATCAGCCCGATCTCCTCGTAATAGCGGATCATCTTGGCCGAAACGCCGGACGCCTCTGAAGCCTGGCCTATGTTCATCATCGGTCTCCATATATCTGTCTTGACGCAATTCCGGACGTAAAACCGGTTCCCACTTTTGCTGGAATTGCTAGGGCTTTACAGCCTTCAGCCTCAGCGCGTTGCCGAGCACGAAGACGCTGGAAAGCGCCATGGCCGCAGCCCCGATCATCGGCGAGAGCAGCCAGCCGAAGGCCGGGTAGAGCGCGCCGGCGGCAACGGGGATCAGCGCCACGTTATAGCCGAAGGCCCAGAAGAGGTTCTGCTTGATGTTCCTCATCGTTGCCTTGCTCATGCCGATCGCCGCAACCACGCCGGAAAGCTCGCCGCCGACCAGCACCACATCGGCGCTTTCGATCGCGACATCCGTACCGGTGCCGATGGCGATGCCGATATCGGCTTCCGCCAGCGCCGGCGCGTCGTTGATGCCGTCGCCCACGAAGGCCACCTTGCGGCCGCCGGCGCGCAGTTCGTGCAGCGCCTTCACCTTGCCTTCTGGCAGCACTTCGGCCACGACCTTGCCTATACCCACCTGGCGGGCGATGGCCTCGGCCGTGCGGCGGTTGTCGCCGGTCACCATGGCCACCTGGACGCCCATCTGCTGCAAGGCCTTGATGGCATCGCGGCTTGCCGGCTTCAGCGGATCGGCGACGGCAATGGCAACCGCCACCCTGCCGTCGATCGCCGCATAGATCGGCGTCTTGCCCTCGTCGGCAAGGCGTGCGGCGGCTTCCGCAAAACCTTCCACCGAAAGGTCCAGCTTCTCCATGAACCGGTCGGCGCCGACGGCCACCTTGCGGCCGTCAACCTCGGCCCGGATACCGTATCCGGTGACGGATTCGAACCCTTGCGTCTTCGGCACCGCGATGCCCCTTGCCTCCGCCGCCTTGACGATGGCCTCGGCAATCGGATGCTCCGACTGCGCTTCCACGGCGGCGACCAGGCGAAGCGCCTCCTGCTCGTCGAAGCCTTCGGCGGTCACGAGGTCGGTCAGCTCCGGCCGGCCCTTGGTCACCGTGCCGGTCTTGTCGAGCACGACGATCCCGACATTGCGCAGCTCCTGCAGGGCCTCGCCCTTGCGGAAGAGCACGCCGAACTCTGCGGCCCGGCCACCGCCCACGACGATCGAAGTCGGCACGGCAAGCCCCATGGCGCAGGGGCAGGCGATGATGAGCACGGCTACCGCATTGACGATCGCATGCGTGAGCGCCGGGCTCGGGCCGTAGAAGAACCAGACGGCAAAGGTCAGCGCCGCCAGCACGATGACGGCCGGCACGAACCATGCGGTGATCCGGTCCACCAGCGTCTGGATCGGCAGCTTTGCCCCTTGCGCCTGCTCCACCATCCGAATGATGCCGGCCAGCATTGTATCGCGGCCCACCTTGTCGGCACGGAAGCGGAAGGCGCCGGTCTTGTTGATCGTGCCGCCGATGACGGTCGAGCCTTCCGCCTTTTCCACCGGCAGCGGCTCGCCGGAGATCATCGATTCATCCACGTTCGAAGAGCCGTCGATCACCGTGCCGTCCACCGGAATACGCTCGCCGGGCCGGATGACCACGATATCGCCCGCGACCACCTCGCCGGCGGGAAGATCGACGACCTTGCCGTCGCGTTCCACCCGGGCGGTCTTGGCCTGCAGGCCGGCGAGCTTCTGGATCGCCTCGCCGGTGCGGCCGGTCGCGCGGGCCTCGAGCAGCCGGCCGAACAGGATGAGCGTGACGATGACGGCCGCCGCCTCGTAATAGACGTAACGGGCGCTTTCCGGCAGCAGATGCGGCGCGAACGTCGTCACCAGCGAATAGCCGTAGGCCGCCAGCACGCCGACGGCGACCAGCGAATTCATCTCCGGGTACCCACGGAAAAGCGTCGGCAGGCCGATCCTCAGGAATCGGAAACCGGGCCAGAAGATCACGGCGGTCGCCAGCACGAAGTAGAGATAATAGAGGTTCTGCGTCTCCACGATCCCCATCAGCCAGTGGTGGAAGGGATCGTAGAAATGGCTTCCCATTTCCAGCACGAAAAGGGGCAGGGTAAGCAGGAAGGCTGTCGCGAGATCGCGCTTCAGCGCGCCCTCCTCGCCGGCATGCATGTGCATGTGGTCGTGGGCCTCATGGCTGGCGGCTTGCTGGTGGGCAGAGTGATCGTGAGCGTGGTGGCTGTGGCTTGACGAATGCCCCCTCACCCCGCCTCCGCTCCGCTCGGCGACCCTCTCCCCGGCGGAGAGAAGGTGGCTCGAAGGACCGGATGAGGGGGCGCCCTCAATCGCATGGCCCTGATGGTGCGCATGCTGAGCGAGGTCCGTTGCCTCAGCCAACATCCCCGCCTCGTGCAGCGCGTGCCGCATCGCGGCGGCGGGGATCTCATAGCCGACCTTCTTGATCGCCTTTTCAAGGTCTTCCGGGGAAAAGCCTTCCGCCGACTCCACCGTCAGCTTCTTCGTGGCGAAATTGACCGCGCTCTTGTCGATACCCGGCACCTTCGCGGCGGCGTTTTCCACCCGGCGCACGCAGGAGGCGCAGGTCATGCCCTCGACGGGAACGGTGAAGGGTTCGATGGGACGGTTCGGTTTTGCAATTTGATTCATGGCAGGAAATCTCCATTTCCCGCCCTATGTGGACCTTCCCATGATGGGAAGGTCAAGAGCCTTCCTCAAGATTTCTCAGGCGTGCGCTCCGTCTCCCGCTTCCACCAGGAATTCCATGCCGTTGCGGGCACCGATTTCAAGCACCCGAGGGATATCCGGCGGCGTGTTCCGAGGCGGAAAATCCGTCGTGCCGTCCGGCACAAGCTCGCCCGCCTCGCTGAAGAAGGCCTCGTGTATCCGGCCGGGAGAGTTGATGACGAGCATGCGCGCCGGCGCCTGACCCACATTTCGGAAGGCGTGCACCGCCCCGTTCGGCACCTTCACGCAATCGCCCGGYCGAGCCGATATATTCTCCTCCCCCACCCTGAACGCATACTCGCCCTCCAGCACATAGAAGACCTCGTCGTCTTCAGGGTGCCGGTTCGGCGGGGCGCCCGCGCCCGGCGCGCTGCGCACCTCCACCATGCAATAGCCGCCGTTCTCCGGCGGCCGGACATGGAAGCGGATGAGATTTCCAAGCAAATGATAGGTATCGCCGCGATCTGCGCTCATTGCCGTTCCTCCTCGAGGGGAATGCGGATCATCGAACAGGATGATGGAGCAAGGCGCGGCTTTCGCAATCAGCCATTTGGGGGAGGACGCGGAAGTAGGGGTAGGATTGAACCATATCCGGGATACGGCTATCTTATGAGAAAGGAGATCAGCAATGTCTGCTCGAGACAGGATCAGGCGTTATCGGGAAAGCGGAGGAGCGGCCGACCTCGTGCGGGTCGAGGTCCTGGTCCCCAAAGAACGCCGCTCGGATATCCTTTCCCAGGCCGCGGACATGCGGAAGGATCACCGCCAGAAGAAAGAGCGGCTGCAACGGCACCTCGATCTTGCTCTCGACCGTTACAGGCTGCGTGTCCTCGACAATATCGATCTCGAACGGTTGCCGGGTATCATTGAAAGATCCCGCGTGGTGGCAAACGCCCTCGTCGAGCGGGGTGATGCCCGAGCCTTTGCGATAGGCCGGCGCATGCTTGCCGAACTGGAAGGCTGACAACCATGGTGCTTACGGCGCTGCAGAAGAAGGTCATGCTTCGAAAGGCAATCTCCGAGCCGGAGCTTTTGCCGATGCTGCCGGACGTTCCCGAGCAATGGGTGCCGGAAGCGTAAGCCGATTTATTCCTTCACCCCATATCGCGCGAGCAGTTCCGTCAGCGAAACCGTGTCGGCCTCGCCGCTGTCAGGCTCATCCTGTCGCTTCGTGGCAATGTCGCGGGCTTCCTCCCCCACCGTCAGCGGCCAATCGACCAGATAATCCTCGTAATCCTCGATATCGACTTCCGCCTCGCTGATCGTGCGGCCGCGCGCCGAAATACCAGCAAGGTGCACGGTTTCCGGATCGCCGGAAACCAGCGGGTGCCACCAGTAGAGATCCCTGCCCTCATGCACGAGGCGGTAGCCGCAGGTCGGGGGCAGCCAGCTGATCTCGCCAACCGTCTCGGGGGTGAGCTGGATGCATTCGGGAACCGTCGCCTGGCGGTTCTCGTAATCGGAACAGCGGCAGCTATGGCCGTCGAGCAGGCGACAGGCGACCGAAGTGAAGGCCACCTCGCCGGTGTCCCAGTCCTCCAGCTTGTTGAGACAACAGAGGCCGCAGCCGTCGCAGAGGCTTTCCCATTCCTCCGGCGTCATCTCGTTCAGCTGCCTGGTTTTCCAAAAAGGTTCGTCAGTCATCGGTCCTGCATCGGACGGGCATCACATTTGTGGCATTCCGGAACAAACCGGCCCCATTGTCCTTTATCCTGTTGCGATTTGGCTATCGCGCGTCAACCATTTGTCAGCTATTGCTGAATAACGGTGGGAGGCTCATGCTCTTGATCCCTTGAGGGGACGGCGTCAAGCACATCCCATCGAAAAGAGCGAGGAAACTCAAGGCGGGAACAACCAAGGTGCAGGACGAGCCACAGTCATCAGAAGAGCTCCCTCCCGGGCGTCCGCGCAAAAAGCGCCACATCCTGCTCCGTATCGATTCCTGGATCGATTCCACTGTCTGGAACCTCGGCTTCCGGCTCGGCGAAATCTGGGAGGAGATCACCATCTTCTCCCGCAAGTTCCGCGTCCGGGGCTGGAAGCGGGCCGTCTTCGAGGTGGCCGGCGAGGCCATGACGCTCGGCACGGCAGGCGCAGTCGCACTTCTTGCGCTCGCCCTTCCCGCCTTCGAGGAAACCAAACAAGATTGGCGAAACCGGGGCGATTTCGCCGTAACCTTCCTCGACCGCTACGGCAACGTCATCGGTCATCGCGGCATCATCCATGAGGATTCGGTGCCGATCGACGAGCTGCCGGACCATCTCATCAAGGCGGTGCTCGCCACCGAGGACCGGCGCTTCTTCACCCATTTCGGCATCGACTTCATGGGGCTTGCCCGCGCGCTCAACGAGAACGCAAAGGCGGGCGGCGTCGTGCAGGGCGGCTCGACCCTTACCCAGCAGCTCGCCAAGAACCTGTTCCTCACCAACGAACGGTCGCTCGAGCGCAAGATCAAGGAAGCCTTCCTCTCGCTCTGGCTGGAGGCGAACCTTTCCAAGAAGGAAATCCTCTCGCTCTATCTGGACCGCGCCTATATGGGCGGTGGCACGTTCGGGGCGGCGGCGGCGGCGCAGTTCTATTTCGGCAAGAACATCGCGGAGGTGAATCTGGCCGAATCCGCCATGCTCGCCGGCCTCTTCAAGGCGCCCGCCAAATATGCCCCGCACGTGAACCTTCCGGCCGCCCGCGCCCGCGCCAACGAAGTGCTGTCGAACCTCGTGCAGAGCGGCATGATGTCCGAGGGTCAGGTGATCGGCGCGCGGCGCAATCCGGCGACCGTCATGGACCGCGCCGAAGCAAAGGCCCCGGATTTCTTCCTCGACTGGGCTTTCGACGAGGTGCAGCATCTCGCCGATGCCGGCAGGTTCCGCGAACATTCCGTCATCGTGCGCACCACGATTGACACCGGCCTGCAGCAGGCGGCGGAAGCGGCGATGGAATCGAGCCTTCGCGAATATGGCGAGGGCTACAAGGTCAAGCAGGGCTCGCTGGTGATGATCGAGAACGGCGGAGCCGTGCGCGCCATGGTCGGCGGCCGCGATTACGGCGAGAGCCAGTTCAACCGCGCCACCCGTGCGCTGCGCCAGCCGGGCTCCTCATTCAAGCTCTACACCTATGCGGCCGCCATGGAGAGCGGCATGACGCCGGAAACGGTGATCTCCGACGCGCCGATTACCTGGAACGGCTGGTCGCCGCAGAACTACGGCCGCTCCTACAAGGGCAAGGTCACGCTGATGACCGCCATGTCGCAATCGCTGAACACCGTTCCGGTGCGGCTTGCCAAGGAAAAGCTCGGCACCAAGGCGATCGTGGAAATGGCAAAGGCGATGGGCATCGAAACGCCGCTCAGGAGCGACAAGACCGTTCCGCTCGGCACATCGGAAGTGACCGTGCTCGACCAGGCGACGGCTTATGCCGTGATGCCGGCGGGCGGCATGCAGTCCCGCCGCCACGGCATCTCGCAGGTGCTCGGCTACGGCGGCGAAGTGCTCTACGATTTCCAGCGGGACGAGCCCCCGGCAAAGCGGGTGCTTTCGGAAGACGCCACGAAATCCATGAACCGTATCCTGACGACCATTCCCTATAACGGCACGGCGCGGCGCGCAGCCGTCGAGGGCGTGCTGACGGGCGGCAAGACCGGCACCTCGCAGAGCTATCGCGACGCCTGGTTCGTGGGCTTCACGGGCAATTACACGGCCGCTGTCTGGTTCGGGAACGACGATTTCACGCCGATGAAGGAGATGACGGGCGGCACGCTGCCGGCAATGACCTTCAAGAAACTGATGGACTATGCGCATCAGGGCATCGAGCTCCGGCCCATTCCCTTCATCGACAATCCGCTGCCCGGCGGCGACCACAAGGGCGGCCAGGCGGTGGCGAAGAAGGAGGAAGGCAGCGAAACCGACCTGCCGGCGCTCATCCGGCCGCGCTCGCTCTCGGCGGAATCGACCCGCGTGCTGCGCCAGATCGCCAAGGATCTGAAGGCGGCCGGCCCGCTCCTGCCCGGTACGCCGAAGGTCGCAGAAGCGGATGTGACCGAGGCGGTTATCAAGCCGGCGGCGGGCGGTACAGAGACGCGATAGGCTTCAGGCGGCGGCCGGTCTCAACAAGGCGGGCAGGCAGGCGATATAGAGCGCGGCACCGGCGACCCAGACCCAGCCGTTCCACGCTCCCGCCGTCTGCGCGTAGAGAGCGGTGAAGCCCAGCGGCCCGATAATGGACGTCAGGTTCGTCAGACCGGCGAGCATTCCCTGCAGCCTACCTTGCGCATCATCGCCGGCAGCGCGCGACAGCATGGCCTGCAGGGCCGGCATGCCCACTCCCCCGGCCGCCAGCAGGAAGAGGATCGGCAGGACCATCCACCCCTGCGTGGCGAAGGCCAGGGCCAGAAAGCCGGCCCCATCCGCCATCATGCCGAGCAGCAGGGTCCGCCGTTCACCGAGTCTCGCGGAAAGCGGACCGGTGACGAAAGCCTGGAACAGCGCATGCACGGCGCCGAAGGCCGCGAGCGACAGGCCTACCGTCGCCGTTTCCCAATGGAAGCGATCCTCGCCGTAGATCACCCAGAGTGCTGCCGGCACCTGACCGATCAGCTGCATTGTGAAGAAGACGCCAATGAGCGCCGCAAGGCCGCGCAGAGGGCCGTCCAGACGGAAGGCGGCGAGCGGATTGATGCTTGCGGGCCCTTCCGCATCGCTCCGGCTCGGCCTGGGTTCGGTGAGGAAAATGAACGCAAGCAGAAATCCGACACCATTGAGAAAGGCAGCCGCCATGAAAGGCGCATGGGCGGATATGCCGCCCATCAAGCCACCGGTCGCAGGGCCGGCGATCACGCCGCCGCCGAAGCAGGCGCCCATGAAGCCGAACCAGCGCGCGCGTTCGCCTTCCCGCGTCATATCGGCGATCGTGGAGGCGGCCACCGCCCCGGTCGCGCCGGTGATCCCCGCGACGATCCTGCCGATATAAAGCACCCAGAGCACCGGCGCCGCCGCCATGACGGCATAATCGACCGCTGCTCCGGCGAGCGAGGCAAGCAGCACCGGCCGGCGGCCGTGCCGATCCGATAATCGCCCGAGCAGCGGCGCGAAAAAGACCTGCATCAGCGCATAGAGCGACAGCAGGATACCGTAGTGCCCCGCCACCTCATGCGGCGGCACGAGCTCGCGCAGCAGCGCCGGCAGGACCGGCATGACGATCCCGAGCCCCATGGCATCAAGAGTGACCACGGCCAAAGCAACGGCAAGCGACCTGTTCATGTGAAAACCTCAAGCCCGACACCGCCGGGAATTTATCAACGATAAGGGAATGGACAAAAACTTTATCAATGATAAATTGTCAAGAGCAGGAATGGAGCCAAGATGACGAAACTGGATCGGGAAACGGTGATCCGCGCGGCACTCGGCCTTCTCAACGAGGTCGGCGTCGACGGCCTGACGACGCGCAGGCTTGCCGAGCGGCTGAGGGTTCAGCAGCCCGCCCTCTACTGGCATTTCCGCAACAAGCGGGCGCTGCTCGATGCGCTGGCCGGGACGATGCTGGCGGAAAGGCACATACGCTCCATGCCGAGGGAGGGCGAAGACTGGCGCGTGTTCCTCAGGGAGAACGCACAGAGTTTTCGAAGCGCCCTGCTCGCCTATCGCGACGGCGCCCTCATCCATGCCGGCACGCGGCCGGCTTCACCGCAGTTCGATGCCGCCGAAGCGCAGATCCGCCTGCTCTGCGGGGCCGGTTTCAGCGCGAGGGAGGCCGCCCAGGCGCTCGCCGCGATCAGCCACTACACGGTCGGCGCCGTCATCGAACAGCAGGCGGCGGAGGCGGACATGGCCGAGCGGCAGGGGATGGAAGCGCCCGCGGCACCTCCGCCGCCCGCGTTTCTGCAGCAAGTCTTCGATGAGCTGGAGAATGCCGGGGCGGATGTCACCTTCGATTACGGCCTCGACACAATCATCGCCGGCCTCGAGCGAAAGCTTTCAGGCGGCTGATACAGCCGTTCGACCTGCGAGCCGGAGTCAGAAGTTACAGTTTCACGCCGACGCTCGCCAGAAAGCTTTCCATGCGGTGGTCAACCTCGGCCTTCGTCTCCGCCCATGCCGGGAACGACTGGAGAAGATTGTCGTGCCAGGCGATCAGGTTCGGGTATTCCCTGAACGGAAACTTTGCACGATCGACCTGCGAGAAGGGAGCCGCGATATCGATATCGGCAAAGGTCAACGCATTGCCAACCATGAACTTGCGGCCTTGAAGATGCCGGTCGAGTACCTTCGCTGCGGCGCGGATCTTACCCTCGGCAAATCTGATGAGGGATTCGTCCTTCGGTACGCCCATCACCGTCTTCCCCACGCGCTCATCGAAGATTGTGGTGGTGAAGGTGCGCCACTGCTCGCCGGACCAGAACATCCACTGAAGCACCTGGAAGCGCTCCTCCTGCGTGGTTCCGACCAGCGGCGAGTTCACCTTGGCGGCGAGATACAGATTGATCGCAGAAGCTTCCCAGAGAATGGTGTCTCCATCCTCCAGAACAGGCGTCAGACCGTTGGGATTGAGGCGTGATTTGAACTCGTCGGTCTGGCTCTCGCCTTTGAAGAGATCAACGTTAACGCGGTCGAGTTCAATGCCCATGATGTTCGCGGCGGTGTTCACGCGACGCAAGCTGCCTGAGCCCGCATCACCATAGATCTTGATTGTCATGACTGTTCCTTTCGGTTCGGGGCCCGTGAACGGGCGGCCGAACGTCAAATCCCACATTCTATTTTCGAATGACAGCCGTGCTTGGCGAATGCTATCTATTCCGAATTGGAATTGTTCGGGGCAAACGTGTTGGATAAGCTGGATGCGATKCGGATGTTCGTGCGGGTCGTGGAAAGCGGAAGCTTTTCGCAGGCAGCGCGAGACCTGAACATCAGCCAGCCTACGGTCAGCAAACAGCTCGCTGCGCTCGAAGCGCGGCTCGGGACGCAACTCCTCGCGAGAAGTTCGCGTGCCCTTGGCGTGACGCCCGCGGGACAGGAATATTACGAGGCCACCGTCCGTATCCTTCAGGATATCGATTTCGCCGAAGAGAGGGTCCTTGAAGGGCAGTCGGCTCCCTCGGGGCTGGTCCGCGTAACCCTCTCGCCCGCCTTCGGGAGGATGTTCGTTATCCCCCGGCTGGCGGATTTCAGGAGCCGTTTTCCTGAGGTCGCGATCGAGATGGAAGTCTCGGGGCGGCACGTTGACCTTATCGAGGAGGGGATAGACGTCGCAATCCGCATCGGTCGGCTTTCGGATTCAGCACTCGTCGCCCGCCGCATCGGCGACATGCGGATGATAACGCTCGCCTCCGCCGGCTATCTTGCCCAACACGGCACGCCGCAAACATTAGACGAACTGCGCGATCACCAGCGTATCGGCTATGTCTACCAGGGCGATATCATCGGCTGGGGTTTCCAGGCAGACGGCCGGCAGGTCACGGTCGACGGCGGGGGAGCATTCCGCACGAACGACGCCGAGCATGTCCGCGGTGCGGTTCTCGCGGGCCTCGGCATCGCCCACCACGCGAGCTGGCTGTTCACGGATGTACTGGCCTCCGGCGAGGTCATACGAATTCTGGACCAGCACGCGCCGCCGCCCTTTCCGATCAACGCTGTTACCGTTGCCGGTCGGCGCATGCCCTCCCGCGTGCGGCAGTTCATCGATTTCCTCGCTGCGATTTGCGCCGAGGAGCCGGAATTGAGGATAGGCGGCGGTTAGCCATGGAACGAGTAGCCCTCCTCCATTCCTTCTCAAGAGAATCAATGCTAAGGCCTGACCCAAGCAATCGTTCGAGGGCCCGGTTTCAGGTGTTTCGTGTCCCCTTTCTCATCGCCGTCGCGCTTGCCATCGCCTTCGGCGGCGGTATCTGGTCGACACTCGTGGCGCTCGATGCGACGGTGGGGTTCGGCGCCATAAAACTCGGCCCCTGGGAGGCATTCCCGGACGCGCAGACCTCCAAGGCCGATCCTTACGCGAAATCGCACCGGGCAAATGCCGGCAAGCTCCTCTATGCGAGCGCCGAAGGGCTCGTCTTCACCGCCGCGGTCGACAGCGCCGGGGCGCGGCTTTCCGGCGACTGCACCTACCGGCTTTCCGGCCACACGCCGCCGGCGCGTTTATGGACGCTGTTTGCCACGCGTCCCGGCGGCGCGCCGCCCTCAATCACCAGCGACCTGCCGACGGCGCTGAACTCGCGCATCGTGCTGCGCCAGCCGGACGGCAATTTCACGATAGACATCTCCGCCTCCGCAAAGCCCGGAAACTGGCTCGCCGTCTCCGCCGGCCAGCCCTTCCGCCTGACGCTCACACTGTTCGATACGCCAACGGCGGGCAGTTCCGGCCTCGTGGATCTTTCCATGCCCTCGATCGTCAAGACCGGATGCGGGAATGCTTAAATCCCTTGGCCTGAAACTCGCGCTGGCGATTGCTACCGGCCTTATCGGCGCGGCCCTGCTGCATCTCGTGATCGTGCTCTCGCTGCCCTATTTCAGCGAGCGCGACGCCTATACGCGCGTGCTCGCAAAGGGCGAGCGCCACCGCTTCTATCCGCTTGCCGAAAAGCCAGATCAGGCAGGGCTCGCCAAGGACGACCCTTTCCTCGACGTGGCAGTGTGTTCCTTCGATATCGGCAGCGGCCCCATCCGCGTGATGGCGCCGGGCAACGTGCCCTTCTGGTCGCTCGCCGTCTATGACGGCGCCTCGAACGAGGTCTTCTCGATCAACGACCGCACATCCGTCGGCGGGGTGCTGGATGTGGTGATCGCAACGCCCGTGCAACTCACGCTTCTGCGCAAGTCGCTGCCGGAGCCTATCGCGGAATCGATCCTAGTGGAGACGCAGGCGGCGGAGGGTTATATCGTGCTGCGGAGCATGGTGCCGCAACCGAGTTTTGCAGCATCGGCGAGGCAATTCCTCGCCCAGGCGACCTGCGCGCCTTTCGAGTGGCGGGCCAGAAACCAGTTCTGATTTCACCCCGCAGGAGCGGTCACTTCTGCTCCGTGCGAACCAATGCGTTTTCAGCCTGCCGGCGGGATGTATCCCCGACGCGCTCGTAGCGCACGCCGGTGAAGAGCARCAATTTGCCCTCCTTTTCCTGCGGCCTGCCGACATGCACCGGCGACCGCCTGCTCGGCCTCAAACGCCATCTGTTCAATACCACGATCTCTGCCATGCTCGTCTCCATTCCAGGGTTCGAGACGGATGAAGGGCGGATCGATTTCACCCCGCCCTTCGGAGGGCCTCACGCAATTCCCGGCAACCTCACCTGCCGAACTTGCGCTTCTTCAGCGCTCCTTCATCCACAGCGCGGCGACACCTATTCCAAGACCGGCTTCGCCTGGGCCGGGCTTGATGTGCTGACGTCTTTCCGGTGAACCGATGAGGAAACCGCCGGACGCCGAACATGCGGTCAATTCAGCCATAAGTCGGTTAACGGACTATTTACACTACCGAGGCATGTGGCTCCGTGCCGCCCCTGCCCGCTGCAAAAACGCAGAAGACCGGCATTTGGTTCACGCGCTCAGCAGGAGAAATTACCGGCTCGCGACATGGCCGAACGTCCATGCCGGGATGGGACGAACCTGTTTCAGAATGGTCTGCTTTCACCTCCCATTAACCCTTACAGAGTTAGCATCCGGTAAACAGGATCGGGAGAGGTCGGCGCCATTTCCCCATGACCCACTTTCCTGCCGGGATCTCCCCGGAGCGCGCAACGCCTCCGGGTTTGTTTTGCGTAGTGAGTATGGCTGTGATCGACCAGTTTCGAGATCTTGAGAGGCCCGCGGCCATGCGCAGGAAGGATGTGGTTTTGATGGCCACGATAACCAGTTTCGAAAGCCTTGCCCGCCCCTCCCGTTCGGAACTGCGGCAGTTCGCCGAACTCTTCGCACCGCTCTTTTCCGCCTCCACCGAGGAAGCCCGCCGCCAGGCGGTCGCGGCACTCTCCCAATGCCCGAACGTGCCGCCGGCGGTCGCCTTCTTCATCGCGACCCAGCCGATTGCGATCGCCGCACCGTTTCTCACCGCTTCCGCCTGCCTGGATGACGAAACGCTGGTCGCCATTGCCCGTACGCAAGGGGAAGCCCATGTCCGGGCGATCGTCCGGCGCGAGGCGCTGTCGCCGACGGTGATCGATGCGCTGGTTGGCCTGCGATACCCGAAGGAAGAGACCGATGCGAAGGCCGACACCGCGCCTGCCGCCGGGGCGGACAAGCCGGCCGCGCCCCCATCCGTCCCTTCGTCCGTTCGGGCCGGGACAGAAAGCTCCGAAGCAGCAGAGGCCCCGGAAACGCAAGGCAAGGACCGCCTGGAGCGCGAGGAAGAGCTTCGCGAGCAGATCAAGGCGCTGGCCGCCCACATCGACCGGCCGGCGAGCGACCGGCTCGGCCTGCGCAGCCTCACCCCGGCGCAGGAGGCGCTGCTGGTGCGGTTCGCCCGCAATCGCGAGGCAGGCTTCTTCGCGAGCGTGCTTGCCGATGCGCTTTCGGCCAGCCGCTGGCTTTCGGAGCGCATCATGCTCGACATTTCCGGCCAGCAGCTTGCCGCCACGCTGAAGGGGCTCGCCATGCAGCCGGCCGACGCGCTCTTCATCCTCGAGCGACTTTACGACCACCTCTCGGAACGCATGAACGGCGAAAGCCGGGCCGAGGCCCTATGGGGAAGGCTCGACGGGGACGAATGCTACCAGCGCGTGGAGGCCTGGCGGCGCGCCGACAGCTATACCTATGCGGCCGGCCCRCGGACGATCTCCGAGGAAAGCGAGCTGGAAGCGCACCACGCCGTGCGGCCGCAACTGGCGGCCGCCAGCTCGCGCAGGGCGCCGCAGGCGGTTCGCCGGCGCTGATTATCCTTCCGGCTTCACCACTTCGAACAGATCGCCGATCTCGTCCGTTTCCAGCTCCACGAGCCAGAGATCGGGATCGAAGCGCAGCTCGCGCGCCAGCGCCTCCTCGACCTCGTGGGGCTGCGCCTTTTCAAGGCGCAGCTCGAACTTGCGGGCGCCATCATCCGTCTCGTCGAAGAAGTTCTGGGGCGCCGGCGCGAACAACGTTTCCAGCCCATCGCGCCCGCGCTGGCGAATGAAGATCGCGCCCGCCTCTTCCGCGCCCTTCTTCTCGATGGCGGCAAACCCGCCGGCCGAAAAGACGCGGCGGATAAGGGCGGAGGCGAAGATATCGGAACGGATGCGCATGKGTTTGTCTTATGGCGGTTCAGCGGGAAGGGCAAATGGTGCGATGCCCGAATTGCCCTCACCCTAGCCCTCTCCCCGTTTTGACGGGGAGAGGGAACTTGCCCCACGCAATCTTACCGGAATGAGGAGAAGGGCGCGGCATATCCCTTCTCCCCGTCAAAACGAGGAGAAGGTGGCGGTAGCCGGATGAGGGGCAATTTGAGCCGGAAACTACAGGGCGCCGATCGACTTCAGCTTCTTCAGGACCTGTTCGTTCGGCTCGCCGGTCTCGGGAAGGCGGTAGTGCTTTTCGAAACGGCGGATCGCCGCCTTGGTCTGGTCACCCGCCACGCCGTCGACGGCGACATCGGCATAGGCGATATTGGAAAGCCCGCGCTGGATCTGCAGCACGAGTTCGGACGGCGGGAGGATGGTCGATCTCGATGCCGACACCTGCCTTGCAGCCCCGCCTGTATTAATCGGCGGGCGCGTGGACGGGCTCTTTTCCGCCGAGCGGATGGCGGCGGCGACCGGATCTTCCCCCGCATGAATGTTTTCCGCCGGACGGGCGGCGGGCACGACGGTCACCGGCGCGCGCGGAGCCTCTGCCGGCTGCTGGGCCGGCTCAGCCGTGCGGGTCGCCACCTGCGTCCCCGCCTTCAGCGCCGCGAGCAGTTCGGTACTGGCGCCACCGGTACGTTCGAGGCCCGCGGCCTCCTGGAAGGAGAGGATAGCGGCGGCGGTGCGCGGGCCCATCAGCCCGTCGTCGGCGCCTTCATAGAGGCCACGGCGGGAAAGCTCGCGCTGGACTTCGGCGATCAGGGCCCGGTCGGGCGCCGTCTGCTGCGGCACCTGCGGCGCCTGAGGCGCTTGAGCCCCTGGAGCGGGAACCGGAGCCGAAACCGGGGCCGCAGCCGGCATCGTTCCTGCGCTTTCGGCCGGCGCCGATTCATCGGCCCGCTCTATGCGGAATGTGGTGACCTCTTCAGGGGCTGCACGCCGCATGGGTCGGTAGCCGGCGATCGCGTTCGGATATTCCAGATCGCGGGTTGCGAGGAAGGGTGACGGGTGCCCGCCCGGCTGATACCAGAGGGCATTGGCGGCAACGAAGCTGAACACGACGATAAAGGCGGAGGCGCCGGCCACGATGCGCGGATGGCGCGCGGCCGCGGCGCCGAGCGACCCGGCCACAGCCCCAATCCCAGCCCTGGCCCCACCGGCAACCGCCGTGGCCAGGCGCAGGGGAAGACCCGGCCCCTTGGCCGGCTTCCTCCTCTCAGGCGATTTTCGCTTTCGCGCGGTCATGGTCAAAATCCCGTTCGTCCGTCATGGGCGCTCCCCTGCCTACCTTGAGGCGCGGGGGAAATTCGATCGTCTGCTCCTGCGCCGCATCATCGCGGCGTATCGCGCCGGAGCCATCCGCCGGCAGCAGGACCGTCACCACGGTTCCCTCGCCGGGACGGCTTCTGATCTCGAAGCGGCCGCCATGCAGCGCCACGAGACCCTTGACCAGCGACAGGCCGAGGCCGGTCCCTTCGTAACGGCGGGCGAAATCATTATCAACCTGCATGAAGGGCTGGCCGATCAGTTCCAGCTTCTCCGCCGCAATCCCGATGCCGGTATCGCTGACGGAAAGGACGAGATCGCCGCCGTCGAGCGCCGCATCGATGGAGACGACGCCGCGATCGGTGAACTTGATGGCATTGCCGGCCAGATTGATGAGGATCTGCTGCACGGCGCGGCGATCGGCGACCACCTCGCCCAGCCCCTTCTGCACGCGGCAGGTGAGCGTGATTTCCTTCTCGCGGGCGGAAAGATCCAGCATGGCGCGGCAGGCTTCCATCGCATCGGCGATGCGGAAGGGCTCGGTCAGGAGTTCGTAGCGTCCGGCCTCGATCCTGCTCATGTCGAGCATGGTGTTCACGACCGAGAGCAGATGCGCGCCCGACTGGCGGATGAGGCCCACATATTCCCGCTGGCGCTCGGTTTCGAGCTTGCCGAAATATTCGCCGGCCAGCACATCCGAAAAGCCGAGAATGGCGTTGAGCGGCGTGCGCAGCTCATGGCTGACGGCGGCCAGAAAACGCGATTTCGCCTCATGCGCGGACTGGGCCTCGGCCGTGCTCCGGACGGCTTCGGCGCGCAGCGCCGCCTCCTCGGACGTATCGCGAAGCTGGGCGAAGACCTGGTGAAGCTTTCCTTCGGGATCGCGAAGGGCGGTCATGTCCAGCCGAACATAGAGGAACTGCCGGCCGCCGGACGCGCAGAAGGGACGCTCGACCCGGACTTCGACGAGCGCGCTCTCGCGTCCCTGGCGCAGGGCATCGAAGGCCTGCATGAGGGCGATGCGGTCGGAGACATGCACCAGCTCGGCAAAGACTGAGCCGGTCGGCGCGCGCAGGTTTGCCGGCAGGCCAAGGCGATCGCGGCCACCCGCCTTCACCACCACGCCCTGCGGGTCGAGAATGAGCGCAAGGCCGGGGCATGCGGCGAAAACGGCGTCATCCGGCTCGAGAGCGGAAAGCGGCATCGCCGTGGAGCGCCGGAAGGCGAAGGCAGCGGCGGCGGCCACGAGGAAGAGCGAGAGAACGACGGCAGCGCCGACCGGCAGCGCCAACGAGGGGCTCGCGACGAAACTGAGCGCGAGCGGCACGCAGACGAGCGCGGCGAGGCAGGAAAAGGCAAGCCGGCGCAGGAAGGCGACCTCGCCCGCGGGCGCCCGATCACCTTCGCCGAGACGCTCCAGCCATCGGAGCGCGGCATGGTCGACCAGTTCGACCGCCCAGCCGGCAATGTTACTCAATACGCGCACGCCAAATCCTGAAAACAACAGACTCATTCGTTGAAGGAACAATAGGTCCATGCGGCTTAAAGAAAGGATAAAACAACCCCTTTTGAAGGTTCCAGGGACCCCGAAATCCCGCTTTGACACACAATCGCGGGGACTTCTGCGATCATGGTTAACGGGGCGTAAGCAACGGATTCTGCTAGATTTTCCGCCTTTCGTTAACCTTTGTGGCAAGGGCAGCCTCCGCAAAGGCCATAGCTTTCGGGCCCCTGCCGCATTTATGCTTAACGGCAATCGCTAAACTTGTACTCGAATTCGGCTCAAACCTGTCTCAAACGAGGGCAGACTGAAATTCCGGAGAAATTTATTTAAAAATCGAGCGATCATGTCAAAGCGCTGTTCGCTTCCCGGCTGTAAGGTCTCAGCCAGGACCGGAAGCAGACCGGCGGCCGCCGCGGCGGCGAGATGGATTAGAGGGTGACGGGATAATGTGGTTTCTGATCAAGGGAGGTTTCTGGTTCGCGGCGGTGCTCGTCGTGCTCTCCTATTTCAGCTCCCGCCCCGCCCCGGAAACCGAGGCCGTTTCCGGGCTGCAGGTCACCGATACGCTGCGGGTCGCCACCGAGGCCTATCAGTATATGAGCGGCCTGTGCGCGGAAAAGCCGGAGGTTTGCGAAAAGGGCGCCGAGACCCTGATGCTGCTCGGCCACCGGGCCCGCGAGGGCGCGCGGGTCGCCTTCGAGATTCTGGACAGCCAATTCACGGAAGACGGCAAGGCTCCCCTCGCCGCAGACGAGCCGCTCGCGGAGCTTGCCGATCCCGATCCCACGCCGTTTCCCGGCAAGGGCGGCGCCGACACGATCATGACCGGAGCCATTCCGCTGCCGCAGCCGAAGCCGCTTCACTGAGTTTCTTCATGCGATTCCAAAAGCTTGCGCCGCGTTCCTTTGAGGTTCACGGCGCCTGACTGCCTGCCCTGTATCTCGGCATCCTGCCGGCGCCGCGAGGAATGATCTCCTCGCGGCGATTTTTTTGCTGTTTTCCCCGAGGCGGTTCGTCCCTATATGAGGACTGAACATGCACTATTTTCTACGCATGTCGTTATCGCAAACCTGGCGCAAGCCGTTGCACGACATGCTTTAGCAGGAGCCGCCATGGCGAGCCTCGACCAGATCATCGACGATTTCGCCTTCCTCGACGAATGGGAAGACCGCTACCGCTATGTCATCGAACTCGGCAAGCAATTGCCGGAGCTTGCCGAAGACAAGCGGACACTCGAGAACAAGGTGCAGGGCTGCGCGAGCCAGGTCTGGCTCGTCAGCCATTCCGATGGCGCGGACGACCCCGTGCTGACCTTCGAGGGCGATTCCGACGCACATATCGTGCGCGGGCTGGTGGCGATCGTGCTCGCCGTCTATTCCGGCAAGCGCGCCTCCGAGATCGCCGCGACCGACGCGATCGAGATCTTCGACCGCATCGGGCTGGTGGAGCACCTCTCCTCGCAGCGCGCCAACGGGCTGCGCTCCATGGTGCGGCGGATCAGGCAGGAAGCGACAGCGAAGGTCGCGGCTTAGGCCTTCATCGTAGGCACCCCTCCCGGCCTGCCGGCCAGGAGGGGTAACGAAATCACAACACCGGCCGATAACCCTCCGCGCCCCAATGGTGGCTGCGGCGTCGCCGTTCCGGCGCGGGCGGGGCATAATGCCGGGCAAGCGCCAGGAGTGCGGCGCGCAGCATCAGCTTTGCCGAGCGCACCGGCCATTGCCGCTYCCGCTCCACCAGTTCCAGGCCCTTCAAAAAACAGCAGACATCGACCGCCACCCCGGCAAGCTCAGGGCCCATCGCCTCCACCGCGCGGGAGACGCGATCGCGTGCGGCCAACGCGCTTTCGGCGATTTCCGTCTGTCCGCCCGCCTGCCCCTTGCCGCGGCTTGCAAGCCTCGGCTCCCATGAGGCCGTCACGCGCGGCTGCAATTGCGCCCTGGTGAAATCCGCAAGCAGCCGCTCGCCCGCTGCGATCGCCTCCTCCGGCAGGAAGCGGGCGCCGTTGCGATCCTTGATCCTGGCAAGCGCCGAAAGCGGCGATTCGACGAGGTTGCGGCGCACCGGCTGGCGGGCGCCCTCCACCTCGATGTTTTCCACCGCGATCTCGCGATGCTGGTCGCCGAAGCTTTCCTCCCCCTCGATCAGCGCGCGGCGCAGGAAGGCGGAGGCTTCGGGACTTGCCGACGCCCTGCCCTCCACGATCCGCAGGAGACCCGTCGCCTCTGCCGCGCGAAGGGTGGCGCGTGAATAGGCGCGGCCCTCCTCTCCGAGCATCAGCGTTTCGCCGTCGGGCGAGGGCGTGACGGCGCATTCGCCGCGGGCAAGCTGGCGGATGAGGCGCAGCATTTCCTTCCTGGCGGCACGCGCCAGCTTCGCTTCGCTTGCCTTCATTTCAGTGATGGGCGCTTCAATCATGAGCCGACATCTCCGAAAGCCCGAAGACGGCGGCGACGATGCGCTCCACGGCGGAGACGAAATCATCGAAGGCGGGATCGTCGCGGCGGTCCTCCACCACATGGCAGGCATGGCCGACCGTGGTACGATCGCGGCCGAAGGCATCGCCGATATCGCTGAACGACATCCGGAGCGAGACGTGGCAGACATACATGGCGATCTGCCGGACATGGCAGGACGGCCGGCGGCGGTCCCGCGGCGGCATCACCCGATCGCCAAGCAGCACGACCATCTCGCTCACGAGCTGCCGGACGATGCGGCAGGTATTCCGCAAGGGTAGGCTGAGTGTCATGAGTATCGGCAGGCGCCCCGCACGGAATAGAGCGGGAGGCGGCGGCGGGGAGGCATTCGGAAGCTTCTCAAAAGGCATGACAACTCCTCAACGAATAGGAATTAATTCATACACCTTAGAGCAAGAGCGGGGATGCAGGAAGCTATGCGCCAGTTGTGCTTTGCTGAAATTCCTTAGGCTTTTCAACAAAGGGGAAACGAGATATGGGAATTTTTTCCTTTTATCGTCCCCGCTATACGGCACAATCCTACAACGCGAAGACGCGGGTTTTGCGTGAGGTTCGCGCCGAGCGCGGCGAGGAAGAAGCATGAATGCGGCAGCGCGGGCCGCGAAGAAAAC
Source organism: Rhizobium sp. LCM 4573 (assembly GCF_001854865.1). Lineage (GTDB taxonomy): Bacteria > Pseudomonadota > Alphaproteobacteria > Rhizobiales > Rhizobiaceae > Neorhizobium. The sequence continues at coordinate 7,813 of NZ_MDDW01000030.1, read as the reverse complement.
CGATGCCTGAGATCGGCAAATCGCGCCGGCTCTCTGCCGGGCGGTTCTCCCCGCCATCATTCAAGGGAGAGAGTATGCAGCGCTGCCACGCATGACGCGTTCGGCGCTGCAGTTCTTCGTAGACGGTGCCCGTGGGAACCGGATCGAGGGGCTGCCGCCCCTCCCTAATCACGCCCGCTTGCGGCGCTGACCGAGGCCCATTTCCTTGGCGAGACGCGAGCGCGCCTCGGCATAGGCGGGAGCAACCATCGGATAATCCGCCGGCAGGCCCCACTTTTCCCGGTATTCTTCCGGGGTCATGTTGTAATGGGTCATCAGGTGGCGCTTCAGCGACTTGAACTTCTGCCCATCCTCCAGGCAGATCAGGTAATCGTCCTCGATGGACTTCTTGATCGGGACCGGAGGCTTCGGTTTTTCGACCGTCGTGGCGGCGGGAGCCGGAGAGGAGGTGTTGGTGAGGGCCGAGTGGACATCCGAGATGAGGTTCGGAAGGTCGCCCACGGGGACGACATGGTTGCTCACATAGGCAGCGACGATGTCGGCGGTCAACTCCACCAGCAGGTCCTGGCCCTTGCCCAGTGCGATCTCTGTCATTTCACGTCTCCTGTTCAAACTGTGACGACGAGGCCCGCGACCTCCGCGGCACCCGTCCGAGTGGAGCATTTCGTGGACAGGACACCACCCAGCCGCATCGTCGCGAAGACATGAAACCTACCCCTAGATTTCACACGGCGAGGAGGCGTTCATGGCCTCGGATATGGCCTCGAAGGAGGTTTTTCCTTCAAACCCCGAGTGTTTCCGCCAGCTTTTTCCAAAAGGATCGGCCAGACATGCTCGGCATTCTCGGAAAGACGCCTCTTCAAGGCAACATCAGCGCTCAACTACTTTGGAATTAGACCTCTTGCAAAAGTCGTTCAAGTGCGAAATCTGGTAATAGGGGTCATTTTTCAGCTCTACACCAAAAGAACAGTGCAATTACTCCGATAAATTCGGAAAATATTGCCTGTTTAAGAGGCTAATAAATCTGCAGTCCCTATTATATTCGCTTTTCGTGCTCGCTCATTTCATCGCAAACGGAGCGCGGCGACAGCGAATAGCCGACCTGATGCGCCGCCTTGGCAAGCAAATGGGCCGAAACCGGGGCGGTCAGGATAAAGAAGAAGAAACCGGCAAGCGCGCGGGCAAGGGTGGCGAGATCGCCCGAATGCACGCCGACGGCGAGCAGCATCAGCCCCGAGCCGACCGTGCCGGCCTTGGAGGCCGCGTGCATGCGGGTATAGATGTCCGGCAACCGGTTGATGCCGATCGCCGCGATCAGCGCGAAGGCGGAGCCGGAAAGGATCAGCCCGGCGGTCGCCAGCGCAAGAAGCATGTCCATCAGGCCTTCCTCCCCTTTCGCGCCGCCAGGGACGCGGATTTCGCCTTCGCCCGGCCGCCTGCCCTGCCGGCGGTCTTGCTGGCTGTCTTGCTGCCGGATGCCGCGGCTTCGGCGGGCGCCGGCGCCGCCTCGGACGATCCGTCGCCCCCGCGCGCCAGGATGAAGCGGGCAAACGCGACCGTTGCCAGAAAGCCGACCAACCCCAGCGAGATGGCGATATCGATATAGAGCGTGAAGCCGGTCCGGATCGCGATCACACCGATGAAGCCGATGACGATGCCGACCAGCATGTCGAGCGCCACCACCCGGTCCGGCAGGGTCGGCCCCTTGATGACGCGGTAGACGGTCAGAAGAAAGGCGATGCCGAGGGCGACGAGGCCGATGGAGATAGCGACGGAGAGGACGGTATCGGGCGCGCTCATCTGAACGCCTCCATGATCTTGCGCTCGAAGCCCTCGGCGATATCCCGCCTGGTCGCCTCGATATCGGAGCAATCGATCGCATGCACGAACAGCGTCTTGCGATCGGCCGAGACGTCGACCGAGAGCGTGCCGGGGGTCAGCGTGATGAGGTTGGCGAGCAGCGTGATCTCGAAATCGCGGTCGACCGTCAGCGGAAAGGCGAATATGCCGGGCTTCAGGTCCATGCGCGGGCTCACCACCATGACCGCAACCTTCCAGGCCGACAGCGCGAGTTCCTTGAGGAACAGCAGGCAGAGCGACAGGATGCGGCCGAACCGTTTCCAGTAACCGCGGCCGCCTATCTCGTCGCGCACGATCCACAGGCAGAGCGTCGCGAGCAAAAAGCCGAAGGCGAGGTTGTGGAAGCTGGCGCTGCCGGTGATCGCCACCCAGACGGCGGTAAAGAGCGCGCTGACGATGATCGTGCTCATGGCGTGCCTCCGGCGGGAATGGGCGTGCCTCCGGCGGGAAAGACCGAACGGATATAGGCCGACGGATCGGCAAGCCCTTCGGCCGCCGCCTGCGAGAGGCCGATCAGGCTTTCCGGGAAGAGGCCGAAGACGACGGCGAAGGCGACGAGCCCGGCGATCGGCAGCACGACCGTCATGCCGGCCCTTGGAGCGGGCGGGGCGTCGTGGGCCCGCGGGCGCCAGTAGGCGAGCAGGAAGACGCGGCCGAGCGCGATCGTGACGATGAAGGCCGAGACGAGGATCGCGGCGGCAAGCCACCAGGCGCCAATATCGAGCGCGGCCTTCAGGAGCGCAATCTTGGGCCAGAGGCCGAGGAAGGGCGGCAGACCGGCGACGGCCAGGAAGAGGATGAAGGAAGCGGCCGAAAACCAGGGCGCGCGGACATAAAGCCCGCCGAGCGCCGAAAGAGAGAAAGAGCCGCCGAGGCGCGCCGCCTCGCCCGTCACCAGATAGAGCGCCGTCATCGCCACGATGGAATGCAGGGCATAGAGGATCGCGCCGCTGACGCCGGGTTCGGTGCCGATCGCGACGCCGGCCATCATGTTGCCGATGCCGGCGATGACGAGATAGCCGGCGAGTCGTCTCAAGTCGTTCTGCGCCAGCGCGCCGAGCGCGCCGAGCAGCATGGTGAGCGCGGCGGAAACCGCGATCACCAGGCTCAGTTCCTCCCGCTCGACGGGAAAGAGCATGACCATGATGCGGATCAGCGCATAGATGCCGACCTTGGTCAGGAGGCCGCCGAAGAGGGCGGAAACCACGATGCGGGGCGTATGATAGGAGGCCGGCAGCCAGAAATTCACCGGGAAGGCGGCGGCCTTCATCGCGAAGGCCAGCACAAAGAGAGCGCCGAGCGTCATGGTCGGCGCGGTCCCCCGATGATYGGCCGCCTTTTCGGCGATATCGGCCATGTTGAGCGTGCCGAAGATGGCGTAGAGATAGCCGACGGCGATCAGGAAGAGTGTCGTGCCGAGGAGGTTGAGGATCGCGTATTTCAGCGCGCCGTCGATCTGCTCCCGCTCGGAACCGAGGATAAGGAGGCCGAAGGAGGAGATCAGCAGGACTTCGAACCAGACATAGAGGTTGAAGACGTCGCCGGTCAGGAAAGCTCCGGTCACGCCCGCCATCAGCAGGAGCAGGAAGGGGAAGAACCCGTAGCGGCGGCCGCTGGTATCGATATCGCGCAGCGCATAGATGCCGCCGGCGAGCGCCGCGAGTGCTGCAACCAGCGCCATGATTGCGCCGAAGAGATCGACCGTGAAGGCGATGCCGAAGGGCGGCAGCCAGCGGCCCATAGTCATGGTGACCGGCCCGCCGGACCAGACCTTCCAGAGCAGCGCGCCATCGATCAGCACCAGGAGCCCGAGCGCCGGCACGGYGAGAAGGCCATGCAGGTCTATGCGGTGGCGGATCATCATCAGCACGGCGCCGGCGCCGAGCATCAGCGCGACCGGCAGCACGACCAGCCAATCGACGAACGTGGTCGGCGCAAGCACCAGGGCTGCGGAGAGATCGACGGGGGTGGAGGAAGGCGCGGCCATTAGAGGTTACCTCCCGCCCGGAAGTCTTGCCCCTCATCCGCCTGCCGGCACCTTCTCCCCGCTGGCGGGGAGAAGGGCGCAAGTGGCATCGCATTGCCCAGATCATCGAGACCGAGCATGGCACGTCCCCTCTCCCCGCGTGCGGGGAGAGGGTTAGGGTGAGGGGCAAATTCGAAATACGCCGTCATCTTCATCAATACCCCAGCGGCGGAAGCGGTTCGTCGCCCGGTTCGGCAAGCCGCATCTCGTCCGTATTGTCGGTGCCGAGCTCCTGATAGGCGCGGTAGGCGAGCACCAGCAGGAAGGCGAAGAAGGAAAACGAGATGACGATCGCGGTGAGGATCAGCGCCTGCGGCAGCGGATTGGCGGTGCCGGCCGGCAGGGCATCCAGACCCGCGCCGATGATCGGCGGCACCTCGCGCGTCAGCCGGCCGGAGGTGAACAGCAAGAGGTTCACTGCATTGCCGAGGATCGCGATGCCGAGCAGGATGCGCACGGTGTATTTCGACATCATCAGATAGATGGCGACGGAAAAGAAAACGCCGATGAGCAGGGAAAACAACATTTCCATCAGTCGTGATCCCTTTCTTCCAGCGCAAGCGCGATCGAGGTGATCGCGCCGACGACGACCAGATAGACGCCGATATCGAAGGACACGACGGTGGCGAGCGGCACCTCCACGCCGAAGAGAGTCGGATAGATCCAGAGCCCGGTCATGAAGGGCACGCCGGCAAAGACCGATATCACGCCCGAGACGACGGCGACGAGCAGTCCGAAGCCGGCGATCGACATGGGATGGAAGCGGATGGCGCGGCGCACGGCCGAAACCCCGTAGGCGATACCGTAAATGGCGAGCGCCGAAGCCGCGATCAGTCCGCCGATGAAGCCGCCGCCCGGCTCGTTATGGCCGCGCAGCAGCACGAAGACCGAGAAGAGCAGCATCAGCGCGGTGATGAAGGGCGCGACGGTGCGCAGGATCAGCGTGTTCATGGCTGCCCCCTGTCCTTGCCCGGAACATTATCCGCCAGCCGGCGCGTTCCCGTCGCCCGGATGCGGATGAGCGCCAGCACCGCAAGGCCGGTCACCATCACCACCGCGATTTCGCCCAGCGTATCCGTGCCGCGGAAATCGACGATGATGACGTTCACCACATTCGCGCCGTGGGCGATCACCTTGGAATAGGCGTTGAAGAACTCCGTCAGCGCGTTGTTGAAGGGCGCCTGGGTGGCTTTCAGCAGCAGAAGCGCGAAACCCAGCCCGCAGGCGATCGCAACCGTCGCATCGAACAGCATCTGGCCCACCGGCCGGTGATCGCGCGGCGAGAGCCTGAGCCGGGTCATGACCAGAGCCAGAATGACGACCGAGAGCGTTTCCACCATGAACTGGGTAAACGAGAGATCCGGGGCGCCGAAGAGCAGGAAGATGACCGCGACCGCAAAGCCCTGGATGCCGAGGGAGACGATCGCCGTCAATCGGTCCGCCGCCTTGATGACCGCGAAGAGGCCGATCAGCGCGATGGCAAGGAAGGCATATTCCTGGATCAGTACATCCCGCGGCCAGGAAGGCATATCCGGCAGTTCGCCGAAGAGGAAGAGCGGCAGGATGAGCGCCAGCGCCACGAGGATGAAGCTTGCGGTGATATAGACTTCCAGCCTACCCGGCTGGACGAAGCGCGTGACCGAGACGGCAAGCCGCACAAGGCCGGAGATGAAATGATCGAAGCCTCGATCCGGCCCCGGACCCAGCGCGGCAAGCAGCCGTACCATGGCGGCGCGGGCACGATCAATCCCGAGATAAACCAGGATGCCGAGCGCTACCGTCACGACCGAGAGCAGCAAAGGCAGGCCGACATGCGGCAGGGTGGAGATGGTGATCGTCACCGGCTGGCCCTTGACCGCACTCGCCATGGGCGAGGAGACGTAAGCATGTGCAAGGCCCGACGCGAGGCCCGCCAGCAGCCCGAGACCGGCCAAAACCACCGGCCCGAGCCAGAGCAGAACCGGCCCCTCATGCGCGTGTTTCGGCGTCTCGACGGACTTGCCGATGAAGGGTTTCAGCCCCACCGCGAAGGCGACCGCGAACATCAGCGCATTGCCGATGACCGCAACGGCCGTAAACATGATCGAGCGCGGATCGCCATGGGCGAGCGCGTAATAGATCTCCTCCTTGGCGAGGAAGCCGAAGAAGAGCGGCAGGCCGCCCATGGAAAGCGCGGCAAGCAGGCCGGCGGCGAAGGTGACCGGCATGGCTCGGCCAAGCCCGCCGAGACGGGTCACGTCGCGCGTGCCGGCCTCGTGATCCACGGCGCCGGCGACCATGAAGAGCGCGCCCTTGAAGAGCGAATGGGCGACCAGGTAGAGCACCGCCGCCTCAACCGCATGATCGGCGCCGAAGCCGGTCAGCATCACCAGCAGGCCGAGCGAGGCCATGGTGGTATAGGCCAGCATGAGCTTCAGGTCGGTCTGACGGATGGCGAGCAGCGTGCCGGCGATCAGCGTCACGCCGCCGAAGAAGGGCAGCAGGATCTGCCAGGCCGGCGTATCGCCCATGACCGGGTTCAGCCTCATCAGCAGATAGACGCCGGCCTTCACCATGGTGGCGGAATGCAGATAGGCCGAAACCGGGGTCGGCGCTTCCATGGCGTTCGGCAGCCAGAAATGGAAGGGAAACTGCGCCGACTTGGTGAAGGCGCCGCCGAGCACCAGAAGAAGAGCGGCGAGATAGAACGGGCTTTCCCTGAGGCCGTCTCCGACATGGACGAGCAGCGAGAGCTGGGTGACGCCGGTAATGTTCCAGAGGAAGATCAGGCCGGCGAGCAGCAGCAGCCCTCCCCCGCCCGTCACCACCATGGCCTGAAGTGCCGCGCGGCGGGCTTCCGGGCGCTCRTGATCGAAGCCGATCAGCAGGAAGGAGGTGATCGAGGTCRGCTCCCAATAGACGAAGAGCATCAGGAAACTGTCGGAAACGACGAGCCCCAGCATGGCGCCCATGAAGAGCAGAATGAAGGAGAAGAAGCGCCCCTGCTGCGGATGCCCCTTCATGTAGCCGCCCGAATAGAGAACGATCAGCGTGCCGATGCCGGTGATCAGCAGCGCGAAGGTGAGCGACAGCCCGTCGAGGAACCATGAAAAGGAGAGATTGAAGCTCGGCACCCAGGCATAGCCGCCGGTAACCACCTCGCCCGCCGCGACATCATCCAGAAAAGTGCAGAAATGCAGGAAGGCAAAGGCCGGCGCCAGCGCCAGCAGCCAGGCGGCCCTGTGGCCGAAGGCGCGCGTGGCGGCCGGAGCGGCAAAGGCGGCAATAAAGGGCAGGAAAAGACAAAAAAACGTCAATGCCGGCGCACTGGCAGCCATATCCTCTCCCGAAATCTTCAATTTGGACCCCGCCCGCCCCCGGACGGTCGTCATCCTCATTAGGCGAATGAATACGGTGCCTCAAGAATTTTCGGTCGCGATGCACAGAAAGCCGGCTTTTCGTCGCACCCGGCAGACCCTATCTATCCAGAAAACGAGAGGAATATTCCGATGTCCGACGTCACCACGCCGAAAGTCCACAAGAGCGATATCGAATGGCGCGAGCAGCTCACGCCCGAGCAATACCGCATCCTGCGCCAGGCGGGCACCGAGCGCGCCTTTACCGGGCCCTATTGGGACAGCAAGGAAAAGGGGCTCTACCGCTGCGCTGGCTGCAACGAGCCGCTGTTCGTCTCCGACACCAAGTTCGATTCCGGCTGCGGCTGGCCGAGCTATTTCGAGCCGGTGAAGCCCGATGCGGTGACYGAGCACCGCGACAGCTCCCACGGCATGGTGCGCACGGAAATCCGCTGCGCCAATTGCGGCGGTCATCTCGGTCATGTCTTCCCCGACGGCCCGCCGCCGACCGGGCTTCGCTACTGCATCAACGGCCACGCCATGGTGTTCGAGCCGCTGGGATAATGGTGGCTTCTCTCTTCCCGAATATGGA
>NZ_MDDW01000029.1 GCF_001854865.1 Rhizobium sp. LCM 4573 | reverse complement strand
ATCGGCCTGCATGCGGCGGATGCCAATGTCTTCTCCGCCGAGACCGGCACGCTGCGGAGCCGCATGGGCGACGTCCGCATGGGCAAGGGCGAGAACGGCATCTGGGGCCGCATCGGATTGAGCTACAGGTTCTGAGGCTAAAGTGGGCCTGGCAAGTGCCGATCTAACTTGCCCCTCACCCTAGCCCTCTCCCCGTTTCGACGGGGAGAGGGGACTTGCCTCATGCGGCGTTCTCGGAATGAGGGAAACGGTGCGGCATATCCCTTCTCCCCGCATGCGGGGGTGACGAATGGTCGGCGCAGCCGACGAAACGATCCAGTGAACCGTTTCGTGTGACGAACGCCCCGGAGCCAAGCGAAGGGCCGGGCAAGGTGCGGCAGCCGGATGAAGGACAGCCGAACATCACGCCATCAGCGCCACCGGACGGCGGGCCTCTTCCTCGGCCTTTTCCGCCATGCGGATATCGAAGGCCTTGCCCCATTCGGCCATGACCGTCACCGCATCGTTGAGGCTGCGGCCGAACTCGGTCACGGAATACTCCACCCGCTGCACCTTGCCGGGAAACACCTCGCGGCGGATGAGATCGTCCGCCTCCATCTCGCGGAGCTGCTGAGTCAGCACCTTTTCGCTGACGCCTTTCAGGATGCGCCTCAGCTCGCCGAAGCGGCGCGGCGCCAGGTTGATCTCCCAGAGGATATCGGTCTTCCACTTTCCGCCGATCGCATTGAGCGCGGTCGCGAAGCCGCAATCGTCATCCGGCAGGCGTTTCATGGTCTCTTCTCCTTACCTCAACGTAACCGCTTACCCGAAGGTGCGTAATTTACCGTGGCCTGTCCCCGGTCCTATCAGGGTGGCATCGCAAATATTGGAGTTACGACCGATGACCACAATAGGCTTTCTCGGCGCCGGCCGCATGGGCTCGGCCCTCGTCAAGTCGCTGCTCGAGGCTGGCCACAGCGTGCATGTCTGGAACAGGACCGCGGAAAAGGCGCAAGCTCTGGCGGATTTCGGCGCGGTTCCCGAGCCTTCCGCCGAACGGGCGGCCGGCCCGGCGGAGATCGTGATCGTCAATCTTCTCGATTACGAGGCTTCCGACGCGGAGTTGCGCAAGCCGGACGTTGCCGAGGCTCTGAAAGGCAAGCTTCTCGTGCAACTCACCTCCGGCTCCCCCAAGACGGCGCGGGAGACCGGCCGATGGGCGGGCGATCATGGCATCGCCTATCTGGACGGCGCGATCATGGCGACGCCGAACTTCATCGGCGGCGCGGAAACGGTGATCCTCTACAGCGGTTCGAAGACGCATTTCGAAAAGCACGAAGGGCTGTTCAAGGCGCTCGGCGGCAAATCCGCCTTCGTGGGCGAGGATTTCGGCACGGCCTCGGCGCTCGACAGCGCGCTGCTTTCGCAAATGTGGGGCACGCTGTTCGGCACCCTGCAGGCGCTCGCCGTATGCCGGGCGGAAGGGATCGAACACGATGTCTATGCGGGCTTCCTCATGTCGGCGCAGCCGATGATCGACGGAGCTCAACAGGACCTGATGGAACGCATCCGCGACGGCCGCGACCTGGCGGACGCGCAAACGCTGGCAACGGTCGCCGTGCACAACGTCGCCTTCCACCACCTGCGCGACCTCATCGCCGACCGGGACCTCAACCCCGCCTTCGGGGATGCGCTCGGGAGCCTTCTCGAAACCGCGCTCCGCAACGACCACCAGGATGACGATTTCGCCGTGCTGGCGCGCTTCATGGGCGCGAAATGACGGAGCCTGAAATATCTGCAACGCGCACCGCGCGCTGTTCCTGCGGCGGCTTGCGGCTTTCCTTCCGGGGCGAGCCGCTCAGGGTCTATGCCTGCGCCTGCCTGGAATGCCAGCGGGCGACAGGCTCCGCCTTCGCCTACCGGGCGCGCTTCCACCGCAACGCCGTGAGCGAGGATGAAGGCGAACGGCGACGCTTCCGCCGCGTCACCGAGGCCGGGCGCTGGATGGACCAGATCTTCTGCCCGGCCTGTGGCTCGCTGGTCTACATGGAGGCGGAGGCGATCCCGGACGAGCTCGCCGTTTCCGTCGGCTGCTTCAGCGACTCGAAATTCCCGCCGCCCGCCGCCCTGTTCTGGGCAAGACGAAAACATGACTGGTACGGGCTCCACGAGGCGGTTCGCCTCGTGGAGTAATTAAAAGATCATGCCGAGCCGGGATATATGGATAGCCCAGCTGTTATTCATCCAATTCCGTATACTTGGGCCGCGTATAATATACATATTCTTGCAGGTCCAACTGGGGGCCAGCCGGGTAGACGCGAACGCTATAAACGACATCTTCCAGGCCGATATCCCGAAGTTTCGCGGCAACAGGCCCCTCTTCCACTTCCACCGATCCGCCGCCTATCGTCAAAGCATCGCAGGTGAAACGCGTACGTCGGTAATGCCAAGCAATTCCGGCACTTCTTATCGCATCTACGATCTTATCGAGTCCGTCGCCGGGGCTGAATTCCTGGGTTGCCCTATGGACGCCCTCTTGATTTTCATGTGTGTAGATCTCGACTTCATGAGCAATCTCCTCAATCATTTCATGGTCTTAAGGGTGACATGCCGGCGGGTACAATCTGTCCGCCTCGCTGCAACAGATCCTCGGCACCGATCGCCAGATTGGATGGCCGGGCGCTGTTTCCCCATTAGGAGCGAAACTTATTGGAGAGTCTACGAACCGAGAAAAATCAAAGGTCGCAGTTCCTGCCGGGCGAGAGCGCCAACGGCGACTGCTTCCACTAATCCTTCGCAATCTCGCCGGAATACTGATCGTCCGTCACCGGCTCCAGCCAGTCGACCGGCGAGCCGTCCAGCACTTCCTGGATGGCGATATGGGTCATGGCCGTGGTGGGAGCGGCGCCGTGCCAGTGTTTCTCGCCGGGCGGGAACCAGACGACATCGCCGGGACGGATGACCCGGATCGGCCCGCCCCAGGTCTGCGCAAGGCCGAAGCCCGCAGTCACGATGAGGGTCTGGCCGAGCGGATGGGTGTGCCAGTTGGTGCGCGCGCCGGGCTCGAAGGTGACGGCGGCAGCCCTCACCCGCGCCGGCTCCGGCGTCTCTATAACCGGGTCCAGCCGGACCGTGCCGGTGAAATAATCGGCGGGCTGCCGCCTCGACGGTTGCGATCCGCTGCGCTTGATGTCCATCGTCCTCTCCTCTTCCTGTTCTGTCGTCCTTCCATATAGGTCGCGTGCCGCAAGTTCGATACGGGGCACTTGCTTTTCCGCTGCGGCCGGTTATCCATTGCAGCCGAAGAGTGTCGGCTTTTGAGGTCCAGTTTGCCTAAGTAATCCCCGGTCTCGACAGGTTCACCCGCCATGCGGCTCGCGCCGAGGTGCGAACGCATGGACTGACTGTTCATCGGGGTGGCGGCTTGAGACCGGTTTGGCATTGCTCGTGCCAGTGCGGCCTCCGCTGCCCTGAAACCCTCCGACGCTTCATCTCTTCGACAGTCCGGACATTCGCCACGCCGCGCCCGATCAGGGCTTCTCCAGTTCCGTTTCCCGCATGAACTTCCCGACCGGAAGATCAATACGGCATGTGCGACATCCTTCATGTAGAATGGACTATAATTTCGAAAATCCCACCCCGCCCCGTCCTGCCCTGCGCCGGCTGCGGCACCGCAAAACCCTTCCGCTCCAGCGGCAGAACGCGGCTCAATGCAAACGGCCGCAGGCTGGATGCCTGGCTCATCTACAAATGCGTGGATTGCGAGAAGACCTGGAACCGGCCGATCTTCGAACGGCGGAACGTTCGCGATATCGATCCCCGAACCCTCGAAGCCCTGCAGGCCAGCACGCCTGAATTCGTGGCGCGCCTCGAATTCGATATGCAGGTGCTCAGGGCCAAGGCCAGCCGCATCGAGGAAAGTGCCGAGTTCGAGGTTCGCAAGCGGACGATATCCGGCACCGCGTGCTGGCGCAGGATCGGCATCGCGCTCGTCCTGCGCTTTCCGGTCGGCCTCAGGCTCGACCGGCTGCTGGCCGCAGAACTCGGGCTTTCCCGCAGCCGCCTGGAGAGGCTCTTTGCGGCCGGCGAGATCGCGATCGAGCCTGCGCGCAAGGATGCCTTGAAGCGCGACGTCCGCAACGGAACGCTCGTCACGCTGGATTTGCGGGAGGAAGTCGAACGGCTTGCGATCGGGAGGGTGGTGGGTGGCTGACGCCCCTCCCCGCCGCTTCGCGTCGACCCTCCCCACAAGGGGGAGGGTTACCGCCGGCGTCTTCTACCGATACCCCGTCGCATCCGCCGGCTTGCCCGCCTCCTCGACTTCCGCGATGTAGCGCCAGCAATCCGGCCGCGAGCCGTCCACGTCGTCGAAGCCGTAGACCTGGGCGAGCCCGCCGCTCGAAAGCGACTGGCCATTCCAGCGCGCCTTCTCCGGATCGGCGGCGAGTGCGGCCACCGCCCGGCCGATGAAGCGGGGCGTTTCGGAAATGATGAAATGCGGCATCTTGGCCGTGGCATCGCGCCAGTTCGCTTCCGTCACCTCGTAGATATCGAGCATCATTTCCGAACGCAGCCAGCCGGGCGTGATGGAGACCGAGGTGCAGCCGTGCTTTTCCAGATCCCTGGCATGCGCCCAGGCCATGCGGATTACCGAGGTCTTGGCGAGATCGTAGAAGGGGGATAGGCGATAATGGGTGGCATTGTATTCCGCGGTGCCATCGGTGACTTCCACCAGCAGGCCGCCCGGCTGCTCGATCATCAGCTTCAGCGCGTGATGAGCGGTGATGAGATGGGTGTCGATCGCAAGCCGCAGCAGGCGCAGACCGTTTTCCAGATCGTGTTCCCAGACCGGCTTGTCCCACTCCGTCAGCAGCTCGCCGCCCCAGATATCGTTGACGAGGATATCGAGCCGACCCTGTTCCCGCCGGATGCGCGCGATAAGTGCCTCGACATCTTCCGAGACGAGGTGATCGAGCGGTACGGCGATGCCCTTGCCACCGGCAGCCGTTACTAGTTCGGCGGTCTCCTCGATGGTTTCGGGCCGCCTGTATTCCGACTGGCGCTCCCGCGTGCTGCGGCCGGTGACATAGACGGTGGCGCCCGCGGCGCCGAGTTCCACCGCGATCCCGCGGCCTGCGCCGCGCGTGGCGCCTGCCACCAGCGCGACCTTGCCTTTCAAGCTCATGACGTTCTCCCTTTGCATCCGATCCCGCCCGTTCTAAGCACTGGTCTAAACAGGCTTGGCAATATATAAACGTTTATTCGTTTATAAATAAGGATGCAAGATGCCGCGACCCAAAACCCTGCCGGATAGCGAGGTGCTTTCGGCCGCTCTTTCATTGATGCACGCGCAAGGGCCGGATGCCCTGACCTTCGCGGCGCTTGCCGCCGCTTCCGGCCTTTCAGGCTCGACGCTGGTGCAGCGCTTCAAAAGCAAGGCGGAACTTGCCCGCGCAGCCCTTCTCTTTGCCTGGGACCAGCTCGACGCGCGGACGGAGGAGGCAGCAGCCGCCGCGCCGAAGACGCCGGAAGGCGCGATAGAGCTGCTGGTGGCGCTTTCCGGCGATTATGGCGGYATCGAGAGCTATGCCGAGGGCCTGCTGATCCTGCGCGAGGATTTTCGCGATCCGGCGCTGAGGGCGCGTGGCAAGGCCTGGGGAGAAAGGCTGCAGCAGGCGCTTTCCGATTGCTTCGCGGCAACGCCGGGGGCACCGAAGGATATCGGCGCTCTGATGGCCGCACAGTGGCAAGGCGCGCTCATCTGGTGGGGTTTCGACCCCGCGCTGCCGGTGGAGGAGCATGTGCGCCGCAGCCTGAATGCCCTGATAGTGGCCGTGATGCGTCAATGAGGGAATATGAGAAGCGTGGGGCAGTTCGCAGGGTTGAAAGAACCTGAAAATCAGCGCGCCTCTACCGCATCAAGGATCAGTCTCCGCAGTTCGGCAATATGCGGCTCGGCCTTCGCCCTGGCCGCATGGATGACGAGATCGACTTGGTGCAGCGGCGGAAGACCGGCTTCCTTCGGATCGAGCGCGACGAGGTGCGGCGGCTTGCCCTCCACGGTGCGCGGGGTGACGCCGAGCCCTGCCGTCACCGCCGCCCATAGCCCGGCAAGGCTGGGGCTCGCAAAAACTTGACGCCAGGCGATGCCGTCGCTCTCCAGCGCCTCGACCGCCAGGYGACGGAAGGCGCAGGGTGCATCGAAGGCGATCACCGGCAGCGGTTCGGCGGCATCGTGACGAAAATTCGTCGAGGCGCCGATCCAGAAGACGGGACGCCTCGCCACCACCTCGGAATGGGCGCTTTCGAGATCGCCCCAGGTGAGCGCCAGATCCAGTTCGCCGCGCTCCACCGCTTCCACCAACGCCGAACCGCGATCGACGCGCGCCTCCACCCGCACCTTCGGATGCGCCCGCGAGAAGCGGCCGAGAAGATCCGGAAGCCAGGTCTCGGCGAAATCCTGCGGCAGGCCGACCCGCGCCCAGCCCTCGAGCGCATTGAGCCCACTGAGCGCCATGCGCGCCTCGTCGTTGAGATCGAGGATGCGGCGGGCGTAGCCCAGCATCATTTCCCCCGCCTCGGTGAGGATCAGTCCCCTGCCCTGCTTTTCGACGAGAATCTGGCCGACCTGATCCTCCAGCTTGCGAAGCTGCAAGCTGATGGCCGAGGGCGAGCGGCCGAGCCGGTCGGCGGCTCTCGCGAAACTGCCGAGCTCGAAGCCGGTAACGAAGCTTCTCAGCACATCCATGTCGATGTTGACGGGCGCCGCAACCATTCAGATTTTCCAAACCTTCTGTTTTTAACTACGCGATTTTCAAAATCATCATGCCGGCGCATGATGATGCCGTCAAGAAAATCCAACACCGACAAAGGAGCAGAAAATGCCTTTCGTTCACATCAAGGTCGCCGGCCGGAAGATCGGCGAGACGGATATCCGCCGCCTGCAGGAAGAAGCGACGAAGCTGATGGTGACACTCATGCGCAAGCGCGCGGAGGCAACCGCCGTGCTTGTCGAGCAGGCCGATCTTTCCGGCTGGTCGGTCGGCGGCAAGCCGCTTGCCGTCGCAGGCCATATCGAGGTCAAGATCACGGAAGGAACCAACACGCCGGAGGAGAGGCAGCGCTTTGTCGAGGCGGGCCACGCGCTCCTGAAATCCGTGCTCGGGCCGGAGCTCTCCGTCGCAACCTATGTCGTGGTGCATGTGATCGCGCCCGGCGACTACGGTTATGGCGGCCTCACGCAGGAGCAGAGGAAACTTGCCTCAGCGGCTTGACCTTTGCCCGAACCCGGCCGGTGATCCATCGCCGGCCCGGCTCCAACGGCGCTTGCGGGCAGTCGAAAGCTGCGGCAAAGATGCGGGAACTTCACGGGAGCCTCCCATGCCATCGCTCGAACTGTTTCTCGCCTTTCTCACCACCACCGCAGTCTTCGCCTACATTCCCGGCCCGGCAATGCTCTATGCGGCGGCGCAGACTTTAGCGCGCGGCCGGTGGTCCGGGCTGATGGCGACGCTCGGCATCCATGTCGGCGGCTATGCCCATGTTCTGGCGGCAGCGGCGGGGCTTTCGGTGCTCTTCCACGCGGTGCCGATCCTCTATACGGCGGTGAAGCTCGCGGGGGCGGCCTATCTCATCTGGCTCGGCATCACGCTTTTCCGCGCAAAGGTCGCGGGCAATGCCGAGCTGCCGGAAATCGCACAGAAATCCGGCCGGCGTGCCTTTTTCGAAAGCGTTACCGTCGAGGTGCTCAACCCGAAGACGGCGATCTTCTTCCTGGCCTTCCTGCCGCAATTCGTGGATGCGTCCGCGGCCTTTCCGATCTGGCTGCAGTTCGTCATCCTCGGCACGATCGTCAACCTGATGTTCTCGTCGGCCGACGTCCTCTGCGTGTTTCTGGCGGGGGCGGTTATCGGCAAGCTCCGCCATTCCGGCCGCGCCCAGCGGCTGATGCAGCGGGCCGGCGGCGCGCTGCTCGTCGGCCTCGGCACGCATCTCGCGCTACAGAGAAGCTGACTATTCGTCGTCCGGATCACGGCCTAGGCTCAACCCTCAACTCCAGGCAGGTGAGGTCGAGCCAGCGGCCAAACTTGGTGCCGACCTCGGAGAAGCGGCCTGCAACGCGGAAACCGAGGCTTTCATGCAGGCGAATGGAGGCGGTGTTTTCCGCCTCGACGGCGGCGATCATCACATGGACCTCCGCGTCCGCGGCACGCTCGATCAGCGCCCRCATCAACGAGCGGCCGATGCCGAGGCCCCTCGCCTCCTTGTGCACATAGACGGAATGCTCGACGGTGTGGCGGTAGCCGTCGAAAGCGCGCCAATCGCCATAGGAGGCGTAGCCCGCAACCTTGCCGTCCGCGATCGCGGCCAGCACCGGAAACCCGCGCGATCTTCGCGCCGCGAACCATTCCTGGCGGTTCTTCAGGTCCACCAGCGTCTCGTTCCAGATCGCCGTGGTATTGGCGACCGCATCGTTATAGATTTCCAAAATACCCGGAAGATCGGCCTCAACCGCATCGCGTATCTCGATAGCCTGCTTCATCGCCCCTCGTCCATCATTGGTTCGTTGCCATCCCACTTATGGGAGCGCGCGGCCATTTGTCCAGTGCCGGAGGGACTGGCGAACGGCGGACTTTCGGGACTTCAGAAACTCGACTGCGAAAGGCTGAAACAGGTCATCACCGCGCTGTAATGGACAGCGGCGGCGGCCACCACGAAGCCGTGCCAGATGGCGTTCTGGAAGCGCAGCCGCTCCCAGACATGGAAGATGACGCCGAGCGAATAGATGAGACCGCCGATGACGATCAGCCACAGGGTGACCGGCGGCAGGTACTGCGACAGTCGCCCCGCGACCATCACGCCGCTCCAGCCCATGGCGAGGTAGAGCAGGATCGCCAGCCGGTCGTAACGGCCCGGAAAGACGCATTTGAGCAGGATGCCGGTGACAGCAACCAGCCAGATCATGACGAGCATGAAGAGGATCAGCGGCTCATGGGCTCCGCGCTGCAGGAAGGGTGTATAGGTGGCGGCGATCAGGATGAAGATCGCCGAGTGATCCAGCCTTCTCAGCAGCCATTTCGTGCGGGAATGCGGCCAGATATTGTAGGTGAAGGAGATGGAGAGGCAGAGCACCAGGCCGAGCCCGTAAATCCATGCGGCGGCGATCTCGGCGTGGCTCGACCAGACGGTGGCGTAGAAGATAAGGGCCGTGGCGCCGATCAGCGCGAATACGATGCCGATGCCGTGGACGATGCCATCGGCCACCAGTTCATGGAAATCGTAATTGCGTCCGAAGTTGAAAAGCTCGCTCATGACCATCCCGTCCAGACTGTCACCCAACCGGCATTTATAGAATGTCGCGCGCGGGCGACGGCGGCAAGCCCGCGCCCCATCACACTCGGTTGCAGCGGTTTGCGTTTCTCGATCACGGCGCGATTTGCGTCAACAATCATGAAACAAATAATCGCCGATCGTTGCACTATCGTGAACATGCAATCCTGCCCATATTGAGGCTCGAGATTGACGATCGATGGCGGCCTGGACCGCGCCGCCGCGCAAGGAATTTGACATGACCGCACCCGCCATTCCGTTCGCACTGACGCGTCCGGCCCATATAGGCCAGGTTCACCTCGTCGTCAGCGACCTGCCGCGCATTTCGGATTTCTACCGGAAGACCATTGGCCTCCAGCCGATCGAGACGAGCCCGAGCGGCGAGGTCCTCGGTGCCGGCGGCCAGCCGCTCCTGACGCTGACCACGGAGAAGGATGCCGCCCGCGCGCCGCGCAATACCGCCGGCCTCTTTCACACCGCCTTTCTCGTGCCGAGCCGGCAGGAACTCGCCCGCTGGCTGGCGCATGCCGGCGAGAACGACGTGGCCCTCGACGGCGCCTCCGACCATCTGGTCAGCGAGGCGCTCTATCTCTCCGACCCAGAGGGCAACGGCATAGAGATCTATCGCGACCGCGCGCCCGAGGAATGGGCCTATCACGAGGACGGCACGATAGAGATGGCGACCCGCCGCCTGAACCTGCAGGAGCTTCACGCAAGCGCCCCGAAGGGGGACTGGAACGGCATGGCGGATGGCACGGCGATCGGCCATATTCACCTGCAGGTCGGCGATATCCTGCAGGCGGATGCGTTCTATCGCGACGTGCTGGGCCTGAAGATCATGGCGCGCTATCCCGGCGCGAGCTTCTTCGCGAGCGGCGGCTATCATCACCATGTCGCCGCCAATATCTGGAACAGCCGCGGTGCGGGCGTCCGCCAACCCAACATGACCGGGCTTGCCGGCTATACGATCCGCTTCAACGAACAGGCGGCGCTCGACACGGCGCTGGCCGCCCTTGACGCGCAGGAGATCGCCACGACGAAGACCGCCGAGGGCTGGTCTCTCGAGGATCCGTGGGGCATAGGGCTGACGCTGTCCGCATAGGAGCGCGGATCGGGTGGCGGTTCCGGAACCAGCTTCGGGCTTTCGCGTTGAGGGCTCGCAGCGGGACTCCGGAAACGACATGACCACCAACAATCGACAGGCCACGACGCCGAAGAAACCCGTAACGGATATCGGAGGGCATGACGCGGCCCTCCATCCCGACGAGGTCCAGCCACCCGAGCGGCTTCCGCTCGGCCGAGAGGCGCTGGAGGTGGCGACTTCCTGGGCGGTGATCGGCATCTTCATGATCCTGGGTTTCGGGATCGTCCACTACATGTCGCTGATCCTGATCCCGCTGACGCTGGCGGTCGTCGTCGGGCTCATCCTCGGGCTTGCGGCAGACAGGCTCGGCCGGGCCGGCATGCCGCGCTTTGCGACCGCCATCCTGTTGTCCTCGCTTGTCGCGGCGGTGTTCTTCTTCATCGTCAACTCGCTCGCCGAGCCCGTCGCGACGCTGGTGCGCGAGGGGCCGAGCGCCATCGAGCGCACCATCAACCGCATCCTGCCCTATCTGGAACGCCAGCAATGGCTGAACATCTCGCCCTCGAGTTTCGAGACCGGGCCGATGTCGGTGCAGTCGCTCATCGAAAATTCCAGCAATATCCTCGGGGTGCTCACCGCCAGCCTGACGCCGGCCATCATCCAGGCGCTGATCTTCTTCGGCGCGCTCCTGCTCTTCCTCTACGGGCGGCTGAAGCTCAGGCGCACCATCATCCTCGCCTTCCCGACCCGCCGGCAGCGGCTGGTGGCGATCCGTGTCTTGAACTCGATCGACCACGTGCTCGGCTATTATTTCGCGACCGCCACCCTGATCTACCTGGCGCTCGGGGTGAGCATGGCGCTGATCGCCTATTTCGGCGGGCTCGCAGTGCCGGTGCTGTGGGGCATGTTCGCCTTTCTCTCCAGCTTCATTCCCTTTCTCGGCATCACGCTGATGACGATTTCGGTCGCGATCGCCGGCATTCTCACCCATGAGGGCCTGATCCTCGGACTCATTCCGGCGGCCGTCTTCTTCTCTCTCCACCTCGTCATGGAAAACCTGATCTTCCCCGCGGTCATGGGGCGTCAATGGGAGATCAACCCCTTCCTCGTCTTCGTCGCGATCCTGTTCTGGACCTGGATGTGGGGCGCGGTGGGCGCCATGCTGGCGCTGCCGCTATCGCTCATCATGATGACCGTACTGAACGAGCTCTTCCCCGAACGCAAGACGGTGCCGCATCTGCCGGGCTGATACGTCCGGCAGATGACTCACTCGTAGAGATAATKCTGGCCCCACTCCTCGCGCGGGATGCGGTCGCCGATCCTGTAGTCGAAGGAAAGCACCTTGAGGCCTTGATCGCCGGTCTTGCATTCGTATTCCAGCCGATACCAATCGCCGCCGCTGCGGAAGACGGCGCCGGGCGCCTCGATGGCATCACCTTCGCGAACCGGATCGCCGAAAGTATAGGCGATCACCTTATCCGGACGGAAACTCTTGGTGTCTTCCTTGATCCGCTGCATCGCTTCCATATCGCAACGCTGCTCGCGCCGCTCCTCGGGAGCAAGCGCATTGAGCTGCTTGATGACGCCCGGTTCGAGCGCGAGAGCGTGAGCCGGCAGGGCTGCAAGAAAGGCGAAGGCCGCCAGGGACAATTGGGTCTTCATATTGCTCCATCCAAGGTGAATCGGACGGCGTGAAACTATGTAACGGGTTCCGGCATTGCCACCTACCATGACGGGAAACGAGAAGATGTGATCGCCGAGAGAGGACGTGGGGGCCGGGTCGCGCCAAGCGAGCCCGGCGGATTTACGGTCGCGCCGCGATTTTTCATTTGCGCCGCAGCATCCGGATGGGCATGTTCGGATCAACTCGAAAAAGACTGGGGTAGTGCATATCATGAGTGCGGATGCGATCGTTCTGGGAGCCGGCATCATCGGCGTTTCCACAGCGCTGCAATTGGCAAGACGAGGCAAATCGGTCGTGCTGGTCGACCGACGCGAACCGGGCCTGGAGACCTCCTACGGCAATGCCGGCCTCATCCAGCGCGAGGGCGTCGTGCCCTACGGCTTTCCCCAGCAGTTCGGGATGATCCTGCGCTATGCGCTGAACAACCGCATCGATGCGCATTACCATTGGCGGGCGATCCCGCGGGTCACGTCCTTCCTGGCGAAATACTGGTGGCATTCCAACCTTTCCCGCCACCAGATGATCGCGCGGGCCTATGCGCCGCTGATCGAGCACTCGATCTCTACTCATAACGAGCTGATCGAGGCGGCCGGAGCGGAGGACCTGATCGCCAAGGACGGCTGGACGGAAGTGTTCCGCACCAGCGCCAAGCACGACGGCGAGATGAGGGAGGCCGAACGGCTGGCCGGCGAATACGGCGTCAAGTATCAGGACCTGACGCCCGCCGATATCGCCGCCCAGGAGCCGCATCTTTCCCGCGATTTCGTCGGCGGCCTCAAATGGCTCGACCCCTGGTCGGTGAAGGACCCGCTGGCGCTGACGCGCGCCTATGTGGCGCTCTTCGAAAAGCTCGGCGGGCGCGTGCTGAAGGGCGACGCCAAGAGCCTTTCCCAGACCTCGACCGGCTGGCGGATCGTGGCCGGCGAAGGCACGGTGGAGGCGAAAGACGTCATCGTGGCGCTCGGCCCCTGGTCCGATACGGTGACCAAGCCTCTCGGCTACGACTTCCTCGTCGGCGTCAAGCGCGGCTACCACATGCACTACGCCACCCAGGGAAACGCGAAACTCAACGGCTGGACAATGGATGCCGAGCGCGGCTATTTCCTCGCGCCGATGAACCAGGGCATCCGGCTCACCACCGGGGCCGAGTTTGCCCTGCGCGACGCGCCCAAGACGCCGGTGCAGCTCGAGCGCGCCGAAAAGGTTGCCYAATCGATCTTCCCGCTCGCCGAGCGGCTGGACAAGGAGCCCTGGATGGGCGCCCGCCCCTGTACGCCGGACATGATGCCGGTGATCGGCAAGGCGCCGCGCCACAAGGGGCTGTGGTTCGCCTTCGGCCATGCGCATCACGGCCTGACGCTAGGCCCCGTCACGGGCCAGGTGATCGCCGAGGCGATCGCGGGCGAGAAGACGCTGATCGACATCTCCGCCTACCGGCCGGAGCGGTTCAACGCCTGAGCCGGCGGATGGCAAACGGTAGGGTTTCCGTGGCTTAGCCCCTCATCCGCCTGCCGGCACCTTCTCCCCGTCTCAACGGGAAGAAGGGATATGCCGCACCGTCACCGTTCCCCCTCGCCCCACCTGCGGGGAGAGGGCGTGCCGAGCGAAGCGGAGGCGGGGTGAGCGGCAACCTTCCGCGCTTCGGCGGGGCTGCGTGGGACCGAGGTGGAATACGACGCTTATCCGGACGATGTGACATGGCTTTCAAAACCGCTGACAATCCCGGCCATACGAATTCCTGGTATGCGGCTTCCGCGAAGGACAAGCGCATCCGCCCCGCGCTAGAAGGAGAGACGGAGGCCGATATCTGCATCATCGGCGCGGGTTTCACCGGCGTTTCGGCGGCGCTGGAACTTTGCGAGCGCGGCTATTCCGTCGTGGTGCTGGAGGCGGCACGCATCGGCTTCGGCGCATCGGGCCGCAATGGCGGGCAGATCGTCAACGGCTACAGCCGCGATCTTGCGACGATCGCCGGGCGCTACGGCCGCGACAAGGCGGTAAAGCTCGGCGCGATGTCGCTCGAAGGTGGGGAGATCATCCGCAGCCGCGTTGCGAAATACGGCATCGATTGCGATCTCGTGGCAGGCGGCTTCTTCGCCGCATTCACGGAGAAGCAGATCCGCGAGATGGAGGCCCACAAGGCCGACTGGGAAAAGCACGGCCATGCCGGGCTCGAAATGGTCCCGAAAGCGGAGGTCGGAAAATACGTGAAGACCGACCGCTATGCGGGCGGCATGATCGACAGGCTGGGCGGCCATATCCATCCGCTTAACCTCGTGCTCGGCGAAGCCGCCGCCGCGGAAAGCCTGGGCTGCCGCATTTTCGAGGGATCGCGCGTGACCGGCCTCGACATGGGCGACAAGCCGGTGGTGCGGACCGCGAAGGGCTCGGTGAAGGCCTCCTACGTGCTCGTCTGCGGCAATGCCTATCTCGCGCCGCTGCTGCCGGAAATCCATGGCCACATGATGCCGGTCTCAAGCCAGGTGATGACGACCGAGCCCCTGGCCCCGGAGCTGATCGAAAGCCTGTTGCCGGCGAATTATTGCGTCGAGGACGCCAACTACATTCTCGACTACTATCGCCGCACCGCCGACAACCGCCTGCTCTACGGCGGCGGCATCGGCTATGGCGGGCACGATCCGAAGGACCTGACGGGCGTTATCCGTCCCAACATGCTGAAGACCTTTCCGCAGTTGAAGGACGTGAAGATAGACTACGCCTGGAGCGGCAACTTCGCGCTGACGCTCACCCGCATCCCGCATATGGGCCGGCTATCGGACAAGGTTTATTTCTCGCATGGCGACAGCGGCCACGGAGTGACGACCACGCATCTGCTCGGCAAGATACTCGGCGAGGCGGTGGCCGGCCATGCGGAACGCTTCGACATCTGGGCTTCGCTGCCGAACCTGCCCTTCCCCGGCGGGCGGACCTTTCGGGTGCCGCTCACCGTGCTCGGGGCCTGGTGGTACGGATTGCGGGACCGGTTGGGCATCTGATTTTTTACGCAATTCCGGACGGAAAACCGGTTTTTACTTTTCCTGGGATTGCTTACCCGAAATCCGGAAAGCTGCCCTCGATGAACTGGCTGAGCTGAACCTTCGCACAGTTCTTGAAATCGGCGATGACCAGCGCCGCCTCCCCCTCGCCCCCCAGAAGCGCAAGGCGCACGGCGCCGACCGCCAGATGGAACATCAGGAAGACGGACCGGCCATATTGCTCGTGCAACGGCTCCGGCACGAAGTTCCGGGTGGCTTCGATGAATATCCGGGAATGGATGCGCGAATGGGCGATATCCATGTCAGAAAGCGTCTTGTCCGCCTGGATGGCGTTGATCAGGTCCTGCAGGGGGGGATTGTTGCGGACCGCCTGGAAATAATTCTCGAAGAGATCTTCCACGGCGCGGAAGGCATCCTGGCGATTTTCGACGCCGCGGGTGCATTCCATGACCAGACCGAGCACCTCCTCGGCATAGCGCTCGTAAAGCATCGCCACGATCGCGGACTTGTTCGGGAAGTATTGATAGACGGATGCAATCGGACCGCCCGACAAGGCAGCGATTTCCTTCATCGTCACCGCATCGATGCCCTTCCTGCCGATCAGGTCCATGGACACCTTCAGGATTTCGTCGATACGCTCGCGGCTTCTCTCCTGTTTGGGCACCCTGCGAAGCTTGCTGCGCGCCGGGCCTTGCGTCGAGTCTGACATCCGGAAAGCGTCTCCTGAACATTGCAGTTTCGATGACTGCGGGCACGCCGCAGTCTCGCCGCGGGCGCACGCAGAGCCATGGAGCGTTTCAGGAACTAACGGAAACGCCCTAAATACTAAAAATGTATCTTTTTTCGAAACGGCAAGATGTTCGAAGAGATCGTCCGCAATATTTTTTCAAGTAATACTTTTATGAGGGGCCGTTAGCGGAGTACGGCCCCTTTTGAAACGGTATCAGGCGGACCAAAACTTGGTCAGGCCTTCGTAAGCCTTGTGGACGATCATCTCCAGACTTGCGTCGATATCGACGGTCGCCACTCCCTCCTCGCCTTCGGGGCTTTCCAGCGTGGCAAGCTGGCTCTGCAGGAGCGAAGTCGGCATGAAGTGTCCCGTCCGCTCGCCCATGCGCACCTGGAGAAGTTCCGGCGTGCCCTTCAAGAAAACGAAGAACAGTTCGCCGCCGGAAGCCTTGCGCAGGCGCTCGCGGTAGATCTTCTTCAGCGACGAGCAGGAAAGAACCAGGGTTTCGCCGCGGGCGAGCGCCGAGGCCAGTTCCTGGCCCACGAGATCGAGCCAGGGCCAGCGGTCCTCGTCCGTCAGCGGAATTCCCTTCGCCATCTTTTCGACATTGGCCGGCGGATGCAGGCGATCGCCCTCCACGAAGGCGCATTGAAGGCGCTCGGCCAGAAGCTCTCCGACGGAGGATTTTCCAGCACCGCTGACGCCCATGACGATGATCGCCCGAGGCGGGCGCGCACTGATATCCGACATTCTTCTTCCATTCTTCAAGAATTAGCGCAGGCTGATATCCATCGCCGCGAGGGTTTGCGCAAGCCCCTGCCGCCGGATTTCCCATGGTCAGCGGCGGGCATCCTTGCCCAGCACCAGCGGCATCAGCGCGGACAGGAACATCAGCCGCAGCACATGGTGCGCGCCGACATAGGTGGGATGGGCGTTCAGCATCACCGCCATGGCGGCCATGGTTTCCAGCCCGCCCGGCGAAAAGGCGATAAGGGCCGCATCCAGCGGCACGCCCGTCATATAGGAAACGAAAGCGGCCATGGAGGCCGCGAGCGCCGTGACGACCACCGTCAGCACCATGCCGGCGACGAAGGCCGACCTCAGCGCCGTGATCGAAACACCGGAAAAACGGGTGCCGATGACGCAGCCGAGGATCACGTAGGTCGGGGTCAGTATCCAATCCGGAACCGTGCCGGAAACGAGGCCGGTCACATGGGTTGCGGCCGTCGCCACCACGCCGCCGAGAAGCAGCGCTGCCGGAAAGCRCCAGCGGAGGAAAAGCAGGCCGAGCGCGACGGCCGCGACAAGCGTGATGGCCAGCACGAGGAGGTTCATGGGCTCTGCCAGCGGAGCGGGATCGGCGCCGGCGAGATCGAGAAACTCGACGATCAGAGGCACGGTGAGCGTCAGCGCCAGAACCCGGACGCTCTGGACGACGCCCACCGCCAGCATGTCGCTGCGGGTCTCAGCCGCCAGGCTCATGATATAGCTCAGATGCCCCGGCGAGGCGGCGAGCAGCGCGGTGACACGGTCATAGCCGAACAGCCGCTGCAGGACCCAGGCGCCGCTGTGAAGAAGGATGACAACAGCGACCAGGACCATGACGAAGCTGAGCGGCCAGGTTTTCGCCGCGACGATCACCTCCGGCGTCAGCCCGGTCCCCATGGACAGGCCGACGATGACGAAGCAGACATTACGCACCTGCTGCGGTACGGCGAGATTCAGCCCACAAAGTCCGCCGATGGTGACGGCCAATGTGGGGCCGATGAGGAACGGGGCGGGAAAGGCGAGCAGATAGGCGGCGAGCGCGCCACCGCCGCCTATCAGCAGGGTGAGCACAAAGGCGCGGATATCCGAACGTGACATGTGATGAAGCCTTCGGCGGGAGCAAAAAGCCGGGAAGCGGACGGAAGGAACCTTTCCCTTCTATTCACACGGCTTCGAAGGTCAACCTGCCGGAAGGCAGAAATGAATCATCCGGCGCTGCAAGGCACGCGCCGGATGCGAAACATTACAAGGAGAGAAAGACGATCAGGCGGCCGGAGCCGGCACCGCGGAAGGGGTCCGCGTCAGGTTCACCTCGTCGAGGCCCAGCAGGAAATTGATCTGCGGGCGGGCCTTCACCAAGTCGTCGATCGTGTATTCGGCCAGCACGCCGAAGAAGGCGTTGAGCGCCTTGCGCAGCGCCGCGTTGAGGCCGCAGCTATCGACCAGCGGGCATTCCACGACGCCATCTTCGAAGCATTCGGCCATCGCGAAGTTTTCTTCGGTCACCTTCACCACATCGAAAAGCGTGATGCGGTCCGCCGCCCGGCCGAGCTTCACGCCGCCATTGCGGCCACGCACGGTTTCCACCAGGCCGGCCTTGTTAAGCGGTTGCAGGATCTTGAAGAGGAAAAGCTCGGAGACGTTATAAGCCTTCGCAATCTCGGGAATGCGGCTCAGGTGCCCTTCATTAGCAGCGCAGTACATCAACATGCGAACTGCGTAATTTGTCTGTTTCGTCAGGCGCATACCGGTCTCCCGAGTTCGTTAACGATCCATATATAGGGGCTTTGCCAGTTTTGAACAATTCCAAAATAAGAAAATCGTGATCAACTTTTAAGCGGACGCGGTGCAGGCATATTGACGGCCAGACAAAATCATGACCTTTGTCATCAACAAAGACAATCATAGGAGGACAGCCATGAAAGGCAACCGCTCTAATCTCAACAAAATTCTACTTGCGGCYGTATCCGTGCTGGCGACCGCATCCGTCGCGGCTGCCGATGGTGAGGTCAACATCTATTCCTACCGCCAGCCGGACCTGATCAAGCCCCTGCTGGACACCTTCACCAAGGAAACCGGCATCACGACCAATGTCCTCTTCCTGGACAAGGGCCTGGTGGAGCGCATCCAGGCGGAAGGCGTGAACTCGCCCGCCGACGTCATCATGACGGTCGACATCTCGCGCCTTGTCGAAGCCAAGGATGGCGGCGTCACCCAGCCGGTGGTCGACAACGAAACGATCAACAAGGACATCCCGGCCAATTTCCGTGATCCGGCCGGCGAATGGTTCGGGCTCACCACGCGCGGCCGCGTCGTCTATGCCTCGAAGGATCGCGTCGGGCAGGACACGATCACCTATGAGGAACTCGCCGATCCCAAGTGGAAGGGCAAGATCTGCATCCGCGACGGGCAGCATTCCTACAATATCGGCCTCTTCGCCTCGATGATCGCTGCCCATGGCGAGGAATATACCGAGAAGTGGCTGAAGGATTTCAAGAACAACCTCGCCCGCAAGCCGGCCGGCGGCGACCGCGACCAGGCCAAGGCGATCCTGGCCGGCGAATGCGACATCGCGCTCGGCAACACCTATTACGTCGGCTTGATGCAGACCAACGAGAAGGAGCCGGAACAGAAGGAATGGGCAGCCGCCATCAAGATCCTGTTCCCGAATTCCGCCGATCGCGGCACGCATGTGAACATTTCCGGCATGGCGCTCGCCAAGAACGCGCCGAACAAGGAAAACGCCCTGAAGCTGATGGAATTCCTGGCCTCCGGCGAAGCGCAGAAAATCTATGGCGAGCAGGTCTTCGAATATCCGGTCATGCCGGGCGCCGAACCTTCCGACGTGGTGAAGGCCTGGGGGCCGATCAAAGCGGACACGCTGCCGCTCTCGGACATCGCTGCCAACCGCAAGAAAGCTTCCGAACTGGTCGACAAGGTCGGCTTCAACGAAGGGCCGGAAAGCTGAGCCTTCCGCACGCGTGAATCATGGATGGCCGGGGCCGAAACGCTCCGGCCATTTTCGTTCGCCTGTTCGATTCCTAAGCGCCAGCCCTGGCTGAACAGATCAGAACGAGGGCACGATATCCAGCGCCGCCGCTATGCAGACGGGAATTCCTACGACACATGCGACGATCAGCAGGCTCAGACTCATTCTGATGCGTTGAGCGCGGCGGGCGCGCTTCTCATCCCACTCGTAGACCATGGCACTCCCCACTCCTACAGCGCGCTAAATTAGGACGATGGGATAAAAGGTCAACACCTGGAACAAAACGGGCCTCCGAAGAGGCCCGTCTGTTTTTTCTATTACCCAATCACCGCATGACGGGCATGACGAACTCGGCGCCGTCCTTGATGCCGGACGGCCAGCGGGCGGTCACCGTCTTGGTACGGGTCCAGAACTTGATGGAATCGATGCCATGCTGGTTCAGATCGCCGAAGGACGAAGCCTTCCAGCCGCCGAAGGAATGGTAGGCGAGCGGAACCGGAATCGGGACGTTGATGCCGACCATGCCGATATTAATACGGCTTGCGAAATCGCGGGCGGCATCGCCGTCGCGGGTGAAGATAGCGACGCCGTTGCCGTATTCGTGCTTCATCGGGAGCGACAGGGCTTCCTCGTAGTTCCTGGCGCGGGCGACAGAGAGAACGGGCCCGAAGATTTCGGTCTTGTAGATCTCCATGTCCGGGGTGACGTGGTCGAACAGCGTACCGCCGACGAAATAGCCTTCCTCATAGCCCTGCAGCTTGAAGCCGCGGCCATCGACCAGGAGCTTCGCGCCTTCCTCGACGCCCTTGTCGATAAGGCTGTTGATGCGGTTATAGGCATCCTTGGTGACGACCGGGCCCATATCGGCCTTCTCGTCGGTATAGGGACCGATGCGCAGCGACTCGATCCTCGGGATGAGCTTTTCGACAAGGCGGTCGGCGGTCTCCTCGCCCACCGGCACGGCCACCGAAACGGCCATGCAGCGCTCGCCGGCCGAGCCGTAGCCGGCGCCCATCAGTGCGTTGACGGCCTGGTCCATATCGGCATCCGGCATGATGATCATATGGTTCTTGGCGCCGCCGAAGCACTGGGCGCGCTTGCCGTTCATCGCCGCCGTGCCATAGACGTAGCGGGCGATCGGCGTGGAACCGACGAAGGAGACAGCGCCGATATCCGGATCGGCGAGGATCGCATCGACCGCCGCCTTGTCGCCGTTGATGACGTTCAGCACCCCGGCCGGCAGACCTGCCTCGATCATCAGTTCGGCGAGACGAAGCGGCACGGACGGATCGCGCTCCGAAGGCTTCAGGATGAAGGCGYTGCCGCAGGCGATCGCCGGGGCGAACATCCACATCGGGATCATGGCCGGGAAGTTGAACGGGGTGATGCCCGCACCGACGCCGACCGGCTGGCGCAGCGAATACATGTCGATCTGCGGACCGGCGCCTTCGGTGAACTCGCCCTTGGAGAGATGCGGGATGCCGATCACGAATTCGCAGACTTCCAGCCCGCGCACGAGGTCGCCCTTGGAATCCTCCACCGTCTTGCCGTGCTCGCTGGAAAGCAGCGTCGCGAGATCGTCCATGTTCTGGTTCAGGAGATCGACGAATTTCATGAACACGCGGGCGCGGCGCTGCGGATTGGTGGCTGCCCACTTGACCTGAGCTTCCCTGGCGTTCTCCACCGCGGCGCGCACATCGGCGACGCTCGCAAGCGCGACCTCGGCCTGCACCTCGCCGGTTGCGGGATTATAGACATTGGCCGTGCGGCCGCTGGTGCCGGCGACGTGCTTGCCGCCGATGAAATGGCCGATCTGACGCATGGGATGCTCCTCCGATCTTCTAGGTTTCCCCGATGATAACCCCATGATTGCACAACGCAACGCCGTAGTTTACGCATCCGTTGTGCAAAATTCGATATTGGAGAGCGCGAATGAACTGGGACGATGTGCGCATGTTCCTCGCTGTGGCACGAAGCGGACAGATTCTTGCCGCCTCGCGCCGGCTCGGTATCAACCATGCCACGCTTGGGAGGCGCGTCACTGCGCTGGAGGAGGATTTGCGTACGCGGCTCCTTATTCGCCGCACCAATGGCTGCGAACTGACGGCGGAAGGCGAGGTTTTCTTCCGGGCAGCCGAGCGGATGGAGACGGAGATGCTGGCCGCGCAGGCAAGCACCGGCCGGATCGATACGGCGATCGCCGGCACGGTCAGGATCGGCGCACCCGATGGATTCGGAGTTTCCTTTCTCGCCCCAAGGCTCGGGCGGCTCACGCGGCGCCACCCGGAACTGAAGCTGCAGCTCGTGCCGGTGCCACGCTCCTTCTCGCTGTCGCAGCGCGAGGCGGATATCGCAATCACGATCGAACAGCCGGAACACGGCAGGCTCGTATCCTCCAAGCTCACCGACTACACGCTCGGGCTCTACGCCTCGAAAGCCTATCTTGCCGAGGCCGGCATTCCGGAGAGCGTGGAAGCGTTGAAGGACCATGCGCGTGTCGGCTATGTGGAGGACCTGATCTTCTCCCCTTCCCTCAATTTCACCGGGGAGATCATGCGCGACTGGGACGCGAGTTTCGAAATCTCCAGCGCCATCGGCCAGACGGAAGCGGTGCGCTCCGGCGCCGGCATCGGCATCCTGCACGACTACATCGCCCGGCAATACCCCGAACTCGTACGGGTACTGCCCGGCATCACGATCCGCCGCGCCTACTGGACGACCTATCACGAAAGCGGCCGCAACCTGATGCGGCTCAAGGCCGTCATCGCGTTTCTGGGCGAACTGGTGCGGGAGGAAGGGCATATTTTTGTGTGAAGGTGAACTGGGCAATCCCCCTCATCCGGTCCTTCGGACCACCTTCTCCCCGCGGGGGAGAAGGTAGAAAGACGCAAGCCTCGCGGTCATCCTCTCCCCTTGGGGTCCGAAGGACGGGTCGAGACGCGTGGCTCGCCCCCGCAAGGTGCGCCGAGCAAGGCGGAGGCGCGGTGAGAGGGCGGAATAAAAGGCAAGCATAACGTGGCTTGCCCTCACCCTCGCCTGCCCCTATCTCTGGCACACTTTCATTCCTGCCGGAGACCTGCCTTGCCCCTCTCCCCGAAATCGCCCTTCCAGAACCTGCCGAGCCCGCCCGTCGCCGAGAAGAAGCCGGTCACCGACACCCGCCACGGCATTACCCGCACGGACGACTATGCCTGGATGCGGGCCGACAACTGGCAGGCGATGTTCAAGGACCCTTCGCTGCTCGACCCGGCAATCCGCGCCCATCTGGAAGCGGAGAACGCTTATATGGAGGCGGGCATGGGCGACACGGCCGAGCTGCAGAAGGTGCTGTTTGCCGAAATGCGCGGACGCATCAAGGAAGACGATTCATCCGTGCCGATGAAGGACGGCCCTTATGCCTATGGCACGCTCTTCGTGACGGGCGGCGAGCAGCCGCACTATTTCCGCATACCCCGCGACGGCGGCGAGAAGCATGTGCTGCTCGACGGCGACAAGGAAGCTCAGGGCAAGGATTATTTCCGGCTTTCCGGCATCGACAATTCCACCGATCATGCCAAGGGCATCTGGGGCTATGACGACAAGGGCTCCGAATATTTTACGCTGCGGGTGCGCGACCTCGCGACCGGCGAAGACCTGGCCGACGTGATCGAGAATACCGGCGGCGGGGGCGTATGGGCGCCGGACGGCAAGAGCTTCTTCTATACGCTGCAGGACGAGAACCACCGGCCGTCCAAGGTCTTCCACCACATTCTGGGCACGCCCCAATCGGAGGACCGGCTGGTCTATGAGGAGAGGGACCCCGGCTTCTTCATGGGCGTCGGCGGCTCGCTGCTGGACGACTTCATCTATATCGACATCCACGACCACGAGACGTCGGAATACCGGCTGCTCTCGACCAGGGACCTGACGGCCGAGCCGAAGCTGGTGGCGGTGCGCGAGGAAGGCATCGAGTATTCGATGACGGAGGGCGGCGACGTCTTCTACATCCTGACGAATGACGGCGACGCCAAGGATTTCAAGATCATGGAAGCGCCGGTTGACGCGCCGGGCAAGGAGAACTGGAAGGAGATCGTGCCGCACGAGCCGGGCCGGCTCATCATCAGCCACATGGCGTTCGCGCGCCATCTCGTCTGGCTGGAGCGGCGCGACGGCCTGCCGAGGATCGTGGTGCGCGATCGCGCCACCGGCGCCGAACATGCCATCGCCTTCGCCGAGGAAGCCTATTCGCTGGGACTTTCGGGTGCCGCGGAATACGACACGAACGTCATCCGCTTCTCCTATTCCTCGATGACGACGCCTTCGCAGCTCTTCGACTACGACATGGTGACGCGCGAGCGGGTTCTCCTGAAGACGCAGGAAGTGCCTTCCGGACACAATCCGGATGACTACGTGACGCGCCGGGTGATGGCGCCCTCCCATGATGGCGAGCTGGTGCCGGTCTCGCTGCTTTACCGCAAGGACGTGGCCCTCGACGGCACCGCCCCCTGCCTTCTCTATGGCTACGGCGCCTATGGCATCACCATCCCCGCCTCATTCAACACCAACAACCTGTCGCTCGCCGACCGCGGGTTCGTCTATGCAATCGCCCATATCCGCGGCGGCAAGGACAAGGGCTTTGCCTGGTACGAGAACGGCAAGATGGAGCACAAGACCAACACGTTCAAAGACTTCATCGCGGCGGCTGACTATCTGAATCAACAGAAGTTCACGTCCTACGCGAACATCATCGCCGAGGGCGGCTCGGCCGGCGGCATGCTGATGGGGGCGATTGCCAACATGGCGCCGGAGAAGTTCGCCGGCATCATCGCGGCCGTGCCGTTCGTCGACGTGCTCAACACCATGCTGGACGACACGCTGCCGCTCACCCCGCCGGAATGGCCCGAATGGGGCAATCCGATCGAGTCCGAGGAGGAGTATCAGTGGATCGCCTCCTACTCGCCTTACGACAATGTGGGCGCAAAACCCTATCCGCCGATCCTGGCGATCTCCGGCCTCACCGATCCGCGCGTCACCTATTGGGAGCCGACGAAATGGGTGGCGAAGCTCCGGGAAGTGGCGCCGGAAGCAGGCCCCTATTTCCTGAAGACCAATATGGCGGCGGGTCATGGCGGCAAGTCCGGCCGCTTCCAGCGACTGGAGGAGATCGCCTTCGAATATTCGTTCGCAATCAAGGTGGCTGGGAAGATGGCAGCCTCGGCGTGAGGGAAGGAAAATGGCCGTCTATGTCGCGTTACTTCGGGCGGTGAACGTCACCGGCACCGCCCTTCAGATGACAGAGCTCAAGGCGATCTGCGAAGGGATCGGCTTCACCGACGTTCAGACCTACATCCAGAGCGGCAACGTATTGTTCCGCTCCGGCGACAAGGAAGCTTCCGTCGCGGAGAATCTCGACGAGGCGCTGGGGAAGAAGTTCGGCAAGAAGCCCGGCGTCATGCTGCGCACGGCCAAGGAACTTGACGAGATCGCCGCAAAGGCGCCCTTCCCGAAAGCCAAACCCAATTTTCTGCTCGTCCATTTTCTGCCCACCAAGGCGCCGGCGGACGCCTTGGACGGGATGGTCGCACCCGACGGCGAGGAAGCGGCGGTCGCCGGGCGGGAGATCTACGTTCATTATCCCAACGGCTCCGGACGGTCGAAACTGAAACTGCCAGCCTTGAAGGCCGGCACCTCCCGCAACCTCAACACGGTACGAAAGCTGGCCGAAATGGCGCGGGCCCTCGGAGAAGCCGGCCGGCGGCAACCAGCCGCCGCACACGCATCGTCATCGATTTGTCAAGAGTCGCCCCACCTTCGGAGCGACGGGACGCAAGCTTCGCGCAAGCTCCGGGCGTTAACCACTGGTTAACCATTGCGAACCTGGGTCTGTGCGCCATGAAGATCGATAGCGGCCTCAACGGCTATCACTATCCCAACCGGACACCGGAGACGGAGCGGAAAGCGGAAGAAGCCCCGCAGCGCGAAACGGCGACCTTTCAACGCTCTCCCGACGCCCTGACGGGCAGCAGCACGCTGCTCTCCTCCTCGCTTGCCAATGCGCTATGGTCGATGGAAATGAGCGGCGCAGCCACCCGTGCCGAAGAACTGGCAGCGCCTGCCGTATCGCAGGATTGGGTCGAGGAACTCTATCAGGAATTCGCCTGAGGCCCGGCGCGATCCTTTAGGTTCGTTTCACGCCATAGAGTTTTGCGTTACGCCTGTCGTCATCGCCAAAACCGCTTCACGCTGTTGCGCGATGCTCAGGCAGGCGTGACCTCCACCGTGACATGCGAAAGTTCGGGGATCACCGCAAGCTTTTCCTTGTAGAAGGCGGGCGCGCGCGGCTTCGGCGTGACCACCGAGACGATCGCGGCATGATGGCCCGGCCCTACCTGCCAGACATGCAGGTCCGCGATCCTGTCCTCCCCGTTCTCGACGATATCCCGGATTTCCTGCGGCAGGTCCTCATCCGCCGGCAGAGCATCGAGAAGCACGTTGGCGGTGGCGCGGATCAGGCCCCATGACCAGCGGGCGATCACCAGGCCGCCGACGATGCCCATCACCGGATCGAGCCAGATCCAGCCGTTCGTGCGACCAAGGATGAGCGCGAAGATCGCCAGCAGCGAGGTCAGCGCATCGGCCAGAACATGCAGATAAGCGGCGCGCAGATTGTGGTCGGTTCCGCCGGCGCRATGGCCGTGATGGTCATGCGCATGATGGGCGTGGTGGTGGTCATGGTGATCGTGATGATGGTGATGGCTGTGATGGGCATGGCCGTGATGCGAATGATCGTCCCGAAGCAGCCAGGCGCTGAGCAGATTGACGCCGAGCCCGAGGACAGCGACGAGGATCGCCTGGTCGAAATCGATCGCCACCGGATTGGCGAGTCGGGCCAAGCTTTCCCAGGCGATCAGCAGCGCGATCAGCGCCAGCACCACCGCGCTCGCAAAGCCGGCAAGGTCGCCCAGCTTGCCGGTGCCGAACGTGTAGCGCGGATTGCGCGCCTGCCGGCGGGCGTAGAGATAGGCGAGTGCGGCAATCAGCATGGCGCCGGCATGGGTGGACATGTGCCAGCCGTCCGCAAGCAGCGCCATCGAGCCGAAGAGCGTGCCGGCGACGATCTCGGCCACCATCATCGTGGCGGTGAGTGCGATCACCAGCCAGACGCGCCGCTCGTTGCGCTCGTGGTTGTCGCCGAGAAACACATGATCGTGGCTCACTTGATCGATACTCGACATGACTTCTTCCTTCGTATGAAACTCAGCGGATATAGGTGCGCAGCACTTCGGCCAGCTCTTCGGCGGCCTCGGCCCTCGCCTTCTCGTTCTCGGCATGAAGCACGTGCTCGTGCAGGTGATCCTCGATCACCTCGCCCGTCAGCCCCGAGAGCGCRCCGCGGATGGATGCGAGAAGCTGCAGCACCTCGCCGCAGGGGCTTTCCGCCTCCAGCGCACGCTCGACAGCTTCCATCTGCCCCTTCAGCCGGCGCACACGCGCCAGAAGCTTCGCCTTTTCACGGATCGTGTGCGACATGATTACCTCAATAGCATAGGGGGGTATATTATATTGCCGGCAGACGAAAGCAACCCGAACCTGTCGCCAGGTTCGGGTTGCGGGCTTCATGGGAAGCGGCCCAGCCGATCCTCCTTTTTGAGCGAAAATCAGATGACGGCGGCTAGCCGCGTCAGAAGGAATGCCAGGAGCAGTACGAGCCCCAAGGCGATGCACATGCGCAGGATGATGGTCGTGCCGCGGAAATCCTTCTCCGCCTCGAAGCGGGGAAGGATCATTTGACGGCATTGCCTCAAAATGTTCGGCATGGGAGACACCATTTCGAAAAGCCCGGTCCGGGATCACCAGAGGGAAAGCACGGATGCGGCGGCGAGAAGCCGGACGGCGACCGCGGCGCCCAGCATCAGCAGGCAGACGCCTGCAGCCATGAGGCCCTGCCGGAGTGCGGATTTTTCCATAACAGTGCGCTTTGCGGCAGAAGCGGAAGTCAGCTCGAGCGAGGACATCGGAATGCCTTTCAGGAGACGAGCCTGAGGCGCGTTTCGCGCGTCCGGCGATGCGAGACCGCCTTGGCGGGATGAAGAATGGAGGAGGAAAGGATCACGCCATCGGGAACGCATGAGACAGCTCCCGGCTGATGATCGCTTTCGAACATGGCGAAATGGACGGCGGATGCCCTGTCCCTGAAGAAGCCCCCGACCAGACCTTGGCGGTCGCAGACGACCCAGCAGCCGTTCTCGTCGCGGCCGACCGTGAAACGGGTGCCGTTCCTTAAGGAAGGTTCTCCACGCAGCATTGCTTTGCCCATCGGTATGTTCCTTTCATGGTGTCGGGAAAATCAGGAGAGTACGCAGTAGAAAGCGCCGCCGACGCTTCCGGCGATCAGGAGGACCGCGGAGAGCCGCAGGAAGACGTCCAGGTGGCCGTAATCGTCTTGCGGCCGGCGCCGTTCACCGTGTTTCGCGGCCTGTGCCTGCTCCTGATGGTAGCGGGCCAGATGATAGAGTCCCAATCTGCCGTACATGTCTCATACTCCAGCGTTGCGGATGGTTCTCCATCCGCGCACATGCTCGTGACGTGCAGGATCAAGGTAAGCGGGGCGGCATAGGTTATCGATTGGGGTGGGAAACCGAAGAAATAGGAATTTCATAAGGATAAGCGTCCGCGCTCCGGCCGGCTCAGGCGAGCGCCCGCGAGAAAACGGGCTGCCCTTCCAGCGCGGCAAGCGCATGGGCGATCGCCTCGCTTACTTGCGGCTCGACTTCCACGAGGGGAAGGCGGACCTCGGACGGTGTTTCGTAAAGGATCGCCGTGGCCGCCTTGACGACCGCCGCATCCCACCGCCCCTCGGCGGCGACCAGAAGCGATTGCGCCTGGCGGAAGGAGAGATCGCCGGCGGATGCAGCCACCGGTGTCATGGCCGCCAGCCGATAGGGAAATACATTGCCGAGTGCCGATATCCATCCATGGCCGCCGCAGGCGAGAAACATCGGCAGGGTGGAATCGTCGCTCGAATAGTGCCGGTAGCGGCGCCGGAGATCGGCTGGAAGCCGGTGGAAGGCTTCCAGCCGTCCGATGCCGTGGCGGACGCCGACGATATTTTGGATATCCGTCAGGGACGAAAGGAGCGCTTGGCCGCAATCGAGCGCCGTGCGATGCGGATCATCGTCCAGGATGACCGGCAGGCGGGTAGCCCCGGCCACTTCGCGGAAATGGCCGATCACGCCCCTCAACGTCGGCTTCGAATAATAGGGCACGGTGACAAGCACGCCATCGGCGCCGATTTCCGCCGCCCGGCGGGTCAGGGCGACGGTTTCGGCCGTATTATTGGTGCCGGTAGCGGCAAATACGGCGAGCCGGCCCGCCGCCCGTTCGAGACAGGCGGAGAGAAGGTGATCGCGCTCATCACGGGCCAGCGCATGGCCCTCGCCGAAGATGTCGCAGACGACGATCCCATCGATGCCCGTCCTCACCTGCCGGTCGACCGCCTCGTTCAACAAGGAATGCTCCACGGCTCCATTCCGGAAGGGCGTGACGAGCGCCGTTACCGTCCTGAGTTCAGCAATTCCCATCGACATCGCAAAGCCCTCGCGTGGTTCATCGCGAGGGCATAACCCGCCCGCGCATAGGAAATCGATGCGGGGCGGCGGCGAGCCTCATAGGGAAATCATAGGCAGGCGCCAGAAGGCGTCGGGCGCGAAGTCCGGCTAAAAGGTTTGCGATCGTTGGCAATTCAGCTCGTGCAGAGCGCCCGCCCTGCGCCTGCTAGTCCTGACGATCTTCCCAATCGCTGCGCAGCAACGTCGTCACGTGTTCGATCGTTTGCCTTCCGTCAGCCATGCAACGGCTGGAAACCTCAGCCACCCGGCGATACCCGAGTTTGCGCTGCATCGCCCAGGAATTTTCGTTGCCGTCGAAATAGCCGTTGATCAGCTTCGTCAGGCCCAAGTCGCGAAAAGCGAAGCGGATCTTTGCCTCGAACGCTTCACGTCCATAGCCGCRCCCCTGATAGTGGCTGGCTATCCAAATTCCTCCGCCACCCGTCCCGGCCTTCCAGTCTATCTTGTTGAGACTGACCCCTCCGATCACCAGTCGCTCCGGTTTAACTTCCACAGCGAATTCATAGGCAACTGGCCGGGTGCCTGCGCTTGAAATCTCCCGGCATCTCCTGATCCAGTCTTCGGCGTGCGACGTCGTATAGGGATGGGGAACGAAAGCCAGCCACTTTGCGAGCCTGAGATCGTTCAAACCCAGCGTGAGTTGTTCGATGTCTTCCTCGCCCCAGGGCCGGAGAATAAGGCGCGGGGTTTCGATTCTGGTGTCCACGACGTTGCAGCCTCGCACGAAGTCATCAATAACAGTTCGCCTATGAATCAGTAGAGGCCGGGCGTCACCGGTACGGCGGGCACTGTTCTGGTGCCCGCGGCGGCACCGAGCAGGACGCCATCCAGCAAGGCGGCCATGGTGCGGTCGCGGCTCTTCGCCGTGGAGCCGCCCATCACCACGCCGACGATGCGGCGCCCACCCTTGCTGACGGAGGTGACGACATTATACCCGGAGGCGCTGGTATAGCCGGTCTTGATGCCATCCACGCCCGGATACTCGTCCATGAGGTAATTGTGGCCCTCGAGCGTCTTGCCGCGGAACTGGAAACTGCGCGTGGAAAACAGCCGGAACTCGCGAGGAAAGTTCTTCATCAGCGCCAGGCCGAGCACGGCCATGTCGCGGGCGGTGGTCACCTGGCCGGGCGCCGTCAGTCCGCTTGCATTGCGGAAAGTGGTGTTGCGCATGCCGAGCCGTCTGGCCTTCGCCGTCATCAGCTCCGCGAAACGCTCTTCGGAGCCGCCGAGCTTCTCGCCCATGGCGATGGCAGCGTCATTGGCGGAAAGCACGATCATGCCCAGCACCGCCTCTCGGACCGTAACCGTGTCACCCTCGCGAACCCGGAGCTTATAGGGCACGGCTCGTGTTGCCCGTCGTGAGACCGGCACCGGATCGTCCCATTGCAGCCGCCCTGAATGAAGCGCCTCGAAGGTGAGGTAGAGCGTCATCATCTTGGTGAGCGAGGCAGGCCCGTTCGGCGCCCCGGCGTTTTCCGCGCTGATGACCTTCGCGGTCCTCGCATCGATCAGGATATGGGCATTACCGGCGGCGGCGGTTGCGGCACTCAGAAGGAAGGCCGCAAGCGCGACGAACGCTGCGGCGCGGGACGGAAGGCGGGCCATGGTCTTCTCTTCGAACGAGCTAAGATGCCTGTCCTTGTACCACAGCCCGCCAAGGTCTCAATGCCACGGCTCAATGCGCRTGTTCATGTTCCTTGTGATCGTGATGGGCATGATCGTGGCTCGAGCAGCAGGCGGAATGCGCCTCGCCCGCCGGCCCGTGGCTGTGTCCCGCATGGGCATCCAGGCTGATAGCGCCGCCGTTTTTCCATTCCGCCCAGGACTGCTGCAGGATCTGCACCGAGGAGGTGAGGAAGAGACCGGCCATGACGCCCGCGACGATAAGGTCCGGCCAGGCAGTCGCCGTACCCCAGACGCCGAGTGCGGCCACCATGACGATGACGTTGCCGATCGCATCGTTGCGCGAGCAGAGCCAGACGGAACGCACATTGGCATCGCCATCCTTGTAGTTCATCAGGATCAGCACGCTGGCGACATTGGCGAGCAACGCGATGAAGCCTATGACGCCCATGATGGGCGCTTCCGGGACGCCCACATAGAAGACACGGTAGACGGTGGAGCCGAAGACCCAGAGGCCCATGAGGAGAAGGCTGATGCCCTTGGCGGCGGCGGCGGTGGTGCGCACCCTTATCGAAGCGCCGATGACGGCGAGCGAAATGCCGTAGGTGACGGCGTCGGCGAAGAAATCCAGCGCGTCAGCCTGCAGCGCCTGGGAGCCGGCAAGCCGGCCGGCGATCATCTCGATCAGAAATCCCGCCCCGTTGATGGCGATGACGGCCCATAGCCGCCGCTTGTAATCGTCCGACAATCCCTCGAACGTGCCGTGATGATGGCCGCAGGATGCGCTCATGGCGTCACCTTTTCCTTGTCTTGTTTCCGGTGACGACTTACATAATTCCTCTAGTCACTAGAGGTTCAAGAGGAAAAAAAGAAAATGTTGTCTATCGGCGATCTTTCGAAACGCACCGGCGTAAAGGTGCCGACCATCCGCTATTACGAGCAGATGGGACTGATGGGTGCCGCCGAACGATCCGAGGGCAACCAGAGGCGCTACGAGAAGACGGACCTCGAACGGCTGGCCTTCATCCGCCATGCCCGCGACCTCGGACTCGATATTCCGGCGATCCGCGAACTGATCGCGCTCAGCCGGCATCCCGAAATGCCCTGCGCGGATGCCGACAAGATCGCCGCCGATCACCTTGTCGCCGTGCGCGAAAAGATCGCCAAGCTCCAGAGGCTGGAGCACGAGCTCGAGCGCATCATCTCCCATTGTGACGGCCATTCGATCGAGGATTGCTACGTGATCCGGGCGCTTTCGGACCATGGGCT
Organism: Rhizobium sp. LCM 4573; assembly: GCF_001854865.1. Taxonomy (GTDB): domain Bacteria; phylum Pseudomonadota; class Alphaproteobacteria; order Rhizobiales; family Rhizobiaceae; genus Neorhizobium. Next base: position 346,129 of record NZ_MDDW01000029.1, on the reverse strand, counting down.
ATGCGACGGGGAGCATTGACGCGACCCGTCAGGGAGCGTCTAGCTGTGAGCATTCGGGTTAGTCGGACGGTCCATCTCCTTCAGCACCWCCATCGCCTTGCGCAGCGCCGGCAAACGGTTGCGTGGGTCGAAAAGGGCGGCGAGGCTCAGCCCAAGCGAGGCGGGATAGGGATCGATCGGGCGGCGCACCGTGCCCTGCAGCTGAAGCCCTCTTGAATGCGTTGAAGCAAGACCGATCCCGAGCCCCGCGGCAATCAGCGAGAGCTGTCCGTGAAGGCGCGGCACCGCGGCCGCGACATTCAAGGGATGACCGGCCAGCCGGCACTGGTCGCGGATTGCCGCATAGAGCGCCGGCCCCTGTGCCTCGGGAAACAGCACCATCGGCTCGGCCGCGAGTTCTGTAAAGCCAAGCTTTTCCCTGCCCGCAAGCGGATGATCCGAGGGCAGCACGGCATCGAAACGGTCGCGCGAGAGGATTTCCACGGCGAGGCGCGGCCGTTCTTCCACCGGCGGATGACCGAGGCCGAGATCGATCTTTCCCGCGGCGATGAGCTCGACCTGCTCGTTGGTCGTCGCCTCCCGAAGGTCAAAGGCAATTTCCGGCCCGATCTCACGAAGCTGACGGATGGCCGCCGGAAGGAGATGATAGAGCGCGGCCGACACGAATGCCACGCGCAGCCGCCCGCCCGCATTTTCGGCCGCGGCCCTTGCAAGCTGCCGCGCGCGCTCCTCCGCGTTCAGGATGGCAAGCGCCTCTTCTCGAAAGGCTGCACCCGCGCCGGTCAGCTCGACGCGCCGGCTGGTGCGCTCGAAAAGGCGGACGTCCAGCTCTTCCTCAAGCCTGGCGATGGAACGGCTGAGATGCGGTTGCGCAAGCCCTGCCGCCCTGGCGGCCCTGCCGAAATGCAGGGTCTCGGCGAGCGCCAGAAAATTCCTGATCTGCTGGAAATCCATTCATATCACCAATGGCATCGAACAAGACAGGAATGCATAATTGATGCATCGATTGTCGCCGTCTACCTCCTTTCCACCAATCGTGAAGGAGGTTTTCGATGAAACTGAGACTGCTTGTGATCCTGGTTGCCATCGCGCTTGGCGGCGTCCCGCCCGTTTCAGCGCACCACGGCTGGGGTTACTACGACACCGCTCGCCCGATCTATCTTTCCGGCCGCATTGCCTCGGTCTCATGGCGCAATCCGCATCCGGAGATCACGCTGCGGAACGAGACGGCCGCCCTTCCCTCCAACTGGAGCAGCCTGCCGGTGCCGGCGGAGCTCGCGGCGCTCGGTTTCGAGCAGACGCTCGGGCGCACTTCCCCCGCGGAGGCCGGTGTGGAATGGACGCTCGACCTTGCGCCCATCAACCGGCTGGAGGCCTGGGGAATGCCCCGCGAGCCGCAGCCAGGCGACGTCATCACCGCCATCGCGTTTCCCGCCTGCGAGGAAGAAGGCGTGGCGCGACCTGCCCTGATCGTTCTCGACGGCGTCGGCGTGCGCCAGCAATCGGTTGCCCTGCCGGCGGGCTGCAGCGGCCAGCCGCGAGGATGACCGGATGTTCGCCGCGCTCGAAAATCTCGATTTCGTGGTAGCGCTCAGGCGATCCGCCTGGGCTTACCCAATCGTGAGCTGGCTGCATCTCCTCGGCATCGGCCTGCTGTTCGGCTCCATCGCCATAGTCGACCTGCGGCTTCTCGGCCTTTTGAGAGGACTGGACAAGGATGCGGTACGGCGGGCGCTCGTGCCGCTCGCGCTACGCGGGTTCTGCCTTGCCGCGGCAAGCGGCTTCCTGCTCTTTGCGCCGGCGGCCAGGGAATATCTGGCAAGCCCGTTCTTCCGCCTGAAGCTTCTGCTGATCCTGGTTGCCGGCGCCAATGCGGCGCTCTTCCACGCGCTCCATGGAACAGGCATTCGACGTGCGGCTGAAACCGTCGGCGGGCTCGCCTCCCTTGGGCTCTGGCTCTCGATCATCTTCGTGGGAAGGATGCTCGCCTTCGGATGAAGCCGCTTGACAAGCAGCACGATTGAGAGCATCACACCGGCATGATCAAGACGCGCAACATCATTTCCTGCTCGTATTTTTGGGCCTTCCTTTAAAGGGCGGCCGACAGATCATCATTGTCAACAGGCCGCCGTCAGGCGGCTTTGTTGTATGAAACGGCACCTGACGGCGACAAACCGGAAAAGGATGCCGAAAATGACCGAAGACACCGAAGCCACACTTCCCCGCCCGCCGGTGGTGACGATCCGCGCCGCCAAGCCGCGCGACCTGCCGCAGCTCAACGAGATGATCGGGCTTTTGGCCGCTCACCACAACGACAAGGTCGAGATCACCCCGGAAAAGCTGGAACGCGACCTCTTTGGCGAGATGCCGTGGATCACCGCACTCGTCGCCGATACCGGTTTGCAGCTCATCGGCTATGCCATCCTCGTGCCGCTCTACAGAGCCCAGGAAGGCAAGCGCGGCATGGATCTGCATCATCTCTTCGTGCGCGACGGGCATCGCGGCCACGGCACCGGYCAGCACCTCGTCTCCCGCGCCCGCGAAATCGCCAGGAACGCCGGCTGCGACTACCTTTCCGTCAGTGCCGCGACCGGCAATCTCGCCGCCCACCGCTTCTACGAATTCATGGATTTCGTGCCGCGTCCGGTGACCGGCATGCGCTATATGCAGGCATTGGCATGAGGGGCGGGAGCTAATGGCTGTGCGCGTGGTGCCGTCCGGCATTCCCGGCATCGCGCGCAGCGCCGACCGAATGGCCGATGGTGCGGGCCTCCTCGCCCCGGCAGCACGCATCCGGCCGCTCCATTTCCAGGGTCGAATGGCCGATACCGAATTTTTCGCGCGCCAACGCCTTCAACCGTGCCTTGACGTCGTCTGAGCTCGCCTCGAAGCCTTCGGCCAGCACGACATGCGCCTCCATGGCCGTGTACCGCTCGTCGATCGCGAAGACATGGACATGATGAACGCTCGCGACGCCCGGCTCCGCGCCGAGCGCCCGAACGAGGGCCTGGATATCGATGCCGGAAGGCGTGCCGAGCATCAGCATGCGGATCGAGCCGCCGATCTCTGCAAAGGCCTGCCAGAGGATATAGGCCGCGATCAGCAGCGTGACGATCGGATCGATGATCCGCCAGTCATAGAGAATGATGAGCGTTCCGGCGAAGATGACGCCCACGGAACCCAATGCGTCCGCGATATTGTGCAGGAAGGCGGCGCGGATGTTCATGCYTTCCTTCGAAAGCGCGTAGGTCAGGAGGGCGGTCACGAGATCGATGACGAGCGCGACGGCGGCGATGACCACCACGATCCAGCCCTCGATAGGCTCGGGCGTGATGAAGCGCATCACCGCTTCGTAGACGAGATAGAGGCCGATCACGATCAGCGTCGTGTAGTTGATGAGCGCAGCGACGATTTCCGCCCGCACATATCCGAAGGTCATGTCCTCGTCGGACGGACGACGCGCGATCTTGCGGGCGGCAAATGCAATGACCAGCGAGGCCGCATCGCTGAAATTGTGAAGCGCATCGGCAATCAGCGAAAGGCTTCCCGAGACGACGCCACCGACGATCTGGGCGACCGTCAAAAGCATGTTGACCGCGATTGCCCCGATCATCCGCTTGTCGCCACCTTCGGCCGCGGCGTGATGGTGATGCTGGTGGCTATGGCTCATCGTGACGCTTCTCCGCCCATACGGGAGCGAAAACGTAAGGTTGCGGACTTCGTTCCACCAGGCCTGCCGGCCGATCAACGTGACGGAACGGCTTTCAGATAGGCGGCGATGGCTTCCAGATCCTGTTGCGGCAGATGCGCGAGGTTTCGCTGCACGTCGGCCATCGAGCCGCCGACGGAATCATATTCCGGCGTGAAGCCCGTCTGGAAATAGTTCACGAGGTCGCTCTCGCTCCAGGAGCCGACATCCTGGCCACCGGGCGTGATGTTGGGAATGCGCCCCTCGCCTTCCGGATTCGGTCCGCCTGCCAGCCATTGGCCATTAAGGAAACCGCCCATGGCATCGCGAGGCGTATGGCATTCGCCGCAATGGCCCGGCCCCTCGACCAGGAACTGGCCGCGCCTCAGCTTCTCGTCCGTAGAGGCCAGCTCCACGCGGGGCTCATCGTTGAAATAGCGGTATTTCCAGACGCCGAGCGCAAGCCGGATATTGTAGGGAAAACGCAGTTCGTGCGGCAGCGCGACATAGCTGCTCGCGGGCAGCGTCCTCAGATATCCGAAGAGATCGTTGATATCCTGCGGGCTCATGCGGGCATAGGAGCCGTAGGGGAAGGACGGAAAAAGATGCTCGCCGTTCCTGCCGACGCCGCGGGTCATGGCATTGCCGAAATCGGCGAGCGTCCAGCGGCCGATGCCGGCGGTCGGATCGGGTGAGATGTTGGGCACATGGAATGTGCCGAAGCCGGTGGGAAGCGCCCTACCGCCCGACATCACCTTCAGCGCATCGCCCGTTGCATCCGGCGCCGCATGGCAGCCTGCGCAGCCGCCCGCCCAGAAAAGGTTCTCTCCGCGGGCGAGATCCGGCTCTCCGAGGTTCGCCCAATAGCTATCCGGATGGGGATCGGGCCTGGTGAGCGCCCAAGCCGCGGCCGCACCCGCGACGACGATCGCCGCGCCGGCAACGAGGAGCTTGGTCCATCTTGCAGCCATCATTCCTCTCCCGCTTCGCATACATGGCAGCGGCCGCAAACAGGTCGCGGCCGCAATTCCTCAAGCCGGTGGATCAACGCTTCAGGCGGTAGGTCTGGTGGCAATCGCCGCAGCTCGAGCCGAGGCTCTGCATGGCGGCCCCGACGCCGGCCTGATCGGCGGGGAAGGAGGCGAGCGCCGTATCCGCCTTTTCCGCGAGCGCGAGCGCCTTGGAGCGGAAGTCCTCCGTGTTCTGCCAGATGGCCGGAGCTGCGGCCGAATCGACTTCGGAGCCCGCCGGGAACTGATCCGGGAAGGCCTTGAGATTGGTGCTGACGGCGGTAAGCGCCGTGCGTACAGCAGCCTCGTCATAGGGCTTTTCGCCCTTCGCGATGCCGCCGAGCGTCGCCATGGCGCCGCCGACCTGCTTCATGAGCTGTTCGCGCTTTGCCTGCGGGGTTTCCTGCGCAATGGCGACGGCGGCGAAGCCAAGACAGAGTGCGGTCGCCGTGATTGCGGCAGCTTTGAACCTCATGCGGAACTCTCCATGGTTGGTAACCGGCACGAGCCGGCGAGCGATTGTTCGACGCGGGCAAGATGCCGGTTCCGGATCGGAGATAGAAGTAACAAACCGGTGATAAGTGTTGTAAAACAAGGTTGTAAAAGTAAGATTCGGTCAGAATGCGCCGGAAGCGACAAGCCCCTCCCACAGCGTGATCAGCGAGACCACCACCAGCAGGAGCCCTGCCACGCGGCCGAGCCAGACGGTGACGCCGCCGTTGCCGACCAGGAATTCCCGCGCCTTGCCGGCGGCCGCGGCAAGCCCGCCATAAACGGCAAGCTGCGTTGCCGCCGTCATCGCCGCCATGACTGCCGCCTGCGGCGCCAGCGGCCCAAAATCCGGCCGAAGGAATTGCGGATAGACCGCGAGCATGAAGAGGTAGGCCTTGGGATTCATCAAGCAAGTGACGGCGCCGCGCCGGAACRCCTCCCAATTGGAGCGGGCATCGGCCGTTTCGACCCCTTCCACGACGATGGCGCTCTTCATCAAGCTCACGCCGATCCAGGCCATATAGGCTGCGCCCATGATGAGCAGCGGCGTGAAAAGTCTCGGCATGAGGCTCGCCAGCAGACCAACGCCAAGCGCGCCGTACAACGAATGGACGAGCCCGCCCGCCATGATGCCCCCGGTCGCGGCCAGGCCGGCAGTTCGTCCGCGTGTGAGCGAATTCGCGAGCACGAAGATCATGTCCATGCCCGGCACGACGATGATGCCGAAGAGCAGGATGAAGAAGAGCCAGAGGTTTTCCGCATAGGTCATGTCAGTTAGCCTTGGGTGCCGCGGCGCCCTCCGGAAATGGGCGCCTTGTTTTTCAATCGGATATGCGGCGATATAGACGTGACCAACTGACAGCGTATTGTCAGGAGCCTTGGCCATCGCGGAGAAGAAACATGCGCAAGGCTTCCCGGCTGTTCGAGATCATCCAGATCCTCCGGCTTGCCCGCAGACCGGTGACGGGCGCCGAAATCGCCGGCCAGCTCGAGGTGACGGTGCGCTCCATCTATCGCGATATCGCAGCGCTTCAGGCCATGCGGGTGCCGATCGAGGGCGAGCGCGGCATCGGCTACATTCTCCGGCCGGGCTTCACGCTGCCGCCGCTGATGCTGTCGATCGAGGAAACGGAAGCGATCGTGCTTTCGCTGGCGCTGCTTGAGCGCACCGGCGATACCGGGCTGAAGCAGGCGGCAAAGCAGGTGAACCGCAAGATCGCCGCGGCCGTGCCGGAGCCGCTCGCGCGCATCTTTTCCGACAACGCCCTGCATGCCTGGGGCACGGCGGCGCCGGCACCGGAGGCCATCGATCTTGCCCTGGTGCGCCGGTCGATCCGCGACGAGCAGAAGCTTGCCCTCGATTATCGCGACGAGCTGGGACGCGCGACGGAAAGGACGATCCGGCCGATCGCGCTCATCTATTATTCGGCAACCGCCAATATCGTCGCGTGGTGCGAACTCAGGCAGGCGATCCGCAATTTCCGGGCGGATCGCGTGGAGCATTGCGAACCGGTGGAGGAGTTCTTCAGCGGTGAAGGCGAGAAGCTGAGGCAGCTCTGGGTGGAAGGATGGCAGACAGGATCCGGGGCTGCGGGCTAGTGTGCCACCCCCCTTTTCAGGCCGTGGCGCTATCTCTCAACAGCCAAGTCCTCGGGCGGATTCAAGCGGACGAGAGGGCCCGAACGAAAGCACCCGGCGTCTTGCGACGCCGGGTGCTGCGAAAGGCAAATAGCCCAGATTACTTCGTGGCCGCTTCGTAGCGCTCCAGGACGTAATCCCAGTTGATGAGGTTATCCACGAAGGCTTCGAGGTACTTCGGGCGGGCATTGCGGTAGTCGATGTAATAGGAGTGCTCCCACACGTCGACGCCGAGGATCGGTTCCGCGCCATGCACTAGCGGGTTTTCGCCGTTCGGGGTCTTGGAGATGGCAAGCTTGCCGTCCTTGACGGAGAGCCAGGCCCAGCCGGAACCGAACTGCGTGGCGCCGGCGGCGAGGAAATCGGCCTTGAACTTGTCATAGCCGCCGAGATCGGAGGTGATCGCGCTCTCCAGCTTGCCCGGCAGCTTGTTGCCGCYGCCGCCCTTCTTCATCCACTTCCAGAAATGGATGTGGTTGTAGTGCTGGGCAGCATTGTTGAAGAGGCCCTGATTGGTGCCGAAGGACTTCTTCACGACTTCCTCGACCGAAAGATCGGCCATGCCGGCCTCGGCCGCGAGCTTGTTGCCGTTATCGACATAGGCCTTGTGGTGCTTGTCGTGGTGAAATTCCAGCGTTTCCTTCGACATATAGGGCGAAAGCGCTTCGTAATCGTAGGGAAGTTCAGGAAGTTCAAAGGCCATTGTCTTACTCCTTTTCGGCAAACACCTAGGAACGGCTCGTGCGGGAACGGGCTCGTGGCGGAACATAGGTGCGGACATGGCCGGAGGCAACGGCAATCTTGCCAAAAATCGGCCTGTCGGCGTCAAAGACTTGCTGGATTTCCGGTGTTGTTGGAACCTCTGATTTAAATGATTCGCGAGGCCTCCCATGAAGACCGCTCTGCCGCTCTCCCTTCTCATCCTGGTTTCCGCGCAGACCGCCAACGCATCTTCTGGCGAGGCCTGGGCCGAGTTCGAAAAGACGGTGGAGGAGAAATGCCTCGCCGCTGCAAGCGGCATGATCGAGAACCCGGAAGCGGTGGTCGATCCCTTCGGCAGCGAGCGCTTCGGGCTTGCGATCGTCACCGGCAAGGCGGTGGGCGCCGACGCCCGCATCAGCCATATCTGCGTCATGGACAAGCAGACGCAAGCGGTCGAACTCGGCAGCGAACTCGGTGAAGACCGGGTCGTGGTGGAGTTGCCGGACTGATCTAGGCCCGCGCCGGACATCCTCCGGCGCGGAACCTTTTCTTCCGATCACGAATTACTTCCGGCTGGAACCCAGGTTGAACCACGATCTAGCCAGGAGAACGGCCCCGATGCTCGACTTCGTGACCACGGACTTCCTGATTTTCGTGCTGATCGGCTTTTTCGCGCAGATCGTCGATGGCGCGCTCGGCCTCGCCTTCGGCGTACTTTCCACGACAAGCCTGCTGACGATCGGGGTGCCGCCTGCCGTCGCGAGCGCCATGACTCATGTGACGGAATGCTTCACCACAGCGGCATCGGGCATTTCGCATGCCTATCACCGCAATGTCGACTGGCGGCTCGTGGCACGGCTGGCACCGGCGGGCATGATCGGCGGCGCCATCGGCGCCTACCTGCTTTCCAACATCGACGGCGAAGCGATCGAGCCCTTCGTTTCGGCCTATCTCATCGCCGTCGGGCTCTTCATCCTCTACAAAGCGTTCCGGCCGCAATGGCCGCGCGACGTGCGCGACTGGATCGTGCCCTATGTAGGCGCCGGCGGCGGCCTGCTCGACGCGATGGGCGGCGGAGGATGGGGACCGATCGTGACTAGCACGCTGCTCGGTCGCGGCCACGATGCCAAGAAGGTGATCGGCTCCACCAATCTGACCGAGTTCGGCGTGACATTCGTCATTTCGCTCACCTTCATCCTGGCGCTCGGCTGGTCGGAGCTTTCCTCGGCGATCGGCCTCATCATCGGCGGCGTGCTGGCAGCGCCCTTCGGAGCGCTCATCGTCAAGCGCGTGCCGGTGAAACCCTTGATGATCGCCGTTTCCCTCATCATCATCGGCACCGCGGCCGTGAGGCTCGCCTGAGGAGATACCGCCATGAAATCGGACCGGGACACGCTGAAGCGTCCGCTGAACCCCATGCCTCCGGAGATTGCCGGGCGACTAAGAGCGGAAGGGCTCGAGGCGACCTACGACGCCCGCCCCGCCTACCAGCGCAACGATTATCTCGGCTGGATCGCGCAGGCGAAACGGGAGCAAACCCGGGAAAAACGCATTCGCCAGATGCTGGACGAACTCAAAGCCGGCAATGCCTATATGAAGATGAAGTACAGTGGCCCAACGGGCAGAGAGTGAGGAAGACGACTATCGTCAGCCAATCCGTTGTGGCAGGATATTCGTATGAGTAATGACATCGACATTCCGGAAGACCTCAGCCGCCGCATCGATGTGCTCGTGGCACGATCCAACCTTACTCGGGGCCAGATCATCGAGGACGCGCTATCGCACGGGCGTTCGCTGGCTTGGCAAGAGCGATGGATAGCAGGTGTTCAGGCTGGGGTAGAGGCTGCCGACAACGGTGACTTCGCCAATGACGAAGAAATCGCCACAGTGCTGAACAAATTCGTGCAAGGCTGATTCCAGTGCGGATCGTCTGGACCAGGCGCTATCTGCAAGAGCTTGCCCATATCGGCGACTATATTGGCGAACGCAATCCGCGCGCCGCAGGCAAGATCGTCAACGAGATTCATTCAAAAACCCAAGGCTTCTTTCCGCCAATCCTTTCCTGGGGCGTCACGGCGAGATCAAAGGCACACGAGAACTCGTTCTCCCTGGTACGCCATACATCGTCGCCTATCGCGTGACAGACACGCAGGTCGAAGTCCTCTTCGTCCAGCATGGCGCTCGCGAATGGCCGGACGAAGTTTAGAGTGCGAAGAGGACGACGCTCCATAGCGCCGCCCTCCTCTCAAACTTAGGCGTTCCGGGTCGAGCGCGCCCAATCCATATAAAGCTCCAGCGCCTTGCGGGCGACCGGGCCTTCTTGGAACTCGCGGTCGTCCAGCCGGTTGACGGCGACGATCTTGGAATAGTTTCCGGACGTGAAGACCTCGTCGGCCTCCATGAAATCCTGCACCGTCAAGGTCGCCTCGCGCACGTCGAAGCCTGCCTGGCGCAGAAGACCCATCGTCCGGGCACGTGTGATGCCGGCGAGGAAGGTGCCGTTGGCGAACGGCGTAAAGACCACCCCGTCCTTGACCATGAAGACGTTAGAAGAGGCGGTCTCGGCCACGTTGCCGTTCATGTCGCGTGCGAGCGCGTTGTCGAAACCGCGCGAGCGGGCCTCGGTGATCATGCGGCCGCTGTTCGGATAGAGGCTGCCGGTCTTGGCGCCGGTCATCGCCACTTCCGGCGAGGGGCGGCGGAAGGGCGAAACAGTCAGCGAACCGGCCTTCGCCGAATTCATCGGCGCCTCGAACAGGCAAAGCGCGAACCGGGTGGATTCCGGGTCGGCGGCCACGACGCTGTAGGAGGTGCCGTGCTCGGCCCAATACATCGGCTTGATGTAGATGGCCGTCTTGCCGTCGAACTTCTTCACGCCTTCCCAGGCGAGAGCCTCGATGTCTTCGGCCGGAACGACCGGCTTCAGGCCCATGTTGATCGCCGAGCGGTTGATGCGCTGGCAGTGCAGGTCGAGATCCGGGGCGATCCCATCGAACCAGCGGGCGCCGTCGAACACCGTCGAGCCGAGCCACATGGCGTGCGAGGTGGGGCCGATCAGCGGCGGATTGCCCGAGTGCCACTCGCCATCCACGAAGGTCCAGGTGGCGCTGCGGGGCTTGGTATCGACGGGCATGAGGGTCTCCTTCATTCTTAAAATTTCGCGGCGAGTGAAGGCCCGGCCCTGCGCGCAGGTCAAGCGATAATTGAAGATGGATCATCACAAAAATTGATAAATCCGACCATGGAGCACTGATGCAAGGAGTGGCATGTTCCACGCCATCGCAATGTCACGGAGTCGCACAATGGCCTGGTCTGCGGAGCAATACGTGAAATTCGAGGACGAGCGGACGCGRCCGGCGCGCGATCTCTTGGCACGGGTGCCGCTCGGTTCGGCAAGCCGCGCCTATGATCTCGGCTGCGGGCCAGCCAATTCCACCGAACTGCTCGCCGAGCGTTTCGGCGCGGCCAGTGTCATCGGCCTCGACAGCGACGACAACATGCTGGCCGCGGCAGCCGAGCGGCTACCCGAAGGCCGTTTCATCAAGGCCGATCTCGCCACATGGACGCCGGAGGAACCGGCGGATCTGCTCTATGCGAACGCGGTGTTCCAATGGGTGCCGGATCACCTTTCGGTGCTGGCCAGACTGATGGACCATCTGCGGCCTGACGGCGTGCTTGCCGTGCAGATGCCGGACAACCTTTCCGAACCCAGCCATACGCTGATGGAGGAAACGGGAGCGGCCGGACCCTGGGCACCGGCTTTCGAAGGCGGCAGGATAAAGCGCAAACCCCTGCCTGCGCCATCCACCTATTACGACCGGCTGATGCCCAAGGCGGCACGCATCGATCTCTGGCACACCGTCTATTATCATCCGCTCGCCGATGCGGCGGCGATCGTCGAATGGATCAAGGCCACCGGGCTCAGGCCCTATCTTGATGCCGCCGGCCCGGAACATGCGCAGGCCTTCACGGCGGATTACGCCGCCCGCATCGCGCGTGCCTATCCGCCGATGGCGGACGGGCGGGTATTGCTACGCTTTCCCCGCCTCTTCATCATCGCCGTGAAAGCCTGAACCAACAACAATTGCGAACGGTCGCTAACGGGCATCCGCGCCGGCTTCGGCGCTGCTGGTGAGCTCGCCATTGGCCGGCTCGTCCTTCGGTGACCGCAGGACGAGGATGCTGAGGACGAGAGCGACCAGCAACACGAAAATCCCCGGCATGATAAATCGCATCATGGCTCCTCCATTGCGCGGGGAGAGYAACCCGCCTGCAACGAAAAGGTTCCATGCCACTCGCCCCTCAACCGCGCATGGAAGCCGCCGGCAGAACCCGACCGAGGAAATCGCGCATCAGCGGAACGACCTCTTCCAGATGGGTTTCCAAGAGCCAATGGCCGCCGGTCTCGAAGAGATGAAGCTCGGCCTCCGGCAGGTCGCGAAGGTAGGCGCGGGCGGATATCTCCGGCATATAGCCGTCGCGCGGCCCCCAGACGATGAGCGCCGGCGGCCGGTGTTCCCGAAGATAGGACTGATAACGCGGGAACCACGCGACGTTCTCCCGCAAGCCGGAGATGACGTCGATCGCAATCTGCCGGCGTTTCTCGTCCATCAGCGACCAGTGGAGCTGCCAGAGATCGGGAGATATTTGCTCGGCGACATCGACATCCACCTCGTTCAAAAACTCTTCCCTGAACCCTTCCTCGCTCACGGCGGCGGCAATCTTCTCGCGTCCTTCCGGCGTCGGATTGCGCCAATATTTCTTGAGACCTTCATATTTCGGCCCCAGCGCGTCCTCGWAGATATCCCCGTTCTGGATAATGACGGCTGCGATACGTTCAGGATGCCGGATTGCCAGCCTCAGCCCGATCTGCGAGCCGAAATCGTGCAGGTAGATGGCGAAACGGTTCGCTCCGAGCTTTCGGGTAAAAGCATCGAGGAATTCGGCATAGCCGTCGAAATCATAAGGAAAACCGTCCGGCGCATCGCTATACCCACAGCCCGGGAAATCCGGCGCCAGAAGCCGCCAGCGATCGGCAAGCGCCGGCATCAATTCCCGGAACTCATAGGAAGAACAGGGATAGCCGTGCAGCAGAAGCAGCACGGGAGCATCCTCCGCTCCCGCTTCACGGTAGAATATGTTCATGCCGTCGAGATCGAGCCATTTATGGCGAACCCGTTTCTCCTCGAGATGCGCGGCCGTCGCTTGCATGAGCTTTCTCCGTGGGCGTTGAGAATAAGCCCTCAAAACCGCGAAGGTGYCTGAATCGATCCAAGAAGAAAATAACTGATTGCAAAACAGGATCAGTTAATCAATACTGATTTCAAAACGAAACTGGTTTGGAGGTTTGCCATGCGCCCGATGCTCTACGCCCACCCGTTCTCTTCCTATTGCCAGAAAGCGCTCATTGCCTTCTACGAGAACGATATCGCTTTCGAATACCGCATGCTGAGCCCGGAGGATCCCTCGGCCTACGAGGAGCTTTGCGCGATCTGGCCGGTCAAGCGCTTTCCGATCCTGAAGGATAAAGGCAGGAATGTCTTTGAGGCGTCCATCATCATCGAGTACCTGCAGCAGCATTATCCGGGGCCGGTGCGGCTGATCCCCGACGATCCCGATCTGGCGCTGGAAGTCAGGATGCTCGACCGCTTCTTCGACAACTATATTGCCAGCCCTCAGCAAAGGATCGTCTTCAATGCGATCCGCCCCGAGGACAAGCGGGATCCTTATGGAGATGAGGACGCGCGAGAGATGCTGGAGGCCGCCTATGGCTGGCTGGACCAGCGCATGGGAGCCCGAGAATGGGCGGCGGGGGACGGCTTCAGCCTCGCCGATTGCGCCGCCGCGCCCTTCCTCTTCTATGCCGATTGGACGCATGAAATCGACAGCCGGTTCGCCAATGTGCGGGCCTATCGTAACCGGCTGCTCGCCCGTCCCTCGTTTGCGCGGGCGGTCGACGAAGCACGGCCCTACCGGCCGCTCTTTCCGCTCGGCGCGCCCGACCGGGACTAGGCTCAGAAACTGCTGTCGGTCGCCACCGCATGGCCGTTCATCGCGGCCCATATCATCCGCACTTCCCGGCGCAGGACCGCGCTGGGACGCACGCCGCCGCTCGAATAGTTGCGGTATTTTTCACGGTAGGCTTCGATGAAGACCGCCACCGCCTCGATGACATCATTGTGCTGATCAATCTTGCGGCGCAGCTCCTCCCTTTCCGAATGGAGGGTTTCCAAATTCTGGATCAGCAGCCGCAAATCTTCCATCGGTATCGTGAGATGCGGCAGGTCGGCGGTTGCGGCATTCACGTCGGCCCGAATGCGGGCGAGGACGTCATTAAATCGTTCGGACATGATCAGATTCTCCATGCCCATGAATTTGTGGAAGAAATTGTCCAAACCATGGCATGATTGCGGCAGGTTTGCCACGTTCGCCATCAGAGCCGCTCCGCCAGGAACTCGATGAAGGCGCGGATGCGCACGGCGAGATGCTCGTGACCGGCATAGACGGCGTGCATCTCCTCCATGTCGCCCGGATTATAATCCTCCAGCACAGGGACAAGGCGCCCTGCCTCAAGGTCCGGCTCCACATGGAAACGCCCGACACGGCCGATCCCGAGCCCGGCAAGGCAGAACTGGCGAATGATCGAGCCGCTGCTTGCCTTCAGGCTTCCCGCTACCGGGCGGACCTCCGCCCTGCCCGTCACCGGATCACGAAAAGGCCATCCTTCGACGGCTCTTCTAAAATTGAAGTTGATGCAATTGTGATGGATGAGTTCGTCCGGCGTCTTCGGCGTGCCGTGCCTTTTCAGGTATTCCGGCGAGGCCATGATCACCTGGCTGCTTTCGGCCAGCTTTTTCGCCATCAGGGACGAATCGCGCATGGGCCCGTGGCGGATGGCGATATCCACCCGCTCGCCGATCACGTCTACGATATCGTCGGTCAGCGTGACGTCGAGCTGGACATCCGGAAAGAGCGCCAGGAATTCACCCGTCAGCGGCAGGATGTAGCGCTCCCCGAAGCCGACCGAGGCGTTGACGGAGAGCGGCCCGCGCGGAAGCATGCGCCCTCCGCCCGAAACCACCGCCTCCGTATCGGCGATCTCGGCGAGGATGCRCTGGGCGCGCGCCAGATAGGTCTCCCCCTCCGGCGTCAGCTGCAGCGTGCGGGTGGAGCGTACGACAAGGCGCGTGCCCAGCCGGTTCTCGAGCCGGGTGACGAGCTTGCTCACCGCCGAGGGCGAGAGCTTGAGTTTCCGCCCTGCGGCCGAAAAACTCCTGAGCTCCGCCGCGAGCGTGAAGACTTCCATTTCACCGACGCGATTGTCCATCGTTCTTACCTCTACAGGCTGCTCTTCAGTTGCTTTCTACGGAATGCCCCTCATCCGGCTGCCGCCACCTTCTCCCCGTTATGACAGGGAGAAGGGATATGACGCACCGTTCTGCCACGACCCTGTCGCAGAGCACGTCCCCTCTCCCCGCGTGCGGGGAGAGGGTTAGGGTGAGGGGCAAACCTGCATCAGCTGTGACTTCACTTCACAAATGATTATCCGCTTGTGCCGCTACACAGGCAAGTGCCGCGCGACGATATTGCGGTTGCAAAGAAGGCCCCTCTCATCCGGTCCTTCGGACCACCTTCTCCCCCTTAGGGAGAAGGTAAGATGCCGCAGCCCTTCCGTTCCTTCCTCTCCCCTCGGGGAGAGGGTCGCCGAGCGAAGCGGAGGCGGGGTGAGGGGGAATTCAGATGCAACCCTGCCCTCCTCCCAAGGATTAGGAACACAACCATGCCACTCGCTCTCTATGCCCTGACGGCCGGGGCCTTCGGGATCGGCGTCACCGAATTCGTCATCATGGGCCTGCTCATCGACGTCAGCAACGACCTCGGCGTCTCGATCCCGGCAGCCGGCCTCCTGATCTCCGGCTATGCGCTGGGCGTCGTCGTCGGCGCACCGCTTCTCGGTGCGATCACCGGCAAATGGTCGCGCAAGACCCTGCTGATGAGCCTGATGGTGGTCTTCACCATCGRCAACCTCGCCTGTGCGCTGGCGCCCGACTACTGGACGCTGATGGCAGCGCGCGTGCTCACCGCCTTCGCGCACGCCTCCTTCTTCGGCGTCGGCTCCGTCGTCGCAACCAGCCTCGTCGCGCCCAACAAGAAGGCTTCGGCCATCGCCATCATGTTCACCGGGCTTACCGTCGCCAATATTCTCGGCGTGCCGTTCGGCACCTGGCTCGGCCAGGCATTCGGCTGGCGCTCGACCTTCTGGGCCGTCACCGCAATCGGCGTCATCGCGCTTGCTGTGATCGCTCTCCTGGTTCCCAAGGACAATGCCGCCGAGCAGCAGGAAGAAAGCTCGCAGGGCGTGCTTGCCGTGCTCGGGCGCCGCTCCGTGCTGCTCGGCCTCTTGACCACCGTGCTCTCCTGGGTGGGCGTGTTCGCCGGCTTCACCTATATCGCGCCGATCCTGACCGAGATCACCGGGTTCTCTGAATCCGCCGTCTCGCCCATCCTGCTGGTCTTCGGCGGCGGGCTCGTGGTCGGCAACCTGCTCGGCGGACGTCTGGCGGACCGCAAGCTGGTGCCCACCGTCATCGGCAGTCTGATCGCCCTTTCGGTCGCCCTGCTCGTACTGACCTTCGCCATCCACCAGCAGGTCGCCGCGGTGATTGCGATCGGCCTCTTCGGGGCAGCCGCCTTCGCCACCGTCTCGCCGCTGCAGATGTGGGTACTGGAAAAGGCGGAAGGTGCCGGCCAGGGACTGGCCTCCTCCTTCAACATCGCCGCCTTCAATCTCGGCAACGCTATCGGCGCATGGCTCGGCGGCGTCATCATCGACAGCGGGCTTGGCCTCGGCTCGGTTACGCTCGTCGCCGGCCTGGTGCCGATCGCCGCCCTTGCGGTGGCGCTGATCGCGATCCGGCTGGATGGCTCACGCCCTGCCCTGCAGGCAAGCCCGGCGGAATGATGCACCAGGAATAATGAGATGGGGCGGGGCTCGCCCGCCCTTTCCGCTTACACAAACCCTCCCATGGAGCCCGTTATGGAATACAGATCTCTTGGAGCATCCGGCCTGAAAGTGCCGGTCTTAAGCTTCGGCGCCGGCACGTTCGGCGGCTCCGGCCCGCTCTTCGGCAATTGGGGCACGACCGATGTCGAGGAGGCCCGCCGCCTGGTCGACATCTGCCTCGAAGCCGGCGTCAACCTGTTCGACACGGCGGACGTCTATTCGAACGGCGCTTCGGAAGAGGTGCTCGGCCAGGCGATCAAGGGCCGGCGCGATGCGGTGCTCATCTCCACCAAGGCGAGCCTGCCGATGGGCGAAGGGCCGAACGACTGGGGTTCCTCCCGCTCGCGGCTGATCCGCTCGGTCGAGGATGCCTTGAGGCGGCTCGGAACCGGCCATATCGACATCTTCCAGCTTCACGCCTTCGATGCCTCCACGCCCGTCGAGGAAGTCGTCTCGACGCTCGACCGGCTCGTGGCCGACGGCAAGCTTCGCTATATCGGTGTCTCGAACTTCTCCGGCTGGCAGATCATGAAATCGCTCGCCGCCGCCGAGAAGCACGGCTGGACGCGCTATGTCGCGAACCAGGTCTATTATTCGCTGGTCGGCCGCGATTACGAATGGGACCTGATGCCGCTCGGCAAGGACCAGGGCCTCGGCGCGCTCGTCTGGAGCCCGCTCGGCTGGGGGCGGCTCACCGGCAAGATCAGCCGGGAAAAGCCGATCCCGGCGGGCAGCCGTCTGCACGAAACCGCGAGCTTCGGTCCGCCGGTGGAGGACGAACTGCTTTATCGGGTGGTCGATGCCCTGGAAGAGGTCGCCGCAGAGACCGGCAAGACGGTGCCGCAGGTGGCGATCAACTGGCTTCTCCAGCGGCCGACCGTATCCTCCGTCATCATCGGCGCCCGCAACGAGGAACAGCTTCGGCAGAACCTCGGCGCCGTCGGCTGGGCGCTGAGCAAGGGACAGATCGAAAAGCTCGATACGGCAAGCRCGGTCACCGCGCCCTATCCGCATTTCCCCTATCGGCGGCAGGAGGGCTTTGCACGCCTCGACCCGCCACTTGCCGGCTGACCGGCACACGACATGACGGTTGATCCGTCATGGAATCGGCCCATGTAGAAAGGGCCCCTTTCCTCCGCCCTCTCCGGGCGGACATTCTTTAGCCAAGGAGACTATCATGCACGTCGTCAGCGCCAATGGCGCCAATATCCCCGCTCTCGGCTTCGGCACCTTCCGCATGCCGGGCCCTGACGTCCTGCGCGTCCTGCCCAAGGCGCTCGAACTCGGCTTCCGCCATGTGGATACCGCGCAGATCTACGGCAACGAGGCGGAAGTGGGCGAAGTGATCGCCAAGTCGGGCATCCCACGTGCCGACATCTTTCTCACCACCAAGGTCTKGGTCGACAAATACCGCCACAAGGACTTCATCGCCTCCGTCGATGAGAGCCTGAAGAAGCTTCAGACCGACCACGTGGACCTGCTCCTTCTCCACTGGCCAAAGAGCGAAGTGCCGCTGGCCGAGCGCATCGGCGCGCTGAACGAGGTGAGACAAGCCGGCAAGGTGCGCCATATCGGCGTCTCCAACTTCAACACCGCCCTGATGGCGGAAGCCGTGAAACTTTCCGACGCGCCGATTGCCAACAATCAGATCGAATACCATCCCTATCTCGACCAATCCAAGGTCATCGCCGCGGCGCGCAAGGACRGCATCTCCATTACCGCCTATTATCTGATGGCGGACGGCAAGGTGCCGCAGGACGAAGTGCTGAAGGAGATCGGCTCGCGGCACGGCAAGACGGCGGCCCAGGTAGCGCTGCGCTGGGCTGTGCAGCAGAAGGACGTTATCGCCCTTTCCAAGACGGCCACGGAAAGCCGGCTTCCGGAGAATTTCGACATCTTCGATTTCTCGCTGACGGAAAAGGAGATGCAGGCGATCCACGAACTCGCCCGTCCCGACGGCCGCATCGTCAACCCCGGCCATCTGGCGCCGGAATGGGACAACTAATGACCACCCTCCCCTTGAGGGGGAGGGTCGAACCGAAGGTTCGGGGTGGGGGTGACCATTTATCCAACAAACGGTCACCCCCACCCGCCGCTCTGCGGCGACCTCCCCCCTCAAGGGGGAAGGTGAGAGCCAGCCGCAGCCGTCCTGATCCCTTGGGGCGCTTTGCCCTCCGCCGCCGATGGGTAGTTTCCCACCCATCCTCGGCGCCCGGTTGGGCAGAATGCGGAACATTCGCAGGTGCGGAATCGCATCCGGCGCGCAATCTGGCCCCTTACTGCGGTTGCCTCCCGCAAACACACCGGAATAGCCTCCTCGTGGTGGAGAAGGAGGAGTTTTCCATGAAGCATCTATTGGCCTCGGTGGCTTTCGCCGCCGTCATGTCCCTGTCTGCGGCATTGCCGGCCCTTGGGCAGGAAAAGAAGGATTGCCCGGAAGAGCTTCCGGAGGGGACCGAATGCTTTGCGGGCGCCGATCAGAACGGCGCCTTCTACTGGATCGCCAAGCCCCGGAACTGGAACGGCATCCTCGTCGTGCACTCGCATGGCGGACCGCGCACCGCCAAACCCGAACCGGATGATCCCGTCGAAGATCTGGAACGGTTCGCCGTCACCGTCGAGGAGGGCTATGCCTGGGCCGGCTCCAATTATCGCCGGGAAGGCTATGGAGTGCGAATGGCGGCGGAAGACACCGAAAATGTCCGCAAGATTGCCGAAAAGCTGCTCGGCGAACCAAGGCTGACCCTGCTGCACGGCCAATCCTGGGGTGCCAATGTCGCCGCCAAGGCGGCCGAACTCTATGCGCTCGATGCCGACGGCAAAAGGAATTACGACGGCGTGGTGCTGACGAGCGGCGTGCTCGGCGGCGGCACCGGCTCCTATGGCTTCCGGGCCGATCTTCGCGCCGTCTACCAGTATTACTGCAAGAACCATCCGCGGCCGGAGGAAGTGCAATATCCCGTATGGCGGGGCTTGCCGAAGGGCGAGAAGATGGCGCGTGCCGAGCTTGAAAAGCGTGTTGACGAATGCACCGGCCTTTCCCTCGACAAGGACAAGCGCTCGCCGGAACAGGCGAAAAACCTCGCCCACATCCTCGCCGTCACCAAGGTGCCGGAGGGCAGTCTCGTGGGGCATCTCGCCTGGGCGACCAATCTCTTCCAGGACATCGTATGGCGGCGACTTGACGGCAAGAATCCGTTCGACAATTCGAACACCGTCTATTCCGGCTCGGATGACGATGCGGCCCTCAACAAGGGTGTGGAGCGGTTCAGCGCCGATGCGGAAGCGCGGCGGCTGCTCGCCTATGACGCGGACCTGACGGGCGCGATCGTCGCCCCGACGATTTCCATGCATGCCAGGAATGATCCGACCGCTTTCGTGGAGCTGGAGGCCCAATATCGCGAGACGGTGGCGAAGGCCGGGAATGCCGATCTGCTCGTCCAGACCTTCACCGACGAAAACCAGCACAGCAAGCTTTCGACGCCGCAATATACAGCAGTCTTCGCCGCCATGGTGGACTGGATCGACAAGGGTGAGAAACCAAGCTCCGCATCGATCGCCGAGGCGTGCCAGGCCGCAAGCGCCCGTTACGGCAACGAGCCCTGCCGGTTCATCATGGACTACGAACCGGAGGCGTCGGGGCAGTAGTTACAATCACCCCGCCCCGAACTTTGGTCCTCAGGGGCGAGCCCCGTGTCTCGCCCCTTCCATCGTGACTACAGCCAGCCCTTTCTCTTGAAATAGAGATAGGGCAGGATCATCGAAACGATCATCATGGCAATCGCCATCGGATAGCCGTACTGCCATCTCAGCTCCGGCATGACATCGAAGTTCATGCCATAAACCGAGGCGACCAGGGTTGGCGGCAGGAAGACCACGGCGGCAACCGAGAAGATCTTAATGATCTGGTTCTGCTCGAGATTGATCAGCCCCAGCGTGGCATCCAGCAGGAAATTGATCTTGCTCGACAGGAAGGCCGAGTGATCGCCGAGCGAGGTCGCATCCCGCTGCAGAAGCTTCAGGCGCTGGCGGAGCTCCTTGGCCAGCTTGCGGTCAACACCRTCCAGCGCGCTGTAATAGGCCACGACGCGCGAGACGCTGACCAGGCTTTCGCGAACGACCGTCAGGAACTCACCCGCCTGACCGATCTCCCGGATCAGTTCCTGAAGGTCCCGCGTCTTCTTGTTGACCTTGGCAGCCTTGGCGCTGAAGACCTCCTGGGAAATCTGGTCGATATCGTTGCCGAGCCGCTCGAGCGTATCGGCCATGCGGTCGATCACCGCTTCGATCAGCCCGGCCATGATGAGTTCGCCATTGCCGCAATGGAGGCTGGCGCCGTTGCCGCGACGGGCGCGTGCAAGGAAGGCGTCGAACGGCCGCGGCTCCGAATAGCGCACGGTGACCAGCGTCTGGCCCTTTATGATAAAGGTGACGGGCACCTTGCGCGGCGCCTCGGCATCCGGCCGGGTCAGGACCGTCATCGTCATGAACTCGGCGCCATCCTCCTGGTAGAGCCGGGCGGAAAGCTCGATGTCCTCCATCTCGTCCATGGTCGGCACGGTGATGCCGAGGCGCTCGCCGACGGTGCGCTCTTCCTCCTGGGTGGGATTGATGAGGTCGTACCAGACGACGGGCGGCTGTGCCTGGGCATTCAGGTCGAGCGCGACCGCGGCTCCGGCAGTTGCGGGCGCCATGGCGACGGCGGGCGTATCGGAAACGACCGGCACAAGGCGGTCGAGGTCATAGGCATGGATACGCAGCATGACAGCTCCTTTCTCGGACCATCGGTCCTTCAGGAGCGCGTATCCTCAAAAAAGGATCAGAGCCCCGAAAGGACGGGTCGGTATGTTGACGTCGAACTTCGACTGTCGAGGTTCATCTCTCTTTTCCTTTGAAACAGCGACGCCCGGACGGGCGGCGCTGAGCGAACGGATGCGCCCAAAGCGCAAGGAAGTCAAATACTTTTTGCACCGCACAGGCGGCGCGGCATCACACGAATTGGGAAAGGCCCGGAACGGAAGAAACCACGGTGTCCACGACCTCATCGCCGGCATGTTCGCGGGCAACGGCAATGGTTTCCTTGGCAAGCGAAGTGATCTCGCCCATGCCGAGGCCCTGGCTCATCAGCTGCTGGCCGAGGCCCATCACGCCGCCGCCGCCGATCGCCGACATCAGACCGCCGAGCAGGCCGCCGCCGTTCGAGCCTTCGCCRTTGAACTGGGCGACCAGTTCCGTCGCGCCTGGGATCGCTTCGATCATCCTGGCGACCGCGCCGTCATCGGCCTCGCGCTGCAGGAAACCGAGCATCATGCCGACCGCCTTTTCGGCGACATCGGGAGCGATGCCGACATTTTCAGCAACGCGGGTAACCAGCTCGTTCATAAAGATTCTCCTCGAAATCTGACGTTGACGTCAAAGTAATACACACTGTCCGGCCACCAAGCCAGTGGGGAGACGTAAATATAGGCGCAAATCCGCGCCCGTCGAATCTGTGAGCGGCATATCGGTGACTGGCGTATCGCCGGCCACGATTCCTAAAGCGCATCGATCCAGGCGGTGATCGCCGCGTTTGCGTCCTCCCGGCGGTCCTRCATGATCCAGTGGCCTGCATTGGACCATGGATCGACTTTCGATTTCGGGTGCGAGAACCATGGCCGCATGCGGTTTGCCTGGGCGGGATCGCGGCACAGGTGATAGACGGGCACCGTCAGCCGCCGGCAGAATTTTGCACTCGCCTCTCCGACGCCGACCTGGTCCGCTCCGAAGAAAAGCGGACCGAAGGATTCCCGCACGACGTGGTTCGGCATGCCCTGGACGCGCCTCGCGTGCCAGCGCTTGAATGCCGGATCGGTCTTGACATCATAGACGAGCTGGAACAGAGCCGGGACCACGATGCCCGGATCGCCGGTGTAAAGATCACGGACGGTCTTGTCGAACAGCTGCACTGCGTCATTGCCGAAACCGAGCGCCCCATCGACGGACACGACGGCACTGACCAGATCCGGTCGCTTGGCTGCCAGGCGGGCGGCGATCTGGCCGCCCATCGAGTGCCCGACGATGACGAACTTCTCGCCCGGATATCTGGTCGAGATGAGGGTTTCGATATCCGCGACGTAATCGGCAGGCGTATAGGCGCCCGATGGCATGACCTCCGATTTTCCATGCCCCCGCAGATCGGGCGCGACGACCCGGTACCTGCTTTCGAACAATGGAAACTGCCCGATCCAATCATTGGAATCGCAGGTCCAGCCGTGCAGGAGCATCACGTTCCTGCCGGTGCCGGCCTCGGTATAGAAGAGCTTCGCCGCCGGTGCCGCAGGCGCTGCTGCCACAGGCGCGCCCTTGAAAGCTGTGGTCGCAACGGCTGTGGCGCCGGCGAATTTCAGCAGGCTTCGCCGGGAGAATCTCGTTTCCATTTTATCCTCTGTCATTTGCAAAGCTTCGTGTTCGGTTGCCTCGCAGGGGCGTGGCCGGTTGTCGGCAATCCTGATCTCCTGCGCGTTGCAGAATAGATATCCATCGTATATCTAGGATCAAGAATGCACTTTTGAGTGCCTAGATATACGGAAGGATACCGGGATGACGGGCCAGGTTGATGCGGTGTTCTTTGCGGACTGCGCCGCGCGCTCTTTCTTCGATCAGGTCGCCAACAAATGGTCGGTGATGATCCTCACCGTCCTCACCGAGAAGCCGACGCGCTTCAACGAATTCAGGCGGAGGCTGGAAGGCGTGACGCACAAGGCGCTGACGCAGGCCCTGYGGCGTCTGGAGCGCAACGGGCTGATCGACCGGAAAGTATTTCCCACTTCGCCGGTCGCGGTCGAATACTCGATCACGGAACTCGGGCGCACCCTGCAAGCCCCGCTCGGAGCGGCCTATGACTGGGCGATCGACCATCTGCACGAGATCGAGCGGGCGCAGGAGGCCTATGACAATAGAAAGCCTGCCCGGTGAACCGCACAGTGGAAGGAGTAACCAACCGTTGCACTTGCCGTTGCCGCTTTTCCCGACGCACCCTATAACTAACCTCCTATATGATGGCGGCACGCGGCCAGGGAGCGCATAGTTGCATGGACGAAACGGGTAAACTCTTCATCGGCGGCAGCCGCAATCCGGACGATTCGCTCAACAAAGCAGAATATCTGGATTTGAAGTTCGGCAACCGGCACGGCCTCATTACCGGCGCCACCGGCACAGGCAAGACCGTGACGCTGCAGATCCTGGCGGAAGGCTTCTCAAAGGCAGGCGTGCCCGTCTTCGCCGCAGACATCAAGGGCGATCTCTCCGGCGTTGCCGCCAAGGGCGAGCCCAAGGATTTCCTTGCCAAGCGCGCCGAGCAGATCGGCTTTGCCGATTACGATTTCGAACAGTTTCCGGTGATCTTCTGGGATCTCTTCGGCGAGAAGGGCCACCGGGTGCGCACCACGATCGCGGAGATGGGCCCTCTCCTGCTCTCGCGGCTCATGGATGCCTCCGAGCCCCAGGAAGGCGTCATCAACATCGCCTTCAAGATCGCCGACCAGGCGGGAATGCCGCTTCTCGACTTCAAGGACTTCACCTCCCTCCTCAACTACATGGCGGAAAACGCAAGCGCGCTTTCCGGCCAGTTCGGACAGATTTCCAAGGCTTCCGTCGCCTCCATCCAGCGGTCGCTTCTGGTGCTGGAACAGCAGGGTGCCACCCATTTCTTCGGCGAGCCGGCGCTGAAGATCACCGACATCATGYGCACCCATACCAACGGTTACGGGCAGATCTCGGTGCTTGCCGCCGACAAGCTGATGATGAACCCGCGGCTCTACGCCACCTTCCTGCTCTGGCTGCTCTCGGAACTCTTCGAGGAACTGCCGGAAGTCGGCGATCCGGAAAAGCCGAAGCTGGTCTTCTTCTTCGACGAGGCGCATCTGCTTTTCAACGATGCGCCGAAGGTGCTCACCGAGCGCGTCGAGCAGGTCGT
Source organism: Rhizobium sp. LCM 4573 (assembly GCF_001854865.1). Classification (GTDB taxonomy): domain Bacteria; phylum Pseudomonadota; class Alphaproteobacteria; order Rhizobiales; family Rhizobiaceae; genus Neorhizobium. Next base: position 321,641 of record NZ_MDDW01000029.1, on the reverse strand, counting down.
ACGCCTCATCCGCTCCAAGGGGGTGGGCGTCTATTTCGTGACGCAGAACCCGCTCGACGTTCCGGAAACGGTGCTGGCACAGCTCGGCAACCGGATACAGCATGCGTTGCGCGCCTATACGCCGCGCGAGCAGAAAGCRGTGAAGACGGCAGCCGATACCTTCCGACCCAACCCCGCCTTCGATTGCGCCACGGCGATCACCAATCTCGGCACCGGCGAGGCGCTGGTCTCGACGCTCGAAGGCAAGGGCGCACCCTCCATGGTGGAGCGTACCCTCATCCGGCCGCCTTCGAGCCGCATCGGGCCGCTTACCGATCAGGAACGCCAGGCGGTGATGGACAAGAGCCCCGTGCTCGGCCTCTATGACGAGGACGTAGACCGCGAATCCGCCTTCGAAATGCTGGCCGCCCGCGCCAAGCAGGCAGCGGATGCGGCAGCCGCCAAGGAGGCGGAGGAAGCCCAGACCGCATCGACGGGTTCCGGCTGGTCGCTGCCGGGCTTCGGCGGCGGCGATGCCCCCCCGGCCCGTGGCCGCGCCCGCGCCGGCTCGCAGCGCCAGACCGTGGTGGAAGCGGCGATGAAGTCCGTCGCCCGCACGGTCGCCACCCAGGTCGGCCGGGCGATCGTGCGCGGCATTCTCGGCAGCTTCAAGCGGTAGGTCCCTGCCGCTTGCGGACCGTCATCCTGCCGCCAGGGTATGAACGCCCGGTGGCAGGCGAACCGTTGTGCCGGTTCTTTCAAGCCGCGGCCCTCCTTCGGTAACCAGATTCCATATCTCGACCGCGCCGTGGTTTCCTCCGCGATAGCGATTGACGCCGACATAGAGCACCGAGCCATCTTTCGAAAAGGCAAGCCCCTGCGGCTGCACAGCCGGAAACCGCCATTCGCCGCGGGAATGGAGCCTGCCTGTCTCTCGATCGAGTTCATGGAGACTGAGGGAGGCTTCCTCGGTCCATTGCCGATCGCCATCGGCTTTGCCGGTGCCGCGTAGGTTGGACGTGACCAGAAAGCGGCCATCCGGGCTGAACAGAATGGTCTCCGAGGCCCAGCCACCCAGCGCGACATGCGGAACGGTATGAAGCGCGGCCTCACCGGACGAGCCCTCCCCCGCCAGCCGCACGGTCGTCAGAATTCCTTCCTCGACACCGAAGAAACCTTTGGTATCGACACCCCATTGCAGATCCGATGTGATGTAGAAGCGGCCATCCGGGGAAAAGCGGCCGACGAACGGAAACTTGTTGGTCTGGACGCGGTTGCCCCAGGGCTGGATAGCTGTCACGGCGCCCTCGCTATCGCGGACCACCTCGTAAAAGGCGACCTCTGCCCGATCCACGAGATTGACGGCAATGTAGCGGCCGCTCGGATGCCATTCGATCCAGGTAGATTTCAGCGGAATGAAGCCGCCCGATGGCGGCAGGCCGAGACCGAAACGCACAACGGCACCGAACCGCCCCTCACGAACGGGCACGAAGGCCAGTTCCTGCCCATCGTCCACCGTAATGGCGGCAAGAAGGTCTCCGGCGGGATTGAGACTGATCGCCTGCGGCTGGGTGCCGATCTCCACGGTAGCCGCGACCTCTCCCTCCCCGGCCAGATCGATCGATCGGATTACCTTGCCCTGCGGCAACTGGTCGAGGCGGGTGGCGTCCCTCGGTCGGCGTCCGTAGGTCTCTGCGACGAGGGCAAAGCGTCCATCCGGCGAGAGGGTGAGTGCGGCCGGCGGCCCGTTGGTAGAGTTGGAGACCGCGAAGTGGCGCGGTTCGGCTTCGGCATCAAGAGGCAGGGCGATGATCGAGAGCGTGTCGTGGTTTTCCCCGTCCGCCGGGCCGAGAGCGCCGGTCTCATACACGGTGGGCACCATGTCCGTGTCGGACAAGGCAGCCAGGAATGGCGGATTTTCCCCTATTTGTACCTGCGCATGGAGGGCGGAGGGAAATAAGGCGAACAGGCAGATAGTAAGATATTTCCAGTGCATCATGGTGTCTCCGGTGCTGATCCACGCGGATGCTGGCAAATCCTCTCCTTCGATACCAATCGATATCGGCCATCCCGATATTCCTCACAGGCATATGAGTGGCATAAGAGGGGATTATCGATCTATCGTCGATCCATGAAGCTCTCGGCCGTCGATCTCAATCTGCTCGTCGCCTTCGATGCGCTCCTCAGCGAGGGGGGCGTGGGAGCGGCGGCATCGCGCATCGGCCTGACCCAGCCGGCCATGAGCAAGCGACTTGCGCGTCTTCGGGCGCTCTTCCGCGACGATCTTTTCGYGCGCAGCGGCGAAGGCATGCGGCCGACGGAGCGGGCGCTCGATCTCGCCGATCCCATACGCTCCGCCCTTCGCCAGATCGAGGAGACGCTCGGCGGCTATGGCCGATTCCAGCCCGGCCGTTCGGGACGGACCTTCCGCATCGCCACACCAGACCACATAGCTGCGACGCTGATGGCATCGGTGATCGCCCGCGTGCGGATGGAGGCGCCGCGCGTCGCCATCATCCTGCGCTCCATGCATCGGCAAGCGCTTGCGGAGACGCTGGAGACCGGAGAAATCGACCTCGCGATCACCCTGCTTCCGGATGCGCCCACGACACTGAAACGGGCCAGCCTCTTCCATGAAAGCTGGATTTCGCTCGTTTCGGAAAACCATCCGGAGATAAGAGACGAGCTGACGCTCGATCTATTCCTCAAGTACCCGCATCTTCTCATCACCCATGTGGGCGACCTGAAGGGCTATCTCGACCGGCTGCTCGACGAACGCGGCCTGAAGAGGCATGTGGCGGCGAGCCTTCCCTATTTTCTTGCCGCGCCCGCCATTATCGCCGAGACGGACATGATCATCACCCTCTCCGAGCGGGTGGTGCGGTTGACGCCCTGGCCGCGCGTCCGCTCCTTTCCGGTACCGCTCGATTATGACGGCTACAACGAAACCATGCTCTGGCACCGCCGCAACGACAGTGATCCCGCTCACGCCTGGCTCCGGCAGGTCATAAGCAGCGAAAGTGAGAAGCTGGACGCCATGCAGCCCGAGCCGGGATTTTACRCGAAGGCCTGATTCTCAAAACCACGGCCGCAATGCGAGTTCGCCGCCGAGCAGGACGAGGCAGATCAGAAAGCCGCGCCGGAAGGCCGGTGGGCTGATACGGCTGCGCAGGGCCTGGCCCGCCCACATGCCGAGAAGCGCCGGCAGGATGGCCAGGGACGACAGCAGGAGATTGCCGGGATCGAGGGCGCCGTGCCAGGCGAGCCCGGCAAACAGCGCGCCAGTCGAAACGGTGAAGGAAAGCCCGAGCGCCTGCACGAGATCGTCGCGGCCGAGGTTCAGCGCCTGAAGATAGGGCACGGCCGGGATGACGAAGACGCCTGTGGCGCCGGTGATGACGCCGGTCACAAGGCCGATGAGCGGCGAGAGCCATTTTTCCGCTTTCGAAGGTATGACGGGCTGTTTCCCGAAGAGAGAATAGAGCGCGTAGGCAACCAGAACGAAGCCGAGAGCGGCGACGGTCAGATGGCTGCCGGCCGTCAGCAGGAAGGCGCCCGGCACCGTGCCGGCCACGATCATCGCCATCATCGGCCAGAGCCTTCTGATGAGCGCCATGAAGTCCGGCCCGGTGAACAGCTGCCACAGGTTGGTGACGGCGGAAGGGACGAGCAGCAGGCCCGCCGCCGCGACCGGCGAGATCAAGGCGCCCAAAACTCCCATCGCGACAGTCGGAAGCCCCATTCCGGTGACGCCCTTGACCAGGCCTGCGATGATGAAAGTGCCGATAACGGCGGCAAGGAAGGGAAGAGAAAGTTCGGTCATGCCGCCGTTATGTCATGGCGGTCGGACGCTTCTCAAGGCGTGAAGATGCCCGATGCTTCGATAAAGATCGAAGTATCGCATCACCCCTTGCCATCATTCTTCGATGAAGCGTTCCTCGATCGTCGGCACCGAGTGATGCTCATGCGTGATGACCCATTCGCCATCCCGTTTCTCCAGGCCGACCGTCAATCTGAAATCCAGCGGACCGGCCGAAGTCCCGTCGCAGTGGAATGTGCAGGCGGCGAAGGCGACCTCCTTTCCGGCCGTCACCCGCATGGAGGTTGGCCGGTACGTGATAGGCCCTTTGGGATCGGCAAAGAAGAAATCCCACGTCCTGGCATAGGCTTCGATGCCTTCGATCGTTTCGGGAAAGTCGAACATCAGGAGATCGGACGAGTGACGGGCAAGGATTTTCGCGCGGTCCCCGCTCATCACGGCGTTCGCCCAGTCTTCGATGATGTCCCTGATCCGCTGCTCTTCGCTTTCGGATACCATTTGAACCTCCTTTGCTCGCACAGCCGCGCTCACCCCGCCACGGCCGCAACCGCGGCGGGGCTTTGGCGATCTCGGGAAGATCGAACTCGGCGGTTACCGTTTCGCCGCGTTCAGCGCGAAGAAAGCACCCTGCGGATCGGTGCCCTGGATGATCCAGCTGCCGCCGGGAACCTCCATCGGCCCCATGAGGATCTTGCCGCCGCCGGCTTTCACACGCTCGACGGCCGCATCGATGGCATCGACGTTGAAGTAATAGCACCAGCAGGCGGGCATATCCGCGGGTTTGGTCATCATGCCGCCGATCATCTGACCGTTGTGGGCGAAGATGTGATAGACGCCCATCTCGCCCATGTCGAAATCATGATCGAGCGTCCAGCCGAAGACTTTGCCGTAGAAATCGAGGGCTTCCTTGCCGTCGCCGGCATAGAGTTCATGCCAGCCGACCGCGCCGACGGCATCCTGGGCAAGTTCCTGCGGCGGCTGATCCATCGGCAGGGGCTTCATGACGCAGATGACCGCGCCGTGCGGATCGGCAAGCACCGCGAAGCGGCCGATGCCCGGAATATCCTCGGGCGGACGCTGCACCGAACCGCCATGTTCGGTGAACTCCTTCGCCGTCTGGTCGACATCGTCGACCGCGACATAGCCGGTCCAGTTCGGCGGGATCTTGCCCTCCAGTTCCGGCGGGAAGTTCAACATGCCGCCGATGCCGGGGCAATTGTCGCCCTCCCCCATCTCGAAGAGGAAGTAGGGAATGTCGATATCGGGCATATCGACCTGTTTGACCTTCCAGCCGACCACCGAGGAATAGAACTTGCCCGCGGCGGCGGTGTCGGGCGTCATCAGCTCGCACCAGATGAACTTGCCATGCGTCTTCGAACGCGATTCCGAAACGGTCTGCAACATTGCCGTTTCCTCCATATGTTGTTGTTGAACACGCCCGCTCAGTGTTTGCGCGTATAACTCGCTTCCATGAACTGTTTCCAGCTCCCATCGGGCTGTTTGGCGCTGGAATTGAAGGTGCGGTTATTTCTGTCCTGGAAGGTGATCTGCTCGCGGTATTCGCCGGTCTTTCCCGGATTTTCCATATCCGGACCGGTTGTATAGAGGCTGAGCGTCTTGCCGTCGGCGGAAAGCTCTCCCTCATAAACCCATAGGTAATTCATCATCGACCCAAGCCAGGTGCCGACATATTTGCCCTTTTCGGGATCGTAACCCAGCGTCATGATCGTGGTGGCATCCCCGCCTCCCGGCATCTGGCCATTGCCCTCGGCCACGAACCAGATGCCACCCAGGGAACGGACCACTTCCGTCCACGTCTCATCGCCGCTCATGGTCCCGGAGGTGACATCCCACGTCCCGACGAGCTGTTCGAGAAAGCCATGCTCGGCCTGCGGTTTCGGCATTTCCATCATGATCGTTTCCTCCTCCTTATCCGCGTTCATCCTGTGCCCGATCAATGGCAAGATGATGAAGAGCCCCGCGTTTCCGGCGCCGGCTCGTATTCGTCGTGACGCTTGACGAAATCCATGGTGGAACCCTCGTTGCGGCCGAAAGGCGCACGATCGAGGATCATCAGCGTTCCTATGATTTCCTCGGCGCCGCGGGCATAGCTGGAATAGGTATGGAACACCTCGCCCTTCTCGTTCTTGTAGAAGGCCGAGAGGCCGGGCAGCTCGTCATGGGCATCTTCGGGCGGAATGGGCTCGAAATTGTAGAAGACCTTGTCCTTCGACAGATCCTCCCTGGTGAAGGAGACGTGATAATCGAAGTTGAAGTCTCCGCCGAAGGACGAAACCCACGGGAATTTCCAGCCCATGCGCTTCTTGTAGGCCTCGATCTTTTCGAGCGGCGCGCGGGAGACCGCGGTCAGCGTCACGTCGTGATGGTTGAGATGCGGCAGCGTGCCGTCAAGGTGATCGGCCAGGAAGGAACAGCCGGTGCAGCCTGCCTCCCATTCCGGGCCGAGCATGAAGTGATAGATGAGGAGCTGGCTGCGGCCGTCGAAGAGTTCGGCGAGCGTCTTCCTGCCCTTCGGCGTTTCGAAGACATACTCCTTGTCGACCTTCACCCAGGGCAATGCCCGGCGTTCGGCCCGAACCTTGTCGCGCAGATGGGTCTCTTCCTTTTCGAGCTTCAGGAGATCGCGGCGCGCCTTCAGCCACTCCTCGCGCGACACGACAGGATTTCTCGGGGATACGGTAGCATCCATGATTTCTCTCCTCCATTGACAGGATAGGTTGATATCAACATACTATCCGCATGCTGTCAAACACTGCCGAAATAGAGCCGATTCCCTTCTCGACCACCCTGCATGTTCGCGACACATGCCTTTGTCTGCACGTGCAGCGGGCCGCGCGGGCGCTTGCGCGCCGCTTCGACAACGCCATGAAGCCGATCGGACTGACGAACGGCCAGTTCTCGCTGATGATGTCGCTCAACCGCCCGGAGCCCGCTTCCATGGGATCGGTCGTCAACGTGCTCGCCATGGACCGCACGACGCTGACGGCAGCGTTGAAGGTGCTGGAGCGGCGCGGGCTCGTCAAAACCGCCGTCGACCCGAAGGACCGGCGCGGCAAGCTGCTCAGCCTCACCGACGACGGCATGGCGCTGCTTTCGGCGGCGCTGCCGATCTGGGTCCGCGTGCATGGCGAGTTGGATGCYGAACTCGGCGGCGACGTGGAACGCCTGAGAGAGACGCTGGCTCTCGTTAAATAGGCGGTCGCAGACGCGGATCGGCTTCGAAATCCGCCCGCGAAAAACCGAGCCGAACCACTGGAAAATCGCGGATCGCCTGAACGCCTGCCCCGGACAGGCGGATGCGCCAGGTCTGCCGCTCCACCGGCTCCCTGGCGGCAAATGTCCTGGCGGTGAGGAGCGCGACATTCATCCCGCCCTCCGGATCGCGCACCGAACGGTAGAGGATCGCCTCTATGCCCGCCCCGCGCGCCGCATCCGCCAGAGCCTGGCAGGCCGAATAATCCGTGCGGTGCTCCCAGTGGGCACGATCCCGATCAAGCGGCGGAAGGGTGAGATCGATGCCGGCCTCCGTCTCGGCGGGCACCGCAAAGGCCGTGTATTCCGCGGCATTGGCGGGAAAGGGCGTCGCGGGCGATTCGGCGAAGAACAGCAGCCGGTAGAAGGCCATTTCGGCGATCGCCGTGGTGACGGCCGCGGCCGCATAGAAGACGCCGAGCGTTCGCCCCGCCCGGCGGAAGCGCGAGCCGTGCGGATAGGCGGCGCCATAGCGGAAGGGCGTGGCCAGCAGGTAATCCAGCCCCTCGCATTCGGGCGGATAGGAGGGCTTCGTCTCCTCCAGCAGGTTTTCCAGAAGCGCCTGCTCCTCTACCGTATCGACGAGCTTCATGGTCGATACCCGGTGCTGCGCCTCCACCAGGCGCCAGAAGCGGCCGGAGATGCGCCGCGCCTCAGACGAGAGCGCGGCGGGCATCCAGATAGGCAAGGACATCGGTGAGGCCGGAAACGGTGAGGATTTTCTGAGCCGGCACGCCGCCGAGCGCCGAATTTTCGTTGCGCAGCCATTGGCGGGCGACCATGTCGTCACCGCCGGTAATGGCATCGAGCGAGCGGAACAGCCGGATGAGCAGAAGCGCCAGTTCGAAGGGTTTCGTGCCCTTTTCCAACTGGTGATCCTGCCGCTTCATGCGCGAGACGGAAGCTTCCGATACGCCGACCACCGCGCCGAGTATGCGCGCGTTGAGACCGAGCCGTTCAGCTGCGTTCACCGCCGCCTTGGTTACCACCATCCCTTCCTGGGACGCACCTTCGCGCGTCGGAGGGGGAGCCACTTTCTGCCGCAAAGTCATGGCTACTTCCTTTCCATGGAAAGAATATAGCACCAAACTTGCGGAAAACAAGGAGGATGGAGGTTACCTCCCCCTTGAGAGGGGAGGTAAGGCGCATCAGGCCACCTTGACCGGAACTTCCGTCGAGGTGCGCATGGCGTGGCTGTAAGGGCAGACGATGTGGGCCTTGGCGACCAGATCTTCCGCCTGGGCCCTGTCCATGCCGGGGATATCGACCAGCAGCGAGACTTCGATGCCGAAGCCGGTGCCGTCGTCGCGCGGGCCGATGCCGACGGTGGCGGTGACCTTGGCATCTTCCGGGATCTTCACCTTTTCCTTGCCGGCGACATTCTTCAGCGCCCCCAGGAAGCAGGCCGAATAGCCGGCGGCGAAAAGCTGTTCGGGATTGGTGCCGGTGGCGCCATCACCGCCGAGTTCCTTCGGCACGGTGAGCGTGACATCGAGGACGCCGTTTTCGGAAACGGCGCGGCCGGCGCGGCCGCCGGTGGCGGAAGCCTTGGTCGTATAGAGAATGGCCATCTTGGGTCTCCTTCCTGAGAGCGAGGCAAATTTTAATTGATCGCAATTCAATTGCGCACAATATAGTTATGCGCATTGTGCTTTGCCGTCAAGCCTGCGACAATGACGAAATAGAGAGCTTGGCGCCGAAGTCAGGAGTTCAGATGCAGAAAAAACCGAAAAACAGCGACACGCAGAATGTCGGGATCAGCCTCGACGGCCAGCTCTGTTTCGCGATCTACGGCGCGGCGCATGCCTTCAACCGAGCCTACAAGCCGCTGCTGGAGCCTCTGGGCCTGACCTATCCGCAATATCTCGTCATGCTGGCGCTGTGGGAGGAGGACGGCCAGCCGGTAAAGGCGATCGGCGAGCGGCTCGGGCTTGATTCCGGCACGCTCTCCCCTCTCCTCAAGCGGCTGGAACAGGCCGACCTCGTCAGGCGCAAGCGCGACCGCAAGGATGAGCGGCAGGTACATATCTCGCTCACGCCGAAGGGCGCCGAAATGAAGGCTCAAGCCGAACACGTCGCCAGTGCCATCGGCGAAGCGCTCGGCTGCGGACTGGACGAGGTCGCCGCACTGAGGGACGCCTTGAAGGCGCTGAGGGAGAGGCTTCGGAGCGCGAGCGGCTAGTCAAGCGTCGGCGCCCAGGTGATCCGCGACGATCCCGTCGATCCAGCGGCGATGGACATCCGCCTTTTGCCGATCGCTCTCCCGGTGTTCGGCAATAGTGATCAGCGCCTTCCATAGCGCCCATCCCCGCCCCCTCTCCCAGGTCTGCAGGTCGAGGTTCAATCGGCTGCGGAATGCCTTGCGCGCCGGCCGGTCGAACAGCGTCCAGGCGATGACCAGATCGGAAGACGGGTCGCCGACGCCGGAACTGCCGAAATCGATGACGGCGGAAAGCCGGCCGTTCCGTACCAGGAGATTGCCCTCGGCGATATCGCCATGCACCCAGACGGGCTTCTCCCGCCAGCGGCTGGCAAGCGCCCTTTCCCAGATTTCCGTCAGCAGCGGCACGTCCACTTCATCGGCAAGAACAGCAAGTGCCGCCCGCGTCCCGCCATCATAGACGGCGAGCGAGCCGCCGCGGTGAAAGTTGTGCACGCCGGCGGCAGGGCCTGCCGAGGCATCGATCTTCCACAGCGCGATCAGGAAATCCGCCAAATCCTCCGCGAAGGCGGTGAGATCAGCAATTGCGGAGCGGCTTGCCCGCTCGCCTTCGATCCAGCGATAGACCGACCAGGGCCAGGGATAGCCGCAACCCGGCCTTCCCTTTGCCAGCGGCGCCGGGATCGGCAGAGGCAGGGAGGAGGCCAGTTCCGGCAGCCAGCGATGCTCCTTCTCCACCTGCGCGACATAATGCTCGGCGCTCGGCAGCCGAACCGACATATGATCGCCGAGGTGGAAGGTGCGGTTGTCCCAGCCGCCATTGGCGACGGGACGCACCGGCAGATCGGCCCATTGCAGAAACTGTTCCGCCACCAGGCTTTCGACCAGTTTCGTATCGATTTCCGCCATGCGCTCCCCCACGATGCCGGACAGGCGCTAACACCGCCTCACGACGGGAATGTGAAGGCGCTTACTGCCAGACGACGATGCGGGCCTTGGTCGGCACACGGTCGTAGAGATCGATGACGTCCTGGTTCATCAGCCGCACGCAGCCGGAAGAGGCCGCAGTGCCGATGGATTGCCATTCCGGCGAGCCGTGCAGGCGGTAGAGCGTATCCTGGCCATTCTGGAAGATATAAAGCGCGCGGGCGCCGAGCGGATTGCGCAGCCCCGGCGGCATGCCGCCATTGTCGGCCGAGTATTTTGCAAGCTCCGGCTGGCGGGCGATCATTTCGTTCGGCGGCGTCCATTTCGGCCATTTCTGCCGCCACTGGATGACGCCCTCGCCCTGCCAGGCGAAGCCCTCGCGGCCGATGCCGACGCCGTAGCGCATGGCCGAGCCGCCGGGTTCGACGAGATAGAGGAAGCGCGAGGCGGTATCAACCACCACCGTGCCCGGCCGCTCACCCGTCGGATCGACCACGCGCTGGCGATAATAGCGCGGATTGATCTTCTGGTAGGGCACGGCCGGAATGACGAAACCGCCATCCGTCATCGTGCCGTACATGGCGTCGAGCTCTGCCGAGCCGCCGGCGTCCACCGGGGGCGGGGCGAAGGCAGCGGGCGTCGGGGCGACCGGCGCCGGATAGGAGGCGATGAGCTGTGGGCGCGGCGCGGTCGATGCGCAGCCGGCAAGTGTGGAAGCCGCTCCGCCTGCCAGAAATGTGAGAACGCTCCGGCGGGAATAGGAAGTGGTGAGACTCATTCTGGGAAGACCACCCGTCTTGGTAATGCTGATGTCGGCCTCGTCAACGGCAGGAGGCAGGAAAAAGTTCCAGCCGCAGACAGGGCTACCACCCCATGGTTTACGCTTCGCTAAGGAAGCCCACACGCCACCGAACCCGGAAGCACTTGGCCCGCTTAGCCGATACTCTGTAGCAAAGCAAATGCGCCCGGCGGACGACGTCCGCCAGGCACATTCGCGTGAACGGATGGAAGTGTCGCGCGGGTGTTGTCAGATAACCACGATCTCGGCGCCCGCAGGCACGCGCTCGAAGAGATCGATGACATCCTGGTTCAGCATGCGCACGCAGCCCGAGGAGGTCGCCTTGCCGACAGACTGCCAATCCGGCGTGCCGTGGACGCGATAGAGCGTGTCCTTGCCGTCCTTGAAGATATAGAGGGCGCGGGCGCCGAGCGGGTTGTTGAGGCCGGGGGTCGCGCCGCCCGCGAACTGGCGCAGTTCCGGCTGGCGTTCGACCATGTCCTGCGGCGGGGTCCAGCGCGGCCATTTCGCCTTCCACTGGATCTTGCCGCGCCCCGACCAGGCGTAGCCGTCCCTGCCGAGGCCGACCCCGTAGCGGATCGCCTTGCCGCCCGGCTGCACGAGATAAAGATAGCGCTCGCGCGTATCGACCACGATCGTGCCCGGCGCCTCGGCCGTCTGATAGGACACCTCCTGACGCAGGAAGCGGGATTCTATCCGGGAATAAGGAATGGCCGGCAGCGTGTGCCCCTCGTCCTGCAGCACGCCATACATGGTGCGGTGGACGGGATTGGAGACCGGCAGACCATAAGTCTGATGGAACTGGGTCTGGTAAAGGTTGCGCTTCTGCGGGATCGGCTCCCGCGTCGGCACCGGCTGCGGCTGCACCGGCGCAGCGTAATAGGGATTGTAGAAGACCGGCGCCGTCTCCTGCACGAAGACGTCGGGGTTCATGCGGCTCGTATCGGTGACGAAAAGGCAGCCGCTCAGCGGGATCGAGGAGACCGAGACCGAAAGCAGCGCAAGGATTCGGCGAAGAGGCTGATGAGGTGATGGCATGGAAACCCACTTCCGGCAGATGACGTCGGAAGTGATCATGCCAAAGCCAACTGGCGCGAAGCTGACGAAATCTATTCTTCAACGCCTTGATTGCCGCGCCACCTCGATGAAGGCGCGCAGCTTCGGCGCCAGCGAGGCACGGCGGGGATAATAGAGGAACAGCCCATCCTCCTCGACCGCGGTTTCCGGCAGCAGCCACTTGAGGCGGCCCTCGCGAATATCGTGACGCACCAGAGGCTCGAAGATATAGGCGATGCCAACACCGGAAAGCGCGAGATCGCGGGCATAGGTCGCATCCGTTACGACAGCGGTGCCCGCCGTGTGGACGGAGACGTCCCTGCCCTGATCGACAACTTCCCATTCATAGAGCCCGCCGGAGCCGAGCATCCGGAAACCGATGCAGTTGTGCGCCGAAAGATCGGCGATGGACCGCGGTTCACCCCGCGCCTCGACATAATCAGGTGCGGCGACGAGGATAGCCTTGAAGGGCGGCGTCAGGCGCACGGCGACCATATCCTGCTGCACGGCGATGCCGAGCCGGATGCCCGCATCGAAGCCCTGCGCGACGATATCCACGAAGGCATCGTTGGTGTGAACTTCCACTGTCAGCCGCGGATGCGCCCAGGCGAGCTTCGCCAGAATGGGGGTCAGCGCCATGCCGATCGCCACGCGCGGCGCGTTGATCCTGAGCAGCCCCGTCACCTCGCCGCGATCTGCCGTCAGTCCCTCGAAGGTCTTACCGATATCATCGAGTGCCGGCCCGACACCCGCGAGAAAGCGGCTGCCGGCCTCCGTCAGCGAAACGCTTCTGGTCGTGCGGGCAAACAGCGGTTCGCCAAGCCTGTCCTCGACTGTTCGAACCGCGTGGCTCACCGCCGACGGGCTCATGTTGAGCGCGGCAGCGGCCGGTGCGAAGCCACGATGACGGGCGACGGCGATAACGACCGGCAGATGTGGGAGAAGGTCTCGATCCATTCATGCACCAAATCGCATAACTCATGCGAATTAAGCCAGCTTATCGAACTCCATTCCTTGCTGCAATCTCCTGTCCATACCGCGGGACATGCGGGACGTCAGAGACAAACAAAGGAAATCGTCATGAGCAATGCAGCAAACACCACCTGGTTCATCACCGGCGCCTCTTCCGGTTTCGGCATGGCCTTCGCCCGCTACGCCATCGAGCAGGGCTACAATGTGGTCGCGACCGCCCGCACCCCAGCCAAGCTGGAGGCGCTTGCCGCGCTCGCTCCCGAACGGGTGCTGGTCCATAAGCTCGACGTCACCGCCGCCGGCGATCCGGAAACTGCCGTCAAGGCCGCCGTCGACCGCTTCGGCCGGATCGACGTGCTGATCAACAATGCCGGCTACGGCATCGTCGGCGCGGTCGAAGAGACCCCGGACGAGGAATTCCGCGCTCAGATGGAAACCAACTTTTTTGGCGCGGTTTCGGTCACCAAGGCCGTCCTGCCGCAGATGCGGGCGCAGAAAAGCGGCGCAATCGTCAACATTTCCAGCCTTGGCGGACAGCTCTCCTTCGGCGGTTTCAGCGCCTATTCGGCATCGAAGTTCGCCCTCGAGGGTATGAGCGAGGCTCTTGCGCAGGAGGTCGCGCCCTTCGGAATCAAGGTGCTGGTCGTGGAACCGGGCGCCTTCCGCACGGGCTTCGCGGCGGATGCGCTGAAGCACATGCCGGTCATGGATGCCTATCGCAACGTCATCGGCGGCACGCGGGATTTCGCCCACGGCATGCACGGCACGCAGGAAGGCGACCCCGCAAAGGCGGCCCACGCCATCGACCGTGCCCTCAAGGCGGAGAAAATGCCGCTTCGCCTGCAGCTCGGCGCAGATGCGGTTTCAGCCGTCCGCGCCCATGCGGAACAGCTGCTGCAGGATCTGGCCGAATGGGAAAAGGTGGGGCTCGATACGCGGGTCGAATAAAGCTGCAGGATGAAAGATCAATTGGCCGGGCGAGCACTCTCTCGTCCGGCTATGCTTTTGCCGACACGTGCCGCGCGCGGCACTCGGCTCCCTCATGGGAGACGTCGCGGCCGGTCTTGGCCATCCGCTCGTCGAAATCACGGGCGATATCGGCCAGCGTCACATCACCGAAGCGCTCGAGAAGCAGCTTCTCCGCCTCCGCCAGCGCGTCACCGAGCGCCGCATTGACAGCCTGCTCGACAAGGCATTCCGGCTGGTCACAGGCGGGACCGACAGCAAATACGGGCGGCTCGCCGATCGCCTGATAGACATCGAGCAGGGTGAGCTCCGCCAGCGGCCGGCTGAGGGTCCAGCCGCCGCCATGGCCTTTTTCCGAGCGGACATAGCCTTTCTCCCGAAGCCCGGCCATGGTGCGGCGGATCACCACCGGGTTGGCATTCAGCATGCCGGCGATCGCCTCCGACGTCGCGGAACCTTCGTGCCGGTTCATATGGATCAGCACATGCAGCATGCGCGAAAGCCGGCTGTCCTGTCTCATCGTCAGTCCTTCATCTTTCTCGATCGATCTATCCATCCCATCCTACAGGAATGCGCCTTACGCAACAACAAAAGTTACAAACCCATTGACGAAGGGATTTCATGTAACTTATGTTGTGTCGAAATAAAGAAAGGAAGTTTCTGATGTCCTATGACGCAATCATCGTGGGCGGCAGCTTTGCCGGCCTTTCCGCCGCACTTCAGCTCGGCCGCGCCCGCAGGCGAACCCTCATCATTGACGAGGGTTTGCGTCGCAACCGCTTCGTCTCCCATTCCCACGGCTTTCTCGGACAGGATGGTCGCCCGCCGCAGGATATCGTGGCGGATGCCCGCGAGCAGCTTCGGCGTTACGAAACGGTAGAATGGCTGGATGGGCGAGCCGAAGAAGCTGAGAAAGCCGGTTCCGGATTTTCGGTTAAGACGAGTGACGGCCGGCGCATTTCGGCGCGGCGGCTCGTACTGGCAACGGGCGTCGTCGATAGCCTGCCGGATGTTCCGGGCCTTGAGGAGCGCTGGGGACGCTCGGTCTTCCATTGCCCCTATTGCCACGGATATGAGCTGAATCAAGGGAATGTCGGCGTGATCGCCGTGTCGGAAATCTCCATGCATCACGCGATGATGCTGCCGGACTGGGGGCCGACAACCTTCCTGCTCAACGGCGCCTTCTCGCCCGACGAGGAGCAGCGCGCGCAGCTTGCGCGCCGGAGCGTCGGGATCGAGGAAGCGCAGATCGAGAAGATTACGGGCCGGGCCGACCTCCACTTCACCGACGGAAGAACCGCCTCCTTCGCCGGCCTGTTCGTGCTGCCGCAGTCGCGCATTGCAAGCGGGCTTGCCGAACAGCTCGGCTGCGAATTCGAGGAGTCCCCTCTCCTCCACTTCATCAAAACCAGCCAGATGAAGGAAACCACCGTCTCCGGCGTCTTTGCCTGCGGCGACGCCACCCGCCCCGCGGGATCGGTCCCCATCGCGGTTGCGGACGGCAATATCGCCGGCGCCGCGACCCATCAGTCGCTGATATTCCGGGAGGATTAAGAACCCTTCGCCTCCACCATGGCGGTCAGCGTCGAGAGCCGGTCGGCATCGCGCGGAAGCTTGTCCTGCCTCAGCCGGGCGATGCGCGGGAAGCGCATGGCAACGCCCGACTTGTGGCGCGTGGAGCGGTTGATGCCTTCGAAGGCGACTTCCAGCACGAAGCCGAAATCCGGCTCGGCGCGGACGGCTCGCACCGGGCCGAAGCGATCGACGGTATTGTCGCGCACGAATTTATCCAGCACTTCCAGCTCGGCATCGGTGAAGCCGAAATAGGCCTTGCCGACCGGCACCAGCTCCTCGCCGTCCGGAGTTTCGGCCCATACACCGAAGGTGAAATCGGAATAGTAGCTCGAGCGCTTGCCGTGGCCGCGCTGCGCGTAAAGCATCACCGCATCGATATTGTAGGGGTCGCGCTTCCACTTGAACCATGGGCCCTTCAGCCGGCCGGCCTGATAAGGACTGTCCTTCCTCTTGATCATCACGCCTTCGATGACCGGATAGGGCGGCGTGCGGCGCAGGGCTTCCAGTTCCGACCAGGTGGAGAAGGGCACGAGATCCGAAAGATCGAACCGATCATGCGGCGCCCTGTCGATGACCTCCGAAAGCCGCCGCCGGCGCTCCAAGAAACCCTCGGCTCGGATATCCAGGTCCCCTTCGAAGAGCAGATCGTAGGCGCGCACGAAGGCCGGATATTCCTCCAGCATCTTCGTGGTCACCGTCTTGCGGTTCAGCCGCTGCTGCAGATCGGAAAAGGTGCGCGTCGGGCTGTTGGAGCGCATCGTGCCGCCGACAAGTAGCTCGCCGTCGATGACACCCTCGAAGCTGATGGCATCGATGATATCCGGAAACGCGCCCGAGATATCGTCGCCGGAGCGGGAATAGAGCTTGCGCGTACCGCCATAGCTCGACATCTGGACGCGGATGCCATCCCATTTCCATTCGGCGGCGTAATCCGCCGGATCGAGCTTTTCGAGATCGCCCTCCTCAACCGGGTTGGCGAGCATGACGGAATGGAAGATTGCCGGGGTCGCGAGCACCGGTTTCTCCGCCCTGCCCTCCAGCCAAGCAAAAAGCGGTTCATAGGGCGGCACGAGGCCATGCCAGAGGGTCTCGATCTCGGTCACATCCCTTTTGTTTTCCCCGACGCCACTCATATCGGACAAGGCTTGCTTGGCGAGCCTTGCGGAAACGCCGATGCGCAGAGAGCCGGTGGCGAGTTTCAGGAAGGCAAAGCGGCTGGAGGGGTCGAGCCGGTCGAGGAGATCGCGCACGGCCGAGCGTACCTCGGTACGGCCGAGCGAGTTCATTTTCATGACGACCTCCCCGAGCCGCGGCTGCTCCTCGTCGGTCRTATCGTCCTTCTCCTCGGCATCCCATACGAGCGAGATGGTTTCGGCGAGATCTCCCACGTAATCGTAGGAATACTGGAAGAGGATCGGGTCCATGCGCTCCAGCACCAGATCGCGCAGCATGGCCGGCTTGACGTTCTTCAAGTCGAGCGCGCCGGCGAGCGCCGCAAGGCCATAACCGCGATCGGGATCAGGCGTATCACGAAAATAATCGGCCAGCAGTTTCAGCTTGCCGTTGCGCGACGGGGTGAGGACGAGGCGGTCGAGGAGGGTTGCGAAGGCTTTCATGGCGCTCGCTCCGCAAAGTCCCCCTCTGGCCTGCCGGCCATCTCCCCCACAAGGGGGGAGAAGACTCGCGGCATGCCTTGCCGCTCCCTCGAAACCGAACGCCGCAAGTCAGCTTTCCCTGGACGAGCGAACATGGCACCAAAGCGCCTCCCCCTTGTGGGGAGGGGTTGGGGAGGGGACTTCACTTTCAGAAAGCGGAAAGAGATCACCATCAATCCCCCTCGTCCTCATAGCCCACCAGATGCAGCGGGCGGGCGGGAATCCCCTTCAGCTCGCACCAGCGCACCAGAGCCTCCTCGCGTCCATGCGTCACCCAAACCTCGGAAGGGCCGATCTCCTCTATGGTCGACAGAAGCTCCGGCCAGTCGCAATGGTCGGAGATCACCAGCGGCAGCTCAACGCCGCCCTGCTTGGCGCGCTGGCGCACCATCATCCAGCCGGAGGCAAAGGCGACGAGCGGCTCGTTGAAGCGTCGCGCCCAACGGTCCTGAAAGGCCGACGGCGGACCGACGATGACGGAGCCGCGGAAGGTTTCCGGGCTGCTTCCTTCGATCGTGGCCGGGCGGATATCGCCGAGATCGATGCCCTCGCCCTGATAATAATCGCAGAGCCTCGCCAGCGCGCCGTGGATGAAGATCGGTTCGTGATAGCCGCGATCGCGGATCAGCCGAATGACGCGCTGCGCCTTGCCGAGCGCATAGGCGCCAATGAGGTGGCTGCGTTCGGGAAACTGTTTCAGCGAGGTGAAGAGCTTGCCAATCTCCTCTTTCGGATCGGGATGGTGGAAGACCGGTAGGCCGAAGGTCGCCTCGGTGATGAAGACATCGCAGGCCATCGGCACGAAAGGCTCGCAAGTGGGATCGATGCCCCGCTTGTAATCTCCCGAGACGACGATCCGGAGCCCTTCCCGCTCAACGACGATCTGAGCCGAACCGAGCACATGACCGGCGGGGTGAAAACTCACCCGCACGCCGTCGATATCGATCTCCTCGCCGAAGGAAACCGCCTGCTCGGAGCCTGCAAACCCTTCCCCATAGCGCAGCCGCATGATGTCGAGCGTCTGGCGGGTCGCCAGCACCTTGCTATGGCCGGCGCGGGCGTGATCCGAATGGCCATGCGTGACGAGCGCCCGCTCGACGGGGCGCACCGGATCGACATGGAAGCGGCCGATGGGGCAGAAGAGCCCGGCCGGGGTGGGATGAAGCAGCACCTCGGGTTTCATGCGGCCCAAAATAGAGCGCTTTCACTTTTCTCCAAGCCGCAGAAACGCTCTATCTCTTTAGTTTTCCTGCAATTCCGGATGGAAAACCGGTTCCACTTTTCCTGGAATTGCTGTAGAGCGAAAGCGGCTGTTTGAAAGGTCAGTGCCCCCTATCGCCCGCGGGTGGGAGGCGTACCGGCTTCAAGGCGAGCGCCGCGACAAGGCCGATCGCCGCGATGCAGGCGCCGGTCAGGAAAAGCGGCGTAAAGGCAGCGGAATAGATCTCGGCGATTGCATGACGCGTCGACTCCGGCAATTCCGCCATCATCTTGGGCGTCATCTCCGCCAACCGCCCGGCGCCCGGCAGATCGATGGCCGCGTGGCCGACCTGGGAACCGATGATCGCGCCATAGATGGAGATTGCGATCGCCGCGCCGCCCATGCGGGTGAGAGTCACAGCGCCGGTGGCTGCGCCGACATCGGCACGCGGCGCGCTGTTCTGGACGCCGATGATCGGCGCCTGCTGGCCGAAGCCGATCGCCAGCCCCTGCAGCAGCATCAAGAGAGCCACGATGATGAGCGGCGTGCCGGCGCCGATCTGCGAGAATATGGCCAATACCGTCATGTTGAGCGTCAAGCCGATGACGACGAAGGGCTTGTAGCGGCCGGTCATCGAGATCAGCCGTCCGGCCGTCAGCGAGCCAAGGGCGATGCCGCCGGTGGTGGCGATGAAGAACAGGCCGGCCGTGGTGGGCGTCAAGCCCGTCGTCGTCTGCAGGAAAAACGCGAAATAGTTCACCATTCCGATCGCCACCCCGCCGGTCATCAGCGAGATCACGAGGAATAGCGAGAAGGTGGAATCCCGAAAGAGCTTCAGGGGGATGATCGGCTCCGACACGCGGGCCTCCACCTTGACCCACAGGAAGGCGCAGAGCGCGCCGAGGCCGATGATGGCGAGCGACTGCCAGGCAAGGAGCGAGCCGAATATCTGCGCGGAATCGGCCCAGAGCACAACGCTCGCTACCGCGGCGGCAAGCAGCACGGCTCCCCCGTAATCGATCTTCGGCCGGCGCGCGGGACGGCGATAGGGAAGCAGAAGCACAAGACCGGTCAATACGATGATACCGATCGGCAGGTTGATCAGGAAGATCGACCGCCAGCCGAAGAGATCGCTCATGGTGCCGCCAAGCGTCGGGCCGACGGTTCCCGAAGCCATCAACACGAGGCTGGAATAGCTCTGATATCTCGCCCGTTCCCGCGGCTCGAAAAGCTCCGCATTGATGGAGAAGATCGACACCATGATGCCGCCGCCGCCAAGCCCCTGGACGACGCGGGCGGCGATCAGCGAATCCATCGACCAGGCAAGGCCGCAAAGAACCGAGCCGAGCACGAAGATGAGGACGGCGGCCATCATCACGTATTTGCGGCCGAAGAGATCGCCGAGCTTGCCGTAGACCGGCATCACCGCGCTCGTCGCAAGCAGATAGGCCGACCCTACCCAGCCGAAACGTTCCAGCTCGCCGAAATCGCCGACGATGGTGGGAAGAGCCGTGGAAACGATCTGGTTGTCCAGCGTCGCCATGAATAATGCCATCATCAGAAAAAGGAAAACGGCCAGCCGCAGGCCATGGCTGGAGACGAGCGGCGGGGGCGCCGAATAATTCATGTCCATGATAACTTTCCGGAAGTGAGCACCAAATTTATGTGCTTTTAGCATATAACTGTCAATGGCAAATGTTTGGTGCACGCAACAACTTGTCTTGATCGGCCGGCACGCTTTGCTATGGTCGCGCCATGAACGAGAGCGTGACGAGACGAGAGAAAACCGCGACCGGCAAGGGAGAAGAGATCGCCCGCATCGGCGATACGCTGACGCGCATGCGGCTGCTCATCCGCCGCCGCATTATCGGCCGCATGGCGATCGCCAATGTCGTTCCAGGGCTCGATGTCTCGCATCTGGACGTGCTCGACGTGATGAAACGGATCGACAAGGCGGGCGGGGAAGCGACCGTCGGCGCGATCGCCGAGGCCATGCGCATCGATCCGTCGCGCGGCAGCCGCATGGTGGCAGAGCTGGTAACGCGCGGCGTCGTTCGCCGCACGGCTTCCCAGGCGGATGGACGGCGCTCGCTGATCGAGCGGACCGAACTCGGGGAGCGGCTGATCAGCGAAGTGCGCGCCGTCAAGCAATCGCTGCTGATGGATGTGCTCGAGGATTGGCCGGCTGAAGATGTCGCGGCCTTTTCCGTACTCTTCGAGAAATTCGTCACACGGTTCGAAGCGGTTCACCTGACAGGCGACCGTTCGGAGAGCTAGAAGCGCCGACACGTTTATGCTATCATTTGCGCATAAATTGTTATGGCATGATGAGGTGCGCCATGAATGTCTCGGTCGGCCAGCGCTGGGAAAAATTCATCGAACAGGCTGTGCAGGACGGGCGCTACGGCTCGGCCAGCGAAGTCGTACGCGAAGGCCTGCGCCTTGTGGAAGAGCGCGAGACCAAGCTTGCCGCGCTCAGAGAAACAATCCAGCAATCGATCGCGGCGGGCGGAAGCTTCACGGACGAGGAGGTGGATGCGGCCTTGCGGGTAGCGGCAGAAGACTTGCGTAGAGAGGGTTACTGATTGCCTCCGTTGCAAGTGTTTTCCAGACGCTCGACGCTGGCCTTCATGGCCGGCGGGGTTGCGGCAGGCGCGGTTCCAGGCCGGCTGCATGCCGCGTCCCCCGGTCTTTCCATGACGGATCTCAGAGGCTCCATCGACGCGGGGGAGCATGGTCTGACGCCGGGAGGAAGGGAGCAGAGCCGCAAGCTTGGAGAACTTCTCGCCAGGGCCGCGCGCGAAAGCGTGCCTCTCTTCCTGCCGCCGGGCAATTACGAGGTCTCCAATATCGACCTGCCGGATGGAGCCCGCATCACCGGCGTGGCGGGCGCCTCGCGCATCGTCCATTCCGGTGGCGGATATCTCTTCCGCGCCAGTGGCGCATCGCGCATCGAGCTCTCAAACCTCGTGATTGACGGCGCAAGCAAGCGGCTCGGCGAAGAGGTGGGCGCGCTCATCCACATGCGCGGCGTCAAAGAAATCCTTCTCGGCAATTGCGAGATCACAGGTTCGCAGAAGAGCGACATTCAGCTCGAGGCCTGCGGCGGAAGGATCGAGAACTGCCGCATTTCCGGCGCCGCCGAATACGGACTCTATGCGGTGGAGAGCAGCGGGCTTTCGATCATCGGCAACACGGTTTCCGATTGCGGCAATGGCGGCATTCTCGTGCATCGCCGCACCAAGGGCGTGGACGGCACGATGGTTTCCGGCAACAGGCTGTCGCGCATCGGCGCGAGCTATGGCGGTACCGGGCAATACGGCAATGCCGTCAACATCTATCGCGCCGACAATGTGATGGTGAGCGGCAACCACATCTCGGACGCCGCATTTTCGGCGATCCGGGCCAATGCGGCCTCCAATGTGCAGATTGCCAACAATCAGTGCTTCGGATCGGGCGAAACGGCAATCTACTCGGAATTCGGCTTCGAGGGAGCGCTGGTGACGGGCAATCTCGTGGACGGCGCGGCGAACGGCATTTCGGTCGTCAACTTCAACGAAGGCGGGCGGCTTGCGGTCATCTCCGGCAATCTCATCCGCAACATCTCGGCTTCCGGCCCCTATATCCACGATAGCGTGGGTTTCGGCATCGGCATCAGCGCCGAGGCCGATACAGCGGTCACCGGCAATGTCATCGAGAACGTGCCGAAATGGGGAATGCTGGTCGGCTGGGGGCCGTATCTGCGCAACCTTGCCGTGACCGGCAATATCGTGCGCCGCGCGAAGGTCGGCTGCGCCGTCTCGGTTGCGGAAGGCGCGGGCAAGGCGCTGATCACCGGCAACCTGTTCGACGAGGTGCTGGACGGTGCGGTGATCGGCTACCGCTGGCACGATGCCGCCACGCGCGAACTTGCAGCCGGCCCATCGAGCTTCAGTCATCTGACGATCGAGGGAAACCGTACCGGATAGGTGCGGGACTATTCCAAATGGTCCTCGTCGCCCAAGTCGACGTCGCGGCCGCCGTGAAAGATGCGGAGGATGGTTACGATCTCTCCCGCGATCATGAAGGCGATTGTTGCCTGGCGGCGATAACCGACTAGGCGAATTCCTGTTCTGATATCATCTCTCTGTATGCCGCGCGCCGGAAACGTTTTGAAAGCAAGGCAATAGCTCTCGATCTTGCCGACATATTGCCGTGCCCTGACGGGGCCGATTTCCTCAGCCAGATAGACCAGCAAATTTTCGAGGTCCGCGGCTGCTTGTGGTCCGAAAATAACGCGGTAGCTCATACCTTATGCTTCTGCAAAAGACTGGCCATGCGATCGTCGAGGCGCTTTCTGACTTCTTCCGCGGAAACGGCTCGTTCCGGATGTGCCTTTATTTCATCGTAGGCGGGGGCGACCTCCTCCACCAGCCATTTCTCGATCGCGGCATCGCGGGCGAGCAGCGTGCGCAGACCATCGCGAATGACCTCGCTTTCGCTCGCATATTCGCCGGACGCTACCTTGTCCTTGACCATCTGCGCCATTTCGATAGGCAATGTAATGCTCAGCGATTGGGTCGTGCGCATGTTCGGCTCCTTTTTCCTCATTCTAGCACGCGGCACGATTAAATCCTATCGAAACAAATCATGAGTCCCGAACGCTGATCGCTCTTCCGTTCAGCCGCCTGCGGCAATAGCGTGCGCGAAGCTTTTCCACGGAGGGAATCGATGCTGACGATCTATGGGGTCTATCGTTCGCGCGCCACGCGGCCGCTCTGGCTTGCGGAAGAACTGGACATTCCGTTCAGGCACGTGCCGGTGATCCAGGCCTATCGCCTGCCGGACCCGATGGCGCCGGATGCGCCGGTCAACACGCTGTCGCCGGAATTCCGGTCGGTCAACCCGATGACGATGATCCCCTCCATGG
This sequence comes from Rhizobium sp. LCM 4573, assembly GCF_001854865.1. Taxonomy (GTDB): domain Bacteria; phylum Pseudomonadota; class Alphaproteobacteria; order Rhizobiales; family Rhizobiaceae; genus Neorhizobium. The sequence goes on along the minus strand of NZ_MDDW01000029.1, from coordinate 298,348 downwards.
ATGACGACGGCTTCGTGCTGCACGAGTCCCTGGCAATCAGCCTTTACCTTGCGAAGAAATATGGCGGCGAGATTGGCCCGAAATCCATCGAGGAAGAGGCGCTGATGATCCAGTGGTCGCTGTTTGCCGCCACGGGCATCGAAACCAACGCGCTGAAGATCCAATCCTCCAATCTGGAAACCGAACAGGGCAAGGCCGATATCGAGGTCTGCGCCCGCAGCTTGAAACGGCCTTTCGACGCATTGGAAGAGCATCTGAAAGCGGGCGGCTATTTGGTCGGCGACCGCTTCACGGTCGCGGACATCAATGTCGCGGAGATCGTGCGCTATGCGCAGGGCTATTCGCCGCTCTTCGAAGGCCGTCCAGCCCTAAAAGCGTGGATCGAGAAGTGCCAGGCCCGGCCGGGCTTCAAGGCGATGTGGGAAAAGCGGATGGCGGAGCCGGCCTGATCTCACGCGCCCGATCTTCAGGCACCCGACACTTCCGGCGCGAGTTCCGCGTAAAGCCAATCGCGGAAAGCCTTCACTTTCGCCGGCAGGCGCGCGCCGGCGCGGGTGACGAAATAATGCCCCATGCCGGTGCGAGCCTCTATCGCGAAAGGCTTCACCAGCCTGCCCTGCTCCAGGGCATAGGCCGCCAACGTGTGCCAGGCGAGCATCACCCCCTGCCMCGCGACCGTCGCGTCGAGACAGAGCGAGGCATCGTTGAAGACGTGGCGCGTCTCCATCCGCCTGCCCGAAAGTCCGGCTTCGCGAAGCCAGGTCTCCCAGGTGAACATGGAGGGCCCGTCGATGATGGCCGGCAGGTTCAGGATGTCGGCCGGCTCCCTCAATCTTTCCGCCAGCGCCGGTGCGCAGACCGGGAAAATACGCTGTTCCCGCAACAGCTCCGCATCGACGCCGGGCCAGGTTCCCGTCCCGACACGTATGGCGAGATCGATATCGTCCGTGCCGAGATCGGCCAGCCTGGTGGTCGCATCCATCCGCAGGCGAATACCGGGGTGATGGGCCGAGAAGCGATCAAGGCGATGGACCAGGAAACGAGCGGCGAAGACCGGCGCCACGGAAATGGTGAGCAAGGTATCGTCGCGACGCCTGCCGATCGCCRCCGCCTCCGAAAGCGAGCGAAAACCTTCCGTCAGGCGGACAAGCATCGGACGGGCAGCTTCGGTCGGCTGCATGCCCTTTGGCAGACGCTGGAACACGGGCTGGCCGAGCTGTGCCTCCGCCTTGATGACCTGCTGGCTGACTGCGCCGATCGAGACGCCGAGTTCTTCCGCCGCCGCCTGCAGCGAGCCGAGGCGGCCGACCGCCTCCAGTGCGCGAAGGCCGTTCAGATGCACGAGGTTCAGGTTTTTCATATAGATTTTCTACAATGAACTCCTGAGCAACTCAATTGAACCTTTTGCACGCCAGGCGCATTCTAACTTCGCAAATGCCGAAAGATTTGCGAGGTGACCGAGATGGAACCGCTGAAGATTTTCTGGAACCTGAGAGAATGGCTGCACGCCGACGAAAGGCGCGTGGCGGAAGACGATGACCCCTTCCACGACCCGGAGGTCATGGCGATGAACGAACGGGAGCTCGCCGACCTGCCCTTTCCGGGTATTTATCACGCCCGTCCCGACTTGAGYGCACCACCGAGGAAATGCGCCTGAGCCTCGCTCAGGCGACCTGATGCTCGGCAAAGGCACGCTGCACGGCGGGACGCTCCTTCATGCGCCGGTAGTGATCGGCAACGCGCGGAAACTCGGCGATATCGACACCGGCRCCAGCCAGCCAATCCGACATGGTGAAGAGATAGGCGTCCGCCACCGTATAATTCTCGCCCATCACCCAAGGCCCCGCCAGATATTCATTYTCGATCAATGCAAAGCAATCGCGCAGGTTCTTCGGCATCTTCGCCGCCATGTCGTCGAAGCTCTCTTGCCTGTCCGCCCAGCGATAGCCGCGCTTGCGATGCGCATAAGCGACATGCACGGTCGAGGAAATATAGACATTGAAGGCCTGCATCCTGCCGAAGGCGAAGGGATCGTCCAAGGGTGCGAGCTTCGCTTCCGGTGCTGCCTGCGCGATAAAGGCCAGGATGGCGACGTTTTCCGTCAGCACGCCCTTCTCCGTCGCCAGCGCCGGAACGCGTCCCTTGGGGTTGATCTTCAGATATTCGGGAGATTGCTGCTCGTTCTCGGCAAACTTCACCCGCCGCAATTCATAGGGCAAGCCGGATTCGGCAAGCGCGATGGCGCTCGCCAGCGAACAGGAATTCGGCGAAAAGAACAGCGTGTACATTTTGGCATCCTCCCTTTGAGGATGCCTTTTCTAGCACGGCTTTCGCCTGCCGGAAGCATCAAAAGACACATCAAGAGACACCGGGCACATCCTCCAGCCGATACCAGACCGGGATGCCGCGCTCGGTAGCGATCCGGACGTCGTTATCAGCCCCCTTGGACTCTCCCGGCAGGCGCAGCACGCCCTCGCAAAGCTGGAGCAAGCGCCCGGCGACAGGATGAAAAATCTCCTCGTAAAGGTCATCCCCCACTTCGACGCCACCCGCCGCATGCCAGACCGGCAGCGCCACCCATTCTCCGATCATCGGCACATGGCCGGCCTTGAACAGCGCATAGGACGGCGCCTCCAGCCGCTTCAGGTTCTCCGCCATCTTCTTCGGATCGTCCCCCGTGCCCGAACGATAGGGGCCAGCAATCAAGATCAACATCTTCGTTTCTCCAAACCAAACTGCACTCATGACAGAATGCACGAATTTGCATGAAATTCTTTACATTTTCGGCAAATTCAGGCACATTCATGCTTATTCACGCAGTTTCGTGCAGAGTCAAGATATGCTGACCAGTCAACGCAAGGACCTCATTCTCGACATGCTGCGCCGGGAGGGGCAGGTCATCGCAAAACGGGCCGCGGAAGAATTCTCGCTTTCCGAGGACACGATCCGGCGGGATCTGAGAGAGATGGCCGCCGAGGGCCTGCTTCGACGCGTCCATGGCGGAGCGATGCCCATATCGCCAGCCCTGCCCGATTTCTCCGCCCGGCGGGCGATTTCTTCGGAGGTGAAACAGAGGTTTGGCGCGGCGGCGGCAGGCATGGTGAAGCCCGGCCAATTGATCTTTCTGGACGGCGGCACCTCGACGGCGGAAATCGCGCGTGCGCTACCCCGCAGCTTCGCCTTCACGGTGGCAACCCACAGCCCGACGATCGCCGCCGAACYCGAGCATCATCCGACGGCAGAGGTCATTCTGATCGGCGGGCGTCTCTACAAACATTCCATGGTGGCTGTTGGCGCGATGTCCATCAGCCAGATTTCGCTGATCCGGCCGGATATCTTCTTCCTGGGCGCTACCGCCATCCACCCTTCGCGCGGGCTTTCCACCGGCGATCTGGAGGAAGCGGCGGTCAAGCGTCACATCGCCTCGCGCGCCGCCGAGACATTCGTGCTGGTGACGGAAGAAAAGCTGGATGCCTCTTCGCCCTGCACGATCATGTCGATTGCCGATCTGGCGGGCATGATCGTTCAAAGCGGGCTCGGCGAAGAGCGTCTGGCGCCCTATCGCGCCCTCGAACTCGATATCATCGAAGCCTAAGCGAAGAGCGCATCGGTGACACGAACGTCGCCGACATGGATGCCGTTCCAGTTCTTCATGGAGCGGTTGGCCATGCCCAGCAGCTTCTGCTGAACCTCGCCGCCCTTTTCGAAATATCGGGAAATCAGCGCGAAGATCATGGCTTCCGCAGCGCGCGTCGTGCCGTCCTCGCATTTGACTGCCATGGCGAGGCCCTCATCGGGAAGGGCAGCGACGAAGACGCCCTCGGCACCGGTCTTGGCGAAAATCCTGCCGGGTGCGACCTCCATCAGCCGCGTGCAGGCCCGCTTGGTGCCGGCAACATAGAAAGGCTCCGCCATGCAGGCATCGATCAGCCGCCGGGAGGCTTTCGCGCGTTCCGGGGCAAGCCCGTTGCCGGTCAGCATCTTCGCGAAACCGTGGGCAAGCCCTTGCAGGGGAACCGCATAGGTGGGGATCGAACAGCCGTCCGTGCCGCAATTGTCATGGCCGAGCGCGGCACCCGTCAGGTTTTCCATGACGCCGCGGATCTCCGCCTGCAGCGGATGTTCGTAACCGACATAGCCCTTCACCTCGTATCCGGTATGGACGCAGGTGCAGACAAAGCCGGAATGCTTGCCGGAGCAATTGTTGTGGAGCGCTGTCGGCCTGTCGAGCGTGCGGGCCTGGTGGATCAGCGTCTCCTGGTCCGAGGACCAATGCGCCCCGCATTCGAGCGCGGCGACATCCCGACCGGCACGGGCGAGCATGGCGGAAGCGGTGGCGACATGCTCGTCCTCACCGGAATGCGAGGAGCAGGCAAGCGCCAGTTCCTTGCGGCCTAAGCCATAGGTATCCGCCGCGCCGCTTTCGACGAGCGGCAGCGCCTGCATGGCCTTGCAGGCGGAACGGGGAAAGACGCCCGCTTCCGCCTCTCCAAAGGAGAAGACCACCTTGCCGTCGCCATCCACCACCACGCCAAGCCCGCGGTGGCGGCTTTCCACGAGATTGCCTCTGGTCACTTCCACGGTAACGGGGTTTTGCATGGTCCGGTCCTGAAATTGCTGCTTTCTTTCCTCCATAGAGCAACCGGACGGGACTTGCACGGGGCACTTGGGTTGAAATCGATAAAACGGCTGTTTCTCATCATCTTCATCATCTACCTGCTGCCTACCTTCGCCTCCGCCGGCTGGTGGGCCATGCAGGACAGGCCCATGCGCTGGAGCGAGGCACGATGGTCCTCGGCCGGCATCCTGCCCGAGGCTTCGGCCAGCGAGGAGGCGGCGGTCTACATCTTTTCCGCCGCCACAGGCGGGCTCAAGGGCGCCGTGGCCAGCCATGCCTGGATCGTGACGAAGGAAAAGGGTGCCGCGAGCTATACACGCTATGACAAGGTGGGCTGGGGCTCGCCGATCCGCCTCAACCATCGGCCGGCGGACGCCTATTGGTATTCCAATCCGCCACAGCTCGTTACCTCGGTGACGGGCGCGCAGGCGGAGCTGCTGATCCCGAAAATCGAGGGCGCGATCGCCGCCTATCCCTATGCCGAACCCGGCGGCTATACGATCTGGCCGGGGCCGAACTCCAACACTTTCGTGGCCTACGTGCTGCGCACGGTGCCGGAGCTCGATGCCGTTCTACCGCCGCATGCGGTGGGAAGGGATTATCTGCCCGACGGTGACTTCGTGCATATCGACAGCGACTGGCGCGATCTGCACGTGACGGTTCGGGGATTGGCGGGTTTTTCCATCGGCATGCGCAGCGGCTTCGAGGTACACTTCCTCGGCCTCGTGGCCGGGCTGGACTTCGCCGATCCCGGCATCAAGATACCGGCACTTGGGCGTATTGGCGTTTGAGGTCTCGACATGCGCAAGAGCTTCACCACCGTTCTCGGGCGTGACGGCCCGGGGTTCTTCATCATCCTGCCGTTCGATCCGAAGCCGATCTTCGGAAAGGTGCGCGCACCGGTGAAGGTGACGGTCAATGGCTATACCTATCGCAGCACCGTTTCGGCCATGGGCGGAATGTTCTGCCTTCCGTTGCGCAAGAGCCATCGCGAGGTGGCGGGCGTTAAAGATCAGGAAGAGTTACAGGTGACGCTCGAACTGGACACTGAGGAGCGCACGGTGGAGACGCCGAAAGAACTGGCTGAGGCACTGGAGCGCGCGGGCTGCCGGGGCGCCTGGGAGCGCCTGAGCTACACGCAGCGGCGGGAAGATGCAGAGGCCGTCATCGAAGCGAAGCGGCCCGAGACGCGCGTACGGCGGATCAAAAAGATCGTTGAGAGAATGAAGCCGGTGTGATCCGGAAAAAGGAAAAGGGCCGCGCGAGGCGACCCTTCCATGAGTTTCGGTCCGGTTGAACGAACCCGGGCCGTTTAAAAAACGTCCCGAAGGAGGATGGGGTTCAGAGCGAGGGCTGCCCCGCCGAAACCTTCACCTTTCCACTGTCCGTTACGCAAACCGCAATCTCACTAGACATTGGATCACCTCCTTTCGTTACGTTGATGATGAGATTAAGTTAGGGACGCATATCCGAGTCTGCAAGGCACGTTATGTAAACAAGGGCAGATCTAATTGAGTTGCGCGAGGTCCGAAGCCGCGTAGAATCCGCACCGCTTTCCCAACTTCGCTATCTCAGCTTTAGCACGATCTTGCCTATATGGGTGCTCGTCTCCATCAGGCGATGAGCCTCTACGACCTCATCAAAGGGCAGGATCGTGTGAATGACCGAAGCCACCTTGCCCTCCTCCAGAAGCGGCCAGACCTCGGAGAGCAGGTCGTCGCGGATGGCGCGCTTTTCCTCCGCCGTGCGGGGGCGCATGGTGGAACCGGTGACGGTGAGGCGCTTGACCATGATCGGCGTGAGGTTCGCCTTTTCCACTGTAGGCCCGCCGAGAAAGGCGATGATCGAGAGGCAGCCGTCCTTGGCGAGCACGTTCAAGTTCTTCTCGAAATAGGCGCCGCCGATCATGTCCAGCACCACGTCCACGCCCTTGCCGCCGGTCACTTCCTTGATGACGGCGGCGAAATCCTCCGTTTTGTAATTGATGCCGCGCGACGCGCCGAGCTTTTCGCAGGCCCCGCATTTCTCCTCAGAGCCCGCCGTCGCGTAGACCGTGGCGCCGAAGGCCCTGGCAAGCTGGATTGCGGTCGTGCCGATGCCGCTCGTGCCGCCATGGATGAGCACGCTTTCGCCTTCCGTCAGCGCCGCCATCTGGAAGAGGTTTGCCCAGACGGTGAAGAAGGTTTCCGGCAGCGCGGCGGCCTTGACCGCATCATAGCCCTTCGGCCAGGGAAGCGCCTGGCCCTCCGGAACAGCGCAATATTCGGCATAGGCGCCGCCATTGGCGAGTGCGCAGACCTTGTCGCCCGGTTTGAAACCGTTCACCCCTTCGCCGAGTGCAATCACTTCGCCGGCAATTTCCAGCCCAAGGATTGGGCTTGCATCCTTCGGCGGCGGATAGGTGCCCTGCCGCTGCGCCACGTCAGGCCGGTTGACGCCCGCCGCCTCGACCCGAACCAGGATTTCGCCGGGCCGCGGCCGGGGCACCGGTCCGGTGGCGATGGTCATGACGTCCGGCGCTCCGAAAGACGGCAGATCGATGAAACGCATTTCAGCGGGAAGCGACATGGGAGACTCCTTTCGGTGACAGCCCACAGACTTAGGCCAGTCCCCGGAGGATAAAAAGACGACCCCTTGGCAGACGGGTCAATTTGTCTCGCCGAAAGTGGCGAAGACCAGTCCGCTTTCGCTCGCCTTGGCCTGCGCTTTCACGGCTGCGATCTTCGCGCCGATCCGGCCGACATCATCGAGCAGCAGCCCCTGCGGCAATTCCAATACCCCCATCGAGCAGCGCAACAGCGGAAAGTCGCGCTCCATGCCTGAGCGATCATGACCGCGAATCTTGCCGGCCGCTCTTTCCTCCGGCGAATAGAGTTCGACGACATCGGCGTGGAAGTCGCTAAGCAGCCGCTCCAGGATTTCGGTGATTTCGTCCCGCGTCCAGTCGCTTACGCCGATGAAGAAATCATCGCCGCCGACATGCCCCAGGAAATCGCCTTCGGAGAAGAAATAGCGCTTCATCAGCGCGGCGAAGAGCGTGATCGCATGATCGCCGGCGTGAAAACCGTAGTGATCGTTGAACGGTTTGAAATTGTCGAAATCGCAATAACAGAAGAACCTCGTCTGCTCGTCGTCGCGGCCGGCCTCCTGCATGAAGTCGCGGATGGCGCGGTTGCCCGGCAGGCCGGTCAGGGGGTTCTGGTCCTGGGCGATCTTCAACTGCTTTTCGTTGATGACCTTGATGAGCGAGGCGGCGGAGACCACGCCGGCATAGCGCATGTTTTCCGTCAGGATCACGCAGGCGCTGTTGTCCATGCTGGCGAAGAGGCTCATCAGCWCCTCTGCATCCGCATCCAGCCCCATGATCGGCGCCGGATCGACGAAGTGCGAGATGGTCCGCTCGTAGACCTTGTTCTTCAGAAGATCACGGCCGAAGGGCTGATAGATGTATTCCTTCAGGTGATATTCGTTGATGACGCCGCGCGGCTCGCCATTGGCGTTCAAAACGGGGAAGAAAGCCTGACGCGGGTTCTTCCGGAAGAGCTCGAACACCTTGTCGATGCTCTCGTTTTCGTAGACGCTCGGCAGATGCTCGATCTGGCGGCGGATGAGGATTTCATCGAGCGACTGGCTGGAGCGCAGCCGGCCGATATCGGCCAGATGCGGAAAGGAAGGCTGCAGTTCCGCCGGAAATGTCGTGGGCCGGGCGATGAAATAGCCCTGCACCAGATCGACGCCATATTCCCGGCAGGCCACGAATTCCTGCTCGGTCTCGATGCCCTCGGCAATCACCCGGATTCCAAGGACGTGAGCGATGTTGACGATATTCTTGACGAGATGCCGTTTGCGGGGGCTTCTGTCGATGCCGGCGACGAAATGCCGGTCGATCTTGAGGTAGTCCACCGGGTAGTCGCAGAGCAGCTTCATCTCGCCGTGACCGACGCCGAAATCGTCTATCGCGAGCTTGAAGCCCGCCTTGCGCATATGCGTCACCAGATTGGCGAATTCCGGAACGCTGGTGTTGTCGAAGCGCTCGGAGAATTCGAAGCAGACCGAAGACGGCGGTATCGCCGATTTTCGAAGGCTTTGCAGAACCTTGTCGATGAAATACTCGCCGTGGCGGATGAGCCGGACATCCAGATTGAGAAAGAGCGTCGCGGAGGAGAAATCCGGCAGCGCGGCGAACTTGGCAAGCGCCCGGTTTGCCAGCATCTGCTCGAGCGGGAGAAGCTGACCGGCATCCTGGGCCTGATCGAGAAGTTCCGGCGGCGAGGAAAAGCCGATCCGCTCATGTCCGCGCAATAGCGATTCATAGCCGAAGACCGAACCCGTGCCCATTTCGACGATCGGCTGGAAGGCGTTTTCCAGAACCAGCTTCGCGAGCGTGACGAGCTGATCATTGGCATAACGCCTCAGAATACCCGGCTCGAGGATTGCGGCGGACGACATAACTACTCCACGCGGTACGCAAGACACGGGCGCGAAGCTCACAGCAATTCGTCAAAAATCCCTTTCCCTTCAATGACACTTCCATGAAGGTTTGATGACGGAGGCGAGCGCCTCCGTCCCGTGCAACCAAGGCTATCGATTAGGCTTCCTTGGCGCGGGCAGCCAGTGCCAGCGCGATCAGCGCCCAGCCCTGCATGATGAGGTCGATGGCCAGGAATAGGCCGAGAACCCAGAGGCTGTTCACCGGCCATCCGAGCGCGATCACCAGGCCGGCGATCACCGTGACGATACCCGCGGTGATTACCCAGCCAGCGCCCTTCATCGGCCGCATGCGGAAGCCGATCCAGATGCGGAAGCCGCCGGCGACAATCATGGCGACCGCCATGAAGAAGGTGAAGACCACCGCAGTCAGCGCCGGGTTCCAGAAGGCAAGCAGGCCCGCGATCGTATAGAGCAGGCCGCTCAGGCCCCAATAAAGCCAATCCCGCCAGCCGCCCTTCGACTGGAAGGCATGGATGAACTGCGCGGCACCACCGATCAGCATCATCATGCCGATGTAGAAGACGGAAGCTACCGTCGCCACGAACAGATTGGCGAACGCGATGATACCGAACACAAGAAGAAGAATTCCGAGAGCGAGAAACCAGCCCCACTTGTCGCGCACCGTGCCGACCGACGGCGTATCCAGACCCAAAGTCATGACCGAACTCCTTTTCCCCAGGGGCTTCCAAGCCCATGCAGAATATCTGGAGCCGGCATGGCAGACGTCAACGGCGCGCTTTTACGACAGGATGGTTCGCAAACTTCGCTTGATCGGCGCAGCAATCGAAAATAACTCAGTCTCGAAGCCGTAATCCGCTTTCCGGGAACCGATTCCGCCATGGCCAAGCCGAATATCCTCATCATCATGGTCGATCAGCTCAACGGGAAACTGTTCCCTGACGGGCCTGCGGAATGGTTGCACGCCCCGCATATGAAGGCGCTTGCCGCCCGCTCTGCCCGGTTTTCCAACAACTACACTTCATCGCCGCTCTGCGCGCCGGCGCGTGCCTCCTTCATGGCCGGGCAGTTGCCGAGCCGCACGCGCGTCTACGACAACGCCGCCGAATACGTCTCCTCGATCCCGACCTATGCGCATCATCTGCGTCGCGCCGGCTATTACACCGCGCTTTCCGGCAAGATGCATTTCGTGGGACCCGACCAGCTCCACGGCTTCGAGGAGCGGCTGACGACCGATATCTACCCGGCCGATTTCGGCTGGACGCCGGATTATCGCAAGCCGGGCAAGCGGATAGACTGGTGGTATCACAATCTCGGCTCGGTCACCGGCGCAGGCGTCGCCGAGATCACCAACCAGATGGAATATGACGACGAGGTCGCCTTCCTCGCCAACCAGAAACTCTACCAGCTTTCCCGCGAGAACGACGATGCGGACCGCCGGCCGTGGTGCCTCACCGTCTCCTTCACCCATCCGCACGACCCTTATGTGGCGCGGCGGAAGTTTTGGGATCTCTACGAGAACTGCGAGCACCTGGCTCCGGAGGTCGGTGAAATTCCGCTCGAAAAGCAGGACCCGCATTCGCAGCGGATCATCTTTTCCTGCGACTACAAGAATTTCGACGTGACGGAAGAGGACATCCGCCGCTCGCGCCGGGCCTATTTCGCCAACATCTCCTATCTCGACGAGAAGGTGGGCGAACTCATCGATACACTGACGCGCACGCGGATGCTGGAGAATACCTTCATCCTGTTCTGCTCCGACCACGGCGACATGCTGGGCGAGCGGGGCCTGTGGTTCAAGATGAACTTCTTCGAGGGCTCGGCCCGCGTGCCGCTGATGATCGCCGGCCCCGGCATTGCGCCGGCCCTGCATCCGGCGCCGGTCTCCAATCTCGACCTGACTCCAACCCTTTGCGACCTCGCCGGCATTTCCATGGAGGAGATCGAGCCCTGGACGGACGGCGAAAGCCTGAAGCCCATGATGAATGGCCAGGCGCGCACAAGCCCGGTGCTGATGGAATATGCCGCCGAAGCCTCCTACGCGCCGCTCGTTTGCATCCGCGAGGGCAAATGGAAATACATCCATTGCGAACTCGACCCCGAACAGCTTTACGATCTGGAGGCCGACCCCAAGGAACTCACGAACCTTGCCGGCGATCCGGCGCATGCGGCAACCCTTGAAGCCTTCCGTCAGATGCGCGCCGCTCATTGGGACATGGCCGCCTTCGACGCGGCAGTGCGTGAAAGCCAGGCGCGCCGCTGGGTGGTCTACGAAGCGCTCAGGAACGGCGCCTATTACCCGTGGGATCACCAGCCTCTGCAAAAGGCTTCCGAGCGCTATATGCGCAACCATATGAACCTCGACAATCTCGAGGAATCGAAGCGCTATCCAAGAGGCGAATGAGATGAAAGCCCAGCCGATCGCCAGCCACTTCATCGACGGCGAATATGTCGAGGACGAAGACGGCGCCGTCATCGAAAGCCTCTATCCGGCGACGGGCGAGGTGATCGCCCGGCTGCATGCGGCAACCCCCGCGATCATCGAAAAGGCAATTGCGGCGGCGAAACGTGCCCAGCCGGCATGGGCCGCAATGAGCCCGACGGCGCGCGGCCGTATCCTGAAACGCGCCGCAGAGATCATGCGCGAGAGGAACCGCGAGCTTTCCGAGCTTGAGACGCTCGACACCGGCAAGCCGATCCAGGAAACGATCGTCGCCGACCCCACCTCGGGCGCTGACAGTTTCGAATTCTTCGGGGGTGTGATCGCCGCCGGCATGAACGGCAGCTATATCCCGCTCGGCTCTGACTTCGCCTATACCAAGCGCGTGCCGCTCGGGGTCTGCGTCGGCATCGGCGCCTGGAACTATCCGCAGCAGATCGCCTGCTGGAAAGGCGCGCCGGCGCTCGCAGCCGGCAATGCCATGGTTTTCAAGCCCTCCGAGAATACGCCGCTCGGGGCGCTGAAGATTGCGGAAATCCTGCACGAAGCCGGCTTGCCCAAGGGGCTTTACAACGTCATCCAGGGGGACCGGAATACCGGACCGCTGCTCGTCAATCATCCGGACGTGGCGAAGGTTTCGCTCACCGGCTCGGTGCCGACCGGCCGCAAGGTGGCGGCGGCAGCCGCCGGCAGCCTCAAGCATGTGACGATGGAGCTCGGCGGAAAATCGCCGCTGATCGTCTTCGAGGACGCCGATCTCGAGAGTGCGATCGGCGGCGCGATGCTCGGCAATTTCTATTCGACCGGCCAGGTCTGCTCCAACGGCACGCGTGTCTTCGTGCAGCGGAAGATCAAGGATCAATTCCTCTCCCGTCTCAAGGAGCGGACGGAGAAGATCATTATCGGCGATCCGATGGACGAGGCGACACAGCTCGGCCCCATGGTCTCCTTCGACCAACGGCAGAAGGTGCTTTCCTATATCGACAAGGGCAAGGCGGAGGGCGCGACGCTGATCACCGGCGGCGGCATCCCCAACCACGTGACTTCAAACAACGGCTCGGGCGAAGGCTATTACGTGCAGCCGACGGTCTTCGCCGACGTGACGGACGACATGGTGATCGCCCGCGAGGAAATTTTCGGGCCGGTGATGTGCGTGCTCGATTTCGACGACGAGGCGGAAGTGATCGCGCGGGCCAATGCGACCGAATTCGGCCTCTCGGCAGGCGTCTTCACAGCGGATCTTTCGCGCGGTCATCGTGTCGTGGACCAGCTTGAAGCAGGCACCCTGTGGATCAACACCTACAATCTCTGCCCGGTGGAAATCCCCTTCGGGGGCTCGAAGCAATCGGGCTTCGGGCGGGAAAATTCGCTCGCGGCGCTGGAGCACTATTCGGAGCTGAAGACGGTCTATGTGGGCATGGGCAAGGTCGAGGCGCCGTATTGAACTAGTCCCCTCCCCAACCGCTCCCCACAAGGGGGAGGGGCAAGAGCGCGCCGCATCCCGCACCGAACTCACTACCCCAGCAGGATGATGGCTGGCTAAAGTGGAGCGGCAGGTTAAACCCCTCCCCCTTGTGGGGAGCGGTTGGGGAGGGGAAATCTATCTCGGAGATATTCATGCAGGCAGATTTCGTCATCATCGGTTCAGGATCCGCCGGCTCGGCGATGACCTACCGTCTGTCAGAGGACGGCAGGCATTCGGTGATCGTCATCGAGGCCGGCGGCTCGGATTTCGGGCCGTTCATCCAGATGCCCGRCGCACTCGCCTGGCCGATGAGCATGAAGCGTTACAACTGGGGCTATCTTTCCGAGCCCGAGCCGAACCTCAACAACCGCCGCATCACCGCACCGCGCGGCAAGGTGATCGGCGGCTCCTCCTCCATCAACGGCCTCGTCTATGTCCGCGGCCATGCGGAGGACTATAACCGCTGGGAAGAACTCGGCGCGACCGGCTGGGCCTATGCGGACGTGCTGCCCTATTTCAAGCGAATGGAGCATAGCCACGGCGGCGAGGAAGGCTGGCGCGGCACGGACGGGCCGCTGCATGTCAGACGCGGGCCGGTGAAGAACCCGCTCTTCCACGCCTTCATCCAGGCCGGCAGCCAAGCCGGTTTCGAGATGACCGAGGATTACAACGGCTCGAAACAGGAAGGCTTCGGGCTGATGGAGCAGACCATCCATCACGGCCGGCGCTGGTCCGCCGCCAATGCCTATCTGAAACCGGCGCTGAAACGGCCGAATGTCGATCTCGTCTACGGCTTCGCCAACCGGATCGTCATCGAGAACGGCCGGGCCGTCGGCGTGGAGATCGAGCGGCGCGGACGGCCCGAGATCATCCGCGCCAATCGCGAGGTGATCGTTTCGGCCTCCGCATTCAACTCCCCGAAGCTGCTGATGCTTTCCGGCATCGGCCCGGCCGAGCATCTGAAGCGGATGGGGATCGAGGTGAAGGCAGACCGGCCGGGCGTCGGAGCCAATCTGCAGGACCATATGGAATTCTATTTCCAGCAGGTCTCCACCAAGCCGGTGTCGCTCTATTCCTGGCTCCCCTGGTTCTGGCAGGGCGTGGCGGGAGCGCAATGGCTGCTTTCAAAGGGCGGGCTCGGCGCCTCCAACCAGTTCGAAGCCTGCGCCTTCCTGCGCTCCCAGGCCGGGCTGAAGCAGCCGGACATCCAGTATCATTTCCTGCCGGTGGCGATCTCCTATGACGGCAAGGCCGCGGCGAAAAGCCATGGTTTCCAGGCGCATGTCGGCTACAACCTCTCGAAATCGCGCGGCTCGGTAACGCTGCGCTCGCCCGATCCGAAGGCCGATCCGGTGCTCCGGTTCAACTATATGAGCCATCCGGAGGATTGGGAGAAATTCCGCCACTGCGTGCGGCTGACGCGCGAAATCTTCAGCCAGAAAGCCTTCGACCAGTATCGAGGACCGGAAATCCAGCCGGGTGAAAAGGTGCAATCCGACGAGGAGATCGATGCCTTTCTGCGGGAGCATCTGGAAAGCGCCTATCACCCCTGCGGCACCTGCCGCATGGGTCGAGCCGACGACCCGCTCGCCGTTGTCGATCCGGAATGCCGGGTGATCGGCGTCGAGGGCCTGCGTGTCGCGGACAGTTCGATCTTCCCGCACGTGACCTACGGCAACCTCAACGGTCCCTCGATCATGACCGGCGAGAAAGCCTCGGATCACATTCTTGGCAGGCAGCCGCTGCCGCGCAGCAATCAGGAACCTTGGGTCAATCCGCGCGCGGCGGTGAGCGATCGGTGATCAGTGATGTAGCATGTAAGGAATTCGAATACCTGGAAGATTGGCCGGAAAATCCTTCGTATTCCTCGTAACGAGCAACATGGAATGGACGTCCGCACTTGCCCAGATGATCGCATCCGGCAGCTTCACCTTATATCGTTGACGAAGGAGTAYGGCGCGTTCGGCAACAGCTTCATCTATGGCTATGATGTGAAAGCTGTCGAGAAAGTCACGGGTTGCCGATGCCACTTCGGGCTTAGCGCCGATCAGCACCTCCATCCACGTGATGATACTGATGCACCTGTGTTCGTATCGCGCAAGTTCTTCACGCGCTTCAGGAATGGCATTCAGATAATCGATAACGATGTTCGTGTCGAATAGGGCCTTCACCATTCGCCACGGATCTCTTCCTGAAACTTCAAGCCGTCGATGCCACTCGTTCCCCAAAGACCAAAGGCTTCCGCCTGCTTTTCCTTGGCATTGCGTCGAAGATATTCGCGAACCGCAGCGCGAATAAGGGAGGCGCGCGAAACGTTCTCTTCCTTCGCCAAGCGGTCGAGCGCTTCAAGATCGGCTTCGCCGAGATCCACCAGTGTTCGCATGATGAACTCCGATATATGATATCGGCGACATATATCACACACTTTCCATCACATCCAGCCTCACAAGAACCCGATCCACCGCCCGGCTATCACGGCCCCGATCCAGATGAGGATCGAGAATGTCGCGGACATGCGCAACGCGGCTGTCGGTGCCTCTCCCGCGAGCAGGCCTCGCCAGCTGGAACTGAAGTGAACGACCGCCACGTTCAGAAGTCCCAGAGCGATGAGGCCTAGTTTTGCGAGAAAGGCCGGGTTCTGGGCGTATTCGGTCGGGCGAACGGAGAAGAGACAAAGGCCGGTGACCGCAGCGAGCAACACCCCTACCCCCGCCACCCGCGAGAGATAGGGCGCCACCGCCTGCAAGACAGCGGCCGGCAAAAAGCCGAGCAGCGCCAGATCGAGCGCCAGGATCGAGCCGAACAGCACGCCGATCGACAGGATATGCGCGGCATTGACCAGGAGATAGGCGGTCGATGAGGCGATGAGCGCCCGCGCGAGCGGGGTTTCGGCAAGCGGGGCCAGCCACTCCATGCGGAGCCCCGCCTCAGTTCGTCTGGATGCGTTCGGGATACATATCGAAGTTCTTGCCGGTGACGGTGATGCGCACCGCCTTCATCAGCTTCTCGTTCTCATCCTTCGAACGGTTGCCGAGAACAGTGATGCGGTCGCCGGCCTTGGCCGAGCCTTCCTGAAAGCCGGAGCGCTCGGTCTGGCGCGGATTGCCAAGATCGATCTGCCAGACCTCGCCTTCCGAATCCACTCTCAAGGAAGGATGAGGCGGCGCGAAGGAAATCGACTGGATCGTGCCCTCGAGCGTGGTCTGTTCCCCTTCCGCCCATGCCCAGCCGTGATGGGCGACGGCGGAACCGGCGATGGCGGCGGCAACGGCCGCTCCTGCAAAAATGATCGACAAACGGGTCATGGCGGCTCTCCCTCGGTCACGACGCTATGACGCCAAGATGTGGAGCGAGGCTGCCAAAACCAGAGGCCTCACCTAATCTTGAAGACCTATTTGAAGAACACCTTCCAGCGCGTCGGGCGGAAGCGCAGCTCGCTGCCGAGCGCGACCGGCGCATGCAGCGGCACCTCGACTTCGACATGGTAGGGCGCATGCCCGTCATTGGCGATGTCGATCTCGGCGATCCGCGTGCCGGCAAGACGGCGGCAGGCCGTCACTTTGCCGAACAGCGCATCCGGCGCGTCTACCAGCACCACGTCCTCCGGACGGAAGAAGAGATCGCCCTCCCCTTCGGTGGATTCCAGAATGCCGATCGGCTGGCCCTGGAACAGCACGGTGCCCGCTTTGACCTCGACAGGAAGCTGCGAGGATTCTCCGATGAAGGAGAAGACGAAAGGCGAACCTGGCCGATCGTAGACGTCGTCCGCCGAACCGACCTGCTCGATCTTGCCTTGGCTCATCACTACCACGCGGTCGGCAAGTTCCAGCGCCTCTTCCTGGTCGTGAGTCACGAAGACCGTCGTGTGACCCGTACGGTCGTGGAACTCGCGAAGCCAGCGGCGCAGCTCCTTGCGCACCTTGGCGTCGAGCGCCCCGAACGGCTCGTCGAGCAGCAGGATGCGCGGCTCGATCGCCATGGCGCGGGCAAGCGCCACGCGCTGACGCTGGCCGCCCGAAAGCTGGTTYGGATAGCGCTTCTCCAGGCCGGAAAGCTGCACCATCTCCAGCAGTTCGGAGACGCGGCGGCGGATTTCCGTTCTGGCTGGACGATTGCCCGAAGGCCGCACCTTGAGGCCGAAGCCGATATTTTCCGCAACCGTCATATGGCGGAAGAGTGCATAATGCTGGAAAACGAAGCCGACATTGCGCTCCTGCACCGTGCGATGCGACGCATCCTCTTCACCGAAGAAGATCTGGCCGGCGGTCGGGAAATCCAGGCCCGCAATCAGGCGTAGAAGCGTTGTCTTGCCCGAGCCAGAAGGGCCGAGCAACGCGATCAGCTCGCCCGAGGCGATCTTCAGCGACACATCGTTCAGCGCCGGAAAGCGTTCGAATTCCTTGCGGATATTGCTGATGGTAACTTCCATCGAGACTTACACCTTTCAATGCCTGCCGCCGGCATTGCCGGCACCGAACCGAAGTTCGAGAAGAGTTTTGAGAGCGAGGGTGACCAGCGCCAGGAGCGCAAGCAGCGAAGCCACCGCGAAAGCCGCAACGAAGTTATACTCATTATAGAGTATCTCCACATGCAGCGGCATGGTGTTGGTGAGCCCGCGGACATGGCCGGATACGACCGAGACGGCGCCGAACTCGCCCATGGCGCGGGCGTTGCAGAGAAGCACGCCGTAAAGCAGACCCCACTTGATGTTCGGGAGCGTCACGTACCAGAAGGTCTGCCAACCGGAAGCGCCAAGGGATAGAGCCGCCTCTTCGTCGCCTGTGCCCTGCTCCTGCATCAGCGGAATGAGTTCTCGTGCCACGAAGGGAAAGGTCACGAAGACGGTGGCGAGCACGATCCCCGGTACCGCGAACAGGATCTCGATGCCGTGGCTTTTCAGCCAGGGACCGAGCAGGCTGTGGCTGCTGAACAGCAGCACGTAAACCAGGCCGGAAATGACCGGCGAGACCGAGAACGGCAGGTCGATCAGCGTGATCAGGAAGGATTTACCCTTGAACTCGAATTTGGCGATCGCCCAGGCCGCGGTCAGGCCGAACACGAGGTTGAGCGGCACGGAGATTGCCGCAACCAGAAGCGTGAGGCGGATCGCCGAAACCGCATCCGGCTCCACCAGGGCCGCGAGATATTCTCCCCAGCCCTTGCGGAAGGCTTCCACGAAAACCGAAACCAGCGGCAGGAGAAGGAAGAAGGCAAGGAAAAGCAGGCCGACCAGGATCAGCAGCGCCTTGGCCAGCGGCCTCTCGTCCGCGGGGCTGCGGAATGCGGGTGGCTTGCCGAGATAGGCTTCGGCGGAGCGGACAGCCTCAACCATGACCGTACCTCCTGCGGCTCCAGGCCTGAACGAGATTGATGAAGAAGAGCATCGCGAACGAGATCAGCAGCATGATCGTGGCAACCGCCGTCGCACCGGCATAGTTGAACTCTTCCAGCCGGATGACGATCAACAGCGGTGCGATCTCCGAGATGTAAGGGATATTGCCGGCGATGAAGATGACCGAACCGTATTCCCCCACCCCTCGGGCGAAGGCGAGCGCGAAACCGGTCAGGATCGCTGGTGTGAGCCCCGGCAGGATGACCTTGAATATGATYTGGAAACGGTTCGCGCCCAGCGTGGCGGCCGCCTCCTCCACTTCTTTGTCTATCTCCTCCATCACCGGCTGGACGGTGCGCACGACGAAGGGCAGTCCGATGAAGATCAGCGCCACGACGATGCCGAGCGGCGTGAAGGCGATCCGGAGACCGAAGGGCATGAAGAGCGAGCCGATCCAGCCGTTCGGCGCGTAAAGGGCGGCGAGYGCTATGCCGGCCACCGCCGTCGGCAGCGCGAAAGGCAGGTCGACCATGGCGTCGATCAGGCGCCGGCCGGGGAAATCGTAACGCGTCAGTATCCAGGCGACGATGACACCGAAGACAACGTTGACCAGAGCGGCCACGAAGGCGGTGCCGAAGGATATATAAAGCGCATCCTGCGTGCGGCGGTCGGCGAGGATCGCGAGAAAGCCTTCCCAGCCGAGCCCTGCGGTACGCCAAAGCAGGCCGGCGATTGGGATGAGAATGATCAGCGACAGGTAGGCGAGCGAAAAGCCGAGCGTCACCCCGAAACCCGGGATGATGCTCGGCTGTTTCAATCGCCACCGCACCGGAGCGGCAGCGGTATCGGTCATATGGACATCTCTATCAGTTAGCGGGCTTGTAGATCTGGTCGAAAATGCCGCCGTCACCGAAATGCTCGGGCTGCGCCTTCTTCCAACCGCCGAAGATCGGATCGTCGATGGTGACGAGCTTGATGTCCGGCAGCGCCTTCAGAAGCTCGCTATCGACGACTTCCGGTTTGGAGGGGCGGTAGAAGTGCTTGGCCGCGAGGTTCTGGCCCTCGTCCGAATAGAGATACTGGAGATAGGCCTCCGCGACCTTTCGGGTGCCCTTGGCGTCCACATTGGCATCCACGACAGCGACGGGCGGCTCCGCGAGGATGGAGATCGGCGGCACCACGATATCGAACGCATCTTTGCCGAATTCCTCGCCCGCGAGATAGGCTTCGTTTTCCCAGGCAAGCAGCACATCGCCGATCTGGCGCTGGGCGAAGGTGACCGTCGAGCCGCGGGCACCGCTGTCGAGCACAGGAGCGCGCTTGTAGAGCTCGGTGATATAGGCCTTGATCTTTTCCTGATCGCCCTTGTACTCCTCGTTGGCCCAGGCCCAGGCGGCGAGATAGTTCCAGCGGGCGCCGCCCGAGGTCTTCGGGTTCGGGGTGACGATCTGCACGTCGTCCTTCACCAGGTCGCCCCAGTTATGGATTCCCTTCGGGTTGCCCTTGCGGACCAGGAAGACGATCGTGGACGTATAGGGCGAGGAATTATTCGGCAGGCGGGAGCGCCAATCTGCATTGATCTTGCCGCCGTTCTCCACGATGGCGTTGATATCGCTTTCGAGCGCCAGCGTTACGACATCGGCTTCCAGGCCGTCGATGACGGAGCGAGCCTGCTTGCCGGAACCGCCATGGGACTGCTGGACGGTGACGTCCTCGCCAGTCTCCGTCTTCCAGTGCTTGGCGAAGGCCGCGTTGAACTCCTTGTAGAGTTCCCGGGTCGGATCATAGGAGACGTTGAGGAGCTGTGACTGGGCATAAGCCGGTGTGAAAATCCCGACCGTCAGCGACAGGCCGAGTGCGATCGCGCCCAATCCGTTCATGAATTTGAACATGGCGGTTCCCTCCGTTGGTTACTGCCTAAAGACTATCGGGTTAGTCGAGTTGGTCAATTCGCAAGCGAAAGAAGGCAAAACTGTTTCTCTTCGGCGGGTCCGTGCCGCAATGAAACGGTCGGCGGCGGACCCGCCAGCAGAATGACAGCGTCGGGATAACCCGTCCCGGCGAAAACACAATCCGGCCACAATTGACGATCCGACAGGCAAAATCGCCCCTACCTACCATGATCGGCGACCCAAAACTGTGGTCATGGAACGGTTGCAGGAGGAGATCGATAATACCATATACAAGTTGCCGCAGATACGATGGAGGATGATCTTGGCCAGCATCCGCAATACTGCCGAACACCAGCGGGAGGTCTACAAGCGATGGGCTCCGATCTATGACCACGTCTACCGGCGGTTTCTCCGCGACGCGCACCGGACGGTCGCCACGCTCGCATCGGCGGCGGGACAGGATATCCTCGAGGTTGGGGTCGGCACAGGTCTCGTGCTGCCGCACTATTCCAARCAAAGCCGTGTCACCGGCATCGATCTTTCCGAAGACATGATCGCCAAGGCGCGGGAAAAGGTCTCCCGCCATGGGCTTGCCCATGTCCGGGCGCTGCACGTGATGAACGCGCACCGGCTCGATTTCCCGGACCATTCCTTCGATGCCGTCTGCCTGCCCTTCGTCATCACGCTCATTCCCGAACCCGAACGGACGCTCGACGAATGCGCCCGCGTACTCAGGCCCGGCGGCGAGATCATCATCGCCAGCAAGCTCGGCGACGGACGCGGCATGCAGGGCGCAGTCGAGGAGATGGTCGCACCGCTCGTCCAGCGGATCGGCTGGAGTTCATCCTTCCGCATCGCGCGGATTGCCGGCTGGGCGGAACGGCGCGGCGATTTCGAGGTGCTGGAAATCCGCCCGGTGTTTCCGAACGGCTTTTTCAAGGTGATGCGATTGAAGCAGCGGCCGGCTGTACTGGCTTAGCACCGGTCGCGATGCACAGCCTCTTACCCCCTTTGGCCTTCCGGCCATCTCCTCCAGAGGGGAGCTTCAGGTAGGTGAGCGGATCACGCCGTCAGGAGCTCACGGGCCGGCGCCTGCGTCTCGCCCGACGTTCCCTCGATGGCATCGGCGATCGTGGTCTTGAACAATACCTCGCGCGTCGCATCCGCGACGCGGGCGAAGACATGGCGGATTTCGCAAAGATGCTCGCCGTCGCAATCCTCGCAACGGCGGTAGGCGGTCTGGCTGAGGCAGGGCAGCGGCGCGATCGGACCGTCTACCAGGCGCAGAACCTCGCCGAAGGTGATGCGATCAGCGGGCTTCAGCAGAAGATAGCCGCCCTGCTTGCCGCGCCGGCTGGCAACCATGCCCGAGCGCTTGAGATCGAGCAGTATCTGTTCGAGGAACTTCTTCGGGATGCTCTGCTGAACCGCGATCTGGGAGATCAGCATAGGCTCGTCCGGATCTGCCTGCGCTAGAGCGGCGAGCGCCCTCAACGCGTATTTCGCTTTCTGGGATATCATCACGCAACCATTGGACCACCACGCCGCCGCAGGATGGACGCCCCCGGCGACGCGCAACTTCTCGTTTTCCTGTCGCGTCCGGCGGCGCCGGAAAGGCGCGCCAGGGCGAACGGCATCATCCTAACGCACAAATCTTTCCGAAATCATGGCGATTGCGGAAATTCGTGCGAGCATCCTCGGGCAGGCTGGAAGGGCTTGCAGGGGGTGCCGGTCCGCCGAAATCGGCGTCTCCAGCGGACATGATCCGGACTTACCGCAAATTGCAGAAAATTACAAATGGATGCGGGTCTGGAAGGCCTGAAAATCGAGCATTTTCACGCGAAGCGGCAGCTTTTCTGCCATGGCGCGGCTTTGGAGAGATATTTGCTCCTCATCTCCATGACATGAAACGGGTTTTTCTGTCTTTCGCGGCGCGGAACCGGATAATCAAGACATTGCTCACGGAACGAGACTCATGACGCTTCACGATGCCGCACGCCAGGACGGACCGGTTCTGGCAACGTCGCTCGACGCCAAACTTGAAAAGCTCGACCTTGCCGGCCGACTGGCGCTTGCCGCCGAACTCGGCAACGCGGTCTTCACCACCTCGCTCGGCATCGAGGACCAGGTGATTACCGCCGCGATCGGGACGCACCGCCTGCCGATCGAAGTCTCGACGCTGGAAACCGGACGCCTGTTCCAGGAGACCGTCGATTTGATCGGCGAGACGGAGGAGCGCTACGATATCACGATCCGCCGCTTCACCCCCGAGCAGGACGACGTGGACGCCTATGTGGCGCAATACGGGATGAACGGCTTCTACGACAGCGTCGAGGCGCGCCATGCCTGCTGTCATGTGCGCAAACTGAAGCCGCTCGCCAAGGCGCTTTCGGGCGCGGAGGTATGGATCACCGGCCTTCGGCGCGGCCAGTCCGGCAACCGGGCCTCGACGCCTTTTGCCGAGTATGACGCGGAGCGCAAACTCATCAAGATCAACCCGCTCGCGGACTGGGACATAGAGACGATCCGCGCCCATGTGGCGGCGGAAGCAATCCCCGTCAACCCACTGCATGCGCGCGGCTATCCCTCGATCGGCTGCGAGCCGTGTACCCGCGCCATCAAGCCCGGCGAGCCCGAGCGCGCCGGCCGCTGGTGGTGGGAGAACGACGAGAAGCGCGAGTGCGGCCTGCATGTGCATGAGGCCGAGGCAAGCGCCATTCCGCAAGCCGGCTCGACCGCCCGATAACCCCTTTGTGTTTGTTATAGACTGCCCGGAGACCGAAATGCCCCTGTCGTCAGTACAGGAGACGGAAATCAAGAACCCACCCGTTTCCAAGCCGCCTCTCGATCCGCATCTGAAAGCCCTCGAAAACGAAGCCATCCACATCTTCCGGGAAGTCGCGGCCGAATTCGAACGGCCGGTGATGCTCTATTCCATCGGGAAAGATTCATCGGTGCTCCTGCACCTTGCCCGCAAGGCCTTCTATCCCGGCCGCGTGCCCTTCCCGCTTCTGCACGTGGATACGACGTGGAAGTTCCGCGAGATGATCGAATTCCGCGACGAGATCGCGCAGAAGTACGATCTCGACCTCGTGGCGCACACCAATCCGCGCGGCAAGGCCGAGGGTATCACGCCCTTCACCCACGGATCGGCCTTCTATACYGACATCATGAAGACCGAGGCGCTGCGCCAGGCGCTCGACGCCGGGCAATACGATGCGGCCTTCGGCGGCGCGCGGCGCGACGAGGAAGCCTCCCGCGCCAAGGAACGCATCTATTCCTTCCGCACGCCGGATCACAAATGGGACCCGCGCAACCAGCGCCCGGAACTCTGGAACGTCTATAACGGCATGATCCGCAAAGGCGAGAGCGTGCGCGCCTTCCCGCTCTCCAACTGGACGGAAGTGGATATCTGGCGCTACATCCAGGCCGAGGACATCCCCATCGTGCCGCTCTATTTCGCCGCCGAGCGCCCCTATGTGGAGCGCGACGGGATGATGATCCTCGCCGAGGACCCGCGCCTGGAACTGCAGCCCGGCGAAACCATCCAGCGCGGCATGATCCGCYTCCGCACGCTCGGCTGCTTCCCRCTGACCGGCGCGATCCGCTCGACCGCTTCCAATCTCGAAGAGATTATCGCCGAACTGGAAATCGCCACCGTCTCCGAACGCCAGGGCCGCGCGATCGACCGCGACCAGTCCGGCTCGATGGAGAAGAAGAAACGCGAAGGATATTTCTGAGATGACGGCAACCGCAACCTCCGCCTCCCCCGGAGCGACCATCCTGCCCTTCGCCGAGCCCGTCAAGGCCGGGCGCGACACGCGGCCGCTGCGCCTCATCACCTGCGGCAGCGTGGACGACGGCAAATCCACCCTCATCGGCCGACTGCTGTGGGACACCAAGGCAGTGAAGGAAGACCAGGCGGCGACGCTTGCCCGCGACTCGGGCCAGCAGAACGATCTCGGCCTGCCGGATTTCGCGCTGCTGCTCGACGGTCTGCAGGCCGAGCGCGAACAGGGCATCACCATCGATGTGGCCTATCGCTACTTCTCGACCGACCGGCGCTCCTTCATCGTCGCCGACACGCCGGGCCACGAGCAATATACCCGCAACATGGCGACCGGGGCCTCGACCGCCGATCTCGCCGTGCTGCTGGCGGACGCCCGCGCCGGCCTGCTCGAACAAACCCGCCGGCATGCGACGATCGCCGCTCTGATGGGCATCCGCCAGTTCGTGCTGGCAGTCAACAAGATCGACCTCGTGAACTACGACAAGGCGGTCTTCGAAAAGATCTCCCACGAATTCCGCGAATTCGCGCTATCTCTCGGGGTTCGCCAGATCACCGCAATTCCGATGTCGGCGCTGAAGGGCGAAAACGTCGTCTATTCCGGCGGATCGGCCATGCCCTGGTATGACGGGCCGACTCTGATCGAGACGCTTGAGCTTGCGACCGTGCGTTCCGCCCAGGCCGGCGGCTTCCGCCTGCCGGTGCAGCGCGTCTCCCGCCCCGGCGAGAGCTTCCGCGGCTATCAGGGGACGGTGGCCGGTGGTTCGGTGAAGCCCGGCGACAGCGTCATGATCCTGCCATCGGGCATGGTCGCGAACGTCAAGCAGATCGTGACCTTCGATCTGGTGCGCAATGCGGCCGTTGCGGGTGACGCCATCACGCTCGTCCTCGACCGGCAGGTGGATGTCTCGCGCGGCGACGTGATCGTCTCGCTCGACGGCCAGCCGATGACGGGCCTTCATTTCGAAGCGCAGCTCGTTTCGCTGCAGCCCGGCGGCATCGAGCCCGGCAAGCGCTACTGGCTGAAGAGCGGATCGCGCCGCCAGCGCGTCTCCGTCGAGCCCGTTTCGCAACTCGAACTCGCCACCGGCAAATGGCAGCCGCACGCTTCGACGCTTTCGATGAACGCGATCGGCAAGGTGCGGCTTTCCTTCGAGGAACAGGCGGTCTTCGATACCTATGAACAGAACCGCGCCACCGGCGCCTTCATCCTGATCGATCCCGACACCAACAACACGGTGGCGGGCGGCATGATTACCGCCAAGCGCGGCGAACTGGGCGGCATCCACCGCGACGGACAGCGGGTGCTGATGTCGCTTCCCGCCGATCTTGCCGAACARATCATGGCGAGCGAACTCTTCGCCACCCGCCGCGACGAGACCGAGATCAAGCGCATGACGGCCAAGCAGGCTGCGGAAATCTTTTCCAACGCGGCCAGCGATATCTGAACCGCCATCCACCACCATGCCGAACACGGCTCCTCCACGCGGAGGAGCCGTCAGTCTCCTGACAAATGGCACTAACTTCTCTTTCGTCATGGTCGGGCCCTGTCCCGAGCATCTGACCACGCCAACCATCTTGAATTACATGAGCACCGTTGCGGTTGGCGGAAGCGAGCAGATCCTCGGCACAAGGCCGAGGATGACGTCGTGTATGCCGAGGGCATTGTTAACAAGTTGGCGGCCCTCCACACGAAGGAGCCGTTCTTTTTTGGGCAAGGCAACCAAAGCGAAGCTCTTTCCCTCGACGCTCTCACGATCGCGTCAGGCATTATATTCCTGAAAATATATCGCTGGCGTTTCATTTCGCCTCGATATATCCAGATGAATATTTCGTCCAAACAGGGAGAGGGAATATGCATTTGAACCGCCGGGGAATGGGACTTGCGATTGCCGCTGCCGTCATGGCTTTCATCGGGCTCGGCTCCTCGAGCACAGAGGCCGTGGCGCAGGAAAAGGTGACGGTTTTTGCCGCCGCCAGCATGAAGAACGCGCTCGACGCGGCCAATGCCGCCTGGACGGCCGAGACTTCCAAGGAAACGACGGTTTCCTACGCGTCAAGCTCGGCGCTCGCCAAGCAAATCGAATCGGGAGCGCCCGCCGACATCTTCATTTCCGCCGACCTCGACTGGATGAAATATCTCGCCGACAAGAACCTCGTGAAGACCGATACGCAAACCAAATTGCTCGGCAACCGCATCGTGCTGGTGGCGCCGCGGGAAGGCGCAAAGCCCGTCGAGATCGGCCAGGGCTTCGACCTTGTCGCCCTTCTCGGCGACGGAAAGCTCGCCATGGGCGCGCCGGATTCCGTGCCCGCCGGCAAATACGGCAAGGCCGCGCTCGAAAAGCTCGGCGCATGGTCCGCCGTGGAGAGCAAGGTCGCCGGCGCCGAAAGCGTGCGCGCCGCACTTGCGCTCGTCTCGCGCGGCGAAGCGCCCTACGGCATCGTCTACCAGACGGATGCGGCCGCCGATCCGGGTGTGGCCATCGTCGGCACCTTCCCCGAAGACACGCATCCGCCGATCATCTATCCGGTGGCCGTTCTGGCGGAATCGAAGAGCCCGGATGCGGCTGCCTATCTCGACTATCTGAAATCGGACAAGGCCGCTCCTTTCTTCGAGAAGGAAGGATTTACAGTGTTGAAGTAAATTGGCGAACGTTGCCCCTCATCCGCCTGCCGGCACCTTCTCCCCGCACGCGGGGAGAAGGATATGCCGCACCGGCCTGCCCGAATTCGTCGCGCATGTGAGGCACGTCCCCTCTCCCCGTTTACGGGGAGAGGGTTAGGGTGAGGGGCAAACCCACATTCAGGAGCTTTATTTGGACTGGCTGACACTGAGCGACGAGGAATGGACAGCAATCCGGCTGAGCCTGAAGGTTTCCGGCGTCGCGATGATCGCGAGCCTGCCCCTCGGCATCCTTATCGCCTATCTTCTGGCGCGCGGAAAATTCTGGGGCAAATCCATCCTCAACGGCGTGGTGCACCTGCCGCTCATCCTGCCGCCGGTCGTTACCGGTTTCCTGCTGCTCATCCTCTTCGGACGGCGCGGACCGATCGGCGCCTTCCTCTATGAGCATTTCGGCATCAGCTTCTCCTTCCGCTGGACGGGCGCCGCACTTGCCTGCGCCGTCATGGCCTTTCCGCTGATGGTGCGCTCCATTCGCCTTTCGATCGAAGCGGTCGACCGGAAGCTGGAAGAGGCCGCCGGGACGCTCGGCGCCAATCCCGCCTTCGTCTTCCTCACCGTCACGCTGCCGCTCATGCTCCCCGGCATCATCGCCGGCATGGTTCTCTCCTTCGCCAAGGCCATGGGCGAATTCGGCGCGACGATCACCTTCGTCTCCAACATTCCGGGCGAAACACAGACGCTTTCCTCGGCGATCTACACCTTCACCCAGGTGCCGGGGGGCGATGCCGGCGCCATGCGGCTGACGATCGTGGCGATCGTCATTTCCTTCGCGGCACTTCTCGCCTCGGAATTCCTCGCCCATATCATCGGCCGCAGGGTGCATCTCGAATGACGCTGACGGTCACGGCAAAACAGAAGCTCGGCGATTTCAGCCTCGATGCTGGCTTCACCTCGGAGCGCGGGGTGACGGCGCTGTTCGGCCGTTCTGGCTCGGGCAAGACCTCGCTGGTGCGAATCATCGCCGGGCTGTCGAAACCGGACGAAGGGCGGATCGTGCTCGACGGCGATGTGCTGGCCGATACGGAAAAGCGCATCTTCGTACCGAAGCACCGCCGGCGGTTCGGCTATGTCTTCCAGGAGGCGCGGCTCTTTCCGCATCTGACCGTACGGCAGAACCTTCTTTACGGACGCTGGTTCGCACCGAAGAACACGCCGGGGGAGAGCTTCGGCCACGTGGTAGACCTGCTCGGCATCGGCGCGCTGCTCGACCGGCGGCCGGGCAGGCTTTCCGGCGGCGAGAAGCAGCGCGTCGCGATCGGCCGGGCGCTCCTCTCCTCCCCTCGCCTACTTTTGATGGACGAGCCGCTTGCCGCGCTCGACGACGAGCGCAAGGCGGAAATCCTGCCCTATCTCGAACGCCTGCGCGACGAGATGAACATCCCGATCGTCTATGTCAGCCATTCCGTGCCGGAAGTAGCGCGGCTCGCCGACCGGGTGGTGATGATGCGAGACGGCAGGGTGGATGCGATCGGCACGCCTTCACAGGTGCTGAGCGGCCCTTCCCTTTCGGCAAGCGACCGGCGCGAGGCGGGAAGCGTGCTTTCCGGAACCGTGGAACGGGTGGACGAGCACTATCGACTGGCGACGATCCGGCTCTCGCAAGCGACGATCAAGGTTCCGGACGCGCATGTCGCGCCGGGCCATCGCGTGCGGCTCCACATCCCCGAGCGGGATGTCATGATCGCCACCGCCCGTCCTGAAGGTTTGAGCGCCCTCAACACCCTGGAAGGCCGGATCGCTTCGATCGAACCGGACGGCGAAGGCACGATCCGCATCAACATCGATTGCGGCGGCGATATCGTTCTCTCCCGCATCACGGCGTTTTCGGGAGAACGGCTGGGACTGCACCCCGGCATGGCGGTCTTCGCTGTCATCAAGACGGTCGCGCTCGAACGCTGAACCGCGGTGGACGGCCAGCGGTCGCGCGGGCTAAGCTTGCCTGGCCTCACCGCCCACGGAAGTCTTCACATGCCGCAGCGTAGCTCAGGATTGCTGATCCACCGGCTGAAAGGCGAGGAGCGTCAGGTATTCCTCGTCCATCCGGGCGGCCCGTTCTGGGCGCGCAAGGACGAGGGTGCGTGGTCGATCCCGAAAGGGCTCGTCGACGAGGGAGAAGACGAGCTCGCCGCCGCAAGGCGCGAGGTGATGGAAGAGGTCGGTGCGAGCGWGGAGGGCGATTTCCGATGGCTCGGCGAATACCGCCAGCCAGGCGGCAAGCGCGTGCTTGCCTGGGCCGTCGAGGCCGATATCGACATCGATGCGGAAACGATCGCCAGCAACATGTTCACGATGGAATGGCCGCCCCGGTCGGGGCAGTTCAGGGAATTTCCGGAGGTGGACCGGGCCGGCTGGTTTTCTCTTTCGGAGGCTGACGCCAAGATATTGAAGGGCCAGAAGCCGATACTTGCGGATTTGGCGCGGCAGGTTGGCCGAGCCTGACCGGACACGCCCGCGCCCGGCCAGGGACCGCGATCAATCAAGATAGCGGTCGTTATGGGTTTTGTTATAGATGTAGCGGGATGCACGGTCCTGCATACGCTCGATCTTCTGGCGTTCCCGCGGGGAAATATAACCGTCGCGGGCCGCATGACGCTGATAGCGATCGATCTCATCCTGCTGGCGGCGGAGGCCGCGAAGCTCCTGGGGCGTCAGTTCGCCGCGAGCCATCCCCCGATAGACACGATATTCCTGGCGGCGTTCGCGCGCCTCGCTGCGATATGTCTGGGCGAAGGTCGGCACGGCCGACACCACGACAAGGGCGAGCGCGCTGATCAAAATCTTCTTCATGACGAACTCCTTTGGGCGCGATTCGATCGCGAACAGGCGCATGCTAGGCCGGTAACGATGAACGCCGGGTGAAGGTTTCGTTCAGAAAATTGAAGATAAATCCCAGTGCGTGCCAGCGATGAAAGCAGGCCGAGCGACAGGCCTTGCGCATGACAGAGAATGATTTGGGAGGAATGCCTTGAGATGAGGCTTTAGCTGGTCGGAGTGGCAAGATTCGAACTTGCGACCCCCACGTCCCGAACGTGGTGCGCTACCAGACTGCGCTACACTCCGTGACCAGCGGCGCCTCTATAGACCAGCCTTTCGCGTTCCACAAGCGGGTTTCCGAATTTTCTGCAACGAGATTGTGACGGCCGCGAAAGCCTCTGGAAAACAAGCGGTGGCGAGAGGCGTGGCAAAAAAGCGGCGCTTGCAAATTTTCAGCAGGATGCCCGCGCATGCGCTCCGAAGCCGGCAAAAAATCTGTTAGGTGCATCGCACATGGAGCGCCTTCCGGCGCTTGCGACAACAAGGGCTTTAGGGACATGAACCGCCGCATCATCGCATCGACCGCATTCTTCGCAATCGCACTTTCCGCCTGCACCAGCACCGGCACGGGGCCCATCGCGGTCGCCAGCAACCCTATCGAGTCGCGCTGGGTGGGCCGTTCGGCCGGAGAGTTCTTCGCGAAATATGCGCCGCCCCTGAGCGATGTCGAAAGCGGCTCCAACACCATCTACAGCTGGCGCGGCGGCTACAAGCGCATCAAGCTCGCCAATGGCCGCAGCGCCAGCGTGAGCTGCTCGGCGCAGATCACCGTTTCGCAGGACTACACGATCCGCGACATCAAGATCGTCGCCGACCGCCCCGGCACCAACGGCCCGAGCTATTGCACGGAGCTGCTCGCGGGGGAATGAGGGCGAAAGCTGATTGATGAGCATGAAAGCCCGCCGGTGAAGATCGGCGGGTTTTTACATTGCGCGCAAGCGCACCGGAAATTGCTACTAAGCTAGAAATCTGTGGCTGGGGCGCCAGGATTCGAACCTGGGAATGCCGGTACCAAAAACCGGTGCCTTACCGCTTGGCGACGCCCCAACATGGCGCGGGCGGCGATCGGAAAAACGGACCGCCCGGCAAGTGCGGCCTGCTCTAGCAAAGCTTCGCGCGAGCGGCAATCATGCCGTGACGGTTTTTTTGAAGATTTCCGCCGCCGCCTCATGCTAGAGCACGCTTCAAACGGAAGCGGATTTTCCCGATGGCGGACGAAGACGACGTGGCGGAACCCTCATTCGATCTCGAATTCGCGCCGGCCTACGGCACGGCGGTGCCGGTCGCCGACGGCGTGGAACGTCTCACCGTCAACAATCCCTCGCCTTTCACCTTCCACGGCACCAATACCTATATCGTCGGGCGCTCGTCGGTCGCCGTCATCGATCCGGGGCCGGAGAACGAGGCGCATTTCGAAGCCCTCATGGCGACGCTCAAAGGCCGCGAGGTAACGCATATCTTCGTCAGCCACACGCATCGCGACCATTCGCCGCTCGCCCGCCGGCTGAAGGAAGCGACCGGGGCGCTCACCGTTGCGGAAGGGCCGCACCGCGCCGCCCGGYCGCTGCATGCCGGCGAGACGAACCCCTTTGCCGAAAGCGCCGACATCGATTTCATGCCGGATATCGCCATCGCCGACGGCCAGGTGATCGAGGGAGACGGCTGGGCGCTTTCGGCCGTGCACACGCCGGGCCACACAGCCAATCACACGGCCTTTGGGCTGGAAGGCACGGGCGTTCTCTTTTCCGCCGATCATGTGATGGCCTGGGCGACCACGATCGTCGCGCCGCCGGACGGTTCCATGGCGGATTTCATGGCCTCGATCGAAAAGCTGCTTACCCGCGAGGACCGCATCTTTCTGCCCGGCCATGGCGGGCCGGTGAAGGAGCCCGGCTCGTTTCTGCGCGGGCTTCGGGCGCATCGGCGCATGCGCGAGCGGGCCGTGCTGGAGCGGATCAAGGCCGGCGACCGGCTGATCCCCGACATGGTGAGGGCGATCTATTCCAGGACCGATCCGCGCCTACACGGCGCGGCCGCGCTTTCCGTGCTCGCGCATCTGGAAGACCTGATCGAGAAGGGCCGTGTCGCGACGGAAGGGCCGCCCTCCCTGACCGGGACCTATAGGATCACCTGAGGATGGGCGCTCTCCTTGAGAGGAGCCAGTTATATAAGGGAATTTGCCCTCTCACCCCGCCTCCGCTTCGCTCGGCGACCCTACCGGGGTCGAGCCATGGGTCTCGACCTGTCCTTCGGATCCCGCTGGGGAGAGGAGGAGCAACGACGGGCCGGCACCTTACCTTCTCCCCTCGGGAGAAGGTGGTCCGAAGGACCGGCTGAGGGGGCGACATCCAGCCAAGCTTGATTTCAGCCGCCTCCCGAAATTCCCAAAAGCTCCACATCCAGCCGGTCGAGGAAATCCTCGGCGATCGCCGCGCCGAGCCCCAGATCGTGCGGACCGTAGCGGGAGGCGACGCGGATATCGACCGAGGTGGTCTCGGYATCCTCCGTCAGCCGGATCACGACATCGAACCGAAGCCCGAGAACGAGCGTGCGCGTCTCTCCCTGCAGAAGCACGTCGCCGGCTGCCAATTCCGGATCGGCGAGCAAAGGTTCGGGGCGTTGCAGCGGGATAGGTGCTACATCCGGCACGACCGCCTGATCGTCTCCCGGCGCCGGACGTTCGCTGATATCCGGCTCCATCAGTTCCAGGCCTTCGCTGCGGGTGATCGTGATGCGGGCGGAAAGCGCGGCATTCTTCACGCCCTCATAGACGCGGTCGAGCGCGCCTTCGTAACGCCGGCCGGTGAGCCCCGGATAGGCGGCGAACTGCGCCCGGCGATCGGCCGGCGTGACGGTCGCGGAGCGCGGCATCCATTGCTGATCCGCCTGCGGCTCGCTCACCCAATCCGGCGGGTCGGAAAGATCGGTCGAGATATCGTGAAGCGCCGGCTGCGTGTAATAGAGGAAGGCCCCGGTCGCCACCGTGCCGAGCGGCAATGCCGCGTAAAGCAGGGCCTTGGCGGCGGCAAGGCCACCGCTGGCACCCACCTGCCATAGGCGCGCGAGGCCAACCAACGCGAGCGGAACTGCGGCCGCGGCGATCGCCGCCGAGAGGAAAAGAAGCGCGGCGAAGTCCGGTCCGGTCAGCGGCCCGAAGCGATGGGCAAGCACTGYCAGCAGGAACAGAATGAGCGCGGCGAGGCCGATCCGCCGGGCGGCGTAAGCCGAATGCGAAACAGGCCTGACGAAACGGACGGTCATCTTGCAGGAACATCCTCGCGAAGAGATGGTCTTCAATGTATAGATTCAATGTGTAGAACAGGTCGGCGGGGAATGGAATCGGGATCGTTCCGTCCTGCCGAGCTTATGGAGTCTTGCCATGCGTGCCTATCGTCTGCTCCTTGTCGCCGCCCTTCCCCTCATGCTCACGGCCTGCGAAACCATGTCGCCCGAGGAACGCCGCGCTGCGGACGAGCAGCATTGCAGAAGCTACGGCTTCCGGCCGGGCACGGAAGGCATGGCGCGGTGCCTGCTCGACCTCGACCTGGATCGCCGGGCCGAAAGCCGCAGCTGGCGCGAGCAGCAGGCGCGTACCGCCTGGGGCCCCATGTTCGTGGAGCGGCGGGTGATCGTTCACGATCGCAGACGGTGAAGCCGCATCGATGCCGGGGCGGGGATGACCAGAGACATCCATTATTTTTCGAGCCGCGACTATGCGCGGCGCACCGGCGGCTTCGTCTACAACAGCCGCCTGATAGAGGCCCTTGCCAGGCAGGGAAGCCGCATTCTGCCGATGGGCATCGAGACGGCGTTTCCGGCGATCGACAGGGAAACGCTCGCGGCTCTCGCGCCAAACCTTTCGGCGGTCGGGGACGGTCTGCTCCTTACCGACCACATCCATGTCTGCCAGCTCCTGCCGCTCCTGCGCCATGCGGCATTTCCGGTGGTCTCCATCTTTCACCATTCGCTCGTGGTGGAGCACGGCAACCCGCATGACAGCGAGGGAATACGGTTGCGCCAAATGGAGGGAGAGGCGCTTGCCTTGAGTGCCGGCATCATCGTCACCTCGCAGGAATCGAGACGCTATCTCGAGGAGCACTATTCCATCGACGCCAGCCGGATCAGGGTCGCCGTGCCCGGTAACGAGTGGGCGCCTCGGTCGAAGGTCGGTGATGCGCGGCCGCTGCAGATCCTGTCCATCGGCGCGGTGATCCCCCGCAAGCGCTACGATTACATCCTGGAAGCCGCAAGCCGGCTGCGCGCGACGGATTGGCGGTGGCGGATCGCGGGCGATCCGAACCGCTATCCGGCGCTTGCCGCGCAACTCCGCCTGAAAATCGCAGAACTCGGCCTTGGCGAGCGCATCGAACTGCTGGGAGAGGTTTCCGACGCTGAACTCGCCTCCCTCTGGCAGGCCACAAGCCTTTTCGTCGCCGCATCGCGCTATGAGGGTTACGGCATGGCCGTGGCCGAAGCGCTTCGCCGCGGCGTTCCGGTGGTCACGACGGATTCCGGCGCGGTGGCGACCTGGGCAAGCGGCGGGGTGATCGGCGCTCCGGCCGACGATCCGCCAGCTATGGCCGAGCTTATCGACAGCCTGCTTGCCGTTCCCGAACGCCTCACCGCGGAAGCCGAACGCGCCTGGCGCTTCGGCCAGTCGCTGCCTACCTGGGAGCAGACGTTCAAGGGCATGGGCGAGTGGATCGGCGGATTAACGAATATCAAGGCGTCGGTGCCTTGACCTTCCTCTGCTCGATCGCGGCTTGAGCGGCGGCAAGCCGCGCGATCGGCACGCGGAAGGGCGAGCAGGAGACATAGTCCAGCCCGGCCTCCTCGCAGAAGCGTATGGAGGCCGGATCGCCGCCATGCTCGCCGCAGATGCCGAGCTTGAGATCGGTCCGGGTGGAGCGTCCCCGCTCCGCTGCCAGCCGGATCAGCTCGCCGACGCCGTCGAAATCCAGCGAGATGAAGGGGTCGTGCTCGAGGATGCCCTTCTTCTGGTAAATCGGAATGAAGCCCGCCGCGTCATCGCGGGAGATGCCGAAGGTCGTCTGGGTCAGGTCGTTGGTGCCGAAGGAGAAGAACTCGGCGGTTTCGGCGATCACATGGGCGCGGAGTGCCGCGCGCGGCAGCTCGATCATGGTGCCCGCCAGATAGCCGATCTTCCTGCCGCTTTCCTCGCCCACGGCGGCAGCCACGCGATCGATGACGCCCTTGACGTAGTCTAGCTCGGAGCGCAGGCCGACCAGCGGCACCATGATCTCCAGCTCGACCGGCTCGCCCGTCTTTTCGGCTGCGGCAACCGCGGCCTCGAAGATGGCGCGCGCCTGCATCTCGGCAATCTCGGGATAGGAAATGGCAAGGCGGCAGCCGCGCAGGCCGAGCATAGGGTTGAACTCGTGCAGCGCATCGACGCGGCGGCGCAGGAAGGCGGGTTCCATGCCCATGGCCGCCGCGACATCCGCGATCTCCTCGTCCGTCTTTGGCAGGAATTCGTGGAGCGGCGGGTCGAGAAGGCGGATCGTCACCGGCAGGCCGTGCATGATCGTGAAGAGCTCGGTGAAATCGGCTCGCTGCATGGGTAGCAGTTCGGCGAGTGCAGAGCGGCGCCCCTCCTCCGTCTCGGCGAGAATCATGCGGCGCATCACGTGGATGCGGCCGCCCTCGAAGAACATGTGTTCGGTACGGCAGAGCCCAATGCCTTCGGCCCCGAAGGAGCGGGCGGCGCGGGCGTCCTGCGGCGTATCGGCATTGGTGCGCACGGTCATGCGGCGGGTCTTGTCGGCCCATGTCATCAGCCGGCCAAAATCGCCCGAAAGCTCCGGCTGGATCATCGGCACGGCACCCTTCAAGACCTGGCCGGAGGAGCCATCGATGGTCACCGTGTCGCCACGCCTCAGCGTCAGTCCGCCGAGCCCCATCAGCACCTCGTTGCGCATATCGACGCGCATCGATCCGGCGCCGACCACGCATGGTATGCCCATGCCGCGCGCCACGACCGCCGCATGGCTGGTCATGCCGCCGCGCGTAGTGAGAATGCCTTCGGCCGCGTGCATGCCGTGGATATCCTCGGGGCTCGTCTCGATGCGCACAAGGATGACCTTGCGCCCCTCCTCCTCGGCCTGGACCGCCTCTTCCGCCGTGAAGACGATCTCGCCGGTCGCAGCCCCGGGCGATGCGGGAAGGCCGGAACCCACGAGGTGGCGTTCCACGCGCGGATCGATGGTCGGATGCAGCAACTGGTCGAGCGAAGCCGGCTCTATGCGGCAGATCGCCTCCTCTTCGGCGATCAGCCCTTCCTCCACCATGTCGACTGCGATCTTCATGGCCGCGCGCGTCGTGCGCTTGCCCGAGCGGGTCTGCAGCATCCAGAGCTTGCCGCGCTCGACGGTGAATTCGAGATCCTGCATATCGCGGTAATGCCGCTCCAGCCGGGCGCAGATTTCCCTGAACTCCGCAAAGGCCTCGGGCATCAGCTTTTCCATCGAGGGCCTGTCGGAGCCGGAGGCAAGCCGCCCCTCCTCCGTGATCGCCTGGGGCGTGCGGATGCCGGCCACGACATCCTCGCCTTGAGCATTCACCAGGAACTCGCCGTAAAGCTCGTTTTCGCCGGTCGAAGGGTTGCGGGTGAAGGCGACGCCGGTGGCGGAAGAGGAACCCAGATTGCCGAACACCATGGCCTGGACGTTGACCGCCGTGCCCCAATCCTCCGGAATCCGGTGGAGCATGCGGTAGGTGGCGGCGCGAGGGTTCATCCAGCTTGCAAAGACGGCGGCAATGGCCTTCCAGAGCTGGACATGCGGATCCTGCGGGAAATCCTCGCCCAACTCCTCCTCGATCACCCGCTTGTAGAGGCCGACGACATGCTGCCACTCCACCGCCGAGAGTTCGGTGTCGAACTCATGGCCGAAGCGCGCCTTCTCGTCTTCCAGTATCTCCTCGAAGATCTCGTGATCCAGCCCCATGACCACGTCGGCATACATCTGGATGAAGCGGCGATAGCTGTCCCAGGCGAAGCGTGCATCGCCCGCGTCATGGCCCAGCGCCTGCACCGTGCGGTCGTTGAGGCCGAGGTTCAGCACCGTATCCATCATGCCGGGCATGGAGGCCCGCGCACCGGAACGTATCGAGAGGAGAAGCGGCCTCGCGCCGCCGCCGAAGGCGCGGCCGGTCAACCCTTCTATACGGGAAATCCCCTCCAGAACCTGGGCCTTCAGGTCATCCGGCAGGGTGCAGCCATTGCCGAAATACCAAGCGCATGCTTCCGTGACGATGGTGAAACCGGGCGGGACCGGCAGGCCGAGGCTTGCCATCTCCGCGAGATTGGCGCCCTTGCCGCCGAGCAGCGCCACATCGGCTACTCGCCCTTCCGCCTCGTCGCCGCCGAAGCGATAGACCCATTTCACCATGCCTGCTCTCCACCCGCCGCAGTATTTTTCTTAACGATTACAGCTTTTGCGACAGTTTGGAAACGTTTCACGGCAGGATTATGTTGCAATGCAGCAATCGATTTGCCGGGAAGAATTAGGAAAGAGCACGAGGGGAAGAGAAAGCAAAGCTTTGCGGGGCCGGATCACAAGCGGCCCCGCAAAGCTTTCCGTCCAGGACAGGAGGCCCGAACGGGGGGTGCATGAAACTGTTGGACCGTCGAAACCCCTAACGCGGGTTAAGAAGTGTGACGGGATAAAGGCATATATAGCCCATTTCGAACAT
This sequence comes from Rhizobium sp. LCM 4573, assembly GCF_001854865.1. Classification (GTDB taxonomy): domain Bacteria; phylum Pseudomonadota; class Alphaproteobacteria; order Rhizobiales; family Rhizobiaceae; genus Neorhizobium. Next base: position 261,149 of record NZ_MDDW01000029.1, on the reverse strand, counting down.
CACCCATATGGGTGATTTCACGCATTTGAATCGAATTCTCGGGGATGAAATATCGGGGGTAGAAATCCGGCCGTCAGCTTGCTTCGCGCATCAGCTCGGCGGTCTGCAGGTCCACGGAAACGAGCTGCGAAACCCCCTGCTCGGCCATGGTGACGCCGAACAGCCGGTTCATGCGCGCCATGGTGATGGGATTGTGGGTGATGATGACGAACCGCGTCTCGGTGGAAGCGGCCATCTCGTCCATCAGGTTGCAGTAGCGCTCGACATTGTGGTCGTCGAGCGGCGCATCCACCTCGTCCAGCACGCAGATCGGCGCCGGATTGGTGAGGAAGACCGCGAAGATCAGCGCCATCGCCGTCAACGCCTGCTCGCCGCCCGAAAGCAGCGTCATGGTCTGCGGCTTCTTGCCCGGAGGGCGGGCCAGAATTTCAAGCCCGGCTTCCAGCGGATCATCCGATTCGATGAGCTGCAGCTCGGCCGTGCCGCCGCCGAAAAGATGCGTGAAGAGGCGCTGGAATTCCGTGTTGACCACGTCGAAGGCGGCGATCAGCCGCTCACGGCCCTCGCGGTTGAGGCTCTGGATCGCGCCGCGCAGCTTGCGGATCGCCTCGATCACATCGTCGCGCTCACGCACCAGCGTCGCGAGCTTTTCGGCAAGCTCCTGCTGTTCCTCGTCGGCGCGCAGGTTGACTGCCCCGAGCCGCTCGCGCTCCATCTTCAACCGGTCAACTTCGCGCTCGATATCGCGCGGATCAGGAGGCGTACCCCCCGCCTGAAGACCGGCGAGGCGCAAGATCTCATGCGGCGCGACGCCGAGCGCCTCGCGGATGCGCTGTTCGCTTTCATGGCGCTTTTCGGCTGCCGAAACCAGGCGCTCCTCTGCCCGGCCGCGCTTTTCGCGGGCCTCGGCAAGCTCCGAGAGCGCCGTTGCGGCTATCTGGTCCGCCTCGCGCTGGCGGATTTCAGCCTCGGCCAACCGGTCTGCGGCCGCTCGGCGCGCCTCTTCCGCCTTCTGCAGCTCGTCGATCAGGGTGCGGCGCTTGTCGTCGAACTCCTCCGGCGCCGCCTCGAGATCAATTATCTCCTCGCGCGCCTCCTCCTCGCGTTCCCGCAGGGTCGCCACATGATCCTCGGCGCTCGCGGCCCGGGCCTGCCAGGAGGCGCGCTCCTGGGCGATCGCGCTCAGGCGGCGGCGGCGCGCCTCGATCTCGCGGTTCAGCCCCTCGTGACGGGCACGCGCTTCCGCCAGCAGACCGCGATCGGTCGCTACGACCATCTGCTGGCCGCGCAGCCGCTCATCCATATTCGAAATGTCCGGCGCGTCTTCCAGTTCGATCCGGGCATTCTCCTCCTGAATGCCGAGCTCCTCAAGCTGCGCCTTCACCTGGCTCACCGCTTCCGCCACCACATCGCGGCGGCGCATCAGGTCGCCGGCGGCGCGTTCGGCGGCGGCAAGCCCTTCGCGGGCTTCGGCAAGCCGGCGTGCGGCAAGCCTGCCGCGGTCGCGAGCCTCGGCAAGATGCCGCTCCTGCGCGGCGATTTCGCCGACGGCGGCGGCAAGCGCGTCTTCCGTCTCCGAAAGCAGGATGCGCGCCTCGTCGATTTCCGCTTCCAGCTCGGAAAGCCGGTTCTTCTGGGCGAGCCGAAGGGCTGCCGCGCCAGGTGCTTCCGAGCCCGTCACGTGACCGTCCCAGCGGTAAACCGCCCCCTCTTTCGTCACCAGACGCTGGCCGGGCTTCAAAAGCGCAATCAGCCTCGAGGCGTCCGCCGGCCCAACCACGCCGATCTGGCGCAGACGGCGGGCAAGCTCCGGAGGGGCCGTAACGCGCTCGATGAGCGGTTCAGCGCCTTCCGGCAGGACCGGATCGCCGGCGCCATCGCCGTTGAGCGACCAATGGGCCGGGGCGGACACATCGACCGAGCTTTCGAGATCATCACCCAGGGCCGCGCCGAGTGCGGTTTCATAACCGCGATCGACGCGGATCATTTCCGCGACCGGCGCGAAATCACCCGACGCATCGCCGGCGGCAAGCATCCTGCGGATCGTGCGGGCTTCCGTTTCGAGCCCGTTGAGGCTTGCACGGGCAGCTTCCACCGGCGCGCGGGCAAGCGTTTCGTTCGAACGCGCCTCGGCAAGCGCCGCCTCCACCTCCTCGGCGATCGCGGCGGCCTCTTCGACCGCGAACTCGGCCGCTTCCACCGCCTCACGCTTTTCGGAAGGATCATCGAGGCCGGAGAGCCGCTCGGTGATCGACGCAAGCTCCGCTTCCGCCTCGCTCAGTTGCCTGTCGAGCCGCTGGCGGCGCTCGGAAAGATCGCGGATCGACCGTTCAAGCTGGTTGCGCGCGGCCGCGGCCTCGGCGCGCTCGGCGGTGATGGCGGCAAACAGCTTTTCGCTTGCCGCAAGGGTTTCGGCGGCTGTCTCGAAGGCCACCCGCACGTCCTCTGCTTCCACGCCGGAATCGGCCAGGAGCTCATTGAGTTCGCCTTCCTCCTGGTCGAGCTTGGCGAGAAAGGCGGCGTTATCCGCCACCAAGCGCTCCTCGCGCCGAATATCCTCGGCGAGCTGCGCAAGCCGGCGGGTGAGTTCGTCGCGGCGTTTCAGGAGCCGGTTGACCTCCTCCTCGAGCTGGCCCCGGGCGATCTGCAGACGCTGGAGGGCTGCTCCCGCCTTCGCCTCCTCCTCGCGCAGTTCCGGCAGCTTGAGGCTGGCGATGCCCTGGCCCTTGGCGGCCTCCATCTGCGCCTGCGCCTTTTCGGCGACGACGATAGTCGCCTGGTTGAGCGCGCTTTCGGCCTCTCCCTCGGCCTCCTTGGCCTGCACCCAGCGGATATGCAGCAGCATGGCCTCGCGGGAGCGGATATCGGCGGACAGCGCCTTGAAGCGGTTTGCCTGACGCGCCTGGCGCTTCAGGCTTTCGATCTGGCTTTCTAGCTGGGTGACGACATCTTCCAGGCGCTCCAGATTGCCTTCGGCGGCGCGCAGGCGAAGCTCAGCCTCGTGGCGGCGCGAATGCAGGCCGGAAATGCCCGCCGCCTCTTCCAGAAGCTGGCGACGAGCCTGCGGCTTTGCCTGGATGAGTTCGCCGATACGCCCCTGCCCCACCATGGAAGGCGAGCGGGCGCCGGTCGAGGCATCCGCGAAAAGAAGCTGGACGTCCTTGGCGCGCGCTTCCTTGCCGTTGATGCGATAGACGGAGCCGGCTTCCCGCTCGATACGGCGGGAGACCTGGATCTCGTCGCTATCGTTGAAGGCGGCGGGCGCGGTGCGATCCGAATTGTCGAGATGAAGGCCGACTTCGGCGGTGTTGCGTGCCGGACGGTTGCCGGAACCGGAAAAGATCACGTCGTCCATGCCGGACGCGCGCATGTTCTTGTAGGAGTTCTCGCCCATCACCCAGCGCAGCGCTTCGACAAGATTGGACTTGCCGCAGCCGTTCGGGCCGACCACGCCGGTCAGCCCACGCTCGATGACGAATTCCGTCGGCTCCACGAAGGACTTGAACCCGACGAGGCGCAGCTTGGTGAATTTCATGCCGCGCCCCTTGCCTTCCCCCGCTGGGGGAAAGGATCAAAGCAGGCTGTCGATGAGCGCCGACATGGAATCAACCGACATGTCTCCAGTGTATTTCTTCCCATTGATCAGGAAGGTCGGCGTGGAATTGACGCCGAAGTCGTTCGCACCCCGCTGCATGGTTGCATTCACATCATCGAGAAGTTTCTGGTTCGTCAAGCAGGCCTGGAAACTCTCCTGTGAGAAACCTGCAAGTTTCGACATCTGCAGCAGCGCGGCGCGGCCATCTTCGGCTGCGGCCCAGCTCTGCTGCTGCTTGAAGAGCATGGAAACCATCGCTTCATACTGTTCCGGCGTGGTGCGCTCCTCCGGCTTGGAAGGATTGCAGCGGGCCAACATGAAGGCGGCCGCGGCACGCGGATCGAAGGGGAATTCGCGCACGATGAAGCGGACCCTGCCGCTATCCACATACTTCGTCTTGATCGCGGGGAAGGTGTTGTTATGGAAGTTGGCGCAATGCGGGCAGGTCATCGACATGTATTCGACGATCTGAACCTTCGCATTTTCCGGGCCGAGCGCCATTTCCGGCAGCGGACCGGGCTTCAGCACTTCGGCCATGTCCACGTCACCTGCGGATTCGGGAAGCGTCTGGGCAAACGCCTGCGAAACGCCGAGCGGGGGAGCCAGGCAGAGAGCCGCGACGGCGGCGCTGCCGAGGAGAGCACGCCGGGTGATGGTGGTTTCGGTAAGCTGCATGGAACACCCTTGTTCAAGAAAGCTGAATTCTTCGTCATTTCCGTAGCCCGGCCCCAAGGCACTAACAAGCCGTCGATACGGAAATCTCTTCAAAGATGTGTGACAGACCTGAACTGAACGGAAGCTGTACGGGAACAGGCGGTACGATCTTGCGGATTCGCTCACGCCTTCAGTTTACGCATGCCGTTATCGTAAAACCGCTGCACAGTTTTGCGCGACATGCCTTACCGCTTCTTCTGGAGAACCGCCGTGCCGAGCCGCTCGACGGCCCTTTTCAAGACCTCGCTCTCGATGCCCGCCGTCATCTCCTGAAGCTTGCGCGCGGCCTCTCCCTTCAAGGGTGGCGGCTTGCGCGGGTGACGGAAGGTGGCCGATATCGGCTTCTGGACGATGCGGATCTGGCGCACCGCCGGAAAGCCGAAGAAGCTGTTGATGCGGGAGATCAGCTCGCCCTGCGCATGGGTGAGGAAGAGAGCGCGGGCGCCTTCGCAGGCGATCGTCAGCACGCCGGATTGGTAACCTTCGGCCTCGCCGGCCGCATCGCGACGCGGCCAGGCGATCTTTTCGGGCCGCGTGCAATCGGCGAATTCCTCGCCGGCGATCTCATCCCACGAGCCGAGGAGCGCGGTGGAAATGCCGGCACGGCGGGCCAGAACGGGATCGATGATCCCGTTCGCCACTTCGGAGATTTGCAGTTCGCGCTTCGGCGTGAATGGTTTCTTCAAGGCTTCGTACTCGAAACGGAGGTGGGACAGGCAGGATGATCTGCCTGGTATTGATCAAAATCTCCGTGGGGACACCAACCGCTGGACAAATTCAGCACCACCACCACAATTGCGAATACAGTCACGGTCATTAGAGCAAGCGCGGCGCGGAAAACCCAGCGAAGTGCCTTCCCTGTCCTCATCTGCTCACTCGACATCGTGAAAGTTCGCGCTCATATAGGTCAAAATGACCCTTCGGCCAATAATGCAACCTCCCGTCAGTATGCACAATACGGCAACTAAACTCCTCGCCTGGTACGACCGGCACCACCGGGAGCTGCCCTGGCGAGTGAGCCCGGCGGCGGCGAAGGCGGGGAAACTCGCCGATCCCTATCACGTCTGGCTTTCGGAAGTGATGCTGCAGCAGACGACGGTGCAGGCGGTCAAACCCTATTTCGCGAAATTCCTGGCGCTCTGGCCGAAGGTGACCGACCTTGCCGATGCGGCGGTCGAGGACGTGATGGCGGCCTGGGCGGGCCTCGGCTACTACGCGCGTGCCCGCAACCTCAAGAAATGCGCAGAGGCGGTAGCCGGCGAGCACGGCGGGGTGTTTCCCGATACCGAGGAAGGCTTGCGGCAGTTTCCCGGCATCGGCGACTATACCGCGGCGGCCGTCGCGGCGATCGCCTTCAATCGGCCGGCAGCCGTCATGGACGGCAATGTCGAGCGGGTGATTTCCCGCCTTTACGCGATCGACGAGCCGCTGCCCGGCTCGAAGCCGATGATGAAGGCCAGGGTGGCTGCATTGACACCCGTGGATCGGCCCGGCGATTTCGCGCAGGCGATGATGGATCTCGGCGCCACGATCTGCACGCCGAAGAGGCCGAGCTGCATTCTCTGTCCGCTCAGCGAAGACTGTCTCGCCTTTGCCGAGCACGATCCGGAGAGGTTTCCAGTGAAGGCGGCCAAGAAGGAAAAGCCCGTGCGGGCTGGCGCCGCCTTCGTGGCGGTGACGCCGGAGGGCGAGGTACTGCTGCGGCGGCGTGTCGAAAGCGGGCTTCTGGGCGGCATGACGGAAGTGCCCACCACCGGCTGGACCTCGCGCATCGACGGCGGCTCTACCGCAGATCATGCGCCTTTTCCCGCGGATTGGGAGGCCTGCGGCGCAGTTACCCACGTCTTCACCCATTTCGAACTGAGGCTATCCGTTTTCCGGACGTTGGCGGAGAAGGTGACGCGCGATGACGGATGGTGGGAGCCGGTCACAAATCTTGATGCCCAGGCGCTGCCGACCGTCATGAAAAAAGCAATCGCCCAGGCTATTCCGCGGGCGTTCCAACCCGATTGATTCACGGGTTCAGTTAATCCAAGGGAGCCAAGGCATTCATGGCGGCAAAAATCGACCACATCGTTTTCGACATCGGCAAGGTTCTGATTCACTACGATCCCAACATTCCCTATAGCCGCATCATTCCGGACGAAGARGAACGCCGCTGGTTCTTCCTCAATGTCTGCACCCATGAATGGAACCTGGAGCAGGACCGCGGCCGCAAGTGGGAGGATGCCGAAAACCTGCTGATCGAGAAGCACCCCGAGCGCGAGGAGCAGATACGCGCCTTCCGCAAATACTGGCACGAGATGGTGCCCCACGCCTATGAAGGTTCCGTCGCCATCATGGAGGGCCTGATCGAGAAAGGCCGCGACGTGACGATGCTGACCAATTTCGCGGCCGACACCTTCACCCATGCACGCGAGCTCTTCCCCTTCCTCAACAAGCCGCGCGGCGTGACGGTCTCCGGCGAGATCGGGCTCATCAAGCCGGACGTGGCGATCTACGAAAAGCACGCGCGCGATTTCGGCCTGACCCCGGAAGCGGCGATCTTCATCGACGACTCCTATCCGAATGTCGAAGGGRCACGGGCTGCCGGCTGGCAGGCCATCCACTTCACGGATGCGGAAAATCTAAAGAAGGATCTCGCAGCCCATGGCGTGGAAGCCTAGGCGCTCCACGAGCTTGCGCGGATAAGCCTCAAAGCAAAAGGCGCAGCAGGTCCACCTGGCGGCTCACGCCGAGCTTGGCATAGATGCTCTTGATCTGGGTGCGGACCGTTTCCCGCGAAACACCGTGGGCGAAGGCAACTTCGTCCACCGTCTCCCCCTTCACCAGCCGCGCGGCAACCCTTGCTTCCGTCGGTGTGAGGCCGTAGGCGGATAGAAGCGCCTCCTGCTGCCGGACCCGGCCCTGTATGTTATCCTCGATCAGCACCGCGACAGTCGGTCCCTCGAGAAACTCGCTGATGTAATCGGAACCCAAGCGAAGCAGAGTATAGCGGAACCGCCTGCCATCCCGCTCGGCCGTGGTGGAGAAAACGGAGTTTCCAGCGAAATCGCGCTTCAGCAGCAGCTCAAGCCGCCCGCTCGTCTCGTCATCGGAGAACATGACGCGGCCYGTCGGCGAAATGCTGATGCCGCACCCTTCCTCGATCATTGTCCGAGCCTTGTCGCTCGCGGAACGGACGAAGCGCCCCTGCCGGACGAGCACGACGCCCACGCCTATCGCGGTCAGCATCGCCTCCTTTTCGGCGGCTTCGGCCGCGGCGCGGCGCCGGTAAAAGTGAAAGGCGCGCTGCAGGTGGGGAGAGAGGCGGGTGAGAAGATCGGCAACCGCGTGCATCTTTTCCGGTTCGGCGCTCGCATTCAGCGTGCTGAGAAGCAGAACGCCTTCGCTATTGCGGACCGGAACGACGCCAACGCCGCATGTCACCCCCAGCGGCCGCATGAAGTCGTTATAATATTCCGTCCGCATGGACTGGCTTCTCGGCATCAACTGATCCGAGGTCATGCCTATGCCGATAGGCTGCATGAAAGCCTTGGACATCCACGGATGCACGCGATGATAATAGCTGTTGTAGGCTTCTATCGCGTCCGCCGGACAATTGGTGCTGAGCTCGACATTGGCCCGCGAGCCGCGGCTTTCCACCATTACGAAATTGCTGATCGCATTTGGCAGAAGCGCATCGATGCGCGTCATCAGACTCGGCCATGGCAGTTCGCCGAGCAGACAGGCATAGATCGTTTCTACGAATTCCTCTTCCGGTATATGGTCGATCATCCGCCGGGCCCGAAAATGAATATCGATTGGACGTGAGATATGCGCTGTTCAAGATATGCTGAAAAACATCGAAGATTCTCGATGATCAGTAATATATGAATCAAAACTTAAATAAAGAGACTTGATGAGGGGAATAAAATATTCCCAAAAGAGTAACGCCCCAGGCGTCAGCTTCTACGGATGCGTCTATTTCCGCTCTCGCATCCAGTCCATGAACAATTGCAGCTCGCCGACTCTTGGATTGGAGTTCAGGAACACACCCCAAAACACCAGTCCTGGAAGGGTAACTTGCGATATCCGGATGAGCTCGCCCCGTGCAAGCAAATCGGAAACAAGCACCTCAGAGGCCAATACCACGCCCTGCCCCGCGACGGCTGCATCGATCGCATGCACCTCTTCCGAGAAGGTTTGGACTACAGGCGCTTCCGGCACACCCTGGACCGCACGCGCGAACCAGCGCTCCCACGACGGCGCGAGTTTCGATTTCGATCTCCAGCGATAGTGTATCAGCGGCAGCCCTGCCACTTCGCGGGGATCCAGCTCAGATGAAAGACCCTCCACAAGCCGCGGGGCGCAGACCGGYACGATGCGGTCATCGAAAAGGCGAACCCACTCCGCCCCCTGCCCCGGCGCTTCCGAATAGCGGATCGCGATATCGACATCGGAGGCATGCAGATCCACCGGCCGATCCTCCGCTTCGATCGCGAAGGAGAGGCCGGTTTCGGCCCGAAGCCTCGGCAGGCGCGGCGTCAACCACCGGCTTGCAAAGGCCATGGTGACGGAGACTGTCAGCGGCCGGCCCAGGCGCGCTGCCGAGATATCCTCAACTGCCGCGGCAATACGATCGAGAGCTTCCCTCAGCACCGGATAGAACGCCTCGCCTTCGGGCGACAGGCGAACCGGACGGGGATAGCGATGGAAGAGCGTCACGCCCAGGATGTCCTCAAGATGACGAACCTGGTGGCTGACCGCCGTCGGCGTCAGGTTGAGCTCCTCCGCAGCCTTGGAGAAATGGAGATGCCGGGCGGCGGCTTCGAAGGCCCTGAGCGCGTGCAGAGGCGGTAATCGGCGCATGTCGGCCTCTTTTCGAGAGTTTAGAAGATGAATCTCATTCATCTTATCTCTGAAATATTCGCTTTCGCCAAGCCTGTCGGCCGCTGATAGCTCTTGGGTCCCCGGCGGGTATGCCCCCGCAAAAGGAGACAAGGAGACGCCATGACTACCCTGCTGCGCATCGATTCCAGCGCCCAACTTGAAGACCGCTCGCTGACCCGCCGCCTGACCAATCTTTTCATCGCGGAGTATCGGAAGCGGGCTCCTTCGGCCCGTATCGTCACGCGGGACGTGGGGCATTTTCCGGTTCCGCCGATTGACCATCGCTTCATTCATGCCGCGTTTACCGCGCCGGAGAAGCGGGAGGACTGGATGGCCGAAAGGCTGGCGCTTTCCGATGAGCTTATCGACGAGGTCATGGAGGCGGATATTCTGGTCATGGGCGTGCCGATGTACAATTACGGCATCCCATCCACGTTGAAGGCATGGATCGATCATATCGCCCGGATCGGCCGCACCTTTTCATTCGATCTTTCGCGCGGCGACAAACCGATCGCGCCGATACTTTCGGGCAAGCGGCTCGTCGTTCTGTCGTCGCGCGGGGAATTCGGCTTCGCGCCGGGCGGAGTGCGCGCGCATATGAACGCCCTCGACCCGGCGATTGCCGCTTGCGCCCACTATTTCGGCGTCTCGGCGGACGCGATCGAAACCGTCGCGATCGAATACCAGGAATTCAAGGACGACCGCCACAGATCGTCCATAGAACACGCCGAAGCGCGGGCTCGCGAGATCGCAGGCCGGCTGGCGATGGACGCGCTGGAAGCGGCCTGAGGTCATCGAATGTCGCGCGTCCCAAGCGGATGGCGCCTGACATATTGACGCCCGGGGTCAGCCTCCCCGGGCGTCAGTTATCCTTCTTCGGGACTAGAGGTAAAACCGGAGAAGGAATTCGAAATCCGGTCTGACTGGTGGATCAGTCGAGTTTCGCCAGATCGCTGCGGATCACCGCACGCAGGTCGTCGATCGGACGCAGGGACTGTCCGTCGTCGAAGTGCCAGAAGGTCCATCCGTTGCAGGCATCGAGCCCCTGAACCTTGGCGCCGAGGCGATGAATGGAGCCGGCGTCGCCGCCCGAAGCAACCGTGCCGTCGGCGCGGATGATGGCGCTGTAGCGGCGCTTGGCGTCCGTCAGCACCTGCCCAGGCTTGACGAGCCCACTTTCGATCAGTGTGTTGAAGGCGACGCGCGGTTCGGCCTTCTTGCCTGTCATGACCGTCAGCTCGGCCTTGCCGAGAGGTTCGACCGCCGCGATACGGGCGGTGGCGGCATCGATATATTCCTGCTCGCGCTCGATGCCGACGAAGTTGCGGCCGAGCCGCTTGGCGACAGCCCCGGTGGTGCCGGAACCGAAGAAGGGATCGAGCACGACGTCGCCGGGCTTGGTGGAAGCCATGATGACGCGGGCAAGCAGCGCCTCCGGCTTCTGGGTCGGATGAACCTTCTTGCCGTCCTCGCCCTTCAGCCGCTCGGCGCCCGAGCAGATCGGGAAAAGCCAGTCGGAGCGCATCTGGACGTCGTCGTTCGAAGCCTTCAGCGCATCGTAGTTGAATGTATAGCCCTTGGCCTTCGGATCGCGGCTCGCCCAGATCATCGTCTCGTGCGCGTTCTGGAAACGGCGGCCTTTGAAGTTCGGCATCGGGTTCGTCTTGCGCCAGACGATATCGTTGAGGATCCAGAAGTTGAGGTCCTGCAGCGTGGCGCCGACGCGGAAGATGTTGTGGTAGGAGCCGATCACCCAGATCGTGCCGTTCGGCTTCAACACGCGGCGGCAGGCAAGCAGCCAGGCGCGGGTGAAGGCATCGTAGACCTCGAAGGAGGCGAACTGGTCCCACTCGTCATCGACGGCGTCCACCACCGAGTGATCCGGCCGGTGCAGGGTGCCGCCGAGCTGGAGGTTGTAGGGAGGATCGGCGAAGATCGCGTCGACGGACTGATCCGGCAGCGCTTCCAGCGCGGCCACGCAATCGCCCTTGATGATGGAATTGAGCCAGGAGGCAGGCCGGGCCTGAATTTTCAGGTCGGCGAGCGGCAGGACAGACGCCATGGGATACTCGCTACGCTTTACTCTTTTACTGCCTGTTATGGTTACCCAAGTTGGTTACCAAAAGCTGAAGCGCATGAGCGATTTCGAGAAAAAATCCGGGCATATGGAAAGGAGTCAATTCGTACGCTAGAATAAGACGCATGAAGAAGGACGAAGCAATCGAACGACTGCGGGAGAATGCCGAGGCGATCYGCGCGCTCGGTGCGACCTCGCTTTATCTCTTCGGTTCGGTTGCAAGGGACGAGGCCGCGGAAACGAGCGACCTCGACCTGTTTATTGATTATGATCCAGAAAAGAAATTTTCCCTGCTTGATCTCATCGGAATCAAGCTTTTTCTAGAGGACGAGCTCGTGACAGATGTCGATGTGACCACTCGCGACAGCCTGCATCCGATGCTGAAAAGTAAAATCGAAAATTCAGCCATTCGTGTTTTCTAATGGCACGCGATGCCACTCCCGCCCTCGCGGATATTCTGGAAGCAATCGAACTGATTGAAAAAGCTCTTGCGAACAAAAGCCGCGACGAGTTCCAGCAAGATCAGATCCTGAAGCTTGCCATTCAACGCGCTATCGAGATCATCTCTGAAGCCAGCAAGCACATTCCGAGCGAGCTTCTGCAGCACGCGCCGGAAATTCCGTGGCGCTCGATTCGCGCGATTGGAAACATCCTGCGCCATGAATATCATCACATAGCTGACGACGTGATCTGGGATTTGACCCAGCATGACCTGCCACCACTCAAGGCGGCGGTACTGACCTTGCAAAAGATAACGCTTAACAAGTGATATCACGCAGCTAAGCCGAGTGCACCTTGCGGCTGTCGTCCGGCGCCTCGGCGCGCTCGGTCATGCYGTAATCCCGCACCACATGGCCGATCCGCAGGCGGTAGTCGGCGAAGATGTCGTTGCGGCCGGCGCGCTGGGCTGCCCTATGGCTCTCCAGATTGCGCCATTGCCGCACGGCCTCCTCATCCCTCCAGAAAGAGAGCGACAGGATCTTGCCGCGCAGCGTCAGGCTCTCGAACCGCTCGATGGAGATGAAGCCATCGATCTTTTCGAGTTCGGAGCGAAGGTCGCCTGCGAGGTCCAGGTATCTGTGACGTTCGCCCATATAGGGGATGACTTCGAAGATGACGGCGATCATGGCTTTACGAAAGCTCCGTGCGGGAGGGACATGTTCTTCAGGAAAATGCGGTCTTCCTTGAGGATGAAGCGCTCGCGCCTGGCGAACTCGTAGTTTTCGCGGCCAAGCGGATCTTCGGCAAGACGGGCACGATAGGCCTCGTAAGCCGCGAGACTGTCGATGTTATAGAGGCCGTAGGCGGTGGTGGCCGAGCCCTCGTGCGGACCGAAATAGCCGATCAGGTCTGCTCCGCAGCGCGGAATAGCCTGGCCCCAGGCGCGGGCATAATCCGCGAACTTCTCCTTCTTGAACGGGTCGATCTCGTAGCGGATGAAGCAGGTAATCATGTTGTCTCTCCGTTTTTCATGGGATGACTTTGACACATTGTGCGACGAAGATGCTTCGGTTATGATCGAAGTATGAAGGAAGGACCGGACATAGCCCGCATAGGAACGCTGATCGGCGATCCAGCCCGCGCCAATATGCTGACCGCGTTGACGGGCGGACAGGCGCTGACGGCGACCGAACTTGCCCAGGCGGCCGGCGTGACACTACAGACGGCAAGCTCTCATCTTTCCAAGCTCGAAGACGGCGGCATCATCTCCCAGCGGAAACAGGGACGGCATCGCTATTATGCGCTTGCGGACGCTGCGACTGCTTCGCTTCTGGAAGGCATCATGGTTTTTGCCGCAAGCCGCGGGCACTTGCGGCACCGGCCGGGCCCAAAGGACCCTGCACTTCGCAAGGCGCGCGTCTGCTACGATCATCTTGCCGGCGACTACGGGGTGCGCATGCTCGACAGCTTCGTGCAAAGCGGCGCGATCGATGAGGATGGAGAAAACCTCCGCCTCACCGACGAAGGCCGCGCGCGACTTGCCGAAATCGGCATCGATCTGGAAGCGCTGAGCTCCACACGGCGGCCGCTCTGCAAATCCTGCCTCGATTGGAGCGAACGCCGCTCGCACCTTGCCGGCACGCTCGGCAAGGCATTACTTTCGCACTTCCTCGAAAAGGGCTGGGCGCGGCGGAGCGAAGACAGCCGCGCCATTCTCTTCACTCCATCCGGCGAGCGGAAGTTCCTATCGCTCTTTCCGGCCGAATAGGGCGGGCCGAACCGACCAGAACGCCATCGAAGCCGACACCGGCGATGCGGTCGCACAGGGTGCTCCATTCGCAGCCGCTACAGGCCCCGCGAACGGAATGCTTCGAAAATCCCTCGCGAAGCTTCGCCAGAAATGCCGCATCGGGCCTGATCACCAATCCCTCCACAATGGCGATGCCGAGCAACGCGCTTACGTCGAGCGCCGCGGCCTTGTCCCTCAGCCCGACACTCTCCCGAAAGCAATGCGCCTCCGCATCGGCCAGAAGCGGAGCGCAGATATCGTCCGGGCCGTGAACAATTTCGATCTCCTCTCCCGCCGACAGCCGCTCGGCGAGCCGGCGGTAGTTCGCGGTGAAGGCCGGATTGTAGCCTTCACCGACGAATGTCAGCATGCAGAGGAGATGATGGGCACGAAGCCGGACCGTCAATTGAGGCCCCTCAATTGAGGCTGGTCCGGCCGCCATAGACCTGCACGCCCTTCAGCACGGCCGCGGCCAGAGCAGACTTCAGGACGGCGCCGAGGATGAAGGGCGCGACACCCAGCAGCCATGCCTTTTCCGCTCCAAGAAGCCAGACGAGGTAGAGCCCGCCAGCGGCGAGGCAAAGCAGGTTGGCGCTCAGATGCGCAACGAAGCTCCGCACGAACCTCTCGCCGGTCCAGCCGCGCTGCGCCAGCCAGCCGGCAAGCGCCGCGATGATCGGGAAGGAAGCGAGATAGCCCGCGGTCGGGCCGACGAAGGGTGCAAGGCCGCCCGAGCCATTGGCAAGAACCGGCGCGCCGAGCATGGCTTCGCCGAGCCAGGCAAGCACCGTGAGGCCGCCGAGCCGCCAGCCGTAAAGCGCGCCTATCATGGTGATCGCGAAGGTCTGCATGGTGATCGGCACCGGAACCATCGGCACGGAGATGCGCGAGGCGAGCGCCAGCACGAGCGTGCCCGCCAGGACAAAAACCGCTTTCGTCGCCAGAGGGCGATCCGCCAGCCGGAGGGGATCGAAGATGGTGGCCTCATGGACGTTGATCAGTGACATTGAGCTCTCCTTTTCAAATTATAGATAATTTTGATTCCCATATATTTTATGAAAGGAGATTCTTCGGATGACAAGCATGGAAATCGCCGACAGCATTCAAACGCGCCGAGCATCGATCCAAAAACTTCAATATCTTTCGCAAGATAGAGGTCGAAATAAAAAATCTATAATTCTTGGTTTCGTCAGCCGACGATGGCGAAGGCTTCGCGCGGGGCGCCGGATTTCACGCCCTGGGGAGCACGGCCGATCCATTGGACATGCTTCTCGAGGATGCCACAGGCCTCCTCCGTCCGTCCCTGGCGGAGCGCCAGCAGAATGGCCCGGTGGTCGTGATCGGTGCGCTTTTCCCACCCGGATTGCCAGGCGGAGAAGAGGAAGCGGGCGCTTGCGGCATGCAGGTCGTCGATCGAGGCAAGCAGACGGCTCATTCCGCAAGGGGTCAGGATGAGCCGGTGAAAACGGCGGTTCGCTTCCTCCCAAGCGCGCACGTCGGCTGCGGCATCGCCCTCGCGGGTCGCCTCTTCCGCAGCGTCGAGGATCGCGGGCGTCAGATGCCGCGCGGCATGGCGCAATGCCAGCACTTCGAGTGCTGCGCGCATTTCCGCCACTTCGCGTACTTCGGCGAGATCGAAGGAGGCGACGCGCACGCCGCGGCGCGGCTCGCTGATCGCCAGCCCCTGCGCTTCCAGCCGGCGAAAAGCTTCGCGCACCGGCACATGACTCGTCTGGAATTCTTCCGCGATATGGTCCTGGCGGAGCCGGGCGCCGGGCGCCAGTTCGCCGCGCACGATGCGATCGGCAAGCTCCCGGCTGATGCGGCTGGCGATTGTGTCTTCCGGCTCTTTGCCCATAAGGTTCCTTAGAATGGCGCCACCGGCTTGTCGAGAGCTGCCCGCTGAGCTTCCATCAGTCATGCACCGGCATCGGTTGAGCTTGCCACTCCAGTCGTATAAAAGGCCCCGTACCTCCCCCAACAAGGCGTTTCATCATGAGTGGATTCGACCTCATCATTTTCGATTGCGACGGCGTTCTGGTCGATTCCGAGATCATCGCGGCACAGGTGGAATCACGGCTGCTCACCGAAGCCGGCTATCCGATCAGCGTCGAGGAAATGGGCGAGCGCTTCGCTGGCCTGACCTGGAAGGACATTCTGCTTGCGGTCGAGAAAGAGGCGGACATCCCGCTTTCCGCCTCGCTGCTCGACAAATCGGAAAAGCTGCTCGACGCGAAGCTCGAGCGCGAGGTGAAGATCATCGATGGCGTGAAGTTCGCCCTTGCCCGCCTCACCACGCAGCGCTGCATCTGCTCGAATTCGAGCTCGCACCGGCTCGACATGATGCTGACCAAGGTCGGGCTGAAGCCCTATTTCGCGCCACACATCTTCTCGGCCAAGGATCTCGGACCCGATCGGGCAAAGCCGAAGCCGGACATCTTCCTGCACGCGGCCGAACAGTTCAACGTTTCGCCGTCCAAGGTGCTGGTGGTCGAGGATTCGGTCCACGGCATCCACGGCGCACGCACCGCCGGCATGCGCGTCGTCGGCTTCACGGGCGCCTCGCACACCTATCCGAGTCATGCCGACCAGCTGACGGATGCCGGCGCGGAGACGGTGATATCGCGCATGTCGGACCTGCCGGCAGTCGTCGCCGCACTCACCGAATGGGCGGGCGCGATCTAGGCAGCGCCCGCAACAATTAGGTCGATACGATCAGGACCGGGCCTTCTTGGCTGGCCCCGTCTCGAAGCCGAGGCGTACGCGGGTGAAGCGCGAGGCGCCGCCTGCCGCATTCGGAATGGTAACATCCGGCTTTGCGAAGACGAACTGGGTCGAAGGCGCGCCCGGCGGCAGATCGACCTTGAAATTGACGACCTGCGAATAAAGGACGTTGTCGCCGTCGACCACGTCCACCCGAATCGGCAGCGAGATCGGGCCCGACGGTCCAGCCGCTCCGGTAACGAGCCGTCCCTGGGCGACCACGTTGATGGTCAGGGTGGCTTCGTTCGCGGTGCAGGCGCGGGTCGCGTCCGCGAGCGAGGCCTGGTAGAGAAGCTTCTGCGGATCATCCTGGCCGCCGCGGGCGTAGACACGGTGGAAAGCTGCCTCCTCACGCATCACCACGGGCGGGCAGAAAGCCTGAACCACCGGTGTTGCCGGCTGTTGCGCTTCCGCGGAAGCCTGCCGACCGAGCCCCAATCCTCCGCCTTCAGAGGAAGAATTGCAGCCGGTCACGACCGCCAGGAGCGATATGGAGACAAGCGCGCGCGATACCTTGCCGAACACCTTACTCAACTCTCTTCACCTCTTCCCGTTGTTCCGCAGCAACCGGTCTGCGATCACGTTTTGTGGCCTTTCATGGCCAATTTTCCTGGTCTATACCAGCGGCGCGAAGAAAAATCGATTGGGGATTGAAGGTCGTGGACTACATTTCTACCCGGGGCGAAGCGCCCGCGCTCGGCTTCCGTGATGCGCTGCTGGCTGGACTCGCACGCGACGGCGGCCTTTATGTGCCGCGCGAATGGCCGGCATTGACGAAACGCGAGATCAGGGCATTGCGGGGAAAGCCCTATCAGGACGTGGCCTTCGAGATTTTGAAACATTTCGTGGATGACGAGATCCCCGCCGACAAGCTGAAGGCGATGATCGACGAGGCCTATGCCACCTTCCGCCATCCGGCCGTTGTGCCGCTCGTCCAGACGGGCCCCAACGATTTCGTTCTGGAACTCTTTCACGGCACGACCCTCGCCTTCAAGGACGTGGCGATGCAATTGCTCGCCCGGCTGATGGATTACGTGCTTGCCGAACGCGGCGAACGCGCAACCATCGTCGGCGCCACTTCGGGCGATACCGGCGGTGCCGCGATCGATGCCTTCGCCGGACGGGACCGCACCGATATCTTCATCCTCTTCCCGCATGGCAAGGTCTCCCCCGTCCAGCAGCGGCAGATGACCACCTCGAACGCCTCCAATGTGCATGCGCTTGCCGTCAAGGGCAATTTCGACGATTGCCAGAACCTGGTGAAGGAGATGTTCAACGACGCCGCCTTCCGCGATCGGCTGAAGATTTCGGGCGTGAACTCGATCAACTGGGCGCGCATCATGGCGCAGGTTGTCTATTACTTCACCGCCGCGGTTTCCTTGGGCGCGCCGGACCGGAAAATCTCGTTTACCGTGCCCACTGGCAATTTCGGCGATATCTTCGCCGGCTACGTCGCCAAGAAGATGGGGCTGCCGATCGACCGGCTGGTGATCGCCACCAACGACAACGACATCCTCGCCCGCACGCTGAAGTCCGGCCGTTACGAGATGAAGGGCGTCAAGGCGACCACCTCGCCTTCCATGGACATCCAGATTTCCTCCAATTTCGAGCGGCTGCTGTTCGAAGCCTATGGGCGCGACGCCTCCTCCATCCGCTCCGCCATGGCGAGCCTCAAGCAGTCGGGGGCCTTCGAAATCCAGCCGCCGGCGCTGAAAGCCATCAAGCGCGAATTCCGCGCCGGACGCGCCACCGAGCGCCAGGTGGCGGCGACGATCCGGGAGACGCTCGAGGCTACCGGCTACCTCATCGATCCGCATACAGCGACCGGCGTTTTCGTCGCGAAAAAGAACGCCCGGGCGGCAAGTCCCATGGTCACGCTGGCAACCGCGCACCCGGCCAAATTCCCCGCCGCGGTAAAATCCGCTTGCGGAATTGATCCCGCGCTTCCATCATGGCTCGCCGATCTGATGGACAGGGAGGAGCGCTTCAACGTCTTGGAACCGGAGCTCAAAGCCGTCGAAAAATTCATCGGCGAGCATGCGCGGGCAAGGAACTGAGTATCGGCGGCGCCGGAAAGACAGACTATGAATGTACAAATCACCCGGCTTTCCTCCGGGCTGACAGTAGTGACCGAGACGATGCCCCATCTGGAGAGCGTGGCGCTCGGGGTTTGGATCAAATCGGGGTCTCGCAACGAGACCGAAGAAGAACACGGTATCGCCCACCTCCTCGAGCATATGGCCTTCAAGGGCACCGCGCGGCGAAGCGCTCGCGACATCGCCGAGGAGATCGAGAATGTCGGCGGCGAGCTGAATGCCGCCACATCCACCGAAACCACCTCCTATTATGCCCGGGTGCTGAAGGATCATGTGCCGCTCGCGGTCGACATCCTTGCCGACATCCTGACGGAATCGGTCTTCGACGACGAGGAGCTGCGGCGTGAGAAACACGTCATCCTGCAGGAGATCGGCGCCGCCAACGACACGCCGGATGACGTTGTCTTCGACCGCTTTTCGGAGGCCGCCTATCGCGACCAGACGATCGGCCGGCCGATCCTCGGCACGCCGGAGAAGGTGAAAAGCTTCACGYCGGACCAGATCCGCGGCTATCTCTCGCGCAACTACACCACCGACCGCATGTTCGTCGTCGCCGCCGGCGCGGTCGACCATGAGACCTTCTGCCGCCAGGTCGAGCAGGGCTTTGCAAAACTGCCGCAAAGCGCGAGCGCGCCTCCGGTCTTCGATGCGGCCCGCTATATCGGCGGCGACGCACGGGAAAGCCGCGACCTTATGGATGCTCAAGTCCTCCTCGGCTTCGAGGGCAAGGCCTACCATATGCGCGACTTCTATTGCTCGCAGATTCTCGCCAATATCCTGGGCGGCGGCATGTCTTCCCGCCTCTTCCAGGAAGTGCGCGAGCATCGCGGCCTCTGTTATTCGGTCTACGCTTTCCACTGGGGCTTCTCGGACACCGGCATCTTTGGCGTTCATGCGGCGACGAGCGGCGACGAGCTGCCGAACCTAGTGCCGGTCGTCATCGACGAACTGCGCAAGGCCTCCGACAGGATCGACAACCAGGAGATCGACCGCGCCCGCGCCCAGATCAGGGCGCAACTGCTGATGGGACAGGAAAGCCCGGCAGCACGCGCGGGGCAGATGGCCCGGCAGATGATCCTTTACGGGCGCATCATCCCCAACCAGGAGATGATGGAGCGCCTGGAGGGAATTACGACAGAACGCCTGACCGATCTTGCCGGCCGGCTGTTTTTCGATACAGTTCCCACATTATCGGCGGTCGGCCCCATCGAAAGGCTGGCACCCATGTCAGAAATCTCCGCTGCGCTTTCCTCCTCCGGGGCGCGGACGCAGAAAGCCGCAAGCTAGCGTAAGGGCGCCTGGAGCAAGGGCATGGCAAAATCGGTGTTTCGGTTCTTGTCGCGGCAGCCGGACACACCAGAGCTTTACGGCGAGAACCACCTGCTGCGCCTGCCCCGCTATTCGGACTACAGGCAGTGGCATGCGCTTCGCTTCGAGAGTCGTGCCTTTCTGCAGCCCTGGGAGCCGGTATGGCGCAGCGACGACCTCACCGAAAGCTCGTTTCGTGCCCGCGTGATACGCTGCGGGCAGGAATATAATTCCGGGCTTGCCGTTCCCCTTCTCCTCTTCCGCCGCCAGGACATGGAACTGCTGGGCGGCCTCACGATCGGCTATATCCGCCGGGGGGCTGCGCAAAGCTGCATGATCGGCTACTGGATGGGAGAACGCCATGCCGGGCAAGGCCACATGCTTTCCGGCCTCAATCTGGCCATCCCCTACATCTACGGCGAACTTCAGTTGCACCGGATTGAGGCAGCCTGTATTCCGGAGAACTGGAAAAGTGTGCGGCTTTTGGAAAAAGCCGGTTTCGTGCGGGAAGGTCTTTTGCGGAAATATCTGAAGATTAACGGCGAGTGGCGCGACCATGTGATGTATTCCCGGCTGCCGGAGGATGGCGAATTCGGGAAGATGCTGAAATCATGAGTACCCGCCGCCAAGGTCTTGGCCTTCCGCTCCGCTGGCTCGCAGCGCTTCTTGCCCTGATGACGGTGACGGCCGTGCTTGGAGCGCACCCCGCGCGCGCGGCCGAGCCGGTGAAGATTTCCCGTGACGACACGGCGCTCGACCTCACCGAGACCACCGATATCTACACCAATCAGGGAGAGGCTTTTCAGGTCTCGACGGCCGCCGGTGCAGACGGCATCCGCCGCCGCATCGAGGTCAGGGCAAGCTCTCCCCGGCACCAGGGCGACTGGGCCGTCTTCGCGCTTGCCAACGTTTCCGAAGAACAGCTCGAACGCGTGATCGTGGCGCCGCATTTCCGGCTCGTGAACTCGCAGCTTTTCTGGCCCGATCTCGGCTCGCAGCGCATCATCGCCATCACGCCTTCCGAAGGCTTCGCGCTCGACCGGGAGCCGAGCCCCGATGCGGACGTATTCCGCATCACGCTCAATCCGGGGGCGGTCATCACCTTCGTGGCGGAGCTTGCGACACCGCAACTGCCGCAGATCTATCTGTGGGAACCGGAAGCCTACAAGGACACCGTCAACGCGTTCACGCTCTATCGCGGCATCGTGCTCGGCATCGCCGGCCTGCTCGCGGTATTCCTGACCATCCTTTTCGTGGTGAAGGGCACTTCCATGCTGCCGGCCGCAGCCGCGCTCGCCTGGGCGGTGCTGGCCTATATCTGCGTGGATTTCGGCTTTCTCGACAAGCTCATCACCATCACCTCCAGCGATCAGCGAATATGGCGCGCCTGCGCGGAAGTGGCACTCGCCTCCTCACTGGTGATCTTCCTCTTCACCTACCTCAATCTCAACCGCTGGCACGTGCATCTCGGCTATGCCACGCTTGCCTGGGTGGTGGGGCTGGTTCTGCTCTTCGGGGTGGCGATCTACGATCCCTCCATCGCGTCGGGCATCGCGCGGCTTTCCTTCGCGCTCACCTCGACGGCGGGCATTCTGCTCATCGTCTATCTCGGCTTCAACCGCTATGACCGCGCCATTCTGCTGGTGCCGACCTGGGGCCTAATCCTGGTCTGGCTGTTCGGCGCCTGGCTTACAGTGACCGGCCGGCTCGACAACGACATCATCCAGCCGGCGCTCGGYGGCGGCCTCGTGCTGATCGTGCTCCTGATCGGCTTCACGGTGATGCAGCACGCCTTTGCCGGCGGCGCCTACCAGCAGGGCCTGTTCTCCGATCTCGAGCGGCAGTCGCTGGCGCTGACCGGCAGCGGCGACACCGTGTGGGATTGGGACGTGGCGCGCGACCGCGTGGTCACCACGCCCGATATCTCCACGCGCCTCGGCCTTTCGCCGGGCTCCATGCACGGGCCGGTCCRCAACTGGCTGCCGCGCCTTCATCCCGACGATCGCGACCGCTTCCGGGCGACGCTCGACGTGCTGCTCGAACACCGGCGCGGCCGGCTGAACCACGAATTCCGCATCCGCGCCGAAGACGGGCATTTCCATTGGCTGCAAATCCGCGCGCGGCCGGTGCTCGGCTCCGACGGCGAGATCATCCGCTGCGTCGGCACCGTCGTCGACATCACCGAACAGAAGAACTCCGTCGAACGCCTGCTGCAGGATGCCGTGCACGACAATCTCACGGGCCTGCCGAACCGCCAGGTCTTCCTGGACCGGCTGCAGGCCGTGCTGACGCTGGCGCCTGGCGGCGATACCGTGCGGCCGACCGTGCTGTCCATCGACATCGACCGCTATAAGCAGGTGAACGATTCGCTCGGGATAGCGGCCGGCGACAACATCCTGATCGCGCTGACCCGCAGGCTGCGTCGCCTTCTCAAGCCGCAGGATACGCTTGCGCGCTTGAATGGCGATCAGTTCGGCCTCATCCTGGTGTCCGAGCGCGATCCGGTGAAAGTGGCCGATTTTGCCGATGCGGTTTCCAAGGCGATCATGGTGCCGATCAATTTCGCCGGCCGCGAAATCATTCTGACGGCCTCGATCGGGCTCGCCTCCTGGGTGGACCAGCAGGAAAGCGCCGCCAGCCTGCTCGCCGACGCGGAGCTTGCCATGTACCGGGCGAAGCGCGCGGGCGGCAACCGGGTGGAGCCCTTCCGGCCGGCCTTCCGTTCTTCCGGGACCGACCGGCTGCAGATCGAGACGGACCTTCGCCGGGCAATCGAGCGCAAGGAGCTTTCGCTGGCCTATCAGCCGATCATCCAGCTGAAGGACGGCGAGATCGCCGGCTTCGAGGCGCTGCTGCGCTGGGAGCATCCCAAACGCGGCAGCATTCCGCCCTCCGAATTCATACCGATTGCGGAAACCTCGGACCTCATCGGGGAGCTTGGTATGTTCGCGCTGGACCGCGCGGCAAACGACCTGATGGACTGGCAGCAGCATACGGGAGAGTTGCCGATCTTCGTCTCCGCCAATCTTTCCAGCGCCCAGCTTCTCAATGCCGAGCTCTACAACGACGTGCGCACGCTGCTCGCCAAGACGCAGGTCAATCCCGAGCAGCTCAAGCTGGAACTCACCGAATCGGTGATGATGGAAAACCCGGAACAGGCGCGCCTCGTGCTGGCGCGGCTGAAGGAAACGGGACTCAGCCTCGCACTCGACGACTTCGGCACCGGCTATTCCTCGCTCGCCTATCTGACGCAGTTCCCCTTCGACACGATCAAGCTCGACAAGGCGCTTGTCAGCGATGCTTCCGAGAAGCGGGCTGTGCTGCTGCGCTCCGTGATCGCCATGGCCCGCGCCATGGAGATGACGGTGGTGGCGGAAGGGGTGGAAACAGACGAGGACGCGGCGGAGCTTGCCAAGATGGGCTGCCATTTCGCCCAGAGCTTCCTCTTCAGCCCGCCTGCGCCGGCCGATGCGGTACTACGTTTGCTGAAAGAGCGCTTTCCGCTGACCAAGCGGGCCTGAGCACAAGAGCTCAGGCCGCCGTTGTTGCTGCTGCCTTCCCTTCACGCGCGAAGGGGCTCAATCCAAGCCATTGCTGCATGGAGGCCGCAAGTACAGGATCGCCGTCAATTTCCAGACGGCCTTCCTCCACCTCGTTCCGAACGGTAGCGATCCCCATCCAGATAGCCGTCATGGTGCGCAACGAGCACTCGACATAGAGATCCACCTCGAAACCGGGATCGGTCGAGCAGACATCCACGTCGCGCCCTTCCACAACCAACCAGTATCTCTGCCGGGCGGAAGGCAGGTCCGGATAAAGGAACAGGATGGTACAGCGCCCCGCGACCATGGGGTCCGGATCGAGGTGCCTGCGCATATCCCACATCAGAAGCGAAGGATCGAGCTTCCTCAGGGCGAGATCGGCTTCGACCCAGTGCTGCCCCCAGAAGCCCAGCGCCATGACCACTTCGCGCAGCTCCTCTCCCGCGGGCGTCAGGTGATATTCCGTACTTCCATCCGCGCTTTTGCGGCTTTCTATGATGCCCGCCTGGGTCAGCTCCTTGAGACGCTTCGACAAAAGCGTCGGCGACATGCGCGGCACGCCGCGCCTCAGATCGTTGAAGCGGCGGCTGCCGCAGAGAAGCTCTCTCAGAACAAGCGGCGTCCACCGGGTGCAGAACACCTCGGCAGCCATCGCGACGGGACAGAACTGGCCGTAGCTTGCAGTCATTTCCATGACGGCATCCTCCTCATTGGCCAAAGATGAAATATAGACCCTCCGGCCCGTCCGCAAAATACACTTTATGTACCTTCCAACCCGCAGACCTCCTCTACCAGTAGTGGCAATAACTGACGCGGCCCGAAGTACACTTCCTGTACTTGAGGAGTATCCCACCCCCGCAGACAATCGCCTCCGTCTCAATGGGAGGAACATGACCATGTCAGCAGTCAGTGAACTTAATACCAGTCCGGCGRCACTCGACGTCGTCGCCATCGCCCGGTCGCTGGGCCCGCGCTTTGCGGCGCGAGCCGAGGCGGCGGATGACGGCGATGCCTTCGTCGCGGAAAACTATCAGATGTTCAAGGAATCCGGCCTTGTCGAAGCCGGCGTTCCGGCCGATCTCGGCGGCGGGGGCGTGGAGATCGCAGAGCTTTGCGCGATGGTCAAGGAGCTGGCTCATCATTGCGGCTCCACCGCGCTCGCCTTCTCCATGCACACCCATCAGGTCGCCATTCCCGCCTGGCGCTGGACCCACCAGCAAGCGGCGCCGGTCGTGCCCTTGCTCAAGCGGGTGGCCGCAGAACGGCTGATCCTGCTTTCCAGCGGCGGCTCCGACTGGATCAGAGGCTCCGGCAAGGCCGAGAAGGTGGAAGGTGGCTACCGCATCACCGCGAAGAAGATATTCACGTCCGGCTCACCCATGGGCGACATTCTTATAACGGGCGCCGTGCTCCACGAGCCGGATGGCGCGAAGGTCCTGCATTTCGGTCTGCCGATGAAATCGCCGCATGTGAAGATTGTCCCCACATGGAAGGCCATGGGCATGCGCGGCACCGGCTCGAACGACGTGGTCGTGGAAGGGCATGTGGTTCCCGAGGAGGCGGTAGCGCTCAAGCGCAATCAGGGCGAATGGCATATGCTCTTCCACATCGTCTCCATGCTCGCCTTCCCGTTGATCTACGCCGCCTATCTGGGCGTTGCGGAAAGCGCCCGCGACATTGCAGTCGCCATCGCCAAGGAGCGGGCGCCGGACCCGCATGTCATAGCGCTTGCGGGCCAGATGGAAACGGAGCTCAGGGCAGCGCAATACGCCCACGCCGCCATGATTGCGATAGCCGAGCGAGGCAATCCCTCGCCCGAAACGACCAACGAGATCATGATCGGCCGTGGGCTTGTGGCGCGCCATGCGATCGCTGCAACCGAACTCGCCATGGAAACGGCGGGCGGCTGCGCTTTCTATCGGAACAAGGGGCTGGAACGCCGCTTCCGGGATGTGCAGGGCGCACGCTACCATCCAATGAGAACCGGCCCGCAAAGCCATTTTGCCGGCCGGATCGCACTCGGGCTAGACACGAAGACGACGTTCTGACGTCCCGCGCCAGCATTCGCGGCGGCTCCCAATGGAGCCGCCCTTTTATCTGCTCCCTGCCCGGATGAGGGCGTGGATGAATTCGAGCTTGGCCACTACGGTCGGCGTGAGGATGAAGGGATAGAAATCCGGTACGCCCATGGAGCGATGGATGCCGTTCAGGGCCAGGCTGAAGGGAATCCAGGCCGCGACGAGCTGCTCGGCGTCGCGGGCGGCATAAGGATTGAAGACGACGACGGCCGCCAGATCCTCATGCCCGCGCGGCTCGATCGCCATGCCATAGGAGCGCGCGGTTTCCAGCGTATCGACGATATGCACGTAATGGGCAAAGCATTCGGCGAAATCTTCCCACGGATGGGCGCTGGCATAGGCGCTGATGCAGTTTTCCTGCCAGTTCGCCGGCGGGCCGTTTTCATAATGGCGCCTGAGCGCCGCGCCATAATCCTCGCGCTCGTCGCCGAAGGCAAGCCGGAAGGGTTCCAGCCGGTCGGCATCGAGCACCAGCCTGTTCCAGATGTAATGGCCGATCTCGTGACGGAAATGGCCGAGCAGGGTTCGATAAGGCTCTTTCATCGAGACCCGCACCTCCTCGCGCGTAAGGTCGTCCGCCTCCGCCGCCCTGATGGCGATCACGCCGTTTTCATGGCCGGTCCTGGCGGGAATGACGGCGCCGTCCGCGCCGATTTCATCCACTAGGAAATCGAAGACGAGGCCGCCTTGCGGATCTTCCTCCCGATCGGCCCTAGGCAGGTTCCAGCGCAGGAGCGAATAGAAAAGATGTCGCTGGGCCTGGCCGATGCGGCGCCACTGGGTGAGCCCGGCCTCCGTGGAGGTGTCGGGAACCAGCCGATTGTGCCGGCAGGACGAGCAGTAGGCATGCGGGTCTTCCTCCGCCACCGTCCAATTACAGATATCCATGGCTGCGTTGGCGCAAAACCGGACCTTGTAGGCCGGCGCGGCGACCAGATGCCAGGTCCCATCCTCATCTTCCCGCAGGGCATGCATGGCCAGCCGCTCCGGCACGAAGGCAAGACGATGGCCGCAGCTCACGCAGAAGCGATTATCGAAGTGGACGGGTTGACCGCAGTGGTCGCAATCGTAAAGACGCATGCACAATTCCATTGAACGTTGAACACAAGAAGACCTGCCCCGGGCGGCTCTCGGAGCAGGTCTTTGCGTCAAAAAGATGAGAGGCTGTCAGAGACGGTCGAGACCGCTCTTGGCGGCATCCTTGATCTTGCCCTTGGCCTGCTGGGCATTGCCCTTAGCCTCCTGTGCCGCACCCTTGGCGCGGAGACTGTCCTTACCCGTGGCGGCACCTGCCGCCTGCTTCGTTTTTCCGGTCACTTCATTGGCCTTGCCGGCCAGTTTGTCCTTGGTGCTGCCCATGTCACATCTCCCTGTTTGCGGACGCCCATCGTCCGGAGCGCAGGAAACGCGGAGCGGGCCGTTCCGTTCCGGCTGGGTCGCGCTCAGGCGTGGCCGGCTTCGCTGGAGAGCATTTCCGGCGTGACGCCGAGGAGCGCCAGGGCGCGCTCGTACTTGCCCTCCGCCACGCGATCGAAGATCAGATCGTCCGAGGCCGGGCAGGTGAGCCAGCCATTGCCGACAATTTCCGTCTCGAGCTGGCCCGGCCCCCAGCCGGCATAGCCGAGAAGCATGGTGGCGCGGGCAGGTCCCCTGCCCTCGCCGATGGCGCGCACGATATCGAGGGTCGCGGTCAGCGAAATCTCCTCGCTGACGGGAATGGAGGATTCGGAGAGGAAATCATCCGAATGCAAGACGAAGCCGCGGCCGGTTTCCACCGGACCGCCGGAAAGGATCGGAAAATCGCGGGTTTGATCCGGCAGCATGATCGCTTCGGTCTGATCGCAGAGCTTGAGATGCAGCAGGACATCCGTGAACGAGATGTTTTGGGGCCTGTTGATGATGAAACCCATGGCGCCGGCGAGCGAGTGAGCACAGATATAGACGACGGCGCGAGCGAAATTGCCGTCCTGCATGCCGGGCATGGCAATCAGGAACTGGCCATCCAGGAAGCCGCGCTCGTCCATATCCTTCAAGCTCGACAAGGCCATCGTGCCTCCAGTCCGCTCTTCCACCCGGCTTACGGGCGGAAGGCTTCAGAACAACAATAAAATGAAGATGGGGCAGAGTGCCTTAGCAATCAACCGAAAATGATCGCCTTCTCGGGCTCGTGACTGGCCTGAAACGGTCGGATCGGCTAAATGCATTGCCGGCATGAGAAGAATTTCAACCAATCGCCTATCTTCCCGATGGCGCTCGCTGACGCTTGCCGGCGCCCTGGCCGCCGGCGGGTTGCTCGGTCATGCTTCCACGGCGAATGCCGAAATGACGCCCTGGGCGCAGAACGAAGGCGGGCGGATGCGCATCATAGCGCTGCCGCCGGAGCCGGACGGCAAAGTACGCGGAGCGCTGCAGATCGAGCCGAAGGCCGGCTGGATCACCTATTGGCGCGAGCCCGGCGACGCGGGAATCCCGCCCAAGATGGTCTTCTCGAAGGCCGGCGGCGTGACGCTCGACAGCATCTCCTACCCCGTGCCGAAACGCATCGACAGCGGCAAACTGCGCGATATCGGCTACGATCAGGCGGTGACCTTTCCCTTCCAACTCACCGTGAGCGATCCGGAAACGCCCGTCAGTCTCGGCGCCTCCGCCTTCATCGGTCTGTGCCGCAACATCTGCATTCCCTTCCAGGCGGAATTCACGCTGGCGCTCGGCTCGGCCAAGGGCACGCCGGTGGAGGAGGCGATGATCCTCGCCAAGGCAGCCCTGACGTTGCCGGAGGCCCCTTCCGAGGATTTTTCGGTCACCGACTACGCCGTGACCCAAGGCCGAGATCTCCTCAAACTCACCCTGGAGCTGCCGGCCGAGGTGGAGAAAGCACCACAGGTCTTCGCGACCGGGCCGGAGGGGCACGTTCTCTTCGACGCGCTCAACGGCGAGCGGAAAGGCAACAGCTACTCCCTCGACATGCCCATCGGAAAACTGCCGGAAAATTACGACCTGAAGGGTCAGCGCTGGGGCATTCTGGTGATCGCCGGAAACCGCGCCATGGAGACTTCGCTCGCTTTCGATTGACGGCTCGTTCGAGGGCCATCTTTCCTTGCTATCGATCAGGCTGGGTCTATAGTGCGCCGCGAAGGCGCGGGCCATCCCAAAGCCACCCGAACGAAGGAGAGCACCATGACCATTGCCGTCGGCGACAAGCTGCCACAAGCCAAGTTCAAGGAAAAGACCGCTGAAGGCCCGATCGAGGTCACCACGGAACAGCTCTTCAAGGGCAAGCGCGTGGTGCTGTTCGCCGTGCCGGGCGCATTCACGCCCACCTGCACGTTGAACCACCTGCCCGGCTATCTCGAAAACCGCGACACCATCCTTGCCCGCGGGATCGACGACATCGCCGTGATCGCCATCAACGACTGGCATGTGATGGGTGCCTGGGCGGAGCATACCGGCGGGTTCGGCAAGATCCACTTCCTCGCGGATTTCGACGGCGCCTTCACCAAGGCGGTCGGCCTCGATACGGACCTTTCCGGCGGCGGGCTCGGCGTTCGCTCCAAGCGCTATTCCATGCTGGTGGAAGACGGCGTGGTGAAGTCGCTCAACATCGAGGAAAGCCCCGGCCAGGCAACCGTTTCCAGCGCCGCGACGATGCTCGAGCAGATCTGAGCGTCGCCTCGATACCCAAGGGTCCGCGAGGAAAGTTGCCGCCGCAATAGCGCGCCCCCCTCATCCGGTCCTTCGGACCACCTTCTCCCCACAGGGGAGAAGGATCACACCGCGAGATCGAAAACCAGCAGGCCGGCGAGCCCTCCGTCGGTCGCGCTGACGATGCGCTCTCCGACCGCCATATGCTCCGGATGCTCGAGATAGGCGTCGCGAGCCTCCGGGCTTTCGAAAGTCACCACAAATCCATCCACGAAACCGCCGTTCAACCCTTCCGGCGAAATATTCGGCCCATATTTCACGTCGACCATGCCGGGAACGACCTGTTTCAGGGCGGCAACGGCATCGTAAAGCGCCTGCTTGTCGGCCGCCTGCATGGATGCCTTGAAGCGAAGAAACACGCAATGAAGGATCATAGTCCCTGCCTCCCGATCTTTTTGCGGCAGAATAGTAGCTGACGGCGCGAGCGCAACTGGAGATCAGGCGATTTCCAGAAGCAGTGCGCGGTGATCCGAAACCTCAGGCTCGGCGACCACCTCAAAGCGGGCAATCTCGACATCCGGCGTGGTCAGCAGATAATCCGCATATCGGCCTTCCTTCGGATACCAGGAGGTGCGCGTATTGGTGAAGCCGCGCGTGGTGACGAGTTCGGTGAGACCGAGTTCGCCGAGGATCGCAAATGTCTCGCTATGCGGCAGCACGTTGAAATCGCCGCAGACGACCAGGCCCTCACCCGGCTGCCAGACCTGCCGCACAAGTTTCACCAGCGCATGCGCCTGGGCCAGACGCGCCGGGGTGTCGCCCTTGCCGGCGGGATCGCGGAGGCCATGAAGCTGCACAATGGTAACGGACTTTTCTATCCCGTAGCTGAAGACGCGGATGCCGTGGGCATTGCGCGAGCGGGGGTGATCTCCCCAGCCATTTGCTCCGAACATACCATGTATGAAGCCGAGCGCCTGGCCTATGACCGGATGCGATTTCCTGACGAAGGTGGCGAGACCGAATTCGGAGGCGACGACCTCCTCGCCATCGAAAAGATCGCCGCGGGCGACCGGCGCGAAGAAGGCTTCGTGATCGGGAAGTGCCGTCCGCACCTCGTMGAACAGGTTGGCGCGCTGCGGCAGCACGAGCGACCCGTCGCGATAGGCGAGCCATTCGTGGCCCCGTGAGGGCGTGCGCGTCACTTCCTGCAGGCAGAGCACGTCCGCATCGATCTGCGGAAGATAGCGCATCAGCGGCTCGTGGACCCGGCCGCCCCAGGCATTCAGGGAGAGGATGCGAAACGGCATCCGCGCTTACTCCGGCCGGTGCGTGGAGATGATCATCATCATCGGCCGGTCCATCTCCTCCGCGAGGGCAGGGATTTCGGCAAGCAATTCCGGAGAGGGATGCCATTCCACCAGGCGATCGAACACGAAGCCGGCATCAATGAGCGTGTTGAGCGTCGTGCCGAGCGTGCGGTGATATTTGACGACACCCTTGGCGAGCCAGTCGGTGGTGCGCTTGCCCTCGACCGAATAGCCGTCGATCGGCCATGTCCTGCGGCCCGCTTCGTCCGTCCGGAAACCCGGCTGTGTGGGCGCCATGTAGATCGGGTGTTCGATGGTGAAGACGAAGCTTCCGCCGGGAACCAGCGAATCGTAAACCTGCCGAACCATTCGCCCGAAATCCTCCAGATAGTGGAAGGCGAGCGAACTGTAGACGAGATCGAAGGAGGCTTGCGGAAGCTCGACATGCTCGAGATCGGCAATCTCGTACCGAACCGCAGGATCGCTGGTTTCCGCTCGCGCCCTGGCGATCATGTTCTGCGAAAGGTCGAGGCCAAGCACGGAGGTCGCCCCCTCGCCCGCTGCGAATCGGCAGAACCAGCCGAAGCCGCAGCCGAGATCGAGGACGCGCAGGCCCTTCAGCGCCGGCAGTTGCGCCTGGATGGACGGCCACTCCGGCGCGCCGGCAAGGCCATGCACCGAACGGGGAAGCTGGCTATAGCCTTCGAAGAATTCCTGCTTGTCGTAGATATTCTGCGCCATGCTCTTATTCCTCCATCAGCCCTTCTTCTTGAACGGCGCCATGCCCAGGCGGGCGAGTTCATCGGCCCGCTCGTTCTCCGGATGGCCGGCATGCCCCTTTACCCAGTGCAGCGTAACCTTGTGCTTGTTGCGCGCTTCCTCGAGCTGCTGCCAGAGTTCGGCATTCTTCACGGGCTTCTTGTCAGCGGTCTTCCAGCCGTTCCTCTTCCAGCCGAAAATCCACTTGGAGATGCCGTCCTTCACATAGGCGCTGTCCGTATAGAGGTCTACCTCGCAGGGCGCTTTCAGCGCGTTCAGCGCCTGGATCGCAGCCATCAGCTCCATGCGGTTGTTGGTCGTCTCGGCCTCGCCGCCGAACATCTCCTTCTCCGCCTCGCCATAACGCAGGATGGCACCCCAACCGCCGGGGCCGGGATTGCCGGAGCAGGCGCCGTCGGTGAAAATTTCCACATGCTTCATGATCCGGCCATCTCCGGGGCCAGCCCGTATTCCGCGCTGGACGCGATCTGACGGTGGAAGCGCAGCTTGCGCAGATATTCCAGCGGGTCCTTTTTGACCACCAGCGCCCCGGCCGGCGTCGTCAGCCAGTCGTAGAGGCGGGTCAGGAAGAAACGCAAGGCCGAGCCGCGCGACAGCACAGGCAGAGCGGCGATCTCGGCTTCGGACAATGGGCGGACGCTGCAATAGCCTTCCAGCAGGGCCGAGCCCTTGGTGATGTTGTAGGAGCCGTCCTTCTCGAAGCACCAGGCGTTCAGGCAGATCGAAACATCATAGGCCAGCACGTCGTTGCAGGCGAAGTAGAAGTCGATCAGACCGGAAAGCCGGTCGCCCAGGAAGAAGACGTTATCCTGGAAAAGATCGGCATGGATGACGCCTGCCGGCAGATCGCTCGGCCAGTTCACGGCCAGGAAATCCAGCTCGGCCGCGATCTCCCCCTGCAGACCGGTTTCGACCTCATCGGCGCGCCCAGCGGATTTCGCCCAGAGCTGTTGCCAGCCTTCCAGTGAGAGCGCGTTCGGCCGCTCGATCGTAAAATCCGCGCCGGCGAGATGCATGCCCGCAAGCGCCTTACCCACCTCACGGCAATGCTTTGCCTCCGGCTTCCTCAGCCACATGCCCTCCAGGAAAGAGATGAGCGCAGCCGGCCGGCCGGAAAGCTCGCCCAGAAGAGCGCCATCCCGGCGCGGCAGGGGCAGCGGGCAGGAAAGGCCCTTCGAGGCGAGATGCTGCATCAGACCGAGGAAGAAGGGCAGGTCGGCCTTCTCCACGCGCTTCTCGTAGAGCGTCAGGATCAGCGGATCGCGGGTGGTGTGGAGCAGGAAGTTCGAGTTCTCGACGCCCTCGGCAATGTCCTTATAGGAAGTGAGCTCGCCGACATCGTATTCGGTGAGGAAGCGCTTCAGCTCGTCTTCGGTAATATCGGTGTAAACGGCCACGATGATCTCTTAAATTTCTTTGAATTCGGAAGCGCTGCCCCGCCCTGCGCTATGGCTCCGGGCGTTCGTCGCTGAAATCGATTCACTGGATCGATTTCACCGGCTTCGCCGGACCGCTCCTCACCCATTGACCCAGGCCATGTCTTCCCGGGTCAGCGGAACGCCGCGCAGTTCCCGGTTGACCAGGAAGTTCTCGTTCTCTTCCGCCGTGATCGCCAGTTCCACCTGCGCGTTGAAGCGTTCGCGGAAGGCATCGATGATCTCGTCGACGATCACTTCCGGCGCGGAAGCTCCCGCCGAAATGCCGAGCGTGCCGATCTCGCCGATCTCGTCCCAATCCAGTTCCGAGGCGCGCTGGACGAGAAGCGAGCGCTTGGCACCGGCGCGCAGCGCGACCTCGACCAGCCGCTTGGAATTGGAAGAATTCGGCGCGCCGACAACGATGAAGAGATCGCAGCCGGGAGCCGCCTCCTTCACCGCTTCCTGCCGGTTGGTGGTCGCGTAGCAGATCGAGTCGGCGGCCGGAGCCTGGATGTTCGGGAAACGCTCCTGCAGCTTGGCGATGACGCCGGCCGTATCATCCACGGAAAGGGTCGTCTGCGTGACGAAGCCGAGAGTGTCCGGATCGGCGGGTTGATAGGCCTCGGCATCCTCGACGGTTTCGATCAGCGAGACCGCGCCTTCCGGCAGCTGCCCCATCGTGCCGATCACTTCCGGATGACCGGCATGACCGATCAGAACGACATGGCGACCGAGTCGCTGATGGCGCATGGCCTGCTTGTGAACCTTGGAGACCAGCGGGCACGTGGCATCGAGATAGAAAAGGTTGCGCGCCTGGGCATCCTCGGGAACGGATTTCGGCACGCCGTGGGCGGAAAACACGACCGGCTGCTCGCGATGCTCGGCGGGGATCTCATCGAGCTCCTCGACGAAGATCGCGCCCTTCGCCTCCAATCCCTCGACCACATAGCGGTTGTGGACGATCTCGTGGCGGACATAAACCGGGGCGCCATAGGCCTTCAGCGCCAGCACGACGATCTGGATGGCGCGATCGACACCGGCGCAGAAGCCGCGCGGCCCGCAAAGCCTGATCGTGAGCGCCGGTTTGGTGACCTGAATGTTCATTCCCGTTCCGTCGTTAGTTATATGCGCTCCATATAGGCGAGCCAATCCGGCCCCGCCAAGGAAAATATTGCTCAAAGCTCTGCGTCGCCGGAACGCCTGCGCTTCCACCAGACGCCGAAGACGACCGCGAGAAGGGCTGCCGCCAGCCCATACCACGTCACCGCATATTGCAGGTGGTTGTTGGGGAGTTCGAACTGGGTAACGCCCCCCTCAGGCCAGCCGCCGGGGCTTTTCGCCGAGGCATCCGCATCAACGAAGAAGGGCAGGACTCGTGAAGCGTCGAGGCCGGCACTCGACGTCATGAGATCGAGATCCTTCCAGTAGAAGATGTTCTTGGTGATATCGTTATCCGGCACCAGCGAGGAGGGCTTTTGCGAAAGCCGCGCCCGCGCATAACCCGTAACCGTCACCTCRCCGGGGATCTCGCCTTCCGCGCGCGTCGAAGGCTCCTTCATCTCGTAGGGAACGAAGCCGCGGTTGACGAACAGCACCCGGCCATCGGCAAGCGTCATCGGGGTATAGACATAGAAGCCGGTGCGGCCCTCATGCGTGGCGAAGAAGTGCCGCTCACGCGCATGGTCGAAACTGCCGGTCACCGAGACGGTGCGATATTCGATATCGCCGCCGGCCTTTTCGATCTCCTCGATCTCGGCCACCGTGACGGGCGGGGCGGTGCGGCGCTCGGCGATATCGGCAAGCAGCC
The DNA here is from genome assembly GCF_001854865.1 of Rhizobium sp. LCM 4573. GTDB lineage: Bacteria > Pseudomonadota > Alphaproteobacteria > Rhizobiales > Rhizobiaceae > Neorhizobium. The sequence goes on along the minus strand of NZ_MDDW01000029.1, from coordinate 226,920 downwards.
TCTCCTTCCAGTGAAGGCGCTGCACCTGCCATGTGCCGAGTGACAGAAGGATCGCCAGCGCGAGGATGACCGCGCCGATCGTCACGATGGATTTCCACCGGCTGGCGGTCACGGCCGCGCCGCCATCCCTTGCGTTCGTCCTATCCTTCACGGCCATGTCGTCATCCCAATTCCCGAAAGCAGAAAGGGCGGCCCAAAGCCGCCCTCCCGATAGTTTTGGATTCCCGTTCAGTGGGCGATCGGAGCGCCCCAGCCACCCCAGATATAGATGGAGAAGAACAGGAAGAGCCAGACCACGTCGACGAAGTGCCAGTACCAGGCGGCAGCTTCGAAGCCGAAGTGATGGGTCGGCGTGAAGCCGCCGCGAATGGCGCGCAGCAGGCAGACGGCCAGGAAGATCGTACCGATCAGCACGTGGAAGCCGTGGAAGCCCGTCGCCATGAAGAAGGTCGCGCCATAGATCGAGTTGGAGAATTCGAAGGGCGCGTGGGCATATTCGTAGGCCTGCACGAAGGAGAACAGGATGCCGAGGGCGACCGTGAGCGCAAGACCGGTGACCAGGCCCTTGCGGTCGTTATGCAGCAGGGCGTGGTGAGCCCAGGTCACGCAGGTGCCGGAAAGCAGCAGGATGACGGTGTTGTAGAGCGGCAGGTGCCAGGGATCGAGAACTTCGATGCCCTGCGGCGGCCATTGGCCACCGGTCGCCTGCACGCGGGATGCCTGGATCGCCTCGTTGGTGAAGAGGCTCGCATCGAAGAAGGCCCAGAACCAGGCGACGAAGAACATCACCTCGGAGGCGATGAACATGATCATGCCGTAGCGCAGGTGAAGCGAAACCACGCGGGTATGGTGCCCTTCGCGGCCTTCCTTGATGGTGTCGGACCACCAGCCGATCATCGTGTAGAGGATGATGGCAAGGCCCATGTAGAACAGCCACGGGGTGGCAAGGTTCACGCCGAACAGGTTGAACTGGCCACCGTGCAGGTAGCGCATGTAGCCGACACCGCCGAAGGTGATGATGAAGGCGCCGATCGAGGCCAGAAGCGGCCACGGGCTCGGATCGATGATGTGGTAGTCGTGATTTTTCTGATGCGCTTCGGCCATGTCAGAATCCCCGATGAATGCCTGCTTCGCCGGAAACCGGCGAACCCTCTACTCTAAAGTTTCCCGTCTCCTCCCTTACCCTTTTCCGGCAGCGCAGCCACAGGCTTGGACGGTTCGCTGGGGTAGAAGGTATAGGAAAGCGTTATCGTCTTGATGTTCTTCGTCTCTTCCGCCTTGGTGATCTCCGGATCGACGAAGAACAGCACCGGCATTTCCAGGGTCTCCCCCGGCTGCAGCGTCGTTTCCGTGAAGCAGAAGCACTGCACCTTGTTGAAATAGGCGCCGGCTTCCATGGGCGTCACGTTGAAGACTGCCGTGCCGGTGGTCGGAGAGGAAGAGCGGTTGGTGGCGGTGAAATTGACCTGCACGGTCTCRCCGATCTTCGGCTCGATCGCCTGCGCCGCCTTGAAATCCCAGTTCAGGCCGCTCGACGTGTTCGCATCGAAGGTTACGYGCATCGTCTGGTCGAGGATCGTATCGGAAAACTGCTCGACGCGCTGGGTCGTGCCGTTATAGCCGGTGACCTGGCAGAACAGCCGGTAGAGCGGCACGGCCGCATAGGCCGCGCCCACCATGGCGGCCACGAAGACGACGCAGGCGATCAGGATCGTGCCGTTGCCGACCTGCTTTCTGCCGCTGCCTTGAGCCATTTCCGCCATGTTCACCTCCCGTCCCGTCAGTTTCCGAGCCCGCCGATCTTCACCAGCGTAATGACATAGAAAAGCACGACGAGCGCGGCGAGCACGACGCCGAGCGCGACATTGCGGTTGCGCCGCGACTTCTTCTGAGCATCGCTCGGCTTTACGGTATCGATCATAGCGCACCTCCCGCGAGGTTCAGAAGCCCTCCGGCCAGACGATCGACCAGAAGAGCGGAGAAGATCGCGAACAGATAGAAGACCGAATAGGCGAACATCTTCTTCGCCGCGATCATCTTCTCATCGCCGTCGGGCATGCGCCGGACGGCGCTGGAACAGTAGATGAAGATGGCGCCGAGCACGGCGGCAAACGCACCGTATGCCCATCCGGCAAGCCCCGTGACGGCCGGCGCGATGGCAGTCAGCGCGGTCAGCACCGCATAAACGAGGATCTGGTTCTTCGTGGATGCCTCGCCGGCGACGTTCGGCATCATCGGAATACCGACGGAGCCGTAGTCGCGCATCTTGAAGAGCGCGAGCGCCCAGAAATGCGCGGGCGTCCACAGGAAGATGATGAGAAACAGCAGCACGCTGTCGAAGGAGACGCCGCCCGYCACGCAGGCCCAGCCGATCATCGGCGGGAAGGCGCCGGAGGCGCCGCCGATGACGATGTTCTGCGGCGTCGAGCGCTTCAGCCACATCGTGTAGACGACGGCATAGAAGAAGATGGTGAAGGCAAGCAGGCCGGCTGCGAACCAGTTCACCGCAAGGCCGAGGATGACGACCGAGAAAACCGAGAGCGTGAGCCCGAAGGCGAGCGCTTCCTGCGGCAGGATACGGCCGGCCGGAATGGGGCGCTTGGCGGTGCGGCTCATAACCGCGTCGATATCGGCATCATACCACATGTTCAGCGCGCCGGAGGCCCCTGCCCCCACCGCGATGCAGAGAACGGAGATGAAGCCGAGCACCGGATTGATGTGGCCGGGCGCCAGGATCAGGCCGGCAAACGCCGTGAAGACCACGAGCGACATCACCCGCGGCTTCAGAAGTTCGAAGAAATCACGCGCACCGGCTTCCGACAGGCGCGAGCCCGCTTCGGTGCCGAGTACCTCGTGATTGTCGATGACCGTCATTGATCCGTCCTACTTCATGTTTCAGGGCATCGCGGATGCCGCGACGCCCTTATTCGACGACCGCCGCTTACTTGATGCGCGGCAGCTGTTCCCACTRGTGGAACGGCGGCGGCGAAGAAAGCTGCCATTCCAGCGTGCTCGCACCCTCGCCCCACGGATTGTCGCCCGCAACGCGCTTCTTGGCGAAGGCTTCCCACACCATGAAGAGGAAGATCAGGACGCCGACGAAGGAAACGTASGAGCCGATGGAGGACACGTAGTTCCAGCCGGCGAACGCATCCGGGTAGTCGATGTAGCGGCGCGGCATGCCGGCAAGGCCGAGGAAGTGCTGCGGGAAGAACACGAGGTTCACGCCGATGAACATCACCCAGAAATGCAGGTTGCCGAGAGTTTCGGAATACATGTAGCCGCTCATCTTCGGGAACCAGTAGTACCAGGCCGCGAAGATGGCGAAGACCGCGCCGAGCGACAGTACGTAGTGGAAGTGAGCCACGACGTAGTAGGTGTCATGCAGCGAGCGGTCGAGGCCGGCATTGGCGAGCTGAACGCCCGTGACGCCGCCGACCGTGAACAGGAAGATGAAGCCGATCGCCCAGATCATCGGGGTGCGGAAGGAGAGCGAACCGCCCCACATCGTCGCGATCCACGAGAAGATCTTGATGCCGGTCGGAACGGCGATAACCATGGTGGCGAAGACGAAGTAGCGCTGCGCGTCGAGCGACAGGCCGACCGTGTACATGTGGTGGGCCCAGACGATGAAGCCGACGGCGCCGATCGCGACCATGGCGTAAGCCATGCCGAGGTAACCGAACACCGGCTTCTTCGAGAAGGTCGAAACGATGTGGCTGATGATGCCGAAGCCCGGCAGGATCAGGATATAGACTTCCGGGTGACCGAAGAACCAGAACAGGTGCTGGTAGAGGATCGGGTCRCCGCCGCCTTCCGGCGCGAAGAAGGTCGTGCCGAAATTGCGGTCGGTCAGAAGCATGGTGATGGCGCCTGCAAGCACCGGCAGCGAAAGCAGGAGCAGGAAGGCGGTGACCAGCACGGACCAGGCGAAGAGCGGCATCTTGTGCAGCGTCATGCCCGGAGCGCGCATGTTCAGGATCGTGGTGATGAAATTGATGGCACCGAGGATCGAGGAAGCACCCGAAACGTGCAGCGCGAAGATCRCCAGATCCACCGCGGGGCCCGGCATGCCGGTCGAGGAGAACGGCGGATAGAGCGTCCAGCCRCCGCCGACGCCGTATGCGCCCGCCGGGCCCTCGACGAACATCGAGAGCAGCAGCAGCAGGAACGCGGGCGGCAGAAGCCAGAACGAAATGTTGTTGAGGCGCGGGAAAGCCATGTCCGGCGCGCCGATCATGATCGGGATCATCCAGTTGGCGAAACCGCCGATGAGGGCCGGCATGACCATGAAGAAGATCATCACCAGCGCGTGCGCGGTGGTGAAGACGTTGAACATGTGCTTGCCGCCGTCGATCGCGGCGTCACCCTGGAAACCGTAGACCATCGAGGCCAGACCGTGGAAGATCTGGATGCCGGGCTCCTGCAACTCCATGCGCATGGCGACCGACATGAGGCCGCCGATGATGCCGGCCATGATGGCGAACATCAGGTAGAGCGTGCCGATGTCCTTGTGGTTCGTGGACAGGAACCAGCGGGTGAAGAAACCCGGCTTGTGATCGTGGTGGTCATGGGCATGCGCGTCATCGTGAGAGGTGCGGGCATGAGCGTGATCGTCGTGAGCGGAATGTCCAGCCATTGTCCTCACTCCTCTTATTACTTGGATTCGGTTTCGGCGACGAGAACGGCCGGCTTGCCGCCGTCGACCGAAGCCATCAGAGCGCGGTTCGCGGCAGGCACGTCGGATGCAGCCGTCGCGAGCCAGGTCGCATACTGCTCATCCGAAACGACGCGGATCGCGATCGGCATGAAGGCATGGTCCTTGCCGCAGAGTTCGGAACACTGGCCGTAATAGAGGCCCTCCTTCTCCGCATGGAACCAGGTCTCGTTCAGACGGCCGGGAACGGCGTCGATCTTGAGCCCGAAGGCCGGCATCGCGAATGCGTGGATGACATCGGTCGGCGCCGCGGTCACGAGCAGGCGGACCGTCTTGTTGACCGGCACGACCATTTCATTGTCGACGGCGAGGAGGCGCGGATAGGCAGCCTTGTCTTCCTTGCCGGCGGCGGCGCGATCTTCGTCCTTCAGCAGGTAGGAATCGAAAGAAACCGGATTTTCGCCACCTTCGTACTCATAGCTCCAGAGCCACTGGGTGGCGGTCGCCTTGATCGTCAGATCGGGGTTCTGCGGGATCTGAAGCTGGGCGTTGAGAAGATTGAAGGAAGGAATGGCCAGGAAGAAGAGAATCAGGACCGGACCGATGGTCCAGACGATCTCGATCATCGTGTTGTGGCTCGTGCGCGAGGGAACCGGGTTGGCGCTCGCGCGGAACTTCAGCACTACATAGATAAGCAGCGCCAGGACCAGCAAGGTGACGGGAACGATGAACCAGAGCGTATATTGCTCGAACCAGCGGATTTCCCGCATGATCGGCGTCGCCGCCTGCTGCAGACCCATCTGCCAGTCCACAGGCTTGTCCGCCGCCGCGGCGGACGCAAAGAGCAGACAGATGAGCCCCGTCATCACTGCATAAGCTCTGTTCATCGCTATTTTCTCCCCATGCGCTTGATCTGGATCAATCCAACGCAGAATCCAAGGTATATAATCCTGCTTCAATCACAGTTTTCCGGCCGCCGCAATATCTGCCCCGACATGCCCGTGCGGCATTTTTGCGCTCCCTCCACCCTGCGGCTGAAGCAGCACGCGGGCGCCTTCTACTCCTATCCGCGGCAGGACGAAACCGTCTGCGGGTCCCATTTTCGCCGCACTCGACTGGAATGAGAGCGGGACTTTCATTTCTGCTGCGGAGCGACAAAATAGCCGCACTGATTCGCCAGCCAGAGGTTTCCATGCGTCGTTCCCTGCTTCTCAGCGCCTGTCTTGCCGCCGCGATTACGGCAGCATCGCCGTTTTCGGCGCTCGCCCAGCAAGCGCCGACGCCGCAGCCCTCGCCCGGCGCGACGCAGAACCCCGCCCAGCGCCCGGCGCCGCAGCCTTCCGCGCAGCAGCCAGGGAACGTGCGCGCGAACCACGGCGCCTGGTCCGTCATCTGCGACAAGCCGGCCGGCGCCTCCGTCGAGCAATGCGCGCTGATGCAGAACGTGATCGCCGAGGACCGCCCGGAAGTCGGCCTTTCGGTCGTCGTACTGAAGACCGCCGACCGAAAGTCCAAGATCCTGCGCATCCTCGCGCCGCTCGGCGTACTCCTGAAGGACGGCATGGAGCTCTATGTCGACAACAACAATATCGGCCGCGCCTATTTCACCCGCTGCTTCTCCGAGGGCTGCTATGTGGAAGTGGAGATCGACGACGAGCTGATGCGGATCCTGCGCGCCGGCAAGAACGCCGTCTTCGCATTGCGTGAGTCGGTCGATCAGGACCGCGTCGGCATTCCAGTGGAACTCGCGGGCTTCGCCCAGGGTTACGACGCGCTTCCCTGACGCCGGTTGCCGAAGGCTTGCTTCCTGCCGGAGCCGGACCTACATCGCAGGTTTCAAGGACAAGCCGGCGCCTTCGCGGCACAGGAGCATTTTCATGAATACCGACCTTCTCAACCTGTTCGACTGTGACGAGGCCAGGCTGCGAAACCTGCTTTCCGAGACGCTCTCCGGCGCCGACGATGGTGAGCTCTTCGTGGAACATGCCCAGGCGGAATCGCTGACCTTCGATAACGGCCGGCTGAAGGGCGGCTCCTTCAACACCGACCAGGGTTTTGGCCTGCGCGCCGTTGCCGGCGAAGCGGTGGGTTATGCGCATGCGGGCGAGCTTTCCGCAGCCGCCCTTTCCCGCGCCTCGGATGCGGTGCGCGCCGTGACGGCCGGCTATTCCGGCTCCTATGCGGCCGCCCCCCAGCGCAGCAACAAGAAATATTACGGCGACGAAAACCCGATCGGCAGCCCGAGCTTCGAGGAAAAGGTAAAGCTGCTGACCGATATCGACGCCTATCTGCGCGGCAAGGACGACAGGGTTCGCCAGGTGACGGCAACCGTCTCGGCGAGCTGGCAGGTGGTCGATATCCTGCGCGCCGACGGGCACCGCGTGCACGACGTGCGGCCGATGACCCGCATCAACATCTCCGTCGTGGTCGGCCAGGGCGACCGGCAGGAATCCGGCACATTCGGCACCGGCGGACGTATCGGCTTCGGCGATTTCGTGATCGGCGGCAATTGGCAGACCGGCGCCAATGAGGCGCTGCGCCAGGCGCTCGTCAACCTCGAAGCCATCGATGCGCCGGCCGGCACGATGGATGTCGTGCTCGGCTCCGGCTGGCCGGGCGTCATGCTGCACGAGGCGGTGGGCCACGGGCTGGAAGGCGATTTCAATCGCAAGAAGACATCGGCATTCGCCGGCCTGCTCGGCGAGATGGTGGCTGCTCCCGGCGTCACCGTCGTCGACGACGGCACGATCGACAACCGCCGCGGCTCTATCACCATCGACGACGAGGGAACGCCCTCCGGCTACAACGTGCTGATCGAGAACGGCAGGCTCACCGGCTACATGCAGGACCGACAAAACGCGCGGCTGATGGGCATGAAGCCGACCGGCAACGGCCGCCGGCAGGGTTACGCACATGTACCGATGCCGCGCATGACCAATACCTACATGCTCGGCGGCGACAAGACGCCGGAAGAGATCATCTCTTCGGTGAAGAAGGGCATCTATGCCGTCTCCTTCGGCGGCGGACAGGTGGACATCACGTCCGGCAAGTTCGTGTTCGGCTGCACCGAGGCCTATATGATCGAAAACGGCAGAATAGGTCCGGCGATCAAGGGCGCCATGCTGATCGGCAACGGGCCGGAGGCCATGAAACGCGTGTCCATGGTCGGCAACGACATGAAGCTCGATACCGGCGTCGGCAATTGCGGCAAGGGCGGCCAGTGGGTGCCCGTCGGCGTCGGCCAGCCGCACCTGAGGATGGATCAAGTGACGGTGGGCGGAACGAAAGCGTGAGCGCGGTCGAAATCCGGACCTTCGCGGAAGGCGATCGGGAAGGTGTTCTCAAAGTCATCCTGCCGATCCAGCGGGAGGAATTCGGCATTGCCATCACGGCAGACGACCAGCCGGACCTCGCTGCCATTCCTGAATTCTACCAGTCCGGGACCGGAGAGTTCTGGGTTGCCATGCTCGACGGGCAGATTGTCGGGACCGTAGGGCTCAAGGACATCGGGAATAATCAAGCAGCGCTACGCAAGATGTTCGTCGCCGAAGCCGTCCGTGGCCGCGAGCATGGCGTCGCTGCACGGCTGCTGGAAGCGCTTCTCGGCCATGCACGCCATGAGGGTATAACCGAGATATTCCTCGGCACGACCGATAAGTTCCTCTCCGCCCATCGCTTCTATGAAAAGAACGGGTTTGCCGAGATCGGACACAGCGCCCTTCCCGCTGCTTTCCCGGTGATGGCTGTCGACARCAAATTTTATCGCCGCCGGGTGGCGTGATTGCGCCTGAGGGGACGATTAATACCAGCCCGCTTCATCCTCCATCCGGCTTGAACAGCCATTTCCGCTCGATCGCAGCAGCAAGATCCAGGCGGTTGTCGTGCGCGAAAAGCAGGATGTGACCCAAGAGATCGGCGGTCTCGTCAGCGAGATCGCGATGAAGCTCCTCGTCACTTCTGCCTTTCCTTCTTCCCCTTCCCGTCGCCCGGTTCCACGCCTGGGTCAACTCCCCTACTTCTTCCTGTACCTTCAGCAAAAACCAATCCGGATCGCGCATGATGCCGTTGGCCTCGGCATAATCCGCGGAGGCTGCCTCGAACTGCACGCTCAATCTTTCCAGCATCAGAGTTCCTCTTTTGTTCATGAAGACAACACACCGATTCTCGAAAGCTGTCGAGCGTCACGAGGCAGTTCAGCGTCAGGCCAAATGCTTTTCTCATCTGCAAGCTTGACATGGACGCCCGACTTTCCGCAGCTACAGCGTGTAACATGCCAGCCCAGAGTTCCTTCACCCATGCCTTCCGAAAACGTCCTTTCTGCATTTCTGGGAACGATCCTCCCCGGCCATGCGCCCGGTCAGATCGCCTTTCTCCTGGTTTCCGCCGTCGTCGCAGGGCTGGCGCGCGGTTTTTCGGGCTTCGGCGGCGCGCTGATTTTCGTGCCTCTCGCGGGCGCGGCCACGAGCCCGCAGATCGCCGCCGCCCTGCTGCTCATCATCGACAGCGTGATGACGCTCGGCATGGTGCCGGCCGGCTGGCGTCAGGCAAACCGGCGCGAAGTGGCAACCATGCTGATCGGCGCGACGGTGGGCGTACCGCTCGGCACGACACTGCTCGCGCTTGCTCCGCCGGTCACGCTGCGCTGGATCATCTCGGGCGTCGTTCTCAGCCTGCTCGCCTTCCTGATCTCGGGCTGGCGGTATCATGGGCGTCCTAAAACGGCGCTGACGATCGGTGTTGGCGGCATTGCGGGACTCTTCGGGGGCGCGGCGCAGATGTCCGGACCACCGGTCGTCGCCTATTGGCTCGGCGGCGCCATTCCGRCCGCGACCGTGCGGGCAAATCTCGTCCTCTATTTCGCGCTCGCGACCTGCATTTCGATCTCCGCCTATCTTTTCGGTGGCCTGCTGACGCGGGAAGTGCTGATGCTTGCCTTGCTGACCGGGCCCGCCTACGGGCTCGGGCTTTATACCGGCTCGCAGCTCTTCGGCCTGGCGGACGAGGCGACCTTCCGCAGGGCCTGCTTCTTTCTCATCGCCTCGGCCGCCCTGATCGGTCTTCCCCTCTTCGACGGCTGGCGCTGATTTCGGGGACCTTAGTCAAGGTTTAAGACACTCAGGCGTAGGTTCCGCTGTCTTGAAGAATACGGGCGCGTGACCGCAACGGGGCACATGATCGACAGGGTGYATGCCATTTGGCGCCGTGACGTTAAGCGCCGGCTGATTGCCGGCGGGCTCGACGTCGCCGCCCTTCTCGCCCGGGCCGGCGTGCTCAACCAGGCGCGCGGCAGAGGCGCGATTTTCACGCTCCACCACGTTCGTCCCCACAAGCCGCGTCCTCTCGAACCGAGCATGCATCTGGAGGTGACGCCCGAGTTCCTCGAGGCGGCAATCGTCCGGCTGGCCAGGGAGGACTACGAATTCGTCCCCCTCTCCGAGATACCGTCACGGCTGCGCTCGCCGGGACAACGTCGCTTCGCCGCCTTCACCCTCGATGACGGCTATCGCAACAATGCCGAGCATGCGCTTCCGGTCTTTGCGCGGCATCAGGTGCCCTTTACCGTATTCGTGACGCGYGGCTTTGCCGAACGCACCCACTCGCTCTGGTGGGAAACGCTTGCAGAACTCCTCGGCCGACTCGACGAGGCAAGCTTCGATTTCGGTGGTGGGCCGGAGAAGCTCGACCTTTCGACCGAGGCGCGCAAGTTCGATGCCTTCGACCGCTTCTCTCATTACATCGCCGGAAAGAACGAGGCGGCAGCCGTCGCGGAACTCGACGGGCTTGCCCGAAGCCATGGGGTCGATCCGCTCGGCATTACGGCGGAACTCGTCATGGACGGCGAAGAGTTGCGCAGGCTCGCGGCCCATACCCTCGCATCGCTCGGYGCGCACACGATCAGTCACCGCGCGATCAGCCGGCTTTCCGCCGAGGAGGCGGCGCGGGAGATGCGGCAATCGGCCGACTGGCTGGAAAAACTGACCGGCAAACGGCCCCAGACACTTGCCTTTCCCTACGGCACACGGGAAGCAGTATCCACCCGAGACGAGGCGATCGCCCGAGAACTCGGATTTTCTATCGCGGTGACGACACAGCCAGRCACGCTGGACGGCAAGAATGCCGATAGCCCGACCGGCCTGCCGAGGATATCCCTCAACGGCTACTATCAGCAGCCCCGCTATGTCTCGGCGCTCGCTTCGGGGATACCGTTTGCGATCGGCGGCCGCTGACACCCGTTATCCACAGGAAATCAGGGATACATCCGTACCTTTTCCCAGGGGCCGTCCGGATGGGCCCGCCGGAACTCGATGCGGTCGTGGAGCCGGAACGAACGATCGTGCCAGAACTCGATGGAAACCGGCTTGATGCGGAATCCGGACCAATGGGGCGGACGCGGAATATCGCCGATGGCGTAACGGGCGGTATATTCCGCCACCGCCTTCTCCAATGCGAAGCGGCCCTCCAGCGGACGGGACTGTTTCGAGGCCCAAGCGCCGATGCGGCTTCCGCGCGGCCGGGAGCGATAATAGGCATCGGCCTCTTCGTCGGTCACGACCTCGACCTCTCCCCGGAGACGCACCTGCCTTCGTAGCGATTTCCAATGAAAGCACATCGCCGCCTTCTTCTGCCCGAGGATTTCGCGGCCCTTCTGGCTTTCGAAATTCGTGTAGAAGACGAAGCCGTTCTCGTCATAGCCCTTGAGCAGCACCATGCRCACATTGGGCAGGCCATTTTCATCCACCGTCGCCAACGCTACCGCGTTGGGATCGTTGGTTTCGGAAGCCTCCGCCTCCTTCAGCCAGGCGCCGAACAGGGCGAAAGGCTCAGTCTCCTCGGTGAAGTCACCGGATGTTAACCCGCTCTCGGACATATTGACTTAAATGCTCCTAATCTGATCATTGCCCGTGACTCGTTGCCGGACAGGGACACCAGAAGACGTGATAGCAAAGTCGAAGAGCCGCACAAAGGGGTCGCTCCCGTTCTGCCTCAGGGCGCTTGCGATAGCCGCGGTAGGCTTCTCCCTTGCCGGCTGCACCAGCAGCATGGACCTTTTCGGCGGCGTCAAGCGGGTGGATCGTTCGATCGCGACCGGAACCGTTCCCGTGCCGGCAAGTTCCGGCGTCAAACTTTCCGACGAGGCGACCGTCCGCAATGCGGTGACCTCGGCCGATCTCGCCAGACTCGGCTCCAATCCGGTTCCCTGGGCCAATACCGCAACCGGCAGCGCCGGCGTGGTTTCCTCCATCCGGGAGGCCCGCAATGACGGGCACGTCTGCCGCTACTTCACCACCACGCGCCATTCCTACGAAGGCATTGCCCGGTTCAATGGACAGGCATGCCTCACGGGCACCGGCGACTGGTTGCTGACGGCCTTCGACAGGCTGTAACGCTTTCTTTACCCTGTCCGCGATTGGCCGTCGGCGGCAAAGCCGGCGTAACACCTGATTCACGAGTGCCTTGATAGCCTCCGGGAAAGCAGGCACCGCGTCCCGAATACGAGGCGGGGCGAGGACTGCGTGAGTAATGAGTATCGGGGGTTCGGGTTTCCTGCGCGAGCCCGCCGCCCGGAGCGACCGGTGAAGAAGATGCGCGATCCCTATTCCGTACTCGGCGTGAAACAGAACGCCGATGCCGACGAGATCAAGGCCGCCTGGAGAGCAAAGGCGAAATCGGCCCATCCCGACCGAAACCGGGACGATCCTTCCGCCACGACGCGTTTCGCGGAGCTTGGCCAGGCCTACGAGGTGCTGAAGGACCCGGAGCGGCGGCAGCGCTACGACCGGGTCGCCGAGATGCAGCAGACGATCATGCAGCAGCGCGAAGCCACACTCCGGGCGGCCGAGCGCGCCAAGGCCGCCCGCGCCAATGCCGAAAAGGTGATGGAGGAACTGGCCAGGGCCGACGCTCGCCGCGCCCAAACCCAAAGTCAGATGCACGGTCAGACGCAGGGCCAGGCCGCCGGCAGCGGCACCGAATCGGCCGAGGAGATGATCGAGCGCATCTTCGGCTCCGCCTATACCGGCAAGACGGAAGACCAGGGCAAGCCGCAACCGCAGGGACAGGCAACAAGCGGCCAGGCTGCGGACGAGCCGTTCGAGAGCGCCAATTTTCCAGCTCCGGAAACCGGCATGCGGACGGATGCCGAGCAGAAGACCCCGGCGGTCCTACAGGCCGTCGATCTCATCGCATCGCTGGTCCGGCGCATTCGCGGCACGGCACCCGCGCTGGAAAAGGCGCCCGACCTCACCGCCGAGGCGACCGTGACGATCGACGATCTGCTGAAGCAGAACTGGGCGGTCGTGCAGCTTACCGACGAGCGCGAGGTGCGCTTTCCCCTCGAAGCCGGCATGACAGCCGGGCATATGCTGCGCCTGAAGAGCCAGGGGCTGAAGCTTCCCAACATGCAGCGCGGCGATCTGGTCGTCACGCTGAAGATCGCGCCGGACAAGGATTTCCGCGTCGAAGGCTTCGATATCCACACGATCCTGCCRATCTCGCTGGAGGACGCGGTCCTCGGGGCGGAGGCGGAGCTTGCAACCCCGGAAGGCACGCAGACGATAGCCGTGCCGGCGTGGTCGGGCTCCGATCGCTCGGTCAGGCTCGAAGGGCTCGGCCTGCCGAATGATTCGAACGGCCGCGGAGATCTCGTCGTGGAACTCAGGGTGCTGCTCTGGGATCAACCTAACGACAAGGTGACAGACCTCATGCGCCACATGCGCGAAGGTCTCTATATCTGAGCTCCGCGCCACCCCCCCGTTGTTTTCAGGGCCCCGGCGCCAGCATCCCCGTTGCGCACCCTTTGTTACCACAGCTTACACGAGATGATCTGCGCACGCTTGAACCGATTAGCTGCCTATGCCATAGGCAGCTTTCGAATTGAGCATAGCTCTTCACGAGTTTCAGGGGACTTAGCATGGTTCAGGCATCCGGCCTCATGGCAGGCAAACGCGGCATCATCATGGGGGTTGCGAACAACCGTTCCATCGCGTGGGGGATAGCGAAGGCCATCCACGAACAGGGCGGCRAAATCGCCTTCACCTATCAGGGCGATGCCCTGAAGAAGCGCGTCGAGCCGCTGGCGGCCGAAATCGGCGCCATGCTGGCGGGCGATTGCGACGTTTCCGACGAAGCATCGATCGATGCGGTTTTCGAAAACATCGAAAAGCAATGGGGCAAGATCGACTTCCTCGTGCACGCCATCGGCTTTTCCGACAAGGACGAGCTGACCGGCCGCTATGTCGATACGACGCCGGCGAATTTCGCAAAGACAATGCAGATTTCGGTCTATTCCTTCACCTCCGTTGCCCGCCGTGCGGAAAAGCTGATGACCGATGGCGGTTCGATGCTGACGCTCACCTATTACGGCGCGGAAAAGGTGATGCCGAACTATAACGTCATGGGCGTGGCGAAGGCCGCACTCGAAGCGAGCGTCAAGTATCTGGCGGTCGACCTCGGCCCGAAGAACATCCGTGTCAACGCGATCTCCGCCGGACCAATCAAGACGCTTGCCGCATCCGGCATCGGCGACTTCCGCTACATTCTCAAGTGGAACGAGTACAACGCGCCGCTGCGCCGTACCGTCAGCATCGAGGAAGTGGGCGATGTCGGCCTGTACATGCTTTCGGATCTGTCGCGCTCGGTGACCGGCGAAACGCATCATGCAGACAGCGGCTATCACGTCGTCGGCATGAAAGCCGTCGATGCGCCGGACATCTCGGTCATCAAGGATTGATCGAAACCAGGGAAGTCAGCCGTGCTCATCTACATGATCCGCCACGGCCAGACGGACTGGAACGCCGAAGGCCGGCTTCAGGGCCAGAAAGACATCGGTCTCAATGAGACCGGCCGCGGCCAGGCGACACGCAACGGCGAAATGCTCGGCCAAATCATTGGCAAGGACGAGGGCTTCGACTATGTCGCAAGCCCTCTTTCGCGTACCCGCGAAACCATGGAGCGCCTGCGCGCCGCCATGGGCATCGATCCCCTCACCTACCGGACCGACGAGCGGCTGGTCGAACTCTCCTTCGGAGACTGGGAAGGCCGCACGCTCGAGGAAGTGAGCCATATCGCGCCGGACCGGCTGCTCGCCCGCGCCGCCCAGAAATGGAGCTTCATTCCTCCGGGCGAAGCAGCCGAAAGCTACGAAATCCTCTCATGGCGTGTGGGCGCCTGGGTGCGCTCCGTCGAAGCCCCGACCGTCTGCGTCAGCCATGGCGGCGTCATCCGATCGCTCTTCCGGCTGATCGCCGATCTTTCGGAGAATGAGGCGGCCACCATGCCGGTGCCGCAGGACCGGATACTCAGGATCGATACGGGCGCAAGCCGGATGGAGTGGCTGTAGGTTTTCCGCGACGCGGGGAAAACCAGATTACTCGACGACCTGCAGATCATCCACCACGCGGCTGCCGTCGGTGACGGTATAGAAGACCACGACCTTCACGCCGGGCTTCAACCCTTCGAAATTGAACTCCTCGGGCACCTTGTAGGTATTGCCGTCATCGAGAGTCAGGCTCAGCGAATTCATATTCACCGTCTTGATCGTGGCCTCAACATCAGCGCTCTGCGCCAGAGCGGAGAACGGCGAGAGGATGCTGGCGGTCACGAGAAGAGTGGCGATCAGGAGACGCATGGTCGGGGCCTTCGACGGTGTGAGTGCTGTATCTTTTGCAGGCTAAAGAATAGTCGCCGGATTGTGGCAAAATTTGCTCGTGACCGTGACATTTTCATTGCAAGTAATGAGCTGAATATTAACGGCTTTCAAGAATTTCGCCGCATCCGGTTGCATGACCTTCCGCTCACTAAACCAGAAGAACAATCCGGCCCAAGAAATCGCCTGCGACATTGCGCATGGGCGCTCAATCGGAAATTAACGTCGCCTCTATACCGTCCCGCCAACAACAGAATAATGAATGAAAAAGGGTGGCTGCGGTTTTGATGGTCCGGCTCTCGCCTCTTGGAAAAATCCGGCATGCCGCCCGCGGCATCCGCATATCCGCCGCCGCGGCGATGCTGCTCGTCCTCGGCGTCATTCTGACCGGTGTCGTGCTCGATCGCCAGCATACCGAAAGCTTCCGCGAGGAGTTGTACGGCAGGACGGAAAAAGCCGCCACCTTCCTTTCCGGACGGCTTGCCACAAGGCTGGACAAGGACGTCTGGCTCGCAAACCACCTCGCGCAGGCCTTTACCGGCGAGGCGGGAGGATCGCTCACGCGTTTCCGCCATGTCGCCGAAGAGGAGATTGCCGGAACGCCGCACTTCCTCGCGATCGCCCTTGCTCCCAATCTGGAACTCACGGCCGTGTTCACCCGCCAGTCGCTCGGCCTCGATGCGCACGGCCTTGGGGTCGATGCCGAACTTCTGGGAGAGCAGGTGAAATCCTTCCGGCAAGACGGCGCAGCGGTGCTCCTGAGCAATGCGCGGAACGGTCACCTGACACTGTTTGTGCCCTTCGGCGAGCCCGGCCAAGGATCCATTGCCGTCGTCATGGACCAAGCCGGGCTGATAGAGGCAACCGGCGTCAGCCTCGCACCGACCGGTTCGAGTTCCGGCGCTCTCGCCGATCTTTCCTGGATGGATGTCGCCATCCGCGACATGGGCCGCGAAGGCGGGCCGGTGATCTTCGGCGAAGCCTCCATTCAAGCGCCGCGCGCATGGCCGCTCGCGGTCAACGGCGCCAGCTGGGAAATCCTTGCCGCGCCCAAAGCCGGCTGGAATGCCGTTCCGCCGGATCAGACGATCATCCGCCTTTCGATCGCGCTTGCAGCACTCGGCATGATCGTGCCGATCATCGTCGCCAGCCTGCTGATCGACGAGCGTAACCGCAACATAGCAGCGCTCAAGGCCAGGGAGGCGAACCTCCTGCAGCTTTCGCAACGTTTCCATCTGGCCATGGAATCCTCCAATATCGGCATATGGGAAGTGACGGACGATCACCGCCTCTACTGGGACGAGCGCGCCGCCGCGCTGCACGGCCGGCAAGCGGAGGCGAGAGGAAGCCGCCTGGAGGATTGGCTGGCCTCGATCTTCCCGGAGGACCAGGCGGCGGCGGAAGCGCATTTCTTCATTGCCACCTGCTCGGGCAGCCCGTGCAGCGACATCTACCGCGTGCGGCTCGAAGACGGGGCGCTGCGCTATCTGCGCTCGGCCGGCGCGAGCTACCTCAATGCCGACGGCAGCCGGCGCACCACCGGCATCGTCTGGGACATCACTGCCGACATGGTGATGACGGAGACGCTGCGCGCCGCCAAGGAAACGAGCGACATAAAGAACGCCGAACTCGAACTGGCGCTGGACGAGCTCTCCAATCGCGAGCAGGAACTGGAGCTTGCAAAGAGCCGCATCGAGTACAATGCACTGCATGACCCGCTGACCGAACTCGCCAACCGCCGGAAGCTGGATCTGGAGCTCGACAGGCTCTCCCGCGCCAGCCAAACCGAGCGGCAGAAGTTTTCCATCCTTCATCTCGACCTCGACCGCTTCAAGCAGATCAACGACACGCTGGGCCATGCGGCGGGCGACGCCATGCTCGTGCATGCGGCGCGAGTTCTCTCACGCAATGTCGGTAGCGGCGATCTGGTCGCCCGCATCGGCGGAGACGAATTCGTGATCTTCGTGAACGGCAATTGCAACGCCGAGCAGATGGCCGATCTTGCCTCCGGCATCATCATGGAACTGCGTCAGCCCATCGATTTCGAGGGGTTTTCCTGCCGCGGCGGCGTGTCGATCGGCATTGCCCAGGCCAGCGGCTTCAATCTCGATGCACGCAGGACGCTGGTGAATGCCGATATTGCGCTCTATCGCGCGAAAGCCATGGGCCGCAATCGCCACGAGTTCTTCACGCAGAACCTGCAGGCAGAAATCATCAGCCACAAGCGCACCGCCGACGAGGTTCTGGCCGGCATCGACAACCATGAATTCGTTACCTGGTACCAGCCGCAATTCGATGCGCGCTCCAACGAGCTTACCGGCGTCGAGGCATTGGTGCGCTGGAACCATCCGCATCACGGCATTCTGGCACCCGACCGCTTCCTCAAGATCGCCGAGGACCTCAACGTCGCCGCCACGCTCGACCAGATCGTGCTGGAGACGGTATTGAAGGA
The DNA here is from genome assembly GCF_001854865.1 of Rhizobium sp. LCM 4573. Classification (GTDB taxonomy): domain Bacteria; phylum Pseudomonadota; class Alphaproteobacteria; order Rhizobiales; family Rhizobiaceae; genus Neorhizobium. Next base: position 209,166 of record NZ_MDDW01000029.1, on the reverse strand, counting down.
CCGCATGCGCTGGGCCGCGCTCGGCATCGGAATACCGAAGGTTTCAGTCAACGTTTCTTCGAGGCGCCTGCACGACGAGGGTCTGATCGACAGCTTGAAGGGGCTCGCCATCGCGCCCGGCCAGGTATCCTTCGAACTCGTAGAATCGATCTTCCTGGACGAAAGCGAGGCTGCCGCGGCCAGCAATCTGGAAAGGATCAAGTCGCTCGGCATCGATATCGAGATCGACGACTTCGGCACCGGCCACACATCTATCGTGAGCCTGCTGAAGCTGAAGCCGAAGCGGCTGAAGATCGACCGCCAGCTCGTCATGCCGATCCTCACCTCGCCGCAGGAGCGGGCGCTGGTGCGCTCCATCATCGACATCGCCCGTTCGCTCGGCGTCGAGACGGTGGCCGAAGGAGTAGAGACCATGCAGCATGCGGCGCTGCTGCGCGAACTCGACTGCGACCTCCTGCAAGGCTATGCATTCTCCCGACCGCTCTCCTTCGACGATTTCACCCGCTCGGCGCTAGCGGGCTGGCGGAAGGCCGCGGCCTGAGACGGCTCTTGGCGGCACATTCTTCCCGCCGCCAAGAAAGGCTTGTCCCTTCCGCTGTTTTTCCACTATGACAGGGCCGCTTTCAGGAATGGAGCAGCCATTCCCCCACGGTTCCGGTCGCCACCATGTCGCACAATACTTTCGGTCATCTTTTCCGCGTCACCACCTGGGGCGAAAGCCACGGGCCGGCGCTCGGCTGCGTCGTGGACGGCTGCCCTCCCGGCATCCGCTTCACGCTTACCGAAATCCAGGCCTGGATGGACAGGCGCAAGCCCGGCCAGTCGCGTTTCGTGACCCAGCGGCGCGAGGAAGACCTCGTGAAGGTGCTTTCCGGCGTGATGCCGGACGAGGATGGCGAAACACTGGTGACCACCGGTACGCCCATCTCCATGCTGATCGAGAACACCGATCAGCGTTCCAAGGATTACGGCGAGATCGCCCGCCGCTACCGCCCCGGACATGCCGATTTCACCTATGACCTGAAATACGGCATCCGCGACTATCGCGGCGGCGGCCGTTCTTCCGCCCGCGAAACGGCCGCGCGCGTCGCAGCAGGTGCGCTCGCCCGCAAGGTCGTGCCCGGAGTAACCGTACGCGGCGCCCTGGTGCAGATCGGCAAGCACAGGATCAACCGGGCGAACTGGGACTGGGAGCAGGTGGGCCAGAACCCCTTCTTCTCGCCGGATGCCGAGATCGTGCCGGTATGGGAGGAATATCTCGATGGTATCCGAAAGGCGGGCTCCTCGATCGGCGCGGTGGTGGAAGTGGTCGCCGAAGGCGTTCCGGCGGGGCTTGGTGCTCCCATCTACGGCAAGCTGGACCAGGACATTGCAAGCCTTCTGATGTCCATTAACGCCGTCAAAGGCGTCGAAATCGGCGAGGGCTTTGCATCCGCCGAACTTTCCGGTGAGGAAAACGCCGACGAAATGCGCATGGGCAATGACGGCACGCCTCTCTTCCTTTCCAATCATGCAGGCGGAATTCTGGGCGGCATCTCCACCGGGCAGCCGGTGATTGCCCGCTTCGCCATCAAGCCCACTTCCTCCATTCTCGCCGAGCGACGCTCGATCGACGCGGACGGCCACAATGTCGATATCCGCACCAAGGGCCGCCACGACCCCTGCGTCGGCATAAGAGCGGTTCCTGTCGGCGAAGCGATGGTCGCCTGCGCGATTGCCGACCATTATCTTCGTGACCGCGCCCAGACCGGCCGATTGAAGTAAGGAATTGCCCATGGCCTATGACCAGAAGCGCGTCGTCGATGCCATCCGCGCCTTCGAGGCCGGCGAGATTGTCGTCGTGACCGACGACGACGACCGCGAGAACGAAGGAGACCTGATCGTCGCAGCCGTCCATTGCACGGCCGAGAAGATGGCCTTCATCGTTCGCCATACGTCCGGCATCGTCTGTGCGCCCATGCCGCGCGAGGAAGCCAAGCGGCTGAATCTCAACGCCATGGTTGCGGAAAACGACAGCGCGCATACCACCGCCTTCACCGTCACGGTCGATTTCAAGCACGGCACGACCACCGGCATTTCCGCCTATGACCGGACGCTGACCGTGCGCAATCTCGCCAATCCCAATGCGGGGGCTGCCGATTTCGTGCGCCCCGGCCATATCTTCCCGCTCATCTCCCGCGAAGGCGGCGTCCTGATGCGCTCGGGCCATACGGAAGCGGCGGTCGACCTCTGCAAGCTCGCCGGCCTGCCRCAGGTCGGCGTGATCAGCGAACTGGTCAATGATGACGGAACCGTCATGCGCGGTCAGCAGGTCGCCGCTTTCGCGCAGGCTCATGGCTTGAAGCAAGTTTCGGTCGCGGACCTCATCGCCTACCGCCAGCGCAAGGAAACGCTGATCGAACTGCAATCGCAATTCGATGTGAATACCGCCTTCGGCAAGGCGAAGGCGCATGCCTATTCCCTGCCCTGGGACCCGATGCAGCATGTGGCTGTCATCTTCGGCGACATCCGAGACGGAGTCGATATTCCCGTTCGCCTGCATCTCGAGAACGTCGCGGATGACGTCTTCGGCGCCGAGCGGCCCATCAACCGCTACATGGAAAAGATCGCCGAGGAAGGACGCGGGGTCATCATCTATCTTCGCGAGGGTTCCGTCGGCGTCGGCCAGATGGATCATGGCCGCAAGCTTCGTCATAGCGACAAGGAAGAGCACGAACAGGCCAAGGCGCGCGAAAGCGAATGGCTGGAAATCGGCCTCGGGGCACAGATCCTGAAAGATCTCGGCGTCACCTCGATCAAGCTCCTGAGCCGCAGCGAGCGGCACTATGTCGGGCTCGAAGGCTTCGGCATCAAGATTGCCGAAACGGTGATCTGCTGAACCATTAGCTGCATTCAGCTCCGGCCACGCTAGATTGCTTCTGCTTGAGGGGAAGCGATTTTTCGTGTACGAATAATATGAAGATCGTATGGGATGAGCGGAAGCGGCTGGTGAATCTCGATAAGCATGGTCTCGACTTTGCCGAGATCGAAGCTTTCCACTGGGAAACGGCGGTTATGGAAGCCGGGCATTCAGGCCGGATCAAAGCCATCGGCTATTTCGAGGACGGCACGGCAGTTGTCATCTTCGCAACGCTCGGAACCCAAGCGATTTCGATCATCAGCTTTCGCCCCGCCAACGCCAAAGAGAAGAGGCAGCTCCAATGGCCACCAAGCGTCAAACATTGAAGGAGTTTCAGCTTGGCCGCGGTTACACCAAGGAAGATTGGGATGCTGTGGACAGCCCTCCGCTGACCGACGAAGAATTGGCCAGGATGCGTCCGGCCCGAGAGGTGCTGCCGCCCGAGTTCTTCGAAGCAATCGAAGAAATGCGCCGGGCCCGCGGCCGTCCGAAGATGGATGCCCCCAAGGTGGCCGTCACGCTTCGGCTCGAGCCGGAAGTGCTGGAGAAATTCAAGGCCAGGGGCAAGGACTGGCGTAGCGCCATGGCCGAGGAGCTAAAGAAGGCTTCCCGCCGCTAATTGTCCTGCCAGCCGTCCAGGAAATTTACCCTCTCCACGCCCGCAAACCGGGCGACGCGCTGCAATTCCGCCTCCAGCTTCTCCAGGCGTCCGGCCGATGGCTTGACTCCCTTTTCCAGCCAGAGCCGTTTGACATCAAGGGTACCCGCCTTGCGGTCGGCCTTCATGTCGATGCGGCCGATCATGCGGTCTCCCTCGATCAGCGGAAAGACGTAATAGCCGTATTCCCGCTTGGGTTCCGGCACAAAGACCTCAATACGGTAGAAGAAACCGAACAGCCGTTCGGCCCGATTACGATCGCGCAGCAGCGGGTCGAAGGGGCTCAGCACCCGCACACGCGCCGGCGGCTCAGGAATATCGCCGAGGTTTTCCGGAAAGCCGGTAAAAGCAAAGGAAGGTCTCGGCTTGCCGCCATTGACCGGCTCAATCAGCACCTCGTCCAATTCGCCGCGATGAGCAGCCACCCAGTCCTTTGCCTCCTGCGGCGTGACGAGATCCCAGAAGGCCGCGATCTCGCCGGAAGTGGCGAAGCCCAGCCGCTTCAGGGCGCTGCGGCAGGCCCAATCGATAAACTCCTCGTGACTCACCTCGGGTTCGAAGTGATGCTGCGGGATCACCCGCTCGGTCAGATCATAGATCTTCTGGAAGTTCACACGGCCGGCGATCGAAAGCTTGCCGATGTGCCAATAGTATTCGAGTGCCGTCTTGTTCGGGTGCCAGTTCCACCAGCCACCGGATTTGTGATTTTCCACCTTCATGTCGCGCGACATGATCGCGCCGCCCTCGGCAATGTGCCGGTAGGTATCCTCGAAGGCCGAGTCGAAATCCTCGCCCTGCCACTTCTTCCATCGCTCGGCAATGATCGGCTCCCGGCGCCGGAAGCGGTGCTTCCAATAGCGGAAGAAGGCGGACGGCAGGATGGAGGCATCATGCGTCCAGTGCTCGAAAAGCTCCCTGTCCTTTTCAAGGAGCTTTTTCAGATGCTCCCGCCGATAGGTCTGGTTGCGGGAAAACAGGATCATGTGGTGGGCGCGCTCCACTGTGGCGATGCTGTCCACCTGCACGAAGCCCATCTCGTGGATGAGGTTCAGCAGCCCCGCCTTGTCGAGCGCGCGGCCGGGCGGCTGGGAAAGCCCCTGCCGCTCGAGAAAGATTCGTCGTGCCTGATGGTTGGGTATGAGAATCGCCATGACCGGCAGAGTAGAGTGTCGCCGCGCATGATTCAATGTTCATGTTTAGTTYCGAATTCCCCTGCCCTGTGATCCGGTTTATAGCTCCTGCGAAAGAACGAGGGACGGGATTGGATATACGTTTCGAAGAAGCCTCCGTGAGCTTCGAAGGCAGGGTTGCCCTTCATCCGCTGACGCTTTCGCTTTCCGAGCGGCGGATCGGTGTGATCGGCCTCAACGGGTCCGGCAAGACCACCTTCGCCCGCATGATAAACGGACTAGTCAAACCCTCCGGGGGACGCGTCATCGTCAACGGGCTTGATACGGTTACCGATGCCGAGCGGGTACGCGCGCAGGCCGGCTTCATCTTCCAGAATCCCCAGAACCAAATCATCCTGCCGATCCTGAAAGAGGACATCGCCCTCGGCCTCAAGGCCCAGAAGCTTTCGAAGGACGCCGTGGACGAGGCGGTTGCCGCCATCCTCAAGCGTTTCGGCATCCCTCATCTCGCCGAGCGGCGGGCCCACGAGCTTTCCGGCGGAGAGCTGCAACTGGCCGCCCTCGCCTCGGTTCTCGTCACTCAGCCGCCGATCCTGATCCTCGACGAGCCGACGAACCAGCTCGACCTCAAGAACCGCGATCTCGTGGAGCGGACGATCGCCACGCTCGACGAAGATGTGATCGTCATCAGCCACGATCTGCCGCTGGTTGCCGATTTCGACCGCGCCCTTCTATTCGATCAAGGCCGGCTGGTCGCCGATGGCCCGCCCCGCGACGTGATCGACCATTATCGCGAGCTTGCGGCATGAACACGCTCTATGTCGAGGGAAACAGCCTTCTGCACCGGCTTTCAGCCCGTGTGAAGCTGATCGCGCTCACGGCGACCGGTATCGCCCTCATCTTCATCGCCTCTCCAGTCCCATTGGCGATCGCCGCTTTCATGGCGGCCCTGCTCTATGCCTCGCTGCGCATCGGCTGGCGGCAATCCTGGCTGCGTCTGAGGCCGGTTTTCCTGACGATTTTTGTGGTTGCGGTCTTCGCCTTCCTCGTCAGCTCCGCCCCGGAAGCTGCCACAATGCTCTTCAGGCTGACCACCCTGATGCTGCTTGCCGCCGCGGTGACCGCCACCACGACGATCGGCGATTTCATCGATGAGATCACGCTTGCCGCCCGCCCGCTGGAGCGTCTTGGCCTCGTGAAGGCGGCGGATATCGGGCTTTCGCTCGGGCTCGTGATCCGCTTCGTGCCGGAGGTGGTAAGCCGCTACCGGGCAATTCGCGAGGCGCATGCGGCACGCGGCCTGAAAGCCAGGCCGGTGACGCTCGCCGTGCCGCTCATCATTCTGACGTTGAAGAGCGCCGACGAGATCGCTGCGGCCATTGACGCCCGTGGCGTCCGAGGGCAGAACTGAGTGAGCACTTTATTAGGGAATCGCAAACCATGAGCACCCGGGATCTCGTTCTTGCCGCACTGTTTGCCGCCATTATCGTCGTCCTCGGACTGCTGCCGCCGATAACCATCGGCTTCATTCCCGTGCCGATCACCGCACAATCGCTCGGCGTGATGCTGGCAGGCGTCGTTCTCGGCGCCAGGCGCGGCACGATCGCGGTCCTGCTGGTGCTGCTGCTCGTCGCAATCGGGCTTCCGGTTCTTTCCGGCGGACGTGGCGGGCTCGCCGCCTTTGCCGCCCCCACGTCAGGCTTCCTGATCGGCTGGGTATTCGCCGCGTTCGTGACGGGCTATCTTTCCGAACGCCTCGTCAGCCGCTCGCAGAGCGGCCTTGTGCAGGGCACCGGCTTCTTTCTGGCGGCGCTCGCCGGCGGGGTTATCGTCCTCTACGCTTTCGGCATCACCTATCTCGCGCTCATCACCGGGCTCGGCTTCATGCAGGCCTTCCTGGGCTCGCTCGCCTTTGTCCCCGGAGATGTCATCAAGGCCTTCGTCGCCGCCCTTGCCGGACGCGCGATCATGGCCGGCTATCCGCTGCTGCCGCAGCGCGCCTGAGCTTTTGCGCGGCCGCTGTCGCAAAACCGCGACAGCGTTAATCCAGAAACTGATAGAGCCAATCGCGCAGGTCCTCCGGCAATGCGATCGGCTCCCGGCTTTCGGGATCGCAGGCGGTCCAGACAATTTCGGCCTCCGCGACCGCCACTCCGTCGCGCTCCATATGCACGAGGAAGCCCGCGGATTTCCCGCCGATCTTGCTGACCCCGACATGCGTTTCCACCAGATCCCCCAGCTTAAGGGGCTCGTGGAAGGTACAGACGACCTTGCTGACTGTGAAATGCGGATCGCTCTTCGTCGACCGTCGACGGCGCCAGAATTCCGTGACCGCCTCTTCCGCACGGGCGACATAGGCGGCGCGGAACATCTCGCCATGCATATCGACATCGCGGTAGGGCACGCGGAATTCATGAAGTTTCGAAGGTTCTTTGGCCACGATGCACCCAGGCGGGACGCTTCTTCTTCCTCCTGATTCATTTCGGGCGAGCGGGCGCGGGAACAAGAGGTGCCGCTTGAAAAATTGCCGCGTCTGCGCCATGTCCGGGGCACTTCCTTCCAAGAGGCCGGACGCATGACCACCCGCCTATACGAGCACGACATCTTCCTGGAGCACCGCACGCCCGACGGACACCCGGAACGGGCCGACCGGCTGCGCTCGCTGGCGATCGCCCTCCAGCATCCGAATTTCGAGAAGCTCGACCGGAAGGAGGCGCCGCAGGCAAGCGAAGACGCCGTGTTGCTTGCCCATCCGGAATCGCATCTGCGCGCCGTGATGCGGGAAATTCCCGAAGAGGACGAGATCAATCAGATCGAGGCGGATACCTATGTCGGGCCGAAGAGCCTGGCAGCGGCGCTGACCGGCATCGGCGCGGCGATGGCAGCCGTGGATGACGTGCTTTCCCRYAAGGTGGACAATGCCTTCGTCGCCGCCCGCCCGCCCGGCCATCACGCCGAAAAAGAGAAGGCGATGGGCTTCTGCCTTTTCAACAATGCCGCGATCGCCGCCCGCCATGCCCAGAAGGCGCATGGCGTCGAGCGCGTGGCGATCGTCGACTGGGACGTGCATCACGGCAACGGCACCCAGGACATATTCTGGGACGATCCTTCCGTACTCTTCTGCTCCACGCACCAGATGCCGCTCTACCCTTGGACCGGCGCCAAGAACGAGACGGGCAAGACCGGCAATATCGTCAACGCCCCTCTCTCGCCCGATACCGGCAGCGAGCATTTCCGCGAGGCGTTCAAGGCCCGCGTCCTGCCGGCGCTGGAAAACTTCCGACCGGATTTCATCATCATCTCCGCCGGCTTCGATGCGCACCACCGCGACCCGCTGGCGCAGATCAATCTTGTCGGCGAGGACTTCGACTGGGCCACCGGCCGGCTGATGGAAATCGCCGGGAAATACGCCAACGACCGGGTCGTCAGCCTCCTGGAAGGCGGCTATGATCTGGAAGGCCTCGCCGAATCGGCGGGCATGCATATCTGCAGACTGATGAGAGGATAAGGGATGACCAAAAACGCCGAGAATTCCGGCGCCATTGTTGATGTGAGCGGCTATTCCTTCGAAAAGGCAGTGGCGGAGCTGGAAAGCATCGTCGCGCGGCTGGAACGCGGCGACGTGGCGCTCGACGAATCCATCGCCATCTACGAACGCGGCGAGGCATTGAAAAAGCATTGCGAGAAGCTGCTCGCGGCCGCCGAGAACCGCATCGAGAAGATACGCCTCGACCGCGCCGGCAAGCCGCAGGGCATCGAACCGCTCGACGGGGAATAGCCTTCCCCTCCTGCCACGAAAGTCTTACGACCTTCGCCACGATGAGGCCACAAAGCGGTTGACGCACCGTGGCCGCCTCCCCATGATAGCCGCCATAGGTTGCTTTGGGAGGAACAATCGTGAAATTCAATAAAATCAATGTCATGTTCGCTGGTGCGCTAGCCGTTTCGACGGCGTTTTCGGCCGCCGGCGCGAGAGCCGCTGAATTCATCAACGTGCTCACCGGTGGCACGTCCGGCGTCTACTATCCGCTTGGCGTCGCGCTTTCGGAAATCTACGGCCAGAACATCGAGGGCGCGCGCACGCAGGTGCAGGCGACCAAGGCATCCGTCGAGAACCTGAACCTCTTGCAGGCCGGGCGCGGCGAGATCGGTTTCTCGCTGGGCGATTCCGTGCAGGAGGCCTGGAACGGCAACAAGGAAGCGGGCTTCCCCGGCAAGCTGGATAAGCTGCGCGGCCTCGCAGCCATCTATCCAAACTATATCCAGGTGGTGGCGAGCCGGGATTCGGGCGTGAAGACGCTTGCCGATCTCAAGGGCAAGAGCCTGTCGGTCGGCGCTCCCGCCTCCGGCACCGAACTCAATGCGCGGGCGATCTTCGAGGCTGCCGGCATGTCCTATAAGGATCTCGGCAAGACGGAATATCTGCCGTTCGCCGAATCGGTGGAACTCATCAAGAACCGCCAGCTCGACGCCACCTTGCAATCGGCCGGTCTTGGCGTCGCCTCGATCCGCGACCTTGCGACCTCCATGCCGATCAACGTGGTGGCCATTCCAAAGGCCGAGGTCGAAAAGATCGGTGCGCCTTACATGTCCGTGACCATTCCGGCCGGAACCTATGAGGGGCAGACCGAAGCCGTGGAGACCGCGGCGGTCGGCAACTTCCTCATCACCCACGAGGGGGTTCCGGAAGAAACGGTCTACCAGATGACCAAGCTTCTCTTCGAAAACCTGCCGAAGCTGACGGCTGCGCATGCCGCCGCCAAGGCAATCGACCCGAAGAAGGCGCTCGACGGCATGCCGGTGCCGCTGCATCCGGGTGCGGAACGTTATTACAAGGAAGCAGGCTTGCTGAAGTAGGGGCTGGGTCCCGCACATGGCAAGTCCCCTCCCCAACCTCTCCCCACAAGGGGGAGGGGCTTAACCCCGCCGCTCCGCCGACGGCCCATTCAAGGCAAGCGGTTGCCGCTTGTCTTCTCCCCCCTTGTGGGGGAGATGGCCGGCAGGCCAGAGGGGCTCATTATAAACCAGAGCTTATTGAGAGCCCGAATGTCCGCGACCACGATGCAGAGCCAGAACGCGCCCCATTCCGCCGAGGAAGCCATAGAAGGCCTGCCCGCAGGCTTCGGGGAAGGCCTCACCGGCCGCATCGCTTTCTGGATCGCCTTTACCTTCACCGCGTTCCAGATCTGGACCGCGGCCTACGGCACGCTGCCGAGCCAGGTGGTGCGGGCCATGCATGTGGGCTTTTTGCTGCTGCTCGGCTTTGCGCTGTTCGGCAATCTCGTGGCGAAAACACCGGCCGGAAAGCTCTGGTTCTGGGCACTCGGGATCGTCGGCTTCCTCACCGGCATCTACAACTGGATCTTCTACGTCGACCTCATCCAGCGCAGCGGCTTCCACACGACGCTAGACCTCGTCGTCGCCACGGCGATGATCGCCCTCGTCTTCGAGGGCGCGCGGCGGCTGATGGGCCTGCCGCTGACGATCATCGCGGCGATCTTCCTCGCCTACTGCTTCTTCGGGCAATATGCGCCCGGCCCCTTCGTGCATCGCGGCTATGATTTCGAGCTCATCATCGAGCATTTCGGCTTCGGCACCGAGGGCATCTACGGCACGCCGATCTATGTGTCGGCGGCCTATATCTTCATCTTCGTCGTCTTCGCCGCCTTCCTCGAGCGCGCCGGCATGCTCGGCCTCTTCAACGATTTCGCACTCGGCCTCGTCGGCACCTGGCGCGGCGGCCCGGCGCAAGTCTGCGTCATGTCCTCGGCGCTGATGGGCACGATTTCCGGCTCCGGCGTCGCCAATGTCGTGGCGTCGGGTCAGTTCACCATTCCGCTGATGAAGCGCTTCGGCTTCCGCTCCGCCTTTGCCGGCGGCGTCGAGGCCACTTCTTCCATGGGCGGGCAGATCATGCCGCCGGTCATGGGCGCCGTCGCCTTCATCATGGCCGAGACGCTGAACGTGCCCTATGCGGAAATCGTCAAGGCGGCGTTCATCCCGGCGGTCCTCTATTTCGGCGTCTGCTTCTGGATGGTGTTYCTTGAGGCCGGCAAGGCCGGTCTCAAGGGCATGAACAAGGCCGACCTGCCGAACCCCTGGGCAGCCGTCAGGGAGCATTGGCCGCTGGTGCTGCCGCTCGGCGCACTCGTCTACCTGCTGTTTGCCGGATACACGCCGATCTTCGCCGGCACGATGGGGCTTGCGCTCGTCGTGGTCCTCATTCTCGGCATGCCGCTCGCAGCCTCCATCGGCCCGCTCGCCTTCCGGCTCGTCTTCTGGCTGGCGCTGGGATTGGCTGCGGCCTCCTTCCTCAAATACGGGGTCAATTTCCTCGCCATCGTCATCGCGGCGCTGGTCGCCGGCTGCCTGTTCATCAAGGGCGGCAAGGAGACGCTCGCCATCTGTCGCGACGCCATGGCGGAGGGCGCCAAGAACGCCCTGCCGGTCGGGATCGCCTGCGCCATCGTCGGCATCGTCATCGGCACGCTGACGCTGACCGGCATCGCCTCCACCTTCGTCGGTGCGATCATCCGGGTCGGAGAGCACAACCTCTTCCTTTCCCTGGTGCTGACGATGATCACCTGCCTCATCCTCGGCATGGGCATACCGACAATTCCGAACTACATCATCACCTCCTCGCTTGCCGGCCCGGCGCTGCTCGAACTCGGCGTGCCGCTGATCGTCAGCCACATGTTCGTCTTCTATTTCGGCATCATGGCGGATCTGACCCCACCGGTGGCGCTTGCCTGCTTTGCCGCCGCCCCCATGGCCAAGACTTCCGGGCTGAAGATATCGATCGATGCCACCAAGCTTGCCACCGCCGGCTTCGTCGTGCCGTTCATGGCCGTCTACACGCCGGCGCTGATGCTGCAGGACCCAGGCCCCATAGCCGCTGCCTGGGGCTATCCGGTGGAGGTCGCCTACGTCTTCCTCAAGGCCTGCTTCGGCATCGCGCTCTGGGGTGCGGCGGTCGTCGGCTTCCTCTTCACACGCATGGCCATATGGGAGCGGGCGTTTGCCTTCATCGCCGGCGCGAGCCTCGTTCTTGCCCTTCCCTGGACGGACGAGCTGGGCTGGGCGCTCGGAATCATCGTGGTGGCGCTGCACTGGTGGCGCAGCCGCGGGATGCCCTCGCCCACCGCCGCGCCGTGAGCCTCTGCATCCTGGCGGCGGGAAAGGTGACCTCGCTCGCCGTTTCCCTCTTCACGCTCTCGTGGACCCATTCGGTGCAGAAGACCGAATGGCGGGAAAGCTGGGAGGTGACGCCAGCCGGCCTGGAATTGCGCCAGGCTTCCATCAAAGGGTCCGGAGCCGGCATGGAGCCGGGACCAGATGCCATATTGCGGGACGGCTGGTGGATATGGGAGCCGAAGCTGCCGCCGCAGCCGCGCGTTACGCTTGCGGCTTCCGGCGCGACGGTGAGCGGGTGGCGGCTCTGCCATGAAAACGGCTGCATGGAACTCGGAACGGCTGCCGGAGAGAAAATAATCCTGAATTCCTGCCGGTAATTCGGCGGCGAGACCAGAAAAATAACAGTATCATTCCATTCAACGCTTCCGATTCAATCTATTTTTACCTGGAAAACATAGAAGACTCCCCGAATTACTGCAGGATTCTTCGACGAACAGCGACGAATAGAGGCGGATGATGGGCAGGATACGCCCGCTTACAGCCGGCGACGTGCCCGCGATCGCCGCGCTATTTCATAGGATATTCCGCCACTCCGATCGCCGGCCTCCTGCGGCGCTCGTCGAGTATCTCCGGCATCTTTATCTTGAGGCCGCGGTCTGCGCGAAGGATATACCTTCGCTGGTTCACGAGGGTGATGGTGGCGGGATTTCCGGCTTCATCGGGCGGCACGTCATGCCGATGCGGCTTGACGACAAGCCGCTCCGGGCAGCACTCCTCAGCACCATCATGGCCGACGAACGCGCCGGAGATCCGCTGGCGGCAGCGAAAATCCTCAAGGCTGCGCTCAACGGCCCGCAGGATTTCTCCTTCAGCGAAACCGCGAGCGAAGTTTCCCTGCGCATGTGGAAACATGCAGGAGCCGTGGCATTGCCCGGCCACAGCATGGAATGGTTCCGGATCATTCGGCCGGCGACGAGCGCGGTGGAAGCATCCGCTAGGCGCTATCCGGTCCTGCGCGCGCTAAGCCCGGTCTCCTCCCGCATGGATGACGTGTTCCGGCAGCGCATCGCCGCCGAGCGACCCCGCTGGCTCGGACTGTCCAAGGCRCAATCCGGCAGAGCCGGGCTTTCGGTACGCGAGATCGATGCCACGGAGTTCGCCGGGCTCTTCCGCGAGATGACGGAACGCTTTCCGCTGCGGCCGGACTGGTCCGCCGAAGCGTTCGACACGACGCTTCGCGAAGCGATGGAAAAACCGCTCTTCGGCAGACCCGTGCTTGCCGCGGCCATCGACCGGGGCGGCCGGTCCATCGGCGGATTTTTCTACCACTTGGGCCCGCATGGCACGGCGCGGGCGACCCAGTTGCTTGCCGCTTCCGGCAAGGAGGATGCCGTGCTCGATGCGCTCATCACGCATGCTGCGGACAAGGGCGCGAGCGCGGTGCGTGGCCGTACGCAGCCTTTCCTCATGGGAGCGATGCTCGGCCGGCGCATCGGCTTTCTCAACAGCGCCTCCACCGTTCTCCATTGCCGCGACCCCGAGATCACGGCGGCGATCCACAGAGGGGATGCTTTCCTCAACGGGCTTGCCGGAGAGCAATGGAGCCGGCTAATCGGTGATTTCGGCTGAACACCCCGCAATTGCGAGACAGTGTGTCTCCATGGGCTTCGGTTGTCCGTCCGTCCGGTCTTCGATAGAGTCCATGCTCGAAACGGAGACCCGCCCATGTCCTTCTTTCCCGGAAAGGACCCAGTCGCAGGCGATGCCTTTTCCTGCGATGGGATCGAGAACCTGATCATTCCCCGTACCAGCGATATCGGCGGATTTTCCGTGYGCCGCGCGCTGCCGACACGACAGCGCCGGCTGGTAGGCCCCTTCATCTTCTTCGACCGCATGGGCCCAGCCCTCCTTCGGGCAGGCGAGGCTCTCGACGTGAAGCCCCACCCACATATCGGGCTTTCGACCGTCACCTACCTCTTCGACGGCGAGATCAAGCATCGTGACAGCCTCGGCACCGAGCTTGTCATCAAACCCGGCGACATCAACCTGATGACCGCCGGACGCGGCATCGTGCATTCCGAACGGACGCCGGAAAACCTGCGCGGCCGCCCCATGTCCGTATCGGGCCTGCAGACCTGGCTGGCGCTTCCCGACGACAAGGAGGAGATCGACCCCGCCTTCGGCCACACCGACCGTCAGGCCATGCCGCTGATCGATGCCGACGGCGCGAAGGGCCAAGTTGTGATCGGCAGTTTCGAGGGGCTTTCCTCGCCCGTCGCCACCTTCACCGACACGCTCTATGTCGATCTCGGCCTCGAAGCGGGCAGGCGCTTCCCCTTCTCCGCCGCACACGAGGAACGGGCGATCTACATCCTCTCCGGCGAGCTTGTGGTTTCCGGCGACCGCTTTTCGGCGGACCAGCTTCTCGTCTTCCGTCCCGGCGACAGCATCACGCTGGAGGCGGGACCGGGCGGCTGTCACCTGATGCTGTTCGGCGGCGCGGCCCTGAATTCCAAGCGTTACATCTGGTGGAATTTCGTTTCCTCCTCCAAGGAGCGGATCGAGAAAGCCAAGGAGGAGTGGCGTACAGGGCGTTTCGATGTCGTTCCGGGGGACGAAGAAGAGTTTGTCCCTTTGCCCGGAGCCTGAAATCCGGTAAGGCAGTTTACTTGAAAAAGCCCATTTCCTCCTCATCTTGGTGGGGACGCACTGCCCCGGACATAAGCAGAAAAGACAAGATTCCGTGACATCAAACCTTGAAACGCCGCTGCTCGATCAGGTCAAGTTCCCCGCCGATCTCAGGAAAGTCGAAGATCGCGACCTGCCGCAACTCGCCCGCGAAGTTCGCGACGAGATGATCGATGCGGTTTCGCGCACCGGCGGGCATCTGGGTGCGGGGCTTGGCGTCGTGGAATTGACGATCGCGATCCATAAGGTGTTCGATACGCCTGACGACCGGCTGATCTTCGATGTCGGGCACCAGTGCTATCCGCACAAGATCCTGACCGGCCGGCGCGACCGCATCCGCACGCTGCGCCAGGAAAACGGGCTTTCCGGCTTCACCCGCCGAGCCGAAAGCGAATACGATCCGTTCGGCGCGGCTCACTCCTCCACCTCGATATCCGCCGGACTCGGCATGGCGGTGGCCGCCGATCTGTCCAAGTCGAAGCGCAACGTGATCGCCGTCATCGGCGACGGCGCGATGTCGGCCGGCATGGCCTACGAAGCCTTGAACAATGCCGGCGCGCTCGATGCGCGGCTGATCGTCATTCTCAATGACAACGACATGTCGATAGCGCCGCCGACCGGCGCGATGAGCGCTTATCTCGCGCGGCTTGCCTCCGGACGCACCTATATGGGCTTCCGCGAAATGGGCAAGAAGCTGACCGGCTATCTCGGCAAGTCGATCGATCGCGCCATCACCCGCGCGGTCGAACACGCCCGCGGCTATATGACCGGCGGCACCATGTTCGAGGAAATGGGCTTCTATCACATCGGCCCGATCGACGGGCATTCCTTCGACCACCTGCTGCCGGTGCTGCGCAACGTGCGCGACAATGCCCAGGGACCGGTGCTCATCCATGTCGTCACCCAGAAGGGCAAGGGCTATCCGCCGGCCGAGGYCGCAGCCGACAAGTATCACGGCGTCAACAAGTTCGACGTTATTACCGGGGCGCAGGCGAAATCAAAGCCCAATGCACCCTCCTACACCAGCGTCTTCGGCGAGGCGCTCGTGCAGGAAGCCGGCTATGACGAGAAGATCGTCGGCATCACCGCCGCCATGCCGAACGGCACCGGCATCGACAAGCTGGCGGAAGCCTTCCCCTCCCGTACCTTCGACGTCGGCATTGCCGAGCAGCACGCCGTGACGTTTGCGGCGGGGCTTGCCGCGGAAGGCTACAAACCTTTCTGCGCCATCTACTCCACCTTCCTGCAGCGCGGCTACGACCAGGTGGTCCATGACGTTGCGATCCAGGGACTTCCCGTGCGCTTCCCGATCGATCGCGCCGGCTTCGTCGGCGCCGACGGACCGACCCATGCGGGCTCCTTCGACACCACCTTCCTGGCGACGCTGCCGGGCATGGTGGTGATGGCCGCCGCGGACGAAGCGGAACTCAAGCACATGGTGCGCACCGCCGCCGCCTATGACGCAGGCCCGATCTCGTTCCGCTATCCGCGCGGCGAAGGTGTCGGCGTAGAATTGCCGGAGCGCGGGCAGATTCTCGAGATCGGCAAGGGCCGCGTCGTCAAGCAGGGCTCCAAGGTGGCGCTGCTTTCGTTCGGCACGCGTCTCAAGGACTGTCTGCTGGCAGCGGAAGACCTCGATGCGGCCGGTCTTTCCACGACGGTGGCCGACGCACGCTTCGCCAAGCCGCTGGACCACGATCTTATCCGCCAGCTCGCCCGCCATCACGAGGTGCTCATCACCATCGAGGAAGGCGCGGTCGGCGGTTTCGGCGCGCATGTCCTGCAGTTCCTCTCCACCGAGGGGCTGCTCGATCACGGCCTGAAAATCCGCCCGCTGGTGCTTCCGGATATCTGGATGGAGCAGGCGAGCCCGGATGCCATGTATGCCAAGGCCGGCCTCGACCGCGCAGGCATCGTCTCGACCGTCTTCGGCGCACTCGGCCAGAAGCGGATCGACGTCGGCGCGGCAGGCTGACGCCCGCTCAGCGGCGCCGACCCTCTATCCTCATGTCGAACTGGACGACGTTCGAATAGATCGGCGTGCCGACATCCATGCCGTAGCGGGAGCGGAAGATCCTGCCGTGGACATCGAAGCTGATGGAGCGGCCGGTCCAGCCAGTCAGCTTCACATCGAAGCTTTCGGCGGAACTGCGGCCCCTGGCCGTCAGGGTGCCGGCCACGCGGGCGGTGTCCGGACCTGTTTGCTCCACACGGCTGGAGCGGAATGAAATCCTGTCGAAATGTTCGGTGTCGAACACCGCCCCGGAGCGCAGGAAGGTATCGATCCTCTGCTGCCCGGTGCTGACGCTTGCCGGCCGCAATTCGAAGCTGACCGTCGAACCGGAGAGGTTGCCCGCCCTCAGATCGAACGTGCCGGAAAACTGGCCGAACCTGCCCCTGATACCGCCGCCTCCGGCTTGCTCGACCGTAAAGGCAATGCTGGAGGACGGCGTGATGGCGTAGCGGCCCGCCGCTTCGGCGAGACTCGGCACATCGACCGCAAGGGAACCGGCTGCGGGAAGGGCCGCGACACTCAACAGCGCGCCGAAAAGGGCCATTTTTCCATTCATCACCCTACTCCTTCACCGAGACTTTCGGAGCGTTCAATCGGCGGCCGAGCATGCGCAGGAGCACATCGTCGCGCCGGCGATAGTGATGATGAAGCGCGGCGGCGGAATGCAGCAGGACCAGCGCCAGCGTGAAATAGGCAAGCAGGGCGTGCGCCTCCGTCCACCAGCTTTCGGCAGCATCCGATTTCGGCACCGGCAGATGCGGAACCACGACCAGATTGAAGGCGAAGGTTGGAATTTCGAGGAGCGAGACGGATGCGACCATCCAGCCCGCAAAGGGCACCAGGATCGCAAGCGCCAGCAGCAGAATATGCACGCCCTTGGAGAGCCGACGCTCAAGATCACTCAAGCCGGCGGACGGGCGGATGGAAGGCCGGGCCAGCGAATAGAGGAGCCTTACGGCCGCAAGCAGCAATGCCAGCATTCCGAAGGATTTGTGCCACTGGAAGAGTGAAAACTGCAGGACTGGATCGATCCCTGGCCGGGTCATTGCAAAGCCGAGCGCCAGAAGACCAAGGATCAGCGTCGCGATCAACCAGTGAAGGATGATCGTGAAGATGTCATAGCGATCGGCTGGACCACGCATGACGAGCTTCCCAGGGCCTCCTGAGTGATCATCCTCCTGCGTTTGCCTTTCGGCAAGGGCACATCAAATCACGGTAGCGCAATTTTTCGGGACCATCCATAAAGCAAGACAGCCCGGGCGGCGGCCCGGGCTATCTCAAGGCGATCAATCCGCTCGGGATCGGATCAGAACTCCGACCAGTCTTCCTTCACCGCAGCGGCCGAAGCCGTCTTTCCGGAGAAGGCGCGGGCAAGGGTCGAGCGAAGCGCATTGGCCGGGGATGCCGCCGGACGAGCGCCGGTGGCAGCCGGGGCCGGGCGCGTAACCTTCGCGGGCGTTTCGACGCCGAGCTTGAACTGGCGCAGCAATGCATCGAGCGCCTGCGCCTCATGAGCGAGCTTGTGGCTTGCCGCCGT
This sequence comes from Rhizobium sp. LCM 4573, assembly GCF_001854865.1. Classification (GTDB taxonomy): domain Bacteria; phylum Pseudomonadota; class Alphaproteobacteria; order Rhizobiales; family Rhizobiaceae; genus Neorhizobium. Next base: position 191,106 of record NZ_MDDW01000029.1, on the reverse strand, counting down.
CTGCTGCTCCACCATCGCGGCATTCTGCTGCGTGCCCTGGTCCATGTTGTTGACGGCGGTATTGATCTCCTGAAGGCCGGAAGACTGTTCCCGCGTTGAGGTCACGATGGCGCTCAGGTGCTCGTTGATCTCCTGCACTTCGCCCACGATCGCCTGCAGCGCCTTGCCGGTCTCATCGACCAGGCCTACGCCCGCCTGCACCTGCTGGTTGGACGTGGTGATCAGCGACTTGATCTCCTTGGCCGCATTGGCAGAACGCTGGGCGAGCTCACGCACTTCCTGCGCCACGACTGCAAAACCCTTGCCCGCATCGCCCGCACGTGCCGCCTCGACGCCTGCGTTGAGAGCGAGAAGGTTCGTCTGGAAGGCGATATCGTCGATCACGCTGATGATGTTGATGATCTCGCCGGAGGACTTGGCGATCTCTTCCATTGCCGAAACCGCCCGGCGAACGACATCGCCAGATTTCTCGGCACCGATGCGGGCACGTTCGACGCGCTGGCCGACATCCTCCGCGCGGCGAGCCGATTCCTTGACGGTGGTGGTCACCTCTTCCAGGGCGGCGGCGGTCTCCTCGACGGCTGCGGCCTGCTGTTCTGTGCGGCGGCCGAGATCGTCGGCAGCGGAACGGATCTCGGAAGCGCCGGCATTGATGGCGGAGGCGTTTTCACCGACCGAGCGGAGTGCGGCCTGCAGTTTTTCGAGCGACTGGTTGAAATCGACACGCAGCCGATCGAGACGAGCGGAGAAGGGTGTTTCCAGGCGATAGGCGACATCGCCATTGGCAAGGCTTGCAAGGCCGGTGGCAAGCGAGTCGATGGCGAATTCGATCTCGGCCGCTTCATTCGCCTTCTGGGCCTCGGCAGCCTGGCGTTCGCGATCGGCGGTTTCGCGCAGGTGATCGGCATCGCGAGAAAGACGAAGCTTCTCGATTGCGGCATCCTTGAAGACCGCGACCGCCTTGGCCATCTGGCCCACTTCGTCGCCACGCTCAAGGGCCGGGACCACGATATCGTTGTCGCCGCCGGCAAGCCGGGACATGGCCTGCGTCATGCCGACGATCGGCGTGACGATCGCCCGCGACAGAGCCCAGACAAGCAGCGCGGCGATAAGACCGGCAGCGGCACCGCCGAGGAGCAGGGCCATGCGCAGATCAATGAACGCCTGCTTCTGCTCATCGACGAGCCCCGCAGAAAGCTCATGCACCTGCTGCTTGATCTCTGCCGCCGTCTCGCGGAAGGCATCGAGCTGGCCGCGCGACTGGTTGCGGCCGATTTCGATCACCTGATTGATCGGCATGTCGCTGTTCTTGCGTGCCGCAAGCTGCGGCTCGGTAAGCTGCGTGTGGAAGACATCTGCGGCCTTGCGCATGGCGTCGAGCGAGGCGATCAGCGCCGGCATATCCGCCGCGGCCTGCTTTGCCGCATCGATCGCCGCGATCATCTTCTCGCGATTGGCGAAGACATCGTTATAGGTACTGTCGCTCTTGAAGAGCAGGAAGCCGCGCTGGTTGACGGCCTGTTCCAGCATCGCCTGCAGAGCGGTATCGACATGCCCGACGATCGTCTGGGATGCGACCTGCCTTGCGGAGGCATCGCGGGATTTCGAGGCCTGCCAGTAAACGCCCGCGGAGGCGAGAAGGCAAACCGACATCAAAGCGGCGAAGGTGAAGATAAGCTTTTTGTTCAGCGAAAGATTTTTCAGGGACATGACGGGTTCTCGGTGGACTGGGGCGGCGGACATCTCTCCCGCGCTCCACAGAATCCGATCCTCATTAAGAATGTCTTGCGGTCGGGCCCCGAGTTTTCATGGTGATTTTGCGGGAGGCCAACAGGGTACGCGGCAGGAAATACTTGCATGCCTCCCCGATGACGGTCATTGACTGCTCTCATGTCACAACGCCTGCAGCCTCAACGCCTCGACCAGCTTCTCGTCTCGCGCGGTATCTTCGAAAGCCGCTCGCGCGCGCGCGATGCGATCGCGCGCGGCACCGTGAGCGTCAACGGGCAGGTCGTGACGAAAGCAGGCCAGGTTTTTCCGCCCGATGTTCCCCTGACGATCGAGGATCCGGCCAAGGACTATGTTTCGCGCGCCGCCTTGAAACTCGTCGCCGCGCTCGATCATTTCGGCCTTGATCCGAAAGGCCGCGATTGCCTCGACGTCGGCGCCTCCACCGGCGGTTTCACGGAAGTCCTGCTCGAGCGCGGCGCGACACATGTGACGGCGATCGATGTCGGTCATGGCCAGATGCATGAGCGCATTGCAGGCGATCCGCGCGTGACGAATATCGAAGGACTGAATGCCCGCAATCTCTCTGAAAGCGATCTTGACGGGCGCGCGATCGATTTCGTCGTTTCGGACGTGTCCTTCATCTCGCTGAAGCTCGCGCTGCCGCCAGCATTGAAGCTTGCCACGCAAGGCGCCATATGCGCGCTGCTGGTCAAGCCTCAATTCGAGGCCGGCCGGGAGGCGATCGGCAAGGGCGGGCTTCTCAAGAACCCGGAAAGCGCTTCCGAGGTGGCGGCGGAACTCGAACGCTGGCTTACCGAAGACATGGGCTGGAAGAGCTTCGGCCTCATTCCCTCCCCCATCTCCGGCGGCGACGGCAACCAGGAATTCCTGTTGGCAGGACAGAAGACATGAGCACCGAAACGGTCAACATCACGCGGCTCGGCGCGCAGGGGCACGGCATCGCGGAGAGCGAGAAAGGGCCGATCTACGTGCCCTATGCGCTGCCCGGCGAGACGGTGGCGATCGCCCGGAACGGCAGCCACGGCGCGGTCATGTCCACCTCCGTCGCCTCGCCGGATCGCATCGAGCCGCTTTGTCGCCATTTCAGCCCGGATCGCGACGCTTGCGGCGGCTGTTCGCTGCAGCATCTGGCGGATGCCCCTTATCGCGCCTTCAAACGGGCGCTCGTCGTGGATGCCCTGAAATCCAAAGGGCTGACGCCCGAAGTCCGTGAACTCGTCGCCGCACATCCGGGCGAGCGGCGGCGCGCGGTGTTTTCGGCGCGACGGACGGAAAAAGGACTGCTGCTCGGCTTCAACCGCGCCGAGACCAATCACATCGTCTCGATCGAGGAATGTCCGATCGCCTCGCCGGGGATCGTGGCGAGGCTCGACGCTATCCGCGCCATCGGTCAGGCGCTCGCGACCGGATCGGAGGCCTTCCACATTACCGTTCTCGAAACGCTATCCGGCCTCGACCTTGCCGCCGACGGCTTGAAACCGCTTTCCGACAAGCAGCGGCGTGCAGTCACCGAAACAGTGCTTGGGCTCAAGGGTATCGCCCGGGTCTCGGTAAACGGCGAAATCCTGATCGAGCCGCAGAAGCCGCTGATCGATTTCGGCGGCGTTAAAGTCTCGCCGCCGGCGGGCGCCTTCACGCAGGCCACGAAACAGGCGGAAGACGCCATGGCCGAGCTGGTGCTTTCCCATATCGGCAAGGCGAAGCGCGTGCTGGATCTCTTCGCCGGCTCCGGCACCTTCGCCCTGAGGCTTGCCCGCACCGCCAAGGTGCACGCGGTGGAAGGCGAGGAAAAGCCGCTGAAGGCGCTCGATCACGCCGCCCGCAATACGCAAGGGCTGAAGCCGGTGACGGTGGAGAAGCGCGATCTCTTCCGCCGGCCGATGATCCCGATGGAACTGAAGAACTACGATGCCGTGGTCTTCGATCCACCGCGCGCCGGCGCCGAGGCGCAGGTGAAGGAACTCGCCCGCTCCAACATCAAGACAATCGCGGCGGTGAGCTGCAATCCCGTCACCCTTGCCCGCGACCTCAAGATCCTCGTGGATGCCGGCTACAAGATCCGTTCGGTCACTCCGATCGACCAGTTTCTCTGGTCTCCGCATGTGGAGGCGGTGGCGCTGCTGGAGAAGTAGGCACTACCGTTTCAGGAACGCCTCGAACGCGGCCCTTGCCTCCGCGCTCCTGAGCTGGGCTGCGAAGTGGACGAGTTCCTCATCGATGCGGGAGAGCACGGCATCACGCGGCCCGCGGACGAGATCGCGGGCGATCCTCAGCGCCTGGGGCGGTTTCTTCGCGAGACTTGCGGCGAGCGCCAGCGTTTCCGCCTCCACCGCTTCCGGCTCCACGACCTTCCAGATCATGCCGGCCTGAAGTGCGGCTTCCGCCGAAAGCCCCTCGCCCGCGACCAGCATGGCGAAGGCACGCTGATGGCCGATCACCTTCGGCGCGAGAAGGCTGGAGGCCGCTTCCGGCACCAACGCCAGGTCGACGAAAGGCGTCCTGAACAGGCTGCGGGAGGAAGCGACGGTCATGTCGCAATGCAGGTTCAGCGTCGTTCCGATGCCGATCGCCAGACCATCGACGCCGGAAACGAGCGGTTTTTCCGCCACCGCCAGCGCCTTGATGAAGACGGCCGCGGCAGGCGCTTCCTTCGAACCCGACATGGCGTAAGCGAGGAAATCGCCCATGTCGTTGCCGGCCGAAAAACAGCCTTCCGTGCCGAGAAAGGCGGCGGCGCGGATTGCCTCGTCCCCGTTCGCCTCTTCGAGTGCCGCCGTCATGCGATCGTACATGGCGGAGGTGATAGCGTTCTTCTTTTCCGGCCGGTTGAAGCGGATGACCATAACACCCGGATGGGCCTCCGGACGCTGGACGAGGATATTGTTGTCGCTCACGCGGATCCCCTTCAAACCAGAACCGAACGGGCAGCCTCGAGGCTCACTGCACCCGCCATCACGCGGTCCCGCAGGGCCGAGCTTTCGGCCAGCAGGTTTTCGGCGGCGAAGCGGCAGAGAGCCACACGCTTGGCCGGGCCACCGTCGTCCGCCTCGACAAGCCCGCCCTTGGCAAGATAGGCGCCGGTAAGCACCAGCCCGAACAGCCGCTGGTAGGGCGTGGCGCCGGCAAGCGCTTCGGAGGCGCGGCCTTCCGCCTGCGCATCGAGCAGCCAGGTCGTGGCATTTTCGAGCGCGGCGATCGCTGCCTTCAGGCGATCCGCGGTCTCGCCGAACTCGACATTGTTGGACGCCGCGACCTTGTCGGCGATATCCTTCAGTTCCGCGATGAAGCCGCTCACATGATTGCCATCCGAAAGCGGCAGCTTGCGGGTAACGAGATCGATTGCCTGGATGCCGTTGGTGCCCTCGTAGATCGGCGCGATGCGTGCATCGCGGAGGTAGCGGGCAGCACCCGTCTCCTCGATAAAGCCCATGCCGCCATGCACCTGAATGCCGAGCGATGCGACGTCCACGCCGATATCGGTGGCGAAGGATTTGGCGATCGGAGTCAAAAGCGCGGCGCGCTCAGACCAATGGCGGGCTTCGTCGCCTTCGGTGTGATGCGCCGTGTCGATCGCATGCGCGCAGGCATAGCAAATAGCGCGCGCGCCCTGCGTTAACGCCTTCATGGTGATGAGCATGCGGGCGATATCCGGATGCTCGATAATCGGGCYCATGCTTGATCCAGACCAACCGGGCGCCTTGCCCTGTGTCCGTTCCCTCGCGTAAGCGATCGCCTTCTGGGTGGCAGCTTCGGCGATCGCGACCCCCTGCATGCCGACGGCGAGGCGCGCATTGTTCATCATCGTGAACATGCAGGCGAGACCCTTGTTCTCCTCGCCGACGATCCAGCCGATCGCGCCCTTCTCCTCGCCATGCTTGCCGTCGCCATAGATCATCGTGCAGGTCGGCGAACCGTGGATGCCGAGCTTGTGTTCGATCGAATGGCAGAAGACGTCGTTGCGGGCTCCGAGCGAGCCATCCTCGTTCACCAGGAATTTCGGCACGAGGAAGAGCGAGATGCCGCGCGTGCCGGCCGGCGCGTCCGGAAGGCGGGCGAGGACCAGATGAATGATGTTCTCCGCCRCATCATGTTCGCCCCAGGTAATGAATATCTTCTGGCCGAAAATGCGGTAGGAGCCGTCGTCGTTGCGTTCGGCGCGGGTCTTCAGCACGCCGAGATCGGAACCGGCATGCGGCTCGGTGAGATTCATGGTGCCGGTCCATTCACCGGATACCAGTTTCGCGAGGTAGATTTCCTTGAGGGTCTCGCTGCCGTGCTTGTCGAGCGCCTCGATGGCGCCCATGGTGAGTGTCGGCGCCAGCGCAAAGGCCATGGAGGCGGAATTCCACATCTCCAGCGTCGCGACATTCAGCATGTGCGGTAGCCCCTGCCCGCCATAGGCCTGCGGCCCCGTCAGGCCGTTCCAGCCACCTTCGCGCCAGTGGCGATAAAGATCCGCCCAACCGTCGGGCGTCCTGACTTCGCCATCGGTGAGCTTCGCGCCCTGCCTGTCGCCCGCATCACCGAGCGGCGCCATCTCGTCGCTTGCGAAGCGGCCGGCTTCTTCCAGAATGGCTTCCACCAGATCGGAGCTCAAATCGCCGAAGCGGCCGATCTCGATGGCATCGGCAAGCCCCGCGACGTGATTGAGCGTGAAGGCTATCTCCTCCACAGGTGCCTTATACATGGTTCTTCCTCCTCGTGGCCCTTTCGGCAGGCGGCAGCCCCCTCAAGCCGACTCCACCATGGCAATGATTTTCTTTTACGTAAACGTAAATGCGATTGTCAATGAGCAGCAGCCTCTTCGGGAACATCCTCAACGTTCTCTCGTGAAATTGGTGTCATACAAATCCGATAATCTAGCGGATCATTTTGCGAGTTCACGCCTCATGCTCCTTGTTCCGCCTGCCATTCCCGGCCTCGTCTGGGCCTATCATTTCCGTCCTCAATCAACTTCCTGCAGCCGTTTCCCGGCCGAGGCCAGCCGCAGCGATCTCGATATCGGCGAAGGTTTTCTCTGGCTGCATCTCAATCTTGCGGACAGCCGCGTCCCCGCGTTCCTCGAAGGACTCGAAGGCGTTGGGCCCGCGGCCGTCGCGGCGCTCACCACTCATGACACGCATGCGACCATCACGCTCGACGAACAGCTCGTCTACGGCACGCTCGTGGATTTTCAGCGGGAGTTCGACAGCGAGACCCGGGATATCGGCTGGCTGCATTTCTTCGTTTCCGACAGGATCATCATCACGACCCGGCTGCAGCCGTTGCGTTCGATCGACCGCGTGCGAGGGGCGGTCGAGAAGAACGCGTCACGCTTCAAACGTCCGATCAATGTATTCGAAACCATTGTCGCGGAATTCCAGCGCACCCTGATCACTCTGGTCATGGAGCTGACGGAGGAGCTGAACCTCATCGAGGATTTCGTCTACGACAACGCCCCGCGCGACGAACGGCGAAAGCTCGCGCCGGTACGGCGAACTGTCGTCAGACTGCACCGCCATTTGCGCACGGTGCTGACCCTGCTCAGGCGCGCAGCCGCCTCCGAGGACAACGAGATGCCGGAAGGTTTCGATGATGTCGCCTCCCGCCTGATGAACCGGCTGGAAGCCGTGGATCACGATGTCTATGCGCTGCAGGAGCGGGCAAGACTGCTGCACGAGGAGATCGATTCAAAACTTTCCTCGGAAACGAACCGCCACCTTTACATTCTGTCGCTGATGACCGCCTTCCTGCTGCCACCATCCCTGGTGACGGGCTTCTTCGGAATGAACACCTCGTCGCTGCCGTTTGCCGAAGGCATAGGAGGAACGGTCTATGCGGTCGGTTTCATCCTGTTCTCGGTCGCGGCGGCGTGGTGGGTGCTGCGGCGGGCTGGAATTCTGTAGAGCGCTTCGGGGCTAAAACGAGAAAACCCGCCCGGCTTTCACCGAACGGGTTCATCAAGCTTTATTCAGCCTGGCCGATCAGTAGTAGGGCGAAAGGCACTGCTGGCGCGGTCCGCTATAGGGCTGGAAGGTGTTGCTGTAGCTGTCATAGGACCGATAGCGGGTTGCGCACCAGTCGTAGTGACGCGGGTTGAGGTTGCCTGCGACCGGAGCCGGGGCTGGCTCGACATAGCGCGGTGCCGCAACGGCGCCGCCGATCACCGCGCCGGCGGCAAAGGCAGCAAGCGGGAACCAATAGCCTTCATGATAGCGATAGCCGGGGCGGCGGTCGCGATAGCCACGATGGCCGTTGTAGTAGCCTTCGCGATAACCGCGGCGATAGTCGCGACGGGATTCCCGCCAATCGCGGCGGTCACGCCAGTAGCGGCGATCGCCGCGATCCCAATCCCGGTACTGAACCTGGGTTACGTCCGAAGAGACGGCAGCCGGCTTCTCGACCGCCGGAAGCGGCATAGCCTTAGCCGGCACAAGGGAGCCGGCAAGCACGGCGGCGGAAAGACCGGCAACCGCGAATTTCTTGAACAGCGTCAGCATTTCTATCTCCATTTCTAGTTGACCGGATCAGTTCCAGTCGGAGCGGCGCTTGCTTTCGGGCGAAGAGACATCCTCGAAGGCAGGCAACCCGTAAATCCGGCGCGATCCTAGGAAGATGATCCTGAACCGGCGATTAACGATAGGCAAAGGCTTCTTTGGGTTGAAACGAAGGCGGGATATGAAAAATCCCGCCCGAAGAATTCCGGGCGAGATGGTTCCGCGGAACTTTCGAATTCGTCAATAGGGCGAATTGCAGATGCGGCGCACGCCGGGGCTCGACACATAGGTATTGTCCGATGCGCGATAGGTCCGRTAGCGGTTCTCGCACCAGGCATAGTGACTATTGCTGTAGCCGCCGCGGGGAACGACCGGCCGGGCCTGTGTGGCGCCGCCGATGATCGCGCCGGCAGCGAAAGCCGCAAGCGGGAACCAATAGCCATTGTGGAAGCGATAGCCCGGACGGCGGTCGCGATAACCGCGATGCCCGTTGTAATAGCCTTCGCGATAGCCGCGGCGGTAATCGCGGCGGCGCTCCCAACGATCACGGTCGCGATACTGCACGTCGGTAATGCCGGATGCTATCGTCTGGTGCATAGTAGGCATGGTGAGGGCCTGGGCCGGGCCGATGCCGGTAATCGTCATGACCAGAGCGGCGGCAGCTGCGGCCAAACGTAAGCGAAGAGCGTTCATGTCGGTGGTTCCCCTCTAGGAGTTGGACGGACAAGAACGCGAAAGCGGCGTCTTTGTTCCAAACCCCTGTAAATTCAGGGAAAACGTCAAGCTTCCACCTCGATGTCGCCCTTCGGACGCGAGCAGCAGGCAAGGATATAGCCCTCCTCGATATCCTCATCCAGAATGCCGCCATTGTGGCTCATCTCCACCTTGCCGGAGATGAGCATGACCCGGCAGGTGCCGCAAAGGCCGGATTCGCAGGCCGCCGGAATGCGCACCCCGTTCGCACGCGCCGTCATCAGCACCGTCTGGCCGGGTTGGGCGGAAACCTGCTTGCCGGAGGAGGAGAAGGCGATGGTCGCCAGCTCATCGCCGTCGTCGGCCACCGAAGGCACTTCCTCTACCGACGGCTGGGCTGGCTGAAAACTTTCCTGATGGTAGCGCCGCATATCGAAACCGGAGGCTTCAAGTAGCGACCGCACCGCCGCCATGAAGGGTTCCGGGCCACAGCAGAAGACCGTCCGCTCCAGGAAATCCGGGGCGAGCAGCGCGATCTTGGCCTTGTCCACCATGCCCTTGAGGCCTGACCAGAGATCGGTGCGGCCGCATTGCTCGACGATAAAGCCGAGCGACAGTTTCGGCATGAAACGCGCCATATATTCCAGCTCGTGCCGGAAGATGATGTCGGACGGTGAGCGCGAGCAATTCAAGAAGACAATGTCGCTCTGCGGCGCCCGGTCGCTCATGTCGCGGGTCATCGACATCATCGGCGTAATGCCGGAGCCGGCCGAGATGAAGAGGTATTTTTCGCCGGGATGGCGCACATAGGAGAAATCCCCCAGCGGTCCGAAGGCGCGGACGCGCATGCCGGGCTTCAGGTTCTCGAACATCCAGCGGGTGCCGATGCTCTCCTTCTGCGCCTTCACCGTGACCGCCAGCGCATAGGGCCGCGAGGGACTGGAGGAGAGGGTGTAAGTTCGCATGACGGGTTCCGGGCCGACCGGCAGTTCCAGCGTCACGAACTGGYCCGGCACATAGCGGAACCAGTTCATGCGGTCGGCGCGGAAAGTGAAGGTCATCACGTCGGGAGCTTCCGGCGTGACGGACAGGCATTCGAGGAGATGCTGCCGGTCGTTCCAGGGCTTCATCTCGTCCAGATGCGGATAGGAGGTCGAAGCGGTGAGCGCCATGTTCATCTTAGGCCACCGCCGACAGTTTCTGCTCGCCCTGCAGGCGCTCGATCATGAAATTCGAATACCATTCCACGAACTGCATGACGCCTCCTTCGTCTTCCGGGGAATACGGTCCGGGTTCATAGGCAGGCGAGCGTATGCCGAAGGCGTTCTCCTCAACGATCTGCCTGTCCTGGTCATTGGTCATGTTCCRGACATGCGTCAGTTCCTCGAGGTCGTAATCGACGCCTTCGACCGCATCCTTGTGGACGAGCCACTTGGTCGTGACCGCCGTCTCCTGCGGGCCGATCGGGGTCACGCGGAAGGAGATCGTGTGATCGCCAAGCATGTGGTTCCACGTTGTCGGATAGTGGAACAGCAGCATGGTGCCGATATGCGAGATCGTAACGTCATCCGACAACGGGCGCCGCACGGCGCGCTTGCCGCTCATCGTATAGCTTTCGGCATCCTCGATCAGCGGCATGCGGGCCACGCGGAACTGGCCGTCCGGCGACATGCGGAATTCACTCGGAAGCCCGGCCGCCTCGCATCGCGCCCAGTRTTCGGCAATGACCGGATCGTCCTTGGCGCCCTGCACCCCGGTCGCACTCGGTGCTTCGGGATAGGTGCGGCAAAGCTCCGGATGGTTCGCGGCGCAATGGTAGCATTCGCGGTTGTTTTCCCAGACGAGCTTCCAGTTGCCCTTTTCGATGATGGTCGACTGGTGAGCGACCTTGGCTTCCGAGAGCCGGTGCGGCGCCATATAGGGCTCGATCGCGGCCCGCACGTGGGCGAAATCGGGTGCCTCGTTGGCGAGGCAGATGAAGATATAGCCGGCAACGCTCTGGCAATGCACCTTCTTCAGGCCGAAATTCGCCTTGTCGAAATTCTCGCCCATATGGCGGGCGAAGAGCAGGGAACCATCCAGCTCGTAGGTCCACTGGTGATAGGGACAGACAAGACGGGCAGAGGAACCACGCTCGGTGGTGCAGACCCGGCTGCCCCGGTGGCGGCAGGAATTGTGAAAAGCGCGAACCTGGCCGTCGCGGCCGCGCACGATGATGACGGAGTAATCGCCGATCTGCACGGTGAAATAGTTGCCGGCCTTCGACACCTCGCAATCATGGCCGATGAACAGCCAGTCGCGATACCAGATCATCTCCAGATCGAGCTGGTAATATTCCTGATCGATGTAAARGGGCTGTTCCAGGCTGAATCCCTCGCGGCGGTTCTTGAGCTGCCGCAGGACCTGATTGTGAATATCCATCTTCCGTTCCTCGTAAATCGGGTTGCGGAAGGACATGGAAGAGCCGGCCGGCAAATGCCCGCCGCCGCCTGTCCTCCGAACGCCCACCGCGATCGGGTCATGACTTATCGTTCAAGGCTGGTTTCCGGGCTCAGGAGCTGTCCCGAAGGACCGGCATGACACCTTCCCAGGCGGCCTTTGCGGCTTCTTTCCCAGTGGCACTCGCCATGCTTCGACACTCCACCACCGTTGCGGGGGCAGCGCCGGATCAGAGTAACAAGACCCTCGCCGGCTTCCCAATTTTCCGCTCGTCCCTAGCCGCGCGGCACCTTGAGCTTGAGGGCATATAACCACTGGTCCCGGTTGTCGCACAGGCGACATTGCGACATCCGCCGCTGCATTGACGACCGGCGATACGAGGCAGCGTTTTCCAGCCTCCCAAAGGAAACGGGACGTTAATCGTCGCCGCCTAAATTCCGCGCGAAACGGAGGGCGGGACGTGCAGGCCAAGGGAAAGCTTCGCTATTACGACAACAGGGAATACAGGCCCTATGTCGCCCCCGCGAAGACGACCCACCATTCCGAATTCCTGCGCACCGGGCGCATTTCGCGCGCGCATCCCATCTGGGTCCCCGAGGAGCGACGCTATCTCACCTATCAGGAGGTGGCCGACCGCACCGGCAGAAAGCTGATTGCCGCCGGGGAGAAAAGCCATGAGCGGATCAACGGCTTTCACCGCTCGATCCGCTTTCCGAAGCTGATCTTCCACCGCACGCTCGAGGACAACCCGCATCTCGGCTATTGCCATGTGACGGCCGCAAGCACGTTCTTCGCGCGGCATGCGCGAGTGAGCTGGTCCTTCTACATCGCCAACTTCTTTTCCGAGATCGGTGAAAACGAGCGGTTCTTCGACCGCATCAACCCGGATTACTCTCGCATGTTCTTCGCCGTCGCGATCGAGGGCGAAGCGGGCAAGCCGACGCGGCTCGACCGCTCGATCCGCGGAAACGGCCTGCTCTTCCGCACCCGCGACCCGAAGGAGGCGCTGAAGAACGTGCTTCTGCTCGGCGCGCCGGACGAGGCGGTCCGGGCAATCATCAAAAAGCTTTAAACCCGCGCGCGTCCGCGTTATTGACGAGCGGACATGACCGCAGAGATCATCGATATCCGGCAAGAGAGGGAACGTGCGCTGGCGCGGGCCTCCGCTGTGCTTTCGGACGGCTTTCCCATCGCGCTTCCGACCGAAACCGTCTACGGGCTTGCCGCCGACGCCACCAATCCCGCGGCGATCACTCGCATCTATGAAACCAAGGGGCGACCGCGCTTCAATCCGCTGATCTGCCATGTCGCCGATCTTGAGATGGCGGAGCGCTATGCGGAATTCGATGATGTCTCCAGAAAGCTCGCGGAGGCCTTCTGGCCGGGGCCGCTCACCCTCATCCTGCCGCTTCGGGCCGAGAGCGGCATCCATGCGCTCGCGACCGCCGGGCTCGACACGGTAGGCATTCGCATTCCGCGAGGTTTTGCCGGCGAGCTCATCCGGAAATTCGACCGGCCGCTTGCCGCACCCAGCGCCAACACCTCCGGTAAGATAAGCCCTACCAGCGCCCCCCATGTCGCYGACGATCTCGGTGAGAAGCTGCTGCTTATCCTGGATGGCGGTTCGGCACCGGTGGGCGTCGAGTCCACCATCCTGCGCGTAGAGAACGACCCCGAGGGAYGGGCTGTGAGGCTATTGCGCCCCGGCGGTATCGCGGCCGAGGAGATCGAGAGGGTCACYGGCCTTCCCCTCATCCGTGCCGAAGGGCCGGCGGCGATCATCGAGGCGCCGGGTATGCTCGCCTCCCATTACGCACCGGCCGCCGCCGTGCGATTGAACGCCAGCCATGCGGAACCCGGCGAGGCGTTCATCCGGTTCGGCGGCAGGCCGGTTGCCGGCGAGGAGAAGGCAGCGGCGGTTTTAGACCTCAGCCCTTCCGGCGATCTTGCGCAAGCCGCCGCGAACCTGTTCGACTATCTGAAACGGGCGGATGCCAGCGGAGCGAAACGCATAGCGGTCGGCCCGATCCCCAATGTGGGCCTGGGCGAAGCGATCAACGACCGGCTGGCCCGCGCGGCCGCGCCACGGGAATAACGGAGGATAAACCGATGGACGTTCCGGGACCTGCGCCAGAAGTRCTGGAACGCTTCGCGGCGATCGTCGGCGCCAGCCATGTGCTGCGCGACACCAAGGATCTCGCGCCGCATCTGGTCGAAAATCGCGGCCTCTATCGCGGCGTTTCCCCGATGCTGCTCAAGCCGGGTTCGACCGAGGAGGTTTCCGCGATCCTGAAGCTCGCCAGCGAAACGGGCACGCCCATCGTGCCGCAGACCGGCAATACCGGCCTTGTCGGCGGGCAGACGCCGCGCAGCGCCGGAGGCGACATCATCGTCTCGCTCGAACGGATGAACCGCATCCGCGACGTCGATCCGATCGCCAACGTGCTGGTGGCCGATGGCGGTGCAATTCTAGCGGACGTCCAACGGGCGGCCGAATCCGTGAGCCGGCTGTTTCCCCTCTCGCTCGGCTCGGAAGGCTCCTGCCGCATCGGCGGCAATCTCTCCACCAATGCCGGCGGCACGGCGGTGCTCGCCTACGGCAATATGCGCCAGCTTTGCCTCGGCCTTGAAGTCGTGCTGCCCACGGGCGAAATCTGGGACGGTCTGCGCCGCCTGAAAAAGGACAATACGGGCTACGACCTGCGCGACCTCTTCATCGGCGCAGAAGGCACGCTCGGCATCATCACCGGCGCGGTGCTGAAACTTTTTCCTCAGCCTGTCGGCCATCAGGTAGCGCTGGCGGGCATCAGCTCCCCGGAAGATGCGCTGCTTCTCTTCGAGCAGGCCTCGAACCTCTGCGGCACGGCGCTCACCGGCTTCGAGCTGATGCCGCGGATCGGCATCGAGTTCACGACGCGGCATATCGAAGGCGTTCGCGACCCGCTTGCCGAGCCGCATCCCTGGTACGCGCTGATCGACATCTCCACCTCGGATTCCGCCGAGACCGCCGAGACGATGGTGYAATCCCTGCTTGGGCAAGGCTTCGAGGCTGGCCTCGTCCGCGATGCGGTGATCGCCTCATCGGTTGCGCAGCAAAAGGCGCTCTGGCACATRCGGGAAAGCATGTCGGACGCCCAGAAGCCGGAGGGAGGATCGATCAAGCACGACGTCTCCGTTCCGGTCTCGCGCATTCCGGCTTTCATGGCCGAGGCTGAGAAGGCGGTGCTGGCGGCCATGCCCGGCGCCCGCATCTGCGCCTTCGGCCATCTCGGCGACGGCAATATCCACTACAACATCTCCCAGCCTGTCGGGGCCGATAAGGCCGCTTTCCTGGCCCGCTGGCGGGAGATGAACGAGATCGTCCACGGTATCGTGCTTGCCGCCGGTGGCTCGATTTCCGCCGAACACGGCATCGGACAGCTGAAGCGGGACGAACTCGCGCATATCCGCCCTGCTATCGAGATCGAGCTGATGCGGCGCATCAAGCGCGCCTTCGATCCCGCCGGCATCATGAACCCCGGCAAGGTCATCGAGGTGTGATGGCCCGCGAACCGAAGCTGACGATCCGGCTAGACCTCGAAAACGGCGTCCGTCTCGGCCCCGGCAAGGCACTGCTTCTGAAACTGATCGCCGAACATGGTTCGATCCGCGCGGCGGGGGCGGCGATCGGCATGTCCTATCGCCGGGCATGGCTGCTCGGCGACGAGATCAACCGGATGTTCCRTGAACCTTCCATCTCCACCCGCCACGGCGGGAAGTCCGGCGGCGGCGCGGAGCTGACTCCCTTCGGGCAGGAACTGCTCGCCCGTTACCGGCAGATGGAGGAAGCCGCCCGCGAAGCGATGCGCGATGACCTCGACTGGCTTGAGGCGAACACGGACCCGGCTTACGAGCCCCGCGATAAGACCTACGACGGCTAAGCGTTTTCCTATCCCGAACGGACCTGGGAGAGTGCCCAAAGCGTATCCGCGCTGATGCCGACCGTGCCGCCACCGCCCGTGAGGATGCCTAGTGCCGGCGAGGTGGCCGTATTGTTCTCCAGGTCGTACATCATGGTGAAGCGCTTCACGAGCTTGTCGAGCTTTTCCGGATCTGAGAGATCCTCGAGATTGAGGTATTTCTCCACCACCTTCGCCTGGCGATCGACATCCATATTGCTGATTTCCGCCGGCAGGCTGAAGGTGACACGGAAGAATTCCAGGAGAGCGTCGTCGCCGATGATCACGTAAGGGTCGGAAATGCTGTCGGCCATGCGCTGGAAATAGAGCGCGAGGCGCACGCCGGCATTCTCCTCGCCCTGCTGGGTTTCCATAACCTGGCGCAGATAGGCGCTCTCGGTCGCCAGCACTTCGCCGGCATTCTGCACCTGGGCGGAGGCGGCCCTGCTGACATTGCCGTCCTTGTCGAAATTGAAACTGCCGACGATCTGGGCGAAGCGCTTGTCTTCAAGGGTGTTGACGAAGCTTTCCGGATCGTCGAGATCAGAGGTGAAGGCCTTCTTGAGGAAATCGTCCGTCACCGTTGTGGGATCGATGCCCTTGGCCGTCAGCAGGATATCCATCAGGCGCCGGTCCTTGAGGAGCTGGTCGCGATTGTCGAGCGCCTGCATGGCGGAGGTATAGTATTTGGATTCCTCCTCCGCCGTCTTCTTGGCCGCTTCCAGCGCCTCGCCCTCGAGGAAACGCGTCTTACGCAAGATATAATCCTTACCGACATTGGTAATGGTAGCGGTGGACTGCGCCAATGCAGGAGGAGTGACCTCGCCCTTGGCATTGAAGTTGAACGTTCTTGCCAGCGTCAGCAGGCGCTCATCCTTCAACTGATAGACATAGCTCTTCGGATCGGAAAGATCGCTGGTCAGAACCTTCTTGAGCTTGACCATCGAGATGGAGGCCGGGTCGATGCCGACGGCTTGCAAAGCAAAGGTATAGATCGCTTTCGTGCCCAGGAAATCATCGAGCGTTTTGACGGCCGCCATGCCTTGTTTGTAGAGGCTGTAGGCCTTGTCATGGGCCTCGTCCTGCTTGTCGTCGTAGCGACTGTAATAATTGCCGCGCACGGAGCTGAGCGCTTCCGGCTTCAGCGCCTGGCCGGCGGCCACGGTGCCGTCAGCCGCGAAGTTGAAGGCCTCGTAGAGCTCTTTGTATTGGGGGCGCGTCTTGGCGTATTCCTCCACGATGCCATTGTAATTCATCAGGATCTGCTCGATCGTGGACTTCACGATATAGGCTTCGTTCAGGTCGAAGGCCGCCCTGATGTAATCGTAGAGGATCGGATCGTTGACGATCTCGCTCACATTGGTAACGGTGGCGATCTTCTTCTCGAAATATTGCTGGTTGAAGATGGCCTCGGCATTGGTCTCGCGCGACTGCTTGCTGAAATAGCTGGCCAGGATCGATTCCAGCTTCTCCTCCGTCAGCGCACCTTCGGCCGGGGCGCTGCCGTCGGCGTTGAACTGAAAATCCTCTGCCAGCGCCTTCATCTTCTGCGCATAGGCGATTTGCGGGCCGAGGCTATTCATAAGGGTGGCGAGTTCGGCACGGCGAGCTGCGGTCTGCTCGACAGGCACCAGCTTGGCGTTTAGTTCTTCCAGGGTCTCGCGGTATCCATCGAGCCCTTGCTGCACGGAGACCAGCGCTTCCTCGATATCCGCCAGTTCCTTCCTCTTGGCGTCGAGCTTCGCCTGCGTCTCCTCCGGATCGACACCGGAATCGGGATCGCCCAGCTGCGCTTCGAGTTCGGCGATCTCCGCCTCCACATCGGCCTTGGCCTCCTGGCCTAATGCCAGCGATTCTTCCGCCTTCGGAATCTCTGCGATGATGGTCTGGCGGTTCTGAAGGTCCGCATCCTCCTGCTTCGCGGCATCGTACTGGGCCGGGTACTGTTCAAGCTTGGTTCCGAAAACCGTATTGTAATAGCCGTTCGGATCGTTCGGATCGCTGGTCAGCACGCCCTTGATGACCGAATAGTTGTAATAGGTTCCATCGATGCCATAGGTCGTGAACATGAAATTGCGCAGCCGATCGTTCTGCAGAAACTGATCGACATTCTTGACGTTTCCGGCCTCGCCCATCATCACCTTGAAATAGCGGGTCTCCTCGGAAACCGTATCCTCCACGGTCTTTATGGTCTGGTCGTAGAGCCCGATCAGATCGTCCATCTGCGCTGAGGATTGCGCCACCGCAGTACCGCCGGCTCCCCCGAAATTGAAGGCTGCGGCAAAATCCCGGTAACGCTCGTCGGCCAAGCGGTTGGCATAGCTGTTCGCGTCGCTCAAATCGCTTTCGAGGACCTTCTTCATGAAGGCCTTGGCGTAAATCATGTCCTCCAGGYCGTAGGCCGTCATGGCATAGGAGAACAGCCGGTAGTCGTTGACGAACTCGTCCACCGTTTTGATCTTGCCGATGTTGTCCTTGTAGTACTGGGAGTCTCGGGCAACGTCCGTCTGCTTTGCAACGCGCGAAAGGCTCTGCGGCAGGTTGCGCGTGACGAGATCGTAGCTGAGGTAGGTCGTTACCATGGACATGCCCTTCAGGTCGGAATGATGCCTCCGCAATCATCGACCATCAGCCTTGTCCGTAGCTTTTGAACCAATCCCGCGATGAAACGGTTCGGAGCGCATTCACCCTCTGGAAACCCAAAAGCTTAGGCGTTTCGCTAACCATCGGAGGCGGCAAACCTTCCTTAACCGCGATTTTTAAGCAGTCTCGAAGATGGGCACCCTATCTTGGCCCTCAGAGGACAAAAGTCYCGTGGAGAAGACCGGAAAACGGCTCTCAGGTAAAACAAGGGTAGCATACACAATGACCAATTCCGTTCTGAAGCCCTCATGGGCAGGGTCGACATTGAGGCTCGATCCGTCTCGCTTTCCGCAGCAGGTCACCTATGCCCTGCGCGAGACATCAGGAGATGTTGCGATCACCATCGACGAGCGTGGCGCCGTGCTGCGCAAGACGCTTCCCTCAAGCGGCCTGCCGCTTTCCTTCGCCCTGCCGGCGCGCGCCTTCAAGGGTGTGGCCGCCCGCGCCATCGACCATGGCGACGGCGAAGTGACGGTAACGCTCGAACTGCACCATGACGATCCGGATCTCTGCATTCCGCTGCTCGTCGCCCACGATCTGTGCGATATCGCCGCCGATTGGCGCAACTGGTCGGAAGCCTTCCGCATTCCCATGCTGATGGTGGAAGCCGACGGCGTCGCACGGCCGCTGGAAAACCATATCGGCCAGGTGCGCACTCAGGATATCCAGCCCCGCCGCCGCCATTCCTATTTCGCCGCCCGCCGGCCGCGCTTCCTGGTGCGCCGCTCGACAGGCAGCCTCGGCGTCGCGATGAAGATCGAAGGCAAGGAGATCATCGCGCGCCGCTGATCCACCGCCGACCGCGATTTAAGAAAAGCCCGGTTCATCGAGCCGGGCTTTTGCATATCACACAGTTTCTGGCTTGGCCTAGGCCACCAGAAGGGCCAGAACCAGACCGACGAAAAGAACGGCGCCGACCCAGAAATTGAATCTGAACAGTTTGAGGCACTGGTCCGGATTGTCGATGTCGAGAACCAGGATTTGCCAGGCGAACATGAGAGCGGCGACCAGCAGGCCGAGATAGGCAAGCAGACCGACGCCGACCGCAATGAAGGCGAGCAGCAGGAAGACAAGCGCTGCGCCATACAGCCCGATCAGCCAAGGCTTCGTTCTTTCTCCGAAAAGCCGAGCGGTCGAGCGGACCCCGATCAGCGCGTCGTCCTCCTTGTCCTGATGGGCGTAGATCGTATCGTAGCCGATCGTCCAGGCGATCGCGGCGATATAGAGCCAGATCGCCGCCATGGAGAGGCTGCCGAACATGCCGGCCCAGCCCATCAAGGCACCCCAGGAGAAGGCGAGACCGAGGAAGAATTGCGGCCAATCCGTAAACCGTTTTGCGAAGGGATAGATCGCCACCACGGCAAGCGACAGGATGCCGAGGAAAATCGCAAAGCCGTTGAACTGAATCAGCACAAGCAGGCCGACCAGCGCCTGCGCAGCCAGAAAGACCTTTGCCTCGAAACGGGTCACCCGGCCCGAAGGCAGCGGCCGCGAACGGGTGCGCGCCACTTCCATATCGATATCGTGATCGACAAGATCGTTATAGGTGCAGCCCGCTCCGCGCATGGCGACCGCGCCGATGAAGAAGAGAACCAGGTGGAAGATGAACAGCGGGAGCGAGAATCTGCCCTCGGCCGCCGCGGCATTGGCGGCAAGCGCCGAAGACCAGAAGCAGGGCCAGAGCAGAAGCTGCCAGCCGATCGGCCGATCCCAGCGCGCGAGCTGCGCATAAGGCCAAGCCGGGCGCGGCAGCACCCGGTAGACCCAGTTGTCCGAGGGCGCGTCGAAAACGCGCCCGTTGAGATCGTCAGTGTTGGTCATTGGCGGGTTCTACTCCCCGGTCCACGAACCGGTCAAGCAGGACCTCCTCAGTGCATGATGCCCCCTCACCCGCCTCCGCTTCGCTCGGCGACCGCAAGGGGAGAGGCGAAACCGAAGCTTCGCGGCATACTCCTATCTTCTCCCCTCGGGGAGAGGATGCCCGAAGGGCAGATGAGGGGTGGCGTCCATATGCCAGCGCCCTTGGGATCTCAGACCGCGRTCTTGTCCAGCGGAAGGCGCTGCTCTTCGAAAGCCTTCAGTTCGGCCTCGCGCTCGTAGATGTAGTTCCGGTTGTCCGGAACCGCCATCCGCTGCTTGACGATCTGCATCTGGAAAATGAAGAACTTCTCGTGCGTGAAAGCCATTTCCGAGCCAGCCAGATAGAACTCCCACATGCGTACGAAACGCTCGTCATAAAGCGCCGCGGCCTCGGCCTTGCGGGCCATGAAGCGTTGGCGCCAATGGCGCAGCGTATGGGCATAGTGCATCGGCAGGATTTCGATATCCGATACCAGGAGACCCGCCTTCTCGATCGCCGGCATCACCTCACTGATCGCAGGGATATAGCCGCCAGGGAAGATGTACTTCTCGATCCACGGATTGGTGATGAGCGCCGGGCGGGGCTGGCCGATCGAATGCAGCACCATGACGCCGTCATCGGCGAGCACGTCGTTCACCTTGTTGAAGAACTTGCGATAGTTCAGCCGGCCCACGTGCTCGAACATGCCGACGGAGACGATGCGGTCGTACTGCCTCTGCGGCGGCAGGTAATAATAATCCTGCAGCTCGAAACGGACGCTATTGGCAAGCCCGCGCTTGGCCGCCCGCTCGCGCGAAATCTTGAGCTGTTCCTTGCTGAGCGTGATGCCGGTGACATCGACTCCCGAGGACTCGGCGAGATACATGGCCATGYCGCCCCAGCCGGAGCCGATCTCCAGCGCCCGCTGGCCGGGTTCGGCCTGAAGCTTCGCCACGATATGGCGCTTCTTGRCAAGCTGCGCTTCATCGAGCGAAATGCCCGGTGGATTGAAATAGGCGCAGGAATATTGCCAGTCCTCATCGAGGAACAGCGAGAAGAGCTTTTCACTCAGATCGTAGTGATGGGCGACGTTGCGCTGATTGTGATTGATCGGCACGCGATTGCGGAACTGGGAAGCCGCGATGCGGGCAAGCCCGCGCCACATCATGCCGAAGGACAGGCCCTCGCTCAGCGTGTTGTCCTTGACGAGCGCCATGAGCTCGTAGATGTCGCCTTCCTCGACGATCATCCGGCCTTCCATGTAAAGCTCGCCGAGCTTCAACTGAGGGTCGGCCGCTAGCTCCCGCTCGGCCTCGTCATCGGTGAAGCGAAGACCGACGGTCCTTCCCCCTCCTCCGCCAAATCGCTGTTCTCCCCCTGGGCCTTTCACGGTCAGGGTGCCAATTTTGATGATCCTGTCGAGGAGTTTGCGAAGGGACGAGGCCATAGACTCACCTCCAAAATGCTAAGGCTGCCTTATCAATTTCGGAAAGCTATTCCTTTCCGCCAAACTTTCAAGCGGATTTTTGCCATCAAAATGACACAGAAAATCCAACCGTCAAACATGGTTTGACGGTTGGATTTTCCAAGGGGTGGGGCGAATTTTTATCGGCGTTTCAAGGCTTCGGCGAGCGCCGCGCCGAACGCGCCCTGGGCGGCCGGCTTCTCGGTATTCGTGAATTTCGGATTGGCGGGCCGGCTGTTGCGATCGCCACGCTGGGCCGGAACAGGCTCACCCCCATCCTTGCGCATGGTGAGGCCGATTCGCTTGCGCTTCACGTCCACCTCGACAACCCGCACCTTCACGACGTCGCCCGCCTTCACGACCTCATGCGGGTCCTTCACGAAGCGGTCCGCAAGCTGGGATACGTGAACCAGTCCGTCCTGATGCACGCCGATATCCACGAAGGCGCCGAAGGCCGCGACATTCGTCACCGTGCCTTCGAGCATCATGCCGGGCTTCAGGTCCTCGATCTCATTGACGCCCTCGGCGAAGGTCGCCGTCTTGAAGCTCGGACGCGGGTCGCGGCCCGGTTTTTCGAGTTCTGCGATGATATCCTTCACCGTCGGCAGGCCGAAAGTCTCGTCGATGAACCGGCGGGGATCGAGGGCCTTCAGCGCCGCGCTGTCGCCCATCAGCGAGCGCAGATCGCGGCCGCAGGCGGCGACGATCTTCTTGGCCACCCCATAGGCTTCCGGATGGACGGCCGAGGCATCGAGCGGCTCCTTGCCGTTCGGGATGCGCAGGAAGCCCGCCGCCTGCTCGAAGGTGCGATTGCCGAGACGGGCGACCTTCAGCAGTTCCTTGCGGCTTTCGAATGGACCGTTTGTGTCGCGATGGATGACGATCGCATCCGCGATCGAGCGGCTGAGGCCGGAAACGCGTGCGAGCAGCGGCGCGGACGCCGTGTTGAGATCGACGCCGACGGCGTTCACCGCGTCTTCCACCACCGCATCGAGCGAACGGGAGAGCTTTCCCTGGTCGACATCGTGCTGGTATTGGCCGACGCCGATCGACTTCGGCTCGATCTTCACCAGTTCGGCGAGCGGGTCCTGCAGGCGCCGCGCGATGGAGACGGCGCCGCGCAGGGAGACGTCGAGATTGGGGAATTCGGCGGCGGCGGTTTCGGAGGCCGAATAGACCGAGGCCCCGGCTTCCGAAACAATAACCTTCGTGGGCTTATTTCCCGAGGGGGGAGCCGGCAGAGCGGCCAGCATGTCGGCCACCAGCTTTTCCGTCTCGCGGCTGCCGGTGCCGTTGCCGATCGCGATCAACTCCACCTTGTGCTTGCGGATGAGCGCGGCAAGCTCCGCCTGGGTGCCGCGGGTATCGTTCTTCGGCGGRAAGGGATAGACCGTCGTGGTCTCGACAAGCTTGCCGGTGCCGTCCACCACCGCGACCTTGACACCGGTGCGGATGCCGGGATCGAGACCCATGGTGGCGCGCGAGCCGGCGGGGGCTGCCAGAAGCAGGTCTTTCAGGTTGCGGGCGAAGACATGGATCGCCTCTTCCTCTGCCTTTTCGCGCATCTCCCGCATCAGGTCGAGCGACAGCGACACGGAGAGCTTGACGCGCCAGGTCCAGCCAGCGGCCTCCATCAGCCACCGATCGGCAGCACCCTTGTCTGCAATCTTGAAAGCAGCGGCAATGATGCGCTGGGCAGGCTTCACCGGCGAGGGATCGTCCTGATCCACTTCGATGGTGACCGTCAGGACCTCCTCGTTCCAGCCGCGCAGCATGGCGAGCGCACGATGGCTCGGAACGTTCGCCCAGCGTTCCGAATGGTCGAAATAATCGGCGAACTTGGCACCCTGCTCCTGTTTGCCATCGACCACCTTCGCCCTAAGGACGGCCCGCTCGCGCATATGCTGCCGCAGGCGGCCGAGCAGATCGGCATTTTCCGAAATCGTCTCGGCGACGATGTCGCGGGCGCCATCAAGCGCAGTCTTCACGTCGGGCACGTCGGCGCCGACATAGGCTTCCGCGAGCTTTGCGGGATCGGCCGCGCGGTCTGCCCAGATCGCCTCCGCCAAAGGACCGAGGCCCCGTTCGCGGGCGATCTCGGCGCGGGTGCGGCGCTTCGGTTTATAAGGCAGATAGAGATCTTCCAGCTCCGCCTTGGTTGCGGCCCTGGCGATCTTGCCGGCAAGCTCGTCCGACATCTTACCCTGGGAGGTGATCGACTCGACGATCGTGGCGCGGCGGGCCTCGAGTTCGCGCAGATAGACGAGCCGCTCCGAGAGCGTGCGCAGCTGCGTATCATCCAAACCGCCGGTCACTTCCTTGCGGTAGCGGGCGATGAAGGGGACCGTCGCACCCTCGTCGATCAGTCCGATCGCGGCAGCGGCCTGCTCCGGTCGGGCGTTGATCTCCGCGGCGATCGCGGCGGCAAGGAGGCGGGTGTCGGCGGCCATATGGTCTCTCACTTTCAAATCGAAGGCGAGACCATAGTGAAAGTTTAAGGCAAGGCAATGTGGCCGCTCATAAGCTCCACATTTTTGCCTGCCCCTCATCCCGCTGGAAGAGGGGCGAGATCGCGCGCATTTCACTTGACCTTTACCGCCCCTCCCCTTAACCGCCGGTCAGGAACAGGAAGGGGCGAAACATGAAGGTTCTGCTGATCGGTTCGGGTGGACGCGAGCATGCGCTCGCCTGGAAGCTTGCCCAATCGCCGCTGCTGACGGAGTTCTACTGCGCGCCGGGCAATCCCGGCATTGCCGAACATGCCGAGCTCGTCTCCCTGAATATCGAGGATCACGCCGCCGTCGCCGCCTTCTGCGCCGACAAGGCCATCGAATTCGTCGTCATCGGGCCCGAAGCGCCGCTGGTCGACGGCCTGGCCGATAGCCTGAGGGCGAAGGGCATCGCCGTATTCGGCCCTTCCGCCGCCGCCGCGCAGCTCGAAGGCTCGAAAGGCTTCACCAAGGATCTTTGCGCCCGCTACGACATCCCGACCGGCGCCTATCGCCGCTTCACCGATGCCACCGCCGCCCGCGCCTATGTGGAGGAACAGGGCGCGCCGATCGTCGTGAAGGCGGACGGACTTGCCGCCGGCAAGGGCGTCACCGTCGCCATGACGGTCGACGAGGCGCTCGCCGCGATCGACGACTGCTTCGAGGGTGCCTTCGGCGCGGCCGGCGCGGAAGTGGTGGTGGAAGCCTATCTCGACGGCGAGGAGGCAAGCTTCTTCTGCCTTTCCGACGGGAAAACAGCTCTGGCGCTCGCCACCGCCCAGGACCACAAGCGCGTCGGCGACGGCGACACCGGACCCAATACCGGCGGCATGGGCGCCTATTCCCCTGCCCCGGTGATGACGCCCGACATGGTCGACCGCACCATGAAGGAAATCATCGAGCCCACAATCCGCGGCATGGCGGAAAGCGGCCATCCCTTCACCGGCGTCTTCTTCGCCGGGCTGATGATTACGGCCAAGGGGCCGGAACTCATCGAATACAATGTCCGTTTCGGCGATCCGGAATGCCAGGTGCTGATGATGCGGCTGAAGAGCGATCTGCTGCCGCTGCTTCATGCGGCCGCGACCGGTACGCTGGACAAGGTTTCTGCCGAATGGAGCGACGACGTGGCGCTGACCGTGGTGATGGCCTCCAAGGGCTATCCCGGTTCCTACGACAAGGGTACGCCGATCGCCGAACTTCCGCAGACCCGGGAAGGCGAGAAGATCTTCCACGCGGGAACGGCACTGAAAGACGGCGCGCTTGTCGCGACCGGCGGGCGCGTGCTCAACGTGACCGCCACCGGCAAGAGCGTGGCGGAAGCCCAGGCGCACGCCTACATGCTGGTGGAGCATGTAGGCTGGGAGAACGGCTTTTGCCGCCGCGATATCGGCTGGCGGGCGATCGCGCGCGAACAGCAGTAATCCCACGCGGATTCATTCAAAATTTACCGTTTCTCCTGACCGGATCGAAACGAAGCGACGCTATTCCTTTTCGGTGAAAAGGGGAGTTGCGTCATGCGTCGTCTCATTCTGTCCATGGCCCTGGTGTTTGCCGGCGACACGGCCTTCGCGTCCTCGATCACGCCGCTTGCCGACACTCAAAACGGCAATGGCAGCATCGTGATGAAATCCTGTCCCGACTGCCCGCCCCCGCCTGCCAAGCAGGAAAGCACCGATTACCGCGTGCCGCGGCTCGAACCCGGAACGCAGAAGACCGCCATCATCGAGATCAACGGCGAACGGAAGATCGCCCGCACCGAAGCCTGGCTCGGCGGCTCGCCCGTGGTCCATGTGCGCAAGATGCCGGAATGGATGGAAAGYGGCTCCCATTCCGTGGCCAAGGTGAACCTGCTCGACGGGCTCTCGACCGAGGCGGCGATCGCCACCGCGGACTTGCCTTCGGACGGGATAGACCTTGCGACGATGACCAGCGCCGTCGATGCGCAAGAGACCACCGAGCCAGCGCTGCTCGAGCTTGCCGGTTTTACGCTTCGCCCCCGCCTCGACTGAGGCAGAATACTCACGGAGTGCATTTGACCGGCCCGGTTCCCGGCGCAGGGGGAACGTACGGCAGCCGAGACAATCCCATAAAATTTTATGGGTCTTCTCCGGCAAGCGGCGAAGAATATTAAATTTTTCTCAAACGTTCGGCTGCACTTTGYCGCCAGGTGCGATGACGCACACGATCGGCGCAGGATGCGCCTCCCCCGACAAGATCCGCATCGCACCGGCCGCTTCCTGGCGGAAGCTTCCGGCCGCCTGAACATTGAGTAGAAAATGAAAAATCTGAAGATATCCTACCAGCTGTTGGCCCTGGTGGCCGTGCTGATGGTGGCCTTCGCCACCGTGACCTATTACCAGGTCCGCTCCTCGATCGCCTCGATCTATGCCGAGCGTTACGAGATGCTCGAGAACCAGGTCGAATCCGCCGTCTCGATCATGCAATACTACTACGAGCAGGAGCAGGCGGGCACGCTGACCCGCGAAGACGCCCAGAAGTTCGCCTATGCCAATGTGGCGGCCATCAAGTTCGAGCCGGCCGGCTATATCTTCGGCATGAGCTACGACATGGTCACCATCTTTCATTTCAACCCGAAAACCGTTGGCGTGCAGCAGAAGGGTCAGCCCGACAAGATGGGGAACCTGTTCCGCGAGGAACTGGTCGCCAAGGGTCGCGCGGGCGGCGGCATCACCGAATACTACTGGGAAAAGCCCGGCACACCGGCTGATGAAGTCTATAAAAAGGCGGTCTATTCGATCGACTTCAAGCCCTGGGAAGTCGTGGTCGCCACCGGCGTCTACACCGACGACCTCGACGCCAAGGTGAACAACACGATCATGGAAGTGGTCGGTACCGGCATCATCGCCTTCCTCGTGGCGCTCGGCGTCGCGGCCATCGTCATCCGCAACATCACCAGGCCGCTCGCGGCAGTTCATACCGCTCTCGAAGCGGTAGCGGACGAGAACGTCTCGATCGCCATCCCGCACACCGAAATGTCGAACGAAATCGGCCTGATGGCGAAGGCGACACAGGCGCTGCAGGAAAAGGTTCGCGAGCGCCACGCCATGGCCGAGCGGCAGGTAAAGCAGCAGCAGGAACTCGACCGCGAGCGGCAGCAGAACGCCGACATGCAGCAGGAGGAGGCGCAGCTTCAGGCCCGCGTCGTTTCGACGATCGGCGATGCGCTGGCCGATCTCGCCGGTGGCGACCTGACGGTCCGCTGCGGCGATCTCGGCGCCCGCTACGCCTCGCTGCGCACGAACTTCAACGAAGCGCTTGGCCATCTGGAAGCCGCCATGGCGAAGGTGAATTCCAAAAGCGTCGATATCGGCGGTTCCAAGGAGGAAATCCGCCGGGCTTCCGCCGAGCTTTCACAGCGGACGGAGCGGCAGGCCGCGAACCTCGAAGAAACCTCCGCTGCGCTCGACGAACTGGCGGTTGCGGTGCGCCAGACCGCCGAGGGCGCGCATGAAGCCGCCCAGCGGGTGACTTCCGTCAGCAGCGAAGCCAGCCGCTCCGACCAGATCGTCACCCAGGCGATCGACGCCATGGGCGCGATCGAACACTCCTCGGACGAGATATCCAAGATCATCGGCGTCATTGACGACATCGCCTTCCAGACCAACCTGCTGGCGCTCAACGCCGGCGTGGAAGCGGCGCGCGCCGGTGAATCCGGCAAGGGCTTCGCGGTGGTCGCTCAAGAGGTCCGCGAGCTAGCCCAGCGCTCGGCGGCTGCGGCAAAGGAGATCAAGGACCAGATCTCCCGCTCTTCCGGCCAGGTACAGAACGGCGTGCGGCTGGTGGGCGAGGCCGGCGAGGCGCTGAAGCGCATCTCCGATCAGGTGAAGGCTGCAAGCGACATCGTCAGCAAGATCGCCCATTCGGCTTCCGAACAGGATACGACGCTGCGTTCCATCGCCTCCTCGCTGAACCAGCTCGACGCTGCGACCCAGCACAATGCGGCAATGGCGGAAGAGACAACGGCGTCCGCCGAGGCTCTCGCCGTCGATACCGAAGAGCTTATCGGTCTCATCAGCGGCTTCCGGGTCAATGGTTCCGGTTCGGCTTCGAGCGGGCTGCAGCAAATGGCGCAGCGGATGCGCATGGCGGGCTGAGCAGCCGCCTTCAGTCAAAACAAAACCGCCGGGAAGGACCCGGCGGTTTTTTGTTATCACGAAACGATTTTCGAGAAATCCGCGACCGTGCCGGTCGCCTCGCGGATCGCCTTCAAAAGCGCCAGGCGATTGGCGCGGATCGCCGCATCCTCGTCGTTGACGAGAACATCATCGAAGAACTTGTCGACTGGCGCGCGCAGCTTCGACAGCGCTTCCATGGCCGAGCGGAAATCCTCTTTGGCGATTGCCTCGGATGCTTCCTTCGAAGCCGTCCGGATGGCGGCCCAGAGGGCCTTTTCCGCATCCAGCTTCAACAGTTCTTCCGAAACGCTATCGGCGACGACCGTGCCCTTCTTCTCCTCGGCGGCCAGAAGCTGAACCGCGCGCTTGGTGCCGGCGAGCAGGTTCTTGCCGTCCTCGGAGGTGATGAAGGCGGTGAGCGCTTCGGCGCGGCGGGCGACCATGAGAAGGTCGTCTGCGTCCGGCGTCAGCACCGCGTCGATGATGTCATGCCGTGCGCCCATATCGCGCAGATAGACTTTCAAACGGTCGTGGAAGAAGGCGAGGAGATCGGCGTCCTTTGTGATAGCGAGAAGCGGCAACCGCACCTTTCGCTCCAGCAGAATCCTCACTACGCCCAAGGCAGCGCGGCGGAGCGCGAACGGGTCCTTGGAGCCGGTAGGCTTTTCATCGATCGCCCAGAAACCGACGAGCGTATCGAGCTTATCCGCCAGCGCGACGGCGATCGCCACCTTGTCATCCGGGACGCGGTCGGAAGGGCCCTGCGGCTTGTAATGATCCTCGATGGCCGCGGCGACCGAGGCGTTTTCGCCTTGCAAGGCAGCGTAGCGGCGGCCCATCAGGCCTTGAAGCTCCGGAAACTCACCGACCGCTTCGGTGCGCAGGTCCGCCTTGGCGAGCACGGCGGCGCGATCGACCAGTGCGAGATCAGCGCCGACGATGGGAGCCAGCTCCCGTGCCAATGCACGAATGCGTGCAACGCRCTCGCCCTGCGTGCCGAGCTTGGCGTGGAAGGTGACGTTCAGCGCGTCGAGCTTGGCCATGCGCTGGTCGAGCGGCCTTGCAAGATCGAGGCCGAACTTCTCGGCAGAATCCTTCAGCGTCTCCAGGTCCGGCAGATCGCTCTGGTCGCGGGTCCAGAAATGCTTGGCATCCGAAAGGCGCGCGCGCACCACCTTGCCATTGCCGTGGATGATCTCCTTGCCGCCATCCCTGGCGTCGATGTTCGAGATAAGGATGAAGCGGTTGGAAAGGCCCTCGCCACCCTGCGGGCGGCAGACGAAGCATTTCTGATTGGTCTTGATCGTAAGCCGGATGATTTCCGACGGGATTTCGAGATATTCCTTCTCAAACTCACCCATCAGCACATGCGGCCATTCGACGAGACCCGAAACCTCTTCCAGCAGGCCTTCGTCTTCCACCAGTTCCAGGCCATTTGCGAAGGCGATGTCGCGCGCGTCGTGCAGGATCACGTCCTTGCGGCGCTCGGCATCGAGCATGACCTTGGCCTTTTCCAGGCTCGTAGCATAGTCCTCGAAGCGGCGCACGGTGATCGCGCCCGGCGCATGGAAACGGTGCCCGTAGGTGACGTTGCCCGCGACGATCCCGTCGATCTCGAAGGGAATGACCTGGGTTTCCTCATGCTCGGGGCCGAAGACGCAGACGATCGACTGCAGCGGGCGCACCCAGCGCAGGCTTTCCGAACCCTTGCCCTCGATACCGCCGAAGCGCGCGCCCTTCGGCATGGAAGCCGCGCCCCAGCGCATGGATTTCGGCCAGGGGAAATTGCGGATGATGCCGGGCATGACATCGGCAATGATCTCTTCCGCGGCGCGGCCGGGCTTCGAAATCACCGCGACATAGAAATCGCCCTTCTTCGGATCGCTGACGACCTGCGCCTCGGAAACCGAGGAGAGGCCCGCGCCGCGCAGAAAGCCTTCGATCGCCTTTTCCGGCGCGTCGGTGCGCGGTCCCTTGCGCTCCTCGCGCTGGTCGGCGGAGCGGGCGGTTAGGCCCCGGATATCCAGCGTCAGGCGGCGGGGGGTCCAGTATTCGCGCGCGCCCTCATAGGTCAAACCCGCTTCCACCAGCGCGTCTGTGACGAGCTTTTTCAGGTCTCCAGCAGCCTTGCGCTGCATGCGAGCCGGGATTTCTTCGGAACGAAGCTCTAGGAGTAGGTCGGGCATGGACGATCAACTTCTGTGTGAATTTCACGAGAAAGGAGTAATTGGCGAGCATCTAGCAAGCCGAACGGCAAAA
Source organism: Rhizobium sp. LCM 4573 (assembly GCF_001854865.1). Classification (GTDB taxonomy): domain Bacteria; phylum Pseudomonadota; class Alphaproteobacteria; order Rhizobiales; family Rhizobiaceae; genus Neorhizobium. The sequence goes on along the minus strand of NZ_MDDW01000029.1, from coordinate 160,973 downwards.
GTCACCCGCAAACGGTGGCCCCTCAAGGGGGAGGTGAGTCACCACCCGCCACCACCGCCGCCGCCGCCTCCGCCGCCGGAGAAACCGCCACCGCCGAAGCCGGAGGAGGACGACGAGGGTTGGGGCGTGGGGATGGTGGAAGCGATCGTATCCGCCATGGAGGACGAGAAGCCGCCGATGCGTTCGCCGAAATTGCCGACGGAGTGCCCGCTATACCAGGTCGGGGCATAGGCAGCCGCAGCCGCTCCGGCCGCCGCCGTGGCGAGCCAGGTTTCGAAGGCGTGGCTCCACGGCTTTTCCACCTCGAGCGCCACCGCATAGGGCAGAAGCGTCTCGAAATGCTGCGGCGACATCTGCGGCGCGCCGGCCATGTTCATGCGGTCCTTCTCGGCAAGCGTCAGATAGGTGCGCAAGCCTTCGATACCGTCCATCATCTTGCGCCCGAGCGGCGTCGGCGCGCCCATCAGAAAGAAGAAGATCACGTTCAGGAGGACGATGCCGCCGACCGCCACGAGGATCGGCCAATGGTCGCTGCCAGTCAGATCCGCGGCCAGCCCGACGACGATACCCGAAAGCGTGGAGATCGCCACGAAGCCGAAGAAGCCCAGCATCAGGATCATCATGAATTTGGAGAAGAGCGAGGCCCTGCGCCGCAGCGACCTGCCGATATTCACCGCGAACAGACCGAAGAACACCGCGAAGAAGGCGGGAATTATGAGAACTGCGATCATATCCGGATCGAGATTGCCGAAGACAAGCATGGCGCCGAGAACGAGCAGGCTCAACGCAATGCCGCCGATCACATAGCCGGTGTTCGAACGGTAGTATTTGCCGCGGTGCTCTCTTTCCATGGCGCGGCGGAAGCTCGCCCCGACCGTCTGCACCCGGCTGCCGTTCGCCTTGTCGATCACCAGCGCATCACCCGGCCCGCCGACGGCCCGCAGGAGCGCCGCCTGGCCTACCGGAAGGGCCTTTTCCTCGCGCTTGTCCGTACGGCGGATGGTGATGGATTTATCCAGATCCTCCAACGTGACATGGCCCTTTACGGCAAGGTCGAGAGCGCTTGCGGAAAGCGCCGTCCAGCCCGCACCGGAAAAGCCTTTGTTGTCGATGTAGTTGACGAGCGCGGGGGAGATGCCGTCCGGCGCATCCCAGCGCGGCACCATGACGCCGCGCGGCGGATCGCGGCCGACGGCAAGCCAGCTTCGGCCGTAATAGAGCGCCACCAGAACGAGCCCGCCGAAACCGATCAACAGAGCCATATTGTCGCGAAGCCACCAGGCTCGCTGCTGATCGGCGGACGGAGCCGCGATCACACCCTTCGGAATGCCGACGACGACGGTGAGGCCTTCCTGGCGGCCGAGCGTTCTCGTGGTGGCGAAAACGGCCGTATTGCCGTTGCTCGATGCGTCGGCATTGCGGTCCCTTGCTCCGAAAGCTCCGGTGAAGGCTGCCGTTTGGGTAACACGCGCGCCTTCCGGCAACGTCACGCGCGCCGAGGCATTGGCGATGCGGAACTGCCAGCCATTGCCGGTGACGTTCCAATAAAGCTCGTCATGATCTTCGAAGAAGCGGATCTGCCGGTCGGTCGTGTAGGTGATGACGTAGGTGTGCTCGCCATAACCGAGCAGCACATCCTGTGAGCCGGCGATGATGCGGGTGCCGCCGGTGACGGATTCGGTCTGCCAGGGCTCCGGCCGGMCGTCACGGGTGACGGAGACGACCTCGAAGCCGACGCGCACCGTGCGGCCTCTCGCATCCTGCATGGTCCGCGGAAAATCGCGGAAGATGCCGCGGCGAATGTTCCGGCCTTCCGTATTCACCGTAATGGTTTCGACAACCGTCAGCTCGCCATCCGGCGCCACCCGGATCTCCGAGTGATAGGAACGGATATATTCCTCCGCGGCAGCCGGCAAAGCGAACGCCGCGAGGAAGATTAGGACCAGGGCGCCGAAGCCGGAGAACCACCGCATCACGACCATTCTCCCCTTCCCCGCTCCCGCGTCTCTTGCGAACCGTTATGCGTCTTCTTCGTAAGCCACCCCGAGCGAGGCCAGCACAGCCCAATAGGCCGGAAAGGTCTTCGCTACGCAATCGGGATCGAGAATGGTGATGCCCTCGATCTTCAGGCCCGCGAGAGCGAAGCTCATGGCGATACGGTGATCCGCGAAGGTATCGATATCGGCCGGCAGCACCTGGCCGGCGAGCGCCGGGTCGGAGGCGACGATGAGATCGTCCCCCTCCTCTGTAGCAAGGCCTTCCCGGATGTTGTTCAGCCCGGTCGAAAGCGCACGCACGCGGTCGCATTCCTTGACGCGCAGGTTGGCGATGCCCGCAAAGCGCACCGGGGTCTCGTTGAAGGCTGCGAGCACGGCGAGCGTCGGCACGGCGTCCTGCATCTGCGAGCCGTCGATCTTGGCCGGCATATGTGGGAACTTCGCGATCAGCTCGTAGGCCTTGGCATCGGGCTGCGTGAAATCGGCGGCGGGCGTCCCGAGATCGATCCTGCCGCCGGTCAGTACTTCCGCCGCCCAGAGATAGGTCGCGGCCGAGGCATCCGGCTCGATATGGAAATCGGCGGCGCGGTAGCCGGTCGGTTCCACCTGCCAGGTGACGGGGCTGGTGCGCTCCACCTTGGCGCCGAAGGCGCGCATGGCGGCAACCGTGAGATCGATATAGCCGAGCGCGCCGATATGCTCGCCGAGCAGTTCCACGACGACGGGACGGGTGCCGCCCGCCGCCATCATGAGAAGTGCGGAGACATATTGGCTGGAAAGGCCGCCGTCGATCCGCACCCGATCTGCCTCAAAGCCGCCCTTGCCGTTGATCGTCACCGGCGGGCAGCCGGTCTCGGTCGAGGCATCGATACCGAGCGAACGCAGCGCATCGACCAGTGGGCCGATCGGCCGCTTGCGCATGTGCTCGTCGCCATCCACCACCACCCTGCCATCGACGAGCGCCGCGGCGGCTGTCAGGAAGCGGGTCGCGGTGCCTGCATTGCCGAGAAAGAGCGCTGCCGACGGTGGCTGAAGCTTGCCGGAGCCGGTGACGACGAAGGTCGTCGCGTCGGGCTCTTCCACCTTCACGCCCATCGCCCGAAGCGCCTCCGCCATATAGCGCGTATCGTCGCTCTTCAGCGCGCCGGTGAGCCGGCTCGTACCCTTGGCAAGGCCTGCCAGAAGCAGCGCGCGGTTGGTGATCGATTTCGAACCGGGAGGGGCAGCGCGGCCGATCAGCGGCTTGCGGGAGGGGATTATCTTGAGTTTGGCTCTGGCCATGATGTCTGTCTCTTCCGTCGCTCGCGCAGTCGATCAAAGGGCGCGAGCCCGCTCATAAATGCCTTCTGCACCAAAGTCCAACGGCGTCAGAACTTGACGGCGGGCACAGCGCGATCCGCCTCGTCGGTGATCTCGAAATACTCGCGCTTCGAGAAGCCGAACTGGCCGGCAACGAGATTGGACGGGAAGCTTTCCACCTTGACATTGAGGTCACGAGCCGCGCCGTTATAATAGCGTCGGGACATCTGGATTTCGCTCTCGATGGTTTCGAGAGAGGCCTGCAGTTCGGAAAAGTTCTGGTTGGCCTTGAGATCCGGATAGGCCTCCGCCAGCGCGAAGAGCTTGCCTAGCGCCTGGGAAAGCAGGCCTTCGGTTTGCGCACGAGCAGCGACATCGCCGCTCGGGATGGATTGTGCCTGATTGCGGAGCGAAATCACTTCCTCAAGCGTGCTCTTCTCGTGCGCCGCGTAACCCTTCACCGTCTCAATGAGGTTCGGGATGAGATCGGCGCGGCGCTTCAGCTGCACGTCTATGCCGGACCAGGCCTCCTCGGCCATCTGCCGGCTTTTTACCAAGCTGTTATAGAGGAAGACCAGATAGAGGCCGACGACGACGATAATGCCGAGCAGGATATACATGCGCGAATCCCCCTGAGACCGGAAGTCTACGCCGGACACTAGGCATAAATCGTCGGTTGCGTCAAATTTCCAATGGGTTAGGCGGCTTCCCTGCCGAAGTTGATGCCGCCCGCATCCGTCAGCAGGAAGGCTTCGCCGCAGGCCTTGGCGAGCGTGCGCACCCGCAGGATATAGCTCTGGCGCTCGGTGACGGAAATCACGCCGCGGGCATCGAGCAGGTTGAAGACGTGGCTTGCCTTGATGCACTGGTCATAGGCCGGGAAGACGCATTTGTGCAGCATCTGATTGGCGCTGGCGCCTGGGGCACCTGCAGCGAGAAGCGCCTGGCACTCCTTCTCGGCATCAATGAAATGCCGGTGCAGCATGGCGGTGTCGGCAAATTCGAAGTTGTGCCGGGAATATTCCTGCTCGGCCTGCAGGAAGACGTCGCCATAGGAGATCTTCTCCTCGCCCTCGCGACCGTTGAAGTTCAGGTCGTAGACGTTGTCGACGCCCTGAACATACATGGCAAGCCGCTCGAGACCGTAGGTCAGCTCGCCGGCGACCGGCGAGCACTCGATGCCGCAGACCTGCTGGAAGTAGGTGAACTGCGAGACTTCCATACCGTCGCACCAGCATTCCCAGCCGAGGCCCCAAGCGCCGAGGGTTGGGCTTTCCCAATCGTCCTCCACGAAGCGGATGTCATGCAGCAGGGGATCAAGGCCGATCGCCTCCAGCGAGCCGAGATAGAGTTCCTGGAGATTGGATGGATTCGGTTTCAGGATGACCTGGTACTGATAATAGTGCTGCAGCCGGTTCGGGTTTTCGCCGTAACGTCCATCCGAGGGGCGGCGCGACGGCTGCACATAGGCCGCCTTCCAGGGCTTCGGCCCGAGCGCGCGAAGCGTGGTTGCCGGATGGAAGGTGCCGGCGCCGACCTCCATGTCATAGGGCTGCAGCACGGCGCAGCCCTTGTCCGCCCAATAATTGTGGAACGCGAGGATGAGCCCCTGGAAGGAGCGCTTCGGAGACATGTGGTCGGGCAGGTTCGTCATGAGTATGGCCGGATATGGTGATTTCGTCGCGGACGAGTGCCACGCATCAGGGGCGTGGGTCAAGGATTTATGCATTCGCGCATATTGCACTATGCCGCTGAATTTCGATCTATGGTAGGATCGGGCAATTTCCGGAGAACCGCGATGAACGTCAAAAACAACGTGACCCTATCGGAGCGATATCTGCATTATGCCGAGCAATTGGTCGAGAGCGGCCAGTTTCCTTCGGTCGAAAAGGTGCTGGAAGCCGGCATCGATACCCTGCGGCAGAGCGAGGAAACAACTGAGGCCCGTGACCCTCTCGCAGGCATGGCCGACGAAATCCGTCGACGGATGGAATTGCCCAGGGATCAGTGGATAGCGATGGACAAGGATAATCTCTTCGACCGTGTACGTGCACGGCTTGAAGAAAAGCACAAGGGTAACTGATGCCCGTCTATCGACTTGAGTATCATCCCGAGCCGAACAAGATCTAGTTGATATCCACAAATTCATTGAGGACTATAGCGGTAAAATCACAGCCGATCGGAAACTTGCAGAGATAGAAGTCCCACAGCGGAAAAAGCTGTCGTCTGCTTTACGGTGGATGACGAAACTCGCACGGTGTTCATCATCTGCGTCAGCTATGCAGGTTCGAATTGGGAGCATCGTGTTAAGGAGCGGGGCTAAAGCCTCATTCCTCGTCGCGCTTGACCCGGTATTCACCCGTCTTGGGGTCCTTCACCAGCGTGCCGATCGCACCCGTCTGGCGCTCCTTTTCCTGCTCCTTCGTACGCGCCGAAAGCCTCTCCGCGTCACGCACGAAGCGTTTGTAGAGCAGCCAGCCTCCGCCGATCAGGACCACCAGAAAAAGAAGTTGCGCCATCTACCCCCTCACTCGATATCAGAGCCCGTAACGGCTCCACAATGCCTTCTCTTCCAGGCTCGCGGCAAGGCCCGCCGTAGCGCCCGCGGCGATTTCGCCGGCATGGCCTTCGCCGAACACGACGCCCGGCACCTTGCGGCCGAAAAGGGTCCGCGCGCTACCGATCAATTCCAGCTTCGTATCCGCTCCGTAGCGGCGTTTCAACGTATCGCGCATCTCGCCTAGATTATCGACGAGACCCAGTTCCAGCCCGCGGGTACCAGTCCAGAACAGGCCGGAGAAGATTGTCGGATCATCCGCCAGCCGCCTGCCGCGGCGCGCCTTCACCATGTCGATGAAGACCGTGTGGATTTCGAGCTGCAGCGTCTTCAGGTATTCGATGTCGCCTTCCTTTTCCGGCTGGAAGGGATCGAGGATCACCTTGTTCTCGCCGGCGGTATAGACGCGACGCTCGACGCCGATCTTGCGCAGGAGTTCCGGAAAGCCGAAGCCGCCCGAAACCACGCCGATCGATCCGACTATGGAGGTCGGATCCGCAAATATCTCGTCACCGGCAAGCGCGATCATGTAGCCGCCGGATGCCGCGACATCTTCAACGAAGACGAGAACCTTCTTGTCCTTCTCCTCAGCCAGCGAACGGATGCGCTGAAAGATCAGGCGCGACTGGACCGGCGAACCGCCCGGCGAATTGATGGAGATCGCAACGACAGGCGCGTCCTTTCTGGCAAAGGCTTTTTCCAGAGCCGGCGCGGCGGTAGCGAGGTTCAGAACTGGGCGGAACTGCCCGCCACCGGTCATGATCGCGCCGTGAAGTCTCACAACGGGGATTGTCACGCCCTTCTTGCGAAACCGTTTCGGCATCAAACGCCGCAAAAAACCTGCCATTGTCCATCCTGTCCGACGCAAATCGTGAAACCGTGATGTATGTAAGCGGACCGCAAACGCAATGGTTGATCGGTGAAAATTCAGTGTTTTCAGCGTTTGCGGCGGGAATAGGCGGCGCGGCCGTTGTTGAGGTCGTCGGCCTCCTTCGTGAAGCCATGCCCCGTCTCACCGTGCAGGATGAGGGGTGCCCGGAATGCAAGCCGCGCGCGCGAACCCTTGATGGCGGTAACCAGTATCCGGGTGGCATCCTCGCCGGGACGCGGATGGACGGCCGTGATCTCCAGCCCGCCAAAACGCTTTCCGCAGGCGGCAATGATCTCGCCGATCGATTGCGGACGGGCGATCAGGGAAAGCTGCCCGCCGGGCTTCATGATCGCACCGGCGGTGCGAAGCCAGCTCTCGAACAGGCCTTCGCTCATCGCGTGGGCCTCCGCCTTGAGGGCGTCCGGCGTGCGCCGGTCCGCCGCGTCGTTGAACGGCGGATTCATGATGACGTGGTCGTAGATCTCGTCCTCCAGCCCCGCCGCCAGCCGCGCCTTGCCGGTCAAGGTCACGTCCGCCTCAATCACCCGCACCCGATCGGCAACTCTTTCGTTTTCGGGATAGGCGAGCGTCTTGCGGGCATAGTCGGCCATCAGCGGCGAGCGCTCGACGAGAAGCACTTTCGCGTGATCGAGGCGTGACGCAACGGCCAGTCCGGCAGCGCCGGCGCCTGCGCCGAGATCGGCGACGCTGATTTCTCCCTCCCCCTCGACGAGAGAAGCAAGCAGCATGGCGTCGACGCCCGAGCGATGCCCTTCCCCTTTCGGCTGGATCACATGGAAGCGGCCGCGATGAAAGGCATCGACCGTCTCCTTCATGCCTGGCCGTCCCTCAGTTCCGCCTCAAGTCCCGCGTCGATCAATATGCGGCGGGCCTGTTCCGCCCTCTCCTCATCAACCAGGAAGCGGCGCGGCAGGAGGCCGAGCGAGCCTTCGAGCACACTCATCGCCTGGTCGGCGATCAGGCAATGGATGCCCGCATCCTTCATGAGGCTTTCCGCAAACGACAGAAGCACGGCGTCATTCGTTCGGATCAATTCACGCATCCCTTGGGAAACCCCTCCAAAATTGGGCGAAAAAGCGATTTGGCCCTTGCCGCACCATGTTCCCCTTTCTATTGTCCTGCACAAGATTTGAACAGGAGTCCGATCGTTGGGCGTCGTGATACCGCTTGAAGAAGGCAAAAACAAACCGGCTTCCGTCAAGCCACTGGTGGATCTCACCAAAGCGGATATGGAACGGGTGAACCAGCTTATCCTGTCGAAGGCAGGTTCTGACGTGCAGATGATCCCAGAGGTCGCCAACCACCTGATCTCCTCCGGCGGCAAGCGGCTGCGGCCCATGCTGACGCTCGCGTCCGCGTCGCTCTTCGGCTATCGGGGCGATGGCCATGTGAAGCTCGCGACCAGCGTCGAATTCATGCACACGGCGACGCTGCTGCACGACGATGTCGTGGACGAAAGCGACCTGCGCCGCGGCAGATCCACCGCCCGCACCATATGGGGCAACCAGGCGAGCGTGCTGGTGGGCGATTTCCTGCTCGGCCAGGCCTTCCGGATGATGGTGGATGTCGGCTCGCTGGAAGCGCTCGACGTGCTCTCCACCGCCGCGGCGGTGATCGCCGAGGGCGAAGTTCTCCAGCTTTCCGTCGCCAAGAACATGGAGACGACGGAGGACGACTATCTCGCCGTCATCCGCGCCAAAACGGCGGCGCTTTTCGCCGCTGCAGCGGAAGTCGGCCCGATCATCGCAAACGCGGACAAGGCCGGCCGCGCCGCGTTCAAATCCTACGGCATGAATCTCGGACTTGCCTTCCAGCTCGTCGACGACGCGCTGGACTATGGCGGCAAGGCCGCCGATCTCGGTAAGAATGTCGGGGACGATTTCCGCGAGGGCAAGATCACGCTCCCTGTCATTCTCTCCTATCGCCGCGGCACGGAAGCCGAGCGCGCCTTCTGGCGCGAGGCGATCGAAAAGGGCGAAAGCAGCGATGAGAACCTGGAAAAGGCGCTCGGGCTGATCAACAAGTACGGGGCGCTCAGCGACACCATAAGCCGGGCGGAACATTACGGCACCATCGCGCGGGACGCGCTCGCGCCGCTGCCGGCCTCGCCGCTCAAGTCGGCGCTGATGGAGGTCATCGACTTCTCCATCCAGCGGGTCAACTAAGGCTGATGAGTTCTCCGGACGACAGAGCTGGAGACGACAATCATTTGCTCGAAGAGGCGCTGAACCGCATCGCCGACCTGATGTCGGCGTGCCGCGATCCCTGGTGCGTGTTCGGCGGAACCGCGATGCGGCTCCACGGATACCGGATGCCGACGCCAATTGCCGATATAGATGTCCTGATCTCCATTGCCGACGCGGATCGCCTTATCCGCCGGCATGGGTTTCCCAACGTGGCCGGCATCGGTACCGAACGTTTCCGCTCGCAAATCCTGTTGCGCCCGGATCTCGGAAAAATACCGGTGGAAATCATGGCCGGCTTCGATGCGCTCTCCGAGGGTAGCTGGCATCGGGTCGAGATTCAGCAGCGCCAGGAAACCACCTATCGCACGGCCAAAACCTTCATCGCCAGCCGCGAAGACCTTTTCACCATCTTCCGGCTTTGCGGACGGCCGAAGGACCTCAAACGGATGGCGCTGCTCGCTTCGTGATCGCCGCGACCGGAAACGAAGCCCGAGATTTCTTGCAGTCCGGTACCAAAAAAGCCATTCTATCGTGAATCAAGTGATGCGGGACGRCGAGCGCGAAATGTCGCGCCACCATCAGCGAAAGGCATATTCATGCGGCGGACCTCCAGCCTTCTTCTGCTTTCCAGCGCGGCCCTCGTCGCCGTTCTGTCCTTCGGCGTGGCGGCAAAGGCCGCCCCTTCCGAGGAAGCTCCCACGGCGAAGGAAATCGTGACATTCACTCCGGAGAACGTGCACTCGTTTTCCGGCGCATTTCTCGCCGCCCGCACCGCCGATGTCGATCATGACTATCCGACCGCAATCACCCTCTATCGCAAGGCGCTCGGCTTCGACCCTGCCAATCTCGAAATCCGCGAAAGGCTGATGATCGCGCTCTTTCTCAACGGCGAGTTCGAAGAGGGCCTCGAGGAAGCGGATGCCCTCAAGGACGACAAGGCCGTAGAGCGGATCACCACCATCGTACGGGGGCTCGACGCCATCCGCGACGGCAAGTTCAAGGAAGCGAAGGCGCTGCTCCCCTATGAGGGCCCCAACGATCTCGACCGGCTGACCCATGCGCTGATCACCGCATGGGCGGATGTCGGCGCCGGCAAGGGCAAGGCCGCGATGGCGAGCGTGCGCGCGCTCAAGGGCCCTGACTGGTTCAAGGTCTTCACCGATTATCACCTCGGCGCCATGGCGATCGTGGCGGGCGACAAGACCGCGGCCCGCAACCATCTCTCCGCGGCGATCACCAATCAGGAATCGGTCGCGACCGCCCCCGACACCTTCATGCGCGCCGTCATGGCGCTTGCCCGGCTCGAGGCCTCCGAAGGCAACAAGCAGAAGGCGCTCGACGCGATCTCGGTCGGCGACGGAATGATCAGCAGCTACGCGCCGCTGAAGGCGCTGCGCGAAAGCATCGAGAACGGCGAGAAGCCCGCTCAGCAGGTGACGGATGCAACCGACGGCGCAGCAGCCGTGCTCTTCTCGATCGGTGGAGCGCTGAACCGGCAGGGCGCGGAAGACATGGTCTCGCTCTACCTGAACATCTCCCACGCACTCGATCCGGACAGCGCCGATACGCTGATCCTGCTCGGCAGCATCGCGGAGAAGCTGGAAAAGCCGGAGCGTGCTATCGCCTTCTATCAGAAGGTGCCCGAGGGCTCGCCGATGCGGCGGATTTCCGAACTCCAGCTCGGCCTGACGCTCGCGCAGACCGGAAAGGTGGACGAGGCACGCAAGCATCTTCAAGAACTTATCGCCTCCGATACCACCGACATCCGCAGCTATCTCGCCTATGGCAGCGTGCTTTCCGATGCCAAGGACTATGCCGCCATGGCGGCAAACTACGACAAGGCCGTCGAGGTGATCGGCCCGGTGACCAAGCGTGGCGACTGGACGGTCTTCTTCCAGCGCGGCATCGCCTATGAGCGCCTGAAGAAGTGGGACCAGGCGGAGCCGAACTTCCGCAAGGCGCTGGAGCTCAACCCCGAGCAGCCGCAGGTTCTGAACTATCTCGGCTATTCGCTGGTTGACATGAACCACAATCTCGAAGAAGGCTTGGATATGATCCGCCGGGCGGTCGAGGCGCGGCCGGATGACGGCTACATCGTCGATTCGCTCGGCTGGGCCTATTACCGCATGGGCCGTTTCGATGAGGCGGTGACCGAACTGGAGCGAGCCATTCAGCTCCGCGCCGGTGATGCGACGATCAACGACCACCTGGGCGATGCCTACTGGCGCGTAGGGCGCAAGCTCGAAGCCGTCTATCAGTGGAACCGGGCGCTGATTTCCGAAGGCGAGGACGTCAACCGCGAGCAGATCAAGCAGAAGATCGCCGATGGCCTGCCGCCGATCGATCCCAATGCGACGACGGCCGATCGCAGCCCCGCTCCGGCGCCAGCACCTCCGGCCCCCCCTGCCCCGGCAAACCCGGACAAGAAATCCTGACGCATGCCTTCCGGCACGCATTCGACCAGCGCCGGCCGTGAAGCCGGCGCAACACTGTTCGAGCCGGCACCGGCCAAGATCAACCTTGCCCTGCACGTCGTGGGGCAACGCGCTGACGGCTATCACCTGCTGGAAAGCATCGTTACCTTTGCCAAGGCCTCCGACAGGCTCTCTTTCTCGCCTGCGGCAGATGATGATTTTTCGGTATCGGGGCGCTTCGGAGTCATGCTCTCCGGTGATCCTAAGCCCAATCTGGTTTTGGCTGCGCGCGACCGGCTGAGGCAGGCTGTCATCGCCGCCGGCGGCGAAGCACCGCCTGTCACGATCCATCTCGAAAAGAACCTGCCGATCGCGGCGGGTATCGGCGGCGGCTCGGCGGATGCGGCAGCCACCCTGCGCGGCCTCATGCGTCTCTGGAATGCCCACCTTCCCGAGACGGAACTTGCCGCGATCGCGCTTTCCCTCGGCGCGGACGTGCCCATGTGCCTTAAGGGCGCACCCTCAATGGCGCGGGGGATCGGCGAGGAGCTGACACCCCTTGCCTCTCTGCCATCCTTCGCGCTGGTGCTCGGTAATCCGCTTATCGGCGTCTCCACGCCCGACATATTCCGGTATCTCGCGCGGCGGGACAATCCGCCGATCGAGGCGCAGCCGGGCGATTGGCTCTCCTATCTCACAGGTCTTCGCAACGATCTCGAGCAGCCGGCAAAAACGCTGGTGCCGGAGATCGGCGAGCTTACAGCGATGATCGAAGCCGAGGGCGCGCTTCTCACCCGCATGTCCGGGTCGGGCGCTACCTGTTTCGGGATATTCTCCTCGATCGAAGCAGCCGAAATAGCAGCCGAAAACCTCGGACGCCGGAAGCCCGGCTGGTATTTCCAGGCGGCGGAGACCGTTGCAGGGAACGCCGCCTGAGCCGACGACGAAGGCGGCTATTCAGCCGGACTTAAGGTTTTCGTGCCGGGAAGAACCGGAACCGATTGCCAGCCCTCGCCGCTGAGGATCATGCAGCTCATGCCGTTCACATTGGTCACCAGCATCGTCCAGCTGCCACTTTCGCCGACATAGACCTCGATGATTGCCTTCTGGTTGATCAACCCGACTGCCGAAAGCTTTTCGGAGTAGTTTCTGGCCAGGAATTCGAYCATTTCGGAGTGGTCGGCGCAGCTATGGGCGACTTGCGATCCTGCTGTCTGGGGATATGCCAGCGCCGCCGCCAGCACGACGGCTGCGGTCGTCAGTCTGCGGATCATGCTGCGTTCCATGACGCATCTCCTTTCGCCGGATAACCCGGCGGAAGAGGAGCCTTCCGCTAACCTGTTCTGCCGTTACCCGGCATTTTCGCGGCCTGCCGCCAGAGGTTTTCTCAATGCGGCGGCGCAACCTGCATTATGAACCCGAATGCGTTCCATTTCCATGGAAATCAGCGGGAGCAGTCTTCGTTATCGAGCCGCCTTGGCCACCCAGGCCGGGATCATCTCGCTTGCGAGTTTCGATGCCCTCTGGCCACGCGCGAGAGCGACAAGATTCATGCCGGAACTGGCGAGCGCCACCGCCTGCCGTTTCGGCAGCAGGAAACCGTATTCGAGAGGCGGCTGTTTGCGGCCGATGYGGCGAAGAAAGGTCGGCCGGTAGCCGCGGGCGGGAGAAAAACGCGCCGGCAGCTTGTTGAGCGCTACATATTCGTGGACTTCGTCGATCCAACCCGCTTGCAGCCGCGCGCCAGGCTCCATCAGAAGCAGCCACTCGCCGCGCACCGAACCCAATATATCCTTGATGTCCCAATCACCATRGAAGCGGCAGCCGGCGGCATCGGCCACGTGGGAGGAACCGTCCCGCGAGYCGTGATCGAGCACGACCACATCGCTGACAAGCCCCTCCACCGCAGCGGGAACGAGGCCGGCAAGCGTCTGCGCCAGCTCCGATTCCTGGTCGCGGCATTCCATGATCACAGTCAGCATAGCCAAGACTTAACGCATCGCATCCCGGAATGCCAGAAAACCTTTCCCAATTTTGTTCTTGCAATGTTCTCGTTTTTGACCTAGGAATTTAATCATCACGAACGGGAGATTTTCCCGGCAGGAGTGTTCCATGAACGAGCTGTCCCAACTGCGGCAGGCTGCATTCGCGCCTGCCCATACGGCAGATATTGCCGATGCGCTGGTCAACTCTTCCGGCCTGCGCATCGAGATCGATCGCCGCCGTGGCCGAGGCGCGGGCCTCAATCCGAGTGGGCGCTTCGAGGAGGAGCGTCGCGAGGTATTCGACGACGGCTGGCAGACGATCGAGGAACTCGCTCCGTTCAAGACGGAAGTGCAGGTGGAGAAGCCGCGCACGGCGATCACCCGCAACGAATCTCCCGACCTTTCCTTCGACCGTTCCATCAATCCCTATCGCGGCTGCGAGCACGGCTGCATCTATTGCTTCGCCCGCCCGACCCACAGCTATATGGGGCTTTCGCCGGGGCTCGATTTCGAATCGAAGCTCTTCGTGAAGCCGGATGTACCGAAGCTGCTCGAGCGCGAGCTCAGCAAGCCGGATTACAAGGTGYGGGCGATCGCAATCGGCACCAATACCGATCCCTATCAGCCGATCGAGCGGGAATGGCGCATCATGCGGCAGATCCTCGAAGTGCTGCAGAAGGCCCATCATCCGGTCGCGATCGTCACGAAATCGGCGCTCATCACCCGCGATATCGACATTCTCTCGAACATGGCCTCCAAGGGGCTCGCCAAGGTCGGCATTTCGGTGACGACGCTGGACCGCAAGCTTGCCCGCACCATGGAGCCGCGTGCCTCGACCCCTCCCAAGCGCCTCGACGCCATCAAGGCACTGACCGATGCCGGTATTCCGACGGCGGTCATGGTGGCGCCCGTGATACCGGCGCTCAACGATCACGAGATCGAAAGGATTCTCGATGCCGGGCATGCGGCCGGCGCCACCGAGGCAAGCTACGTGCTGCTGCGCCTGCCGCTTGAAGTAAGCCCGCTCTTTCGGGACTGGCTGCTGCGCAGCTATCCGGACCGCTACCGGCATGTGATGTCTCTCGTTCGCTCGATGCGCGGCGGAAAGGATTACGATGCCGAATGGGGCAAGCGGATGAAGGGGGCCGGCCCTTATGCCTGGCAGATCGGACGCAGGTTCGAGATGGCGGCAAAGCGGCTTGGCCTCACCCGCCGTGGCCTGCCGCTTCGCGACGACCTCTTCGTCAGGCCGGATGGAGGCGGCATCCAGCTTTCGCTGCTCTGAACGGTAAGGCGCATTCGCCTGCGGAAACGCCCAGGCGATGCGTTTGAATTCTTCTTCGTGCATGCCCTCGGAAAAAAGTTCCCGCGCTTTCCGTGCATGCAACCCCTTTCGGCACGTCCCCGCCACCGTCCCGTGCCGAAATGCCCCCGGCCCACCGACGCCCCTCGGTGGATAGCGAAGCCGCAATCGCTTGCCGGGGCTTGCAGGAGATCGGGTCGGCGTGCGAGTCTCTGCCGCATGTTGACCCGCACGCCGCCCGATTCTCCGATGCTCTTCGAGGAAGTCCCTCTCGTTCCGGATTTCAGCCTGGAACTGGCGGCGCGGAAAGCCGGCCACTGGCCTGTCGCAGGTACCGACGAGGCTGGGCGCGGCCCGCTTGCAGGGCCGGTGGTGGCGGCTGCGGTCATCCTCGATCCCGACAACATTCCGGACGGACTGAACGATTCCAAACAGCTCACCGCCGCCCAGCGGGAGAACCTGTTCGAGGCAATCCTGGCAACCGCCGAGGTATCCATAGCGGCTTCCGGCCCCCGGCATATCGATGAGCGCAACATCCTGCGCGCGAGCCTTGACGCCATGCGCCGCGCTGTCGCCGGGCTTTCCGTCACGCCGGCCTATGTGCTCACCGACGGCCGCGACGTGCCGCTTGGGCTCTGCTGCCCCGGCAAGGCGGTGATCCGGGGAGATGCCCGCTCCGTCTCCATCGCCGCCGCATCGATCATCGCCAAGGTGACCCGCGACCGGATGATGACAAGGGCGCATCAGGTGTTCCCCGCCTATGGCTTTGCCAATCATGCCGGCTATGGAACGCCGCAGCACCGCGCCGGCATCGACACTCATGGTCCCTGCCTGCTCCACCGCATGAGTTTTCGCCCGCTCAAGAAGGATGGCGTTCTGGGGGAGGAGTAAAGTTATTGCCGTGGACGATTGGTCCGGCCCAGCCCAAGCGCTGAAACCTTCAAACTCGAAGCCTCCGGGGACAAGGATGAAAATCTTCTTTGACGTCGATGGGGTACTCATAGATGGCTGGCACGCAAACGGCGCATTGCGCAAGCCATGGGATGTCAACCTTCAGGCCGATCTGGGCGTCGACAAAGACGCATTCCAAAGCTATTTTTCGGCGCCCACGGTTCGCGAACCGGCTCACCAATGTTCGATTGCATTACCGGTCGCCGCGACTTGCGGGACGCCCTGGCCGATGTTCGCATTATCTTTGGAACGATCTCGGATTTTCCGGATACTTCGATCGTATGTTCTACAGCGCTCAAATCGGGCACCCAAAGAAAGATATCCGGTTCTTCGAAGCCATTAATCGCGCACTCGCAATTAGCTCGGAAGAACGGCCACTTTTCTTCGATGATCAGCCCGAGATTATTGAACTTGCCGGCAATAGCGGCTGGGATGGCGCCGTCTTTACCTCGCCAGACGATATCCAGCAGCATCCCCGGCTGAGGCATCTGTGGCATTAACGGCCGGCATCGAACTGACGGAGCAACGGTCTGCCCTGGATCCGACTGGTTGGATCTCATAAAAAAGCCGGGCAATGCCCGGCTTTTTTGAATTCCGTTTACGCCTTTCAGTTCAGGCGGGATTTCACCTGATCGATGGCGTCCTTGAAGAGCGAGTTCCGGGTGGAGGCATCGGCCTTCTTGGCAATGACGCTCTCGGCAGCAGCAACCGCCAGATCGACGGCGGCAGCGCGGACAGCGCCGATCGCTTCGGCTTCGGCCTGCTTGATCTTCTGCTCGGAAAGCGCGTTGCGGCGGGCGACGAATTCCTCCGTCTTCTGCCGCGCTTCCTCTGTCAGGAGGGCGGCCTCGCGCTCGGCTGCGGCAACGATATCGGCAGCCTCGGCTTCGGCTTCCTTGCGCTTGCGCTGATATTCGGCGAGCAGCGCCTGGGCTTCCTCGCGAAGACGCTTTGCTTCCGCCAGTTCGTTGCCGATGTTTGCGGCGCGCTCGTCGAGCGACTTTGCGATCATGCCCGGCACCTTCAGATAGATGATGAGCACGAAGAAGAGAATGAGGCCGACGAGGGCGTAGAATGTTGCATCGAACGCCATGGGATCAGGCCTTTCCGTTCGCTGCCGCGGCAACCGCGGTCTTGATGTCGTCGCCGCCGTCCTTGCCGATGAGCTGATCGACGATCGCCGTCGCGGTCTCTTCTGCAATGGCGCCGACCTGGGCGAAGGCCTTGGCCTTGATCTCGCCGATCCGGGTTTCGGCGGCGGAAAGCTTTTCGGCCAGTTCCGCCTCGATCGCGGCGCGATCGGCAGCGGCCTTGCTCTTGGCCGCTTCGCGCGCGGTTTCGGCAATGCCGTTGGCCTTGGAACGGGCGGCAGCAAGTTCCTTTTCATAGGTCTCGACCGCTGTATCGGCTTCCGATTTCAGGCGGGAGGCCTCGTCGAGATCCTGGGCGATCCGGTCATGGCGGTGTTCGAGAATACCACCGAGACGCGGAACGATGACCCGCTTCATCAGGAGATAGAAGAGGCCGAAGGTGATGACGAGCCAGAGAAGCTGCGAGGCAAAATGGGTCGAGTCGAAGGGCGGGAAAACGCCCGTTCCGTGCTCTTCGCCATGGGCGACGCCGGTCTCGGTATGCAATTCGCCGGCGGGGGCCGCATGCGTATCGCCCGCAGGCGCAGCATGAGTATCGCCGGCCGGCGCCGTTCCTGGCGCTGCAGGCGTTTCAGTGGCGGCCGGCGCAGTCTGCGCTAATGCCGGGGTCACGATCATCATCACCTCCAGGTGTATTCCAAATGCGAAGGATCACGGCGCGCTTCTTAAAGCGGCCGTGATCCCGATCCTGGCAAGCTCTTAGACTGCGAAGAGCAGGAGGAGAGCGATGAGCAGCGAGAAGATGCCCAGAGCTTCCGTAACGGCGAAGCCGAATACCAGGCGGCCGAACTGGCTGTCAGCGGCAGACGGGTTGCGCAGGGCGCCCGACAGGTAGTTGCCGAAGATGTTGCCAAGGCCGAGAGCCGTGCCGGCCATGCCAAAGCAAGCCAGACCCGCGCCGATGAACTTTGCTGCTTCCGCTTCCATGATGAACTCCTTCGAATGGGTGTTGCGGCTGATGACTGACGCCTCAGGACGCCAATGGGTAGTTATCCTTAGTGCCCGCCGGGGTGGACCGCGTCATTGAGGTACATGCAAGTCAGCACCGCAAAGACATAGGCCTGGAGGAAGGCGACGAGGAACTCGAGACCGGTCAGGGCGACCGTCATGATGAGAGGCAGGATGGCGCCGCCGATGCCGAGCGCGCCGAGGGCGCTGAGCGAGGTAACGAAGCCTGCGAAAACCTTGAGCGTGATGTGACCTGCCAGCATGTTCGCGAAAAGACGAACGGAGAGCGAGATCGGACGCGAGAGGAAGGAAATGATTTCGATGCCGACGACCAGCGGCAGCAGGACACCGGGAATGCCGCTCGGCACGAAGACCTTCAGGAAGTGAAGGCCATGCTTGTAGAAGCCGTAGACCAGAACCGTGCCGATCACCAGAACCGCGAGCGCAAAGGTGACGATGATCTGGCTGGTGACGGTGAAGAAATAGGGGAACATGCCGAGCATGTTGGCGGTCAGCACGAACATGAACAGCGTGAACACGAGCGGGAAGAACTTCATGCCGTGGCTGCCGGCGCCTTCGCGCAGCATCGAGGCGATGAACTCATAGGACATTTCAGCGACCGACTGCGCACGGCCGGGGATCAGCCCGCGCTGCGAGGTGGCGAAATAGAGGAAACCGGCCGCCGCAGCGACGGTCGCAACCATGAAAAGAGAAGCATTGGTGAAGGAAAAGTCGATGCCGCCGATCTCGATCGGAACGATCTTCTGGATCTGGAACTGATGGATCGGATCGTTAGCCACCGTCTACCTCTTTGCCTGCGCCGCCCACGACGGCTGACCTTTATATTACACCGGGAGACCTAGAGGCCGCCCGTTCCCGCCTTGTCCTTGTCGCCCCGCTTCTGAAAGGTCGGCGGCGGAGCCACCACCCCGACAGATCGGAGCACGTTCAACACGCCGGCACAGAAGCCGAGGAGAAGCAGAACGACCAACCCCCACGGCGACGTACCGGCGAAACGATCGAGCAGATATCCCAGAATAGCGCCGACCGCGATCGCGGAGATGAACTCGGAAGACAGCTTGAAGCCCAGGGCCATGCCCCTTCGGCTTTCCTCGGAACTCGCGTCCCTGGCCGCCTCTGCCGCGTCATCCGCACGCCTGCCCGCGAGTTCCGCCGACAAGCGCTTCCGGCGCTCTTCCAGACTATCGTCACGATCATCCGTCATTCGCGTCCTCCCGGGCGCAGATCCCTGGCGTAGCCGGTTCGTGAACCGTTCCGACTGCCAAAAACATGCCGCCACCGTGGATTTCGCGCCTTCCGGCCCGTTTTCAAGTCGCGCGCAACATAGTTTTGCCCGCCGGTATAGTCAAGGCATCCACACCGCTTCATTCAAGGTTAATTAACTTAAGAACATCAGAGGCTTAGCAGCGACACAACCGGATCAAGGTAAAACTGTCGCGGGAATCGGCGCCTCTCAGCTCCAACCGCCGCCATAGGTTCGGTAGAAAACATGCAGGCCGATGCGGCCGACCTTCTTCATGCTGCGCGCCCACTTCGGACGCACATAGACGGCATGATAGTGGGTGGAGGAGCCAACCTCGGTCAGCCATATCTTGCCGGCGGTGACGGCCATGGCCACTTCGCGCGCCATTTTCCAGTGATATTCGGAGCGGACTCGGTCCTTGATATTGTCGCAGGCGAAGGAAAACTGGCAGCGGTTGCGCCAATCCTCGTTCTGATAGACGACGTCGCAGATCGTCTTCGGATAGGCGGGATTGCGTACCCGATTGAGGATCACCTGGGCAACGGCAGCCTGGCCGCGGACGGATTCGCCGCGCGCCTCGAAATAGATGCCGGAAGCAAGGCATTGCTGCTCGCGAGCGGAAAAGACCTCAGGCGGCAGCGGGGTCGCCGCCCAGGCATGATCTTCCGGCCCGATCGGCGGAATGAACCGACCGCCGTTCGGTTTATCCTTCAGAATGGCGTCGAAGGGCGACTGCCGCGCGAAATCCGGCGCCGAGGGCGCATAGGCGGTCGCGAGGATATCGGCATCCCTGTTGGTAACGAGGCCAGCGATCATCGGCGAGACCACCGGATCGCGCTTGTCTTCCTTCCTACGGAAATAAAAGGAGGCGAGTTCGATTTCCTTCGCCTCCTTTGCGGAATGAGCAAAGGCCGTCCGCTCCTCCCTCGGCAAGGGCGGGCGCATCAGGCTGCTGCTGCGCTGGAGTATGGAACCGGCCGAAAAAGCCCTTGGCGGCAGCATCGGCTCGACCGCCATGACGCGGCCCTTCTTGGCCGCGCGGTTGACGCGCGCCTCATCGGGACGCGGATCGCCGCCTTCCTTACCTCCCGCGAGCGCCACCTTGCGCCCGTCCGGCAATGTGATGCCCGCATCACCGGAGGACCTGCCGCCCGGAAAGGCGAGCGACGCCGTGTGGATCGAGCCGGCGGGAGAATCGGTCATCACCATCCGCCATTGCTCGCCCTTCCGGTCGAAACCGGTCAGCAGGTCGGCGAGATCGCCCTGGGCGGGCACGGAAGGAAAGATGAGCCAGCAGGCAAGGCCGAAGACGGCGGGGGAAGCCCATCCGTCCATATGGGACGGGAACCTGCGACGCAAAACGCTCATCGAACGCAACACCGGCCAACTCCACAAGGCAATGATGATCCTCGAAAGAATCATCCATTAACCTTGATGAGCGGTTAATGCGGCGGCACAATCGCCCTGAAATGGGGCTTAGAGCAAAGGATGCCCAAATGGGATCAGCACTGTTTGCCCAAACCGGTTCGATCCGCGAGGAGAGCGGCGCGCGTCGTAGCCGAAGCATACGGCCAAGCCGCTTGACAATGCGGGCGGCCGGTTTCGGCAAACCCTGCGGGCGGCATGATTTTTCGCCATTATCTTCGGCTTTCGGTCTCGCCGTACGTCTGTGTACGACCTCGCCGAAAGCCTCGATCCTGACTAAAAATCCTTGCCGCAGTGCGATTCCATTTGAGCATCCTTTGCTCTCGCGCAGCTCACATAAATGTCAGCGGTCAGATGATGACATGCGAGCCGAGCTCCACCACGCGATTGGCGGGAAGCCGGAAATAATCGGAGGGATCGGTGGCCGTGTTGGCGAGCGCGATGAACAGTCGATCCTGCCACATGGGCATGCCCGATTCGGCATCCGGCACCAGCTTGCGCCGACCGAGATAGAACGACGTCGACATGATGTCGAACTTGAACCCGCTCTTGCGAAGCTGCGCGAGAGCCTGGGAGACGTTGTGGGTCTGCATGAAGCCGAAGCGCAATTCGATGAGGGTGAACCGCTCCGAGAGCTTCTCGACCCTGAAGCGATCCCTGGAAGACACCCGCGGCTTGTTGATCGTCCTGATCGTCAGGACGACGTTCTTTTCATGCAGAACATGATTGTGCTTGATGTTGTGCAGCAGCGCAGCCGGCGCGGTCTCCGGATCGCTGGTCAGGAAGATAGCGATGCCCGGCACGGTGACGGGAGCATGTTCTCCCTTCTTCTCGATCATCGGAATGAAGGTTTCGAGCGGCACGTCGATGCGGCGGGTCTTGTCGAAGAGGATGGCGCTGCCGCGCTTCCAGGTCCACATGACGATGGTGAAGACGATCGCCATCATGACCGGCACATAGCCGCCGTCGTGCACTTTCAGAAGATTGGCGCCGAGGAAGACCAGTTCCAGCGCCAGCAGCGGCGCGAGGGTCAGGATCGCGAAGCTCTGCGGCCATCTCCACCGCAGGCGAACGAACTCGAAGGCCATCAGCGTCGTCACCACCATCGCGCCGGTCACCGAAATGCCATAGGCAGTGGCAAGCGCCTCCGAGCTTCCGAAGCCGAGAACGAGCGCGATGACGCCGACGAGCAGCAGCGTGTTCACCGAGGGAAGGAAAATCTGCCCCGTATTGGTTTCGGAGGTGAAGAGGATCTGCATGCGCGGCAGGTAGCCGAGGTGAATGCCCTGCCGCACCAGCGAGAAAGCCCCGGTAATGACCGCCTGGCTGGCGATGATCGTCGCGGCGGTGGCGAGGATGACCACCGGCAGCAGCGCCCATTTCGGGAACATCAGATAGAAGGGATCGGACATGGCCTCCGGATGCTTCAGCACCAGGGCTCCCTGCCCTAGGTAGTTCAGCGTCAATGCCGGAAACACCAGGAGGAACCAGGCCCACTGGATCGGCCGGCGGCCGAAATGTCCGAGATCGGCGTATAGCGCCTCCGCCCCCGTGACGGTCAGGAAAACGGCACCGAGCACGACGATGCCGATAAAGCCTTCCCTCAGCATGAATTCCACCGCATGCAGCGGATTGAAGGCGGCAAGGATGCTGAGATCATCGAAGATATGGGCGATGCCGCCCGCACCCATGACGATGAACCACAGCGCCGTGATCGGTCCGAAGAAGCGCGCGACCAGGCCCGTGCCCTTCGACTGGATCATGAAAAGCCCGATCAGGATGCCGATCGAAATGGGCAGAATGGCGTTTTCCATGGTGGGCGCCACCAGCTTCAGCCCTTCCACGGCGGAAAGCACCGAAAGTGCCGGCGTGATCATCGCATCGCCGAGGAAGAGGGCTGCGCCGATGAGGCCGAGCAGCATCAGAAACGCCCTATGTCCGTTCCCAGCCTTGGTGAGGAGCGCGAGCAAGGAAAGAGTGCCGCCTTCGCCGTCGTTATCCGCCCTGAGCAGGAAGAGCACATATTTGATCGTGACGATGATGGTCAGCGTCCAGATGATCAGCGAGATCAAGCCGATGATCTCCGCCTGGGTCACGCCGTCATGGGAAATCGGCTTCAGCGCCTCGCGAAATGCATAGAGGGGACTGGTGCCGATATCGCCGTAAACGACGCCGACGGAGCCGAGCGCAAGCGCGAACAGGCCCTGGCTACGCGGTTCTTCGGCAGTATCGGAATAAGTGGAGTGGCCCATAAGGCTCTTCTGACTTTAAAGCCAGCCTTTCCAACGGAAGAAGAAGAAAGGGACAACGGCGGACATCACCATCGCGAAGAGCGCGAGCGGATATCCGAAGTACCACTGAAGCTCCGGCATGAAATTGAAGTTCATGCCATAGATCGAAGCGACGAGTGTCGGCGGCAGGAAGACGACGGCAGCCACCGAGAATATCTTGATAATGGCGTTCTGCTCGACATTGATGAGGCCGAGCGAGGCATCGAGCAGGAATGAGATATTGCCGGCGATGAAGGCTGCGTGCTCGGAAAGTGTCTCCACGTCGTGAGCGACGGTCCTRCACAGGCTGCCGTCGTGCTTGCTCTCCTCGATCCTCGGCACGTTGAGAAGAAAGGTGAGTAGGCGGGAAAGCGACCCCAAGCTATCGCGCACCTTGCTGATCAGCCGGTGATGTTCCGAAATATCGGCAAGCTTGCCTTCGAGAAAACGCGGCGGACGCCGCTTGCCACGATCCCGAAAAATATCGTCGGAGAGCCTGTCTATGCGGATGACCGCATGCTCAAGTACCTCCGCAGTCCGGTCGGCGATGGTTTCCAGCAGTCTGGCGAGCAAGGTGGTTCCGTCGCGCAGGTCCGCCGGGACCCGCCCGAGCGCGCCGATGAAAAGCTGGAATGCCTTCGGCTCGGCATAGCGGATGGTGATGAGACGGCCGCCGGAGAGGATGAAGGCGACATCGGTGAGTTCCGGAATGTTGGTGTCCGCCTTCCAGACCAGCGAGGCGGTCATGAAAACCGAACCGTCCTCGATGTAAAGCCGGCTTGAGGGCTCGATATCCTTCAGCTCGTCGCGCGTCGGAATTTGAATGCCAATCAGACCCTCGACATAGGCGTCCTCTTCCTTCGTCGGGTGTACGAGGTCGATCCAGACTATGTCGTCGGGAAGAGCGCGGAGCGAATCCGCCGGCGCAAGCGTCGTAAGGGAGCCATTGGCGCGATAGGCATTGATCAAATCGTATCTCCGGCCGAAGATCGTCGGCCTCGAACGAAAACCGGTGTTGCGGTTCCTTCATGGAAACGTCGACTACGGCGGGAGGCGGCTATAAAGACAGCCGCCGCCAAAATCAAGAGCCGCCTAAGGCAGGTCGTTTGCGGCGCAACATGACTCGGCAGGATGAAAGGTTCAAGCCACTCTTTCGGCGCGGATATTTCCGCTGCCTATCAATGACTTGGATTGAATGCAGAACGAAGCCGCCCCAAACGAAAGTCGAAGGCGCGTTTTTTTCAGGACCGCCACGAACTTCTATGCGTCTTTATAGGAATGCGCTCTTTTCTTTATGCGCTCATTCGAAAACGATCGCGGGCGCCGGTCTTGCCGCCTGGCCTTTCAGCTCGCTCCAGACCTTGGCGGCGATTTCGCGATAGATCCCTGCCGAGACACTTTCGGGATCGGAAGCGACAACAGGGGTTCCCGCATCGGAACGCTCGCGAATATCGATCGTCAGCGGGACCTCGCCGAGGAACGGCACGCCGATCCGCTCAGCCTCGCTGCGGGCTCCGCCATGGCCAAAGATATCGTAGCGCTTGCCGGTATCGGGAGCGATGAAATAGCTCATGTTCTCGATGATGCCGAGCAGGGGCACCTCCACCTTGCGGAACATGTTGATGCCCTTGCGGGCATCGACGAGCGCCAGATCCTGCGGCGTCGAGACGATCACGGCTCCCGCCAGCGGCACCTGCTGGGCCATGGTGAGCTGGGCATCGCCGGTGCCGGGCGGCATATCGACCACCAGCACATCGAGCTCGCCCCAGGCGACCTCGCGGAGCATCTGCATCAGGGCTGACTGCACCATCGGCCCGCGCCAGATCA
Source organism: Rhizobium sp. LCM 4573 (assembly GCF_001854865.1). Lineage (GTDB taxonomy): Bacteria > Pseudomonadota > Alphaproteobacteria > Rhizobiales > Rhizobiaceae > Neorhizobium. Next base: position 136,504 of record NZ_MDDW01000029.1, on the reverse strand, counting down.
TCGCGGTCTCCTCGTCCACGAGGAAACCCATGGACATGGCCTTCAAGCCGTAATTTTCCATGGGCTTGATGAGGCGGTTACCGATCTGTTCCGGTCGGCCCGAAATCTTCAACAGCCGCGGCATGGACGGCCCGTAGATATCCGCATCCAGTATGCCGACCCTGAGCCCGTTGGCTTTCAGCCCCAATGCGAGGTTGACGGCGGTCGTGGACTTGCCGACGCCTCCCTTGCCGGAGGCGACGGCGATGATGGTGCCGACGCCCGGCACGCCGGCCTTCTCCCGCGCCTGCCCCTGAGGAGGATGGGGATGCGCATGTGTCTGCGAAGAAGCAGCCGGCTGCGGACGAGCCGGAGCGGCGGCAGGTGCCGCGCCCGCCTTGCGGTCGGCCGTGAGCGTCACCAGAGCCCCCTTGATCCCAGGCATCGCCGTCACGCTGCGCTCGGCGGCCATGCGCAGGGGCTCGAGCTCCCTGGCTCGGTCCGCTGGAACGGTAATGGAGAAATAGGCCTTGCCATCGGAAATGAAGACGTCCGAGACCATGCCGAGCGAGACTATATCGCCCTCGAGGTCCGGGCCGCGCACCTTGCGGAGCGTTTCCAGAACCTGTTCCTTCGTCACATCGGGCATGTCTTCCAAACTCCTCAAGTGCCTTTTCGGCCTATATAGGAGGTCGCCAGGACATGCAGCAAGACGATCGGAGATATAAAGAGCCGCCGTCCGGCCGGCAGCCGGATGGCGCCTAACCGGACGGCGGTTTTCTTCGTCGCGCCTCTTGGGACGCTTGTCAGTCCCCTCTGGACCTGCCCCCTAGAGAAGCACGAAACATGCCAGATGGGAAGATTGCCCGTTATTTCCGTCATTTCAGCCAATCGAGGTAAAAGATCGCGCGCTTTGGCGAGCCGAGTTGCCCCAAATTGAAATGATTATTTTCTGCCCATGTTCAAAAAACGGGCAAAGGCTATTTGATGAGGCCGATCCGCAGGGCTTTCGCAACCGCTTGCGTGCGGTTGACGGTATCGAGCTTTCTCGCCGCTCGATTGAGGTAATGATTCACCGTATGCTCGGAAAGGCCGAGGATCTCCGCGATCTCGACGCTCGTCTTGCCTGCCGCCGTCCAATTGAGGYAGTCGATCTCCCGGTCCGTCAGCAGTTCAACCGCGCGGTTATCGACATTGCGGATCTCCGACAGCCGGTTGAACACATGAATGGAGATGTAGCTCAGCTCCATCATCTGCTGAGGGGAGAAGACAGGGCCGTCACCTGCGAGCGTTATCGCTCCGCGCCCGCCCGCGACATCGTGAACGGGGAAGCAGGCGCCCCATCTCAGCCCGAAGCGTTCGAAGAGGTTTTTCGAAACCGTACTTCCCCTCTCCTCGGCGATGCTGTCCGTATCCCAGATGAAAGGAGCGGTCGTGCGACGCAGACGCCGGATGACGGGGCTGGTCTGGAGCAGGCCCTGACGGTCGAAAAGCGAAAGCAGCTCGCTCGGCCAATTCGTGATGATCGTATTGCCAGACAATTCCAGCGAGGAAAAAGGGGGCAGGTTGACGACCATGAAGGTGCGGGCCGCGTAGGAATCGGTAATCCGCTTCATGTAGCGGAAAACGTCGAACTGCGTCTTTAGACGGGCGATCCCATCGAGATCATCGTCTATTCTGGCAGCCTCACCTACTTTTTCAGTCTTGGACATCGCCCGCTTTTCTTTGCTCTCGATCCACCGGAGGAATGGCCTTCCGGGCATTCGTTCATCTGTCGAAGCCGGCCYTTCCCATCACGACAGCTCCATCGCGAACCACATTCGACCCCAATCTTGCATCAGCTTGGTCGATCTCTCCCGCGGTACGCGTCCTACCTGCTTATTACTACTTCCGATTCGGAGGAATGCCTAATGCGATCGCCTGCATCAAATCATAATGATAGATAATCGCTTCTTTCATATCTTGCTTGCGCGGGACTAACCAGCCTTTCCCGGCAAGCCGCGTGCTTGTCTTCCGTCTTGCTCCCGCGCTAGAAGAAGCGCCAGCGAGGAATTGGGAGGAGGAGAAGCAATTTGACCGAATCTATCGTGCGGCATCCGGATCTGGCCGGCCGCGGCGTCCTGATTACCGGCGGCGGCTCCGGCATCGGCGCGGCGCTGACGGAAGTCTTCGTGGACCAGGGCGCGAGAGTGGCGATCATCGATATCGCAGACGATGAAAGCCGCGCGCTCGCCTCCCGCCTCTCTGCCCGTTCGCAGCATCCGGTCACCTATTTCAAGGCCGACCTGCGCAAGGTGGAGGAAACCCGCGCCGCGGTGGACGAAGCGGCGCGAACGATGGGCTCGCTTTCGGTTCTCGTCAACAATGCCGGCTGGGACGACCGCCACGATATCGACCGCGTCACCGAGGAATACTGGGACAACAATCAGGCGATCAACCTGAAGCAGATGTTCTTCACCGCGCAGGCCGCACTTCCGCACATGCGCGCCGCCGGCGGCGGTGCGATCGTCAATTTCTCCTCGATCTCCTATCTTCTGAACATGGGCGAAATGCCCTCTTACACGACCGCCAAGGCCGGCATCGTCGGGCTTACCAAGAGCCTTGCAGGCAGGCTCGGGCCGGAGAACATCCGCGTCAACGCCATCCTGCCGGGAATGGTCGTGACGGAGCGGCAGAAACGGCTGTGGCATTCGGAGGAGGATATCGCCGCCATGATTGCCAGACAGTGCCTGAAGCGCAGCCTTCTGCCGCAGGATATCGCGGCCCCCTGCCTCTTTCTCGCCTCGAATGCCTCGGCCGCGATCACCGCGCAGACGTTGGTCGTCGATGGCGGCGTTCTTTAACCTATCTCGCCAGGACAGCGGAGCCCGCATCACATGACCCCAATCCATACGTTCGAAGGAAAAGTCCTTTCCTCCACGCTGTGCAACCTCGGCGAGGGACCGAGTTTTGATCCGGATACGGACACGCTGTGGTGGTTCGACATTCTCGGCAAGACGCTGCACGAGCTCGACATCACCTCGGGAGAGGAGCAGGCACACGCCCTGCCTTTCATGGGAAGCGTGCTTGCCCGGATCGATGCCGACAGGCAGCTGATCGCCTCGGACGAAGGATTGTTCATCCGCAACCGGGCAAGCGGCGCGCTTTCTCCCTATGTCCAGCTCGAGCCGGACAAGCCCGGCAATCGTTCGAACGACGGCAGGACGCATCCTTCAGGCAGTCTCTGGATCGGCACCATGAGCAAGCGGTCCGAAACAGGCGCGGGGGCTATCTATCATGTTGCCGGCGGCGTGGTGACGAAGCTTTTCGGAAATATCAGCATAACGAATTCCATCTGCTTCTCGCCGGATGGCTCGATCGGCTATTTTGTCGATACCCGCGCCAACCGTCTTATGTCCGTGCCGCTGAACCCCTCCACCGGCCTGCCGGTTGGTGAGGCGACGGTTCTTACGGATACCAGCGATGAACCGGGCGGGATGGACGGCTCCGTCTGTGACCTGGACGGCCATATCTGGAATGCCCGCTGGGGCGAAGGCGCAGTCGACGAATATGACACTTCCGGGCGCCGGCTCGCGCGATATCTGCTGCCGGCAAAGCACACCAGCTGCCCCGTCTTCGTTCTCGAAGGAGCCGGGCGACTGGCGGTTACATCTGCCTGGGAGGGACTGGACGAGGCAGGGCGCGCCGCCAATCCGCTCGCCGGAGCGCTTTTTGAGCTGGATATCCCCATCCGCGGGGCCGCCGATCCGACCTACCGGCTTTAAGGTCCGCGCAGTCGAGCGCGATTGACCTAAAAGAAAAAAGACGTTCCAAACCACTGAAAACAAGAAATGTTCCGCAAATTTCGCCTAAAAAATCGGCAATATTTGCGGAACTAATCCGTTGAGGGATCATTTTCCTGTCGAACCGGCGCGGCTTGGAGTCTCCTGTCCGGGAGGAACCGCGCGTTCACCGAAACCAACCGAAACCATCGAGAGGAAGGTAGGTTCGACATGAAGAAGACCCTTAGCACAATGGCAGCCGCAGCCATCCTCACGGCCTCGACCGCCATGGCACCGGCTTTCGCCCAGAACCCCGCTCCGTCTACGCCGGCACCGGCTCAGCCTTCGGCGCCTGCCGATCCTGCTCCTGCACCGGCACCGGCAACCCCCGCGGCGCCGTCGCCTGACACCGCGGCAGCTTCCGGCGGTTATCTGACGGAACAGTCCGATACCCAGATCAGCGCCAATGACTATATCGGCAAGGCGGTTTATAACCCGAACAACGAAAGCATCGGTGATGTTAACGACCTGATCATCGAAGAAAATGGCGGCGTGGTCGCTGCCGTGGTCGGCGTCGGCGGCTTCCTTGGAATAGGCGAAAAAGACGTCGCCGTTCCGATGGAAAAGATCACCATGTCGCGCGACGCCGAGAACAATCAGGTACGTCTGACGACCAGCGAAACCGCGGAAGCTCTAAAGGCAGCACCGGAATTCATGACGCTGGAAGACCAGCGTTCGGCCCAGGACGCAACGACTACGTCCTCGACCACCGGCGGCACGACCACCCCGGCACCGAAGAACTGATGCCGGGAAACGATTAGGCCTTCCGAATAATCCGGTTACCAACAAGGGCGACGCCACGGCGCCGCCCTTTCTCTTACAGAAGCGAACAGAAACGCAGGGCATCGTAGATGGCAGCGTGAATGTTGCGGCTGGCGACCGCATCCCCGATACGGATCAGATCGAAGCCTGCTTCGGGCTGCCTGACGCGAAGCGGGGGCTTGCGCGCGATCAGGGCCTGGTAATCCACGGCACCCAGATTTCTCGAAAGCGGCTTCAATGCGAGATAGAGGTCGGCATTGGCCATCGTGCCATGCTCGACTACCACCTGCGCCACCCGCCGCTCCTGCACGGCATCCTTCGAAAAGTCCGATCCGAGCACGGCCACCAGCGCATTTCCCTCGCGCCGGACGGATTTGAGACGGGTATTGATCGTCACCCGCACGTCTTTTTCAGCAAAGAGCTTCGCATAGGGCACATGGTTCATACCGCCCATTTCCGGCGCGAAGAAGCGCTCGGGGGACACGACTTCGAGTTCCGCCGTGGTCTCGGCGATCACCTCCGCCGCGCTCATGCCGGGATGCCCGCCATTGTCGTCGAAGAGCAGAACAGGGCCTGCGGGCTTCACCGTTCCGGCCAGGATATCCCAGCTCGAGGTCACCAGTTCCTCGCCCGCCTCGAGTTCCGGCGCCTGCGCGATGCCGCCGGTCGCCACCACCACAAGGTCCGGCCCGAGCGAAAGCACGTCGTCTGCTTCGGCATAGACGCCGTAGCGCAGCTCCACGCCGAGCCGCTCCAGCTCGGCAAGCCGCCAGTCGACGATGCCTATCATCTCCTTGCGGCGCGGATTGCGAACGAGCAGGTTGATCTGCCCGCCGGCTTCTCCTGTTGCCTCCAGCATGGTCACGCGGTGGCCGCGTTCGGCCAGCACGCGGGCTGCTTCCAGCCCCGCCGGACCGGCACCCACGACCACCGCGTTCCGACAGAGATCGGCCTTGCCGATCTCATGCGGCAGCTCCGTCTCGCGGCCGGTCGCGGCGTTGTGGATGCAAAGGGCTTCCCCGCCCTCGTAGATACGGTCCAGGCAGTAGGTCGCTCCGACGCAGGGGCGGATGCGGGCTTCCTCGCCCGCCGCCACCTTCCGGGCGATATGCGGATCGGCCATATGGGCGCGCGTCATGCCCACCATGTCGAGCTTGCCGGTCGCGATCGCATGACGGGCAGTCGCGACATCGGCAATGCGCGCGGCATGGAAGACAGGGAACTTCGTCGCCTCCCGTACTTCACCCGCGAAATCCAGATGCGGCGCCGAGCGCATGCCCTGGATGGGAATGACCTCAGCGAGCGCCGCATCATGATCGATATGGCCGCGAATGACGTTAAGGAAATCGATCCCGCCGGAGCTGACCAAACGCCGGGCGATCTCCACACCTTCCTCGCGCGAGAATCCCTTTTCCCAATCCTCGTCCGCCGCCATGCGGATACCGACGATGAAATCCGGACCCACCGCCTTGCGAACTGCGTCAATCACCATCGTAGAAAAGCGCATCCGGTTTTCGAGCGATCCGCCGAACTCGTCATCGCGGCGGTTGGTAGCGGGAGACCAGAAACCGTCCATCAGATGACCGTAGGCCTCGAATTCGATGCCATCCAGTCCCGCCGCCTGCATGCGGACCGCCGCGTCGGCATAGTCGGAGACGATCCGCTCGATATCCCAGTCCTCGATCTCCTTGGGAAAGGCGCGGTGAGCGGGTTCGCGGATAGGCGATGGTGCCAGCACGGGCAACCAGTCGCCCTTGTTCCAGCCGGTGCGCCGGCCGAGATGGGTGAGCTGGATCATCACCGCCGCGMCATGTTCATGACAGTCGTCGGCGAGCCGCTTCAGCCAGAGGACGATCTCGTCGCGATAGGCATGCAGGTTGCCGAAAGCGGGCGGGCTGTCGGCGGAGACCACGGCCGAACCCGCCGTCATGGTGAGCGCGATACCGCCCTTGGCTTTCTCCACATGGTAAAGGCGGTACCGGTCGGTGGGCATGCCGCCTTGGGAATAGGCGGGCTCATGCGCAGTCGACATCAGCCGGTTCCTGAGCATCAGGTGTTTCAGCCGAAAGGGCTGCAGCAGAGGGTCATTGGAAAGGGACATCGCTTCGAACGCCGAAAGGTGGACATTCGATCATCATCGCCAACTCGCCGCAAGATGGCGACGGTCACAAGCGCCGCTTAGTATCCAGCAAGCGGCGCATCCCTCGATAAAGACGCTGATAGCCCTCAGACGCGCTCGCCGAAGACCACGTCGCGATAGTGGTCGTGGAGATAGCGCAGGGTTGCGGCGCCTTCTGCCGGCTTGCCGTAATAATAGCCCTGCCCCATGCCGCAGCCGAGCGCCTTGAGCTTTTCCGCATCCCCCTTCTGCTCGATACCCTCGGCCACCACTTCCAGATCGAGCCCTTCGCACATGGCGACGATCGCCTTGACGATATGCTCGGAAGCGCGATCCGTGGTGATGCGCGAGACGAAGGCGCGGTCGATCTTGACCTTGTCGAAGGTGAAATCCCTGAGCCGCCCGAGGCTCGACTGGCCCGTTCCGAAATCGTCGAGCGCGATGCGGACGCCCGCCTGGCGCAGATCGGTAATGATCCGATGCGCGGTATCGGCAGATGTCATCACGGCCGTCTCGGTGATCTCCAGCTCCAGCCGCGCAGGATCGAGGCCGACCCGGCCGAGCGTGGCGAGGACCGCTTCGGTGGTGCCCGTATCCATGAGCTGGGCGGATGAAAGATTGAAGGACAGGAAGAGTTCGCGCGGCCAGGAGAGGGCTGCCTCGGCGGCCTTGCGCAGCAAGGTTTCGGAAAGCGCGTCGATGAAGCCGCGTTCCTCGGCGAGCGGCACGAAAACGCCGGGCGAGACGAAGCCGAGATCGGGATCGATCCAGCGGGCCAGTGCCTCGAAGCCTACCACTCCGCCATCGCGAAGGCGCACGATCGGCTGGAAATGCGCCTCGACCGCATCGGCGATGACCGCCGTGCGAAGCGCCTGTTCGAGCTGCGTCGCCCGCTTCATTTCCTGCGCGATCTCGCGGGAATAGACGGTGATCTGGCCCCGGCCGCGGCGCTTGGAGCGATAGAGTGCGGTTTCGGCGCTTTTCAGCAGCTCCTCGAAATCCTCGCCCGCAAAGGGATAGATGGCGAAGCCGAAGGAGGCGGAGAGCCGGACATTGCGATCGCCTAGATCATAGGGCGCAGACAGGACATCCTTCATCATCTGGCCGATGCGCTCGGCACCCGTGCGTTCGAAGACGAGCGGCAGGACGAAGGCGAATTCGTCGCCGTCGTGGCGGGTCACGGTGGCGCCGTCCGGCATGCAGGCCTTCAGGCGATGGGCAACCTGGCAGAGAATCTCGTCGCCGGCTTCGGCCCCGAAGAGGTCGTTGATCGGCTTGAATCCATCGAGATTGGCGATGCAGATGGTGAAGGGGGCGGGATCATCGGCCCGTTCGGCGGCGAGCAGGCGCACCTTGTCGCGCAGGCGGTATCGGTTGCCGAGGCCCGTCAGCGGATCACTGTAGGCCATCGCCTGCAGCTCGTTCTGACTGACCTGCGGCAATGGATTGCTCGCCGACTTCATACCCAATTCCGCCATTCTCCCTAATTCGGGCAAGGATGCGGGAGAAAGATTAAAAAATTCATAGCCCTGACGGATTCGCGCATTCGTAACCAGGCCGCAAATCCGCGACAGTCGACACACCTAAAGTTGGGTTTGAAGCTTTCGTATCTCGCCGTTCAGATGCGTTTGGAAAACTGCCTCCAGCGCCTCCGGGCTGATCGGCTTCAGGATCACGCCGTCCATGCCGGCTGCAAGGCAGGCCTCTCGATCCCGATCGAAAGCCTGGGGAAGAACGCCGATGATCGGCGTTGCGGAAAGGCCGGCCTCGAGCACGCGGATTTCCCGCGCCGCCTCGAACCCGTTGCGCTTCGGCAGGGTAATGTCCATGAGCACGACACGGGGCCTCTGCTCTTGCCAGAGGCGGACCGCGTCCTCGCCATCGGCGGCAAGGACGTAGCGATAGCCCAAGCCTTCGAGGATCTGCGAAAAGACGATCTGATTGACCTCATTGTCCTCGGCGACGAGGACGTCGATCCCCTCATGGATCATCGGCACGGCGCAGACCTGCCAATCGACATCGTTCGCAGCACTTCCATCCCGCAGCTTTCTCAGCACAGAGGCAGCCAGATCGTCGGCCGAGGAGCGGCTGTCGAGCACCAACAGCGGTATGCCATACTGATCCGCAAGCCCAAGGCAACGGACATCCATTTCGGCATCGGCAATGACGAGGTCTATGCCGATCGCCGCTTCATGCGCCATGCGAAGAAACAGGTCGAGCTCTTCGGGACTCGTCACGGAGGAGGTGTCGAGACCAAGGCCGGTAAGCGTCTCAAGTGCGGCGGCTTCCGTGGCACTGACGGAGGTGACGACAAGAGCGCGGCGGCCCTCCGCCCCTTCGAGCACGATGTCCGCGGCGTTTCCATCCCGCCGTTCACCGCCGCCGATGCCGGAGGAGATCGGCTCCACTCCATCCAGCCACGAGGTGACGCCTTGCGTCTGCGGATCGAGATTGTCGAGGGCGGTTACATCCTCCAGCACGCTGACGACATGGTAGCGGCCGGGTTTTCCTATGCGGTACTTGCGGACGACGATGACCGATTCCGTCCCGTCCCCATGGATCACGCCTTCAAGCATGGTGGATGGATTGCCCGTTTCGAGAACCTGCCGGTTCACGCCGTCCAGGCGCTCGGCAAACGCATCAGGATGGATTTCCTGGATCGTTCTGCCGAGAATGGCATCCGCCGGGCGATCGAAGGAGCGGCAGATCGCCTTGTTGACGGCGACGTAGTGGAAAGTGTGATCCTGCACGCAGAGCGGAAAGGGCAGATTGTCGAGGATTTCCTCAGTGATCTGCACGCGCTCGAGATCGGCCCGCCACTGTTCCTCGCGCTTCTTGTGTTCGGAAACGTCCCTGACGACGCAGACACCATAGCCGGAAGGCAACCGGCGTCTGCTATAGCTTACCCAGCGATCAGTGCCCCGCTGCTCCACAGCCTCGGCGCGTTCCTTCCAGAGGGTGGCGATCTGCTTGGCGATCCAGTCTTCCCGGCTCATCATTCGGCGGGAGCCATGACCATCGCCAGAAAGGCGCCCTCCGCCATCGTAAACGGCGCCGAGAAAATCGCGCAGCCGTGTGCCGGGAGCAAGGAATTTCCTGGGAACTGGTAGAAGTCCGAGAAGCTGCTGGCTGGCGAAGACGATCAGGTCGTTCCTGTCGTAGACAAGCACGGCGCCCGAGATCGCCTCGGAGATCGCCTCCAGCATCGCAGTCTGAATGTTCGCGTCGCCGGACGCCAAATCATCCATCGGACGGACTCCCCGTATGCTATTTCGAACCCCATTCAGGACACGGTTGTTCATCTGCCGATCGATACCTCTCGGCATTTCATTCGCTACCTTCGGGGTCGTGTGGGACATGCTGGGGACCGGCCTGGTGGCAACCGGCTGACCGATCCGTTCGTGGCAACGTCCAGCCGGCCGCCACATCGGTCATGAAAGGAGAGCGGAGAGCTCTCCCAAATTTCTTCGATAATTCAATACCTGAACTAATTAGAGGCTTTGTCTTAAGGCGGGATTAATGGGGAGCCATGAGAGGAATGAAGGAGCGGCCCTTCCCATCCTCCGCCGAATCCGGGAAAATGCGGCATGTCCGTAAAACAGCTGCCAGAAACCCTCATCAACCAGATCGCCGCCGGAGAGGTCATCGAAAGACCGGCCAGCGCGGCCAAGGAGCTGGTCGAAAACGCCATCGATGCCGGTGCGACGCGGATCGAGATCGCCACCGCGGCAGGCGGCAAGAGCCTCATGCGCATTACCGACAACGGTTCCGGCATGGATGCCGCCGATCTCGATCTCGCCATCAGACGACATTGCACCTCGAAGATTTCGGAAACTCTCGACGATATCCGCACCCTCGGCTTCCGCGGCGAGGCGCTGCCCTCGATCGGCTCGGTCGCCAAGCTTTCGATCACCAGCCGCCGGGCGGGAGATGCCGAAGGCGCACAGGTTTCGGTCGTCGGCGGCAAGACGACCGGCGTGAGGCCCGCGCCGGCTAATCCCGGTACGGTGGTGGAGGTGCGCGACATCTTCTTCGCCACCCCGGCACGGCTGAAATTCCTGAAAACGGAAAAGGCCGAGGCGGGCGCCATCACCGAAGTGGTGAAGCGCATGGCGATCGCCTTCCCGAAAGTGCGCTTCGTGCTTTCCGGCTCCGATCGCTCCACGCTGGAATTTCCATCGACCGGAGACGACCATCTCGCCCGGATGGCGCAGGTTCTGGGCGCCGAGTTCAAGGACAATGCGGTCGAGATCGACGCCATGCGGGAAGACGTGGCGCTGACAGGCTTCGCCGGCGTGCCGACCTTCAACCGGGGCAATTCGGCGCATCAATATGCCTTCGTCAACGGCCGTCCGGTGCAGGACAAGCTGATCCTTTCCGCCATCCGCGGGGCCTACGCGGAAAGCATTCCCGCCGGGCGCTATCCGATTGCGGTGCTGTCTCTCACCCTCGATCCGGCGCTGGTGGACGTCAACGTGCATCCTGCGAAGGCCGACGTACGCTTCCGCGATCCGGGGCTCGTGCGCGGACTGATCGTCGGCGCGATCCGCGAGGCCATGGCGCGGCAAGGCGACCGGGCCGCCACGACCGGCACGGCCGGCATGATGCGCGCCTTCCGCCCCGGCTTCTCACCACAGCCCACCGCGCCGCGAACGCCCTGGACGCCTGCTGCATCRCCATACAGGCCTGACAGCTATCAGCCGCAGGAATGGCGGCAGCCGGAATTCCATCCGGCCACGCGGTTCGAGGAACAGGCGCAGGCGAATTTCGACGTCCTGACAATGCCCACCGCGCGCGCCGATCTTCCCCCCGAGCAGAGCGTCGTGCAGGCAGCAGCCGAGACGCCGGACACGGCACGCTACCGGCTGGGCGCTCCCAGGGCGCAGCTCCACGAAAACTATATCGTCGCCCAGACCGAGGACGGGCTGGTGATCGTCGATCAGCATGCCGCCCATGAACGTCTGGTCTTCGAGGCGATGCGCAAGGCGCTCGATGCTAAGCGGCTGGCGAGCCAGGTGCTGCTGATCCCGGAAATCATCGACCTGCCGGAAGAGGATTGCGACCGGCTGATGGCGCATGCCGCCGAACTCGACCGCTTCGGGCTTTCGATCGAGCGCTTTGGCCCCGGCGCGGTCGCCGTGCGCGAGACGCCTGCCATGCTCGGCGAAGTGGATGCGACTTCCCTCGTGCGCGATCTTGCCGACGAAATCGCGGAGTGGAACACGGCGGGCGGGCTGAAAGCCAAGCTCGAACATGTCGCGGCTACCATGGCCTGCCACGGCTCGGTGCGTTCGGGCCGGCGCCTCAAGCCGGAGGAGATGAACGCGCTGCTGCGCGAAATGGAGGCGACGCCCGGCTCCGGCACCTGCAATCACGGCCGGCCCACCTATATCGAACTCAAGCTCGCAGATATCGAGCGCCTGTTCGGCCGGAGCTGAAAACCTCTTTCAATCGGAAGTATCTCGGGTTAGACGATCCCCATGTTTTTCCGCAGGAGACGACAGATGAACCGTTTCGAGGGAAGCGGACACCGCGAAGCAAGAATCCGGTATCTCGACGGCGACTACCAGATTCTGACGGCAGGCTCCTATGTCGTATGCGCCATGACGGGCAACCATATTCCGCTGGACGAGCTGCGCTACTGGAGCGTCGCTCGGCAGGAACCCTATGTCGATGCCGCTGCCTCCTTCGAGGCCGACAAGCGCGCCGGCGTCTTGCCGAACCAGAGCCGCAACTAGAGCCGCTTCAAAAGCGCTAAGCGACCGATCTTTCCCTCAAGCGACGTTCGCGGCAATTGGCGATCGCCGTATCGATGATCTTGCCGGGCGCCTGCGGATCATCGAAGGTCATGTCGACCTCGACTACATGCGCTCTTTTTGCCAGCTCTTCCGCGGGCCCATGATGGCCGGCGAGCCGCACGGCATCCTTTGATGTGGTGACGAGCAGAAGGTCTTCCTTTTCCGCATCGGTTAGGAGGTCCCTGATCTCATCCTCGCTGAAATAGTGATGGTCCGGAAAGGAGCGGCGCATGGCGATCTCGCCGCCCAGCGATTCCACCGTGCGATAGAATTTCTCCGGATCGGCAATGCCGGCGAATGCCAGAACTCGCCGCCCCTGCAAGGCATTGTCGCCTCGGGGCTTCAGCGAAGCTACATAGATGGGCTTGCCGGCGCGGGAAGCCTGCCGCACCAGGGCATCGGCCGCTTCCCCCGAGCCGACCTTCAGGAGAGCGGAAAGCTGGAGCATCTGCTCGGCGATCGGCGCCCTCACCGGCCCGCCTGGAACGAGGTGCCCATTGCCGATGCCGCGCACCGTATCGATGACCACCAGCGCGAAATCGAGCACCAGTCTGGCGCTTTGGAAACCGTCGTCCATGATGATGAGATCGACGCCTTCAGCCACGAGCTTGTGCGCCCCTTCCACCCGACGGCGGGAAACGACGGTCAACGCTTCGCGGGCAAGCAACAGGGCTTCGTCTCCCACATCCTCGGCGCGGTGATGCTGCGCATCCACAATGGTCGTCACGTCCAGCGAACCACCATAGCCGCGCGTCAGAAATCCGGGCTTCAAGCCTTTTTTCATCGCCGCGCGGGCGAGCGCAATCGCGGTCGGGGTCTTGCCGGCGCCGCCGACCGTGAAATTGCCGACGCAGATGACGGGCACCATCACGCCGGCGCGGCTTGCCTTCGCCATGCGGCGGCCGGCGACGAGGCCATAGAGATAGGAGAAGGGAGAGAGCCCCCAGGCCCGCCAATCGGCCTTCTTCCACCAGAATGGCGGCGCTTCCGAAACCATACACAATTCTCCGACGACACCGGAATGGGACGGTGCCAAGACGGGCTTTTTGCCCGAAAGGCAAGGCCGCCGCAACCGGTCAGGCGAAGGACCGGTCCGGCAGCAGCGTTTCGAGAACGGTTATGTCTTCCAGGCAGAGGTCGGACGCTGCCTCGAGCGTCTCGCGCGATCCAGTGCCGGTCAGCACCGCCACCCTCACCCCCGCGCCGGCCTTTTCGCCCATGTGCATGTCGTGATTGTTGTCGCCGACCATGGCCACTTGGGATGGATCGAGACCGGTCGCGGCGCAGAAGCCGAGCAGCATGCCGGGCTCCGGCTTCACGCCGTAGCCGCTGTCATAGCCCGCGACGAAATCCACATGCTCGGCGAAGCCGAAGCGGCGGGCCGTCTCCAGGATCGAACGCTCGTTATCGCTCGAAGCAACGCCGAGCTTGAGACCGCGCGCCTTCAGCCGGGCGAAGAAACCCGCAAGATCGGTCACCGGCACGGAGAATTTCGCGGCCCTCACGAAGAGCGCGTCGAGTTCGCGCGTCAGGTCCCCGACATCGAGGGGAGAGCCCGCGGCCACGAAGCCGGCGGCAATTTCGGCGGCATTGCCGGCGGCAAGCAGGCTGTCGGCCCTGGTATGGCCCGAAACCGGGTCCATGCCGGCGAGGAAGAGAAGCCGTGGCTCGATTTCCGCGTTTCCGGCCGCGGCGATGTGGGCCGCTTCGCGGTTCACCGGTCCCCAGCTTTCGTCGTAGCGCAGAAGCGTGCCGTCCTTGTCGAAGAGGATGCCCGCGATTCCCGACAGGTCTACCTGCTTCATTGGGCGGCTGCGCTTTTCGGCTGCAGGCGCGCCGTTACCGTCAGCGGGTTGATATACGGCTCGAGCGCCTTGACGGTGGCGGAAAGGGCGCCGCGCATCTCCTCCATCGCCTCCTGTCCGGCATCGACCATCTTGCGACGGGCGAGATCGTTGGAGAGAAGATAGTGCACGGCCTTGGCCAGCATCTCGACATCGCGCACCATGCGGGCGCCGCCCTTGCGGACCAGATGCTGATAGGCATCGCGGAAATTCTGCACATGGCTGCCCGAAAGCACGGCGCAGCCGAGCATGGCGGGCTCCAGCGGGTTCTGCCCGCCCTCACCCGTCAACGACTTCCCGACGAAGGCCACCTCGGTCAGGCGCAGGTAAAGGCCCATTTCGCCGATCGTATCGCCGAGGAAGACATCCGTTTCTTCCGTAATCTTGTCGTTGCGGGACCGGCGGGCAACCCAGAGCCCCTGTGCCTGAAGCATGGCCTCGATCTCGTCGCACCGCTCGGGATGCCGGGGCACGATGATGGTGAGCTGGCCGTTCTTCGACTTCAGCGCCCGGTGGATCGTGGCGGCGGCCTTTTCTTCCCCTTCGAAGGTGGAGATCGCGGCCCAGGTCCTGCGGGCGCCGATTTCCTCCCGGTAGCGCTCCAGAAGCGCTTCGTCGCAGGGCGGCGGATCGGTATCGCTCTTCAGGTTGCCGGAAACGATAGCCGGCCAGGCACCGAGATCGCGGTAGCGCTCGGCATCGAGATCGGATTGGGCAACCACCAGCGCCATCTTCTCGAACAGCGTCTCGGCGATCGTACCGTTATTGCGCCAACGCTCGAAGGAGCGGTCCGACATGCGGGCATTGACGCGAATCTGGGGAATATGGCGCCGCGCCAGCTCGTCCATCGTCACCGGCCAGATTTCCGATTCAGCCGTGATGCAGATATCCGGCTGCCAGTAGCGGAGGAAGCGCGTGATCGGAAACTTCAGGTCGAGCGGCACATACTGATGGATGACCTCGCCGGAAAGCCGGGAATTTACGAGCCCGGTCGAGGTGACGGTTCCGGTGGTGAGGAGGACATGGATCTCGCGCCGGCGCAGTTCGCGGATCAGCGGAATAACCGCCATCGTCTCGCCGACGCTTGCCGCATGCATCCAGATGAGGGGCCCGCGCGGCCGCGGCAGGCTGGCATAGCCAAGACGCTCCAGCTTGCGGGAGCGGTCTTCCTTGCCCTTGAGGGCTCGATAGGTGAGATAGGGCCCGGCAAACGGATAGGCAGCGATACCGGCAATCCGGTATCCGGCCAGAGCGACACGCGCCACCCCCCTGCTCACCGCGCCCGCCTCCAGTATTCGGCCGCCGCCGCCCAATGTGATAAACCCTCTGGTTAAGTCCTAAACGAGTTTCTTTTCTTTTACAAATGCGTCAAAAAAGGGTCTCCGGCGCCGGCTGGAGGTTTATCCACCGCTTCGACAAACTTGTGCGGAACAGATCTTTCGTCAGGCCGATTTCGTTTCCGGATCGAGCAGGCGATGCATGTGAACGATGAAGTAACGCATATGGGCGTTATCGACGGTCTGCTGCGCCTTGGCGCGCCATGCCACCAGGGCGCTGGCGTAATCCGGGTAGATCCCGACGATGTCGAGCCCGGACAGATCCTTGAACTGAACGCCTTCGAGGCTCTCCAGCTCGCCACCGAAAACCAGATGCAGAAGTTGCTTTTTCTCGCTCGTTTCCGTCATTTTCCGTTACCGTCCATTAGCAGTCCCCCCGAGCCCTCCTCTGCGGCATTCCTCCGGAAAGGTCAACCAAAAGAAAGCGTGAGCGCAGCGCCGCAATGGCGACTTCCGACGTCCGACGCCGTTCACGGCACGAGATGCCGCATCAGGCGGTCGAGCGCATGTTCGGCGCCGGCGCAAAGCATGCCGTGGGTGACAGCCTCGCGATTATAGACGAGAGGCCGGTCGTCGAGATCGACCAGGCGGCCACCCGCCCTTTCCAGGATCAGGTCGGCTGCGACGAGGTCCCAGTCATGGGAATTACGGCGCACGATCGTGCCGTCGATCCGGCCTTCCGCCACCATGGCCAGGCGGTAAGCAAGCGAGGGCACGTGGCGGATACGGTGAATCTGCCGGCGAAAGTCCTGTTCCAGCTTCTTCACCATTTCTTCGGCGGCGGCGATGGAGAGCGGTTCCCCGCTCCTCGGCTCGGAAACGGCGATAGGCTCGCCGTTCTTCAGCGCCGGCCCATTCCTGACAGCCGAAAATTCCTCCTCCAGCGCCGGGGCGACCAGGACGCCCGCCACCGGCCGGCCCCTGTGGACGACCGCCACGGAAACGCACCAGGTCTTCTCGCCGTTGATGAAGGCGCGGGTGCCGTCGATCGGGTCGATCACGAAAAGCGTCTCGCAGGAAAGCCGGGCGGCATCATCGTCGGTCTCCTCCGAAAGCCAGCCGTAGTTCGGCCGGGCCTTCAGAAGCAGGCTCTGGAGACGGTCATTGGCGGCGAAATCGGCGGCGCTGACCGGCGAGCGGCCTTCGTTCTTCCACCAGACTTCCGGCGACTGGCCGAAAAAGCCAAGCGCGATCTCGCCCGCCTGCCGGGCCGCGTCGCAGATCAGCTCGAGATCGTCCTGCCAGTTCTCTTTCTGAACGTCCATCAGCGGCCAGCCAGCGTCATGCCCTCGATCGCGAGCGTCGGGGRGGCGACGCCGAATTTCCGGTCGATATCATCGGCCGGCGTGATGCGCATGAACATGTCCTTGAGGTTGGAGGCGATGGTGACGCCGGATACCGGATAGGCGAGTTCGCCATTCTCGATCCAGAAGCCAGTGGCGCCGCGGCTGTATTCGCCGGTGATCATGTTGACGCCCTGGCCGATCAGCTCGGTCACGTAGAAGCCCGTGCCGACCGAGCGGATCAGATCTTCCGGGCCGATATCGCCGGGCTCCAGCGCCAGATTGGTGGAGGCGGGCGTGACGCTCGTTCCGCCACGCACCCCTCGCCCGTTGGTGGGGAGCCCCAGTTCGCGGCCGGTCGAGGTGGAAAGGAACCAATGCTTGAGGACGCCGTCCTCGATCATCACCATGCGCTTGCCGGAAACGCCTTCGCCATCGAAAGGCCGGGAGGACGCACCGCGCACGACCAGGGGATCATCGGTAACGTTGAGTCCCGCCTTCAATATCTGCTGGCCCATCCTGTCGCGCAGGAAGCTCGTCTTGCGGGCGACGGCGGCTCCGTTGATGGCGCCTGCGATATGGCCGACCAGCCCCCGGGCGACGCGCGGATCGAAGACGACGGTGACATTGCTGCCGGTATCCACCTGGCGCGGGTCGAGTCGCTTGACGGCACGTTCGCCGGCGCGGCGGCCGATCTCCTTCGGATCGTCCAGTTCCGCCGCATAGAGGCGGCTATCGAAATCGTAGTCCCGCTCCATCTTCGTGCCCTCGCCGGCGATGACGCTGACGGAACGGCTGAAGCGGGTGGCCATATAGCTGCCGGAAAAGCCGTGCGAGGTGACGAGCACCATGCCGCCCATGCCGGCGGAGGCACCGGCTCCGGAGGAATTCGTCACTCCCGGCACGTCACGCGCCGCCTGCTCCGCCTCAAGCGCGGCTTCCCTCAGGGCATCGGTCGGCACCTCGGTGCCGTCGAATAGGTCGAGATCGGGATAGGTGCCTGCCAGGTCCTTCTCGTCTGCCAGGCAGGCGAAGGGGTCTTCCGGCGAAACCTTCGCCATCGCCACCGCCCGCACGGCCAGCGTCTTCATGTCAAAACCGGGATTGGCGGAAACGCTCGCGACCTTCCTGCCGACAAAGACGCGGAGCGCGAAATCGTCGCTCTCGGAGGCTTCCGTGCCCTCCACCTTGCCGAGCCGCACTGAGACCGAGCGCGAGCGCGAGCGCACCACGACCGCATCCGCCTGATCGGCGCCGGCGGCTCTGGCAAGATCTATGAGTTCACCGGCGCGGGAAAGCAGGGAGGCGGAATCGATTTCGGAGGTCATGATTGTGCCTTTCATTCACGCTCCATTTATTGTGCACTACAAGAAGCATCAAGGGCGGCGTTCCGATTCTCGGAACTGCACGCCATCCCACGATCTCGAAAGTAACCCGCATGACTGCGCCCGGCTCCCTGTTCTCGCAAATGCTTCTCCTGCTTGCGGGAGCGGTTGTGGCCGCACCGCTTTTCCGAAAGCTGGGGCTCGGTACGGTGCTCGGCTATCTCGCCGCCGGCGTCATCATCGGGCCGATGATGCAGCAGATCACCGAAGCCGAGGAGGTGCTGCATTTCGCCGAATTCGGCGTCGTCTTCCTGCTCTTCATCATCGGGCTGGAACTGAAGCCCTCGCGGCTCTGGCAGATGCGCGGCGACGTGTTCGGGCTAGGGCCCGCGCAGGTGGTGATCACCGGATTTGCGCTCAGCGCTCTCGGCTATTTCTCGGGCCTTGCGGATTGGCGCGACAGCGTCATCATCGGCTTCGGCCTGGCGCTTTCCTCAACCGCGTTTGCGCTGCAGATCCTCAATGATGATGGGGAAATGAACAGCCGCTATGGGCAGCGCGCCTTCTCCGTGCTGCTTTTCCAGGACCTCGCCATCGTTCCGCTGCTGGCGCTGATCACCATCCTGACCCCCGGTTCGGAAGGCGCGGCCGCCTCGCCGCTCAAGGATTTCACGATCGCGGTCGCGGCGGTGGGCGCCATGGTCTTCGCCGGCCGTTACATACTGACGCCGATGTTCCAGATCATCGCCCGCACCGGCGCGCGCGAGGTGATGATCGCCGCCGCTCTGCTCGTGGTGCTCGGATCGGCCGCGGCAATGCAGGCAGTGGGACTTTCCATGGCGATGGGCGCCTTCCTTTCCGGCGTGATGCTGGCCGAATCGTCCTACCGGCACGAACTGGAGGCGGATATCGAGCCGTTCCGCGGCCTTTTGCTGGCGCTCTTCTTCATGGCCGTCGGCCTGTCGCTGGAACTCGAGGTCATTCTCGAAAACCTCTTCTTCATCCTGCCTGCCGTCCCGGCATTCATGATCGTCAAGGCGGTCATCGTCTATGCGCTCAGTCGGCTATGGGGATCACCGCACAACGATGCCATTCGCATCGCCTTCCTGCTGCCGCAAGGCGGCGAGTTCGGCTTCGTGCTGTTCACCACGGCGACTGCTGCCGGCCTCTTCTCCTCCGCGACCGCTTCCCTGCTGATCGCCAGCGTCACGCTTTCCATGGCGCTGACGCCGCTCGGGGCGGCGCTTTCCCGGCGTTTTCTCTCGGGCGAGAATCGCGAGGAACTGGAAGAGGATTTCGATGGCGCAGGCGCCGACGTGCTGATGATCGGCTTCTCGCGTTTCGGCCAGATCGCCGCGCAGATCCTGCTTGCCGGCGGCAGCGAAGTAACCGTGATCGACGATTCGGCCGACCGCATCCGCCAGGCGGCGAGCTTCGGCTTCCGCATCTATTTCGGTGACGGGACCCGCCGCGACGTGCTCATCGCCTCCGGCATCGAACGGGCGAAGATCGTGGCGGTGTGCACCCAGAAGCGGGAGACCACCGATCGCATCGTCGATCTCATCCGTTCGGAATTCCCCGATGTCCGGCTCTTCGTCCGCTCCTACGACCGCATCCACTCGCTTTCGCTGCGCGACCGCAACGTCGAATACGAGCTGCGCGAGACGTTGGAATCGGGCCTCCTTTTCGGCCGCCGCACACTGGAAGGCCTCGGCATGAGCGAGAACGAAGCCTATGAAATCGGCGAGGACATTCGCCGGCGCGACGAGGAGCGGCTGCAGATCCAGGCGGTCCAGGGCCTGGGCGCCGGGCAGGAAATGCTGCTGAACAGGCCCGTTCGCCCCGAACCGCTCATCAAGCCGAAGCGCGCCGTCGCCCTCGACGAACCGGAAGCCGAGCCGGAGCCGGCGGCAGGTATCTAACCGACGCCTTCCTGCGCCGGGCCGCTGCGCTCGACCATCGCGACGATCGTTCCGGAAAGCTCCTCCTTCGCTTGACCAGCGGTTATTTCGCCGGTCGCCGCGGCATTGGAGAGGGCGTCGGCCGCGCCGAGCATCGCCCACAGCCCGGCGGAGGAAACGATCCCGTTCCTGGCGAACGGTGCAAGCTGGGCTCGGCACTTTTCCATGAAAACCAGCTGGTATTCGCGCTTGGTTCTTTCGAGTTCCGGAGAACTCGCCAAAGCCGCGACAATGCCCGGTATCTCGCGCCCCTGTTCGAGCACGCATTCCACATAGGAGGAGGCGATCACCTCCGCGCGGCCGGCGAGCGTCGGCTTGCTCGCTCGAAGCGCCTCGTCGATGATTTCCGTCTGGCGGCGGTCGAACTCCTTGTAGAGCTCCACCAGGAGCCCCGGCCGCGTATCGAAGTGACCGTAGACGACAGGTTTTGCGACGCCTGCCTGTTCCGCAAGCCGCCCCAAGGTCAACGCCTCCGTCCCCTCCTCCCGGATGATCCGCCAGGCGGTTTCGATCAATTGGCCGCGCCTCGTCTCGCGCGACAGGCGCTGCCGCGGATGGGCGGCGGGTTTCAATTCAGTGCTTGACATAGAATATATACCAAAAGTAACTTACTAAAAGTATATAACGTAATCCCGCCAACCGCAACCGCTTACCGGAGTTTTGAAATGCACGCTCTCATCGTCACCGCCCATCCCGATCCCAAATCGCTCACCCATAGCGTCGCCACCGGCATCGCCAATGGCATTCTGGCCTCCGACCCCGCGCATACGGTGGAGATTGCCGATCTTGCAGCGGAAGGCTTCGACCCGCGATTTACCGCCAACGATCACGCCGTGCACTTAAGACAGGCACCGCAGGCGGCCGATGTTCTCGCAGAACAGGCGAGGATCGATCGCGCCGATGCGCTGGTACTGGTCTACCCCGTCTACTGGTGGTCCATGCCTGGGCTACTGAAGGGATGGATCGACCGCGTGTTCTCCAACGGCTGGGCCTATGACGAAGGTCCGGACCTGCCGACCGTGCGGAAGCTCGGTCATCTTCCCGTTCATCTCGTCGCGATCGGCGGCGCCGACATGCGGACCTATGCCCGGCACGGCTATTTCGGGGCGATGAGAACGCAGATCGATCACGGCATATTCGGTTATTGCGGCGCGCCGGTCGTCACCTCAGAACTGCTCGTCGGCGAGGCCGGTTCCAATCTGGAAACCGCCCTCGCCATCGGCGGCAAGCTCTTCGGCACATCCCGCCAATCCGCGGCAGCGTAACGGAATAAGCTAGCCGTCCGCCATCGTGTGAAGCGCGTCGACGGCGCGCTTCAGCTCGTCCTTCACGTCTGCCGATTCATCGAGGATTTCCCGCGCCCGGAAGAAATCGAGAACACGGAAGCGGTTCACGGCAGGACGAAGGAAGATCTGCGGCGGGCGCAGCTTCAGCTTCAGCGCGATGCTGGCCTGCATGGTGAGCTGGCTTGCGCCGAAAAGACTGTCTATGCGGCTCGGCGGATGCGTGCCGTCGCCTTCCGGAACGCCGACGACATCGACGGCGATCACCACATCGGCGAGTTCCATCAGATGCTCGTAGGGAACCGGGTTGAAGACGCCGCCATCGATCATGATGCGGCCATTGACCCTAACGGGCATGAACAGCCCCGGAATGGCGGCCGAAGCCGAGATCGCGGTGCGCAGATCGCCCTGTTCCAGCACCACTTCCGCCTGACCGTAATAATCGGTGGCCGATATCTTCATCGGAACCGCGAGATCGCGGAAATCCCTCGGCACCTGCGGCGGCAGAAAGGCATCGAGGATGAGTTCCAGGTTGAACTGGCCGAAGCGGAAGCCGCCGAGCTTGTCGCGCATGGAGGCCGGGCCGAGGCTCCACAGCCGGTTGAGGAGCATGCCGCGTTCTCCGACCGTCTGCAGCGTGTAATCGCGGATATCCCGGCCGGCCATGCCGGCCGCCATGCCCGCGCCCATGATCGCACCGATGGAAGAGCCGGAAATCGCGACCGGGCGGATGCCGAGTTCATCCAGCGCCTCGATGACCTGGATATGCGAGATGCCCCGCGCCCCACCGCCGCCGAGTGCTACAGCGAAAGTCAGGCCGCCATGGCGGGTATCTTTTTCGAGATCGGGAAGAGCAAGCCTTGTCGTCATCCCGAAGCTCCGTTAGCTCGGCTGGTAGCGGTAGAATTCGATGCGGGTATCGCCGAAGATACGGCTTTCCAGTGGTTTGAACACTGGATCGACCGAAAGCTCCACATCGGCGCGCTCCTCGAGGATCACAAGCGCGCCCGGCACCAGCCAGCCGCCCGTATGCGCGGCCAGCAGCGCACCTTCACCCAGCCCTTGACCATAGGGCGGATCGGCGAAGAGGAAATGGAAGGGTTCCATCGTGCCGATCGGCCCGAGCTTGGTTGCATCCCGTCTCAGGATGCGGGTGCGGCCATGCAGGCCGAAGCTGTCGATATTCTCCCACAGGAGCCCCCTGCCCTCGACGCCGTTTTCGACGAAAAGCGCATGGCGACAGCCCCGCGACAATGCTTCCAGACCTACGGCGCCGGTACCCGCGAAGAGATCGAGCGCCCGCGTGCCTTCCAGCGCTTCCGGATAGACATGGCTGATGATGTTGAAAAGGCTTTCGCGCGTCCGGTCGATGGTTGGCCGGATGGCGTTGGATTTGGGAGTAGCCAGAGCCCGGCCACGAAACTCACCGCCGACGATCCGCACTTTCCGCTACCCCCTCGGTCCCTTGGGCTTGCCGCCTGTTCTGCCGCCGGGGCGCCCTCCGGAAGGCCTGCCGCCCGGCTTTCCGCCGAAGGATTTACCCCCACCGGGTTTGCCACGTCCGCCCGAAGGCTTGTCTCCGAAGCTCTTGCCGCCGGCGGGCTTGCCGGAGAAAGACTTGCCGCGCGGCTTGTCACCGAACGGCTTTTCGCCGCGCGGTCGCTCGGAACGCCCCTCGCCGCGGAAGGATTTCTCACCACGCGGACGGTCGCCGAAGGAACGCTCACCACGATCGGGCCGATCGCCGAAGGAACGCTTGCGGTCGAAATCGCGGCCTTCCCCCTCGCGAGGACGGCGCACCGGCGCTTCCGCGCGGATCCAGTCGCTGTCGTCCTCGGCGCGGTTGACCACGACGCGACGTTCGCTTTGGGCCTTCGGCTTGTCGAACAGCCGTTCGGCCTCGGCGCGGGCGGAGGTTTTCTGGGCTTTGCCGTCGGCGGTCGGGCGCGCGCCCGGCGCCATCCATACATTGGCGGTGCGGCTCGTCCCCATCGGCGGACGCTTCTTCGGGCGGTCGTCGCCGAAGTCGCGGTCATTGCCACGGTCGCCACCCTTGGCTCCCCCCTTGCCGCGCGGCTTGTCGGCGAACTTGCGGTCACCGCGCTTGGTATCCAGGCGGCCCAAAGCCTTCTCGCGGCGGTCCGGCGATCCCTCACCACGGGAGCCCTCACCACGCGGGCGCTCGGAGCGCGCCGGCCTTTCGGCCCTTTCCGACCGGGTCTCGCGGGCGGGCTTTTCGTCCTCCGAACCCTTCTGATTGTAGATAGGCGCCTCGAAATTGGCCTTGGCCTCTTCGATCAGGCGGGGGCCGAGCTGTTCGCGCAGTGTGCGTCCGCGCACTTCCAGAACCTCGCCTTCCGGCAGGTCACCGAGCTGGAAGGGTCCATAGGAGATGCGGATCAGGCGGTTCACCTCCAGCCCGAGCGCGCCCAGCACGTTCTTGATCTCGCGGTTCTTGCCTTCGCGAAGCCCCATGGTGATCCAGACGTTGCGGCCCTGCTGGCGGTCGAGCGTCGCCTCGATCGATCCATAGAGAACGCCTTCGACGGCAATGCCTTCCTTCAGCTTGTCCAGCGTCTCCTGGTCGACCTCGCCATGGGCGCGCACGCGATAGCGCCGCAGCCAGCCGGTGGTCGGCAATTCGAGCACGCGCGACAGCCCGCCGTCATTGGTGAGCAGAAGCAGGCCTTCGGTATTGATGTCGAGCCGGCCGATCGACAGCACGCGCGGCAGGTCTTCCGGCAGATTGTCGAAGACCGTGGGACGGCCTTCCGGATCGGAATTGGTGGTCACGAGGCCGGCCGGCTTGTGATAGAGCCAGAGCCGCGTGCGCTCGATGCCCCGGATCGGCTGATCGTCCACCTCGATCCTGTCTTCGAGCGTGACATTGACGACCGGTGTCTCGAGCAGCTTGCCGTTGAGCTTCACGCGGCCTTCCATGATCATCCGCTCGACATCGCGGCGGGAAGCGACGCCGGCCCGGGCGAGAATCTTGGAAATCCGCTCGGGCTTTCCCTCCTCCACGGCAGCGGAGGCGACGGCCGCCGGCCTGCGCGCGGGCTTTTCGGCCGCGGTCTTGGTCGCCTTGAAATCGGGACGCTTCTTTCCGGCGGAGCCTGGTTTTGCTCCCGAGCGGGGTTTGCTTTCGCGATCGAAGGGCTTGCCTGCGCCGCGCTTCGGCTTGTCTTTGAACGTCATTTGTTGTTTGCCTGAAGCGAGATGTCGGACGGAATCATTTCCGGACATTCATGTTCGTGTTGATTTAACGGGCGGGGCCGGCTTCATCCATCGGGCTGGAACCCATTGGATGAATGCCTGCGACCGGCTCGAATTGGATTGCTTCCTACCAGTTCGCGTCATCCGGGTTAAGAGGAAATTGCCGAATGGGCAAAACGAACGGGTTCATGGACGAGGCTCTGGCCGAGGCGCGGCTTGCCGCCGAACGCGGCGAGGTGCCTGTCGGCGCGGTTATCGTGCTCGACGGCAAGGTCGTCGCCCGCTCCGGAAACCGCACCCGCGCCGAAAACGACATTACCGCCCATGCGGAAATGGTGGCGATCCGTCATGCCAGCGAAACGCTCGGACAGGAGCGGCTTGCCGGCGCCGATCTCTACGTGACACTGGAGCCCTGCACCATGTGCGCGGCGGCAATCTCGTTCGCCCGCATTCGCCGCCTCTATTACGGCGCCGAAGACCCGAAGGGCGGTGCGGTCGACAACGGGGTGCGCTTTTACGCCCAGCCCACCTGTCACCACGTGCCGGAAGTCTATTCGGGCCTGGGCGAAACGGAAGCAGCCGGCCTCCTGACCGGCTTCTTCAAGGCGAAACGTTAGAGCACGAAGTTCGCGGACGGCAGCGGATTACTGGAAGGGCTTCCACCAAGCCGAGGACTTTGCCGTTTCCTCGGCCTCCTTCTTGCGGCGGCGCTCCTTCTGCAGCTCAGGCTCGCCTACGTCCTGAAGGTTGGCCGCATCGGCGGCGCGGTATTCCGTCGGCGGGTCGCTGAGGCTGCGGCGCGGAGCGTTGAGGTTCACCGTCTCGGCATTCTGCCTGGCCTGCCGGAAGGCTTCCCACTTTTGCGATTCCGTCATCTGCCCGGCCTGTCCCCTGCCTGCGAGCAACGGCGAGCGGTAACGGGGATTGTTCTCGTTCTCGGTCGCTTCCTGGCGCAGGCGCTCACGCGTCTCCTCCGGCGATTCGACCCAGTTGGGATTGTTCTCGCGACCGGCCAGCGATTGCTGCGGCGACGGCAAGGTCTGGTTCTGCTGTTCCTTGGTGGCGACCACCAGCGAAGGGCGCGGATTGTATTTCACGCTGCGGCGCTTGTCATCGTTACCGCCGACGGAGACCGCCGAACCCAAGTCGTCGGCCAATTGTTCCATGGCCGTCTTGTCCGTTCCGTAGGTTGGGCTGCCCATGCAACCCGAAAGGGTCAGCGTCGCGGCGAGAATGCCAGYCACGCCCATGCCGGCACGAAACGCATGTGTCGTCTTCATGAAAACCCTTCCATCGACAGGCACCCGTCCATGACGCCTGCGAGATTACTCCAATAGCCCGACTGCCGGAAAAATCCGGCCAATTTCGGGCAGATTTACCGGATCACGCGCCGAAGCGCAATGATCCGGCACTTCAACAATCAGAGACGCCCGAGAGCGGCGAGCTCACGCAGCGCCGCCGCATCGCGCGCGGAAACATCCGGATATTCGGGATCGGCGCCGACATCCTTCGTCACCCGCCAGGAGCGGGCGCATTTCACGCCCTCCGCCAACTTCGGCTCGACGGCCACGCCCGGCACCTCGCGCAGACGGAAGGCATCGGCCGGACCTTCGCCCGCCACGACGGAGATGGCGGAGGTGATGCAGATCTCCGCAAGATCCTGCCCCTTCAGCGCCGCCAGCAGTTCCGGATCGGCGACATGCACGACGGGTGCAGCCTCCAGAGAGGAGCCGATCCGCTTGTCCTTGCGCTCGATTTCCAGCGCTCCGGTGACGACCGAGCGGACGCGGCGGACATTTGCCCATTTCCCCGCCAGTGCTTCGTTCTGCCATTCCGCCGGTACGGCCGGGAACTGTTCCAGATGCACCGAGACTGCGGATGGATTGCGCGACAGCCAGGCTTCCTCCGTGGTGAACGGCAGCATGGGTGCAAGCCAGGTCACCGTGCAGTCGAAGATCCTGCGGATAACGGCGAGTGCCGCCCTACGGCGGAGCGAGGACGGTGCATCGCAATAGAGCGCATCCTTGCGGATATCGAAATAGAAGGCCGAGAGCTCGACATTCGAGAAATCGATGAGCGACCGGGCGATACGCTTGAAGTCGAACGCGTCGTAGCCTTCGCGAACCAGCTTATCCAGCTCGGACAGCCGGTGCAGCATCAGCTTTTCCAGCTCAGGCAGATCGGCATAGGCGATCTCTTCGCCCTCGTCATGGGCGAGCGTGCCGAGCATCCAGCGGATGGTGTTGCGGAGCTTGCGATAGGCATCGACATTGGTCTGGATGATCGCCTTTCCGAGGCGCTGATCCTCCCAATAGTCGGTGGTCATGACCCAGAGCCGCAGGATATCGGCGCCGGCATCCTTCATGACGTCCTGAGGCGCCACGACATTGCCCTTGGACTTCGACATCTTCTCGCCCTTCTCATCCATGGTGAAGCCATGGGTGACGACCGTGTCATAGGGCGCGCGGCCGCGGGTGGCGGCGGATTCGAGCAGCGAGGAATGGAACCAGCCGCGATGCTGGTCCGAGCCTTCGAGATAGACGTCCGCCGGCCATTTCAGGTCCGGACGATCCTCCAGCGTGAAGGTGTGCGTCGAGCCCGAATCGAACCAGACGTCGAGGATATCCATGACCTGCGTCCACTTGGCCGGATCGTGCCCGTTGCCGAGGAAGCGTTCCTTGGCGCCGGCCGCAAACCAGGCATCAGCGCCTTCCTTCTCGAAGGCTTCGAGGATGCGCGCGTTGACGGCGTCGTCGGCCAAAACCTCGCCATGCTCGTCCACGAAGACGCAGATCGGCACGCCCCAGGCGCGCTGGCGCGAGAGAACCCAATCCGGGCGGCTCTCGATCATGGCACGCAGGCGGTTCTGGCCGGCGGCGGGCACGAAGCGGGTGTCGTCGATCGCCTTCAGGGCGCGGGTGCGCAGCGTCGTCCCGTCGGCAAGGTCCTTGTCCATATAGACGAACCATTGCGGCGTATTGCGGAAGATGATCGGCTTCTTCGACCGCCAGGAATGCGGATAGGAATGTTTCAGCCGGCCGCGGGCGAAGAGTGCGTCATGCTCGATCAGCGCCTTGATGACGCGGTCGTTGGCATCGCCCTTCTTGCCGTTGTCGTCCATGACGCGGGCGCCTTCGAGGCCGGGGGCATCGGCGGTGTAGAAGCCGCCGTCATCGACGGGGAACGGGATCTTCGTCTCGATGCCCTTGGCTTCCAGCTCGCGGATGTGATCCATCCAAGTCTCGAAGTCCTCGCGGCCATGGCTCGGCGCAGTGTGCACGAAGCCAGTACCGGCATCGTCGGTCACATGCTCGCCGGCGAGCAGCGGCACGGGGTATTCGTAGCCGCCGGCAAGGCCTTTCAGCGGATGGGCGCAGGTGACGGCCGCCATCTCGTCAGCCGAGATGCCGCGCAAGCGCTTGTACTGGAGCTTGGCCTTGGCGAAGCTTTCTTCCGCCAGGGCATCTGCAAAGATCAGCTTCTCGCCCGGACGCGGGCCGAAATCGTTGACGGCCTCGGTGACCTCGTAAAGGCCGTAGGCGACCTTCGGTGAATAGGCGATCGCGCGGTTTCCGGGGATCGTCCAGGGTGTGGTCGTCCAGATGACGACATGGCTGCCGGAGAGAGGCTCAGGTCCCTGCGCGACCGGGAATTTCACCCAGATCGTATCGCTTTCGTAGTCGTGGTATTCGACTTCGGCTTCCGCCAGCGCGGTGCGCTCGACGACCGACCACATGATCGGCTTGGAACCACGATAGAGCTGACCGCTCCTGGCGATCTTCAACAGCTCTCCGGCGATGCGCGCTTCCGCATGGAAATTCATCGTCAAGTAGGGGTTCTCGAAATCGCCGACGATGCCGAGGCGCTTGAACTCCTCGGTCTGCACCTTGATCCATTTTTCGGCATAGGCGCGGCATTCGCGGCGGAACTCGATCATCGCCGCCGGTTCGGTCAAATCCGGCTTCGCCTTGCCCTTGGCGCGGTAGTTCTCCTCCTCGATCTTCCATTCGATCGGTAGGCCGTGGCAATCCCAGCCGGGCACATAGTTCGAGTCATAGCCGCGCATCTGGAACGAGCGGGTGATGACGTCCTTCAGGATCTTGTTCAGCGCGTGGCCGATGTGGATGTTGCCGTTGGCATAGGGCGGGCCGTCGTGGAGGACGAACTTCTCGCGGCCGGCGGCGGAAGCGCGCAGCTTTTTATAAAGGTCCATCTGCTGCCAGCGTGCGACCAGTTCCGGCTCCTTCTGCGGCAGGCCGGCGCGCATCGGAAATTCGGTCTCGGGCAGATAGAGGGTCTTCGAATAGTCGAGTTTTTCGGCTGTCTCGGTCATGAGGGCAATCTTCTCTGGCGCCGCGACGGGCGCATACCTGATGGAAGTTCGGTGGCGGAAGGCGTTTCACAAACGCCGAGAACCCGGACCTTCCCGCCGCTCGCTCTCAAGCCGCTGAGAAGGCCGGGCCGATAATTCGTATGATCTGGGCCAGCCGGAATAATCTCATGAGGCGCGTCTTTACGGGTTTTTACGCCGGAAAGGAAGGGGGAAGATCGAAATGGCGATCATGGACATTTAGCCCTGGTGCAGCTATAACTGACTATCTGACCAGTTGGAGATCCCCATGCTTGGCAAACCGACCACCGGTGAAAATAGCTGGAAGCTGGAGGATGCCAAGGCTCGCTTCAGCGAAGTGGTGCGGCGGGCGCATAGCCAGGGACCTCAGCACGTGACGGTACGCGGCCGAGAGAGCGTGGTCGTGATCAGTGTCGAGGAGCTTGAACGGCTCACCAAAACGGAGCCGAAAAAGCCGTTTGTCGAGTTCATGGAAAGCCTCGGTCTCGAAAAACTGGTGCTTGAACGAGAGGTTGACCGCGGGCGGGACACCGAGCTGTGATCGGCTGGCTTCTGGACACCAATGTCATTGCCGCCTTGATCAATCCGGCTGGCGCGCCTTCGGTTAAACATTGGGCGGCAGAACAGGACGAGAGGCACTTCTTCATCAGCATTCTGACCTTGGCTGAATACGACAAGGGGATTGAAAACCTACCACCGGAAGACGAAAATCGATACCGTTACGCAGCAGCACGCGATGCGCTGCAGGACCGATTTTCCGGCCGTACCCTCTCGATCAGCGATCCGGTCGTTCGAAGCTGGGGCTCGATTTCCGGAAGAGTGAAGCAGGCAACCGGCCACGCACCGCCCGTCATCGATACGATACTCGCGGCAACAGCGATGGAGCACAATCTCTATCTCGTCACCCGCAACGTGAAAGATACGCGTCTCTCAGGTGCCGCCGTCTTCGATCCCTGGAAAGACGATCCAAAACGTTTTCCGCTCAGCTGGCGCTAAAACGCGATCTTGGCGTCCAAGTCCCCGAGCGGCCTGACGCCGGAAAGAAGCGCCCGCGCCTCTTCCTCATCGCGCCTGATCTGTTCCACGAGGGCATCGAGCCCGTCGAACTTCAGCTCATCGCGCAGATGGCCGAAAAAGGAGACGGAACAGACCTCTCCATAGAGATCGCCCGAGAAATCGAAGAGAAAGGTTTCCAGCAGCGGGGCGCCGTTTTCCGTCACCGTCGGGCGTCGACCATAGCTTGCCACGCCGTCATGGAGTGAGCCGTCCGGCCTGCGGAAGCGCACGGCATAGATGCCCGCCTTCAGTTCGGTCTCGGGAGGAAGCCGCATGTTGGCGGTCGGGAAACCAAGCTGACGGCCGAGCTTCTCGCCGCCGATCACCTCCGCCTCCACCGTATAGCGATAACCGAGCAGCCCGGCGGCGCCGGCAACATCGCCTTCGCAAATCAGAGCCCGGATGCGGCTCGAGGAGATCACCTCGGCATTCTCGTCACGGAAGGCATCCACCAGCGTCACGGCGAACCCGCGCCGCCTGCCGGCCGCCATCAGGAAGGCCGGCCCACCTTTCCTGTCCTTGCCGAAATGGAAGTCAAAGCCGGTCACCACGCCGCTTGCACCGAGCCAATCCACCAAAATCGTCTCGACGAACTCCTCGGCGGAACGGGTCGAGAATTCGCGATCGAAGGGATATTCGATCACCGAACGGAACCCCATGGCCTCCAAAAGCCGCGCCTTCATCGGTGCCGGGGTCAGCCGGAAGACCGGCGTATCGGGCCGGAAGACGGTGCGCGGATGCGGCTCGAACGTCAGCACCAAGGCAGGGACACCGCGCTCCTCGGCAAGCGCCAGGGCGCGCTCAAGCACGCTGCGATGGCCACGATGCACGCCGTCGAAATTGCCGATCGCCACCACTCCGCCCTTCAGGGCTTCGGGCAGCGGTTCCTTCTTTTCGTTGCGGTGGAATACGGTCATCGGGAGAATTCCGTCCTCAGGCGAGCCGCGGCATCCACCATTTCGGCGTCGCGCCTTCGCGCTTCAGCCAAGCATTCAGGATCGCCTCGTCCGGCTCTCCCTTCACCGTATATTCGGCCGCGTGGATACCGCCGCTGATGTAAAGGAGGTCCAGGCCGGCGGCGAGCGCGCCGCGAACATCGGTCGGCATTCCGTCGCCGATCGCCAGCACCTTGTCGAGCGAGAATTCGCCGCGCACTTCGCGGGCGGCGGCAAAGCTCGCCTCATAGATCGGCCGGTGCGGCTTGCCGGCGATACGGCTCTTGCCGCCCAGCTGCTCGTAATAGGCCGCCATGGCGCCGGCGCAGGGGATGATGCGATGGCCGCGCTCCACGACCAGATCGGGGTTCGCGCAGATCATCGTTACATCGCGCGCCAGGAAATCCTGCAGCATGCCGGTATAATCTTCCGGGGTCTCCGTCTCGTCGTCGAAGAAACCGCTGCAGACGAGCGAATTGGCCTCCTTCGGATCGGATACCCGCTCGACTCCGAGATCCTCGATGAGTGCGGAGTCGCGCTCCGGGCCAAGCAGGAACACTTTTTTCGGCCCCTCCGCGATCAACCGGCGCGTAACGTCGCCGGAGGTGACGACGCGGTCATAGGCGGTATCGGGAACCCCGATATGATGAAGCTGAGCTGTAACCTGATGAGCAAGCCGCGGTGAATTGGTGATGAGAACGACGGTCGCGCCGCCCGCCCTTGCCTTTTCGAGCGCCTCGGCGGAGTGCATGAACGGATCGACGCCGTTATGCAGCACGCCCCAGACATCCGAAAGGACCACGTCGTAGTCTTTTGCGACCTCGCTGAGATTGCCGATCCGTCTGGCCATGCGCGCTCATTCCTTGAATTCGACTGGCGCTGACATCGCAAAGCTTTTCCGAGATGGCAAGGAAATTTCGGAGGCGACAGGAAATTCCGATCTAGAGCAACAGCCTCAGCACCAGGCCGGCCGCAGCGCAGACCGTCAGCACCGCCACCATGCCGAGCTTCAGGCGGAACAACAGAAAAGCGGAGACGAGGAACAGCGCCAGCGCCGCAGGATCGAGCGATTGCCAGACCGGCCACCATAGACCGGCGACCGGCTCTCCGCCGGGTTCCGTGGACGGCCAGAGCGGAATGCGGGCCACTTCGGCAAACAGTACGTGCAGGCCGAACCAGAGCGCCAGGTTGAGAATGACGCCGACAACCGCAGCGGTGATCGCCGCCAGCGCCGCCGAAAGGGCCGCATTGCCCCTCAGGCGTTCGATGTAGGGCGCACCGGCGAAGATCCAGATGAAGCTCGGCACGAAGGTCGCCCAGGCGGCGAGCGCGGCACCAACGACGCCCGCGAAGACGGCATCGAGCCCCGGAGAGAACCGGAAGCCGACCATGAAACCCACGAAGGAGAGCACCAGCACCAGTGGGCCGGGCGTTGTTTCGGCGAGCGCCAACCCATCGACCATCTCACCCGGCATCAGCCAGCCGTAACCTTCCACCGCCACCTGAGCCACATAGGCAAGCACCGCATAGGCCCCGCCGAAGGTGACCAGCGCCATCCGGGAAAAGAAGGAGAACATGGCCGCCAGGCTCTCGGTACCGGCAAAGAGCCAAAGGACGAGCAGCGGCAGTTGCCAGAGAAAAACCCAGAAGGCGAGCGTCAGGAGCGACCCAAGCAATGGCGGCCGCCTGACCTCCATGATATCGGTTGCCGGCTCAGCCGCAAGCCTAGCCGGATCGATCCGGGAGGCCAGAAAGCCCGCCAGGCCGGCGGCCAACACCACCAGCGGAAACGGCAGGCCGAACACGAACAGCGCAACGAAGGCCAGCGCGGCGATCACGACGAGAAAGCGGTTCCTCAGCGTCTTGCGACCCAGGCGGATCACCGCTTCCACGACGATCGCCAGCACCGCAGCCTTCAACCCGAAGAAGAGGCCGGTCAGCCAGGTGGTTTCCTGGAAGAGCGCATAGGCCGCCGAGAGCGCCATGATGACGGCAAGCCCCGGCAGCACGAAGAGAAGGCCCGCGACGATCCCGCCGCGCACCCCATACATCAGCCAGCCCGCATAGGTCGCAAGCTGCTGTGCCTCCGGGCCCGGCAGCAGCATGCAATAGTTCAGCGCATGCAGGAAGCGCTCCTCCGAAAGCCAGCGTTTCTCCTCCACCACCGCCTTGTGCAGCATGCCGATCTGCGCCGCCGGCCCGCCGAAACTCAGGAGACCGATGCGCCCGAAGACGGAGACGAGCTCGCCGAACGTGGGGCGCCCGGCGATTTCTTCCTTTATCGTTCCGTGCATAGCCGCCTCACTTCCGCCCGCCATGGGATACCCAGTCGTGTTTTTCATCGGCCGCATCCCGTGCCCAGCGATAGAGCGCGTCGTAAACGAGCATGCCCTGTTCCAGTTGCTCCAGATCGTCGGAATACATGCGCGACAGCCCGAGCGAGACTGCGAGCAATCCCGCCGCCTGCGGCTCCAGGTCCAGCCGATCGGTATCGGCACCCCGCACGATCCGCGCCATTCTCTGCAATGCCGGGAAGGCAAGACCGAATTCCTCCACCATCACGTCGAAGCTGCAGAGTTCGCCGCGATGGCTCCAGGATACGCCCTCGATATCGAAGGGCGTCGCGCCGAAACGCTCGGCAACCGCCTCGACCTCGGCAGCCGAGACGAAAAGAAAGGCGGCTTGCGGGTCCACGAAACGGCGGATCAGCCATGGGCAGGCGATGCGGTCGATTTTCGGTCGGGCTCGAGTGACCCAGAGCGTGCCCCCGGAGGAATTCTGCCCCGGCAGGSGAGCCACGGGCACGACGGGCAGGCCCGCCGCCCGCCAGGCAAGAAACCCGCCTTCGAGGACTTCCGCCTGCGCTCCCGCCAGTCGCAGGAAAGCGGCCACGCCTTCGCTGATCTTCAGGCCCTTCTGGCAGATGACGACCGCCCAGCGGCCGGCATAGGCTGCGGCCCAGCCGGCAACATCGTGGTCGTCGCGGTGGATCGATCCGGGGATCAGATGCGGATCGGCGGGGAAATCGTCCTCGTCACGCACATCGATGAGGATCGGCGCCTTCGGCGTGCCGATCAAGCGGACAAGTTTTTCGGGTGATATCGCGTTATAGGTTGCCATGATACGTGCCCTCTAGAAACCATATGTTATAGCCATATGAAGGACGCGAATTTCGGCATGGCGCCTCGTGGGGTACTCGCAGACCCCATGCTGCGATTACACCCGATCACACGGGATCGGTCAAGTTCGAAGAGAAATTTGAAGGCCGTTCTTGACTCGTCCAACAGCCGCCCTTATCTCCGAGCCCGTTAGCACTCCCCGGAGACGAGTGCTAACGAAAGAGATACGGATTTCCATCCGTCAATGTCATTTGATCGAGGGATAAGACAATGGCAAGCACCAATTTCCGCCCCCTGCACGATCGCGTCGTTGTTCGCCGCGTCGAGTCTGAAGAAAAGACCAAGGGCGGTATCATCATTCCGGACACCGCAAAGGAAAAGCCGCAGGAAGGCGAAATCGTCGCCGTCGGCACCGGCGCTCGTGACGACAAGGGCGCTCTCGTCGCGCTCGACGTCAAGGTCGGGGACCGCGTCCTGTTCGGCAAGTGGTCCGGCACCGAAGTCAAACTCAACGGCGAAGACCTTCTGATCATGAAGGAATCCGACATCATGGGCGTTATCGGCTGATTGCCGGCCAACGCTTTCGAAATCTCGCTGACACCTCTTTTCAGGAGTTCTCAAAATGGCAGCTAAAGAAGTCAAATTCGGCCGCAGCGCGCGCGAAAAGATGCTGCGTGGCGTCGATGTTCTCGCTGACGCAGTCAAGGTAACGCTCGGCCCGAAGGGTCGCAACGTCGTCATCGACAAGTCCTTCGGCGCTCCGCGC
This sequence comes from Rhizobium sp. LCM 4573, assembly GCF_001854865.1. GTDB lineage: Bacteria > Pseudomonadota > Alphaproteobacteria > Rhizobiales > Rhizobiaceae > Neorhizobium. The sequence goes on along the minus strand of NZ_MDDW01000029.1, from coordinate 101,549 downwards.
ATCACCAAGGACGGCGTTTCGGTCGCCAAGGAAATCGAACTGGAAGACAAGTTCGAGAACATGGGCGCACAGATGGTCCGCGAAGTCGCTTCGAAGACCAACGACATCGCCGGTGATGGCACCACGACCGCAACGGTTCTGGCCCAGGCGATCGTCAAGGAAGGCGCCAAGGCTGTTGCAGCCGGCATGAACCCGATGGACCTGAAGCGCGGCATCGACCTCGCCGTTGCAGAAGTCGTCAAGGATCTTCAGGCCAAGGCCAAGAAGATCAACACCTCGGAAGAAGTTGCCCAGGTCGGCACGATTTCGGCCAACGGCGAGCGCCAGATCGGCCTCGACATTGCCGAAGCCATGCAGAAGGTCGGCAACGAAGGCGTCATCACGGTTGAAGAAGCCAAGACCGCCGAGACCGAACTCGAAGTCGTCGAAGGCATGCAGTTCGACCGCGGCTACCTTTCGCCCTACTTCGTGACCAACCCGGAAAAGATGGTCGCCGATCTGGAAGACGCCTTCATTCTCCTGCACGAGAAGAAGCTCTCCAACCTCCAGGCGATGCTCCCGGTTCTCGAAGCCGTCGTTCAGACCGGCAAGCCGCTCCTCATCATCGCTGAAGACGTCGAAGGCGAAGCTCTCGCCACGCTCGTCGTCAACAAGCTGCGCGGCGGCCTCAAGATCGCTGCCGTCAAGGCTCCGGGCTTCGGCGACCGCCGCAAGGCCATGCTCGAAGACATCGCCATCCTGACGGGCGGCACGGTGATTTCCGAAGACCTCGGCATCAAGCTCGAGAATGTTACCCTCGACATGCTCGGCCGCACCAAGAAGGTCTCGATCTCCAAGGAAAACACCACGATCGTCGACGGCGCCGGCTCCAAGGCCGACATCGAAGGCCGCGTTGGTCAGATCAAGGCACAGATCGAAGAAACCACTTCGGACTATGACCGTGAGAAGCTCCAGGAGCGCCTCGCCAAGCTCGCTGGCGGCGTTGCCGTCATCCGCGTCGGCGGCTCGACGGAAGTCGAAGTGAAGGAAAAGAAGGACCGCATTGACGACGCTCTGAACGCGACCCGCGCGGCCGTTCAGGAAGGCATCGTACCGGGCGGCGGTATCGCTCTCCTGCGTTCCTCCACCAAGATCACCGCCAAGGGCGCCAACGACGACCAGGAAGCCGGCATCAACATCRTCCGCAAGGCGCTGCAGGCCCTGGTTCGCCAGATCGCCGACAACGCCGGTGACGAAGCTTCGATCGTCGTGGGCAAGGTCCTCGACAAGAACGAAGACAACTACGGCTACAACGCCCAGACCGGCGAATATGGCGACATGATCGCCATGGGTATCGTCGATCCGGTCAAGGTCGTCCGCACGGCTCTGCAGAACGCCGCTTCGGTTGCGTCCCTGCTGATCACGACGGAAGCCATGATCGCCGAGCTGCCGAAGAAGGAAGCTCCGATGCCGGCAATGCCGGGCGGCGGCATGGGCGGCATGGATTTCTAAGAAATCCGGTCACCGAAATTCAGAAAGGGCGGTCTTCGGGCCGCCCTTTTCTCATTCAGGTTTCCTTTTGCCGAGCAGGAGGAGCAATGCCGCGGCGAAAACGATGATTGTTGCGACGCCACCCGAAAGATAGAGCGCGCCCGCTTCTCCAAACCGTTCCATGACATAGGCATAGGCAATCGGCGCAGCGGCCGAGAAAAAGAAACTCGGTGCGGCCAGCCGCCCGACCAGTGCACCGTAGCTTCGGTGATCGAAGAGGACGAGCGGCAGAGTGCCGCGCGTGATCGTCAGAAGCCCGTTTCCGGCGCCGTAGGCGAAGGCGAACACGCCCGCCGCGATGGCGGACACTCCGGAAAACAGCCCCACCACAAAGGCAAGCGGCAGGATGAGCGTTGCTGCCAGATTGAGCGTCAGCGGATCGATCCGTCCCCCGAACAGAACCTCGCAGAAGCGCGCCAGAGACTGGCCGATGCCGCGCAGGGTAGCGATCCACACGGACGCGGAAGCCGCAAGCCCCAGCCCCGCCAGCACCCCGATCATGTGCGCCGACATGCCCGCGTTCAGAAAATTGGCAAGGCTCATGATCAGCGCATAGAGACTGCCGAGAATGATCTGTTTCCGGCGACCGGTCGCGGCTATCGGCGGCGCTTTCTCGACCGCACCGGGTCTTTCCGTCAGTTTCTCCTGCCCTTTCGGAATCGAGAGATAGAGCGGGATCGTCAAAAGCGCGAAACCCGCATAGGCAAGGACCGCGCCGCGCCAGCCGAATTGCTCGGCTAGAAAATGGCCGATGGGCCAGAAGGTGGTGGAGGCCAGCCCGCCCAGAAGAGTGATTTGCGAGATCGGGCGGCGCGCCTCGGGTCCGCCGATCCGCACCAGCGCCGCAAACGCGGCGTCATAGAGGGTGAGCCGCATGGCAAGCCCGATGCAGATCCAGGCGGCATAATAGGTCGGTATGCTGTAGCTCACTGTAAGGAGAAGACAGCCCGCCGTATTCAGCAGACCGCCGGCGATCATCACCGAACGCCCCCCTTGACGATCGATGAGGCGGCCGACAAAAGGCGAGACGACCCCCATCACCAGCAAGGCGACCGCAAAGCCGCCATGCACGATTTCGGCGCTCCAACCGAGATCGGCGGCAATCAGGTCTCCGAACACGCCGATCAGGTAGTAGGAAATGCCCCAGGCGACGAGCTGGCCGAGCGCCAGGCAGAGAACCGTTTTGCGGGAGATTGCCCGGCTCATTCCTTCCGGCCTTGGGCAGGCGCGCTCCCGTCGCCTTCACCGAGCGGCCTCTGCATCAGAACCGTGTCGACCCACTGGCCGAGCTTGAAGCCGACCGAGCGCAGGGTGCCAACCTCGAGGAAGCCCATCCGCTTATGGAGCGCGCGCGAGCCCTCGTTGCCGCTGTTGCCGACGACCGCCAGCATCTGCCGCCACGGCCCCTTTTCGCAACGGGCGATGAGCGCGCCGAGCAAGGCGCTGCCGATGCCCCGCCCACCGAGGCCTTCCGCCACATAGACCGAATCCTCGATCGTGAAGCGGTAAGCCGGGCGCGGCCGGTAGGCGGTGGCATAGCTGTAACCGGCAATCCGGCCGCCCATTTCGGCCACGAGATAGGGAAGCCCCATAGCCAAAACCGAGGTGCGGCGGGAAAGCAGATCCTCCACCGTGGGCGGCACCTCCTCGAAGGTTGCGAGCCCATGAAGCACATGATGGGCATAGATTGCCTGCACCGCCTCCATGTCCGCTTCGCCCGCATCGCGGACCAGTATCCTGCCGCCGGCAGGCTCCAGTTCTGCTTCTCGCACCATATCATCGCTTTCCATCATGCATTCCCTGACATCAATCTAGAAGCCGCATGATGGCGCATGCAAATGCATAAAAGAAGCTTTGGATAATTATGCAAAGCATGAGAAATTCTTTGAATGCAGAGTCTCAATCTAGACTATCTCAGGACCTTGGTAACCGTGATCGAGCATGGCAGCTTTTCCGCCGCCGCCGAGCGGTTGGGCCTTACCCAGCCGGCGGTCAGCATGCAGATCCGCCAGTTGGAAAAGCGGCTCGGTACGGTGCTTGTCGAGCGGGTTGGGCGAAAGGCACGTCCGACGACGGCGGGTGCTGAACTTCTCGCTCATGCGGAACGTATCGATGCCGAGGTCTCATCCGCCGTCGAGGCAGTCGCGCGCCACGCGAGCGGCGCGATTGGCCGGGTGCGCCTTGGCACCGGGGCAACCGCCTGCATCTTTCTGCTGCCGCCGCTTCTCGGAAAGCTTCGCCACAGATATCCGGGCCTCGAAATCACCGTGACCACCGGGAATACGTCCGAGATCGTCAAGGCCGTGGAGGAAAACCTTATCGATATCGCGCTCGTCACCCTGCCGGCTTCCGGGCGGATGCTCGAAATCACCCCGGTCATGGGCGACGAATTCGTTGCCGTCGCGCCTCGCGACATGACCTTGCCGGATGTGGTGACGGCTGACAGCCTTTCCAAACTGCCCCTGCTGCTCTTCGAGCCTGGCGGCAATACACGCCGGATCGTCGACAGATGGTTTGCGGGCAATAATGTCGCGCTCAACCCGACCATGTCGCTCGGAAGCGTCGAAGCCATCAAGGCGATGGTCGGCGCCGGGCTCGGCTGCGCCATCCTGCCCGGCATGGCAGTACCGCCCGGCGAGCGGCCCGACCTCGTCGCAAGGTCCCTCTCCCCCCGGCTTCATCGCGAACTGGCGGTGGTGATCCGCCGCGACAAGCGCCTTCACCGGGGACTTAAGGCCTTGCGTGACGGGCTTCTCGGCCTTGCCGGCACAAGCCCGTCAGATCGATCAACGGCTGCCTGACGCTTTGTCCTATGCATCGCGCAGGAAATCTGCGCCATGCTCTTCGAGCCAGCGGTCATGGAGCCACATTTCCGTCAGGCGGCGCCCCTGGAGATCGGCCCAGACGATATCGCGCTCGAACACCATGACCTCGCGATCCGAGCCGACGATGACCCAGAACCAGCGGCCATCGGCCATGTTGCGCATCTTCACCTTCATGCCAGTCAGCGTCACCGGGCGACCAGCGCTCTGGACCGTTTCCTCGTGAGGAGCGATGAAGCTGATCCTCAAGCCGGGCAAAAGATCCGGCGCGTGGGCGCCAAGAAAGCGCATGGCTATGTTCTGTGCCTCGTCCTCGCCCGGAAGCTCGCCTTCCCGAAGCGAAAGATCCATTCGCGTGAATCCCTTGAGCCTGCCCGAAGGATCGGTGACCGTACTGAAATGCTCGCCGCCAAAACCGGAATTGCGCCCATCGGCCCGTTCGTAGCGGACGAGCCGCGCTTCCCCGCCGTCTACCGAGACCTCGCCCGCCCCGACCTGCCGATAACCCGGCGGAAGTGGAAGAGCTGCAAACCCCGCCTCCCGGCGGGAGATATCCTGTGGTGCCGCGAGGATATTCGTTTGAGCCATCGCCCTTCCCTCCAAACCGGCCAATACGACCATGGTTGCGACTGCACCCAACGCGAGCGCCGGCCTGCAGCCTGAATAAAGCACTTTCCGTTTCATGCCCGTTCTCCTTGATGAGCAAGACCAGCATCCCGGTCGATATCTTTGCACAATTCGATACGAAACGTACCGTATCATATAAGGAATGTAGGGCAAGCAAACAGCCGCTCACATTCTTGCGACTGCCTATACGCCAACCAGCTGCGGCGTAATCAGGAAGCCGGGCGTTCACTTATAGTAGACAAACCGTCCAGCATCGTTCATCTTCCAGAGGCGGAGTAAACAGTGCAGAATGTTTCCAGTAATCAACGCTTAGTCCGGCCAAGGACCATCATCGGAGACCTGAGAAAAATGTCCRCCACTTCCACAAATCTGCTTCTGCTTGCCGGCCGCGTGCTGCTTTCGGCCATGTTCATCCTGTCCGGCTATCCAAAGCTCGTCGATCCGGCCAGCACTGCCGGCATGATCGCGGGTGCCGGTCTTCCGGCGGCCACGCTGCTGGCCTATGTCGCAGGTATCTTCGAACTTCTGGCAGGCATCGCCGTTCTCGTCGGCTTCAAGACCCGGATCGCCGCCCTTCTGCTTGCGGCCTTCTCCGTCTTCACGGCGCTCGTCTTTCACTCGAGCGCGATCAACATCCCTGACTTTCCGGAAGCCGCGAACGGCATGCTGACGATGTTCAATCAGCTCAACATGATGAAGAACCTGACGATCGCGGGCGGCTTCCTGGTGCTCGCCGCAGCAGGCGCCGGCGCCTACTCGATCGATGCCCGCCGCGGCTCGGTCGCGATCAACGCTTGAATATTCAAGCCTTCCTGCCCGATCCCGGCCGCCGGATGCAAATCCGGCGGTCTTTTCATTTCGAGAGCATCAAAGAGCAGTGCGGACGGCCTGCACGAGCTTCGCCACGCGTAGATCACCGTCATGTCCGGCCTTGCGGGCCCRCACCAGACATGCCTCGCTTTTGAGGATCACCCCATCCGAGAGCACCTTCAGGTGGTTGGCCCGGAGCGTGGAGCCCGTCGAAGTGATATCGACGATGATATCCGCCTGACCCGCTGCCGGCGCGCCTTCCGTCGCGCCGAGGCTTTCGACGATCCTATAAAGCTGAATGCCGTGCTCGCGAGAAAAGAACTGCTGCGTCAGCCGCCAGTATTTCGTGGCGATCGCCAGCCGCCGGCCATGCCGGGCGCGGAAATCCGCCGCCACATCGCCGAGATCGGCCATGGTCTCGACATCGAGCCAGATTTCCGGCACCGCGACCACGACATCCGCGCCGCCAAAGCCCAGACGCGCGCAGAACTCCACCTTCTCGTCCACCTCGGGCATGCCTTCGCGCACCAGATCCTCGCCGGTGACCCCGAAATCGACGGAGCCGCTTGCGAGCTCGCGGGCGATCTCCGAAGCCGAGAGATAGGCTATCTCGACGCCTTCGATACCTTCGATCCGGCCGCGATAAGAGCGGTCGCTACCGACAGCGGAAATCGCCAGGCCGGCGCGCTCGAAAACGCCTGCGGCCTCTTCCTTGATGCGGCCCTTGGAGGGCAAGGCGATGGTGATGACGTTCATTGTTCGGCCCTCGCCGCCTTGATGCGATCGAGCCACAGAGAGAAGCCGACAGCAGGAACGTGATCGCCCGCTCCCAGCAGCGTCAGCAGACGATCGTAGCGGCCGCCGCCAGCAAGCACTGCGGAGGAGCCCTGCTCCGTCACCTCGAAGACGAGCCCGGTATAATAGTCCAGCGGGCGGCCGAAGGCGGCGCGATAGGTCATGCTGCCGATATCTGCACCCGCATTGGCGAGCGCGGCAAGCCGGGCATCGAAGAGCGCCACGGCAGCGCCGAGCTTCAGCCCGGCGGCATCGGCAAAACCGGCCAGAGCCGCCGGCGCCTCATCGAGCGGCAGTTGCAGCGTCAGGAATTCGCGCAGCAGCAGGAGAGCGGAACCATCGAGCCGGGTTTCGGCAAGCTCGAGTTTTTCCTTCAGCCTGCGGGCGATCTCCACCGGCGAGCGGCTGGCATTGGTGGAATAGCCGGTTTCCTGCATTGTCCGATCGATGCGGACCACCAGTGCCGCCTCGTTGTCGGATGCGATAAGTTCCGCGATCTCCGGATCGAGGCCGGCAACCGGTTGAGGACGGGCCAGCCGTTCCAGCAGGGCCTCCAGATGCTCCATATCACCGAAGGCATGGATCAGCCGCTTCTGCCAACCAAGCGGCAGGCCGAGCGCCTGCACCACGGCCTCGAAAACCGCCTGGTCCCCTAGCGTCAAGGCGAGTTTCCGGCCAGGGAGCAGCGCCTTCAGGATGCCGGTGGCATCGCCGATCGCCCGCGCATCGGCGCTTGCGATATCCTTGTCGCCGAGGTCCTCGATGCCCGCCTGATAGAATTCATGGGCTCCTTCGCGCCGCTGCCGGAAAACCTCTCCCAGATAGGAGTAGCGCCGCGGCGTGCCCGTCGCGATCTCGATATGCCGCAGGCAGACGGGAATGGTGAATTCCGGCCGGAGGCACAGGCTGGCGCCAGTCTCGCTCTCGGTGAGAAAAATGCGGCGGCGCAGATCCTCGCCCGCGATATCGAGAAAGGGTTCGGCCGGCTGGATGACCGGCGTATTGACCCGTTCGGTATGGCGCGCCTCGAATTCCTTCAAAAGGTCGTCGGAAAATTCAGGCATGTCGATCAGGGGCATGGAATTTCCCCTCCCCGTCGCTTCGCTCCGACCCTCCCCACAAGGGGGAGGGTAAGGTTTGCCGCACCGTTCAGTGCAGGAACATCAAACTCCGCAGTTTCACACCAGGATGGCGGCTTGCGCCGACCAGCTCCCTCCCCCTTGTGGGGAGGGTTGGGGAGGGGCCAATCAAGCATCACTCGCCCGCCTGCGGTCTTCCGCCTGCGCCGCCAGAATCTCCTTCACCTTGGCGACAAGATCCGCCTCGGGCACGGTCTCCTGCGCAACCCGCGCCTCGCGCCAGGCGGCATTGTCCTCGATCTCGCCGGAAAGGCGTTTGCCCTCGATCAAATCCTTGATCTGCACGACGCCCTGGGCGCGCTCGTCGCCGCCCTGGATGATGGCGATCGGGCAGCCGCGGCGGTCGGCATATTTCAGCTGGTTGCCGAACTTCTTCCAGTTACCCTGGTACATTTCGGCGCGAATGCCTTCCGCGCGAAGCTGCTGCGTGAACCGCTGGTAGCGGCCCATGCTTTCGACATCGCCGTCCATGACGGTAACGAGAACCGGCGCAACCACTTCATCCTGGCCAAGCTTGCCGAGGTTTTTCAGCGCCGTCATCAGGCGCGAGACACCGATGGAAATGCCCGTGGCCGGAACCGGCTGGCCCATGAAGCGCGACACAAGGCCATCATAACGCCCGCCGCCGCCGACCGAACCGAAAACGACTTTCTCGCCCTTTTCATTGGTGACGTCGAAAGTGAGTTCCGCTTCGACCACAGGGCCGGTGTAATATTCGAGACCTCGGACGACCGAGGGATCGATCTTGATGCGGTCAGGACCGTAGCCGGCACTCGCCGCCAATGCGCCAATGGTGTTCAACTCGTCGACGCCCTCACCACCCCGAGCCGTGCCAGCCACCAACTCAGCGAGCTGAACGGCACTTTCGGCATAGTCCTTGATGCCAACGAAGAAGAGAACCTTTTCAATCTGAGCGGCGTTGAGACCGGCGCCTTTGGTAAAGTCGCCGCTCTCATCCTTGCGGCCTTCGCCGAGCAGGAGCTTCACGCCTTCCGGGCCGAACTTGTCGAGCTTGTCGATGGCGCGCAGTACGGTCAGCCGCCGGCCGGCGTTCTCCTCGCCGCCGAGGCCGATCGCCTCCATGACGCCATCCAGAACCTTGCGGTTGTTGACGCGGATGACGTAATCGCCGCGCTTGACGCCGAGCGCTTCCATCGTATCGGCCATCATCATGCACATTTCGGCATCGGCCTGGACGCCAGACGCGCCGACCGTATCGGCATCGAACTGCATGAACTGGCGGAAGCGGCCTGGACCCGGTTTCTCATTGCGAAAGACATAGCCGGCGCGATAAGTACGGAACGGCAGCTGGATCTCGTTGAAGTTTTCAGCGACATGGCGGGCGAGCGGCGCCGTCAGGTCGTAGCGCAGGCTCATCCACTGGTCGTCGTCGTCCTGCAGCGAGAAGACGCCCTCGTTCGGGCGGTCGCTATCGGGCAGGAACTTGCCGAGCGCATCGGTATATTCGAAAAGCGGAGTCTCGGCAGGATCGAAGCCATAGCGCTCGTAGACCTCGCGGATCTTTTCGATCATCTCGTTGGTGGCATGGATATCGGCGGCGGAACGATCGACGAAGCCGCGCGGCAGGCGGGCTTTGAGTTTCTGCTGTTTTTGTTTCTTGTCGCTCATGATCGAAATTCCATTGCCTTCGGACCTCGGCAAGAGCCGGATTTGTGTGCGGTTTCTTAGAGGATGAAGGCCGGAGCGGCAAGGGCGGCGGCTGGTGAAGACGTCTGCGCGATGCTATATAATCTGCCCAAGGAAGGGCAAAGGCCATGAACAAGCGCGTCACGATCGAAATGCCGGATGAAATGCATAAGCTCGTCGCCGAATATGCGGCCAAGGCCGGCGCCGAACCGGATGCCTATGTGAAGGAAATCCTCGAACAGCATCTCGAGGACCTGCACGATATCGCCGCCGCCGAGGCAGCGATGGAGCGCATTCGCAATGGCGAGCGGACTTATACCTGGGAAGAGATGGAGCGCGAGCTTGGTCTGGAAGATTGAGTTTCAGGCGGCCGCGATCAAACAACTCAAGAAAATGGAGCGTAACGAGTCGGATCGCGTAAAGGATTTCCTGCATTCGCGCGTAAAGACACTCGACAATCCTCGTCAGCTTGGCATTGCCCTTGAAGGCTCGCAGTTCAAACATCTCTGGCGCTATCGCGTCGGAGACTACCGCATCATCTGCGACATTCAGGATCACCGCCTCGTTGTGCTGGTGATCGAGATCGGCCACCGGCGCGAAATTACCGCTGAGACGAATGAGATCACGTCTTCGGTACTCCGTTCATCCTCTCTTTGCTTTCGGCTCGGAAGTGACTAAATTCCGGCGCATGTCGCGTCTTGCACCATTGCTGATGTTTCTTGCCTGGCTGCTTTATGGGGCCATGCCGGCTATGGCGAGCCAGCCGGTAGCGATGCCGACATTCGACCACACCGCAGCCGCGCAGCAGCATTCCGGCCATGGCAACCACTTGGCCAAAGCGAAAGCGGACGCCACCGAACACCACGAAAACAGCCAGAAACCCTGTCCGCATGGCGCCAAGAACTGCGTCATGCCGTTCTGCGCGGCCTGCGTGACGCTCCTGCCGGAGCCGCTGCAGGCCGGCGGCAAGCATTTCACCTTTTCCTATCCGGCACCCGAGCCGGTCCAGGCATTGATCTCCGCCGGGCCTGCGCCGATCGACCCGCCTCCCCGATCCTGACCAACTGTTCGCAAATCACAGTTCAACAGATCGGACACGGGAAAGGAAAAACCATGTCTTCGAAGACCATTATTGCAACCGCAGCTCTCGCCCTTCTGCTCGCCGGCCCTCTGGTCGCCAGCCCTTTGGCGGCGCAGGAGATGAAGGGGCACGATCATTCCGCCACGACGGCGGAAGCGAGCCCTTCCGTCAAAGGTTTTACCGCAGCCAATGACAAGATGCACAAGGATATGACGATCGAATATTCCGGCGATGCCGATGTCGATTTCGTCCGCAGCATGATCCCGCACCATCAGGGGGCGATCGACATGGCCAAGGTCGAACTCGAACACGGCAAGGACCCGGAACTGCGCAAGCTCGCCGAAGAGGTCATCAAGGCGCAGACCGCTGAAATCGCCGAAATGGAAGCCTGGCTGAAGGCTCGCGGTCAGTAACAAGCGAGTGCCGGGCAGGGCTGGCTTCTTGCCCGGCATGTTTTTATCCTCCATATCAACGGTCTGGAGGCAGAGTGATCCATGCGCCCGATTACCGCGATCGGCTTCGATGCCGACGATACGCTCTGGCAGAACGAGCAATATTACCGCCTGACGGAACAGTCCTTCGTGGACCTTCTCGGCGAATTCGCCGAGGGCGCGCATATTACCGAGCGGCTGCTTGAAGCCGAGAAGCGCAACCTCGCCTATTACGGCTTCGGCATCAAAGGCTTCACACTTTCGATGATCGAGACGGCGATCGAAATCACCGGTGGCCAGGTCTCCACCGATACGATCGCCGAAATCCTGGAGATCGGCCGGAACCTGCTGCGCCATCCAGTGGAGAAACTGCCCCATGTGGAGGAAACACTTGAGGCGCTCAATGGCGAATATCTCCTGGTGCTGATCACCAAGGGTGACCTTTTCGATCAGGAGCGCAAGCTTGCCCAATCGGGGCTCGGGGATTTCTTCGATGCGGTGGAGATCGTCAGCGACAAGAACGCCACCACCTACCGGCGGATCTTTTCGAAGCTCGCCGACGGGCCCGAACGGGCGATGATGGTCGGGAATTCGCTGAAATCCGACATCGTGCCGGCGATCGCCGCCGGCAGCTACGGCGTCTTCATTCCCCATGCGCTGACCTGGGTGGTGGAGCATGTGGAACCGCCGACCGATGCGCCGCGCTTCCGCCAGATCGAGCATCTCGGCCAGTTGGGTTCGGTCATCGAAGCGATCAAGGCCGCCTGAAAGCCAGCCGCTGCGCCTCCACTTCCCTCTGGCAGAAGCAGCCGTCGAGATGGTCGTTGACCAGGCCCATGGCCTGCATGAAGGCATAGACCGTGGTCGGGCCGACGAAGGTCCAGCCGCGCTTCTTCAAATCCTTCGACAGGCGCACAGAGACCGGCGTAGTGGGATTGGCGCGCAGCGTTTCGAGATCCATCACCTGCGGCCGTTCGGCTGGGCCGGGCTCATAACTCCAGAAGTATTTCGCCAGCGATCCGAATTCATCGCGCAGTTCCAGCGCACGCCGGGCATTGTTGATGGTCGAGACGATCTTGCCGCGATGGCGGATGATGCCCGCATCGCCAAGGCAGCGGGTGATATCCTCTTCGCCGAATTGCGCAACCTTGCCGTAATCGAAGCCGGCAAAGGCGGCGCGGAAATTCTCCCGTTTGCGCAAGATTGTGAGCCAGGAAAGGCCGGACTGGAAACCTTCCAGGCAGATCTTTTCGAACAGACGGAAATCGTCCGTCACGGGCCTGCCCCATTCGTCGTCATGATAGCGGCGGTAATCATCCAGCCCCTGGTGCCAGGCGCAGCGCGGCTTGCCGTCATCACCGATGATAATGCCGTCCATTCGTCTCAAACCCCTTTTTTTTGACGGGTTTTAGCATCCGTCAACCATATTTCAAAACCGGGTGGTAACCCTGCCAAAAGGTTTATCGGGTGCTGTGGGCCGCTGCGTCCACCCGTTTACCATTCGCTCGCCACTCTCTTGGCAGTTTCTCAACAGCAAAGATGCTGTGAACCCGCAGCCCGTATCGGTGGTCGAGTAGCGAGTAGATCCGATGAAGAAAACTCTGTTTATGGTCCTTGGCCTCACGACGGCCCTTTTCAGCGCCGCCCTTTCCAATACCGCGTCGGCAAACGATCGTTATAGGGAACGCCCGCCGGTGGTCGTGAGCCCCGATCTCACCGCGCCCTGGGTCATGCAGCTTGGGGGACAGAGAGTGCGGCCGGTCGCCTATCCGCAGCGCCCCGCCAAGCCGCGTGTCTACCAGCAGCGCGCCACGCGTGAGATTACCCGCCGCGACGCCATCCGGCAACAGCCGCGCAAGCGTGCCCAGCAAGTAGCGGTCCGGCCGAACAAGGCCGTCAAAAGCCAGATCGAGCCGCAATTCCTGCCGCAGGTGGTCGCCTATGAGACCAAGCATCCGGCCGGCACTATCGTCATCGACACCAACAACCGCTTCCTCTATCTGGTAACGGGGAACGGTAAGGCGCGGCGCTACGGGGTCGGCGTCGGCAAGCCGGGCTTCGAATGGGCCGGCACCCACAAGGTTACCGCCAAGAAGGAATGGCCGAGYTGGACGCCGCCGAAGGAGATGATCGCCCGTGAAGCCGCCAAGGGGCATTACCTGCCGGCCTTCATGGAAGGCGGCCCCCAAAACCCGCTCGGCTCGCGCGCCATGTATCTCGGCTCCACGCTTTACCGCATCCATGGCACGAATGCGCCCTGGACGATCGGCAGCGCCGTTTCCTCCGGCTGCATCCGCATGCGCAACGAGGACGTTGTCGATCTCTACGAGCGGGTCAAGCTCGGCACGAAAGTGATAGTAATCTGAGTTTTCTTTTCTGCATGCCGCCATCGCAAAACCGCGGCCCACTTTTGCGAGACATGCATTTATGTGGCCGGATCGCCACGATCCGGCCGATTTCTCACGGGTAACCCATCTATATTCGCCATGCCTCATCTTGCTCCAAATCCTAAGACGAGACATCTTGCCTCGACTTAAGATCTATTTGCACGAGGGGCAGGGATGAGAAGGTGGACGACGCTGGTGGCCATCGCCAGCATGATGATGGGCATGGTCGCAGGCGAGGCTTTCGCGCAGACCTCGGCTTCGGCACGCCCGCAGACGACGGCAAGCGATGTCGCGCCCAAGGTTCGCAACCGGCAGGTGCCGGAAAAGTACAAGCGCCGCATGGTGCGTTTCTCGACGAACGAAGCTCCCGGCACGATCATCGTCGATACCGACAACAAGTTCCTCTACTACGTGGAAGGCCGGAACCGCGCGACCCGCTACGGCATCGGCGTTGGCCGCGAAGGCTTCGGCTGGTCTGGCGTGGTGTCGGTCGGCCGCAAGGCCGAGTGGCCGTCCTGGACGYCGCCCGCCGAGATGCGCGCCCGTGAAGCGCGCCGCGGCATCAAGCTGCCGGTCGTGCAGAAGGGAGGGCCCGACAATCCGCTCGGCGCCCGCGCCATGTATCTCTACAAGGGCGGGCGTGACACGATCTTCCGCATCCATGGCACGAACCAGCCCTGGACCATCGGGCTCAACCTGTCCTCCGGCTGCATCCGGATGATGAACAAGGATGTCGAGCACCTCTATGCTCGCGCTCCCGTCGGCACGAAGGTCATCGTCATCGGCCCCGGCAGCAAGCCAGGGGATGTCGCCTTCCAGGATCGCGGCATCGATATCTTCCGCACGATCTTTGGCGGCTAATCGTTGAGAGCTGGGGAGGCCTTGCCGCTCCAATCGTCATCCTCGGGCTTGTCCCGAGGATCTACCACCTCGATATCGAGTTGCACCTTGGCAGATGCTCGGGACAAGCCCGAGCATGACGACCACGGAAGTCGCCGGCCACTTACCTATCCTTCAATTTCTCCGGCTTCGGCCCGCCATAGGCCCAATCGAGCAGTTCCACCGTGTGGAGGATCGGCATCGCGGTTCCGGTGGCGATCTGGGTGATACAGCCGATATTGCCGGTGGCGATGACATCCGCCTTCGTCGCCTCGATGTTCTTCACCTTGCGGGCCTTCAACTGCTCGGAAATCTCCGACTGAAGGATGTTGTAAGTACCGGCCGAGCCGCAGCAGAGATGGCCTTCCGCCGGATCACGGACCGCAAAGCCCGCCGCCTTCAGCAGGTTCTTCGGCTGCATCGTAATCTTCTGGCCATGCTGCATGGAACAGGCCGAGTGATAGGCGACCGTCAGGCCTTGCGGTTCGAGCCGCGGCAGATCGAGCGTCGAGAGATATTCGGTAACGTCCTTGGCAAGCGCCGAAACCCTTGCCGCCYTTTCGGCATAGGCCGGATCGAGCCGCAGCATGTGGCCGTAGTCCTTGATCGTCGTRCCGCAGCCGGAAGCGGTGATGATGATCGCATCGAACCCGCCCGTCTCGACCTCACGCAGCCAGACATCGACATTGTGGCGGGCATGGTCGAGCGCCTGTTCCTCGCGCCCCATGTGGTGGACCAGCGCGCCGCAGCAGCCCTCGCCCTGCGCCGCCACGACCTCGACGCCGAGCCGGGTGAGCAGACGAATGGTCGCTTCATTGATGCCCGGATCGAGAACCGGCTGGGCGCAGCCGGTCAGGATCGCCACACGGCCGCGTCTTTCGGCCTGCGGGGGGTGAGTGGCCGGGCCTGCCGAAGCTTTCGCGGCGGATTTCGGGGCCAGCTCCAGCATCGCGCCGAAGGGCTTCAGCGTCGGAACCCGCTTCAACAGCGGCGCGAACGGACGGCTGAACTTCGCAAGGCCGAGTGCAGTCCGGAAGCGTGCCGGATAGGGCAGAACCGCCGCGAGCAGATTGCGGATCATTCTATCCGCGAACGGTCGGCGGTAGGTCTTTTCGATATGCACCCGTGCGTGATCCACCAGATGCATGTAATCGACGCCGGAGGGGCATGTCGTGGTGCAGGCAAGGCAGGAGAGGCAGCGGTCGATATGGGTGACCACCTCGGCATCGGCAGGACGGCCGTTCTCGAGCATATCCTTGATGAGGTAGATGCGCCCGCGCGGGCTGTCCAGCTCGTTGCCGAGCGTCACATAGGTGGGACAGGTGGCCGTGCAGAAGCCGCAATGCACGCAGCGGCGCAGGATCTTTTCCGATTCCGCCACATGCGGGTCGAGAAGCTGTTCGGCGGTGAAGGAGGTCTGCATCAGAAGTTTCCTCCCATTTTGCCAGGGCTGAATATGCCCGCCGGGTCAAGCGCCTGTTTCACGCGGGCGGAAAGCAGCGCCACCGCCTCCGGCTGCGGCTCGAAGGCCGAGGTGGAGGCCCGCACAGCGTCCGACGCGCGCATGAGCGTGGTATGACCGCCGCCCAGCGCCTTGATATAGCGACGAAGCAGCTCGGCTTCCGGATCGGCCTCCATGCGCATCCAGACGAGGCCGCCCTGCCAGTCGTAAAAGGCGTCGATACCGGCCTCCAGCCGCAATGCGGCGACGAGCTGATGGCCGATGGTCGGTGCGACGGAGACCCTCCAGAGCGGTTTCCGGGTGCCATCCGCATAGGGATGGACATCGCGAATCTCCCGCCAGAGCGCCTGGCTCTCATCCATACCGATTCTCGATACTGGTCCGAATGTGGCCATGGCGTCGGCGAGCTTTTCCGCCCGCACGGCCACAGAAGCCGAAAGGCCCTCCAGCCGCAATACCGTCGTCTCGCCTTCCGGCAGGGCGCCGCCGAGGAACCGCCCCTTGACGCTTGCCGGCAGATGCGCGGCGCCTGAGACTTCGACCGGCAGAGCCATCGCCGCCGCCATGGCACGCGCCGCTTCCGCATCGTCAAGACCCGAGATCACGACCGTCTCCACCGTCTGCGGCATGGGCAGGACGCGAAAGGTCACCTCCGTCAGAAAGCCGAGCGTGCCCTGAGAACCTGCCAGCAGCTTCACCAGATCGAGGCCGGTGACGTTCTTCATCACCCGCCCGCCGGCGCGGATGAGCTCACCTCTGCCGTTGACGAAGCGGATGCCAAGCAGGCTATC
The DNA here is from genome assembly GCF_001854865.1 of Rhizobium sp. LCM 4573. Taxonomy (GTDB): domain Bacteria; phylum Pseudomonadota; class Alphaproteobacteria; order Rhizobiales; family Rhizobiaceae; genus Neorhizobium. The sequence continues at coordinate 85,148 of NZ_MDDW01000029.1, read as the reverse complement.
GCGCGCCGCGCCCGCCACGAAACGGCGCGGTCCGGAAACATTCGCTGCAAACACGCCGCCGATCGTCGGTTCGCCAAAGGACGCCCCATGCGTGCCCATGACGCCGCGATGATCCATCGGCTCGAAGGCCATCATCTGCCGATTGGCGGCAAGCGCCGCCTCGACTTCCGCGACCGGCGTGCCGGCTTTCACGGTCATCACCATTTCCGCCGGCTCGTAATCGACAATACCGAAAAGCCCCCGGGAACTCATCTTCTCGACCGGCTCGGTGGAATTGCCGAACCCGGCGCGCGTGCTGCCGCCGCAGGGCGCGAGCCTTTTCCCCTCATAGGCCGCGGTACGGATGATGTAGGCGGCATCGACTTCGGAAGTGGGTATCAGCATTTGATACCCCTTTCACAGGGAATGCCCCTCATCCGGCTGCCGCCACCTTCTCCCCGCACGCGGGGAGAAGGGATATGCCGCACCAGCTCCGCTCGGCCCGCAGCACCGCGTGAGGCACGTCCCCTCTCCCCGCGTGCGGAGAGAGGGTTAGGGTGAGAGGCAAGATTCCTGAAGAAGCAATCCACCATCACGCCCTGCCCTCCAGCGGGAACACCTTCGAAGGGTTCAGGATCCAGCTCTCGTCGAAAGCGGCGCGCACGGCCATCTGCTGGGCGAGGTCGGCTTCGGAATACTGGTGGCGCATCAAGTCGCGCTTCTCGATGCCCACGCCGTGTTCGCCGGTGAGGCAGCCGCCCGCATCAACGCAGAGCTTCAATATCTCGTTGCCGGCGGCTTCGGCGCGAGCGGCATCCTCCGGATCGTTTGCATTGAACAGGATCAACGGGTGCATGTTGCCGTCTCCGGCGTGGAAGACGTTCGCAACACGCAGTCCGAAGCTGTCGGTGATCTCGGATGTCTTCTTCAGCACGTAGGAAAGCTTGCCGAGCGGCACCGTGCCATCCATGCAGATGTAATCGGCGATCCGGCCGGTGGCGCCGAAGGCGGACTTGCGGCCTTTCCAGATCAGCGCCGCTTCCATGGCAGACTGGCTTTCGCGCACCGTCTTCACCCCATGGCGGCCGGCGATCTCGACGATGTTCTTCAGCATCGCATCCATCTCGGCCTCGGAACCCTCCACCTCGACGATGAGCAACGCGCCGACATCGAGCGGATACCCCGCATGGGCGAAAGCCTCGCAAATCTCGATCGCCGGCTTGTCCATGAATTCGATCGCCACCGGAATGATGCCGGAGCCGATGACATCCGCCACGCAGGCGCCCGCCTCTTCCGACGTGTCGAAGCCAAAGAGAACGGGACGCGCGCCTTCGGGCTTCGCAATCAGCCGCACCGTTGCCTCCGTCACGATGCCGAGCTGRCCTTCCGAGCCGCAGACGAGGCCGAGCAGGTCGTAACCGCCGGCATCCAGATGCTTGCCGCCGAGTTCGATCACCGTGCCGTCCACCAGCACCATCTTCACGCCGAGCAGATTGTTGGTGGTGACGCCATACTTGAGACAGTGCGCGCCGCCGGAGTTCATGCCGATATTGCCGCCGATCGTGCAGGCAAGCTGAGAGCTGGGGTCGGGTGCGTAGAAGAAACCATCGGCGCCGACGGTCTCGGAAATGCTGAGGTTCGTGACTCCTGCCTGAACTGTGGCGGTGCGATTGGCGTAATCCACTTCCAGGATGCGCGACATCTTGGAAAGGCCGAGCACGACCGCATCTTCCTGCGGGATCGCGCCGCCGGACAGCGAGGTGCCCGCTCCGCGCGGCACCACCGGAACGCCATAGCGGTGGCAATATTTCATCACTGCGGCGACTTCGGCCGTCGTGCGCGGCAGGGCCACCGCCAGCGGCACGCGGCGATAGGCAACGAAGGCGTCCGTCTCGAACGGCACCAGTTCGCGCGGCTCATGCACAAGACAGTCGGGCGGAAGAAGGTCCGCGAGATCGGCAATGATCGCCGTCCGGCGCGACAGCACCGCCTGACGCGGCGGCAGGAATTGAATGGCCTCAGACACGAGATCCTCCTTCTTTGCACGACTGGTATACTTTTTTTACCAGTGATACAAGGAGACCTTCCGATGGCGGAGAATTGCAGGAAATGCCGGACTTGACCCACGAACTCTTCGCCCCCGTCTCACACGGCAGGACCGCCGGCGAGGTTGTTCATCGGATCGAGCTTCTCATCCTCAACGGCGTGCTGCGCGACGGTGAGCGGCTTCCCGGAGAACGCGAACTGGCGCAGAAGTTCGACATTTCCCGTCCGATCCTCAGGGAAGCCCYGAAGGAGCTCGAAGGACGCGGACTTCTCGTGAGCCAGCATCGCGGCGGCACCTATGTGGCGGATATCATAGGCGAGGTCTTTTCACGCCCGCTTGTCGATCTCATCCGGCGGCACGCCCAGGCGACCCGCGACTATCTCGAATACCGCCGGCAGCTCGAAGCCATGACGGCGGAGCTCGCCGCCGAGCGGGCCACCGATACGGACAGGCAGCTTATCCGGCACATCCTGGACGAGATGCGGCAAGCACATACCGACGGCCGCTTCGAGGACGAGCTTACCTCCGATGTCGAATTTCACAATGCGATCGGCGACGCCGCCCACAATATCATCCTGATGCACACACTCAGATCTTGCTATCGTCTGTTGAGTGATGATATATTCTACAATCGCAAGGTGATATTCAAGATTGCAGATGCGCATGGTGCGGTCATGGCGCAACACGCCGCAATCGGCGCGGCGATCCTGGACCGCAATCCGGCGGCAGCCCGGCGAGCGGCCGAGGAGCATATCGACTTCATTGCCAGGATGACCGCAGAAGCGGAGCGCGCCGGCGAGTGGGACCGGATCGCCCGTTTGAGGCTTCAGCAGCGGACAAGCTGAGTTGATTTTGCACACCTGTGCAAAATCAGTTGACGTGAAACGAAGCTGCCTCACAATTGTTTTCAGCAAGCCGAATTTGTTGCGGTGATTCTCTTCGGGCTACCTTTGTATGCGCTCGTTTTGCCGTCATTTCGTTCTTATATTCGACATGTCTACAATAGAAACCCGGAGGTGACCCTCAATTGGACTTCCTGAAACGACTGGCGGGCAATGTTCGTCTGATGCTGCAGCGGCCTCCGCGGCAGCAATATGCAGCGCTGTGCTATCGGATCAGGAAGAAACAGGGGCAGCTCGAAATTCTGCTCGCCACCAGCCGGGATACAGGCCGCTGGGTCATTCCCAAGGGTTGGCCGATGCCAGGCAAGAAGGCCCACCAGGTTGCGGAGCGCGAAGCCTATGAAGAGGCCGGCGTGAAGGGCAAGGCGGAAAAGGAACCCTTCGGCTTCTATCACTACCGGAAAACGCTCTCGAACGGCTTCAAGATACCGGTCAGGGTGCAGGTGCATCTGCTCGAAGTCGAGGACCTGCTGAAGAACTTTCCCGAGCGGGAAGCACGGCGCCTGGAATGGGTCTCTTCCGAGGAGGCGGCCCAGAGGGTCAACGAGCCGGAACTCAAGGATCTCCTTCTGCAATTCAAGGAGCGGATGCGAACGCCCGGCCCGGGACCTCTGGAGGCAAAAGCCGGCTGATCCTCGCCACGCCGTCATTGCCTTCGAGCCCGGATGAGATTACCCAAACCGGCTATGAGGCCCCTTGGGCGGGCCCACAACTGATTTCTAGGAGTTGAAAGAGTAAATGGGCCAATCCCGGCCGCGTCTGGTCAAGCCGACGCTCGACAAGGATCTTGAGAAGATTTCCTCCCTCGAGGAGGCCGCACGGCAGATGTCGCGCCGGCTTGCGGCGCCCGGCACGGCACTTCTCTTCCTGATCCTCGCCGCGATAATCGCAGCCTATTCGGTGACCGGCAAGCCGGACGTCGTGCTGGTGATCGCCGCGTCCGCCCTTGCCGCCTACATGGCCATGAACATCGGCGCCAACGACGTAACCAACAATATCGGCGCTGCGGTCGGCGCACGCGCCATGTCCATGGCCTTCGGCCTCGGCCTTGCCGCGGTCTTCGAGGTGGCGGGCGCGGTGATCGCCGGCCGGGGGGTGGCCGACACCATCGCCAATGGCGTGATGCATGGAGGCATGATCACCAGCCCCGACATGCTGATCTGGGCGATGATGGCGGCGCTGCTTTCTTCCGCCTTGCTCATCAATGTCGCGACCTGGTTCGGCGCGCCGATCTCCACCACCCATTCGATCGTGGGCGGCGTGATGGGGGCCGGCATTGCGGCGGCCGGCCTTTCAGCGGTGAACTGGAGCACCGTCCTCGGCATCACGGCAAGCTGGGTCTTTTCCCCGCTGCTGGGCGCCGTCATCGCCGCCGGCTGCCTCTATTTCGTCAAGGAAACCATCATCTACCGCGAAGACAAGATCGCGGCCGCCACGAAATGGGTGCCGGTGCTGCTCGGCATCATGACAGGCGCCTTCGCGGGCTATCTCGCTATTCTCGGCTTCGGAGAAACGTCCGGGGTTTCCGCGCCCGTCGCGACGGGGATCGCCGTCGTCTGCGGGCTTGCTGCCTGGGCGGGACTGACACCGGTGATCCGCCGCCAGGCGGAGGGGCTGGAAAACCGCAATCAATCGCTGAGAAAACTCTTCCGCATCCCGCTGGTGTTTTCCGCCGCCCTGCTTTCCTTCGCGCACGGCGCGAACGACGTATCAAACGCCATCGGCCCGCTTGCCGCGATCGTTTCCACCGCGCAGCAGGGCATTTCCGGGGCCGTCAGCATCCCGACATGGGAATTGGTGATCGGCGGCCTCGGCATCTCGCTCGGCCTGCTGCTGTTCGGCCCGAGACTTGTGAAGCTGGTCGGCGCGGAGATCACCCGGCTCAATCCGATGCGCGCCTATTGCGTCTCGCTTTCGACGGCGCTGACGGTCCTCGTCGCTTCCTGGGTCGGTCTGCCGGTCTCTTCCACCCACATTGCCGTCGGCGCGGTGTTCGGCGTGGGCTTCTTCCGTGAATGGTATACCCGCAACTCCCGCCGCCGGCTCGAATATATCCGGGCGCGCGCCGCCAGGTACGATGTGGCCCCGCCCATGGAGCGGAACGAGGACGAAGTGCGAAGGCGCTATCTCGTGCGGCGGTCGCATTTCCTGAGCATCATGGGCGCCTGGATCATCACCCTGYCCGCCTCCACCGCTCTTGGAGCCGGGATCGCCATGCTCATGTTTGGCCTGTTCCTCTGAAACTCGGGAAATCCAGATGCGCGCCAATTTCCGTATGCAAAGGCTGTTCGTCGATTCTGGTCTTTCGGCAGGTGCGAAGCACGAGGCCTCGTCCGAGCAGTTCAATTATCTCGCCAATGTACTGCGCATGGGGGAAGGTGCCGAGGTCCTGGTCTTCAACGGGCGGGACGGCGAATGGAAGGCGCGGCTCGCCTTTCCCAGCCGCAAGAAGCTGACGCTGGAGATTGCCGAACAGGTTCGCGCGCAGCCGCCGGCGCCCGATCTCCACTATCTCTTCGCGCCCCTGAAGACCGGCCGGCTCGACTATCTCGTGCAGAAGGCGGTGGAAATGGGCGCCGGCCTGCTGCAGCCGGTGATGACGCAGCACGTGCAGGGGAAGATCACCAGCCTCGACCGGCTTCAGGCGAACGCGATCGAGGCTGCCGAGCAGTGCGGCATATTGTCGATCCCGGAGGTCATGGCTCCAGCTAGGCTCAAGGAGCTGCTCGAATGCTGGCCGGCCGAACGCCGCATCATCTTCTGCGACGAAGGAGACGAAGGCCAGAATCCGCTGCCGATCCTCTCGGCGATCGAGGAGCGCCATCTGGCGCTGCTGGTGGGGCCGGAGGGCGGCTTTTCAGAGGAGGAGCGCAAGCTTTTGCGCGAACTTCCCTTCGTCACTGCCATCCCGCTCGGGCCCCGCATCCTGCGCGCCGACACGGCCGCGGTGGCGGCGCTCGCCGTGATCCAGGCGGCGATCGGAGACTGGCGCTAAAACCCTTCGATACACTTGACAGGGCGCTCCTGAAATTCTGAAAGCATCTTGAAGAAAATTCACTTGTGCGGCACGTCAATCCGGTCCAAGCAGCCGGACCCGTCCCCGCAAGACAGGCAGTCGAACAAGGTAGTTCCCATGGCCCGCGACACCACAGACCAGACGCCACTTTCCTCGGTGTCCGAGCTTACCGCCTACCTGGAAAAAGGCCCGCGGCCGAAGGAGCAATTCCGCATCGGCACCGAGCACGAGAAGTTCGCCTTCTTCCGCCAGGACAACAGCTCCGTTCCCTATTTCGGAGAGGCCAGCATCTCGGCCCTGCTCAGGGGCATGGAAGCCAAACTCGGCTGGGAGCCGATCATGGACGGCGAGAACATCATCGGCCTTGCCGAGCATTCGGGCATGGGCGCGATCTCGATCGAGCCCGGCGGCCAGTTCGAGCTTTCCGGCGCGCCGCTTGAAAACATCCACCAGACCTGTCACGAGTCCAACCAGCACCTCGCGGTCCTGCGCGAGATCGCCGAACCGATGGGCATCCGTTTCCTCGGCATCGGCGGCAGCCCGAAATGGTCGCTCGCCGAAACGCCGCGCATGCCGAAATCCCGCTACGAGATCATGACGCGCTACATGCCGAAAGTCGGCTCGCACGGCCTTGACATGATGTACCGCACCTGCACGATCCAGGTGAATCTCGACTTCTCCTCCGAGGCCGACATGGCGCGCAAGATGCGCGTTTCGATGAAGCTGCAGCCGCTCGGCACCGCGCTCTTCGCCTCCTCTCCATTCACCGAGGGCAAGCCGAATGGTCTCGTCTCCTGGCGCGGCGAGATCTGGCGCGACACGGATAACCGGCGTTCAGGCCTGCTGCCCTTCGTATTCGACGCGGATTTCGGCTTTGCCGATTACGTGGAATGGGCGCTCGACGTGCCGATGTATTTCGTGGTGCGCGACGGCAAGTACCACGATTGCACTCATATCACCTTCCGCCAGTTCATGGCGGGCGCGCTGAAGGGCGAAATCTCGGCCTGGGAGCCCACGATGGGCGACTGGACGAACCATCTCTCTACGCTCTTTCCGGATGTTCGGCTGAAGCGTTTCCTCGAAATGCGCGGGGCCGATGGCGGACCCTGGCGGCGCATCTGCGCGCTTCCGGCCTTCTGGGTCGGTCTTCTCTACGATGACGGCGCGCTCGACGCGGCCGAAAAATTCACCGCGGACTGGTCGTTCGACGATGTGAACGCGCTTCGCGACGCCGTGCCGGCAGAGGGTCTCAGGGCAGAGATCAAGGGCGCGTCTCTCATCGATATCGCCCGCGAGGTGGTCGGCATTTCGAAGGCGGGCCTCAGGAGCCGCAATTACGTGAACGGCGAGGGTGTGGACGAAAGCGTCTTCCTCAACCCGCTCGACGAGATTCTGGCCAAGAAGACGACGCTCGCCGAAGACATGCTGGCGCTCTACAACGGCCGCTGGAACGGCTCGGTCGAGCCGGTCTTCGAAGAATACCAGTACTGAGCCGCCTCGGCACGTCTCAAAAACGGTTTCCGCCCGCACTTTTCCGGCTATAGTCTCCTCACGACAAGGAGCCGGAAGGGTGCGCCATGCTGCCACTGTTCGACATGATGCTTCGGGCGCAGGACGGCGCGGCCATTCAAGCCATGGCCAAGCAGTTCAACCTGGCCCAGGAACAGGCGGTGCAGGTGCTCGCGGCGCTGATACCGGCCTTCTCCTTCGGATTGAAGAACCGCAGCGCCAATCCCTATGATTTCGCCGCGCTGACACGCGACATGCTTTCCGGCTCCTACGCAAAATATTTCGAGGACATGAGCATGGCCTTCACTCCCGAGGGGATCGCCGACGGCAATGCGGCGCTCGAAAAGCTCTTCGGCTCGAAGGAGGTCTCGCGGGCGATCGCGGCACAGGCCGAACAGCTCAGCGGTATCGGCCAGGATATTCTCAAGAAGATGATGCCCGCCATGGCCGACACGATCATGGGCGGGCTCTTCAAGCAGATGAGCGGCCAGATGCCGGGAAGCGACAATGCATTCGCGGCAAGCCCGATGGGGCAGATGATGAAACCCTGGCTGGAGGGCATGGGGTTGCAGCCGAAGGCCAAGCCGCAGGCCGCCGATCCTCTCGATAACCCGTTCATCCAGGCCGCTCACAAATTCTGGGGTATCGAGCAGAAGCAACGGGCGGAGGCGGCCAGTGGCAATCCCTTCGCCGACAACCCGTTCGCCAAGGCGTTCCAGGAACTGTGGGCCGGCACCTCCCCGCAATCATCAGCAAGCGTTAAGCCGAAGGAAAAGCCGGCAGCGGAGGACTTCTACCGGGACACGCTGAACAGCATGTTCGACAGCGGGCTGGAGGTGCAGAAGAGCTATCAGAAGAACATGGAGGCGATCTTCGACGGATACCTGCGAAGCGCATCCGCCTCCCCGGACAAGCCGCCCGAAACATGAAAAAAAAGCCCGGCGCGGATCGACCGGCCGGGCAAGGGGCAGGGCTATTGGCAATCACCCTGCGGGGAAAAGGTCCGGTTCAGCGGCGGGGAGGTCGCTGGAACCGGGTGCGGGCGCGCTGTCTGGCGGAGCGCGTCAGCAGGAGGAGCGGATCGTCCAAAAGCCTCGTGTCTCTCAGCGCCTCGGCGACATCGTGGCGTGACAGGCCGATATCATCGAGCTGATTGTCGTCGAGCTCGTAGATACGGTTGGTCGCCACGCGGTTACGAAAGATGCGCCAGAGGGATTTCGTTCGCTTCAGCACGACGGCAAGGCGGCTCTCTGCGCCACGCCGTTCATGAGCGAGGTCGAGTTCGATTCCGCATTCGGTCGTGCTCATCGGTCTGTCCCTTTCATTAGGCACGAGTAGGGCCGCCCTCTCGCCAGAACATGCGAAAAGGTTGCCTGAAGGGCGTCTCGCAACGGAGCGCCGGTAGGTGGAGAATTACGATACCTGTATGCGGAAATTCTATTGATCAGTCCAACGAATGTTTCTAATGATTAGCATCAAACTCACTGATGGATGGTCATCATGTCCGCTCCTCTCGATATCGACCAGCTCCACACCTTCATCGCGATCGTGGATACCGGCAGCTTCACCAAGGCGGCTGACCGGGTGTTCAAGACGCAATCGGCCGTTTCCATGCAGATGCGGCGGCTCGAGGAACGCATCGGTAAGCAGCTCTTTGCAAAGGACGGCCGCGGCAACCGGCTGACCGCGGAGGGTGAGAAGCTCCTGAACTATGCCCGCCGCATCATCCGGCTGAACAACGAGGCGATCGCCGCCTTCGACGACAACCGTCTGGAAGGAACGCTCAGGATCGGCACGCCGGACGATTACGCCGACCGCTACATGCCGGAGATCATCGRCCGTTTCGCGAAGACGCACCCGAATGTCGAGCTCTACATCGTCTGCGAACCCTCGGTGAGCCTCGCGGAGAAGATGGCGCGCGGCGAACTCGATATCGCGCTCGTTACCCACAATCCCCGCCAGCGTATATCCGACGTGGTGCGCACCGAGCCGCTCTGCTGGGTCGCCTCGGCCAACCATCCGCTCCGGGAAGACGCGCCGGTGCCGCTCGCGGTCGGCCGGCGGGATTGCCTGTGGCGGCAGCTCGCCTGTTCGGCGCTCGATGCCGACGGACGCGAATACCAGGTGCTGTTCACGAGCTGGTCGTCAACCGTCGTCGCCGCGGCGGTGCTTGCGGGCATGGCGGTATCGGTACTGCCGGAATCGGCCTTGCGGACGGGCATGAAGGTGCTGTCTTCGGCGGATGGTTTTCCACCGCTGCCGCCGGTGCAGATCGGCCTCATGAAGCGGCCCGGCCTTTCGCCGTCGCTGATGAACGCCATCACGGACCACATCGCCGCCTGCCTCGACAACATCTCGCCGACCGCAGTCTCCGACACGCTCGAGGGCGACATGAAGGCCTATCAGCGGCCCGCAATGCGGGCCCGCGGCGGTCAGGCGCTGAGCTGGTAGCAGGACGAGCGGCCATGTCGAGACATGGCCGCTGCAATACGAAGCCTTCGCTAGGCCAGGTTCTTCTTGAAGAACTCGACCGTCCGGCTCCAGGCAAGATCGGCGGCTGTCTTGTCGTAGCGGGCAGCTGAGGTGTCGTTGTTGAAAGCATGGTTGACACCTTCGTAGACGAATATCTCGAAGGTCTTGCCGTTCTCCTCCAGCGCCTTCCGGTAGGCGTCGATGCCGGCGTTGATGCGCTCGTCGAGCCCGGCATAGTGCAGCATCAACGGCGCCCGGATCGCAGGGACTTCGGCGATCGGCGGCTGCTGGCCGTAATAGGCGACGCCGGCATTGAGCTCAGGAGAAGCCGTAGCCATACGGTTCACCATGCCGCCGCCCCAGCAGAAACCGACCGCGCCGACCTTGCCGTTCACGCCGTCGAGGCCCGCGAGATAGGCGCGGCTCGCTTCGCCGTTCGCCGCGGTCGCATCCATATCGAGAGACGAGAACATCTGGCGGGCCTGATCCTCGTCCGACGGAGTTCCGCCTTCAGGCGAAAGGAAATCCGGGGCAAGGGCAACGAAGCCCTCAAGCGCCATGCGGCGGGCGACATCGCGGATATGTGCGTTGAGACCACGATTTTCGTGGATAACGATGACGCCTCCAAGCGGRCCGGAGGCATTTTTCGGGCGAACCAGATAGCCTTTCATCTCCGTGCCGTTGGCGCCAGGATAGGTGACATCCTCCGCCGTCAGCCGGTTGTCGCCGGCGGAAACGATTTCGGCCTTTGCGCCATTGGCGGCAAGCAGCGGGGCGATGGCGGCTGCCGCCGCACCGGAGCCGGCAAGCCCCGTCAGCTTTTCCATGAAGGCGCGGCGGTCGAGCGTGAGATGAGTATATTCATCATAGGCGTTGATCATCGCCTGGGTGATTTTCGGCTTTTCCGTATCCATGGGATGGTCCTCCTTCACTGGAAGGAAAGACTAAACCCAAGGCGTACGGCCGGCCCACGCAAGTTCCGGTGATCGAAGGACCGAGGAAACACTTCTGCGTGAGAGCCTTATTCCAGCGCCAGCCACACGGCGARCCAGATCCACATGGCCATCAGCGAGAAGAAGCCTGCGATCCAGATCGGTCGGCGATAACGAAGCCGGTTGGAGGTGATGTGGACGTAGGAATGCGCATAGCGGCTCGCGACGAATATCCATGCCAGGGCCACGGTGCCGATATTGTCTGCCGTCGTCACGTAGAGCGCCAGGCAGCAGGCGTGGAAAAGGACGGGAAGCTCGAACTGGTTGGCGATATTGTTGCGAACCAGAAGGCTTTCCGGCGGCTCCTCACGGTTTTCCTTGAACTGCTCGGCCTTTGCGGAGCCGGAACGAACGGCGGCGAACCGCCGTTTCGACAGGAGGTAATAGAGGCCAAAGACCAGCGCGGCATGCGCGATCATCGGCCAGAGCATGGCATTCATATAAGTCAACGGCCCCCCTCCCCTTTGCCCTGAATCAGGAACCGGCGCCGGGATAATTGGGGCTTTCCCGCGTGATCGTCACGCCATGCGGATGGCTTTCGCGAAGCCCGGCGCCCGAAATGCGCACGAACGTCGCCTTCTCCTGGAAGTCCTTGATATCCTTGCCGCCGACATAACCCATGGCAGCCTTCAGGCCGCCGGCGAGCTGGTGCAGAACAGCCGAGACCGGCCCCTTGTAGGGCACCTGGCCTTCGATGCCTTCCGGCACCAGCTTCAGCGTGTCGCGCACTTCCGCCTGGAAATAGCGATCGGCCGAACCGCGCGCCATGGCGCCGACCGAACCCATGCCGCGATAGGCTTTAAACGAGCGCCCCTGGTACAGATAGACCTCGCCGGGGCTTTCATCGGTGCCGGCGAGCAGCGAACCGACCATGACGGCCGAGGCGCCGGCAGCGATTGCCTTGGCAAGATCGCCCGAAAATTTGATGCCGCCATCGGCGATAACGGGGATGCCGTGCTTGTTGGCTTCCTCGACGGAGGCCATAACGGCGGCAAGCTGCGGCACGCCGACGCCTGCGACCACGCGGGTCGTGCAGATCGAGCCCGGGCCGATACCGACCTTGATGCAATCGGCGCCCGCATCGATCAGCGCCTTGGTGCCCTCGGCGGTCGCGACATTGCCGGCGATGATGCGGACTGCGTTCGACATGCGCTTGGTCGCGGCAACGGCATCCAACACCTTCTGGGAATGGCCATGAGCCGTGTCGACGACGATCACGTCGACGCCGGCATCGATCAGACGCTCGGCGCGTTCCACGCCGTCCGGGCCGGTGGAAATCGCGGCGGCGACGCGCAGGCGGCCGTGGACGTCCTTTGCAGCATTGGGGTTGAGCTGAGACTTCTCGATGTCCTTGACGGTGATGAGGCCGATGCAGCGGCCTTCATTATCGACCACCAGCAGTTTTTCGATGCGGTGGGCATGCAGCAGGCGCTTGGCTTCGCTCTGGTCTACGCTTTCCTTGACCGTAACCAGGTTCTCGCGGGTCATCAGCTCGCTGATCTTCTGGGACGGCTCGGATGCGAATCGGACGTCGCGGTTGGTGAGAATACCGACCAACCTACCCGGACGGCCGCCATCTTCCACGACCGGTATGCCGGAGATCCCGTGGGCCTTCATCAAGGACAGCGCCTCGGCGAGCGTCGCATTGGGCCCGATCGTGACCGGGTTAACGACCATGCCGCTTTCGAACTTCTTGACCTGACGTACCTCTTCGGCCTGTTCGATCGGGGTTAGATTGCGGTGGATGACGCCCATGCCGCCCGACTGGGCCATGGCGATGGCGAGACGGCTTTCCGTGACGGTGTCCATGGCCGAAGACAAAATCGGCAGCGAAAGATCGATGTCCTTGGCGATGCGGGTGGAAATATTGGTCTGCCCCGGCATGATCTCCGAGTGCCCGGGCTGGAGCAGCACATCATCAAAGGTGAGCGCTTCTGCGCCGGTTGCCGAAACTACGATGCGTGCCATGGCCAATTCCTTCGATCGGAAATGCGGATCACGCGCCGGAACGAATCGTCCGCCCGGGCGGTCTCGCAAGAGTTGCTAGGAAGTTGGCGAGGGCTGGTAACACGTTCATGACAGGAAGGGAATAGGAAAAACCCGGAGGGGAGCCCCTCCGGGTTCGCATAGCTCGCGGATCAGTCGCGCGGAAGCTGTCAAAGGTCGAACTGATAGCTCTTCGGCACGAAGCGATAGCCCTGATCGAGCCGTTCCACAAAGCCTACGGCGGGGAATGGCATGTGATAGCCGAGGAAGGCGATCCTGTCGGTCGCAACCATGTCGAAGATCTTCTTGCGGGTCGCGGCGGCAGCGGCCTTGTCCATATCGAAACGGACTTCCCAATCCGGCCGCTGCAGGGACAGCACGAAATGATTCGCCGTATCGGCAGTCAAAAGCAGCCGGCGCCCCTGGGACTCGATATTGAAGACCATGTGGCCCGGCGTGTGACCGGCGGCCATCATGCCGGTGATGCCGGAAACCACCTCGCCGCCTTCGCCGATGAAGGTCATCTTTTCGGCGAGCGGCTTCACATTGGCGAGCACGCCATTATGACCGCCCTCGGCCGGCGTGCCGGCGCGGGCGGTATCGGTCCAGAAGTCGTATTCCGCCTGCCCCGTCACATAGCGGGCGTTCGGAAAAGCAGGCTTGCCCTCCTCCATCAGCCCGCCGATATGATCGCCATGCATATGGGTAAGGACGACGATGGTGATGTCTTCCGGCATATAGCCGCCCGCGGCCAGTCCCTCGATCAGCCGGCCGCCGCCCTGGGTGCGCGCGCCCGGACCGAGCCCGGTATCGAACAGGATGACATCGCTGCCGGTATCGACCAGCGTCGGCGAGAAACTGTTCACGAACTGGTCGGCGGGAAGAAAGTTCTGCGCAAGCAGCTCCCCGACCGCTTCCGGGGTCTGGTTGGTGCCGAAGGTCTCTCCGGGATTGGGGGACGGCCGTGAGCCATCCTTGACCACCAGCACTTTGAAATCGCCAACCTTGAAACGATGATTGTCCGGCGGCACGACTCGGTCGATTTCCAATTTGCTGCTCTCCTGCGCGCGGGCCACACCGCTCAGAACCGCCGGCGCCGCGAGAACTCCGAGGCCGACCGATCCCAGCAAAACCCGCCGTTCTATTCCCGATGTCACAGTCATAACGAAACTCCCTCCGTTTTGCAGCGATGATGAGGCAAGATAACCAAGCCGAACCCCGCGGAAATCCGCCCTCACGCAGACGTGAGCCAAAGCGCGAAAAGGTGAAAATCTACGATTGGCAGACGGCCCTCCGAGGCGTAGAGACGGCGGACTTCTGCATACAGGCAGCCTCACATGAATCGCACCGTCCCGCTGATTCTCGCCGTCGCTCTCTTCATGGAGCAGATGGACTCCACCGTCATATCCACGGCCCTGCCGGCCATCGCCCTGGATCTCGGCGTCGGCCCGATCACGCTCAAGCTGGCGCTGACCTCCTACATGGTCGCGCTTGCCGTCTTCATTCCGATCAGCGGCTGGATGGCGGACAGGTTCGGAGCCAAGAAGATCTTCCGGCTGGCGATCCTGGTCTTCGTGATCGGCTCGATCTTCTGCGCGGTCTCCTCCACGCTTCTCGAATTCGTGCTTTCGCGCTTCCTGCAGGGCATGGGCGGGGCGATGATGACGCCGGTCGGGCGCCTAGTGCTGCTCAGAACCACCAAGCGCAGCGAACTGGTCTCGGCCATGGCGCTGCTCACCATCCCCGCGCTGATCGGCCCCCTCACCGGCCCGCCGATCGGCGGCTTCATCACCACCTATTTCACCTGGCACTGGATCTTCATCATCAATGTGCCGATCGGCCTACTCGGCATATGGCTCTCCGGCATCCATCTGCCCGATCTCGAAGCAGTGCGGCCGCCGCGGATCGACTGGATCGGCTTCTTTCTGACTTCCATGGCGGCGGCAGGCGTCGTCTTCGGTCTTTCGGTGGTGAGCCTGCCGGCGCTTCCGCCAGCCGTCGGAATAGGGACCACGGTTTTCGGAATCCTCTGCGGGATAGTTTATGTGGGCCATGCGCGGCGGCATCCCGCACCCATCCTCAACCTGTCGATCTTCAGCAACGACGCTTTCCGTGCAGCGACCACGAGCGGCACGATCTTCCGCATTTCGACCGGCGCCATTCCCTTCCTGATGCCGCTGATGCTTCAGCTCGGTTTCGGCCTCAACGCCTTCCAGTCCGGCATGATCACCTTCGCCGGCGCGATCGGTGCGCTGACGGTGAAGTTCATCGCCCGGCGGGTCTATGCCGCACTCGGCTTCCGCACGACGCTGCTTTTCGCCTGCGTCGCCGGCGCCGCCACAACAGYGGTCAACGGCTTCTTCACGCCCGAGACTCCGCATGTGCTGATCATCGTCTTCCTCATGTTCTCCGGGCTCTGCCGCTCTTTCTTCTTCACCGGCGGTAACGCGCTGAGCTATTCGGAGATCGAAGATGCGCAGGCAAGCCAGGCGACCTCCATCGCATCAGTCCTGCAGCAGGTGAGCCTTGCGCTCGGCGTCGCCTTCGCGGCCTTCATCCTCGAAGCGGCCTCGGTGCTTTCGGGCTCGCACCTGYAGCTTGCCGATTTCCACCTGGCCTTCTTCATCGTGGCCGGCTTCTCGCTGCTGGCGATCGGTCCACTTCTCAGCCTCGACCGCAATGCGGGCGCGGCCGTCTCCGGCCACGGGCGCAGGCAGACCGAAATGACGCCGGAGGCAGGTGAGTAGCTAAACCTAGAGTGTTTCTTCCACTTCGGAGGCCTGCGGCTTGCGGCCCTTGAAGTGTTTGGCGAGCAGGAACATCTCCACCGACTCGGCACGCGAAGCGCCCGGCTTGACGTGGATGACCTGCTTGAAATTCTGCTTCAGCATGTTCAGGAGCTCGCGTTCCGTGCCGCCCTGGAAGGTTTTCGCCAGGAAATGGCCGCCTTCGCTCAATACCTCGACGGCGAAGTGCGCGGCAACCTCGCAGAGATGCATGGTGCGCAGGTGATCGGTCTTCTGGTGGCCGGTCGTGGGCGCCGCCATATCGGAAATGACGAGGTCCGGTGCGCCGCCGATCGCTTCCATCAACTGGCGGGGAGCGGCCGGATCGAGAAAGTCGAGCTGGAGGATATTGACCCCCGGAATGGGCGCCATTTCGAGGAAATCGATGGCTGCGACGCGGATGTCCTCCTCCGTCGAGCCCGTGACCTTCGCAGCGATCTGCGACCAGCTTCCCGGCGCCGCCCCGAGGTCGATGATGCGACGGGCGCCCTTGAGGATCTGATGCTTCTCGTCGATCTCCAGCAGCTTGAAGGCCGCGCGGGCGCGATAGCCCTCGAGCTTCGCCCGCTGCACATAGGGATCGTTGATATGCCGCTCGATCCAGCGGCGGGAGGAGGCTTTCAGCTTCCCCTTCTTGACTTTCTGGCCGAGTTTGCGGCCGACCGGCGGTTTCGTCATCCCCTTGCCTGCGCCTCCTCGTTCGAGGCGCGGCGCGGCCGCGCCCTGCGCCAGACGCCATCATCGGCCATCATTTCCGTCAGCAGTCCTTCGCGCAGGCCGCGATCGGCCACCCGCATGCGCGTGCTCGGCCAGCGCCGGCGTATCGCCTCCAGGATGGCGCAGCCGGCCAGCACCAGGTCCGCGCGATCCGGACCGATACAGGGATTGGCCGCGCGGCCGGCGAAATCCCAGGACAAGAGCCTCGCCTGCATGGCGCTCACCTCCTGATCGGAAAGCCAGAGTCCGTCCACCTTGCGGCGATCGTAGCGCGGCAAGTCCAGATGCACGCCGGCAAGCGTGGTGACGGTGCCGGACGTGCCGATCAGGTGAAAATCCTCTGCGCCCTGGCGACGATCCCCGCCAAGCGGCGGGCATTCGAAATCGGCAAGCATGCGCTCGACCTCGTTCACCATGGCGGCGAAGACCTCGGGCGTCACGTCGCGGCCGCCGTGGCGCTCCGACAGCGTCACGACGCCGACAGGCAGCGAGGTCCAATGGGTGATGTGGTTGGCGAGCCGGCTGGAACGGTTCTCTCCGATGCGGATCACCGCGATTTCGGAGGAGCCGCCGCCGATATCGAAAAGCACGACCGAACGCGCCTCGCGGCCGACCAGCGACGAGCAGCCGGAAACGGCGAGCCGCGCCTCCGTCTCGCGATTGATGATCTCGAGCGCAAGCCCGGTTTCGGCCGTGACCCTTTCCAGGAATTCCTCGCCGTTTTCCGCCGAACGGCAGGCTTCCGTCGCGATCAGCCGCATGCGGCGGATCGGCTTGCTAGCAAGCTTGCCGGCGCAGACGCGCAGAGCCTCCACGGCACGGTCCATGGCTTCCTGCGAAAGACGGCGATTGGCAGCGAGCCCCTCCCCCAGCCGCACGATGCGTGAAAAGGCGTCGACCACACGGAACTGGCCAGGACGTGTCGGCTGGGCGATCAGCAGGCGGCAGTTATTGGTGCCGAGGTCGAGCGCGGCATAGAGATCATCACGGAAAAAGGCGGGTCTCTCGGCGCGCTGATCACCGCCCGCCGGAACGGCCGAGGGGCCGCGCGGCCGCATCTCCTTCACCGGACCGGATAGCGTCCCGCCCGGCGAGCGCGCAGCGGCGCCGGGTGCAGCCTTTGCCTGGGTCAACGGACGGCCCTGAAGACCTCGGCCACCGCGGTTTTTCCGCCGCCGGTTGCGCGATTTTCCGCCCGGAGCGGACTGGCTTTCCTGAGAGGGTGACGACCGCGACGAGACCGGCGCCATGGCCAAAACCTGGGCGGCCTCGACCGGCGCGCCCGACCTGTTGCGTCGGCGCTTGCGCTTGCGCTGGGGGCTGGCCGCAGTGTTCACGTCCGGACGTCCGGCCGGGCCGACCTTCTCGACCTGGCCACCATGCGGAACAGACGCCGCGTTCCAGCTTTTGCCGTTACGCTTCGCCTTCCGGCGCCGCGAGGACTTTTTCGCCCCGCCGCGCTCCGCCGCAGACGCCCCGCCTTCTGGCGGCTTTCCGCCGCTATCGGGGTCCATATTCAAATATTCCATCTCGCCGCGCAAAACCCAAAAGGCATGCCGCTGGCATCTGATCGTTTCGTTGGGGCGGAGGATAACAGCGCGGGACGCTTTCGCCAATCGCTTTTTCGACAGGTGCTTTTCCGCTTTTCGGGCGCCCTCAATTTTTTGCAAACGGGTATTTGCAATCCGCACGGTTTTGGTTATAAGCCCGGCACACCAGCGGCGGCGCTTCGCCACCAGCCTGCTGGGGAATAGTTCAATGGTAGAACAGCGGACTCTGACTCCGTCGATCTTGGTTCGAATCCAGGTTCCCCAGCCAATTCTCGCTAAATCACCTTAATTCCTTGATTTTCCAGTCGTGCCGGATCCCGTTTTGGCGTCATTGGCGACCTGATGCCCAGAACTGTAGCCCACAGGTGATGCCCACGCGAAATATGCGCGGCGGCCTCGCCGGTGGCCGGCAAGGGCAACATACCCATGGCAGTCCGCCACGACGTCGAAAATCTCATTCGCCGCGGCAACATCTTCTACTGGCGAGCACGCGTCCCCATGTCGTTCACGCGGTGCCGACCGGGCAGCCCGCTTTCACTGAGCCTTCACTGTTCCGACCATAAGAAGGCGCAGGCGATCGGTCGGAAGCTCAACATGCTGATGGCCGAGCTGAAGATGAAATCGAAGGAACCGATGTCCAAGGAGCTGCTCCAGAAACTCTGCGAACACGAGCGCGACGTCATGCTCCTGCATCTCGAAGACGTTGCCCTCGCGGCCAGGCGGTATGGCCGACCTGCTGACATCGAGGAGCTGGAACTCGACCTGGAGAATGGCTGGGCCTACAAACTGCTCGCCATGTTCGGCATCCGCCAGCATCTGACACTGAAGGAAGGCTGCAGCGGGCATCGTTACCTGGTGGCGAACGGAGTTCCCGCCTCCCATATCCCGGCGATCAAGTCGAACTACATCGAACTCTATGACGAGACAAACAGCAGAGCCTTTCAGGACGGGATCCGGATGCTGATGGATCAGTTCGGAATCGCTCAGCACCCGCTCAATCACGAGAAGGCCATGAAGGCCTATTTCGAAGGACGGGCAGAGGCACTATTCGAGGTAGATGATCGGCATCCGCTGGCCGACCGAAATCTCAGCGAGTTCACGGGCGGCTCAAGGCAGAAACGCCGCGCCGACGCACCTCAAGCCGCGCAGACCGAAGCGACACCGATTGCAGCCGAACGTACAGCGCCACCCGCTGCAGTGCCAGCACCCCAGCCCCCTGGGCCGACCGAGCCTCCGGCTATCACCATGCTCGATCTTCGACCGACGCCGCATTCCGACGGCACCGAACAAGGGGAACCTTCAGTCCCTCCCGCCGCCAGATGCGCTCGACACGCTT
Organism: Rhizobium sp. LCM 4573; assembly: GCF_001854865.1. Lineage (GTDB taxonomy): Bacteria > Pseudomonadota > Alphaproteobacteria > Rhizobiales > Rhizobiaceae > Neorhizobium. The sequence continues at coordinate 65,856 of NZ_MDDW01000029.1, read as the reverse complement.
GGCATTCACCGTCCAGCCCTCAGACCGCAGCATYGCCGTGATCCTGCGATAGCCGTAGCGGCCATAGCGGGACGCGAGCCGGATGATGTCGGCGGTCAATGCCTCTTCATCCGGCCGGCCTGTGGGCTTCTTGCGCTGGGTCGAACGGTGCTGGCCGAGAACCTTGCAGGCGAAGCGCTCCGACACGGAGAACTTCGCCATGACATGATCGACGCAGCGACGGCGGCGGGCGGGGCTCAGTAGTTTCCCGAGGCAGCCTCTTTCAGGATCAGCTTCTCGAGCGTCAGATCCGAGACCGCCTTGCGCAACCGATCGTTCTCTTTCTCAAGCTCCTTCAGGCGCTTCACCTGATCACCCTTCAGGCCGCCGAACTCCTTGCGCCAGCGATAATACGTGAACTGCGTCACACCGATCGTGCGAACCGCTTCGCCAAACGATTTTCCTTGCGACAGCAGAACATCGACCTGGCGCAGTTTCGCGACGATCTCTTCGGGCTTGTGTTTCTTCTGGGGCATTCCAACGTCCTCTCTACGGCTCAATAGCCTACTTCAGGGAGGACCACTTTTCAGGGGGCAGGCCAATGCCCAAAGCCAGGGCACAAAGGTGGCATCCACGGTCGCTCGCGATGGGAAAATAGAGGGAATTTCAAGAACTTTCCGCTAAGTCATTGAAATCATGTGAGAATCTAAGTTCCCCAGGCAAGCTGTTTTTTTGCACCTTCGTGCGTCGCTCTGTGGCCAGCAATAAATCTCATAATATCATAGCTGTTACAGTTATTTACCGACAACCGGCGGCAAGTTTTTCTGTGATCTTTCAGGATCGAGAACGCTATCCATGGGTACCGGAGAGCTGGCTGGGAACCCAGTTCTCTGCCTGGGATCTATTACAGAACGTGGTGAAGGCGCCTTTGCTTGCCCGTCGGTCATTCGGCCGCCGTCTGCTCGCCCGTCTTCCGGCTTTCCCATTCCTGCGGCGTCAGCGTCTTGATATCGAATTGGTCGCGCGTCCTGGCATAAGTATGGCCACCCATACGGCCAACCGCATCCATCGCCTGCTGGTCGATATGCAGGTTTGATGCGTTGACCGCGTCGCTACGGACAAACACGCCGACGACCTCGCCGAGGATGATCTCGCGGGCCGGGCCGACCTGCAGAGTCGTGTGACGGCGGCATTCAAGTGCGGCCGGGGCCGCGAGGATGCGGGGGCTTCGCACCATCTGGCCGGGCACGGTTGCAAGACCCGCCTCCTCCATCTCATTCACCTCGGGGCCGAACTTGATGGCGCAGACCTCCATCTGATCCACCAGTGCATTATCGCAGATGTGGACGGTGAACTCGCCGGTCTCGCGGATGTTGCGGGCGGTGTCCTTGAAGCGCATGTCAGCATAGTTCTCTACGCCGATGGCGACGATTGCCGGATCGTGGGTCAGCACATTGAAGAAGCTGAATGCGCCGGCGTTCGGCTGGCCATCCTTGCTGACCGTCGTCACCAGCGCGATCGGGCGCGGAATCACGGTGCCRATCAGAATCTTGTAGCGCTCGCGCTCGCTGAGCTTGGCGAAGTCGAAATGGGTATGATCGGACATGTCAGGCCTCGGCAGCGATGCGGTGGGTTTCAAGCGGAGTATGGCGGGAGAGGTTTTCGAAGCCATCCTTGGTGACGACATACATGTCGCCGACATTGCAGCCGGCCGAAAGCGGCTCCAGCCATTGCGTGTGGAGAACGAAGACCATCCCTTCTTCCATCCGGTCGTAATTGTGGGAGGAGATGTTGAAGCTGTTCTGCCCTCCGGCCATGCCGACCGAGTGGCCAAGGTTGGGATTATGTGGTCCGTGCGTCGCCGGGTAGACGTGCATGAGTTTGCGGCCCTGCGCCTCCCAGTCGATGTTCTTCACATACTGGCGCGGGATGAGGCGGGCGCTGCCATCGTCCATCGGCGCCCAGTTGTAGGGCATGGTGCGCGCTTCGGGCGAGGCCAGCATGCCGCGTTCGATCATCGGCTCGAAGGCCGCGTTGTTGACGTCGCGCATCAGGGCACCGGGGCGGATCAGCTTTTCAGCGCGCTTGACGCCCTCGGTGCAGGCTTCAAGCACCTCTTCCTGCCGTTTGGTGATCCCGCCGACCGCGATCATGCGGGCGGTCTGGGCGGTGTAGCCGCGATAGGTGACGTTAGAGACATAGAGGTTGATCAGGTCGCCCGGCCGCACGACATGGCCGTAGGGCTTGCCGCAATGGGTGCCGAATTCGTTGATGCCAATCTGGTAGCCATCGCCGGTCTCGCCGCCATAGCTGAGTTGGGCCTGGGTGAAGGCGGCGTAGATTTCATGGTCGGTGACGCCGGGCCTTGCGACATGATAGGCCGCCTGCGTCGCGATGCTGATGAGCTGGGCGGCGGCGCGGAACATTCCGATCTCGCGCGGCGAGCGGACCTTCTGCATCCGGTCGAGGATGGCGTTATCGGCGATGAACTTGGTCTTCGGCATGAGCTCGTCGAGCGCTGCCCAGAAGGTCAGCGAGGTGCGGTCGCCGATGCGGCCGATCTGGGCCTTCGTGAACCCCATGCCGGCCAAGAGTTCGGCACATTTCTCGGCCGTCTTGACCACGCTGTCGCCCGGACGGTCGGCATATTCGCGGCCGATCGGGCCGATCTGCCAGATGTCCTCGACCAGAACGGGCTCGCCGCCTGGTGGCAGAAGAACGGACTGGGTGAAGAAGGAGAGCAGCGTCAGAGGCTTGTCCGCATCAGTCGGGATGATCAGCACGCCCTCGCGCATCCAGTCGCAGATATAGCGCAGATAGTGGTTCGACGTGTGGAACCAGCCGACACCGCCGGTGTGGACGATCAGCGCATCATGCCCGGCTTCCACGGCCTGCCGACGGATGCGGCGCAGGCGATCCTCGAATTCCTCGACGGGCAGCGGCAGGGGCGCGTCGAAATCGAAATCCGGCTGGAAATCAGCAAGCAGCGAACCGACGCGGTAGGAGCCTGACTTGGTTGCGCGAATGGTCATGGGTATTTCCTTCCAGAGTATTCTTGAGTTTGGTCAAGACTGCCGCAGCACGAGAACGCGCCTTGCGACGAGTATGACGATTAGGGTGAGGCCGATGAGGATGCCGGACATGGCGGCGACGCGGACATCGAGCGATTCCTCGATCAGCGCGAACATGCGAAGCGGCAGGACGGTGGTCTCGGCATCCGCGAGGAAGAGCGAAACTGAGACATTGTCCAGCGACTGGATGAAGACGAGAAACGCGCCGGCAAGAATGCCCGGCATCAAGAGCGGCAGCGTCACCCGGCGAAGCGTGGTGAACCAGGATGCACCCATCACGGTCGATGCCTCGACGAGCGACGGATTGAGACCCTGCGCGACGACGGAGGCGGCGCGGTACATCAGCGGCCCGAAGACGACGATATGGCCGGCGACGGTCAGCCAGAGCGACGGCTGGAAGCCGATGAAATTGGCGACGATCAGAGCTGCCAGACCATAGACGAGGCTGGGCAGGACGAGCGGCGACAGGAGCAAGGGTTCGATAGCGCCAACGATGCCCTTGCGCATCCGGCTCATGCCGATGGTGGCGGGCACGGCAAAGAGCAGCGAGCCCAGAACCGCAAGTCCGGCGATCTTCAGCGAGTTGAAGGCCGCGGCATGTTCGGTCGCCGAACGGACGGGATCGAGCAACGCCTCGTACCAGCGAAGGGAAAAGCCCTCAGGCGGGTATTTCAAGGTCTGGCCCGAGGTGAAGGACATCGTCAGAGCAATGACGATCGGCGCGACGAGATAGATCGCGGCGAAGGTGCCGAAACCGAAAACGAAAACTTTGTATAGCAGACCGGGGATGGGATTTTCGCGTCTGTTAGCCATGGCCGACAAACCTCCTGTGGCGGGAAATCATGGTCATTGCGACGAGCAGGCAACCGGTCGAGAGCAGCAGGACGACGGCAATCGCTGATGCCAGCGGCCAGTCGAACAAGGTACCGACCTCACGATAGATGAGCTGCGGAACATAGACGTTGCGCGCGCCGCCGATGACGGCCTGCGTAACGAAGGAACTGCTGGTGCTGGCGAAGACGAGAATCCAGCCGGCCAGCAGACCCGGCAGCATGAGCGGGATGAGTACGGTGACGAAGATGCGCCATGGACCGGCACCGGAAACCTGTGCGGCTTCGGTATATTGCACCGGCGTGCGCGACAGGATGGCGACCAGCGGCAGGATGATCAGCGGCAGGTCGATCTGGCACATGGCCATGACGAGGCCGAGTTCGGTGAACATCAGCGTCATCGGCCGACCGATCAGCCCGAGCCCGAGCAGCGCCTCGCTGATCGGTCCCTGCCGGCCGAGGATGACAATCCAGGCGAAGGTGCGCACCACATTGCTGGTCAACATGGGAATAAGCGTCAGGAAGATGATGATTTGGCGCGCCGTCTTGCCGCTATGCCAGTAAAGAAGCGCGATTGGCACGCCGAGCAGCGTCGTGGCAAGAACCGTCTCCAGGCCCAGCCGGGCGGTATTGACGAGGACGCGGAAATTGAACGCGTCCCCGAAGAACCGGCCATAGTTGGCCAGCGTGGCCCCGTCTGGGCCGGTGAAGCTGAAGCCGACGAGAACGGCGAGCGGCGTCGCAAAGAACGCCACCGACAGCAACAGCATCGGTACAACGTATGGAAAACCGCCCGCCTTCATCGTGCTCTCCTCAGCCTGCGACGAGAGCGTCGAACTGGCGGATCCAGTCGGCGCGGTTCTTGTTGATGGCGACCCAGTCCGGATAGACCATGTTGCCGAGCTGYTCGCGTGTCACATAAGCTTCGATCTCAGGCGTCAGCGCGACGTCCTTGTTAGTCGGGAACATCTCGGTCGGCGGCAGCTTCAGCTTGTCCTGCGCAGCCTTGGAGATGGCGGCGTCCATATAGGCATAGGCCGCATCGAGGTTCTTTGCGCCCTTGGTCAGGTGGATGTTGACCGGGGCTGCCGGCGCGCCGGTTTCCGGGGCGACATATTCCGCCTTGAGACCCATCGACTTGAGACGAGCGACGTTGCCGGTCGAGCACATGAAGACGGCAATTTCACCTTGCTGGAACAGCGTCATCTGGTGGTTGGTACTGTCGACGACGCCCTTCAGGTGTTCCGGATGGTCCTTGAACAGCTTGAAGACCGCATCCATGTCGTTCGGGCCAGAGCCGAAGATCTTCGCCATTTCCGTATAGGCCATGACGGCGGTGTTGGAGCCGAAACCGGTCCAGGAGACCAGACCGCTATAGGCAGGATTTTCGAACAGGTCGCGATAGCCTTTCGGACGCGGCACGAGGTCGGGATTGTAGGCGATGCCGTTGACTTCGATTGTCACGGTCGGGCCGTATTCGCCCTGGAAGGCCGGATCGAGCATGTCCCAGTTCTTGAGACGGCTCGGGTCGATCTTCTGGATGATATCGTTTTCGATGGCGACCGCCATCTGGCCGGGCGACATCAACAGCGTGTCGTAGGGCGGGTTGCCGGGGCTTGCCATCACCTTGGCGAGCTGGTCCTGCGCCATGGAGGGGGCGATCGTCAGGCCGTAACCGGCTTCCTTGACGAGCGGGGTCAGAACGGAGCGGTAACCGTCTTCCCAGTTGCCCGGAAAGGTCGCGGCGACCGCGGTTTCGCCTGCCGCCGCACGGGCAGCGAAAGGCATTGCCGAAGCTGCAGCGACGCTGGCGGCGAGAAGGCCGAAATGGCGGCGGGTCATTTTGAAGTCGTTCATGCTGTCACCTCTGTTGGTTGTCTTTGTTCATTCACCGGATGCTTTCCGGTTCAGCCGGAAATACGTGACACCTGCGGGTGTCGATCTCTGCGAAAAGCTGGGTGCCGATATCAGGAATGGCGGCGCCTGGACCGCGAACCTCGGAGGCCCGCAGGCCCGTGCCGTCGTCGAGGACGAGGTCGTGGATCAGGGAAGGCCCGAGCGGCACGGAAACGGTGATGCGCGCGGCAAGCGCGTTCACGCCTGGCTGCATCATCAGGCGAACCTCTTCGGGCCGGAAGGTGATCGTGACATCGGAGCGCGTGGTAAAGCTCAGACGGCGCGGCAGAACGAGGCTTTCGCCGTTCTTCAGGGCAATCACGGTGCTGTCTTCGCCGAGCTCGGCAACGGTCCCGTGCAGGAGATTGGCCTGACCGATGAAGGTATTGACGAACAAAGTCTTCGGCCGGTCGTAGACGGCCATCGGCGTATCGATCTGCTCGACATTGCCCCTGTTCATCAGCACCAGGCGGCTGGCAAGGCTCTGGGCCTCTTCCTGGTCATGGGTAACGATCAGCGTGGTGATGCCGAGCGTCTTCTGGAGATGAAGGAGCTCGACCTGCAGGTCGAAGCGCAGCGCCCGATCAAGAGCACCGAAGGGTTCGTCAAGAAGCAGGAGCGACGGGCGGCCCGCGATCGCGCGGGCGACGGCGACACGTTGCTGCTGGCCACCGGAGAGTTCGCGCGGCAGGCGGTTGCCATAGCCATCGAGCCGGACAAGCGCAAGCATCTCGGCGACGCGTGCGTTTCGCTCCGCGCGCGGCACCTTCTGGCAGGCCAGTGGATAGGCGATGTTTTCCGCGACAGTCAGATGCGGGAAGAGCGCATAGTTCTGAAAGACCATGCCGATCCCTCGCGCGCGGGCCGAGACATTGGCAAGGTCGTCGTCGCCGAGCACGATCCTGCCCGCCTTCGGCTGGATGAGGCCGGCGATGGCCCTCAGCACCGTCGACTTGCCGCAGCCGCTTGGCCCCAGAAGCGCGACGATCTCGCCGGCTTCGATATCAAAGGAAATGTCACTGACGGCATTCTGCCCACCGTAACTATGGGTGACGCCCCGGACACTGAGCCGCTTGCGATAGGCCGTCTTTGCGATGTCTAGCATGTGGCTTCCCTGACCTTGCGTGGTTGTGACGAGCGCTCCGCCACCGGAGCATCTTCATGCAAAGGGAACTGCAAGGGCCGTGCCAGATTCGAAACATAACGAGCAAGATAAACTCAACTATCTGATTATAGAACGATTTTTGTGTTTTATAAAGTTTCGAAACTTTCTAATTACAAGTTTCTTTCATCAATTTCGGAAAATATTTTGTCTAAAGTTTCGTCATATAGGTTCGATGTCGTGCAGAATCCTGCTCATCTTTCGACTGCCGACACGACGCGTCGGGCGCGCCACGAGCAATTTCGCAGGCGTTTCGCCCATCACGCAGGGAATGAGGATGAAGAGAACGGCGAGACTTCAAGCAAACTTCGCTCAGAAAATCGACGTAAGGATGATTTTTTAATCACATCAAATTCGAATAGTTGTTCGAATTAATATTCGAAACTTTATTCGGATAACTGTTTGATTGACAATTATTGTTTAGATTCAATATCTTAATGTCGAAAATTTAAAACTGGCACGGTGATTGCTTGGATGATCCCAGATAATTCTACGCATGGAAAAATCGAAAAAGGGGATCCCATGAAGAACGCGCAGACAATTCTGAAGATCGGCATCGCCACCGCGCTCGTTACCCTCATGACGCTGTCGGCCCATGCGGCGGAGAGCGTGGCCGAGAAGATGGAAGCGGCTGACGTTGCCAAGCTCCCCGGCGTGGTGTTGACGAAGAGGCTGGCGGATGGCCTTCCCGCTTCGATCAAGGCGTCAGGCGTTCTGAAGGTTGCGACGGATCTGACGCCGCCCATCAGCTTTCACGACGATGACGGCAAGCTTGTCGGCATCGATGCCGATCTCGCTGCGGCTCTCGGTGTCATCCTGGGCGTCGACGTCCAGATGACGGATGTCGGCGCAGGCGCTGCCATCGTTCCCGCCATCCTGTCCAAGCGCTTCGACATGACGATCTCCGGCATCAACGACGACGTCGAACTGGAAAAGCAGGTCGATGTCATCGACTACATGTACGACGCCACCACGATCATGACGATCAAGGACAACCCGCTCGGCATCAAGAGCATGGACGATCTCTGCGGCAAGAAGGTCGCGGTTCCGGTCGGCACCTTCCAGGGCAAGATGGTCGAGGYCGCCTCGACGAAGTGCAAGACGCCGATCGACATCATGGCAATCCCGAAGATGCCCGACGTGCTGCAGGCGGTGCGCACCGGCCGCGCCGATGCTACCGTCAACGGCTATGCGACCAGCGTCTACACGACCGAGCATCAGACGGGCAACGGCAAGGGTCTACAGGCACTTCCCGACATTCGTCTGGCCGTYGGCTATCTCGGCATGCTGACGGCAAAGGACAATCCGGAACTTCGCGATGCCGTCGTCGCCGCCCTGCAGCAGATGGTCGACAGTGGTGCTTACGAGACGATCATGAAGAAGTGGAGCCTTGGCCCGCTTGCCGTCAAGACCGTCAAGGTCAACGACGCCGCCAGCATGCCCGCAGAGTGAACCTCATGGCACTGTTCACCACGCAGACAACAACAATGAGCCTGCCGCCACCGGCCATGAGGTCGATCAAGTGGGGACAGTTCGCAACCGGTGCCAGCGCGATCCTCGCGCTGGCCCTCCTCGGCAGCGTCGTCGCGCAGAGCCAGAGCGTTCAATGGTCCGAAATTCCGCGCTATCTCGTGCATCCCTCCATCTTGCGCGGCGTGCTTCTCACGCTTGAGCTGACCGCCGGCGCCATGATCTTTGGCATCGGCCTCGGCTGCCTTCTCGCCATCATGGCAACGTCGACGAACATCGTTCTGAAGGCGATTGCCGCGGGTTTCGTCTGGTGGTTTCGCGGTGTGCCGCTGATCGTCCAGATCTTCCTCTGGTTCAATATCGCGCTCTTCATTCCGCAGGTCGAGGTGGGATACTACAGCATCTCGATCAACGACCTCGTCACACCAGCGCTCGCAGGTTTCCTGGCACTCGGGCTACACGAGGCAGCCAACATGTCGGAAATCATCCGCAGCGGCCTTCTTGCCATCGACCGCGGGCAGCGCGAGGCGGCGACGGCACTCGGATTGAAGCCTCGCCAGACGTTCTGGACAATCATCCTGCCGCAGGCCGCACGCCTCATCGTCCCGCCAACCGGCAACCAGGCGATCGGCATGCTGAAAGCGAGTGCCATCATCTCCGTCATCGGCATGCAGGACTTGCTGACCCAGGCGCAGGTCATCTACGCCCGCAACTTCCTGGTGATCGAACTGCTGTTCGTCGCCTCCATCTGGTACCTCGCGATCACGACAGTGGCGTCGATCGGCCAGCACTATCTCGAAAAGAGCCTCCAGCCCAAATTCGGCAGCGGCGCCGACAAGCCCCGCGACGCGAAACGCGCCTGAGGACCAACCAATAACGAAAGACCTCGCCAGAGCAGCGAGGTCTGTCAGGAAACGACAAGGAGCACACCATGAAGCTTGGCATCGACAATATCAAACTGCCGGAATCGAAGAAGCGCGGTCCGCTCGGCAGCCTTGACCACGTCAAGGAGCTCGGGCTTTCGGGCATCTTCTTTTCGACGGCGCTGGACATGAGCCCGACGCTCGACATGGGCGAACTGCGCGATATCAGGGCGAAGGCTGACGAGCTTGGCCTCTACCTCGAAAGCGGCGTCGGTAAGATCAATCCCTATTGCAGCGCCGAGGAACCGGCTCTGAGAGCTGCCGGCGACGGCGACATTATCGCCGGCTTCACGCGGATGATCGAAGCGAGCGCAGCCATCGGTTGCTTCGAGCTCTGGGTTGCACCCGGCAACTTCAAGTCCGAATATCGCGGCCGGCTCGCCAATGACCGTTTCCGGACCGATATCACCTGGGAAGACCAGTTGATTGGTATCGAGAAGGTTCTGCAGAAACTTGCACCGGTCGCGCGCGCGCATGGCGCACACCTGAACATCGAGACCCATGATGAGATCACTTCCTTCGAGATCCTGCGGCTGATCGAGAAGGTCGGCCCGGATTGCGTCGGCGCCGTCTTCGACACCGCCAATGGCCTGCAGCGCGCCGAGCATCCGGTCTTCACGGCCAAGCGGCTTGCCCCTTATGTGCGCCAGACGCATATTAAGGACGCCTATGTCGGCCGCGCGCCCGGCGGCCTCGACTTCCAGACCCGGCCCGTCGGCGGCGGTATCATCGATTTCGAAACGATCCTGCCGATCCTCGCCGAAGCCAACCCCGCGCTCAACCTCTCGCTGGAAGTTGCGGCCTCCGTCGCCGATAAGCCGCGCAAGGCCAATCCGCGCCAGTGCATCGAAATCGACGATCCGATCTGGCGGGCCGGTCATCCCGATCTCAACGCGGAAGAACTCGCCGCCTACATGGCGCTTGTCGATTCCTACGAGAAGCGCGTCGCATCCGGCGAAGTCCCGGACTGGGAGGCTTACGAAGCCGGCCAGTACGGCTACCCGAGCTACGAGCATCAGTCTTACGGCTTCAACGAAGCAATCGCCTTCATCAAGCAGTCGGCACATCACATCGTGGCGATCTGCAAGGACAAGGGCATCACGCTGAACTCGGCAACGGCGGACAGGAAGGCCGCCTGATCGCCTCAAATGGCAGCGGCTTCGGCCGCCTGACTTCACCAGCTTGCGGTGGAAACATCGACTTGCGCACAAACATTCTTATGGAAAAAATTACGGCCCACCGATATCGGATATGTTACAGCATCGAGTGTGCCCCTGAGGCTGCCGCTACGCCTGGAGAGGAATGATGAAGAAGACGCGCCGTCAAAGCCTGAAACCGTCCACGCCCGCCAACGGCGGGGCGGACACTGTTGACAATGACGACGTGTCCGAACGCATTCGTAACACGCTAGCGGCGGCGATCGGCGAAGGCGCGCTTAAGCCGGGGACCAAGATCCTCGAAGAAGCGATCGCCGAACATTTCGGGGTCAGCCGTACCGTCGTTCGCGGCGCGCTCGGCGTGCTCGAAAGCGACCATCTGCTGGAACGCAAGAGAAATCGAGGCACCTTCGTCGCCGAGCCGAGCATTGAGCAGGCCAAGAGCCTGTTCGAAGCACGGCGGAAGTTGGAGCGGCTGCTGCTTGAACTCGTCGTCATGCGCGCGACGTCAGAACAACTCGATGCGCTGGAGAGGCTGACGGACGAGGAAGAACACATCCATCACCACGGCGACGAGAAATCGAAGACCGTTCTTTCCGGAAAATTCCATATCGTCCTCGCCGGCCTCGCTGGAAATCCTGTGCTGACGGAAATGCTTTCCAAGATCGTCGCCCGCCTGTCTCTTGTCATGTCGCTCTACGAAGAAGACCGCGAGGACGACTGTGGCGCCGACCATCACCGCATGATCGTTGCGGCGCTAAAAGCGAAAGATCTCGCCAAGGCGCAGGACCTGATGGACCACCATCTTGCGGACATCGAGGGGCGCGTGCGCTTGACGGAGGGACAGGGTGATCGGCACACGTTTCTCGCGGTATTAGCGAACTTCTCATGAATTGCGCTCGTTAGGTCGGTAGCGGAAATAATTGCCGCCATGCCCTCTGTTGACTGATGCCCAAAGCCAGGGCACAAGGGGTGACATCCACGGTTGTTCGCGATGGAAAAACAGAGGGAATTTCAAGGCTTTTACGCTAAGCTATTGAAATTATGCGAGAATCCAGGTTCCCTAGCCAGTTCTCGCTAAATCCCGCTTCGCTCCTTGATTTTCCAGTCGCGCGCTCACTTCATGAGCACTTCGACTGAGGGACGCAAATTCATTCGCAGCACGACAGAAAGCGGATTGTACGGCCTGGATCGTCGGAGAATTTGCTGATCCAACCGGTGCGTTAACCTATTGGTCGACTTCGCCTCCTAAAATTGCATTCAACTTCTGGCGGTTGAGGTGAATTTCCGCCTGAATGGGGTTGAGCAGCAGAATGGGCCGAAATTTCTTCTTTCTGGCGGTCTTTGCGCTGTTCTGGGTTACCACCACACCCTTCATCGATCTTAGAAATCCCGATGTGCTGCTTGGCCAGGAAACTGGAGACGCGAGCAATCAGATCGCCGTTCTCCTGCTATTGGCAATGTCGATCAGAGTGCTGTGGCAAAATCGGCGCGCCGCGATTTCGGCCATTTCACCCGCGATGATTTGCGTGCTTCTTTGGCAGTTCGTCACGGTTATCAGCTCCAATCATCCCGATATCTCCCTGCGCCGTTACATCCTCAATGCCGCGGTCACGATCATTACGCTTGCCTGGATCTTGACGCCTCAGGATACCGCGCAGTTCCGTCGCCTGCTGCGGTGGGGCTCGGCCTTTGTCCTCGCGCTCGCCTATTTGGGGGTCATGGTCTGGCCGGAGGTTTCCATCCACAATACCAGCGAAGTGCTGGAGCTTGCCAATGCTGGATCCTGGCGTGGCCATTTCGCACACAAGAACATTGCCGGCCCGGCCATGGTCGTCCTGATGTTGTTCTGGCTCTATCTCGCAAGTACGAGCGAGAGGAACGCTGCCAAGGCCGTCTATGGTCTACTGGCTTTGCTTTCGCTGATTTTCCTCTACCAGAGCAACAACAAGACCTCGATCGGCCTTCTGGCCGTGGTCTTCCTGCTGGCGGCCCTCATCCAACGTACAAGGTTCCTGCCATTGCAGATGGCATTGGCGTTCCTGCCCGTAGGTTTCATGGGATTGCTGACTGTCGGATCGGTCATGTTCGAGCCGATGGGCGAACTGGTCGCCATGCTGGTCTCGGACCCGACCTTCACGAACAGGACGGATATCTGGCGCTTTGCGATCGACCAGCTTCAGGGACATCTATTGACGGGTTATGGATTCGAGACGTTTTGGGCGACATCCGAACTGCGGAATGCTTTCCACGAAACATGGGCCAATGCGGCCGGCCACGCCCATAACGGCTTGCTCAATGTCGCGATGTCCAGCGGTCTTGTGGGCGTCATCCTCACGGTATGGTGGGTCTTTCTCGATCCGCTACGGGACTTCAACAAGTCTCAGGGCTCCAACAACGATCCGCGCCTCGCGCTGCTCTTCTTACGAATTTGGCTCTTCATGCTTCTCTACGCCAACCTTGAGTCCCCGTTCTTCGTGGGCCGAGGGCAAGTCTGGTTTACGCTGCTGAGTGCGGTATTCGTGCTGCGCCTGCACGCAAGGATGCCACAGGTTATTGAAGCATCCTCCCGCGAATACGGGATGACCGGCGAATGGAGCGCCRCTTTTTCATGGAGGCGTGAAGCAAATCAGAGAGCGCGCCAATCCGAACCTTGAGTCTCTTTTCATCGCGCCGGAGACGCCAACCCTCTCTCACCCCTTCAGCGCATCCCATATGAGCTTGAGCGAGATGATGAGCAGCGCGATCTCCACGCAGCGGAAGAAGATATCGTCCCGGATCATCCTCAAGAGCCGCGCGCCGATGAAGGTGCCGATGATCGCCACGGGAACCAGCGCCAACGCGGCGGACAGATTTTCCCGGTCGAACTGGCCGAGCGCCCAATAGGGCAGAACCTTTACCGCATTCACGATCGCGAACAGGATCGCGGTCGTGCCGGCGAAAACGAGCTTGTCCAACCGCTGTGGCAGGACATAGATCTGGTAGGGCGGGCCGCCGGAATGCGACACGAAGCTGGTGAAGCCCGAAATCATGCCCCAGAAGACGCCGCGAGGCACATCCGCCGGTCGGGGAGGCACGAATTTGCCGAGCTTGCGCCAGGTGTTGAAACAGTAGAGCAGGCCCAACAATCCGACGATGAGGGTGATCACCCACTCCTGGATGAACGATGCGGTCGCCCAGCCCACGCCGACGCCGGCGATCGCCGAGGGCGTGRGGATCGCCAGGTTGCGGCCGCTGAATATGCCGCGATAGATCCACAGCCCGACGATATCGGTGGCGATATAGATCGGCAACAACAGAGCCGCCGCTGTTACCGGCGAGATGAAAAGGGAGAACAGGGGAACGGAAAGGATCGCGATCAGCGGCAACCCGCCCTTCGAAAGGCCGACGAAGAAGGCGGAAAGCAGAGCCACGGCGCTGAAGGCCGGGTTGGCGAGCATCACATCAAGCATGGCATGCCCTTGGCGCGTCCCGCATTGCGAGCGGACGCCATCCGAAACTTTCCTGCCCTTTCACCAATGCACTCCCCGCCGACGCTTCGGATGCCGAGATAGGCACCAATTTTTCCGCACATCAAGCGCAACCAAGCCGGAAACTGTTGATACCGGGCCACAGCCGCATCAGGTGAACCCGGCAGAAGGCGAGGTCAGGTTTTGCTTCCTCGCGCACCGAGCTTGCGGATGGGTGCGGTCCAGCGCCAGGATCTGCTCTTCTCCATTAGAAGAAGTCTGTCCTTCAATTCGGCACCCTCAGCACGCGCACGCTCAAGCTCTGCCCGCACCTGTTCGAGTTCCGCGTGCGTCTGTTCACGCTCCGCGTGCGCCTGGCCAAGTTCCGTACGAACTTGGCCGAGTTCCGCCTGGGCCTGCTCGCGTTCCACCTGGTTTCTGTCTATCGTTTCCCGCAAAGCGCTTTCTCGCTCTCCCGCCTGAGCCTCCCGCTCGCGGGCGGCCCCTCGCTCCCGCTGCAGCGAATGGAGAAGCTCCTCCCAGGTGCCGGCGATATCGATGGGGAAGGCATCCTTGCCTGAATTGCGATCGAGGATGCGTGTGGCGATCTCGCGCTTGCGCTCGATAAAGCCGTTCTTCGCCTCCGGGCGAAATGATGGCTCGTCCCGCTGCCAGAGACTTTCCACCACGGCAGGCAGGCCAGAAAGCTCCTCCTCGCCACCCAGCACCGGCCAATTGCTTCCCATCTCGCGCACGGCCCTGTGCTTGGTGTCGTAGTAGGGAATGGAGGTGAGCGCCACACCCTTGATGCCGGAGAGCGCGCAGAAGAAATGCGGATGATAGCGCGACGTGATCACCAGGCCGTCAGAACTGACAGGAAAGCCTTTTTCCAGCAGGGAAAAAGGTGGGATCGTCTCGGTGGTAAAGCCGGCGGCATTAAGGCTTTCTATCTGGCCGGCGGGCGGCCCTTCCACATCGCCCTGCATGGCGATGGCATAGACGATTTTCCTTATTCCTCGCGCCTCCAGAATCCTCAGGAGATCATCGCTTAAAATACCGGAGGCAGCGGTATCGCCGGGGAAGAGGTCGTTCTGGATGCAGATCGTCAGGGTCGGCTCGTCCAGCAGCCGCAGCGGATAGGAAATATCGCCATCTCTCAAATGAAGAAGTGCATCGTCTCCCGAACAGGAGAAGCGGCCTTCATCCAGACCGGCGAATAGCTCGTGGGATTCGGTATCCCGCACGTCCACGTGATCGAATGTCGACAGCAGCCCGCGCAATCCCCCGAGATTCCTGGAGTTGACCGGTGTCAGACCGAGCCCGGACGCAAAAAGGCGGGCGCCGGTCTTCCACGCAAGCATTCTCGCGAAGAAGAGTATCGCGTAATTGGCAGGCCAGAGCTCGTTGAAATAGCCTCCCCCGATGATGTGGATGGCATCCGGTCTGAARCCCTCCAGAGCCTTCAACCGGTCGGCCAGATCCCCGGCGACGTCTTCCCGCTTCAGCTCGCTCTCGATATGCGCCCAGATCGACTTTTCCGCGTCACCCGCTCCCATGGATGCGGAAAGCATCCACAGACTTTCTTCGTGGCGAAGCACCGTGGCGACGCCTTTGGCGTATTGGGTGAGGTTTTGAAGCCCATATCCGTCGCAGAAGATTTCAGCCGCAGGGTCTCTTTCCCGGATCGTCCGCACCCAGGCGGAAAAGATGGCCTCGTCGCCGAAATTGGGACCGCCCAGGGCACCGATCAGTAAATGGCGGGTCATATGAACAAGGCCTCCGGACTAGTTGGAAGATATGAGCTCGGGAGGAGCCTCGGCCTATTGAGGTTCCAATCCTTGGCCCAATTGGGGCGTTCGAGAAGATTTTGAAGGCCGGATGCAATTAAATGCGGCAAGGCGGGCGCGTGGCGTCACGCGCGTGCTAGACGCCATCGGCGCCTGAAATGTGCTTTGAAAAGATGGGGATGGTACGGTTGGGGGGTCTCGAACCTCCGACCTCAGGTGCCACAAACCTGCGCTCTAACCAACTGAGCTACAACCGCACAAAGGATACGCCGAAGCGGCGTTGCGGGTCACATACGGCCATCGCATGTGTTTTGCAAGTCCTTCCTCGCAAAAGAAAGAGGCCGGAGCATGACCGGCCTTCTTCGCAGCGGAAATTTCGGCGTTTCGCTCAGGCGGCCGTGAAGGTCGCCATGACTTTTTCGGCGGCTTCCTTGCCGGGTTTCGTAACTTCTTCGGCGAGCTTGCGGGTGGCTTCCTGCATAGCCCTGGTCTGCTCGACGGTCATTTCCGCCTGCCTGCGCAGGAAACCCGTCTGAAGCTCGACCAATTCGGCAACGGACTTCACGCCGAGAAGCGCTTCCATATGCGACAGCGAGAGATCGGCATTGGAGCGAAACGCATCGATCGCCTTCAGGCCGATCTCGACCGTGCCGGCCTGGGCCGACTGCATCGTGATCTCCACGGTCTTCGTCGTCTCGTCAGCGGCAGCTTTCATCCTGGAATAGGCTTCGCGCGACTGGGTCGCACCTTTTTCTGCAAATTCGCGGAAACTCTCGGTCAGCCTGGACGGATCGAAAGCGGAGAAGGAAAAGATATCATCAGTTCTGTAGGCCATGAGTCGAACATTTCCCTGTTGACGCATTTCTCCGGCTGTATCCGAAGAGCTCATGAACCTTATATAATAAATAGCCTTGTGCATTGCAATATTATTGTGCACCGCACAATGAAGCGAAGCCTCGTTAACCCTATAACAGGATTGACCGGCCTACGAGTGGACCCACATGCAGGGGAGGGTTATTTAACAATCTGTTAATTTGCCCTCAAAATCACCGGTCAGGAAAATCACCAGGTTCGCCTATGTCCGCAGTCCAATACCCGTTCATCGACATCGCCGTGCACGAGCGCGTCCGTGACCGTTTTGCGGCAGGCGAAGCGATAGCTCTCTTCTCGCCGGACATGCGCGATGCGCTATGGGCGAACGGCCGGGGCGCCGATCTTTTCGGCTTCGCATCCGTCTACGATTTTCTGGACCAGGGGCCGAACCGGACCGATGTCGCCTTCCGGCAAATGGAAGCGGCAGCACGCCAGCTTTCCGCCGTGGGAGAGAGCCGCAGCTTCGTGATGCGCGTCACCGCCGATTTCCAGCGGATAGCCGTCCAGGCGATGTGCGAACTCATCCGGGTCGGGGGCGGAACCGCCGTGCTCTTCGCCGCGCCGGCGGAGAAGGAAAAGCTCTCCCGCGAGGCGCTTTCGGCGCGGATGCTCGAAGGTCTCGACGATCCGGACACGCATATGGCGGTGCTGGACGGAGACGGCGCCGTCATTGCCGCCTCACCGGATTTTCACGGTCTCGGCGTTACCGAAAAGACGGCAAAAATGCTGGTGACCATAACCGGCAATGATCCGAGCCGTCTCACCAAGCGGCCCATCCCCACCTCGAAGGGTTATCTTCCCGCGGCGATCGGCAAGCTTTCCGACGAACCGGCCCTCCACCTGCTTTTCACAGTGGAGGCACTGCCGGGCCGTAGCGATCAGAACATCGGCTTCGAACCCAAGGCGGAGGCTGTGATCACTCCTCCACCCGCGGAAGCGGCGGATACACACAGCTACGAGGCGGCGATCGACGCGGTTGCCGGCATCGAGGAAACCGAAGAGCCCGAGGAGGAAATCTCCCTCGACACCGGGGAGACGGCAGCTGAAGCGCCTTCCGCAAGGCGGCAGCCGGATATGGCGACCGAGTTGCTTGCGCCGACAGCGGTGGAACCGAGCGCCACGGGCTCTACCCAAGAGCCGGAACGCGAGGTGGCCGCGGAGAAAGCAAAGCCCGAGACCGTGCCGGCCTTGCCCGGAGAAACAGGTTTCGTCTTCAGGCGCGATGCCCGCGCGACCCGCTTCGTCTGGAAGATCGATGCCGAAGGCCGGTTCCGGGAAATCTCCGGTGAATTCGCCGAAACGGTCGGGCCGCATGCCGCCGATATCAACGGCATGGCCTTCAGCGGCATCGCAGCCCTCTTCCGAATCGACCCGGAAGGCAAGATCACCGAACTGCTCGGCAAGCGCGATACATGGTCCGGGAAAACCATCTGGTGGCCTGTCGAAGGCACGGACCTGGCGGTTCCGGTCGATCTCGCCGCCCTGCCAACCTATACCCGTGCGCGAGAGTTCGATGGTTTCCGCGGATTCGGCATCGTGCGCGTGGGCGACGCCAGGAAAGACCCCGAAGCGCTAGGCCTGACGCTTGGCAGCAGCCCCGCCAGGGGGCCGGAAGACGCGATAGCGGAGGCTGCATTCCCGTCAGAGGAGCATGTTTCCGAACCTCAGGCGAGCGAGGAGCGTTCCGAAACGGGCTCGGTCGCAGAGACCGGCGACGAGGTCCTTTCCGGTGACGAAAAGACCGAAGAAGCCGGAAAGGCGGCGAATGCGCCTCTCCCCTCCTTGCTGGACTGGCCCGACGGCGAGCCCCCTGCAATCAAGATCGCCGAGAGCCGCAGCAGGCACCACACCGACAAGGTGATCCAGTTCGAGGAACGCCGTTCGCGAAAGGAGGGGYTCACCCCCGGCGAACAGGCCGCGTTCCAGGAGATCGCGCGCCAACTGGACGGCTTCATTGGCCAGGCCAAGGAAGGACCTGATGACGAGGCCGCTACGCAATTGGAAAACGAAGGCAGGCCGCCGGAAGAGGTTCGGGCAGACGTAGCGGAAGAAACTCCGAGCGCGGAGCCGAGTCCGGAAGCTGTGGAAGGCGAAACGGTCTCCGAGGAGCTTGCGCAGGAGGAGGTCGCGGATGCTGTCGAGGCCGAGGAAGCTCCCGATGAGGCCGGAGCAGACATGGGCGTGCCACCGGAAGAGCCTATCTGGGACGAAATCCCGGTGGAAGAAACGGTAAACCCTGCCGGTGAGGACATCGATTTGTCGGATCGGGAACTGCTCGGCAGGATGATGCCGATCCGCGAAAGAATCGGCCTTTCTTCGGAAATCGTCGATCAGATGCCGATCGCTCTCTTGGTGCATAGCGGCGACAGGCTGATCCACGGCAACCCGGAATTCCTGCGGCTCACCGGCTATCCCTCGATCGAAGCGCTGGCGGAGGTCGGCGGCCTCGATGCCCTGCTGCAGCGGCAGGAGCTCGAGGACAGGACGGCGGAAGCCGGCGGCATGGTGGTGGTTCGCGCCGACGACGTGATCGTTCCGGTGACAGCCCGGCTGCAGTCGGTACGCTGGGAGGAATCCACCGCGCTGATGCTCGCCCTCATGCCCATTGCGGCGGAAGCGGAAGCTCCCGAGGACGGAGCCGAGGCCATTTCGGCGCGGCCTACCCGCCCTGCCGATCAGCTCGCCCGCCTGCAGGTGGAGGTCGAGGAACTGCGCGCGATCCTCGAGACGGCGACAGACGGCGTCGTCATCATCGATGCGAACGGCGATATCCGCTCCATGAACCGCGCGGCAAGCGGTCTCTTCAATTACGACAATGAGGAAACCTCCGGCAAACCCTTCGTCATGCTGTTTGCCCATGAGAGCCAGCGGGCGATCATGGATTATCTCGGCGGCCTTTCCGGCCATGGCGTCGCAAGCGTGCTGAACGACGGCCGTGAAGTGATTGGCCGCGAGGCTTCCGGCGGCTTCCTGCCGCTGTTCATGACGATCGGCCGCCTCACCTCCTCCAACGGCTATTGCGCGGTGATCCGCGACATCACCCAGTGGAAGCGCACCGAAGAGGAATTGCGCACGGCCAAGCGCGCCGCCGAGACCGCCAATGCCCACAAGAGCGAGTTCCTCGCCCATGTGAGCCATGAGATCAGGACGCCTCTCAACGCCATCATCGGCTTTGCCGACATGATGGCCGGCGAGCGCTTCGGTCCAATCGGCCATCCGCGCTATGTCGAATATGCCAATGATATCGGCCGTTCGGGTCGCCATGTGCTGGACATCGTCAACGACCTGCTCGACATCTCGAAGATCGAGGCGGGCGAGATGGACCTGGATTTCGTAGCCGTCGGCCTAAACGAAACGGTTTCGGAAGCCGTTTCGCTGGTGCAGCCGCAGGCCAACAGCCAGCGCGTCATCATTCGAACGGCGCTTTCCCATGCGGTGCCGCCGGTGGTGGCCGATCTGCGCTCGGTCAAGCAGATCGCCCTCAACGTCCTTTCGAATGCGATCCGCTTCACGCCTTCCGGCGGACAGATCGTGGTCTCCACCGCCTATGAACCCAATGGCAGCGTCGTGCTCCGCATCCGCGACACGGGGATAGGCATGACGCGCTCGGAACTGGAACTCGCCATGAAGCCTTTCCGCCAGGTCGCGGGCGGCGCACGCAAGCGCGGCGATGGCACCGGGCTAGGCCTGCCGCTGACGAAGGCCATGGTAGACGCCAACCGCGCCTCCTTCTCGATCAGCTCCTCGCCCAACGAGGGCACGCTGGTGGAAATCACCTTTCCGCCACAGCGGGTGCTTGCGAACTGAGCCCTRCAGGGTTAGCAGTCCTTTGAAAAGAGGACTTGGACTTGCAAGTTTCGACGAGCACTGACGCGGCGAGGGTGACGGTCCGGCGGCCGGCACGATCACTATCCTGGGCGGCGGCGGGCATTACCGCGATCGTCGCCCTGCCGGTGATCGCCATCTTCTGGATCGCCTTTTCGAGCGGCGACGAGACCTGGCGGCATGTGATGGTCAATGTCGTGCCGCGCGCCACCGGCCGCACGGTGAGGCTGCTCCTGTTCACGGGCCTCGTGACCTGCTTCTTCGGCATTCTGACCGCCTGGCTGGTGGCGAGCTTCGATTTCCCCTTCCGGCGCCTGCTTTCGGCCATTCTGGTGCTGCCGCTTGCCATACCCTCCTATCTCGCGGCCTATGCCTTCGGAGAATTCCTCGATTTCACCGGCCCGGTGCAAACGGGCTACCGCGCGCTCTTCGGCTTTCAGACCTCGCGCGAATACTGGTTTCCGGATATCCGATCGCTGGGCGGCGCGGTGCTGGTCATGAGTTCCGTGCTCTACCCTTACGTCTATCTCGCCTGCCGCTCCATGTTCCTGATGCAGGGACGCGCCGCGGCCGACGTCGCTCGCACGCTCGGCGCCGGACCGCTCAAGGTCTTCCTGCGGGTGCAGATTCCCATGGCGCGGCCGGCGATCATGATCGGCCTGACGCTGGTGATGATGGAAACACTGAACGATATCGGGGCGGTCGAATTCCTGGGCGTGAACACCCTCACCTTCTCGATCTACGATACCTGGCTCAACCGCGGGAGCCTGATTGGCGCGGCGCAGATCGCAAGCGTCATGCTCTGCGTCGTCGCAATCCTCATCTTCGTGGAGCGCGCCGCCCGCCGCAGCCAGCGCTTCACCAGTAACAAGACGACGGCCCTGGTCAACGATAGCGCAAGGCCGCGCCTGCCAGCGGTGCGGGCCTGGTGCGCGACGCTGTTCTGCGCGCTGCCGATCGCCATCGGTTTCGCCATTCCCGTCTCGGTGCTCGGCGGCTTCGCGCTGAGCCGGCTTGAAAATTTCGCCGACGCCAGGCTTTTGAACGCGCTGTGGCACAGTATCGTCGTCTCCTCCGCGGCGGCACTCGCAGCCGTCGCCCTCGGTTTCGTTCTGGCCTATGCGGCGCGCGCGGAACGCTCGACCCCGACTACGGCAGCCGGGCGCATCGCCTCTCTCGGCTACGGCGTGCCGGGCACGGTGCTGGCGATCGGCGTGCTCATCCCGCTTGCAAGCTTCGACAACGCCATAGACGGCTTCCTGCGGGCGCAGTTCGGCATGTCCACCGGCCTTCTGCTTTCCGGCACCGGATTTGCGATCGTCTATGCCTGCACGGTGCGGTTCATGACCATGGCGGAAGGCACGCTCGATGCGGGCTTCCACAAGCTTTCGCCGCATCTCGACATGGCTGCGCGGACGCTTGGAAGGAGCAGGAACCAGACGCTGCTTTCGGTGCTTCTGCCCAACATGCGCCCGGCGATCATGACGGCCGCCCTCTTTGTCTTCATCGAGACGATGAAGGAGCTCTCGGCGACGATCCTGCTCAGGCCGTTCAACTTCAATACGCTCGCAACCCTCGTCTACGAGGATGCCTCCCGCGCCAGGATCGAGGATTCCTCCGTGGCGGCCATGATCATCATCGCGGCCGGCCTGATCCCGGTTCTGTTCGTCTCGCGGTCTCTGGACAACGGTCGCGAGCGCGAAGATTGAAACATTGGCAATCTATGAGGGTATTCGAAGCCAAAAGAAAGGCAGCACACGCTGCCTTTTAAAGTTCAATGCTGTCCAACGTGAAGTCGGGAGGAGACATCATGTCCGTGGGAAGCATAAGGCTTCGCCATCTCCATACGGGAAATGTCTTCCAATTGCTTCATTCTCGATCAATGTGCCTTAACAGGGCGTTAAAGCGTGCCATTTCCGGATGGCACCCGGCAAAACGACCATTCCGGCACATTCCAGCTCCCTCAGCTCTTTAGCTCCTCCAGCCCCGCGAAAAGCTCGAGCGCTTGCGGATTGGCGAGCGCCTCCTTGTTCTTGACCGGCCGGCCGTGAACGACGTCGCGCACCGCCAGCTCGACGATCTTGCCGGACTTGGTGCGTGGGATATCGGCCACCTGGATCACCTTGGCCGGCACGTGCCGCGGCGAGGCCCCGGCGCGGATGCGGTTCTTGATCGCCTTGACCAGGTCCTCGGTCAAGGTCACGCCGTTTGCGAGCCGCACGAAGAGCACGACGCGGACGTCATCCTCCCAATCCTGGCCGATGCAGATGGCTTCCGCCACCTCCTCCATCTGCTCAACCTGGTTGTAGATCTCCGCCGTGYCGATGCGCACGCCGCCGGGATTGAGGGTGGCATCAGACCGGCCATGAATGACGATGCCGCCATGCTCGGTCCATTCGGCGAAATCGCCATGGCACCAGACGTTATCGAAGCGCTCGAAATAGGCAGCGTGATACTTCTTCCCCTCCAGGTCGTTCCAGAAACCGACCGGCATGCAGGGGAAGGCCTTGGCGCAGACAAGCTCCCCCTTCTCGCCGCGCACCGGCTTGCCGTCGTCGCTCCAGACGTCCACCGCCAATCCGAGCCCCGGCCCTTGGATTTCGCCGCGCCAGACGGGCTTCAGCGGATTGCCGAGCACGAAGCACGAGACGATATCCGTACCGCCCGAGATGGAGGCGAGATGCACGTCGCTCTTGATATCTTCGTAGACGAATGAAAMCCCCTCCGGCGAAAGCGGCGAGCCGGTGGAGGCGATGAGCCGAAGGGCCGGCAGATCGTGCGAATTCCTCGGGACGATGCCGCCCTTGCGCACCGCATCGATATACTTGGCCGACGTGCCGAAGACCGCGAACCTTTCCTGTTCCGCATAGTCGAACAGCGCATTGCCATCGGGCGCGAAGGGCGAGCCGTCGAAGAGGCAGAGGGTGGCGCCCACCGCAAGTCCCGAAACCAGCCAGTTCCACATCATCCAGCCGCAGGTGGTGAAATAGAAGAGCCTTTCGCCGGGGGCGAGGCTGCAATGCAGCCGGTGTTCCTTCAGGTGCTGTAGAAGTGTGCCGCCCGCCGAATGGACGATACATTTCGGCACGCCCGTCGTGCCGGAAGAGAAGAGGATGTAGAGCGGGTGCGAGAAAGGCAGCTCAGCGAATTCCAGTTCTTTCGGCTCATAGGGCGCGATGAAATCCGCAAGCCTGCGGCCATCGGTAAGCGAAGCGGCAAGCGCCGACGCGTCGCCGGCATAGGGCACGACCAGGACCGGAGCGCCGAGGACTTTCGAGACCGCCCTTACCTTTTCCGCCACGTCCTGCAGCTTTCCGTTATACCAATATCCGTCGCAGGTGATGAAAAGCTTCGGCTCGATCTGACCGAAGCGGTCTAGCACGCCCTGCTCGCCGAAATCGGGGGAACAGGAAGACCAGATCGCGCCGATCGAGGCGGCGGCGAGCATGCAGGCCACGGTTTCCGGCATATTCGGCATCATGGCGGCGATCCGGTCGCCCTTGCCGATGCCCATCGCCTTGAAAGCCTGCTGCAGGCGGGAGACCTCGATGTGCAGCCGGTCCCAGGACCAGCGGTAGCTCACCTTGTCCTCACCGCGGAAGATGATGGCATCCTCTTCTCCGCTGCCAGAGAGAAGGTTTTCCGCAAAGTTCAGCGTCGCGTCGGGAAAGAAGCGGGCGGCGAGCATGTCGTCGCCATCGACGAGCGCACGTGTCCCCCGTGCGCCCTTGACCCCGCAGAAATCCCAAACGGCCGTCCAGAAATCCGCCGGCTCCGTGATCGACCAGCC
Source organism: Rhizobium sp. LCM 4573 (assembly GCF_001854865.1). GTDB lineage: Bacteria > Pseudomonadota > Alphaproteobacteria > Rhizobiales > Rhizobiaceae > Neorhizobium. The sequence goes on along the minus strand of NZ_MDDW01000029.1, from coordinate 41,644 downwards.
GTAGAAGGCGTCGTAATCCGGAAAACTCGCACCATGACGTTCGCCGCACCAAGCCATGAAGCGGCTGAGCGGCGCCTTTTCCAAAACCTCCTTGGACGGCGTCCAGAGCGGTTGCTGTACTCCCATGAATCTCCTCCTCTTTTTGAGGCTGTATAACATGCTGCACCGCAAGAGAAAAAGCGCATTTCAACAGAGCTCCTGTTTGCGCCCGGGCCGCATTTCCTATATCGCAAGCCTGATGATCAGAGCGCTCGGGAACATTCGGGAAAAGCTGGGCCGGCCGCTCGGCCGGAGGGTCCGGCTTTTGCTCTACGCGGCTCTGGCGATCGCCGGTATTCTCCTCGTCGTCCAGATCGTCGCGCCGTTTCTGATCTCCATCACGGTGGTGCGCGGCAGCATGGAGCGAGCGGTTGCGGAATGGACCGGCCACGAAGTGTCGATCGGCGGCTCGCCGGAAGTCCGTTTCTGGCCCGAGCCGCAGATCACGCTCTCCGATGTGACGATCACCAGGGAGGATGCTCGCTCCAAGCGCCTGCTGGCGCGCATCGACAAGCTTTCGGCCTCGTTCGAGCTCTATCCCGCGCTGCTGGGCCGTATCGTATTCGAGGATATCGAGCTCACCAGACCCTCCGTTTTCGTCATCCGCGACAGGGAAGGCAGGCTCGACTGGGCGAATGACGGGCTCTTGAGCGCCGCCGTGCGGCAGGCGGCCTCCGCCAACGCAAACACCATACCGGCCGATCTCGACGCGCGCGTGGGTGACGTGACGGTCGAAAACGGCAATCTGGAACTGCTCGATCTTTCGAGCAACCGTTCCTTCCGGCTCAATGCGATCAACGGCGAGCTCCGCTGGCCGCGGCTTTCCCAGCCTGCAAGGATCCAGGGGAGCACACAGCTGAACGGCCGGGCGGCGAGCTTCGATCTCAACTCGGCCCAGCCGCTTCTCCTGCTCTCCGGCCGCGATGCGGCAGCCGCCGGAAGCCTTCAATCCGACCTGATTTCCGGCCGGATGAACGGCACCGCCAATCTTGCTGCCTACAGCTTCCTTGCGGGCAGTTTCGACGTCGCGGTTCCCGACGTTCCGACGTTCACCACCTGGTCCGGCATCGAGATACCGGGGGCCGAGCAGGTCAAATCGCTGGCCATGAAGGCCAGGCTCGGCATCAGCGGCGATGTCCTGCGCTTCGAGGATCTATCGCTCGCGGTCAATGAAGGCCGGGCGACCGGAATTCTCGACCTCGCCCTGCCATCCGGTGGGCGACCCCGGCTGACCGGGACGCTTGCCTTCGACAAGCTGGACTTCTCCTCCATGCTGGCCGCCATTCCGCCACGGACGTTGCTGGACGGCCCACCGGCCGATGGGGACATCACCGCGCTGCACAGAAGCGCCGAGTTCGATCTCCGGCTTTCCGCGCAAGAAGCGGCGCTCGGCCCCTTCATGCTCGGCGACGCTGCCGTGAGCGTGCTGAAGACGGGTGACGAAACCCGGCTCGACATCGCCGACAGCGATTTCGAAGCCGGCACGCTGACAGGCAGGCTCACCTCCGCCAAGGATGGATTTTCGAGCGGCGCGGCGCTGAGGCTCTCGATCCAGAACGCGGATTTCTCCAGCATCGCGCGCCGTCTCAACCTCAGCGGCCCCCTTCCCTCCGCGCGCGGTTCGCTGGAACTCTCCTTCAGCCTCGAAAAGCCGATGGGCACGGCGAGCTGGGAGGATGCAAGAGGCCAGATGCGCTTCACCGCCGGCCCGGGCACCATTCCCGGCGTCAATCTTGCCGCCTTGCGGCAGCTCGCCTCCAGTAAGAACTACTTCCCCTTGAGCGAAGCTTCCGGGGACGATCTGGATTTCGACCGGATGGAAGTGGCCGCGACTTTCGCCGGTGGCTCCGCCGAACTCCAGAGGGCGGAGATCGCGAATGCCGCTGAGACCCTCAGCTTCAGCGGCGTGGTGCCTTATGTCGATAACAGCCTGGCGCTTTCCGCGAACATCACGGCGGCGGGCACGGAAGCGCCGAATTTCACCTTCTTCATCGGCGGGTCCTGGCCTTCTCCGGTGATCCTGACGGCTCCCGCCCCGGATACCAAGCGGCTCAACGACTGATCAGGTCGCGTTACGGGCCGCGGCGTGTTCGTCCCGGATGCGGCGCAGCTCCGCGCGTTTCATGCTGATCGAGGTGGCGATGACGCCGAGCGTGACCAAGCCGATCAGGATGGTGCAGATCGCATTGATCTCCGGCGTAACGCCCAGGCGCACCTGAGAATATATCTTGATCGGCAGCGTCGTGGCGCCGGGTCCCGTCGTGAAGCTCGCGATGACCAGATCATCCAGCGACAGGGTGAAGGCGAGCATCCAGCCGGCCAGCACGGCGGGCAGGATCAGCGGCAGGGTGATCGTGAAGAAGGTTTTCACCGGCGGGCTGCCGAGATCGAGAGCGGCCTCCTCCAAGCTGCGATCAAAGGTAAGCAAGCGCGACTGCACGACGATCGCCACATAGCACATGGTGAAGGTCGTATGGGCGATCGTGACCGTCCAGAAGCCGCGATCGATTCCCGCCGCCACGAAGAGCAGGAGCAACGAAAGGCCGGTGATGACCTCCGGCATGACGAGCGGCGCATAGATCATCCCGGAAAACAGCATGCGGCCGGGAAACCGCCCATAGCGCACAAGCGCCAGCGCGGCGAGCGTGCCGAGCACCGTGCCGATCGTCGCGCTGAGAACACCGACACGGGCCGTCACCCAGGCGGCATCCATGAGCCCCTGATTCGACCACATGGTGCGGTACCAATGCAGCGAAAACCCTCCCCAGACCGTCACCAGCCGGGAGGCGTTGAAGGAATAGATCACCAGAATGATGATCGGGATATAGAGGAAGGCGAAGCCGAGCGTCAGAACGGTGGCGTCGAGCCTTGACGATTTCATCTAGACCACCTTCTTCTGCTGGTTCTGGAAGATCATGATCGGCACCACCAGCGCAAGGAGCAGGATGACGGCGACCGCCGAGGCGAGCGGCCAGTCGCGGTTGCCGAAGAACTCCGTCCACAGCGTCTTGCCGATCATCAGCGTATCGGCGCCTCCGAGCAGATCGGGGATGACGAACTCGCCCGTAATCGGGATGAAGCAGATCATCGAGCCGGCAATGACGCCGGGTAGCGAAAGAGGAAAGGTGATCTTCCAGAAAGCCTTGAGAGGAGGGCAGCCGAGATCGTTCGCGGCCTCCAGGAGCGTATTGTCCATCTTCTCCAGCGCCGAATARAGCGGCAGCACCATGAAAGGCAGGTAGGAATAGACGATGCCGATGAAGACGGCGATGTCGGTGCGGAAAATCTGCACCTGATCGTTCGGCCCGAGGAAGCCGACCGTCTGGAGCAGGAGCGTCAGGAGCCCATCGGGCTTCAGAATGCCGATCCATGCATAGACGCGGATGAGGAAGGAGGTCCAGAAGGGCAGGATCACCAGCATGACCAGCAGCGGCCGGATGGTCGTCGGCGCGCGCGCCATGGCGAGCGCGATCGGATAACCGATCAGGAGAAGCAGGATGGTGGAGATCAGCGCGATCCTAAGCGACGAGAGATAGGACTGCACATAGAGCGGATCTTCCGTGAGGAAGAGATAGTTCTCCATGTCGAGCTGGGAGAAGAAATCGCGGATCGCACCGAAGCCCTGGAAAACCGGCGTATAGGGCGGCATCGCGATCGCTGTATCCGAAAGCGATATCTTGACGATGATGAAGAAGGGCGCGGCAAAGAAGAGCAGCAGCCAGATATAGGGGACCACGACCACCAGCCAGCGGGCGGGTGACGCGTGGGTGGTGGTGGCGCTGGTCTCGGCCATGCGGATTCCCCTATCGCGTCAGAACGATGCCGGCATCGCGCGGCCAGGTGAGCCAGACCATGTCGCCGAAGGTAACCGGCCGGTCGACAAGGCGCGAGACATTGGCCTGGGCGGCGCGAACGATCCGGTCATCGGCGAGCTTGACGAGGAAGACGGAGAAATCGCCGAGGTAGCCGATATCCCAGACCTCGCCGTATACCGCATTTATGGAGGTTTCGGCCGGCGCATCGAGCGACATGCGCACCTTTTCCGGGCGGATCGCGAAGGCGACCTGATCGCCCTTCACCACCTGACAGTCCTGCTCGACGGCCACCGCAACGCCGCTGCTATCCAGGCGCACCACGCCAGGCGCATTTTCGGTCGAAACGACCGTGCCTTCCAGGATGTTGATGTCGCCGATGAAGTCCGCGACATAGCGGCTATTCGGCGCCTCGTAGATTTCCGCCGGCGTCGCCACCTGCACGATAACGCCCTTGTCCATCACCGCTATGCGGTCCGAAACCGTCATCGCCTCCTCCTGGTCGTGGGTCACGATGAAGAAGGTGAGGCCGAGATTGGTCTGGATGTCCATCAGCTCGAACTGGGTTTCCTCGCGCAGCTTCTTGTCGAGCGCGCCGAGCGGCTCGTCGAGCAGCAACACTTTCGGGCGCTTGGCGAGCGAGCGGGCGAGCGCCACGCGCTGGCGCTGGCCGCCGGAAAGCTGGTTCGGCTTGCGCTTGGCGAAGGATTCGAGCTTGACGAGCTTCAACATCTCCTCGACCCGGGCGGCAATCTCCCCTTTCGGGAGATTGTCCTGCTGAAGGCCGAAGGCGATGTTCTTCTCCACCGTCATGTGCGGAAAGAGCGCATAGCTCTGGAACATCATGTTGGTGGGGCGGCGATAGGGCGGCACGCCGGAAATATCCTTGCCCTGGAGCAGGATGCGGCCCTCGGTCGGCTCCTCGAAGCCCGCCAGCATGCGCATCAGGGTGGTCTTTCCGCAACCGGAGGGACCGAGAAGCGAGAAGAATTCCCGCTCGTAGATGTCGAGCGTCAGATTGTCGACGGCGGTGAAATCGCCGAAGCGCTTGGTGATGTTCTCGAAGCGGATGAAGGGGACCGCGGCGGGGTCCGTCCAAGGTGAGAATTTACGCTTTACCGGCCCGAGAGATTTCGCCATGCCCTAACCCCAATTCGCCCCGTTACACTTGCGCCAAGCCGAAAAGGGCAGGCGATGGGCCTGCCCTTTTTCTCAACTCAGCTACCGGTCTTTATCTGCGTCCAGACCCGGTTCAGCACGCGTTGCTCGCGCGGACCATAGGACGAGATGGCGAAGAGCTTGGAAAGCACTTCGGCAGGAGGATAGACGGAAGGATTGTCCAGCACTTCCTTGTCGATGAATTGCTGCGAGGCCAAGTTGCCGTTCGCATACTGCACGTAGTTCGTCGACTTGGCGATGACTTCCGGCTTCATCATGTAGTTGATGAAGGCATGCGCCTCCTCGACATTCTTCGCATCCGCCGGGATCGCGAGGTTGTCGAACCACATATAGGTGCCTTCCTTGGGGATCACGTAGTTGACCTGCACGCCGTTATTGGCTTCCTCGGCGCGGTCCTTCGCCTGCAGCACGTCGCCGGACCAGCCGATGGTGATGCAGAGATCGCCATTGGCAAGCTCATCGATATAGGCGGACGAGTTGAACGACCGTACGAAGGGACGAATCTTCGAATAGACCTCGCCGCCTGCCTCGAGATCGGCGGTCTCCTTGCTGTCCGGGTCCTTGCCGATATAATTCATGGCGATGGCGAAGGTCTCGTCGGAGGCATCCAGGATATTGATGCCGCAGGCCTTCAGCTTTTCGGCATTTTCCGGCTTGAAGAGAATATCCCAGCTATCGACTGGCACGTCGCCGAGCGCGGCCTTCACCTTCTCGACATTGTAGCCGATGCCGGTCGTGCCCCACATGTAGTTCACGGCATATTCGTTGCCGGGATCGTACTTGGCCAGACGCTCGGAAATTTCCGGCCAGAGATTGGAAAGGTTCGGCAGCTTCGATTTGTCGAGCTTCTGGAAGACGCCCGCCTGGATCTGGCGTGCCAGGAACGGAGCGGTCGGTGCAACGACATCATAGCCCGAACCGCCGGCGAGCAGCTTGGTCTCGACGATCTCGTTGTTATCGAACACGTCATAGACGACCTTGATACCGGTTTCCTTGGTGAAATCCGCCAGGACCGATTCATCGATATAGTCGGACCAGTTGTAGACATGAACCACCCGTTCCTGCGCCATGGCAGCGGTGGCGGCGATCGCCGACGCGGCAACGGCGGCGGCAAGACGGAGCAAATGGGTTTTCATGATCTCTCCTGTTCCAGTTTTTCCCGCGCAGGCGGGGTGCCGCGCATGAATTCCCGCATGTTTTTCAACCAGAGTAAGAAGGAAATTTCCTCCCCACAAGAGGGGAAATGTGCGCTGCCACAAGGGACTACTGGAAATCGAACGCGCTGAGCCCCGTCACCATCTCGTCGAGCCCGAGCGGGCGGGTGAGCGGCGGTTCGGCACGGGAAAGACAGCCCCGCCGTTCGCAGAGGCGGCAGGCCGTGCCGGCGAGCACTTTCGCCGATGCCGCCACCACATCACCATAGACCGTGTCGCCGGCATGGGAGAGGTCGCAGCCGATAAGGAGCGCCGTGCGCCGCACCCGCTCCCCGAAGCCGGCCTGCGGACCTTCCAGCGTGCGGGAAAGCGTCAGGAAGGCATTGCCGTCCGCCATCTCCACCGCATCGACCAGCACCTGTCCCGGCTGGGCGAAGGCCGTATGGATGCCGAGCTTCGGACAGAGACCGCCGAAGCGCGCCTGCGGAAAGCCCTGCGCGCCGGCGCGGCGTATCGCATTGCCGGCATGATCGAGCTCCAGCAGGAAGAAGGGGATGCCGGCGGAGCTGGCGCGACAGAGCGTGGCAAGGCGCGTCGCCGCCTGCTCGAACGAAACGTCGAAGCGTCCGCGAAGGATGTCGATATCGTAGCGGGCGCGCTGCGCGGCGGCGAGAAACTGCGCATAGGGCATCATCAGCGCATGGGCCGCATAGCGGGCAAGCTCGAAACGGGCGATGCGCCGGGCCTCCCCGGTGGAAAGGGAGAGCGCATCCAGTTCCGCCATGATCTCCGGCCCGAGCGCCAGAAGCCCCGCCTCCATGGCAAGCTCGCGCGTGCGGTCGAAGGGCGAAAGGCGCTCCGAAAGGAAAAGCCGCATGGAGTGGCGGTCATAGCGGCGGCGGAGATCCGGCATGACGTGATCCGGCAGCGTACGGACAACAATGCCATGCTCTGCCTTCAGCCAGGCCTTGAGAGCACCCGGCAGCTCATCGCCGCCGGCAAGCCTTTCAGCAAATGCCTCCGCGGCGTCCTCTATCCGGGCGAAGAAATTCGGCCGGCGCTCCAACGTCTCACGCACTTCGTCGATCGGCAGCCGTGCACCGGCGATCGACGTCTCATGGCCTTCGCGCGCCAGAAGATCGGAAAGATCGGAAAGCCGCRCGGCCTGTTCCCGATAGGCGCGATAGAGCTTCATCATGCCAAGCGCGGCATTGGGGGCGGCTTCGGCTACCTCGATGATTTCCTGGTCGCCGGGGATTTCGCCGACCAGCAGCGGATCGGAAAAGACTTCGCGCAATTGGCTCGCCAGACCGCCGCCCTCACCCTGCAAGGCATCGAGATCGACCTTGTAGACGGTGGCAAGCTTCAGGAGGAGTTGGACGGTAAGCGGCCGCTGATTGCGCTCTATCAGATTAAGATAGGACGGCGAAATGCCAAGAGCCTCGGCCATGGACGTTTGTGTCAGTCCGAGGCCGATCCGGATGCGCCTCACGCGAGGGCCTCCGAAAATCTTTCGCTCCGCCACCTGTTACACCTTTTTTACAACTTCGAAGACCCAACCAAATTTTACTAGATTTACATCTTCACAGATCGATTGGTAAAACACAAGACAAGCTAACCTCTTTCATGGCGCTGTTTTCGCAACTTTTCTGGCGATAACATCTTCTTTTCTGTAAATTCAGTCATACGAACTCGCCGAGATGGCGATGACGGATTCTCAATGGGAGAGAGGATAATGACAGAATTTTACAAACTGGTTCCGAATGCAGTTGGGGGCCGCTTCGACGGCATCGAGCGCCCCTATGGCGCCGAGGACGTCAAGCGCCTGCGCGGCTCGATCGAAATCCGCTACTCGCTGGCGGAGATGGGGGCGAACCGGCTGTGGAAGCTCCTGCACGAGGAGGATTTCGTCAACGCGCTCGGCGCGCTTTCCGGCAACCAGGCCATGCAGATGGTCCGCGCAGGACTGAAGGCGATCTATCTCTCCGGCTGGCAGGTTGCGGCCGACGCCAACACCGCTTCGGCCATGTATCCGGACCAGTCGCTCTATCCTGCCAACGCAGCCCCGGAGCTTGCCAAGCGCATCAACCGCACACTGCAGCGGGCCGACCAGATAGAAACCGCCGAAGGCAAAGGGCTTTCGGTCGAGACGTGGTTCGCGCCGATCGTGGCTGATGCGGAAGCCGGCTTCGGCGGACCGCTCAACGCCTTCGAGATCATGAAAGCCTTCATCGAAGCGGGTGCCGCGGGGGTTCACTTCGAGGACCAGCTCGCCTCGGAAAAGAAGTGCGGGCATCTCGGCGGCAAGGTTCTGATCCCGACCGCCGCGCATATCCGCAATCTCACCGCCGCGCGGCTTGCCGCCGATGTCATGGGCGTGCCGACGCTGGTCATCGCCCGCACCGACGCGGAGGCGGYCAAGCTGCTCACCTCGGACATCGATGAGCGCGACCGGCCCTTCGTGGATTATGACGCCGGCCGCACGGTCGAGGGTTTCTATCATGTGCGGAACGGGCTCGAACCCTGCATAGCGCGGGCGATCGCCTACGCACCCTATTGCGACCTGATCTGGTGTGAGACCTCCAAGCCGGATCTGGAGCAGGCGAGGAGGTTCGCGGAGGGCGTCCACAAGGCGCATCCGGGCAAGCTCCTCGCCTATAACTGCTCGCCTTCGTTCAACTGGAAGAAGAACCTGGACGACGCGACGATCGCCAGGTTCCAGCGGGAGCTGGGCGCGATGGGCTACAAGTTCCAGTTCATCACGCTCGCGGGCTTCCACCAGCTGAACCACGGCATGTTCGAACTGGCCCGCGGCTACAGGGATCGGCAGATGGCCGCGTATTCGGAGCTCCAAGAGGCGGAATTTGCCGCCGAGGCGAACGGCTATACGGCGACCAAGCACCAGCGCGAGGTGGGCACCGGCTATTTCGACGCCGTCTCCATGGCAATCACCGGAGGACTTTCCTCCACCACCGCCATGAAGGAATCCACCGAGCACGACCAGTTCCGCCCGGCAGCGGAGTAACGAGCTACCCCTCCCCAACCCCTCCCCACAAGGGGGAGGGGCTACCAACGGCGACCTTTCTACCCTTACTCACCCCATGAGTTTGAGGTGGAATACGAGGCGCGCGGCATAGTCCCCCTCCCCCTTGTGGGGAGGGGCTGGGGAGGGGTCATTTTTCAAGAACCCCGAGAGAGGAGAAATGCCATGAACGTCCAGACCCGCGTCAAGGAACGCGCAGAAGAACAATCCACCAGCATGACCGCCGACCAGCAGGCGGCGATCCGATCGCTCGCCAACGACCTGCACCGGCTCAATCATTCCGTCATAAAGGCGGTCGAGGCAGGCGTTTCCGTCGAACTCGTCCGGTCCGCGCGCCATCACGGCGGCGACGGCCATTGGGGTGATCTCATGATCCCCGTCGTGATCGCGAGCAACAGATAATGCTGCTTACGATACTCGCCCTCGCGGCAATGCTGCTCAGCCTTGCGGGCCCGCACCAACAGGCGGGCTACGCTCCTATCATCGCATCAAACGCTGAACGGAAGGCGCCCTGAACCGGCGCCTTCTGCATGCGGGAAACTCAAGATCAGGGTCGGCGTCCGGCGAACAGTTCCGCATGGCCCCGAACGAGGCTTACCATGCGATCCACGACCGTGCGGATTTCGCGCCGGTGGCGATCGTCATTGTTCATGACGATCCATTGGCTGTGCCGCAGCTCGGTGATCTCCTCCCCCACCCGGGCAAGCCGGATATCCTGATCGCCGACGAAGCAGGGCAGCACGGCGGTGCCCGCGCCGGCCAAGGCCAGATCGCGCAGCGAGCGAGGGCGGTTGACCGTCACCACGATCTGCCCGGCACGGGCTTCGTGCGGAAAGCGCAGATAGGCGGAGATGGCATCCTCTTCCGATACGGCGAGCCACTTTTCCGCCGTCGAGGGGTGGGCGGTACGGGCGCGATAGGCGGCATAAGCCACCTCCCCTAGCTTCGTTGCCGCAAGGTTCGGCTCCGCCGGCTCGAAAGCGCGGATACCGATATCGCTTTCACGATGGGCGAGCGCCGCACGCCGCTCCGCAATGAAGAAATCCAGCCGGAAGTCATCGCTTTCCGTGCGGATCGCCGAAAAATTGCGGTTGAACATCCAGGCAAGCCAAGTGCCGCAGGCAACCCGGACGAGGGCAGAACCGGAGCCCTGCCGCTTCCATGCCTCGATGCGCCGGGCGGCACCTTCCATTTCCAGTATCTGGTCGAGGAGAAGCGACCCTTCGCCGCTCAGCCTGTAGCCCGTGCGGCTGCGGACGAAGAGCGGACGGCCGACCTCCYCCTCCAGTTCCAGCATGCGCCGGCCGATGGTGGCGGGACTGAGCCCCGTCACCCCGGCCGCACCGGAAAGCCCGCCATGGCGCGCGACCTCCAGGAAAAGTTCGTAAGCATCCCAGCCGATGTTTTTCATGGGTGAAAAACATAGCCCGATGCCGGCCGTTCAAGAAGCAGATTTTTGCGTTTAGTAGAGGAGATGGCTTTTATACGAAGGAGTCATCGAATGTACGAGACAGTCGCAGCTATCGTCATGAAGCGGCAAATGAATTTGCCCGAACATAACCTTCACGCGGAGGAGTGTTTTTATCGCGACTTCGCCCAACCCGTGCCGCGCTGGATCAGCCGGCTCGCAAAATGGCTCAGCCGCGATCGAGCAATGAAAAAGGGCGGCCCGCAGACYGCCCTTTGTGAGGATATCCTCATGCCGCCCGAGGACGCCGTTCCCGCTGAACCGCATCGTCATCGCCAATGCGGAACTGCTCGACAAGCTGCCTGAGCACATCGGCTTCTTCGGCGAGACGCCGGTTTGCAGCGCTGGTTTCGCCGACCATGGCGCCATTCTGCTGCGTCATCTGATCCATGCGATTGACGGAGGTGTTGATCTCCTGCAGCGCCGCGGATTGATCCTGGCTTGCCGTGGCGATCATTTCCACATGCTGGCTCACCCCTGCGATCTGCCGRCTGATCGCCGCCAGAACCTCGCCCGCCTGCTGCACCAGGCCGGCACCAGCGCCGACTTCCTGGGTGGATTGGTTGATGAGCGCCTTGATCTCGTGGGCGGCGCCCGCTGAGCGCTGCGCCAATTCCCGCACTTCCTGCGCCACCACCGCGAAGCCCTTGCCGGCCTCGCCTGCGCGCGCCGCCTCGATGCCCGCATTCAGCGCCAGGAGATTGGTCTGGAAAGCGATGTCATCGATCACCTCGATGATGAGCTCGATCTTCTTCGACGCCTCTTCGATGCGGCCCATGGCTTCGACCGCATTCCTCACCACGGTTCCGGAACTGTCGGCGCTCTTGCGCGTCACCGTCACCGCCTCATTGGCTTCCTTCGCCCGCTCGGCGGTGGAGCGTACCGTCACGGTGATCTCGTCGACGGCGGCGGCGGTTTCCTCCAGCGAGGCGGCCTGGGCTTCGGTGCGCTTGGAGAGTTCCGCCGAGGAATGGCTGAGGCCCGCGCTGCTTTGCTGGATCGTGAACGTGCTTGCGCGGATGTGAGAGAGCGTATCGCGCAGGCGAATGATCGAGCCGTTGAAATCGAGGCGGAGCTGTTCGAGCCGGCCGGAGAAGCCGGTATCGATCACGGAGGAAAGATCGCCTTGGGCGAGCCGGGCGAGCGCCTTGCCAAGTTCGGTTACGGCCAGATCGATCTGGGCATCGACGCGCTGCTTCTCCATGTCGTTGCGCTGCCGCTCAGCCTCCGCCCCGGCGCGTTCCTCGGCACCACGAGCCTCTATGACCTGTTTCTCGCGGGCATTGTCGCGGAATACTTCCAGCGCGCGGGCGATGTTGCCGAATTCCGTTCGGCTATCGAGATAAGGGACCTCCGCATGATGATCGCCTTCGGCGATCTTGCGGACCGTGCCAGTGAGGATCCCGAGCGGGCGGATCAAGGCGCGTAGGGCAAGGAAGCTCAAAAGGCTGACAACGGCGAGCGCCACGAGCGAGGTGGCGAGCACGACATGGAAAAGAGATGTCATCTGCGCGAAATAGACCTCCATCGGAATGCCGATGAAGAGCAGCCCGGTGACGGCATTGGAAGCATCCGTGATCGGGAAATAGCCGGTCATGAAGTCCCGGCCGAAAAGGACGGCAGGGCCGAAATATGCCTCGCCTCGGGCAAGGAAGGCCTGCGCCGGATGATTGGCGGCAAGCTTGGTGCCGATCGCACGCTCGCCCTTCTCGGTCTTCACGTTTGTGGAGATGCGGACATATTCGCTGCCCTGCTTCTCGAAAACGGTCGCAACGCCGCCGATCGACTGGGCCGTGCGGTCCACGAGATCATGATCGGACACCGAGCCTTGGCCCTGAATCGCGCGAACGAGTTCGCCCTCGCGGATTTCGACCCGCGCACCTTCCACGTCGGTCTCGTAGAGAAGGCCCATGGCGCGGGCGGCTTCCTTGGCGTCGCGCAGCGCCGTGTTCATGATATCGGCGCGCAGATAGGCATAGGTGAGCCCGCCCACGGCGGAGACCGCGGCAAAGATCAAGAAGAGACAGAGAAAGACGATACGGGTAGCAATCGAAGACGGAAGAATTCCGCGCATGGGGCCCAGCTTTCCAAAGTAGATTGGCGTGGGGCCTTTTTATTAGAACTACGTAAAAATTTACTGAATTGGACTGTCGGCAGGTTTAGCGCTGCGGCCTATCGCGTTATCGCCGCGGCTGCTCCGCCTTTGGAGCAGGTTACACTTGCAAACCGTTCCGGATTGTCAGAACAGAACCGGCAGAGCAAGCAATGCCGCTACCGCGCCGATGGTGATTGCAAGAAGGCGCAGACGGGCGAACCGTTCGGCGTCGCGGGTTGCTGCGATGGCAATGGCACGAGCGCGTTTTTTCTGCATGGAAATAGCCTCGAAACACTTGTTGTTATCTTCTGCCGCAGAGCAGCAGACCGGCATTCACCCAAACAAATATGAGCAGGACTTTGCTGGGATTAAGGCAGGATCGCGCCGCCACATTAAAAAGTGCTGAATCGCATCGTTACAATGCTTCCCCGCATACATGGCCGGAAGCCCAGGCCCATTGGAAATTATAACCGCCGAGCCAGCCGGTCACGTCCACGCATTCGCCGATGAAATAGAGGCCGGGCACGGCCCTGGCCTCCATCGTTCGTGAATCCAGCCCGGATGTGTCGATGCCGCCGGAGGTGACCTCCGCGGTGCGGTATCCCTCGGATCCCGCGGGGCGGATTGTCCAGCTCTGGATGGAAGAGGCCAGCGCATGGATCGCCTTGTCCGAAAGATCGGCGAGATGGCTCGCGATGCCGCGCGTCTCGACGAAGAACTGGGCAAGCCGCTTCGGCAATGTCTCGGCAAGCACCGTCTGCGGCGCCTGCCTGCCGTTCTGCCCGCGCGCGGCCTTGAGCATGGCCGCCATATCCATATCCGGCTCGATCACGAGGGTGATTTCGTCTCCCTCCCTCCAGTACGAGGATATCTGCAGGATGGAAGGGCCGCTCAAGCCGCGATGCGTGAAGAGAAGCGCCTCGCGGAAGGCGGTCTTGCCATGGCGAACCTCCGCCGGCACCGCAATGCCCGAAAGGGGAGCCAGTTTTTCCAAGAGCCCCGGATCGAGGGTCAGCGGCACGAGGGCGGGCCGCGTTTCCGTCACCTTCAGCCCGAACTGCTCGGCGATGCGATAGGCAAGGCCGGTCGCCCCCATCTTGGGGATAGACTTGCCGCCGGTGGCGACGACCAGAGCCTTCGTTTCAACCGGGCCGGAGGAAGTCGCCAGCCGAAACCCGTCGAGCGTCTTTTCGACCGAGGTGATCTCGGCCTGCAATTCGAGTTCGGCCTTAACCTTGCGCATTTCCGCAAGCAGCATGCGGATGATGTCCTTGGCGCTACTGTCGCAGAAGAGCTGGCCGAGCGTCTTTTCGTGCCATGCGATGCCGTGTGCCTCGACCAGGTCGAGGAAATCGCGGGGCGTGTAGCGGGCGAGCGCCGATTTGGCGAAATGCGGATTGCCGGAAAGATAGTTCTTCGCCGTCGCATGGATGTTGGTGAAATTGCAGCGGCCGCCGCCGGAAATGCGGATCTTCTCGCCGGGGGCCTTCGCGTGGTCAAGAACCAGTACCGACCGGCCGCGGCCGCCCGCCCGGATCGCGCACATCATGCCGGCCGCGCCGGCACCCAGAACCACAACGTCGAATTTCCGCGCCACGCGCCCATCCTTTCAATTTCCGCCAGCGGTGTTTGCGATCCTTGTTCCAAAGTCAATGCCGCCCCCCTCGCCAATCGCCAATGAGTGGCTATGATGGGATTCCCGATCAACCCCACTCCGGTGTGCCATGCCGCGAAAGAAACCCACTCCGACGTCCACCAAAGGCAGCGTCCTCAAAGCTGCCACAACCAAGCCCACCCTCACTTCCCTGCGCGGCGTCTCCGACTGGCGCGAAGCGGCGGCATGGCTGAGGGCTCGCGGCATAGAGGACGTCGAGTGCATCACGCCGGACCTGGCGGGCGTGCCGCGCGGCAAGATGATGCCGTCTTCGAAGTTCACGTCGAATACCTCGCTGGCGCTGCCTTCGGCGCTCTATCGCCATACGATATCGGGCGAATATCCGGAGGAAACCGCAAACTTCCGCTATGAGCCGCGCGACAGCGATCTCAAGCTGATGCCGGATCTTTCGACGCTTTCGGTGGTGCCCTGGGAGACCGATCCGACGGCCCAGGTGATCTGCGACATCGTGGATACGACCGGCCAGACCGTCGCCTATACGCCGCGCAATGTCCTGAAGAACATCGTCAACCTCTACAAGCAGCGCGGCTGGAAACCCGTCGTGGCGCCGGAAATCGAGTTCTATCTCGTCGCCAAGAACGACGATCCGGATTACCCGCTGCGTCCGCCGAAAGGCCGCTCCGGCCGCTCCATCCTCGGCGGCCAAGGCTATTCGATCGCCGGCATCAACGAGTTCGACGAACTGATCGACGACATCTACCACTTCTCCGAAAAGCAGGGGCTGGAGATCGATACGCTGATCCACGAGGAAGGGCCTGCCCAGCTCGAGATCAACCTGCGCCACGGCGATCCCGTCGAGCTTGCCGACCAGGTCTTCCTGTTCAAGCGCACCATTCGCGAGGCGGCGCTGAAGCACGGCATCTATRCCACCTTCATGGCCAAGCCGATGCAGGGACAGGCTGGCTCGGCAATGCATATCCACCAATCGGTGGTCGATATCGCGACCGGCAGGAACGTCTTCTCCAATCCCGATGGGTCGCCATCCAAGGAATTCTTCCACTTCATCGGCGGCATGCAGACCTATGTGCCGAAGGCGCTGGTGATGATGGCGCCCTATGTGAACTCCTATCGCCGCCTGACGCCGGACATGGCCGCACCCGTCAACAATGCCTGGGGTTACGACAACCGCACCACCGCCTTCCGCGTGCCGGTTTCGGACGCCGCGGCGCGCCGGGTCGAGAACAGGTTGCCGAGTTCGGACGCCAATCCCTATCTGGCGCTTGCAGCCTCGCTCGGCTGCGGGCTGCTCGGCATCATGCGCGCCATCGAGCCCGATCCGCCGACGGAGGATTCGGCCAACGAGGGCTCGATCGACCTGCCGCGCGGCCTGCTGGAGGCGGTATCGCTGATGGAATCGGAACCCGCGCTGACGGATGTGTTCAACCCCGAGTTCATCGGGCTCTATGYCGGTGTCAAGCGCGGCGAGTTCGAGACCTTCATGCAGGTGATCAGTCCTTGGGAGCGGGAATTCCTGCTTCTGAATGTCTGAGTAACATGAGTAACGCATCGTGAATTCATGGCAGAGCCCCATAGCGCCCGGCATTTCCTGGTATCAGGCCACGATTGGTGAACGCCCCGCCTATCCCGCGCTCGACGGTTCCGGCACCGTCGATGTGGCGATTGTCGGCGGCGGCTTCACCGGCCTGCAGGCGGCCTATAATCTCGCCAAGAGCGGAGTTTCGGTGGCCTTGATCGAGGCCTGCCGGCTCGGCGACGGCGCTTCGGGCCGCAATGGCGGTCAGATGGGCACCGGTCAGCGCGCCTGGCCGGAGGAACTGGAGCAGAAGATCGGCTACGAACGTTCCAAGGCTCTGTTCGACATGGCCGAGGACGCCAAACGTCATCTCCTCGACTTCGCGACGGCCCACGGCATCGATATCGACTATATGCCGGGGCAGATGAACGTCGCTCACAAGCCCGGCTACGAGAAGGAATATCAGGCGAACGCCGAGATCGCCGCGGAGCGTTACGGCTATCCGCATCTTTCCTTCATGGACGCACGCGAGACGGCCGAACGCGTCGGCAGCAAAAGCTATTATTGCGGCGTGCGTGACACCGGCACCGGCCATATCCATCCGCTGAAGCTCCTGGTCGGCCTCGCCCGCGTGGCGAATGAAGCCGGCGCGCAGCTCCACGAGATGACGCAGGCGACCGCGATCAGGCGCGCTTCGGGCAAGGTCATGATCGATACGCCGAACGGCACGCTCACGGCGGACCGGGCGCTGATCGCGACCAATGCCTATATCGGCAATCTGGAGCCGGTGACGGCCGCGCATGTGATGCCGATCGGCTCTTTCATCGCAGCGACGGCGCCGCTCGACGATTTTCCGGACGTGCTTCCCGGTGGAGAGGCCGTTGCCGATTCGCGCTTCGTGGTGCGCTATTTCCGCAAGTCGCGCGACAACCGCCTCCTCTTCGGCGGCCGCGAGGTCTACTCGTCACGCAATCCGCAGGACACCGCCGACGCCATCCGCCGCCAGATCGTCGAAACCTATCCGGCACTGAAAGACGTCGAAGTCACCCATGCCTGGGGCGGCAATGTGGGCATTACCATGCCGCGCCAGCCTTTCGTGCGGGAGGTCATGCCGGGCGTCACCTCGATCGGCGGCTATTCCGGGCATGGCGTGATCCTGTCAAACTATTGTGGCAAACTTTATGCTGATATGGTCGGCGGCAAGGCGACGGACCTCGATCTCCTCGAGGCGCTTGACGTTCCCGCCTTCCCCGGCGGGCGGCACCTGCGCACTCCGTTGCTTTTCCTCGCCTTGACGTGGTTTGCCCTGCGCGACAGGCTGTGACAAGGCGCGCGCCAACAAGTTATCCGTCAGACCCTAAATCGGGCTGGCCTTTTTAAATCGATTAGATTAAACAAGCCTCCAACCATACGAAGACGAAAGACCAGCGTATGAGCAGCCAGATCATTCCCGTTGAACCCTTTGATTGTGTCGTGTTCGGCGGCACGGGCGACCTTGCCGAGCGCAAGCTCCTGCCCGCTCTCTATCACCGCCAGATCGAAGGCCAGTTCAGCGAGCCGACCCGCATCATCGGCGCCTCGCGCAGCACGCTTTCCGACGACGAATACCGAAAGTTCGCGGAAGATGCGCTGAAGGAGCACCTGAAGAAGGGCGAATACGACGAGGCGGAAGTCAAGAAGTTCTGCCAGCGGATTTTCTACGTGCCCGTGGACGCCAAGACCGACCAGGGCTGGGACCAGTTGAAGAAGCTGCTCGAGGAGGGCAAGGATCGTATCCGCGCCTTCTATCTGGCCGTCGCTCCCGGCATTTTCGGTCCGATCTCGGAAAAGATCCGCGATCACAAGTTGATCACCAAGTCCACGCGGATCGTCGTGGAGAAGCCCATCGGCCGCGATCTCGCTTCGGCGCTGGCGCTCAACGACACGATCGGCAACGTCTTCCGTGAAGAGCAGATCTTCCGCATCGACCACTACCTCGGCAAGGAGACGGTGCAGAACCTGATGGCGCTGCGTTTCGCCAATGCGCTCTACGAGCCGCTGTGGAACGCAAATCATATCGATCACGTGCAGATCACGGTCGCCGAAGCCGTCGGCCTGGAAGGCCGCGCGGGTTACTATGACACCGCCGGGGCGCTGCGCGACATGGTGCAGAACCATATCCTTCAGCTTCTCTGCCTCGTCGCCATGGAAGTGCCGGCATCGATGGATTCCGAATCCGTCCGCGACGAGAAGCTGAAGGTGCTGCACGCGTTGAAGCCCATCACCGAAGCCAATGTCGAGCAGGTTACGGTTCGCGGCCAGTATCGCGCCGGCGCATCGGCCGGAGGCCCCGTCAAGGGCTATCTCGAAGAGCTTGAGGGCGGCGTCTCCAATACCGAGACCTTCGTCGCCATCAAGGCCGAGATCGGAAACTGGCGCTGGGCGGGCGTGCCCTTCTACATCCGCACCGGCAAGCGGCTTGCCACCCGCGTCTCCGAGATCGTCATCACCTTCAAGCCGATCCCGCACAATATATTCGATACGGCCGCCGGCCGCATCGCCGCCAACCAGCTCATCATCCGCCTCCAGCCGGATGAAGGCGTGAAGCAGTCCCTGATGATCAAGGACCCAGGCCCCGGCGGCATGCGTCTGCGCGAAGTTTCGCTCGACATGAGCTTTGCCGAGTCCTTCTCGGTTCGCAACCCGGATGCCTATGAGCGGCTGCTGATGGATACGATCCGCTCCAACCAGACGCTTTTCATGCGCCGCGACGAAGTGGAAGCCGCATGGCGCTGGGTGGACCCGATCCTCAAGGGCTGGGAAGTGACCGGTCAGCTGGCGCAGGGCTATACCGCCGGCACCTGGGGTCCGAGCCAGGCCATTGCGCTCATCGAGCGCGACGGCCGCACTTGGCATGAAGGCTAATGGGCATGAAGGGCGAAAAGCGATGACGGCAAAGCTGCATGCCTTTTCCGACGCCGCAACGCTGGCGGAAGCTCTGGCGGATGCGGTCTCCTCGCGGCTCGCCGCGGCCATCGCAGAGCGGGGCGGCGCATCGATCGCCGTCTCCGGCGGCTCGACGCCGAAGAAATTCTTCGAGGCGCTTTCGGCCCGCGATCTCGACTGGTCCAAGGTCGTGGTCACGCTGGTGGACGAGCGCTTCGTGCCGGCCGACAATCCGCGCTCGAACCATCTGCTCGTCGCCACGCACCTGTTGAAGAGCAAGGCGGCGGCCGCCCAATTCGTCCCGCTCTACTATGACCGCGCCTCGATCGGAGAAGCGGCGGCTGTCGCCACGGAAAAGGCTGCCGGCATCGGCAATCCCTTCGACGTTGCGATCCTCGGCATGGGAACGGACGGCCATACGGCCTCGTTCTTCCCGCATGGCGACAACCTGAAGAGAGCGCTCGATCTTTCCGGCCCGCGCGGTGTGCTGACCATGGAGGCGGAAGGCGCCGGCGAGGAACGCCTGACGTTCTCCTTCGCCAGCCTTTCGGATGCGCGCTTCCTGGTTCTGCATATCGAGGGCGAAGGGAAGAAAGAGGTGTTGGAGAAGGCGAAATCCGGCTCCGACGAGATGGAGATGCCGATCCGCGCCGTACTTAACCGCGCAAATTCGCCGGTCGATATCTATTGGGCGCCTTGAGGCGCCCCATGCCGGCCATCCGCCGGAAATTTTGAGAGAACCCCGATCCCGGCCGGCTTCCTGCCCCTCCCAAGCCGGGATGGACGAAGAGGACTAGATTATGGCCGCCCATTCCAGCATCGAGGCGATCACCGCCCGTATCGTCGAACGATCGAAGCCACATCGCGAAGCCTATCTCGACCGCGTACGGCGCGCTTCGAGCAAGGGGCCGCACCGGGCGGTCCTCTCCTGCGGCAACCTCGCCCATGGCTTTGCGGTCTGTTCCCCCGCCGAGAAGGAGGCGCTCGCGGGAGACGTCGTTCCGAACCTCGGCATTATCACCGCCTATAACGACATGCTCTCGGCCCATCAGCCCTACGAGACCTTTCCGGCGATCATCCGGGAGGCGGCGCGGGAAGCCGGCGGTATCGCCCAGGTCGCCGGCGGAGTGCCGGCCATGTGCGACGGCGTGACCCAGGGCCAGCCGGGCATGGAGCTTTCGCTCTTCTCGCGCGATGCGATCGCCATGGCGGCGGGCATCGGGCTTTCGCACAACATGTTCGATGCGGCCCTCTTTCTCGGCATCTGCGACAAGATCGTGCCCGGCCTCGTGATCGCCGCGCTCAGTTTCGGCCACCTGCCGGCCGTCTTCATTCCTGCCGGTCCCATGACCACCGGCCTGCCCAATGACGAGAAATCCCGCATCCGCCAGCTTTACGCAGAGGGCAAGGTCGGCCGCGCCGAGCTTCTGGAAGCGGAATCGAAATCCTATCACGGCCCCGGCACCTGCACCTTCTACGGCACCGCCAATTCCAACCAGATGCTGATGGAGATCATGGGCTTCCACATGCCGGGCGCCTCCTTCGTCAATCCCGGCACGCCCTTGCGCGATGCGCTGACCCGCGAAGCGACCAAGCGGGCGCTCGCCATCACCGCGCTCGGCAACGAATTCACGCCGGCCGGCGAGATGATCGACGAACGCTCGATCGTCAACGGGGTGGTCGGCCTGCATGCCACCGGCGGCTCGACCAACCACACCATGCACCTCGTCGCAATGGCGCGCGCGGCCGGCATCCAGCTCACCTGGCAGGATATATCCGAGCTTTCGGATATCGTGCCGCTGCTGGCCCGCGTCTATCCGAACGGGCTTTCCGACGTGAACCACTTCCATGCCGCAGGCGGCATCGGCTTTCTCATCAAGCAGCTTCTCAAGCAGGGCCTGCTGCACGACGACGTCCGCACCGTCTTCGGCCATGGGCTGGAAGCCTATACCGTCGAAGCCAAGCTCGATCAAAACGGCTCCGTCATGCGCGAACCTATCCCGGACGAGAGCGGCGATCCGAAAGTGCTCGCCCGCATCGAAGCTCCCTTCCAGCCGACCGGCGGCCTCAAGATGCTGACCGGCAATATCGGCCGGTCGGTCATCAAGATTTCGGCCGTCAAGCCGGAGCGCCACGTCATCCAGGCACCTGCGATCGTCTTCCATGACCAGCAGGAAATGCAGGACGCCTTCAAGCGTGGCGAGCTCAACCGCGATTTCGTCGCCGTCGTGCGCTTCCAGGGACCGAAGGCGAACGGCATGCCGGAACTCCACCGCCTCACGCCACCGCTCGGCGTGCTGCAGGACCGCGGCTTCAAGGTGGCCCTCGTCACCGACGGGCGCATGTCCGGCGCTTCGGGCAAAGTGCCGGCTGCGATCCACATCACGCCCGAGGCTGCGGACGGCGGCCCGATCGCCAGGATCAGGGACGGAGACATGATCCGCCTCGATGCGGTCGCCGGGACGCTGGAAGTGCTTGTCGACGCCGCCGAACTTGCCGCCCGCCCGCTTGCCGAAACCGATCTTTCGGAAAACGAATTCGGCATGGGCCGCGAACTCTTCGCCACCTTCCGCCGCAATGCGGGCCCGGCCGACCAGGGCGCCAGCGTGTTTGCTTGAACTTATCGCAGAACACAAAACAAAATGGGCGGCCTTGGGGCCGCCCTTTCGTTTTCAGGCCCCGCTCACCATGCGCGGATGTCGAGCGTCCGGTCGCGATGGCTGGGATGCGTGCTGAACACGAAGATGCGGTCCAGGTCCTTCTGGCTGAGAAGGCTCAGGAAACGCACATCGATCGTATTGTTCATGTTGGCACGCATCAGCAGGCACCCGATCTTGGAGATGCGGGCATCCGGAATATCGAGGTAAAACTGTTCCGGCAGCTTATACTGCGTCAGGAGGCCGAGAACCGCACCGCTGCGGGAGATGCGCAGCACGTCGCAGCGGCGCTGCGCCATGTTCAGCACACCCTTTTCGGTATATTCGATGCGCGCCGCGTTCATGGTGTCTTCCATTTTGAACCGGCTCTCCCGGTCGTACATGAAAGACTCTTCCTTATTCAGAAAATGATTTCTATTGCTTGCTGCCGCACCCACGACCTGTCTCCCTTCCGTTGGGCGGACGTGTTTACGTCGATCCGCAACGGGTTATTTCCGCGCGGGGTCATTCCCTGATGTATTCGGCTTCATCGCCTTACGCAGGAAAAGACTAGCCGACGAAGTTTAACAGAGCGTTCGAAAGAACTTCGCAATTAATGGCGATAGCTCCGGCCGGCTGTATCGAAGAGATGCAGTTTCTTCGGATCGGCCGAGAAGCGCATGGTCTCTCCCTTCTTCACGTCGAGAATACCGGGGATCTTCGCGATAATCGGTTCCTCGCCCGTGAGACCTTCCACATAGAGCAACGTCACCTCGCCCAGCGCCTCGACGATCGAGATCTGGCCCGCGAAGAGGTAATCCTCGCCGGCTGCGATCGTCAGGTCCTCAGGGCGCACACCGAAGCTTGCCCTCTTGCCCTTTTCCGAGGCAGCCGATGGCACCGGCACGCGCACCGACTTGCCGCCCTTGAGCTCCACCTCCGTCGCCTCGCCCGTCTCCGTCACCGTCGCCGGAATGACGTTCATGGCGGGCGAGCCGATGAAACGCGCAACGAAGAGATTATCCGGCCGCTCGTAGAGTTCCAGCGGCGCGCCGACCTGTTCGATGCGGCCGGCGGAAAGCACGACGATCCGGTCTGCCAGCGTCATCGCCTCCACCTGGTCGTGCGTGACGTAGATCATCGTCGTATCCGGCATGGATTCGTTGAGCTTGGCGATCTCGATGCGGGTAGCGACGCGCAGCGCCGCATCGAGATTGGAAAGCGGCTCATCGAACAGAAAGACCTTCGGATCGCGGCAGATCGCCCGGCCGATCGCCACACGCTGCCGCTGGCCGCCGGAAAGCGCCTTCGGCAAGCGATCGAGATAGGGCGCGAGCTGCAGGATCTCCGCGGCCGCGCGGACCCGCCGATCGATCTCGTCACGGCTTTCACGCGCGATCCGCATGCCGAAGGCCATGTTGTCGTAGACCGTCATGTGCGGATAGAGCGCATAGGATTGGAAGACCATGGCGATACCGCGTTTGGAGGGCGGCACATCGTTGACGACCTGTTCGGCGATCCGCATCTCGCCGCCGGTGATGCTCTCCAGGCCGGCGATCATCCTGAGCAGCGTCGATTTTCCGCAGCCCGAAGGGCCGACGAAGACGACGAACTCTCCCTGCCGTATTTCCAGATCGATCCCGTGGATCACCTCCACCGAACCATATGCCTTCCGGATATCCTTCAGAACGACGCCGGCCATGTTGCCCCCTCTTCTTCTCTATGCATGGCGGGCGAAGAACGCCCCCCAGGCGGGTAGTTCCACCCGATTGCCTTCCCAGCCGCTTTCGAAACCGTGGCCAGTCAGCACCTCCCATTCGCCGATCGGCAGTTCAGCCGCGATTGGCGCCGCGCTGACGTTGAACATGCACAGCAGCACCTCATTGCCATGCTGCCGCTTATAGGCAAGCAACGAACCATCCTGAGGCAGGAAGAGAATATCACCCTTGGCGAAGGCCGGATGCAGTTTGCGGAATGCCAGGAAACGGCGATATTGCTCCAGCACCGAGGCCGGATCGCCGTATTGCGAGCTGACCGCGCGCATCTGGTGCTCTACCGGAATGGGTAGCCAGGTGCGTTCGGCAGTCGAAAAGCCCGCTTGAAGCGCCTGGGCATCCCACACCATCGGCGTGCGGCATCCGTCGCGTCCCTTGAACTCCGGCCAGAACTGAATGCCGTAGGGATCCTGCAGGTCCGCATAGGCGATGTCGGCTTCGGTCAGCCCCAGTTCCTCCCCCTGATAGATGCAGACGGAACCCCGCTGGGTCAGAAGAATGGCCGAGAGCATCCTGGCATAGGCGTCACGGTCGAGAACCTCAGCTCCCCAGCGGCTCACATGGCGCACCACGTCATGGTTGGAAAAGGCCCAGCAGGCCCAGCCATCGGGGGCGGCGCCGGAAAAAGCGTTCTGGACGGTCGCGACACGTTCCGGGGTGAGCGGATCGGGCGCCAGGAATTCGAAAGCATAGCACATCTGCATCTTGTCGTTGCCGGAGGTGTACTCGCCGACGATCTCGAGCCCACGCTGACTGTCACCCACCTCGCCCACGGCGGCGATCGCAGGAAACTCCTCCAGAACGGCGCGGAAGCGCTTCAGAAACTCCAGATTTTCCGGCCGGTTCTTGTCGTAGATGTGCTCCTGGAAGTTATAGGGATTGACGGCAGGGGCCGTTGCGGCATTCCGGCGCGAAGGTTCGAGCGAGGGGTTATCCCGCAATTCCTTGTCGTGGAAGTAGAAGTTGATCGTATCCAGCCGGAAGCCATCGACGCCGCGCCGCAGCCAGAAACGCGTCATGTCGAGCAGCGCGTCCTGCACCTCGGGATTATGGAGGTTGAGGTCCGGCTGCGACATCAGGAAATTGTGCATGTAATATTGCATGCGCGTCGGGTCCCAATGCCAGGCGGACCCGCCGAAGATCGACAACCAGTTGTTGGGCGGCGTGCCGTCCGGCTTGGCATCGGCCCAGACGTACCAATCGGCCTTGGGATTGAAGCGGCTCGACCGGCTTTCGATGAACCAGGGATGCTGGTCGGAGCTGTGGGATATCACGAGGTCGATCATCACCTTTAGGCCGAGCCGGTGCGCTTCGGCGATCAGGCCATCGAAATCCGACAGTGTCCCGGACATCGGATCGACGCCGCAGTAATCGGAAACGTCGTAGCCGAAATCCTTCATCGGCGAGGGAAAGAACGGCGAAATCCAGATCGCGTCGGCGCCGAGCGCGGCCACATGCGAGAGGCGCGCGGTGATGCCCTTGAGATCACCGATGCCGTCGCCGTTGCTGTCCTGAAAGGAGCGGGGATAAATCTGATAGATGACGGCGCCGCGCCACCAATCCTTGTCGGGAGCCGCATTGTTTTCGGCGAGAATAGCCATTCGAAGTCCTGTTTCTTTTAATTCTATCGCYGTTTCAGCCGCCCTTTACCGACCCTGCCAGCAGGCCTCTCACGAGATACCGCTGAAGCAGGAAGAAGACGAGCAGGGGAACGACGATGGTGATAAAGGCGGATGCGGTGAGAATTTCCCATTTGCCTCCCTGGGAACCCAGAAGCGCGTTCAAGGCGCCCGTCAGGACGAGCTGGTCCCTTCCGGTTCCGAGGAAAACCATGGCCACCAGAAGATCGTTCCAGGTCCACAGGAACTGGAAGATCGCGAAAGAGGCAAGGGCCGGGAAGGAGAGCGGCAGGATGATCTTCAGGAAAATCTCGAAATCGCTTGCGCCGTCGACACGGGCGGATTCGATGATCTCCTTGGGCAGGCCTGCGATATAGTTGCGCAGAAGATAGATCGCGAGCGGCATTCCGAAGGCCGAATGGGCGAGCCAGATGCCGGCATAGCTCCGCGACGGCACGCCGAGCAGGCCGCCGATCTCGTTATACATCCTCAAAAGCGGAATGAGCGACATCTGCAGCGGCACGACGATCAAACCCACCACCATGGCAATGAGCAGCGCGCGGCCGGGAAACTCCATCCAAGAAAGGGCGTAAGCCGCAAAGGCGGCGATGAGGATCGGAATGATGGTGGAGGGAATGGCGACCGTCAGCGAGTTGACGAAGGCTTGGCCGATCCCTTGCGAGGTGAGGACCGTATCGTAGTTTTCCGTCGTGAAGGAAGGCGGCGTGGCGACCTGGAGATAGACACGGCGGCCCCGCTCGCCGTCGAAAGGGCCGGCCTTCATATAAGTGTAGCTACCGTCCTCGTTGATCGTCAGCGTTTCGCCGTCGCCGAGATCGGCCGGCTGGCCAGCGGGATAGGCGGCCGGCTCCTGCACCCGCGTGCCGAAGGCCCGGACCGTCCCCCCCTGCCCTTCCCCGAAGACCGAGCCGGAAATCACGAAATTGGCACCCTCCTGCCGGGCCGTCGAGGGATCGGCAAGCCGTGCAGCGCTCGTCCGGGCGGCGCTGGTGAAAGCCGTCCACCAGCCGGACGAGGTGATCTGCGCCGGTTCCCGGAAGGATGTCATCAGGATGCCAAGGGTCGGGATGAGCCATATGACGCAGATGACAAGCACCGCGAAATGGACGATGAGGCGCGGAAGGCCGATGCGGCGCAAGCTTGCTGCGGCATTCATCTCAATGGCCTCCCATTTCCTTGTTGGCCTGCCGGATGTTCCAGATCATGATCGGCGTGACGGCCGCCATGATGACGAGCGCAATCACCGCGCTTCGCCCGCTGTCGCCGCCACCGCGGAACATCCAGTCGAACATGAGATTGGCGAGCACCATGGTGTTCCACTGGCCGTTGGTCATGGTCAGCACGATATCGAAGACCTTCAGCACCAGGATGGTGATCGTCGTCCAGACGACCGCGATCGTGCCCCAGATCTGCGGCACCATGATCTTCCAGAAGATCTGCCAGCCATTGGCGCCATCGATCACCGCCGCCTCGATCGTCTCTTCCGGAATACCGCGCAACGCGGCTGACAGGATCACCATCGCAAAGCCGGTCTGTATCCAGATGAGGATGACCATCAGAAAGAAGTTGTTCCAGAAGGGGAGCGATATCCAGACCTGCGGATCGCCGCCGAAGAACTGCACGATGGCATTGAGGAGACCGATCTGCGCCTCGCTGCCGCCCCGATATTCGTAGACGAATTTCCAGATCACCGATGCGCCCACGAAGGAGATCGCCATCGGCATGAAGACGAGGCTCTTGGCGATATTGCCCCACCATATGCGGWCGGTCAGAACCGCGATCACCAGTCCGAAGAAGGTGCAGGCGGCAGGCACCACGGCAAGCCAGAGGATGTTGTTGAAGATCGACTGGCGGAACTGCCCATCCGAAATCGCCCAGCGGTAATTGGCGAGCCCGACGAAATTGACGCCGGAGCGGTCGTAGAAGGAGAGCACGAAAGTCGCGAGCACCGGATAGACGAGATAGACGGCAAGGAGGATGAGCGCCGGTCCCAGAAACAGCCAGGGCCGCACGACTGCACGGCGGTTGAGGTTTACCGAGGCGGCGCGGACATCGCCTTCACGGACCGGGAAGAGAACCTGCAGTAGCTTGTCCGAAAGCCAGTAATACAAGGCGCAGGCGAAAACGCCGACGATCACCGCCCCGAAGGCTGACACGATCTGCGATGCCATGAATGCCCCTCTCGCTTAGGCCTGTTTCATATTGCCCCTCATCCGCCTTCCGGCACCTTCTACCGCAAGTGGGGAGAAGGATATGCCGCACCGTCCCCTCCCCCCTCGCCCCGTTACGGGGAGAGGGTCGCGGAGCGACGCGGAGGCGGAGTGAGGGGCTGGTTCATCAGACGCCCCGTCCGGCCTATTTCAGGCCTTCCCAGGCGTTCTGGATATCGGTTGAGACGGTCTGCGCATCCTTGCCGCCGACATAATCGATCATGCCGGTCCAGAAGGCACCCGCGCCGATCTTGCCCGGCATCAGGTCGGATGCATCGAAGCGGAAGGTCGTGGCCGACATCAGAATCTCACCCTGCTTCTTCAGCGGCTCGTTGGCATAGGCTGCGGGATTTGCGCCCTTGTAGGGCGTCAGGAACGCGGCCTGCGCCATCCAGACCTCATGCGCGATCGGCGTCTTGAGGAATTCGATAAAGGCCTTGGCGGCAGGAGAATCCTTGGTGATGGATACCAGCGTGCCCGCACCGAGAACCGGGGTTCCGAGGTCCGGCTTGGAGGCATAGGTCGGCATGTAGAAGAAATCCGCATCCTCTCCCAATTTCTTGTCCGGCGGGAAGAAGGACGAGATGAACGATGCCTGATGGTGCAGGTAGCATTTCGGCGGAATGTCGAAGAGGCCCTTCGGGCTGTCGCGGAAATCGGTGGAGGCGACGGCCGCAACGCCGCCGCTGACATATTTCTCGTTCTTGGCGAACTTGCCGAACTCCTCGATTGCGCCGACGACGGCCGGATCATTGAACGGAATTTCGTTTTTCACCCACTTGTCATAGGTTTCCGGCGTCTGCGTGCGCAGCATCATATCCTCCACCCAGTCGGTCGCGGGCCAGCCGGTGGCGCCACCGGAACCGAGGCCGATGCACCACGGAACACCGCCATCCTCGACGATCTGGTCGCTGAGCTTGATGAGGTCTTCCATCGTCTTCGGCACTTCGTAACCGGCTTCCTCGAAGTTTTCCGGAACGTACCAGACGAGCGACTTCACATCGGCCTTGAAGGGGAAGGCGTAAAAAGCATCCGCGCCTTCCTTGCCCTTGTAGGTGCCATATCCGATCCAGCTCTCGCCGGCTCCGTAATTCTCCTTCACCCAGGTGGCGGTTTCTTCCCCGAGCGGCGTCAGGAAGCCCTTGGCAGCCAGATCTGCAAGCAGGCCCGGTTGCGGCAGGATGGCGATGTTCGGCGGGGAGCCCGCCTGCGTATCGATGACGATCTGCTGTTCGTAATTCTCGGAGGAGGAGTAACGACCGTCCACGCCCGTCGCGGCATTGAAATAGGCGAGTACGCTGTTGAAGAGGGTTTCATCCTCGCCGCGCCAGGGACCGAATAGCGTCAGGCTTTGGCCCTTGAGGTCCGCGTGCGCCGCCTTGAAATCCTCATAGCTCTTCCAGTTGAAGCGGGAATCCTCGCCCGGCGGGAATTTCAGTTCCTGCGCGCCTGCCGAGCCCGCGACAAGTGCTGCAAGAGCGGCGCCCATCAAAAGCGATAGCTTCATCACATTCTCCTCCCGTTTCGTTCCATTATGCATGGCCGATGTTCAGCCTGCCCGGAAATCCGAAGCATGGAAAAGATTTAACGCACCTCCGGGGGAGTCAATACCCCTCAAGATAGAGGGATTTGGCTCGGTGCATGGAAACGGTTCAGAACTTCGGAATCGGACGGCCCGCCGCGCGATGGGCAGCGATCAGCGTATTCGCCATCAGCATGGCGATTGTCATGGGGCCGACGCCGCCGGGAACCGGCGTGATCGCGCCGGCGACCTCCGCGCATTCCTCAAACGCCACATCGCCGACCAGCTTGTTCTTGCCTTCGCCCTTTTCCGGTGCGGGCACGCGGTTGATGCCCACATCGATGACGGTTGCGCCCGGCTTCACCCAATCCGCCTTCACCATGCCCGGACGGCCGACGGCGGCGACGAGGATATCCGCATTGCGGCAGATGGCGGGCAGATCGCGGCTTTTCGAATGTGCCATGGTCACGGTCGCATTGGCGGCAAGCAGGAGAAGGCCCATCGGCTTGCCGAACAGGTTGGAACGGCCGATCACCACCGCGTTGAGGCCGGAAAGATCAGCCCCATGAATCTTGTTGACGAGGATCATCGCGCCGGCCGGCGTACAGGAGATGAGACCGCTTGCGAGATCGCCCGTCGCCAGTTTGCCGGCATTCACGACGTTCAGGCCGTCGACGTCCTTCTCCGGCGAGATCGACCCGATGACCGGCTCCGAATTCAGATGCTTGGGCAGCGGAAGCTGCACGAGAATGCCATGCACGGCGGGATCTGCATTCAGCTCACGCACGAGCTTTTCGAGTTCTTCCTGCGTGGTCTCTTCCGGCAGGCTGTGCTGAATCGAGTTGAAGCCGCACTGTTTGGCCATCCGGCTCTTGGAATTGACGTAGGCATGGCTTGCCGGATCATCGCCGACGATGACCACCGCAAGGCCCGGCTTGGTGCCGGACAGCTTCTCGAGCGACGCTGCCGCCTCGGTCACCGCGGTGATGACGGATGCCGCCGCTTCTTTTCCATCGATCACGAATGCCACGCGCGTGTCTCCCGTTTTTCGCCGTCAATCTACAGAGCAGCCTAATCTACAAAGCGGCAAACTGCAGAATTTGCCCGTCAGCGCCCTATGCTGTCCTCGAGCGGAAAATGCAAGGATCTTGGTGTCGCAATTAGCGGCCGGACGCGGCCCGCCGGGCAGCATAGGACTGTACCCGTTCCCGAAGCTCCGCCATATCGCGGCGCAATTCGAGTGCCTCCTCCTGCCGGCCGGCAACCTTAGTTCTCTGTTTCGCGATCGCGGCGGCGACGAGCGGCGGCAGGTCCGCGTCACGCTCGGGAATGCGGTTCGCCATCAGCATCGCGCGGATGCGATCTCCGAAGGGAGTATCGTTGGCTGCCAGTTCGTGCAGCGGAGTGGGAACGGCTTCCTCTTCCGCTGAGTGAGACGGGGCGATTTCCACCTCCAGCGGCGGCTCTTCACTCGTCTCGCCAATGTTCTCAACGGCAAGCAAGTCCTCGTTTTCCAAGAGAGCATCGATGTCGATGTCTTCGGGGCGACGGCGCGTGAAATAGGCGAGAGCGCTTCCGAGAGCGAAGCCAGCAGCCCCGCCGATGCCGGCAAGCATCAGGGAAGAGGGGCCGAGAGGTTGGGCCTTCCCGGCATTCGCGGCCGAAACGACCACCGCCGCAGCCGGCGCGGGGGTGGAGGCCGTCTTGGAGCGCCGCATAGCTTCGAGGTAACGGGACCGCGTTTCCTCCGCGTCGCCTTCCAAGGCCGCGAGCCTGGTTCCGATTTCGACCATGTGTTTATCGGGCGATGTCTTCTGCTGCCGCGCTTTGAGTTCCGCGAGCCGCTTTGCCGTCGCCGCTTCCTGGTCCTTCAGCGAGGCTTTCAGCCGTTCCAGCGCCTTGCCGATATCCGAGCGCACGCTGTCGACAGCGGCCTGGGCGGCGAGCAGGCGCGGATGACGCGGACCGAGTTCGGCCGAGAGCTGATCGACGGTAAGCTTCGCCTCGACCAACCTTTGCCGCTGATAATCGAGCGCGGTGAATTCGAGGCTGTTCGGCAGCTGTTTTTCGAGGACATCGGCCAGCGTCATTTCCGATGCCTGGCCGAGTTTGCGGCCGAGGCCCGCCAGTTCCGCCTCGGTGCCGGAGACCTGAGCGGCGAGCGCCCTCTCCTCACCATCCGCCCGGCGCAGCTGTGCCAGCCTCGCGCCATCGACGCCGGCAAGAAAACCGGAGAGATCGGCCTGGGCTTTCTCGAACGCCTGCCGGAGATTTTCCAGCACCGGATCGGCGCGCCGAAGGCCGGTCGCCGCCATTTCGGCGCGCAGCATGCCACCCAGCGCGTTGGCTATGCGCGCCGCCTCGTCCGCCCGATCCGCCGTGACCGAAATCGAAACTTCGCCGGGAGCGGGGTCGTAGCGCACCGCGATCGCCTCCGCGAGCCGGCGGCGAATTCCGGCTTCGGCCTTGCCGACCGTCGTTTCCTGACCCGAGACGATGTCGAGAACGAGTCTGAACACGCTCGAGCGATCGACTGCGAACTCGCTGCCGCGGCCGAGATCCAGCTCCCGGATGAGATGATCGAGATGAGCCTTCGATCGTAGGTTCGCCGCCGCCTCGGAAATCGATTTGTCGTCCGCATCCGCGGCTTCGATCTTCAGCCGCGTCTCAGCCGTGAAGTCCCTCGGCAGAAAATCGATGAAAAGTGCCGGCAGCACAGCCCCGATCGCGGTGAATGCCGCGACCTTCAGAACGGCACTACGCATCCCGGCCCGCCAGCGCGTCTGACGCGCAACATCATCCGGGGCCGGCAACAGCCGTTCCCGGTCTGGAGTTTGCGCATGCTTCTCAGGGTCGTACATGGATCATGACCGCGCTAATCGACGGCGCAGGCCCGCACCGCCATGATTAAGGCAGCCTAAATTTTCATGGCAAAGAAAAGGTTAATTCCTCAGGCCGCGGCGCTTTCTTCGATAGACGCGGCGGCGGCCGCAAACCTGAAGGCCGGTCTCTCGGCCTCGAATTTATCAAGACCAGTCCCCACGATTACGACAAGACTGGTGTGCAAGCCGGAAAGCCGAGGCTCGATGCGCCGCTCCTCGGCCGGGCTGCCGGCCTGGACGAGGATCAAGTCAAAAAAATCATCCCGGTGTTCGCCGATCTGCGAAGTGGCGATTGCCATGAATTCGTGCCAGGGCGCATGAGCGGAAAGCTCCTCACGCAGCCGTCCGACGGCGCCCATCTCTTCTCCGACAAGCGCGATACGGCGACCCTCGGCGAGAAAGGTCAACAATGCCGGCGCGAACCGCTCCACGCGGAAATGCGCGGAAGCGGTGTCTTTTCGGGTCAGGCGCTCCCATGTCCTCGATAGCGTCCCCGCCGCCGGCAGCAGGGCCCGTTGCGAAAGGAGATCACGATAGGCAGGATCAACCAGTTGCCGCAGGGCGGCGTTCTCATCGAAAAACGAAACCGTCAGCTTTCGCCGGGGTGCTTTCAGATGCCCTTCGAAGAAGGCGAGAACGCCGTTCCAGTCCATATCCAGCACGGGAAAGCCGAAGAGGCGGCGCATGGGCGCGAAAGGCTGAACGGGTATAGACCGCATCTATCACTCGGCACGAAGGAAGCACGATTATGCTTCATCCCACGCAGCCGGTGAAACCGTACTTAAATCATTTGGTAAAATGCGAACGGTTCGCCCGATTTTGTGCCACCTGGCGGTCGCCGCTCAGTGTCCCGGCGAGGTTCCAGGGTTGTCGACCTTCGTGCCCTCGATGATCTTCACCGGAGCCATGGGATTCCGGCCGCCCCGCGAAGCGTTGTTCCGAATATCCTCCTTGGAGAGATAATCGAGCTGTTCGACCAGGACCTCGGCCACCAGAGTGTCGCCGAGCTTCTGGTTCACGCCTTCCTTGATGCGGCTGCGGAAGGTCTCCAGGTCGAAGGCGCCGGGGTTTCCGAGATCGACCATCTTGTTGCCGACCAGCAGGGTGAAGAGCTGATCGGTCATCAACTCCGTCATCGGCAGCTGGACGGACCGGATCTTCTCCTTGTCCATCATGAAGGAGACACGCCCCAGGAAGTAGCCGGTGATGGTGCCGTTGTCGATCAGCGGAACGGTGATCGATTCTCCGCGCACCAGTTCCAGCATTTCGTTGCGGGCGGCTTCCTCGTCCACCGGCGCGGGCGCGGCCGACATCTGCACGGAAAAATAGACCGCCCCCAGAGTGACGACACAGCCCCACAAGCCGGTGAGAAGCAGCTTTATCATCAGTTTTCGCTATAAAGGAATTGTTCCTGGGTATAGGTGCCGTCGCCCTCCGCCTCGCGGGCGGCATCCTTCAGGAGATCGGCCACGGAACGCACCGCGTGCAGATGCGCCTCGACACGGCGGGCGTTCAGCGCCAGCTTGCTCTTGAGGTGGTGCATCTGGTCGATATGGGCGGCCGCGAACTCCTCCGGATCGGTGCTGCGGAACAGCATGGTCAGTTCGTAAAGGCAACGGCTCTTGTGGGTGTTGGAAACCTTGAGGTCGAATTCGGGATCGCTGCCGATCCTCTGATTCTCATTGTCGATGATCATCTCGAGCCGTCCGAGCACGGACTTGATGCGATAATCGTTCGAAACGGCTTCCATATGTTCTGTCCCGGTATGGTTCATATCAGGCCTCGCCCTTCTCTGTGGCTGAAACGCCAAGTACCTTTCGCTCGAAATCGGTGACCATGCTCATGGCACGGGTGCGGTCATGCTCGTCCGTGGTGGCGTTCACCATGCCGCCGCGTTCGGCGCGTGCCAGCGCCTGGGAATACATCTGCTCGGCAATGCCGATACCGCCGCGCTTCGACATTTCGTCGGCAACCTGTTCGGCCATCATGCTCTTCCAGAATTCGCCGGCCGAGCCTTTGCCGTAAACCTCGGCGCTGTCTTCCGGCAGCATGGAGTTCACGAAGGTCTGCAAGATGCTCGCCTCGAACTTGCGATACTCTTCCGGCATTTCCGCAACCTTCTTCGAGACTGCGGCATCTCCGAGACCCGCCTTCGTCGCCGGGGTATCGAGAATATCGACGGCCGCGCCGAATCCGGCGCCGGCTTCCGCCAGACTGGTTGCGGCAAAGGCCGCCTTGCTTGCCTTCAGCTTTGCCTGAGCTGCCTGCACTTCCATGGGGTCCGCGGCACGGACGACATCCAGGACCAGATCGCTCGGAGGTGATATAGCCACTTCAGCTCCCTTCATCACGACTGCGAAACACCCGCCGCCACGGGCCCACACAGGATTGTCGATTTCCAACAGCGCGTTCCCGCGGAGGAAACTGCCCTCGGGGATTCGCGTCAGATGACGGGACTATGACGTGCGAAGCTTGCTGGAGGCTGGCGCGGCCATGGTGATTTCGAGGAGCTCGTATATTGCGTTGTCCTCCGCCTCGCGATCCTCGAGCGCGCGCRCCGCCTTCATCTGGTCCTCCAGGCGGTCGGCCTTGGTGCGTTCCTTCAGCATCCTCGCCTCCTGGGCCTGCTGGATTCCCGCCAATTGCCGCTCCTTCACCGTCAGGCGGCCGAAGCGCTCCGCATATTCGTGCGAAAACTGCCGATGGATCGGGTGCATGGAGCCGATCGCCTCGATCACCACATCCATCGATTCGCTGACCTCGACGCGATGGCGGCTGGTCGCTGCAAGATCGGTCTCCGCCATCCTCTCGAGATGACGCTGCACCGCCACGAGGCGCTTCAGCTTCTCCGATCTGCGCCCATTGTCCGCCGCCATCCCGGTCCCCTCAGAACGACAGGAAGATCGGGGCGAAGCCCCCGGCGAACTGCCGGATCATCACCGCGATGGAGAGATAGAGAAGGAAGATGCCGCCCACCAGCAGGAAGGGCGTGGAAATGAAGAAGACCGGGATCTGCGGCGCAAGCTTGTTGATGAGGCCGATCGCCACGTTGAACATCAGGCCGTAGATGAGAAAGGGGCTCGCCAATTGCAGCATCAGATAGGTGGAGGCCCTCAGAGTATCGGTCAGCGTGATCAGCATTCGCTGCGGATCGGCGATGGCGCCGACCGGGGTCGCCGCATAGGATTCGACCAGCGCGCGGAAGACCACATGATGGAAATCCAGCATGAAAAGCAGCAATAGACCACTGAAGGTCAAAAGCGTGGTGAGCTGGTTTTCGGACGTATCTTCCAGCACGTCATGCCCACCCGGCGCGGTGAACCCGATGGACATGGCGACGATCGTGCCGGCGAATTGCAGCCCCAGCGCATAAAGGCGCGCGATCAGCCCGTAGACGGCGCCAATCAGCGTTTCGCTGGCGATCAGGCCGAGATAGGTGGCGGTCGGTTCGGAAGCCCGCGGATAGATAGTGTCCCATAGCACCGGCAGCACCGCCATGGAGATCGCGACGGCAAGGAAAAGGCGGATATTGGTGGAAATGCGCGCGCTGCCGAACCCCGGCAGGACCATCACGCACGCTCCCATGCGGCAGAACGCCAGGAAAAGTGCAAGAATGGTCCCCTGGGGGTCGGTTATCACGAGATGGCGCCCAATATCTTGATTTCGAGCCCCTTGGCGAGTTCCACATGGGAGAGAACCGGCAGCGTGGCGAAGAGTCGCTCGATGATCATGCGGACATAGGAGCGTGTTTCCGGCGAGGTTACAAGAACGAAAGGCAGGCCGCGGTCCATGAATTCACGGATAACTTTCGTCGCCTGCTCGCTGAACTCCTCGAGGCTGCGGGGATCGATGTCGAACTCCACCACCTCGCCCTTGGCATCGCGCTTGAGCGCCTGGTGGAACAGCATGTCCCATTTGGTGCCTAGGCGGAGCACGCGCAGGACGCCGTTGTCGGCGAGATCGCCGCAAAGTTGCTGGGACATGCGCACGCGCACGTGCTCTACGATCTGCTCGGTCTTGCGCACGTGCGGGGCGAGTTCGGCGACCGCTTCCAGGATGAGGTGGAGGTTGCGGATGGAGACGCGCTCCGCAAGCAGCAGCTTGAGCACGGCCTGCAGGCCGGAATAGGACATATGCGAGGAGCATATCTCGTCGGCCAGCTTTTTGTATTCCGGATCGAGGCGATCGATGAGGACCTTCACGTCCTTATAGGAGAGGAGCTGCGGAAGATTGTTGCGGATCACCTCCGAAACATGGGTCAGCACCACGGAAACATTGTCGATCGGCTGGAAGCCCTCGCGCTTCAGATCCTCAGCGAATGTCTCGAGCACCGAAACCGCCGGCATGCCGAAAGCGGGCTCGCGGATTTCGTCGCCCGGAATGCTCGGCTTGCGGCCTGCCCCCGTCACCACGAGCACTTCGCCGACGCGCAGCGCATTCGAGGCCACGGTCGTGCCGTGAATGCGGATCTGATAGGACTTCTCCTGAATGGAGATGTCGTCGGAAACCTTGATCTCCGGTACCACGAAGCCGTATTGGGCGGCGAACTTCTTGCGCATCTTGCCGACGCGGAAGGCGAGTTCCTGATGCGCGCCCAATAGGCGCGTAGAGACCTGCTTGCCGAGCGCCAATTCGATCTCCGCCGTCTTGAGGACGGATTTGACCGAGTCCTTTTCCGCTTCCTTGCTCTCGACGACCTTCTTTTCCTCGTCCTCGCGGCGGGCCTTGTTCTCGGCTTCGATGCGACGCGGCACCAGCCAGGCGCCGAAGCCCATCACGCCGCCGAGCGCCAGGAAGGGCAGCATGGGCAGGCCCGGAACGACCGCCAGCAGGCCCATGAGCGCGGCCGCCATGGAAAGCGCGCGCGGATAGCCGCTGAGCTGGTCCACAACCGCCTTGTCGGTCGAACCCGCGGTTCCCCCACGGGTGACCAGAAGGCCGGCGGCGAGCGAAACGATGAGTGCGGGAACCTGCGAGACGATACCGTCGCCGACCGACAGCTTGACGAAGACGTCGGCGGCTTCGCCGATCGGCATGCCATGGCGGAAATAGCCGATGATGATCCCGCCGAAGATATTGATGGCGGTGATGATAAGGCCTGCGATCGCATCGCCGCGCACGAATTTCGAGGCACCGTCCATGGCACCGAAGAAGGAGCTTTCCTCCTCCAGTTCCGAACGGCGGCGCTGCGCTTCCTTCTCATCGATAATGCCCGCCGAAAGGTCGGCGTCGATCGACATCTGCTTGCCGGGAATGGCATCGAGGGTAAAGCGMGCACCGACTTCCGCGATACGCGTGGCGCCCTTTGTGATGACGATGAAGTTGACCGTGACCAGGATCATGAAGACGATTACGCCGATCACGAAATCGCCCGACATGACGAGGCCGGAAAAGCCTGCAAYGACGCCGCCTGCCGCATCGTGACCCTGATGGCCGTGGGAGAGGATCACGCGGGTGGTCGCGATGTTGAGCGACAGGCGCACCATCGTCGCGATCAGCAGGATGGTCGGAAAAGACGAGAAATCCAGCGGGCGCTGGATCCACAAGGCCACCATCAGGATCAGCACCGAAAAGGCGATCGAGAAGGCCAGGCCGACATCGATCAGAAATGTCGGGATCGGCAGGAAGAGGATGCAAAGGATCGCGATAATACCGAGCGCGAAGCCGATGTCCCGGCCGCTCGGGGCGACCTTCGGAATGGAGAGTGCAGGTGGTTGCGCCATAGCGGTCCCCGTCTCTTCATGAGAAAGGTGGCAGACATGCTGCCGGTTCGCCTGCCTGACTAGCGGACGAAGCTTGCGCGAAGGTGGCAGGGAAGAGAGCGCGGAAGAAGCGGGGCTAGAATCCCGACTGGATGCGCGAGAAGACCAGATTGGCGAAGAGATTGATCTGCGCGCCGATGAAGGGCGCTGAGATGCCGATGGTGATCATGATCGCCACGATCTTCGGCACGAAGGTCAGGGTCATTTCCTGGACCTGCGTGAGTGCCTGGAGAACCGCGATCACCACGCCGACGACCATGGCGACCAGAACCGCGGGGCCGGAGGCGATCAGGATGGTCCAGATCGCCGCCTGCATGATATCCAAGGCGTCGGCTTCGTTCATTGCCGTATTCCCGAGCCCGACTCATTCGGGCGTTAAGTCTCAGTCTCTGTATCGTTATTCGAGCCGTCGGTCGATTCCTCTTCTTTCGGGGGATCGACCACGATCGGCTGGTCGGAGAAGACGACGCCGGCCTGCAGCAGGACCTTCTCCTTCTTGTCGGTAATGACGATAACGCCGTCGCTGTAGACTTCGACTTCCTTGACCACGCCCATGATCTTGTCATCGGCGCTCTTGACGTATTTGCCGACGAGATCGCTTGCGCGCGTGAGCGCTTCGGCCTGAAGCATGCTCTTCAGGTGCGAGTTCGTCTGGATCGTCTGTTCGACCTGCGAGAACGTGGCGAGCTGGGAAATCTGCTCGGTGGCGTCCATCGGCTCGGTCGGATCCTGGTTCTTCATCTGCGCGATGAGGAGCTGCAGGAAACTGTTGTAGTTCAGGCTGGCGGCATTGGACGCCGAGTTGGAGGCGCCCGCATTGGYCCAGGGGTTCGAGGCGACCGCGCCGACCGTATCTACCGCCATGGCGCGATCTCCTTGCGGATCTGCTCGACCGTTGCCGGCGCCATTTCCTGGTTGTTGAGGATACGGTCCTCCGCCGCGTAGAGTCCGCGGATCGCCTTCAGGGCATCGAACGCCCGGCCGGACATGACGAGACCGTCGACACGCTTCAGTTCAGCCAGGATCTCCTCGTCGCGGAAGCAGGTCAGCAGCATGGCGACCGACTTGCGGAAAAGCGCCGTTGACTGTTCCTTGCCTTCCGGATTGATCAGGATCATCTGCGCGATGAAATAGAGCTGCCGCAGCGGAGTGGTCGCATCCTCCGGCTGGAGAACATGGTTTTCGAGCAGGAACGTGACGTCGTTCAGGAATTCCAGCGCAACCTTCCGATCGACGCGAAGCACGGCGCCGTTGATGAAGATCTTTTCTCCGGATTTCAGCGAGATGCGCAGCGTACTTTTCATTTCAATCCATCCTTGATGATGGTGGTCACGTCGATGATGCCTTGATAGTTCTCGGACTGGCGCGTCCTGATCTTCTCACACTCTTTCAATATCCAGATGGCGATGGAGATCAGGTTGGCCCGGAGCTCGATGTCGAGCTCGTTTTCCGGCTGTTTCAGGTCTTCGATGAACCTGATCCACACGCGGCGCGTATAGAAGACCGCCTCGATGGTGTGCCGCGAATATTTCCCCTCGTCACGCGCCGCCGTCAGAAGCTCGATCGAGCGGTCGAGGGTCTGCCGTTCACGCTCCTTGGCGTCCGCGACGCCATCCTCCATGATCTCGGCATATGAAAACTGGTACATTCACGTATCCTTCATTTTCATGAGGCTACCTTTTGACATCAAAGGTAGTTTACCAGGCTCAGACTCTGGAGCCTCCCTGTCAGCGTGTAAGAGGTCTCGAGAAGGAGCTTGAGCGCGTTGACGCGGACCGAAGCCTCCTCCACGTCGATGCCTTCCAGTTCGAGCAGATGGTTCTTGATGATCGTCTGCTGCGCCTTGAGCGATTCATCGGCCTTCTTGACCCGTTCGGCRGAAAGACCCAGCGAGCTGCGCTCGGCGGTGRTGCCGGTCTCGCCGCGCCCGACCGCGTCTCGGGATTTCTGAACGACCACGTCCTGCACGTTTGTGAAATCACCGCCCAGGAACTCTATCGCAACAATCGAGCCGAACACGAAGCTGCGCATGCCGTCGGTGTTGGCATTGGTGGAGGTCTGCACGATCTCCCCCTGGCTGATGCGGCTCTTCATGTTCACGTCGCTGGCATTCGACACGAACTCCGTCCAGAAATCGGTGCTTCCCAGCGGCCCCGGATGGGGAGGACTGGTGATGGGCTCCTCTCCCATGAACTTCTTTTCCAGGTCGCTCAGGAAGACCCCCATTTGATCCTTGGTGATGGCCGCCTCTGCCGCAATGCCGTTCGCGGTCATGAAGGCCTGGAGTTCGCGATCGACGGCCGCCTGAATCGGGGAATTCGTGGCGGAATAATCCTCCAGCGGCTTCACATCGGTGTTCACGCCGGAGAACAGATATTCGCCCTTGACCGCCGAATTCGCAAAGCCCGTGAAGGCTGTGAGATTGGCCGCAACCGTCTGCTTGACGGCGCTCACCGTCTGGCTGCTGTCGGTCAGCGCCAGAAGCGCCGTCTGCACGCTCTGTGCGGATTTAGCCATCTTGTCGAGCGCCTCGTCCGAAGACTCCAGACGCTGCGTGGCTATGGCATTGGTATCGATCAGGGACTGGATGCGGATAACGTCGCGGTTCAAATCCAGGCTGCGGGCGGTTGCCGAGCCGAGCGCGACGCCGATATCGTTGTGGACGCCGGTTGCCGCCTCGTTGGTGGCGGCGGTCAACTGCTGCTGCGCCTTGGCCATCGTGTGGCGCAGAGTCGTCTGCATGGACATTGAAGAGATAAAAGACGTTTTCATAACTATGCTGCCTCCATGAGGGCCCGCAACATTTCGTCGACGGCAGCCATAAGCTTGGCGGCAGCCTTGTAGGATTGCTCGATATCGAGCAGCAGGGACATTTCCTCGTCCATGTTCACGCCAGTCTGGCTCGAATAGGCGTCCATGGTGCGGCTGAGCATCGCGGTCTTCGTCTCGTCCGCGGTCGTGGCGGAACTGCGAAGCTGCTCGAGCCAACCGACGGAATCGGCTGCAAATGAGAAAAGATCCTTATTGCCGCCGATCCCGGTCGCGGGATCGAAGGCAATAGCGCCTTCCATTGCCTTGTAATACTTGTCGAGCAGATCGGAGAAGCCGGCCTGGCCGCTGTTGACGACATAGGCGGTCCCGTTGATGCCGCCGTCGCGCAGCAGCGTCGGGTTGCCGGCCGGCGGGACGACTGCCGGGTTGACCTTGATGCGCGAGGCAAGACCCGGCTCGATCGTCCCCGCAGGCGGGATACCCGTGCCGTCCCAGGTGAAGAGGCCCGGCAGGGGCGTCAGGGTGCCGTCCGGTCCGGTCTCGGCGAAGGCGACGATCACGCCGCGGGCGATCTCGTCGAGCTGGGTCTGGAATTGCGGCGCGATCTCGTCGCGCAATTGCAGAAGGCCCTGCAGGGTGCCCTTGGCGCTGGTATCGGCGCCAACACCCGCCTTCATCGGCGCGCCGTCGATATAGATGCCGTTGCCGGTCGTCGCGGCATCGTAGGTATTCGTCGGAGTGAAGGTCACCGCGCGCGGCACGGTCTCGAACAGCGTGGTGCCATCCGAGGTATAGAGCACCATGTCGTTATTTTCACGAACATAGCTGGAGATGCCGACGATCTCGGAAATCTGCTTGAGAACCGTGTCGCGTTCGTCCAGCGCGTCATTGGGATCGCCGCCGACGGCAGTCGCGCTCCTGACCTTGTTGTTTGCCGCCTCGAACTGCTTCAGCAGA
Source organism: Rhizobium sp. LCM 4573 (assembly GCF_001854865.1). Taxonomy (GTDB): domain Bacteria; phylum Pseudomonadota; class Alphaproteobacteria; order Rhizobiales; family Rhizobiaceae; genus Neorhizobium. Next base: position 624 of record NZ_MDDW01000029.1, on the reverse strand, counting down.
TTGTTCAGCGTATCGACGTCTTCCTTGATCTGCTCGTCCGCGCGCTTGCGGATGGCCTGCAGTTCCTTGGAAGTGGTGTTGAGCGTGTTGACGACGTCCTGGGCGCTCGACACCACGGTGGTACCCACCGTGGCATCATTGGGCGTGGCCGCGTAGGCATTGAGGTTGTTGAAGAGCGCCCGCAGCCGCACTTCCGGCGAGTTCTCGTAGTCGTTGCCGCCAAGCAGGCCCTTGATTTCGGTGAGGCCGGTCAGCACGGTGCGCTGGCCGGTCGCAAACGAAGTGCTTTCGATGGTCTGGCGCTGCAGGGAAAGGTTCTGCGCCYGCTCGATGCCGACGACGAGAGCGCCGGCACCACCCGTGACGTACACGGCAGAACGGCGAACATAGTTCGGGTTCTGGGCGTTCTGGATATTCTTCGCCACCACCGACGACTGCGTGCCGGTGTTGTTGAAGATCGACTGAGCCGTGGACATTGCGGACGAGAGTGACATTTCGACTGCCTCTACAAACCTCTAGGCTTGGTTATCTCTTGAGATTGACCAGGACTTCCATGAGTTCGGAGCCGGTCTGGAATACCTTCGAGTTCGCCGTATAGTTACGCTGGGACTCGATCATGCTGGT
>NZ_MDDW01000028.1 GCF_001854865.1 Rhizobium sp. LCM 4573 | reverse complement strand
GCGTCGATACTCGTTAGACATAAGCTTGTCCTCAAGCCTGGGCTTGAGCCTTTCTGCTTATGCCGACTGTCCGGTCGAAATGGGGGGCAGTTCACCACCATCGTGAGGCTGAATCACGATCCTACTGGCCGGATCCGGATTAGAGTCACCTGAACGATTGTAATATCCACTGTCGCTGCTGCCCCCGAAACCGGAATCGAGCCTATACCGAAGCAACAAAGCGTCAAAAAGAGATGACTTGCCTGAACCATTTGGGCCAGCCAGAACTACTAGTCGGGCAGACGATGGAATATCCTTGATTTCTAAGCTCGCGAAGCGGCGAAACTTAGTTAATTTCATGCTGGAAATGCGCACAACTACCCCCAGGGAATCACACGCGATAAATAAACGTTTTATTGCATGATTCTCCAGTGAATATTCCCTTGAGAGCGAGAGCCGGGTGAATATCGGTAGTATTATTTCCGAAGCAATGACTGCTTTACACTCGTCTATGGTATTAGTTTCAAATTCGCCCCCTGAAACCAAGCGACTTCGGCGCTGCTAACCGATTGCCCCCTACCCCCTCAGATAAATCGAGGCGCGGTCGAATGCCAGCCCAGGGAAGACCTTGCCCGTCAGGTCCTCCGGCGTGACGCCGAACTGGCGGAACAGCATGGCGGCGGCCACTTCGCGCACGTCGCCGGTCGGCATCAGGTCGCGGCCGTCCAGCAGCTTGTCGTCGGCAAGTCCCGGCCACTGTCCCAGCACCTTGCCGCCAGGGAAACCGCCACCGGCAATGATCGCCAGCCCACCGGTGCCGTGGTCGGTGCCGCCGCTGCCGTTCTCGCGCGCCGTGCGGCCGAACTCGGTCAGCGCCAACACCACGGTCTGACTCCAGGCCTCGGGCCCAAGCGTTTCCTTCAGGGTCGTGATCGCCGTCGCCAGATCGCCGGCAGCGCGGGCGAACTGCGCCTTCTGGCCCGCATGCGTATCCCAGCCGTTGATGGAGAAGCTGGCGATCCGGTATTCGTTCCTCAGCATGCCGCCGGCAAGGCGTGCGATATCCGCCACCTTGGCGCGCGCCCTGCCCCCGGAATTGAGGATATCGGCGGCGGCATCGGCATTCCTCGCCTCGGCAAGCGCGCGGGAAAAGGCCTCGTCGCTCGCATAGAGCTGTTCGAGAAAGGCGATCTCGTCGTCCGCAAGCGCGAAATCGGACTGCGCCGACCAGGAATCGGCGGCGTTCGGGCCTGAAAGGATCAGCTCCATCGAGGTGCTGACGTCGATCGCCTTGCGCGCTTCCGAACGGGGGATCACGCCGATGGCGCGGTTCAGCCAGCCGCTGCGCTCGCCCTTGCCGTTACCGCCGGTTTCCAGCATGTCCTGGCCGTCGAAATGGCTGCGCTGATTGCGATAGGGTGTCGAGACCGCATGGGCGAATGAAAGCTCGCGTGTCTGCCAGAGCGGCATCAGCGCCGAGGCGACGGGGTTGAGCCCGAAAAATCCGTCGAGATCGAGGAGCCCGGCATCGGGCGTCACGGCAAGCTTCGGCCGCAGCGCCGCAAAGGCCGGGTCGGCATAGGGCTGCACGAAATCGAGCCCGTCCATCGCGCCGCGCAGAATGATGGTCACGAAGCGGCGCTCCCCTGGCATGGCCGCGAAGGTCACGGGCGTCAGGACGGGAGCGGCGGCGGCGCAGCAGGCGCCGGCCAGAAAGCCGCGCCGGGACAGCAGGAAATTCTTGCTATCGGCCATTGGTCATCTCCTGTTGAACTCGGGCGAGGCGAACACCATGGTCAGCCCATGCGCCCTGCTGGGCGCCTGTTCCACCAGCCGGATCGTATCCTCGCGCGCAGCGTCGGCGAGTGCTGCCCGCAGGAGATCGGCCGGCTGCGCGGTGCGGCCGAGCGTCTCGGCCGCCATCCGCGCCCAGGCGATCCGCTCGCTCACCTGGCTCGGCGAGACCCAGGTGGCCGCGTCGTCGGGAAAGCCCGCCGGGCTCGGCGGCTGCCAGACCGGCTGCCCCATGCGCCGGAGCGCGCCGATGGTGAGGACGCGCGCCAGCGACCGGCCGCGCCTTCCCTCGCCCTCGTCGGCCTGCGCGGCCATCGCGCCTTCCTCTTCCTCGTCCTCCTCGGCTTCGGCCTCGCGCAGAAGCTCGGAGAAATCCTTGTCCGGCACGCCGAGCGCCCGGAAACCCGAGACGATGAACTCGAAAGGCTGCTTCACCTTGCGGCCCTCCTCCGTCCAGGCGCGGGGGTGATCCAGCATGGCACGGTAGACCGCCATCAGGTCGCCATTGCTTGCCCCCCAGGCCGCCACCATGGCTTCTATCACTTCGGCCGGCGGGTCGTCGGCGATGAAGTGCGCCACGAGCTTGCGGCAGATGTGGCGCGCCGTCTGCGGATTGGCGGCGAGATCGTCGAGCATGGCCAGATGATCGTTTTCCGGTTGGCCTTCCTCGCCATAGGTCTTCCCCAGCAGGGTGATGGCGCCCGGTTCGGCGAGCCGGCGGCGATAGGTCACCTCCAGCGTGCGCGTATCCACGGTCAGCCCGGTCAGGATCAAAGCGGCGGCGCGCACGTCGCCCTGCCCGTATCCGCCGTCGGCGCCGAGCGTGTGCAGTTCCAGAAGCTCGCGGCCGAGGTTCTCGTTCAGGCCTCTTTCCGTCTTCTGACCCACCGGCGATTCGGGACCGACGGAGCGGTTCTGGTCGAGATAGATCAGCATGGCCGGGTGGAGGATCGCCGCACCCAGGAGATCGCGGAAGCTTCCGCCCACATTCGGCCGGATCGCCTCCACCTCGTGCAGCGGCACGACCATCCGCATCAGGAAGGATTTCGCGGCGCTGGTGGCGAAATGCCCCGCCCAGAAGGCGACCAGCCTTTCATAGAAGCCATTGGGAGAATCGACCGTCTGGGCGATCCGCGCCATCGCGTCGCGCTGGTAGATCTGCTGGGCCTCGCGCTCGGTCTCGCGGCGCAGCTCGGGATTGGGCTTGCCCCCTTGCGCGGCCTTCGCCTCGGCCGCCCGCACAGACAGGATCTTGCCGATCGTCTCGCGCCGGCCGGTCAGGCCTTCCCGCGGAAAACGCGGCTTTTCGGCCAGGCCCTGACGCACCTGCTTCATGAGGTCGTCAGGACCCGCTACCGGGTCTTCGCCGGCGCGGAGGCCGTAGCCGTAGCGGATCGCCGCCATGGTCGGGACGATAAGCCCCATCGATGTCACCTGTCTATTTTGATTGCCAGAGGATTCGAGTTCGCGGAGGGTTAAGGATTGCGGAGGAATGTGGCAGAAGCCTCGATTAAATGTGGCTATTTTGCGGCATCAAGCAATTGTAACCGACCGTAACAAATCGAAAGGCGAAAATGGGGCGGGGAAGCATTTTTGGAAATTTCCCGCTCCGGCCGGACTACACCGGAGCCATGGCCGGACGCAACTGCGGCATTGCCTCGCGCGCGGATTTGTTTCCCTTTTGTACCTGTTTCGTGATCGCGCCCCCTTCCCTTTCGCGGTGACTCTCTCCATATTCCGCGCATGGCCAAATCTCCGAAGAAATCCCCCGCCCCGAATGGCTTCGAGGAAGCCCCGCAGTCGTCCTTCGAAGGCGCCCCCCTCAGCGGCTCCGTGTCCGACTGGGTGAAGCAGCTCGAGGCCGATGCGGAGGCCTCCTCCGTCGAGACGCAGCGCGAGATCGCTTCCAAGGCCGGCAAGCACCGCAAGAAGGTGGAGATCGATGCTTCGAAGGCATCGGGCAAGGTCGACAGGAAGGCGGTGGCCGGCAAGACGGCCCGCGGCGTCTCCGTCGGCGGATCGTCCGATCCGAAGACGCGCGCCCGCGCCGGGCTCAATCCGGTCGCCGGCCTCGACGTCAGCCTGGAGGACGCCAAGAACCTCGCCCCCGGCGCCGTCACCGCCACGGTCGAAGCTCTGTCGAAACTCATCGAGAGCGGCAACCCGCTGTTCAAGGACGGCAAGCTGTGGACGCCGCACCGCCCCGCCCGGCCGGAAAAATCCGAGGGCGGCATTCCGATCCAGATGGTCACCGACTACAAGCCCTCCGGCGACCAGCCAACGGCCATCGCCGACCTCGTGGAAGGCATCAATTCCGGTGACCGCTCCCAGGTCCTGCTCGGCGTCACCGGCTCGGGCAAGACCTTCACCATGGCCAAGGTGATCGAGGCGACGCAGCGCCCCGCCGTCATCCTCGCCCCCAACAAGACGCTCGCCGCGCAGCTCTATTCGGAGTTCAAGAACTTCTTCCCGAACAACGCGGTCGAATATTTCGTCTCCTATTACGACTACTACCAGCCGGAGGCCTACGTCCCGCGCTCCGATACCTATATCGAGAAGGAATCGTCGATCAACGAGCAGATCGACCGCATGCGCCACTCGGCCACCCGCGCCGTGCTGGAGCGCGACGACTGCATCATCGTCGCCTCCGTCTCCTGCATCTACGGTATCGGCTCGGTCGAGACCTATACCGCCATGACCTTCCAGATGTCGGTCGGCGACCGGCTCGACCAGCGCCAGCTGCTGGCCGACCTCGTCGCCCAGCAGTACAAGCGCCGCGACATGGATTTCACCCGCGGCTCCTTCCGCGTCCGGGGCGACACGATCGAAATCTTCCCCGCCCACCTGGAAGACGCGGCCTGGCGCATCTCCATGTTCGGCGACGAGATCGATGCGATCACCGAGTTCGATCCGCTGACCGGCCAGAAGACCGGCGACCTGAAATCGGTGAAGATCTACGCCAATTCGCACTATGTGACGCCCCGCCCCACGCTCAATGGCGCCATCAAGGCGATCAAGGAAGAGCTGAAACTGCGCCTCGCGGAGCTCGAAAAGGCCGGCCGCCTGCTGGAGGCCCAGCGCCTCGAGCAGCGCACCCGCTACGACGTGGAAATGCTGGAGGCGACCGGCTCCTGCGCCGGCATCGAGAACTATTCGCGCTATCTCACCGGCCGCAAACCCGGCGAGCCGCCGCCCACCCTGTTCGAATACATTCCGGACAACGCGCTGATCTTCATCGACGAGAGCCACGTCACCGTGCCGCAGATCGGCGGCATGTACCGCGGCGACTTCCGCCGCAAGGCGACGCTGGCCGAATACGGCTTCCGCCTGCCCTCCTGCATGGACAACCGCCCGCTCCGCTTCGAGGAATGGGACGCCATGCGGCCGCAGACCATCGCGGTCTCCGCCACGCCCGGCGGCTGGGAGATGGAACAGTCCGGCGGGGTCTTCGCCGAACAGGTCATCCGCCCGACCGGCCTCATCGACCCGCCCGTCGAGGTCCGATCGGCGCGTTCCCAGGTGGACGACGTGCTCGGCGAGATCCGCGAGACCGCCGCCAAGGGCTACCGCACGCTCTGCACCGTGCTCACCAAGCGCATGGCCGAAGACCTCACCGAATACCTGCACGAACAGGGTATTCGCGTGCGGTACATGCATAGCGATATCGACACGCTGGAGCGCATCGAGATCATCCGCGACCTCCGCCTCGGCGCCTTCGACTGCCTCGTCGGCATCAACCTGCTGCGCGAGGGCCTCGACATTCCCGAATGCGGCTTCGTCGCCATCCTCGATGCCGACAAGGAAGGTTTCCTGCGCTCCGAAACCTCGCTCATCCAGACGATCGGCCGCGCCGCGCGTAACGTCGACGGCAAGGTCATCCTCTATGCGGACAATATTACCGGCTCGATGCAGCGCGCCATGGACGAGACCGCCCGCCGCCGCGAAAAGCAGATGGAATACAACGCCGCCAACGGCATCACGCCGGAATCGGTGAAGGCCCGCATCTCCGATATCCTCGACTCCGTCTACGAGCGCGACCATGTCCGCGCCGATATCTCCGGCGCCGCCGGCAAGGGCTTTGCGGATGGCGGCCACCTGGTCGGCAACAACCTGCAGGCCCATCTCAACGCGCTGGAAAAATCCATGCGCGACGCCGCCGCCGACCTCGACTTCGAAAAGGCCGCCCGCCTGCGCGACGAGATCAAGCGCCTCAAGGCCGCCGAACTGGCGGTCATGGACGACCCGATTGCAAGGGATGAGGCGCGGTCCGCGGAGCGGAGCAATCGATCCAGTGAATCGATTGCAGCGCCGAATGCCCGGAGCCAAAGCGACGGGCCGGCAAAAGGCGCGCCAGGCAAATCCCTCTTCGCCAAACCCTCGCTGGACGACATGGGCCGCGACATCGCCGAGCCCGCGAAAGCGTCCCTCTTCCGCAAGAGTGAGGAGCGGTCTGCGCAGCAGAGCAATCGATCCAGTGAATCGATTGCAGCGACGAACGCCCGGAGCGAAAGCGAAGGGCCCGAGCGCTCGTTGTTCAGAAAGAATACATTAGACGAGATGACCGTCGGCCGCACGGAAAAGCCCGTCACCGGCAAGCTGCCCGACCGCCCGGCGGAAACGATCGGCACGAAGAAGCGCGGCGAAACGCCCATCTCTCCTTCGCCATCCTCGGGCTCAACTTCTCCGTCGTCATCCTCGGGTTCAACTTCTCCTTCGTCATCCTCGGGCGAGCGCAGCGAGACCCGAGGACCCAGCGACGACCCTCGCCCCCTCGTCCGCGGCAGGATCGGCGCCGGCTCCTACGAGGATTCCGGCGAGCAGAAGCGCAGGGGCCGGACGAAGGGGAAGACCGGGCGGCCGGGGCGGTAGCGCACAAGCCCCCTCTTCACAAGCCGCAGCCCCCTCACCCCGCCTCCGCTTCGCTCGGCGACCCTCTCCCCAAGGGAAGAGGAGGAATGGCGCGAGCGCGGCAACTTACCTTCTCCCCTCGGGGAGAAGGTGCCCGAAGGGCGGATGAGGGGGATAAAACGCCCCTCGCTCCGTCACTCGCGGCAACATCGACGCGGGTTACTACGAGGACCCGGCGAGTAAAGGCAGGGCAAAGGTCTCTTCTCTTTGCAACCCCGACCCGGAATGACGAGGAGAGACTACCGTTCAACCTAGCTAGGTGCTCTGTTGATCACCTGCTGACTCCTCGTCAGCGACTTGCTTGGAAACGAGGCTACTAAGCTTATGAAATAAACTTCCTTTAGGGTTATAAATAAACTCATCACCGATATGTTGACGAAGATGCTCCTTCAAAAGCTCCATCTTTGTTTCAGTTCGCAGGTTATATGCTGTTTCGTCAGATATCTCTAACCCGTGCTGGGAAGCATAGGAGACATCTGTGGCAATTATACTTATTTTAAATAAATCTTGTCTTCTTCTGTTTATACCAATTATCTCGCTGATCAATCGATTTAACAACGTATAACAAACGGCAAGCACCGCGAACGATATCACCACATATGGCACCCTCGATAGCAAGAATTCCAATACAGGCTTATCTCCAAATACGCTATAATCAAGTATTTTTTCGGAATTTGAAAAAAGTCTCCACGTAACAAATACTATTACTAATAGCGGAATCGCACATAGCCATGCATATGACTTTACATTCTTAGCACCCTGGGTCACATATCCGGATATTTCCGTTGGAAATAGATTTATATCATTCTGAAGGCTTCTTAGTCTGGCTTCCTTCTCTTGTATATCGTTTGCCAAATTAACCGATCTCGAACTCAAGCTCTCCAGATTTTGTCTTGCATCCTGCACTTGTGAATCAACATTTCTCTTAACGGATTCATTTATCGCCAGCAGCTTCTTCGCCTCATCGAGCTTAATATTCTCGGAGGTAATTTCCTCATTTATTCCAGCAAGACTGTCCTCTTTCTCACTGATTTCGGACGCAATCTTCTCAAGCTTCGTAGTAAGTGCGACATATTTAACGTCTGCTGCAACAGCGCGCGAGAGATATTGGTCGAGATGCGTTTCCACGGCATTGACCTCTGAGTTTAGGTCAGCCATCACAGAGATTACATCGCCAAAGCTGCGCTGCTCCACTCCTCGGACGTCGATGCTAGTAAGCTTTGAGTTTTTGAACCATGACTCCGTGGGACGTAGTCCGAATCCGCCGACAAATGCGTTCAACGCAAAACGGAAGGCGCCATCTTTATATTTTGCATACTTAACAGAGGTATTACTCGATAAAAAATCAATATAGCTTAATTCAATCTCATGATAATTCTCATATCCCGACGCATAAACTGTAATATCTGTGATGTAAATCAGCTCTACAAAACTGAATTCCATCCAATCGCGCCGAGCCTTTAGAAAATTTTGCTCCAGCTTATTACCAACTAACCGCGTACTTTTCCGAAGTTTGTGAGAGAAAAACGCAATGTCTATCTCTTTAGGTTTTGGCATCTGAGACGCTTTCAGCGACTGCAAAGCATCACTATCAATGCTCTCTGGCAAAACTTCCAGTTCTTCGGGCATCAGCCATCCCTATAAATTACCCTTAAGTCGCATACATTTGCATCATCAAGTACTTAAAGCAACCAATGCGAGAATGAAAGATGTGGATACCATTTATTCTCAGTTCATAAATATGCTTGGCTTCCATCGCGCCTAAACTGTGTGGCGCCTAGGATGGCATGCCTCGCGAAGAGGCATCTCCTCACCCCCGCTAACGCTCCATCAACCCACGCTCCGCTATACCTCGCCCACGCATCGCGAAAGGAGAGACGGATGGCGCTGATCGGCTTCAAGAACACCCACAACCAGGATGTCTACATCAATCCCGCGCAGGTGCTCTATGTCACGCCCTTCGAGGAGGGCGTCTCGATCGTCGCCATGGCCATCACCAGCACGGGCGGCAAGCCGCATGCGCTCTATGTCCGCGGTAGCGCCGAGCTCGTCCAGCAGAAGCTGGGCGCCGCGCTGCGCTAGCCATTCCGGCACCCGGAACAGGGTTTCGGCCCGCAACGCCTGACCTTTCCCATTCAAGCGGCTTCCGCCCGCCCTGCCCAAAGCGGGGACGATCCCGCGCGGCCGCTCCTTTCCGATCAGGCACTTGCGGGAAATTTCATCCCCTTTCATCCCCGCTTTCCGAACCCGTGCCTACAATTGCCCCGTTCCGTCGCGGATACACCGGCAGGCGTGCCGGCGAGGCGGAACCGGCGCGGGTCATGAGGGTAGGACGCAAAACCTCATGATCCGGGTTCGCGGAAAATGGTCTCCCTCCGGCGACACGGGGAGAGATGACGGGTTTCGGACCGGCTCGTCGTCTCTTGATGCCCGAAAGAGCGCGCCGGGCGTGCCTGTGCGGCACACATGGTGGCGTCAGTGAATGGGTGGCGCGGGGTGGTCCGTCCGGAAACGGCAAACCCTTAGCCTTAATGTCCCTTGCGCGGCCACGGCAGAGAGGCCGAAGTCGCGGGCATAAACCGCCGAACGGGGCGCTGAGAGGTGTCACCTAAACTAAAACTTAAGAGGCAGCTTTCAGCGCCCCGTCCGATCCTCGGGTCAAGCCCGAGGATGACTACAGCCCTCGCCCTCGGGCGAGCGGTCCTCGGGTTCAACCCGAGGAAAGACCCGACGATCGCCAAGGCCGCATTGCGTCCTCACGACCCCCTCACTTGCAATTTCTGGCATTTGAGCCTTCGGCTAAGATGCCGAAATTGCTTTCTCTCCCGCCAGGGGAGAGATAGAGCGAGGCACCGCCGCGGGTTTACCTCTCCCTTGGCGGGAGAGGTTACAAAATCACGATCTTAGCGCAGCTAAGTCGTAGATTTTGTTGGTGAGGGGGTGAGCGGTTTTCGGTTTCACCACATCCCAAACGGAGCCCCCCCATGACCGACCCGACACCCCTTCCCGTCAATTCCCGCCTGATGTCGCGCTGCGCCGAGATGCTCGCCCTGCCGCACAAGGTCTGCCGGCGCCGCGACTGCCGCCGCAGGAACGCATGCTATTGGCATTTCAGGAAGAGCGGCGAGCCCTGCTGCCTCCGCAACCTCACCGGCCCGCAGCGCGCCGCCTTCGATGCGCTCTATGCGGAAGTCCTGGCGGTGGTCCAGCGGTACCAGTCCGCGCAACTGCCGGATTTCGCCCCGCCCGATCCAGAGCGCCGCGCGCTGCGGGATGCGGCGATCGAGCTCGTCCGCTCCGAGCTGCCGGCCGAGCACCGCCCGCGTTTCGAGGAATGGCGGCGGAGACGGAACACGGGCCATCCTTGAGAGGTAGCGGCCGGCCCCTCGCTCTCGCTCCGGGCGTTCGTCGCTGCAATCGATTCACTCGATCGATTGCTCCGCTGCGCGGACGTTCCTCACCCCGCCAGCTTCGTCTCGCCAGCCTTCAAGTCAGAAGCCTTCGGATCGGAGCCGAGGTCCACGGCCGCGAAGGCGGCGGCGATCACTTCCGGCCCCGCGCCCGGCCTGGTCGCCTCGGCGGAGAGGATCTGGCGGAAGCGGCGCGCGCCGGCAAAGCCCTGGAAGAGGCCCACCATGTGGCGCGTCACATGATGCAGCCGCCCGCCGGAGGCCATCACGCTTTCCGCATAGGCCATCATCGCGTCGCGCAGCGCCAGCCAGTCGATGTCATTGGGGGTTCGAGTCCCTCCGGGTCCACCAACCTCCAGCAATTCGTCCACGCCCACCAGCAGTCCGGCATTCTGATAGGCGGCGCGGCCAAGCATCACCCCGTCCATATGGGCGAGATGTCCGGCTGCCTCATCCAGATCGGCGATGCCGCCGTTGATGCCGAGGAAGACCGACGGGTTCTCGCGCTTCACGCGGTGGACGAGATCATAGTCGAGCGGCGGGATTTCGCGGTTCTCCTTCGGCGAAAGCCCCTGCAGCCAGGCCTTGCGGGCATGCACCCAGACCGCGTCGGCCCCGGCGGCGATCACCCGGGCGAGAAAATCCGGCAGCACGGTTTCAGGCTCCTGGTCGTCCACGCCGATGCGGCATTTCACCGTCACCGGCACGGCCGCCACCTTGCGCATCGCCGTCACGCAGTCCGCCACCAGCTGCGGCTCGCGCATCAGGCAGGCGCCGAAAGTGCCGCTCTGCACCCGATCCGAGGGGCAGCCGACGTTGAGGTTGATTTCGTCATAGCCGTAATCTGCGGCGATCCGCACCGCCTCGGCGAGCTTTGCCGGGTCCGATCCGCCGAGCTGGAGGGCGACCGGATGCTCTTCCGGCGAATAGGAGAGAAGGCGCTCGCGCGGGCCGTGGATGATCGCATCCGCCACGATCATCTCGGTATAGAGGAGCGCGCGCTTCGTCATCTGCCGGTGAAGAAACCGGCAGTGCCTGTCCGTCCAGTCGATCATCGGGGCAACGGCGAAAATCTTGCCGCCCGTTGCCAGTGCCTCTGCGTACATCGCAAACCCTTTCGTTGGCGGCCCTCATACAGCAAACGGAAATTCTCCGCCAGTTCGTCCCCGCCCCCGCAAAAAGTGCTAGGATCGGCGCACGATTTGGGAGACAAAGGGCGCCGTCGTTTTCCGCCCTTCCCTTGCCCCTTCCCTTGCCCAGGAGTTTCCCATGCTCGCGACCGTGATCCCCGCCCTCGAACCCGTTCTGCTTCCGGTCGAAGGCGTGACTGAACGGTTTCCGGTGCGCCGGGTCTATTGCGTCGGCCGCAATTATGCCGACCACGCGATCGAGATGGGCCACGATCCGTCGCGCCAGCCGCCCTTCTTCTTCCAGAAGAACGCCGACAACCTCTATGCCGGGTCCGAATTCCCCTATCCGTCGCTCTCCTCCGACGTGCATTACGAGGTCGAGCTGGTGATGGCGCTTGCCGCGGGCGGCGCGAATATCCCGGCCGGAGAGGCGCTGTCGAAGGTCTACGGCTACGGCGTCGGCGTGGATTTCACCCGCCGCGACCGGCAGGCCGAGGCCAAGAAGATGGGAAGGCCGTGGGAGGTTGCCAAGGCCTTCGAGAAATCCGCGCCCGTTTCCGCCCTCGTGCCGGCCGCCAAGATCGGCCATCCACAGCAGGGCGCCGTCTGGCTCGACGTCAACGGCGAGCGCAAGCAGTCCGGCAATTTGAACCAGATGATCTGGAAGCTTCCGGAAATCATCGCCGAGCTTTCGAAGCTCTTCACGCTCGCGCCCGGCGACGTCATCATGACCGGCACGCCCGCCGGCGTCGGTCCGGTCAAGCGCGGCGACAAGGTCGCCTGCGGCGTCGAGGGCGTCGGCGAGCTGACGGTTACGGTCGTCTGAGACGGAAGGCATCGGGAGGAAAGACATGCCGCTTTACGCGCTTGGAGAATACCAGCCGAAACTGCCGGAAGCCGGCCGCTGCTGGATCGCGCCCACCGCCACGCTCATCGGCAAGGTCGAGCTCGGCGAGGATGTCGGCATCTGGTTCGGGGCCGTCTTGCGGGGCGACAACGAACCGATCGTCATCGGCGCGCGCAGCAATATCCAGGATGGCGTGATGATCCACAATGATGTCGGCCTGCCGGTTTCGATCGGCGAAGGCTGCACCATCGGCCATCACGCGATCATCCACGGCTGCACGATCGGCGACAATTCGCTGGTCGGCATGGGCGCGACGATCCTGAACGGGGCGAAGATCGGCAAGAATTGCCTGATCGGCGCCAATGCGCTGATTACCGAGGGCAAGGAATTTCCGGACAATTCGCTGATCGTCGGTTCGCCGGCGCGGGTCGTCCGCACGCTGGATGACGATGCCGTTGCCCGTCTCCGGCAGTCGGCGGATCATTACGTCGCGAACTGGCAGCGCTACGCGAAAGACCTCAGGGAGATCTAGGCCGCGCAGGCGCTGCAGAGCCCGCGGATCTCGATCGTGGTCTTGGCCGGTTTGAAGCCCTTCTCCTTCGCCCAGTCGCCGAGGCGATGATCGACCGCATGGTCGTGGAATTCGGAGACGTGGCCGCAGCTCTCGCAGATGGCGAAGGCGACCGTGCCATGGCCGCGGCTGCAGCAATCGCTCTGCGCATGCGAACAGGCGACGAAGGCGTTCAGGCTTTCGAGCCGGTGGACGAGGCCGAACTCCAGCAGCTTGTCGAGAGCCCGGTAGACCTGCAGGGGCGCGCGAAAGCCGTGGTCGCGCAGCCGATCGAGGATCGTGTAGGCGCTCATCGGCGCGTCGGAGCGATTGAGCACCTCGAAGACGAGCGACTGGTTCTTGGTCAATGCCGGTGCGATCATGAGCGCACTCCCTTGTTGCCGGCCGGTTCCGTCCCGCTTTTCCCCGCCATCCAGAACAGGCTCAGAATGAAGAGGATCAGGGCCGCAACCACGATGGAGGGGCCGGAAGGCGTATCGTAATGAAGCGATCCGAAAAGGCCGCCGACCACGGCCAGCGCACCGATCAGGGATGCGAGAACGGCCATGGTTTCGGGCCCGGTGGAAAAGCGCCGCGCGGTCGCGGCGGGAATGATGAGCAACGAGGTGATCAGCATGATGCCGACGATCTTCATGGCGATCGCGATCGTCAGCGCCATCAGCAGCATGAAGAGGAGCCGCGTGCGCTCCGGATTGAGGCCTTCGGCTTCGGCCACCTCCTCGCTGACCGTCGAGGCGACGAGCGGCCGCCAGAGAAAGGCGATCGCAGCGAGCACAAAGAGCCCGCCGCCCCAGATCAGCGCGATATCGGCCTTCGTGACAGCCAGGATGTCACCGAACAGGAAGGCGATGAGATCGATGCGCACCCAGCTCATGAAGGCGACCATCACGAGGCCGATCGCCAGCGCCGAGTGGGAGAGAATGCCGAGCAGCGCGTCGGCGGAAAGCGTCTGCCGCCGCTGTAAGAGCAGGAGAAGCAGCGAGACCACCAGCGCCACGGCGAAAACGGTGACCAGCAGGTTCACGTTCAGCAGCAGCGAAAGCGCGACGCCGAGCAGCGCGGAATGGGCGATCGTATCGCCGAAATAGGCCATGCGCCGCCAGACGACGAAGCAGCCGAGCGGCCCGGCGGTCAAGGCTACACCGATGCCGGCAACCAGCGCGCGGGTGAAGAAATCGTCAAGCACGGCGCTCTCCCTCTTCCGCATGCGCATGATGATGGTGCTCATGTTCGTGGCGGTGATGTTCGTGAGAGTGGCCGCCATGCTCGTGATGGCCGTCTTCCGGATGGCAATGATCGGTAATCGAACCATCCTCGTGCAGCACGCGGCCATCCGGCAGATGGGTATGATCGTGGTGGTGGCTGTAGACGGCGAGCGAGCGCGTATTGCCGAAAAGCTTCAGGTAATCGCTGCTCTGGCTGACTGCCTCCGGCGTGCCGCGRCAGCAGACATGGCCGTTGAGGCAGATCACCGTGTCAGTGCCGGCCATGACCATGTGCAGGTCATGGGAGATCATCAGGATGCCGCAGCCGGTCGACTGCCGAATGGAGCGGATGAGATCGTAGAGAGCGCTTTCGCCAGCGAAATCCACGCCCTGGACCGGCTCGTCCAGCACCAGCAGATCCGGCTTGCGGGCGATCGCGCGGGCCAGTAGCGCACGCTGAAACTCGCCGCCGGAAAGATGCCGGACCTCGGCTTCGGCCAGATGCGGAATGCCGGTGGCGCTCAAGGCGGCGGCAAGCTCGTTTTCCGGCAAGGGCGCGGTCAGCCGCATCAGCCGGCGGACGGTGAGCGGCATGGTCCAGTCGATGGAGAGCTTCTGCGGCACATAACCAATGGTGAGCCCTGGCATCCGGGAAACCGATCCCTCATCCGGGCGAAGAACGCCGATCGCCAGCTTGGCGGTGGTGGATTTCCCGGCGCCGTTCGGGCCGATCAGAGTCACGACCTCGCCCTTACGGATCGAAAATTCGACCCCACGGACAAGCCAGCGGCCATCCCGGCGAATGCCGGCATTGTCGAGCGAAACAAGCTTGTCTTCGCGCACTTGGCCATTGTCCCGGCGGGCCGCAGCCTTGTTCCTCATCAGCATGTTTTTTCCTGCATCCTGTTGCCACCGGCTATGACACACGTTATAGCATAACGCAATTGATGTAATAACATTACATTCCGCATGCAAGGAAGACCCGCCATGAAAAACGCCTCCCTCCTGCTTCTCTCCTCAGCCGCCGCATTCCTCGCCGCAAACGCCGCCGCCGCCGCTCCCGATGTGGTTGTTTCGATCAAGCCGATCCATTCGCTGGTCGCATCGATCATGCAAGGCGTGGGCGAGCCGAAGCTGATCGTCGATGGCGCGGCCTCCCCGCATACTTTCACGCTGAAACCTTCGAATGCGCGGGATCTGGAGAAGGCCGGGGTGATCTTCTGGGTCGGTCCCGGCATGGAAGCCTTCCTCGAAAAACCGCTGGAAGCGCTGGGCAGCAAGGCCACGGTTGTGGAGCTGGAGGACGCGCCGGGCCTGGAGAAGCTTCCCTTCCGCGAGGGTGGAGCTTTCGAAGCGCATGACCATGGCGACGGGCACGGACATGAGCACGGCGAGCACGAGCATGAACATGCCGAAGACGAAGGGCATGAAGGACACGGGCATGAGGGTCACGATCACGGCGCCTTCGACACCCATCTGTGGCTGGACCCGATGAACGCCAAGGCGATCGCCGCCGAGATCGAAAAAACGCTCGTTTCCGCCGATCCGGAAAATGCCGCGACCTATCAGGCCAATGCGGCGGCCTTGCTGCAAAAGATCGACGCGCTGGATACGGAACTGAAGGCGACCGTCGAACCCGTCAAGGACAAGCCCTTCATCGTCTTTCACGATGCCTACCAGTATTTCGAACATCGCTACGGCGTAACGGTGGCCGGCTCTATCACGGTCAGCCCCGAAACCATGCCCGGCGCCGACCGGATCAGCCAGATCCACAAGAAGGTGACGGAACTGGGCGCCACCTGCGTCTTCGCCGAACCGCAATTCGAGCCGAAGCTGGTGGCTGTGGTGACGGAGGGAACCCCGGCGAAATCCGGCACGCTCGATCCTGAAGCGGCGACGCTGACGGCCGGCCCGGACCTTTATTTCGATCTGATGCGCGGTATCGCCACCTCGATGAAGACCTGCCTTTCGCAGGGCTCCTAAAAGGGCGAGCGGGACGAAAATCTCTCCTCCGTCATTCTCGGGCTTGTCCCGAGAGTCTACAATCTTTTGATTTCATTGCATGTATGTAGATCCTCGGCCCAAGGCCGAGGATGACGTCGAGTGTGAAGCCAGATTTGTCGTCCACCCTCAGGCGGGGCTTTCGCCTTTTTCCTTCACATCGAATGTTACGTTATAACTTTACAAGGGACTCGACATGGAAGAAAAGCTACCCGTCACCGTTCTCTCCGGCTTCCTTGGAGCCGGCAAAACGACGCTGCTCAACCACGTTCTCGGCAACCGACACGGTCTTCGCGTCGCGGTCATCGTCAACGACATGAGCGAGGTGAATATCGATGCGGCGCTGGTGCGCGATGGCGGCGCCGGTCTCTCCCRCACCGAGGAACAGCTGGTGGAGATGACCAATGGCTGCATTTGCTGCACGCTGCGCGACGATCTGCTGAAAGAGGTGCGCCAACTCGCGGAACAGAGGCGTTTCGACTATCTGCTGATCGAATCCACCGGGATTGCCGAACCCCTCCCCGTCGCCGCCACCTTCGAGTTCCGCGATGAAAACGGCGAGAGCCTTTCCGATGTGGCGCGGCTCGACACCATGGTTACGGTCGTCGATGCCGCCAATCTTCTGAAGGATTACGGCTCGGCGGATTTCCTGGCCGACCGGGGCGAGACTGCCGGCGACGACGACAACCGTACACTGGTCGATCTCCTGGTCGAGCAGATCGAATTCGCCGATGTGGTGGTTCTCAACAAGGTATCGGCCGCCTCCCCCGATCAATTGGACGCCGCCCGCAAGATCATAGCCGGCCTCAATCCGGATGCCCGGATCATCGAAACCGATTTCGGTCAGATCGCACCGACGGCGCTTCTCGGAACCGGGCTTTTCGACTTCGCCAGGGCCGAGACCCATCCCCTCTGGTTCAAGGAGCTGCACGGTTTCAAGGACCATGTGCCGGAAACGGAAGAATATGGAATCCGCTCCTTCGTCTACCGCGCCCGACAGCCGTTCGATCCGGCAAAGTTCCATGATTTCGTGCAGCGGTCTTGGCCGGGCGTCATCCGCGCCAAGGGTTTCTTCTGGCTGGCGACGCGGCCCTATCACGTGGGCGAGATCAGCCAGGCGGGTGCGCTGGTGCGGACGCAGAAGCTCGGGCTCTGGTGGGATGCGGTTCCGAGGGAAAGGTGGCCGCAGGACGAGGAATTCCGCCAGGGGCTCTCCCGCTATCTCGATCCCGTCTGGGGCGACCGGCGGCAGGAGATCGCCTTCATCGGAGCGGACCCGATGAGCGAGGCCGCTATCCGGGCCGAAYTCGATGCCTGTCTGATTGGAGCCGACAAATTCCAGCCGGACCGCTGGCGCAACCTGCCCGATCCCTTTGCTTCCTGGAACCGGCAGGCGGCATGACCGAATGCATGGCCGCCGCAACGCAGAGCGGCGGCTTGCAAGGCCTGCGGGCGGGGCAAAGCCCTCTCCGCCCGCAGGTCATCCCTATTACCGGCCGGCGATGATGCTGGCGATAATGCCCGACGTGATGCCGACGAGCAGGAAGTCGTTGTCGGCCTTGACCCAGCGATAGCCGCGCGGAGGCGCCGACAAACGATAGCGGCGATAATCGCGGATTTCGGCCATGCGGCGGCGCTCGGCGGCCGTCATGCGATGCCCCTTGCTCCAGCGATGCTTCCTCACCACCTTCTTCTCAATGGTAACCGAGCGTTCCACCTGACGGCCGCGGTCGCGATCGCGGCCATGGTCGCGATAACGTTCCTGTGCCTGGGCTTCGGCCAGCGGAGCGGCAAGGACGGTGGCAGTCATAAGTACGGCAAAGAGCTTCTTCATGAGCGTTTCCTCTTCTTGAACACGCCCGGAAATTACGGCTGCATTGGTGAACCAGAACTGAACGGTTCGATTACAATTTCGTAATGAAATGAACCGCTTTTTGCATCTTCCTCATCTGCCGCTTTTACTATTTTAGAGCTTCATAAACAAAGCTGTCGAAGTCCGCTGGCATGGCTGCGCCGGTAATATCGAAGGCAAAAACACCTGCGAACGCGCCGGTGAACGACCCGTGCTCGCCGCGCCCGCCTTCATCCGAGATGACGCCGGCATCGAGAACCGGTCCCAGTTCGAGCCAGTCCCTCGAGCCGGCCGCGCGCCAGAAGAACTGAAGGTCGTTGTCGCAGACTTCCATTGCGAGACCAATCGGCCCCTCCGGTAAGCCGATGCCGCTTGCCACGGGGAAGCTCATCCGCCCATGCGGAAAGTCGCCGGGGCAGGAAAAGATCGTGACGACCCGCCCGAGCTTTTCATGCCAGGTCACGGCAAGCGCATGGAATTTGTGCCGGTTATAGTAATGAACGAGGCCCGCAGCCTGTTGATAGGTTTCCGGCGAAAACTCGATCTTGGTTTCGGCGCGGAAGGAGTGATGCTCCTGCCGGCGGGCCACCAGCGACTGTTCGAACCATGAGCCCAGGCTTTCACGCCCGAAGAGGCGCAAATGGCCGGGCCGCTCGTTCAGATTGAAGAGACGTTCCGGAAAGGGCGTGCGCAGCCACTGGAATTCCGCCGGCAGGGCGGGTTCGTCGAAGGTTCGTTCGATGCGGGCCGGTTTTTCATGGGGCACGGCATTACCCGGCGACGGCACATCGACATCCGGCACCATGCCGCCCTGCGCGAGATAGAGCCAGTCGTCATCCTTCCATATGCATTTCTGGAGCGCCGTTTCGCGGCCGAGCGTGCAGCGCCGCTGCGGCGGCAGCGGACGGCCGCAGAGATGGGTGTGATAGGCCTCGCCTGCAGACGTTTCGACATACTGGCCGTGCCCGGCGCGCTGGAGAGCGGCCTTCGGATGGTCCTTCGAGGTGATGAGATGCGTTTGCGGGTGCATCTCATAAGGCCCTTCTATGCGTCGCGAGCGCGCCATGGTGACGGCGTGCTCATAGCCAGTGCCGCCCTCGGCGGTCGTAAGATAATACCAGCCGTTCCGCTTGAAGAGATGCGGGCCTTCGACAAGACCGAGCGGGCTGYCGGCAAAGATGTTCCTGACCGGACCTTTCAGAGCCCTGGCCGTCGGGTCCCATTCCTGCAGCAGGATGCCGTCGAAGGCCGGGTGCCTGGATGCGGCAAGCTCCTCCCTGCGGTGGTTCCACTGCATGTTGAGGAACCACTTGCGACCATCGTCGTCATGGAAGAGCGAGGGATCGAAACCGGAGGAATTCACATAGACCGGATCGGACCATTCGCCCTCGATCGTCGGCGAGGTGACGATGTAATTGTGTGCGTCCTTGAAGTTGCCGTCGATGCGCTTGACGTCGGTATAGACGAGCCAGAACAGGCCATCCGCATAGGACAGGCACGGCGCCCATATGCCGCCGCTATCGGGATTGCCGCGCATGTCGAGCTGGCTTGCGCGCTCCAGCGGCCGGCGCACCAGCGTCCAGTTCACGAGGTCTCGCGAATGATGGATCTGCACGCCGGGATACCATTCGAAGGTGGAAGTGGCGATGTAGTAATCCTCGCCGACGCGGCAGATGGACGGGTCCGGATTGAAGCCCGGCAGGATCGGGTTGCGGATCACGAACATTCCTCCTCGGTTTGAAATTGCTCGACCGCAGCGTCGTAAAAGCTATCTCCCCTCTCCCCGTTAGAACGGGAAGAGGGTTAGGGTGAGGGGCACATTCCCCGCCATCAATGCCTGCGCTCGGGGCCCTTGCGCTCGGCCGAAGCGGCCCAGAGATTGATGTCCGCTTCCTTGGCGTGAACGTCGATCGCGACCAATTCCTCTGTCGTGAAATCGGGCTTCTCCAGCGCCTTGACGCAATCTTCCACCTGTTCTGGCCGGCTGGCGCCGATCAGTGCCGTGGTGACACGCCCGCCGCGCAAGACCCAGGCGATCGCCATCTGCGCCAAGGTCTGGCCGCGCTTTTCGGCAATCGCGTTCAAGGCGCGGAGGTTCTCGATGTTCTTCTCGTTCAGGAATTCGGAGCGCAGCGACTTGCCCTGAGCGGCGCGGCTGTCTTCCGGAATGCCGGCGAGATATTTCGACGTCAGCATGCCCTGCGCCAGCGGCGAGAAGACGATCGAGCCGATGCCGAGATCATCGAGCGCGTCGAGAAGCCCGTCCTCCTCGACCCAGCGGTTGATCATGGAATAGCTCGGCTGGTGGATGAGGATCGGCGTGCCGAGCTCCTTGAGGATCGCCGCCGCCTCGCGGGTGCGCTTCGAATTGTAGGAGGAGATGCCGATATAGAGCGCCCTGCCCGAACGCACGATGTGATCGAGCGCGCCACAGGTCTCCTCCAGCGGCGTATCGGGATCGAAGCGGTGCGAATAGAAGATATCGACATAATCGAGCCCCATGCGCTTCAGGCTCTGGTCGCACGAGGAGATCACGTATTTGCGGCTGCCCCACTCTCCATAGGGACCCGGCCACATATTGTAGCCCGCCTTGGAGGAGATGATGAGTTCGTCGCGATAGCCGGCGAAATCGTTGCGCAGGATCTCTCCGAAGGCGATTTCGGCGCTGCCGGGCGGCGGGCCGTAATTGTTGGCGAGATCGAAATGGGTAATCCCGAGATCGAAGGCCTTGCGGACGATCGCCTGCTTACGCTCATGGGGCGTATCGCCACCGAAATTGTGCCAGAGACCCAGCGAGATCGCCGGCAGCTTGAGGCCGGAGCGGCCGCAGCGGTTGTACTTCATGGTCTCGTAGCGGTTTGCCGCCGGTTGCCAGCTCATGATGAAACTCCCCCTTTCAATGAAAAGCGCGCGGGCAAAGGGCCCGCGCGGGGACAATATCGCCTCGACCGTTTACTTCAAGAGCGCTTGCGCTTCCTCGATGCCGAGGGCGGCGGGCTGGGTGCAGGTGGTGGAAAGCTCGATGAAGCGGCGCTCCTCGCCGGATTTCAGGATCGAGGTCATGACGTCGACGCCGTGCAGCGCGCGATCCAGCGAGCAGCGGGCATCGCGACCGTCGATGATCGCCACCGCCATATCGGCCAAACCGGCCGTGCGGTAATTGGCGCGCGGGCCCTGCGGGCTTTCCTGGTTGAACTTGCCGAAGGGATGATCCCATGGCTCGAGCGGCTGGATATCCTTGTTGCGGCCGCTCGCTTCCACCACGCCGCCGAAGAAGTTCGGGTCCGGCACGAAGAGCGATCCTTCGGTGCCGTAAAGCTCCATGTTGGCATGGCGGTGCGACCAGACATCCCAGCTTGCGGAAAGCGTGATGGTCGCGCCGTTCGCGAACTCCAGGAGAGCATGGATGTTGGTCGGCGTCTCGACCGGAATCTCCTGGCCCTTGAGCGGCTCGCTGGTGACGGTGCGGGTCTTGCGCGCCATGGAGGTGAGCGCCCCTACCCGCTTTACCGGGCCAATGAGGTTGACGAGGTTGGCGATGTAATAGGGTCCGAGATCGAGGATCGGCCCGCCGCCTTCGAGGAAGAAGAAGCCGGGATTGGGATGCCACATCTCCATGCCGGGGCTCATCACATGGCAGGTGCCGGAGGTGATGCGGCCCACGCCGCCCTGATCGATATAGTTGCGGGCGAGCTGGTGCGCGCCGCCGAGGAAGGTATCCGGCGCGCAGCCGACGGAAAGCCCCTTCTCCTTCGCAAGCTTCTGCAGCGCCTTGCCCTCTTCGAGCGTGACGGTGAGCGGCTTTTCCGAATAGACGTGCTTGCCGGCTTCGAGGATCGCCCGCGACACGGCGAAATGCGCCGCGGGAATGGTGAGGTTGACGATCAGATCGATCTCGTCATTGGCGAGAAGCTCGTCGATCGTCTGCGCCTTGACGCCGTATTCCTCGGCGCGAAGCTTGGCCGCCTCATGGTTCAAGTCGGCGCAGGCGAGCACCTTGAGGCCCTTGAAAAGCGGCGAGAGCGCGAAATAGGTGGTGGAAATGTTGCCGCATCCGATGATGCCGACGCCTAGTTCCCTTGGCATGGAAGACTCCGGAATTCTTGAGATCAATAGGAATTGAAGGAGGCGATGGAACGGGTGACGAGCCGTTCCAGATCGTTCGGATTGTCGTGTTCGAGGACGTAGTGCCGGGCCGACGTTTTGGAGAGCGCGCCCATCAGATCCTTCCACCGCACGGTGCCATGGCCGAGATCGGCCCAGCCATCCTCGTCCTTGTTTTCGCCGGCAGGCGCGATGTCCTTCACATGGACGGCCTTGATGCGGCTTCCGTAGCGCTCGATCCAGGCGAAGGGGTCGGCATTGCCGCGAATGGTCCAGGCAACGTCCATTTCCCAGGCGAGGTCCGGACCGCCCTCCAGAATCTGCTCCTGCGGCGTCGTGCCATCCTCGAGCTTCTGGAACTCGAAATCATGATTGTGCCAGCCGAAGGTATAGCCGGCATCCCGATAACGCTTGCCGGCCTCCTGCAGACGCTTGCCGAAAGCGAACCAGCCCTTGGCATCGCTCGGCCTCTGATCGGGCAGGAGATAGGGGCAATAGATCGCCTCGATGCCGAGCGTCTTTGCAATCAGCAGCGCCTGTTCGGGTTCCTTCTCCAGAAGATCGAGACCGAAATGGCCGGTGGGCATGGTCAGCCCGTTGCGGTCGAGATCGGCCTTCAGCGTTTTCAGCGAAGCCTCGTCCAGGGTACCGTAGATGCCGCCATAGCCCTCCACCTGCTTGTAGCCGTTCTTCGCCAGAAGCGGCAGCACATCGGAAAGCGGGGGAAAGTTGCGGGCGCTGTAAAGCTGAAAACCAAGGGTCGTCATCACTATTCTCCTTCTGGCAAAAGAAAACTCAACCCGCCGACTGGCAGGAATAAAGGTCGTAGATGCGGAACTGCGGCGACGCTCCGGACGGAGCGGCGGGTGTAAACGTGATGCGGCGGCTCTCGCCGGCGGCGAGGTCGAAGGCGTTGTCGGAATAACGGCCGGGCGTGGCGCTCTCGACCATCACGAAGAGTGCGAGGCCCTTGGCCTGAACCAGAAGGTCGAAGGCCCCGTCACCGGCCGGTGATACGGAGAATTCGAGGCCGGGCGGCTCGAGATTCAGCGCCTTGTAGGTGCCGGTGACGTAATGCCCCTCCCCGCCCATGCCGTTTGAAGCCGTGAAGCCCCAGGCGAGGATGCAATCGGCCGGGATATCATCCGCCGCAATCGCCAGCGCGGTCACCGCAGCATCCGGGGAGCAGACCGCCTCGACGCTCCTCAGCGGACGGCGCTCGCCGGACAGGGTAAGCACGGAGAGATTGATGGTAACCGTCACGTCGGCTAGCGTGTCGTTGACCAGCGACAGGCGGATCTCCCGGCCATCCTCGGATGGGATCGCGGCCACCGCGACCGGCTGGAAGAAGCGCCGCGCCATATAGTGCAGCACCTTCCAGCTTCCGCCGTAATCGAGGCTCGACCAGGAGGCGACCGGCCAAGTGTCGTTGAGCTGCCAGTAGAGCGTGCCCATGCAATGAGGTTTGAGCGACCGCCAGTAATCTACCGCCGTCCTGATCGCCACGCCCTGCTGCACCTGGCTCAGATAGACGAAATTGGCGAAATCCCTCGGGAAGCGGAAATTGCGGAACATGGTGCCCGCAATGCGCTCGTTGCCCCCGGCGTTCTTCTGGTGATGCTCCATCACCGGCGAGGCGATGTTCATGTCCTTGCGGTTCGCATAGGTTTCGATCACCGGCAGCGAGGTATAGGACTGGAAACCGAATTCCGAGCAGAAGCGCGGCTTGACCGAGCGGTAATCGTCGAACGGCTTATTCTCGTGCCAGACGGACCAGTAGTGCATGTCGCCTGAACCATCCGCATGCCAGGCATCGCCATAATCCAGATAGCCGGAGGCAGGACTCGACGGCCACCAGATGGCATCGGGAGCCGCCTTCGCGAGAGCCTGCTCTATCACCCGGTTGAGGCGGTCATAGGAGACGAGATAGCGGTCGCGGTTCGTCCGCGACTCCTCGAACCAATTGAGCGCGCCGACCAGCTCGTTATCGCCGCACCAGACAACGATCGAAGGATGCGAGACGAGCCGCCGGACCTGGTAATCCACCTCCGCCTCGACGTTTTCAAGGAAATCCGGCGTCGACGGATAGAGATTGCAGGCGAACTGGAAATCCTGCCAGACCATGAGGCCCAGCCGATCGCAGAGATCGTAGAACCAATCCGCCTCGTAGAAACCGCCGCCCCAGACCCGGATCATGTTCATGTTGGCTTCGACGGCCGAGCGAAGCAGGTCTTCGGTCTTTTCGCGGCTCGTCAGCGAGAAGAGCGCATCGGCCGGTATCCAGTTGGCGCCGCGGCAGAAGATTTCCCGACCGTTGATGCGGAAAGCGAAGCGGCTGCCCGCCTCGTCCGGATCGGTCAGAAGCTCGACCGTTCTAAGGCCTATTTGACGGGTGACCGTCTCGCCCGGAATTTCCACCGAGAGGCGGTAAAGCCTCTGCCCGCCGCTGCCTGCCGGCCACCAGAATTCCGGATTTTCGATCTCGAAGACATGGCGGATGGTGGTTTCGCCCGCATCGATGCCGAAATCGAGCCGCACCCGCTCGCCATCGATATCCAAATGAACGGCAACGATGCCCGGATCGCGGGCATGGAGCGTGACCGCCACATGCAGTTCGGCCCTGCCTGCCGCATGTCTCTGACTGGTGACGACATGCTCGATCCGCGCCGTTTCGAGCTTCTTCAGCGCGATCGTGCCGTAGAGGCCGAGCGGTGCGATGGCGATGTTCCAGTCCCAGCCGAAATGGCATTGCGGCTTGCGCAGCATGTTGCCGTTCGGGATCGGCGAGTTGGCTGTCGAATACGGAATGTAGAACGGCTGGCGGGCCTGCCGCTTCGCGCCTTCGGCGATGCTGGAGCGGAAGTGGATGCGGATGACGTTCTCGCCGGGTTTCAGCGCCTTCGAGACATCCGGCCGGTAGCGGCGGAAGCAATTGTCCGCCTCCAAAACCGGCTGGCCGTTGACGAAGACGGTCGCGACGGTATCGAGATCGGTGATGTCGAGATACCAGGAGCCATCGCCCTCATCCAGCGTGAAGCGCCGCTCGATGGTCCAATCCTGATGCGCGACCCATTGCACATCGTTCTCGTTGCGCCCGACATAAGGGTCGGGGATGACGCCAGCGAACTTGAGGGCGGTATGGACGTCGCCGGGAATTGATATCCCCGCGCGGTGTTCACCGTCCGCGGAAGCGAGCTGCCATGTGCCGGAAAGGTCGAGTACGTTGCTCATGCTCATCATCAATCGGCGCGGACGCCTCTGCCCCTCACCCTGGCCCTCTCCCCGCGCGCGGGGAGAGGGAACGTGCCCTGTGGCACGGTCCCGCACAGGGTGGAGCGGTGCGGCATGTCCCTTCTCCCCGCGTGCGGGGAGAAGGTGGCGGCAGCCGGATGAGGGGCAAACGCGAGGAGTGACATCAAATCCGGTCCTCGGTCTCGGCATCGAAAAGGGAGGCGAGCGACATGTCGAAGCTCAGCTCCACCTTGGCGCCGACCGCGTAACGGCGCGCGCCGCCGATGCGGACGGAGAGCGTATGGCCGGCATGCTTGAGCCAGAGCAGGTTGTCGGCACCCATGGGCTCCTCGATATCGACCACGGCCTCATGCACCTCGCCGCCCGTCCTGCCGTCGACGGTGATGTGTTCCGGGCGCACGCCGAGCACCACCTTGCGCCCGGCCCGCAACGGTTCGGCCGCCTCATAGCGGTCGAGCGAGAAATTGACGCCATGGGTGCGGAACACGACGCGACCGCCCTCCTCCACCAGTTCGCCGCGCAGGAAATTCATGGAGGGCGAGCCGATGAAACCGGCGACGAAGAGGTTCTTCGGCTTGTTGTAGATGCGGATCGGATCATCGAGCTGCTGGATCACGCCGCTCTTCATGATGGCGATACGATCGGCGAGCGTCAGAGCCTCGATCTGGTCGTGGGTGACGTAGATCATCGTGTTCTTGAGCGACTGGTGCAGCCGCTTGATTTCGACGCGCAGCTCCGAACGCAGCTTGGCATCGAGGTTCGACAGCGGCTCGTCGAACAGGAAAACATCGACATCGCGCACCAGGGCGCGGCCGATCGCGACACGCTGGCGCTGGCCGCCGGAAAGCTCCGCCGGCTTGCGTTTCAGAAGCGGGCCGATCTGCAGGATTTCGGCGGCGCGGGCCACGCGCTTGTCTATCTCCTCCTTCGGCACCTTGGCGACGCGCAGGCCGAAGGAGAGGTTCTTCTCCACCGTCATCTGCGGATAGAGCGCATAGGACTGAAAGACCATGCCGATGCCGCGATCCTTCGGCTCCTCCCAGGTGACGTTCCTGTCCTTGATGAAGATCTGCCCGTCGGTCGGTTCCAGAAGACCGGCGATGCAATTGAGCAGCGTGGACTTGCCGCAGCCGGACGAGCCGAGCAGCACGAGAAACTCGCCGTCGCGGATATCCAGATCGAGGTTTTGCAGCACGTTCACCGAGCCGAAGGAGAGCGACAGGTCCCTGATGGAAACGCTGGAGTTCGCGATCGATACATTCTGGTTCATCATCAGGTTACCCCTTGACTGCGCCGGCGGCGATGCCGCGGACGAAAAGACGGCCGGAAACGAAATAGACGATCAGGGGAACGGCGCCCGTGAGAAGCGTCGCGGCCATGTTGACGTTGTACTCCTTCACGCCCTGGACGGAGTTGACGATGTTGTTGAGCTGGACGGTCATCGGATAGGTATCCGGCCGGGTGAAGACCACGCCGAACAGGAAGTCGTTCCAGATGCCGGTGACCTGCAGGATCATCGCGACCACGAAGATCGGCAGCGCCATGGGCAGCATGATCCGGAAATAGATCGACCAGAAGCCCGCGCCATCGATGCGCGCCGCCTTGAAGAGCTCCACCGGGAGCGAGGCGAAATAATTGCGGAAGAGCAGCGTCAGGATCGGCATGCCGAAGATCGTATGGACGATGACGAGGCCGGTCAGCGTGCCGTAAACGCCGAGTTCACGCAGGACGATGACGACCGGATAGATCATCACCTGATAGGGGATGAAGGCGCCGATGATGAGGATCGAGAAGAAGAGTTCCGAACCCTTGAATCGCCAGTTGGCGAGCGCATAGCCACTGACGGAGGCGACGGCGATGGACACCACGACCGAGGGGACGAGGATGCGCACGGAATTCCAGAAGCCGCGCGAAAGACCGTCGCAATTAAGGCCGGTGCAGGCCTCCGCCCAAGCCTTGACCCAAGGTTCGAAGGTGATCTCCATGGGCGGCGAGAAGATATTGCCCATGCGGATTTCCGGCATGCCCTTGAGCGAGGTCACGACCATCACATAGAGCGGCAGCAGGTAATAAAGCGCGGCGACGAAGAGCGTGCCGTAGAGCATGATGTTGCGGGGCGAGAGGACCCGGCGGGGACGCCGCCCGCGCGGTCCGGACGCAACCCTGTCGGAGATGGCRTCGAAGCCAGCGGCGGTGCGGTTGAGGGTGCCGATATCAGCCACGCTTGCGTCCTCCGAATTCGAGATAGGCCCAGGGGATGATGATGATCGCCACGGTGAGCAGCATCATGGTGGAGGCGGCGAAGCCTTGCCCGAGGTTCTGCGCCTGGAACATGTAATCGTAGACGTATTTCGCCGGCACTTCGGAGGCGTTGCCGGGGCCGCCGCTCGTCTGCGCGACCACGAGGTCATAAACCTTGACGATGCCGCTCGCGATGATGACCAGCGTGGTGATGAAGACCGGCCGCATCATGGGAATGACGACGAAGAGATAGGTCCGCCACATGGGGATGCCATCGACCCGCGCAGCCTTCCAGATATCCTCGTCGATGCCGCGCAAGCCGGCGAGCATGAGGCACATTACCAGCCCGGTTCCCTGCCAGAGCGCGGCGATCAGGATGCCGTAGATGACGATCTGCGGATTGTAGAGCGGATCGAAGCTGAAGCTCGTCCAGCCAAGCGAACGCACCACGGATTGCACGCCGAATTCCGGATTGAGCACCCATTGCCAGACCAGGCCGGTGACGATGAAGGAGAGCGCGAAGGGATAGAGGAAGATGGTGCGGAAGGTGTTCTCAAAGCGGATCTTCTGATCCATCAGAGCCGCCAGCACGAAACCGATGACGAGGCTGAAGATCAGCGAGAGAATGCCGTAGATCGCCAGATTCTGAATGGAAATGATCCAGCGGGAAGACGCCCAGAGCCGCTCGTACTGTTCGATGCCGACAAAGGACAGACGCGGCAGAAGCCTTGAATTGGTGAAGGAATAGAACACCGTCCAGACCGTGCCGCCGAGGAAGATCACGGTGGCGACCAGGATCATAGGGATCGAGGCTATCTTCGAATTGAGATTGCGGAACAGATGGTTCGGCCGTCCGGCCGCTGCCTGTTTCACCATGCTGGGCCATCCTCCATTTTGAGGAAAAGAAGCGGGGAAAGGAGCCGGCCCTTGCCGGTCTCCACGCGATCAAAGCCGTGCCGGATTCCACCGGCCACGGGACAGCCGCCACAAGGGACGACCGCCCCGCGCCGGGAGAAATCAATCGGCCGAGGCGATGATATCCACGAAGCGCTTCTGCGCGTCTTCCGGGGTTATGGAGGCGCTGGCGAAGAATTCGGACATCAGGTCCTCCTTCTGCTTCTGCGTATCCTGCGACAGAAGCTGATCCGTGCTGATCACCACGGAGCCCTTGGCAAGAATATCGAGCCCCTTCTTCATGCAATCATTGGCGGCGGYGATATCGACGTCACCGCGCACAGGCAGCGAACCCTTCTTGAGATTGAAGGCGACCTGCACCTTGGGATCGACGATGGTCTCGGCCAGGATATCCTGCGCCTTCGCCTTTTCCTCGTCCTCGATCAGCGGGAAATAGAAGGCATCGCCGCCGGTCGCGAGATATTCGTTGAGGCCGAGGCCCGGCAGGCAGGAATAGTCCGTTCCGGCCGTCTTGCCGGCGATCTGGAATTCGCCCTGCGCCCAGTCACCCATGATCTGGCCGCCGGCCTTGCCGGTGATGACCATATTGGTCGCCTGGTTCCAATCCTGAACATTGCTGCCCTTCGCCATATCGCGGGCGTGGGCGGCAGCCTGGAAGACCTTCGCCATTTCAGGCCCGGCGGCAACTTCCGCATCCTTTTCCTGATAGACCTTCTCGTAAACCTCCTTGCCGCCGATCGAGATGATCAGAGTGTCGAAGAGGCCGTTCGACTGCCAAGGCTGGCCGCCGAGCGCGAGCGGCTGGATGCCGGCCTCCTTGAGCTTGGGCGCGGCGGCGACGAACTCGTTCCAATCCTTCGGAACCGGCACGCCCGCTGCCTTGAAGGCATCGTTGGAAAGCCACAGCCACTGCCAGGAGTGGATATTGACCGGGGCGCAATAGATCTTGCCGTCGATGGTGCAGGAATCGAGCAGGCTCGCGGGCCGGATGACTTCCTTCCACTTACCCTTTTCCGCGACATCGGTGAGATCGCGCATCAGGCCTTCCTGCACCAGCTCCTCGGCCTGGCGGCCGTGGTTGAACTGGGTGGCGCCCATCGGATCGCCGCCGGTGATGCGGCTGATCATGATCGGCCGCGCCGTGCTGCCGGAGCCGGCAATCGCGCCGTCGACCCATTTATTGCCCGTTGCGTCGAATGCCTTGGCCAGCTCGCCGACAGCGGCCGCCTCTCCCCCCGATGTCCACCAATGGGTCACTTCCAGATCAGTCGCATTCGCAAGCCCGAAAGGCAGCGCGACGGTCGCGGCCAATGCAGCCGTCATGGCACGGATGTTCATGAGTGTCCTCCCTCACTGAAACGTTGCCGTAAAAAGCTATGTCAATCGTTCGCGACAGGCAACCGCCTTTTCTGGAAAAATCTTTTGGAAGAGATAAATACAATCTAAAGGTGCAYTCTCCTCGGTGTGACGCCCAGCACACGTCTATGCCACATCAAAGAAAAATTGCCGTTTTTCGACTGGCTTTAAGCCTTCCAAGCGGATTGCGTTCTCGCAGACGCAAAAAAATGATCTCGCGGCTGCGTTGTACAACCTCCGGGACGGGTGTTCCTGAAACCCTTCGAAATACCGCTCGACATTTTCCCTGTATCGTTTCAGTTTATTGCGTAAATCGAAGGATTTGGGAGGGAGCCCGGACGTTTCCAGGCAGCCGAAAGCTCGGTATAGTGAATGCCTGAATCGGGCGGCGACAGCATATGGATGACAGCGGAAGACGACGGACAGAGGGAGCGCAGGCGGCACTTCACGAACGTCCGACCTTGAAGACAATCGCCTTCATGACGGGGCTCGGCATCACCACCGTTTCGCGGGCGCTGAAGGATGCGCCGGATATCGGCGCCGAGACGAAGGAGCGGGTGCGGCTCGTCGCCAACCAGCTCGGCTATCAGCCCAACCGAGCGGGCGTGAGGCTCAGGACTGGCAAGACGAACGTCATCGCCCTGGTGCTGAGCTTCGAAGAGGAGCTGATGGGCTTCACCAGCCAGATGGTGCGCGGCATTTCCGAGGTGCTGGTCGGCACGCAATATCACCTGGTGGTGACGCCGCATTCCTTCCAGAAGGATCCCATGGTGCCGGTGCGCTATATTCTCGATACGGGATCGGCGGACGGCGTCATCATCTCGCGCATCGCGCCCGACGACCCGCGGGTGCGGCTGATGACGGAGCGGAACCTGCCTTTCGTCACGCACGGACGGACCGATATGGGCATCGTGCACCCCTATCACGACCACGACAACGAGGCCTTCGCCTATCAGGCCGTGCAAAAGCTCGTGAAAAAGGGGCGCAAGCGGATCGCCTTCCTGCCGCYGCCCAACCGCCTCTCCTTCTATTTTCACAGCCGGGCAGGCTTCGAAAGGGGGCTTGCCGATTTCGGCGCGACCGAGGTGCCGATGGGGCGAGTCAATATCGAGCTGCCGCTCGAGGAAATTCGCGCCCATGGCGAGGCGATGATGCGCTCCGCCGATCCGCCCGAAGGCATCATTTCCATCAGCGGCTCCTCGACCATCGCGCTCGTGGCCGGCATCGAAGCCGCGGGAGCAAGGCTCGGGGTCGATGTCGACATGGTGTCGAAACAATCGGCGGAATTCCTGAACTGGATCCGGCCGGAAATCTACACCGTCAACGAGGATGTTCGACAGGCGGGGCGCGAGCTCGCCAAGGCTCTTTTGGCGCGCATCGACGGCGTGGAGCCGCAGCTTCTGCAAAGCATCAGCCCGCCCTCCTGGTCTTCGATGGCGCCGAAGGACTGAACGGAGACATGCGATGCGGATACAAAAATGGCCCCTCCCGGGGCCATTTTTTCATTATGAATCAGATCGCTATCAGCGCGAGTAGAATTCGACGACCAGATGCGGCTCCATGACGACCGCGTAGGGCACGTCGGAGAGCGAGGGAACGCGAACATAGGTCGCGACCATCTTGTTGTGATCGACTTCGATGTAGTCCGGAACGTCACGCTCGGCGAGCTGGACGGATTCCAGAACGGAAACAAGCTGCTTGGACTTCTGGCGAACTTCGATGACGTCGCCCGGCTTGCAGCGGTAGGAACCGATGTTGACGCGAACGCCATTCACGGTCACGTGGCCGTGGTTGATGAACTGGCGCGATGCGAAGACGGTCGGAACGAACTTGGCGCGGTACACGATCGCGTCGAGACGCGATTCCAGGAGGCCGATCAGGTTCTCCGAGGTGTCACCCTTGCGGCGGTTGGCTTCGTCGTAGGTGGCGCGGAACTGCTTCTCGCGGATATCGCCGTAATAGCCCTTCAGCTTCTGCTTGGCGCGGAGCTGCACGCCGAAGTCGGAGAGCTTGCCCTTGCGGCGCTGGCCGTGCTGGCCCGGGCCGTATTCGCGGCGGTTGACCGGGGACTTCGGACGGCCCCAGATGTTTTCGCCCATACGGCGGTCAATTTTGTACTTGGACGATTCGCGCTTGCTCATCGCATTTCCTTCTCAAACGGTTACACCGGCTTGTTGCCAAACCGGATCAAGGAAACACGCCCTCCTCTGAACCCCGTTTTAGAGGCTCTGACAGGTTTCTCACGAAAGCGATCGGAGAGAACCACGGGACATGTCAAATGAAACACCGGGCGTTTCCACCCGGCGTTGGCGGGGTCTTTAGGCCGGCCGCATAAAAATGTCAACCGGGCTCTTGAACGGGCCGGCTGGAACAACGAAATAGCCGAGGTGGGATCCGGGCCCCTCTGGCGTATTCCGGACATGCGTGATGTCGGATTCCCCTATAAAGCCAACCTCGTCCGGATAAGGTTGACTGATGGACCTCCTCCATTTGGATCTTCTTGGCACGCCCGCATGGATGTGGGCGCTCTTCCTCTCGCTCGTCCTCGGACTTCTCATTCTCGATCTTGGCGTCCTTCATAAAGAATCGAAGGAAATCGGCGTCAAGGAAAGCATGTGGATGTCCGCTTTCTATATCGCAATCGGACTGGCCTTCGGCGGCTGGATCTGGTTCCAGTCCGGCCAGCAGCCGGCGGTCGAATATCTCACCGGCTTCGTCGTTGAGAAAAGCCTGGCGATGGACAATATCTTCATCATCGCCATGATCTTCTCCTATTTCGCCATTCCCAGGCAGTATCAGCACCGCGTGCTGCTCTATGGCATTCTCGGCGTGATCGTGCTGCGCGGCATCATGATCGCCGGCGGCGCGGCGATCGTCGAAAACTTCCACTGGGTTCTCTACCTGTTCGCCGCCTTCCTGCTCTTCACCGGCATCAAGATGCTGATCTCTTCCGACCACAGCGAGGAGGATATCGGCAACAATGCGGTGCTGAAGTTCCTGCGCAGGCGACTGCCGGTGACCCAGGGCCTGCGCGGCGAAAGCTTCTTCGTACGTGAGACGGACAAGACAGGCAGGCTGAAAACCTTCGTGACGCCGCTCTTCCTGGCGCTCATCATGGTGGAGCTCGCGGACCTCGTCTTCGCGGTCGACTCGATCCCGGCGATCTTCGCGATCACCACGGACCCGTTCCTGGTCTACACCTCGAACATCTTCGCGATCCTCGGCCTGCGGGCGCTCTATTTCGCTCTCGCGGCCCTGATGCACCGCTTCGCCTATCTGAAATATTCGCTGGCGGCCGTGCTGATCTTCGTCGGCTCGAAAATCTTCGTCGCCGACATGCTGGGCATCGCGAAGATCCCGCCCTCCATTTCGCTGGGCGTTACCGTCTCGATCCTGGCGGCCGGCATTCTCGGCTCGCTCTGGGCGACACGTAAGGAAAAAACCGCCTGATTCAAACCGGCTCTTCCGCCCGTAACCGGGCGGGAGAGCTATTCGGCGACCGCCCTCGCCTCACCCTCATCCGGCGCATCGGCGCTGCCGGGCGCGGTCTCGGCCTGCAGATCGGGGAAAGCGACGATGCGCTTGCCGGAAAAATCCGCGTGCACCACGATCAGGCCCTGCTCCTCGAAATAACCGAGAAGACGACGCGCGCGGCGCGCGGAATGGGTGCCGTAAGCACGGGCGATGCGGGCATCCGACGGGCATTCCTCGCCGCCGATCGCGGCCTTCGCCATCATCAGGAATACGCCCTGCAGATCGTCCGAAACGCCAGCCGACAAGGAAAGCGCTGTCTGCCAAGCCTCGCCCGCGGCCGTTTCGGCATCCACGCCCGAGCGGGCGACCGCCACGCGGCGGCGGAATTCAGAGAGCGACAGCGGCGGACCGGCCAAGCGCCGCATGCGGGCGCGCACGAGGAAATCCTGATAGAGAACGGAATCCGTGCGATAGGCCGATTGCGGATCATCGAGAATTTCCGAGAGCACGGCCGACAGGCGCTCCTCCCGCTCTTCCGGCGAGAGCTCCGGCTGCGGAGCGCGCGCCTCCTGTGGAGCGGTGGATGCTGCCGCCGGCGTCGAGCGCGAAAGCTCCGCGAGAATATCGGTCGTCGGGCGAGGCGCTGGCGTCTGCCGGCGTACTGCCGTGATCGGGCGGGCGAACTCCTCCGGATCGGGCGTGAAGATCAGGTCCTCGACGTCCTGCGGAGCGTCCGGCAGCGGCATCAGCTTCGGGCTCGAGGAGCGCGCCGAGGTCTCGACCGAGCCGATGACGATCGGCAGCGGACGGCGCGAGAGCGCGGGGCCGAGGGCTACGAAATTGCCGCGCTTCAGGTCGCGGAACATTTCCGCCTGGCGCCGGTCCATGCCGAGAAGATCGGCGGCGCGCGCCATGTCGATATCCAGGAAGGTGCGGCCCATGAGAAAGTTCGAGGCTTCCGCCGCGACGTTCTTGGCGAGCTTGGCCAGACGCTGCGTGGCGATGACGCCCGCCAGCCCGCGCTTTCGGCCACGGCACATGAGGTTGGTCATCGCGCCGAGCGACATTTTTCTGGCGTCTTCGGAAACGTCGCCGCCAACGGAGGGCGCGAACATCTGCGCTTCATCGACCACGACCAGGACCGGATACCAGTAATCGCGATCGGCATCGAACATACCGTTCAGGAACGCTGCGGCAGCGCGCATCTGCTCTTCGAGGTCGAGGCCCTCGAGAGTGAGGACGCAGGAGACGCGGTTCTTGCGGATGCGATTGGCAATGCCTGCAAGTTCCGCCTCCGTGCGCTCGCCATCGACGACCACATGGCCGTACTTATCCGACAGCGTGACGAAATCGCCTTCCGGATCGATCACCACCTGCTGYACCCATGGAGCCGACTGCTCCAGAAGGCGACGAAGCAGGTGCGATTTTCCGGAGCCGGAATTGCCCTGGACGAGCAGGCGCGTCGCCAGAAGCTCCTCGATATCGAGCTTGGCCGGAGCACCCCCGGTCACAGTTCCCATATCGATGCCGACCTGCAATGCACTTCCCTCGTAAGCTTGTCTCTTCGCGGTGACTTACCTGACCCGCGACTCTGCTGCCATAACAGAGATCGGGATTCGTTTCGCCGGGCAAGAGCGAAAATGCACAGGCTTTGGAGCTACTCGAAATTGAGCTGCCAGGAGACGCCGAAGCGATCATTCAGCCAGCAGAATTTCTGACTGAATCCGTAATTGCCGATCGGCATCAGAAACGCCCCGCCCTCTCCCAGGACCACGGCCAACCGCTCGAGCTCCGCTTCCGTTGCGCATTCCACGAAGAAGGAAAAGGAGGGTGTGAATTCAAAGGCGTGCTTGACTGGACTGTCGATGCAATCCACCTTTTGGCCGGCAAGCTCGAAGGTGGCGCGAAACACGCTGCCCTCGGTCCCCATCTCTCCCGCTCCGTAGCGCTTGATATCGACGATCCGGCTTTCCGGTAGAACGGATGTATAAAAGGCGATCGCCTCCTCGCAGGTATTGCCCTGGAACATCAGGAACGGCCGCACGGATTTGACGGGGTTAGGCATGGTATCCTCTCCTTTAGTTGGCGGCCTTCCGGTAAAGCGCCAGAGACCCTGCGAGCGCCAGAAGCGCACCGCCACAGAGCCGATCGAGCCAAAGCGCGCCGTTCCGTTTCAACAGATGCACCGCTCTCGACCCGAGCATCGCATAGGCGAGCATGACCATGAAATCGATGAGCGCGAAAACAATGGCGAGGATCGCATATTGCGGAAATTGCGGCTGCCCGGCGACGATGAACTGCGGCAGGAAGGCGGAGAAGAAAAGATAGCCCTTGGGATTGGTGACGGCGACCAGAAAGCTTTTGAGGAAGATCGATTTCGGTGAGGCCGAAAGCTTCGGCATCCCCTCGCCCGCGATGTCGAGCGAGCCCTTGGAGCGGAGCAGCATCAGGCCGAGGAAGGCGAGATAGCCGGCGCCGGTCCATTTGACGACCGAGAACCAGAACTCGGATGCCGCCAGCAGGGCACCGAGGCCGAGCGCCACCGCGCCGATCAGCACGAAATCGGAGGCCATGGCGCCGGCCATGCCCGGAAGCGCGCGGCGAACGCCGTAACGGGAGCCGTTGGTGAGCGCCAGAAGCACGGTCGGCCCCGGCGTGGCGATGCCGATGAAGGATACGATGACGAATGCCAGCAGCGTCAATTCGGCCATCGCCTGCCCCCTACCAGAGATGCCGGCCGTCGATGACCGTGTGCGGCCATTCCTCCGCATCGAAATCATCGAGCAGCCGGGCATTCACGCCGATCCGGCGCGTCTTGCCGTCCCAGCTGCCGTCCATCTGGAAATCTGGGCTGTCGCTATAGGTGCCGCAGCCGCAGGTTCCGCAGAAGTGATGCGCCACCAGCTTGGAATTCCAGCGATAGACCCGGTCGCTCGCGGGATCGGCCGTCACCCTCACCTGTTTCGGCTCATAATAGGCATAGAGCGTGCCGCGCCTGGAGCAGAAGGTGCAGGTGCAGCGGGTGAGCGCCTGCGGCAATTCTCCATCGATCTCGAAAACGGTATCGCCGCAATGGCATCGGCCTGTCAGCATCGGTTCCTCCTCCCGAACAGAACTTTACGCGGCAGCCCTCTTGAAGCCGAGCGACAGGAGGCCCGCGCCGATCATCAGCGAGCCGCCGGTGCGGTTGACGATCCTCTGGACCCTCGGCTGCCGGATGGTGTTGCGCGCCATGGCGGCAAGCAGGCCGTAGAGCGCGGCGTTCAGTGTCGCCAGCACCAGGAAGGTCACTTCGAAGACCGCCATCTGGAAGAAGAGCGGCTTCGAGAGATCGAGGAATTGCGGCAGGAAGGCAACGAAGAAGACGATGCTTTTCGGATTGAGCGCGGTCACCGCATAGGTGTGCAGGAAGATGCGGACCGGCTTCGCAGACGGCGCCTCTTCCTCGATCACTTCCTGACGCTCGGAGACCGGGGCACGCCAGAGTTTGAAACCGAGATAGATGAGATAGGCGGCACCCACCCATTTCAGCACGGTAAACAGGGTGGCCGACGTCGCCAGCAGCGCGCCGAGGCCGAGCATCGAGGCCGTCATCGCCGTAAAATCGCCGAGCGCGACGCCGGCAACGGTCGCGGTCGCCACCTTGCGGCCATGGCTCAGCGCATAGGAGATGACGAGCAGGATCGTCGGGCCAGGAATGGCGAGCAATACCGCGGATGCGGCGACGAAGGCGAGCCAGTGTTCAAGCGACATGGGGAAACTTCTCCAACAGACGGAGCGAGCAAGCCACCGAATTAGCCGCTTGGCAAGAGGGCCGGAAAATTAAGCCGCTTCGTCGTTCAAGGGACGAACGGGTGGCTGTTCTCGCGCTCTCGCCTGCGCCAAATCATAGTTCGTCTGAAGCCTCGCTGAGTGCCGCAAGACCTGCTCCATCGAATTGGTAGAAAACTTTCGGCAATTCCACGGCTCCAAGTCTGCTATAGAATTTTTGCGCGCCGTTGTTGACTTGCTCAGTGGTGAACTGAAGGCGCGAACCGCCTCTGG
Source organism: Rhizobium sp. LCM 4573 (assembly GCF_001854865.1). Taxonomy (GTDB): domain Bacteria; phylum Pseudomonadota; class Alphaproteobacteria; order Rhizobiales; family Rhizobiaceae; genus Neorhizobium. Next base: position 492,635 of record NZ_MDDW01000028.1, on the reverse strand, counting down.
CCAGCACCACCCTGGCTGCCTCGCGCATCAACAACTCGCCAATCCCCTGGCCTCGCGCGATCTCGGCTACATAGAGTTCTTTGAGATACCACATGGTCTCCATACGCGCACTGGGGAACATTCGGAACAGTGCGGCAAAACCGAGTGCTTGGCCGTCCACGGCCACAAGGATGACGCCGTCAACATCGTTCAGTGCCGCCGACAATTTGGTTCTAGCCGTCGCTTCATTAACGGCGTTCTCGCCATCGTAGTGGCGCTCCATATCGAGAAACACCGGGAGCAGCAGATCAATGTCTGCCGGCGAGACTTCCCTTACTTCGATAGCCATCGATCCCCCCTTAGTCTGAACCCTGTCTATACCTCGTGATAAAATCCTGATCACCAGAAGTGAAGATTTCAATGTTAACGTTTCCAGGCCCCAACGGTTACCGCCGGGGCCTGAAAGCTCAGCTCAATTCACGGCGCGCCCAGGAAACCATGACCACTCCAAAGGGAAGCGATCCGTAACCTTCCCCTGGCGCATCCTCGCTCTCCGGAAGACCGATATCGCGGCGCATCCAGTTCGACAGGTGAGATACCTGGTTTTCCGCCTGGCGGCGCCGCCAGACGGCGAGGATCAACGCCCAAACGGTCCTCCAGGCGCCGAATTTCCGGTAAAGTTCATCGACTGTTGCCGCAAGGGTGCCGGCAACCACTACTTGTGATTCACGCATGAGTTTCCGTCCCGGCGCCGTGCAGACGGCCAGGTCCTCTCGAAAGTTCGAAAGACGTGCGAGAGCAGACACAACGGTGCGAACAATCGCTGGGTCAGCTGGTCACGTCAGATTAAATGGAAAGTGCCAAACGGCGGAAAAACCTTGGCTTAGAAGCCTCGGGAGCCAATATTATATGGCATATAGCTGCGATGAATCGTCATCACGGCAGCGGTTCCGCCGAAGAGGCATGCAAGCGCGAGAATGGACATTTCACACCCCTCCTTATTTGAATTGCGGGCAAGGACTCATTTACACCAGATCCGCCGGCCGGCAAAGACCACAATTGCGAATTGCAAACATCGCGGGTAATTCGTTGCAATAAAGCAACACCACCTTTACGCTCCCGCAATTCGCAGACCGAAGCCCTGCATCAGACGCCGCGTCGAGAAATCCGGCTTGCCGGAGGTGAAGACGGCGAAGTCGAAATCGTCGGGGTGTTCCGCACCATCGACCAGCGGCACCTTGCGGCGGGCCTGTCGGGCGATCGCCTCGGCGGGGTCCAGCCAATCGACCGGCCATGGAGCGAGCCTTCGGAAGACATTGGCGACGAAGGGATAGTGGGTGCAGGCCAGCACGACGATATCCGTCCGCTTTCCGTCCATCTCCACGAAACAGGGGGCGATTTCGGCCATCACCTCCTCATCGGCGATCGCTTCGCCGCGGATATAGGCTTCGGCCATGCGGGCCAGGTTCTGTGAGCCGACCAGCCGCACATGGCATTGCGTCGCGAAGGACTGGATGAGGTCGCGCGTATAGGCACGTTTCACGGTGCCGGGAGTGGCGAGGACGGATACGAGGCCGGAGCGGGTGCGCTCGGCAGCGGGCTTGATGGCCGGCACCGTGCCCACGAAGGTCATGTGCGGGAAAGCGGCCCGCAGATCCGCGCCCGCCAGGGTGAAGGCCGTGTTGCAGGCGATCACGCAGATTTCGGGATCGTGGTCATCGAGCAGCTTTTCGAAGAGCGAAAGGATCCGCTCCTTGAGCGCCGGTTCCTCCCAGCCCCCATAGGGAAAGCCGGCATCGTCGGCAATGTAGATGAAGCCGCGCTCGGGCATCAGCACGCGCGCCTCACGCAATACGGTCAGCCCGCCGATGCCGGAATCGAACATCAGGACGGGCTTCGTCTCACTCTTCGTCATTCCCCTTGGTCTCCCCCCGCTCGCCCGCGTTCGAACCCTGCTTAGGCCGCTGCCGCGGAAAACGATCGAGCGAATTGATCACGCCCCGGAAGACGCTGATCTCCTGCTCGGAAAAGCCCCGCCGTGACAGCACGGCGCGCAGGTTGTCCACCATTTTCGGCTTTTTTTCAGCAGGGTGGAAATAACCGCGCGCATCGAGCGCCTCTTCGAGGTGTTCGAAGAGGCCGAACACCTGTTCCTTGGTGGAAGGACGCTGCTCGACCGCCTGGAAAGGCGTGCGGCCGAGATCGTCCATGCCGGACTTCATCCACTCATAGGACATCAGCAGCACCGCCTGGGCGATGTTGAGAGAGGCGAATGCCGGGTTCACCGGGAAAGTGACGATCTCATCGGCCAGCGCGACTTCCTCGTTGGTGAGGCCCCAGCGCTCGCGGCCGAACAGAATGCCGGTCTTTTCCCCYGCCCCGAATTTCGCCCGCAGCGTCTCGGCGGCAACCACGGGAGAGCGCACCGGCTTGAACCCGTAGCGTTCCCGTGCCGTGGTGGCATAGACGAAGTTCAGGTCGCGGATCGCATCCTCCAGCGTCTCGAATACCTGCGTGCCATCGATCACATGGTCCGCTTTCGAAGCCGCCGAGCGCGCCTTCTCGTTCGGCCAGCCGTCGCGCGGGTTGACCAGGCGCAGTTCCGCCAATCCGAAATTCGCCATGGCGCGGGCCACCATGCCGATGTTCTCGCCGAGCTGCGGCTCGACCAGAATGATCGCCGGTCCTTCCGCTATGAGTTCGCGCTCGCTATTCGTGCCTGACATTGCCGTTTCCATTCATAGAATTCTGCGCCCGCAATACCGGCGCGCGGCGCAATCGGCAAGCGCCGGTCAATCCGGATAGAGGCGACCGAGCATGGTGCCGATCATTTCCACGCCCACCCGCGATCCATGCTTGAAGATCGGCAGATGGCGGCCGGCGGCGCGTCCGGCCTTGCGCTTTACCAGAAAGCATTCGGAGCCGCGCGCCGCAATGGCGTCGATGTCGCTCAACGTCGCTTCGAGCGCGGTCAGCACCTCGCCTTCCGGCCTCTTCGCGGCCGCGACTGCATTGCGGGCGAAGATGCGCGCCCAGTAGGTCGCGCCGAGGAAGACCGCCAGTGTCTGGCGCACCCTGCCCGGCCGTGTCACCACTGACCAGGAGCTTCCGAGCGGGCGGGCTGCCGCCGTCACCTCGCGATAGGCGACATCGAGGCGATGGGAAAGCTCGATCAGTTCGTAGCGTCCCTTGCCATCCCGCACCGCTACGAGAAGCTCGCGAAGCCCGCCGAACCAGCGCTCCAGCGCCAGATCGAGCGTGGAGCGCGTCGGGGCGGGAAGAACCAGAAAGGCGGCGGCCGTTCCGGCGAGCGCGCCGATCAGCGTTTCCTCGATGCGCAGCAGCAGGAGATCGAGCGTGAGCTGGCCGATCAGGCCATAGATCAGGCAAAGCACGATGGAGATGAAGAAGGTCATCGCCGCATAGGAAACCTGCAGATAGTAGAAACCGAGAAAGATGCAGACGGCCGCGAGGGGCACGCTGATCGCCGGATGACCGGTCAGCAGGGTAGCGAGCAGAAGCCCGCTTCCGATGCCGAGCAGCGTGCCGACGGAGCGCTGCACGGCGCGCATCGCCGCATCCCCGCGAGACTTGGTGTTGGTGAAGATGAGGAAGGCGGTCAGCACGGCCCAGAACCAGCGGTCGCGGGAAAGCATCAGGCCGAAGACCATGGCGATGGCGGAGGCAACGGTGATCTGCACCGCGGCACGCATCACCGGGTTCTTCAGCGAGAAGTCGGGCCTCGCTGGGGCCGGTTCCGCATCGTCGTTCTTTATCGAGCGAAACTGATCGCCACGGGCATCATCGATCACCGAGGCAAGTACGGCGCGTGCATCCCGCAGCCAGAGAAGTGCGCGGGCGCTTTCAGCGATGCGCTCGTCCCCGTTCACTGCCGGACTTGCGGCGATTTTCTCGGCCATGTCGCGCTCGCCTTCGATAAGCGCGTGCACGAGTGCGAAGGGCGGCGGGGCCTCCAGCGACAGCACGATGGCGCTTTCGGCGGCGAGATGCGTGTCGAAAATCTTCATGGCGAGCGCGGCAACGGGTTCCTCGGCCGAAGAGATGGCTTCATCCGTTGGCCGAGGCAGAAAACCCTCCGCCATCAGCACCACGTCCTTCAGCCGCTCCTCGAGCTGCCGTAACTCGTGACGATCCGCCTCGCTCGCGGAACCGGCACCGGACAGCACCGCAAGGCGCATCAGGATATCGTCCACCCGCACCTGGATGGCCATCAGCGACCGCAGGAGGTCTCGGCGCCAGTCATCCGGAAAGAGATAGGTGCGCACGCTATGGCCCACCACGAGCGCAAGCACCGGGCCGATGGCGGCGATCGGCAAGTCGGCAAGCGCCGGCTTGAGAAATGCCCCCATGAAATAGGAGGTGAAGGCGAACATGCCGATCGCGAAGCCACGCGGACCATAGACGCGCCCGACGGTCGCCGCGAGGATCACGAACAGGAACACGATGTCGGAAACGTAGCGATGCGGCTCCAGCAGGGTCGCCACCGTGACACAGGCAAGGCTCACGACGGTGCCATAAAAGCGTGTCGCGAGCTGGGCCGACGCCTGCCTGTCCCGCACCGCCACGCCGCCCTCGATCGACAGGATGATGGCAAGCCCGAAGGCGATCGGCGGCAGGGAAAGGCCGGCAACATGGATGGCGGCCAGGCACAGGATCGAGCCGACGACCGTAAGGGTCACGCGCGCGCCCATTCGGAAGCGCGAGAGCGCCGGATCGTTGGCAAGCAGCCAGTCGCGGAAGACAGCGGCGAGCTTCATGGGCCATCCTTTGCCGGCGGCAGGTGCCAGCCGTCCTGGGCGACCATCATAATAACCGGCATAACCGGCGCGAAAACTTCAAAACCCCGCCGTCTCATTCGCCCTTGGCGAGCAGGCGCATCTCATCCATCACGGAATCGCGCTCGCCCTCCGCCACATGATGAATATCGGCGATCACGGGCCGCCCGTCTTCCGTAACGATGTCGAAATGCACCTCGTTGACGCTGTCCCTGATCTCCGGCTCCTCGATGCAGCTCCAGGCCTTGAAGGTCACTTTCACATCAGTAATGGAGCCCTGGCGCGTAGGCGCTCCGATCTGYACTTCGGAAAGCGGACAGCCATCCTGCGACGCGGTTATGACATCGTAGCCGAAGGGATCGCCGGGCGCGCCGTTTTCCGTATCATAGGCCGGCTTCTTGGACGCCTCGGCATAGRCTTCCCGAAATTCCTTGCTGAACAGGCGGGAGAGCGGGTCGGCATCGAAGATGAACTTCCACTCGCTATCGACGGTATCCCAGTTCTCCTCGGTGATCTTCATCACCTCCTTCACCGGGTCGGTGGCCTCGGCGGCGAGGGCGAAATTGGCTGTCAGCGCCAGAAGCGCGGCGAGCGGGATGGTCCGCATGGCATGTATCCGAAAGTTTGCGTGTGGGATGCGCGCGAGATTAACCGGGCTGCCGCGTTTGGCAAGCGCAATACAGACCTGTCATCCCCGCATGGCAAAATGCAAACTTGAGGCTTGACCCGCAAAACTGCCCTCAGCCCCGCGCATTGGCTTTGCGTTCCGCCCCGGCGATGCTATAGCGCAAGCCCATTGGTGTCCACCTACGGGATTTCGCGATCCCTCCGCACGTTCAAGAGGAATTCCATGCAAAAGATCAAGGTAGCAAACCCGGTCGTCGATCTCGACGGCGACGAGATGACCCGCATCATCTGGCAGCTCATCAAGGACAAGCTGATCCTGCCCTATCTCGATCTCGACATCGAATATTACGATCTCTCCGTCGAGAACCGCGACGCCACCGACGACCAGGTGACCGTCGATGCGGCGAACGCCATCAAGAAGCACGGCGTCGGCATCAAGTGCGCGACCATCACCCCGGATGAAGCCCGCGTCGAGGAATTCAAGCTCAAGAAGATGTGGAAGAGCCCGAACGGCACGATCCGCAACATTCTCGGCGGCGTCATCTTCCGCGAGCCGATCATCATGAAGAACGTTCCGCGCCTGGTGCCGGGCTGGACGAAGCCGATCATCGTCGGCCGCCACGCCTTCGGCGACCAGTACCGCGCCACCGATTTCAAGTTCCCCGGCAAGGGCAAGCTGACGATCAAGTTCGTCGGCGAAGACGGCCAGACGATCGAGCATGACGTTTTCGACGCACCGTCGGCGGGCGTTGCCATGGCGATGTATAACCTCGACGATTCCATTCGCGACTTCGCCCGCGCTTCGTTCAACTACGCCCTTCAGCGCGGCGTTCCGTGCTATCTCTCGACCAAGAACACGATCCTCAAGGCCTATGACGGCCGCTTCAAGGACATCTTCCAGGAAATCTACGACGCCGAATTCAAGGCTCAGTACGAAGAGAAGAAGATCTGGTACGAGCATCGCCTGATCGACGACATGGTCGCTGCCGCGCTCAAGTGGTCCGGCGGCTATGTCTGGGCCTGCAAGAACTATGACGGCGACGTGCAGTCCGACATCGTGGCACAGGGCTTCGGCTCGCTCGGTCTAATGACCTCGGTCCTGATGACGCCGGACGGCAAGACCGTGGAGGCGGAAGCCGCCCACGGCACCGTGACCCGCCATTACCGCCAGCACCAGAAGGGCCAGGAAACCTCGACCAACTCGATCGCCTCGATCTTCGCCTGGACCCGTGGCCTGGCGCATCGCGCCAAGCTGGACGACAATGCGGAACTCGCCAAGTTCGCCTCGACGCTGGAAAAGGTCTGCATCGATACCGTCGAATCCGGCCATATGACCAAGGACCTGGCGCTGCTGATCGGCCCCGACCAGCCATGGCTCTCCACCACCGCCTTCCTCGACAAGATCGACGAGAACCTCAAGAAGGCAATGGCTGCCTAAGCCGCGCTTTTCCGATAAGTTCAAACGGCGGGAAGAAATTCCCGCCGTTTTCATTTCGGGAGCCTGCAATGACCAACACCGTCCGTCCGCTCGAACCTTCCGATCGCGCAGAATGGGAACCGCTCTGGCGGGCCTATCTGCGTTTCTACGAAACCGAGCTGCCGCGAGAGCAATACGACCTTACCTGGGAGCGCCTCCACGATCCGGCCGAGCCCATGCACGCCTTCGGCGCCTTCGACGACGACGGCAAGATGATCGGCATCGTGCACGCGATCTTCCACCGCTCATGCTGGCTGCCGGAATGGACCTGCTATTTGCAGGACCTTTACGTGGAAAACACCGGCCGCGGAAAAGGCGCCGGCGAGGCACTGATCGAGGCGGTCGCCGAACTCGCGCGCGAAAAAGGCGCCGGCCGGCTCTACTGGCTGACGCATGAAAGCAATGCCACCGCGCGGAGACTCTACGATCGCGTCGCCCAGAATTCCGGCTTCATACAGTACCGGAAACCACTTTGATCCACCCCTGTCCGGCTTGATTCCGACAAATGGAGAATATAGAACATAAAGAGAACATACAGGAGATGGCCATGACCGATGAACTCGTGCTTTACACCAACCCGATGTCGCGAGGCCGCATCGCCCGCTGGATGCTGGAGGAAGTGGGCGTGCCCTACCGCGCCGAAATCCTCCATTTCGGAACCACGATGAAGGACGACGCCTACAAGGCGGTCAACCCGATGGGCAAGGTGCCGGCTATCGTGCACGACGGCAAGGTGGTGACGGAGTGTGCGGCGATCTGCGCCTATCTGGCCGACGCCTTTCCCGAAGCGGGCCTCGCCCCGCCACCCGCCGAACGCGCGGATTACTACCGCTGGCTCTTCTTCGGCGCCGGTCCGGTCGAGGCCTCCGTCAGCAACAAGGCGCTCGGTTTCGAAGTGGCCCCCGATCGCGAACGGATGATCGGCTATGGCAGCTTCGCCCATGTGATGGACACGCTGGAAAAGGCGGTGCAGGCGAACCCCTACATCGCCGGGGACAAATTTACGGCAGCCGACGTCTATGTCGGAGCGCAGATCGGCTGGGGGATGCAGTTCGGCACCATGGAAAAGCGTCCGGCCTTCCAGCAGTATTTCGCACGCGTGGCCAACCGGAAAGCCGCAATCCGCGCCAACGAAAAGGACGATGCGGCCATGGCGGAGATGCAGCACGTGGGCTGAGCGGCGCCGGATCGCAAAACCCCGGACACGTCGCAGCGCCTCCATGACCGGGAGGCGCCGCGGACCGCATTCCATGGATAAAAAATTACCAGAATCGGGACGTATTCAGTTGCGGTCTGCACGATAAGCGCGTCACAATGACCATGTGCGAACCAGGAGTCCTGATCATGAAAAGCCTGCTCGGCGTCGCGGTGATCGCCGCGGGATTCGGTCTTTCCGCAGGTTCCGCCTCGGCGGAATGCGGTGACATATCCGTTGCCGAGATGAACTGGGGTTCGGCAGCCATCGCCGCCAACGTGGACAAGATCATCCTCGAGGCAGGCTACGGCTGCAAGGTTACACTCGTTCCGGGCGATACGGTGCCCACGTTCGAGACGATGCTGGCGGATGGCTCCCCCGACATGGCGCCGGAATTCTGGGTGAATGCGGTGCGCGGGCGGCTGGATGCCGCCACCGCCGAGAACAAACTGGCGCTCGGCGCCGAAATCCTGGCGGACGGCGCGATCGAGGGCTGGTGGATACCGAAGTTCATCTTCGACGCGCATCCGAAGATCCGTACCGTCGAGGATGCGCTGGCTGCGCCGCAGCTCTTCCCATCGCCTATAAATTCGCAGCGTGGCGCGGTCCGCAACTGTCCGCGCGATTGGGCCTGCAATGCCACGACCGCCAATCTTTTCCGGGCGCTCGACGCAAACGGCAAGGGTTTCGACCTGACGGAGAGCAGCTCGCCTGAGGAACTGGATGCCTCGATCGTCAAGGCTTTCGAGACCAAGACGGGTTGGCTCGGCTATTACTGGGCGCCGACGGCGGTCCTCGGCAAATACGAAATGGTGAAGCTTTCCTTCGGCGTTGCCTTCGACAAGGCGGAGTGGGATGCCTGCACGGCGGTGGAAAATTGTCCCAACCCCCGGGTCAATTCCTATCCGACCTCGCGGGCATTCACCCTGCTTTCGAGGGATTTCGGCAAGCTTGCCGATGTCGCAACGGACTATGTCCGGACGCGCAAGTGGTCGAACGAGACGGTGAGCGCGCTTCTCGCCTGGCAGCAGGCGAACAAGGCGAGCAATGCCGAGACCGCCCGGCATTTCCTGGAAACGGAAGAAAAGATTTGGTCCGAATGGGTGGTTCCCGCCGTGGCCGACAAGATAAAGGCAGCGCTCTGATCGCCTGAGGCGTCGCAAATCGCACAATGGACGGACGCATGATGTAGTATGGGAACATGATGGCACGGGAATACCCGGCCGCTCTTACGCCGGACGGCGTAAGCTGCAAACATAAGGGAACAGGATGGTAAGACGCACAAAGCCAGGACGGTCCGGCCCACGCGGCCCGGTAAAGTCGCGGGAGGCTGTCGATGGCTAGTCACGGCATCGAGATCAAGGGACTGTACAAGATTTTCGGACCGCGTGGCCGAGAATGCGTCGAGCTCGTCGAGCGCGGCATGAGCAAGCGCGAACTCAACGAAGAGCACGGCCATGTGCTCGGCCTCAAGAACATCAACATCTCGATGCCGGCGGGCGGCATCACCGTGGTGATGGGGCTTTCCGGCTCGGGCAAATCGACGCTGATCCGACATATCAACCGGCTGATCGAGCCGACGGCCGGCGAAGTCATCTACGACGGCACCGACATCTGTCACATGAGCGAGAAGGACCTGCGCGAATTCCGCCGCCGGAAAACGGCGATGGTCTTTCAGAAATTCGCCCTGCTGCCGCACCGGACCGTCATCGAGAATACCATCTACGGCCTGGACATCCAGGGTGTTCCGCGCAGCGAGAGCATGCGCAAAGGGCAATACTGGATCGAGCGCGTAGGGCTGGCAGGCTTCGACAATCACTATCCGAACCAGCTTTCCGGCGGCATGCAGCAGCGCGTTGGTCTGGCGCGCGCGCTGACCAACGATGCCGACATCCTGCTGATGGACGAAGCCTATTCGGCGCTCGATCCGCTGATCCGCGTCGATATGCAGAGCGTGCTTCTGGATCTCCAGGCGGAACTCAAGAAAACGGTCGTGTTCATCACCCACGATCTCGACGAGGCATTGCGGCTTGGCGACAAGATCGCGATCCTGCGCGACGGGCAGGTGATCCAGCAGGGCAGCGGCCAGGATATCGTGCTTTCGCCCGCCGACGACTATATCACCGCCTTCGTGAAGGAAGTGAACCGCGGCCGCGTGATCCAGGCGAAAACCGTGATGCGCCCGCTCGACGGTCCGGCGGAAGGCATGAGGCTCGGTGCCGGCACGACGCTGGAAGCCGCCGCAAAACAGATGACGGAGGCCAATCATTCCAAGGCGATCGTCGTCGATGACGCGGGTGGTCCCCTCGGCATGCTCGATCTCCAGACGGTGATCGCGGCCATGGTAACACCGATGGGGCACGCGGAGCCCGGCAAGCCGACGGCAGAAACCGACGCCGGTCGACCTGCCCCATCCCTCATTGCGAACATATAAAGATATCTTTATATAACCGGCAGAACAGCCCACAGGAGCAGGCCATGACCGCTGCCAATCCATTGACCGAACTTCTGGCCGAAAAAGGCGTGCTTCTCGCCGATGGCGCGACCGGCACCAATCTCTTCGCCATGGGGCTCGAAGCCGGCGATGCGCCGGAACTGTGGAACGAGAGCCAGCCGGAAAAGATCGACAGGCTCCATCAAGGTTTCGTGGATGCCGGGGCCGACATCATCCTCACCAATTCCTTCGGCGGCACGCGTCACCGGCTGAAACTGCATAAGGCCGAAGACCGGGTTTTCGCGCTCAACAAGCGCGCCGCCGAGATCGCCCGCGCGGTTGCCGACCGCGCGCCGCGCAAGGTGATCGTCGCAGGCTCGGTGGGTCCGACCGGCGAGCTGCTGATACCGCTCGGCGCCCTTTCCTATGAGGACGCGGTTGCGGCCTTCGCCGAGCAGATCGAAGGGCTGAAGGCAGGCGGCGCCGATGTCGCCTGGATCGAGACCATGTCCTCGCCCGACGAGATCCGTGCGGCAGCAGAGGCGGCGAGCCGGGTCGGCCTGCCCTACACCTATACGGGTTCGTTCGACACGGCCGGCAAGACGATGATGGGCCTCGACCCCAAGGATATTCATGGTGTTGCCGGCGATATCGGCGACGGTCCGGTCGCGGTCGGGGCCAATTGCGGCGTCGGAGCCTCCGATATCCTCTCGAGCCTTCTCGACATGACGGTCGCCGATCCGGAGGCGATCACCATCGTCAAGGGCAATTGCGGCATTCCGGAATATCGCGGCGCCGAGATCCATTATTCGGGCACGCCGCCGCTTATGGCCGAATATGCGAGGCTTGCCCACAACGCCGGCGCCAAGATCATCGGCGGCTGCTGCGGCACCTCCTTCGAGCACCTCGCCGCCATGCGCGCCGCGCTCGACGGACATACGCCCGGCCCGCGCCCGACGATCGAGGAAGTGGTCGACAGGATCGGCCCGCTGCGCAACAAGATGGCCAGCGAATCGGGCGGCGATCCCTCGCGCGAAAGACGCCGCCGCCGCGCCTGAGCGGCACGGGAGCCTGCCGCTAAATCAAAGCATCCATGTGAAACCGAAGCTGTTCGGGCGGATAGCGGAAATCCGCGCCGACCGGACAGGCGTTGCGGGCGGCGCAGCCGGTGACCATGCAGCTCGCCCTGCCCGCCTCGCTTTTCAGGTATCCGCGACAGGCAGCGACATCGAAGCGATCGGTCGTGATCGCGTTCACCGGACAGTGCGCGATACAGGGCTTGTCGGGACAGGCATCGCAGGCGTGACCGACATGCTCATGCCCGGCTTCGATCTCGAAGGGAAAGCCGAGTGCCCCGCGATAGCCGTGCCAGAGGCCATAGCGTGGATGAATAAGGATGCCGAGCGGCGACGGGCGCAGGCCCTCCGCCTTCATCGCCCATTGCTGGAACGGCTGCCATGGCGGGTCGGAAGGAAAGAAGGCGGTGGCGCCCAGCCTTTCGGCAAGCGGGCGGATAGCCGCCTTCGAGAAGGTATCGAGTGGATCGGGGCCATCATAGCCTTCGCGCCAGCGGGAAAATGCCGGCCAGAGCGAGCTGCCGATATTGCCGAGCAGAACCACGGAGCGGGCGACCCCGCCATCGGCAAGCCGAGGCCCCTCGCCCGGTGCGAATGCCGCAACGCCGCGCAGATGGATGCCGGAGGAACGCAGCGCCCCGGCGATCTCCGCCAGAATGGCAGAAGGGCCGCTCATCGCGGCCCCTCGTATTTGTAATGCGGGCGCCAAACCTCTTCCTGAATGAAGTCGGCAACCTGCCTGGCGCCGCCTTGCTCCCTGGCGGCCTCGGGACCTCTTCAGGTGAACGCGTCGGGCATCGAATCCTTGCGCGCCTTGATATAGGCGTTGAGCGCCTCATCGATCGCCGGATCGAGCGGCGGTGCTTCATAGGCATCGAGCCAGGAGCGGCAAAGGGCATTGGCACGCTCCTCGATCCGCTTCTCGCCTTCGATCTCCCACTGTTCGAAAGAATTGTTGTCGGCGAGCGGCGAACGGTAGAAGGCTGTCTGGAAATGCGTCTGGGTATGGGTGCAGCCGAGATAATGGCTGCCCGGTCCGACTTCGCGGATCGCATCCATCGCCTGCCCTTCCTCGGAAAGATCGACGCCTGCGGCCATCTTCTGCATCATGCCGAGCTGATCCTGATCGATCATGAACTTCTCGTAGGAGGAGACGAGCCCGCCTTCCAGCCAGCCCGCAGCATGCAGCACGAAATTGGTGCCGGCAAGCAGCGTGGTGTTCAGCGTGTTGGCGGATTCGTGCGCGGCCTGGGCATCCGGAACCTTGGAACCGCAGAGCGAACCGCCGGTACGGAACGGCAGGCCGAGGCGGCGGGCGAGCTGCGCGGCGCCATAGGAGACCAGCGAAGGCTCCGGCGTGCCGAAGGTCGGAGCGCCCGACTGCATCGAGATCGAAGCGGCAAACGTGCCGAACAGCACCGGCGAGCCCTTGCGGATGAGCTGCGTGAAGGAGGCGCCAGCAAGCACTTCTGCGAGGATCTGCGTCAGCGTGCCGGCGACGGTGACCGGGCTCATCGCTCCCGACAGGATGAAGGGCGAGACCACCGAAGCCTGGTTATGCCGCGCATAAACCTTCAGCGCGCCCAGCATGGTCTCGTCGAAGACCATCGGCGAATTGGCGTTGATGAGGTTGAGCGTGACGCAATTGTTCTCGACGAACTCGTCTCCGAACACGATCTTCGCCATGGCGATCGTGTCCTCGGCGCGCTCAGGTGCCGTCACCGATCCCATGAAGGGTTTGTCGGAATATTTGATATGGCTGTAGACCATATCGAGGTGACGCTTGTTGACCGGAACATCCACCGGCTCGCAGACGGTGCCGCCGGATGAGTGCATGGACGGCGCCATATAGGCGAGTTTCACGAAGTTGCGGAAATCCTCGATGGTGGCATAGCGGCGCTTGCCGTCCAGGTCGCGCACGAAGGGCGGGCCGTAGACGGGGGCGAATACCGTGGCATTGCCGCCGATATGGACGTTGCGTTCAGGATTGCGCGCATGCCAGGTGAATTCCTTCGGCGCGGTCTTGAGCAGTTCGCGGCAAAGCCCCTTCGGGAAATGGACGCGCTGGCCCTTCACGTCGGCACCAGCCTTGGCCCAAAGCTCGAGGGCTTCGACATCGTCGCGGAACTCGATGCCTATTTCCTCAAGCACCGTATCGGCGTTGCGTTCGATAAGCGCCAGACCCTCTTCGTCCAGCACCTCGTATACGGCGATCTTGCGAGTGATATAGGGCAGCGAAGGACCGGGACCGCTTCCCGCCCGCGCCGCGCGGCGGCCCGCCGCGCCCCGCTCGCCGCGACCGCGTCTTCCGCCGCCTGCCGAATCCGTCTGCTGGTTCAAATCGTCCATGATGCTCCTCGCCTTCACGCCACCGGCGCATGCCGTTCTGATGCGCCATGCTAGGCGCAAGTGCAAGCCGAGCCCTGCCTTTCTGCGTCAAAGGCTTGCACAGGACAGACATTTCTCCGCTGCCGCCCGTCGCGTTTCCGACGCGCCGCTGTCGCATACGAAAGAAATTACGAAACAATTTGAGGATACACATATTGTGGAAGGGCTGATTTGCGCGGCTTCTCGAACCTAGGGAAACACCCATGTCCGACGACGAAATCATTCTGGCGGAACTTTCCGACGAGGAACTCGTGCAGCAAATGCACGACGATCTTTATGACGGGCTGAAGGAAGAGATCGAGGAAGCGACTCAAATCCTGCTCGACCGCGGCTGGACGCCCTACGATATCCTCACGCAGGCACTGGTCGAGGGCATGCGGATCGTCGGCATCGACTTCCGCGACGGCATACTTTTCGTGCCGGAGGTGCTGCTTTCGGCCAATGCGATGAAGGCCGGCATGACGATCCTGCGTCCGCTGCTTGCCGAAACCGGCGCGCCGAAGCTCGGCAAGATGGTGATCGGCACCGTCAAGGGCGATATCCACGACATCGGCAAGAACCTCGTCGGCATGATGATGGAAGGCGCCGGCTTCGACGTGATCGACCTCGGAATCAACAATCCGGTGGAGAACTACCTGGAGGCCATCGAGCGCGAGAAGCCGGATATCCTCGGCATGTCGGCGCTTCTGACCACGACCATGCCCTATATGAAGGTCGTCATCGACACGATGAAGGAAAAGGGTATCCGCGACGATTATATCGTGCTGGTGGGCGGCGCGCCGCTCAACGAGGAGTTCGGCAAGGCCGTGGGCGCCGACGCCTATTGCCGCGATGCYGCGGTTGCGGTGGAAACGGCGAAGGACTTCATTCGCCGCAAGCACAACAGTCTCGCCGCCGGCTGAAAAGGCGGGACCTGCATAGAGCATGCAAGAATAGCCGGTCGCGTTAGGTTCGACCGGCCTTGCTTCTCACCGAGGGCGAGGCTTTTTACCGCGCAGCGCGATCGACGCGGCGGCCGGCATCCTGGGTAGCATCGACGGCATTGGCCGTGTCCTGCCCCATGCCGCGAATCGTGTTGCCGCAAGAGCTGAGCGAAAGCATGGTGGCGAAAAGAGCGGCGATCACGGTGACTGTCTTGACCGTCATGTTAGAATACTCCGATGGATTTGGACCAAGTTGTGCCGGAAAATGAATTTCCGGCTATGGAACGTTCAACGAGCAAAAAAGTTCACGTGATCGCGTGTGGCGCGATCGCGCGTGAAATTCTGGCCGTCTGCCGCCAGAATGGGCTCCACCATATCGATCTCAATTGCCTGCCGGCCATCTGGCATGCTTATCCACAGAAGATCGTGCCGGGGCTGGAAAAGGCCGTAGCGGAAGCGCGGGCAAAGGGCTTTCAAAAAATCTTCTTCGCCTATGCGGATTGCGGCACCGGCGGCGCTATCGACCGGCTCTGCGAGCGCGAAGGCATCGCCCGCATCGAGGGGCCCCACTGCTATTCCTTCTTCGCCGGCAACGAGGCTTTCGCCGCAAAGGCCGACGACGACCTGCTCTCCTTCTTCCTGACGGATTTCCTTGCCCGCCAGTTCGAGGCCTTCGTCATCGAACCGCTCGGCCTCGACCGGCATCCGGAGCTGAAGGAGATGTATTTCGGCAATTACCGCAAGCTCGTCTATCTCAGCCAGGAAGAGGACGAGGCCCTGCAGGAAAAAGCGCGCGCGGCCGCCGACTATCTGGGCCTGGAATACGAATACCGTTTCACCGGATACGGCGATCTCTCACCGGCGCTGCGCGCCATCTAGGTTCTGGAGAGCCGCCGATCGGCGAACCGCCGCGACGGCTGACCGTCCTAGCGATGAGCCTCGGTTGCCATCCTCACCGCCAGACCCGCCAGCACGGTACCCATGATCCAGCGTTGAACGGCAGCAAATGCGGGACGATGGATGAGGAAAAGCGCCACATAGCTGGCGGAAACAATGATGACCAGGTTCACGCAGGCGCTGATCGCAATCTGCGTCGTTCCCAGCACGAGGGCCTGCGCCAGAACGCTTCCATTTGCGGGATCGATGAACTGCGGCAGCAGCGAAAGATACATGACCGCGATCTTCGGATTGAACAGGTTGGTGAGAAAACCCATCAGGAAAAGCTTGCGCGGGCTGTCCTGCGGAAGATCCCTGACCTGAAAGGGAGACCGGCCGCCCGGCCGAACCGCTTGCCAGGCCAACCAGAACAGGTAGACCGCTCCCGCAATGCGGATGGCATCGTAGGCGTAGGGTATCGCCAACAAAAGCGCGGTGATGCCGAAGGCGGCACACAGCATATAGAACACAAAACCGAGCGCCACGCCTCCGAGCGAGATCAACCCGGCGGCCCTACCCTGGCAGATGCTGCGAGAGACCAGGTAAACCATGTTCGGTCCCGGTGTCAGGACCATCCCCAGTGCGATCAATGCGAACGCGAGCAGGCTGCTTGTATCAGGCATCGAACGATCCAAAGAATATGGGAGGGCTTTCGACTCTCGCTTCCAGAGGCATCTCAACTATATTTGAATAGTTTCAAACGACAAGGCATCAACGGCCGCCTAACACCGGCCTGGCGCGCAGATGGCGTCGTGACAACGCTGTGCCGGTTGCGCTGTCGCTTTTCGCCTCATGCGACGTCGTGGCAAGCGCAGTCCCGCGCCCCGCGCAAGTGCATGCTCGGCTCAACACGGAGGAATTCATGGCCGATCGCATCGTCGTCTACTGGCGGGATATTCCGGCACAGGTCATCGTCAAAAAGGGTCGGCAGACGGCCAAGCGGGAGCTTTCGTTACGCTTCACCGAGGCGATCGACATGTGCGCGATGCGCACCGGCGCCTCCGAGACCGACGACTATCTGGCCGAATGGCGCAAAGCCGATCCGATACCCGTTTCCGACGATCTCGAAGCCGAAGCGGACAAGGCCGCGGCAGAACTCGAGGCCGCCTATGACAAGGAACGGCTGGTGGCGCTGGTGAAGGCCGGAGGCCGCGAGAATGGCTGAAGGCAAACCCGCGATCGGCAACGCCCAGGCGGCGAAGAAGGCCGCGAGCGGGGCCTATACGCCCGCCGATGTCTCGCCGAACCGGCGCGTGCAGCGGCGCTATTCGATCCGTCTCTGGTCGGTCAGGCACTCCCGTTTCCTCGAATGGTTCTACAACCGCTTCGCCGAGGCCTTCCTGTTGTTGCACCCGCTTTGGAAGGCAATCGGCTACAATCGGGTCGAAGCCCCCGTTACTTTCGTCGAAAAGCGCGTGAAGGGCGTTCTCTTCGACTGTCGCATGTGCGGCCAGTGCATATTGTCCTCGACCGGCATGTCCTGCCCGATGAACTGCCCCAAGCAATTGCGCAACGGCCCCTGCGGCGGCGTGCGCGCCAACGGAAACTGCGAGGTGGAGCCGGATATGCCCTGCGTATGGGTCAAGGCCTGGGAGGGTTCGCGCAACATGGCAGGCGGCGATGCGATCCTGAACGTCCAGAAGCCGGTGAACCAGTCGCTGCGCGAAACCTCCTCCTGGCTGCGCGTGACGGCGGAAGCGGCCGCCCGCCGGCAGGCGGCGAAGGAAATGCAGCCATGAGCCCGGACATCAACCCGCACGATCCCGGTGCCCCTCTCGATCCCCTGCCCGGCCATTCCTCCCGCGGCCGGCTGGAACGCGTGCTGCGGCGGGGCGAATTCGCGGTGACCGCCGAGCTCAACCCGCCCGACAGCGCCGATCCGCAGGACGTCTATGAGCGCGCTGCGATCTTCGACGGATGGGTGGACGGGATCAACGCGGTCGATGCCTCCGGCGCCAACTGCCATATGTCCTCGGTCGGCATCTGCGCACTTCTGACCCGCATGGGCTATGCGCCGATCATGCAGATCGCCTRCCGCGACAAGAACCGCATCGCCATACAGGGCGACGTGCTCGGCGCCTCGGCCATGGGCGTGCAGAACATCATGTGCCTGACGGGCGACGGCGTCCAGGCCGGAGACCAGCCGGGCGCCAAGCCCGTTTTCGACCTCGATTGCATGTCACTGCTTTCCACCGTCCGCACCATGCGCGACGAGGCGAAATTCCTCTCCGGACGCAAGCTCACCACGCCGCCCCACGTCTTCCTGGGCGCGGCGATCAATCCCTTTGCGCCACCTTATGATTTCCGGCCTTTCCGGCTCGGCAAGAAGATCGAGGCGGGCGCGCAGTTCGTGCAGAGCCAGTATTGCTTCGACGTGCCGATGTTCCGCGAATATATGAAGAAAGTGCGCGATCTCGGCTTCCATGAAAAATGCTTCATCCTGGTCGGCGTCGGGCCGCTCGCCTCAGCCAAGACCGCGCGGTGGATACGCTCCAACGTGCCGGGGATTCATATCCCCGATTCGGTCATCGCGCGGCTCGAAGGCGCTCAGGACCAGAAAAAGGAAGGCAAGCAGCTCTGCATCGACATCATCAACGAGGTGAAGGAGATAGAAGGCGTCTCCGGCATCCATGTGATGGCCTACCGCCAGGAGGAATATGTCGCCGAGATCGTTCACGAATCGGGCGTGCTGAAGGGCCGCAAGCCCTGGAAGCGCGAAGCGAACCCGACGGACGCACTCGTCGCCGAACGGCTCGAGCAGTTGCGCGAAGGCCGGGAGGAAAACCAGGAGCAGCTTGCGGATATCGCCGCGCATAAACCCCATTGAGACAGAATCAGCCGGCAGCAGGAGCCGGCGTCCCGGAGGACCATATGACCCGCACCATCGTCGCATCCGCCACCCGCGAAGTCGTGATCGGTTTCGATCAGCCCTTCTGCGTGATCGGCGAGCGGATCAATCCGACAGGCCGCAAGAAGCTGGCCGCGGAAATGATCGAAGGCAATTTCGATACCGTCATCAAGGATGCGCTGGAGCAGGTCGCCGCCGGCGCGACGATGCTGGACGTCAACGCGGGCGTCACCGCCGTCAACCCGAACGAGACCGAGCCGCCGCTGCTCGTTCAGACGCTGGAAATCGTCCAGAACCTCGTGGACGTGCCGCTTTCCATCGACAGTTCGGTCTCGGCCGCGATCGAGGCGGCACTGAAGGTCGCCAAGGGCCGGCCGCTCGTCAATTCCGTGACCGGCGAGGAGGAGAAGCTCGAGGCCATCCTGCCCCTCTGCAAGAAATACGACGTGCCGGTGGTGGCGATCTCCAATGACGAGACCGGCATTTCCCAGGACCCGGACGTCCGCTTCGCGGTGGCGAAGAAAATCGTGGAGCGGGCGGCCGATTACGGCATCAAGAGCCATGACATCGTGGTCGATCCTCTGGTGATGCCGATCGGCGCCATGGGCAGCGCCGGCCAGCAGGTCTTCGCGCTGCTCCGGCGCCTGCGCGAAGAGCTGAAGGTCAACACGACCTGCGGCCTCTCCAACATCTCCTTCGGCCTGCCGCACCGCCACGGCATCAATGCCGGCTTCATCCCGATGGTGATCGGCGCGGGCATGACGTCGGCGATCATGAACCCCTGCCGCCCACAGGAGATGGAGGCGGTACGTGCGGCGAACGTGCTGAACGGCACGGACGCGAATTGCTCGAACTGGATCATGACTTATCGCGACTACAAGCCGGCCGAAGGCGGGGCCGCCGCTGCCTCCCCGATGCCTGCCGCCGGCGGCCGGCGGGGCGGACGCGCGGCGCGGACTGGCGCCGCAGCGAGGATGGAGTAGGAAAAGAGGCCCCTCAACCGCTTGAGGACAACATTAAATGAACGACGCGCCTTCGAAACCACTCGTCCTCTTCATGCCTTCCGGCAAGCGCGGCCGTTTTGCTGTCGGCACGCCGGTGCTGGAGGCCGCGCGCCAGCTCGGCGTCTATGTGGAGAGCGTGTGCGGCGGGCGGGCGACCTGCGGCCGCTGCCAGGTTTCCGTGCAGGAAGGCCGGTTCGCCAAGCACGGCATCAAATCGGCCAACGACCACCTTTCACCCATCGGGCCGAAGGAAGAGCGCTACGACCGCGTGCGCGGCCTGCCGGAAGGCCGGCGCCTCTCCTGCTCCGCCCAGATCCTCGGCGACCTCGTCATCGACGTGCCGCAGGACACGGTCATCAATGCCCAGGTGGTGCGCAAGGCCGCCGACGAGCGCGTCTTCGACCGCAATTCGGCAATCCGCATGTGCTATGTCGAGGTTGAAGAGCCCGACATGGAAAAGCCGCTCGGCGATCTCGACCGGCTGAAGGCAGCCCTTGCCGCCGACTGGCATCTCGAAAATCTCGAAGTGGATTTCCACCTGATCCCGACGGTTCAATCCATCCTGCGCAAGGGCGAATGGAAGGTGACGGCGGCGGTCCACAAGGACCACGACGATGCACATCCGCGCCTCGTGGCGCTCTATCCGGGCTTGAAGAACGAAGCCTACGGGATTGCCTGCGATATCGGCTCCACGACCATTGCCATGCATCTCTCCTCGCTGCTTTCGGGCCGCACTGTCGCCTCGGCCGGCACATCCAACCCGCAGATCCGCTTCGGCGAGGACCTGATGAGCCGCGTCTCCTACGTGATGATGAACCCGGACGGGCGCGAGGCGATGACGCTTGCAGTACGCGAGGCGGTGAACAGACTGATCGACAAGGTCTGCGCCGAGGGCGGCGTTTCGCGGGAAGACATTCTCGACAGCGTCTTCGTCGGCAATCCCATCATGCACCACCTCTTCCTCGGCATCGATCCGACGGAACTCGGCGGCGCGCCGTTCGCGCTCGCCGTTTCCGGTGCCGTGCATGTAAAATCCTCCGAGATCGGCCTGCCGATGAACCCCGGCACCCGCACCTATATCCTGCCCTGCATCGCAGGCCATGTGGGCGCAGATGCCGCAGCCGCAACCCTTTCGGAAGGCCCCCATCGGCAGGACGAGATGATGCTGCTGGTCGATATCGGCACCAATGCGGAAATCGTTCTCGGCAACGCCGCCCGCACCGTGGCGGCCTCATCCCCCACCGGCCCGGCCTTCGAGGGCGCCGAAATCTCCTCCGGCCAGCGCGCAGCGCCTGGCGCCATCGAACGCGTGCGCATCGACCCGATAACCCTCGAACCCCGCTTCCGGGTGATCGGCATCGAGCCCTGGTCGGACGAGCCGGGATTTGCCGAGGCCGCCGCCGCGGTCGGCGTGACCGGCATCTGCGGCTCCGGCATCATCGAGGTGATCGCGGAAATGTATCTCGCCGGCATCATTTCCGAAGAYGGCGTGGTGGACGGATCGCTCGCGGAGCGCAGCCCGCGCATCCTGCAGAACGGTCGGACCTTTTCCTACCTGCTTCACGACGGCGAGCCGCGCATCACCGTGACCCAGAATGACGTACGCGCCATCCAGCTCGCCAAGGCGGCGCTCTATGCGGGCGTGAAGCTTCTGATGGACAAGCTTGGGATCGGCCATGTCGATCGCATCGGCCTTGCGGGGGCCTTCGGCACCTTTATCGATCCGAAATTTGCGATGGTGCTAGGGCTGATCCCCGATTGCGACCTCACGCGCGTCAAGGCTGTGGGCAATGCCGCCGGAACGGGCGCGCGCATGTGCCTGCTGAACCGCAGCTATCGTCGCGAGATTGAGGAAACCGTCAGGAAGATCGAGAAGATAGAGACGGCTCTTGAACCGAAGTTTCAAGAGCATTTTGTGCATGCGATGGCGCTGCCGAACAAAATCGATCCCTTCCCGAACCTCGCGGTTGCCGTGACCTTGCCGGAGCGCAAGGTGCTGGCGGACACGGCCGGCGAAGGCGGCGCCCGCAGACGCCGCCGTTCTCGCGAATGAGAAAAGATCAGGCCGCCGCGGCGACGAAGGAGCCGAAGGCCTCGCGAATGCTTTGAGCCACCGCCTTGGCGGGGTTCGAAAGCTGAGGCGCGGTCAGCAGCCGTATGTCGAAGTTCAGCAGTTCCGGCAGGCCCTCCTTCGGTCCGAGGATCTGCATGTCCTCGGTCACGTAGGAAAGCGGGAAAGGCGCGATCGCAAGATCAGAGACCACTGCGGCGCGCTGCGCCATCGTATGCGCGCTGGCATAGGCGACGCGATAGGGGCGTTTGTGCTTTTCAAGCTGTGAGATCGCATCCTGCCGCCAGACGCAGCCATCTTCCCAAACGGAGATCGGCAGCGGATCGCGCAGATAAGCCGTGCCGCATTTTGCACCCGCCCAGACCAGCTTTTCGCTATGGATCACCTCGCCGATCGTCGGGAACGGCCGCGTGGCGCAATTGATGAGCGTCAGATCGAGCCGCTGTTCATCCATGCGCTTGCGAAGCTGGATGCTCTGGTCGACCGTGACATCCACCATGATACCGGGGAACGCTTCGCCGAAATGCTTGAGCACCCGCGGCAAGATGCGTTCGGCGATGTCATCCGGCGCACCGAGACGCACCACGCCCGAAAGCTCCGGCATCACGAAGCGGGATACGGCTTCATTGGAGAGCGCCAGCATGCGCCGCGCGTAAGAAAGCAGCATCTCTCCATGCTGAGTGAGCGTGACCGAGCGGGCATCGCGCAGGAAAAGCGTCGTCTTCAACTGCTCTTCGAGCTTCTTGATCTGCATCGACACCGCAGACGGTGTACGGAATACGGCCTCGGCGGCTGTGGAGAAATTGCCGGTCTCGGCGATCGCCACGAAGGTTCTGAGTACATCATTGTCGAGAAGCGGCAGCGGGGGGCGGAACGGCACTGTCATGACACGTCTCTTTCAATAAATTTGAATTTAAACACCATATCATTTCGTTTGATTGAAAGTCAACCAAGGAGCATATTCGGGTCATCGGATTGAGCCCGCATATGCGACCGACACGGAAACTGAAGAGGTCGCTTCATTCTCATCCGATCGATTGATGAATTGGCCTGGCCCCACTCCCGACGATGCCGGCCCATCAAGTCCAAGGAGAATTACGATGACCACGATCAGCTATCATGGAAGCCACGGGCGTCCGTCTCCGCTTTCCGCGCTTTTCCGCAACGTGACCGATCTTCCGGCACGGCTTCAGCACGAATGGCGCTTGCGCCAGACCCAGAAGATGCTGGAATCCCTTCCCGCAGAGATTCGCAAGGATATCGGATGGCCCACGAGCGACGCCAGCAACCCCGCCGACCTGCGCGGACGCTGAATGCTCCATGACCCGCGGCATGAAGGCGGCGGGTCATGGATTCCTGCCGGAAAACACGCTTTTTTTCTTGTACCGAGGCTCCGCGACCACGCGCCTTGATGTCGCAAAAATGTCATCTGCGAGACGCTTACCCCTCTTTTCCGTTAAAGCTTTCCGTGTCACTGTCGCTTTTGAACTATTTGCCAAGCCGCGATGAACGGCAGTCAAAAGGGAACAGCGGTCATGGATATATCAAGCAAGGCTCTCCCCCCCAAGAAGCGGTCCATCGTCTTCTTCCTAGTGCCCAATTTCACCATGCTGCCGTTCTCGGCGGCAGTCGAAACCCTCCGGATCGCCAACCGGATGCTGGGTTATTCCGCCTATACCTGGCGGCTCTGTTCCGCCGATGGCCAGAAGGTCTATTCCTCAAGCGGCATCGCGCTCGAGGCAAACTCCTCCCTTGCCGACGAGCGCCGCAATCTCTCCGGCGAGAACCGGCCGGACATGGTGCTGGTCTGTTCCGGCGTCTACGTGGAAGAACACAACAACAAATCGGTCAATGCCTGGCTGCGTGAAACCTACAATCGCGGGATCGCGGTCGGCAGCCTCTGCACGGGCGCGCATGTGCTCGCCCAGGCGGGCCTCCTGAACGGCAAGCGATGCGCCATCCACTGGGAAAACCTGCCGGGCTTTGCCGAAGCCTTTCCGCAGGCGGAAGTCTATGCCGATCTCTACGAGGTGGACGGCAATATCTATACCTGCGCCGGCGGCACCGCCTCGCTCGACATGATGCTGAACCTGATCGGTCAGGATTTCGGCGAGAACCTCGTTAACCGCGTGTGCGAGCAGCAGCTCACGGACCGGGTACGCAACCCGCATGACCGCCAGCGCCTTCCGCTTCGCGCGCGGCTCGGCGTGCAGAACTCCAAGGTCCTCTCCATCATCGAACTGATGGAAAACAACCTTTCCGAACCCCTGTCGCTGGTGGAAATCGCCGAGGATGCGGGCCTCTCGCGCCGCCAGATCGAGCGCCTGTTCCGCCAGGAAATGGGGCGCTCCCCTGCCCGCTACTATCTGGAAATCCGGCTCGACCGCGCCCGGCACCTGCTCGTACAGTCGTCCATGCCGGTGGTGGAAGTGGCGGTCGCCTGCGGCTTCGTCTCCGCTTCGCACTTCTCCAAGTGCTATCGCGAGGTCTACAACCGCTCGCCGCAGCAGGAACGCGCCGAGCGCAAGCTGACGATGAGCACGTCGCGCCTGGGCGTGGCGGCCTGACGGCTGACAGGCGGGCGCGCATCGTGCCTGCCTGAATTTCCCGCCTCAAGCAAATGGGAGCGCAAGGCGGCGGTACTTTCAGCCGCGTCGCGAAAGGTCAGGCCGCCCCCCTGATGCCCTCGCCTTCCGCTATCCTCGCCTGCATGGAACGTATCTGGACCAGCGTGTCGAGGTTCTGGTTGACGCGGCAGTAGAATTCCTCGTCGATGAAGGGGCGCATCATGAAATCGTTGCCGCCGGCCTTGAGGAACCGCGCCGAGAGCAGGCGGTTGGCGGATGACGAGACTCCGATGACGCGCAGCTCATGCGAACCGCGCACCGAGCGGATGCGCCGCGTCAGCTCGAAACCATCGATATCGGGCATGTTGTAGTCGGTGACGACGAGGCCGATATCGGCGTTCTTCTTGAGGATATCGAGCGCCTTTGCGCCGTTATCGGCGGTGCTGACCCGGAAATTGTAGCGCTTGAGGCGGCTGGAAAGCAGCGCGCGAGCGGTCGGGCTGTCATCGACGATCAGAACGTGGTGCCGATGGTTGGTGAGGAAGCGGCAGACGGATTCGGCCAGCATCTCCACCGCGAAGACGTTGTCCTTGATGATATAATCGACGATGTCCTTGGAAAGCAGCTTGTCGCGCGTCTCCTGATGGAAAGTTCCGGTGAAGACGACGGTCGGGATCGACAGATCGATCAGATATTCCAGCGCCTCGCCGTTTTCCGCGCCCGGCAGGTTGATGTTGGAAATCGCGAGCGTCACCGGYTCGGTGGAGCGGTCATAGGCGAGTTGCAGGTCCTCGAAATTCCTGCAGATCTCCACCTCGATGCCGAACAGTTCCTTGAGCCTCGTGCCGATCATGGATGTGAAGACGTTGGAATCCTCCACAAGCAGGATGCGTGAGTTTGCCAGAGATTGGCCGGAATACTGCATCCCGGAAATGCCGAGGAATGTCATGCTGCCCCCAGTGGAAAAAGAAAAAGTCCCCTGAGGAGAGCGGTAGCGGCAACGCTTTGCGGAAGCGTTAATCCGAGCAAAACTCAGCTTCCCGGAATCATAAAGGCGGCCCGCAAGCCGCCTTTATCGTCAATGGTTTGTTACCGTCCGCTCAAGCGCGCAGGACCGCATTTTCGGTATCGAACGGGCTCTCCGGCACCACGCTCGCCTCATAGAGCGTGCCGAGAATCCTGATCTTCACGCGGCTGCCGACTGCGGCATATTCCGGCTTCAGCATCGCGAGCGCCACCGACTTGCCGATACGCCAGCCATAGCCGCCGCTTGTCACGCGGCCGATCAGTTCGCCGGCTTCGTTGTAGATCGCCTCGGAGCCGCGGGCATCCACATCCTTCGTTCCCTCGACGATCAGTGTCGCGAAGTTCCACTTCAGGCCCCTCTCCTTGTAGGCGAGAAGCGCATCCCGGCCAATGAACGGCTTTTCCGGGCGAATGAAGCGGTCGAGGCCGGATTCATAGGCGTTGTATTCGATCGACAATTCGCGGCCCATGTTGCGATAGGATTTCTCCACCGCCATGGAGACCATGGCGCGGATGCCGAAAGGCTTGATGCCGAACTCGGCGCCCGCCTCCATCAGCCGGTCGAAGATATAATTCTGCATCTCGATCGGATGGTGCAGTTCCCAGCCGAGCTCGCCCACGAAGTTGACGCGAAGCGCATGCGCCGTTGCCACGCCGACGGAGATCTTCTTGGCGGTGAGCCAGGGGAAATCCTTGTTTTCCAGGCTGGTGCGGGTGAGCTTCCTCAGCACGTCGCGAGACTTCGGGCCGGCAAGGACGAGCACACCGTATTTCTGCGTGATCGGCTGCAGCGTGACCGAACCGTCCTTCGGCGCAAGGCGCCACAGGAGATCGTGGTCATGCGCTTCAAGCCCGCCGGCGGAGACGAGATAGAAGCGGTTCGGCGCCCATTCATAGACGGTGAATTCGGCCTTGACGCCGCCAGCCGGCGTGAGGACATGGGTGAGCGCGATGCGGCCCCGCTTCTTCGGCACGGCGTTGGCGAGAATCGAGTCGAGCCAGGCGCGCGCACCAGGGCCGGAAACCTCCATCTTCGCGAAGGGCGACATGTCGAGCACGCCGACATTCTCGTGAACGTTCCTCACCTCGTTGCCGACATGCTCGAAATAGTTCGAGCGGCGGAAGGACCACTTCTCGACGATGCGGCCGTCTTCAAGCGGCGGGGCATGGTTGTGATTGGTGATGACATCGGCACCGACGCCGAGCTGATCCTTCGGCACTTCATAGCCTTCGGGCGCATACCAGTTGGCGCGCTCCCAGCCATAGACGGAGCCGAAGACGCCGCCGAGCTTCTTCAGACGGTCGTAGATCGGCGTCGTCTTCAGCGGACGGGCGGCGGCGCGCTCCTCGTCAGGATAGTGCATAGTGAAGACGTTGGCATAGGCCTCCTCGTTCTTGGCAATGAGATAGCCTTCCGTCGCATAGGGCCCGAAACGGCGCGGGTCGACGCCCATCAGATCGACGGTCGGCTCACCGTCGACGATCCATTCGGCAAGCTGCCAGCCGGCGCCGCCGGCGGCGGTGATGCCGAAGGAATGACCTTCGTTGAGCCAAAAGTTCTTGAGGCCGGGCGCCGGGCCGACGATCGGGTTGCCGTCCGGCGTATAGGCGATCGCGCCGTTATAGACCTTCTTGATTCCGACTTCCCCAAACGCCGGAACGCGGGCGATGGCGGTCTCGATATGCGGCATCAGGCGGTCGAGTTCTTCCTGGAAGAGCTCGTATTCGCTCTCGTCGGAGGGGCCATCGACATAGCAGACGGGTGCGCCGACCTCATAGGGACCGAGGATCAGGCCGCCCGCCTCTTCGCGCATGTACCAGGCGCTGTCGGACTCGCGCAGCACGCCCATTTCCGGAAGCCCCTGGCGGCGGCGCTCCTGGATGGCCGGGTGCGGCTCGGTGACGATGTACTGGTGCTCGACGGGAATGACTGGGATGTCGAGGCCGACCATCTCGCCGGTCTTGCGCGCGAACGAACCCGTGCAGGAGATGATGTGCTCGGCGGTGATCTCGCCCTTGTCGGTGGTCACCTTCCAAAGGCCATCCGCCTGCTGCTCGATCGCCGTGACGGTCGTATTGCGGTAGATGGTGGCGCCGCGATCACGGGCGCCCTTGGCGAGCGCCTGGGTGAGATCGGCCGGCTGGATATAGCCGTCGTCGGGATGTTGGATCGCGCCGAGCAGACCATCGGTCTCGCAGAGCGGCCAGACCTCCTTCACCTGTTCCGGAGTGAGGATGTTGACCTTGACGCCGATCGTCTCGGCGATGCCGGCATAATACATGAACTCGTCCCAGCGATCCTTGGTGCGGGCGAGGCGGATGTTGGACACCTTGGAGAAGCCGACATTCATGCCGGTCTCTTCCTGAAGCTCCTCATAGAAGCGGACCGAATACTTGTGAAGCTGGCCCACCGAATAGGAAAGATTGAACAGCGGCAGCAGGCCGGCGGCATGCCACGTGGAGCCCGACGTGAGCTCCTTGCGCTCGATCAGGACGGCATCGCTCCAGCCCTTCTTCGCAAGGTGGTAGAGCGTCGAAACCCCCACCACGCCGCCACCGATCACCACAGCCCGCGCATGCGTCTTCATCAAAGGAAATCCTCTCTGGAACGGAGCGGGCGGCCTTGACTTCCCGCCATCCGTAAAAACTGAGAGGACTATGCAATTCCGGCGGTTTCGCCAAACGCCTGATTACGACATGGGGAAAGCTTGACCGCGACGGGCGCCCGAAATGGCGCACACCGGCCGTCTAAGCCCCGCCCCGCACGTCGTCTTCCGGCTGCTCGGAAACCATCGGCTTGCCGCGGTGGAAAACGATCTCCTGCTGCGGGAACGGTATTTCTATACCTTCCTTCTGGAACCGCTGCAGGATGGCGATGCGCAGATTGTTGCGTATCCTCAAGCCCTCGCCGATATCCGGAAGATGGAAGCGCAACTCGAAATCCAGCGAGGACGCACCGAATCTCATGAACTCCACATGCGGCTCGGGAATGCGCAGCACTTCCGGCACTTCGTTCACGAGTTCCAGCAGGATATCTATCACCGTCTGCGGATCGGTGCCGTAGCTGACCGAAACCGGTATCTCGGAACGCTGAATCCTGTTCCTGTGGGTCCAGTTGCCGACCGCGGCGTTGATGAGATCGGAATTCGGAACGATGATCGACTGCTTGCGGAAGGTCTCTATCTCCGTGGCGCGGACCGAAATGCGCTTGACGATGCCTTCCGTCGTTCCGGTGACCACATGGTCGCCCACCTTGAACGGGCGCTCCACCAGCAGGATCAGGCCGGAAACGAAGTTCGACACGACGTTCTGCAGACCGAAACCGATACCGACCGAAAGTGCGGAGGCGACGAGCGCGAAGCTCGAAAGATCGATGCCGGCAGCGGAGACGCCGACCAGCACCGCCAGCCCGACACCGAGATAACCGATGCCGGTCTTCACGGAGTTTCGCACGCCCACATCCACCTGGCTGCGCGCCATGATGTTGCCGTCGATCCAGTTCTGTACCCAGYGGGTCAGCACATAGCCGGCGCCGAAGACGAGGATGCCGCCGAATATGCCGATCAGCGAAATCGAGATATTGCCGATGCGGAATCCGGTGAAGAAGCGGTAGACCCAGGATTCGATATCCGCGAGCTGGAAGCCCCAGGTGAACAGGATCAGCGGAATGCCGAAGATCAGGGCGAGCGCATAGATCCCGAGGCCCGCGGCCAGTCCCGCCTGATCGAGCGCCACTTCGCCGAACCGGAAACGCTCGGCGAGCCGCTTGCCGACGACCGTATGCGCAAACGCACCCTGTTTGGCCACCGCCTTGCCGGACAGGATGCCGATATAGATGGTGACCACAACCGCGCCGGTGAGCACGATCTGGGTGGAAGCGAAGCGGGCGAAGCCGACATAGCCGGTGATGACCGCAAAGATGAGCAGAAGGCCCATCAGCCGCAGCAGGATCGTTATCAGGCGCGGCCATGGAGCGCCCGGCGCATCCGGATCACTTCCCTCTTCCAGAACCGGCTTCAGGAATGAAAGCGCGATCAGGATAAAACCGATGACGGTCGAGGCGATCAGGCTCTTGACGATGGTCAGGACCAGAGGAGAGTTCAGCGCCTCGCTGATCGTGCCCAGAAGATAATCCAGGCCGTTGACCGCCGCCATGCCGAGCACCGCCCAGCTCAGCAGCCGCGCGCCATTGTTCGTCAGCCGCACCAGCCGCCAATCGGGATCGCCCGGTGAAAGCACGGCGTAAGTGAGCCGCCAGACGAAGCCCACGAACCAGATCAGGCCGGCGAATGCGGCGATGATCGGAGCGATATCCGGACGCAATACATTGAAGCCGTCGAGGAAGAGGAAGGACGCCACCAGAAAGGCGGTGAGCGAAATGTTCTGAATGACCGTCGACCAGAAGGCGACGGAAAGGCGTTTGATATAGGAGGGTTTGTCTATACCGTTTTCACGGCGGATGAAGCGGCCAAAGAGCCGATACCCCCCGACCAGGAAAAGGAGCGCGGCACCGATGGATAATACGATCGCTCCGAAAAGCTGAGGCGTCTTGTAGCGCCATGCGAAGCTGAGCCAGCTGCCGAGGGTGTTCCAGAAATTGCCCACCTCATGGATGAAAGCCTGGCCTGCTTCGGTGAAAAGCTCGGGCGTCAGCTCCGTGTGGCGGAACAGGGTCTGGGTGAAGAGCGCGCGACGCAGATTGGTGATCGTATTGGCGAGCTGGTTGGCGCTATTCGAAAGGTTCGTCGCATCATCGACGATGGTGTTGATCTGCGCGCGCTCGTTCAGTAGCCGGTTTCTTTCCTCTGTCACAAGCGGAGGCTCCGGCGGCTGCCCCTGCTGAGGCGGCTCTCCCAGGTCCGTCAGACGGGCCTGAATTTGCTGGATACGGGTGTTGAGCGATTCCGTCGCAGCGCGCATCTGGCCGACGATTTCCTCGGCTTCGAGGCGCAACTCGGCCAGACGCGCATCATCCTGCGTATCTTCCTGCACCCTTTCCCTGAAGTTCGTCAGGCGCTCGCGGATTGCCTGAAGCTGTTCACGCATCCGCTCGTTGATCGAGTCGACGGTCACGTCCGCCGTGGCGGTTTGAGCTGCGGTTTGAGCCGGGGCCGGCGTCTGGGGTTGAGGAGCCGCCGCCTCCGGCTGGGCTGCCGGCGGTGCCGCAGGCTGCTGCGCCGTTGCGGAAAACGGGATGAAAAGCTGCGTGGCAAGGAGGGCGCAGCAAAGTGCCGCAATCAGCACGCGCGACGCGCGCCGTGCTCCAAGATGGGTCGTGCTGGTATCGGCCAAGGCGTTTCTCTTCTCTTCCCTCGCGATTCGGCGGGAAAATAGAACGACTTCAAGGCGAAGAAAAGGAATGTGCCCGCAGATATGAAGCCCGAAGGCACCCGGAACCATACAACATCAACGCGCGTTAGGTCGGGGGACCATCAACAAAGGAACAGATACATGGAAGACGCAGGCATCGGCTGGATCGCGGCCATCATCATCGGCGGCATCGCCGGCTGGCTCGCAGAGCAGTTCATGAAGAGCAATATGGGCCTCCTCATGAACATTCTGCTCGGCATCGTGGGCGCGATGGTCGCCAATGCCATCCTGGGCTTGTTCGGAATAGCGCTCGGCGGATGGATCGGTTATCTCATCGCCGGCTTCATCGGCGCCTGCATCCTGATCGTCATAGGCAGGGCATTCCGCCGATAGTTTCAGAACCCCGCGCCGGGCTTCGACAGATAATCGAGTTCGGCGCTCGTGGATTCCCTTCCGAGAAACCGATTGCGGTGCGGAAACCGCCCGAACTCGCTGATCACCGCGCGGTGACGCTCGGCGTAATCCAGATATTCGGCATCGCCCAATGCCTTGAAAAGGTCCACGGAACGATCCTGATCACCCGGATCTTCGGAATGCTCGAAGGGCAGATAGAAGAAGCAGCGCTTTTCCGGCGTGACGCCGAGATCCGCCCCTGCCTCGACGGCAAGCTTCGCCTCGCGCAGCGCGAGCCAATCCGCCGCGAAGGCGAGCGGCGTGCCCCGATAGATATTGCGCGAAAATTGGTCCAGCACGACGATGGCGGCAAGACGCTCATCCGGTGAGGACCGCCAGGTTTCCGCCTCGCCGCGCGCCAGTGCCAGATGCGTGGCGGCAAAGCGGCCGCGTATCGTTTCATCGAGCCCCTCGCCCGGCGCGAACCATTGTTCGCGGCTCAACTCCTCGAACCAGAAGGAAAGCACTTCTTCCGGCGTCTTCACCAAATCTGTGGACACGCGCCTCTCCCTCCGTTCAATCGAGCTTGAGCCCGGCAATATCCTTACCCAGGATTTTCGCGAGCGCCTCGACCACCATGTTGTGATCCTCGCGCTGCGGCAGGCCCGATACCGTAACCGCGCCGATGCAGCCGGTGCCGGTCACGAAAATCGGGAAACTGCCACCGTGGGCCGCATAATCGGCCGAAGCGAGACCGTATTTCCCCTCCATCGTGGCATTCTGCTTGGCGAGCGCGAGCCCTATTGCGTAGCTCGAACGGAAGAAGCGCAGCGCGACTGCACGCTTGCGGCGTATCCATTGGGCATTGTCCGGCGTCGAACCCGGCATGGCGGCATAGAAGGCAGGCATGGAATGGAGCTGCACGTCGATCGCCACGCCAAGACCCCGCTCTTCCGCCATTTCCCGGAGCAGCGATCCGAGCTTCCAGGCGGTCCTGAGATCGAAATGCTCGAAACGGAGCGCCTCTTCCTGTTCGGAAATGCGGGCGATATCCTCGTCTACAGCCATGCCTTGCTCTCCCATTTTACAGAGCCGGCATTGATGGCCGCAAAGACGGGGAAAGTAAAGCTGCGCCGCCGGCCTCTTCTATTCGGCGGCCACGAGATCGCTGCCGGCATCCGGGAAGAAAGCCGAAAGCTCCGCGACGGCCTGGCCGACTCTCTGTAGAAGCTCACCGGACGTGATCCGGTAATCGGCAAAATCGCGATCGGATGCGTAGACCGCCGTCGGCAGCGTATGCGCCATGAAGAAGCCGAAGAGCGGCCGAAGCTGATGCTCCACCATCAGCGCGTGCCGGTCTCCCCCGCCCGTCGCGGTGATGATGACCGGCTTGGCGCGGAGCTGATCGGGATCGATCAGGTCTATGAAATGCTTGAAAAGGCCGGGATAGCTGCCCTTGAAGGTCGGAGCGCCGATTACCAGCACATCGGCGGAGACGATCTCCTCCAGTATCCGCGCGCCATCGGCATCCAGGCCGGAGCGATGCTGCGCCAGCCCGAGCGAGGGGCCGACATCGGTGAGATCGTAAACGGAGGTCTCGAAGCCATATCGCCCGGCCGCACGGGCTGCGACATGGTCGATGAGCGCGAAGGTCTTCGAAGGGCGGTTGTAGCTGCCGGCGAGCCCGACCAGTTTTCGAGACGACATCAGATTTCCCTCTCGATCTATCGGGAACAGATTAGCGGCGCCCACCTCCATTGAAAGAAATGGAACTTCCGGCGGCGACCCGCGG
This sequence comes from Rhizobium sp. LCM 4573, assembly GCF_001854865.1. Lineage (GTDB taxonomy): Bacteria > Pseudomonadota > Alphaproteobacteria > Rhizobiales > Rhizobiaceae > Neorhizobium. The sequence continues at coordinate 459,793 of NZ_MDDW01000028.1, read as the reverse complement.
AAGAGAAAATCATGCTCAGGGTGCGGCGGCAGGGCCGGGATATTACCGTGCGGATGCGACGCGCCGGGAATTCAGGTCCACGTCCGTCGCGATCGTCTCCGCCACGCGCTGGGCCTGAAGGCGGATATCCGGCACGGCGGTGATTTCCCAGAACTGTCCCGCTGTCAGCGCTCCGGCCGCGTACAGCCCCGGCTGGACCTGCCCGTCCGGCGCAAGCACATGCGACCGCGCATCGACACGGATGCCGAGACCCAGTTCGTCCATGGCTATCATGTCACGCGCCCGCATTGCCTGAAGCAGCGGCGAATGACCGATGCCGGCGCGCTCCATGCCCGTACAGTTGACGATCCAGTCCGTATGGAAGGAGGCGATATGGTCGCTCCCGCGCTGACGATAGCGGATTTCGGCGCCCTCGCCGGAAGGCTCCATGGCCTGCAGAAAACCGGCATGCACGGTCACCGTGCCGTCCCTCGTGAGCGCATCGAAACGCGAGGCAATCTCGGGCGCGATGCGGTGGCGGTGGATGTTCCACCAGGCGAGTGCATGGCGCAGGAAACGGGATCGCTGCTCCTTCGAAAGCTCCTGCCAGAGCGCCTGGGTCCCAGGCCTCAATCCATCCATCACCCCGCGCCAATCGGCCCCTTCCCTCACCTGGCCGCGCAGATTCTTGAGAATGGCGCTGATCTCGCGGCTATCATCGGGCAGCGCTGGCTGAACAGGCGTGGAGCGGCGCAAGAGGTGCGCATGCGGCACGAGTCCGCGGCGCGAAAGCACATGGATGCGGCCGCGATGCCCCCGGCCGCGCAGCGCCAGAACCTGATCGATCATCGTCAGGCCGGAACCGAGAATGCAGACATCCTCACCGCGCCGGACCCTCGAAAACCAGCCGAGTCGCCACGGGTTCTGGACGATGCGGGGGAGAACCTCACCGGCGATTCGCTCCGGCTTCAGCGGCAGGTCGGCATTGCCGACGCCGAGGCAGAGGACGACGTTTCGCGCCGCGAGCTCATTCCCGTTATCCAGGCGGAAGACGATGCGGCCGTTCTCCGAGCGGATGCATTCGGTAGCCTTGGCCTTGATGAACTCGACCTGCGCGCGGTCGCGGCGGGACCGCAGCAGCGAGGCTAGCGTATCGCGCAGATAGAGCCCGTAGTCACCACGGGTGGCGAAATCGTCCGGCGTCACCGTCCTGCCCCGCCGCCGAAGCCATTCGACGAAATCATCCGGCGCATCGGGGAAGACGCTCATGCGCGCGGCCGGGACGTTCAGCCGATGCAGGTAGAATTCGGTGCGATAGGCGGTTCCGCGGCCGAAACCCGGATCGTCCCCCACCACGGCGATGGTGGAGGATGGGGGCAGAAGGTTCAGGAGGTTGATGGTCAGGGCGATCGCGGAAAATCCGGAGCCGACGACGGCGACATCATGGATCAAGCACACTCTCCTCGTTATTGCGCAAGCGAAAGGGCTGCCATGAACCCGCGCCGAGGATCGAGTTTCCTCCTCCCGCAGGCGCGGCCTCATCTCTACCAATCTAATAGAGATTAGGAAGGAGTAAAGGCCGATTTCTCGTGCCGGCTCGAACGGGAGCTAACGAACGAGCGAATGGATGGAGGAAAGAAGCATTTCGTGAGCGTAGGGCTTGGGCAGGAAGACTGCATTTGCAGGCAGCAGCATGGGATCGAGCCGGTCCACCCCGGAGGTCATGATGATCCCGACATTCGGGCGCAGCGCCCGCACTCGACGGGCAAGCTGGATACCGTCCATGGAACCTTTCATGTTGACGTCGGTGAGCACGACGTCGATATCCGGGCGGCTGCGAAACAGGGCGAGAGCCTCCTCGCCATTTCCAGCCTCGAGCACCGAATGACCGACCTCTTCCAAGACGTCGAGCACCGTGAAGCGGATGAGCGGCTCATCCTCGACAATCAGCACGACAGCACTTGGCAGCATCCCAAGCCTCCGGTTCCAGGCCTTTTCGGGCCGCAGTATCGGCGTCGCTTTTCTATTCGGCAGAGCGCCCCTCGACCTTTGTCACCACAAAGTCCCTGATAATATAGGAGAAAATGGGGCTGCTGGCACCCCCTGCCCTTTACGGGCTTTCGAGGACGCAAACGCGCCGGCTCGAACGGCAGCCCCAGCCGAGCGGCGGATGCGCTCATTTTTTGCTTGCCAAGCGAGGCGAAATATCTTGTACCACCATGCGGTCGCGATCGACCACCGTTCAAAACATCGCCATCCAAGTAAAAGCCTCATCATGGAAATCTTCACCGCGGCCGGTTTTTCGGCGCTCCTTCAGGTCATCGCCATCGACCTCGTTCTGGCGGGAGACAACGCCATCGTCATCGGCCTTGCAGCGGCCGGCCTCCCCGCCCACCAGCGCAACAAGGCGATTCTCGTCGGCATCATCGCGGCCACGGTCCTGCGCATCTCGTTCGCGACGGTCACCGCCTATCTGCTCGGCATCGTCGGGTTGCAGCTCCTCGGCGGCCTGCTGCTCGCATGGGTCTGCTGGAAGATGTGGACGGAACTGCGATCGGCCGACCAGAGCGCCGCACATGCGCTATCCGCCGAAGAGGCCGAGGAAACGAACGTTCCGCGCAAGACCTTTCTCCAGGCGGCGACCCAGATCGTCATCGCCGACGTCTCCATGTCGCTGGACAATGTTCTGGCGGTCGCAGGCGCTGCCCGCGAACATACCTCGGTGCTGATCATCGGCCTCATTCTCTCGATCGCGCTGATGGGCCTTGCGGCCAACCTGGTTGCACGGCTCCTCCACCGCTATCGCTGGATCGCCTATGTCGGCCTTGCGGTGATCGTCTATGTCGCCGGCAACATGATCTATCACGGCTTCGTCGAAGTCTGGCCGCACATGCAGCAATGGCTCGCGTGATCCGGCGCTGAACGCTTCCGCAGAAGACCCGCCCGCTCCATGGCGCGGCGGGTCTTCTTTTTTGACTGCCCTTTGACCAGAGGGGAACAAAATTTCCTTCCACGCGTTCGGCAGCAGCGGGTGGAGGCCTCTGCATGCGCATAATCAGGGCATTCTCGTTTCTGTTGACCCTTTTGCTGGTCGCAGCCGTCGCATTTCTGTTCGTCGCCTGGCGATCCGAAATACCACCCGACGAAGAGGCCGCGAGCACCGCCCATCCCCCGGAACTGGTCGCCAAGGGCGCGCAGCTTGCCGCCGTCGGCAATTGCATCGCCTGTCACACGGTGCCGGGCAAACCGGCATTTTCAGGCGGGCTTGCGGTGCCGACGCCCTTCGGCACCATCCATTCGACCAATATCACGCCCGATCCGGAGACTGGGATCGGGCACTGGAGCGAGGCGGCCTTCGAACGCGCCATGCGCGAAGGCGTCGACCGCGACGGCAATCATCTCTACCCGGCCTTTCCATACGACCATTTCACCTGGGTGACGCCAGAGGACAACAAGGCGCTCTATGCCTTCCTGATGACCCGCCAGCCGGTGAAGGCGGAAGCGCCGGACAACCGGCTGACTTTCCCCCTGGAGTTCCGGCCGCTGCTTGCCGGCTGGAAGCTGCTCTTCTTCCGCAAGGGGCAATTGCAGCCCGATCCCGGCCAGAGCGCGGAATGGAACCGCGGACGATACCTATCCGAGGGTCTGGGGCATTGCGGCGCCTGTCATACGCCCCGGAACTCGCTCGGGGCGGAAGACACGGAAAGGCATTTCGCAGGCGGAGAAGCGGAAGGCTGGCAGGCCTACGCGATCGACGAAAACTCCAAGGCGCCCGTTCCCTGGGACGCGGAAAGCCTCGCCTTTTATCTGCGCAACGGCTGGCACGAACTGCATGGCGTCTCGCGCGGACCCATGGCGGAGGTGACGGGCAACCTTGCGCTTTTGCCGGATAGCGACATTACGGCGATCTCCATCTATGTCGCCTCGCTGATGGGCGAGCCTTCTCCCGAAAGGCAACAGAAGGCCGAGCAGCTCCGCGCACAGTTCGGCGGCGGCCGCATCATACAGGCTTCCGACAGCCAGAGGCAGCCCGCCCCCGCAGCATCCGGCCATCTCGGAGCGGTGATCTATCAAGCCGCCTGCGCCACCTGTCACGAGAGCGGCCGCCAGCAGCCTTTCGGCGGCTTGAATTTCGCGCTCAGCACCGCCGTTCACGCGCCCAATCCCCAGAACGTCGTCAATGTGACGCTGTTCGGCCTGCCGCCGGCCGACGGCAAGGCGAGCGCGGTCATGCCGGGCTTTGCCGCCATGTTGACCGATCGGCAGATCGCCGACCTGCTCGCCTACATGCGCGAGCGGTTCTCCGACGAAGCGGCGTGGCCAGATCTGGAGGCTCAGGTCGCGAACACGCGCTCGGGCAAATATCACGTCGCCGTCCGTCCATCGGACGGGATCGAGAGGGCGCCGCACAATGTCGGCGCGGAGGAGGAGTAATGGCCATATCGCTGAAAGTGAACGGCGAGGATAAGCGGATCGATGCCGATCCGGCCACGCCCCTGCTCTACGTGCTCAGGGACGATCTTGCCCTCAATGGCGCGAAATATGGTTGCGGGCTTGGCCAATGCGGTTCCTGCATGGTGGTGGTGAACGGCGAAGCGGTGCTTTCCTGCATGACACCTGTCATGCTGATGGAGGGCCGTGAGATCGCCACCGTCGAAGGCCTGGGCACGATCGAGGAGCCTGGACCGCTGCAGCAGGCCTTCATAGAGATGCAGGCCGCGCAATGCGGTTACTRCATTCCCGGCATGATGATGAGCGCCCATGCGCTTCTGCGCAGGAATGCCAATCCGAGCGACGAAGACATTCGCCAGGCACTCGGCACCAATCTCTGTCGCTGCGGCACGCATATGCGCATCATGGCGGCGATCCGCCGGGCCGGCGAGCTGATGCAGGCCGCGGGCCTGCCCGCCGCCTCGGGCGAAGGGAGGACGGGCTGATGGATACGCTCGAACCCCGGATCACGCGACGCGGGCTTATGGCAGGCACCGGCGCGCTGGTCGTCAGCTTTTCCATGGGCCGAGCTCTCGCGCAGGAGACAGCACCCCAGCCCGCCGCTCCTCAGCCGCCTGCGCTGCCCGGCAGCCTCGACGACGAGCGTTTCCTGGATTCCTGGATTCGCATCGATGCCGACAATGCCGTGACGGTGTTCACCGGCAAGGCAGAACTCGGCCAGGGCGTCCGCACCGCTCTCCTGCAGGTGGCGGCAGAGGAATTGGAGACGGACCCGAAGGACATCGAACTCGTGACCGCCGATACGGGCCGCACGCCGAACGAGGGTTTTACCGCGGGCAGCCAGTCCATGCAGAACAGCGGCACAGCTATTCGCAACGCCGCCGCGCAGGTGCGCGCCATCCTGCTGGCGGAAGCCGGCCGCCGCTTCGGCGTGCCGCCCGAAAGCCTGAAAGTGGAGAACCGGACGATCACCGCGCAGGACGGCAGAAGCGTGACCTATGGCGAACTCGTCTCCGGCCAGATCCTGCATGTGGAGGCCCAGCCGCAATCCCCGCTGAAGGACCCCGGCAGCTTCCGCTACATGGGAAGGCCGATGCAGCGCGTCGATATTCCCGGAAAGGTTACGGGCCAGCCTGCCTATGTGCACGACCTTCGGCTTGAAGGGATGCTGCATGCGCGCGTTGTGCGCCCGCCGAGTGCTTCGGCCCAGCTAAGCGAACTCGACACGACCTCGATCGAGGCCATGCCGGGCGTCGTCTCCGTGGTACTGGACGGCAACTTCCTGGCGGTCGTCGCGGAGAAGGAATTTCAGGCGATCAACGCCATGCGGGCGCTTTCGGCCGCCTCCCGCTGGGAGGAAAAGGAAACGCTGCCCGACCAGAACGATCTTCCCGCGGCATTGCAAAGCCTGGAGCGGGAGGTCGGAACCGTGGCCGAGGCCGGCAACATGCCGAGCTTCACCGGCAAGATCTTTGCGGCGACGTTCACCCGCCCCTACCAGATTCACGGCTCGATCGGACCGTCCTGCGCCGTCGCGCATATGAAGCCGGACGGTACGCTGGATGTCTGGTCCCATACGCAGGGCGTCTTTCCCGATCGCGCGGCGATCTCCGAAATGCTCGGCATGCCGCCTGAAAAGGTGCGCGTCATCCACATGGAGGGCTCCGGTTGCTACGGCCATAACGGTGCCGACGATGCGGCGGCCGATGCAGCGCTGATCGCGACGAAACTGCCCGGCCGGCCGGTGCGGGTGCAATGGATGCGGGAGCAGGAGCATAGCTGGGAACCCTATGGCCCGGCCATGCTGGTGAAGGTCAAGGCCTCTCTCGACGAAGCCGGCAAGATCGCCAACTGGGGCTACGATCTCTGGAGCAATACGCATTCGACGCGGCCGGGAGGAGCGCCCGCACTTCTGGCGGCGCGGCACAAGGCACAGCCTTTCCCGCCCGCGCCCGCCAAACTGCAGATCAGCCCTTCGGGCAATGGCGATCGCAATGCCGATCCGCTCTACACCATCGCCAACAAGCGCGTGCTCTGGCATTTCCTCCCGGACATGCCGTTGCGCGTCTCGGCCCTTCGTGCCCTTGGCGCCTATGCCAATGTGTTCGCCATCGAAAGCACGATGGACGAGCTGGCCATCCTTGCCGGCGCCGATCCGGTGGAGTTCCGGCTGAGACATCTGGAAGACCCGCGCGCCCGCGACGTGGTTCAACTGGCGGCGGAGCAGTTCGGCTGGTCGAACATGCCGATGCCGCGCAATCGCGGCCGGGGTTTCGGCTTCGCCCGCTACAAGAACCTCGCCGCCTACATGGCGGTGGCGGTGGAAGCGGAGGTGGAGCCGGAGACGGGGCGCGTCCGGATCGTACGCGCGGTCTCGGCGATCGACAGCGGCGAAGTGGTCAATCCCGACGGCATCCGCAACCAGACGGAAGGCGGGATTTTACAGACGATAAGCTGGACGCTCTACGAGGCGGTGAGCTTCGACCGCACGCGCATCACCAGCACCGACTGGTCGAGCTATCCGATCCTGCGGTTTGCGAGCATTCCCGACAAGGTGGACGTCCATATCGTCGGGCGGCCGGGTCAGCCCTTCCTCGGGACGGCGGAAGCCGCTCAGGGGCCGACGGCGGGCGCAGTCGGCAATGCGGTCCGCAGCGCCACCGGCAAAAGGCTCTACGACCTGCCTCTGACGAGAGACAGGGTGCGAGCGGCGATCGCCACGTGAGATCCTCACCGCCCGGGCTTTGACTTTTGCCGCCCGCATGTTGAACATGTCGCTGCAGCCAAGCGATGAACGGGAAGCATGACGATGAGCGATCACGACGACCATGACCATTCTCCCGGCGAGATCGATTGGCGCGAACATGGCGTGAAAGTCATTCCCGGCGATTCGCTCGATCCGAACACCGCGCAGACGCCCGGCATGAACCGCGCGACCGCGATCAATCATGCGCGAGCGGGAGCGGAAAAGATCTGGGCGGGAACGGTCACGATCCACGCCAACGCCAAGACTGGCGCCCATCATCACGGCGATCTCGAAAGCATCATCTACGTGGTGAAGGGCAAGGCACGCATGCGCTGGGGCGATAACCTGGAATATGTGGCGGAAGCCGGTCCCGGCGATTTCATCTACGTACCGCCCTACGTGCCGCACCAGGAGATCAACGCAAGCCGCGACGAGACGCTGGAATGCGTGCTGGTACGCTCCGGCCAGGAGCCGGTGGTCGTCAATCTCGATATCGAGCCGGTGGAAAAGCCCGAAGAGGTGCTGTGGAAGGACCCCATCCACCGGTAACGCTGCGGCGCCAAGAGGCAGCCGCAATCGGTTGCTAAAGTCTTACGACAATTGACCGCCGGGACCCCGTCCAGTAGAAGGCGGCATTCGTTCCGGGCGAGAACCGGAAAATGGAACACTCCGGAGTTTAGGAAGCGGATGATGCGAGTTCCGCTCAGATCGCGGACGAAAATCGATAAAACGCGGGAAAGCCTCCCGCTGCGATGGCCGGTGCTCGCCGCCGCGATGCTGATCGCCGCCTTCTTCGGGCTGATCTCCGGCGTCGTCAAGGAAGTCCGCGTTCCGGGCGGCGTGCTCGCCGCCGAGGGCAATTCCGAGATCCCGCATCTTACCAAGCGCGAACCATTGCGCGCCGTGCTTTCCGCCGACCGGAAGGATGGCGGCGGCCCCCATTGGACCGGGCACGACGGAGCTCTCGAAGCACGCGCCGTCGAGACGGCATTCCGTTCGGGCGGCTCCGCGCTCGCCTTGCCTCGTCCCGCCGCGGCGGCATTGCCGGCCGCCGGCCGCGCCTTCCAGCCCAGGGCACCCCCTGCTCGCGCCTGACGCTTGAACGCTCCGGCGTTTGAAATCATTCAAGAATTTCGCCCTTGCCGCCGCCAGGTCGTGCCGCAGGGCCCAGCAGGAACAAACCCATGAGAAATTCCCCCTGGTTGGTGGCGACCTATGCCTTCATCATCCTGATCGGTGTATTGATCGCGCTACCGAACGCGCTTCCCAATTCCGTGCTCGACCGCATCCCGAGCTGGCTGCCGCACAGCCGCGTCTCGCTCGGCCTCGACCTGCGCGGCGGTTCGCACCTCGTGCTCGAAGTCGACCGCACCGACCTCGTCAACGAACGGCTCCAGAACCTCTTGCAGGACAGCCGACGCGTCCTGAGAGACAACGGCATCGATCCGGCCAGCGTCCGCCGCAACGGCGACACCATTACCATCGCGCTCCGCGATCCCTCGCAGCGCAGCGCAGCCGTCACCCAGCTCCAAACCCTTGGCAATCCGATCGGTTTCGGCGCGGGCATGGGCCAGTCGGACCTCGACATCCGCACGCCGAACAACAACACCATAACGCTCGGCTATACCGAAGCCGGCATCACCGCCCATGGCAGCGCGGCGGTCGAGCAGAGCCTCGAGATCATCCGCCAGCGCGTCGACCAGGTGGGCGTTGCCGAACCGACCATCCAGCGCGTCGGCTCCGACCGCGTGCTCGTCCAGCTTCCGGGCGAGCAGGATCCTTCCCGTCTTCGCCAGCTTCTCGGCTCCACGGCGAAGATGAGCTTCCACCTGCTCGGCAACCAGGGCGAACCGGGCGTGACCATGCTCTCGGACGAGCGCGGCAACCAGTATCCGGTTCTCGATCGCGTCGAGCTTTCCGGCGACCGCCTGACGGACGCTCGCGCCGCCTTCGATCCCCAGACCAACGAACCGGTCGTCAACTTCCGATTCGATACCGCGGGCGCCAACCGCTTCGCCCAGATCACCCAGCAGAATGTCGGCCGGCCGTTTGCGATCGTGCTCGACAACAAGGTGCTGAGCGCGCCGGTCATCCGCACCCCGATCACCGGCGGCTCCGGCCAGATCTCCGGCGGCTTCACCGTCGAGGAAGCCAATACGCTTTCCGCGCTGCTGCGCGCCGGCGCGCTGCCGGCCAAGCTGACCGTCATCGAAGAGCGCACCGTTGGCGCCGACCTCGGCTCGGACGCCATCGAAATGGGCATCTTCACCGGCTTCATCGGCTTCCTGCTGGTGGTCGGCTTCATGTTCTTCCTGTACGGGACCTGGGGCATCCTCGCCAACATCGCGCTCTTCATCAACATCATCCTGACCTTTGCCGGCCTGACGCTGATCGGGGCGACACTCACCCTGCCCGGCATTGCCGGTATCGTGCTCGGCATCGGCCTGGCCGTGGACGCCAACGTCCTCATCAACGAGCGCATCAAGGAAGAGACCAGGAAGGGCCGCAGCACATTCGCGGCGATCGACGCAGGCTTCAAGCGCGCCTATTCGACAATCGTCGACAGTAACGTGACAGCGCTCATCGCCACGGTCCTGCTCTTCTGGTTCGGTTCCGGGCCGGTGCGCGGCTTCGCCGTGACCATGGGCCTCGGCATCGCGATCTCGATGTTCACCGCCGTTTCGATCGTCCGTGTCGTGATGGTCTTCATCGCCGGCCGCTACAAGCTGAAGAAGATCGACATCAAGCCGCTTCTGCCGATCAACCTGATCCCGGACGGCACTCAGATCAACTTCATGAAAGGCCGCTTCGTCGGTCTCGGCGTCTCGCTGTTCCTGTCGGTCGCCTCGATCATCCTCTTCATCACGCCCGGCCTCAATTACGGCGTCGATTTCCGCGGCGGCATCCAGATGGAGGTCGTCACCCAGAACGAAGCCGATCTCTCGGCCTTCCGCTCCGGCCTGAACGAACTCGGTCTCGGAGAAGTGGCGCTGCAGGAATTCGGCGGCCACAACCGTCTTCTGGTGCGCGTCGAACGCCAGCCCGGCGGCGAGGAAGCACAGACGGCAGCCGTCGAGCACCTGAAGGCGGAAGTCGTGAAGATCGATCCGACAGCCAAGGTCGAACGGACCGAAGTGGTCGGCCCGAAGGTCAGCGGCGAGCTTGCCACCGCGGGCATTCTCTCGGTCGTGCTCGCCTCGATTGCCATGCTCATCTACATCTGGGCTCGGTTCGAATGGCCCTTCGCCGTCGGCGCGATCGTTACGCTCATTCTCGACGTGACGAAGACGATCGGCTTCTTCGCACTGACCGGCCTCGACTTCAACCTGACGGCCATCGCGGCCCTCTTGACGCTGGTCGGCTACTCGGTCAACGACAAGGTCGTCGTCTACGACCGCATGCGCGAAAACATGCGGCTCTACAAGAAGATGCCGCTGCGAGAGCTGATCGACCGCTCGATCAACGAAACGCTGGCACGAAGCCTCTACACCTCCGTCACGGCCTTCCTCGCCATGCTGCCCATGGCGATCTGGGGCGGAAGCGCGGTGGAAAGCTTCGCCATTCCCATGGTCTTCGGCATCGTGGTGGCGGCGTCCTCGTCGGTCTTCATCGCCGCTCCGATCCTGCTCTTCCTGGGCGACTGGCGCACGCGCCGGGCCAAGGCGGCAGCGGAGAGCGCGGGCCAGCCGGCGATCGAAGACGGCGAGCGTCCGAGCCAGGCGTGAATCCTGCCTCCTCACCGATACTTTCGAAGGGCGGATGCTTCATCCGCCCTTTTCCTTGAGAGCCGTCAGAGCCGATGATCGATCTCGCCGCCTATGCGGGCCTGTTTGCCGCAGCCTTCATCGCCGCCACGATCTTTCCGATGCAATCGGAGGCTATTCTGGTCGGCCTGCTGCTGAGCGGAAATTATTCCGTGCCGGCTCTCATCGCCGTCGCCTCGATCGGCAATACGCTCGGCGCGGCCGTCAACTGGCTGCTCGGGCGCGGCATCGAGCGTTTTCGCGAAAGACGCTGGTTTCCCGCGAACCCGCGGCAACTCGAGCGCGCGGAACGCTGGTACCGCAAATATGGCAAATGGTCCCTGCTGCTTGCATGGCTGCCGGTCGGCGGCGATGCACTGACGGTGATCGCCGGCGTCCTCAAGGAGCCGCTCTGGAGCTTCCTCTTGCTTGTCTTCATCGGCAAGCTGGCGCGCTATCTCGTTGTGGCGTTTGCGACGGCCGGTCTGATTTAGCGTTCAATCGGTCGAGGCCCGAGCCTCTTCTCCCAATTCTCCGAGCATCGTCCAGAGATCGGCGAAAAGCGAACGGGCAAAGGCTTCGAAGGAGGCGCCCTTCGGCTCCTCCTTCCAGCGCTCGGCGCCGACACGCAGCATGCCTATCACGACGGCGGCCAGCATGCGCATGCGCCGCCGCTCCTCCTGCGAACGGCTGCGGGCCTCCAGCGCCTCGGCAAGCTTCTGTTCCAGCTTGGCGTATTTGAGCTGGTCACGCGCCTTGAGGGCCGGCGTCCTGTTGACGAGGTCCCCGATCGCAAGGGCGCGCTGATCGGCTGCGATGACGACCGTCTCGATCAGGGCGTGCCTGACGGCACTTACCGCAGCCTCATCGCTCGGACGCGTGGCGATCGCGTTCATGAGATGCTGCGCGAAGGTGTCCTGCCAGGCGAAGACCACATCTTCCTTCGAGGGAAAATAATCGAAGAAGCTGCGCTTGGAGACATCGGCGGCTTCCGCAATGTCCTCGACCGTCGTTTCCTCGAACCCCCTTTCGAGAAAGAGCGTCATCGCCGCCTGCTGGATGCGATCCCGCGTCTGGCGGCGCTTGCGCTCACGCCGGCCCTCCGCCGCTTCCTTCGGTTTCTTCTCAGCCATCCGGTTTGGAACCGTTCCGCGAGAGTTCGAGAGGCTTGCGCCGGGAAATCCGATAGACCGCCGCGGGCGGAAGATTGCGCATCGTGCCGCCGATATGGGTGGCCTTCAGCCCCAGGCGATCGAGGATCGGCCGCGGCACGGGGCAACGCGGGCCATAGGTGAACTGGTAAAAGGAGCCGCCCGGACGCATATAGGCGAAGGAGCCCGCGAGAATGGCCGTGACCTTGCGCGGCGACATGGACAGGAGCGGCAGGCCGCTGACCACCGCGCCGACCGGCTGCCCCTCGAAGACGCCTGCCTTGCCGAGCCGCGCCGCATCCATCTGCAGGACATGCGCCTGGGGAAAGCGCGAGCGCAGGCCTTCGATGAATTCCGGGCCGAATTCCACCAGAGTCAAATCGGCTTCGCTGACGCCGCGCGAAAGAAGCGCGCGCGTGAAAACGCCTGTTCCCGGACCAAGCTCGATGATCGGTCCGTCGATCGGAGCGATCTCCTGCGTCATCAGGCGGGCAAGTGGATTGCCCGACGGCGTCACCGCCGCCACCCGAAGCGGATGGCTGACCCAGGACCGGAAGAAATGCAGGAAATCGGATAGTGCGAGATCGGCCGTCATCGCTGTGTCCCCGGCGAATGAATACGAATCCAAGTGGCGGGCGAACATCGCTCCGGGGACGTGGCGATTCCAAGGCAGGAATTCGGCCCACCGTCGCGATTTCTCCCAACCTGCGTAGCTATACTTATTGCAATATTGCATTAAGTGCAAGGTTTTTCGCTCGCACTTTTCTTCCCGTCCGGCAGCGCTAGTTCTTTCCTTGAAGCCTTTGCACACCGCATTTCGGGAGGATGGCATGAAGCACACGGCGAAAGTGGGGGAAGAACGCACCGAATTGAAGCGGGTCATGGGACCGGGCCTGCTCCTCCTGTTCATCGTCGGAGATATCCTCGGCACGGGCATCTACGCGCTAACCGGCCAGGTGGCGGCGCAGGTGGGCGGCGTGGTCTGGCTGCCTTTCGTGGTCGCCTTCGTCGTGGCCCTGCTCACCGCCTTCAGCTACCTGGAGCTGGTGACGAAATATCCCCGTGCCGCCGGCGCCGCCCTTTACACCCACAAGGCGTTCGGCATCCATTTCCTGACCTTTCTGGTCGCTTTTGCGGTCATGTCATCCGGCATCACGTCGGCGTCAACCGCATCCCGCGCGTTTGCCGCAAACTTCTCTTCCGCCTTCGGCTTCGATTTCGGCGCCTACGGGGTCACCTTCATCGCGCTCTGCTTCATAGCGCTGGTGGGGATCATCAATTTCCGGGGCGTGACTGAAAGCGTCATGACCAATGTGCTGCTCACGGTCGTCGAGCTTACCGGCCTCCTGATCATCATCGCCATCGGCCTGTGGGCCATTTCGGCTGGCCAGGGCGATATTTCGCGGGCCTGGGATTTTCAGCCCGCCGGCGACCGCGGCGTCTTCTGGTCGGTGATCGGGGCGACGACGCTCGCCTTCTTCGCCATGGTGGGCTTCGAGGATTCCGTCAACATGGCGGAGGAATGCAAGGAGCCGAGCCGCATGTTCCCGAAGGTCCTGCTCACAGGCCTCGTCATCACCGGCCTGATCTACGTGCTGGTATCGATCTCCGCCATTGCACTCGTTCCCGCAGCTGAGCTCGGTGAAGGCGACACACCGCTGCTGAAAGTCGTCCAGGCCGGGGCACCCGCCTTCCCGCTCGGCATTTTTGGCATCATCACCATGTTCGCGGTCGCGAACTCGGCGCTCATCAACATGATGATGGCGAGCCGGCTGATCTACGGCATGAGCCGCGAAGCGGTATTGCCCGCCTCCCTCGGCAAGGTCCATCCGACCCGCCGCACGCCCTTCGTGGCGATCCTCTTCACCACCGCGCTCGCCTTCGCGCTGATCACCTTCGCGGGCAGCGTTCCCGCGCTCGGCGGCACGACGGCGCTGCTGCTGCTCTGCGTCTTCACGGTGGTGAACGTAGCGGTGCTCGTCCTTCGCAAGGACAAGGTCGAACATCAACACTTCCGCACGCCGACCATACTGCCGGTGCTGGGCGCCATTTCCTGCGCCTTCCTGGCCGGTCCCTGGACGGGGCGCGATCCGTTCCAATATCTGATCGCCGCCTGCCTGCTTGCACTCGGCGTGGTGCTGTGGCTTGCAACCGTCGGCATCATGCGCAGCGCGCGGCAGGCCACATGAGCCGCTCTCAGGTCTTGGGCCTCACGGAAAGCCGGCCGTTTTCGGAAATGTGCGGCACCACCGCCCGATAGTCCATGAGCTTCGGGTGAGCGGTTTCGAACGGGTGGGCGTGCGTCGCCGTGATGACCATAACATCGGCGCCGGCGGCCTCGCCGGCCTCTACACCCGCCAGCACATCTTCGAAGACCAGTGCCTGCGCCGGGTCGATGCCCAGGCGCTCGGCGCCCAGGATGTAGCATTGCGGATTGGGCTTGCCGGCCGTCACATCCTCGGCCGTCACCATGAAACGCGGCTCCGGAATACCGGCTGCCGCGAGCCGCTTCCTGGCGAGCTCGATCGGCGAAGAGGTGACGATCGCCCATTTTTCCGGCGGCAGGGCAGCCAGGAATTCGACGGCGCCGGGGATCGGCACGACGCCCTCGACGTCCTCGATCTCTCCGCGAAGGATGACGTCCGCTTCCGCCTGCGGATCGATCCCCGGCAAGTTGAGTGCCGTTATGGTGTCGATCCCGCGTTTGCCATGCATGGTCGGCAGAAATTTTTCCACGTCCAGACCGTTCGCCGCCGCCCATCGGCCCCAGACGCGTTCGGCCGCGGCAAGCGAATTGAGGATCGTGCCGTCCATGTCGAACAGGAAGGCGGCATAGTCTTTTTCTGGAATGGGCACGGATGATTTTCCCGGATTGCGAGTCGAAAGCGGCAGTCATCAAATAGCGTCGCCGTTGAAAACAGGCAAATAAGTCGTCCGCATGACCGCCCAAAGCCGCCGGAGAATTTATGGCCGGGACTTACGAACTTATGCCGCGACTCACCTTCCGGTGATATGCCTCGGCTGAGGAGCAAGGCTTGGGAGGGCATGCCGTCATGACACGCTGGGGACAGGTGGCGATCGCCGTTCTTTCCGGTATCGCGGCAGCCTTGCATATCGGTAAGGTGCCGCCGGCGCTTCCCTTGCTGCGCGCGGAGCTCGGCATGGATCTGGCCGCGGCCGGTTGGCTGATGGGCCTGGTGAGCGCCATCGGCGCCGTCTGCGGGCTCCTTATCGGCCGCCTCACGGACCAGCTCAACCATCGCCGCTCGATGATTCTCGGTCTCCTCCTTCTGGCGGCGGGCAGCCTTGCCGGCGCCCTCACCTCCTCCGAGGCCGTGATCTTCGCAAGCCGTGCCGTCGAAAGCGTCGGGCTCATCATGACGGTGGTGGCGGCACCCGGCCTGATCGCCTCGATCACGGCGCCTTCGGACCGGGCCGTCGCCTTCGCGATATGGGGCGTGTGGCTGCCGATGGGCGTCGCCGTCATGATGCTCGCTTCGCCGCTCATCCTTCCCGCCTTCGGCTGGCGCGGCTCGTGGATTGCCGCCACGCTTGCCTGCCTCGTACCGCTGGCGGCGCTCATGGCAACCGGTTCGTCGATGCGCGCAACGCCCACAACCTCGTCCGCTTCGCTGGCAGCGGGCTTGCGCCTCACCGCGGGCCAACCGGCCTCCTGGCTGCTGGCCGGCATCTTCGCCACCTACAGTTCGAGCTTCATGTCCGTCTTCGGCTTCCTGCCGACCATGCTGATCGAGGATATGGGGCTGGCGCTGACACTCGCCTCGGTGATGACGGCGCTTGCCGTTCTCGCCAATGCGGGCGGCAATGTGCTCGGCGGTTTTCTCGCCAGGCTAGGCATTGCCCGCTGGCTGCTGATCGCCGGCCCTTGCGTAATTCTCACGCTGATGGCCTTCGCCGTCTTCAGCGGTGGGCTGCCTTTGAGCCTGCGATATGGCGCCGCCGTCGTTTATGCCGTCTCGGGCGGACTCCTTCCCGCGACCTTGATGGGGGCGCTTCCGGTCTACTCGCCGCGCCCGGATCTCGTGGGGACCATGAGCGGCTTCGTGATGCAGGGTTCCAATATCGGGCAATGCGCCGGGCCGCTCCTGGTCGGCTCTATCGTGGCCGCCCATGGATGGGCGGCAGCCCCCTTCTTCGTCGCCTGCACTGCCGTCATCGGCTTTGBGCTCGCCCTCGTCTTCCGCACCCTGGAGGCGCGGCGGACGAGGATTGTGGGCGCTGAATGAAGCCTCCCGAAAATTTCACGAAATTTTCGCAATGGCGCTAGACAAGCCGATCGTTCCACTTTATACGCCCCCTCACACCGCCGGCGCGACCTAAGCCGCCGACGATGGATCTTGGGTGATTAGCTCAGTTGGTAGAGCAGCTGACTCTTAATCAGCGGGTCGTAGGTTCGAGCCCTACATCACCCACCATCATTTCAATAGGTTATCGCCAGCTTTACAAGCGCGCTTCCAACAGATTGGAAGCGGCACCCTCGCCCCTTTGGGTGCGGCCGATCCGGTGCTGGCCTGAACAGCCTCCTGCCTGAGAAGGCTGCCGGAGATCGTCAAAGCAGCCGCAAAGTGAAATCTACGCGGCTCCATCCTCTTTCTTTTCGAGGCGTTCAATCTTGATGAGCGTCAGCTCCTGCAGGATCAACCCGCAGAAATAAGTCACCATATCATAGCGCGCTGCACGTGATTTTTTCAGAACGGATTGAACATCCAACGCGATGCTGGCGCCGATATCGTTATCATTGCTTATGCTCATAACACTAAAATCCCGACTCATTTCCCAGCTCGCGTTACGCGGCGTCCRCCAAAAGCAACGACAGTGACTTATCCGGCACCGAGCGGCGATACAGCGGCATGTCGACGTTCAACGCTTCGCGCATGGCCGCAAGAACGCCGTGAGAGACCTCGAAGGCGCCGCAGCATACCGGATGCCGGCCATAGCCGTCCGAGCGCCCCAATTCGTCCACCTCTACCCCGGCGCGCCGATAGACCCGCTTGAGGTGCGGCTCGTAATTGGAAACCATCGTATGTATGCCATGTGCGAGCGCGCATTCGCAAAGCGCCAGCAGCAGCAGGCTGAACGCGCGCCCCGCATCGACATCGGGATAGTCCGCGGCGATCGCCAGCTCGTCGATACACATCCGCGTCCCCTCCCAAATGCCGGGAGCGGCCAGGTTCACCGAGACCGGAAATGTCGCACGGAACGTATCGTAGAGCAGCGTGGGCCCGGTCGTCGGCATCAGCCGCATGCAGCCGTAAAGCCGGCTCAGATCGTCACTGCACCAGACGAGATAGACAGGATTGAGTTCATCATAAAAATCCCGCTCCTGATCGCCGGATGCGGGGATGTTCCACTCCAGCGCATCGATGAAGACCCGTTTGCGAAGGCAGAATACCTGATCGAGGATGCCAGCGTATTTAGCGTATTCATGTGCCTGAATCGTCACAAACATTTTGCTCTCCATCGCTGTTTGTTGCGAGGGGGAGCATTGTTCGAATCTTAACGATCGGAAATTCGCACGGAGGCGCTAACACATAGGCGCTCGTACATATGTACGAGGCTCACCCCTTGATCAGCCGCAAGGACATCGCCTTCGCCACGGCCTGTGAAAGATTGGCGCAATCCAGCTTGAAACGAACGGATCGCATGTAGGTGCGGACCGTGTGCTCCGAGATCGCCAGGATGATCGCGATGTCCTTGGATTCCTTGCCCTGGCCGATCCAGTAAAGCGTTTCCAGTTCCCGGGGGCTGATCTGCGGGAGGGGATCCTTGTCACCGTATAGCTCCACCACCGCCTTGCGGTGGAGCGTGTGCGCCAGCTCCGCCCAGTCCTGCTGGTGGCGTTGCACGTAGCCCGTCCAGTCCGTCACATGCGGATGCGCATTGAACGATACCAGGGCACGCCTGGATACCTTGTCGATCACCGGGATTGAATAGCCGTTCGGGCTGAGGCCGCTCTTCTGAAAATCGGCGAAGAGTTCGAAGCACTCCGGCCCGACGTCAACCTCGGTCCAGTCAAACGGCAGCTGCCGCAGAAGCCCTTCCCGCACGATCGGATCGATCGAGACATATCCCTTGAGGAGATAACGCGCGACCCAGCTATCCGGATAGGTTGTGCGGACGAAGGGCGCGTCGACTGCCGTTCCGCGCGTAATCGTCTGTGCATGATGATAGGTCACATGCGCGACGTCCTCATAGCAGTCCCGAAGCGCCGCGATCGCCGCCCCGACATCGGCTGCGGATTTTATTGCCCCAAACGCCCTTTCGTATATGAGGGTCTCGCTATCATCTACCGTCATCGCCTGCGCCCCAATTCTATGGTCGGAACGTAACGGTTGCATTGTGAGCAAGCAAGGGTCCTCGTACATGCGTACGATGTGACAATGCGAAGACGCCGTGTTAGCAGGCCATATGCGTAATGATGGCAAATTACCCAGTGAGACGACCGGAGTCGCCCGTTCCATGACGGTGCATCAGGCTCTCGCCGCTCTCAGCATCTACGGCGACCTGGCGGGGTCGGAAACGCTTACGCGCGCATTGATCGCTGAGCGGACCGGATCGCTCGATCAGGCAGCCTTCTGGATCGACGTGTATCAGGAACTTTGCCAAAAAAGAGCCGATAGCGAAGAACCTGAGTGAAACGGCCGCGTTTCTTGCGGGATACGACTGACGCCTCTTCATCCGTCCCCATCTGGCAGCTGACTCTTAATCAGCGGGTCCTGAGTCTCGGCCCGAGGGCCTTGATCCGCTCTCTCGCCCGTTTCCTTTCCAACACTTCTACGCGAACAAACGCGGCCGCCGCCTGTTAGACAGCCATTCGATCTCCGGCAGGAGCCTATCCGAACGGCGACCGCCTTCCGGCATCCTTACGTCGTGGAACAAATTCCCGGAATGAGCATTGTGTGGGAGGACAAGGAGGAAGTGAACATGACTATGGACCCGTATGACAACAAGCCAGATCTCCGGACGACTCCGGAATCTCCGCGTCGTTCCATGTGGGGTGCTTGGATTGCCGTGATCGCGGTCATCCTGGTCGGTGCCTTCATATGGTCGCAGATGGGCAACTCGCCCACGGACCCGGCAACCACGTCGTCCACGACACCGCCGCCGGCTACCAGTGAGCCTGCGACACCATCACCGGCGCCCTCTACCCCGGGCACACCGCCCGCGGGCAGCCCGGCTCCGGCTACTCCGTCGACAGGCGGCAATACGCAGCCGTAAGGTTGCCRCAAACCACTCAATTTCCGCCGCTGGCTTTCGCTTGGAAGCCGGCGGCTTTACAGCGTCCATGTTCCAGTTCGGGTCTCACATGAGGTCAGATATGGAGCGTGCCTTCAGCCAATGGCACCGCCTGGCCGCCGATCCTGGCTCTGGCGATCTCGCCGTCCTTCACATCGATATGCAGGTGAATGTAAGAGGGCCGGCCCATCTCCACCCCCTGTTCCACCAGAACCGGATGATGCCCTTCCGGAAGCGCGTCGAAATGCTGGATCGCGCCTGAAAGTGCCGCGACTGCCGCACCCGTTGCGGGGTCTTCGGCGATCCCCATATCGGGCGAGAACATGCGGGCATGGAATTTAGCCTGATGATGCACGCCGCCGCGGCAATAGACGTAGGCTGAAGCGAGCCCGCCTTCCACGAAGGGAGCGGCCTTTTCCCACAGCATCGTGTCGAACTCCATTTCCTGCACGGCGGCAAGATTGTGCAGCGGCACCATGAGGAAGGGCACGCCGGCGCTCCAGATGGAGGCGACGTGATTCTCGAAACCGATATCGGCGAGCTTTACGCTGAGCGCATCGGCAATGCCTTGCCGGTCGAGCGGCAGGTTGATGCGCACCGGCTTCTTCGGAAGATCGAACTCGGCAAAGCCGGCCTCCCCTTCCCTGAGCCGCACGGCGCAGCGCACCGGTCCGACATTTTCCTCCAGCACGCAGACGATATCCACATTGCCGGCCGCCGCCACATGGTTGCGCCCGGCAAGGGCGACCGCCGTGCCGACTGTCGGGTGGCCTGCGAAGGGAAGCTCGCGGGCAGGCGTGAAAATACGCAGTTTTGCCGCATAGGCCGGATTTTCCGCCTTCTGGACGAATACCGTCTCGGAAAGGTTCATTTCCTTGGCAAGCGCCTGCATGGTCTGGTCATCCAGACCGTCCCCGTCGAAAACCACGGCAAGCGGATTGCCCGAAAGCCTCTTGTCCGTGAAGACGTCGTAAATGCCGTAACGCCGCGCCAAACAAACCTCCTCATTTACCCTTGGCGCCAAACTGCCCGAGCACATCGGCCAGTGCAAGGCGTCATGATCGGCTGCCCCCACCGAAATACCAGTCGAGCACCGGCAGCATGGCGACGTGATAGGGATTGGCAGAGCGATCGGCGGAGCGGATAACAACTGCCGCGGCAATTTCCTCCTCTTCCGCCACGCGGATATGGTGCTCTATCCGGGAGACCATCTCGTCCGCCGTCAGATCGAAGCGGAACAGCCTGAACAGGGTGATCGCGCGGCGATATCGGGAGACGTGATATCCCTCCGTCGTCATGGCATCCCTTAGATCGAGGCCCGTCTCCTCCAGCACCTCCCGCCGCATATTGCCCTCGACATCGCAATAGCCGTCCACGATGTCTTCCGGCTCCATGGAGCCGCACGCGAAATAGACAAGCCCCGGATTGGCGGTATGCTCTCCCATGCGGGCGGCGATCAGCGCACCGTCCGAGCTTTCGAGAACGGGATAGCCGAAAACATGGATGCCGCCTTCCCGGCCCGCCTGTTTGCGCCACCATAGGAAAGCGGAATAGGGAACGACGTGGCCCTCGCTGCGTAATCCTTCGGAGGTCAGCGAAACCTTCCGGTGAAGAACCATGCGCCCGTCGAAGAGCGCGGGATTTGCCGCGATTTCCTTCTCCCAGTTTCGGGCTATCGCCACTTGCTCGCGAAGATAAAGCGGGTGATCGCCCGGCAGTACTCGCAACTCCGCCTGTCTCACCGGAAAGATAGTCTCTTCCAGCGGCCAGCCGGCGAAATCCTCTGAAAATTCGATTTTCATTCGAGGTCCAGTTCCATGACGACGGGGCAATGATCGGAGGCCTTGGGGCGATCCCAGCCGATGCGGGGGAAATGTTCCACCTCCTGGCCCGGCGGGAAGACCGTGCGGTAGGGCTGGCCGCCGCGGATGATTTCCGGGACGCGCTCCGCGTTGCGGCGCGCAAGCGCGGGCGAGAGCCAGATGTAATCGAGCTGGCAAAGGTGCTGCTCCTCCGGCCCGCGAGCATGATAGAGCGTCCATCGGTCCATGACGTCGCGGCGCTCCATCGGGTTTTCGGCAAACCCATCATGGCTGAAGACGTCGAGCGCGCTCGTCTCCTCCCGCACCGGCTCGAAGCGGTAGCCGAGCCTGCGCGTGCCGATCACCTGCACCTTTTCCTGGTAATCGTTCATGTCGCCGCAGATGGCAAAGTTCTTATCCGCCGTGCGCCCCTTGCCGAACTGGCGCTCGATAATGTGGCGGACCGCCTTCGCCTCCGCGGCGCGGATCGCCATGGTTCCGGTGCGGCCATCGGTTCCCTCGCGGGCATTGCCCATGGATTTGAAGTGTACGACATAAAGCGAGAAAGGCTTGCCGCCGATCTTGAGCTCCAGTTCCAGGCAGTCGCGCTTGAAGATCTTGTCGTAGGGGTCGTTGGTCAGYGCCAGTTCGTCATTGAAGAGACCGAGGTCATGATAGGTGAGCATGGCGTGGCTTCGCACGTCCACCACCTCGATCCTCTCGCCCGTCCGCGTTTCCTCCCGCATCAGCACCGCCACATCTATGCCGCGCGAATCATTGCCTTCCACGAGGTATTTCTGGCGATAGCCGTTGCCTATCATGCGGTAGAGATAACCGTATTCGAAGGCCTGCAGGGCAGGCATGTTGTCCACTTCCTGCAGGCAGAGGATATCGGCATCGGCCTCGGCGATGGCGAGCGCCGAAAGCTGGCGGGTATCGTCGGTTTCGGCAACCAGCCGCGCCTGTTCAAGCTGCTGGTAGACGACCTTGTCCTGCACGTCGTAAAGCCTCAGCACCCGATCCTGCCGGAGCTGGTTTCGCCAGCCAGAGAAATCGAAACGGGTCATGAGGTTTTCGATATTGAAGGTGCCGAGGCGCAGCGACATGAAGCGGAATCCTCCTGTTTTCGACGGCACCATAACCACGCGGGCCGAAGCTGGCTACAATCTCCAGGCGGAGCGGATGACGATCGGCAGGACATCGCCGGCCTTTACCGGATCGCGGCTGAACGCCCGGAGCATCTGCCCATCCGGCAGAACGAGCCGCAAGGCGTAGCGCTCTCCTTCGAACAGCACAGAGACGACACGTGCCTCGATCCCCCCGCCCGCGAAGGCGATATCCTGCGGCCTCACGAGGATATCGATTCTCGGCGCAGCCGGATCGATGCTCGCAAGAAGCGGCTGGAGCGCGTGCCAATCGAGCAACCGATTGTCCCCGACTGGTGATGGCAGCGATAGGATGGCACCCTGCCCCACGAGCCCGCCGACAAGGCGGCCTTCCGGCCGCGCGTAAATCTCCTCCGGCGAAGCGACCTGCAGCAGCCGTCCTTCCGACATGACGGCGACATCGGTGGCAAGCGCCATCGCCTCGCCCTGGTCATGGGTAACGTAGATCATCGTCGCACCCGAGCGGGCGTGGAATTCCCGGAAGGTCTCCTCCATCTCCTGGCGCAGATGCCGGTCGAGATTGGCGAGCGGCTCGTCCAGAAGCACGACATCCGGTTCGGTCACCAGGCAGCGCGCCAGCGCCACGCGCTGCCGCTGGCCACCGGAAAGGTCGGCCGGCCGGCGGTCCCCGAAGCTTTCCAGGCGAACGGCGGCAAGCGCCTCGCCGATCTTCCTGCGCCGCGTCTCACCGGAAATGCCGCGCACCTTGAGGGGATAGCCTACATTGTCGGCGACGCTCATATGCGGCCAGAGCGCATAGGACTGGAAGACCATCGCCATGTTGCGGCTCTCCGGCGGAACCATCGCTCCGGCATCCGCGAGCACCCGCTCGCCGAGCAGTATGGAGCCATCGGTCGGCTGCTCGAAACCGGCGATCATCCGCAGCACCGTCGTCTTGCCGCAGCCAGACGGACCGAGCAGCGCCAGAAACCCGCCTTCGCGCACGGTCAGCGACAGGTCGTTCACGGCGGGCTTTCCCAAACCGAAGGCCTTGGAGACACGATTGAGGATCAGCTTCGCCAAGGCACCACTCCCTTCGGCAGTCGTTTCGCCATCAGTTCCAGCGCGATCATCATGGCAATGACCATGACCACCACGAGGACGGACAGAGCGGAGGCGAGATTGAAACTGCCGCTGTCATCGAGATTGTAGATCGCCACTCCGAGCGTCTGGGTGCCCGCCGACCAGAGCAGCGCGGATACAGTCAGTTCGTTGCAGGCGATCAGGAAGACGAGGATCACCGAAGCGCCGGCGGCGGGCGCCACCAGCGGCACGAGGATATCCGCAAGCCTTCGTCCAAAGCCGGCGCCGGAAAGCCGTGCGGCCTCTTCCAGCGAGGGATCGAGCTGGCGAAAGGCGCTGACCACCGACTTCAGGCTGACGGCGAAGAAACTCGAGAAATAGGCGATCAGGATGATCCAGATCGTGCCGTAGATCGAGATGCGGAGGATCGGGAGCGGTGCGGCAAAGAGCAGGATGAAGGCGACTGCCAGCACGATGCCCGGAAGCGCATAGGGAATTTCCGCCAGCGCGGTGATGAGGCCTGCAAGCCTGCTCTTCGTCCGCACGAGGAAATAGCCGGTCAGCACCGTCACCGCCAGGAGGCCGAAGGCCGTGGTAACCGAAAGGAAAATGGAATTTGCGAAGGCGGTGCGCGTCACCGCCTGGCGGAAGAGGATTTCCTCGTAAGCATGGATGGTCGCGGTCTTGGCGCTCAGCGGCACGCCATAGGCTGGCGCAAGCGAACTGGCGACGAGCGCCGTCAGCGGCATCACCAGGATCAACAGGATGACGAGCCAGAGCAGCGCTTCGGCGAACACCCGCCAGCCGCCCAGCCGGAAAACCGCAACCTGCCCGGAAAGGCCGATGACGCGATAATCCCTCCCCTTGAGAACGCGGCTTTCCACGGAAAGGCCGATGATCGAAATGATCGCGATCAGGGCCGAGATGAGCGAGACGTCGCCGAAAGTGCCGGGGCCGAAGCTTGCGAATTTCGAATAGATCAGCACCGGCAGCGTATAGATCGAAGCCGGGATGCCGAGGATCGCCGGAATGCCGAAATTGCCGACGCCCGAGACGAAGGCGATCGCCGCGCCGGCCACAAGCCCCGGCAGCGACAGCGGCAGAATGATATCGGTGAGCACCCGGCGCGAGGATGCGCCGGAGAGCCGTGCCGCCTCCACCGCATCGCGCGGCAGAGCCAACAGCCCTGCCCTCAGCGAGAGATAGACGAGCGGTGCATGCTGCACACCAAAGAGCAGCGCAATGCCGCCGATCGAATAGAGCGGCTGCGGGCTTCCAAGCGGCGGCGCCAAACCCAGCGCTTTCAGAAGCGCGCTCGAAGGCCCCGTCATGCCGATCCAGGAGAGCGCCGTCACCTGCGGCGGGATCATCATCGGCAGCATGAAGAGGAAGCCGAGCAGCGCCTTGGCGCGAATGTCGAAGAGCGTCAGCAAGAGCGCGAAACCGCCGCCCAGGATCACCGCGGCGATCATCCCGAGAAAGGACGTGGCGAGCGTATCGTAGACCGACCGCCAGAGCGCCGGATCGGATAGCAGCTTCGCAGCCCCGCCTTC
The DNA here is from genome assembly GCF_001854865.1 of Rhizobium sp. LCM 4573. Classification (GTDB taxonomy): domain Bacteria; phylum Pseudomonadota; class Alphaproteobacteria; order Rhizobiales; family Rhizobiaceae; genus Neorhizobium. Next base: position 434,921 of record NZ_MDDW01000028.1, on the reverse strand, counting down.
AAAGGCCGAAGCAAGCCCGGTCGCCGCCAGCCTGCCGAGCGGCAGCACGCTCAGGAAGAAGACGACGGTGACGACAAAAGGAAACAGCCAGCGCGGCTGGCTGTTTCTCGGATTTCCGGATCGCGTCATGCGCTCTCTATATCAGCCCTTGATGCCGAAGATATCCGAAAAGGTCTTCACATCCTCCTCGGAAGCCTTGAGAGCTTCGGCCGCATTGATCGGCAGCACCTTGATCTTTTCGCGGGCGGGATAGCCGGCCGGCAGGTCGATGCCGTTGCGCGCCGGGATGTAGCCGAGCTTGGCGGCGATCTTCTGGCCGTTTTCCGACAGCAGATAGTCGATGAACTTCTTGGCGGCATCGGCATGCTTGGTGGAGGAAAGGATCGCGGCGGGCTCGGTGACGGCCGAGACCCCCTCCGTCGGGAAGACGAATTCCACCGGCGCGCCCTTCGCCTTCTCGCGGATCGGCAGGTAGTCGACGACCACGCCATAGGCCTTCTCGCCCGATGCGACCGCCTTCAACACGCCGCCATTGCCGCCGGCGGCGACAGCGCCGTTATCCTTGAGCTGCTTGTAATAGTCCCAGCCGAGGCCGTCGACCCCGGCAAGCGTCTGGGCGTGGATGAGCGCGGCGCCAGAGGCGAGCGGGCTCGGCATGGCAACCAGGCCCTTGGCTTCCGGCTTGGCGAGATCGGCCCAGCTCGTCGGCTTCATGCCGGCCTGGGTGTTGTACATGATGCCGGTGGTGATGAGCTTGGTGGAGTAATAATAGCCATCCGCATCGTAGAGCGCCGCGTCGAAATTGGCGGCTTCCGGCGACATGTAGGCGAGAAGCTGGCCAGCCTGCTTCATGCGCTCCAGCGTGACGGTATCGGCGATCAGCAGAACGTCCGCCATCGGATTGCCGGCCTGGATCTCCGCATTCAGCTTCGCCATGATCTGCGGCGTGCCGTCGCGAACCCATTCGACGTCGATATCCGGGTTGGCGGCCTTGAAGCCATCGACGGTCGCCTGGGCATCCTCGTTCGGCTGGCTGGTATAGAGCACGAGGTCGGCGGCGTTAGCTGCACCGGCGACAAGGCCGAGCGCGACGAGCGCGGTGAAGGCGGAGAGAAGCTTTTTCATCTGAGCAGTCCTTCTGAATGGATAACCGCTTAAACACGATCGATCTGACAGGTATGTGACAGATGCCATCAGCACCACAGAAAGACTATCCGCAATAAAAAAGCCCCGTCACCGAGTGGAGACAGGGCTTCGACTTGGCGGATAGCCTGATCAGGCGGCGGCCGCGGAAAGCGCGTTGCCGATGAGGCGGCCGAGACGCTGGATGCCTTCCTCGATCATCGCCTCGTCCGCGCAGGAGAAGGAGAGCCGCAGGGTATTCGCGCCCGAGCGATCGGCGAAGAAGGCCTGGCCCGGCACGAAAGCGACCTTCTCGGTTTCGATCGAGCGGGCGAGAAGCTCGGCGCCGTCAAGGCCTGCCGGGACAGTGACCCAGATGAACATGCCGCCTTCGGGCTTCGTCCAGCTCGTGCCCTTGGGCATGTACTTGGCGAGCGCCGCGAGCATGGCGTCACGGCGCTTGCTGTAAGCCGCCTTGATCTTGGAAACCTGCGCGTCGAAACCGCGGGAAGCGACATGCTCGATGGCGATCTGGTTGATCGTCGAGGAATGCAGATCGGCAGCCTGCTTCATCAGTACCAGCTTGCGGATGACCGGCATGGCGGCGACCACGAAGCCGACGCGAAGGCCGGGAGCGAGCGTCTTGGAGAAGCTGCCGCAATAGATGGTTCGGGTGTTCTCGATGCCGCCCTTGCGGGCGATATCGAGCGCCAGGATCGGCGGGACCGCGTCCCCATCGTAGCGCAGCGATTGGTAGGCGGCATCTTCGATGACGGCGATGTCGAGTTCGTCGGCGAGGCCGAGCAGCTTTTCGCGCCCTGCCCGGTCCACCGTCTCGCCGGTCGGATTGGCGAAATCGGCCGACAGATAAGCGAATTTCACCGCACCGCCCGCTTTGGCCGCAGCCTCCTGATAGGCCGCCGGCGTGCGGTTGCCGAAGGAAAGCTGGTCATAGGTCGGCTCATAGGCGTTGAAGGCCTGCAGCGCGCCGAGATAGGTCGGCCAGGTGACGAGAGCGGTGTCCTTCGGCGACAGGAAGAGCTTGCCGAGATAGTCGAGCGCCTGCTGCGAGCCGGAGGTGATGAAGACGTTTTCGACGGCGCAAGGAATGCCGATCTTCGCCATTTCGCCGACCAGCCATTCGCGCAGCGGCTTGTAACCTTCGCTGACGGAATACTGAAGCGCGGCATTCACCTGGGCGCCGGAAAAGATATCCGAATAGGCTTGCTTGAATTCCTGATCGGGAAACAGCGCCGGGTCGGGAATGCCGCCGGCGAAGGAGATGATGTCGGGCCGCTCGAGCAGCTTCAGAAGCTCACGGATTTCGGACGCACGCATGCGGCTGGAGCGCGTCGCAAAGATATGTTCCCAATCAAGCACGGATGTTTCCTCTTATTTCAATTTTGTATGACCTTTCTTTACAGAAAGATCGACAGGTCAGCAATACTGACCTATTGGCCTGCCGGCGATTTTTTCGCCTGTATGCTGCACTATGCCACCAGAGCAATTTCAGCAAAAGTGTGCAGCGTTTTTGCCTTCGGAATTGCGAAAACAGCCAATGCGTTCGCTTGCCAGAGCGAGAAATTGAAGACAGTTTTCTGCCGACTCAATTCGAGCAAACGATGGCACGATCCGGGAGGAATACATGCTCAAGAACATCGATCCGGCATTGAACGCAGACGTATTGCACGCGCTTCGCTCCATGGGGCACGGAGATACGCTGGCGCTGGTGGACACGAACTTCCCGGCGGAGTCCGTCGCGCGCCAGACCGCCCTTGGCAAGCTGCTCAGGATCGACAACGTCCCGGCCGCTCGCGCCATGCAGGCCGTTCTTTCGGTACTGCCGCTCGACACCCCGCTGCAGYCCTCCGTCGGCCGGATGGAGGTCATGGGCRCTCCCGACCGGATCGAACCGGTGCAGGCGGAAGTGCAAGAGCAGATCGATGCTGCCGAAGGCCAGTCCGCCCCGATGTACGGCATCGAGCGCTTCGCCTTCTACGAAGCGGCGAAGAAGGCCTATTGCGTGATAGCGACCGGCGAAACACGGTTCTACGGCTGCTTCCTGCTCACCAAGGGCGTGATCCCGCCTCAAGGCTAAAAAGAGAAACGCCACGCACCGGACTTGGTGCGTGGCGCCTGAGTGTCAGCCGCATGCGGCTTCGAAAGCTTAGTTGACCGTCTTGTCGACCAGCTTGTTCTTGCCGATCCAGGGCATCATGGCGCGCAGCTTGGTGCCGACTTCCTCGATCTGATGGGCGTCGTTGTTGCGGCGGATGCCCTTGAAGCGGGCGCCGCCGGAACGGTATTCCTGCATCCATTCGGAGGTGAACTTGCCGGTCTGGATGTCCTTGAGGACGCGCTTCATCTCGGCCTTTGTCTCTTCCGTGATGATGCGCGGACCGGTGACGTATTCGCCCCACTCGGCCGTGTTGGAGATCGAGTAGTTCATGTTGGCGATGCCGCCTTCATAGATCAGGTCGACGATCAGCTTCACTTCGTGCAGGCACTCGAAATAGGCCATTTCCGGCGCGTAACCGGCTTCCACCAGCGTCTCGAAGCCGGCGCGGATGAGTTCGACCAGACCGCCGCAGAGAACGACCTGCTCGCCGAAGAGGTCGGTTTCGCACTCTTCCTTGAAGTTGGTCTCGATGATGCCCGAACGGCCGCCGCCGACGCCGCAGGCGTAGGAAAGAGCAAGCTCAAGCGCATTGCCGGAAGCGTTCTGGTGAACGGCGACCAGGCACGGCACGCCGCCGCCCTTCTGGTATTCGCCGCGAACCGTGTGGCCCGGGCCCTTCGGCGCGATCATGACGACATCGACCGATGCCTTCGGCTCGATCAGGCCGAAATGCACGTTGAGGCCGTGCGCGAAGGCGATCGCCGCGCCGTCACGGATGTTCGGAGCGATTTCGACCTTGTAGATGTCGGCCTGGAGTTCGTCCGGGGTCGCCATCATCATCAGGTCCGCCCACTTGGCGGCTTCGGCAACCGTCATGACCTTGAAGCCGTCGGCCTCGGCCTTCTTGACGGTCGGCGAACCGGCCTTTAGCGCGATCGCCACGTTCCTGGCGCCCGAATCCTTGAGGTTCAGCGCATGCGCGCGGCCCTGCGAGCCGTAACCGATGACGGCGACGTTCTTCGACTTGATGAGGTTGATATCGGCATCCCGATCGTAATAAACGCGCATCGTTTTTTCCTTCCCTATGCGTGTCGCTTGTTGGTGATATTCATCGTCCCGAGGAGGCACGCGGCGCCTCCTCCGTTCCCTTTTGCGTGCCGTGCAGCGTCAGGAAGGCATCGACCGCCTTCTGCGCCTGGCGCGCATTGTCCTTGAGGCCCGGCTCGCCGAGCAGCATGCGCACATGCAGGTCGGAGACGATCAGGCCGTAAAGCGTGTGATAGGCGGCGTCGGCATCGTCGAAACGCAAGAGCCCCGCCCGCTTGCCCGCATCGAGCAGCGCGATCGCGCGGCGATCGATCTGGCGGCGGCCGTGCTCGAGCAGCAGCTTGCCGAGTTTGGAACCGTCGCGGTTGGATTGGCCGATCGCAAGCCGGTTCAGCGCCAGCGACACGTCGCCGGCCAAAACCTCCAGCAGGTCGCGCGCGAAAAGCTCCAGGTGCTCGCGCAGCAGCACGGCGTTCAGCCGCTCGCCGGAGCGCTCGAAGGTGCGCACCTTGCTTGCCTGGTGGGCGATCATCGCAGCCAGCAGACCCTCGCGATCGCCGAACCACTTGTAGAGGCTTTCCTTGGAGCAATGCGCAGCGCGCGCCAGGCCGGAGGTCGTGAGCGCCTTTTCGCCCCCTTCCACGAGCAGCCGAAGCGCCTGCTCCAGAACGACATTCTGGCGGGGCGAAAATTCCGGCACGCGGCCTGCTTCGGCAATCACTGTAGGGCCTCCTATCCAGTACCGTACGGTACGGTTCGGATTGCGCTTATGGCGCAGACGCAAGCTCGCGTCAAGACGGTTTGGGAGAAGTTGACCACTGGTTCTTCGAACGTCCCGCAGCTTTAAAAAAGCTAAGCCGGCAGCGGCGGCAATTCCGGAGCACCCAATCCACGGAAAGGATCACGCCAAGCGTCGATGTCTTCGAGCTGACGGTTCCAGCGGCGAATGGAGGGATACTCATCGATCGGTAGCAACGCGGCGTCATTGAACGGCAGAAACGTAGCCATTCGAAAGTCCGCAAACGAAGGCGTATTCCCTACCAGCCAAAGCCGGCTTGAAAGTTCCACCTCAAGGATCTTAGCGGCTTGGTGAAATTGCYGTAATCCATTCTCGACCTGCTGCGGATCCAGGGGACCGATCCCATACCGCAACTTGGTTCCGCGTTCAAAATGCACGATATCGCAAGCTTTCACGAAATTCTGCATGCCCCAGCTGATCCATCGGATCATCTCCGGCTCATCATCGTCGGTGCGCCAGAAATTGGAGAGCATGTCGCGGGAAAGACRGCAGGCGATGGCGTCAGCCTCCCAAAGCGTTCTTCCAGGACCTTGCAGAATGGGCAGCAGCAGATTCGGGTTCAACGAGCGATAACGCTCGGCCTGCCCCGGCGCTCGCGGCGATGCATATTCAAACTCGACCTGCGCATCCAGATAACGCGCAACGGCCACCGCGAGACGCGGATTGGGATTACGGCTGAAGTACAGTTTCATATCGGACAGGCCTCCGTTCATCTCCTTTTAAAGACGAGTGGGAGCATGGATATCCGACATGCCGGAATGAAAAGTCACGTGAGGCGGTCCGATGATTTCGGAGGCTTTCAAACGATCAAAGCCGGTGCAAACCTGCGCCGGCTTTGATCGGGTTTTCACGATATGCTGGGGCTTTCGACCAATCGAGCCAGGTCAGGCGGCGTAGGCATCGCCCACGTTACGCAGATCCTTCACGTATGAAATCAGGTCGGCGATCGTTACCAGCGGCATTCCATGGAGCTTCGCGAATTCGACGAGGTCCGGCAGGCGCGCCATGGTGCCGTCATCCTTGGCGACTTCGCAGATGACGCCGGAGGGCTTCAGGCCCGCCAGACGGCAGAGATCCACGGCCGCTTCCGTATGTCCGGGGCGCGAAAGCACGCCATTGGGATGGGCCCGGAGGGGAAAGATATGGCCCGGCCGCGCGAAGTCGTCCGGCTGCGCCTTCGGGTCCATCAACGCCCTCACCGTTGCCGCCCGGTCGGCCGCCGAAATGCCCGTCGTCGTTCCCGGAATGTAATCCACCGAAACGGTGAAGGCGGTCTTGTGGGATTCCGTATTACGGGGAACCATTAGCGGGATGTCGAGCGCATCCAGCCGCTCGCCTTCCATCGCCACGCAGATCAGGCCGCGTGCATGGTTCATCATGAACGCGACCGTCTCAACAGTCACCGTTTCCGATGCCGCGATGATGTCTCCCTCATTCTCCCGGTCCTCGTCATCCACGACGACGATCATTTGGCCGCGTGCCAGAACTTCGAGAGCATCTTCGATTTTTGCGATTGTCATTTCGGTGCCTTTCAAGGGTTACCCGCGTTAGCGGTTAAAACCACGGCCTTGCGGGCCGCCATTTATCCCTTGGGCGAACAAGCCGGACTCATCCCCCGAACAGGGGACACCCGGCGTTGTTCTCTTCCATCCGGACTTTAACCGTCGGCTCCGGCATCTCACCGGATCTGCTGACCTTTCACTTGCGTGAAAGCGCTCGCGGGCTCCGGGATTACTCCCGATACCGCCGGTGGGGAATTGCACCCCGCCCTGAGAACAGTTCCAAAATAATGGCTTCCCTTGCTGATTTGCAAGAGGGCTTTGCGACAGCCGAGCGTCGTACTGGAGAATTAATCACCCTCAGCGACATCTGCCCGGGAAGATTTTTCCGGACAGTTCTCCGCCGGGGCCTTCGAGAACCATTCCCCGAAATGCCCAGGACAACGCCATCAGACGATACGTGTGAAGCGCCACAAGTCTAGACGGTGACCGGTTCGCGGACCGATGATTCCACGTCGCGCAAGGGCGAGAGCCCGTAGAGCCGGCTATATTCGCGGCTGAACTGGGAAGGGCTTTGGTAGCCGACCCGATGGCCGGCCGTGCCGACATCCATCTTTTCCACCAGCATCRGGCGCCGCGCTTCATGCAGGCGCAGCTTCTTCTGGAATTGAACCGGCGTCATCGCCGTCGCCGCCTTGAAGTGATGGTGGAAGGAGGATTCGCTCATGTTGACGCGCTCCGCCAGTTCCTCGATGCGAAGCGGGCGGGCATAGTTCTGGCGTAGCCAGGCGATCGCACGCGCGATCCGGTTGCTGTTGCTGTCGCTGACCGCGATGTTGAGCAGCCGCGCGCCGTGCGGGCCGGTGAGAATGCGGTAGAGGATTTCTTGCTGGATCAGCGGCGCCATGGCCGGTATTTCCGCCGGGCGGTCGAGCAGGCGCAACAGACGTACCGCCGCGTCCAATATCTCCGGCGAAGCAGCATTGACGGTGATGCCGCGCTGGCTCTCCGCATTCACCTGCTGCCGAGGAAGCTCGACACGATTGAGAAGCTCTGTGAGCTTTTCGCTGTCGATCGCGAGCGCGAAGCAGAAATGCGGGGCTTCCGGCGTCGCTTCCGTTACCCGCCAGGTGACGGGCAGATCGAACGAGGTGAGAAGATATTCGCCCATGGCATAGTTGATCGTCTCCGTGCCGAGACGCAGGCTCTTGGCGCCCTGCAACACGATCGCCACACAGGGCTTATAACTGCTGTGGAACGACTCGCTCGGCGTGGAGCGCCGGCTGAGGCACAGATTGTCGATGGCCGTGGCGAACTCTCCCTCGCCCGGCGTATGGCGTGCGGCGATGGAGGCGATTTCCTGATAGGGATTGAAGGGCAGTGTCATGAGCGATCCCTTTTGGCCTTCTGCGAGTGGCCCTTATCTAGGATAGCCCATCCGCACCGGAAACACACTCTCCCGTCTTTTTTGCAGGCCCACCATTTTTTGTAGGCCCCCATGAATTTTGCAGGATCGTGCAAGAAGCTTGCAGGATCGATCTAACACCTGCCGACCGCCCGGATGCATAGTCCGCTTCGTCCCTTTCCCTCAAATCAACAGATGATTGGAGCTTCTCATGGCTATTGCTAGAGGCTATGCCGCCACCGACGCGTCCAAGCCGCTGACGCCCTTCACTTTCGAGCGCCGCGAGCCGAATGCCGACGACGTGGTCATCTCGATCCAGTATTGCGGCGTCTGCCATTCCGATATTCACCAGGCCCGAAACGAATGGGGCGGGTCGAAATACCCGATGGTTCCGGGCCACGAAATCGTTGGCACGGTCGCGGCCGTCGGTTCTTCGGTCACGAAGTTCAAGGTCGGCGACAAGGTTGGCGTCGGCTGCTTCGTCGACAGCTGCGTCGGCTGCGCTTCCCGCGATGTCGATAACGAACAGTACATGCCCGGTCTCGTGCAGACCTACAACGACTATGAAGCCGACGGAAAGACGCCGACCTATGGCGGCTATTCCGACTCGATCGTCGTCAAGGAAGGCTATGTCCTGTCGATCCCGGAAAACCTGCCGCTCGATGCGGCCGCTCCGCTGCTTTGCGCCGGCATCACGCTCTATTCGCCGCTTCGCCACTGGAATGCCGGCCCCGGCAAGAAGATCGCGATCGTCGGCATGGGCGGTCTCGGCCATATGGGCGTCAAGCTCGGCGCCGCCATGGGCGCGGATGTCACCGTTCTCAGCCAGTCGCTCTCCAAGAAGGAAGACGGGCTGAAGCTCGGCGCCAAGGAATATTACGCCACGAGCGACGCAGAGACCTTCACCAAGCTCGCCGGCACCTTCGACCTCATCATCTGCACGGTGGGCGTGGCGATCGACTGGAACGCCTATCTCGGGCTCCTGAAGGTCAACGGCTCCATGGTGCTGGTCGGCGTGCCGGAACATGCGGTACCGGTGCACGCCTTCTCGCTGATCCCTGGCCGCCGCAGCCTTTCCGGCTCGATGATCGGCTCGATCAAGGAAACCCAGGAAATGCTGGATTTCTGCGGTCAGCACAACATCGTCTCCGAGATCGAGACGATCAATATCGGTGAGATCAACGAAGCCTATGAGCGCGTCCTGAAGAGCGCCGTGCGCTACCGCTTCGTTATCGACATGGCCTCGCTGGCGGCCTGATCAAACATCCGAAAAACCGAAGGGGCGGCTTCCGGCCGCCCCTCTCCTTTTCCGTCGCAAAGCCCTATGAGGCCCGGCGCACCAAATCGTCGAACAGACCGGCGACAGCCCGGGAATCGGAGACATCCACGACGGCCACCCCATGCTGCGTTGCGGCCTCGCGCATTTCCGAATTGTCCCGCAAGGACCGCTCGATAAACTTGTCCATTATGGCGCGAGCGGGCTCGTCAGCTTGCCGATATCCCGCCTCGGATCGCATTCTTTCCCGTAGAAAATCCGTATCGGCATGGAGGTAGATCCCGGCGACCGCATCGGAAAGAAGAGGCGCGATGAATTCCGGACGAAGCGCCGACCCCTCCAGAATAAGTGGCCTTTCGGCGTCGATCTCACTCTCAATCATCCGCCTGATGCCGGGCCACACGTTTTCATGATGCACCTTCAGGAACCAGTAGATCGTCTCCGGAGAAAGCCGCGCGTAATATTCGGCGACGGGCTGAGGTATGCCCGGCCATGGACGGCCGGGATGCCTTCCGAGGCGGTCGGTCGATTCCATGTTCCAGCCGAGCGTCTCGGCCAGACGTCGCGCGAGCGTGGTTTTGCCGACATGCGAACTTCCGGCAATCAGGATGCCCGATAGTCTCTGTCCCACCCGCACTTCCCTAAGGGATTTCGTATTCAAGCGAGTTCGCTCGCGTCGAACCGCTCCCGCGCCGCCTTGACGTCGGCATGATTGACTACCGCCCACTGAAGGACCTTGGAAAGCGGCTCGAATAGCGAGCGCCCGAGATCGGTCATGCGATATTCCACGCTCGGAGGCTTGGTCGGAAACACTTCCCGCTCGATATAGCCGTCCCGCTGCAGGTCGCGCAGCGTCTGGGTCAGCATGCGTTGCGAAATATCCGGGATCAGCCGGCGGAGCTCCCCGAAGCGATAGGGACGGATGGCGAGCGCCTCCAAGAGCAGCGTCGACCATTTGCCGGAGATGCGGTCGATCACGTCGCGCACCGGGCAATTGTCCATGTCCCATGCGCTGATGTCGAGTTCCTCGCTTTTCAGCGGCGAGGTGGTCTTGTTCAGAACCATGGGTTCCCTTTCGGTAACGATCTCCCCCGAAACTGCCTTCTTTACAGCCTCAGGTCAATTCCTATTCTAGTGTTAGTCTCTTTTTGAGACCAACACTCACCAATGCTGCTGCACTGAGCGGCTGCCAGAAAAGGAAGATTTCATGAGCAAGCTGCTCGTCACCGGTGCCGCCGGCAATCTCGGCCAGGCTGTCATTCGTCACCTTCTGGAGACATCCGGGATCCCCGCCGGCGACATCATCGCGGCGAGCCGTGATCCGCAAAAGCTTGCCGGCCTTGCCGAAAAGGGCATCGAAACCCGCAAGGCCGATTTCGACGACGAAGCCGGCCTCGTTGCCGCCTTCAAGGGCGCAGATCGCGTGCTCATCATCTCCACCGATGATCTCGCCAATCCCGGCAAGCGCCTGACCCAGCACAGGAATGCTGTCTCGGCCGCGGCCAAGGCCGGCGTGAAGCATGTCGTCTACACATCCATGCCGAATCCGGACAAATCGCTCATCTCCTTCGCACCCGACCATCTCGGCACGGAAGAAGCGATCAAGGCGAGCGGCCTTTCCTACACCATCCTGCGGAATGCCTGGTATTACGACAACTATCTGCATTCGATGCCGCACAATCTTCAGGCCGGCAAGTGGCATACCGCGTTCGGCAAGGGCCGGGTCTCCAACATCTCCCGCGACGATTGCGCCCGCGCGGCAGCCGCCGCTCTCGCGAACCCTCCCGTCGGCAGCCAAACGCTGACGCTGACCGGACCGCAGGCGCATACCGCCGAGGAAATCGCCGCCGCGATCTCCTCCACCGCCGGCGCGCCGCTTGAAGTCGTGCATGTGAGCGCCGAACAGCTCGAGCAAGGTCTTGTGGGTGCAGGTCTGCCGGATTTCGTCGTCAACATGCTGGTCTCCACGGATGCCAATATTCAGGCCGGCAATTTCGATCTGGTGACCGGCGATTTCGAGAAACTCACGGGCRCCAAGCCCCAGCCTCTCGGCGCCTACTTCGCGGAACAGAAAGCCGCGCTCCTTGCTGCATAATTTATTTGACTACGTCAAATAAATATTGGACAGAGTCTCCAAAGGGAGACTCTGTCCATGACCGATATCGCCATGCTGGACGCCGTTCGCGGCTTTAACCGCTTCTATACGAACAAGCTCGGCCTGCTGGCGAAGGGCTATCTCGATACCGATTACACGCTTACCGAAGCGCGCATTCTCTACGAGATCGGCGCCCGCAGGCGACTTTCGGCGACCGAACTCAATCGCGAACTCGGTCTCGATCCGGCCTATCTTAGCCGCCTCCTGAAGAAGTTCCGCGAGGCGGGCTTTATCGACAGCGAACCCGACCCCGCCGATGGGCGCAGCCAAATCCTCGTTGTCACCGAGAGGGGACAGGCGGAGTTCGAAATGCTGGGCGAGCTTTCGCGCCGGCAGATCGCGGCCGACCTCGATGGCATCGAAGATACCCGCCGTCAGGCTCTGATCGGCGCGATGAACACGATCCGCGCCACGCTCGACCCGTCAATGCCGGCGGGTCCGGCAATCATCCGGCCTCACCGGACCGGCGATATCGGCTGGATCATCGAGGCTCAGGCCAAGGCCTACGCGGCCGAATACGGCTGGAACGAAAAGTTCGAAGGGCTGGTGGCCGAGGTGGCCGGAAAGTTCCTGACCAATTTCAATCCCGAACGCGAACGCTGCTGGATCGCTGAGCGGAACGGTCAGAGAGTGGGTTCGATCATGGCCGCCGATGGCGGCAACGGCATCGCCAAACTCAGGCTGCTCTACCTCGCGCCCGAAGCGCGCGCCCTCGGCCTCGGCCGGGCCTTGGTAGATGAGTGCATCCAATTCGCAAGACTTGCCGGCTATCGCCAGCTATCGCTCTGGACCAACGACATCCTGACGGCCGCAATCCACATCTATCGGAAGGCCGGATTCCGGCTCGTCTCGGAAGAGAAACACGCCATGTTCGGTCCGGAATGCAACGGGCAGACCTGGGTTCTCGATCTCGGCGAAAAGGAGCTGGCAAACTAGACTTTCTGCCCGCAGGCGCGCCGGAAGCGGCGCACCGTTTCGGCCATCCCGTATTCCAGCGCGTCCGCCGTCAGGCCGTGGCCGATCGAGACCTCGGCAAGCGCCGGAATGCGCTTCGCGAGCGCCGGCAGGTTTTCGACCGTCAGATCGTGACCGGCGTTAACCGCAAGTCCTTCCGCAACCGCCGCATCGGCCGTGCGCCCCAACTTTTCAAGAATTTCCGCTGCGAGTTCCGGCTTGTCGTAGCAGCCTCCATAGGGGCCGGTATAGAGTTCGATGCGGTCAGCGCCGGTCGCCTTGGCGAGCTTAACGGCCTCGACGTCTCCGTCCCCATCTGCAAACAGCGATACGCGAATGCCCCTACTCTTCAATCGCGCGACGATCGGCTTCAGGAACTCGCCCTCTCCGCGGAAATCGAAGCCGTGATCAGAGGTCGCCTGGGCGGGATCGTCCGGCACCAACGTCACCTGTTCCGGCTCGGTTCTTTCGCAAAGCGCCAGGAAATCCTCGCTCGGATAGCCTTCGATATTGAACTCGGCTTCCGGAAACTCGTCGTCGATCAGCGCGCGGATCACCGGCAGGTCGGAAAAGCGGATATGCCGCTGGTCGGGGCGCGGATGGACGGTCAGCCCGCTTGCTCCGGCCTGCAGAGCGATACGACCGAGATGTTCCAGACTCGGCCATGGCAGATCGCGGCGGTTGCGCAGCATGGCAATGGCGTTGATATTGACCGAGAGCTTGGCGGGCATGACGAAATCCCATCTGATAGAATGCGATCTGCTTATGCCATCGAGATAGTAGAGGCCAATGGCTTTTCTGCCATCCGTCCATGCAAAGTTTTGATGGAAGCGATCAGCGAACGATGATCAGCGTCTCGGCAGCGCGGGTGATGCCGGTRTAAAGCCAGCGCTCGCGCGTATCGCGGAAGGCGAAACTCTCGTCGAACAGCACGACATTGTTCCACTGTGAACCCTGCGCCTTGTGCACGGTCAACGCATAGCCGAAGTCGAAATCGTCATAACGCTTCTTGGTGGACCAGGGAATTTCAGTCTCCTGGTCCTCGAATGCCGCTTTCAGGAGCTTGATCTTGGCCGCACCCCGATCCATGTCGTCGTCTTCGGGCCGGACCATAAGGTTTATGCCAGGCTTCACGGTCTCGCGCGACGAACTCATAACCTGCCAGAGCGATCCGTTCAGCAGGCCCTTGGCCGGGTCGTTGYGCAGGCAGACCAGCTTGTCGCCCGATTGCGGATACTCCGCCGAAAAGCCCTTAAGCTCGCGCAGGCGTTGATTATAGCGCTTGCGCGTCCTGTTGGTGCCGACCAGCACCTGATCGGCTTCCATCACAAGCGGCTGGGTCACCTCGTTGCGGGAGATCACCTGCGCCGTGCCGTAGTCGCCATACATCAGCTCCCTGCCCTCGCGCACGTCCATGGCGAGCTTGATGATCGGATTGTCGCGGGCCTGGCGATGGATTTCGGTCAAGAGGTAATCCGGCTCCTGCTCGGTGAAGAAGCCGCCGCCGGTAACCGGTGGCAGCTGGCCGGGATCGCCGAGCACGAGAATGGGCGTGCCGAAGCTCATGAGGTCGCGGCCGAGCTGTTCGTCCACCATCGAGCATTCGTCGATGATGATGAGAGCCGCCTTGGCGACAGGGCTCTGGCGGTTGATGGAAAACATCGGCGAGATCGAGGTCTTGCCCGTCTCCTCGTCCTCCACAGCCTCCTCGCCGCGCGGGCGATAGATCAGCGAATGGATAGTCTTGGCATTGCGGGCGCCGCGCGAGCGCAACACCTGCGCCGCCTTGCCCGTGAAGGCCGCGAACAGCACATCACCGTCCACATGCTCGGCGAAATAGCGGGCAAGCGTCGTCTTGCCGGTGCCGGCATAGCCGAACAGGCGGAAGACCTGGCTGCGGCCATCCTTCAGCCATCGCGAAACGGCCTTTAGAGCCTCATCCTGTTGAGGTGCGAACTGCATTGGCCGACTTGGCAGGATTCGGGCGGCGGGCGCAACCGAAAAGAACGAAAGAGGATCAAAACAGCTGGCCCATACGGCATGACGAACAGCTGCCCGCGCGTGTTGTGCTCGGCAAGCCGGTATGGAATGGATTGGCAAATGGAGGAGCACATGAGAATCGAAAGCATAACGTCGAGCGTTCACAGGTTGCCGCCCGCCTCGCCCTGGGAGGATGCGACCAACAAGGTCCAGGCGCTGGAATTCGTCGTCGTGGAGGTCAGGACGGATACCGGCATTACCGGTACCGGTTTCAGCTACAGCGTCGATATCKGTGGCACCGCGATCCACACGCTCATAGAAGACTATCTCTCGGCGCTTGCGATCGGCATGAATCCGCTCGCCTACGAGCAGGTCTGGACGAAGCTTTCGAACCAGTCTCGGCGGCTCGGCCTCGGCGTCAATTCCATGGCGATCGCCGCCATCGATATCGCCATCTGGGACATTATCGGAAAGCACAAGGGCCAGCCGCTGCATCAGCTTCTCGGCGCCGCACGCGAAAGCATCCCCGCCTATATCAGCGAAATCAATCTCGCCGAAAGCGACCGCGTCGAGGACCTGCTGGCCCGCGCCCGGGATTATCTCGCCCGGCGCTACAAAGCCATCAAGATCAAGATCGGCAGGCCCGACCTGGAAGCCGATATCGAGCGCCTGGCCAGGCTGCGCGAGATACTCCCGAGCGACGTGCGCCTGATGGTCGATCTGAACCAGAAATGGAGCGCCGCGCAGGCGATCCAGGCGGCAGGCCGGCTGGAAAAGTTCCATCTCGAATGGATCGAGGAGCCGCTTCTCTATCACGATGTCCAGGGCCACGCGGATCTGAAGCGCTCTACCAGGACGCCGATCGCACTCGGCGAAAGCCTCTACAGCAAGTTTCAGTTCCTCAATTATCTGCGGGCCGGCGCCGTGGACGTGGTGCAGGCCGATGTCGCTTTCGTCGGCGGCATTACCGAATGGCTCAAGGTCGCGCATCTCGCCAGCAGCTTCGGCAAGCCCATCGCGCCTCACTACATGATGGAGATTTCGCTGCCGCTCCTCTGCGGCGTGCCCAACGGCTATATGCTGGAGGATGTGGTCGGCGGCAGCTTCACTGAGCTTGGCCTTATCGAAAACCCGATCATCACCAGAGACGGCATCGGAACGCCGCTCGACGTGCCGGGCCACGGCATCGTCTTCAGCCGAAGCGCACTCGACGCCTGCCGGACGAATTCGGCGGAGTTGAAGAAATCCTTCCAGGGCGGCAGCAAATAAACCTGCAAAATTGAGGGGCGTTACGGAATAAAACCCTCCCCTTCGGTGTCTCGACATGGGCGGCAGGAAAAAGCCGCCTTCACACCCGAGAGGAGACCCCCATGAAAACCCTCATTCTCCTGCCCTTCGCATTCGCCGCGCTCACCACGGCAGCCTTTGCCGCCCCGCCGGTCAAAACCGTCAAGTCCGAGAAGGGCGAAGTGCTTGCCGGCGAAAACGGTATGACGCTCTATACCTACCGCAACGACAAGAAGGGCACGTCCAACTGCTACGACAAATGCGCCACCAACTGGCCGCCGCTGATGGCGGATAGCAACGCGGCCGAAGAAGGCGCATACTCGCTCGTGACCCGCAAGGACGGGTCGAAGCAATGGGCCAAGGACGGCATGCCGCTCTACTACTGGGTCAAGGATACCAAGGAAGGCGATGTCACCGGCGACGGTGTGGGCGGTGTCTGGGATGTCGCGAAACCCTGACGAAGCCGAACCGGCGCACGGGGCGGCCGCCGCTTCCGCGCCGGTTTCCTTCGAGGCGCACATGCTCGCGCTCCTGCCGTCGCTGAGGCGCTATTCTCGCAGCCTCACGCGCTCCGACAGCGAGGGCGAGGACCTGTTGCAGGATTGCGTCGAGAAGGCGCTTTCAAGCCGCGCCCAATGGCGCGGCGTCAATTTCAAGTCCTGGCTCTACAGGATCATGACCAATCTCCACCTCAACCAGCGCCGCTCGCTGCGGCGGCATCCCTCCGTCGGCATCGAGGAGGCCGAGGCGATGACGGCGGGCGGTCCCGGCGATCCGCTGGAGATGAAGCGCCTTTCGCTGGCTCTCGAGGCGCTGCCGGCCGATGCGCGCGCCGTCCTGATGCTGGTGGCGGTCGAGGGATATGGCTACCGGGAAGTCGCCGAAATGCTGGAAATCCCGATCGGAACGGTGATGTCGCGCCTGTCGCGCGCACGCCAGATGCTGCGCGAACAACTCGCGGAAGAAAATGTCATTCATCTGCGGAGACCAAGATGAACGAAGAGGCACGCGTGAGCGAAGCGGAACTGCATGCCTATGTCGACGGGCTTCTCGACGAGGCGGAGCGCGCGCGCATCGAAACCTGGCTTGCCGCCAATCCGGATGCCGCAGCGATGATCGCCGACTGGAAGACGCAGAACGACCGGATACGTGCCGCTTTCGCGGGGCATGCGAAAAGCATGGAAAACGACGTGCGGCTGATCGCTCGTGGCGCGGGTTCAAAGACAGCCCCATCCGCCAAGCGCCTGCGGCTTGCCGGTGCTGCGGCCGTGATCTTCGCGATCGGGGTGCTGAGCGGCCATTTTGCTCCCCGCCTACTCGGCCAGCCGGAAATCCAGCTCACCTACGCCGAAATCCTGCCGAAGGAGGCGCAGAGCGCCTTCCTCGTCTATGCCGGTGAGGTCAGGCATCCGGTGGAGGTGTTCGCCGAAGAGGAAGCGCATCTCGCCACTTGGCTCGGCAAGAGGCTCGCCATTGACGATCTCAAGGTTCCGAACCTTCAAAGACTCGGCTTCAAGCTGGTCGGCGGACGGCTGCTGCCTGTGGACGGTCAGCCCGGCGCCATGTTCATGTACGAGGATCAGGCCGGCGAGCGCCTGACGGTACTGCTCAGCCGCAACTCGCAAAACAGGACGACGAGCTTCCGCTTCGCCTCCGTGGGTGATGTCGAGACCTTCTACTGGATCGATGGCGAACTCGGCTATGCGGTCACTGGCGAAGTGCCGCGCGACATGCTGCGGCAGGTGGCGGAGGAATGCTACCGGCAATTCCCTTCATGAGAGGCCTTAGCACCGTTCAACCTGCCGGCAGGCTCCTGCCGATCTCTCCCCGGATCAGATGCTCAAAAGGCCGCGGCTCCAGTTTTCCCGGATTGGCATAGGGGTTCGCAAACGCGAAGATGAAGAAGAGAATGACGCCCGAGTAAGCGCCGAACAGCGACAGCAGCGCTATATGCGTCCGCGTCGGACGGGAGACGTAGAAGGCAGCCGAAACCAGAACCAGGCCGATCAAGGCCGGCCCCCCAGAACAGGCCGGAGAAGCGGCTGACCGAGGTGGCCTCCCGGAGTTGCCTGTAGCGGGCGATCGAAGCAATCCGGTCCTTCATGCGCTGGCTCAGATATCGCTCGCGGTCGGTCGTCGGAGAAAGGTCCAGCAAGCGCCGATAAACCTCGTCCCAGATCATCCAGGCCTTTGGGGAAAGGCCCTGATGCTGCGCCAGCAGCGGCCACTCCTCATCCACGACGACCGCCAGATAACGCGCTAGCCCCTCCTGCAGCGGCACGACGATCACGCCGCCGTAGCGCCCGGCATCGTGATAGACATCCGAGATGGCGATCGCCTCGTCGGTCAGCGTGGCGCGCACGCCCTTGTAGTCGTCAAGCTCCTGCGCATAGACGAGACCCAGGATCAGCCCGTGCAATGTCGCGATCCTGACTGCGACATTGTTGGCCACGTCCCACGTCCGGTCCCCCTCATATCCCGGATGGAGCAGCGTTCGCGCGATGAAATAGCTGCCCAGCACCAGAGCAATCGTACCAAGGACGAAACCGATTCCGATTGCAAGAGAGATCAGGAGGTCGCTCATCACTTCAACATTGGCCAGAGGCTCGCAACAAGCAAGACCGCCATGGTGATGTTGAACCATTTAAGCCGCACAGGCACCGACAGCCATTCCCGCAGCGCCGAGCCAAAGCCCGCCCAGGTGGAAACGCTCGGGACGTTGACGGCGGCAAAGACCAGGCCCACCATCAGCACGGTCGGCAGGTAATAGGCGGGGTCGGTATAGGTCGCCATGGCGGTGACGGCCATGACCCACGCCTTGGGATTGACCCACTGAAATGCCGCCGCGCCCAGAAATGTCATCGGCCGGGCTGCCGCCTCGCCTTCCGAAAGGCTGCGCGACGTACCGATCTTCCAAGCGATCCACAGGAGGTAGGCGCCGCCCGCGAACTTCAGCACGGTATAGAGAAGCGGCACGCTCTGCATCAGCGCGCCGAGACCGAGGCCTACGGCGATCAGAAGCGAGAAGAAGCCGGCGCCGATGCCGAACATATGCGGAATCGTGCGGCGAAAGCCGAAATTCACGCCCGATGCGAACAGCATCATATTGTTCGGCCCCGGCGTGATGGAGGTCGTGAAGGCGAACAGGAATAGAGCCAGAAGGGTTTCCAGCGACATAATTACTCCTTAGCGCCAATATGATGAGATTTTCAGGTGCCATCTCT
This sequence comes from Rhizobium sp. LCM 4573, assembly GCF_001854865.1. Classification (GTDB taxonomy): domain Bacteria; phylum Pseudomonadota; class Alphaproteobacteria; order Rhizobiales; family Rhizobiaceae; genus Neorhizobium. Next base: position 416,054 of record NZ_MDDW01000028.1, on the reverse strand, counting down.
TCGTGGATGGCTGTGATTGCGGTGTAAGCCCGATTCCCTCTATCGACAAGCGGGGTTGGCGTTCGCGACGAAAGTCATATGTTAGGTTCGATTTTTTCGCGAGGTCGTCCATGTCCGATCCAATCCCCACCATCACCCTTCCTTCCGGCGCAAAGATTCCCGCACTCGGCCTCGGCACTTGGCAGATGGGCGAAGAGCCGCGCAAGGCCGGGATCGAGGCGGAAAGCCTCAAGCGCGGCATCGATCTCGGCATGACGTTGATCGACACGGCGGAAATGTATGCGGAAGGCGGCGCGGAGCGCATCGTCGGCAAGGCGATCGAAGGCCGGCGCGACAAGGTCTTCCTGGTCAGCAAGGTCTATCCGTGGAATGCCAGCCGCGACGGGGTGATCGCCGCCTGCGAACGCAGTCTCGAGCGGATGGGCACAGACCGCATTGATCTCTACCTGCTCCACTGGCGCGGCCAGCATCCGCTCGGAGAAACCGTCGCCGGCTTCGAGACGTTGAGGCAACAGGGCAAGATCGGCGCCTGGGGCGTCTCCAACTTCGATCAGGACGACATGGAAGAACTGATGGAGCTGCCGGATGGCGCAAACTGCGCCACCAACCAGGTGCTCTACAATCTCTCCCGCCGCGGCATCGAATACGACCTCCTGCCCTGGTGCCGGGAGCGCAACATTCCGGTCATGGCCTATTCACCTATCGAGCAGGGGCGGCTAGCCCGCAATGCCGAACTCATCCGCATCGCCAAGGCCTATCAGGCAACCCCGGCGCAGGTGGCGCTTGCCTTCCTCGTCAAGCGTCAGGGCGTGATCGCCATTCCTAAGACCGCCAATCCCGACCGGATCGATGAGAATCGCGAGGCGATATCGCTGGAGATCAGCGAAGAGGATTGGGCGGCGCTGGATCGTGCCTTTCCGCCGCCCCGAGGCAAGACGCCGCTGGAGATGATCTGAAGCTTCGCCTCACATTCCCTGCGGGCCGCGGTTCATGGCCGCGATGCCGGTGCGGCACACTTCCACGAGTCCGAGCGGCTTCACGACGGCCACGAACTGGTCGATCTTGGAGGACTTGCCGGTGATCTCCAGAATGAAATGCTCCACGGTGGCATCCACCACCTTGGCGTGGAAGGCATCGGCAAGCCGAAGCGTCTCGGCGCGGCGCTCGCCCTGCCCCACGACCTTGATAAGCGCCACCTCGCGCTCGATCGGCCGTTCCTGGCCGAGATCGCGGGCCCGCACGGTCAGGTCCACGACGCGGTGCACCGGCACGATCCGCTCGAGCTGCGCCTTGATCTGCTCCAGCACGTGGGGCGTTCCGCGCGTCACGATGGTGATGCGCGAAAGATGCGCCTCATGTTCGGTTTCGGAAACCGTCAGGCTCTCGATGTTGTAGCCACGCCCGGAGAAAAGGCCGATGACGCGGGCTAGAACTCCCGGCTCGTTGCTGACGAGGATCGAAAGCGTATGGCTTTCGACCTTTTCCGTCTCCGGCGAAATGAAATAGGCTGAGCCGGTCGGTTGTTGATGGGCATTCATGATCTTGGGTCCGTTTCCTTAGAATTCAGTTCAAGAAAGCGAGCCCGCATCAGACGAGCTGGCGCCCTTTCGCGTCGATCGCCGTCGCTACCGCCTCGTCAGTGGCCTCGYCCGGCAGCAGCATCTCGTTATGCGCCTTGCCCGAGGGGATCATCGGGAAGCAGTTGGCGAGATTGGCCACGCGGCAATCGAAGATCACCGGCTTGTCGACCGCGATCATCTCGGCGATCTTCCCGTCCAGTTCCTTCGGATCATCGCAATAAAGGCCGACCGCTCCATAGGCTTCCGCCAGCTTGACGAAATCCGGCATGGCTTCCGTATAGGAGTTCGACAGGCGATTGCCGTGCAGGAGYTGCTGCCACTGGCGCACCATGCCCATGTATTGGTTGTTGAGGATGAAGATCTTGACCGGCAGATTGTGCTGGATGGCGCAGGACATTTCCTGAATGCACATCTGGATCGACGCATCGCCGGCGATATCGATGACGAGCGCCTCCGGATGGGCGACCTGGACGCCGAGGGCGGCAGGCAGGCCGTAGCCCATGGTGCCGAGACCGCCGGAGGTCATCCAGCGGTTGGGCTGTTCGAAGCCGAAGAACTGCGCCGCCCACATCTGATGCTGGCCGACCTCTGTGGTGATGTAGGTATCCTTGCCCTTGGTCGCCTCGAACAACCGCTCCAGCGCGTATTGCGGCATGATGACGTCGGAAGAGTTCTTGTAGGAGAAGCTCTTGCGCGCCCGCCAGCGGTCGATCTGCGTCCACCATTCCTCGGTCTGCGCCTTTTCCGGCTTCTTCGGCAGCGCCCGCCACAGGCGGACCATATCCTCCAGCACATGCTCGACATCGCCGATGATCGGCAGGTCGACCCGGACGGTCTTGTTGATCGAGGACGGGTCGATATCGATATGGATCTTCCGGGAATTCGGCGAGAACGCGTTGACCCGGCCGGTAATGCGGTCGTCGAAGCGGGCGCCGATGCAGACCATGACGTCGCAATCGTGCATCGCCATGTTGGACTCGTAGGAACCGTGCATGCCGAGCATTCCCAGCCAGTTCCTGCCGGATGCCGGATAAGCGCCGAGCCCCATCAGCGTGGAGGTGATCGGGAAATTGGTGAGTTCCACCAGTTCGCGCAGCAGCCGCGACGCTTCCGGACCGGAATTGACGACGCCGCCGCCGGTATAGAGGATCGGCCGGCGCGCCGAGGCCATCAGTTCGACCGCCGCCTGGATCGCGCCGAGATCGCCCTGGACCTTCGGCTGGTAGCTGGACTTGGCAGGCGTTTCCGGACGCGGCGTATAAGTGCCGGTCGCAAACTGGATATCCTTCGGGATATCGACAACGACCGGGCCGGGCCGCCCGCTCTGGGCGATGCGGAACGCCTCGTGGATGATGCCGGCAAGCTCGTTGACGTCCTTGACCAGCCAGTTGTGCTTGGTGCAGGGCCGGGTAATGCCCACCGTATCGCATTCCTGGAACGCATCGGAACCGATCAGCGTGGTCGGGACCTGGCCGGAAATGCAGACGAGCGGGACGGAATCCATCAGCGCGTCCTGCAGCGGGGTGACCGCATTCGTCGCGCCGGGGCCGGAGGTGACGAGCATGACGCCAACCTTACCGGTGGAGCGGGCATAGCCTTCGGCCGCATGGCCGGCCCCCTGCTCGTGCCGCACGAGGATGTGCTGGATATCGTCCTGCTGGAATATCTCGTCGTAGATCGGCAGCACGGCGCCGCCGGGATAGCCGAAGATATGCTCCACGCCGTTGTCCTTCAGCGCTTTCAGAACGATCTCCGCGCCCGTCATGCGATTGTCAGTATCCGTCATTGCTCTCGTCCATTCGCCGGTGATTTTGGTGCATTAAGCTCATTGCGAGCCGGATTGAAGGCATAAAAAAAGGCCCCTTGAGGAGCCTGTCTTTCCGCGCATGGGTGGCTGTCGCCGGATGGTTACACCATCCTGCCCATGCGCGGTCCCACCACAATAAGTGCGCTCGAAATCTTCATGGTGCGAAGTGTTAGCCACATAATCGGCATTCGTCAACTTGGCGCTGCGTCAAAAAATGCCACCACGTTTGTTTTCGCGGCAACCGAACCGTCGGCCGCTACACCACTTGTTAAACCGGCGGCTATAGAATTCCGGAATTTCAAGGGATAGCGCGAGCTCGCAGACGAGCCGCAAGCCAAACCCCAGCGACAGGGGCCAGTTTTGCTGAACAACGACCTCCATCGTTCCATCTCGGCCGGCGAACACGAGCGCCGCGATCTTCAAAAGGTCGGCGACCGCCTGCTCGGCCGGGTCGTCGCTTGCAGCGGTTCGCATGCCACGATCGCGGCTATTGCCGCGGATGGCGACACGGAGGTAGCGGAGCTCTGGTCCGTCGGCCGCCTCATATCGATCGCGGTCGGGGAAAACCGGGTGGTTGCGCTCACCTATTCCATGCAGACCAGCCGTCAGGACTGGAGCGAGCACGAGGACAACCGCTTCCACATCGAAGTCGAGCTTCTGGGCGAGGTCCGCGCGCGCCCGGACGGCCGGGACGAGTTTTCCACCGGCATATCGCGCTATCCGCATCTCGGCGCCATGGCCCATCGCATCCGCGCTTCCGACCTGCTGCGCATCTACGACACCGGCAAGAGCGACACCTGCGTCATCGGCAAAATCACCCAGGACGAGACGATAGACGCGACGATCCACATCCCATCGATGCTGTCGAAGCATTTCGCGGTCGTCGGCTCGACGGGCGTGGGCAAGTCCACCGCCGTTTCGCTGCTGCTGCACAAGGCGATCGAAACCGACCCCAAGCTCAGGGTATTGATCCTCGACCCGCATAACGAATTCGCGGCCGCCTTTCCGGACCACGCCGTCGTCATCGACACCGACAAGCTCGACCTGCCCTTCTGGCTGATGAAGCTCGACGAGTTCGCGGAAGTGGTGTTCCGCGGCCGCCCGCCGGTCTCGGAAGAGATGGATATCCTGCGCGATCTCATTCCCGAGGCGAAGCGCGCCTTCCGGGGCAGCGAAGGCTCGCCGGCGCGACGCACCGTGGAGCGAAGCTCGATCACCGCCGATACGCCGGTTCCCTATCGCGTGGCCGATCTCCTGGCCTTCATCGACGAGCGCATCGGCCGGCTGGAAGGACGCGGCGAGAAGCCTTCACTGCGCTCGCTCAAGGTGCGGATCATGTCGGCGATCAACGATCCACGCTACCATTTCATGTTCTCCAACAACACGATCAGCGACACGATCATGGAAACGATCGCGCATATCTTCCGCATTCCGGGCACGGACAGGCCGATCTCCACCTTCCAGCTCGCGGGCATCCCTTCCGAGGTCGTCAATTCGGTCGCGTCCGTGCTTTGCCGCATGGCGTTCGAGATCGCGCTCTGGAGCAATGGCGCGATCCATGTGCTGGTGGTCTGCGAAGAGGCGCACCGCTATGTGCCCGCCGACCGGGAGCTCGGCTTCTTCCCGACCCGGCAGGCCATTTCCCGCATCGCCAAGGAAGGCCGCAAATACGGGGTCTCGCTCGGCATCATCACCCAGCGGCCGGGCGAACTCGACCAGACGATCCTTTCGCAGTGCTCGACGGTCTTCGCCATGCGGCTCTCCAACGAGCGCGACCAGGAAATCATCAAGTCGGCGATCCCGAATTCCTCCATCTCCACGACCAGCTTCCTCTCCTCGATCGGCAATGGCGAGGCCATCGCCTTCGGCGAGGCTATCTCCGTGCCGATGCGCATGCGCTTTTCGCGCGTCGATCGCCTGCATCTGCCGAAGGCGCATGGGATTGCCGAACGGCAGTCGGAAGAGACGCCGGATACGGTGGATCTGCGCGCGGTCATCACCCGCATGCGCGCGATAAGCGGCCCGGACATTTCCACCTTCCAGCGTCGCTACGAGGCTGCGACCACGCTGGACAATCTGACCTTCGAAGGCAGCCCGGAAGTTCACGACTTTCCGCCGGCAAGCGACGAGGAATTCGAGCGCTGGGGTCGCGAGATGCATGGCGAGCCGAGACCGGCCGCCGACCTGTCAGGTAGTAGCGAGGCCCCGCGGATGGAGCCCTACAGGCCCGACATGCTGCCCCGCGGCGACACCTCCCCGAAACCGCCCGCCACGCCATGGCCCGACCGCTTCGCGGAACTGCGCAGGCAGCGCTTTCCCGAGACTGGCGCTCAGCCGCCTTCGCCGAGCGGAGACGGCCTACGCGCCGCTCCCCTACCGAGACGTGAGGGATCGCTGCGGGAAAGCCTGCTGAAACGGCCCTTGAGCAGCCTCTACGACAAGGATTAGTGCCGCTAGCCGAGACGTTCCCAGCTCTCGTCCATCTGGTTGCGGAACCAGGTCATCTGGCGCTTGGCATATTGCCGCGTTAGTGCTGCACCTCTTTCGATCACGTCTTCCCTCGTCATCCTGCCTTCCAGCATTTCGGCGATCTCCCGCACGCCGATCGCCTTCATGACCGGGAGGTCGGGCGCCGGATCGAGAGCGAGAAGCGCCCTCACCTCTTCGATCGCGCCGGTCTCCAGCATGATCTCGAAACGGCGATTGATCCGCTCATGCAGCAGCTTGCGTTCCGGCAGCACGACGATCTTGCGCGCCCGCGCCGGATCGATGACCATCGGGCCGCGCCTGTCCTGAAACTCCGAGATCGAACGGCCCGTCTCCTCCAGGACCTCGAGCGCGCGGACGATCCGCTGCCCGTCCTTGGGCTCCAGGCTTGCCGCAACCGGTGCGTCCAGAAAGCTGAGTTCGGCATGGAGCGCCTCCGGCCCCATTTCCTTCAGGCGCAGGCGCACCCGGCAACGGATATCCTGCGAGATTTCCGGCATGTCGGAGAGACCGCCGGTCAGCGCCTTGAAATAGAGCCCCGTGCCCCCGACCAGCACCGGCAGCCTGCCTTCAGCCCTCAACTTCGCCAAAAGGGTCGAGACGTCGCGCAGCCATTCGCCGGTGGAATAGGCGCGCGTCGCCGGCACATGCCCATAGAGCAGATGCGGCACGCTGCGCATCTCCTCGCCCGACGGCCTTGCGGTGAGGACCCGCAGCGTATCGTAGACCTGCATGCTGTCGGCATTGATCACCACGCCGCCCTGCTCTTCGGCGAGTCGTACGGCAAGCGCCGACTTGCCGCTCGCCGTCGGCCCGGTTATCAGGATCGCGTCCACATCATCCAAAAGGTCTTTCATATGGCTTTCGTTGCCACGCTCATCGCCCATCCGTCAAACCCCATTCTGTCACCCGTACTTGGGGAGAAGGCGGCCGAGGCGGTGAATGCCGCCGGCCTTTATTGGCTCGCGGACGGCATTGCCTGCGATATCGCGCTGCGCGACGGCGCCGATCCGCGCGCCGCGGAAGCCAATCTGCAGGCCGTGATCGCCGCAAGCCCGATCGATCTCGTGGTGCAGGAGGCCGAGACCCGCCGCAAGAAGTTCCTGATCGCCGACATGGATTCCACCATGATCGGACAGGAATGCATCGACGAGCTGGCCGATGTCGTGGGCTTAAAGGAGAAGGTCGCGGCGATCACAGCACGGGCCATGAACGGCGAAATCGCCTTCGAGCCGGCGTTGCGCGAACGCGTCGCTCTCCTGAAAGGGCTGCCGGTTTCCGTGGTCGACGAGGTGATCGCCAAGCGCATCACGCTCACCTCCGGCGGGCCGGAGCTTATCGCCACCATGAAGGCAAAGGGCCACTATTCCGCACTGGTTTCCGGAGGCTTCACGGTCTTCACCAGCCGCATTGCCGCGCGCCTCGGCTTCGACGAGAACCGCGCCAATCTCCTCATCGAAAAGGACGGGCTGCTGACCGGCGAGGTGGCCGAACCCATTCTCGGCAAGCAGGCCAAGATCGACGCGCTGGTCGAGATCAGCGAGAGGCTCGGCATCACGCCGGAAGATGCGATCRCAGTCGGCGACGGAGCCAACGAYCTCGGCATGCTGGGGCTCGCCGGCTCCGGCGTCGCGCTGCATGCCAAGCCCACCGTCGCCGCCCAGGCAAAGATGCGCATCGACCATGGCGACCTCACCGCCCTTCTCTACATCCAGGGCTACCGGAAGGCGGATTTCGCGATGGTATAAATACCACCATCAATCGCCGTTGAAGCATTACAAAAATGTATGTACATCAGGTGATGGAATGGAATTCGAATGGGACCCCCAGAAAGCGGACCTGAACAGGCGAAGCACAGGGTCTCATTCCAGATTGCGCAACATGTCTGGGACGATCCTCATCATCTAATCATCCCGGATGCGGTCTACGACGGCGAAGAGCGATGGCTTGCGATAGGCTCGGTCTCATCGGTGACCATTCTGGTCGTTGCGCATGTCTACCGGAGCGCCGGAGCAGAAGAGGTGATCCGTATCATCAGTGCCCGAAAGGCCACTCCGCATGAAAGGAGACGATATGAGCAAGAAGCCTTTTAGCGACGATCAATTGGCTGAACTGGCGGAAATCGCAGCACTCAGCGATGATGATATCGACACCAGCGACATTCCGGAAATCACGGAAGAACAGTGGCGCCTGGCAAAGCGGGGTCACCTTTACAGACCGCTGAAGAAATCCGTCACCATCCGGCTGGATGCCGACGTGATCGAATGGTTCAAATCACATGCCCATGGAAGCGGCTATCAGACCGAGATCAACAGCGTGCTGCGGCAGCACGTTGCCCGGCAGGAAAAGAAACGGGCATGACGTCCAATCCGGCCCACCGGCAAATCCCCACCATCATCCTGGAAACCGAACGCCTTCGGCTGCGCAACTGGCTGGCCTCCGACCGCGACCTCTTTCGCGAGATCAATGCCGATCCGAAGGTGATGGAGTTCTTCCCCTTCCGGCGGTCCCATGCGGAGGCCGATGCGATGATGGAAAAGCTGAATGGCCTGATCACGGAGACCGGCCTCGGCTTCTATGCGCTGGAACTCAAGGAAACCGGCGAGCCGATGGGCTTCTGCGGCCTTTCGCTCGCCAACATGCCGGATATCTTTCCCCCGGAGACGGTGGAGATTGGTTGGCGGCTGGCCACCCGCTTCTGGGGCAACGGCTATGTCACGGAGGCGGGACGCGCACTCATCGACTGGGGCTTCGAGAAGGCAGACCTTGCAGAAATCGTCTCCTTCGCGGTCACCGGCAACCGCCGATCCACAGCCGTCATGGAACGGATAGGCCTCCGAAGGGATGCGAGCCGGGACTTCAATTCACCACGCGTGCCGGACACGCACCCCCACCTGAAGGGCCATGTGGTCTACGCCCTCAGCCGGAGGGAATGGGAGGCCGGCAGAACGCCGGCCTAGGCCTATTCGAGGGGTACTGCCACGAACCGCAGGTTTCCGGTCGCGTCGGAAATCATTACATGCGCATTGCGGCGTCCTTCCGCCTTCAGCGCCTGAACCTTGGCCACAACATCGGCCGGGCTCGCCATGAAATCCTGCCCGACTTCAACCACCACCTCGCCGGGCTTCAAGCCCTTTCCGGCGGCGGCTGAATCCGCTTCGACGGCGGTGATGACGACGCCTTCGACGCTTTCTGCAATGCCGAGGCTCCTGCGGCGCTCTTCATCGAGCGTGGCGAGCGTCATGCCGAGGCTCAGCGTCGGGTCATCCGTTACCGCCCCCGACTGGTCACCGGACTGATCTCCTGACTGATCTCCCGGCTGGTCCCCGGGGGCGCCGTTCTCCGGAGCCATATCCTCGCCCTCGCCTTCGGGTAGAACGGGCTGTTCGGCATCGTCGGCGGCGGCATCGGCGCTATCTTCCAGGCGGCCCAACGTCACCTTGACGGTTTCTTCCTTGCCGTCGCGCAGCACGACGACGTCGACTTCCTTGCCGACCGCGCTCTCCGCCACGGCCCGCGGCAGGTCCCGCATTTCGTTGACCGGTCGGCCGTCGAAGGAAAGGATGACATCACCGGAGCGCAGCACGCCGTTGTCGACCGGACCTCCCTTGATGACGCCGGCAACCAGCGCGCCGCGGGCGCGGTCCATACCGAGGCTCTGGGCGACCTCGTCGGTCACCGGCTGGATGCGCACGCCGAGCCAGCCGCGGCGCGTCTCGCCGAACTCGATCAACTGGTGGACGATGTTTTCCGCAAGTTCGGTCGGGACGGCGAAGCCGATGCCGATCGAGCCCCCGGAGGGCGAGATGATGGCCGTGTTGATGCCGATGACCTCGCCGCGCATGTTGAAGAGCGGACCGCCGGAATTGCCCTTGTTGATGGCGGCGTCCGTCTGGATGAAGTTGTCGTAGGGCCCGGCATTGATGTTACGGTTGCGGGCCGAGATGATGCCGAGCGTCACCGAGCCGCCGAGGCCGAAGGGATTGCCGATCGCCATCACCCAGTCACCGATCCGCATCTGGCGGGAATCGCCGAAGCGCACCGCCTTCAACGGCGTCTTCGGCTCCACCTTCAGCACCGAAAGATCGGTCTTGGTATCCGTGCCGACCAAGGTGGCCTTGAGCTTGCTGCCGTTCGGGAAAACGACTTCGATATCATCGGCGCCCTCGATCACATGGTTGTTGGTCACCACAAAGCCGGCCGGATCGATCACGAAACCGGAACCGAGCGAGGAAACCTTCTGGGCCCCGCCCTGGCCACCCTGACCGTCGAAATAATCCTCGAAGAACTCCTGGAAGGGGGAGCCTTCCGGAATCTGCGGTTGCGGGCCGGCGCCCTCCTCCTTGACGCTCTGGGACGTGGAAATGTTGACCACGGCATCGAGCAGCCCACCGGCCATATCGGCGACCGAGGCCGGCCCTGCACCCGGCAGAACGGGCGAAGGCGGCGTGGTCGCAATCGGCGGAGAAGCGGTCGGAGGCGCTGGCAGCATTTCCGCGGCGGGCGGCGCCGGCGGAGCCTGTTGCGCTTGCGGGGGCGCAGGCTGCGTCTCCGGCGTCGGCTGTACTTGCGGAGGAGCCGGCTGCGCATCAGGAGCAGGTTGCATCTCGGGGGTCGGCTGCGCATCAGGGGCTGGCTGCGTCTCGGGAGGAACCGGCTGCGCCTCGGGCGCGGCTGGAGGAACGGCCGGCCCGGTCGTCTGGGCTGCAGCCTGCAAGGGTCCCGCCAGAACGGCGAAGGCCGCGATCAGCGCGACTGAGCACTTCCAGGACGATTGAACCGAATGGACCATCTGGTTTCCTCGCTATCGGGTAAGCCCGGCACGGTAGCGGGCGGACTGTTGAACTTCGGCCTCAAGTTTCGACCGAGCATAAGGCGGAATAAAGACAGGYGAAATTACCTTTTCGTGAGACGGCGCCCCTCGCCCGGCATTCGCCTGTGGATGTCTCCAGAAAAGACCGGGGCGGCCCGCAGCCGCCCCGATCATCGTTCCGTCAGTTTGCCGCTGCCGGCTGGGTAGGCGCGGCAGGTGGCGCCACCTGCCCCGGCTGGCCGCCGGAGCCGTTGAAGAAACGGAAGAATTCCGAATCCGGCGACAGAACCATGGTCGTTCCGTTATTCGCCATCGAAGCCACATAGGCCCGCATCGAACGATAGAACTGGAAGAAGCCCGGATCGCGCGTGAAAGCTTCCGCGAAGATCTTGTTGCGTTGGGCGTCACCCTCGCCTCGGATGATTTCCGAATCGCGCTGGGCCTCGGAGACGAACTCCACGACCTGGCGGTCGGCGATGGCCCGGCGCCGCTGACCTTCCTCGCCGCCGCGGGCTCGGATCAGTTCCGCCTCGGCCAGACGCTCTGCCCGCATGCGGGCGAAGGTCTGCTGCGAGACCTCCTGCGTCAGGTCGGTCCGGCGAATGCGGACGTCCTGGATCTTCACGCCGAGAGACTCGGCCGCCTGGTTCAAATCGTTATGAACCTCGGTCATCATCGAGGCGCGCTCGTCGGAAAGCGCGGCGGTGAAGCTGCGGAGACCGTAAACGCGGCGCAGACCGGCATCGAGACGGGTGCTCAGACGCGCTTCTGCAGCCTCCCGGTCGCCCGACACGGCCTCCCGGAAACGGCGGGGGTCTTCGATGCGATAGACCACGAAGGCGTCGACCTCATAGAAGGCGCCGCCGCGAACCTGAACGCGGATATTGTCCAGATCGAAGCGCAGGGCGCGATCCTCGATATATTGGACACGGTCGGCGTCCATGAAGGCGAAGGGCAGCTTGAGATAGATGCCGGGTTCGCTTTTCACGTCCTGAATCTCACCGAAGCGGACGACGATGGCCTGCTCCCGCTCGTTGACCACGAAAACCGAGGAGTAGATCAGGAAAAGAATGACCGCGAGGCCGATCAGCAGGGCTGGCAATTTGTTCGAAACCATCAGTTAGCCCCCTGCGTGGCCGCCGGCCGGTTGATTTCATTGAGCGGCAGGTAGGGAACGACGCCCTGGCCACCCTCGATGATGATCTTGTTCGAGTTCTTCAGCACGTTCTCCATGGTCTCGATGAAGATGCGCTCGCGCGTGACATCCGGCGCATTGGCATATTCCTGATAGATCGAAACGAAGCGCTGCGCCTCACCCTGCGCCTCGTTGACGACGCGATCGCGATAGGCGGAAGCCTCTTCCCGGATCTGCGCGGCCTGACCGCGAGCCTGACCGAGCTGCTGGTTCGCATAGCGGTTGGCTTCCTCGACGATACGGTCCTCGTCCTGTTCGGCGCGCTGCACTTCTTCGAAGGCATCGGCCACTTCACGCGGCGGAGCCGCATCCTCGATCGGCACGGCATTGATCGAAATGCCGGAGCCGTAGCGGTCCATCGTGCCCTGGATGATATCGCGAACCTGCGTCGACATTCCTTCGCGGTCGTCGCGGAAGAGGTCCTGCGCCGGACGACGGCCGGCGACCTCGCGCATGGCGCTGTCGGCGACCTGCTGCAGGGTCTCGGCCGGCGATTCCAGATTGAAGAGATAGGCGCGCGGATCGGTCACCGTGAAAAGCACCGAGAACTGCACGTTGACGATGTTCTGGTCGCCCGTCAGCATCCAGCCCGCGTTCGAATTGCTGGAACCGCGTGCACCGATATTCTGCTGCTGCTCGGTGACCTTGACGATCTCGACCGTTTCGAACGGCCAGAGGTGGAAGTGCAGGCCCGGCATGRAAATCTCGTCCTTCGGACGGCCGAAGCGCAGCTCGACGCCGCGTTCGTCCGGCTGGACGGTGTAGATCGATTGGAATGCGAGGAAGGCGATGAGGACCAGCGCAATGATCGCGAAGGCGCCGCCATTGAAGCCTCCCGGCACGACGCCCCGCAGCCTGTCCTGGCTGCGCCGGATGATGTCCTCCAAATCCGGCGGACCGCCGCTGCCACCGCCGCGTGGGCGGTTGGGTCCCTGTCCCCAGGGTCCCTGATTATTACCGCCACCACCGCCGCCGCCCCAAGGGCCGCCGCCGCCACCATTCTGATTGCTCCAGGGCATCAAAACCTCTTTGTTTGCAAATTCTCCCATCCCGGAACGACAACTTTTGACAGCCACCGCCAAGGTCATTGCCCGTTATAGGTACGAGTTTCACGCCTTTCAACGCGGCACTCAATAACTTCCAGGTGTTTGGTAACGAAATGTTTCAGTTTGCCGCAGCACGGCGGGAATAAACCACGAAACGGGTTGGAAAACTGTCCTTTTCGCCCGCCGGAACGAAGAGTTCTTCGCTCTTTTCGAAGACGGCGGGGTCGATCGGTGGAAAGAAGGTGTCTCCGTCTTCGATCTCCGCTTCCACATGCGTCACATAGAGCCGGTCGGCGACGTCGATCGCCTGGGCATAGATCTGCCCGCCGCCCAGGATTCCGATCTCGTCGGCTCCCGTTTGCGCCGCGATCGCCTGCGCCCGATCGAGCGCCTCTTCAAGCGACAGCGCCACCTCCGCGCCTTCCACATGGAAGGCCGGATCGCGCGTCACGATCACATGCGGCCGCCCCGGCAGAGGCTTGCCGCCGAAGCTTTCGAGCGTCTTGCGGCCCACGACCATCGGCTTGCCCAGCGTCATCGCCTTGAAGCGCTTGAGGTCCGTCGAGAGCTTCCACGGCATATCACCGTCGCGGCCGATGACATTGTTCCTGGAGATCGCGACGAAAATCGAAACGGGAACGGCCATCACACCGCTACCGCCGCCTTGATGTGCGGATGGGGATCGTAATCCGTCAGCGTGAAATCCTCGAAGCGGAAGGAGAAGATGTCCTTCACCTGCGGATTGATGTGCATTTTCGGCGGCGCCTTCGGCTCGCGGGTGAGCTGCAGTTTCGCCTGCTCGAAATGGTCCGAATAGATATGCGTATCGCCGAGCGTATGGACGAAATCGCCGAGCTTCAGCCCCGTCACCTGCGCCATCATCATGGTCAACAACGCATAGGAGGCGATGTTGAATGGCACGCCGAGGAAGACATCGCCCGACCGCTGGTAGAGTTGGCAGGAGAGCTTTCCGTCCGCAACATAGAACTGGAACAGGCAGTGGCAGGGCGGCAGCGCCATTTCGTCGACCAACGCCGGGTTCCAGGCGGAAACGATATGACGGCGGGAATTCGGGTTGACCTTGAGCCCTTCGACAAGCTGCGCGATCTGATCGACATGCCGGCCGTCCGGGGCCGGCCAGGAGCGCCACTGATAGCCGTAGACGGGGCCGAGATCGCCATTTTCATCGGCCCAGTCGTCCCAGATCGAGACCCCGTTTTCCTTGAGATAGGCGATATTCGTGTCGCCTTTCAGGAACCAGAGCAGCTCATGGATGATCGACCTCAGATGCAGTTTCTTGGTGGTCAGCAGCGGAAAGCCTTCCGAAAGATCGAACCGCATCTGATAACCGAAGACGGAGCGCGTGCCCTTGCCGGTGCGATCGCCGCGATCGATGCCGGTTTCCATGACATGCCGGAGGAGGTCGAGATATTGCTTCATGATACGAGCCGCTGATTCCTTGTTCCCCCTATATTAGCGCCGACCGGGCCGGCGGGCCACCTGCTTGCCGGGACCTCCACAGGATATGCCTATTTCATCGCTCTATGCCCGGAATGGCGACGATTTCCGCGGCGAGGAATTCCATCAGCAGGCGAACTCTTGCGATGCCGGCCCGCTCGGGCACGATGAGCATGTTCAGCGGCACCGAAGGCAGGGAATATTCCGGCAGGACCGCCTCGAGCCGCCCTTCCCCCAGTAGGTCGTCGACAAGCCAGCGGTGTGTGGGACCGATGCCGCGCCCGGCGGCAAGGGCCTCCCGCGCCGCAAGCCCGTGATCGACCCGGAAACGTCCACCGAACGTCACGACATGCCGCGCGCCGTCTTGCCCCTGAAGGACGAGCGTGTCGCTTCCCGCGACGTTCGACATGCGGATGCCTTCATGGCCAGCAATATCCTGCGGGCGAGCCGGCCTGCCATGGGCCGCAAGATAATCGGGCGCGGCGACGAGCAGGCGCCGGCTCTGGCCGAGGGGCCGCAGCTTCATGGAACTGTCGGTCAGCGGGCCGAGACGCAGAGCGACATCGACGCCTTCCCGCACGAGGTCCACCCGTTCGTCGGTGAGGCTGAGGTCGATCCCGATATCCGGATAGCGATCCTGAAAGGCGAAGATCAGGCGGCTGACATGCAGGACGCCGAAGGCCGCCGTGCAGGAGATCCGGATCGTGCCGGCTGGTGCTCCGCGCGCGCCGCGCGCCTCGTCGCCCGCCTGCTCCACGAGACGCAGGATCTGAACGCTATCGGCATAATAGCGGCTGCCTTCGTCCGTCAGCGTCACCCGCCGGGTGGTCCGCGAGAGAAGCGGCACACCGACCGCCTCTTCCAATTCCCTCAGATGCCGGGTCACCGTGGACTGGCCGATACCGAACTCGCGCGCTACCGCCGAGAGACTGCCGCGTTCGGCTACCCGCACGAAGGTGCGCATTCGCTCCAAGGTGACATCCGATTTATCCATAATCCGGCATAATCCTATTCATCATCGACATCTACCGGGTCGCTTTCATCCTGTCTACCTACGGGTCTGCCATTCGTCACAGGAGTTGCTGACCATGAAAGTTCTGCTTGTCTTTGCTCATCCCGAACCGGGTTCGCTCAACGGCGCTCTTCGAGAGGTCGCGGTGAAGGAACTCGAAGCCCAGGGCCATGAAGTCCGGGTGACCGATCTCTATGCCGAAGGCTGGAAGCCGGAGATCGACCGCGCCGATTTTCCAGCGCTTGCGCCGGATGCGCGGCTGATCCCCGTCGCCGCTTCCAAGGAAGCCTTCAAGGGCAACACGCTGACCGGTGACGTTCAGGCCGAAATCGAGAAGCTTCTATGGGCCGACGCCCTGATCCTCCAGTTCCCGCTCTGGTGGTTCAGCATGCCGGCGATCCTCAAGGGTTGGGTCGAACGTGTCTTTGCCTATGGCTTCGCCTATGGCGTCGGCGAGCATAGCGAAACGCGCTGGGGCGACCGCTATGGCGAGGGAAAGCTCGCCGGCAAGCGCGCCATGCTGATCGTGACCGCCGGCGGCTGGGAGGAGCATTATTCCGCCCGCGGCGTCAACGGACCGATCGACGACCTGCTGTTTCCGATCAATCACGGCATTCTCTATTATCCGGGCTATGACATCCTGCCGCCGTTCGTGGCCTATAAGGTCGATCGCCTGGACGAGGCGGGGTTCGAAACCGTCGCGGAGCGTCTGCGCGAGAGGATGYGCACGCTGCAAACCACCGCGCCCATCCCCTATCGGCAGCAGAATGGCGGCGATTACCTGATCCCGAGCATGCAGCTGCGTCCCGGCCTTGCCGATCCGGCCGCAAGCGGATTCGCGCTGCATCTCGACGGCGCCGCGATCGTCCGCAAGGCATCCTGACGGATGCCCGGCGTTCCGCCGCCGCCCTGCAATTGCCGATATTTTTCAGGCCGCAAACGCGGCCTGCCTCTTTTCATGGCGGCCGGAAACACCTATATCACCCTTGCCGGGCACCCGCCCGGCTATGGCAATAAACGGTCGGTGTAATAAACCTATTGGACCCGGGGGCGGTACCCGGCGCCTCCACCAAAAACCGGTCGGTCCGAAGACCGGCTTTTGATGGGGGCGAAATAGGATCGACAAGGGTGTAAAGATCGAACTTTTGCTCGGCATGATACCACCGTCATCGGGTCACAAGTGTAGTTGCAAACGACAACAACGCTAAGGAATATGCTCTCGCTGCCTAATGGCGGTGCGGGAATTCCGCTCTAAGCCCTTAGGGTTAGCACCTTAAGGCGGGGTCCGAAGGCACCTGGCAACAGAAGCCTTCACCTTCTCCCTCCAGTCGAATAGTATGTGGTTGACTCGAAGCGTCGCGGGGGTTTTCCCCGAGCTGCCCGCATGGCATAACGCGCTTTACATAAGACAGAGAATTGGAAAGACAGGACCGTATGGGGCAGGATCATATCCGTTACGACATTCTGGCGCAGGACGCCTTGCGCGGCGTCATCCGCAAGGTTTTGGCGGAGGTCGCGGCAACCGGTCGCCTGCCCGGAGACCACCATTTCTTCATCACCTTCCTGACCGGCGCACCGGGCGTGCGTATTTCCCAGCACCTGAAGGCGAAATATCCCGAACAGATGACCATCGTCGTCCAGCACCAGTTCTGGGACCTGAAGGTGACCGACACCATGTTTGAGATCGGGCTTTCCTTCTCGGATACGCCCG
The DNA here is from genome assembly GCF_001854865.1 of Rhizobium sp. LCM 4573. Classification (GTDB taxonomy): domain Bacteria; phylum Pseudomonadota; class Alphaproteobacteria; order Rhizobiales; family Rhizobiaceae; genus Neorhizobium. Next base: position 398,945 of record NZ_MDDW01000028.1, on the reverse strand, counting down.
AACGTCTCGCCATCCCCTTCAATGCCATTCGCGGCTTCTACGACCCGTCCGTGAACTTCGAGCTCGAGTTCGAGGTGCCGTTGTCGGAAGAGGACGATGCGTCGGCGGAAATCACCGCCATTCCGGTCGAATCCGCACCGCGGACGGTCGAAGCACCGGAAGCCGCTCCCAGTGAAGAGAAAAAGGCCGGCTCGGTCGTCTCGCTCGATTCCTTCCGCAAGAAACACTGATCCCACGAGGTCTCATGACCGGCCAGGTCGTTAATCTCCGCCAGTTCCGGAAGAACAAGGCGCGCAGCGAAAAGGAAAAGCAGGCGGAGCAGAACCGCCTCTCCTTCGGCCGCGGCAAGGCGGAGAAGACGCTGACCCGCGCGCTCAACGAAAAGGCGGAGAAGACGCTGGATCAGGGCCGGTTGGAAAAGCCGCTCGACAAGGACTGATGGCCCGTGCGGCTGCTGCGCGGCCTTGACGCCGAATTCTCGACCGCTCCATGCGTCAACGATGGAGCCCCTGCATGATCCGAAAACACTCCACGACGCTGCACGGCCATCGCACCAGCTTCACCCTCGAAGACGAGTTCTGGCAGGAGCTGCGGCTGATCGCCGAGGAGCGGAAGATCAGCATTGCGGCGCTCATAGCCGAGATCGACGACGGCCGCGCGGCGGAGAGCAATCTCTCATCGGCCCTCCGCGTCCACGTGCTTAACTGGTTCAAAAACAAATCTTCCTAAGAGCTGGCCAACCGGACCCGGTAGTTGCGCAATCCCTGGCGCTCGCCATCGCTCTCGATCAGCGCTTCGTCGATGAGATGCTGCAGCCGGGAATGAACGAACATGTCGCTCAATCCGTTTCGGGGATCGCATTTGCCCATCACATCGCCCGCGACCCGCGCCGCAAGGCGCCATTCGGCCGGGCAATTTTCCAAGATGAAGGCATCGTGAACCGACAGATCGCGGAAACGCAAATGTCCGGAACCGTCGCATTCCCGCAAGAGCTCCGGCCGGATGGCGATCGTCTCGAATTCCGCGGCAAGACGGCGACGTTCGATCCCGGGGATACTAATCGCGTCCGGTGCAAAACCGGCCAATGATTGCGGATCATGGACGGCAACGGCATGCAAACCGTCCCGTGGCGGCACCGGGACATGCATGAGGGTTGCCCACGTATCCGCAAGCCGATGGCAAGCCATCCGCAGGAAAACATAGTCCGCCCCGCTGCCGCTCGCCCAGATCAACACGCGATGCGGTCCGCCGGAAATCACGCGCTCGCGCAATATCCGCCACGGAGCAAAGACATCCTCTCCCCCGTGCATCGTTAAATCCAGATCATCATCGCCATATCCCTTCGAAAGGCCCTGCCAAAACAGGAACCGCTCCCTTTCACCGGCGAGGGGACCAAGCCTCAGATCATCCATGATGCAGTGCACGTCGCCCGACAAACCGAGGCGTTCGACGGCATGTTTCAAGCTGGCGGCGGCACTTGGCGAGGTTACGACGTGAAGATCGGTCATTGGCCAAGACCCGCTACTGGAACGCCGAGTTTCCAAGCGGCGGCAGGCTCTCCCGGATGACGTCCTCCGTGGGCGGCACGGTCAGGACCGGTGCCTGCGGCTGGCTTTCTTGGGTTTCCCGCTGCCGGCGCTGTTCGGCCAGGGCGGCTTGCCGGCGCGTCTCGGCTTCCGCCTGCCTTTTGGCTTCCGCCTCCCGCCGCGCCCGGTCTTCGGCCTCCGCCTTCTGGCGGGCCGCCTCGCGCTCCGCCGCCTGGAAGTTATAAAGCGCGACCTCGCGGCGAAGGCGCTGCTTTTCCAGGACGCTCGCCTGCAGCGTTTCCACGCGCCGCCGTTCGCGCTCGAAGGCACGCTGTGACAGGAAATTCGTGAGCGGCGCCGCATCGATCGTCTTTTTAGGAGCGGCGAGATCGCCGGAATAGACGAGCCGCACCGTCGGGTCGCCGCCAGCGATGGCTTCATCCCCTGCATCATAGGTGATCGCGAGACTGCCCTGGAGCGCTTCTTTCAGGAGATCGATGCGGACATCTCCCATCAGCTTCGCCGGGCCGGTCGAGGCCGCGACATTCTGCGCCCGGAGCTCGCCATCGGTTACGGTGAAGGGAATGGCGACCTGCCCGAGATTGGCGGAGCCCCTGTGCACGACTTTGGACAGCAGAGGCAGGATCTTTGCCTCCGTTACCTCGCCCTCGAGCTTGTCCACCTCGGCGGTGAGCGGCGGCAGGGCATTCGGATTGATGCCTTCGACGGAAAGGCCGGAGAACCGTATCTCGCCCGAGCCTCCCGCCGAATCCAGAAGTTCGGCAACGCTCTTTCCCGTCACCTCAGCCGAAAGGTCAAACCCGAGCCTGCCGCTTGCGACCGGCACTTMATCGAGATTCCAGACCGGCGGCGCGAGGTCGGCATCTTCCAGGTGAATTTTTGTCTGGAAGATACCGGCGCCCTCGCCGTTCGACATCATCATCCGGCCGGAAACCCTGCCGCCCTGCCATTTCCCATTTCCGTCCTCAATCGTGACACCGCCATTCCGATGCACGAGTTTCGCGGAGAAATCATCGATCCTGCCGGCCACACCCGCCCAGAAAGCCTTGGCTTTCACGTCGAGGTTCACATCGGCATCGCCGAAGATCGGACGGCCGAAATCCCTTGCCGAAAAGGCGCCGCTCTCCGGTTCGGTCAAAGGCCCGTAGACGGCTTCGCCAAGCCAGGACAGATCGAGTGTGTCTAGATCGAGCGTCCCGGATGCGGGATAGCCAGGCAGGGTGCGGTCGACGCTCAGCTCGCCTGAAAAGGCGCTGCCGGCGGCCTCGCCGTTCACGCCCGTCAGTTTCACGGCCTGCGGGGTCATGGCCACGTCTCCCGCAAGCCGGAGCGGCAGGCCCGAACCGAATTGCGGCAGGCCAATGCCCGTCATCAGCAGATAGGGTTCGAGATCGGCGCTCTGCAGATTCACATGCGCCCTTCCCTCACCGAAATCGCTCGCCTTCAGATCGACATCGCCCTTGGCCGAAAGCTGCGTGCGCTCCGTGCGGAAGGTGAACTCGGCGGCAGCGGGTCCATCACCCTGCTGACGGAGATCGAGGTCAAGATGGCCCGCCCCATCGCCCTCGAAGGGCAGCGGATCGAAGCCCACCTGCCCCAGCAGGATCGAGGGAGTGGGATTGTCGAGGCTTGCCTTAACCGTGAAATCCGGTCCGCCGGTGAGATCGAAGATGCGCGGCAGTTCGAGATCGGCGGAAAGCCTGCTGCCGTTCATGGCACCTGTCACGACCGCCGAGATGCCGCTTCGGCCGGCCCCGCCGATCGTCAGGTCGGCGGAGAGATCGGTATCGGCGAACCAGGCGGAATTCTGCGCCAGCTTTTGCAGCGCAGGATGCGACGGCAGCCGATCGCGCAGCATTGCGAGGAAGCGGCCGGGATTTGCGGCCTTCAGAGTGACGGTCGCATTGCCGAGATAGGAGAGCAGAGAGCCTTCCGCCTTGCCGCGGGCATCGATCGTCGCCCCCTCCAGGCTGCCGACCGTCAGCCGCTCCAGCGACAGCGCACCTTCCGAAAGCGTGAAGACGGTATCGACCTTCTCCGCCGCCACGCCGAAGGCGGTGAACCGGTCGGCCTTCAGATTGGCGGCAATGCGGTGATCGAGCACGGCCTGGCCGGCATCATCGCCCGTCATCAGTGAGGCGAGGGCCCGCATGGCATCGATGTCGATCTCGTTGCCCGAAAGATCGAGGGTCAGCGCAGGTACGGCATTCGACGGCGACTGGCGCTCGACGCTTCCCGTGAGCGTCGCCGGTCCTATCGCCAGTTCGAGATCGTCGAAACGCTGCAGTTCGGGTGTCAGGTTGACCTTCGCCGAGAAACCGGCCGTGCGCAATTGCCGAATTGCCGGGACCACCTGTCCGGAGAGCCAGTCCGCAAGGCCCGAAGGCTGGGTCGAGGCGAGCAGCAGGTCACCCACGAAGGCAGGGCGACCGGTCAGCGTCAATTGCCCCTTGCCTTCGATCTGCGTGCGCCCCGGCAGGGTCGCCACGACATTATCGACAGTCCAGCCGTTTCCGGCAGGGCGAACATCCAGACGAATATCGCGGATGGTCGTGTCGTTCGCGACGATCGCCGGCAGGCGCAGGCTTGCCCGGCCCGGCACCTGTGGAACGGGAATGCGCGCGGCGAGATCGATGAAGGCATTGATGCGGCGGTTGGCCGAGGCGTACCGGCTTGTCTTGCCGCGATTGCCGTTGCCGAGACGGTCGACATCGATCTGCTGGCCTTCCGCCGTCAGCAGAAATTCAGGCTTTTCGCCGGTGTCCAGGGTTGCTTCCCCGGTCACCACGTAAGGATCGTCCAGAGCGCCCGCTTCCAACCGGTATTCCGGGATGCGGAGGCGTTCGTTGGTCAGTTCGAAGCCGCCCTTGAGGCGCGGTCCCGGAGGTGGCGGCTCGACGGGCTCGGTCTCGTCCTCCTCCTGCAGGAAGCCGAAGGTGAAGTTGCCGCGGTAGAGCGGCTTGCTGTCGGCAATCGCCAGTTCGCCGTCGAGATTGACCTCGACCGCCTGCGCTTCCGGCCACAGGCGCAAGCGAAGCGGCAGCCGGCCCGCCGCCCGATCGATCTCCCCGCTCGCCAGCGTGAAGCGCGCCTCGTAGCCATCGAGAATTGCGTTGCCCTCGCCCCGCCAGGGACCGGTGAGCCTTTCCGCCGACATATCGGCGGAAAGTCCGGTGAGGCGGCGCGACTTGCCGGTCTGTTCATCGATCAGGTCAATCGCGCCATCGGTGATGTGCACATCCTCGATGACGACGGTGCGGGCCGGGATCGCCGGACGGCTGCCGCGCATCCAATCGAGCGTGCCGTCCTGCAATACGCGAATGCGCGCCTTCGGCTCCTCGATACGCATGTCGAAGATGCGCGCCTCGCCCGAAAGGAAAGGAGCAAGCTCCATATCCATCGAGAAGCGGGCGACCTGAACCAGCGGCTGGCCGTCTGTATCCGTCCCGACCCTCACATCGTGCAGGGTGACGGAGGGAAACGGCAGGATACGCGCATCGACGGCGCCGTGGACGGAGACCTTCTTGYCGAGAATGCGGCTTGCCTGCTCCTCGAAGGCGACGCGGAAGCTCGACCAATCCACGAAGAACGGAGCGAGCAGCGCGGTGAAAAGCGCCACCACGACAAGTCCGCCGATTGCAAGCATGATGCGTTGAAGCACCGTCCGCCTCTCCTTCTCACCCCACCCGCCGGTCGGCGTTGATTGGGTTTTATCGCCACCCTAAAGCGTCGGGCCCGAAATGAAAACGCCCCGGTGAGATCGTCCAGGTCACGCTTGCGGGAGTTCTCCTTCAAGCGGCCGCAGGATCTTGCCGGGATTGAAGATATTCCGCGGATCGAGCCCTTTCTTGATGGAGCGCATCAGCGCCAGCGCGCCGCCGAGTTCCTCTTCCAGGAAGGCCATCTTGCCCTGGCCGATGCCGTGCTCGCCGGTGCAGGTGCCGTCCATGGCAAGCGCCCTGGCATTGAGGCGCTGCGTGAAGGCCTCCACCTTTGCGACCGAAGCGGCGTCCTTTCCATCGAAAAGCACGAGCACGTGGAAATTGCCGTCACCCGCATGGCCGACGATAGGTGCGAGCAGCCCTTCGCGAGCGATATCCGCCTGGGTTTCGGCAACGCATTCGGCAAGCCGCGAGATCGGCACGCAGACGTCGGTGGAGAGCCCGTCGAGATTCGGTGCCAGCGCCCGGCTCGCCCAATAAGCATCGTGGCGGGCCTTCCAGAGCTTGGTGCGCTCCTCGGCATTGGCGGTCCAGCGGAATTCGTCGCCACCGCATTCGGCCGCGATCTCGGAAAACTGGGCGGATTGCAGCGCCACGGTTTCCTCGGTGCCGTGGAATTCGAGAAAAAGCGTCGGCTTTTCCGGGTAGCTGAGACCTGAATAAGCGTTGCAGGCGCGTATCTGCACGTCATCCAGCAGTTCGATGCGGGCAACGGGAATGCCCATCTGAATCGTCATGATGACCGCATCGCAGGCGGCCTGGAGGGTCGGAAAGGCGCAGACGCCGCCGCCGATCTTTTCCGGAATGCCCTGGAGGCGCAGCGTCACCGAAGTGATGACGCCGAGCGTGCCTTCCGAGCCGACGAAAAGGCGGGTGAGATCGTAGCCGGCGGAGGACTTCTTGGCACGCCTTGCGGTACGGATCTCCTCGCCATCGGCGGTCACCACCGTGAGCGACAGAACATTGTCCTTCATTGTGCCGTAGCGAACCGCATTGGTGCCGGAGGCGCGGGTCGCCACCATGCCGCCGATCGAGGCGTTGGCGCCCGGATCGATCGGGAAGAAGAGGCCGGTATCGCGCAGCTCCCGGTTCAGCTCCTCACGGGTGATGCCCGGTTCGACGGTGACGTCGAGATCGGCGGGGCTGACGCTGAGCACCCGGTTCATGCGGCTGAAATCGATGGAGATGCCGCCGGAGGGCGCATTGACCTGGCCTTCCAGCGAGGAGCCGGTACCGAAGGGAATGACCGGCACCCGATACTCCGCACAGGCCTTTACCACCGTTTTTACATCGTCGGAGCTTTCCACGAAGACGACACCGTCCGGCAATTGCGACGGCAGATAGGTGGCGGTGTGGGCATGCTGTTCGCGGAAGGACTGACCGGTCTGGAAGCGCTCGCCGAAGGCCTGTTTGAGAATGCCGAGGACTGCGGCAATCCCCTCATCGTTGCGAACTCCCGGTTTTACATCCTTGACCGCCATCGACCAGACTCCCTCAATTGACGAGGACTGGTTAGGCGACGGTTTTGGGTTTGTCCACCCTCGTCCTCGGGTCAAGCCCGAGGGTAACGAGCAGACAGACTCCGCCCTTGGTGCGTGTTGCGTTTTTCCTTCAATCGGCCGGGACACGTCGAGTGCCTCGTATTTGTATTTTATGGTGACACGCGACGTGTCCCGTTCGGTGTGTTTTTCCGCGCAACTCCGGTCCCTCTGCGGCGATATGGGCTTATGTCCTCGCGGATTGCCATACCGGGTTGTGTGCGACACACGCACGCCCCGCCATCTTTCAGGCGAGAGGGGGACCATTTTCCGCGCAGCCCCCGACGATCCGCCTGCATCACCAGCAGACCGAAAGGGYACCGGCCCCATCTCGCCGGCGATGCTTTTCCGGTGCAGCCGAAACGGGACGAGAGAGATTATGGGGGAGAATTGGAGAGCGGGGATGAAGGAGGGATCAAGTTATTGAAATATCGGGAACGAGGTGCCGGATCATCCCCGCTCTGCGTTGCGATTGCCCCTCATCCCGCTGCCGCGACCTTCTCCCCGTTCTGACGGGGAGAAGGGGTATGCCGCGCCATCGCAGTTTCCCCTCGTCGCGCTCGCGGGAAGATCGATTGCCGGGCCGGCTTCCTTACGCGCACATATGACACGTCCCCTCTCCCCGTTCTGACGGGGAGAGGTTAGGGTGAGGGGCAATTTCGACCCTGATTAGAGGCAGATCCTGTAGATCGGAAACAGCTACTCCGCCGCGAGCAGCGGACGCTCGTCCTCGTCCAGCTTCCGGGCGCGGGCGGCGTTGGCGAGTTCCTGATGAAGCCGATGCTCGTCATGCGCATGCGGCGTGGCGAAGCGGGCGATCAGGAGATAGGCGACCGGGGTGATGAAGAGGGTTACCAGCGTGGCGAAGCCGAGCCCGCCGACGATGACCCAGCCGAGCGCGATGCGCGCTTCCGCGCCCGCCCCCTGGGCCAGCACCAGCGGCACGCCGCCGATGACGGTCGCGATCATCGTCATCATGACCGGGCGAAGACGGATGGAGCAGGCCTTCTCGATCGCCTCGCGCACGCTTGCCCCGTGATCGCGAAGCTGATTGGCGAATTCCACGATCAGGATGCCGTTCTTGGCCATGACGCCCACCAGGAGCACGAGCCCGATCTGGCTGTAGACGTTGAGGCTCGACCCCGTGACCACCAGCGCGATCGCGGCGCAGGCGAGCCCGAGCGGCACGGTGGACATGATGATGATGGAGGACAGCACGCTTTCGAACTGGGCCGCGAGCACGAGGAAGATGATGGCGATCGCGAAGCCGAAGGTCATCAGCATGGCATTCGAATTCTCGCCGAGCGTCTTGGCTTCGGCAAGCGGCATCAACCGCGAGCCCGCCGGCAGGAGCGGTTCGGCAAGCGCATTCACCTCTTCGACCGCCTGACCTAGAGAGACGCCGTCCCGCAGGCCGGCGGAGATGGAAACCGAAGCGAGCTGCTGTTCACGGTTGAGCTGCGGAGCGACCGCGTTTTCCTTCAAGGTCGCGATGGTCGACATCGGCACGATCTTGCCGTCGCCCGTCTTCAGGAAGATGTTTTCGAGGTCCGTCGGATCGTCGATCGGCCGCGTGTTGGAGGTGAGCTTCACCGGCAGCGCGTCGCCGCCGACGAAGACATCCACGACCGAACGGCCCTCCAGAAGAGATTGAAGCGCGGTCGAGAGCCCCGTGATGTCGATGCCGAGATCGGAGGCGCGCTCGCGGTCGATCGTGACGGAAAGCTGTGCCTGGGTCGGCTCGTTGGTGAGGCGCGGCGTATCGAAGAGCTGGGTATCCTCCATCTCACGCACGAGCTGCTGGGCCGCGGCCGTCAGCTTTTCATAATCGTGGCCGACCAGCGCCATCTGCAGGCCGTTGCCGGCGCCGCGGATGCGCAGGCTGTTCGACTGCATGGCAAAGCCGCGCAGCGCCGGCACCCGCTGGACGGCGGCGTTGATATCCTGAACGATCTGGTCCTGGGTGCGGTCGCGCTCGTCCCAGGGCGCGAGCGTCAGCACCATGAAGCCGCTGTTCTTGTTGCTGCCGAAACCGGAAATCGAGAAAATATTCTGGATCTCGCCCGAATCCACCAGCGGCTTCAGGTTCTCCTCCACGCGCTGGAGCTGGTCGCGCGTGTAATCCAGGCTGACGCCCTGCGGGGCCGTGGCCCGCATCATCACCATGGAGCGATCCTCACGCGGCGTGATCTCGCTCTTGACCAGGCCGAAGGCGTTATAGGCGGCGACCGAGAAGAGCACCGCGACGACGATGACGACGAGCGGGGCGTTCAGGCAGGAATGCAGCGCCGAGGCATAGAGGCCGGCGAACTTCTGGCCGAACCAGTGCAGCGGCCCTTGCTTTTCCTTGATCGGCGTCACCAGCATGCGCGAGGCAAGCATGGGGCAAAGGGTGAGCGCGGTGATTGAAGACAGCGCGACGGCGAAGGCGAGCACGAAGCCGAATTCGCGGAACAGGCCGCCGATCTGACCAGGCAGGAAGGACAGCGGAATGAAGACCGCGGCAAGCGTCGCCGTGGTGGCGATGACGGCGAAGAAGACTTCCTGGGTGCCGAGGACGGCCGCGGCGCGCGGCCCCATGCCTTCCGATCTTCGCCGGACGATGTTTTCCAAGACGACGATCGCATCGTCCACCACGAGGCCGGTTGCCAGCACGATGGCCAGCAGGGTGAGAATGTTGATCGAGAAGCCGACCAGATACATCGCGATCAGCGTGCCGATCAGCGCCACCGGCATGGTGAGCGCCGGAATGAGCGTCGCGCGCCAGTCCCGCAGGAAGAGGTAGATGACGACGACAACGACGGTTGCCGAGAGCAGGAGCGCGATCTCCACCTCGTGCAGCGCGCCCTCGATGAAGACGGCGTCGTTGCTGGTGACCGCAATGCGCGTGCCCTCCGGAAGGATCGACTGCATCTCGGCGACGGCGGCCTTGACGCCTTCGGAAATGTTCAGCGTGTTCGACTGCGCCTGACGGATGATGCCGAGGCCGACGCCCTGCACCCCGTTCGAACGAAGCACCGTCGTGCCGTCGTCCGGACCGAGGGTCACGGTCGCAACATCGCGCAGGCGCACGTTAGGGCTGATGAGGACGTTTTCGAAATCATGCGGCGTGGTGAGGTTGGCGGTGGCGCGCACGACGATATCCTGCGTCGTGCTTTTCAGCGAACCGGCCGGAACGTCGAGCGCCGCACTTTCCAGCGCGTTCGAGACATCGGCCACGGTCAGCCCGCGGCCGGCGAGCGCTGCCTGGTTGACGTCGACGCGGAAGACCTTCTCCTGGTCGCCGTAAAGCTCGACATCGGCCACGCCCTCGACGGCGGCCAGACGGTCGACGATCTCGTTGTCGACGAGCTGGGTCAGGTCGTCCATCGAGAGCTTACTGGAGGTGACCGCAAGCCGCATGATGGCTTCGGAATCGGAATCCGCCTTGACGATGCGCGGATCGTCGGCGTCATCCGGCAACTGGTTGGTGATGCGACCGATCGCGTCGCGCACATCGTTGGCGGCTTCCGAGAGATCGACGGAATCGGAAAATTCCAGCGTCACGCGGCTGGAACCGAACTGCGACTGCGATGAGATGGACTTGAGGCCGCTGACGCGCGCCACCGCACCTTCGATGACCTGGGTCACCTCCTGGTCCATGGTCTGCGGCGAGGCGCCGTCGTAATTGGTGCGCACCGTGATGACGGGCTGGTCGACATCCGGTAGCTCGCGAACCTCGATGCCGAAGAGCGCGGCAAGGCCTGCGACCACGAGCAGCGTGTTGAGCACCGCCGCCAGGATCGGGCGGCGGACGAAAAGCGCGGTAAAGGTCTGGCTGGATTTCTCCTCGCCCGGGATCGGGCCGGTCGGGGGGACCTCGATCTTCATTGGCTCGCCACCTCCGCCGCTGCCGCAGCTCCGAGAACGCGGACCGCGCCGCCTTCACGCACGCGCTGCAGGCCTTCCACCACCACCGGATCGCCCTCCTTCAACGCGGCCTCCACGAGAACCGAATCCGGATTGCGCTGGATGATGCGCACGCGGGCCTTCACCGACTTGCCGTCCTGGACCTGCCAGACATAGGAGCCCTCGGCATCCCACTGGACGGCCAGCGGATCGACCGCGGGATAGGTCTCGCCGGAAAAGCGCATGGAAACGTTGAAGGACATGCCGGCGCGCAGCTCGTCCTGTGCATTGTCGACGCGAGCGCGGATGCGCATGGTGCGGCTTGCGGCATCGACACGGTTGTCGATCGACTCGACCGCACCGGAAAAGACCTTGCCCGGACGGGCGATCGAGGTCGCCTCCACCGGTTGGCCGGCGGTGACGGCGGTGGCAAACCGCTCCGGAGCCCAGAAATCGACGAGTATGGCGGAACGGTCGTCGATCGTCACGACATTGGTCTGGGTGGTGACGTTGTCGCCGATATTGACCGCGACGATGCCGGTGATGCCGTCGATCGGCGCCGTGATATCGCGGCGCTTCAGGTTGAGCTCGGCGGTGGCGAGGGCGAGCTTCGCCGATTGTTCGGCGATCTGCGCATCCAGGACATCGAGCCTGGAGACCGATCTGAGATTCCTGTAGGAGGCGGATTTTTCCGTGGCGCTCTGCAGCGTCACCCGCGCCTTGTCCCGCTCGATGATCTGCTCGTCATCGTCGAGGCGGGCGAGAACCTGGCCCTTCTTAACCTTCTCGCCGGAACGTACCATGATCTCAGAGATGGTTCCCGTGGACTGCGGCATGACGACGACCGACTGGATGGCCTCGCCGCTGCCGATCGCGGAGAAGCGGTCGTTGACGGTGCCGGTCGCGACGGGACGGACCGCCACCATGGTCGGGCGGTTTCCACCGCCCTGCCCTGCGCCCCGGCCCGCGCCCGGCCGCTGCCCATCAGGCGCGCCCTCGGGAGAGACTGCCTGACCGCCCTCTCCGGGACGGATAGCGGCAACCACCTGGCCCGGCACGCCGATCTTCGCCAAAGTCTCCCCGGCGCTCGGTACCAGGAAGACCCAGAGACAGAGCGCTCCGGCAAGTATAGCCATGCCGAGTACAAGCTGTTTCCAAATCCGCATTCAGTTCTCCGGGTCGTCGCGCGCGCAAAAGCCTTGATTTTCCGGCCAAGTATCCATTTTTGCAGGCGCGCAGGCAATGGCGGATCGACAACCTTACGGAAATGTAATTTACCCGTGAAAAGTCCAGGGTCTGGCGACCTGTGAGATTCCGGAAGCGATCTCTCCACAATTTAGCCGCTCCTTGTGGAGAGATTGGGAATAAAAGAGGAACATTTTCTAGCCTTTCGGGCTCGAATCACTACATTGGCCGCATGAGTAACAGTTTCGACGACATCCCGTTCTTCGACGAGGAGCCCGCGCCGCGCAAGAATTCCGAGCCGGCAGCCGGCGGTCTCGGCATCGCCGCACGCGCCATGGCGGCCCGCGACCAGCGCCGCGCCGCGCCGGATTATCTCTCCGGCCTCAACCGGGAACAGCGCGAGGCGGTGGAGACGCTGGACGGGCCCGTGCTGGTGCTCGCCGGCGCCGGCACCGGCAAGACCCGCGTGCTGACCACGCGCATCGCCCATATTCTCGCGACGGGCCGGGCCTTTCCGAGCCAGCTTCTGGCCGTGACCTTCACCAACAAGGCGGCGCGCGAGATGAAGGAACGCATCGGCGTGCTCGTCGGCGGCGCCGTCGAAGGCATGCCCTGGCTCGGCACGTTCCACTCGATCGGCGTCAAGCTGCTCCGCCGCCATGCGGAGCTTGCGGGGCTGCGTTCCGATTTCACCATTCTCGACACGGACGACGTGATCCGGCTCGTCAAGCAGCTCATTCAGGCCGAGGGGCTGGACGACAAGCGCTGGCCCGCCCGCCAGTTCGCCGGGATGATCGACGGCTGGAAGAACAAGGGACTTCTGCCGCAGGACATTCCGGAAGGCGATGCGCGCGCCTTTGCCAACGGCAAGGGACGCGAACTCTACGCCGCCTATCAGGCGCGGCTCAAAAGCCTCAATGCCTGCGATTTCGGCGATCTGCTTCTGCACCCGATCGCCATCTTCCGCCAGAACCCGGATATCCTGAAGGATTACCACGACAAATTCCGCTACATTCTGGTGGACGAGTACCAGGACACCAATACCGCACAGTACATGTGGCTGCGGCTTCTGGCCCAGCGGCCGAAGGGCGTTGCCCAGAACGTCTGCTGCGTCGGCGACGACGACCAGTCGATCTACGGCTGGCGCGGCGCGGAGGTGGACAACATCCTGCGCTTCGAGAAGGATTTTCCGGGCGCCAAGGTCATCAAGCTGGAGCGCAACTACCGCTCCACCGAGCATATCCTTGGCGCGGCCGGACATCTGATCGCCCATAACGAGGGCCGGCTTGGCAAGACGCTCTTCACCGACCGCGTCGATCCCGACGACGAGAAGGTGATCGTGCATGCAGCCTGGGATTCGGAAGAAGAGGCCCGCGCCGTCGGCGAGGAGATCGAGCGGCTGCAGCGCGGCGATGCCGACGGCAGGAAGCACGCGCTGAACGACATGGCGATCCTGGTGCGCGCCTCTTTCCAGATGCGCGAGTTCGAAGACCGGTTCGTGACGCTCGGCCTCAACTACCGGGTCATCGGCGGTCCGCGATTCTACGAGCGGCTCGAAATCCGCGACGCCATGGCCTATTTCCGGCTCGTCTGCCAGCCGGCCGACGACCTCGCCTTCGAGCGGATYGTCAACACGCCGAAGCGGGGCCTGGGCGATACCACGGTGCGCTACCTGCACGACTATGCCCGCGCCCGTGACATTCCGATGCTGGCGGCAGCCTCCGAGATCATCGAGACGGACGAGCTGAAACCCAAGGCGCGCAAGGCCTTGTTCGACCTCGTTCAAAGCTTCAGGAACTGGAGCCAAAAGCTTGAAACGGTTTCTCATCTCGAGCTTGCCGAACAGATCCTGGAAGAGTCCGGCTATACGGACATGTGGAAGGCCGACAAGAGCGCCGAGGCGCCCGGACGGCTCGAAAACCTCAAGGAACTCATCCGCTCCATGGAGGCTTTCGAGAGCATGCGCGGCTTCCTCGAACACGTCTCGCTGGTGATGGAGGCGGAGCAGAACGAGGACCTGGATGCGGTCTCGATCATGACGCTGCATTCGGCCAAGGGGCTGGAGTTCGACACGGTCTTCCTGCCCGGCTGGGAGGAAGGCCTCTTTCCCCACCAGCGCGCACTCGATGAGGGCGGGCGTTCGGGGCTCGAGGAAGAACGGCGGCTGGCCTATGTGGGCATTACCCGCGCCAAGCGGCGCTGCCATATCTGGTTCGTCTCCAACCGCCGCATCCACGGGCTCTGGCAATCCACCATGCCCTCGCGCTTCCTGGACGAGCTGCCGCCTTCCCATGTGGAGGTCGCCGCCTCCGACAACAGCTATGGCGGCTATGGCGGGCGCGGTGGATATGGCCAGTCGCGCTTCGACAAGGCGGACCCCTTCGCCAACAACTATTCCACGCCCGGCTGGCGGCGCGCTCAAGCGAACCGCACGGATGCCACCCGCGACAATTGGGGCACCCGCTCTGGCCATGCGGTGGAGCGGATCGGCTATGGCGAGAGCGGCCCGCGCGGACGCACGATCGAGGGCGAACTGGTGGCGAAATCCGTGGCCGAGACGCCCTCGCAATTCTCCATCGGCGACCGGGTGTTCCACATCAAATTCGGCAACGGCAATATCTCGGCCATTGAGGGCAACAAGCTCACCATCGATTTCGACAAGGCCGGCCAGAAGCGGGTGCTGGAAGGGTTCGTGGAGAGGGTGTGATCGTCAGCGCCCGTATCATTCGGGCGCGGCGGGTGCCGCAATCCGCCGATCGAGCCAGACCATTCCAGCTCCGACGACCAGAAAACCGACCGCGATCATCACCGCGTTGAAGAGTACTCGCGGCCAGCCGAGATCGCCGACGTCGATGAAGGGATAGGCATAGAAGCCTTGCGCGCGGCCGCGAATGATGCCGTAGGCGAAATAGAGAAGCGGATAGAGCATCCACTGAAACGGCGCGCCGAAGGTGAGCATGTTCCTGGGAACGAAGAGCAGCCAGAACAGCGGAACGAGGACCGGGTTGAGCCGGTGCAGCAGGAAATCCGCCAGAAGGCCGGCGCCTTGAAGCTCCCGCAACCCTTGCAGCAGAAGGGCGAAGACGACCCCGACCAGCATGATGCTGAGCGCCAGACCGCCGACAGACCAGCTGTGTTTCGGGCGAAGGCCCGTGATGGCGATGTGGCTGAAGACGATGGCGACCAGGAAATTCGTGATGATGGTGAAATAGCCGAAGATCGCCCAGAGCGCGCCGGCCAGGCTTGTTCCATTCGCCATCACAGTGCGCAATTCGATCAGAATGCCAAGCCAGGCGGAAATCGCGATTGCCGCGGCGGCGATTCGCGAAAGGGCGGACGCGGGTCCCATGAGCATTCAGTTCTCCGCAGCTGAGAAGGCACTTTTCTGCAACCTTCTACACGATCGGCTGGAACAATTCATCACCTCGCAATCACCCTGGCGAGACGAGCCCTCTCACATAATTCCGCAGCGTCACCCTTCCCCGCCTCACCTCGCTCGCCGGCAGCATCGGTGCGTCCAGCGTCAGCCCGGTCATGCCCGCATAGGATTTCGCGGCCGCGTCGGAAAAACCAAGCGCGCGATATGCCTGCTCCCATTCTTCGCGCGGCGTTACGACGAGCCTGACCGACCTTCCCAGAACTTCGGCGAAGGCGGCAGCGACATCAGCCGGAGAATAACGTTCGGGGCCCTCGACATGCAGCAGCCGTGTCCTCTCCGCCGGCTCCATCAACAGATCGGCCGCCGCTTCACCCAAATCCTGCGGCGCCACCATCGGCAGCCGGAAGTCGGCGGGGAAGAAGGTGTTCAGCACGCCTTCCGCCCTCGCCGCCTCCAGCGCAAAATCCCAATTGCTCATATAATAAGCCGCGCGAAGGATGCTTGCCGGGATCGGTTGCCGTTTCAGCCCCTCCTCCAGCCCATAAAGCGTGCCGAGATCGCCGATCCCTCCCCCTTGTTGGACGCCATAGGTGGAATGGCCGACGACCTTCTCCAGCCCAGAGCCCTCGATCGCCGCAAGGATCGCGGCGATCGTCGCCTTCTCCTCGGCATCCGTGTCGCTGGATGGCGGCGCGGGCGGATTGAGCGCATAGAGGCGCCTGCCCTTTCGGAAGGTTTTCCGAAGCGCTTCGGCGTCATGGACATCCGCCACCACGACTTCCGCGCCCTTGCGGCGCAGCCACTCCGCCTTTTCAGGATGCCGGGCGACGATCGTCACCGGCTCGCCAAGCGAAAGCAGCGCCTCGGCGGCTGCCGAACCCACATGGCCGGTTCCACCTAGAATGATGTGCATTGGGTTTCTCCTCGATCTTGGCGAGAAAAAGCGAGCGCCGCGTCATTGTTCCCTTTTTCTTGCGCCTTCACCGCAGCCCGGCTACCTCTCAGGAAAGAGGGATCAAGGGGAAAAGCCAATGCAGCTCACCAATCAGGACGTGATCGAACTGACGGCTTGGCGCCGGAAGCTACACACAATGCCGGAGGTTTCCGGGGAGGAAATGGCGACCGCTGCCGAGGTCATCTCCTTTCTGACGGAAACGCGGCCGGACCGCGTGGTCTCCGGCCTCGGCGGCACGGGAGTGGCGGTTATCTACGACAGTGGAAAACCGGGGCCGACCGTGATGTTCCGCGCCGAGCTCGACGCGCTGCCGATCGAGGAACTGGGCGAGCCGGAGCATCGTTCGCGCATTCCCGGCAAAGGTCATATGTGCGGCCATGACGGGCATATGGCGACGCTCGCGGCGCTTGGGCGGGCTTTCGGCCGGCAACGGCCGGAGCGCGGGCGGGCGATCCTGCTCTTCCAGCCAGCGGAGGAGACCGGCGCGGGCGCGGCAGCGGTGATCGCCGATGAAAAATTTGCCGAACTGCGGCCCGACTACGCCTTCTCCCTGCACAACATGCCCGGCCTGCCATTCGGCCATGCCTGGCTGAAGGAGGGCACGGCCAATTGCGCCTCGCGGGGTCTGAAGATCGTGCTCGAGGGCAAAACGGCGCATGCCTCCATGCCCGAGACCGGCATTTCTCCCGCCCCGGCGGTGGCAAGCCTGATGCCAGCGCTTACGGCCCTGAGCACGGGCACGGTCGCCGGCGGCGATCTCGTACTCGCAACCGTGACACATGCCTCGATCGGCGAGCCGGCCTTCGGCATCGCGCCGGGACGGGCCGAGCTATGGGTGACGCTGCGCACGATGACAGACGGGCAGATGGAGGCGCTCGTCGTGGCAGCCGAAGCGCTGGTCCGCCAAGCAGCCGCGGCCGGCGGGCTCCAGTGCCAGATGGAGTATCACGACATCTTCGGCCATTGCGAGAACGACGCGGAGGCCACAAGATTGCTGCGCGCCGCAATGGATGCCGAGAAGGTGAGCCACGAGGAAGGCGAAGCGCTGCGCGCCTCGGAGGATTTCGGGCGCTTCGGCGTCGTCTCGAAATCAGCGATGTTCTTTCTCGGCGCGGGCAAGGACATGCCCGCCGTGCACAATCCCAATTACGACTTCCCGGACGAGCTGATCCCGATCGGCGCGAGCGTGTTCATACGCGTGGCGCGGGACATTCTCCGCTGATCGGCGTCAGGTATCCCGGCCGCCGAAGAGGTTGACCAGGATGTTGTTGCTCCTGCCGGGGCGGCGGCCGTCATGTTCCGGCACGATGACCATATGGGTGACCTCGCCGCGGCGGAAAGCCGCCAGGAACTTGTCATAGTTCTTGAACGCGACGCAGCCGTGCGAATCGCCGGGATTGGAGCGCAGGAGATAGGTGTGCGCCAGGAGGCCGGTGCGGCCCTGCGGATGCTTGCCGTCCACTGAGGTCAGACGGATGGCGGCGACGCCATGGAAGGGCTTTTCGCGCATCGACAGCTTGTAGGTGCCGGGGGGCGTCGGCCCCTTCATCTTCACATGCGTGTATTTCGGATTGTCGCGCATCTTGCCGATGCCCGAATGCGCCTCGAGCTTGGTGCCGTTCGGCATGTGAACGACGCCGTTGGTGATGTCGTAGATGGCGACCTTGCTGCCGATGCCCGGCCATTTGGGAGCCGGAGCTACCGGCTCCTCGCGCATCGGATTGTTCGGCTTTGCGAAGGCGAGCGCGGTCGGCGCGTCGTCCTTGTCCTTTTCCGCCTTGCGGGGCTTCTGCGGAGCGACCTCGTCGATCGCAGCCAGCGCGTTGGCGGTCGCAGGCTTCGGAGCGGCTGCCGGGCGCTTGTCGGGCAGCGGGCCGGCCATCGGCAGACCGCTGGTGTCGGCGGGCGCGGGAGCGGGTTCCTCGACAATCGCAGGCGTTTCCTCCAGAGCCGCCATCTCGACCGGCGGCATGTTCTGGAGTTCGGCGACGCTTACCGGCGGCGCTGCGTCCTGAACCAGATCGGGCGCCGATGCCCCGCGGGGCGCAACCATGACGAGGCTTGCCATGGCGGGAGCGAGCGCCGCCTTGATGGCCTTTGCTTCCGGCCGGCTTGCCGCAAGCTCGGCGAATTTTTCCTCATGGGCGGCGCGCGCAAAGGCCATTTCCAGGTTCTGCCTGACGACGGCGGTCTCCGGGCGGCGCGCATTCAGCGCGGCAAGTTCGGCGCCTTCAAGACGGGCTGCCTTGGGTGCCGCGGCAAAGCGGTTTTCCAGCCTTGAGAACTTGGAAACATCGAGATGCCGATCCGGGGTCGTGATTGGAGTCGCGAGCGGCCGCACCAGAGCGGTTTCGAAGCCGACGTTGGAAGCACCCTTGACCGACATGGCGAGCGTCACGACGCTTGCCGTCATCAGCGTCGCGACGACGAGGCCGGTCCCGATGGCCATGTTCGCCAGAAGCGAGCGGCGGGGTTTCTTTCGGCGCGGACCCGTTACCTGCATATGTCCGCCACTCTTGGAAACCTGGATCGAACGCACCATCACCCGTTACCCGTACCGTCACTCACACCGATGCCCACCGCTTTTCGAGCGGCCCCGCGAACGGCGGGGAACAGGCGAATACGCATGAGAATGAACGAGTATGGTAACCAATGTGTTTACACCGCCCCGATGTGATACGCCGCCCTGTCAATATTTTCGGAATCGCGAATACAGACGCAAGTCGCCCAAAATTTAGCGAAAATGCGGCAGGGACGTGTCGGCGCTGCTTTCGGGAGGCGGGAACCGGGGCGAATGGATCGACGGCTCAGCCGTCGATCCTGCGGATGGCGGCGCGCTCCATGAAGAACCAGGGGCGGAGCTTGACGCCGAGCACATTGCCGGCGAAGGCGGCGACCGCCCAGAGATAGCCATGCAGGCTGCCTGAAGCGATGCCGGAGAAATAGGCTCCGATATTGCAGCCATAGGCGATGCGCGCGCCGTAGCCCAACAGAAGTCCTCCGACCACGGCGGCGAGGATCGAGCGCAGCGGGATATCGAGGCTCGGCGCGAAGCGACCCGCGAGTGCGGCGGCGAGCATGGCGCCGGCAACGATGCCGAAATCCATGACCGACGTGATATCCGCAAAGACGCTGCCCGCGAGCGCCTTGGCATTGGCGGGCGTCTGCCAATAGGCCCAGGCGGTGGGGTCGATGCCGATCGCCTGCGCGCCCTTCGCGCCCCAGAGCGCGAATGCCGAGGTGATGCCCCAGGGCCGGCCGGCGAGCGCGAGCGTAGCAAAGTTGAGGAGCGCCAGCGCGACGGCGCCGAGGACCAGCGGCCAGGGACCGCGCAGGAAGCGCGCAAAGCCTTCGCGCGGCGATGCAGGTTCCTTTTCGAGCGTGCCGTGGCGGATCTTTTCGACCCATACCGTCACAGCCGCGATCGCCGCGAAGATCAGGAGCGAGACGGCGATGCCGCCCGCCGCGCCGAAGCTGGTGACGAGCGAGGTCGGCGGCAGCGACGGCAGGCTGATCCACCAGTCGAAATGGATGGTGGCGAGAACGGAGCCGACGATGAAGAAGAAGAGCGTCACCAGCATGCGGGCATTGCCGCCGCCGGCGGTAAACAGCGTGCCGGAGGCGCAGCCGCCGCCAAGCTGCATGCCGACGCCGAACATGAAGGCGCCGACAATGACGCCGAGACCGGCGGGAGACACCGAGCCACGCACCTCATTGCCAAAGAGCACGCCATTGGCAAGCGCCGGGAAGAAGAGGATGACGGCGATCGCGAGCAGGATCATCTGCACCCGGAGCCCGCGCCCCCTGCCCTCGGCGATGAAGACGCGCCAGGCGGAGGTGAAGCCGAAGGCGGCATGATAAAGCGAAATGCCGAGCGCGCCGCCGATCAGGAACAGCACGCCTTGAACCGGGCCGTAATAGAGCCCGAGCAACAGGGTGCCGGCAACGAGCGCCGCGAGCGCGGCAAGTCCGGGGACGCCGAGCGGAGGCAGGCCGGCGGCGCGCGGCTCTATGGATGACGAAACGGACATGATGAAACTCCAATCTTTGGAGTGTGTATAACGGCCACGCCCAGGCCTCGCGAGGAACGAGGTTTCAACCTCCGCCAAGCAGGCGGATTCGTCTTTCCGTCTTCGCCGCCCACGCCTAAAAAGCTTCCTCCCATCTCGGGAACCACCCTCGATTGGTGCTTGATCCTCGGCGCATGGCTTGTCATCTTACGCGCCAGCAAGGGAATTTGGAGGAAGCGCGATGAAAGCCCTGCTCCTGATCGACATTCAGAACGGTTTCTGCCCCGGCGGCAACCTTCCCGTGCCCGAAGGCGACAAGATCATACCGATCGTGAACCGGCTGATCGAGGACGGCGGCTACGACCTGATCGTCGCTTCGCAGGACTGGCACCCGGAGAACCACGGCAGCTTCGCCTCCCGCCATCCGGGCAAGAAACCGTTCGAGATGGGCGAGCTTTCCGGACAGCCGCAGATGATGTGGCCCGACCACTGCGTGCAGGAAACGGCGGATGCGGAATTCCATCCCGATC
This sequence comes from Rhizobium sp. LCM 4573, assembly GCF_001854865.1. Classification (GTDB taxonomy): domain Bacteria; phylum Pseudomonadota; class Alphaproteobacteria; order Rhizobiales; family Rhizobiaceae; genus Neorhizobium. Next base: position 378,191 of record NZ_MDDW01000028.1, on the reverse strand, counting down.
TCAACACGGACGCCATCGACTTCATCCAGCAGAAGGGCGAAAACCCGGCGATCGACAGCTATTCCGCCTTCCGCGACAACGACCAGGCGGCGGTGACCGGGCTCGCCAATTATCTCAGGGCCCAGCAGGTGACAGAACTCGATCTCTGCGGGCTCGCCACCGACTACTGCGTGAAGTTTTCGGCGCTCGACGCGCTGGAAATGCTGCCGGACGTGAAGGTGCGATTCATCAAGGACGCGAGCCGGGGCATCGATCCGAAGGGCGTGAAGCAGGCAATCGCCGAGATGGAAGCCAAGGGCGTCGGCATCATTTCGAGCCGGGATATCCTGCGGGCCTGACGATAGAGCGGAGTAGGCACCGGTGGGCGCAGGCAATCAAGCGGCCACCCAGATTTCCGTCTTGACCGAATTGGCTATAAAACACTGTTCATGCGCCGAGTGGTGCAACTCGGCTTGCATTGCGGCGGTAGGCTGCTCCCCGGCGTAGACGATGGCCGGATTGAGATCAACACGGCTGACGACAAGTTTTCCGCCGACCTTCTCCATGATGCCAACCGCCTTGTCGGTATAGCTTTCGATGACGATCCCCCTGGGAGCCGCGAGCGAAAGAAAAGTCAACATGTGGCAACTGGAAATCGCTGCGATGTATGCCTCCTCCGGATCGACGTTGGCCTCCACAGAATAAGGGAGCGGAACGATATGCGGCGAAGCCGAAGCCGGCACCACGTGACCGCCGTCAAAGCGCCAAACATGGGCGCGACTGTAACGCTTGTCAGTGAATACCGCGCCTTCGCGCTCCCAATGTACCTCGACGGTCATCTTCATGATGCATCATCCTTTGTGGGCATAGAAAGAAGTCTTGCGGTCGTTTGCGTGAGGTGGCGGCGAAGATGCTCTGCCGCGGCGGGGAAATCCTGCCGTGCACAAGCAGCGACGATCGCAGCATGCTCCTCGAAAAAATCGGTACGTGCCTGAGCGCCGCGCTTTTGATGAATAATCGATCGTCGGGATTCCCGCCGGAGTGCCGTAATGGTTTCAAGCAATCGTGTGTTTTCGCAGCCGCTGTACAGCGTTAGATGAAATCGCTGATCAAGCTCCAGAATCCGCAACGGATCATACTCCGCAAACAGCTCATCATTAAGCTTCTCGGCGGCCCGTAAAATGGCAGGCGAGAGCGATGGCATCGACTGTTCCAGAGCGGCAACTTCGACAATAGCCCGAAGACCGGTAAGTTCGGCCGCCTCCCGTTCCGACAGCATCGCCACCGCCAGACTGCGATCCGGACGGCGCACGACCAGGCCAGTGCCGAGTAGCCGGTTCAAGGCCTGCCTGACGGGCTGCCGACTGACACCGAAGCGCTCGGCGATCATTTCCTGCTTGAGAACTGAGCCCGGCGCCAATTGTCCCGACTCAATCTCGTCCTGCAACTCACTGAAAATCGACTTTGGATCCATGGATCCAAAGTATATCCCTCTTTGGGCCGAGTCAAGCTTCCAAACGCTCCGATCTAAACGTCGATCCTGATGCCGTAGCAACGATGGTTCAGCGGAATCGATCGTTCCATCAGCCCAATTGAATTGCCTCCGGCAAGCTTGGCGCTTAAAGCCTGCCGCAGAGGTATACCCCATGAAACGCAACGAGCTTTTCGAAGRCATGAAGGGCGGCGCCATCATCGCCCTCTCGGCCTCCCCATTCGCGGTGCTGTTCGGCGCCGTGGCCGTGGACAACGGGCTTTCGGTCTTCGAGGCCGGGCTGATGAGCGCCGTGGTCTATGCCGGCGCAAGCCAGCTCGTCGGCATCGAACTCTTCGGCCAGAACGTCGCACCCTGGCTGGTGGTTCTGTCCGTCTTCGCCGTGAACTTCCGGCATGTGCTCTATTCGGCGGCGATCGCCCGCTTCATCCGGCATTTTTCACCCGTCCAGAAGTTCTTGACCTTCTTCCTGCTGACCGACCCGCAATTTGCCGAAAGCGTGCGGCGCGGCGAGGACGGGCGCGGGGTCGATTTCCTCTGGTATCTCGGTTTCGGCGTCTCGATCTATCTTCCCTGGCTGTTCTTCAGCGTCGTCGGCGCCTATTTCGGCCGGATGATCGGCGATCCGAGGACGCTCGGCATCGACGTGCTGCTGCCGATCTATTTCCTCGGGCTGGTACTCGGCTTCCGCAGCAAGCCCGGCTTCTATCCCGTGGTGCTTGCAAGCGTTCTGGGCTCCGTCCTCGGCTATCACTTCGTCGGCTCGCCCTGGCATGTGAGCATAGGCGCGGTCGTCGGCATCATCGTCGCCGCACTTCTGCCGCTGCAGGCTTCCGAAGCCGTGGGCGAACCCGAGGGCGAGCCCGCAAGCGAGACGGAGGCTTGAGATGGAAGACCATTCCAGCATGGGCATGGTGCTGCTGATCGCCGCCGCCGCGGTCGCGACCTTCCTCACGCGCATCGGCGGCTATGTGCTGATCACGCGCATGAAGACCATTCCGCCGCGCATGGAAGCGGCGCTGAATGCCGTGCCCGCCGCGGTTTTGGCGACGCTCGTGGCGCCGGCCTTCTTTACCGGCGGCTGGGACGTGAAGATCGCCATGGCGGCAGCCCTTCTCGTGGCGCTGCGCTATCCCGGCCTCATCATGCTCGGCGCCGGCTGGGCGGCGGCAATGGTCTGCCGCCACCTGCTGGGCTTTTGACGGGCTCTCTCAGAGCGTTTCCAGGATCGGGCTTTCGAGCAGGCGGCCGGTCGTGACGTCTGCAATGCCACGATCGGTCTGATGCGGCCCGGCATTGCAGGCAAGCGTCGCGCCGAAGCAGGCCTTGAAGACAAGATAGGGCGGCTGCCAGTCCACGACGCGGTCCACCGCCGAGCGGATCGCCGAAAAGCCTTCGGAGACCTCCTTCAACCCGGCTTCGGAAACCAGGCCCGCCAGCGGCAGTGRCAACAGAGCGTCGATCTTGCCTTCCGAAGCAACCGCCAGACCGCCGCCCGCCTCGATCACCGCATTGGCGGCTGCCGCCATGACGCGGGGATCGCTGCCGAAGACCGTGAGGTTGTGGCTGTCATGCGAAACGGTGCTGGCAAAGGCGCCCCGCCAGGCGCCCCAGCCCCTGAGGAAACCAAGACGGGTGCGGCTGTCGGCGCGGCCGTGGCGGTGGGTCACGGCGATCAGCGCCGTATCCTCCGGGGGTACCACATAACCGTCGACGACATCCGCATCCGTCTGMCCCCAGCAAGTGAATCTCGGCTGGTCGATCGTCGCGAGGCGGACCTTGCCGCCTTCCGCGCGCAGCTTGAAATCTTCTTCGCTCAAATGCTTGAGCTTCACGGAATCACGAAGCGGCATCGGGTCTGCCGCAGCCAGTTCCATGGTCATGTCGCCGCCCTTGGCGACACGCCTGCCGCTGACGAAAACCTCGCGCGCCCGGAAATCCTTCAGATCCTCGAAGAGGACAATATCTCCACGGCGACCGGGGGCGATGAGGCCGAGATCGGCGCGCCCGATGCGGCGGGAAGCATTGAAGGTGGCGGCCTGCAGCGCCCATTCCGGCTTCATGCCGTAGCGCACCAGCCGGCGCACGACGTCGTCCAATCCGCCTTGATGGTAGAGATCGTCGGGGAAGACGTCGTCGGTGCAGAGCGTCACCGTCTGCGGCAGATGGCCGAGCGTGTTCAAGGCTTCTACGAATTCCGGCAGAAGGTGATCGTGCGAGCCGCGCAGCTCGATCGTCAGGCCGGCGCGCAGCTTGGCAAGAAGGTCCTCCGCCGACACCAGTTCATGATCCGAGGTCACCCCGGCGGTCATGAAAGCCTGAAGATCAGGTCCGGCAAGACTGCGCGCATGTCCGCAGATCAGCTTTTCAGAAGCGAGCGCCGCCTGGACGATGTCGGTTATGCGGGGATCGCGCTCGATGACGCCGCGCATGTTCATCATTTCCGCAAGGCCGCCGATCTCCGGCCACATCAGCATTTCCTCGACGACATCGGCATCGAAATCGGCGCCCGCCATTTCGAGCCCGGGCGCGGAGGGCACGCTGGAGGGCGCCAGCATGACGGCGCGCAGCGGCAGCTTCTTCTTCGCTTCGACCGCCCAGCGCACGCCATCGACGCCGTAGACGTTGCCGAATTCGTGCGCGTCCCAGACGATGGTGGTGACGCCGCGCGGCAAAACCGCCGCCGCATAATTTGCCGGCGTGACCATGGAGCTTTCGACATGCATATGCGTATCGATAAGGCCGGGCGAGACAAAGGCCCCGCCCGCATCGACGGTTTCCACCGCATCGGTACGGCTGCCGGCTTCATGAACGCTGGCGATCAGCGGCCCGACAAGACCGATATCGGCCGGGCGCAACTCACCCGTCACCATATCGACCAGCGTGCCGCCGGCAATCAGCACGTCGAAGGGTGCATCGCCCCTCGCCGCCTCGACGGCGCGCTCGCGCAGTTGCGGATCGTTGAACTCGCCAACGGTCGCGATCATTCCCTTCATCGGGCTGCCTCCACTTTCAGGGCATCCAAAATCATCATGCGTGCCCGACCGGTATCGATATCCCTGCCGTAGGCCGCGTTGAATTCGACCCGTCCGGGCCTCGTTTCCACCACCGTGCGGCCGCGGGTGAGCGCGCCGGCAAGCTCGACATCGAGCCGGGCTGCCTGCCATGTCACCGTTTCGGGACAGACGAAGGCGACCGCTGCGACGGCATCGTAGAGCGACATCGCCGCCCTGCCCCGGCTGGTCGCAATCCCGATGAACCCTTCCAGGAGATCCGCGATCAGCGGAGCATTGCGGCCGCCCGCTCTGCGTACCGGAAGGACGTCATCGGGGCCGGCCAGAACCTTGCGGCAAAGATCGAGATCGACCATGCGGAAGGGAATGCCGTGCGCCAGCACGATGGCCAGCGCCTCGGGATCGGCGAAAGCGTTGTACTCGGCAGACGCCGTGTGATTGCCGCTGGTGACACCACCGCCCATCCAGACGATCTCGTCGATCCGTGCCGCGAGATCGGGACGGGCCAGCGCGAGCGCGGCGATATTGGTGAGCGGCCCGAGTGCCAGGATGCGGCGCGGCCCTTCGCCCTCCAGCCAGCGGCAGAGAGCGGAAAAGGCATCGTCCAGTTCCGGCACCGGGACTTGCGGAAGGTGCAGGCCGACGGTCGGCATGCCTTGAGCACCGAGGATGTTCTCGGCGGTTTCGATGCGTCCGAGGACCGGCGCCGCGCGGCCGCGATGGACGGGAAACCGCCAGTCGAAGGCCTGCGAAGCACCGGCGGCGTTCTTTTCCACCTGGGTGAGCGTGGCGTTGCCGAAGACCAGCGAAACGCCGTCCACCGTCTCGCCCGACGCCAGGACGACCATCACCGCGGCGATGTCGTCGAAGCCCATGTCGGTATCGATCCAGACGCCCATCGGATCAGCCGAACCGCTTGAGTTCCGCCGCCTTTTCGACCGGAAGATCGAAGGCGAGCTCAGTGTCCGGAGCATGGGCAGGCAAGGCCGCGTCGATTTCGGCCTTGATCGGTCCGAGCGGCGTATCGAGCAGATATTCTCGGCTGTCGCCGGAGAAGGATGCGCCGCGCACGGTGCCCCGGAAAGGACCTGATCCAAGGGTCACCATGCGCGGCCGCCAGGCCAGTCCCGCCGCTGAGGGGACCGGTCCGGAAAGCTCGGAGAGGCCATTCGCCGCCTTCAGCTTTCCGCCGGAAAGCTCGAAGATGTTTTCGAAACCGACGAAATCCGCCACGAAGGAGGAAACCGGACGGTTATAGATTTCCTCCGGCGTGCCGATCTGCTCGATCGCGCCGCCCTTCATGACCACGATCCGGTCTGCGAGCGACAGCGCTTCGCCCTGATCGTGGGTGACGAAGATCATCGTCACGCCGGTCTCCTTCTGCACCCGCTGCAGCTCGGTGCGCATTTCGAGGCGCAGGCGGGCATCGAGGTTCGAGAGCGGCTCGTCGAGAAGCAGAACCTTCGGCTCCATGACCATCGAACGGGCGAGCGCCACACGCTGTTGCTGCCCTCCAGATAGCTCGGCCGGCTTGCGCGAGGCAAAGCTCGTCAGGCCCACGGACTTCAGGCCGGCATTCACGCGCTTTTCGATTTCGGCGGCAGGCAGCTTCTTGAGGCGGAGGCCGAAAGCAACGTTCTCGAAGACGCTCAGGTGTGGGAAGAGCGCGTAGGACTGAAAAACGAGGCCTACTGACCGCTTATTGGCGGAGACGCGGGTGATATCCGCGCCATCGAGCCGAATGCGGCCCGAGGCCGGCGCCAGCAGCCCGGCGATCGCCCGCATGGTGGTCGTCTTGCCGCAGCCCGACGGGCCGAGGAAGGCAACGAGTTCGCCCTTGCGGATGGAAAGATCGAGCTCTTTCACCGCAACGCTGTCGCCATAGGCGAGCGTCAGCTTTTCGAGGCTCAGGAAATCGAGATCAGACATAGCGGGAGAATCCAAGGAAACGTTCGGCAAGGAAGACGATGCCGATGGACATGAAGGCGAGCAGCGAGGAAAGCGCGGCGACCGACGGATCGAAGACAATCTCCATATAGGCGATCATGTCGATCGGCAGGGTGCGCACACCGGGCCCCGAGAGGAAGAGCGAGACCGGCACCTGGTTGAAGCTGGTGACGAAGCCCAGGATGAAGGCGGAAAGAATGCCGCCACGAATGTTCGGCAGCACCACGCGGAAGAAGGCGCCGAGCCGCGACGAGCCGAGCAGGACGGCGGCTTCCTCGATATCGGAGCGCAGGTTCGCGAGGCTGGCGGAAACCACGCGAACCGCATAGGGCAGCACGAGCGCGGTGTGAGCGAGGAACAGTGCCGGCGTGATGCCGATGCCGAAGGGCACGACGAAATAGCGCAGGAGCGCAAGRCCGACGATGATGCCCGGCACGATGACCGGCGCCGAGACAATCGTGCGGACCGTCTCGGAGAGCGGCAGCTTGTAGCGCGACATGGCATAGGCGGCGGGAATGCCGAGCACCAGCGCGCAGAATGTGCCGCCGATCGCCAGCATCATCGAGGTCGCGAAGCTGTCGCGGAAGCTTTCTACCGTGAAGACCTTAGCGATCCAGCGGAGCGAAAAGCCTTGCGGCGGGAAGGCCAGCGTATCTCCGGCGGAAAAAGACGCCGCGACGATGATGAGGAAGGGCCCGATCAGGAAGCCGATCACCAGGAAGAGCGCGAGGGGAGCGAAAAGGCGCTGGATCATCGCTTGTTCCTCGCGGTTGCGACGCGCTTCAGGAGCAGGTTGGCRGCAAAGCTCATGACGATCAGGATCAGCGCGATGACACTTGCCGAGACAAAATCATTGGCGACGCTGACCTGCTGGTAGAGCAGCGTTTCCAGCATCAGCACCTTGGAGCCGCCGAGGATGGCGGGCGTGATATAGGCGGTGAGCGAGCCGGTGAAGACCAGCGTTCCACCGATCACCACGCCCTCCTTTGTGAGCGGCAGAATGACCTTCCAGAAGACCTGGAACCAGTTGGCGCCGAGCACGCGGGCGGCCGGAACGGCATCGCGCGGCATGTTTTCGAGCGCCGAGATCAGCGAGATGATCATCAGCGGCAGGAAGAGCTGGAGGAGACCGATGAAGACCGCCGTCTCGGTGAACAGGATGCGCAGCGGTCCGTCCGTCAGCCCCAATCCCTGCAGCGCCTGATTGACGATGCCGGTACGCCCGAGGATGACGATCCAGGCATAGGTGCGCGCCACTGGCGAGATCATCAGCGGCAGGATGACAAGGCCGATCATGCGGCCCTTGGTGCCGGGCTTCAGATTGACGATCGCGAACGCCGCCGCATAGCCGATCACCGCCGAGACGACGGTGACGATGGCGCCGAGCCTCAGCGTCCGCCAAAAGACCGTCTGGTTGATCGACTCGGAAAAGAAGCCGGTATAGGCGGCGGCGGTCCAGCCTTCCGCAGACTTGAAACCTTCCGCCAGCAGCAGGATCACCGGCAGCAGAAACACCGCCGCCGCGAAGACTGCCGCCGGCAGGGCAAGTGCCATGGCTTCGGCTCTATTGTGAAACATAGGTAGTTGTCTCCTGAGCGACCCCGCCCCTGAAAGGAGCGCGGTAGATCCTCGGGACAAGCCCGAGGATGACGTTAGAGCGCGATGAGTAGCCTCTTACTGCCCTACCTTGGCGTTCCACTCGGAAAGCCAGGCATCGCGGTTGTCGAGCGCCACATCTGAAGGGATCAGCTTCAGGCTCTCGGCGGTTTCCTGGCCGTAGGTGATGTTGTTGGCGACCTGGTCGGAAACCTTCACCTCCTTGTTGGCCGGGCTATCGACGAGGGCTTCGGCGAGCTTCGCCTGGACCTCGGTGGAGAGCCAGAAATCCATGAACTGCAGGGCAAGCTCCTGGTTTTTGGAGCCCTTGGCCAGCACCATGACGTTCATGCCACCCGTCTGGCCTTCCTTCGGGGTGGCCCAGCCGATCGGCAGGTCGAGCTTGGTGAAGGGCGCCCAGGAGAAGCGGCCGATCGGAGCGGCCCAGATCTCCTCCTGCTGCATGAGCTGAACGAGCTGCGAGGACTTCACGTAGAAGGTGACGATCTCGTCCTTCTTCTCGCCGAGCGCTTCGATGGCGCCCTTGAGGTCCGGGCTGTCTTTGCCGAGGGCCTGGCCAAGCATGTAGAGCGCCGGAGGGCCCTGGTTGGTTGTGACGTTCGGGAAGGCGACGTGCTCGACATATTCCGGCTTCAGGAGATCGGCCCAGGATTCGATCTTCATCTTGTCGGTGCGGTAGGCGATCGAGGTCGCATAGAAGGTGTAGCCGACGCTCATGCCGTCGCCATTCGGGTCCTTGGCGAGGTCATAGAGCTTGTCGAAGTTGGAAAGTTTGGAGGTGTCGATCTTCTCGATGAGATCCGAGCGGGTGGCGGCAAGCGCATCGGCCATGGAAACGACGGCCATGTCGACCACCGGATTGGCCTTGTTGGCCTCCATCTTGGCGAGGCGCTCGACGCTGTTGCCGGTCTCCACGACCAGCTTGCAGCCGCACAGTTTCTCGAAGGGATCGTAGACGATCTGCTTGAACTCGTCCTGCGCGAAGGCATAGACCGAGATGGTGAGCGTCTTTTCCTGCGCGTGCGCCGCGCCCATGCCGAGCATCAGGGCAACGCCCGATGCGAGAATGACCTTCTTCATGATGCGAGTTCTCCTTCTGTCCGGTTTTTTGCTTTCAACGACCCCACGCCCGCGACACCCGTCGATTGGCGGATCACCAATTCCATCGGAACCTTCGAAATCGGCGCAGAGACAGGCCCCGAGGTCTCCTCTCCGCCATTCCCCCGCCGATCGCCCTCAATCGCGTCCACCAGCGCCGTCACGGCGATCTCCGCGATCGATCCCATGTCCATGCGCATGGTGGTGAGCCTCGGCGTCACCACGGAGGACCAGATGAGGTCGTCGAAGCCGGTGACGCTGACCGTGTCTGGAACCGAAATACCCGCGCCCTGCAATTCGGTGAGCGCGCGAAGCGCGGTGAGATCGGAAAGCGTGGCGATCGCGGTCACGCCGCCGCGCACCTTTTCCACGAGACCGAGGGGACAACCGGCACCGCCCGCCGCCTCCAGCCTTTCGATCCAGAGCGTTTCCGTGGCCGCATTGGGGCCCAACCCCGCCTTCAGACCGCCAATGCGGTCGCTCTGCACGTTGGAGGTCGTGTTGTTTCCGATGAGAAGCACATTGCGGTGGCCGAGTTCGCGCAGGTGCGCACCCATTCGCCTGCCCCCCTCCCAATGATCGGCGGACACCGTGTTTCCGGGAGTGGAAGGACTATCAATGACGGCGATGGGACAGCCGGCCTCGACGATGCGGGTGCCGCGACGGGGCACGATGACGATGCCGTCCACGCCGCGCTCGATGAGCCGGCCGATCGCTTCCGTCTGCGTTGAGATCTCGCCGCGGGAGTTGGCGATCAGGACGCCGTATCCGGCTCCGGCGGCAGCATGTTCGATCGCCTGCGCGATCTGCGGGAAGAGCGGGTTGGCGATATTGGGCAGGACGAGGCCGAGGACGCCGCTGCGCCCGGTGCGAAGCGCCCGGCCCGCCACGCTCGGCACGTAGCCGAGCTCGGCGGCGGTGGCGCGGATGCGCTCGACGAGTTCCGGCGAGACCCGGCCCTTGCCGGAAAGCGCATTCGAAACGGTCGCGACGGAAACGCCGAGCGTTTCCGCAATCCTCGACAATTTCGGTTTCGGCCGGTTCACGCTGGCGCCCGCACTTGAAGGTGATTAATCGTTTAATCTGCCTAACGCGGCAAGGCCCGCTTGTCGAATCGAATCTGCAAGTTTCCCGAACTATTGCGTCGGCATTTCCAGCACCCGCATCCGCCGCATCGGAGTAATGCTCCTGAAAAGAATGAGTTTTCCGTTGGCGGAAACAGGCAGAACATGGGCGCAAACGAAACAGCGTCCTTCCTCCTTCATGCAAAACTCGACCCGAGGAAAAGAGCAGGAATTAAACCTGCCAAACGGTCAAACGGCCTGCAACAATCAGAAGGGAACGAAAATGAAGCATCTCCTTGCAGCCACCTGTCTTGCCGCGGGCCTTTTCGCCATCGGCAGTCCGGCTTCCGCGGCCGAATGCGGAGACGTCACGATCGCAAGCATGAACTGGCAGAGCGCCGAGGTTCTTGCAGCGCTCGACAAGCTCATCCTCAACGAAGGCTACGGCTGCAATGCCGAGATCATCGTGGGCGATACCGTGCCGACCATCACGTCCATGGTGGAAAAAGGCCAGCCGGACCTCGCGCCGGAAGGCTGGGTGGACCTGCTGCCGGAGGTCGTCGGCCGCGGCATTACCGAAGGCAAGCTCGTAGGCGCGGCCGTCGCGCTCTCGGACGGCGCCGTGCAGGGCTGGTGGATACCGAAATACCTGGCCGACGCCCATCCGGACATCAAGACCATCCAGGACATGCTGAAGCATCCGGAACTCTTCCCCGATCCGGAAGATTCCAGCAAGGGGGCCATCTTCAACGGCCCGGCCGGCTGGGGCGGCACGGTGGCGACCGCACAGCTCTACAAGGCCTATGAAGCGGAGAAGGCGAATTTCACGCTGGTCGATACCGGTTCTGCGGCCGGCCTCGACGGATCGATCGCCAAGGCCTACGAGGCCAAGCAGGGCTGGGTCGGCTATTACTGGGCACCCACCGCCCTTCTCGGCCGCTACGAGATGGTGAAGCTCGAGCACGGCGTGCCCTATGACGCCGCCGAGTGGAAGCGCTGCAACACTGTGGCCGACTGCGCCGATCCGAAGCCGAACGACTGGCCGAAAGACAAGGTGCAGACGCTGCTTACGAAGAGCTTCGCCGATCGCGCCGGGCCGGAGATCATGGACTATCTCAACAAGCGCGCCTGGACCAACAACACGGTCAACAAGCTGATGGCCTGGATGACCGACAACCAGGCGACCGGCGAGGACGGCGCCAAGCAGTTCCTCCGGGAGAACGAGGCCATGTGGACCTCGTGGGTTTCGCCGGAGGCTGCGGAAAAGATCAAGGCCGCCCTCTGACCTGAACGACACCTGGAGCGGGCGGCGTGATATCGATCGCGCCGCCCTCCTTTGCTGTCCGGCTTTTCAAAGCCGCATGTCCGCACCCGAAGGAGGCCCGAGATGGAATGGCTGACCCGCTTCCCGCATATGGACGACAACAGGTTGCGCGACCTGAAGAAGATGATCGACGATGGCTTCCGGTCCTTCACCCGCGCCTATGGCGACAGCATCGAATCCTTCTTCGATCCGCTGCAGCTCTTTCTCGTTCATTCCGAGCGACTGCTCACGCGCACGCCCTGGCCGATCGTGCTGATCGCGATCGCGCTGATCGCCTGGCTCGCGAGCCGCAACTGGAAAATCGTGACGGGCTGCATCGTGACCCTTCTGGCGATCGGCTATTTCGACATGTGGGACGACACGATGAAGACCGTCTCGATGATCTTCGTCTGCACCGTCCTTTCGATCGCTATCGGCATTCCGATCGGCATCGCCATGTCGCGCTCCGACCGACTGCAAAACATCATCAATCCGGTGCTGGACGTGATGCAGACCATGCCGAGCTTCGTCTACCTGATCCCCGTCGTCATGCTGCTCGGCATCGGCAAGGTGCCCGGCCTCATCGCGGTGGTGATCTACGCCATCCCGCCGATGATCCGGCTCACCAATCTGGGCATCAGGCTGGTGGACCGCGACGTGCTGGAGGCGTCGGACGCCTTCGGCTCGTCAAGCTGGCAGCGGTTGAAGGACGTGCAGATGCCGCTTGCGCTGCCGACCATCATGGCCGGCATCAACCAGACGATCATGATGGCGCTCGCCATGGTCGTGATTGCCTCGATGATCGGCGTCCAGGGCCTCGGTCAGCCGGTGCTGAGGGCAATCTCCAATCAGTATTTCACGCTGGGTATCTTCAACGGACTGGCGATCGTCGGCATCGCGATCATCTTCGACCGCATCAGCCAAGCCTACGGCCAGCGCCTGCAGCGCCACCGCGAGATCGTGCACGGTTAGGTCAGAACCGGATCAGACGAAATGAACCGGGCTGTTCTCCATCTTGAGAGCGGCCCTGTGGTCCCGCTCATAGGAGGCGCGCAGGCTGTTGCGCTTTTCGGCGGACGCCGGTTCCGTCAATGTCAGGTGAAACACGCCATCGGGATAGGTGCCGGTGGCCTCGGCATTGTCGGTGTTGTTCAGAAGCGAGTTCAGGAATTTCAGGGTCATCCAGCACCTCCTATTTCCGCGCATCAACGAACATTCGCCGCATCGGTTACGCATGCTCTTACAATCGTTAAAATCTTAACCATCTTTGTTAGAGATTTCTTAACATCGCGGCTCGCGGGCGGATTTTTTATGCTACATTCGCGCCCGGAGCAGGAACGAGGAAGCATGTCGCGCTTCGGTCCTCAGGCGGATTACAAAGTATCCGCATCTGGAGGAACCATCTGGCAAGTTCAACGTTTCATTCTGTTGGTATCTTGGGAGGAGCTAGCAATGCGCAATACAAGTTGGGAGAAGCCCGTTCACGTGACCTTCGGCCATCTCGGTACGGAATACGTGAAAAGCCCCTTCGAGGCACTGGCACTCTTGACCGATCGCTGGCCGGACATGCGAGGTCCGGAATTCGTGAGAGCCCGCAGCGCCTGCCGGGCAGCACTCGACGGACGCAAATCCCCCGAGGAGGCGCGGCAACAGTTCGAACAGGCCGTGAGCGAGGCTCGGCTTTATACGCACTGATAGGATATCGACCGTCCGCACGGCCCCTATTCCGGACATGATCGCCGGCAGCGCAGCGCGCGCCGGCCTTTTTCATGCCCGGCTTCATCTCCGGGCGCGGCAAAGATCGCGGAGGAATAAGACGAAACGGAATTTGCCTGCATCGGTATCCTAAGGAACAGAATTTCTTGCCTTTTGGAACTTGCCCGCCGAAAAGACCCTGCTTACATGAAGCAATCGAAAGAAGGCTCCGATGACCATCCATCCCTCCGTTCTCAGCGTGATCGGCAATACGCCGCTTATCCGGCTCAAGGGCGCTTCCGAAGCGACCGGCTGCGAAATCCTCGGCAAGGCGGAGTTCCTCAATCCGGGCCAGTCGGTCAAGGATCGCGCGGCGCTCTACATCATTCGCGACGCGGAGAGGAAGGGGCTGCTGAAACCCGGCGGCGTGATCGTGGAAGGCACGGCGGGCAATACGGGARTCGGTCTCACGCTGGTGGCCAAGGCGCTCGGCTATCGCACCGTAATCGTCATTCCCGAGACCCAGAGTCAGGAAAAGAAGGATGCTCTGAAACTGATGGGCGCGGAGCTGGTTGAGGTTCCGGCGGTTCCCTACAAAAACCCCAACAACTACGTGAAGGTTTCGGGCCGGCTGGCCGAGGAGCTTGCCAAGACCGATCCCAATGGGGCGATCTGGGCCAACCAGTTCGACAATGTCGCCAACCGTCAGGCGCATGTGGAAACCACAGCACCGGAGATCTGGGAGCAGACCGGCGGCAAGGTAGACGGCTTCATCTGCGCGGTCGGATCGGGCGGGACGCTTGCCGGCGTCGCGGAAGGCCTGAAGGCGAAGAACCCGAACGTCAAGATCGGTATAGCCGATCCGGAGGGGGCAGCACTTTTCGAATATTACGCCCATGGCGAGCTGAAGTCGGAGGGCTCCTCGATCACGGAAGGCATCGGCCAGGGCCGTATCACCGCCAATCTCGAAGGTTTTACGCCGGATTTCGCCTATCGGATTCCCGATGCGGAAGCCCTGCCGTTCATCTTCGACCTCGTCGAGAAGGAAGGCCTCTGCCTCGGCGGCTCGACCGGCATCAACATTGCCGGCGCCATCAGGCTGGCCAAGGATCTTGGTCCGGGGCACACCATCGTCACCATTCTGTGCGACTACGGCAACCGCTACCAATCCAAGCTCTTCAACCCGGATTTCCTCAAGTCGAAGGGCTTGCCCATCCCGCGCTGGTTGACCGAGAAACGGCACATCCCCGTTCCTTTCGAAACCGTCTGACGCAATCCCAGGAACCGACATGCCAGTGGAAGCCCTCTACCGCGACGACTTCTATCTTTCGACTGCCGAAGCGGTGGTGACCGCCATTCACGAGGATGGCGGTATAGAACTCGACCGCACCTGCTTCTACGCCACGTCCGGCGGCCAGCCGGGGGATACGGGCTTCCTGGAGCGCAGCGACGGCGCGAAAATCCAGCTAGCGCCGACGAGGCACGGAGCGACCAAGGACATCGTCATCCATGTTCCGCTTGAAGGCGAGCCGCAGCCGCTGGTCGGCGAAAAGCTGACGCTGCATGTGGATTGGCCGCGCCGCTACCGCATGATGCGCATGCACACCGCCTGCCATCTGCTCTCGGTCGTCTGCCAGTATCCGATCACCGGCGCAGCCGTGGGCGAGGAAGAAGCGCGAGTCGATTTCGACATGAGCGAGACGATCGACAGGCATGAGGTGACGGCGAAGCTGATGGCGCTCGTCAAGGAGAACCACCCCGTCTACGTCCAGTGGATCACCGACGAGGAGCTGGCGGCCAATCCGGGTATCGTGAAGTCGAAGAACGTGCGTCCGCCGATGGGTCTCGGCCGGGTGAGCCTGGTGTGCATCGGCGAGAATTCCAGCATTGACAGCCAGCCCTGCGGAGGCACACATGTCTCCGAAACGCAGGAAGTAGGCGCGATCCACATCGCCAAGATCGAGAAGAAGGGCAAGGAGAACCGCCGGTTCAGAATCCGGTTCGGCGAGCCCGATGCGGCGGCGGAAGCCTGAGAATTCCAGGAGAACATGATGAGCGAGACAAGCCGTTTCGTGGTTTCGGCCGATTGGCTGCAGAAGGAGCTCGGCAGTCCCGATCTCAAGGTTCTCGACGCCTCCTTCTATCTCCCCGCCCAGAACCGCGACGCGGATGCCGAATATGCGGCCGGGCACATTCCCGGCGCGCTTCGCTTCGACCATGACAAGGTGGCCGACCACTCGACCGGCCTGCCGCACATGGTCCCCTCCCCGGAGTTCTTCGCCGAGACGGTCGGCAGGATGGGGATCAGCGAGAAGGATCGGATCGTCGTCTATGACGGGCCGGGCATCTTCTCCGCCCCGCGCGCCTGGTGGCTGTTCCGCATTATGGGCGCGGAGAACGTCTACGTTCTCGACGGCGGGCTCGATGGCTGGAAGGCTGAAGGCAGGCCGCTGGAGACCGCGATCCCCTCGCCCGTGCCCGCCGCTTTCAACACCAATTTCCGCGTGGACAAGGTGATTGACTTCCAGACGATGCTTTCGGTCGTCGGAGAAGGGTCGCGGCAGATCGCCGATGCCCGCAGCGCCGGCCGCTTTGCCGGCACCGAGCCGGAGCCGCGCGCCGGCATGCGCTCCGGGCATATGCCCGGCGCCCGCAGCCTGCCTTCCGGCACGTTTTCGAAGAACGGCAAGCTGAGGCCGCTTTCCGAACTGAGACAGGCAATCGAGGATGCGGGCATAGATTTCGGCCGCCCGGTGGTCACGAGCTGCGGCTCCGGCATTACCGCCGCGATCATCACGCTTGCGCTGGAATCCCTCGGCCATCAGGACAACGCGCTTTACGACGGCTCCTGGTCGGAATGGGGAAGCCGGGAGGATACGCCGATCGTTTCCGGTCCGCCGACGCCAAAAACGGCCTGATCGACATGGCGAGAAAGCCCGCTCCCCTGAAGGCGCATGTGACGAGCCTCGAAATGACGGCTCCACCCAAGGCGAGCCTGCCGGTGCCGGCGAATATCCAGACGGCGATCATCCGCGCGCCGGATATTCCGCTGCATTACTACCGCTATATCTACCGTCAGGTCGGCAAGCGCTGGCATTGGTACAAGCGGCTGAAGATGAGCGACGAGGAGCTTGCCGCGACGATCCACGACCCGCGCGTCTCCGTAACCGTTCTTTACGTCGACGGTGCGCCGGCAGGCTTCTTCGAACTCCTTCAGTTGAACGAGGATGTGGTCGAGCTTTCCTATTTCGGCCTGTTCGAGCGGGCGATCGGGCTCGGCATCGGAAAATGGTTCCTGCTGCAGGCGCTTTATGCCGCCTGGCAGAGCAACCCGCAAAAGGTGACGGTGACAACCAATACGCTCGACCATCCCCGCGCATTGCAGCTCTACCAGATGATGGGTTTTTCCCCCGTCGGCACCAGCGAGGCGCTGATCCAACCGATGACGGACGCGGAGCTTCTGAAAGCACTGGACGGCTGACGGCCGGCAAGAAACGGGTGGTTTCGAAGTTTTTCCCGGCGCATCACAGGCGTTCTCAGACAAGGAGACCGCCATGACCATCACCTTCAACGCCATGCCGACCGAACATGCCGCATATCTGTGGAGCGGCAGCCCCGATGCCTATGGCCTTCCCCCGGAAACAAAGGTTTCTGACGGTCCCGGCCATCCCTGCCGTCACTGCCTGCGGAATATCGACGCCGGCGAGGAATTCCTCGTCTTCGCCTACCGCCCGTTTCCGGACCTGCAGCCCTATGCGGAGACCGGGCCGATCTTCCTGCACAAGCAGCCATGCGAGCGCTACGCGGCGCAAGAGATCCTGCCTCCCATGCTGTCGAGCCCGGACTATATCGTGCGAGGCTACGGCCATGACGACCGGATCGTCTACGGCAGCGGGGCGGTCACGCCCACCGGCGAAATCGCCGCGCGGGCGGAAGAGCTGCTGGCACGAGAGGATATCGCCTATGTGCATGTGCGCTCGGCCCGCAACAATTGCTACCAGTGCCGGATCGACGGCGCCGAGACGCCGGACCTGGAGAATGCCGCCATGCCATCCGGGGCAGCGGAGAGCGGCGCGGCGGGTCGCAGCCCGCAAGCAATCGTCGAGCGGATGTTTTCCGTTGAAATGGCCTTCCTGGCGTCCGAGAAGAAAGACATCCGACAGCTGGCGGAAGCCTTCGCGGAGGACGTGATCGTTCGTGAACCGGCCTCCCTGCCCTATCGCGGGAACTGGGAGGGCCTGGACGGGATCGCCGCCCTTTTCGCCAAGATGGGCGAGGTCTGGAGCGATATGAAGGTGAACGGGCTCCTGGTTACCGGATCATCGGAGGAGATCCACCTTTCCTGCAATCTGACGATGATGTCACGAGCGACGGGCAGGACCGTCACCCAGCCATTCTGCGAGCGCCTTCGGTTCCGGGACGGGCGGCTTATCGAGGGCATACCCTTCTATTACGACACGCAGGAACTGCTCGAAATCATCACGCAGAATGCAGCCGCTTGATGCGCGAAGGAGGCGCCTATTCGGCGCCTCCCAGCAAGCAAATCAGGCATTGCCCTGGTTGCCGTTACGGTCCAGATCTTCCGCGATCTGCAGGAGGAGCCTGACGATTTCGCCGGCCTTCTTCTCGTCGGTCTCCAGCTGGCGGGCAATCACCTCGCGAAGATTCAGAAGGGCGGAATCGACGCTGCGCGGAAGGTTCGGTCCGCCATCGCGGCCTCGCTCACGGCGCTCCTGCCGCTGCTTGATCCGCTCGGCGATCTGCGACAGCCGATCGAGGATGACCGCTGCAAAATTCCGGTTCTCGTCGAGATATTTGCGGCCTTCGTCAGTGATGGCGTAGCGCTTCTTGTTACCCTCCGCCTCGGCGACGACATAGCCGGCTTCTTCGAGATAGGTGAGCGTCGGGTAGATGACGCCGGGGCTCGGCGCATAGAAGCCGTAGGTCAGATCCTCGATATGCTTGATGATCTCGTAGCCGTGGCGCGGCTCCTTTTCGATCAGGGCCAATACGACCAGGCGGAGATCGCCCTGCATGAGGAAACGACCGATACGGCCGTCGCCATCGTCACCGAAACCACGTCCGCCTCCGGTGCCGCCGCGACCGCCGAAACCACGGCGGAACGGCCCGCCATTCATCGCGAACATTTCCTCGAAATTCCTGCGCTCGCGGCCATGGCAGCCGTTACGGCCTTCAAATCTGTGTCCGAACATCGCATGTCTCCTTCGACTATCGTTCGATATATCTAAAGATAGTTCACGGGTGGATCATGTCCAGATGTTAGATATATCTAAATCATATCGTATTGAATTTGCGCGGGAAAAAAATCTTGTCGGGCTACTGACAAGTCCAGACCCGTCCGCCGCTATCCTCGCTTGTTCGAGGATGACATTCCGGCAAAATCGGAAACGCCGACGCGGAGGCGCCGGCGTTTCCAAGGAATGTTTCGAGTGGTCGGACATCGAGATGTTCCGATATATCGAAATGATTACGCCACGCTCAGCAGGCTCTCGGGCGCATAGGCCTCGTAGCCCAACGCCTCGGCGACCGGCTTGTTGGTCACCCTGCCCTTGTGGACGTTGAGGCCATTGCGGAGATGCTTGTCTTCGGCAATTGCCCGGAGGYCGCGAWCGGCAAGCGCCAGACCATGATGGAGGGTCGCATTGTTGAGCGCATGAGCCGAGGTGACCGGCACCGCGCCCGGCATGTTGGCGACGCAATAATGGACGATGCCATCCACTTCGTAGGTCGGCTCGGAATGCGTGGTTGCATGCGAGGTCTCGAAGCAGCCGCCCTGATCGATCGCGACATCCACCAGCACGGCCCCCTGTTTCATGCCGGAGAGCATTTCGCGGCTGACGAGCTTCGGCGCGGCGGCACCCGGAATGAGGACGGCACCGACGACCAGATCGGCGGAGAAGACCTCCTCCTCCACGGCGTCGATGGTCGAATAACGGGTATGGACGCGGCCGTTGAAGATATCGTCGAGCTGGCGGAGCCGCGGCAGCGATCGATCGATGATGGTGACATCCGCACCGAGACCGGCGGCCATTCTGGCGGCATGCAGGCCGACGACACCCCCGCCGATGACGGCGACCTTCGCCGGCAGGACGCCCGGAACGCCGCCCAGCAGGATGCCCCGGCCGCCATTCGCCTTTTGCAGCGCCGTCGCACCGGCCTGGATCGCCAGCCGCCCGGCAACTTCCGACATGGGAGCAAGCAAGGGAAGACCGCCGCGCTCGTCGGTCACGGTTTCATAGGCGACCGCGGTAACGCCGGACGCGAGCAGGCCCCTGGTCTGTTCCGGGTCCGGCGCGAGATGAAGATAGGTATAGAGAAGCTGGCCTTCGCGGAGCTGCACCCATTCGTTGGGCTGGGGCTCCTTGACCTTCACGACCATGTCGGATTTTTCGAAGATTTCCTTCGCGGTGCCGACGATCCGGGCACCTGCGGCGATATAGGCGGCATCATCCGCGCCGATGCCGGCGCCCGCCTTGGTTTCGATCAGCACTTCGTGGCCGTGCGCCACGTATTCACGCACCGCGCCCGGCGTGAGGCCGACACGATATTCATGGTTTTTGATTTCCTTCGGGCACCCGACACGCATTCAGCGTTCCTCTCTATCTCTTGGCTTTCAGCCGTTTCGTTTTCAACGGATCAAGCAAAACAGAGAATCGGAAGAATGTCCTTGCGAAGAGGAATTGCCACAAAGCGGATTTTCGCAGACTATTGCATAAGAGAATATTTTTTCGAAGGATCATCGAATGAGCGGGATAGATGCCATCGATCTTGCGATCATGCGCATTCTTCAGCAGGAAGGCCGCATTTCCAATGCGGAGCTCGCGCAGCGCGTCGGCCTGTCTCCTTCCGCCTGCTCCAGGCGCCTGGATATCCTGGAGAAGAACGGCACGATCAGCGGCTACCACGCGCGCCTTTCCAACAAGGCGCTCGAATACAAGATGATGGTGATCGTGCACATCTCGCTATCGGGACAGTTCGCAAAGACGCTTGCCGAATTCGAGGCGGCGGTGAAGCTCTGCCCCAATGTGCTCGTCTGCTACCTGATGTCCGGGGAGTATGACTATATTCTGCGCGTGGCGGCGAAGGACCTGGAAGACTACGAGCGCATTCACCGCGACTGGCTTTCGGCGCTGCCGCACGTGGTCAAGATCAATTCTAGCTTTGCCCTACGCGAGGTGATCGACCGACCGAATATCGGCCTATGAGATGCCGATGAGGATCGCGCTGGAGGGGAATCAGTTGAACGCATCTTCCATGCGTCGGACGCTGCGGGAAGTTTGTCAAACGAGCGAGAAGGCAACGCGAAGATTTAGCTAGCGCGACCGCTCGATTTTTAATCTTTCCCAAAAGGGGAGTTCAAGAAATGCCTGCTACTTATCGCTGCAAGGCAACACAACCCCGGATGCTCGTCATGGAAAACGCCAATTTCGACATGAAGACCCGACGTGCTGAGCGCAGCAGAACCCGCATCTTCGGCACCATCCGTTATTTCAACCAGGCCACGCAGGGGCGCGTCATCGATCTTTCCGAGACGGGGATGGCTCTCGAACTCCACGGCCCCTTCCATGCCGCAGGCGGCAGCCGCGTGCGCATCGAGAGCGAGGAACTCGGCATTCTCGAAGGCACCGTCAAATGGTGCCGCGGCAGCCGGGTGGGCGTGCAGTTCAACCTCAATAGCAATGCGCTGGCCCAGGTCTCCTCCTATTTCCGCTTCTTCCACCAGGAAGTGAAGCCTGTTCTGACGCGGTAAATCCGAGCGGACGGAGGCAATCTCCGGCCCCTCCCCGACCGACAATCATCCCCTGTCATTTTGGTGATGCAAGCGTGTGCGATTGCGCCTAATCTGCCGGCGAAAACGATCCAGAGGGAGATCACAATGTCGTCGTTCACCGCCCTTCACCCGATCACCCGCCGCTCTCTGCTCGGCGGGGTCGCGGCCACCTCGGCACTCGTGATGTTGCATCCGTTCGCCGCACGCGCGCAAGGCAACCAGGCGCATCTGCGCATCATGGAAACGACCGACATCCACGTCCACGTCTTCCCCTACGACTATTACGGCGACAAGCCGAACGACACGATGGGGCTTGCCCGCACGGCTTCCATTATCGATTCGATCCGGGCCGAGGCCGGCAACGCAATGCTGATCGACAATGGCGACTTCCTGCAGGGCAATCCGATGGGCGATTACATCGCCTATGAGCGCGGCATGAAGGAGGGCGACAAGCACCCCGTCATCACCGCCATGAACGTGCTCGGCTACGATGTCGGAACGCTCGGAAACCACGAGTTCAACTACGGCCTGGACTTCATGTTCAAGGTGCTAGCCGGCGCCGGCTTCCCCTATGTTTGTGCGAATCTTACCAAAGGCATGCTGGCTTCCGATCCCAAACAGGATGAACTTTTCTTCAAACCTTATGTCATCATCGAGAAGCAGATCCGTGACGGCTCCGGCGCGACAAGCCCGATCAAGGTGGGCTTCATCGGCTTCGTGCCGCCGCAGATCATGACATGGGATGCCAAGAACCTCGAAGGCAAGGCGCAGACCCGCGATATCGTGGATGCCGCCAAGGCCTGGGTGCCGGTGATGAAGGAAGAAGGTGCCGATATCGTTATCGCGCTCTCCCATTCCGGCATCGACGGCACCGGGCTGAGCGAGCGCATGGAAAACGCCTCGCTCTATCTCGCCGGCGTCGAAGGTATCGACGCGGTCTTCACCGGGCACCAGCATCTCGTCTTCCCCGGCCCGAAGGATTTCGACGGCATTACCGGGGCGGATGCCAAGAAGGGCACGCTGATGGGCAAGCCCGCCGTCATGGCGGGCTTCTGGGGCTCGCATATGGGGCTCATCGACCTGCTGCTCGAAAAGGACGGCAATAGCTGGAAGATCATCGATTCTACCTCCGAGGCGCGGCCGATCTACCACCGCGACGAAAACCGCAAGATCGTTGCGGACGTTGCCGACAAGCCGGAGGTCACGGCGGCGGCAAAGGCAGAGCATGAGGCGACGCTTGCCTATGTACGCCGGCCGGTCGGCAAGACATCCGCGCCGCTCTATTCCTATTTCGCGCTGGTGGCCGACGATCCTTCGGTGCAGATCGTCTCCAACGCGCAGACCTGGTACATCAAGGACATGTTGAAGGACGGCCAATACAAGGACTACCCGGTCCTTTCGGCCGCAGCCCCCTTCAAGGCCGGCGGGCGCGGCGGCGCCGAATATTATACGGATGTTCCGACGGGCGACATCGCGATCAAGAACGTCGCAGACCTCTATCTCTACCCGAACACGGTGCAGGCGGTGCTCGTCACCGGCGAGCAGGTGAAGAACTGGCTGGAAATGTCGGCAGGCATGTTCAACCAGGTGAAGGCAGGATCGAAGGATGCACCGCTCTTGAACGGCGATTTCCCTTCCTACAATTACGACGTCATCGACGGTGTCACCTACCAGATCGATCTTTCGCAGCCGGTGCGTTTCGACAAGGACGGCAAGCTCGTCAACGCTGACGCCCACCGCATCGTCGATCTCAAATTCGATGGCAAGCCGATCGATCCGGCGCAGAAGTTCGTGGTGGCGACCAACAACTACCGCGCCGGCGGCGGCGGCAAGTTCCCTGAGATCGCGGCCGACAAGCTGATCTTCGTGGCGCCGGACACCAATCGCGACGTGATCGTGCGCTACATTGTCGAACAGGGCGAGATCAATCCGTCGGCGGACGCCAACTGGTCGTTCAAGCCCCTGCCCGGCACGACTGCGGTGTTCGAGACCGGACCGAAGGGCCGTCAATATGCGGCTGAGGTGAAGGGCGCGAAGATCGAGGATGCCGGCGACGGCGAAAACGGTTTCGCCAAGTTCCGCCTGGTGCTGTGACCTCCACTGACGTCATCCTCGGGCTCGTCCCGAGGATCAGTCATAAGAAGCCGTAGTAGATCCTCGGCACACCCTCGGGTTTAACCCGAGGGCGAGGATGACGGAATGCACGGATGACAATTTTCCCTTTCCAGCAAGTCGACGTATTCTCCAGCGAGCCCATGCGGGGCAATCCGCTCGCGGTCGTCGTGGGTGCGGATTCGCTTGATGATGCCCAGATGCAGGCCTTCGCCAACTGGACCAATCTCAGCGAGACGACGTTCCTGCTGCAGCCAACAAGCCCAGAGGCGCACTACCGCCTCCGCATCTTCACGCCGACCCAGGAACTGCCCTTTGCGGGCCACCCCACGCTGGGCAGCGCGCATGTCTGGCTGAGCCAGGCAGCAAACGCACCTCAAGGCGAGATCGTACAGGAATGCGGCGCCGGTCTTGTTCGCATCCGCCGCGATGGCAGCCGGCTTGCCTTCGCGGCTCCGCCGCTCAAGCGCAGCGGTCCGGTCGATCCTGTCCTGATCGAGCGGATCGCCAAGGGGATCAATCTGCCCACATCGATGATCCAGGCATCCAACTGGGTCGAGAACGGACCGGACTGGATCGGCGTTCTCCTGCCAACGCGGGCGGATGTGCTTTCCGTCAAGCCGGATTATTCGGTGCTTGCGGGGACGCGTGTAGGCCTCGTCGGCCCGTTTGACCCGCGACTGGATGGCGAGGGCGCACAGTTCGAGGTGCGCGCCTTCACCCGCAACGGCTACGAGGACCCGGTAACGGGGAGCCTCAATGCCGGGCTTGCCCAGTGGCTCATCGGCTCCGGTGTTGCGCCGGACCGCTACATCGCAGCGCAAGGCACTGTGCTTGGCCGCGCCGGCCGGGTACATGTCGACAAAATCGGCGACGACATTTGGGTGGGCGGAGAGGTCACCACCTGCATCCGGGGCACGGTCGATCTCTGACCGTCGCCTGCTAGACGACTTCCGCCGCCTTCGCCGCGACCCGCCGAAGCAGCAATCCGAGTTCCGGCGGCTGCTTCTTTTTATCGATGCGCCGATAGTCGCTGCCGTCGCGCTTGCGCGTGACAAGGCCGAGATCGAAGAGATCGCGGCGCAGCAGCGCGGCATCGCCGAACAGGTGCAGCGTGTTCAGGAATTCGCTGATTTCACGCTCGCTGAAAATGCGCCCCGACGGAATCTTGGACCAGAGGAACCAGAGGCAGAGCTCCTGCTGCGATCGTTTGGTCGGCCAGCGGGTTATGCGGCCTTCCCGATCGAAGACGCGAAGCGTTTTCAGCACGCGCGCCTCGTCGGGCGCCGGCGGGGCCTCCGACGTCACGTTCCACTCCTGCAGAACTTCGGCTGTCTTTCTGGTCGCGCGAAAATGCTGGAAATTGCGGAAACCCGCGGCGCGTGTCAGCAGATTGAGCGTTTCCACATGGCTCGGCTTGCGCTCGAGCTTGTCGATCTCATTGCGAATGGATTTGGCGAAGGCCGAAAGGTCGGCGATCTCCATGGAAAAGATGGATCTCGGCATGTCTTATCCTCGAACGTGCCGTTCCTTGGAAAAGGTGTCTGTGGTCGCCGGCTTCCGACTTCGGCACGGGATAAGTGCTGATCATCTTCAATGGAGCATGGCAGGTTTAGCTTCCCTTTCGGGACGGCGACGCCTCGGTGAACTGCAGACCGTGGCGCGCTTATAGCAAGGGGAAGCAGGCCGGTCAAATCGAGACCAAGCGGCCGATGCCTATTCGGCCGCAACCGGCATATCTTTCGCGGCGTTGCTCTCCAGCATCGCCGTGAAATCGGCATGGTTGGGACATGCCGAAAGCTTTTTGCGGAAGGCATCAACCAGCCAGCTTGCCGCCGGCCCGGGCGGATTGGAGGCTCTGCGAAGCGCATAGAGCGGATATTCGCCCTGTTCGTAGGCGTCGAGCTTCAAGGCAACAAGCTTGCCTTTCAGGATATCCTTCCGAACAAGCGAAGCCGGCAGCCCGCCCCAACCGAGACCGCCCCTTATGAGCTGGTGCTTGGTGGCGATGTCGCTAACGCGCCAGGTTTTATAGGAAAGCACGTTGAAATCGCGCCCGGTCGTCAAGCCGGATGCATCCGTCACGACGAGCTGCACTTCCTCGCGCACGTCGGCAAGCGTCAATGGCCGCTCGATCCGCCCGAGAGGGTGATCGGCCGCGGCCACCGGCAACATGAAGGAATGGCCGATCTTTTCCGCAGTAACGGAATCGTCCTGCTTCAACAGCGCGCCGCCGATACCCACATCGGCCTTGCCGTCGATCACCATCCCCATCACCATGCCGAGCTCGCCGACATTGAGATTGAGCGAAACGGCGGGAAATTTTTCGCGGAAGCCGCGGAGCGTCGCAACCACCGCTTCCGACGGCACCATGATGCTGATGGCCAGAGAGACCTGCGCCTCCAGACCCTGCTTGATGCTCTTGGCGCGGGCGCGCATGACCTGAAGGTCGGCGACGATGCGGCGCGCATCCGTCAACATGGCCTTGCCGGCTTCCGTCAGCTTCGGCTGGCGCGCGCCGCCGCGCTCGAACAGCGGCACTTCCAGCTGCGCCTCGAGATTGGAAATGGTATAGCTCACCACCGATTGCGCGCGGTTGAGCTGGCGCGAGGCGGCGGAGAAGCTGCCGGTTTCGGCAACGGCCAGGAATACCTGCAGCTGGTCGAGGGTTGGATTGGCATCCATCGGCTTCATCCAAATTATCGATAAAAGACTTCGATATTATCCCAGTTTTATCGATAGCAGTCCACACCTATCTTCCTGATCGAAGCAACGGTGCATCGCCTCGTTCACCACTCCCAAGACTTCAGGCAAGGAAGAAGAACATGTCCTCCATTCTGCTCGTCACCTCCAGTCCGCGCGGCGACGAATCGCTTTCCAGCAAGGTGGCGATCGATCTCGCCAACACGCTCAGCGCCAAAGGCAATGGTACCTCCGTTGTCCATCGCGACCTCGGCGCCAACCCGATACCGCATCTCGATACGGTGACCACATCGGCCATCCGCAAGCCGGCGGAAGCTCGCAACGCGGAGGAAGCCGCAGCCGCCGAATATTCCGACAAGCTTGTGGACGAACTCATGGCGGCCGATACGGTCGTCATCGCCACCGGCCTCATCAACTTCAACATCTACTCCACGCTGAAAAGCTGGATCGACAACGTGGCCCGCGCCGGCCTCACCTTCCGCTACACCGAAAACGGCCCGATCGGCCTCGCCTCCGGCAAGAAGGTCTATGTCGTTCTCTCCGCAGGCGGCGTCTATTCGGAAGGCCCTGCAGCCGGCATGAACCACGCCGTGCCCTATCTCAAGACGGTGCTCGGTTTCATGGGCATGACCGATATCGAAGTCATCTATGTCGAAGGCGTGGCCTTCGGTCCGGAAGCGGCCGAGAAGGCGATCGCCGCCGCACAGGCCCGCTCGGAAGAGCTCGCACTGGCCGCCTAACCACTTCCCTGCCCCGCCCAAGCCAATGACGGCCCTGGACCTCGTCCCGGCCGTTATTGCATTTGAGAACTGTAAGCTTGTTTAAGCGGAGCGGGATTTTTCGCCGTCGGCAAACAGCGAAACGCCGTTCTGGTCGATGATCTGCTGGGCCTTGCGAACCGTGAACTCGACCGCGTCGTCCATGGAGGTGAAAACGTCGGCACGAACGAAGTTCCTGACGAGCACCTCGCCGTTTACTTCCTTCTCGATGCGGCCCGCCAGGCGGAACTGGTTGCCTTCGCGGATCGGCGTCGCATGGATAGTGCAATCGCCATAAGCCTGCGGCTCGGCGGAGGAGGTTGCGGAAGCGGCATCCTTGGAGCCACCCGAGAACATCGACAGGATATTGGACAGGAATGAAGCCATGGCGGCTGCCTACCACATTCCGGGCCATGCCGGAAGTGTACAGTTCCCGGAAAAGTCGCAATCGTATCCGACGAAGTCTCATCTTTTTGAGAATCGATTCGGAGCTTTCATGAAGTGGAAAGTCATCCTTGCAGTGCCTGCCGTCGCCGCGCTTGCGCTCTGGGCTGGCAATACCTCACTCTTCTCGCGGTTTCCGGAAGACGAGCCGCTCAGACTGATCGCCCATCGCGGCCAGCACCAGCTCTTCGACCGCACCGATCTCGCGAGCGACACTTGCACGGCAAATCGCATGCTGCCGCCGACGCACGGTTTCCTTGAAAACACCATTCCCTCCATGCGCGCCGCTTTCGACGCCGGGGCGGACGTGGTGGAGCTGGATGTGCATCTGACGCCGGACAAGCAATTCGCCGTCTTCCACGACTGGACGCTCGACTGCCGGACCAACGGCACCGGCGTGACCGAGGAAACGCCGATGACCGATCTGAAGGCGCTGGACATCGGCTACGGCTATACGGCCGACGGTGGCGCGACCTTCCCCTTCCGCGGCCAGGGCGTCGGCCTGATGCCGACGCTGCCGGAGGTTTTCCGGGCGCTTCCCGAAGGGCGCTTCCTCGTCAACTTCAAGAGCCGCCGCACGGAAGAGGGTGAAGCGCTCGCCGCCATGCTTTCCGCCGAGCCCGCATTCCGGCAGGCGGTCTTCGGCGTCTATGGCGGCGGCGAGCCGACCGAAAGGACGGTTGCGCTCGTCGAAAACATGCCGGGCTTTTCCAACCGCAGCGCCAAATCCTGCCTCGTCAACTATCTCGCGCTCGGCTGGAGCGGCCATGTGCCGGAAGACTGCCGCAACACGCTTGTGGCCGTGCCCGCCAATTACGCCTTCCTTCTCTGGGGATGGCCGGAGCGGTTCTATGCGCGCATGCAGGCGGCCGGTTCCGACGTCATACTGATGGGGCCGTACGAGGCGGGCGATGCGGGCACTTCCGGCATAGACGATGCGGAAAGCTGGAACCTGGTGCCGGCCGGCTTTCCCGGCCTCGTCTGGACGAACCGGATCGAGGCCGCGCGTCCCGAGGTCGAACGCCGAGGCTTCTGCTCGCGTGCCGCAGCGCCGGCGATCTGCCGGCGCTGATACTTCAGATGATGAAGCTTGCGAGGAGGTCGTTCTCGGTGATGTCCTCATAGCCCATGCCAGCGGCCTCGAGACGCTCAATCAGGGCGGAGAAATTCTCCGGTCGCGACGTTTCGATGCCGATCAGGATGGACCCGAAGTTCCGCGCCGACTTTTTCAGGTATTCGAAGCGGGAGATATCATCCTCCGGACCAAGCAGATTGAGGAAATCGCGCAGCGCGCCGGGGCGCTGCGGCATGCGGAGGATAAAGTATTTCTTCACGCCCGCATAACGCATGGCGCGTTCCTTGACGTCCGGCAGGCGTTCGAAATCGAAATTGCCGCCCGAAACGACACAGATAACCGTCTTGCCCTTGAGCCGTTCCGCCCCGAGCGCCTCCAGCGCCGTGATGGAGAGCGCACCCGCCGGTTCCAACACTACGCCTTCCACGTTCAGCATCTCGCCGATCGTCACGCAGATGGCGTTTTCCGGAAGAAGCAGAACCTGATTCGGTGAAAATTCCTTGAGCGCTTCGAAATTGAGATCACCGATCCGCGCCACCGCCGCGCCGTCGACGAAATTGTCGACCTTGGCAAGCGTCACCGGCTCCTTCGCCTCCAGGCTCTTCTTCAGGCTCGGTGCTCCCGCCGGCTCGGTGAAGACGAAACCTTCCGGAGCGACGACGTCCTTCAGATAGCCAGTCATGCCTGAGGAAAGCCCTCCTCCCCCGACCGGCATGACGACGAGATCGGGCACCGTGCCTTCCGAGAGCTGATCGAGAACTTCGGCGGCGACGGTCGCCTGGCCCTCGATGATGTCGAGATCGTCGAAGGGCGGCACCATGAGGCCGGCAACTTCTTCCACATGCGCGCGCGCCGCCGCATAGCACTGGTCGAAAATATCGCCGACGAGACGGATGGTGATGAACTCGCCGCCGAAGATGCGCGTCTTGTCGATCTTCTGCTGCGGCGTGGTCACCGGCATGAAGACGACGCCCGGCACCTGGAAATGCCGGCAGACGAAGGCGAAACCCTGGGCGTGGTTGCCCGCCGAGGCGCAAACGAAGGTCTTGCCCGAGGCTCCGGCGGCGATCACCTTGCGGAAGAAGTTGAAGGCGCCGCGTATCTTGTAGGAGCGCACCGGCGAAAGGTCTTCGCGCTTCAGCCATATTTCCGCGCCGTAGCGGCGGCTGAGGTGTTCGTTCAACTGCAGAGGCGTTTCCGGGAATATCTCCCGCAGCGCCGTCCTCGCTTCATCCACATCCGATCTGTTCACGGTCATCGGTCCATTGAAATCCTGAGATGCTCCCGCTATGCCATAGGCAACCGGGAGAGACAAAGTTTCTTTCCACGGCGACGGCATCGGCACGAAACGCGGAATCTCTTCTTGAACGGCAGTCTTCTCCGGCCCACCGTCTATATCGCGGCCCTTTGCGGTCTCTATCTTTCCATCGCCATGTTCCTGCCGGCGATGTTCGATCTCTATTACGGCCACGACGATTGGCAGGTCTTCGCGCTTTCCGGCCTGATGGTCGGCGGGTTTTCGGCGGCCGCGGCGCTCGCGACGCGCGGACCGCCTCCGGTCTTCAACAAACGCTTCGGCTTCCTGCTGGTCAACGTGCTGTGGCTGGTCTTCTCCATCGTCGGGGCCATTCCCCTCTATCTCGCGGAATACAAGACGACCTTCGCGCAGGCGCTGTTCGAATCGGTCTCCGGCATCACCACGACCGGCTCCACCGTGATCGTGGGGCTCGACAACCTGCCGCCAGGCATCCTTTTGTGGCGTTCGCTGCTCACCTGGCTCGGCGGCATCGGCATCGTCGGCCTCGGTCTTTTCATCCTGCCGTTTCTGCGGGTCGGCGGCATGTCGATCTTCAAGCTCGAATCATCCGAAACTTCGAACGAGAAGCCTTTCGCGCGGCTTGCGAGCTTCACCCGCGCCTTCCTCGCGGTCTATGTGCTCCTGACGATCTCCTGCGCGGTCGCCTACGACTTTGCCGGGATGAGCCGCTTCGACGCGCTGAACCATGCCATGTCGACAGTGGCGACGGCAGGATTTTCGACGCATGACGCTTCGTTCGGCTATTTCAAGGACAACAGCGCGATCCTGGTCATCGGCACGATCTTCCTGGCGATCTGCAGCCTGCCGTTCTCGGTCATCATCCTTCTCGCGGTGCGCGGCAGGCTGGACACGCTGCGCGATCCGCAGATCGTTGTCTTCCTCGGATACCTCGTCGCCATTTCGGTGGCCGTCGGTGTCTATCACCACCTCAAGAATGGCGTGGAGTTGGATGACGCCCTCATTCATGCGTTCTTCAACATCACTTCCATTCTCTCTACCGGCGGCTTCTCCAGCGACGATTATACGCTTTGGGGACCGTTCGCGGTGCTCGCCGCCTTCTTCGCAACGTTCATGGGAGGCTGCTCGGGCTCGACTGCCGGCGGCATCAAGGCGTACCGATTCGTCATCATCTTCAACGTGGTGCGGGCCGGGCTTGCCAAGCTGATTTACCCCAATGCGGTTCATATCGTGCGCTACGGCAACCTGACGGTGGACGCGGAAACCCAACGCGGCGTCTTCCTTTTCGTCAGCCTCTATCTCTTCCTGTGGGTGGCGGGCAGCGTCGCCATGGCGGCACTCGGCTACGATATCCTCACGTCGATGTCGGGCGTCATCACCGCGCTTTCGAATGTCGGCCCCGGCATCGGTCCGATCATCGGTCCGGTCGGCAATTTCTCGACCATCAGCGATCCGGCGCTCTACCTGCTTTCGTTGATGATGCTGCTCGGGCGCCTCGAAATCCTCACCGTGCTCGTACTGCTCACCCCGATCTTCTGGCGGCATTGAGGCAGGTCGCGATTTCTCAGATTCGCTTCCTGCCGGACCGGCTTGCCGAACACCTTTCCTGACCCGCAGCCCTTCCCTTTCGCATTCCGCCAAGATATTGAAATTTCGCCTCGCGGACGTGGCGAAACTGGTAGACGCAAGAGACTTAAAATCTCTCGACTTCGGTCATGCGGGTTCGATCCCCGCCGTCCGCACCAGCCTTGCCGTGCGAGCAGGACACCCCCTTCTACCGCAGTCCCATTTGTGAGCAGCCCGAGGCTTCCGCGATTCGGCAAGCGTCTCGCACTCTCGTTTTGGCATCGGCTTCCGCCCACGCGGCTTTGGCAAAGAGCATATCTGTCCCACAATGGCACATAGCTGTGGAAATTTACCGTTCGTTCACCACGTCCGTTGACGCCTCTGGAACCAAATGGGCCGCCGCTACAACCTTCTCTTGCTGCGGGCTGCTGCTCCCCTCCGGCGTGGCCGCGGCATGGGCTGGCGCGGGGATATTTTTGATCCCGAGACGCCGGCCCGCTTCAATTCCCGCCGGGCACCCGCAAGCTTCGCGCAAGCCTCGCCAACAATAAGCGCCCTCTAAATTAGGCGGGCGATGGTTTGCCGAGCATCATGAGGATCCCGAATGCAGTATGATTGGACAGGCGTCAGAACGACGAGGATCAAACGGCTGAAGATCGCAGCCTTCTGCGTGTCGCTGACGGCGCTCGCCACCGTTCCGGCCTGGACATTTCTCTCCTGAGCCTCCCATTTCAGCTGAGTCCATCACGACAAGAGGGCGCGGCAACTCATGTGCCGCGCCCTTTTTGATTCGAGTGGGATGAAAGATTCAGGCGGCGAGCTTGCCGGCGATCTTCGCCACATGCGCGCCCTGATACCGCGCCGCTTCCAGTTCCACATCGGAGGGCTGGCGGGAACCGTCGCTGCCGGTGATCGTGCTCGCACCATAAGGCGAGCCGCCCTTGATCTCATCCAGGCCCGACTGGCCGGCAAAGGAGTAAGGCAGGCCGACAACGACCAGCCCCTGATGGAGCAGCGTCGGGATGAAGGTCAGGATGGTCGATTCCTGGCCGCCATGCTGGGTCGCGGACGAGGTGAAGACGGAGCCGACCTTGCCCACCAGCGCGCCCTTGGCCCAGAGGCCGCCGGTCTGATCCCAGAAATTGCGCATCTGCGAGGCGACGGTACCGAAACGGGTGCCGGCGCCGACGATGATCGCGTCGTAATTCGCCAGCTCGTCGACGGTGGCGATCGGCGCCTGCTGGTCGAGCTTGTAATGGGAAGCCTTGGCGACATCTTCCGGAACGAGTTCGGGAACGCGCTTGACGTCCACCTCTGCGCCCGCCGACCTGGCGCCTTCCGCCATGGCATAGGCCATCTTCTCGATATGACCGTAGGCGGAATAATAAAGAACCAGAACCTTTGCCATCACATGTCTCCGTTTTGTGTGGAATGCGTATTCGGTATCTCGATAAAAGATGTAGCAAGTTCGCTGAATGCGGACAGCCTTGGCTCGCTCAACGCACCGTTCGATTTTTGACAACGCTTCCCAAGCGGCGGTCACAAAATCATGACAGCCGGGCAATCTTGCCGTCTGGTGAAGGAAACCACTTCTGCGCCCGGCGATTTCGGCGTAGAGCATCATCCGACCACGGAGGACGCCATGCCCGATACGACTATCGTCACCGCCGCGATGCTTGCCATCGGCGACGAACTTCTTTCCGGCCGCACCAAGGACAAGAATATCGGCCACCTCGCCGATGTGCTGACGCTTTCCGGCATCGACCTGAAGGAAGTGCGGATCGTTCCGGACGAGGAAGAGGCGATCGTCGAAGCATTGAACGCGCTGCGCGGCCGGTACGATTACGTCTTCACGTCCGGCGGCATCGGCCCGACCCATGACGACATCACGGCGGATGCGGTTTCCAAGGCTTTCGGCGTTCCCTGCATTCACGACCCAGAGGCCATGCGCCTGCTCGCCGAGATGTACAGGCGCCGCGAAATGGAATTCACCGAGGCACG
Source organism: Rhizobium sp. LCM 4573 (assembly GCF_001854865.1). GTDB lineage: Bacteria > Pseudomonadota > Alphaproteobacteria > Rhizobiales > Rhizobiaceae > Neorhizobium. The sequence goes on along the minus strand of NZ_MDDW01000028.1, from coordinate 345,255 downwards.
CCAGCGCATGGCGCGCATGCCGGAAGGCGCCCGGCACATTCCGAACCCAGTTTCGACCGCTCCCGGTTTCGCGATCGGCAATGTCCATGTGATGGCCGGTGTGCCGCAGGTCTTCCAGGCGATGATCGACAACGTGCTGCCAACGCTGAAATCGGGCGCCAAGATGCTGAGCCGCGCCCTTCCCTGCCCCTATGGCGAAGGCGATATCGGCACGCCGCTTACAGCCGTACAGAAGGCTCATCCACTGACGAATATCGGCTCCTACCCCAAATATGACGGACAGCGCTTCTCGACGGAGATCGTCGTGCGCGCCCGCGACCAGGAGGCGCTGGATGCCGCCGCCAATGCCGTGGCGGACATGATTGCAGGCATAAAGGCCAGCAAGGCGCGCACCAATCCAACCGCGGACGCCTGAGCAGCACCCTGCGACAACATCAGCATCTTCTTCATCGTGGCTGATGCTTGACCGGGGCCGCGGGCGGCCCCACGTTATCTCTCAGACACCGGTTTCGTCCTTCCGGAAAAACCTGTCGCTGAGGAGATACCGCCATGGCTTACAAGACCATTCTCGCTGTTCTCGACACCCCCCGCAATGCGCGCCAGATCACCGATTTCGCTGTCGCGCTCGCCGACCAGTTTTCCGGGCATCTGATCGGCGTCCACGCCGAGACGCTGGCCGCCGTGCCGCTGATCGCACCCATGGAAATCCCCGATCCGGCGGCGGTCCAGGCGCTGCAGGAGGCGGCCCACCGAGAAACCGCCGAAGTCGAGCGCATCTTCAAGGAACGTGCCGGTCACGACGGCGTCTCCATGGAATGGCGCAGCTTCCTCTCCTCGGCCGGCTACGGCGCTCATACCGTGATGGAAACGGCGCGTGCGGTCGACCTGATCGTCGCCAGCCAGAGCGATCCCGCCCATTCCTCCGACAATCGCGCCGATCTCGAAACCTTCCTGTTCGAAAGCGGCCGGCCCATGCTGCTGGTGCCCTATACCATGAAACAGCCGGCGCCGATCCGCCGGGTTCTAGTCGCCTGGAACGGTTCGCGCGAGGCCGCGCGCGCCGCCTTCGATGCCCTGCCGCTCCTCAAGGAGGCGGAAAGCGTCGAGGTCTTCTGCGTGGACCCGCCCGAAAGAGGCGACCAGATGCGCGACATGATGGGCGTGGAACTCGCCGCCGCGCTATCCCGTCACGGCGTCAACGTGACGCTGACCACGCAGGACACCGGCGGACTTTCGGCCTCCGCGGCGATCGAGAACCGGCTTTCGGAGGGATGCGTCGACCTTCTCGTGATGGGCGCCTACGGCCATTCGCGCTGGTGGGAGATGCTGTTCGGCGGCGTCACGCGCAGCCTGCTCGATTCGATGACGGCGCTCTCGCTCCTTTCGCGCTGACGCCTTCACGCAGCCCGCGCACCGAGCTTTGGGCGGGCTCCGAAGCGTGCCCGGCTATTTTCGAAGGATCTTTTCCATCGCCTTTCCCTTCGCGAGCTCGTCGATCAGTTTGTCCAGATAGCGGATTTCCCGCATGGTGGGCTCTTCAATTTCCTCCACCCGGATGCCGCACACCACGCCCGTAATCAACGATCGCGAGGGATTCATTTCAGGCGCCTGCGCGAAGAAGTCCTCGAGGCTGGTGTTCCTCGCAAGCTGATCGTCCAGAGTTTCCTGGCTGTGGCCCGTCAGCCAACGGATGATTTCATCGACCTCCGCCTTCGTGCGCCCCCTCTTCTCCGCCTTGGCGATATAATGGGGATAGACGCTCGCGATGCCGACCGAATAGATGCGATGCTTTGTCATGCGATCCCCCAGGCATCCAGGATGATTTCCGGCTCAGGTTAGCAGATATCAGCGCTTTAACGTATGCCCATCAGCCGCGAATCACCGTCTTGCCATCAGGGCGGGAATGCCGCTATTAGCGAGAGCCAACGCAGCTCCCGCTAATTGGCAAAAAGACATGTCCCTTCCCGATAAAGCCTTTCCCGTTTCCTGGGATCAGTTCCACCGCGACGCCCGGGCGCTTGCCTGGCGGCTTGCCGGCCTCGACCAGGAATTTCACGCCATCGTCTGCATCACCCGTGGCGGCCTCGTGCCCGCCGCCATCATCTCGCGCGAACTCAACATCCGCTTGATCGAGACGGTCTGCATCGCTTCGTACCACGACTACGTCAACCAGGGCGAAATGAACCTGCTCAAGGGCATCAGCCCGGATCTCACCAAGGAGGGGGGCAAGGGCGTGCTGGTCGTCGACGATCTCACCGACACCGGCAAGACCGCATCGGAAGTGCGCGCCATGCTGCCGGATGCCCATTTTGCCTGCGTCTACGCCAAGCCCAAGGGCGTGCCGACGGTCGACACTTTCGTGACCGAGGTCAGCCAGGATACTTGGATCTATTTCCCCTGGGACATGGGCTTCACCTATCAGGAGCCGATCGCCAAGGGCACCAAGGGCTGATTCGGGGCCTTCGTCCCCGAGAAAACCTCGGGGAAACAATCCCGTCCCTGCACCGTTGACCGCTTGCGGTCGACCGCCGCTCGAGGTTTGGGCCCGAGGTTTGGGATGGACAGTCAGTTCGCGTTGGTTTTCGGCGTGTCGCTCGCCGCCGCCCTCGCCTCGCCGCTCGGCGGGGCACTTTCCATCTGGTTCGCACCTTCCAGCCTTCTGCTGTCGCTTATCGTCGGCCTGGCGGCGGGCGTACTTTTAGGCACCTTCGCCTTCGAAATGATGCCGAAGGCGCTGGAACTCTCCTCCGTCCCGCTTGCCGCCTGCGGCTTCGCTCTCGGTTTTGCGCTCGTTTACCTGCTCGACCTCTATGTCAACCGCTGGAGAATGGCCGGCCGGGAAGCGGCGCAGAACGAGGCGGTTCAGAGCATGCACCGCCGCCTGAAACCGCGCGGCAGCAACACGGCCGTGCTTGCCGGCGGCACCAGCGCGGAGGAACTCATCGAGGGTGTATCGATCGGGATAGGCGCTGCGCTCGATCCGAGCATTGCTATCATCGTCGGGCTTGCCATCTTCATCGACAATATCAGCGAGGCGATGAGCATCGGAGAACTGGTGCTGAGCGAGAGACAGGAGCATGCAAGACGGCGAATCACCCTATGGACGTCGCTGATCGGGGCATCGCTCTTCATCTCCGCCATGGCCGGCTGGTTCTTCCTCCAAGGCGTGCCGGAACCGGCGCAAGGCTTTCTCTTCGCCATGGGAGCAGGCGGCATGTTCTATCTGACGATCACCGACCTCGTTCCGGAAGCGGAATCGCACCACTTCCAGCAGTCCTCCGCAATTGCCACCGGCTGCGGCTTCCTGTTCGTCATGGTGCTGTCGGAACTCATGTGATCGCGAGATTCATGGGCTGTTTCAAAGCGCTACGGCGCGGGGCTCAGAACCTCTGCCAATATCCCCTCAAAGGAACGACCGCGGGTTGAAAGATTTTGTGATTGCATCCGAGCCCGCTTGAAGCGCTCAGTCCAAATGCCTGACTTTCTTCGATTATTTTTCTATCCCCGTTTTCCACAGTCTACGAGCACAATATCTTGTGGTTATAAAAGCGTCGCAATCTACGCCTTGACGAATCTGTTGGCTCGGACAACAGTGTTCCCATGTTGCGGCGGCGACTGGACCGGATCTAACGAGGCCGGTTCCCATCTACGAAATCCTGTACCCGTAATCGGGGGCTCGCCTTGATCCAGCGCGCGCCGCCGTGGGCTTTGTTGTCTTGATTTTCGTGGGCTGTCAAAGCACGAAAACACTGGCGAAAAGAAGTTGTTAATACTATATTTAGTGTTTGCAGCCAGCATCGCCACAAGATACAGGTTGACCATCTCCGGATAACCTGACCGAAGGAACGGAACGGACACTGGCTGCGGGTCGTTGATCGACGGTCGCCGGGATCAGAATCTTTGCGCCTGAAAACGGGCGCCAACGCGAGGATAGGGCAATGCGTATAGAACGTCGTTTCACCAAGCCGGGCCAGGGCGCCTATGCGGAGATCGAATTCCGCAAGGCGGTGAGCGAGATCCGCAACCCGGACGGCTCCATCGTCTTCCGGCTGGCCGATATCGACGTGCCGGCGCAGTTCAGCCAGGTCGCGACCGACGTGCTTGCCCAGAAGTATTTCCGCAAGGCGGGCGTGCCGAAGATCCTGAAGAAAGTCGAGGAAAACGACGTCCCCTCCTTCCTGTGGCGTTCCGTTGCCGACACCGAAGCCCTGAAGGCGCTCCCCGAGGGTGAGCGCTACGGTTCCGAAACCGACGCCCGCCAGGTCTTTACCCGTCTCGCCGGCACCTGGACCTACTGGGGCTGGAAGGGTGGCTACTTCACGTCCGAAGAAGACGCCGCCGCGTTCATGGACGAGCTTGYCTACATGCTCGCCACCCAGCGCGTTGCCCCCAACTCCCCGCAGTGGTTCAACACCGGCCTGCATTGGGCCTATGGCATCGACGGTCCCGGCCAGGGCCATTTCTACGTCGACCCGTTCACCGGCAAGCTCACCAAGTCCAAGTCGGCCTATGAGCATCCGCAGCCGCATGCCTGCTTCATTCAGTCCGTCGGCGACGACCTCGTCAACGAAGGCGGCATCATGGATCTTTGGGTCCGCGAAGCGCGCCTCTTCAAGTATGGTTCCGGCACCGGCTCGAACTTCTCGCATTTGCGCGGCGAAGGCGAAAAGCTTTCCGGCGGTGGCCGTTCGTCCGGCCTGATGAGCTTCCTGAAGATCGGCGACCGCGCAGCGGGCGCCATCAAGTCCGGCGGCACCACGCGGCGCGCCGCCAAGATGGTGGTGGTCGATATCGACCATCCGGATATCGAGGAATACATCAACTGGAAGGTCAAGGAAGAGCAGAAGGTCGCGGCTCTCGTCACCGGCTCGAAGATCGTCGCCAAGCATCTGAAGGCGATCATGAAGGCCTGCGTCAACTGCGAAGGCGAAGCCGACGATTGCTACGATCCGACCAAGAACCCGGCGCTCAAGCGCGAAATCCGCGCCGCTAAGAAGGACCAGGTTCCGGAAAACTACGTCAAGCGCGTCATTCAGTTCGCCAAGCAGGGTTACAAGGACATCGAGTTCAAGACCTATGACACGGACTGGGATTCGGAAGCCTATCTGACCGTTTCCGGCCAGAACTCCAACAACTCCGTCTCGCTGAAGGACGACTTTCTCAAGGCCGTCGAGAACGACGGAGAGTGGAACCTCACCGCCCGCARGGACGGCAAGGTGATGAAGACGCTGAAGGCCCGCGAACTCTGGGAGCAGATCTCCTATGCCGCATGGGCGTCCGCCGATCCGGGCATCCACTTCAACACGACGATGAACGACTGGCACACCTCGCCGGCCGGCGGGCCGATCCGCGGCTCCAACCCGTGCTCGGAATACATGTTCCTCGACGACACGGCCTGCAATCTCGCCTCCCTGAACCTCCTGCAGTTCAAGGACAAGGCGACGAAGCGCATCGATATCGCCGATTACGAACATGCCGTCCGCCTGTGGACCGTCGTGCTCGAAATCTCGGTCATGATGGCGCAGTTCCCGTCGAAGGAAATCGCCGAGCTCTCCTACCAGTACCGCACGCTCGGCCTCGGCTACGCGAACATCGGCGGCCTGCTGATGTCCTCCGGTATCGCCTACGACTCCAAGGAAGGCCGCGCGATCGCCGGCTCTCTCACCGCGATCATGACCGGTATCGCCTATGCGACGTCCGCCGAAATTGCCGGCGAGCTCGGTCCCTTCCCGAATTTCGCGCCGAACCGCGAGAGCATGCTGCGCGTCATGCGCAACCATCGCCGCGCTGCCTACGGCGAGACCTCCGGCTACGAGCAGCTCTCGGTCAATCCGGTTCCGCTCTTCCACGCCGAAAACCCGGACCAGGATCTTGCAGCCCATGCCAAGGCTGCCTGGGACAAGGCGCTGGAACTCGGTGAGAAGCACGGTTACCGCAACGCCCAGACGACCGTTATCGCGCCGACCGGCACGATCGGCCTCGTGATGGATTGCGACACGACCGGCATCGAGCCCGACTTCGCGCTCGTAAAGTTCAAGAAGCTCGCCGGCGGCGGCTACTTCAAGATCATCAACCGCGCCGTTCCGGATGCGCTGCGTTCGCTCGGTTATTCGGAAAGCCAGATCGCCGAGATCGAAGCTTATGCCGTCGGCCACGGCAATCTCAACCAGGCGCCCGGCATCAACCCCGGCACGCTGAAGGCCAAAGGCTTCACCGACGAGAAGATCGAGGCCGTCAACGGCGCGCTGAAGAGCGCCTTCGACATCAAGTTCGTCTTCAACCAGTGGACGCTCGGCGCCGACTTCCTGAAGGACGTGCTGAAGGTCACCGACGAACAGCTCGGCGACATGAGCTTCAACCTGCTCGAGCATATCGGCTTTTCGAAGAAGGATATCGACGCCGCCAACATTCACGTCTGCGGTGCGATGACACTGGAAGGCGCGCCCTTCCTGAAGAACGAGCATCTGCCGGTCTTCGATTGCGCCAATCCCTGCGGCAAGATCGGCAAGCGCTATCTTTCGGTCGAAAGCCATATCCGCATGATGGCGGCCGCCCAGCCGTTCATCTCGGGCGCGATCTCCAAGACGATCAACATGCCGAACGAGGCGACCGTCGAGGATTGCGGCGCAGCCTACATGCTCTCCTGGAAGCTGGCGCTCAAGGCGAACGCTCTTTACCGTGACGGCTCGAAGCTTTCGCAGCCGCTCAATGCCTCGCTTATCGATGAGGACGACGCCGACGACGCGATCGAGGAGCTGCTGGCTCAGCCGACCGCCGCACAGGCCGTGAGCGTCACGGAAAAGATCGTCGAGCGGGTGATCGAGCGCGTGACCCGCGAGCGCGAGAAGCTCCCGAACCGCCGTCAGGGCTATACCCAGAAGGCGAATGTCGGCGGCCACAAGGTCTATCTGCGCACCGGCGAATTCGGCGACGGCCGTCTCGGAGAGATCTTCATCGACATGCATAAGGAAGGCGCTGCCTTCCGCGCCATGATGAACAATTTCGCGATCGCCGTGTCGCTCGGCCTGCAGTACGGCGTGCCGCTGGAGGAATATGTGGAGGCCTTTACCTTCACCAAGTTCGAGCCGGCCGGCATCGTCGTCGGCAACGACGCGATCAAGAATGCCACATCAATTCTCGACTACGTGTTCCGCGAACTCGCCGTTTCCTATCTCGGCCGTCACGATCTCGCCCATGTCGATACGTCGGACTTCTCCAACACCGCGCTCGGCAAGGGCATCCAGGAAGGCAAGACCAATCTCGTCTCCACCGGCTGGACCCGCGGCTACAAGCCGACCCTGATCCAGGGAGGTCAGGGCGGCGCGACAGCCGGCGGTTCGGAAGCCAAGGGTGCCTCTACCGCGGCCCCTGCCCGCGCATCCGCCACGGTTACCTCCTTCGCCGGCTCGGCTGCCCGCAAGCTAGAGCCGACCGTGGCCATCGCCACTTCCGAGGTCGTCTCCTTCAAGCGAGACTACGAAGAGCGCGCCAAGGAACTGGCTGAAGAAATCGCCGAGGAGGTGCTGGAGGAGGTCGCGAACGAAGAACAGCAGGCGGCCACCGCCCTGTTCTCCGACAAGGCCGCCGCCGACGCCGCATCGGCAAAGGCGGAAGCCAAGAAGGTGGAGAACGAGCGGCGCATGCGCTCGATCGCGCAAGGATACACGGGCAACATGTGCTCCGAGTGCCAGAACTTCACCATGGTGAGGAACGGCACCTGCGAGAAGTGCGATACGTGCGGCGCCACCAGCGGATGCTCTTGAGCTAACAGTGCGGTAGCGGCTTTGCACGCATAATAGAAAAGGGGCGCCGGCTTGATTGCCGGCGCTTTTTTTTCGGTTTTTGGCAGACATCAGAACCGCGCCCTCGAGAGGGAAAAACTCTCGGCGAGAGGTCGTTCTTCCTTCCTTTCCTGATGGTTCCGACGTGCGCTCAGCGCGACAGCCAGGCGTTCGTGCCGATCACCTTGGCATAGGCGAAGGCGAGCGCCGACATATAGGCAGCATGGACCTGCGCGGACGGCACGGTCGTGCCGTTGAACTCCACGTCCCTCGTGGCACAGGCATCCTCCATCACCGTCGTTTCAAAGCCGAAATCGGCGGATGCCCGGCTGGTGGCATCGATGCACACGTGGCTCATCGCGCCAATCACGGTTACGTCGCGGATACCCTCCTTATCGAGAATCTCCTTCAGCCGTGTTTCCCGGAAAGCATTCGGATAGTTCTTAGTGATGACGTCCTCGCCATCGGCCGGTGCGACGGCGGGCAGGATTTCCACGCCCTCGGTGCCCGGCACGAAGATCGGGGAGCCGGCGAGGCCTTCGTGCCGGACATGGATGATCCTGTCACCAGACTTGCGGGCGGCTTCGATCACCCTTGCAGCATTGGCCACAGCCAGATCGATCCCCACCAGGGGAAGTTTTCCTGTCGATAGATATTCCTTTTGYAGATCTACGATGATGATCGCGCGCTTGGACATGTCTTCTTCCTTTGTTGCCGTATTGTCGATGCAACTTGGCTACACGACCCGATTGGACTACAGAATTGGCGATATCGACAAAATGCAAGGTAATATCGCCATGACTGCTGAACCGCCGGAGATCGGCATCATCGACTATGAGGGAGCGCAGCAGGCAGCCGTCCTGGGCATGACGGACCTGATCGTCTTTGCGGAACGGCGCGCGCGAGAAAAGGCGAAATCGGAGCAGCCCCTTCTCAGGCTGAGCCATTGGCGGCTGGTCGGAGGCGAAACGGGGGAGCCTGCCCGAATATTCGATACGGCGCCCACCTCACCTGGCCGGCCCACCTTCCTGCTCGTTCCGCCCGGTTTGGGGGCTCCCCTGCCGCAAGAAATGACGGCGCGCTATGCTCAATGGCTGCGCGTCCAGCATTCTGAGGGAACGGCGCTCGGATCGGTTTGCAACGGTGCTTTCCTGCTCGGCGAGACAGGCCTTCTATCGAGGAGAAAGGTCACGACGCACTGGACCTATGAGGAACCGTTTCTCTCACGTTTTCCGGAGGTGGAGCTGGACACGGACCGGCTGATCGTCGACGACGGCGACATCGTGACGGCGGGCGGCATCATGGCCTGGATAGATCTTTGCCTGAAACTGATCGATCGCTTCCTGGGTCCCACCATCATGGTCGAAACGGCCCGGACATTTCTTGTCGATCCGCCCGGACGGGAACAGAGCTATTACAGCGCATTCGCGCCCAAGCTCAACCACGGCGATGCGGCCATCCTCAAGGTGCAGCACTGGCTCCAGGCAACCGAGGGAAAGCAGATGAGCCTTGCCGCCCTGGCGGCACAAGCCGGACTGCAGGAGCGTACCTTCATCCGGCGCTTTCAAAAGGCAACGGGGCTTACCACCGGCGATTACATCCAGCGGCTTCGCGTCAACAAGGCCCGCGAGCTCCTGCAGTTCACCAAAGCTTCGGTAGACCAGGTCGCGTGGGAGGTCGGTTATACCGATCCCAGTGCCTTCAGGAAGATCTTCGGACGTATTGTCGGCCTCACGCCCCAGGAATATCGCCAGCGCTTTGCGGTATGAGTATTCGGAACAGACCGAAACATGGAAAGTTTAGGCGGCATATCCCTTCCAGGAGGTTGGCTATGCGCGATCGCCATGATGCAAACAAAAACATGAGCGGGCATCCGTATGCCATGTTCGCCGTCAACATGATCCTCAGCTTCGTCGTCATGTACCTGGTGATGTTCTCCATGATCGACGGATGGGGCGATTTTCGAAACAACATCAACATGCTCTACATGGCTCTGACGATGGTGGCGCCGATGGGCATCATCATGCTCGCGACGATGAGGGGCATGTACGGCAACGGAAGGCTGAACGCCGCCATCCATATCGGCCTTGCAATCCTGTTCCTGGCCGCATTGTGGGGCACCCGCACCCAGGCACTGGTGGGCGACCGGCAGTTTATCGCCTCGATGATCCCGCATCACTCGGGCGCCATCCTCATGTGCAGGGAAGCGGGATTGACGGACCCGGAACTGGTGACGCTCTGCTCCGAAATCTCGCGTGCCCAGCGCGAGGAGATCCAGCAGATGAACCAAATTCAGGCCCGTCTGGAAGAACGTGGCTAACCCGAATAGACCGTAGTCACCGGTTCAAACCGATGTTATGAGACGGCATCAGGGATAACCGAAGCACTGCCTCGAAACCCGGCTCCGCAATATGCCGTGCCGGGATTACCGCTTCCCGCATGGCATAGCCATGAAGGGAACGGCAAATGTATTTTCGGCTATTTCTTCTCGCGCTCGCGACATTCGCCACAGGCACGGCGGAGAATATCATCGTCGGCATCCTGCCGACCATTGCACCGAGCCTCGGCGTCTCGGTGGGGATTGCCGGACAGCTTACCTCGGTTTTCTCGATCACCTTCGCACCGACCGCACCCTTGGCCCTTGGCCTGACGATACGCTTCGAACGCAAGAGCATCATGCTTTCGGCGCTTGCGGTCTTCGCATTCAGCAACGTCGTTGCCGGCATCAGCCCCAGCTACTCCGTTCTGTTTATCGCTCGCATCGGCATGGCCGCCGCCAGCGCCGTGGTTTGCCTGATCGCCACGATGCTGGCCACGGAACTGGTCGACAGCGGCATGAGAGGGCGCGCGATCGGCATCATCTTCATGGGCATCAGCGGGTCGATGGTGCTGGGTGTTCCGGCGGGGATGCTGATCAACGAATGGTTCGGCTGGCGTGCTGTCTTTCTCGCCCTGGCATCTGCCGCGCTCATCGTCCTGTTGCTCGCCCAATCCTTCCTGCCGAAAATGGGGCAGCGCCTGCAAAGCGGCCCCGATTACAAGTCGCATCTGAAGTCTTACCGGCTCTTGTCAGCGCAAGTGGTATCCATTCTGATGATCGGTGGCCACTTCGTTCTTTTCGCCTATCTCGCGCCGTATCTGACCGAGACAGTCGGCATTGCAGGCCCGCATGTCGTGCTGGCTTTCATAGCCTTCGGCGCAGCAGGCGTGAGTGGCGGATATTGCGGAGGATGGCTCGCGGACAGGCTCACGCCGCGCATGGCAATCATCGTGACGCCGTTTTTCTACCTGCTGGCCCTCGGGGCCATTCCGCTGTTTTCGGACACGCCGGCGGCCTTCATCGCCGTCATGGCGGTCTGGGCGTGCATCAGCTGGATGATATCGCCCGTCGTGCAGAGTTTCCTGATATCCGCCGATCCCGCAACCGTTGAGGCCGGCATCGGCCTCAACCTTTCCGCCATGCATATCGGAGTGGCGCTCGGGACCGCTGCCGGAGGCCTGGTCCTGGAGTGCGCTTCCTTGCAGGCGCTCCCCTGGGCGGGGTGCATTCTTGTCGGGCTCGCCGTCGTTTTCGCTCTGAACGCGACGCGGCGAGGAAGGAGGATGCGACCGACAGGATGACGTGAGCTCAGCAGCCCTCAGGGGTGGAATTCCAAGAAAAGAGGCCTGATACCAAGCCCCTTCTCAATTTCGCCTATTCGAAACCGGAAATCACCACCCGGTGACGTTACTGCAGCGTGCGGGTCTCGATCTGCTCGGCGGCGCCGGAAACCGCAGCGGATAGTCCGTCGCCTTCCAGGCCGGTCGCCACGACAGAGACGCGGAACCTGCCATCGAGGTTGCGGTCGAAGATCGCCCCCACCACGATATCGGCATAGTCCTGCACTTGGTCGCGGATGCGGCTTGCCGCCTCATCCACTTCAAAGAGCGTCATGTCCGAACCACCCGAGATCGAAATCAGTACGCCCTTGGCGCCCTTCATAGAGACATCATCAAGAAGCGGGTTTGCGATTGCCGCCTCGGCCGCCTTTATCGCCCGGCCCTCGCCGCCGGCTTCGCCCGTGCCCATCATCGCGCGCCCCATGCCCCGCATGACCGACTTCACGTCGGCAAAATCGAGGTTGATCAGGCCTTCCTTGACGATGAGATCGGTGATGCAGCCGACGCCGGAATAAAGCACCCTATCGGCCGTCATGAAGGCATCGGCGAAAGTTGTTTTCGCATCGGCAATGCGGAAGAGGTTCTGGTTGGGGATGACGATCACGGTGTCGGCAGCCTGACGAAGCGCCTCAATACCCGCTTCGGCCGTTCTCATGCGGCGGTTGCCTTCGAAGGTGAAAGGCTTGGTGACCACACCCACCGTCAGGATGCCGGCCGAACGCGCCGCATGCGCGATCACCGATGCGGCCCCCGTCCCCGTTCCTCCGCCCATGCCGGCGGTCACGAAGCACATATGCGAACCGCTCAGGTGGTCCATGATCTCGTCGATCGACTCCTCGGCAGCGGCGCGGCCGACATCCGGCAGCGAGCCTGCGCCAAGCCCCTCGGTTACGTTTGCACCAAGCTGGATGCGGCGCGACGCCTTGGAAGTAGCGAGCACCTGGGAGTCGGTATTTGCCGCGATGAATTCCACACCCTGCAGATTTTCCGCAATCATATTGTTGACCGCGTTGCCGCCCCCGCCGCCGACGCCGATTACCGTAATATGCGGCCGTAGTCCGGTAATACCGCTCTTGGCGTCCGTCATTGCTCTCTCCTTCAAAGTCTCGTATCTGCCCCGCCCCGGTGAGGACAGCGAATCAGGCATTAGGTTAGGCGTACAACAAGGCAGAGCCGGGGCGAAGCCCCCATGGCCGGAGCGGCCGATGCTCTGCTGGCGTGGGCATCGCCGCCCATACGCAAACAGCGCCGCGCATCTCTCAAGATGCGCGGCGCTGCCATTCACCCTTGGTCCGCATGGACCCGGAAAAACTAGAACTTATAGTTCACACCAGCCTTGATGGTGTGGTCGCCGACATCGCTCTTGGACGTCCGGACGCCGTCGAAGCTGCGGACGTCGTTGGTGCGAACATAGTTGTATTCGACCTTTGCGGAGAGGTTCGAATTGATGTTCTGCTCGATGCCGGCACCGAGCAGCCAGCCGGGCTTCCAGCCATCGGGACCTTTGGCGCTGTCGGTATCGCGCAGGCTCGTCATCGCTACACCGGCGGTGCCGTAGAGAAGCGTATCGCCGAGCGGCGCGCCTACCTTGCCCTTTGCCGCCACGCGATAGCGCTCCTTCAGCTCGCCGCCGCGCACGTCGACTTCGGTATCACCCATATGCGACAGCTCCAGCTCGCCGCCGACGACGGCGCCGCCCATTTCGGCATTGTATCCGCCCTGGATGCCGCCCATGAATTCCTTGTCACCGGAGAAAGGGCTCATCTTGTCCGAGCCCATGCCCGCGTGAAGACCGACATAGGGACCCGTCCAGCCACCGGAAGCCGAAGCCGGCTCGTTATAGGAAGGCGCATCGGAATAAGGTGCCAGATCGGCAGCCGAAGCCTGCGTCATCAAAGCGGGCGTGGTGGAAATTGCGGCTATCATCGCCAGGGCGAAAGGCTTCACGTTCATGGTCATCGCTTTACTCCGTACAGCGCCTGCGTCAGGGGATACGCAGGCAATTACTCAGGTTACAAACTGCGCGGCGATACCGGCCATTCCACCAGCCCGTCGGATGGTACGACGCTCGCCGGATACGCAGGTATCCTTCAATTTTCACGAATCCATAAAGACTTCCTTAACCCGGCCGCCACGCGGTGAGAGTTCCGCGGCAAAGGTGTTCACAATGCCGCGAGCGCGGCAGCCAGTGCCCCGGCTCCGCTACTTCGCCGGCGCACGCGCAAATTTTCCATCCGCAGACGGAACTTTTCGCGGTGGCGGCTATTGTGGGAAATTCGATCAGAGAGAGGAGAATTGCGCCATGTCTGCCGCACATGAGTCCATCGCGCCGCGCGATGAACACATCCTCACCGTCCAGGAGGCGCTCGAACCGCTCTTCTTCGCGCTCGAAGAGGAGGCCGAAATGAAGATGATCTCGGCAGCCGTAAAGGCCGGCTGGTCGGTCGACGAAGCGGTGGCCGCCATCGACGAGCTGCGCCGCAATGAATTGTTCCCCGTAAGCCGGCCCCATTGACTTCGTGAAAAGCCTGTCGCTACCCGGCGCAGGATCAAGCCTTCTTTTTTCGGCGTATCGTCATCGCAAAAGCGGTGCACGATCTGACGCGGCATGCTCTAAGTCTAGAGAAGCATAACGGCGAAGAGGGCATTCATGACGATCCGAAACATCTGCATCTATGGTGCGGGCGCGCTCGGTGGCGCATTCGCGGCAAAGATTGCATCCGGGCTCGGCGACCGGGCCGAGGTATCCGTAGTGGCACGCGGCGCGCATCTCGACGCCATCCGCAGAAACGGCCTCACGGTGCGCTATGCCGGCGAACCCRAGCCGATCACGGCGCGGGTTACGGCAACGGACGATCCCTCCGGACTGCCGCCACAGGATCTCATCATCACCGGGCTCAAGGGCCACCAGCTTTCAGCCGCAGCCGAGGGCATAACAGGGCTTTTGAAAGACGRCACCCGCGTGGTGATGATCCTCAACGGCATTCCATGGTGGTATTTCCACCGGGACGAGGCGAGCGGCCATGCGGAGCGGCAACTTGAAGAACTCGATCCGGGCGGAAAGCTCTGGCGCCTCATCGGCCCCGAGCGGGTCATCGGCTGCGTCGCCTATCAGGGCGCTGAAGTCGTCCGTCCGGGAGAGATCGGCCTGAGCGTTCGCGGCCATTTCTTCCTCGGCGAACCCTCCGGCATGCTCTCGGACGACCTGCAGACCATCGCCGATCTTCTGAAGGTGGCCGATCTGGAGGTCCGCACGACCCAGGCAATCCGCGAGGTGATCTGGGAAAAGCTGATGCGCAACGCGGCCGTCAATCCGACCAGCGCTCTCACGCGGGCACTTTGCAACGACATGGTCGCCAATCCGGATCTTCTCGCCCTCATGGGCAGGCTGATGGAAGAGGTACAGGCGGTCGGCAAGGCGCTTGGCGTCCGCTTTGCCCAGAGCGTGGAACAGGAGATCGAGCGAACACGCACGATCGGCGCCGTGCGCACCTCCATGCTGCAGGATCTGCTTGCCGGAAAACCGCTGGAAATCACGCCACTCACCGGCATGGTCGTCTCGCTCGGGAAGCTCGCCGGCATTCCCGTGCCGACCTCGCAGACCATCCTCACCCTTGCCGGCCAGCTGGACAGGGAAAACCTCAGAAGGTGATTCAACAATTTCGGGAATTGAATCCGGAAAACCTTCCAGCCCATTGAGAAGAAACGCTTCCGGCGGGCTGGCCCGGTCGGAAGCGTTTTCAGGAAGCCTCTACTGCCTGACCTGCTCGGCCCAGGTCGCGGTATTCGACTTGCCGTCCAGGAAGGGCAGTACGGTTGCCGCGAGTATCGGGGAAGCGAACATGTCGTAATGAGTCAGGTCCGGCACGATCGCCAGCCGGTTCTTCGGCATGTTCTCGCGCATCCAGCCTGCATCCTTCAGTCCGCCGCCGAGCTTCTGATAGAATTCGACGACATGTTCCGGGCGGATCATGTCGCTGTCGCCGTAGACCAACATGACCGGCATGGTAAGCTTGGCGACGGCATCGGAGTAATCGTAATCCCGGCGCATCATGTCGCCCATGGCGTCCAGCAGCCGCGGGAATTCCGATACATCCGGCGCCACGGCCTTGTAGGAGATGAACATGGGCGTGTCCTTCATCATCTCCGCCATGCCGGCGCCGACGGATTCCTGCTGCGGGATCATTTCAGGAAAGAAGCCGGTCTTGGCGAAGGGCRCCGAGACCAGAACAAGCCGCCGCACCTTTTCCGGAGCCTGTGCCGCCATCTGCAATGCCACGCCGCCGCCCATGGAATAGCCCATCACATCGACCTGACCGTAGCCGAGATCGGCGATCAGCTTGCCCATATCCGCTCCCATGGCATCCAGCGCGATCGGCCGATCACCCAGGCGCGTGCGGCCATGTCCCTGCAGGTCCACGGCGATCACCTGTCGATGCTCGGTCAGCGCCGGCAGGATCGGCGCGAACATATCGATCGAGCCGAGGCCGCCATGCAGGAGCAACAGCGGATCGCCTTCGCCCCTGATTTCGTAATAGTAATTTATACCGCCCGCCTCGACATATCCCGTCTTCGACGGCTCGACGGTCTCCGGCGCGGCGATCGCCGGAACGATCGAGGCGGCGATGATCGCGATAGCGGCTGCAAGCATCTTCATCGGCATGACTTTCCTCCATGAGGCAATGGTTGAGATGTCCCAAGGACGTCCAGGCCTCGGCCAAGCCGACAATGCGGATTCAAAAAGCGGCAGGCAAAAAGAAAAAGCCTGCCGGGGGTACGGCAGGCTCGAGTTGTGGAGGTCAATGTTATTGTGCGGTGGCGGCAGGGGACGAACGCCACCTTGTTATTTCAAGTGCCGCAAGCGGCATATTCCGGCAGCGGGTCCAAGACGGAGGCCACGGCTTTTGCACGTTCAACTCGAAGCCAAGCCGAAGGTTCCACCAATCCTTAACCGGGGTTCCGCTACGCTTTCGGTGAGCATATGCAGGTATAAAGAGGCAAAGGCATGGCAGCCCCGACATTCCGTTTTACCCACTACGATCTGAAGGAACAGCGCGCCGGCGCCACGATCGAGGTAACGCTGAATGCCGTCAACAACGTGCGGCTGATGAGCAATTCGAACTTCCAGCGCTTCAAGGAGCTCCTGGATTTCAAGTATATCGGCGGCGTCGCGAAAAAATCTCCAGTGCGGCTGCAGGTCCCCGAAGGCGGCCACTGGCATCTGGTCGTGGACATGGAAGGCCATCATGGCCTTGCGGACTCCGCCGTCCGGATGATCCCCGCTCCGCCGAGCGTCGCGGCCGGGAAGAAGGCGTCCTGACGCGTTTCAGGGTTCGCCGCGTTCCTTGCGCAGCTTCGACCACCAATCGAGCCGTTTCCTGATCTCGCGTTCGAAGCCACGCTCCGGCGGATCGTAGAAGACCTGCCGGCCCATCTTTTCCGGGAAATAGTTCTGGCCGGAAAAGGCATCGGGCTGGTCATGATCGTAGCGATAGCCCTCGCCATAGCCTTCGCCCTTCATCAGCTTGGTGGGGGCGTTCAGGATATGCTTGGGCGGCAGCAGCGAACCATTCTCCTTGGCGGCGCGCATCGCCGCCTTGAAAGCCGTGTAGACGCCATTGGATTTCGGCGCGGTCGCGAGATAGACGCAGGCCTCTGCGAGCGCCAGTTCGCCCTCCGGCGAGCCGAGATAATCGTAGGCATCCTTGGCGGCATTGGCGATCACCAGCGCCTGTGGATCGGCAAGTCCGATATCCTCCACCGCCATGCGCACCAGCCGCCGGCCGAGATAGAGTGGGTCCTCGCCAGCATCGAACATGCGGGCAAGATAATAGAGGGCCGCATCCGGATCCGAGCCGCGCACGGATTTATGGAGGGCGGAGATCAGATTGTAATGACCATCCTGCCCCTTGTCGTAGACCGGAGCGCGGCGCTGGACGATGCGGATCAGTCCGTCCGTGTCGAAGACTTCCCCTTCCCTCGCCGCGCGCCAGACCTCTTCCGCCAGCGTCAGCACGGCACGGCCGTCACCATCCGCCATGCGTATCAGGCTTGCGCGCGCCGCCTCGTCGAGCGGCAGCGGCTTGCCTTCGGTTTCTTCCGCGCGCTTGAGGAGCTCCTCCAGGCTCTCCCCGTCATGCGGCAGAAAGGTGAGCACGCGGGCGCGCGAAAGCAGAGCGGCGTTGAGCTCGAAGGATGGATTCTCGGTGGTCGCGCCGACCAGGATAACGGTGCCGTCCTCCATCACCGGCAGGAAGCTATCCTGCTGCGCGCGATTGAAGCGGTGTATCTCGTCCACGAAGAGCAGGGTCTGACGGCCATCCATGCGGCGCATGCGTGCCGCCTCGAACACTCTCTTCAGGTCGGCGACGCCGGAAAAGATCGCCGAAATCTGCTCGAAGGCCAGCCCCGCTTCGCCCGACAGCAAGCGGGCTACCGTCGTCTTGCCGGTTCCCGGCGGGCCCCAGAAAATCATCGAGCCGAGCGAGCCGGACTCGATCATCCGCCGAAGGGCGCCGTCAGGCCCGGTCAGGTGCGGCTGCCCTGTGACCTCGGCCAGCGATTTCGGGCGCAGCCGATCGGCGAGAGGCCGCCGGCTGGCGACCTCCTCGGGAACTTTCGGCGCGAAAAGATCGTCACTCATCGAAAGAACTGCCGTATCCTCTGGCCGTCGCGCTCGATCTCCACACGCCAGAAACCGGGATCGTCATCGAGCATGGCTTCCATGCCGTTGGTGGAGGTAACGGACGTGCCGTTCAGTGAAATGATGATATCGCGCGGCTGGAAACCGAGGCGGCCGGACGGCGAGCCACGCGCCACATCCGTCACCACCACGCCGGTCTTGTCCGCCGGAATGCGAAGCTCGGTGGCAAGCTTCGGCGAAAGGTTGGCGATCCTCAGCCCCGCGAAAGGATTGCGCCCTTCGATCAGCCGCTCGTCGCGGGGAGTGCTTTCCGGCGCCGTATTCAGAGCGATCGTGACCTCTTTTTGGCTGCCGTTCCCCTCGACCGTCAACTTCGCCTGCTGGCCGAGGCCGGCAGTGGTCAGCCGATAGCCAAGCGCATCGGGATGCTCGACCGGAATGCCATTCACGGCCGTCACAACCTCGCCGGTCTTCAGGCCCGCCTTGTCGGCGGGGCCGCCCTCCACGACACGTACGACCAGCGCGCCCCGAGCTGTCTTCAAGCCCAGAGATTCCGCGATATCCGAGGTGACCGGCTCGAAACCGGCACCGATATAGGGCCGCTCGAAGACGCCCTTGCCGCTTTCGGCGGCGGCGAGGAAGACCTTCACCAGATTTGCGGGAATGGCAAAACCGATGCCGTTCGAACCGCCTCCGCGCGAGAAGATCGCGGTGTTGATGCCGATCAACTGGCCGTCCATGTTCATCAGCGCGCCACCGGAATTGCCGGGATTGATCGACGCATCGGTCTGGATGAAGAAGCCGAAATCGCCGGATGTTATCTGGTTGCGGGCAAGCGCGGAAACGATGCCGCTCGTCACCGTCTGGCCGACACCGAAGGGATTGCCGATCGCCAGCACCAGATCCCCWACCTCGACGTGGTCGGAATCGCCGATCGGCAGTGCCGGGAAAGTCTCCTTCGCATCGATCTTCAGAACGGCGAGATCGACGCTCTCGTCCTTCAGGAGAACCTTGGAGGGAAATTCGCGGCCATCGGCGAGCGCGATCTTGATATCGTCAGCCCCTTCGATGACGTGATTGTTGGTCACCACAAGGCCGCTCTGAGCGAGAATGACGCCCGAGCCGAGCGAAGACTGTTTCTCCGTGCGGTTGGGCAGTCGCTGCCCGAAGAATTGTTCGAAGAAGGGATCGCCCGCGAACGGGTTCAGCCGCTGGATCACCCGCTCGGCATAGACGTTCACCACTGCGCCCGCCGTCTGCTTGACGAGCGGAGAGAAGGAAAGCTGCATTTCCTGCCGGCTCTGCGGCACGACCTTGCCTTCCTGCGCGAATGCCGAAGCGGGCAGCACCAGATTCAGGGCCAGAAGGCCGGCCGACAGGCGTTTCAGCGTGCTCTGCATGTGATTCCTCTTCACGAAAATCTGGAACGATTTGTAGCGGCGAACGCTAGAAAGGAAAGGTGGCGGAACATAGGAATGGGAATTCTCCGAAGGCACCTTACCTTGCAGCCGGAAACGGAAAGATAGCATGGATCATATGGTGAAGGTGAAGGCCTGGGCCAAGAGCTTGAAGCGAGACATAGTGGCCCTGTGGCTCGCTGCGCGCGACAGCCGCGTGCCGTGGACCGCCAAGCTCATGGCCGGCGCCGTGGCGGCCTATGCGCTTTCACCTGTCGATCTCATTCCGGATTTCGTGCCGATCCTCGGCTATCTCGACGACCTCGTCATCGTCCCGCTCGGCATCATGCTGGCGATCCGCCTCATTCCCCCTGCCCTGATGGCGGAATTTCGCGCGGAGGCCGCTGGGCGGGCCACACGCCCGAGCAGCCACGGCGGTCTGGCCTTCATCCTCGCCCTTTGGGCCGCCGCCCTTATCTTTCTCGGCCTATGGCTCTTACCGGACGCCTGAACCGGCCGCGCATCAACCAACAGGAAAGGAACACCCGATGCAGAGACTCGCAGCCTTGGCCACCCTCACGCTGACCGCGCTCACCCTCAACGCGCCATCGAGTCTCGCCGCCAGCTTCGATTGCGAAAAGCCTGAACTTGCACCGGACGAAAAGGCGATCTGCGACAACCGGGCACTCAACGACGCGGACGTGAAGATGGTCACGACATTCGACCTGCTCGCCGGGCTGCTGGCCATGGGCGCGCGAGGCACGATGCAGGACGAGCAAAGCGCCTGGCTCAAGCGCCGGCAGGCCTGCGGCAGCGATGTCGCATGCATCCGCACCGCCTATGACGAACGGCTGAAGCAGCTCACCGACATCTACAACAACCTGACGCGGCCGCTTTAACGGCAAACTCCACGATCGTCATGTTCCCCTCATGGCCACGCCCTAATATGCTGTTCATGCTTGGGCCGCGATGCCGGAGGGGGATATGGAGGCCTTCAAGGTAACTTCCTTCAATGTGGAATGGCTGACCGATGCTTTCGACGTCGTGCGCGGCGTCGTTCCGGAGCGATCGAGGCGCGGCCAGCGGCGCATGCCCGCTATGGAGGATGCGCAGGCGAAGCTCCAGGCGTTGCGGGCAGAGATCCTGGAAATAGATGCGGACATTCTGTTCCTCATGGAGGCGGTTCCGGGCAGCGCGGACATGATGGCCTTCCGGGACGAATACCTGCCGGAATACCAGCTCATGACCCATCCGGATGGCGACGACAGGGCGTATGGCATTCAGGGCGAACAATGGCTGTGGTTCCTCGTCAAGCCCGCGCTCGCGCAGGCGACGCGGGCAAGCCTTCTCGATATCGCCACTTGGAAATCCTATACGGCCGACGAGTCCAAGCTTTCACACAATGACGGCAAGTGGCAGTTTTCGGCTCCGCAACTCGACAACCGCGAAAAAACCGTCGGCGCGAATGTCCGCCGCTCCCATTCGCACTACCGCCACCCGCAGATCCTCGTGATGGATTACGAAGGCGTGCGGGTCGAGATCATCGGGGCACATTTCAAGAGCAAGCATATCGGCCTTTCCGTGCCCGCCCGGCGGCCGGAGGAAACCGACAAGGCCTATCACGACCGGCCGGACGTCGCATGGTTCATGGCGAATGCGCATGTGGCGCGCGCAAAGCTCAGTACCGAAGCCATGGATGTGCGCTATTACATCGACAAGCGGTTCTCACAGGAGGAACTGCCGATCATCATGGTCGTCGGCGATTTGAACGACGGTCCCGGCAAGGAACTTCTCGAGCGGGAATATCTCCTGCACGACCTGATCAGCGTGCTTCAGGGCGATGTGTTCTTCGCCCGCAAGTTCCTGAACCATGGTCTGTTCGACTATCCGCAGCACCTGCGCTGGACGGCGATATTCGAGGACAAGCTCGATCCCGGCCGATCGCCGAACATCTTGCTCGACCATATCGTCTTCACCGAGGCGCTGAGCCGGCGCGGGATCGGCCCGCTTCTGGTCGAGCCGCGATCCGGCTTCGTCGAGCACGAAATCCACGATCGCATCAACTCCACGCAGCCGGCGAACGCAAAGACAAGCGATCACCGGCCGGTCAGCCAGATCGTCGCGCGGCGGCCGCCTATAACGTAATCAGCCCGATAACAGAATTCGTCTGGCGCAAGACTTCGTCTAGAACCTCTCGCGAAACTTTGCCAACCGCATCCACATGTTTCGCCTCCACCGTGGCGATCTTCACCGGGCGGACAACGGATGGAGCCGGCAATCCGGCTTTCAGATGATCGGGAATACGGACGTCCCCAGGCCAAGGGCGGTTTTCCGCTGAAGTAATCATGACAACCCACAGCAGCGCAGCGTTTTCACCGATCGCTCCCTTTGAGACGACGAGCGCCGGCCTGCGCTGCCGTGTGTCACGGTCGGTATAAGGAAAGGGAACGCGGACGATATCGCCTTGCTCAAAAATCGGCATAGGCCTTCCGGTCAGCCTCGCTGTCCCATTCGCTGAATGTCGCGAAAGGATCTTCCGCTTCCGGAGCGACGGGGGCGCGCGAGATCACCACGCGCCCATCGGGCTGGATGGAATAAATAATCTCATCGCCTTCCCTCAGGTGAAGAGCGTTCCGGATCGGTTGCGGGATCGTGGTCTGCGCCTTGCTGGTAACTTTGCTCGTTATCATGACATCGTCCTCGCGCACACAGTAAGGAAATTCCTTACTGTGTGCAAGGCAGAAGCGAAGCCGAGCGGCACTCCGGCAAAGGTCGCGTCACGCCTCCGGCAGGATGCGCACCGCGCCCTTGTCGGCGCTGGCGGCGAAGGCGGCGTAGGCCTTCAGAGCCGTCGTGACGTTGCGCTTGCGGGGCGCAGCCGGCTTCCAGCCGAGCACGTCCTGCTCGACGCGGCGGGTGGCGAGTTCCGCATCCGGCACCGCGAGGTTGATCGTGCGGTTCGGGATATCGATCTCGATCAAGTCTCCGTCGCGCACCAGACCGATCGCCCCGCCTTGGGCTGCTTCCGGGGAAGCATGGCCAATCGAGAGGCCGGACGTGCCGCCGGAGAAGCGGCCGTCGGTGACGAGCGCGCAGGCCTTGCCGAGGCCCTTCGACTTCAGATAGCTGGTCGGATAGAGCATTTCCTGCATGCCGGGGCCGCCCTTCGGGCCTTCGTAGCGGATGACGACGACATCGCCGGCCTTGACCTCGTTGCCGAGAATGCCTTTCACCGCCGCATCCTGGCTTTCGAAAACGACTGCAGGACCGGTGAATTTCAGGATCGACTCGTCTACGCCGGCAGTCTTCACGATGCAGCCGTCGAGCGCGATATTGCCGTAGAGAACGGCAAGGCCGCCATCCTTGGAGAACGGCTTCTCGACCGAGCGGATGACGCCCTTCTCGCTGTCCGTGTCCAGCTCTTCCCAGCGCGAGGACTGGCTGAAGGCGACCTGAGTCGGAACGCCGCCGGGCGCCGCCTTGAAGAATTCGCGGACGCTCTCGGAATTCGTGCGGGTTATATCCCAGCGATCGATCGCGTCGCCGAGCGTCGCCTCATGAACCGTGTAGCAATCGCGATGGATGAGGCCGCCACGCTCGAGTTCACCGAGGATACGCATGATGCCGCCGGCGCGATGCACATCCTCCATATGGACATCCTGCTTGGCGGGCGCGACCTTGGAAAGGCACGGCACCTTGCGGGAGAGACGATCGATGTCTTCCATGGTGAAATCGACGCCGCCTTCATAAGCAGCCGCGAGGATGTGCAGAACCGTATTCGTGGAGCCGCCCATCGCGATATCGAGCGACATGGCGTTCTCGAAAGCCTTCTTGGTGGCGATCGAGCGGGGCAGAACGGTTTCGTCCTCCTGTTCGTAATAGCGGCGGGCGAGATCGACGATCAGATGGCCGGCCTCTACGAACAGACGCTTGCGGTCGGCATGGGTGGCGAGCGTCGAACCATTCCCTGGCAGCGACAGGCCGAGCGCCTCGGTCAGACAGTTCATCGAATTGGCCGTGAACATGCCGGAGCACGAGCCGCAGGTCGGGCAGGCCGAGCGTTCGATGATGGCGACATCCTCGTCGGAAATCTTGTCGTCGGCAGCCGCAACCATGGCATCGACGAGATCGAGCGCCACCTTCTTGCCGTGCAGCACGACCTTGCCGGCTTCCATCGGGCCACCGGAGACGAAGACGGCCGGAATATTGAGACGCATGGCGGCGTTCAGCATGCCGGGCGTGATCTTGTCGCAGTTGGAAATGCAGACCATGGCATCGGCGCAGTGGGCATTGACCATGTATTCGACCGAGTCCGCGATGATCTCGCGCGAAGGCAGCGAATAGAGCATGCCATCGTGGCCCATGGCGATGCCGTCATCGACCGCGATCGTGTTGAACTCCTTGGCGACGCCGCCGGCAGCCTCGATCTCGCGGGCCACGAGCTGACCAAGGTCCTTCAGGTGCACATGACCGGGCACGAACTGCGTGAAGGAGTTCACGACCGCAATGATCGGCTTGCCGAAATCGCTGTCCTTCATGCCCGTCGCGCGCCATAGGCCGCGCGCGCCCGCCATGTTGCGGCCATGGGTCGTGGTTCTGGAGCGATAGGCTGGCATTGTCTTCATATCCTCGGGTGCGAACTTATGGTTTCGCGCAGTCTAGCCCTTTCCTCCGGCAAGCGCAAAAACCCCTGATTTGGCAGCTTTCTAGGTCATGTCCGGCAAGCTGTCACTATCAACGCGAGCCAAAGCGGTACGGTTGCGAGGACAGCCAGGGGCCGTTCCTTCACATAAACGTGCTTCCATCCGATATCGTGAAACCTTTAAGCTGCGGGATACGTATAGGGAAGAAAAGGTTCGCCCAAGGAGAGTACGATGCCCGCCTTCCGTCCGCCCCATATCGCGGCTTCTGAGATCACGCCGCGTTCGATCTACATGTCCCGCCGAAGCTTCCTCGGCGCGGCCGCAGCAGGTATCGCGTTCGCCGGCGCGGGCAATGCGCTCGCGGCGCCCCTCAGCGCCTCGCCGAGCATCTTCAAGACGGATGAACCGCTGACGCCCAAGGAAGCGATCACCAGCTACAACAACTTCTACGAATTCGGCGTCAACAAGGAGGACCCGGCCGCCAATTCCGGCGATTTCAAGCCGCTGCCCTGGACGGTGAAGGTAGACGGCATGGTGGGCAAGCCGAAGGAATTCGGCATTGAGGAACTGATGAAGTTTCCGCTGGAGGACCGCACCTACCGGCTTCGCTGCGTCGAAGGCTGGTCGATGGTGATCCCGTGGATCGGTTTTCCGCTCTCCGCCCTGCTGGATCAGGTCGAGCCGCTCGGCAGCGCGAAGTACGTCGCCTTCGAAACCGTGGTGCGGCCGGAGCAGATGCCCGGACAGCGCGGCTTCTTCCAGCCGCTTCCCTGGCCCTATATCGAGGGTCTTCGACTCGACGAGGCCCGCCATCCGCTGACCATTCTCGCCGTCGGGCTCTATGGTGAAACCCTGCCGAACCAGAACGGCGCGCCAATCCGGTTGGTGGTTCCGTGGAAATATGGCTTCAAGAGCATCAAATCGATCGTCAAGATCTCGCTGGTGGAAGAGCAGCCGCAGACCACCTGGAAGAATTCCAACGCGCGCGAATACGGCTTTTACTCCAACGTCAATCCGGCGGTCGATCACCCGCGCTGGAGCCAGGCGACCGAACAGCGGATCGGTGACGGCGGCTTCTTCAACGTCGCCCGCCGCGACACACTGCCTTTCAACGGTTATGCCGAAGAGGTGGCGAGCCTCTACGAAGGCATGGACCTGAAGGCGAACTATTGACGATGCTTACGCTACCCACCCTGCCCCGCCGCTATCACAGCGCCAGCATATGGGGGCTCTACGCCATCGGATTGTTGCCGGCTGCCTGGTATTTCTATCTCGCGGCAACAGGCGGGCTCGGCTTCAATCCGGTCAAGGAATTCGAGCATCTGCTCGGCATCTGGGCGCTGCGCTTCATCATCGCGACGCTTGCCATCACACCTCTACGCGACCTCGTCGGCATCAACTGGGTCCGTTACCGCCGCGCGGTCGGGCTGCTGGCCTTCTATTACGTGCTGATGCATTTCTCGGTCTATGCTTCGCTCGACCTGCGCTTCAACATCGGAGCGGTTGCCGGCGACATTGCCCGAAGACCATACATTACCATAGGCATGGCCTGCCTGCTTCTGCTGATCCCGCTCGCGCTCACTTCCAACAATTGGTCGATCCGCAAACTTGGTCCGCGCTGGACGAAGCTGCATAAGCTCGTCTACGTGATCGCGGCAGGAGCCGTGCTGCATTTCATTCTGGCGCGCAAGAGCCTGACGCTGGAACCCATCACCTATCTGATGGTGATTGTGGCGCTGCTTGCCTACCGCCCGTTGCGCAAGCCGATCCTGAACTGGAAACGGGGAAAAACCGGAGCCGCGCAAGCGGCTCGCTAGAGCTCCCAGCCATTCAGGGGTTTGCGGTTCTGTCGGATTCGGACAGCAGGCTCAGCACTTCGGTGATGAACTGCGAACGGCCGCGCTCGGAACGATCGAGATGCACATAGTGCGTCGCCCCTGGAATCGTGACGCTACGAACTCCTGCCGCGTTTACGAGATGGCGTTCAAGCGCGGTCACGTCATCGGGACGGCTCCAGAAATCGCTCTCCGAACGGATGATCAGCACGCGCGCGGTAATCGAAGCGGCATCCCAAAGCTGCCTTCCCGAGGCGAGATAGAAACTGTCCTCCATGGCACCCGACGGCGCACGGAATGCCGGCGGTTGGTGATCACCGGATGTCGGATCGGAGGCCAGCGCCGCCCGCTGGTAGGCTTCGACCACCGCCGGATCATGCCAGCTATCCTTGTCCTCGACAGGAATGGATCTGTCCCAGGAAGGGATAAGCGAAGCCGCCGTGTTCAGCCGGTAGGCGCCGAATTTCGCGACGTTGAAGCGGCTGCGGTCGTTCGGATCGGCATTCTCGCCGTCAGGCCCGAGCGTGGGATGTTTGGAGGCTGCGCCGTAAAGCGAATTATAGACCATCAGATGGCTGACCTTTTCCGGAAAAAGAGAGGCATACATGCCCGCCCAATGCCCGCCGGTGGCCCATCCCAGCAAGGCGATCTGCTGCCTATTGGTCCTATCCCGGATCGCCTCGACGGCAGCGTCGATATCGCGGACGATCTCATTGGAGGGGCTGAGCGGCCGGCCTTGCTGCGGGCCATCCTGCCCCGGACGGCTCGATCCGCCGTAGCCACGGGCATCAAGTATGAATACCCTGTATCCTTCCGTTGCCAGATCACCGGCGAGTGATCCCCCTTCCACCGGCAAATCGAAGGAGGCTATGCCCGGAACCCGCGCCCCATGAACGAGCACGACTGGAGGTCCGTTAGGCTCCATCCCGTCATTGCGGACTTCGCGGATGGCAAGCTCGATATCCGATCCAGCCGTGATCCGAAAGTCCTCGCGTTCGATTTCCGCAAAAGCCGGTGCCGCGCCCAGCGCCGTCGCGAAGGTAGCGCATAAAAAAGCAAGTCTTTGCATGGTCACCCCTTGGAATCCTTGCCAGCCCTAGCTGACGTCAGCCCCTCAGATCGTTGCGACGTGCGAACTTTTCCAATATTAAAGCGGAGTTTATTGATACTTCTTCGATATGATGACGATTGATCTACACCATATGCGGCATTTCATTGCCGTGGCCGAAGAAATGCATTTCGGGCGCGCCGCCGCCCGGCTTGGCATGGCTCAGCCCCCGCTCAGCCAATCGATCAAGAGGCTCGAGGRACGGCTGGGATTTGCACTGTTCGAGCGGACGCAGCGCGTGGTGAGCCTCACCGCCGCCGGGCGCGTGTTTCTGGAGGAGGCAAGGCGAACCATTGCACAATCCGAGGAAGCCGTTCGCCTGGCCCGCCGGGCGGCATCCGACGATCTTGCGGAGATTTCCATCGCCTTTGTCTCGGCAGCTCTCTATCGTCTGCTTCCCGCGACCATCCGCGCTTTCCATGAAATCTGGCCGGATACCGCAATTCGGCTCGATGAACGCCCTACGGACGCCCAACTGGTCGATCTCGCCAGCGGAGATATCGATCTGGGCTTTTTCCATCCACCGATTCAAGYCGTCGACGGCCTCACCGTGGAATTGATACACCGAGACAAACTGATCGTCGCCGTTCCGGCGCATCATCCGCTAGCGGCCTCGGATTCGTGCCGGCTTGCCGACCTGGCGGGGCAGGATTTCATCATGTTCCCCTACCAGCAAGGCCCGGTACTGCACGGGAACATTACGAATGCCTGCAGGGCCGTGGGTTTCGTACCGAATATCGTTCAGGAGGCCCGGCAGATGCACACGATCCTCAGCCTGGTCGCCGCGGGGCTTGGCATATCGCTGGTGCCCAAAGGCGCAGCGACGATGCAGATCGTCGGCGTGGCATTCATTCCCCTGCTCGATGCGCCGGAGAACGTGGCTTGGGAACTGGCCATGGGCTGGCGGCCAAGAGGTGCGCGAAAGGCGCTGCGGAACTTCCTGGAGGTCGTGCGTTCGACAAGCCAGCGGCTTGATGCGTGAGCTGACCTCATCGTTCAGCAGCAAAAAGGCCGGGTGTTTCCACCCGGCCTTTCATCTCCGACGATGCGGAATTATCAAGCGGCTTCGGCAGCTTCGGCTTCAGCGGCAACGCGAGCCTTGTCGGCAGCGCCCTTGGCGTTAACGTCGCGCTCGACGAACTCGATGACGGCGAGAGCGGCGTTGTCGCCCTGGCGGAAGCCGGCCTTCATGATGCGAAGGTAGCCGCCGTTGCGGGTGGCGTAACGCGAAGCGATCGTGTCGAACAGCTTGCGAACGGCATCCTGATCCTGGATCTGCGAGATCGCCTGACGACGAGCGTGCAGGTCACCGCGCTTGCCAAGGGTGACGAGCTTCTCGACGATCGGACGGATTTCCTTCGCCTTCGGCAGGGTCGTTACGATCTGCTCATGGGTGATGAGCGAAGCAGCCATGTTGGCGAACATCGCCTTGCGATGGCTTGCGGTGCGGTTGAGCTTGCGGCCGGCTTTCTGGTGGCGCATCTCTGGTCTCCTTTACTTGCAGGCATACGCCTGCAGTTTAATGGTTAGTACTGGTCTTCGTAGCGCTTGGCGAGATCTTCGATGTTTTCCGGCGGCCAGGCAGGAACTTCCATACCCAGATGGAGGCCCATGGAGGCCAGAACTTCCTTGATCTCGTTCAGCGACTTGCGACCGAAATTCGGAGTGCGCAGCATTTCCGCCTCGGTCTTCTGGATAAGATCGCCGATATAGACGATGTTGTCGTTCTTCAGGCAGTTCGCCGAACGGACGGAAAGTTCCAGTTCGTCGACCTTCTTGAGGAGAGCCGGGTTGAACGCGAGTTCGGTAACGGCTTCCTCTTCGGCTTCCTTCTGCGGCTCGTCGAAGTTGACGAAGACAGAAAGCTGGTCCTGAAGGATACGGGCGGCGAAGGCTACGGCGTCTTCACCAGAGACCGAACCATCGGTCTCGATGGTCATGGTCAGCTTGTCGTAGTCGAGAACCTGACCCTCGCGGGTGTTCTCCACCTTGTAAGAGACCTTCTTGACCGGCGAATAGAGGCTGTCGACCGGGATGAGGCCGATCGGAGCATCTTCTGCACGGTTACGCTCGGCCGGGACGTAGCCCTTGCCGTTGTTGACTGTGAATTCCATCCGGATTTCCGCACCCTCGTCGAGCGTGCAGATCACATGGTCGGGGTTCAGGATCTCGATATCGCCTACCGTCTGGATGTCGCCGGCGGTAACCGAGCCCGGACCCTGCTTGCGCACGACCATGCGCTTGGCATCGTCGCCATCCATCTTGATGGCGATTTCCTTGATGTTGAGCACGATATCGGTCACATCCTCGCGAACGCCGGGGATGGAAGAGAATTCATGCAATACGCCATCGATCTGCACGGCGGTGACGGCCGCACCGCGCAGAGACGACAGAAGCACGCGACGAAGCGCGTTGCCGAGCGTCAGGCCGAAGCCGCGCTCCAGAGGTTCGGCAACCAGCGTTGCCTTGGTACGGCCGGAAGAGGTGAATTCCACCTTGTTCGGCTTGATCAGTTCCTGCCAGTTCTTCTGGATCATGTTTCATACCTTCCGTTCGTTGCCACCATCCAATCGTGGCAACCGAGCACGAGGAGCACCGAGCGGAGCAAATATCGCTCATCGGCATACGGTCAAAGCCGCCAACCTCCGAGGAGGTAAAGCGGCTATTCCCGAGTTCAATGCAGGACCGCCCGAAGGCGGTCCAAGCGTAATACGACGATCAGACGCGACGCTTCTTGCGCGGACGGCAACCGTTGTGCGGGATCGGGGTCACGTCGCGGATCGAGGTGATCATGAAGCCGGCGGCCTGGAGAGCGCGAAGCGCAGATTCACGGCCGGAACCCGGACCGCAAACCTCGACTTCAAGCGACTTCATGCCATGCTCCTGAGCCTTCTTGGCGCAGTCTTCGGCAGCGATCTGAGCAGCGAACGGGGTCGACTTGCGCGAACCCTTGAAGCCCTTGGCACCAGCGGACGACCAGGCAATCGCATTGCCCTGCGCGTCGGTGATGGTGATCATCGTGTTGTTGAAGGTCGAATTGACGTGGGCAACGCCCGACGTGATATTCTTGCGCTCGCGACGGCGAACGCGGGTGGCTTCCTTGGCCATATTATCCCTTTCGTTGATCTCTGCACCGCCGTAATTCCAGCGGCTCCACCTTGGAGCGAGCAGTCTGCAGTCGTTAGTGAGTAGATTCTAATCACCACCCACTAATCACTGCTCACCCAAAATTACTTCTTCTTACCAGCGATCGCCTTTGCCGGACCCTTGCGGGTGCGAGCATTGGTGTGCGTACGCTGACCGCGGACCGGAAGGCCACGGCGATGACGCAGGCCGCGGTAGCAGCCGAGATCCATCAGACGCTTGATATTCATCGCGGTCTCGCGACGAAGATCACCTTCGACCTGATAGTCGCGGTCGATGGTTTCGCGGATCTGAAGGATTTCGGAATCCGTCAGCTGATGGACACGCTTGTCAGCCGGCAGGCCAACCTTGTCCATGATTTCCTGCGCAAATTTCGAGCCGATCCCGTGAATGTAGGTCAGCGCGATAACAACGCGCTTCGCAGTCGGGATATTGACGCCAGCGATACGTGCCACGTCTATTCTCCTTTTCCAGTTGCCATCCGGCAAGTGGTGCTTCTTCCATGACAGCGGCCTCACAAGGCCACCAGTTCAAACTTCATCCGGAACAAGTCAAAACGACCAGCTCCGGATGTCCTTTCGGGAAATCCGCGCCGATCGCTCAAAGCTGTCGCGAGTTGGCGCGTCTTTAACGGAATCAGCGCCGAAAAGCAACTGCTCCGCCCAAGATTCTTTAACAGACCCAAGCCGGCTCAGAGGCCGGCAAGGATTTTCTCGATATCCGCCGTGACCGTGTCGATCTCGGCCATGCCGTCCACGACCTTCAGCTTGCCCTTGGCATAGTAGTAACCGATCAGCGGAGAGGTCTCCTTGTAATAGACCTCCAGGCGCTTGGTCATCGTTTCGGCATTATCGTCAGGCCGGCGCTTGAAATGGGTCGAACCACACTTGTCGCAGACGCCTTCGCTCGCCGGCTTCTTGTCCGTATCGTGATAGACCGTTCCGCACTGGGCGCAGGAATAGCGGCCGGACACGCGGCGGATAAGCTCCTTATCATCCACACGCAACTCGACGACGACTGAAAGGTCGAGCCCCTTGGACCTCAACATCTCCTCGGTGGCATCCGCCTGCACCAGGGTGCGCGGAAAACCATCGAGGATAAAGCCGTTGGCAGCGTCCGGCTGATCGATACGCTCGGAAACGATCGCATTGACGATTTCGTCGGAGACGAGCCTGCCCGCGTCCATGACGGCCTTGGCCCGTTTGCCGACTTCCGTCTCGGCAGCTACAGCCGCACGCAGCATGTCGCCGGTGGAGAGCTGCGGAATTCCGTGCTTCTCCACGATCCGCTGAGCCTGGGTCCCCTTACCCGCGCCCGGCGGCCCCAAAAGAATCAATCTCATCGTCCCCTCTTTCCTCCGCGCAATTTCGACTTCTTGATCAGCCCCTCATATTGCTGCGCAATCAAGTGGCCCTGAATCTGAGCGACCGTATCGAGCGTTACACTGACGACGATCAAAAGCGAAGTACCACCAAGGGCTAACGGAACGCCCGTGCGCGCCACCAGGATTTCCGGCAGAATGCAGACGAACACGAGGTAGATGGCGCCGACGACCGTGATGCGGGTCAGCACGTAGTCGATGTATTCGGCCGTCCGCTCACCCGGACGGATGCCCGGAATGAAGCCGCCGTGCTTCTTCAGATTGTCGGCGGTGTCCTTCGGATTGAAGACGATCGCCGTGTAGAAGAATGCGAAGAAGGCGATCAGCAGACCGTAGAGCAGCATGAACAGCGGCTGGCCATGGCCGAGCGCCGAAATGATCGTCGTCGCCCAGTTCGGAAGCTGGCTGTTACCGGCGAAACCCGCGGCCGTCGCCGGTAGGAGCAGGAGCGACGAGGCGAAGATCGCCGGGATGACGCCCGATGTATTGAGCTTCAGCGGCAGGTGCGAAGTATCGCCCTGGAACATGCGATTGCCCACCTGGCGCTTCGGATACTGGATCAGCAGGCGGCGCTGGGCACGCTCGACGAACACGATCAAGGCGATGACGGCGATCGCCACGACGATGACAGTCAGGATGAGCGCCGTCGAAAGAGCGCCGGTACGACCGAGCTCGAGCGTTCCGGCCAGAGCCGACGGAAGGCCGGCCGCGATGCCCGCAAAGATGATCAGCGAAATACCGTTGCCGATGCCGCGCGAGGTGATCTGCTCACCGAGCCACATCAGGAACATGGTGCCGCCGAGCAGCGTTACGACCGTGGAAATACGGAAGAACCAACCCGGATCCATCACGATCCCCTGCCCGCTCTCGAGGCCGACCGCAATGCCATAGGCCTGCAGCGTGCCGAGCAGCACGGTTCCGTAACGGGTGTACTGGTTGATGATCTTGCGACCCTGCTCGCCTTCCTTCTTCAAGGCTTCGAGCGAGGGAACGACCGAGGTCATCAGCTGCACGATGATCGACGCGGAAATATACGGCATGATGCCGAGCGCGAAGATCGCCATGCGCTCGACCGCGCCGCCCGCGAACATGTTGAAGAGGCCGAGGATGCCGCTCGCCTGGCCACGGAAGGCCTGCGCATACGCCTCAGGGTTCAACCCCGGAAGCGGGATATGCGTACCGAGACGATAAACGAGGAGTGCTGCGAGCGTGAACCACAGTCGCTTCTTGAGGTCCTCCGCCTTGGCGAAGGTCGAAAAATTCAGATTGGAGGCAAGTTGTTCCGCTGCAGAAGCCATGCAATTCTCCGCCTGACCAATTCTCCGGCGGTGGACGAGTGCCGGGTCCGGAAAGCAGTCTCAAAAATTCAGTTTCAGAAAACCGGGCGGGGAGATTGCAGGCGCAATCGGCTGCCTCACCCTGTTTTCAGTATGATCCCGGACAGGCGACCGGCTAGATCGCCCCAGGATCGTGAGGCTCACATATGGAGATAAAATTGCCCGGTGTGAAGCTCACTCCGGGCAATTTTCAAACGATTTATTCAGCAGCGGCTTCCACTGCGACGAGCAGCTTCACCGAACCGCCGGCCTTTTCGATCTTCTCGACGGCAGCCTTGGAGGCGCCGGCGACTTCGACCGAGATCTTCGCCTTGAGCTCGCCGTCGGAAAGAACGCGAACACCGTCCTTCTCGCGGCGGATCACGCCGGCAGCCTTGAGGGCGGCGGCATCGATCGTTGCCTTCGGGTCGAGCTTCTTCGCGTCGATGGCCGTCTGGATGCGGCCGAGCGACACGGTGACGAAGTCGGAAGCGAAGATGTTGTTGAAGCCGCGCTTCGGCAGGCGACGATAGATCGGCATCTGGCCGCCCTCGAAGCCGTTGATCGATACGCCGGAGCGAGCCTTCTGACCCTTCACGCCGCGACCACCGGTCTTGCCCTTGCCGGAGCCGATACCGCGACCAACGCGGATACGATCCTTGGTGGCGCCTTCGTTGTCCTTGATCTCATTCAGTTTCATGGTCAATTCCTCCGTCTCACTTCTCGTCGACGACGCGAACGAGATGCTGGACAGCCCGGATCATGCCACGAACGGAAGGAGTGTCTTCCAGCGTACGGGTCCGGTGCATCTTGTTGAGGCCGAGACCGATCAGCGTCTGACGCTGGACGGCCGGGCGGCGGATGGGCGATCCGATCTGTTCGACCGTGATCGTCTTCTTTGCGGCTTCTGCTTTCTTAGCCATGATCCGCTCTCCTTATTCTTCCGAGGTCACACCGGAAGAAGCACGGCGAGCCTGGAGCGTTGCATACTTGATGCCGCGCTGTGCCGCGATGTCCTTCGGATGAACCTGGTGCTTCAGGGCGTCGAACGTGGCGCGAACCATGTTGTAGGGGTTCGACGAACCGGTCGACTTGGCAACGACGTCGTGAACGCCGAGCGTCTCGAATACGGCGCGCATCGGACCGCCGGCGATGATACCGGTACCGGCCTTGGCCGAACGCAGCAGGACCTTGCCTGCGCCGTGGCGGCCATTGACGTCATGATGCAGCGTACGGCCGTCGCGCAGCGGTACGAAGATCAGGTCGCGCTTTGCAGCTTCGGTAGCCTTGCGGATGGCTTCCGGCACTTCGCGTGCCTTGCCATGACCGAAGCCGACGCGGCCCTTCTGGTCGCCGACGACGACGAGTGCTGCGAAACCGAAGCGACGGCCGCCCTTGACGACCTTTGCGACGCGGTTGATCGCGACCAGCTTGTCGACGAATTCGCTATCGCGCTCTTCACGGGCCTGGCGATCTTCGCGCTGGCCCCTTCTTTCCTGTGCCATTGTCCTTTTCCTTTTTCTTTTCCGGGTGCAATCGGCAGATTACCCATTGAAGCAACGCGGGCACGAAACCCGCGGACGCTTCTCATTCGCGGCAGAACCGCAATTCGCCCGGCCTCCCTATCAGGAAAGGCCAGGCGAAATTCTTAGAAGCTCAGACCGCCTTCGCGGGCAGCTTCGGCAAGCGCCTTGACGCGGCCGTGATAGAGGAAGGGGCCGCGGTCGAACACGACTTCCTTCACGCCGGCCTTGGCGGCACGCTCGGCGACGAGCTTGCCGACGGCTGCAGCTGCAGCAACGTCAGCGCCGGTCTTCAGCGACTTGCGCAGATCACCCTCGAGCGTGGAAGCGGCTGCGAGCGTGCGGCCGGCCACGTCATCGATGACCTGGACATAGATGTTCTTCGACGAGCGATGAACCGACAGGCGCGGGCGGCCATTGGCGACCGCCTTGATCTGGCGACGCACTCGGCTCGCGCGCTTGGCAAGTACTTGTTTCCTGCTAGCCATTTCGCGTGATCCTTACTTCTTCTTGCCTTCCTTGCGGACGATCCGTTCCTCGGCGTACTTGACGCCCTTGCCCTTGTAGGGCTCCGGACCGCGGTATTCGCGGATTTCCGCGGCTACCTGACCGACCTGCTGCTTGTTGATGCCGGTGACGACGATTTCCGTCGGCTTCGGCACGGCAATGGTGATGCCCTGYGGCGGTTCGTAGACCACGTCGTGGCTGAAACCGAGCGCGAGCTGCAGGTTCTTGCCCTGCATGGAGGCACGGTAACCGACGCCGTTGATCTCGAGCTTGCGCTCGAAACCGTCCTTAACACCCTTGAAGATGTTCTCGACCATCGTGCGGGACATTCCCCACTTCGAACGAGCATCCTTGGTATCGTTGATCGGGGTCACCGATACCGCATTGTCCTTGAGTTCGAGCTTGACTTCGTCGTTCGCGACGAAAAACAGCTCGCCCTTCGGGCCCTTGGCAGTCACTTTCTGGCCGTCGATAGCAGCCGTAACACCTGCTGGAACCTGAACGGGCTTCTTACCGATACGAGACATGTTTCAATCCTGTCTGTTCGCTATGGAGACCCCTGCCCTGTCTTAGAAGACCGAGCAGAGAACCTCGCCACCTACGTTCTGTTCGCGAGCCTGGTGATCGGCCATCACGCCCTTCGGAGTCGAAAGGATGGTGATGYCGAGGCCGTTCGCGACCTGCGGAATGGACTTTACCGAGACATAGACCCGGCGGCCCGGCTTGGATACGCGGCCGATCTCACGGATCACCGACGCGCCTTCGTAGTACTTCAGCTCGATCTCAAGCTCGGACTTGCCGTTGCCGTAATCGACCTGAGAATAACCGCGGATGTAGCCTTCCGCCTGCAAAACGTCGAGGACGCGAGCACGCAGCCGGGAAGCCGGCGTGGTCACGGTCGACTTGCGGCGGGAAGCACCATTGCGGATGCGGGTGAGCATATCACCCAAGGGATCAGTCATGGTCATCTAACGATCTCCTTACCAGCTCGACTTGACGACACCCGGCACCTTGCCGAGGTTGCCCAGCTCGCGAAGCGCGATACGCGACATCTTGAGCTTGCGATA
This sequence comes from Rhizobium sp. LCM 4573, assembly GCF_001854865.1. GTDB lineage: Bacteria > Pseudomonadota > Alphaproteobacteria > Rhizobiales > Rhizobiaceae > Neorhizobium. Next base: position 309,250 of record NZ_MDDW01000028.1, on the reverse strand, counting down.
GAAAGCGCGCGGACGACCGGTGACTTCGCAGCGGTTGCGGATGCGCGTCTTCGAGCCATCGCGCGGCAGCGAAGCGAGCTTCAGGGTTGCCTTGAACCGTTCTTCGATCGGAAGTTCCTGGTTCATGATGGTCGCCTTCAGGGCAGCGCGCTTGGCGGCCTGGACGGCGACGGTCTTGCGGCGGCGCTTGTTCTTTTCAACTGCGCTGGTTTTCGCCATATCGGAGTTCCTTCTTAACGCTCGTCGTTACGGTTACTGACGGAACGGGAAGTTGAACTCTGTCAGAAGAGCCCGTGCTTCGTCGTCGTTGGTAGCCGTCGTGCAAACGATGATGTCCATGCCCCACATCTGATCAACCTTGTCGTAGTTGATCTCAGGGAACACAATGTGCTCCTTGATGCCCATGGCGAAGTTGCCACGGCCGTCAAAGCTCTTGGGGTTCAGGCCGCGGAAGTCGCGAACGCGCGGCAGCGCGATGTTGACCAGGCGATCCAGGAATTCGTACATGCGGGCGCCACGGAGCGTAACCTTCGCGCCGATCGGCATGTTTTCGCGAAGCTTGAAGCCGGCGATCGAATTGCGGGCGCGAGTGACGACCGGCTTCTGGCCGGCAATCGCAGCAAGATCGGCAGCAGCAACGGTAGGCTTCTTCGAGTCAGCCGTAGCTTCGCCGACGCCCATGTTGATCACGACCTTGTCGAGCTTCGGGATCTGCATCTCGTTCGAGTAGGCGAACTTTTCCTTCATCGCGCCGCGAATACGGGAAACATATTCCTTCTTGAGCCGCGGCTCATACTTTGCCTCAGCCATCGATCACATCTCCCGTACGCTTGGCTACACGCACCTTCTTGCCGTCAACGACGGAGAAACCAACGCGGGTCGGCTTCCCGTCCTTCGCGACGATCGCGATGTTGGACAGGTGAATGGATGCTTCCTTGTTGATGATGCCGGCTTCAGCGGTCTGAGTCTGACGCTGATGACGCTTCACCATGTTGATACCGCGCACCACGGCGCGATCTTCCTTCGGCAGAACCTGGAGAACTTCGCCAGTGCGGCCCTTGTCCTTGCCGGTCAATACGACGACGTTGTCGCCCTTGCGGATCTTCTGCATCTTTCCCGCTCCCTTAGAGTACTTCCGGAGCCAGCGAGATGATCTTCATATGGTTCTTGGCGCGCAGTTCGCGCGGAACCGGTCCGAAGATACGGGTGCCGATCGGCTCTTTCTTGTTGTCGATGAGGACCGCTGCGTTGTTATCGAAGCGGATGACGCTGCCGTCAGCGCGACGGATGTCCTTGGCGGTGCGCACAACAACCGCCTTCATCACGTCGCCCTTCTTCACGCGGCCGCGCGGGATGGCTTCCTTGATCGATACGACGATGACGTCGCCGATCGAAGCGTACTTGCGCTTGGAGCCGCCCAGCACCTTGATGCACATGACACGACGTGCGCCGGAATTGTCCGCCACGTCGAGGTTTGTTTGCATCTGAATCATGTCAGGTCGCCTTTTTCTAATGACCGGAACGACCGGGCGCGAAAACGCCCCGATCCGGCTTTTGGACAGAATTTCGATGTGCGCGGGATGGGTCTTGCCAAGGTGGTTTCCCAGATGGGACCTTCCCTGCGCTCAAAGCAAAAGACGCTCGTTGCCGAGCGTCCTGCGCCAATGGCGTGCTTCATACAGGATTCTGCGCCAGACGCAAGGGCCTGACGCAGAAACCTGGGCAATTAAGCCTGGGCGGCAACAACCGTCCAGCGCTTGTCCTTGGAGATCGGCGCGCATTCCTCGATGGAAACCACGTCGCCAACCTTGTACTGGTTGTTTTCGTCATGCGCCTTGTACTTCTTGGAACGGCGGACCGTCTTCTGAAGCAGCGGATGCGCGAATCGGCGCTCTACCCGGACAACAACGGTCTTCTCGTTCTTGTCGGAAACAACTACGCCCTGCAGAATGCGTTTCGGCATATTATTCTTCCTTTAGGCCTTGGCTTCTGCCGCCTTCTGGCGGGCAATGGTTTTCACGCGGGCGATGTCCTTGCGGACTTCGTTGATGCGCGAGGACTTCTCGAGCTGACCGGTGGCCTTCTGGAAGCGCAGGTTGAACTGCTCCTTCTTGAGCTCGGCGAGCTTGTCCTTGAGCTGGTCGGCCGTGAGGCCGCGTACGTCTTCGGCTTTCATCTCGTGCCTTCTCCTTACTCTGCGATGCGCTGTACGAAGCGCGTCTTGACCGAGAGCTTGGCAGAACCGAGGCGCAGAGCCTCGCGAGCGATTTCTTCCGAAACGCCGTCGATCTCGAACATCATACGACCGGGCTTGACCTTGCATGCCCAGTATTCAACCGAACCCTTACCTTTACCCATACGAACTTCGGTGGGCTTGGCGGTGACCGGAACGTCAGGGAACACGCGGATCCAGACACGACCCGCGCGCTTCATGTAACGGGTGATCGCGCGGCGAGCCGCCTCGATCTCGCGTGCGTTGACGCGGTTCGGTTCCTGAGCCTTGAGGCCGAATTCACCAAAGGCAAGGTCGAACCCGCCCTTGGCAACGCCCTTGATGCGGCCCTTGAACTGCTTGCGGTACTTGGTACGCTTTGGCTGCAACATTTTCTTACTTCTCCGAGCTTATCTTTCGCCAGCGCTTATCAAGCGTTTTCGCGGCGACGATCGCCACGTTCGCGGCTTGCCGGGCCCTGCGCATCGCCTTCCAGCGCGCGCCGCTCGGAAGCCATCGGATCATGCTCAAGGATTTCGCCCTTGAAGATCCAGACCTTGATGCCGCAGATACCGAAAGCGGTTTCGGCTTCTGCCGTACCGTAGTCAATGTCGGCGCGCAGCGTGTGAAGCGGAACGCGACCTTCACGATACCATTCGGTACGAGCGATTTCCGCACCGCCGAGACGGCCGGCGCAGGTGATCTTGATGCCTTCAGCGCCGAGACGCATGGCCGACTGAACGGCACGCTTCATCGCACGGCGGAAAGCCACGCGGCGCTCGAGCTGCTGGGCGATCGACTGTGCGACCAGGGTCGCATCGACTTCCGGCTTGCGCACTTCGACGATGTTGAGGTGCGTTTCAGAGGACGTCATTTCGGAAAGCTTCCTACGCAGCTTTTCGATATCGGCGCCCTTCTTGCCGATGATGAGGCCCGGACGGGCCGAGTGGATCGTGACGCGGCACTTCTTGTGCGGACGCTCGATGACCACCTTGGAGATGCCGGCCTGCTTCAGCTCCTGCATCAGATATGCGCGGATCTTCAGATCCTCATGGAGGAGCTGACCGTATTCAGCATTATCGGCGAACCAGCGGCTGTCCCAGGTACGGTTGATGCCGAGGCGGAAACCGATCGGATTGATTTTCTGGCCCATTATGCGGCCTCCCCTTTTTCCTCGACTTCGCGAACGACGATCGTCAGGTGAGCGAAGGGCTTCTCGATGCGCGAGGCGCGGCCGCGGCCGCGGGCATGGAAGCGCTTCATCACGATCGACTTGCCGACATAGGCTTCGGAAACGATCAGCGAATCGACGTCGAGGTCATGGTTGTTCTCGGCATTGGCGATTGCAGACTCGAGGGTCTTCTTCACCGTGCCGGCGATACGCTTGCGGGAGAACTCGAGTTCTGCAAGCGCGCGGTCGACCTTCTTGCCGCGGATCAGGGCGGCAACCAGGTTCAGCTTCTGCGGGCTGACGCGAAGCGTACGGGCGACTGCCTGTGCTTCGTTGTCCTTCAGCCGGCGTTCGGTCTTAGCCTTCGCCATGGTTACTTCCTCTTCGCCTTCTTGTCCGCACCGTGACCGTAATAGGTCCGGGTCGGAGAGAATTCACCGAACTTGTGACCGACCATGTCTTCGTTGACGCTGACCGGCACGTGCTTGCTGCCATTGTAGACGCCGAACGTAAGCCCGACGAACTGCGGAAGGATCGTGGAGCGACGGCTCCAGATCTTGATTACTTCGTTGCGTCCGCCTTCGCGCACCTTCTCAGCCTTCGTGAGAAGATAGCCGTCAACAAACGGACCTTTCCATACTGAACGAGCCATTGTGTGACTTTCCTCTTACTTCTTGCGCTGATGGCGCGAACGCATGATGAACTTGTCGGTCGACTTGTTCGAACGGGTGCGCTTGCCCTTGGTCGGCTTGCCCCACGGGGTCACCGGATGGCGACCACCGGAGGTGCGGCCTTCACCACCGCCGTGCGGATGGTCGACCGGGTTCATGACGACGCCGCGGTTATGCGGACGCTTGCCACGCCAAACGGTGCGACCGGCCTTGCCGTCGTTGATGTTGCCGTGGTCCGGGTTGGAAACAGCACCAACCGTGGCCAGGCAGGAGCCCGGAACGAGGCGCTGTTCGCCGGAGTTCAGACGAAGGATCGCCATGCCGGCATCGCGGCCGACGAGCTGGACATAGGTGCCGGCCGAACGAGCGATCTGGCCACCCTTGCCCGGCTTCATTTCCACGTTGTGGACGATGGAGCCGACCGGGATGTACTGAAGCGGCATGGTATTGCCGGGCTTCACGTCGACGGCCTTCTCGGAAGCGATGACCTTGTCGCCGGCAGCAAGGCGCTGCGGAGCGAGGATGTAGGCCTGTTCGCCGTCCGTGTAGGTCACGAGCGCGATGAACGCCGTACGGTTCGGGTCGTATTCCAGACGCTCGACCGTGCCTTCAACATCGAACTTGCGACGCTTGAAGTCCACGAGACGGTAGGTGCGCTTGTGACCACCGCCGATGAAGCGAGCGGTGATGCGGCCATTGTTGTTACGGCCGCCGCTCTTGGTGAGACCTTCCGTCAGCGTCTTGACCGGCTTGCCCTTCCAGAGGCCCGAACGGTCGACGATGACCAGCTGACGCTGGCTCKGGGTCGTCGGATTGTAGCTTTTCAATGCCATTGTATCTTACCTCAGAGACCGGTGGAGACGTCGATCGTCTGACCTTCGGCCAGGGTGACGACAGCCTTCTTGACGTCCTTCTGCTTGCCGATGAAGCCGCGGAAGCGCTTCACCTTGCCCTTGCGGACCAGCGTATTGACGGCAGTGACCTTCACACCGAAGAGCGCTTCTACGGCAGCCTTGATCTCGGGCTTCGAAGCAGTCTTGGCAACGTTAAAGACAACCTGGTTCTGTTCGGATACCAGCGTCGACTTTTCGGTGATCGAGGGAGATACGATCACATCATAGTGGCGAAGATCGGTCACTTGAAACGCTCCTCTAGAGCTTCAACTGCGGCCTTCGACAGGACGAGCTTGCCGCGACGCAGGATATCGTAAACGTTGATGCCCTGAACCGGCAGAACATCGATGTTCGGGATGTTCTGGGCTGCGAGCTTGAAGTTGTTGTCGAGCTCAGCACCACCGATGACCAGCGCGTTCGTCAGGCCGAGCGAAGCAAAGGTTCCGGCGAGCGCCTTGGTCTTGGCTTCCGCCGCTACCAGGTTGTCGATGACGATCAGCTCTTCGGCCTTCAGCTTTGCCGACAGGGCGTGACGCAGAGCAAGCGCACGAACCTTCTTCGGAAGATCGTGCTCGTGGCTGCGAACGACCGGACCATGAGCCTTGCCACCGCCGCGGAACTGCGGAGCGCGAGCCGAATGGTGACGAGCGCGGCCCGTACCCTTCTGCTTGTACATCTTGGCGCCCGTGCGGGAAACTTCAGCACGACCCTTGGTCTTGTGCGTGCCCTGCTGCTTCTTGGCGAGCTGCCAACGAACCATGCGGGCGAGAATGTCTTCACGGGGATCGAGGCCGAAGATCTCGTCCGACAGGGAGACCTTGCCTGCGTCTTTTCCCTCGAGGGTCTTGACGTTGTATTCCATTTGCTTGGCTCCCTTACTTCGCGGCCGACTTGACGGCATCGCGAACGACGATCCAGGCGCCCTTGGAGCCGGGGACGGCACCCTTGACGAGGATCAGGCCACGGTTCTCGTCGGTGGAGACGACTTCCAGGTTCTGGGTGGTGACGCGCGTCTGGCCCATGTGACCAGCCATACGCTTGCCCTTCCAGACGCGGCCCGGATCCTGGTTGGAACCGGTCGAACCATGCGAACGGTGCGAAACGGACACACCGTGCGTGGCGCGCAGACCACCGAAGTTGTGGCGCTTCATGGCGCCAGCAAAACCCTTACCGATCGTGGTGCCGGTAACGTCCACCAACTGGCCAGCCTGGAAATGGGCCGCCGTCAGCTCGGTGCCGACATCGATCATGTTGTCTTCAGAAACGCGGAACTCCACGAGCTTCGCCTTCGGCTCGACGTTGGCGACAGCAAAGTTGCCGCGCATCGCCTTGGAGGTGTTCTTCACCTTCGCCGTGCCTGCGCCGAGCTGAACAGCGGTATAGCCGTTCTTCTCAACGGTGCGGTGCGCGACGACCTGGCAGCTTTCCAGCCGCAATACGGTTACCGGGATATGCTCGCCAGCGTCGTTGTAGACGCGGGTCATTCCCACCTTCTGTGCAATTACACCCGAACGCATCGGTTCAATCCTTCTCACTCCGCTCGAGACAAAAGCCTCAGAGCTTGATCTCAACATCAACACCGGCGGCGAGATCGAGCTTCATCAGCGCGTCCACCGTCTGCGGAGTCGGGTCAACGATATCGAGGAGGCGCTTATGCGTGCGCATCTCGAACTGCTCGCGGCTCTTCTTGTCGATGTGGGGGGACCGGTTAACCGTAAACTTCTCGATTCGGGTCGGAAGCGGAACGGGGCCCCGGACGCTAGCACCGGTGCGCTTCGCCGTCGACACGATCTCGCGCGTGGAAGCATCGAGAATCCGGTGATCGAACGCCTTCAGGCGAATGCGGATATTTTGGCCGTTCATTCGACGTTATCCTTGTTGTCTGTCACCCGCATGCCAAACAATACGGCAGGGGTTGTTCGTTTACCTAAGGCGGACCACCGGTTTCAAAGATCGAAGGGACACCGATCCCGGCACCCCTTCCATTCTTCGGGCCATATGGCCCACCTTAAATTGTTGGGCAGTCACCTGTTTCGTACATACAAAGCAGGCGCAAATCACGCTCGCGCGCCATTTGCTACATTTTTGTGTCATAAGCAAGCCGCATCGGGCCGCTTGCTTAAAGTTTTTCGGACGAAGCCGGCATCCGAAGAGGCCGGCTTCGTCTTTGAATCACTCGACGATGCTTGCGACGATGCCTGCGCCGACGGTACGGCCGCCTTCGCGGATCGCGAAGCGCAGCTTCTCTTCCATGGCGATCGGCACGATCAGCTCGACGTCAACCGTGACGTTGTCGCCCGGCATGACCATTTCCGTGCCTTCCGGAAGCGTCACGATGCCCGTAACGTCCGTCGTGCGGAAGTAGAACTGCGGGCGGTAGTTCGTGAAGAACGGCGTATGACGGCCGCCCTCTTCCTTCGTCAGGATGTAGGCTTCCGCCTTGAACTTCTTGTGCGGCTTGACCGAACCCGGCTTGCACAGGATCTGGCCACGCTCGACGCCGTTGCGGTCCACACCGCGAACCAGCGCGCCGATGTTGTCGCCGGCCTGGCCCTGGTCGAGCAGCTTGCGGAACATTTCAACGCCGGTCACCGTCGTCTTCGACGTCGCACGGATGCCGACGATCTCGACTTCCTCGCCAACCTTGATGATGCCGCGCTCGACGCGACCGGTCACGACCGTGCCGCGACCCGAGATCGAGAACACGTCTTCGATCGGCATCAGGAACGGCTGGTCGATCGGACGCTCAGGCGTCGGGATGTAAGAGTCGACAGCGGCCATCAGCTCGCGGATCGCGTCTTCGCCGATCTTCTTGTCCGAATCTTCCAGAGCGGCAAGCGCCGAACCCTTGATGACCGGAATGTCGTCACCCGGGAAGTCGTAGGACGACAGAAGTTCGCGAACTTCAAGCTCCACGAGCTCGAGAAGCTCGGCGTCGTCGACCTGGTCGACCTTGTTCAGGAACACCACGATCGCCGGAACGCCGACCTGACGGGCCAGCAGGATGTGCTCGCGCGTCTGCGGCATCGGGCCGTCCGCAGCCGAGCAGACCAGGATCGCGCCGTCCATCTGCGCAGCGCCCGTGATCATGTTCTTCACGTAGTCGGCGTGGCCGGGGCAGTCGACGTGCGCATAGTGACGGTTCGGCGTCTCGTACTCGACGTGCGCCGTCGAAATCGTGATACCGCGCGCCTTCTCTTCCGGAGCCGCATCGATCTGGTCGTAAGCCTTGAACTCACCGAAATACTTGGTGATGGCAGCCGTCAGGGACGTCTTACCCATGGTCAACGTGACCAATCGTGCCAATGTTGACGTGAGGCTTCGTGCGCTCAAACTTGCTCTTTGCCATTGCGGCTCTCCGTTCTTGTCCCTTGACGGGAAAATTCTCTACTTTTTCAGCGGGTTACTCCGGTCACTTCTGACCGGAGTACTTTGCCTGGATTTCCGTTGCCACGTTCGACGGGACCGGTGCGTAATGGTCGAAGACCATCGAGTACTGAGCACGGCCCTGCGACATGGAGCGCAGGTTATCGACATACTTGAACATGTTAGCCAGCGGCACATGGGCGTTGATCACGACGGCGATGCCGCGCGATTCCTGGCCCTGGATCTGACCACGGCGGGAGTTCAGGTCGCCGATCACGTCGCCGACGTAATCTTCCGGCGTTACGACCTCGACCTTCATCATCGGCTCGAGGAGCTGAGCACCGGCCTTCTTCGCTGCTTCACGGAAGCAGGCGCGGGAGGCGATTTCGAAGGCGAGAACCGAGGAATCCACGTCGTGGAAGGCACCGTCGATGAGCGTAGCCTTGACGCCGAGCATCGGGAAGCCGGCGAGCGGGCCCGAAGACAGAACGCTTTCGATACCCTTCTGAACGCCTGGGATGTATTCCTTCGGAACAGCACCGCCGACGATCTTGGATTCGAAGACGAAATCGTCCCCATCCGGGTTCGGTTCAAAGATGATCTTGACGCGAGCGAACTGACCGGTACCACCGGACTGCTTCTTGTGCGTGTAGTCTTCTTCGTGCTGACGCGTGATGGTTTCGCGGTAAGCAACCTGCGGAGCACCAACGTTTGCTTCGACCTTGAACTCGCGACGCATGCGGTCGACGATGATGTCGAGGTGAAGTTCGCCCATGCCGGCGATGATCGTCTGGCCGGATTCCTGGTCGGTCTTGACGCGGAAGGACGGGTCTTCGGCAGCCAAGCGGTTGAGCGCGAGGCCCATCTTTTCCTGGTCGCCCTTGGACTTCGGCTCGATCGCGATCTGGATGACCGGCTCGGGGAATTCCATGCGCTCGAGGATAACCGGCTTCAGGGGATCGCAGAGCGTGTCACCCGTGGTGGTTTCCTTCAGGCCTGCGAGAGCAACGATGTCGCCTGCAAAGGCTTCTTCGATATCTTCACGGGAGTTGGAGTGCATCTGCAGCATGCGGCCGACGCGCTCGCGCTTGTCCTTGACGGTGTTCAGAACCGAGGAACCCTTTTCGAGCTTGCCCGAGTAGATACGAGCGAAGGTCAGCGAACCGACGAAGGGGTCGTTCATGATCTTGAACGCGAGCATGGAAAGCGGCTCGGCATCATCTGCGTGACGCTCGATTTCGGCTTCGGTCTTGAAGTCGATGCCCTTGATCGCAGGAATGTCGAGCGGCGACGGCAGGTAATCGACGACCGCGTCGAGAAGCGGCTGAACGCCCTTGTTCTTGAAGGCGGTGCCGCAGAACATCGGATGGAACTTGACATCGATCGTGCCGCGGCGAACGAGCTCGCGGATCTTGTCGTTGTCGGGCATGTTGCCTTCGAGGTAGGCTTCCATCGCTTCTTCGTCGATCTCGACAACGGTCTCGATCAGCTTTTCGCGATATTCTTCAGCCTTTTCCTTCATGTCGGCCGGGATCTCGACGACATCCCACTGGGCGCCGAGAGATTCGTCGCGCCAGATGAGAGCGTTCATCTCGATCAGGTCTACGACGCCCTTGAACTCGCTTTCAGCGCCGATCGGCAACTGCATGACAACGGCCGTCGCACCGAGGCGGGTCTTGATCATTTCCACGGAGCGGTAGAAGTCCGCACCGGTCTTGTCCATCTTGTTGCAGAAGATCATGCGCGGAACATGATACTTCTCAGCCTGACGCCAGACGGTTTCCGTCTGAGGCTCAACGCCGGCGTTGGCATCGAGCAGCGCGATGGCGCCGTCGAGAACGCGCAGCGAACGCTCGACTTCGATGGTGAAGTCGACGTGGCCGGGGGTGTCGATGATGTTGAAGCGACGGGTCTTGCCGTCACGGCCCTTCCAGAAGGTCGTGGTGGCAGCGGACGTGATCGTGATGCCGCGCTCCTGCTCCTGCTCCATCCAGTCCATCGTGGCCGCGCCATCATGGACTTCGCCGATCTTGTGCGACTTGCCGGTGTAATAAAGGATACGCTCGGTGGTCGTCGTCTTGCCGGCGTCGATATGCGCCATGATACCGAAGTTACGGTAGTCTTCGATTTTATATTCGCGAGCCATAGGACTGCCTTTCGAAATTCGATCGGATGACGATTACCAGCGGTAATGCGAGAACGCGCGGTTGGCGTCCGCCATCTTATGCGTGTCTTCACGCTTCTTGACGGCGCTGCCACGGTTGTTGGCAGCATCCAGAAGCTCACCAGAGAGACGATCCACCATGGTGGTCTCGTTACGCTTGCGGGCAGCAGCGATCAGCCAGCGGATGGCGAGGGCCTGACGGCGCTCCGGGCGAACATCCACCGGAACCTGGTAGGTTGCACCACCGACGCGGCGCGAACGCACTTCAACGTGCGGAGCGACATTCTCAAGCGCCTGATGGAAGACCGCGAGAGGCTCCTGCTTCGAGCGACCCTGAACGGAATCGAACGCACCATAAACGATGCTTTCAGCCACGGACTTCTTGCCGTGAAGCATGATCGCATTCATGAACTTGGTGACGATCAGATCGCCGAACTTCGGATCCGGGTTGATCTCACGCTTTTCTGCACGATGGCGTCTGGACATACTACTTCTCGTCTCTTGACCTGTTAAGGCGCCTTATCACGCGGAGAACCTCGCGCAGCGCCGTGTAAAAACTTAGGACCGAAGGATTACTTCGGACGCTTCGCACCGTACTTGGAACGGCGCTGCTTGCGGTTCTTGACACCCTGGGTATCGAGAACACCGCGGATGATGTGGTAGCGAACACCCGGCAAGTCCTTGACGCGGCCGCCACGGATCATCACCACGGAGTGTTCCTGAAGGTTATGACCTTCACCCGGAATGTAGCCGATGACTTCGAAGCCGTTGGTCAGGCGGATCTTGGCGACCTTACGCAGAGCCGAGTTCGGCTTCTTCGGGGTCGTGGTGTAGACGCGGGTGCAAACGCCGCGCTTCTGCGGGTTTTCCTGCAGAGCAGGTACCTTATTGCGCTTTACCTGTGCCTGGCGCGGCTTGCGGATCAGCTGGTTTACGGTAGGCATATAACCATCCCTTGCAAATTTCGTCTCAAACCCTTTTCGGGCCAATCTGATGCCGTTTCCGGCGGCGGCACACACATCCCCTCATGCGCAAAACGTGGCCCGACCCGGTTTTCCGGATGGACCACCCAAGGCAGAGGACGCATTCCTCATGCGTCATGCGTGCAGCATTCGTGTCGTCAACGTGCGTGTTTCGAACCGTGTCTGAGGTCTACTCAAGGAACGACTCGTTCCAAACGGGCAAGCCTCACATCGCTTCCGATGCGGGGCGTTTACTGTTTTCACCCCTTCCCGTCAAGCTAAAAAGCAAAAATTAATAGATGCAGGCCCCGCAGAATGGGCCTGGAGAGCCTTGCCGCGATGAAATCGTCACGATTTCATCCTCCCCGGCAGATAGTGTTTGGGAATCGATCCCACGGACGTTAAGGAAAATCCGAGAACCTTCCCGCCGGTTCGGCGTTCAACGTCTTTCCGGCAACCGATACGGAGAGAACGATGATCGGCAACCCCGACAACGACAACAACCTCGAAGGGCCGATGGTGTTCATCATTATCGGCAAGGCCTATGAAATCAAGGGCGGCGAGGGCATCGACCTGCATATCCTGTTGAGCGCCGCCGACGACGATTCTGCAGTGCGCGAAGCCCTGAACGCCTTGACCGAGGAGGGTTTCGTCGAGGCCGACCTCGACCAGATCGGCATGTTGACCGAAGCCCCGGTGGAGGAGCCGCATGCCTCGGCCTATCAGGGTGCGCTCGAAGGCGAGGTCGCGATCATCCGCTTCGACTCGTGAAGGCTGCCGCCGGAGACCGAAATCCCTGAGTGGTGACATGCAGTAGCGGCAGTTCTACATTCCCTACAATCAAGCCCATAATGCAAAAGCCCGGATCGAAACGATCCGGGCTTTTTTGTTGGCCGATCCAGCGATTGCAGGGGGTGCTTCCCCCTGCCCTCACCTTATTCTGCCGGCGTATTCTCGCCGGCCATGTCCTGCAGCATCGGCGTTGCGGCCGAGGCGCCGGTGCCCTTCTTGCGCTCCTCGAGGATGAGGTCGTCGCGCGAAGTGGCGATGCGGCGGATCTGGGTCATGGTGCCGCCCGTACCGGCCGGGATGAGACGACCGACGATGACGTTTTCCTTGAGCCCCTGCAGCGTGTCCATCTTGCCGGCGATCGCAGCTTCCGTGAGAACCTTGGTGGTCTCCTGGAAGGAAGCGGCCGAAATGAAGGACGGCGTCTGCAGCGATGCCTTGGTGATGCCGAGAAGAACCGGATCCCCGAATGCAGGCTTCTTGCCTTCCTCGATCAGGCGCTCGTTGGCGTCGTCCAGCTCGATCCGGTCGACATTGTCACCAACGATGTACTGGCTGTCGCCGGCATCGGTGATCTCGACCTTCTGCAGCATCTGACGAACGATGACCTCGATGTGCTTGTCGTTGATGACAACGCCCTGCAGTCGATAGACTTCCTGGATCTCGTTGACGAGGTAGGAAGCCAGAGCCTCCACGCCCTTGATTGCCAGGATGTCATGCGGCGCCGGGTTGCCGTCGAGGATGTAGTCGCCCTTCTCGATGTAGTCGCCGTCTTGAAGATGGAAGGGCTTGCCCTTCGGAATCAGGTACTCGACCGGTTCAACACCGTCTTCCGCCGGCTCGATCATGACGCGACGCTTGTTCTTGTAGTCGCGGCCCAGGCGGATCGTGCCATCGATCTCCGCGATGATGGCGTGATCCTTCGGACGACGAGCTTCGAACAGTTCGGCGACGCGCGGCAGACCACCGGTGATGTCCTTGGTCTTGGCGCTTTCCATCGGCACGCGGGCGAGAACGTCACCCTGAGATACCTTCTGGCCAGGCTCGACCGAGAGGATGGCGTCGACAGACAGCATGAAGCGGGCATCACCGCCACGGGTGAGCTTCGTGATGTTGCCAGAGGCATCCTTGATGACGATTGCCGGCTTGAGGTCGGAACCGCGCGGCGTCGAACGCCAGTCGATGACCTGACGCTTGGTGATGCCGGTGGATTCGTCCGTCGATTCCGAAACCGAGATGGAGTCCACCACGTCCTCGAACTGAACGGTACCCGCGACTTCCGTCATCATCGGGCGGGTGTAGGGATCCCACTCGGCGAGACGTTGACCGCGCTTGACCTTGTCGCCATCGTCCACGAACAGCTTCGAACCGTAGGCGACACGCTGCGAGGAGCGTTCGACACCGCGTTCGTCGAGAATGGTGATCGCCATGTTGCGGCCCATCGCGACGAGGTTGCCCTCCGAGTTGCGCAGCATGTTGCGGTTCTTGATCTGCACCGTGCCCTCATACGAGGCTTCCAGGAAGGACTGGTCGACCACGGTCGCAGTGCCGCCCAGGTGGAAGGTACGCATGGTGAGCTGGGTGCCCGGCTCGCCGATCGACTGGGCCGCGATGACACCGACGGCTTCGCCCATGTTGACGGGCGTACCGCGTGCCAGATCTCGACCGTAGCAGACCGAGCAGACGCCCGTCTGGACTTCACAGGTCAGTGCCGAACGAATGCGGACGGACTGAATGCCGGCCTTCTCGATTTCGGCAACATGCGGCTCGAGGATCATCTGGCCGGCCTTGACGAGGTTCTCGCCGGTGACCGGGTTGTCGATGTCGTCGAGAGCCGTACGACCCAGAATGCGGGCGCCGAGCGAAGCCACGACCTGGCCGGCGTCAACGATGGCGGTCATCGTGAGACCGTTCTCGGTGCCGCAGTCGACCATGTTGACGATGCAGTCCTGCGCGACGTCGACGAGACGGCGGGTCAGGTAACCGGAGTTAGCCGTCTTCAAGGCGGTGTCCGCCAGGCCCTTACGGGCGCCGTGCGTCGAGTTGAAGTACTCGTTCACGGTCAGGCCTTCCTTGAAGTTCGAGATGATCGGCGTTTCGATGATCTCGCCCGACGGCTTGGCCATGAGGCCGCGCATGCCGCCCAGCTGGCGCATCTGGTTCGGAGAACCGCGGGCGCCCGAGTGGGACATCATGTAGATCGCGTTCATCGGCTTCTGGCGACCGGTCTCGGCGTCGAACTCGACGGCCTTGATGCGGGCCATCATGTCTTCGGCGACCTTCTCGGTGGCCTTGCCCCAGGCGTCGACGACCTTGTTGTACTTCTCGCCCTGAGTGATCAGGCCGTCGTTGTACTGCTGCTCGTATTCCTTCACCAGGGCTTCGGTATCGCCGACGATCTTCTCCTTGGTGTCCGGAATGATCATGTCGTCCTTGCCGAACGAAATGCCGGCGCGGCAGGCATGGGTAAAGCCGAGCTGCATGATACGGTCGCAGAAGATCACCGTGTCCTTCTGGCCGCAATGACGGTAGACCGCGTCGATCATCCTGGAGATGTTCTTCTTGGTCATCTCCTGGTTGCAGATGTCGAAGGGCACGTTCGGGTTCTTCGGCAGAAGCTCACCGATGATCATGCGGCCGGGCGTGGTTTCATAGATCTTCGAAACCGGCTTTCCGTCCGCGTCGACGGTCTTGTAGCGGCCCTTGATCTTGGCGTGCAGCGTCACGACCTTGTTTTCCAGAGCGTGGTGCAGTTCGCCCATGTCGGAGAAGGCCATGCCCTCACCCGGCTCGTTCTGGTTCATGATCGAGAGATAGTAGAGGCCGAGAACCATGTCCTGCGACGGCACGATGATCGGGGCACCGTTTGCCGGATGCAGGATGTTGTTCGTCGACATCATCAGCACGCGGGCTTCGAGCTGGGCTTCGAGCGACAGCGGCACGTGAACGGCCATCTGGTCACCGTCGAAGTCGGCGTTGAAGGCCRTGCAGACGAGCGGGTGCAGCTGGATCGCCTTGCCTTCGACCAGGATCGGTTCGAAGGCCTGGATACCCAGGCGGTGCAGCGTCGGCGCGCGGTTCAGGAGAACCGGATGCTCGCGGATGACCTCGTCCAGGATATCCCAGACCTCCGGCTTTTCCTTCTCGACCAGCTTCTTGGCCTGCTTCACGGTGGAGGAGTAACCCTTGGCGTCAAGGCGGGCATAGATGAACGGCTTGAAGAGCTCGAGCGCCATCTTCTTCGGAAGGCCGCACTGGTGCAGCTTCAGTTCCGGACCGGTCACGATAACCGAACGGCCGGAATAGTCGACGCGCTTGCCGAGCAGGTTCTGGCGGAACCGGCCCTGCTTGCCCTTCAGCATGTCGGAAAGCGACTTCAGCGGACGCTTGTTGGCACCCGTAATGACGCGGCCGCGGCGGCCGTTGTCGAACAGCGCATCGACAGATTCCTGCAGCATGCGCTTTTCGTTACGGATGATGATGCCCGGCGCGCGCAGTTCGATGAGGCGCTTCAGACGGTTGTTACGGTTGATGACGCGACGATAGAGATCGTTGAGGTCGGACGTCGCGAAACGGCCGCCATCCAGCGGGACCAGCGGGCGCAGGTCCGGCGGAATTACCGGGATGACCTTCATGATCATCCATTCCGGGCGGTTGCCGGACTCGATGAAGTTCTCGACGATCTTCAGCCGCTTCATCAGCTTCTTCTGCTTGAGATCCGACGTGGTGTCGGCAAGCTCGGAGCGCAGGTCACCGGCGATCTTCTCGAGATTCATCGAAGCGAGCATCTCGTAGATGGCCTCGGCGCCGATCATCGCGGTGAACTGATCTTCGCCGAACTCGTCGACGGCGATCATGTACTCTTCTTCGGAAAGAAGCTGGTTTTCCTTGAGCGAGGTCAGGCCCGGCTCGGTGACGATGTAGTTCTCGAAATAGAGAACGCGCTCGACATCCTTGAGCGTCATGTCGAGAAGCGTCGCGATACGGGACGGAAGCGACTTCAGGAACCAGATATGGGCGACGGGAGCGGCGAGCTCGATATGACCCATGCGCTCACGGCGAACGCGCGACAGAGTGACTTCCACGCCGCACTTTTCGCAGATGATGCCCTTGTACTTCATGCGCTTGTACTTGCCGCACAGGCACTCGTAGTCCTTGATCGGTCCGAAGATGCGCGCGCAGAAGAGGCCGTCGCGTTCCGGCTTGAACGTGCGGTAGTTGATGGTCTCCGGCTTTTTGATTTCGCCGTAGGACCAGGAGAGAATCTTCTCGGGCGACGCGATCGAGATACGGATCGAATCGAAATGCTGCGCAGGCACCTGCGGATTGAAAAGATTCATGACCTCTTGGTTCATGCCTATCTCCTTTAGGGGCGGATACGCCCTCGGCTTGCGATCGGTACCGTCCGGATTTCCCGGGACGGACGGTCCGACGCCTTAAATACGGTCATAGCCGCGAAATGCGGCGAAAGTTCCCAGCCTGCCGGCGAAAACCGGAGGCGGGAGCGGCGCGCGCCAGCTCGGCGCGCGCCTCTTCTTGATTTTACTCGGCGGCGTCGGGCAACTGCCCCGCCTCGACCGGCTCGATCTTGGAGTTCTCCAGCTCGACCGACAGACCCAGAGACCGCATTTCCTTGACGAGAACGTTGAAGCTCTCCGGAATGCCCGCCTCGAACGTGTCGTCGCCGCGCACGATCGCTTCGTAGACCTTGGTACGGCCGGCCACGTCGTCCGACTTCACGGTCAGCATTTCCTGCAGCGTGTAGGCGGCGCCGTAGGCTTCGAGCGCCCAGACTTCCATTTCGCCGAAGCGCTGGCCGCCGAACTGCGCCTTACCACCGAGCGGCTGCTGGGTGACGAGCGAGTACGGACCGATCGAACGGGCATGGATCTTGTCGTCCACGAGGTGGTTCAGCTTGATCATGTACATGTAGCCGACGGTCACCTTGCGGTCGAAGGGCTCCCCCGTGCGGCCATCATACAGGACCGACTGACCGGACTCATGCAGGCCAGCCTTTTTCAGCATGGACGCAACGTCGGGTTCATGCGCACCGTCGAAGACCGGCGTCGCGATGGATACGCCGCGCTTGGACTGCTCGGCGAGACGAACAAGCGACTCGTCGTCGAAGCTTGCAACTTCGTCGTTCGCCACGCTGGCATAAACGTCCTTGAGCTCACGCTTCAGGTCGGTGATGTCGTTCGACTTCCTGTAGTCTTCGAGCAACTGGCCGATCTTCCTGCCCATGCCGGCGCAGGCCCAGGCAAGATGCGTCTCGAGGATCTGACCGACGTTCATGCGCGAAGGCACGCCCAGCGGGTTCAGAACGATATCGACATGCGTACCGTCTTCGAGGAACGGCATGTCCTCGATCGGCACGATGCGCGATACGACACCCTTGTTGCCGTGACGGCCGGCCATCTTGTCGCCCGGCTGGATCTTGCGCTTTACGGCAACGAAGACCTTGACCATCTTCATGACGCCTGGAGGCATCTCGTCGCCGCGCTGGACCTTCTCGACCTTATCCATGAAGCGCTGTTCAAGGCGCGACTTGGATTCGTCGTACTGGGCGCGCAGAGCTTCGATCTCGCCCTGCACCTTCTCGTCTTCGACGGCGAACATCCACCACTGCGACCGCGGATATTCCGAGATCACGGCATTCGAAAGCTCGGCACCCTTCTTGAAGCCCTTCGGACCGGCAACCGATACGTGGCCGCGCAGCATGTCGATCAGACGGCCGTAGACGTTGCGGTCGAGGATCGCCTGTTCGTCGTCGCGGTCCTTAGCGAGGCGCTCGATTTCCTCACGCTCGATCGCCATGGCGCGCTCGTCCTTCTCCACACCATGACGGTTGAAGACGCGGACTTCTACGACGGTACCGAAGGTGCCCGGCGGCATGCGCATGGAAGTATCGCGCACGTCAGAAGCCTTCTCGCCGAAGATGGCGCGCAGAAGCTTTTCTTCCGGCGTCATCGGGCTTTCGCCCTTCGGCGTGATCTTGCCCACGAGGATATCGCCCGGCTGGACTTCGGCGCCAATGTAGACGATGCCCGCTTCGTCGAGATTCTTCAGCGCTTCTTCCGAAACGTTCGGAATGTCGCGCGTGATTTCTTCCGGACCAAGCTTGGTATCACGCGCCATCACCTCGAATTCCTCAATGTGAATGGAGGTGAACACGTCGTCCGACACGATGCGCTCGGAGAG
Organism: Rhizobium sp. LCM 4573; assembly: GCF_001854865.1. GTDB lineage: Bacteria > Pseudomonadota > Alphaproteobacteria > Rhizobiales > Rhizobiaceae > Neorhizobium. The sequence goes on along the minus strand of NZ_MDDW01000028.1, from coordinate 290,821 downwards.
CAGGATCGAGTCTTCGTAGTTGTAGCCGTTCCAGGGCATGAACGCGACAAGCGCGTTGCGGCCGAGCGCCAGATCGCCCAGATCCGTCGACGGACCGTCGGCGATGATATCACCCTTGGAGATCACGTCGCCTACGGTCACCAGCGGACGCTGGTTGACGCAGGTGTTCTGGTTCGAACGCTGGAACTTCTGCAGCCGGTAGATATCGACACCCGACTTCGACGGATCGAGATCTTCCGTCGCGCGGATAACGATACGGGTCGCATCGACCTGGTCGACGATACCCGCCCGGCGTGCGCCGATGGCCGCACCGGAATCGCGGGCGACGACCGGCTCCATGCCGGTGCCGACGAACGGAGCTTCGGCGCGCACCAGCGGCACGGCCTGACGCTGCATGTTCGAGCCCATGAGAGCGCGGTTGGCGTCGTCGTTTTCCAGGAACGGGATCAGAGCGGCCGCGACGGAGACGAGCTGCTTCGGCGAAACGTCCATCAGGTTGATGGTGTCGCGCGGAGACAGCATGACTTCGCCGGCGTGACGGCAGACCACGAATTCCTCGATGAAGGAACCGTCCTTGTCGAGCGGCGCGTTCGCTTGAGCAACGTAGTACTTCGCCTCTTCCATGGCGGAGAGGTAGAGCACATCGTTGGTGACCTTGCCGTCGACGATCTTGCGGTACGGGCTTTCGATGAAACCGTACTTGTTGACGCGCGCGAAGGTCGCCAGCGAGTTGATGAGGCCGATGTTCGGACCTTCCGGCGTTTCGATCGGGCAAATACGGCCGTAGTGCGTCGGATGAACGTCGCGGACTTCGAAGCCGGCGCGCTCGCGGGTCAGACCACCCGGGCCAAGAGCCGAAAGACGGCGCTTGTGGGTGATTTCCGAAAGCGGGTTCACCTGGTCCATGAACTGCGACAGCTGCGAGGAACCGAAGAATTCACGAACCGCGGCGGCTGCCGGCTTCGCGTTGATCAGGTCCTGCGGCATGACGGTGTCGATCTCGATGGACGACATGCGCTCCTTGATGGCGCGCTCCATGCGCAGCAGACCCAGGCGGTATTGGTTCTCCATCAGCTCGCCGACCGAGCGGACGCGGCGGTTGCCGAGGTTGTCGATGTCGTCGATCTCGCCCTTGCCGTCGCGCAGTTCGACCAGCATCTTGACCACGGCAAGGATGTCTTCCTTGCGCAGCGTGCGGACCGTATCGGCAACCTCGAGGTCGAGGCGCATGTTCATCTTCACGCGGCCAACGGCGGAGAGATCATAACGCTCCGCATCGAAGAACAGCGAGTTGAACATGGCCTCGGCCGATTCCATGGTCGGCGGCTCGCCCGGACGCATGACACGGTAGATGTCGAAAAGCGCGTCCTGGCGGTTCTCGTTCTTGTCCGCAGAAAGCGTGTTGCGGATATAGGCGCCGACATTGATGTGGTCGATGCCGAGAACCGGGATTTCGTCGAAGCCCGCGCTCAGGATGACCGGCAGGGTCTTCTCGTCGATCTCGTCACCGGCTTCGAGATAGATCTCACCGGTTTCCATGTTGACGATGTCTTCGGCAAGGTAGTTCCCGTAGAGATCGTCATCGGTCGCCTTGAGAGCCTTGAGGCCCTTCTCGGTGAGCGTGCGAAGCAGACGCGGGGTCAGTTTCTTGCCGGCCTCGACAACCACTTCGCCAGTATCGGCGTCGATCATGTCGGAGAGGGCCTTGGCGCCCTTCAGCGTCTCGGGGTGGAACGGAATGCGCCAGCCTTCGCCATCACGCTGGTAGGTGGACTTCGAATAGAACGTGGACAGGATGTCCTCACCGTCCATGCCGAGCGCCATCAGCAGCGAGGTCACCGGAATCTTGCGGCGACGGTCGATACGCGCATAGACAATATCCTTGGCGTCGAATTCGATATCGAGCCAGGAGCCGCGATACGGGATCACGCGAGCGGCGAAGAGCAGCTTGCCGGAAGAATGGCTCTTGCCCTTGTCATGGTCGAAGAAGACGCCCGGAGAGCGGTGCATCTGCGACACGATCACGCGTTCGGTACCGTTCACGATGAACGTACCGTTATTCGTCATGAGCGGCATGTCGCCCATGTAGACGGACTGTTCCTTGATGTCCTTGATGGACTTCGCGCCGGTATCCTCGTCGATATCGAACACGATGAGGCGCAGCGTCACCTTGAGCGGCGCCGCGTAGGTCAGGTCGCGCTGACGGCATTCCTCGACGTCGAATTTCGGCGGCTCGAATTCGTAGGAGACGAATTCCAGCATGGAAGCGCCGGAGAAATCAGTGATGGGGAAAACCGACTTGAAAACGGTCTGCAGCCCTTCATCCGGGCGGCCGCCCTTCGGTTCCTCGACCATCAGGAACTGGTCGTAAGAAGCCTTCTGAACCTCGATGAGGTTCGGCATTTCAGCGACTTCGGGGATCTTTCCAAAAAACTTGCGTACGCGCCTGCGACCATTAAACGAAAGGGTCTGAGCCATCGTCGCTCCTTCAAATCTTGCATCCGGGCCTGCAACGGACGGGGTTCGCTGGCCAGTCGATCCCGTCGAACATGAGTATCTCAATCTCGTCCCGCCTCCCGAAGCCGCCGGCCGGATTGCCTGGCGTCCCGGTTCGGGACCATCCTCTTGAGAACCCATTACCCAAAAGCCGTTTTGGACGGCTTTTGGGTAACCGGTTCAGAGGAAATCGATGGGGGAGAGACGCTCCCTCCCCCATCGCATTCCGATATTACTTGACGTCGACCTTTGCGCCGGCGTCTTCAAGCTTCTTCTTGATGTCGGCAGCTTCAGCCTTGGAAACGGCTTCCTTGACAGCCTTCGGAGCGCCTTCGACGAGGTCCTTGGCTTCCTTGAGGCCGAGGCCGGTGATGCCGCGGACTTCCTTGATGACGTTGATCTTGTTGGCGCCAGCGTCCGTGAGAATGACGTCGAATTCGGTCTTCTCTTCTTCAGCAGCGGCAGCAGCACCGCCAGCAGCGCCGCCAGCAGCAGCAACAGCTACCGGAGCAGCGGCGGAAACGCCCCACTTCTCTTCGAGCAGCTTGGAAAGCTCAGCGGCTTCCAGAACGGTCAGCGAGGAGAGGTCTTCTACGATCTTTGCGAGATCAGCCATTTTACTAGTTCCTTTTGTTCGGTTCGAACTGGTTGGTTATGAACAGCGAAAAACCGCCTCAAGCGGCTTCGTCCTTCTTTGCATAGGCCGCAAATACGCGAGCAAGCTGGCTTGCCGGAGCCTGAACGACGCCTGCGATGCGGGTTGCCGGGGTCTGAATCATACCCAGCAGCTTTGCACGCAGTTCGTCCAGCGAAGGCAGGGTCGCAAGCGACTTGACGCCTTCCGCGTTAAGCGTGGTCGTGCCCATGGAGCCCCCGATGACGACGAGCTTGTCGTTCGTCTTGGCGAAATCCACTACGACCTTGGGAGCGGTGACCGGATCATTGCTGTAAGCAATGAGCGTCTGACCCTTGAACAGGTCCGACATTCCTTCCGCTTCCGTGCCCTGAAGAGCGATCTTGGCCAGGCGGTTCTTCGCGACTTTGACGGTGCCGCCAGCAGCGCGCATCTTCGAACGGAAGTCGTTCATCTGCGCAACTGTGACACCAGCATAGTGGGCCACGACAACCGAACCGGAAGCCTTGAAGACTTCGTTCAGCTCCGTGACGAATTCGCGTTTTTCCGCTCTTTCCACTGTCTGTCTCCAGTTGACGGGACCGCAATCCTGCAGGCCCCATCGGTTTGCCTTTGCCTCAAGGGATCCATTGGTAAGATCCCAAGCGGCGCTTGAGGATCCTGTCCCCTCGCACTGTCGCCTCAACGGCTTCAGGCACAAGGCACACAAGGCTCGAACCGAACTCCAAAAGCGCGAATGCGCCTAACGAAAATCGGGTCTTACCCGTCTCATGCAGGCTCAAGTGATTAAGGTCGAAACCACCTGCAATCTCGGACAGGAATTCCGGATTTCTCCGGAAATCCCCGGCCCCGAAAGGCCGGGAATCTTTCATCCGGAGCACGAGGCTCCGGAAACTTCAAATCAGACCGTTACGGTCGACGGATCGATCTTGACGCCCGGACCCATGGTCGAGGAGATAGCCACGCGCTTGACGTAGTTACCCTTGGCGCCAGCCGGCTTTGCCTTGACGACGGCGTCGGCAAAGGCCTTGATGTTCTCTTCGAGAGCCTTGGCTTCGAAGGAAGCCTTGCCGATACCGGCATGGACGATACCAGCCTTCTCGACGCGGAACTCGACGGCGCCGCCCTTGGAAGCCTTGACAGCTCCGGCAACGTCCATGGTGACCGTGCCAACCTTCGGGTTCGGCATCATGCCGCGGGGGCCAAGAACCTTACCGAGACGGCCGACGAGCGGCATCATGTCCGGGGTCGCGATGCAGCGATCGAAATCGATCTTGCCGCCCTGGACGACCTCGACGAGGTCTTCGGCGCCAACGACGTCCGCACCGGCGGCCTTGGCTTCATCGGCCTTGGCGCCACGGGCGAACACGGCGACGCGAACGTCACGGCCAGTGCCGTTCGGCAGGTTGACGACGCCGCGGACCATCTGGTCCGCATGACGCGGGTCAACGCCGAGGTTCATTGCAATTTCGACGGTTTCGTCGAACTTCGCGGTAGCCCGTTCCTTGACCATCGAGATGGCGTCGGAAAGAGCGACCAGCTTGGTCGGATCAACGCCTTCGCGGATCTTCTGAATACGCTTTGCAAGCTTTGCCATGATCAAGCCACCACTTCCAGGCCCATGGAGCGGGCAGAACCCTCGACCATCGCCATTGCGCCCTCGACGTCGGCCGCGTTGAGATCCTTCATCTTGGCTTCAGCGATCGTGCGAACCTGAGCCTTGGTGATCGTGCCGGCCTTGCCGCCCTTGCCAGGCGTCTTCGAACCGGACTGGATCTTCGCTTCCTTCTTCAGCCAGTAGGTCACCGGCGGCTGCTTCATCACGAAGGTGAAGGACTTGTCCTGGTAGTAGGTGATGACGACCGGAATCGGCATACCCTTTTCCATTTCCTGCGTGGCGGCATTGAACGCCTTGCAGAATTCCATGATGTTGATGCCACGCTGACCAAGTGCGGGGCCAATCGGCGGGGACGGGTTTGCCGATCCTGCCTTGACCTGCAGCTTGAGCTGGCCTGCTACCTTCTTAGCCATTTCTCTCTGCCTTTCATTACGGACCGGCTTGCCGGCCCCGATATGCCGGATCGCTCCGGCGGCTGCGGTTGCGTGGTTCGGACATGGAGCCCGGCTTCAGGCGCCACCCCTCCCACGCGATTGCGGCAAACGCCGCGTCCCGCGATCCGTCAGCAACGACCGATCGCGAATTTCGAAATCAGACCTTCTCGACCTGACCGTATTCAAGTTCGACCGGCGTCGCGCGACCGAAGATCGAAACCTCGACCTTGAGGCGGGACCGCTCTTCATCGACATCCTGCACAACGCCATTGAACGACGCGAACGGACCATCGGAAACACGAACCTGCTCGCCGATCTCGAAGGAAACGGAAGACTTCGGCCGCTCCACACCCTCTTGGACCTGGCCAAGGATGCGCTCAGCTTCGAAATCCGGAATCGGAACCGGCTTGTTGTCGGAGCCGAGGAAGCCCGTAACCTTCGGCGTGTTCTTGATCAGGTGATAAGCCTCGTCGGTCAGGTTCGCGCGGACAAGAACATAGCCCGGAAAGAACTTGCGCTCGCTGTCGACCTTGCGGCCGCGACGCACTTCAACAACCTTCTCGGTCGGCACCAGGATCTTTTCGAAGAGATGATCCAGTCCTTTCTGACGAGCCTTCTCCTCGATCGACTCGGCGACCTTCTTCTCAAAATTCGAATATGCGTGGACGATGTACCAACGCGCCGCCATGTTCATCTCCACAAAATCAGTTGCCGACGTTCAGAACGAGCCTGATCAGCCAGCCTATAAGCTGGTCCGCGGCAAAGAAAAACAGCGCGRCAAAAACCACCATCAACAGCACCATGGCCGTTGAGATCATGGTCTCGCGACGAGACGGCCACGTGATTTTCGACGCCTCAGAGCGAACCTGCTGCAGAAACGTGACTGGATTGGTTTTAGATGCCATCGACTGCCCACGCAACTACGGCGCGTAAAGCCGATCTCGCTCAGCCCCACGCACCGCGTGTCTGTTTTGACCCTACATAAACACCCCATTCCCTTTTCACAAGGGGAAAAAGAGTGTCCGATGAAATTTTGCCGATTTCTCGGCAGCCGCTTCCCAACGATCCCGCTGCAGATATCCGCGCCCACCGCTCGGGCAATGGCAGGGGCAGAGGGGCTCGAACCCCCGACCTGCGGTTTTGGAGACCGCCGCTCTACCAACTGAGCTATACCCCTAAGTCGCCCTCGCGATCGGCCAATCAGCGCCAACCGGAGACACGCGGGCTTCATATTCAACTTGATCCGCGATGACAAGCACTATTCCGGAGGAAATTTCAAAAGCCTGTCGTTTTGTCGGGTGCGCCTTTCCACTCCCGAAAAGTCACCGGAAGGTGATGTCGCGCCTTCCCCCAATAAAGCGAAAGGCCCCGCCGTTTCCGGCGGGGCCTTTCTTGCATCTCTATGGAGAAAATCACTCGACGATGCTTGCGACGATGCCTGCGCCGACGGTACGGCCGCCTTCGCGGATCGCGAAGCGCAGCTTCTCTTCCATGGCGATCGGCACGATCAGCTCGACGTCAACCGTGACGTTGTCGCCCGGCATGACCATTTCCGTGCCTTCCGGAAGCGTCACGATGCCCGTAACGTCCGTCGTGCGGAAGTAGAACTGCGGGCGGTAGTTCGTGAAGAACGGCGTATGACGGCCGCCCTCTTCCTTCGTCAGGATGTAGGCTTCCGCCTTGAACTTCTTGTGCGGCTTGACCGAACCCGGCTTGCACAGGATCTGGCCACGCTCGACGCCGTTGCGGTCCACACCGCGAACCAGCGCGCCGATGTTGTCGCCGGCCTGGCCCTGGTCGAGCAGCTTGCGGAACATTTCAACGCCGGTCACCGTCGTCTTCGACGTCGCACGGATGCCGACGATCTCGACTTCCTCGCCAACCTTGATGATGCCGCGCTCGACGCGACCGGTCACGACCGTGCCGCGACCCGAGATCGAGAACACGTCTTCGATCGGCATCAGGAACGGCTGGTCGATCGGACGCTCAGGCGTCGGGATGTAAGAGTCGACAGCGGCCATCAGCTCGCGGATCGCGTCTTCGCCGATCTTCTTGTCCGAATCTTCCAGAGCGGCAAGCGCCGAACCCTTGATGACCGGAATGTCGTCACCCGGGAAGTCGTAGGACGACAGAAGTTCGCGAACTTCAAGCTCCACGAGCTCGAGAAGCTCGGCGTCGTCGACCTGGTCGACCTTGTTCAGGAACACCACGATCGCCGGAACGCCGACCTGACGGGCCAGCAGGATGTGCTCGCGCGTCTGCGGCATCGGGCCGTCCGCAGCCGAGCAGACCAGGATCGCGCCGTCCATCTGCGCAGCGCCCGTGATCATGTTCTTCACGTAGTCGGCGTGGCCGGGGCAGTCGACGTGCGCATAGTGACGGTTCGGCGTCTCGTACTCGACGTGCGCCGTCGAAATCGTGATACCGCGCGCCTTCTCTTCCGGAGCCGCATCGATCTGGTCGTAAGCCTTGAACTCACCGAAATACTTGGTGATGGCAGCCGTCAGGGACGTCTTACCATGGTCAACGTGACCAATCGTGCCAATGTTGACGTGAGGCTTCGTGCGCTCAAACTTGCTCTTTGCCATTGAATGCTTCCTGTGAACATAAAGGTGGACCCGGCGACCGGGTTTGGTGCAGCCGTTTAAGGCTTTCCATAAGAATGCGCAAGACATAATTGCGGCAGGCCGCCGGGACAAGGGGAGACGCGCCGCAAGGGCGCCTTCCCGGCCACGGCCCATGTTTTCCGATTTCCCGGCAATCTACCCGTTCCGCACAAAACAGCGGCTCGCTTCGCAAACGATTCCCCCTAGCCTCTTCCTCCGCTCAGGCATGCGGTCGGCATCGGTTTAACGGCTGGCGGCGGCTGATACAGGGCGGATGTTCCGGATCGGAACAGATATTGTGGATATTCACGATCCATTAACCATAGGCCTTAACAGCGCTGGAACCATTCAAGGGGTGAAGACAGCTTGGCGGCGTCGCGGCCAACCCCAGCCAATCCCGGGCCGCGATCTCGAGGCTCGGCACGGCGGATCACACACGAGGTGTGCCGAGCCTCCTGCAGGCTGTTGAGGCGCCTTCCGGCTTCCCATACGAGCTGCCTGAGCGAACGTTTATGTTTCCGTGGTCGCCACAGCTGTGATCCATCAAAATTGGGAATAGCGTCCGCCTACCTAAAGTGTAGATATCTTGCCGGAGCAACCAATGGGAAATCTGATGCTGAAAACCGTCCCGGCAATCATCCTTTTTCTGTGCGCGAGCGACATCGTTCACTCAAGAGATTACAGCGCAGTCGCGCTCTCTCAAAAAACGGGGGCATTCGGATGGGGTACTGACTATGCTACCCAGCGCGAGGCCGATCGAGTAGCTATGGAAGAGTGCAGAAAGCACAGTTCGCTACCTCGCGACTGCCGCGTCGAAGCGAGGTTTACCCACGGCTGCTTTGCCGCGGCGGGTGGTTCTCGGTACACCTCGATCAAGACTGGCAAGAATGCTGCTTCTGCTCAGCGGGAGGCGATCGCAACGTGTAAAAAGGATAGCCAGGGATGCAGAATAAACCAGGTTACCTGTACTAACGTTCAGCGGCCCTAGACTTTGCTCAGGATTCTTTGGGCCGGTTTTCGCGCCGGCCTAAAGGACTTTATCTGACGGCCTCACCCGTCTTGGGATCGATCCTGATCTCGGCCTTTGCGCCGTTCTTCATGAAATACTCGATCTCGTAATAGCCCCGATCGTTCCAATCCACCTCGTCGACATAGTCCACATCCGGGGTCTGCTCGACCTTCGCGACGATCTCCGACAGCTTCGCGCCTTCCGGTGCAGCCGCATAAGCGTTGAGCGAAGCGGCCATGAGGGACAGGGCAGAGACAAGAAACAGGCGCATTAAAAACTCCTTATTCAATAAACTTCAGATGGATTTCGCCATCTCACCGGACAGACCGCCCGGTGAGATGGCGAATGGCATTATGGCCGCACGGTGGCTTTCGGGCTTACTCGGCGCCGCCGATCGCCTTGATCCCGGCGGCTGCGCAATTGGCGTCGATATCGCCCGAAGGCGCGCCGCCCACGCCGATTCCGCCCACCAGCGCGTCGCCGATCTTGATCGGGAGGCCACCGGCCTGGATGACCATCCGCGAATCCATGTCGCGCAAGCCGGCATTTGCGGGCTGGGAGGATATAAATTCGGAAAGTCCCGCGGTATCGCGGCCCAGTGCGGCGGAGGTGAAGGCCTTTCCTTCGGCGCTGGACGCCGTGTGCGGGCCGGAATTGTCGGCCTTGAGCAGCACCTTGGTGCCGCCATCACGCCCCACGATAGCGACACTGACCCTGTTGTTTTCCGCGGCGCAGGCATCCAGCGCTGCTTGCGCGGCCTTGGTCGCCAATTCGAGCGGAAGATAAGGAGCCGTGGGCAGTTCCTGCGCGACAGTGGCGGCAGGAGCAAAAAGCGATACTGCGAAAATGATTCTACGCATCATATGACCTCTCCATTTCAACGAACACGATAAAGAGTAGGGCGCGGTGCAAGCCGCGCCAGTCATATGGGTCGAAGAAGGTAAAGCGGGTATGAAGCTGCGCCTCTCGGGACCGGGAGGCTCTCTTCCCCGAACGGAGCGTGAATCAACGCCGCTCGCGCTCTCGAGCCCGCCACTTGGCCGAGTGAAATGGACTATAGCCAAATGATTGAAAGGCTTGGAGCGGGTAGCGGGAATCGAACCCGCGTATTCAGCTTGGAAGGCTGCTGCTCTACCATTGAGCTATACCCGCGGGGTGGTCCGATCCGGTGACAGAATGGTGGAGGGAGTTGGATTTGAACCAACGTAGGCTGAGCCAACGGATTTACAGTCCGTCCCCTTTAACCACTCGGGCATCCCTCCAGTTTTCCGTCTGGATCGATTGACCAAGCTCGTCAGACCGGCGGTTCGAAAGGCCGTCCCGCGATCTGCGCCGCGTATATGACCGCACCGTCCCCGTCTGTCAACACGAGGTTTTTGGAAAAATGCGGAAAATAATCATCGGACTGCGGGCAGCCTTCCTGCGCGGGGCTTTGCCGAACGAGCCGACGCCGCTATAAGGCGCCATGAGCAAAGATGACAAATCCGACAGATCCGGCCGCGACAGCCATTACGCGACGCTGCGCCGGGCCGTGCGCGATGCAAAGCGCGAGCGCGGCGAAATTCCCACACCTCAGCAGAAGAAGCGGCAGAAGCCGGGCGCCGACACCTGGAAGCCGCCGCAGCTGCAGCCGAACCAAGTCTATCTATACGGCCTGCACACGGTTCGCGCCGCCCTCGACAATCCCGACCGGCAGATCATCCGCCTTTCCGTCACGCAGAATGCTTTCGCGCGGCTCGATATCGGCGAAGCGCCCGCCCTTCCCTTCCCTGTGGATTTCGTCTCTCCGCAGGATATCGACAAGGTGCTCGGGCCCGAGGCCATCCACCAGGGCGTGATGCTGGAAACAAGGCCCCTGCCCGTCCGGCGGCTGGAGGCTCTGAAGGACAGCCCCCTTCTCCTTGTGCTCGACCAGATCACCGATCCGCACAACGTCGGCGCGATCATGCGCTCGGCCGTCGCCTTCGGCGCCGGCGCGATAGTCACCACCCAGAGACACAGCCCGACCGAATCGGGAGTGCTGGCCAAATCCGCCTCCGGCGCGCTCGAACTCATTCCTTATATCCAGATTACCAACCTGGCGGATGCACTTGGCGAATTGCATGAGCTCGGCTTCCAGACGATCGGGCTCGATTCGGAAGGCCCCGCTGCTCTGGAAAGCACTTTCTCCAGCAACCGTATCGCACTCGTGCTCGGTTCCGAGGGCAAGGGCCTGCGCCAGAAGACCCGCGAGACGGTGCAGGCGCTGGCGCGGCTCGATATGCCGGGGGCGATCAAATCCCTCAACGTCTCGAACGCCGCCGCCGTCGCACTCTACGCGACGCGTCAGCATCTCCTGAGATCCGGCGCCATTCCAGGCTGACAGCCACGGCGCACGTAGCCGCAATCCCGGCGCAAGCTTTGTATGTCCTCATGCACCATCCTTCTACAGGAGCGTGTGCATGGACCGAGGAAGCTGGAGAAGGCCCGTCGTCCTTGAAGCGGGCGGAAGGCAGATCGCAGTGCCCGACACCTTCGTCGCGGCCAAGCTATTGGTCGGCGCATGGCCCGACAAGGGCGGCGAAGCACATGCCCAGGCCGTCAAATCCTGTCGCGACGTGCTCAAGGGCGGAGCCATTGCCGGGCTCGCGCGAGCCGACTTCATAGAGGCTGTCCTCCAGGCCGGCTTTCATGTCAGGCCGGAAACCTTTCTCGGCGAGAACTGGGCGGCATCGGCCGATACTCGCCCCCTATCCGGGCCGCAGCGTTCCGGCACCGATATCTATCCCATCATCAGAAGGCAGGCGTTATGGGAGGGTCCTCCTGCGCCTCCAATCGAGGAAGAACCTCGAATCCGTGAGCTCTTTTCCGAACTCCTGACGATCCTCGGAATGATCGGGCGCAGGCTTTTGGGAAATGCGGGCCGCATCCTCACGAACGTCCATCGCGCCGCTCCGCATGTAGGCTTGCGGTGATGGAGCGCCGGATACGGCGCCTAAAAGACTCGAAACCTTGCGGCAAACATGGCATGCGGATGATAACGAGGACGCCGCGGATGCCGGACAAGGGTTCCATGCTTGATATATTCGAAAAGGCCGCCCTGGCGGCCGGCAAGGTCATTCTCGATATCCATCGCGCCGGTCCGGATTACAGGCTGAAGTCGGATTGCACGCCGGTGACGGAGGCCGATGAACGCGCCGAAGCGATCATTCTCGCAGCACTTGCCGCGCATTGCCCGGATACTCCAGTGGTCGCGGAAGAGTCCGTTGCGGCCGGCCGCGTACCGGAAATCGCGCACCGATCCTTCATCCTTGTCGACCCACTCGACGGAACCAAGGAATTCATCGGTGGGCGAAACGACTTCACGGTCAATATCGCTCTGATCGAACGGGAGAGCCCGGTACTCGGCGTCGTCTACGCGCCGGCTCTGGGCGTTGCCTATTGCGGCGGTCCCGAGGGCGCGTACAAGCTCGAAATCGCCGATGACCTTTCCGGCGTCACGCGGCATCCGATCCATGCACGTCCGGCCGCCTCCCCTCCAGTCGCCGTTGCCAGCCGCACGCATGGYAATGCAGAAACCGACGCTTATCTCAAGCAATCCGGCGCAACCGAAATCTGCTGCATCGGGTCGTCGCTTAAGTTCTGTCTTCTTGCGGAAGGCAAGGCCGATCTCTATCCGCGCTTCAACCGCACCATGGAGTGGGATACGGCCGCCGGCGATGCCGTGCTTCGCGCAGCCGGTGGAATGACGCTGGAACTCGACGGCCGACCGCTTCGCTACGGCAAGACCGGCCAGTCCGAGGATGCCGATTTCGCCAATCCGGATTTCATCGCGCGGGGGATCGTCGAGTAGAGCGAGTCAGGCTGCTATTCGAGCTGGTTGCTGACCTCCACCAGATTGCCATCCGGATCCCGGAAATAAACAGACAGGATTTTTCCCATCGCGCCGGCCCTTTCGCTCGGTCCATCGACAATCTCCACGCCCTCACGCTCGAGATACCGGATGACGGCTTCCATGGGAGTATCGGTCAGCAAACAGAAATTGCCGCTGCCGGGGACCGTCTCACGTGCAATGTCCGGTGACGCGGCGGCATCCTGGAGACTGATCTTGTTTGCGCCGAAATGCAGCGACCATTTCCCGGGCCGCTCTTCTCGCGACTGCATGTTCAGCACGCGCTCATAGAAGCGGCGCGTGGCCGCGACATCGGCAACACAAAGAACGATATGGTCGAGGGCGCGCATCTTCATGCCGGTATCCTACTCCCCTGCACAGCTGGGAGCGGGCGGATGCTCAAGGGACCGGCCCTGAATGTCTCGGCCGCTCTGCCGGATAGCCCTCCCGGCAAGAGCGAGCTCGGGCCGGAAATCTTCTACCAAGTGAACGAAAACTGGGCAGCAGGCTAAAAGGCTACAATCAGCAGTCCCGCCCAGAATAGTGCCGATAGTTCCGCCGCTACCAGGAATCCGAATATCGTGTCGTTCAAATGCCCCTCCTCCAGACAACCTCCATTGCCTGAAGCTAATATAAGCGAGAATCAAAAGTTTCGCTACGCCGGATTTGAAGCGACGCTTTGGGCGTCAGTTGAGTAGTGAATACATCACTGCGCCGACAGAACTCCAGAAGCCGATCAGCACTAGCGACATAGCCACGAGGAATACCTTAGCCATAGGGGCCACTCCACTAATCTATCGAGAGCCTGGTTATCTATCGCTGCCCGATGAGCTTTGCATCGGCATCAGGTCCTAGGTCGGCTTGGGACTATGGTCTCATTCGGCGGAATGATGCGCCGAAGCGCAGCGAGGCAATCAGTGCAACTCCACGGACACTGTGGCCCTGGATGGCTTCCGCCGCACCCAGCATGGCCGAGGCCAAACGGTAAAACGCGAAAGGTCCGGCAAAGCGCGGTATATTGGAGATTGGGAAACGCTGAAAAGTGGGGATTTTTTGGTGCCCCCGGCAGGGTTCGAACCCGCGACCCCCTGATTACAAATCAGGTGCTCTACCAACTGAGCTACAAGGGCATCCAATGAAGTGGGGAGTTAGCAGATTTTCCCTTCCTGTAAAGAGAAAACTCGAAACCGGCCCGGTCGTCTTTTTCCGGCCGGGGTTGAACTCCGTACCGCTCCGGCCGCAAGAGCCTTGTCCGCAAAGCATTCTTTCATGTACCAAGGGCCGGTGGTTCCACGAGGCTTCGCTCCATGTCCCTGCCGAAGAAGACGCTTCCGCCCAAAAAAATGGCCTTCATCGCCTCTACCGCGCCGGAAGCGCAGAGCGCATTGGAAGAGCTTCTGCGCCTTTATGGCAATACGTCGATCGAAGATGCCGACGTGATCGTCGCACTCGGCGGCGACGGCTTCATGCTGCAGACGCTGCACCAGACGATCAATACCGGAAAGCGCATCTATGGGATGAATTGCGGGTCCGTCGGTTTTCTCATGAACGACTACCACATGGAAAATCTTCGTGAACGCGTGGCGGAGGCCGTCGAGAACGAACTTCACCCGTTGAAGATGACGACCACCAACGAGGACGGATCGAGCTCGGTCGCGCTCGCCATCAACGAGGTCTATCTCTTCCGGCAATCCTACCAGGCGGCCAAGCTTTGCGTGGAGATCGACGGGCATGTGCGGCTGGAGGAACTGATCTGCGATGGATTGATGGTCGCCACCCCCGCGGGTTCGACGGCCTACAATCTTTCCGCCCATGGACCCATCCTGCCGCTCGAGGCGCCGCTTCTGGCCATGACGCCGGTCTCGGCCTTCCGCCCGCGCCGCTGGAGAGGGGCATTGCTGCCGAATCACGTCCGCGTCGATATCCGCATCCTGGAGCCGGAAAAGCGTCCGGTGAACGCGGTGGCGGACAATGCGGAAGTCAAATCGGTCTTGCATGTCAGGATGGAACAGTCGACGGAAGTGACTGCCCGCATCCTCTCCGATCCGAACCACTCTTGGTCCGACCGTATTCTCGCCGAGCAGTTCAACAACTGACGCAGGCGATCAAGGCCGGCTTGCGAAAGCCCGCAGGAAGGTGCGCGTCGCATTGGCCGCCATCTGATCGATCTCGGCATCAGGGGTGCGGCGACCGAGCTGCTGTTCTATGCGAAGGTCGGTTGCCAACAGCGCCATGAACTGGCGTGCGGCAAGCGCCGGATCGTCGAGTTCCAGATAACCGGCATGGGCGAGCTGGGCCAGCCGCGCCGCAATCGCCGGATATTTCTTGCCGGGGCCGTATTCCCGCCAGGTTTCGAAAAGTTCCGGAAAACGGGCGCCCTCGGTTTCCACGAGCTTGCGCAGCCAGCGACCATTCGGGTCGCAGATCGCCTTACGCAGAAGCCGTGTGGAGAACTCCGTCAATTCCTTTTCGAGGTCTTCCGGCGCGGCCGGAAAGGTATCCAGAACCCGGAAGAAACCCGCGGAGGAACGGTCGGTAATCTCCGCCACCACCACCTTGAAGAGATTATCCTTATCCCCGAGCTGATTGTAGATCGTCTGGCGCGACACCCCTGCCCGAGCGGCGATCGCATCGATGCTGGCGCCCGCATAGCCCTGCTCCGCAAAGATATCGGCGGCAGCATTCAAAATCGCCTGGCGCTTGTTCTGCGCCGGCGGCCAGGTGGAGGCTTGCTCGATTTCGGCAGACGAATTTTTCATGACACCAACATAACGGCACTTGACGAATTGGACAATTGTGTCCAAAATTATTTACATGAGTGACATCCCAACGATATCGCACTCACCGGCTCTCATTTTTCCATTCTTTCACAATCGTCCTGCGCATTGCCGTCTCCCACGGCGGATGTGGTGACGGGAAAGGTTTTTTCCAATGCAGACCAGAGCTCTTCCCCATGCTCTTACACTCGGGCTGCTTTCGGCCGTCGGGCTTTTCGCGCTCGACATGTATCTTCCAGCGCTTCCCACTATCAGCGAACACCTGAATGCCGACAGTCATGCGGTCCAGGCAAGCCTGATTTCCTTCTTTGCGGCAATGGCGATTTCGCAGATCGTCTATGGCCCGGTGTCCGACATGTTCGGCCGCAAGCGACCTCTCTATGTCGGTCTTGGGCTTTATGCCATAGGCGCGATCGGCTGCGCCCTTTCTCCATCGATCGAATGGCTGATCGCCTTCCGCTTCCTGCAAGGCATGGGCGCCTGTGCGGGCGTGGTGATCTCGCGGGCTATCGTTCGCGACCTGCATACCGGGCCGGCGGCCGCGCAACTGATGTCGCGCCTGATGCTGGTCTTCAGCGTTTCGCCGATCCTGGCGCCGCTCGCAGGCAGCATCGTGACGGTGTTCGGTGATTGGCGGCTGATCTTCTGGGTCATGGTGGGCGCCGCCGGCGTGGGTCTTGCAGTCGCACTCTTCTTCCTGGAGGAAACGCGCCCGGCGACACTGCGCGCGGAAAGCAGCGTAGGCAGCGCCTTGCAAGCCTATGCCACGCTCCTGAAAGACCCCTATTACCTCGGGTTGGTCTTCATCGCCTCCTTTGGCATGTCCAGCTACATGATCTATGTGGCCAACTCGTCCTTCGTGCTGATCGAGCACTATGGCCTCTCGCCGTCCTTCTACAGCATCGTGTTCTCGGTCAACGCGGTCGCATTCATCGGCATGTCGCAGATGAACGGCTGGCTCTCCCGCAAGATCGGCCTCAGGAAGGTCATTCGCGGCGCGGTCGTGGGCTACTCGACCATGATGGTGGCCCTGGCCTTCGTCACCTCGCTCGGCATCGACCAACTGGAGGTCATGGCCGCCTTCCTTTTCGGCGGGTACGGTTTCCTCGGCATGATAATTCCCACAGCTGCGGTCCTGGCGCTCGAACAACATGGCCGAATCGCCGGAACCGCCTCGGCCATGATGGGCACGATCCAGTTCGTGACGTCCGCAATCGTGGTGGGCATCGGCGGGCTATTCGCAGACGGCACCTCGCTGCCGATGGTCACCGTCATAGCCCTCTGCTCGGTGATCGTCTCCCTGCTCGCGCTCGTCGTGCTGCGCAGCGAGCGCGGCGTGGTCTCCGCCGCCGAATAGACGTTCCCTCCAATGGAAAAGGCGGCCGGATTTTCCAATCCGGCCGCCTTTTCATCGTTTCAAGGCTCAAAAAAGTCAGTCGACATCCGCCACGGCGGCATCGGGCTTGCCGCTGATGCGGTGGGCGAGAGCCGCTTCCATGAATTCATTGAGTTCCCCGTCCAGCACATCTCCCGGCGCGGTGCTTTCCACGCCCGTACGCAGGTCCTTCACCAACTGATAGGGCTGCAGAACGTAGGAGCGGATCTGGTGCCCCCAGCCGATATCCGTCTTGGAGGCGGCCTCGGCATTAGCGGCTTCCTCGCGCTTTTTCAGCTCCGCCTCATAGAGCCTGGCCCGCAGCATGTCCCAGGCCTTGGCGCGGTTCTTGTGCTGTGAGCGTTCCTGCTGGCAGGCTACCACGATACCGGTCGGAATATGCGTGATACGCACGGCCGAGTCGGTCGTGTTGACGTGCTGGCCGCCCGCACCCGAAGAGCGATAGGTATCGATGCGGCAATCGCTTTCGTTGACCTCGATGTTGATGGAGTCGTCGACAACCGGATAGACCCAGATGGACGAGAACGAGGTATGGCGGCGCGCATTGCTGTCATAGGGTGAGATCCGCACCAGGCGATGGACGCCGGATTCGGTCTTCAGCCAGCCATAGGCGTTATGGCCCTTGACAAGCATCGTCGCCGACTTGATGCCGGCCTCTTCCCCGTCATGCACTTCCATGAGCTCCACCTTGAAGCCCTGGCGCTCGGCCCAGCGGGTGTACATGCGCAGCAGCATGTTCGCCCAGTCCTGGCTCTCGGTGCCACCCGCACCGGAATGAACTTCCAGAWAGGTGTCGTTGCCGTCGGCCTCGCCGGAAAGCATGGCCTCCACCTGTCGGCGGTCGGATTCGGCCTTCAGTGCCTTCAGGGCATCCTCGGCCTCCTTGACGATTGAATCGTCGCCTTCCTCCTCACCGAGCTCGATCAGCTCGATATTGTCGGAAAGCTGCTGCTCGAGGGCCTTGACGCCGCCGATGCCGTCCTCGAGCTGCTGGCGCTCGCGCATCAGCTTCTGCGCTTCGGCCGCGTCGTTCCAGAGGTTCGGATCCTCTGCCTTGTTGTTCAACCAGTCCAGTCGTCTTATCGCCTGGTCCCAGTCAAAGATGCCTCCTCAGCAGGCTTACGGCCTGCTTGATTTCGTCGACCACATTGATGATTTCGGCACGCATGGCGCTTTTCTTCACTCTCGATTTCAGTGTTTCGAAGTGCCGTGGACATAGTTGCGCCGGCCGCCGATGTAAAGTCCCGCGGCCGGCGCAACTGTTCACGACAAGCGACTTAGAACAATCCCGGCATGCCGGAAGTGACCGCCTGCTGGGCCTGCGGCGAGGTCTCCAGAATCTGCTCCGGCGGCAGGTTGTCGGTCATGCCGATGACCGCGAACACATCCGCCGGACCGGTGCCGGGCTTGAAGGCTTCCATGATGGTATCCGCAGCGCCTTCCGCCGCAGCCATGCCGGTCTTGCGATTGACGGGAATGAACTGCATGCCTTCCGGAACGTGGAATTTCTCCGGGGGCGAGCGTTTCACGGCCTCCTCGATGAAATCGGCGAAGATCGGGGCTGCCAGCGAGCTGCCGGTGCCGCCGCGGCCGAGCGGGGCCGGCGTATCGAAGCCGATATAGAGGCCTGCAACGAGGTTGGGGGTGAAGCCGACGAACCAGGCGTCCTTCTCGTCGTTGGTCGTACCGGTCTTGCCGGCGACCGGACGGTCGGTGACGTGGATCTTGCCGGCGGCCGTGCCGCGCGTGACGACGCCTTCCATCATGGACGTGATCTGGTAGGCGGTCATCGGGTCGAGCACCTGCTCGCGGCTGTCGGCGATGATCGGCTCTTCCTGGCCCGCCCAGTTGCTGACGTTGCAGCCTTCGCAGACGCGCTCTTCATGACGGAAGATCGTCTTGCCGTAGCGGTCCTGGATGCGGTCGATGACGGTCGGCTTGATCTGCTTGCCGCCATTGGCGATCACCGCATAGGCGGAAACCATCCGCATCACCGTGGTTTCACCGGAGCCGAGCGACATGGCAAGCACCGGCAGCATCTTGTCGTAGATGCCAAAGCGTTCGGCATACTCGGCGACCAGTTCCATGCCCATATCCTGAGCCAGGCGGACGGTCATCTGGTTACGCGATTTCTCGATGCCGAGCCGCAGGGTCTGCGGGCCGGCAGAGCCGCCGCCGTAATTCTCCGGCTTCCAGACCTGACCGCCCGAAACCAGTTCGATCGGCGCGTCGAGAATGACCGATGCCGGCGTATATCCGTTATCGAGCGCCGCCGCATAAACGAAAGGCTTGAAGGACGAGCCCGGCTGGCGCATGGCCTGCGTCGCACGGTTGAACTCCGACTGGAAATAGGAAAAGCCTCCGGTCATTGCCAGAACGCGGCCCGTATGCGGGTCCATGGCCACGAAGCCGCCCTGCACCTTCGGCGGCTGACGCAGGCGGTAGGCATCTCCGCCTTCCTTGAGGGCCTCGACATAGACAACGTCGCCGGGCTCCAGCACGCCTTCCGGCGACCTCGCGGTCCTGCGCTCGCCGGTCGCGTCGCGGAACGCCCATTTCATGTCTGCAGCCGAGATCGTGCCGGTGGCGCGTTTATCCTCGACCTTGCCGCCGCCGTCGGTCTCCGGGCGAAGACCGATTTCGACGGACTTGGCCGAAACGTTGAGAACGACGGCAAGCCTCCATTCGGGCACGTCCCGGAGATCGAGCGCCTTGCCGTCGGCAACGGCCTTGATCAGGGCGGCGCCCCAATCCGGCGAGATATCGACCTTCGTGAGCGGTCCATGGAAGCCGCGCCGCTCGTCATAATCGACCAGCCCCTTCTGGAGAATGCGGCGGGCCAGCGCCTGGAGATCGGGATCGAGCGACGTACGGACCGAAAGGCCGCCCTCATAGAGCGACTTGTCACCGTATTTCTCGATGATCTGCCGGCGGACCTCCTCGGAGAAGAAGTCGGAGGCGAAGAGATGGATGCCACCGCGGCGCGTCTTGACGCCAAGCGGCTGCTTCTTGGCGTCGTCCGCTTCGGACGCGGTGATGTAGCCGTTTTCGGCCATGCGATCGATGACCCAGTTGCGGCGCTCGACGGCGGCTGCTTCGCGGCGGAAGGGATGGTAATTGTTCGGCCCCTTCGGGAGAGCGGCGAGATAGGCCGCCTCGGCCGTGGTGAGCTCGGTCACCGACTTGTCGAAATAGGTGAGCGCCGCGCCAGCGATGCCGTAGGAATTCAGGCCGAAGAAGATCTCGTTGAGATAAAGCTCGAGGATCTTGTCCTTGGAATAGGTCTGCTCGATGCGGAAGGAGAGGATCGCTTCCTTGACCTTGCGGTCGATGGTCTGGTCGCTGCTCAGAAGGAAGTTCTTGGCGACCTGCTGGGTAATGGTGGAGGCGCCCTCGGGACGACGCCCCGAGCCGAGATTCTGGAAATTGTTGACGATGGCGCGGGCGAGACCCGCCGGATCGATGCCGGGGTGCTGGTAGAAATTCTTGTCTTCGGCCGATAGAAACGCCGCCTTCACACGATCGGGAATAGCCTGGATCGGCAGGAAGAGGCGGCGCTCGCGCGCATATTCGGCCATCAGGGCACCGTTGCCCGCGTGGACGCGTGTGGCAACCGGTGGTTCATAGGCGGCCAGTACCGCATAATCCGGCAATTGCTTTGAAACGCCGCTCAGGTAGAGGGCGACGGCCGCGGCCACGGCGAGAAAAAGCGCGCAGCCCAATCCGAAAAAATAACCAATTAATCTGATCATCGATGCTACCGCTCAGCTTCTACTCGGCACCTAAAGACATACAATGCCATGGATTGAGGCGTTTTGCACGGTGCTTCGGGAACACGCAAGCGCATCGCCGAGCGCCCCCGCGAGTCGCCTGTCTCGTCGGGGACGAATAAACGTTCGAATGTGAGCAAAATAGGGCCCTGCCCGACGCATCCCCTCCCTGCCCTCAAGGCGGTCGATATTCCCGGGCGGATGTGGCGCGAAGGCCACGGAAGCCGCCTCAACCGCCATCAGCAAGCGCTTGGTTCCGGTAACGAACGACCGCATTCGATATGAGGCCCGCAACCTTGGCGCGCCATCCTTCGTCGAGGAGCAGCTTCTCGTCCTCGAGATTGGAGAGAAAGCCGAGTTCGAGAAGCACGGATGGAATGTCGGGCGCCCGCAGCACCTGGAAACCCGCATGCCGGTGCGGATTGTTGATCAAACCGATCTGCCCCTCGAAGGATTTGACGACGGTATTGGCGAGCGTGATCGAAARGGCCTGGGTCTCGCGGCGCGTAAGATCGAGCAGAATGTCGGCGACCTCCGGCGGCCCGCTCTGCAGGCTGAAGCCCGCCAACTGGTCGGACAGGTTCTCGCGCATGGCCAGGTTTTCCGCCATCCGGTCGGAGGCCCTGTCGGAAAGCGTATAGACCGTCGCTCCGCGAATGTCCTTCTGGGCGAGCGTATCGGCATGTAGGGATACGAAAAGATCGGCGCCCCGCTGCCGCGCGATCGTCACGCGCTCGGAAAGCGACAGGAAAGTATCCTTGTCGCGGGTGAGGAAGGCTTCGACACCCTGCTGCTCGTTGAGCTTGGCGGCAAGAACGCGGGCAAAGGCAAGCGTGATCGTCTTTTCAGGCGTCTTCGACGAGGCACCCGTCGCGCCCGCGTCGATCCCTCCGTGACCGGCATCGACCGCGACCGTGAAGACGTCATCCTTTGCGGCGGTCGTGATGTCCTCCGGCTTGGCAGCTGCGGGGGTTGTCCAGGTCTGCTTCTTCACGAGGTCGGCAAAGATTTCCGCCGATACCATCTCGGTGTCCAGCACGAGGCGGAAACCGCCCTGCTCGTTCGGCTGGACTTCAGCAAGCGCGAGCCGGACAGGTCTGATGGCCGTCAGCACGATGCGCGCGCTCGATTCGTCCATCGTGCCGTAGCGGATGTCGCTGAACAGGCCGCGCGCCGCCAGATCCGCCTCCGGAAACGCGAAGGCGGTCGCCGGAAGATCGATGATCACCCGTTCCGGCGAGCCTATATAATGAACGGAAAACTCCGGCCTCTCCTCGAAATCGATCACGATCCGCGTACGCGCATTGTCCCCTGCGATGCGGGCGGCGAAGGCGAGCAGCGGCTTGGAATCGACAGCCGCGGCGAGCGCCGAGGACAGGCCCGGGCAGAGCCCCAGGGACAGGAGCGCCGCGCAAGTGATTCGCATCAGTCGCCGGACGGTGCCTTCGCCAAGCAGATGTCCGTTCAATTTCGCTCCTTCTCTCAAGCAATCTTTCGCAGTCATCGGTTCATGGCCTCGCCGAAAGCCGCTGGCAAGCGCCTTCCACCCGGCGCCGGCGAATCGAACCCTGCCCCAATTGCATCCATAAGGCCCGCAATTCCATCCGCAATATGGCAGGCCTCGCCCCTATCAGGCTTTTCCCTTGCTATTGTGACAGATAAACCATACAACGCGCATGAGGGTTAAAGTGTTGACGGGATAGTCTGTCGGCAGGCAGCCAGCCAACGAGGAACCTGGCGCCGTGAGCCGATATTCATCCGCCGTCGCTACACTTTTTCCTGATACTCGATCAAACCGGCGGTGGCCGGAACGGTACCGGGTGGCACGCCACCCACGCTCACACGGAGCACATTCATCGGGCCCCTCGGGGGTCTAAGGTTCGTCGTTCTCGTTTGGACTTTTATGTTGCGGCAAAATTTGCAGAACCAGGACAGACTGAGGGAGTTTGAAGCCCCTTCGGCATTCCGGTTGCCGCAATTGTCGCGCCCGACGGGAACATCTTTATCCGGCGCAATGGCCACAATGCACGATAGGCCTGCCCTCGCGGCAGGCCTATCCGCATCCGTGCGGCTGCGCCGAGGAGCAGAATTTCTATGGCAGACAAAATGCTTATCGATGCGTCTCATGAAGAGGAGACGCGGGTAGTTGTCGTTCGCGGCAACCGGATCGAAGAGTTCGACTTCGAATCACAGCACAAAAAACAGATACGCGGCAATATCTATCTGGCGAAGGTTACGCGGGTAGAACCCTCCCTGCAGGCCGCCTTCGTCGATTACGGCGGCAATCGCCACGGCTTCCTGGCCTTTGCGGAAATCCACCCGGATTACTATCAGATCCCGCTCGCCGACCGGCAGGCGCTGATGCAGCAGGAAGCCGAGGACCAGCGCAAGATCGCCGAGGCCGAGGCAGCCGATCCGGTGGTCGACCTCGCAAACGAGGAACAGCCGACTATCGACGTGGCGAGCGCGGGCGAGCCCGCCGAGGTCGAAACGACCGAAGCCGCACCCGTCGAGGAGGCCGAGAAGCCGAAGGCCAAACCGAAGCGCAGCCGTTCCCGCAAGAAGACCACGGAAGCCGCCGCAGCGTCGGAGACGGTGGAGCTCGCCCCGTCCTCGGAGAGCGACGACGGTTCCACGCCCGGCGAAATGGCCGCCATGGTCGAAACCGATACCATCTCGGAGGATGTCACGAGCCGCCGCGGCCGCAACGATGAAGCGGACGACGACGATGACGACCATCACGAGAAGGAAGAGATCGAATCGGTCGGCGCCGAAGACGCGATGGAAGAGGTGCCGGACCGCGTGGTGCGCAAGCCGCGCAAGCAGTATCGCATCCAGGAAGTCATCAAGCGCCGCCAGATTCTTCTGGTCCAGGTCGCCAAGGAAGAGCGCGGCAACAAGGGCGCTGCACTGACGACCTATCTCTCGCTCGCCGGCCGCTATTCGGTCCTGATGCCGAACACGGCGCGTGGCGGCGGCATTTCCCGCAAGATCACCAGTCCGCAGGACCGCAAGCGCCTGAAGGAGATCGCTCGCGAACTCGACGTGCCGCAGGGCATGGGAGTGATCCTGCGCACGGCCGGGGCGAACCGCACCCGCGTCGAGGTCAAGCGCGACTTCGAATACCTGATGCGCCTTTGGGAGAATGTGCGCACGCTGACGCTGAACTCCACTGCGCCCTGCCTCGTCTACGAGGAAGGCTCTCTCATCAAGCGCTCGATCCGCGACCTCTACAACAAGGATATCTCCGAAATCATCGTTGCGGGCGAGGACGGCTATCGTGAAGCCAAGGACTTCATGAAGATGCTGATGCCGAGCCATGCGAAGGTGGTCCAGCCTTACCGCGACCTGCATCCGATCTTCTCGCGCTCCGGTATCGAGGCCCAACTCGACCGCATGCTTCAGCCGCAGGTGACGCTGAAATCCGGCGGCTATCTCATCATCAACCAGACCGAAGCGCTGGTGGCGATCGACGTCAACTCCGGCCGCTCGACCCGCGAGCACTCGATCGAGGAAACGGCGCTGCAGACCAATCTGGAGGCTGCCGAGGAAGTCGCCCGCCAGCTCCGCCTGCGCGATCTTGCCGGCCTCATCGTCATCGACTTCATCGACATGGAGGAGAAGCGCAACAACCGCGCCGTCGAGAAGAAGCTGAAGGACTGCCTGAAGAACGACCGCGCCCGCATTCAGGTCGGCCGCATCTCGCACTTCGGCCTGCTCGAAATGTCGCGTCAGCGCATCCGCGCTTCGGTGCTCGAATCGACGACACAGATCTGCTCGCATTGCGGCGGCACCGGTCACGTGCGCTCGCAGTCCTCGATCGCGCTCCACGTTCTGCGCGGCATCGAGGAATACCTGCTGAAGAACACGACGCACGACATCACCGTGCGCACCACGCCCGAAACCGCGCTCTATCTGCTCAATTACAAGCGCAACACGGTTGTCGATTACGAGAAGCGCTTCGGCGTCTCGATCTTCATCGAATCGGACGATGGAATAGGCTTCAGCCATTTCGCGATCGACCGCGGCGAGGCGGTGGAAAATCCGATCAAGATCGAAAGCCTGATGCAGTTTGCTGCCCTTCCCGTCGAGGAAGATGACGATATCGTCATCGAGGAGGACGAAGAGGAAGAGGAAATCGTCGAAAGCAAATCGGCGCCCGCCGCTTCCGGCAACGGAGAAGAGCAGAACGGCCGCAAACGCAAGCGCCGCCGCCGCCGCCGCAACAAGGGCGAACGCGGAGCGGATGTCCAGGCAGGGCAAGCCGACCGCGATACGGTTTCCGATCAGGAAGCCGAGGATGAAGGCGACGAAGACGAGAGCGCGGAGGAGGAGCAGCAGGTTTCTCTCGGCGCCGAGAGCGACGAAGAAAACCGCCGCAAGCGCCGCCGCCGCGGCAAGCGTGGCGGTCGTCGCAACCGCAACGGCGAGGAGCAGGAGTTGACGGCAGCGGAAGAAGCTGCTGAAGAGACTGGCGAGGAAACGGCAGAAGCTGCTTCACCCGAGGCAGCAGAAGAGCCGACCGCGGCGACTACCCCCGTCGAGGTAACCGCTGAGGCCGAGCCTGTGGAGTCCGCGGAAAGCAAGCCGGCAAAGCCGCGCCGGTCGCGGCGAGCCAAAGCTGCGGCCTCCCCTGCCGAAGAAACGGCAGCGGAAGCGCCGGCTCCAGTCGAGGTGATTGCCGAGCAGGCAGCTGCGGCGCTTGGCGAGAAGCCTGCGGAAAGCGCTACCGAACCCGCCTCCACAAAGGAGGAAGCCGGAGAGCCGGATGACGCCGCAAAGCCGGCCCGCGCCAACCGCGCCTCCAATATATCCTCATCCGCCGAGCCGGTGGTGAAGAGTTCCGCCCCCGAGGCCGGTGAAGAAGGCGGCGAGCCGTCCAAGCCGAAGAAGGCCGGCTGGTGGCAGCGGCGCGGCTTCTTCTGAGCCGCAGAATCATTCCTTCGAAAACGGCCGCGCCAGACGCGGCCGTTTTTGTTTGGGCTCCGCCCGTAGAGCTTCGAAACTGATTCAACGACTTGGCAGATTGAATCCGGAAAAGCCGCCAGGTTGTTGAAAGCGGTGGATTTTCTTATCCCTTGCATCGCTCATACGCAGTTGTGAAAGCCGGAAGGGCACCGCTCGACGATTTTGCGGTTTCTTGAAAGGCGCAAGTGGCATAGTTTCGGCGCAAATCAGGACGATGTTGCGCCGACCCCGGCCGAAATGACGAGGATATCAATGACCCGCCTGTTCAAGACCCTGGCCGCCGGCACCATAATGGCCGCTTCCGCTCTCACCGCCCCGGCGTTTGCGCTGGACGAACAGCAGAAGAAGGAAATGGGCGAGTTCATCCGGGAATATCTCATCGAGAACCCGGAAATCATGGTCGAAGTGCAGAACGCACTCGAGGCGAAGCAGCAGGCGCAACGCACCGAAATGGCCAGCAAGGCCGTCGCAGAGAATACGAAGGCGATCTTCAACTCCGAGCACGACATCTCGCTCGGCAATCCGAACGGCGACGTCACCATCGTCGAGTTCTTCGACTACAATTGCGGCTACTGCAAACGCGCCATGGGCGATATGGACGAGATCATCGCCAAGGATCCGAACGTCCGTTTCATTCTCAAGGAACTGCCGATACTCGGGCCGGATTCTATGGCCGCCCACAAGGTCTCAAATGCCGTCCGCCTGCTCGCGCCGGAAAAATATGCCGAATTCCATCGCCAGCTTCTCGGCAGCCAGTCTCACGCATCGGAAGAAACGGCGATCGCGGTCGCCACTTCGCTGGGGCTCGATGAGGCGGCAATCCGCAAGTCGCTCGCGGAAAACCCGAACGACAATCTCGTTCGCGAGACCTATCAGCTCGCGTCCAATCTCGGCGTGACCGGGACCCCCACCTATGTGGTCGGCAATGAAGCCGTTTTCGGGGCCGTCGGCCTCGATACGCTCCAGGAAAAGATTGCGAACGTACGCGCCTGCGGCAAGGCTTCCTGCTGACCGCCCGCGCCACCATTCAAGACCTGAACGGCGAAATCCTGTGGCCTGAGCGGTGGGACGGCCCGACTAACCACGGCTTTCGCAAAGCCGGGGCTTTCCCTTGCTCTTCTAGCGGTCTATAGGTGGCCCTGAATTTTTTGTTGGAACATCAGGCACCGATGAACAAGACGATCTTCGTCCTCAATGGGCCCAACCTCAATATGCTGGGCAAGCGCGAGCCGGGCATCTACGGCGGAAAGACTCTCAACGATATCGAGGCCGACTGCATCGCAGCCGGGCGCGACTACGGGTTTTCCATCGACTTTCGCCAGAGCAATCACGAAGGCGTGCTTGTGGATTGGTTGCACGAAGCGGACGAGAAGGCCGTAGGTGTCGCCATCAATGCAGGCGCCTATACCCATACCTCGGTTGCACTCCACGATGCCATTCGCGCCATTTCGGTGCCCGTGATCGAGCTCCACATCTCGAACGTTCATGCGCGGGAAGAATTCCGCCATCATTCGAAGATTGCGGCGGCATGCAAGGGCGTCATCTGCGGCTTCGGTCCCGCAAGCTATGTCCTGGCACTGCATGCCTTGAAAACCATGACCGACTGACAAGAAGATAAACAGAACAATAGGGTTTGCCATGTCTGAGAAGAAAACCGGTATCGACAAGGGACTGATCCGCGATCTCGCGAATATCCTCAACGACACCGATCTCACCGAAATCGAAGTCGAGCAGGAAGACCTCCGCATCCGCGTTTCGCGCGCCGCGCCGGCACAGTACGTCCAGGCGCCGATAGCGAGCGCGCCGGCTGTTGCCTCGGCTCCCGCCGCCGTCGCCGCTCCGGTAGCGGCCGCCGCTCCCGCCGCGGCTCAGGACAACAAGAACGCCGTTCCGGCACCGATGGTCGGCACTGCCTATCTTTCCCCGGCACCGGGCGCACGCGCCTTCGTGGAAGTCGGTGCGATGGTCAAGGAAGGCCAGACGCTGCTCATCATCGAGGCCATGAAGACGATGAACCAGATTCCCGCTCCCCGCGCCGGCAAGGTCACGGAAATCCTGGTCAGCGATGCGCAGCCCGTCGAATACGGCCAGCCCCTCGTCGTCATCGAATAAGGCCTGGCCGATGATTTCAAAGATTCTCATAGCCAATCGCGGCGAAATCGCGCTCCGGGTGCTGCGCGCCTGCAAGGAGCTCGGCATCGCGACCGTCGCCGTCCATTCGACGGCAGACAGTGATGCCATGCATGTGCGCCTCGCCGATGAGAGCGTCTGCATCGGCCCGCCGCCTTCGCGCGACAGCTATCTCAACATCCACCAGATCGTCGCTGCCTGTGAGATCACCGGCGCGGACGCCGTGCATCCGGGCTACGGCTTCCTTTCGGAGAACGCCAAGTTCGCGGATATTCTCGATGCCCACGGCATCACTTTCATCGGCCCGACGGCCGAGCATATCCGTCTCATGGGAGACAAGATCACCGCCAAGCAGACCGCTCAGGAACTCGGCATTCCCGTGGTTCCAGGCTCCGACGGCGAAGTGAAGCCCGAGAATGCCCTTGAGGTCGCCCGCAAGATCGGTTTCCCGGTCCTCATCAAGGCGACGGCGGGCGGCGGCGGTCGCGGCATGAAGGTCGCCAAGACCGAAGCCGATCTTGAGGAAGCTGTGGCAACCGCCCGCTCCGAGGCGGCCGCGGCTTTCGGCAATGACGCCGTCTACATGGAAAAATACCTCGGCAAGCCGCGGCATATCGAAATCCAGGTCGTCGGCGACGGTGAGGGCAACGCCATCCATCTCGGCGAACGCGACTGCTCGCTGCAGCGCCGCCACCAGAAGGTCTGGGAAGAAGCCAACTCGCCGGCCCTCAACGTCGAGCAGCGCATGAAGATCGGCCAGATCTGCGCCGATGCCATGAAGAAGCTGAAATATCGTGGCGCCGGAACCATCGAGTTCCTCTACGAAAACGGCGAGTTCTATTTCATCGAGATGAACACCCGTCTGCAAGTGGAGCACCCGATTACCGAAGCCATTACCGGCATCGACCTGGTGCATGAGCAGATCCGCGTCGCTTCCGGCGGCGGGCTTTCGGTGAAGCAGGAAGATATAAGCTTCCAGGGCCATGCCATCGAATGCCGCATCAACGCGGAAGACGCGCGGACCTTCGTGCCCTCCCCCGGCACGATCACGCATTTCCACGCTCCGGGCGGACTTGGCGTGCGCGTCGATTCGGGAGTCTATGCGGGCTACCGTATTCCGCCTTATTATGACAGCCTGATCGGCAAGCTGATCGTCCATGGCCGCACGCGCGTCGAATGCATGATGCGGCTGCGCCGCGTGCTCGACGAGTTCGTCGTGGATGGCGTCAAGACGACGCTGCCGCTCTTCCAGGACCTGGTTTCGAACCAGGATATCGCCAACGGCGATTACGATATCCATTGGCTTGAGAATTATCTGGCCGAGAACAAGGCGCACTGAAGACGCGCACCGAGGAGAGCCATGGGAGGGCGACGCGGCAGATATTATCCGGCGATTACCCCGGAAGTCCTGTTGCGCGCCTATTCCATCGGCCTCTTTCCGATGGCTGAATCAGCCGACGACCCGGAGATCTTCTGGGTCGAACCGGAAGTACGCGGCATCCTGCCGCTCGATGCCTTCCACATCTCCAAGAGCCTGGCAAAGGCGATCCGAAAGAAACCTTTCGACATACGCGTCGATACGGCCTTCGACCAGGTCATCGCCGCCTGCGCGGAACCGGCGGAGGACCGCCCGAGCACCTGGATCAACTCCACGATCCGCAAGCTTTATTCAGAACTGCATCGCATGGGTCATGCCCACAGCGTTGAAGCCTGGGAGGGCGAAAACCTGGCCGGCGGTCTTTACGGAGTGTCGCTCGGCTCCGCCTTCTTCGGCGAGAGCATGTTCTCCAGGCGCACCAATGCCTCCAAGGTCTGTCTCGTGCATCTGGTGGAACTGTTGAGGGCAAGGGGCTTCACCTTGCTGGATACGCAATTCACCACCGAGCACCTGAAAACCTTCGGCGCGATCGACATTCCCAAGGAAGAGTATCTCAAGCTGCTGAAGGCAGCGGTAGATCCGCCGCACCTGCAATTCCAGGATTAATTGGTCGGTGCCGGCGCCGGCACGTCGGACTGCGGCTTGCAGCCGGTCAGCCATACGTCATAGATCGGATGCTCCACGGCGTTCAGGCCGGGGCTGTCGGCGAACATCCAGCCGGTGAAGATGCGGCGGATCTTGCGATCGAGAGTGATCTCGTCCACTTCCACGAAGGAATCGATCTTCTGAGCCTCGGATTCATCGCGCGAGTAGCAGACCTTCGGCGTCACCTGCAGAGCGCCGTACTGCACCGTCTCATCGATATAGACATCGAAAGTGGTGATGCGACCGGTGATCTTGTCGATGCCCGCGAAAACCGCCACGGGATTGTTGATGCGTTCCGCCGAAGCGCTTCCCGCCGCTAGAGCCGAAGCCACGATCGCGAATACGGCTCCGGTCAGTTTGCGTGCAGAAACCTTCATAGATCTCATCATGTTTCCCGTTTCGACAATTCCTGCCAATGCGGCCTAGATTGTGATTGTGGCCAAAACAGGTGGACCTAGGCTTAATTGCCGGGCGTCCAGGCGTCGTAGTCTCCGGTAACGCGAGCACGCTCGCCGGTCGCGGCAAGCGAGCCCTTCGGGTGATAGGCGAAGGGCGTGCCCGTAGCATTTTCGCGGTGCGGCTTCTGCCACTCGCGCGGCTTGTAAGCCTCCGCCGAAGGCGGAACATCGGTGCGGTAATGCATCCAGCCGTGCCAGCCGGGCGGGATGGCGGAAGCTTCCGCGTAGCCCTTGTAGACGACCCAGCGCTTCGGCTTGCCCCAA
Source organism: Rhizobium sp. LCM 4573 (assembly GCF_001854865.1). Lineage (GTDB taxonomy): Bacteria > Pseudomonadota > Alphaproteobacteria > Rhizobiales > Rhizobiaceae > Neorhizobium. The sequence goes on along the minus strand of NZ_MDDW01000028.1, from coordinate 260,367 downwards.
GAGGTCATAGGCCCTTCGTAATAGACATTGCCGAGCTCGTCTTCGCCAACCCTCTTGCCATTACGCCAGGTGAAGAAGCGGGTTCCGAGTGTCTGTCCGTTCCACCAAGTGAAAATCTGCAGCAGGAGATTTTTCATGTCTTTTCCATCGACTTGGGCATGATGACAGCGAAATTTCGAGATCGCCACGTAACCCGCTTATGCTACCTGACGTGCCGGATGTCCAGTGTTTCCGATGCCGCGGCGCCTATTTGAGTTTCATCTTGAAGCTGAAATGGCTCTTGGCGAAACCCAGCCGCTCGTAGAAACGGTGAGCATCCACACGGGCCATATTGGAGGAAAGCTGCACCAGGCGGCAATCGCGGCGCTTCGCCTCTTCGATCACATGGCGAATCATCTGCGCTCCGATCCCTCTTCCACGCATATCCTCGCGCGTCTGCACCGCTTCGATGGTCATGGAGAGCGATCCCCTGCCCGTCAGCGTGCGATTGAAAAGGATCTGGAAAGTGCCAACGACCTCGCCGGCCAGTTCGGCCACGAAGAGCTGTTCGTTTTGCGAGGCGTCGATGACATGGAATGCGCGGAGATAGTCTTCGAACGCCTCTGAGTCGGTGGTGTCGCCGTGTCCGCCGACGGTGTCGGCGGCAAAGATCGCGATCAGGGCGGGCAGATCGGTGTCCCGCGCCCTGCGGATCAGGAGATCAGCCATTCAGAGCCCCGCCAGCCTTTTTTCCATGATGATCGCCGGCAGGCCGGAATTCGGCGCACCCCATTCTTCCATGCGGTCGACTTCGGTAAATCCGAGCCGTTCGTAAAACGATTGCGCGCGGGTATTTTGAAGCGCCACCTCGACCCGCATGATTTCAGCGCCCGGAAAGCAGGTCTCGAGTTCAGCGAAGATATCCCGCCCTATGCCTTCATTCTGACAGGACGGCTTCACATAGAGCTGGTGCAGCATCGCCGTCTTCGCCATCTTGGGATACATGGCCGCATATCCCATGCCGCCGATTTCCTTGCCATTATCGGCAACCAGAAACTCTCCGTCCCTCTTGAGAATTCGGGCGCGGATGGCGCTCGCCGAGTGCCAGCCGTCGATCATCCGCTGGACCTGCGGCGCTCCGTAAAACGGATCGTAGGCCGCATGAAAGGTTTCCGCCAGAAGGGCGCGGATTTTCTCCGCGTCCTCTCCACCGGCGGTGCGAATGAAATAGACCAAGGCTTTCTCCCTGCCGCACCGACAATCGATGCGGGTTATTCCTCGATGCCCAGTTTCGCCTTGACGAGCGCCTGGACGGCCTGCGGATTGGCCTTGCCACCGGTCGCCTTCATCACCTGACCGACGAACCAGCCGGCAAGCGTCGGCTTTGCCTTCACCTTCGCGACCTGATCCGGGTTGGCGGCGATGATCTCATCCACGGCCTTCTCGATGGCGCCCGTGTCGGTCACCTGCTTCATGCCGCGCGTCTCGACGATTTCGGCCGGGTCGCCGCCTTCGTTCCAGACGATCTCGAACAGATCCTTGGCGATCTTGCCCGAGATGGTCTCCGCCTTGATGAGATCGATGATTCCGCCGAGCTGAGCCGGCGAAACCGGAGTCTCTTCAATGCCTTTTCCGGATTTGTTCAAGGCGCCCAGCAGGTCGTTGATGACCCAGTTAGCAGCGGTCTTGCCGTCGCGCCCGGCCGCTACGGCCTCGAAATAGTCTGCGATCGCCTTTTCGGAGACCAGCACCGAGGCATCGTAGACCGAAAGACCGAGATCGCGAACGAGGCGCTCCTTCTTTTCATCCGGCAGTTCAGGCAGGTCCTTCTTCAGCTCTTCGACAAAGGCGTCGTCGAACTCGAGCGGCAACAGGTCCGGATCGGGGAAATAGCGGTAGTCATGCGCCTCTTCCTTGGAGCGCATGGAGCGCGTCTCGCCCTTGTTCGGGTCGAACAGGCGGGTCTCCTGATCGATCGTGCCGCCATCCTCCAGAATAGCGATCTGGCGGCGCGCCTCGAACTCGACGGCCTGGCCGATGAAGCGGATCGAGTTGACATTCTTGATCTCGCATCGCGTACCGAAGGGTTCGCCCGGGCGGCGCACGGAAACGTTGACGTCGGCGCGCATGGAGCCCTCGTCCATGTTGCCGTCGCAGGTGCCGAGATAGCGTACGATCGAACGCAGCTTGCTCATATAGGCCTTCGCCTCGTCCGCCGAGCGCATGTCCGGCTTCGAGACGATTTCCATCAGCGCAACRCCGGAACGGTTGAGATCGACGAAGGACATGGTCGGATGCTGGTCGTGCATCGACTTGCCGGCATCCTGTTCCAGATGCAGGCGTTCGATGCCGATCTCGATATCCTCGAACTGGCCTTGACGGTCGGGACCGAGCGAGATGGTGAGCTTGCCCTCGCCCACAATCGGGTCCTTGTACTGGGATATCTGGTATCCCTGCGGCAGGTCCGGATAGAAATAGTTCTTGCGGTCGAAGACCGAGCGCTTGTTGATCTGCGCCTTCAGGCCGAGACCGGTGCGCACGGCCTGCTTCACGCATTCCTCGTTGATGACGGGCAGCATGCCGGGCATGGCTGCGTCGACGAGCGAGACATTGGCGTTCGGAGCCTTGCCGAACTCGGTCGAAGCTCCGGAAAACAGTTTGGAATTGGAGAGGACCTGCGCATGCACCTCCATGCCGATGATGACTTCCCAGTCGCCGGTGGCGCCGGGAATCAGGCGTTTGGGATCGGGCGTGCGGACGTCGACAATAGTCATCTGGTGCTCTTCATGTGATGCGGCGTGTTTGCTGTTGAGGTAGAACAAATGAATGCGTGGCRCAAGCTTCAGCGCCGCCGCGCAACCTTCGAGCCCCCACCAAATCTACTCAAAATTGCCATTATTGCGGCGGCATGAACCAGCCGGTTCAATTCAACAGCGAACAGATCCGTCAGTCACAGAATGTCCACGCAAGATCACTCCCCGGCATCGCCAATGGAATCGATGGATACCGCCCCCTCCCCGGACGAATTTCCTCACAGATCGCCGCTTGCGGCATTCTTCCTGCGCTTTCGCGTTTACCTGACATCGGCCGCCGTCATAGCGATCTTCGTCCTCATGGCCGTCGCTATCTACCGGCTGACGGAAGAAGTGCGCTATGACGACGTTGTCGCCGCGCTCTCGGACACGAGCTGGACATCGATCGGGCTGGCGATCCTGTTTACCGCGCTCAGCTTCGCCGCGCTCATCTGCTACGACATCAACGCGCTGGACTATATCGGCAAGAAGCTGCCGCTCGCGACCGTCGCAATGACCGGCTTCAGCGCCTATGCCATCGGCAACACGGCCGGTTTCGGCGCGCTGAGCGGCGGTGCGATCCGCCTGCGGGCCTATTCGCGGCTGGGGCTCTCGCCGGGCGATATCAGCCGGGTCATTGCTTTCGTCACGCTGTCCTTCGGGCTCGGCCTGCTTGCGGTTGCGAGCCTTTCCACGCTGGTCGTCGCTCCGCGCCTCGCCTCGATCCTGACGATCGATGCAGATTGGCTACGCGCCGGCGCGTTGGCCGTGGTGGCGCTGCTCGCCTTGCTGCTCGTTTTCGGCCGCGACGGCCGCGCCGTCAAACTCGGTCGCCTCAGCCTTCGCCTGCCCGATACCCGCACCTCGTCTCGGCAGTTCCTGGTTTCCGCCTTCGACATCGCGGCATCGGCCTCCGTGCTCTATGTCCTGCTGCCGGAAACGCATGTCGGCTGGCCAACCTTCTTCGCGATCTATGCCGCAGCCGTCGGTCTCGGCGTGCTCAGCCACGTTCCGGCGGGACTCGGGGTTTTCGAGACGGTCATCATCGCTGGCCTAGGCAACACCATCAGCATCGACGTCCTGCTCGGAAGCCTGGTCCTCTATCGCCTCGTCTATCACGTCCTGCCGCTGATCCTGGCGATCGGGCTGGTTCTCGTTTCGGAAGTCCGGCAGCTCGCCTCCCATCCGGTGGTGGCGGGCATGGGACAGATCGGCGTCCGTCTGGCGCCGCCTCTGCTCTCGACGCTCTGCCTGATCCTCGGCGCCATGCTGATCTTTTCCGGCGTGACTCCGACACCCGACACGAACCTGGATTTCCTCTCCGACCTCCTGCCCCTGCCGATCGTCGAGGGCGCCCACTTCCTCGCCAGCCTGCTGGGACTGGTGCTCGTCATCTCGTCGAGGGGCATCGCCCAGCGTCTCGACGGCGCCTGGTGGGTCTCGGTCGTCGGCGCAGCGGCCGCGCTGGTGCTTTCGCTCCTCAAGGCCGTTGCGGTTTTCGAGGCGCTGCTGCTTGCACTCTTCATCGGCGCCATGCTGTTGAACGGCAAGCTCTTCACGCGGCATGCCTCCCTGATCCGGCAGGCGCTGAGCCCTTCCTGGTTGGCGGCCACGGCGGTGATTGCCGTCGGCGCCGTGGCGATCCTCCTGTTCGTCTACCGCGATACGCAATACAGCCATGATCTCTGGTGGCAGTTCGAGTTCATGGAAGACGCGCCGCGAAGCCTGCGCGCCACCCTCGGCATCGTGGTCGCATCCACGGCTGTCGCCATCTTCAGTCTGTTGCGCCCAGTGGCCTACCGGCCGGATACCCCGATCGCGGACGAACTTTCACGGGCCACCGACATCGTCCGGCAACAGGACGTCGCCGATGCCAATCTCGTCCGCATGGGCGACAAGCGCCTGATGTTTTCGGAAAGCGGCAACACCTTCATCATGTATGGCATCCAGGGCCGCTCGTGGATTGCGTTTGCCGATCCGATCGGACTCGAGGAAGAGATGGGGGAATTGGTCTGGCAGTTCGTCGAAACGGCGCGCGGTGCCGGCGGGCGCGCCGCCTTCTACCAGATCTCGCCTGCCATGCTCTCCTATTGTGCCGATGCCGGTTTGCGGGCGTTCAAGCTCGGCGAACTCGCCATCGTCGATCTCACGCGTTTCGAACTCAAGGGCGGAAAGCTCGCCAGCCTGCGTCAGTCCATCAGCCGTGGCGCGAGAGACGGCCTTGTATTTTCCGTGATCGAGATTCCGGATGTGCCGGCGATTTTGCCGGAACTGCGGGCGGTTTCCGATGCCTGGCTCTCGCACCATAATACACGCGAAAAGACGTTCTCGCTGGGCGCCTTCCGCGACGACTACATCCTCTCGCAGCCGGTCGCCGTGCTGCGTCAGGAAGAACGCATCATCGCCTTCGCGACATTAATGGTTAYGGAGACGAAAAAGGAGGCCACCGTGGACCTGATGCGCTTCCTGCCCGAAGCGCCGCGCGGCGCGATGGATTTCCTCTTCGTCAGCATCATGCAGCATATGCGCGACGCCGGCTATGAGACCTTCAATCTCGGCATGGCGCCGCTCTCGGGCATGTCGAAGCGGGAGATCGCACCCGTCTGGGACCGCATCGGCAGCACTGTTTATGAGCACGGGGAACGGTTCTACAACTTCAAGGGCTTGCGCGCCTTCAAATCGAAGTTCCATCCGAGCTGGCAGCCCCGCTATTTTGCCGTTTCCGGCGGCAGCGGTGCCCTGCTGGCCCTGATGGATGTCACGCTGCTGATCGGCGGCGGCATCAGAGGAGTTGTCGGCAAATGAGACTTCGCCACATCATGATGATCGTAAGCCTTATGGGCGCGACGAGTCTTCACGCGCAGGAACCGCCGAAATTCGATACCGGCATGATCCCCTCACAGCACATCTTCCTCCCGGATGGCGAAGCCGATGCCAGCGTCTTCCTGATATCCGATGCCGCGGGCTGGAGCAGTACCGACGAGCAGGAGGCCAAGGCTCTCGTCGATAAAGGCGCGGCCGTGGTCGGTATCGATTTTCCCTCCTATCTCGCCGCATTGCGCAAGGACGATGGCGACTGCATCTACATGATCTCGGACGTGGAGGCGCTTGCACAGCAGATCCAGCGCGCCACCGGCAATAGCAGCTATCGGCCGCCCATCATCGCCGGAATTGGCGAAGGCGGAGCCTTGGCGCTAGCGATGATCGCCCAGAGCCCGGTGGCGACGATCGGCGAAGCGGTGGCGGTCGATCCGGCTGCCGGCATTCCACTGACGAAGCAGCTCTGCACTCCGGCCTCGAAAGAGCAGCGGGGCGACAGGATGGTCTATGGCCTGACCGATGGGGAATTGCCGGCGGGCGTCACGGTTCTGTTTTCCAAGGCCGCCGCTCAAGACGGGCGGGACCATGTCGCGACCCTGTCCGCCGCACATCCGGATATCGAGGTGCAGGATATCGACGACGCGCCCGCGGATGCGCTTTTGCAGACGCTGAGCGATCGGGTCGAGGCATCCGGGGACACCGACAATCCGCTCGGGCTTCCGCTAACGGTTCTCGAAACCACGCCGAAATTCGATACCATGGCGGTGGTCTATTCCGGTGACGGCGGCTGGCGCGACATCGACAAGGAGATCGGCGGCGCGCTTCAGTCCTCCGGCATCCCGACCGTGGGCGTGGATTCGCTTCGCTATTTCTGGTCGGAGCGCAAGCCCCAGGAGGTGGCCGATGACCTGACGCGGATCATCGATACCTACCGCCATCAGTGGCATGTGAAGCACGTTCTCCTCGTCGGCTACTCCTTCGGCGCGGATATCCTGCCCGCGACCTACAATCTTCTTACCGACAAGGAAAAGCAGCATATCGCGCAGATGTCGCTGCTCGCCGTTTCGCACGAGGTCGATTACGAGGTCTCCGTGTCCGGCTGGCTCGGCGTCGCCGGCGATGGCTCGGCGGGCGACCCTGCCAACGACATCCGCAAGATCAATCCGGCGCTCGTGCAATGCTTCTACGGCACCGACGATGACGACGACGCCTGCCCCACGCTCAAGGACACGCCCGTCGAAATCATCCCGGTCGATGGCGGGCACCATTTCGACGGCGACTACGAGGCACTCGCCAAACGCATCACGGACGGACTGACGAAACGCTTGGGCCGCTAAAGACCAGCCCCGTAGACATTTTCCTCTGCGTCAACGAGCTGCTTCAAAAGGCCGACCGACTGAACATCATTGTCGATCTTGGGAGAGTAGGCGACCGAAAGCCAGTTCACCGCATAGCCGTTCTTCTGGAAAAAGCCGATCGCCTCGGCATTGCGGGCATGGGTTGCGACGCGGGCGAGCTCGAATCCCTGCTGCACGATCTGGCGCTCGACCTCCTGCAGGAGGGTTCTGCCGAGCCCCTGCCCCTTGAATGCCGGATCGATCCAGAAATCGCTGATCAGCTCGTCCAGGCCTTCGCGCGCCGCCCAGCCGGCGAGACTACCGCCCTGCTCGACAACGGTGATGGTGAGCCAGGAGGAACGGGTGAAATTCCGGAAGGCGGCGCGGGCATTTTCCCGCATCGCATCCATTCCGCCGATCGGGGACATGGCCTTTTCCCAGGCCCTCAGCCCGATCGCCGCCAATATCTCCGCTTCATCCCCGCGCGCGTTGCGAATGCTGATCATGACCGCCCCTGCTCACCTCCAACTACACCATCGAGTGCAGGCTTTTGCCAGCTCGAATTCCCGCCTTCCGGGCCGGCTCGGCTTGACGATTGTGGAAAACCGCCTTAGTTGCAGGCCTGTACTCATGCCTTAGTTGCAGACTGTACTCATGGAGTTTTGATGTTCTCTTTCGCTGAGACCCGGTAAAGGGCCAGCCCGCAGATTTCCTGCCAGCTGGCCCAGGCAAAAACGGTAAACCCCGACGTCATCCGACGCCGGCCACGTTTTTGTATGCCTTCCGCAAGCCGGAAGAGCTTATCCGGACATCGAAACAATGGATATTTCCCGCGCCGAACAGCGCATTCTTCACCTGCTTGCTCAGGGCGGCAGGATCGAACTTACCCGTGACGACAACAGAAAGATCGAGAAGATCCAGCTCCTCACCCGGGAAGGCTGGGCCTTCAACGGTCTCGACCTGACAACCTTCCGCAAGCTCAAGCAGAAGCGGGCGATCAAATCCTCGGGTGGCAAGCCCTACCGCATCACCGAACGGGGCTTGCAGCTGGTGAGATCGCAACTGGACAATAGATGAAGCGAAAGGCGGCGCTCTTACGAGCGCCGCTATTTCCGCGGCACTACCTCCGCAGATATTCCGCCGTCATTCCAAGCTCCTTGCGGAGCAGTTCCTCCGCGGCGTCATCAGCCTGAATATCCTCGCAAAGACGAAAGATCAGCTCCCTGTATTCCGGATATTTCCGCAATTCATAGGCCGCGGCCATTTTGGAGGCAGTGGAATTGCCCTCCATTCCCAGATGCTCGGTGATCTGGAAGAAGCGCTCATAGCGCTCGTGTACGTTCCTGCTTCTGAGAGCGAGAACATAAGCGGCCGCGGACCAGGCCAGGACACAGAACGGAAGCGCCAGGCCGAGATAGGCGATCCACTCCATGAAAGTCAGAGGCATCTCACTACCACCATTTTTGCGTTCTCGATCATCTCCGAAATCGATGATCGCGCTCATAGCACGTCGGAGTGGAATTTCGAAGCAGAAGCAACCTTCTAGCTTAACCGCTTCTCCAGATGCACCTTTTCCAGCTCGACGCCCATGCTCGTCGAATATTCGCGGCCGCGCCAGACAATCTTGAACCCGCGGCGTTCGTAAAGGCGAATGGCGCTGGAATTGCTCGCGCGCGTATGGATCTTCGCGACAGAAAATCCCTCGATAGCAACTCGCTCAAGGAAATGGCGAACAAGCGCAGAGCCTACTCCACGCCCTTGAAAGGCGGGATCGACCCAGATATCGGAAATATAGTCAGGATCATCCTCACGAGCGCCCCATCCGACCACTCTGCCCCCGAACTCGGCAATAGCGACATCACCCTTGGCCGCTGCGGGATAGTCGAAGAAAGCCCTTCGGATGGCTTCGATGACGTCAGGATTTTCGAAACTCGCCTCTCCGTCACCGCTGGATTTCCAGGCCGCAAAGCCGACTTCGCCGACCACATGGTGATCGGCGATGGTCATTTCCCTGATTGTGAGCCCTTTTACCACCACTTGGCAGGGGTGAACTTGCCGGCGGCCTGTTCGATGACGTGAGCCGTACGGAACAGCGTCTCCTCATCGAAGGGCTTGCCGATGAGCTGCAGGCCGAGCGGGAGCCCCTTGTGGTCAAGGCCGGCGGGAACCGCGATGCCCGGCAGGCCGGCCATGTTCACCGTCACGGTGAAGATGTCGTTGAGGTACATCTTCACCGGGTCGGAAGCGAGGTTCTCATCGGCGACGCCGAAGGCCGAAGACGGCGTGGCCGGCGTCAGGATGGCATCGATCCCAGCGTCGAATACCTGCTCAAAATCGCGCTTGATGAGCGTGCGGACCTTCTGCGCCTRCAGATAGTAGGCATCATAATAACCGGCCGACAGGACATAGGTGCCGATCATGATGCGGCGCTTGACCTCCGTGCCGAAGCCGGCAGCGCGGGTCTTCTCATACATATCGATGATGTCCTTGCCGTCGACGCGCAGGCCGTAGCGAACGCCATCATAGCGGGCAAGGTTGGAGGAGGCTTCCGCCGGGGCTACAATATAGTAGGCCGGCAGAGCGTATTTCGTGTGCGGCAGCGAGATATCGACGATCTCCGCGCCGGCATCCCTGAGAAAGGCAATGCCCTGTTGCCAGAGTGTTTCGATCTCTTCCGGCATGCCTTCGGCGCGGTATTCTTTCGGAATGCCGATCTTCATGCCCTTGACCGACTGGCCGAGCGCCGCTTCGTAATCCGGCACCGGCAGATCGACCGAGGTGGTGTCCTTGGGGTCGACGCTCGCCATGGATTTCAGGAGGATCGCGGCGTCACGCACGTCACGGGCGATCGGGCCGGCTTGATCGAGCGACGAGGCGAAGGCGACCGTGCCCCAGCGCGAGCAGCGGCCATAGGTCGGCTTGATGCCGACCGTACCGGTAAAGGCCGCCGGCTGGCGGATGGAGCCGCCGGTATCGGTGGCCGTCGCACCGGCGCACAGCTGCGCGGCAACGGCTGCGGCCGATCCGCCCGAGGAACCGCCCGGCACGAGCTGCTGGTTGGAGCCCTTGGCCCGCCACGGATTGATGACGGCGCCGTAGTGGGAGGTTTCGTTGGAAGAGCCCATGGCGAACTCGTCCATGTTGAGCTTGCCGAGCATCACCGCGCCGTCATCCCAGAGGTTCTGGGTAACGGTCGATTCGTATTTCGGCTTGAACCCATCCAGAATGTGAGAGCAGGCCTGGGTATGGATGTCCCGCGTGGCGAAGAGGTCCTTGATGCCGAGCGGAATGCCTTCCAGTGCGCCGGCCTTGCCGGATGCGAGCCGTGCGTCGGAAGCCTTGGCCATTTCCAGCGCCTTTTCAGGCGTCACCGCGATATAGGCGTTCAGCGCTCCGTTCGCCGCATCGATTGCCTTGAGATAGGCGTCCGTCAGCTCGACGGCGGAAAATTCCTTGGCCTTCAGCTTTTCGCGGGCTTCGGCAATGGTGAGGCTGGTCAATTCGGTCATGATATCGTTCTTCGAAAGAGCTTGAGGACGTGGCGGAAGGTCAAGCGGCGGCCTGGAAGGCGCTCACTCGACCACTTTCGGCACAAGGAAGAAGTTCCGGTCGCTGTTCGGCGCATTGGCGACCACGTCGTCGGCCTTGTCGCCGTCGGTCACCGCATCGTCGCGCCGGCGCATGGCCATGGGCGTTACGGATGTCATCGGTTCCACACCGGTGACGTCAACCTCGGAAAGCTGCTCGACGAAGCCGAGGATACCATTCAGTTCGCCCACCATGCGATTGGCCTCATCCTCGGAAACCGCGATGCGGGCGAGATGGGCGACGCGCTTGACGGTGGCGAGATCGACGGACATGGCATGAACTCCGGGCAAGAAATTTCCTACCGCTATAATGGCCATGTCCGCCCTTCGCAACGGGGGATGCGGTAATATCAGAAGGTGAGCGCGGCGCCGGGCGCGGGCGCTTCGACCCGTGTGCGCGTTCCCTCCATGCCCTTGACGAACTTTTCCGGCGTCTGGTCGATGATCGGGAAAGAGCCGTAGTGGCAGGGAATGGCGTGCTTGAAATCGAAGAAGCGCTGGCAGGCAAGCGCCGCCACGGCACCGCCCATGGTAAAGCGGTCGCCGATCGGCACGAGGCCGATGTCGGGTTGGTGCAGTTCGTTGATGAGGCCCATGTCGGTGAAGATGTCGGTATCGCCCATATGCAGAAGCGACGGCTCGTCATCGATATGCAGCATCAGGCCATTGGCGCTGCCGAGCGAGTGGGAGACGCCGTCCTCGGTGACTTGAGCGGAGGAATGCAGCGCCTGCGTGAAGGTAACGGTGAAGCCGTCGAAGGCGACCGTGCCGCCGGTATTGCCCATATCGAGCTTTTCGACGCCCTTCGTGCTAAGCCAGGCGGCGAGATCCGCGTTGGCGAAGACCACCGCGCCGGTTTCCTTGGCGAGCGCGACGGTATCGCCCACATGATCGCCATGGCCGTGGGTGAGGAGGATATGTGTTATACCCTCGGCCGCTTCCTTGCGGTCAAGGCCGGAAAAACCGGGATTGCCTGAAAAGAACGGATCAATAAGGATTTTCGCCCTCGCCGTCTCGATACGAAAGGCAGCGTGGCCGAGCCAGGTGATCTTCATGGATAACTCCTTGGATATGAGGGCGGGAGTATAAGACGGTTCGACGCGGTGACAACATAACAGCGCCGTTTCGCTCAATTACACCGCCAATGCGGCGGCCCTGCGGTGGAATGGCCGGAACCAGGCGGTTGCAAGCTATCATCGCCTGGGCTAAGCGACCGGAAGTGCCGCATTCTCAACAGAATACGTGAAAAAACTTCACTTTTCTTACCCAAGGAAATCAACATGGCCGGCAATGATGACGAATACGTCTACGACGAAGTGACGGGCGAATGGCTGCCCGCTTCCGAGATGGCCGCCAAAGCTGCGGAAGCGAATGCCGTACGCGACGCAGCCGGTAATGTGCTGGCCAACGGCGACGCAGTCACGCTCATCAAGGACCTCAAGGTCAAGGGCACCGGTCAGACCCTGAAACAGGGCACAGTCATCCGCTCGATCCGCCTTACCGACAATCCTGAAGAAATCGATTGCCGCCACGATACGATCAAGGGTCTCGTGCTCAGGACGGAATTCGTCCGCAAAAAGAACTGAGACAGCGACGGGATACTATGCCATGGCAATGCTGACCATCGAGGAACTCGCAGGGCATCTCGCCCCGAACCAGCCGATCGCCGGCCTTGACCTCGGCACCAAGACGATCGGGCTTGCTGTTTCGGATCTCGGGCGGCGCTTCGCGACACCCCGTCCCGTCATCAAGCGCGTGAAATTCACCAAGGATGCAGACGTGCTGCTCGCCTTTGCGGAAAAGGAAAGGATCGCCGGCTTCGTCATCGGCCTGCCGATGAACATGGACGGCTCGGCCGGCCCGCGGGTACAGGCCACCCGCGCCTTTGTGCGCTCCATGAGCGAAAAGACCGCCCTCCCCTTCGTCTTCTGGGACGAGCGGCTTTCCACGGTCGCCGCGGAACGCGCACTTCTGGAGATGGACGTATCGCGGGCAAAGCGCGCGGAGCGGATCGATTCGGCCGCCGCGAGCTTCATTCTTCAAGGAGCGCTCGATAGGCTCTCCTCGCTTGCCAGAGCCTCGCGAGATCCGGACCGGGTAGATTGACGCCTCCGCCACCAGGCGGCGATCTGCTTGCGCTTGCGGAAAGCGATGATCGCGAAGACGATCAGGCTGTCGACGACTATGGCGCGGGCAACGAGCGGCGGGATGGTTTCGGGTGGAATGCCGAGCACCTGACCGTAGATCTGGAAGACAAGATCATGGGTCTGCCTGGTCAGCATGAAGAAGCCGAAGCTCATGTCGTAGTAGGATAGGCCATACCAGCTCGTCAGCAGCAGGACGGGACCCGCCCACAGGATCAGGAACCACTTCATGTGGTCACCCCCTTCGGTTGAGCCAGATCGAATTCCAGTAGCACGACCCACCTGGCCAGAGCCATGATGCTCAGCACCATTGCGGGCACCGCGATGTTGAGCGCCAGCACCGCGAAGAACATCGTCATGATGCCCAGCAATGCTCCGTTCTGGAGTGTCGTTCCCATAACCGGTGCCCGATGGAAGATCGCGGTTAACGATAAGTTAACGACACACTAGCCGCCGAGGCTACCGGCGCAACGCAAAGTCACGCCTATGGTTAACGGGCGCGGCCAGCCTGTGGATAAGAGAATGAAGCGGGTGCAACTCAGCCGTAGACAGCGCGCACCAGGCGGCGGACCGAGGCGGCGACCTTCTCCCAGTCCTTCTCGCTGCGCAACGGAAGGCCGGCAAACTGGCCGGTGGCCGACGCCGAGATCACCAGATGCTGGATGGAAGCGAAAAGCAGCGCATTCACCGTCGGTGCATCCACGCCCTTCGGCGGAGCGAGCGATCCACGCATGCGATCGAGCCATTTGGCGAGCGCCTTGGCGCGGGCCTCCGACAGCTTGCGGACCTGGGGGGTATCCTTGGAAACTTCCCAGGCGATGGTCTTGCAAACGAGTRGATCGTCACGGAGCGCATCCATGAAATAGAGCGCCAGCTTTTCCATCAGATCGCCATAGGTCAGCACGAACATGCCGCCGGTGTCTTCGGGAATACGGTCCCTGACCCAGGAGCCGAGATCCTCACCGATCGCCTCGATCAGCCCGTCCAGACCGCCGTAATATCGATAGATGAGCTGCTTGTCGCAGCCGGCGCGCCTGGCGATGGCGTTGATCCCGAAGCCCTGAAATCCCTGTTCCGCGAGAAGATTGCGGGCCGCGGCGAGAATTGCCTGTTCGGTGCCCGCGCGGTTTTTCACCCGCTTTTCCGGTGCCGGCGGCGCCGTGAGTTCCTGGATTTGCAGCATGTTCCAACTTCCGGTGTTTCCAGGCGCATAGTGTGCGGCGCGGCGAGCGGCAAGCGGTTTCGGAAAACATGCACAGGATTGGAAGGAATGCGTCAGCTCGCGGGCGGGTATAGCAGGTCCACGATATAGCCGGCGTCGAAACGCGAATCGAGCATTCCATAGGTCGAACGCCACCCCCCGGCAAGCCGCGTTTCCAGGAAGGCGTCGGCGATCTTGCCGGCGCCGAGCCGCACGAGTTCGCAGGCGGCGGCGGCCAGAGCGAGCTGTTCGACGAGCAGGCGGGCCGCGCCCTCGTCGCTTTCGCAAAGCGCCATCGCCGCCCGCAGCACTTCCACCGTCTTCTTGCCGGAGGCGCCGAGATCCCGCTCGAAGCCCTGCAGCACCGTATCGAAGAGATCCTTGCCGCGAGAAAGCACGCGCAGCACATCGAGCGCCATCACATTGCCCGAGCCTTCCCAGATTGCGTTGACCGGGGCCTCGCGGTAGTGCCGCGCGATCGGGCGCTCTTCGATGTAGCCATTGCCGCCGAGGCATTCCATCGCCTCGTAGATCAGCGAGGGCGCGATCTTGCAGTTCCAATATTTGATGACCGGCGTCATGACGCGCGCGAAGGCGGCATCGGCCGGATTGCCGGCCGCGCGGTCGAACGCATCCGCCAGCCGGAAGGCCAGAGCCGTCGCCGCGGCAACGTCGAGCGCCATGTCGGCAAGCACGCGGGTCATCAGCGGCTGATCGATCAGCATCTTGCCGAAGACGCTGCGGCCGCGGCAATGATGCACGGCTTCCGCAAGCGAGGCGCGCATGATGCCGGCCGATGCGAGCGCGCAATCGAGCCGCGTCAGCGTGACCATGTCGAGAATGGTGCGGATACCACCGCCCGGCTGCCCGAGGAGATAGCCGAACGCGGCGGTGAACTCCACTTCGGTCGATGCGTTGGAGCGATTGCCGAGCTTGTCCTTCAGGCGCTGGAACTGCAGGCCGTTCGCCGATCCGTCCTCCAGAAGGCGCGGCACGAGGAAGCAGCCGACGCCCTCCCCCGTTTTCGCCAGCATGACGAAGCCGTCGCTCATCGGAGCCGACATGAACCACTTGTGGCCGGAAAGCCGATAGACGCCATCGCTCACCCGCTCCGCGGTAGAGCGATTGGCCCGCACGTCCGTTCCGCCCTGCTTTTCCGTCATGCCCATGCCGAGTGTGATCGCGCTCTTCTGCAGCGCGGGCCGATTAGACGAATCATATTTGCGCGAGAGTATCTTCGGCGCCCATTCCTTCTGCACCCGCGGCGACGCCATGAGCGCGGCGATCGAGGCGCTTGTCATGGTGAGCGGGCAGAGATGCCCGCATTCGAGCTGCGCCGTCAGGTAGAAGCGCATGGCGCGCGCCTTGTGCTCATGGCCCTTGGCTTCCGGGATGTTTTCCCAGATCGAGGAATGCAATCCGGTCTGCATGGACCGGCGCATCAGTGCATGCCAAGCGGGATGAAATTCCACCTGATCGAGACGTTCGCCGCGTGGCCCGTGCGTCTTCAGCTTCGGCGGATTCTCGTTCGCCATGCGCGCCAGTTCCTGCGCCTCCGGCGAGGTGACGTAACGGCCGAGCGCATCGTATTCCTCACGAAGCGTGCGGTGCAATCCGGAGGTCAGGTCCACCACGAGCGGATCGGAACGATAGGCATTGATACCGGACCAGGGATGGGGCTGGTTCAGTTCGGCAAATTTTTCTTCGGCGCGCGATATCTGGTTCATGAACGGGTTCTAGCGGGTTTCTTTGGAAATTGCAGCGGGATGCGGGAAATTTCCCRTGCATTCGCTTGCCCCCCTTTTCGCGAGACCTTATAGACCGCCGAACGCAAGCGGAGACGTGTCCATGGTCTTCTTCCCTCACCGCCATCTTCTCGGCATCAAGGGTCTCACCGAACAGGATATCACCTTCCTTCTCGATAAAGCCGACGAAGCGGTAAAGATCAGTCGCCAGCGCGAGAAGAAAACCTCTACCCTCCGGGGCCTCACGCAGATCAATCTGTTCTTCGAAGCTTCCACTCGTACCCAATCCTCCTTCGAACTCGCCGGAAAACGCCTCGGTGCCGATGTGATGAACATGTCGGTCGGCAATTCCTCGGTGAAGAAGGGCGAGACGCTGATCGACACGGCGATGACGCTGAACGCCATGCGGCCGGACGTGCTGGTTCTGCGTCACTCTTCGGCCGGCGCGGCCGCCCTGCTCGCCCAGAAGGTCACCTGTTCGGTGGTGAACGCCGGCGACGGCCAGCACGAGCATCCGACCCAGGCGCTGCTCGACGCTCTGACGATCCGCCGCGCCAAGGGCAAGCTCTCGCGCATCATCGTGGCGATCTGCGGCGACGTGCTGCATTCGCGCGTCGCGCGCTCCAACATCCTGCTTCTCAACGCCATGGGCGCGCGGGTGCGCGTCGTGGCGCCCGCGACGCTTCTGCCCTCCGGCATCGCCCAAATGGGCGTCGAAGTCTTCCATTCCATGGAAGAAGGCCTGAGGGACGCCGACGTGGTGATGATGCTGCGCCTGCAACGGGAGCGCATGTCGGGTGCCTTCGTGCCTTCGGTGCGCGAGTATTTCCATTTCTACGGCCTCGACGCCGAAAAGTTGAAGGCCGCGAAGGACGATGCCCTGGTCATGCATCCCGGCCCTATGAACCGGGGGGTCGAGATCGCCTCTGACGTTGCGGACGGACCGCAGAGCGTGATTGCCGAACAGGTGGAAATGGGGGTTGCGGTGCGCATGGCGGTCATGGAAACCCTGCTCCTCTCTCACAATCAGGGAGAACGCGCATGACCGGCCCTACCGTTCTCAAGAACCTTCGGATCATCGACCCTTCCCGCAATCTCGACGAGGCCGGCACGATCGTCATCGGAGCCGACGGGCGCATTCTCGCAGCCGGCAAGGACGCGCAGAACCAAGGCGTCCCGGAAGGAGCGACAGTCAAGGACTGCAAGGGCCTCGTCGCCGTTCCCGGCCTTGTCGATGCGCGCGTCTATGTCGGAGAACCGGGCGCCGAGCATCGCGAAACGATCGAATCGGCAAGCCGCGCGGCGGCGGCCGGCGGCGTCACCTCCTTCATCATGATGCCGGATACCGATCCCGTGCTCGACGATATCGCGCTGGTGGAGTTCGTGCAGAACACCGCGCGCCACAAGGCGATCGTCAACGTCCACCCCGCGGCGGCGCTCACTAAGGGGCTTGCCGGCGAGGAGATGACCGAGATCGGCCTCCTGCAAGAAGCGGGCGCAGTCGCCTTCACCAATGGACGAAGCGGCCTTTCCGATACGCTGATCCTGCGCCGCGCGATGACCTATGCGCGCGAATTCGACACCGTCATCTCGCTGGAACTGCGCGAAAAATACCTCGGCAACGGGGTGATGAACGAAGGCTTGTTCGCGAGCTGGCTCGGCTTGTCCGGTGTGCCGAAGGAAGCCGAGATCATCCCGCTGGAGAGAGACCTGCGCATCGCGGGGCTGACGCGCGGCAAATATCACGCAGCGAAGATCTCCGTGCCGGAATCGGCGGACGCCATGCGCGTCGCCCGTTCGCGTGGTGCCAACGTCACCTGCGGGATCTCCATCAACCACCTGTCGCTCAACGAGAACGACATCGGCGAATACCGCACCTTCTTCAAGCTCTCGCCGCCGCTCCGCACGGAAGACGACCGCGTTGCCATGGTCGATGCGCTTGCCGACGGCACGATCGACATCATCGTCTCCTCGCACGATCCCCAGGACGTCGATACCAAGCGGCTCCCCTTCGCTGACGCCGCCGACGGCGCGATCGGACTTGAGACCATGCTGGCGGCAGCCCTTCGCCTGCATCACAGCGGACAGGTGCCGCTCATGAGGCTGATCGACGCCATGTCGACGCGTCCCGCACAGATATTCGGGCTTGACGCCGGCACGCTGAAACCCGGCGCGAGGGCGGATATTACGCTGATCGACCTGGACGAGCCTTGGATCGTTTCGAAGGATATGCTTCTGTCGCGCTCGAAGAACACACCCTTCGAGGATGCTCGTTTTTCAGGCCGCGCGGTGGCGACATACGTGGCCGGCAGGTGCGTCTACTCGGTTTAAGAGGGAAAACGCGTGAGTGAGCTTTTCAACTGGCAGATCACTCTGCCCATCGCACTTGCGGCGCTCGTGCTGGGCTATCTGCTGGGCTCCATCCCTTTCGGCCTGATCCTCACCCGCATGGCAGGCCTCGGCGATATTCGCTCGATCGGTTCGGGCAATATCGGCGCCACCAACGTGCTTCGAACCGGTAACAGGAAGCTCGCCGCGGCGACTTTGCTGCTCGATGCTTTGAAGGCGACCGCCGCGGCGCTCATCGGCGTCTACATCTGGGGCCCCGAGGGCGGATTGCTTGCGGGCTTCGCCGCCTTCCTCGGCCATCTCTTCCCAGTCTGGCTCGGTTTCAAGGGCGGAAAGGGTGTCGCTACCTATATCGGCATGCTTCTCGGCGTGGCGCCGCTGATGGTCCTCATCTTCGCCGCCGTGTGGCTGGCGGTTGCCAAGATCAGCAAGTATTCGTCGCTATCCGCCTTGGTTGCGACGCTTGTCATTCCGGTTGTATTGTGGTTTGTAGGCGACCATAAGGTTGCGCTCGTCATGGCAGTCATGACCGTAATCTCCTGGTGGAAACACGAAGCCAACATCAAGCGGCTGATCGCCGGCACAGAAAGCAAGATCGGCCAAAAAGGATAGGCAATGCCGGACGGCGGCGCGAGGCGGGCGGGAATTGCGCTGACGGATAGGCAAAGGATCGCCTGGCTCAGGCTGATCCGCTCCGACAATGTTGGCCCGGTCACGTTCAGGGAACTCATCAATCACTGCGGCTCGGCGGAGAACGCCCTTTCCATGCTGCCGGAACTGTCCGCACGCGGCGGCGCATCGCGCGCGATCCGCATCGCAACGGTCGAGGAGGCCGAGCGCGAGCTGGAGAGGGCTACCCGGCACGGTGCGCGCTTCATCGGCATCGGAGAGCCGGATTATCCGCCTGCGCTGCGTCAAATCGAAGGGGCGCCGCCGCTGATCGCCGCGAAAGGCGATCTAGGCGTCGCGACAAGGCCTTCGGTCGGCATCGTCGGTTCCCGCAATGCCTCGATCAGCGGCTCGAAGTTCGCAGCGATGATCGCGCGGGACGCAGGCCGCGCGGGCTACACGGTGACGTCGGGGCTCGCCCGTGGCATCGACACGGCCGCCCATCGCGCCAGTCTGGAAACCGGCACCATCGCGGTTCTTGCCGGCGGGCTCGACCAGCCCTACCCGCCGGAAAACGTTCCTCTTCTCCAAGAGATCACGTCAGGCGCAGGCCTCGCCGTCAGCGAGATGCCCTTCGGCTGGGAGCCTCGCGCCCGCGATTTTCCAAGGCGGAACCGGCTGATCGCGGGCATTTCACTCGGGGTCGTGGTAGTGGAAGCGGCGGAACGTTCCGGCTCGCTGATCACGGCGCGCCTTGCAGGCGATTTCGGCCGCCTCGTCTTCGCCGTGCCGGGATCACCGCTCGATCCGCGGTGCGAAGGCACGAACAATCTCCTGAAGCAAGGCGCGACCGTCACCACAAACTCGGCGGATGTGCTGGAGGCGCTAGCGCCGCTTGCGCAATTGGATTTCTTTTCCGCTCCCTCGGCGGAGGAACCTGACAGCGAAGACGGGAGCGACATGTTGCCGCCACCCGACGATGATGCCCGCGCCACCATCGCCGCCGCGCTCGGCCCGACTCCCGTCGAAATCGACGATATCATTCGGCATACCGGCCTTCCGGCGGCTTCGGTCTATCTGGTTCTGCTGGAATTGGACCTTGCGGGACGGCTGCACCGCCACCCCGGCGGGATGGTCTCGCTGGCGATGGGTTGAATTGCCGCATT
The DNA here is from genome assembly GCF_001854865.1 of Rhizobium sp. LCM 4573. Classification (GTDB taxonomy): domain Bacteria; phylum Pseudomonadota; class Alphaproteobacteria; order Rhizobiales; family Rhizobiaceae; genus Neorhizobium. The sequence goes on along the minus strand of NZ_MDDW01000028.1, from coordinate 240,638 downwards.
GAGCGACTTCCGATCACTCGCTTAGTTGACGGCGGTCAATTCAGCGAGGAAAAACGATGTTCGCCAACCGACTTGCAGCCGCCGCCACGATCGCCGCCGCGACTGTCGTTTTCGCGCTTTCGGCGCTCATGATGTGGATTTATGCGAGCGAACCGCGGACGGGGCACTTCAGCGCGGAGTTTCATCTGACCGATCATCTTGGCCGTCCAGCGGACCAGGGCCTTTTCAAGGGCCAACCTTCTCTCGTCTATTTCGGCTATACCCATTGCCCGGTCGCGTGCCCCACCACGCTCTATGAAATGGCGGGGCTCTTCGAACGGCTTGGCGACGAAGGAAAGGAACTCAAGGGCTATTTCTTCACCATCGACCCCGAGCGCGACAACCAGGAGGTAGTGAATGGCTATGTGACCGCTTTCACCGATCGCATCACCGGCTTTACCGGCGAGCCAGAGGAAATGCGCAAAGTGGTCGATGGCTGGCGGGTACACGCGGAGAAAGTGCCGGACGGAAGCGGCGGCTACAGCATGGATCACACACTTTCGCTTTTCCTCGTCGGGGCGGACGGCCGCTTGAAGGGCGTACTTCCCTATGGAGCCGATCAGGACGAAGCCCTCGATAAAATTCGCACGACGCTCCTGAAGTCCTGATATCAGTTGGATGCCAGACGCCCCTTCCCGGAGTGAATTGCGGCTCATCCTGAATGRAGACGCCGGCCCGCCTGCAGATCTCCAGCCTCGACATATGCCATCTCGATGAGATAGCACAGCATATCTTCTCCCTCTGCGAGATTCCGGAGCTGTTTCAGCATATCGCGGATATAGATGATATTTTCCCGCGCCGGCTCCTTACTTCCGCCTCTCTCTTCCTTAATTTCCCGCGTCTTCTCCTGGCGATAGTCCTTTTTATTCGCGTCGGGAATCATGCCTCGCTCCTCTCGGACATTGTGCGGCCGAACTCGTTACCACACGAGTGAACGTCATAACGAGAATATTCCATTTATTTTAGATTGCAATCATCAAAAAATACACCAATAGGATGTATATCGTTGCATCTTATAATTTGCGGGCCCCCTTGACCGCGACGAAAACGCCCTCCATGTCGGGAGGTCAGATTTTTGCTCGGTGCACAAGCATTCCGGGCGAGGCCTCTTTATTGCAGAGAAGCAAGATGAATGTTGTCGTAGTAGAATCTCCCGCCAAGGCCAAAACGATCAACAAGTACCTCGGCCCGGGCTACAAGGTTCTCGCATCCTTCGGCCATGTGCGCGATCTTCCCGCCAAGGACGGTTCGGTGCTTCCCGACCAGGACTTCGAAATGTCCTGGGAGGTTGATGGCGCCTCGCAAAAGCGCATCAAGGATATCGCCGATGCTGTGAAAGGCTCGGACGGCCTCTTTCTCGCTACCGACCCGGATCGCGAGGGCGAAGCCATTTCCTGGCACGTGCTGGATCTTTTGAAGAAGCGGCGGGTTCTCGGCGACAAGCCGGTGAAGCGCGTCGTCTTCAACGCCATCACCAAGAAGGCGGTGCTGGATGCGATGGCCAATCCGCGCAACATAGACGTGCCGCTGGTGGACGCCTATCTCGCCCGCCGCGCGCTGGATTATCTGGTCGGCTTCAATCTGTCGCCCGTGCTCTGGCGCAAGCTGCCGGGAGCCCGTTCCGCCGGTCGGGTGCAGTCGGTCGCGCTCAGGCTCGTCTGCGACCGCGAGTCGGAAATCGAGCGGTTCGTTTCAGAGGAATACTGGAACCTTTCCGTGCTCCTGCGCACGCCCCGCGGCGATGATTTCGAAGCACGCCTCGTCTCGGCCGACGGCAAGCGGCTGCAGAACCGTTCGATCAAGAACGGCGAGGATGCCAATCGTCTGAAGGCACTGCTCGAGGGTGCCGCCTATACGGTGGAATCGGTCGAGGCCAAACCCGTCAAGCGCAATCCCGGCCCGCCCTTCACCACCTCGACGCTACAGCAGGCAGCCTCCTCCAATCTCGGCTTCAATGCCTCGCGCACCATGCAAGTGGCGCAGAAGCTTTATGAGGGCGTGGATATCGGCGGCGAGACGGTTGGTCTCATCACCTATATGCGTACCGATGGCGTGCAGATGGCGCCGGAGGCGATCGACGGCGCCCGCCGCGCCATCGGCGAGCAGTTCGGCGATCGCTACCTGCCGGAAAAGGCACGCTTCTATTCCACCAAGGCGAAGAATGCCCAGGAAGCCCACGAGGCAATCCGGCCGACCGATTTCAACCGCTCGCCGGACAAGGTGCGCCGCTATCTCGACGCCGACCAGGCACGGCTCTACGAACTCATCTGGAAGCGCGGCATCGCGAGCCAGATGGCGTCTGCCGAAATGGAGCGCACGACAGTCGAAATCCTCGCCGATAAAGCCGGGCAGAAGGCCGGCTTGCGTGCGGTAGGTTCCGTCGTTCGCTTCGATGGCTTCCTCGCAGCCTATGTCGACAGCCGCGAAGATGCCGACAAGGGCGAAGACGACGAGGAGGATGGCCGCCTTCCCGAGATCAACACGCGCGAAAAGCTCGACAAGCAGAAGGTCGATGCGAGCCAGCATTTCACCGAGCCTCCGCCGCGCTATTCGGAAGCCTCGCTGATCAAAAAGATGGAAGAGCTCGGCATTGGCCGCCCCTCCACCTATGCCGCCACGCTGAAGACACTCAGCGACCGCGAATACGTGACGACGGAGAAGCGCAAGCTGATCCCGGAGGCGAAGGGGCGGCTGGTCACAGCCTTCCTCGAAAGCTTCTTCACCAAGTATGTGGAATACGATTTCACGGCAGACCTCGAGGAAAAGCTCGACAAGATCTCCGCCGGCGAACTCGACTGGAAACAGGTGCTTCGCGAGTTCTGGCAGGATTTCTTCGCTCAGATCGAGGACACCAAGGAACTGCGCGTCACCAACGTGCTCGACGCGCTCAACGAAGCGCTCGCGCCGCTGGTTTTCCCGAAGCGCGAGGACGGCAGCGACCCGCGCATCTGCCAGGTTTGCGGCACCGGCAACCTGTCCCTCAAGCTCGGCAAATACGGCGCATTCGTCGGATGCTCCAACTATCCGGAATGCAACTACACCCRCCAGCTTTCTTCGGAAGGCGGCGCGGAAGCTGAAGCAAACGGGCTCAACGAACCGAAGGCGCTCGGCGCCGATCCGCATACCGGGGAGCAGCTCACGCTCCGTTCCGGCCGCTTCGGACCCTACATCCAGCGCGGCGAAGGCAAGGATGCCAAGCGTTCGTCGCTGCCCAAGGGCTGGAAACCGGAGGATATCGATCACGAAAAGGCGCTCGCGCTCATCAACCTGCCGCGCGACGTGGGCAAGCACCCTGAATCGGGCAAGATGATCTCCGCCGGGCTCGGCCGGTATGGCCCCTTCCTGCTGCATGACGGCACCTATGCCAATCTCGAAAGCATAGAGGACGTCTTTTCCATCGGCCTCAACCGTGCCGTGACCGTCCTCGCCGAAAAGCAGAGCAAGGGCCCGGGTGGCCGCACACGCGGAACGCCGGCCGCGCTCAAGGAGTTGGGCGATCATCCGGACGGAGGTACCATCACCGTTCGAGACGGGCGATACGGCCCCTATGTCAACTGGGGCAAGTTGAATGCGACGCTCCCTAAGGGCATGGACCCGCAATCCGTGACCATGGAACAGGCACTCGCCCTGATCGTCGAAAAGGGCGGCAAGGCCTCCTCCGGCAAGGCCAAGCCGAAGAAGGCGGCAGCGAAGGCTGGTAGCGATACCAAGAAAGCCGCGGCCAGGCCCAAGACCGCAGCGAAGAAAACCACGGCCAAGGCAAAGAAGACGGGAACGTGAGAGAACCGCGCGAGAGAACAAGACAGGCAGACAGACGCGGAAAGAAGGCTCCTTCCGCAGAAAAGCCTGTCATCATCCATGGCGCCGTTCCACCGCGCGAGATCCTCCTCGAATTCATCGCCGWCAATCCGGATCGGGCTTCCAAGCGCGAAATCGCCAAGGCTTTCGGTCTGAAGGGTGAAGCCCGCGTGGAGCTGAAAGACCTCCTGCGCACGCTTGAGGATGAAGGGCTTCTCACCAAAAGCCGCAAATCACTTGCTCGTCCAGGCGCCCTGCCCCCGGTCACCGTGCTCGACATCACCACCCGCGACAAGGATGGCGAACTGATCGGGCGACCGGCGGAATGGCCGGAAGACCAGGGTGCGGCACCGGCAGTCCTCATCCGCCAATCCTCGGAGAACCGGGGCAAAGGCAAGACGCCGGCCGCCGGCCTCAACGACCGTATCCTGGCCAAGATCTTCGTCAACAAGGACCGGACCGGCCCCGCCTATACAGCACGCGTCATCAAGATCATCGACAGGCGGCGAGGCGCCTCCCTCGGCGTCGTGCGCAAGCTCGAACATGAAATCCGGTTGCTTCCCATCGATCGCCGCGGCGAGGAGATGGTGATCGAGGCAGATGGATTGGGCGAAGCCAAGGACGGCGATCTCGTCGAGGCGGAAACCGTCCGCTCCAGCCGCTACGGCCTGCAGCGCGCACGGGTTCTTTCCGTCATCGGCTCGGTCGCCTCGGAAAAGGCGATCTCGATGATCGCGATCTACGCCCACGGTATTCCGCACGTCTTCCCGAAAGCCGTGCTCGACGAGGCCGAATCCGCCAAGCCGGCCAGCATGTCCAAGCGCGAGGACTGGCGCGATGTGCCGCTCATCACCATCGATCCGGCCGATGCCAAGGATCATGACGATGCGGTCTATGCGGAACTCGATCCCTCGCCCGACAATCCGGACGGTGTGATCGTCACGGTCGCCATCGCGGATGTCTCTTGGTATATCCGGCCAGGCTCACCGCTCGACCGCGAGGCTTTGAAACGCGGCAATTCCGTCTATTTCCCCGATCGCGTCGTGCCGATGCTGCCGGAGCGCATATCGAACGACCTCTGCTCGCTGCGCGAAGGCGAGGATCGTCCCGCGCTCGCCGTCCGCATGGTCTTCTCGAAGGAAGGACGCAAGGCAGGCCACACCTTCCATCGCGTGATGATGAAGAGTGCGGCCAAGCTTTCCTATCAACAGGCGCAGGCAGCGATCGACGGCAAGCCGGATGACAAGGCGGCGCCCCTGCTCGAACCGATCCTGAAGCCGCTGTGGCACGCCTATTCCGTCCTCAAGCGTGGTCGCGACCGACGCCAGCCGCTCGAGCTCGACATGCCGGAGCGCAAGATCATCCTGAAGCCGGACGGCACGGTCGACCGGGTCCACATTCCGGACCGGCTGGACGCCCACAAGCTCATCGAAGAGATGATGATCCAGGCGAATGTCGCCGCCGCCGAAACACTGGAGAAGAAGCGCCAGCCGCTGGTCTACCGCGTGCATGACGCGCCGGCGCTTTCCAAACAGGAAACGCTACGGGAATTCCTCGCCACCATCGGCATTCCGATGGCCAAGGGCGGGCAGCTGCGCGCCAATTCCTTCAACGGCATCCTCGCCAAGGCGCTCGATACGCCCCACCAGACCATGGTCAATGAAATGGTGCTGCGCTCCCAGAGCCAGGCGATCTACAGCCCGGAGAATATTGGGCACTTCGGCCTCAACCTGATGAAGTATGCGCACYTCACTTCGCCGATTCGCCGCTATGCCGACCTGATCGTGCACCGCGCGCTCGTCGGTTCGCTCGGTCTCGGCGAAGGCGGCATAACGCCGGACGAGGAAGCCGCACTCGACGACATAGCCGCGGAAATCTCCACCTTCGAGCGCAGGGCCATGGCCGCCGAGCGGGACACCATCAACCGGCTGATCGCCCATCACCTTTCCGAACGGATCGGAGAAGAATTCGAGGGCCGCGTATCGGGTGTCACAAAGGCCGGCCTTTTTGTCACATTGCCGGTCTATGGTGCGGATGGCTTCGTGCCCATCTCCACGCTCGGACAGGATTATTTCATTTATGACGAAGCCCATCAGGCCCTATCCGGCGAAAAAACCGGTCTGGGCTACCAGCTCGGAGACAGCGTCGACGTCAGGCTGGCGGAAGCCGTGCCGCTTGCCGGCGCGCTGCGTTTCGAGATGCTGAGCGAAGGCCGCAAGATGCCGACAGCGACACGCTCGTTCCACAAGTCCGGCAGGCGCGACCGCTCCAGGGGCCGGCCGTCGCAACCCGGCACGCGGCCGCCACGCCGCGGCCGCGGGAGATAGGAATGGAGGGACAACGCCAGCAGCCGATACGCTATGGCGGAACGCAGGCAGGCGACCGGCCCCTCGGACGCTCGATCAAGCGTGGCCTGCTGAACACCTGTCCGAATTGCGGGACTGGCAAGCTTTTCCGCGCCTTCTTGAAGCCTGTGGACCGTTGTGCCGTCTGCGGCGAGGCGCTTCACCACCAGCAGGCGGACGACCTGCCGCCCTATCTTGTCATTTTCGTCGTCGGCCACGTACTGCTCGGCGGCTACATGATGACGGACCTCATATTCCCTCTCTCCATGTGGCTCCACCTTGCCATATGGGCGCCGCTTTCCCTGCTTACCGCGCTCGCCACCATCCAGCCGATCAAGGGCGGCGTGATCGGCCTGCAATGGGCGCTTCGGATGCACGGCTTCGGCGGTGAGGACGACAGCGCCGATCCCGGCCGCGGCGGACCTATTGCATGAAGATTTCACCGGAGGAAACCACGGCTTTCGCAGCGACGCGGGAAAAAAGCACGCACGTTGCCGGGGTCCGTCCGCGTGACGCGGCATCGATTCTCCTGGTCGACCGCTCATCCAACACGCCGAAAGTTCTTGTGGGACGGCGGGGCAGTGGTCATGTCTTCATGCCGGATCTCTATGTCTTTCCCGGCGGGCGGCGCGACCCGCGCGACCACGCCCTGCCCTATCGCAGCGACCTGCATCCGCTGGTCATCGAAAAGCTGCTGGTCGGCAGCCGCAGCGGCATGGGCGTCAAAGGCGCAAGGGCTCTGGCGCTTGCGGCAATCCGCGAGCTTTGCGAGGAGACGGGTGCGGCGATCATCGATGCGCTGGCGGCCGACCTTTCGATGCTTCGCTACGTCGCCCGCGCGATCACGCCACCCGGAAGCGTGCGGCGCTTCGATACCCGCTTCTTTCTCGGCTTTCTGGACGAAATGTCTCTCGATCTTTCCAATCTGGGGGATTCCAGCGAGTTGGTGGATCTGCGCTGGCTTGACATGGCCGATCTTTCCAGCCTGAACATGCCGCTGATCACGCGCAAGGTGCTGAGCGAGGTGAAGGAATTGATGGCAGCAGATCCCTCGCCATCGTTTGGCGGCCCGGTGCCCTTCTATTCCGCGCGACATGGGCAACTCGTCCGTACCCGATTGTAAGGATTACTGAATGTCCCAGCCGACGACCGATGCCAACGGCCATGTCGAGGAAATCCATTGGCCCTCGCTGATCGCCGCGATTTCGGCCATCAGCGCCGTCGGTATCGCGATCGGCCTGGGCTTGCCGCTTCTCAGCATCATTCTCGAAAAGCGCGGCATCCCTTCGACCTTGATCGGCCTGAATGCGGCGATGGCAGGCATTGCGTCAATGGTGGCGGCGCCGATCACGACCAAGCTTGCGCATGACCACGGCGTCGCCAAAACCATGATGCTCGCCGTTGTTCTGGCGGCGTTGAGCGCGCTCGGGTTTTACTATGCCGAAGCCTTCTGGATGTGGTTTCCGTTGCGTTTCGCATTCCATGGTGCCACGACGACCCTTTTCATCCTGTCTGAATTCTGGATCAACGACGCGGCGCCGCCGCGACGCAGAGGCCTGGTGCTCGGCATTTACGCCACCGTGCTCGCCATCGGCTTTGCGGTCGGCCCGCTCCTCTTCTCGCTTCTCGGCAGCGAGGGCATCCTTCCCTTCCTCGTGGGGGCCGGCGTCATTCTGCTCGCCATCATCCCGATCTTCATCGCCAGGCACGAAAGCCCGGTGCTGGATACGAAACCCGAACGGCATTTCCTGCACTACATATTCCTGGTTCCAACGGCGACCGCCGCTGTCTTCGCGTTCGGAGCCGTTTCCGCGGGCGGTCTTTCCCTCTTTCCGATTTATGCCCTGCGCTCCGCGCTCAGCGAATCGCACGCAGCCCTGCTGCTGACCGTCATGGGCGTCGGGAACATGGCCTTTCAGATCCCGCTCGGCATGTACTCCGACCGGCTGCGCGACCGCCGCCCGCTTCTGACCGCCATGGCGGTGCTGGGGCTCGTCGGTTCGCTCGCCCTGCCCTTCCTGATCGAGAACTGGCTTTTGATGGCCGTGGTTCTGTTCTTCTGGGGCGGCTGCGTCTCCGGGCTCTATACGGTCGGGCTCGCCCATCTCGGATCGAGACTCACCGGCCCGGACCTGGTGGCCGCGAACGCAGCCTTCATCTTCTGCTATGCGGTGGGCACGGTCGCCGGTCCGCAGGCGATCGGAGCGGCGATCGATGTCACCGGAAAGGACGGATTTGCCTGGACGTTGGCAGCTTTCTTCGGCTTCTATGTGCTTGTTTCCGTTGGTCGCGCGTTTTTAAGACCAAAACGGAGTTGACTTTTCGGGCGCGATTTGTAATTTCGCGCCAGATTTTGCCGTGGACACCATCCGGCTGTCCGCGGCTTCATTTTTCTCAAAGGCAGAACGACCATGGCGAAAGCTACGACAATCAAGATCAAGCTGCTGTCGACGGCCGATACAGGTTTCTTCTACGTCACGACGAAGAACAGCCGTACGATGACGGACAAGATGACGAAGACCAAGTACGACCCGATCGTCAAGAAGCACGTCGAGTTCAAGGAAACCAAGATCAAGTAATCATTGATCTTCGGCATACAATGGGCGCAGGCCGCATAGGCCGGGCGCCCTTTCTTTTGCCGTCACGGTGATAGCCTTCCGAATGCCCCAAAAGAAAAAGCGCCGCTCCCTGAAGAAGCGGCGCTTTGATTGGGGGTCGACCGGCATGCAATCACGGCACGAGGAACCGTTTTTATTATGCCTGCCAGTCGACCGACCCCACGACCCAGGAGATGCGGCGGACCTGAGCATCATGGGGTATAGATGACCCTATTCGGGTACCCATTTTTGCGTTGCGGCCAAAATTGCTCAGAAATGGAAGAAAATCAACACATTCTTAATGCGGAGGGCGATTTGCCTCCAGAGTTGGTTAAAATTGGGGCTAATGACTAGCCAGATCTCTATCTTGCTTTGCCGGAAGACCTAAGTAGCTTTGGCGACACAGCAGTTTTACTACGATAAAATTTTCCATTCCGATTTTAATTCAAAAGAAGATACAGAAAAAATATTCACACCACCTCCCCTTCCCGATAGAAGCGGTTCATTACCCGAAATATATCACAGGTAAAACTTTTATTGACTTTACACGCTTTGATGAATTTTCGAAGATATCAGCAAGCCGTTAAGTCTCAAGCAACAACCTGAATAAACTTCTCGATTTTATTCATGAACGCAATCGTTACCAAATTCGCGCGATCGCACCGCAACATGCCTTATCCACAGGCGTGCCGAAATCAGGCAGCGGCGGCAACGACCCTATTGCGACCGCTGGTCTTGGCCTCATAGAGCGCGCGATCGGCCTGTTTCAGAAGCCATTCAGGCGTATCGGCGCCCGATGTGTTGCATGCCACACCGACGGAAGCGGTAATGTTCAGCACCACGCCGGAGCTGCGCAGAACGAAGGGCTCGCTCTCGATCATATGGCGCAGGCGCTCCGCAATGATCGCCGCAGCAGCAGCGTCGGTATCCGGCATCACGACGACGAATTCCTCGCCGCCGTAGCGGCAGGCGAGATCGGCGCCGCGTACGGTCGAACGGAGCCGTGAAGCGAATTCCTTCAACACCTCGTCGCCGGCATCGTGGCCGAAAGTGTCGTTGACGTGCTTGAAACGGTCTATATCGGTAATGCACACCGAAAGCGGCCTCGCCCGTACTACCGCCCGGTTGAACACGACCTTCAGATGATTATCGAGATAACGGCGGTTGTTCAGGCCCGTCAGCCCATCCGTGACGGCGAGTTCTATGGTCTGACGCACGCTTTGGCGCAGGCGATCGTTGTAGCGCTTGCGCCTGATCTGCGTGACTGTGCGTGCCACAAGCTCGTTCGGATCCACCGGCCGGACGATATAGTCGTTGACGCCGAGATCGAGCGCGCGGGCAATCATATCCTCGGCGCCGAGATCGGTAACCAGCAGGACGGGAATGAAGCGCGTGCGCTCCAGGGAGCGGAGCTGGGAGCAAAGCCGCAGCGGATCGTAATCCTCGAAATTGGCGTTGACGATGACCAGATCGACCGGGTTCTCCGCAGCCTCAAACAATGCGGCCTGGGGGTCGGACATGGCCATGACGTTCGCCACGGGCTTCAGCGCCTTGATGATGCGTTCCTGGGAGCTGGCGCGGCCATCCACCAGCAATACCTGGCCGGGTTCGTCCCGCCCGTCGCCCGCCTTCAGCATCTCCTCCATGCCCATGTTCTGCGCCGTCTCGGCGCGAACACGCAGCTCATCGCTGAGCGTCTTGAGGCGCACCAGGCTCTTCACGCGGGAGACGAGCTGGAGATCGTTGACCGGCTTGGTCAGGAAGTCGTCGGCGCCTGCCTTCAGCCCTCGAACACGATCCGAAGGCTGGTCCAGCGCCGTCACCATCACGACCGGGATATGGGCGGTGCGGGCATTGTTCTTCAGCCGCTCGCAGACCTCGAAGCCGCTGATGCCGGGCATCATGATATCGAGCAGGACGAGATCGACATGGGTATTTTCGCAGATATCCAGCGCCTTCTGGCCATCGGCCGCGGTCAGCACATCGAAATATTCAGCCAGAAGCCGGGCTTCCAGAAGCTTCACGTTCGCGGGAACATCGTCGACCACCAATATTCGCGCCGTCATGCTCTACGCCCCCGATCTCACGCGTCGCCCAGATAGGTTTTGATGGTATCTATGAATTTCGGCACCGAAATCGGTTTGGAGACATAGGCCTCGCAGCCCCCCTGCCGAATGCGCTCCTCGTCGCCCTTCATGGCGAAGGCGGTTACCGCGATCACCGGAATGAGGTGAAGCTCGTCGTCTTCCTTGAGCCACTTGGTCACTTCCAGGCCCGAGACCTCGGGGAGCTGGATATCCATGAGGATCAGGTCCGGACGATGCTTGCGCGCAAGGTCGAGCGCTTCCATGCCGTTGCGGGTCTGGATCGTGTCATATCCCGACGCTTCGATCAGATCGCGGAAGAGCTTCATGTTCAGCTCGTTGTCCTCGACAATCATGACCCGTTTGGGCATGGCGATCCGTTCCTTAAATCCAGCCTTGCACGCCTGCATTCAGCATATATGGTCGCGAAAGGCCGATTCCATATGTCCTGTCGCGGACAGGTTAACGCCATTTGGTTGAAAAAGAGGTAATTCGATCAAGGCAATGCGAAGCGCTCCCGGAAACACCCGAAGCAATGCTTCCGACGCGGAGGCAACTGCGGCAGCGATACTTGGCTGGCTCGCCGGCGAACCTGAGATGCTCGGGCGCTTCCTTGCGCTTTCCGGCCTGCAGGCGACGCAATTGCGCAACGCGGTGAACGATCCCGGTTTTCTCAGCGGCTTGATCGACTTCGTAATGAGCCACGAGCCGACGCTGCTTTCGTTCTGCGAAGCAACGGACACCAAGCCCGAGGCAGTCGCGGCCGCCTGGCGGCATTATTCTCGTCCGGGCCTTGATTCGGGAGAGTATTGAGACTGCGGCGACGCCGGTTTCGGCCTGCTCATCGGCAATGAAATATCCCCAACACATGGCCGCCGCCGCCCTTGAGACTCGCCGGCTTTAGGCGTAACGTACCAGCCGTTCAATCTTTGTTCCCCACATGACGAGCGCGCCCGACAAGACACCCGGCTTCTGTCGTGACTGCCTTGCCGAGCAGAAGGCGGAGACGCGCCGCTGCCGCACATGCGGCAGCCCTCGCCTCGTCTACCATCGCGAACTCTACGAGCTCAGCCTCGCCCATATCGATTGCGACGCCTTCTATGCGACGATCGAAAAACGCGACGATCCCACACTTGCCGACAAACCGGTGATTATCGGCGGCGGAAAACGAGGGGTTGTCTCCACCGCATGCTATATCGCCCGTATCAACGGCGTGCGATCGGCCATGCCCATGTTCAAGGCGCTGGAACTGTGCCCCGATGCCGTCGTCATCCGGCCCAACATGGAGAAATACGTGAAAGTCGGGCGCGAGGTGCGCGCGATGATGCAGGACCTGACCCCGCTCGTGCAGCCGCTTTCGATCGATGAGGCCTTTCTGGATCTTTCCGGTACCGAGCGTTTTCACCACGATCCGCCGGCGCGCATCCTCGCGAAATTCGCAAGGCGCGTGGAAAGCGAATTGGGAATCACCATTTCGGCGGGGCTCTCCTACTGCAAGTTCCTGGCGAAAGTCGCTTCCGACCTCATGAAACCGCGCGGTTTCTCCGTAATAGGCAAGGCCGAGGCGCTCGAATTTCTTGCACCGCGCCCCGTCACCACCATTTGGGGGGTCGGCCGCGCCTTTAATGCGACGCTCGAGGCGGACGGCATCCGCACCATCGGGCAGTTGCAAACCATGGAAGAGAGCGATCTCATGCGCCGCTACGGCTCTATGGGCCAGCGCCTCTTCCGCCTCTCCCGCGGGATCGACGATCGCGACGTGCATCCCAACGAGGCCGCGAAGAGCGTTTCGGCCGAGACGACCTTCTTCGATGACATCTCCCGCTATGATGACCTGGTGCCCATCTTGCGCGGTCTTTCGGAAAAGGTCTCGACCCGGCTGAAGAAGCACTCTATCGCCGGACAGACGGTCGTGCTGAAGCTCAAGAGCGCCGACTTCAAGACTCGCACGCGCAACCGCCGCCTCGAAGACCCTACCCAGCTCGCAGACCGGATATTTCGCACCGGGCTCACCCTTCTCGAACGAGAGACCGACGGCACGAAATTCCGGCTGATCGGCATCGGCGTCACCGATCTCGGCGATCCCGTCCGCGCCGACCCTCCGGATCTCGTGGACCGGCAGGCAGGACGCCGCGCCGCTGCGGAAGCCGCCATGGACAGGTTGCGCGACAAATTCGGAAAAGCGGCCGTGGAAACCGGATACACGTTCGGCAGGCATCGGCGCGATCAATGAAATGTGATAGGAAACCTCACCGCCCGCCGATTTTGATCACTTGTCGGAAAACATTCCTTTAACCAGATCAGCTAATATACACGCAAAAGTTTTGATCTGGGTGTGGGACATGTTGCGTCAAATCGCCTTCGGGATAGGCCTCCTTTCGGCGGCCATGCTGCCACATGCGGCGTGGGCGGAAGGCGCCCGCACGCTGCAGATCATCATTTCCAAGAACAAACAATCGATGACCGTCTATGACGGGGACATGGTCGTGGCGACCTCACGTGTCTCCACCGGAAAGAGCGGACATGAGACGCCCGGCGGCATCTTCTCCATTCTCGAGAAGCGCAAGTATCACGAGTCGAACATCTATTCGAACGCCCCGATGCCCTTCATGCAGAGGCTGACCTGGTCCGGCATCGCATTGCACGAGTCCGACTCGGTTCCCTCCTACCCTGCCTCGCATGGCTGCATCCGCATGCCGGGCATGTTCGCCAAATCGCTTTACAAGATGACCCGGCGCGGCGTGCATGTCATCGTTTCCGATGCCCCGGTTACGCCGGCCCGCATCGATCATCCGGCGCTCTTTGCGCCGCGCAAGCCCCTGCCGGATGGCGCGCTTGTTTCCGATCTCGAATTGCGGCCGTCGAGGATCGACGATCCGTCCAGGCCGGTAGAGGTCGCGATGCACGTCATGCCGTCCTCTCCTGGCAGGCAGGCAAAGCAGACCGAAGCCAAGGAGGAAGACACCGCTCCGCTGCGGATTCTCATTCATCGCCGCGGCGAACGGGAAATCCTGCGCGACGCGCAGGCGCTGCTGACGGAGCTCGGCTTCGATGCCGGCACGCCGGACGGCGTTGCCGGACCGAAGACGCGCTCCGCCATCGCAGGTTTCAAGCGCTGGAAGGAACTGCCGCAGAAGGGGCCGCTGTTGTCGCCGGCGTTCCTGACAGCCCTCTATCGATCCGCAGGCAAGGCGGAGCCGCCCTCGGGACAGCTCATGGTGCGGCAGAATTTCAAGCCGCTCTTCGAGGCACCGATCGGCATCCGGCAGCCGGAACGCGCACTCGGAACGCATTTCCTCATCGCCGACAAAGTGGATCGCGACGCGGAAAGCGCCGAATGGCGGACGGTTACCTTGGCCAACAGCATGGCGCCACGGACCATGAAACGGCTCGGCATCACCATCGAAGCCAATCCGTATGATCCGGATGCGGCGGCCGGCGCGCTCGATCGGATCGATATCCCTGAAGACGTGCGCGAGCGGATCGACGCGCTTTTGAGCGACGGAACCTCGCTGACGATCACCGACGACGGCTACAGCCCCGAGACCGGCAAGGGGACGGATTTCATCACGATAACCCAGCCTGCGTCGACGCCGGCGGCGGCCGATCCGAAACCCGTCAAACAAAGCGGAAAATGGAAAGGCTGAGGGAAGCGGCCAAGCACCGGCAGTTCTCAAAAAGATTCACGAAATTTGGCCAACCGCTTGTCGGGCCTCGTATTTCCTAAACCAGCTCCACATCCAGAACGCCAGGGGCAGCCCTCAACGCCGCCGCGATCTCGGGTGAGATACGATATTTCTCGGTCAGCTCCACTTCGATCTCGCGGCGCCCGTCATCCTTGATGACCACGAAGGAGACCAGCCCGTCACCCTTCGCATTCAGATGCCGCGCAACCGTCTTGAGAGGCCCGGAATCCCGGACATAGACGCGAAGCGCCTTCTGCATACGGACCGATTGCTCTTCCAGCGATTGCGCCGTCTGGATCCGAAGCCCGATGCCTTCCGGCCGTTCATCCGCCTGCACGGTGATGACCAGCGACTTGCCCGGCTCCAGGAGATCGCGATATTGCGCAAGCGCTTCGGAAAACAGCACCGCCTCGAACTGGCCGGATGCGTCGGAAAACGTCACGATGCCCATCTTGTTGCCGGTGCGGGTCTTGCGTTCCTGGCGCCCGGTAACGGTTCCGGCAAGACGGCCCACGGTCGCCCCCTGCTTCACCGCTGCCGAGAAATCCGCGAAATTCTGAACCCTCATCTTGGCAAGCACTTCCGCGTAGGAATCCAGCGGATGGGCTGAAAGATAGAAGCCGAGGACCTGATACTCGCGCATCAGCATTTCCGACGGCATCCATGGCATGAACGGGGGCAGGATCAGCTTTTCAGGACCGGCGGCGGCAGACGAGCCGAAGAAATCCGACTGGCCGCTCACCTTCTCTTCCTGGGCGCGCTGGGCATAGCCGATAATGCGGTCGAGACCGCCGATCAGTTCGGCCCTGTCCTTGCCGAAACAATCGAAGGCCCCTGCGGAAATGAGGCTTTCCAGAACCCGCCGGTTGACCTGCTTCGGATCTATCCGCAGACAGAAATCCTCAAGGCTCGCGAATGGGCGATTCCCCCTCACTTCGACGATGTGATCGGCGGCCGACTCACCGACGCCCTTGATCGCCGCCAATGCGTAATAGATCCGGCTCTCGCCCGTTTCGAAACGGCGGAATGAGGTCTGCACAGACGGCGGGATCACCGAGATGCCGAGGCGAGCGGCATCCTGCCGGAAGTCGTTCAGCTTTTCGCTGTTCGCCATATCGTAGGTCATCGACGCGGCGAGGAATTCGACCGGATAATGCGCCTTCATATAGGCGGTCTGGTAGGAGACGATCGCGTAAGCCGCTGCGTGGGACTTGTTGAATCCGTAGTTCGCAAACTTGGCGAGCAGTTCGAAAATGTTTTTCGCCTGCGGCTTAGAGACGCCATTCTTGACGGCGCCCTCCACGAAGCGCTCGCTCTGCTTGTCCATCTCCTCCTTGATCTTCTTGCCCATGGCGCGGCGCAGAAGATCGGCTTCGCCAAGCGAGTAGCCGGACAGGACCTGGGCGATCTGCATCACCTGCTCCTGATAGACGATGACGCCCTGTGTTTCCTTCAGGAGGTAGTCGATGGAAGGATGAACCGACTCTATTTCCTCCTCGCCGTGCTTGCGGGCGTTGTAGGTCGGTATGTTCTCCATCGGACCGGGGCGATAAAGCGCCACAAGTGCGATAATGTCCTCGATGCAGTCCGGGCGCATGCCGATCAGCGCCTTGCGCATGCCGACGCTTTCAACCTGGAACACGCCGACCGTCTCACCGCGCGACAACATCTCGTAAGTTTTTGGATCGTCGAGCGGTATCTTGGAAAGATCCACCTCGATGCCGCGCTTGGCGCAGAAATCCACTGCCGTCTTCAGTACGGTCAGGGTCTTCAAGCCGAGGAAGTCGAATTTGACGAGGCCTGCCTGCTCCACCCATTTCATGTTGAACTGGGTGACCGGCATATCCGAGCGCGGATCCCGATACATCGGCACGAGCTTCGAAAGCGGCCGATCACCGATAACGATACCGGCGGCATGCGTGGAGGCGTGGCGGTAGAGCCCTTCGATCTTCTGGGCGATATCGAGCAGCCTGGCGACCACCGGTTCCTTTTCCGCCTCTTCCTGCAGCTTCGGCTCTTCCTCGATGGCCTTCGAAAGCGGCGTCGGATTGGCCGGGTTGTTCGGCACCAGCTTGCAGATGCGGTCCACCTGGCCATAGGGCATTTCGAGCACGCGACCGACATCGCGCAGCGCCGCGCGGGCCTGCAGCGAACCGAAGGTGATGATCTGCGCCACCTGCTCGCGGCCGTATTTTTGCTGCACGTAGCGGATCACCTCTTCGCGGCGATCCTGGCAGAAGTCGATATCGAAGTCGGGCATCGAGACGCGATCCGGATTTAGGAAGCGTTCGAAGAGCAGCGAGAAGCGCAGCGGATCGACGTCGGTGATCGTCAGGGCATAGGCAACCAGCGAGCCCGCACCCGAGCCGCGGCCCGGACCGACCGGGATATTCTGCTGCTTGGCCCATTTGATGAAGTCAGCAACGATCAGGAAGTATCCCGGAAATTTCATCTTCTCGATAACGCTGAGCTCGAAGTCCAGCCGCTCTCGATAATCCTGTTCGGTATAGCCCGCCGTCAAACCGAGCGTGGCAATACGATGCTCCAACCCCTCGATCGACTGGCGGCGAAGCTCCGCCGCTTCCGCCCGCTCGGCCTCTTCCGCATCTTCGGTCGCGCCGGTGAAGCGCGGCAGGATCGGATTGCGCGTTTTGAGGATGAAGGAACAGCGCCGCGCGATCTCGACTGTGTTTTCCAGCGCCTCCGGCAGATCGGCGAAAAGCTCCTCCATCTCCGCCCGGCTCTTCAGATAATGATCTGGAGTCAGCCGGAACCGGCTGTCGTCCGAAACGATGGCGTTATGGGCGACGGCCATCAGCGCGTCATGGGCGTCGTAATCGTCCTTGGAAGGAAAAAAGGCTTCGTTGGTGGCCACCAGCGGCAGGTCGTGATCGTAGGCAAGCGCGATCACCTTCTGCTCATGGCGGCGGTCGTAGGAGCCGTGGCGCTGCAGTTCCACATAGAGCCTGTCGCCGAAGACTTCCTTGAGTTTCAGGAGGCGCGCCTCGGCCTGCGCCGTATTGCCCTCCTTCAGGGCGATATCGACCGGGCCGCCGCCGGCCCCGGTCAGCGCGAGCAATCCTTCCGTGCCGCCCTCCTCCAGCCAGGAACGGCGGACATGCACTGCCTGGTGCCCCTCGCCGCCGAGATAGGCTCGGCTGATAAGATCGACGAGCCGTTCATAGCCGACGGCATTGGCTGCGAGAACGACGATCGAAGGCAACTTGGCAAGCTGATGGTGACTGCCGCGCCGTTCTTCCGTCTGGTCTTCCATATCGATCGAAAGCTGACAGCCGATGATCGGCTGTATCCCCTCGCCGATCGCCTTCTGGGCAAATTCCAGCGCCACGAAGAGGTTGTTCGTATCGGTGATCGCGATCGCCGGCTGGTTGTCGGCGCCAGCTTTCGACAAAATCTTCTTGAGCGGCAGCGCGCCCTCGAGGAGCGAATAGGCGGAATGAACGCGTAAATGCACGAATTGCGGGGACGCTCCCGGCATGTCCGCTCCCGACTTGGTTTCCGTCTGATCAGCCATATTCCGCGTCCACACCACCAAATGAATCAGGTGATTTTCCGGCGCGGCGCGACGAGAGTCCAGCCGAGAGTCTCTTCCTCAACGGAAATCCGGATGCCGGGAGCGGAAAATCACATAGCCATCATGAACATCGAGAGGCTTRCCACGAAGGTGGCGATGGAAGCGAATGCTGCAATGTCGCGAAGCATGTCGGTCATTGTCATCTCCTGTCCTGTTATGTTTTTATTTTGTTCTAATTTCGTTCACGAGTCAACAAGAGAACAAAACAGGAAACAGATAGGAGAGATTATGGTTAAGATGGCCGACCATAGCCGCCCGGGTCGGGGCGTGGCGCCTCCGCGCCCGGTCCAAGTGCCTGATTTAAGCGCCGCTCAGCCCGCCGAGGGAGAAATGAAACGCCGCGCGATCATCCAGCAGCCCAGCGCCCAGGTGGCGCCGGCGCACCAGCCACCGAGAACATCGGTAGGGAAATGCACACCGAGATAGACACGGCTTAGCCCCACGATGAAGGTGAGGAAGATCGCCGCCGCGATGAGGAATATCCGCGTCGAGCGATACTGCTGCGCCCGCGAGAGGAGCGCGCCGAGCGTCAGGTAGGTCACTGCCGAAAGCATGGCGTGCCCGCTTGGGAAACTGAGGTCGCTTACCTCGACGAGATGCGGCACGATATCCGGCCGGGGGCGCGCCACGCCGAGTTTCAGCGCGGCGCTGACGATCCAGCCGCCGGCGATACACAGGAACATGAACAGCGCGATCGCCCTCTGCCGCGCCAGCAGGAGATAGATCGTCCCGAGCACCGTCATCAGCGACAGCACGGTGGTTCCTCCAAGCGCGGTGATGTCATCCACGGCATGGGTCAACCAATAGGGGCCGATGGGCAGGGAAAGATCGCCCGGTTCGCGTAGGCTGAGCAATATGCGCTCGTCGAATGCGTGCGTATCGCCGTCGATCACCCCGCCCGTGAGGCTCAGGAAGAGAAACAGGCCACCGGCCAGAGAGGCGAACATCATGAGGCCGATCGGCTCGAAGGTCATGAATTTCTCGACGACCCGCTGTCTCATCCGGTGGTGAAAGACCATACTTCCCTTCTCGCGCCTGCAATTGTGGAACACGCCGGGCCTGACCGAAGACTCGACGAAGCCGCGTCTGCCGGTTTTGTTCCCGCAGACTGCCTGTCCACTAGATGGGAGAGACCAGCCCGGCAATCAATGCTGGTAGCAGACCGACAGCGCCTATCTCACGCGACCGAAAGCCGCGCTCACATCGCCACGATCTTGCCGCCCTCGATCGTCACGCGGCGATCCATACGCCCGGCAAGCTCATGATTATGGGTTGCGATCAGTGCCGCTAGACCCGATTGCCGCACCAGCGCCTCAAGCGCGTCGAACACGTAGGATGCCGTTTTCGGATCGAGATTGCCGGTCGGCTCGTCCGCCAGCAATACCCGCGGAGCGTTGGCGACCGCGCGGGCGATCGCGACACGCTGCTGCTCCCCGCCGGAAAGCTCCGCCGGGCGGTGATCGGCCCGGTGGCCGATGCGCATATAATCCAGAAGCTGGCTTGCGCGTTCCTTTGCCTCGGCGTGCGGCAGGCCGGCGATGAGCTGCGGCATCATGATGTTTTCGAGTGCGGAGAACTCCGGCAAGAGATGATGGAACTGGTAGACGAAGCCGATATCGCTGCGACGGATCGCGGTGCGGCGCTCATCCGAGAGGCCGTTGCAAGCCTCCCCGCCGATGAAGACCTCGCCCCCGTCCGGATGTTCGAGCAGGCCGGCAAGATGAAGCAGAGTCGACTTGCCGGTTCCGGAAGGCGCCACCAGCGCGACGATCTCGCCGCTCTTCAGGTCGAAATCGGCACCCTTCAGGATCGAGAGCACGGTTTCGCCCTGACCATAATGGCGTTCGACGCCCGAGAGCTGCAAAACGGTTTTGCGTACCATGAAGGGGGCCTATTCGTATCGGAGGGCCTGGACCGGATCGAGCTTCGAGGCCCGCCAGGCCGGGAAGATCGTCGCCAGGAAGGAGAGCGCCAGCGCCATGATGACTACGGAAAGGGTCTCGCTGAAGCTCATTTCAGCGGGCAGCTGGCTGAGGAAATAAAGCTCCGGATCGAAAAGCACCGTGCCTGAAAGCCAGGAGAAGAACTGCCGGATCGACTCGATATTGAGGCAGACGATGACCCCGAGAACGACGCCCGCGAGGGTACCGACAATGCCGATCGCCGCTCCGGTCATGAAGAAGATACGCATGATCGAGCCGGAACTCGCCCCCATGGTGCGCAAAATCGCGATGTCGCTGCCTTTATCCTTCACCAGCATGATAAGGCCGGAAATGATGTTGAGCGCCGCCACGAGCACGATCAGCGTCAAGATCATGAACATCACATTGCGTTCCACCTGCAGAGCCGAGAAGAAAGTCTGGTTGCGCTGGCGCCAGTCAGTGATGTGGACTTGCCGGCCGGCGGCAGCCTCCACCAAGGGCCTTATGCCGTCGACGGCGTCCGGATTATCGACGAAGAGTTCGATCGATTGGACCAGACCATCGGCATTGAAGTAAAGCTGGGCCTCCGGAAGCGGCATATAGATGATTGTGGCATCATATTCCGACATGCCGATCTCGAAGACGCCGGAGACCGGATAGGATTTGACACGAGGATTGACGCCCATCGGCGTCACATCGCCTTCCGGGGAAACCAGAGTGATATCGTCGCCTGCGGTGATGCCGAGCGAGGAGGCCAGCCGCGATCCGACGAGTACGCCCTCGCCCGAGGCGAAGCCGGCCATGTCGCCGAACTTGATGTTGGAGGAAACCTCCGTGAGCTTCTCGATATCCTCCGGACGAATGCCGCGCACCAGCGCGCCCGAGCCTGCGCCGGCGCGGCCGGATGCAAGCGTCTGCCCTTCGACGAGTGGCAAAGCCATGCGCACGCCGGGCACTGCCGCAAACTTCTGCGTGAGGTCCGCATAATCCGTGAAGGGTCCGTCGATCGGCTGAACGATCATATGACCGTTGATGCCGAGAATGCGGGAAATCAGCTCGGTGCGGAAGCCGTTCATCACCGCCATGACGATGATGAGGGTTGCGACACCGAGCATGATGCCGATGAAGGAGAAACCGGCGATGACGGAAATGAAGGCTTCCTTGCGGCGCGAGCGCAGATAGCGCCAGGCCACCATACGCTCGAAAGCCGAGAACGGGCCAGCGGCCGGAGCCTTGACTGTCTTTTCCGCTTCACGATCTGCCGCGACGCTTGCCATTCCCTTCCCTTCACCTGCCGCCTCGCGGCCAATCCGCGCTTGCGCGCCTATCTTGCCGGATGCGCTATGCTCAGCCGGCAAGCCTGTTCATGACCGCCTCGACCGTCAGCACGTCACGCACACCGGTCTTGCGGTCCTTTACCTCCACCTCGCCGCTTGCCGCGGAGCGCGGTCCGACGATCACCTGAACCGGCACGCCGATCAGATCGGCGGTAGCGAACTTGGTGCCGGCGCGCTCGTCCGTATCGTCGTAGAGCACGTCCCTGCCCGCCTTTGCGAGGCCGGCATAGAGGTCGTCGCAGATACGATCGCAGGCCTCGTCGCCCGGCTTCATGTTGATGAGCACCACATCGAAGGGAGCAACCGAGGCCGGCCAGATGATTCCGTTCTCGTCATGCGATGCTTCGATGATGGCGGGAACAAGGCGGGTCGGGCCGATACCGTAGGAACCCATGTGGACAAGGTGTTCCTTGCCATCCGGTCCCTGAACCTTGGCACCCATCGGCTCGGAATATTTCGTGCCGAAATAGAAGATATGGCCGACTTCGATGCCGCGGGCAGACAGCCGATCGGCTTCGGGGATCGCGTCGAAGGCCGCCTCGTCGTGCATTTCCGAGGTCGCGGCATAGACCGAGGTCCATTTTTCGAAAATGGCCTTGAGACCCGCCACGTCGTCGAAATCGGTATCTTCCGCCGGTATATCGAAATTCACGAAATCCTTGTGGGAGAAGACCTCGGATTCCCCGGTATCCGCCAGGATGATGAATTCGTGGGAGAGATTGCCCCCGATTGGGCCGGTATCGGCGCGCATCGGAATGGCCCGCAGCCCCAGCCGCGAGAAGGTACGCAGATAGGCGGCGAACATCTTCCGGTAGGAATGCTCGGCGTCTTCCTTGGTCAGGTCGAAGGAATAGGCGTCCTTCATCAGGAATTCGCGCGAGCGCATGGTGCCGAAGCGCGGGCGGATCTCGTCGCGAAACTTGAGCTGGATGTGATAGAGATTGAGCGGCAGGCTCTTGTAGGACCTTACATAGGACCGGAAGATATCGGTGACCATTTCCTCGTTGGTGGGGCCGTAGAGCATCGGCCGGTCCTGCCGGTCCTTGATGCGCAGCATCTCCTTGCCATAGGCATCGTAACGGCCGCTCTCCTGCCATAGCTCCGCGGACTGCAGCGTCGGCATGAGCAGCTCGATCGCGCCGGAGCGGTTCTGCTCCTCGCGGATGATGGCATTGACCTTGTCGAGAACACGCTTGCCGAGTGGGAGCCAGGAATAGATCCCCTGGCTCTGCTGGCGGATCATGCCTGCACGCAGCATCAGCCGGTGCGAGACGATCTCCGCTTCCTTGGGATTTTCCTTCAGGATCGGCATGAAATAGCGGGACAGGCGCATTGAGGTTTCCGAGGGTTTTGCCGGCCCCTCCCCAGTCTTTGGGAATCGGCCGTTTCAAGATGACAATTGCGAGCGTTCATAGCCCTTCTGCCGCATGAAGGAAACCCGTTTCGGGAGCGGCAGGAAAACGGGAAACATCCTTGCGGCCAGCAGGGACACATGATGAAAAAGCAGGATTTTGCAGGCCAGGTGCGACATTTTTGTCAACAGAAAAAATTTGGGCTCACTGTAACAAAAATGCAAAAATTGAGATGACAAAGCTCATCCTTTGAGCTAGGGTCAGCTCATAAAAGAGGCAAGGAGTTCAAATTCTTGCCATTTCGCGGTCAAGTCTTGGGAGGATCAGATCTTAGGCGCGCTTGTTCGCTGCCCCGGCAACGGTTAAGGATCACGCGAAACTAAAAAACAAGGCTAACCGCCTTGTTTTTTTTTGCTTTCTTGCATCTTTACTTCTATGCCCCAGAAATATGACAAGCGGATGACGGCACTTGTCTTCAGTCGAAGCGGGGCACGATACGGGGCAGGGTCGCCATGCTGAAGCCGAAATAGGTCGAAGCGACATACCAGGCCCCATAGACGATCGCCGAGATCAATGTAGTCAGCAGCACCACTCGACCGCCGCGAAAGCGGGCCGGCGCACTTTCCACCGTCCCGAGCGTCACCTCCCCCTCCTCATGCTGCGAGCGCATGCCGAGAGGCAGGACCGTGAAGAGCACGATCCACCAGATGACGAAGTAAACGGCGAAGGCCGAAAGAAACTGCATGGTTCCAACCCGCTTCAGATCGGATGGCTTATAGTTCGAAAGCTGCGGCGGTTCAAACAAAAGGCAGATGGCGGAGTGTCACACCTTCTCGATAAGATTCAGCTGACGCACGCAAGTCCCTGTTTTTGAATCCCTTCCCCGCGCCGGCGCCCCATCACACCTGTTCGAGTTCTACCAGAGTACCGTTGAAATCCTTGGGATGCAGGAAAAGCACCGGCTTTCCATGAGCCCCGATCCGCGGCTCGCCGTCTCCCAGCACCCGCGCCCCGCCGGCTTTCAGCCTCTCCCGCGCGGCGATGATATCGTCCACCTCGTAGCAGATATGGTGCATGCCCCCCAAAGGGCTCTTTACAAGGAATGCCGCTATCGGCGAATTTTCGCCGAGCGGCTCCAGCAATTCGACCTTTGTATTCGGAAGCTCCACGAAGACTACGGTGACGCCATGCTCTGGCAAGGCCTGCGCCTGTGAAACCCTGGCACCGAGCGTGTCACGATAGATCGCGGTTGCGGCGGTCAAGTCCGGCACAGCGATCGCTATGTGGTTTACCCGTCCGAGCATGCCTCCTCCCAGAAAGCTCTATAGCCTGGTCACGAATACCGTTACGATCGGCTTCTTGCCCCAGGCTTCGTTGGCTGCGGCCCGCACAGCCCGGCGCACCGCTTCACGCAGCGTATCGAGATCCTTGCGGCGCGCGCGCGGAATGCTTTCGATCGCACCGAGCACGGCATCGTAGAGCGAGTCCTCCATATCCTCGCCCTCGTCGTCGAACTGCGGCAGGCCGAAGGAAACGACATCCGGATCGGTCACGAAATCATACCGGTTATCGAGCAGCACGTTGACCGAGACATGACCGACATAGGCGAGCTTGCGCCGTTCACCTATGCCCATCTCGTCGAAATCGCCGATCAGCTTGCCATCCTTGAAGATGCGGCCGTGCGGCGCCTCGTCGATGACTTCGGCGGGGCCAGGCGCCAAGCGCAGGACGTCGCCATTGCGAACGCGTGGAACGGTCTTGATACCGGCCGATGCGGCAAGTTCCGCCTGCGCCAGCAGATGGGCCGCTTCGCCATGAACGGGCACCAGAACCTGCGGACGCGTCCACTCATACATCTTCAGCAATTCGTTGCGGCGCGGATGACCCGAGACGTGGACAAGCGCCTCGCTGTCCGTCACCACCTTGATGCCCTGTTCGATCAGGCCGTTCTTGATCTCGAGGATCGCCTTCTCGTTGCCGGGAATGGTGCGGGAGGAGAAGACGACCGTATCGCCCGCCGAAAGCGCCACGTTGCGCATCTCGTCGCGGGCGATCTTGGCCAGCGCTGCGCGCGGTTCGCCCTGACTGCCGGTCAGGATGACCACGACCTTGTCGCGCGGGATATAGCCGTATTCGTCCTCGGCGATGAAGGGCTTCAACCCTTCCATGATCCCGATGTCACGCGCGACATCGACCACGCGCTTCAACGAACTGCCGAGTAGCAGAACCTCGCGGCCCGCAGCCTCGGCAGCCTGGGCGATCGAGCGGATACGGCCGACATTGGAAGAGAAGGTGGTAATGGCCACCCTGCCCTCCGCCGCCTCGATGATCTTGCGCAGGCCTTCCGAGACTTCCTCCTCGGAGGGCGAAACGCCATCGCGCATGGCATTGGTGCTGTCGCACATGACCGCCAGAACGCCCTCGTCTCCGAGCGCACGAAAACGGGCCTCGTCCGTCAACGGTCCAAGCGACGGCGCGTGATCGATCTTCCAGTCGCCGGTGTGGATGACATTGCCGAGCGGCGTGCGGATGACCAGCGACATCGGCTCGGGAATGGAGTGGTTGACACCGACGGCCTCGACCTCGAAGGGGCCGACATTGATCCGGTCGCCGGCCTTGAAGATCGTTACCGGAATATCGGCGCGCGACCCTTCGTAGTCGCGCTTGGCCTCCAGCATTCCGGCGGTGAACGGCGAGGCATAGACGGGCACGTTAAGGCCCGGCCAGAGCTCGTTCAGCGCGCCGTAATGATCCTCATGAGCGTGGGTGATGATAATGCCCTTGAGATTGTGGCGCTCGGCGGCGAGGTAGCGGATATCCGGCAGGACGAGATCGACGCCCGGCAGTTCCGGTCCCGGAAAGGTGACGCCGCAATCCACCATGATCCACTGGCGCTTCCCCGGCGTTCCAAAGCCGTAGAGAGCGAGGTTCATCCCGATCTCGCCCACGCCGCCCAGCGGCAGAAATACCAGTTCGTCCTGTTTTGCCATTATTTCTCTTAGTCCATTCTCGCAAAAAATACATCACCGGCCGCAATCGGCATAATCCTGCCAAATCCGGTGTCGAGCAGCAGCAGGCCTCCTTCATCGATACCCGCGAAAGTTCCCTCGAGCGAGCGATCCGGAAGATTTACCGTGATTTTTTCGCCGACCCCGCAGGCGAGCTCCCGCCAGCGCCGGCTGATTTCCGCGGTGCCGCGCCCTTCGTCCCATGATTCCAGAACCTCGGCCATCGTTCTGAAAAGATGGGCGAAAAGCTCCTCGGGAGAGACGTTCGCGCCATGATCGGCAAGGCGCGTCACGGCGTAAGGCGCGCTGTCGGGCTTATGTAGGATATTGACGCCGATGCCGATGACCAGCGCCCGGCGGCCGTCGGCGAGCCTCTCGCCTTCAAGAAGAATGCCACAGGTTTTCTTGCGCCCGATCAGGATATCGTTCGGCCATTTCACCTCCAGCGGCTCGCCGCCCGGCGGCAGAACGGCGCGGACGGCAGAATGAACCGCGACCGCGATCGCCAAAGGGAGCGATCCCATCAACGGCGGCTCGGCCGGATCGATCAATAGGAGGGATGCGTAAAGGTTGCCCGGTTCGGAAGTCCAGGCGCGGCCTCGCCGGCCTCTTCCGGAAGTCTGCCGCGTGGCGGTGATCCAGAGCTTTCCGGGATCGCCCGCCCGCGCACGGGCGAGGCATTCGCTATTGGTGGAGCCGACTTCACTCAGCGCTTCGTGACGAAAGTCGTCGAGTGAAAACCGGCTCCCCGAGGCTGCCATCTAGGCCGGTCTCAGAAGAACGACTTGGCCGCTGCGTTCGCAGCCGAACCGACCGGCCCGCCGAACAGCACATAAGCCGTGACGAAGAGGCCGGAGAGGCCGAAGACCAGCCGCAACTCGCCGGAAATGCGTGCAAACTCGCCCTTGGCTTCATCGAACCACATCAGCTTGACGATGCGGAGATAATAATAGGCACCGACGACCGAAGACAGCACGCCGATGATCGCCAGCGCATAGAGCTTGGCTTCGATCGCCGCCACGAAGACGAAATACTTGGCGAAGAAACCCGCGAGCGGCGGAATGCCGGCCATGGAGAACATCAGCGCTGTCAGCACCACCGCCATGAAGGGCTTGGTGGAGGAAAGGCCGGCGAGATCGTCGACATTTTCGACATTCTCACCCTCCTTGCGGCGCATCGCCATGATGCAGGCGAAGACGCCAAGCGTCATGACCATGTAGATCGTCATGTAGAGAACGACGCCGGAAACGCCCGTTTCCGTGCCGGCGGCAAGGCCGACCAGAGCAAAGCCCATATGGCCGATCGAGGAATAGGCCATCAGCCGCTTGATGTTGCGCTGGCCGATCGCGGCAAACGAGCCGAGCAGCATCGAGGCGATCGCCACGAAGACGATGATCTGGCGCCAGTCGGCCAGGATCGGCATGAAGGCTTCGGAGACGATGCGAACCAGGATCGCCATGGCGGCAACCTTAGGTCCGGCCGCGAAGAAGGCGGTAACGGGCGTCGGCGCACCCTCGTAGACGTCCGGCGTCCACATATGGAACGGCACGGCCGAGATCTTGAAGCAGGCGCCGGCAAGCACGAAGACCATGCCGAAGACGAGGCCGAGATTGCGTGTTTCGGAGGAGAGCACTCCGGCGATCTCGTCAAAGCCGGTATTGCCGGTGAAGCCATAGATCAGGGACATGCCGTAAAGCATCATGCCCGAGGAGAGCGCGCCGAGCACGAAGTACTTCAGGCCTGCTTCCGTGGAACGCAGGCTGTCGCGGTTGATGGCAGCGACGACATAGAGCGACAGCGACATCAGCTCCAAGCCGAGATAGAGGGCAATGAGATCGTTGGCCGAAATCAGCACCATCATGCCCAGCGTTGCGAGAACCAGGAGGACCGGAAACTCGAAACGGTCAAGCTGCTCGGAACGGGCATGGCCAACTGCCATGATCATCGCCGTGATCGAGCCGATCAGCGCGAGCACCTTCATGAAGCGTGCGAAGGGGTCCAGAAGGAACGCTCCTCCGAAGGCCTCGCCCTCGCCGGGCGAGAAGATCAGCCAGAGCCCGGCAATGACGAGCAGCGCCACCGCAAGACCGGTCACCGTCGGCGCGGACTTGTCGCCGGAGAAGACGCCGATCATCAGAAGAGCGAGCGCGCCCACCGCCAGAATGACTTCCGGCATGGCGAGCTGCAGGCTTAGAGAGAGTAGTTCAGCGGTCATATCCAGTCGTGTCCCGTCTCAGTGCACGGTCAGTGCAAGGTCTTGCGCCGCGCGCAGGGCTGCGGAGTAGTTGTTTACCAGGAGGTCTACCGAGGCGGCCGTCGCATCGAAGATCGGTGCCGGATAGACGCCGTAGAAGATGGTGAGCGCGATCATCGGGTAGAGGATCACCTTCTCGCGGGTCGAAAGATCGAGCAGACCCTTGAGGCTTTCCTTCTCGAGCGCGCCGAAGATCACCCGGCGATAGAGCCAGAGCGCGTAGGAGGCCGAGAGGATGACACCGGTTGCCGCAAAGAGCGCGACCCAGGTGTTGACCCGGAAGACGCCGATGATCGTCAGGAATTCGCCGATGAAACCGGAGGTGCCAGGCAGGCCGACATTCGCCATGGTGAAGACCATGAAGGCGACCGCATATTTCGGCATGTTGTTGACGAGGCCGCCATAGGCCGCGATCTCGCGGGTGTGCAGCCGGTCATAAACGACGCCGACGCAGAGGAAGAGCGCGCCCGAAACGATGCCGTGCGACAGCATCTGGAAGATCGCACCCTGCACGCCCTGCACGTTGGCAGCAAAGATACCCATGGTCACGTAACCCATATGGGCGACGGAGGAATAGGCAATCAGCTTCTTGATGTCGTCCTGCATCATCGCCACGAGCGAGGTGTAGATGATCGCCAGAACAGACAGCGTGAAGATGAAGGGCGCGAAATAGTCCGAAGCCAGCGGGAACATCTGCAGCGAAAAGCGGATGAAGCCATAGCCGCCGAGCTTCAAGAGAACGCCTGCCAGGATGACCGAGCCTGCGGTCGGCGCCTGGACGTGCGCATCCGGAAGCCAGGTATGGACCGGCCACATCGGCATCTTCACCGAGAAGGCGGCGAAGCAGGCGAGCCATAGCCAGGTCTGCATGCCGGCCGGGAAGCCGTATTTCACCAGTTCCGTCATGTCGGTCGTGCCGGCCTGCCAATAGATCGCCATGATGGCGAGCATCAGCAGCACCGAACCCGTCAGCGTATAGAGGAAGAACTTGTAGCTCGCGTAGATGCGATCCTTGCCGCCCCATACGCCGATGATGACGAACATCGGGATCAGCGTCGCTTCGAAGAAGACGTAGAAGAGAACGATATCGAGCGAGACGAAGACACCGATCATGACCACTTCCAGAAGCAGGAAGGCGATCATGTATTCCTTGAGGCGCTTCTCGACCGAATCCCAGCTCGCCAGAACGCAGAACGGCATCAGGAAGGTCGTCAGGATGACGAACAGCATGGAAATGCCGTCTACGCCGAGATGATAGGCGATGCCGGTTCCGAGCCAGGCATGCTTCTCCACCATCTGGAAGCCGGGATTCGAATTATCGAACCCGATCCAGATGAACAGCGAGACGATGAAGGTGAACACCGTCGTGAACAGGGAGACGTTCAGGATGTTGCGGCGGCCATAGGGGCCGTCCTCCCGCGTCAGAAGCAGCAGAAGGACGCCGACCAGCGGCAGGAAGGTGACCGTCGAGAGAATGGGCCAGTCGGTCATTACAGAGTGCTCCCGAGCATCATCCAGGTGACGAGGGCGGCGATGCCGATCAGCATCGCAAACGCATAGTGATAGAGATAGCCGGACTGCAGGCGCACGACGCGGCTGGTGACGTCCACGACGCGGGCGGCGACGCCGTTCGGACCGTAGGTGTCGATGACGCCGATGTCACCTTTCTTCCAGAGGAAGCGGC
Source organism: Rhizobium sp. LCM 4573 (assembly GCF_001854865.1). Lineage (GTDB taxonomy): Bacteria > Pseudomonadota > Alphaproteobacteria > Rhizobiales > Rhizobiaceae > Neorhizobium. The sequence goes on along the minus strand of NZ_MDDW01000028.1, from coordinate 210,937 downwards.
CGAGCGCCTTTGCCGAACGGACGAAGAGGAAATCGTAGATTTCGTCGAAGTACCACTTGTTCAGCAGGAACTCGTAGAGAACCTTCTGGGATTCGGCGAGACGCTTCGGCGTCGAGGGCGACTTGATGTACATGTACCAGGCCGTGAGGAAGCCGAGAGCCATGGCGACGAAGGGGCTCCACTTCACCCAAAGCGGCACGTGATGGAATTCCTCGAGGATCTCGTTTTCCGGAAGCGTGAACAGAGCGCCCTTCCAGAAATCGGCATAGTGGTGGCCGAAGAAATAGCCTTCGAAGAGAACGCCGGCGAGAACCGCGCCGATGCCGAGGATATAGAGCGGAGCCAGCATGACCAGAGGCGATTCATGCACGTGGTGCATGACGTCGGCGGAAGCACGCGGCTTGCCGAAGAAGGTCATGAAGGCCAGGCGCCAGGAATAGAAGCTCGTGAACAGAGCGGCCACGACCAGGAGCGTGAAGGCGAAGCCCGCCGCCGCCGAATGCGAGGCGAAGGCGCTCTCGATGATCACATCCTTGGAGAAGAAGCCGGCAAAGCCGAGCATCGTGCCGGGGATGCCGACGCCGGTGAGCGCCAGCGTGCCGATCGTCATCATCCAGAAGGTGATCGGAATGTGCTTCCGAAGACCGCCCATGTAACGCATGTCCTGCTCGCCATCGACCGCGTGGATCACGGAACCCGCGCCAAGGAAGAGCAGAGCCTTGAAGAAGGCGTGCGTGAAGAGGTGGAAGATCGCCGCGCCATAGGCCCCTACCCCAAGYGCCACGAACATGTAGCCGAGCTGCGAGCAGGTGGAATAGGCGATTACGCGCTTGATGTCGTTCTGCACGAGGCCGACGGTCGCCGCGAAGAAGGCGGTGATCGCGCCGATGATCGTCACGACGAGGAGCGCATCATGCGAGAGTTCGAAGAGCGGCGACATGCGGGCGACGAGGAAGACGCCGGCGGTCACCATGGTCGCGGCATGAATGAGCGCCGAAACCGGAGTCGGGCCTTCCATGGCGTCCGGGAGCCAGGTGTGCAGCAGGAACTGAGCCGACTTGCCCATGGCGCCCATGAAGAGCAGCAGGCAGACGACAGTCAGCGCGCCGGCCTTGGAAAGTTCCATGCCGAAGATGTTGATGAAAGGTTCAGCGGCTTCCGCGGCACCTTCCGCCGGCAGATAGCTGCCCGCGGCGGCAAAGATCGTCTCGAAGCTGATCGAACCGAACAGCACGAAGACGCCGGCGATGCCGAGAATGAAGCCAAAGTCACCGACGCGGTTGACGATGAAGGCCTTCATGGCGGCGGCCGATGCCGAAGGCTTCTTATACCAGAAGCCGATGAGCAGGTAGGAGGCCAGACCAACGCCTTCCCAGCCGAAGAACATCTGCGCCAGGTTGTCCGCCGTCACCAGCATCAGCATGGCGAAGGTGAAGAGCGACAGATAGGCGAAGAAGCGCGGCCGATGCGGATCATGATGCATGTAGCCGATCGAATAGATGTGCACCAGCGACGACACGGTGTTGACGACCACGAACATGACCGCTGTCAGCGTATCGATGCGGAACGCCCATTCGATATCGATGCCGCCGGACTGGATCCAGCGCAGCACATCGACCTTGATGACTTCGCCTGCCTCGCCATGGTGAAGCGCGACGTTGAAGAAGACGATCCAGGAGAGCACGGCGGCGACGACCATCAGGCCGCTGGTGACATATTCCGATGCCTTGGCGCCGATGGACCGGCCGAACAGGCCGGCGATCAGGAAGCCGATCAGGGGAAGGAAGACGATAGCCTTGTAGATCATGACCCGATCAGCCCTTCATCATATTGACGTCTTCGACCGCGATCGAGCCGCGGTTGCGGTAGAAGACGACGAGAATTGCAAGACCGATAGCGGCTTCTGCGGCCGCGACGGTGAGAATGAACAGCGCGAAGACCTGGCCGACGATGTCGTTCAGGAAGGAGGAGAAAGCCACCATGTTGAGGTTGACCGAGAGCAGGATGAGCTCGACCGACATCAGGATGATGATGACGTTCTTGCGGTTCAGGAAGATGCCGAACACGCCGAGCGTGAAGAGAATGGCGCTGACCGTGAGATAATGGGAAAGACCTATTTCCATATTTTTCGTTCCTTTTTCCCGCTCACTCAGACGCCCTGGCCCGGCTTGACCTTGACCACCTCGACGACGGTCTCCGGCGTGCGGGCCACCTGGGTCGGTATGTCCTGCCGCTTGATGTTGGTGCGGTGACGCAGCGTCAGCACGATCGCGCCGATCATCGCCACCAGAAGCACCAGGCCGGCGATCTGGAAGAAGTAGACATAATTCGTATAGAGCACGTCGCCGAGCGCTGCCGTGTTCGTCCGTTCGGCCGGGTTCGGGATCGGCATGGTGATCGACTGCGCGGCCTGCGGCGTCAGAACGCTGCCGCCGACGACGATAATCAGCTCCGCCGCCACGATCAGGCCGACCAGGATGCCGATCGGCGCATATTGCAGCACTCCGGAACGAAGCTCTGCAAAATCGACATCGAGCATCATGACCACGAAGAGGAAGAGCACCGCCACGGCGCCGATATAGACGACGAGCAGGATCATGGCGAGGAATTCAGCACCCGTCAGCAGAAAGAGACCGGCCGAATTGAAGAACACCAGGATCAGGAACAGTACCGAATGTACCGGGTTCCTGGCCGAAATGACCATGAACGCCGACGCCACCGCGACGAACGCGAAAAGATAGAAGAAAACAGCCTGCAGACCCATCGTGGTGCCTTTTCGTCCTCACCGGGAAGTTCCGAAAGGATTCCTTCTTCCCGTCAGAAATCCGGAGGTCCTTTGACCTCCGCACTCATTGCTTGTGGCGCCGGCGGCGCCGGTCGGATGGCCCGCCCTCAGCGGTAGGGCGCATCCAGTGCTATATTGCGGGCGATCTCGCGCTCCCAGCGGTCTCCGTTTTCGAGAAGTCTCGCCTTGTCGAAATAGAGTTCTTCGCGGGTTTCCGTCGAGAATTCGAAGTTTGGGCCTTCGACGATCGCATCGACCGGGCATGCCTCCTGGCAGAAGCCGCAATAGATGCACTTCACCATATCGATATCGTAGCGCACCGTGCGGCGGGTGCCGTCGTTGCGGCGCGGTCCGGCTTCGATGGTGATCGCCTGGGCAGGACAGATCGCCTCGCAGAGCTTGCAGGCGATGCAGCGCTCCTCACCGTTGGGATAACGGCGAAGCGCATGCTCGCCGCGGAAGCGCGGAGAGACCGGGCCCTTCTCGAAGGGATAATTGATCGTGGCCTTCTGCTTGAAGAAGTAGCGCATCGACAGGAAGAAAGCGCCGACGAACTCCTTCAGAAACAGCGAACTGACGGCTTGCGAAAGACTTGCCATCCTTATTCTCCAATGATGCCGAAACCGGGAATGGTCATGGTCATGCCCATCCCGTCAGTTTCAGCACGAATGCAACGATGATGACCATGGCGAGCGAGATCGGAAGGAAGACCTTCCAGCCGAGACGCATGAGCTGGTCATAGCGGTAGCGCGGTACGAAGGCCTTCACCATGGCGAACATGAAGAAGACCATGGATGCCTTCAGGACGAACCAGATGATACCGGGAACCCAGTTCAGGAACCAGACATCGACCGGCGGCAGCCATCCGCCGAGGAAGAGAATTGTCGTCAGCGAGCAGATGAGCAGGATCGCGGCATATTCGCCGAGCATCAGCATCATGTACGGTGCGGAAGAATACTCCACCATGTAGCCGGCGACGAGTTCCGATTCCGCTTCCGGAAGATCGAAGGGCGGACGGTTGGTTTCGGCCAGTCCCGAGATGAAGAAGATCACGAACATCGGGAAGAGCGACAGCCAATGCCAGTCCAGGAAGGAATTCGGCAGGCCGATCATGGTACCGAGGCCGTCACGCTGGGCGTAGACGATGTCGGTAAGGTTCAGCGAACCGACGCAGAGCAGAACGGCGACGATGACGAAGCCGATCGAGACTTCATAGGACACCATCTGCGCGGCAGAGCGAAGTGCACCGAGGAAAGGGTATTTCGAGTTCGAAGCCCAGCCCGACATGATGACGCCGTAGACTTCGAGCGAGGAGATCGCGAAGACATAGAGAATGCCGACATTGATATTGGCGATCACCCAATTCTCATTGAGCGGAATGACCGCCCATGTGGCAAGCGCCAGCGTAACCGAGACCAGCGGAGCGAGCAGGAAAACGCCCTTGTTGGCGCCCGAGGGAATGATCGGTTCCTTGAAGATGAACTTCAAAAGGTCAGCAAAGGACTGGAACAGGCCGAAGGGACCGACGACGTTCGGGCCGCGGCGAAGCTGCACGGCAGCCCAGATCTTGCGGTCGGCAAGCAGGATAAAGGCGATGAAGACCAGCAGGCAGACGAGAAGCAGCAGGGACTGCGCGATCATGACGATCGCCGGCCAGGCATAGGTCGAGAAGAATGAATCCATGGTCCTGTTACTCCGCCGCTGCCTTGAAGTTGTTGCGGGCCAGAGCCGAGCACTCGGCCATGACCGCGGAAGCGCGGGCGATTGGGTTCGTCAAATAGAAGTCTTTGATCGGAGACGCAAACGCAGACTTCGTCATCTCACCGGCTTTTTGTCCGAGCGTGGCGATTTCGTTCACATCACCGGCCGCGACCTCATCGAGCGCGGCGAAATGCGGATAGGCTTCGTAGAGCTTCGACCGCAGCGCGGAGAGCGAATCGAACGGCAGCTTCTTTCCGAGCACGTCGGAAAGAGCGCGCAGGATCGCCCACTCCTCTCGGGCCTCGCCCGGCGCGAAACCGGCGCGGTTGCCCATCTGCGGACGGCCTTCGGTATTGACCCAGGTGCCGGATTTTTCCGTATAGGCCGCGCCGGGCAGAATGACATCAGCGTTATGGGCGCCGGCATCGCCGTGGCTGCCGATATAGACGGTGAACTTGGCGTGCTTGGTCGAGAACTCCATTTCATCCGCGCCGAGCAGGAAGAGCACGTCCATCGAACGCAGCATGGTCGCTGCATTGGCGCCCTTCGGGCCCGGCACGAAGCCGAGGTCAAGGCCGCCGACGCGGGAGGCCGCGGTATGGAGCACGGCAAAGCCGTTCCACTCGTCGGTCAGCGCGCCTACAGAACCGGCGAGCTGGGCTGCGGCTGCCAAAATGGCGGCTCCGTCCGGGCGGGCAAGAGCCCCCTGCCCCACCATAATCATCGGGTTCTTGGCATTGCGCAGCGTATCGACGAAGCTGTTCTTGCCGGATGCGAGATCGGCAAGCGTCTCCGGGCCGGCGCCGAGATAGTCGTAGCCGTAGCGCAGCTCGCCGCCTTCGCCGATGACGCCGATCGGGAAATTGCCCCGGCGCCAGCGCTTGCGGATGCGGGCGTTGAGAACCGCTGCCTCGAGGCGCGGATTGGCGCCGACGATCAGCAGGGCGCCAGCATTTTCAATGCCCTGGATGGTCGGATTGAATATGTAGCTTGAGCGGCCGAGCGACGGATCAAGCGCCGTCCCGTCCTGTCGACAGTCGAGATTCTCCGATCCGAGCGAATGGATCAGCTCCTTCAGGGCGTACATTTCCTCCACGGACGCGAGATCGCCGGCGATCGCGCCGATCCGTTCGCCGGAAGTCGCCGAAACGGCGGTCTTGATGGCTGCAAATGCCTCACTCCAGGTCGCGGCCTRCAGGCGTCCGTCGCGGCGCACATAGGGCCGGTCGAGACGCTGGGTCTTCAAGCCATCCCAGATGAAGCGGGTCTTGTCGGAGATCCACTCCTCGTTGATCTCCTCGTTGACGCGCGGCATGATGCGCATGACTTCGCGTCCACGCGTATCGACCCGGATCGCCGATCCGACCGCATCCATGACGTCGACCGATTCGGTCTTGTTCAGTTCCCACGGACGGGCCGTAAAGGCGAACGGCCGTGAGGTCAGCGCGCCGACCGGGCAAAGATCGACGACGTTGCCCTGCAGCTCGGAGGTCATGGCCTGTTCGAGATAGGTGGTGATTTCCGCATCCTCGCCGCGGCCGATGAGGCCGAGCTCGGAAATGCCGCCGACTTCCGTCGTGAAGCGGACGCAACGCGTGCAGTGAATGCAGCGGTTCATCACCGTCTTGACGAGCGGGCCGATATACTTGTCCTCGACGGCGCGCTTGTTTTCCGTATAGCGCGAGCTGTCGATGCCGAAGGCCATGGCCTGGTCCTGCAGGTCACACTCGCCGCCCTGGTCGCAGATCGGGCAATCCAGCGGGTGGTTGATGAGCAGGAATTCCATCACGCCTTCGCGGGCCTTCTTGACCATCGGCGTGTTGGTGAAGACTTCCGGCAGTTCGCCGTTCGGTCCGCCGYGGATATCGCGCACACCCATGGCGCAGGACGCCGCCGGCTTCGGCGGTCCGCCCTTCACCTCGATGAGGCACATGCGGCAATTTCCCGCGACCGACAGACGCTCGTGGAAACAAAAGCGCGGAACCTCGGCGCCGGCTTCCTCGCACGCCTGAAGCAGCGTGAAATGATCCGGAACCTCGATCTCCTTGCCGTCAACCTTCAGCTTAACCATCGTCTCACTTACGTCCTGTGTTCAATCGCGCGGCCCGGAAGCCGCCGAAGTATTCCTATTGCATCAGCTTCTTTGCCTGGCCGATCCAATCGTCACGACCGATGCGGCCTTCGAAACCAAGCGTCTTGTCGAACCGGGCGACGTCCGCCTTGCTCCATCCGGCAATGTCGGCGAAGCGCCGGACGCCCATATCGTTCAGTACCTTTTCCAGCTTCGGCCCTATGCCGGCGATCTGTTTCAGATCATCCGCAGGAGCGACAATCCCTGTTGCGGGGCCTGCGGCGGGGGCCGCTTTGCCCCTCGCCTGCCGCTTCGGTGCGGGCGTGGCCTTCGCAACCTTTTCCGCGGCCTGTTTTTTCGCCGGCTTTGGCGCGGTCTTTACACGCTGCGCCGGATCCGGCTTTTTCTCCGGCTCGGTTTGCGCCGCCGCCGGCACCCGCGCAACGGCTGCATGGACGCTTTCGTCACCGAGAGCCTTGTTCATCCGGTTCGCCGCTTCCATCGCCCCCTGCAGCATGCCGAAGAAAACCCCGGCGGCCTGCGTTGCTAGACCGAAGCCGATCGCCGTGGCGGCCGTCATAGCCGCCGCCGGATGCGACATGAGCGGGTGAAGCGAAAAGGCTTCGGAGAAATCGGCCGGGCGCGCAGGATCGTGCGCCGGCGTATTCGCCCTCGCCCTCATATCCCGATCTGCGCCCGTTATCGCCACGCTCTCTTACTCCGCTGCTTCCATTACCGCGCCATGGGACGTGGCATTGTGGGTGTACTGGTCGATACGCGCCTCGATTTCCGGACGGAAATTGCGGATCAGGCCCTGGACCGGCCATGCGGCCGCATCGCCAAGCGCGCAGATCGTGTGTCCCTCGATCTGCTTGGAGACCTGGAGCAACATGTCGATCTCACGCTTCTGCGCATTGCCCTTCACCATGCGTTCCATCACGCGCCACATCCAGCCGGTGCCTTCGCGACAGGGCGTGCACTGGCCGCAGCTCTCGTGCTTGAAGAAAGCCGAGAGACGGGCGATTGCCTTGATGATGTCGGTGGACTTGTCCATGACGATGACGGCGGCGGTGCCGAAGGAGGACTTCACGTCGCGCATGCCGTCGAAGTCCATGATCGCATCGATCATGTCCTCGCCCTTGACGACGGGGCAAGACGCGCCGCCTGGAATGACGCCGAGCAGGTTGTCCCAGCCGCCGCGGATGCCGCCGGCATGCTTCTCGATCAGTTCGCGGAAGGGGATGCTCATGGCTTCCTCGACCGTGCAGGGCTTGTTCACGTGGCCCGAGATCATGAAGAGCTTTGTGCCGACATTGTTCGGGCGGCCGATCGAGGAGAACCAGCCGGCGCCGCGGCGCAGAATGGTGGGCGCGACCGCGATCGATTCGACGTTGTTGACCGTCGTCGGGCAGCCGTAGAGGCCCATATTGGCCGGGAACGGCGGCTTAAGGCGCGGCTGGCCCTTCTTGCCCTCGAGGCTTTCGAGCAGCGCCGTCTCTTCGCCGCAGATATAGGCACCCGCGCCATGATGGACGTAGATGTCGAAATCCCAGCCGTTCTTGTTGTTCCTGCCGAGAAGGCCTGCGTCATAGCACTCGTCGATCGCCGCCTGCAGCGCCTCTCGCTCGCGCATGTATTCGCCGCGCACATAGATGTAAGCCGTATGGGCGCCCATGGCGAAACCGGCGATCACGCAGCCTTCGATCAGCGTATGCGGATCGTGGCGCATGATTTCGCGGTCCTTACAGGTGCCGGGCTCGGACTCGTCGGCATTGACCACGAGGTAATGCGGGCGGCCGTCCGATTCCTTCGGCATGAAGGACCACTTGAGACCGGTCGGGAAGCCCGCGCCGCCGCGTCCGCGCAGGCCGGACGCCTTCATCTCGTTGATGATCCAGTCACGTCCCTTTTCGATGATGATCTTCGTGCCATCCCAATGGCCGCGGTTCATCGCGCCTTTGAGCGACTTGTCCTTGAGGCCGTAGATATTGGTAAAGATGCGATCCTGATCCTTGAGCATGTCTCACTCCTTACCGCGGCTTCTTGCCGAAGACACGAATGTATTCGGCCTCACCGCCCTTGGCGAGTGCCTTGGCCTGCTTGACCCAGTCGTCGCGCTCGATCCGACCCTTGAAGTTCAGATAGGAATCGACCCATTCGCGCTCCGCCTTCTTCCAGGAGGCGACTTGCGCGAAGGTGAAGATGCCGAGTTCGTGCAGAATGCCCTCGATCTTCGGGCCGACGCCGGCGATCATCTTGAGGTCGTCCACTTCCGCCGGGCGTTCGATGCCCTTCGGACGGTTCTTGTCCTCCAGCGAGGGCTTGGCGACCTTGGCGGCCGCAGGCTTTCCACCCGTCGCCGAGCCAGGCTCGGCCGGCGCGCCTTCCGCTGTGCTGCCGACCGCCTTCGGGTCCGGCACGCTCTTTGCGGTGGCGGAAAGCGGCTGCTTTTCCGCAGCCTTCACATTGGCGGCCGCCGCCTTCGGGGCGGTTGCCGGGGTCTTCAGCTTGGGATCGGTTTCCGGAGCCCTGTCCTTCGGCCGTGCGGCCTCGGCGGGCGGAATAGGCGCAGCGTCGGCCGCGGGCTGCGGCTCGAGATTGGTGCGGACCGGCTTGACGTCCTCCAGAAGGGTCAGAGGGCCACCTTCCGGCGCAGAGAAATACCGATCGATCTGCGGACCGGGCTTGATTTCATGGCCCTTGCCTGCCTCGAACGCATCGATGATCTCTTCCAGCCGCTCGGGCGTCAGGTCCTCGTAGGCATCCTTGAAGATGATGACCATCGGCGCGTTGACGCAGGCACCCTGACACTCGACCTCTTCCCAAGAAAGCGTGCCGTCGGCATTCAGCGCGAAGGGATCGTGATGGATCTTCCTTTGACAGACCTTCATCAGGTCTTCGGCGCCGCGCAGCATACAGGGCGTCGTGCCGCAGACCTGGATATGGGCGCGGGTGCCGACCGGCTTCAGCTGGAATTGCGTATAGAAGGTCGCGACTTCCAGCACGCGGATATAGGGCATGTCGAGCTTGGCGGCGACGTATTCGATGGCCGAGCGCGTCACCCAGCCGTCCTGTTCCTGCGCGCGCATCAGAAGCGGAATCACCGCCGACTGCTGACGGCCTTCCGGATATTTTCTGATGGTCGCCTCGGCCCAGGCGGCGTTCTCGTCATTGAAGGCGAACGCTGCCGGCTGAAACTGCTCTTCGGCTAATCGACGAACGGACATTCTTTCACGCCTTATCAGTTTAAGGTTCCGCACCGCGTCTTGGTGACGGTGAGGAATTCGCAGGCATAGGCAGAATTGCCTTTCTGCATGAACACTATGAACTTTGTCGTACCGTTGGGTACGGCTGCCTTGATCTCAAATCCCTTCGACAGGAGGTCCGCAATGGTGGAGCTTCCCTTGATCGCGTCCGAGGACGCCCGCTCCTGCGCAAGCGCAGCGGAGGCGGCCAGCAGAGCAAATGCCGTCAGGATCAGTCGGCGCATCAGCGGTCCACCTCACCGAACACGATATCGAGCGAGCCGAGAACCGCAGAAACGTCCGCAAGCTGGTGCCCCCGACAGAGGAAGTCCATGGCTTGCAGATGGGCATAGCCCGGCGCGCGGATCTTGCAGCGGTAGGGCTTGTTGGTACCGTCGGAGACGAGATAGACGCCGAATTCTCCCTTCGGAGCCTCGACGGCCGCATAAGCCTCGCCGGCCGGCACATGGTAGCCTTCGGTGTAGAGCTTGAAGTGATGGATGAGCGCTTCCATCGAACGCTTCATCTCGCCGCGCTTCGGCGGTACGACCTTGCCGTCGGTGGAAGAGAACGGCCCCGTCCTTGCATCGCCCAGCAGGCGGTTGACGCACTGCTTCATGATCTTCACGGATTCGCGCATCTCAATCATGCGGATCAGATAGCGATCGTAGCAGTCGCCGTTCTTGCCGATCGGAATGTCGAAATCGAGCTCGGAATAGCATTCATAGGGCTGCGCGCGGCGCAAATCCCAGGCGGCACCGGAGCCGCGCACCATGACACCGGAAAAGCCCCATGCCCAGGCATCCTCCAGCTTCACCACACCGATATCGACGTTGCGCTGCTTGAAGATGCGGTTGCCGGTCAGGAGATCGTCGATGTCGTCGAGCTTCGCCGGAAATTCGTCGCACCACGTGCCGATATCCTCGACCAGTTCCGGCGGCAGGTCCTGATGCACGCCGCCCGGCCGGAAATAGGCCGCATGCATGCGCGCGCCGGAGGCCCGCTCGTAGAAGACCATGAGCTTCTCGCGCTCCTCGAAGCCCCAGAGCGGCGGGGTGAGCGCGCCGACGTCCATTGCCTGGGTCGTGACGTTCAGGAGATGCGAAAGGATACGGCCGATTTCGGAAAACAGCACACGGATGAGCTGGCCGCGGATCGGGATTTCGAGCCCGATCAGCCGCTCCACTGCGAGCGCGAAGGCGTGCTCCTGGTTCATCGGCGCGACGTAGTCGAGGCGATCGAAATAGGGAACGGCCTGCAGATAGGTCTTCGTCTCGATCAGCTTCTCGGTGCCGCGGTGAAGCAATCCGATATGCGGATCGACCCGCTCGACGATTTCACCGTCCAGCTCCAGCACAAGCCGCAACACGCCATGCGCGGCCGGATGCTGCGGTCCGAAGTTGATGTTGAAGTTGCGGACGTTGTGTTCAGTCATACTGCTTGCTCCATGCCGGACGGAAAAGCCGCGCCGGGCGGAAAAACGTGGTCAGCCGGCCCGATATGCCGACTTTAAGCTTTCGCCTTTTCGTCTCCGGGTAGGACATAATCCGTACCCTCCCACGGAGACAGAAAATCAAAATTACGGAACTCCTGGCGCAGCTCCACCGGCTCGTAGACCACCCGCTTCGCAGCATCGTCGTAACGAACCTCGACGAAGCCGGTCGTCGGGAAGTCCTTGCGCAGCGGATGACCTTCGAAACCATAGTCCGTCAGGATGCGGCGCAGGTCCGGATGGCCGGTGAACAGAATACCGTAGAGGTCCCAGGCTTCGCGCTCGAACCAGTCGGCGCCCGGATAGACCGGACAAACAGAAGGAACCGGCTCGTCTTCGCCGGTCGCGACCTTGATGCGGATACGCAGGTTCTGGCGCGGCGACAGCAGGTGGTAGACCACGTCGAAACGCTTCTCGCGCGCCGGCCAGTCCACCCCGCAGATATCGATCATGCTCACGAACCCGCACTGCACGTCGTCGCGCAGGAAGGTGAGCAGCGGCACGATATCATCAGGCTCGGCCGTCAGCGTCAGCTCGCCATAGGCGATCACCGCATCCTTCACCAGTTCCGGACGCGTCTCGCGGATGTAGGAGGAAAGCTCATTCAGGGCTTCAGTCATTGCTTCGTCCTTCGCCCTCAGCGCTCGATCGTACCGGTACGCCGGATCTTCTTCTGCAGCAGAAGCACCCCGTAGAGCAGCGCCTCCGCCGTGGGGGGACAGCCCGGAACATAGATATCGATCGGCACGACTCGATCACAGCCGCGAACAACCGAATAGGAATAATGATAGTAACCGCCGCCGTTGGCGCAGGAGCCCATGGAGATGACGTAGCGCGGCTCCGGCATCTGGTCATAGACCTTGCGCAGGGCGGGTGCCATCTTGTTGGTCAGCGTGCCGGCGACGATCATGACGTCCGACTGGCGCGGCGAGGCGCGCGGCGCAAACCCGAAACGCTCGACATCGTAGCGCGGCATGGAGAGCTGCATCATCTCGACCGCGCAGCAAGCGAGACCGAAGGTCATCCACATCAGCGAACCGGTGCGGGCCCAGTTGATCAGCTCGTCGGTGGAAGTGACGAGAAAGCCCTTGTCGGCGAGTTCGTTATTGATCTCGCCGAAGAACGCATCGTCGCTGCCAATAGGCTTGCCGGTGTTCGGATCGATGATCCCCTTGGGCTGCGGCGCGACCAGGGTGCTGCCGGTGTCGACTACGCCCATTCCAGCGCTCCTTTCTTCCATTCATAAATGAAGCCGACGGTCAGGACCGCCAGGAAAACCATCATCGACCAGAAGCCGAACCAGCCGATATCGCCGAAGGATACCGCCCAGGGAAACAGGAAGGCGACTTCGAGATCGAAGATGATGAAAAGGATCGAGACGAGATAGAACCGGATGTCGAACTTCATGCGCGCATCGTCGAAGGCGTTGAAGCCGCATTCATAAGCCGAAAGCTTTTCCGAATCGGGCGCCTTGTAGGCGACGGCGAAAGGCGCGATCAGAAGCGCCAGGCCGATCACCATGGCAATACCGATAAAGACCGCGATCGGGATATAGGAAGCGAGGAGTTCACTCATGGCATTCGATCCTTGCTGGCCAAAAGCACCGGGCGGCGCTCGATCAACAATGCGCGGGCCAAGCAAACGTGCATTGCAACACGCCGTGTGACTAGCGCAGGCGAAGCCCCGGTGCAAGACTTTTGAGCACCCCTTGCCCCGCCAAAATGGAGCAGGCGTCCCACAATCACCACAGGTTGATCAGGAGAGCAATTCCAAGCTTACAGCACAGCTTATGGCAGCGGACACGGCTCCGCAACGCCCGGCAAAGGCACCGGAACACAGATTAGGAGAGGGAAAACATGCCGGTAAAAGAGAATGGCGCGAGTGACGGGGCTCGAACCCGCGACCTCCGGCGTGACAGGCCGGCACTCTAACCGACTGAGCTACACCCGCGCATGAATGCCGGCTTGCGGCATTTTGACCAATCCTTAAAAGAGACCGGTCGATTTCGAGGAGGAGAATGGCGCGAGTGACGGGGCTCGAACCCGCGACCTCCGGCGTGACAGGCCGGCACTCTAACCGACTGAGCTACACCCGCGCATTTCTCAAAAAGGGCGTTGGCCCTTCGCCGTGCGGCCTCGACCGCTCGGTTGAGCGGCTAACTAAGAGGTTCGGCATCGGGTGTCAAGCAGGTTTCAAGACAAAAGAATGACGGGAGGCAATTTGCACAGCCCCTCCCCTTTCCGTGCCGGCTTTCAGCAAAAAATTCAAAAAAACATCACGAAAGCTCTTGCGGTTTTTCCGCGATCCGCATAGATCACGGCCACCGACGCGGCGGACGGGTTCCGCAGCCGCGAAAGGGCGATTAGCTCAGTTGGTAGAGCGCCTCGTTTACACCGAGGATGTCGGGAGTTCGAGTCTCTCATCGCCCACCATTCTTTCCCCTAAAGTTTGCTGAAATCTTTGAAGCCGAGTTTCGATCGGCGGCGCGTCTCGTGCGCTCTTCTTTCAGCCCGACCTGCCGCCAGTCCTACAGCACCACCAGATCCAGCCCCTCGCCGATCTCACGCTTGGCGGTTTCCACCACGCTCATCTGGTGGGTGAACAATATCGTCTGGAATCGGTCGCCGCCGGCGGCGAGCGTGCGAAGGCCCGCAGCCGTCCGCTCGTCGTCGAAGGTCTGGAAGATATCGTCGAGAATCAGCGGGGCAGGCTCGTTGCGGCCGCAGTAATCCTCCAGGAAGGCGAGCCGCAGGGCCAGATAGAGCTGGTCTCCAGTGCCCTCGCTTAACCCGCCAAGCGGCACCTGTTCGCCGGTTTTTCGTTCCACGGCGAGCTGCAATTCGTCGCTCTCGTCATAGAGCTGCAGGAGCCGCGCGAATCGGCCGCCGGTAAGCTCCGAAAACACTTGCCCCGCCCGCTGCATCACGGGATCGGCCCGCCGTTCGCGGTAGATCTCCATGGATGAGGAGAGAAGGCTCGTGGCAAGTTTGAGCACGACCCAGCGCCGCGCAAGCTCCCTCGCCTCCTCCTCCGCCGCAAGCTTGCGGAAAACCGCGCCTTCGGCGCCGATGCCGGTTTCGAGTTCGCGGCGACGGCGCAGATTGTCCGCCTCGCCGGCACGCAGAGCCGCGATGCGGTCCACCTGCCGGCCATCCTCCGCCTCCAGCCTCTCGACCTCCAGAGCGGCTGCGACCCGATCGAAATCGGCAAGTGCGGCCCGTACCGTCTGCTCGTCCCGGCCATCGGCCTGCTCGGCAAAGCGGTTTTGGCCCTGACGCAAGCTCTCCTCCAGCCGGCTGCGCTGCCTGAGATCCTCCAGGACATCCCCGAGCTTTGCGATATCGCACGAAAGCATTTGGGCAAGCGCCGCGAGCTCTTCCTGAAGCCGCTCGCCGTCGCTCTTCGAACGGTCCAGAGCCGCCTCAGCGCGCTCCAGCTCCGCGACGAGAGCGGCGCGATGCTTGGCGTCCGCATTGGCGGCCATGGCGCGCTCGTTCAGCAGGCCCGCCGCGACATCCGGCGCGATGGAGCCGAGATCCGGCGCGACCTGCAAGCACAGGGCGCGCATTTCCTCCTCGAAGCCTTCCATGTCGCGCGCCATGCCGCGCACCCGCCGGTTCCGGTTTTCGCGCTCCGACATGAGATCCGGCACAACCCGCCAGAGATCGAGGGCGGCGAGCGCCATTTCCATCCTGGCGTCCTCCGGCAGGCCGACGGCGGCAAGCGCCTGGGAAAATGTCCGCTCCCAGATTTCCGTTTCCCTGCGAAGCGCCATCTCGCGCTCCTCCAGCCGCTCCAGGGCTTCCTTGGCGGAATGGCGCTTTCCCTCCAGCGCGCGGCTTTCGCTCCAGCGCTCGGCGATCTCGCCGATCTTCCGTTCGATCCCGCGCGCAAGGGGCACGGTCGGCAGCGCGGCGGCGGGGAGGCCAACAGCATCGGCGAGAGACAATAGCGCCGGCCTCAGCTTCTCCTCCTTCAGCCGCAGGATATCGAGTTCGTCGCGCAATTGGTCGAGGCCTTCCGCCTGGCGCGACAGCTCATCGACCGCTCGGCGCCATTCGATCATCCGCTCCGGCGTAGCGGGAGAAACCAGCCCTGGCTGGAAGGCATCCTCGAAATCGGTAACGGCATCGGACAGCGCGATCTCCGCCTCCCGCGCCGCCTCCCGACTCCTTTCGAGCTGCCCTTCGATTTCCCTCTGCCGAAGCGCGATCTGGGCGTGGCGCGAGACCCTTTCGGCATCGGAAAGCGCCGCATCCGCCAGGCGGTCAGCCGCGGTGATGGCGCTCGACAGGAGGGCGTATCCTTCCCTGCCCGGCTTCGCCTCCGCTGCCTTCAAGGCCTCGTCGCGGCTTGCGCGGGCAATCGCGATATCCTCACGCGAAACGATCCGGCCCCCGATTTCAAGCGCCGCGCGCTGGGCGGCAAGGCTCTCCACCTCCTCTTCCAGCGCCGCAAGCCTTGCGGCGACTTGCGTGCTTTCCGCCCGCGCGGCCTCGATCATGCGGCGATGATTGGTGAGAGCGGCGATATCCRGCAGCGGCGCGGCAAGCAGCTTCCCGATATCCTTCACCGGCGGGTCCAGCCGGTCGGCAGCGGCGCGAAAATTCGCCTCGGCGCGCGTTGCCCGCACCTGCAGATCCTCGATAGCCGAAAGCGCGCCGATATCGGGACGCAAGGCGGCGAACTGCTCCGTCCAGGGCTTCGGGTCGATCAGGCGGGCACCGGGCCCCTCCTCCTCCAACCGCCTAAGCGTCTGCCGCTCCTCGTCGATCCGCTGGCGAAGCTCCTTCAGGCTGCGGTCGAGCGCCGCCCCCTCGTCCCCCAGCGCCTTCAGCCGCGCAAGATCCGCATCCGCCGGCTGGTAGCGTTCGAGGCCGGCGGCATCTGCAAGCCCCAGGCGCCGGGCAGCCTGGGTAAGCCGCTGGTCGAAATCCTCGACTTCGCCGCGCACCCGGCCAAGGTCTTCCCGCGCCTTGAGATAGGCGCCCTTCTGCGCATGGGCCGCAAGAATCCTCGGGCCCGCCTCGATCAGCGCCTCGTCCACATGCAGCGCATCGGCCTCGTCGCGCAGGCGCCGAACTTCGATCTCCGCCACGCGACGGGCCTCGGTATTTTCCCGCGCGCCCTCCAGCGCTTTCGCCAGACGCTCCTCGAAGCCCGCCGGAAGATCGGCCAGGCTTTCATACCGGGAAAGCGCCTCCTGCTCCCGATCGATCTCCCGCAACACCGGCTCCAGCCGCATCAGCGTCCGCAAATGATCGAGCGCCCGTTTCGTCTCCTGCCGCTCGGCCAGCACCTCGGCAAGCTCCGCCTCGATCTCCGCCTGTTCGGCCAGCAGCTTCTTCCAGTCGTTGGATTTCAGCTCGCTTTCGCGCTCGGTCTTTCGCGCCTCGTCATGCGCGTCGAGCACCTGATAGAACAGCCGGTCCTTGGAACGCCGTTGCGCATAGATGCCGTCGGCCTCGGCTTCGAGCAGCTTGCGCAGGTTCGACAATCCCGTGAGGCCGGAAGCAGCCGAAAACAGAAGGCTGCCGATTTCGCCGCCGCTTCTCAGCATGTTCTCGCCGCCGGCGCGCAGCGACGCGGAATTCAGCCCGAAGGCGCGCTCGAACACATCGCGGCTTAGCGTGCCGAGAAAAGGCGCAAGCGCATCTTCCGGCAGGGCCTCCTCCGCCTCGTCATCGGCAAGCAGCGTGTTCTTGCGCCCCTTTCGGCGCCGGAACGCCAAAACATCGCCATCACGCGCGGTGATCTGCGCCCCCACGCGCAGGGAACCGGAATCGTGCAGGAACGTATAGTCGGAACGATCGGGGAAGCCGAACAGCAGGTCCGAGATGGCCGAGAGCGCGGAGGATTTTCCGGCCTCGTTCGGCCCGTAAATCACATGCAGTTTCGCATCCGGGCRGAAGGCAAGGCTGCGGTCGGTCAGGGCGCCATAGCGCAGGATGTCGAGGCGATCGAACCGCATGTTCAGCCGGCCCTCGCCGCACGGGAAAGCAGAAGCTCGCGGGCTTCCGCCAGGAGCGTTTCGGCATCGCCGCCGAGAGCAAGCTCGCCGGCCCCGATACCGCCCGGCAGGCGGGCCGCGATCTCGGCAATCCTGGCCTCCGCATCGGCAACGAGTTCCGAGGGGAAGGCGCCGGTCAGAATCAAGCCCTCAATGCCGAGAATGTCCCTGGAAACGGCCTTGCCGTTCGTTTCCGGCTCCAGGCGCACGTCCAGCTTTTCCAGCCAGATATCCTCGTGGCAGCGATGGCAGGCCGCCTGCACCTCGTCGCGGAAATCCTGGGCCCGCGCCGTCAGCTCATGGCGGAAGCGGCTTCTGCCGGTAAGCCTCACGCGCAATGCCAAAGCCCGATCCTCCATCCGCTCCACGACCAGCTCAAGCGCGCTTTCCAGCCGCTGCAGGATGGCGGGAATATCATCCTCGGGCTCCACCGCAACGGCGAGTTCGGCGAAACGGGCGCTATCGGTAATCACCCGCTCGTGGCTGACGCGGCCATCCTCGACCGTCACCAGCACCGCGCCCTTCGCGCCCTGTTCGCGGATGCTGCGCCCCTGCAGGTTGCCGGGAAAGATCACCACCGGATCTTCGCTCACCACTTCGTAGTCATGCACGTGGCCGAGCGCCCAATAGTCGTAGCCGCGCGATCTCAGGTCCTCGATGGAACATGGCGCATAGGGCGCGTGCGGCTCGCGGCCGGTCAGCGACGTGTGCAGCACGCCGATATTGAACCAGCCGGCGTTCCGCTCCGGATAAGAAAGCGCCAGGTTCTCCGCCGCCGAACGCTCGGCAAACCCCTGGCCGTGCAGCGCCACCTTCAGGTGATCCAGCGTGAACGTGCCCGGCTTGTTGACCGGGAATTCCCGCACGTTCTTCGGCAGCGTGATGGTCTTCGTGATGACGCTTTCGGCGTCGTGGTTCCCTTTCAAAAGGAAGACGGGAATGCCCTCGCGCTCCAGCCGCGCCACTTCGCGGTTGAAGAATAGGCCGATCTTGTTGTCCTTCCAGTCGCCGTCATAGACATCGCCGGCAACGATGAAGAAATCCACCTTCTGCGCGATCGCCTGGTCCACGAGCGCGGAAAAAGCCTTGCGGCTTGCCTCGATGAAGAGTTGGGCAATCGCGGCGTCCTTCAGCGCCAGCCCCTGGAAGGGACTGCCGAGATGCAGATCCGCAGCATGAATGAAACGGAAGGACGTCATCGAATCGCTTGCATTGGTTGGCCGAGATGAACCCTTGTTTTAGGCAAATGCCGGGCATGAAGAAAGCATCGGCCGAATCGGCCTGTGGATAGCGTGAGCCATTCGTCCGCTCGGTCTTTTCACTCCAGCCTTCATGAAGATTTCGCATTGCACCATTAAATGCTGCATTGCAAATCAAAGCAACTTACGATAAAGTAAAACCATAATTGCAACCCGACCCATGAGGGATCGGAGACGACAGTATTCAATCAGCACAAAAGAATGAGACGCGCCCGGTTTTCCGCCGGGGATGCGAACAGGGAAGCTTTTGCCGGCAAGGCCCGGCTCAGGAATGCCAAGGCCGGCACCCCCAAGGAATGACTGTTGACCCGACAAACGGAGGCCTATGATGGTCACGAGTATACAGATCGCGCATTCCAAACCGATACGACTTTCACCCTATATGCTCGATGCCAACCGGCCGATCTCACTGCGATCGGAAACCCTGTTCCAGAGCGGCACGTCGTGGGACGGGACTGTCTGCAACTCCTATCCCGACGGCATGCCGGAACTGTCTCTCCTGAAAATAACGGTTCCGCCCAACACGGAGCTCCCCTGGCACGATCATCCGATGCCCTGTGCGGCTTACGTGCTTGAAGGTGAAATCACCATCGAGAAGCCAACCGGCGAGAAGAAGATGTTCGGCAAAGGCCAGGGATTTCTCGAAGTGGTGGAAACGGTACATCGGGGCGTCACCGGCGCAATGCCGGTCGAGCTCATCGTGTTCTATGCAGGCGCAAAGGATATGGCTCTGGTGCGGGCCCGCACCATCGAGCCCGATGCCGTCTCGTCATGAGACTGCGGGATCACCAAATGCAAAAAAAAAGGCCGGGCGATGCCCGGCCTTTCCGTTTTTCGTGTTGCGGGCCTCAGTTCGTCGCCAGATTGACCTGGAAGAACAGCGTCTCGCCGGAGGAATCGTCCACTCCGTCATTGTCCGTCACGGCATAGGCCTTGCCGGACTTGTCGAAGGTGAAGCCCTCCAGCTTGTCGACCACGTAGCCGTTCGAGGCGGCCTTGAGATCCGGAATGAAGTCGTGGACTTCTTCCTTCGTGACGAGCGGCAGCTCGCCGCCGAGCTTGCCCGGCTTCAGGTCGGCGATCGCGACGCGGTAAAGCTTCTTGAGCTTCGCGGCATCGCCGAGCAGGTTGTCCCGCTCGATGATGTAGACATAGTCGCCCTGCGCGGTGATTTCCGACAGGCCGACCCAGCCCTCCTCGGTCTTCTCGATCGGATAGCGAACGGCGCCCCATTCCTTGGACTTCGGCTTGTAGGAGACGAGCTTGACGGTGCCCTTCGGATCGTCCTTCCATTCGCGCTGAACGGCCATCCAAAGCGTCAGGTCGTCGCCCGAACCGATCGTCGTCACGCCCTCGAAACCGAAGCGGGTCTCCCCGGCGAGCAGTTCGGCCGGCAGGCCGATCTCCGCCTTGATCTCGCCCTTGGCGTTGACGTTGTAGAGACCGTGGCCGACGAGCTTGGACGAATCCCCTTCCGAGGCGAGCCAGAAGCCGCCCTTGCCATCGAGCGCAATGCCCTCGATGTCCAGCTTCTGGGCCGGCTGGCCGTTGCGGGTCACCCGCAGCACATTGGTGATCTCGGCCGGCTTCTTCGTCGCGTCGATGGTGAAGATCGACGGCTGCATGCCGTAGACCGAATCGCTGGCTGCATAGAGGATGCCTTCCTTCTCCGCATCGCCGACGAGACCGGAAAGAGCGCCCCAGCCGAGCGGCCCGTTTTCGGTGTCTTTGGATACGAGCATTGGATAGGCCTTCTCGCCTTCCGCCAGCTCGTAGATCATGACATGCGCGCGGGCGCCCCCGTCTTCGCCGAGATCGGCTTCATTGGCGGTGGCAAGCAGATTACGGCCGGGAATCGCCACTGCGCCTTCCGGCGAAATGCCCGACGGCAGAAGCTGCACAAGTTCAGGTTCCCCGCCGGTGTCCTTGTAGACCGCTAGGATGGAGGCGCGCTCGGTGAGCACGAAGAAATACTGCTGGCCGCCAAAGACCGCCGCTTCCATGCCCTCCGGCTCGACACCCTTGTTCTTGGCGCGCTTTTCGGGGAAGTGGCCGATGCGTGCGATTTCATGCTCCAGCGACATTCCCGCGTCGTACAGGACCTTGCCGCTACGGTCGAAGATCGTGAACCCGCGCGATCCGCCCTTCCAGTCGCCTTCATTGGCGACGACAAGGCGGTCGGTGCCGAGCCACTTGACCGAGTCGGGCTCGCGCGGAACGCCAGAGAGCTTGCCGGTAAAATTCAGCGCGCCATCCGTCTTGGTGTCTACACCTTCCAGATCGACGGTGCCGGCAGTGAAGTGACCGGTCACCTTCGCCGTCTTGCTGTCGACGATGACGACGTGGTTGTTTTCCTGCAGCGTGACGGCGATTTCACCGTTCGCATTGATGTTGACGAATTCCGGCTCCGGATCTTCCGGTGCCACGGTCGCAAGGCCGGTCAGGTCGACATGTTTGATGCTGTCGCAAGCCGGGACGCCATTGTCGAGCGATACGATCAGAAGCTCACCGGCCGGCAATTGCGGGATTGCGCCGTCATTCACTTCTTCGTCGCGCTGGTTTTCGATGGCGATCGCGGCAAAAGTCTTGTCGGGCGAGACGACGACAGAATCGGGCTGGCCACCGAGATCGCAGGCGCTCTCCAGTTTTTTGCCGGCAAGATCGACCACGGCAAGCTGACCGGCCGGCTTCGTCATGTCTTCCGTCTTGTCGATGGTCACGAGAACTTTCGGACCGGCAACGGCAACGGAGTTGGGTTCGCCGTCGAAGGCGAGCGATCCGCCGGCCTTGGGAGCCTTGGCATCCGTGATATCAACGAAGCCGATCGAGCTGCCCGGAGCATCGGAATAGACGAGCGTGTTGCCGTCCTCGCTGGCAGTGATGATTTCCGCCGAGGTCGTGGACGCCTTGTCCTTGTCGGCCGGCAAATTGGATGCCACCGGAAATGACGCGATGCGATTGAATACCTGTTCGGCGCTCGCCGGTACGGCGACCGAAGCAAACAGGGCCGCGGTCAGCGCGGCGCCGGCAATACGGATTGTCATGGAAAGCCCTCCTGTCCATGGAACGAACAGGTGGCTTTTGAGCTAGCCGCGTGACAGGTGCATGACAATACGATGACGCCCGCATGACACTCCGCAAGCTTCATCGCGGCTGGATGGAACGCTTACGAAAAAGGCCCGGCGTGAAGCCGGGCCCTCGATTCTCGAAAGATATCCGCGTGCCCTCGAGGGGCGGCGCATCAGCTGTTGACGGCGTCCTTCAGACCCTTGCCAGCCGAGAACTTCGGCACGTTGCGGGCCGGGATGTCGACTTCGGCACCGGTCGAGGGATTGCGGCCCTTCGATGCTTCGCGACGGGAAACGGAGAAGCTGCCGAAACCGGCAAGGCGAATGTCGCCACCCTTCTTCAGCTCAGCCTGGACGGCATCGAATACGGCGTCGACAGCGGATGCGGCATCGGCCTTGGAGAGGCCAGCCTTTTCGGCAACTGCGGATACCAACTCGGTCTTGTTCATGTTTCCACCCCTTTCAATCGGTATTGGAACGACTCGTTTAATCGGGGCAGACAATAGTTCCGTGGCTGCCCATGGCAACTGAAAAGCTCCGCAATCGCCTGAAAAACAAGGGGGAAGAGGTGAGTTTTCACAAAAAAAGCCGGCTTGAAGCCGGCTTTTTCGATGACTAGTGCCGATTTGACATAGGCAAGGCTCGAAATCAGTGGGCGACAGCCGCTCCGGCGTCGTCGACGCCTTCCACGGTTGCGATCACCGGGGTCTCGATGCTCCCGTCCCATTCGATCGGCTCGGGCTGCCGGACCAGCGCATGCCGGATGACTTCGCCCATGCGGGAGACCGGAATGATCTCCATGCTGTTCTTCACGTTATCCGGAATCTCCGCCAGATCCTTGGCGTTCTCTTCCGGGATCAGAACCTTCTTGATGCCGCCCCGGAGCGCTGCAAGCAGCTTTTCCTTGAGGCCGCCGATCGGCAGCACACGGCCGCGAAGGGTGATTTCGCCGGTCATGGCGACATCCTTCGAAACCGGGATGCCGGTCATGATCGAGACGATCGCGGTTGCCATGGCGACACCGGCCGAGGGACCATCCTTCGGCGTCGCCCCTTCCGGAACGTGCACGTGGATGTCGCTCTTGTCGAAGCGCGGCGGCTCGATGCCGAAATCAACCGCGCGGGAGCGGACATAGGATGCCGCCGCCGAGATCGATTCCTTCATGACCTCCTTGAGGTTGCCGGTTACCGTCATGCGGCCCTTGCCCGGCATCATCACGCCTTCAATGGTGAGCAGCTCGCCGCCGACTTCCGTCCAGGCAAGCCCCGTCACCACGCCGATCTGGTCGTCGCGTTCGGCCTCGCCGTGACGGAAGCGCGGTACACCCAGGTAGTCATGGATGTTCGCAGCCGTCACCTCGACCGACTTCGTCTTGCCCTTGATGATCTCGGTCACCGCCTTGCGGGCGAGCTTCATCAATTCGCGCTCGAAGTTACGGACCCCCGCCTCGCGGGTGTACTGCTGGATGACCGCCATCAGGGCATCGTCGCTCACCGAGAACTCGTTCGGCTGCAACGCATGCTCCTTGATCGCCTTCGGCAGAAGGTGACGCTTGGCGATCTCGCGCTTTTCGTCTTCCGTGTAGCCAGCGATCCGGATGATCTCCATGCGGTCCATCAGCGGAGCCGGGATGTTCAGCGTGTTCGCCGTGGTGATGAACATCACGTCCGAAAGATCGTATTCGACCTCCAGGTAGTGGTCCATGAACGTCGAGTTCTGCGCCGGATCCAGCACTTCGAGGAGTGCCGAGGACGGATCGCCGCGGAAATCCATGCCCATCTTGTCGATCTCGTCGAGCAGGAAGAGCGGGTTGGACTTCTTCGCCTTCTTCATCGACTGGATGACCTTGCCGGGCATCGAGCCGATATAGGTGCGGCGGTGACCGCGGATCTCGGCTTCGTCACGAACGCCGCCGAGCGCCATGCGCACATATTCGCGGCCGGTCGCCTTGGCGATCGACTGGGCGAGCGAGGTCTTGCCGACGCCCGGAGGGCCGACGAGGCAAAGGATCGGGCCCTTGATCTTGGTCGCGCGCGCCTGGACTGCCAGGTACTCGACGATGCGTTCCTTGACCTTTTCCAGTCCGAAGTGATCCTGCTCGAGGATCTTCTCGGCATTGTTGAGGTCGGCCTTGATCTTGGAGCGCTTGGCCCATGGAATGCCGAGCAGCCAGTCGAGATAGTTGCGCACGACGGTGGCTTCCGCCGACATCGGGCTCATCTGGCGCAGCTTCTTCAGTTCGGCGTCCGCTTTCTCGCGGGCTTCCTTCGAAAGCTTTGTCTTGGAGATGCGCTCTTCCAGTTCGGCCATCTCGTCGCGGCCTTCCTCGCCGTCGCCAAGCTCCTTCTGGATCGCCTTCATCTGCTCGTTGAGATAGTATTCGCGCTGGGTTTTCTCCATCTGGCGCTTGACGCGCGAGCGGATGCGCTTTTCCACCTGCAGCACGGAAATCTCGCCTTCCATGAAGCCGAGCGCCTTCTCGAGCCGGAGCTTGACGCTGACCGTCTCCAGCATTTCCTGCTTTTCGGTGATCTTGATCGAGAGGTGCGAGGCAACCGTATCGGCCAGCTTCGAATAGTCCTCGATCTGGCTCGCGGCACCTACGACCTCGGGCGAAATCTTCTTGTTCAGCTTCACATAGTTTTCGAACTCGGAAACCACGGAGCGCGACAGCGCCTCGATCTCGACCGGATCGTCTTCCGGCTCGACGAGGACGTTGGCCTGAGCCTCGTAGAATTCCTCGCGGTCGGTGTAGCTGTCAATCTCGGCGCGCGCGCGGCCTTCGACCAGAACCTTCACGGTGCCGTCCGGCAGCTTCAGCAGCTGAAGTACATTCGCAACGGTGCCGACCTTGTAGATCGCGGAGGGAGCCGGGTCGTCATCGCCTGCATTGATCTGKGTGACAAGCATGATCTGCTTGTCGGAGCCCATCACCTCTTCGAGCGCGCGAATGGATTTTTCCCGTCCGACGAACAGAGGCACGATCATATGCGGGAAGACCACAATGTCGCGCAGGGGCAGCACCGGATAGGTATCGCCGCCGGGTGCCGCAGACGTTGAATTCGTCATATCACTTCCTTTCATCCCGTTTCCGGGAAACGTTCCGGACAAGTCATCCGGGCACTTCACTCCAACCGAAAGTGGAGTTTCCGAAAATTGATTTCAAGCCTTGCAGATTCGCCTTTGGGAGTATCGGGCAGCGACCTACAAGTGGAACACGAACACTTTCTACGCTGAACAGCGGAATACCGTCTCGGCAGTCCTTCATCCGGCTTAGACATCTTGTTCTAGAACAACGTCCGGCCGGAAATACGATCCTCATGTATTTTCTAATGCAAACCGAGCGTCTCGCCAAACCCATGTCGAAGCAAAACGGTGGATGGACCGGAAAAAGCGAACGCGGCGCCCGCTTTTCGGCGCCCATTCGCGGAAAGAGGCCCCGCAGGGCCTCTCATGCTCGATAGGTCTGCTTCACGCAGAAGATCAGGCCGAGGCGTTGGCCTTTTCCTCCTGGCGGTCGGCATAGATGTAGAGCGGACGCGCCGTTCCCTTGACGACCTCCTCGGAGATGACGACCTCACGGACGCCTTCCAGCGCCGGCAGTTCGAACATCGTATCGAGCAGGATCTTTTCCATGATCGAGCGCAGGCCGCGGGCGCCCGTCTTGCGGACGATCGCCTTGCGGGCGATCTCGCGCAGGGCATCCTCGTGGAAGGTCAGGTCCACGTCCTCCATCTCGAAGAGGCGCTGATACTGCTTGACCAGCGCGTTCTTCGGCTCTGAAAGGATCTGGATCAGCGCATCTTCGTCAAGGTCCTCGAGCGTCGCCAGGACAGGCAGACGGCCGATGAACTCCGGAATGAGGCCGAACTTCACGAGGTCTTCCGGCTCCAGTTCCCGCAGCACTTCGCCGACCCGGCGCTCGTCCTGGGCGCGAACCGTCGCGCCGAAGCCGATCGAGGTCTTCTCGCCGCGGGCGGAGATGATCTTGTCGAGGCCCGCGAAGGCGCCGCCGCAGATGAACAGGATGTTCGTCGTGTCGACCTGCAGGAATTCCTGCTGCGGATGCTTGCGGCCGCCCTGCGGCGGCACGGAAGCGACCGTGCCTTCCATGATCTTGAGAAGCGCCTGCTGAACGCCCTCGCCCGAAACGTCGCGGGTGATCGACGGGTTGTCGGACTTGCGGGAAATCTTGTCGACCTCGTCGATGTAGACGATGCCGCGCTGGGCGCGCTCGACATTGTAGTCGGCAGCCTGAAGCAGCTTCAGGATGATGTTCTCGACGTCCTCGCCGACATAGCCGGCTTCGGTCAGCGTCGTAGCATCAGCCATGGTGAAGGGCACGTCGATAATGCGGGCGAGCGTCTGTGCGAGATAGGTCTTGCCGCAGCCGGTCGGACCGACCAGCATGATGTTCGACTTCGCCAACTCCACGTCGCCTCCCTTGGAGGCATGCGCGAGACGCTTGTAATGGTTGTGCACCGCGACCGAGAGGATACGCTTCGCCTGCTTCTGGCCGATGACGTATTCGTCGAGAACCTTGATGATGTCCTGCGGCGTGGGAACGCCATCGCGGGACTTCACCATGGAGGTCTTGTTCTCTTCGCGGATGATGTCCATGCAGAGTTCGACGCATTCATCGCAGATGAATACGGTCGGCCCGGCGATCAGTTTCCGGACTTCGTGCTGGCTCTTGCCGCAGAACGAACAATAGAGAGTATTCTTGGAGTCGCCGCCGTTGCTGCCGCTGACTTTGCTCATATCACTTTCCTTCCAGCACTCCGCTCTCCGCCTGGGCAGAGGCGGTCCACTCTTTGCCTGCCGGCCGGCGCCCACCGGGGCGACCAGGCCCGCCTTGCTCGGGGCACTCTACCGATCCGCATCTTGAGGACCGGCGGCAACGAAACCCCTAAAGAAACGATGCCGTGTCATAAAAACTCTACACAGCATTAATAAGTACTAATACCGCTTTCCGCGAGACTTGAAACCCTCATTTTTTCGTCACAACGGGGTGAAGTCCGCGGTCAGGTGACGGTTTAATCCGCAGTGTTGCCTTCGAGTTCCTGCCGCGAAGTCAGAATTTTGTCGACGACGCCCCATTCCTGGGCCTCGTCCGCAGCCATGAAATGGTCGCGATCGAGCGTCTTTTCGACTTCCTCGTAGGTGCGGCCGGTATGCTTCACGTAGATTTCGTTCAGCCGCCTTTTCATCTTCAATATGTCACGAGCATGGCGCTCGATGTCGCTTGCCTGGCCCTGGAAACCGCCGGAAGGCTGGTGCACCATGATGCGCGCGTTCGGGGTGGCGAAGCGCATGCCCTTCTCGCCGGCGGCCAGAAGCAGCGATCCCATGGAGGCGGCCTGGCCGACACAGAGCGTCGAAACCGCGGGGCGCACGAACTGCATCGTGTCATAGATGGCCATGCCGGCGGTGACGATGCCGCCCGGGGAATTGATGTAGAGCGCGATTTCCTTCTTCGGGTTTTCGGCCTCGAGGAAAAGAAGCTGGGCGCAGACCAGCGACGCCATGTGATCTTCCACCGGGCCGGTAAGGAAGATGATGCGCTCCTTCAACAGACGTGAATAGATGTCATAGGAGCGTTCGCCGCGATTGGTCTGTTCCACGACCATCGGCACCAGGGCCATGGCGGTATCAACTGGATTTTTCATGTCCGTCCTTTGTCAAGCGCGTGCCGGAATGCCGTCAGCTCCCCGGAATCAGATAAAATTGGTCATCCCCTACATAGAGTGTCAGCGCCCGGTACTTCAAGACGGAGAGGCCGATATCATTAATCGCCGGAAGGAAGGCAAGGCAGGCCTCCCGTTCGCCGAACGCGGCCTTCTCCCGTTCCCAAAGCAATAGCGCACCCACAGGTTTCGCCGCTCACGGTAAAGCGAAAATGAATGCCCCTCATCCAGCCGCATCCGCCAAGTCCCGCATCCGGCCTCTTCCGGCCCGGCAACCGCTTTTAAAGATTCCCCCGCATATCATGGGGAGACCGACTTCGCGGGGGAATGCGTTTTGGACATCGTCACTGGTTTCCTGATCTGGACGGCGGAAGCTTTGACGCTCAGCCTCGTCCTGCTGTCCAGATGGCAGTATCAACGCGACCCCTTCTATCTCAGCTGGAGTATCGGCTTTGCTCTGCACGGGATCGGCGTGGCACTGGTCGCGCTACGCGGAGACATACCCGATTTCGTCTCGATCCAGGTCGCCAATACCATGGCGCTCGCCGGCGTCGGCATGTGGATTGCCGGGTTGCTGCAGTTCGACGGCAGACAGGTCGAATCCTTCGTCGCCATCCCGGCCCTGATCTGGATCGCCGGCATGTTCCTGACACCCGTCAGGGAAAGCTTCGCCTACCGCGTCGCGCTCTACAATGTCGCGATCATGGTGGGTTACGCCATCATGATCGGCATCCTGCTGAAGAAACAGGACACTTCTCGTTCCACGCGGCGCCTGCTGGCGGGCTTCATTTCCGTGCAGCTCCTCTGCAGCGGCCTGACCGGCGTGCTGGCCGTCGCCAACCAGGTGACGTCGTTCGCCGCGGGTACGAATGCCACCCTCCTCTTCTTCCCGGCCGCCTTCTGCTTCGTCGCAGGCATCATGACCTGCGCCAAACTGCTGGCCGAGAGATCCGAGTGGAAGCTCAAGATACTGGCAGCCACCGATCCGCTTACCGGCGCGCTCAACAGACGCGGGCTGATCGATGAATTCGAAAATCTCCGCGTCGCCGAAATCCCGCAAAAACCGCTCGTCGCGCTCCTGCATTTCGATCTCGACAAGTTCAAGCAGATCAACGACACCTGCGGGCATCAGGCGGGCGACATGGTGCTCGTCGCCTTCTCGCGGATCGCCGCCACCTCGCTTGACGGGCGCGGCTTCTTCGGCCGCATGGGCGGCGAGGAATTCGCAAGCATCCTGCGCGTCGCCGACATGGTCGAGGCGGCGAGTATCGCGGAAGGAATCCGCATGACGCTCACGCTTCAGCCGATTGCCGCCGGCCCTCACAAGATCGACGTCACGGTCAGTGCCGGCATCGCGCTCCTGCCGGCCGAGACGGCGGACCTGGACAAGCTGTTGAGCTCCGCAGACCGCGCCCTTTATGCCGCCAAGGAAGCGGGACGCGACCGAACCGCCGTGGAAAGCAGCGGAACGCTCCTGATCGTTCCGCCGGTCGACCGCCTCTCCGAAGAGGCCATGCAGGCGGAAATCAGCGCCAACCGGCAGGTCACGGCACTGAGGCGGATCACGGCAATCGCCCAAAGCTGATTGTTCGAAATGATCTTGCCTGCAGCCCATGCAAGCCCACATTCTCCCGATGGTCAAACAATGAAACCCGATCGGTAGTGATCGGGAATGGCGGGAGCAGGCCGTGCGGAAAACCCTTCTCAACAGCATCTTCGTTTTGCTTCTCATCTTGCCCGGACAAGGGGTTGCGCAACAGGCGTCCGATACCGTGGCGCCCGAGCGCGCAACCGGCTTCACCTCGGCCAAACGCACGGAGGCGAAGCGCTTCATGGTGGCGGCTGCCAATCCGCTGGCGGCTGAAGCGGGCCGCGAAATTCTCGCCAAGGGCGGCAATGCCATAGACGCCATGGTGGCGGTTCAGACAGTGCTCGGGCTCGTGGAGCCGCAAAGCTCCGGCCTCGGCGGCGGCGCCTTCCTCGTCTATTACGATGCCGCCACTCAGAAGCTCACCACCTTCGACGGACGCGAAACTGCGCCGATGGAAGCCACGCCAAAGCTCTTCCTCGACGCACAGGGCCAGCCGCTGAAATTCATGGATGCGGTGGTGGGCGGCCGCTCGGTCGGCACGCCCGGCACGGTGAAGCTGCTGCACGAGGTTCACAAGCGTCTCGGAAAAGCCGAGTGGGCGAGCCTGTTCGAGCCGGCCCAAAAACTCGCGACGGAAGGCTTTGCCGTCTCGCCTCGCCTGGCAGGCCTGATCGCCTCTGAAGGAGACCGGCTCAAAAAATACGAAAGGCCGCGCGGTTATTTTTACGACGAGAGCGGCACGCCGCTGAAGGCAGGAGCCATCCTCAAGAACCCTGCCTACGCGGAAACGCTGAACGCGATCGCAGGCGGTGGCGCCGATGCCTTCTATTCCGGCCCGATCGCGGAAGCGATCGTGAAGACCGTGCGGGAAGCTGAAGGCAATCCCGGCGTGCTCTCGCTGGCCGATTTCTCCAATTACCGGATCAAGGAGCGCGAACCGGTCTGCATCACCTACCGAGCGCTCGATATCTGCGGCATGGGCCCGCCCTCTTCCGGGGCCGTGGCGGTCGGGCAGATCCTCGGCATCGCCGAGAATTTCGACTTGCGTGGGCTCGGGCCGCAGAATCCTGAAAGCTGGCGCATCATCGGCGATGCTCAGCGCCTCGCCTTCGCCGACCGCGAGCGCTATCTGGCCGACCCGGATTTCGTGCCGGCGCCCATCAAGGGGCTTTTGACCAAAGACTATCTCGGCGCCCGCGCCGCGCTCCTCGACGGCGACAAGGCGCTTGCCGCCGATGCCGTGAAGGCCGGCGAGCCGGAATGGGATCATGCCCTGCTTTTCGGCCGCGGCGAGGCACTCGAAATGCCTTCCACCAGCCATTTTTCGATCGTGGACGGCGACGGGAATGTCGTCTCGATGACCACGACCATTGAAAGCGGTTTCGGCTCCCGGCTGATGACGAACGGTTTCCTGCTCAACAATGAGCTGACCGATTTTTCCTTCAAGACCCATGATGGGGCTCTGCCGGTGGCCAACCGCGTGGAGCCCGGCAAGCGTCCGCGCTCTTCCATGGCACCCACCATCGTCATGAAGGACGGCAAGCCGCTGCTGGCGATCGGCTCCCCTGGCGGCAGCYAGATCATCGGCTATGTGGCGCAGGCGCTGATCGCCTATGTCGACTGGCAGATGCCGGTAGAGGAGGTCGTCGCCCAGCCGCACCTCATCAACCGCTTCGGCACCTACGATATCGAAGCCGGCACGACCGCCGAGGAGTTGGCCGAACCGCTGAAGACGCTCGGATACGAGGTGAAGGCGGGCGAGATGAATTCCGGTCTGCATGCGATCGAGATTACCGCCACCGGCCTTGCCGGCAGCGCCGATCCGCGCCGCGAGGGGACCGCCGTGGGCGAGTAGCGGCTTTCGCAGCCAAAGGGATTGAGCTAGCAATGTGGTCATGACCGCATTGCCTGATTTCCTCCGCATCGATCCCGAAACCCGCCGCGTCTCGCTCGACGGACGCGACCCGGCCTTCTATGGCGATCCGAACCGTGTCTACGCGGCGCTCCACGAGCATTGTCCGACCTTCTACTGGGAGGAACAGCGGCAATGGTTCTTCACCGGCTACGACCATGTGAAYGCTCTTCTGCGTGATCGCCGCTTCGGCCGGCAGATCCTGCACATTGCGAGCCGCGAGGAACTCGGGCTTCCCGAACCGGCTCGGCATCTTGAGAATTTCGATCTTGCCGAGCGTCATTCGCTGCTGGAGATCGAACCGCCGGAGCACACGCGTCTGCGCACGCTCGTTAACCGCGCCTTCGTCTCCCGCCATATCGAGCGGCTACGGCCGGAGATCGCCGAACTCACGGAAAAGCTGATCGACAGGTTCGAGAAGGACGGTGAAACCGAGCTTCTCTCCTCCTTCGCCGATATCATTCCCGTCACCATGATCGCCCGGATGATCGGCATCCCTGACGAAATGGGACCGCAACTGCTTGCCTGGTCGCATGCCTATGTCGGCATGTACATGTTCAAGCGCAGCCTTGAGGATGAATACGCTGCCGACCGGGCGGCGAGGGAGTTCGCGGACTATGTGAAGGGCCTCATCGCCGAGCGCCGCCGGAACCCGCGCGAAGACCTGCTGACCCACATGATCCATACGGAACACAAGGGGCAGTACCTCACCGATGACGAGCTGGTCTCCACGACCATCGTGCTCCTCAATGCCGGCCACGAGGCGACCGTCCATCAGATCGGCAATTCGGTGCGCGTGATCCTGGAAAGCGGGCTACCACCGGCCGAGCTTTTCCAGGATGAGGCTACGACCGAACGCACGGTCGAGGAGACGCTGCGCATCTGCGCGCCGGTGCACATCTTCCAGCGCTGGGCGCTCGAGGATGTCGAGGTGGACGGCCTTTCCTTCAAGCGCGGGGACAAGGTGAGCCTCATCCTCGCCGCGGCCAATCTCGATCCGAGGAAATTCTCCGATCCGCTCGCCTTCAAGCCTGACCGGCAGGAGGCGCCGAACCTCTCCTTCGGAGCCGGCATACACTTCTGCATCGGCGCGCCGCTCGCCCGGCTCGAACTCAATATCGTGCTGCCGATCCTTTTCCGGCGCCTGCCGAGTTTGAGCATCGCATCACCGCCGAAGGTCAAGGATGTCTATCACTTCCACGGGTTGGAGCGGCTTGATCTGAAGTGGTGATCACACCCGGATGACGTAATCCTTGCGAGTCGTTTCAACGACTTCCCAGGTTCCCTTGAAACCGGGTCTCAGGATCATGCTGTCGCCGGGGCGCAGATGCACCGGCTCACCGCCCTCCTCCGTCACTATCGAATGACCGGAGAGGATGTGGAAATATTCCCATTCCTCGTAAATGATCCGCCACTTGCCGGGCGTCGCCTCCCATATTCCCGCATAGAGCCCGCCTTCGGCCTGCTCGAAGTTCCAGGTGCGGAATTGCGGGTCGCCGGAAATTAGCCGGTCCGGCTGAGGCGCGCCGTGCTCGGGTTCGACGGTGGAGGGATCGAATGCAAGCCGGAAGGTCATCTTTCACCTCATACGCATTTCAGCGGACACATTTAGCAATCCGGTCCTTCAAATCGCAATGATATAGGCTGGAGAAAGACGATCTGCCTCTTATTTCACGGAAGATGGGAGAACGAACACCGGAGGACACCCCAATGGCAAAGAACACGATCTGCCTGTGGTACGACAAGGATGCCGAGGCTGCCGCCCGCTTCTATGCGGAGACTTTTCCCGACAGCTCCGTCGGCGCCCTCATCCGCGCGCCCGGAAACTATCCGGACGGGAAGCAAGGAGACCTGCTGGTCGTTGAATTCACCGTAGCGGGCATTCCCTGCATCGGCCTGAACGGCGGCCCCACCTTCAAACACAACGAAGCCTTTTCCTTCCAGATCGCAACCGACGATCAGGAGGAAACCGACCGCTACTGGAACGCCATTGTCGGCAATGGCGGCCAGGAAAGCGAATGCGGCTGGTGCAAGGACAAGTGGGGCATCTCCTGGCAGATCACACCGCGCGTCCTGACCGAGGCGCTCGCGGCAGGCGGCCATCAGGCAAAACGCGCCTTTGATGCGATGATGACCATGAGGAAGATCGACGTCGCGGCAATCGAGGCCGCCCGGCAAGGCTGAAGCCTCATCGCGTCGAGCAACATCAAAGCCTTGCGAGCGACTGTTCGAGGTCGGCGATGATGTCGGCCGCGTCCTCGATGCCGATCGACAGGCGCACCACGTCGGGCCCGGCGCCGGCGGCAATCTGCTGCTCCTCGGTCAGCTGCCTGTGCGTGGTTGAGGACGGGTGGATGACAAGCGAGCGGGTATCGCCGATATTGGCGAGGTGGGAGAAGAGCTTGAGGCCTTCCACGAAGGCCTTGCCGGCCTCATATCCGCCCTTGATGCCAAAGGTGAAGACGGAACCCGCCCCCTTCGGCGAATATCGCTGCTGCAGCGCGTGGTTGGGATCGTCCTCAAGCCCCGCATAGCGTATCCACGCCACCCTCTCATGCTCCTTCAGCCATTTCGCCACCGCCAGCGCGTTGTCGTTATGTCTCTGCATCCGGAGCGGCAGCGTCTCGATGCCGGTGAGGATGAGAAAGGCGTTGAAGGGCGAGATCGCCGGCCCAAGGTCGCGCAGGCCGAGTACGCGGGCCGCGATTGCGAAGGCGAAGTTGCCGAAGGTCTGGTGCAGGACCATGCCGGCATATTCCGGCCGCGGCTCCGACAGCATCGGGTACTTGCCGGATTTCGACCAATCGAAAGTGCCGCCGTCGACGATGATGCCGCCCATGGAATTGCCGTGGCCGCCGAGGAATTTCGTCAACGAGTGGATGACGATGTCGGCCCCGTGCTCTATGGGCCTCACCAGATAGGGGCTGGCGAGCGTGTTGTCGACGATCAGCGGCAGTCCGTACCTTCGGGCCACCTCGGCTATACCCGCTATGTCCACGAAGGTACCGCCAGGATTGGCCAGGCTTTCGATGAAGATGGCCTTGGTGCGCTCGTCGATCTGGCTCTCGAAACTCTCGGGATCGGCAGAATCAGCCCAGCGCACCTGCCAGTCGAAATTGCGGAAGGCATGGCCGAACTGGTTGACCGAACCGCCATAGAGCTGACGCGCGGCGACGAAATTGTCGCCCGCACCCATGATCGTGTGGAAGGCGAGCATCTGCGCCGCGTGGCCGGAAGCGGTCGCGAGCGCCGCCGTGCCGCCCTCGAGCGCGGCGATCCTTTCCTCCAGCACCGCCTGCGTCGGGTTCATGATGCGGGTATAGATATTGCCGAACTGCTGCAGTCCGAAGAGCGCCGCCGCATGGTCTGCATCGTTGAAGACGAAGGATGTCGTCTGATAGATCGGCGTCGCCCGCGCCCCCGTCGTCGGATCTGGCTCGGCGCCGGCATGGACGGCAAGCGTGGAAAATCCCGGACTGCGTGTCGGCATGGCGCCCTCTCCTCGAACGACGGGTCTCTGCTTGACCCAAGAAAACCGCTGATCGGCCACCGATCAAGGAATAAGATTCCGGGCGGACAGCGTATCGGGCAAGCAAAAACCTCCCTTTGCGGTTGTGAAGCCGATCAGGCGACCAGGCGGGGATACTCGATTGCAGGGCAGCGGTCCATCACCACCGCGATACCGGCGGCTTCGGCCTTGGCGGCGGCCCTATCGTCGCGGACGCCGAGCTGCCCCCAGACGACTTTCGGTTTCTGCGGCAGGGCCAGCGCCTCATCCACCACGCCATCCAGATATTGCGCGGCACGGAAGATATCGACCATGTCGACGGCCTCGGGAATATCGGAAAGACGGGCATAGACCTTCTGCCCACGGATTTCCTTGCCCGCCTGACCGGGATTGACCGGGATCACGCGGTAGCCCTTCGAAAGCAGGAAGCCCATCACCCGGTTGCTCGGGCGCTCCGGATTGGGTGACGCGCCGAGCAGCGCGATCGTGCGGGTCGTCTTCAGTATCTCGGCAATATAGGCGTCGTCGTAGCGGTCGTGGTTCATGTTTACCTCCTGCGACGGATACGGCCGCTGGCCGCTCCTCATCCTCTATTTAGGTAACATTCCGCCAAATCCGATGGGCGCCCGCCCTTCTCTTTTCCACAACGGGATTTCCGGCTGGTTAAGCCGGCTCGCCCTGCGTTTCACCAATGTTCCGGGAACATTCGCGTTCCGTACCCAGGCATATTAGAGCCATCTTATGGTTGAATTAGGGGTTCCTACTGATCGAGCCTCGCAAAACCGCATCACGCGAAATATCTCGTTTACAGCACGATCCGGACGGTTGCCGGCTGGCAATTCACGCTTTGTTTCGTAGTTTCATCAAATATTGCTTTGAGATCGACTGAATTTCATCAACCGATGCCGTTTCACTCGCTTGAGCAATTTCTTGAAATACTTCAATCATAGATTGCATAGCCCATCCTAATCTTGTCTGAAACCAGCAAGATTAAGAAACCCCATGTTCCGACAGGTTTGCACATGGCTGCGACAAGAAATTGACAGATCCGATCTTGACTGATTTCGACCGGTTCAGTTCCCTGCGCCCTAGCGGCGGGGGGAGCGGAAGGAGCCAGGATGCACCCCATCATGACTATCGAGGATATCCACGCCTTTCTGGAAAGCCACTTTCCGCAGGTGCATGCGGATGGCCGTGTCCTTTCGGTGACCGATATCCGGCCAGGCGGGCTTACCATGCGCTTCGAACCCGGCGAACGGCATCTGCGGCCCGGCGACACGGTTTCCGGCCCTTCCATGGTGATGCTCGCGGACGTCGCGGCCTATGCGGCAATCCTCGCCCATATCGGCCCGGTGGCGCTTGCGGTCACGACCAGCCTCAACATCAACTTCCTGCGCAAGCCGAAGCTCGCGCCGATTTTCTGCGACTGCAGGATACTGAAACTCGGCAAACGGCTGGCGGTCATAGATGCCATCCTCACGCAGGAGAACGTGGATTCTCCGGTCGCCCAGGCCGTGGCGACCTATTCGATTCCGCCGAAATAATGTGGTATAATCATACCTCACCGATAACCCATTGATTTTACTAAATCTATTTTTCAACGCTCGAAGTCCACGAGCTTGACCATTTTTTCCGTCGCCGGTATAAGCCGCCGCAGTCTGCAGACCTTCCCGGACTGCATTCTCTCTTGCCGCTTCAGGCAAGCCAAGCAACAAGAAACGCCCGGCGTTCGGAACATCCGGAAGCTCGGGTCCAGATGAAAGAAGCAAGAACATGTCAACCTTCGTTCAGAAGCCCGCCGAGGTGGAGAAGAAGTGGGTGATCATCGATGCCGAAGGGCTCGTCGTCGGTCGCCTCGCCACCATCGTTGCCAACCGTCTCCGCGGCAAGCACAAGGCCACCTACACCCCCCACGTCGATGATGGCGACAACGTCATCGTCATCAATGCGGAAAAGGTCGCCCTCACCGGCAAGAAGTATTCCGACAAGAAGTATTACTGGCACACCGGTTATCCGGGTGGCATCAAGGAGCGCACTGCGCGCCAGATCATCGAAGGCCGCTTCCCGGAGCGCGTCGTCGAGAAGGCTGTCGAGCGCATGATCCCGCGCGGCCCGCTCGGCCGTCGCCAGCTCAAGAACCTGCGCGTCTATGCCGGCCCGAACCATCCCCATGAAGCACAGCAGCCGGTCGCCCTC
The DNA here is from genome assembly GCF_001854865.1 of Rhizobium sp. LCM 4573. Classification (GTDB taxonomy): domain Bacteria; phylum Pseudomonadota; class Alphaproteobacteria; order Rhizobiales; family Rhizobiaceae; genus Neorhizobium. Next base: position 174,412 of record NZ_MDDW01000028.1, on the reverse strand, counting down.
GACGTGGCCAAGCTGAACAGCAAGAACGTAAGGAGCGCCTGATAATGGCCGATCTCTCCTCTCTGAAGGATCTCGCTCCGGCGGCCGAAAACCAGGCTCCGGTTCACGTCCGCAAGGTCGATAACCTCGGCCGTTCGTACGCCACTGGCAAGCGCAAGAACGCGGTCGCCCGCGTTTGGGTCAAGGCCGGCTCCGGCAAGATCATCGTCAACGGCAAGGATTTCTCGGCATACTTCGCCCGCCCGGTCCTGCAGATGATCCTGCAGCAGCCGATCGTCGCAGCAGCCCGCACCGGCCAGTTCGACATCGTCGCGACCGTTGCAGGCGGCGGTCTTTCCGGTCAGGCCGGCGCAGTTCGCCACGGCCTTTCCAAGGCCCTCACCTATTTTGAGCCGGGCCTTCGCTCGGTCCTCAAGAAGGGTGGCTTCCTGACCCGCGACAGCCGCGTCGTCGAGCGTAAGAAGTACGGCAAGGCTAAGGCCCGTCGTTCCTTCCAGTTCTCCAAGCGCTAATCGCTTCGGATTTGGACTTTCGAAAAGGCGGGGCTTCGGCTCCGCTTTTTTGTTTGCGGTCTTGTTTTTCAGTTTTGCCCGAAGCACCTTACGGCAGCCATCCTGGAGAGGATCATGCCCTCGAAATCCATCGACCATGCCTTCACCGGCAAAAGCCTCACCTCCGCCGCCACGGATCCGACATTTGCGGGCGCGCTTTCCTTCATGCGCCGACGCTTCACCAAGAACCTCGATGGCGCCGACGCGGTCGTCTGGGGCATCCCGTTCGATGCCGCAACCTCCAACAGGCCGGGCGCGCGGTTCGGACCGCAGGCGATCCGCAGGGCTTCCGCGATCTTCGATAACGATCCGCAATATCCGTTTCAGCGCGACCTCTTCGCCGAAATGGCTGTGATCGATTACGGCGACTGCCTGCTCGACTACGGCGATCATCAGAAGACCCCCGCCACGATAGAGCGGGAAGCCGCCGCGATCCTCACAGGCGGCGCCTTCCTGCTGACGCTCGGCGGCGACCATTTCATCACCTGGCCGCTCCTTAAGGCGCATGCGGCAAAGTACGGCCCGCTCGCGCTGGTGCAGTTCGATGCCCATCAGGATACCTGGTTCGACGATGGCAAGCGCATCGACCACGGTTCCTTCGTGGCGCGCGCTGTCCGCGATGGCCTCATCCATGCGGGCCACTCGATCCAGATCGGCATCCGCACCCATGCGCCGGAGGATTGCGRCATCCGCATTCTCCATGGCCACGAAGTGGAGGACCTGACGGCGGCCGAAATCGCCGGGCTGATCCTGGACCATGTCGGCGACGTGCCCGCCTATCTCACCTTCGATATAGACTGTCTCGATCCGGCCTTTGCACCCGGCACCGGCACGCCGGTCGCCGGCGGGCCGAGCAGCGCCAAGATCCTGTCCGTGCTGAGCAAGCTCGGACCGCTCGATATCCGTGGCGCAGATGTCGTCGAAGTCGCGCCTGCCTATGACCACGCGGATATCACCGCCATTGCCGGAGCGACGGTTGCCATGTATATGCTCGGGCTCCGCGCGGAGAAATTTGCCGCCCGTTAATTTTCTGATTCAACACATTGGTAGACTGAATCCGGACCTCACTCCAAGGCACTGAAACAACAGGATAAAGACAATGGCAGCGAAGATATTCATCGATGGCGAACACGGTACGACGGGGCTGCAAATCCGCACCCGCATGGCCGGCCGCCGCGATGTAGAGCTGCTGTCGATCCCGGAAGCGGAGCGGCGCAACGCCGCCATGCGCGAGGACCTGCTGAACAGTGCGGATATCGCCATCCTTTGCTTGCCGGACGATGCTTCGAAAGAGGCCGTCTCCATGCTCTCCGGCAACAACAAGGTGCGGGTCATCGATACCTCGACCGCCTACCGCGTCGATCCTGCCTGGGCCTATGGTTTTGCCGAAATGGACAAGGCGCAGGCCGACAAGATCCGGTCCGCTGGCCATGTCGCCAATCCGGGCTGCTATCCGACCGGCGCGATCGGCCTTATCCGCCCGCTGCGCGCCGCCGGCATCCTGCCAGACGGTTATCCGGTGACGGTTAACGCGGTCTCCGGCTATACCGGCGGCGGCAAGCAGCTGATCGGCCAGATGGAAGACCAGACCCGCGAAGACGCCATCTCCGCCAACAACTTCCTCTACGGCCTGCCGCTCAAACACAAGCACGTTCCGGAGATGAAGGTTCACGGCCAGCTCGACCGCGCGCCGCTCTTCTCGCCCTCCGTCGGCCGCTTTGCGCAAGGCATGATCGTACAGGTGCCCCTCTTCCTCGATGACCTCAAGGATGGAACCACCATCGAGGGCATCCACAAGGCGCTCACCGAGCATTATGCCGGCCAGGATATCGTCACTGTCGTGCCGCTCGAGGAAAGCAAGGCCCTGCCCCGCGTCGATGCCGAGGAACTCGTCAATACCGACAGGATGAAGCTCTTCGTGTTCGGTACGCCAGGCGGCGCCCATGTCAATCTCGTCGCTCTGCTCGACAATCTCGGCAAGGGTGCCTCGGGTGCGGCCGTCCAGAACATGGACCTGATGCTTTCGGCATGAGCGACAAGGGCATAGCGGCCTTCCCCACCGAATGGCGGATCGAAAGCGCGCACCGTATTGCCGATACGGTGGCCGGCACCGTCTATGAGGTGACGCGGGCCCGCGGCGAAATCGATATCGTCAAGGTGCTGAAGAAGAAGGCGCTTGCCGACAACCTTCGCGGCGTCGACTTCCTCGAATGGCGCGACGGGATCGGGGCCATCCGTGTGTTGGCGCGCTCGGGCAATGTCATACTCCTCGAACATGCCGGCAACGAGACGCTCCGCGACCGCCTCGTCTCGCATGGGGACGCCCAGGCGACCGAAATCGCGGCCGAGGTGTTGATGAAATACCATCGCTCCTCGGATGTGCCGCCACCGGCAACCCTCCAGCCCCTCCAGCGCTATTTCGAAAGCCTGTTCAGGAAGGCGGAAGCGGACCGCAGACAAGGTGTCGAAAGCTCCTATCGCGAAGGCGCGGCGATGGCCGAAGCGCTGATCGCGGACCAGCGCGACGTCAGGCCGCTGCATGGCGACCTGCATCACGAGAATATCATGCTGGGCCCGCGCGGCTGGCTCATCATCGATCCGGTCGGCCTGATCGGCGATGCGGCGCTCGATGTCGCCAATATGTTCTCCAATCCGCTCGACCGTTTCGACCTGACTCGCGACGAGAACCGCATCGCCTCGATGGCGGAAGTCTTCGCCAAAACGCTTGGGCGCGACGTGCGCACCCTTCTGCGTTACGCCTTCGCTTATGGCTGCCTGTCGGCCGCCTGGCATGAAGAGGACGGCAGCGAGGAAGAGCGCGACAACGAACTCAAGGTCGCAGCCGCTGTCCGTAGCGTTCTGCAGCAGGTTTAGCCGCGAACCTCGATCTTAGCCTCGGCAGGATATTCACCGACAAAGCCGCGCCAATGGGCGATCGCAAAGCCGAGCACCACGAGCGCGCCGGCTTGGTGCAGAAGCGCGACATGTAGGTGCACCTGGGTCAGCAGCGTCGCGATGCCGATGCCCGCCTGCAGACAGATAAGCCCGAAGAGCAACACGGCGCGGCGGGCATGCGTGGTTCCCGGTGCCGAGCGCAGCGTCACCACCATGTGCCAGAGCGCCACGGCGAAGAGGAGGTAAGCGCCCATGCGATGGACGAACTGCACCGTCTTCGGATTTTCGAAGAGATTGATCCACCAGGGCTGCTGGACAAAGAGATCGGCCGGCACCAGCGCCCCGTCCATCAGCGGCCAGGTATTGTAGCTGAGGCCGGCATCGAGCCCCGCCACCAGCGCGCCGAGATAGATCTGGAAGAGCGACAGCACCGCCACCAGGACCGCGCCCGTCTTCGCGCTGCCCTTCGCGGCATCGCCGCTATGCGGCGACAATCCGCGCATGATCCAGACGCAGCCGGCGAAGATCAGACAGGCGATCGTCAGATGCACCGCCAGCCGGTATTGCGAGACGCTGACGAGCTTGGTGAGGCCGGAGGAGACCATCCACCAACCGATGAATCCCTGGAAACCGCCAAGTGCCAAGAGCCCGATCAGAGGTCCGCGCAGCCGCTTTTCGATGCGTCCCGTCAGCCAGAAGAACAGGAGCGGCAGGGCGAAGACGATGCCGATCGCGCGCGCCAGCAGGCGATGCGCCCATTCCCACCAGAAGATCGACTTGAACTCGTCGAGCGTCATGCCGTGGTTGATCTGCTCATATTGAGGAATGCGCTTGTAAAGCTCGAATTCCTCCTGCCACTCTTCCACGGAGAGCGGCGGAATGGCGCCGTGGATCGGCTTCCATTCGGTAATCGACAGGCCGGAATCCGTCAGCCGTGTCGCGCCGCCRACCAGAACAAGACAGAAGAGCGTGAAGATGACGACGCCGAGCCAGATGCGCACTGCGCGCCGGTCGCGCTCGCGCCGCTTCGTCTCGCCTAAAATGTTTGCTGCCGTCACGTCCGCCGCCGACATGGTCACTCCTGCGGTTCCGGGAAAAAGGGGCGCACATCGTCCGCTCCCTCATCTTCGGCGTTGATTTGCCCCATAGACCCATGCAAAACAAGCCCCGATCCTTTGCGGCATGCGGTCGCGGATGCCTAAAGAAGCCCCATGAGGAGATGAAAGACCACATGCCCGCGCGCCTCAGAAGCTTCATCGGCACGATCCTCATCATCTGCCTCGTCATCTTTTACGCGTTGGCGGCGACCACCATAGCCACACTGCTACTCGGCACCTCCCCTTGGTGGGTCCATCTTCTCTATTTCCTGCTGAGCGGGCTCGTCTGGATACTGCCGGCCATGCTGATCATCAGGTGGATGGCTGGCCCGAAGCCGAAGTGACCGTCGGTCCGTCACTTCGCATTAACCAAATCCCGCAGATTTGGYGCCGCGACTCGTCCGGTAAACCCATTCTTTCGATGCCCCGCCTATCATCCCGGCAGTGATCGGCAGGGGCGAAATGCACAAGCGGAAAACCGAATTCGTCGATACGCTCGGCAGCGCCCAGAGCCCGGAAGGGCTCCGGGCCGACGGGCGGTTTTCCCTTGCCGACCTTCRCCTTTCGGTAACCAACGATCTCTCCCCGCTGGAGGCCGCATGGCGGCAGCTTGAGAACCTTGAGCGAAATTCTCTGCATCAGGGCTATGACTGGTGCCGCGCATGGTTCGAAGCGCATGGCAATCGGGGCATCGTCGTGGAGGGCCATATCGACGGCCGCACGGTGATGCTTCTGCCGCTCGAAGTGGCCGAGATAATCGGCATCCGCATCGCCCGCCCGCCCGGGGGCCGGTTCAACAACGTCAATACCGGGCTCTTCAGTGAGGACTTCCCCCTCCCCGAGGAGCAAGCCCTTACAGGTCTCGCCCGGTCTCTGAAGGTCGCGCTTGCCGCCCACGCGGACCTGCTCGTCTACGACAACGTGCCGCTTGAATGGCATGGCATCCGCCATCCCCTCGCCGCGCTCGCGACTGCCGAAAATCCCAACCGCTCCTTCCAGCTTCCGCTCCGCGCCTCGTTCGAGGAAACGATCGCGCAGCTCAACGCCAAGACCCGGAGAAAAAGGTTCCGCTCCCAAAGCCGCAAGCTCGAAACCCTCGGCGGCTTCGAACATATCTGCCCGACGACAAGCGAGGAAAGACACGCCCTTCTCGATCTATTCTTCCGTCAGAAGGGCGAGCGCCTGAGGGCTTTCGGCCTGCCGGATATCTTCCGCCCCTCCGGAACGCGCGATTTCTTTCATCGCCTGCTCGATGCTCCGCAGCGCGGCCTCGATACACCGCTCGCTCTGCATGCCATCCGCCTGAACGGCCGGCATGAGGGACATATCGCGGCGATCGCCGGGCTTTCGCGGAAGGGCGGGCACATGCTTTGCCAGTTCAGCTCGATCGACGAGAGCGTCTGCCCGGAAGCGAGCCCCGGCGAACTCTTGTTCTGGCTGATGATCGAGCAGGCCTGCGGAGTAGGCGCAACCGTCTTCGATTTCGGGCTCGGCGACCAGGTCTACAAGCGGAGCTGGTGCACGGAGGAGACCGTGCAGCACGATATCCTGCTGCCGCTGACCTGGAAGGGCACGGCCGCCTATCCCCTTGCAGCCGCGCTTGGCCGGGCGAAATCGGCGGTCAAGCGCAGCCCCGGTCTCTACACGCTCCTGCAGCGCTGCCGCGCCGGTCTCGAGAGATTACAGCAAACACCCTGACCTAGAACGGATCAGGCGGCGGCATTCCTTCCCGCGCTGGGCGAGCGGCCTTCGCCAAGGCCGGACATCACGAGCAGGTTGCGGTAACCTGCCTCCTCGAACTTGCTCACCAGGGCGGCGATATCTGCCTCCTCCAATTCCGGCACCGACAGGATGATCTCGGCCGATTCCGCTCGGGTCAGGCGTGAAAGCCCGGACATCTCGGCGGGACCGCATTCCACCAGCACCAGGTCATAGGCGTCGCAAAGCGCGTCGACGATCATGGTCAGCCGATCAGCACCGCGCATCGCGCGGCCCGCATCCGCCGTCCCATGCGGTATGACATGCGCATCCGAGAGGCGATCGCGATGAATGGCGTCGCCGAAAGCCGTCTCCCCGCAGAGAAGATCGGTAATGCCCGGCAGACGGGCACTCTCCGCCATCAGCCGTGTCGGGCATGCCGAACCGGTCATGTCGAGCAGCACGACGGTACGGCCGCTTTCCGCCACGTCGCGGGCAAGCATCACGGTCGCGGTCGAGCCGCCGTCACCAGTCGGAGACACGGCGATTGCAAGCGGAATATCGTAGCGCAGCAGATATTGGGAGACCGAACGGATGGAGAAGGCTTCATCCTCCTGCTCGTCCTCCTGTCTGTCCTGCTCTTCCTCGTCACTCTCCTCCACCTCGGGAGAAACCGGATTGCCTTTGTCCGCTTCACCAGAACCGGCAGTCTCCTGATGATCGAAATGGGCTGCCGCCTGCACCGGCTCGGGCTGCATCACGACCGGCGCGGCATTCGCAATTCTGGCTACCGGTGCGATTTTCACCGCTTCCCCCTCCTCCGAGGGCCGCAGGGCACGGCCGGAGAAAAGCTCGCGAAGCATCGCGATGATGGCGCCGATGATGAGCGTTGCGAGCGCCACGACGATCACGATCGGCCCGACCTTCGGGAAATAAGGCTCGGAAGGCTCGACCGCGCTCGAGACGATGCGGGCATCGGCGGGGCTCGAATTGCGATCGAGCTGGGAGGCCGCCTCGCGATAGCGGGCCAGATAGGTTTCCAGAAGCTGGCGCTGCGCGGCCGCTTCGCGTTCCAGGGCGCGCAGGCCCACCTCTTCTTCCCCCGCCCTTGCGGAATCCGCCTTCAACCCGTTGAGCTGCTGGATCAATTGCTGCTCGCGCAGCCGGGCGACTTCTGCCTCGCTATTCAGGCTTCCGAGGATCTTCTGGGTTTCGCTCTCGATCTGCCGGCGGATTCCCGCAAGCTGCGCGCGAAGCCCTTTGAGGCGCGGATGATTTTCGAGCAGAGCCGTCGATTGGTCCGAAACCTGCGCCTGGAGATTGGCCTCCGCCTCCTTCAGGCGCTGGATGACCTGCGATCCCACCACGTCGCCCAATGTATCGTAATCACGGCCCGCCTCGAGTGCTGCGCGCACGTTCTCCGCCCTCGCCTCGGCATTGGCGCGCTCGGCCCTCACGCGGGCAAGCTCGGTGGAGATATCGTTCAGCTGCTGGGCGGAAAAACTGTTCGTTTCGGTGGTCTGGAAGAGGCCGGCGGAAGAACGGTAGTCCGCCACCTTCTTTTCCGCCTCGCGCACCTTTTCGGTCAAGTTCGCGATCTCCGGCTCCAGCCAGCGGGCGGTTTCCGAATGGGTATCCAGCTTGGCGCCGCTCTGTAATGAGAGATAAACGTCCGCCATCTTGTTCGGGATGGCGGCGGCGAGCTTCGGGTCATGCGAGGAAAACTCGATCGCGATCACGCGCGAGTTTTCGACGGGATAGACTTCCAGCTTTTCCCGGAAGGCCTTCAGCACCCTCTCCTCCGGCGCAAGGTCCAGCGGGTTCTGCTGCAGGCCAAGCAGTACCAGCGGATTGGGCAACATGGATTGCGCGTCCGGATCGAACTCCTTCAACTCATGGAGCTTCAAGTCCCTCGCGACTTCCTTGATGAGATCGGTCGACTGCAGGAGCTGCGCCTGGCTGGTGACGTTCAGCGCATCGAGCACCGGGTCGTTGGCACTGGCCGGCGTCTCGGTGCCGGAAAGATTGGGCGAGCGGGATTCGATCAGGATGCGCGTTTCGCCGCGATAGCTCGGGGTCGCAAGACTTGCGCCTACGAATGCGAGGCCTGCCGCAAGCACCGTCGAGCCGAGAATCCTGGCCCTGCGCTCCCAGACCGCCGAAAACRGCCGCCCGAGATCGATGTCCATGTCCTGATTGCCCGCCAAGCCCGACATGCCATGCTCCAACTGGTAGATTTCCGCAAAGTGTAAAACATCGTGGTAACGCGAGGGTTAATGGCTCCTACCACCCGCTTTACCCGGAAAATTCGGAAATCCTGGCCGCGCCTTTACCGGGCATTAACCCTAACGGAACGATAACAGCCGCATATGCCTGCCCAGCCGGAGCTTTGAGCAAATGCCGTTGGCCCGTCCGAATTATGTGATCGCGCTTGCGTTTGCAGTCGCCGCCACCGCGCTTGCCGGCTGCACCACCTATCGCCCTGCGCCCAAGGCCTTCCACGAGGCGACGATCCAGCCCTATCGCCTCGATAGCGGCGACCGTCTTCGCATCAACGTGTTCGAGCAGCCGGGACTCAGCAATACCTATACGGTGGATCAGGCCGGCTACGTCTCCTTTCCGCTGATCGGCCGCGTGGCCGCGCGCGGCCAGACGCTCACGGCACTCGAAGGCGCGATCGCGGCCAAGCTCAGGCAGGGTTACCTGCGCGATCCCGACGTCACGATCGAAGTCGACCGCTACCGGCCCGTCTTCGTGATGGGCGAGGTTGGCCGTCCCGGACAATATTCCTACGTGCCTGGGATGACCGCTCAGAACGCCATCGCGATCGCCGGCGGCTTCACGCCGCGCGGCAATCAGCAGGATGTCGACGTTACCCGCAAGATCAACGGGGAGATCATCACCGGACGTACCGCGATCTCCAGTCCCGTCCTTGCGGGCGATACGATCTACATCCGCGAGCGGCTGTTCTGAGTGTGATGGCCGACGATGGCGCCCTGCGGATCATTCATTGCTTCAGATCGCCTGTCGGCGGGATTTTCCGGCATGTGCGCGACCTCGTCGAGGAACATCGCGCGGCCGGCCACGAGATCGGCGTCATCTGCGACAGCTCGACTGGTGGGGCGCATGAGGATCGGCTGTTTGACGATATCCGGCCGCTCCTCTCGCTCGGTCTCATTCGCATCCCGATCCGGCGCGCGATCGTGCCTTCGGACCTTGCGGTCATCTTCAACAGTTACAAACATATCAAGAGCTTGCAGCCGGATATCCTGCATGGGCACGGCGCCAAGGGTGGCGCGCTTGCCCGGCTGATCGGCTCAACCCTGCGGGTCAACAGGTATCGCGTAGCCCGCCTCTATTCGCCCCATGGGGGCAGCCTGCACTTCACGCGGTCCAGCCTCTCCGGCCGGGCCGTGCTGGGACTTGAACGCCTCCAGGAGCGCCTGACCGACAGCCTCGTCTTCGTCTGCGACTATGAGCGGCGCACTTACGAGGAAAAGGTCGGCCGGCCCCGCACCCAGTCCCGCGTCATCCTGAATGGCATTCAGGAGGACGAATTCGAAACCGTGGCCGCCGGCCCAGATGCGGCGGATTTCCTCTATATCGGCATGCTGCGCGATCTGAAGGGGCCGGACGTCTTCATCGACGCGTTTGCCCGCACGGAGCGTGCCGTCGGCCGGCCGCTTTCGGCGCTCATGATAGGAGACGGGCCGGATCGCGACCGCTACGAGGCAATGATGGCCGAACGGGGATTGAGCCGCCGTATCCGGATGATGCCCGCCATGCCGGCGCGCGCGGCATTTTCCATGGCCAGGATCGTCGTCGTGCCGTCGCGCGCCGAAGCCATGCCCTATATCGTGCTGGAGGCGCTTGCCGCGGGCAAGCCGCTGATCGCCTCGCGCGTCGGCGGAATACCGGAAATTCTGGGAGCGGACAGCGCAGCACTCGCCGCACCCGGCGATGCGCAAGACCTTTCCGGCATCATGGCAAACGCGCTGACCACGCCTGGCTGGCGGGAACGCGTGATGCCGAAACCGGAAGACTTCAAGTCGGCGTTCTCCGCCTCGGTGATGGCCCGCGAACTCCTCGACCTGTACCGGAATCTCCTCTCGCGCCCGGCTAGCATGCGGACGGGCGAAATCGTTTCTTAGCATCTTTCTGCTACCGCATATTCCTGCGGAACCTTCAGGAAGGGCTCCGGCGCGCTCTGTTGCGCGTCCCATCAGGCATGGGCAGGAGGACCGAGGCGATGAACCAGCTTGGAAAATCCGATCAGTTCGACGTGGAATCCCTGCGCCGGCAGGCGTCCGAGATTCGTCCGAACGAGCCGGGACACCAGGCCGCCCAGAGAGCTGTTGAGCTCAATCCGCTGGCCCGGCAAATCGCCGAGCAGTTCCGTGACAACAGCTATTCTCCGGCCATGCTGATCGGGCAACTCCGCCTGCTGGAGTTCGCATCGCTCCTGGCAATCGGACTTCTGGCGAGCATGCTACTGGCACCGGAGCCAACCCAGAATTTCCTTCCGCGCTTTGCCGTGATCGCCTTCGGCGCGGCGCTGGTCGTGCTTCTCCTGCAGCTTGCCGATGCCTATCAGATCCCGATGCTCAGGGCGCCTCGCCGGACGATGGTTCGCGTTCTCACCTGCTGGGCGATCGGCCTCACGGCCACGCTCGGCCTCCTCTATATGATCGCCGGCGAATCCCACACCGCGGGCGGGGCCATCGCCTGGCTTGCGGCTGGCGGCCTCTTCCTCACCGCCGAACGCCAGCTTTTCGCTTTCGGCATCCGCCATTGGGGTCGCAACGGGGTGATGGAGCGCCGCGCCGTCATCATCGGCGGCGGCGAACCTGCCAAGCAGCTCGTGCGCGCCCTCGAACAGCAGCCCGACAACGATATCCGCATCTGCGGCATCTTCGACGACCGCCGCAGCGAGCGTTCGCCAAAGGTCGTCGCCGGCTATCCGAAGCTCGGCACGTTTGCGGAACTGGTCGAATTCGCCAGGCTCGCCCGCATCGACATGCTCATCATCGCCCTTCCCGCCACCGCGGAGGCACGTATCCTCGAACTACTGAGGAAGCTCTGGGTGCTGCCGGTGGACATCCGCCTTGCCGCCCATACGAACCGCCTGCGCTTCCGGCCCCGCTCCTACTCGCATGTTGGCGCTGTGCCGATGTTCGACATCTTCGACAAGCCCATCCGCGATTGGGATTCGGTCGCCAAGCGTGCCTTCGACATCACCTTCGCGCTGGTTGCCCTCGTTCTGCTCTGGCCGCTGATGATCGCCGCTGCGATCGCCGTAAAAGTCACCTCGAAGGGACCTGTCCTCTTCCGTCAGAAGCGCCATGGCTTCAACAACGAGGTCATCGAGATTCTGAAATTCCGCTCCATGTATACCGACATGAGCGACCAGACCGCGGTGAAGGCGGTCACCAAGGGCGATCCGCGCGTCACGCCGGTCGGCCGCTTCCTGCGCAAATCGTCCGTCGACGAACTGCCGCAGCTCCTCAATGTGCTGCGCGGCGAGCTTTCGCTTGTCGGCCCCCGCCCCCACGCCGTCCAGGCGCAGACCGGCAACCGCAAATATGTCGACGTGGTGGAGAGCTATTTCGCCCGCCACCGGGTCAAGCCGGGCGTCACCGGCTGGGCGCAAATCAACGGGCTGCGCGGCGAGCTGGACAGCGACGAGAAGATCAGGGCGCGCACCGCCTATGATCTCGACTATATCGAGAACTGGTCGCTCTTCTTCGACCTCAAGATACTCTTCCTGACGCCGATCCGTCTCCTCAACACGGAAAACGCCTATTGAGCGCGGCCGCACACGATCTTTCCGGTCCCTTCGAGGCGAGGCGCTCCGGCGCCCGCCTGGCCGGCTCGGCCATGATCGCGTTCGGCGTCTTCCTCTCCGGCTTCGTGATGTCGGAGCCGGCACCCTACGAGCTGATGATGGTGGCGCAGATCGCCGTCTGGTTCCTGCTGGGCTTGAAGATTTCCCGCACGGTCGCGCCGCTGCTGGCGCTTCTCCTGATCTTCAATATCGGCGGCCTGTTCTCCATGCTGGTCATGAAGGACATGAGCGGCGCGCCGATGTATTTCGCCGTCTCGACCTTCCTGGCGCTCACCTCGGTATTCTATGCGGCAGTCGTCGAGGATGATCCCGGGCGGCTTTCTCTCATCTTCAAGGCCTGGGTCGCCGCCGCGACCATCACGGCCATGCTCGGCATTCTCGGCTATTTCCACGCCTTTCCGGGCGCTGCCGTCTTCACGCGCTACGACCGCGCCATGGGCGCCTTCGAAGACCCGAACGTCTTCGGTCCCTATCTGGTCGCGCCGCTGCTCTACCTGCTCTACCGGCTACTGACGGGCAGGCTGACGCAGGCGCCGCTCCTCATCCTCGGCCTTCTGATTCTCACCCTCGGCATCTTCCTTTCCTTCTCGCGCGCGGCCTGGGGATTGCTCGCCTTTTCCGGCGCGGCACTCGTCCTGCTCATGCTGCTGAAGGAGCGCAGCGGCGCCTTCCGCCTGAATATCCTGGCGCTTTCGATCGGAGCATTCGTGCTTCTCGCGCTGGCGCTTCTCATAGCGCTGCAGTTCGACCAGGTCTCGGACCTCTTCCTCAACCGGGCCCGGCTGGTGCAGGAATATGACGGCGCGCGCCTCGGACGCTTCGAGCGGCACAAGATCGGCTTCCTGATGGCGATGGAACGTCCGCTCGGCCTCGGGCCGATGGTGCTCGGCCAGATGTTCGGCGAGGACGAGCACAATATCTGGCTGAAATCGCTGACCACCTATGGCTGGCTCGGGTTCGTGACCTACGTGACGCTGATCTGCTGGACGCTCTCGATGGGCTTCCGCTACCTGCTTCGCGAGCGGCCGTGGCAACCCTATCTAATGATCGCCTGGGTGATGATCCTCGGACATGCCCTGATCGGCAACGTCATCGATACCGATCACTGGCGGCATTTCTACCTGCTGCTCGGGGTTCTCTGGGGATGCTGCGCTCTCGAACACCGGCACCAGCGCGCAAGGCGCCTCGCCTCCCCCGTGCCAGCCCCAGCGCGACCTTGACTTCGGACCACCTCGCTCCAAATTTTTCAATATGCTGACCGTTTCGCAACTGCGCGCCGCGCGCGCCATGACGGGAATGACGGTGGAAGAACTCGCTTCCGCGACCGGCCTTTCCGTTACCGCCATCACGGCAGCGGAGGCATCGCCCGGTCCTTTTGCCGATGCAGCCCTCACCGACAGGTTGCGCGGCATATTCGAGGCCAGGGGCGTGCTCTTCCTTGCCGCCGGCGAGGAGAATGCCGGCGCCGGCCCCGGATTGCGCCTGCGCAGCCGCTTCGAGGACGAGGGCATCCGCCCGCAGAACCTGAACGCGGCCAACGACGGGTAGCGGCCGCCACCTCACCCAAGTAAAGCGGAATGTTTCCGGCCAGGGATCGGATATTGGCGAGGACCTGTCCTTTCATCTCCGTGCGGCGGCTTCAACAAGTGTTCCGCACCTTCACGCAACGTGAAAGCATAACTTCCGCCTTCTCCTTCGAAATCCTGTCGTAAACGGAACGTTTCCTTCTCAGAATGATTGATCCGGCAGGAGTAATTCTGCGCAGCACGAACCTCGTGCTGCGCCCAAGGAGGATAGACATGAAGAAGCCTCTCATTTCCACGAGCCTCATCTCGGCCCTCGCGTTTGGCGCATTGGGCATCGGCATCGCCCCGGTGTCCGCCCAGGATTTCGAACTGCGTATCGGCCCAGACGGCGTGCGCCCTATGGTCCGCGACCGTGATCGTGATCGCGACTACGACCGCGGCGGCTRCAGCCCGCGCGCAGCCCGTGCGGCCGCCCGTGACGAAGGTTTCCGCGATCCCGAGGTCGTCCGCGCAACCCGCCGCAGCATAACGGTCGAAGGTTTCACCCGGAATGGTCCGGACCGGATCACCTTTGCCAATCGCCGAGGCTGCCCGGAAATCTAGGATAGCGATGATCGATACGCGAAGCCCCGCCGATGGCGGGGCTTTTCGCATATGGAGAACAGATGATTCATGCGTCGGATGCTCGGCTCTGCCGAAGTCCCACGAGGTGGAACCATCTCGATTGCACCGGCCGCCCGAATGCCTAACGAAGAGAGTAAACTGACTGAGAATTCAAAGAGATAAATGGTCGGGGCGACTGGACTCGAACCAGCGACCCCTTGACCCCCAGTCAAGTGCGCTACCGGGCTGCGCTACGCCCCGACCAGCTTCATGCGAAGCACGCCTTCAATACTGACATGCACCTGTCTGCGCAAGGGGAAAAATGGCAGCGCTCGGGAATGAGTTCCCGGGGGAAGGCCGTATTCCGGCCGAAGAGAAAATCCCCGCCTTTCGGGCGGGGATTTCGTTCGCTGTATCAACGATACGGCGAGTAGCACTGGCGACGCGGACCGTTATAGGGCTGGAACGTGTTGTCGTAAGGCCTATAGGACCGATAACGCGAATAGCACCAGTTGACGTGCGCGCTGCCTCCGCCAGAGTAGCGGGGTGCGGGCGCATAGCGCGGCTGTGCAAGCGCGCCGCCGATGATAGCGCCGGCTGCAAATCCGCCGAGGGCCGCACCGAGATTCGAACGATCCCGATGCCTGTAGTAGCGGTGCCCGTAATGACGCCGCCAGCGACGGTCGTCACGCCAATAACGGCGGTCGCCGCGCCAATCGCGGTCACGGCGCCAGTAACGGCGATCGCCATATTCCAGGCCGCCGCCGCGGTTGACATAATATTGGGCGTTCACGACATCGGATGTCTGCGCCCTGGATACGGCGGGAACCGTTGGAAAGGCCTGCGCCGGCGCGATGCCGGTGAAGCCAGTCACCACCGATACCAGTATGACTGCAAGCTTTTTCATGTTTCCACACCTCTTTGTTCCTACCTGTTAAGTAAGACAGATATTCTTAGGTTCCACCTGAACCCGAGGTGAATGGTAAATTTAGCGTGTATTCAGGCAGAAATGCCTGAGACCAATGGACGTTCGGCCTTTTGGGACCCTCGAAAACCGGCTATCGCCTGCTCTATCGCACCTGGTCCAGCAACCGCTTGCATTCGAGAAGATCGAAGAGCGCTTCCTGCAGCAAGGCCTGGTCTTCCTTGCCGATGCTCGACTTGCCAACGGAAATCTCCGGGCTATCCCCATCGCTGGACGAGCCGAAACCGAAGAAACGGCCGCTAGGCTTCACCTTCGGCCGGCCGACGATCTGGTCTTCTTCGGCGCCGCCGATCTTCGGATCCACATGCTTGTCGCTGCTTGCGGCCATCAGCGCTTCCATGGTGGCCACATCGCCGGAGGCGATCGCGGCGACGAACTTGTTGCCGTTCGTCTTCAGAAGCTTCTGCACGCCCTTGATGGTATAGCCGTGGTCGTAGAGCAGATGCCGGATTCCCTTCAGCAGGTCGACATCCTCGGGTCGGTAATAACGCCGCCCGCCCCCGCGCTTCATCGGCTTGATCTGCGGAAAGCGGGTTTCCCAGAAACGCAGCACATGCTGCGGCAGGTCGAGGTCCTCGGCGACCTCGCTGATGGTTCGGAAAGCGTCCGGGCTCTTGTCCAAGTCTCAACTCCCAGAGGTCCATTGCCGCTGCGCGGAACATTGCTATTCGCGACGCAAGACCAAGCATTGGCGATTATGCTACGAATCGAACGTATCTCAAAGGCTTACACCGTGAGATTCAAGCATATTCACAGGAAGTGTGGAGAAGTAAGGCAACCGGCGGAAAAATCCGATCAGGCGGCGGGGCTCGCCCTCTGCTTGATCTTGCGCGCGGTGTGAGCCTTGAGGATGCGGTTCTTGAGGACGTTCGAGGCCTTGAACGTCATTACCCGACGCGGAGAGATCGGCACTTCCTCGCCGGTCTTGGGATTGCGGCCGATGCGCTCGTTTTTCGAGCGGACCTGGAAGGTGGCGAAGGAGGAGAGTTTGACGGTTTCGCCGCGCACGATGGCGTTGCAGATCTCGTCGATGACGGTCTCTACGAGTTCGGCTGATTCCGTCCGCGAAAGCCCGACCTTGCGAAATACAGACTCCGCCAAGTCTGCCCTTGTTACTGTCTTGCCGGCCATGACTCCGCCCTGTTTTGAAAATTCATCTTATCAAAGCCGGCTGAGAGTATTTTGCTTGGCCGTCAGGGTCAAGCGCTTGTCCTGATCGATAATATCCACTTTGAGCGAAGTGGCGAAGCTTACCAGCGGACGAGCATCGCCCCCCAGGTGAAGCCGCCGCCCATGGCTTCCAGCATCACTAGATCGCCCTTCTTTATGCGCCCGTCCGCAAGCGCAACGGAAAGCGCGAGCGGGATGGAGGCCGCCGAGGTGTTGCCGTGTTGATCGACGGTGACGACTACCTTCTCCAGCGGGATCGCGAGCTTCTTGGCGGAACCGTCGATGATGCGTCGGTTGGCCTGATGCGGCACCAGCCAGTCGAGGTCGTCGGCCGTCGTGCCGGTGGAGGCGAAGGCAGCCTCGATCACGTCGGTGATCATGCCAACGGCGTGCTTGAAGACCTCGCGGCCTTCCATGCGCAGATGGCCGACCGTGCCGGTGCTCGAGGGCCCGCCGTCCACATAGAGCTTTTCCTTGTGGCTGCCGTCGGAGCGCAGATGCGCGGCCAGTATGCCGCGGTCGGCATTTGTGCCCTCGCCTTCGGAGGCTTCCAGCACCAGGGCGCCGGCGCCATCGCCGAACAGCACGCAGGTGGTACGGTCCTCCCAGTCGAGGATGCGCGAGAAGGTCTCGGCGCCGATCACCAGGGCGCGCTTCGCAAGGCCGGCACGCAGATGGGCATCGGCGGTCGCCATGGCATAGACGAAACCGGTGCAGACCGCCTGCATGTCGAAGGCATAGCCATGCGTCATGCCGAGCCGGTTCTGGATATCGACAGCGGTTGCCGGAAAGGTGTTGTCCGGCGTGGAGGTCGCCACCAGCACGAGATCGATGTCGTCCGGCGTCAGTCCGGCGTTATCGAGCGCCGCGCGCGCCGCAGCAGCGCCGAGCGAGGCCGTCGTCTCTCCCTCGCCCGCGATATAGCGCTGGCGGATACCTGTGCGCTGGACGATCCATTCGTCCGAGGTGTCCACGAGGCTTTCCAGCTCCCGGTTGGACATCACCCGTTTGGGGAGCGCCGCCCCATAACCACGAACCACTGAACGGATCATTCTGCTTCACATCCCATCGTCATGCCGCTTCCGGACCAGCCGGCGGCTGGTGTCGGGCATGATAAATCTTCAAATCCTGCACGATCTTCGCATTGAGATCGTTGCGCGCCATATCATAGCCGGTATCGATCGCCGCCGCGAAGCCATCGGCATTTGCGCCGCCATGGCTCTTGATGACGATGCCGTTCAATCCCAAAAAGACGCCGCCATTGACCTTGTTCGGATCCATCTTCTCGCGCAGCCGGTCGAATGCGCTCTTCGCCAGCAGATAGCCGAGCCTGGCCGCCCAGGTACGAGACATCGACTCGCGCAGGAGCTGGCCGATCTGGCGGGCCGTACCTTCCGCCGCCTTGAGCGCGATATTGCCGGTAAAACCTTCCGTCACGACGACGTCGACCGTTCCCTTGCCGATGTCGTCGCCCTCGACAAAGCCGTGATAGGCGATGGTCGGCAGGTTGGCCTCGCGGATGAGCCGGCCGGCTTCCTTGACCTCTTCCTGACCCTTTATTTCTTCGACGCCGACATTCAGGAGACCGACGGTAGGGCGCTCGATCTCGAAAAGGGAGCGGGCCATGGCGCCGCCCATCAGCGCGAAATCGAGGAGCTGCTGACTGTCGGCGCCGATCGTCGCGCCGACATCGAGGACGATGCTTTCGCCCTTCAGCGTCGGCCAGATGCCGGCGATCGCCGGGCGTTCGATATTGGCCATGGTGCGCAGACAGAACTTGGCCATGGCCATCAGCGCGCCCGTATTGCCCGCGGAAACCACGACGTCCGCCTCGCCCAGCTTCACCGCCTCTATCGCGCGCCACATGGTCGAGACGTAACGGCCCCGGCGCAGCGCCGCACTCGGCTTCTCGTCCATACGGACGGCAAGCTCGCATTCGTGGAAAACCGATTTTTCCCTGAGCTTCGGATATTTCGCCAGAAGCGGCTCGCATTCTGCCTTGAGCCCGTAAATGACGAATCTCACATCCGGGTGGCGTTCCAATGCCTTGGCAGCGCCGGGAATGACGACCTCGGGACCATAATCGCCGCCCATAGCATCGAGAGATATTCTGATCACGCGTCCCTGATCCTTGTGGTCCGCCGAAGACAAGCCGCCTTTGACGAAATGGAGGCCAAAATACTGGTTCTGCGGCCGCTTACAACCCAATCATGTCGAATTGGCAACCGTCTTCAATCCTTTTTCCAGTCCTTAAGGACCGCGAAGGGCGATGGTCGCTTTGCGGTTTCTCCGGCATCTCCTTCAAGATGGGGCGAAAATTCGACATCCGCCTTGCGCGGATAGGGATCGATCGCGAGCGCCGCAAACTCCGCCACGACGGCCCCGGCGTCGATCGTATCGCCGGAGAAGGTTTCCGGCAGGTCCGGGCCGTCGGGGTCGATCAGCATCTCAGCCGTCTCTCCGGTCACGATCCGCGCGAGCTTGGAATCCTCGGGGACGAAAATCTGCTCGAAGTGTTCGTCGAGCCTGGCTTCGACCGGCTCCAGCGTCACCACGCAGGACTGCACGATATCGGCTTCCACCCTGCCCTTGATGCGGATGCCATCCTTCTTCCAGCGGCCGATCTGCAGGTCGGCCTTCAGCGATTTCACCGAAACCACCTGCCAGAGCTTGGCAAGCCCTTCCAATTCGCGTTCGTTCGCCTCGACGTGAACGCTGACCGGATTGGCGGAGATGTGCCCCACTTTCACCGAATAGGAAAAGGGAGGCTTTTCCTCCCCGTCATGCCTCGTCTTCATGAAAACCTCACGTTCCCGGCTGCGGCAGGACCGCAGCGCCTCGGGAAATTTCGTCTTCGGAAACCACGGCAAGCGCCGCCTCCGCCTTCATCATCCAATCGGCGAGCCCGCGCATGTCCGGCGCTGCCTGCCTGTCCGGGTGGATATTGCGCTGCAGGGCCGCCGCGAGCGCCTCGCTATCTCCGGCTTCCAGCGCCGCCGCATAGGATTCCAGCCGGCCGTAGAACATGCCAGCGAGCTTTTTCATGCGCTTCGGCACGCCCTGGTCGCCGATGCCGAGTTCGCGGATCGAATGGTCGATATCCTGGAAAAAGGCATCGACGATCTCCTGCGCGAGCTCCTGACCGCTGACGCCCGATTTCGCCGTGCGGCGGAAAAACAGGATCATGACGATCGACAGCATCTCGTAACGTCCCATCACCGTGTCCGGAACATCGAGATCGCTATAGAAGAAAGGAGCCCGGGCCAGCGATGTCAAGGTCGCGTATTGCCGGTCGACGATGGCGCGATTGTGGTTTTTCTTCTTCAATAAGCCGAAGATCATCGGAATTCTCTGGGTTGCCACTCGGATTCGGCTTAGCCGCGTTGCATGGAAACGAAAGCTGGTTTACCGAAGCAGGCGCGAATTGCAATGCCGTTYCGCCGCGGACCGCTACGACCGGAGCTTGCCGCGGGCGCGAATTCTCCGGTTCCCGGTGCGTCCGTGTCCCCGGAATAGCCACAATGGTATGAACAGCAGGAAACCGGCAACCGGTCGGTCTAGTGAAATTGGGGGATGTCGTTGAAGAAGCGGGTTTTCGGGTCTGACATGAAATTCTTGAGTAAAACCGCAGTCGCCGTCGTCGTGATGTCCGTGGCCGTCGCCGGCTGCAACAGCATGAACATCGGCGAGACGATGTATAACGGCTACGTCATCGACCAGGAGTCGCTGGCTCTCATCCCCGAAGGCTCGAGCCGCGAACAGGTGCTGCTCACCATGGGAACGCCCTCGACGACCGCGACCTTCGATTCCGAGGTCTTCTACTACATCTCGCAAAAGCGCCAGAAGATCGCCGCCTTCGCCAAGCCGCGGCTGGTGGAGCAGAATATCGTGGCGATCTATTTCAACAAGGACGGCGTAGTCGAGCGCCGCGCCAACTACACCCTTCAGGACGGCAAGGTCTTCGATACGATTTCGCGCACCACGCCGACCGGCGGTAGGGATCTCACCTTCCTGCAGCAGCTTCTGTCCGGCGGTGCGGCAAGCGGTGCCAACGCGGCACGCAGCCTCTTCCAGACCCTCGGCCGATAAAATTCACTGATTCGAAAAAGCCCGCGGAGAGAGATCTCCGCGGGCTTTTGCTTGTCCGGTTCGACCGCTTCAGTGGGCGAGAATGGCGAGCAGCAGCAAGGCTACGATATTGGTGATCTTGATCGCCGGGTTGACGGCGGGGCCGGCGGTATCCTTGTAGGGATCGCCCACCGTATCGCCAGTGACGGACGCCTTGTGAGCCTCGGACCCTTTCATGTGCCGGGTACCGTCCTTGTCGACGAAACCGTCCTCGAAGCTCTTCTTGGCATTGTCCCAGGCGCCGCCGCCCGAGGTCATGGAGATCGCCACGAAAAGGCCGTTGACGATAACGCCGAGCAGCGAAGCGCCGAGGGCGGCGAAGGCCGACGCCTTCGAACCCGAGATGGCGAGCACGCCGAAATAGACGACGATCGGCGCCAGCACGGGCAGAAGCGAGGGCAGAACCATCTCGCGGATCGCAGCCTTGGTCAGCAGGTCGACGGCCTTGCCGTAGTCCGGACGCTCGCGGCCTTCCATGATGCCCGGCTTTTCGCGGAACTGCCTGCGCACCTCTTCCACGATCGAGCCGGCCGCCCTGCCCACCGCCGTCATCGCGATCCCGCCGAAGAGGTAGGGAATGAGGCCGCCGAAGATGAGGCCGGCGACGACGTAAGGATTGGAGAGGCTGAAGGAGATTTCTCCGATGCCGGCGAAATACGGGTGGCGATCGCCATTGGCGGCGAAATAGCTCAAGTCGTTGGAATAGGCCGCGAAGAGCACCAGAGCGCCGAGACCGGCGGAGCCGATCGCATAGCCCTTTGTCACGGCCTTGGTCGTGTTGCCGACCGCGTCGAGCGCATCGGTGGACTTGCGGACCTCGGACGGCATGCCCGACATTTCGGCGATGCCGCCGGCATTGTCGGTGACCGGGCCGAAGGCATCGAGCGCCACGATCATTCCCGCCAGACCGAGCATGGCGGTGACCGCGATTGCCGTACCGAACAGGCCGCCGAGCTGGTAGGTGGCGATGATGCCGGCGACGATGACGATCGCCGGCAACGCCGTCGATTCCAGCGAAACGGCGAGCCCCTGGATGACGTTGGTGCCGTGTCCGGTGACCGAGGCTTGGGCGATGGAATTGACCGGACGCTTGTTGGTGCCGGTGTAGTATTCGGTGATGACGACGATCAGCGCCGTCACCACGAGGCCGAGCAGGCCGCAGAGGAAGAGGCTGGCGCCGGTGATCTCCGAGCCTGCTACGGTGCCGATCGTCCCCCAGCCGACGGTCAGGGATGTCGCCGCGCCCAGGCCGAGGATCGACAGGAGACCGGTGACGATGAGGCCCTTGTAGAGAGCACCCATGATCGAGTTGTTGGAGCCGAGCTTCACGAAGAAGGTGCCGATGATGGAGGTGACGATGCAGGCCCCGCAGATCGCCAGCGGGTAGAGCATGGTGCTTTCGAGCACCGGCGTGCCGGCAAAGAAGATCGCCGCGAGCACCATGGTAGCGACCACGGTTACGGCATAGGTCTCGAACAGGTCGGCCGCCATGCCGGCGCAATCGCCGACATTGTCGCCCACGTTATCGGCGATGGTTGCCGGGTTGCGCGGGTCATCCTCCGGAATGCCGGCCTCCACCTTGCCGACCAGATCTCCGCCGACGTCGGCGCCCTTGGTGAAGATGCCGCCGCCGAGGCGGGCGAAGATCGAGATCAGCGAGGCGCCGAAGCCGAGCGCCACGAGGGAGTCGATAACCTCTCGCGAGCCGCTCTCATAACCAAGACCGGCCGTCAGGATCAGGTAATAGATGGAAACGCCGAGGAGTGCGAGGCCGGCAACCAGGAGGCCGGTGATGGCACCGGATTTGAAGGCGATGTCGAGACCCGCGGAAAGGCTCTGCGACGCCGCCTGCGCCGTGCGAACGTTCGCGCGGACCGAGACATGCATTCCGATGAACCCGGCCGCGCCGGAAAGCAGCGCACCGATCACGAAGCCCAGGGCCGCCGAACCGGAAAGCAATAGCCAGGTCGCAACGGCCACGACTGCGCCGACGATCGCGATCGTCATGTATTGGCGCGTCAGATAGGCCTGGGCCCCCTCGCGGATATAGCCCGCGATCTCCTGCATGCGCTGATTGCCCTGGTCAGCGGCAAGAACCGCCTGCGTTGCCCATACTGCATAGATGATCGCAAGCAAGCCGCAAACGATCACACCCAGAATTACGGTCATTCGCTTTTCCTCTCTCCCAGATGAGACCGGCTAAGAACACCCCCGCCGGCCGCGCGTGACGGCAACCCGCCTCCCCTCCCAGGATTCACGGCTTGCCGAGCAACGCGAGATTGCGGTGGAGATGAATTGGCGTCAAGCCCCGCCGGGAACAAGACCCGGCGAACGGCCGGTCAGACCGCTTTTGCAGGCCCCTTGCGGATGAGGAGCAGGACGAGGACGAGGCAGAGAATAGTCACGGGCCAGATGACCAGATTGATGAACGACCACCCATAGGCGATGAAAATCTTGCCGGACGAAAAAGACGACAGGGCGACGGTGCCGAACAGAACGATATCGTGGAACCCCTGCACCTTGTCCGCTTCATGCGGGCGATAGCTGGACGCGACGATCGCGGTGGAGCCGATGAAGCCGAAATTCCAGCCAACACCCAGAAGCACGAGAGACAACCAGAAATTCCACAATTCGACGCCGATATGGGCCACGACGGCGCAAGCCATGAGGATGACGAGGCCCGCGGCAACCACCTTTTCCGCGCTGAAACGGGTAATGAGCATGCCGGTGAAGAAGCTCGGACCAAACATGGCGAGCACGTGCCACTGAATGCCGAGCGTCGCCATCTCGGTCGGGAAACCGCAGCCGATCACCATTGCAAGCGGCGCGCCGGTCATGACGAAGGTCATCAGCGCATAGGTGCATATGCCGCAGATCATGCCGATCATGAAGCGCTGGGTCAGCACGATTTCACCAAGCGGTCGGGCGGGTTGAGCCTGGGCAGATGAGGTTGAAGGCTTCGGCAGCTTCAGAAATATCAGGATGCCGAGGGCGACAATGCAGAGCGGGATGATTGCCAGGAAGGCACCGGCGAAGGTCACGGGCGCCAGGATGTCCTTGGCCCAGATGGCAATCTGCGGGCCGAGCACTGCGGAAACGACGCCGGCACCGAGAATCCAGGAGATCGCCTTGGGCTTATAGGAGGAAGGCGAGGCATCCGCCGCCGCGAACCGAATCTTCTGGGTAAAACCTGCGCAGGTACCGATCAGGATGAGTGCGGCAACGAACAGCCAGAAATCGCCGCGCAGCAGGGCGATCGCGGCGACCGCTCCGCCAAGCACGCCGATCACGCTGCCGAGCATGAAGGCCTGCTTGCGGCCGAGCCAGCGCGATGCGATCGCGATCACCACCGCGCCGCAGGCGGTGCCGACGTTGAATCCGGTGATCGGCGCGGTCGCAAGCGACTTGTCTTCGGCGAGAAGCTGGTAGCCGGCAAGCGAACCAAGAGAAATGGAGAGCGGCGCGATCGAGCCCAAAATCGCCTGAGCGCCCGCAAGAAGCGCGACACTGCGCCGGGCGGTCCGCATCTGCGTTTGAAGATCCAGCCCAGCGTCCACGTCTTTTACCTCGGTTTACTTCTTCGCTTCGCCGCGAACCTGCTTGGCGATGCGGTCGAGAACTGCATTGACGATGCGCGGCGGCTCTTCCTCGAAGAAGGCGCGGGCGATCTCGACATATTCGGTGACGATGACGGCGACCGGTACGTCCTTGCGCTCCAGGATTTCGAACGTGCCGGCGCGCAGGATGGCGCGCAGGGTCSAATCGAGGCGCGAAAGCGGCCAGTCCTCCTGCAGCGACGAGCGGATCAGCGGGTCGATCTTCGTCTGATCGCGAACGACGCCGGAGACGATCGAACGGAACCAGGCTGCGTCCGCCTTCAGATAGGTATCGCCGTCGAGCTCCTGGCCGAGGCGGTGGGCTTCGTATTCGGCCACCACTTCCAAAACGCCGGTGCCGCCCACATCCATCTGATAAAGCGCCTGCACGGCGGCGAGGCGCGCCGCTCCGCGCTGATTGGCCGTTCTGACCGGCTGTTCCGGGTCTTTCGCCATTTTCTCAACCACCATTCAACTTCTCGCGCAGCGCGATCATCGTCAGCGCGGCACGGGCGGCAAAGCCGCCCTTGTCCTTATCCGAGCGGCGGGCGCGCGCCCAGGCCTGCTCGTCATTCTCGACCGTCAGAATGCCGTTGCCGATCGGCAGGGATTCCGAAACCGCCAGATCCATCAGCGCGCGGGAGGATTCGTTGGCGACGATATCGAAATGATAGGTTTCGCCGCGAATGACCATGCCGAGCGCGACGAAGCCATGATACTCCGTTCCGCCCTCTTCCGCCGCATCGAGCGCCATGGCGATCGCCGGCGGGATTTCCAGTGCGCCGGGAACGGTCACCACCTCATAGGTCGCACCGGCTTCTTCGAGGGCTGCGGTCGCGCCTTCGAGCAGCGCGTCGGCCATGTCGTCGTAGAAGCGAGCCTCGACGATCAGGAGATGGGGCTTTGTAGCGGGCATGGGTATTCCTGCTGATTGACGGGCAACGGGCCCTTGAAATGCCGGGTCAAACCATGACGCGAGACGGAAGGCAAGTGTTTTTAGGCTCCGGGTCCCCGGATCGTCCTCGGATTTAATCCAGGGATCACTTGCCCGAGGGTGACGAGCAGGCAAACGCCTCCCTTGGCGATCTCGGTTGCTTTGTTTCGGCCGGGACACGTCGGGTGTCTCGTATTTAGTTTTGTAGGTGACACGCGACGTGTCCCGTTCGGTGTGTTTTTCCGCGCAACTCCGGTCCCTCTGCGGCGATATGGGCTTATGTCCTTGCGGATTGCCATACCGGGTTGTGTGCGACACACGCACGCCCCGCCATCTTTCAGGCGAGAGGGGGACCATTTTCTACGCAGCCCCTGACGATCCGCCTGCATCACCAGCAGACCGAAAGGGCACCGGCCCCATCTCGCCGGCGATGCTTTTCCGGTGCAGCCGAAACGGGACGAGAGGGATTATGGGGGAGAATTGAAGGGCGGGGATGAAGAAGGGTGAAACTTTCTTCGAGCACCGCCCTTTCCTCCGTCATCCCTGTGCTTGTCACAGGGATCCAGCGCGACCAAGTCCTTGGGCGCAAAAGACACTTTGAAATTCATAGAAGCCAGGGAGAAATGTCCTCCCATTCCGGATTGACGCTTTCGATCAAATTGAGCTTCCACGCTCTCGGCCATTTTTTGATGGTCTTTTCCCGCCGGATGGCATCCACCACCAGATCATGGATTTCGAACCAGACCAGCGTCTTGACCCCGTAGCGGCTGGTGAAACCCGGCGTCAGCTCGTTCTGATGTTCATAGAGGCGGCCGGGAAGATCGCTGGTCATGCCGGTATAGAGCGTGCCGTTTCGTTTCGATGCCAGGATGTAGACATAGCCACAGCGCATGCGGCGATGATTGCATGAGAGCGACATACTCGCAAAGGTTTATGGGCCTATTCCAGTTAGGTAGACACTGCGTGACTCAAGGAGTCCTCTCGCCGTGCAGACGCGCGGCGGCTGGATCCCTGTGACTGATCCCCGGATCAAGTCCGAGGACAGGGATGACGGGAGTGCGTGGCAACGCTGGTGCCTCGCTCACCGATCGAGTTTATTTCTCGCCCAGCCCCTCTGGCCCGCCAACTATTCCCCACCCTTGACGCTATCTGCCGGGTTTCCATCTCAACGGTATTGGCAGATGGGAAAACGCTCATGTCCGACGATCATGAAGCCGTGCTGGCGCGGGTAACAGGCAGGGTGCAGGGCGTCAGCTTTCGTGTCTGGACGCGTAACGAGGCGGTGCGGCTCGGCCTCACCGGCTGGGTTCGCAACGAAGCGGATGGTTCAGTGGCCGCCCTGATCGCCGGCCCGAAGGCCGCTGTCGCGGCCATGATCGAACGCTTGCGGCGCGGGCCGCCGGCCGCCTCGGTTTCCAGCGTGGAAACGCAACCGGCCGCCCCTGCCGAGATGCCGAGCGAATTCCGCATCACCGGCTGACGGCCTGCCGAAGCAGGCCGCGTTTTCTCAAGGAGTTTCGGGGCTGACGGCCCTAAAGCGCCATGTCCGGAACGCGGGGAACCTCGCCAGCCGGCGCGGGAGCTCCCAGAGCGGACGTATCGATGGCGGGCGGAGCGATGGCCAGTTGCAGCCGTTCGCTGGTGGCGGCCCATTCTCTCGCAAGGATCTCCGGATTTTCATTGAGCTTCATACCGTAGCTCGGAACGATCCTGCGGACCTTTTCCTGCCATTCGGGCGTTGCGAGCCGCTCCGGGAAAACCTTCTTGAGCACATCCAGCATGATGGGTGCCGCGGTGGACGCGCCCGGCGAAGCACCGAGCAGCGCGGCGATGCTGCCATCCCCGGACGCCACGATTTCCGTGCCCAGCTTCAGGACGCCGCCCTTTTCCGCATCGCGCTTGATGATCTGCACGCGCTGGCCGGCCTGCCACAGGCGCCAATCCTCGGCATTGGCCTGCGGGAAATATTCGCGCAGCGCCGTCAGATGATCCTCATCGGACATCATCAACTGTCCGGCCAGGTATTGGACAAGACCAAACTCGTCCATGCCGACCTTCAGCATCGGCCAGATGTTTTCGAGCGTGACGGAGGCCGGCAGATCGAAATAGGAACCGTCCTTCAGGAACTTGGTCGAGAAGGTGGCGAAGGGTCCGAAAAGGATCACCCGCTTGCCGTCGAGCATGCGGGTATCGAGATGCGGGACCGACATCGGCGGCGCGCCGACGGACGCCTGGCCATAGGCCTTGGCGAGATGCCTGTTCACGATCTCCGGCCGTTCGCAGACGAGGAACGACCCGCCCACGGGGAAGCCCGCATAATCATCCCCCTCGGGAATGCCCGACATCTGAAGCAGCGGCAGAGCGGCGCCGCCGGCGCCGAGGAACAGGAACTTCGCCCTGGTAGTGCCCTTCTGCGAGCCGTCCTTCGTATCGACGTAGCTGACGCTCCAGGTGCCGTCGTCGTTGCGGCGGATATCCCGCACTTCCGACGAGGTGTGCAGTTTGAAAGTGGGCTGCTGTTTCAGATGCCCGACATATTGGCGGGTGATCTCACCGAAATTCACATCGGTCCCGAGCGGGCTCCAGGTGGCGGCGATCCTCTGCGACGGATCGCGGCCCTCGATCATGAGCGGCACCCATTCGGCGATCTCGTCATGATCGGTGGAGAAGCGCATTCCGGAGAAGAGCGCGCTCCCCTTCAGCGCCTCGTGGCGCTTTTGCAGGAACGCGACATTCTCGTCTCCCCAGACGAAGCTCATATGCGGCGTGGAGTTGATGAAGGAGCGTGGCTCCTTCAGGACGCCCATATCCATCTGATGGGCGAAGAACTGGCGGGAGATCTGAAACGCTTCATTGATCTCCACCGCCCTGCCGATCTGGACATTGCCGTTCACGTCTTCGGGCGTGTAATTGAGCTCGGCGAGCGCCGAATGGCCGGTACCGGCATTGTTCCAGCCGTTGGAGCTTTCCAGCGCCACGTCATCCAGCCGCTCGATCATCTCGATCGTCCAGGAGGGCTCCAGCTCTCTCAGCAGGACGCCGAGCGTGGCGCTCATGATGCCGCCGCCGATAAGGAGGACATCGACCGCTTTTTCCTCGGGAGCTGCCCAGCTCGGCAGTGCGGGGAGGCTGAGAGCGGCGGCGGCAGCGCCGGTGGCGGCAGAGCCGAGAAGTTGCCGGCGGCTCATCGCGAAATCACGAGAAAGCCCGAGATGCGTGTGGACGCTCTTGTTTTCGGAAGGCATCGCTCACCTTAAAAGTTGGTTATAGATCCTCCCAATTTGGGTCTATAAGGGCAAGGCAGGAGGGTGACAAGTCCGCATGGGGCACCGTGTCACCCCGCATGGAGGGTTCCGGGACAATGGCAGGCATACCCACGCTCGAAACCGGAAGGCTGATCCTGAGAGCGCACCGGCTGGAGGATTTCGACGCCTATGCGGAATTCTGGGCCATGCCCGAGGTCGTCCGCTTCATCACCGGCGTTCCGATGACCCGCGAGGGGGCCTGGGGGCGGATGCTGCGCGTCAACGGCATGTGGCACCTGATGGGATTCGGTTTTCTGGCGATCGAGGAAAAGGCAACCGGCCGATTCCTGGGCGAGGCAGGCTTCCAGGACATGCGCCGCGGCTTCGAGCCTTCCATCGAAGGCACGCTGGAGACGGGCTGGGCGCTCATTCCCTCAGCCCACGGCAAGGGATATGCGACGGAGGCGGTGGGCGCGCTCGTCGCCTGGGCGGAAACGCATTTTCCGGACCGGCGGATGACCTGCATCATCAGCCCCGAAAACGAGGCTTCGCTGCGCGTCGCCTCCAAATTCGGTTTCCGCGAGTTCGCCCGCAGCGACTATCACGGCCCGATCGTCGTTCTCAGCCGCGAGAATGCATCGGGATCGCAGGCGGCTTAGTAGTCAGACCTTCGCGGGAAACTCGGCAAGGCGCGCGGCATAACGCGCCATGGTATCCACCTCGAAATTGACGAAATCGCCCGCCTTGCGCTCGCCCCAGGTGGTGACGGCAAGCGTATGGCGGATGAGAAGCACGTCGAAATTCGCGCCATCCACGGCGTTCACCGTGAGCGAGGTGCCGTCGAGCGCGACGGAGCCCTTGGGCGCGACGAAGCGGGCAAGATGCTCCGGTGCGCGAAGCCGGATGCGGACGGCCTCTCCTTCGAACTCGACCGAGAGGATTTCCGCCTTGTCGTCCACATGGCCGGAGACGATGTGGCCGCCGAGCTCGTCGCCAACCTTTAACGGGCGCTCCAGATTGACGCGGGTGCCTTCGGCCCAGGTCGCGATGGTGGTGAGCCGCAGGGCCTCTTCCCAGGCCTCGACCTCGAACCAGCGTTCGTTGCTGCCGTCCTGCGGCAGACCGGTCACGGTCAGGCACACGCCGGCATGGGCGATCGATGCCCCCATGTCGATGGTCTTCGGATCGTAATTGGTGGCGATCCGGAGCTTCAGGCCCTCGTCCATCGGCGTCAGTTTCTCGACAGTGCCGACATCGGTGACAATTCCGGTGAACATCAGGAAACCCTTTCGTAATCGAATGCGCGATCGCGGCCGTAGACGCCCTCGCCCACGAGCCTGAATGCCGATGGCATATCGGATGGCGTCAGCGGGGATTCAAGCCCGCCCTCGCCCAGCGCCTCGGGACTCTGGAACAGGAGAATGCGGTCCACCAACTCGGCATCGAGGAAGGCGCTTGCCGTGACGGCCCCGCCTTCCACCAGCAGCGAGGACATGCCGCGGGCGGCAAGCGTGGTTAGGAGAGCCCGGAGATCGGGGGCATCGAGAATTTCGACGCCGGCCTCGGCCAATTTGGTCCGTTTGGTATCGACCCCTCCCTCCTCTGCGGCAGAGGGGGATAACATCACGGCCACCACCGGCACGGCCTTCGCCGTCTTTACCAGTTTGGAATCGACAGGCAGTTCCAGCCGGCGGTCGAGCACGATGCGGACGGGCGACCGATCTTCGAGCCCAGGAAGCCGGACGGTGAGCTCGGGATCGTCCGCCAGCGCGGTGCCGATGCCGACCAGGATCGTATCCGACTGGGCGCGCAGGCGATGAACCGCCTCGCGGACCTCGGGACCGGTGATCGCCACCTCCTCGCCCCGCCTGCCGAGCATGCCGTCGGCGGAAACAGCAAGCTTCAGAGTCACATGAGGCCGGCCCTTCGTCTGTCGCATGAGGTAGCCGGCGAGCGCGCGGCTCCCCTCCTCCTCCAGCAGGCCGGTTTCCACCTCGATGCCGGCCTCGCTCAAGATCGCAAGGCCGCGGCCGGAAACGCGCGGGTCCGGATCGGTGACCGCAACGACGACGCGGGCCACACCGGCGGCCACCAGCGCATTGGCGCAGGGCGGCGTCTTGCCGTGATGGGAGCAGGGTTCGAGCGTGACATAAGCGGTGGCGCCGCGGGCCGCCTCGCCGGCGATCGCCAGCGCCTGGGTTTCCGCGTGGGGACGACCGCCCGGCGCAGTCACCGCCTCGCCGACGATCACGCCGTCCTTGACGATGACGCAGCCGACGGAAGGGTTGGTGCCGGTGAGCCCGATATTGCGGCGCGACAGCCGGATGGCGGCCGCCATGAACTCCCGGTCCTCGGGCGCGCCGCCCATCGCGTCAGGGCTCCCCGCCCGTATCGCGGGCGATCTTGGCGTTGATTTCCTGAATGACCTTCTCGAAATCCTCCGCATGGGAGAAATCGCGATAGACCGAGGCATAGCGCACGAAGGCCACGTCATCGAGGCTCTTCAGCGCTTCCAGAACCTGCAGGCCGATTTCCTCCGAGGAAATCTCGTTCTCGCCGGAGCTTTCGAGCCTGCGGACGATGCCGGAAACGGCCCGCTCGATGCGGTCGTTATCGACAGGCCGCTTGCGCAGCGCGATCTGGAAGGAGCGCACCAGCTTGTTGCGGTCAAAGGGAACCTTGCGGCCGGTCTTCTTGGTGACCATCAGCTCGCGGAGCTGCACCCGCTCGAACGTGGTGAAGCGGCCGCCGCAATCCGGGCAGATGCGCCGCCGGCGGATGGAGGTGGAATCCTCCGCCGGGCGCGAATCCTTGACCTGCGTATCTTCCGAACCGCAATAGGGGCAGCGCATTGCCTCTCCTCAAGAGCCTCTCAGGCTTACTTTTCAGGCTTACATATAGGGATACATGGGGAAGCGGTCGGTGAGCTTCACGACCTTCTCCCGTACAGCGGCCTCGACGGCAGCGTTGCCCTCGTCGGAATTGGCGACCTTGAGGCCATCCAGTACTTCGACGATGAGACGGCCGATCTCGGCGAACTCGGCTTCCTTGAAGCCGCGGGTCGTGCCGGCCGGCGTACCGAGACGGACGCCGGAGGTGACGAAGGGCTTTTCCGGATCGAAGGGGATGCCGTTCTTGTTGCAGGTGACGTAGGCGCGACCAAGGGCAGCCTCGGCGCGCTTGCCGGTGGCGTTCTTCTTGCGCAGGTCCACCAGCATCAGGTGGTTGTCGGTGCCGCCCGAGACGATATCGAGACCGCCTTCGATCAGGGTCGCGGCGAGCGTCTTGGCGTTCTTGACGATCTGCGCGGCGTATTCCTTGAACTCCGGCTGCAGCGCTTCGCCGAAGGCGACCGCCTTGGCGGCGATGATGTGCATCAGCGGACCGCCCTGGAGACCGGGGAAGACCGCCGAGTTGATCTTCTTGGCGATATCCTCGTCATTGGTCATGACGACGCCGCCGCGCGGACCGCGGAGCGACTTGTGGGTCGTGGTGGTCGCGACATGGCAATGGGGGAACGGAGACGGATGCTGGCCACCGGCGACGAGACCGGCGATATGGGCCATGTCGACCATGAGGTACGCCCCGACCGAATCGGCGATCTCGCGGAAGCGCTTCCAGTCCCAGATGCGGGAATAGGCCGTGCCGCCGGCGATGATGAGCTTCGGCTTGTGCTTCAGCGCCTTCTCGGCGACGTCATCCATATCGAGCAGGTGATCGCCTTCGCGAACGCCGTAGGAAACGACATTGAACCACTTGCCGGACATGTTGACCGGCGAACCGTGGGTCAGGTGGCCGCCCGAATTGAGGTCGAGGCCCATGAAGGTATCGCCCGGCTGCAGGAGCGCCAGGAAGACCGCCTGGTTCATCTGCGAACCCGAGTTCGGCTGGACGTTGACGAAATCGACGCCGAAGAGCTTCTTGGCGCGCTCGATCGCCAGTTCCTCGGCGATATCGACGAACTGGCAGCCGCCGTAATAGCGCTTGCCCGGATAGCCTTCGGCATACTTGTTCGTCATGATCGAGCCCTGCGCTTCGAGCACGGCGCGCGAGACGATGTTCTCGGAGGCGATCAGCTCGATCTCATGACGTTGGCGACCGAGTTCCTTCTCGATCGCGCCAAAGATTTCCGGGTCGGATTCTGCAAGCGGACGAGAAAAGAATGCGTCGGTGTTCGACATAGGCTGAGCTCCTCGGAGGCAAGGGAAAGCGTGAGAAACGCGTCTTAACCTTACGGCCTTCTCAGAGCAATACGGGGAACGACATTTGCTCGCTGGAACGCGCGGGCAACAAGCTCGCGGACGAAAAAGCCGCACCTTTTACGATGCGGCTTTGGATGGCTTGGCTGGCTGCGGCGATCTTATTGCGGCAGGAAATCTTCCTCGACAGAACCGGCCGGCTGCTCGATGCCGGTGGTGGTCTGGAGCGCCAGTTCCTGGTTGCCGTCACGCTGGTAAATATCGTCGCGGAACTGCACGACGCGATCCTTGGCGGACCATGCCGTGACGTAGACGATATAGACCGGCACTTCCTGCGCCAGCTTGATCGGATTGTTCTGGCGCGTCGAGATCACCCGTTCGATCTCCTGGCGCGACCAGCCGGGCGTGTCGCGCAGAAGCCAGGTGATGAGATCGCGAACGTTCTGCACGCGGATGCAGCCCGAGGATTCGAAGCGCATCAGCTTGTTGAACAGGCCCTGCTGGGGCGTGTCGTGCATGTATTCGTTGTTCGGGTTATGGAAGTTGATCTTCGTCGAGGCCATGGCGTTGATCTTGCCGGGGTCCTGCCGGAACATCAGGTTCGGCGCCTTGGGGGCGAACCAGTCGACCGTCTCCGGAGCCACTTCCTGGCCCCTGCCGTCGATCAGGCGGATGTTGTTGCGGGTGAGGTAGGTCGGATCCTTGCGCATCAGCGGCACGATGTCCTTCTCGACGATCGAGCGCGGCGCGGTCCAGTAGGGATTGAGGATGACTTCGTAGATCTTCGAGTTGATGGCGTGAGTCGGGCGATCGATACGGCCGACGACAGCGCTGTTGCGCAGTGCGACGCGGTCGTTCTCGACGGCCTCGATATAGGCTGCCGGAATGTTGACCATGACATAGCGGGGTCCGAGATCGCCGGACATGGACTGCAGGCGCACGAGATTGGTCTCGAGCTGGCGCAGGCGCGTATCGGCCGGAATGTTCATGGCCTTCAACGTGTATTCGCCCATCACGCCATCTGCCGGCAGGCCATGGCGGGCCTGGAAGCGCTTGACGGCGCCATCGACGTAGCTGTCGAAGGCGCTGGACATGCCCGCGGAGCGATCGAGGTCGCCGGAAATCGCCAGGCGCTGGCGAAGCTGCTGAACGGCCGGATCGACGGCGCCGATGCGCAGCGTCTGGGCCGGATTGACCTGCGGCCAGCCGCCGTTGGAGACGATCATCTGGTAATCCATGATCGCCTGCTGAATATTGGCGGGACCCGAGGGGCCGAGAACCGGATTGTTGGAGACGACGCTGACGGCCGAACGGGAAACCTTGGCGTCGAACTGGTCGTCCCAGGTGCCGCGGCGCGGCGCGTTGATGAGATCGTCGAGAGCCGATTGCGCAAGCGCCGGCGCGGCAAGCGCGGCAGCCCCGGCGGAGACGGCCGAACGCAGCAGCGAGCGGCGGGAAATAGCTTCAGTTCCGATCTTCTTCGACATCATACTACCCATCTGGTCCCGAGCATTCTTCCAAGCCTACGGGAATATGGTTAACAAACGCGCAACCGGCGCCGCCGGCCGTCCGTCTCTCGATCGAACGCAACGCTTCAAAAGTGCGATTTCGCCGGCTGTTCAATCTTGCCGGTCCCATAGCAATATGGCCAATTCGTGTCAGGTGCCCGGCGCGTCACGTTCGCGTGTATGGGTGTGACTTTTTTGCTCTTTCCGGCCGTCTCGGCGAATGCCGGGCGCGCACGCCGGCCGGCATTCAAGAACGGCGAAAACCGGATGCGCAGGGGACGCATCCGGCTCGCTCTGGAGGTCTTTTTACCCGGCGCCTTTCCCGTGGATGAGGCCGGCGCGGGTTTTGTCATTACAGGCGGTAGAGGATCTGATCGTTCCAGAAGCGGTCGAGGCGCTGCAGGAGCTTGTTCATCTGCGCGAACTCGCCCTCGCCGATGCCGCCGACCTTTTCGATCGAGCCGATGTGGCGCTCATAGAGCCTGGCCACGGTTTCGGCGATATCCTGGCCGGCCGGCGTCAGGCTGATGCGGACCGAGCGGCGATCGATGCGCGAGCGCTGATGGTTGATGAGACCGAGATCGACGAGCTTCTTGACGTTATAGGAAACGTTGGAGCCGAGATAATAGCCGCGGGAGCGCAGCTCGCCTGCCGTCAGTTCCGAATTGCCGATGTTGAAGAGGAGCAGCGCCTGGACGGCGTTGACGTCGTCGCGACCCTGGCGGTCGAACTCGTCCTTGATGACATCCAGAAGGCGGCGGTGGAGACGTTCCACCAGATGCAGCGACTCCATATAGAGGGAGCGGATGGTTTCTTCATGCGGATCAGCAACGGCCGGAGCCTGCGGCTTCAGTTTCGTGTTCATCATGACTGCCTCACTGTTTCGTTTGGCGGTTTCTTTTTTCTTCCGCCTTGAGACAGACCCTATCGAATGCGCTTAAAATTCGAATTAAAACATATACTTAACGAGATATTAACGGATTTTCACCGCGACCGGACCGGGGATGCCCCTCCCCGCCCGGCAAAGTTCCAATCTTTGTTTTTCAATAACTTAGGGGTAATTTCCGAGCCAAATTCCGGCGCGAAAGCTTTAGGTTCAAGGTAAATCAATTCTTACCCGCTCGGCCTTGCGGCGCTCCTCGAGCCACAGAACGAGCCGGAAAAGCACGTAGACGAGCGCGACGAGACCGTGCGTGAGCGACACGAGCATGTTCTGGCCGAAGATCTCCGGCCACATATGATACATCAGAAGCTGGGAGAGAGCGGCAAGCGCCCAGAGCACCGGCCCCCACGATACGGCAAGCCAGAGGCCGAGCGAGGCGACCGGGAAGAGAACGGCAAGCGAGGAGGCCGCTACCTTCCATGGAAGGTTGAGCAGATCGAAACGAGCCTGGCCGTTCAGCGAATAGYCCACCAGCATGCCCCAGTATTGCAGGCCGAACCAGAAGCAGGCGACGGCCACCAGCCTGAGGAAGATGACGAAAAGGATCTCCGTCAGCGTGCGCTTCGGCACGGTAGGTGAATCAGGTTCCATGTCCACACACTATCCGCCATGCCCGCCGATCGCCAGTGCTGGATGAGTGCCGGGCAGCCTGCACGATCGTTCAAGAGCTTCTTCTTCCGGCCTGCTAGGCATCAGCGCCGACAGAAGGAGCAGATATGAGCAATAGCAAGACTTCGCAGATGTCAATCAACCTCGCCGAGAAGCTGGGGCGCATTCCAGACCTCTGGCAGCCGCGCGTCGTGGCCGAGATGAACGATTACCAGTTCAAGCTGGTTCGCATCGAGGGAGACTTCATCTGGCACGATCATCCCGATACGGACGAGACCTTCATCGTGCTCGAAGGAACGCTGCGGATCGATTTCCGCGACGGCAGCGTCCATGTGCGGCCTGGGGAAATGTTCGTGGTGCCGAAGGGCGTCCAGCACAAGCCTTTTGCCGAAAAGGAAGTGAGGATGATGCTGATCGAGCCCCGGGGCACGCTGAACACCGGCCAGGAAGGCGGAGAACGCACGGCGCAGAACGACCTCTGGATTTGAGCGTGTTCCGCTCCGGCCGCCGGGCTTGCGGCGATCGCGCGCATTCGCAAAGCGGCCGGCTGCGTGATATGGAGCGGAACGACGTATTCAAATGATGAGGCAGTTCCATGGACAAGACGCACCTGGTGGACGAGATCACCGGCCATCGCCGCATGCGGCGCAACCGCAAGGCAGACTGGACGCGGCGGATGGTGCAGGAGAACCGGCTGACAGTGGACGACCTCATCTGGCCGATCTTTATCGTTCCGGGCACCGGGATCGTCGATCCGATCGCCGCCATGCCGGGCGTCAGCCGCATGAGCATCGACAAGGCGGTGGAGGCAGTGAAGGAAGCGGCCGATCTCGGCATTCCTGCGATCGCGACCTTCCCGGACATCGAAATGGAGCTGCGCGACGAGACCGGCTCCAACAGCCTTGTCGCCGACAATCTCATCAACAAGGCGACCGCGGCGATCAAGAAGGCCGTGCCGAACATCGGCATCATCACCGACGTGGCGCTCGACCCCTTCACCAGCCACGGCCATGACGGCATCCTGCGCGACGGCGAAATCGTCAACGACGAGACGGTGGACCAGGTCGTCAGGGCGGCCGTCRTGCAGGCGGATGCGGGCGCCGACATCATCGCGCCTTCGGAAATGATGGACGGCCGCATCGGCGCGATCCGCCGCGGGCTCGACGCCGCCGGCCACCAGAATGTCGGCATCATGTCCTATGCGACGAAATTCTCCTCCGGCTTCTACGGGCCCTATCGCGAGGCGATCAACACAAGCGGCCTCCTGAAGGGCGACAAGAACAGCTATTACATCAGCCCCGCCAACGGCACGGAAGCGCTGCGCGATGCCGCCCTCGATGTGGAGGAAGGCGCCGACATGCTGATGGTGAAGCCCGGCATCGCCTATCTCGACATCTGCTGGCGCATCAAGGAAGCCTTCGGCCTGCCGGTCTTCGCCTATCAGGTTTCGGGCGAATACACGCAGATCAAGGCAGCCGCTATGAACGGCTGGATCGACGGCGAGCGGATCATGATGGAGACGCTGCTCTGTTTCAAGCGGGCCGGCTGCGACGGCATCCTTACCTATTTCGCCGTGGATGTGGCGAAGAAACTGGCAAAGGGCGGCTGAACCTTGCGGATGGGGGCACTTCTTCCCATATTCCGATCGATAAACGGAGATATGCGACGATGAGCCTCGACCCGAACCCCGCCTATACCGCACCGGAGGACTGGCGCGCCTATAGCGGCGTTCTTTCCCGCCGGGTGTTCGCTTTCATCATCGACTATCTGATCGTGGGGCTCTTGTGGATTCCCGCCGCCGTGGTGGTCTTCTTCCTGGGCATCATCACGCTCGGGCTCGGCTGGTTCCTCTATCCGGTGCTCTACGTGGTCGTGGCACTGCTCTATTTCGGCCTGACGCTCGGCGGGCCGAGCCAGGCCACCCCCGGTATGCGCGTCATGGGCATAGCACTGATGCGCGTGGACGGACGTCCCATGGATTTCCTCACCGCCGTGGTGCACATGGTGCTCTTCTGGATCTTCAATTCGGTGCTGACGCCGCTGATCCTGCTGGCCGGCCTCTTCCTCGAGCGCTCGCGGCTCGTCCATGACCTGCTGCTCGGCACCGTGATGGTACGCACGAACTGATCCGGCCTCCGGGTCCCGCCGAGGCTCGGCCCGGAAATATTCGTGCAGGGGCCACCGTCCCCTAAAGGGCATGGTTGACCTTTTTCCATTCTGCGCCATGGTATGAACAGTATGTGACATAGACGGGACCGGTCGCGACGCGATGAACACCCAGACGACGCCTTCACCGCAGTTCTATCTGACGGCTCCGGCAGCGTGTCCCTACCTCCCCGGCGAAATGGAGCGCAAGGTTTTCACCCATCTCGTCGGCCCGCGCGCAGCCGAGATGAACGACCTCTTGACGCAGGGCGGCTTCCGGCGTTCCCAGAACATCGCCTATCGTCCGGCCTGCGAGGCCTGCCGGGCCTGCGTTTCCGTGCGTATCCTCGCCAACGACTTCCGCCCCACCCGCTCTATGCGGCGGGTGCTTTCCGATAATCGCGACATTATCGCCACCGTCTATCCGGCGCAGCCTTCCACCGAACAGTTCTCGCTCTTCCGGAGCTATCTGGACGAACGGCACCAGCGGGGCGGCATGTCGGACATGTCGGCGCTCGACTATGCGATCATGGTGGAGGACACGCACGTCAACACTCGGGTGATCGAATACCGCCTTCGCCAGCCGGGCTCGGGCATCAGCGAACAGCCGCGCGGGGAACTGCTCGCCGTCGCGCTCACCGACATGATGAGCGACGGGCTTTCGATGGTCTATTCCTTCTTCAATCCCGAGGCCGAGAGTCGCTCGCTCGGCACGTTCATGATCCTCGACCACATCAACCGCACCAGGACGCTCGGCCTGCCGCATGTCTATCTCGGATACTGGGTGAAGGGGTCGGCGAAAATGGGCTACAAGACCCGCTTCCAGCCGCAGGAGCACCTAACGCCGCGCGGCTGGGAACGTTTCGACGCCGCCAGGGAAGACTGACAACTCATGAACGACCACAAGAAGGGCCTCGTGCTCACCACGATCGGCGGGCTCGCGCTCTCCTTCGACGTGCCGCTGGTGCGGCTCGGCCATGGCGAACTCTGGTCCACGATCGCGCTTCGCAGCGCCGTCACCTTCGCCGCAAGCCTGCTCCTGTGGTTCGTCATCCGCCGCTTCAGTTCGGCGCGGCCGCCGTTGCTGCCGGGCAAGGCGGGGCTGCTCGCCGGCCTCTGCTACGGACTTTCTACCATGACCTTCCTCGGCGCGGTCTTCCATACGGCAACCGCCAACGTGGTGTTCATCGTCGCCTTCACGCCGATGTTCGCCGCGCTGCTCGGCTGGCTTTTCCTGCGCGAGGCGCCCTCGATCTCCACGCTCGTCACCATGCTGCTGATGCTGATGGGTGTCGGGCTTATCGTCTCCGGCGGCATGGCGGGCGGACATCTCCTCGGCGACGCGCTGGCGGCGCTGACATCGCTGCTGCTTGCAGGCGCCATCACCATCGGGCGGGCGACGCGCATCGAAATGGGCTTCGTGCCGCTGGTGGCGACCGCCCTTCCGGCGCTCACCAGCCTCTTCTTCGTGGCAACAAACGGCTTTTCCGTGGAGGYGCCATTCTGGGTCGCCTTCGACGGCGCCGTGATGATCCCGCTCGCCTTCTGGTGTCTCGCGACCGGCCCGCGCTATCTCTCCGGCCCGGAAGTCGGCATGTTCTACCTGCTCGAAACCATCCTCGCGCCGATCTGGGTGTGGATGATCTTTGCCGAGGTGCCGGCCGCGCGAACGCTTCTCGGCGGCGCAATTCTCATCCTTGCGCTTATCGGCTATTCGGTGTGGCAGATGCGGCGGACGACAAACGGCAGCACCGTTGCACCGGCGCCGCCAGCTTGCACCTAATCATCCC
Organism: Rhizobium sp. LCM 4573; assembly: GCF_001854865.1. Lineage (GTDB taxonomy): Bacteria > Pseudomonadota > Alphaproteobacteria > Rhizobiales > Rhizobiaceae > Neorhizobium. Next base: position 134,945 of record NZ_MDDW01000028.1, on the reverse strand, counting down.
GCGAACTTGCCGCTTCTCGGGAAACCCTTCGGAACGACGCGGCCGGCGGCGGCTCGGTCGCCCATCCATTCCAGGAGCTCGTCCTTGTTGCGCGTGAAGGAGCGGCCGGCACTGTCTTCCCAGGAAAGGCCGTCGGCCATCGCAAAGCACTTGATGTCGGAGATGCCGCCATCCTTGTAGCGCTGCAGGCGCACGCCCTTGCCGCGCGTCATCTCCGGAAGCTGCGCGAGCGGGAAGACCAGCATCTTGCGGTTTTCGCCGACGACGGCGACATGGTCGCCCGTTACCGGAACGACAAGCTTCGCCTCATCGGGCATCACGACATTCATGACCTGCTTGCCCTTGCGGGTGTTGGCGATCATCTCGCTCTCGGCCACGATGAAGCCATAGCCGGCGGTGGAGGCCACCACGACCTTGCGGGACGGGTCATGCACGAAGGCGGTCAGGATATCCTGATCGTTCTCCATGTCGACCATGATGCGGACGGGCTCGCCGTGGCCCCGGCCGCCGGGAAGCTTGTCGCCGCCGAGCGTGTAGACCTTGCCGCCGGTGGTGACGAGCAGCAGCTTGTCGGTCGTCTGCGCCGGGAAAGCGAGCTTCAGGGCGTCRCCTTCCTTGAAGGTGAGCGCGGCCGTATCGGAGATGTGCCCCTTCAGCGCGCGAATCCAGCCCTTCTCCGAGATGACGACGGTGATCGGCTCCTTCTCGATCATCGCCTGCTGGATGGCCTCGATATCGGCATCCGGCGCCTCGGCGAACTGTGTGCGGCGACGGCCGAGCTCGGTCGCCTTGGCGTATTTCTTCTTTACGTCCTGTATCTCGACCTCGATCACCCGCCACTGCTTGTCGTCGGAAGCGAGCAGCGCTTCGATATCCGCCTTCTCCTTGGTGAGGTTGTCGTGCTCGGTGCGGATTTCGAATTCCTCGAGCTTGCGCAAGGCGCGCAGCCGCATGTTGAGGATCGCCTCGACCTGAATGTCTGTGAGCGACCAGCGCTCCATCATCACCGGCTTCGGCTCGTCCTCCTCGCGGATGATGCGGATCACCTCATCGATGTTAAGATAGGCGACAAGCAGGCCGCCGAGGATTTCCAGACGCCGGTCGATCGCCGCGAGACGATGACGCGAACGGCGGACCAACACGTCCTTGCGGTGTGCCAGCCACTCGATCAGCACTTCACCGAGGCCCATCACCTTCGGCACGCGCCCCAGCGAGAGCACATTCATGTTGAGGGGGATACGGCTTTCAAGCTCGGTCAGCTTGAAGAGCGATTCCATCAGAAGCGTCGCGTCGACCGTGCGGCTCTTCGGCACCAGCACGATACGGATATCTTCGGCAGACTCGTCGCGAATATCTTCCAGGAGCGGCAGCTTGCGGGCGATCAGCAGTTCGGCGATCTTCTCGATCAGCCGCGACTTCTGAACCTGGAAGGGGATTTCGGTGACGACGATCTGATAACCGCCGCGGCCAAGATCCTCCGTCTCCCACTTGGCGCGCACGCGGAACCCGCCGCGGCCGGTCTTGTAGGATTCGATGATCTGCTCACGGCTGTCGATGATGATGCCGCCGGTCGGCAGGTCCGGACCGGGCACGAACTCCACCAGTTTTTCGACCGTCGCATCCGGATGCTTGATGAGGTGCAGCGCCGCGTCGCATAGCTCATGAGCATTGTGCGGCGGGATGGAGGTCGCCATGCCGACTGCGATGCCCGACGAGCCGTTCGCCAGGAGGTTCGGAAAGGCGCCCGGCAGCACGACCGGCTCGGAATTGGATTCGTCGTAGGTATCGCGGAAGTCCACCGCATCCTGATCGATGCCCTCGAGCAGGAGCTCGGCGACGTCGGTCATCTTGGACTCGGTGTAACGCATGGCGGCGGGGCTATCGCCGTCGATATTGCCGAAGTTCCCCTGGCCGTTGACGAGCGGATAGCGCAGCGAGAAATCCTGCGCGAGGCGCGCCAGCGCATCGTAAATCGACTGATCGCCATGGGGATGGTAGTTACCCATCACCTCGCCGACGATCTTGGCGCATTTGCGGAATGCGGCATTCGGGCGAAGACCCATCTCGCTCATGGCGTAGACGATGCGGCGGTGGACCGGCTTCAGCCCGTCGCGCACATCCGGCAGGGCGCGCTGCGTGATGGTGGAGAGCGCATAGGAAAGGTAACGCTCCTCGAGCGCTGCCTTGAGGTCGACCGGAAGAATATTGTCGCCACCCTCACCGCCGGGCGGAGGCGTAAGATTTTGTCCCATGGGCCTTGACTATCGGAAAGCCTGATTCCCGGCAAGAATTGCGGGGGATCATACTGTGGATGAAAGGCGGTTCCGCGGCTCGCGCTTCCCATCGCCGTCACATTTAACTGCGACCTTTGGCGGGAACAAAGAACTGGACCTGTTCGAGGCCGCCTATATAAGGTCGCCTTCCTATATGACACGCGGGCAGCGCCCGCCAGGAGGAATTCAAGATGTATTCCAACACGGCCCGGCTCCTGCTTGCCGGCGCGGCCTTCAGCATTCTTTCCGGTCCCGCCTTCGCGCTGGATGGAAACGACCTTCTCAACAAGCTCAATGCGGCCATGAAGCTGCAGGGCGGCGCGGTTACCGCCCGCTCGGTCGATGTGCAGGGCTCGAACGTGACGCTGACGGGCGCGGCCTTCCAGCCAACCGGCGGTCCCGAAAGCCTGCCGCTCGGCGATATCACGCTGGAAGACGTGGAAGAAGCCGATGGCGGCTACCGCATCGAAACGGTCACGTTCCCGAACATCAACTTCAGCGAGGACAAGACCGTCGTAACCGTGTCGGACATCTCCATCAGCGGTGTCTCCATTCCGGCCGAAGCGACGGGCGAATCGCTCGACACCCTGCTGCTTTATGAAGACTTCCGTATGGGCCCGCTGAATGTCAGCCTCGATGGAAAAAATCTCTTTTCCGTCGCCCGAACGGAATTCAACTCGACGATCCCCGCGGACAAATCATCGATCCAGTTCAGCGGAGAGATGACCGGCCTGAAGGCCGACCTCTCCACGCTTCCGGATGCCAAGACGYAAGAGGCCGTCAATGAGCTTCGAGTTACCACGCTCGACGGCAAAGTGAACCTGGCAGGCCGCTGGGAACTCGCGCCGGGCACGCTCGAGATCACCGAATACACGGTGGATTTCGCCAATGTCGGCAAGCTCGATTTCCCCTTCAGCTTCTCCGGCTACACGCTCCAGTTCCTGAAATCCGTTCAGGAAACGACAGCGGCCATGGAGGCAAACCCCAACAAGGAGGAGGCCCAGCAGGCGGCGAACCTCGCCATGCTGGGGCTGATGCAGCAGCTTACCTTCAACAGCGCCGAAATCCGTTTCGAGGATGCCGGCATCACCGGGCGCGCGCTCGACTTTGCCGGCAAGCAGCAGGGCGTCTCCGGCAAGGACATGGCGCAGATGGTGAAGGCCATGGCGCCGCTTATGCTGGCGCAGCTGAACGTGCCCGCGCTGCAGAACATGGTGAGCTCGGCGATCAACACCTATATCGACAATCCGCAAAAACTGACGATCAGCGCGAAGCCGGAAAAACCGGTCCCCTTCCCGATGATCATGGGAGCGGCGATGGGTGCGCCGAACACTCTGCCGGAGGTCCTCGGCGTCACGGTAACGGCGAACGAATAGGCTGCCTCTGCCAGAGAGTTTGAATCAATAAGCCCCCGCAATCACTTGCGGGGGCTTTCTTTTTTCAATGGCCGGTGGATGGCGCGAAAGCCGCATGTTCCTTGTCGTGCAGAGCGAAGCGGTCGATCATGCTGGCGCTCGCCTCGTTGACGCCGCGCACGGTGACCTCGACGCCGCGACGGCGGAATTTCAGCACGACGTCATCAAGGGCGCCAACGGCCGAGATATCCCATAAATGGGCTTCGGTGACGTCGATCACGACCTTCTTCACGGCCTCCTCGAAATCGAAGGACTTCACGAGGCTTTCGGTCGAGGCGAAGAATATCTGTCCATCCACGTGATAGATGCGCGTGGTTCCATCTTCGGTGGATTCCGAGCGGACATGGAACAGGCGCGCGACCTTGCCGGCGAAGAAGACGCCCGAAAGAAGCACGCCGACGAGCACGCCCTTGGCGAGGTCGTGGGTCGCCACGACGGTGATGACCGTCGCCAGCATGACGATTGAGGACGGCAGCGGATTATGGCGAAGGTCACGGATCGAGCGCCACGAGAAGGTGCCGATCGAGACCATGATCATCACCGCCACCAGAGCGGCCATCGGGATGATGCGGACGAGATCATCCAGCACCAGGATGAGGAAGAGCAGGAACGCCCCAGCCACGAAGGTGGAAAGCCTTCCGCGGCCGCCCGACGAAACATTGATGACCGACTGGCCGATCATGGCACAGCCACCCATGCCGCCGATCAGGCTGGAGGCGATGTTGCCGAGGCCCTGCCCCACACATTCCTGACTCTTGTTACTTGTCGTATCGGTCATGTCGTCGACGATCTTGGCCGTCAGCAGGGATTCGAGCAGGCCCACAGCGGCAAGCGCCAGCGAATAGGGGAAGATGATCTGCAGCGTTTCCCAGGTCAGCGGAACGGCCGGCAACGCGAAAACAGGCAGCGCCGACGGCAATTCGCCGAGATCGCCGACGGTGCGGATATCCATGCCGAGAAAGACCGAAACGCCGGTGAGAACCGCGATCGCGACCAAAGGCGACGGAATGGCCTTTGTGACGCGCGGAAAGAGATAAATGATCGCGAGACCCGCAGCGATCATGACATAGGTCTTTACGGGCACGCCGATCAATTCCGGCAGCTGCGCCATGAAGATGAGGATCGCCAGCGCATTCACGAAGCCGGTCATTACCGATTTGGAGACGAAGCGCATGACGCGGCCGAGCTTGGCGAAGCCCGCCAGTATCTGCAGAAGGCCCATCAGCAGCGTGGCGGCGAAAAGATACTGCAGCCCATGATCGCGGACCAGCGTGACCATCAGCACGGCCGTGGCAGCCGTTGCTGCGGAGATCATGCCCGGCCGGCCGCCCGTGAAGGCCGAAACGCAGGCGATCGCGAAGGAGGCGAACAGGCCGACCTTGGGATCGACGCCGGCGATGACCGAAAAGCCGATCGCTTCGGGAATGAGAGCGAGGGCGACGACGATGCCTGAAAGAATATCGGCACGAATGTTGGAAAACCATTCGCGCTTGTAAATGGAAAGACGGTTCATATCTGGATTTTTCGCAAAAGGACGCATCGGCCGGGTAAGGTCGCGGCTGTGGATCTATCGATGCCTTGCGTTGTCTGGCGGATCGGCGGCCAGAAGAGCCACCCGGGAATCTCACCCAGGTCCTTGTGAGTAGCCGTTCTATAAAGGGGATGATGCGGGGGCGCAACCTTTTGCGGGCCGGAGCGCAGGCAGGAGGTTCGACCTGCGCTCCGCTCGGATCACTCCAGAACCTGGATGACGGCACGGGTCTGAGGATTGACGACCACGCGGCGCTCGTTGACCACCGTGTAGGCGTAGTCGTTATGGCCCTCCACCTGGTGGATTTCCACGGAATCAGGCAGCGTCGAGCCGACAACGACTTCGCCCTCGTAGGCGACCGAGGGAACCTCGTGCTCCATGATGTAGGTCCGGACTTCGCCCGGCAGGGTGACCGTGGTCGAGCCGGTGACGGCCGGATCCTTGGTAATAACCGTCGTCTGGGCATAGGCGATGCCCGAAAGGGTCATCAGCGCCGCAGCGGCCAACAGTGTCTTGCGCATCTTCTTTCTCCTCACGCTTCTGCTGGCGTCCGAACCTCCGCCCGCGGAGAAAGTTCCCCAAGACCATTTTCGGCCATGGCTCTTCCGCGCAGTCACGGACGGCCATTGGCGACGCGCGGGAGAGGCTTAACGATCCTTTCCGCCAGGGCCGGCGCCTCAGCCTCCAGCCGGAACATCGAGACCAGTTCGCGCAAGTGGGCCGCCTGTTCCGCCAGCATGGCGCTGGCGGCATTGTTCTCTTCTACCATGGCCGCATTGCGCTGGGTGCCCTGCTCCATGGTATTGACGGCGGTGTTCACCTCTCCGAGGCCGAGCGACTGTTCGCGCGCGGCAAGCGCAATCGCTTCCATCTGCGTGTTGATCGAGCGGATACGGGTGCTGATCTCCTCCAGCGCCACGCCAGTATCGCGCACCGAGCGGACACCCTCCTTCACCTCCGCCGCCGAGCCCTGAATGAGTTGCTTGATCTCGCGGGCAGCAGCGGCCGAACGCTGCGCCAGCTCCCTGACCTCGTGAGCGACCACAGCGAAGCCGCGACCGGCCTCCCCCGCCCGCGCGGCCTCTACGCCGGCATTGAGAGCCAGGAGGTTCGTCTGGAAAGCAATGCCATCGATCACGCCGATGATGCTGGAGATCCGTTCCGAGGACTGCTCGATGCGCTGCATGGCGCTGACGGTCTCTCCGACGAGAGTGCTGGTGCGCGCCGCGCTTTCATCCGCCTGCCTTGCCGCCTCGCGGGCTTCGCGGGCGCGTTCCGCCGCGCTCGCCACATTCGCGGTGATCTCATCAAGTGCCGCCGCAGCCTCCTCCAGCGAGGCGGCCTGGCTTTCGGTCCGGCGCGCCAGATCGCCGACGCTCTGGCTGATTTCCCGGCTGCCGCCGTCGATCGACTGGCTTGAGCCGACGATCTCACGCATGACGCCCGCAAGCTGGCGGAGCGTCTGGTTGAGGTCGGCGCGAAGCGCCTCGAAATCGGGTGCGAAGGGTTCCGTCAACTGGAAGGACAGGTCTCCCTCGGCCAGGCGGCGCAAACCGGCGGCAAGGCCGCCGGTCGCCTGAACGAGCTTTTCCCGGGCATCCGCTTCCGCCGCCGCCTGCATGCGCAGGCGCTCGCTTTCGGCTCTTACGCGCACTTCCGCGGCCTCCTCTTCCAGGCGGCGGTTGGCGAGCGCCGATTGCTGGAAGACCTCGAGCGCATTGGCCATGGCCCCGAATTCGTTGCGCTGCCCGCGCGCCGGTACCGCAATGTCGAGTTCGCCGCCGGCAAGCCGGCGCATCGCACCGGTTACCGCCAGGATGGGACGGGTGATCGACCTGCCGATCACCCAGACGCCGGCGAGAAGAATGGCGACGGCACCGATCAGCAAGCCGGCGACGATCAGAAGATTGCGCTCCGCGACCTTCTGGTTTTCCGCAAGGGTCGCGGCTTTCTCCGCTGCATTGCTTGCCAGGACGTTCGCCACGACCGGCTCGATGGCGCGATAGCCCGCCGAGACCTTGAGCCGCGCTTCGGCGTCCCGCAGGCTCGCTTCCGCATAGAACCGGAAGGCGCTCCGGTAGACCTCGAGCGCATCGAGAACGCGGGTGCGCTGCGCACCGGGGCGGAAAGCCTTCTTGACCAGAGCGGTGAAGCTCTCGGCCTCGCCCGAATGTTTCTCCATATAGGAGGGATCGCGCCTCAGGATGAAATCCTTCTCGTGACGGCGCATCATCAGCATGCTGGCGCGGATTTCCGCATCTTCGACGCTCTGAAGCTGACCCTCGATGGAATGGACGGCTCCGCGCATGGCGCCTTCCAACCCGCCATCCTGATCGAGCCCCAATTCCTCGTTGTTGCGCACAAGCAGCTCAAAATCCGCCTCGTAGCTGTCGAGGCCTCTCGCCAGGCGATCAAGGTCGGCGGCGAGCCTCTCATCGGCGGAGGCCTGCAGGGCATCCAGCACAGTGCGCGCCTCCCCGACAGCAGCCTTGAATTTGCCGACCGAGGCAAGATCCTTGTTCAGGAGAAAATCCTGTTCCCAGAGCAGGCTGTCGCGAAGCCCGGCGCTCATGCGGGCGACATCCGCCTCGCGCTGCGTCAGGTGATCGGCTGCGGCGCGGAACTCGGCTTCGACCCGGCGCTGCCCGAAGAAAATCGCCGCGATGGCGAGGATGCCGGCGAGCGCCACGACGGCCAGCATCATGACGCGATGGGAAATCCTGAGATTGGAAAAGAGAGACAATATCCAACTCCGCTTATTCGAAAATCGAAGCCACAACTGCCTCTGAAGGCCTTAAACAAAGCTCAACCGAAGACGAAATTTCCGTGACATTTTCAGCGGCCGCACAATCTCCGGCGTTGAGGGCGTACGCCAGTATGAGTAGCATCCCCTGGAACGTTACCCGCGCTTGCGAATTTGGGCGATCAGATGGATCAGGAGAGGAGACCGGACATGGGCACTGTGACCCGGCAGCGATATCGTCTGTCCAACGGCGCGGAGTTATCCTTTCTCGCCGCGGGCGAGGCGTCCAGGCCCGCCGTGCTGCTTCTGCATGGACTTCCGAATTCCGCGCGGATGTTCGAGGACGTCATGTCGGAACTATCGAAGGACGCCTACCTGATCGCGCCCGACTTGCCCGGGTTCGGCGAGTCCGACGTTCTGCCGACAGTCTCGTTTGCCGCCTTCGGCGGCGCCATCTCGGAACTCATGGACCATCTGGCGATTGAGCCACGTTATATCTACCTGCATGACTACGGGGCACCCGTCGGCTTCCACATCGCCATGCAGGCGCCGGAAAAGGTCCTCGGCCTTATCGTTCAGAACGCAAACGCCTATCTGACCGGCCACGGTCCCGGATGGGCGGAAACCAAGGCCTTCTGGGCTCACCCCACCCCGGAAAACACGGCGGCGGCAACGGCGCATCTGACATTCGAGGGCACGCGCGACCAGTATATCGCGCATGTGCCACCGGACCTTGCGGCCCGCATATCGCCTGAAAGGTGGGAGGAGGACTGGCGGGTGATGTGCCTGCCCGGCCGGATGGAGACACAGCTCGCGCTGCTCAGGGACTATGGGAACTATATCGCCCGGTTCGACACTCTCGCCGAATATCTGAGGCGCCGGCAGCCACCTGCCCTGATGATCTGGGGAAGGCACGATCCCTATTTCGAGCTTGAGGAGACCCTGTCCTGGATGCGGGACCTGCCAAGAATGGAAGCCCATATCCTGGACGCCGGCCACCTGCTGCTGGAGACGCATTCGGCTCCGGCAGCGCCCCTCATGCGGGATTTCATCGGGCGTACCCAAAAGAAACGGGAGGACGCTGGATAGCGCCCTCCCGTTTCCTTGGGCCGTAAGCCGATCAGTCCTTCTTCTGCGGAACCACGCGCAGCGCAAGCTCGCGAAGCTGGGTCGTCGTCGCTTCCGAGGGAGCGTTCATGAGAAGATCCTGCGCCTGCTGGTTCATCGGGAACAGGGTGATCTCGCGCAGGTTCTTCGCGCCCGTCAGGAGCATGACGATACGGTCGATGCCGAAGGCAGCGCCGCCATGCGGAGGCGCGCCATACTGGAAGGCGCGGTACATGCCGCCGAAGCGATCCTCGACATCCTGCTGGCTCAGGCCCACCGTTTCGAAGGCCTTGACCATGAGTTCCGGCGACTGGTTACGGATCGAGCCCGAGGCGATCTCGAAGCCGTTGCAGACGGCATCGTACTGGAATGCCTTGATCGACAGCGGCTCTTTGGTTTCCAGCGCCTCCAGACCGCCTTGCGGCATGGAGAACGGGTTGTGGGCGAAATCGATCTTCTTCTCGTCCTCGTTATATTCGAAAAACGGGAAATCGACGATCCAGCAAAGCTCGAAGCGGTCCTTGTCGGTGAGGTTCAGTTCCTCGCCGACGCGGACGCGGGCCTCGCCGGCGAACTTGTAGAACTTGTCCGGATCACCCGCGACGAAGAAGCAGGCATCGCCGTCATCCAAGCCGAGCTGGACGCGGATCGCCTCGGTGCGCTCCTCGCCGATGTTCTTTGCGAGCGGACCGGCGCCCTCGAGCTTATCGCCTTCCTTACGCCAGAAGATATAGCCGAGGCCGGGCTGGCCCTGCTGCTGCGCCCAGGAATTCATGCGGTCGCAGAAGGCTCTGGAGCCGCCGGTCTTGGCCGGGATACCCCAGACTTCGATCTTCGGGTTGGACGCGATCATGTTGGCGAAGACCTTGAAGCCGGAGCCGGCGAAATGGCTGGTCACCGCCTCCATGACGATCGGGTTGCGCAGGTCCGGCTTGTCGGAACCATATTTGCGGATCGCCTCGTCATAGGGGATACGCGGCCATTCCTTGGTGACTGGCTTGCCATCTGCGAATTCCTCGAAGATCGAGGTCATCAGCGGGCCCATCGTTTCCCAGACTTCTTCCTGGGTGACGAAGCTCATCTCGAGGTCGAGCTGGTAGAATTCGCCGGGCAGGCGGTCGGCGCGCGGGTCCTCGTCGCGGAAGCAGGGGGCGATCTGGAAATAGCGGTCGAAGCCGGCGACCATCAGGAGCTGCTTGTACTGCTGCGGCGCCTGCGGGAGCGCAAAGAACTTGCCCTGGTGGATACGGCTCGGCACCAGGAAGTCGCGCGCGCCTTCCGGCGAGGAGGCGGTCAGGATCGGCGTGGTGTATTCGGTGAAGCCGACATTCGTCATCTCGCGCCGCATGGCCGAGATGATCTGGGTGCGCTTGACGATGTTCCTGTGCAGCGTTTCACGGCGAAGATCGAGGAAGCGGTAGCGCAGGCGCACGTCTTCCGGGTAGTCCGGCTCGCCGAAGACCGGCAGCGGCAGTTCCTTCGCCGCCGAAAGCACTTCGATCTCCTGCGCGTAGAGCTCGACTTCGCCGGTCGCCATGCCCTTGTTGACCGTCTCGTCGGAACGGGCCTTGACGACGCCGTCGATGCGGATGACCCATTCGCCGCGCACGGTTTCGGCGGTCCTGAAAGCGGGCGAATCCGGATCGGCCACGACCTGGGTCATGCCGTAGTGGTCACGCAGGTCGATGAAGAGAACGCCGCCGTGATCTCGCACGCGGTGCACCCAGCCGGACAAACGGACGGTGGAGCCGACATCGGACTTCCGGAGGGCGGCACAGGTGTGACTGCGGTAACGATGCATTTTCAAGAATCCTGGACTGGTGCACTTGCGGCAATGGGCGACGCGCGCCGCCGGGCCGTCATAGGGAAAATCGGCGCGAAAAGCGCATGATGGACCTGCTTTGTCAAGACTTGTCGCGGCTTGTCGCCGCCGCGACGCCCTTTCGGCTGTTTTTCCGTCCTTCACTCGTCTAAGACGAACACGTCGTTCCCGCCCGCTCGCGAAAGCACTCCATGAGCCATATCCGCCCACTGATTCCCCTGCTCGTTACGGCCGGCATATTGATCGGCGGCAATGGGCTCCAGGGCACATTCATCGCGCTTCGCGGCACGCATGAGGGCTTCTCCCCCTCTATCATCGGCATGATCGGCGCGGGCTACAGCGTGGGATTCGCGCTCGGCTGCGTCTACGTCACACGGCTTCTGCGCCAGATCGGCCATATCCGCACCTTTTCAGCCATGGCGGCGATCGGCGCTTCATGTTCGCTCGCCATGTCGCTCGTCATCGATCCGACCTTCTGGTTCGCCATGCGCTTCCTGATCGGGATCGCGGTCGCGAGCCTCTTCGCCACCGTGGAAAGCTGGATCAACGCGAAGGTGACGAACGCCAACCGGGCGCGCACGCTTTCCATCTACCGCTTCGTCGACCTCGGCTCGGTGACGGTGGCGCAATATCTCATACCCGGCATCGGCATAGAAGGGCCGATCATCTTCGCCATCATCACCATCGCCATGACGCTCTCGCTGGTGCCGATCTCGCTTGCCGACAAATCGAGCCCCTCCCCGCCAGAGTTCATCGCCTTCGATCTTCGCGCCGTCTGGCGCATCTCGCCGCTCGCAGTCGTCGGCGTCATCGCCGTCGGGCTCTCCATGGCGGCCTTCCGCAATATCGGGCCGATCTATGCCGAGGAGATCGGCATGAGCATCACCTCGATCGCCACCTTCATGAGCGCCGGCATCATCGGCGGCGTGGTGCTGCAATATCCGCTCGGCGCCTATTCCGACCGGCTCGACCGCCGCAAGGTGATCCTCTGGACGGCGGTCGGCTCCGTCGTGACCGGAGCCTATCTCTCCTTCGGCGCAGGCACCAACGAGACCGCCAACATCATCGGCGTCTTCCTGTTCGGCGCCTTTTCGATGCCGCTCTATTCGCTCTGTTCGGCGCATGGCAACGACCATGCCCGGATGGGTGAACATGCGCTGGTCTCGGCGGGTCTCCTGTTCTTCTGGTCCGCCGGCGCGACCGTGGGGCCGCTCCTTGCATCCATACTCCTGGAATATTACGGCCCCCGCGCCTTCTTCCTCTATACCTCGGTGATCTTCGCGGCCTTCATCCTCTTCACCATCCGACGCATGGGCGTACGCGATCCGGTGCCGCCCGAGAAGCGCAGGTCGCGCTTCCGGGCACTGCTCAGAACCTCGGCCTATTTCAACAAACTTGCAGCTCCGGTGGAGAAAGAACGCAAGGATTGAGCCGCCACGGTTGACATATGCGGCGTTGAGGAGGAGGAAGGCTGATCAACCCTACGTGACCTTGGATATGATCGAAACCACCGCCGCTCTCGAGGAAGCCTGCCGGGCGCTCGCCCAATCCGACTTCATCACCATCGACACCGAATTCCTGCGCGAGACCACGTTCTGGCCGGAACTCTGCCTCATCCAGATGGCGAGCCCGACGCTGGAAGTGCTGGTCGATCCGCTCGCCAAGGGTATCGATCTCAAGCCCTTCTTCGAGCTGATGGCGGACCCGAAAGTGGTCAAGGTCTTCCACGCCGCGCGGCAAGACATCGAGATCATCCACCACCTCGGCAATCTCGTGCCGCACCCGATCTTCGATACGCAGGTGGCGGCCATGGTCTGCGGCTTCGGCGACTCGGTCTCCTACGATCAGCTCGTCAGCCGCATCAAGAGCGTGCATATCGACAAGTCCTCGCGCTTCACCGACTGGAGCCGCCGCCCGCTTACCGAAAAGCAGCTCGAATACGCGCTCGCCGACGTGACGCATCTGCGCGACGTCTATCTGGCGCTGAAGGACCAGCTCGAACGGGAGGGTCGCGCTCTATGGCTGACCGAGGAGATGGCGATCCTCGAATCCGCCGGCACCTACGATCTCCATCCCGACGACGCTTGGCTCCGGCTGAAATCGCGCCTGCGCAAGCCGCAGGAACTGGCGATCCTGAAACATATCGCCGCCTGGCGGGAGCGGGAGGCGCGCGGCCGCAACGTGCCGCGCTCGCGCGTGCTGAAGGACGACGCGATCTACGAGATCGCCCAGCAGCAGCCGAAGGACGCGGAGGCGCTTTCCCGCCTCAGAACCATCCCGAAAGGCTGGGAGCGCTCCGCTTCCGGCGCGGCGATCGTCGAGGCTGTCAATACTGCGCTTTCGCTTCCCAAAACGGAGATGCCGCATCCGCCCAAGCACACGCATGTGCCGGAAGGCACGGCCGCTGCGGTCGAGCTTCTCAAGGTGCTCCTGAAGCTCATCTCCGACAAGCAGGGCGTGGCTGCCAAGATCATCGCCAATACCGACGACCTCGAAAAAATCGCCGCCGAGGGCGAGAAGGCCGAGGTTGCGGCGCTGCACGGCTGGCGGCGCGAGCTCTTCGGCGAAACAGCGCTGAAACTGATCGACGGCGGCGTGGCGCTGCGCTTCGTCAACAAGAAGGTGGAGGCGGTGGAGCTTTAAGCGGGCAAAGTCACCCTGCTGCCTCACCCCAGGAAATATCGATGCCGGATATAAAGACGCCGAAGCTCATCGTTCTTGTCCTGATCCTTTCACTCGCAACGCTCGTGCCCGGCTGGATGCGGCTTACGTCCGAGACGCCGCCCGGCTGGATTTTCACGGCAGGGTTGATCGCATTCCTGCTGAACATCGTGATCGCCATTCTCGGCCTGAGAACACCGCAAAAATGGTGGTGGGCAATCTATCTGGCTGCAAGCATCGTCATTTTCATCCTGGCCGGATTCTCAACTCCGCTTTCCGCACTTCTCACCCTCCCCCGAACATTCCTGTGATGATCAGGCGTGCATCCCGGCACCCTTGGTGATCTTGTCGACGGTCTTCCTTTCCGCCCGCATGGCGATGCCGACGACCTTGGCATCCTCGGGCGAGAATTGCGCGAAGACCGCGCGGTTCGCTGCATCGTGGCCGGTGGAGAACATTTCCTCGACATAGAGCGACGTCGTTACTTCGCGCTCCAGCGAGCGGCGGTGAATGGTGCGAAGCGCCTCCTGATCAGCCGACAAGACCACGACAGGCTGGATGCTGAGCGCGTTATAGACATTGCCGGCCGCATCCCGATATGGTTCGCCGATCACCGACGGGTATTGAGCGACGATGCCGCTCATCAGGAAAGCGGTGACATTCAGCGCCTGCCAGGGAGCAAGATCATCGCGAAGCACGATCGCGATCTTGGTGTCGAACATGAAAACGAACTCCGTTGAAGGTTTTGCGAAGGCCGAAGACCTAGAGGCGATCGGCGCCGGCGGTCTTGAACGTTCGTGCACGCGTGACGGCATCGTGCATGCGCCGATCTCGCGCGGCATAGAACGCATGGAGGCACGCTTCCACGGCAACGGGTTTTCGCCGCACCGGCACGATACCTATGCGCTTGGCGTCACGCTTTCCGGCGTGCAGACCTTCCACTACCGCGGAGCCTCCCGTACCAGCCTGCCCGGCAATGTGATCGTGCTGCATCCGGACGAGGTGCATGACGGCGCAGCCGGAACCGACGACGGCTTGCGTTACCGGATGCTCTACCTGCCGCCCAAGAGCCTGATAGACGCAGCGGACGGGGTGCAAAGGCTGCCCTTCGTGGCAAATCCAGTCTTCGCCGACGAAGCGTTCCAGCTATCGCTGGCGGAAGCGCTGCAGAACCTTGAAACCGAGCCGGACGAACTTCTTCTGGACGACCTGATCGCCCGCTTCGCGGCAAGCCTCTGGCGCCATGCGGATGCCGCCGGCCCGCGCGCGGGCCGGATCGACCGAAATGCGGTGCTGCGCTGCCGGGATTATCTTCATGCCAACAGCAACCGGACTGTCACCTCCGAGGAGCTGGAGGAGATCGGCGGGTTCGACCGCTATACGCTCGCCCGGCAGTTCCGGGCTCTGCTCGGCACCAGTCCGCACCGCTATCTGGTGATGCGGCGGCTCGACCGCGCCAAGGCCCGGCTCGCTTCCGGCGGCAGCCTTGCCGGCGCCGCCTTCGAAGCGGGCTTTGCCGACCAGAGCCATTTCACCCGGCATTTCAAGAATGCCTTCGGGATGACGCCCGGCCGCTGGGTTTCGCTCAGCCGCGGCGCATAACCCACAGGGCCGTCACGAAAATTTCAAGCGATCATCACCTGTCCGTCATGGCTCCTCACTAACGGGTTCCCGTGTGTTCCACACGCAACCCAGAGGGCTTTTCATGACCAGAATCCTGCTCGCCTCCGTCGCCTTCGCCGCGCTGATCGGCGGCTCTGCCTCGGCCGAGGAAAAGGCTTTCCCGGCCAAGCTCGTCTCTCACGCCATTCTGCCGGCCAAGACGCTGATCCCCGCCCCCGCCGATGCGCCCGAGCACCTGAAGGTTTCCGGCAAATTCACGACCGCGGACCGCAAGCGCACAACCGAACTCGGCAGCGTCATGGGCAAGGACGGTATCCGTGAAACCGGTCTCGGTCTGCCCTTCGACGGTCAGCCCGTACAGGGCTTCTCCGGCATCAAGACCATGCCGGACGGCACGTTCTGGAGCCTTTCCGACAACGGCTTCGGCGGCAAGACGAATTCCAGCGACGCGGCGCTGATGCTGCACAATATCCGCTTCGACTGGGACAAGGGCACGGTGGAGCGCTCCAACACCATCTTCCTTTCCGATCCGAACCGGATCGCCCCCTTCCCGATCGTGCTGGAAGGCGCGGAGAAGCGTTACCTGACCGGCGCGGATTTCGACCTGGAATCGATCCAGCCGGTCGCCGACGGATTCTGGCTCGGTGAGGAATTCGGCCCCTATTTGTTGAAGGTGAACGCCAATGGCGAGCTGACCGACGTCATTGCGACCGCCGTCGACGGCAAGCCGGTGCTTTCGCCCGACAACCCGACCATCGCGACGCCCGCCAATCCGACCGCCAAGATGCCGGCCTTCAACCTGAAACGCTCCGGCGGCTATGAGGGGTTGGCCATGTCGAAGGACGGCAGCAAGCTCTACGGCCTGCTTGAAGGGCCGCTCTATCTCGAGGACGGTTCGGTGGAAAAGGCCGACGGCCGCACGGCGCTGCGCATCATCGAGCTGGATGTCGCCTCGAAGGCCTGGACGGGACGCTCCTGGCTCTATCCGCTCTCGGAAGGCGGCGAGGCGATCGGCGATTTCAACATGATCGACGATACGACGGCGCTGGTGATCGAGCGCGACAACGGCGCCGGCACGGCGGACAAGGTCTGCGCCGATCCGAAGAAGCCGGAGCCGACCTGCTTTGCGACGCCGGCCAAGCACAAGCGTATCTACAAGATCGAACTTTCCGATGCCAATGCGGGCCAGGCGGCACGCAAGATCGGCTATATCGATCTGATGAAGGTGCAGGACCCGGACGGCAAGGCCCGGCAGGGCGGCGGCGAAGGCTTCTACGACATGCCTTTCGTCACCATCGAGAATGTCGACGTGGTGGATGCAACGCATATCGTGGTCGGCAACGACAACAACCTGCCCTTCTCGGCAGGCCGCGAGCTGAACAAGGCCGACGACAACGAATTCGTGCTGCTCGAGGTGGGAGAATTCCTGAGCGCGAAATAAGACCGCGATCAAAAGCAGGACGCCCGGCATTACCGGGCGTCCTCGCTTGCCGTCAATCAGCTGTCGCTAAGGGTGGACCGGCTGACCAGCTTCAGGCTGCGATCAGGCTGGATGCGGTAAATTTCGGAGTATTCCGTGCCGTTGTTCGAAAAGCGGTGGAAAACCGGGCTACCGACCGGAGCCTTTTCGAGGCGGGATGCCGGCTCACCGCCATAGGTGATGCTACCCGGAATGGGTTCCAGTGCGAAGGCGGCCGAAGAACCAGCCAGGGCAGCAAAAAGAGTGGCTGCAAAAATCTTTTTCATGGTCATGAATCCTTTTCTCGATGCTTTTTGTGTCGAGCCGAGTTGGGAGCTGCTCGACATGCACCGCAGATCGGGTCTGCCGGCCGGATTCGCAACGGCGTGGATTTCGACCTCTCTATTTCGCAATTGCGAACAATCGGAAATGCGGAATGACCGAAACCTCATTACCAATGTTTTCAAATTCTTACCGGAAAGATTCGCATAGAACGAGCTTCCGGAGACACCCGTGCAAGGGCTGTCACACCTATTTGAAAATCCGGTGACCGGGGCTATTCGAACCGGAACGCCAGGCGCTTGCCGGTGAGTTTCGCCAATTGCTGGAGCCGACCGTCGAGCCTTTCTCCGGCAAAATCGCGATAGGCGGCCGGCACGACGAATTCGAGATCCAGATCCGGATCGGAGGACGGCCGGAAGCTCAGGTCGTGCACGATGCCCGGCATGGATGCCGAGAAGAGATAGACGACGCGCAGCAGGCCGCCGAGCAGCTTGGCGAGATCCAGCAGGCGCGGTGTCGCGATCGTCGCGAGCGGCCCGGTGGCGCCGTCGTCGTGCAGGCCTTCGAAGCGGTAATAGTTGGCGAGCGCCAGATAGGCGCGGCCGGCGTGGGTAATGCCGACGAAGGAAGAATGGGCGATCAGGTTCAGCGCCTGCAGGCCGCGGTAATCCGGATGCGCGCGCCAGCTTATGTCGGCCAAGAGACAGGCGGCCTGCCGATAGCGGCTCTCCTCTTCCGTCTCCTCGATACCGAAGACCGGCACCATGCGGCCGGTCCACTCGGCGAGCTCGCGGGCATGTTCGGGCGAGCGGGCGCGCAGGATCGCAAGCTGATCGGCGGCGACGAGAAGCGGATCGGAATCGCGCTCGTCATCGGGAAGCAGCGAATAAAGGTAGCCTTCGCGCACGCCCTGGGCGGAGAAGCTCACCCGCGCGGGCCTCATGGCACCGAGCACTTCCTGCATGGCGACGGCCCCGAAGGGAAGCAGGGCGCGGCGGCTTTTCGAGACGACCTGCCAGGCGGGGTCCTTGCTGTCCTTTGATTTGATGATCTGGTCGAGGAAGCCCAGCATCTCGTCCAGGGGGAGTTCGTATCCCTGCATCATGTGCAGCGGATATTTGGTGATCTCCATGTGAAGCTTGGCGATGTTTCGCCAGGTGCCGCCGACGGCATAGAAGGTGCGGCCCTCGCCGTTCTTGAGAAAGCGTGCGGTTCCGACCTGCTTCCTGGCGAAGGCACGCGCCTTGGAGAGCGAGTTGCCGGAAATTTCGGAGAGCCTAAGACCGCCGAGCGGCAGAGTGATGCCCCGGTCGAACTGGGCGCCCCTGATATCGATGAGTTCGAGCGAGCCGCCGCCCAAATCGCCTGCGATTCCGTCCGTATCATGAAAACCGCTGATGACGCCGAGCGCGGAGTACCGCGCTTCCTCTTCGCCTGAAAGGACCTGAACTTCCTGGCCTAGAATTTCCTCGGCCGCGCGGATGAATTCCGGCCCGTTGGAGGCTTCGCGGGCTGCAGCGGTCGCCAGAACGTATGTGTCGGTGGCACGCGCCTGGCTTGACAGCGCCTTGAAACGTCTTAGCGAGGCCAGAGCCCGGCCGACCGCCTCCTCGTCCATGCGCCCGGTGGACCCCAGCCCCTTTCCGAGACCGCACATGACCTTTTCGTTGAAAAGGATGGTCGGCGCGCGCGACAGGCCTTCGTAGATAACGACACGGACGGAGTTTGAGCCGATGTCGATGACGGAGACAGGGGCGATTCCCGGAAGACGCCCCTGGGCTTCAGATCGAACCATATTGCCTATTTCTTGCGTCCGGACATCAGACCGGCGATCAGTTTCGGAGCACTCGATTTCAGAGCTTCTCCACGACCGGATAGACTAGGATTGGTCATGAAGTAGTGCTGGGCATTGAAAGGCTCCTCGCCTTTGCGCACTTCCATGCGCCGGGAGGTACCGTCCGGCAATATCTCGTAGCTCTGCTGATTGTCAATCAGGTTGCCCAGCATGATCTGTGAAAGAACCTGCTCGTGCACCGTCGGGTTGAGGAGCGGAACCAGCGTCTCGACCCGGCGATCGAGGTTTCGAGGCATCATGTCGGCCGAGCCGATATAGACGAGCGCCTTGTCCGAAGGCAGGCCATAGCCGTTGCCGAAGCAGAAGATGCGGCTATGCTCCAGGAAACGGCCGACGATGGACTTGACGCGGATGTTGTCCGAAAGCCCCGGCACCTGCGGACGCAAGCAGCAGATGCCGCGCACGACCAGATCTACTTCCACGCCGGCCCTGCTTGCGCGATAGAGCGCATCGATGATCTCGGGATCCACCAGCGAGTTCATCTTCATCCAGATCGCCGCCGGCTTGCCGTTCCCAGCGTGGGAGATCTCTTCCTCGATATGGCGGAGGATGCGCGGGCGCAGCGTATAGGGCGAGACCGCGAGCTTCATGCTCTCCTCCGGCTCGCCGTAGCCGGTTATGAAGTTGAAGACGTTCGCCATGTCATGGGCGATCTTCGGATTGCAGGTGAAGAAGGAAAGGTCCGTGTAGATCTTGGCGGTGACCGGGTGATAGTTGCCGGTGCCGAGATGGCAATAGGTCCTGAGACGGCCTTCCTCGCGGCGCACCACCATCGACATCTTGGCGTGGGTCTTGAGTTCGATGAAGCCGAAGACGACCTGCACGCCGGCACGCTCCAGGTCGCGCGCCCAGCGGATGTTGGCCTCCTCGTCGAATCGGGCCTTGAGTTCCACCAACGCCGTCACCGATTTGCCCATCTCGGCCGCGTCGATCAGCGCGCGGACGATCGGGCTGTCGTTGGAGGTGCGGTAAAGCGTCTGCTTTATCGCCAGAACATCCGGATCACGCGCCGCCTGAAGGATGAACTGCACCACCACGTCGAAGCTTTCGTAAGGATGGTGGACCACCATGTCCTTTTCGCGGATGGCGGCGAAGCAGTCTCCGGCGTGCTCGCGGACCCGTTCGGGAAATCGGGCATTGTAGGTTTCGAACCGAAGATCGTTACGCGGCGCCTTGGTGATTTCCGACAGCGTGTTGAGCGCCAGAAGGCCAGGCAGGACGGCGACGCGGTTTTCCGGCACGCCCAATTCCTGCACCACGAACTGGCGCAGCGAGGCGGGCATCTCGCTGTCGGTCTCGATGCGGATGACTTTGCCGCGGCGACGGCGCTTGAGCGCGGTTTCGAAGAAGCGGACGAGGTCTTCGGCCTCTTCCTCGACTTCGATATCGCTGTCGCGGATGATGCGGAACGTGCCCGCCCCCCTCACCACGTAACCGGGGAAGAGCCGGTCGGTGAACATGCCGACGACATCCTCCAGCGTGATGTAGCGGATGGTGTTCGAATCATCGGGAAGGCGGACGAAGCGGTCGAGCGTCGGCGGCAGGCGCAACAGGCCCGTCATCGGTTCCTTGCCGTGCATGCTTTCGAGCTGCAGGCCCATGGAGAAGCCGAGATTGGGAATGAAGGGGAAAGGATGGGCCGGATCGATGGCGAGCGGCGTCAGGACCGGGAAGAGTTCGTCATCGAAAGCCGAGGCAAGCCACGTGCGATCTTCCGCCGAAAGCGCGGCGGGCCGCACGATCAGGATATCCTCCTTGGCGAGATATTGCTGCAGAACCGCGAGCGAAGCCTGCTGCTCCATTTGGAGATTATCGATTTCCTGAAGGATCGCATCGAGCTGTTCGGCGGGTGACTTGCCGTCCGGGCTGCGGATGACGATGCCCTGGCGCACCTGCCCTTCAAGACCGGCGACGCGCACCATGAAGAACTCGTCGAGGTTCGCCGCCGAGATGGACAGGAAACGCACCCGTTCCAGAAGCGGATGAGCCGTGTTCAGCGTCTCTTCCAGAACCCGGCGGTTGAACTGGAGCCAGGAGAATTCGCGGTTGATGAAGCGCTCCGGACTGTTCAACAGGTCATCGAAATTCCCGGCCGTAGCACTTTCCTGCTGATGCGTTTCCGTCGTCATCGAATCCATGATCCACCCCTGGGCTTGCCCTTGTCCGGCCGTATAACAGTTTGACGACGGAACTGTGACAGTCAATCGTCGGCGGAGGCATTTCCGAGGTCGTTCAGAACCTCGGCGGCAAGCGGTCTTGTAATCCGCGTGCCACGGGCAAGCGCCAGACGATCCAGCCGGTCAACGATCGTCTGCGCCGCTCCGAGCGAGCGCTCCATCCGGTTGACGATGTAGCCGACAAGTTTGTCATCGATATTAAGCTGGCGGTCGGCGAACAATTTCACGATCACCTGGGCCAGGAGCTCTTCGTCGGGCTCGCCGATCTCCACGACGGTCGCCGCCTTCAGCCGCGAGCGGAGGTCCGGCAGGGTGACCGACCAGGAAACGGGCCAGAGGCGCGAGGTCATCAGAAGGCTGTGGCCGTTCTCCCGCACGCTGTTGATGACGTGGAAGAGTTCCGTCTCGCTGAAGCCGCGACGATCCGCATCCTCGAAGAGGACGGGGCCGGCGGCCGCAAGCTCCACCGCGCCGGAACCGGCAAGCGGATGGATATCGGCCGCGCCGGCCTTTTCCTTCCAGATATTGGCGAGGTGGGACTTTCCCGAGCCGACGGGACCCGCCAGCACGACGACGGGCGCGGGCCAGGCCGGCCAATCGTCGACGATCGCGACCGCGGCATTCAACGGGCCGGAAACGAGGAGATCCTCCCGGCCACTGGCGGAATCATGCTGGAAAGCGAGCGGCAATTGCTCCTGGCGCTGCCGCTCCCACTCGGTTGTTTCGTTCATTCTGTCTTCTGAGTGCTTGTCTGGCCGGTTGTTTCCGGGCCTTTCGCGGAATGCTCCAGTACCGGCGGCGGCCCACCATCCTCCCATGGCAAACTTGCCGACCGACCGTAATAAATATCGCTCTCAAGATAGCGCGAGAGCGCGAAGCGGACAAGGACGCCGACCACGGCGGCCGCGGGCACCGCGATCAGCAGCCCCACGAAGCCGAACATGGCGCCGAAGGCGAAGAGGGCGAACATGAGCCAGACCGGATGCAGGCCGATCCGCGAACCCATCAGCTTCGGCTGCAGGATATTGCCTTCGATGAACTGGCCTAAGAAGAACACGGCCGCCGTCGCGACGATCCAGGTATAATCCGGCCAGAACTGCACCAACGCCAGGCCGACCGACATGATGAGCCCGATGAAGGAGCCGATATAGGGGATGAAGCTGATCATGCCGGCGATGAAGCCGATCAGCAGACCGAAATTGAGCCCGACCAGCGACAGGCCGACCGCATAGAGGATGCCGAGGATGATGCAGATGGAACCCTGGCCGCGCACGAAGCTTGCGATCACCTCGTCCATTTCGCGGGCAAGGCGGCGAACGGTGGCGGTCTGATCGCGCGGCACCCAGCTATCCACCTTGGCGACCATGCGGTCCCAGTCGAGCAGGATATAGAAGGCGACCACGGGCGTTACGATCAGCAGCGACACGACATCGACGATCGCCTTGCCGGAGTTCCATATCTGGGCGAACAGCGTGCCGATGAAGCCGGCGCCCTGGCTCAGCACCTCGGAGAAGTTCTGTTTCACCGTTTCGATCTGCGCGCTGATCCAACCGGGCAGAATCGAGTTTTCCGGGCTGGTGATCAACTGCTGGAGCTGCGAGACATAGCCCGGAAGAGCTGCGGCGAATTCGGTGAACTGGCTGACGATGATCGGGATGACGATCATCAGCGACAGCGCGAAAATCAGGACGAAGCCGACGAGGATGACGACCGAGGCCATGAGGCGGCTCAAGCCGCGCCGCTCCAGCCAATCGGCCACCGGATCGAGGAAATAGGCGAGCGCCATGCCGGCCACGAAGGGCAGAAGGATGGTGCGGAAGGCCCACAGGAAAAGGATGAAGACGAGGAGCGCGCCGATCCAGAAAAGGATGTGGCGCCTGAGGCTCGCGCCGCTGACATGGTATGGCATCTCTGCGTCCCTTCGAATTGGCCGGGCCGGGTCAGGGATAGGATGATGCCGCCCGCAAGGTCAAGACTGGTGAAAAACAAGGTGGCGCCAAGCGGTGAAAAGCTTTCAAAAACCCCGGCGACGCTTGCATATCGCCCCGTCTCGTGCAATTGCGAGCCGCTATAGCAATCATTGGAGACGAGCGATGAGCGAGGCGGGCAAGAACGGTCTCACCTATAGCGATGCGGGCGTGGATATCGATGCCGGCAATCTGATGGTGGAGAAGATCAAGCCGGCCGTGCGCTCCACCCGCCGCCCCGGCTCCGACAGCGAGATCGGCGGCTTCGGCGGGCTCTTCGACCTCAAGGCCGCAGGCTTTACCGACCCGGTTCTCGTCGCGGCCAACGACGGCGTCGGCACCAAGCTCAAGATCGCGATCGACGCGGATTTCCACGATACGGTCGGCATCGACCTCGTCGCCATGTGCGTCAACGATCTCGTGGTGCAGGGCGCAGAGCCGCTCTTCTTCCTCGACTATTTCGCGACCGGCAAGCTCGACCCCGATCAGGGCGCGGCGATCGTCAACGGCATTGCCGCCGGCTGCCGCGAGGCTGGCTGCGCGCTGATCGGCGGCGAAACCGCCGAAATGCCGGGCATGTATTCCAAGGGCGATTACGATCTGGCGGGCTTCGCCGTGGGCGCGGCCGAGCGCGGCCAGCTTCTGCCGGTCGGCGACATCGCCGAAGGCGATGCGATCCTCGGCCTCACCTCCTCCGGCGTGCATTCCAACGGCTTCTCGCTGGTGCGCAAGATCGTCGAAGTTTCCGGGCTCGGCTGGGATGCGCCTGCGCCGTTCTTCCCCGGCAAGTCGCTCGGCGAGGCGCTGCTGACGCCGACCCGCATCTATGTGAAGCCGCTTCTGAAGGCGATCCGCGAAACAGGCGCGCTGAAGGCGCTCGCGCATATCACTGGCGGCGGCTTCCCGGAGAACATTCCGCGCGTGCTGCCGAAGAACCTCGCGGCTGAAATCGACCTCGATTCCATTCCCGTGCCGCCCGTCTTTTCCTGGCTCGCCAAGACCGGCGGCGTGGAAGCCAAGGAAATGCTGCGCACGTTCAACTGCGGCATCGGCATGATCGTCGTCGTCGCCGCCGAAAACGTGCAGGCCGTCACGGATGTCCTCACCCAGGCGGGCGAGATCGTCGTGCCGCTCGGGCGGATGGCCGCGCGCGCCGAGGACGGRGCCGGCGTCATCTACAAGGGCACGCTCGGCCTATGAGTTCGGCGAGGAAACGCGTCGCCATCTTCATTTCCGGCAGCGGCTCCAACATGGTGGCACTCGCGGATGCCTGCGCGGCTGCCGATTTTTCGGCGGAGGTCGTGGCCGTCATCTCCGACAAGGCGAATGCCGGTGGGCTGGAAAAGGCCAGGGCGCGCGGCATCAGGACATTCGCCTTCGAGCGGAAGGATTTTGGCAGCAAGGCCGAGCACGAGGCAGCGATCTTCGCGGCACTCGATGAGGTTTCGCCGGACATCCTATGCCTGGCGGGCTATATGCGGCTGCTTTCGGCGAATTTCATCAACCGCTACGAAGGCCGCATTCTCAACATCCACCCTTCCCTCCTGCCGCTTTTTCCCGGCCTTCATACGCATCAGCGCGCGCTCGATGCGGGCATGAAGGTGGCCGGCTGCACGGTGCATTTCGTGACGGAGGCGATGGATGAGGGTCCGATCGTCGGCCAGGCCGTCGTGCCGGTTCTCACCGGCGATACGGCCGAGACGCTTGCCGCCCGCGTTCTGACCGTCGAGCACAAGCTCTACCCGCTTTCGCTACGGCTGGTCGCCGAGGGCAAGGCGCGGATGGAGGGCGGAAGGGTGGTCACGACGGGCCTGCCGCTGATGGATGAGGCGAGACTGATATCTCCCGCGTTTTAACCGCAGACCTCGACAAAATTACATTTTTGACGTAAATTTGTACATGAATTACGTACAAGAGGCACGACATGCCAAACAAGCGTCAAGCAGCGGAAGCCTTTCAGGAAGCGCCTTCGATGGAAATCGAAGCCGTTTCCTCACGCCTCGGCATTTCCAAAAGGGAACTTGCGGAAACGGCCGGTCTCTCGATCAATACTCTGCAGCGCAAGGAACGGGCCCAGGCACCCGCCGTAGCTGCACGTATCGGCGAAATGGCCGAGATCATCCATCGCGTGAGCGACTGGGCAGGCAGCGAGCGGCAGGCACTGGCATGGTATAGGGCCGAGCCTCTACCGGCCTTCGGCGGCAGGACAGCTGAAAGCCTTGTCAAAAATGGCAAAGCCGCAGCCCTTCGTGATTACCTCGATCACCTGGCACTCGGCGGTTTCGCTTGAGGTTCCAGGGCGTCTGCTATCGGGCTCACGACCCCCGCTGGGCAATGAGCCCTTTGTCAGGAGAAGGAGCAGCGATCCGGGGCGCCCGCTTCAATCCCAAGAGCATCCCCGCCCTTTATCTTTCGACCTCCATTGAAGGTGCCATCATCGAAGCCAGCCAGGGCTTTGGCCATAAAATCCATCCCCTCACGATCTGCTCCTACGAGGTCGACTGCGAAGCTATCGCCGATCTCACGGACAAAGCCGTGCAGGAGGCGCTCGGCATCTCTCTCGAACTCATGGGCTCCGCCTGGGCAAGCGCGCTCTCGGAAAACAAGCGCCCTGCTTCCTGGACAGTCCATGATAAGCTTCGGGACGAATATGCGGGAGTTCTCGTACCTTCCTTCGCTCATCGCGCCGGGCCATCGGCCAGCAACTTGGTACTCTGGAAATGGGGCACAGACCTGCCTCATAAGGTGCAGATCATCGATCCGACAGGCCGCCTCCCGAAAAACCAGAAATCCTGGGAATAGGTCAAGCGGAAGATATTGCCGCCCGGTTCAACGCCGCCCATTGCAGCAGCATGATCGTCTTGGCGTCGCAGATCTCGCCCTTCTCGATCATGTTCAGGGCCTGATCGAGCGGCACGTCCAGCACCTCGATATCCTCGTGCTCCTCCGCAAGCCCGCCGCCGTCATGCACCCGGTCGGCGAGGTCGATCGAGGCGAAGAAGAAATGGACGACCTCGGTAACCGCGCCCGGCGATGGGAAGGCCTTGAACAGGAACCGAACATCGCGAACGCGGTAGCCGGTCTCCTCCATCGCCTCCCGGCGGATGGCATCCTCCGGATGGTCGTCGTCCAGAAGACCGGCCGGCACCTCGATCATCCAGCCTTCACCGCCCAGGAGATAGGGCGGGAGACGGAATTGCCTCACCAATACCACGACGTCGCGCTTCGGATCATGGAGCAGGATGCAGGCGGCGGGCGTACGATGATAAACCTCGCGTTTCAGCCGATGGGTCTCGCCGACCCTGTCCGTGTAGTCCACATCATAGCTCGACAGCCGCGTCCATTCATTGGAAAGCGTACGCTCACCGAGGATCGCTACCCGAGGTTTCTCTCCGCTCATGCGGCGTCCTTGCGTAGCCATACCCGGTTGTCGTGAACCGCCGCGCCACCATAGGGCGCGACAGGATCGGCACCGGTCAGCACGTTGATGCCCTCACCGTCGAGATGGGCGCTATTCGGCCACAGTCCTTCGGCGATCAGCACGCCCGGCCGGGCACCGGGAACGATCCTGGCATGCAGGCGGATTTCGCCGCGCCGGTTGCCGAGGCGGACGATATCGCCATCAACAATGCCGAGCCGCTCGGCATCGGTCGGCTCGATCATCACTTCCGGCCGCCCTTCCCGCTCATAGGAGCTCTTCGTCTCGCTGAAGGAGGAGTTCAGGAAGCTGCGTGAAGGAGAGGTCGCAAGCCGGAATGGATGTTCTGTATCCACGACCTCGATCACATCCACCTGGTCCGGAAATTTCGGCAACGCCGCGACGGGGCCGAGCGGACCGACGCTCGCGGGCGGCTTGTCCGGCGACGGGCCGTTCGCCCAGTCCGGGCTAAAGCGAAACTTGCCGTCCGGATAGCCGAAGCCCTTGATGAAGTGGGCGGTCTCGAAATCCGGCTGGGCGTCGATCCACTTGTCTTCCTTCAGCGCATCATAGCCCGGCCACCCGCTGCCCGTCAGAATACGGTCGATGTGCTCGCGTTCGCTGAGGCCAAAGCCGGGGAAATGATCGACGCCGAGGCGCTTGGCCAGTTCCTCGATGACGAAGAGATTGGTGCGCACCGTCGGCGGCGGCTCGACCAGTTTCGGGCCGAGCAGGATGTGCTGCTGACCGCCGGCGCGGTAGAGATCGTCATGCTCCACGAACATGGTGGCCGGCAGGACGATATCCGCGACCTTCGCCGTATCGGTCATGAAATGCTCGTGCACGGCAACGAAGAGATCGTCCCGCATGAAACCCTGGCGAACGAGGCGCTGTTCCGGCGCGATATTCATCGGATTGGTGTTCTGGATCAGCAGCGCCGTCACCGGCCCGCGATGGCGCAGAGCTTCGGCGTCGCCCGTCAGCACCCGGCCGATCTGCGACTGGTCGAGCATGCGGATATCCGGGTCCGCATAGGCGGTGCCCATTAGCTCCGCCTTGCTCAGGCGGAATATCTCGCCGTTATTATGGAAGGCGCCGCCGCCCTCATATTGCCAGGAGCCGAGCACGGTAGCGACCGAGAGTGCCGAGTGCATGGCGACGGTTCCGTTGCGCTGGCGGGAGAAGCCGTAGCCGAGGCGGAAGAAGGTCTTGCTTGTCGTGCCGACGAGTCGAGCGAAGGCCTCGATCTCCTCCACCGGCAGACCGGTGATGGCGGATGCCCATTCCGGCGTGCGCGTCTTCAGGTGCTCCTCCAGGCCGGCAGGATCATCGGCGAACTTCGCCATGTACTCGCGATCGGCATAACCATCGCGGAAGGCGACGTGCATGACGGCGCAGGCGAGCGCCGCATCGGTGCCGGGGCGCAGCACGAGCTTGACGTCCGCCTGTTTCATGGTGGGGTTGTCGTAGATATCGATGACGACGATCTTCGCGCCGCGCTCCTTGCGGGCCTTCACCGCATGGGTCATGACATTGACCTGGGTGGAGACGGCATTGGTGCCCCAGATCACCACGCAATCGGCTTTCGCCATCTCGCGCGGATCGGGACCGCGTAATGCGCCGGTGCCCATCACATAGCCGGTCCAGGCCATGTTGGTGCAGATCGTGCCGAAGAAGCCGGAATATTTCTTGGCATGACGCAGACGCTCGATCGAATCGCGCTGCACCTGGCCCATGGTCCCGGCGTAGAAATAGGGCCAGACCGCTTCCGAGCCGTATCTTGCCTCCGCCTTCACGAAGGCTTCGGCGATCTCGTCCAACGCCGTTTCCCAGGAAACCTCCTGCCAGCTCCCCTCGCCTTTGGCTCCGATGCGCCGCTGCGGCACCATCAGGCGGCCGGGGTGATAGAGCCGTTCCGCATAGCGCGCGACCTTGGCGCAGATGACGCCGGCCGTATAGGTGTTCTCGGCCGAACCGCGCACGCGGCCGATGCGGCCATCCGGAGTAAGGTCGATATCCAGCGCACAGGCCGAGGGACAGTCGTGCGGACAGACGGTGTGCCCGACGGTCGTGTGGCTGAGGGAGGTTTTGGCGGTGATCGGGGTCGCAACGTTCATGGCTTTTCTATATTGCATGCGTAGCCACGCAAAAAGCGCCATTTGCGGTGCATCAAATTAATTCACGCGAGACAGCAGTCACGATGAACTACCGGCATATCTATCACGCGGGCAATTTCGCCGACGTCCTGAAGCACGCCATCCTGGCGCGGCTGGTCCGCTATGCGCAGAAGAAGGACAAGGCCTTCCGGGTGCTCGACACCCATGCGGGTATAGGGCTCTACGATCTCTCCTCCGAGGAGGCGCAGAAAACGGGAGAATGGCGGGACGGCATCGGCCGGCTTATGGAGGCCGAATTGCCCGCCAACATCGCCGAGTTGCTGGAACCCTATCTTACCGCCGTGAAAGAGCTGAACCCCGATGGCGCGATGAAGCTCTATCCGGGCTCGCCCAAGCTCGCGCGCATGCTCTTCCGGCCGCAGGACCGGCTTTCGGCCATGGAACTTCACCCGGAGGACCACGGCCGCCTCGCCCGTCTTTTCGAAGGCGATTTCAAGGTGCGCGTTACCGAACTCGACGGCTGGCTGGCGCTCGGGGCGCATCTGCCGCCGAAGGAAAAGCGCGGCATCGTGCTGGTCGATCCGCCCTTCGAGGAGGAAGGCGAGTATCAGCGGCTCGTGAGGGGGCTGGCGAATGCCCATAAGCGCTTCTCGGGCGGCACCTACTGCCTTTGRTACCCGATCAAGAAAGGCGCGCCGATCAAGGCCTTCCACGAGGAACTGCAGGCGTTGGAAATTCCCAAGATGCTCTGCGCCGAACTTCTGGTGAAAAGCGACCGGGAGACGACGGGGCTGACGGGCTCCGGCCTCATCGTCGTCAATCCGCCCTTCACGCTGAAGGACGAACTGCACGCGCTGCTGCCCTTCCTCAAGACGGTGCTGGCGCAGGATCGTTTCGCCTCGCAACGCGCCTTCTGGCTGCGCGGAGAGTAGGCTTTCCCTTAGTTGACACTCAGGGAGAGTGCTGCTTGCCTCGCTCGATATCCGGCGGGTGCTGCGCCCGGAATTGCGAGCGTTCGAAGAGCAGGATCACCACGAGCGCGATCGCGAACGGTATGAGCAGGTAGAAGAGCCGGAAGACGAGAAGGGCCGCGATGACATCGGCCGGGTCCATATCCGGCAGACCCATCACGAAGACCAGTTCGAGCACGCCGAGCCCGCCCGGCACGTGCGAGATCAGCGCGGCTGAAAAGGAGAGGAGGAAGATGCCCAGCACGACCACAAAGCCGGGATTGCCTGCCTCGGGAAGCGCGAAATAGATGATGCCGGCAGCCCCGATGAGCTCCAGCGGCGCGATGATCAATTGCGGCAGCACGACGCGCGGCGACGGATAGACGATCTTGAACGGACCGATCGTCAGCGCCCGCATTTTCAGAAAGCTTCCCGCGACATAGAGTGCGACGAGCGCGAGCACCACATAGCCGGTGGCCGACGAGGCCGTCACCGGGAGAAGGTCTCCGAAGCGCTCCGTGATATGCGGCTTGAGAATGAGCACGATGCCGGCCAGAAGCACGGTTCCCAGCGCGAAGGTGAAGGAGCATAGCGCAATCAGGATGCCGATCTCGGCAGGTGTTAGCCCCCTGGAGGAATAGGCGCGGTAACGCACCACGCCGCCGGAGACGACCGATGCGCCGACATTGTGGGAAAGGGCATAGGTGGTAAACGAGCAGATGGTGATGAAAAGCCAGTTCACCTTCCGGCCGAGATGCATGAGCGCGATGCGGTCATATCCGGCCAGCGCCGCGTAGGCGAGCAGGGTCGAGAGGCCGCACAATATCCAGTTTCGCGTCGAAATCGCCGCCAGGCTTTCACCGAGCTCCTCAAGGGAAAGCCCCCGCAATTCCTTGTAGAGAAGCCATGCCGAAACCGCTATGGTCACCGCGCCGACGACGGGCCAGAAATATTTCTTCAAGGTCATCCGATTTTGCCGTTCCCCTTCCTGTCCCCCTGGAGCCGAACCGATCGCAGCAAAGCCGCGGCTCGCCTCCTCACTCTAGGGGCCAAGCCCTTGGCCGATCAACCTTTGCGGACCACATTTGCCGTTTTCCTTGCCGGTTTTCTTGCCCTTGCCCCTGCGGCAAAAGCGCAGGACCGCGCAGGCGTCTTCGATTTCTATGTACTCTCCCTTTCCTGGTCGCCGACCTTCTGCAGCATTGGCGGCAACGGCCGCGATCAGCAGCAATGCGGTGGCGCTGTGGATCACGGCTTCATCGTGCACGGGCTCTGGCCGCAATTCGAAAAGGGTTATCCGGAGTTCTGCCAAAGCGGCGAGCCCGGCCGCGTGCCGCGCTCGGTGGGCGAGCGCATGTTCGACATCATGCCCTCGATGGGATTGATCGGGCATCAATGGCGCAAGCACGGACGCTGCACGGGGCTCACCCAGCGCGATTATTTCGCCAGGGTTCGCGAAGCCTTCGAGAGAATCACCCTGCCCTCCAATCTCGCCCGGGGAGAAACCGCAAAGACGCTCTCTTCCGAGGAGATCGAGCGGAAATTCGTGGAAGCCAATCCCGGCCTCACCCGCCGGGGCATCGCGGCAAGCTGCGAAAGGCGGCAACTCAAGGAAATCCGCATCTGCCTCACCAAGGATCTCCGCTTCCGCGATTGCGCCGAAGTCGATCGCGCCGGCTGCAATGCCAGCCACATCACCTTGCCAACCATTCGCTGAATGTCTGAATCAGAAGGAAGGACCATGAGACTTCTCTATTCGCCCGCTTCCCCCTACTCCGCCAAGGTTCGCATGGCCGCCCGCCATCTCGGGATCAAGATCACCGAGGTGAAGACCGATACCAACGCCAACCCGCCGGAACTCGTCGACAACAATCCGCTCGGCAAGATCCCGGTGCTGATCCGCGACGGCGAGCCGCCAATCTATGACAGCGTCGCCATCATGCACCATCTCGACCGGCTTTCGGGCGGAAAGCTCTACCCGAAGAAAGACGAGAAGAGGACTGATGTGGAGGTGCTGGAAGCGCTCTGCGACGGCATGATGGATTGTCTGCTGGCGATCGTCTACGAGCGGCGCTACCGCCCCGAGGACAAGATCCACCAAGCCTGGATCGACAAGCAGTGGGAAAAGGTTGTACGGGRCCTCGACTACCTCGAAGACAACCTGCCGAAGACGGGCAAGAAGCTGAACGGCGGGCATTTCGCGCTGGCCGCGCTGATCGGCTACCTGGACCTGCGTTTCGCCGGACAATGGGCGGAAGGCCGCCCGGCGCTCGCCGCCTGGCCGGATGTCTTCACGAAGCGCTTTGCAGATTATCCCGCCATGCGCGCCGCGGCCTGAGCCCCGCCTGGATATTGGGAACAAAAAAAGCCGGGATCGAAATCCCGGCTTGTTCAGTTTGGTCTTGGGAGGCTTAGAACTTGACGCCGATACCGACCTTGACGCTGTGGTCGTCGAAGCCACGGGAAACGCGGCCGCTGTCAAGATTGAAATCCTTGGAGCCGAAATCCGTGTAGCGGTATTCGACGCGGGCGGTGATGTTGCTGGTGACGAAGGCTTCGACACCGGCGCCGACCGTGTAACCGACGGAGGTCTTGTCGTCGGACGAGGTGGCGTCCTTCAGCTCGTTGTTCTGGAAGGCCACACCGGCCGTACCATAGAGCAGGAACGGGTTCATGTCGTAACCGACGCGACCGCGGACGGAGCCGCCCCACGTGGATTCGGCGTCAACCGCGCCACCGAGGATCGTCTGGTCCTGCTTGGTGTAGCCGACATCGCCTTCGATACCGTAGACGATCTGGCCGCTCTGCCAGTTGTAGCCACCGAAGGCACCGCCGCCGGCACCATCGGCGTCATAATCGCCGCTGCCGAAACGGCCCCAGTCGTAGTTACCATAAGCACCGATATAAGCGCCTGCCCAGTTGGACACGGGTGCCGGCTCTTCAACCGCAACCGGAGCTTCYGGAATCTGGTCTACCGCATCAGCCGCGTTGGCAACGGAAAAAGCCGCGAAGCTGACAGTCGAGGCCATAAGGGTTGCGATGAAAATACGCATTCAATTTCTCCTTTTATGCTTCGCCGGGAAGCGTTTCGACAAACACGGTCGAAAGCCATTTGTTCCCGGTCCGCTGAGGAGGAAGATGGTCGTGAAATGAGGAAATGGAAGAGCCGAAATGTGAATTGATTGTGGCGGCGAGACGGCTAAAGTTTGATGTTGCTTTGCGGCAACATGTATTTCATTAACCTTGCGAAAAGATTAACTGAAATATACATCCATTTACATTCCTTACCACACCTTAACTTTCAAGTAAATCGTGCCGCCGACGTCTCGGGCCGATCCGAGCAACGCTCTTCATTCGCCGGCTCTTCACTTATATATGGAAAAGAACGGCAGTTGCGCCGGTGAAAAGGAAACGTTTTGAGCTTTGAACGATTGAAGACGGCCCTTGTGACCGGAGCGGCGAGACGGATCGGCGCGTCGATCTGCCAGGATCTCGCCCACGATGGATTTGCAGTGGCCATACACGCCAACGGTTCCATCGAGGATGCGGAAAAGCTGGCGGCGGACCTGCGGAGGCAAGGCCATGCGGCGGCGGCCCTCCGTGCCGATCTCGCTGAAACCACGCAAGCTTCCACGCTCGTGGAAAAAGCGGCCGAAGCACTTGGCCGGCCGATCGGCCTTCTGGTGAACAACGCCTCCGTCTTCCGCAACGACAGCGGCCTGGATTTCGATGCAGAGACCTTCGATACGCATTTCGCGATCCACGTGCGCGCGCCTTCCATATTGTCGGCCGCCTTCTTCCGGCAACTGCCGGAAGAAACGGAGGGCCTGATCGTCAACATCATCGACCAGCGGGTCTGGGCGCTCAATCCGCGCTTTCATTCCTACACCCTGTCGAAAGCGGCGCTATGGACGGCGACGCAGACGCTCGCGCAGAGCTTCGCTCCGAGAGTGCGCGTCAACGCGATCGGTCCCGGCCCGACATTCAAGAGCGAAAGGCAGGATGGCGAGGCTTTCAAAAAGCAGACCGAAGGCCTACTTCTGAAGCGCGGGCCCGAGCCGCAGGAGTTCGGCCGGACGATCCGCTTTCTCTTTGACACGCCCTCGATCACGGGCCAAATGATTGCCCTCGACGGTGGCCAACATCTGGCGTGGGAGACGCCGGACGTGGCGGAGATCATGGAATGAACGGTACGAAGCTGCCCGACGGCGGCGTTATCTACGACGAATCGGAAGAGGACGACGACGAGATCCTGGCGCCCGAATCGGCAGCCGAGGGTTCCGCCGCGATCGACTGGAACGAGGCGCTGAAGAACGAAAGCGGCCTCAACGGTGCCGAACTCATCGCCGAATTCGTCAAGCACCTGCCGAACGCGCCGGGCGTCTACCGCATGTTCAACGAGGCAGGCGACGTGCTCTATGTGGGCAAGGCCCGCAGCCTCAAGAAGCGCGTCGGCAATTATGCCCAAGGCCGGCTGCATTCGAACCGTCTCACCCGCATGGTGCGCGAGACGACGCATATGGAATTCGTCACCACCCGGACGGAGACCGAGGCGCTGCTGCTCGAAGCGAACCTCATCAAGCGCCTGCGCCCGCGCTTCAACGTGCTGCTGCGCGACGACAAGTCCTTTCCCTATATCCTCATCACCGGCGACCACCGGGCGCCTGCAATCTTCAAGCATCGCGGCGCGCGCGCCCGAAAGGGCGATTATTTCGGTCCCTTCGCCTCCGCCGCAGCCGTCGGCCGCACCATCAATTCGCTGCAGCGCGCCTTTCTGCTGCGCACCTGTACCGACAGCGTCTTCGAGACGCGCACCCGCCCCTGCCTGCTCTACCAGATCAAGCGCTGTTCCGGCCCCTGCACGCATGAGGTCAGCGACGAGGGTTACGCGGAACTCGTGAGCGAGGCGAAGGATTTCCTTTCGGGCAAGAGCCAGAACGTGAAATCGGCAATCGCCGCGCAGATGGCGGAGGCCTCCGAGGACTTGGATTTCGAGCGCGCCGCCGTCTATCGCGACCGGCTCGCGGCGCTCTCCCATGTGCAGAGCCATCAGGGGATCAATCCGGCAAGCGTGGAGGAAGCGGACGTCTTCGCCATCCATCACGAGGGCGGACTCTCCTGCATTCAGGTCTTCTTCTTCCGCACCGGGCAGAACTGGGGCAATCGCGCCTATTTCCCCAAAGCCGATCCGCAGCTCTCGGGCTCGGAAGTGCTCAACGCCTTCCTCGCCCAATTCTACGACGACAAGCCGGTGCCCCGGCAGATCCTGCTTTCCGAAACCGTGGAGGAGCAGGAGCTGCTTGCCACCGCTCTTTCCGAAAAGGCCGGTCACAAGGTAACGATCTCGGTGCCGCAGCGGGGCGAGAAGAAGGACCTAGTCGGCCATGTGCTGGCGAACGCCCGCGAGGCGCATGGCCGCAAGCTCGCCGAAACCGCCTCGCAGGCGCGGCTGCTGCAGGGCTTTGCCGAGACCTTCGGCCTTTCCTACATGCCGCGCCGGATCGAGATCTACGACAACTCGCATATCATGGGCACCAATGCCGTCGGCGGCATGGTGGTGGCGGGGCCGGAAGGCTTTGTGAAGAACCAGTATCGGAAGTTCAACATCAAATCGACCGACATCACCCCTGGAGACGACTTCGGCATGATGCGCGAGGTGATGACCCGCCGGTTCAGCCGTCTCATCAAGGAGGAAGGCCTGCCCGACCGGAGCGCGGCCGCAACCGAGAACGAAGAGGCGGCTGACGCCGCCTTCCCCGCCTGGCCGGACGTGATCCTGATCGATGGCGGCCAGGGGCAGATGACCGCGGTTCGCGCCATTCTCGACGAACTCGGCATCCGCGACGTGGTCACCGCGATCGGCGTGGCGAAGGGCGTCGACCGCGATGCCGRCCGCGAGCGCTTCTTCATGGACGGGCGCAGCGACTTTTCCCTGCCGCCGCGCGATCCGGTGCTCTATTTCGTGCAGCGGATGCGCGACGAGGCGCACCGTTTCGCCATCGGCTCTCACCGGGCCCGGCGCAAGAAGGAAATGGTCAAGAATCCGCTGGACGAGATTTCCGGCATCGGGCCGGGCCGCAAACGCAAGCTCCTGCAGCACTTCGGCACGGCAAAGGCCGTCTCGCGGGCCGGACTTTCGGATCTGATGGCGGTGGAAGGCATTTCAGAGGCGGTCGCGAAACAGATTTACAATCACTTTCATGAGAACCGTGCGGGCTGATTGGAGCCTTGGCCTCTGATATCAGGCGCGGCTGTTCGTCCTTCTCCGGAAAAGACGGTTGACGCTCGGCCCGCAAGGCATCAACTAGGCAGTGCAAGAACGAATAAGGTCTTCCATGGCTTCCCGCGCATACAACATCCCGAACCTCCTCACCTATGCGCGGATACTGGCCGTGCCCATCATCGTGCTCTGCTTCTTTGTCGAAGGTCGGCTGCAGAGTTCCGATTTTGCCCGATGGGCGGGATTCTGGATCTTCGTCGTCGCTTCGATCACAGATTATCTCGACGGCTATCTCGCCCGCATCTGGAACCAGACCTCCAATATCGGCCGCATGCTAGACCCGATCGCCGACAAGCTGCTGGTCGCTGCTGTGCTCCTGCTGCTTGCCGCCGATCAGACGATCGCCGGGTGGTCGCTTTGGGCGGCGATCACCATTCTCTGCCGTGAAATTCTGGTTTCGGGCCTGCGCGAATACCTGGCCGCGCTGAAGGTTTCGGTGCCGGTGACGCGCATCGCCAAGTGGAAGACAGCAATCCAGATGGTAGCCATCGCCTTCCTGCTCGCCGGCCCTGCGGGTGACAAGGTCATGCCCTATATTACCGAACTCGGCATCGTGCTCCTGTGGGTCGCAGCACTTTTGACCTTCTACACCGGGTACGATTATTTCCGGGCCGGACTGAAGCATCTGGTGGAAGAGGAATGAACACCAAACTCGTCTATTTCGCCTGGGTCCGCGAGCGGATCGGCAAGGGAGAAGAGGAGATCGAGCTTCCTGCCGGTGTCGTGACCGTTCGCGACTTGCTGAATCATTTGAAGACGCTCGGCGATGAATATGAGAATGCGCTTCAATTTCCCGAAGTGATCCGGGTGGCGATCAACCAGGAGCATGTGGAGCATTCGGAGAAGATTGCCGGGGCGCGTGAAATCGGCATTTTCCCGCCGATGACGGGGGGCTGATGTGGTGACCGTCGCGCCTCGCATCCGGGTCCAATCGCAAGACTTCGACCTGCAGGCCGAGATCGACGCGCTGACAGCGGGACGCAGGGATATCGGCGCCGTCGTCACCTTTACCGGGCTTTGCCGCGACGAACAGGGCGCGCTTTCGGCGCTCGAACTCGAGCACTATCCCGGCATGGCGGAAGCGGAGATGCTTCGCATCGGCAAGCTCGCCATCGAACGCTTTTCGCTTCTCGGCCTCGCGGCCGTCCACCGCTACGGCAAGATACGGCCGGGCGAGAACATCGTGCTCGTCATCGCCGCCGCGCCCCACCGGCAGGCAGCCTTCGACGGCGCGAACTTCATGATGGATTTCCTGAAAACCTCCGCCCCCTTCTGGAAGAAGGAGCATGGTGCGGATGGTTCGCAAGGCGATTGGGTTTCGGCCAAGGATGTCGACGACGCAGCGCGCGAGAAGTGGAAATAGCCCCGCCGTCACCATAGACGGATCAAGCCCATTATGCGTACGAACAGGGGAGCTCCGTTGCCACGGTGTTGGAATTTTCGCGGCTAAGGCGTCAGCTTTTGCGCGATGGTTGCACCAAAAAAGCCCCCTATCGCGCCTGCGATGGCGGCACCCCAGTGAGGGACGCCAAGACTTTGAGCGGCCCATGCACCAAGGCCAGCGACGAGCCCGCCAAGGAGAGCCGGAAAGAATTGCTTCATATTCAACCTCAGCGCTTGCCGCATTCGAGCCTGATCCCGACATGTTGAAAATCGGCCCCAATTACCTCGACTGCAATAACCTCATCTGCCCAAGGCGGTCATAGCGGATTGTCGGCCGGATCCGTCTTGAGAATGATCGTGACGACATCTTCGGCACTCATCTCAGACGTGTCTAGCCAGGTACCAATCCGGGGCGTTTCCCTGACAAGAGCTTCCGCAAGAACGTTTGGAGGAAATTTTTCAGAATATCCCGTTTTGCTGCGCGCTCGGTCTCTTTCCTGCAAGGCTTCGATAGAGGGCGCCAAGACGACGACGCGAGGGGCCAGATCGCTTAGTCGCTCTATGGCCGACAACAAATGGCTGCCGATCAGAATATCCTCATAAACCACGGTAAAGCCCGAATGGGCAAAGCGCCGCACGGCATCCGTCGCAAGTTGGTGCCGAAGGCTAAGCTGCGCCAGCGCCTCCGCATCGAGCACCGGTCCCATGACTGCTTTGCCATTGACCATCATTCGCAGGAAGGCATCCCCCTCGACATATGCTGATCGGTCAAACCGTTTGGCGAGTGCCGTGGCGACGGTGGATTTTCCCGAAGCCATTGCGCCTGTGATGATGAAAACGCGCGGATGCATCTTATTCCCGGACTAATCTAGATACATCAGTCTATCGTTCCACGATGCTCAAGTGAATGACCGCGCGAAGCTACCTTCCGCAGAAACGGGTTTGACACAACAGCCTTTTCCTCAGTCTATCAAATCGCTCTTGCGACCATAGCAGGAGTCTCTTGACAAAACTGAGGTACGTACCTCATATCTGAGCACGGTCTCTGGAGGAGGRAACTGTGGAACACAAATTTGCCATCACTAGCGAAGAGAAACTGCGGAAACTTTACCCGGCCACTCATGAGCTGGCGGTTCAGAAGTTACAGACAACTCTTGGTGTGCACGCCCAAGAATTCATCCGGCGTTCACCGTTCCTTTGTCTGGGTACTCAGGATCTGAATGGCCGGGCCGATGTGAGCCCTCGCGGCGACCCGGCTGGCTTCGTGAAAATCTTGGACAAAGAAACATTGGCTATCCCCGATCGTCCGGGAAATAATCGCTTGGACAGCCTGTCCAACATCATAGCAAACCCGGCTGTGGGACTGCTGTTTATGATACCCGGCTTTGACGACACCCTGCGTGTCAATGGGGTTGCTAGAATAGTCGTTGATCCGAATCTTCTCGAAACCATGACGATCAACAACCGGGTTCCAACTCTTGCGATAGTGGTGCATGTCAACGAGGTCTTTCTGCATTGCGCTAAGGCCCTCAGGCGTTCGCACATCTGGGATACAGATCACCGCCAGGATCGCAACCAAATGCCGTCGTTGATCAAGATGATCCTCGATGAGACTACTGGCGCACCAGAGGGGGAGGAAATGCGGAAGATCGATGCAAGTTTAGAAGAAGACTATAAGCGGACGATGTACTAGGCAAGCTGTTGCGCCCTCCGCCTGTTCCGCATCTGCGGGCATGGCTCTCCTAATCATCATGAGACCTCCTGGATGATCGACGTGTAGCCAAGCTATCCCCACAGCGAAATACGGCTTCTAGCGCAAAGCGGTCACCCGCAATGATCACCGCTGGAGTCATTTGCTGTATAGTTCCGGATATAATCAAGGTATCGCCCTTTCCCGCCGGCTCGTCACCAGCACGAGGACAAGCATGGAAACGATCATCAGATCGCGCCAGAGGATCGGGCCGTACCCGCTCCATAGCGTTTCGGCAAAACCGATGACCGCCGCGCCTGCCGCGGATCGCAACGGATGCGAATGGCCTCCGGCGGCGGCGATCAGCACCACTTTCAGCCCGAAAAGCAGGCCGGCGCCGAAATCCATCGTGCCGTAGTAGCAGGTCGCCAGTATCCCGCAGGCGGAAGCATAGAGCGCCGCGACCGCATAGGACATGAGGAAGACGCGATCCGCATTGGTGCCGGTAAGTTCCGCCGCCAGGGGATCATCCGCTACGGCGCGCCACTTTCTTCCCCATGCTCCATGGCTCAGCACCAGATGCCCCAGCGCGATCATCGCCAGCATGGCGACGATATTGATGACCTGCAGCACGGTCAGGCTGACGG
This sequence comes from Rhizobium sp. LCM 4573, assembly GCF_001854865.1. Lineage (GTDB taxonomy): Bacteria > Pseudomonadota > Alphaproteobacteria > Rhizobiales > Rhizobiaceae > Neorhizobium. The sequence goes on along the minus strand of NZ_MDDW01000028.1, from coordinate 95,545 downwards.
GGAACCCCTTGCCCGGCCAGAAGACGACCGGCTTGTTGAGAAACGGCGGCAGCCAGAGCTCGCGGGTTTCGGAGGCAAGGCGTGCGCCTTCCATGAGCACCAGCAGCACGCCGAGAGAGGCCACGATCATGGCGTTCGGGGAAATCCTTGCGAGAGGACGCATCACCAAGCGCCCGACAACCATCCCTGCGCCGAGGCTGCCGGCAAGTGCCGCCACGGCTCCGAGGGCAAGGGCGGCGGGCAACACCAGCCATAGCCTGTTCCAGCCGAAATGCGCAAACAGCAGGTAGAGATGGCCGGAGAAGGCGAAGATCGCGCCATAGGTAATATCCGCCCGGCGCGTGACCGCAAAGGCGATGGCATAACCGAAGGCGAGCGCCGCATAGAGAGCCGCCAGCGGAAATCCGTTTGCCACCTGCTGCAGGAAATAGGCCACGCGCATCTCCCGGAACCTTCATGATTATAACTGGCAAAACACTATTTGCCAGTTATAATCACCGCATGAGCTTTTCCTGGACCCCGCATCGTTTTGCCGGCGGCGCGTTGGCGCTCGATGTCGCCAACAGCGTCATCCTCCGCTTCGATCCTGCCCGCAGCATCGACCGTTTCGCCACGCCGGAACAACTGGATGCATTCGGGGATGCGGCGAACCGGTTCTCCGCCGAGCGAGCACTTTTCGGGGAACTCGCGCCGGTAGGGGCGGGCAACAGAGCGGGATTTCTGGCGCTACGCGAGGCGATCGACCGCTACTTCCGGGCTCGCGTGCTCGGTCAGGATCACAACAGCCTGCTTGCGGATTTCTTGGAAAAGGCCGCCGCCATGCTGCGCAAGGCGAGCGGGCCGACGACGCTCGAAGCCGCCACCGCCCGTTCCGCCCTTCGGCTGCTCGCGGACGGCGAAGTCGAGCGCCTGAAGATCTGCGGCAATTGCGGATGGCTGTTCATCGACCGGAGCCGCAACCGCAGCCGCGCCTGGTGCGACATGGCGGTCTGCGGCAATCGCGCGAAGGCGAGCCGCCACTACCATCGAAGGAAAAAGGAGGCCGGACCATGATGGGCCGGCTTTTCGTGCTCGGTTTCGCGATGATCGCGCTCGTCTCCTGCCAGCGCGAGGCCGACGAGAAACTGGCAGAGCTTTCCGGCCGGATGTTCGTCTTCAACTATCGCGTCGCAACCGCGACCTACCTGATTACGCTCAGGACGACGGCTCCCCTGCCCGAAGGCGGTCATGCGGAAGCCCAATTCGAAAATCCGATGGGCGGCGAGCCGCTTGTCGCGCGAGAGAGGTTCTTCCCCGCCATGAACAAGATCGTGCTGACCAGCCCGAAACTGCAATGCGTGAAGAAGGACCGGCCCTACAGGGTGACGATCAGGCTGCTCGGACCGGATGAGCAGACAATCCAGACGATCGAGACCAGCGTGACCTCCGATGTCGATCAGACGGTATTGCCCGCCAAACCGCTGGTCGTAGGGCCGCTCTATACGCCGAACCCGGACGTCTTCAAGGCAGACGGCACCGCCGATTATGCGCCGAGCGGGGATTGCCCCAAATGAAAAAGCCGGGCTTTTGCCCGGCTTCCAACTGTTCCTCAACAGAGGCTATCAGCCGACGATCTCGGTGTCGGAGAACCAGTACTTGATTTCCTGGGCAGCGGTTTCCGGAGCATCCGAACCGTGAACCGAGTTTTCGCCGATCGAGAGGGCGAAGGTCTTGCGGATGGTGCCTTCGGCGGCCTGCGCCGGGTTGGTGGCGCCCATGATCTCGCGGTTCTTGAGGATGGCGTTCTCGCCTTCCAGAACCTGCACGACCGTCGGGCCGGAGGTCATGCCTTCGACGAGTTCACCGAAGAAGGGACGCTCCTTGTGAACGGCGTAGAAGCCTTCGGCTTCGCGCTTGCTCATCCAGACGCGCTTGGAGGCGATGACCCGCAGGCCGTTGTCCTCGAATACCTTGGTGATGGCGCCGGTCAGGTTGCGCTTGGTGGCATCCGGCTTGATCATCGAAAACGTGCGTTCAATCGCCATGGGTCAATCCTTGTTTTCCAGAGAAAGTGGGCGGTGTTTACCCGCCCCTTTCGCCGGAAACAAGGGGGTTTCGGCAATTTCACGCAGCCGTCACACGACGTCCCAGGCCTTCGTAGAGGTCGAGGCAGCGCTCGAACCACTGGCCGACGGGATCGCTTTCGGCGAGAATTTCTCCGCCGGTGGTGATCCGCATCCACTGCAGCGCGCCGAAGAGAATGTAATCGGCAAAGAGCGGCCCATCCCCGCCGAGGAAGCCTTGATATCTCAAGGTTTGCCGCACCGGATCGAGCTTGGGAGCGAAAGCCGCAATGCTCGCCTCCCGTCCCGACCTGATCTCCTCCAGCGTCCGCCCAAGCGCCGCCTCGCGGGTCTTGCGGAAATAGGCTCGGTCGTCATCGTCCAGCATATCGTGGATGTCCGCAACGGCGATATTGACGATGGCCGGATGGATGATGGTCTGGGAAAAACGCTCCACGAAGCGGGACAGCGCCTTGCCGCCCTCGCCGCCGAACAGCGTGGGACGGTCGGGATAGGTGTCTTCCAGATAAAGCGCGATATCGAAGCTGTCGCGGATCAGGAGATTGCCGTCGCGGAGAATCGGGACCGTTTTCGAGAAGCCATCCTCGAGCTTGGGAATCTCGGTAAAGGGCGTCGGTTTTTCGATGAATTCCAGGCCCTTGTGCGCCAGGGCCAGCACCACCTTCCAGCAATGGGGCGAGAAGGGACGGCTCTCGTCCCGGCCGCAAAGGGTATAAAGGATACGGGTCATGAGCGGGCTCCTTTCGAGATCGTCGGGAGATATTGAAAACAAACAAGACCGGAAATCCAATCAGGAAATTTCATGGATACTATCGGATTCCGGACCGGATTGAGTTCGCCTCCCCTTGTCGGGTATCTTGGCGACCAATCTATCCGGGAGGGGCAAGGCGATGGCCGAAAAGACATCCGCAAATCCGGCGAAGACCGAGAAACCGGTCCTTCTTTCAGGCGGCAATCCTCAGATTCCAAAGGGCTATGGCGATGGACCCATTCAGGCCTATATCGCGGCCATGCCGGGCTGGAAAAGCGATCTCGGGCGCCGGATCGACGAGATCATCGTGCGCGCAGTTCCCGGCGTGCGCAAGGCGGTCAAATGGAACTCGCCCTTCTACGGCATGGAAGACGATCTCTGGTTCCTCAGCCTTCATTGCTTCACCAAATACGTGAAGGTGACCTTTTTCCGCGGCGCTTCCCTAAACCCAACCCCGACCGGCACATCCAAATACCCGGACGTGCGCTATCTCGACATCCATGAGGGCAAGTTCGACGAAGCTCAGTTTACCGACTGGGTGAAGCAGGCGAGCCAATTGCCCGGCGAAAAAATGTGAACGCACCACCCATGACCGAGGAGGAGTCATAATGACGACGAGCAAGAGCGGCGCCGGGGAGGAAACAGCGGTTTCTCCTTCCCACCTGATCGATGCGAGAATCCGGGATATGGGCGACTGGCGCGGCGAAATGCTTGCACAGCTCCGAAAGCTCATCAGGCAAGCCGATCCGGACGTGACCGAGGAGGTGAAATGGAGGAAGCCGTCGAACATGCTCGGCGTTCCCGTATGGGAGCATGACGGGATCATCTGCACCGGCGAGACCTACAAGGACAAGGTGAAGCTGACCTTTGCCCAGGGCGCTTCGCTGGCGGACCCTTCCGGCCTCTTCAACTCCAGCCTCGAAGGCAATACGCGACGCGCCATAGACTTCCACGAGGGCGACCGGGTCGACGAAAAGGCATTCAAGGCGCTTGTTCACGCCGCCGTGGCGCTGAACATGGAAAAGCAAGCCGCTCGCCCTGCGAAAAAACCGAAGAGCGCTTGAGCGGCGCGCCCATCTTGCCTTGGCAGTAAACTTCCGCCAAAACGCCCGCCATGATCACCATTACCGACCTTTCGGCCCGCATCGCCGGGCGCCTCCTCCTCGACAATGCGAGCGTGACGCTTCCGGCGGGCACGAAGGCAGGGCTCGTGGGACGCAATGGCGCCGGCAAATCGACGCTTTTCCGGGTCATCACCGGCGACCTGACGGCGGAAACCGGTTCGGTTTCCATTCCGAAGAACGCCCGCATCGGCCAGGTGGCGCAGGAGGCGCCGGGCACGGAAGAGCCGCTGATCGAGATCGTACTTTCAGCCGACAAGGAGCGCGCAGCCCTTCTTGCCGAAGCCGAAACCGCGACCGATCCGCATCGGATTGCGGAAATCCAGATGCGCCTGGTGGACATCGACGCGCATTCGGCGGAGGCACGGGCCGCAAGCATTCTCGCCGGCCTTGGTTTCGACCAGGCGGCCCAACAGCGTCCGGCCTCGTCGTTTTCGGGCGGCTGGCGCATGCGCGTCGCGCTGGCGTCGGTGCTCTTCGCCGAGCCGGATCTCCTCCTACTCGACGAGCCGACGAACTATCTCGACCTCGAAGGCACGCTCTGGCTGGAAGATTATGTGCGGCGCTATCCGCACACGGTCATCATCATCAGCCATGACCGCGATCTCCTGAACAATGCGGTCAATTCGATCGTCCATCTCGACCAGAAGAAGCTCACCTTCTATCGCGGCGGCTACGACCAGTTCGAACGGCAGAAAGCGGAAGCCGACGAATTGCAGACGAAGGCCAAGGCCAAGAACGAAGCCGCGCGAAAACATCTGCAGAGCTTCATCGACCGTTTCAAGGCAAAGGCTTCCAAGGCGCGCCAGGCGCAGAGCCGCGTCAAGGCGCTCGAACGCATGGGCACTGTGGCGGCGGTTATCGAAGACCACGTTCAGCCGATCGTCTTTCCGGAGCCGGAAAAGCAGCCCGCATCGCCGATCGTGGCGATCCAGGGCGGCGCCGTCGGTTACGAACCCGGCAAGCCGATCCTCAAGAATATCAGCCTTCGTATCGACAATGACGACCGCATCGCGCTGCTCGGCTCCAACGGCAACGGCAAATCGACCTTCGCGAAATTCATCTCCGGCCGGCTTTCGCCAGAGGGCGGCGACATCAAACTCGCACCGAGCCTGAAGATCGGCTTTTTCGCCCAGCACCAGCTGGACGATCTGGTTCCCAACGACTCGCCGGTCGAACATGTGCGCCGCCTGATGCCCGCCGCACCCGAGGCCAAGGTCCGCGCCCGCGTGGCGCAGATGGGGCTTTCGACGGAAAAGATGTCGACGGCCGCCAAGGATCTCTCCGGCGGCGAGAAGGCCCGCCTGCTGATGGGCCTTGCCGCTTTCCACGCGCCGAACCTCCTCATCCTCGACGAACCGACCAACCATCTGGATATTGACAGCCGCCGGGCTCTCATCGAAGCGCTCAACGACTATGACGGCGCCGTCATCCTCATTTCGCACGACCGCCATCTCATCGAGGCGACGGTCGATCGTCTCTGGCTGGTCAACAACGGCACGGTTTCGAATTTCGACGGCGATCTGGAGGAGTATCGCAACCTCGTCGTCTCCGCGGGTAAAAAAAAAGAAGAAAAAACTGAGCTGATCGAAGACGCCTCCTCCAAGGCCGACCAGCGCAAGGCGAATGCGGAAAAGCGGGCCTCTCTCGCGCCGCTGAAGAAAAAGATCAACGAAATCGAGTCTCTGACGGCAAAGCTTGAGAAGCAGATTCAAGCGCTCGACAAGGAGCTCGCCGACCCCGCGCTTTACGAAAAAGCGCCCGCGCAGGCTGCGGCGAAGGCCAAGGAACGCGGCGAAGCGGCGGCAAGGCTCTCCGCCGCGGAGGAGGAGTGGCTAATGCTTTCCGCCGAGTACGAAGAGGCCATGGCGGGATAGCGTCATCCTCGGCCTCGTGCCGGGATCTAACCACTCGGTTGCAGATGCTTGGGACGTCCTCGGGTTAAACCCGAGGACGAGCATGGCGGCGAGAGTATTTGCGCTCGAAGCCGGTTGTCAGTTCCTCCTCTCGTGCATAGGTAACAGCTTCCCGCAACGGAGGCCGGCCCATGGATCTTTTTCTCGAAACCGACGACGACCCGAAGACGATCGCCTTCGTTGCCGAGCGCAACGAACATTCCGACCGCGGGTTCAGGACGCCGGAATTCGAGAAGGACCGCAATGCCCTGAAGGCGATGATCGAGCGCGAGGATCGCCTGATCGTGCCGACGCGGCGCGGCCGCTGGCTGTTCGATTTCCATCGCTCGAAGAGCAACCCGCTCGGCATCTGGCGCCGCCTGCCGGCCGATCAGGAGCCGCGCCCGGAAGCTGCCTGGGAAACCGTCTTCGATGTCGATGCCTTCTGCAAGCAGGAAGGCAAACGCTGGATCTATTCCGGCGCGATCACCTCCCCCTATGAACCGACGCGCGTGCTGCTCATCCTCTCCGAGGGCGGTTCCGACCAGTTGCGGCTCGTGGAATTCGATACGGAAACGAAGACGATCGTCGACGGCGGCTTCGACACGCCGCCCGCGCGGGCGCATGCCGCCTGGATCGGCCCGGACGAGATCGCCTATTTCGGCTCTGTGGACGAATTTTCCGCAACCCGTTCCGGCTGGCCGCGCGTCGGCCGCGCCCTCAAGCGCGGCGTCAGGCCACAGGACGCTCCGATCCTGTTCGAGGCAGGCAAGGACGATGTCTATGGCGAGGCCGGCATCATCGATCCGCTGTTCTGGGGCGGAAAGCCGGACGAACGCAAGATCGAGGTCTTCACGATCGGCCACGAGATCGGCAAGAGCAGCCTCCATGTGAGGGATGCCGGCGGCAATATTCATCGTCTCGACCTGCCCACCGAGGCTGATACCGACCTCAACCATACGCATCTGCTCTGGCGGGCGAAGACCGACGAACGTCATCCGGTCGGCAGCCTGATCCTGCAGGATTTCACGCCCTTCGGCTCCGAACCGCTCGGCAAGTCACGCGTGCTGTTCACGCCGAAGGGCGGTCAATCGGTCTCGCAATTTTCCCTGCTCAAGACCTGGGCCGTGTTCGTCGTCAGCGACCGCATGGTTCCGAAATTCTTCCTTCTCGACCTGAAGAAGCCGGATGCGGCGCCGCAAGAACTGCCTCTGCCAGCCGGACTGCAAACCGTGAGCTTCCGCCTGCTCGATGCGGACCTGACGCTCGGCGAAGAAATCCTGACCGTCGTTGGTCAGGGTTTTCTCCTTCCCTCCACCACCTACCGACTCGACCTGACTGACCACAGCGCCCGGCCAGAACTCGTTCCGACCGGCTCATCGCCTGCCTATTTCGATGCCGAAGGCATGCGGTCAGAGCTTTTCGAAGCAATTTCGGAAGACGGCACGAAGGTGCCCTATCACATCGTTTTCCCGAAAAGCTGGACCAAGGGCGAGCTGCCGGTGCTGATGTACGGCTATGGCGGCTTCGCGGTGCCTTTGTCGCCCGTCTATTCCGGCGCGTATGGCCTTTGGCTCGGGCAAGGCGGCGCCTTCGTGCAGGCCTATATACGCGGCGGCGGCGAGCTTGGGCCCGACTGGCACAAGACCGCCAAGGGCAAAGGCCGCCACAAGGCCTTCGAGGATTTCGTGGCGGTCGCCCGCGATCTCGTCAAACGCGGCTATACCAAGCCGTCGCGCATCGCCTGCAACGGCGGCAGCAATGGCGGCCTGCTCACCTCGGTGATGCTGACGCGCTACCCGAAGGATTTCGGCGCGGTATGGATCGGCGTGCCGGTGATCGACATGTCACGCTTCCATCTCTTCCCAGCCGGCAAGGCCTGGATGGACGAATACGGCAATCCCGAAGTGGCCGACGAGCTCGACTACATGCTCACCTATTCACCGCTGCATCAGGTAAAGCCGGCAAGCGAGGTCACCTACCCTCCGGTCTACATCGAAAGCTCGACCAATGACGACCGCGTGCATCCCTCGCATGCCCGCCGCTTCGCCAAGCGGCTGATCGATGCCGGTCATCAACCGTTCTTCCGCGAATACGGCTCCGGCGGCCATGGCGGCGCCGGCGACACGACCGAAATGGCGGAGCGATGGGCCATGGGCGCCAGCTTCCTTCGCCAGACGATCATGGCCGGCTGACGCCTTGTTGCACCCGTGAATATACACTATCTTCAAATGTATATTCACGAGGTGCACCATGCCCCTTTACGCCCGCGACGAACGCGTCAACCAGCTTGCCGAACAGGCGCGCAAGATCCTCAACGCGCCGACCAAGACCGATGCCATAAGACAGGCCCTGGAGAAGGTGGTGGAAGCACCCGAGGAAGCGGGGATCACGTCTGAAAAACCGCCGCTTGCGGAGCGGCTGCAAGCCATCCGCGACAGATACCAGTCGATGGGCAAGTCCAATCCTGATTTCGACGAGAAAGCCTTTCTCGACGAAATGTGGGAAAGCTGATGTTTCTCGAGACATCCGCCATCGTCGAATACTTCATCATCGGTCCGGAATATCGGAGAATCGCCGACGCCCTGGCATCGGCAAATACCCGCTTCTACGTATCGCCTTCGGTCATTTTCGAAGCCACGACAGTTCTTGCCGGCAAGCGTCAGATCGAAGTCCGCGAAGCCACCGCACTCCTCGAGGCATTTCTCGCCGAATTGAAAGCTGAGGTCCTTCCAGCGACGCGTGAAACGGCGATGACCGCGATCGATGCCTTTGACCGCTACGGGCCGGCATCCGGCAAAACTGAACTTCGGCGATTGCTTCAGCTATGCCGGCGCTAAAGCGGCCGGCACCGGAATACTCTATGTCGGCGAGGATTTTGCCCGAACGGACCTGACTTGAAAGTCAGGCCTTCTTCACCCAGCGCCCGTCTTCCGATTGCTGCCAATAGGTGAGCGCATGCCCCTCGCCTTTCAGCCTCTTCCATTGAGCACGGGCATTTTCGAGCTGCACGGGATCGTATCCATCGAACATGAACACGACGCGCTCATAGTCCGAGACCGGCGGCGGCTCGGCGCCATCGACCAGAAAACGAACCTTGGCCCCGTTGGGATTGTCGGAACCAGCGGTAAGAAGGATCGGCTGGGCTTCGGCCATCACTCCGGCATCGGAACCATGCGGCAGGAAACTGTCCTCCCGATAGGTCCACAGATGGGCATCGAGGAAATCCCGCCTGGGCGGTTCACTCGTCTGGACGACGACGCGCCAGCCTCGCTCGACACTCTTTTCGAGCAGGGCCGGCAGCGCGTCTTCGAGCTTGGACTCGGTCAGATGATAGAAGAGAACCTCAGTCATCAGCTCTCGTAGTTCGCGCGCACCAGTTCGTCCAGCAGGCGCACGCCGAATCCGGAGCCCCAGGACTGGTTGATCTCGTTGGCCGGAGAGTTCATCGCCGTGCCGGCGATATCCAGATGCGCCCAGGGCGTCTCGCCGACGAAGCGCTTGAGGAATTGCGCGGCGGTGATCGAGCCGCCGTTACGCCCGCCCGTATTCTTCATATCGGCGAACTTGGAATCGATGAGCTTGTCGTAATCCTTGCCGAGCGGCATGCGCCACAGACGCTCTCCGCTCGCTTCGCCTGCGGCGGACAGCCGGCCGGCCAGTTCGTCGTTATTGGAGAAGAGGCCGGCATGCAGGTTGCCGAGCGCCACCATGATGGCCCCGGTCAGCGTCGCCAGGTCGATCATGATACGTGGCTTGAAGCGGGTGTTGCAGTACCAGAGCGCATCGGCAAGGACGAGCCGCCCTTCCGCATCGGTATTGATGATCTCGATCGTCTGCCCAGACATGGAGGTGACGATATCGCCGGGACGCTGCGCATTGCCGTCCGGCATGTTTTCCACAAGGCCGAGAATGCCGACGGCATTGACCTTCGCCTTGCGAGTGGCGAGCGTGTGAATGAGGCCGATCACGGCGGCCGCACCACCCATATCACCCTTCATCTCTTCCATGCTGGCCGCCGGCTTGATGGAGATGCCGCCCGTATCGAAGACCACGCCCTTACCGACGAAGGCGATCGGCGCGTCCTTCTCCTTGCCGCCCTTCCATTGCATGACCGCGAGCCTCGGCGGCCGGGCCGAACCCTGGGCCACGCCGAGCAGCGCGCCCATGCCGAGCTTTTTCATTTCCTTCTCGGTGAGGATCTCCACCTCGACGCCGAGCTTTTCCAGATCCTTTGCCTTATCCGCGAATTCGACGGGACCGAGCGCGTTCGGTGGAAGGTTCACGAGGTCGCGCGCAAGCACGACCCCGCCGGCAACCGCATCGGCGGCCGCAAACGCCTTTTTCGCGGCGGCGTGGCTGGCGGTGACGATCGTGACCTTGACCGATTTCGGGTCCTTCTCCGCATCGTCACCCTTTTTGGTCTTGTAGCGGTCGAAGCTATAGCCCCTGAGCAGTATCCCAAGCGCGAGGTTCGCGGCCTGCTCTCCCCCGACATCGATTCCCGGCGCGTCCACGAAAACCGTTACCTTTGGTACCGATTTGATCGCCGCGGCGACGGTGCCGCCCGCCCTCAGCCAATCATGGCCAGTCAAAGATTCCGCCTTCCCAAGCCCGATCACCACGATCCTGTCGGCGGGCGATCCCTGCGGCGCGAGAATGTCTAGCGAAGTCATCGCCTTGGCCGAGAATTTCGCGATCTCGGCTGCCTTCGCGATCACGCCGGCGGGGTCAGCGTCCGCCGCTCCGGCGGGCAGGTTCTGGCCTGAAAGCTTGAGGAGGATGGCGAGGCCGGCATCGATGCGAGCCGAATTCGCGAAGGATATGTCATATTTCAYGGGCATGCGTCTCCAGGAGGACTTGCAAGATGGAACTTGCGATCATGGCGGTTTCCGGCCGGAAGGCAAGCGCCGACGCATCCTTCCGCATCGCTGCGAAATGACACAGACATCCAAAAAAGAATTCCAAAAACAATTTTGTGAGGCGGGGAGTGTCGCCAACCCGCAGCTTATCGCTTAGATAAGCGCGACCTGCCGATACGGGCAGATTGGACGATGTCACTTTGGCCGTAATGAAGCTGCTCGAACTCTACATATTGCGTCGGATATTCCAGATGTTCCTGGTAGCGCTGCTTCCGGTGCTCACCATCATTTGGACGATTCAGGTGCTCGGGCGCATCAATCTTGTGACCGATACCGGCCAGTCCATGGGCTCGTTCATTCAGCTCGCCACCTTCATCCTGCCGACGATCATTCCCGTCGTGCTGCCGTTTGCGCTGGTGATCGGTATCACCCAGACGCTCACGGCGATGAACAATGATTCGGAGCTGCCGGTCATCGATGCTGCAGGCGCCTCGCGCGGCATCATCTATCGCCCGGTTCTTGTGCTCGCCTTCGTGCTGAGCGTCTTCTCCTTCCTGGTCGCCAATTTCGTGGAACCCCCGTCGCGGGTTGCCGCCCGCCAGATGGTCGCGGCCGCCTATGCCGACCTCTTCTCCTCCGTCATCGAGGAAAAGACCTTTCGCAGCATCGAGGAGGGTCTTTACGTCGAGATATCGGAGCGCCATTCGGGCCGGGTCCTGAAGGGGCTCTTCGTCGTCGATTACCGCGATCCTAACTTCGACCTCATCTATTACGCGCGCGAGGGACTGATCGACGAAGGCGGCGCTTCGCTGACGATGCGCGATGGAGAGGTGCACCGCAAGACGCCTGACGGCCGCGTCTCCATCATCAAATTCGCCTCCTATGCATTCGATCTGTCGGCCATGTCGCAGTCGAGCGGCGAGATGACCTTCAATGCCGGAGATCGCTCGCTCGCCTTCCTCTGGAACCCGGACCAGTCGGACCCCAATGTCCAGAGATCGCCGGGCAATTACCGCTCGGAACTGCATGCCCGCCTGACGGAATGGACCTTCCCCTTCGTCTTCGCGCTGATCGCGCTGGCGGTGGCGGGTGATTCCCGCTCTCACCGGGAGCGGCGGCTTCATCCGATGGTGACCGCTCTCATCCTGGCCTTCGCGCTTCGCTGGATCGGCTTCTCCGCGAAGAACGCGGTGCGCCAGGACGAAATCTACATTCCGCTGATGTATCTCATCCCGATCGTGAGCGGGCTTGGCTTTACCTATCTTCTGGCGACCCACCGCCGAATCGTGCTGCCGAAGCCGGTTTCACGCGTGGTGAACAATCTGGTCCGCAAGGCGCAAAGCCGCTTCGAATCCTCCGGCCCAGCGAGCGGAGGGGCGGCATGACCTTTCCGTTCAATACGCTCGGCCGCTATTTCTTTCGCCGCTACATCATCACCGCCGTCTGGTTCTTCCTCGGTGTGGCGGCCATCATCTTCCTTGCGGATTTCAGCGAGACCAGCAGGCGCATGGGGAGCCTTCCAGGCTATACCGTTCCCGGCGCGCTCGGCCTGACGGCCATGCGGCTGCCGCTGATTCTGCAGCAGACGATCCCGACGCTCACCCTGTTCATCGGCATGACGGTTCTGATCGCGCTGAACCGGCGCTACGAACTCGTCGTCACGCGCGCCGCCGGAATATCCGTCTGGCAGTTCATCACCCCCTTCGTGGCGGGCGCCTTCCTGATCGGCCTATTCTCGATATTCGTCCTCAGCCCGCTGTCGGCCTGGGGCGAGCGCGAATCGCTGTCGCTGGAAGCCAATTGGCGGGAAAGCGGAGGAAAATCGCGCACATCGAACTTCCTTCCGTGGATTCGCCAGATCGATGGCGACCAGGACACGATCATCGGCGCGAAGAGCTATCTCGGCAACGGAACAGAGCTCATCGACGTCGTCCTCTTCCAGTTCGACAAGGACGGCCGTGTGACCTTGCGGCAGGATGCCAGGTCCGCAAAGTTGGAAAATGGTTACTGGCAGCTTAACGACGTGTTGGAAAACAGGCCGGGCGAAATCCCGACACGTCGCGAGAGCGCACAGGTCCGCACCAACTTGAAACAGGAGTTTCTGYAGGAAACCCTGTCGCGTCCCGAAGCCGTTGCATTTTTTGATCTTTCGAGAAAAATCGAGGCGGGCCGCTCCTTCGGCATTTCAACCAAGCCGCTAGAGACGCAATTCCACTCTCTGCTTTCGATGCCGCTTCTGCTCGTGGCCATGACCCTCATCGCGGCCACAGTATCGTTAAAATTCAGCCGGTTCGCCCAATCGCGTTCAGTGATTCTGGGTGGAATCCTTTCCGGCTTCGTGCTTTATGTCGTAACCGTGCTCGTAAGAGCATTCGGAAGCAGCGGGGCGATTCCTCCTTTCGTGGCGGTCTGGATTCCAGTCATCGTCGYGACAGCGTTGGGAGCTACGATTCTGCTTCATCAGGAGGATGGCTAGTGGCGGTAAACGACCGCGGGAATATCAGACGGCTTACCGCTGCGCTGCTCACAGGCGTGGCTGCGTTCGCGTTCACCCTCACGACGACCGCCGAAGCTCAGGAGCAGGCACTGGCGCCTCAGGTTTCCAGCGATGCCAAGCTGCTGCTGCGGGCGAACGAACTCGTCTATAATCAAGACGCCCAGCGCGTGACCGCGGCGGGCGGCGTGCAGATCCATTACGGCGGCTACCGGATGGTCGCCCAGCAGGTGGAATACAATCAGCAGACGGGCCGCGTCATGGCTCGCGGCAATATCGAACTCGTCGCTCCCGACGGGAACCGCATCTATGCCGATGAGCTGGATGTCACGGACGACTTCGGCCAGGGCTTCCTGAACGCACTGCGCGTGGAAACCACCGACAACACACGACTTATCGCCGAAAGTGCCGAGCGTCAGCCCGGCGATCTCATGGTGCTCAACAACGGCGTCTATACTGCCTGCCTTCCCTGCGCCCAAAAGCCGGGCAAGGCTCCGCTATGGCAGGTGAAGGCGCAGCGCGTCGTGCAGAACGGCCAGACCCATACCGTGCGCCTGGAAAAAGCGCAGTTCGAGCTGTTCGGAATGCCGATCGGCTACCTGCCCTTCATCGAGGTTCCCGATCACACTGTCGAGCGGAAGTCCGGCTTTCTCTTTCCGCGCATGAGCATGGGCGACAACCTGGGCTTCGGCCTGACCGTGCCCTATTACCATGTGTTTTCTCCGCACATGGACGCCACGATCAGCCCCACCTTCTACACCGGGCAGGGGCTGCTGATGGAAGCCGAAGTCCGCAACCGCTTCGAAACCGGCGAGCACACCTTCCGCTTCGCCGGCATCAACCAGCGCGACCCGGGCGCCTTCAACGCCGGAACCGCCGATGCCAACGCCGATACGCGTCTGATGGCCGCATCCAAGGCGCATTTCCAGATCAACCCGCGCTGGAGCTTCGGCTGGAACGTGAYGATCCAGAACGACAACAACTTCTCGCGGACCTACGACCTGCAGGGCTATGACGACAGCACCTTCAGGAACGAGATCTACCTGACCGGGCTCGGCGAGCGGAACTATTTCGACCTGCGCAGCTATTATTTCGACGTACAGGATGACGCTGACGACGAGCGCCTCGAAAGACAGCAGGCGATCGTCTACCCGTCGCTCGATTACCACTACATCGCTCCAGAACCGGTGGCCGGTGGGGAACTCTCGTTCACCACGAACTTCACCAATCTCTCCCGGCGCGAGGATGACTTCTATAGCGAGGGCCTATCCGATCGCTTCCGCGGGCTGGAAGGCAGCTATACGCGCCTGACGGCGGAAGCGGAGTGGAAGCGCACCTTCACCACGCCGCAGGGCCTGCTTCTTACCCCCCTGCTCGCCGCGCGCGGCGACCTAGCGCGCAACACGTCGTCCTCGGCGGGCTCTTATGCCGGCGACCTCGAAGACGGCGCATCCAGCCGCTACATGGTGACCGCGGGTCTGGAGGCACGCTACCCCGTGCTGCTGACCGCGGAAGGCAGCAGCCATGTCATCGAGCCGATCGCCCAGATATTCGTGCGCCCGGACGAGCCGCTCGCAGGCGGCCTGCCGAACGAGGACGCCCAGAGCTTCGTGTTCGATGCGACCAACCTGTTCGACCGCGACAAGTTCTCGGGCTTCGACCGGATCGAAGGCGGCACGCGCGCCAATGTGGGGCTGCGCTACAACGGCTCCTTCGACAACGGCGTCGGACTTCGCAGCATCATCGGCCAGAGCTTCCATCTCGCCGGCCAGAATTCCTTCGCCACGGACGACCTCGTCAATGTCGGCGCGAATTCGGGCCTCGAGACGGACAGCTCCGACTACGTGGCCTATGCCGCGATCGATCTGCCGCAGGGCTTCACGATTTCCGCCAGCGGCCGCTTCGACGAGAGGAATTTCGACCTTGAGCGCGCCGACACCGCGGTCTCCTATTCGACGCCGCGCTTCAGCGGAGAGCTGATCTATACCCAGATCGCCGCGCAGCCCGAATACGGCTCGTCGGACGACACCGAGCTCCTGAGATCCAGGACCTCCTTCCGGATCAACGAAAACTGGTCGGTCATGGGCGCAGCCACCTGGGATCTGGTGGAAGAAAAGGTGGTGCGTCGCGGTATCGGCTTCAGCTATCTCGACGAGTGCACGATCTTCTCGATCGCCTATGAAGACAAGCCGGCCAGCACCCAGGCCAATGACTGGTCGATCAGTGCGCGTCTGAGCTTCCGCACGCTCGGAGATGTCAATATCGGCTCCAGCGACCTCAACTAATGGTCGCGGGGCCGGCCTCCCGTCATTGTTTCGCCGCAAGAATTGTGCAAGCGGACCAAGAATAGTAAGAGGTTTCGAGCCCTGTCCGGTAAAGGCAGATCGGGGCGGGAAAAGGGAACTGTATCATGTTTGCAATGACCGCGACGCGCAAATTGGCCTTCGCACTGGCGATACTTGCCGCTTCGGTGGCAATCGAGCCGGTCTCTTCTACGGCCCAGGCGGCAAGCGAGATCGTCGCCGTCGTCAACAAGACGCCGATCACGAGCAGCGACGTCGCCAAGCGTGCCGCCTTCCTGCGCCTGCAGCGCCAGAAGGCCGATACCAAGACGGCCCGCGAGCAGCTCATCGAAGAGACCATGAAGCGACAGGAGATTGCGCGCGTCAGGATGTCGGTCAGCACCGAGGATGTCGACAAGGCCTTCGCCCGCTTTGCCGCCAGCAACAAGATGACGCCGCAGCAGCTTACCCAGATTCTCGGCCAGGCCGGCGTCGGCGCCGACCACTTCAAGGCCTATATCGCCGTGCAGATGAGCTGGCCGCGCCTTGTGAACGCCCGTTACGGCGGCAACCGCGGGCGCATGTCTTCCCAGGAACTCGTCACGCGGATGATGGAAAACAAGCAGAAGCCGGTGACGACGGAATATTTCCTGCAGCAGATCATCTTCGTCGTGCCGGAATCCAAGCGCAACGCCATCATCAACAAGCGCAAGGCGGAAGCCGAGGCATCGCGCTCGAAGTTCCCAGGCTGCGAGCAGTCGAAGCAGTTCGCCGCCACCATGCGTGACGTATCGGTCCGCAACCTCGGCCGGGTGATGGCGCCGGAGCTTCCGGAAGACTGGAAACCGCTGATCGAGAAGGCATCGGGCAATACGACCGGCACTCGCATCACCGAGCGCGGCGTCGAGTTCCTCGCGATCTGCAACCAGCGCCAGGTCTCCGACGACCTTGCCGCCGAAATGGTCTTCCGCGCCGAGGATATCGGCAAGCAGGAACGCGGCGAAGGCAATGCCAACGAGAAGAAGTATCTCGACGATCTGCGCAGCAAGGCGCAAATCGATATCCGCTGACCGTTCGGAACCGACATGCCATCCACAGATCGTCCGCTTGCGCTGACCCAGGGCGATCCCGCCGGCATCGGCCCCGACATCACGCTCGCAGCCTGGGCATCAAGGCAACGTAGCGGCCTGCCGCCCTTCCTCTATATCGGCGATCCGGCCGTACTTGCCGCACGCGCCAAACTGCTTGGGCTCGACATCCCCATCCGTGAAGCCGATCCGCAATCGGCCCCATCCGTTTTCTCCGCTGCGCTTCCGGTGCTTCCCGTTTCCGCCGGTGCGGATGTGACGCCGGGCGAGCCGCATGCCGCGACCGCCAAGGGCACGATCAGCGCGATCGAAACCGCCGTCGCCCTCAGTCTCGA
The DNA here is from genome assembly GCF_001854865.1 of Rhizobium sp. LCM 4573. Taxonomy (GTDB): domain Bacteria; phylum Pseudomonadota; class Alphaproteobacteria; order Rhizobiales; family Rhizobiaceae; genus Neorhizobium. Next base: position 78,654 of record NZ_MDDW01000028.1, on the reverse strand, counting down.
CGGCACCGTCGGAGGTACGGTGACCAATCCGATCGCCAAGTCCGTCCTCTACCAGGCCGGCTTCGGCTTTCCGGGGCACACGGAATTTCTGGCGGATCTCGCCGAACGCGCGACGAGCACCAGGGTGCGGCCAGTCATGATGCTGGCCGGACCGAAGCTGCGCGCCATCCCGGTGACGATCCACATTCCCTTGAAGGACGTGTCGGGCGCCCTGACGGAAGACCTCATTGTGGAGACCTGCCGGATTACCCATCGCGATCTCAAGAGCCGTTTCGGCATGGATAAGTCGCGTCTCGCGATTGCCGGTCTCAACCCCCACGCGGGGGAAGAAGGAGCGCTCGGCCGCGAGGACCGGGAGATCATCCATCCCGCCATTTCCAGATTGYGCGCCGAGGGTATTGACGCCTTCGGACCGCTTCCGGCCGACACGATGTTCCATGACGAGGCCCGCGCGCGCTACGACGTGGCGATCTGCATGTATCACGATCAGGCGCTGATCCCAGCCAAGGCGCTCGGCTTCGACACGTCCGTCAACGTGACGCTCGGCCTGCCTCTCATCCGCACCTCCCCCGATCACGGAACCGCTTTCGGCATAGCCGGCCGGGGTCTTGCGCGCGAAACGAGCCTGGTCGAGGCGATCAAGCTTGCCGGCGCGCTCACTTCGAAAGTATCCGCGTGATGGCGACGCTGGACGGACTGCCGCCGCTGCGCGACGTGATCCAGCGCCACGGGCTCGACGCCCGCAAGGCGCTCGGCCAGAACTTTCTCCTGGACCTCAACCTCACTCAGAAGATCGCCCGCAGCGCCGGGCCGCTGGAAGGCGTCACCGTCTTTGAGGTCGGGCCCGGGCCAGGCGGGCTTACGCGCGCCATCCTTTCGCTCGGCGCAAAGAAGATGATCGCGATCGAGAGGGACAGCCGTTGCCTTCCCGCGCTCGCGGAAATCGCCGAACACTATCCGGGAAGGCTGGAGGTGATCGAAGGCGATGCGCTCAAGACGGATTTCGCGGCGCTTGCGCCGGAAGGGCCAGTGAAGATCATCGCCAACCTGCCCTATAATGTCGGCACGCAGCTTCTGGTCAACTGGCTGCTGCCGGACCGCTGGCCGCCTTTCTGGGAAAGCCTCACGCTGATGTTCCAGAAGGAGGTCGGCCTGCGCATCGTCGCATCCGAGGATGACGACCATTACGGCCGCCTCGGCGTGCTGGCTGGCTGGCGCACCGAGGCGCGGATGGTTTTCGACGTTYCCCCGCAGGCTTTCACGCCGCCGCCGAAAGTGGTATCGACGGTCGTGAACCTCGTGCCGCGGCAGGCACCCCTGCCCTGCGACGCCGCGAAGCTGGAGCGCGTCACGCACGCTGCCTTCGGACAGCGCCGCAAGATGCTGCGCCAGAGCCTGAAGCCCCTCGGCGGCGAGGCGCTCTTGAGCAGGGCGGACATCGATCCGCAGAGGCGGGCGGAAACACTTTCAGTCGAGGAATTCGTGCGGCTCGCAAACCTGCTCACGAATTAGCCGCAATGCGGAATGAACCATAGGACGTTCCCACATCCACGGATCGTTCCATGTCCATTCCGGCTCCCATTTCCGCTCCCATTCCAACACCCAGGCCCTTCAATCAGAAGAAGCGCATCATCCTGCTCTGGCTCCTCGCCATCGGCTTCGGAGCGCTCATCATGCTCACCCAGCCGCGCATTCCGGAGGGCAGCTATTGGCACGAAATCATCGAATCCTGCGGACTTGCCCTGGTGCTCGTCGCCGTGCTCGGCCGGCTGTGGAGCATTCTCTATATCGGCTCGAAGAAGAACAGCGAGCTGGTGACACTCGGTCCCTATTCGATGACGCGCAACCCGCTCTACTTCTTTTCGATCACCGGGCTTGCCGGCATCGGCCTCATGTTCGGATCGCTGGTTGCGACACTCGGCCTGCTCGTCGTCGCCTCGCTGGTCTTCCGGTACACGGCCCGGCGCGAAGCGGCTTTCCTGCACGCGAAGTTCGGCAATTCCTATGAGGATTACGCGCGCCAGACGCCGCTCATCTTTCCCCGCAGGGAACTCTATGCGAGTTCGGCCGAGGTCACATTCTCGGTGAAGGCACTCGTCACGACCTTCCGCGACTGCCTGCCGTTTCTGGCGCTCTATCCGTTGATCGAGCTGGTGGAATATCTGCACGGCACCGGCGCGCTGCACGCGCTCATACTGCTACCCTGAAGCCAGGCGCCGGCTGAAGGTCATCAGGTCGGCGTGGCCTGAATCCGGTTTGCGTTCGGCCGGCGCAGGTTGAACAGATTGCCGGCCAGGATCAGCACCGCGCCGACCGCCGTAAGACTGTCGATGGCCTCCGCATAGAGCAGATAGCCCAGCAGGGCCGACAACGGCACGCGCAGATAATCCATCGGCATGACCACCGATGCTTCTGCATGGGATAGCGCTTTGGCCATGCAATAATGCGCAAACGTGCCTGAAAACGCGATAACGAATATCCACGGCCAAATCGCCGCCGAGGGCCAGACCCACACTTTCCACGCCGGGATCAGCCCTATGACCGACTGGATGATGAGCATCCAGAATATGATTTTGGTCGCGCTGTCGGAGCGCGTCAGGGCTTTCGTGGTGATGAAGGATATCGCGAAGACGAAAGCGGCGCCGAGCACGATGAGGTGACCGGGATTGAGGGGTGCCGTCCCCGGCCGGACGATCAGCACGACGCCGACAAGGCCGAAAAGAATCGAAACACCCTTGCGCCATGTCAGCCGCTCGCCGAGGAACATGGCCGCCATGATCGCCGCCCAGATGGGTGCGGTAAACTCGATCGCGATGACCTGCGCCATGGGAATGAGCGTCAGCCCCATCAGCCAGGCGAACTGCCCGACATAGTGGGCGACGTTGCGGCCTATATGGGCCGGCAGAATGCCCGTTCTCATCGCCCTGAAGCCGCCCTCGCGGTAGACGAGCGGCAGCAGCATGAAGAAGGCGATCACGGAGCGCATTTCCATGACCTGGAAGACGTCAACCTCCCGCGTTATGGCCCGCCCGGAAACGGCCATGAGCAGCAGGAGCGCGATGGACGTGAACATCCATGCCGCCGCTTTCCAGGTTGACGGGCTATTTTCCACGCATGCTTCCTTCAAGATTTGCGTTCTGGCGCCGAGCGCCACGCCTGCGGCGTTCATCCGCCTCTGTCACCGACGGCGAGGGAGCCTTCGGATCAAAGCTTCGGCTCTTCCGTCAGCAGTTCTTCGACGAAATCGAACAAACCGTGACGGCGGTCGCGGCGGACGCGTTCTGCGTTGACGATGCAGTGAACGTTCCGGAAAGCTTCATCGAGATCGTCGTTGACGATGACATAGTCGTATTCGCGCCATCTCTCAATTTCGGCACGAGAGTTGAGAAGCCGCGTGCGGATGACCTCCTCGGAATCTTCCGCGCGGCGATGCAGCCGGGATTGCAGCTCGGTCATAGTCGGCGGCAGCACGAAGATCGAGACGACATCCGCCTTCATCTTTTCCTGGAGCTGCAACGCGCCCTGCCAGTCGATGTCGAAGAGCATGTCGCGACCTTCGGCCATTGCCGCTTCCACGGGCTCTCTCGGGGTGCCGTAGAAATTGCCGTGCACTTCCGCCCATTCAAGCAAATCGCCGCTGTCGCGCATGCGCTCGAACTGCGAAACGGAAATGAAATGGTAATGCGTGCCCGCGATCTCGCTAGGGCGCCGCTGGCGGGTCGTCACGCTGACGGAGATTTCGAGACTGCGGTCCTTCTCCAGCAGATTGCGCGCGATCGTCGACTTGCCCGCGCCGGAGGGCGAGGAAAGCACCAGCATCAGCCCACGCCGGGCAATCTTCACGGGCGAGGACGGCTTGCCCTGAGGCGTTTGGGCCGGGCTCATGGTTCACTCCAAATTCTGGACCTGTTCGCGGAACTGGTCGATGACGACTTTCAACTCGATGCCGGCGGCACTCACCGCAGCCGAATTGGACTTCGAACAGATCGTATTCGTTTCCCGGTTAAATTCCTGTGCAAGGAAATCGAGACGGCGGCCGATCGGTCCGCCCTTCTCCAGAAGCTCGCCTGCGGCCGCGATATGGGCCTTCAAACGATCGATCTCCTCGCGCACATCCGCCTTGGTGGCGAGCAATGCGGCCTCGGCATGCAGCCGGTCGCGCTCGAGCGTGGGCGAATCCTGGAGCAGCGCCGCCATCTGAAGCGAAAGGCGCCTGGTTATCTCCTCGGGAGAGCGCATGGGATCGGCCTCCACCACCGCCGTAAGCTCACCGATACGGGAAATATGGCCGGTCAGCACTTCCGAAAGAGATGCCCCTTCCCGCTCGCGCATCTGCTGCAGCGATACGATCGCCTCCTCCAGACAGGCAAGAATGGCGGTATCGCGAGCGGTTGTTGCTTCCTCGTCATCCTCCGGTTCGCGGATATCCACGAGCCCCTTGATCGCGAGCAGCGTATCCAGCCGCAACGGCGACTGATCGACCAGTTCGCCAAGCTCCTCGCGCAGCGCCAGCACCGCGGCCAGAGCATCGCGGTTGAGAACGGCCTCCACCCTGGTCTCCGCCATCGCGACGTTCAGCGAGGCCTGGATATTGCCACGGGAAAACCGCTCCGAGACCAGACGGCGGATATCCGGCTCCAGCCGCTCCAAGCCTGACGGCAGGCGAAGACGCAGGTCCAACCCCTTGCCGTTGACGGAGCGCAGTTCCCAGGCGAGGCGATAGCGCCCGCTCGTTCCCTCGCTGCGGGCGAAACCCGTCATGGACTGCAATGTCATCTACGTCTCCGGATCGTAATCGGCAGCGCCGTGGTCAGTTGCCGGCGGCCGGCTTCTCGGCCTCGGCACCATCGGGCTGGCCATCCACGACCTCGGTATCCGCCGGGCTCGTGGCACGCTCCGCCTCGATCCGGCGCCAGCGCCGGACATTGGCGTTATGCTCGTCGAGCGTGGCGGCGAAGACATGGCCGCCCGTGCCGTCAGCCACGAAATAGAGGTCGTTGGTCTTCCAGGGATTGGCGACCGCCTCCAGGGCCGCGCGGCCGGGATTGGCGATCGCGGTCGGCGGCAGCCCCTTGATGAGATAGGTGTTGTACGGCGTTTCCTTGCGCAGGTCCGACCGGTAGATCGGCCGGTCGGACGGCTTTCCGTCGCCGCCGAAAATGCCGTAGACGATGGTCGGGTCGGATTGCAGGCGCATGCCCTTCTTCAGGCGATTGATGAAGACGGAGGCGACACGGGCGCGCTCGTCGTCCTTGCCGGTCTCCTTCTCGACGATCGACGCGAGCGTTACGAACTCCTCCTTCGTCTTGATCGGAAGGTCCGGATCGCGGCGTTCCCAGATTTCATCGATCAGCTTCTGCTGGGAAACACGCATCTGCTGAATGATATCCGCCCGTTTGGTGCCGCGCGAGAACTTGTAGGTATCGGGGCGCAGGAAACCTTCGTCCGGCAACTCTGCGGGCAGATCGCCCTCCAGCACCGTATCCTCGTTGAGGCGAAGCATCATCTGGCGCACCGTGAGGCCTTCCGGCAGCACGACGGAGTAGAGAATGGACTTGCCGGATTCCAGCAATTCCATGATGTCCTTCATGGAGGCCCCGGCCTTTACCTCGTATTCGCCGGCCTTCAGCGTCTGCCCGTCGCGCAGATAGGTCGCCGAGACATAGCGGAAGATGCGGGCGTCGGAGACGATGCCGTTGCGCTCGAGATTGTTGGCGATTTCCGCGAGGCCAGCACCGGCGCGGACGGTGAAATGCGTGTTCGCCTCCAGCGGACCCGGCTCCTGGAAGGACGAGATTACGTAGTAGAAGCCGGCGACGGCCGCGACACAGACCAGCACCACCATCGTCATGACGAAATTCAGGAAGATGACGAACTGGCTGCGCGCCTTGCGCGAACGCTTGGGCGGCGCGGGCACCCGCTCCGGTTTCAGGGCCTCGCTTGGCGATTTCGGTATGATCGGACCTCTGTCGCTGCCGGAAGGCACATCGCTCATTTGGTTCGTGTCGCTCACCCGCACCCCCACCAATTATCGGAACAGCAAGACTCAGTCATTTAGTCCCGCTGTTTGACCAAGCAATACGGCAAAAACAGGTACGAAGGATGACAGCGGCGGGGGCTGCGGCCCCGACCGGCATCAGGCTTCGTAACGACGCAGCACGAGGGACGCGTTGGTGCCCCCGAAACCGAAAGAGTTCGAAAGCGCCACGTTGATCTCACGCTTGCGCGCCTTGTGCGGCACGAGATCGATGGCTGTCTCCACATCCGGATTGTCGAGGTTCAGCGTCGGCGGCGCGACGTTGTCGCGGATCGCGAGCGCCGAGAAGATCGCCTCGACGGCACCGGCGGCGCCGAGAAGATGGMCGATGGCCGATTTAGTGGAAGACATGGAAATCTTCGAGGCGGCATTGCCGACCAGACGCTCGACCGCGCCGAGCTCGATCGTGTCGGCCATGGTGGAGGTACCATGGGCGTTGATATAGTCGATATCGGCGGGCGACAGGCCGGCGCGCTTCAACGCCATCGACATGCAGCGATAGGCACCCTCGCCATCTTCCGACGGCGCGGTGATGTGGAAGGCGTCGCCGGAGAGGCCGTAGCCCACCACTTCCGCGTAAATCTTGGCGCCGCGCGCCTTGGCATGCTCGAGTTCTTCCAGCACGACGATGCCGGCGCCCTCGCCCATGACGAAACCGTCGCGGTCGCGGTCATAGGGCCGCGAAGCCTTCTGCGGATCGTCGTTGTGCTGCGTCGAAAGCGCCTTGCAGGCGGCAAAGCCGGCGAGCGCGATGCGGCAGATCGGCGATTCCGCGCCACCGGCGACCATCACGTCGGCATCGCCGAGCGCAATGAGGCGGGCTGCGTCGCCGATCGCATGAGCGCCGGTCGAGCAGGCCGTGACGACGGCATGATTCGGGCCACGCAGCTTGTGCTTGATGGATACCTGGCCGGAAACGAGATTGATCAGACGGCCGGGGATGAAGAAGGGCGAAATGCGGCGGGGGCCCTTGTCGCGCAGCGTATAGCCGGCCTCGACAATGCCTTCGAGCCCACCTATGCCGGAGCCGATCAGCACGCCGGTCGCGATCTGATCCTCATCGGTTTGCGGATGCCAGCCGGCATCCTCGAGCGCCATGTCGGCGGCGGCCATGCCGTAGACGATGAAGGGATCGACCTTGCGCTGTTCCTTCGGCTCCATCCAGTCGTCGGCATTATAGGTGCCGTCAGAACCGTCGCCGACCGGGATGCGGCAGGCGATCTTGGCGGGCAGGTCCTCGACTTCGAATTCGGTGACCAAACGAGCGCCGTTTTCCCCTGCCAGCAGGCGTGACCACGTCACTTCCGTTCCGCATCCAAGGGGAGATACCATGCCGGTACCGGTGATAACGACTCGTCTCATCGTCGGCGCTACCCGTTCTTCTTCATAGTTCAGTTGCTGAAACGGCCCGAACGAGCGGGCCGTTTTGGGGATCGGCCTTCCGGCTGTCCCGTCAGATTATCGATCGATCAGGCCTGGGCCTTTTCGATGAACTTCACGGCATCGCCGACGGTCAGAATGGAATCGGCCGCATCGTCCGGGATTTCCACGCCGAACTCTTCCTCGAAAGCCATGACCAGTTCGACGGTGTCGAGCGAGTCCGCACCGAGATCGTCGATGAAGCTGGCGCCTTCGACGACTTTGTCGGCATCGACGCCGAGGTGGTCAATTACAATTTTCTTCACGCGTTCTGCGATATCGCTCATGTCGGTTTTCCTCGACCTTTATCTTTCTCGAATGCCTCTGGCATCCGCACCCTGTTAAAACCCGCACCCGCCGCCGCGAAGGATGGCGGTGCCGGCAAACCCGTTCAACCCGCCGCAGGTTCGATCACGCCCCGAGGGCCTCATGATCCCCTGTCCTTGGCGGGGTGACTGTCACAGTCATGGCCCGCTTAACATGCTTTCGATGTTCCGCAAAGCCAGAATTTGTTCCATCGCGCCGCCGCCAACAGGGGATTTAACACCTTGGCGGAAACGGAGGAACCCGTCAGATCATCGCCATGCCGCCGTTGACGTGCAGCGTCTGACCGGTGACGTAGCCGGCTTCCGACGAAGCAAGATAGAGCACTGCCGCGGCAATATCAGCCCCCGCGCCCATGCGCTTCATCGGGATCGCGCCGAGGATCGCCTCTTTCTGCTTGTCGTTGAGCTTGCCCGTCATGGCCGACTCGATGAAGCCAGGAGCCACGCAGTTGACCGTGACGTTGCGGCTGGCGATCTCCTGCGCCAGCGACTTGGAAAAGCCGATCATGCCGGCCTTGGAGGCGCAATAGTTCGCCTGGCCCGGATTGCCGGTGACGCCGACGACGGAGGTGATGTTGATGATGCGGCCGTAGCGGCGGCGCATCATCGGATGGGTAAGCTCGCGCGTCAGGCGGAAAACGGCCGTCAGGTTCACTTCGAGAACGGAATCCCAATCCTCGTCGCTCATGCGGACGAAGAGCCCGTCCTTGGTGATGCCGGCATTGTTCACGAGGATATCGACGCCCCCGAGTTCGGCTTCCGCCTTCTCGCCGAGCGCCTTCACCTCGTCGCGGTCGGAAAGATTGGCGGGGAAGATCTTGACGCGATCGCCGCCGAGTTCGGCGGCCAGCGCTTCCAGCTTCTCAACGCGCGTGCCGTGCAGGCCGACGACAGCGCCCTGAGCGTGGAGCAGGCGGGCGATTTCCTCGCCTAGCCCGCCGGTTGCGCCCGTTACCAGAGCCTTGCGGCCGGTCAAATCAAACATGACGATGTTCCTTTTCTTCAGCCGAGAATGGCGGCGAGCGCCGTGTCGATGTCGGCAGGCGTATTGACGGCAGTGCCGGAGATATTCTTGTCGATACGGCGGGCAAGCCCCGTCAGCACCTTGCCGGCGCCGATTTCATAGAGCGTCGTGACGCCGTTCTGGCCGAACCACTCCACGGTTTCGCGCCAGCGCACCTGGCCCGTCACCTGCGTCACCAGCAGCCTGGCGATTTCATCCGCATCGTAGACGGGGGCGGCACGCACATTGGCGACCACGGGCACGACCGGGTTCTTCTTCTCCACTTTTTCGAGCGCATGCTGCATGGCATCCGCCGCGGGAGCCATGAGTGCGCTGTGGAAGGGAGCCGAGACCGGAAGCATGATCGCGCGCTTGGCGCCCTTTTCACTCGCCAGCGCCGCGGCCTTCTCGACGGCGGCCTTGGAACCGGAGATCACGAGCTGGCCGCCGCCGTTGTCATTGGCGATCTGGCAGACGCCATCTGCCTTGGCTTCCTCGCAAATGGCGGAGACATCGTCATGCTCGAGGCCGATGATGGCGGCCATCGCGCCATGGCCGACGGGCACGGCGCTCTGCATGGCATCACCGCGGATGCGCAGGAGACGCGCGGTATCGGCAAGGGAAAACGCGCCTGCCGCACAGAGCGCGGAATATTCCCCCAGAGAATGGCCGGCGACGAAGGCCACCTTGTCCGCCAGGTTAAGGCCCTTCGCTTCGAGAACCCGCATGGCCGCGACCGAGACGGCCATCAATGCAGGCTGAGCGTTTGCCGTCAGCGTTAGCGTTTCTTCGGGGCCGTTCCAGATGATGTCGGAGAGCTTTTGCCCGAGCGCATCATCGACCTCCTCGAAGACGGYGCGCGCCTCGGGAAAAGCGTCGGCAAGATCCTTGCCCATGCCGACTGTCTGGCTACCCTGACCGGGAAACGTGAATGCGATGCTCATGGGATAATCCTTCCCTTCTCTTTCGCTTCTCCAAGTCACGTTCCAGGCCGGGAGTCAAGGCGCGGAGGCAGGCAGGCCCCCGTCATCCCCTGGCAAACAGGCCCACGACCTCGTTCACGCTGAGCACGATGAACAGGAGCGCCGAGATGCCGAGCAGGCCGTTGGAAATCCAGCCGCTGCGCCATTCCTTCGGCACGCGCGAGGAATTCAGGAGCCAGATCAGCGTAAGCGCCAGGAACGGCATGAAGAAGGCGCCGAGCGCACCATAGATGATGACGAGCGTGAACGGACGGCCGAACCAGAGCAGCGCCATGGGCGGGATCGTCAGCCAGAACAGGTAGAACTTGAAGGCGAAGGTCTTTTCCAGCCCTTCGCGGGAGCCGCCCTCGCCCTTGAGGTTACGAACGAAATCCGCGAACAGCAGCGATACGCCATGCCAGACGCCCAGGATCGAGGATACCGCGGTCGCGAAGAAGCCGATCAGGAAGATCACCGAAACAACCCGGCCGAAACGCTGCTCCAGCACTTCATCGAGATCGAGGAGGCCGCGGTCGCCGGTCGAAAGGGCGATCTGGGCGGTATAGAGCAGTTCGGCGCCGATGATCAGCATGGCGATCACGAAAATGCCGGTCATGATATAGGAGACGCGGTTGTCGAGCCGCATGACGCCCATCCAGGCGGGCGTGCGCCAGCCCTTGGCGTTCACCCAGTAGCCATAGGAAGCCATGGTGATGGTGCCGCCGACGCCGCCGATCAGGCCCAGCGTATAGATGGCCGAACCTTCCGGAATGGTCGGGATGAGCCCGGTGAGCGCTTCGCCGATATTCGGCACGACGAGGAGAGCGATGCCAACCACGACCACGAACATCACGCCGATGAAGAATTTCATGGCGTTCTCGAACATCTCGTATTTGTTGAGAGCCACGAAGATCGCGCAGAGCGAGCCTGAAAGAATCGCCCACAGCCAGAGCGGCACGGCGGGGAAGAGGGCTGCAAGCGGCAAGGCCGTGGCGCTCATGGCGGTCGCGCCGTACACGAAGCCCCAGACCATGATGTAGATACCGAAATACCAGCTCGTCCAGCGGCCGAGCGATTTCCAACCTTCCAGCATGGTCGAGCCGGTGGCGAGGTGATAGCGCGCCGAGCCTTCCGCCAGCGCGATCTTGACGATGCAGCCGATGACCGCCGCCCACAGCAGCGCATAGCCGAAGCGCGAGCCGGCAATCAGGGTCGCCACGAGATCGCCGGCACCCACGCCCGTCGCCGCCGCGACGATGCCGGGACCGATCAGCTTCCAGCGCCCGGTCGTCGGCGGCGTGCTCGCATCAAGAACAGCCCGGTCGCCAGCACCGCTTGTATTCTCAGCCATTCAAAAGCCTCCGCTCGGATAATCGTTTCATTTTGAGCGCGTTTTGGACGTAAAAATACCAAAATGCAAATTCCGGCGGAATGTTTCTCCCATTTACGATCTTTGGAGGATGATTTTTGCCAGCGCCCACAATACGATGCGGGCTCTTCCTCTTGCGCTGCAGCAAATTGGAACTAAAGTCCCCTCACCTTTCAAGCGACGACACGCTTCAACCCATCGGGATTTTCAGCGCATGAAATACAAGACACTCGGCCGCACGGATATCACCGTGTCGGAAATCTGCCTCGGCACCATGACCTGGGGAACGCAGAACAGCGAAGCGGAAGCCCATGAGCAGATGGACTATGCCGTGGCGCATGGGGTGAACTTCTTCGACACCGCGGAGCTTTACCCGACGACGCCGGTGAGCGCCGAAACCTATGCGGATACCGAAAAGATCATCGGCAACTGGTTCCAGAAGGCTGGCAAACGGAAAGACGTGGTTCTGGCCACCAAGGTAGCAGGGGCGGGCCGGCCCTATATTCGCGGCGGCGCCCCCATCGACGGCGGAACGATCCGCCAGGCGGTGGATGCCAGCCTCCAGCGGCTGAAGACCGATTATATCGATCTCTACCAGATCCACTGGCCGAACCGCGGGCACTATCACTTCCGCAATGCCTGGCAGTACGATCCGTCCACGCAGGACAAGGCCCGCACCGTCGCCGAAATCATCGAGAAGCTGGAAGTGCTCGGCGATATCGTCAAATCGGGCAAGGTGCGCGCCATCGGCCTTTCGAACGAGACCGTCTGGGGCACCCAGAAGTTTCTGTCGATAGCCGAGAAGAAGGGCCTGCCGCGCGTCGCGAGCGTCCAGAACGAATACAGTCTGCTGTATCGCACTCATGATCTCGATTTCGCGGAACTCTCCCACTACGAGGATGTCGGGCTGCTTGCCTATTCCCCGCTGGCAGCGGGCATCCTGACCGGCAAATATCTGAATGGGGAAGTTCCGGCAGGCTCCCGCGCCTCCATCAACGGCGATCTCGGAGGCCGGCTGCAGCCGCATCAGGAAGCGCCCGCCGCCGCTTATGTGGAGATCGCAGGCAGGCACGGGCTCGACCCTGCGCAGATGGCGCTCGCCTTCTGCCTCACTCGCCCATTCCTGACTTCCGCCATTATCGGCGCCACCTCGATGGAGCAGTTGAGGACGAATGTCGGCGCGGCAGACATTACCCTTACGGATGAGGTGCTGCAGGAGATCGCCGTCGTCCACCGCCGGCATCCCATGCCTTTGTGATAAAGACAGGCGGCACGCCGGTCTCAATCTTCGGGGGCTGCACCAGCGAACAGGTGCAGCCCCCGTATACTTTGACAATTGCCTCCCGAATGAATAGGAACTTGCGCAATCCGGCAGCAATCGTTGCAGCCACGGCGCCGCGCGCGAAGAATCCGAAAGATACAGAAAATGACCGATCACGATGGCGCCGTCCCGGCGATCGCCAAGGCGTTGGCGAAACGGGGCTACACGACGCTGACCCCCGTCCAGAAATCCATGCTCGACCCGGCTCTCGCAGGTTCCGACGCGCTCGTCTCCGCGCAGACCGGCTCCGGCAAGACCGTCGCATTCGGCATCGCAATGGCGCCGAGCCTGCTCGGCGGCCAGGAAAAATTCGGACGCGCCGGCGCTCCTCTTGCCCTCGTCATCGCCCCCACCCGCGAACTCGCCATGCAGGTGAAGCGCGAGCTGGAATGGCTCTACGAGATGGCTGATGCGGTCGTCGCAAGCTGCGTCGGTGGCATGGACATCCGCAACGAGCGGCGAGCGCTGGAACGCGGCGCCCATATCGTCGTCGGCACGCCGGGCCGCATCTGCGACCATATCCGCCGCAACGCGCTCGACATGTCGGAACTGAAGGTCGCCGTTCTCGACGAAGCGGACGAGATGCTCGATCTCGGCTTTCGCGAGGATCTGGAATTCATCCTCGAATCCGCGCCGGATGACCGCCGTACCCTGATGTTCTCCGCAACGGTGCCGGCGGCGATTGCCAAGCTCGCCAAGAGCTATCAGCGCGATGCGGTACGCATCGCCACGACGGCGGAAGAAAAGCAGCATGTCGATATCGAGCAGCGCGCCTTGCTGGTAACGCCGCATGACAGAGAGAACGCCATCGTCAACGTGCTGCGCTATTATGAGGCCCCCAACGCCATCGTTTTCTGCTCGACGCGAGCGGCCGTCAACCATTTGACGGCACGGCTTTCCAACCGTAACTTCTCGGTCGTGGCATTGTCCGGCGAACTGACCCAGAACGAGCGCACCCATGCGCTGCAGGCCATGCGCGATGGCCGCGCCCGCGTCTGCATCGCGACCGACGTCGCCGCCCGAGGCATCGACTTGCCGGGGCTCGAACTCGTCATCCATGCCGACCTGCCGACCAATCCGGAAACGCTGCTGCACCGCAGCGGCCGCACGGGACGCGCCGGACGCAAGGGCGTCAGCGCGCTGATCGTGCCGATAAACCAGCGCCGCAAGGCCGAGCGCCTGCTTTTCGGAGCGAAGATCGAGCCGACCTGGGCACGTCCTCCGTCTGCCGACGAGGTGACCCGTCGTGACGAGGAGCGCCTGCTCGCCGATCCGATCTTCGCCGAGACGGCGAAGGACGAAGACGAACAGGCGCTGATCGCGAAACTCGTCGCCCAATACAGCGCTGAAAAGCTCGCCACCGCTTTTGTCGGTCTCTACCGCGGCAAGAACTCCGCGCCCGAAGATATCGTCGAGGTTTCGCTGGAGGCCCGCAAACCGCGCGATGGTGGACGCGACAACGCTCGTGACGGAGGTGATCCGGCGTCGCGGCCGCTGACGCCGCGCGGCGATTTCGGCCCGGCCGTCTGGTTCTCGCTGTCGGTCGGCCGCAAGCAGCGCGCCGAGCCGCGCTGGCTCATCCCGACGATCTGCCGCAACGGCGGCCTGACCAAGAACGAGATCGGCGCGATCAAGATGCAGGCGGACGAAACCTTCGTTGAAATCGCCGCCGATCATGCCGATCGCTTCCTGCAGAAGCTTGGCAAGGACCGGATGATGGAGCGCGGCATTCGCGTGACGCGGCTCTCCCAAGCGCCGGATTTCAGCAAGTTCTCTCGCGGGAAGGACGAGGACGGCTTTACGCGCCGTGAGGGTCCGCGCATGGACAAGCCCTGGAAAGAGAAGTCTTTCAAGGGCGGACCGGGCAAAGATGAGCCGCGCAAGGACGACCCCCGCAGGGAATGGCAGGGGAAAGGCAAGTTCACCGGCGAAAAGCTCCGCGACAAGGCCGATGAGGGGCGGCGCCTCGACGACGAGGTCTGGGGCGACAGCAAGCCGAAGGGCAAGGCCAAGCCCGCCGGGGCCGGAAACCGCGACGCACGGAGCTTCGACAAACCGTTTCGCGAGAAGCCTTTCGGCAAGAGCGGCGCCGACAAGCCCTTCAAGAAGAAGGACAAGCCCAAGAGCAACGGCCCGAAATCGGGCGGCAAAGCGAATTTCGAACGGCGGAAGTAACGCCGGCGAATGGCAGGCCGCGAGAACCTAACCGTCGCCTCGCCATCGCCAGAACCAGAAATGAACCGCGCGCCGGCTTTCCCCTTGCCTTCTGCGGAAAAATCCGTATAAGGCGCGCTGTTCGAAACACCCGGTCTTTCTGGCTGGTGGCTGAACGGAGGGCAGGTTTCCATGCGGAAGCCGCAGGGACCAAAAGGTCCGAGCCTCCCGTGTCTCCGCTCTCGACCGTCTCGATACAACAACTTTTCTTGCCGGGGCACCGCCCCTCAGGAGCAGTCGTTGAGGCTTAGCCGCCGAATTCCGGGTAAAGACAACCGCAAGAAAAGGCAAAGCTTACATGGCTCTCTACGAACACGTATTCCTTGCTCGGCAGGATATGTCCGCTCAGCAGGTTGATGCCCTCGTCGAACAGTACAAGGGTGTCCTCGAAGCTAACGGCGGCAAGGTCGGGCGCGTTGAAAACTGGGGCCTCAAGTCCCTGACGTACCGCATCAAGAAGAACCGCAAGGCTCACTACGCCCTGATGGACATCGACGCGCCGGCAGCTGCCGTGCACGAGATGGAACGCCAGATGCGCATCAACGAAGACGTTCTTCGCTACATGACGATCGCCGTCGAGAAGCACGAAGAAGGCCCGTCCGCAATGATGCAGAAGCGCGACCGCGACGACCGTCCGCGTGACGACCGTGGCCCGCGCCGCGACTTCGGCGACCGTGGTCCGCGCCGCGAATTCGGCGATCGTCCCCCGCGTGAAGGCGGCTTCGAGCGCGCACCGCGCCCGTCCGCTCCGCGCGAATCCTAATCGGCTAGAAGGAGAAGAGACCAATGGCTGACGTATCCTCCTCCCCGGCACGCCGCCCGTTCCACCGCCGTCGCAAGACCTGCCCGTTCTCGGGCGCGAACGCACCGCGGATCGACTACAAGGACGTACGCCTTCTGCAGCGCTACATTTCCGAGCGCGGCAAGATCGTTCCGTCCCGCATCACGGCCGTTTCCCAGAAGAAGCAGCGCGAACTCGCCAAGGCAATCAAGCGAGCCCGCTTCCTCGGCCTGCTGCCCTACGTCGTAGCTTAAGCTGAATTTAGACCCGCTGATTAAGAGTCAGCGGGTCTACCCCTTCCGCGATGGGCGCGGATCGGAACTCTTAAATCCCATGTTGGGGATGAAGTGCCTGAGAGACTGATTCAGGTGTGATCCCCTAACTGCTTGAAACGGCAGGACAGCGAGACAGTGACGAACAAGTATCAGACAGTGCTGCCGACCGGCATTCTTGCCGGCATTGCCGCCACCCTGCTCGTGCTGGGTGCGAGTGCGCAGCCGTCCTTTGCCGCCCTGCTCTATGCCGCCTCGGCGCTGCCCATCCTCGTTGCGGGCCTCGGCTGGGGCAATCGCGCCGCGATCATCGGCATTCTAACCGCCGCCGCGCTCGGCGCGATCCTGATCGCGCCGCTCTTTGCGCTGACCATGGCGATCTTCACGCTGATCCCCGCCGGCTGGCTTTCGCATCTCGCCAATCTCGCGCGCCCAGCCTCCGAACTCGGCGGCCCCGAGCATCTGGTCGCCTGGTATCCCATCTCGGACATCCTCCTGCATCTCTGCGGCCTCGTCACCATCGCCGTCATCGCCCTCGGCGTCGTCATCGGCTACGGTCCGGAACTGACGAGCCAGCTCGTGGACGCCATGGCGGCCACGGTGCAGGAGCCGGGATTTACACCCGACGCCGCTGGACTCGCCCAGACAAAGACGCTGATGGTGCTGATGCTGCCGATGATCCAGGGCGGGCTCTGGGTCATCCTGCTCTTCGCGGCCTTCTATTTCGCGACGCGGATCACCACCGGCATGGGCCGGTCGCTCAGGCCACGCGAGGAAATGCCGTCCGCGCTGCGCATGAACCGCTACGCGATCTTCATCTTCCTGGCCGGCATCCTCGCCACCTTCGCAGGCGGGGTCCCGGCGATGATCGGTGCCGTGATCTGCGGCACGTTCGGCGCCGGCTTCCTGATGGCCGGCTTCGCCTCGCTGCATTTCCGCAGCAAGGGCAAGGATTGGCGGCTGCCCGTGCTGGTGCTCGCCTATCTCTCGTCCATGCTGCTCTTCCCGGCCTTCGCCATTCTCGTACTCGGGCTTGTCGATACGCGGCGCACCATCGCGCTGACGCCGGCAAACCCCGCATCCGATACATCCGAAAACAAGAACTGAAGCTCACTGAAAGGAAACCAACATGCAAGTCATTCTGCTTGAACGCATCGCCAAGCTCGGCCAGATGGGCGAGACCGTAAAGGTCCGCGACGGCTACGCCCGTAACTTCCTGCTGCCGCAGGGCAAGGCGCTGCGCGCCAACGAAGCCAACAAGAAGCGCTTCGAAGCCGAGCGCGCTACGCTTGAGGCCCGCAACCTGGAGCGCAAGGGCGAAGCCCAGAAGGTCGCCGATGCGCTTGCCGGCAAGTCTTTCGTCGTCGTCCGCTCGGCCGGCGAAACCGGTCAGCTTTACGGCTCCGTCGCTGCCCGCGACATCATCGAGACGCTGGCTGCCGAAGGCTTCAACATCGGCCGCAACCAGGTCGACCTGAACACCCCGATCAAGGCGATCGGCCTGCATCAGGTTATCCTGCACCTGCATTCCGAAGTCGAAATCGAGATCCAGCTCAACGTCGCCCGTTCGGCCGAAGAAGCCGAGCGTCAGGCCAAGGGCGAAAGCCTCACCTCGGCTGACGCGATCTACGGTGTGGACGAAGACGCCCTGCGTCCGGAAGATTTCTTCGACCCGGAAGCCGATCGCGAAACCGAAGAAGAATAATCGCGCTTTCCCGTTCGGGAAAATTCGGCCCCCGGCCTCACGCCGGGGGCTTTTTTATGCTTCACAAACCTTAACGTTCGCCGTCGCCCGTCAACAATGATGGCGAAACCTGTACGGAACTGCGGCAGACTGTTGACAGAAGCGCCCTCCTCTTCTCATGTTGCGCGGAACAGAAGAAAAGGGAGCACCCCATGAGCATTAGACAGAAAATCCTGGCGATCGGCGCCGTGGTCGGCATCGTGGCCGCAGGCGCGAGCTTCGCGGTCGCCCAGGCGCCGGCCTTCTTCCGCATCGGCACCGGCGGGACGGCAGGCACCTACTATCCGATCGGTGGCCTGATCGCGAACGCGATCTCCGGAGCGGGAGACAAGGGAGTTCAGGGCCTGGTCGCCACCGCAGTTGCCTCCAACGGCTCGGTCGCCAATATCAATGCGATCCAGAGCGGATCTATGGAATCGGGCTTCACGCAATCGGATGTTGCCTATTGGGCCCATAGCGGCACGGGCCTTTACGAGGGCAAGGGCAAGGTAGAGGATCTGCGCCTCATCGGAACGCTCTATCCCGAAACCATCCATCTCGTCGCAGCCAAGAATTCCGGCATCAAGTCCGTCGCTGATCTCAAGGGCAAGCGGGTCTCGATCGACGAGCCGGGCTCCGGCACGATCGTGGATGCCCGCATCGTGCTGGCGGCCTACGGGTTGAGCGAGGATGACATCAAGGCCGAACACCTGAAGCCCGGCCCGGCGGGCGAACTGCTGCGCGACGGCGGGCTCGACGCCTATTTCTTCGTCGGCGGCTACCCGACCGGCGCGATCTCGGAACTGGCGACCTCTTCCGGCATCACCCTCGTTCCGATTTCCGGCCCCGAGGCGGACAAGCTGCTCTCCGAATACAGCTTCTTCTCCAAGGACACCGTGCCGGAAGGCGCCTATCAGGGCGTCGGCGAAACGCCGACCATCGCTGTCGCGGCCCAGTGGGTCACCAGCGCCAAGCAGCCTGAGGAACTCGTCTACAACATCACCAAGGTGATGTGGAACGACGCCACACGCGCCGCACTCGATGCCGGCCATGCGAAGGGCAAGCTGATCACCCTGCAGAACGCCGTCACCAGCCTCGGCATTCCGCTGCATCCGGGCGCGGAGCGCTTCTACAAGGAAGCAGGCGTCCTGAAGTAAGGAAGACACCTTCTTTCGAAAGCGGCGGCCCGCAACAGGCAGGCCGCCGTTTTCCGTCTGGAACGAAAATTCGAGGATACCGACATGGCGGCAGACAACGAGGGCAAGATCGCCCCAATGGAACTGGACGAGGCGAAGGCACGCGAACTCGAGGAGAAATTCGATTCGGAGATCCGCTTCCGGCCGCTTTCGCCGATGACGGCACGCCTTGTGGGTACGGCGCTCGTGGCGCTTTCCATCTTCCATTACTACACGGCCGGGTTCGGCCTGCTTTCGGAAGTCGTGCACCGCGGCATCCATTTGTCCTTCGTCCTCGGACTGATTTTCCTCGTCTTCCCCTTCACTCGCCGGGGTTACGACCAGCCGGCGGAATCGAGCCTTTACCGTCCGCTCGGCATTTCGCTGATCGACTGGGCGCTGGCGATCGGCGCCGTGGTGGCGGTGCTGCACGTTCCGCTGATCCCGCTGGATGATCTTGCCTTCCGCGTCGGCAATCCGACGACGACCGATGTCGTGCTGGGCGGCACCCTCATTCTCGTCCTGTTGGAAGCGACGCGCCGCTCGGTCGGCTGGCCGCTGCCGATCATTGCAATCCTCTTCATGGCCTATTCCATATGGGGACCGGCAATGCCGGGCATTCTGGTGCATCCGGGCGCGACCTTCTCGCAGCTCGTGAACCACCTTTACCTGACGTCGCAGGGCATTTACGGCATCGCGCTCGGCGTGGTGGCGACTTACGTCTTCCATTTCGTGCTGTTCGGCGTCTTCGCCACCCGCATCGGGCTTGGCCAGCTGTTCCTCGATTGCGCCGCCTGGGTGGCGGGCCGCTATGCCGGCGGCCCGGCGAAAGTCTCGATTTTCGGCTCGGCGCTGTTCGGCATGATCTCCGGCTCCTCGGTCGCCAACACGGTGACGGTCGGTTCGCTGACGATCCCGGCGATGATCCGGCTCGGCTACAAGCGTACCTTTGCAGCGGCCGTCGAATCCGCCTCATCGACCGGCGGCCAGATCACGCCGCCGATCATGGGCGCGGCAGCTTTCCTGATGATCGAGTTTCTGGACCTGCCCTATACGACGATCATTCTCGCCGCCATCGTGCCGGCCTTCATGCACTTCTTCGGCGTGCTCGTTCAGGTGCATTTCGAGGCCAAGCGGAACGGACTGCGCGGCATGACATCCGACGAGATGCCGGACCTCAAGGAGGCCTTCAAGCGCGACTGGCCGACGGTCATCCCGCTCATCGTGCTGATCGCGGTCCTGCTTTCCGGCTATACGCCCTATCTCGCCGCGTTCTGGGGCATCACGCTCTGCATCGCGGTCGGCCTTCTCAACCCGCGCCGGCGGATGTCCTTCATGGAAATATTCGAAGGTCTCCGGGACGGCGCGAAATATGCGCTCGCCGTCGGGGCGGCAGCGGCCACCGTCGGCATCATCGTGGGCGTGGTGACGCTGACCGGCGTCGGCTTCAAGATCTCCTACATCGTAACCTCGACGGCCGCGCAGCTGGCTGCCTTCTTCGGCACGATCCTGCCGGCCGCCTGGTTCGGGCCGCAGACGCTCACCCTGCTCTTCACGCTCATCATGACGGGCGTGGTCTGCATCCTGATGGGCTGCGGAATACCGACGACGGCCAACTACATCATCATGGCGACGATCGCGGCGCCTGCGCTCGGGCTGCTCGGGGTCGAGCCGATCGTGGCGCATTTCTTCGTGTTCTACTACGGCGTTCTGGCCGACATCACGCCGCCCGTGGCGCTCGCGGCCTATGCGGCGGCGGGCATGGCGGGCGCCGATCCGTTCAAGACCGGCAACACTGCCTTCCGGCTTGGGCTCGGAAAGGTGCTGGTGCCGTTCGTGTTCGTCTTCTCCCCTTCCCTGTTGCTGGTCACCGCCGACTTCAACTGGGGCGACTTCCTGACCGCCTTCATCGGCTGCGCGCTCGGGATCACCTTCCTCGGCGCGGCCCTCTCCGGCTTCATGCTGGTGCGGACCGCAGCCTGGGAAAGACTGCTGCTCGCGATCGCCGCCATCCTCCTGGTGGTGCCGGAACTGATTTCCTCGCTCATCGGCCTGGCGCTCGTCGTGCCCGTGCTGCTGCGGCAGTTCGCAGGCTACAAGGCAGCACCCGCCTTGTAGCGAATCTCGCGAGGGCTTATGCTCGGCGACCGTGGCGGACGCGCAGTTTTGCCACGGTCAAATCATCTCGTTCCGTAGCGTGCGTTTTATCCACAAGCTCGTTTGTGACTGTGGAGATCGTCGGATTCCGGAGATTCTCCCAAGAGCGGCCGCTCATCCGCGGCAAACTGCTGTAGGATTGCGCTGATTCACAGATATTGATGGATGACATGCAGGACCTAGCACACAAGCTGACGGCACTCAGCAACAAGGACGCGGAACCGCATTATCGCGAGGCTCCGAACAATATCGAGGCCGAACAGGCCCTTCTCGGGGCGATCCTGGTCAACAACGACGCCTATTATCGCGTTTCGGACTTCCTGAAGCCTCCCCATCTCTACGAGCCGCTTCACCGCCGAATCTATGAGGTGGCCGGCGATATCATCCGCATGGGCAAGACGGCCAACCCCGTCACCATCAAGACCTTCATCACCACGCCCGAGAAGGTCGGCGACCTGACGGTAGCGCAATATCTCGCGCGTCTCGCGGCCGAGGCGGTCTCGATCATCAATGCGGAGGACTACGGCCGGGCGATCTACGATCTGGCGCTGCGCCGCGCGCTGATCACCATCGGCGAGGACATGGTCAACATCGCCTATGACGCGCCGCTCGACATGCCTCCCCAGTCACAGATCGAAGACACCGAGCGGCGGCTCTTCGAGCTGGCCGAAACCGGCAGATACGACGGCGGCTTCCAGTCGTTCAACGACGCGGTGGCGCAGGCGATCGACATGGCGGGCGCGGCCTTCGAGCGCGACGGCTCGCTCTCCGGCATTTCGACCGGCATCCATTCGCTGGACGCCCGGATGGGCGGCCTGCAGCGCTCCGACCTTATCGTTCTTGCCGGGCGTCCCGGCATGGGCAAGACCTCGCTCGCCACCAACATCGCCTATAACATTGCCGYGGCCTATGAGCCCGAGGTTCAGCCGGACGGCTCGTTCAAGGCCAGGAATGGTGGCGTCGTCGGGTTCTATTCGCTCGAAATGTCGTCCGAACAGCTCGCCACCCGTATCATCTCCGAACAGACCGAAGTATCGTCATCGAAGATCCGCCGCGGCGACATCACCGAGGCCGATTTCGAAAAGCTCGTCGCCTGCTCCCAGATGATGCAGAAGGTGCCGCTGTTCATCGACCAGACCGGTGGCATCTCGATCGCGCAATTGTCCGCCCGCGCCCGCCGGCTGAAGCGCCAGCGCGGCCTCGACTGCCTGGTGGTGGACTATATCCAGCTCATGACCGGCGCCGGCAAATCCGGCGACAACCGCGTTCAGGAAATCACCCAGATCACCACCGGCCTGAAGGCGCTGGGCAAGGAGCTGAACGTGCCGATCATCGCGCTCTCGCAGCTCTCCCGTCAGGTGGAAAGCCGCGAAGACAAACGCCCGCAGCTCTCCGACCTTCGCGAATCGGGCTCGATCGAGCAGGACGCGGACGTGGTCCTCTTCGTGTTCCGCGAGGAATATTACGTGAAGAACATGGAGCCGCGCGATATTTCCGATCCGAAATATCCGGAATGGGAAGCGCATATGGAAAAGGTGAAGGGCACGGCGGACGTCATCATTGCCAAGCAGCGCCATGGACCGACCGGTACGGTGAAGCTCGCCTTCCAGTCGGAATACACCCGCTTCGCCGATCTCGCCGATCCGAGCTTCAGCCAGTACGAGGAGCATTGATCGGGAGGGGCGTACACGCCCCTCTTTCCGTCAATCCCCTGCGGGCGCCGCGCGATAGGCCTCCCGACCGGCAACCCAGGTGCGCCGCACCGCTGGTGCGGCACCTTCCGGCCATTCGACCAACACGAGATCCGCCCGCTTGCCGATTTCGATGACACCGCGGTCGTTGAGCCCGGACGCGCGTGCCGGATTGCCCGATACGAGGGGCCACAACATCTGGAGCGGGCCGACGCCATCGGCCTTGAGGCGCGCCACCCCAAGCAGCATCGCGGGATAATAATAATCCGAAGCGAGAATGTCGCAGAAGCCCTCGCGGATCATGTCAGCTGCGCCGATCGAAGCCAGGTGGCTGCCGCCGCGCGTCGCGTTTGGGGCACCGAGGACGATGAAATCTCCCGCGTCCCGCGCTGCCCGCGCTACTCTTCTATTCACCGGGAACTCGCAAATCCGAGCGCCACGTGCGCGGAAAAAATCGCGCGTCTCGATCTGGCTGTCGTCGTGAGAAAGCATCGGCGCGCCGGCGGCACGGCCGAGAACAGCCACGTCATCGATCACTTCGGGAACCTGCGGACGGCGCTCCCATATGCCGCGAACGAGCGAGACCATGTCCGAAACGGGGATCCTTGCCCGCTTGGCGCGTTCCTCCATTTTCGCGGCGAAAGCGGGCGCTTCCGGATCGACCATCGGGAAGGTCGGATCAAAGTCGAACGGCCGCTCCTGCAAGGGAACCGACGGGTGAAGCATTGCCATCGATGTGTGATCGTTGAATGCGATCGACGGCAGGCGCGGTCCGGCAAGAGCTTCCCGGATCAGGTCGACGGCCTCGAAGCAGAAGGTTTCCCAGCGCAGTTGCACGCGATTGTCCACGGTCAGCCTCGGGGCAAGCGCATCGAGGGCGGAGACGACGGCGCGGCCGTTTTCCACCGACCTGAGCCCGGGTTCCCAGCTCAGCGTCAAGGCGTGATAGGCAGTCGCAATGCCGTTCGCCGCAAGCTGACGATCGGTATCAAGCAGGGCGGCGGCAACGGGAAGCATGGTGCCGGGCCGCGGCATGAGCTGCCGCTCGAAGGCATCGCCGTGAATGTCCACGAACGCCGGCGCCAAGATATGTCCCCGACCGTCAATAATTTCGGCTCCATCGCGCGCACCGTCGATGGCCGTGATCCGGCCGTCTTCAAAACGCACGGAAGCAGGTGCCAGGTGGTCACTGAAAACCACGGTCGCACCCTCGATCACGATTGCCGGATTGTTCCGCATCATCCCACCCATAAAAAGAAGAGGTACATTAATCGCTTTACCACCATCGCGAGCAATTCGCCGCTTCTATCTAGTCGATGTAACAAATTTGAGAAGATCTGCCCCAGCGGCGCGGAAGAGCGGGCGGACCATTGGAGCAAGACAGCGTCAGCCGGCAAATCACCGCAAAAGATTGTGCAGCGCGATCGAATTTTGCCGTAATGGCTTTTTCCCGCCTCCGAAACCGGTAGGATTGCCGGAACACTCCTCATGTGCGACGAGCAGACATGACCGACTTCGACAGCGACTTCTCCTCCTCCGCCGATTTCGACAGCGCCCCCGTGCGCCTGACGGTCGATCTCGAAGCCCTTGCCGACAATTGGCGGGAAATGGCGCGCAAGTCCGGCAAGGCGCGTGCTGCGGCGGTGGTCAAGGCTGACGCCTATGGCCTCGGGATCGAGGATTGCGGCACGGCGCTTTACGAAGCCGGGGCGCGGGACTTCTTCGTGGCCGTGCCGCAGGAAGGCTCGACGTTGCGGGCCTATGTGCCCGATGCGCGTATTTATGTGCTTTCCGGTATCTGGCCGGGACAGGAGCGGATGTTCTTCGAAGATGATCTCGTGCCGGTTCTGGCCTCGGAGGAACAGCTCGCCTTCTGGATGTCGGCGGTCTCGGAACGGGGCGACCACCCCTGCGCGCTGCAGGTCGATACCGGTTTCAACCGACTCGGCCTCCCTCTCGAGGATGCTCTGGCGCTGGCCGGAGACGTCTCGCGGCCGGCGAGTTTTTCGCCCGTTCTCGTGCTCTCCCATCTCCATAGCGGCGATACGCCATCCTCGCCCCTCAACCGCAAGCAGCTCGAATCTTTCCGGCAGGTTGCGGACGCTTTCGAAGGTATCGAATCCAGCCTTTCGGCCTCTGCCGGGATCTTTCTGGGACCGGACTATCATTTCGATCTCACGCGGCCGGGCATTGCGCTTTACGGCGGCGAGGCCGTGAACGGCATGAAGCCATTGAAGCCCGTCGCCAAGGCGGAGGCGCGGATCGTGCAGATTCGCGAAGCGGAAACCGGCAGTACCGTCAGCTATGGCGCCACCCATCAGCTTTCGCGGCGCAGCCGGCTGGCGGTGGCCTCAGCCGGTTATGCGGACGGCTATCTGCGTTCGCTTTCCGGCGCGGGCGTACCGATCCGGGCAGGCGGCACGCAAGGCGCCTTCGGCTTCATCGCCGGTCATCGCATTCCTGTGATCGGCCGCATCACCATGGACCTGACGATCTTCGACATAACCGACGTCCCGGAGAGCGAAATCCGCACCGGTGACTATATCGAGCTCTTCGGGCCCCACATGCCGCTCGACGAGGTCGCACGCGCGGCGGGCACGATCGGCTACGAGATGCTGACCGGCATCGGGTTGCGGCACGAACGGCGGTATACCTATCCCGAATAAGCTCTCGGCCACCTTGCCAGGAACGGCATTTCGAGATTAAAAGAGCAAAAGTTCCGCTTTTGTTCTCGGCGGACCTGCGAGTATCAAAGGCGGCGGCTGATCCCATGGCAAAGACCAAGACCCAATTCGTGTGCCAGAACTGCGGCACGGTGCACAGCCGCTGGGCCGGCAAATGCGATGGCTGCGGCGAGTGGAACACCATCGTCGAGGAAGACCCGATGGGCGGCATCGGCGGCGGCCCCGGAAAGGCCCCGAAGAAAGGCCGCGCAGTGGCGCTCACCACCCTTTCGGGCGAAACGGAAGAGGCGCCCCGCATTCATACCGGCATATCCGAGCTCGACCGTGCCACCGGTGGCGGCTTCGTGCGCGGTTCGGCTGTGCTGGTCGGCGGCGATCCCGGCATCGGAAAGTCGACGCTACTGATGCAGGCGGCGGCGGCTCTCTCCCGCCGCGGGCACCGGATCATCTACGTCTCGGGCGAGGAAGCCGTGGCGCAAGTGAGGCTGCGCGCCCAACGGCTCGGCGCCGCCGATTCGGACGTGCTGCTCGCCGCCGAGACCAATGTGGAGGATATCCTCGCCACCATTTCCGAGGGCAAGCGGCCCGATCTCGTCATCATCGATTCGATCCAGACGCTCTGGAGCGACACGGCCGATTCCGCCCCCGGCACGGTGACGCAGGTGCGCACCGGCGTGCAAGCAATGATCCGCTTCGCCAAGCAGACGGGGGCAGCCATGGTGCTGGTCGGCCACGTCACCAAGGAGGGGCAGATCGCCGGCCCTCGCGTCGTCGAGCACATGGTCGACGCCGTGCTCTATTTCGAGGGCGACCGTGGACATCATTACCGCATCCTCCGCACCGTGAAGAACCGCTTCGGACCGACCGACGAGATCGGCGTGTTCGAAATGTCCGACAAGGGGCTGCGCGAGGTCACCAACCCTTCCGAACTGTTTCTCGGAGAGCGCAACGCCAAGGCGCCGGGAGCGGCGGTCTTCGCCGGCATGGAGGGTACCCGGCCGGTGCTCGTGGAAGTGCAGGCCCTAGTGGCGGCCACTTCGCTCGGCACGCCGCGCCGGGCGGTCGTCGGGTGGGATTCGGCCCGTCTTTCCATGATTCTTGCCGTGCTTGAAGCCCATTGCGGCGTGCGTCTCGGTCAGCACGACGTCTACCTCAATGTGGCGGGCGGTTATCGCATTTCCGAACCGGCGGCCGACATCGCAGTCGCGTCGGCACTCGTCTCGTCGCTTGCCGGTCTTGCCCTGCCGGCGGATTGCGTCTATTTCGGCGAAATCAGCCTTTCGGGGGCGGTTCGGCCGGTTTCTCAGACGGCCCAACGCCTGAAAGAGGCCGAAAAGCTCGGCTTTGCCGGAGCGATGCTGCCGGCCAGTTCCGCCGAGCTTCCGAAGACATCCGGCGCCCGCTGGACGGAAGTCGAGGACCTGCCCGATCTCGTGTCGCGCATAGCCGGTTCGGCCAGGAAACTGGGGAAAGCGGCGGAAGAGGATTGATCTTTCGTCAACTGTTCCCCTGATGTAAGAGGGTCGCCGGCAAGCGGTGCCGAAAACCGACAGGTCCTTGGAGTAGAGCCTATATGCCCATCACGATTTTTGACGGTATCGTCATCGGCGTAACGCTGTTTTCCGCCGTACTCGCCATGGTGCGCGGTTTCTCGCGAGAAGTGCTGTCGATCGCGAGCTGGATCGGCTCGATCGCGGCGGCCTACTATCTCTACCCGCTGCTGGTTCCTTATGCCCAGAATTACACGGCGGACAACCGCATCGCGATCGCCGGCTCCGCCGGCGTCATCTTCCTCATCGCGCTGATCATCATCACCTTCATCACGTCGCGGATCGCCGATTTCATCATCGACAGCCGCATCGGCGCGCTGGACCGCACGCTCGGCTTCCTGTTCGGCGCGGCGCGCGGCATCCTGCTGCTGGTGGTAGCGGTCGCGTTCTGGAACTGGCTGGTGGACGCCCGCTCGCAGCCGGAATGGGTGACTCAAGCCAAGTCGAAGCCATTCCTCGACGCGCTGGTTGCCCGTCTCGAGGCGGTGCTGCCGGAAGATCTCGAGCCTCAGATCCGCGCGCGCATTCTCGGCCGCGAAGAGGCCCCGGTCGAGGGCGCGCCTGAGCAGGAGCAAGCACCGGCCGATGACGCGCCGGCAACAAATCCGACAAATAATTGACGCTTTGTTGCGCTTGATGCAGCGCGAAACGTCACCATTTGTGGTATCATTCGCAGTAAAGTGAAACGGGCTGGTTTCGGGAACATCTTCCCGGCCGGCTTTTCCATTTTTCCGAAAGGGCACGGCCAAGATGAATCAGCCGGTTTCTGAGACGTTCGCAGACAACAACCTCCACGAATGGGATGGTGATACGCTGCGCGAAGAATGCGGCGTTTTCGGCATTCTCGGCCATCCGGATGCCGCCACGCTGACGGCGCTCGGCCTTCACGCCCTCCAGCATCGCGGCCAGGAAGCAGCCGGCATCGTCTCCTTCGACGGGCTGCGCTTCCATTCCGAACGGCGGATGGGTCTCGTCGGAGATCATTATACCGATCCGGCCACGCTTGCCCGCCTGCCCGGCAATATCGCGATGGGCCACAACCGCTACTCCACGACCGGCGAAGTGGCGCTGCGCAACGTGCAGCCGCTGTTTGCCGAACTGGAGGTCGGTGGCATCGCGATCGCCCATAACGGCAATTTCACCAACGGGCTGACGCTGCGCCGGCAGTTGATTGCCGGAGGCGCCATCTGTCAGTCCACCTCCGACACGGAAGTGGTGCTGCATCTGATCGCCCGCTCGCGCTACACCTCGACGGCCGACCGTTTCATCGATGCCATCCGGCAGATGGAAGGCGGCTACTCCATGCTCGCGATCACCCGCACCAAGCTGATTGCCGCTCGCGATCCCACCGGCATCCGGCCTCTCGTCATGGGTGAGCTCGACGGCAAGCCGATCTTCGCTTCCGAAACCTGCGCGCTCGATATCATCGGTGCGAAGTATATCCGGGATGTGGAGAACGGCGAAGTCATCATCTGCGAGATCCAGGCCGACGGCTCCATCAGCATCGATGCCCGCAAGGCCGGCAATTCCCAGCCCGAGCGGCTGTGCCTCTTCGAATACGTCTATTTCGCCCGCCCCGATTCCGTCGTCGGCGGCCGCAGCGTCTATGTGGCCCGCAAGAACATGGGCATCAATCTCGCCAAGGAAGCGCCGGTCGAAGCCGATGTCGTCGTGCCGGTTCCGGATGGGGGCACGCCGGCAGCCCTCGGCTATGCCCAGGAAAGCGGCATCCCGTTCGAGTACGGCATCATCCGCAACCATTATGTGGGCCGCACCTTCATCGAGCCGACGCAGCAGATCCGTGCCTTCGGCGTAAAGCTCAAGCACTCCGCCAACCGCGCGATGATCGAGGGCAAGCGGGTCGTGCTGGTGGACGACTCCATCGTGCGCGGCACGACCTCGCTGAAGATCGTGCAGATGATCCGCGATGCCGGCGCAAAGGAAGTGCATTTCCGCGTCGCGAGCCCGATGATCTACTACCCCGACTTCTACGGGATTGACACGCCGGACCGCGAAAAGCTCATCGCCAACCAGTATGACAACCTCGAAGCCATGTGCAAATATATCGGCGCGGATTCGCTGGCTTTCCTCTCGATCAACGGACTTTACCGTGCCGTCGGCGGCGAGGATCGTAACGACGCTCGCCCACAGTTCACCGACCATTACTTCACCGGCGACTACCCGACCCGTCTCCTCGACAAGGACGGGGAGACCATGGGCCGCAAGGTTTCGGTTCTGGCCAGCAACGGCTGAGGCAAACGGAGCGGTTTGCAATCCACGCCAAACATTCTAGAAGGCTGCGGCAACGCAGCCTTCTTTTTGGCCGCGAGACGGTGAGGTGAGCAGATGGACATCAATCTGAAGGACAGGATCGCGCTGGTGACCGGGGCGTCGCGCGGCATCGGCTATTTCACGGCACTCGCGCTCGCCAAGGCCGGCGCGCATGTGATCGCCTGCGCCCGCACCGTGGGAGGCCTCGAAGAGCTGGACGACGCGATCAAGGCGGAAGGCGGTTCGGCCACGCTTGTTCCGTTCGACCTCACCGACATGACCGCGATCGACCGGCTGGGCGCCTCGATCTTCGAGCGCTGGGGCAAGCTCGACATCCTTGTCGCCAATGCCGGCATTCTCGGTGTCATCTCCCCTATCGGTCATGTGGAAGCCAAGGTTTTCGAGAAGGTGATGCTCACCAACGTCACCGCCACATGGCGGCTGATCCGCTCGGTGGAGCCGCTGCTTCTCAAATCCGATGCCGGGCGCGCGCTCATCCTTTCCTCGGGCGCCGCGCACAAATGCCGGCCCTTCTGGGGTCCCTACTCCGCCTCCAAGGCCGCCGTGGAAGCGCTTGCCCGTACCTGGGCGGCCGAGCAGCAACGCACGGCATTACGGGTCAACAGCATCGATCCCGGCGCGACCCGCACGGCCATGCGCGCTCAGGCGATACCCGGCGAAGACCCCAACACGTTGCCGCATCCTTCGGAAGTGGCGGCCGCCATCCTGCCGCTCGCCTCTCCCGAACTCACCGAAACCGGCAAGCTCTTCATCGCGCGGGAGAAAAAGTTCGTCGACTACCGCGTGCCGGAGTGATTTTTCACCCACAGCAAAGGCATTCGATGGAATGGATTGCGCGACAGCATCTTGACCAAATCCCTGGCCCGCGCCATAACCTCGCTCATGAAAACGGCGATTTCCATTTGCGGGATCATTATTCGCTAGCGCATCCGCTGGCCCGGCCGTTTTCGTCTCTCGAAAAGCCTTGAAGACAAACGCCCCGGCCAGTGCCGGACGCTTTCGTGTTCGTGGACGCGAAAGCATTCGGCTCCTAGTTGATAATGAGAGCGGTGTGTCGTCCGAAAACCGCATACACTTTTCGGCATCCCCCTCAACGGTGGCTTGCTTTGGGAGATTTCTTGATGAGCGCTGCGCTCAAGCTCTACAACACGCTGACCCGCAAGGAGGCCGAGTTCCGGCCGATCGACCCGCAGAACGTGCGCATGTATGTCTGCGGCCCGACGGTCTATGACTACGCCCATATCGGCAATGCCCGCCCGGTCATCGTGTTCGACGTTCTCTTCCGGCTGCTGCGGCACGTCTATGGCGCGGATCACATTACTTATGCACGCAACATCACCGACGTGGACGACAAGATCAATGCACGCGCGCTTCGCGATCATCCCGGTCTGCCCCTCAATGAGGCGATCCGCGCCGTCACCGAGCGAACCGAGACGCAGTTCCATGAGGATGTGAAGGCGCTCGGCTGCCTCGAGCCTCATGTCGAGCCCCGCGCGACCGACAATATTCCGCAGATGATCGAGATCATCGAGAAGCTGATTGCGAGAGGTCATGCCTATGTGGCCGGCGGCGAGGTGCTGTTCGACACGAAATCCATGAGCGATTACGGCCAGCTCTCCAAGCGCCCGCTGGACGAGCAACAGGCCGGCGCCCGTATCGCCGTCGATGCCCACAAGAAGAACCCCGGCGATTTCGTGCTGTGGAAGCTTTCGAGCGACAACGAACCCGGCTGGGAAAGCCCCTGGGGCCGCGGTCGGCCCGGTTGGCATATCGAATGCTCGGCCATGAGCGGGCGCTATCTGGGCGAGGTCTTCGATATCCATGGCGGCGGGCTGGACCTCATCTTCCCGCATCATGAGAACGAGATCGCCCAGTCGCGCTGCGCCCACGGCACCGATGTGATGGCGAATGTGTGGATGCACAACGGCTTCGTGCAGGTCGAAGGCCGCAAGATGTCGAAGTCGGAAGGCAATTTCGTCACCATCTACGACCTGCTGCACACCGAGAAATTCGGTGGGCGGGCCTGGCCGGGAGAGGTGCTGAGGCTCGCCATGCTGATGACGCATTACCGCGAACCGATCGACTTTTCGGTGAAGCGCCTGGAGGAAGCCGAGCGCCTGCTTTCCAAATGGCCGGCCGCCGAGGCCGGCGATGCCGCGCCATGCGACACGGTTCTCGCCGCTCTGGCGGACGATCTCAACACTGTCGCGGCTATCCAGGCGTTGCATTCGCTTGCCCAGGAAGCCCATGCCGACCGGACCTTGCTGCCCGTTTTCGCGGCGAGCGCCGACCTGCTCGGCGTGCTGCCGAAGCTGATGGAAATCGATGAGGCGGTCGCCGCCGAAATCGATGCCCGCGTGAAGGCGCGGCTCGAACTCCTGAAGGCGAAGAACTTCGCCGAAGCCGACAAGATCCGCGATACTCTCAATGCCGAAGGTATTCAGCTCAAGGACGGCAAGGACCCTGCAACCGGCGAACGCCTCACGACCTGGGAGGTGAAGCGGTAGGGCCAGTTGGCAATCAAGAGGAGGAAGAGCGATGATAGACCATATGGGCATCACGGTCGCGGATTTCGACCGGGCCAGGGCATTTTACGATGCGGCCTTCGCTCCGCTGGGCGCCTCGCTGCTCTACATGGTCCCCGCCGAATACACGAATGGCGTGAAGGTGGGTGGTTACGGTCGTGAACGGCCGGTCTATTGGCTGCACGAAGGTGCGCCGCCGGCCGGACATTCCCAGCATGTCGCCTTCACCGCCCGCAATCGTGCCGAGGTCGACGCCTTTTATGAAGCCGCCATCGCTGCCGGCGGACGCGACAACGGTCCTCCGGGCCTGCGCCCACACTATCATCCGGACTATTATGGCGCCTTCGTCTTCGATCTCGACGGCAACAATATCGAAGCCGTCTGCCACGCGCCGGAAGGAAGCGAGGAATGAGCACAGCGGTTCACACCGGCGGATGCCAGTGCGGAGCGGTTCGCTACCGGGCGGAAGGCGAGATCGGATTTCCGCATCTCTGCCATTGCCGCATGTGCCAGAAGGCTGCCGGCAACTATTTCATGCCGCTTGGCGGCGTGAAATACGAGAACTTTTCCGTCACGCGCGGCGAACCTGCCTGGTTCCAATCCTCGGAAACGGTATTGCGCGGCTTTTGCGCGCAATGCGGAACGCCGCTCTTTTACGCCGGCGGCAGCGATCATATCAGCATCATGCTCGGCTCGCTGGACCAGCCGGAAAGCGTGAAACCGAAGCTGCAGACCAATCTTCGCCATAAGATGCCGTGGTTCGGCGAGCTTGACACGCTCACGCACGAGACGGCCATGGACATGACGCAGGAGGAGGAGAGAAAGGTCGCGGCAAGCAGCCGTCAGCATCCGGACCACGATACGGACATCTGGCCGCGGGAGGAGCAGCCATGACCGAAACGATCCGAACCGGCGGCTGCCAGTGCGGGGCGATCCGCTTTCGGCTCACGGGCGAGCCGAGGGACTCATCGATCTGCCATTGCCGCATGTGCCAAAAGGCTTTCGGTGCCTATTACGCGCCGCTGATCGATATCGGCGGGGCGGAACTTGCCTGGACGCGCGGCAAGCTCAAACATTTCCAGTCCTCGAACCATGTGCTGCGTGGCTTCTGCGAAAGCTGCGGTACGCCGATGAGTTACGAAGCCGCGGACGGCATCGCGATCTCGGCCGGCAGTTTCGACGATCCGGGCTCGCTGCCGCCGGTCGTGCAATACGGCGTGGAGGGCAAGCTTGCTTTCGTCGATCGCCTGCATGAACTGCCCGAGCGGCACACGATGGATGATATCCACTCTGCCTCTTTCCTGGCGGATATCGTTTCCTACCAGCATCCCGACCACGATACCGAAACCTGGCCACCGGAGAATTTGCGATGACCGAAAAGCTCAGAACAGGCGGCTGCCAATGCGGCGCCGTGCGCTTCCGCATTCATGGCGAACTCGGGCGCGCTTCCATCTGCCATTGCCGCATGTGCCAGAAGGCCTTCGGCGGCTTCTTCGGGCCGCTCGTCAGCGCGCCGAAGGACGGCGTGGAATGGACCCGCGGCGAGCCGAAATATTTCCAGTCCTCCGTCAATATCGATCGTGGCTTCTGCGAGAACTGCGGCACGCCGCTGACCTACCGATATCCGGGCGGGCTCGAGCTCGCGATCGGCGCATTCGACGAGCGCGACGACCTCGCACCGAAGATCCAGGTGAACTACGACTCGCATATTCCGTGGGTCACGACGATCTTCGAGCAGCCTATCCGCGACGCCATCGAGGATGCCAAGCAAGAGCAGATCATCTCCTTCCAGCATCCCGACCACGACACCGAAAACTGGCCGACGAAAGGACTTCACCTGTGACAGAGCTGCTTCGCACCCTCTATCCGGAAATCGAGCCCTACGAGACCGGCCATCTCGATGTCGGAGACGGTCACTCGATCTATTGGGAAAGGGTGGGCACGCCCGGCGCCAAGCCTGCGGTCTTCCTTCATGGCGGTCCCGCCGGCGGCATCAATCCCAACCAGCGGCGGCTCTTCGATCCCGCGCTCTACGACGTCATCCTCTTCGACCAGCGCGGCTGCGGCAAATCTAAGCCCTATGCCAGCACGGAGGCTAACACGACCTGGCATCTCGTCGCCGATATCGAGCGGCTGCGCGAGATGGTCGGCGTCGAGAAATGGCTGGTCTTCGGCGGCTCCTGGGGCTCGACGCTGGCGCTCGCCTATGCCGAAAAGCACCCGGAACGGGTGAGCGAACTCGTCGTGCGCGGCATCTATACGCTGACCAAGGCGGAACTCGACTGGTACTATCAGTTCGGCGTCTCGGAAATGTTTCCGGACAAGTGGGAGGCGTTTATCGCTCCCATTCCGGAAGACGAGCGGCACGAGATGATGCACGCTTACCACCGGCGCCTCAACGGCCCGGACGAGGCGGAAGCGCTGCGCTGCGCCAAGGCCTGGAGCACCTGGGAAGGCTCGACCATCACCCTGCTGCCGGACCCTCAACTCACTGCCGGCTTCGGGGAAGACCATTATGCGATCGCGTTTGCCCGTATAGAGAACCACTTCTTCGTCAATGCCGGCTGGCTGGAGGAAGGGCAGTTGCTGCGCGACGCGGTGAAGCTCAAGGGAATTCCCGGCACGATCGTGCATGGGCGCTACGACATGCCCTGCCCGCTGAAATATGCCTGGCAGCTTTCGAAAGTCTGGACAGATGCGGATTTCCACATCATTGAGGGTTCAGGCCACGCCGTCTCGGAGCCCGGTATCACCGACCGGCTGATCCGCGCGACGGACAAGTTTGCGGGGAAAACGGCGTAACATTTGCCCCTCACCCTAACCCTCTCCCCGCCCGCGGGGAGAGGGGACGTGCGTTGAGCAACGTCCAATGGGGAGGATAGACCAGAGGCATATCCCTTCTCCCCGCCTGCGGGGAGAAGGTGGCGGCAGCCGGATGAGGGGCACGCCGGAGGAAAAAACGGATGACACGCGAACGCATCTATCTCTTCGACACGACGCTGCGCGACGGGCAGCAGACCCCCGGCGTGGATTTCTCCGTCGAGGACAAGATCGCCATCTCCAACCTGCTCGACGATTTCGGCATAGACTATGTCGAGGGCGGGTATCCGGGCGCCAACCCGACGGATACCACCTTCTTCTCGCAGAAGCGCACGGAGAAATCCAAGTTCGTCGCTTTCGGCATGACAAAGCGCGCCGGCATTTCCGCCTCCAACGATCCGGGGCTTGCGGTGCTGCTGCAAGCCAAGAGCGATGCCGTCTGTTTCGTGGCGAAAAGCTGGGACTACCATGTGCGCGTCGCGCTCGGCTGCACCAACGAGGAGAACCTCGAAGCCATCCGCGACAGCGTTCAAGCCGCCCGCAGCGCCGGCAAGGAAGCGCTGGTCGATTGCGAGCATTTCTTCGACGGCTACAAGGCGAACCCCGAATACGCTCTTGCCTGCGCCAAGACCGCTCACGATGYCGGCGCCCGCTGGGTCGTGCTCTGCGACACCAATGGCGGCACGCAGCCGAACGAGGTGCGCGAGATCGTCGCCGCCGTCATCGGATCGGGCATTCCGGGAACTGCGCTCGGCATCCATGCCCACGACGATACCGGCCAGGCGGTCGCCAACTCGCTCGCGGCAATCGAGGCGGGCTGTCGGCAGATCCAGGGCACACTGAACGGCATCGGCGAACGCTGCGGCAATGCCAACCTTGTGACGCTGATCGCCACGCTTGCCTTGAAAGACGTCTATTCCAGCCGCTTCGAGACGGCCATAGACCCGGACCGGCTGACCGGCCTGACGACGCTGAGCCATGCTTTCGACGAACTGCTCAACCGTTCGCCGAACCATCAGGCGCCTTATGTCGGGGCCTCCGCCTTCGCCACCAAGGCCGGCATCCATGCCTCGGCTCTGCTGAAGGACCCGCGCACCTACGAGCATGTGACGCCGGAAAGCGTGGGCAATTTCCGCAAGGTCATGGTCTCAGACCAGGGCGGCAAGTCGAACTTCATCAATGCGCTGAAGCGCCGCGGCATCGAGGTCGCTAAGGATGACCCGAAGCTGGATCAGCTCATCTCCATCGTCAAGGAACGCGAGGCATCCGGCTACGCCTATGAAGGCGCGGACGCGAGCTTCGAGCTGCTCGCACGCCGCACGCTCGGCACCATCCCGGAATTCTTCTCTGTGGAAGGTTTCCGCGTGATGGTGGAGCGCCGCTTCGATTCCCACGGGCGCATCAAGATCGTCTCGGAAGCGGTCGTGAAGATCGCGATCGACGGCCAGACGCTGATGTCGGTCGCCGAAGGCGACGGCCCGGTCAACGCGCTCGACCTGGCGCTGCGCAAGGATTTCGGCAAGTACCAGCACGAGATAGACGACCTGGTGCTCGCCGACTTCAAGGTGCGCATCCTGAACGGCGGGACGGAAGCCATCACCCGCGTTCTGATCGAGTCGACCGACTCGAGCGGGGTGCGCTGGTGGACGGTCGGTGTTTCGGAAAACATCATTGACGCCTCCTTCCAGGCGCTGATGGATTCCGTCATCTACAAGCTGATGAAGAACCGCGAACTGGCGGGCAAGATCGCTGCCGAGTGAGGTCAGGGCTCCTCGAACGAAAGGCCCCAATCCTCCTCGCCGTACCACTCGCCCTCCCCGCGCGGTTTCCGC
Source organism: Rhizobium sp. LCM 4573 (assembly GCF_001854865.1). Lineage (GTDB taxonomy): Bacteria > Pseudomonadota > Alphaproteobacteria > Rhizobiales > Rhizobiaceae > Neorhizobium. The sequence continues at coordinate 42,501 of NZ_MDDW01000028.1, read as the reverse complement.
CAGCGAAAGCTGCGGACCTGATAGGCCCGGCGGCTGCGGAAGRCATCCGCCAGTCCCTCATGACGAGCGGGCGGCGGCGAACCCAGCCCTTCCGCCCAGACGAAACTGACCGGCTGCAGGAAGCGCGCGCCGAACGAACGAGCCATGCGGTCGATCAGCAGAAAGGCTCCCGCGCGCGTGAAACCAGTCGGCCTGCCGTTCTCGACGCCCGGAATTCCGAGCGGGAACAGGAGCCTGCCGCCGATCTCCAGATTGTCGATCCAGGCTGCCGGCGGATGATCGAGGGCAAAGTTGACATAGATTATATCGGCATCCGATTTCGGCCATTCCTTCGCATCGCCGGCGGCGATCTCCACGTTCGAATAGCCTTTGAGGTTTGCACGGGCGCGGTCGGCAAGCGCCGGGTCGAACTCCACCGCGAGGACCTTCCCGGATGCGCCCACGAGTTCCGCGAGGATGGCCGTGTAATAGCCGGTGCCGGCGCCGAGATGGACGGCGGTCTCGCCCTCGCGAATTTTAAGCGCGTGAAGTGCCGAGGCATGCAGCGAGGGCATTCCATTGTTAACGCCCCTGTCGGTATCGAGACCGATCAGGAGGTCCTGATAGAGAACGACCGGGTCGGTCGACGCCATCTCGCGGTACTTCCGGAAATCGTTGAATATCCAAGGCGGCGGACCGACGAATGCCTCCCGCGGCACCCTCGAAAAAGCGTTCATGAGCCTTGCATTTCCCGTAACGCCAGCCTTGGCCAAAATCTGCCTGGCGTAAATTCGGCGATGGATCGGCTGCTCCTCGAAATCCATTCCTTTCCTCCTCGCTCGCGCGTGATGGATGAACGCTACGCAATCAATGCTTCACCGAAATGAATTGGTTCCATGTGTCCTATTCCTTTAAAGCAGGACCATAACCAGAACATATCTCGGAAACATCCCATGGCTACCGATACCATGCCCGACGCGGCAAAGAACGAGGATTCCGCGCGCGGCTTCGGCTTTGCGCTGACAGCCTACCTCCTCTGGGGCTTCCTGCCGATCTACATGAAGGCGGTGGGGCATATACCGGCGATGGAAGTGCTGGCACATCGCGTGATCTGGTCGGTGCCGGTCGCCGGTCTGGTGCTGCTCGTGCTCGGCCGCACCGCCGACATCAAGGCGGCGATCCGCTCTCCCCGCACGCTGATGATGGCGGGGCTCACCGCAGCGCTCATTACCGTGAACTGGCTCACCTATATCTGGGCGATCAGCGCCGGGCACGCGCTCGATACGGCGCTCGGCTACTTCATCAATCCCCTCTTCAGCATCTTTCTGGCAGCCGTGCTCCTGAAGGAGAAGCTCTCGCCGATGCAGCTCGCCGCGATCGCGCTGGTGGTCGTCGCCGTTGCGATCCTCACCTTCGAGGCCGGGGGCCTTCCCTGGGTGGCGCTGGTGCTGATGGTAAGCTGGGGATTCTACGCCTTCTTCCGCAAGACGCTGCCGGTCGGCCCCAATCAGGGCTTTTTCCTCGAGGTGGCGATCCTCTGCTTGCCCTGCCTCTTCTACATTCTCTATCTCGAGGGCAGCGACCAAGGTCATCTCATCGGCACGAGCGGTTCCGACAGCCTGCTCTTGATCGCCAGCGGCGTGGTCACGGCGGTTCCGCTGATCATGTATGCCAACGGCGCCAAGCTGCTCAGGCTCTCCACCATCGGCCTCATGCAGTACATCGCGCCGACGATGATCTTCCTGATCGCCGTCTTCGTGTTCCATGAGGAGCTCAGCACGACAAAGCTCATCGCCTTCGCGCTGATCTGGACGGCGCTGCTCGTCTATTCCTGGCCGATGATCCGTAACGCACGCGGGCGCTGAACGCGCCCGCTGCCATATCATAGCCTGGAGATCACCGCCTCCTCGCCCGCGGCGGGCCGTCCGCCATTGCTGAATTCGAGGATGGCGGGAACGATATCCTCCACCTCGCCGATCACCATCGGCTGGACCAGGTGGGCGCGGTGGATGAAGCCCTGCTCGCGCATGTGCTGGATGAGGTCCAGCATCGGATCCCAGAAGCCGCCGATATTGGCGAAGACCATCGGCTTCTCGTGGCGGCCGAGCTGCGCCCAGGTCATGATCTCGACGATCTCCTCCAGAGTGCCTATGCCCCCCGGCAGGGTGACGAAGGCATCGGCCTTCTGAAACATCGTATGCTTGCGGGCGTGCATGTCTTCCGTCACGATCAGCTCGTCGAGCTGCCCCAGAGAGTGCCGCGTGGCCTCCATATCGACAAGAAACTCGGGAATGATGCCGGTGACCTGGCCGCCGTTCGACAGAACGCCGGAAGCGACCGCGCCCATGATGCCCTTGGTGCCGCCGCCATAAACAAGGCGCAGGCCGTGGGTGGCAATGGATTTCCCGAGAGCGCGTCCGGCGGCAATATAAGCTGGATCGCGTCCCGGCTGAGAGCCGCAGTAAACGCAAATGGATCGAATCGGCACAATTTTCTCCGTGAAATACAAGAAGATCAGGCGAGATTACGCCCAAACGACAAAAGTGACCGGAAAGTCCGGCAAGAGCAAGGGTTTATAGTGTGAAAAGCTTGTGAACGCAGACCGAAAAGACTATCCGGATAATGGCGACTTACGCCGCCTGGAGAGACATTGATGATGAATAACCGTGCCGGCTGGCTCGCTCTGTCTGTACTTGCCGCAGCAACCTTGCTGATGGTGTTCTTCGTTCTGCCGCGGATTTCCAATGAGGCGAAACCTGTCGGCGAGGCGATCAATGCCGCCGGCACGGCTATCAAGGAAGYGGTGACCGAGGGCGGGGCGGCAGAGAGGGAGCTCGTCGAGCCCCCGGCAGTTGCCGAAAAGGCGGCAAAGCCCGCGTCCGGCCAAACCGCGGCGAACCAGCCCGCCGCCACGCAACAATCCGCCCAGCAACAGCAGCCTGCCTCCCCGGTTACGCCTTCCTTCGACGTGCTGCGCGTGGAGCCGAACGGGTCTACGGTGATCGCCGGCAGCGCGGAGCCGGGTTCCAAACTCGAAATCTCGGACGGCAAGACGGTGATCGCCAAGGTCGAAGTCGGCCCCAGCGGCGATTTCGCCGCGGTGCTCGACACTCCGCTTCCGCCGGGCGAGCACGAGCTGGTGCTGAAGGCGACCGGCCGGGACGGCCGCAGCGTCACGTCCGAGGAAACCGCAACTGTTTCAATTCCCCAGGACCGCGCCGGGAAACTGCTCGCCCTGGTGACAAAGCCCGGCAAAGCAAGTCGTCTCATCGCCGTTCCCGGCACCGAGGCTCCAGCCGGCCAACCCGCAACCGGGGCAATCACCGCTCCGGCCGCGGAAACGACAACCGCAAGCCCCTCTCCCGCGACGGGCTCCACTCCGGCATTGCCGGAAGCAGCTTCCGGTCTCGTCGCCTCCGCGCCCGCCATTCCGGCCGCACCGGGCGCCGTGGCTCCCGAGCCGGCGCCGGCACTCAAGGTCACCGCCGTCGAAATCGAGGGAAGCAAGATCTTCGTTGCCGGCCTCGCCAAGCCGAACGCCTCCCTGCGCGGGGAAGCCGATGGCAAGCCGATCGGCAAGACCACCGCCGACGGAAACGGTCATTTCGTGATCGAGGGAACCGCCGACCTCACGATCGGCGACCACACTATCAGCGTCGAAACCGTAGGGCCGAACGGCCAGGTGCAGCTGCGCGTCGAGGTTCCCTTCAACCGGCCGTCCGGAGAACAGATCGCGGCCGTTGCCGGACCGCGTTCCGCGCAGGAGCTGTCGCCCATCGACGGCGGTGCTTTCGACAAGCTGCGCAACGACGTGGCGCGCGCCTTCGACATTCTGCGCGGGCTTTATGCAGGCGGACGCGAACCTTCCATGGAAGAACTCGCCGCTGCGCGCTCCGCTACCGGCATCGCTTTGAAATCGCTTTCCGAGTATCGCGTGCCGGCCGAAGCGATCCCTTCGGTGAAGGCGATCGCCGAAAAGACCGCCGTTGAAGCGAGCAAGGCGCTTGCCGCGCTCGATACGCTGCCGAAGGACATCAAGGCGGTGGGCACGGGTCTCGCGGGCATTGGCGACATGATCGCCCAGGCCATCGGCCCGGTGATCGCCAAGGGATTGGAGGAGAGCGAAACCGCAGCGGCCCAACCGGCGGCCATGACCCCTGCTCCGCTGGCTGCACCGGCAGGAGCCGAGAGCGCCTCCGGAACGCCGACGATCGCACAGGCGCCGCTCACGCCGAGCGAGCAGAATTCGGTCATCATCCGGCGCGGCGATACGTTGTGGCAGATTTCCCGCCGCATCTACGGCCAGGGCGTCCGCTATACGACGATCTATCTCGCCAACCAGGACAAGATCGCCAATCCGGACATCATCCAGCCAGGGCAGACTTTCGAAGTTCCGAACGAAGCGCTGCCTGATGCAGAAGAAGTGCATCGCAAGCGCCTGCAGAAGGGGTGATGCAGCCGGCGAATGAGCCGGAGCCAGTAGAAGTCGAAAGGGCAGCTCACCGCTGCCCTTTTTATCTGACGGCTTCCCTTCCGGCATCCGGCTTCGAACTTTCACAATAGTATCATTGCAAGCTTCGCTTCTCCGTCTTATGTGCCGGGGAGCTTTTTTGAGCTTTTTTGCCCGCCGGCGCGGAGAGTACCATGGCAGACCGGAAAAAGACCGTCTCGGCGGATTCCAGCAATCCGCTGGGAACACTCGTGAACCTGTGGCCCTATATGTGGCCGGCAGACCGGCCCGATCTCAAGGCGCGGGTGGTCTGGGCGACCTTCTACCTGTTTCTCGCCAAGTTCGTGCTGCTCGCGGTGCCCTATTTCTTCAAATGGGCGACAGATGCGCTGAACGGACGGCTCGACATGGCGGGCATCCTGCCCGCCTTCCTGCTCGGCGCGACCGTGCTCGTCATCGCCTACAATCTCACCCGCATCCTCCAGGTCGGCCTCAACCAACTTCGCGACGCGCTCTTCGCCTCCGTCGGCCAGTATGCGGTGCGCCAGCTCGCCTACAGGACATTCGTGCATATCCACCGGCTTTCGCTGCGCTTTCATCTGGAACGCAAGACCGGCGGCCTTTCGCGCGTAATCGAGCGCGGCACCAAGGGCATCGAGACCATCGTCCGCTTCACCATCCTCAATTCGGTGCCGACGCTCATCGAATTCCTGCTGACGGCGATCATCTTCTGGGCGAGCTACGGCTTCACCTATGTCCTCGTCACGGCCGTTACCGTCTGGGCCTATGTCTGGTTCACGGTGCGGGCCAGCGACTGGCGCATCTCGATCCGCCGGGCGATGAACGACAGCGACACCGACGCCAACACGAAGGCGATCGATTCCCTCCTCAACTACGAGACCGTCAAGTATTTCGGGAACGAAGAGATGGAGGCGAAGCGCTTCGATGCCTCCATGGCGCGCTACGAGAAATCGGCGACCGAGGTCTGGACCTCGCTCGGCTGGCTCAACTTCGGCCAAGGGCTGATCTTCGGTCTCGGCACGGCGGTGATGATGGTGATGTCGGCACTTGCCGTTCAGCGCGGCGAGCAGACCATTGGCGATTTCGTCTTCGTCAATGCGCTGCTTTTGCAGCTTTCCGTGCCGCTCAACTTCATCGGCTTCGTCTATCGCGAAATCCGCCAGGGATTGACCGATATCGAGCAGATGTTCGATCTCCTGGAAATGGAGGCGGAAGTGGAGGACCGGCCGGATGCGCGGCCACTCGATATCCATCAAGGCTCTATCRCCTTCAAGGACGTGCATTTCGCCTATGATCCCGACCGGCCGATCCTTAAAGGTATTTCGTTCGAAGTGCCGGCCGGCAAGACCGTTGCGATCGTCGGTCCCTCGGGGGCCGGCAAGTCGACGATCTCGCGCCTGCTCTATCGTTTCTACGACGTGCAGAAGGGCGCGATCACCATCGACGGCCAGGACGTGCGCGAGGTCACGCAGAAGTCGCTCCGGGCCGGCATCGGAATGGTGCCGCAGGATACGGTGCTCTTCAACGACACCATCGCCTACAACATCCGCTACGGACGCCCTTCCGCCAGCGACGAGGACGTGGAGGCCGCGGCCGAGGTGGCGCAGATAAGCAACTTCATCCGGCGTCTCCCGCAGGGTTTCAAGACCACGGTCGGGGAACGCGGCCTGAAGCTCTCCGGCGGAGAAAAGCAGCGCGTGGCGATCGCCCGCACCATCCTCAAGGCGCCGCCGATCCTGATCCTCGACGAGGCGACATCGGCGCTTGACACCACGACCGAGCACGAGATCCAGTCCGCGCTCGATACGGTTTCAAAGAACCGGACGACACTGGTTATCGCACACCGGCTGTCGACGGTCATCCATGCCGACGAGATCATCGTTTTGCGCGATGGACGGATCGCCGAACGCGGCAACCATGCCTCGCTGCTTGCCTCCAAGGGCCTCTACGCCTCCATGTGGAACCGCCAGCGCGAGGCGATCCAGGCGGAAGAACATCTGCGCCAGGTGCGCGAGAGCGACGATCTCGGCATCATCGCGCGCGGCCAGCCGGCGGCGGAGTGAGCCAGCTCAAGACAAGGTGGAAGAATGAGTATCAAAAGATCAACGAAATATTCCTGGAAACGGGCGCTGCTCGCCGGCGGCCTGGTGGCCGCCTATCTCACCGTATGGACACTCTATGGTTCGCCGCTGYTCGCACTGACCACCTGGCTCGGCTGGGTGGAGCCGCAGCCGTAGGACCAATCATGGCATCGCGTGGCGGCGCTTTGCCGCGACTGGCATCAAGCTCCACCTGTGGTCGAGTGCGGGAACCGCATTGCCGCCCAGGCGGTTTCCTTGTAGTCAGTTGGCACTGACAAAGCAGGAGACGCCGGTTGATCAACCTCTTCGACACCATTCGCAACACGCTCGTTCCCGTCCACAAGGAAGGCTATGTCTTCGTCGCGGCCTTCTTCCTGGCTTCGCTGATCCTCGGCTGGATCGCCGAGCCGCTGTTCTGGATCGGCCTGGTGCTGACGCTGTGGTGCGCCTATTTCTTCCGTGATCCGGAACGGGCGGTGCCGCAGGATGACGATCTCGTGCTGAGCCCGGCCGATGGCCGCATCTCCCATGTCGCGTCGGTCGTGCCGCCGGCGGAACTCGGCCTCGGCTCCGAGCCGATGCTGCGTATCTCCGTGTTCATGAACGTGTTCGACTGCCACATCAACCGTGCTCCTGTGCGCGGACAGGTGACGCAGATCGAATACCGCGCCGGCCAATTCATCAATGCCGAACTCGACAAGGCGAGCGAGGACAACGAGCGCAACGGCCTCGTGATCGAGACCCGGCACGGCAAGATCGGCGTCGTGCAGATCGCCGGCCTCGTCGCGCGGCGCATCGTCTGCTGGGTGAAGCCCGGCGAACCGGTCGACGCCGGCGAACGCTTCGGCCTCATCCGCTTCGGCTCGCGGCTCGACGTCTTCGTACCGGAAGGCGCCCAGCCACGGGTTACGGTGGGACAGATGGCCATCGGCGGCGAAACCGTGCTTGCCGAGTTCGGCTCGGCCAAGGGGCCCGTCATCAGCCGCCGAAGCTAAGGGAAGCGCAGCATGGAAACGCCCGTTTCTCCTCCCGAACCGAACCGTTCCGGCGATGAGGGCCGCGGCCCGAGGCTGAGGGAAATTCCGCTTCGGCTGGTCGTGCCCAACCTCATCACGGTGCTCGCCATCTGCGCGGGCCTCACCGGCATACGGCTCGCCTTCGAGGGGCGGTTCGAACTGGCGGTGGGCATGGTCCTGCTCGCCGCCTTTCTCGACGGCATCGATGGCCGGGTGGCGCGGCTCCTAAAGGCAACGTCGAATTTCGGCGTGCAGATGGACTCGCTCGCCGACATCATCAATTTCGGTGTGGCGCCGGTGCTGGTCTCCTATGCCTTCCTGCTCGACGGCGCCCGTTCCCTCGGCTGGATCGCCGCGCTGATCTATGCGATCGCCGCCGGCCTGCGGCTTGCCCGGTTCAACGTCATGGCGGAGCGCGAACAGAAAGYCGCCTGGCAGGCGGAATTCTTCGTCGGTGTCCCCGCGCCCATGGGAGCCATGCTGGTGCTCCTGCCGGTCTACCTCGGCTTTCTCGGAGTCGAACCCACGCCGGTTTTCGTCTATGGCAGCGCCGCCTATACCGTACTGATCGGCTATCTTCTGGTAAGCCGCCTCCCCGTCTGGTCCGGCAAGGCCGAAACCAGCAAAATCCGCCGCGACCTGATGCTCCCCATCCTGCTCGTCATGGTGCTCTATGTGGCGCTCCTGATGAGCTACACATGGGAAGTGCTGGTGGTCACGGTCGTCGCCTATCTCATCATGCTGCCGTTCAGCGCGCGCGCCTGGAAGCGCCGCTACGGCACGCTGACGATCGAGGACGAGAGCGCCAACGTCTGACGCGCTGAAAGGCTCTTGGCGGGAAAAATGCAACTTTCCCGCAACTATTCTCCATCAAGATGAAGTGTGCGGCAGGCGGCCCATGCGGGCCGTCTTGTCGGTCACGATTCCGCCCTGTTTTATGCGGAGAGGCGCGATTGCGATAAACGCAACAACAGATTCGCGTGTGTGAGGAGAACCATGAGCACAGACAAGCCAGCAGCAGCCAACGAACCGGCCAAGCCCGAGCAGAGCACACCTTACCGTCCGCTCGGCCTCAAGGCCGTGGTGGCGGCCGCGCTGATGCTGAACCGCAAGCCGAAGCTGAACCCGGCTCGCTGACGGACTATTCGCCGCGCAGGAAGCTGACGAGCAGGCTCAGCGCGAGCAATGTCATCACCAGGCCGATGATGACATCCAAGACCCGCCATGCAGCGGGCTTTGCAAAGAGCGGCGCGAGAAATCGCGCCCCATATCCCAGGCCGAAGAACCAGACGAACGAAGAGATCGCCGCCCCTATCCCGTAGGCGAACCGCTCTGCCCCCTCGAACGCGGCCGAAAGGCTGCCGAGCAGCACCACCGTGTCCAGATAGACGTGCGGGTTGAGGAACGTGAAGGCGAGGCAGGTCAGCACCGCAGCCTTCCGTCCCATGCTTTCCGGTGCGCCCGAAACCATGGCAGCCGGCTTGAGCGCGCGGCGAAACGCCATGACGGCATAGCTTGCGAGGAACACGGCACCGCCGAGCGTCACCACCGCAATCAGCATCGGCGACCGTGAGACTAGGGTGCCGAGACCGGCAACACCCGCGGCGATGAGCAGCGCATCGGAAAGCGCGCAGATCAGGCACAGAACGAAGACATGGCTGCGAATGAGCCCCTGGCGCAGGATGAAGGCATTCTGCGCACCGATGGCGATGATGAGGGACGCCCCRAGAGCGAAGCCGGAAAGGCCGGCGGAGAGCAGTGGCATGGGAGAATTGTCCGTTGCGAGGAAACCGGGAGGATCAGAAGAGCGACATCTGGCTGTCGTCCGATTTCGGCTGCTTGGGAGGTTCTTCCTCCGGGAGTGCCGCCGCTATCGGCTTCTGCAGCTCGGGCCCCAGGTTCGAAACCTTGTTGACAAGGTCGGAAACCGGCAAGGCCTCGAAGAAATCCTCCTCGGCCGGCCGCATCAGGTCGGCGACATCGCGCGGCTCCTGGATCTTGCATTCGAGCCAGCGGGAAAAATCCTCCGGCTGGATGACGATCGGCATCCGCTCATGGATATGCCGTATGGAAGAATTGGCAGCCGTCGTCATGATCGTCGCCGTATCCACTTCCGAACCGTCTGCGGAAGACCAGGTCTCCATCAGCCCGGCAAACGCGATCACACCGCCGCGCCTCGGGCGCACCCAATAGGCCTGAGGTTTTACGCCGCTCTCCTTCGGCGGCCTTCGCCATTCATAAAAGCCGGAAGCCGGAACCAGGATGCGCCGGTGGCGCATGGCCGCCCGAAAGGATGCCTTGCCGACGGCCGTTTCGGCGCGGGCGTTGATGAGCAGCGGAAAATCCTTCGGGTCCTTTACCCAGCCGGGAAGAAAGCCCCAGCGCGCCAGCAATGCTTTCCGTTCGGGAAGGTTGCTGCCCGGCTCCCGCCTGTCACTGGCGATCACTATGAGGATCGGCTGGGTCGGCGCGATATTGTAGCGGGCCGGAAAATCCTCCGAACCCAGCAGGCCGAAGAATTCGGAAAATTCCTTGGGAGTAGCTGTCAGGGCAAAGCGTCCGCACATGCGGCTTTCATCGCACCCGCGCCCGACAGGGTCAAGCGCTGCGCGGCCCGAATAGAATGACGGTTGCGCCGAACAGGCAGAGCGCAGCGCCAGCAACATCCCAGCGGTCAGGCAGGCGACCCTCCACGCTCCAAAGCCAGAGAAGCGAAGCCAGTATGTAAATGCCGCCATAGGCCGCATACGCCCTGCCTGCCGCCTCGGCGGGCACCAGCGCCAGCGCCCAGGCAAAGAGCGCCAGCGAAAACATTCCCGGCAGCAGCCACCAAATGGGCTTTTCCAGCCGAAGCCACGCCCAGAAGGCGAAGCAGCCAGCGATTTCGGCAAGGGCGGCAAAGGCATAAAGGGCGTAGGTCTTCACACTACCTCCGACTCGCGATTCAGGTTTTGCTTTTCGCGGGTGTCTTTGCGTCGTAACCTAGACGGGCAAACCGTGACAATACCCGGAATATAATGTCCCCTTCACCCCAAGCAGCCTCATCCGCCATTCTCGAACGCGACGGCAGGTTTCTGCTGATCCGACGCATGAACCCGCCTTCGGCGGACCTCTACGCCTTTCCCGGTGGCAGGGCGGAGCCCGGTGAAACGCCTGAAGAGACGGCACTCAGGGAATTCTTCGAGGAAACCGGGATCGAGGCGCGCAATCCGGTGCTTTTTGCGACCTACGACCTCAACGGCGATAAGGACGATGACCGCCACTTCTTCCTCTCCGTCTTCCGGGTCGAGGCGGATGCGGGCACGGACGCCATCGCCGCCGATGACGCGGCCGATTCGGGATGGTATTCGATCGAGGAGATCCGGACGCTGCCGGTGCCGCCGAGCGTGCTCGAATGCGCCGAGATGCTGGCGGCCATGCGCGATGCAGGATAAAAGTCACCGCCCTCGTTTCGCGGCCAGAGACGTTTCATGATTCGATTGCCGAAATTTCCGACCAGCCTGCTTCTCACCCTCGCGCTTTCGGCGTCTCCCCTCTTGGCCCAATCGGCCGGCAACGGCGAATCGCCTCCCCCGGCAGGAGAAAAGCCCGCCCCCTATGACGACCAGCTCTCGCGGCTTGCCGAAATCCTGGGCTCGGTGCACTATCTGCGCACGCTGTGCGGCTCGCCGGCTTCGGACTGGCGTCAATTCATGCAGAAATTGCTGGATTCCGACACCGCAAGCGAGCCTAAACGCAGGGAAAAGCTGACCGCAGCCTTCAATCGCGGCTATCGCACTTTCGCCGCCATTCACACTTCCTGTACTCCGGCCGCGCGTACGGCTGAGGAAAGATACCGTAACGAAGGCGCAACACTGGCTGCAGAAATCGCCGCACGCTTCGGAAATTAGCGGATTATTTACCTCTTTTTTCGGCAGACCGTGTCGTTTTGATAAAAGGCTGGTAGAGTTGTTAACGGGGCAGTAAGTAACTGACGGGCCACCGAAGGATAGACGAATGCAGACAAGCCGCAACGACATCGATGACATGATTGTGCACGAGAAGATGCAGGCTGCCTTGGAATATCAGACGGAAGCCTGGGCCGGCGGCATGGCCGACGGCATCGAGCCGGAAATCATTGCCGACGCCGCAATCGCATTCGCCATGCGCGAAACCATTCGCATCCACGGTGAAATGGGAGCGGAAGCCATGCTCGAGGCACTCAAGACCCGCATGTTGGCAGGCGAATTTTCTCCTGAGCGCACGATTCAGTAAACGGCCGAGGTTTCCCATGCGGAACGCGGCGGACACGCATTCCTCCCCTCTTTTCACGAGGCTTTTCGGCGCGACGGCTGTGGTCGTTCTTCTCGCCGCAAGCTCGCCCGCATTCGCGCTTTCGGAGCTGCAGCCGACAGTCGAATCAGATCCCGGCGAATCGAATGCCAGCGATCAGACCGGCGATGCGTCTGCGGAGACCGACAATCCGGGGATTCCGATGCCCGATCCGCTGGTCAACCGGTCCCGCGCCCAGGCCGAGCCGGTGGAGCAGCCGGCAGAGAGCAGCGAACCCGCCGCCGAACAGACGGACGAGACCGCTGCTCCCGTCGAAATCATCCGCGATTTTTCGGCCCTGCCCGAGCCGGTGCGCCGGATGCGCGAACTCATGATCGAAGCGGCCGCTTCGGGCGACATCGAAAAAATGCGGTCGCTCATGAATCCGGGGCCGAATCAAACGCAGCTGAACGGCGAGGGTGACGATCCGGTCGAGGCGCTCAAGAGCTATTCGGGTGACGCGGAGGGTCAGGAAATCCTGGCGATCCTCATCGACCTCCTTTCGACCGGCGCGGTACACCTCGACGCCGGGACACCGGAAGAGGCCTATGTCTGGCCCTACTTCGCCGGCAAGACGCTTTCTTCCCTCACGCCTCCCGAGCGGGTGGAGCTGTTGCGGATCGTGACCGCCGGTGACCTCATGAACATGGAGGAAACCGGCAACTACAATTTCTACCGTGTCGGCATCACGCCGGACGGCCAGTGGAAATTCTTTTCCGGCGGCGATTGAGGCAGGCAGCGGAAACCTTGTCGGGGGTTCCGCGAAGGCTTACTTGTTTCCCAAGTGAACCGGAATCGATGCCATGCCCACAGCCTATCTTCCCGAGCGAAGCCTCATCCGCCTTTCCGGCAAGGATGCGGAGGATTTCCTCCAGAACCTGATCACGACCGATGTGGTTTCTCTGCCCGCCGGCGAAGCCCGGCCCGGAGCCTTGCTGACCCCGCAGGGCAAGATCATGTTCGACTTCCTGATCTGGCGCGAAGGCGAAGGTTTCCTGATCGAGACCAACCTTGAGCAACGCGACGGGCTCCTGCGCCGCCTGACCATGTACAAGCTCAGGGCAGCCGTCGAGCTTTCCGCCGGCGCGGAGGAAGGTGTCACCGTGAGCTGGGGCGAGGACGCGGCTGACGGTACTGTCGATGCCCGGTTCGGCAAGGTGGGCATCCGTCTGACGCGCGCGCCGGGCAGGCATGCCGAAGGGCTGGAAGACGCCTACGACGCCCTGCGGATCGAGGCCGGCATTGCCGTTTCCGGAGCCGATTTCGCGCTGCAGGATGCGTTTCCCCATGACGTGCTTCTGGACCTGACCGACGGACTTTCCTTCCGCAAGGGTTGCTATGTCGGGCAGGAAGTCGTCTCCCGCATGCAGCATCGCGGCACGGCGCGGCGGCGGGTGGCGCTGGTAGGCGGAGAAGCGGCACTCCCACCCTCCGGCAGCGAAATCACCGCCGGAGGCAAGCCCATCGGCGTACTCGGATCGGTCGCCGGCGATCGGGGCCTCTCGATCGTACGCATCGATAGGGTGGGAGATGCGCTTGCGCGCGGCCTGCCGGTCCTTGCCGGCGATGTGCCCGTGGAGCTTTCGCTTCCCGCCTGGAGCGGCCTTGCCTTTCCCACCGAGGCGCAAGAGGCCGAGCAGTGAGCATTTCCGGCAAGGCGCGTGCCTGGCAACGCATGCTCTCGGGCCGAAGGCTCGACCTGCTAGACCCCTCCCCGCTCGACGTGGAAATCTCCGATATCGCCCATGGGCTTGCCCGTGTCGCGCGCTGGAACGGCCAGACGCGCGGCGACCACGCCTTTTCGGTCGCGCAGCATTGCCTGGTGGTGGAGGAGATCTTTCGTCGCTGCAATGACGAAGGCACCGAGGCGCTGCTGATGACCCTTCTGCACGACGCGCCGGAATATGTGATCGGCGATATGATCTCGCCGTTCAAGGCCGTTGTCGGCGGCGGCTACAAGGCGGTGGAACAGCGCCTGGAAGCGGCGATCCATCTTCGCTTCGGCCTGCCGGCGCATCCGACGCGGGAGTTGAAGGCGCTCATCAAGAAAGCGGATGCCATGGCCGCCTTCTACGAGGCGACCGAGCTTGCCGGCTTTTCGGTCGAGGAAGCTCGTAAGTTCTTCGGTCAGCCCCGCGGCGTCACCCGCGAAATGCTGCCGATCGAGCCGATGCCGGTGCTCGAGGCGCAGCGGCGATTTGTCGAGCGCTTTGCCGAGCTTGAAGCCGAGCGCAGCGCCAAGGCGGCGTCATGAGCGCCATCATCGTCTGCCCGCTTGCAAGCATTGCAGAAATGGCCGTCCGGCATGGCGCGCGCGACATGGTCAGCCTCATCGCAGAACGCCAGGATTTCCACAGGCCGGGGGTAATTTCCGCGGACCGGCACCTGAAGCTTGCGATGAACGATATCGGTTTTGCGGGAACCGGAAACCTGATAGCGCCGAGCGAGGCTCATGTGCTGGAACTCATCCGCTTCGTGCGGGGGTGGAACCAGAGCACGCCGATCATCATCCATTGCTGGATGGGCGTTTCCCGCTCGCCCGCCGCGGCCGTCATCGCGGCGCTTGCGCTACATCCAGAAGAGGACGATTTTGCCCTGGCCGCCCGCCTCCGCTCCGTCGCGCCGCATGCCACGCCGAACCCGCGCATCATCGAGATCGGAGACGGCATTCTCGGCCGCCGCGGACGGCTCGTGACGGCGATCAGGGGAATCGGCCGCGGCGCGGAGACCGACGGCCGGGCCTCCTTCAGCCTGCCGCTCTTCCGGCCGAACTTCGCCATAGCTGATTAAGCCGCACCATTTTCCGCCAAGCGCCGCTTGACCTCTTTCTCTCCTGCTCCACTTACCAGCCAAGGATACAACCGGAGCCTCAGGTTCCCTATCCTCAGGTTGAGTTCGTGATGTCTCGGCGGAGGCGGACCTCCCGCGCTAGCGAATGCGGCAGAGCCGGAACCTCATTACCTGACGGAGAGGAAGCGGCGGGCCGGGCTGTCTACGAGGGACAACCCGGCCCGCTGTGGCATTTTCCAGATCGGTTCCTCAGTTCGCCATGGTCGAGCGATGCGCCCAGCCGGTCATACGCTTCTCGATCCACGCCATCAGTGCATACATGGCAATACCTTCGACAGCCAGCATCAGCAGGCCCGCGAAGACCAGGGGCACGTTGAACTGGCTCTGCGCCGAGCTCATCATGTTGCCGARGCCATAATTGGAGGCGACCGTTTCCGAAAGAACCGATCCGACGAAGGCCAGAGTGATGGCGATTTTCAGCGAGCCGAAGAAATAGGGCATGGAACGAGGGATGCCGACCTTCAGCATGATGTCCATCTTTTTTGCGCCGAGGGCGCGCAGCACATCCTCGGTTTCCGGCTCGATGGTGGCAAGTCCGGTCGCGACGTTGACGACGATCGGGAAGAAGGAGATCAGGAAGGCGATGAGCACGGCCGGGACCGTGCCGATGCCGAACCAGATGACGAGGATCGGAACCACGGCCACCTTGGGTATGGCGTTGAAGCCGATCATCAGCGGATAAAGCCCCGCATAGATCGCCTTCGACCAGCCGATGAAGAGGCCCAGCGCCAGGCCGGCGACGACGGCGATGATGAAGCCGAGCGTCGTCGTATAGAGCGTTTGCAGCGAGTTCTTCCAGATCGGCGACCAGTATTGCACGATCGCCTGGAAGACGCGCGTCGGCGCGGGCAAGATGGTCGGCGGCATGTCGAGCGCGATGACCGCCAGCTCCCAGAAGACGAAGAGGCCGAGCGTGTAGAGGAATGGAGAAAGCCATACCCAATTGATGCGAACAGGCGTTTTTTGTGGCTTGATGGCGGTGTTTTCGGTCGCGGCGCTCATGCTGTCACCCTCGCCTTGGCGATCTCGCCGTGAAGCTCATGGACCATGTCGTTGAAGCTCTTCTGATACATGATCTCCAGGTCGCGCGGCCGTTCGAAGGGCACCCGATGTTCGTTTAGGATACGGCCGGGGCGCGCGCTCATGACGAAAATCCTGTCCGCCAGGAAAACGGCTTCGCGCAGGTCATGGGTCACGAGGATGATCGTCACGCCTTGAGCCGCGTGCAGATCGCGGATGACGCACCAGAGCTCCTCGCGGGTGAAGGCATCGAGTGCTCCGAAGGGCTCGTCCAGCATCAGAAGCTCCGGCTCGTGGATCAGCGCGCGGCAGAGATTGGCGCGCTGYTGCATGCCGCCCGAAAGCTGCCAGGGATATTTGGAGCCGACGCCCTCGAGGCCGACGATCTCCAGAAGACGCTCCGCCTTCTCGACATATTCCTTCCTCTGGGAGCGCAGCCGGCGGCGGTGCCGCTCGACGATTTCAAGCGGCAGGAGGATGTTGTCGAGCGTCGTGCGCCAAGGCAGCATGGTCGGGTTCTGGAACGCCATGCCGACGATGGAGATCGGCTCGGTCACCTGCTTGCCCGCCACGATGACCGTRCCGCCTTGCGGAACCTGGAG
This sequence comes from Rhizobium sp. LCM 4573, assembly GCF_001854865.1. GTDB lineage: Bacteria > Pseudomonadota > Alphaproteobacteria > Rhizobiales > Rhizobiaceae > Neorhizobium. The sequence continues at coordinate 26,171 of NZ_MDDW01000028.1, read as the reverse complement.
GCCGGTGACAAGCTTCATCAATGTCGATTTTCCGCAGCCGGACGGGCCGACCACCGCGGCGAATTCTCCCTTGCCGACCTTCAGGCTGAGGCCGGACACGGCCAGCGTGCCGGCCGCGCCGCCGTAGCGCATGTCGACATTTTCAATGGAAACGAGGTCAGCCATTCATTCTCTCTTCGGTTCCGGCTGTCATATGCAGGATTCCCCTCTGGCCTGCCGGCCATCTCCCCCACAAGGGGAGAAAACCCGTGGCAAGACCTTACCATCATCTCCGGCGCTACGGCAGATTAAGCCCCTCCCCCTTGTGGGGAGGGGTTGGGGAGGGGTCTTAAACGATCAAGGAAGCATCCGCTCTTCCTTGGGCGGCAGGAAGCTTGCGTCGAAGACGCGGTCGGCCGCGACATTGCCCTTGAGGCCCATGGAAATCTTAAGCGTCTCGATGGAGGCCCCAAGGCGGTTCATATCGACCCCGCCGAAGCCGTTTTCGACCACATAGGGCGTCTTGATGTTCATGGCATTCGCCATGGTGAGCCGCTCGAGTTCGATATCGCTGTTCAGCGTCTCGTTGCGCTTCAAGACAGCCGCAACACCCTCTTCCGGATTGGCGACGGCGGCTGCGAAACCCTTGGCGAGCGCACGCAGGAAGCCCTTTACCGCGTCCGGGTTTTCTTCCGCAAAATCAGTGTTTACGAGAACGGCGTTACCATAGAGATTCAGGCCGTTCTCGGCCATCAGGATGGTGGCGATATCGTCGTCGGAAATACCTTGCGCCTTGAGGTTCAGGATCACCGAGAAGGCGAAGCCGAAGACCGCGTCCACATCACCCTTGGCCAGCATGGGTTCGCGGACCGGGAAACCGATCGATTCGATCGTGACCTTGCTGTCATCGATCTTGGCGACATCCTTGAAAGCCTTCCACTGGGCGAATGCGCCATCCGGCGGCGGAGCGCCGAGCTTCTTGCCCTCGAGCGATTTCGGGTCCTCCGTCACGCCCAGCGATTTGCGCCCGACCACGGCGAAGGTCGGCCGCTCGTAGATCATCATCACCGACTTGATTTTCTGCGAGGAATCCTCGTCCAGGAACTTGATCAGCGAGTTGATGTCGCCGAAGCCCATCTGATAGGCGCCGGTGGCCACGCGCGGGATCGCCTCGACCGAACCGTTGCCGGTATCGATCGTGACATCCAGCCCCTCCTCCTTGAAGTAACCCTTCTCGGCGGCCAGCAGGAAGCCGGCAGCCGGTCCCTCGAACTTCCAGTCGAGCGTGAATTTGATGGACGTTTCGGCCAAGGCTGGCGTCGAAAAGCCTGCGGCAAGCGCCAGCGCCGCCACTGCGGAAAGCCTGGAAAACGATCGGCGTGTGAACATGAATTAGCCCCCTGTCGGTTTTTTTGAGTGCCTATTCAAAGCCTTTCCCAAGAACGCGCGCAAGTAAAAATTGCACATATTCTCATCATATTCTCATGGAGTTCATTTTTTAAACTATTCCGTGAATATTTGTGCAGCAATCCGCCTATCTTTCAGGCAGGATTTGCTACCATATGGAGCGGCCCTTTCCTTCCCAAGCCGACAGATTGTATAAGCATTCTCCAAGCCTCCCGCTCGCGAGACCGCATATGATCGAAATCCTCTTCCTGATAGCCCTGCTTGCCGCCCTTGCCTGGCAGCGGAAGTATGCGCAGCGGCTCGATGTGCTGGAGGATGAGCTTCAAAAATTGAGCGCGCGGCTGGCGCTATATGAAGGCGAGGCCCGCCCTGCGCTTGCGGCCGATACCGAAACAGTGACAGCTTCCGAGCCGATAGCTGAGACCCCGGCAGCGGATGCCGAGCCGGCGCCTGCGGAAATCGATCCAGGCTCCATCGAGGTCGCGGCACGCGAAATCGAATCGGAGCCTGCCGCTGCCCTTCCCTCCTTGACGGGACGGGAGAAGGAAAGCCTCGAAAGCAATCTCGGGGCCCGCTGGGCGGTCTGGGTCGGCGGTGTCGCGCTCGCCTTCGGCGGCATCTTTCTCATCCGCTATTCGATCGAAAGCGGCCTTCTCGGTCCGGCCGCGCGGATAGCGCTTGCCTTCCTGTTCGGTCTTCTGCTCATCGGCGCCGGCGAGGTCATCCGTCGCCGCTCCATGCCGCAGGTTTCCGAGCGCTATAACAATGCGATGATACCGGGCGCGCTGACCGGAGCCGGCGCGGTGACCCTTCTCGGCGCTGTCTTCGCGGCTCATGCGATCTACGGCTATATCGGCCCCGGCAGCGCCTTCCTCCTGCTGGCCCTCGTCTCCTTCGCCACGATCGGCCTCTCGCTTCTGCACGGGCAGGCGCTCGCGGGTCTCGGGCTCCTCGGTTCACTCGTCACGCCGGCGCTCGTTACCACCGACGAGCCGAATGCCAATGCGCTGTTCATCTTCCTGGCCGTGACATGGCTCGCGACGAATGCCGCCTCGCGATTCCGCAATTGGACCGTGGTGCCGATGCTTGCCAATATCGGCATCGGCGGCTGGGCGCTCGCCTACATCCTTGGCGCCCCGTCCTATGATCCGCTGCCGCCCACGCTGACGCTGATCGCCGTCATCGCCGGCACGGCGCTCTTCTGGCCGGGCAGCCGCTATGGCGAGCCGGCGGCCGATGACAACAACGGCAGCGGCTGGTTCGGGCTCCTGCTTCGCCTGCCGCTGAAAATCGCACTCTCGCTCTCGTTCGCCGCCGTGCTGTCGGCACTGGCATTCATAGCAGCAGATCCTCCGGCATCCGGCGATCCGGCTTTTTCCTTCGCTGCCGTTATCGCCACGCTGGCCGCCCTCGGCGCCAGTCGCCGCTATGCCGTCTGGCCCGCCCTGATTTCCGCAGCGGGCGCGATCATCGGCACAGGACTGATCGCGCTGACGCTTCTCAACTACATGGCGGCGGCTGAGATCGACGGCAGCCCGGCCGTTCCCCTCACCTATACGCATCAGATCGCGATGAGCCTGCTGCTCGGCGGCGTTTTCGCTTTGCTCGGCTTCGGTTTCCTGCGTCGGCTGCGCTATCGCGAGCCGGAATTTTCGTTCGTATGGGCGGTGCTGATGTCCGCCGTTCCGGTTTCGATCGCGACGATCAGTTTCCTGAATTTCGGCGATCTTTCCCGCGACTGGACACATGGGCTCTTCGGCATCGCATTGGGATTGGCGCTTCTGGCCGGCGCGAACTGGCTGTTCCGGCAGACTGATCAGAACGAAAGCCGTATCGACTGGCCGGCCAATCTGCTGGTTGTCGGTTCCTTCGCCGCATTCGCCTTTGCGCTCCACGCGCTCACCAACGGCATCACCACCACCATATCGCTCGCCGTTCTCGGTTTCGCCTATGCCATGGCGACGCGTATCCGCCCGTGGCCTGCCCTGCCCTGGGTCATGGCGGCGGCGCTCCTCGTCGTCTTCGCGCGGATCGCCTGGGAGCCGACGCTGGTAGGGCCGAACAGCCTCGGCACCACGCCTTTCCTCAATGCCCTCCTACCCGGCTACGGCATTCCGGCGCTGCTGGCGGTCGTCTCGGCCTACGCGCTGCGCCGCTGGCCGGACACGCGCATCCGCAACCTCCTGCAGGCGCTCGCCTCTCTCATGGTCCTGGTAACCGCCGCCGTGCTCGTGCGCCACGCGATGAACGGCGGGGTGCTCGACGGCAGCGTGCCGACGCTCGGTGAGCAATCGATCTATACCCTGCTCACCGTGGGCTTCTCCGCGGCACTGATGACGCTCGATCTCAAATCCCCGAGCCCGATCTTCCGCTACGGCTCGATGATCGCCGGCGTGCTCGCCACCATCAACGTTCTGTCGCTGCATGTCGTGGCGCTCAATCCCTATATCACCGGCGAGAGCACCGGGCGCTGGCCTTTCGTCAACCTGCTGCTGATCGGTTATCTCATGCCCGCACTCGCCTATGCTGGCGTCGCCTGGTATGCGCGGGGCAAACGCCCGCAGCCCTATGTCGCAATGCTGGCCATCTCCGGCGCCGTGCTTGGCTTCCTCTGGGCCACGCTTTCGGTGCGGCGTTTCTGGCAGGRCGAATTCATTGCCGAATGGAAGGGTTTCCTGCCCGGAGAGACCTACACCTATTCGGTCGTGTGGCTGGTGATCGGCGTGGCGCTACTAGCGCTCGGCTCGAAGCTCGACGCCCGCAGCCTTCGCCTCGCCTCGGCGGGCCTGGTGTTCATCGCCGTCCTCAAGGTCTTCCTCATCGATATGTCGAACCTCGAAGGCATATTGCGTGCGCTCTCCTTCATCGGCCTTGGCGGAGTGCTGATCGGCATCGGGCTCTTCTACCAGCGCATCCTCGTGCGCAAGAACAGCGCACCGGAGCCTGAACCGCCAACGATTGCCGAGGAGCAGGCACAATGACCCTCCACGCCCTTGCCGCCGGCTTTGCGCCCTATGACGCGCTTGCCGAGACGCTGATCCCCTTTGCGACCGAAGGCGATGACGGCTCGCATGACATCGCCCATATCCTGCGCGTCTTCCGCAATGCCATGCGCATCCACGCGGAGGAAGGCGGTAACGGCACCGTGCTCGCGGCCGCCGTGCTGCTGCATGATTGCGTTGCGGTGGAGAAGAACTCGCCTTTGCGGGCACAGGCGTCACGGCTTGCGGCGGAGAAGGCATCGAAAATCCTTGCAGGACTCGGCTGGCGCGAGGCGGAGATCGATACCGTCGCCCATGCGGTGACGACCCACAGCTTTTCCGCCAATGTCCGGCCCGAGACGCTGGAGGCGAAGATCCTGCAGGATGCCGACCGGCTGGATGCGATCGGAATGGTGGGCGCGGCGCGGTGCTTTTACATCGCCGGCCGCATGGGATCGGGTCTCTACGATCCCATCGACCCGCTTGCGAAAGACAGGCCACTGGACGACAAGACGTTCGCCATCGACCATTTCGAAACCAAGCTGTTCAAGCTCGCCGATGGCTTCCAGACCGCCACCGGCCGGGCGCTCGCCCGCGAGCGGCACGAGCGGTTGAAACAGATACTTGCCCTCTTCATCGACGAAATCTGAGGATCATTTTCATGCGCGTCAGCCAACTCCACTTCTATCCGATGAAGAGCGCCCGTGGCATTGCTCTCGAAGAGGCGGAGATTGCCGCTACAGGCATCCCCGGCGACCGGCGGATGATGGTCGTGGACCCTTCGGGGCACTTCATCACCCAGCGGGAGCTGCAATCGCTTGCCTGGCTCGAGGTGCAGCCGCAGGATGACGGCGCCCGCATCGCCATGGAGGGCGCGGGAGAAATCACTATCGCCCCTCCGCCGGCGGATCGGCGCATGGAGGTGGCGGTCTGGAAATCCGTCGTCAGTGCCGCCGTGGCGGACGATGCCGCCAACGCGACGCTTTCCGGGTGGCTGAGCCGGGACGTACGCCTCGTCTTCTTCGACGAGCGCGCGAAGAGAACCGCGAGCGCGGAGTGGTCAGGCGAAGGCACGCCCGTTACCTTCGCGGACGGATATCAGGTGCTCATCACCACGACCGCGTCACTCGCGGCCCTCAACGCCGACATGCAGGCGCATGGCGAAGACGCCGTGGGTATGGAGCGCTTCCGGCCCAATATCGTCATCGATATCGACGAGGCCTGGGCCGAGGACCAATGGGCCGCGATAGAGATTTCCGGCATCCGCTTCGATCTCGTCAAACCCTGCGCCCGCTGCATCATGACCACGCAGGACCAGACGTCGGGCTCCCGCGATGCGCCGAGCCCCATGCCGGCCATGGGCCGCATCCGCATGTCGGCCGACCGGCGCGTTCCGGGTCCACTCTTCGGCTGGAACGCGGTGCCGCGCGGCACAGGCAGGATCAGGATCGGGGATATGATGACGGTTGTAGAGGAAAGGCCGGAAGGCTGGGCGATCAAGCGCCGGGTTTGATACATAGATCACCCTCCCCTTGAGGGGGAGGGCCGAAGCGTAGTTCCGCGGTGAAGTGATCTGACTTGCGATCAGGGAAACGTCACCCCACCCGCCGCTTTGCAGCGCCCCCTCAAGGGGGAGATTGGTGTCAGCCTCTATTCCGCCGGGCGCAGGGCGGCTGCTTCCGCCGCTTCGACGGATTGCCTGTCCGAGCGGCTGAGGCTGCCATAACCGATCAGCATGGTCAGAAGCGCGACGCTGCCGCCCGCCACGGCGACCCAGAAGCCGTTCGAAGCGCCATAGGCATCGATCGTCCAGCCGGAGACGGAGGAGCCGAGAGCAAAGCCGATACCGACGCCCGTCATGGCATAGGTAATGCCTTCGGTAAGCTGCGAGGCCGGCACCAGGCGTTCGATCAGGCTCATGCCGGTGATGAAGGTCGGCGAGATCGCGGCGCCTGCCAGGAAGATCACCAGGGTCAGCACCCAGAGGCTGCCGACGAAGGGCATGGGCAGCGTCGTGACGGCGGCGATCAGGCTTGCGAAGACGAGACGGCGAGCGAGCGGCGCTTCGAATTTGATGGCGCCGAAGACGAGACCGACCACGAAGGAGCCCGCCGCATAGGCAGCCAGAATATAGGTCGCAGCACCCTTCTGCCCCTGTGCTTCGGCGAAGGCGACGACGGCGACCTCGGCCGTGCCGAAGATCGTGCCCATGCCGGCAAAGACGATCACTAGGAACCACATGGAAAGGAACCGCAGGACGGAACCCTCATTACCGGCCTGGCCGGGATGAACCTTGGGTTCGGTGGACTTCTGGGCGACGAAAAGCGTCACCCCGATGGCGAGGAACGCGGCGGATGCCAGAACGCCCGCTTCGGGAAAGAGCCCGACGCTCAGACCGATGCCGAAGATCGGCCCGCAGATATAGACGAGCTCGTCCATGACCGATTCGAAGGCGAAGGCGGTATGCAGCTCCGGYCTGTTTCGATAGATCTCAGTCCAGCGGGCACGCACCAGCGCCATCATGCTCGGCATGAGACCGGCTATCACCGCAAGCACGAAGAGCGTCCAGTTCGGCAGCCGCCAATGGGCAGCGGCGGCCAGTCCGAGCAGTGCTGCGAAGGTGATGGTCGTCATGGGCACCAGCACCCTGCTCTGCCCCACCCGGTCCACCCATCGGGAGACCTGCGGAGAAATGAAAGCATTGGCGAGCGCGAAGGTGGCGGAGACAGCGCCCGCCAGCCAGTATTCACCATGAGTCTGGGAAAGCATAGCCACAAGGCCGATCGTCGTCATCGGCAGCGGCAGGCGGGCAACGAAACCGGCGGCCGCAAAGCCTTTTGCTCCGGGCGCCCTGAAAATCTGGCCATAGGGGTTGGGCATGAGGGACTCCTTGGATTATTTTGGATGACCACTTACATACGGCGCGTATGTGAGGTAAATAATCACATACGGCGCGTATGTCAATTCACATACGAGGCGTATGCGAATAATTTTCGGAGTCTGCATGGCGCACAAACCACGCAAGGAAATGATCGCAGAAACTCGGGGCAAGCTTGTGGCGGCCGCACGGCAGGCCTTCGCATCCAAGGGATACGCGAATGCCTCCATGGACGATTTCACCGCCGAAGCGGGATTGACGCGCGGCGCGCTCTACCACCACTTCGGCGACAAGAAAGGCCTGCTGCAAGCGGTCATCGGGGAAATCGACGCGGAAATGTCGGACCGGCTCTGCGCAATCTCCAGCAAGGCCCCGACCGCGTGGCAGGGCTTCGTGGATGAATTCACGGCCTATATCGAGATGGCGCTGGAACCGGAAATACAGCGCATCATGCTGCTCGACGGACCCGCTGTCCTCGGAGACCCGTCCCAATGGCAGAACCAGAGCGCCTGCATCAGAACGACCACGGCCAGCATCCAGAGGCTCGTCGATGAGGGAATCGTCCTCCCGGTCGACGCGGAAGCGACCGCACGGCTGGTAAACGGCGCTTCTCTCAGCGCGGCCCTGTGGATCGCGAGTGCCGACGATCCGGAAGCCGCTTCCAGAAAAGCGGTCGCGGCTTTCAACGTGCTGGTCTCGGGCCTTTTGAAGAAGCGGAAGCAGGAATAGGATCGCCCTGCACGGGGCGCATGGCAGATATTCCGAAAACGCAGGTTGTCCGACAACTACAAGGCGGCAAATGTCACGGATGACTCACCGTTCAGCCGCGCATCGCCTCATGGTCATTTCGATCCGGCATTCATTTGAGGGATCGACGTTTTCATGACACCTCGGGCAACCGGCCTTGTTTTCGCGCTCACGGCCGTAACGATCTTCTCGGTTCAGGACGGCATTTCGAAACACCTCGGCAGCCATTATCCGCCGGTCTTCATCACCATGATGCGTTACTGGGCCTTCGCGGCCTTCGCGATCCTTCTGGCGATGCGTTCCGCCGGCGGCCTGAAGGCGGCGGCGAGGACGAAGCGGCCCTTTCTGCAGATCTCGCGCGGCGTAATCCTGGCCGTTCAGATCGTCGTTGCAATATCTGCCTTTGCAACGGTCGGGCTTGCCCAAAGCCAGGCGATCTTTCAATCGGCTCCCCTGCTCGTCGCGCTGCTTTCCGTGCCGATCCTCGGTGAGCAGGTCGGCTGGCGGCGCTGGACGGCCATCACGATCGGCTTCATCGGCGTCCTCATGATCCTGAAACCCGAGACCGGCGGCTTCGATGGCATGGTCCTGCTGCCGATCGCGGGCGCCGTGATCTACAGCTTCTATGCGATCACCACGCGGCTTGCGAGCCGCGACGACCCGGCGATAACCAGCTTCTTCTATACCGGCGTTGCCGGTGCTGCCGCCATCACGCTGGCCGGGCCGTTCTACTGGACCACGTTCACCCCGACCGACACCCTGTGGATGCTGGCGCTCTGCGCCACCGGCATGGTCGGACACTATCTTCTGATCCGAGCCTTCGATCTCGTGGATGCGGTGATCGTGCAGTCCATGTCCTATATCCAGCTGGTGCTGGTCTCTTTCATCGGCGTGCTGATCTATGGGGAAACGCTCGGCTTCAACATGGTCGTCGGTTCGCTGATTGTGGTGGGTGCGGGGCTTTTCACCATCTATCGGGAGGCGCGCGCCGGACGGGCCTCCCAAGTCCCGGTGGAGCCTCCCGGCGAGCTTTAGGCGCATCATCATCAAATACGGTGATGATTCACCCCAACAAAACTCGTTTTGGGGAAAGCGATCGCAGCGGTATGATCCCGCGCAAGTCAGGAGGAGACGTCATGACCCAGACTGCCCGCCAATCCCTGCCCTGGCTTATCATCGCCGCGGGTTCGATCATCATCATGCTGACCTTCGGCCCGCGCTCGGCCATGGGCTTCTTCCAGCTTCCGATATTGACCGATACCGGTTGGGACCGCTCCACCTTCGGGCTCGCCATGGCGATCCAGAACCTTTGCTGGGGGCTGAGCCAGCCCTTCTTCGGCGCGATCGCCGACAAATACGGTACGGGCCGGGTGCTGACGCTGGCGGGCCTGATCTATGCGGTCGGTCTCGTGCTGATGTCGACGGGCCATTCCGTCGCCGCGCTCCACATCGGCGGTGGCGTGCTGGTCGGCTGCGGCGTGGGTGCCGGCTCGCTCGGTACGGTGCTTGCGGCCTTTGCCCGCAATGTCACGCCCCAGCAGCGTTCTCTCGCCTTCGGCATCGGCACGGCTGCCGGTTCGGCCGGCATGTTCCTGTTCGCGCCGCTCAYACAGGGCCTGATCTCCGCCTATGGCTGGTCGGACAGCCTCGTCTATCTTTCCGTRCTCATGCTGCTTGTGCCACTGCTCGCCTACCCGCTTCGCGGCAATGCCGCGTCGGGTGCGCAGTCACAGGCCGAATTCAAGCAGACGGCGGGCGAGGCTCTCAAGGAGGCCTTCGGGCACCAGAGCTATCTGCTGCTGGTTTCCGGCTTCTTCGTCTGCGGCTTCCAGGTGGCCTTCATCACCGCGCATTTCCCGGCCTATCTCGGCGATATCGGCATCGACGCCCGCTATGCGGTGATCGCCATGGCGCTGATCGGCTTCTTCAACATCATCGGCTCGCTCGCCGCCGGCTTCATCGCCCAGCGTTATTCCAAGCCCTATTTCCTTGCCTATATCTATATTGCGCGCTCGATCGCGGTCACGGCTTTCCTGCTGCTGCCGCAGACGCCGCTTTCGGTCATCGTCTTCGCAATCGTCATGGGCCTGCTATGGCTCTCCACCGTGCCGCCGACAAATGCGCTGGTGGCCATCATGTTCGGAACCCGCCATCTCGGCATGCTCGGCGGCATCGTCTTCCTGTCGCATCAGGTGGGATCGTTCCTCGGCGTATGGATGGGCGGCTTCCTCTACGACCGCTTCGGCTCCTATGACGTGGTCTGGTGGCTTGGCGTTGCGCTCGGCATTTTCGCCGCGATCGTCCATTGGCCGATTGCCGAAAAGCCCGTCTCCCGCCCGCTCGCGGCTCAGCCGGCCTGACGCTCGTCACCGCTCGCCATGGCCTTCAGCGCCGCCTGCACGAAACCGTCGCGGGCGGCGTTTTCCGTCAGCCCGCGCGGCTCATAGACATGCCTGTGCAGGAAATAGCCGGTGAGCCTGAAGGCGGCAGCAAGGCTCTCCCGGTCGGCTGCAACGCCCGCTTCCTCCCCGAGGAATGCCGGCAGGGCAAGCATCCGCTCCGCATAGGGCTCGCCGGCCTGACGGCAGACGGCGCGGCCGCTCTTCGGCGAAACGTAGACGAGCTCCTCGCGGCTTCCGGTGGCCGCGCATTCGGTAAGATCAAGGCCGTAGCCGAGATCGTTCAGCACCGCCAATTCGAAGCGGATGAAGAGTTCCCCCGCATCGGCAGGGTGATCCATGGCTTCCAGGATAATATCGAGAGCTTCGAAAAGATGTGGGTGCGGATCGCGCTCCGGCAGCAGCCGCAAAAGCGCGCCCATGGCCTGAACGCCGTAGACGGCGGTAGCCGTCTCCATCAGCCGGGCTGCGCGCAGGCGGATCGRCTCCAGCTTGAATTCGCCGAGATGCTCGTCGWGGCGAGCGCGCCACACCGCGTCCACATGATTTCCCGGCTGCARCACCGGCTGCATAGTCCGCGAACGACCGGAGCGCACGAGGCCGAGATGGCGGCCGCGCGAACGCGTCATCACCTCGGCGATGACGCTCGTCTCGCCATGGCGCTTGACGCCCAGGATGATCGCTTCGTCCTGCCACTGCATGCGGAGATTCAACTTCCTTTCAAACAGATTCAACACTAGCGGATAAGCGCCTAGAACTGAATCGGTTTCTAATCTCGGTCGTCACTCTCTTCTCTGAGGTCGAGCGGGAACAAATGGCGGGGGATGCGGATTTTCCCGGGAACTTTCATAACCGGGGGCTCCCATGAGATATGCTATTCTTGCCGCTCTGCTTCTTGCATCACCCGCCGCCGCCCAGTCGCCGCAACTGGAGCAGGCCTGCGTGGCTGTCGCGAAGAATTTCCTGCTGGCCCCGGTCCTGAAGACGGGCGTCGTGCAATCCTTCCCGGAACTCGACCCGCCCGGCGCGCGCCTGACCTATACGACGCGCGAGGACGCCAAGCCCACGGATTTCACTAACGAGATCGAATGCCAGTTCGAGAAGGCGACCGCCCCCTTCGGCCTCACCCGTTTCTGCATCGAGGAGACCTGCTATTCGGCGACCGAACAGCAGCCGGAGAACCGCCGCCGCTATGAGGAGGTCAAGGCGCTGATGCAAAGGGGGAAGTAGCGCTTTCACGCGGGCCGCCATTGCCCCTCACTCCGCCTGCGGAGAGAAGGTGGCGGCAGCCGAATGAGGGGTAATTTTCCCGGCCCGTCGCTTGAGCTCCGGGCGTTCGTCGCTGCAATCGATTCACTGGATCGATTGCTGCCGCTTCGCGGCATCGCTCCTCACCCCTTGGGAAATTCCAGCCCCATTTCGCGGAAGCGCTCCGGATCGTCGCCCCAGTTCTCGCGCACCTTGACGAAGAGGAAGAGGTGCACCGGCTGTTCGAGGATTTCGGACAGCTCCTTGCGGGACGCGGTGGAGATCGCCTTGATCGCCTCGCCGCCCTTGCCGAGCGCGATCTTCTTCTGGCTGTCGCGCTCCACATAGATGACCTGCTCGATGCGCACCGAGCCGTCTTTGCGCTCCTCCCACTTCTCCGTTTCCACATGGGAGGAATAGGGAAGCTCCTGATGCAAGCGCAGGAACAGCTTCTCGCGGGTGATCTCGGCAGCAAGCTGACGCATCGGCAGATCGGAAATCTGGTCTTCCGGGTAATACCAGGGGCCTTCAGGCACCGCCTTGGCGAGGTAATCCATCAGATCGCCGCAGCCCGAGCCGGTAGTGGCCGAAATCATGAAGGTGCGCTCGAAGGGCACGAATTCATTTGCCGCCGACGCGAGCTTCAGCAAGTCTTCCGGCCTTACGCGGTCGATCTTGTTGAGCGCCAGGATCTTCGGCTGGCGCACTTCCTTGAGACCTTCGAGGATCGCCTCGGCGTCGCCGCGCAGGCCCCGCTCGCTGTCGATCAGAAGCATGATCAGGTCGGCATCCTTGGCGCCGCCCCAGGCGCTCGTCACCATGGCGCGGTCCAGCCGGCGGCGCGGCTTGAAGATGCCGGGCGTATCCATGAAGACGATCTGGGCATTGTCGTGGATAGCAATGCCGCGCACGATTGCCCGCGTCGTCTGCACCTTGTGGCTGACGATCGAGACCTTTGCGCCGACCAGCTGGTTCACCAGGGTCGACTTGCCCGCATTCGTGGCGCCGATCAGCGCCACGAAGCCGGAGCGCGTGCCAACAGCTTCGTTTTCGCCGGCGGCGATGTTCTCGTTTTCGGTCATCTTATCCAATCAATCCGAGGCGACCGGCTTCTGCCACACGCCCTCGCGTTCGAGCATTCTCGTTGCCGCCACCTGTTCGGCGGCTCTTTTGGACCGGTCGATGCCGGTTTCCGGCGCCACGCCCGCCACTTCCACCGTCACGGTGAAGCGCGGGTCGTGATCGGGGCCGGAACGGTCGTCGACGCGGTAGGACGGCGTCAGGCCGAATTTCGCATGCGCCCATTCCTGCAGTTCGGTCTTGGCATCGCGCCTCGCGCCGTCGGCGCGGGCGGCGCGGGCTTGCCAATAGCGCAGGATGAAGGCACGCGCCGCCTCCAGCCCACCATCAAGATAGAGCGCGGCGATCAGGCTTTCCACCACGTCCGCGCGCACATTCATCATCCGCTTGCCGGTGAGCTTCTTGACGTCCGCGCCGGTGCGGATGAACCGGTGGAGCTGCAATTCGTCCGCCACATCCGCGCAGCTCTCGGCGCTGACGAGCTGGTTCAGGCGAACCGAAAGTTCGCCTTCGGCCGCCGTGCGGAACGTACGGAACAGGAGTTCGGCCACGCAGAGCCCGAGCACGCGATCGCCCAGGAATTCCAGCCGCTCGTAATTCGCGCCCTTGGCGGAACCGGTGCTCGCATGGGTGAGCGCCCGGTCAAGCCAGTGCTTGTCAACGAATTCATGGCCGATGGCTGCCTCGAGCTGTGCCCTCTCCTCCTCCGACAGAGCCTTTGCCTTCATCATCTGACGACCTTGAAAAGCCTCTCCCATCTCATGTTCGCCGGCCACTTCCAGAACTCGCGGAACGAGGTGTCGTTGCCGATCGAGAAGAAGATGACGCTGGCGCGGCCGATCAGGTTTTCAGCCGGAACGAAGCCGACGTCGAAACGGCTATCGAGGGAATTGTCGCGGTTGTCGCCCATGAAGAAATAGTGGCCTTCCGGCACGATGAACTCGCGGGTGTTGTCGCCGCGGGACATGGGCGACTGGTCGAGCGTGTCATAGGTCACGCCGTTGTCCAGCGTCTCGCGGAAGACCGGCACGTCGGCGCCCGGATCGAGGCGATAATCGGAGGTGAAAGTCCCGTCGGCCTGCTTCGGAACCGGCTGCCCGTTGATATAGAGCACACCGTCGGTCACCTGGACCCGATCGCCCGGAAGGCCGACAAGGCGCTTGATGTAATCGACGTTCGGATCGGTAGGCAGGCGGAAAACGATCACGTCGCCACGCTCGGGCTCACTGAATTCGAGGACGCGGCCGGAAAAGAGATCCGGCGAGAAAGGCAACGAATATTTCGAATAGCCGTAGGCGAACTTGTTGACGAAGATATAGTCTCCGACAAGCAGCGTCGGCATCATCGAACCGGAAGGGATTGTAAAAGGCTGGAAGAAGACGGTGCGGATGACCATTGCCAGCAGAAGCGCCTGAACGATGACTTTGATGTTTTCCCAAAGGGCGTTCTGCTTCTTTTCAACTTTTTCGGACACGTAACGGGTCTTTCTAATTCGGCCGCCTACCTGTCGGCGGGATCGCTGCTTTCTCTAAACGCTTCCAAATGCCGGGGCAATGGTTCTTAAGACCGTGCCGCGCTCATCACCTCTATGCAGGCAGCGCCTCGATGATTACATAGGCCTGTGCATAAGGATATTCGTCGGTTATGGTGATGTGGATCACCGGCTTGTGACCCGCCGGCATCATTCCGGAAAGCCGGGTGGCCGCGCCGCCGGTCAACACCATGGTCGGCTTGCCGCCGGGCAGGTTGACCACGCCCATATCCTTCCAGAAAACACCTTGTGCAAGGCCGGTTCCCAACGCCTTGGAACAGGCCTCCTTGGCTGCGAAACGCTTGGCATAGGAAGCGGCGCGGTTCTTGCGCCCATCGGATTTCTTCCGCTCGATTTCGGTGAAGCAGCGATGGGTGAAGCGCTCACCGAACCGTTTGATCGATTTCTCCACGCGGCGAATGTCGACGATGTCGCTGCCCAATCCGATGATCATGAGCTTCCTTTTCCGAGCAAATGCCTGAACCAAGTGGATCGCTGGCCTGACTTGGCCATTCCCGCCGCCTCAGTCAAGCATCAGCGGCGCCTCAACCCCGGACAGAGACATAGGTGATCGCACGGAAGAGGAAAGCCCGCAACTGCGCGAGCGGTCACGGTCCGACAAGGCGGAAGGTGACTCGCTCACATGGAAGGCGGATGTAGTGGAGGCTATGAAGCCTTCCAGAAAAGCAAAAGGCCTCGCGTATGTCCCGCGAAGCCTGCGCCGGCGGCGCTGCACGAATGCGCTGCCGCTCCTTTTTTAAGCGACCCTGACGATCAGTAGTACGTGCGGAACAGACCGCGGTCGATCTGCCGCTGACGGTATTCGAGGTCGATGCGGTCAACAGCGCCGTTCAGGTAAGCGATCTCGCGGTCCTCGGTGCTGGGCGCGCGAAGGGCGCGGGCGATTTTACGTACGGATTTCAACATGTTCTATCTCTCTTCTCTCTCATATTGCACCGCACCAATATAGTAACACCCTGGCCGGTCCACCAGCGCCGCGGAAGCTAGTCTGCCTTGCGCTGGAAGCATGGCGGAGAAAAGAGAAGGCTCATTTTTGGGCAGATACCGTCAGTCATAGACCCGCTTGACGGTGGATATGCAATCCAGCTCCTTCAATTGAATGAGCAGCTGGTTYAACTGGCGCAAGTCCCACACCTCGACATCGATGGTCATCTCGGAGAAATCCGTGGCGACCCGGCCCATGTCAAGCGAGCGGATGTTGATATCGAGCCGCGCCACCGCCTGCGCGACGGTCGCGAGCGTGCCGGGCTCGTTCAGGGCGTTGATGACCAGGCGCGCCATGAAGCGCGACTTGTTGGCCTCATCGAGATCCCAGCGGACGTCTATCCAACGCTCCGGCTGGTCGTCGAAATGCTGCAGGGCCGGCGCCTGGATGGGATAGATGGTAATCCCCTTGTCCTTTTCCATGATGCCGACGATACGGTCCCCCGGAACCGCGCCGCTCGACGCGAAATGGACTTCCATATTGCCGGAGAGGCCCCGGATGGGCAGCGGATCGGGCCCGGCCTCCTCTTCCTCCGCGCCCTCCTTGCGGCGGTCCGGAATCTTGAAGATCATGCCGGAGGCGCTGCGCATGTTGAACCAGCCCTCGTCGGCCGGCTTTACCGTCACGCGCTCGTCCTTGTAGTCCGGGAAGACGGCGCGCAGCACGTCGAGCGAGGAAAGCTCGCCGCGCCCGACCGACGCGATCGCGTCTTCGACATCCTTCTGCCCCAGCCGGTGCAGTGCCGGCTTCAGGACGTCCCGCGAGAAGACCTTTCCGGCGCGCTCGAAGGTCCGTTCCAGAATACGATGGCCGAGGCCGGCATATTGCTTGCGGATCGCCATGCGGGTCGCCCGGCGGATCGCCGCGCGGGCCTTGCCGGTAACCACGATCTCTTCCCACGCCGCCGGCGGCACCTGCACGCCGGAGCGGATGATCTCCACCTCGTCGCCGTTGTTGAGGCGCGTGACGAGCGGCATGATGCGACCGTTGATCTTCGCCCCCACCGTCGTATCGCCGATATTGGTGTGAACCRCATAGGCGAAATCGATCGGCGTCGCACCGCGTGGCAGGGCGATCAGCTTGCCCTTGGGCGTGAAGCAGAAGACCTGGTCCTGGAAGAGTTCAAGCTTGGTATGCTCGAGGAATTCTTCCGGATTGTCGCCCTCCGCAAGCGCCTCGATGGTATGGCGCAGCCAGGAATAGGCGTTGGATTCCTTGGAGAGGAGTTCGCCGCCATCATTCCCCTCCCCGTCCTTGTAGAGGRCATGGGCCGCGATACCGTATTCGGCGATTTCATGCATGCGCCTGGTGCGGATCTGCAGCTCGATGCGCTGGCGCGAAGGGCCCACGATCGTGGTGTGAATGGAGCGATAATCGTTCTGCTTGGGGGTGGAGATATAGTCCTTAAAACGCCCAGGCACGACACGCCAGCGGGTATGGACGATGCCGAGCGCCCGGTAGCAGGAAGGAATGTCTCCCACGATGATGCGGAAGCCGTAGACATCGGAAAGCTGTTCGAAGGAGAGCGACTTCGACTGCATCTTGCGGAAGACGGAATAGGGCTTCTTCTGCCGCCCCTTCACCACCGCGTCGATGAGGCCATTGGCGACCAGCAGGTCCTGCAGCTCGTCCTCGATCTTGGCGATGAGGCCCTCATTGCGGGCCGAAAGCTCGGCAAGACGCCTGGTGACGGTCTCGTAGGCTTCCGGGTTCATGTAGCGGAAGGACAGATCCTCCAACTCGTCGCGCATGTCCTGCATACCCATGCGGCCGGCGAGCGGCGCATAGATATCCATGGTCTCTTCGGAGATGCGGGCGCGCTTTTCCTGCGACATGTGCTCCAGCGTGCGCATGTTGTGCAGCCGGTCGGCGAGCTTCACCAGCAGCACGMGCACGTCATCGGAAATCGCCAGCAGGAGCTTGCGGAGGTTTTCGGCCTGCTTGGCCTTCTTGGTCACCAGATCGAGGCGTTTGAGCTTGGTGAGCCCCTCGACCAGCCGGCCGATATCCTCACCGAACAGTTCGTCGATCTCGGCTCGCGTCGCCGTGGTATCCTCGATCGTATCGTGCAGCAGAGCCACCGCGATGGTCGACTCGTCGAGATGCATGTCGGTGAGGATCGCCGCCACTTCGAGCGGATGGGAAATATAGGGATCGCCGCTGGCACGCTTCTGCTGGCCATGCTTCTGCATGGCATAGACATAAGCCTTGTTCAAAAGAGCTTCGTTGGCTTCGGGCTTGTACTTCTGCACCCGCTCCACGAGCTCATACTGCCGCATCATCCCGAAATAGGTCCCTAATTACTTTCTGAAAAAGAAATGGCGCGCCAATCGTCAGACTGGCGCAGCCATCATAATGCAGACAATCAGATTACGGCTATAGAATGAACGATTGGTAATCGCCCATGCTATCTGATCAGTAGTCGTCGCTCTTTTCCGGCGGCACGAGGCCTTCGATGCCGGCCAGCAGTTCTTCTTCCGACATCTGGTCGAAAGTGACGGTTTCCGGCAGGTCCTCTTCCTCCTCGCCGCGGTCCGCACCGGCGACCGCGCCGGCACCGGCGGCGATCAGCGAAGCCGGATCGGGCTCGGGCTCGTCCACTTCCACATGCTTCTGCAGCGAGTGGATCAGGTCTTCCTTGAGGTCGTCGGGCGAAAGCGTCTCATCGGCAATCTCGCGCAGCGCGACGACCGGGTTCTTGTCGTTGTCGCGGTCGACCGTGATGCCGGCGCCCTGCGAAATCTGCCGTGCGCGGTGGCTGGCGAGCAGCACCAGCTCAAACCGGTTATCGACTTTATCAATGCAATCTTCTACGGTGACACGGGCCATTGCCTGTCCTTTACGATCGGGAATTCTGCGGAATTGATACGCCCGATACAGGGAACGCGTGGCAAATTCAAGTTTTTCCTGCAGAATCCTTTTGCATCCCTGCCCTCTACGCTGTGAAAGGTATAGTCCGTGATTCAACCCAAAGATGCTTGGAATATCGCGAATCGTGCCATAAATGACTGATATATGAATAGTTCGTAATGTAATGGATTATTCTTCCGGCAGAAGATCAACTTATCGTTTTGCCGGCCATATAAAATAAAAGGGGATGGAGACCATATGTTTGATCCAAGAGAGAAGATTGCGCTCTTCATTGACGGTGCCAATCTTTACGCCGCCTCGAAAAGCCTCGGCTTCGATATCGACTACCGGAAGCTTCTGAAAGCGTTCCAGAAGCGCGGCTATCTTCTGCGCGCCTACTATTACACGGCGCTGATCGAGGATCAGGAATATTCCTCCATCCGCCCGCTTATCGATTGGCTTGACTACAACGGCTACAAGGTCGTCACCAAACCGGCCAAGGAATTCACGGACTCCATGGGCCGCCGCAAGATCAAGGGAAATATGGACATCGAACTTGCGATCGATGCCATGGAACAGTCCGAAACGGTGGATCACCTCGTGCTGTTTTCGGGCGACGGCGATTTCACCACGCTGGTCGAGGCGCTGCAGCGCAAGGGGCGCAAGGTTTCCGTGGTCTCCACGATGCAGACCCAGCCGCCGATGATCGCCGACGATCTGCGCCGCCAGGCCGATCACTTCATCGACCTGATGGTGCTGAAGCCGGAAATCGGACGCGATCCTTCGGAACGCCCGGCGCGCCCGGCTGAACCGGTGGAGCCGGCGGACGTCTGAATATTTCGAGAATCCGCGCCTGTTTTTCGGCGGCATCCCGCTCGGGATCGCGTTAAAAGAGGTGCATGCTTTTCGAACGCCCCAACGATGACATCCTCTACGAAGCGCTGGTCGCACGCGATCCGGCTTATGAAGGTTTTGCCTGGGCGGCGGTGAGAACCACCGGCATATTCTGCCGCCTCACCTGCCCGGCCCGAAAGCCGAAGCGGGAGAACACCGCTTTTTACGGCACGATAGCCGAATGCCTGGAGGCGGGTTTCCGCCCCTGCAGCCGATGCAAGCCGATGCTGAAACTCGGCGAGACCGATCCTGTCGTGTCTAAGCTGCTGCAGGCGCTCGACGCCGAACCGGAACGGCGCTGGAGCGAGGGCGACGTGGATGCGCTGGGCATAGATCCCTCCACCGCAAGACGCGCCTTCAAGCGGCAGTTCGGCATGAGTTTCCTGGAGATCGCCAGACTGCGGCGGATGGGAAAGGCCGCGGAGATGCTGACCTCCGGCGAGAGCGTCATCGATACGCAGCTTGAGGCGGGCTACTCCTCCGGAAGCGGCTTCCGCAGCGCCATCACCAAGCTGTTCGGCGCGGMTCCCGCCAATCTGCGCGACAAGACGCTGCTGCGGGCCGACTGGATCGAGACCCCGATCGGTCCGATGATGGCGATCGCCGACAGCCACGCTCTGCATTTGCTGGAATTCGCCGAGCGGAAGGCGCTTCCGGCGGAGATCCGGAGGCTGCAGCGTTACACCGGCAGCGGGATCGCCATGGGAAGACATCCGCCAATCGACCAGATCGAGGCTGAACTCGCAGCCTATTTCAACGGTGAAGACCGAGGCTTCCAAACGCGGCTTGCGGGCCACGGATCGCCTTTTCAGCGCAGGGTCTGGGAAGCGCTACGCGCGATCCCTACAGGCGGCATGAGAACCTATGGCGCACTCGCAATGGAACTCGGCGCGCCCTCCTCCACCCGCGCGGTGGCGGGCGCCAACGGCGCAAACCAGATCGCCATCGTCATTCCCTGCCATCGGGTGCTCGGCGCGGACGGGAGCCTCACCGGCTATGGCGGCGGCCTTTGGCGCAAGCGCTGGCTGCTAGAACATGAGAGGCGCATTGCGGCAAAAACACAGCGGGGTGAACCGGAAATGTTGGCCGCATCAGGCTGATTCAGCATCCGCCAGTTTCGCCTTACGGGCGCGGAAGATGGCCTCGACGATCAGCGAGAGCGGCAAGCCGATGGCAAGCGGGATAAAGAAATAGATGACGCGGAAAGCCACGAGCGAACCGATCGACGCATCCTCACCCATGACATGCCGCACGGTCGCTTCAAGCACACCAAGCCCACCCGGCGCGTGGGTGAGGAGGATCGCGAGATTGGCAAGCACGAAGGCCGTCGCAGCCTTCAGATAGCTCACATCGGCGGTCGCCGCCATGACCTCTCGCAGGCAGGCGGAAACCAGGGCGAAATTCACCGCGCCGATGACCGCCTGGGCGATGGCGATCCTGAGCGTCGGCATGCGGAACGTCCATTTGCGGATTTTCAGCGGCGCACGGACGAAGGCCGCGAGCGCGAGATATGCCGCGACGGCAAGCAGGCTCGCGGCTCCTATCCCCAAGATCGCGCCTTCCCTCAAACGCAGGACCTTGGCGGCATCGGCGGGATTGAGGATCAGAACCACACCGGAGAGGACGGCCATGCCGAGCCCGACAGTGACGCCGGAAAGCAGCACGATCTTCGTCACCTCCTCCGCGCTCATGCCCCAATGGGCATAGTAGCGGTATCGAAGCGCACCGCTGCTCAGCCCCGCAAGGCCGACGCTCTGGCCGATCGACAGCGACAGGAAGGAGGCGAGCGCGACCTTCGGATAGGCAAGGTCGTTGCGGACATAGCGTACGCCCGTCCAGTCGAAGCCCGTCAGGCAGAGATAGGAGGCGGCGGCAAAGCAGAGCGCCGTCAGCATGTTGGACGTGGGGATTGCCTGGACGGAATGGACGATATCGGCGACCGAGTATTCCCGAAACGTGAGATAGAGGAGATAGCCCGCTATCGCGATGCCAAAGACGACCGTGACATAGGTCAGGATGGCTTTTCGTTTCGTCATATGCGGTCGATGATGCGGTAAAAAGCCGGGTCGTCCGGGTTATAGCCGGGCGCGGTCCCGAGAAAGCTCACGTTCGTCGCCGAAAGTTCGGCGATATCGGCAACATGGAAGAGCCGCCAGCCGGCACCCGTGCCGGAGGTCTGCCAGCCGCTAAGGGCCAATTGGCCGGTGCCGACAAAGCCGAGGATATGCGGGCGCACCTTTCTCGGCACGTCCTTGTAGCGCAGCTCGACCACCTTGCGGCCGTCGATGGCTTTCTTGATGATCTCGGCATAGGTCATGGCGGACCTCCCGCAATTCCCGATCCTCCTTCAACGAAGAGACGCGGGAAAGGTTCACGGTCGCGCACATGTCTGGAACACTATGCGGGCACCGAACCGGACGTCAGTTGTCCTTCAAGAGCCGGGACTTCTGCCGGTTCCAGTCGCGCTCCTTCTCCGTCTCGCGCTTGTCGTGCAGTTTCTTGCCCTTGGCCAATGCGAGTTCGAGCTTGGCGCGACCCTTTTCGTTGAAATAGATCTTCAGCGGCACGAGCGTCATGCCTTCGCGATTGATGCCGGCGCGCAGCCGGTTGATCTCGCGCTTGCTGAGCAGCAGCTTGCGGCGGCGGCGCGGCTCGTGATTGAAGCGGTTCGCCTGGAGATATTCCGGCAGATGCGAATTGATCAGCCAGATTTCCTCGCCCTCGTCCGAAGCGTAGGATTCCGCGATATTGGCCTTGCCATCACGCAGCGACTTCACCTCCGTCCCCGTCAGGACGAGGCCCGCCTCGTAGGTATCGATGATCTCATAATTGAAGCGGGCCTTGCGATTTTCCGCGACAATCTTGTTGACCGTGCGCTGGCTGCCTTTGGGTGCCATGGTGAAAAAGTCCGTCCTGCCCTTTGATAAAGGATTGTTCCCCGTCCGCGGGCGACGGACGGGGTTCTGTCATCCATATGTAATGTGCGGGCGACGCAAAGTGAAGCAAGGGCGGCGAGGATGCCGCCTCAGTTCAGCAGCCCCGCGTGGCGGAGTGCTGCATCGATCGCCGCTTCGGTCGCCGGCTCCAGGGTGGAGAGCAGCGGCGAGCGCACCGTGCGGTTCATGCCACGGGTCCTGAACAGACCATATTTGGCGCCGCAAAGGCCCGGCTCCAGGAAGATCGCCTTGTGCAGCGGCATCAGCCGGTCGTGATATTCCAAGGCCGTTGCGTAGTCGCCGGCGAGCGTCGCCTTCTGGAACTCGGCGCAAAGACGCGGCGCGACATTGGCCGTCACCGAAATGCAGCCGACACCGCCATGCGCGTTGAAGCCGAGCGCGGTCGCATCCTCGCCCGAAAGCTGGACGAATTCCTTGCCGCAGGCGATGCGCTGCTCGGAGACGCGCTCGATCTTGCCGGTGGCATCCTTGACGCCGGCGATGTTCTTGTGCGCCTTGGCAAGCGCTCCCATGGTCTCGGGCGTCATATCGATGACGGAACGGCCGGGAATGTTATAGATGATGATCGGCAGGTTCACGGCTTCCGCAATCGCCGAATAATGGGCGTACAGCCCCTTCTGCGTCGGCTTGTTGTAGTAAGGCGTCACCACCAACAGGGCATCGGCGCCAACCATTTCGGCATGCTGGGCAAGCTCGATCGCCTCTCGGGTGTTATTGGAGCCCGCACCGGCGATGACCGGCACGCGCTTCTTTGCAGTCTGCACGCAGATCTCCACGACGCGTTTGTGCTCCGCATGGGAAAGGGTGGGCGATTCCCCGGTTGTGCCGACCGGCACGAGGCCGTGGCTGCCTTCCCCGATCTGCCACTCCACATGGTCGGCAAAAGCCTGCTCATCCACCGCGCCATCGGCGGTGAAAGGGGTGACGAGGGCGGGCATAGATCCCTTGAACATGCGTAGACTCCCACTGGCCGGCCATCCATTCTTCGGCCGCAATCCATGATTAAAGGTGGGCACCATAGAGCGGCGGGAAAGCGGCGACAAGCGGAGACACGCGGGATTTTCAACGCAATCCCACCGGTGGGAGAACGCGCATTTTCGTGAGGTCCGGAAAGGTTTCATTAATCCGCGTGTCGGCTAATATGAATTGTCCATCGAGGGGGAAATCGTTGTCGCGAGCGACCGGATGAACAAGGCTGCCCTGCTCTTCTCGGCCTTCGGGCTCGGCCTGCCGGGACTGCCGCTTGCCGCGCCCCCTTCCGAAGGCAGCGTTCCGCTTCCCTACGTCCGACCGGACAATCCCCTGCCCGCGGCCATGCCGTTTCCCGACATGACGGGCGCCATTCCGCGGACGGAAAATCCGGTTCCGGCAGCGGACCTGAAGGCCGGRCTGGACGCCGTTTCCGCCGGCAATGCGGCATCGGCCCGCGAAATCCGCGACCGGATGACGAAGGGTTCGCTCGACCACCATATCCTCACCTGGGCGATCGCGACATCCGGCCTTTCCGGCGTACCTTCCTATGAGATCGCCGCCGCGCAGCGGGAGCTTGCGGGCTGGCCGGGACTGAAATCCCTGCGCGCCCATTCCGAGCGGGCACTCTATTGGGAAAATCCGACGCCGAAACAGGTGCTTGCCGCTTTCGGCAAGACAAAGCCCGAGACCGTGGAAGGCGCGATCATTCTCTCCCGCGCATTGGTCGCGACGGGGAGTACGGCGGAGGCAGCCGCAACGCTTCGCTCGATCTGGAGTTCCAAGACGCTCGACACGCCCACCGAGGATAATATCCTCGAGGAATTTTCATCGCTGCTGACGCCTGCCGATCACAAGACGCGCATGGCCTACCTGCTCTATCGCAGCCGAGCCGCCCAAGCGAAGCGCTTTGCGGACCTCGCGGGAGCGCAATCCTTCCACAAGGCCTGGAGCGCGATGATCGGCAACGCAAAGAACGCCGAAGCCCTGGTCAAGGCCACCGACCCATCCTGGGCGAACGACCCGGCCTATCTCTTCGTCCGCATCGAGCTCCTGCGCCGGCAGGACAAGTACCGCGAAGCGGCCGCATTGCTGGACAAGGCTCCGCGCGAGGCTTCCCGCCTCATCAACACCACCGAATGGTGGAACGAGCGCCGCATCATCGCGCGCGGCCTCGCTGACGAGGGCGATTTCAAGGAAGCCTACCGGATCGTCTCCAACCATGCCTCCACGCTGCCAGCGGACATCGCGGATGCGGAGTTCCATGCCGGCTGGTACGCATTGAGGCAGCTCAAGGATCCCGCGGCGGCGGAGAAGCATTTCCGCCGGATTCTCGACGCTTCGAAGCGACCGCTCTCCGCCTCTCGAGCTCTTTACTGGCTCGGCCGCGCCGCAGAGGCCGGCGGGCCCGGCAAGGCTGCCGAATTCTATGAGCAGGCGGCACGATATCCCGGAACCTTCTACGGCCAACTTGCCGCCGCGCGCCTCGATATCCGGACACTCAACGTCGCCTACCCCTCCCCTACGGCCGCCGATCAGAAGGCGCTCGAGAGCCGGGAAGCGGTCAAGGCGATAGACGTGCTCGAAAGCGCCGGCCAGGACAGGCGCGCGGAGGTGCTCTACAAGGCGCTTGCGGAGGAGATCGACAGCCCAGGCGAGCTTGCGATCCTGACCGCGCGAGCCGAGCGCGACGGCAARCACAATCTTTCGCTGGAAATGGGCAAGGCCGCCTTCGCACGCGGCATCGACGCCGCTGCGCTCGCCTTTCCGATCGGCGTCATTCCCGCAGGCGCGGATATCGCCGGATCGGGCAAGGCGCTCGCCTATGCGATCGCCAGGCAGGAGAGTGCCTTCAATTCGGGCGCGGTATCCACCGCCAATGCGCGCGGCTTGCTCCAGCTTCTGCCGGGCACGGCTCAAGGGGTCGCCAAGCGCCATGGCCTTTCCTATGCGCCAGCCAAGCTTACCAGCGACGCCGGTTACAACGCGACGCTGGGAGCACACTATCTCGGAGAGCAGATAGATACGTTCGGCGGCTCCTATATCCTCACCTTCATCGCCTATAATGCCGGCCCTCGCCGGGTGCGGGAATGGGTGGCGCGCTACGGCGATCCGCGCGGGAAACCGCTCGACGAGGTGATCGACTGGATCGAACGCATACCTTTCCCCGAGACCCGCAATTACGTGCAGCGGGTGATGGAGAATTACGAGGTCTACAAGACGCGGCTCGGGCAGCAGGCCGAGATCGAATCCGATCTGAGATTCGGCCGGCAGTAGCTCTCGCGGCCGGGTGAAAACAGAAAACCGGATAGAAACTTGAACCCAGATCACTGACAAAGGACGATAGCGTCTCTTTCGTCACCATACTTGTTTCGAACATCCGACCACACAGCGGCACTCGAATTCCTATAACATAATCCAAAACTTGGAGAGACGGACAGGTTCTCGACACTCGGCCGAGGATGACATTGCGCAGGTCAATAGGGTTCCCAAAAACGAAAAAGCCCGGCTCATTGAGCCGGGCTTTCCTATCCAATCTTCAGATCAGATTAGAAGTCGCGCTGCAGGCGGACGATACCGGACCAGGTGTCAGCGAGGTCATGATAACCGACGGAGACCTTCGAGGTCAGGCCTTCGGTGATCTGGTAGTTGACCGTTGCACCAGCTGCCCAGTCGTTCTCGCCACCGAAATCGCCATCGGCGTCCGTCTCGGTGTCCCAGAAGTACTGGAACTCAGGGATGATTTCCAGCTTGTCGGTAGCCTTGAACGAGTAAGCAACAGAGACGGTGGCTTCTGCGGCGGTGTAGTAGGCGTTTGCGCCAGAGGCGTAGATACCGGCTACGTGCAGAGTGCCCGGACCGACTTCAACCGAACCCCAAACGCGAACCGCGCCGTCTTCAGCACCGAAATCGTAGGAGCCGAGAACTTCGAGGGTTGCCGGGCCGAGGGTGGCCTGGATAACGCCTTCGAGGCCGACATCGTTGCCGTCGCGGCCATAGATGAAGTTGCTGCTTTCGAAGTCGTCAGACAGTTCGTCGACCTGGAGACCAGCCGTGAACGCGTCGCCCGAATAGATGTAGGCGATCGAGGTGAAGCGCGTCTGGTTGCTCAGGAAATCCAGTTCGCCCGGAAGGTCGTTATCCCACCAGCTGAGGTAGGTACCGGCCTTGAAACCGCCGAGCTGCAGGTAAACTTCGTCGAAGTAGAAGTTGTCTTCCGCAGTCGAACCGGAGTTGTCACGCGA
>NZ_MDDW01000027.1 GCF_001854865.1 Rhizobium sp. LCM 4573 | reverse complement strand
ATGTAGAAGTAACCTGCGCCGAACGCGTCGCAGACGCGAACGTATTCCATCGGCTCGGGCTCAGCAGCGACGATAGCGTCAGCCGCCTGGGCGCCGGATACTGCTGCGAGAGCAGCAGCGGAGCCGAGGAGAAGGCTCTTGATGTTCATTTTTGACCTCCAGTCAAAGTTTCGTTTGGGTCTGGGTTCTTTGCTGAAGGACAGCGTTCCCTGCCCCATCCCCGCGATTACCAGAAAACGGACGATCCACCGCCTCGCTTCCGAATGTGAAAATACAAGACGTCGAAGGCCATGCAATCTTGAACTTCAGCCAAACAAGCTCATCCGACCTGCTTCGATGAAGCCTGTTGCCGAAAGGACACAAAAGCGAGAGCACGGCGGCACCAACATTTACCCTTCGTTAAGAAAGAGCTTATGTGCCAGTAACTTAGCAAGGACATAAGGGGAGTGTGCGCGACAACCGGTGCGCTTTCTCACGGAATCACTTTTCCCGCAGAGGGCGATGCCGAATGTGGATGAGCGGGCAGGTGTGGAAAACCTGGAAACGCATGGCGCAGATGGCGGAGAGGAAGGGATTCGAACCCTCGATACGCTTTTGACGTATACTCCCTTAGCAGGGGAGCGCCTTCGACCACTCGGCCACCTCTCCGGTGAGGCCTCAGTAAGTTGAAGAGCCTGTGAATGCAAGGCCTTTGTGACTTCATCCGCCAAGTTTTGGACGAATCACGGCGTCAGAACCGCTTCTCAAGGAGATTGACGCCCCCGCTCGCGCGCGCTGATTCTCCCAGTGGGGCCGGCCAGGCGGAGGCCATGGATTATCTGACGCAGCTCCGGCGATTCGGTGGCCTTACACGCTCGCAAAGCGTCGGCTCATCGGAGCACGCTTGTGGCAGACCGACCGATTCTCAATAGCCGGCCGGCTTTCCGGCAGGTGCGCCGCCACGTCCGTAGCGGGAGGCGAGCCCACGAAGTGCCGCGGCAAATTCGGTGACGTCGGCGCCGACAGCGACGAATCGGGCGCCGAGATCGATGTAGCGGCGGTTGAGCGATTCGCTGAAGGTCAGGATGCCGGCGGCCTTGCCTGCGCCGGTGATCGTCGCGATCGCTTTTTCGATCACCTCCTGCACTTCCGGCGCCTCCATGCGGCCGAGATAGCCCATGTCGGCGGAAAGATCGGCGGGACCGATGAAAACCCCATCCACGCCCTCGACGGCCGCGATGTTTTCGAGATCGGCGATCGCGGCCATGGTCTCGGCCTGCACCAGAAGGCAGATTTCGTCCGCCGCCGTATCGGCGTAATCGGCTACCGCATTGAAGGCGGAAGCCCTGCCCACCGCCGCGCCGACGCCGCGAATTCCTCTAGGAGGATAGCGCACGGCCCGCACCAGTTCGCGCGCCTGTTCGGCCGAATCGACCATGGGAACGAGAATCGTCCGCGCGCCGATATCGAGCACCTGCTTGATCATCCACGACTCGCTGACCGGAACGCGCACCACAGGCTCGACGGGGTAAGCCGCGAGCGCCTGCAATTGAGTCAGAATGCTGCGCAGGTCGTTCGGCCCATGCTCACCGTCGATCACCAGCCAGTCGAAACCGGCGGTGCCGGCAATCTCCGCCGGCAGCGGCTCACCCATGTTCAGCCAGAGGCCGATCTGCAGGCGATCTTCGCGAATGGCGGATTTGAAGTGATTCTTTGGCACGGGCATGTCGTTCGTCCAGTATTACAATGACGGATCAGGAAAGGAGCTGTTTGAGATCGACGGCTGTATCGGCAAGGAGCCTCTTGTCCGGCGCGATCCCGGTTTCCAGCATCTTCTTACCGGTCACATAGGCCTTGGCATCGTTGATCGCATCGACGGCGATGAACTCGCCTTCCCGGAAGTACCAGATGGAAAGGCTGCCCTCGCGCATTCCGGGCCGCACCAGCGTCTCGTCGTAACCGAGATTGAAGCCGGCGATCTGCAGCTTCACGTCATACTGGTCCGACCAGAACCAGGGCTTCGGATCGTAAGGCTCGCCACCACCCGCCAGAACGGCCGCCACGGCTTCGGCCTGGTCCACGGCATTCTGTACCGATTCGAGGCGAATCCGCCGCCCTCTCCAAGGCAGCATGGCGCAATCGCCCATGGCGAAGATGGAAGGATCCGAGGTGCGGCCGAACTCGTCGACGATCACGCCGTTCCCCACGTCCAGGCCGCTTTCCTGCGCCAGCCGGTCATTCGGCATCACGCCGATGCCGACGATGACGAAATCCACCTCGATCATCGAACCGTCGGAAAGCTCGGCACCGCGCACCTTGCCGCCTTCACCGATCAATCGCACGAGACCGGTCTTCTCGCGGATCACCGCCCCGTGCCGCAGGTGGATGGCGCGCATGGCATCGGCGGTCTCCTTGGCGGCAACACGCTGCAGGATGCGGTCGGCCATTTCGATCAGCGTCACCTCGACGCCGAGATGGCGGGCAACGGCAGCCGCCTCCAAACCGATATAGCCGCCGCCGATAATGAGAAGCCGCCGGCCGGCCCGCATCTCCCCGGAGAGCAGATCGGCATCGCGCTTGTCGCGGACCACGAAGACCCCGTCGAGATCGCCGCCGATGGCGGCGGGCAGCGCCCGCGGCGTGGAGCCGGTCGCAAGCGCCAGCGTCTCATAGCCGAGGACGGAGCCATCCTGCATGCGCACGCGCCGGGCGGCCCGATCGATCTCCTCGACATGGGTGGAAAGCTTCAGATCGACCTGGTTTTCCGCATACCAGTTTTCCTGGCGGAAGGTCAGGCGGTCGAATTCCATCTCGCCGAGCAGATATTTCTTTGAGAGCGGCGGGCGTTGATAGGGCGGCACGTCTTCCGCGCCAATCAGGGTGATGGGCCGATCGTCCTTCAGCAAGCGAAGCTTCGCGGCAAGCGCGAAACCCGCCTGCCCCGCGCCGACGATCACCAGCCTGCCTGTCACCTCGATCCCCCTGACACATCCCACACGCGACGCATGTTGCGTCGGTTGAGGCGTAACCCCGCCGCGCCTGCCCGTCAACCGCAGAAGGTTGCGCGCACACCCGGAAGCCATGGCGCGACGAAAACGCGCAGATCGGCGGCATTTTAACGATCTGTTTCAGAATGCGTCAGCCGATCGGCCCCTACACTGACAATACGAGGAGAAAAGGAGGGTGCCATGCCCTTGAATATGGACGAGGATCTGAAGCGGGACGCGCCCCGCGACCAGGCGTTCCAGAAATTCACCGTGGATCGCCCAGCCAGAATCATCTTCGTCGGCCGGCGGTTGAGCACGGCCACGCATTTCCGCTGCCTCGTCCGCTCCATCTCTCTCTACGGGGCGGAACTGGAAATCGCCCCGCACATGCCGGCGCCGAACAATTTCTTCCTGGAGATCCTCGGCATCCACGACGAGATCGGCTGCACAGTCATTCGTCGCGAGGAAGAGAAGCTGACGGTCGGCTTCAACATGCTGATCGATCCGGAATTCCTGCATCACGTCGTCCGGCTGAGTTTCGAAACGAGCCATTGATGCTCGTCGTTCTCCGACGGTAGACGGCGGCCCGCTCGGTTCCGGTGGGCGCGCGAGGCCCCACCCGAAACCCGTGAAAGGAACGGCAGCGCCCAGAGAAGGCCCTGCCATTCTGCGCCCTCCAGCGGATCGGCGAGCGAATTCGTCGTCCTCTTCTTACGATTCTCATCTTCCAGAAGCTGCCAGAGCCTTACCCAATTGAGAAGCATGGCATCCACTCCATCTATAATGTCTGGCTATAATCTCCTGCCATTCAGCTAGGGAGGATGGGCAGGCAGCTGTAGACGCGCCGGCGAAAGGTGTGTTTCACCGCTGAAAGATGGAGAAACCATCGCGCCGAGCATAAAGGGTGCCGCTATGAAGGATGCCGATTGGGACGACCTCRAACTGTTCTTCCATGTGGCGCAGGAAGGCGGCCTCAGCGGCGCGGCCGAGCGCACCGGTATCAGCGCGCCGACGATCGGYCGGCGAATGCTGGCGCTCGAACGGGTGACCGGGCGCACCTTGTTCGTACGCAGCCAGCAGGGATACCGGTTGGCGCCGGATGGTGAGGTGCTGCTCGAACATGTACGCGCCATGCGCAGGACGGCCGAGAGTATTTCCGACTGGCACAGGAAGGCCTTCGCCCTGCCGATCGTCTCCATCGGCAGCGATGTCTGGCTTTCCGGCTTCATAGCGGACAATGTTCCAGCCCTGCGCGGCAGGGAGGATCGCTTCCGCCTGTGCTGCAAAACGCTGCACGCCGGGGTCGACTTCACCTATCGGGAAGCGGATGTCGGCCTCGTCAACCGCCGGCCGCAGAGCGGCAATGTCGCCGTGCGCCGCTCCGTCGAAATCGCTTATGCCATATATATAGCTGCGGACCTTGCCCGCTCGGACGAGCTGCCATGGATATCCATCGGCACCGAGAATGCCTTTTCGCCGRCCGACAAATGGGTGTTCCAGAATCATGAGGCCGACATTCTTACCTGGACCAACTCGCCGGCCCTCCTCACCCGGCTGATCCGCAGCGGCAACGGCCGAGGCATCCTTCCGTGTTTCGTCGGCGATTCGCATCCCGGACTTCGGCGCGAGGGCGACATTATAGACGACCTCACCCACACGATATGGATCGTCGCCAATGACGACGATCGCCATCGTCCGGAGATACGCCTGGTGATCGAACGGCTGAGCCGTCTTTTCAAGGACGAGGAGAAGTCATTCCGCGGCGAGCGGACGTCGTGAGCGATCGCGGCTCTTGCATGGGATGAAATCGCTCTTATTGTGTGCCGGCTTTCATAACCGGGACATCGTCATGCCTGCATTTTCGCGTTTCACGCCGCTGGTCGGCGCGCTTCCCGCAACCGTTCCCTTCGTCGGGCCGGAGGCGATCGAGCRCAATCGGGGGCTTACCGTCAAGGCGCGCATCGGCGCGAACGAGAACGGCTTCGGCCCCGCCCCCTCGGTGATCGAGGCGATCAGTGCTGCGGCGACGGAAACCTGGAAATATTCCGATCCGGAGAACTTTCTCCTGAAACAGGCGCTCGCGGCCCATCTCGGCTGCTCGCCCGACAATCTCGCGGTAGGCGAAGGGATCGATTCCCTGCTCGGCCTCATCGTGCGGCTGGTCATCGAGCCCGGCATGCCGGTCGTCACCTCATTCGGCGCCTATCCCACCTTCAACTTCCATGTCGCCGGCCATGGCGGGCGGCTGGTCACGGTGCCCTATGTGGACGATCGCGAGGATCTCGACGGGCTCCTCGATGCGGTAAAAAGGGAGAATGCGCCGCTCGTCTATTTCGCCAATCCCGACAATCCGATGGGAAGCTGGCACGATGCCGACGCAATCGTGGCCTTCGCCAAGGCATTGCCGGAAACCTGTCTCTTGATTCTCGACGAGGCCTATTCCGAAACGGCTCCCGCCGGAGCGACACCATCCATCGCCGCGCTGATCGGCCAGCCAAACGTGATCCGCACCCGCACCTTCTCCAAGGCTTACGGACTTGCCGGCGCCCGTGTAGGCTATGCGATCTCGACGCCCGGCACGGCACAGACCTTCGACAAGATCCGCAATCACTTCGGCATGAACATAGTCGGAGTGGCGGCGGCGATCGCCGCCCTCAAGGATCAGGCCTACCTCACACAGGTGATCGGCAAGATAAAAGCCTCGCGGGAGCGGATTGCGGCGATCGCGCGCGAGAACGGTCTTACCCCCCTGCCCTCGGCCACGAATTTCGTCGCCATCGACTGCGGCCGCGACGGAGCCTATGCCCGCGCGATCGTCGACGGACTGATGGAGCACGGCGTCTTCATCCGCATGCCAGGCGTAGCACCGCTCAACCGGTGTATCCGCATCAGTACCGGACCGGAAGAGAACATGGCGCTGCTGACGCAGGCCTTGCCAGAGGTTTTGAAGCGAGTGAGTAGTGAGTAGTGAGTAGTGAGTAGTGAGTAGTGAGTAGTGAGTAGTGAGTAGTGAGGGGCTTTCACACGCGGAGCGTTGCGCAATCCGCTTTCTGCTCACTAGCGACTAATCACTACTCACTAATCACTCTCTCAATGCACCGTCATCCAGTCGCGAGCCGCGCGGAGCGCCTCGGCAAGCTGCGCCTTGCTCATCGTCGGCACCAGATCGGCGCGCAGCTCGGCGGCTCGGTCGCAGCCCTTGATGGCCGCAATGTTCAGCCACTTGTGCGCGGCGACCAGATCGCGATTCACCCCACGGCCCGTCGCGTACCTTACTCCCATCTCACAGAGAGCATCGGCGCGGCCTTCTCCCCTCATCGGGGCGGGTTCGGACATATGCGTTTCGAAAGGTGCCATCGGTTTATCCCTGTTCGTACCTGTTGTTCATCGTCCCTGTTTCGATACCCTTTCGGGCTCCTCGGGATCGCCGTCTTCATGCGGCTTCTCGATCCCTCGGCGGCGGGCTTCCCGCTCGTCTGATGGCCCAACCTTCGCGGAAACCTTCAAAAACTCGCTTAAAACGCATGCTTAATTTGCCGAAAACAAAGTTCAAATGATTGGTAAATTTGAGTTTTTGTTAAACATCGGAACTCCTGCCCATTAAGGACTTCAGCGGGATTTTTACGAAAACTTCAGAATTGGAATTTCAACGGATTGCTAACCAAGAATCGTCTCACCCTTCCCGGATGCATCGGACGCGGGGGCGAAGGAGCTAACTTCCGACACGTATTTACCTTTACGTTCGCGTAAGATATCGTGGCGACCGGCTTTCTGGAGGAAGGCCGGAGGAAAAGGCATGTCCGCAATGGGCGATGCCTCTTGCATCGGGAGGGAAACGAGGATGCAGAAATTGATGCTGGCGACAGCTTTCGTGCTGGCCGCCGCAACGGCCGGAAACGCCGCCGAAGCAATCGAAGGAAACTGGAAGACGGCAAGCGGCGAGACCGCCAAGATCGGCCCTTGCGGCGGCGCCTATTGCGTGACGCTGGTCACCGGCAAGCATGCGGGAAAGCAGATCGGCCGACTTTCCGGCACGGGTGGACAATATAGCGGGCAGATCACCGATCCGGCCGACGACAAGACCTATAGCGGATCGGGCACCGTCTCGGGCAATTCGCTGCGGATGAAGGGCTGCGTCCTGAAGATCCTCTGCAAGTCGCAAACCTGGACGCGTCTTTAATATTATATGCTCGATCGACGCGCGGGCGGTAAACCTGCCCGTACGCTCGTCGAACAGGGGCTGGAGTGCTCCCCGTTTCACCGGACAGTCGGCTTAGGTTGAGATAGCCCTGATGAACTGGCGAGGGGAAGCCATTTTCAGAGCGGAATGGGGATGGATTTCATTATAGTCCTCGATCCATCCATCGATCTGCCGGAGCGCAGTTTCCGCGTCCGGAAGGGTTGAGATGCGGACATAGTCCCGCTTCAGGGTTTTGAC
>NZ_MDDW01000026.1 GCF_001854865.1 Rhizobium sp. LCM 4573 | reverse complement strand
CCTTGTAAAGGCGATAGATTCGCTTTGGATTGACAGGCCATCCGTCACGCTTGAGCAAAACGTGCACGCGACGATAGCCGTAGCGCACGCGCGTTTGGCAGATGTCCTTGATCTTCAGCTTCAGTTCGGCCTGCTCGCCGCGCCTGGACTTGTAGACATAAAGCGACCGATCAATCTTCAGAACCGCGCATGCGCGCCGGACCGAAACCTTCCAGTCCGTCTTGATCGCGTCGACAAGCTTGCGCTTGCGGGCAGGCCTCAAAGCTTTTTTGATAGCACGTCCTGCAGCATGGCCTTGTCCAGCGACAGGTCGGCGACGATCCGCTTCAGCTTCGCATTCTCTTCCTCGAGCTGCCGCAGACGCTTCATCTCCGAGGGCATCAGGCCGGCGTATTTTTTGCGCCAGTTGTAAAAGGTCGCATCCGAAATTCCTGCCTTGCGGCAGACTTCGCCGACCGGCGTTCCATCCTCTGCCTGCTTCAAAACGAATGCGATCTGCGCTTCCGAAAACTTCGAGGCCTTCATCGAATTCTCCTCTTCTTCCCCGCGGGGATCATAAGTGGAAAATTCCAGTTCTAAATGGCCTAATTTAACGGGGGCACGTCACGAGCCGGTGCCCCTAAGTTAGGCTAGTTTTTAAAATCATACTTGCGAAGATGAACGGATGCAAACAGGAGGTCGTCAGCACATTCCGCAATTGCTGAAAGGACTTCTTCCTCGTTCCAGCCTGCCTCGATAGCAGCAGTGACCATGTCTTTGATTGGCTTCTCGACCACCGATCTGCATTGCAGCAGTCGGGTTCCGTCAGTAGTTTCGAATGTTGGTGACGGGAAACGAGGCATTTCCTTCTAAGTAGAGCATGCAGTTGCTTCGACAAGAGTTGTACTTGCCTGCTTCGTTCTTATCTGAATGCTCTGCCCGTTGTGCTGCCGCACGCAACACGCCCGGTCGACGATGGTACCTGATCTCGTCCAGCCAACTCCAGACTCCTTAGTCGCTGCAGACTTTCCACCATGGGGCTGCGCAGCAGTCAGCGCACAAGAGCTGACGCCGTGAAGGTATAGCCGACACCATAGACGAGCTTAATCGGCGCCGTAACGTCGGCGCGGTCCTCTATCTTGCGCCGCAGCCGGCTGACAATGGCATCGAGATGGCGGTTGCCGAAACTCGACCTTGGACGAGCTAGCATTTCTACCAGGTCTTCACGCTGGCAAAAATCGCCCACGCGGCTGCATAGCACGTTCATGAACGCGAACTCAGTCGCAGTAAGCTTGAGCGAATGCTGATTAGGAGCGGTAAGCGTCCAGTTTGTGCTATCGAGTACCCATTGGTCCCCCGGGTAGTCCACTCCATTGGGTTGATCTGCTGCTCGCCGCAGCAGGCTGCGAATCGCGGCCTCGATTTCACGCAACGTGCTGTGCTTAACGAGATAGATGTCGGCGCCGCTTTCAAATCCGCGGATGCGATCGTCGCTCTCGCCGAGAGCCGTCAGCATGATAATGCCGCAACGATGGGTTTGGCGAATCTGAGCCGCGAGCTCAAAACCATTTCCATCGGGCAATCCGACATCGAGAATGATAACGTCTGGGGATATGCCGCCCGCAAGCGTTTGACGCAGTTCCTGCGCCGTTGCGACCCCACTTGCTGTGAAGCCACATAATCCCAGAAAGTCGGCCAGATCCTTGCGCAACCTCGGTTCGTCTTCAACGATCAGGATGTCCGTCACGCTGTTATCTCCTCTGGCAAAATGACATCGAGCGTGTCACTCGATAAAGGCAGGCTGACGAGAGCTGTCGTTCCGCCTTCATTATTGGAGCGCAACTGAAGCCTTCCGCCGTGATAAGCGAGCAGCTTGCGCGCGGTGTAGAGCCCAAGGCCGGTGCCGGTGCTTGCCTTGGCGTTGGAGGCCCGGAAAARGCGTCGTCCGATTTTGCTCAATTCAGCGTCGGGAATACCTATGCCGCGGTCGCGGACCTCAATCAGGATCGTTCCAGCGTCTCTCCATGCCCGAACACGAATTTTTTGATCGCCTGGCGAATATTTCAGACCGTTGTCGATTAGATTGATGATGACGGTCGCCAACATTTCCGGGTCGGCGTAGAAAGAGACTGTTTCATCATCCACGATGAAATACAGCCGATCACCACGCGCCGTCATTTCGAAATGGAGCCGTACGTCCCCCATGAGGGATCCTACCTGCATCAGCTCAGGTTGAAAGCCATTCTCCCGATCCTCCGCCATGAACCGGTCAATGACGGAAAAAAGGCGATTGAGCRCTTCGCCGATCCCGGTCAGTCGCTCCCGTGTCGCTTCAGGTGATTTATCGCCAACGAGCCCGATCATCTCGACGGCGTTGCGGATGATCGCGAGCGGCGTACGAAACTCGTGACTGACAACGCGCATAAAATCAGCCTGTTCGTCCCGCAGGGCCCGCTCCGCATCGAGGCTCGCATTGAGCTGGTGTTCCAGCCTTTTTCGCTCTTCCACCTCTTCTGACAAAGCATCGTTTTTCCTACGAAGATCGGCAGACAGCCTCCAGCTGACCATGAACAGCAGGGAGGCAAAGAACGCGATCAAGAAGAGTGTACCCTGTAGAAGATACCAGGCATTGCGGTCGGCCAGCACCGGAGCACTCTCAAAGTCGTGCGGCAACCGATACTCGATGATGCTCTGGAGAACGCTGGCTCCCATATACTCCGCGAGCAAAGCGATCGTGATCCAACGCAGAAGCGATGGCTGTGTACGGTCTTTCAGCAGCCAAACGCACATCACCGACATGATCGCGACAGTAAAAAACGTCGAAGTATGGATCCGAATTGCGATGTTATCTGGATCGACCGCAACAGCGACACTCCAAACCACGATCTGGAAAACGAGTAACGACACGCCGAACCAGGTGTATCGCGGCTGTCCAAGAAAACGAGCCAACCCTTCAGCCAGCAGCACAAGGCCCAGCTTGATGACGGTATTGTGCAGCACGACCGCCAAGGCGGCCGGCTCGGAGCCGCGAACGATCATCAGGAAAAGGCCAACGGCTATGGCCGCGAAACCTGCCGCGAGGTACTTGAGCTCATAGAGGTCGCGCCATGCCCGCCAAACAAAGATCAAGGCAACCGCCTGCAGGGTCGCCGTGGYAAGAGCAACAACCAGAATGGTCTTGAGATCAAGCATCCCTACGCAGTTTCACGAGCCGCTCCCTGTTCCCTTTGAGAAATACCTGAAAGGTACAACCTTGCAGCAGTTGGGCGACTTCGCAAGCGCGATCTCCGATTGTGAGATTTGGTAAGAATTGATGCGAAATGATAGGTAGACAGATTATCGCCAATCAAAATATCCAAACCTGAATACAGTCATAGAATCCGAATGYGCAAACGGACGTGCGGCGCTGATTCTCCGGCAGCCGCCGTGCCCAATCCATGATGCCGCGAGATGCAGTCGCGGTCGAGATCATTCGCTGCCAGCAGGCACTCCCCCGTCGACCCGGCTTTGCCGTACGAGGGATCGTACGTCGTTCTCCATCAGGCAGACAGCGAAAACGAGAAACAGACAGAGCCCACCTACTGTCTGAGTATTTACGCGAGGAAATCTACGGATGCACAGTCGTTCGCTGCGTGGCGTTTTCGCTGTTCTCAAGTCCTGGATTTTCCAAGCTTTGCCATCTGGTTGGTCAGTGCCCATGGATGAGATTTTCGTCCCGGCGCGCCTGCCATCTCGATACATAGAGGCATCGGGCAGAATTCCTCCCTCCTGGCTGCGGACCTCAGCGCAGTCAGCCGCATCGAAATGGCATGACGAGGTGTGCGGCGGTCGCGGCGGTCGGATCCAACACGTGACGATCGACAAAGTCGAAATATGCCAGCAGCTATCAGCCAAGACACCAAAGACGTTGCACGTGACCGCACGCTATTGTGGGCGGGCCCAAGACGGAGCATTTCGTTTTCGTCATGACGTATCCGATCCGCGCGGCACTGAGATCATGCGATATGTTTCTCAAGTTGCCTTCAACCCTGAACCGGATCTTCCGGCATACCCAGCCGTTCATGTTGTGCTCACCGAAGTGGCGGGTGAACGCCGTCAAGATCGGCTGATGGAGCGTTCCGCTCAATTGGCAGCGGCAGACGGCTTCTGAAACCTATGCAAAGCTGGACGAGAAGCGCCTCGGCAGCTCACTCGCCAAACCGGCCCAGCGACTGCAAGAATTGGTTAGAATCCAAGAGAATTGATCGGTGGAACCGATATTCATTTTCATCTTATCGTGTGTTGGAACTTGATGCGGCAGTGACGAAGGCTCCGCCGGGCGGTCCTATACGTCAACGGAGTGTCAAGTCTTGGAGGGGGCGTCAGACCCGATGCCATGACAGGCATCGCGCAACGCTTCCCCGCCGCGAAGATGGCCGGTTTCGACGGCCGACCACAGCGTGCGGGGGAATTCATGCCGGTCGTCTCAATTCACAAACATCACTCGAGATCGCGTCTGCTGGCGTTTCTATGCTCCACAGCGTTCACGGGAGCAATGCTGCTGCCGGCGATCCAGTCAACGCCTGCGGGGGCGCAAGCCCTCTATCGCGCGACGGGGGGCCAGGGCATTGGTGGAGGCAGCGGCGGCGATGCGGGCGAGGCAGGTGCTGCGGGCAGCGGCCCGGACGCAGGGGTGGGTGGAGTGGCAGGCACGCAAACCAGCCCGAATGGCGAAGATGGCGGCACTGGCGGATTGTTCGGGAAGGATGGCGGCGGTGGCGGCGGCGGCGGCGGGTACAGCAATGTCATTGAAGGCGACATCTCGACACCGATCAACGGTGGCAGGGGCGGCAATGGTGGTCTGGGTAGTGGAGAATCGGGCTCTGGAGGTGCTGGTGGCGATGGCGTTCTCAATACGGAGACAAACCCGGCAATCTCCGTGACGACTGAAGTTCACGGCGGCGATGGCGGCGATAACCGCTTCCATGTTGGCAGTGGCGGTGGAGGCGGGGCCGGGGCCGGCATAGTGCTTCAAAACAGCGGCACCATCACGATCGAAAACTCAGCGTCCGTTCGTGGCGGAAACGGTGGTAATCCCGACTATTATGGCGGCGGCGGCGGCTCGGGCGTGATCCTGAACACCGGCGGTGATTTAGCCAATCACGGTGATGTTCTCGGTGGCGCTGGCGGTCGGTACGCTGGCGGCGGCGCAGCCGTTGTGATGGGAGGTTTCGGCAGCATCGTCAACGATGGACGCATCATCGGCGGTGCCGGCGGGTGGGCCGGTCCTGCTGGTGCGGCGATCGACCTCAGGAATGGAGGGACGATCACGAACAGCGGGCAGATCACTGGCGGCGAAGGAAACGGTGCTACCAGCGGCGGCTCCAATGGGCTTGCTGGCGGCGCTGGTAGCGGCGGGGCCAACGGCTACATTCCCGGTGCCACCTCGGCGGGAACCGGAGGCGCGGGTATTATCGGCGCAAATGTCTCCATTACCAATTCCGGTATCATTGCCGCCGGCGGCACATCTGGCAACCTTGTCGCCCCAGCCAATGCCGTTACCTTCACCGGTGGCGCCAACCGGCTCGAGTTGCAAGCGGGCTCGACCATCACGGGCAATGTCGATGCCGTTGCCGGCACGGATGATGTTCTGGCACTGGGCGGCGCTGACGATGGTACGTTCGACGCGTCGACCATCGGCGCGGCTTCGCAATATCGCGGTTTCGAGTCTTTCGAGAAAATGGGAGCGGGCATCTGGACGCTGACCGGAACGACCGAGGCTGTGACCCCATGGACGCTGATCGAGGGAACCCTTTCGGTATCCTCGGACGGGCAACTTGGCGACCCTTCCGCGCCAATCACGTTCGATGGCGGAACACTGCGTAACACGGCAGCGTTCACGACAGCGCGCGACGTAACGTTGAACTCAGGCGGAGGCACGTTTCAGACCGATGCCGATCTCACGGCAAGCGGCACGTTCATCGGGACCGGGAGCCTTGTCAAGACCGGAACCGGCACATTGACGCTGACGGGCGATAGTTCGGGCTTCACAGGTGCTGCAACGGTTTCGGAAGGCACGCTCGACATTACCGGCAAGCTGGGATCGAGTTCCGGAACGATCGAATATTCGGGAAGCGATCCGGATGCGACGGCGACTGTGAGGATTGCAGGGCCCAATGCAGTCTGGACGAGCTCCGCCAGCCTGTCGGTCGGAGTTGAACACAGTGGTGTGCTAGTAATTGAGGACGGGGGGCAGGTCGTCAGCGATATGGGAGTAGTGGCCGGCAACATTCCCGGCAGCGGCACGGTGACGGTTTCCGGAGCCAACTCTTCCCTGACGCTCAACAGCATGGCATCGATCGGCCATTATGGGAACGGAACGCTCTCGATTGAAGATGGTGGACGTCTTGACGGAGGCGTAGTCGTTATCGGTGGAGGCGCAAGCTATGCGACTGGCACGGTAAACGTCACGGGCGACGGATCCGTGATGGCGGYGGACACCGCCCTTGCGGTAGGTTTGTACGGTAACGGTACATTGACCTTGGCGGATGGCGGGCATGTTGCCGCTTCCGGTTTGGATATACAAGTCACGGCCCGGAACGACGCAGCCGGGACGATCAATATCGGCGCGGCAAGCGGCGAAGCCGCGCAGGCGGCAGGAACGCTTGATGCGACATCGGTGGTTTTTGGTCCAGGCGCCGGCACACTTGTCTTCAATCATACCGGAGCCCCCGATGGGGCTGATCTGATTTTCAACCCTTCCCTGACCGGTTTGGGGACGGTCCGTCACGAGAGCGGCACGACCGTTCTGAATGCGAACAGTTCCGGCTTTGGCGGGATTTCGGCAATTTCCGGCGGTAAGCTGCTGGTCAATGGCGTCCTCGGCGGCACAGTCGATGTCGAAACCGGAGGGACGCTTGGCGGTTCGGGCACGGTGGGCACGACGATCGTGGCCGACGGGGGGCGTATCACACCAGGCAATTCGGCAGGCATTCTGACGATTGGCGGCGATCTTGCGTTATCAAGCGGCTCAATCCTTGATTTCGAACTGGGTAGTCCGGGAGCCTCGGCCGGCGTTTTTGGGATCAGCGACCGTATCGACGTGACCGGCAGCCTGGCGCTCAATGGTATGCTGAACCTCGCCCAGAGCGGCGATGCGGCCGACGGCGCAGCGGGTCTCGGTTACTATCGACTGATGACCTATGGCGGCCCACTTTCCGGTGTCGGTCTGACCATCGGTGCCACGCCGGCACTTGGCGATCCGGCCGCGTATGAGATCCAGAGTGGCGGCGGCAATGTTGACCTGTTCGTTCAAGCCGCGGGCGACGATACTCTTCAGCATTGGCAGGGCGGCGACGGCACCTGGAACGCTGCGGACGAAAAATGGCTTAACCAGGGTAGCGACATTCTGGTATCCTGGGCGGGCAATCACGCCGTGTTCAAGAACGAGCCGGGCGGTTTCAACGGCGGCACAATCGCGGTCGAGGGCGTGCAGAGCTTCCAGGGGCTGCAGTTCGTCGATAACGGCTATCGCCTGAAAGGAAGCGGCACGCTTCTCACCGACGCTGCCGGTAGCGAGATCCGCGTTCTGGCCGATAGCGCCGAGATTGCCACGGCGATCACCGGTACGGGTGGTATCACCAAGACGCAAGGCGGCACTCTGGTCTTGACCGGCGACAGCTCCAACTTTACCGGCAACACGACGGTTTCGGCGGGCACCCTGATCGTCGGCCTTCCCGGCGGCAGCGGTTCGCTTGGGGGCACGCTGGATATCCTGGCAGGTGGCACGCTGGGTGGTTCGGGCACCGTCGGAACAACGACTATTGCCAACGGCGCCACGATTTCGCCGGGCAACTCCATTGGCACGCTTAAAATAGATGGCGATATCACATTCGAGGCAGGCTCGACTTTCGAAGCGGAGATCGATCCGGCGCTCGACAGCGACCTGATCTATGCAAGTGGCAAAGCAACAATCGATGGCGGCACGGTGCATGCGATCAAAGCTGGCGGCGTCTATACACCTGGTAGCCGCTGGACGATCATCGGCGCGGAAGATGGGGTTGACGGCGCCTTCGATGCGCTCACCCAAAACATGCCCTTCGTCGATCTAGCGCTCGCCTACGAGGCCAACCAAGTCCATATCGACGCCTCACGCAATCAGGTGGCGTTCTGTGACATGGCCCGGACGCGCAACCAGTGCGTCACTGGCGACGGTGTGGAGAGCACAGGTATCGGCAACCAGGTTTATGATGCGCTCGCCGCTGTTCCTGACGAAGCCAGCGCCCGCCAGGCACTTGATGCACTTGCCGGCGAGGTTCACGCCTCTGC
This sequence comes from Rhizobium sp. LCM 4573, assembly GCF_001854865.1. Taxonomy (GTDB): domain Bacteria; phylum Pseudomonadota; class Alphaproteobacteria; order Rhizobiales; family Rhizobiaceae; genus Neorhizobium. Next base: position 586,705 of record NZ_MDDW01000026.1, on the reverse strand, counting down.
CAAGGCGGCGCTGATCGAAGACAGCCGTTTTGTGCGCGAGGCTGCGAGTGCGCGACTGCGTGCCGCATTTGATAGTGTGGGCGCCGGTTCGCAGCCGGTCGTAGCTAATGGGCCGGACGGAATGGAGTTGGCCCCCGGTACAACCGACCGCTTCGCCATATGGGGCCAGGCTTTCGGCTCCTGGGGGTCTTTCGACAACGACGGCAATGCCGTCAGGTTCAATCATGACACCGGCGGCTTGCTGATGGGCGTCGATGGATTTGTCACCGACACCTGGCGTCTCGGCCTGTTCGCTGGTTACAGCCATTCCGAATTCGACATCGGGGACCGGGCATCGTCCGGCTCCAGCGACAATTATCATCTCGGCCTTTATGCTGGCACTCAGTGGGGCAATCTCGGCTTTCGTTCCGGCCTTGCCTATAGCTGGAACGACATTGACACAAGTCGCGCAGTCGCCTTTCCGGGGTTCAGCGAGGGGCTAGCTGCAAACTATGATGCAGGCACCTTTCAGACTTTTGGCGAGCTCGGCTACAGGATCGATGCCGCTGTGGCCTCGTTCGAGCCCTTCGCCAACCTTGCCTACGTGAATCTGCATACCGATGCTTTTACCGAAGCAGGCGGAGCGGCAGCGTTGCACAGCCAAAGCCGCTTCACCGACGTCACTTTCACGACACTCGGCATCCGGGCAGCCGCCGCGTTCGAGGTTGGCGGCATCAAAGCCACTGCGCGCGGCATGGTCGGCTGGCGTCATGCCTTCGGCGGCACAACCATGCTTTCCACCCATGCCTTTGCCGGTTCCGACAGCTTTACCGTCGCCGGCACGCCGATCGCCGAGAATGCCGCCGCCATCGAAGCAGGGCTTGAGCTCAACCTCACTGACACCGCGAAGCTTGGCATTGTCTACCAGAGACAGATCGCAAACGACGCGCGTCAGCACGGCTTCAAGGCAGATCTCAGGGTGAGGTTCTGAATCAATGCTGCAACTGGCCCATTTCTGAGGAAGGACAGGGGGTTGATCGGGAAGGAGTTGGCGACCGATGGAACGGGAGCACTGTTCCGACAGGTTTCGACGTGCAACACTCTGACCGAAGTCAAAACCTTTGTGCTCGTGTTTCCTGAAAATCGGCTCTTCATGTCAGTCCGGAAGCGTCATTTGCGTCGCGAGCGAACGGGCCGCCGCCAGAAGCCTGGCGTTTGGCTTTGGCGGCTTCTCCAGCAGATCCAGCATGAAGCGTGTCTGCTCTTGGTCGAGGCGAAGCCGCTCGGCTTTTTCGATCACGGCCTCGGCGGCCAGCAGTGCATTGCGCAGTACAAAATCTTCGAGGCTGGTGCGCTCAAGTGCTGCCGCACGCATCAGCCTGGCCTTCTCGGCTGGTGACATCTGCATGGGAAGTCGGTTCGTATTTTCTGCGTCGGCTCTGGACGTGGTCATATCCTCGCTAATGGAGACGACAGGTCTTCTTGGGCCCTATTTCAACGTTGGTTGAATAAAAGCATCTATAACAAGCGTACGATGCCCCAGACTTCCGTCCGACACGATCCCTGGACGGTCTGGACGTGGTGCAGGAGCATGCCAGGGAGAGAGGAAGGGAGGGGAAGGGAGGGGTTCTGTAACGGTTTAAGGGGTCGGAGACAGACCAAAGAGTAAGAGAGGTGAGGGGTCCGATCGAACGGGCCTGAGCGGGAGAGAGAGGCTTTCCCCGGTCCGTTGACCGGAGAAAGCATTATGAACAGTAAGTCCCGTAAGCCTTTCCCCAGCCGCCGGCGTCCGGACAAGGATATCTATCAGCGCATCACCGACAAGATCGTAGATCAGCTCGAAACTGGCGTCCGGCCCTGGCATCAACCATGGAGGGTGAATAGCACGCCGACGCGGCCGCTGCGCCATAGTGGCGTGCCCTATCGTGGCATCAACACCATGCTTTTGTGGATGGAAACGACCGCCAACGGCTACGTTTCCCCCTATTGGATGACCTATCGCCAAGCTCAGGAACTTGGTGGGCAGGTCAGAAAGGGCGAAACCTCCGCCCTCGTTGTCTATGCCGGCGCAATCGAGAAGACCGAAGAAGCCGAAAACGGCGAGGAAATCGAACAGCGCATCCCCTTCCTGAAAGGCTACCCTGTCTTCAACTGCGACCAGATCGACAATCTCCCGGCGCGGTTCACCCCCATTCCGACCGAACCGCGCTCGCCCATGGAGCGCTTTGCCCATGCCGACGCCTTCTTCTCTCATACCGGCGCCAGGATCCGCTTCGGTGGCAGCAAGGCATTCTACAGTCCCCTCGAGGACTTCATCGGCATGCCTGTTTTCGAGGCTTTCGAATCTTCCGACGCTTATGTGTCGGTCCTTGCCCACGAAACTGCGCACTGGACGCGCCACCCCACTCGTCTCAACCGCGATCTCGGTCGCAAGACATGGGGCGATGAAGGATACGCGATGGAAGAGGTTGTGGCTGAGCTTTCTGCAGCCTTGATCTGCGCGGATCTCGGCATCGAGAGTGAACCCAGAGAGGATCACGCAGCCTATATCGGCAGTTGGCTGAAGGTTCTGAAAAACGACAAGCGCGCTGTTTTCCAGGCGGCCGCGCATGCTGAACGCGCCGCCGCTTACCTGCACAGCCTGCAGCCCGATGCCCCTTCGACAGACGACGCGCCGCTCGCCGTGACCGTCTGATCTCAGTGAAGGAGGCTTGTCCATGTTATCCGCTTCAGAACTGGCAAACCGTCTCGCGCAAAATGCCGAAGCGGCGTGCCGATATTATCTCTCGTCCGGCCATCGCGCCGGCAATTACTGGATTGTCGGAGATGTCGCCAACAGCAAAGGTGGATCGCTCTATGTCCGCCTGACCGGCCCGCGTGCCGGCAAATGGGTGGATGCGGCGACAGGTCAGTTTGGTGACCTTCTCGACCTTATCCGGGAAGCCCGCAGTCTCCCCGACTTCCGTGACGTGGCTGAGGAGGCGCGATATTTCCTGAGCTTGCCGCAAGTTCGACCCGAGGTGCCTCACGCGGATGAGGCGGGCGGTTTTGCGTCAGTCCGCCGATCAGCAATGGAGCGGGCACAGCGTCTGTTCCGGACAACGCAGGCCCTCGGAGGCACGCTTGCCGATGGCTACCTGCGTCAACGGAGCATCCTGCGGGCTTCAGTCCATCCGGCGTTGCGCTTTCATCCGTCCTGTTTTTGCCGCGATCTGACAACCGGGCGGACAACCAGTTATCCGGCGCTGATTGCGGCCGTCACCGACCATACAGGTGCAATCACGGGCGTGCATCGCACCTGGCTTGATCCCGACGGGGGTGGCAAGGCGAAGGTCGAAAATCCGCGTCGCGCACTCGGCTGCCTGCTCGGCAATGGCGTGCGCTTCCATTTCCCGGCTGCTTCTCCTGTGAGAGTCATCGCGGCGGGTGAGGGGCTCGAATCCATATTGTCGCTATCGCAAGTTATGCCCGACATGGCGATGGTGGCCGGACTCAGCGCCACTCACCTGGCGGCTTTCCAGCCGCCAGGTGAGTGCCTGCGTCTATATATCGCCGCTGATGCGGATGCCGCCGGGCGGCGGGCCATCGAGCGGTTGAGCGGCCGCGCGCGGGCCCTCGGGATACTCCCATTTGTTCTTCTCCCCGAACTGGGCGACTTCAACGAGGATTTGGGCCAGCTTGGTCCTGACCGGCTGACGGCCACCCTGCGCGGACAGCTCGCGCCTGAAGATGCAATGGCCTTTCTTCCCGGCCGATGATGCGGCAAGGGCGGAGAGTAAGCGCCGTGTTGGGGCGGACGAGCCTTTAGCGGGTCAGCCATCGTTGCGACCGCCCCCTCCAGGCCTCTCGGAAACCTTTCCTGGGCGCCACAAGGCCGCAACATGCATCTCTAGCGCGGACCTGGCATTGATCCGTCCGCCAGTATAGACAGCGTTGTGGCAACCGGTCGGAGTGACGATGGAAGACGTAATCATAATCAAGAACCGGGGTGACTTCGGCCTTTGGGCAATTGAAGTCGCCAAGCAGATCGTCAGTGAGCAAGGTTTCGAACTTGCCAGGACAGCCCGTGACGGCACGGAAGACGAGGTTCGCCTTGCGGGCAATGCGCTTGGGCAGGCGATCACCAATGCGCTGCTGGAGGTCTATGACGGACTCCTCCAGGATGTATCAGACGAATAGTTGTCTTCTTGAATTGGTAATGGCGGCATGTTGCCTTCTACCACGCGCAAGATTCATGAGGACGTGGCCAGAGGGCGCCTCGATCATCTTTTGAGCGATGGCTCGAACTAATCGTCGGCGTTCGGGCGGCACAATGTAGAGAGCCACAGGCTGCGGATGTGCTTCCAGTAGGATTGCATTTCGCCTCGTTCTCACACGATCGTCGCTAGCGAATTCGCCTAAGGTGGGGTTTGGAAGCCGACGGTCGAGAGAGAGTTTCATCAACGCAACGGCTTAGCTATTTCTACGTTGTCGAAACTTCAGCTTCTTTCTCGGAGACAATGTCATCCGGTATGTCGTCAAAGGAGGCGTAGTTGAGATTGTAGAGCCTGGAATAGAGCTTGCCGTTCTCCATTAGCTCATGGTGATTGCCGCTTTCGACTAGTTCGCCATTCTGCAGCACGATGATGCGGTCCGCCTCGCGGATCGTCGCAAGGCGGTGGGCGATGACCAGGCCGGTGCGGCCCTCGAGCAGTTTCACCAATGCTTTCTGGATCAGCATTTCCGTATAGCTGTCGATATTGGCGGTCGCTTCGTCGAGCACGAGGATTTTTGCGTCCGCCACCAGCGCGCGGGCAAAGCTGATGAGCTGCCGCTGCCCGAGCGAAAGATTGCCGCCGCGCTGCCCGAGAATGTTCTCGTAACCGTCGGGCAGGCGCATGATGAAATCATGGGCGCCGACGGCCTTGGCCGCCTCGATCACCTGTTCGCGGGTCGCGTCGGTCTTGTGATACCGGATGTTCTCGAACACCGTTCCGGTGAAGAGGAAGGGTTCCTGCAGCACCATGGCGATCTGGCGGCCGAGCGAATCCTGCGTGAGGTCGCGCACGTCGTGACCACCGACCAGAACCTGGCCCCCCTGAACCTCGTAGAAACGATGGATCAGCGACATGCAGCTCGACTTGCCGGAACCCGTCGGGCCGACGAGTGCGACGGTTTCGCCGGGGTTCACCTTGAAGCTTACATGCTTCAGCACCGGATGCTTCGGATTGTAGCCGAAGACGACGTCGCGGAACTCCACCGAACCATCCATGTCGGGTGAAAGCACCTTGGCATCCGGCGCGTCCTTGATGTCGACCGGCACGTCCAGCACATCCGTCAACCTCTGGCCCGAAGCCATGGCGCGCTGCATGACGGAGTATTGCAGGGTCAGCGAACGGATCGGATCGAAGAAGCGCTGGATATAAAAGAGGAAGGCGATCATGACACCGACGTCAAGCTCCTGGTCCAGCACGCGCGCGCCGCCGACCACGATCACGAGCGCCATGGCGAGGCCGGTCAGCGAATCCACGATCGGCACCATGACCTGCGCATACTTCGCAGCGGTGAGATGGGTTTTCAGATTGGCGCGCGCCTTGTCGTCGTAGAGCGTGAAGTTGACGCGCTCGCGGTCCATGCTCTGCACGGCGCGAACGCCATGGATCGCCTCGGCGAGTGCGCCATTCGCCACGGAATTCGTCTCATGCGCCGCCATGAAGGACTTTCGGGCGCGCGGCAGCCAGAAGATGCGGACGACGAAGAGCACGGGAAGCGCCGAGAGCGTCAGCAGGCCGAGCTTCAGGTCGAGATAGAGCATGACGAAAACGATGCCGAAAAGCAGGGCGATATCGCCAACTGAAAGCACCGAGGTTTCGAGGAATTCCTGCATCGAGTTCACGTCGCCCTGCAGACGCGACATCAGCCGGCCGACTTCCGTCTTGTCCATCCAGGACAGCGAGACGCGCTGCAGATGCGCGAACATCGCCTTGCGGATGTCGAAGAGCACGTCCTCGGCGACGTTGCCGACGAGGGTTTCCTGCACATAGCTTGCGCCGAAATTGACCAGGATCGCCACCAGGAAGGCGACGATCGACCAGGTGAGCACGCTGTGATCGACGCTGCCCGGCTGCATGCCGTGGTCGATCGCGTAGCGGATGATCAGCGGAACCAGGAGCTGCATGGCGGTAAAGGTCAGCACCGCCACCACGGCCCAGTAGATCTTCACGCGGTAGGGGCGCACGAAGGCCCAGATGCGTTTGATGATATTGCCGTCGAAAACCTTGCCGAAGATCTCCTCTTCGATGCGGTGCGAACCGACGACCGCGCGGGGAGGGCGCCTGCCGTCTTCGCGAACGTCGGCACGCTCGGTTTCCAGTTCCTCGGCCATCTGCAATTCCTCCCTCAGGCCGTCAGCGCTTCGTCGCCGGGGCGGACCTGCAGATCGTAAAGCGCCTTGTAGCGCCCGCCGAGCGCCAGTAACTTGTCATGCGTCCCGCTTTCGACGATGCGGCCGTTTTCCATGAACAGGATCTGGTCCGCATGCATGAGCGAGCTCAAACGGTGGGCTACGATGATCGTCACGCGATCGGCGGCGTATCTGCGCATAGCGCTTCGGATGCGCTGTTCAGTGCCGGCGTCGATCGCCGCGGTCGAGTCGTCGAAGACCATCACGGCGGGCTTGAGCATCAGCGCGCGGGCGATCGAAAGCCGCTGGCGCTGGCCGCCGGAAAGCGAGACGCCGCGCTCGCCGACCACCGTGCCGTAACCGGTCGGCAGGCCGAGCACATAATTATGGAGCTGAGCGCTTTCGCTGGCGCGTTCGATGCGGGCGTCCTTGGCCCAGGGGTCGCCATAGGCGATGTTGTTCTCGATCGTCGTGGTGAACAGGAAGGAATCCTGCTGCACGACCGCGACCGAGCGGCGCAGCGATTGCAGCGTGGCATGGCGGATATCCTGCCCGTCGATGGTGATCCTGCCGCCGGTGACGTCGTAGAAGCGAGGGATCAGATGGGCGAGCGTGGACTTGCCGCTGCCGGGCGGGCCGACGATGCCGATCGTCTCGCCGCGCCTCGCTTCGAAGGTGATATCCGTCAGCACCTGGTGCGTTTCGGCACTCGGATAAGCGAAGTTCACGTGTTCGAAACGCAGCGTGCCGTCGGTGACCTTCAAATCCTTGGCGTCCTTCTCGTCCTTAATGGCGATGTCGAGGTCGAGCAGCTCGAAAAGGCGGGCGCCGCAGGTCGAGGCGCGGGCAAACGCGTTCACCATCAGCCCGAGCTGGCGCACCGGCATCTGCAGGATGGTCATGAAGGTGAGGAAGGAGGTGAGCGTGCCCACCGTCATTTCGCCAGCCATCACCTTGCCGCCGCCGACCCAGAGAACGAGGCCCATGGCCGCGAAGAAGGAAAAGGTCATGGCGCTGGTGTTCGCCACGCGGATGCCGACGCGCTGATGCGCAAGCGAAAGCGCGCTCTTCGAGGCGGTTTCGAACTTGTCGAGTTCGTGTTCCTGGGCGGCAAAGGCGCGCACAACCCGGATACCGCCGAGGTTTTCCTCCATGACCCGGGTCAGAACCGAAAGCCGCTCCTGCAGGTCGAGCCAGGTGGCGCGTAGACGAAGCTGCGTGACCGAGGAGCGCCAGCCGACGAAAGGCACGAAGCTCAATGCCAGAAGGCCGAGCACGAGATCGGTCGAGAGGAGGAGATAGGCGCCGATGCCGATCAGCATGGTGAGCAGGATCATGCGCACCAAGGCGGTCGAGAAATACATGCGCACGCCTTCGAGATCGAGAAGACCAATCGTGATCAGGTCACCCGAATGCATGCTGTCGTGGAAACTGAAGGAGAGGCGCTGGATCTTCTCGTAACAGGCCAGCCTCAACCGATAGCCCATGTGGTGGCCGACAGCCTCGCTGTAATAGTTCTGGATCAGCGTGAAGATGCCACGCAACACGCTTGCGCCAAGCAGGAGAAGGGCGGTTGTCAGTAGTGCGTCCTGTGCGGCTTGGCCGGCACCGCCGCCCGTCAAAACCACCTGCGTGTGATCGACTGCCTGGCCGAGAAGCTGCGGGATCATCAACTGGAAGGTGGACGCAACAAGGGTCGCGCCGATCGCAAAGCCCGATTGCCAGGGATGGCGGAAGGCCATGACGGTGATGCGGGTCAGGATCGAAAGGCCCTTGCCCCAGCCTGCCGCATTCACAAGCGCAAGCGAAGTCGATAGCTTCGCGGCGCGAACTGTCGCATCGCTGCTCACGGTTTTATTCCAAAATCACTGATCTGGACAAAATTATCCAGGAAGACGGGGGTTATGAGATGAAGAATCGCGTGCTACGCACGGAAGGGTAAAGCTCCTCCCAAAGCGGCTAAATCTTTAGGGCATCTTCCTGATTCTATCAAGGCTGATCCAGAACGATTTGAGCGGAATATATACCACTTCGAAGGTTGCTGGCGACGGGACGGTGGTCGGTTCACAGGGCATATTCCTGATGCTGGGCAGTCTCGCTGATGCCTGTAGCCTCATGATCGATGGCGGATTTGATGGGTATTTCGCTGAAGGCCGCGCGTAGGCGGTATAGGATGTGGCAGGCTGCACGTGAAGCACGACGCCCGCCCGTTGATCTCTCAATCTTCCTGGAGCGAAAATTCTATCGCCGCTATCGCGACGACTAGACCTGTACACCTTGAAGGCGCGCAAAACTTAGCAGCTCAGAGAAGCTGAGTTGCTTTTCTTCGGTGAACCATCATTGCAATGATGGATATGCGTTCCAATTGCAAGGTTGATTTTTTTATTGTTTGTGACGCGGTTCAAACGCGCTGCAGGTGGCTCGACCTTTGTGGTTAATTTGCATCGACAGTTGAGGGTTTATTTTCGTGCTTACGAATGACCTCGTTAATTAGGCTTGGCGAAAAACCTCCTCGCCATTTCCATGAAACGCATACTCGTTGCGCTGCTGTCGTCAGATCGCTTGGCGATGAGCATTTCCGCCATAGGCGAGTGATCGGCATGGAGGGGCTTGTAAACCACCCCCTCAAGCTGCAATTTCGTGATCGAGTGAGGAAACAGAGCAATCCCAAGACCACCAGCAACCAGACCCAGGATAGCATGCAGTTCGTTGACCTCCTGGACAACCTTCAATTGAACTCCCGCCCTTTTGAAATAAGGCTGGAAGTTTCCTTGCACGTAGCGGGCTTTGATTCGCCGGGTCGTGATGAGACCTTCGTCGGCCAGTTCCTCGAGCTTGATCATTTTCGACGCTGCCAGTTGGTGGCCTGCCGATAGGGCAACGACGTAAGGCTCACGCAGCAGCAGAGCGGTTTCGAAATCCTCGTCATCGAAGACAGGGCGCAGCAGACCGATCTGTATGCGGCCGGCCCGCAATGCTTCCACTTGCTCGGCGGAAATCATCTCGTGGAGGATGAGATTGACACCGGGGTAGCGGCGCGCGAATTCCGAGGTGAGGGTCGGTAGGACATTGAGGGCGGCTRCATCCGCAAAACCGATTGTCAGCCGCCCGACGTGTCCTTGCGCGGCCCGCTTTGCCATGTCGATCGCCAGTGTTAGTTGCTTTAACGCGATGCTGCCTTCCTCAAGCAGACTGCCGCCGGCATCGGTCAGGGATACACGACGCCGCGTACGATCGAACAGTTGCACGCCAAGTTCCTGCTCCAGCTTGGAAATCTGTTGGCTGAGCGCTGACTGCGTTATCCGCAATCGTTCTGCCGCCCGAATGAAATGCAGTTCCTCGGCAAGCACGATGAATGAAGTAAGAAGCCGCTGATCCATGTCGCCTCTTATTAGATGTTCTAATTTCTAAATCAGAGAAGAACAGGATAGCTTATATTTCGCGCTCTGGCTATCGTCACGGCGCGCGGTTCTTGAGGAGTGCCGCAAATACTAAGGGAGGTATCATGAAAGCTCTATTTGAAACTGCAATCGCCGCCACAATTGCGCTGGGGCTTCAGGCGCCGGCAGCTTCGGCTCAGGATAACTGGCCTGTGAAACCGATCACCTTGATCGTTCCCTTCGCTCCAGGCGGGAACACAGATCTAATCGCAAGAACGATCGCGCCGAAGCTGAGCGAGAAACTGGGACAATCGGTTGTCGTCGAAAATCAGCCGGGAGCAGGTGGCACGATCGCGACGACCGCGCTCAAGTCTGCCACGCCGGATGGCTATACGATGGCGATCGGCGACATCAGCACGCATGCGATCAGTCCGCATGTCTATAAGAATCTCACCTATGATCCGATCAAGGATTTCCAGCCGATTATCCAGATCACCTCTGTTCCTCTGCTTCTCGTCGTCAATCCTGAGGTCAAGGCCAATACGGTCGAGGAACTGATCGCGCTGGTGAAGAAGGAACCTGACAGTTTCTCCTATGCATCCTCCGGAAACGGATCGCCGCAGCATCTGGCTTTCGAATATTTCAAGAGCCTGGCCGGCATCAACCCAGTTCATATTCCCTATAACGGATCGGCCCCCGCGCTGACGGATGTCATTGCCAGTCATGTCCAGATGATGATCGATGGGACTGCCGTTCCCCATGTGAAGAATGGTGCACTTCGCGCACTTGCCGTAACGGGCGCTGAGCGGTCACAGGCCCTGCCGGATATACCCACCATGGCCGAGGCAGGCGTCAAGGACTATCTCTTTGCCTCCTGGCACGGGGTCTTTTATCCGGCCGGCGTGCCGGCGGAGATCGTCAACCGCGTGAATGAAGCGCTCGATGAGGCGATCAAGCAGGACGATGTGAAGAAGCGTTTCGCCGAGCTCAACATCGGCATCGCAGGTGGTTCGCCCCAGCAGTTCGCTGACTTCATAGCCACCGAAAACGACAAGATGAAACAGCTCGTTGAAGCCTCCGGCGCGACGAAAGACTGACAGGTCTCGGAGTATCATGAAACACACCTATCCGGAGGACAGACCGGCTCGGCCCAATGTCCTCTTCGTGACCGTCGATCAGTGGCCGGGCAATCTGCTTGGCTGCGCGGGCCATCCGGTGATCGAGACGCCGACGCTTGACCATCTCGCTTCCATCGGCACGCGGTTCTCGCGTGCTTACGCGGAATGCCCGATCTGCATTCCGGCTAGACGCTCGATCATGACGGGTACGAGTCCGCGCCGGCACGGCGATCGGGTATTTCAGCCGTCGCTGCGCATGCCGGCCGATCTACCCACACTTGCCGCCACCTTCGGCAGCAACGGTTATCAGACCCAGGCGATCGGCAAGCTCCACGTCTATCCCCAAAGGGACCGTATCGGCTTCGATGACGCCCTGCTAGCGGAAGAAGGGCGAGGCGCTCTTGGCGGCACGGACGACTACGAAATGTTCTTGGCCGACAGAGGACATGCCGGCCGGCAATTCATGCACGGCATGAGCAACAACGAATACAGTTGGCGCACCTGGCATTTGCCGGAAGAGCTGCACGTCACCAACTGGACCACGTGGGCGGCCGCCCGCAGCATCAAGCGGCGCGACCCGACRCGCCCCGCTCTCTGGCATGTTTCCTACACGCCGCCGCATCCGCCCCTGATACCGCTCGCGAGCTACCTCGAACGCTACAGAGCGCGCGATGTCGACGAGCCTTTCGTCGGTGCCTGGGCGGAAGATACAGACACGCTGCCACATCCGCTGAGGCTGACGCGCGAGTACTGGGCAAAGCTGCCGGGGGCTCAGCTCGCCGATATGCGCAGGGCATTCTATGCGCTTTGCACGCATATCGACCACCAGATCCGAATCCTCATCGGGACGCTGCGCGAGGAGCAGATTCTCGACGATACGGTTATCTTGATCACCAGCGATCACGGCGACATGCTGGGCAATCATGGTTTTTACGCCAAGCGCCTGATGTATGAGGGGTCGGCGAACATTCCGATGATCCTCGTCGGGACCGCGGCAGACGCGCGGGTCGGTAGAGGTGCCGTGGATACCCGTCTTGTCGGTCTGCAGGACGTCATGCCGACACTGCTCGCGCTCTGTGATCTGGCGATACCGGATACCTGCGAGGGGCGCCCCATGGTGGGCAACGAGCGCCGCGACTTTCTTTACGCCGAGGCTCTTTCGGGAGCGAAGGCCATGCGGATGGTCCATGACGGTCGCCACAAACTGATCTGGTATCCGGCAGGCTCGCACTTCCAGCTCTTCGACCTCGAAAATGACCCGCGGGAAATGCACGATGTGTTCGAGGACGCTTCCTATGCGGAAGTCGCTTCAGCCCTGCAGCAGCGTTTGCGGGAAGAGCTCTATGGCGATGATCTGCTTGCCGTCGACTTACAGGAATTCAAAGGTGTGCCCATCCCGGCTCATCAGGTGGAGCCGAACCGCGGCCTCTCGGGACAGCGCGGCCTCCACTTTCCGGCGCCGCCTCTGCAGGATCCCTCGAAGGTAGTCGGAGGCGTCTGAAGGGTTCAGTGCTGTCATTGTTTATGGGAGGTTTCGAACATGCACGCCTTTATGGGCATTGACCGTTTGGCGGGGCTGATCTTTATCCTGCTGGGTGTGATCTTCCTCTGGCTCGGACTTGATTTCGGCTTCGGTTCCATGCTGCGCATGGGGCCGGGTTTCTTTCCCGTCATCCTTTCCGGGCTGCTGATCGTGGCCGGTCTCGTGATCTCGGTGAAAAGTTTTGCCGCTGACGAGCCAGTTACGATACCTCGTCTTGGTCCGATGGCGCGAGTGCTCGGTGCGATGATCGTTTTCGCAGCCTTCATGCAGCCTCTGGGCAGTTATCTGACACTGCCCGTCGTCGTAATTTTGGCGGCGTCTGCGAGCCCGGCGTTTCGATGGAGGCCCGCCCTGCTGCTCGCGGCCGGCCTGACGCTCTGTTCCGACCTGATCTTCCGCCTCGCCCTCGGTCTGCCGCTTCATCCGGTCGGCACCTGGATCGGAGGCTGATACAATGGAATTGCTCTCCCACCTGGCCCTTGGTTTCGAAACGGCGCTCACGCCTCTCAATCTCTTTTATTGCTTTGCCGGTGTGCTGATTGGAACCTTGATCGGTGTCCTGCCCGGACTGGGGCCGGCACCGACCGTGGCCATGTTGCTGCCGCTGTCATTCGGCCTGCCGCCGGTTTCCGCTTTCATCATGCTGTCCGGCATATTCTACGGCGCCCAATACGGTGGATCGACCACCGCAATCCTTATCAATACACCTGGAGAGTCCTCCTCCGTTGTCACCGCGCTCGACGGCTATCAAATGGCTCGCAAGGGGCGGGCGGGGGAAGCTCTCGCGATGGCGGCCATGGGATCGTTCGTCGCCGGGACCATCGCCACCTTCATCATCGCCCTGCTTGCCCCGCCTTTGGCGAGAGCTGCACTGCTGTTCGGACCGGCGGAATATTTCTCGCTGATGGTCCTCGGCATCATAGCAGCCATAGCGCTCGCTCACGGCTCCATTGTCAAAGCGATCGCAATGGCGATCCTCGGTCTGCTGTTCGGGCTCGTCGGCACGGATATCACCTCCGGCGTGCGACGGTACACATTCGGAATGCTGGATCTTTATGATGGTATCGCGATCGTGGCTTTGGCTATGGGATTGTTCTCCATAGCCGAAGTCCTGCGCAATCTCGATGACCGCTCCGAACAGGAGGTAGGCGCTGCGCAGATTACTGGCCTGTTGACGGGTTTGGCGCGCTTTCGCGAAGCTCTGGGATCGATCTTGCGAGGCACGGCCATCGGTTCCGTGCTCGGGATTTTACCCGGAGGAGGGGCGACCCTCTCTTCATTTGCTTCCTACGCAATCGAAAAGAAGATTTCCGGTGAGCCGGAAAAGTTTGGCAGCGGGGTGCTGCAGGGACTGGCCGGGCCTGAAGCGGCCAATAATGCCGGCGCCCAGACTTCGTTCATTCCGATGCTCACACTCGGCCTGCCGTCCAATCCGGTCATGGCCTTGATGATCGGCGCTCTGATGATCCATGGCATCCAGCCAGGGCCGAACGTGATCTCGGAACAGCCGGCGCTATTTTGGGGTCTCATCGTTTCGATGTGGATCGGAAACGCCATGCTGGTCGTGCTTAACCTTCCGCTGGTCGGACTGTGGGTGAGGCTCCTCACATTTCCCTATCATCTGCTTTTTCCGACGATCATCGTCATCACTTGCATAGGCGTGTTCAGCTTCTCCAATTCAATGTTCGACGTGTGGATGCTGATCATCTTCGGAGCGGCGGGCTACTGCTTTGTCAAACTGCGATGCGAGCCTGCACCGATGCTGCTCGGTTTCATCCTGGGGCCGATGATGGAAGAGCATCTTCGTCGCGCGCTGCTGTTATCGCGCGGTAATGCGATGGTACTGATTGAAAGGCCGATCAGCGCGGCCATGTTGCTCCTGGCCGCACTGTTGCTGATAGCGCCGGCTCTTTCGATCGTACGCAGAAGACGGGAGGAGATATTCGCGGAAGAAAGTTAGGTCCCTGACGAACAATGCTGGGTCGACCTCGTTCAAGAACTGCGTTCCTTCCGTTTGGAAGATCAGTCGGCTGGCGGTGCAGAACTATGCACAGATGCTTTCGCCTCGCTTCTGATCAGGTAGCACTCCGTTGAGGGCTCACTAGGTCAGTTCCGCGACAAATCAGCGAAAGATTCAGCAGCGCCTGCGTGACCTTTTTCCGACCCCATGCCGCCATCTGGCATGTCGCCTACTTTGAATCAGCCGCCTGCGTGATTTCAAACGGTCACGCCTCGACTTTCAATCAGTCGGCGTCGTAGTTTCAAATGGTCATCAAAGGAATGAAGCTGTGGCGCTGTAGAAAGGCTGTTGAGCGACGCGTTGCCGACGCCATGTCAGACACGCGAGTGGTATTGATCGTAGGTCCTCGACAATCAGGAAAAACCACGTTGGCCAAGAAGATGGCCAACCTGGGGATGGAGTATTACACGCTAGATAATGCGACAACCTTGGACGCAGCGCGACAGGATCCAGCTGGCTTTGTAAGATGTATGGATCGCGCCATTGTCGATGAAATTCAGCGCGCCCCCGAGTTGTTGCTGGCCATCAAGGAAAGCGTGGATACCGTCGATATCGTTATCGAAGACAGAAGAGGGAGAGTTGTCGGTATCGAGATAAAAGCGGCAGCGGCGGCAGCCGATGGCGGCGCTTGCTTCCGCCTGAAGTATGACGGACGGAAATTGCCTTTCCTGCAGACCTTGCGCAATGCCCACGAAGGGATAAACGTGTTCTGCATCGAACCTGCGACCCACGACCGCCTGCCGCGAAAGGAGTTGCGCGAGATGGAAGCCCTGGCATCAACGCCGCGTGGCGGCTCGCACATGTTCCATCTCGAAATGCTTTTCGACAGCGGCAAGTAGCTCTTGTAAGCACAGTTCGCCGGAATGGTAAAGTTCGGAGATATGATGAGCGGATGCTGTTCGGCAATCAGCCGAGACAATGGAAGTGAAGGGGCGGAGAAAACTGCGAAGATTTCATCGCGGGGCAAGGGCGGTGATGTGATCGCGGTCAAGGGTGGCGAAACCTTCGTTGGAACCAACGATCCGGCCCTTGTCATTGATGGCGAAGGCCCGGAACGCAAAGTCAACGTCAACGATTTCTTTCTTGAATCCGAAACCGTCACCGTCTCACGCTTCGCAGAGTTCGTCGAGGCTACGGGATACATCACGGAAGCGGAGAAATTCGGCTACACTGCGGTGTTTGCCGGCCTTCTACAGGATAAGATGCGCGTGGCGGAAAATGTCGCGGGCACGCCCTGGTGGGCGCGCGTTCACGGCGCAATCTGGAATGCGCCGGAGGGCCCTGGGAGTTCCATCGAGGAACGTATGGATCATCCCGTGACCCAGGTTTCATGGAATGACGCCATGGCTTTCGCGCAATGGGTCGGCGGGCGTCTTCCGACGGAGGCTGAATGGGAGCACGCGGCCAGAGGCGGAAACCGCCGCCGGCGCTATCCCTGGGGTGACGAAGAGCCCACCGACGAAAAGGTTTTCTGCAATATCTGGCAAGGCAGGTTTCCCCACGAGAACACGCTGGCGGATGGCTTTTTCGGTACTGCGCCCGCCCGCAGCTTCAAGCCTACCGAAGATGGTTTTTACAATCTTTGCGGCAATGTGTGGGAGTGGACGAGCGAGCCATTCCGAGTGAGATCCCTGTCGCGCCACGCGAAGATCCGCAACGAGCAGGCGAGAAAAAATAGCGACAAGGTGCTCAAGGGTGGCTCGTTCCTTTGCCATAAGAGCTACTGCTATCGATATCGGATTGCTGCCCGCATGGGCCTGTCGCCGGATAGTGCCTCCAACAATACCGGCTTTCGGATCGCCTATGATGTCCGTCCCGATGCGAGCAGCAACTCCGGTATGTGACCGAGGATAGTGCGGAGGCGGGCTTGCATTGCCATCACCAGGGAAGAATCTGACCATTGTAATTGTAGAATGTACCGGTTTGGTGAGGACCGGCTTCGGCAATGACTTCCCGCATGCGGGAGACGCTTGCGCAAGCCGTCAGGCCGGCATCGCCTGCTGTTGCAATATTTCCGGGATGAATGCCGAGTACGCAGATCTGTCGTGGCGCGAGATCGATCGCGAAGCTCTTCATGATCATGTTCAGGCCCGCCTTGCTTGATCGATATGCGTAGGAAATGCCTGTATTGTTGAGGCCGATCGAACCCATGCGGCTGGAAACGAAGGCGATCACCTTGAGGTCACTCCGTGCCACATGCTCGATGAACGCTCTGGAGACGACGAAGGCGCCGATGAGGTTCACCTCGAGCATCCGCCGCCAGAGGCCAAGATCGGTATCGGCAAGGGAAAGATGAGGGCCCGGAATGCCGGCATTGTTGAGTAGGATGTCTATTTTCGCGGAGTGTAGCTCGTTCGCCAATTCCAAAACCGTGTCCGTATCGGTGACGTCGAGTTTCATGACCTTGACGTTCGAGCCGAAGTCATGTCGGGCGAGAAGCTCTTCAGGGTTAAGGCAGGTGGCGATCACGCGATCGCCTCTTGACGCATATTGAAGGGCGAACTCTTCGCCCAGACCGCTGTCGCAGCCGGTAATTAGCACAGTGGCCATAGTTGTTCCTGTTCAAGAACAGTTTCGGAGGAGCGTCCGAACGCCCCAAACGACACGAATTTCCGATCTGCCCGGGTTTGACGAAAAAATCATTTGGTATCGTTTTCAGGAAAACGTCAAGGCGCAATTTAAGATTTGACATTACACTGGTTTACCTCTCTCCTTCAGTTATGAAAACGCTACCATGTGAAACTTAAAAGCCTGCATGAAAAAAGCCATAACCCGCCGTCCGAAAATGGCCGACGTCGCGCGCATGGCGGGCGTCTCGATCACAACCGTTTCGCGTTCCTATAACGAGCCGGATGCCGTTTCCGAGAAGATCCGACTGCGGATCGCGGAGGCGGCGCGATCGCTCTCCTATATCCCCAACGTGATGGCGGGCAGCCTTGCGGCCACCCGCAGCAAGACGGTGGCGGTGGTCGTGCCGACTCTCAACAACTCGGTTTTCGCCTTGACGCTGGAAGAGATGACTGGCGTCCTCAACCGCCGCGGCTATCAGGTCATGGTGTCATCCAGCGACTACGTTCTCGAACGCGAGGAAGAACTCGTCAAATCGCTGCTCTCCTGGTCACCCGCCGGCATCGTGCTGGTTGGCCGGCACCACACCCGCGGCACGCTACGCCTCCTGGTCGAGGACGGCCTGCCGGTGGTGGAGGTCGGCGAATATCTGGAAGGCGCGATCGACAGCAATATCGGTTTCTCGCATCGCGAGGTCGGGCGGCGCATTGGTCGTCATTTCGCGGATCTTGGTATCCGCCGTCTCGGACTTGCCTTGGTGGCATTGCCAGGCGACCACAGGGCCGCGGATCGCGCCGCGGGCTTTCGCGAGGTCGTGCACGAGGCAGGGCTTCACCTGGAGGAATTCGTCCTGTCCGAGCGGGCATCGTCGAAGGGGGGCGCTACGGCATTTGCTGACCTGATGGGGCGGCCGGACCGCCCGCAGGCCATCTTCTTTTCCAATGACATGCTTTGTTTGGGGGCGCTCTTCGAAGCTGGCCGGCTTGGCATTCGTGTCCCCGATGACGTGAAGCTCTGTGGTTATGGAGATTTCGACTTTGCGGCTACCTCATCGCCTTCGCTGAGTTCTGTCCGCCCACCCGACCGGGAGATCGGCCGGCAGGCGGGCGAGCTTCTGCTGGAGAGGTTTCGGGGTGAAGGAGCACCCTTATCAATCAATCTTGGCTTCGAGCATATCGTGCGTGCCTCCGGTTAGGTGGATGCCGGCAATGCTCGAAGCCTTAGGCACGAGAAACAGATGGCAAAATCTCAAAAGCGCCCCAACATCGTCTTCGTCATAACGGACCAGCAGCGTTTCGACACGATCGCTGCCGGCGGTTTCCCCTATATGAAGACGCCAACCTTCGACCGCATGGTCAGAGAAGGAACGTATTTTCGCAAGACCTACGTGACCTCGCCCTCCTGCGCGCCGTCGCGTGCGAGTCTCTTCACAGGCGTTTATCCGCATACCAACGGGGTTTTTCGCAATGACGAGCCCTGGGTGTTCAGCTGGGTACAGCAGCTCGCCGAATCCGGCTACCGCTGCGTCAACGTCGGTAAGATGCATACTTCTCCTTTCGAGGATTCCTTCGGTTTTCACGAACGGCATGTGGTGGAAAACAAGGATCGTGCGACGGCTCGCCTGCCGTTTTTTCTCGACCAATGGGACAAGGCGATCTGGGCACGCGGTTTAGAGAAGCCAACCCGCGTCACCTATCGCAGGCGGGAGGATTACCGATCCTCGCTTGGTGCGTTCGTCTGGCCGCTCCCCGAGGATCTTCATTCGGACAATTTTGTGCCCCACCTCGCTCGGATGTGGCTGGATTCCTATTCTGGCCAGGAGCCGTTTTTCCTGCAGATCGGCATTCCGGGGCCACATCCGCCTTACGATCCGACGCAGGAATATCTCGATCTCTACGCCGATGCCGATCTGCCCGAGCCGATCTTGAGCGAGGAAGATATAGCAGCTCAGCCTTCTGCGCTCCGCAAGCTGCGTGAGCAGCATCTGACGGTCGATCACGACGCTGTCGTGCATCTTGCGCATCCCACCAAAGAACAGCTGCGGCGCCAGCGGCAGCATTATTTTGCGAATGTCTCGATGATCGATGCCCAGATGGCAAAACTGATAGAGGCGGTCGAGCGGCGCGGCGTGCTCGAGGACACGATCTTCATCTTCACGTCCGATCATGGCGACAGTCTCAATGACCATGGCCACAGTCAGAAATGGTCGATGTACGAGCAAAGCGTTCGGGTGCCTGCCATAGTCTGGTCTCCCGGCCGCGTGACGGAGGGCAGGGTGGTCGACGATCTGGTATCGCTCTTCGATTTTGCACCGACCATTCTGGATCTCGCCGGCTTGCCGGTCCCGAACTGGATGGAGGCGCAATCGCTGCTGCCTTATCTCATTGGCGACGAGTGCGAGCCGCGGAAATTCGTGTTTTCGGAGCATGCCGGCGACCGGATTTTCAGCGGCACCGAATTCATGACGATGATCCGCAGCCAGCGCTACAAGCTCGTGCATTTCGTCGACAGCGACGAGGGGCAATTATTCGACATGGATAACGACCCGAAAGAGATCGACAACCTCTGGAACGATCCGGCGCATCAGGCGACCAGGGAAGAACTCATTTCGGAAATTTTGAAATGGCGGATAAGAAGCTCGCTCAAAACGCAGAGCTGGACACTGGCGAGTGTCAAACTGGGGGCGAATTCGGGGCGCACGCCAGCCGGCAATGCCTGGCAGGGCGGCGAATGAGTTTGCAAAAGAGAGGTCGCCAAGACAAAGGCAGTGCCGTTTTGTTGGCAGGTGAGAGAACGACCTGAGGCTCGGGCGAGCTGCTCAGATGGCCTCACCCACCGCCTCGCGACGCCGTCGATCGAGTTCCTCGCTATATCGTCTCAGGGTGTGAGCCTCGCTCAATAGGCCTACGACCCGGCGCTCGATAAGATTGTTGACGACTGCCAGCGCGTCACTGCGTGTTTTGTCAAAGATCGCGGCGGCCTGTTTGGCATTCATCCGCGGCTGGAGGAACTCGTTGCGATAGCGAATGAACTTCTCAAGCGTCGCCTCCTGAACAGTGACTTCCGCGCCGTATACTTCCGCAACGAGGACGATGCCGACATAACGATCATCGTCATCGACCAGGATTGCTCTTTGGGTCGAGCCGAGGGGAAAAGTCTCGCGGAACTGCTGGAGCGAGAGATTTGCATTTGCCTTTTTGACGTCCGGCCTCATCAGCTTGTCGACTGTCAGATTGCGTATCCAGCCGATGTCGTGCGCGCTTCGTATGCTTTCGCCGCGCAGGTGGAAGCGCCACGTGGCGAAGGAGTAGCCGAATGTGGTCCTTACCACCACCGAGGAGCTGATGGTCGCCGCAAGCACCAGCGCGGTGATGGGGAAGTCTCCGGTGATCTCGAGAGCAAGGAATGTCATTGTCAGCGGTCCTCCGATCAGCGCAACCGCCAGCGAACTCATGCCGACGACGGCATAGACAGTCGGCGTCAGTGAGCCGCTCATGATGGAATCAACGGGGAAAGCGAAGATTTTCCCAAGTAGTGCGCCCATGAAAAGGGAGGCGAAAAAGAGGCCGCCGCGGAAGCCTGAACCGATCGACACGGCCGATGCCGTCGCCTTCAGCAGGAAAATCATCGCGAGCGCTATCAGGCTGTTTTGCGTGTCGAGATTTAGATGCAGCGCCCCATGACCGGCCGACAAAACCTGCGGGGTGATCATCGCCAACAACCCGACGACGATACCGCCAAGTGCCGGACGCAGTGCCGGAGGGATGGAACTCTTGCGCGCCAGCTGTTCAGTGAAGGTCACCCCCTTCATGATGGCGATACCTATCATCGCGCACAAGGCTCCGAGCAGGATCGCCGGCAGGAAGTCATGTGGCGCGACAGCGCCGATCTCGCCAACCTCGATCAGGAAGGTATCGCCGGACATTGCTCTGGCGACGAAGGTGGCAAAAATGGCAGCGACCACGACCGGCGCAAGCGCAACGGTGCTGTAGGTACCGATGATCAGTTCGAATGCATAAAAGGCACCGGTCAGCGGCGCATTGAAGGCGGCTGCGATGGCGCCGGCGGCGCCGCAGCCGACAAGGATGCGAAGATCTTCCCTTCGGAAGTTCAGTTTCCCGCCGAGCTTCGATGCAATGCCCGAGGACAGCTGGGTATAGCCGGCTTCCAGGCCGACCGATGCGCCAAAACCGTTGGATACGAGATTCTGGACGGCTACGATAATGCTGTCGGTCAAGGATATACGGCCACCGTAGAGCGCATTCGCCTCGATCGGATCGACGATCGGCCGGTTGCGCCTTTTTCGCAGCAGCAGGAAAACGATGCCCATCATAACGCCACCCGCGATCGGCGCGGCGAAAACCAAAAGCTGGTTGTCAATTGAAGCGGCACTCAGCCACTCRCCATCGGATATGCCGAAGATCAGGTGATGGAGAGCCTTCGAGATCCAGCTCATGCCGCTTACCACGCAGCCCGAGGCGACCCCGACCAGTGCAGCGCAGGCGATCAGTCCAATTTCGCTACCGCGCGCGAGAGCCTTCTTCTTGAAGAGCTTAAAGCGTATTCGAATAGCGTGGAGGAATATGGAGATCGTGGTGGAATGCATGTGTGCAGCACTACTGGGTTGATGGCATCTGCGAAGACCTGGCCGAGATCGACGCTTCACAGGCAGGGGCTTCGGGAAACGACAGTTCGCGGCACGATCGTATTACCCTTTTGATGTCATCGGCGATGTCGAAGGGGTCGCCGAAGTCAAATACAGCCGACATCGCGGAAGTCTAGGCATTCTTCTTATGAGTGCTTTCGCGGGCGACGAGTTCCCATTCGACGATCGTGGTACATGGTTCCGCCCCGTTGATGCGCGCCAGGATCGCCTCGGCGGTCAGTTTGCCGATGCGTTCCCGGTCCGGACGTACGGTTGTCAGCGGCGGGGTAACGCAGCCGGCTGCTTCGTTGTCACCAAACGCAATCACACCAATGTCGTCCGGGACGCGCTTGCCGAGCGTCTTCAGTGCGCGCAGGACGCCAAATGCCACGACATCGCTGTTGCAGGCTATCGCGTCGATTTCGGGGTGGCCTTCGATCAGTTCGAACGCCAGTCGTTCCCCGAGTGCAGGGCTGCCACCCTGTTGTGCAGTGTGCTTTAAAACTTGGGGCAGGCCAGCTACCGCAGCGGCAGCTTCCAATCCGTTCAAGCGTTTCTGGGCGCGCCTGTCGTTCTCGCGAACGCTGCCGATAAAAGCAATCCGCCGGTAGCCTCTGGCAATTAGGTGATCCGCCTGTGCGGCGCCGACGCGCGTATGATCAAAACCAACGGCGGTGTCGATCACCTCGCCATCCGTGTCCCACATTTCGATGATTGGGATAGCTGAGGCCTTGAGGAGTTCCACGACTTTTGGAGGATGATCGACGCCGATGATGGCAATCGCAGCCGGACGCCAGCTGAGGATAGACCGAACAAGCTTCAATTCCTGATCGGCATTGTACCGGGTATTCGCCAGCATGACCTGCAGGCCGCTCTCCAGGAGGGCGGATTGAAGTGTATCGATGATGCTGGCGAATTCTGAGTAATAGAGTGAAGTCACGACGACGCCGACGATATCCGATCTCGTGCCCGAAAGTCCGCCGGCGAGCCGGTTAGGCACGTAATTCAACTCCTCCATGG
Source organism: Rhizobium sp. LCM 4573 (assembly GCF_001854865.1). Classification (GTDB taxonomy): domain Bacteria; phylum Pseudomonadota; class Alphaproteobacteria; order Rhizobiales; family Rhizobiaceae; genus Neorhizobium. Next base: position 564,050 of record NZ_MDDW01000026.1, on the reverse strand, counting down.
CCGCGTTGATGCGCCGGCGCAGCTCGGGGCGAACCGTGTTGGGTGCGCGCAGAGCCCGCGAGACGGTGTTGACCGAAACGCCTACCCGCTCTGCGATCGAGGCAAGGGTCGGGACCGGGCGTGCGCCCCTGTCAGTGATTTCCGTTTCCATTTCGAGCCTGTATTTCGCTAAAGTGAGCGTTGCGTTACCGTTAACTTTATGCCATCGTTTCAGATATGAGGCAAGCGAAAGAGGCGGGAATACCGGTCTTTCGCCGGATGGCGAGCTCGAAATCGGCGCCGCGGAGGAGCAGGACATATGGCTGAAAGGCCAAATATCATTTTGATCATGACTGACCAGCAACGCTACGATTCGATCGCAGCGCTTGGATTTCCATATGCGGTGACACCTAATATCGACCAGCTTGTCGAGAAGGGCGTGGCGCTGACCAATTGCCATATCACGGCGCCCAGCTGCGTTCCCTCACGCGCCAGCCTGTTCACCGGTTATTATCCACACACAACCGGCGTTCTGGCCAATGGTCAGAAATGGCAGCGGACCTGGGTCGAGCAGCTTCGTGAAGCGGGTTACCGCTGTGTCAATATCGGCAAGATGCACACGATCCCATACAATTCGGACTCGGGTTTTCACGAACGCTATGTCGTGGAAAACAAGGACCGATACATGGAAGGGCGCTGGTATTTCGACGAGTGGGACAAGGCACTCGCTGCCAACGGCCTTGTCAAGCAGCAGCGCGAAACCTACCGCGAGCGTGACGATTACGCCAAGCGCCTCGGTGCTTTTGATTGGGAGCTGCCGGAGGATCTGCACTCCGATGCCTTCGTCGGCAATATGGCGAAGTGGTGGGTCAACACCTATCCGCCCACCGAGCCATTGTTCCTTCAGGTGGGCTTCCCCGGTCCGCATCCGCCGTTCGATCCGCCGGCCCGTTACTCCGATCCTTATTTGAGGCGCAACGATCTGCCGCTGCCRCAGCCGACGAAGGAGGAATTGCAGTCGCTTCATCAGGAGCTGAAGGACAAGCGCAAGCATGATGTTGAGGTCGATCATGACTCCGTCGTCTGGAGCCTTGATCCGACCCCCGAGCAGATGCAGCGGCTCTGGGCCCATTATCTTGGCAATGTCACGCTGATCGACGAGAAGGTCGGCGAGCTGCTCGAGGCGCTCAAGGCTCGGGGTTACCTGGAAGATGCGATCGTCATCTTCACGTCTGATCATGGCGAATGCCTCGGCGAGCACGGTCTGATCCAGAAATGGTCCATGTATGACATCGTCACACGTGTGCCGACCATCATCTGGTCGACCGCGGGACGGTTTAAGGGTGGACGTTCCATCGACGGTCTGTGCCAGCTCTTCGATCTCGGTCCGACCATTCTCGAATATGCCGGTATCACGCCGCCGGGTTCGTTTGAGGCCAAAAGCCTAAAGCCCGCTTTGGAAGGGGGAGAGTGGACGCCACGCAGCCATGTTTTTTGCGAACAGATCGGCGACGTGGCGATGGCTGGCGGCGTGGAGTTCATGACGGGGGTCAGAAGCGCCAGGTGGAAGCTGGTGCATTTCAAAGGCTCGAAGGATGGTCAGCTATTCGATCTAGAGAACGACCCGCAGGAGGTGAGAAACCTCTGGAGCGATCCGGCCCATGCCGAACAAAAGCGAGAACTCCTGGATGTCATGCGGGACTGGCTGATCGAATCGAACTTCAAGACGCGTGATGTCATGGCGGATGCGCGGTGAGCCGCCGCGGTCGAGAAACAGGCAAGCTTTCGCGGGAGGCATGATCTTGTCAGTTGCAACAACCGAAGAAAAACCCTCGCCGGCGCAACAGCCTTCCAGGCTATCGCGACCGATGGGTATGCTCGCGATCAACATCGCAGCCGTCATCGTCGGCATAATGCTCTGGGCCACGGTGACGGCTCAGGGCATCGTCGGCCTTCCCACACCGCTGGCGGTAACCAAACAGGCTCTTGTCCAGGCCCAAAACGGACTTCTCTGGTCCGATGCACTGGCAAGCCTTGGCCGCGTTTTCACCGGTTTCGCACTTGGCATTGCCGTAGCTATTCCGGTCGGCTTCCTGATGGGCTGGTATCGCATCGCTCGCGCGATTATTGAACCTTATGTGCAGTTCTTCCGCACGATCCCGCCGCTCGCCATCATTCCACTGGCGATTGTTACCATGGGGATCGATGAAACGCCGAAGGTTTTCGTCATCTTCCTGGCCTCCTTTCTGTCCAGCGTCGTTGCGACCTATCAGGGCGTCGTCAATGTGGACAAGACGCTGATCAATGCTGCCCGCGTGCTTGGCGCCAATGACTTCACCATCTTCCGCAGGGTCATCGTTCCCGCGTCGCTGCCCTACATCATGGTCGGGGTGCGTATAGGCCTTGGCTCGTCCTGGGCAACTGTCGTGGCGGCCGAACTGATCGCCGCGCAATCCGGTCTCGGCTTCCGCATGCAGCAGGCGCAACTCTATTACGACCTTCCGACGATATTCGTCAGTCTCATCGCAATCGGCGTCCTCGGTCTCATCATGGATAGGATCGTTATGGCAATCGATGGCGTGCTGACCGCCTGGCAGGAAAAACTATGAACACCAAGATCTCGTTCCAGAACGTTACCAAGACGTTCAATATCGCCGGATCAGCGTCCTTCAACGCACTCCAGGGCCTCAATCTCGATATCGAGGATGGCGAGTTCATCACTGTGGTCGGCCCGTCGGGATGTGGCAAGTCCACTGCTATGAACATCGCGGCCGGGCTTACTGGGCCGACATCCGGCCAGGTTCTGGTCGACAACGTGCCTGTGCGCGGCCCGGGGCCTGAACGCGGTGTGATCTTTCAACAGTATGCGCTTTTCCCTTGGTTGACGGTCCGCCAGAATGTCGAGTTCGGTCTGCAGATAGCCGGGCACCCGAAGGCGGCGCGCCGGAAGATCGCCGATCATTTCATCGGACTTGTAGGCTTGAGTGACTTTGCGGATTCGCTGCCGAAAACACTGTCCGGCGGGATGAAGCAGCGTTGCGCGATTGCCCGAGCTTATGCGGTCAACCCGAAGATCCTGCTGATGGATGAGCCATTTGGCGCGCTCGATGCTTTGACGCGCGTCCAGTTGCAGGATCAGCTTCTTGCGACATGGAGCAAGGAGCGCCGCACGGTGATGTTCATCACCCATGATGTCGATGAAGCCGTCTACCTGGCCAGCCGTGTCGTTGTCATGGCTGCTCGGCCGGGGAGGCTTCATAAAATCGTTCCGGTGAACTTGCCATATCCGCGTACGGAAGAGATGCGTCTTTCACCGGAATTCGCGACCTTACGCAATGAGGTCTGGCGATCGGTCTACCACCCCGCCGCTGCCTGACCCTTTGCTCCCCAACAGCTGTCAAAAGGAGGAATTGTACATGCTGACGAGACGAAATCTCATGAGGACCACAGCGGCCGTGGCTGCTGCCAGCGCCTTTTCGATCGGGGGAAAGGCGGCTGCCCAATCCGCTGAAATGACCATTGGTTACATCGCCGACTTCCCTAACGCGAGCGTGTTGGCGATCGCCCAGGACCAGAAGCTATGGGAAGCCGAAGGCATCACGCCATCGGTGAAAGTCTTTACCAATGGTCCAATCCAGATCCAGGCAATGGGCGCCGGTAGTCTGAACTTTGGCACGATCGGCCCTGGCGCGCTGTGGCTTCCGGCCAGCGGCCGCGCCAAGGTGGTCGGTGTCAATGACATCGGCTTTTCCGACCGCGTCATCGCTCAGRGCAATATCGGTTCGATTGAGGATCTCAAGGGCAGGAAGGTCGGCGTGCCGCAGGGCACATCCGGCGACATGATCCTGCGTATGGCGCTGGCGAAGGCGGGAATGACGATCAACGACATCCAGATGGTTCCAATGGATCCGCCAACCGTTGTCTCGGCCTTTACCTCGAAGCAGATCGACGGGGCGGGCATCTGGTACCCGCTGATCGACACGATCAAGCCTCGTGTTCCGGATATGAAGGAGCTGGCTTCCAACCAGGACTTCTTCCCGCAGACCTCGTTTATCAACACCTTCGTCGCACGCAACGAAATCGTCGAGCAGAACCCGGAGCTGGTTAAGACATTCCTGCGCGTCATGAAGAAGGCAATGGACTATCGTGCCGCGAACCTCGATCGGTCCATTCAGATCACCACGGCCTTCCTCAACGCGCCGGCAGACGCGACCGAAAAGGTCGCCCGCAGCCGCAAGATGCTCACGGCTCAAGAACTGGACGACTTCACCAAGGATGGCACCGTCAACAAGTGGCTGGAGGATTTCAACAAGATGTTCCAGGAATTCGGCACGGTTCAGACGCCGCTGCCGCCCGAGCAGATCTATACCGGTGATCTGTTCACCGGGGCGTAAACCCCATCCGCTCCGCGATAACCATCGGGGAGCGGAAATATGCGCGCCTAGAACGTAGCATCCAGCGCGCCGGCAAATGGATTCTATGGGCTTTCTGGTTCCACGGTTGTCGGCTTATGGGCGCTTCCAGCAGGGTCTGGCATTCTGCATGGGGTCGACGATCCGCCGGATGCGGCGAGGATGCGCCAATGCATTACCGGGGCGAGGGGCAGGGTGCCGGTAAAGCCCGTCGAAGATCACCTGACCTTCGAAGGGGATGGCGAACATAAATATCAGGCAGTTCGAGCAGGGTGTAACTGGCCCAGATGTGATGCTGCCAAGAATAGCTGGTTCGCGTATTGCCGTTTACTCCAAATATCACAAGGTAACCAGCGAGAACGCAATCAGTCCCAATCGCCGCCCGTAAAATCCTTCCATTGACCAAGGGCAATCTGGAACGAGCAAGGGACAAACTTGCCGCACGTCTAGACTATTCGCGTGGCAGTCGCTATTTGCGGCGCTTGTCGCGATTCTGAGCACATCGCGGAAACATCATCACGGTTTCTCCAAGGCTTTTACAGTGAAAAAAGTTCAACGCAGTTTTGCCGTCGAGTACAAATTCAGTCGCCGCAAAGCCGATCCCAAATCGAACTCCATTTGGGGCAATATGGATCTTAGGTCTGTAGCACAAGATGTGCAGGAAGTGGAGATGACACGTCTATCGAAGGAGCCGCGGAGCGGTAAGCCAGGCAGCCAACCGTCTTTATCTGCAGAAGAACAGGCCGGACCGTTGTTGACTCTTCCGACCGGACAGCAGACAACTGCATCGGCTTTACAGGAGATCAAAATGGCCGATGAAAAAGATACGATGACGAATGCTGACCCGGCGGCCGTAGCAGCGTCGGATGTACCTAAGAAACAGCGTAAGCCGCGCGCCAAGAAGGCGACACCCGAAATTGCGTCAGCCGAGGTCGCGGCGGAGCCTGTAGGCGGAAAGCAGAAGAGAGCGCGCAAGCCGAAGTCGACCGGCAATACGGGCAGCGCCAAGCGCACGCCTGTGAGACGCGCTTCAAAGGTTGCCAAGACGGCAACTGTCGTGCCAGCGGCGGCGATTGACGAGATGGCGGACCTTCTGCAGCTGGAAGAGGAAAACCAAAAACTGCGCAAATTGCTTGCTGAAAAACTTCGTGCTGAAAATGCCGATTTGCGAAAGCGGCTGAAGCTCGATTGATAGGCAGCACACGGTCGATCCCGACCGCGTTTCATAATGCCGATCGCGATGTTCAATTCGGCGGTTATTGTTGCCGCCGAAGTCTGAACTCGTATCCTGCATTCCGGTAGAACATGAGGTCAATAAAATGGCGTCTCCATGGAAACTCCTTGCTCGCTGGGTTTCACCGCGACGGGAGCCTAAGGAAGAAAACCGTTCGACCAATGACGTTAAGCCGGACGTGCGGGACGACACCGAGCCACTTGAAACAACCATCCACGACGGATTAGTTTCCACGGAGCTTCGGGTACCGGAGCAGCCCCAACCTCACGATCAGATCGGTACGCCAATAGAGGATCTTGAGCACGCCCGAGAAACGGGAAGCAGAGTTCAGGCGATTGCTGACGTCGAACGCGATACCGGAGTTGAGGCCGCTCACATGGCCTTATCCAAGGCCGGAGGTGCCGGTGCTTCCGATACTTTGAAGGTCACGCGGACGAGTGAAGGCGCAAAGCGCACACGGAGCAAGCGTGGCAAGAAAGCGGAAGCAGTCGAGGTCGCTCCCCTCCAGTCTACCATTTTTGATGACGTAGTAAGCCTTGATGAAGAGATCGGGTTGCTCCGGGACCAGTTGGCTCGCAAGCTTCACCTGCAAAACATGCAACTGCGGACGATGCTGAAGCGCTTCGAACGCTGAACGCACGTGATTTGGACACCCAGGTGGGCCAATTGGCTAAGGGGTGCAGCCGTCGCCCTTACCGAACCGCTCAGTCATCCTTGGTCGCCTGATAGTCGGCAGAATCCTGTTCAAGCTGCGTTAGGAACATATCAGCCAAGTCGCCGGGTATTTCGCCCTGACCATAAGCGCGGCGTGGATCACTCTCCCGCTTGCTCATACGCTCATAAAGTTCTACCGGCATAACGACCACGGAAGCACGACCATGCTTGGTCAAAACGATCGGCTCACGCATAGCCTCATCGTGATAACGTCCGAAGTGCCTAACGAACTCGACAGAAGAAATTGTCCTGTCCTTCATGGTTTTAGCCTTCATCACCTCGTTTTCTGGAAATTCTGTAATACACAGATTTTACAGAAAAATTAAACCTTTTTCGTGGTCTCGCAGGTCAATCACGAATGAATCCCGGTGGCGCGGCTGAGTTAGGGGAGGGGCAAGGAACCCATAAAACTCCGACGCACCAAGCCTCGATATAAGCGTTTGCTGATATATTGCGCAACCTTCCGGTTGCTCACATCTTCACGGCCGCCGCTGAAGGACTTGACGACGCAAGAGATGGCGAGGATGGAGGAGTTGATAGCGGCACAAACGGTGACATCTCGCTCCGCTATTTCGGTTTGGACGAAAACGGCATGATTTAAGTTTGTGGTGAAGCGTTGGGACCGGAGCCGGCGCTTTCTGGCCATCTGGCGCGGTTGAAGGGCTTGCGCTACTTCATGCGTGCGTCAAATTCGATCCAACATTCCGATGCCGGGAAATTTGGCTTGCGAACGTTGATGGCTGGTTTGAACCTCGATAGAGGCGTCTATCGCCTGAACCGACCTCGCATTCCATCCCCTCAGATCATGGCCTTCGAAGTGGGAGGTCGAAGGCATTGGTCCAACGTGCCGTTGCCATTTCGTCCGGAAATCGCTCGCTGCGGAGAACCGAGCAGTTGCCGCCGGGGTCAAACGTGAATGATTATCCAGGTCACGCCCAGCGCCGCACACATGATGAGAAATGGTCACGAAATCCAACCATGTTCGCTGCCATAGATCCTTCATAGCTCCTGGCCCCGCGATCTTCATAGTTTGTGAAACGCTACCCAACGCGAATGAGGCATTTTTTTCCCTCTCGCTAGCCGTGGGGCAGATTTTGGAGCTTTTGGGGGCCGAGCTTTGACGCCGTTTCAGGCCTCGGCCCCGTTGCCGGGGAGCGACAGGGGAGGCTGGAAACTGAGGGCTTCCTTTGGTCGAGCAGACACGTTCACGAAGATCGTACCGGAGATGGGGCCTGGCGGGGGACCCTGCTCCCCTCTCATTCAATTTATCTTCGAGATTCAAAGTCTCCGAAGCCAATTCCTGCCAGAAGCCGGCCTAATTTACCCCGTGAATAGACAAGACCGTGATAGCTCGCCAGTGCAACGCGAGCCCAGGCGAAATACAGTTGGGGCCATTTCAGCCAGCGCGCCAGCCAGAAGACCCTGTGGCTCCAATGGCTGATTGCGTATCGCATGGTGTAGATCGTCTTGCGTTGCACGCTCAAAGCATGGCTGCCCGGCACGACCCGTTTGCGCGGACGAATGCCTAACCGAGGCCAGGTGAGCCGGAAGGACAGACCTTCGCGCCGCTGTCGGAAACCGGCCGCCTGGGTGGCAATGATAAAGCTTGGCTCGACCGGCACCAGAGATAGCTGCTGCGCGTCAATACCAGCTTGAATGAGTCGGAGCAGGGAAGGGGAGCGGACGATGATCACGTTGGTTCCCCTTCCATCGGAAGAATAGGGTTCCTGCCAGGCGTCGCCGAATGCGATGTCGGCAGTCTCGGCCACCACATCATCGCAGAAATTGCAGGCCGGGTTCTGGAAGAAGCCGGCTCCCCAGTCGCCATCGGCCATATGCCACCAATCGAGGGCCGCTGTGCTTCCATCCGTCAGCGTCATCTGCGCCCGATACCAGTTGGCGGGCCGATCAGGGGATTTCGCCCGATAATCGAAATGTTCCGCCTCGCGGAGGTCCCGATGCATTTGCCATGCGAAACTTTCCGCCATGCGGGCGCTTTTCATGTGCCCGCAGAAAAGGCCGAACGTGAAGGAGATCCGCTCCTTCAACAGGGGTTCGGCGGCGCAGGAAAGTCGAACGGCCTTGATGAAGCAGGGTATACCGATAACGGCATATCGGCCGGGGGTCTTGCGGATTTCATCGAGCACTCCCGACAGCTCCACGGGATAGTAGCGGGACTTCGCACCGGCGCGAAGATCCGCAAGCGTCCGCGAAAGCGTGTAGCGAAACAGCGGCTCGTTTGCCTGCGGGTTCATGTTTTCAGTTACGTGTGCCACGCCATCAACCATGCCGCGGATGAGAAGCTCCTTGGCGACCCATGTCACGAGCCCGCCCGAACTTCCGTTTGTCCGATAATCCGCTTCCTCTACATGGCCAACGAAGGCCGTTTCGTAACGGCCAAGCAGCGGGTTCTTATGCGCTGCTGCGGGGAAATGCCGGAGAGCCAGTTCGTCTTCATCGTCGGCGGTCGGAGAGAACGGACAAATAGCGGAGAATTCACGGCTCGGTTGTCGAAGCCATGCGGCAGATCCGGACGGCTTTAACTGGCCATACCGATCGAAGGTCATTTCTTGATCCTCTCGCCCGGAACCGGCCAGGCAGGCGCCGCAGCCGATGCAGAGGCCGGAGCGCAGGATATCTTGGCGGGCGCATGGGCGTCCTTCCATGGGCTTCCGGAGAGCTCTACCGGGTGACATGGAGGAGATAGTCATTCGAATTGCGCCTCAGTGCCGCGATGCGCTCCGAAATCGCCTGTTCGGGCGGATACTCGAGCGCCTTAGGTAAATCCATGGAAGCGTTTTCCTCTGTTACGAGACGGCGATCCGCGCCGATGAGGGTGGTAAGGTCGCGGATCTTGTTGGAGCGGTAGTCGGAAAGCACGCAGGCAAAGGGCCTTCCATGCACGAGGGCGAAGACGCAGCCATGGAAGAAATTGGTTGCGACGGCGCGAGCTCCGGCGATGAAGCCCGCGAATTCTTCAGGCCCGGCATCGATCCATTGCCGATCGGCCCAATCGTTCCTGTAGCCGATGCTGACGAGAGGATATCCCTTTTCCCGCGCCCAGGCCCGCACGGACCTCTGGAACCAGAGTGGAAAACCGTGTCCGTAAAGGGCTATATAATCCCGTTCGGGATCGACTTTTTCCGTCGCGGCGATCACCTGCGGGAACTGAAGGCATGGATCCAGAACAAGCTCCGGCTCATAGCCTAAAAGATCGCGAATGAGCCGTGCGGAATTAAGGTCGCGGACGGATATGTCGGCAAAGCTCAAGAGCTTGTCGGTCCACAAGCCGTCCATGCCGACGGAAGATGTCTGGTTGCCGAAACTCGCGGCATAGGAGGCGAGGCGCGAGGAGCGAAACCCCTCGCCGTAAAAAAGCAGGGAACCTCCGTACCATGGATGCTTGAGATTCCAGACTTCATCGCTGCCGATGAGGACGAGATCGAAATCTTCCGTTCGTGGAGCCGCCTCCAGAGGGAAGGGCTCAGACAAAGGCAATGCGGCAATCGAACGGAAGAATTTCCGGATCTTGGCCCTATAGAGCGCGTGATCGCCATTCTCGTTCGGGACCGGCCGAAGAGCGCATTTCCACTCCGCCCGATCGACGCGGCGGGACTGGTATTCGAGAAGCATGGCATCGTGGCCCATGGAGCCGAGCCCTTCGACAAGGCAGCGCGCCTGCCAATAGGAGCCGTAGTTTATGCATCGATGAAAAGTAAGAACCCCGATCTTGCGCACGGAAATACCCAGACGACACGTGTCGAGCAGTAACCGAATAGAAGCGGCAGAGTTCCATGGTTTTTCGCCTGCAAGACTCATGTCGGCTTGCCGGCATTAAGCCTCGATTCAACGGACTCAGCTGGGTTCTTCGAGCCCAACGACGAGGGCGAAGAGGGTGCGATCACGACCGTGACCTGCGAGAACCCAGGAGGGAAGGGCAATAGTGAATTTCCACGAAGTCTAACCGTCCGGGGAGGCGCTTGAAGAAGCGCTACAGGGTTCGGTGGCCGCGTTGCCGGAGTAGCTCGACGAATTGCTTTCCAGGATAGGCGAGTAGCGCGGGTCAGGAAATTCACCTCGAGGGAACGTCCGCTCTTGGCAAGTGACCCCATTGACCTTCTGGCCGGGTCGGGGCGGTTCTGGACAGGTCGCTTTTGCGCCGTTGGCCGTGAGAACGAACATTCACGGTTTGTCCGTTGAGGGCGGGCTCCCTCGCCGATGTCAGTGTCAATCCGTTAGACGGCACTGAGCCTGCCGCGGAACTCAACCCAGACCGATGGAAAGCATGAAGGTGCCGCCGAAGCTGCTGATTAGACCGCCCGAACCTGCGCCAGCCGCTTGACGGCGTATTCGTCCTTCCAGCAGACGGCGGCCTCCCATGCGGCGTATGCCTGTTCGGCAATGTCCAATGCTTGGGCATCGAGATCAGCGGCATTGTGGGGCAGTTCAAGGTCGAGATCGGGAACGTCGACATGTGACTCGTCCCAGTCGATGAGCGCGACCCGGCCGGCGCTCATGAGGATGTTGCGTGGATTAGCGTCACCGTGGACGACGCATGTCTGACGGCCTGCAAGCCGCGCCCAGGCCGCCCGGCATCGAGCAACGCCTTCGGGTGGCATTGCGGTGAGATCGATGCGCGTCCCCCGGTCAACTTGCAGCAGGTCGGTTGAGGATCGCCAGCCCGGACGCTGYGGCCAGCCCTGCGTGAGCCGGTGCAGTTGACGCAGCGTGTCGGCCACGCGACGCCAGTCGCCCTCTGTCTCAGGCGGTCCGCCCTCTAGGTATCGCATCACCAACAGGCCGTCGACGAACATCCGGCCATCCATCGTCGGGATAGGTAACGGGACCGTCATGCCGTTTCGGTCTAGGTGCTGGAGGAGCTCTGTCTCCCATTCCAGATCGGCGTCGCTGCGGGTGCCAAGGCGGGCGACGGCAAGCTGCCCACCAACCTGCACACTCCAAACCTCATTGGCGACTCCACCAGTGAGCCGTTGCAGGCGGCTAGCGTCTTTGCCCCAATACTCGAGTGCATTCCATCGCATTGGCGACACTTTGAAGGCTTCAGGTCAATTGAGCAAGGATATCGTCGACGATGCTCAAAACGGCGCTGGCCGCGTTGACAATGATCTTGGCGGGTCGGTCTTCGCGGAGACTATGATAGCGGAGTACCAACGCGCTCGTCTGGTTCGAAGTCCGGGTCATCGGCCGCCCATCCAATCGTCCGCTCAATGTCTCGACATCTGTGTCAAGCATGCAACCTTGTTGAAGGGGCCGGGAATTTATGGAAATGGCGAGAGCCACCGCGGAGAGATAATTGGGTGTGCGGTGTGGGCGATCAAGGATCGAACCTTGTCGACTGGCCAAATCCAGTGTGCGTCGCTCCAAACGATGTGGCCCGCGACGCCTTCAGATGGTCCGGGCCAATGTTCGGTTTGTCACAAAGGCGCCGACATAGGCCAAGACCGCGCCGTTTCAGTTCGGCAGCCACGACGTTTCGCCAACAGGCTGCCCTCTAGGTTGACCGATGTGCTTTGGCGGCCCATGCCCGCGCGACAAGGCGGATAGGACCGTCCACTCCGAGAGTGTCAGCGAGACGAGCCTTGAGCGCTGCCCGGTGGTCGTCGGGAAGGCTGACGCAGTAGCCGGGCGCCGGCCCTGTCCCGAGCGTGAACGGCTGCCAGAACGCCTCGAAGTCGGGGAACACGGTCTCGAATTCGATCGGCTCGATGGAAAGCCCCCGCAGCCCGGCTGAGCGGCAGATTTCGGCCAGTCCACTCCGGGTGCAGAACGGAAACTGTTTGCCTTCGTCCAGAGCAGCGGCATGCGGATCGACTTCGGTAGCGGCTTTCCAGAAAGCGTCGATGAAGCCGATGCCGCCGCCGGGATAGTCCCAGACATAGAAGGATAGAAGTCCGTCCGGTTTCAGGACCCGATGCATTTCAGCGAGGGCAGATAACCGGTCGGGGACGAAGTTCAGCACAAGTGCGGAGACGACGACGTCCGCGCTCGCATCCTGCGCCGGGAGCCTTTCCGTGCTTGCCACCTCGAAGCGGGCGCGCCTGTCGCCGATCGCTGCGCGGGCATGCGAAAGGAAAGCTTCCGATGGATCGGTCGCCAGGATCGACTGCGGCGCGCATCTGGCAAGTATGGTCGCCGTCAGGGCACCGGTGCCACAACCGACCTCAATCCAGTCGGCATCGCGCCCGGGCGCCAGCCATTCGAGGAATTGCGTTGCTATCCGCCGGCTCCAGCGACCCATGTACTGTTCGTAGTTTTGTCCCGCGCTCCACGCGTCGAGTTCGGTAGTTTTGCTCATCTTCTTCCTCGCGTGTGATTGGCGGATCGGGGGCATTGTCGTGGTGCATTGCAACGACCCGACGTCAGCAACAATGACGCGGCCCGTTTTGGAAGAGTTCTATTCTCCGACATTGCGGTTGGGCCGCGGGATGATCATTCCCACCTGCTTGCGATAGCGGCGATACTGATCGCCGAACAGGGCGACGAGGTCCCGCTCCTCAAGGAAAATGCCGAGCAGGATATACCCGGTGGTACCGACCGAAAAGAGCAGATGCCCCCAGGTCATCGATGGCGTCGCCCAGAAGGCCAGCAGAAAGCCGACATAGATCGGATGCCGAACCCATTTGTAGAAGAACGGCGTCTTGAAAACGGGAGCCGGCAACTGCCTTTTGCGCAACGCGGCGAAGGCCTGTGCCAAGCCGAACAATTCGAAATGATCGATCAGGTACGTACTGATCAGCAGGATGGCCCAGCCCAGCCAGAACACACCAGTGATCACAGCAATCGAGGCTGGGCTTTCGACTGTCCAGACCGATCCAGGGATCGGCCGCCATTGCCAGTAAAGCAACAAGAGGACAAGGCTCGCCAACAGCACATAGGTGCTGCGCTCAACCGATTTTGGTACGATCCGAGTCCACAGCTGCTTGAAGGCCGGTCGCGCCATGACGCTGTGCTGCACGGCGAAAAGACCGAGCAGCAAGAGGTTGACGATCACCRCCTCGACGGGGTTCCCGACGATGCCGGAGTCGATGGATTTCGGGACGAACAAATTGYCGACAAAGCCGATTGCATAGAGAATCGAACCAAGGAACACGACATATGCGAGGACGCCGTAGAACAGCGCGACGATACCTGCCATTACACCCTCCCATTTTCTAAGACCTGCCCGTCATCGTGATGGTGCAGTTACGGTTGTTCAAAGAGCCTAGGACCTTCATCCCGCCGAACGGGTGGTTATACCCAAGACTTGTGTGCCTGATGGATGCCGGCTGGCATGCCTGCCAACGGTCAAGGCTTCCGTGAAGACTGGCCCACGTTGATCAGGGTCTGATCGCGGTTGATAAATTCGACAATTGCGGGAACCATCTCGGAGACCGCGGAAAATGCGGTGAAGTGATTGCGGCCCTTGATCGCCTGGAACTCTCCTCCCGCCAGCTCGGCGAACCGTTGGACTGCAGCCGAGGCAGGATCGAGGCTTCCGGCAATAGCGAGCAGAGGCGAGTGCAGCCTGCAGACCAGGGCCGAGGAATCCGTCCTGTCCTTGCCGACGCAGGCGCGAAGCGCGTCTAAATCGTTTGCCATGATCCGCTGCCGCGCCTCGGCTGAGAGTTRCAGGCCATTCGCCTCCAATAAGTCGATCCAGCCTCGGATGCCGCCCGAAAGCACTTGGCGGAAGGGTGTCATGTCTTGCGCAAACGGGTGGGCCGCAATCACCACCAGCCGGGAAACTCGATGTGGAAAGAACCCGGCCGTTGCCAGCGCGATCCCCCCACCCATGGAAAAGCCAACGAGGTCTGCCTTCTCAACGCCGACGGCGTCCAGGACCGAGACTACATCTTCGGCGCGGCGGCGCGGTGCATAGGCAGCAGCGTCATGAGGTTTGCCGCTGTCACCATGACCACGGCAATCCATCGAGATTACCTGTCGTCCGGCAGTAAGCAACGGCTCGACGTATCCCATTTCGTGCCAGGAGTGGCGGCTGTCGCTGAGCCCGTGCAAAAAGACGACCGGCCTGCCGGTGCCGATGCATTCATATGCGATGCGCTGCGCATCGCTGGAGATCGCCAGCATGCGGTGCGGCCTGCGGCCTGATGCTTGTGTGGTGTGATGGCTGTCGGACATCGTCAATGGCTCCGGTTGGTTCTGTGCTGGTGGCGCTAGCTGCGTTATAAGCAACTGGTATCCRGCAACCGTCCCCTGTCCGTTCCTTGGCTGAGCCTTCGTTCGATGCGCGTTGAACTTCGTCTATTGGGCTATCCCCGGTTGGAAATCGACGGTCGTGAGGTCGACTTCCGCCTCCAGAAGGGGCTGGCGTTGATTGCCTTCGTTGCGCAAGCGCGCGCGCCGATTGCGCGCGATGCGGTCTCGGCACTGTTATGGCCTGATCTCGATGAGGATGCCGCGCGTGGCCGATTGCGGCGTACCCTTCACGGGATTCGGCAGGCCTTCGGGACGGGGCTCATCGCCGCCGATAGAATATCCCTGCGACTCGATCCCGGGGTGCGGTTCTCGATAGACGCCGCCGCCTTCGAAGCGGCCTGTGATGAGGGTAGGTTTACCGCGGCGGTCCAGTTGTACCACGGTGACTTCCTGTCGGGCCTGTCGCTCGCAAGCTGCGAAGAATTCGAAGAATGGGCTTTCTTTCGCCGGGAAGCGCTTCGCAGCCAGCTCGTTCAGGCACTGGAGCGTTTGGTCGAAAGAAGTCTTGCGGCAGGCGATGCTCGTGCGGCACTCTCCTCCGCAATCCGCTTGGCGGGACTCGACCCCTTTTCAGAGGCCGCACATCRCCACATCATCCGGGCGCACCTGATGGCCGGGGATCGCTCTGCCGCCGAGCGCCAGTACGAGGCCTGCCGCAAGTTGCTTGCCGAAGAGCTCGGCGTATCTGTGAATTTCGAAACGACGGCACTGCTTGCTGCTCCCAGCCCGGGGGCGGCCGCGGCCCCCGCTCGGACTCGATATGCCGCCCGTCACGGAATTCATCTCGCCTATCAAACGGTGGGGAATGGTTCATTCGACATTGTGTTCGTGCCGGGTTTTCTGTCGCATGTCGAACGCGGCTGGGATGAGCCGCGCTGCCGGCAATTCCTGACGAAGCTTTCCAAGTTCGGCCGGCTCGTCATTTTCGACCGGCGTGGCGTCGGCCTCTCGGATCGAATCGGCGCTCCACCGACCGTTGAGGCGACAGCCGAGGATATTCTGGCCGTTCTTGACGCGATCGGCAGCCGCAGCGCCCTTCTTATTGGTGCCTCGGAAGGAGGGCCTGGTTGCATCCGCTTCGCCGCGGCATGGCCGGAGCGCCTTATCGGCCTTGTTCTCTACGGTTCACTGGCGCGGGGCAGTTGGTCCGAAGACTATCCCTTCGTACTGACGTCAACCCAATATGATGCTTGGCTGAGGCGGCTCATCGCGCAATGGGGCGGGCCGTCGGAGATCGAGACATTTGCCCCGAGCCTGACTGATGACCGGCAGGCACGAAGCTGGTGGGCCGGCCTACTGCGTGCAGCCTCGAGCCCGGGCGCAATCAAAGTTGTGCTGGAGGCGTTACGCGACACCGATGTTCGCGCGATGCTACCTTCGATCCAGGTGCCGACACTGGTCGTTCATCGGCGCGGCGATCGCGCTGTGCGTGTCGAAGCCGGCCGCCACTTAGCTGGCGCCATCCCCATGGCGCGTTTGATCGAACTAGAGGGAGACGACCATTGGGCCTGGGCCGGCGATCAGGATGCTCTGGTCGAACAGATCCGCTCGTTTGCTGCACAGTTGTGATAGGGCTGTCTTTTCCAAAGTAATCCGCTCGGCCTGGATCCATCGGACGTTTCTGATTTTGTGGAATGCTTGAATGAATTCGGCGAACCGGTCACCAGAGGCATCGAAGCTGGCACGGCCACGCAGTGCCCCGACCTAGGGCTTGGTAAAGGCTCGGCAAGTCATTGCAGCTCCTTCTCTGCACGACCGCCCTCAATGCCTAAGTTGATAACCGGCTCGAGAACAACATAGCTGGAACAGGAGGCCTGGCAGCTCCTCCTCCGCCAGGCCTCGAGGCTGCAAAGAACATGCTTCGGGGCGCTATAGGGTTCGCGGCCTCGCACCATAGAACAGAGAAGGGTGCGATGGTAGAAAACCACCCCGGAACGGTTCCGGCAGCGATCATGTAGTCGCCCGTCGCCAACCGGCGGCGGTAGCTTCGTCTTCCGAGCAGAACCATCTTTCGCCTCGCCACCATCGCACGTCGGTAGCCCTATAAAATTCCTGCCCAGGTAAATGATAAATGCGCTCGCCCGTAAGCCAGCTGATGTTTCCCTTAATTCGGCACTTGGCCGTCGCCGAAAAGCTGCCCGAGTAAACCCCAACCATTGCCGCTAAGCAGACTGCTCCAAAAGCGAAAAGCCCTGCATTCCGACGAAGCCGCAAGAGACGAGGCTATGGCGGCGCTTTGGCATAAAACCATCGTGGCGGTCACTGATTGAGCTTCCGTTTCGAAGACCGATCAAATCTTAGCAAACCGAGAGGATTATTTGCGATCACCGCCGCACAGATGAACGCTTCCAATGGCGCGTAAAGGACCGGCAAGTTGGACGCCTGCCGGTCCCACGGTCGCGGAGGAGGTCGTTTGATGATGGCGAACCGCGACCATCTCAAATCCTCTTGTGTGGAAGAAGTTCCTGTCTCGCCGGGGTAGAGCATAGGGCCGGCGCCCCCAGCATCGCGCCGGCCCTACAGTCACGGCTGTGTTCGGGTCAATTTGCCGCAACGGGGGCCAACGGGAATGCGCAACCGCGAGTTCCTACCACCTTTGGGGAATAGGGACTGTTGAGAGGTCCGCAAGCGGGCTGGTGGATCTTGCGGGACCGCTCTCCACCGCGGCGGGATGGGTTGCCGTGGCAATCGAGATGTGGAGCCCTACCGGAGCCTGGCAAACCAATCGATCGGATTAGCTAGGACATGAAAAAGGCCTGGTGGCTTCCACTCCACCAGGCCTCCTGGCTGCGATGTATATGATCGGGGGACAACGGACGTCGCAGCCTCGCACCGTTCGGGGAGGTCTAGGGCGGTGCGATGGCAGATAAACTGAGCATCCCCTGAAACAGTTCCCAAAAACCAGCTTCTCGATCGCTGTCGGTATGAGAATGCGCCGCGATCGCCTGCACTCTGCAAGCGCAGGGCACATCAATTCGGCCGGAGGACAACTGCGAGTCTTACGGCGAAGGTCCGGCATGACGCGTTCTCGCTCGGGCCGATGCCTTTGGTCCTGCTTAGGCTTCAAGGGCGTGATGCGCGGCGGATGTCCCATTGCTATAAGCCGAGTTCTTGATCGTTCTCGTTAGAATGGACTGGCCGAATATCCATAAATTTGATATTCGGATATCCATAAAGGAGATATCCAGATGCCGCTCTATGTTCGTGATGATGAGGTATTGTCTCTCGCCGTGGAATTRCAAAAACTTACTAATGCACCGAGCAAGACTGAGGCGGTCCGGCGGGCCCTGCGCCATGAGATTGAGCGCACCCGGAACGCCATGCCAATTCGCGAAARGCTCGCCCGCGCGCGCGCCAAGGCGCAAGAGATTGGCCTTGGCGATCCCGATTTCGACATGAAGAAATACACCGACGAAATGTGGGGTGATATATGATGTTCATCGACGCCTCAGCTATCGTCGCTATTCTGAAGCCAGAAGCGGATGCGGATGAGCTGCTGGACAGGCTCGAGAAAAGCGACGGCCCCTTTTTTGTTTCGCCGTTGGTTCGCTACGAGGCGACTGTGTCGCTTGCTCGTGCCCGGACGCAACAGGCAAAGAAGTCGACCGCCCCCACCCCGGAGATGCTCGAGATCGCCCGGGAGGCGGTCGACCTATTCGTGCAAGACCTTGAAGCGCGCGAGATCGCGATTTCCAGCGACATTGGGGAACGCGCTCTCGATGCGGCCACAATCTACGGAAAGGCAATTGGCCATCCGGCAGCTCTAAATTTTGGAGATTGCTTTGCGTACGCCTGCGCCAAAGCGTATCGGCTCAAGCTGCTGTACAAAGGCGACGATTTCGCAAAAACCGACCTCGCGCTCGTTTAGCGGATGCATTCACGCCAGAGCACATAGATGTAGCCGCTTGCCAACATAACGCCCGCAATGCCTGGATGACGACCGAACACATGAACTTAGCCATGAATTCTCCCTTGCCTGGGAGTGAGACTCACGGTTCACTCTCCGGGAAAGGGCAAGGGGTAAACGGCAGATGGCTTACATCGACCAGATCATCATGTTCTGCGCCGGTATCTGGATGACGGCGGCAGGCCTTGGCTACATGCAGGTCAATACTCAAGTTCCGTGGGTCGCTAAAGTCACGCGGCATTTCAAATGGATGGGACCGTTGTTGACCGTCCTGTCCATTTTACTGTTGTTTGAACCGCGCTAATTTTCCAATTGACACCATTGGCGATGATGCCGTGGAACTTTGTACGGCAATGCGGACGCCGCTTGGAAGAAGCGGCGTCGCGAAGGATTATCTTAGAACGAGGTACTGGTCAGACTGCTCTGACGTTTTCCGCTTTCGACTTCCCGGTCTTGCGGTCCTGACCCAGCTCGTAGCTGACTTTCTGACCGTCTCTAAGCGGTCCCGAATCCTGCACCGCCGACACATGGACGAACACATCTGCTCCACCATTGTCGGGCGTGATAAAGCCAAAACCCTTGTCCTGATTGAAAAACTTAACCGTGCCGGTAGCCATAAATATCCTCGTGAGCTGAGCGGCATTCGTGCCGCCGGGGGAGCTTATTCATCGCGACGCTTGTCTGCAATCCCTTCTTGTCCAGTTCGGTGATGCAAGCTCTCCTAAACGGTAAGAGCCCTGCGCGACCGCAGTCGTGCAGAGCTCTCCCGGAGGTAGGCAGAAGGAATATCCTTATCGGGTGGCGACTAGCGGATCAGATATTGGYAAGCAGGTCGTTGATCCGGCTTTCTGCGCCGGAAAGCGCATCCTCGATCGACTTGTCGCCGTTCACGGCCGCGCCGATTTCGTCGCCGATAATGTCCTGAATGGCGAATTGGCGCTGGACAGCGGCGGGCAGCGAGYGGCCGGTCTCGGCGATTTCCGCGATATTCTCACGATGCGGCAGGCTCTTGAACTCCGGCATGTCGAACACGGCCTTCACGGCGGGCAGGTGGCCGGTGCGTGCCCATTGGAAGTCGTTGTCGGCCAGGAACTTGAACAGCTTGCCGATCGCCACGGCCTGCTCGGGGGAGCGGTCCTTCTTCGGCATGACCCAGCTGTGGCCATCGGCATAGGTGCTGTCTTGCGCAGGGAACAGTTGCGGCACCGGGTAGACGGTATAACCGCCGGAAAGCGGGGTATCCGCCTTTTCCGATTGGGCAACATAGTCGCCGATCAGCCAGGTGCCGTTAATCGAGATGCCACCATCCCCATTGGCAAAGGCGGAAACCGCCGCCGCATAATCGAGCCCCAGCGTGGTAATTCCCTCGTCCTTGGTGCGCTTGATCAATTCGACCACGGCCTTGGCTTCAGGCGTGTTCAACTTGATCTTGGTCGGGTCGGCGAAGAAATCGGCCTTCTGCTGCTGCAGCAGGGTATAGAGCATGCGAGCATAGGAAGCCGTCTCGTTTGCAAGGATCTGCACGAGATAGGGCTTGCCGGTCTTTTCCTTGAACTGCTTGCCCTGGGCGATCAGCTCGTCGGCGGAGGTAGGCAGGATCGGCGTGCCATCCGCGTTAACGAGGCCCGCCTCTTTCATGAGGTTGAGGTTGACATGGAACAGCATGGTCCAATTGTCGAAGGGAAGCCCGAATATCTGCCCCTCTTTGGTCACGCCATCGCGCGCCGCATCGGTGAAGCTGTCAGCCGAGATGCCCTGGCTTGCGAGAACCTCATCAATCGGCTCGATCAGGCCCCGAGACTGATAGTCGGAGATCGCCGAATAATGCATCGAGACGATGTCGGGGGCCGCCCCCGAGGCGAGCTGCGCGTTCAATTGATCGTAGCCCGGCCATTCGACGGTCGTGACATTCACATCTATATCCGGATTGTCAGCCTCGAACTTATTGATCAACGCGGTGATGATACCGCACTCACCGACCGCCGAGGACACGTCCGTGACATTGCCGTAATCGGCGTCGCATGCGCCAAAGAAGCGCTGGAGTTCGATTGTCGTATTTGCCTGGGCCGCGGAGCCATATGTGAGGGCAATCAGTGCTGCAGTGCTTAAAAGGATGCGTCTCATGGCAGTCTCTCTCCCTTCGGTTTCAGGCGCTCAGGCCCGTGGATTGAAACTGGCGCGGCCGAACTCCTCCCGGCCGCGCCAGGGCTACTTCACAGCACCGCCCGACACGGCGGTGACGATGTGGCGCTGGAAAATCAGGTAGACGACAAGCACCGGCAGACTTGCGAACACAGCTTGCGATGCTAGGAAGCCCAATCCCTCGCTTTGCGCGAAATTCGTCTGGGACGATGCGATGCCCACCGTCAGTGTGAACATGTCTTTCTTGGTCGCCGAAATTAGCGGCCACCAATAGTCGTTCCATCCGTGCAGAAAGGTGAAAATGCCGAGCGTGGCCTGCGCGGGCAGGGTAAGCGGCAGCATGATCTTCCAGAAGATGCGAAACTGGGAAGCGTTGTCGAGCAGCGCCGCCTCGTCGATCTCCTTCGGAATGGCGCGGAAGAACTGCGTCATCAGGAAGACGCCGAAGRCCGACGACATTCCCGGTAGCATGAGGCCGAGATAGGTGTTGTGCAGCCCGAACCAGTTAAACATCTGGTGGCGCGCGATGATCACCGCCTGTTCGGGGACAGCAAGCCCGAACAGCACGATGATGAACAGCGTGCGGCGAAACGGAAATTCCAGCCGGGCGAAGKCATAGCCCGCCAGCGAGGAGAGCACCAGGACACCGAGGGTCTGGCCGCTCGCCACGACGAGGCTGTTGAAGAACCAGCCGAACACCCGCGAGGTTTGCAGGATGTTGAGGTAGTTGACGGCGGTATAGGGAAACCGGAACACGGAATCCGTACCCAACATCAGTTCCTGGTTGTTCTTGATCGACAGTCCGACCAGCCAGGCCACCGGGGCCATCATGACCACCGAAAGCGCACCGGCAATCCATAGCAGCTTGGCGTTGGCAGTCAGCGCGTCGGGTTTGTAAGTCCTGTTGTCCGCCGCCATGATCAATTCTCCGTCTTGCGCGTCGAGACGACGTATTGGGCCATGGCCGCGCACAGGATGATGAGGAACAGGATTTGCGAGGCTGCCGCGCCCTTGCCGATATCCCAGCGCACGAACCCGGCTTCATAAATGTACATGACAAGCGGGCGGGAGGTGCCGTTGGGGCCGCCATTGGTCATCAATTGTGCCTGGCCGAACAGCTGGAACTGCATGACGATCTGGATGATCGTCACGAGCATGATGGTGCGGGCGATGGATGGCAGGGTGATGCGTGTCAGCACCCGCCACGGGCTGGCATTGTCGAGCGCCGCGGCTTCGTAAAGATCCGCCGGTATTTGCTGGAGCGCGGCAAGAAACAGCATCATCGGCAGGCCGAGGCACCACCAGACGGTCGCCACGCCGACCGAAAACAGCGACCATCCGCTGGTCGACAGGAAGTGGATCGGCTCTGCCCCCAAATATTTGAAGATCACCGACATCAGGCCGTCGCCCGGAATGAACACGAAGCGCCAGATCAATGTCACGATGGTGACCGACAGGACGGAAGACGAGAAGAACAGCCCGCGGAAGAAAGAAGTCGTGCGGGTCGTCCTGTTGAGCGCAAGCGCGAGGAAAAGCCCGAGCGCGACCAGCGATGGAACGCTGAGGGCCACGAAGACGATAGTGTTGCGAAGTGCCTGGAGGAAGACCGGATCGGCGAACACCCGGACATAGTTGGCCAATCCCACGAAACGACCGGGGCCGAAAAGATCCACTTTGTGCAGGCTGAGCCATATACCCCAGAACAGCGGAAAGACGAGCAGCAGGGCAAATGCCGTAAGATAGGGCAGAATGAATAGTCCGTGGCTCCACCGGCTGCGGCTATAGGATTTTGCCATCAGTCGCCCTCCGTGCGGTGGGCGTGGCCGCTTGCATCGAAGAGGTGGAGGGTGGYTGGATCGAAGCCGATATGGAGCCGGTCTCCGATGGCAAGYGCGCTGCGACCGTCTGCCTCAACGGTCAGTTTCGTGCCGTCTTCGAGCACGCCATAGACGAGTGATCTATCCCCCAGCCGCTCGATGACTTCCGCCTTGAGCGGTGTGCCGGTTTGACCCTGCGGCAGCACCACGATGTCTTCGGCGCGAATGCCGAGAGTGGCACCCTGTGGAGAGAACCCGGGCTGGGAATSGATTGCGGTTTGCAGCGTGCCGATGCCGGCTGCCGTAACGGCGAGCCCTCCCGGATTGCTCTGCAAGGCTGTGACAGGCAGGAAGTTCATGGCGGGCGAACCGATGAAGCCCGCCACGAACCGCGTCGCCGGCTTCTGGTAAACCTCCATCGGCGTGCCGATCTGCTCGATCTTGCGGTCGTGCATGATGACGATGCGGTCGGCAAGCGTCATTGCCTCGACCTGATCATGCGTGACGAAGATCATGGTGCTGCCAAGACGGGCATGAAGCTGGGCGAGCTCCAATCGAGTGCGGCCGCGAAGCGCCGCATCGAGATTGGAGAGCGGTTCGTCGAAAAGGAAGGCTTTCGGCTCCTTGACGATGGCGCGTCCGATGGCGACACGCTGGCGCTGGCCGCCCGACAATTTCTGCGGCTTGCGCTCCAGAAGGTGGCCGATCTCCAGGGTTTCGGCCGCCGCCTTGACCCGGCGCTTTATCTCCTCCTTCGGCATCTTGATGTTCTCGAGCCCAAAGGACATGTTCTGTGCCACCGTCATATGCGGATAAAGCGCATAGGACTGGAAGACCATGGCAACGCCCCGCTGTCCGGGAGGAAGCGTGTCTACCCGTGCACCTCCGACCGAGATCGTTCCCTTAGAAACGTCCTCGAGCCCCGCGATCATGCGGAGCAGGGTCGACTTGCCGCAGCCGGAGGGGCCAAGAAAGACGACGAACTCTCCCGCCCGGATGGCCAGCGATATGTCATCGAGTACGGTCAATGCGCCGTAGTGCTTGGTGACATTGCTGATTTCGATCGATGCCGACATGGTTCCTCCTCCCTGCCGTGGCCGCGTCAGGCGCCGAGCCGGATCATCCGATAGCTGAGAGGCGAAATTCTTGCCCGCAACCGGCCGTCTGAAACGTCGGCTCCGGCGCCGTCTCGCGGTACGACTGCTTGGATTCCAGGACCGTTCGTCGCGCGCAGACCGTGCCCTTCGATCACCTTGTCCATCACCACCTGCCGCTCACCGAAGCCTTCCAGCGAGAGGTCGAGATCGATGCTTTCGCCTTGGTGGCGGTTGACGATGAAGAAGGTCAATGCGCCATCCGTCTCCGTCTCCACGGCGGAAATGTCGAGATAGGCGACATTGTCGGCGAAATCCGTCGCATAGCCGGGGCAATCCAGCGCCAGCTGCAGCGCCTTGCCGCGCCCGTACCGCGAGGCGAAGAGGTAGGGATAATAGGTCGTCTGGCGCCAGGCCGGACCACCCGGGACGGTCATGATCGGGGCGATCACGTTGACGAGCTGGGCAAGGCAGCCGACCTTCACCACATCCGACCGGCGGATGAAGGTATTGAGGATGCAGCCGACCTGCAGCACGTCCTCGAAATTGTAGATGTCTTCCAGAAGCGCCGGGGCGTGCGGCCAGCCGTCCTTGCCCTCCAGAACCTTCCGGTCCTGCTCGCGCGAGTGATACCAGACGTTCCACTCGTCGAAGCTGATATAGACATCCTTCTTCGAGCGCTTCTTCGCTTTGGTGAAGGCGATGACACCGGCGATGGTGGCGATGTAATCGTCGAGCCGTGCGTTCTGCGCGAGATAGGCGGCCGTGTCGCCCGCGTGATTGTCGAAATACATGTGCAGGCTGATGTAGTCGACGGAATCGTAGGTGTAATCGAGCACAGTCGCTTCCCATGCCGGATAGGTTGGCATCTTCGGCGAGGACGAGYCGCACACGACAAGCTCGACCGACTTGTCGAAGGCCCGCATGGCTTTTGCGGTTTCAAAGGCCAGCCGGCCATATTCGTCCGCCGTCTTCTGGCCGATCTGCCAGGGACCGTCCATTTCGTTGCCGAGGCACCACATCTTGACGCCCCAGGGCTCCTCGCGGCCGTTCTTACGCCGCAGGTCCGACCAGTAGCTACCGCCGGGATGATTGACGTATTCGAGGAAGGCCCGCGCCTGGTCCAGCCCGCGGGAGCCGAGATTGACCGCCAGCATCATCTCAGTGCCGGCGGCTTTCGCCCAGTCGGCGAATTCATGGATGCCCACATGATTGCTTTCCGAGCTGTGCCAGGCGAGATCGAGGCGCACGGGGCGCTCTTCGCGCGRCCCGATGCCGTCTTCCCAGTTATAGGCGGAGACGAAATTGCCGCCGGGATRGCGCACGATCGGCACGTCCAGTTCGCGCACCAGGTCGATGACGTCGCGGCGCATGCCGTTCTCGTCTGCGGTCGGGTGATCGGGCTCATAGATGCCGCTGTAGACCGCGCGGCYGAGATGCTCGATGAACGAGCCGTAAAGTCGCGCGTCGATCGTGCTGACCACATAACCGCTGTGGACGGTCCCGGCTGCCCGCATTCTATTCCTCCCATGTATATCGTAATATCAGATATATATCTGAATTAAGGATAAGATACACGGGTCCGGTCGGGCGTCAAGCCGGCTGCCGGAATTTTGCGGACGTGATGTCGTTCAGGTCTTCAGGCGCAGGACGATGTCCTGGTCGTAATTGCCGAAGCCGCGGCCGAAGATGTTGATGCCGCCGGGATGTTCCGCCGTCTCGGGCACTTCTATGCGCAGCCGGATCGAGCGGTGCTCCAGTAAGGCCAGATCGCCAAGGCAGGTGTCGGAAACCCGCACGCCGTCGATGAAGGTGCCGCTCGGCGTGACGCGAAAACTCTTCAGCACGCCATATTGGCTGCCGCGCAGCTTCCACCAATCCGGGGTGTACTTGCCGCGTCGGTCGCCGAAATCGCCGGGCGAAGTCCAGGTGGCAACCGACTTTCCATTGATCGAGATGGTGATATCCGACGGCCAGTTGTCGGATGTTCCGGGCACTTCCGACGACAGTTCCAGGAGCAGTTCGAGTTCCCGGATTTCCGCGCCCTTGATCCTGGCATTGTTGGGAAACTGGTAGTCCACATAGCCTCGAGTGAACCACAGGAGGCCCGCCTTCATGCGGTCCGGTGCCAGGAAGGTATCGGGATTGTCGAGATAGCCGATAATGCCCTCCTGCGAGCACATGCCGCAGGGCGCAAACACGTCATACCCGCTGTAAAGACCGACCGGCATGGCCACCTCTATTGCCTCGTCCGCCGTCTCCTTCGGGCTGGAAAAGCTTATGACGATCTCGTCGTGGACGGCACGGCAGATCTTCTGGCTGCCCTTGCGCGCCTTCTGGACCTCGGTCCGGATCAGCCCGGCCTCTTCCATCTGGTTCAGATGCGTCGACGTGGTGGATTGCGGCAGGTCGAGCTTTTCGGCGATATCGTTCACATTGAGTGGACCATTCGCATGCAGCAGCTCCAGTATGGAGAGYCGGGCGGGAGCTGCGAGACATTTGAGCACCTCTTTGCCGTCTTCAGGCGTGATCATCAGAAATCGACTGCTCAAAATGTGCTCCCTCGATGTATTCCTGATTTGTATCTGATTTACTGATCTAATCAAGGTGAAAGAGGTGCTTACGTCGTGAGGTACATTGTGGGTTGGCTGTCATATCGGCCGATATGGCAGCGATGGGAGAAAATCTGAACGGCCATCCGGTTTGGCGATGCGGGAACTCCCCGGTGCTTTGCGGGTTTGCAGAGACAACCTGCGGAGATTCACATGGGCAAGCGCACCATTCTACTGGCGAGCATTGTCGTCCTGGTTCTGATCGCCATGCTGGCGTCAAGACCGTTCATGGCCTCGGTAGACCAGGAAAACGGGCCAGCGTCACCGCATGCCATCGACCAGTAAGCGTCAGAATCATCGGTTGAGCGGCAACGATCTTATTCGTGGCCCAATGGAGGCCGCGGCATTGGCGACGGCGGCGCCGGCCGGCCCTTGCGCGGCTTCTCCGACACCCAGCGGCGGCTGACCCGGCCGGTCGATCAGATTCACCTCGACCTCCGGCGCCTCGGTGATACGCAGAATGGGATAGGCATCCCAGTCGGCGCTCGTGACGCGGGTCCGGTCAAAATCGACCTTTTCCATGAGCACCCAGCTTGCCGCCTGCACGATCCCACCCTCGATCTGGTTGCGGACGCCGTCGGGGCTGACGACTTCGCCGCAATCGACCGCCGCCACCGCGCGGATGATCTCGAATCGGCCGTTCGCATCCCGCTCCATCTCCACGGCAACCGCGACATAGGCTCCGTAATTGTTGAGGCGAGCAAATCCAAAACCCTTTCCACGGCCAGCCTGTTCGGTGAATCTCGACCAGCCGAAGTGGTCGGCAACGGTCTCGATGACAAGCCGAGCCCGAGGATCGGAAAGGTGGTCAAGCCGGAACGTCACCGGATCGATCCCGGCTTCCGCCGCCAACTCGTCCATGAAACTCTCGATCGCAAAGACATTGGCGAAGGCGCCAAGTCCTCGCAACGCCGAGGAGCGCAAGGGTGCGCGTCGCACGAAGCGGACATCCACCTGGGCTGGAATATCGTAATAGGGCTCGGCATTGTAGCTGCCGCCGCCGGCCCATTGGGTAAACCCCGCCAGGAAGGAGGGCGCGATCGGAGGTTCGACATGGCGGGCGGCCAGCAGCCGCGTGGCTCCGCCTGGTCGTGAGGAATGGGCAGGGCTCGCCACTATGTAGCCCCAATCGCGGATACGCCCGTTTTCCACGCGTCCAGAGACCTGGGCCACCATCGCCGGGCCATAAGGCTCCCAGAGATGTTCGTCCTCGCGCATCCATTGCAAGCGTATGGCGCGGCCGGGAATGGCGCGGGCGATCAGGGCCGCATCGGCTGCGGCATCATCCGCTCCGTTATGGCCGTAGCAACCAGCGCCCTCCATATGGATGCAGCGGATGTGCTCCTGGGGCAGATCGACAAGGTCGGCAAGCGAGGAACGCAGCGGATACATGCCCTGCGCATGGCTCCATACCGTGAGATTTCCATCCTCGAAAAAGGCGATCGCGCAACTCGGTCCGATGGAGCCATGCATGCGGTAAGGCACTTCGTAGGTCGCCGAAAGACGAGCCCGTGAACTGGAAGGCGAGAGTTCCGGCACATTCGCCTCGCGCCTCAGATAGGCGTAGAGATCACCCGGTTCCGGCATGGTCTCGCTCTCGCGCCACGTCGCCGAGCTCCGCAATCTTTCGAGTGCTCGAACGGCCTCCTCTTCGCACTCGGCGACCACCGCCAGGAAGCTGCCATTGCGGATCAGGCGGACGTCCGGCATGGCGGAGAGGAGAGCGCTGTCGAGGCTCGCCAACCTGGCCTCGTAGCTGGGCGGGCGAAGCACGCGGGCATGCAGCATGCCGGGCAGACGAAGATCATGGAGGAAGACGGCCTTGCCCATGACCTTGGCCGGCAAATCGATACGGGGCATGTCGTGGCCGACCAGGCGACGGTCGGCCGTGGCTTTCAATCTAGGAGGGGCGGTTGTGACCAGGGAACCTTCCGCGACCAATGCCCAGTAGCTGATACTGCCCGTGGCTGAACGGACGGTGCCGTCATCCACGCGCAATGTTGAAAGCGGCGCCGATAGCCTCCGGGCCGCTGTCCCCAGGAGCATGGCGCGAGCTTCGGCGGCGGCACGGCGCACCGCCATGCCGGACGATCGGATCGAGGCGCTGGAATCGGTGAAGCCCTCATTGGGTGAGATGGCGGTATCGACCGGCAGGATTCGGATGCGCGCGATATCCACATCGAGTTCCTCCGCCGCCAGTTGGGCCATGGCGGAATTAAATCCCTGTCCCATCTCGATGCGCCCGACACGGAGGCGGATCGTACCGTCTGCATGGATTTCGATCCGCTCGTTGAGCGACTGCCTTGCCCGGGCAGGGGCGCTGCCGAGCATGCTGATCGCAACGGCCAAGGCACCGGACCCGAGCATGAAGACGCGGCGGGAAAGATCACTCATCGCGCCATCTCGCGCGCGGCCCGGCGGACGGCTCTGATGATGCGGTGATAGGTGCCGCAACGGCACAGATTGCGCTCCAGCGCCTCACGGATTTCGTTGTCGGATGGATCGCGGTTCCGATCGAGCAGCGCTTTTGCCGCCATGATCATGCCGGCGGTACAATACCCGCATTGCGCCGCCTGCTCGGCAAGGAACGCCTCTTGCAGGGGATGCAATCGCCCGGGCGTGCCGATCCCCTCCAGGGTCTCGATGGTTTTCCCCGCGACCGAGGCCAGGGTGATGCTACAGGATGGAGCCACATCCCCATCCACGATGACCCTGCAGGAGCCACACTGGGCGAGGCCGCAGCCGTATTTCGGGCTGTTGAGCCCCATGTCGTTGCGCAGGATATAGAGAAGCGGGGTGTCATCATCCGCTTCCGCTGTCACCTCCGCCCCGTTCAACCGAAACGCGGTCTCCAATCTGGCTCTCCGTCACGCCAGGCCGGCCAAGAGCTTGTCGAGCGTGATGGGGAATTCCCGCACCCGCACGCCAGTCGCGTTGTAGATCGCGTTTGCCACGGCGGCGCCCGTTCCGCAGACGCCCAGCTCTCCGATGCCCTTGCTGCCGAGCACGTTCGCCTTGTCGTCATGCTCCTCCAGAAAGACGACGTCGAGGGACGGCACGTCCGCATTCACCGGCACGTGATATTCCGCCAGGTCGTGGTTGACGAAGTGCCCGTAGCGCGGATCAAGCACGCTTTCCTCCATCAAGGCGGCGCCGATGCCCCAGACCATGCCGCCGATGACCTGCGAGCGGGCGGTCTTCTGATTGAGGATCCGGCCCGCGCCGATCGTGCTCAACATGCGGCGTATCCTGATTTCGCCGGTGTCCATGTCGACGCCGGCTTCCACGAAATGAGCGCCATAGGAATGCTGGGAGAAATTGCGGTAGTCGTCTCCCCGCTCCACCTGGCCCTCCGCCTCGATGCCGGAAGGCGCAAGCCGACCGACGAGTTGACCGAGCGGTTCTCCCCGTCCGGCCCAGCGGATTTCGCCATTGGCAAAGATCGCATCTTCAGCTTTGAGGGATGGATCCGCTCGCCGGGCTTCGGCGACGATCCGGTCGCGAAGGACGAGACAGGCATTGTGAACCGCCGAGCCGGAACTTGCAGCCCCCCATGAACCGCCGGATCCGGCGGTGCGGGGAAAATTGCTGTCGCCCAGTTCGACCGTGATCGCCGAGGGTGGCAGGCCGGTGGCATCGGCCGCGATCTGCGTCAGGATCGTATAGGTGCCGGTACCGATATCGGTCATGTCGGCCTGAACGGTGAGTTGACCGTTTCCGCTAAGGCGCACTCTGGCGCGCGTCGTGCCGATATAGTTCGGCCGCATGGCGGCGGCCATCCCGTAGCCGACCAGAAACCGGCCGTCCCGCATGGCGCGCGGCTGAGAGCTGCGCTTTTCCCAGCCGAAGCGCATCGCCCCTTCCTGCATGCAGGCGACGAGGTTGCGGGTGGAGAAGGGCACGTCCCGTTCCGGGTCACGCGTGGGCTCGTTGCGGATACGGAATTCGATCGGGTCGAGGCCGAGCTGCTCCGCCATCTCATCGATCGCGCATTCGAAGGCAAGCATGCCCGGCGCCTCGCCCGGCGAACGCATCCACTCACCGCGATTGGTGTCGAGGCCGATCAGGCGATGGCGCGTGCGCCGGGTTTCGGAGGCATAAAGCGCGCGCACGAAGACGGCGGTCTGTTCGCAGAACTCCTCGAAGCCCGAAGTCGCCGAGAAGACATCGTGAGAGGTGGCGACGAGCCTGCCGCTCCTGTCGGCGCCGAGGCGGACGTCATGCTTCATCTTCGCCCGATGCCCGGCATTGGCGAACATCTGCTGGCGCGTCAGGGCGATCTTGACCGGCCGCCCCACGACCCTCGCTGCCAGTGCGGCAAGAACGGTGTCGGCATGAACGATGAGCTTGGCGCCGAAGCCGCCCCCGATGAATGGGCTTACGATTCGCACCCTTTCGAGCGGAAGTTGAAGCGTGTTGGCGATGCCGGCACGGAAATTGGCGATCGTTTGTGCTCCGGTATAGATGGTGAGGTTATCGCCCGACCAGACGGCCGTGGTCGCGTGCGGCTCCATTGGATTGTGATGCTGGTAGGGCGTCGTGTAGGAGACGTCGAGCTTAACTTCGGCGGCGGCGAATGCGCCTTCGAAATCGCCGATGGCGCTGTCGGTCTCGAAGCCCGCATTGGTGCGCGGCGGCGCGTAGGCCTCGGCGAGGTGAGCCTCCATGTCGTATCGGCCGGGCTCCGTCTCGTAACGAATTTGGATGAGGCTAGCCGCTGCCCTTGCCGCCTCGAAGGTTTCCGCCACGATCAGGGCTACCGGCTCGTCATAGAACCGCACCCGGTCGTCAGAAAGCATCGGCCGCGCCCGAGTAAACACTTCCGGCACGGTCGGGGTCACCGGCGGACCGAAATCCGGCTGGGCCGGCGCATTGCGATGGGTCATCACATGGAGCACGCCCGGCGCGTTTTCCGCCTCTGCCGTGTCGATCCTGGCGATGCGGCCCTTCGCGATAGCGGCCCCCAGGATATAGCCGTGGACCGTATTGGGAATTTCGACATGCTCATGCGCATAGGTCGCGCCACCGGTGACCTTCAGCCGTCCGTCCACCCGGTCGAGGGGCCGGCCTACGTAAGTTGCGTTCGTTGGATTTTCCGACATGGTGTCCCTCATGCAGATCGGGTTGCGGCGGCAAGCGTGGCGCGGAGCGTTCGCCTGGCGAGCATTATCTTGAAGTCGTTGCTGCCCGAGCCTCTTGCCTCAGCGAAGTCGGCTTCGCCCACCCGCTCGAAGGTCTCCTCRGAAGGTTCCGCTCCGCTCAACAGCCGCTCGGCCTCGGATAGCCGCCAAGGCTTCGGCGCGATACCTCCCATCGCGATGCGGGCGCTCGATACGCGACCCGCCCCGGCATCGACTATGGCTGCGACGGAAACGAGCGCGAAGGCATAGGAAGCCCTGTCGCGCACCTTGCGGTAGATCTGTCGGCCGGGCGGTGGGGACGGCAGGACGACCGCCGTTATCATCTCRCCATGCCGAAGCGCCGTTTCCACGTCCGGCGTCTCGCCCGGCAGGCTGTGAAGATCGCTGATCGGAATAACCCGCGTTTCGCCTTCCGGTGTGACGGTTTCGATTTGAGCGTCCAGTGCAGCCATGGCGACGGCCATATCGGAGGGATGCACCGCGATGCAGGTCGAACTCGTGCCGAGGATGGCGTGCATGCGATTGAAGCCTTCAAGCGCGGAGCAACCGGAGCCCGGCTGACGCTTGTTGCAGGGCATACTGGGATCGTAGAAGAAATAGCACCGCGTGCGCTRCAGAAGGTTGCCCGCCGTCGAGGCCTTGTTCCTGATCTGCGCCGATGCGCCGGCAAGCAGCGCCTGCGTCAGCACCGGATAGCGGGTCCGCACCCGAAGATCGGCGGCGAGATCGCTGTTGCGCACCTCGGCGCCGATCCTTAGTCCTCCATCCGGAGTGTTCTCTATTTCGGCCAGCGGCAGCCGGCTGATGTCGACGAGATGCGACGGATGCTCGATCCCGAGCTTCATCAGGTCGAGGAGGTTGGTTCCGCCGGCGATGAATTTGGCGTCCCGGTTGGCGGCAACTATGGAGGCTGCCTCTTGTGGACTGGTTGCCCGCTGATAGGTGAAAGATCTCATGCCTCAAGCCTCTTTACTGACATCGCGGATTGCCGCGACAATGTTCGGGTAGGCGGCGCACCGGCAGATATTGCCGCTCATGCGCTCACGGATCTCCGTTTCCGTCAGTTYGACCGTCTCGGCCGCTACGTTCTCGCTGGCATGGCTCGGCCAGCCGGCCGCCGCCTCCTGCAGCATGCCGACGGCGGAACAGATCTGGCCGGGTGTGCAGTAGCCGCACTGGAAGCCGTCCCTTTCGACGAAAGCTGCCTGCATCGGGTGCAGCTCGCCTTCCTCGGCCAGACCTTCGATCGTGGTGATCTCATCTCCCTCATGCATGACGGCAAGCGTCAGGCAGGAATTGATCCGCCGCCCGTTGACGAGCACCGTGCAGGCGCCACACTGGCCGTGGTCGCAGCCCTTTTTCGAGCCGGTCAGCCCGAGGCTGTTACGAAAAGTATCGAGCAGCGTTGCCCGAGGATCGAGATCGACGGTGAAGTCGCGCGCATTGATGCGCAAGGTCAGGGGAACGGTCTCTACCGGAGTTGAGGCGGTTACCGCCATCGCCGCCGGCTGCGGCTGGGCCCTCGCGGGCAATCCCGTCACGAGGAAAAAGCCCATTGCGGTCCCGGTTTCGAGAACGGTTCGCCTGGTGACGCCAGGCTGTCTGTCATCTGTCATCGGATCGTCTCCGTATTCGGCGACAAGGGCATGATTGCCGCGTTCGCCGTCCTTCAGAACGATCCTAGTATGGGAATTCGAGCCGGGCGGTTCTTCCACGATCCCGGTGGAACTGTCACGATCCGGGAAGAAATTCGGCGCGATAGGCTCTTGGCGTCGTGCCTTTCAGGCGGCGGAAGGTCGAGGTGAAATGGCTCTGGCTGGAAAAGCCGAGCGCAAGCGCGAGATTGCCAATCGGTGAACAGGTCGTCTTCAGTAGCATCTCGGCACGGGCGACGCGCCGTTCGAGGACATATGCATAGGGCGCCATCCCAGTCGCCGCCTTGAAACGACGCGCGAACGTATCCGCCGGCATGTTGGCTGCGACTGCAAGGTCGCGAAGGGAAATGTCCCCCTGAAGATGCGCGTCGATGAACTCGTCCACCCGCGCCAGTGTAGGCCGGCTAAGAGGGGCCGGACGGTTGACGGAGAGAGCGTTTCCGTCGAGCACGGCGATGCGCATGGCAAGGAGAGCGGCCAGATGCTCCACATAGGCGGTATCGGGCCGGATGCCGCCGGCCAGATCCATGCAGAGCGAGGATAGGAGCGTGGCCATGACCGGGTCGCTGCCGTTCACTGTCGTCGGCATTTGCGCCAGCCGGTCGATGCCGGGGATCTCCGCCGAAGGGTCTATCCAGACCGCCGAGTAGTTGAGGTCGGCCTCGCGGTAGATGCCGTGGCGCTCGACGCCGGCGGGAACGAAAGTCACGGCGCCCGGCCGGTCCTGCCCGTCATATACGAGGGTACTGCCGGATGAGACGCGCGTTCGTGCGGTACGCCCACGTTCCGTCAGCACGATCACATGGCGCGGCGCATTCCAGCAAAGCTCCACGTCCTTGCAGACCCAGTGCCGGTGGTCGAAGGTGACGGCGCCATCGAGCCAGGAGGCTTGGTGGAGCCCTTGGGAACGATCGTCCCGCGTATGGATACGGCCCTCGCCGAAAAGCGGCTCGCTCGACATGGATGAAACCTCGCTGGGACGGTGTTCGACGCCAATATAGGGAGGATCGCTCCGCCGTCTGATAATAACCGCGTGTGATCGCCGTGAGAGCGATCAACAGGATGTGAGGCTGCGGCCGATACGAGGTTCGGGTGAAGGCCGGATGATACCGCGGGCGGCATRGAAGAGGGGCGGCGCAACGTTTCTTAACGCGATGACACACCGATAGACTGCGCGATCGCTACGGTCTGATCCGGTCATCTGGAATGCAAACTCCAGATCAAGCGGAAGGTCGTTTTATGGCTGGGATAGCCCAATCACCAACATCGTATGCACGCCTGGCATTCGGCGTGGTTTTCCTTTGGTTCGCTTTTCTAGCTGCAGCTCAGGCGCAGGACCAGATGCCGGTCACGGTTGTTGTTGCCAGACAGACCGACGTGACGGAGCGGCTTCCTGTCGTAGGGTCGCTCGCCGCCAGGGAGGAGGTACAGGTTTACTCCTCCGTCCAGGGGCAGGCGATAGAGCAGATACTGGTGGAGGTGGGGCAGCATGTCGCAAAGGGAGAGGCACTGGCCGTGCTCGATATGACAGTCGCCCGCATGCTGCTTGACAAGAATTCGGTCAGCATCATGAGGGCCAAGACCGCCGTCTCAGTGGAAGCCAGCCGGCTCGATGTGGCGCTGGTGAGCGAAGCCGAAGCCAGAAAGATACTGGAACGCAGCCGCGCACTGCAGCCTAAGGGCGCAGTCTCGCAGCAGGTCCTTGATGAACACCAAAACGCGCATGCGCGAGCGGTTGCAGAACTCGGCCTTGCTCGACAGTCGCTTGCTCTTGCCGAAGCGGACGCGGAGCTTGTCGCCCGCGAGCGCAAGGAAATCGAGTTGACGATCGAGCGGAGCACGGTCAGGGCACCCGAGGCCGGACTGGTCTTGAAGCGGACGGCGCGCATCGGCGCCATGACGTCCGGCTCGGCCGATCCTCTCTTCGTCATCGCCAGGGATGCCGTGATGGAGTTCGTCGCCCAGGTGACCGAAACGAGTTTCGTGCGCCTTCAGGAAGGCATGCGCGCGGTGGTCACGCTGCCCGGCCGCGACCGGCCGATAGGCGGTACGCTCAGGCTGAGTGCGGCGCAGCTCGACCCGGCGACGCGAAGCGGCGAGGTACGTATCGAACTCGACGACGATCAGGGTTTGCGTCCCGGCGTCTTCGCTCGTGGCAGCATCAACGCATCCTCGCGCAACAACATTCTTCTGCCCGGCAGTGCGGTGAAGACGTCGAGCGGTCAAAATAGCGTCTTCATCGTCAAGGACGGGGTGGTGGGCGTCCGCAAGGTGACCGTCGGTGCGCGCCAGGACGGCTTTGTGGAGATCGTCGGCGGCGTCAGCGACGGCGAGATGATCGTCCTCAAATCCGGCGGCTTCCTCAAGACGCAGGAGAGGGTGCGGCCGGTCATCACCGCGTCCGACCGGCCTTTGGCAGGCAACATGGCAGCGCACCTTCAGACGACGGATCACGAGGGAACGCTACAGTGAAGAACGGTAACATCTCGGCCTGGGCTATCCGCAATCCCCTGCCGTCCCTCCTGCTTTTCGTGGTGCTGATGGTCGTCGGGCTCTACAGTTTCTCCCGGCTTCCCATCACCTATTTCCCGACCATCGTCACGCCCGCCGTCAAGGTCACCGTTGAGCAGTCGGGTGCGGCGCCGGTCGAACTCGAGACCGAAGTCACACGGCCGATCGAGAACGCGATTGCATCCCTGCCTGACATCAAGGAACTCTCGTCGACGATTGACGAAGGACGCTCGGTGACGACCGTCGAATTCGAGCTGGGCCTCATCTCCCCGGACCGCRCGATGAACGACGTGCGGGATGCGGTAGCCAGAATCCGAGGCGACCTGCCGGGCACGATCGACGAGCCGGTGATCGAGCGGATCGAAGAGGAAGCGCAATCCGTCGTCACCTATGCGGTTTCCAGCCAGGACATGACGGCGGCGGAGCTCTCCTGGTTCGTCGACGACATCGTTACCCGTGATCTGCAGGGGCTTGCCGGGGTCGGTCGCGTCGAGAGGATCGGCGGCGCCGACCGGGAAATCCATATCGAAATCGACGCCGACCGGCTGCAGGCGCTGTCGCTCTCCGTCAGCGCGGTGAACGAGACGATCATGCAGACCCAGCTCGATCGCTCCGGCGGGCGAAGCGACATCGACGGCGGCGAGCAGGTGCTGACCACCGCGGCGGCGGCAAGAACCGTGATGGAACTCGCCGACCAGCGTCTTGCACTCGCGGGCGAGAATACCGTGCGGCTGGCGGATGTCGCGGATGTCCGCGATACGGTTGCCGAACCGCGCACCTTCGCGACCCTGAATGGCACCGATATCGTCGGCTTCGCCGTTTATCGCTCCCAAGGCGCAAGCGATGTCACGGTTGCCGAAACAGTCGCTGAGGCCGTCGAAAGACTGGGAGCAACCCATTCCGATCTCCGCTTCAGCCTCGTCGACGACACCGTATCCTATACGGCCGGCAACTATCACTCCGCGATGGACACCCTGCTTGAGGGTGCTGTTCTATCGATCGTCGTTGTCTTCCTCTTCCTGCGCGACTGGCGGGCAACCGTCGTCGCTGCCGTCGCCCTGCCGCTCGCCATCATACCGACATTCTTCGCGATCGACCTTCTCGGTTTTTCACTCAACATTCTCAGCCTGCTCGCCATCACGCTGGTGACCGGCATCCTCGTCGATGATGCCATCGTCGAAATCGAGAATGTCGTGCGCCATCGTAACATGGGGAAATCGGCGTACCGGGCGGCACTCGATGCTTCGGACGAGATCGGTCTCGCGGTCATTGCGATCTCCGCCACGATCATCGCCATCTTCGCGCCGGTCGGCCTAATGAGTGGCGTCGTCGGCCTGTATTTCCGCGAGTTCGGACTGACGGTTGCGATTGCGGTGTTCTTCTCCCTCCTGGTCGCGCGGCTGATCACGCCGATCATGGCCGCCTATTTCATGACCGGCCGGCCACCGGCCGAACAGCGGAAGCGGCGACTGTCAGTCGCCTACGAAACCTTGTTACGGACCACACTGCGCTGGAAATCCGTGACGACAATGTCCGCCTTCGGCCTGTTCGCTCTTGCCGTTGTTTCGCTGATGTCGATGCCGACCACGTTCCTCCCCGCGGAAGATACCGGACGCCTCATATTGACCGTCGAACTGCCCCCCGGCACGAAGCTCGATGAAACCCGCTTGGTGACGGATAAGATTTCTGCAGAGATCAAGACCTTCGATGAGGTCGAAGGCGTCCTCGTCCGCGCCGGGTCGAGCATGACCGGCCGGCAGGACGTGCGCCATGCCATCGTCTATGTCGATCTAAAACACAAGACAGAGCGGGATCGGTCGTCCTTCGCCRTGGAGGCGGAACTTGAAACGGCGCTGGCCGATATTCCCGACGTCCGTCTGCTCTTTCTCAACGACCGTGGTGGCCGTGACATATCCTTCTCCGTGCTAGGCAGCGACGGTGAGGCGGTACAGCAGGCAACTGACCATATCCTGCGCGAGATGATTACCGAAGGGAGCTTCGTCGATCCGGCAAGCGACAACCTTGCCATGCGTCCGGAACTCAGGATGACGGTGGACACCGACAAGGCGTCGACGCTCGGTGTTTCTGCCGCGGTGATTGCCAGCACGATGCGCATCTCGACGATCGGCGACGTGGATTCGCGGCTGGYGAATTTCATTGAAGACACCCGGCAGATCCCGATCCGCGTTGTTCTCGATCGTGAAGCGCGGGGCCGATTGCCGATCTTCGAAACCCTCACCCTGCCGCCCACCAATGGGACGCAGGTGCCTCTCTCGGCGGTCGTCAGGATCGGCTTCGACGAGACAGTCGCCGCGATCGACCGCTTCGACCGCCAGCGTCGGATCGAGATCGGTGCCGACATGGCTGGAGGCCTGACGTCGGGGCAGGGACTGGAAAGATTGCTGCAGTTGGACAGCGTGAAGAACCTGCCGGATGGCGTGCGAATACAGGCCACCGGGGACTCCGATACGGAAGCCGAGGTATTCGAGAGTTTCGCCGCCGCAATGGGGGCAGGCATCATGCTCGTCCTGATCGTGCTGATCCTTTTGTTTAGGAGTGTG
The DNA here is from genome assembly GCF_001854865.1 of Rhizobium sp. LCM 4573. Taxonomy (GTDB): domain Bacteria; phylum Pseudomonadota; class Alphaproteobacteria; order Rhizobiales; family Rhizobiaceae; genus Neorhizobium. Next base: position 526,054 of record NZ_MDDW01000026.1, on the reverse strand, counting down.
CTGGCTCCCTGGACAATCCTCGCTTCCCTTCCGCTGTCGATCGGCGGCGTGGCGGCTGGCCTTGTCCTGAGTGGCAACGCGATATCGCTTCCCGTGGTGATCGGCATACTGATGCTGATGGGTATCGTGACCAAGAATGCCATCATGCTCGTCGACTTTGCCATCGAGCGTGAAACACACGGACTTGGCAGAACCGAGGCCATCGTGGAGGCGTGTCTCGAGCGCGCACGACCGATCATCATGACGACCTTGGCGATGATCGGCGGGATGCTGCCGTCTGCTTTTGGCGTCGGCGACGGCGGTGAATTTCGGGCTCCGATGGCCATATCCGTCATCGGTGGACTTTTCGTGTCCACGGTACTGTCGCTGGTCGTGATCCCCTCGTTGCACCTCATTCTGTCGGGTTTCGGCGACCGCCTGAGCCGGCTCTTCAGCCCTTTCCTCCAGTCGGCGGATGCAAACCTCGAGCGGCGTTGATGACAGGGGGATCAGTCTGATTGATCCCCCTGTCATGTTTCTCAGCAGGTCTTAACAGGCGGAAACATATCATTAAGCGAGGCCAGCCTCGGCTGTGACAAGAAACCATAAGATCCTTCGAGATGAGGTTTCAACGCATCATGGGCAATATCCAGGCTCCGTTTCGGCAGCGCTATCGTATCAATGCACTTCGGGGGGCCGGCGGCCTCGCGTTATGCCTGCTTGCAGTCACCTCGGCGCCGCCGGCACCACCCTTGGTGAGGGTTATTTTTGAGGTCATGGGAACGCTGGCGATCTTTATCGCGATTGCCGGTCGAGGTTGGTCGCTATTTTACATCGGCGACCGCAAGAATTCGGAACTCGTCACCTATGGCGCCTATTCGATCACGCGCCATCCGCTCTATTTCTTCAGCCTGATCGGCATCGCCGGAGTTGCGGCACAAACCGGCAGCCTATTGCTTATCGGCGTCATCACGCTGACGGCATATCTGGCGTTCGACATGGCCATGCGAGGCGAGGAGGCCTACCTGGCTAGCCGCTACGGCCAACGCTTCCACGAATACCGGAGGGCGACCCCGAAGCTTTGGCCGGACCTTTCCCTGTGGCGGGAATGCGATGATACGCTCCTTCGCTCGGCGAAGGCCCTTAGCAGTTTGAGGGATGGAGTAGTCTTCCTTGCCGCATGGGTTGGTGTAGAGCTTATCGAACTCGGCCAGTCGGCCGGCCTTTTGCCAGTATTCTGGACCCTGCCGATCTAGGAGTGCGCGGTACGGCCGGTCAGGGACCTGCTAGCCTTTCCAATCCTCGCAACAAATCTTAATAAGGCGAAACATTTGCAGTCTGCATCACATGCATTATGCGCGAGTTGAGGCAAGGAAGACGAAATGCAATCGGGCTCCGCGAACGCGAAAATTCTTATCGTGGAAGACGATCCGGAGATCGGCAAACTTCTCGCGCTCGCGGTGCAGGAAAATGGAATGATCCCCACCGTCGCTGAAGACGGTCACATGATGCAGTCCTTGCTACGCAACAACGAGTTCGACCTCATCATTTTGGATGTTATGTTGCCGGGCGAAGATGGCCTGAGCATCTGCAGGCGGATTCGCTCCCAAGAGACGACGCCGATCATTCTCCTGACGGCGCTCGGGGAGGAGGTCGACCGCATCGTTGGACTGGAAGTCGGCGCAGACGACTACGTGACCAAGCCGTTCAGCCCCCGTGAGGTCGTGGCCCGCATCCGCAGCCTCCTTAGGCGTGCATCCTACGGGCTGGTCAATACAGCGGCCCAGCGGAAGCTACGCTTCGAGGGATGGCAGATCGACCCGCTGCGTCGGCAGTTGCACGATCCAAGCCACGCTCGGGTCGCGCTGACGACGACGGAATTCGACTTGCTGCTTGCCTTCTGCCGCAATCCCGGCCGCGTCATCACCCGCGAGGAGCTACTTTCGCTCACCCATACTGGCCTTGCAGGGCCGATTGAACGCAGCGTCGACGTGCATATCAGTCGGCTGCGCCAGAAGATCGAAGCGGATTCGAAAAACCCGGTTCTGCTGCAGACGGTCAGGCTTGGCGGGTATATGTTCACCGCTAATGTCGAGCAGGGCTGACCGCTGCAACAAAAAAAGCCAGGTGTTTGCCTGGCTTTTCTCGTTGTCGCATTCTTCCGGTTCAGAACTTGTAACCTACAAACACAGAGGTGGAGGGCTGCAGCTTCTCCTCTACGATCGGGCTGTCGGCGGCATCGCCCGTCAGGATGCCAAGGCTCGCTTCGCCGCGGATCAACCAGCTCTCGCTCAGCATATAGGTGGCGGAGGCTGAGACGTTGACGCGCTTGAGACCAGCGTCCGGCTTGTATTCGGAGAGACCGGATCGTGCCGCTTGCGCAGCGTTCACACCGAAATAGGCTTCCATGTGCTTGCTGTTGGCTAGGACAGCTTCGACACCGGCGCCAAGGATCAGGCGCTCGGTGACGGGTGCCTGATACTCGGCACCGAAGGTTCCGATCAGACTCTCGCTGCCATCGATCGTCTGGTCGACGCTGGCATAGAACTCGAAGCCTTTCCAGCTATAGGAGGCCTTGGCGCCGATTGTTGCGGCGAAGTCGATGTCGCCCAGTCCATCGAGACGGTCCGCGTCGTCCTCGTCCCTCCCGCCTTCGTAGCCGACCTTGGCGGCGAGCGCGAACCCGTCATTCTGGAACGCGGTCACGGTTAGACCTCTTGGATCGATCTGCAACCATTCACCGTAGGTGAACACGATGAACGGTAGGGCCTGGACTTCAAACTCGTCGCCGCCTTCATATTCCGGTTCGTAAATTGCGCCGGCGCCCACGATAAGGCTCCAGTTGCGTTGCGGATACTCGTTGTTGAACCGCTCCTGATCGAATGGCGGTTCCGGGGGCTGTCCTGCAAGTGTCGGGTCGGCGGCGAGTGCACTCGACGCCGTGCCGGCGAGCACGAAGGTGAGGCCTAGGGCGCTTGATCGAAGTCGCCGATCGGTCCATTGGATAAAAGACATGGGTGCTCCAGTGATCTGACACGGAAGCCGTCGGCACGCGCCTAGGACCGTGTTTGCTACACCTTCGTCCTGCCATGGGCCGAGCCTGGCCGGCGTGTCTTTGTGTTACGCTTTGTTGCGGGCAGACCTGGCGGGGCACGGTTCCTGTGGGCATTTGCGGYCGATCGACACAAAACTTAATCTCGGATTTCCGCGGAACGCCTTATTCTCCGTCGGATCGGGTCTGCCATGGAGCCGTTCAAGTCAACCACCGGGCATGGAGCCCAAGGAGGCGTTTTGGGATTTCGGATATCCCGGTTGATCTCGACCATTCACGGCCAGATCACCGCCGTCATTTTCGCCTGCCTGATCATTGCCTTCGTCATAGGTTCGACCCTGGAAGCCTGGGTGCGGGACGAATATAGCGCGCCTGATCTCGAAGGTATGTCTGCCCGTATTTCTGCGATTGCCTCGGTCTTGGCAACGGCTACGTCCGAGGAGAGAAGCTCGGTCCTGGCGGCGGCCAATCGCGGTGGGCAGCGTTTCGTCCTGCGCCCGCTCTCATATTTCGACGATTTCACCACGACTTCGCCGGACGAGCCCTTCATCCAGGTTGTGATCGATCGGCTCCTGCCTCCTGAAGACCGACCCATACCATTCGGAGGCTGGAGAACCTTCGTTGGCGGTAAACGCGTCCTCGCCGCAAAGATCGATGACGAAACGCTGCTCGTCATGGAACTGCTGCCCGAAAGCTTTCTTCGCAACGATGCGCTGCGATTTGGCTCGAACTACCTAGTGGCGACGGTTACGCTGATCATCCTGTTCTCCATGTTTGCCGTCTGGGCGATCACCCGTCCGCTGCGCCGGATTGCCTCTGCGGCGATGAAGGCGGATATTTCTCTCGGCGCAGCACCGTTCGAGGAGCGCGGCAGCGTCGAGATCGTGACGCTTGCGCGGGCTCTCAACGGGATGCAGCGACGCATTTCGACCATGGTCGAGGCCCGCACCCGCATGCTTCGCGGCATAAGCCATGATCTGCGAACCCCACTGACGCGATTGAGGCTTCGCGCCGAGAGAGTGAACGAAAACGAAGTCCGAGAAGCCTTGCTCACCGATGTAGAACGAATAGACCGGCTCTTGAAGGAAAGCTTGAGCTATCTACGGGACAATCACCAGAGCGAGGCATTCCAGCGTGCCGATCTCGGCTCGATATTGCAAACGGTGTGCAATGAGTTTGCGGATATGGGGCATGAAATCACCTATCGCGGTCCCTCGCGGTTGGTCGCAAGCTTCAAGCCACTTGCCATAACGCGCGCGGTGACAAATCTGTGCGACAATGCGACGAAATTCGGAAGGCGCGTCCAGGTGGAGCTGCGGGCGGCTGCGGGTGAAGCCATCATTGATGTCAGTGACGATGGCCCGGGGATTCCCGCTGAGCATCGCACCCGAGTACTCGAGCCATTCTTTAAGGCCAATCCGGCTCGGGGAGGTCCAGATACTGGTTTCGGTCTGGGGTTGTCCATCGTCGCCGAGATTGTGCAGTCGCATCACGGGAAACTGGAGCTGAAGGACCGCGATCCGCAGGGATTGACCGCCAGGCTGGTGATACCTCAGGAGCAAAGTGCGGCCGATTTAAGCTAGGTGATCGACCTATTGAGTACTCGTACAGGAATTACGACACATGAGGCTTTGGTAGCCGCTTGGCGCGTGCAGCTTCTGGCGCGCTCGGAGGCTCTTTTAAGCGAAATCTCACAAGCTAATGCCTTAAGATCGAACTCATCGCGCCGCACGCCGAAAATGCACGAGTAGTTGAAGGCGACCGAAGGGGAGCGGATGTCCAAAGTCACGAAGAGCGCCACTTGACCTACTGTCGGCTTCCTCCATTTCGTGTGAGCCTGGACCTGTTTTTCCCTTTCCGGCTGATCGTCTTTTAAGTGCGAGCTTCGGCGGCGCGACTGGCTTCGCAAGGTGCCACGGCGCCGACGACTTCCTCAACAATCAGCAGTGTAGTCAATATCAGCGATGCCGAAAATAAACCCCCACGTCAGGTGGTCGAGCTGTTTCCGGTGACCAACAAGTAAAGCTTGTGCTCCTCTTGTACGCCATGCTGGTAGAGGTTGATGACCTGGACCGCCAAGTCGACAGCAAGGTCACTTCCTTTTTGAATGAGCTTCGCTTCACAGGCACGATCAAAAACCCGCTGCAAAAGGCGCAGTTCATCGGGGTYGATCGTTTGAAGCAAACGAGCATGATCTTTAAGCATTGACGGTTAATAGCCCCACTGTCCGTCGACTGACGGTTTCGATGCTACTTATCGTATTTTCAGGGCCCGTTATCGAAATGTCCGCCAGCGTACCAATCACCGATAATTTGGTCCCGCGTCCGCAATAGCTTCGTCCCCGAATGGTGGAGCAGTTATTCTCCCGAGCGGTCAGTGCCCTGATGCTAACGATGGGCGCAGAAGCGATGATCCTTCATGGTCAAGCTACAACAAACCTTCGCCTGCTTTCCGATCGTCTTGGTGCTCGTCTAGCAATTCTCTCGCCATCTCCTCTGGGATCAAAAAAGGTCTTTCATGAGGCGTCGGTATTCTTGCTCCGGCTTGCCATAGGCATCTTGAGCAAACTCCTCCAAAGCTCGTCTGTTTCGGATTGTGATATTGCCCCGATCAGCCTTGATGAACCCGTTGGCTTCTAAAATGTGCAGCGAGGTTGTCACACTCGGTCGGCGAACGGCGAGCATGATAGAAATGTAGTCGTGTGTCAGGTGGATTTCGTTGCCGGTAGAACGGTCGTGGCACATCAGCAGCCATCGCGCCAAGCGTTCATTGACATCATGAACTGCGTTGGAGGTCGCCGTATAGGCAATCTGCACCGAAAAAGCTTCAACAGATCGTATCATGATCCTGGAAAAGCTCTTGTTGCTGTCCATCCAGGTGCGGAACGCCTCGTACTTCATTTGCCAGGCTTCGGCATCCACCTGCACCGTGACATCGTGCGGAGCSAGTTCCGTTCCGACCATCGCCGAGGTCGGAACATAGCCGTCGAAACCGAACAGACCTGCCTCAGTGCGGTGTCCCTCGGGCGTGGTCACCACGACGGAGCCTATCCCTGACGTCAAAAAGTAGATGTGGTCGATCTGTTGCCCCGATTTGGCGAGGCTGGTGCCATGCGGGAGATGGATATGGGTGAGATCGGGCGCGACTTTGTTGTAATCGTCTGCCGGAAGCATGCTTAGAAGCTTGTTCTGGATGGTGGATTGTCGAGGAGCCGACATGCGCTCTTCCTCCTATTGGGGCAAGAGCACGTAGAAACCCTCAGCCATTCGCGCTCTGTTCAGTCTGAGACGATGTCAGTAGCATACTCCCGTGGCGACCGGTTACAAGCTCTGTCGGCGGCCCTGCTTCCTCGCGTTTCGGCAATAGCACCAGTTCACCATCGGGCAGGGAACTTTGCAGTCCAAGCTCGGGCGCCAGCCCCGTGCAATACCTCCTCAAGCGCGTTGCGAGCCTCTTCTTTTTCCTGCTGTCTCGTAGACACGACGTCTCCTTCGCGCCGCAGCGGGTTATAAATTTTGAAGGGAGCGCCGCGGCATCCCGGCTCCGATCATGTTCTAGTCCAAGGATGAGTCAACGGCGTCCGGTAAGGTCCCCGATGGGCGATTGACAAGACAGCGACGCCGTCTTCTGCGGCGCTTTGGAAAAAGCGGTCCGGCATCCCTGCCGACCGCTCTGCCTCCATCATCGCGGGACAGAACTGTGGGCGTCCCAGTATCTGTCACACTCGTCGATAGACCATATCAATAGCGACGAGGGAGCCGCTTCTTCAGTGCTTGAAATCATCCGATAGCCGCCGCGACAGTCTTCTTTGAATGGGACTGGCCTATTCCAATGGCCGCGCCTCATCCGAGCCTCCTCCGCTCTATCAATGCCTGTAGGTCAGGAGGCTCCGCAAGCGAAAGGATGTGCTCGCCTACTCACTGCACCCATCAATTTTGACAGATAGCGGCCGAGGTAAATTTGACCTAGCAATCAAGTAAGTTGCAATGAGAGGGCGTCTCACATGGAGGTTGTCGTTTACGCTTGCCAGATCATTTCGRGCGACGATGAAGAACTGCATTTCRCCGCCACATTTGAGGAGTGCTTGCAGCACGCCTCTGAAATTTTGGATGACCTTCGCCAGGATCCGGATATCGACATTGACGAGCTCGGGCCAAGGGCTGTCTACAAATGCACCTTGCGGCCGCCCGACACAGCAACTCTCATCGCTGTGCTCAACAAGAACCCCGACGCCATCGAAGCGTGTGTGATCGATCGCAGGCTAGTTGCTGTCGTGGATTCCTAGCGATTTGCTTATTCCGACTTCCGCTGACGCTGCCGCGACACAGTCAGCGGACGAACGAGACTGGAATCGTGGGAATTCCATGCCATTGGCGGGGTTGTGAGCTCGATGAACGAAGCTACACCGGTCTTCCCAGTCGATGCGCCTCGTGAGGCTTCCGCAAAGGCGGGCACCCCCAACTACATCATCGCCGTCGTGAAAAAGCTTGGGGCCTAGCACCGCTTGGCGCATTCTTTTGAAAGACCATACGCGTCGCCAGGCTCAATGTGATTTCTGTCGGAGAAGCCGGATGGTGTCAACGATTATCCGCCCAACGGCTACTCATCGTGATGCTTTGTAGAGTTTCTCGGCGATTTCGAACATCTCCTCGGGAGCATAATCCGGTGTAAAAACGGATGGAACGCCTACAAGCTGATGGATTTTACCGCCTTCCGGCATGCCGTCCACGACCTCCAGTTCGCCGGGCGGATCATCTGGGAGGGCCACTTCACCATTGGCCCAGATGCCCGCCATTTCCTTGTAGTCATCGGGGCTGAACGTATAGAGGCGCCGGTGCAATCCCTCGTCGAGATACTTCTGCGACTCCGGGATATTGGCGAGAGGAATATTGGGGACGGGCAGGAATTTCTCGATCTCCACTCCGGTTATCTTTTTCAGCGCGAGCGCGTACGAATGGGCATGGACGGAGCCCCGCACCAGTAGATAACCGCAGACCTCGCGGCCGGTCGGATCCGACAAAGTTTCGTAGACCCTGAGCTTGTGTAGCCGGGCGCCACATTCCAGATGGAAGTTATGAAGCAGGTCGAGAATGACGTTGCCGGTGGTTGTAATGAAGTCGTTGTTCCACGTGGCTCCATTGCTGTTGATCGGCATGGCGCCGCCACCACCGGAGAGGAAGCTGGCGGCGAGACGTATATCTTTCATGTCCTCGAAAGGGGCAGCGGAGATGTCGCCACCATCGCCCGCATCTCCGTCAGGCACGTCTGGGCCATTTGCCAGCATTGCAACGCCGTTGCTGACCAGTTCGACGTGGCCAAGTTCTTCGGCGGTTATGCTCGCAACAAGGCTGTAGAAAGGTCGCAACTTTTCTTTGGATCTAAAATTGAAACTCTGAAACATGTAGTTTCCGAGCGTCGACATCTCCCCGTATTTGCCGCCAAGGAGTTCTTGAAGTGCAGCGGCCGCATTGGGGTCCGCTCTGGCAGGAGCAGGTAAATCCACCTGCAATTTATCTACTCTCAGAAACATGGGAGGATCCTTTCCTTGAAAGAAGCCTCCCAAACAATCTGCGACTCGGATGGTTCCAAGATGGCCAAGCTATCTCGCTCAGACCTTGGCCGTTTCGCCCGCCTCCTTAAGCGAGGCAAACTTTATGGTGACTGGACGGAGATTGTCCTCTAACCACTTAGCCATTGAAACCTCCTCATCGAGATTAGACTTCAGCGGAGCGACGAGGGCGGGAAAACCACCCAGTTCAGCAATTGTGATCAGTGATTTGTAAGCCGCGATTTCATAGTTCTCGAACGCAAAATTGGCCAAGGAGTTCTTGATGATTTCGTCTCCGGCTACCGTATGACCCATAGCGGCCATGGTGCCGGTGAATGACAATGCAACATCTTTAAGCATTGACCGGTCTTCWTCTAGGTTTTCGAGCACTTCCTCCAATCGGGATATTTGGCCTTCCGTTTCACGAATATGCTGTTCCAGCCGGCTGGCGACCTCCGGGTAATTCTCGATACGTTTCACTTGCGGCTTCATGATGGAGAGGGCTTGGTTCTCCATTGCGTGAGCATTTTTGAGGCCGGTGATGAAGAGCGAGCGGGTTTCGGTTTCGTCCATTGCGGGTACTCCCTTATTGAGACATACTAACCGTGCGACACGTAAATTGTTCCGGACCTCGATCGAGCGGGCTCGATAAGCGCCTTGCCGCGGCAGTCGCCGCGATCATCATCGGCTTGACCATCTAAGGCTTCTATCGGAAGGTGAGGGCGTAATGACTACTACGCCCCGCATCCTTGGTGCCTTCGGTATCCTCCTCATTCTCGTGCTCATCGCCGGCTGGTTCTGGAAGCAGGCCGGTGACGAGGTTCGTCTATCGATCGAAAGGCAGAATAGTGAGGCCGTGGACGCTTCGGATCGGGCTCGTCGTGATTTCGACGCTTGCCCTGACGGTTTGTGGAATTACGCGACCGGCAAATGTCGATGGTCTGCGCCGCGTAGCCGATACTGACATCATAGAGGCTCGTGGAGCCACGCCGGCCGATCAGCGTAAGGATACAGGACGCTGGTCGACATTTGCGCTGCTGATGTCCCGAGCCGCTAGGAGCGTGCGCGTCACAGGGCTCGTCGTCTCGCGACTGATTGCTCATCTGGTTCCGTTTCGCCAGCGAAAGCATCAAGCGGAACAGCGACCGACCGAGATTGCCGTCGCCTAGTACATCCAGGTCGCTCAACGCGCACCGAATGGGCTCAGCGAGCAATCCTTGCCCTTCTTCCGAGGCAGAGAACCGTTTCGCCCATTGCAAGAGCATCGGACGAATCTCCGGATAGGATTCACGCACGTTTGATCTGGGACGCATAGTGCTGCCCTCCGTTTGCAGGCGGGAGCACGTAATAACTCTCAGTCGCCAGCGCCTACATGATCGGTTACCAGCGATGTGTCGATGGTACACCTAGGCGGCGTAGTGAGTCTACTCACGCCAACCAACGGCGGTTACGGGAAATTCTTGGTACCTGAGAGCATTGCCAGGAGTTGCTGCTTATTGCGGATGCCGTGCTGGAACAGATCCAGCAGATCGACCGCGATCCGTGACGCAGCGTCAGTGCCTTTGGCGATGCCTCGTCGCGTTAGGATTTCTTCCAGGACACTTTCCAGCATTGCCAGGTCAGCGGGAGTGATTGCGATCGCGTGTTGGACTAGGTGCTTGATCATGGCGCGCTAGATAGGCTTCATTTTCAAAAGGCAATCCCTGACTGTCAATCGATAAACACGTGGACGCTGTTGCCGCCCGACCGCCAATGCGTGAACCGAACCCTATTTTAAAATACGCATTCTGTGAGGGCCGGGGAATTGACCGACAGGAGCATTGAGATGGAAACGGCTGACATTCGGTCGTGGATCGTTGCCTGGAGCGAGGCGTCGGCGCGTCAATCTCGAAGGCTAAACGGATAATTGCCGGATCTGTTGTCGCCTTCGTCGTTATGCAATGAAAGGCCCCGCTGCTGAGATCGGGTTTCGAGCACACAACCACGTTACGAATTCGTGTCCGACAAGCGGCTGCAAGTGCCAAAATCGCTCACCGATCCGAGGCTCAGCCGGCTGATGTGGTTGCGACGCGGTTGTAGGCACTTGGAGAGCGCCGCTTGACCTAACGGCAGTCTTCTCCATTTTCATATTCCATGGACCCGTTTTCCTTCTTCATGCTGATCGTCTTTTTGAGTGCAAGCTTTGGCGCCGCGGCGCCCGGCGTCATCTTCCGCCCCGGCGAATGGTATAAGCAGCTTGATAAGCCGCGCTGGCGACCGCCGGATTGGCTATTCGCACCCGTGTGGACGGTACTCTATGCGATGATCGCAGTGTCCGGCTGGCTGGTCTGGCGTGAGGCAGGATTGGCGGGAGCCGCAGTGCCGCTCGGCGTCTATGTGGCTCAGCTCATTCTCAACGCGACCTGGTCTCCGATCTTCTTCGGGTTGCGCCRCCCTGACTTGGCGGTGGTAGAGATTGCGGTGCTCTGGGCCTCGATTCTTGTTGTGATCATGCTTTTCCACCCGATCAGCCCGCTCGCAGCCTGGCTGCTCATCCCCTACCTGGCATGGGTGAGCTTCGCCTCGGTACTCAATCTGTCCGTCTGGAGGCGCAACCCAATGCAGCATGGACGAAGGCACGTGCGATGACGCCGCGGCGGATATTCGTGAACGACCGGATGCAGCAGTATTATAGCTATGTTCTTGATGCACCGATGGGCCGCGACTTCCATCCTGAATTCCACCCCGATCTGACGCCTGCGGAAATGTTGGCGCTTGGCGTGTTCGGCGGCAAATACATGACCGACTGCGGCGGGGAATTCCCCAAAGAGTGGTTCGCCGAGGCACGACTGTCACCGGAGCGGCGCGACCCCTCGCTCAACTGGTTCGGCGTGGATGCAAGCCAACCACTCAGGGTCTGGCGGGCAAAGGGATGGATCCATCCAGACGACCCACGTGGCTGGTTCCAGTGGTACTGCCGCTACTACCACGGGCGCAGAATGCCCGGTGAGGATGAGCGGCAGATCGGCCGCTGGAAAGCCATGCGTCGCCATGTCGTACAATTGCGCCGCGCCTGCGAGCCTGGTGACCGATGGTGTCGCCCGCGCCAGCGTCAGGCGCTTCTGCACTGGGCATATGATTGCCGCGGGCTGTGAACCGTGCAGTGACGCCGGAGCAGGCGCGGCTTCAACAAGGTCCACCTTCTTCCAAATTATCGAATCTTCAACGTCTACCCAGAAGCGATGGAGCAGAGGTAATCGTCCTCTGTGAAGCTGAGTTGGAGATGACGACGGGGCGTTGGCGTACGTCTCACCTTCGAACGTGCGAGAGGATCCAAGACTGGTCAAATGTGCATTGGGTACCGCCGGCTTGGCGAGTGCCGCAAAGCATCAACAAAATTGTTCGACGCTATAACCGCAGCACGATAGGTGCAATCGCGCTAGCGTGGTAGGTGCGGTTATGACTCGCAATGCATCACCCGGCTTCTTGTTTCTGCTGATATCGTTCGGCACCATTCTCGGCATCGCCGGAACTGATCTGGTCCTGCCTGCCGTCCCGACGATGCCGCGCGAATTAGGCGGGACGCCAGCCTTGGCCCAGATGGTGCTCGCAGCCTACGCCGCAGGCACGCTTGTGGGCTTACTGACTTTCGGGGAACTCGGAGCAAGATATTCTCCCCGTAAGCTTCTGGTCTGGTCGCTAGGTCTGTTGGCGACCACATCTATTTTGTCTGCGTTTGCACCGAATCTTCAGTGGCTTATCGCGTTGCGCTTTGCGCAGGGCGCATTCGGCTCCGGCCCGGCGGTGTTCGCGCCTGGTTTCATTCAAGGCCTCTATACTGGTGAAAAAGCTGCCGGAATGTTCGGAAGACTTGGGTCGATCGAGTCCCTGACACCCGCACTTGCTCCTTTGGCTGGGGCATTTCTACTCAAAGTGGGTGGATGGGAGGCTTCTTTTCTTGTTCTTGGTGGTTGTGCTGCCTTCTGCTCCATTGCCAGCAGGGCCTACAGCCGTTCACTTCCGGATCGGCCGGGCGCTCTTGAAGTGCACCGGAGCTATTTCTCGATCTTGCAAAATGCTGATTTCCTTCGGCACGCCTTAAGTCAGGCCTTTTCCTTGGCAGGTATCCTTATCTTTGTCTTTGGCGCACCGGCGGTGATGACAGAGGTTTTGGGGGGAGGGATCCAGGATTTCATCGTTCTCCAGATTTGCGGCATAGCCAATTTCATCCTGGCATCGAACCTATCAAACATGCTTGCCCAAAAATTCGGTGTCGAGCGCATGATCTTCATCGGAACAGCCGGTTTGTCTGTGGGATTCCTGCTGATTCTTGCCTACGTTGGAATTGGCGGAGAAAGTCTTATCATACTCGTGCCGCTGTGGGTTTTGACGAACGGCGCATTTGGAATCCGTGGTCCAGTCGGTTTCCACCAGGCGATCATAGCCTCGAAGGGTGATCACTCTCGCGGTGCTGCATTGATTGTAGCGGCGATCCTTGGTGTCACGGCTGCAGGGACGGCTGGCGCAGCTCCCTTCCTCATTATGGGTTGGTGGCCGCTCGCTTTGACAAGCTGCCTGACTGCGCTTTCTGCGCTCCTATCTCTAACGCTCATTCCGAGAAGCCGCAGTCGGCCCTGAGAGGCGGTTCCAGCCTTCAGGCCAGTTCATGAACGGACCCTAGATCAACTACGGGGTCCCACGGGCTGCCATTTCCAAGGCTTGGTCAAGTGCCTTTCGTCCGTTTCCCGCAAGCCAGGCGCGGAAAGAGAGGAGTTCCGGATTGATCTCCCGCATTGCATTCAGATCGACACGCTCTGCCAGTGGGCCATCTTCTAGGCTCCTGGCCATGTGCGCCAGGTCCGCATTGGCTGCGAGAACCTCATCTGGAAAACGGGCATAGGTGATTGGGCGACCCGTGACTTCGCTGAAAGCGGCTTCCAGCTCGTGGCCCGTAACCCTGTCGCTCGCGATCGTCAAAGTTGCCCCGCCGAACCGGACCGTGTCGGCGAACATTGCCGCGACGAACTTCCCGATGTCCTCCACGGCGGTCAGCTGGATCGAATGATCTGGCCTGATAAGAGATAGCAACCGCCCTTCATCCAATCCGAATCCGGGTCGCACAAGCATTTCCATGAAGATCATGGGCCTGACGATGGTTGCCGTGACAGGCAATTTGCGAATGTGGGCCTCGATGCGGGGTTTGGCGTCGAAACGCGCCACGCCTGTCAGCGTGTCCCCGACGCTGGCACCCGAGGAATAGATAAGATGAGAGACACCGCTTTCGACGGCCAGGTTCGCGATCGAAGTCCCGTAGCGTTCTTCCTCCTCTGCCCCTAGATTACCCGGCAGCACGCTGAAGACGCCGTAAGTACCTTTCATCGCTGCGCGGATCACATCCGTGTCCTCGAACGATCCGGGCAGCAGTTCGACGSCTGCTTCTCGCAAGGCGATCGACGCTGGTTTCATGGGATCCGTTACAAGTGCGCGAATTGGCCGATTTGCTTTCAGCAAGGCTTTCACAACCGATCCGCCCTGTCGACCGGTGGCGCCGAAAGCCAGGATTGGACGTGTGTCATCGAACATTGGAAAACCCTCGTGTCGAACCAGTGGCATCCATATATACGAATGAAAAGTCGACGGAAGACGGCACATTTTGCAGCATCAGGCACAAGGATGATACGCATGGACAATTCCATCCGGGTCGGCTCGCAGCAGGGGCAAGCGGATAGCCCGCAGTTTAGGCCCATCCCATCGAACGGTATTTGCACACGGCTAGGCGATAAATGGACCGTTCATGTTCTGTGGCGCCTCTCCCTCGCAAATGAGTGCCGGCTCCGCTTTTCAACGCTCAAAAAGGAACTCGACGGGGTCACACAGCGAATGCTGACGCTGACACTGCGTAATCTGGAGCGCGATGGCTTGGTCACACGTCATTACTTTCCCGAGGTGCCGCCACGGGTCGAATATGAATTGACACAAATGGGAGCCGGCGTGCTGCGCGCCCTTGAGGGACTGAATTATTGGGTCCGGGAAAATTTGCCTGCCATTGAGGAGCATCGTCGCATCTTCGACGAGGCCAAGCAGTAAACTCGGACCGCAATCGCTCTCGACATCGCGCTTCACACGGTGAATGCGGCGCCGATGAGCGCTTTGGTATAGGAGTCAGCCGGATTTTCAAACACCGCGTCGGTCGTGCCCTCTTCAACGATCTTGCCGCTCTTCATAACGATCACATAGTCGGAAAGAGCCTTCACGACCGACAGGTCGTGGCTGATGAAGATGTAGGAGAGCCCATGGTTGTCCTGCAACTGCCGTAGAAGGTCGATGACCTGGCCTTGTACGGAACGGTCGAGTGCAGAGGTCGGCTCGTCAAGGATGACAACTTGCGGTTTGAGGATCATCGCACGTGCGATGGCGATGCGCTGCCGCTGGCCGCCCGAGAATTCATGAGGATAGCGGTTGCGCGTACGGGGATCGAGGCCGACCTCTTCGAGCGCGGCGACCGCGCGTGCATCGCGCTCAGGCTTCGTCAAACCCGGATTGTGTACCAGAAGACCTTCGGTGATGATCTCACCGACTGTTTGGCGCGGCGACAGAGAGCCATAGGGATCCTGAAAAACGAGCTGCATCTCCTTGCGCAGCGGCCGCATCCGTTTCCTGTCATATCCGGAGATGTCGACCGCGCCGAAGCGATAATGGCCGTCACTGTGGATCAAGCGCAGGAGTGCACGACCGAGCGTCGATTTCCCCGATCCGGATTCTCCGACAATGCCGATCGTCTGACCTTCCCGCAATCGCACGTTCACGTTATCGACCGCGCGGAAATGCTTCGATCCTCCTGAGAATAAGCCACCGATCTCGAAGTCGACGCAGACCCTGCGGCCTTCGAGAATGATTGGCGCGCTATCTTGAGGCGGCAGTTTGCGGCCGTGCGGTTCAGCGTCGAGCAACATTCTCGTATAGTCCGACGAGGGGCGTTCGAAGATGTCCGCGGTCTGTCCTTTTTCGACCAGTTCACCCCGGCGCATGACTGCCACCCGCGTGGCGAAATGCCTGACAATGCCAAGGTCATGGGTGATCAGCACGATTGCCATGCCGAAACGCTGCTGGAGCTGGCGAAGGAGTGAAAGGATCTGCGCCTGGATGGTGACATCCAGTGCCGTGGTCGGCTCGTCGGCAATCAATATGTCCGGCTCGTTTGCGAGCGCCATGGCGATCATGACACGCTGGCGTTGGCCACCCGAAAGCTCATGCGGATAGCTGTCGATCCGCCGAGCGGGTTCGGGGATTCCCACCAGCTCAAGGAGTTCCAGTACCCGTTTGCGGGCATCCTTGTGGCTGCCCCCGCGATGGTGGACGATCGGTTCCGCGATTTGCCGTCCGATCGTATAAAGCGGATCGAGCGATGTCATCGGCTCCTGGAAAATCATCGTGACCTTCGAGCCGCGGACCTTGTTCAGTTCCGTGATCGGAAGTCCGATAAGCTCTTTGCCACGGTATTTCGCAGATCCGGTCACCGTGCCGTTCTTTGCCAGGAGGCCCATAAGGGCCATCATCGTCTGGCTCTTGCCGGACCCGGACTCGCCAACGACTGCGAGCGTTTCTCCGGCGCGAACCTCAAGATCGATGCCCTTTACGGCATTCACTATTCCGTCCGGCGTCGTGAAGCTCACTTTCAGGTTTTTGACCTCGAGAATGGTTGATTTGGCATCTTCCATGTTATCGGTCCTTGGGGTCGAGAGCGTCACGCAGGCCGTCGCCGATGAAGTTCAGCGAGAAGAGTGTTGCGACGAAGAAGATTGAAGGGAAGATGAGAAGCCAGGGCGCGGATTGGATGTTGTTTGCGCCTTCCGAGATAAGCGCTCCCCAACTGGTCAATGGAGCCTGTACGCCAAGCCCGAGGAACGACAGAAAGCTCTCAAGCAGAATGACTTTCGGCACGACCACCGTCACGAAGACGATGACGGGGCCGATCGTGTTGGGGATGATATGACGGCGGATGATCTGCCAATCACTCAACCCGAGCGCCTGTGCGGCTCCGACGAACTCACGGCGCTTCAATGCGAGTGTCTGGCCACGAACGATGCGTGCCATGTCGARCCATTCGACGGCGCCGATCACAAGGAAGATCAGGATGAAGCTGCGGCCGAAGAAGACGACCAGCACGACGACCAGGAACACGAAGGGGAGTGAATAGAGGATCTCCACCAATCGCATCATGACATTGTCGACGCGGCCGCCGAGATATCCCGAAGTGGCGCCATAGATCACGCCGATGCCGAGCGAGACGAGACTTGCCAGCAAACCAACCGCTATCGAAATCTGTCCGCCAAGCATTACCCGCGCAAGAAGGTCGCGGCCGTTGGGATCGGTGCCAAACAGGAAATATTCCCTGCTCACTTGTCCAGTGAGCTTCAGAACACGCCCTTCGTTTTCCGAGCTGGCCACCTGGGTGTCGCGAAACTCGTTCGCCCGGTCGAAATAACGGGTCGTTCGCGGGTCGATCGGATCATCGGCGCTAACGGTAGCTGTGAAGGTCTGTCCCTCCACATCGAAACTCTCGAGTTTCACACGTGCTCGGGTCGCGACGCTTTCCATTGCGGATTGAAGTGACGCTTCGTTGGGCCTTGCTTCGAGGCTCGGAGGGACCGTTACATAGGACGTAAACACCTGGTCGTAGCTATGCGGAATGAACAGAGGGCCCAGGAAGGAGAATGCCGCGATAAACAGCAACAGGAAACATCCGGCCATCGCCGCTTTGTTWCGCCGAAAGCGGATCAGCGCGAGCTGGAATAAGCTGCGGCTTGGCGTGCCCGACGTCTCAGATCGTGGTGACATAATGGCATCAGTCATGGCGGACCCTCGGATCGAGAAGGCCGTATAGAAGATCGACCAGCAGATTGAAGACGATGACGAAAATCGCGATGAGGACCACTGTGCCCATCACAAGCGTATAGTCGCGGTTGAGCGCGCCGAGTACGAAGTACCTGCCCACGCCGGGAATGGTGAAAATTGTCTCCACGACCGCCGAGYCCGTCATCAGCGCCGCCGCACAAGGCGCCAGGTAGGATACGACCGGAAGAAGGRCCCCCCGCATCGCATGCGTTACCACCACCACCCGAGACGGTAAGCCATAGGCACGGGCCGTGCGAATGTGGTCGCCGTGAAGTGCCTCGATCATCGAGCCACGGGTGAGACGTGCGAACACAGCCAGTTGCGGCAGCGCCAGCGCGATCATCGGAAGGATCAGGAATGACAGCGACCCATCGCCCCAGCCGCCTGCCGGCAGAAGGGACAGCCCGATGGCAAAGACCAGCGTCAAGACGGGGCCGACAACGAAATTGGGGATCGTCGTACCCACTGTCGCCAGCGACATGATCAAGAAATCAAGCAGGCTGTTTTGCCGAAGCGCAGCTACGGTGCCTGTTAAGACACCGCCGATCAGCGCCAGGAGCAGCGCGTAAAAGCCGAGCTCGACCGAATAGGGCAGGCCTTTGCCGATCAGCTCGGCGACGGTATTGTCCTTGTATATGTAACTGGGGCCAAAATCACCTGTCACGGCATTGGAGATATAGGTGACGTATTGACGCCAGAGCGGCTGATCGAGCTGATAGGTCCGCATCAGGTTTTCCATCGTCGCGGGAGGCAATGGACGTTCGAGATTGAACGGGCCACCGGGGGCGAAACGCATGAGAAAAAAGGAAATCGTGACGACGATGAACAGTGTCGGCACGGCGCTCGCCAGACGGCGCAGAACAAAGGACAGCATACCGGTTCTCCTGCCAAATGGCGCGCCGGAAGCGGCGCGCCATTTGTCCGTCTGATTATTCGGAAACGCTGAGGAAGCGGCTGAGATGCTCG
The DNA here is from genome assembly GCF_001854865.1 of Rhizobium sp. LCM 4573. Classification (GTDB taxonomy): domain Bacteria; phylum Pseudomonadota; class Alphaproteobacteria; order Rhizobiales; family Rhizobiaceae; genus Neorhizobium. The sequence goes on along the minus strand of NZ_MDDW01000026.1, from coordinate 507,635 downwards.
TTTACTGCATTGTCGTGCCAGCCCTTGATCCGGTCGGAGACAAGCCACAGATCGGCCTGCGTAAGAAGCGGGGCGACCGGCTGGTCGCGCATCACGAGGGCTTCAGCCTCATGAAGAAGCTTTGATCGCTTGGCCTGATCTCGCTCCTCGTAAGACCTTTTCATCAGGTCGTCGAATTCGGGATTTTTATACTGGCCGTAGTTGAACGTCTCATTGGTGCTGAGGCTGAGGGCGAGGAAGTTTTCCGCGTCGGCATAGTCTGCCACCCAGCCGGCGCGAGCGACGTTGAACTTTCCGTCCTCCTGCAGATATGCGTAGTGAGACGACACATCGAGGTTTACCAGCGAGACGCTGGCGCCAAAGGTGTTCTTCCACATATCCGCAACCGCGGTAGCCACGCGCTCGTGGTTCGGGTTCGTGTTGTAGCGGATTTCGATATTGAGCGGCTTGCCGCCTTCGCCATACCCCGCCTCTTTCATGAGTTCGATTGCCTTGTCCTCACGGTCGAGCTGGGACATTTCCGCAAAATCAGCCTTGGACGGCTCGCCATAGGTCTCCATGCCAGGGGGAACCATCGAGTAGGCCGGGATCTGCGAGCCGCTGTAGATCTCCTTGGCGAGGAAGTCCCGGTCGACAGCCATGGACAGGGCACGGCGGACGCGCACGTCGCTGTACGGTTCCTGACGGCTGTCGAAGGCGTAGTAATATGTCGCCAAGGTCGGCGATATGTGAACCTGGTCGCCATAGGAGGTTCGAAGACGTTCGATCTGATCGGCGGAGAAATTGTAGACCAGGTCCATTTCCTTGGCCTCGAACCGGCGCACGGAAGCGGCCTGGTCGTCAATCGGGTAGAAGATCACCTTGTCGAGCTTGGTGTTGGCCGCGTCCCAGTGATTGGTGTTCTTCTCAACCACCAGGCTGTCGTTCGGCACATGGCTCACGAGCTTGAACGCCCCGTTGGAAACCATCACGCCAGGTTTTACGAAATCGGCTCCGTTCTTCTCGACGCTTGCCTTGGAGACGGGAAGGGCCGTCTGATGCGCGAGGAGCTCCAGAATGAATGGTGTTGGCCGTTCCAAGGTGATTTCTAGCGTCTTGGCATCGACGGCCTTCACGCCAAGCTCGCTGGTCGCGAGTTCACCCTTGTTGATCTTTTCCGCGTTTTTGATTGGATAGAGAATGTTCGCGTAACCCGCAGCCGTTTTCGGATCTTCTATTCGCTGGAAGGAGAACACGAAATCCTCCGCCGTGACGGGTGAGCCGTCCGACCAGTTCGCATTCTCGCGCAGCTTGAACGTATAGGTCGTCCCATCTTCCGACACGGTCCAGGATTCGGCGGCTCCCGGTACGATCTTGCCGGCAGCATCATAGATCGTCAGGCCTTCGTAAAGATCCTTCAGAATGAATTCTTCGATGTTGATCGACGTATGCGCCTGATCGAGTGTCTGCGGTTCGCCGGCGTTTCCGCGATGGAGAACTGCCTCTGCAAAGGCTGACGTGGCGCCAAGTAGCACGCTGCCAATCAGCGCGGCCGTTCGGAGGTTCAAGATTCGTGATGACATTTTTTATGCTCCTTCCCAGTTTGTGTTCATCAGGCGGTGAAGTGAATGTGAGAAAAGCCTCGAATGCAACTCAGTTTGCATTGTTCCCACTGAGGGACTTCTCCTTCACCCCTGGTCTTGCAGCCGAGGGTTGCGGCTATTCCGAGGCGGGTTTTGGTAAGGCTCCGGCAGGCGCCGGTGTCCCGCAAGCCGGTGGGCGAAAGATTCGAGACGCCTGACCGGCACCTTACGTAATATGTGCAATTGCGGAGAGGCCTCCCCATCCCAGCTATTTTTGGGGAAGAGTTCCAGCTGTCGGATGTTACGTGCGTCATCTTGCACCTTCACAGCGCAATTGCGGATCAAAGAAGACTCAATCTATGATGGAAACCATGCTGTGGATAACTCGGCAGGCAGAGTTCCGGAAAAGACTTCCATGGCGGGTGTGAGCCTGGTGACCTGTCCTTATCGGGCCATTCAACCAGGGCCGGCGCGCGAGGCCGCCCGGCTGCTGTAAGGATCCGATGGCTTCCTGAAATGCTACGGCTCCCGGTCGGCGAGACCCCGGCGAGCCCGGTGCTGCCGCCGTGGATGCGGATGGGTTATCGACGACAATAACGCGGCAAGCGTCAACGTCGAACTGCCGACCTTCCTGACAGAAGGCGCAGATGCCGAAGAGGCATCCATCGAGGGGGGGAGGACGATGGCGCGCGTCTCGAAGCGGCAGAATAGTCCATTCAGACCAGCCTCCACCGGAGGCCCTGCCATGGTGTCCGGCTTTCCGATTTATGAAGATGGAGCCAAGCATGTTTTACGGGGAAGGGACGGCTGCGGTCGGCGGGTTGAGGAAGAGAGGGGCCGGAGGAGGGTTGAAGCCGGACGATGGAGAGAGGGTTGTCTGGCCGGAACTCTGTCGCCTCTCTGGAGATAAAATCGATGCCGACATCCATGATTGCGCGCCAAAGCGCCACCGTCGTCCCCGAAGAGCGTCGCCAGGAATTTCTGCCTACTTTGTTCGGCCGCTCGCGCCTGATCGTTGCTGAAAACGCGGTCTACACCTCCATGGGTTGGCTGAGCCCGCTCGACTATGGCGGCGGCTTCTGGGATTTCTATGAACACGAGGGCAAACCGCTATTCCTGGCTCCTAAATCCAGATCGCGGTTTCGGATCACCGGCGAGATCACCGGATTTCAGGGGGAGGTGTCCGCTGAGGCCGCCGGCATCATCGCCACACTGTTCGCCTTCTCCCACCTCTCCTTCCATTATCAGTCCGAACATCTCTCTAAGGGCTACGGTCGTCTCTACGCCTATTCAACCGACCATCCAGAAGCTGCCGAGATCTTCCAGGCGATCGATTGAGAGCCAATAAGCGCCGCTTTTGGGGTGGCGCGCCTTAGCATCCCGCCTGCTTGCCACGTCGGACAGGCACTCCCGGTGGCAAGCCATCTTCCACCACGCCAGCCCGGCTGTCACGAAAGCGGTCAGGCGGGCTTCTTCGTTTCAGGAGATTTCAGCATGAGTACCATGATTTTCGGCTCGCGGCCGGTCTCGTCCGGTATCAGGGAAGTGGAGGGATATCGCTCTCGGCCACTCTCCAGACCCAAGGCGTAATCTCCGGTCTCAGGTCGATCATATTGGTGAGCGCCTGCTCGTAATCATCTCCGGCACCTGCCGGTACGATAAACATCGCGACGGGGGCAGGCTTCTGTTCCGGCAATGTCACCGACACGATTGGCACATCACGGCCCAGGTTGAAACGCAGGCCCTTAACGCTCTTTCGCTTGAAATGGCTGAGTTTCTCCAGCAGCCGCAGCTCGTGGATGTTCTCGAATGGCAGCCAATGCTCGTTGGTCACCATCAGGGCAACCTCTTCAATAGACGCGATGCCAGCGGTCGAGACGCCGAAAGTCGCGATGACGATCAGATGGAACGCCTCGCTCGAGCGCCAGAGTTCCAGTTCGGTCTCATAGCGTGCTGCGAGACGCCCCCATGCGCCATCGTCGATCATCAGCGGGAAGGGCAGGTGCCGTACGACAATCTTGTGACCTCCGCGGGCGGTGGAAAACTCCTTCACCTCGGCCACGATCATCATAAGTTTTCGCGGCCCCGAACCAGTCGCCTGTATATTCTTGAGCGCGGCGGCACGCCGGGCAGCAATCCCGTCCTTGTCGTCCGGATGAAACACCTCGGGAACGAAGAGCATGTCGCTTAGCGAACCGCCCCTTGCGGTCATCTGCGAGGCCGCATTGATGAGGCTCGTACGCACCCGGCCCCAGCCGCGCCGGCCCGCCCATGTCGAGCGCCATTCCGTCAATTCACCAGCCTCCCAGAGATAATGCAGCATCGCCCTGAGCGACAGTTTCCTGGGCTCACTGCGGATGGCCGGCTCAGCTGTCTCAGCCGATGCGCCCGGCGTCGTTCGTGGCCCGCGTTTTGTCAGGGAAAAATCCAGCTTCAGGTCTGCCTTGTCGCTGGCATCGATCTGGATCGCATTGCCGATCAGCGGCCCGAGGCCGGAAAGCTCGTAGGGAGGCTCATAGGAGGGGCACGCAGGATCGTGATCGCGCCCCGAAAGCGGAATGCGCTTGATGAGATACCGATCCTCCAGGCGCGTAATATACATCGCAACCGGGGGCTCCTTGCACATGCACATCGGGCGAAGCCTTTGCTCATAGGCGTGCGGAAGCAGTAGCCGAAACTCGGGCGAGGATTCGTCCACTGTCTGATCGCCGATCGTGAAGTTCCGCACCTTGGTTCTCCTCTTGCTCCGGCCGAAGGTATATGCCTGGCATCTATTTTACTATCGAAAAACAGATAGTAAAATGCTGTGCATGGTAGATCTGCGCCTTCGGGTTCCGATCGAGACGTCGGGGCGAGCGCCATCGTCGGTCGGGATCCTGCCGTCTGTGCTTGCCTGAGGCTAGGCGACTCCAAAGAAGACCTGCGCCGACCCGGATCCGACCGGCACACTGGACGTTTGACAGTCCAGCTCGCGCCGGAAGATGCCCAGGCGTTCTTTCCTATCTGGTGCTGCTGGACGGGACGGTGGGGGCGCGGCGTAGCAGGAAAGGCCGGTCCATGATGCCCCATTCGGTTAGAGGGCGCCCGCGGGCCTGCCGAGAGCGACCCTTGCCATACGGATGTCGGGCCTTCAGCGGGTCAGTCGGGTTTCTTCCCCGCGCCGGCACTTGCTTGGCGCATCGGCTGTTCCGAAAACCGGTTCCCATTTTTCGGGCCAATGCTGAAGCCGGCGCTCCTCGCGGGTCAAGAAACCCTTCTTTCGCCGCCCGGCGCTTCGCTGGGCCGCGGCGTGAAGCGCCGCGGTTCCGGCTCGCCTGCCGCATGGAAGGGATCGTCGTCAGGCCGCGAGAGGCGCGGTCAAAACCGACGGAGATCATCATGAACCTGACCCTTCCAATCGACGCTCTCGAACCCCATCACGTGTCTTCCCCGACCGACCGCTTCATCTACGAAATGCAGCTTTGCGGTCATCGCCCCCTCCAGGACGAACCCGACCCGCGGCCGTTGCCCGGGGAGCGGGTGGTCCAGTCGGCGCTAACGGCGGTCTTCGACGCCATGTTCGAGATGCTCTGTGACACGCGGCTGGAACCCGATCTCGAAGACCTGCTCTGGTCGACGGTCAATCTTTTCCACCGGGCCGGCGAGCGCATCCAGCGCGAGCTTCAGCGCAACGAGGATGCACAGCGCATCGGCCAGCGCGAACAGGACGGCTCGGAGGTGAAGAGCGTTGAGTTGGAGCGCCTGGTCGCCGAAGGCATCACGCTTCTTGAGCGCCGCAACGCCTTCGAGTTCATGCGCGACCATGCGGCCGACCTCTTCGAGGCTGAGACCGGCTCGGCATGGCGTCCGCGCACCGGCTCGAAGGTCAACCACGCCAACATGACCGCGGCGGTGATCGACAGCCGAGACTTCCTCTCCGCCCGTCGCCGTACCGAGACCGAGGTGCTGATCCCAGCCGGTACGAAGATCGCCTTCGGCGGTGGCATGGACTACAACGATCACGAGCGAATATGGGCAGCTCTCGACAAGGTTTACGCCAAGCACTCCGACATGGTGTTGCTGCACGGCGGCTCCCCGAAAGGTGCAGAACGCATCGCCGCCTGCTGGGCCGATGCCCGCAAGGTGACGCAGATCGCTTTCAAGCCGAACTGGAACCGGCACGCCAAGGCTGCCCCCTTCCGGCGCAACGACGAAATGCTCTCGGTCATGCCGGCGGGCGTCATCATCTTCCCCGGTTCCGGCATTACCGAGAACTTGCGCGACAAGGCCCGCCGCTTCGGTATCAATGTCTGGGAAATCAAGGGAGGCGGCGCGTGAGCGCCGTTTTCTTGCAAATCTGGAAATTTGATGGAGCCGACGAAGGAGTTTGGCGGCTTCTTTGCTTGCGCAAACGAAGCTGCAATCCCTCCCCGATCAAGCGCATGAGCGTAATACCCTTGCGCCGCGAAGGCCTTCGCCTCACTCAGCAGAGCGTTCAGGTCGAGCGTTGTTTCAGTTGGGTGTCGCTCCATACAGATTCCGTATCGTATTGTTCATAAACGCCATGCGCAACCTGGGCCTGCATCGAAAGGCCTTATCCGGTCGGAAGTCCTCGACTGGATTCAGGAAGGGATAAAGGCGAGGGCCGTCTAACCACTACCGAAATTTCGGCGGACGGTCCTTCACGTTGATCGAAAGCTCGTGAATCGCCGCTCGTTTGCCCAATAGCCTCAGCATCCGATGCGTTTCTTTTGGGCTTATTCCAGCCTTGCCACATGAACTTTCCACGCAGTGATCGCGTGGCGGGCCAGGTACCCGTACTTGCCTGTTATCGACGTGTTTCATCGGCAGCTCCTCCTTATTAGGAAACTCTAATGCAGAGGCGAGGTTTCCGATAGGAGTAAAATCGAGCGGCATCGCCGGTCGTGACCATCCATCATCTAATTAGCCGCCTGGCTCGCGCCGGCGTGCGCCACCTACGACACCGCTAAGGGGGCCGCGGACTTCCTGCACGAGTTCCTCTTCCCGCACGCGCTAGCATTTTACCAGAACGTCCTTGGGCTGTCGGATCGGTATAACGCTGTCGTGGCGATAGCAGGGTGGATCCTGTCCCACCAGCCCAGCGAGATTACGGTGCGCGATGCCCGCCGAGGTGATCGGATTATGCGTGAGTTGGACGTCGACCAGGCCGAGGAGGTGCTTCGGAAGCTCAATGCGATGTCGTGGATCGAGCCATTTCCTTCCGTTCGGCGGGATTCGGTGAAGTACACCGCAAATCCCGATGTCTACCGCGAGGTTGATCACCGAGCGGTTAGGGAACGGGAGAGGAGAGAGCGGGTGTGCGAGTTGATTGCATCACATTAGCCAATTCAAGTGTCACCAACTGTCCCTTGCGCGCGCAGCAACACGATAGGAATTCAGCTCTTTTTCTTATTAAGGAACTGTGCTTCTGACGCACTCTGCAAGGGCCACTTGCGGCCAGTTGGCTATCAAGACTGTCGTGACTGCTTACCTGATCGACCCTGTCAAGACGGGGTCGACTGTGTCGAGGCGATCCCAGGCGAGGGATGCGCCAAATAATAGAATAGCAATAAGCGGAATCGTCAAAAGAACCGCGCCACTGTGGATACGCATGCTACAAACTCCAGCGAGCTTAGGGGTTTTGAGAGACCATGCGGCGCTCAAGTTAACGGAGGATTAATGTGTGCCAGTTCTGCACAAGATCAAAATGCCGCATGAGAACAGCGACCATGTGGGCGCGGAGATCGCCTCTTTTTTGTCTGCGTTTGTTCTCATCTTATTCGATGAGTCAATGGTGAGTGCGTCAAACGGAGGCGCCACGGGTACGAGGCGATACACGTGAAGGATTTCGCCGACTTCCGCTCCCGATGCGATCTTTGCGGCGTCCTCTATCTGAGCTTTGCTCTCAAGGGATCTGCCGAACGTGGTTTGACGCATACAGGTGTTTTTCTCGCGGAAGTCGCCGTTTTGATTGGCGTTCGACATACTTTCCCTGGTGCGTCGTTAAGAAACCCACCGCACAGGGAACGGCGGGTTCAAGTCTCAGTAAGCGAACCTAACGGGTAACGATGTAGGCTGCCTCGTCGTCGTCGCGCTGTCGCCCTCCCAAGGCAGCGGCCGCAGAAGCAATGAATGCACCGACAAGGAGCGAAAGTGCTCCAAGAAGGGCGGTTGTGGCTGCAGTTTCGCGGGCTTCATCGGCTTTCTGCTGCACAGCAACCTTGGCATCTTGAGCCTGCTTAAGAACACCATCCACCCGGGCACGTGCTTCTTCCGGCGTTATGCCGGCACGAGAAGCGACGATGGCCGCGAGATAGGCCTTGTCATCCTCTGGAACCTCCCCCCTGACGGCGCCGTTCATCAAGATGCGGGAAACCTCTGCTGTAGTCGCCGATGGATCGGTTTCAGCTCTTGCCCTTAGATCTTGAGGACGAAGAAGGGCGTCGGTGAAGTAACTGGTGCTGAGATCGGGGTTCTCACCACCTGTTGACGCAGCACCACCGGTTACAGCTGCCGTGGATGCCGCGGAGCCGAATGCCTGCACGCCATTCCCCACCAGAGAAGTGAAGGCAGAGCCGGCAAGCCCAGCGACGACTACCGTTGCGAGAGCCCAACTGAGGAATCCATGAGCGGTGTCGCGGAAGAATACTTCATCGGTATGGATTCCGGCCCATTTCGTCCGAAGGCGCCCGGTAAGATAGCCACCAAGAGCAGAAGAAAGCCACTGGACGACAACAAACCAAATGGCCGCCGTCACACCCACGGTTGCCGCGGATGCGCTTTCCCCAGACCAAGGTGAGACCATCGTTAAACCGACACCCGAACCGAGCAGAAGGAGAATCAGGGTTGTCGCTGAAGCAGCTACAGCGCCACCGATGACAGGTCCCCAGGCAAGAGCAGGGGTCGAAGACTCGACGCCAATGTCAGAGACCCCAGATTGATATAGAGGCATGCCGGCCTCCTACCGCAGGAACAAGACGAGGAGAATTACAATGGGCAATGGAATGCCTAGGAGCCAGAGTAAAATACCGCGACCCATGATGATTCCTCCGGTGCTGAAGATGAGGCGGGTGCCTCAGCGCCGACTCAACGTCAACCTTTGGAAAATGTTCCCTTGGAGCGTCACGGGGAAGTGATGGCGGGGTGAGGTGCTGACTTCGGAGCTTATTGTTCGGCCGCGCCCCGACAGCACGAAAGCCGGCCCCCTTGCGGGACCGAGCCATTCCGCGTCGATCCGCAGGATGAAGCCGTTGTCACCGCCCCGGGCGACCGCTAGCGACGTTGCCGAAAATGATGCCGTCCGCGAAACCCGCCATCAGCCCGAAGCGTATATCCGATCGCCGCGCAGCGGATCGTAAAGGGCCCGCAGCAGACCTCGCGGTGGGACGTTTGCCGAAGAATGAGCGGGGCGGAATGCCTGCGTGGGCATGCCGGTGCCCGCTGAAGAACGGCGCCGAGCAGGTGATGCAGAGCAACGCTATGGCGCCCCTGTGAGCGTGGCATGTGGCGGTAAGGGCTGCGGTCGGGTAGCCTGAAGTGCGTCGCCATCGGTCGCATCCTGTCCATTCCCTTGTTATGTCGACTTGTGGAGGGCCGCCTGCTTACTGCGGTCAACCTCGTTGGGGTACAGCCGACAAAATTTCTGGAAAATTCTTTTTAGGTTTGCCTGCGGGGACTTTCGTCCCCGGGTTTCGGCAAAAGAATTTTCCAGAAATTGTGCCGGCCTGACCGCAGCAGGACGGCCCTCTCCATCGCCGCCATCGGGAATGGACCCGATACAACCGAAGGAGAAGTACAATGGCATCCCAAATCGCAACCCTCACCACCAAGGCCGACGGCTCGATGGAAGGCGTCTTCGCAACGCTCCGGGTGAACGCCCCGATCGCCGTCCTGCCGAACGCCAACAAGTCCCGCGACGACGCTCCGGACTACCGCATCGTCAACAAGCGCACCGGTTTTGAAATCGGCGCGGGCTGGTACCGGATCTCGCCACGCACCGGCGCTGAATACCTCTCGGTGAAGCTCGAGGCCCCTGAGATCGGAGTCATCTTCGGCAACGTCGCTACAGCCCCCGGCGGAGACGAAAGCAAGAAAGTCATCCTCTGGAACGATCCGAACTGAATAGCAAGCGAGCGACCCCGAGCAGTCGGGGCCGCTTTCGCCGTCAAGCTCGTTGATCGTTGCGCGCAGTATTGGGAGGAAACACGGGGTTTGACCCCGCTTTTGCTCCTCCTGCTTTGCCGCAGTAGGCGAGAGCCGGTCTGCCATGAGGGCTCGCGCCGCTTTAAGAGCAGCAAGAACAGCAACGATTTTACCAGCGGCTGATGAAGCAGTCGGATCGGCGCACCGTTGGGACTATCGAAATGATGCCTGATGAACTGTTTGCTGAGTTTGAAAACGCCGTCGATGCCTATGCCGGCGAGGACGAGGCGGACCGATCATGAGCTACGAACTGATTCAGACCGCAAGTGTCATACGCTATCCCTACCTTTGGGCACGGGAAGCCGGACGTGGAGAGACGGAAGGACGCAAGGAGCGGCCGGTCGCCGTCGGTGTGAGAATGCCGCGGCCAGACGGTGATTGGTTCTCTTCTTCCCCATCACCACCAAGCAGCCAGAGGCGTCGCGGTTCGCCGTGGAAGTTCCGGCGATTGAAAAGCTCCGCGCCGGACTCGATACCGATCGCAGGCTTTGGATCCTCTTCGATGAGTTCAATACCGACATTGTCGGAAATTCGTTCTATCTAGAGCCTGAGCCGCCAACCGGCCGCTTCAGCAAGGCCTTCTTCCTACCGCTGCTGCGCGAATTTATCAGTCGCCGCACGTCTGCCACGGAGATCAGTCGGTTTCGCTGAGCTTGGGTTTCGCAATAGTCTTGTCGCTACTGCACCGCTTTGACGAAGCGGTTCGGCTTGGTCGTCGCATTCATCTCCTTCCGTCGGAAGTAGATCGCGCGCCCGCAGCGGATCGGAATGTGGCCTTGGACGATGATGATCTGCTCGTCCTTTCGCATTGACTGGGTGATTTCGTGGGGCATGATCAGCGGCCGGCGCTGAAAATTGATGCTCTCCGATTTGCGCGATGTGCTGTTCTTCGTGTCCCAGCCGATATTGCGGGAACGTCCCTTTACCTCCACCGTCATCTCACCGCATTGCGCCGAAACATAGCGCGCCGTGTCGAGCGCCTTGATCGCGGCAAAGCTTGCGAAGGCGCAACCATCGATCCACGACGTTGCGCCATCCTTCCCGAAATGCCGTTCCAACTGGCCCACTGACTGGTACATCAGCATCATGGAGATGCCGTACTTGCGGCCGCGATCGCGTGCCTCCTCCAGCACCCRCATATAGCCGAGCAGATCGACCTCATCCAACATGAACAGCGCCCTACGCCCGTAGCCGCCATCGGCCTGCACCATAGCGTTGATCAGCGAGCCGATGATTACGCGGCCGATGCCTGGATAGGAGCGCAGGATAGATGCCGGGAAATTGAGGAAAACGTCCTTCCTACCCGAAACGATGTCGCTCGACCTGAACGCGTTGCCGCAGACGAGCGCGGAATAGCTGTCGAGCGACAGCCACTGCGTGTCTTTGGAAGCAGTCGAATACACTCCGCTGAAGGTCTGTTCCGTCATGTTTGTGAAGACACCGAGYGTTTCGCGGATGAAGGCTGATTGGGAGTGTTCCCGAATATCGCGCAACATAGCGAGCACGGACGGCTCAGGTTCCGAGACGATCTGTCGAAGACTGCGTAAGGTCCGCCGTTCCTCATATTCCGGTGAGAGCATCACATGCGCGAGCAGCCCAGTCAGCAGATTGTGCGCCTGGTTCTGAAAGTAGGATCCGGTCGAGGATTCGAAGCGCGCACTTTCGGATAACAGCRTGTGGGCGATGCTGACAATGTCCTCCTCTTGTCTAGCCGAGGTCGCGATCCCGTCGAGCACATTGAAGCCCATGACGGGGTTTGTCGGATCGAGCACCATAACCTCGCGGTCGAGCACCTTGGTTCGGTGCTCGACCACCATCGGCGCGACCTCGGTCGAGGGATCGAGGCAGACGAGCGGACCAGTATAACGCAGCGCCGTCGGCACCACATTGCTTGTGGTCTTGTACCCGCCCGACCCAGCGAAGAAGAGCATATGGGTGGAATCGAAGTCCTGCCTGTACGTCAGTAACGGGACTTTGCCGCCTTTCCCCCATGTATCCGGATCGTTCGGATCGAACGGCAGCTCATGGACGATGTTCTTGTCGACGCGGTAGCGCTCGCCGACCACGATTTCGCCGTCCGGCGGAAACAGTTTTCCCGCCGCCGACATCGGCAGCCAGTCCGCGTCTCCAAAGGTTCCGCGCTTGGCGCGCTTTACCGGTTCGGGCACGACGGTGGAAATGCGCGCGGAGACAGCTACGGCCATAAAGCCGATGACCCCGCCGACGACAGCGACCATATCGAGATAGGACAAAGCCCGGTCCCATGACAGCACGCCGCTTTCCACGAACGGGGATAGCCGGCCGAATTCACGTAACGCGTAGAAACCGGAGACGGTCAAAAAGCATGCGAGGCTCATCATCGCAACCGGCCTTCGCCGGTGCAATGGCAACGCCCAAACGGCCAACAGGCCGGTGAGCGGTCCGCACAAAAGCGCCGGCACCGGCGATGCCCGCAGGAACCAATACGCAGTCTCGCCCGACAGGCCGGCGGCGAGCTCCGGCCAGCGGCAGTCGACCACATAGGCGGCAAAAGCAGTCACAGCGACGGGCACCAGAATGACCACTAGCGTTGGATGCGGTTTTGCTGGCCAACTCATTCAATTGCCTCCGATGCGTCGGGATTCGCCATCGACCGTGCGCGTCTTGAACGCCTCCTCGCCAATTTCGCGCATGCGCCGATATTCCGATGAGCTCGGGGTGATCTTTGCTAGTTCGAGAAAACCGCCAAGCAAAAATGCTCGGTCGGCCTTTGAAAGACCGGCCCTGACGACGATGCCGCCGAGCAGGATTTTCTCGCGGGTTCGGTGCTTGCGATCAGCTGTCATGAGAAACCTCCGTCGGCGTTCCAGTCTCGCCAACTGCTGGTCGACGCGGGGAAGCAGTTGCGCCAGCAGTTTCCTTTTTCTCCCCTTTCCGAAATCGCGCGGCGATCTCCTCGACGATGCGATCGACCTCCTCGTCAGCGATTTCCATTTCCGCCAATCCCGATTTCGTTGCCGCTCGCGCAAAGCGCTCGGCGGACTTTGCGATCATCGAACGTCTGCGCTCACGCAGCTTCTCGATTTGGGCGTCGATGTCGGTGATCGATGACTTTATGGCCATTCCGGCGTCCTTTCTCTATCGGAGCAATCTGAGCTATGGTGATTATACTATCGTATTTCTGATAGTAAAATAGGTTAAGTTGCGTTATTCCGCAAACGTTGCAGCCGAAATTCCGGCCGATTGCCGGCTTCCGGAGAAGCGGCATCTGCCCTTCGGTCCGATCGGCTTGAGGGCGCAATATACGTCGCTGTCGCGACGTGCTCGGAGATGTCTGGAGACGATCGTGGCGATCATGTTCGTCAGAGCGCAGGTGATCAGCAGGGGAGCGGGGCGAAGTATCGTCTCCGCCGCCGCCTACCGCCATCGAGCTCAGATGATGGACGAGCAGGCCGGAACCTCGTTCAGCTACCGCGGTGGCGCCTCCGAACTCGTGCATGAGGAACTGGCGCTGCCGGACGATATTCCCGCTTGGTTGCGGGCGGCGATAGACGGGCAACCGGTCGCCAAGTCGAGTGAGGCATTCTGGAACGCGGTTGATGCCTTTGAGACGCGGGCAGACGCGCAGCTTGCCCGGGAGCTGATCATCGCTTTGCCGGAAGAGCTGACACGGGCGGAGAACATTGCGTTGATGCACGAGTTCGTCCGGGACAATTTCACGTCCAAAGGCATGGTCGCTGACTGGGTGTTTCACGACAAGGACGGCAATCCGCACATCCATTTGATGACTACACTGAGGCCCATGACGGAGGAGGGCTTCGGGCCGAAGAAGGTTCCGGTGCTTGGCGAAGACGGCGAGCCGCTGCGTGTCGTCACGCCGGACAGGCCGAACGRCAAGATCGTCTACAAGCTTTGGGCCGGCGACAAGGAAACTATGAAGGCATGGAAGATCGCCTGGGCGGAAACCGCCAACCGGCATCTGGCGCGTGCCGGACATGACATCCAACTCGATGGCCGCTCCTATGTCGAGCAGGGACTCGACGGCATTGTACAGAAACATCTTGGGCCAGAAAAGGCGGCGCTCGCGCGCAAGGGCGTCGAGATGTATTTCGCACCGGCCGACCTTGCCCGCCGGCAGGAAATGGCGGACCGGCTGATCGCCGAGCCTAAGCTTCTGCTGAAGCAGCTCGGCAATGAACGCTCTACTTTCGACGAAAGGGATATCGCCAAGGCGATACATCGCTATATCGACGATCCCCTCGATTTCGCCAACGTAAGAGCACGGCTAATGGCGGCAGACGATCTGGTACTGCTGAAGCCGCAGGAGATCGATGGTGAGACCGGCAGGGCGAAGGAGCCGGCGGTCTTTACCACGCGGGAGATCCTGCGCATCGAATACGACATGGCGCGATTGGCTGAGACACTGTCGGAGCGCAAAGGCTTTGGCGTCTCTTGCGCCAAAGTCGCCGCAGCCATCCAAAGTGTCGAGACGGCTGATCCGGAAAAGCCATTCCGGCTCGATCCAGAGCAGGCCGATGCGGTTCGTCATGTCACGCGTGACAACGGCATTGCCGCTGTGGTTGGTCTGGCCGGCGCCGGCAAGTCAACGTTGCTGGCCGCAGCCCGCATTGCCTGGGAAAGCGACGGCCGACGGGTGATCGGCGCAGCCCTAGCAGGCAAGGCAGCGGAAGGGCTGGAGGACAGTTCCGGCATCACGTCGCGAACGTTGGCATCGTGGGAATTGGCCTGGGCAAATGGGCGCGAGACGCTCCAGCGAGGGGATGTGCTTGTTGTCGACGAGGCCGGGATGGTCTCTTCACCGCAGATGGCGCGCGTCCTCAAAGCCGTCGAGGACGCCGGCGCAAAAGCCGTTTTGGTCGGCGACGCGATGCAGTTGCAGCCGATCCAGGCCGGCGCGGCGTTCAGGGCAATCACTGAACGGATCGGGTTTGCGGAACTTGCCGGCGTGCGCCGCCAGCGCGATGAGTGGGCGCGTGATGCATCCCGTCTCCTCGCCCGCGGAAAGGTTGACGGGGGCCTCGATGCCTATGCGCAGCAGGGCCGCATTGTCGAGACCGAGACCCGGGCCGAAATCATCGACCGCATCGTTGCCGATTGGTCGGATGCCCGCCGTGACTTGCTTCAGAAATCCATCGCTGATGAGCAAACGCCTCGGCTTCGGGGTGACGAACTACTTGTACTCGCCCATACCAACAGAGACGTCAAACGGCTGAACGATGCGTTACGCCAAGTGGTGGCCGACGAGGGTGCGCTCAGCAATAGCCGCATCTTCGCGACCGCCCGAGGGGCAAGGGAATTTGCCGTCAGCGACCGCATCATCTTCCTAGAGAATGCTCGTTTCGTGGAGCCGCGCGCACAGCGTCTTGGCCCGCAAAATGTAAAGAACGGCATGCTCGGAACGGTTTTTTCCACCGGCGACAAACACGGTGAAGCGCTGTTGACGGTGCGCCTCGACAATGGCCGCGACGTTGTCATCAGCGAGGATAGTTATCGCAATATCGATCATGGCTATGCCGCGACCATCCACAAGTCCCAAGGCTCGACCGTCGACCGGACTTTCGTGCTTGCCACCGGCATGATGGACCAGCATCTGACCTATGTGGCAATGACCCGTCATCGCGACCGTGCCGATCTTTATGCAGCAAAGGAGGATTTTGAGCCGAGGTGGAAATGGGGGCGCAAGCCGCGCGTCGATCATGCCGCCGGCGTCACCGGAGAGCTTGTGGAAGTAGGACAAGCCAAGTTCCGGCCCGATAACGAGGATGCAGACAAGAGCCCCTATGCCGACGTGAAGACGGATGACGGAACCGTCCATCGGCTTTGGGGCGTAAGCCTGCCTAAGGCGCTCGAAGAGGGTGGCGTCTCCGAAGGCGACACGGTCACCCTTCGCAAGGACGGCGTGGAAAGGGTCAAGGTTCGGGTTCGTACTGTCGACGAGAAAACCGGCCGGAAGCACTTCGAGGAAAGAGAGGTCGATCGTAACGTCTGGACGGCCAAGCAGATCGAAACTGCCACTGCAYGCCAAGAGAGGAGCGACCGGGAAAGCCACCGGCCGGGTGTGTTCAGTGAGCTTGTCGGGCGCCTTGGACGATCCGGCGCCAAGACGACGACGCTCGACTTCGAAAGCGAGGAGGGCTATCAGGCGCGCGCCCGCGATTTCGCGCGGCGGCGCGGTATCGACACGCTCGCCGCGTCCGCAGCGAAAATAGAGGAGGATGTTTCCCGGCGGCTGGTGTGGATTGGGAAGAAGCGGGAGTTCGTGGCCAAGCTCTGGGAGCGGGCGAGCGTTGCGCTCGGCTTTGCGATCGAGCGGGAACGGCGCGTCTCCTATAACGAGGAACGAACCAAAACCCTCTCAAACGGAATCGCATCGGGTGGGAAATATCTGATCCCGCCCACCATCGCGTTCACCCGCCGTGTCGAGGAGGATGCACGTCTTGCTCACCTTTCCTCGGAGCGGTGGATTGAGCGCGAGGCGATCCTACGGCCGGTGCTGGCGAAAATCTATCGCGACCCGGATTGCGCACTGTCGGCGCTGAACGCACTGGCGTCTGATTCCGCCATAGAGCCGCGCAAGCTCGCCGAGGATCTCGGTCTTGCGCCAGACCGGCTTGCCCGACTGCGGGGATCTGTTCTTATGGTCGATGGCCGCGCCGCGCGCGACGAACGCACCGCGGCCACGGCTGCGCTGTCGGAATTGTTGCCTCTAGCGCGCGCTCATGCGACCGAGTTTCGCAGGCAGGCGAAGCGCTTTGTTATGCGCGAGCAGCAGCGGCGCACGCATATGTCATTGTCGATTCCCGCGCTTTCGAAAACGGCGATGGCGCGCCTTGTGGAGATCGAAGCCGTGCGCAAGCAGGGCGGCGACGATGCTTACAGGACGGCCTTTGCCTATGCCGTCGAAGACCGCTTGCTGGTTCAGGAGGTCAAGGCTGTCAACGAGGCGCTGACCGCGCGCTTTGGCTGGAGCGCCTTCACGGTGAAGGCGGACGCCACTGCCGAGCGCAATATGAGTGAACGCATGCCGGAGGATATTACCCCCGAACGTCGCGAGAAACTCGGCCACCTGTTTGCCGCCGTGAGGCGCTTTGCCGAGGAACAGCATCTTGTCGAGAGACGAGACGGGTCGAAGATCGTTGCCGGCGCCAGTGTCGAATTGGGTAAGGAGACGATGGTCGTGCTGCCGATGCTTGCCGCTGTGATGGAATTCAAGGCGACGGTGGCGGATGAAGCGAGGGAGCGAACGCTTGCCGCTCCTCACCACGGCCGCCACCGCGCAGCCCTTGTTGAAGCTGCAACGCGCGTCTGGCGCGATCCGGCGGACGCAGTCGGCAAAATCGAGGATCTGATCGTCAAGGGGTTTRCCGTCGAGCGGATCGCGGCGGCGGTCCGCGACGATCCCGCCGCCTATGGTGCTCTGCGCGGTTCCGACCGCATTATGGACAAGTTAATTGCCACAGGACGCGAGCGGAAAGAGGCATTGCAGGCAGTGCCAGACGTGACAAGTCGCATCCGCTCTCTAGGCCAGTCTTATGCCAGTGTCCTCGACGCGGAAACTAGAGATATCACCGAAGAGCGTCGGCGGATGGCGGTTGCGATTCCCGGTCTGTCGCAAGCCGCCGAGGAAGCGCTCAAGCGGCTGGCTGCGGAAATCAAGAAGAAGGGCGGCAAGCTCGACGTCGCCGCGAGTTCGCTCGATCCGCGTATCGCTCGAGAGTTCGCCGCAGTTAGCCACGCTCTCGATGAGCGCTTCGGCAGAAATGCCATGCTGCGCGGCGAGAAGGAGGTCATCAATCGCGTGTCGCTGGCGCAGCGCCATGCTTTCGAGGCGATGCGGGATCGGCTGCAGGTCTTGCAGCAGACGGTTCGCTTGCAGAGCAGCCAGGAGATCATTTCGGAGCGGCAGCGGCGCGTCGTCGATCGCGCCCGCGGTGTTACCCGATGAGCGTATTGAAGAAAGGGACCGGCACGATGTTCGACGCTGACTGTCTGCAGCCCAAAGACCGACAATATACGAGCGGGCTATCTTTCTCTCGACTAGTTCTGCGGATTTATGAGACGCTCTCGGATCGCGCTGAAGGGCACGTTGCCCGCGGGCCGCCATTCCACGGCTGCTTCCCGATTTGTCGTGATGGTGGCCAGAATTCCTTGCAACAATGTGCGGATGCCATAGAAGATGATGGGGTTCTGCGCTTCGACCCGAAAGTGCAGCCCTTCATCCGTCGGTCTCAGGATCGCACGTGCGTCGCCGAAGTCGAGCAAAGCATCAGCGCCCGTGGCGCCGAAACAGCGGCAATAATTGCGGTAACGGGTGCAGACCTTCACCGCGAAGGAGTCCGGATGCGGGATCGGCACGAAAGCTTCAGCGATGTGCTTGTGCATCGAAATCGTCGCCTCCAATTCGCGCCCATCACCGCCTCGACTTTGGGAACCGGGGCCGGCTCTGCGCCTCGTTGCTGCTGGTTCACCTCTATTTTGGCGCCTCCGAATGCCCTGCCGAAGGGAGCCGAACACACTAGCGCGGGGTTGTCCAGCAGCGGTTCGCTCGGCGCCGAACAACTCATAATTGCGACACTCCTGCACGCTTCAGTCGAGAATTCGACTATTAACTCT
Source organism: Rhizobium sp. LCM 4573 (assembly GCF_001854865.1). Lineage (GTDB taxonomy): Bacteria > Pseudomonadota > Alphaproteobacteria > Rhizobiales > Rhizobiaceae > Neorhizobium. Next base: position 489,258 of record NZ_MDDW01000026.1, on the reverse strand, counting down.
ACTAGTCGCCCGAGCGCCAAAACTCGTGTCCATTAGCCTGCTAACGAGATTTCCTGGGAGGCTTGGTGATGGAGATATTGGCTGTACCGGCTGCGGCACGCGAAGAATTCGCTGACCTGATCGATTCGATGCACCGTCTGCGTGCCTGTGTCTTTGGCAACAGACTGGGTTGGGACGTAGACATCAGGGATGGTCGTGAAGTCGATGCCTACGATCAATTCAATCCAACCTATATCCTAGCCGTCTCCGCCACACGCTCCGTGGCGGGTTGCGCGAGGCTTCTGCCAGCCACCGGGCCGACAATGCTCGCCAATACCTTCCCGCAGTTGCTCTCAACGTGCGATTTGGACGCTCATTCCGGCATGGTCGAAAGCTCGCGCTTTTGTGTCGACACCTCGCTGGGCGAGGGCAGATCACGGGGGCTCCTCCACAGGACGACGCTGATGATGTTCGCGGGCATCATAGAGTGGTCGATGACGAATGGTTATCACGAGATCGTCACAGCGACGGACCTGCGTTTCGAGCGCATTTTGAAACGCGCCGGGTGGCCGATGCAGCGCCTCGGCACGCCGTGCCCTATTGGCAATACTATGGCTGTTGCCGGGACTCTACCTGCGGATGCCGGAAGTTTTAATCGGCTTCGGGCCGCTGCTTTAGGACCAGATTCCTCCGCCGCGACCCAATTGCTTGGTGTGACAGAGAGGCGAGGCGGAATGGCGTCGCTACCCGGTCGAGCGAACGCTATCGGGTAGGAACACAGAAGACGGCGCAAGAACTCGCTTGGGATCGAACCAAAACAGACAGGAGTTAGAGGGGGGAAGAGGTCTTTGAATTCAACGCCGCCCGAGATCCTGATTGGCTCAACCGACGCAGATTATTATTTGCTGCTCGTCCACATCCTGGAAGCTGAGGGGTATCGGATTATTCTCAGTTCCGGGGTCGAGGAGACCATACATCTCGCAAGCGAGAACGATGTCAGAGCGATCCTCCTTGATTGCCGATCTGGAGAAGATTGGACTTCTGTAGCTTGTGTAAAACTCAAGCAGGACCCACGGACATTTGGGATCACCACGATCGGCTTGATTGGACCGGGTGCCGAAAGCCGGTTTATTGATCTGCTTAAGGCCGGCGTTGACGAGAACTTTGTGAGACCGGTCGCTCCTTCAAAATTGCTTGGCTTCCTACGCGACCAAATTTTGTATCCGCTGGGCTCAGAATCAGTGGCAGCCGACAGATATATTCTCGCTTACGCAGGCATTGAACTGAACATCAACAGGCATAGCATCAAGCGTTTTGGCATCAATATTAGACTCGGGCCGATCCAATTCCGGCTGCTGCAGTTCCTGATGGAGAACCGTGAGCAGACGTGCAGCCGCGCACAACTGATCGAGGCTGGATGGCCCGAGCAACGTTTCGTCGACCCAAAAACGGTTAATGTCCACATCGGTCGATTGCGCAAGGCACTAAACGTCGGCGACGGTGCTGATGTGATCCGGACAGTGCGTTCGTCCGGCTACATGCTGGACGCCTCCAAACAGGAGCAATCGCCTCCAGCCGCGGACGACCCACCCAACAGTTAGAGCCGCATCTGCCGCAAGGAGCAGGTAAGATGGATATCGTCATCCGAAATGGCAGCCTCATCACCGGGGATGGCAAGACCTTTCATAAACAATCGGCCGTTTACGTCCGGCAAGGACGGATCGCGGGTGTTGACACCGGAGAGGCTGCCGCAGGCACTGAAATCGCGGCGCGAGAAACCATCGATGCAGCCGGCGGCACCGTAATACCCGGCATTATCAATGCACATGCACATGGATGTATTCGGGGGCCGTCCATGCCGAGCGGCTCTGAGCCATTTGAAGGCGATGATATTTCCTATTTCCGAAACCGTCATCTTCTTGAGGGGACAACGACCCTTCTCAACGTTTGCGGATTGGCAACGCCTGACGAAGTCCAGGTTGCTGAGGCAGAGCCTTGTGCCATGGATATCCGCGTCTCCACGGCGCACACTCCAAACAACATCCAAGCGGCGCTTGTGGTCGACGGCAAAGGGCTGTCGATGCGGCATCTGAGCGCGACGATCGATGAAATGCTTGCTGCCGGCGCAGTCGCACTGGGGGAGGCAGGCGGCGGCCAGACATTGGGTGGCGGCGCGCAGGAATACAGATTCATCCCGCAAGCGATCTATCGGGAGCTCGGGCTCGAGGTGACGCCGGCTGGCGCGCGGCGCTTGAAGAACGCCGTCCTTGGTCGCTTTCTTGATCCGGCGGACGGCGTATCCGACTTAAGGCTGGAGAAAGAACTGGAGCATTGCGGTCTTTCCGGCGTCATCGGCGCGGATTGTATTCGCGATATTATTACGCGATCCGTAATGCCATCGGTTGGACTCTCACTTGCCGGCTTCGATGAAATCGCTCGCGAAGCCGAGCGGGTCGGCTATCCCGCCATTTTCCACAACGCGGCGCCCTCTGCGAAACGTTTGATCGCTTCTGTCGAGAAGCATCCGCAAGCGTGCCTCGTGGCCGGCCACAGCAATCACCCGAGTTTCCTCCCGGACGAGGCAGTCGCGATTGCCCAGGACCTGAGGAGAAAGGGGGCCGTTATAGATGTCTCAACTTTGGACTGCATCGAGACGTGCTGGCGCAATGATCCGGCCAACCTGGACGCACTGATCGAAGGGGGCTGTGTTGATACGATTTCAACCGATTTTGCGGGCGGGCACTGGGATGGAATTCTCGAGGCACTCCAGCGTATGGTCAGAAAGAAGCAATTATCCGCTGCGGCGGCCGTAGCGCTTGCAACGGGGAATGTCGCACGCGTCTTTCCTCAAATGGCTGGCGACCGAGGTCTGATTGAGGAAGGCAAGCGTGCCGATCTGATCGTTGTCGACCAAGTTAATCTGAGCCGAGTTAGGCATGTCGTGATTGCAGGTCGCATCGTCGTCAGGAATGGCCGACTGGTCTGATAGCGCCACACCATCGCGCTCGATAGCTGCCGTTGGTGCCGGCCTGCAACTCGTTTCAGGGTCGAAAATCCGTTTGCGTGAAATTGGCCGCAGCCGTGTCTCCGACCGGATTGGGGCGCGTTGTCGACTGGCAGCACGGCGCCGGGAGCAAGGAGCAGTCCGTCAACTTTTGGGAAAATACTATCAATGAGCGGCCGGTCTGTTCGTGGCAAGTTGCTACCCTGGCCGTCTATCAGTTCAACGACTAAACGGCCTCCGGCTCGTCGTTCACAGCATCGGCGAACCTGCGCATGAGGCGTACGAGTTCATCGACGTCGTGCTGGTCCCAAGATTTAAAGACCGAGCGAGCGAGCCTCTCTCGCGCTGCGTCGATCTTGTCGGTCATCGCCTTGCCCTTCGTCGTGACGACGACCTCATTGACCCGTTTGTCTGTGGAACTCTGCCTGCGCTCGACTAAATCGAGACTTTCCAGCTTGGTTACCTGACGGCTGACGGTGCTGTAATCGCGCCCCGTTCCTTCAGCAAGTTCAACTATACCGATCGGGCCACGTCGCTCGATTCCCACCAGCAGCGGAAACAGCGCCCGGTCGAGCGCGATTCCGGCCTCTCTTACCATCTGCTCGTCGCGCTGGGGACGGTTCATCAGAGTAACGATATCGATCAGCGCATTATGGAGTTCGCGTATTTGGTGACTTTCGATATGTGTATTTTTCACATTCTTCATTGACGGCTTCCGGTTTGTCGATTATGTGCATAATACACGCAAGGAGGTCGACATGACAAATGATTTTGCGGCAGATGTGCTCATCTGCGGCGCGGGAGCGGCTGGCCTGACGCTAGGGATCGAGCTTGCGCGGCGCGGTGTCTCTTTCCGGCTGATCGAGAAGATGACCGAACCGTTTCCCGGCTCGCGCGGGAAGGGGATACAGCCTAGGACACAGGAGATTTTCGAGGACATTGGAATCCTCGACAAGGTGGTTGCCGCCGGGGGCCTCTATCCGCCTTTGCGCGAGTATCTGGACAACGGCACGTATGTGGAAAAGAACCCGGTAGAGGGGACGGACCCGACGCCTGCAGAGCCCTACCACATTCCGCTGATGGTCCCGCAGTTTCTCACGGAAAGGATTTTGCGAGAAAGGTTGAGTGAGCTCGGGCATCAGGTCGCGTTCGGGTTTCGGTTGTGCAGCTTTGAACAAAACCAGGAAGGGGTCGTTGCGCTGATCGCTGGGCCAGACGGCGAGAAGACAGTTCGTACTCGCTATCTTATCGGAGCGGACGGAGGCCGAAGCTTCGTGCGTGGCGCGTTGGATATCAATTTTCCGGGCAAGACGTTGGGCGCGCGTGCGGTGGTGGCAGATGTCGTGCTGACGGGGCTTGGCCGCGACGCCTGGCATCAGTTCAATCATGGGGACATGGCAAGAATGGTCCATGTCTGCCCGCTTGCTGGAACCGATCTTTTCCAGATTCAGGCGCCCATTCCGCTGGAGGGAGAATTCGACCTCTCGGCAGACGGGCTCGGAAGAATGATCAGCGAGCGGACAGGCCGCGACGATGTTCAGGTGCACTCCGTGACCTGGGTATCTGCCTATATGATGAATGCCCGGCTTGCYGACCGGTACMGGGTTGGCAGGGTGTTCCTTGTTGGCGATGCCGCGCATGTCCATCCGCCGACGGGTGGGCAAGGACTGAACACCAGCGTTCAGGATGCTTATAATCTAGGATGGAAGCTGGCCGCGGTACTTGATGGTGCGCCGGATCGGCTGCTCGACAGCTACGAAGATGAGAGGCGACCGGTCGCAGAAGCGGTACTTGGTCTGTCCAGTCGTCTGTTCAATGCGCAAAAACAAGGTGAGATGCGGCGCGGCCGCGAAGTGCACCAGCTCGATATTGGCTATACAGGATCTCTTCTCTCCGGTGAGATCAGCGCACGCAGCGGGAGCCTCCGTGCGGGAGATCGTGCGCCGGACGCCCCGTTCAAAGGTGCGGCGGGCCAGCCGGGGCGGCTGTTCCAGCTTTTCCAGGGGTCGCATTGGACACTGCTCGTCCACGGGGCACGACCTGGGGGCATCCCTCCACGTCCGGGGCTTCGCATTCACTGCGTTGGTCCTCAAGGCGATGTCATCGACCAGTGGGGACACATACGCGGCGCCTACGAAATGGAACCGGGGGAATGCGTGCTGGTCCGTCCGGACGGCTATGTGGGTGCAACCTTCTGCGCCACCCATGCTGCGAAGCTGGAGATTTATCTGGATCGCGTCGGCCTGAGCAGTATCGAGGAATAGTCTGATGAGCGTCGAAAGGAGCTCTGGGAGCAACGTCACGATGCAGGATAGGCTGGACTTGCGCTTGATGTTACCGCTGTCGGCTATTGTGGCACTCTATGCTGCTGGCGTTGGGGCAGTTCTGCCAGTCCTGCCATTCTACCTACGTGAGATGGGGGCCAGCCCATTCGTCTTCGGCCTTGTCCTTTCCACTGAAGCGCTCAGTCAGTCCGCGGCATCGCCTTTGCTGGGCCAGCTTTCTGACCGATTTGGTCGCAAGCGGATTCTAATGGCGAGCCAGACGGTGGCCATGGTCAGCCTTTTGCTCCTTGCTCTTGCGCAAAGTATCTTTATCGTTGTTTTGGCTCGCTTTCTGTTCGGTCTGACGGCTGGAAACTTCTCGGCAGCAGCCGCCTACGCAGCAGACAACAGTTCGGTGTCGACGCGAAGACAGGCGATCGGCGTCGTAAGCGCCAGTCTCGGTCTCGGGGCAATTGTCGGCGCAGGCATCTCGAGTGTTTTGTCTGAAACGTCGTTGACCGCCCCGATTTATATGGCTTTGGCTCTGGCTGCTTCCGGTCTCCTTGTGACTATCGTCTGCCTGAGAGAACCCAAGGCTGTAGAACGGGACGCAGCAAAGGTCGATAGAGAGAAAATCTCGTTGCGCGCCATTACAAGCTCACCTGTGATGCGTGTGCTTTTCATTATTATGCTGTGCCACTTCTTCGCTTACGGAATGTAWGTCTCGCAGCTGCCGAATTTCCTTGCCGACAGGTTCGTTTGGGATGGACATCCTCTCGGAGCACGGGAGTTCAGCTATCTCATAGCGGCTGACGGCGCGATTAACATTCTCGTTCAGCTTTTTCTCCTAGGGTGGCTTGGCCGGTCTTTGTCTGAGCGCCAACTGATCATCCTGATTTTTGGTCTCATCGCTACCGGCGTCGTGGCTGCTGGGATGGCGAGCGCAATCCCCATTCTGGCCTTTGCCGTGATGTGCGTCAGCATAGGCGATGCTCTTGCGAAGCCCACCTATCTCGCGGCTCTGTCTGTCCACGTCCCCTCTGAACGGCAAGGAATTGTTATGGGTACAGGGCAAGCCCTGGTAGCAGTAACGGATATCGTGTCGCCTGCTTTTGCTGGTTTGATTCTTGGTTGGGGCTTTTACGGGGCGTGGATCGGAACTGTGGTGGCGATCGCAATAATGGGAGCTATAATCGCCGCTATCCGCCTTCCCAGGCTTACACCAGCAAAGTCAGCACACCGAGGATAGGGAACGTATCCGCGCGGTAGTTGCGGGGGGTAATGATGGCGCCGGCGTCTGTTGGGGGCGCAATCAGCGGGTACGATGGCCTGTCTAGAAGACAAACATGTAAAGCAGGATGATCACAAAGATAGGAACGCCCATCGCCCACAATACGATACCCTTGAGCATCTTCTTTCTCCTCTGTTTCCGACACTCAACGCGTTGCCAATGCCGCGGTTCCTGCACGCAGTGACGATGGGATTTCGGGATGACGATGGCTTGCTTCGGGTCGTCAGCAGAGCTTGGCTTCAAAGGCGTTGCCTGACTGCAGGCTCGTCGCGGGTGCGGCGGATGCGCGTCCTCGACGGCCGTTAACTCGCCCTCCGCGACCAGATCCGACTTGTTGAGAATGATGGTGTCCGCGAATGCCAACTGCTCCTGAGCCTCATGCGCGTCGTCGATCTCGCCGAGAAGATGTGTCGCGGCGACAACAGTGATGATCGAATCCGGCCGTGGTTTAGTGCGCACGTCCTCGTCGACAAGGAAGGTTTGGGCCACAGGAGCCGGATCGGCAGGGCCCGTGGCTTCGATCAATATGCCGTCGAATCGGTCCTGGGCGCATCAAGCCTTCAATGATTCGGATAAGGTCGCCGCGCACCGGCAAATACAACCATTGTTCATCTCAAAAACGTCCTCGTCGGACTCAACGATGAAGTCGTTATCGATGCCAACCTCGCCGAACTCGTTGACGATCACGGCGAACTTTTTGCCATGCGGCTCGGTGAGAATGGGGTTGAGAAGCGTCGTTTTCCCAGCGCCAAGATATCTCGCAAGAACGGCGACCGGCGTGGGCTTCGGCCTGCTGTGACATCGCTTTTCCTCGCGGTTGAATGAGCTGCGGCGCTCTTTAGTAGACACCCTGCCAGTCCTCGGTCAGATCGCCAGAATACGTTATTACATTACTTTTCGTTTGACGAACGTAATAACGTTACATATGCAGACGCTGTCAATCTCCGAGGACGCGATGAGCGACATTTGCTTAGAATTCATCAATCTCACGCTCGACCATCAAGGCCATGCCGCCATTCACCACCTCTCGGGCCGTCGATCAGGAATCCTTGACGGCGGTCGTCGGTGCAGAAGCCGGATTGTGCCTTGGCGGTACCCGTTACTCGGATGCCTTGTCTCCGGTCGACGGACCAGCGCCGAGCTACATCGACATGATGCGTCACAACGTCAAGACACTCATCTCAGCCATCAACCCAAGCTGAGGCCCAAAGATCAGCCGGCATAAGCTGCCCTGCAATGTTATGTAATATCATAAAGGAGAGAGAAATATGAAACGACTAATCTTGGGCGCATCAGCCCTTGCCTTGTTGGCGAGCATGGTCGGACCCGCGGCGTTCGCCGACGAGGAGGGTGATGACATCACACTGTACCGCGTGTTCGTTGGCGATCATGAAGCAGGGAAAGTCACGGCATTCGATCTCGACAAGTCGGAAAACCGGTGGACGTTTGAGACCAAGGGCCAGAATAAGCTCTACAGCGTGAACGAAGGCGCGGCCATCGTATCAGTCCAGTCCGATGACGACGCCGTCAACTTCATCAACAGCGGCATATCGCTGCATTCTCACGGCGACCACTCAGACATCGAAATTGAAGACCCGAATGCCGTCAAGGAGGCGTTAACCGGACCTCGGCCGTTCCACGTTATCGACCATGACGGCAAGGTTGTGATTAACTTCGACAAGGGCGGCTACGCCGAGATCGTTGACGCGCATGAGTTGTCGCACGGAAAAATCGAGTCCATTCGCCTGAAGCAGGCACGGGCTCATCACGGCTTTGCAGCACCGGTCGGTAACGGATGGGTGACGACCGTTGCCTCCGATGCTCCGATTGAAGGCGACGCGGCTCCTACGCGCGTCGGTCTGCGAGCCGTCAAGGAAGACGGGACACCGGCCGGTGATGTTGCCACCTGCACCGGAATTCATGGTGAAGCTTTCTCCGGCGCCTATCTCGCAGCAGGATGCAAGGAAGGCATTTTGACCGTGACTGCGGGTAAGGATGGCCCAGTCACGAAGATGCTCACCTATCCTGCCGACCTGCCGAGCGGTGAGACCACTGGCACATTGCTGGGTGCCAAGAGCATGCAGGTCTTCCTCGGCAACTATGGGGCCAAGGGTCTGGTCATTGTCGATCCGGTCGACGCGCCAAACTTCCGCTATATCGAGTTGCCGTTCCGCCGGGTTGATTTCGTGCTCGATTCGGCCAACCCTCGCTTCGGCTACGTCATCACTGAAGACGGTTCACTCCATCAAATCGACGTCCTCGACGGCAAGCTGTCGAAGTCCGCCAAGGTGACCGAGCCCTATTCCATGGATGGTCACTGGAACGACCCGCGTCCGCGTATGGCAATGGCTGGTGACGAAGTGGTTGTGAGCGACCCGAATGCCGGACTGGTGCGTCGCATCTCCAAGACAGAACTCAAGGAAGTCGGCACGATCGAGGTTGAGGGCAAGCCGTATAACATCGCGGTAGCCGGAGGCAGCGGCAAGATCCACGAAGGTGAAGGGCATGGTCACGACGGTCATGATCACGCTCACAGCCACGGGGACCCCAAGATCTATGCCGGCTATTTCGAAGACAGCCAAGTCAAAGATCGTCCGCTATCCGACTATGCTGGTGATTGGCAGTCAGTTTACCCGTACCTTCAGGACGGCACGCTTGATCCTGTCTGGAAGCACAAGGCCGAAAAAGGCACATCCAGTGTTGAAGCGATCCGTGCTGAATATGAAGTAGGGTATAAGACTGACGTCGAGCGCATCACCATCGAAGGAGACGTCGTCACCTTCTACAAAAATGGCAATCCCACAAAGGGCAGCTACGTCTATGACGGCAAGGAAATCCTGACCTACAAGAAGGGAAACCGTGGCGTCCGGTTCATATTCAAGAAGACCGAAGGCGATGCGGATGCGCCGCAGTTTATCCAGTTCAGCGACCACAAGATCGCTCCGGAAAAGACTGATCACTACCATCTCTACTGGGGCAATGATCGCGCTGCCCTRCTGAATGAAGTCACCAATTGGCCCACCTACTATCCTTCTTCGCTGACGCCGGAGCAGATCGTGGGCGAGATGAAGGCCCATTGATGTGACGCGTAAAATGGCGCCGGGCGACGTCTGCCTGGCGCCATTGTGAGCTGCGGGCAGGTAAGCAGCCTGTTGGGAGCTTGCAGGGATATGCGAACATCGCCAGAGCTTAATTACCAAAGGGCTGACCCGCCCCTCCAGCATATGTCAAACTACCGCTCTTGACCCGGCCGTCGGAACCGACTTATCTGATCGCGACGGTTCCCCGACCCGAGAGGTGAGGGGAATAAAAGGGAACACGGTGCGGACGACCCGCAAGCGACCAATGCCGTGGCTGCCCCCGCAACTGTAAGCGGATTGCCGTCCATCCTCGTGGCGCGGAGCGCCATGCCACTGTGCCAACAGCACGGGAAGGTAGATGGAACGCAGATATCCGCGAGCCAGGAGACCTGCCGTCACATATGGATCCATCGTCACGGGCGGGGATGCCCGGAACCGGAGTATGCAATGAATTTCACCAGCGTCTGCCAGCGCCGACTGATCCTACCTGTCCCCAAACCTGACGCTCGCTCAAGCCAACGAGCGTCCTGACCGTCCGTCGTTATCCCGCCGGCTCAAGCGGCTTCCAATTCGTATTCGGGGATACATCATGACATCGTTTTTCAAGACACCGTCGCGCGCGAGTTTCCTTGTCGCATCAATGGTGACCGGTACATTTTGCACTGCCGCAAAGGCGACCGAGACCAATTATCCGCTGACGTTGGAAAACTGCGGCCACCAGATCACCATTGAGAAGGCGCCGACACGGACCGTTTCGGTGGGGCAGAGCAGCACGGAGATTCTCTACCTCTTAGGGCTGGCCGACAAGGTCGTGGGTACCGCCCTATGGGTCGGGCCAGTGTTGAAGGACTATGAGGACGTCAATGCCAAGATTGACCGCTTGGCAGACAACGATCCGAGTTTCGAAAGCGTCCTTGCGAAGAAACCGGACATCGTTACCGTCCAGTTCCAGTGGCAGATTGGTCCGGAAGGGGTAGTGGCCAAGCCGGAGCAGTTCGAAGAGCTCGGTATTCCGGTATACATCTCGCCGTCCGATTGCGTGGGCAAGGAGAATTCCGCCGCCAGCGATGGCGTCCGCCGCCAGGTCTTCACCATGGATCTCGTCTATCAGGAGGTTCGTGAACTCGCGAAAATCTACAACGTTCAGGACAAGGGTGAGGAAGTCGTTGCAGATTTGAAGAAGCGTGAGGAAGCGGCCCGCGCCAAGGTCTCGTCAGCCGAGGGCAAGCTGTCGGCCGTCTTCTGGTTCTCGAGTGCTGCCGATGCCGACCCTTATGTCGCGGGCAAAAATGGTGCGCCCGGATACATCATGTCGGCGCTCGGCATTGAGAACATCATCAAGACCGATGACGAGTGGCCGGCGGTCGGCTGGGAAACCATCGCCAAGGCGAACCCGACGATGATCGTCGCCGGATCGATGGAGCGACGGCGCTATCCGCTCGACAGCCTTGAGGCGAAGCTCGAGTTCCTCAAGACGGACCCCGTGACGAACCTGATGCCGGCCGTTGCCAACGGCTACGTGTTCGACATGGACGCACAGGCCATGAACCCGACAATCCGCACGATCGAGGGCATTGAACGGCTAGCCGACAGCATCGCTAAAGCCGGCCTCGCCCAGTGAACCGGGCAGTCACATCGATCGGACGCACGGGCGCGGCTTTCGCCGCGCTCGTCGTTCTCCTCACCGTGCTCTGGTTTGGTGCGGCGATCGGAGAAACGGCGATCCCGTTTTCGGCCGTTGCACAGACGGTTGCAAATCGTCTCTGGGATGCCGGATATCCTCTGGATCCGCTCGACGAGGGCATCATCTGGAGCTACCGGCTGAGTCGCGCCGTGGTAGCAGCGTCCTGCGGCGCAGCGCTTGCGCTCTCCGGCGCCGTGCTGCAATCGCTGCTGCGCAATCCGCTGGCCGATCCCTATATCTTGGGCATCTCTGCTGGAGCCTCGACCGGTGCTGTCAGCTTTGCCATTCTCGGGTTCGGCGCTGGGATGTTGACCATGCCGCTCGGTGCCTTCTTCGGAGCGCTCATTGCCTTCATGCTGGTCAGTCTGCTGGCGGTGAAGGCAGGGCGCGGCACGGCGGCGATCATTCTAGCAGGCGTCGCCGGCTCGCAGCTCTTCAATGCACTCACGTCATTCATCGTAACGAAGGCGGCGACGGCGGAGCAAGCGCGGGGGATCATGTTCTGGCTGCTCGGCAATCTTTCCGGCGTGCGCTGGCCGGATGCCTGGCTGGCCGTTCCGGCCGCTCTGGCCGGCCTTGTGATCTGCCTCCTTCATGCGCGCGCGCTCGACGCCTTCACTTTCGGTTCCGCATCGGCAGCCTCTCTCGGTGTGTCCGTGCGCCGGACCTATCTACTCCTCGTCGGCGCTGCCGCGATCATGACGGCCGCCATGGTCTCGATCGTGGGATCGATCGGGTTCGTCGGTCTCGTCATTCCGCACGCGGCGCGAATGCTCGTCGGCGTTCGTCACGGCGTCCTGCTTCCTGCCTCAGCCCTGATTGGCGCCGTCTTCATGATTGTTGCCGACATTCTGTCGCGCACGCTCATTCCCGGACAGGTTCTGCCTATCGGCGTCATCACCGCGCTCGTCGGCGCTCCCGCTTTCGCTCTTATTCTCAGCCAAAAGAGGGCGCGCGCATGACACTTTCAGCCACCAGCGTTTCCTGGGCCGCCGGAGGGATCGAAATCCTCACAGACGTCTCACTGACGGTGGAGACGGGCGAGTTCCTCGGCATCATCGGTCCCAATGGTTCCGGTAAGACGAGCCTGATGTCGCTGCTTGCCGGCATTCGGACGCCGAAATCGGGCTCCGTTCTGCTTGATGGCGCGCCGATTGCGTCGCTTGGTAGGCGCACCGTTGCGCAGCGCCTCGCCTTCGTCGAGCAGCAGTCGGAGACCGTCGAGCGCATCACGGCACGGCAAGCCGTCGAACTTGGCCGTACACCCTATCTCGGCGCGCTGTCGCCGTGGTCGCTCGAAGACGACCGGATTGTCGATGGAGCGCTCGATAGCGTCGATATGGGCCATCTGGCGGCGCGGTCCTGGCATACGCTGTCCGGCGGCGAGCGGCAGCGGCTCCATATTGCCCGTGCGCTGGCACAACAGCCGGAGATCCTGCTGCTCGACGAGCCGACCAACCATCTCGATATAGGCCACCAGATCAGCCTGCTCGATCTCGTGCATCAGCAGAACTTGACCGTTATTGCGGCTCTACACGATCTCAATCATGCCGCCCTGTTCTGCGACCGGATCGCGGTGATGCAGGAGGGCCGTCTCGTGGCGCTCGGCGAGCCGCGCGACGTATTGACGGAGGAACGTATCCGCACGGTATTCGGCGTCGATGTCGAGATCGAGCAGGATGATGGCGGCATCTGCCACATCCGCTTCCTGACGCGGCGGGCGCAGAGGCCCGCACCGGAAGGACAACGAAGAAATCTATCCCTAATGGGAGCCTGAGCCGATGGATATGCGCAATCATGATCTGAAGGAAGACATTCGGGAGTATTGGTCGCGGCGCTCGGCGACCTTCGACCTCGCCTTCGGCCACCGCATCCCCCCGGGGCCGGAACTGGACGCCTGGGCGTCTGCCGTACGCGAGGCGATCGGGCCGGCCCCGCAGAAGGTGCTGGAACTCGCTTGCGGTACTGGCGAGGTGACCAATGTGCTGCTTTCACTCGGCCATGATGTCACAGCGCTCGATTTTTCCGAGGCAATGCTCGGCGTGGCGCGCGCCAAACATGCCGGCGATGAGCGCGTTCACTTTATCCTGGCCGATGCTGAGCGGACAATGGAACCCGATCAGACCTACGATGCGGTGGTCTGCCGCCATCTCGTCTGGACGCTGACGGAGCCGGAGCAGGCACTCTCAGACTGGTTTCGCGTGCTGAAACCGGGAGGAAAGCTGCTTGTCTTCGATGGTGACTGGACGAAGCCGACGCCCGTCGGGCGGATTGCAAGCCTCGCGGTCCGTGCAATCGAGTGCTTCATCGGACATGATCCCTACTACGACGGAGCCATGAGCGAGAAACATGCGAATATCATGACTCGCTTGCCGTACAGTAACGGGCTCACTGCCGAAGGTCTGAAACCACTCGTCGAGGCCGCCGGCTTCTCCAATGTCCATTTTCCTTCCCACCTGCCGATTGCCGTTGCGCAGCGCCKCACCGCTGACCTGAGGAACAGGTTGCGGACGCGGTTCTACCGCCGCTTTGTCCTAACGGCATCTCGTCCCGAGGACGCGGCGTGGGCAGGTCTGGACGCAAAATGCATGCTTTGACCTAAAGGACCTCGTCTTGAACAGCGCTGAGGGACTCGTTTTGGGGCGTTTGCCGCTTCCGTTGCAATCTTCTGGCATCCGCCGGCAGGCGCTGCCCAAAAGACCCGGTATCCGTTGTCGATCGAGAATTGCGGCCGGACGCTTACTTTTGACAAGGCGCCGTCGCGGGCGTTTGCCGATGGCCAGAACTCTGCGGAGGTTTTCTATCTGCTTGGTCTTGGGAACAAGTAGTTGGTTCTGCCCTCTGGATCGGCCCGGTACTGGAAGGCTTCGAGGAGGTGGATGCCAGCGTTCCGTGCATTGCCGAACTTGATCCGAGTTTTGAGGGCATCTTGGCGACAAAACCGGATTYCGTCGCGACGCAGTTTCAATGGCAGATCGGCCCGGAGCGCGTTGTGGCCACGGTCGAACAGTTCGAGGACTGGATATCCCGGTCGACACAGCACCGGCTGATTACCATTTAAAGGGCAAGAAGGCGGATGGCGACGAACCGACAAGGCGCAGGATTCGGCAATCGGCATCGTGTTCCCACACGCCGCCCACACCTGCGGGTATGATGTCGATGTCGCCCGGCTTCTGGGCCCAGCGCATCCGCCTTCCTCAGCATGAACAGTCAGCAATAACCGGAGGGCCGAAAATGCATGCCGAGACTGTGCGTCTCGCCCCCTGGTATCCGTGAGACACCCTTCGGGACATGGAGGTAATCCGCCTTGATCCTTCTCCGGGCTCTGCCGTAGCTGGTCAAAAGGATCTGTGAGGATGGTGGAGAAGACGTCAGCATGATGGGAAACTGCACCATAAGGCAGGACTCTCGCTTGTACAAACGCTGATCATGCCTGCACCCGTTCAGTCGTTCCTCTGTTTCGGTGGCTTTACGATCATTGGGCGAGTCGTGTTGATCGGCCGAAGAGGAGCTTTCAGATTCTGTGGGTCGCTATTGGTTTCAAATCGGGGCATTGAGAAGGGCGCCAACTTGGACTTGGTCCTCAACCGCGGGCGAATTTAATGAGCGGAACGATGTCATGGTTGTCGGCGGCGCGTAGTGCCACGACGTAGCGTGCCCGCAATTCGCCAACATTGGCCAGGCTCCCGCCGCCCCAAGTGAAAGGCTCGCCGCCGAGACGCTCGATCAGGAGGTCCGCCGCTAGCCGTGCGTGGCGGCCGTTTCCATTCGGGAACGGGTGGATGGCGACGAGGCGGTGATGGAATCTGATCGCGATCTCATCCGGCGGGAATGTCTTGTGCTCAATCCAGTATCGAACGTCGTCCAACAAGCTCGTGAGCTCAGTTCCGATGCGATAAGCCCGAATGCCGATGTTGCGCTCTGTGGCGCGGAACGTGCCGGCCCACCGCCAGACGTCACCGAACATTTGCCTATGAAGCGTCCGCATGAAGTCTTCACTGAGGATCCGCTCGAGCGGCAAGCGCCGCCGGACACGTGYCCAGGCGGCACCCTCAAGGATGTTTTCTTCTTCCGCTTCGTTGAGGTCGCGGCGGTGAGTGATCCATGTCTGAAGCAGACCCTCTCGCTCCTGCGGCTCTAGCGGTGTCGCATCTTCAGGTTCTTGGAAGAGATCAGTCATGCCTCGTCCCAAAGATCACGCTCAGAAAGCTTGTTGCGGATGTAGGCCTGGACACGAGATTCGAAATCCGCGTTGTCCGTGCCTTGGGCCTCCAATCRCATCGTATGCGCGACGCGGTGGAGTTCCCGTATTGCGATCTTGCGCGCCCGGGCATCGACAGCAGCCTCAAGCGAATTGTTTGGGACGAGAGCATAGACGAGCGTGCAATCAAGTGCCTCAGCGGCGCGACGCAGGGTATTGAGCTGGATTGTTCCCGCTGCTTCCGATTTCTCGATTGATTCAATCGTCTGCGGTCGCACTCCAACTCGCGCACCGAGTTGCGCGCCTGTCATGCCGAGCGCATCACGTAGCGCTCGTATCCACCCTTTCGGCGGTGCACGAAATCGGTCAATTGGATGGAGCACTCGAAGTCTTTCGTCGAGGCGCCCCCGCGCTTTTTTGCGAGTATCGCTTTTCATTGTCAGCCTACAACATGATAATGGAGCGAATTTTATCAGGTCAAGAGCTGATCTACAAATGCATTTCGTCAGCAAGCAGGCTGATTATTTCCATAAATGCAGCAGCCCCTGATCTGATCTCACGTCTTACATATCAGTCTATAGCCTGTAAGGAGCGCGGCGCTTTAGCTAAAGGATTATTGGAAAAACTTACTAAAGCGTTGATCGCGAGCTGCAGGAACTCGCATGAGCTGGCTCAGGTCGGAACTATTTTCATCCTTGAGCGGGTCCGCGCGTAGAAAAATGATCCGGTCGGGCGTAGCGGCTTCGATATCAGGTGAACGAAAAGCCTTCTTTCTTGTGCAGCGTCGAGCCAGAGAAAGATCGTGTCGAACGGATGAACCGGACACTGCAAGAGCGGCTGGAGCTGCGATGGCTCGTGTCGGCACCATGGAGCGCTCCAATTGCCACAGCACAATGCGGAGCGCTTTAGTTGATCAATCGCATCCGTAGGCATCGGAAGAGGGGAGCAGTGTCCCCCGCTTTTAGCGCCTGAAGAGCCTGCAGAATGAGTTTTTGTGCGTTCCAGGAAAGCTTGTTTCGCGTGGCCTTGCAGAATTTTTCAACGAGATCTGACCAGACCAAAGGACACACGTTGTCGCCGCGCGGTGAAGTCACCTCCGAGGTAACCAACCTGCCGTCGGTCGTTTGCAGACATAATTTTGCAAGCGTCTCTGCCGGAAACCGCCCGTCAATCTCGCGGTTGACCGAGATATGAACCTTCCGGGCGAAWTCGCAGAGATCGGGTCTGCCGAGTTGCGCAAGTCCAACTGGTGCTAGTGCAGCAGGTCCGTCAAGAACGGCAATCGTCACGCAATAGGGCAGGCTGTATTGGATCTCCGTCAAGGTCTTGGGAGACACGCTGTTTGAGAGCCGCTGCGCCCATTGAAACGTCTGCACTTCGATGGCCGCGATCTGCTCGGGTCCGATGTCAGCATCCCCCAAAAGTGCTGCCAAGGCGTCAAGCGCAGGGTGAATGTATCGGCAGCACGAATAGAGCTTAAAATAGACTCTCGAGATCTCAGTTGGCGCACCCAAATCCGTGACAATGCGCTGGTAGTTGAAGTGTGACGCGTGATCGAGCAAGTCTTGTGGTCCGGTAAATCCCAGCTCCGCGAGGCGCAAGGCCGTCAGGCCTGTAACAATACTCCAGGGAATACCCTCCTTGACGTCGTTCCCGGTGAGGTCGGCATAGCCGGAGCTCCCATTTGCCTCCTGGTTCGGTGCGAGAACGCCGGCCACTGCAAGTGCGTGTGCAAGTGCCGCCGGCTGGAGTTTGTAAAGGCGGCCGGCGGTAGCGACGGCAGCATAGCCGGTCCACCGTCCCGATTGTCGGCTCTTAATCGCTTCCGGATTCTGCGCGACGGCAATGCGAAGTCCAGTCTCGTATCCGAGAGCGACTGCGGTCAGCAGATCGTCGGCGGACGCATCGATCGCAGAGGCCACGGAGAGGGCTACGGGTATTACGGCAGCACCGGGGTGACCGCGCGCACCGCGGTGACCGTCGTCGAAATCGAGCGCAGACGCTGACGCAGCATTACAAAATGCCGCAGCAGTTACACCAAGTTCTTCCCCCGTAAACCAGATCGGTGCTCGGCTGGGTCCAAACTCGTGCTGGGCGATCCTACGGGTTGCGCGCACGCTCGCAATATCGTGGCCGACGACGGCGGCGGTGATTGCGTCCAGAATGCAGCAGACGGCACGTTCCCCGAGATCAGGCGGCAGGGAGTCGGAAGGATAGTTCGTCAGATATTCTGCAAGGACTTCGGTGGCATACATCCGCTCCTCCGAGGCAACTTTAGCGCCTGTGCTGGCGCTCAGGCCATGCTAGACGAATGAGGGGATGATGCCGTGTGGGGATCCGGCAAAAACCAGGTTTCGTACACCTGCGCGGCAACGTAGAGGTCCAGCATCGGCAGGCCCACGCAAGTAATGAGGATCGGGCGTTCCGATGCGGCGCTCGCATCACGGAAGTCTGCTAAGTTGGACACACCAAGCATCGGACCGACTTGTTCCAAGGTGGACCCCATGCGCGAGAAGTAAAGCGCCAGGCTTTGTGAGTTTCGCCGAGACACCATGGAAATGTCGTCACAGAGAGCTATTCCCGATCGAAGAACGTTCTGGATGTAGGAGGCCGACGTCTCGTCTCCACCGAGATGGAGGACAATGGCATTCGGGTAAATTTCTGTCGTCTCAAAGACTGGTGCATCGGCATTGGAAGCCGTGATGACGAGCCGACAGTCACAAAGCTTCTTATTATCGGCGACAGCTTCAAGCCGAATTCCAAGCGCTTTTCCTTGTCTCTCGACGAGCTGGTGTGCGGAAATACCTGACCGGCTGCGCACATAAATGTTCGAAATAATGCCGGAGCCGAAATGGCCGAGCACCTTGATGATCTGCTCGGCAATCGGCCCCGCCCCGAAAAGGAAGACCGAGAGATTTTCTGCCTTGGAAAAGAAGAGCTCGAGCACCACAGAGGCGTAGGTCGCGGTTCTCGCCGCAGAGATCTCTGTCCCGTCCATCACGCAAAGAGGGCGCAGTGTGAAGCCGTCGAGCAGAACAATCGTCGAGGTCGAACGGGACTGGCCCATTAGGCGATTTATCGCATTGGCTCCGACGACCTTGACTGCCGCGTAACGAGCCCCGACGCTGGACAGCGCGGAGAGTTTCCACCCTAACCGCTCGCCGTGCAGCTCGTTTCGATAAGCTTCGAATTGTGGCTGGCTCCACAGATCAGCTTCGTGGAAGGACAGGACGGATTTCAGACCACGGGCCCGACCCAAGCGGATATCGGACCAAGCCTCCTTCGCGGCGTTATGAAGTGCATCTGCTTCGAGCTGGACTCCGAGGCGCTTCATTTCAGCAAGTGAAATATATATAGGCGTGCTTTCCATCACCGTCCTCCGCGGAGTTTCCGATGTTATGCGACGGTAAGCAATCTCACATCCTCAACAGGTGAATTAAAGGAAAGATTGGGATACATTTTTGTCTTCTCCAAGCGAACGACTTCGCTGAGAGGAACCGTCGCGACAGCCGTTGCCGGATTGTTGCGCTCGTTGACAGACGAGTGGACGATTCCGCCGCGCGGTGCTGACCACCTCAGGCTTGTCTTTCCGCCGTGTCACAAACAGAAATTGGAGTCCCGGAGGCTTGTGCGCGCGAGGTGCATGATGCGCATTGGCTGCAGGTTGCGGTGCCGCAGCTTCGTTGCTCGCGTGCCAGATCGCTGAAAGAAACCCTATGCAAAGCGGAAGGAATGAGCTGCCGGATGGCCGCCACACGAGCGTGATCGAGGTGTGTTGAAACAATGCCGACCTGATCGACGGCTCGAGCTATGACCTGTCCCCAAGGATCGCAGACAAGAGAGTTGCCGTAGGTGAAACGGCGGTCTCCATCCGCTGCACTATAGCTTCCCCACTGTCCGCAAGCGACGAAATAGACCTGATGCTCGATCGCACGCGCACGGCAGAGCACCTCCCAATGGTCCTTGCCGGTCTGCAACGTGAAGGCCGCAGGCAGAATGATGACATCAACATCCGCGTTTGCGAGTGCGTCAAAAAGTCTGGAAAAGCGGAGATCATAACAGATGGCACACCCGATCCTGAAACCGTGCGCTTCGTAGACAAACAGGCCTTCTCCAGGCATCACGGTTTCCGACTCCCGATAGATCTTGCCATCGGGTGCCTCGATGTCAAACAGGTGAACCTTGCGGTAGCGGCCGACCTCGTTGCCTTCTGGATCGAAGACCACCGTCGTATTGTAGATCTTTGAACTTTCCTCAGTCCTTTCGAGCAGGCTGCCGCCATGGATCCAGACCTTGTGTCGAGCGGCGAATGACTGCAGCATGCAATAGGCCTCGCCGCCCGGCATATGATCAGCTGCGGCGCGTTTCTCCGCGGGGGTACCTCCGGACCAGTCGAAATGTTCCGGAAGAACGATAAGATCGGGCGCGTCCCTTGCGACCGCCTGCAGCATCAGGCTCTCGGCCGCACGCAAGTTGCCGTCGCGATCGGGCTGAGAGTTCATCTGGACGAGGGAAATCTTCATGGCACGATCCGATCCAGTTCAAAGATAGAATGCCCCGCCTCGAGATGAGGCCGGAGCGCGAGGGACCGCTGTTGTCGCTTGAGGGCAATTTCGCCAATGCGGTGCATATCGGAGGGCTCGGCGACAAAGACGCCCTCGGTATCTGCCAGGACCGCGTAGCCAGGGAGAACGGCCGCACCACCGCAGGCGATCGGGACATTGATCGCGCCGCCGATCTGATGTCGGCGGCTGGTCGTCTTGGACGAGACGCCGCAGCACCAGACTGGAAATTGGCTGTCGCGAATTTCCTCGATATCGGTGCAAGGTCCATCAACGATGATGGCCATGGCGCCACGGGCTCGGGTAGCCGCGACGACCCCGCCGCCGACGCAGGCAATGTCGTCCCGGTCGACCCGGGAGATGACGAGAACATCTCCCGGGCGGAGCAGATCGATGGCCTTATAGATGACGGCTCCATCGCGGCCAGGCGCGGCCACGGTGATCGCCGTTCCGATCGCCTTGCTTGGAAATACCGGTGCAATGTCTGCCCCGGCAAATCCGGAATATTCGAAATGGCCGATGGTTGCAGTCTCGACACCCTCCAGGAGGGTTCGCAGCGCTTCTGGAATTGCTTCAGGCTGCTCTTTGATCCTGTATGGCTCAGTCATCCGACGGAAGCTCCGATCTGCTCTGTTATCTTGGCTCAAACCGGACGTTCGCCGGACGTCGTGGTGCGGTGCATGATCCGGATCGTGTTGGGATCGAAGGAGTCGCGCCGGTGCATCGTGCACCGGTTGTCCCACATGACGATGTCGCCAACGTTCCACTTCTGGACGAAGACATCAGGCGTGCCGGTGGTGTGATCCCAAAGCCTTGCTATCAGGTCGTTGCTCTCATCGAGCGGCATGCCGACGATCCATGAGCCTTCCGGCGTCCCACCAAGATAGAGCGCTTTACGGCCCGTTTCGCTATGGGTTCTGACCAGCGGATGGACGACACCGTTCCATTCGCGGAAATCTGCACTTCTCGGTTCGGATTTCCCGAGGCGCAGTTTCCCCGTTTTGTCGTAGACGTTCTGGAAGAAGATTTGCCGCCCCTCAACGGCCTTGTGCAATTCTTCGGGGAGCGTCTCGTAGGCATGATAGGTCGACAGGAAATAGGTGTCGCCGCCGGAAGGAGGAACCTCGATCGCTCTGAGAATGGCGCCAGCCGGCGGGCGCTCGTAGAACCATGTGTCCGTGTGCCAGGTCGCCTCGCTGTTGCCGAGCGCGCCGCTCGGCTTGCCGTTCGTCATCACATTGCTGATCACCAGGATCTCGCGATGGGTGGGATGTCCACCTTCCTGCAATTGCTTGGGATGGATGACGAAATCGCCGAAATGGCGGGAGAAATCGACCTGCTGCTGGTCTGTGATATTGGCTGTGCGAAAGCGGATGACTCCGTATTGCAGCCAATAGGATCGAACTGCGGCAATATCCGCAGCGTCGTAGTCGGAGAAATCGAAGCCGACAATGTCGGCGCAGACATTGCTGCCGTTTTGAACTGCTGAGACCTTCGTTTTCATGGGTATCTTTCGCCTCCTAGTAGTAGATCCCGGCTTGGGATCACATTGAGCTTAGTGGAGGTCCTTATGGAGTTTCCAATATCAATTCACATTCATTGATAAMTATGTGAAATGAATAAGCACTACTGCTCCAGCAGCTGGACAGCGGAATGGGCGATGGCAAGGTCTACGCGGGAACCCGTCGAGAGCCTGTCGAGGCGCGTCGAGCGGATCATCGCCTTCAATGTGATCTGGCCATCTACAAGCATCCACGTTTCGAGATAGGCGCCAAGGTTGACGACCTTCTGGACGGTGCCCGTCAACCGGTTCACCGGTTCATCGAGGGCGCCCGCCGCATCGGCGAGCCTAACCGCCTCCGGACGGATGCAACAGAAACGCACACTGTCGGGAGTGACGTCCGGTGTCCGGGCAGCGGTGATCGGTATCTTTGCCGCGCCCAGGTACAGCTTCAGATTTTGATCGGATCCGCCGGCTGCGGAGACCGGCAGGATGTTGGACTTGCCGACGAAATCCGCCACAAAAGACGTTTTCGGGCGGTTGTAGATCTCGGCCGGCGCTCCTTCCTGAGCCACGACACCGCCTTGCATGACGATGATCCGGTCTGACATCGCCATTGCCTCCTCCTGATCATGGGTGACGTAGATGAAGGTCATGCCAAGCGCTTCCTGGATCTCCTTCAACTCAACGCGCATTGCCTCTCGGAGCTTGAGGTCGAGATTGGAGAGCGGTTCATCGAGAAGCAGTACAGAGGGGGAGGGTGCAATGGCGCGGGCCACCGCGACCCGCTGCTGTTGGCCGCCAGACAACTCCTTTGGATAGCGGCTCTCGAAGCCTTCGAGATGAACGCTTTTCAAGGTGCGCGTGACTTCATCCGCGACTTCCTCCCGCGGACGGCCCTGCATTCTAAGGCCGAACCCGACATTCTGTGCGACCGTCATATGCGGGAAAAGAGCGTAATTCTGGARGACCAGCCCGATCTTTCGGGCTTCCGGYGGAATGCCCGTCTGGTCGCGACCACGGATGCGGATCTGTCCGCTCGATGGCTCTTCGAACCCGGCGATCATGTTCAGGGTCGTGGTCTTGCCGCATCCGGAGGGCCCTAAGATGCTGACGAATTGTCCCTTCGGAATCGCAAGGCTGACATCCTGGACGATCCTGTTCGAACCGAACTGTTTGCTCACAGAGTGGAGCTCGATATCGATTGTGTTCATTTGCTACCTCCGTGGAAATGGGCGGAAAATCCGCCGATCTTTTCGAAAAGGATGATGGTGCCCAGGATGAAGAGAAGCGACGCGACGTTCACCGCCGCGAGCACTGGATCCAGGCTGTATTCGAGATGATTGATGACGGTGATGGGAAGCGTCGTCTGTCCAGGCCTGACCAGGAAGACAGAAAGTGGGATGTTGTTGAAAGAAATGATGAAGGCGAAGGTCATTCCGGAAAAGAGGCCGGAGCGGATCAGCGGCAAGAGGACATATCGGATCCGGTCCGCGGCACCGGCACCCAGGATACGCRCCGCCCGATCCAGCCGCTTGTCGAAATTGAACATCGCCGTCGCCGCCATGCGCACCACATAGGGCAGGGTCAGGATGATGTGAGCCATGATGAGGCCTGGTGTCCCGAGCAGATCGTAGAGGCCGACGGAGGACAGGAACAGGACGATCGCCACGCCTTTGACGATTTGCGGAACCGACATGGGCGACAGGAGGAACGACATGATGGCGGTGTGCCCCGGACACTTCGCGTAGGCGACGCTGTAGGCGCCAAGCACCCCGAGCAATCCGCTTGTCACGGACACGATGGCTGCCAATTCGACGCTGAGTAGAAACGGATCGAGCCATCGGCGGTCCCAAAGCGCTTCATACCATTGCAGCGTCCATTGGCTCGGCTGGAACGTTACGGCTGACGTGGGGCTGAAAGAAGCTGCAATGACGACGACAAGCGGAAGCGTGATGAAGGCAAGAATGGCGGCGAGCGACATCCTGAAGAGGAAGGTGAGCAAGCGGTTCATAGGAGCCTCCCGCAGTTAAAGGTGAAGTTTTCTATGAAGACGTGACTCGAGCTTGGATCCGAGGAAGGCCGCAGCCAGCATCAGGATAAGCAGAACGTTCGCCATCACCGCCGCGAAAGGCCAGTCCAGATAGAAGAGCACCTGCTCATAAACCATTGTGGCCATGACCTTGAAACCGGCGCCCCCAAGGAGGGCTGGGGTTGCATAGGCGCTTGCGGCCATGGTGAAGCCAATCAGGAGCGAGCTGACGATCCCCGGCACGGACAGCGGCAGGATGATGTGCCTTATGACGGCAAGCCGTGAGGCGCCGAGAACCTGGGCCGAACGCTCCAGATTGGGATTGATGCCCTGGATGCTGGTCAGCAGCGAGAGGACGCCAAAGGGAAGGATGACGTGGGTCAGCCCGACCACCACCCCAAACAGGTTCCTCGACAGTGGCAAGGGTTCCGAGATCAATCCGATCCATATCAACGCGGAATTGATGAAGCCACGATCCTCAAGAATAATCAGCCAGCCATAAGTTCGAAGTACGACGCCTGCGAGTTCCGGTGCGATGGCCAGCGCGAAGACAATCGTTCGCCATCGCGAGGTCGAGCGCGCCAGGTAATAGGCCAGCGGATAGGCCAGCACTGTTACGCAAAGCGCAACGAGGCCAGACATCACGATCGTACGGACCAGGCCGGTAAGAACCAAATCGTTGCTGAAGAAGCGGCTGTAGCTCGCAAGCGTTGGTCCGTCCGCGGCGGGGCCTTGAAAGCTGATCCCGATCATCATGCCCATTGGTATCGCGAAGAAGAGCAAGAGGACGAGCGAGGGGGCCGTCAGTGGCAGAACCCCCCTGACGGGGACGAGGATGGCAAGGGATTTTCTCGGGGTCGATAGGGCGATGTCAGTCATGATCGATCTCACTTGACCGCCGTGACGACATCACGTTCCCAGCGCTCACCCCAGGCAGAAAGCCGGGATGCGACTGCTGCGAGGTCCGGCAGCAGGAGCGCTTTCATATCCGCCTCGGTGGTGATTTGCTTGGCGCGGATATCAGCGGGCACATCAATGTCGGTTCGGGCGCTTCCGACCTTGTAGCCAGTGACCCATGCCTCCTGGCTGGCCTTCTCGAGAAAGAAGTTGACGAACTTGAGGGCCGCATCCCTGTYGGCGGCATGTTTCGGCACGTTGAGGGTTGCGACCAGTGGGATCGAGCCTTCCTGCGGCAGGACATAGTCGACCGGCAGGCCGCTATCGACGAGCAACTGCGCACGGCCGTTCCAAAAGGGCATGGCCCAGACTTCACCGCCCTTGATATACGTCTCCATGACGGAGGAGGACTGCTCGAAACCGATCGACTGTTCGGYGAGTTTGGCCATCGCGGCAAACCCGGGGTCAACATTGTCGAGAAGATCGCCGCCATTGGCGACTGAGAAGATCTCCATCAGGTAGGCGGCCATGACGTTCTGGAACGTGGGCAGGATGATCTTGCCCTTGAGGCGATCGTCGAGAAGCGAATTCCAGGAGTCCAGCTGCTCCGGCAGCTTGTCCTTCCGGTAGAGAAGCGAGAGATACTGCACTTCGTGAACGGCGCCACAGGGGCCAGCGACGCCGGCGATCGCTGGCGACAAATGCTCAAGATTGGGAACCTCCTCTGGTGAAAATTCCGCCAGCAAGCCCTCCTTGCATCCTTCGAGCGACTGCGAGGCGGTCATCACGACCACATCGAAGCCGGGCCTTCCGTTGGTCGCCTTGATCTTGGCATAGTCTTGGGAGGCCGAACCGACGGCGTCATAGAGGACGTGGATGCCGAATTTGGCTTCAAAGGGTTCGATGATCCTTTCGCGGATGATCGTTTCGTATGGTCCGCCGTAGCTGTTGACGATGAGCGTTTCGGCATGACCGCTCGCGGCCGAACCCATTGTTACAAGCGCACTTGCGCACAGCGCAGAAAACCTCATGACGATCCCCTTGTTGGTGTTGTCGGTTTGGTGACATTGCGCCGGCCAGTCTCACGATCTCCAATATTGATTTTGCAATATTGATAGGGAAACGATATTAATCGCATTATGCTTCAGCCGGCCTAACGATGAGCGTCAGGCTTGGTCGACCGGCTCCGAAGGCATGAGCCGGGCAGCCTGGACTTTTGCGGGCTGCCCAGGCTTTGCCGGGGGCGGCTTCATCGCCCTGAATGGCAGATTTCGTTGATCAGGCTTGGCTGGGATTTCA
This sequence comes from Rhizobium sp. LCM 4573, assembly GCF_001854865.1. Classification (GTDB taxonomy): domain Bacteria; phylum Pseudomonadota; class Alphaproteobacteria; order Rhizobiales; family Rhizobiaceae; genus Neorhizobium. The sequence continues at coordinate 463,464 of NZ_MDDW01000026.1, read as the reverse complement.
GGGATTTGAAGACATGCAGCCAGAATTGGTAATGGCTCGCACGGTTGAGGTCCCTGGCCTCGACCGCACGCTTTGCCGCGGCCGTTACCGCGTCGCAGCCGTAAAACTCCATCGCGAGTTCCACGGCCGCCGCGACCGCGACGTCATGTTGCACACCCGCCTCGTTTGGCGGTTCCGTGACATTCTTCAATGGCTTCGACATGGCGACTCTCCTTCGAGAGTCCGGCGCGGGAAATGTGGCCGGACGGTCTCACAGCGAAGATCGCGTCGTCCGGAAGCACAGGCGCCACCCATGTCAAGCAGGTTGAATCTTAAATGATTTCTCGCCGCAGGTGAAGTCAAAATTCTCCCCCAGCCAAGGCCAGCGACGGGGCGGCAGAGGTCTCGCAGATCGCAATGGAGGAGGAGGTCTGAACCCTTGAAGCCTTGTGCGCTGAAAGAAGCATTGCGGGCTTCATAGAACTGTCATCAAACCCCGACATATCTTTATCGGTTTCCGATATCGTTATCCGAGGGGGCTTACGATGCAGAACGGGACTTACCGCGTACTCTTCCTGTCACGTCGCAATTCCGCACGCAGCGTGATGGCGGAGGCCATTTTGAATAAAATCGGCAAGGGGCGTTTCGAGGCGGTCAGCGCGGCCGTCGATCCTGCGCCGGTGATCGAGCCGGCTGTGCTGGAACTGCTCCGGAGTTCCGATTATCCTATAGAAGAACTGACGCCGCGCCATTTTGGGGTGCTTGCTGAGGCCGGGGCCGCCGAACTGGATTTCGTCTTTACGCTCAGTGACACTGCCGCTGGCGAAGCACTTCCGGAATGGCCGGGCCTGCCGATCACATCACATTGGCGTTGCCCGGATCCGATTCTCGTCGAGGGTGAAACCTGGGAACGCAAGCAGGCCTTCATGCAGGTGCTGTCCGGCCTGGAACGTCGCCTTAACATCTTCATCAATCTGCCGTTTGCTTCGTTAGATCGCATGAGCCTCCAGAATCAAGTCAGAGAAATCGGCGAGGCGCAGGACGCCTAGCCATTCGGTTGATTGGAAGAGCGTTCGATACCCATCCATCCGGTGACCAGCGACCGGCCTCCAGCAAGGACGGCGTCACTGGCTCTGGCTGCAAAGAACGCAACCTTTAATCCTGCGCCGATCGCCATGCATCACGTTATGCCGTCCCAGAGTAAAGATAAGAGTGCGAGACCGGGCAGCATGTTGCCGAAGGGAATCGGTAAGGCGATAAGGCAGGCCATCATGAAGATGATCAGCCCAAGTGCCGGTTTTAACCTGGCCAGCGAAAGTGACCTGTCGCCCGCTATGATGTGCCGCTCCAGCCAAACGAGGAATGGAACGCCTGCATGGCGGAGTGCTCAATAAATGAGCTTGGCACGTCCATGGCCGACAATCGCGTCGACCATAGAACGCGTGTCAGACGGACAAGCTGGGTTGGGAATTGACCAGTGCTGTCGGGTTTCTGAAAACCATGGCAAGATATCGCACTCCAGTTCCGGGAGCGCTTCATGGTCTGGCGACGCGCATCCCAATTCTTGCTTATCGGATGACCGGTTCACCATGGTAGCGTCGCTTCGACGGTTTTGATACGCCAAATCCGACTTCCATCATAAGCCGCGGTGTCTGCCTGGCCAGGCTCCCCATATGGAAACCGAAAGGGTCCTCGACAAAGCCGGTACCGGCCGGACCGGTTAACGTCATGGCACTGTCTGCGCCATAGTAGTCCAAAATCTCCTCTGCTGGATGACCAACCAGCATCGTCAATTGGTGTTTCAACCGTCGGCGCTGATGGCTGCCACGGACATAGACGTGTGGACCAGCATTCTCGTCGACATCGGAGAGATAGAAGAAGAACTTCAGCATGCGCCAGTCGTCGAGGTCGAAGTGGTATTTGAACGAGGCGCGGCTGAGATCGGCCTCGGAAGCCGCCTTCGTCGGAAAACTCCACCAGGTCCGGGTTGTGATCAGCTTGGCCTCACCTCCAAGATAATGCCTCGCCACCTCCAAGAGGAGCGGGTCATTTTGTACGGCAACCGCTGCTTTACAGTCGAGGACCCTTTCATAGTGGTGGCCGCTTAGGATGGAGCGGCCGAACCGACGTTCGGCCTCTTCATGCTCCTCGGCGAGAAACTCGAGCTTGCGTTCGAAATTTCCGAAACAGGGCGTTTGTTTTGCAAAGCGGGCAATCTCGCGGTGAATGTCGTCTGGCAATGTCAAGCCGACAAAGATTCCCGTTCTTTTCAACTCTGCCGCGATCGTTTGCCCGTCCAAGGTTCCAAACATGGATGGTGCGGTTATTTTTACTGCGGGGATCGGCTTGGCCAAGAGCCAATGGGCCCGCCGAAATGGCATGGTTCGCGCCAGAAGAAACATCGGCAGCCATGTCGGCTTCTCGCGCACATCGGCGAGGTAAGTCGGTATGCGGGCTGTGATACGACGGAACGTTCCACCGGAACGAGCGATTGCTTCAAGGTCTTTCGACTTCGATTTTGGGGTAGCAAGCATCAGACGTCCTTTGCAAAATCATATCCCAACATAATGACGGCGGACTTCACGGGGCTGCGGGCTGAAGCTATCCATGATGCATCGATATTGCAACGCAACATCGAACCGACTTCGCTAGATATGCACCTTTCCAGTCTGGGCATCAGAAGGCTCTACAGATGGCAGGCGAGCCATAGCAACCATTGAAGACACCAACGAGAAATTGCCACCAGAGCGGTGCCGTTATGATGACGCCTGCTGCGCCGGGGCTTGTGGTGAAGCCGTTCAAGATATGTTCATCTCGCAAATGGTCAATTTGAGAATGTCGCGTCATTGCGGCGGAGGTCTGGGCGAGTGAACGAGGACGGTCGCCCGGACCTCGCTTAGATAGGAGCCAGGCGTGGGATTTGACAATTGGATAACCACACGGTTGCTGCGCCGGTTGAAGCGTCGGAACGACGACTTTGCGACCGACAGTGTTGATCCCTGGATCTCGGAAGCCATTTCGAATTTCGAACGGGAGATGGACAGGGTTCCGACCACAGAGAAGCGTGGCTATCGAAATCAGGATGCCGGTAACACCCGAACAGCTGGTGGCGACAATTCCCCGATCACCCATTGCATGTAGAAGGTCATCCACGGCTATGGACCGCGGCAACCGGTCCAAAAGGGTGCTGAGCAGGTTCGCCAGGTCCGTACATTAGCGTAATTGCTCATGCATGCCAGCACTCCTGCTGTCGAGGCGGATTATCGCCATGCCGCCTCGTTCTTCTTCTCGTAGTCGCCGAACGCCTTCTTCAAGCCGCCCAGCACCTCGGCTGCGGTTTCGAACATGGCCTTCAGTTGCGGCTCGTCGACCTTCTCGATGTCTTCTCGCAGGTGGTCCATGGTCTCCTGCAGGCGTGTCTGCATCTTTTGCGTATGATGGCGCGGATCACGATCGGCTTCACTGACCATCGGTATTCTCCTATGGTTCGTGCTTCGATGAACCGCCAATCCGTTTGACGGTTGCAAGCCAAACTCTTTGCCTCTAGTCTCGGTTCCCGATATCGTTTTTCGAGAGTGAGGTTTATTTTATGGTGATAAATGGAACACCAGGACCTTCTTTCCGGCTTTATCCGACTTCACGTCCTGCATCACGCGGCCGAAGGGGATCTCCACGGTCTCTGGATGATCGAGGAACTGGCGCACCATGGATACAGGGTCTCCGCCGGGACCCTGTATCCGATGCTGCACTCAATGGAGAAGAAGGGGTATCTCACCTCCCGAACAGAACGGGTAGGCCGCACACATCGCAGAATCTACAATGCCACGCCCTACGGCGTTGCCGCTCTAGAGTTGGCAAGGGAAAAGGCCAAGGAGCTGTTTCGTGAGGTCGTCGGCGGAAACGGTTCGTGAAGAAGCAATCGGTCATCCGCAGGGCACAGCCGGCGAAGTTTTTCTAGCCTTCCTGAAGCTTGGCCTGACATCCTTCGGCGGTCCGATCGCCCATCTTGGCTATTTTCGTGATGAACTTGTGGTCCGTCGCAAGTGGATCGATGAAGTAGGTTACGCCGATCTTATGGCGCTGTGCCAATTCCTTCCCGGTCCCGCCTCAAGCCAGGTCGGGTTTGCGCTCGGCCTGCTACGCGGCGGCCCGCTAGGAGCACTTGCAGCCTGGGTCGCGTTCACGTTGCCATCTGCGATCCTGCTGGTCGTCTTTGCGATGGCGGCAAGCGCATTCGGTGGCCCGATTGGCGCCGGCCTCTTGCATGGGTTGAAGATCGTGGCCGTTGCAGTCGTGGCTCAGGCGGTGTGGGGGATGGCGAAGACACTCACCCCCGACCGGGAGCGGGCGAGTATTGCACTCGCCGCGGTTCTTATTGTCGTGTTTGCAGCCGGTGCGATCGGGCAGGTCGCGGCGATCTTGGCCGGCGCACTCGCAGGCCTCGTGCTGTGCCGAAACGGTCCTGCCAGCGGGACGGCGCATTTGTCCTTCGGGATTTCTCCGATTATTGGAATGGTGAGCCTAATGGCATTTTTCCTGCTGCTGGCGGGATTGCCGATTATTGCTTCCTTGGTCGAATCCCAAGGTCTCAACCTGTTCGACTCCTTCTATCGTTCGGGTTCCCTGGTCTTCGGCGGCGGTCATGTCGTGTTGCCCTTGTTGCAGACCGAGGTGATCAATCCCGGCTGGCTGACGAATGATGCCTTCCTGGCCGGCTATGGAGCCGCACAGGCTGTTCCGGGACCACTGTTCACGTTCGCCGCCTATCTCGGTGCCGTCATGGGGCCTTACCCGAACGGCATTCTCGGCGCAGCCAWTTGCCTCGTCGCGATCTTTCTGCCGGGCTTCCTGTTGCTGATCGGAGCACTGCCCTTTTGGGACAGTTTTCGGAAACGACCAATGGCCCAAGCGGCTATGCGCGGCGCTAACGCAGCCGTCGTGGGAATCCTCGGGGCGGCTCTCTACAGTCCGGTCTGGACCAGCGCCGTCCTCAATCCATACGATTTCGTGCTTGCTCTGACAGGCTTCATCCTGTTGGTTGTCTGGAAAATGCCCCCATGGATTGTTGTCGTGCTAATGGCGGCAGGCGGGGCCTCAATGCTCAGTTTAACCTGACCTAGCTTGCGCCGTTGCTAGAGAACTTGCACGAGCGGCTTTGTTGGTGGTCGTCGAGAATCTCGACTGGGCGGCGTTCATTGATCGGTAGACGGATCAGAAACGCTCCTCTATCTCGATCCGCCCTATTCGGAATAGAAGCCGATTACGGGAAAGCAATGTTCAGTCGCGGTGAGTCTGCTTGCATCGCTGGTCGCTTGGCCCAGTTCCGAAGGCCGCTTCATCCTCCTATCAAAGATGTCCCTGAGATCAGAGAACCTTTGCGGCGGAAAGGAAGCTTTTGCTTCCGAATTGATTGATATCGATTCCCGAGTTTTGYTGAGAACTCCTCCTCACGGTTGTGTCCTTAAATTCAATCAGTTCCATTTTGGAACTAATTTTGGGTTACATCGGAAGGGCGAGGCTTTAAAGAGCAGTTCGMTAAAGTTGCATTCCGCAACGAATGATGTTTCCCTGCTCATGCTTGGCGTGAGCATACCRAATCATCGTCTTTCCAAATTATGGGGTTAGATCGAATGTATGCCTTCAGTGGCCGCGGCACAAAGCTGGCCGCACTTACGTCCGTGCTTATTGCAACAAGCAGTCAAATTGGGCTTGCAGGCGAGTTGGACGGCGCAGTTCACACAGTCCGCCCTGGCGATGCCGCCGAGGATTGGACACTGCGAAATCAATCAATGCTGACCGTAACCGAAGGCGCTGTAACCGGGCGAATTCAAAGTATTCACTCTATCGTCAGGCTTAACGGTGCGACGGTTAGCTCTGCACCTGGGAGTACTAGGCCCGCATTGGACCTAAGAAACGGCAGCACGGCGCTCGTCACTGAGTCCACCCTTGTAAGCCCGGAACATTACGCGCTGGTCATGAGCGATGTCGATAATAACCCCGGCATCGCTTTTCCGCAAAAAGCCGACATCTATGGTAGCGAACTCCTTGGGGGCATTGGCGGTGCTCTTGTAAGGCGGAATAGTGAGCTGAATCTTTATGGATCGTCGGTTACGGCGACCAGTGCTCTTTCAAATGGTATCAATCTTAATACAGGAACGGTGAGGCTTTACGGATCGCGCGTAACCGGCCAAGTAGCAGGCATCTCGATTATCAACGGCGACACCCCTGACTATCCGAGCTACGGCCGCCATCTGACTGTGGACGGGTCTCATCTCGCAGGAATAAATGGAGCGGCAATTTCGGTCAGTGGGACCCCTGCTCTGCCGACCGATGTAGATATCGCTATTGCCAATGGCTCGACGCTCATCGGTGGCAATGGCAACATTCTGGAAGTCGACCAGTTCAGCACTGTTGACTTCACGGTCGATAACTCCGCACTCGAAGGAAACATCGCGGTTGAAGGAGGCGGTGCTGCCGACATAACCCTTCAAAACAATGCAAGTCTGGAAGGGCAGATTACCGGCGTCGAAAATCTGGCGCTGAACTCTGGCGGCAGTTGGAAGATGATCGCCGATGGYGGCGTAACCAATCTCTTCATGGCTGGCGGTGGGGTTGAGATCAGCGATGGATCGGGCTCTTCATTCAACACGCTGACCGTTGACACTCTTTCGGGCAATGGCACTTTCGATATGGCAACCGATATCGCCGGCGGTGTTGGCGACAAACTGGTTGTCACCGAGACCGACGGCGCCCAGGGTGACCACGTGCTGCGTGTGAAGAACTCCGGTGTTGACCCGACAAGCGATAACGAACTGACGATCGTTGACACTAACGGGGGCAATGCGAGCTTCAGCCTTCTTGGTAGAGCGGTTGACCTGGGTGTTTACAAGTACCGCCTCTACAAGGTCGGTGACGATTGGAAGCTGATTGGTCCCGACACTCCACCGATCTGCACGCCAGGCGTTGATTGCCCTGTCGATCCCGATCCTGGTCCCGGCCCTGGTCCTGGTCCTGGTCCTGACCCCGTCGATCCGCCGAGAGATCTATCCGAAAGCGCCAAGACCGTCATCGGCCTGCATGCGGCATCCGCCAACGTCTGGTACGGCGAGACCGGAACCCTGCGGAGCCGCATGGACGATGTCCGCATGGGCAAGGGCGAGAACGGCATCTGGGGCCGTACCTATGGCCGCGATTTCAACGGCAACGGTGCTGCCGGCGTCGAATTCGACCAGTCGCTCTGGGGCCTGCAGGTGGGTGCGGAAACCGAAGTCAATCTCGGCGGCCTGCCGGTGATCCTCGGCGTCTTCGGCGGCTATTCGAACTCCGCCGTCAAGTTCGACGCCGGCTCCAGGGGCGATATCGACAGCGGCTATGGCGGCATCTACGCCACCTGGCTTGGCAATGACGGGCTCTATGTCGACGGTCTCTTCAAGGTGAACCGCTTCTCCAACGACGCCCGCGTGGTGATGAGCGACGGCAGCCCGGCGCGCGGCGATTACAGCGCCACCGGCATCGGCGGCCAGATCGAGGTCGGCAAGACCTACGATCTCGGCAACGGCTGGTATGCGGAGCCCTTCGCCCAGCTTGCGGCGTTGCGCGTCGGCTCGTTCGACTATGGCCTCGACAACGGCATGACCGCCCATGGCGATGCCTATGGCTCGGTACAGGGCCGTATCGGCGCCACGATCGGCATCAACCACAAGCTCGAGAACGGCGGCGTCTTCCAGCCCTATGTCCGCTTCGCGGTGGCGCAGGAATTCGTCGACAGCAACAAGCTGAGGATCAACACCGTCGAGTTCAACAACGCCTTCGACGGAACGCGCGGCGAAGTGGGCGCGGGCTTTGCCTACCAGATCAGCGACAAGCTCCAGGTCCATGCCGATATCGACTTCTCGGCCGGCAAGGACATAGACAGCAATTGGGGCGGAAATCTCGGATTGAGCTACAGGTTCTGAGGCGTCGGCATCAGGTTCGGCAATGGCCAGACCTGATGCATTCTCTCACACCCTTGGGATCACCGAGGAGCCTTATAGAGCCAGAATGCGCTTGTGCCCTTCTTCTCGCAACATGTGCAGAAGAGGCGCGGTGTGAGGCTTCTGATATAGGTAGTTTTCCCCAGCGTCTCGCCAGCTCGTAGCGGTCGACGTATCTCATGGCCTCGCAGGTGCAGCCGGCGTATAGCTCAAACCATTGTGGGAGACTTGCGAAGGTCTCCCATTCGAACTCGGGACACTCTAGGCGGATAAATCGCCGCTGAGCGGCGGCGGTTAGTCCTATGCCTCTTCGATGCTTCATAGTTATGCGCTCTCGCTATTACGAGACCGGCCGCATCGGTCGTGTGGTAGCTGTCACGTCCGCCGCTTTCAGACAGAGAGGATTTGGCTTAGCTATCAATTGCCGTCAAGAAGACAGTTCGTTTTGGTGTGCCATAGCTAGTGCTGATTTGTGCCAAAGGCAGCGCCGCGCCACATCAGGATAAATAAGCCGCGAACGGAGCACAGACGATTTTAAGGCCTCGATTTAAGATAAAAGGCAAAACAGCATTACGGGCGATAGGAAGGAGAACTGTCGATAGCATCGTCGTCAGATGCGCCGCAGACGTCAGCTCACGCCCGCTTTTCGCTCCAATTCCACCAACTGCTCCTTACAGATCGTCTCGACGAGGCGGTGGAGATGTTCCGTCCGCTCGAGAAGCCAGGCGAGGGCTTCCTCGGTGATCTCGAAGTGTTTCGAATAGCGGGCCTTCACATAGGCCTCGTTGAGGATGTTGTACCAGGCGGTGAAGCGGTGCTGGTCGCGCGGCCAAGCTTCGATGAGCCGGCGGTCGTGATCCTCGGCAAGACCACGCAGGAATTTGAGGTTATGAGATGGCGGGCTGTAATTGGTGAGCGTCAGAAGAAGGCAGGCATAGGCGGTCTCGACGGCCTGATGGAGGAGAAAAGCCGCCCTATTCCTCCAATCATTTTGAATGGCGTACTGAGCTAGCTGCCGAAACTCAGCAGCACTCTGGCTCTGCCTTTCGAAATGCTCCTTCGCCACCCTGAGCGCATCGGCGGGAGAAAGCCGCTTTGGTTCGGCCAGCGGCCGGTCATCGAGTTCGTAGAGCACGATGCCCTCGCGCAGGATGTCGACGAAGAAATATTGCCCGTCGGCCAGGAAGTTGTTCACCTCCCGGGCGCCATGCACGATCAGCCCCACCGGCGTTGAGACACCCTTGTCCCATAGCAGCCGGTCGGTTGTTTTGTCCCAGTACTGCGGCTCGGCCAGTTTCTTGGAGCTGACGATGACCAGGATATCGTAATCGGAGCGGTAGCCTTTCATCGTATGCGGCTCGTCGACAAAGGTGCCGCGGGCATAGGAGCCGAAGAGAATGATCTTCAGGATCCGCCCACGCGTCTTGAAGGCGGCCGAGCTTCCCGCGAGTGTATCGGCAAACTCCTCGTGGATGATCTCGACGACGCGGGCAAGCTCGCGCTGCTTCTTCTCGGGCAGATGTTCGAGGCTCGATTTCATATCCCATCGATAGGGCAAAGGCGATTCGCCGTCTACTATTGGAATTTATGGGTTCTGGTTTATCAAAAAATAACATATTGATCCAAGGTGGCGATTAATAGATGATCTGCACCTGGCGGAAAGGCCTAGGTAGATGGAGATAGAGAATGGAAGTCCGTCAGATGAGATGCTTTGCGGCGCTGGCCGAGGAACTTCATTTCGGCCGCGCTGCGGCGACGCTATCCATGGCGCAACCCGCCCTCAGCGTGCAGATCCAGACGCTGGAAAAGCAGCTCGGCGTGCAGCTTCTCACCCGCTCCACCCGTCGCGTTCAATTGACCAAGGCCGGCGAAGTTTTCTACGAACGGTGTATCCGTGTTCTCAAGGAGATCGAAAACAGCTCCGCTGTCGTACGTGCCGTTGCGGGCAAGAATGTCGACCGGATCACGATCGGAACCATATACCCGGCAACCTTCGGTGTCCTGCCGCTCTTTCTAAGCAAGCTAGGCAAGAGGTTTCCGGATATCCAGATTCACATCAGCAGCGGCTCCACCGATGCGATCATCCGCGATCTGGAAAAGGGCCGCATCAATCTCGGTTTCATCCGGCCGGTCGAAAACATCGGATCGCTGCGCTGGCAGAGCATCGCCAATGAACGCTATCTTCTGGCAGTGCCCACTGAAAGTCCGCTGGCGACGGCGCAAACAATTACGATGAGCGATCTGAAACGAGAGCGGATCATCTCCTTTTCCCGCTCAAACCTATCTTATACGGAAAAGTATTTCTTCGAGCAGTTTAGAAAACACGGCCTTGTCGATCACGTCGCCTACAGCTGCGATGACACCCTCTCTATGGTTTCGCTCGTTGCCGCCGGAATTGGCGTCGGTTTCGTTCCCGAATGGACGCAGGATCTGCCTCATCGATCGTTTCTCCTTCGGGACGTGGAGGRAGTGGATTTTACGATCGGCATGGGACTCGCCTGGAACAAGGAAGACCCCACCGCGAACCGCGACGAGATTGTGGAAATCGCTCGTTCGCTCGCATCTGCTTCACGACCGCGTAAGCTTGCCGGCGAGCATTCTGAAGGGACCAGCAAGAAGCGCCGCCGATCAGCGCATGGAGAGTAGGTCGTTGAAGTGGGAGGTGGAGAGATGAGCCTGGCGTTCTCGGCACGTTTCCTAGAATCGATGCCTGATGGTTCTGTCAGATTCGGGGGCTCGAGCCCTGCAGGGCCGTTGGCGCTGCCGCTCATTGAAAGGAGCCGCCGACTAGACGTCCTGGTCTTGTTTGGGACGGGCAACAGTGAGGTGGGATAGAACAAAAGGGGGATTACAGGTGAAGTTTTGGTTTCAGAAGCTAATCGATGTTACCACGGTCGCGCGCACCCGGGAGATGTTCAACGAAGCGCTCACCGAACTCACGGGGGAACTGGGCTTCGAATATTACGCCTACCTCCATATTCAGCCGGTCGGAACATTCGCTGTATCGAACTATCCTCCCGAATGGCAGGATCGGTATCTCTCCAAGAGCTTCGTCGAGATTGATCCCGTGGTCTTATTCGCCAGGTCGACGATGAGGGCGTTCACTTGGTCTTCGGAAATTACGCGGAAGGCCAAATCAAGACGTGTTCGGCAGTTCTATTTGGATGCTGCCGGTTTCGGCATCCGATCGGGCATCACAATTCCGGTGGCGACTGCATTCCGACGCACGGCGATGCTGACCATTGCCTCGAACAAGCCATCTCTTTCGCTGAAGCGAGATATCGACCCGGTCACAGCCGCGACGGCCGTCGCTCAGCTTCACGCGCGGGTTGAACAAGCGGAAGTGGAACCCACGGCAAAACCGAGCATCCGTATGACTGCCAAGCAGGCGCTTATGCTGAAGTGGTCCTCCGAAGGCAAATCCATGAGAGAGATCGCGATGATCGAGAACATGACTTACGCGAATGTGAATTTCCATATGAACAACGCCCGCAAAAAGCTCAATGCCGACACGCAGGCGCAGGCGACGGCATTGGCGACAAAGCTCAAGCTCATTTGAGGCGAACCGAAAATTCGTTGGCTAAGGATGATGCCGCGCCGTCGTGCAATGACGCTAGCTCAGGCTGCTGAATCATATCACCCTTCAGAGCGACTTCGTTCGCTGTGGTTGGAGTTCTGGCCAATCACACGATCAACCGCGCTGCCTCGCCGCGCTTCCGGTCTTGCTCGTTATAATAGGACGCAGCCTGCGCGACCGATTTGTGCTGCGACTGCTGCATCGCCTCCTGAAGAGGGATGCCGCGATTGGCGGCTTCGGTGAGATATCCGGAGCGTAGACCATGCGCGGAAAACTTCACCGGATCGAGCCCGGCTTTTGCGCAACGGGATTTCAGGATCAGGTTGATCGATTGCGGGGTGAGGGGGCGGTGATCGACATTGCCCCATTGGTCGATCGGCCGGAACACTGGCCCGCTGGTGATCTTTGCCTCCCCCAGCCATTGTTTCAGCGCAGTGACCGGGCGGCCGATGATCAGCGATTGCGCGTTGTCCTCGGCTACAGTCGTCTTGGTGCGGCCGAGCCGGATCGCAAGGCAGGGAAGGACAGGGGAGGCCGCGTCCTGCGGATCGGCCCGCACCGGTTCCTCGTCGACGAGATCTTCGACCCGCAGATTGGCGAGTTCCGAGCGGCGGCGGCCGCCGGAGGCGAAGGCGGTCAGCAGGATCGCGCGATCGCGGATCTCGGCCAGACCGGAACCAGCGCAGCTGGCCAGCAGCCTCGCCAGCACATCGCCGGTGACCGCCGCCTTGCTCTTGCGCTGCCGCGGCCGGCCGGTGGCCCGCACAGCCATCCGAAGCGCGCTTTTCAGGGCCGGTTCGGAAAAGAACCCGGCCAGGCCGCGCCAGCGGGTGAGGATCGACCAGGAGGTGAGGCGGCGCCGTACCGTGGACGGCGCATGCGGCCCGGCGGCCTTCAACAGGCCTTGCGATCGCAGGCTGCTCTCGACCTCGGGCGGCATGCCATGCGTCGGGTCGTCCTGCCGCTTGACCGGATCCCACAGATGATGAGCCACGAACTTCAGGAGCAGCGACACCGGCGCTGGCCAGGGGAGGGGGCTGCCGGTCGCCAACCGGCACCAGGCCTGCAGATAGGCGAGGTCGGAGGTCAGCGCCCGCAATGTATTGGCGCCCATGCCCTCATTGACAAGATGGCGCAGCGTCTCGATGTCCTGGTCGGTGAGGAGCTCGGCTAGTTCGTCCCGCCGCTCGATCGGCAGGACCGCAGCGATGGTGTCGAGCTCCTGGGCGCGGCGATCGACGACACTCATTTCGGCAGGCCGTGCTCGTCGTAAAGATCGTCGTGTGCGGAGGTGGTGCCGGCCGGTACGCTGACCCGGCCCTCAGCCGCGAGTTTCAGGAACTCCTCCATCGCTCCTGCCTTTTTTGCGATAAAGGTCAAGGTTGCTATCGGCCTCTCATCGCCACAGATGATGATTTGGTCGCCGCGAGCTGCGAACTCGATCAACTCCTCAAGCCGCTCCGCCGCCTCGGCTATCTCTACTAAAATCCTCATTTGCAGCGCCCTTCACCAGACACGCTCATGGAGGACCGCATCGAACACCACATCCGTCGAGATGAAGGTGCAATGCTCGAGCCGCGCTTGGGCTGCCAAAATCCGATCCCACGGATCCCGGTGCTCCCATTCGAAGGCGGCGGCCAGTTCGGCATGCAGATCGCTGATGGCGAGTGTCTGCAGCCCGCTGGCGGTCACCGCCGCGCGCAATTCCTGCGGTTTCAGGTCGAGCTTCTTCAGCCGCATCTTGTTATCCAGTTCGTAGAAGGACACGGCGCTGACCAGAATGGTGTTCGCCTTATCCTCGATCAGTGATCGGGCGGTCGCCGAARGCCGGTCGCTGCCGATCGTCCACCAGTAAACGGCGTGGCTGTCGAGCAGCAGCTTCATGCCTGGGGCTCGCGGCCTGCCGGCGCGCCCCGCCAGATGCCGGCGTCATCGTTCCAGTCGCCGGCGTCAATGGCGGCCTGCTCGGCGTCGACCGCATCGAACAGGTCGTCGGGTAGGCCGCGCTGCCGCAGCAGACCGAAGGGACGCTTGCCGCCGAGGTCGGCCGGGCCGATGCGAGCATAGATCTCATTGCCGCGCATGATGACGATCTCCTCGCCTTGGTGAGCCCGTTCGAGCACCTGCGCAAAATTCTTGCGGGCCTCGCTGATCTTGTAGCTGGTTTGCGGCATGATTGCCTCCGCTGTTGCCGTTGCGGCGAGAGTATCAGGCGATTTGCCCTGGTACAACCCATATGTACGCCTCACTATCGATACATGGTCCGTATCGATAGTTAATGGAGCATCATAGCATATGGTCCTCTACGAAACCGACGTGCACGATAGTTTTCATTTCGAAGTGTTCGCTGTGCTTTCAATGTGATTTACGAGCCCAACAACTCGTCCCTCTAGATCCTGTTGCGGTCGCTGCCCGCCGCTTTTCCTTTCCGTTTCAATTGAAGTGGAAAGCTGAAACTCAGTACCCGATTTTGATCCAACGGCTCCGTCAAAGCCCGGACGTCTGGTAAGATTCACGCGGAAGCGATCCCCTAGCGGCAGGACCATCGGGAGACGCCACGCTTCGGCTTCACCGTCTTCGAGATGCTGGTCGATCACGGGAAGGAAAGCCCGGCATATGTGCAGATGCCGGCTCTCTGTTCCTGGCTTTGAAAGCAGACCTTCACGCGGCCTTGCTGTGCATCCGCCCCGATTGCTCGATATAGGCATCGAAGGCGGCTGCGGCGGCACGAATGAGGAAGCGCTTTCCCTCGCGAAGCCGTATGACGCCGTCGGCATTTTCGAGGATGCCGTCGCTCTCAAGCATTGCGAGCTTGGCATTGCCGTAGAGCAACATCTCCGGATCGAAGCCGTGCGCCCTGGCAAGGGCAGGGATATCGACGCAAAAGTCGCACATCAGCCGCTCGATAACCGCTGCCCGGAAGCGGTCCTCTTCCGTCAGCCGATAACCCTTCGCGGTGGCGAGGCGACCGTCGGCGATCTTCTGCGCATAGCGGCCGTGCGGCACCTCGTTCTGCACATAACCCTCCGCCGTCCGCCCTATCGCGGACGCGCCGAGCCCGATCAGCGTCTCGCAGGCATCGGTGGTATAGCCCTGGAAATTGCGATGCACTCGCCCGGCACTTTGCGCGACGGCCAGGCTGTCGTCAGGACGGGCGAAATGATCGAGGCCGATCTGCCGATATCCGGCGGCGATGAGGGTCGCGGCGATCGCCTCCGCCTGCACGATGCGGTCCCCGGCATCTGCGAGCAAGGTCTCGTCGATCAGTTTCTGGTGCTTCTTGAAGGAAGGAACATGAGCGTAGCCGAAGACGGCGAGGCGATCAGGTCGCATGGCTACCGCTGTCTTGGCCGTTTCGATGCAGGACTCAACCGTCTGATGCGGCAGGCCGTATATGAGATCGAAATTGATGCCGGCAATGCCCGCCCGCCGTAGCCGGGAAACGGCCGCCATCGTCTGTGCCTCGCCCTGAACCCGGTTGATTGCCTTCTGCACGACCGGATCGAAGCTCTGGACGCCGAGGCTCGCGCGGCGCACGCCGGTTTCTCCAAGCATTGCCGCCATGTCCGGCGTGAGCGTTCTCGGATCGATCTCGATTGCTATCTCGGTCGTCCCGGTAAAATCGAAGCGATGACGCAGATGCGTCATCAGGTGCTGAAAGTCCTCGGGCCGGATGATCGTTGGCGTCCCGCCGCCGAAATGCACATGATCGACGCTCAGGCGTTTTCCGGCCGCCGCCGCGACCAGATCCGTTTCCACGCGAAGCGTTTCGAGATAGTCGAGGATCGGACCGTCCCGCCGGGTGATCGTCGTATGACAGCCGCAATACCAGCACATCGACCGGCAGAAGGGGATGTGTAGATAGAGCGAAACGGGCTTCCGTTCCTGTGCGGCGGTAAGCCAGTCGCCATAGGTGTCCGCGCCGAYGGCAGGCGAAAAGCGTGGCGCGGTCGGATAGCTCGTGTAGCGTGGAAGGCGTGCCTCGCCGTATTTGGCGAGAAGATCCTGCTGCATGGGTGAGGTCCTTCTAGTCCTGGGATCTATGCCATCCTACAGGGGTAGCGCGTGCCGCTCTTTGAGAAATGTCAAGAAACCCGCGACAAAGGCTTTCGCGAAGTCGACTGCCAGCCATATGGCAGGTCAGCGCCTTCCTCATAGGGGCCGTTCGCCTCCGATCTTGATCTAAATCAAGGTGCCGGGAACCCGGTTCTGCCAATCCCTGAATGACTTCGGCCGCATGTGTGCAGTGCCGGTCAGCGATCAGGGAAGCGTTGGGACCATACCCATGAAACAGACAGTCGAGATAGTCGTGCTTGCGGTGGGCGCCTTCCTGGCGCTCGTTGGAGCCGGCTTTGCCCAGGACCGCCTATTTGCCGCTCACATGTGGGTGCTTTTCTTCGTGCTGCTCGCCAGCACGCTCGTGCTCATGCGCCGTGTCGATTTTCAGCCGTCGGCCGCCGGTCGCGCGGCCCAACGGTCGGAATATTTCGACGAGGTGGTGAAATACGGTGTCATCGCCACGGTGTTCTGGGGCGTGGTCGGTTTCCTTGTGGGCGTGGTCGTCGCCCTGCAGCTCGCCTTTCCCGACCTCAATGTGGAACCATGGCTCAATTTCGGCCGCCTGCGGCCGCTGCACACCTCCGCAGTGATCTTCGCTTTCGGCGGCAATGCGCTCATCGCGACCTCGTTCTATGTCGTGCAGCGCACCAGCCGCGCGCGTCTCTTCGGCGGCGATCTCGGCTGGTTCGTCTTCTGGGGCTACCAGCTCTTCATCGTCATGGCTGCCACCGGCTATCTTCTCGGCATCACCCAGTCGCGCGAATACGCCGAGCCGGAATGGTATGTCGATCTCTGGCTGACGATCGTCTGGGTCGCCTACCTCGTCGCCTTCCTCGGCACGATCCTCATGCGCAAGGAACCGCACATCTACGTGGCGAATTGGTTCTATCTCGCCTTCATCGTCACTATCGCCATGCTGCACATCGTCAACAATCTGGCGGTGCCGGTCTCTTTCCTGGGTTCCAAAAGCTATTCGGCCTTTTCGGGTGTCCAGGATGCGCTGACGCAGTGGTGGTACGGACACAATGCCGTGGGCTTCTTCCTGACCGCCGGCTTCCTGGCCATGATGTACTACTTCATCCCCAAGCAGGTGAACCGACCCGTCTATTCCTACCGGCTGTCGATCATCCACTTCTGGGCGCTGWTCTTCATGTATATCTGGGCCGGCCCGCACCACCTGCACTACACCGCCCTGCCGGATTGGGCGCAGACCCTCGGCATGGTGTTCTCCATCATGCTCTGGATGCCCTCCTGGGGCGGCATGATCAACGGCCTGATGACCCTTTCGGGCGCATGGGACAAGATCCGCACCGATCCCGTCGTGCGCATGATGGTCATGGCCGTCGCCTTCTACGGCATGGCGACCTTCGAAGGTCCGATGATGTCGATCAAGACCGTCAACTCGCTGAGCCACTATACCGACTGGRCCATCGGCCACGTGCATTCCGGCGCGCTCGGCTGGRATGGGCTCATCACCTTCGGTGCCGTCTATTTCCTCGTGCCGAAGCTTTGGGGCAGGGAGCGTCTCTACAGCCTGCGGATGGTCAACTGGCACTTCTGGCTGGCCACTCTCGGCATCGTGATCTATGCCGCAACCATGTGGGTCGCCGGCATTCAGCAGGGTCTGATGTGGCGCGAATACGACGAGCAGGGCTTCCTGGTCTATTCCTTTGCGGAATCGGTGGCGGCGCTGTTTCCCTACCATGTCATGCGTGCCGCCGGCGGTGCCCTTTTTCTCTGCGGCGCACTCATCATGGCCTTCAACGTAACGATGACGATTCTCGGGCGCGTTCGCGACGAAGCCCCGATCCCGGGTGCGGCGCCGCTGCCGGCGCCCGCGCAATAAGGAGGGCAGACCATGTCCATTCTTGATAAACACGCGATCCTCGAACGTAACGCCACTCTGCTTCTCGTCGGTTCGCTGGTCGTCGTCTCCATTGGCGGCATCGTCGAGATCGCGCCGCTCTTCTATCTCGAGAACACGATCGAGAAGGTGGAAGGCATGCGGCCCTACTCGCCGCTGGAGCTTGCCGGGCGCGACATATATATCCGCGAGGGTTGCTATGTCTGCCATAGCCAGATGATCCGGCCGTTCCGGGACGAGGTGGAGCGCTACGGCCATTACTCGCTGGYGGCGGAGTCGATGTACGACCATCCGTTCCAATGGGGCTCGAAGCGCACAGGGCCGGATCTCGCCAGGGTCGGCGACCGCTACTCCAACGAATGGCATGTACAGCACATGAGCGATCCGCGCTCGGTCGTGCCGGAATCGATCATGCCGAGCTACTCGTTCCTCAAGGAAACGCCGCTCGAGGTGAAGAATGTCGCCATGAACCTGAAGGCGAACCGGGCGGTCGGCGTGCCTTATACAGACGAGATGATCGACAACGCGCTGTCGGACCTCAAGGCACAGGCCGATCCGGATGCCGATACATCCGGTGTCGAAGCACGTTACCCGAGGGCGAAGTTCGGCGATTTCGACGGGGATCCGAAGCGCCTGACAGAGATGGACGCGCTCATCGCCTATCTCCAGATGCTCGGTACGCTCGTGGATTTCTCCACCTACGACGACACGACCGGCTACCGCTGAGAAGGAGGGCCACATGGAAACCTACACGGCCATGCGCCACTTCGCCGATAGCTGGGGGCTGCTCGCCATGACGGTCTTCTTCCTCGGTGTCGTTCTTTTCACTTTACGGCCGGGCGCCAAAAAGGCCGCCGAACAAGCCGCCACCATCCCGCTCAAGGAGGATTGACCATGGCGGACAAGCATGTCGACGAGATCAGCGGGGTCGAAACCACCGGCCATGAATGGGACGGTATCCGCGAACTCAACAACCCTATGCCGCGCTGGTGGGTCTACTGCTTCTATGCCACCATCGTCTGGGCGATCGGCTACGCCATCGCCTATCCGTCCATCCCGATGCTGACGGATGCGACCAAGGGTCTGCTCGGTTTTTCCAGCCGCGCCGAAATGCGTGCGGAGCTTGCCGGCGCACAGGCCGCGCAGGCGGATTACAGGGAACGGATCACCTCGAGCTCGCTGGAGGAGATTATCGCCGATCCCCAATTGCGGCAGTTCGCCGTCTCGGCCGGCTCTTCCGCCTTCAAGGTGAATTGCGCGCAATGTCACGGTTCGGGTGCTGCCGGCGGGGCGGGCTTTCCGAACCTGAACGATGACGACTGGCTGTGGGGCGGCAAGCCCGAGGATATCTACCAGACGATTGCGCATGGCATCCGGTACAATAGCGACGAGGAAACACGCTTCTCGGAGATGCCGTCCTTCACGGACATGCTGAAGCCGGAAGAACTTCGCGCGACCGCGGCATATGTCGTGAGCCTCACCGGAACGCCTTCGAATCCCACCACCGTCGAGCAGGGCAGGCAGCTTTTCGCCGACAATTGCGCCTCTTGCCACGGCGCGGATGCGAAGGGCAATCGCGAACTCGGCGCGCCGGATCTCGCCGATGCAATCTGGCTGAAGGGCGAGGGCGAACAGGCAATCATCGATCAGATGAGGGCGCCCAAGCACGGCGCCATGCCTGGCTGGCGTCAGCGCCTCGGTGATACCGCCGTCAAGGAGCTCACCGTATTCGTGCATTCGCTCGGGGGTGGTGAATAAGGGTGCGAGGCGGTCGGCCGTCTTCCAGCGGCGGCCAATATGCTCGCGGGGGCGGGTAACTGAGCGTCTCTTCGGCGGGCTGGCCGGAGGGACGCTTCTTTTTATCGGGCATGGTCTTTCGCCATGCGAGATACCGAGGGCGACAAACTTGACGTAGATCAAGGTATGCGGCGCGCGCAGCGGGCAAGGTCACTGGAGAAGCGCGTTTGCCGGGACTTTCCCATATGCTCCACAAGCCCGATACCGAAACTGCCAGCGTCGAGCGGCTCGATGCCGAGCCGGTCAATGCCGCGCAAGTGCGCAACCCGCTCTATGAGAAGCGCCGCAAGATCTTCCCTAAGCGGGTGGAGGGGCGTTTTCGCAGGTTCAAGTGGCTGGTAATGCTGCTAACACTCGGTATCTACTATCTGATGCCGTGGGTTCGCTGGGATCGCGGTGCACATGCGCCGGACCAGGCCGTGCTGGTCGATCTCGCCGCTCGCCGCTTCTATTTCTTTTTCATCGAAATCTGGCCGCAGGAGTTTTTCTTCGTCGCCGGACTTCTGGTGATGGCGGGTCTCGGGCTTTTTCTGGTCACGTCGGCGGTCGGGCGCGCCTGGTGCGGCTATGCCTGCCCACAGACCGTATGGGTCGATCTCTTCCTGGCGGTCGAACGCTTCATCGAGGGCGATCGCAATGCCCGGATGCGGCTCGATGCCAGTCCCTGGACGCTGGACAAGCTCGCCAATCGCTTCGCCAAACATTCGATCTGGCTCCTTATCGGTCTCACGACCGGAGGCGCCTGGATCTTCTATTTCGCCGATGCTCCATCCCTGTTGAAAAGCTTTGTCATGCTCGATGCGCCGCCCGTCGCCTACATGACGGTCGCGATCCTGACGGCCACGACCTACGTCTTCGGCGGGCTGATGCGCGAGCAGGTCTGCACCTACATGTGTCCCTGGCCGCGCATCCAGGCGGCGATGCTGGACGAGAATTCGCTCGTCGTCACCTATAACGACTGGCGCGGCGAGCCGCGCTCCCGCCATGCCAAGAAGGCAGCGGCGGCGGGGGAGGTGGTCGGCGACTGCGTCGACTGCAACGCCTGCGTCGCGGTCTGCCCTATGGGTATCGACATACGCGACGGCCAGCAGCTCGAATGCATCACTTGCGCGCTGTGTATCGATGCCTGCGACGGCGTGATGGACAAGCTCGGCCGGGAGCGGGGGCTGATCTCCTACGCGACGCTCAGCGATTACGCCGCCAACATGGCGCTTGCGACCGATAACGGCACGGCGGCGGTCGATCCGAGGCGGGTGCGCGACTCCGACGGAGCCTTCACGGAGAAGGTGAGACAATTCGATTGGCGCATTGTCTTCCGGCCCCGCGTTCTCTTCTATTGCGCGGTATGGGCGCTGATCGGCATCGGCCTCCTTTACGCGCTCCTTTCACGCGACCGGCTTGAGCTCAACGTCCTGCACGATCGAAATCCGCAATATGTCCTGGAGTCGGACGGTTCGGTTCGCAACGGCTACATCGTCAAGCTCCTCAACATGATCCCTGAGCCGCGGACCATCACGCTGACGATCGAAGGCATGCCGGCTGCGCGCATGCGGATTGCCGGTCAGGCGCCCGGCGATGGCCGGAGCTTCGAGATCAGCGCCGATCCGGACAAGGTAACAGCGCTCAAGGTCTTCGTGACCCTGCCGAAAGAAAATCTCGGCGAGGCGGATGCGGGGTTTGTGTTGATCGCCGATGATCCGTCGAGCCACGAACAGGACCGCTACCGGGCGAACTTCAGCCGGCCAGCAAGATGAGGTCGCATATGATAGAGCAAGAGAGAAAAGCGGGCAGCTTTACCGGCTGGCACATGGCCGCGGTGATGGCCCTGTTCTTCGGTACAATCATCTCGGTCAATTTCGTCATGGCCTGGAACGCCAGCCGAAGCTGGAGCGGTCTTGTGGTCGAAAACACCTACATCGCCAGCCAGCAGTTCAACCGCAAAGTCGCCGAGGCTCGCGCCTTTCAGGCCGGCGGTGTTCAAGGGTCGCTGACGGTCGGGGCTGGGGAAATCCTCTATACCCTCACGCGAAACGGCGAACCGGAGCGGCAGGTCGACAAGGTAGTCGCGGTGTTCAAGCGCCCGGTCGAGGAGCATGAGGACCTTCATGCCGAGCTCGATCGCCGGGGTGACGGCACGTTCGTCTTTGCCGAGGAACTCAAGCCGGGCCAATGGATCGCCGATCTGACGGCAATGGCGGGGGATGCCGTGATCTACCGCCAGGCGACCCGCTTCGTAGCGCAGGGAGACGGCAGATGAGCTGTTGCGCGGGTACCGTTGCGACTGCCGTATTCCCTGCCGACAGGCAAGCGCTGCCCGTCTCCGAAGAGCTTTGGCTTTCCGCCAAAAACCTTGGTGGGGGATTGCGCCAGACCGACTTGAGCGTGCCGGGTGTTCATTGCGGCGCCTGCATCACCACGATTGAGGAGGCGTTGCGCAGAAGGCCGGAAGTCGAGCGCGCTCGCGTCAATCTCTCTACGCGGCGCGTTTCGATCGTCTGGAAGGAGGAGGCCGGTGGCCGCCGCAGCGATCCCCACGAACTCGTGCGCGCGGTTGCGGAACTTGGCTACGGGGTGCACCTCTTCTCGCCGGAAGAGGGGGCAGACGGGCAACTGCTCAAGCAGTTGATCCGGGCGGTTGCCGTTTCCGGGTTTGCTGCGGCCAATATCATGCTGCTTTCCGTTTCCGTCTGGTCGGGCGCGGATGCGGCCACCCGCGACCTCTTCCACTGGATATCGGCGATGATCGCCGCGCCAGCCCTCATCTATGCCGGGCGGTTCTTCTATCAATCCGCCTGGAATGCGCTTCGCCACGGCAGGACAAACATGGACGTGCCGATCGCGTTGGCTATCACGCTTTCCTATGGCATGTCGCTCTACGAAACCATCGGCCACGGCCAGCATGCCTGGTTCGATGCGACGGTAAGCCTGCTGTTCTTCCTGCTGATCGGCAGGACCCTCGACCACATGATGCGGGGGCGGGCACGATCGGCGATCAGCGGTTTGGCGCGTCTTTCGCCACGCGGTGCGACGATTATCCATCCGGACGGTTCCCGCGAGTACCGCCCTGTTGACGAGATCCGGGTGGGTGAGCGGCTGATGATCGCTGCCGGCGAACGGGTTCCCGTTGATGGTCGCATCATTTCGGGCACCAGCGATCTCGACCGCTCTGTCGTTAATGGCGAGAGCGCACCGATATCTGTGGGTACAGGCGATATGGTGCAGGCCGGTACGCTCAACCTCACGGGTCCGCTGACCCTGGAAGCGACAGCGGCGGCGCGCGACTCCTTTCTTGCCGAAATCGTCGGGCTGATGGAAGCCGTAGAGGGCGGGCGGGCCCGCTACCGGCGCATCGCCGACCGGGCAGCGCAATATTATTCGCCGGTCGTGCACCTGCTGGCCCTCCTGACATTCATAGGCTGGATGCTGGTGGAAGGCGACGTCCACCATGCCATGCTGATCTCGGTCGCGGTGCTCATCATCACCTGCCCATGCGCGCTGGGGCTTGCCGTGCCGGTCGTCCAGATCGTCGCGGCGGGTCGGCTTTTCCAGGGCGGCATCATGGTCAAGGATGGTTCGGCCATGGAGCGGCTTGCCGAAATCGACACCGTGCTTCTGGACAAGACGGGTACGTTGACGATCGGCAGGCCGCGGCTCGTCAACGCGCATGAAATCGCACCGGATGCGCTCGCAAGGGCGGCAGCTCTGGCGGCGCATTCGCGCCACCCGATCGCGATGGCGATCCAGGATGCCGCAGACGCGTCACCGCTTGCCGGAGAGATCCGGGAGATTCCTGGTGCCGGCATCGAGGCGAAAACCGAGGCCGGCGTCTATCGGCTGGGGAGCCGCAATTTCGCGGTTGGTAAACCCGGCGCCGGAAGCGGCCAATCGGAGGCAGTCCTGTCGCTCGAGTATCGGGAATTGGCTTGCTTCCGGTTCGAAGACCGGTTGCGGCCGGCGGCGCGCGAAACGATCGATGCGATCGGCCGTCTCGGCCTTTCGGCGGGCATTCTCTCGGGGGACCGCGAGGCCGTGGTTGAAGCGCTCGCAAAGGAACTCGGGATTACCGACTGGCACGCGGAACTCACACCGCATGGAAAGGTGGAAGCCTGCAGTGCTGCCGCAGAGGGTGGGCACAGGGTGCTGCTGGTCGGAGACGGCATCAATGACGCGCCAGCCCTTCGCGCGGCGCATGTTTCGATGGCGCCGGCGACGGCCGCCGATGTCGGGCGGCAGGCGGCCGATTTCGTCTTCATGCATCAGTCGCTTTCGGCTATCCCCTTCGCCATCGAGACCTCGAGGCGAGTCGGCCGCCTGATCCGCCAGAATTTCGTGCTGGCGATCGGCTATAACGCGATCGCGGTACCGATCGCCATTGTCGGCTATGCGACCCCGCTGGTGGCGGCGATCGCTATGTCCACCTCCTCGCTCGTTGTCGTCGTCAATGCCCTGCGATTGAAGGGTGCCGTCTTCGCCGACAGAGATGGTACGGCAGGGTCGGGCAGAGCGCTGCAATCGATTGGGGCAGGCGCATGAACACGCTGATCTATCTCATTCCGATCGCCCTCCTTCTCGGCGGCCTCGGGCTTGCGGCGTTCCTGTGGGCGCTCAGGAGCGGACAATACGAGGATCTCGATGGGGCTTCCTGGCGGGTGCTCGATGACGGTGACGGGAAACCGCAAAAGTAGCGGGCAGAATCTGCCTACAACAGCCGGCGGTATTGATCGAGGTCATGTACCGAAGTCCAAGGATGAGTAGATTCATGCGATCTTATTGGAGAGTATGCAATGAAGACCTTGCAGATGACTTCGATCGATCGGAACATCCTCACGGGCTGCCGCTTCTTCAAGCGATTGCCGCTTTCGACCGCCGAGGCCATTCTCCACGGAGCGGCGCTGGCAGAGCATGAGAAGTACGACAGCTTGTTCCGTCAAGGTGACAGAATCGACGATGTTTTCCTCGTGCTTTCGGGGCTTGTTCGTCTCTACCGCGTCGGCAAGGATGGACGCGAGGCCGATGTCGGAGTGTTCGCTAAAGGCGAGCTATTTGGTGAGGACACCATGTTCCTTGGATATCGTGCCACTGCCAACGCGGAAGTGGCCGAGAACTCGGTCATCGCACGAGTGGACAGTCGCAAGCTCCGCCAATTGGCCGCTTCGGACCCGGACGTAGCCCAAGCTTTCATCGAGCATCTATGCCATCGCGGCAAAATGAAGGAGGATCTGTTGGCGCAGGACCGCCTGCTCACTGCTCCCCAGCGAGTCGCGAACTATCTTCTCAGCCAATGCCCGAACGGCTCGACGAGTTTCTGCTTCCGACTGCCATTCCAAAAAAGCGTTCTTGCCGGCAAGCTTGGACTTGCTCCGGAAGCGCTTTCTCGTGCTTTTTCAGCCCTTCGTGAATCGGGCGTCAGCGTCAAAGGCCGGATGATCGAGATTCACGATCGACACGCGCTCGAGCGGTTCTGACATTCCATTCCGAACGGCGGCATTCGCGGCCCACCGGCATCACGTTCTGACCGCTGGCTGAGAGAGCGGAGGTATCGCCGTCCAACATCTCCTTCGCGTAGGAATCCCGCTCGATCTGTGCGGCTTGCCCTGCATCGTCTATGGCGAGACCCCGCGGCTGGTGCACGAGTTCCTCCAGCGCGTGCTCGACCCGACACCCGGAAATGTAGCCGCGGCGACCGCACCCGACCTGCGCCTGCTGCTGGAAGTGGCGAGGGTCCGCGTAAGGCTTTTGTCCTGCGCAGGGAGTTAGCGCGCCRCACTCCCCCCGTCGACGTCTCGCGGCGAATACCCACTGATCAAGGAGGAGGCGTATTGCCGAGTACTTATGTGCGTAGAATTTTACCCGACTGCGAAATGCGTAATCACTGAATGCGCCGTCGCGCCGGAAAGGAGTAGGTCTGAGTCCCGGCATTATGAAGTCGCAAGGAAAGAATACATCTTCCTGCCGCGCGAAGTATCGTCGACTAACCGCTAGGCTCACTCCACAGGCATATGGTCTGTCGCTGTCTGAGGTAACGGAACGGTTCTGCGGTTGGTGGACAGTTTCCGGTATTTTGTAGGCGTTAAGTTGTGGTGGCGGAGAAACACCCGGTTGAAATTTGACAGGTTGCGATAGCCCACCTCGAAGCAGATGTCGGTTATCGGCAGAGAGGTCTCGGTCAATAGCTGACCCGCCTTCCAGATACGAAGCTTGTTGACGTGATCGGTGAAGCTGTGACCGCTGTTTTTCTTGAAAAATCGCGAGAAAGCGCTGTCGCTCATGCCGACCATGCGAGCCATGTCCGGCAACCGGATATTTTCGGACAGATTGGCAAAGATATACGCGAAAACCTGTTGCAAGGCTTCGAGCGAGCCATAGCTCAGGTCCGGCACATAGGCCTCTGAAGACAGCGTATCGAACTCGTCCGTGTCTCGCAGCAGCGACAACAATGACAGGAAGGTTGAAAGCCGCACCGAGCCGGTCTGAAACTCCATGTCGAGTATCAGCGCCTCGGCCTGTTCCCGCGCCCGGCCTTTGAAGGAGAGCCCCCGCTGCGCGCGGGCGAGAAAATCACGCAGCCCCGCCAGTTCCGGCAGGAAGGCCGAAGCCTGCTCCAGCTTAGCCGGCAGAAACTGGATGACGATGTCGCGTCCTGGAATGCGCTCATCGGGTCCGAGCGGCGTCACCCAGTCGTGCGGCAGATTGCTACCGATGACGCAAATATGGCCCGGCGAAAACGCGCCGACATGATCGCCTGCAAGTAGGACACCGCTGGCGTTGGGAATGTAGTGGATCTCCACCTCCGGGTGGAAATTCCAGACGTTGCGTTCCCACGGATAGTCGTCGCGGCGCCAGAGGAACGACTCGTCCGCGCCGGTCAAGACATATTCAAATCTCGCGACCGTCGGCGAAACAACTGACATTGCGGACGTCCTCCCGTGTTTCCGGCATCTTCGTTACTGAAAAGTAATACTGGATTGTGCAACGCACACAAGAATTCATCAACATATTCGACATTTGGCGCATGAAAGTATCAGTATCGCGCAACGGCCGCGCTTGTGTCCACTCCTTCTTTCCACAAGTATTGAGGTCCGTTGAGCGTGTCGGAGGAGAGTTTAGCACGCACAACCGGACCGATCTTGCGATCCAAATGGAGGAGAACAATGAACAGTTTCGTCAAAGCCGCGGGCGTCGGCTTCATTTCGCTTGGCCTTTGGAACTCGACCGCTCTTGCTCAGGATTCCTGGTGGAAGACTGCCGCCCAGCCCTATCAGGGCACGACCATTCGGGGCATCTCGGAATCGACCCCAGCGTCGAAATATGTCGAGCAGGTACTCGGTCCGAAATTCACCGAAGAGACCGGCATAAAGGTCGAATTCGAGGCCACATCTTGGGACCAGATGTACGATAAGGCAATCAAGGACATGGAAGCCAATACCGGCATCTATGACTTCGTCTATATCGAGCAGGACATCGTATATACGTATCTGGCCCGCAACTTCCTGGTCGATATCACCAAGTCGCTCGCCGATAATGCAAAGATCGCTTCGCCGGACTTCAAGCCGGAGAATTTCACCACTTTCCTGAACTATTTCAAGGATCCGAAGTCGGGCAATGTCATGGGCGTCCCCATGGAAGCATTCATCAAGCCTTACCTCTACCGCAAGGATCTTTTCGAGGATCCGGCGATCCAGAAAGCCTACAAGGATTCCACCGGCGCGGACCTGAAGCCCGCGACGACACATGACGAATATACCCAGATTGCCAAATTCTTCACCGAATACGGCGCAGACAAGGAGCTCTGGGGAACCACCGTACAGGCCTCGTCGAGCCACCCCGCCGCCTTCTACGAATTTTTCGAGTCGATCGCGCCGACCTTCGGCGTGTACAACTGGGGCATCGATGRCACGACCTTCGCGGCCACCGAAGCTAACGGCGGCCAGATGAACTCGGCCGCGGCGAAGAAGGCACTGAACTACTGGGTCGGCCTGCTGAAATATGCGCCGCCGGAATCGACATCGTCCACTTGGGATGAGGTTGCTGGGACATTTGCCGCCGGCCGCGCAGCCCAAGGCCTCGTCTACGGTGAAAACGCTGCCTGGATCGCTACCGACGAAAGCAAATCGACCGTCGTCGGCAAGGTGGGAGTGGCATTGCCTCCGGTTGAGGCGGGTGTCATGGAAGCAGCCGAATCCGGCAAAGGATATATCGGCTACTACGATGGTGGCGCGTTCGGCATCCCGCATTCGTCCAAAAACAAGGACGCATCGCTGCTATTCCTGCAGTATATCGGTCAGGCTTCAGTGCAGACCGACTGGGCGCTGGCCGGCTCCCGCATCGTCATGAACGCGACCTACGATGATCCGAAGATCGTCGATCAGGACAAGAAGATGAACGGCTACTACACGCTAATGCGTGACGACGGAAAGTTGTTCGCCGGAGCTCCGCCGTTTCCGTTCCACTCGCAAGTTCTGCAGGTAGCCGCGCCGTTCATCTACAAAGCGATTGTCGGTGAGATCAAACCGGACGATGCGCTGGACCAGGCCGCCACCGCAGCCGAAGCTGAACTCGTGAAACTCGGCTACCGCAAATAAAAGACCGCACCTCCCAGCGGTCGGCGGCCGCCTTCAGCAAGGCGGCCGCCCCTTTCCTGACTACCGTTTGCGGGCCTGCCCGCGACGCTGGTAGTCGGGCGAATAGGACTTGAGCACGATCTGACGGAGCGCAGGATGAGACAATCCAACATCGGATGGCTATTTCTAGCACCGGCCACGCTAATCCTGTTTGTTGTCGGGTTCATTCCCTTCATCTACATTCTCTATGTCGGCTTCTTCGACTGGAACACCAACGCAGTCGATCCCACCCTGCGCTGGGCCGGCCTTCAGAATTATCGCAGCCTCGTTTTTGACACGACATTCCTGAACTCGCTTGCGCGCACGCTGGTTTTCGCCTTCTTCGTCGTTGTGAGCGAACTGTTGTTAGGTTATGTCCTGGCCCGCGCGCTGATGGCAGACCGCCTGTGGGGCCGGCAGTTCTTTCGCACTATCCACACATTGCCGATCGTTGTCGCGCCCATTGCAGTCGGCGCGACCTGGCGGCTGCTTTGCGTTCCGGGCTTCGGCATCGTGCCCTATTACCTGAAACTGTGGTTTGGCATCGACTACAATATCTCGACCAACGCCTATCACGCCTTCGCCACGGCGATCATCATGGACCTGTGGCACTGGACGCCGTTCGTCACACTGTCGCTCATGGCGGGACTGACCGCCTTGCCGAAAGAGCCGCTCGAACAGGCGCAGATCGACGGCGGCAACAAGCTGCAGATTTTCTGGTACGTGATCGTTCCGATGTTGAAGCCGGTGCTGCTGACAACCGTCTTCATCCGGCTGATGGACGCGCTGCGCTCGGTCGACGAAATCTGGATGCTGACCAAGGGTGGTCCGGCTGAGGCGACCCGGTTCATTGGCCTTCATATCTGGATCAACGTCTTTCCGAAGACTGATTACGGCTACGGCGCGGCCATGTCGCTACTGACACTTTACGTCACGATCGTTCTGAGCTGGCTGCTATTCGTCGCCATGACCGGCCGCAAGGGAGGCGCACAATGAGACGCTCCGGTATAGCCTCCTTCCTCCTTTGGATATGTCTGACCATTCTGACACTGCTTCCGGTCTGGTGGATGCTGGTAGTTTCGATGCGCCCCCGCGTGAAGCTTTATTCGAAGTCGTTCCTCATCGACGATCTTTACTGGGACAATTTCCTGGCGGTGCTGAATAGCTCGACCTTCCTGCAATATCTCTGGAATTCGTTGATCGTCGCGACATCGAACGCAGMGCTAGTGTGCGTGCTCGGCTTGCTCGCGGCGTTCGGGCTGTCGCGTTACAAAATCAGCGGCGGTGACAACGTGTTTTTCTGGCTGATCACCAACCGCATGGCGCCGCCAGCCGTGTTTTTGCTGCCGCTCTTCCTGCTGTTCACCAAGTGGTTCGTGTTCGGGGATTTCATGCTGTTCGACACGAAGATTGGCCTGATCCTGCTGTATTGCGTCTTCAACCTGCCCTTCGCCATCTGGCTCTTGAAGGGCATGCTCGATGGGATTCCGCTGGAGCTTGACGAAGCGGCGCGGGTCGATGGGGCGACAACCGGCCAAGTGTTATCCAACGTCATCCTGCCGCTGGCGCGGCCGGGGTTGGCCGTCACCTTCATCCTGACCTGGATTTTCGCCTGGAACGAGTACCTATTCGCAGCGACCCTAACATCGTCGGCTGATGCCAGAACCGTGACGACAGCACTCGCCGAATATGTCTCTGTCACCGGAACGAACTGGGGCGAGATGGCGGCGATGGCGTTCCTGACCACGCTCCCGGCGCTCATAGTACTGGGCTTCGTCCAGAAGCACATCGTGGCTGGCCTGACGTTCGGCGCATTGAAAGGGTAAGGTGATGAGTGGCTTTCAACCCCAGAAAACCGAACGTGACGGATTCTTGCCGATCCGAACCAATGGCTTCGACAGGGGCTTCATCTCGGTCGTGATCCTGATCCTGGTGCATCTTCTATGGATGCGCTTCCTGGAAGGTGTGTTGCCCCTAGGGGTGGCCACGGTGCTCTGCCTAGCGCTGGCCGTATTCATTATCCGAAAGGGCTGAAGACATGAGATCGCTCGTCCTCGAACGCAAAGACGAACTGCGCATTCGCGACCTGGACCCGAAGGAGGTGCTCGGCCCCACCGACGTGCGCATCGCCATCAAGACCGTTGGCGTCTGCGGATCGGACGTTCACTATTACACTCACGGCGCGATAGGCCCTTTCGTTGTGCGCGAGCCGATGATCCTCGGCCACGAGGCCGCCGGCATCATCGAAGAAGTCGGCAGCGCGGTCCAGAACCTGAAAGTGGGCGACCGCGTTTGCATGGAGCCCGGCATCCCCGACCCTCAAAGTCGCGCGTCGCGGCTGGGTCTCTACAATCTCGATCCCGCAGTGCGCTTCTGGGCGACGCCGCCGGTACATGGGGTACTGAGACCGAGCGTGGTTCACCCCGCGGCCTTCACCTTTAAGCTTCCGGACAATGTTTCCTACGCCGCTGGCGCTATGGTCGAGCCGCTGGCTGTAGGCTTTCAGGCAGTCTCCAAGGCGAGGCTGACGCCCGGTGCGATCGCGCTGGTGACGGGTGCCGGACCGATCGGCATGGTGACAGCGATCGCGGCGCTATCGGCTGGCTGCGCCAGAGTTATCGTTACCGACGTCGTCGACGAAAAGCTTGCCGTGGCGGACAAGCTCGGTCGTGCCATTATCACCGTCAACGTCCGCTCGCAGGACCTGAAGAGTGTCGTAGCCCGCGAAACCGACGGCTGGGGCGTCGATGTGGTCTTCGAATGCTCCGGCGCGGCCGAAGTGATCGCAGACACGGTACACCATGGCTGCCCCGGCGGCGCCATCGTTTTTGTCGGCATGCCCCTGAAGCCGGTCCCGCTCGATGTTGTCATCGCCCAGACCAAGGAACTGCGCATCGAACACGTGTTCCGCTACGCCCATGTCTACCCGCGCATCGTCGCGCTATTGGGATCGAACCAGATCAACGTCGATGCGCTGGTCACCGATACCTACGCCTTCGAGGATTCTGTCGAAGCGTTCGATTACGCCGTGCGACCGAAGCCGTCCTCCGTGAAGATCCAGATCGAGCTTGGGAGGTAGCATGTACCTGCGGAAGTTGGATCTCAGTGGAAGAGTGGCGGTCGTCACCGGTGCGGGGCGCAACATCGGCTATGCCTGCGCTGATGCCCTATCGGAAGCCGGCGCGCATGTCGTGCTGACTGACCTTGATGAAGAGCTCGGTCAGTCAGCCGTCTTGAAGCTCGCCGCGATCGGGCGGAAGGCCGAATTCATTCGTCTCGACGTGACCGATTCCGACGAAACTGACCGTGTCGCCGCGGCGATCGCGACAAAGCTAGGCCGCGTGGACATTCTGGTCGCCAATGCCGG
Source organism: Rhizobium sp. LCM 4573 (assembly GCF_001854865.1). Lineage (GTDB taxonomy): Bacteria > Pseudomonadota > Alphaproteobacteria > Rhizobiales > Rhizobiaceae > Neorhizobium. Next base: position 432,248 of record NZ_MDDW01000026.1, on the reverse strand, counting down.
TATCGCTTCGCACAGCCCGGCGGAGGCGATGTCCGATGTGGATTGGCTGAGAGTCGCAAATGTGAATCTCAACGGCGTGTTCTGGAGCAATCGCGCCTTCGGAAACCTGATGCTGAAGGCGGGCAAGGGCTCGATCGTCAATATCGGTTCGATGTCAGGGATCATTGCCAACCGGCCGCAGCCGCAAGCAGGTTACAACGCCTCGAAGGGCGCCGTTCACATGCTGACGAAGTCGCTTGCAGCCGAATGGGCCGAACGGGGCGTCCGCGTCAACGCCGTCGCGCCGACCTATATCGCGACCGACATGACGAAGACCGCCATCGAGAGGACCGGGTGGGACAAGGACTGGATGTACATGACGCCGATGAAGCGCATGGGCGAAGTCGACGAAATTGCATCTGTCGTCCTGTTCCTGGCCTCTGACGCCGCCAGCCTGATGACCGGCAGCATCGTCGTTGCGGATGCAGGATACACCTCATGGTGAAGCTGCCCGTGCACTCGTCCCGAAGGATCGGCGGCCATGCCGCCACAACTGACTAAGGATTGATACATGGCGACGATCGAGCTCGACCAGGTCGACAAGCATTACGGCTCCTATCACGCACTGCGCAAGATCTCGTTCGATATAGCCGACGGTGAGTTCGTCGTACTGGTCGGTCCCTCCGGTTGCGGCAAATCCACGCTGCTGCGATCGCTTGCCGGCCTTGAGGAGATCACCGGCGGCACGATCAAGCTTGGCGGTCATCGCGTCGACAACATCGCCGCCAAGGACCGCGACGTGGCAATGGTGTTCCAGAACTATGCGCTCTATCCGCATATGACCGTTCGGGAGAACATGGCCTTCGCACTGAAGTTGCGCGGCGAAAATCTTGCGGATCGCAACGCCAAGGTCGACAAGGCTGCCGAGATGTTGCGGCTTACGCCCTATCTCGATCGATATCCGAAGGCGCTCTCTGGAGGCCAGCGGCAGCGTGTTGCCATGGGGCGCGCGATGGTTCGCCGCCCAAAGGCTTTCTTTTTCGACGAGCCGCTGTCAAATCTGGACGCCGCGTTGCGCGTAGATATGCGGTCGGAAATCAAAGCTCTTCACCAGCGCCTCGGCGCTACTTCCGTGTACGTCACGCATGACCAGATTGAAGCCATGACAATGGCGGACCGCATTGTAGTGCTTCGTGACGGCAAGGTGGAGCAGATCGGTGCGCCACTAGAGCTTTACGACAGGCCGGCAAATACCTTCGTCGCCGGCTTCATCGGATCGCCGGCGATGAACATGCTACCAGCCACAATCGATCTCTCTTTGAACTCAGCGCGGCTCGCTGATGGGTCGGCCCTTCCCCTTCCACAAGGCACGCGGGCGAGTAACGGCCAGGAGGTGATTTACGGGGTACGTCCTGACCAGTGGATACTGTCGAATGGCGATACGGGCGTACCGGCAACTGTCGAGTTGATCGAGCCGACGGGAGCCGAAATTCTCGTGGCAGTCGAATTGGCGGGCAAGCGGGTCTTGTGCGCCTTTCGCGAGCGCCATGCGCTGAAGCAGGGCGACAGGATACGGCTCGACGTCGATCCTGCCGCGGCTCATGTGTTCGACAAACAAACCGAGCAAAGACTCCCGTTCTGAGCAACAGGCATCGGAAGGATCAACCATGTTGAGCTTTACAGGAAAAACGGTAATCATCACGGGTGCTGGCAAGGGTATCGGTCGCGCCTGCGTTGAACTGCTCACCCACCGTGGCGCGCGAATCGTAGCCTTATCGCGTTCGCAGGCCGATCTTGATGATCTTGCGGCAAAGTTCAGCGCCACCGTAATATCAGTCAATCTCGCCGACAACGCAGCAGCACGCGCCGCCATGAAGAAAGCGGGACTGGCAGACGCGCTGATCAATTGCGCGGGAACCAACGTGCTTGAAAGCGTTATCGATATGACGGAGGAGGGCTATGAGCAGGTCCTCGGCATCAACCTGCGGGCCGCACTGATTTGTGCGCAGGAGTTCGCGCGCGCTCGCATTTCAAACGGCGGCGGCGGTACGATCGTGAATGTGACCTCGATCGCCGGACATCGTGGTTTCGTGGATCACGTGGCTTACGCCGCTTCGAAGGCGGGACTGGAAGGCGCGACACGTGTCATGGCCAAGGAACTCGGCCCCTACGGGATCCGGGTCAATGCCGTGGCGCCTACGGTTACCATGACGGAGCTTGCCGCGAAGGCGTGGTCCGAGCCTTCCAAGCGTGACCCCATGATTGTTCGCCACCCCATGGCGCGCTTTGCAGAGGTCGAGGATGTCGCGCGCTCGATCGCACTGCTTATTTCGGAGGACGCGCCCATGATCAGTGGCGCAGTACTGCCAGTCGATGGCGGCTTCCTTGCTGTCTAAAATCAAGAGGCGAGACAAGACGATGACTAAACTACTCGAAGGAAAGATCGCTGCAGTAACCGGCGCAGCTTCCGGTATCGGTCTGGCCACCACCCGTGCCCTGATCGATGTCGGCGCCAAGGTCGTGATGGTCGACTACAACAGACAGGCGCTGGAAACGTACGCTGCCGAGTTCGGCGATGCCGTAGTCATGCAGGTCACCGATCTTCTGGACGCCGCAAGTTGTGCGGCCATGGTGCCGGAAATCCTGGCAAAGGTCGATCATCTCGACATCCTGCACTGCAATGCAGGGTCCTATATTGGCGGGGATCTTATCGATACCGATACCGCGACAATGGATCGGATGCTGAATCTCAACGTGAACGCCGTCATGAAGAACGTCCGCGACATTGCTCCACATATGATCGAGCGCGGGACCGGAGACATTTTGGTGACTTGCTCCGTCGCTGGCCATGCGCCTATTCAGTGGGAGCCAGTCTATTCCAGCTCCAAATGGGCGATTACCAGTTTCGTCCAGATCATGCGCCGGCAGTTGAAAAACCATGGCATCAGGGTCAGCCAGGTCTCGCCCGGCCCGGTCGTTTCCGCTCTGCTTGCCGATTGGCCCCCGGAAAACCTTGAAAAGGCAAAAGCCAATGGAAGTCTGATCGAGCCCTCAGAAGTCTCCGATGCCATCATCTTCATGCTGACCCGCCCGCGAAACGTCACGATCCGGGACATGATTGTCTTGCCGACGAACTTCGACGTGTAGATAAGGAATATCAAGTGGGTGAAGACCGCAGACGTGTGTATCCGGCGGGCCAGGAGCACCGTGCTGGGGTCAAGCTTTCGATGGGGAGACGCGATGATATTCTCCGAGGAGCAGTTTGAGCTCCTCGATGCGTTGTCGTTCCTTTCGCAACTCTGATCTTGGGACCTATTTACGCAGCGATATGCGTGATCACCCTGCATCAATTGCGTCGGCGAGAGAATGGGATTGCTCCAAATGGACCCGCATGATTGCCTCTTGGATCGTCGCAGTGGGCGGAATTGTTGCCGCAGCGGTGGCGCGGCATGCAAAATTGATTACCAGAGTCGATAGCTCGCGGAAATAGCGCAGGGGCGCTCCTCACCCTTAAGGGTGGGACCCTGCGCGGCACATCTTGCTTTCAACGCGCGATAGACAGTGCGCGAGATCATTGTTTAGGCTGGAGCGGGCCAAGAAGACCAGGGGCGCAACTGCTTTGTCGCCCTAGATGGGAGCTTGATGCCCAGAGATCAGTCCATTTTTGTCATCTTAAGACTTCGCACCACTTCTAATTATGGCAGAAGTGGTCTATGTCACAATGAGGTGTCTCGTGGCAGGGTGGGGATGACCGAAGCGGGTTCTGGAAAAGCATCTTGGCTTTGCAAGAGGCCTTGCTCGCCACGGTCTCACTGCTTGTTTTGAGCCTGAGCATTGGAACGGCCCCAGCGCAGCAAATCATCGATAATGGCGAGCTCGTCCGGGTTCCAGGGGACCGGCCGAACCCCTGGGATATGATAGGGGAACTCCATATCGGCGAGACCGGTGCCGGTACGCTCCAGATCGAGAATGGTGGGCAGGTTTCTAACTCAATCGGGAGAATCGGGATCGACGCAACCGGCGAAGGCACCGTCGCGGTTACCGGGAGCGGCTCGACCTGGACCAACAGAAACAGCCTTTATGTCGGAGAAGCCGGCTCCGGCAATCTGACGATTGCAAATGGCGGCAGCGTCAGCAGCAGCGTTGTTAGCCAGATCGGCGCTCTCGCAGGATCATCCGGCACTGTTACGGTAAGCGGTTCCGGCTCGACATGGACTAATCACGGGACCCTTTTCGTTGGCGTTTCGGGCAACGGCATCGTCACGGTTGAGAACGGCGGCAGCGCTGTCGTCGGCGATGAGACCGTCATCGGTGTCGCGGCCGGCTCGTCCGGCACAGTGACGGTACGCGGGGCTGGATCGCAATTGATCGCCGGCTCCGTGCTCACGGTAGGCAATGGAGGCGAGAGCACCCTGACAATCGCCGACGGCGGCAGCGTTGTCGTCGGCGATGGGACCCTCATCGGCTCAGGGAACGGCTCGTCCGGTACGGTGACGGTGCGCGGGGCTGGATCGCAATTGGCCGCCGGCTCCGTGCTTTGGGTCGGCAATGTCGGCGAAGGTACCCTGACGATCGCGGACGGCGGCAGCGTCATCAACGGCGCGGGTTACGTGGGCTATGGCAGCAACAGCGACGTTACAGTGAGCGGTGCGAATTCTAGCTGGACCAACACCGACGTCCTCAACGTCGGCATGCTAGCCACCGGGCACGGGCACCTTACCATCGAGAACGGCGGCATCGTGAGCAGTCCAACCACGCGTTTGGGGACCAACGGTGGGCAAGGCACGTTGATTCTCCGCGGCACGAATGGTGCGCGCGGCGTCCTGGAGACCGGTTACGTTTTTGACCAGTCGAACGATCCCAGCTTGATCTTCGACGGCGGCATGCTTCGTGCCACCGGAACCATCGCCAACTTCCTTCCCGGGTTCGCGGATGGCGACGTAGTCATTAACGGGAGCGGAGCTTTCATCGACACGAACGGCTTCGACATCGGCTTCGCTACCGGGCTGCAGGGTGCGGGCGGTCTCACCAAGGTGGGCAACGGCACGTTGACGCTCTCCGGCGCCAACGCCCAAACGGGCGGCACGACGATCAACGCCGGCGTATTGACATTTGGCGTCGGGGGCACGCTCGGCGCCGCCACAGGTACGACCACGGTGATCGGCGGAACGCTCGACTTTTCCGGAACAACCCAAACGCAGGGGATGCTGGACCATTCCGGCGGCACGGTGCGCAACGGCACGATGAATGCCGGGACATACCAGCTCACGGGCGGAACGCTCGCCGAGACCGCCACCATCAATGCCGGCGCCTTCGATTTTCGGGCTGGGGCCGTGAACGGCGTGCTGGTCGGAGGCGGCGCGCTGACCAAGACGAGTTCCGRCACGGTGACGCTCGGCGCCGCCAACACTTACACGGGCGGCACAACGATTTCCGACGGCGTACTGAACGTCCGAAACAATACAGCGCTCGGATTAGGCGCGGTCACGGTAAACGGCGGCGCGCTCGAACTGCAAGGCGGCGTTACGGTGGGCAATGGGCTGACGCTCAACGGAACTGGCGTGTCAAATGGCGGCGCGCTGCGCAGCGTATCTGGAAGCAACACCTATGGTGGCCCGATTACTCTGGTTGGGGACGCCAGCATCGTCTCCGCCACGGGAACACTGGCATTCAACGCCGGCGGCGTGATCAGTGGCGGCCCGTTCGCACTGACGCTGGGCGGCGACGGAGACGGCGCCGCCACGGCAGCCCCGATCTCTGCGGGGACCCTCATCAAGGAGGGCGCCGGCATGTGGACGGTCGGAAACGCCGGCAATACCATCAGCTTGACCACCGTCAACGCGGGGATCCTGCAACTTACGACCCAGTATTCGAACGCCAATTCAGCTGCTGTCGTCGTCAACGCACCCGGAACGCTGCAGGTTACCAACTCGATGATGATCGGCTCGCTCGCAGGCGGCGGCAGGGTCACTYTGCAGGGTCCCGCTGAAACGCTGACGACGGGCGGCGACAATAGCTCGACAATCTTTTCGGGTGAGATCTCGGAGGTCGGAGGCGTCGGCAGCCTCGTCAAGACGGGAACCGGCACGTTCACCCTGTCAGGCAGCAGCACCTACAGCGGCGACACGACTGTCTCTGGCGGCGCGCTCGTTTTGGACGGCGGCTCGATTTCCCATCCTGTCGGATCAGTGTTCGTCGGCGACGCGGGCGATTCCGGCACCCTGACCATTTTGAACGGCGGCGTGTTGTCCGCCAGCGGGGTCACCCTGGCGGATGGGGCGGACGCGACCGGCACCTTTAACATCGGTGCGGCGGCAGGCGATGTGGCAGCAGCGGCGGGCAGACTCGATGCCGCGACGGTTGCGTTTGGCGCCGGCACTGGCACGATCAACTTCAACCACACGGGAACCGGTTACGAATTCGCATCGGCAATCAGCGGCAACGGCACGATCAACCAAGTGGCCGGGACTACCGTCCTGACAGGCACCAGCAGCAATACCGGCGCAACCAACGTGCGGGGCGGCAGGCTACTGGTGAATGGCACGCTCGGCGTCACCGCAACGACGGTTGTTGACGGCGCCAGRCTGGGCGGCTCTGGTTCAATTGGTGGTGACGTGACCATTGCCGATGGCGGCATCCTGGCGCCGGGGTCGAGCGCCGGCACGCTGACACTGGGCTCGCTTTCCCTCAACGGTGGCTCGATCCTGGATTATGAGCTGGGACAGGCCGGCGTAGTTGGCGGCGGCGTCAACGACCTGATCGTGGTCACCGGCGACCTTACCCTGGACGGGACGCTGAACATCACCGACATCGGCGGCTTCGGGCCGGGCGTTTACCGGCTGATGAACTATGGCGGCGCGCTGACCGACAACGGGCTGGAGTTTGGCGGGCTGCCCGCCGGCGTCGATGCCGGCGATCTGTTCGTACAGACACGGATTGCCGGTCAGGTGAACCTGAACAACAGCGTCGGCGCGGAGCTGGGCTTCTGGGATGGCGGCAATGCCGCACTGCACGACAATGGCATCAATGAAGGTGGTAGCGGTGTGTGGGATGCGACCAACCGCAACTGGACTGAGGCGGACGGCATTCCAAATGGACAGTGGAACCAGGATTTTGCCATCTTCGGCGGCGCAGCAGGAACCGTGACCGTCGACGATGCTGCAGGCGACGTCTTCTTTACCGGCATGCAGTTCATGACGAATGGCTACGTCGTAGAGGGCGATGCTCTGACCGCCAAAACTGGCGAGACAATCATCCGCACCGATGCCGGTGTGACCGCCACGATCGCTGCCGCAATCGACGGCAGCGATGGCTTGGTCAAGCAGGATACCGGCACACTCATTCTATCGGGCACCAACAGCTACACAGGTGGCACGTCCATCCGAAACGGCACGCTGCAGGTTTCAGCCGACGCCAATCTCGGCGCCGCCTCGGGCGGGCTCACCCTGGATGGCGGCACGCTACGTCTGGCCGGCGGGGCGGCGCCGCTCGTCACTGGTCGCAATATCACGCTAGGAGCGGGCGGCGGAACGTTCGACACTGTCGATCTCGATATGAGGATTGCGGGCGATATTACCGGCCCCGGTGCGCTCGCCAAAGTTGGAACCGGCACCCTCACGCTGACCGGCAATTCCAATGCTTTTGCGGGAACGACAATCGTCAATGCCGGCACACTCGCCGTCAACGGCACGCTCGGTGGCACGCTCGAAGTCTTGTCGGGTGCGCGGCTGCAAGGCACCGGCACTGTCGGCACGACCACTGTCGCCGCGGGCGGCACCATCGCACCGGGAAGTTCGATCGGCACGCTCCGCATCGCCGGCGACTACACACAGCATGCCGGTTCCACCTACGAGGTTGAAATAGCAGCAGACGGCGAGTCTGACCTGATCGACGTGACGGGTGCCGCCACCATTGAGGGAGGCACTGTTTTTGCTTTCAAGGCACCAGGAGGATACGATGTCGGCACCCGCTACACCATCCTCACCGCTGACAGCGTTACCGGCACTTATAACACGCTTGACCAGAACGCACCCTTCGTCGATCTGGCGCTCGCCTACAATCCGAACGCCATCTATCTCGACGTGACCCGCAACGATGTTTCGTTCTGCGATGTCGCAATCACCGCAAACCAATGTGCGATCGGCGATGGAGTCGACAGCCAGGGCCCGGGCACGCCAATCTATGACGCGATCGTCGGTCTGCCCGACGATGAAACGGCCAGGGATGCCTTTGATCTGCTTTCTGGCGAAATGCATGCTTCGATCAAGGGCGCAATGCTGGAAGACAGCCGCTTTTTGCGCGAAGCCGCAACAGCCCGGGTGCGCGCTGCCTTTGCAGGGACCACAGCCCGGCCGCTGCCAGTGATGGGGTATGTTCCCGAGGAAGCTCTGACGCGGGAAGGCAAGAGCGCCAACGTCTTCGCCCCAACCTCTTCGGACACCGACCGTTTTGCCGTATGGATGCAGGGACTCGGCTCCTGGGCGGAATGGGACGGTGATGGCAATGCCGCGGCGTTGGATCGGTCAACCGGCGGTCTGCTGATCGGCGCGGATGGCTTGGTCACGGAAACCTGGCGACTTGGCGTAGTGGCCGGCTACAGCCATTCGTCCTTCGATTTGGATAAGCGCGCCTCCTCGGGCGACAGCGACGATTATCACCTTGGGCTCTATGGCGGCACCCAATGGGGTGCTCTCGGCTTCAGGGCAGGTGCCGCCTACAGTTGGCATAGCATCGAGACCCTGCGATCCGTCGCCTTTCCTGGCGTTAGTGACCAACTGTCGGCCGATTACGACGCCGGAACGACCCAGGTGTTTGGCGAACTTGGCTATAAGGTCGAACATGGCAGCTTTGCCTTTGAGCCGTTTGGCAATCTTGCCTATGTCAACGTCCATACTGACGGCTTCAATGAGAACGGCGGTGCTGCCGCACTTGCAGCCTCCGGTTCCGACACGGACGTGACCTTCACCACGCTTGGGTTGCGCGCCTCGACAGGCTTTAGTATCGGAGCGATCGAGGCAACAGCAAGCGGCATGGTCGGCTGGCGTCATGCCTTTGGTGACGTAACGCCGTTGTCCAGTTTCGCATTTGCTGGCAGTAACGCATTCACGATTGCCGGAGCGCCCATCGCCGAGGACGCCGTGCTGCTTGAGGCTGGACTTGATTTCAGTCTTTCAGCCAAGGCCTCTCTGGGCGCCTCCTACTTCGGCCAGATCGCCGGCAATGCCGGCGACCATGCCTTCCGGGCGGATTTTTCCGTGAAGTTCTGACCCTTGGCGAAACTTTTGGAAACCTGCTCTTGCCAATGAAGCTATCACCGACCTCTAACTCGAAAGCCTCATTAAATAGCTATGGCAGGCCACACGGGAACCGTCCCAAGTCTTCTTTGAGTATACTCTATTTGGCTTTGAGAAACTGAATGCGCATCGCCCCAGTATATTTACGTGCCAGCACGCAAGTGCACGTAACGAGCGGTCGGTGCGCTAAAGGTTTGCCTTCAGGAACTCCCTCATGGTCTCGGGTGACCGTCCCAGTATCCTGGCAAGTGCCGGATCGGTGGCTGCAAATTCTCCCGCACGGGCCGCGCGGTAATATCCCAGCATTACGGCGACTGTCCCGTGATGGGCGCCTGCGGCACACGCTCTGGCTTTCACGGTCTCTTCGCTCACAATCGTTCTTGAGACAGGCCTGCCCAGAAGCTCTCCGGCTACTTCCGCAAGACCGGCAAGGTCCAGGGTCTCGCTTCCCGTCAGGGGCGGCGTGGGGCCATCGATATCCTCCCTCCCGACCAGCAGCGCGGCGTCTGCAGCAGCGAGGTCATCGTGGGTCACCCATGCGACCGGGCCATCTTCCGGTCCTTCCAGAGAGCCGGCGTCGAAGCCGCGCTTGTTCATCATCAGCGCACTTTCGGCATAAAAGCCGTGCCGCATGGCAGTCCAGGCCAATCCTGACCGTGCTAGCATCTCTTCCGTCGCTGCGTGGCATCTGCCGGGTGGAAATTGAGAACTCGCCGCGCTTGATACCTGGCTGGTGTAGAATACGCGCTCGACGCCGATTTCTCGCGCAACGCGGATGGCAGTCGCGTGCTGCTCCAACGGGTCGCCACCTGTTGCGGCGGCATTGGAGGAAATCAGGAGTAGTCGCCTGGCACCTGCCCAGGCGTGGCGCAGGCCCTCGGCATCGCTGAAATCGCCTTGCCGCACACGCACGCCCCTTGCCTCGATATCTGTCACTTTCGACGGGTCACGGACGCTGGCTCCAATGCTTGTGGCAGGCACGTGAAGCAAAAGGTTTTCAATAATCTTGCGGCCGAGTTTGCCGGAAGCGCCCGTGACGATGAACATGGCATATTTCCCTTTGTCGACGTACCCGCCGGATAGCGAGTATCGGAGAAACGTTAATTGGTACTCCTTTCGTTGATAATCTGCTCCATTTCGAATAGCCTGTTCTGTATGAAGAACAATGTGTCGCCGAACGATCTCCAGGTATTTCTCACTGTGCTGAACGAGGGCGGCTTCCGTGCAGCGGCGAAGCGGCTGGGCATTGCGCCTTCGAAAGTCAGCACCACGGTTTCGCGGATCGAGAAGCAACTCGGCGTGCCGCTTCTCTTGCGTACCACCCGAAGTCTCCGGGCCACGGACCAGGGTCACGCGCTGGCGGAACGCATTCAGCCCCTGATGACCGAAATGGACGCAGCCTGTTTCGAGGCGGCGAATTCGGCGGACCTCATACAGGGCCACCTCAGACTTAATGTTCCGGGTGCGGTTGTTCCGGACATCCTCCCGCCGCTGATCGTTGAATTGCAGCGAAGGCACCCGAAGGTACAGGTGGAGATCGTGGTGGAGAACAACCTCGTCGACATCATCGCGGCGGGATGTGATGCAGGCATCCGTTATGGCGATTCCATTCAAAAGGACATGATTTCCATCCCGATCGGTCCTCGCCTGCAGCAGATTGCGCTTGCCGCGTCGCCCTCCTATGTGAAGCAGCACGGACTGCCTGGAAACCCGCTGGAGCTGGCCGATCATTGCGCGATCAGATATCGACTGTCCGACGGAACGCTCATTCCCTGGTCGTTGCGACGTGGGGACGAAACGGCAAACATAGAGCCGACGACCTGCCTTGTTCTAAGCGTCAACGCGTTGAACACGGGTTTGAGCTATGTGCGAGCAGGACTGGGCATCATCGGCACTTTCCGCAACTGGCTTGAAAGCGACTTCCGGGCAGGAACACTCATTCCTGTACTTCCTGACTGGTGGGCTGAGCTGGAGGGGCCTCGGCTATATTATCCGAGCCGTTTCACTTCCTCGGCGCTACGCGCGTTTATCGATGTCTGCCGCAGCGAAGCCACGGTTTGAATCGCGACGCCGCGTCCGCTTCGGGTCATAGAGGCTGGCACGCGCCTGCCTGAAAGCAGACATCGTCTTGCAAGCGGCATCACGTCGCCTGAGCGCCAGAAGCGGTCATAGCGACATCGTCAGCGGCGATTTCTCGCGTTGTCATAGCGCAGCGTGGCTGCCTCGACCTTGTCGCCATTGGCGGCTGCCCATGAACACAGCGCTTCAAACGGCTCCCGCAGCGAATGACCGAGTGGCGTGATGGCATATTCTACGCCGATCGGCTGCGTCGGCAGGACGGTTCTCGTCACAAGRCCGTTCCGCTCAAGCCTCTTCAAAGCGTCGGCCAGAGCCTTGTGCGTAACCCCATTGAGACGCCGCTTGATCTCATTGAAGCGCGAGGGTTTGGGACAGATCACTGTCAGTATCAGGATCGTCCATTTGTCCGCGATCTTGTCGAGCACGGGGCGAACCTGCGCCATGTCGCACAAGGCGCGGTGAGAAAGTGCTTCCAGGTCGGTATACTCGTTCATATCTAGGCTACTTAGGGTGCGTAATTGATACCAGATATAGGACGTATATCATGGCGAGACCATCAATTGAAAGGATTCACGATGGCTCGAATGAGTAACAAGGTTGCCCTGGTCGTCGGGGGCGCCAAGGGTATCGGCTTGGCAATTGCAGAGCGGCTTTCGGCCGAAGGGGCAAGGGTCTTCCTGACCAGTCGCAGAGGTGAAGATGCCGAAAAGGCGGCAAGGGACATCGGCAATGACGCGGTGGGCATTGCCGCCRATGCCGCTGTCCCCGAAGATATGCTGGAGGTTGTCGAAAAAGTGCGAAGAGCATGCGGCCGCATTGACGCGCTCGTATTGAATGCAGGCCTCTCCGAGCCTGCGCAAATCACAGAAATAACGCCAGACCACTTCGACCGCCACTTCGGCGTTAACGTCCGCGGGATGGTTTTTGGCCTGCAGGCGGCGTTGCCCGTGATCACAGGAGGTGGGTCGGTTGTCCTCATCGGATCCATCGCCGACAACGCGGGCTACTCTTCGTACGGGACCTATGCCGCCACCAAAGCAGCCGTCCGTTCTTATGCCCGAACCTGGACGGCAGAACTCGCGCCCAAAGGTATACGCGTCAACGTTGTTGCGCCCGGCCCCACGGATACGGACATGATGGCCGCGGTTCCGGAAGACACTCGTGCGGCAATTGTCGCTCCGATCCCGATGGGGCGAATGGCGCGGCCTTCAGAAGTGGCTGCGGCCGCCTTGTTCTTGCTGAGCGATGAAGCGAGCTACATCGCCGGTGCCGAACTGTGCGTCGACGGCGGCTTGCGGCAGATCTAAGGTTACGTCGAAACGGTGTACCCGATCTGAGCAGGTCGGGTACAGCAAAACGCGCTCGATGACAGACGGGCTTAAAATTGAAGCCGTTCGACATCGAAAAGGTCTGAACTGCTGTCATCCGCCTTCTCCTGTCGCAGAGGCGATCGATTACATGCTCAAACGATGGAATGGCTTCACGTCCTTCTTGGAAGACGGCAAGATTTGCCTGACGAACAATGCGGCCGAGCGAGCCTTGCACGGCTTCGCGCTCGGCAGAAAATCGTGGCTCTTCGCCGGATCGGATCGTGTGGCTGAACATGCCGCCTTCATGGCMACGCTGATCATGGCGGCAAAGCTCAACGACATCGATCGGCAGGYATACCTCGCCGACGTTCTTGCCCGCATCGCGGACACGCCGATTACCAGGCTGGAGCAACTGCTTCCGTGGAACTGGATACCGTCGACTGTCGAYGCTCAAGCGGCCTGACCTGCTTCCTAACTCAAGCGGTCAACAGATCTACCAATCTCAGCTAACGCGTGAAGGCGTTTTGCAGGAGTGCCGGCGGCAGCATGCCGGAGCTATGTTGTCCATTCAGGTGCATTAACCGACCGTAGCGAGTTGGAGACATGCCCGCGTATCGGGTAAAGGCGACGCTGAAAGTACTGGACGAACTGTAACCAACGCGTTCAGCGACTTGATCCAAGCCAAGCTCTTGTCCGCGAAGGAGACGTCCGGCCAAAGCCATACGCCACGCCAAAAGGTATGCCATCGGCGGCATACCCACTGTCCGGTTGAAACGGGCGAAGAACGCCGAGCGCGACAAAGACGCTTCGAAAGCCAATCCAGCAACCGTCCAGGGATATTCCGGGCGCGCATGGAGGGCGCGCAGCGCGGCCGCAACGCGATCATCGGCAAGACCGCGCGCCAAGCCCGGCGGCGCATTCTGTATCTCACTACCGCATCGCAATGCCTCGATCAGCAGTACCTCCAGCAGCCGTTCAAGCACAAGTTCGCGAGCCGGTCGATGCGCAAGCGTCTCGTCGCCAACCAATTGCGTCAGCGTCGCGAGCCGCGACTCTCCGCGCGCAAGGACGACATGTGGAAGCAGCGGCACGAGCAGAGCCACATCCGGCGAACCGAACGAACAATGCCCGATCCGGATGCGGAGGTTTGGCGGCTCGTCTTCCCCGCCGACACGAAAACAGCCCTTGCCTACCTCGATCGGTTCTCTTGATGTCTCGTCCTGCGGCAAGTCCAGGCTTTCCTTGATCAAGTCGCGCATGGCCGGAACCAGCAGGAAATCCCCGGCCTGCAAGATCAGGGGCGGTTGCCCGTCGACCGTCACACGGCAATGCCCTTCCAGCACCGCGCAGTAAAAAGGATCTCCCGTTCCCTTGCGGTGGAACCTCCAGGAGCCGGCGCACTCAATAAGCTTGGAAAAGCGGGCCGTTGGTTGGAGCAGCGTTACGACTTCGGCGAGCGGATCGGCGGTCATTCAGGACTAATTCAAAAGAAATCGATATCTCCAGCCATATCACGTCCTGGATGGCCCAGCTAGATTGTCGTCAACATCAACACGTGGAGATTCTTATGCCGGCAATCCTCATCACGGGCTGCTCTTCTGGCTTCGGTCTGGAGACCGCCCGGCTGTTTCTCGATCGTGGCTGGGATGTGGCGGCCACGATGCGAACACCCGACCCCAAGATAATTCCGGCGTCCGAGAGGCTGCGCATCCTACAACTCGACGTCACCGATCCGGCCAGTATCGCCCGTTCCGTCGCCGAGGCTGGTCCGATCGACGTCCTTGTCAACAATGCCGGCTTCGGCGTGCCGTCGCCGGTCGAACTGACCGAACCCAACATGGCGCGCGCCATGTTCGAGACCAACACGCTGGGCACGCTCGCAACGATCCAGGCGGTACTCCCATCGTTTCGTGAGCGCCGGTCGGGTGTCATCATCAACGTCTCGTCGTCGACCACGCTCAAGTCGCAGTCAATGGTCGGCGTATACAGGGCCAGCAAGGCGGCGGTGAACTCCATAACCGAGACGCTGGCCGTAGAAGTGCGGGAGTTTGGTGTGCGCGCCCATCTGGTCATACCGGGGAGCGCACCCGAGACGCGGTTCGGCGACAACGGCATGCCGCATCTGCGGGGCCGCGACAACGCCGACTATGCGCCGATGATCGAGCGCATCGTTGCACATATGCGCAACCAGTCGGGACCTATAACCCACCCGTCGGACGTCGCTGCGGCGATCTGGCGATGTGCCACGGATCCAGCATCGCCATTCCGCCTCGCCGCAGGACGCGATGCAGAAGCCTTGATGGCGGAGGCGGAGTAAGCTGCTTGCGTCAACTTAGCTCGCCATTCGCAGATTGATTTCGGACAGGAATGTGGCGGGCGCCTCCGCCCCGACCCCCGCCCGGTTTGTTCGGGGCGAGGCAAGCGACAGTCGAGCTATGGCGCTGGGTCAGCCAGATTCATCACCACAATCTTCAGTAAGCGCACCAAATTTCCTTGCTTGGGGATTGTAGGGCGGGCTTGCAGCATCGTAGCGAAGGCGATTAAGCGCGCGGCCTCATCAGTGCAGGGACTTGCTCACCAGCGGGTAGGGATGCGCAGCCTTGAACTGTGCGATCATCGCTGTAGCCTGTTGCAGTACGCGCTCGGCATTGCGCAGATCATCACGGGCAAGCTCGTCGGCGTTGATACGGATCGCCTCGGCCATGTTGGTCGACATCGCGGCAAAATGTCTGTGGCCTTCGATGAAGGCGTCGCGTGCTGTATTCTCGAGGACGCGGGCGATGTCGACGAAAACCTCCTCGCGATCCTCGACATTGAGATCTTTGATTGTATTGATTTTCTCTTCCATGTTGGCCTCACTCCGAACAGACGTGGGGATAGTGACCGAGCTCACTGAGCCTCGACCGTGAAAGAGCTAGRAACAGGGAAATTTCGTTTCAAGATCTCAGTGAAGTTTGAATTCTCCTTCGACGCGGCGCCACTCGTTCGGCCCGATCAGATGCTGATGGGTGTAACGGACGGAATGGAGAGGACCATCGAGCCTGGCCTGCCAGAAATCGAGGAACTTGTGCATTTCGGGAAAATCGGGAGCCAGATCGTAGTCCTGCCAGACATAGGTTTGAAGGACGGATTCGAAATCAGGAATGCGGTAGAGGATATGCGCGGTGGTGAGGCCGTAACCATTCAGCTGGCGTTCCAGATCCGATGAGAATTGCATGCTTCATCTCCGTTTCATGACACTCCAAAGGTGGCCCAAAATCCTGCGGCCATCAACGGATTTCTCAAACGCAGGAATCTTTTTGTTGTTCCTTTCCAGCGCGTTAGCAGCAAAACCAGCTGAGTGCTAATTTTTTCGTTTTGTCCTCTTGAAATCGCAAAATCGCAAAATCAAATTTTTTCGCGCAAAAAGCTCGACAAGAGATTTTGCACCCGCCCGGACTGGTCATCCGGTTCGGTCAGGGGGAACAACGTCATCATTGTTTGTCCATCGGAGGAAAACATGTCGTTCCGACCGCTTCATGATCGCATTCTCGTCCGCCGGGTCGAATCTGAAGAAAAGACCAAAGGCGGCATCATCATTCCCGACACCGCCAAGGAAAAGCCGCAGGAGGGCGAGGTCATCGCCGTCGGCCCCGGCGCGCGCAATGAGTCCGGCCAGATCCAGGCGCTCGACGTCAAGGCCGGTGATCGCATCCTGTTCGGCAAATGGTCCGGCACAGAGATCAAGATCAACGGCGAAGACCTGCTGATCATGAAGGAAAGCGATGTCATGGGCATTATCGAAGCCCAGGCCGAGCAGAAGAAAGCTGCCTGAGGCGATCACCTGTCAATCCAACCCATCAGTCAGATAGCTGCCTATTGAGGAGTTAGAAAAATGGCTGCAAAGGAAGTCAAGTTCCACAGCGATGCCCGTGAACGCATGCTGCGTGGGGTCGATGTTCTTGCCAATGCTGTAAAGGTGACGCTCGGTCCGAAGGGCCGCAACGTGGTGATCGACAAGTCGTTCGGCGCGCCGCGCATCACCAAGGACGGCGTATCGGTCGCCAAGGAGATCGAGCTTGAAGACAAGTTCGAGAACATGGGCGCGCAGATGCTGCGCGAAGTTGCCTCCAAGACCAACGATCTGGCTGGCGACGGCACCACGACCGCAACCGTCCTCGCCCAGGCGATCGTCAAGGAAGGTGCCAAGGCGGTTGCCTCCGGTATGAACCCGATGGACCTGAAGCGCGGCATCGACCTAGCCGTTGACGCAGTCGTCAAGGAGCTGAAGAACAACGCCCGCAAGATCACCAGCAATTCGGAAATCGCCCAAGTGGGCACCATCTCCGCCAATGGCGATTCCGAGATTGGCCGCTATCTTGCCGAGGCGATGGAGAAGGTCGGCAACGAAGGCGTCATCACCGTTGAGGAAGCCAAGACGGCGGAAACCGAGCTCGAAGTCGTCGAAGGCATGCAGTTCGATCGTGGCTATCTCAGTCCCTACTTCGTGACCAACCAGGACAAGATGCGGGTCGAACTGGATGATCCTTACATCCTGATCCATGAAAAGAAGCTGTCGAACCTGCAGGCGATGCTCCCGGTTCTGGAAGCCGTCGTACAATCCGGCAAGCCGCTCCTGATCATCGCCGAAGACGTCGAGGGCGAAGCTCTTGCGACACTCGTTGTCAACAAACTGCGGGGTGGCCTCAAGATTGCTGCGGTGAAGGCTCCAGGCTTCGGCGACCGCCGCAAGGCCATGCTGGAAGACATCGCCATCCTGACGGGCGGCACGGTTATCTCTGAGGATCTCGGCATCAAGCTTGAGAACGTTACGCTCAACATGCTCGGTCGGGCCAAGAAGGTCGCGATCGAAAAGGAGAACACGACCATCATCGACGGCGTCGGCTCCAAGACGGAGATCGACGGCCGAGTTGCCCAGATCCGCGCGCAGATCGAGGAGACCACCTCCGACTACGACCGGGAAAAGCTGCAGGAGCGTCTTGCCAAGCTCGCCGGCGGTGTTGCCGTCATCCGCGTCGGCGGCTCGACGGAAGTCGAGGTGAAAGAGAAGAAGGATCGCGTAGACGATGCGCTGCATGCGACCCGTGCAGCCGTCGAGGAAGGCATTCTCCCAGGGGGCGGTGTCGCCCTGCTGCGTGCGGTCAGGGCTCTCGATAACCTCGCCGCAGCAAATCAGGATCAGCGTGTCGGCATCGAGATCGTCCGTCGCGCTATCGAAGCGCCGGTTCGCCAGATCGCCGAGAATGCCGGCGCCGAGGGTTCCGTCATCGTCGGCAAGCTGCGGGAGAAGGCTGAATTCTCCTACGGCTGGAATGCCCAGACCGGCGAATACGGCGACCTTTATGCTCAGGGTGTCATCGATCCGGCCAAGGTCGTCCRCACCGCGCTCCAGGATGCCGCTTCGGTGGCCGGACTTCTGGTGACAACGGAAGCCATGATCGCCGAGAAGCCCAAAAAGGAAGCCGCTCCGGCCATGCCCGCCGGCGCCGGCATGGACTTCTAAGGTGATCGAAACAGGCCTGCCCTGCCCTCGAGGGCAGGCCTCCCCCTCCGAACAACCATCGGACCAGTTCCATCGGGCAGGATCAATGGAGTCAAGCTCATGAGAAAGGAGAACACAAGCAAACCGATACCAGAAGAAGCCACGGCAGCGATCAGCGCCGCACATCTGCTTCACCCGGCCAAACATTTCGACCACCCGCGTGACGTGCTTGCCGCCGTCGACATCGGCAATGACGAGAAGCGCGCCATTCTCGCGTCGTGGGCATCCGATATCTTCGCCATCGAGTCCATCCCGGCCCTTCGCCTTCATCCCGGCACGGATAAAGCCGTCCCCTATGACGAAATCATTGAAGCGCTGAAAGCGTTGGACAAGGACGATGAGCAAAGTGGGAAACGAGGCTCGTCTCCTCCCTTCAATGTCCCCAGGGCCCATCACCGGAGACCGAAAGTGCGCCGGTTTGGCAGCCTTGGCCTGTGTAGCCACCGGAAAGGAGAGCGTCGCCGACAGCCATTCGAGATATAGCCGTTCCATCTGACCTGCCGCGTGCCTCTTTGAGGATGCGGACCTGATTTTTACCGACGACTCTTTGCTCAACTGAGGAGGTTTTGCCGATGAAGATCGCTCAGATCGCACCGCTCGCCGAAAGCGTTCCGCCCAAGCTTTATGGGGGAACCGAGCGCATTGTTTCCTATCTCACTGAAGAACTTGTCGCCCAAGGCCATGACGTCACGCTTTTTGCGAGCGGCGATTCTGTCACCAACGCCCGGCTGGTGGCGTRCTCGGACGTCGCGCTACGGCTCAACCCGGCCGTCAGGGACCATCTGCCGCATCAGGTCGTGATGCTGGAGGAGATCCGCCGGCGGGCGCACGAATTCGATGTGCTGCACTTCCATATCGATCTCCTGCATTTTCCGCTGATCCGGGATTTCGCGGACCGCACGGTCACGACCCTGCACGGGCGCCTTGACCTGCCGGACCTCAAGCCATTCTACAAGGCTTTTCCCGATATTCCGCTGGTCTCGATCTCCAGCGATCAGCRCCGCCCGATGCCGCCAGTCAACTGGTCCAGAACGGTCTACCATGGCCTGCCGGCCGATCTCCTTCCCTTCACGGCAAAGCCTAAAGGCAGCTACCTCGCCTTCCTTGGACGCATCTCGCCCGAGAAGCGTCCGGATCGGGCGATCGAGATCGCCGCGAAGGCTGGCCTGCAGCTGAAGATTGCCGCCAAGATCGACAATGCCGACAAAGCCTATTGGGAAACCGTGATCGAGCCGATGGTCAAGAGCCATCCGAATGTCGAATTCGTCGGCGAGATCAACGAGCATCAGAAGGCAGCCTTCCTCGGCAATGCCGGCGCGCTGCTCTTCCCGATAGACTGGCCGGAGCCTTTCGGACTGGTGATGATCGAGGCCATGGCTTGTGGAACTCCTGTGATCGCCTTCCGCTGCGGTTCCGTACCGGAGGTGATCGACAACGGTATTTCCGGCATTCTGGTCGACAGCGTGACAGAGGCGGCGGAGAACGTTGAATGGGCGCTTCGGCTTGACCGGCGAAAGGTGCGCGCCACTTTCGAAAAGCGCTTTACCGCGGAACGGATGGCACGAGACTATCTCGACATCTATCGCAACCTGCCGGGCGTCCGCACTAAGGCGGCACGCATCCGCCGGTCGAACGGCCAGGCCCTCGACCTCCAGGTGGTCGCCTGAACCTTGAGGAGCAGCCATGTCGATCGCCTCTGCGGGAAGCAATCCGACGCCGGTCCCGGCCACCCCGATCGCGCAGTTTTTCATCCCGGCCGCCGCATCGCTGCAGGAGCGGCGRCCGCGCACGCTCAAACACGGCGACACCTTCGCCGTGTTTGATCACAACGGCGACGTGCTTTCCGGGCCGGGCAGCCCGGAAGGCCTTTTTCATCGCGATACGCGATATCTTTCCCACCTTTACCTGACGATCAACAACAAGCGGCCGATGCTGTTGTCGTCGACGCTACGTGACGACAATGCGACACTGACTTGCGATCTCACCAACCCCGATCTCCTCGATGACAAGGGAAAGCTCGTTCTGGAGCATGACCTGATCCACCTGCGTAGATCCCGCTTTCTCTGGAACGCGCGCTGTTGCGAGCGGTTGACCGTGAGAAACTATGACGAGCGCCCGCAGCAGATCCGTATTGAGATCATATTCGCAGCCGATTTCGCCGATCTCTTCGAAGTGCGGGGAACCTCAAGAGCGAGGAGAGGGCGGCATTTGCCTGCCGTCATGGAACAGGATTCGATTCTGCTCTCCTATGTCGGCCTGGACGATCGGAAGCGGTCCACGCGGCTTTCCTTCGATCCACGACCGGACGAACTCGGCAGCGATCATGTCGTTTATGAGCTCCATCTGGCACCGCACGAAACCCAATCGCTGTTTATCGAAATAGGCTGCGATCAGACCGCCGCCGAGCGGCCAAGCCACCGGTCGTTTTTTCTTGCCCTGCGCGATGCCCGCCGCGCCCTGCGCGCCTCGTCTTCACGCGCCGCTTCGATCGTCACATCCAACGAGATCTTWAACGAGATGGCGCGACGCAGCATATCCGACCTTTACATGTTGATGACCGACAAGCCGGAGGGACCTTACCCCTATGCCGGCATTCCGTGGTTCAGCACGGTCTTCGGCCGGGACGCCCTTATCACTGCGCTGGAAACGCTCTGGCTCGATCCGGAGATCGCACGCGGTGTTCTAGGGCATCTGGCGGTGAACCAGGCCACGGAAGTCGACCCCGCCTCGGACGCCGAGCCGGGAAAAATCCTGCACGAGGTACGCGCCGGAGAAATGGCGGAACTCGGCGAAGTTCCTTTCCGGCGTTATTACGGCAGCATCGATTCCACGCCTTTATTCGTGATGCTGGCCGGCCAATATCTCGAACGGACAGGCGATCTTGCGACCATCGACCGTCTTCTGCCGCATATCGAGGCGGCGCTGACATGGATCGACGAGCATGGCGACCGCGACGGCGACGGTTTCGTCGAGTATGGACGCCTAACGGAAGAAGGATTGATCAACCAGGCATGGAAAGACAGCCACGATTCCGTCTTCCATGCGGATGGAACGCTCGCCAGGGGGCCAATCGCGATTGCCGAGGTGCAGGCCTATGTCTACGGCGCTTGGCAGGCGGCGGCAGAGATTTTCCGCGTGCTCGATCGGCCGGAACGGGCCGCACACTTTCTCGCAAGAGCTGAAGGCATGCGCCGCACTTTCGACACGAGCTTCTTCGACGAGGAACTCGGCACTTATGTGCTTGCTTTGGACGGAGATAAACGCCCCTGCCGGGTCCGATCATCAAATGCCGGCCACGCGCTCTTCACCGGCATTGCCTATCCCGAGCGTGCCAGACAAGTTGTCCGTACGCTTATGAGCGCTTCGTCCTTTTGCGGCTGGGGCATCCGCACGATCGCATCCACGGAGGCGCGCTACAATCCGATGAGCTACCATAACGGCTCGGTCTGGCCGCATGACAATGCCTTGATCGCCAGCGGTCTTGCCCGCTACGGCTTTCGGGCTGAAGCTGCGCGGATATTCGAGRGGTTGTTTTCCGCCTCGACCTATATCGACCTGCGCCGGCTTCCCGAACTCTTCTGCGGCCTGCCGCGGCAGCGGGCACAAGGGCCGACCTTCTATCCGGTCGCATGCTCACCGCAGGCCTGGGCCGCGGCTGCTTCACTATCGCTGCTGCAATCCTGCATCGGCCTCGACTTCGATCCGAGCGCATTGCAGATCAGCTTCAACGAGCCGCAGCTTCCCGCCTTCCTCGACGAGGTTACCTTGCGGCATCTGCTGATCGGCAATGGCATGGCGGATGTTACCCTCCGCCGCTCGGGGCGCCATGTGGTAGTCGACGTCATCGACCGCCGCGGCGATATCCGGGTGCTGACGACGGCATAGGCGAGGCAGCATCTCAAGGGGGCAGGATTTTACTCGCCTATTCCGGCTCATCTTCGTCCGAAGCCAGCAGGTCGACCAGCGTGGCAACCCTGCCGCTCGCCAAAGGCCGTCCCTTCACCTATCAAGGCTTCGTCATTGCTGACCCACGCGAATGCCTTGGCAAGTTCAGCCTGCGTTGCGCCCGTCGCGATGACATCGGCCGCGAGAGTTTCGTCACAGGGGCCAAGTATGGCGATGACAAGAATGATCATGTCGGCAGCAATTTTCTGGTCGGCAGTCCTCACGCCGAAAACCTTGCCATTCTCGGTTTCGATGGCACGGACGGCCGCCCCAAAGCTTACTTTTGCTGCAGCGCTGTATGCGGCCGCCAGAAAGTCTTGAGCAAGTCGCCACGGATCAAGCGCGAGATCGTCTGGAGCGAAAGCGGCAAGATCAGGAACCCGGCGAAGATGAGGCGCCAAAACGTGCAACGCGTCTCGTTCCAGCAATTCGACCGCTCACCAGCTTTCTGGTGAAGCTGTGCGAACTGCTCGGTTTTTCGCGCCGTCCCTTTCCATAGTAAAGAGCCCCGACGTGCAGATACGAATGCCGACGGCAGTGCATCAGACAATTTGCGATATTCAGCGGTTGCGTCGCGCCGAAGGGCATAATTTCTCTCACTGGGCGTTCCATTGATGACATTGATCCACCCAAACGCCTTACCCGTCACCCCGGTGCCAGCGGTCTGCCCAATCTGCCCCTAGCCAGAGTCATCGGGATTGTCGACCAGGCATCCTACCCCGTGGCACCCCTGGTAATTGCCATGGGTGTCGAAGTTCGGATTGCCATCCTTGTCGAATTGAGGGGTGGTATCGACGTTGTCGTTGCTACTGGTGTCGGGATCGTCCACCGTGCAACCAATACCGTGGCAACCGTTAAAGCCGTCATCATCAGTGAAATTGCTGGTGGTATGGTGGTGCTTGTGTTTGCTTTCTTCGGCAATTCCCTCAATGATCGATCCAAGCACTGCGCCCGCGACGACGCCACCGATATCATGACCACGATGATCGTACATGCGCGCCCCCGGATCGAAGCCATCACCGCGGCCATAGTGATAGCCTCCAACGTCGGCAAACACGCCTGCGCATCCCTGAGCGACCCAGACATATTGGCTATTTGGATTGTATCCCCAGGTATGGTTCAAAATGCAGGGGGCGCTTGAGGTCTGATGGATGAGCTGTGGGCGGGAAAGTGGCCCTGTATAGCATTCATCATGGCGATGATCTTCGGCCTGATTGTCCAGGCCGAAACATCTGAAACAGCGATCGCGGCTTTCGGCCAGATGGGGGCGTTTGCGGAAGGGGGCGAAATCCTACCCTAAGAACACCTAGCGGGACAAATGCGTTCGCAGAAAGGCCCTCTATGGGCCAGAAAGACCATTTTGACTACCCCAATTGAATTGGCGGCGATTTTCATACAGAAAGCCCTTGTTTCTCAAGGCACTTGATCCGTCCCAATCAGACTATTGTCTTCTTGATACGCCATAAAACTATCGGTCGCAGGGACAGCGCACCACCAACCTAAGAGCAGCAAAATACTATGAATAGCAGCATATTCGCCAATAAACGCGCCATTGGGATGGGCGTCATTGCAGGCATGGCTTTTTTCGCAGCAGCGCAAGGATTCTTCGTCCTGCGAGGTCCACAATATGCCGAATCGCAGGATGGATCGGTGATGGTTCGTCCGATTGTGAAAGACGATTCAACCCGCAACATGACCATGAGTGTTATCGTTGCTCTGGTCGGCGGTCTTTATGTCGCTCGGGCGCTTCATAAGCGTTCAGACAAAGCTTGATTTTTCGCAGAGTCTGCCTTGTTCAAAGGAAACAAGCGGACTTGAGGCGCAAGAGCGACATTTCGTCCTCAACCCAAACCGACCCAGATTGCGGTGGGCGTATGGGCGCCCACCCGTATCGGGAAGCAGTCAACCGCTCCGGTGCCCTTGACTTATAAGGTGTCTTTGAAGAAGGGCACCACCTTTGCCATGGCGCTACGGGCTCAGGCTTGTCGTAGAGGTCATAGTGTGACCAGCCCTCGGCGACGACGATCTACTTGTTCATCGAGGCGGTACGGCCGTAGATTTCCCAACCGTCGCGATAGGCACCAAAGCCGTCCGGCTTGTCGCCAATCACGATGAGCAGCGGCTGCGTCAGCAGCACTTCGGCGTTCAGGAAGGCATCCCAGCCCATGGCGGCGCTGCTGAATGACATAAGTTGCTTGGTGTAGCCATGCGGCTGCTGACCGGGAGGAGTTTTGTAATAGGCCCAGTTGATGGGGTGGACGTCTCCTCAACTATAGCAACGTTTCGACACTGCTGTATTGGCACATTGCGATGCCGTTAGGAGGCGTCCACCCCATAGACCGGGCCTGTTACCGTCAGGGGGCGTTGCGAGACAGGTCTTCAACCAGGGCTGTACTTCCAGCTCTGCAAGCTCGGCCTGTGACGCGGGAACAGCTTCGTAGTCTGCGAAACAGGCTCCGTCTGCTTCCACCATGTCGCTGAGCTTGCTGTCGAAAAGTTCCAGGGGCTTGTGAATTTGTTGCCAGCCTTCCGCGCAGTCGGTGTCGGTCTCCGAGCCCGGTCGGCCGCAAACTTGCGTGCGCCGCGCTTGGTCTCAGAGCTCGCATGCGCTACCACCCTGCCTTCAAACGCTTGGCTGGAGGCGAAGTATGACCAGGTTCCGCAGAAGAAGGATTGATCGGCTCCGGCCGCGAACCTTTCGAACGACACGCTGGTCTTTTGCCTGGGGCTTGCCTTCAAAGGCAAGCCCTTTCGCCTTTCAGGCAATCCCAGCACTGAACCGGCTATGCCACTCGAAGGATCTCGTCGACCGTGGCCGAGACCGGCCCCCTCGTGTCGATCTCGTGATGGGCGGCCTCCCTCAGGAGAGGCTCGATCGTCGAAATGAGTTCCGCAACCTTCCGGCGCTCCTCGGCGGTGCTGCCGTAACCATCAGCAGATCGCCCCGAAATCCGCTCCATGATGGTTTCCACGGGAGCCGAGAGAAGGATCACGGTATCGAGCAAGGGGTAGACGCCCTCCATGTTCTCGGCGCAGCCGCTGATGAACAACGTCCCGCTTCCAGGCGTTTCAAGGAGCTGGCGAACGCGATCCACCTGCCAGACCCAATCCTTTCCCTCGGCGGGAGTGAGAGCATCCGAAGGGGCGGTATCGATCCATTCGGACCATTCCGGCGTATCGAGATCGTAGGCCCGATATCCGCGCTTGGTCAGTTCCTGAATGGCCGAAGACTTTCCGGTGCCGGACATGCCTGTGATCAGCACACGCTTCATGTGTTTCCCTGAGAGACTCCAGTCACATCGAATTTTACTATGAATTACATGATACTATGTGTTTGACCTTCTCTCCTCAGCGCGCATCCTTAGTCGGTCGAACACCTCCGGGCGAAACTCAAACTGCCTCGCAGTTCCGCGGCCCATGGAATTCTTTACAATTGTTTCCGCAAGTATGCCTCGCTCAACGAGTGGATCGATCGATTCCGCTACGGCATTGCGCGTCAATCCAGTGATTTTGACAATATTGGAGAGCGTTAGCTTTTCATGGCTCTGATGCATCATGTAGAGCACCGTCATCATCCCAAGCTGCTTTAGCCGCGATTGAGGCGTCTCTCCCTCGATCGGCTTGTCTAGAATTTCCTGCAAAGCGTAGGCTGCAAATAGCTGGCTCTGCCAGTGGACATTGAGTGCACTTGTCATATTTTATACTGTCATATATATGATTGTAAAACGAGTCGCGGATTCGCAAGGCTTGGAGGGCTTTGCGCGCGGTCGCGTCGGTGAAGGATGGTGGTCATGAACAAGTCTCTCATGCAGGCAGCCGTCGCTGCAGCCAGCTTAGCGTCATTCTATCTTGTTTTCGATGGTAAAGCGCGGGCGGGACAGTGGGGATGCCAGGTTATCCTGTGTCTTTCCAATCCTGGCGGTCCGACACAATATGCAGAGTGCCGGCCTCCGATCGAAAAGCTCTGGCGCGAGCTTGCAAAGGGACACGCTTTTCCGACTTGCAGCGGGGTTGGGTTCCGAGCCTCGCGCCCCGGATATGAGCCGTATTACTGCAACGATGGCTATCGCCTGACGACACGGCATGGAGATCGTGGGCGCGAGGTGAGCTGCATCTCGACCACGCCACAAACCGTCTCCGGTTATGAATGCTATCCCGACAATGATCGGGCCACCTCGGCGATGTGGTCCCGGAGCGAGGGCCGCATAAGATGCCAACGCTATGTGACGACGCGGCCGAACGTCCGCACGCAACCCCGTTATGTCGACGTGACCATCGACGGCGTTGGCAAGCAAAGGGTGTGGTATTGAGCCATGCCTGTTGCGTTCCTCGATCTGGCACAAGCGTGCGCATCCATAGTTGCGACCGAGATACTCGCCGGTGTTGTCAGTCTTGAAAGCAGGTTCGAGCCGCTTGCCATCCRGATCGACGGCGCCCCGCTCTCGGAGCGGCCGACGAACAAGGAGGAGGCGATCAAGATCGCGTCCTCGCTGACGGCCGAGCGCCAGGATATCCAGCTCGGTCTCGGTGGTGTCGGCATGGAAGAGCTCGGGAAGCTGAAGCTCTCGATCTCCGACGCTTTCGATCCGTGCCTCAACCTTCAGGCCACCGCGGCGCTGCTCGACGGATATTACCGGCTCGCACTGAGAGCCGGCGCGGATCCGACGCAAGCCGAACAAGTGATGTTGCAATCCTACTATGGACGGAACGATCCCTCAGTCGGCGCCATGGTCCAGTACAATGACCAGGTCCGCGAGGAGGTGAGGCGCATCGGCGGGACGCTTGCGACTCTCGTGATCAGCGATGGCGGGCGGGAGAGGGCGGTTGTCGAGCAAAGCCATGCCGATGTGGCGATCGAGACAGCGCGGGATGACCGGCCTGCCGAGGAAACGGCCTCCTGGGATGTTTTTAATTCGCGGCGGAAGTCTTCCGTCCTCGTGTTTCCGAGCAGTGAAATGGAGCAGAGTGAATGACCTTCAGTTCCCTTATCCGCCCACTTGCCACCTCCGGTTTGAGGGCCGCCGCCATTGTTGCCATCCTCGTCGAGCCGGCCTTTGCGCAGGCAGCCGGCATCGAGAACGTGCTGCAAAACATCGTGGATCTCTTGACCGGCAACATCTTCCGGCTGCTGGCCATCATCTCCGTAGTCGTGATCTCCTTCGCCTGCATGTTTGGCTATGTGGATCTCAGAAAGGCCGGGTACTGGATCGTCGGTGTCGGCGTCATCACCGGTGCCACTGAATTGGTTAATGCCGTGGTCGGGGGCTAACAGCATGTCTACCGCGAGGCAGGCCTTCGAGGAAGACACGCTGTTCATTGCCTGCACCCGGYCGGCAATGATCGCCGGCGTGACGATGGAAGCGATGGGCATGAACGTCATGCTCACGACCATCCTTTACATCGCAGCCGGTTCGATTGCTTACGCGCTTGTCGGCGTGGTCTTCCATCTGGTGTTCCGCGCGCTCGTCAAACACGACCACAACATGTTTCGCATTCTGGTGGCCTGGCTGGAAACCCGCGGCCGGTCCCGCAACAGTGCCTATTGGGGCGGGACGACGCTTAGCCCCCTGAGGATCGCCCGCAAATACGATGAAAGGGATCTCGGATTTGCTTAAGCGTACCACACTCAGATTTCGTGAACTTGGTCCGGAGACCTTCATCCCCTATGTCCGCCACGTCGACGAATCCACGATCGCGCTCGATGCGCGAGAGCTGATGGTGATGATCGCGCTCGAGGGAGTCTCCTTCGAGACCGCGGATGTTCTCGATCTGAATGCTCTCCATCGCGACCTCAACACCCTCTACCGAAATATCGCAGACGAGCGGCTTGCCTTGTGGACGCATCTCATCCGTCGTCGCGACAACAGCTATCCGGAAGGCGCGTTCACCACGCTGTTCTCGGCAGTGCTCAACGATAGGTATCGCGCGCGAATGGTGAGCGAGGACCTGTTTCGCAACGACCTCTATCTGACGATCCTCTGGTCACCAGCTCGCGATCCGGCAGACAAGGCGGTAAGGCTGCTGTCGCGCCTGCGTCAGACCCGCCGGGCTGGGGTGGAACTCGACCACGAGGCCCTAAAGCAGCTTCACGACAAGGTCGTCGATGTCACGGCGGCGTTAAAACGCTTCGAGCCCCGAGTGCTGTCTCTCTATGAACATGAGGGCCTGCTATTCTCAGAGCCGAGCGAAGTGGTGCACCAGATCGTTGGCGGCCGGCGGGAGCCGATCCCGCTGACCGAGGGGCGTATCGCGTCAGCGATCTATTCCGATCGTGTCATCGTTGGCCGCGAGACGATCGAAATTCGCCACGAAGCTGAAAGTCGCTTTGCCGGCATGCTGAGTTTCAAGGAATATCCGGCCCGCACCAGGTCCGGCATGCTCGACGGCGTCCTCACCAGTCCTTTCGAGCTTATTTTGGCGCAATCCTTCTCCTTCATTCCCAAAACAGACGCTCGCACCATCATGGGCCGCAAGCAAAACCAGATGGTGAGCAGTGGCGACAAAGCGGCCTCGCAAATCGAGGAGCTTGATGGAGCAATGGACGATCTGGAATCCAACCGGTTCGTGCTCGGCGAGCACCATCTGACGCTTTCCGTCTTTGCCGCATCGGTGAAAGAATTGACCGACAACCTCGCTAAGGCGCGCACCAGCCTGACCAGCGGCGGCGCCGTCGTCGCGCGCGAGGACCTTGGTCTCGAGGCGGCCTGGTGGGCGCAGTTGCCCGGCAACTTTCGCTACCGCGCTCGGTCCGGCGCGATCACGTCACGAAACTTCGCCGCGCTGTCGCCCTTTCATTCCTATCCGATCGGTCAGAAGGACGGCAACGAATGGGGCCCCGCAGTCGCTCTCCTCAAGACAGCGTCTGGCTCGCCGTACTACTTCAATTTCCATTATGGCGATCTCGGCAACACCTTTGTCTGCGGGCCATCGGGCGCCGGCAAGACCGTGCTGCTCAACTTCATGCTATCGCAACTCGAAAAGCATGATCCGCATATGGTGCTCTTCGACAAGGACAGAGGAGCCGATCTCTATGTGCGGGCCGCCGGCGGCACTTATCTGCCCCTCAAGAATGGCGTGCCGACCGGCTGCGCCCCCTTTAAGGCTCTTGAACTCACGCCGGAGAATAAGGTCTTCCTAACGCGCTGGGTCGGCAAGCTCGTCGGCTCATCGTCGCGGGAACTAACCGTGACCGAACTTCGCGACATCGCAGCCGCCATTGACGGTCTTGCTGACCTGCCGGTCGAGCGTCGCACGATCGGCGCGCTTAGGACTTTTCTGGACAATACCAATCCGGAAGGGATTGCGGCCAGGCTGCGGCGCTGGGAGACGGGCGGGCCCCTCGGCTGGGTCTTCGACAATATCATCGAGGACATCGGCTTCGGCGAATTCGGTAACGGCGGCAAGTTCGTCGGCTACGACATGACCGACTTCCTCGATAACGAAGAAATTCGGACCCCGTTGATGGCCTATCTCTTCCATCGCGTCGAGCAATTGATCGACGGCCGGCGGATCATCATCGTGATCGACGAGTTCTGGAAGGCGCTTCAGGACGAGGGGTTCYGAGACCTCGCCCAGAACAAACTGAAGACGATTCGAAAGCAGAACGGCCTCATGCTGTTCGCCACACAAAGTCCGCGCGACGCGATCGTCTCGCCGATCGCTCACACCATCATCGAGCAATGCCCGACACAGATCTTCCTGCCGAACTCCCGCGGCAATCCAGCCGACTATATCGATGGCTTCAAGCTGACGGAGCGCGAATTCGAGCTGATCGCGCGCGAGCTTTCCATCGAGAGCCGGCGATTCGTGTTGAAGCAAGGACACAACAGCGTCGTCGCCGAGCTTAACCTCAAGGGCTTCGACGACGAACTCGCCATCCTCTCCGGACGAACCGCCAATGTCGAACTTGCCGATGCGATCCGTGCCGAGGTCGGCAACGATCCCAAGGTTTGGCTTCCCATTTTCCAGCAAAGACGGAGTGCAAGCGGATGATTTCCTATCGACGTCATGGTGCAGCGATTGCCTCTGCGCTCATCCTTTCCATCAGCGGAGCGGCAGGGCAAGGAATCCCGGTGGTCGATCAAACGGCGATCGCCAAGCAGATTGAGAGTATCGCGCAGCTGAAATCGCAACTCGATGCGCTCAATCAGCAGATTCAGCAGGCACAAGAGCTCTACGGTTCGTTCAACAAGCTGACCGACATGGCGAATGTTGCCAGCGTGCTCAACGACTCAGCCATTCGCCAAGCGCTGCCGGCGGACTTCAATGCCATAGAGGGGTTACTGAAAGGCACTGGCACCGGTGTGTTCGGAGACTCCGCCTCGAAATTCCTGGAGGGTAATTCGACTTATCGGACCGGCGCCGACGACTTCTATGCCCAGGAGCTTTCCCGCATCCAGAACAGAAATGCCGGCCAGATGAGTCTCGGTCAGCAGATTTATGATGCCGCGACCAAGCGCATCGATGGCATCGATCAGTTGCGCGAGAAGATATCTACGGTAAGCAACGCCAAGGATATCGCCGACCTCCAGGCGCGGCTCCAGGCAGAGACGGCCTTTCTTCAGACGGACGTGCTGCGCATGGAAGCCCTGCGCATGGTGCAACAGGCGCAAGTTCAGACCGATGAGCAGCGCAAGGCCGAGGACTGGCGTCAACGCATGGATGCCATGGGAGCGGCACTGCAATGAGGCCGCTCGTCCTTTCTGTTTTTCTCTTCATTCTGGCAGCTTGCTCGAGCGAAGCCGAGCGCGCCTACACCGTCAATGAACTGATTGCCGACAAAGCGCTGCTTGCCGGCGTGGTCAGCAAATGCCGCCAAAATCCTGGTGAGTTGGACAACACCCCTAATTGCCAAAACGCTGCGGCCGCAGATTTCAGGGCGCGTCTTGAAAGCATGTAAGGAGCGCTCGGAGGTAAAACCGTGTATCAAGTCTTCGCTTTTGTCGACGGGCAGTTCAAGACACCGCTCGAGAACTTCATCGCTTCAGGAACGTCGAACATCTCCGAGTGGGTCTCAGGCCCTCTGACAGTGGCGATTACTCTTTATATTGTGCTCTACGGCTATCTCGTTCTTCGCGGATCCGTCCTGGAGCCAATCCTCGAGTTTGCATTTCGAGCGATCAAACTTGCGATCATCGTTATGCTGGTGAAGAACGCCGACGACTATCAGACCTATGTGTCCAACATCTTCTTCGAGGTGCTTCCTCGCGAAATCTCACAGGCGCTGAATACCGGAGCTGAACCAAACGCTTCGACTTTTGACAGCCTGCTCGATAAGGGACAACAGTGTGCCAAGGAGATCTGGGCGCGTGCCTCCTGGCCTATCGACATCGTCACCGGTGCCGGGGGCATGATGGTGGTCTGCGCCAGCTTCATCGTCGCCGCGATCGGCTACATAGTCTCACTTTATGCCAGGCTTGCGCTTGCCATCGTGCTCGCGATCGGGCCGATCTTCGTGGCGCTTGCCATGTTCCGGTCGACGCGTCGCTTCACCGAGGCCTGGATAGGTCAGCTTGTAAACTTCGTGGTCCTTCAGGTCCTCGTCGTCGCGGTAGGCTCGCTGCTGATCACCTCAGTCGACACGACCTTCGCTGTGATCGACACCTATAGCGATGTGCTGATGCGGCCGATCGCGCTTTGCGCCATCTGCCTTGCGGCGCTCTATGTCTTCTATCAGCTTCCCAACATCGCTTCGGCGCTTGCCGCCGGCGGTGCCTCGTTGGCCTACGGCTACGGCACTGCACGCGACGCCCACGAAAGCACGCTCGCCCGGGGTCCCGCACGCGGCTTCCGAGCCGCCGGGCGCAGCCTCCGTGCCGTTGGTCGAACCTTCACCTCCAGAAGTGCCGGATCATGACGCTTTTCGCCCGAACAGGAAAAGGCCTCCAGGAATGACCAGAAGATTTTCGCTGCTCTGCATGGCAGCCGCCTTAAGCGGCTGCGCGTCGCTGACCTATCCGCTCCCGAAATGCGATGGCTATTCGCGTCGGCCGCTTAATCGCGCCATGTGGCAGTGGGAAGACAATAGCAACCTCAAAGAGAAACAGTCCGATGCGCGACAGGCGGTCTCTCGGTCTGTTGCCAGGTCCTATGTCAAAGAGGGCAGGAAACATTCCGCCTTCGCCCATCGCGACATCGAGAAATCCTATCGTTCCTGCGAGGATTGACGCCATGGTCTTAGGGGACGAACTCAAATCATATTTCGAGAGGGCGCGGCGCTTCGATCAGGACCGCGTGATCCAAGTCGAACGCTCGGCACGCATTGCCTGGTCCGTCGCCATCGTCGCCAGCATCCTTGCCGGCGCTTCGATCTTGGCCGTGGCCGGCCTGACCCCGCTGAAAACGGTGGAACCGTTTGTCGTGCGGGTCGACAATTCAACTGGCATCRTCGATGTCGTCTCGGCGCTGACGACGACGGCCGGCACCTATGATGAGGCCGTGACCAAATACTTCGCGGCAAAATACGTACGCGCTCGTGAAGGCTATGTCTGGAGCGAGGCGGAGGAGAATTTCCGCACCGTTACGCTTCTGTCGACGCAACCGGAGCAGGCACGTTTTTCCGCCTTCTATCGCGGCAGCAATCCGGAATCACCGCAGAACACCTATGGGCGCAGCGCCACCGCGCGCATTCGCATCGCCTCGATCTCACTGATCAATTCGCATGTCGTATCCGTCCGCTACATGCGCACGATCACCCGCGGAGAAGAAGTCAGAACAACCCATTGGATTGCGGCGCTCACCTTTTCCTATGCCGATGCGCCGATGTCGTCGACAGATCGGCTGGTGAATCCTCTCGGTTTTGCGGTCAGCGAATACCGAGCCGATCCGGAGGCCATTAACTGATGCGGACTGTCTTCATCGCCACTTTCCTTCTTATGGCTGCCACTTTTCCGGCGCTTACCCTCGAAATTCCGCGCGGCGGGACACAGGACAGCCGCGTGCGTTTTGTCGAGTACCAGCCCTATAACATCACCCGCATCATCGGCTCGCTACGCTCCTCGGTGCAGGTGGAATTCGCCGCCGACGAGGAGATCGCGCATGTCGCGCTCGGCAACAGCGTCGCCTGGGAGGTGGCTCCGGCCGGCAATATTCTGTTTCTCAAACCGCGGGAGAACCAGCCGGTCACCAATATCTCTGTCGTAACCACCCGGCGCGACGGATCTACCCGAAGCTACCAGATGGAATTGACGGTGCGGGATGGAAAGGTGGAGGTGGGTAATGACACATACTTTTACGTCAAGTACCGCTATCCAGCCGATGAAGCGGAACGACGGCGACAGGCCGCGGCGGCGCGAGCGGTTGCCGCGCAGACGAAGGAGGCCGACAACGTGCTGGCTCTCCATGAAGCCTTTGGCCCTCGAAACTGGCGTTACTCGGCTCAGGGTTCACAGGCGCTAGCACCGCAGTCCGTTTACGATAACGGGAAGCTTACGACCTTTGCCTTCACCGGCAATCAGGAAATGCCGGCCATCTATATCGAGAACTCGGACGGCAGCGAGAGTCTGGTGCCTAAATCCGTCGACGGCAACCTGGTTCTCGTCCATGCGATCAGCCGCAAATTTATCCTGCGCAGGGGAGGGGATGTGCTTTGCGTCTTCAATGAGGCCTATGACCGGATCGGTATCAATCCTGACACCAACACGACTTCACCGTCAGTCGAGCGCGTGGTCCGCAGCGAGGCCGGCACGGCGCAGTAGGAGGCTGTTATGGTTTATGAAGACGAAAACCGGATACCAGGCGAGCGGGCCGAAACGCACGCCGGCCGGCGGATAGACAACAACCCCACCCTGAAGCGCGGTGCCGTTGCGCTCGCCGTCGTCGCCTTTGTCGGCTTCGCCCTGTGGTCGATGAGTCGGGGAAAGGAAAAGCAGGAAAATTCCCAGCCGGAGCGAGTGGTCATCCGACAAACGACAGACTTCGAACCAGCCAAGGAAACCATTGAACCGATTCAGCCGCTACCGGAAGTGAAGTTGCCAACGCCTGTCGTGACCGAGGAGGCGAAAGAGGAGGATCCACTGCTCGACTCGGCGCGCCGAGCGCCCGTCATCGCCTATAGCGGCGGACAGAGAAACACGAGGTCGCGCCGTGAAGCCGAAAACCCTGTGACGTCGACGGAGAGCAATTTTCTGCCGCTTGATGGAAACACGATGGGCCAGAATACCGCCAACGCGGATGAAGAACGGTTCAACGGGTTGCTACGCCCGACCAAGCTTGAGGGCTCACGGGCCGGCACACTCGGCAATCGTAACTTCATCATCGCGATGGGAACCTCGATACCCTGCGTCCTGGAAACCGCCATGTCATCTGATCAGCCCGGCTTCACGAGCTGTGTGATCAACCGTGACATTCTCTCGGACAATGGCCGCGTGGTGCTGATGGAGAAAGGCACCCAGGTTGTTGGAGAGTATCGCGGCGGTTTGCAGCGAGGACAGAAACGCCTCTTCGTGCTCTGGAACCGTGCGAAAACCCCGAACGGCATCATCGTCACATTGGCCTCGCCGACGACGGATTCGCTCGGCCGGGCGGGCGTCGATGGTTACGTCGACACTCACTGGTGGGAGCGGTTTGGAACTGCGCTTCTCCTTTCCATCGTAGGCGACGCCACACGCTATGCCAGCAGCCGCTTGCAGGACAGTGATGTCGATGCGCAGAACACGACAAGTGCCGGCCAGCAGGCGGCGTCGATCGCCGTCGAGCAATCGATCAACATTCCGCCGTCGCTCAACAAACATCAGGGTGAACTGGTATCGATCTTCGTGGCGCGCGATCTCGACTTTTCCGGGATTTACGGATTGCGAGTGATCGAGCCGAGAAATAAAGTCCTCGACCGGACGGTGCAGGGGGACTTCAGGCCGCAGTCAACGCTCGTGACGAAGTAGGAGGCAGGAGCGATGACCGAAGGTTCTGACGCGACGGTCGTTCGTGAACTGCTTTCTCCGTTGGCGCGGTTCCTCGAAGACAGGTCGCTCTACGAAGTGATCGTCAATCGGCCCGGGCAGGTGCTGACGGAAGATACCGGTGGATGGCGGACCCATGATCTGCCGGAGCTTACATTCGAAAAGCTGATGCGTCTTGCTCGGGCCGTGGCCAGTTTTTCTCACCAATCAATCGATGAGACGCGACCGATCCTGTCTGCAACACTACCCGGCGGCGAGCGCATCCAGATCGTCATTCCACCGGCTACCACCAGAAACACGGTCAGCATCACGATCCGAAAGCCATCCTCGGTCACGTTCACGCTCGATGACCTGGAGGAGCGCGAATTTTTCTCCGAGACCCGGGCGACGAATGAAGACAGTTCGACGACGGACCAGGATTTGCTGGCGCTCTACCGTGCCGGTTGCTTTAAGGATTTTCTGCGGGAAGCCGTCATAGCACGAAAGAATATCATCATATCCGGTGCAACCGGATCGGCCAAGACAACGCTTTCGAAAGCGCTGATCAGACACATTCCGCAGCATGAACGGATCATTTCGATCGAGGACACACCCGAACTGACTGTTCCCCAACCCAACCACGTTCGACTGTTCTATTCAAAAGGCGCCCAGGGGCTCTCCACTGCCGGCCCAAAAGAACTATTGGAATCTTGTCTCCGGATGCGGCCGGACCGCATCTTGCTTCAAGAGTTACGTGACGGCACGGCATTCTCCTATATCCGCAATGTGAATTCCGGTCACCCGGGGTCTATAACCACGGTTCACGCCGACTCCCCAGAACTCGCCTTCCAGCAGCTGGCGTTGCTTGTGAAGGAGTCCGACGGTGGACGCAATTTGGGTCGTGATGACATCGACAAGTTGTTGAGGATGTCGATCGATGTCGTGGTACAATGCAGGCGAATAAGTGGGCGGTTCCGTGCAACCGAGGTTTACTACCCAAGTTGATATTTTTAGGCTTTCCATGCAGCGACGCGATAATAGTTGATCTCTGCGGCCGGGGCAGCACTATCTCATAACGAAATTCGGCATGGATGCTGGGAGACCATTATAATGGTGAGAAGGATAATCCCATACCTTCAGCTCACAGCTGTGTTCTTTGTCGCGGCGACAACAGTTCGAGCAGAGGTGCCATTTGAACGCATTACTGTTGAGCGCGGGCCATGCCTTGGGACATGCCCCGTTTATCGCTTCGTGGTGAATTCAGACGGGGTTGGCCTATTCGAAGGACGAAAATTCACAACGGCGAGCGGGGTGCATCGCTTTGCCGTCACCCCTGAGGAATGGTCCTCCTTTGAAGCCGTCCTAAGGCCATTTCGTCCGCGTGGCACAGAAGACATCACGCTCGGCCATCCGCTGTGCGCACGAATGGCGACAGACCACCCCGTCGTCTCCGTTACGTGGGAGGACGGTGATGGCATCGGTCACCTCAGATTCAATTTTGGCTGTCGCGATGAAAAAACCGAAACCATGGCGGACGCGTTGGCAAGTGCTCCCGATCTTATTCCGCCCCTCGCGGATCTAATCGAGCGGATTCGCTTGGAGGAAGGGGAACTCCACCACCGGGAGTAGCTCGGCGCTGCCTTAACAACTCCAACACCCTGTGCTGCAATGTGAGGTCGCGAGATATCCCGGTGATGGCGGAGAAGCCGATGGCCTCGGGAATGAGCGCCAGCGCTACGGCGATGCCTGAAAGGACTTCGGCGCCGCTTGCGACTTTCAATTCATGCGATCATTGCATTCTTGTCTAAGCGTTAAAAAAGATCGCGTCCTGCTGCTTTCGCAGTCTCAAGAGATGGGAGTTTGGATCAAGCTCGAGATGGCCGAGCGCTATTGCCTCGCCTTCGCGCACAGGCTTTGCCAGTTTGCGATTGGCGACGAGATAGAACGGCGCCGGTGCGTCGGCGGCAAGCGGGGCTGCGGGAATAAGCGCCGATCCGACATTCTCGATCGCATGGTGATGACCGCTTGCCGAGAGCAAAGTACCGGCCGGCAGATCCGCCTCTGCAACAGCGATGAGGTCGAGACGGGGGGTAGGGTCCGGCGCGCCGCTCGACCGTTTCAGGAGGACTGCGTCGAGGATGCTGGTCGCCGCCTCCAGGCCAAGAAGGTGACGCGGAAGATAGATCATCGCCGTGTCGCCGGTGCGGCTGAGAATATGGCCTTTCTCCGCCAGCATCTTCCAGCTTTCAGCATCGCGGCAGCGCATGACCACGAAAACGCCGCCGGCGAAGCTCACCTCGCCCGGCAAGCGCAGGCAATGGAAGACGTCAAGGCGTCTGTCACCGGCGAGAATGCCGCCTTCCTGCCGCGTGGAAAAGATCGTCGGGACCTCAGTGATGCGGGCGATCGGGCAATGGAAATCCGACCGATCGGGCAGAAGATCGATGGAATGGCTAACCACGCCCATTTCGCAGAGATCAGGAACCGCCCGTTGCGGCAGTGCGGCTGCCGCATTGGCACGCGCAGCGATCAGAGTTTCGACCTCCATATCGCCGAGATCCATGAGACGCGAGAATTCCGGAACCGAGATCGCCTCGCCATTGCTCGCCAATGTCGCCGTGGCCGGGTCGAAGACGAAATCGTATTCACTCGCCTTACCAGCCGCGACGATCTCGAAGCCGAGCAGTTCCGCCCAGGTCACCAGATCGATCAGCAGACTTGGCTGATCTCCGTCCACGGGTGTGACGACCACCCCGCGTTCAGCCGCGACATGGGCGAGACCTGGTCCCACGACGCTGTCGACCTCCTTGCTCACCAGTGCGACATGGCGGCCGTTTGAGACGGCCATGTCGGTGTGGCGGGCGCCTGCCTCCGGATCACCGGTTGCCTCCACGAGCAGGTCGAAAGGCAGATCGATGACGTGGGCGAGATCGCCCGTCGCGATGATGCGACCGCCGGCAAAAGCCCGCGCAGCGGTTTCGGCGTTTTCACAGATAGCAATATCGGCATCGGGAATGCCTGCGGCGCGAAGCGCCGCCGCCGCTCGGGCCGCATCCATGTCGACGGCGATCCCGATATCGAGGCGCGGAACGCGGTGGGCAAGCAAGCTGCGCCCGAAGGCGCCAGTGCCGACCAGGCAGACGGATACATTACCGGAGGCGGGGTAAAGAGTGTGACGATACATGGGAACTTGATCTCAGCTTGCGTTGGACGGGTTTTGACGGCCGCGCCGGATCAGGCTGCGGAAGCCCATAATTTTCCCGATCAGCGGCCAGACGAGCATAAGGATGCCGAGCCCCATGATGCTGGCGACGAGCGAGTTCGACCAGAAGATCGTGAGAGAGCCGTTCGACATCAGCATGGATTGGCGGAACGCATCCTCGGCCTTGTCGCCGAGCACCATGGCAAGCACGAGCGGCGCGATCGGATATTCCAGCTTCTTGAACACATAGCCGACGACGCCGAAGATCAGCACCAGCCACATATCGAAGGTAGAATTGGYGATCTGATAGGCGCCGGAGAAGATCACGGCGACGATGATCGGCCCGATGATGGYGAAGGGAACGCGCAGAATGGCGGCATAGAGAGGCACGGTGCTGAGCACGAGCAGGACGGC
The DNA here is from genome assembly GCF_001854865.1 of Rhizobium sp. LCM 4573. GTDB lineage: Bacteria > Pseudomonadota > Alphaproteobacteria > Rhizobiales > Rhizobiaceae > Neorhizobium. Next base: position 393,609 of record NZ_MDDW01000026.1, on the reverse strand, counting down.
AACGACATTGCCGAGATACATCGAGGCGATGAGACCCCAAACGAAATCTGGGCGATCGATGAAGAGCATGGGTCCCGGCGTCAGTCCCCAGATCATCAGTCCGCCCATCATCACCGCCGCGGTGGCCGAGCCCGGCACGCCAAGGGCCAGCATGGGCAGTAGCGCGGAGGTGCCGGCCGAGTGATCGGCGGTCTCCGGACTGACGATGCCGCGCGGATCACCCTTGCCGAACAGTTCAGGATTGCGGGCGAAGCGGCGCGTCATGCCGTAGGCCATGAAGGACGCGGCCGTCGGGCCTGCCGGCGTAATGCCCATCCAGATTCCGATCAGGATGGATCGGCCGATCGCCACGGCGTGTCGAGGGATTTCGATGATCGTACGCAATACGTCCAGAGGTCGGATACGGGCCTTGATGCCTTCGAAGCGGAGGCCCTCCTCGGTAGTCAGCAGGAGTTCGCCGATACCGAACAGACCCATGACCGCCACCAGGAAGGACACGCCCTTGATGAGGTCGGGAACGCCGAAGGTGAGGCGAAGCCCGCCTGAGATCGTATCCATGCCGACGGTCGCGAGCGCAAAACCTAACATCATGGAGACAAGCGTCTTTGCAGGGGCGTTGGCCCCCATGCCGATGAAGCTGGCAAAGGCTAAGAAGTAGACAGCAAAGAACTCCGGCGACGAGAATTGCAGCGCAAAGCGGGCGACCCAGCCCGAAAGCAGCGTGATCATGATCACGCCGGCGATCGCGCCGATGCCGGCCGACATGAAGGCCAGGGTGAGTGCGCGCGTCGCCTGACCGCTGCGCGCCATTGGATATCCGTCGAAAGTCGTGGCGACGGAGGAAGGTTCGCCCGGAATGTTGAAGAGGATCGATGTCGTCGAGCCACCGAAAAGCGCGCCCCAATACATGCAGGAGAGCAGGATGATCGCCGAGATAGGGTCCATGGCGAAGGTGAGTGGCAGGAGGAGCGACACGCCATTCGGCGCGCCCAGCCCGGGCAATACGCCGACGAGGATGCCGAGCATCACGCCCACCACCATGATGGCCAGATGGTAGCCACTGATGACAGTGGCGAAACCATCGAGCAGATGGCCGAAATTCTCCATGAAACTTCCTCCCAAACGATATTAGCAAGCCGCCCTGCGGCGGCCCGCCCGCTTAGTAGATGCCGAGCCAGCCTTCGATCGGACCCTTCAGCAGCGGCACCTGGAACGCGATCTCGAAGACGCAATAAAAGGCAGCGGTGACCGCCGCGCCGGTAAGGATGGCGACCCACCAGCGATAGCGGCCCTGCCAGATCATCGCGGTCGAAACGTAAAGCAGCGTCGCGACATAGAGGCCGAGCAGAAGGGCGCCGACCATGAAGCCGACGAGAGGCAGGCCAAAGGCCAGAACCGGCCGGGCGCGCTCGCTATCCAGGAAAATCTCCCCGCTCCAATCCTTAACGAACGCTCGTATCAGGTTGGCCAGGCTTCCCAGGATGATGAGAAGCCCGATATAGAAGGGAAAATAACCGGGCGCCGGTCCGGTTTCGGTCCAGCCCGTACCGATCTCGGCGGCGCCGTAGCAGACCGCGCCGCCCGCTGCCGCCGTGGCGATCGCCGTGCCGATCTCCATTGTCCGGCGGCTGAGGTGCCTTTTGCTGTCGTCAGCCATGGCAAGCTCCTCCAACTGGATGGGTTACTTGATGAGCCAGCCTTCGCGCTCGAGCACCTTGGAGACGCTCGCCTTGTCCTTTTCGATGTAGGACTGGAATTCCTCGCCCACCATGAACTGACCGGTCAGAGACGTTTTGGTGAGATATTCCTGCCATTCCGGTGTCTCGCTGACTTTCTGCAGCACGTCACGATAGAAGGTGACGACATCTTCCTCGACGCCGGCTGGCAGCCAGACAGTACGCGGCATGCGATAGTTTTCCAGCGCGATGCCGGCTTCCTTGCAGGTCGGGATATCGTGCCAGCCCTTGCCGTCATGGACGGGGTCGCTCTTTGGGAAACGGTCTGGCCGGAAGACGCAGAGCGGCTTGACCATGCCGGCCTGCCATTGACCGCGGTTTTCGTTCGGATTGTTGACATTGGCATCGATATGGCCACCGGCAAGCTGGGTCGTGGCTTCGCCGCCGCTCTTGAAGGGAATGTAGCGGAACTCGGCTCCGACCGCTTCTGCCAGAGACGACACGAGGATCTGGTCGGTATCCTTCGACTGGCTCCCCCCGAACTGGATGGCGCCCGGCTTTTCCTTTGCGGCCTTTACGAAGGATGCTGCATCGTTGAAATCGGACTTGCCGTTCACCCAGATCAGGAACTCGTCGAGCGCCATGGCGGCGACCGGTGTGAGGTCTTCCGCCTTGTAGGGAACGGCCGCCACGCTCGGAAGCAGGTATTCGTTGTTGGTGCCGAAGGTGAGCTTGTGGGGGTCGCCCTTGTAGCCGGCGGCATAGACGAAGYCTTCCGCGCCGCTGCCGCCGCCCTTGTTGGTCACGACGATCGAGGCGTCCATCAGCTCATGCTTGGCGATGATCGACTGGATTGTTCGCGCAAAGGTGTCGGTGCCGCCGCCCGGGCCCGAAGTGACCACGAACTCCACAGGCCGTTTGGGCTCGAAAGCCACGGCCGGCGTGGCGACCGCGACCGCCAGTGTGACGGCGGAGAGATATTTCAGCATGTCAGTTCCTCCCTTTTGCTGTATCGGCGCCCTCCAGCGCCTTCGAAACTAGTTCACTCAGCGGGAATCCGTCTCCGCTCAGCCATTCTTGCGGCAAGAAGCACCGCCTCGCGTGAGGCACCGACATCGGCGATGCCGCGTCCGGCGATGTCGTAAGCCGTACCGTGTGCGGGTGTGCAGAGCGGGAACGGGAGCCCGCCGATCATGGTCACGCCCTTGTCGAAGCCCATCATCTTCATCGCGATCTGGCCCTGATCGTGGTACATGGTCAGGACAGCCTGAAAACCTTCCTTGAGACCGCGCAGGAACACCGTATCCGCCGGGAAGGGACCTTCCACATCCATGTCGAGCGCCCGGGCGGCCTTCACAGCCGGTTCGATGATATCGATTTCCTCCATGCCGAAGCTGCCGCCGTCGCCGGCATGCGGGTTGAGACCAGCAACGGCAATGYGCGGCTGCTCGAAACCCGCCTGTCGCAGGCAATCAGCGGTCAGTTTCAGTTCGGCGATAATGGCGTCCTGCGAAAGATGGGACGCGACGGCGGAAAGCGGGATATGCGAGGTCACGCGCGCGTTCCAGATGCGCTCCAGCACGTTGAACTCGCGCATCTTGCCGGGATAGCCGAGCACATCCGAGACGAAGCGGATCTCATCGTCGTAGCCGGGATAGGCGTAACGCATCGCCTTCTTGTTAAAGGGCGTGAAGCAGACACCGTCGGCGCGTCCTCGATGGGCAAGTTGCAACGCAAATCGAAAATTCTCGACGGCGAACTGGCCGCCGACAAGTGTTGCCTCGGAGAGCGTCACGTCGGCCGGATCGAGATGGCTGAGATCGACGAAAACATGCCTTCCTAGCGCGCGCTCGGGAATATTGTCGAAGGCCACGACCTGAAGATCGAGCTCGACGCCTGCGACCTCGGCGCCTTTGCGCAGAACGCGTTCATCGCCGATGGCAATGAAACGGCAGACATCGCGCAGTTCGGGAAGCGCCAGCAGACGAGCTGTCAGTTCCGGGCTGATTCCGGCCGGGTCGCCCATCGCCAATGCCAATGTCGGACGTCCTGCGGCCCGCAAATCAACGTTCACTGCGTTCACTATCTCTGCCTCCCTGTCGGCGCGCTCTTCGGAGCGCATTCTGTATTCTGTATACAGGATTATGCGTGCATTGTGAAGTCCCCTTCTGATGGCGTAAGATGATTTGAAAGAAGCAACACTCAAACCGAGGATCACCCTGTGGACGGTACGGCCGAAAAAGCAGTAGGACGCGGAATTATCGAACGGCAGTCGCTCCACCAGGAGATCGTCAGCCGGCTGCGGGACATGATTATCGAGGGAGAACTGCAGCCGGGGGAGCGCCTTTATGAAATCCAGCTCGGCGAATCGCTTGGCGTGTCGCGCACTCCGCTGCGCGAAGCGTTGAAGTCGCTGGCCAGCGAAGGTCTGGTCGAACTCGTTCCGGGTCGCGGTGCAGTGGTCCGCCAGTTCACCCGCAAAGATGTGCACGACATGCTCGTACYGATCCGGGCGATGGAGGAACTGGCGGCGCGTCTTGCCTGCGAGGTGGCGAGTGACGAGGAGATCGCGCGCGTGCGCGAACTTCACGACCGCATGAGGGCGCACTACGAAGCCGGCGAGCGGATGGAATATTATAGGCTCAACCAGCAGATCCATACGTCCCTGGTCGCGTTGGCCGACAATCCGCATTTGTCGGCTTTTCATGCCACACTGCAGGCTCGGCTGAAACGAATTCGTTTCATCGGACATGAAGGGCCGGAGCGGTGGGCAGCAGCCATGGCAGAGCACGAGGACATCGTCGCAGCTCTCGAAAAGCGCGATGTGGAGACGCTCGTCGCGATCATTGGCAAGCACCTGCACAATGCCTGGCTGCGGGTGCGGGATGCTGTCTGAACGAGCGAACCGGTCCTGCCGCCTTAGATAGATGATCGTCTACTGCAGGTGCGGCACGCCCGTGATTTCCGGAATGAAGGAAAACACCTTCTGAAGAGAGGCGGCTTCGGTTGTTACCGCCTCTCGTGCCAGCTTTCCCGCAGTCTCGCCGATCATGCGGCGCGGAGATCTGGAGGTCGCAATCCTGACCGGCAGTGCCTGGGCAAGGTCCAGCCCGTTGAAGCCGGCGATCAGGATGTTTTCCGGCGTTGGGATGCCGAGTTCCATGCAGGCGAAGAGGCCGCCGGTCGCCATGTCGTCATTGGAATAGTAGATACAATCGAGATCCGGGGCGGTGGCCAACATGGTGCTCGTCAGCCGCTTTCCGAGCGCGATCGAGGAGAAGGCACTGTCCTGTTGCTGCTCGACGAAACCGAGACCGCTTTCGCGCAAGACGCGTTCGAAACCCACCTTGCGCTTGCCCGCGCGCAAATCCCTGTCAAGCGCGCTTCCGATATAGCCGAACCGTTTGCGGCCGGCAGCAAGCAGCGCCCGCGCCATGTCTTCTCCGGCCCTTCCGTGCGAGAGCCCGACGTTGAAATCGACCGGAGTTCCGTCGAGATCCATGATCTGGATTACCGGTATCGCCGCACTCTGGAGCATTCTGGCTGTTTCTCCCGGCTGGTCGAGACCGGTGACGATAATGGCGGAGGGCTGCCAGGAGAGCATGTCGCGAATGATTGCGTGCTCTTTTGCCGGATCGTAATCGGATATGCCGAAGACAGCCTGCATGCCGGACCCTTCCAGTGCAGCCGAAATACCTGCCAGGACCTCGGGAAATACGATGTTCGACATGCTGGGTACGACGACGGCGACCAAGTTGGTCCGCTGGGAGGAAAGCGAAAGTGCCAGCCGGTTTCCCACATAGCTGAGGCGCTCGGCCGCATTCAGAACCTTCGCACGGGTTTCCTTGGAGACATCGCTTGCCCCACGAAGCGCCCGGGATGCCGTCATCTTGCTGACGCCGGCTTCGGCGGCGACTTCTTCAAGAGTGGGTTTTCGCATCCCGTGTGGATCCCCTGATGGCCGCTGATTTCCGCCAACCTGGCCCCTGTCATAGGACGTTTTGCGGCCGAATGGAAATAGTACGCTATTGACATCCCAGGGTAAAACATTCGATGGTATCGATACCGGTATCGGTAACAGTGAAGATTTAAGCGGAAAGGGAACTCCGTGGAGGTTTCAGGTCAAGCGGCCGTAATCGGGCTGGGATCGATGGGCTGGGGTGCCGCGCTTTCCCTGCTAAGGTCGGGTTTTGCCGTGCATGGGTGCGACGTGCGCTCTGATGTGCTGGTGCGTTTTGCTCAGGCGGGTGGTCTTGCCTGCGCCACGGCTGCCGCAGCCGTGAAGGCAGCCGATGTCGTCTTCGTCTATGTCGTCAACAGCAAGCAAGTCGAGGACGTGCTTTTCGGGGTGCAAGGGGCGCTCGAGGGCGCGCGACCCTCGACGGTCTTCCTGCTCTGCACCACCATGGCGCCAAGCGCGTCTGTCGCCATTGCGGAGAGATTGGAGACAGCAGGCATGCTGGTCATCGATGCACCGGTTTCCGGTGGGCACCAGCGAGCACTGTCGGGCGAGATCACTGTCATGGCGTCCGGCTCGGGCGAGGCATTTTCGCGCGCGTCTGCCGCACTGGATGCCGTGTCCGCCAGGGTTTTCCGTCTTGGAGATCGCGCCGGTCCCGGCTCCCAGGTAAAGATGATCAACCAGCTTCTGGCCGGCGTGCATATCGCCGCAACCGCCGAAGCAATGACGCTTGCCGCAAAGAGCGGGATCGATCTCAAAACCCTCTATGATGTGCTGCGGGTTTCCGCCGGTTCCTCGTGGATGTTCGAAAATCGGGGCGAGCATATCGTCACGGGTGACTACACCCCGCGTTCGGCCGTCAACATATTCGTCAAGGATCTCGGCATCGTGGCGAGCGAGGCGCAGAAAGCAGGTGCGGTAACACCGCTCGCCACAGCAGCGATGCAGCTTTTCCTCGAAGCTGCCGAAGCGGGGCTCGGGCTGGAGGATGATGCCGCCGTCGCGAAAATCCTGGCGCGCAAGAGTGGCGCCGTCCTGCCGGGCATGGGGGGGTGAGCGCCATGGGCATCGTGCTTGGCTGCATAGCCGACGATTTTACCGGCGCGACGGATCTTGCAGCGCTTTTGGCGCGCAGCGGCCTACCGGTATCGCTGCGCATCGGGGTGCCGTCCGAAGAGCGAAACAATTCCGATCCGACGACTTTCGAAGTGATTGCGCTGAAGAGCCGGACGGCACCGGTGCGGGAAGCGGTCGAGCAAGCTCGCCAGGCCTTCTCGTGGCTGAAAGAGGCCGGCGCGACGCGGTTCTTCTGGAAATATTGTTCCACTTTCGACAGCACGGCCGACGGTAATATCGGGCCGGTGGCGGAAATGCTGATGTCGGAGATCGGCGCTGAGCAGACCATCTATTGCCCGGCATTTCCGGAAAATGGCCGTAGCGTCTTCATGGGCCACCTCTTCGTCGGAGAGCAGCTTCTTTCCGAAAGTCCTATGAAGGATCACCCGCTGACGCCGATGCGCGATCCCAGCCTGCTGCGTCTTCTTGAGCCACAGGTGCAGGGTAAGGTCGCACTTGCCAGCCGTCCTGTGGTTTCGAAAGGGCCCGAGGCATTGAAGGCCAGGCTGCGGAGTCTTGCCGAGGGGGACGTGCGACATGTGATCGTCGATGCGGTTGATAACGACGATCTACGGTCGATCGCGGCCGCCACGGCGGACATGCCTCTCCTGACGGGCGGCAGTGCCGTCGCCGGCCAGCTTCCGCGCTTCTATATCGAACAAGGCTTCATTTCCTCGTTGGCAACGGCGCCTGCCGTGACCGCTCCTAGGGGCGGGCAGCTTGTCCTGTCGGGCAGCTGCTCGGCCATGACGCGCAGGCAGGTCGCCTATTATGCGCAACGGAGTGCAAGCTTCCGACTGGATCCGATCGCTCTCGCGAGCGAAGGGGTGGGGGCCGCGCGCACCTGGCTGCAACGGCAGTCTCCCGACGCGCCGAAGCTGATCTTCGCCACCGCCGAACCTGCCGAGGTTCGGCAGGCCCAGGAAAAGCTCGGACTGGAGAGAGCAAGCCAGGTGGTCGAACAGGCCCTGGCGGAGCTGGCGCGCGAAGCCTTACGGCTCGGCATTCGCCGGTTCGTCGCCGCCGGCGGCGAAACTTCCGGCGCGATCACGCAGGCGCTCGGCATTATGCGGCTTGTCATCGGTCCGGAGATCGCGCCGGGTGTGCCCTGGACCTTTGCCGATATAGAAGGGGAACGTGTTGCTCTTGCCCTGAAATCCGGAAATTTTGGCAAAGAGAGTTTCTTTGAGGAAGCGTTTGAGCGCTTGGAGGCCGAATGAGCGAGGAAACCCGGCTCAGGGAAGACATCTGCCTCATGGCGAAATCACTTTATGACCGGGGGCTGACAGCCGGTTCTTCCGGCAATATCTCCGCGCGCCTCAGTGACGGCCGGCTGCTGGTCACGCCGACGGGGAGTTCTTTCGGTAGGCTCGATCCGGCCCGACTTTCCTGCTTCGACCGGGACGGGCGTCTGATCGGCGGCGAAAAGCCGACCAAGGAGATGCCACTTCATGCCGCTTTCTATGAAACCAGGCCGGAAAAAACAGGCGCCGTGGTGCATCTCCACTCCTGCCATTCCGTGGCGCTCTCGCTGCTGCCCGGGATTGATGCAGACAACATGCTGCCACCCCTGACGGCCTATTCCATCATGAAACTCGGCAAGGTGAAGCTGCTGCCCTATTACATGCCGGGCGATCCCGCCATGGGCGATGCGATCCGAGGGCTCGCCGGCAAGCGAAGTGCCGTGATGCTTGCGGCCCACGGACCTGTCGTCGCGGCCAAGGACCTCGAGGCGGCGGTCTATGCTGTCGAGGAACTCGAAGAGACGGCAAAGCTGGCGATGCTGACGAGAGGCGCCAGCCCCTCGCTTCTCAGCGTGGCCCAGATTGCCGATATCGTCCGGACCTACGACGTGGAGTGGGATTGAGCATGCTGCGTTTTTCCGCCAATCTTGGCTTCCTTTGGCAAGAACTTTCGCTTCCTGATGCGATCCGGGCGGCAAAACGCGCGGGCTTCGATGCCGTCGAATGCCACTACCCTTACGACGTTCCGGTTGAGGCGGTGCGCGTTGCGCTTGAGGAGACGGGCTTCACCATGCTCGGCCTCAATACCATCCGGGGCAATGTCGCAGCCGGCGACAACGGGCTTGCCGCCGTGCCGGGGCGGGAGGTCGAGGCTCGTCGGGCAATCGAGCAGGCGGTTGACTATGCCGCCGCAACGGGCACGCTCAACGTCCATGTAATGGCGGGAAGGGCGGCAGGCGAGGATGCCCGCTCCACCTTCATCGCCAACCTGCGGCACGCCTGCGATCTCGCCGGCCACGCAGGCCTCGGCGTGTTGATCGAACCGCTCAACCACCGCGATGCGCCTGGTTATTTCCTCAAAACCGCGGAGCAGGCGCTGGAGATCATCTCCGCTGTAGGGGCTGCGAACATCAGGCTCATGTTCGATTGCTATCATCTGCAGATCAATCAAGGCGATTTGACCCGTCGTCTGCAAACCTGTCTGCCTTCGATCGGGCACATCCAGATCGCAGCAGTTCCCGATCGCGGTGAACCGGATCACGGGGAGGTGGACTACAGGTATATCCTGCGCTTCCTGGAAGAGCAGGGATATGATCGGCCGATTGGGGCGGAATATCGGCCGGCAACCACCACGGAGGCGGGGCTTGGTTGGCTGAAGACTTATCGATGAACGATGCATGCATCGACTGGTGCGACAACTCGCTGGCCTCGGGTGCAGCGAAAAGTTGCAAGCAGGTGGTATCAAAGAGGAATTTGGGAGGGACTGAATGAGTGAGACGTCTTCCAACGGAAGGGGCAAGATAGCGCTGGTGACCGGCGGGGGAACGGGTGTCGGCCGCGCGATCAGCCGGGCGCTCGGATCGGCCGGCTACACGGTCGTCGTTTCCGGACGGCGAGTGGATGTGCTGGAAAGGGCCGTGGCTGAACTGGCGGAGGAGACAGGAGCCGAATTCCTAGCGGTCTCGGCCGATGTCGGCGATCCGGCTTCCGTCCGGGCGCTGTTCGACGTGATTTCCGACAAGTACGGGCGGCTTGATCTCCTCGTCAACAATGCCGGCATCAATGTCCCGACCGTGCCGATGGAGGAACTCTCCTTCGAGCATTGGAACGCCATCCTTGGCGCCAATCTTACCGGCGCCTTCCTCTGCACCCAACAGGCTTTCCGGCTGATGAAAAACCAGAGCCCACGCGGCGGCCGTATCATCAACAACGGCTCCGTCTCGGCCACCACGCCGCGGCCGAACACGGCTCCCTACACTGCGACCAAGCATGCGATTACCGGGCTGACCAAGTCGACGGCGCTTGATGGGCGCGAGTTCGACATAGCCTGCGGCCAGATCGATATCGGAAATGCCTCGACGGACATGACGCGGGCGATCTCGGCCAACATCCTGCAGGCAAACGGAAGCTATGCGGCCGAGCCAACGATCGATGCCGCCCATGTGGCCGACGCGGTCGTCTACATGGCAGGTCTCCCCCTCAGCGCCAACGTGCTGACGATGACGGTGATGGCAACCAAGATGCCGTTCGTGGGCCGGGGGTGAGTAAATCAAAATACGGTGCTCGCCATTGGATGCGAACCTCTTTGCACAATGTCCGGCATCTATCATGGTCGGCTTGCCACTTCCCGAGGGAGTGGGCCATCTCGCAATCAACAGCATCGCCTCTTCTATGCGAGCCTGGGATCATCCAATTCCACCAACCGCTCCTTGCAGATCGCCTCGACGAGACGGTGGAGATGCTCCGTCCGCTCGAGAAGCCAGGCGAGCGCTTCCTCGGTGATCTCGAAGTGCTTTGAATAGCGTGCCTTCACATAGGCCTCGTTGAGGATGTTGTACCAAGCGGTGAAGCGGTGCTGGTCGCGCGGCCAGGCTTCGATGAGCCGGCGGTCGTGATCCTCGGCAAGGCCACGTAGGAATTTGAGGTTGTGCGATGGCGGGCTGTAGTTGGTGAGCGTGAGGAGGAGGCAGGAGTAAGCGGTTTCGACGGCTTGATGTAAGTTGAATGCCGCGTGATTTGGTTGTCCATCTGAAATGGCATAGCGCGCCAAGTGGCAAAAATATTTCGCACTCTGGCTCTGCCTTTCGAAATGCTCCTTCGCCACCCTTAGCGCATCGGCGGGAGAAAGTCGCCTCGGTTCGGCCAGCGGCCGGTCGTCGAGTTCGTAGAGCACGATGCCCTCGCGCAGGATGTCGACGAAGAAGTACTGCCCGTCGGCCAGGAAGTTGTTCACCTCCCGGGCGCCATGCACGATCAGCCCCACCGGCGTCGAGACACCCTTGTCCCACATCAGCCGGTCGGTCGCCTTGTCCCATATTTGCGGCTCGGCGAGTTTCTTGGAGCTGACGATGACCAGGATATCGTAATCGGAGCGGTAGCCCTTCATCGTGTGCGGCTCGTCGACAAAGGTGCCGCGGGCATAGGAGCCGAACAGGATGATCTTCAGGATCCGCCCGCGCGTCTTGAAGGCGGCCGAGCTTCCCGCGAGTGTATCGGCAAACTCCTCGTGGATGATCTCGACGACGCGGGCAAGCTCCCGCTGCTTCTTCTCGGGCAGATGTTCGAGGCTCGATTTCATATCCCATCGATAGGGCAAAGGCGATTCGCCGTCTACTACCGGAATTCATGGGTTATGGTTTATCAAAAAATAACATATTGATCCAAGATAACGATTAATAGACGATGTGCAACCAGATCGAGGCTAGAAAATCAGGCTGGAGAGCGTAAGTGTGATCGAAGCGCGCTTATTCCTCACACAGCCAGACGCGCTTTTTAGGCAAGGAAGTTGATGTCGAACTGCATCGTGCAAGCAGCAGGCGGCGTCTGCTTTTCGACCGAAGCGGCAATGCTGGTGCAGATCGCTTCCGGCGAGATTATCATGGCCAAGGTGATCTATGCGACGTTTGATTTGCTGCTGCCGCTCGGGCCACCTTCACCTAGCCAGGCAGAAGTGCGCTACCTGGGGACGGTATGTCACCTGGGTTCATGTTATTGTTGATTCAGCTTCCCCCCACTCTTTATAAGCGCTTCCACTGAGGTGACGGACAAAATGCGAATCTACTACCTTGATGGGCTACGCGGGCTGCTGGCCCTCAGCGTCTTGTTGAGCCATATTGCCGGGGGGATAACAGGCTGGACAAGCGATCGGCTGTTCAGGGGCGCGTTTCTTGCCGTTGATTTGTTTTTTGTCCTCTCCGGCTTCGTGCTTGCCAGAGTACTTGTCTCAGAGAAGTATGGCTTAAAGTCTTTTTTTTGGATGCGGTTTTGGCGTTTGTGGCCACTTCATATGGCAACTATTCTTTTGAGCCTAATCGTCTTTGAACTTAATCGTTCAATCGGGCAATACGCCCCGCCGGATGGCAGCTTTTCCGACGTTGCCTTGGTCTGGAAGACGCCGCGTTTCTGATGACATTAGGCATCATTGATGTGCCGGTTATCAACTCTCCATCCTGGTCGATTGGAATTGAGTTTTGGCTGTCRGCGCTGTTTTTGCCGCTTCTGGTTCGTGGGCGAGTGATCGTTCTGCTGATTTTGGCGGGTGCAGGGTATCTTTTCGTCGCCGATCACGCACATGGGCTGATGGCAGTTCAAACTATCTACCCTTTCGTAAGCCTGGGTCTGATCAAAGGCGTTGCCGGAATGGCACTCGGTGCTGCCATCTATAAGAGTGAGATCAAGATCAATGCGCTTTTCGCTCGCTTGGACGAGCAGTGGCTAGCCGCTCTTATGGTGCTGGCGCTGGCATTCATCGCGTCAGGCATAATCTGGCAGGGGAATAACCTGCTCAACTTTGCAGTAATCCTTGCGATCGTGCCTATACTCGCCAGGGACTCCTTTTCGCGTGTGCGTACAGCGAATGATTTTCTGTCTTCAAAGCCGCTTGTTTGGCTCGGCACGATCAGCTTCTCGCTTTATCTGGTGCACACGCCGATGTTGGTGCTCCTGCGTGTTCCTGAGACCGCTCAGTCTTTGGGAGACGTTAATGCCGCGATTTTCCTGACGGTCGTATGTGTTATTGCCGCCGCCGTTTTGCATTACTTCTTTGAGAAGCCTGTTGCTCGAGCTGTTAAGAACTTTAACAGTGAGGCCGGTGGTGCGTCTATTTGGGCCGCTACGATTGCGGCGATGCGCCCGCGGCGGAAAGGAAAAGAAGGATCTCTCGCGGCTAAGGCTTCCTCGACCGAGCTTTTCCGGCGCCGATAACGCTCGATAATGCCGTCTCGAAAGTATGGCCACCCACCTTCAGCTTTACCTCGCCGGCCGTCATGTGCAATGTCCGCTCATAGCTGCCGGCCTAGTGTCCGGCGCCGCACAAGCGGTCCGCCTCAGCGTCGAGCTTCGATCCTTTGGCGCCTTGCTTCGGGATGAAAGCCTTCTGGGCACCGAAAACTGCGATGCCTTCATCGTCTTCCGTTCCTTTCCCGCCCAGGAAAATGCTCCGGAAACTCTAACCGAACTGGTCCACTTTGAAGGGGTCAGATCAGATCTGGTCCTGTCGGGACCGGGTTGCAAACTCATGAGACGCCGGGCCATTACGGCATCTAGGCTAGATTTAGCGATTCCAGATTGACGTCATCATTCTGCGCCGTTTTTCGCGGCGTCGCGGATTGTACGGAAAGAGCGCATAACTGGCGAGCTTAAGCGACCTAAAAATCGAAACTTTTGGTGCGCTGACTAGCTCGACCTGGTCTACATGCGACGGCGGTGAGCCGAACTCCTCATCCTTTGGGGCTAGTTCCTCGTTCTTTCGGAGCTCATCAGCGCGGTGGTATTCATCTATTTGCTGGGATGCTAAAAGAAGGCGGCCTTGAAGCCGTACAATTTCCGACCTAGCTATCTCCAATTCTTGTAAAGAGATGTCGTATTTGTCGTGCTCATCCGATACGATTTCGGCCAACTCATCCTGTAATTTAGAAACTGTGCTTCTTAATCTTTCTATCTCAGGCTCATACCATTCGCTTTTCAGACGCTCGTACTCAGCGGCAACGTCGCGAAGTCTGTTGAGCTCTGGTTCATACCAATCACGCCGCAGCCTGGCGAGTTCGCGCRCATTTTCCAGAAGCTGATCGCGTGGTTGCCACTCGCCTTTTGGGTTTTTGTTCTCCGAGATTTTAAACTCAACATTCTTGAAGCGGCAAAGAGTATGATCGTAGATGGCTGATATCTTGCCGCCAGCAGTATCGTGCAAGTGAACCTTCAGGCCTAGCGCTATCCCGTAAATTGCAAGATGAAGGCGATCCGTCACCAATTCTGAAAACGTCGTAAGTATCTCGCCAAGTATTCTGCATCTGCGTTCTGTCTCAGCGCGGTCAGACCAGAGATCACCATTCCAGAGCAAACTCAAATCCAAGCTCCCGAAGGGTACTTCGGGAATTGCACGTTCGTCATCTGTTCTGAAGGCTTGTAGTGTTCCGCTGCCTGCCTTCGCTAGTGATTGAAAGAATTCAACCGGTAGAGCAAAAGCCAAATCATGTGTTAGATATGCCGAAACGCCGGCATTTTGCGCATTGTTCAGAGATCTGGCATCACGGGTGAAGATAAAGAGTTGATCCGCGTGTTTTTTGAGCAGCTCACTAAACCCAAATAAGGTGCAAGCGAGAAGGATCGCGCGGCCGCCGCGTTCCAGGAACCCTTTAAGCGCCCGCATTCTCTCATCCCAGACACCTTCTATAAGCGCCCCACCAACCATGATGACAGTAGTATCAGGCGGCACTTGGTCGAGCTGTTGGTCCGAGATTATGGGCGGCTTCAGGTCAAAATGTTCAAGTAGTTCGAAAGCTCCCAGATGGATTAACCCATCGCCGGCATTCCCACTGGCGCAAATTAGTACGAGGTTCCCGGTTCGTGCATGTGTGAATACTCTCTTTAAATCCACTGAGGAGAGAATCTCCCGTCGGACATCGGTTAGCGCATCCATTAGCTGATTTGACATTTTCATACGGCCTCGTCCTGGGTCGGGCTATTGGCCCCGGAGAAAAATCTTTGAGACGTGTAGATCGAAGGCACGCTGAGAATGATGGTCGCACAGAGCCACATTTGCTCGATCCATCAAACGTTCCACGCTGTCAGCGTTATTCGCACACTGAAGAAGAGCCCGTACATAAGCTTCGACCAGTTTTCGGTCATCAGGTACTTGCACCACGGGGAACCCCGTCTCGTTGGTTAATATCTCGGGGATGCCTCCGATTGTCGGTGCCACGACGACGAGGCCGGCTTGCATAGCTTCCAAAATGACGTTCGGAAGGCCATCAAAGCTGGTCGTGTAGAGGAATGTCCCGTAATCGCGCAAGGGCAGAGAAGCAAAGCCGGCGAATGGTCCCCTAATGTTCACATTTCCTAAAGCTTTGAGGGAATCAGTATCGTGGGAGTCGAGGACGGAACTACCCCAAACGTCTATAATCGCTTCGGGCCATTCCGCAGCAAGACGTTCCGCAATTTGTTGAAGTAGATCGGGTCGCTTTTGCGAGTCTAGCCGCGATGCCCAAAGAATACGATGTCTCATCTGGGCACCGCCGCCTTTGTCAGCAAGATCCGACTCTACCGCGTTGTAAAGCGTCACATACCGGTCCTTGATTTCATCAAGACGCGCAACGTCCCAACGATGTATCCAGTTATTATCGCAAACTATGCTTTTAAAGCGAGCGCCTACCTCCGAAATAAAATCAAACTCATGCCCACAACAGATCCACTCTCCATGCGCGCGACGGTAAGTGTCGCAGAACCGATAGTATATCATTTCGTTGTTTACTACGCTTCCAAATCTCTTTGTAAATCTTTGGGCGTATGGGCAGGACTTAATGTGAATACGCGCATTGGGTGCAAAGGTCTGAATTGCCCTCAGCGTAAGAACGTCGATAGCTGACGGCTCTTCAATGCCTATGAGGTCAAAGAGATCAATAAAAACCATGTCGTTATCAAACTTCTCGAGTCCAGCGTGGTTTTTGAAACTTTGTCCAGACAGGATCAATACTTTTCGACGAGGGTCCTGTCGCCTAATTGACTCCATTACATTCAAAACATATTTCTCACCGCCGCCATGGCTCAGAAAGGGGACAAGTAGGACCTCTTCAAAATTCCGTTCCCCAAGAAATTCGCAAATCTTTCGCCAAGCTGCACCTTGCCGGCGGTCTCCGCCCGCGTTCGCAAAAGCGTGAATATGTGGCAGCCGCAACGGATCTACACCTGGGTCAATTTGCGCAGCCATAAGTAACATCTCTATTTGGGTCTGATTGCTGCTGAATCGCCGCCGAACCTGTTCAGGATCGCAGATTTCCCAATTAATGGGAGCGAGTGCCGCTTCTTGGGTGCCGGCGGTCAGAGATAGGTATTGTTCGGCTTTGAAAAAATCACAGTGCGCAGTTAGGCCTATGGAGGTCCGGTTTGCCTCCCTAAGCAGGCTGCTCCCTCGTTGGCGGTAATATACAGTAACGTCTGGAACAATTCTCAGATCCAGGCCTGCCGCAACCGCTTGCAAGTTAAAATGCCAGTCCTCAAACGCAAAACCAGTCGAGAGTTTCAAGTCGRCAAAGGTCAGGCCGTCTATATCAGTACGCCGAGCCAAAAATCTCGACACATAGGGGTGATGTGCAAAAAGCGCTTGCGGTGTGACGACTGATAACGGGTGTAGTTCATAAAGGTGTGGGTCAACTCCGAAGGAGAAGTAATATTGAGGAAAGTATATTGCTTTTCCGGTCGCGGTTAAGGCGGCAGAGACAGATGCACTAATAGTGTTAACGGAGATAAGGTCGTCTGCGTCCGCAGTGAGCACAAACTCCCCGCGGGCTAAAGATAATCCGTCATTTCGCGACAAACCTAAGGAGCCGTTATCTACTTCCTTAAGTGAAAAGGCGGAGTAGTCATTATTTGCACGATGTTGGAGCCAAGAAAGGGTAGAATCATCAGACCGATCGGCGACGACTATCAATTCACATGAAATACCAGCGTGTTTGGCATATCTTACAGCGGCATCGATCGAGTGCATTGTTCGAGCAAGAAAGCCGCGCTCACGATGGACATTCAAGATGATTGAGACGTCAACAGCGTCGTTACAAGCTGGCAGAACGTGTGATTGGCTCATCTTATGAATTCACCTGCGTCCCTTATTCGCAAATCGAATAAGCTTTTTCGCCACAGAGCGCGCAAGCCTGTGGGGCAACCGAAACTCACCGGGGAAAAATGGTGATTGCTCCTGCCCATGGGCTGGCTGACCTAGAAGATGATAGTTTGAGTTACTGCCATTGGCATTCAGAAACAGTGTTACCTCTTCGACGTTCCGTTCGAAAAGAGCGGTTCTTTTCCGGACGATATAGGCATAGTTGGTCTCCCAAGCGGATCTTCCGCTTGAAAAAATAGAGCCGCTTCTCTGGCGATAATTGAAGAGCGCGTCCGGAAGCATCACGCCAAAACAGCCGCCTTCGAGCATTCCCAGCATTCCGTCCCAGTCGTCGAGATACATTTTCAGTTCAGGATCATGCATGCCGTATTTGCGGTATAAATTCGTGCGGTACACCAAAGATTGGCAATTGGTATTATTCATCACGATGTTTGGCATTGGCTCTGCATTGTATGTGACCCAATAGCGGACTGTCTCACCGGTAATATCTTTAAAATCGTTACACCAGCTTCCGACAAAACCCACATTGTCATAGCTGTCCAGAACCTGGATGGCTTTTTGATAATAGGTAGGCTCAACGGTATCATCCGCATCAAGCAGTGCGACAAACTCCGTGTCAACTTGAGTTACACCGAAATTTCGAGCTCGAGCGACCCCACCGTTTGGTATATCAAAAACACGGATTCTTTGGTGCTGACGATAGTCGTCCAGCTTGCTGACGGATGCTGGATCAGAGGAGCCGTCGTTGACCAGAATTATCTCTGTCGGGACAGAGCTTCGAAGAACCGAGTGAATGGTCTGTTCTATATATGAGCACATATTATAATAAGGAACTACGACCGTAAGCCGAGCCCCAGATGCTGAAGCCAACGGTCGATCAGCTGGGCGTAGGTCTTCCCGCGATTGGTCGGCATCAACAAAAGGAAAATTTCTATAGGCTCTTTTTTCAGCTGCGAGAGAAGTGATGAGGTCGTCTCGGCCTCCGAAATAGGGTTTCGGTAAAAATATCGATAGGTCGAAAGAGTTGAGAGCATCGCGGGCCTCGCAAATGCGCGTAATTTTCTCGAGCACATTAGAGGGCTTACTGAAATCGACGACGATCTTGTCGCGGAGCTCGTCAGAGATAATCTCGGAAACTCCGTTGTCTTTGGTAATCAGACAGGGGAGCCCAGCCGCTAAGCCCTCGATCACGGTATAGGGAAGATTATCCTTTGGTGAGGGGTGAAGCTGGCAGTCCCAATTCTGGCGTCTCGCTTGAAGCTCTTCCTCGTTCAACGTACCAAGGTAAATGACCCTGCCGTTTTCGAACAGTTCCTTCTTAGAGACTAAGAATTCTTCGAAGTCGGGCGTTTTGTGTCCACAAAGCTCAAAAACGATCGGTAGCTTTTGGCGTTCGGCTTCTGCCGCCAAGGCGATGACTTGGGGTAAACCTTTCCAGTTTACCATCCTCGACGCCATGCCGGCAGTGAGCTTCCGCTGCCCTCGCTCCGGTGCAGAAGCTCTGTGTGAGGGAAGAAAGGGATTAACAGAACGAAAACGAATTGTGTCGGTCGAAAAATATCCCTTCTGCTCAAGGAGCCGATCCATCATGCCGGAAAGCGTGATGACCGCGTCGGCCGCTTTGAAACACCATTTTTCAGCTCTGTATGTCCACCAGTTCGGAAGAGCATAAAGAGAATTGCCAATCCACTCTTCGATAATGCCGATTGGGGTGTGGGCACAAAGAAGGAGCGGAACGTTTTGCAAGCGTTCGTCGCCGGTCCATTTCTTCTGGAACAGGAAATAACCAACAGCGAAGCCGTCCGGAAGCTCAATGGCTTTCGGACGCCCTACGCTCGAAATCTCTTCCAAGATAGCTTCCGCAAAGCTCAACGACAGATGCATCCAATAGCCGAGAGCGTCCTTCGCGGGAGTTTTGAGCATCGGGACATCGATGATTGTGGTCCGTCCGTCGAGAGAGCGGGAGCCAGAATCCCCCCGGGCGATCTGAAATATTCGGATGGGACGGTCGAGGGCCTCGGCCGCGCGCTTCACGTGACGTATATAGGTACCTAAACCGCCACCGCGACTCTCAAGTCGCTCAAAGCTGACGTACCAGATTTCATCAGCGGTCGATGGCGGAAGCATATCACGTGGCATTCATATTCCCTTTAAATGAAGGCTGACGCTAAATAGCGGAGCCTAGATATAGCAGGCTTTCTAACTCAACCAGCATGACCCGCTTCCTGTTGAACTTGGCTATTAAGCTTCGGTGGATCATGCCGCAAGCATCCTTATACGGTTGAATTGCCCGAGTGCTCCAGAAGCCCTAAATCCAAGGGCTTAATATGTTGACGCTTGAGGACCTGCATAGACTTATTGAATGCGAGCCGGGGGTTGCGGAAGCTTCCAAGATCGGAAAGCCAGGAGCGGAACATCAACCATCCCATCGCAACCTGCCCATCAACCCTTTTGTCGTCAGTCATTATCCCGGCATAGGCAAGCGGTACGACCCGGCCATTAGGAAGGCCAACACGAGCCCTGAGCACGCCCTCTTCATCTTGCGCTCTGGATCCGGCCGAGCTAATGGCTCCTTTCAACTGGCTGCCAATCGGGCGCGTGTGATGGACGGCAATGTCATCGAGGATAGCGGCGCGAAATGGTCCGCTTTCCGGCCAACGACACCAGATGTAATCAAGGCCGAAGCCGCTCATGGTGCCTTCAAAATAGGGCAGAGCCCGTTTGAGTAGCGCGCGGTTGAGGCACGGCACCATGATCTCCACATGATTGACATAACGCAGCCGGAAGGCTCGACACTGGCTGAAAATGAAATGCGAGTAAAAGCTATCCCGCGTCAGCGCAGGCTGGCAAACTGCCAGTCCATAGGTTCGCGCGAGATCGAACATCCGGTCGATCGTCTCGCCGTCCGATGCGATATCGTCATCCGGTAGCCAGACATAGTTGTAACGATCGAGTTCAGGTAGCGTGGTCAGCGTATTGAAGAGCCCGTCCCACTTTCCGCCCTTGATCAGAACAGCGCTGACACCCGATTCAACCTTATGCCCGGCATAGGCCGCCTCGGAGAAGTAGCTGACAACGAGATCGAACGTCCGTGCCTCGTAAGGACGGTTCAACCAGCCAGGATGCAGCGAGCGCTCGCCGGCGCGAACTACGACAAGGTTCGGCCTCGGCGGATGGTTTACGGGTATTTCCTGCATCAGGCTATCGGGTTTTTCGTTTCAATTGGGCTATTTCGTAAGGACCAGCAGTCCGTATGCCCCAACGGAACGTAGCCTGATAGCTGAGATTGCGCCAAAATCGAGTCAAGGTGGAAGGTTTGTTTTCGGCGCGTGCATTCTCCAGGCCGCTGACATTGTGCTGACGCTCGCGGATGAGCGCCTTCTCGGTCACCAGAATCGGCACGCGATGTTCCCAATGGCATTTCAGGTCGATATCGACTGGGCGAAAGAAACGCTGTCTCCGCTCCAACAGCACGGCCGCGGGGCCAGCGCCAATGATATAGCCGGTGGTGCGGGGAGGGAGCAGGCTGTTCGTCGCTAGCCAGGTGTCGCCGATCTGCTGAAGTCTTCTGGAGCGACGGGGCRCATTCCCATCGAGCTTCACGATGACGTTCGAGAGATCATAGCCCGCGATCTCGTTCAGGAACGCGGTCGGGTCGCGCGTGAACTCAAAGTCGTCCTCCAGGATCAGTGTCGCCTTGGCGTCGGATTCAACGAGATGGCGCCACATCTGCAGATGGCCGAGATAGCAACTGATCTCGCCGGCCGACAGCGGTCGTTTGAAGGCCCGGGCATTCGTCTCCGCGTCATAATGGCAATTCGAAATTTCCTCAGGCAGCCGGCCGCCGTCCACGGCGTCGAAGAACTCGAACTTCATCCCATAGCGGTCGAGTTCCGCCCGCGACGCCTGTCGCCGGCCCTCCGCCCAGGGTAAACTCAATACAAGAACATTCAACATGCCCGGTCTCCGCTCCGACCCTAGCATTCATGTCATATAGGCGAATGGACAAAAGCCGGCATTTTTATGCCTTCTCCCTTCTTTGACAGATAAAGCCGGGCCGTGTCGAGCGCTTCCCGTATTGTCACATCCATGTCGAGATACCGATAGGTGCCGAGACGCCCGACGAAGGTTATTCCAGATTCCCTTTCCGCGCGTGCGACATAGTCGGCAAGAAGCGCCTTTTCCTTGACCATCCGTATGGGATAATAGGGCACGTCATCGGGTTCGCAACTACGCGAATATTCACGGTAGCAGACGGACTTGGCCTGCTCCTCCCACGGGGAGAAGTGCTTGTGCTCGGTGACTCGAGTGTAAGGTATGGAGAAATCTCCGTAGTTCATCACCGCACATCCCTGATAATCGCCCTCATAGGTAAAGCGCTCGAAATCGAGCGTGCGGTAGCCGAGCCGGCCAAGCTCGTAAGTGAAATAGCCGTCCAGCGGTCCGGAATAGAAGACATGGGAGAAATCAGCCGCCTGGCTGCGGTCGAAATGAACGCCGAGCTTTACCGTGATGTTCTGGTGGTCGAGAATGCGTTCCACCATCCGGGTATAGCCGCTTTCCGGCATGCCCTGGAACTTATGGAAGAAATAATTGTCGTCATAGTTGAAGCGGACGGGAAGCCGCTTCAGGATCGAAGCTGGCAGTTCGGTCGGCGAACAGCCCCACTGCTTCTGCGTATAACCTTTAAAAAAGGCTTCATAGAGGTCCTTGCCAACAAACCGGAGGGCCTGCTCCTCAAAGGTCTGCGGATCGGTGATGGATTTATCAGCCTGCTCTTCGATGAAGGCGCGTGCCTCGTCCGGCCGGAAGGTCTTGCCGAAGAACTGGTTGATCGTGTGCAGATTGACGGGCAGCGAATAGACTTGGTTACCGCTTGTCGTCTTAACGCGATTCTTGAACGGTATGAAGGTCTCGAAGCCATTCACATAGTTCCAGACCTCGGCGTCGTCGGTGTGGAAGATGTGCGGGCCGTAGACATGGACCATGACGCCCGTCTCGTCGTCACGCTCCGTATGACAGTTGCCGGCGATGTGGCTGCGTGTATCCACGACCTCGACCTGATGGCCTGCCTCGGCGAGTTCACGCCCGATCACTGCGCCCGAGAGCCCCGCCCCCACCATGAGAATTTTTGTAGCCATCCGTTTCCCTTGCGTTCATTCCGCCGCCAGTATGCAAAAAAATACCCGGATTGGTTCACCAATCCAGGGCTAACTAGCGTTATCAATGCATATTTTGACGCGGCAACATACCCTGTGTGGTCTATTAGCAATTTCTGACGTTTCCAATTGACACCGCGGCAAGCGATTGGCAAGGGGCCGGCACGTCGGTGTATAATGAGATGGTGTGGTGGGGATGGCTGTCGCTTTCGAGTAGGGCAGCGGTATCGCGTTTGTTGCATATGGCGGCAGAGAGCGCTAAGTACGCAGCAAATTTGCCGGGCCCTGATCATTCCTCGGCCTGACACATGAGGCAGATAGGGTCTAGTTTGGATTTTCTCGATAGGCAGCATTTTGGGGGAGGCGGCGAGAAGATCGCGAGCCATTGGATGACGGCGGACAAACATCCGTTGGGACGTGGGTTTTACGCCAGGCGATGCATCCAGGTTCGGAAGCAAGAGCAAGAAGGTATTTAAATGCTCCGAAAACGCTTATCAGCATTCGATAGAGGGCTGTTGTTGCGCCTGCTTCGGGAAAACTTCAAGAAGCATGCGCTATGGTATGCGATCGCCACTGTGGCGATGCTCGTCACTGCTGCCATGACGTCGCTCAGCGCATGGATCATGCGCGATATCGTCAACGAAATGGTGGTCTCGCGAGACATCGGAAGGGTCATGAACATCGCGACCGCCGTCGCAGTGATCTTTATCGTCAAGGGCATAGCAACCTTCATCCAGGGCTACTATCTCGGCCAGGCCGGCAACAGCATCGTAGCCGAACAGCAGCGCCGCATTTATGACCATCTGCTTAGGCAAGGCGTCTCGTTCTTCCAGAACATGCCCGCCTCCGAGCTTCTCGTGCGCGTGACGCACAATGCCCAGGCCGCCCGCGCTGTGATCGACACGATCGTCACGTCCTTCGTGCGCGACCTGTTCTCGCTGCTCGGTCTCATCGCGGTAATGTTCTACCAGCAGCCGATCCTCTCCCTGGTTTCGCTCGTTATCGGGCCGATGGCAATTATCGGCGTGACGCTGCTTTTGAAGCGGGTCCGCAGGATCATGGAGCTTGAACTCGCCTCGCTCGGGCAGATCGTCCAGATCGTTCAGGAAACCGTCATCGGCATCCGCGTCATCAAGACCTTCTCGCTCGAGAATAAAATGGCGGTCTCGATGAACAAGGCGGTTTCAGATGTCGAGAAGCGCGCCAACAGCATTGTGCGACTGGAATCGGCGACTAGCCCGATCATGGAAACGCTTTCGGGTCTTGCGATCGCCGGCGTCATAGCACTTAGCGGAGTCCTCGTGCTCGAGCATGGTGGGACACCCGGCGAGCTGATGTCCTTCATAACGGCGCTGCTACTCGCCTACGAGCCGGCAAAGCGCCTGGCACGGATGCGCATCGGCATCGAGGCTGGCCTCACCGGGGTGCGCATGATGTTCGAGGTTCTCGATCATCCGATCACCCTGCGCCAAGCCGAAAATGCCGTCGCCCTGCCGTTCGGCAAGGGACAAATCGATTTCAAGGCGGTTCGTTTTGCCTATTCCGGCGACCACGCTATCCTGCATGACATCGACCTCAATTTCCCTGCGGGGAAAATGACGGCACTGGTCGGTCCCTCAGGCAGCGGTAAGTCGACTATCATCAACCTCATCCTCAGACTCTATGACCCGACCCAGGGTTCGGTTGAGGTTGATGGCGTCGACATTCGTGGCGTGACATTTGCTTCACTCCGCGAGCGCATGTCCTATGTCGGCCAGGATACGTTCCTTTTCGCGGGCACGATCATGCACAATATCGCACTTGGAAAGCCTGGTGCAACGGAGGCGGAGATCATCGAAGCCGCAAAGGCAGCGAATGCGCATGACTTCATCACGACGCTTCCAAAGGGCTATGACACCAATGTAGGTGACAATGGCGGCAATCTTTCAGGTGGTCAGAAGCAGCGCATTGCGATCGCACGAGCCATGCTGCGCGATAGCCAAATCCTCATTCTCGACGAAGCGACGAGCGCCCTCGATTCGGAAACAGAGKCTCTTGTCAACGAGGCCTTGCAGAGGCTGACAACGGGGCGCACTACGATCGTCATTGCGCATCGCCTATCGACGGTCGCCAAGGCCGACAAGATCATCGTGATGGAAGAGGGGCGTGTTGCCGAAGAGGGTAGCCAGCGCGAGCTACTGGCCAAGGGCGGCCTTTATCACCGCCTCTACAGCTATCAGTTCCTCTCTGACGATGACGCGGAGACGGAGAAAGTGGCTGTCTTGAGTTAATCGTGTGGTGCCCACCGTGAGACCAGGGATGCTGGTGCCTACCATAGCTGCGGAATATCATAAAAGGCTCAGGACGCCAAGTACATGATATGGTGGTGAAATGACTGAGCCCCTATTCACGAACGAATGGCCTTATTTAAGTTTAACCTAGGGAAGTAACATGGCGGTGGACGCGCTCATTGGAAATACGGGCTTTGTCGGAGGCCACCTGTTAAAGCAACATGCGTTCACAAATTCATATAATAGCCGCACAATACGGGATGCGAAGAACAAGCAGTTTGAACTAGTGGTGTGCGCTGCGGCACCAGGATCGATGTTTGAGGCAAATAAATTCCCGGAAAGGGATGAAATCCAGATAAAATCTCTGATTTCGAGTTTGTCGGGCATAACGGCTAAGCAGTTTGTCCTTATCTCCACGATCGCTGTACTTAACGATTTTCAAGCCGGAGACGACGAAAGCACAGTTTCGTTTCAGACTGTGTTGTCCTATGGCCGCAATCGCCGCGTACTCGAAGAATATTGTACGACGCGTTTCGAAAACTGCATGATCGTTCGCTTACCTGCGTTATTTGGCGCGGGATTAAAGAAGAACTTTTTATTCGATATTCTGAATCCAATGCCAACCATGCTCCCACAAGCCCGTTTCAAGGAGTTACAAGAGCGCCTTTCGCCCCCGCTCGGAGATTATTTGCCCAAGATTTATAGGCTAAATATAGAGCTTGGACTCATGATAATCGATAGGAATGCGCTTGAAAACTCCGGCTTACGAGCATTCTACGACAAGGAAGTTGCGGCTCTTCGGTTGAGTGCAGTTCAATTCACGAATCCCGACACGCGTTTTCAGTATTATGGGATGGAAAGGCTTTGGATGGATATCCAGGTCGCGATGCAGGCTCATTTGTCTGTTGTTCACCTCGCGCCGGAGCCTCTTGTAGCGAAGGATGTCTACAAGGCACTAATTGGAGAAGAAATGCCGCCAACAGAGGCTCGCTTGCATGGCGAAGACATGCGCACGCGGCATGCCGCCCTTTGGGGACACGGAGGGCCTTATATTTCAACTGCGAGCGAAGTGCTGAGCCGCTTGCAAGACTTTTTCGCTAATGAGAAAGCGCAGTAATGAAGCTTGCCGTTTCGAACATAGCGTGGCCCGTCCATGTGCGAGAGGAAGCCTACTCACTGCTCCAAGCGCACGATGTCAATGGCCTGGAAATCGCACCGGCATTGTTCCTTGATAAAAGCATAGATCCTTTTGAGCCAACGGATGACGAAATCGCAGAGGCATGTGAAATTGCGCACGATGCGGGTCTGCAGCTCGTATCCATGCAGTCACTTCTCTTCGGTTGTGAGGGGGCAGCGTTATTTGAAAGCGATCCCGGGCGGGCTCGCTTCTGCGATGGAATGAAGCGAGCCATTTCGCTCGCGGAACGCCTCTCTATACCAAACCTTGTTTTTGGCTCACCCCGTCAGCGTAATATACCCGCAGATATTACGCAACATGAGGCTGCAGCTCTAGCCCTGGAGGTTTTTCATGAGCTTGGCGATCTAGCGCATACAGCCAAGACGCGACTCGGCATAGAGTTCAACCCAACAGCTTACGGCACAAACTTCCTGAATACGGCTGACGAGGTGTTTTTATTCGTGGAACGGTTGAATCACCCCGCGGTTTCTATCATTCTTGATGTTGGTGCCATGCACATTAACGGGGACTTCGACCACATCGAAGCGTTCGCGCAGAAAGCGGCAACGAGAATAAGCCATGTCCATTTTAGCGAACCGCAACTTGCTCCGGCTCCAGCTGATGCTGGACAAGCAGCCCGCGTTATCACAGCTCTGTCTGATGTCGGTTATGAAGGCTGGTATTCCATAGAGATGAAATCCACGATGGTCAGCGCCTTGTCGACTCTTGACCGATCCCTCACTACACTTCGATGCGCCGTTGCTGAAATACAGCGAAGGAATGCGTGATGAAGGCTCCTCCTCGGGAAGATATTTTCGTTTCTGTCTGCTGCACTGCTGAGATTATTGATGCTCCCGACGTTGACGAACTTGGCCGGCTGAGCCTGCTACTTTCTGAGAGGTTCCGTTATTGGGAAATACTTGTTGCGGTACCCGCCGACGCGATGTGGAACGCTGACATATTGTTATCAAAGGTGTCAAACCTGCGCCTCGTGAGCATCCGCAGTGGTACTCCATTTTACCGATCTCGAGTTGCAATAGCATCTGAGGCGATTGGCGACGTGGTGCTGTTGACCGTTCCAGATGAACTCTCCACGTTCGATCCCCTGTTCATGATGGAAGAAGCGTATTCGCGTAACGTCATCATCATAGGCAGGCGAGAACAGCATGGAATTGTCAATCCCGCTCTTGTCGCATTGGGGCGCAGCGCCGGTTTCCGCGTTGATGACAGAGATATGTTAACAACGGCTTACCCACGTACTCTGTTGAATCGGATACTCGCACATCCCAACCGGCAATTGGCGTTACGATTCCCGCCAGTAGATAACGCCCTTTCCGTCGAATGGCTGACTCGGCCCGGGAACGGGAAACGCGCGCGCCCATTTCAGGAGGTTGGGCGAAGGCTTGGCTTGATCCAAAAGTTGGTTGTAAGTTCAGCTCCTCGTGTTCTGGCGCTTGTCTCCTTGCTTTCTTTGCTCGTCATGATTGGAGCCACGGCATTTGCCTTCTATGCTGTAACAGTGTGGTTGACGCTGGAGAGCGTTCAACCGGGCTGGTTCACCACATCTTTGGCACTAAGCCTGACTGCAGCATTTTTAGCCTGTGCTATTTTTGGGTTGGCGATCGGCCTACAAAAAATCATCGAGGCACTAACAGAAGATGCTTCTGACTACATCGTTGGCGAACAAAGTGCAGTCGATATGTTTGGGCAGGTTTTCCATCAATTGAACGTGGATGTCGAAAGCTGGGTGCCGCCTGCAACGGCAACTCACCCTCCCTTGGAAAGTAATGATGTAGCCGTAGGCCGAGACAAATGAAGTCCGTCGATTATCTAGTTATTGGAGGCGGATTTTATGGTTGCAGTCTTGCACTATTTCTAAAATCCGTATCCAGCAATATAATGATTGTAGAAGCGGGTGATTCACTTATGAACCGCGCCTCGCGCGTGAATCAGGCACGAGTTCATACGGGTTTCCACTATCCTCGAAGTGTTCTGACGGCAGTGAAATCGATGGCATTGCATCGCCGGTTTGCGCGCGATTTCCCCGATGCTGTGGTAGGCGATTTCGAGATGCTATATGCCATCGCAAGGCGCCGCTCGAAGGTCTCCGCTAAACGATTCTACCGCATGTACAAGGATATAGGAGCACCTATTGCTCCTGCTACTGCGGCGCAACAGACGCTTTTTGATGGGTCAATGATTGAAGCGGTTTTCACTTGCACCGAACATGCGTTTGATTACTCAGTCTTGCGTACTCATATGTCCAGCCGGCTGGAAGAATGTAAGATTGATGTGCAACTAAATACAGAGGTTCTCTCGATAACGGAAATGCCATATCAGGTACTTGCGCGGCTTTCAGATGGCCAGGTGATTACAGCAAAACACGTCTTCAATGTTAGCTATGCGCAAATTAACAGTATTTTGCGTTCAGGTGGACTACCAGAAGCAAATTTGAAACATGAACTGGCGGAAATAGCCCTTGTCCGTCCACCTCATCAATTGGCAGGCTATGGCGTTACGATAATGGATGGGCCGTTTCTCTCAATTATGCCATATCCAGCTGAAAATCTATATTCCCTCACTCACGTTCGATATACTCCTCACGCAAGCTGGACTGACAAGACAGCCGCCCGCTCGCCCTATGCGATAGCACGCGATGTAACTCCTCAGAGTCGCTACAGACATATGATATTGGACGGAGTGCGTTATATGCCATGTCTGGTTGATGCAGAGTGGGTTCGTTCGATCTTTGATGTGAAAACCGTTCTGCTCAAAAATGAAGATGATGACGGCCGCCCTATTCTTTATCAGCGCCTTCCCTCTTTGTCGCGAGTCACATCAATTCTGGGTGGAAAGATCGACAATATTTATGATCTGTTCGACCTTGTAAGAACCACGCGCGCCGAATGTCGGGAAGCACACGAAAATTTTGTCGCGGGAGGCCAGAGCAGCAAAGAGGATGCGGCGTGATGTCGTCTATCTTGCGTGCAGACTTCATCAAGTACTTTGTTGTTGCTCTTGTTGGACTAGGCGTAGATATATCGTTGGCGTGGGCATTAACAACATTTGCTAGGTTGACCCTTGTCATCGCCTCAATTTTTGGTTTTATGGCCGGCGCGTTGGTGAACTATTTTCTACACGAATTTTGGACATTTGCCGTGTCGGAAGCACACGTTTCCCCGAAACGAGGATTCCTCTATATTCTGGTTGTCCTAATCACTTTGCTGGTTAGACTCACTTCGGTCGTCGCTTTAGAGGCAACTGTTTTCCAAGAGTCCTCGCAGGCGTTACAAACTTTGATGATTGCCGTCGGATTCTCATTTTTCATAAGTTATTTGCTTAGCAAATATGTTGTATTCAGGCGGCCGACCGTCCCATTTGTGCAGGATTCTGAATGACAAAGGCAAATTTTGAACATCGTGCAAGGGAAACATCATGTGATATTCCTGCTTATAACAGTCGAATTTTTTTCGAACGTCGACACAAATATGTCTTGGTCATTCCCGTGATTAACGAGGGGGAGAGAATCCGCGGGCAACTCCAGCGTATCAAGGAGGCTGTTCTTCCCGTTGATGTGGTAGTGGCTGACGGCGGCTCTACGGACGGTTCGCTGGGTGAAGAATATCTTGTCAGTAGAAATGTACGCGCGCTGTTGACTAAGACCGGTCCTGGTAAGCTAAGCGCTCAGTTGCGCATCGCATATGCCTGGTGCATCGACGAAGGTTATGAAGGCATTGTTACGATTGACGGAAATGGCAAGGATAATGTTGAAGCCGTCGCGGAGTTCGCGCGCAAGCTGGAAGAGGGATATGATTACGTCCAAGGATCACGATACCGGCGCGGGGGCAAGGCAGAGAATACACCCTTGGAGCGGACAATCGGGAACAGACTTATCCATGCTCCGCTTATGAGTCTTGCGGGGCGTCGTTGGTTCACTGATACGACAAATGGCTATCGTGCTTATTCCCGACGCTATCTTACTGACCCCGATGTCGCTCCATTTCGGAGCGTCTTCGTAAACTACGAATTACTTTTCTATTTGACTGTGAGGGCGGGACAATTAGGGTTCCGAACGTGTGAAATTCCGGTCCGGCGCAGCTATCCAAAAGGGGAGGCAACGCCCACAAAGATCAGCAGCGCTGGTGCAAAATTCGCTGTTCTGAAGCAGGCGCTCGCTGCCAGTAGCGGAAAATACAATCCAAAATAACATATGAACAAAACTTATGAAAACGTTCACCTCAAGAATTTCAAGTTGCGCAATTTTTACTTCGATTTTGATGATATTATTTGCTGGGTTCTATCTAAATATTTACAAAGTGGCTGACGGCGAATGGTTCTATCATCACCAAAGAGATAGTGAAGCGTTGGTGGTGGCGCGGCTGATCGAAAAGACCGATCGGAAATTATCCTCATCCGGCAGTCTTCTTATGGTCAAGGGGGAAAATACATATAATAGAATTAATGAGGTCTACGATTTATACCTGTCTGACCAAAAGGCTCCGGAGAGCAGGTTTTTCGCTTATAGCGGACAATTCGGTTTGCAAGGACATATTTTCTCGCTTGCCAACTTTGTAATGAAAAGTATGGGTCTACCGGGAAAAGAACGCTTTGATTTACTACAAATAATTACAGCTTTATCGCTTGCCGCAACGCTCGCATTCCTGCTGGTTCTTTTTAGGCAAGAGTTCGGGCTATCCGGTACGATTATTGGTCTTCCTTTTTTGGTGTTTTCGCCGTGGCTAACTGTGTTTGCGCGAAACCTTTATTGGGTGCCGTTTACCTGGTTCCTGCCTATCGTTGCGGCATGGTGGTACTACGTTACTAACGTAGATCGACTAAACATCCACTATAGAAAAGCTATCGCGGTCATCGGCGCCCTGTTTCTTATTAAATGTTTGTGTGGGTTAGAATATATTACAGCAATAGGCGGATCTATCGTAATTATCCTAGCCTATGGCCTCATAAGAAAAAAATATCCAGTAAAGACCATACTGATCAATGTTGCTGCGCATGTTACGTGCTTAGGTGTAGCTCTCGCTGCTGCGATGGCTCTGCAGGTTATACAAAACTCTTTCTATCAAGGCTCTATCTTTGCGAGCATATCTGACATTCTCTCCCGTATTGCGTATAGGTCTTATGGAACAGCGACTGCTGACACCGGAATTTTGGCTGATTCATTGAATTCAGGCCTGACGCCCATTCTGCAGACATATTGGGCTGGGTCACCTGTGATTAACGCAACAGATTTCCTATCTCTAAATGCTAGCCGTACCATTACTCCTATAATTCTTATAGTTGTGTCGTCGGGTGTTTATTTACTTGTCCGTTTAAAACGCGAGAATTGGCATGATGTCTGCGCGCTCTCTGCGCTAGCTATAGGCTCTGTTATAGCAAGTATAAGCTGGTTTATCGTTGGAAAGGGCCATTCATATATACACACACATATGAATTACGTTCTTTGGCACGTGTCGGCGCTYCTTCTTCTTGGCCCCGTATGCGTAGGTTTTTTAAATATTGTTCTTTCAAATCGGACATCTCTCATTGGGCCTTTGGCAATATTATTGGCTTTATTTGGATATACACATGTATTCCCGGAGAGAATTGAGGGTAATAGCGTCTACGCACGTTTTGATACAAGCAGAGGAGAAATCCTCTTGACAAAAAGAGGGGTATATCTGGATTTTTCATGTAAAGGTATAAACGATTATAGGGAGAAGTTTTTTCTTCATATAAATATCCCTGGTGGCTTCTTTAATTCTAATCTAGGAGATATAAGCTATGTAAATATGGATTTTTATTGGGACAAATACGCGGTAAACACTCGACTGAATGCCTGGGTTACTGGTCGTTGCACTGCCTTGGTTCCAGCACCATCCAATGTTTACCTCTACGAATTCCCGATAAGTAGCATTCGTTTCGGTCAATTCAGAGCATCGGGCGATATGGCAAGAATTTGGGAAGATTCAATTTCAGAGAATAAAATATTTTCGCATGTCGGCAGGGAACTGCTAGTGGAAGATTTTTCTGATTATCAATGGGAAAATGGCTATCATCTGTCAAAAAATGGTTTCTTTGTTACGAACACTTTTGCAAACCGCCAGGCAATCGGAGCATCGAAGGGCATTGTTGTTTCCGGAATGCATGTGGAATTTGACGAGGTAATATTCGGAGAGCGTTGGATCACGTTCTTTTTCAATGATGCTCCCTCACTCAGACAGGCCGGAAACCGCGCGATCAGTTTGTACTGATTTTCGGATTACGGGTATGAGGCAGCCTCGTTAGGCGATCACGCTAGTTACTGACGATTCCGTGGACGTCTCGCCGGAGTGGGATTGAAGTCACGTTTGTCACCTTCTCACAAACGCTCTGAAGCAGAAAGTCATTAGCCACGCATAGTTTTCAGGTCAGTACTATGCTAATCCTTATGCTAAGGCGCCGGCGGGTTGTCATGCCGACGCCATTGTCAAAATTAAACTTTCTCGCAGAAAAAATAATGCGAGCGCCCTTCCCAAGCTGGCGCATGTTCGATCACTTTGAAACCGATGTCCTCGAGCATTCGTTTCATCGTTTTGCTGGAGTAGAGCCACCACCAAGGACCATAATTGATCTCACCGTTTCGGCTGAAATGTTCGTTTGACGCTAAGTTTATGTGAGCAACCGAAAGGCTGACGCCATTAAAATGCTCAGCGACAATCGTTCTTTCTCTATCTCCGATCGCAGGAATGTAGATCATCTGCCCGCCATCAAACCGGAGCTCGCCACTTTCGGTCACAATTACCTCAGGTACGACCATGCTGCCCAGCAAAAGATACCGTTTAGTAAGGCTTGCTAGCCTTTGTATGGTATAAAAGGGGGAAGGCACGTGGTACACAATACCCGAGCAGTGAACGAAATCAAACGTTCCCAATTTTTCATGCACCCTGGGATCATCAAGATTAACAAGCTTTTCAGCATATCCGCTTACGTTCAACTGAGCTGCGCGCCTGCGAAATGCTTGCCACCACTCATTATCCATCTCCTGCATGTCGGCCATCGTCGCCGTCTTGGCGCCTGACTGAAGTGCAAGCGTAACCTTCTCATTATTCGTGCCCCAAAGTCCCCCGACATCAACAAAAGTCAGGTCCCGCACATGATTGGAGATCATGCGGTTCTGAAACAACGTCATGTCAGGCAATTCTGCCGATGTCTCGAGAGCTGTGGCAAGCCGCGACTGTCGGACGTGGAAGGGCTCTTTTAGCCCGAGCATAGTTCTCAAACCCATAACGTTCCCCAAAATCTGATTGCTCGGAAAGGTAGACAGCTGCTTCAGAACTGTCAATCTCACCGGCAGGCTGCGGCTATCAAGTGCTTAAAGCTTGCGGACTGCCATTTGATACCCTTGCATTACGACCTCGCAATGTTCTGCAATGGCCTTTAAAAATGCATCAATCGCGATCTTTGGTTGGGCTCTCGGATGGGAGAATTCGTAGTCGTCCCAGATCATGATTCCTCCTTCCTTTAATAACGGCCAAGCGAGAGCGCTGTCGGCAAGAACGTCGATTTCCTCGTGGCTTCCATCGACATAGATTAGATCAAATTTTCGCCCTTGTTGTCCCAGTGCGTCCAGTGCCGGAACCGAACGCTGAACAATTTTCTCCACGCGGTCGCCAAATTCTGCTGTATTCCGGTCGAACCGAAAGTGCGCAGCCTTTGCGACATCGGCGTAGGCCTCATTTCCAGGGTGGAATGCTGGGCTCCCGGTGAACGGATCGACGCATGTAATATGGGTTTGCGGTAAGAAACGGAGAAAGAATACCGCAGATCGTCCTTCCCAGCTGCCGATCTCAAGCATGTCAATCTTGGATTGCTTAAGTGGACCTAACAAGGTTACCCAGCCAGGGAAATTATCTGATGTCCAATCTGACGTGAAGTCCTTACCAGTGAACCATCCCTCTCGCTCCCATTCTGGAATTTCGACGGGATCCGGTGCTTGTGGATGCGCTTGCTTCCTCGAGAATAATGAAAAGACCACGTTTTGCCCCATGGATGATTAATTCATTGACCGTGGTGGTCCCCGTACACTATTCACCGGTTAGAGGCGAGTCAGAGATGTAACGTAGATGAGGAACGCTGGCTTCGCCGGATGCATTCGGTAGCTTTGCAGCACCAGAGAGTGACTGTCTGGATTTGCCGCCGGTTCCAGGAGTGGAGGAGTTTCGAAGATTCTCATCAATGTTCGTGGAAGTGCTCTACCTCAACTCTCTCCCAAGTGCCTGAAGCCGCGTGAAATCACTATATCTGTGGGCGTGCGCCGCAGCGATTTTGCCGCCGCTGGGCGTATAGGTGCGATCGACGCCGGATAGCTGTGTCATGGCTTCCCGGATATTCGGGAACAGGCCGGCGGCGACGCTTCCGAGGATTGCCGAACCGAGAAGCACCGGTTCATCGGAGAGGGTGGCGACGACCGGCTTGCCTGTTGTGTCTGCAAGAAGCTGGCGAACCAGGTCGAGTTGGCCCGCTCCACCGCTGATGACGATCCTGTCGGTCGCGGCGCCGGCGGTTTCCTGGGCGTCTAGGATCTGCTTGAGACCGTAGCCTATGCCGCATAGTCCGGCGATATAGAGCGATACGAGGCTATCGATGTCTCTCTCCATGCCAAGCCCGGAAATGATCGCGCGGGCGTGAGGATCGGCAAAGGGTGCGCGGTTTCCCAGGAATTCCGGGACGACATGCAGTCCACTGGCAAGCGTCACCACATCCGACAAGGAGGCGATCTTCTCCTCGGCAAGCTGCGCAAGGAGAACCGGGAGCGAGAGCCCTTTGGATTGAGCGAGGGCCTGTGCCTCGCCTGTCGCGGGGTGGAAGGACAACAATTGTTCGATGGCTGCGCCGGCGGCCGATTGACCGCCTTCGTTGAGCCACATGCCTGGAACCATGGCCGAAAAATAGGGGCCCCAGACGCCTGGCACGAAAACGGGCTCGAACGTGCTGGTCATGGTGCAGGAAGAGGTACCGAACACATAGGCAAGATTTCGATCAGGGTTGCCGTCGGCGCCCGCCGTGCCTATTCCGCCAGCGTGGGCATCGATCATACCGATCGAAACCGGCGTGCCCACCGGCAGGCCGAGCTCTTCGGCGGCGCGCTCAGTCAAGCCGGCTCCCACGGGCGTGCCGGGATCGAGAATCTTCTGGCCAATGCGTGCGAAATCCTCATCCGCCAGCACGCCAAGGCCGATTTTATGGAAATAATCAGGATCCCAGCGCCGTTCGTGGCTGAGATAGGTCCATTTGCAGGTCACCGTGCAGGTAGACCGCGCGAG
This sequence comes from Rhizobium sp. LCM 4573, assembly GCF_001854865.1. Classification (GTDB taxonomy): domain Bacteria; phylum Pseudomonadota; class Alphaproteobacteria; order Rhizobiales; family Rhizobiaceae; genus Neorhizobium. The sequence continues at coordinate 358,874 of NZ_MDDW01000026.1, read as the reverse complement.
ATCCCCCGTAGCTCGCCAGGTCAGGAAATCCGCAAGGTCGAAGAATTGCCAGGCGGCATCGAATACGTCCGGCCGGTTTTCCCGCAGCCAGAGGAGCTTCGGTGTTTCCATCTCGGGCGAGATGCTGCCGCCGACATAACGCAGCACCGGATGTCCGGTCGCGTTGATCCGCTCGGCCTGTTTGAGGGCACGATGGTCCATCCACACGACGATATCGCGCTCGGGATCTTCGGAGGGCCCGACGGGGAGGGGGCGTCCGCCCTCTCCAAGAACGACCAGAGAACAGGTCGCGTCGAAACCGATCCCGGCTACCTTGTTCGGATCCACGCCCGAGCGGGTAACCGCTTCCCGGACGGCCGCGCAGACGGCAGACCAGATTTCGGTGCTGGACTGTTCGACAATCGAGCCCGCTTCGCGGAAAAGGGAGATGTCCCGCTTTGCCGATCCCAGCATGCGGCCGGTGAGGTCGAACAGGCCTGCCCGGGCGCTGCCCGTACCGACATCCACGCCGATGATGTATTTTGCAGGGGTCGGTGCGGGTGAATTGTTCGACATCACGTTCTCGCTGTCTGTAGGAAAGGTTCCGGCGGGATCGGAACCCGCCGAGAAGAAGATCAGAGATCCACGCTGTTTGGCAGGATCACCAGATCCCGGATGGTGACGTTGCGCGGGCGCGACAGCATGAAGAGAACCGCTTCGGCCACTTCCCGAGGCTGCATGAGGCTGCCATTGGCAAGCGCTTCCTCCATCTTGGCCTTGGGCCAATCATCAAGTAACGCCGTCACGACCGGTCCGGGCAGGACTGCACCCACCCGCACGCCGTGCGGCGCGAGCTGGCGCCGCGTGCTGTGCACGAAGGCCTGCACGGCAAATTTGGACGCGGTGTAGATCGGTTCCCAAACGACCGGAACGACGCCCGCGATCGAGCTCGTGAAAAGGATGTCTCCGGTTTTTCTTTCAATCATATGCGGCATGACGGCATGAACCGAGCGGAATGCCGCATTGATATTGAGGTTGAGCATGCGGTCCCAGGTGTCGGGATCGCCTTCGGCGACCGGGCCGCCGACATAGGCGCCGGCATTTGCGTGGAAGATGTGCAGATCGCCGGCGAGTTCAAGAATGCGTGGCAGCATGCCGGAAACCTCGGCCGGCTGAAGCAGATCCACCACTAGAGGCAGGGCATTCGGCCCCATCTCCGTGCATAGTTGCTTCAGGCGGTCCTCGGCGCGATCGATGAGAACCACCTTCGCACCTTCGGAGAGAAGAATGCGGGCGCATTCGAGCCCGATGCCCGACGCCGCGCCGGTGATAGCCGCAACCTTGCCTTTCATGAGATCGGCCATTGAGAAACTCCTGCTGAGATTTGAAAATCAGGCGCGTCCGTGGCTGACGCGGGATCTGCGGGCGAGTGAATCCACGATGACGGCGATCGCGAGCACGCCTCCAGTGATCATGTAACGGAGCGACGAGCTGAGATTGAGCAGCGTCAGCCCATTGGAGATTGCCTGGATGACGATGATTCCGAGCAGGGCCGAATAGGCGCTGCCCCGGCCACCGAAGAGGCTGGTTCCGCCGATCACGGCGGCTGCGATGGCATTCAGGTTGACGTCTCCGGTGCCCGCCTGCTGGCTGGAGGAGGCAAGACGCGACGCCGACAGGATGCCGCCGAGCGCGGCGAGCGTCGAGCAGAGCACGAAGGCGCTCAGATAGATGCGCCGCACATTGATGCCCGAGCGGCGCGCCGCCTCGCGATTTCCCCCGACGGCAAACATGGACCGGCCCCATTGGGTGCGGGTGAGCGCATAGTTCACGACGACCACGAGGCCGACGAAGAGGGCGAACATCCACGGCACGCCGCGGCCGAGATTGAGATAGAAGACCGCGAATTCAAGGACAGCGGTCAGGACGAGCGCCTTGAGAACCAGCGTGCGGATCGGCTGGGCAGAAAGGTTTGCCGCCATGCGCCGGCGCGCCGCGCCAATGCCGGCGATAACCATGACAATGCCCGGMACCGCCGCCAGCGTATGGGAGAACCAATYCGGCATGATCAGGATCTGGCCGAAGCGGACAAGCGGGGAGGCATAAGGCAGGTTGATCGAGCCGGTCGGGCCCAGGATATAGAGCTGCATGCCGAGAAGCGCGAGAAGCCCGGCCAGTGTGGAGATGAAGCTCGGCATTCCAAGGCGGTTATAGAGGGCCGCATAGAGAACGCCGATTGCAACGCCGGTGAGCAGCGCCGCTCCGATCGCAAGGCCGAGCGGCCAGCCGGAATGGACCCAGAGGACGCCGATCATGGCGGAGGAGAGCCCGCTCATTGAGCCGACCGACAGGTCGATTTCGCCGAGCATGAGCACGCACACGATACCGAGCGAGATCACGCCCACAGTCGCGCAATCGAACAGCAGGTTCACGAGGTTGTTCGGTGCAAGGAAGACCGGGTTTAGGGCGCTGAACACGATGGAGATCACCACCAGACCGACGGCGACCGGCAGCATGCCGAGATCGCCTGATTTTATGCGGTCGATGAAGCTCTTGATAGCGGCGCCCAATCCTTGATCGTGGCGTACGCGCTCATCCTGCCGATCCAGGGCCATTCCTTGTGCGCCCTGCGGCGCCGACTTTGAAACGTTCTCACTCATGAGGTATCTCGCTCTGCTGGCTGTGGAGGCCGGACTTTCGTTCCAGGCGGCGTGAGACARCGTTTTCCGTCGCGCCGGTGATCGCGGCGACGAGTTCCTGATTGGACGCTTCCGGTGAAAAGACGCCGTTGTTGCGCCCGAGCCGCAGCACCACGACGCGATCGGCCACCGCCCGGACATCCTCCATATTGTGGCTGATGATGATGACGCCTAATCCGCGATCGCGGACGCGTTCTATCAGATTCAGAACTTCCGCAGTCTGGGCAACGCCCAGCGCGGCTGTAGGCTCGTCAAGCATGATGAGCTTGGGATTGAGAAGGAGTGAGCGGGCGATCGCCACCGTCTGGCGCTGCCCTCCCGAAAGTGACGCGACCGGCTCTCGTACGGAGGGAATGCGTGCGGCCAGTTCACGAAGCAGAGTCCAGGCGCGCACTTCCATCGCGACTTCGTCCAGCCGCCATGGAGACACTTCATGGCCAAGGAAGAGATTGGCGACGACGTCGAGGTTTTCGCAAAGCGCGAGATCCTGGAAAACCGTGGCAATGCCGAGATCGAGCGCTCTGCCGGGACTGTCCAGTGTGACGTTCTGGCCGCGAAACTCGATCGTTCCGGAAGTGGGCTGGTGCACGCCGGCGAGGATCTTGATGAGGGTCGACTTGCCTGCGCCATTGTCACCGACGAGCGCCACGACTTCGCCCGCATGAACATCCAGGTCGATGTCGGTCAGGGCGGATACCGCGCCGAAATTCTTGGAGATGCCGCGAAGGCGCAGGACCGGCGTGCCTGCTTCGGAGATGCTTTTGATATTCTCTACCATGCCGGAGGCCTTTCCACTAAGGGCGGCATCCGGCTGGTTTGCCGGATGCCTGGTTATGCGGAATTAGTTGATGATGCCGAGTTTGCGGCAGGCTTCAACGTATTCTCCGGTGCAGACCTCTTCGGGCTTGTTGATGCCCTTGTCGAAGACCTCTGCCTTGATGTTCTCGGCAGTAACGACGGCCGGAACGAAGAGTTGCGACGGAGTTTCGTAAAGCGTGTGGGTCGCCTCCGGGGTCTCGCCTTTGAGGAATTTGACCGCGACATTGGCTGCGGCCGCAGCCACGATTTCCGAGGGTTTCGAAATAGTATTGTACTGGTCGCCCGCAATGACGAGCTGCAGCGCCGCAATCGTGGCGTCATTGCCCGTCACYGGAGGAACCGGATTTACGCCAGCCGCCTTGAAGGCCGCGATCGCACCGCCCGCCGTGCCGTCATTGGCGGCCACGACGCCCTTGATCTGGTCGCCGAAGCGGGTGATCTGGCCGGCGGCCCATTCCTGTGCCTTCGGGGGCGCCCAGTCCGGAGTGTCGTACTCGGCAAGGGTTTTGTAGGAAGAGGCGTCGAGTGCGGAGTCGATGCCGTCGCGGATGAGGCCGGCCGCGGCATCCGTCGGCGAGCCATTGATCTGGAGGACGCCTGCGCCGTCCGGCACACCTTTAGCCTTGAGGTGGTCGACGAGCGACTGGGCGATAGAACGGCCGATCGCTTCATTGTCGAAGGACACGTAATAATCGGCGGCTTTGTCCGGGATCGGCCGGTCATAAGCGATGACCTTGACCTCTTGCGATTGGGCGATTTCCACCAGAGCGGCGGCAGCGGCGGAATCGACGGGGTCGAGCACGATAACCTTGGCGCCCTGGGCGATCACGGAATTGAACTGCTGCTGTTGAAGCGCCACGTCCGCGTTGGCGTTCTGGTAAATAACCGTGCAGTCCGGGCAGAGCTTGGTCATCTCGGCCTTGAAGCCGGGATAGTCATGTTCCTCGTAACGCGTCGAAGCCTGGTCCGGCATCAGGAAGGCAACGGTGGCTGCCTCTTGGGCTGCGGCTGCTGTGCCGAGGCTTACGGAAATTGCGGCAGATGCCAGCAACAGATTCAATGTTCTCATCGGTCTCCTCCATGAGTGGTGTGAAGCTGCCCACCCGGTGCCTCGGGAGCTGGTCCATTCAGGAGGTCGTCAACATCCTTGACGGTCATCCTGCTCCTCACATCAGAGAACCTGAAAATTGCAAATAGCCTTGAAGGCAATCTTCGTTCGGTTCGACGATGTTCTCCCTGGTCAGCTCTCTCGGGCTGCTTACTTCATCGATTGAGCGGGCTTGCTCAATCGATGAAGCAACAATTGCCACTTCTCCTCATTGGTGTCAAGGTGACCCGCGATTAGGAGATTGTGACTCGTGAAACGCGTAAGTCAGGCAAAGAGAAAGACGATCTACGATCTGGCGGCATTGGCCGGGACTTCTGCCAGCGCCGTAAGTGCGGTCTTGAACGGCAATTGGAAGAAGCGCCGGATCAGTAGTCAGCTCGCCGAGAAGATCATTCGTATTGCCGACGAGCAGGGTTACGCGCTGAATATGCAGGCAAGTGTTCTGCGCCGGGACCGATCGAACATCATCGGCATGATCGTTCCTAAATACGACAACCGATATTTTGGATCGATCGTCGAACGGTTTGAGGCTATGGCACGCGAGCGTGGCCTGTTTCCGATCATCACCTGTACCCGCCGAGATCCCGATCTGGAAATTGAAGCGGCGCGAGCCATGCTTTCCTATCAGGTCGATTGTGTGATTGCCACGGGTGCCACTGATCCGGACCGTATCACCGATCTTTGCGCCGCTGCGGGAGTGAGGACCATCAATCTCGATTTGCCAGGCTCGCACGCGCCCTCCGTCATATCCGACAACTTCCAGGGAGCGTTGGAACTGACCCGCCGCGTGCTTGCCAATTGCGAGAGGGAGTTGGGGCAGAATGTGCCCCTCATGTTCGTGGGCGGTCGAGGGACCGACCACAACACCTCCGAGCGCGTGAGAGGTTTCAGAACAGCCCATCACGAGATCGGCATCACGCCTGAAGAGGACCTTATTCTGGCCTGCGGCTATGCGCCGGAAAAGGCCGAGCAGAGTCTAAAAGTCCTTGCCGAGAAGCGCGGCGCGCTACCACATGGAATGTTCGTAAACTCGACCATTTCCCTTGAAGGGGTGATCCGCTGGATACGCCGCTCGGGCCACTACAGTGAGCGCAAACCCCAGATAGGGTGCTTCGACTTCGATCCGTTCGTAGCGCTTCTCGGCGAGAACATCGAAATGGTGCGCCAGGACGTGCCAAAGATGCTCGATGCGGTCTTCGACATCATCGATAATCGCAACCCTGAACAGAAGCTGGTTGAGATCATGCCCATCGTGGAAACGATGGCATAAGGCGGCTCTCTGYCTGCGCAGTCCCTGGAACATCGCTTCTCCGGAAAGGTTGGAGTAGCAGCTTCGATCGAGCTTGGGAGATCGCGGATAGAAAGCGAAATTGGCGACGGGAAAAAGCCGGCAAATCCCGATATCGTACCTGAAGGTACCCCCTATGCCGCAGAGAACATCTGCCGGCGGTGCGGCGGGACCGGCAAGCGCGGCGAGAATGAATGTCCCGAGTGCGGCGGCACGGGGAAAATCCTCACACCGGTTGGGGGTGCCGGTTGATGTCTGTGGCTACAGCTTCCCTTGACCCGCTTCGTGTCCCCTTGCCCTCCCAGGAGATTGCCCTCGAATACTTCGATAGCCTGGAAACCGTCCCGCCCAAGGAACTGGTTGGGCTTTGGGAAGGCAAAGGTATCCCAACCGGACATCCTTTGGACGGTGTCCTGGAGAACCTCGGTTGGTATGGCAAGCGGTTCAACGCAAACATGCGTGCGGATGCTTTGCTGTTCCAAACAGGTGGCTATCGGCTGGTGCCGATCGATCCGGCTTATATTCCCGTGCGACTCCTCCTCCGCTTTGCTCAATTTGCGCGAACGAAGCCGGCCCGCAACTGCTTCGGTCACTTGCAAAAGGCACTTTGGGCGCGAGGGCCTGTAGCTTCCCTGAAGGCCTTGCAACATCGCGGCCGGACCAGCGCCGCAATGGTCTATGACCACCAGCCTGTCATCGATCACTTCCGCAAAATCGATGATGGGAGGTTACTTGGTGCCATGAGCATCAAAGGCGACGATCGCTGCTATTTTTTCCTGCTTTCACGTACTTTGCCTGCAGATGAACGGGCTTTATGAGCCAGGTCCGGAAGGCATCAGCTCGCGATTTATTTGCGCGCGGCACCTAGCCTTACCAGCACTTCCCCGGGTATCCCATAGCGATCAATGACTTCGCATGTATTGCGCAGGCCGCAGATTTCCCTCTGGATGAAAAATTCCCACACCGCAACGGACGCGTCGTTCACCAGCACTTCGCGATCAAGGTGAGCAGGCTCCTCCGCTCTCCAGCTTTTTAGTTTCGCAAGCGCTTCCTCGACCCTCCGCCCCTGGCGGCCAAGGGTATCTGCTCTTTCCGAGGCAAGCTCGTATTCCAGCGGACTGAAGCTTGAACTCCACGGTTGGGAAAGCGAGCGTGGCAGCCTGAAACTCATCGCGGACCTCCTTGCTGTCAACCTTTATGGAAGGAAATGACCTGGATGTCACCCGCCTCATCACTCCGCGAACGAGCGCCCGGAAGCCTGCCGACCTTCTGCGGCCCGGCGGTCATCCGCCAGCTAAGTGGAACATTCCACCCGCCGGTCCGTTCGAGCAATCAGTTCCATTGCGAACGGAGGAGAGGGAAATGCGGACATATCGTGCATTCGGCGCGTTTTGCGCTGCCGCTTTGGCGGGCATCAGCGTCCTGGCGGTGGGAGCGATGTCCGACCCCTTGCCGCCGGATACGACATACAGACCTTTGCCCACCATGCCTTTCTCAGAGGCGAGACGCATAGACGAAGCGCAAAAGCCGGCGGTGATGGAGCGCCAGCGGGCCCTTCTCGAACGCCGCTACGACCTTTCCGACCGGCCGATGGCGGATGTGATGATGTCCGGAGGCACGAAGGCGGTGCAAGACGGCGTGCGGGTAAAGCTGCCCGCCGATACCACCTGGGAGCAGCTGGCGGACATGGCGCCTGCCGATATCAAGGAAAGGAACCTGCTGCCCGAAGGTTTCCTGCCACTGCCGCATGTGAAGCAGGCTGCCGGAGGTCAGGTCTTCCCCAACCGTCAGATCGACGAGATTCACGCGCGCGAGATGCGTGACCTTCGCCGCTTCGACGTCGACTTCGATCTGCCCGACAATCTCACGCCGGAATTTCCTCCGCCGATCTTCCTGACCACACATCCGGAACTTGGGGATGTTTCCCGGGGCCAGTTGCTGACGATCAAGAACTTCTACGAAATCATGAACGGTATCATCACGCCGGTCCAGATGGAGGGGCTGCGCCTGCTCCTCACACCATTCCCGCAGGAGGAGTTCAACCAGACGGAAGACAGGAAGGTCGCCGACCAGAGCATGGGTGTCGCCTGTCTTGACTGTCATTCAAACTTCCATTCGAACGCCGCCTTTCATCTGACGCCGGACGTGCGGCCCCAGGCCAGCCGTTTCCGGCTCGACACGACAAGCCTCAGGGGAATGTTCAATCAGCAGATTCATGGCTCGAAGCGCTCATTGCGTTCGGTGGAGGATTTCACCGAATTCGAGCAGAGGACGGCCTATTTCAATGGCGATCATGTCAGTGCGACGCGCAAGGGCGTCAATCTTCCGGACCGTCCAAACCAGGTGGCAATGATGGCGCAGATGCAAAACATCATCGATTTCCCACCTGCACCGAAACTCGACCCGTTCGGCAGGCTCGATCCCGCGCTCGCGACTCCGCAGGAACTGTCCGGCGAGGCCATTTTCATGGGCAAGGGCCGCTGCGCCGATTGTCACGTACCGCAGACAGAATTCATGGACAACAATATGCACGACCTGAAGCTCGAACGCTTCTACAGGCCCGGGCAGGTCTTCAACGATTTCGTGACGCTCCCCGATGGACCGATCAAGACCTTCACGCTGCGGGGCATCAAGGATTCGCCGCCCTATCTGCATGATGGGCGGCTGATGACGCTTGCCGATACGGTCGAGTTTTTCAATCTCGTGCTCGGGGTGAAGCTCACGGAACAAGAAAAGAAGGATCTCGTCGCATATCTGCTGACGCTCTAGAAGCGAGGAGGAACCGATGTATCGTCATCTTGCCATACTTGGCGTAGCACTGCTGAGCGGGACGGCAACCGCCCAGATCGGCAATCCGGGCTTCATGGGCGCAGATACGAAGATGTCGGAGCCCGGCGTTCCGGCGCCTCACCAGACCAATAACCAGGACAGGCTGTTCGCCCAGCTTGCCGCGGCTGGCGGGTTGGCGGAAGTCGACTTCGGGAACCTGGCTGGCGGTAAGGCCAAGGCGGATGCCGTGAAGCAGTTTGCCGAGATGATGGTCCGCGACCATACAGATGCCAATGCCAAGCTCAAGGAATTGGCGGAGGCCGCCAAGATACCCCTGCCGACCGAGCTCGATCCCGATCACCAGGTGGTGCGCGATCGCTTGAACCAGTTAAGCGACGAGGATTTCGATGCTGCTTACATAAGGGCGCAGATCATCGACCATCAGAAAACGGTGCAATTGCTCTCCTGGGAGATCTCCATGGGTCAAGATGCCGAAATGCAGCGCCTGGCGGCGGCCATCCTACCCGTTGTCCTCGATCATCTTGCCCATGCGCAAGAAATCAACGCGATACTGACAGGAGCGGYCAGCCGCAGCATGCCGCACGATATGGCATCGGCGGGGCAGGGGCAGCAGTAGGCAGATTGGAGGCGTCTCGTTACCTTTATGCCGTTGCCGGAGGCACTGTGGATGGCCCTTGCAGAACGACGACACGGGTGCGTGGCGGCACACGGCGATAAAGGTCGATGATGTCCTGGTTCAGAAGGCGAATGCAGCCGCTGGAAACGGCTTTTCCGATCGTCCAGTCCTCCGTCGTTCCATGGATGCGGTAAAGCGTGTCCACCCCATTCTTGAACAGGTAGAGCGCCCGCGGCCCGAGCGGGTTGAGAACGCCCGGCTCCATGCCCCCGGCGAGCGGGCCGTAGCGCTCCGGTTCGCGGGCGATCATGGCCTGCGTCGGCGTCCAGCGCGGCCACTCGCGCTTGTACTGCACGACGCCTTCACCCTCGAATTCCAGACCGGCCTTGCCGACGCCAATTCCGTAGCGCAGTGCCCGGCCGTTTTCGCCGACGAGGTAAAGATAGCGGGCAGCGGTGTCGACCACGATGGTGCCGGTCGGCTCTGAGGTCGGATAATCCACCTCGCGACGATAGAATTGCGGATCGACGCGCCTCAGGTCAGCGGCCTTAACGGGGAAGGGCTCGCCTTCGACTGCCGAATACATGGCGGTATATTCCGCAGGTATGACAGGCTTGACCGAAACGGTCTCACGCCCCGCGCTGACGCAGCCGGACAGGACGAAAGGCGTTGAAATCAAGAGGGCGCGGCGCGTGAGGTTTGGCAAGGCAGTATCCCGATCGTTTGACATCGACGATAGCCGCTGTCCCCTTACGTCTGGACAGGTCTCGTTGCGGCCATTCGTCGAGATTGGCCGCTGATAGCCGTGAAATGGGAAAACTAGCAATTCACGGAAGCTCACCAAATCGTGAATGGCAGTAAGCGGGGCGGGATTCAGCTCGAATATTGAGCATTCCATCGTCCTACAGCTGGCTAGGTGCTCTGGTCCGCTTCGTTGCGCTTCGCCCAGCCGAGCGCGTGATAGAGGATGATCGCGCCGATCGTCGCCGTGCCAATCCCGTCGAGCGTAAAGCCCGCGATGGCGAGCTTGAAGTTACCGGCTCCGAGCACGAGTGCGACGCCAACCGTGATAAGATTGCGCGGCTCGGCGAAATCGACCTTGTTCTCGACCCAGATCCGGCCAGCGGTCGCCGCGATGAGACCGAAGACGACGATCGAAAGGCCGCCGAGAACCGGTCCCGGGATCGTCTGGATGAGCGCACCGAATTTCGGGGAGAAGCCGAGAAGGATCGCGACCGCGGCCGCAACCAGGAAGACGAGCGTGGAGAAGATGCGGGTGACCGCCATCACTCCCATATTTTCCGCATAGGTCGTCATGCCCGCGCCGCCGAAAGCGCCCGAGAACATGGTCGCCACGCCGTCGCCGATGAAGGCGCGGCCGAGATAGGGGTCGAGATTGCGCCCCGTCATCGCGCCGATCGCCTTGATATGTCCGAGGTTTTCGGCAACGAGAATGACGACGACGGGGGCGATGAGCGTGATCGCGGGGGCAGAAAAGACCGGTGCGGTGAAGCGGGGCCAGCCGAACCAGGGGGCTGCCGCCACGCTGGAAAAATCGATCGGCGTGCCGAGGCCGAAACCATTGGCGAGCAGGAGATAGGCGAGGTAGGCGAGCGCGCCGCCGATGAGGATCGGCAGGCGGCGCGCCATGCCGGGCGCATAGACCGCGACCAGACCGACTGCCGCGAATGTCAGAATGGCGATCCAGCGCGAGAGCTGGTCGCCCTCCGGATTTGCCGGACCAGTTCCCGAGGCGCTTGCGATCGCGATCGGTGCAAGGACGAGCCYAATCGCCGCAACGATTGCGCCGGTCAACACCGGCGGCATCAGCCGCTCGATCCAGCGATGGCCGGCAGCCATGACGATGATGCCGATCAGCGCATAAAGGGCACCGGCTACAATGATGCCGCCGAGTGCAAGAGCGATGTTTGGATTTGGTGCCCCGGCGGTGGCAGCCGTTGCGGCGAGAACCGGACCGATGAAGGCGAAGGATGAGCCGAGATAGCTCGGCACCCGTCCGCCGACGGCAACGAAGAAAATCAGTGTCGAAAGGCCGGAAAAGAGGATCGAGACATTCGGATCAAACCCCATGAGGATCGGGGCGAGTACCGTGGAACCGAACATTGCGACGACATGCTGGAACCCCAGCACCATGGTCTGCCCCGCGGGCAATCGCTCTTCGGGCAGGATGCGCCCTTCCGTCTTCAGCCGCCAACGTGGAAAATAGCCGCCTGCCTCGCGCATCGCTCGCCTCGTAATGTTCGATCCCGCCATGCTCCTTCAAGGAATTTCCTCGAACTGGGCCGAAGGCGTGAAATGGAATTGTCGGTCGCCCTGTTACCCGATCGTCGCTAAGCTTAGATTCGCGATACCGGCGCACCAATCCTTCGATACTGATATCGATCGCCGCTGTCATGAGGCTCAATGGCTTTCCCACAACACTCGATGGTCAACAACATGCCGCCCCCAGGTTTTCCTACGGCGCTCCACCGAGCGCGAGAACTGCCTTACCGGCGGAGGCAGAGCGGCAACAACACGGTGCCGTATTTTCAGGGGGGCGTCCTCAATGCGAAACACCTTTGCCCTTTTTGACTTGCTGCCGTGGCCACGCATGCCAACAAGAGCGATGCCGCGAAGGCCCTCATCGATGCCGGCGCGGACGTGAACGCGAAGAGCAATATCAATGACAGCCCCAACCCTTATTCAGGCGCGCGGGCATCTTGAAATCCTCGAAATAACCATTGCCATGGTGCCGACCTGAAAAGCACCAACCGCTATGGGGGCACGGCGCTGATCCCTGCGGCCGAGCGAAGCCATGTTGAAACGGTGCGCACGCTCATCGCCTTTGGCARGCTGCATCAGCAGATCGTGGAGCTTCTGATCAAGGCCGGGGCGAACGTCAATCTTGCCGACAGGGACGGCGTCATGCCGCTGCAGCATGCACGTCAGCGAGGGGTATCGAGAGATTGAGGAAATCCTTCCCACCGGACGCGCGATAGCAGTTTTCGAACGCTTCCGGTGAGATGGTCGAGGGAGGGTAAGAAGCGGGCGTTGCCGCCCGTCCTGGTTAGGGATGGGCGGCGGTCGATGCGGAAACGGCGGCAGTTTCCGCATCATCGTCTTCGGCCGGGCGCTTCGTCCGCATCACCTTGAGGACGAATACGAAGAAGGCCGGGACGAAGAAGATCGCCAGCACGGTAGCGGAGATCATTCCGCCCAGAACGCCGGTGCCAATCGCGTTCTGGCTCGCGGCACTCGGACCAGTCGCGATCGCCAGCGGAACGACACCGAGCGTGAACGCGAGCGAGGTCATGATGATCGGCCGGAAGCGGACCCTGGCCGCGTCCACGGCCGATTCCAGAAGCGACTTGCCCTCCGCGTAGTAGTCCTTTGCGAACTCCACGATCAGGATAGCGTTCTTCGCCGAGAGGCCAATGATCGCGATCAGACCCACCTTGAAGTAGATATCGTTCGGCATGTCGCGCAGCATGACGGCAAGGACCGATCCTATGACGCCGAGCGGCACGACCAGCATCACGGAAAGCGGGATCGACCAGCTTTCATAGAGACCGGCAAGCAGCAGGAAGATGAAGAGGATACTGAGGCCGAACAGGAACGGCGCCTGGTTGCCCGAGGTGATTTCCTCCAGCGATTGACCGGACCATTCGAAACCGAAACCTTCCGGCAGCTCGGTCGCCAACCTTTCCATTTCGGTAATCGCCGCACCGGAAGATTGACCCGGAGCAGGCGCGCCGGCGATGCGGATGGTCGGATAACCGTTGTAGCCGACGATCTGCGGCGCACCCTTCTGCCATTGTGCAATCGCGAACGAGGAGAGGGGGACCATTCCGCCATTGGCGTTACGCACGTTGATCTTCAGGACATCCTCGATCTGCAGGCGGGCGCGGTCATCGGCTTGCACGATGACGCGCTGCATGCGTCCGGCATTCGGATAGTCGTTGATATACGACGAGCCGAGATTGGCCGTGATCGCGTTGTTGATGTCGGAAAACGAGATGCCGAAAGTGTTGGCCTTCTCGCGGTCGATGACCAACAGGACCTGGGCCGCATCGGGCATGCCCTCGATACGAAGCCCCGTCACCACCTGGCTCTGTCCGGCTTTCGCCATCAGTTCCGCCGCCGCCTTGGCGAGCGCCGCCTGGCCCTGGCCGCCACGGTCCTGAAGACGGAACGAGAAGCCGCCGGTCGTTCCGAAGCCCTCGATCGGAGGCGGCGACAATGCGAACGTAGTTGCATCCTTCAAGCCGAAAAGCTTCATATTCGTGCGGTCGGCGATCTCCTGGACGGAGTTTCCTTCGCCGCGTTCGGCCCAATCCTTCAGCGTCACGAAGGCGAGAGCGGCGTTCGCACCGTTGCCCGAGAAGCTGAAGCCCTGGATCGCCACGACGTTTTCGACGGCAGGTTCGGCCTTGAAGATCGCCTCGATCTGCTTGATGGACTCGATCGTGCGGTTCGCGCTTGCTTCCGGCGGTCCCTGGATATCGACGATCAGGAAGCCCTGGTCCTCATCGGGCACGAAGGCGGATGGAAGATTCACGAAGAGGTAGCCGAGACCGATGACGAGCGCGAGATAGACGACCATCATCCGACCCGCCCGGCGCGCCATGCCCGTGACCGACTTCGAATAGCCTGATGTCAGCCGGTCGAAGCTGCGGTTGAACCAGCCGCCGATGCCCTTCTTCTCGTGATGGCCATGCTTGATCGGCTTCAGGAAGGTGGCGCACAGCGCGGGCGTCAGGGACAGGGCCAAGAAGGCCGAGAACAGGATCGAAGCGACCATTGTCAGCGAGAACTGCCGATAGATGATGCCGGTCGAGCCCGGGAAAAACGCCATCGGGATGAAGACGCATGACAGCACGAGCGTGATGCCAAGGATCGCGCCCGTGATCTGGCCCATTGCCTTTTTCGTGGCGGCCTTCGGAGACAGGCCCTCCTCGGCCATGATGCGCTCGACATTCTCCACGACGACGATCGCGTCATCTACGAGAATGCCGATCGCCAGCACCATGGCGAACATGGTGAGCACGTTGATCGAGAAACCGGTCGCATACATGACGGCACATGTGCCCAAGAGCGCGACGGGAACCACGAGGGTCGGGATCACCGTGTAGCGGAAGTTCTGCAGGAAGATGAACATCACCACGAAGACGAGGACGACGGCCTCGATCAGCGTGTGGATCACCTTCTCAATGGATGCCGAAACGAACGGGCTCGTGTCGTAGGGGACGGAGTATTCCACACCGGAAGGGAAAAACCTCTTCAGCTCCTCCATCTTGGCCTGCACCGCCTCCGAGACGGCGACGGCATTTCCCGTGGAGGAGAGCTGGATGGCGACGGCCGCGCTCGGCTGCCCGTTCAGACGCGTGGTGAAGTTGTAGGATTCCGAACCTTCCTCAATGCGGGCGACATCCCTCAGCCGCACGGTGGAGCCGTCCGGATTGGCGCGAAGGATAATATCTCCGAACTGCTCGACCGTGGTCAACTGACCCTGGACGAGCACGGTGGCGGTGAGATCCTGTGAGATGGGATTGGGTCTGGCGCCGATCTGGCCGGCGGCCACCTGGGCGTTCTGGGCGGAGATTGCTGCGCTGATGTCTTCCGAAGTCAGGTTGAGACCGACCATCTTGTCGGGATCGATCCAGACGCGCAGCGCCCGCTGGCTTGCAAAGAGCTGCGCCCGACCGACGCCGTGGAGCCGGCGAATTTCGCCGATGATGTTGCGGTTGATATAGTCACCAAGTGCCACCTCGTCGCGGCTGCCGTCGGTCGAGGTCAGCGATACGATCATGAGAAAGCCGGAACTGGCCTCTTCGACGTTGATGCCCTGGGTGCGCACGGTGGCCGGCAGACGAGCCTCGACGCGACGGATCGCGTTCTGTACGTCCACCGAAGCCTGATCGATATTCGTGCCGGCCCGGAAGGTCGCGTTGATGCTGACCGAGCCGGAATTGTCCGATGTGGACTCGAAATACATGAGCCCTTCGACGCCGTTCAGCTCTTCCTCGATCTGGCGGGTGACCCCCTGATAGATTTCCTGGGGCGAGGCGCCGGGATAGGACGTCGAGATGGTGAGCTGGGGCGGCGCGACCTTCGGGTACTGCGCGATCGGCAGGAACGGGATCGCAATCACTCCGGCAATCGAAATGAACAGCGCGAAAACCCAGGCCAGGATCGGCCTGCGGATGAACATTTGTGCCATGTGATCTTACTCCGAAGCCTGGCCGGAAGCGGCTTCCCAGTTGCTGTTCGGGGCGCTCGAGGGCTGCCACGGTTCAGGTACGACCTTGCTTCCCGGCTGAACCTTCTGCACCCCGTCCGCGACGACCTTTTCGCCACTGTTAAGGCCCGACTCGACGATCCATTCGGAACCCAGTGACTGGCCGAGCGTCACATTGCGAATCTCGGCTGTGTCCCCTTCGCCCACCACATAGACCTGCGCTTGCCCCGTCTCGTTTCGCACCACGGCGCGCTGCGGGACGGTCAGTGCATCCTGGCGGACCGCCTGTTCGATCCGCACCCGCACATACATGCCCGGAAGAAGCTCGCCGTTCCTGTTCGGGAACTCGGCTCTCAAGGTCACCTGCCCGGTATTGGGATCGACGTTGGCGCTGGCGAACAACAGCCGGCCCGGCTCCTGGTAGACGGAACCGTCGTCGAAGACGAGCTCCACGCGCGCCTCTCCCGGTACAGTGCTGGCAAGCTTGCCAGAGGAGACTGCCCGCTTGAGATCCAGAAGCTGCTGCGCCGATTGCGTGAAGTCGGCATAGACGGGATCGACCTGCTGGATCAGCGCGAGGTTGGACGTGCCGTCGGCGGTGACCAGCGCGCCCTCGGTGACGAGCGCCCCGCCGATGACGCCGGTGATCGGCGCACGCACTTCCGTGTAATCGAGGTTGATCTTGGCTTCATCCAGGGCAGCCTCGGCGAGCGCGACGTCGGCATCTGCCTGCGCGAGGGCGACGGCCGCGGTGTCGAACTCGATCCCGGTGGCGACATTGCGCTCCCTGAGCGTCCGCTGGCGCTCCAGCTGTTGCCGGGCGTTCGCCTGCGTCGCCTTGGCGCGCTGCAGGGAAGCCTCCGCGCTTGCGACCCGGACCCTGAAGAGTCGAGGATCGATGCGATAGAGGACATCGCCTTCTTTCACGAGCGCGCCCTGCTCGAAGACCCGCTCCTGCAGGATGCCGGAAACCCGCGCCCGGACCTCGGAAACGCGGGTGGCCGCGATCCTACCCGGCAGCTCGTTGATGACCGGTACGGGGTGGGCTTTGAGTTCGAAGACGCCGACGACGGGCGGCGGCATATCTCCCCACTGCGCCATGGCCGGAGCCGAAATGAGGGAAAGGGCGAGGGTGGCTGCCAGCAACGCCTTGCTACGTGGCTGTCCGGTAATGCTGAACATGGTCTTGTCCTAATGGAGAGGAGATCAGGTTTCTGAAAAGGAGGTGTAAATATTGCGGATGCTGTCGAGGATTCCCTGACGTTCCGCTTCGGGCCAATTATGGAGGCCAAACAGTTCCGTACAGTAGAATCCGGATAACGCGAGATAGGCCATGAGCGCGGCCCGTGGGCGCGCACCGGCCGCCATCGCGGCGAGGTCCCTCGCAATCCAATCACGCATGATCTTCTGGAGGCCCTTCTCGCTGGACATCGAGGCGGTGATAGCCATCGCGACGGCGCGCTCCGTCTCGTCGAATGCACTCTCCGCCGAGGCGATCCTGCCGAAAAGCTCCGGGTGAGGCGTGTGCGCGCTCTCTGCCACGCAGCTTTCAAGATGGGCCAGGTCCGATTGAACGTGCCGATCGATGAGCGCCTCCAGGAGCGCACTCTTGCTCTTGTGATCGTAGACGACCCTTGATTTGCTGACGCCGRCTTCCTTTGCGACCGCGTCGATCGAAAGCCCTGCCGCGCCGAGCTTGACGACGACGCGTTCGGCGGCGTCGAGGATATCGTCATCAGTGATCTTGCGAACTCTGGTCAATGGGCATTTTCCCGAAAGGTAACCCGCATTAAAATATGAACGTTCGTTCTTTTTTGCAAGTACTTTTTGCGGCTGCGAAGAGCGTTCTGCGTCGGGCCGCCTGTTCCCCTGACCGAAGGCGTTGACCGGAGATGGGCAGAGATGTCAGGTGATTTCAGCTCCGGGGCAATGAAACTGGAAAGGCATTTGAAATGGCGATGGTTCTGGTTCCCGGCTTCATGCTTGATGCCGATCTCTGGCGGGATATGGAACCGCAACTGGCTCGCTTCGGCCCGATCGGCCATGCCGACCTCACAAGAGACGGCACGTTCATCAAGATGGCCGAGCGCGCGCTTGCCGGCGCGCCGCCCACCTTTGTGCTCGTCGGTTTCTCGATGGGAGGCTATGTCGCACGAGAGATCGTCAGGCAGGCCGCGGATCGCGTCAGCGCCTTGATCCTCATCGCCACTTCCGCCCGCGGCGACAACGAGGTACAGGCCAAGCGCAAGGCGGCAATCGAGGCGCAGATGAATGTCGCCGCATTCCGAGGGCTGAGCGCTGCGGCTGTCGCCTCTTCCCTCCATCCGGACAATACGGGACGGGCGGATCTCATCGCTCGTATTCAGGCAATGGGGCAGCGGTTGGGAGGCGAAGTGTTTCGCCGGCAGTCCCTCCTCGACCGTAAAGACGAGCGGGAGGAGTTGAGCGCCATTCGTTGCCCGACGCTAGTCATCGCCGGAGACCAGGACAAGCTCAGGTCCCGCGACGAATCCCTGGAAATTCACCGCGGCGTCAAGGGCTCGGCCTTCGAAGTCATAGGGAATACGGGGCACATGATTCCGCTTGAAGCACCCGAAAGCCTGGCCTCGACGATCGGCGAATGGCTTGATCACCAAGGCAAGTAGGCATTATTTTGAGAATGATTGGAGAGCTTTGGCTTAGCTTTGAGCGGACTTTACGTCGCTTGAGTAGGCAGCGTTCGCCGTTGTCGGCGGGAGACGCACAATAAATGGGAGCGGGCTCAGGCTTCTGCGACGGGTTCACATTGCTAAGACTGAGTGCAGGGCGCAGTCCGCCCCCCCGATGCTCCTTTTGGCCAGCACGCTCGGACCGTAGATGTTAAGCGCGGATCGCCTGCGCCACTGTATCGGGGGCTTTTTCGATCACCTTCAGCAGCACCATYGCGGCGCGATCCGGTTGGCGGCGTTTCTGCTCCCAATCCTTGCGGGAAGGCCATACCTCTTTGCAAACGCTGCCTGCGAAAGTTTCTGGCCCCTGCGAATGGCAGCAACGTCGATGGTTTCAGGAATGAAAACAGCGGCTGGTTCTGCGCGACCCTCTGCGATTGCCAGTGCCTCATTTGCGCTCTGGATAAGCTCTTTTCCAAAAATCATGCCTTATCCTTCTCTGTCTATAGGCATCAGCCAGCGTGGGAAGGATGCGGGCCAATTCGTTCCGTTCCGCTTTCGAGATATTGCCCTTCTCGTTCTTCCCGTATATTGCGAGGGCAAAGACGGGAATATCTCCGCCCCAAAAATAGTGAATGGTGCGGAATCCTCCACTTTTTCCCTGTCCATCACGGGCGTGACGCAGCTTACGCGCCCCGCCCGTACCAGCCATCAGCGCCCCGCCTCGGGGTCAGCCGCGATCACCGCAACAATCTCTTGAAGCCCTTCGTCGGATAGGTCACACCGCTTGGCCTGCATAGGATGAAATGTACGGCATTGCCGTATATTTGCTAATCGGATTCAATGCCTGTTCTTCAACTTGGCCAAAATCGCAGCTTCAAGTCGACAGGGGCCAATCAAGGCTCCGCTCCCATCTATCCGAAAGTCGGAGAGGAAACGGGCAAGGCTCACGCAGGGCCCCTCGGCATAGGCCTTCCGCAGTGCATTGCTGAGTTTTGCCACGGTGTTTTCTCCTCTGATTCGCCCAAGGTCTTCCCGTCCCGCAAGGAGCAGGAGCCGCCCTCCTGCTCCCGAGCTCGTGCGGAACAGCGGGAAAGAGAAATCATTGCCGAGCCAAAGCTCGACCTGWAATACCTCCGCCGCATCAATAGGCCGCCACTTTTCTAAAGCCTGCGGCAAGGTCCGGAATCAACACCCGGCTTTCCGATCCGAACAAGCTGAGTGCCGTCTCGTATTTTCGAGCGAGCGGCGAATGGTTGACAATGTTGATCGGGCGACTTTCCTGGCCGCAAACCGCCTCGAGTATTTCCGCGCCGATCATCAGGCCGGTCAAATAGTCGGAGATTTCTGATGGCTTCAACAGGTCGAACAGGACGAGACTGCGGGCCGAGAAGAGGCGCGCAAGAATGCGGCCGGGCAGGACGCCTTCGTCATAGGCAGCGAGAACGCCGCGGTGGAAGGCTTGTGGCTGTTCCTCATAGGTTTCGGGTATGAGCCGGGAAACGAGCGAATTCTTTTTCAGGAGGTTGAGAATCTCGCCCGACATATAGGTGGTGATGCCGATGATGCGGCCATCCTGCATCCTCACCCATTTCGCGTGCGGACCCGGCAACACGAACAAGCCGTCGGTTTCGGTGAGCCCGAAGAGCGACATCTCCTCGCCGCGCATGACATCGGGCAGTGGCTGCGTCTGCGCTATTCCCGGAAGGAAAAGCAAGGGCGGCAGGCCGGCGACGTGATGCGTTATTGCGTTGGTCGCGAGGTCGGAAGCGCTGGCCGGCGTCGGGACAAAGGGGCTCTCGATCCAGCCGTTGCGGCTGGTAATCATGCCTGAAAGGAAGATCCGGCCGGCTTTGTCCAACCAGTCGCCGAGCTCCTCGCGAAGCGTCGCCTCGAAGGCGCGGTCGGGAACGCTCACCGTGCCGCGATCACTTCGGCATTCTCCGAGCACTTTATCATGCTCCATCAGGAGCGCGCGGAAGGCGGCGGACGTCCACTCAATGGCGATATACATGGGATTTCCTCGCATCAATATGCCGGCTTGACCGGGAACCAGTCCCTGCGCTCGCTGTCGAGATAGGCTCCGGCAATGCCGGCGACGCGGCATTTTTCGAGCTGTTCGATATTGACCTCGACGCCRAGCCCTGGTTCTTCCGGCACCTTGAAGCGCCCCTCCTTCAAAACCGGTGGACCGGGAGAAATATCGCCGCCGAGATAAGCGCGCTCGGTATCGATGGCGATCGACATGTTGGGAAGGGATGCGGCGAGGTGGATGTAGGCCGATTGCGAAAGGGCTAGTTCCGCGCCCGAATGCAGCGTGACGGGTATGCCGATCGCCTCACAGATCGCTGCCGCCTTGATCGTCTGCCAAAGCCCGCCAGCCTCATGTGGGTCGAGAAGCACGACGTCCGCCGCATTGGTGCGAACGATATTGCCGACATCGGAAAGCGTATAGGCGCTTTCGTCGAGCGCGATCGGCGCGCAAGACCTGGCGACCAGAGCGGCATGGCCGGCGAGATCGTCCAGTTCCAGCGGTTGCTCCACATAGGCGGGATCGAAGGCTTTCAGTTTCTCGAGTTGACGCTTGGCGGTCGCGAGGTTCCAGGCTCCGTTCACATCAAGGCGCAACGGATGCTCACCAATCACCTTGCGGGAAGCTTCCGCCAGCGTGATGTCGCTTTTCTCACCGAAGCCGATCTTCACCTTGAAAGTGGTGTAGCCGAGATCGAGAAAGCGCTTCAGTCGCTCCGATAGGCCTTGCGGATCGTTGGTGAAGAGGTAGGCGGCCGCCTCCACGTCTTTTCGCCAGCGTCCGCCCCAAAGTGCGTAAAGTGGCAGGCCCGCCTGCTTGCCGAGCGCATCCCACATCGCCATTTCCATGGCGCAGATCGCCATCACGGCCGCGCGCTTGTGATGATAAAAGCCGGCGCCCAGCACATGCCGGTGGAAGCGTTCGGCATCCGCGATCCGATAGCCGATCGCCAGCGGCGCCACGATATCCGCGAATACGGCCGGCACGTTGGCAATCAGCGAAATCGTCTCGCCCCAGCCGACAATACCTCCATCCGTCTCGATCCTGCAGACCAACCGCGTCGTGCCGATCCGTCGCCCCGAACCCCATAGAATGTCTTCCGTAAAGGGCATGCGGACCAGCCAATGGTCTACCTTCGTAATACGCAAGATATCTCCTCCCTCACGCTTGCCAAAGCCTTCCGTCAAGGCTTCACTGTTGACATGGAACTTAGTTCCAAGATATGTCTCTTGGCAAGAGTGAGGCGGCATGCTGTGGGAGCGGCAGGAAATATCGCCGTCTGGGAGAGGTCATGGCCAAGGTGCAATTCGAGGCAGTCGAAAAGGATATTGCGAACGACACGCATGGCGTGCCGGGCGTCCAGGCGCTGACGCGCGGGATCCAGATCGTCGACGCGGTGGCGGCCGAGCCCCGCGGCCTGCGATTCACCGAACTTCTCGACCAGACCCAACTTCCCAAGGGCACTCTGCATCGCCTGCTTCAGGCGCTTCTGGACGAACGGCTGCTCGCCTTCGATGGCCGCGATCAGGTCTACCGGCTGGCGCCGCGGCTGTTCCAGTGGGCACACAAGGTCTGGGACAATTTCGACCTGCGCGGTGCGGCCGAGCCGGAACTCGAACGGCTGAGGGATCTGACCGGCGAGGCGATCCGTCTCGGCGTGCTCGACGGCAACAGCGTGCTCTACATAGACCAGCGCGAGGTTCCCCAGCCCCTTCGCCTCAACAATGGCGTCGGCTCGCGGGCGGTGCCTCATGCAAGCGGGCTCGGCAAGGCGATCCTCGCCCACCTGCCGCTCGAAAAACGTCGTGCGCTGCTCGACGGTATCGAGCTTGAGCGCCTGACGCCCAACACCATCGTCAATGTGGATGAACTGACGCGGCAGCTCGACCTGACCAAGGCCCGCGGTTACGCCGTTTCGATCGACGAACAGCATATCGGTATTTCCTCGGTCGCTGCACCGGTCCTCAACCATCGCGGCGAGCCGATCGGCGCGATCGGCATTATCGGCCCGTCCTTCCGGCTGCCGGTGGATCGCCTGCACGCCTTCGGYCGCGACGTGATCGAAGCGGCGCGCCGTACATCCGGCAATTTTGGAGAATTTGCCATGTCGCTTGCCGTCAAGCCGCGTCCGCTGGGCCCGGATCGCGCCGATGTTCGTTGCGTCATTCCGGCAAGCGCCTTTCTGGGTGAGGGGCCGCACTGGTCGCCGGAACACAGCAAGCTCTATTTCGTCGATATCCTGGCGCCGGCCGTGCACACGGGTGATCCCGTCAAGGGCACCTATAGCTCCATGCAGGTGCCGGAACTCATCGGCTTCGTGGTTCCCAGAAGCCGCGGCGGCTTCGTGGCCGCCATGCATGGCGAGATCCGCGGGCTCGATCTGGCGACCGGCGAAATCACCACGATCGCCCGACCGGAGGCCGATCGTCCCGGAAACCGATTCAACGACGGCAAGTGCGATCGTCGCGGAAGGCTATGGGCCGGAACGCTCGCCATCGATACCTCGCCGGACCAGGGCCGGCTCTGGCGGCTCGATCCGGATGGGCGTGCCCGTGAGATGGATCGCGGCTTCCATGTGTCGAACGGCCTCGGCTGGAGCCCGGACGACAGGACCTTCTATTTCACTGATACCGCTAGGCAGACGATCTATGCCTACGATTTCGATCTGGAAAGCGGCGAGATCGCCAACCGACGCCCCTTCATCGTGGTGCCGGAAGAGGAGGGCAAGCCGGACGGACTGACGGTTGATGCCGAAGGCTTCGTCTGGGTAGCCCATTGGGACGGCTGGTGCGTCACCCGCTACGATCCCGAAGGCAAAGTGGAGCGCGTCGTGCACCTGCCGGTGCCGCGCCCGACGAGCTGTGTCTTCGGCGGAGCCGACATGCAGACCCTGTTCGTGACATCCGCGCGCATCCGGCTGTCGGCAGCCCAGCTTGCCGAGGCACCACTTTCCGGCAGCGTGTTTGCCATCGATACCGGCATCAAGGGGCAGCCCGCGCAGATGTTTGCGGGTTGATAAGGATCGGGAGGAGGAGCCATGGCCAAGCTTGAACTGAAAAACATCCGCAAATCCTTCGGCTCCGTCGATGTGCTCAAGGGTATCGACCTGATGGTGGAGGATGGCGAATTCGTCGCCTTTGTCGGTCCGTCGGGTTGTGGGAAATCCACGCTGCTGCGGCTCATCTGCGGGCTGGACGAAATTACCTCCGGCCAGATGGCGATCGACGGCGAATTGGTCAACGACGTACCGCCGGCCAAGCGCGGCATCGCAATGGTCTTCCAGTCCTATGCGCTTTATCCGCATATGACGGTGGCGGAAAACATGGGCTATGCGTTGAGGCTTGCCGGCACGCCGAAGCAGGAGATTGCCGCGCGGGTCGAAAAGGCGGCCCAGAAGCTGCGCATCGATGCCTATCTGGAGCGCAAGCCGCGCCAGCTTTCCGGCGGTCAGCGCCAGCGCGTGGCGATCGGCCGAGCGATCGTACGCGAACCGCGTATCTTCCTGTTCGATGAGCCGCTCTCCAACCTCGACGCAGCACTCAGGGTCGAGATGCGCATCGAGATCGCCCGGATGAAGGAGACGCTCGGCACGACGATGATCTACGTCACCCATGACCAGATCGAGGCCATGACGCTCGCCGACAAGATCGTTGTGCTGAATGCCGGTCGCGTCGAACAGGTCGGTTCGCCGCTCGACCTTTACAACAAGCCCGTAAACCGCTTCGTGGCGGGCTTCATCGGCAGCCCGAAGATGAACTTCCTGAAACTTGGGCCGAAAAAGGGTGAAGGCGTCTTTGCGGTGCCGGGCGGCGAGGTGAGGTTGCCGCGCAATCTTTCCTCCCTGCCGGCGGAAATCGGCATCCGCCCGGAGCATGTGGAGCTCGTCAATCGCGGCGCTCCGGATTCGCTTGCCGGTACGGTAACGATCACCGAACATCTCGGTAGCGATACCTATGCCTATGTGGCGCTGGATGGTTCCGACGAGATGTTCGTCGTGCGGCTTTCCGGGGACCGCGCCGTCAAGCGCAACGAGCCGATCGGCGTGCATGTCGATCCTGCCATGCTCCACGTATTTTCCGCCGAAGGGCAGTCTATTGCGTCCGCAAAACCGGTTGCGCTGGAGGCAGCATGACCATCCACCCGGAGCTCATCGAGAAAGTCCATGTCGAGGCGGCGCGCTACCCAAGCCTCAAGGGCAAGGGCGTGCTGATCACCGGTGGCGGTTCCGGCATCGGGGCCTCGCTGGTCGAGCATTTCTGCGCTCAGGGCTGCAAGGTGGGCTTTCTTGAACTCAACGCAAATGTCGCTGACGAAACGGCCGAAACGGTCGCAAAGAAGACCGGCAATCGGCCCTTCTATCGTGCCGTCGATCTCCGCGATATCGGCGCCCTGCGCGCCGGCATTGCCGCACTTCAATCCGAGATCGGGCCGGTCCGCGTCCTCATCAACAATGCCGGCAATGACGATCGCAGGCCACTGGAAGAGGTGACGCCGGAATATTGGGATGAGCGGTTCCAGACCAACCTGCGTCACCAGTTCTTCGCCGCGCAGGCCATTACTGGCGACATGACGGAGACCGGTGGTGGATCGATCATCAACATGGGATCGATCTCCTGGATGCGCGGCGCGGCGGGCCTGATCTTCTACACGACCGCGAAATCGGCCGTCATGGGCATGACCAAGTCGCTGGCCCGAGAGCTTGGCGAGCGCAACATCCGCGTCAATTCCATCGCGCCCGGCTGGGTGCTGACGGAGCGCCAGGTGGAGCGCGCCAAACGCGTCTATCAGGGAAAATTTTCCGAATACCTCGAGGCCCAGTGCCTCAAGGAGCATCTGCTGCCGCCCGATATCGCCCGAATGGCCCTGTTTCTCGCGGCAGACGATTCCCGTCTCATCACCGCTCAGACGTTCATTGTCGATGGAGGGGTGGTTTAGGATCGGGCGGACATCGGTACTCGGCCTGCGATCTTTTAGAGGTTGAAACAGAGTTTCATCATCGTTTCAGTGGGAGGAAGGAATGAACGCAATTCGCAAACTGCTTGGTGCTACCGTCATTCTCGGTGTCGCCATCTCCGGTGCGGCCCATGCGGCCGATACCAGCTTCATGGGCTATAGCTATGCCGAGGAATCGGCAAAGCCTTCGGTCGAAAAAATCCTCAAGGGCTTTACGGAAAAGACCAAGCTGTCGGTGGAGCCGATCGGTTCGGCCTGGGGCGACATGCAGAAGAACCTGTTCCTGCGTGCCCGCTCCAAGACGCTGCCGGACGTCGTGCAGATTTCCGAGCGCTGGCTGCCGACCTTCAGCAATCTGCCGGGTCTGGTCGATTACAACGAGGTGTTAGGCAAGGAATATCTGGCCAAGACCTATGCGCCCGATGCGCTCGCCATGGGCCAGATTGACGGCAAGCAACTGGCGCTGCCGCTGATGTCCGGTTCGATCGGCATGGTCGCCAATACGGGCGTCCTCAAGAATGCCGGCATCGACAAGGTTCCGGCAACAATCGAGGAATTCCAGGCTGCACTCGCTGCCGTGCGGGACAAGGTTCCCAATTCCGTTCCCTATGCGATGGCAACCAAGAGCCCGAATTCCATCCTGCTCGACTTCATGATCTGGAACTGGACCTTCGGAGGCCATATCATCGACGCCAAGGGCAAGGTCGTCGTCGACTCCGATGCGGGCCGCAAGGCGCTCGCCTTCATGGTCGGTCTGATGAAGGACCGGCTTTCGGCGCCGGAGATCGATCGTCCGGATGCCCGTCGCCTGATGGGTCAGAACGCGGCTGCCTTCTATATCGACGCGCCGCAGTCTCGGGCCTTCCTGCGCAGCTTCTCCGGTCAGGGCAAGGATTTCGACAAGAACGTGCAGCCGATGGGCGTGCCGGTTCAAAATGCCGGCGACGAGCCCAAGTCGATCCAGTGGGGCCATATGATCATCTCCTTTGCCCAGAGCGATCCGGCGAACAAGGATGATGCCAATATGCAGTTCGTCGCCTATCTGGCCGATAATGCCGTGCAGACGCAGTTCCCGGTTGAGCAGAGCGCTTTGCCCGGTACCGTCGAGGCCCGCCAGGCTCCCGGCATTGTCGACGATCCCTACTTGAGCGACTGGGCGAAGTTCAACAAGTCACCGGTCATGAACGAGGTCGGCATTTGGCCGGATGGCGCCGAACTTACCCAGATCCTCGGCGAGGAGGTACAGGCGGCGCTCCTCGACCAGAAATCGGCTGATGATGCCATTGCCTCCATGGGCAAGCGGATGGCGGCAGTCATGAGCAAGGCAGGCTACAGCCAGTAAGCCAAGCTCACCCGATGCCGCGCCCCAACCCGCGGCATCGGTCAATCGAAATTCCAACCTTGGCAGGCGACTGATCCCATGGCGAATATAGAGATGACAGGCGGCTTCCGGGTGTCTCCCCAGGCACGCCGCGGCGGGCTGAAGGGCGTTGAACGGCGTGTCGGCATGCTGATGCTGCTGCCGGCACTGGCCGCGTTCTCGATCGTTATCGTATATCCCTTCGCGCAGGCGCTCGGCCTGTCGCTGTTCGAATATACGCTGCAGAATTTCGAGCCGACCTTTATCGGGTTCGATAACTTCCGCACCATCATGTCGAGCCCCGAAGTGCTCGACAGCTTCATCGTCACGGTGATCTATGTCGGTTGCGCCACGGCCGGCACGGTGGTCCTTGGTCTTGGCTGGGCGCTGATCCTCAATCAGCCCTTTCGCGGGCGCGGCGCGATCCGATCGCTTTCGCTTCTGCCCTGGGTGGTGCCAAGCACGGTCAGCGCTTTCATCTGGGGCTGGATCTTCAACAGCCGCTACGGCGTTCTCAATGCCCTGCTTCTGGAAATGAATTTGATCGACGTGCCGCAGGCCTGGCTTTCGACGCCCAATGGCGCGCTGGCGGCCGTCGTGCTGACCCGCATCTGGCGTTCGATCCCGCTGTTCATGGCCTTCTTCCTGGCGGGTCTGCAGAATCTCGACCGGGAGCAGATCGACGCCGCGCGCGTCGATGGCGCCGGCAACTTCGCCATCCTGCGCGATCATATCATTCCGCATCTTCGCCCGGTCCTGCTGGTCGTGGTCGTGCTGGGAGTTATCGGCGGCCTGCAGGATTTCGATACGATCTTCGCGCTGACGGGTGGCGGCCCGGTTCGGGCGACATCCGTCCTGTCGATCGAGGTTTATCGCCGCGCCTTCGAACAATGGGATATCGGCATGGCCTCGGCCATCGGCGTGCTTTGGGTCGCGACGCTCCTGCCVCCCGCCTACTTCTATCTCCGCATGCTGGTAAAGGGGCGCTGAGATGTTCGATCTTTCCAGCCGCACCGCAAAGGTCGTTTTCTTCGGAACGATGTGCCTGATCGGCTTCTACATGTTCTTTCCGCTCTACTGGATGATCACGTCCTCCTTGAAGGACAATGCCGAACTCTATCGCGTGGTGCCGACGCTCTATCCGCATGAGATCACGCTCAAGAACTACTGGACGGCGATTTCGGAGAGCAAGCTTCTGACCTATCTCACCAACAGCCTGATCACCTCCGGGTCGAGCGCGCTGCTGAACACGATACTGGCCGTCTATGCCGGCTTCAGCTTCGCCAAATATCGCTATTTCGGGCGCCAGCCGGTCATGCTGTTCATGCTGTCGGCGCAGATGTTCCCCTTCGGCCTGCTCCTGATCAGCCTCTACCCGCTGATGACGGAAGTCGGCCTCCTGGATACGCGTCCAGGGCTTATCCTGAGCTATATCGTCTTCGCTCTGCCGGTCGCGACCTACATGCTCTACAGCTATTTCAGTCAGGTTCCGGACGAGCTGATCGATGCCGCGCGTGCCGATGGCGCATCGGATTTCCGGATTTTCCACACGATCGTCATACCGATCTCCATCCCGCCGATCGTGACCGTGTTCCTTTATTCCTTCATGTGGTCCTGGAACGATCTTCTCTATTCGATGACCGTCATCGTCTCGGACGAAAAGCGCACGATCGGGCCGGGGCTTCTTCTGACCTATCTCAACGAACTCAATGCCGACTGGGGCGGCGCGATGGCGGCTTCTCTGCTCGTCTCGGCGCCGATCGTTGCGGCCTTCATGTTTCTCCAACGTTACTTCATTCAGGGCGTCACCGCCGGAGCCGTCAAATGACCAGAACCTTAGCAGGAGCCTTTCCCGTTCTTCCCACGCCATTCCGCGACGATGGCTCGATCGATGAGGTCGACTTTCTGTCGATCATAGACTTTGCGCTGGAAAGCAAGGTGGACGGCGTCGTCTATCCGGGTGTGGCGAGCGAGGTCGATACGCTCACACCGGAGGAACGCAAGCGTCAGGTCGAACTTCTGGCGGAACGGATCGGCGGTCGCATTCCGATCATTATCGGCGCCAGCGATCCGGACCCGAAGGCGGCGRCCAAACATGTTGCACAGGCGGCCGAGATCGGGGCAGGGGCCGCCATGGTGATGGCGCCATTGTCGCTGGGCAACGACATTGTCGCGCAGACAGCCTATTTCCGGCAAGTCGCAGCCAATGCCGGCGTGCCGATCATGCTGCAGAACCAGCCGAAGCCGATCGGTGCGGGCCTGACCCCGGAGGAAGTGGCGGCGGTTGCTAATGCGGTGCCGGAAATTCGCTACGTCAAGGAAGAGACCGCTCCCTGCGGACAGCATCTGACGCGCATCAAGGCAGCCGCCAACGGCTCGATCGAGGCGATCTTCGGCGGTGCAGGCGGGCGCTACGTGACAGACGAGCTGGCGCGCGGCGCGGCCGGTACCATGCCGGCCGCCGAACTTGCCGATATCCATGCGCAGATGATCCATGCCTGGCAGAAGGGTGATGTCGCCACCACGCGCAGGCTCTACAACGTTTCGCTGCCGCTCCTGAACTTCCAGGCGATCTTCCGCATGCACATGACGAAGGAGGTGCTGCGCCGCCGTGGCGTCATCAAAAACACCTTCGTGCGCGGCAAGGGCCCGAAATTCGACGAGGGTGACAGCAAGGAACTGGCGCTTCTCCTCGCCGAAGCTGATCTTCCCTATACGAACCACAAGCCGAATTGACAGCCATGCCGAAGAACATCGTCGATGCGATCGCCTCGGTTGAGACCTTCATCATCTCCATTCCGCGTGAGGTGCCCTATCTCGGACCGCTTAAGGAGGGCGAGGCGATCAATGAGCGAGGCTACCTGATCCGCAAGGGCAACCGCACCATCTATCCCTCGACCGACATGACCCTGCTGATCAAGGTGACCGGCGAGAGCGGCAAGATCGGCTGGGGAGAGTGTTATGGCATTGTCGCACCGGAAGCGACCAAGGCGATCATCGACGACGTGCTCGGTCCGGTCATCGTCGGCCGCGATCCTGGCAATGCGGCGGTCATCCACGAAGACCTCTACGACCTGATGCGGGTGCGCGGMTTCTTCGGCGGCTATTATCTCGATGCGCTGGCGGGTGTCGATATTGCGCTTTGGGATCTCGCCGGCAAGAATCTCGGCGTGCCCGTCTCAACGCTGCTTGGCGGGCGGAGGCATGACACGATCCGCGCCTATGTTTCCGGCTTGCCGAAGGCTACGCTGAAAGAACGCTGTGATCTCGCCGCCTATTGGGTCGACAAGGGTTACAAGGGCATCAAGTTCGCGGCGGTCGTCTCGGAAGAGGATGTCGTCAAGGAAATGGCGGCGTTGCGTGAGGCCGTCGGCCCGGATATCGACCTGATGGTCGATCTGCACTGGAAGTTCGAGGCCGGCGAAGCGATCCGCATCATCCGCCGGCTAGAACCTTACAATCTCTACTTCGCGGAAGCGCCGGTGCAGCCGGAAAACCTCGAGGGTCAAGCACGGGTGGCAGCCGGTATCGGTGTGCCCTTGGCGATTGGTGAGGAACTACGCACCACCTACGAGTATCGGCCGCGTTTCGAGGCGCGCGCCATGAGCATCGTGCAGCCGGAAATGGGCCACACAGGTATCACCGAGTTCATCCGTATCGGTCAGATGGCGCAGGCCTTTCACATGAACATCATGCCGCATGCCTCCATCAGCGTCGGCATCTTCATGGCGGCGAGCCTGCAGGCCTCCTCGGCATTGCAGAACGTGCCTTATCACGAGTACCAGCATTCGATCTTCGACCGAAACCTCACCTATACCCACGGCGACATGGCTTCGGGCGAGGGGACCTATGTCGTCCCGACCGGCGCGGGRCTGGGGGTTGAGCCGAAGGAAGAGGTATTCAAATTTGCCATTCGCCGCTAGCTGCAGGGGCAGCGGTTGTTCGAGGAAGACATGTTCTTGCGTACTTGCTGAGGCTCAATAGATCTAGTTCGACGAGCGCCCGCCGCCGGGATGAGCTCCTCCTGCGATGCAGTAGCAGTCAGCGCACCCTGCGCTACAAGCTTGCCGCCGTGCTGCGCTGAGCGAAACAAACCTCTTTTATCGCTCACCTTCTTGCGTCATTATGGGCGATAAATGTGGAGTTATCGCCCATGGTATGGAATTGGAAATTGGAGGAGTGGCCGGATTTCGAGTGGCAGCCCGAGTTGCTACGGGCCAGGGAGCAAGCGTTCATCGAGAATGCGGCTATTGCCGTTGGCACTATGCGCCATCTGGGGAAAGGCGATCGGGAGGACGTCGTGATCGAACTCCTGAGCTCGGATGCATTGAGCACATCAGCGATCGAAGGGGAAGTCCTCGATCGCGACAGCGTGCAATCGTCCCTTCGACGACAGCTTGGGATGTCCGCGGCAGCTTTCCGTAGCAGGCCAGCAGAGGCAGGCATTGCCGAGATGATGGCGGATCTCTATCGCCACCCGCTTGAGCCGATAACCGAGGAGCGGCTTTTCGAATGGCATCGGATGGTCATGAACGGCCGCCGGGACATTGCCGATATTGGCAACTATCGTCACCACGACGAACCGATGCAGATCGTCTCAGGGGCTTTTGGTCGCCAGCGCGTGCATTTCGAAGCACCTCCATCCGAGCGACTGGTGGACGAGATGGACAGGCTCCTCAAATGGCTTGAACAGACCTCTCCAGAGGGGCCGGACCCGCTTGCCGCTCTCACCCGTGCCGGCATCGCCCATCTGTGGTTCGAGAGCATTCACCCTTTCGAGGACGGCAATGGCCGTATCGGCCGTGCGATCGCCGAAAGCGCGCTTGCTCGCGCGATTTCCACGCCGACCTTCAGCGCATTGTCGAAATCGCTCCTGAGGCACCGCAAAGACTATTACGCCATGCTGGAGGCCGCGAGCACCACGCTCGTTATCGATGACTGGCTCTCATGGTTCGCGGATCGGGCGCTCGAAGCCCAGAAATCAGCGGACGAGTTGGTCCGCTTCCTGATCGAAAAGACGCGCTTCATGGACAGGCTGCGTGGTGCGTTGAACGAACGGCAGGAAAAAGTGCTGCTGCGCATGCTGGCCGAGGGGCCAGAAGGTTTCACCGGGGGCTTGAGCGCCGGCAACTACGCGACAATCACCGGGGCTCCGCCCTCGACCATAACTCGCGACCTCTCCGACTTGGTCGAGAAAGGCGCGTTGCTGCGCACTGGCGAACGCAAGGCAACGCGTTACCGGCTGAATATCGTCAGCGACGCATAGGCGACCTGATCACGGTCAAGACATTAGCACTGATCTTTTCGCCTCGTTTTCATGACAAAATTGAAAATTCGCTGAAAACCGGTTTCACATCACTGACACCGACCTCTCCTAAAGACGGCGCCAGAACGGCTGCCGGTCTTCATCGCGATCGTGCCGCAGCCAGGACCAGACCTGCGGAGCAGAACCGTGAAGATCATCCAGATCACCGATACTCATTTCAGCGCCCTGAAACCTCATTTCAACGGCAATTGGGAGCCGCTCCGGCAATGGATCGAGGACCAGAAGCCCGACCTGGTCGTCCATACGGGCGACCTTTCCGTTGATGGTGCCGGATACGAGGAAGATATCGTCTTTGCGGTCGATTTGGTCCGCCAGCTCTCCATGCCGGTATTGCTTGTGCCGGGCAATCACGATGTCGGGCATTTCTGCGCGCCGACACAGCCCGTGACGGCGGAGCGTCTTGAGCGCTGGCGCCGCCTTGTCGGGCCCGATCGCTGGTTCGAGGACCGCGGCGAATGGCGCTTGGTCGGCCTTAACAGCCTGCTTGTCGGCCTTGATGACAAAGAGGATGCGGCGCAAATGGCCTGGTTGGAGGAGACGCTTTTCTCCCGTGGACAGCGCCGCGTCGCGATCTTCGCACACAAGCCCCTTTTCGTGGATGATCCGCAGGAGGGCGAGACGGGCTATTGGGGTGTGCCGCAGGCGCTACGGAGGCACTTCTTCGATCTCATGCGTCAGAACGAAGTGATGCTTTTCGCAAGCGGCCACCTGCACTGGAGTTGGGCCGGCAGCCATGATGCGCTCTCCCTTGTATGGGCGCCGCCCGCATCTTTCATCCTGGGGGAACTTGAGCGGATCATGCCGGGCGAGCGTCTCGTCGGTGCGGCCGTGCACGAGTTCGGCGAGACGGTGGAAAGCCGGCTGGTTTCCGTTCCGGGGCTGACCCCATACCTGCTCGATGATGTCGTGGAAGAAGTCTATCCGCAGGCTGCGAAAAAGGTGGCCGCCGAATGAGTGCCCTTTCCTTGAGTGGCATCACCAAGTCCTTTGGCGGCAACGCCATTCTCAAGGGTGTGAGCCTCGAAGCCGATCCCGGCGAGTTCATCGCGCTGGTCGGTCCGTCAGGTTGCGGCAAGAGTACGCTCCTTCGCATCGTTGCCGGCCTGGATCATGCCGATGGCGGTACGATCACGCTTGGCGGTCGCGATCTCTCGTCGCTTCGGGCAGCCGACCGCAACGTGGCCATGGTGTTCCAATCCTACGCACTTTATCCGCATCTGACGGCGGCTGAGAACATCGCCGTTCCGCTCGCGATGCGCCGGCTGACGCCTTGGCAGCGCATGCCGTTCATCGGTTCTTTCCTGCCTGGGCAGAAACAGGCCCGGGTCGGCATCCGCCGGGAAGTGGAGGGGATGGCCACCTCGCTCAAGATCAACCATCTCCTCGACCGCAAGCCCGGGCAAATGTCGGGCGGGCAGCGCCAGCGCGTCGCACTTGCGCGGGCCATGGTGCGTCGCCCCAGCCTGTTCCTGATGGATGAGCCGCTCTCGAACCTCGATGCCAATCTCCGTGTCCATGCCCGCGGCGAGATCGTGGAACTGCACCGGAAATCCGGCGTGCCGGCACTCTACGTCACGCATGACCAGTCCGAGGCGCTCTCCATGGCGAGCCGCGTTGCGGTCATGATTGGCGGCCAGCTTCTGCAGCTTGCCACACCGCAGGCGATCTACGACGATCCCGCTCACATCGAGGTGRCCCGCTTCATTGGCCAGCCGCGCATCAATCTCCTGCCGGCAAAGGTGGGTGCCGAAGGCCGGGTGCAGTTCGGTGCGATCACACTGTCCTCGCCGAACCTGGCCACCGGAGCTGAGGTGACGATCGGCATTCGTCCGGAATTCGTCGGGTTCGGGGATACCTCCGGCCTTCCGGCTACGGTGGAGCGTCTGGAATTCCTGGGTTCCGAAGTAACCGCCTTCGTGCGGCTCAACGCGATCGGCGAAACGGTCGTGATGAAGTTGATGCCTTCCGAAGCGAAAGGGATCGCCGTCGGCCAGCCGGTCCACCTCGCCATGCAGCCTGAAAAGGCTCTGGTTTTTGACGGAGATGGCAAGCGATTGGCCGTTCAAGCAGAGATGGCGCGTATCCCGGAGTGGTCCCATGGCTGACGCGACGGCCTACCTCCATTTTACCTCGGCTGAAGTGGCGCAGCGCGAGGCGGCCACGCGCGAAGCCCGCATCGCTTKGCTGCTCGCCGCGCCAGCGCTCGTTCTGATGACGCTCTTCATCATCCTGCCGGTCCTCGCAGTCCTTGTTCTCGGCTTTACCGACTTCGAACTTGGATATGACGACTTCCGCTTCGTCGGCTTCGAAAACTACGCGGAACTGTTTTCCGACCGGACGTTTCGCATATCGCTGTGGAACACCT
The DNA here is from genome assembly GCF_001854865.1 of Rhizobium sp. LCM 4573. Classification (GTDB taxonomy): domain Bacteria; phylum Pseudomonadota; class Alphaproteobacteria; order Rhizobiales; family Rhizobiaceae; genus Neorhizobium. The sequence goes on along the minus strand of NZ_MDDW01000026.1, from coordinate 324,653 downwards.
TGGTCTATGCTGCGATCGTCACGCCGTTCTCGATCCTGATCGGGCTCGGCATCGCCATGCTGATCGAGAGCGAGACAAGAGGGCGAGCTTTCTTCCGCACGGTCTATTTTCTGCCCGTCGCATCGCTTCTCGTCGCCATGGCGACCGTCTGGCAATATATGCTGCATCCGAGCATCGGGCCGGTCAACATGGCGCTCGCGCTCGTCGGCATCGAAGGCCGAACTGGCTCGGCTCATCCAGTACCGTATTGTTGAGCCTGGCAATTGTCGGCATCTGGCAGTCGGTCGGCTTCAACATGGTGCTGTTTCTTGCGGGTCTCACCGCCATTCCCCGCGAGCTCTATGCCGCGGCGGAAGTGGATGGCGCACGCTCGGCCTTCGATCGGTTTCGCCTCGTCACCTGGCCCATGCTCGGACCGACCACGCTCTTCGTCGTCGTCATCAGCATCATCAATTCCATCAAGGTGTTCGAGACGGTGAAGACGCTGACCGAGGGCGGGCCGAACAAGGCTTCCGAAGTGCTGCTCTTCACCATCTACCAGGAAGGCTTCGTCTATCTGCGCGTCGGTTACGCCTCGGCCATGACGGTGGTCTTCCTCGCCATTCTCGTGGCGTTGATGTTCCTCCAATATCGCGTCCTCGACCGTCAGGTGCATTACTCATGAACCAGTCGCGCCTTTCGATCGGCCGCATCATCCGTTTCGGCCTGCTTTCCCTCGGCGCTCTCGTCTTCGCCGCGCCCTACATCTTCATGATCTCCACCGCTGGCAAGTCCCAGAGCGAGATCTTCTCCTCGTCGCTGTCGCTCGTTCCTGAAACCTGGAGCTACGGCGCCAATATCATGAAGGCGCTGACACGCGTGTCCATGCCGACGCTGCTCCTGAACGGGCTGATCGTCTGCGGGCTCATCCTCGTCATCCAGATCATGGTGGCTATCCCTTGCGCCTACGCCACCGCCAAGCTCAAGTTTCGCGCGGCAAAGGCCATGATGGGCCTGGTGATGCTCGGGTTGCTGGTCCYGATCCACGCCACCGCCTTACCGCTCTATGTCGCCTTCGACCGGCTGGCGATATTGAACAGTTACATGGCGCTTGTCGCTCCGTTCTCGATCTCCGTCTTCGCGATCTTCCTGTTCCTGCAGTTCTTCCGCGCCATGCCGGACGACCTGATCCACGCGGCAAGACTGGATGGCATGTCGGAAGCCGGCATCGTGGCGCGAGTGATCGTGCCGAATGCCTGGCCCGCCATCACCGCATTTGCGATCTTTTCCGTTGTGGCGCATTGGAACGACCTGTTCTGGCCGCTGATCGTCGTTACCAACCAGAACTATGCGACCCCGCCGCTCGGTCTGCTCTATTTTCGCGCCGCCGAGGCCGGAGATGATTACGGCGCGCTGATGGCCGCAACCCTCATCATCACCCTTCCTCTGGTGCTCGCATTTCTTGCCGCCCAGAAACGCTTCATCGAGGGGATCACAATGACCGGTCTCAAAGGCTGACCGGTTTTTCTTCACCATCGTCAACACAGGAATTCGTGCCATGAAATTCATCAGACACGCTCTTGCCGCAATGGCTGTTTCGGCAGCGATTACGCTTCCGGCCCATGCTGAAACCACCCTGACCGTGCACTACCCGATGCCCGGCTTCTTCAAGGATGTGATGGACAACATCTCCAAGAAGTTCATGGAGGAAAATCCGGACATCAAGATCCAGTTCGCCAATCCTTCCGCGACCTATGAGGAAGGCATCCAGACGATCATGCGCCAGGCCGGCACTGCGGAAATGCCCGATATTACCTTCATCGGTTTGAACCGCCTGCGCATGGTCAATGAGCGCGACATTCCCGTCGATCTCGCTCCTTTCATCGCCAGCGATGGCAACATGGCCGAACAGGGGTTTTCCGATAACATACTGAAGCTTGCCCAGGTCAATGGTAAGCAGGTGGGCCTTGCCTTCGCGACCTCCAATCCGATCATGTACTATAATGCCGATCTGGTGCGCAAAGCCGGCGGCGATCCGGAAAACCCGCCGAAGACCTGGGATGAGGTTCTCGAGCTTGCCACCAAGATCAAGGCGCTCGGTGATGGCGTGGAAGGCATCGACTTCCGCTGGCAGGGTGACGACTGGATGTTCTCCGCGCTCCTCTTCGGCGCCGGCGGCACCATGCTGAGYCCTGATGAGAAGACCGTGGCCTTCAACGACGAACACGGCAAGAAGGCGGTCGCGGTTCTGGAAAACATGGTCAAGGCGGGCGCGCTACCGGTCTTCACCAAACAGGCTGGCGAACAGGCCTTTGTCGCGGGCAAGGTCGGCTTTGCCTTCCAGACCACCGGCGCCTTGCGCAACACGATCAAGAGCGTCGGAGACAAGTTCGATCTGCGCACCTCCAAGATCCCGCTGATCGATGCGGCAAATGGCAAGCTGCCGACCGGTGGCAATGCCGTCGTCATCCTGACCCGCGACGCGGAGAAGCAGAAAGCCGCCTGGACCTTTGCCAAGTTCGCTGCCGGTCCCTACGGCGCCTCCGTCGTGGTTCCCGGCACCGGCTATGTGCCGAACAATGAGCTGGCCGCTAAATCCGCGGAATATCTCGGCGATTTCTACAAGGAAAACCCGCTGTTCGTGGCCGGTCTTTCTCAGATGGACCGCATGATCCCCTGGTATTCTTTCCCCGGTTCCAACGGTGTGAAGGTGACTCAGACGATCGTCGAAAACCTGTCGCGCGTCGTCGAACAGCAAGCGACCGGCGAGGAAGCTCTGGATGATGCCGCCAAGGAAGTGAAAAGGCTTCTGCCGCGCAGCTAAGCCGCCTACCGACAACATATCGAAAGGGGCGCCGCAAGCGCCCCTTTCTCGTTTTCGGCTCAACCGCCTTTGACGGGCTGCCGAATATCTCGAACCGTACCCCCGGCAAACAGCCTGTGGCCGAGACGCAGGTGCCGGGCCGGGGCGCTGGCGGCGATATCGAGCAGCAGGGATGCCGCGGCTGTTCCCATGCTGGCATCTGGCATTTCGATCGTGGTAAGGGGTCGGTCGATCAGCCGACCGATGGAAATCCCGTCGAAACCGGCGACCGAAATATCATCCGGTACGGACATCCCCTGCCGTCTGAGCGCACCAATCACGCCGAGCGCCATCAGATCATTGGAGCCGACAATGGCAGTCGGCCTGAAATGTTCGACGGCGTCGATGAGGTCGAGATTGTCATAGCCGTCCACAAAGGCGATCTGTACGGCGTCGAGGGGAGCTATCCCGTTTTCCTTCATCGCGTGGCAATATCCCTTGTAGCGCAACAAGGCGCGGTCGGAAGAGGTGAAGTGCCCGGAGACGAAGAGAATCCGGCTGTGCCCCTTTGATTGGATGAAGCGCGTAATCTCGTAACCGGCGGCGAAATTGTCGACGGTGACGGCGGCTGGAAAGCGGCCCATCGGCAGATTGTTGAGGAGCACGGTCGGCGGCAGATCCTTCTTCAACACCTCGCTGTCTCCCGTGCCGCAGAGCGTCAGGATAAGCCCGATCGGGCGCTGCGCCAGAAGCGTCGCGACGGCGGCGAGTTCCTCGTCCGGCTCGTAGTTCGAAAGCGCGATGAGAACGCCATGGCCGGCGGCCTGCATCCGATGTTGGATGCCTCCAAGTGATGCGGAAAAGACGGGGTTTGTGATACTTGGCACCAGAACGCCGACGACCGGCCGGCCGCGCCTGCCGCCCGTCGCCGTGATGCTGGAAACGCCATAACCGATCTCGGCGGCGGCGCGGCGGACACGCCGCTCCATGTCTTCGCTCACGGGACCCGTGCCGTTGAGAACACGGCTTGCCGTGCTGATGGAGCAGCCTGCGCGACTGGCGACGTCTTCAAGCGTGGCGATCGCACGCATCTGGTAGACCCTCACCCCTCATAGTAATTAACAAGCGCAGGAAATTCAGTCGTGCTTCCCGGGCATCTTATAGCGGTCCGGCCCCGTCCGGAAAAGGACCATGCCAGAAATCCAATTACGGCCGGTCGTGATACAAGGTCGCAAATCAAGATCAAGCCGGGGAGCCGCCGATGGATGCCGAAGATGATGATTTCGATGCCGTCCTGGAGAACGAGGAATTGGGTCGTCGGCAGATCGAGCACCATGCCGATGCCGGCCGCCGTCTCAAGCTGATGAATTGCGCAATGGAAGGTGAGGACCTTACCAGCCTTCAATTCAGGCGATGGCATTTCGAGCAGTGCAGGCTGGTCCGCGCCGAGTTCGACGGAGCCGCACTCGAAGAGGCGCGATTTGTGGGATGCAAGGGAGGCTTTGCAAGCTTCAGTGGAGCCGACTTGACCGAGGCCATCATTGACGGGGGTGATTTCAACAACGCCAGCTTTCGGCGCTCGTCGCTGGTCGACGCCAAGCTTTTACGATGCAAAATGACCGGCGCAGACTTTTCGGATGTGAAAAGCCTCGGCTTAAAGCTGGAGGTGGTCATGCTTTCGCTTGCAAAGTTTCCAAAGCTGTCGTTCCGGAAGTCCCTGCTGAAGCAGGTCGATTTCACCGATGCCGATCTCCATGCTTGCGATTTTCGGGAAACGGTTTTTGCCGGCTGTTCGCTGCGCAACGCCAATCTCGTGGATTGCCGTTTCGAAGATGCCGACCTCAGAGGCGCCGATATAGGCGGCATCAAGCTTATCGATCTCAAACCTTTCAAAGGAGCCGTCATATCAAGAGCGCAGGCTGGCGAACTGGTCGGGCAGCTGGGTCTCAAGGTGGCGTAGGTTGATTTCTCCGGCCTGCTCACCATCGAGCCGTCAAAGGCGCTGGACCCTCATGGGAGGGAAAAAGCGGCAAAACGTCCTCAGCCAGTTCCTGGATGATCTCCGCCGCCGGACGCTCTGCGAACTGGATGCCGAGTGCGGCGTGGTTCACTCCCGCCTCCCGCCACTCGCCCAGGAGGTCGATCAATCCCTTGCGTCCCGTGCGTAGCACGAAGCCCCCGCGTAGAGGCGTGCGGGGGAAATCCGCATCCTCGACCAGATCCAGCCATTCATTGGTCATATGTGGGCGAAAACCACGATCGGGTATGCGCGCTCGCCAGGCTTGAAGGTTTTGCGCCAGGCGCTTCGGTCCCTCCGAGTTATGGGTGGCCTGCGGGTAGGTCAGCCAGCCGTCGGCATGGGCGGCGATCCAGTCCGGAGACTGGCGGCTCGATCCGGTCATAATGAGCGGGATGCGACCCGTCGCAGCCTTCGGGAACATGTCCGCGCCTTGCAGCGTGCCGAGATGTCCTCGCAATGCAGGCCTATCCTGGCCGACCAGTTGGCGGAACCAGTAAACGGCCTCGGCAAACCGGACTGCACGGTTTTCGAAGTCGATGCCGTAGGCGGGAAACTCCACCGGACGGTCACCCGAAGCAATGCCCATGATCAGTCGACCGCCCGAGAGGTGGTCGATGGTGGTGGCCATTTTCGCCAGATCGATCGGATGGCGCAGCGAAAACACCGCGCTTCCCGTCGCCAGCGAGACACGAGAGGTCTGGGCAGCCAGCCAGGCCATATAGGTGAAAGGGTCGAACACCTGCCCGGCGTCGCCAAACCCCGGATCGAAGAGTGGCACATCGCGCAGCCAGACGGCGGCAAAGCCAAGCCGATCGATCTCTGCTACGAGGTCCCCCTGTGACTGCAATACTCCCATGTCTCCTTGCCAGAACCGCAGAGGAAGGAAGATGCCGAGGGTCAGCCGGTTCGGTGCGAACATGCGACGATAGCCCGGATGGCTGGCGAAGGCGCCGGCGGAAGCGCCGCCCGGAATTACGTCCTGCGGGTGATAATCGGTTTGCATCGAATTGTCCTTTCAAGGGGTAATCGCGGGTTCAGGCAGGGTGATGCCGCGTTGCACTGCGGGCCGGGCGGCCACCTGCGCGTGCCAGCGCAACACATGACGGTAACGGGCGAAGGAAAAGCCACAGACCTCCGCGATATGGGTCCAGCCGAAGGTCGCTATGTCGGCGATGGAATAGTCGTTACCCGCAAGCCATTTATTCTCAGCCAATCGGGCGTCCATCGTGGCGAAAGCCTCTTCACTCAGTCGGCGATATCGGTCGATGGCCGGGGAGATCTTCTCATCCGCGAAGATCTCGAAATGCACCCGTTGGCCCAAGATCGGACCCATGCTGGCGGCATGGAACTGCAGCCATTTGATCGCTTCCCAGCGGGCAAGGCCATCGGGGAGAAGCCTGCCGCTCATCTCTGCGAGATAAAGCAGGATCGCGGCGGATTCGAAAAGGACGACGCCCGTCGCGTCATCCGACAGCACAGGAATGCGCCCATGCGGGTTTAGAGCCAGGAACTCCGGCGCCCGGTGTTCGCCCTTGTCTATACGGACATGGACGAGGCGCCATGGCARGCCGAGTTCCTCCAGCGCGATGGTGATCTTGAAACCATTGGGCGAGGCATCGGTGTAAAGCGTCAGCATGCGGGTGCCGAGATCATTGGTCATCCTTCTTCATTGAGCCAGGCTCCTCTTTTGAGCTCGGGACGACTTCTCTAATATGCTGAAAACATTCATATCTAAAACGATAGGATCTGGTGTAAGGTATTAGGAAATCTAAACTATGAACCCCGTTCTTCCCCTTCTGGCCCTGCGTGCCTTTGTCGAAACCGGACGTCACCGCAGCGTGAAGCGTGCCGCCGAGGCGATGGGGGTAACGCCGGGTGCCGTCAGCCAGCAGATCCGTCTTCTGGAGGAGCGCGTGGGTATTCCGCTCTTCACGCGGACCCGCTATGGAGTCGATCTGACCGCGGCAGGCGCCGAGGCGCATCCCGCGCTATTGGCGGCCTTCGACCAGATCAGCCGCAGCATGGAAAGGCTGGAGGCTGCGCGCGCCCGGCCAACATTGACGATCAGCACCGTGCCTTCTTTCGCGGCCTCGTGGCTGGTTCCTCGTCTGGGGCGCTTCACGGCAAAACATCCCGATGTGGAGGTGCGGGTCGAGGCAAGTTCCGCCTTGGTTGATCTGCGCCGCGACAGGGTGGATATCGCCATCCGCCATGGGCTCGGGCACTATCCCGGCCTCAGGATCGAGCGCCTGATGGCTCCGGTCTTCCTGCCGGTCGCCTCTCCCGCCTTGCTCGCCGCCGGCCCGAAAATCCACGCACCGGCCGATTGCCTGAACTGGCCGCTCTTGCAGGATTCCGACCGGGCGGATTGGCGGCTCTGGTTCAGTGCATTAGGTGTCCCAGTCGATCCAAGGGCGGATCGCGGGCCATCGTTCGATGACGATCTGCTGCTGATCCGTTCCGCTATTGCTGGTCAGGGTCTGGCACTGGTGCGCGACACATACGCGATGGAGGAGATTGAAGCAGGCCGACTCGCGCTGGCACTCAACATCACTTGGCCGACCGATTTTGCCTACTATGCGGTGGCGCTCCCGGACGTTTCTCAGTTCGAACCAATCGATGCTTTCCTCGAGTGGCTGAAGGCGGAAGCGTCGACAGAACCAGCCGCGTTGGGTGAGATGAGAACGATTCGCTCTGTGTGAGCTTTCTTACACAGCTCTCGCCATGCCGTGCTCAACCAGCCGGTCGATGATTTCCGAATAGCTGACGCCGCTTGCGGCCATCGCCTTTGAATACATGCTGATATCGGTAAAGCCCGGGATGGTGTTCACCTCGTTGACGACGAAACGCATGTCTTCCATCAGGAAGAAATCGATGCGTGCCATGCCATCGCAGCCGAGTGCGCGGAAGGCGCGGGCCGCCATGTCGCGTATCCTTTCTTCGACCTCCGGGGGAAGCTCCGCAGGCACTTTCAGCGCCGCTCCGGCCTCATCGATATACTTGGCGTCATAGCTGTAGAAGCCGTGGCTCTCGGCCGGTACGATCTCGCCCGGGCGTGAAACGAAGAGGCCACTTTTCGTGTCTTCCAATACGCTGCATTCGATCTCGCGCCCGGCGATGAATTCTTCGGCGAGCAGTTYGCGATCATGCCCGAATGCCTCGGCGAGCGCTGGCGCGAATTCCTGGCTGCCGGAGACCTTTCTGACGCCGACCGACGACCCCTGCCGGGCGGGCTTGATGAACAGCGGCAGGCCGAGCTGACTTTCAAGTTCCTCCAGGAGGGGCGGCGCTTCCTGATGGATCGTCACCGACCGGGCAACCGGCAGTCCGGCCGCGTTCAGAAGCTGCTTGGCGATATCCTTGTCGAGTGCTGCCGCCGAGCCGAGGATGCCGCAGCCCACCAACGGCACGCGCGCCACTTCGCAAAGGCCTTGCACCGCGCCGTCCTCTCCGTGCAGACCATGGAGAACGGGAAAGAGAATGTCGATCCTGCCGCCTTCGGCGGCCTTTCCGTCAGGTCCGATCGTCAGGAAACGGCCGTGCCCGCCCGGTACGAGGCAGATTTCAATACCGGCCACGGGCCGGTCGAGTTCACCATTGCCGAAGCGGCTTTGCAGCCATCGCCCCTCGCGGGTGACGAACACGGGCAGTGCGTCATATTTCTGCGGATCGAGCGCCCGCATCACGTTGGTGCCCGACATGACGGAAACGTCGTGCTCGCTGGAACGGCCGCCGAAAAGCACGGCGATGCGCAGCCTTGTCATGGTTGGATTCATGAGAATCTCCCGGAGGAAAGTCGATGAGGAGGCATATTGAGCTTCCGACGATCCATGTCTTTTTCGTTATGCCGCTTGCAAGTGGCTCATTGTAAGTGCAGATATTTGGAATATGACAGAGCCACTTTATCCGTGGCGCGTGAGCCACTTGGGAACTGCACATGACACTGAAGAGGCGGCGTGAAGGGCCTTCCGCGGGATTTCAGCCCTTGATCGACGCTTCGTCCGCCGCGCCCTTGCCAAGGCAGCTTTATCTCTCGCTGAGAAACGCCGTAGCGGAGAAACGGCTCGCGGCCGGACAGCGGCTGCCATCAACTCGTCTCGCATCGGCGGAGTGGAAGATTTCCCGCGGCGTCATTGCGGAGGCCTATGAAATTCTGATTGCGGAAGGTTTCGCCGTCGCCCGTCACGGGTCTGGCACCTATATCGCGTCCTCCATTCCAGAAGGCGTCGCGCCTGTCGAGCAGCCGGGCGGGGAGGGCGCATATCCGATCCGCCGCGGCGTGTCGGCCGCGGCAACGGCGATCCTCACTCGCGGTCCGAGCCTCGAGCCGCAGAAGACTTTGCCATTCGTCACCGGGCGTATCGCCCACGACGAACGAACGGCACGGCTCTTGAACCGCATTGCGGCCCGCCACATGAACTATGCCTTCGAAGGCTATGGAGACATTCAGGGCGAAAAGACGTTGCGCGCAGCCATCAGCGTGCATCTTGCTGTCTCGCGCGGCGTGTGCTGTGCGCCCGATCAGATTTTTATCACGGCTGGAACGCAGCAGGCGCTCGACCTTGCCTTTCGCGTGCTGATGACGCCGGGCGATACGGCCGTCGTGGAAGACCCGTGCTATCCGCCCGCCAGGCAATGCCTGGCGCTGAACGGTATCAACGTCGTCGGCCTTCGCGTCGATCAGGACGGACTCGACATGGAAAGCCTGATGGCCGGCGCCATGCCGCCGCCCTCCGTCTTCTACGTGACGCCCTCAAACCAATATCCGATTGGGTCGGTCCTCTCGCTTTCGCGAAGGCTCGGCCTCCTTGCCTATGCCGAGGAAAACGACTGTTGGATCGTCGAGGATGACTACGACAGCGAGTTTCGATATCAGGGGCATCCGATCGCCTCGCTCCACGGCCTCGACAAGGCCAATCGGGTTCTCTACACCGGCACGTTCAGCAAGGCCCTGTTGCCGAGCCTCAGGATCGGCTATCTCGTAGTTCCGGTCGATCTGGTCGGTGCGTTCAGGGCCGTGCGCCCGGCGGTCGACCGCTGCCCCCCGACTTTCCAGCAGAAAGTGATCGCGGATTTCCTCGAAGAGGGTTATTTTCCTGCGCATCTCCGCCGTCTGCGGGAACGACTTCGCGCCTCACGCGACATGTTGGCGGGTTTCCTGACCGAGCGCATGGCCGAACATATCCATGTGCTGCTGCCGGATCAGGGGATCAACCTCACGGTCAAAAGCACAGGAACCTGGCGTAATGACACCGCCGTTTCCTCCGCGGCTCTGAAGAGGGGGGTCGTCGTTATGCCGCTTTCGCGGATGAACGTGCTCTCCACCGATACGTCGAGACTGCTGCTCGGATTTTCGGCGCTTTCGGAACCGGAAGCGGATCAGGGAACGCGGCTTCTTGCGGAAGTGTTCAGGCGCAAGGCGTTTGTAGACGGTTAAAGGTTTGCTCTGAACTCGCCGCGACGATGACGATTTCCTGAAATGGCGCCCAATGCTGGTGTAGACAATGCTCGTCCTGATGGTGCGAACTCACTGAGTGGATGATGCGCTTCAGGCTCATTGCAGACGCAATCACATGGCACCGGATGCCCTTCAGCACTGAACTAGGCGCACGAGGAAAGAACTAAATGAGCAATAGCTGCCCGACTCTTACCCCGGCACAAAGGCAATTCGTCGACATTCAAGATAAAGCCGAGCGAGCTCTATTGGCCACGATTTACAAAGCGCTTGAAGATGCCACCAATCAAGCCGCCGAAGAGGTCCAGGTAACCGGATCGCAGGAAAAGCCACCGGCATACGAATACTTCGCTGCCGTTGCACATCAAAAGCTATTTTTGCTGTTATGCGGCGCCGATCCTCACACCTTTGCCGATGGAGACCCGGATATCGCCGCTTACATCATTCGTAACAATCAAAATATATCGGACCACTATTGGACCAAGAAAGGTTGAATAGTCAGCATAAATACCTCCGCTCTGAGGCAGAAGAGATCTAACGAGCCGCCCTGACGCTTTGGACTAAACGTTGAGACGTGGATGCCAGTAAACTGAACTTACGCGACCACTGCCAAGCCCGGTGAGGCGCGCAGGCGGGCTATGTCACGCGCAGGCGGTTCTCCAAAGTGGCGGCGATATTCGCGACTGAACTGCGAGGCGCTTTCGTAACCCACGCGCAAGGCGGCGGTCGTGACATCGAGATCCTGAACCAGCATCAGGCTGCGCGCGTCCTGGAGTCTCAGCTGCTTCTGGAATTGCAGCGGCGTCATCGCCGTCACGGCGCGAAAATGCTCGTGCAGGCTCGACGGGCTCATACCGACTTCCGTGGCAAGTCGCTCGATGCTGAAGCGTTCCCTGAAATTCTTCCCGATCCAGGCGATGGCGCGGCCGACCTGAGCCACCCGACCCTGGCCGGAGGTGATGTGGCGCATCCTGGCGCCCTCGGGGCCGGCGAGCAGACGATAAAGAATTTCCTGTTCGGCAAGTGGCCCGAGTACGGGCAGCGCTGCCGGATCGTTGAGCAGGCGCAACAGGCGCAGAACTGCGTCGAGCAGATCGGTGCCGGCGTCGGACACCGTTTTGCCAATGGGCGGAGATGGCGCTCCCGGCCGCGGCACGCGCAGCGCCAAATCCCCCAGCATGACCGGATCGAAATCGAGGTACAGGCAGAGATAGGGCTTGCCAGGCGTCGCCTCGATCACGTGGCCTATCGCCGGCAGGTCGTAGGTCACGACCCCATAGCGCCCCGGTTCATATCCGAACACGCGGTCGCCCAGCGTGACCTCCTTGCGACCCTGCGCGACGAGGCACAATTGCGGCCGTAAAACATTCGGCATCGGCATGGTCACCGTGGAGGATCGAACAAGCGTCAAGCGTTCGATGGGGGTGGCGTGGAAGCCATCATTCGAGACGTGCCGGGCAATTATGGCCGCAATTTCCGTCAGTGTTTCCATGGGAACGGACCATCGCACGCGCGCGCAAGCGCGGCAATGCGAACGCGTGGATTCCGGAGAATCAGGCAGGAATTCCGGCGCATCGGGCTAACGGTTCGGGGTCACCGCGCATCAAAGTGTCAGCGGCGCCTGGCTCACAACAATCCCGGCCGCGGAACAAACATGGAGCAAACATGAAGATCGATAAACTGAAGACACCCACCGTAGCACTGGGCACCTGGGCCTGGGGCGACATTGGCGAGAGCGGCAACGGCTATTTCGGCAGCAGCATCACTCAGGCTGGCCTGGAAGAGCTCGCCGACAAGGCGCATGCGGCAGGCTTCAGCCTCTGGGACACCGCCATTGTGTACGGCATGGGCCGATCGGAGACTGTACTCGGCGAAGTTCTGAAGCGCTTCGCGCGCAGCGGCTACCAGCTCTCCACGAAGTTCACCCCGCAGGCCGCGGGAACCGGCGGCGATCCGGTTGCGGACATGCTGGAACAAAGCCTGGCCCGCCTCGGCACCGACTACATCGACCTCTACTGGATCCACAATCCAGCCGATGTGGCGCGGTGGACACCGCACCTGATCCCGTTGCTCAAGAGCGGGAAGGTCAACCACGTCGGCGTCTCTAATCACAACCTGAGCGAAATCAAGCTCGCCGACCGGATCCTGGGCGAAGCCGGGTTCCGGGTCGAAGCCGTCCAGAACCACTATAGTCTCCTCTACCGCAGCTCTGAACAGGCCGGCATCCTGGACTATTGCCGCAACCACGGCGTCCCGTTCTTCGCCTATATGGTGCTTGAACAGGGCGCCCTGAGCGGCAAGTACAGTCCAGAGAACCCGCTGCCGGAAGGCAGCAGCCGGGCGGAGACTTACAATGGCATACTGCCTCAGCTGAAGGCGCTGACGGACAAGCTCGCCTTGATCGGCCAGAGCCAAGGTGTGGCAGCGCCCGATGTCGCGACCGCGTGGGCTATCGCCAAGGGGGCCACGCCGATCATCGGCGTTACCAAGCCCCGCCATGTCGATGGTCTCACCCGAGCCGGCAGCCTCACGCTTACCAGCGGTGACATCGCGGAACTGGAAGCTCTCGCCGACGCCGCCAACGTGAACACCCGCGGCTGGTGGGAAAAAGAAATGCGGGTTTAAAGCTCCGCTGTCCTAAAACCGCCGTTTCGAGCATACGGCGGGCGATCATCCCGTTTGCGAAGTGATCGCCCCCCTCTGTTTGCTGATCCTGGCTCGAAGGCGTCTTGAATGAGGCGTTATTCGATGTAGCGTTTTATCGCCGAGTTGCATGTGGACGATAACCACGGTGTTCAGTTCCATGAAGCACCATGGCACAGCCCCCGCTTGAGGGTTGCACCGCAAACCTCCAATGAAATGAAATTAGCGTAAACGATCTTGCGGATCCGCTCGGCAACCTGCCCGAAGCCAGGCCAGCCATCACTTCCACATCGCGCGCATCCGGGCGCCGATATCCACCCTGACCTGGCGCGCGCTGCGTTCTCCGGCCGATGCACTGATCTTGGGCCAGGTGGTCGCCTCGAAGAACTGCAGCAGGGTCGCGGGGATGAAGCGGGTCCTCGAGGCATAGACGTGACGGTCGCCTTGCGCATTCTGGCCGCCGGTGAAAAACCGCTGTGGCGTCAGAAGTGTGAGGCTGTCGCGCGCGCGAGTCATCCCGACGTAAAGGAGGCGACGTTCCTCCTCGATTTCTGCAGTTGTTCCGACCCCAAGATCCGATGGGATGCATCCATCCACTACATTCAGCATGAAGACCGACCGCCATTCCTGTCCCTTGGCGGAATGAATGGTGGACAGGATCAGGTAGTCCTCATCCAAAAGCGGCGCGCCGGCCTTATCGCTGGTTGCGTCCGGTGGATCCAGCGTCAACTCGGTCAGGAAACGTTCGCGGTTAGCGTAGCCGTTTGCTATCTGTTCAAGCTGCAGCAGGTCTGCCTTGCGTGTATCAGCATCTTCATGGATCCGCTCGAGATGCGGTTCGTACCAGGTTCGCGCGAGTGCTATCTCTCCCGGCCATCCCGCTTCCGCTTTGCGCAGCGCTGAAAGCAGCGTCACAAAAGCGGGCCAGGCTTCGCCGCTCTTCGGCGGCGGGGGGATTTCCGCAAGCGACTGCAGTGGTTCCGGATCAGCGGCGATCGTGTCGAGGATCTTCCCCGCCGTTAGAGGGCCGACACCGGGCAGCATCTGTAGAAGGCGAAAGCCTGCCACACGGTCGCGTGGGTTCTGGGCGAAACGCAACACGGCCAGTAAATCCTTGACGTGGGCGGAATCGAGGAATTTCAGGCCGCCGAATTTGACGAAGGGAATGTTGCGCCGTGTGAGTTCCACTTCGATATTTCCACTATGGCTGGCGGAGCGGAACAGCACGGCCTGACTCTTCAGTGGAATGCCGACCTCCCGGTTTGCGAGCACCTGCTCGACGATGTAGTTGGCCTGATCAGCCTCGTCCTTCACGGTCACCAGAAGAGGCCGCTGCTCCGACTGCCGATCCGACCACAGGTTCTTCGTAAACCGCTCCCTTGCTAGATCGATAACGCCGTTCGCGGCCGCCAGAATGGGCTGCGTCGAGCGGTAGTTCCTCTCCAGAGTAATCACATCCGCCGGTTGGGGAGAGAACTCGTTCGGGAAGTCGAGGATGTTGCGAATGGTCGCGGCTCGAAACGAGTAGATCGACTGGGCGTCGTCACCGACGACAGTGAGGCCCCGTCCGCCTGGTTTAAGCGAGAACAGGATCGATGCCTGAAGGCGGTTCGTATCCTGATATTCGTCGACGAGGACGTGGTCGAAGCGATTGCCGATATCGTCGRCAAGATCGGGATCGGAGGCCATCTGCGCCCAATAGAGAAGGAGGTCGTCGTAGTCGAGGACGTTTTGCACCTGCTTCGCCTCGACATATCCTGCGAACAGTACCTTGAGCTGCTGCTCCCAATTGACCACCCAGGGATATGAGGACTTGAGCACGTCCATGACGGAACTTTCCGAATTAACGACGCGCGAATAGATGGCGAGGCAGGTGCCTTTTGTAGGGAAGCGGCTTTCCGTCTTTGAGAACCCAAGTTCATGTCGGACAAGGTTCATCAGGTCGGCGGAGTCCTCACGATCATGGATACTGAAGTCGGCGTTCAGGCCGATCTGCTCGGCGTAGATCCGCAGGAGCCGTGCACCCACCCCGTGGAATGTTCCTGCCCAGGCCAGCGCGTCTGTCATGATTGGCGAGGTGTCACCAAGGACCTGTCGGCAAATCCGCTGCACTCGGCGGGTCATCTCCGTCGCGGCCCGGCGAGAGAAGGTCATCAGCAGGATGCGGCGCGGGTCGGCTCCGTTGACGATGAGGTGGGCGACCCGATGTGCAAGAGTGTTTGTCTTTCCCGAACCGGCGCCTGCGATGATCAAAAGCGGACCGCCGATCCTGCTTTCYGGCAAACCAATCCCGTGTTCGACCGCCTGCCTCTGCCGATCGTTGAGCTTCTCGAGATAGGCTGCCGTCATTCCGTCGCTCGTGGCTTCCTTGGACGCTGATCACTACACAGCACCCGTTGAACAAAAGTGGAACATAGCGAGCTTCTTCTTCGATGAAAAGCGATCTCAGACGAAGTTTACGAATCCGGCGGGAGTACGGCTGTGAAGCATATTCGGGCTCAGGGACAATCAGACCTCAGATGGGCGGCATCCGGCCGATGTCATTGACCGAGGCCAGCTACCTGGATTTCCGTCTTGACGGAGTTGGCGATGAAGCATTGTTCGTGCGCCGAGTGATGCAGTTCCGCTTGCATTGCGGCGTTCGGCTGCTCCCCGACGTAGACGATGGTCGGATTAAGATCGACGCGGCTGACGACCAATTTTCCGTCCACCTTCTCCATCACGCCGACCGCCTTGTCGGTATAGCTCTCGACGACGATCCCCCTAGGCGCCGCAAGCGAGAGAAAAGTCAGTATGTGGCAGCTGGAAATCGCTGCGATATAGGCCTCCTCCGGATCGACATTGGCTTCCACGGAATAAGGAAGCGGAACGATATGCGGGGAAGCCGACGCCGGCACGACATGGCCACCGTCAAGCGCCACGTATGCGCGCGGCTATAGCGCTTGTCAGTGAAGACCGCTCCTTCTCGCTCCCAATGTACTTCGACGGTCATTTTCATCTCAGATCATCCTCTGTCGGCATGGAAAGAAGTCTTGCTGTCGTTTGTGTGAGGTGACGGCGAAGGTGTAGGGTGGCGGCGTGGAGATCCTGCTTCGCACAAGCTGCAACGATCGCGGCGTGCTCCTCGAAAAGTCTGAGCGCTCCTGGGCACCAGGTTTTTGGTGAAGAGTAGACCGCCGCGATTCCCGTCGGAGCATCGTTATGGTTTTAAGCAACCGAGTATTCTTGCACCCACTATACAGGGTGAGGTGAACTGCTGGTCGAGCTCCAGAATTCGCACCGGATCGTATTCCGCGATCAGTTCGTCGTTGAGCTTTTCGGCCGCTCGCAAGGCCGCTGGCGAGAGCAGCGGGAGCGACAGCTCCAGAGCTGCGATAGCCCGAAGCTCGGAGAGCTCAGTCGCTTCCCGTTTTGAGAGGATCGCTACCGCCAGACTCCGATCGGGACGACGCACGACCAAGCCACTTCCCAGTAATCGCTCCAAGGCCTGCCGGACGGGCTGTCGGCTGACCCCGAAGCGCTCGGCGATCAATTCCTGTTTGAGAATTGAGCCTGGTGGCAGTTCACCCGCCTCAATCTCATCTCGCAGCTCACYGAAAATCGACTTTGGATCCATGGATCCAAACGGGTGCTTTCCTTTTTGGCCGGTCAAGCATTGATCGCGCCTGTCGGAGATTTTCGACGCTCAGATCTGGAAACCGCCGGCCACGTCGATGACGCCGCCACCGATGTAGCCCGCGTCAGGGCCGGCCAGGAAGCAAACGGTCGCCGCCACTTCCTCAAGCGTTGCGATCCGGCGAATTGCGTGAAGATCCATGATCGCCTCGGGTAGCTTGTCGGCGACGGCCGACGCCATGTCGGTCGGCATGATGCCCGGCTGCACGACGGTTACGGTGATGTTGCGCGGGCCAAGGTCACGCTGGACACCTTTCGCATAGCCTGCGATTGCCGCCTTGGTGCCTGCATAGTCCGCCACGCCCGGAAACGGGACAYGACTGCCGAGGCCGGAACCGATGAAGATGATCCGCCCACCATCCGACAACACCRGCGCGGCCGCGCGCGTGGTCGCCACCGCACCCATGACGTTGATCTGCCACTGACGATCGAGATTGACCGTGTCGAGGTTGGGATCGTCAACCGTCTTGCCCTGTATTGCGATCGCCGCATTGTTGATAAGAATATCGAGCTTGCCGAAATGGGCCACTACCTTGTCGACCAGCGGCTTGGCCGCCGCTGTGTCGGCCTGATCACTCCGGATCGCGAGAGCGCGCACACCCTTTGCGTTCAGCTTATCGACAACAGCTTCGGCTTTTTCGGCCGACGCGACGTAGCTGATCGCAACGTCTGCTCCCTGGTCGGCAAGCGCCTCCGCCACTGCGGCGCCAAGCCCGCGCGAGCCGCCGGTGATGAGGGCGACCTTGCCCTTGAATATGTTCGACATAAGAACCCTTTCGGTTGTTGATCGTTGCCGGTTTGGGCGACGATGACGGTCTATTCCGTAACGTTCATTACGATAACGATTGTTATGAAATGTTGACGGAAGCTGTCAAGCGGTTTAATAACGGTCATTATGAAAAAGTGGCCGAGCTGAACTGATGGGTCGCCATCGCGAATTCGACGTTGAGAAAGCGCTGGACGCCGTGTTGTGCGTCTTCTGGCGCAAGGGGTACGAGGGTGCTTCCTACGCGGACCTGACCGAGGCGGCCGGGGTTGAAAGACCTGCCCTTTATTCGGCATTTGGCAACAAGGAAGCGATGTTTGGCCGAGCGCTCGATCGCTATTACGAGCGATATCTGGACTATCTTCCAAAGGCTCTTCAGCTTCCGACCACCCGCGAGGTCGCAACGCACATCCTGTATAATGCGATCGACCTCAACACGCGCTATGCGGATCATACTGGGTGTCTCGTTATCAATGGGGTCCTGGCAGGATCGGACGAAGCGGAGCCCGTGCGGCAGGTCTTGATAGACGCTCGCGCGGCCGCTGAGGCGCAGCTACGTGAGCGCTTCGAACGGGCAAAAGCCGAGGGCGACCTGCCGGAGACTGCCAGACCTGATGCTCTTGCGGCATTCCTGATGGCCGTCCTTCACGGCATGGCAGTGCAGGCGAAAGCCGGCTTCAGCCGCGAAATGCTGGAGGCTGTTGCCGAGCAAGCGCTTTCCACCTGGCCTGCCCGCTAGCCCAAGCTCCCCCGAAAATCATCCTGACTCTGCTGAAACACGCGCCGGTATCGTCGTGGTGATTCCCGTCGGATGCCGAGCGGCGAGCCAAGCTCCTATGGGCGGTTAAAAACCGTCTTGCCGCAATTCCGATCTTTACAACTATATAACATAGTAGCTAAGTTGTTTTGTGTGATTATCGCCACGAGACAGTTCTGTTTCGTTTGTCCCGAACTTCCGGAACCCTTCAACCAAGGACCTTCGATAATGCCTCAGACCTATTCGACCTTTGCCGACGGCTGCTTCGCCGGCCGATCCGTTCTCATCACCGGCGCTGCGAGCGGGATGGGGCTGGAAACCGCTCGCGCCTTTGCCGCCAAGGGAGCTGAGGTGGTCATGGCCGATCGAGATGAGGCGGGCCTGGAACGTTATGGCGCCGAGTTGCGGAAAACGGGCGCCCGGATCCATATGGTGACGGTCGACGTCGGCAATCCGGATAGCATTACAAGAGCTTTCGATTACTGCGACGCCAATCTGGCCCGGCTCGACAACGTCGTGACCTGTGCCGCCATCATCACCGCCAAGCGCATCTTCGAGCAGGATTGGGGTCATTGGCGACGCGTCCTCGACGTCAATCTGCTCGGAACCTTCTTCATCGTGCAGGCCGCCGTCAAACGCATGCTCGACAATCCCGCGGGAGGCAGGATTGTTTGTGTCGCTTCAGATGCGGGGGTCCATGGCGGTGGCGGATTGATCGCTGATACGCCCTATGCGGCATCCAAGGCGGCGACGCTGTCGCTGGTCAAATCCGTTGCCCGCGAACTGGCGGGCAAGAATGTCAGGATCAATGCGCTCAATCCCGGGCCCACGGATTCGCCGATGCATTCCCATATCGATCCGGCGCTGAAGGAGCGCATCGCGGCCAATCTGCCGATGCGGCGCATGGGTCGTCCGGAAGACATGGCGGCCGCCATTCTCTTCCTGTGCTCGGACGCGGCGAGCTTCACCTATGGCTCGGCGCTCGATGTCGATGGCGGGTCGATGTTTCGCTAGGGGAGAACGAGGACATGGAACAGACGGTGCGGCGTTATGCCTATGCGGCAGATATCCCTGAAATCGATGATGTGGATGTCCTTGTCGTCGGCGGAGGACCATCCGGGCTATCGGCTGCGGTAGCGGCTCAGCGCCTTGGTGTGCGGGTCAGCCTTGTCGAGAGGTACGGTTTTCTAGGTGGGAACCTGACGGCCGGTCTCGTCGGCCCCTGCATGACCTCCTATTCGCTGGACGGCGGCGAGCAGCTCATCCGCGGCGTCTACGAGGAATTCGTACAGCGGATGATGGCGATCGGCGGCGCCCTTCACCCGAGCACGATCCCGGCGGGTTCGGCCTATTGCGGCTTCATCGTCTATGGTCACGACAAGGTCACGCCCTTCGAGCCGGAAGCCGCCAAGGTCGTGGCGCAGCGCATGTGCGTCGAGGCCGGCGTGGAATTGCTTCTGCATACCATGGTCGTCGACGCGATCGTCGATGGTGCCGATACCGACATGCCGCGGGTGACCGGCGTCGTCTGCGCCGGCAAGGGCGGGCTCAAGGTGGCCCGGGCCAAGGTGGTGGTCGATTGCTCGGCCGACGGCGATGTCGCCCATTATGCCGGGGTTCTTACCCGCCAGGGACGAGACAGCGACGGTCTTGCCCAGCCGCAGACGCTGTTCTTCCGGGTTCAGAACGTCGATGACCAGGTGGTGGAGGACTATGTCCGCTCCCACCCGGAGGATTTTAGGCCCTTCGCATCGATCGTCGCCAGGGCGACCGCTGAAGGGCGGTTTCCCGCACCGCGCCGCGGTATCGGCCTCTACAAGACCATGGAGCCGGGTGTGTGGCGCATCAATACGGGCCGCGTGCTTCGCCGCAACGGGGCGGATGCACGGGAGCTGTCGTTGGCGGAAATCGAGGGTCGCGAGCAGACAATGGCGCTCATCGATTTCTTCCGCAACAACCTGCCCGGTTTCGAGAATGTCGAACTTCGCGATACCGCGACCCAGATCGGTGTGCGGGAAACCCGCCGCATCGAAGGCGATTACGAACTGACGCTGGACGACCTGCGTTCGGGGCGGGCGTTCGAAGATGTGGTGGCACTCTGCGGCTATCCGCTCGATATCCACGATCCGGCCGGGTCCGGCGGAGGTACCGGGGGCGAGGCGCCGCAGACCGCAAATGTCTATCAGATACCCTATCGTGTGATGCTGCCGCGCATCCATGACGGCCTGCTGGTCTCCGGCCGGGCCGTTTCGGCCACCCACGAGGCCTTGAGCGCCATCCGCGTCATGCCGCCCTGTTTCGCACTGGGGCAGGCGGCGGGCGTGGCGGCCGCGCTCTCGGTCGGCAACCGCGTGAGCCCGCRCTATATCCGGTATGAGGATCTCCGGCGGGAACTGCTCGTGCAGGGGGCCTATCTCGGTTGATCAAAGCGATCCTCTAGCCCTGTGAGAACTGAAGGTCTGCTCAGTATTGACAGTAATGAAGTTTTACATTACTTATTCGCGGATGGAACTTGGAGGTTGCGATGGCACCGTTGGCAGTTACCATAAAAGGTCAGGTCACCCTCAAGCGCGATTTGCTGCAACACCTTGGCATCAAGCCGGGAGAGCGGATCGAGTTTGAAAAACTGCCCRGCGGTGAGCTTCGGTTGCGGGCAGCTCGGCCGACTGGAACGATAGACAACTTCCTTGGCCTGCTTGCTGGCAAGACCAAGAAAGTCGCCACGATTGAGGAAATGAACGAGGCCGCCGGCTGGGCGGGCGAAGAGTGAAAGTCACCGTCGATACCAGCGTCCTCGTCCGGGGCCTCGTGCGAGACGATTCCAAGCAAGCCAGCAGCGTGGACAAGATCTTGAAGGAAGCCTCGTTGATCGCGGTTTCCTTGCCGTGTCTATGCGAATTCGTATGGGTGCTGCGCCGGGTTTACAGCTTCGACAACGAGCTAATCGCCTCCGCCATTCGCGCATTGCTCGATACCGGGAAAGTCGTCATGAACCGGCCAGCCGTCGAGGTCGGGCTTGCAATGCTGGAAGCCGGCGGCGATTTCGCCGACGGTATCATGGCCCATGAAGGGACATGGCTGGGTGGCGAAACTTTTGTCTCATTCGATCGGAAAGCCGTAAGGTTTCTTTCCCAGCAAGGCGAAGCGGCGCAACTCCTTTCCTGAGAGCCAAAATGGGAGTGATGCCGACAGATTTCGGTGGCAGCGGCCCGTGCCTCCGACCGTCTGTCGTGCATCAGGCCTTCAGATGCACCGTCACCAGAACGGTGCATTCGGCGCCTTCTTCGAAGCGCGTGGCAACGCGCAGCCAGTTGCCGAAATGCCGGATACGCGCCGCTGCGATCCCATCCCGCTCGCATGGCATGACGAATTCGGTTCCTTCCGGTATCCAGTGCATGCCGTCCGGCGAGATCTCCACCCAGGCTTTCGGTGCTGTGCCGATGGGCTCCTTCAGTGCCCGGACGAAGAAGATGGCTTCACGCGCCCAGCCGGCTTCGTAAGGTTCGCTTGCGGCCTCGCCGCTCCAGCGCTCATTGCGGGCGACGACGGCGGTGATGTTCTCGGGCAGCATCAGAAATCTCCCGATATGCAGATGGAATCGACGTAGAGGAAGGCGCGCTTGGCGACGTCCGTTTCCGCGAACAGGCAGAAGTTCAGCATGCACCAGAGGTTCTTCATCGCCGGAATGCGGATGGAATCGAAACCTGATAGATCGAAGCTGCGGTCGTTACATTGCAGCCCGGTCGCCTTCATCGAGGCGAGGTCGAAATCGAAGCGCAGATAGCTCCAGTTCACCTTGGTCGGGATCTCGTTGTAGCAGAGCCGCTGATCGCCATTCGGCAGATCCAGCCAGCCGTCGGGAGACAGATGGTAATGGCTGACGGTCTTGTCCTCGCTGCCGATCGAGGTGAAATGCGTCGTCTCGCGCTTGTATTGCCATTTCTGCAGGTGCTTGCCGTCAAGCGCATTCAGGAAGCGCAGATGCGGCATGACCCGTTCGCCATCTCCATCCCGGTCTCCGCATTGCAGATCGAACAGGAAGCCGACCGAGCGGACATCCGTTTCGGAGAGCTTCAATTCCGCCGCCTCCGGTTTGAAGGTGAAGAAGAGTTCGAAACGGATAGGCCCGCGCTTGCGAAACGTATGTCGCTTGATCGCAACATTCTGAGCGCCTGGCCGCGGCTTGGTGGCGATCTTCAGCGCATAGGAGGAATCCATGCCGCCATGCGAGCCCGCATCCCAATGTCCAAGGGTCGAAAGCATGGCGCTGGAATGCTGGGCATAACCCGGCAGCATGGAATCGAGGCTGTCCTCGTAATTGCCGACAAGCTGCGACCAGCCGCAATGACCGCGCGAGAAATCGTCGAAGGATAAGATTCGCGGAAGCGGATCGAAACGGCTGAGTGCGGGATCGGCGCGCAGCATGGCAAGGCGCATGGCTTCGGTGAGATCGGCGGCGATTGGGGTGGCGAAAGTCGTCATCTTCTCTTGGACCTCACTGAGTGCGGAGCCGCTTTACGGCGTCCCAATCGATTTCGATGCCGAGACCCGGACCTGCCGGAACATCGAGGGTACCGTCCTTCTGACGAAGGCAACCCGGTGCCAGATCGGCAAGCTCGCGCTTGAAGGGGCTGAGGTCGCACTCGCATTCCATGACCTTGAAGTTGGGGAGCGCCGCCGCCAGATGCACGCTCGCCGTTTCGCAGACGATGCCGGACATGCCGATATGCGGGGCATAGCCGACGTCGTGCAAAGCCGCATAATCAGCCATGCGGCGGGTTTCGGTTATGCCGCCGGCACGGGCCACGTCCGGCTGAAGAATGGAAAGGGTGCGGTTGGCGACGAGGCGCTGGGCCTGATCTGCAGTGAAATTGCTCTCGCCCGCCGCAAGCGGCACGTCGCAGCGCTTGCGCAGTTCCTCGTAGCCCTGCTCGTTTTCGGGGGCAAGCGGCTCTTCGAACCAGAAATAGCCGTTGGCGGACAACGCCCGGCCGACTTCGATCGCCTGGTCCAGATTATACGCCCAGTTGGCATCGACGCAGAGTGCGATATCGTCGCCGGCCCGGTTGCGTAGCCGCTCGATGCGGCGGCAAGCCTCCTTCACCGGGTTGGACATCTTCACCTTGATGCGTGGGAAACCCTCGCCGATATAGCGCTCCAGCTCGCGATCGGCCTCGGCGTCATCGACCCAGTTCACCGCCGCTGCGTAGACGTCGACCCGTTCCCGGCCCATGCCGCCGAGAAGCTTGGCGATCGGTAGCCCGGCCGCCTTGCCCATGATGTCCCAGAGCGCGATATCCACGCCGGCGATCGCTTCTATCAGCATGCCGCCGGCGCGTCCCGAGAGCGACCGGCGCATGGATTGCCACAATGCGCCGATATTGCGCGGGTCCTGGCCGACGAGCCGCGGTTTCAGCGATGTCTCGATCAGATCGGCATAGGCCTTTGGAGAAAAGCGCGCCAGCGTCTCACCGACGCCGACCAGGCCGGCGTCGGTGCGAACCTCCACGAGGACGATGGAGACCGTCGTATAGGAACCCCACGAGGTGACCGTCGGCTTGGGAAGCGTCTGACTCAACGGATGGGCGATCACGTCGGTGATGCGGATGGCGTCGCTGGGTGATGTCTGTGCGGGGTCCATCGGGCTTTTTATCGCTCCATGTTTTGCTCGCCGTTGGTCGGCTTGTCTGATACTTCTAGCGATAGGATGTTATCTTGGCAACTGATAAACCTAGTTGCTAAGTTGAAAACGACATGATAGGGTTTACAGCATGAGGAATGAGATGACCGACAACTCCGACAGGAAGCCTGTATTCACCGACAAACCCGCAAGCCCTTCCAGGCTTGCGGACGGGGTTTCCGATGCGATTGCCGCCGCACTGTTCGATGGTCGCATCTCGCCCGGTGAGCCCCTGCCGCCGGAAGGCGAGATCGCGCGCGAGTTCGGGGTATCGAAGCCGATTGCGCGCGAAGCCTTGCGTCAGTTGACGGCCGCTGGCCTGATCTTCACTCAGCAGGGCAAGGTTGCACGCGCCAAGGCGCTGAGCGGCGAGCCGATGGACAGGATCTATGGCTATGCCGTGCGATCGAGCCTCAAGCGCCTTCAGGAAGCCAACGAGATGCGCCTTGTCATCGAAACGGGCATCGCCCGGCTCGCCGCCGAGCGTCGTGACAGCCAAGGCTTGGAAACCATGCGGCAGGCTCTGGCCGACATGGCCGCCTCGCTGCATGAGCCTTCGGGGTTCACGGCAGCCGATATTCTGTTCCACCTCGGGCTTGCCATGGCGACGGGGAATTTCATGATCCGCGTGCAAATGGAGGGGATGCGCTCCGTGCAGCGGGAGGTCTCGGAGCTGTTTTCGCGCCGTGCCAATCGCAGTGACGCCGATTGGCGCGCCACCATCGCCCGGCACCAGGCGATCTACGATGCGGTGGCGGCCGGAGACGCCGATCTCGCCGAGCAGAAAATCCGCGCGCACTTCGTCGCGGCCGATATCGCCTCGCTGGAGGTTGCCGACAAGCTGGGTGGCCGGTCATGACCATGCGGCGCTTCTCATTGCAGGGGCGGCGTGCGCTGGTGACCGGCGCCAGTTCCGGCATCGGGCGGGCAGTCGCGCTCGGTCTTGCCGAACACGGCGCGGACGTCGTTATCCACCATTTCGGCAATGAGAGCGGCGCAAGGGATGTGGCGCGCATGATCGGCGGAAATACGCCGGTTTTCGAGGCCGATTTCACCGATAGCGCGGCGACGCAGGCTTTCGCGGATGGCGTGCTCAAGCAATGCGGGCGGATAGACATATTGGTCGCCAATGCCGCGATCGAGCATCGCCTGCCATGGCGGGAGCTGAACGATGCCCATATCGACAAGCATGTCGCCTCCAATTTCGCCTCGCTCCTCACGCTGACGGATCGGTTCGTTCCGCCGATGATGGAGCGCGGCTGGGGCCGGGTCGTGGCAACCGGCAGCATCATGGCGACACGTCCGCGTGCGGAGACTGTGGTCTATGCCTCCCTCAAGGCGGCCCAACTGACCGCCATACAGGGGATTGCCCGGGAGGTCGGCCATCGCGGCGTGACGATGAATGTCGTCTCGCCGGGTGCCATCGAGATCGAGGCCAATGCGGCGCGTTATGAAGACCCCGTTTTCCGCAGGGCGGTCGTTGCCAAGATACCCGTTGGCAGACAGGGCCAGCCCGAGGATCTCGTCGGCGCCTTCGTTTTTCTGTGCAGCGATGCTGCCGGCTACATCACGGGTGCAAACATTCCGGTCGACGGAGGATGGTCGATCGGGGATGCGCCCGGCGCTCTTCCGCAAGCCGCCGAATGAGCGGCGTCTGGAGGACCTGAAAACGACACGCGGAGGGCCTTCGGGACCTCTGCGATTGACTGCCCTTTTCCGAGCGGATGCCCGCGGCGTTCATTCGGCAAAGGTCAAGACCAGCGACCAAAAGGGGAGGAAACCATGAGGGCCGCACTAACAGGTATCGCAGCATCCGCTTTGACGTTGTTGATGACGACATCCGTTCTCGCGACCGATCTGCGCATGACCGTCTGGACGGGCAGCGAGGCGCATCTGAAGATGCTGAACGGTATTGCCGAGAGCTTCAAGGCCAAGCATCCGGACGTGAACGTGAAGTTCGAGACGGTGCCGGTCAACGACTATACGCAGAAGCTCACCTTCCAGGTGGCTGGCGGCAATCCCCCCGACATCGCCTGGATGATGGAGGATGCGGCTCCCGCCTTCGAGAACGCTAATCTGCTGATGGATCTCGGCCCGACGCTGAAGGCCGCGGAGGGCTATGATTTCGCCGATTTCTCGCAACCGGCGATGGGCCTCTGGCAAAAGGGCGAAACGGTTTACGGCATCCCGTTCTCCACCTCGCCCTTCATGATCTACTACAACAAGGACATGTTCGACAAAGCAGGTCTGGAAGACCCGCTGGCGCTTGCCGCGAAGGGTGAGTGGAACATGGCTAAGTTCCAGGAGGTCGCCAAGAAGCTGACGGAGACCAATCCCGGCAAATGGGGTTTCGAGTTCAAGGATGGCGAGGGATATGCCTCGCGCATGACCCATGCGTTCCTGCCGCCGATCCGCGCCTATGGCGGCGACATCTGGTCGAATGAGGAATGCGGGTTCGACAAGCCGGAAGCCGTCGCGGCCATAAAACAGCTTCACGACATGGTCTTCAAGGACAAGTCCATCGTACCGCCAGGCGAACAGGGTGACTATTTCTCCGGCAATTCCGCCATGACGGTGAACCAGATCTCGCGCGCTTCCAAGATGGCCGAGGCGGGGTTCAACTGGGGCATTGCCCCGCTGCCCAGTGGCCCTGGCGGTGAATCGCCCGTCATCGGCCAGGCCGGGCTCGTCGTGTTCGATCAGGGTAAGAATAAGGAGATAGCCGCCAAATTCGTAGCGCACATGACCAACAAGGAAAATGTCGCGACCATGGCGCAATTCTTCCCGCCGGCCCGCAAGAGCGTGCTGGAGGCTGATGCCTTCATCAACGGCAACAAGCTCGTATCGCCGGAGATGATGAAGAACGTGGCAGCAGCGATCGCCAATGGTCGCGTGCATCCGGCCCATGAGAAGGCCCCGCAGCTCCTGGCGGCGATGGCTCCCAGGGTCGATGCCCTATGGAAGGCGGACGCTGATGTCGATCAGGCCATCAAGGGTATCTGCTCGGCTATCCAGCCGCTGCTCTGATTGGGTCGAAGATGGCCGATAGCATTCATATCACCAGGCAAGGCGGGCAGGAGTCCCGCCTGACGCTGAAGGCTAGGGAGATGATGGAGGCGTGGCTGTTCGTCAGCCCGACCGTCATTGGCTTCATCATCTTCTTCCTCGGCCCGCTGTTGGCGGTGGCCTATTATTCTCTTACCGAATGGAACCTGCTGACTCAGCAGGCCACCTTCGTGGGTCTCGCCAACTTCGAGAACGCACTGCTGGAAAACCCCGATTTCTGGCATGTGGTGCGCAATTCGGTCATCTTCGCGCTTGGTCTCGTGCCGCTCAACATGGCGCTCGCGCTGACCCTTGCCCTCGCGCTCTCGCGCCCCTTTCGGGGTGTCGTGTTCTTCCGCACGGTGTTTTTCGCCCCGGTCATCACCTCGGCGATYGCCTGGGCCATCGTTTGGAAGTTCATGCTGCAGGGCGAGGGTGGTTTCATCAATCAGGTGCTGGCGCTTGTCGGCATTAGCGGTCCCAACTGGCTGCGCGAGCCGAACTGGGCCATGGCGGCCGTCATCGTCACCCGTGTGATCAAGATGGTCGGCCTCAACATGATCCTTTACATCGCCGCGCTCCAGGCGATCCCGCGCGACTACGAGGRGGCTGCCCGCCTCGAAGGCGCATCGCGCCGGCAGATATTCAGCATGATTACCTGGCCGCTCTTGGCGCCGGCGACCCTCGTGATCATGGTGATCACGACGATCGGCTCCTTCAAGGTTTTCGATCACATCTACCAGATGACCGGCGGTGGACCTGAAAACGGCACCCTGGTGCTCGCCTTCTACATCTATCAGCAAGGCTTCAAGTTCTTCAATGTCGGCTATGCCTCGACGCTTGCGATGATCATGTTCGCGATCGTCATGGTGCTGACGCTGGTGCAGGTCGCGCTGAGACGAAAGGGCATGGAATGACCCAGCGCCAGACCCGGATTCTATATCGTGCCTGCTGGACGATCGCCCTCCTGATCGCAGCGATCCCCTTTATCTTTCCCTTCATCTGGATGGTTTCGGCCGGGTTCAAGAGCGTGACGGAAATCTTCGGCGCCCCGTCACTGATCCCACGCGTCTGGCGATGGGAAAACTTCGTGGAAGTCTTCACCTATCAGCCATTCGCCCGGCAATATTTCAATTCGCTCTACATCGCCATTGTCGTCACCGGACTAACGCTCGTCATCTCGTCGTTGGCGGGTTACGCGCTGGCGCGGATGCGTTTTGCGGGTGCTGCGCTCTTGATGTTGTTTCTCATCTCGGCGCTGATGGTGCCGGAGGAAGTGACGATCATCCCCAATTTTTTCCTGATGCGGTGGTTGGGCCTGGTGGACACGCACTGGCCGCTCATCCTGCTGCCCGTGTTCGGGCCTCAGGGCGTGATGGCGACCTTCCTGATGCGCCAATATTTCCTGGCGCTTCCGAAGGAGCTGGAGGAGGCCGGCAAGATGGATGGCCTTACCCGCTTCGGCGTGTGGTGGAAGATCGCGCTGCCGATGTCGCGGCCGGCTCTGGCGGCGGTCGCCATCATCACCTTCCTGCATTCATGGAACCTGTTCCTGGAGCCGCTGATCTTCGTGAGCTCTCTTGAAATGTTCACGCTGCCGCTGGCGCTTTCCAACTTCAACGACAGCTATGGTCTGCCGCTCTGGAACCTTCAGCTTGCGGCAACCAGCCTTGCCGTGGTGCCGATCCTGATCGTCTATCTGATCGCTCAGCGCCAGATCATCGAAAGCTTTGCGCTATCCGGCGTGAAAGGATGAGGAATTTCAGCTTATGACGAGTGTTTTGCTCAAAGGCATCGAAAAGCGGTTCGRCTCGGTCGAGGTCATTCGCGGCGTGGACCTTTCGATCGACGAGGGTGAGTTCGTGGTCTTCGTCGGTCCGTCGGGATGCGGCAAGTCCACGTTGCTTCGCCTCATCTCCGGATTGGAGCATATCAGCGACGGCGAGTTGAGGATCGGCGACCGGATAGTGAACGAGGTGCAGCCCTCGCAACGCGGTGTGGCGATGGTATTCCAGTCCTATGCGCTCTACCCGCATCTGACGGTCAAGGAGAACATGGGCTTCGGGCTGAAGGTGCGGAAAGTGCCTGCGCAGGAGCGCCAGCGGCGGGTGAACGAAGCGGCCGCGACCCTGAAGCTGGAACCGTTATTGGACCGCTATCCACGTGAATTGTCGGGCGGCCAGCGCCAGCGTGTCGCGATCGGCCGCGCCATCGTCGGAAATCCGGATGTCTTTCTGTTCGATGAGCCGCTGTCGAACCTCGATGCCGAGTTGCGCGTGCATATGCGTTCCGAGATCGCCGCCCTGCACAAGCGTCTTTCCACCACCATGATCTATGTGACGCATGACCAGATCGAAGCGATGACGCTTGCCGACAAGATCGTGGTGCTGCGCGACGGGCGGATAGAGCAGGTGGGCTCGCCGCGGGAGCTTTACGAGCGGCCGTCGAATGTCTTCGTCGCGCAGTTCATCGGCAGCCCCAAGATGAACATTCTGCCTGCCGCCGATGCGCCGTTGCTGTGTGCCGGTCTGGCGGCTCCGCAATCAGCCGAAACGCTTGGTATCCGGCCGGAACATCTGACAGTGGTGGAACCGCGGGCCGGCGTTCTGCGCGGAACCGTCAGTCTCTGCGAATATACGGGCGCGGTGACACTGCTGCATGTCCTGCTGCCTGATAACCGGACTTGCCTGGTCCTGCATGACGAGGGAGAAGTCCCCGCTGCCGGCGGCGAGATCGGCCTTTCGGCGGAGGCATCGAACGTACATTTCTTCGACGGAGAGGCTCGAGCCATCAGATCCTTGCCCCATTGAACCGCAATTCTCGCCGCTGTGCGGGACTCGGCTCATGCTATATGACACGGAAGAAATGCGTGCCGTCGCGATCAAGTTGCGCCACGAGGCCGTACTCCCATTCGAGATAGTCCTCCATGGCTTGACGCGGTGCGTCGGTGCCCTCGTAGGGGCGGCGATATCTGTCGATGCGAGGAGATGCCAAACGCTCCTCGCCCTTTATCACCGGTAACCCCTTGGCCAGCCAGCTAACGGTGCCGCCCTCGAGGACGTATACCTCGCAGGAGGTAAGTTCCCGGATGTCGGCCGCGGCGAATTTGGCGAGCGTGCCGGAGGCGCAGGTAACCACAATTCGCTTCGCTGTCCCGATGGTGTTGAGCGCGTGTTCGAGCTGCGAGCGCAACGCCCACCAGGCACCTGGAATGTGACCTTTGACATAGTTTGCCGAACTGCCGACATCGACAACGATCGTGTCGCCGCCGGCCAACCATTTTCGAAGAACATCCGGCGAGACGGCGGCTGCAGATGGGGCTGGAATGGTATCCGCCCGCTCATTGTCGCGCTGGCTGCGTTGGCTGTCGTCAACGGGGGCTATGACATATACTTCCCAACCCATCTGCGAAAGCCATGATGCGGTCATGTCGGCACGGGTGCCATCATCGTCCGAAAGCAGAATAAGCGCGCCGCGGACCGGAGCGGTATGGTCGGTTTCCTGCACAAGCTGTCCGCCAGGCACGTTCACGAACCCGGGCAAATGCCCCCGCTGATATTCCTCGGAAGATCGCACGTCGATGCGATAGACGGTGCGGTCCGGGCTTGCCAAACCCTCCGCCTCCCGCAACGAGATGCGGCGAATACCGGCGCGCTCGGCCACGGCGCGGGCATCTGCCTGTGCCAACGTGCGCGCGTAGGGCGAGATTTCAGGAGAGTGGCGCGTTGCCCCCTGATCCAGCGTCAATCCGGCAAGCGTCCACCCGATCGTCCCGTTACGCAGGCCAAAAACAGGGTTAGGGATGCCCGCGTTGATCAAGGATTGCGTCCCGATAATCGAGCGTGTCCGTCCGGCGCAGTTGACGATCACGGTTGTTTTCGGGTCCGGGGCAAGGTCGCGCACCCGAAGCACAAGTTCGGCTCCCGGCACCGATGTACCCGTCGGAATGCTCATCGTGTTGAATTCGTCAAAGCGACGCGCGTCGAGAATGACGGGAGGTGTATCGGACTCGATCAGGCGCTGCACCTCCTCGGCCGGCAGCAAAGGTGTGTGCCGGCGCGCTTCGACGAGTTCTCCGAAGGATTTCGACGGCACGTTGACATCGATGAACGTTTCATAGCCGGCTTCCTCCCAGGCGGCGAGGCCACCTTCGAGCAGATGGACGTTACCATACCCCCAACCGGCGAGTTTGAGCGCTGCAAGCGGCGCGAGATCGCGATACTCGTCCTTGCCGTAGAGCACGATCAGAACATCGCGGCGGGGAATGCGCCGGAGAGCGTCGAGTTCGAGTTTTCCGAACGGGAAGTTCGCGGCCCAGAGCGGATGGCCTTTGGCAAAGGGGTCCTCTTCCCTCAAGTCGGCTAGCAGGATTTCCCGCCTTGCCAGCAGTTCGGCACGGACCTGAGCCGGCGAAAGCGTCGGGAAAGCTGGCGAGACCCCGGCGGGCGAGGACAGTATCTGGTTCATTGAAGGCGCTCCGGTACGAAAGAGGGTGGATGATACATCAGAAGAATGCGCCGGTCGGAGGCAGGCGTCCGGTCAGCAGGTTCTGGCCGAGCAGACGTTCCTTGTAGAGCCGGGGATTATGCGAGGCGATGACCTTGATATTGCGCCAATGCCTGTCGAGCGCTCCCTTCCGGGAAACGACCGAGCCGGAACCGAGGTCGATCAGCCAGCTGGCAAGCTGGGGCGCAAGGTCATCGGTGACGACTTTCGCCTCTGCGGCCGATAGGGATGCAGCCAGAACGGCATCGTATTCCGCTGCGGTTCCATGGCTGTCCCATGCCTGCTGAAGGCTGGCGATCGTCCGGTCGATCGTCGCCTCGATCGCGGCTGCATAGGCTCTGACCCGTCCAAGATGCGCCTGCAGAACAGGCTCGGCGGCGGGATGATCCGCCTCGCCGTGATAGAAGTTGCGGCCGCGCGCGCGAAGCACATCCACCGCGTCCAGTGCAATCCGTCGCGCCACGCCGGCAATGCAATTGGTGAGGTAGACCTGATGGAAGGTGAAGCGCCAGGGCGCCGCGCCTTCGCGCGGCGTCGGGTCTTGAGGATAGATCTGCTTGGCCGGAATGGTCGCCGCATTGAATTTTGCGGTGCCGGAGCCGGTCAGCTTCTGGCCAAAGCCACCCCAGTCATCCTCGCCGTCAACGCCGTCTCCACGATCGAGAACATACTGTACCACCGCGTTCTCGCGGCTTTCGACGGCAAGGCCGACGAAGGCGTCGTTGTAGAGATTGCCGGTTGCATAGACCTTCTGCCCGGAGCCGCGATAGGCCTGCAGGGCTTCGTCCCATTCGATCCGCGACAGGACCTTCGAGGACGGCGCACCGGCGGCGATGGCATCGCTGTCGGCAAAGCTCAACCCAACCGTCTTGCCCTTGGCGGCAAGCGCCAGCACATGAGCATGAAACGGATGTTCTGGCTGGCGCAAGGCCGCCTCGACTTGCCACAGATGGTTGCGGAAGGCGTGGGCGATGTTGGAGTCGGCTGCGGCCAGATCACGGGCGACGGAAAATAGCTCGGATAGCGAAGCCCCAGCGCCGCCGGTGTCTTTCGGCAGGCGCAGGGATCCCACGCCAAGCGCCTTCAGTTCGGCGATCTCTTCGTGAGGAAGGCGATGATCCACTTCCCGCTCGACCGCCGTCTTCGCGATTTGCTCGATCGCGGGTGCGAGGCCGAGCGAGGACGCGTAAGGTGAAACAAGCCGGAGGGCGCTCCCTCGAAATTTGCTGATATCAGGCATTTCAGTACAATTCCTTGAACGCTCAGACCGCGGCTGCAAGCCCGTGCCGCGGCTTGGCATCGAAACGCGGCAAGCCGAGATTGTCGCGAAGGGTGCGGCCGTTATAGGCGCGGCGATAACGGCCGAGCTTCTGCAGGACCGGGATGACCTCGTCGGCAATCAGATCGAGGCCGGTGGGCTGTACGTCGATGTTCAGATTGAAGCCATCCGCACCTTTCGTGTCGATCCAGTGGAGCATGTCCTCAGCAAAACCGTCAGGTGTCCCGACGAAGACGCGATGGCCGCCGGTGATGTTCGAAAACAGCAGTTCCCGAATGTTCCAGCCGTTCTGGCGCGCTTCCTTCAGCATTTCCGCGCGGTGCCAGCGCGAGGCGATCGGTACCAGGGCTTCGTTCGCTTCGCTTTCGGCGAAGGGGATCGGCGCATCGAGATCGGAAAGGAGCGACACGTCGACGGCCATATGCCGTGCCAGCTCTTCGCGCAGGGCGACGGAATCAAGACGGTCGTCCAGGCTGCGCTTGTGGCGCTTCGCCTCCTCCTCGGTTGAGGCCAGGATCGGAAACAGTCCAGGCATGACAAGCAGATGATCCGGGTCACGTCCGAAGCTTTTTGCCAAGGTCTTCACCTCGGAGTAGAAGGCGCGTGCGCCTTCTATGATCCGCTGGCCAGTGAAGAGGGCATCGGCATAACGTGCACCAAACGCGCGGCTGTCGGAGGATTGGCCAGCTTGGAAGATTACCGGCCGGCCTTGCGGCGTCTCCGGTACGGAAGAGGCGCCTCGAGCGGAGAAATGCGTCCCCTTGTAGTCCAGCCGGCGCAGCCGCGACGGGTCGAGATAAACCGTATTGTCCGGATCGGCGACCAGAGCTTCCTCTGGCAGGCTATCCCAGAACGCCGTGACGATCTGGACAAACTCTTCGGCACGCTTGTAACGCTCCGCCTGGTCCCAGCCCTTTTCCGCTCCATAAGCGTCGAGGGCGGGCGGATTTTGGGAGGTGATGATGTTCCAGGCCGCGCGGCCCCGGCTCACATGATCGATCGAGGCGATCTGCCGGGCAATGGTATACGGGTGTCCAAACAGCGTCGTTGTGGTGCAGACGAGCCCGATATGCTCGGTATGCGCGGCCAGATTAGCGACGAGGACCGCCGGATCGAGCGCCCGCCAGGGACGGGTATAGGCTTCGCTGACCAGGCCACCCGGATTATCGGCCAGAAAAATTGCGTCCACTAACCCGCGTTCCGCCGATTTCGCAATCGCGATGAAATGATCGATATCGGTCGAAAGGTGGCGCTTTTCCTCGAACGTCTTCCACGCAGCATCGTGCCGGCCGGAGGCCAGGACGTTTACGCCGAGACGGATATGTTGCCGTGACATCGACATTCCTCCCTTATACCTGGACGCTGTAGTCAGCGACCTTCAGATGCGACTTGATGATCTTGCGGTCGGCGAGCCAATCGGCGGCCCGCTGGAACTGGGCGATGAATTCGGCGTCCCTCGGCTCGTAGAATGTATTGATCCGTTTCAGACCGGCGAGGTAATCGCGCACCTCATCGGCATACTTGCCCTCCGACTGCGCGATCCGCTCGGATTCTGCGGCATTCTGTGACTGCCACTCACCTTCCTTGTAATAGGCGTCGAGCACGGCCCGGACCAATTCCGAGTTCTCCTCGGAGAACGTGCGGGTAGACACAAGCGAACTGTAGTCGATCAGGAAATCGAGATCCGTGCCCTCGTTGAAGATGTCCTTGGCATCGTTCTCGAAGCGGGAGATGTCGACGCCGGGCGACCACATCGACCAGGCGTCCACCTTCCCCTGAGCAAAAGCAGGTGCTGCGTCCGGAGGATTGAGATAAACGAACTCGACCTTGTTGGTTTCAATGCCGTTCTTTTCCAATGCGGCGACGACAAGAAACTCGCCGAGACCGGCTTTGTTGACGGCGACCTTCTTTCCGACAAGATCCGCGACGGTATTGATGCCGCTTGTTTTCTTCACGATCACCGCAGTTGATCGCGGCGAATAGACGTTGAAGGCATTGAAGACGAGAGGCGAGCCCGCCAGCATGGCGGCAAGTGCTGGCGTCGTCGATCCCCAAAAGCCGAAATCGGCGCTGCCCCCGACCACAGCCTGCAGCGAAGGCGCATGGTTCGGGAAGGGGCCGACCCATTCGACCTTGATCCCCTTGTCTGCGAGATCTTTTTCGAGGACGCCGCGCTGCTTTGAAATGAGGGGAATACCGCCGCGGCCCCAGCCGAGACGCACGATATCTGTATTGCGCGTCGGCTTCTTCGGTTCTTCGGCAAGAGCGGGTGTCAACTTCGATGCAGCGGCGCCAGCCAAAATCAGGCCACCCGCCTGCAGGAGGGCGCGGCGGTTCGGTAGGTATTTGGTCATGGAGATGTCCTGAGTTCGTATTTGATGGAAGGAAGAGTCAGTGGGTTGCCACGCCCAATTCGTTGAGGAGCAGTGGCCTCAACCCTCCCGGAGCATGCTCGGCGGGGCGGTAGGAGGCAGCGATCTGCCCGGAACGCATGACAAGGATGCGGTCGGCGAGGACGATGGCCTCATCCACGTCATGGGTCACGATCAGCACGCCGGGGCGATGTCGGGAGACGAGCTCGCGGACAAGCGCATGCATCTTGATGCGGGTCAGTGCGTCGAGCGCGGCAAAGGGCTCATCAAGCAGGAGCAATTTCGGATCGCGCACCAGAGCCCTGGCAAGCGCGACGCGCTGCGCCTGTCCACCGGACAGATTGCGCGGCCAATCGTCCTCCCGTCCGGCAAGCCCGACTTCCCCAAGCGCGCGTGAGGCGCCGTCTTTGCCGATCGCCTTTTCGTTGCCGAGCGCGACGTTTTCCCAGACCGAAGCCCAGGGGAGCAGGCGATGCTCCTGGAAAACCACCGCCGGCCGGCCGGGTGCTTCGATGCGCCCCGCATCCGGAGCATCAAGTCCGGCAAGGGCGCGCAACAGAGTGGTCTTCCCGCAACCGCTTTCACCAAGAAGTGCGACGAACTCTCCCTCCCGTATGGTGATATCCAGGGATTTGATGACCGTACGCTCACCATAGCGCCGTTCCAGCCCGGAAACGGAAACGGCCAGCGGCGTGTTGAGGAACGGATCGCTATCTGTCGGTGCGCTGATGGCAATCGATTTGGCAATGTTGACGAGCTTGTTCATCATCGTGCTCCCTTTGCGAAATTCGGATGCCAGCCAAGCAGCCGGGTTTCGAGCAGGCGGGCGAGCCCATCCGCCCCGACGCCGATGACCGAGTAGATGATGATCGTCAGAAGGATAACGTCGGTTTGCAGGAACTCGCGCGCGTCCATTGCCAGAAAGCCAATTCCTTCAGTGGTCGCTAGCGTCTCGGCAATAACCAGGGCCAGCCAGGCATGCGCCAGCGCATAACGGACACCGGTCAAGATGGAGGGCATGGCGCCCGGAAGAATGATCCGCCTGACGATCGCAGGCCAATTCATACCGGTGACTTTTGCCAGTTCCATCAGTTTCGGGTCGATCTGCCGTACGCCCAGAACCGTGTTGATGTAGATCGGGAAGAGAACGGCGAGCGACACGAGAAAAATCTTGCCGGCTTCATCGACGCCGAACCAGACGATGACCAGAGGCAGCATCGCCAGAAAGGGTATGGCCCGGATCATCTGGATTGAACGGTCGAGAAGGGCATGCGCGAGCGGCGAAAACCCGACCGCGACGCCCAACGCGAACCCGATGCTGCCGCCGATCGCAAACCCCGCTGTTGCCCGCAGCAACGATGCCCCGAGATGAACGAACAATTCGCCCGTCGTCGCAAGCTGCCAGCCAGTTTCGGCAACCCGGCTTGGAGCAGGCATCACCTGTGATGCGATCAACCCAAGCCGTGATGCGGCTTCCCAAAGGCACAGAAGCAGAAGCGGTGCCAACCAGGACAGCACCGAATACAGGGTCGCTTTCTTGATTGCGAAGCCGGAGCGACTATCGGCGGAAAAATCCTGCAAAGGCGAACTGATTTCGGCCATATCCCCGTCCGTCATTGGAGTCATTGACCATAAACACTATCGATTTAGTAGAGATTTGGATGATAAAGTGTTCTGAACTTACCGTTCGACTGGAAAAGTTTAATGCATGTTCTCGGGGCCGCTGGGGAACAATTTTCCACGGAAGCGGAATTGCAGGCCGGTGGATCGTGATCRCCGTCAGCCGGCACGCCGAATTCGAGCAGTGACTTACTCACTCCATCGGCCCCGTCGCGCGACCGGAACCGTCTGTATCGTCACGGGATAAGTTGCGTTGGTCCAGATGCGGTCCCGCAGCATGGCATAGATAGCAATCGGCGTAGCTCTGGATGCTCTCCCGGCTGGCGTGCCCGAGATTGCTTCAGTCCCAGGGAAAGGAAGCGTTCGTGAAAGAGGTACACATCGTCCTCAAGCAGTTTTCTCGTTCAACTTAGGCTGCCGGCCACCGATTTGGAGGCGTCTGGAAAGGGGGCGTTAACCTTTATTTTTTACCTCATTGGTGCACCCACCTGTCTCGTATTTCGTCGGTTCCCCATGCAGTTCACTCGCAGCAATTTTCAAAAGAAGTCTGGTTCGTCTCACCTTGAAGATGGTGAAGCGGAGACGGCGCCCGAGGTGTATTCCCCCCGCGCGCCTTCGGTGGATCTCAACCAGGTGAGGATCGAAGAGGCGCCGTGGCAGTCCGCCTTTACGCTTGCGCCCAACGTAAGGTTCACTCGTACGCCGGAGAGCGCGCTGACCCGCGCCAGACACGGCGTTGAGCAGGTTGAAGCTCCAGCGGGACAACACTTCACCGAGATATCGTCAGAGGTCTACCTGACTTCGGCGACAAGCCGTTACGCGACCGAAACACAGCCCCCTGCCGGTGTGGTTGCCGAGCTGGAGCAAATCGCTTCCGTGATGCGGCAAGCGGTAGTCGAGGAGCGGGTAGAGATCGTAAAGGAGAGCAGCGAGTTGGCCAGCGACGCCATCATCATCGATCAGGCGGAGCCGGTTGCCCTCGCGCGCCCGGAATTGGCGATCTCGGACCATGCCTTCTGGGAGGGCATGCCCTTCGATGTCGAGTTTGATATCGAGGTTGAGGAGACGGCTGCGGTGAAAGAAGCGCCCGTGCCAGTTCAGGTAGCCCCTCAACGCTTGTTTGACCCGTCGGCCGGTTCGGTGACGGCCCTCTATCGCGAAGTCACGCAAAGCGGCCGGCCCGTTCCCGCCGCGGCGAGATCCAGAAGCATGCAGCCGATGCCTGCAATCGAGCCTGCGCCCATCGAACCGTCAGTGTCGGCAATCACGCCTCCTTCATCTCAGCCGGCGCCGGTCGCGCAAGCCGCGTGCCCCGATCCGGAGACCGCGGCCGCGACGGAAGTGCCGCGTCCCCGGCCTCGGGTTCCTGTGGTCGCGGAATACGAGTTCCCGCCGATTTCCCTGCTTCAGCAGCCGGTGGGCGACCGTGGCCAGGCCATGCAGCCGGATGCGTTGCAACAGAGTGCCGGGCTTCTGGAGAGCATATTGGAGGACTTCGGCGTCCGCGGCGAAATCATCGACGTCCGCCCGGGTCCCGTCGTCACTCTCTACGAGTTCGAACCGGCTCCGGGAGTGAAATCTTCCCGCGTCATTGGCCTCGCGGACGACATCGCCCGTTCGATGTCGGCGCTTTCGGCGCGTGTTGCCGTGGTTCCGGGCCGTAATGTCATCGGCATCGAGCTGCCGAACGCAACGCGCGAGACGGTCTACTTCCGCGAACTCATCGAATGCGAGGACTACTGGGAAACCAAGCATCGTCTGGCACTCTGCCTCGGCAAGACGATTGGCGGGGAGCCAGTGATCGCCGAACTTGCCAAGATGCCACATCTGCTCGTCGCGGGTACGACCGGCTCGGGCAAGTCGGTCGCGATCAACACCATGATCCTGTCGCTGCTCTACCGGCTGCGTCCGGAAGAATGCCGGCTGATCATGATCGATCCCAAGATGCTCGAGCTTTCCGTCTATGACGGCATTCCGCATCTTTTGACACCTGTCGTCACCGATCCGAGAAAGGCCGTGTTGGCGCTGAAATGGGCCGTGCGCGAGATGGAGGACCGCTATCGCAAGATGTCGCGCCTCGGTGTCCGCAATATCGACGGTTACAATCAGCGCGCGGCACAAGCGCGGGAAAAAGGCGAGGTCATCACTGTCAGCGTCCAGTCGGGCTTCGACCGAACAACAGGTGAAATCGTCTACGAGGAGCAGGAACTCGATCTTTCGCCGATGCCCTATATCGTCGTCATCGTCGACGAAATGGCCGATCTGATGATGGTGGCCGGCAAGGATATCGAAGGCGCAATCCAGCGGTTGGCACAGATGGCACGCGCCGCCGGCATCCACCTCATCATGGCGACCCAGCGCCCGTCGGTTGATGTGATCACAGGTACCATCAAGGCGAATTTCCCGACCCGCATTTCCTTCCAGGTGACCTCCAAGATCGACAGCCGCACCATTCTCGGCGAGCAGGGAGCCGAGCATCTTCTGGGCCAGGGCGACATGCTGCATATGGCCGGTGGCGGACGGATCTCCCGCGTCCATGGCCCCTTCGTCTCCGATGCGGAAGTGGAACAGGTCGTCCGTCATCTTAAGACGCAGGGCCAGCCCGACTATCTCGGAACGGTAACCGAGGATGAGGCTGAGGGTGACGATGAAGATTCGGCCCAGGAAGCCGTCTTCGACAAGGGCTCGGTTGCGGGAGACGATGGCGACGAGCTTTACGAGCGGGCGATAAAGATCGTCATGAAGGATCGCAAATGCTCCACTTCCTATATTCAGCGGCGCCTGTCGATCGGCTATAACAAAGCGGCCTCACTGGTCGAGCGGATGGAGCAGGAAGGCCTGGTCGGTCCCGCCAACCATGTCGGTAAACGGGAGATCATCAGGGGACCGGGCATGGCCGTTCCGGACGATGCCGAATGACGGGGCGGATGCCCGGACTATGAAGAACAAGGCGGCTTGGTCGGCCGCCATTTTCCGGTCAAGAGATGAGCGCCCGCTCCATTACGCTTTCAGCCAGTCGGATGCCAGCCGCACATATTTGATGGCCCGGCGATGGAAGGTGAAGGCAAGGTGCAGCGTGCCGTCCTGGTCCTCTAGAAGCACCGGATAGGAAAGCTCCTTGTTGTGGCCATCGACCGAGTTGTTCGAAAGGCATGTGCCGGGACCGTCCTCCACCAGCTTTCGGACCGGAAAGGTCTTTCCGTCGTCCGATGAGAGGCAGAGCGTCAGCGGCGCGCGCGGTACGCCCCAGATAGGCTCGATCCCGCCGTCGGAATCGGGCCGGTCGTCGTTCTCGCCGAGTTCGTCGTAGAGGGATGCGCGCCGATCCTTGGAATAGGAGGCGGAGACCGGGTTGCAGAGGAGCGCAATCCGCCCATCCCGCAGGCGAATGGCATTGATGGAGGAGTTGTTGTTGGGAACATCCGTCGCTTCCGGCACGCTCCAGGTCTCGCCGCCATCCTCGCTTGCGCTTCGATAGACGAAATCGGCCTGCC
Organism: Rhizobium sp. LCM 4573; assembly: GCF_001854865.1. Taxonomy (GTDB): domain Bacteria; phylum Pseudomonadota; class Alphaproteobacteria; order Rhizobiales; family Rhizobiaceae; genus Neorhizobium. The sequence goes on along the minus strand of NZ_MDDW01000026.1, from coordinate 284,559 downwards.
GCCGGCGAAAGAAGGCCGCCATTTTGAGGCCACCAAGAGGCACGATGGTCATATGCACGCAGCCGAAGGATTGCGGCACGTGAACGACGCGCCAAGTCTCGCCATTGTCGTCACTAATTGCCAAGGCGGCCGTGTCGTGGCTGCCGTTCCACTTGGCCCCGTCCTTCGCCTTGCATAGGAAGAGCGGCAGGAGGAGCGCGCCGTCGCCGCGACGGACGATCGACGCGCGAATGAAAGTGCCGCGCGGCAGCGGCAAGGTTTTCGACCTGCCGGAGATTACGCCCTCGTCGGCAAGGCGCAGCGGTCGGGACTTGACCGCGCTTCCTTCCTGGTTTCCCGAAGCCTGCGAGGTATGGAAAAGGAAGAGTCCGCCATCGTTGTCCACCCAGAGCACGGGGTTCTGCTCCGAATGCGCGGGATCGTCCGTCACTTGCGATGGGGCGGTCCAGCGGCCGCTGTCGGCAAGCAGCCGAGCGATGTGGATCGAGATGTCGGATTTGCCTTCGAGCGTTCCCCCGAACCATGTGCAGCCGAGGCTGCCGTCCGGCAACCATGCCAGGAAGGCGGCATGATTTTGAACCGCTGGGGAGGGAAGGAAAGCCTCCGAGCGCCCGCCACCGAGATCGGCAATCACCCCGTTCATCCGACGTTCGATTTCCTCCGGGGACATGGTTCTCTCCTCCTCAAATACGACGCTATGATGGGCGAGCATCTGCATTGTCGTAAATGTTGTCAAGTTGGAATTTCATATTGATGTCGGCGTGGATTTCTTTTAACATTATGAAAATTATGGAATAAATCCCAAAGTAGTTGACTGGGTGGCGCTCAATGAAAACCGATTTCATGTTACCAGTTGACATGTTGTGAGGAAAAACGTCAATCTTGGTGTATTGGAGATGGAAGCTCAGTGGGAAAGCCGGCCTGCCGGCACAAGCTTCTCGCAAGAGCACCGGGTGACGGCAGGCCGCATCTTTACAGGGTGTCAAGCTGCGCCAGCCGCGGAGGAAACCATCGTCCATGAGAATAATCGTGCTCGCCGCGGTGGCGATGATCGACGATGACGCGCATATCTTGCCGGCGGCCTGGTTCGACAGGTTCCGGCGAAAGCTTTGGTGTTAACCCGCCGTGATCAGGGAGGATCACTATGAAACGCAGTCTCATGTCATTGGGCGCCGCTCTCCTGAGTGCCGTTCACCTAGCCGTGCCGGCATCGGCGCAAAACGCCTCCAAGGATGTCACCATCGTTCTCGGCGAAGGCGTCGATCTCATGGAGCCGTGCATGTCCACCCGCTCGAATATCGGGCGCGTACTGCTGCAGAACATCAATGAAACCCTGACCGAATTCGATGTCGTCGGCGACAAGGGCCTGATGCCGCGGCTGGCGGAAAGCTGGGATCAGCAGAACGACAGCACGTGGCGTTTCCACCTGCGCAAGAACGTCAAGTTCTCCGACGGCTCGGACTTTGACGCGGAGGATGTGAAGCACTCGATCGACCGCGCCATGAGCAAGGATCTGAGCTGCGAGACACCTCGCTATTTCGGTTCGACCAAGATCACTGCGACCGTGGTCGATCCTTCCACGATCGATATCACCGCCGAGCCGAAGCAGGCGATCCTTCCCCTTTTGATGTCGATCGTGACGATCGTACCGTCCGACACGCCGATGCAGTTCGTCCGTGATCCGATCGGCACAGGCCCCTACAAGATGGCCGCATGGAATGTCGGCCAGAACATCGTGCTTGAGCGTCGCGGCGACTATTGGGGTGATGCGCCCCAGGTGGAGAAAGCCACCTATGTCTTCCGCACCGATCCGGCCGTGGCGGCAGCCATGGTGCAGACGGGCGAGGCCGATATCGCACCGGCCATTTCGGTGACCGACGCCACCAATGCGGAAACCGATCAGGCCTATCCCAATTCTGAAGTCTTCTATATGCGCATCGACCAGGGCAAGCCGCCGCTTCAGGACAAACGCATCCGTGAAGCCCTGAACCTGGCGATCGACAGGCAGGCCTTCGTCGGCACGCTGGTGCCGGCCGAGACCACACTCGCCACCGCCATGGTGCCGCCGACGACGCTCGGCTTCAACAAGGACATCAAGCCTTGGCCCTTCGATGCCGAGAAGGCCAAGGCGCTGATCGCCGACGCGAAGGCCGACGGTGTCGCCGTCGATTCCAAGATCACGCTGATCGGCCGCAGCAATCTCTTCCCGAACGTGCTCGAGGTGATGGAAGCAATCCAGAGCATGCTCACCGATGTCGGCTTCAATGTCGATCTGCAGATGTATGAGGTGGCCGAGTTCGAGGACATCTACGGCAAGCCCTTCGCCGAAGATCGCACCGCGCAGCTCGTCGCCGCGCAGCACGACAATGCTCGTGGCGATCCGGTCTTCTCGATGTTCTTCAAATATCACAGCAATGGACCGCAGTCGGGCTTCTCCGATCCGAAGGTCGATCAGATGATCGAGGATGCGACCGCCGCGACGGGTGAAGACCGCGCCAAGAAGTGGTCCGATCTGTTCGCCTATCTCAACAATGATGTGGTCGCCGACGTGCTGCTCTTCAATCAGGTCAGCTTCGCCCGCGTCAACCCGCGCGTAACCTTCAAGCCGACGATTGCGACCAACAGCCAGCTGCAGCTGTCTCAGGTCGGCTTCAAATAAGCGAAAAAAGAAAGGCGCGGCTGCCGGCCGCGCCTTCCTTCTGCATGAGGAGAAGACAATGCGAAAACTCATTTTCGGCCGGGTCCTTTCGAGCTTCTTTTCGCTCGCCGCATTGGTGGTGATGGTATTCTTCCTGTCGCGGCTGACGGGTGATCCCGCAGCCCTGTTCCTGCCGAGAGAGGCGACGCAGGAAATGCTCGACAATTTTCGCCGCCTGCATGGGTTGAACGATCCGCTGATCGTGCAATTCGGCCGCTATGTCTGGGATCTCCTCCATCTCGATTTCGGTCAGTCTCTACGCCAGGCCCGCCCGGCGATAGATGTTGTTTTCGAAGGCTTTGCCTGGACCTTCCAGCTCGCCGCCATTACCATTGCGCTCGTCTCCATCGCCGCGATCGTGATCGGATCACTTGCCGCTTTCCGGCCTGACGGCATATTCGACCGCTTCGCATCCGTGGTCTCGCTGATCGGGGCGTCTGCTCCGGACTTCTGGGTGGCGATCGTCGCCATCGTCGTTTTCGCCGTCAATTTCGCCTGGCTGCCGACCTCTGGCACAGGAACCGTCTGGCATTGGATACTGCCGGTAGCCGTCCTGTTCATTCGTCCCTTCGGGCTCATCCTGCAGATCGTCCGCGGGTCGATGATTCAGTCCTTCGGATCGCTCTATGTGAAGACCGCGCGGGCAAAGGGGGTGGGCAATACGTCGATCATCTTCGTTCATACACTGCGCAACGCCATGCTGCCGGTGATCACGGTGATCGGGGACCAGGCCGCCGCCATGCTCAACGGGGCGGTGATCATCGAGACGATTTTCGGTTTTCCGGGTGTCGGCAAGCTGATGATCGATTCCATCCTGCAGCGGGATTTCAACGTCGTGCTCGCCGCGATCATGGTGACCGCGCTTGCAATCTTCGTCATGAATCTCCTGATCGACATCGCCTATGCGATCCTCGATCCACGCGTCCGGACCTAAGGCCATGACCATGACCCAGTCTCTGCCGGGAACCTCAACGCAAGCCGAAGTCCAGCAGAAGGGCCGGATCAGGGGTGTGCTCGGCATGCTTTGGCGAGACAAGTTCGCCCTTGCTGCGACCATTTTCCTGTTGGTCGTCATTTCCTGCGCGGTGTTCGGTCCGATGCTGATGGGGGATGCTGCGCTGAGCCAGAACCTGCGCGGCCGCAACGCCCCGCCCTTCAGCATTGCGAATGGCTGGTTCTACGTGCTCGGATCGGATTCCCTCGGCCGGCCGCTACTTCCGCGCGTCGTGGTGGCCGCGCAGAACACGATGCTGATCGCGGCGGGTGCGGTGCTCTGCTCGTCGATCATCGGTGCATTGCTCGGCCTGGTGGCGGGTTACGCCTCCAGCCGGGTCGGCAATGTCATTCTGCGCCTGGCGGATGTGATCATGTCCTTCCCCTCGCTGCTGCTCGCCGTCGTCGTGCTCTATATCCTGGCCCCTTCTGTGGGAAATCTGGTCATCGTGCTGGCGATCACGCGTATCCCGGTCTATCTGCGCACCACCAGGGCGGAGGTCATGGAAATCCGCCAACGCATGTTCGTCGAAGCGGCCGAGGTCATGGGTGCTTCGCCGGTGCGCATCGTATTTCGGCACATCCTGCCGATGGTAATTCCGACGCTGGTGACGATCGCAACGCTGGATTTTGCCTTCGTGATGCTTGCGGAGAGCTCGCTCTCCTTCCTCGGCATCGGCATCCAGCCGCCTCAGATCACCTGGGGCCTGATGGTGAGCCAGGGCAGGCAATATCTCGCGACTGCCTGGTGGCTGGCCTTCTGGCCCGGCCTCGCGATCATCCTCACCACCATGTCGCTCAACCTTCTCTCCAACTGGATGCGTATCGCACTCGATCCCGCTCAAAGATGGCGTCTCGAAATCGGAGGAAAAGCCAATGGCTGAGCATCTTCTGGAAGTCCGCAACCTTTCGGTCCAGTTCCATACCGCCGGCGGCACGGTCAAGGCGGTCCGCAACATAAGCTGGCATCTCGATCGCGGTGAGACGCTCGCCATTCTCGGTGAAAGCGGATCGGGCAAGTCGGTCTCCGCTTCCGCCATCATGAACCTGATCGACATGCCGCCGGGCGAGATAACCAACGGGCAGGTTCTCTTCGAAGGGCGGGATCTGCTGACGATGTCCGCCGGCGAACGTCGAATGATCAACGGCCGGCGCATCGCCATGATCTTCCAGGATCCGCTTGGCCACCTGAACCCGGTTTACACGGTCGGCTGGCAGCTCGTCGAAACCATGCTCGTGCATGGCGCCGGCCGGCAGGAGGCTGAGCGCCGGGCGCTGGAATTGTTGAAGCGTGTCGGCCTTCCCTCGCCGGAAGCGTCGATGAAGAAATACCCRCATCAGTTTTCCGGCGGTCAACGCCAACGCGTCATGATCGCCATGGCGCTCGCCATGAAGCCGGACATCGTGATCGCCGACGAGCCGACCACCGCCCTCGACGTTACGGTCCAGGCGGAGGTTCTCTCGTTGCTCGATGAGCTGCAGAAGGAAACCGGCATGGGCCTGCTCCTCATCACCCACGATCTCGGAGTAGTCGCGGAGGTCGCCGATCGCGTCGTGGTAATGAATGGCGGCGAGATCGTCGAGACGGGAACGCCGGACGAAGTCTATCATAACCCGCAGCATCCTTACACGAAGAAGCTGATTTCCGCAGCGCCCGGCCGCGGCGCGATGCACGAACCTGAAGGACTCGGCGAACCGTTGCTCAGGGTATCCGGCATGGAGAAAGCCTATGGGGCCTTCAAGGCGCTGGATGGAGTATCCTTCGATCTCCAGCCGGGAGAAACCATGGCGGTGGTCGGCGAAAGCGGTTCCGGCAAGTCGACGCTCGCCCGATGCCTGCTTCGGCTGGAGGAAGCCGACAGCGGCCAAGCGCTCTGGAAGGGCCGTGATCTCCTGTCCATGTCACGCAAGGAACTCTTCGGACTGCGGCGGCAGATCCAGATGGTCTTCCAGGACCCGACCCAATCGCTCAATCCGCGCATGTCCGTTTACGAGTTGATCTCGGAAGCCTGGGTCATCCATCCCGAAATCCTTCCTAAAGCCCAGTGGCGCGAGCGCGTCGACGAATTGCTGGCGCAGGTGGGCCTCCTGCCCGAGCATGCCCGCCGCTATCCTCACCAGTTCTCCGGCGGCCAGCGTCAGCGTATCGCAATCGCCCGCGCACTGGCGCTCGAGCCCCAGCTCATCATCTGCGACGAGGCGGTATCGGCGCTCGACGTCTCGATCCAGGCGCAGGTGATCGCGCTTCTCGACAAGCTGCGCCGTGAATTGAAGATCGCCTTCATCTTCATTGCCCATGATCTGCCGGTGGTCAGGGACTTCGCCGACCACGTCATGGTGATGAAGTCGGGCAAGGTCATGGAACTCGGCACGGCACGCGAAATCTTCGAAAACCCGCGGCAGGATTATACAAGGCGGTTGCTGGCCGCCGGCCTTGATCCTGATCCCAAAGTGCAGCAGCGCCGCCGGCTGGAGCGGGAAACGATCGTCGCCTGAGCGCAGTCGTCTACATCGTTCACGGCGGATGAAAGGCGCCCATGAGGCGCCTTTCGCATGAGGCTGCTCTTCAGGCGGTATAGGCGGCCCTGTAGATCGCCAGGATGTCGCTGACCGCGAGCTCGCGCGGGTTGAAGTCCAGAAGGCGGCGGATGGCATGGGCCTCTTTCGCCATTATCTCCAGATCGCTTTCCGGCACGCCGTGGGACGACAGCGCCATGTCGAGGCCGAGCGCCTTGCAGAAGGTATAGGCGCCTTGGAATACATCATCGGCGGTGTCCGCATCGAAGCCCAGCGCCTGACAGACCAATGCCGTCTTCTCCGGCGCGGCCTCATAATTGGCTGCAAGAACATGCGGGAAGATCAATGCGTTGGCGATCCCATGCGCGACCTTGTGCCGGGTTCCGAGCGGATAGGAGATCGCGTGCCCCGCCGTCGTATTGACCGGACCAAGGCAGACGCCGCCGTAGAAGGCCGCAAGCGAAAGCCCGGCCCGGGCCTCGACATCGCTGCCGTCCCGGACTGCGCGGGGCAAAAACTTGCCCACGAGCCGGGTTCCTTCGAGAGCATAGGCATCGATGAGGGGATGGGAGCGCTTGCTGGTAAAGGCCTCCACACAGTGAGCCATGGCATCGATGCCGGTCGCAGCAGTAATCATGGGCGGCACGGTCGCCGTCAGGACGGGATCGATGATCGCGAGATCCGCCAGCATATACGGGCTTTCGGTAGCAACCTTGTTCATGGTCGCGGGATCAGTGATGAGCGCGCGGGTACCCACCTCGCTGCCGGTACCCGCGGTGGTGGGTACCTGGATGAGCGCCATCCGGCGCGGGTTCGCGCGGTTCAGACCGGAAATATCGTGCAGCGACTTTCCGGACCGGCACAGCACGGCCACCAGCTTGGCCAAATCCATGGCGCTTCCGCCGCCGAAGCCGATCACCGCATCCGGAGCGGAAGCTTCCGCTGCCGCAACACATTCGGTGAGATTCGGCAGGTCGGGCTCGGGCATGGCCTTTCCGAATGTGGTCGCGCCTGAAATCTGCAAGAGATCCGCCCGTGCGGCGTTGAACGCATCCGAAACGATGAATGGCCGGGAAATCCCTTTCTCCGCCAGCCACGACGCCAATGTTGCGAGTGTCCCTTCGCCGAAGCGCACCACCGCAGGCCGCAGCATTTCGAGCGGTCGATTGATTGCCGTCATTATCGTCCTCGCATCCCTGATCTCGCGGGATCACTGCCGATTGCGTTGCAGCGGCTGCCGGCAATCTCCCGAGCTTCCTCACTTACTCCAAGCCTGGGTGAAATGAAAAGATTTGTCAATTGGTATTGAAGTGTCTCGCGCAATTTGCTCGGGACGGTGTGGCCTCTCAAATTGCTCGATTAAAATACCTTATAAAATACCATATTAAATCAACGAAATGAGCGGTGATACCAATCTATTCCTCAGAAAGAATGCTCACCGGAAAAGTTGTCTAGTGCGCTCTGCTCACAGCAAATTCCTTTACGTGCAATGTTGACAACTTTACGAGAAGGCGCGAAGGTTCCGCATATCAATAGGCGGCCGGCAGGATTGTCGGTACCRCCTCATTTTCAGTTCGGTCGAAACGGAAAAACCTTCCGCAGTTGGCGGCCGCGCGTTTGATCGGGGAGATCCTATGGCTCATAGCGAAACCTTCGTTGCACTCGTCACGTGCTTCAACGACGACGAAACGATCAACTTCGAAGCGACGCGCGCCCAGGTCCGTCGGCAAGTTGCCGCGGGCAACAACATCATGTGTGCGGGCACCAATGGAGATTTCTCTGCCCTGACTTTCGAGGAGAAGGTCAAGCTGACAGAGGAGGTGATGGATGAGGTAGCCGGTCGTGCCAAGGTCATCGTCAATGCCGGCATGCCGGCGACCTTTGAAACCAAGCTGCTCGCCAGGGAGTTCGACCGCATTGGCGTGGATGGGATTGCTGTCATTACCCCATTTTTCATCGCTTGCACCCAGGATGGCCTGATCCGGCATTTCTCCTCGGTCGCCGATGCCGTCGAGACTCCGGTCTATCTGTACGATATTCCGGCGCGAACCCAGAACCATATCGAGCCGGAGACCGCGCGAAAGCTTGCCGCACATGGCAATATAGCCGGCATCAAGGATTCCGGCGGCGCACAGGAAACGCTTGAGGCTTACATCGCCGTCGGTCGGGAAGTGCAGGGTTTCGATGTCTATTCCGGCCCAGATCACCTGGTGCTCTGGTCCTTCCAGAACGGCGCCAAGGGCTGCATTTCCRGTCTCGGTAACGTCATGCCTGAAGTCCTCGCGAGTATCAGCCGGGCTTTCAATGCCGGTGATGTTGCCGAAGCGCAGCGGCAGCAGGAGATTTTCGCCGGCTTCCGCAAGGATCTCTACGGCCTCGGCTATCCCCCGGCACTGGTCAAGCGCGCACTCTATCTGATGGACAATTCCGTCGGCGCAAGCCGCCAGCCCGCGCTTTTGCCGGATCCGGAGCAGGACCGGAAAATCGGTGATATCCTGAAGAAATATGATCTGCTGAAAGATGTCCCCTGACCGCTTGACAACCGATCTTGTCAGCGTCCGCTTTTCCTACGGCGCTGGAAGGGTCTTGTCGTTCCGGCAAGCGGAAAGAGGGCGAATTTTTCCTGAATAGACTTTCACGATGCGTTGCGATCGAGCGTCCGTATCGACCTGTAGGCAGGCGCAGCCATAGCCATAGCCTGCGCCTGGCACGTTTGTTTCGACAAACTGCCTGCTGTCGAAATCCGGCGCTCTTTCTGCGTCCACCGCATCGGGGCCTGTAGCCTGACCTTGCGAAGTTATGCTCCAGGTCGCCTCACGATCGGTGAGCCAAAGATTTCCAGGAGTCGGCATCTGATACCATCCACATCGGGTCTCGGATGCATCTGCCGTATTTGCCAAAAAGGCGCATGTAATCGCCATAAACAGTGGAGCCGTCGATTTAAGCATTATTCATCTTGCCTCGTGCGGGAACTAGGATGCAAATGAAAACAGGCTTATACACGAAATTGTAGAGACAGTTCTTGTCGGGGCCCGGCAACTGGAAACGTTTCGTTGTTTAAGGTGAGGGAGCGCTAATGGATCGCAAAAGTCTTCGCACGTTTTGTGTCATGATGGGTCTCGTCGCTTTCGGCGGTGGCGCGGCCTCTCAGGAAAAGACTGTCAACCAGTCGATCGACGAGAGCTTGGGGGACCACACCAAATATGAAACGGTCATCAAGGCGCTGCAAAAGGCCGTCGCCGCCCATGATGCGCCAGGCGTTGCGGCCCTCGTAAGCTATCCGATCGGTGTCAAAGTCCGTGGAAAGGAAACCAACATAAAATCGGCAAAGGCCTTTATCGAGCACTATGACGGGATCATGACGCCCGGTATCACCAAGGCGATCGTCGATCAGAAGTACGAGGATCTCACCGTCAATTACCAAGGGATCATGTTCGGCGATGGCCAGGTCTGGGTGAACGGCATCTGCCACGATAATGCCTGCAGCAACTTCGACGTGAAGGTCATCACCATCCAGGAAGGGGCCAGCCGATGATCGGTCTTGTTAACCTTGGCCGTCCAGGGCTGGCTGGTTGGACTGCCGTTCTCGCCGTCGCTCTTGCCGCCTGCCGGAGCCCTGAGGAACAACGGGCTCGAGACCTGCAGAATGACGCCCAGGGTTGCGCGGCGGCTGGCTTTACGCCCGGTTCGAATGCTATGGCCAATTGCATGAACACGGCTGCAGCTGCGCGATCGGCCGACAAAGACAGGCAAGCGGCAGCGGAACGTCAGCAGCAGGCAAGGCAAACGGCCGATGACGCTGCCTGGGACAGGCGTGTCCAGAAGATCCGCGATGACACCCGTGCCGATGCGGACGCATGGAGTAGCGGCACGGGCCGCTACGCCAGTGCGCCAAGCAATGATGATGACGACACCATGCCAAGCGCAGCGGGTCTCGACGGAATGGAATGCGTCGGGACCGGTCCGGATTCGGCGTGCAATGCTCGGTAACAGGTTATTTCAGATCGTCGGCACCTTGACGTTATTAATCATCGACCATAGCAAGATTGATCATGCCTCCGCCGAAAAGCCGATCGCGTGAGTTGGTGATGTGCAGCCGCATCGCCTCCTTGGCGCCCACGCCATCGCGGGAGCGGATGGCCTCGTAAATGGCGCTGTGCTCGGCATAGGCCCGCTCAAGCCCGCGGGGTCCGTCGGACATCAGCGACTGCCCGTGCATCTTCATGCCGACCTGGATGTGCTCGCGCAAAGCCCGCAGCGAGGTTTCGTAGAAATGGTTGTTGGATGCACGAACGACCGCCATGTGAAAGGCATAATCGGCATCCTCGCGATGCTTGAACGAGCCGGTTGCGGCATCGAGCAGATCAAGCGCCCCTTTGATCTCATGTAGCGCCTCACGGTTGTGACGAAGTGCTGCATGATAGGCGGAATCCGTCTCGATGGTGATGCGGAATTCGTAACAGCGCTGAATATCGGCGATGGTTTCGACGCGCGCAAAGCCGAGCGCCGCCTGTTGGGGTTGGCGCACGTAGCTGCCGGCCCCCTGGCGCGAATAAAGCAGGCCTTCCTCGCGCAAGCGCTCCAAGGCATTGCGAAGAACCGGTCGGGAAACGCCGAACTCTTCAGCAAGAGCGAGTTCCGGCGGCAGCTTCTGGTTGGCCGGATACTCGCCATTGACGATCCGGCTGTAGAGGAGGTGATAGATGCGATCGCCGAGCGACGAACGGTGTTTTGTCCGCTCCGGTTTCTCTGCGCGTTCTTGCGAAGTGGTCGTCATGGTTCGCTTTCAGCTGCCGTGGGAATATCTTCCGACGATTCTAGGGAAGATGCCAATCGGAGAAGGGTATCGGCATCTCCGAACCCGCCGGATTTTGTAATAATTCTCGTGGCTTTGCCACAGAGGACGGCACTCGAAAGGGGAACGCCGGGAAGAATTTCGCCAAGAACCTCGAGCCGCTCCACGCCGAGGCGCTCCAGAAGCGCGTTGGCGGTTTCCCCGCCGCAGGCGAGCAGGGTTGCAGGTTGCCCCCTCTCGATGAGAGCGGAAACTCCATCGGCGAATAAGCCGCCCGCGAGATCGGCCGCAACGGCGGCTTTTCCCGCGGTCATTTTCACGATGGTCAGGTCCGACAGGAGCTCTGCTTCCTCCATCACTCGTCCGTTCTCGGCGATCAGGAATCCGGCGTCCAGCTCCGAGCGGAGCCTTTCGACCTGGATTTCGGTGATGGGGTCCCGCGAGCCGATGGCAAACAGCGCCGGACGCGGAAGCCGGATTTTCAATCTTGCGTTGCCTTGCGGTTTTAGGCGCCGCGCCAAAGCGGCGGCGAGCCCGCGCGCGCCAACGAATAGTGTCGTCTCAAAGTTCGCAGCGCCACAATGATCGAGATCCGCGTCAGTCTTTGCGTCAGGAATGGTCAGGGCCATTCCCGTTTCGGCAAAGCGGGAAGCCACGGCGATGGGCTCAACGACACCCATTCCCGTCAAGTATCCATCGGCAACGAACCGCCCCATCTCCGGAATGGCCGGCGAAACGAGAAGGCGGGTTCGGTCGGTGCCCTCGGCCAGCAGGCGGGCTTCCAGCCCGACGTGACCCTTCAGGCGGGAATCCACCTTCTTGAAGATGTAATCCGGCAAGGGAGGTTCGAGCGCCGCAAGAACCGCGGCGATAGCATCCTGCGCCTGTTTTCGACCACTTTCCCGCGAACCGGTGCTAACGGCGCAGACATCGATATCGGACAAGTCGGCCGCGGCCAAGGCTTCCGGATGCCGAAGAACGCAACAGCGCATGCCGCGGGCCGCAAACATCGCTGCGGAATCCAAGGCTCCTGTCAGGTCGTCTGCAACGATGAGCGCGAGCACGCCTCCGGTTCCTCCATGCAGGTAAACATGTAAACATAAAATACTTGTCTCCCAATCTTAAAGGGAAATCCTCGATTGAGAAAGCCTTTTGATTACGGAGGAATTTTTATGTGCCGACCCAAAATTTTCATCCATTAAAAAGTTGACAAATTAAATAGGCTGCTGCCAATAGGAAGGATAATAGGAGGAGTATCATGACCCAGGATATGTCACGCGTCCCGATCGCCATCACGATGGGAGATCCTTCGGGCGTAGGTGCCGAAGTCATCGTCAAGGCAATCGCCGATATTCCGGTAGACAAGAGGGGCGGCTTTCTCGTCATTGGCGACGCCGACACCATGGAGCGCGCGGCCAAGGTCTGCGGCGTCGATCTTGTCTTTCATCGGCACGGCACGGCCGGTGCCTCCGGCAGTCTGGCGCTTCGCCACATCCCGGTGGAAGGGCTTCCGGGTGAATTCGGGGTTCTTTCCCCCCGATGCGGCGAGGCAAGCTTCCGCTATATCGAGGCGGCGGTCCGCATGGCCGGGGCAGGGGAGGCTGCCGGCATCGTGACGGCCCCCATCAACAAGGAAGCGCTCAATGCTGCGGGCCATCACTATGATGGGCATACGGGCATGCTGGCGGCGCTGACCGGTTCCAAGTCCTCCTGGATGCTGCTTGCGTCGGAGCGCTTGAAGGTCATTCACGTCTCCACCCATGTTTCGCTCCGAACCGCGATCGAGCGCGCAAAGCCGGAACGCATTCTGGCGACCATCCGCACCGGGCATGAGCATCTGAAACGGATGGGTTACGACAATCCGCGAATTGCCGTCGCCGGCATCAACCCCCATTGCGGCGAGAGCGGCCTGTTCGGGACCGAGGACGACGATTTCATTCGTCCCGGAGTCGAGGCGGCAATTGCGGAAGGCATCAATGTGGTGGGGCCGATCTCGGCGGATACGGTCTACCACCGCGCCTATCAAGGCGCTTTCGACCTCGTGATCGCGCAATACCACGATCAAGRCCATATTCCGATAAAGCTCGTCGCCTTCGACAGTGCCGTCAACGTTTCGCTCGGCCTTCCGATCGACCGGACCTCGGTCGATCATGGGACGGCCTTTGACATCGCAGGGACCGGCAAAGCCAATCATGTGAACATGCTGGCCGCGCTCGGCTACGCCGCACGCCTTGCCACCAACCGGCAGCGCAGGGCCGCGGCATGAGTTTCGCGGCAAGGCTCAGAAACCGCGAGCGGATCGTCGGTTATTGGACTCAGCTTCCCGTGCCGGCGGTGCAGGAGCGGATTGCGCGCCATGGCTATGACTATGTCTGTTTCGATGCGCAGCATGGATTTCTGGATTACCAGGCAATTCTCAATGGGCTGATCGCCATCGACGCGGGAGCCGCACTCGGCAAGAACGATTGCGCCGGATTGGTTCGTGTGGCGGCAAACAACGTGGCCCTGATCGGCCAGGCTCTCGATGCCGGTGCTCAAGGTGTCATCGTGCCCCTGATCGATACCGCCGATGAGGCGCGCGCCGCCGTCCGTGCCTGCCGTTTTCCGCCCTCGGGCCTGCGCTCCTATGGGCCTATGCGCGCGGGGCTTCGTTCCGGACCGGAAACGGGTAGGATGAACGACGAGGTTGCCTGCGTCGTCATGGTAGAGACCGAAGAGGGTCTCAAAAACCTTGAGGAAATCTGCTCTGTGGATGGTGTGGACGGCATCTATGTCGGGCCGGCCGACCTGATGCTGGCGCTGGGCGGCCGAACAGTCACGGATCCGGAAAAAACTGGCGAATTTGAAGCTGCGCTGAAGCGCATCGCCGACGTGGCCGCCAAAGCCGGCATCGCAGCCGGCATTCATACTCCTGCGGGTGATGTCGCAGCAAGGCGGCTTGCCGAACGATACACGTTCGCCACCATATCGTCCGACCTCAACCATCTCGACCGCGTGGCAGCCGATCACCTGAAGCTAGCGCGTGCGTAAGCCGGACGTTCCACGGGAGCGCGCACTGACCAAACTCTCCAGGAAGGGGGCGCTGAGATGAAACTGGTCCTTGTGTCCTTGGGCTATCCCTTCCCATGGCTCGTTTGAGGGCCCGACTTACGGGGAATTCTTCCCCGTTTCTGGCGGTGACCTTTGCAGCCATTGCCGCGGGGCTTGCAGCGATCGACGCCGTCATCGTGCGCCTTATCGCCGGTGACGTGCATCCCTTCGTTATCGGCTTCTTCAGGGCGGTGTGGGGTTTGGCCGCCATCTTGCCGTGGGTCCTCGCGCGACCTGGCCTCCTCAAGACGAGCTATCGCTTTCAACATGTCAGTCGGGCTGCCCTCAAGCTCATGTCGCTTGTGTGTGGATTTGCAGCCTTTGCCGCTGCCCCGCTCGCCGATGTCATGGCGATCATGTTCACCGCCCCGATCTTTGTCACGCTCGGCGCCTGGTTGATGTTGAACGAAAAGCTCACCATCGCCCGGATCACCGCGATCCTTACCTCCTTTCTCGGCGCCTTGATCATTATCGGACCAAGCGGTAGCGTCTCCTCGGCACTTTTCCTTGCCGTCTTGGCTGCGGGGCTGCAGGCCCTTGTGCAACTGATGTTGAAAAGAATGTCCGACCGTGATCCGGTCGAGAGTCTCGTCGCCTGGAATCTGATTGTTACGGTGCCTATTGCAGTAGTACCGGCGCTGTTTGTCTGGGAAACGCCGAGCCTTCAGAATTTCGGCTTGCTGGGGCTTCAAGGCGCGCTCGGCGCTCTCAATATGTCGCTCATGACGAAAGCGTTCTCGTTGACCGACGCGTCGCGGGTTGCGCCCATCGACTTCCTGAGGCTGCCATTTGTAGCCGGGCTCGGCTGGCTTTTCTTTGGCGAGCTTGCGGGCCTGAGTACTTGGGTGGGAGCATTGCTCATCTTTTCGTCGATCCTCCTGCCGATCGCCGCCAATGCGTGGCGCTCAAGGGATTGATGCGCATCGCCGCAATGCCTGGCTATGCGCAGATGGAACTTTCACTCGCCATCGCGTCCGGAACCACGACAAGCTTTCCGACGAAGTTCTTGGCCATGAAGTCGCTTTGGGCCCGGTGGAAATCCGAAAGCCTGTAGGTACCTCCGACGAGCGGGCGGATCTTGCCGCTCTCGATATAACCTACGAGCCGGCGGAAATCGGCGCGGCTTCCCTGGCTGGAGCCGTGCAGCTCGAGTTGCTTCAGATACATGGTTCTCAAATYGAGCTGCACGACCGGTCCGGCGATCGCGCCTGCCGTCGTGTAACGTCCTTCCGGACGGAGGATCTTCAGGAGATCGTTGAACATCGGGCCGGCCACCAGATCCGCGACCACGTCGATCGGGGCGCCGCCCGTCGCTTCAGCCACGGCTTCCACCAGATCGCCCTTGCCGCGCGTGATGACGGCTTCCGCGCCAATCTCGAGCACCGCTTCCTCCTTGCCGGAGCCGACGATTGAGATCGGGATGGCGCCGCGAGCGCGGGCAAGCTGGATAATGGCCGAACCGACACCCCCGGATGCGCCAGTGACGAGCACCCGTTCACCGGCGGCAAGTCTCGCCCTTTCCAGCATTCGCTCGCCAGTGAGATAAGCGCAGCAGAAGGTCGCAAGCTCGACATCGCTCATGCCGGTCTCGACCACATGAGCGTTCTCGCCAGGCAGCACCATATACTCGGCATAGCCGCCGTCTCGGCCATGACCCATGTAATCGATGTCCGCCAGGCTGTCGTCGTCGCGGTTGTAAATGGAGAAATCGACCATCACCCGCTCGCCGATGCGTGAAGGATCGACGCCATCGCCGACTGCGACCACGCGACCCACGGTATCGGTGCCCTGAATGCGCGGAAACGTGAGGGTATTGCCCTGCCGCCGCCATGTGGAGACGGCGCCGGGATCGTCTTCCGTGCCATAGGCGCCCTGGCGTACCCAGACATCGGTATTGTTCATGCCGCAGGCCGTAACACGGATCAGCACCTCACCGGCTGCCGGTTTCGGCACCGGCACGTCCTGCCGGTACACGAGCTTATCCAATCCGCCATGGCCGGTCAGCAAAACGGCCGCCATCGTATCGGGTGTCGAGTTCATCAGGAGGCCCTCGTCAGCGGTTTGCGAAGACGCGGTCGATCGCGTCGGCCGTGGCCTTCACCACGATATCGGCTTCCTCGCGGGTGAGGCAGAGCGGCGGCGCAAAGCCGAGGATATCGCCCTGAGGCATCGCCCGGCCGATGACTCCGCGTTCGAGCAATGCCGTTGCGATCTGCGGGCCGATCTTGAGCGCGGGATCGAAGAACCGGCGGTCGTCCTTGTCTTCGACGAATTCCACCGCCGCCATCAAGCCATCGCCGCGTACCTCGCCGACATGCTTGTGGTCTCCAACGGCTTTGGCCAGCTCAGCGCGGATATAGGCCCCGGTCTCGCCGGCATTCTCCACGAGGTTCATCTCGTCGATGAGCTCGAGGTTCGCAATGCCGGCTGCCGCGCAGATCGGATGCGAGGAATAGGTCCAGCCGTGGCCGATTGCGCCAAGCTCGTCGGAACCCTGCACGAGCACGTGCCAGAATTTCTCCGAAACGATCGTGCCGGAAAGCGGCGCGTAGGCCGAGGTCAGACCCTTGGCGATGGTGATGAGATCCGGCTTCATGCCGTAGTGATCGGAGCCGAACATCGTGCCGAGCCGGCCGAAGCCGGTTACGACCTCGTCGGCGACGAGCAGGATGTCGTATTTTTCGAGCACCGCCTGGATCTTTTCCCAATAGCCCTTCGGCGGTGGTACGATGCCGCCAGTGCCGAGGATCGGTTCGCCAATGAAGGCCGCGATGGTCTCCGGGCCTTCCGCCAGGATCAGCTCTTCCAGCTTGTCGGCGCAATATTGGGAGAATTGTTCCTCGCTCATGGAGCGGTCGGGGCGGCGGAAATAATAGGGGGCTTCGGTATGGAGGACCGGCACGCGCGGCAGGTCGAAGGCCTTGTGGAAAAGTTCAAGCCCGGTGAGGCTGCCGGTCATCACGCCGGAGCCGTGATAGCCGCGCCAGCGCGAGATGATCTTCTTCTTCTCCGGCCGCCCGAGGATGTTGTTGTAGTACCAGATGAGCTTGATGTTGGTCTCGTTGGCGTCCGAGCCGGAAAGCCCGAAATAGACCCGGCTCATGCCTGCCGGAGCCCGGTCGATGATCATCTTGGCAAGCGTGATGGAAGCTTCCGTGCCGTGGCCGACATAGGCATGGTAATAGGCAAGATCCCGCGCCTGTTCGGCGATGGCATCGGCGATCTTCTGGCGGCCGTAGCCGACATTGACGCAGTAGAGGCCGGCAAAGGCATCGAGGCTGGTGCGGCCGCTCCTGTCGGTGATGTAGACACCTTCGCCGCTGCCGATCACCCGCGTCGGCGTCTCGCCGCGCGCATGCATGCCCATATGGGTCGACGGATGGAAGAAATGGTCCCGGTCCCAGGCGGTGAGTTCGTTGTTTCTCTCGAGCATGGCATGTCCTTTCATGAATGCGTTCAGCCTGCGGTGTCGATGCAGAGGTATTTGAGCTCGGTGAAGGCCTCGATGCCCTGGCGGGAGCCCTCCCGTCCGAGGCCGGACTGTTTCCAGCCCCCGAAGGGGATCGGCCCGCCGGTGATCTTCACCCGGTTGATGGCGACCATTCCGTATTCGAGGGCGCGACCGAGGCGCATCTGGCGCGCGCCGTTTTGGGTGACGACATAGGCGACCAGGCCGTATTCGGTGTCGTTGGCGCGCGCGATGACCTCTTCCTCGGTGTCGAAGGCGGTAACGGCCGCGACCGGTCCGAATGTCTCCTCGCGCATGATGTCCGCATCTTGCGGCACATCGACGATCAGCGTCGGTTCGTAGAAGAGCGGGCCGGCTCCATGACGCTTGCCGCCGGCAACCAGCCTTGCGCCTCGATCGAGTGCGTCCTTTACCTGCGCCTCTACCTTCATAAT
Organism: Rhizobium sp. LCM 4573; assembly: GCF_001854865.1. Lineage (GTDB taxonomy): Bacteria > Pseudomonadota > Alphaproteobacteria > Rhizobiales > Rhizobiaceae > Neorhizobium. The sequence goes on along the minus strand of NZ_MDDW01000026.1, from coordinate 266,563 downwards.
CGCGCGCTCGTGCATCAGCGGTCCGATGTCCGCAGTTTCCGTCAACCCGTTGCTGACCTTGAGGGTGGCGATCCGTTTGTCGAAAGCCGCGTTGAAGGCTTCGAGAATCGACCGCTGCACGAAAATCCGATTGGCCGCGAGACAGTCCTGTCCCGAGGTCGCGAACTTGGCGGCGATCGCGATATCGGCTGCCTTGTCGATGTCCGCATCCTCGAAGACGATAAGTGGCGCATGTCCGCCGAGCTCCATCACCAGATGCTTCATCGTCGGCGCGCATTGTGCGGCAATCAGGCGGCCGATCTCGGTCGAGCCGGTAAAGCTCATGGCCCGGACCCGCGCGTCCTCGCAGAGCCTGCCGACAATGGTTGCGGCATCACCCGTCACCACATTGAAGACGCCGGCCGGCATTCCGGCACGCTCGGCCAGTTCGGCAAGCGCGAGCGCGGAAAGCGGTGTCTCTGAAGAGGGATGGGCAACGACCGTGCAGCAGGCAGCCAGTGCCGCGGCCGCCTTGCGGGTCACCATGGCGGAAGGGAAGTTCCAGGGTGTTGCGATGCCGATGACGCCAAGCGGCTCACGCCGCACGATCATTTCCGCGCCAGGAAGATGGCTGGTGACGCTTTCCGCATTCACCCGCTTGCCTTCCTCCGCATACCACTCGATGAAGGAGGCCGCATAATCGATCTCTCCGCGCGCCTCGGCAAGCGGCTTGCCCTGTTCGAGCGTCATCAGGAGCGCGAGGTCTTCCTTGGCGCCGAGCATCAGCCGGTGCCATTCTTTCAGGATCGCGGCGCGTTCCTGCGGCAGTTTCGAACGCCAAGCAGGGAAAGCTGCCGCCGCGGCGTCGACAGCGACGCGGGTCTCATCTGCTCCAAGGCTTGCCACCCAGGCGAGCGTTGCGGAGGTTGCGGGATCGGTGACCTGAAAGCTTCGACCTTCGCAGCTTGCCACCCAACGGCCGTTCACATAGGCAAGATCACGCAGGAGATGGCGGTCGGAAAGGCGCGTCAGGGCGTCATGAAAGGCGGGTCGTGCGAAAATTGCGGTCATGGCCAACTCCTCCTTCAGGGGCGTGCCAAGTGTGGCCCGATCTCAAGCGAGAGATTGTCCATTCCACGGGGTGGAAATAGAGAGATTGTCTAAACTCGTGGGCCTGCCCGGAGAGACTGTCTATCGTCGTCACTTGCCGAAAACAGTGCCGAAACCGGTACGCCAGCCTCCTCCTTCACGGTCTTGGTGACGATATAGGTAAAATAGCGCTCGATGCCGAGCTCCCGGTCCAAAAGTCCGTCGATCAGGCGCTGATAGGCGTCAATGTCGACGGTCACGACTTTGGCGATATAGTCGACGCCGCCGCCGACCGACCAGCATGCGGTAATCTCGGGAATGGCGGCCACGGTGCGCTCAAACCGCTCGAAATCACCCTGGCGATGGTTGGCGAGCGTGATCTCCACCATGACGCTGGCGATCGGCGCGATCTTCCGCGGCGAAAGACGCGCATGATAGCCCGCGACGATGCCGGCTTTTTCCAGTTTGCGCAGGCGCATCCAGCAGGGTGTCGGCGACAGCCCGACCTTGTCGGCGAGCGCCAGCTTGGTGATGCGGCCGTCGCTCTGGACCGCCTCCAGGATTTTCAGATCGATAGCGTCGAGCTTCATCGGGTGCCTTGTCGTGCTTTGTTGAGAACGACAATGAAAACTCGTTTTGCCATTGTCAATTGAACTGATTTTAAGCACAGTCGAGATCATGACAAGTTGGCGCCCCGATCCATCCCAGCTCCGCCGCCCGGCCTATCTTTCGCTCGCCGAGCAGATCGCGCGTGCGATCCAGGACGGCAAGCTCGCCAATGGGACGAAACTGCCGACGCATCGTCGAATGGCCGACGATCTCGATCTTTCGGTCCAGACGGTCAGTCGTGCCTATGACGATCTCATCCGCCGGGGGCTGATTTCAGGGGAGATCGGCCGAGGCAGCTTTGTGCAGACGCGCCCGCGCGAGCCGGAGCCACCCTATCTCCCCGAAAGGCTGGGCGAGGTCATCGACCTCTCGATCCTGAAGCCCGTCTGCGAACATTTTCATCTGGAGAAGATGCGCGAGGCCTTCAGCTGGCTTTCGGAGAACCTGCCGCCGAGTTCGGCCCTGTCCTTCCGGCCGAACATGGTGTTTCCGCGTCACAGGGCAATCGGCGCCGAGTGGCTCTCCCATTGCGGGCTGCAGGTTTCGCCGCTCAATGTCAGCCTCACCAATGGCGCGACCTCCGGCATGACGGTGGCTTTGATGAGCGTCGCCCCGCCCGGATCGATCGTTGCGGCCGAGGCCATCAGCCATCATACGCTCGTGCCGCTTTCCACCTACCTGGGCATCCACCTTGAAGGCCTGCCGATCGACGACGAGGGTATGATCCCCGAGGCGCTGGATGAGGCTTGCCGCACAAGCCCGATCCGGGCAGTTTTCCTCCAGCCCTCGGTGATCAATCCGAGAGCAACCTTGATGAGCGCGGATCGCCGCGTGGCACTTGCCGAAGTCGCCAGGAAACACGACATCGCAATCATCGAGAACGATATTCTCGGCCCCTTGGTCATCGACCGGTCGCCGCCGCTGGCGGCGTATGCGCCGGAACGCACGCTCTATATCACCAGCTTCACCAAAATTACTGTTCCCGGCCTGCGCATCGGCTACCTCGTAGCGCCGGACCGCTATGTGGCAGCCGTCGCCAACCGACATCTGGTGTCGAACTGGATGGCGACCCCGGCGATCGCCGAGATCGCCACGCACTGGGTGAGCGACGGTACCGCCACGGCGCTGGTCGAATGGCAGCGCCGGGCTCTGGCCAGCCGCCACGCCATTGCTCAGGAAACACTTGCAGGGCTGCGCTACTATTCACATCCCCAAAGCCTGCATGTCTGGTTGCCGCTTGCCGATCCGCACACCGAGGAAGGTTTTGTGTCGCAGGCAAGGCTGCGCGGCGTTGCCATCGCGCCGGGAACCTCCTTCCGCACCGCCGGCCAGGCTGGGGCCTCGGCCGTCCGTATTTCGCTCGGCTCCACGACCGAAGCCGATCTGAGAACCGGGCTCGGTGTTGTCGCTTCGCTTGCACAGGGAAATCCCGAGGCATTGCTGCTTGCGATTTGAGGCAAACGCCTGCCGAATGGGCAGGCTTACAAATATTGTCATGATATTATTTTCCGAATTGACATGATTTCCTGGCGCCGTCATCGTTAGACCATTGCTTGTCTCAACAGGGAGAGACATGAATGGCGTCGCCCATTATCCGCATCGACAACATCGTGAAGAGATACGGTCCGCTGACCGTCCTCGACGGCCTGTCGATGGATGTCATGCCCGGCGAGAAGCTGGCGCTGATCGGTCCCTCGGGTTCGGGCAAGACGACGATCCTGCGTATTTTGATGACGCTGGAAACGATCAGCGGCGGCCATATCGAGGTCGACGGCGAGCAGCTCTATCATATGAAGAAGGGCGCCGACCTGGCGCCGGCTGACGAAGCTCACCTGCACCGCATGCGCAAGAAGATCGGCATGGTCTTCCAGCACTTCAATCTGTTTCCGCACAAATGCGTGCTCGACAACGTGACGCTGGCGCCGATCCTGACGCAGGGCGTGAAAAAGGCCGATGCCGAAAAACGGGCGATGGAGCTTCTCGACATGGTCGGCATGGCCGACAAGGCCAAGTCCGTGCCGGCCCAGCTTTCCGGCGGCCAGAAGCAGCGCGTCGCAATCGCCCGTGCATTGGCGCTGTCTCCCAAGATCATGCTGTTCGACGAAGTGACCTCGGCGCTCGATCCTGAGCTGGTGGAGGAGGTCTTGAACGTCATGAAGCGGCTTGCCGCCGAGACGGATATGACCATGCTGCTCGTCACCCACGAGATGGGTTTTGCCAGCGATTTCGCCGACCGCGTGCTGTTCTTCGATCGCGGCAAGATCGTCGAGGAGGGCAGACCGCAAGAGATTTTCCGCAATCCCAGGCAGGAGCGCACGCAGACCTTCCTGCGCAAGATCATAGCGGCGGGGCACCGCGTCTGACCGCGATGCGGCGACATCGCCCAAACAAATAAACGGGAAAAAACCAGAGGAGAATTGGGAACCATGAAAACAGGATTTCTCGCAGCCGCAAGCCTTGCGGCGCTTATGTCTGTCGCGGGCGGCATGTCAGCATCCGCCGCGGATCTGGAGGAACTAAAGGAGCAGGGGTTCGCCCGGATCGCTATCGCCAACGAACCGCCCTATACCGCTGTCGGCGCCGACGGCAAGGTTTCAGGTGCTGCTCCGGATGTGGCCCGCGTCATTTTCGAGCGCCTCGGCGTCAAGGACGTCGTGGCATCGATCTCGGAATACGGCGCGATGATCCCCGGTCTGCAGGCCGGCCGTCACGACGTCATCACCGCCGGCCTCTTCATGAAGCCGGAACGCTGCAATGCGGTCGCCTATTCCGAGCCGGTCCTCTGCGACGCCGAAGCCTTCGCCGTCAAGAAGGGCAATCCGATGAAGTTCGCAAGCTATAAGGACATCGCCGACAACCCGAACGCCAGGATCGGCGCTCCGGGCGGCGGCACGGAAGAAAAGCTCGCGCTTGAAGCCGGCGTTCCGCGCGATCGCGTCATCGTCGTGCCGGATGGCCAGAGCGGCATCAAGATGCTGCAGGACGGCCGCATCGACGTCTATTCGCTGCCGGTCCTCTCGATCCACGATCTGATGAGCAAGGCGAACGACCCGAACCTCGAGGTCGTGGCTCCGGTCCAGGGTGCTCCGGTCTATTGCGACGGCGCGGCCTTCCGCAAGCAGGACGTGGCGCTTCGCGATGCCTTCGACGTCGAACTGAAGAAGCTGAAGGAATCGGGCGAGTTCGCCAAGATCGTTGAGCCTTACGGCTTCTCGGCTGCTGCTGCGATATCGACCAATCGCGAGAAGCAGTGCGCAGCGGCGCAGTAAGTTGTCTCTCACCCTGTCCCTCTCTTCACAAACGGGGAGAGGGAAGGCTGGATGTCCCCAGCGATGTTGCCATCGACCTTCCCCGTGAGCGGGGAAAGGTTCCGGTAGGCGGATGAGAGCGATCCCATCAGAAGGCTAGGAATTCGGACCCGATGATCGACTGGTCAGGCTATTTGACGCTGATCCTGGAAGGCGCGCTGGTGACGCTGCAGTTGACCGTCATGGGGTCGGCTCTCGCATTGGTGATGGCTTTCCTCGCCGGACTTGGGCGCCTGTCGCGCTTCTTCGTCGTGCGGGCGCTTGCCACTACCTACATCGAATTCTTCCGTGGCACCTCGATCTTCGTGCAGCTCTTCTGGGTCTATTTCGTGCTGCCGTTTGCGGGGCTCACTTTGACGCCGCTGCAGGCGGGCGTGCTGGCGCTCGGCCTCAATGTCGGGGCCTATGCAGCCGAGGTGGTGCGCGGGGCGGTCAAGGCGGTGGGGCGTGAGCAGACGGAAGCATGCGTGGCGCTCAACCTCTCCCGCTATCAGCGTATGCGCCATGTCATTCTTCCCCAGGCGCTTCCTCTGATGCTGCCGACCTTTTGTAACAATGCCATCGAGCTTCTGAAAGGAACGGCTGTCGTGTCGCTCATTTCGCTGACGGACCTGACGTTTCAGGCGCAGGTCGTACGCGCCCAGACCGGCAATACGCTCATCCCGTTCACGACGATCCTCATCCTCTATTTCGCAATGGCTTGGGCGATCTCGATTGGGATGCGCTGGCTGGAGCGGCGCATGAGCCGCAGCCTCGATGGCGTGAGGACCTGACGATGGAATGGGACTGGGAATTCGTCTGGCAGATCATGCCGACCCTCCTCGAAGGGTTCAAGATCACCATTCTGGCCACCGTTCTCGGTGCGGCGGTGGCTGCGGTGCTGGGCCTCGCCATCGCGATCGCCCGGCGTTCGCCGGTTACCGCGATTTCGCGCACGGTGGGCTTCATCTGCGAATTCATCCGCGGAACGCCGCTTCTGGTGCAGCTCTATTTCATCTTCTACGTGCTGCCGGACATCGGCATAAGACTGCCGCCATTGGTGGCAGGCGTCATCGGCATCGGACTGCACTACGCAACCTATACCGCGGAGGTTTACCGCGCCGGTATCGAGAACGTGCCGCGCGGCCAGTGGGAGGCGGCCAAGGCGGCCAATCTCACCACACGGCAGGCCTGGATACACGTCGTGCTGCCGCAGGCGGTGCCGCCGATGATCCCGGCGCTCGCCAACTACTTCATCGCGATGTTCAAGGAAACGCCGCTGCTTTCGGCCATCACCGTGCTGGAGCTGATGAACCAGGCAAAGAGCATAGCCAACAGCAATTACCGCTATATCGAGCCGATGACGCTGGTTGGCGTCTTCTTCCTCGCCGTCAGCCTGGTTTCGGTCGTCGGACTGCGCTGGCTCGAGGAACGCTACGCCCGGATGGACGACTGACATGACTTCCATTGACATACATCTTGCCGCGCACCAGCCTCGCCTCGACGACCGGCCGCTTCGAAAGCGGATCGGGCTCGTCATTCTGGCGACCGACCATACGACTGAGGTTGACTTCCAGCGCATGGTCGCCGGCGAACGTATCGGCATTTATGTGAGCCGCATTCCTTACGCCAATCCGACGACGCCCGAAAACCTGATGAAGATGCAGCCGGTGTTGACCGAGGGTGCCTCGCTCATCCTGCCGGATGAGACGCTGGATGCGGTCATGTATTCCTGCACCTCCGCCTCCGTGGTGATTGGTGACGAGAGGATCGAGCAGGCGATCCGTGCGGCAAAGCCCGGCGTTCCCGTGGTGACGCCGACAGCCGCGGCTGTCAAAGGGCTTAAGGCCGTGGGTGCCAAGCGCATTTCGATCCTGACGCCCTATACGGTCGAGACGAGCCGGCCGATGGCCGATTATTTCGCGCGCCTTGGCTTCACGATCGACCGGTTCACATGCCTCGGTTTCGAGGATGACCGCGAAATGGCGCGCATCGCGCCCGACGAGATCGTCTCGCTTGCCCGCAAGGCGATGGCGCCTCAATCCGATGCGCTTTTCATTTCCTGCACCGCGGTTCGCGCGGCCCAGGTGGCGGCGCGGGTCGAGGCGGAAATCGGCAGACCAATGATCAGCAGCAATCTCGCGACTGCCTGGGCCTGCCTGCAGCTTTGCGGCGAAACGGCATCGCGTCCTGAACTGGGGACGCTGATGACCAGACCCTATCCGGAAGGCTGATGCCATGATTGCGGGAAACCTGCCGGTCAGACTTGACGATATCCGTGCCGCCGCCGCCCGCATCGGTGAGCGCGTGTTGAAAACGCCGATGGTGGAATCGGCCGCGCTCAGTGAAATTGCCGGTGTTCCGGTTCATCTGAAGTTGGAACACCACCAGACGACCGGCAGCTTCAAACTCCGCGGTGCCACAAATGCGGTTCTTTCGCTGACTGCGGAGGAACGAAAACGGGGTGTGGTTGCCGCTTCTACAGGCAATCACGGCCGCGCTCTGGCATTTGCGGCAAAAGCGGAAGGCTCGGTCGCGACCATCTGCATGTCCTCGCTCGTGCCGGATAACAAGGTTTTGGAAATCCGCCGTCTGGGCGCCAATGTCCGCATCGTCGGCCGCTCCCAGGACGAGGCTCAGGAAGAAGTGGACAGGCTGGTGGCTGAGGAAGGATCGGTGATGGTGCCGCCCTTCGACCATCCGGCGGTCGTCGCGGGGCAGGGCACGCTTGGTCTCGAACTGTTCGATCAACTTCCTGGCGTCGAAACCGTTCTCGTTCCTCTGTCCGGCGGGGGACTGGCCGCCGGTGTCGCGGCCGCGATCAAGGAATTGAAGCCATCGGTGCGGGTGATCGGCCTGACGATGGAACGCGGGGCGGCGATGAAGGCGAGCCTCAGCGCCGGCAAGCCGGTGCAGGTCGAGGAACTGCCGAGCCTTGCGGATTCGCTCGGCGGCGGCATCGGTCTCGACAATCGCGTTACCTTTGCCATGTGCCGCGATCTTCTCGACGACGTTATCCTGCTATCGGAAGCGGAAATCGCCGCCGGCATACGGCATGCCTATGCGGTCGAGCGTGAGGTGGTCGAGGGGGCTGCCGCCGTCGGCATCGCCGCACTCCTGGCCGGCAAGGTCGGTAGCCGCGGCCCGGTGGTCACCATCCTTTCCGGCCGCAATGTCGATATGGATCAGCATCGGCGGGTGATTAACGGCGATGCCATCTACGGAAAGGATGCCGCATGAGCCGGATGGTCATTCTCACCGAAAAGGACCTGCGCGAACTGGTTCCGCTCGATCGCGAGGCGGTCGCCTGCGTCGAGGACGCGTTCCACGCACTTGCGACCAAGCCGGTCGCCATGCCGCCGATCCTGCGTCTCGACATTCCCGAGCATCGCGGCGAGGTGGATGTGAAGACAGCCTATGTGCCGGGCCTCGAAGGCTTTGCGATCAAGATCAGCCCCGGCTTCTTCGACAATCCGAAGATCGGCCTGCCGAGCACGAACGGCATGATGGTGCTGCTGTCGACGCGAACCGGTCTGGTGCAGGCCCTGCTGCTCGACAACGGCTATCTGACCGACGTTCGTACGGCAGCTGCCGGCGCGGTGGCGGCAAAACATCTTTCGCGCCCGGATTGCGCCGTCGCGGCGGTCTTCGGCGCGGGCATGCAGGCGCGCCTGCAACTTCAGGCGCTGACGCTAGTCAGGCCGATTCGCGAGGCGCGGATATGGGCCCGCGAGTTCGGTAAGGCTCAGACGGCTGCAGCCGAGCTGACCGCGCGGCTTGGTTTTCCGGTTCGGGCTGAGGCTGATCCCCAAACTGCGATGGGCGGTGCCGATATCGTCGTTACCACCACGCCTTCCGAAACGCCGATCCTGAAAGCCGAATGGCTTCGGCCTGGCCTGCACGTGACTGCAATGGGCTCGGATGCCGAGCAAAAGAACGAGATCGATCCGGCGGCCATCGTCAAGGCGGATGTCTATGTCGCCGATCGCCTGACGCAGACCCGACGACTTGGTGAGCTTCACCACGCGATCGAGGCGGGGCTTGTCGTCGCCGATGCGCCATACCCGGAGCTTGGCCAGGTGGTCGCCGGCCGTAGCGCCGGCCGCCAAAGCGCCGGCCAGATCACGCTCGCCGATCTCACCGGAACGGGCATCCAGGATACCGCCATCGCCACGCTCGCTTTCGCGCGGGCAACCGCCGCAGGCGTGGGTGCCGCATTTGAAAGCTGAACCGGCCTGGGACGCCGGAGGAGAAGGGAAAAAACATGAACCAGCCCAATCTGAAATTCTCGCTCGGCGAATACGCCGCGCGGTTGGAAAAGACACGGCGCGCCATGGAAGCGAAGGGGGTCGACCTCTTGATCGTCAGCGATCCCTCCAACATGGCCTGGCTGACGGGCTATGACGGCTGGTCCTTCTACGTGCATCAGGCGGTCATCGTGCCGCCGTCCGGCGAGCCGATCTGGTTCGGCCGCGGTCAGGACGCTAATGGCGCCAAGCTCACCGCTTATCTGAAACATGAGAACATTATCGGCTATCCGGATCACTATGTGCAGTCGACCGAGCGCCACCCGATGGACTACCTGTCGGCCAAGCTTGCCGAACGCGGCCTCGATAAGCTGACGATCGGCGTGGAGATGGACAATTACTGGTTCTCGGCCGCCGCCTTCGCTTCGCTCACGAAGCATCTGCCGAATGCGCGCTTCATCGATGCGACCGCGCTCGTCAACTGGCAGCGCGCTGTGAAAAGCGAGACCGAGATCAAGTATATGCGCAATGCCGCCCGCATCGTCGAAGCCATGCATCAGCGCATCTTCGACAAGATCGAGGTGGGCATGCGCAAATGCGACCTGGTCGCCGAAATCTACGATGCCGGCACGCGCGGCGTCGACGGTATCGGCGGTGATTATCCGGCGATCGTGCCGCTTTTGCCCTCAGGTGTGGAAGCCTCCGCGCCGCATCTGACCTGGGACGACCGGCCGATGAAGAGGGGCGAGGGCACCTTCTTCGAGATCGCCGGCTGCTACAATCGCTATCACGTGCCGCTGTCGCGCACCGTCTTCCTCGGCAAGCCGACGCAAGCCTTCCTGGACGCGGAAAAGGCGACGCTTGAGGGCATGGAGGCCGGTCTCGCAGTCGCAAAGCCCGGCAATACCTGCGAGGACATCGCCAACGCATTCTTCGGCGTGCTGAAGAAATACGGGATCGTCAAGGACAACCGTACCGGCTATCCGATCGGCCTTTCCTATCCGCCGGATTGGGGCGAGCGGACCATGAGCCTGCGGCCAGGCGACCGCACGGAATTGAAGCCCGGCATGACCTTCCACTTCATGACCGGCCTCTGGCTGGAAGACATGGGCTTCGAGACCACCGAAAGCATTCTCATTACCGATACGGGTGTCGAATGCCTGGCGAACGTGCCCCGCAAGCTGATGGTCAAGGATTGAGCGATGAGCGAATTGGCTTTGYGGCCGTYGCCGATCAGCCCGACGGTGGATCTGGATGCCGAGGGGGTGCAGCACGGCTTCCTGCGGCTGCCCTATAGCCGCGACGATTCCGCATGGGGATCGGTGATGATACCCATCACCGTCGTCCGCAACGGAAAGGGACCGACGGCGCTCCTGACGGGCGGCAATCACGGCGACGAATACGAAGGGCCGATCGCGCTCTTCGATCTCGCCCGCAGCCTCGGGGCGGAAGATGTCAACGGCACGGTCATCATCGTGCCGGCGATGAATTACCCGGCCTTCCTTGCCGGCACGCGCACCTCGCCCATCGACAAGGGCAACCTGAACCGAAGCTTTCCGGGTCGCCCGGACGGAACGGTGACGCAGAAGATCGCCGATTACTTCCAGCGCGAGCTGCTGCCGCGCGCCGATATCGTGCTGGATTTCCATTCCGGCGGCAAAACGCTGGATTTCCTGCCTTTCTGTGCCGCGCACATTTTGCCGGACAAGGAGCAGGAGGCTCGTGCCTTCGAACTGGTGAAGGCGTTTTCCGCGCCCTATTCGATGAAGATGCTCGAAATAGACGCGGTCGGCATGTACGACACCGCGGCCGAGGAGATGGGCAAGGTCTTCATCACCACCGAACTCGGCGGCGGGGGGACGGCCACGGCGAAAAGCGCTGGCATCGCCAAGCGCGGCGTCATGAACCTGCTGCGCCATGCCGGCATCGTCGCGGGGACTGCCGAGACGGGCTTTACGACCTGGCTCGACATGCCCGATGGCGATTGCTTCTCCTTTGCGGAGGAGAACGGCTTGATCGAGCCCCTCTTCGACCTCGGCGACCGGGTAACCAGGAACGCTGTCGTCGCGCGCATTTATCCGACGGGACGAACAGGGGTGGCTCCGCACGAAATACGCGCTAAGATGGACGGCATTCTCTGCGCACGGCACTTTCCGGGCCTGGTGAAGGCTGGTGATTGCGTGTCGGTGATCGCCGTCGTCGTCGATTGAATCGGCTGCGGCGCTCGCTAGAAGCCTAAAGCGTTGCGCAATGCCATGCCTTCCCGGAGGCGAAGGTCGAGATCGGCTTCGATATGATCGATGTGGTGGAGCATGAGTTCGCTCGTGCGCGCCACATCGCGCTGCTCCAACGCTTCGACGATGGCAGCGTGCTCGCCATGGCCGCAGCTTGAAATGCCGGAACGTCCATAAATGGCGATCACCAGAGAAGATCTGGCGACCAGCTCGTCCATGAAACGCTCAAGGATCGCGTTGCCCGAAAGAGCGGCCAGCATCAGATGAAACTCGCCGGATGCCTTGATCTCGGCCCGCCGCGCGGCAGGGCCGCGCTCGTTCATGTAATGCGCTTCTTCATCCAGCAACCGGCGGAACTGCGCGATATGCCCTGCGGTGATGCGCTCCACCGCCGCGGCGATGATGCCTGGCTCGAGAAGGCGTCGTGAGGCGAATATCTGACGGGCTTCTTCCGGAGACGGGTTCGAGACGAAGGCGCCGCGGTTCCTTTCGATCGTCACCAATCCCTCGAAAGCGAGCATCTGGAGTGCTGCGCGAGCGACCGTTCTGCTGACGTCGAACAGGGAGCCGACTTCCGCTTCCGAAAGCTTGGTGCCCGGCGCAAGCCGCCGGTCGATGATCGCGTCACGCAGGGCTTCCCGGATCGCAGCCGACCGGTCCTCGGGGGCTGCTTCGGTGAGAACGATTTTTTCGCCGATATTCATGTTCAGGTCCGCTGTCTCAGCGTTTGTATCGCGGTGGCGTTTCAAAACCAAGCGGCTTTTGTCGGCGATACAGAGGATAATTGCATACAATTTCCCCAGGGGATCGCAGACAGACGCTTGTTTTTTGCGCATTGCGCAAACCGCCGGATCCCTTGCTGCACTCTCAATTCAGAAAGTAACCGCTTCTTCAAAGGCTTGAGGGATTTGGCACGCTCCATGCATCGCAATAATCGACGCAAAGGAGCGTATGGATGAGTAAAGCAGCCGAAATCGATATCGCCTCTGTCTCAAAAATCTATGGTTCCACGACGGCCGTGCAGTCCATAAGCCTGAAGATTCCGGCAGGCAGTTATTGCTGCCTGCTCGGTCCTTCCGGCTGCGGCAAGACCTCGACGCTGCGCATGATCGCCGGCCACGAAACGATATCGAGCGGTGATATCCGGCTCGGAAACATCGTGGTGACCGATCTGCCGCCGGCCAGGCGCGGCACGGCCATGATGTTCCAATCTTACGCCCTGTTTCCTCATCTCGACCTGATCGACAACGTCGCCTTCAGCCTCAAGATGAAGGGCGTCGACAAGGACCAGCGCCGTGCCAAGGCGCTCGACATGTTGCGCCTGATGCAGCTTGAGGCCTATGCGAGCCGTCGCCCCGCCCAGCTTTCGGGAGGCCAGCAACAGCGCGTGGCACTTGCCCGTGCGCTCATCACCGATCCAGAAGCGCTACTGCTCGACGAGCCGCTTTCGGCGCTCGACCCTTTTCTCAAGATCCGTATGCGAGCGGAGCTCAAGAAGCTGCAAACCTCGCTTGGCATCACATTCGTGCATGTGACGCACAGCCAGGAGGAGGCCATGGCGCTCGCCGACCTGATCGTGGTGATGAACGAAGGCCGTATCGAGCAGGCTGCCCATCCGCGCACGGTGTTCGAACGCCCGGCGACACCTTTCGTGGCCCGCTTCATGGGTGATCATAACGTGATCTCCGGCCGGGTGATGGAAAATCAGGCCGGTCGTCTTCTCATAGGAGTTCCGGCGGGCGGAGAATTCCTCGCCGATGCGGGACCAGAAACCCCACGCGATACCGCCGACATTGCCATTCGCACCGATCATGTGCGGATCGGCCAACCGGCGGAGCCGGGCCTCGGCTTCGTCGGCTCCGTCACCAATATCGAATATCGCGGCTCTTCGGTGAAACTGTCGGCAAACGGCGCCGGGATTGCGGATTTCACCGTCATCCTCAGCGACACGGACTATTTCGCCAACCCCGTGAAGGTCGGCGAGGCGATCCCGCTCGCCTGGGAACGCGCGGACGCCATCGTTCTCGGCAGCCCGAAGCATCACTGACATCGCAATAAAAATCCAACAGAGGAGAACAGCAATGACCGATACAGCAAAGAAAAAGGCAAAGGGAATTTCCCGCCGCTCGCTCCTGAAGACGGCGTCGGCGGCGGCAGGTCTTGCCGCCGGCTCCGGCGTGATCACCGGATTCCCCACCATCTGGGCGCAAAATCCGATCACTTTGCGCCAGTTCGGCACCGGCGTTTCGAACCTGAATGCGATCGCACAAAAGTGCAAGGAAGACCTCGGCATCACGCTTGAGATGGCGGCGACGGATTCCGACGCCGCCGCGCAAAGAGCCGTTACGCAGCCGAATTCCTACGATATCGCCGATGTCGAATACTGGATTGCCAAGAAGGTCTATCCTGCGGGCGTCCTGCAGCCGATGGACGTCAAGAAGCTGAAATATTTCGACAAGATCGTGCCTCTCTTCATCAACGGCAAGCTGGCGCCGGAGAGCGTCGTCGCCCAGGGTACCGCCCCTCACACCGTCGGCTTTGTCGAAAGCCAGGATGCAAAGTCCTTCGCCACGGAACCGACCGAGTGGATGACGATGGTGCCGACCATCTACAATGCCGATACGCTCGGCATCCGCCCGGACCTCGTCGGCCGTCAGATCACCACCTGGGCGGACCTCATGGACCCGGCCTATAAGGGCAAGACCTCGATCCTCAACATCCCCTCGATCGGTATCATGGATGCGGCCATGATCATGGAGGCGATGGGCGAGCTCAAATATGCCGACAAGGGCAACATGACCACCGATGAGATCGACAAGACGATCGATTTCCTCATCAAGGCCAAGCAGGAGGGCCAGTTCCGCGCTTTCTGGAAATCGTTCGACGAGAGCGTCAACCTGATGGCTTCCGGGGAAGTGGTTATCCAATCCATGTGGTCGCCTGCCGTCGCAGCCGTCCGCTCCAAGGGCATCCCCTGCGTCTACCAGCCGCTCAAGGAAGGCTACCGCGCCTGGGGCGGCGGGCTCGGACTTGCCGCGCATCTCAAAGGTGCCCAGCTCGATGCAGCCTATGAATATATCAACTGGTATCTCTCCGGCTGGGTCGGCGCCTATCTGAATCGTCAGGGCTATTATTCGGCGGCGATGGAAACTGCAAAACAGCACATGAGCGCCGACGAATGGGGGTTCTGGGTCGAGGGCAAGCCCGCCCAGGGCGATATCCTCGCGCCCGACGGCAAGGTCATGGAAAAGGCAGGCGCGGTGCGCGATGGCGGATCCTTCGAGGAGCGCATGGGCAAAGTCGCCTGCTGGAATTCGGTAATGGACGAGGACCGCTACATGGTCCGCCGCTGGAACGAGTTCATTGCGGCTTAAGGCATTCATCAGCCCAACCCTCCCCTCTATAGGGGGAGGGAGCTATGCCGACCACTTCGATCCCTTCCGGAGAAGGAGGATACAATGGCGACGGTGACGTCCTCGGAAACGGAAAAGTTCGAAAGTACGGCGGGAGCGAAAAGCCTCCGCTTGCCGCCGGCGCTGGTCTCTTACCTCCAGGCGGCGCCGCTGGCAGCCATCCTCGGCGCCTTCCTGCTCGTGCCCATCCTGATGATCGCGGTCGTCAGTTTCTGGGATTACGATTTTGCCCGGATGTATCCGGATTTCGTGACCTTCAACTATGCCGAGACGCTGGGCTCCTGGGTCACCTGGAAAATCTATCTCAACACGCTGAAATTCGCCCTGCTCGTATGGGCGATCACGCTGTTCGTCGGCTTCTGGGTCGCCTATTTCCTCGCCTTCCACATCCGTACCCCGGCCATGCAGATGGTGCTCTTCCTCGTCTGTACCGTGCCTTTCCTGACGTCCAATATCATCCGCATGATTTCCTGGATTCCGGTTCTCGGACGCAACGGCCTGATCAATACGACGCTCAGGGATGCGGGGATCGTCCAGCAGCCGATCGAATGGCTGCTCTATTCCGATTTCGCGGTCGTGCTGGCCATGGTGCATCTCTATGCGCTGTTCATGGWGACGCCGATCTTCAACACGCTGATGCGTATCGATCACTCTTTGATAGAGGCAGYGCGCGATGCCGGCGCCAGTGGCTGGCAGGTCCTCGCCAACGTCATCATTCCGCTTGCCAAACCCGGCATGGCGATCGGCACGATCTTCGTCGTGACGCTGGTGATGGCCGATTTCTCCACCGCACAGGTGATGTCGGGCGGGCAGAGCGCCTCCGTCGCGCTGATGATGAGAAACCAGATGTCGCTCCTCCAATATCCAGCGGCTGCGGCCAATGCCGTGGTGCTTCTCGTCCTCGTCCTTTTGATGGTTGCGGGGATCCTGCGCATCGTCGATATCCGCAAGGAGCTTTGATCCATGTATCGCGAGAAACGTTCCAGGGAATTCTACCTCCTCGCCATCTTCTTCGCCGGTTTCGTGTTTTTCCTCTACGGACCCCTGTCGGCGATCCTCATCCTTTCCTTCCAGGGGCCGAATGGCGGATTGACCTTCCCCTTGAGCGGCACCTCGCTGCATTGGTTCGCCAACCTCCTCGAAACCCAGGCGGTCGGCGATTTCGGAGGTTCCTTCCGCCGCTCGCTGGCGCTCGGCCTCATGGTGATGGCCGTCACTGTAATCGTGTCGCTGCTCGCCGGCCTCGCCTTCCGCCGTCGCTTCATGGGTTCCACCGCGCTCTTCTACTTGACGGTTGCAAGCCTCGTCGTGCCGTCGATCATCATTTCGCTCGGCATTGGCGTGCTCTTCCAGCAGCTCGGCCTCCAGCCCTCCTGGTACACCTCGGCCTTCGGCGCGCATCTCACCTGGACGCTACCCTTCGGCGTGCTCATCATGTTCGCCGTCTTCAATCGCTTTTCGCCCGCCTACGAGGAAGCCGCCCGCGACCTCGGTGCTAACTCATGGCAGACCTTCCGCCATGTCGTGCTGCCGATGATCGCGCCGAGCCTCATCGGAGTCGGCCTGTTCGGCTTCACGCTTTCTTATGACGAGTTTGCCCGCACGCTGATGACGGCCGGCACCTTCAATACCTTGCCGCTCGAAATCTACGGCATGACCACCAACGTTACGACACCGGTACTCTACGCGCTGGGTACGGTGACGACGCTCTTCTCCTTCCTGGTCATCGCCGGCACGTTGGGGCTCATCGTTCATCTCAACCGGCGTCGGACGCGGACATGAAACCCATGCGCATCCTCGTCGTCAATCCGAATACCACCGCCAGCATGACGGCCAAGATCGCGGGGTCCGCCCGTCAGGTTGCCAATGCCGGGACGGAAATCCTGGCCGTAACCTCGTCCATGGGGCCCGCTTCGATCGAAGGCTATTACGACGAAGCCCTGGCTTTGCCGGGTCTTCTCATGGAAATCGCCAGGGGCGAGCGGGAGGGTGCCGATGCCGCCGTTATCGCCTGCTTCGATGATACGGGTCTCGATGCCGCCCGCGCGCTTGCGCATATCCCGGTGGTCGGCATATGCGAGGCTGCGCTCGCCACCTCCGCCTTCATCGCGCAGCGTTTTACAGTGGTGACGACGATGGAGCGCTCCCGCCTGCCGGTGGAGGCGCTGGTATACCGCTATGGCATGTCTTCCCGCGCAAAGGTACGCGCCGCCGATATTCCGGTGCTGTCGCTGGAAGATCCGACTTCCAATGCTCGTGGCCGCCTGTGTAGCGAAATTGCGGCAGCCCTTGAGGAAGATAACGCCGAGGCTATCGTGCTCGGCTGCGCCGGAATGGCTGATCTCGCTATCGAGCTCAGAGCGGAGTTCGGGGTGCCGGTTGTCGACGGCGTGGCGGCCGCCGTCAAGCAGGCCGAGGCGCTGGTGGCTCTTGGGCTTTCCACGGCGAAAGGCGGCGCCTATGCTTCGCCCGTCTCGAAATCCTACAAAGGCCTGCTCGAGGATTTCGAGCCCCGGAGACTCGGCCGATGATGACGACTGCTCCAACCATTCGGTCGCTCACCCTTTCCGAAACGGAAACCTTGATGGATTGGGCTCGCATCGAGGGCTGGAATCCCGGCCTCGCCGACGCCGCTGCCTTTCACGCGGCCGATCCCCAGGGCTTTATCGGCTGCTTCGTCGACGGCCAAATGGCGGCGGGCATATCGGCTGTAAGATATGGCCATGACTTCGGCTTCATCGGGCTCTACATCGCCCATCCACCCTATCGGGGCAGAGGCTATGGCCGGCGTGTCTGGGATGCCGCGATGGTACATCTCGAAGGCCGGACGATCGGCCTCGACGGCGTTCGCGAACAGCGGGCGAATTATCAGAGCATGGGGTTCGAGCCGCATTACGAGACGTTTCGCTGGAGCGGCAGCGTGACAGGGGTGGCAAACAGCGACGTGGTCGCGGTTTCGCCGGATATGGCCGCCAGTATCGCCGATTATGACCGGCACTTCTTCCCCGCTGAGAGAAGCGGCTTTCTTGCGCAATGGCTGAAGCCGCCGAGACTTGCCATGGCAACGGTCCGCGACGGTGTCGTGCATGGATATGCGGTCTGCCGGAAATGTCATGACGGCTTCAAGATCGGCCCGCTGTTTGCGGATACGACGGTCGATGCGCAGTGCCTGCTGAAAGCCTGTGCGGCGCGGGCCGAAGGCCGCACCATGCATATCGACGTGCCGGCCATGCAGACGCAGTTTGCCGAAATCCTGGAGGCCAACGGCTTTTCAAAGGGGTTCGCGACCGCCCGCATGTATCGCGGCCCGGCGCCCATGGTGCCAATGGCAGGCGTTTTTGCGGTCTCCACTCTGGAACTCGGCTGATTTCGAGTGGACGGATGCAAGGCACGGCATCCGTCGATACGATTGTCACGACGCCTTCATATCACTCTTCTACGGATTGGCTGCGGCAGTGCGGTTGCATTTCCGGATCGCCGTGGGTGTCCGCACCCCATTAAAGATGCGGAAAGCAAGCCTCTGCCACGCCTATGGAAAAGCGTGCGCGCCGCTATAGATTCCGGTTTACAGGGATGGGTTTTGTTCTAAGCTCACCGCAACTATTGCTCGCGAGGGAGATGCAGCCATGAGCGATGTCGTTGGGAAGACGTCGATGCAATATCTTGAGAAGGCGATGGGATCGCTTCGCGATATGGGCTTGGTCCCGGAGCGGAGCGGAGAGGCGCCAATCGTTGGCTTGCTGGAAAAGATCAGTGATCTGGAGCCCGACAAGATCGCCGTCATCACCCGCACGCTCGACCAGATGAGCTTCTTCAACGAAGTCGTGCGCGAGCAGATCTCGCAGATGTCGATTGGCGAGCGCTACGAGAAGATCACCAAGGGCTTCAATTCCATCCGTGACGATGCCAAGCGCATGGTCGACCAGATCTCCGACGGCAAGCTCGATATTTTCGAGCGTTCCACCAATGTCTGGATGAAGATTTCCCGCGGCGATGTCGCGGCGCGATTCGATGAGATCAAGCAAACCTATCTCGAGGTCGCCAAGGACACCAAGCAGAATATCGAGCGCGAGCATGTGATCCTGGAAGCCTATCGCGACTTTCGTGGCGCGCTTAAGCAGGCGGAGGTCTCCGCGCTCGAGGTTCTCAAGACCGCTGAGGCCAAGCTCGAGGATGCCAAGGGCGTATTGGCGAAAGCCTCCGACCAGGTCGCGAGCTTCACCGCCAACGATCCGGYCGGCCGCGCCAAGCTCGAGCTCGCACGCGACGAAAAACTGCGGGTGATGCAGAACGAGGAAAACCGCTATCAGATCGCCAAGGATTTGGCCGACAACCTGACGATCGGCTACAATACCTCAGAGGTCATCATGGCCCGACTGATGCAGACGACCAATGCCAAGGAGCGGGTCTATCAGCAGTCGGTGGCTTTCTTCTCGACCAACGAATCCGTGCTGACCGCACTTAAGGCGTCGTTCACGGGCCTCTTCGGCCTGCATGAATCCACCCAGACCCTCAATGAGATGAAGGAGGGGGTCTCCAAGTCGATCGAGGTTCTCGCCGAGATCGGCGGCAAGGTGCAGGAAGAGGCGATCAAGGCGGGTTACGGCCCCACGATCAGGGCCGACGCGGTCAAGAAACTCGTTGATTCCGTGGTCAATTTCCAGGAACATTCGACCGAGATCATCGCGGAAATGCGCAAGCTCGCGACGCAGAATTCTAACGAGATTCGCGAAGCCGTGGAGGACGGCAAGCGGCGCATCGCGCGGCTTGCGGAAAGGGGCAATGCGCTGCTGATCGATGGCTAACGTCCAATCTGCCGAACCGCCGCCCGGCATTCCAGGCGGCCAAGCCCCGGCGCCGAAGCTCGATGACCTGATGCTGGCGATGGATGTCGTCGATACGCTCCGTCACCAGGAAGGCCTTATCGCCAAGGAACTGGCCCAGGAAGAGCGCGATGACGAGCTGAAGAAGCGGCTCCGCCAAATCTACGAGGGGCAGGGGCTTGAGGTCACCGACCGCATCCTCGAAGAGGGCATCAGGGCGCTGAAGGAAAGCCGGTTTGTTTATGAACCGCCGCCGCCGAGCTTTGGCCGTACGCTGGCAAATCTATGGGTGCGCAGGCGCACCGTGGGCAAGATTGCGGGTTTCGTGTTGTTGCTCGCGATTGCCGGGGTGGGCTGGCAGGTCTGGAACTGGCGCGCCGAACGCCAGGCTGCAGAGGCTGCGCGGATCGAACTGACGGAGACCTTGCCGCAGGCACTCGCTACGGCTGCAGAAGGTGCATCGAGGGAAGCGCAGGAACCGCAGGCCCGGGAGATGATCGAGCGGCTGCGGGCAGATGGCCAGGCCGCGCTCGTTGCCGGTAATGCCGCAGCTGCCCGTGAGGCGGTTTCAGGATTAGGCCAGCTTCGCGAGCGGCTACTGCGTGAATATACATTGCGCATCGTCTCTCGTCCGGGAGCGGATACCGGCGTTTACCRCATTCCGGACGTCAACCAGGCGAGCCGCAACTACTATCTGATCGTCGAGGCGGTCACCCCCGATGGAAGGACCTTGAGCTTGCCCGTCGAGAGCGAGGAAACCGGTCGCACGGAGAATGTGACGCAATGGGGCGTCAGAGTGCCTCAGGCGGCCTTCGAGGCCGTGCGTCAGGACAAGATGGATGACGGTATTGTCCAGAACAGCAGACTTGGAGAAAAACGACGCGGCATGCTCGATCCTGGCTATCTGATGCCGGTCTCGGGCGGCGCGATCACGAAATGGTAGGGCAGATGATCTCGGGTCGTGAAACATTGTCCTCCATTGAGCGCGCCATTCTGGGGGTCCGCTCGCAAGAGGATCAGCTGGTTGCAACGCTCCGCTCTGCGGAGGAGGAAGCCGCCAGGTTGCGGACGCTGAAAGCGGATAACTTCAAGGCGCTTGCCGAAATCCGTCTCGAGGCGCTTGCCCGCGATGAGATCGTGCATGACCTGAACGCGGCGGAGCAGAGGGCCCTGGAGCTCATCGCCCGCCGACGCAACAAGCTTGCGGAGCTTGCCGACCGGCGCGCCAAGGCGACGGTCGCGGCAACGGTTGCAGAAGCGGATCGCGCCGAAAAGGCCAGGGTCGTGGAGGCGGCCGGCGACCGGATCGATGAACTCACAGCCAAGGTAGAAGCCGCCATAAAGGCGGACCCTGCCTGGATTGCTCAGCAGCAAAGGGTGGCGGAGGCTCAGGTAAAGGCCCAAGCAGCCGCCGACAAGGCCGCCCAGGCCGAGACGGATCGGGAAAGCAAGGGCAATCCTTATCTGAACGACCCGCTGTTCATGTATCTGTGGCGCGCCGGCTATGGAACGTCCAATTACCGCGCCGGCCCCATTACCCGATATTTCGACGGCAAAGTCGCGCGCCTGCTCGGCTATCAAAATGCGCGGGCCAACTACCACATGCTCAACGAGATCCCTCTGCGCCTGCGCGAGCATGYCGATCGCGTCGCTGGAATGGTCGATGAGGAAATCTCCAAGCGAAGTGCCATTGAGCGCCGGGCGCTCGAGAAGGATGGCATCGTGAAGCTGGAAGAGGAGCTCGAGACTGCGGAAAGGGCGCTGGACGAAGTCGAGACGGCGCTCGAAAAGGCAAGGGCGGATCTCACCGCCCTGGACGAGGAACAGGCGGGCGAGACCGAAGCCGCGGGGGATGCCGATTACCGGCAGGCCGTCCAGATAATGGCCGAAAGGCTGAGTCGAGAGGACCTCCGCGTCCTCTATGCGGAAGCAACCCGGACGCCGACACCGGAAGACGAGCAGATCGTGCAGCAGCTCGGCAAAATCGACCAGGCGATCGCAAAGGCCGATGCCGAGGTCCAGGACGTCCGCAGGACGACGGCTGAACTCGGTAGGAAACGGATAGAGCTCGAGCGCGCGCGCGGCCACTTCCGCCAGCGGGGATATGGCGATCCCCTGGGCGAGTTCACGAATGAGGACATGATCGGCACCGTCATCGGCGGCATTCTCAAAGGCGCCCTTTCGTCCCGCAATCTCGAAGACGCTCTGAACGAAGGCTTCCGCCGGCGCATGCCCCGGTCCCCCGGTGGCTTCGGCGGTGGCTTGCGGCTGCCAAGAGGCGGAAGTTGGGGCGGTGGCATGGGCATGCCGCCAATCCGCCCCCCTTCAGGAGGGGATGGCTTCCGGACCGGCGGYCGGTTCTGAGCCGTAGAGCAAGCCGTCAGGGGGTCTGTTCGCTCAACTTTTTGTCGAGCATCTCGAAATAGCTGACGAGGCGCTGCATCGCCTCGGGCGTCAACGCGACGATCTGGCGGCGCCCGTCGGCCGGGTCGTTTACGCGCCGGACGAGACCGGCCTGCTCCAGCTCCAGCAATCGCCTTGAGGCTGTCGACATCGGCACTCCGGAGGCCATGTACAGATTGGTGAGATATATGACATCGCCCTGCAGCTGATATTCGAGGAGATAGAGCAGCATCTGCCAGACGGGATCGGCGAAGAGTTCGTCGTTGAACATCTTTTCGCGCAGCTGGCGGGTGCGGATCAACGTGAGCAGGCGCTGCGTATCGGTTTTTGGATCCGGCGGGTCCTCCGCCCTCGATGCCGATGCGCCAAGTCCCTTGGGATCAGCCCCCTGGAGCAATGCGCCAAGCCGGCGGACTTCCTCGCTCAGCTTGTCGAGCGAATAGGGCCAATCTTCCCGGCCCGACTGCCTCCGGCGCTGCGCATTGGAGCGCATGATGGCGCGTCCGACCGCCTCCAGAAGCTCATCGCGGCGAATCGGCTTGTGCAGGAAATCGACGGCATCGAGCCGGAGTGCCTCCACGGCAATATCGAGCGTGGCATGCCCCGTTACGAACAGCACCTGCAGCCAATCGCGATCGGCAAAGCGGCTACGGATCGCCTGCAGCAGCGATATGCCGTCCATCTCGGGCATCCGGATGTCGCTGACGACCACGGTGATCGCCGCATTGTTTTCTAGCTGCCGGAGCGCTTCCGATGCGTTGCGGGCGAGCAGGCATCTATGCCCGGCATCGGTCAATATCGAGGAGGTGATTTCGAGCAAGGGCTCCTCGTCGTCGACGAGGAGAACTTGGGTATCGGGCTGCTTTTCGGCGAATTCCATCAGTGCCACCTTTCCGCTGTCATCTCGGTTGCTCTTTCCTCCTCCGGCTTTTCGGCCTTGGAAAAGAACAGAAGAAATTCGGCACCCTCGGCGCCATTGCGTACTTCCAGCCGCCCGCCAAGGCTCCTGGCCATCCCATAGCTCAAGGCGAGCCCGAGGCCGGTACCTTTGCCAGCAGGCTTGGTGGTGAAAAAGGGCTCGAACACACGGTGGATGATTTCGGGGGAAATGCCTCCGCCGCTGTCGCGAACCGCAATACAAACGGAGCTTTCGTCCATCTCGGTCAGATCGATCGCGATCCAGTCGTGACTGTCTTCTTTGTGTTGGCGCCTTTCGAGGATGGCGTCCCTCGCATTGAGCAGCAGGTTGATCAGGATTTGCTCCAGGGCCGTTATCTCCGCCGTTATCCGGAGCGTGCCGGCCTCATAATTCTTCCTAAGCGCGATGCCGGCGTTTTCGATCTGACGGCCGGCAATGGCAAGCGCCCCTTCGATCCCTTCCACGGGATCTAGCGGATAGGTGCTACCGTCGCTACGGCGCCCGTAAATGCGCATGTGGTCGATCACCCTGGACGCGCGTTCGGCCTGAGCCGTCATGGCGTCGAGATGCTTTCTCATGAAGGCCGTATCTGCATCGCCCCGCAGCAGCCGTGCCTGGATATGATCCAGCGTCAGGACGATGGCGCCGAGCGGCTGATTGATCTCATGGGCAAGTCCCGTTGCCATTTCTCCGAGCGTTATGAGCTTGCCGGATTGGTAGACGGCAAGCTCGGCCTCCCGCCGCTCGGTGTTGTCGAAGCCGATAGCAACGAGATTGCGAACGGCGCCGCCCGCATCCCGGATGGCGGTGACGGTCCATGAAAGTTCGCGCCTCCGGCCATGCTGGTCCTTTGCCTGAATGCTCGTTTCCAGCGGCAGATGCTCGATGATTTCATCGACGCTCCTGTTCAAAACCGTCGAGAGCCGAAACTGGCCGTTCTCATCCGTCTCGTCGCGGCCGAACAATTCCTGGAGGGCGGGGTTGACTACTATGGGCTTTCCGGAGGTATCGGTCACCGCCACCAGCGCGCCTCCGGTATTGAGGATTGCTTCCAGAAACACACGTTCCTGCTGCTCGCGCTCCATCTCGATACGATTGTGCATGAGCGATTTCTGATTGCGGATATATTTGCCGAGCATCACGCCGAGGGCGACAAGTGCACCGCCGAGGGCCGTGAGCGCRCTGGCCACGATGAGGGCGGGGCCGCGCCACGCTTCATAGACGGCCGCAACCGGCGTTCCCACATAGGCCAGCAGCGGCGCTGCGGTGGGTTTGCTATACGCGAAGATCTGCCGAATGCCTGTGATCGGTGAGTTGGCGATGCGAATATCACCCCCCGAAACCCCACGAAGAAGAGGCTGGATATTGCGCCCGATGACGTTGTGGTTGTTCGAAATGCGGATAATGCCGTCATCGCCGACGAGCCCCACGATCCTTCCGCTTTCCTCGGGAAGATTGACGTAGAAACTGTAGAGGAACGTCTTGTCGATCTCGATCAGCACATATCCCGCGAAATTGCCGTCCAGATCATCGATCCGCTGGGCGAAGTCCATCGTCCAGGCCCATTGGTTATCTGCGGTGCCGGAAGAAAGTCTGTATGACGGGCTGAGATGCCGCGGTGATCCGGCTTGCATGCTCAACGCGCGGTGGGTGTCCGTTTGGGAAAGATCCTCGCCGACGGGATGAGCCGGGTTGCTGGTGGCAAACACCTTGCCGCTGGCATCGGCCAGGACGATCGATTTTGCGGCGGGTTCGGCCGCCGCCCGCCTTTTCAGAACCTCGGAGAAAAGGTCCACCGGAACGATCGGGTCGGCGCGGTCCTCGATGACGGCATTGGCAAGAGCCTCGAGTTTCACGAAAGTGAGCGTCGTCTGCTCGGCAAGCGCGCCGGCAAGATTGAGATTGTTCTTTGCGGCTGTTTCGAAATTGTTGTTGTAGTCGCGCCAGCTCATGAAGACAGCAAGCGCGACGGCGATGAGAAAGACGATACTTGCACCCGTCCAGTAGGCAGTCAGCGCCCAGCGGGCAATCTGATTAAACGCCTTCATTCTTCCCTCRATCAGGGTCGCTGCGTCACCCATCGAAGCGGCAGCCACAACTTCGAATTGATAGAATACAGGTGTCCCTTTGCCAACACAAAATCGCACCGGGGCTAGAAGCCGGTCCTTTATCTACAGATCCTTGGGATCGGACGCCGATCCGATTGACTGTTCGCATGACACCAAATCCCGGCGATTGGCCAGAAATTTCGTTCCCGATCTGGTGCTATAGTTCCGCTTGGGAGCGTCCGGCCGAAGGCAAGCGGATGCTCAGGTCAAGCTCGCCCGAAGAGATTGCTTCAGTCTCTCCACGTCGGGCGCTTCGAGACCGGGAGGCCCGGTCAGCGAGATCCAGCAGTCGATATAGTGCTCGGGCGCATAGACGTGCCCGTAACCGAGCGGCGACGAGGTGGCGATTGCCATGTCGAACAGGAGCTGCAGCATGGTCACGATCGGTAACCACTGCAGATCACGCGAGACATCGGGCCCGCGCGGCTCGCGCATCCAGACCGGTTCCTTGAACGCGGAAGCCGGCTCGAAGAAAACGATCGGATCGCTGGCATATTGCAGGTAGATGAACCTGATCGGCCCCCATTCGGCATCCGCTTCGGCCAGATGGTTCGACTGATTGCTGAAGCGAATGGTCGAGCCATCCCGAAAGCGGGGCAGCCAGGCGGGCGAACCGGGATTTCTTTGCTCTGTCACTGAGCGCCATCTTGCGCTTCGGAAGGGAGGGCCGGCCCACAGCGCCCCCTGGAAGGGATCGGCTACGACGTCGTAGATGTCGGTGGCAAGTTGTGAGTTGAAGGCGCCGAGGCTCAAGCCATAGAGATAGAGCTGGGGTCGGCTCTCTTTCGGCATGGTCTTCCAGAAGCTGTAGATCTCCTTGAAAAGCGCTTGCGCCGATTCTCGCCCGTCATCCGGCTCCACGAGAAGGGAGAGCCAGCTCGTCAGATAGGAATATTGTACCGCGACGCTCGCCACATCCCCTCGATGCAGGTATTCGAGTGAATCCATCGCGGCAGGGTCGATCCATCCCGTCCCCGTTGGCGCGATGACCACCAGTATCCGCCGCTCGAAGCCGCCCTGCCGGCGAAGTTCTTCCAGCGCAAGCTGCGCCCGCGCTTGCGCGCTATCGGCATTGTTCAATCCCACATAGACGCGGATCGGCCGGAGAGCTCCTTCCTGCCAGAAGTCACCGATTTCCGAGGCATTTGGACCGGAGGATATGTAATGCCTTCCCTGCCGCCCGAGCCCCTCCCAGGAGACCAGCGAGGACGCGCTTCCGGTCGTGTCGGATCGCGGTTGCAGGGTTCCCTCGTCGATGAGCGCGTCGAGCCGCTGAAACGAGGCGTCGGCGGCATCCAGCGCCAGGCGCAAAAGCACGCCCTGGCCGAGAGACCAGAAAATGGCGGAGGCGATCAGGATTCCGAGGAGCAGCGAAATTCTCCGGGGAACGTATCGCTTGAGGAGAGCCGAGAGCCGGATGCACAACCACTTGAATATCCGTCCCAGGGCAAGCGCTGCAAGAAAGGTGGCCGACGCGACGGCGGCCAGCCGGAATGGATCGGCACTGTCGAGCGGCGGCATTTCCCAGAGCGTCCGGATCGAGTTCTGCCAGGCGACCGCGTGCCACAGAAACCAGGTGCAGAGCAGTAGTCCCGCTGCGGCCACGGCGGTTTTCAGGCGCTGCCGGCGATCGTCCGGATAGGGGATCTCGAGATAACGCCACAGCCAGAACAGGCCGGCGCCGAGCATGTACCCGACTGCCGTGCAAACGCCCGATAGCGCGCCTTGAACAAGATAGGACCGCGGCATGAGGCTCGGGGTAAGCGACATCGAGAAAAAGATCAGCCCGACGAACATACCGGTGGCGGAGAGGGAATGGAACATCGCGATGATTGGACGCAGCATGTCAGTCTCTCATTGGCTGTCCGATGAAGCTGTGACGACGGGAACAAACACGAGCTTTTTACGCGGCACCGAACGCCTATGTCGAGACGGCGGAGCTGGAAGGCGTTGTCTTAACCAAAAAGGCTTCGCAAACGGAGTGGTGGAGCATCGGATCGAGGCGGAGGTGAGGCTCGGGCGGACATCTCACGGTTGGACCGAAGCACCGGAAATCTCGACGGTTCGGGCATCAGATATCCGTCGTGGAAGAAGTGCAGCGATAACAAAATTTGATTTTTTTATGGACATTCAAAGATCGTTCCCATAAATAAGGCCTATCTTTCGCTGTGGGGGTTGTTGCTTCTAAAGCAACCATCAAGCATCCCTGCATATCATAATCGCTGTCTCTCGCGATGGAATTTTCGTATGTAGAGGCAAGCGAAATTCTGTGCTGGCGGAAATAATTTCCGCTAAAAATTGCTGGATACAATACTTGATGAGCGCGAAGTTTTACTTGCTGCACCGTTGAGTTTTGACAAGAAGGAGAGCGCCTCCGCTATTGAGCCGAGGCCTGCATGTTTATGGTTTTTGCAACTGAAAATGACGTATCGGTGGAACCGAGTTCGACCAAGATCAGTATCAAGAACGTTTACAAGGTTTTCGGGGAGCGCCCGGAAAAGGCGCTCGATCTTCTTCGACGCGGCAAGAGCAAATCGGAGATACTCGCGGCAACCGGCTGCTCGATCGGCGTCAACAACGCGAGCTTCGACATCAAGGCGGGCGAGATCTTCGTCATTATGGGACTTTCGGGTTCCGGGAAATCCACGCTGCTGCGCCTCCTCAACCGTTTGATCGAGCCGACATCCGGAAGCATCGAGATCGATGGCCGGGATATCACCAGCATGTCCCGCCGAGAGCTGATCGACGTCAGACGCCGCGACATCAGCATGGTCTTCCAGTCCTTTGCGCTATTGCCGAACCGCACTGTGCTCAACAACGCAGCCTTCGGGCTGGAAGTTGCAGGCGTCGGCGAGGCCGAGCGCAAGGAGAAGGCGAATGCCGCGTTGGACGCCGTCGGGCTTACCGGCTATGCCGAMAGCCGCCCCGATCAGCTGTCCGGCGGCATGAAGCAGCGTGTCGGTCTCGCCCGTGCGCTTGCCAGCGAGYCAACCATTCTCCTGATGGACGAGGCGTTTTCGGCCCTCGATCCGCTGATCCGTGCGGAAATGCAGGACGAGCTCGTCCGCCTTCAGGCTGAACACAGCCGCACGATCGTCTTCGTCAGCCACGATCTGGATGAGGCGATGAGGATCGGCGATCGTATCTGCATCATGCAGAACGGCAATGTGGTCCAGGTGGGCACGCCCGACGAGATCGTGCTCAATCCGGCCAACGACTATGTCCGTTCCTTCTTCCGCAATGTCGATGTCAGCCAGGTCTTCAAGGCAGGTGACATCGCCCGCAAGACGCAGGTGACCATCATCGAGCGGCAAGGCGTCTCCGCTGCGGCCGCATTGGAGCGGATGAAGAATTTCGATCGCGAATTCGCGATCATCGTCGGTCGCGACAAGACCTTTCAGGGCGTGGTGAGCCAGAGCTCGCTGATCGAGAAGGTTCGCGGCGGTGCCGCCGATCCTTATCGCAGCGCCTTCCTGCCCGAAGCCACGCCGGTTTTTGCCAGCGAGCCGCTGTCGAACGTGCTGGGCAAGGTTGCCGCCAGCGCCTGGCCGGTACCCGTGGTCGATGACGGCAACCGCTATATCGGTTCAATCAGCAAATCGACCCTTCTCGAAACGCTCGACCGCGCCGGCTGAACACCAGCAGAACGGAAAGACACATGAACTTCGATCTCGGTGACGGCATCGATGCCGCCGTCAATTACATTCTCGACAACTTCGCGCCGGTCCTCGATTTCATCGCGGCTGCTATCGGCCTGGTCACCGGCGGCATCCAGGATGCTCTGCTCGCCATTCCGATGCCCTTGGGGCTCGCCATTTTCGTCGCCCTCGCACTGTGGCGCGTGAGCGTCGGCTTCGGTGTCTTCACGGCCGCTTCCCTCTGGCTCGTCGACCACATGCAACTCTGGTCGCCGATGATGGAGACCCTGTCGCTCGTCATCGCCTCGACATTGATCGCCATGCTGATCGGCCTGCCTCTGGGGATAGCAATGGCCCGCGGCGACCGTTTTGCGGCCGTGACGAGGCCGGTGCTCGACCTGATGCAGACCATGCCGGCCTTCGTCTATCTCATTCCGGCCGCCATGTTCTTCGGTCTCGGCGCCGTGCCCGGAACGATCGCGACCGTCATCTTCTCCATGCCCCCGGTCGTCCGGCTGACCAATCTCGGTATTCGCCAGGTGCATGCGGAGTTCATCGAGGCCGGCAATGCCTTCGGCTGCACGCCTTCGCAATTGCTGTTCAAGGTGCAACTCCCGAACGCCATGCCCTCCATCATGGCCGGCATCAACCAGACCATCATGCTGGCACTCTCGATGGTGGTGATCGCCTCCATGATCGGGGCGGGCGGGATCGGCAATACGGTGCTCACCGGCATCCAGCGTCTCGATGTCGGTACCGGTTTTGAAGGCGGCATTGCCGTCGTCATTCTCGCCGTGATCCTCGACCGGATCACCCAAAGCCTCGGAAAGCAGAGCGCCGGTATCTGGCGCGTGCTTTTCCGGAACACGGCGCAGCAGAAGGTGGCGGAAGCTCCCGCCTGATCCGCAGCGCCCGTCGATGGCGGCTTGGCGCCGCCGCATGCGAACCTTCAAAAAAGGAGCAGATATGTTCAAGACACTCGTTACAATGAGCCTCGCTGCCGTTCTCTTCGGCAGCGCGACCACCGGAGCGCTGGCGCAGGACGCCAAGCCGGTGAAGATTGGCTGGGCCGCCTGGTCGGATGCCGAATTCGTCACCAAGCTCGCGGCAAAGCTCATCAAGGACGAGCTCGGTCAAGAGGTCGAACTGGTCCAGACAGATGTGGCGCCGCTCTATCAAGGCGTCAGCCGCGGCGATCTCGATGCCATGATGATGGCCTGGCTTCCGCAGACCCATGCCGATTACTTCGCCAAGGTGAAGGACAAGGTCGAAACGCTCGGCACCGTCTATGACGGAGCAAAGCTCGGCTGGGTCGTTCCGAAATACGTGCCCGAGGATGCGATCGCCTCCATCGAGGACCTCAAGAAGGATGACGTCAAGGAACAGCTCGGGAACCAGGTGCTGGGGATCGACCCGGGCGCCGGCCTGACGCGTCTTTCCCAGCAGGCCGTCAAGGATTACGGTCTCGACGACTACAAGCTGCAGATTTCCAGCGAGGCCGGTATGCTGACCTCCGTCGATCGCGCCATGCGGTCGGAAAAGTGGTTCGTCGCGACCTCATGGAGCCCGCACTGGATGTTTGGCAAGTATGAACTTCGCTATATCGACGACCCGAAGAAGTCGCTCGGTGAAGCCGAGCATGTCGATATCCTGGCTCGCCAGGGCTTCAAGGAGGAAAATCCCAAGGTCGCCGAATTCCTTTCCCGAATGAAGCTGCCGATCTCGGATCTGGAGGCGGCGATGTTCAATGCGCAGGAAACCTCCTACGACGAGGCTGTCAAGAAATACATCACCGATCATCCGGACCAGGTGAAAGCCTGGCTGGGTGAAAACGAAGGCTAACCTCGTTGACGGCTCCGCGGGAACCATCCGCGGAGCCGCTTGTCTCAGCTCGATCAGGTGGAGCGCTTCAGCATGTATGATGGACAACAGGTTTCGRCATTCGCCGAAGACGATACGATCGGCGGCCGTATTTCGCTTGCGCGCGATGCGCTGAACGTCTCCGTCGAAGAGATTTCGGCGATTGTCGGGGTCACGCCGGAAACCTGGCAGGATTGGGAAAACGACCGGGCCGCGCCGCGCGCCAACCGGCTGGACAAGATCGCCGGCGTCTTGCAGGTGAGCCTTGCCTGGCTCCTGAGCGGCAGAGGCATCGGACCGTCATGGGACAATTTCGAAGATAAGGCCCGGTTCGTGGCCAATAGCTCCAGCCGGTTCCACTAGCCGGCGGACCGCGCGTTTCAGTCGGAAACGAGTTCGGGAATTTCCGCGCGTGCGATCTGGCGCAGGCGGACCGCGTCACGCTCCTCGATCCATCGATAGGGCCAGCGAAGCCTTGTCCCGACAGGCCCCCAGCCGCCGATCCCGCAGAGCAGCTTGTCGAGGGCGGCATTGGAAAAGCCGTGATCGCGGCGGAACGGTACGATATGGTTGTCCATGAAGGCGCAGATGCGCCCTTCCACTTCCAGAGCCCGATCGAGATCGGTCCGCATGAGTTCGGTCCAGTTCTGCGCGCCGCGCGGACTGAGACATGCCACATTGGAAAAGGCGCCAGCCGCGACCCCTTGCTTGACGCCGGTGGCCAGGTGATGGCCGGGGACGAAGAGCGCGAATTCCGATAGGTGTGAACGAGCCTCCGCATACCAGCGGTCGTCGCCGTCGGCGAGCTTGATGCCGACGACAGAAGGGCAGGGGCCGCAGACCCCGGCAAGCTCTTCAGGCGAAAGCACCCGTTTTGCGTGGGGCGGGTTGTAGAGGATCAATGGGATGCCGTCGGCATTCTCGGCGGCGCGTTTCAGGAAATCGATCGCCTCGGGATCGGTAAGCGGCCACCAATCCGGCAGGATCACCTGGATCGCCATCGGCTTGAGCGATGCCGCCCGGCGCAGGCGTGCGAGCATGATGGTGGCGTCCGGCTGGCAGGCGCCGATCACGAAGGGCATACCGGCACGTCCGCATCGTTCGGCGAGGATTTCCTGGATGCGAGCGAATTCCGCTTCG
Source organism: Rhizobium sp. LCM 4573 (assembly GCF_001854865.1). GTDB lineage: Bacteria > Pseudomonadota > Alphaproteobacteria > Rhizobiales > Rhizobiaceae > Neorhizobium. Next base: position 234,814 of record NZ_MDDW01000026.1, on the reverse strand, counting down.
CTCTGGTTATGGAATTCGCCGGCCGTCCCGTTCGAATAGATGCCGTCGACGCCGGCCGCGATCAGAATGTCGATTTCTTCCGCTAGTTTCCCAAACTCGATGCTGTCGTCTGCAGCAATCGGCAACAAAAGGCTCGCCCAGTTGCCGGCGATCGGATGCCTGCGTGCTCCTGCTGTCACTTGTCTTCTCTCCTCAATCGAGATCGTCACGGATGCAGGCCTTGAAGCGTCCCGGCGCAACCTCTCTCAATTCCGGCACAGCCTCGCCGCAGGTGGGAAGCGCATAAGGACAGCGGGTTCGGAAGACACAGCCGCTCGGAGGGCTGGCGGGGCTCGGGATATCGCCCTTCAGAATCTGGCGGTCGCGCCGGGCGTCCGGATCAGGCGAAGGGATCGCCGAAAGCAGCGCGCGCGTATAAGGGTGCTGCGGCGTGGCATAGAGATCGGCACTTGGAGCAACCTCCATGATGCGCCCAAGATAGAGCACGATGACACGGTCGCAGATATATTCGACAACCGCGAGATCATGGCTGATGAACAGCATGGTGAGACCGAGGCGCTGCTGCAGGTCGCGCAGAAGATTGATGACCTGCGCCTGAATCGATACGTCGAGCGCCGAGACGGGTTCGTCGGCCACGATGAATTCCGGGCCAAGCGTCAGCGCGCGGGCAATGCCGATCCGCTGGCGCTGGCCACCGGAGAATTCATGTGCGTAGCGATTGATCGCGTCCGCCGGCAGATCCACCTGTTCGAGGGCGCGACGAGCTCGCTCCAGCCGGTCCTTGCGGGCGCCGACCCCCTGTATCTTCAGCCCTTCGGTCAGAATTTCCCCGATCGTCATGCGCGGCGAGAGGCTCGCGAACGGGTCCTGGAAGATATATTGCATTCGTGGCCGGGTCCGCCGCATGGCCGATGCCGAAAGTCCGGTGATTTCGGTCCCGTCGAACCGGACGCTGCCGGCGGAAGGCTCCACGAGACGCAGGATCGAGCGGCCGATCGTGGTTTTGCCCGAGCCGGATTCCCCCACAAGCCCGACGACCTCGCCTTTGCCGATGTCGAACGAGATGCCCTGCAATATGGTGAGCTTGGTGCCGCGCGAGGTATAATGTTTTTCAAGATCGCGGACGGAGAGGAATGGTTCGCTCATCTAAATCTCCTGCCAGCGGATACAGCGGCTCTCGTGCCGGGCATTGACCTTTGCCAGCGGCGGGACGGCGGCACGGCAGGCATCAATCGCGAACCGACAGCGAGGGGAGAAGGCACAGCCCTTCGGCATGTTCATCAGGCTCGGCACCACACCTGGAATGGCGGCGAGCTTTTCGCCGGCCCGTTTCATGCGCGTTGCATCGCCAAGCTTCGGCATGGAGGCAAGAAGGCCCATCGTATAGGGATGCTTCGGATTGCGGAACACCTCGTCCACCGGTCCCGTCTCGACGATCCTGCCGGCATACATGACCGCCACGCGATGGGCGATTTCCGCGACGACGCCGAGGTTATGCGTGACGAACAGCATGGCCATCCCGCGCTCGCGCTGGAGCTTCTGCAGGAGGTCGAGGATCTGCGCCTGGATGGTCACGTCGAGCGCGGTCGTCGGCTCGTCCGCGATCAGCAGGGTCGGATCGCAGGAAAGGGCCATGGCTATGGTGGCGCGCTGGCGCATGCCGCCTGAAAGCTCGTGCGGATATTGGCCGGCACGGCGCTTGGCATCCGGAATGCCGACGCTTTCCAGAAGGCCGATCGCCGCATCCATCGCCGTCTTCCGGTCCGCCCGGCGATGGATGCGGATCGGCTCGGCGATCTGATCGCCGACAGTATAGACCGGGTTGAGGCTGGACATCGGCTCCTGGAAGACCATGCCGATATCGTTGCCGCGGATTTCCCGCATCCTGCCCTCGTCGAGTTCGACCAGGTTCACGACCGCGCCATCCTTGCGCCTCAGACGGATATTGCCCGCAGCGATGGCGCCGACATTGCGGGTAAGCAGGCGCATGACCGAAAGACTGGTCACGGACTTGCCGGAGCCGGATTCACCCACGAGCGCCAGCGTCTCGCCGGCTTCAAGGGCGAGATCGACATCGTTGACCGCCGTCACCTCGCCGGAACGGATACGGAAGACGGTCCGCAGTCCCTTGATCTCCAGTATGGTATCGGTTGTCGGTTGCATCATGTTCATCAGGACAGGAGGCCCGCTGTTCGGAGGATCTCGTTGATCCTTGCGGTTTCAGCTTCGTTGAGCGCAGCGCGCGGGCGGGGCATCACGGCGGTATCGATGATGCCGAGGCTCTTCATGGCCGCCTTGAAGGCGCCGATGCCGGAGGCTCCGCCGCTGACGCGCCCCTGCGCCACCCAGACGATCTCGAAGAGGCGGCAAAGCCGTTCCTGCTCCTTGCGCGCTGCGGCCCAGTCGCCGCGCTGGGCGGCGTTCCAGAGGCGCACGTAGCCATGCGGATCGACATTCGCGACACCGGGAACGACGCCGTGAGCGCCCATGAGCAGCGCGTTGTCGACGACTATTTCCGATCCGGTCATCAGGAAGACGTCTTTTTTGTCGGCGAGATCGAGCAGTGCATAGCGGAAGTTGCCGTCATCACCGCTGGAGTCCTTGAGACCGATGATTGTCCCCTCGCGGGCAAGAGTGACGGTTGTCTGACGGTGCAGCTTCACATGCACGCAGACCGGGATGTCGTAAGCAATCAGCGGTATGTCGACGGCGTCGCGAATGTAGCGGAAGTGATCGATGATCTCGGACTGGCTCGTGACAGTGTAGAACGGCGCCGTCACGACGACGGCATCGGCGCCCGCCGCCTTCGCCACCTTGGCGTGATGGATGACGCGATCGGTGGTCGGATCGATCACGCCGACGATCAGCGGCACGCGGCCGTTGATGACCTTGGCCGAATGCTCGATGATTTCCTGCCTCGTCCTGTCGTCATGGAAGATCACTTCGCTCGTCGAACCGAGCACGAAGAGACCATGGCAGCCCGCCTCGATCAGATGTTCCAGAACCCTCGTATAGGAGGGATAGTCGACCGTGAAATCCTGGTTAAGGGGCGTTACGACAGGAGGAACAACACCTTTGAACTTGGTCATTTTTGCTTTCTTTCGATTGTCAGTTGAGTTCGGCGCGAGGATCGAAGGCATCTCTCAGCCCGTCACCGATGAAGTTGATGGCAAGAACGGCGGTGACGAGCGCCCCGCCGGGAAACAGCCACTGCCAGGGATATTGCTCGAGCACGGCCGTGGAGCGGGCCGCGTTCAGCATGTTGCCCCAGCTTGCGGCCGGCGGAGCGATCCCGAGGCCGAGAAAGGAGAGGCCGGCCTCGAGCAGGATGGAATTGGCGATCTGCAGAGTCGCGAAGACGACGAGGATGTCGATCGAGTTCGGCAGACCGTGGCGGAAGAGGAGGTGCGGGAGACCGGCACCCATGCCCCTTGCCGCCATCACGAAATCCCGCTCGCGAAGTTCGAGGAGCCGCGAGCGGATCATCCGCGCCAATAGGGGCCAGGAGAGCAGCGAGATCACTAGTATCGTCGGCCAGATGCCGGTGCCGGCTATGGAGGCGAGCACCAGCAGGAAGATGACCGGGGGGAGCGTCATCACCAGGTCCACAAAGCGCATGGTCGTGGCGTCAACCCATCGGCCGGCAAGTGCAGAGATCGCACCGACGAGAAAGCCGATAACCATGRCAATCGCCGTGGAGCCGATCGCCACAAGCAGCGATATGCGGCCGCCTTCGAGAACACGGGCTAAGACGTCGCGGCCAACGCCATCGGTGCCGAACCAGTGCTTGGCCGTCGGCCCGCTGTTCATGGCGAGAAGGTCGATATCGTTCGGTTTGAAGCTCCACCACAATGGATAGGAGAGGATCAGCACAAGCATGGGCACGATCAGGCAGAGGCCGAAGATCGCCACACGGTTGGTCACGAAGCGGTCGAGGGCGCGGGCGATCGGGCCGGGACTGCGGGAGAAACAGCGAGCCAGCATGGTTCAGCCCACCTTGATACGCGGATCGATCACCGCATAAGTGATGTCGGTCAGGAGATTGACGACGATGACGCAGGCGCCGATCACCAGCGTCGCCCCCATGATGACGGGGTAGTCGCGGGTTTCCACCGCATCCACCAGGAGCAGGCCCATGCCCGGCCAATTGAAGACGCTTTCGATGAAGATGGCGCCGCCGATCGCGAGACCGATGGTGGAGCCGATCAGTGTCACGACCGGCAGCAGCGCATTGCGTAGCGCGTGCTTGGTGATGACCCAGAATTCATAGACGCCCTTGGCGCGCGCGGTTCGAACATAGTCCTGGTTCAGCACTTCCAGCAGCGAGGCGCGCATATAACGGGTGATGAGTGCCGCCTGGGCGATCGCCAGAAGCGAGGCGGGCAGGACGAGGTGATGCAGCAGGTCGCCGATCGAAAACTCCGCCCCAGGGGTCAACATCCCACCGGACGGCATCCAGTTGAGCCGGACGGAGAAAATGTAGAGCCCGATCAGCGCGCTCAGGAATGCAGGGCTTGAGATGCCCGCCAGCGCGAAGACGGAAAAGGAGATATCCAGCGGCGAATTGCGACGCACGGCGCTGACGACGCCAATGGCAATGCCGGCGACGATGGCAATCACGATCGCCGATCCCATCAAAAGGACGGTGGGGCCGATGCGGGAGAGCACCAGGTCGAGCACCGGCTGATCGAACCGCTTGATCGAATAGCCGAGATTGCCGGTAACCGCTTCCTTCAGCCAGGCGAGGTACTGGACAGGCAGCGGCTGATCCAAGCCGAGCTGGATGCGCAATTGCGCGAGGTCGCTCGGCGACATCGGCACGTTCGGATCGATATAGGCATCGATCGGATCGCCGGGGGTGAGACGCAGCAGAATGAAGATCAACAGGCTGAGCGCAAGCAGCATGCCCGATCCGATCAGCAGGCGTCGGAAAGTAAAGCTGAGCATGAAAATCAATCCCGTGGGGGGTGGCGCCGGCAGGCCGTGCCACCCCGTCTGGTCCTATTCTGGGCTTACTCTGCCAGCGACCATTTTTCCGGGTGCGCCTGGTAGGGCCCACCGCCGGGCGCTGGCGTCCAGATGAAGTCCTTCACCTTGGACGAGACGACCCCATAGCGATTGGCGACCCAGAGCGTGCCCCAGGGAAGTTGGCTGTTCATCACCTTGCAGACCTCCTGATAGCGTTCGGTCCGCTTGTTGGGATCGGTCTCGCCAAGGGCCCCGTCGAGAGCGGCGGTGAGATCGGGCATGCGGGCGCGCACGAYATTAGGGCCCGCCGGCGGGATCTGTTTTTCGTTGAGGCCGACATTGATGCTGCCCGGATCCGGCCCGTTCTGCAGCCCGGCAAAGACCATCTGGAACTGCGAGACATCCGGATTGGGATTGAGCACGATACTGTTATAGGTCGGCGTATCCACCGCGCGCGGCGTCACGTTGATGCCGACCTGGGCAAGCATGGCCTGAACCGCCGCCATGACATTGGCCGCAAGCGGTGTCGTGTAATAGGTCAGCAGGGTGATCGGCTTGTCGCCGTTGATCTCCGCCCAGCCGGCCTCCTCCAGCAACTGTTTGGCCTTTTCCGGATCGTATGCATAGGGATCAATGCCTTCGGGCACGAGCTGATCGGCCACGTAGGCGCAATTGGCCTGCCTTGCCGCTCCGCCATAGAGGCTCTGGATGATCGTGTTGCGGTCGATCGCATGCATCACGGCCTGGCGGACCTTAAGGTCCTTCCAGATCGGAGACTCGTGGTTGAAACCGAGATAGTTGACCACAAAGGAATCGCCCTCGATGACCTTGAAGGCGTCATTGTCCTTGAAGGTCGGGACGTCGTTGGAATCGACATAGGTGAACTGGATCTCTCCGGCTCTTAGAGCGGCGATCGCTGCGGCGGGGTCTGCGAAATACCGGTTGATGAGCTTTTCCAGGGCCGGCGCGCCGCCGCGATAGTCCGTATTGGCGGTCAGTTCCACATACTGGTCGGTGACATATTTGCTGAATTTGAACGGTCCGGTTCCGATCGGGGATGTGGACCACCAGGTATTTTTGGCGAGCTGATCGGCTGGGATTTTCGACAAGGCGTGCTCGGGCAGCATCATGACCTTGGTCATGGTGTCGAGAAGGCTGGCCGAAGGCGCATCCAGCCTGACGATCAGCGTCTTGTCATCGGGCGCCTCTACCGAAGAGACGGCCTTCAGGCGGGCGGCGAGAACCGAGCCGCTCTTGGCGTCCTTGGCGAGTTCCATGGTGAACTTGGCATCCTTGGCGGTGAAGGACTGTCCGTCGTGCCACTTCGCGTCGGCGAGCTTGAATGTATAGGTGCGCTGGTCGTCGCTGACCTCGTAGGACGAGGCGAGCACGCCGACCACCTTCTGGAGCTTCTCGTCATAGGTGATGAGCGGCTCGTAATAGATGCTGAGCCAGGTAAAGCCGCTGGTCGCTGCCAGCGGATTGAAATTGCCCTGGAAGCCGCCGGGGCCGACGTCGAAGCCGCCCGAAAGCGTTGCCGCCTTCGCCGGGCCGGTGAATGCCGGAACGGCGGTCGTCGCCATCATCGCGGCCATGGCGATGGCCGACGAGAGTCTGGTCAGTCGATTCATTGTGTTCCTCCCACATTTGAATTCGTCTTGTTGTTGGCAATCACCCGGGAAATGCCTTCGTAGTGGCGGTCCAGGCGCAGCTTGGCCTCCTCGACATTCCTGGYCTCCACCGCATCGACGATGGCGGCGTGATCTCTCCAGGTGGCGATCGGGTCGACATTGTCGAGGTTCACGAAATCGGACGCCTTGTAGAAGGCGAGCCAGAAAACGTCGATCAGTCTGGCAAGCGTGTCGTTGCCCTGGCAGCGGAAGAGCAGGCGATGGAAGAGCTGGTCGTCTTCGGCAAAGGACTCCCCTCGCTGCGCATGCATGCCCATGCGGTTCACGGTTCCACGCAGCTCGGCGATGTCGTCCTCGCCGATCATTGCGATTGTCTTGCCGATCAGGCCGACTTCGAGCGTGCGCCGGATCTCGATGACCTCTTCGATCTGCCGGAGAGCGCCGCCGAGCCCGTAGGCGAGATTGTCGAGCAGCGGCTCGAAGGAGAAGGCCTTCACGAAAATACCGACGCCGCGGCGGGTTTCGAGGACGCCAAGCGATTCCAGCGCCTTGATGCCCTCCCGCAGCGAATTGCGGCTGACGCCGAGCTGCTGGGCAAGCTCGCCTTCCGCCGGCAGCAGGGTGCCCGGCTGCAGCCCGTTGTCCGCGATATAGGCCCTGAGGCTTTCCTGGACGGAGACGTGCAGCAAAGGAGCGCGGGTCAGAGGCTTCATCGTCTTGAGCGTCATGCAGGTTCATCCGGATTGGCGGCCATGCTCCAGAACATATCGACTTGTAGGATATCTGTCAAATGAACATGCGGGTAAAGGGCCGCGGTAGGGAGGAGATGGCTAAAGGCGTTTAGGCGAATACGGCGAGATTGGCTTCCCGGGCGGCCGCGACGAAGGCGGCCCTGACATCCGCCGCCGGCATCTCGTCGTGCAGTCCGTCCAGGCAGGCCTTGACGGCTACGTAGAACTGGTCGCCRTCGTCCAGGGGCCAGTCGCGGAGCAGGATATGGGCCGCGTCCTCGACGGAGTTGACGATTCGGCACAATACCGGGCCGTGCACCGCCACTCCAACGGAGCGGAACCGATGCAGACTGTCCGATTTCGGGACTTTTTGCCGCTTGTTCACCATAGCGATGGTGGCGTTGCAAAATGCATGCCGGAAATGGCGATGCGCCTTGTCGAGGGCTCCATGCAGGAAGGAACGCCGGCAATCACGCCGGCGTTTCTTATGGATTGACGGGCTAGGCTAGGCTTCAGTGCGTCGCGCTGGAGCCGCCTGCGGCGACAATCACGAAGGGTTGGCCTTCGACCGGAATGGTTCGCGCTTCCTGCGGCGTCTCGCCGTCGACAAAAAAGGGATCTGTGATGGCGTCGTCGCGGAAAGGAGAGGGCGGCATCGAAGCTATTGACGTAAATTTAACCTGGCATACTATATCTAGTGTTCGAGGTTCTCCCGATTCGCAAGATCGGGAGCTAAGACGGGAATACGGTGCGTGACGTCCATGATGGGCCGAGCAATGYCGGAGCTGCCCCCGCAACTGTGAGCGGTGAGCATTCGTTCAGGAAAGCCACTGGAGCCGTAAGGTCCTGGGAAGGCATGGGCGAGTGCCGCGACCCGCAAGCCAGGAGACCTGCCTCGTTCATGAACGTCCACGGGCGGGGTGTCCGGAAGGTTACGGCGATGCTTGGGGAAGATGCCCAAGCACGTCGCTTCTTGAATGCTCCGCAAGGTAACTTCGGGGTGAAGTCTATGTCTATGAGTCCCAGTCCATATCGGCGCGAGTGACGGGCGTATAACGTACGGCAATCGGCTGCGGCTGCCTTCATTTTCCAATCCCTTCGCACGGACATCGGCGGATGCCCGAACGAATTTGCACGCCCTTATTAAAATACGAGGATTACGATGAGCATCACCGTCTACTCCAAGCCCGCCTGCGTCCAGTGCGCTGCGACCACCCGTGCGCTCGACCGTCAGGGCATAGTTTACACCGTGGTCGATGTCTCTGCCGATGCGGCCGCCTATGAACTCGTCCAGGCTCTCGGCTATCGACAGGTTCCCGTCGTCATCGCCGGCGAGCAGCATTGGGCCGGCTTCCGCCCGGATATGATCAGCGCACTTTGAAGATGCCGTGATGGGCGAGATCGTCTATTTTTCCAGCCGGTCTGGAAACACCCATCGCTTCGTCGAAAAGCTTGGCCTTCCGGCCGCCAGAATCCCCTTTCGCACCGATGAGGTGCTGAAGGTCGCGGCACCCTTCGTGCTCGTCGTGCCGACTTATTGCGGTAGCGACGGGAAAGGGAGGGTGAAAGGCGCTGTTCCCAAACAGGTGATCCGCTTCCTCAACGATGCGGAAAACCGCGCGAACCTTCGTGGCGTGATCGCCGCGGGAAACAGTAATTTCGGAGCGACCTTCGGGATCGCAGGCGACATCATCTCCGCCAAATGCCGTGTGCCGTATTTTTACCGGTTCGAGCTCCTGGGCACGCACGAAGATGTCGTCAACGTCAGACACGGATTGGAACGATTTTGGACACGCTAACGCTTGAAAGACCGGCAAAGACGGCCGAAACTTTGCACGACTACCATGCGCTCAATGCCATGTTGAACCTTTATGATGAACAGGGACAAATCCAGTTCGACAAGGACCGGCTGGCGGCGCGGCAGTATTTCCTGAGCCACGTGAACCAGAATACCGTCTTTTTCCATAACCTCCGGGAAAAGCTCGATTACCTGGTGACCGAGGGCTACTACGAGCAGGAGGTGCTGGACCAGTATTCCTTCAATTTCGTCCGCGACCTGTTCGACCATGCCTATGCGAAGAAATTCCGGTTCCCGACCTTCCTAGGCGCGTTCAAGTACTACACTAGCTACACGCTGAAGACCTTTGATGGCAAACGTTATCTCGAGCGATACGAGGACCGCGTCTGCATGGTAGCGCTGGCTCTCGCGCACGGCAATGAAGCGCTTGCCCGGGACCTCGTCGACGAGATCATGTCCGGCCGTTTCCAGCCGGCGACGCCGACATTCCTCAATGCCGGCAAGAAACAGCGTGGCGAACTGGTCTCCTGCTTCCTGCTGCGCGTTGAGGACAACATGGAGAGCATCGGCCGCTCGATCAATTCGGCGCTGCAGCTTTCCAAGCGCGGCGGGGGCGTCGCCCTGTCGCTCACCAACATCCGCGAAATGGGCGCACCGATTAAGCAGATCGAAAATCAGTCCTCCGGCGTCATCCCCGTCATGAAGCTTCTGGAGGACAGTTTCTCCTATGCTAATCAGCTTGGTGCGCGTCAGGGGGCAGGCGCGGTCTACCTCCACGCGCACCATCCCGACATCATGCGCTTCCTCGATACCAAGCGCGAGAACGCCGACGAGAAGATCCGCATCAAGACGCTGTCGCTCGGTGTCGTCATCCCCGACATCACCTTCGAACTCGCCAGGAATAACGAGGACATGTACCTCTTCTCGCCGCATGACGTGGAGCGTGTCTACGGCGTGCCCTTCACCGAAATCTCGGTGACGGAGAAATATCGCGAGATGGTGGCCGACAGCCGTATAGCCAAGAAGAAGATCAAGGCACGCGACTTCTTCCAGGTGATCGCCGAAATCCAGTTCGAGTCAGGCTACCCCTACCTCATGTTCGAGGACACCGTGAACCGCGCCAACTCGATCGCCGGCCGCATCACCATGAGCAATCTCTGCTCGGAAATCCTGCAGGTGAGCGAGGCGAGCACCTTCAACGACGACTTGTCCTATGCCAAGTTGGGCAAGGACATCTCCTGTAATCTCGGCTCGCTCAACATCGCAGCCGCGATGGACAGCCCTGATTTCGGCCGAACCATCGAGACTTCGGTCCGGGCGCTGACGGCCGTTTCTGACATGAGCCACATCTCCTCCGTTCCCTCAATTGAGAGGGGCAACGACGAGAGCCATGCGATCGGCCTCGGCCAGATGAACCTGCACGGCTATCTCGCTCGCGAGCGCATCTTCTACGGCTCCGAGGAAGGCATCGATTTTACCAATATCTATTTCTACACGGTGACCTACCATGCCATCCGCGCCTCGAACCGGCTGGCGGTCGAGCGTGGCGCCAGCTTCAAGGGCTTCGAGAACTCGAAATATGCTTCCGGCGAGTATTTCGACAAGTACACGGAGCAGGAGTGGGTGCCTGCGACGAAACGGGTCGCGGAATTGTTCGAGACGGCCGGTATCGCCATCCCGACCCAGGAAGACTGGCGGGAATTGAGGAAGGCCGTAATGGACGGCGGTCTCTATAACCAGAACCTGCAGGCCGTGCCGCCGACGGGCTCGATCTCCTACATCAATCACTCGACTTCCTCGATCCATCCCATCGTCTCGAAGATCGAGATCCGCAAGGAGGGCAAGATCGGCCGCGTCTATTATCCGGCAGCTTATCTGACGAACGACAATCTGGACTATTATCAGGACGCCTACGAGATCGGTCCGGAAAAGATCATCGACACCTATGCGGCGGCGACCCAGCATGTCGATCAGGGCCTGTCGCTGACGCTGTTCTTCCGCGATACGGCGACTACTCGCGATATCAACCGGGCGCAGATCTATGCCTGGAAGAAGGGCATCAAGACCATCTACTACATCCGCCTTCGCCAGATGGCGCTGTCCGGCACGGAAGTGCAGGGCTGTGTCTCCTGCGCCCTATGATATCCGGTGAAAAACATGAACATCCAAGTGAAAAGCAAGCCTGCCAAGGCAGCAGCGGCCGTGCGCGCCATCAACTGGAACCGCATTGAGGACGACAAGGACCTGGAAGTCTGGAATCGGCTGACCGGCAATTTCTGGCTGCCGGAAAAGGTGCCGCTATCGAACGATATCCAATCCTGGGCGACGCTCAAAGCCGAGGAGCAGCAGCTCACGATCCGCGTCTTCACGGGCCTTACCCTTCTCGATACGATCCAGAACGGTGTCGGCGCGGTGAAGCTGATGGCCGATGCCGTAACACCGCATGAAGAGGCGGTGCTTTCCAACATCTCCTTCATGGAGGCGGTCCACGCGCGCTCCTACTCCTCCATCTTCTCGACGCTATGCCTGACGCCGGATGTCGAAGATGCCTACAGATGGTCGGAGGAAAACGAATTCCTGCAGAAGAAGTCGGCGCTGATCATGGATCAGTATGCTTCCGACGATCCGCTGAAGAAGAAGGTCGCTTCGGTCTTTCTTGAAAGCTTCCTGTTCTATTCCGGCTTCTACCTGCCGATGTTCTGGTCGAGCCGCGCAAAGCTGACCAATACCGCCGACATGATTCGGCTGATCATCCGCGATGAGGCGGTGCATGGCTACTATATCGGTTACAAGTTCCAGCAAAACGCCGAACGGCTTTCTCAGGAGCGCCGAAAGGAGATCAAGGATTTCGCCTTCGATCTGCTGCTCGAACTCTACGATAACGAAGCCAGGTATACGGAAGCGCTCTATGACGGCGTCGGGCTGACCGAAGACGTCAAGAAATTCCTTCATTACAACGCCAACAAGGCGCTGATGAACCTCGGCTATGAGGCACTCTTTCCGCCGGATGCCTGCAAGGTGAACCCCGCTATCCTCTCGGCACTCTCGCCGAATGCTGACGAGAACCATGATTTCTTCTCGGGTTCCGGCTCCTCCTACGTCATCGGCAAGGCGGTGGCGACCGAGGACGAGGATTGGGATTTCTGATCGGCTACGCCCAATGTGACGGTGGACGCGAGGCGTCGTATGCGGCACCATTAACCTCCGGAGGTGCCTGTTTCCGCGCGTCGCCGCCTCCAGGCCGTTGTGAGCCAATGCGTCCAACCCCGTGAGGAGGTGCGATGACCAGATTGCTTCAGCCGCTTGTCGAGGGTTTCTACGACGAGCGGACAGGCAGCATTCAGTACGTGGTCGCTGACCCGCAGACACGCAAATGCGCGATCATCGATCCGGTTCTGGACTATGACGAGAAATCCGGCAGCACGGCCACCCGAAACGCCGATGCGATCCTTGGCTACATCCATCAGGAGCGACTCGTTCCTGCATGGATACTCGACACGCATCCGCATGCGGATCATTTTTCCGCCGCAGCCTATCTGAAGGAGAAGACGGGCGCGCCGACGGCGATCGGCGCCGAGGTTGTCAAGGTGCAGGCGCTCTGGCGGACGATCTACAACATGCCCGAACTGGCGACGGACGGGTCGCAATGGGATYGGCTGTTTGCCGACGGTGACCGGTTCCCGATCGGGGAAATGGAATGGCGCGTCATCCATTCGCCGGGACACACGCTTGCCTCCGTTACATATGTCGTCGGCGATGCCGCCTTCGTCCACGACACCCTGTTCATGCCCGACAGCGGCACCGCGCGGGCGGATTTCCCCGGTGGAAGCGCGGAAAGTCTCTGGAAATCGATCGAGGTCATCCTGGCTCTTCCGGCCGAAACGCGGCTCTTCACCGGCCACGACTACCGGCCGGAGGGAAGGCAGGCTCGATGGGAAAGCACCGTCGCCGAGCAAAGGGCGAAAAACATCCATCTGCGGGGAGGGAATGCCGACAGCTTCATTCTGATGCGAAAGGAGCGCGACAGCACATTGCCTTTTCCGCGCTTGATGCTGCACGCGCTGCAGGTGAACCTCAATGCAGGCACGCTTCCTGCGCGGGAAGACGATGGCCGCAGATATCTCAAGATACCCCTTGATGCCTTTCCCGAAGCCGCCTGGTAGAGGGTGAAGCGATCGCCGTCCTAGAGCAGGGCGGCCCGCGAGGTTTGTCGGCCGCTTGCGAGTAGCGCCTGGGTATATTCATGTTGCGGGCTGTCGAAGATGGCATCGGTCAGACCCTCTTCGACGACCACGCCACGCTTCATCACGATCGTCCGGTCGCAGATCTGCCGGATCACCGCGAGATTGTGCGAAATGAACACATAGGTGAGGTTCAGCTCGTCACGCAGTTCTTCGAGGAAGGTCAGAACCTGAGCCTGGACCGAGACGTCGAGGGCCGACGTCGGTTCATCCAGGACGAGGAGCTTCGGATTGAGCGCGACTGCCCGCGCGATGCAGACGCGCTGCTTCTGGCCTCCCGAAAGCTCGTGCGGGTAACGGTACTTGAAAGCTTTCGGTAATTGCACGATATCGAGCAGTTCCTCGACCCGTTTCTCGATGTCCCGGCCACGCATCGTCGTCTGTATGCGCAGCGGCTCGCCTATCGCATCGCCAATCGTATGGCGGCCGTTAAGGGCAGAGTGCGGGTTCTGGAAGACGAGCTGCATATCCCGGCGCTTCAGGCGCAACGCTTCGCCTGCGAGACCGGTGATACTGATACCGTCGAAGACGACATCGCCGGAAGTCGGTTCGATCAGCCGCAGGAGCATACGTGCGACCGTCGATTTGCCGGAGCCGGATTCTCCGACGATGCCGAGTACTTCGCCGGGCATGACCGAAAGACTGACGCCATCGACCGCCATCATCGAGTTGCCGCCGGCCAGCGTATAGCTCTTATGGAGGTCGATCGCTTCCACGAGCGGGGTTGGTCCGGAATTAGATGCCTCACCTGAAGGCTTTGCCTGCGCCGCCGTATCAGCGCCGATGTCATCGATTTCCGGCACCGCCGCGAGCAGTCTTTGCGTGTACTCATGCTTGGGATTGCGAAGAATGTCCTTCGTCAGCCCCTGCTCGACGACCTCCCCCTTGTACATAACCGCGCAGCGTTCCGCGACCTTGGCGATCGCCCCCACGTCATGGCTGATCATGATCACGGTCAACTTGAGCTTCCTCACAAGCTCGTTGATCAGATCCAGCACTTGCGCTTGTACGGTCACGTCGAGGGCCGTCGTCGGTTCGTCCGCGATCAGCAGATCCGGCTCTCCCGTCAGCGCCATGGCGATCAGCACACGTTGGCGCATCCCACCGGAAAGCTGATGGGGATACTGGTCGAAGACGCGTGCGGGATCATTGATGYCCACCTGACCGAGAAGTTCTTCGGCGCGCGCCCGGCGGGCGGCCTTGTCCGCCTTCGGCTTGCCCGTGGCGCGGTGATGGGCCGCGATCACGTCGGAAATCTGCCCGCCGACGGTGAAGAGCGGATTGAGATAGGTCATTGGATCCTGGAAGATCATCGAAATCCGGATACCGCGGATTTTTGCCCATCCGGCATTATCCAGTGTCGAAAGGTCCATCCCGTCGAAAACGATGCTGCCGTCCACAACGCGTGAGCGCTTCGGGCCTATCCCCATCATCGAGCGGACAAGCACGGTCTTACCTGAACCCGACTCGCCGACGATGCCGAGTGTCTCACCGGGATTGACAGTCAGATTGATCTTCTTCAGCACATGTACGGCACCGTCGAAAGTATTGATGTCGAGCGTAAACTCGCGGATATCGAGAAGGGGAGTGGTCATCGTTCACGGCTCCGGGGATCGAGAATGTCGCGCAGGCCGTCACCCAGAAGATTGAAGCCGAGGACCGTCAGGAAGATCGCCGCACCCGGAAAGAACGAATACCACCACCAGTCGGGCATATAGGACCTCGCCACCGAGACCATCGCGCCCCATTCGGGTGACGGCGGCGGGGCGCCGAGTCCGATGAAGCCCAGGCCCGCGGCCGACAGGATCGCCATGCCCATGTCCATGCTCATCTTGACGATGATCGGCGACATGCAGTTGGGCAGGATATGGTGCCAGAGGATCCATGGTGTCCTGGCACCGATCGAGCGGGCGGATTCGACGAAGAGCTCTTCCTTCACGGCAAGCGTCTTGGCCTCCACCAGGCGCACATAGCCGGGCCACCAGACGATCGCCAGTGCGATCATGCAGTTGGTGAGGCCGGGGCCGAGCGAGGCGACGATGGCTAGCGCCAGCGCAAGCCCGGGCACAGCCAAGAAGAGCTCCGTCACCCGCATGATGCAGGCGCGGATCCAGCCGCCCTTGTAGCCGGCGATAATGCCGAGCGGCACGCCGATCAGTGCCCCGAGGCCGGTGATGACGATGCCGATCCACAGCGAGGTGCGGGCACCGACGATGACGCGCGAGAAGATGTCGGCGCCCATCTCGTCGGTGCCGAACCAGTGCGCGGCGCTCGGCGGCAGGAGCCGAGCCTCCATGTTGACGGCACCCATCGTGTCCTGCGGGTAGGGCACGATCAACGGACCAATCGCCRCCAGGACCAGGAAGAGTGTGACCAGAGTGAGCCCGAACATGGAGGAAAAACTGCCGCGGAACATGTGTGCGTAGAGCCGCAACTGGCGGATCCGGCTCGCGTGGCGTTCGCGGAAGGACAGTTTCGTTTCGCTCGTCAGGTCGACGTGTGACATCAGGCCCTCCGCAGGCGCGGATCGATCCAGGCATAGGCGAGATCGACCAGTGTATTGGCGATGATGAAGAAAAAGCCGATCAGCAGCGTAACGCCGATCACCGGCTTGAAATCGGAGGCGAGCGCGGAGGATACGGCGTAAAGTCCGATCCCCGGCCAGTCGAAGACGGTTTCCACCAGGACCGTGGAGCCAAGCATCCAGCCGAAGCGGAGCCCAATCATCGCAAGCGTCGGCAGAAGGGCATTCTTCAGCGCATAAATCATGACGATGCGGCGTGACGAAAGGCCATGGGCGCGCGCAGCAACGATGTAATCCGACTGCAGGACCTCGATCATTTCCGCGCGATTGACCCGCAGGATCGAGGCGAGGCAAGGAAAGGAGAGCACGAATGCCGGCAGGATGATGTGGGAAAGCGCGGTCTGGAAAGTCCCGAAACGCCCGGCGATGAGCGAATCGATCAGCAGCGAACCCGTCACCATGTCGGGCGGGCGGGTCACCAGCGGCAGCCGGCCCGATACTGGCAGCCAGCCAAGATCGACGGAAAAGAAGAGCTGCATCAATATCCCGAACCAGAAGGCCGGGATCGCGACGCCCGAGATCGATAGGATGCGGGTGACGTGGTCGAGCGGGCCATCCTTGTAAACGGCTGACAGCATGCCGAGCGGAACGCCGACAACGACGCCGAGGGTCATTGCGACCAGGACCAGTTCCAGTGTCGCCGGGGCATAGCGCATGAGCTCATCGAGCACCGGTCGGGTGCTGACGATCGAGGTGCCGAGATCGCCGCTCAGGAGATCCTTCATATAGATCGCGAACTGTTCGACGATCGGGCGATCCAGCCCGTATTCCATGCGGATCGTGGCGACCATGTCCTCGGTCGCGTTCGGGCCGGCAACAAGCCTGGCAGGATCGCCAGGGGCCACATTGGTGATGATGAAGGTCAACACCGCAATGCCAAGCATCGTGCCGACGACAGTCAGCAATTTGCGCAAAGTGAAAGACAGCATGCCGGCCTCGGATCGGGAAGGGGAGGCGACATCCGCCGCCTCCGGCATTGATGGAATGGACGGGGAGGCTTATTCCTCTTCCTTGATCCACAGCGGGTAGAGATCGACCTCGCCGGTAAAGCGGACCGGGCTGAACTGGAAGCCCTGCAGATAGCTCTGGTGTGCCCAGCGGCGGTTCTGCAGCATGCCGAAGATTTCCGGCTGATCCTCAACGATCTGCTTCTGGATATCGGTATAGAGAGCGGCCCGCTCCTCCCAATTGGTGCTGGCACGGGCCTTGTCGATCATCTCCGAAACCTTCGGATTGTCGTAGAAGGCCATGGCGTAATACTGGCCCCAGCTGTTTTTGTGATATTGGTAGGCGACCGCATCGGGATCGATCGAGATCGGCGTCGTGAAGACCGAAGTCATGTTCGGTGACGTGTCGACGCTTGAGCCTGCGGCCACCATGTTCGGCCATTGCTCGGGCTTGATATTGACGTTGATGTTGAGCGCCTTCAAGTTGTCGAGGAGCACGAGACCGATGCGTCGGGCCTCCTCCAGGCCTGCGACATGCACGTAGTCGAGGGTGAGCCCGCCATCCTTGTATGCGGACTTGGCAAGGTATTCCTTCGCCTTGGCAAGGTCCTGGCGCGGAATGCCTGGCACCTCGATATGGCCTTTCATCGCGTCCGGAAGCGGACTGGTCTCGAGCGTGGCCGCACCGTTGTAGATCTGGATCAGCGCGTCGTAATCGAGGGCGTAGGCGATCGCCTTGCGCAGGTTGATGTCGGCGGTCGGCCCCTTCTGGGTGTTGAACTTGATACCGAATGTGGTCATTCCCTTGTGATCCTGAATCACGATGCCCGGGATGTTCTTGACCTGCACATAGTCGTCGGAGGTCAGTCCCTCAACGATATCGGCTTCGCCGCGCTGAAGGGCGGCCTTCTGGGCTGCCGGTTCGCGGATCATCCGGTAGATGACGCCCGCCGGGCGGTTCTCGCCCTGCGGCCAACCCTTCCAGTAGTCGTCGACCGCTTCGACCTCATAGAGCACGTTCGGTTCCCAACGCCCCAGCTTAAAGGGGCCGGAACCAGCCGCGTGGTCGGTCAGCCACTTCTGGCCATAGTCGCCATCGACCTCGTTTGCCTTCACCTCGTTCGGGTTGACGATATACCACCACGGCAGGAAGGAGAGGAACGGCGCGTAAGGCGCCTTGAGCTCGAACTTGACGGTATGGTCGTCAACCACGCTGATGCCTTCGGGCGCCAGGAAGTCCTTCAGCATCCAAGCTACGCCCTTGTTGAGCTTCAGGCCGCGTTCGAAGGAATACCGGATCGCTTCGGCATTCACCGGGTCGCCGTTGTGGAACTTGGCGTCCTTGACCAGATGGAAGGTCCAGGTCTTGCCGTCCTCGCTAGTTTCCCAGCTTTCCGCCAGCCAAGGCTTCAACTCGGCCGGATCACCTTCGTATTTCAGGAGCGCATCGTAGACGGCCTGCTGGATCATGCGGGTCGACCAGTCGTAGCGGACATGCGGATCGAGCACCGGAATGGCCTGACGTCCGCCGAAGACGATGACATTGCCGCGGTCGGTGCGTTCGAAGGCAGCGACGGGCGAAACCAGCGCCGAGCTGGCGAGCATCGCAAGGGCGGTCAGGCCCAGTGCGAACTTTGTAAATGTGGCATTTCTGTTCATGTCCGTTCCCTCTTTTTCTTATTGCAGGAGCTGATTGTCAAAGCATCTGGCGGAGTACGCCGGCGACAAGACGTCTCGAAAGGAGTACTGGCGCGCGGATGGGCGTCTTGGCTTGGGCCAGCATGTCGGCGGAGTAGCCCATGCAGTGCATGATGACGAGGTCGCAATCTGCCAGGACTGCCGCCCGCTCTTCTATATCGTCGCCGGCATAGGGCGAGGCGGCCACCACCTTCGGTTCGCCTGTGAAAACATGCCGCCTGGAAAATTCCTCCACCTGGCGCTCAAGGGGCACGATGACGCCGAGCCGGCGGGCGGTCTGGGCAAGCGCTTCAACGGTCGAATCGACGATCCGCTGCGCTTCCACAACGAGCGTATTTACGAGCGGCTCGATCTTCGTGCCCGTGCACAGAAGCACGATGATGTCGAAGCCTTGATTGTCGAGATCTTGGAGGAGAAGGTTGAGACGCTCCTCGGTCCGCTCTTTGGAGGTGACGATCTCCTCTCCGCTTCTAAGGCGCGTGGCAAAAGAGAGTTCGGCCGGCCTCGCCTCCATGCCGGCGAGTTCTGCGGGCGTCATGCCGTCGAGCACACCGAATTCCACGACCTCGAATTTCCGATCTTCCTGGCCCGCGGTGATATCGGCAATCATCTCCGGCACTATGTCGCTGCGTGGCGTCTGGCCGATTGTGACGAATGCAATGCGCGGAGAAGAATTCATGTCGGCTCCAGGGCTATCCCGTAAGGACGTCTACTGATCCGAAGCCTAGCGTGTCCCTTGTGCCGCCTACTATCAGGGAGTTTCCCTATCCCGACCCGAGATTGGCGGAAAAATGCCTGATTAAATCGTGTGCAGAATTCGTTCTCCCGGTGCCGCGGTCTATTTCGTGGTGTCAGAAGAATCCGGCGGAGACCACGAGACGTATCAAGGCACCCACCGAGGTCACTTCCATCTTGCTCATGACATTGGCGCGATGAATCTCGACCGTCTTGGGACTGATCCCGAGTTGGCGGGCGACTGCCTTGTTCGAAAGTCCCTCCGCAACCAGCGAGAGGACCTGCTTTTCCCGTGGGGTCAGTCGCATGAGACGTTCGGAAAATTCCGCATGCACGTCCGGCAATGCAGTCGCCTGGGCCTGGCTGAGGAGCAGGCGGATCGCGCCGGCTATGAGGCGCCTGGCAAGCACCACCGGCTTCCCGCTCGCCTTGGCCACCATCTGCTGGTCGGCTTCCGTAAAACTCACGGAATTCAAGACGATGATATCGCATTCTGCAAGATCGACGAGGGCGCGGGCGAGTGATGCTCGGTCTCCATCATGGGCATGGGTCGCCGTCACGCGGAAAAGTCCCAGCGCTGGAATGTCCAGCTCGGCGACCTGCTRTTCGAGCGGCTGTATAATGCCGATGGCTTCACCCTGAGAGGCGAGCGAGATGATGGTCGATTCCATGGCGCGTTGCGCATTGACGGTGGGGCAGGTGCTTTCGAACTCCCGGAAGATGCCAGTGGACAGGATAACGACCAGATCGAACTCGTGGGGATGGAAATTGGCGACGATGCCTGCCATCCGCTCGGTGATCCTCGGCTTCGAAAGCACGATATCGCTGCCGTCACGTAAACGTGTCACGATCCCGGGCTCGCCCGGCTGCGGCCGGAACTGATCGATCTCGCCGCTCGAAAGCCCGTCCAGGGCGCCGATTTCCACTGCCTCCATGGGAAGGTCGAGGCTCGCCAGCATGGTCTCGATGAGATCGGCCCGAGGAGAATGGCCGACGCTCACAAACATGACCTTGCGCCTGGGTTCGCGGTTTTCATTCGCAGGAGCATCGTCACGAGCAATTCTGGATGCCAAGGTCGTTTTATCTCCCATGCTGGAGGGCGACATGCTGCTTAATTTTTGTGCGCCGCCCTTCTAGGTGCAGTCCCTTATATTCTCGAAGCGCCTGCGAAGCTAGGTTCGTTGCCGATCTTCGGAGGTAACTATGATCCGTGAATTCGAGATGGGTGAAATCGACCCTTTGGCGGTCGGAGCTTGGATATTGGGAACAGGCGGCGGCGGCAGCCCGTACCTGGCGCAACTGAATCTGAAAAAACTCTACAAGGAAGGAAAGCGGGTCAAGCTGATCGATCCGCTCGCGCTCGACGACAATGATGCCGTGGCGGTCGTCTCCAAGATGGGCGCGCCGCTCGTGGGGCAGGAGCGCCTCGTCGATCCGGCGCATCTGGCGCGCGCCATGGAAGTTATGGAAGACTATACGGGCAAGAGGTTCCGCGCCGTCATGAGCGTGGAAATCGGTGGTGGCAATGCACTCTCACCCTTCCTGGCCGGCGCCATGCTGGATATTCCGGTCGTCGATGCCGATGCCATGGGTCGCGCCTATCCCGAGGCGCAGATGACGAGCTTCGCCATCGGCGACCTCACCATGTATCCACTGACGCTTGTCGATTGCCGCGAGAACGAGGCGATCGTCAGCAAGGCGGCTTCCTGGAAGTGGATGGAGCGGATTTCTCGCAAGATCTGTACCGAGGTCGGTTCGACTTCCGCTACCTGCAAGGCTCCGCGCACCGGCAAGGAGGTCAAGGAATGGGGCGTACTGCACACCGTGACCAAGGCGGTGGCACTCGGCCGCGCAGTTCTTGATGCGCGTGCCGCCCATGCCGATCCGGTCAAGGCGGTTCTCGACCACGAAGGTGGGAAGACCCTCTTCAAGGGTAAGATCGTCGACGTCGACCGTACGACCACCGGCGGCTTCCTGCGTGGCTCGGCAAGGATCGAAGGTCTCGACGAGGACCGCGGCTCGACGGTGGAACTCGCCTTCCAGAACGAATGGGCCGTCGCCTTCAGAGATGGCGAGGCGATCGCCATGACGCCGGATCTGATCTGCCTGCTTGATACGGTTTCGGGCGAGGCGATCGGCACGGAAACCGTTCGCTACGGCCAACGGGTGACCGCGATCGCTCTTCCCGCACCCGAAGTGCTTTGCACGCCAAAGGGCCTGCAGCATGTCGGCCCGCGCGCCTTTGGTTATGACCTCGACTTCAAATCGGTATTTGCAGCATGAAACGCATAGGCATCGACGTCGGCGGCACCAATACGG
This sequence comes from Rhizobium sp. LCM 4573, assembly GCF_001854865.1. Classification (GTDB taxonomy): domain Bacteria; phylum Pseudomonadota; class Alphaproteobacteria; order Rhizobiales; family Rhizobiaceae; genus Neorhizobium. The sequence goes on along the minus strand of NZ_MDDW01000026.1, from coordinate 213,162 downwards.
ATGCCGTCCTCATCGACGGCGAGAAGGTTGTCTCAGCCGTCAAGTTTCCCACCACAGCCGATGTTATGCAGGGCGTGGTCAACGCAATCCAGAAGGTGACCGCGGATCAGCCTCCGGGCGCGGCGCCTGTCGACGCGGTGATGATCGGGACTACCCATTTCACCAATGCGGTCGTCGAGCGCGCCCGCCTGGAGCGGGTTGGCGCGATCCGCATTGCCATGCCGGCCGGCGCTTCCCTGCCGCCGATGATCGACTGGCCGGAAGATCTTCGCGATGCCGTCGACCCGCTGTCCTTCATGGTCGAGGGCGGGCACGAGTATGACGGGCGTCCCTTGGTGCCGCTCGACGTTGAGGCGGTCCGCGAGGCGGCAATGAAGATCCGTGACGCCGGCATAACCTCCGTAGGCATCACGGCGCTGTTTTCCCCACTGACCACCGAATGCGAGGACGCGGCGGCCGAAATCATTCGTTCGATTATTCCGGACGCCAGGATCACGCTTTCCAACTCGCTGGGTCGCATCGGTCTTCTCGAGCGCGAAAACGTGACGCTTCTCAATTCCGCCCTGCAGAATCTCGGAGCAGTCACGGTTGCAGCCTTCGAGAAGGCGTTGAAGGAAGCCGGGATCGACGCACCCTTCTATCTCACTCAGAACGACGGGACGGTCGTGCTCGCGGAAGTCGCTGCGGCCAATCCCGTCTACAGTTTCGCTTCCGGGCCGACCAATTCCATGCGTGGCGCGGCGTTTCTGACGGGCCTGACCGAGGCCATGGTGATCGACGTGGGCGGCACCACCTCCGATGTCGGCTGCCTTGTGGGCGGTTTCCCGCGCGAGGCGAACAATGTCGTTGAAGTCGGCGGCGTGCGCACTCTGTTCCGCATGCCGGATCTGCTGCCGATGGCACTCGGCGGCGGCACGATCATCGATCCCGAAACCGGCAAGATCGGCCCCCGCTCGGTCGGGTATCGCATCACTGAAAAGGCACTCGTCWTCGGCGGCGATACGCTGACGACCACGGATGTCGCCGTTGCGGCCGGGCTTGCGGAGATCGGCGACCGCGACCGCGTCAGGCATCTCGACAAGGCGCTGGTTGCAACCCTCCTCAAGCGGATCGAAGCCATGGTCGAGGATGGCGTGGACCGAATGAAGACCTCGGCCGAGGGTGTAAAATTGATCGCAGTCGGCGGCGGGGCCTTCCTTATCCCCGAGAAGTTGAAGGGTGCCTCCGAGGTGCTCAGCGTCGAGCATGCAGGGGTTGCCAACGCGCTCGGCGCGGCGATGGCCCAAGTATCGGGCGAGGTCGATCAGGTCTTTTCGGGCCTGAGCCGTGACGAGGCGCTTGCGGAAGCGGAAACGCTCGCTCGCCGGCGGGCGGTGGAGGCCGGTGCGCGGGAAGGCTCGATCAATGTTCTCGATACCGAGGACATTCCGATCGCCTATTTGCCGGGCAATGCCCGCCGCGTCAGGGTGAAGGTAGTCGGCGACATCAGTTTCGCCGCCTGATATCCAAGAAACGTCTGCTCCGGCTTGCGTCGGGGCAGATGCTCCCGTCATTGACTGACGGTGGCGAAGCGGCCGAACCGGCCACGTGAAAAGCATAGCGGATCGCCCTCGCGGTGGGCGGCACGCAGAACGCGCCCGACGATCAGCGTATGATCGCCCGCGTCGTGAAGAGAGGAGCGCTCGCATTCGAAGCGAGCAAGCGTGCCTTGAATGACCGGCACTCCTTCGAAATTCTCGTCCCAGGGCAGTTCGTCGAAACCGCCGCCGCTCCGTGTAAAAAGCGCGCTCAAGCCGTCCTGCTCGGCGCTCAACACGTGAACGGCGAAGTGCGTCGCGTCGGTATAGACGCTGTGGCGCGATGAGTTTTTGGCGGYCGACCAGAGCACCAGCGGCGGATCGAGTGACACCGAAGTGAAGCTGTTGACCGTCATGCCGACCGGCCCTTCGGGTGTCCTCGCGGTGACGACCGTCACCCCGGTGGTGAAAGTTCCAAGCGCATTGCGGAAGGTGCGCGTGGTTGACGCGTCGGGCACGAACACCTGCTCGTCAAGAGTGGAAGTCAGCATCAGGGCACCTCGCGTCCATTCGCTTCCGAGTAGAGCTCGAACCAGGTTTGCCGGTCCATCTGTACTTTGGTGGCATCGGCAATGCAGGCGATACRCTTTAGGTTGTTGGTTCCGAGGACCGGTATAATCCGGGCGGGGTGCCGCAACAGCCAGGCGATCGCGACCGCGGTGGCATCCACGCCCTGTTCGGTTGCGATCCGCTCAAGCGCGCCTGCCAGCATTGCCCGCTCGGTATTGAAGAGCGAACCTCCGCCAAGCGGCGACCAGGCCATTGGCGGCAGTTTGCGCTCCTGCAGGAAAGCGAGGTCGCCGTTGACGAAGGCGTCGGTCGCGACGAGGCTCATCTCGATCTGGTTGGTGACGAGCCGCGTGTTCATGTTGGATTGCAGCAGCGTGAAGTCCCATGGCCGGAAGTTCGAGACGCCCACGGCCCTGACCTTGCCGGATGCGACCAGCCTATCGAGTATTTCGCCGGTCTCGACGGGATCGAGCAGGGGATCGGGCCGGTGGATCAGCAGGAGATCGATCCGGTCGGTCCCCATATCGCTGAGCGAGGCTTCGACGGAGGTGCTGACGTGATCAGCCCCGGTGTCATAGTGCTTGACGCGGGCCGCCGAATGTCGGCCGGCCGGTGCGACGATCCCGCATTTGGTGACAATCTCGATTTGGTCGCGCAACGACGGTGAGGCCTTCAGTGCCCCGCCCAGGATCGCCTCGGCGGTGTAGCCGCCATAGATGTCGGCCTGATCCATCGTGGTAATGCCCTGCGCCAAGCAGGTTTCCACCTTGGCCTGAACGTGAGCCGGCGAGGTATCCGGATCATCGCCGATCCGCCACATGCCATAGACGAGCCGGCTCAATTCGAGGTCCGGAGAAAGCTTCATGCGTTCCATCAGTGGCGTCTCCCCTGGCCGAGCGGCGTCGCCGGCGTTTCGGCCGGCACGCGGCCATAGATATGCGGAAGCGAACAGGTCTTGAGTTCAGGCAGGACCTTGGTGCCAAAATGCTCCGCTTCGTCGAGATGCGGATAGCCGGAAAGGATGAAAGCCCGAATGCCCATCTTCCGGTATGCTTCGAGTTCGGAAAGAACCTGGTCCGTCGAACCGACGAGGGCTGCGCCGCAACCGGACCTCGCTCGCCCGATGCCGGTCCACAGATGCGGCTCGACATAGCCGTATTTATCGGCAAGCTCGCGGGTCCGGGCCTGATGCGATACGCCGAGCGAGATATTGTCATGAGCACGTCCGCGGATCAGGCGGCCATATTCGTCATCGAGTCTGGAGACCAGATGCTCGGCATATTCGCGGGCTTCCTTCTCCGTATCCCGGACGATCATATGCACCCGCAGACCATAGTCGAGTGTGCGCCCATGCGCCGTTGCACGTTCATGTACGGCGCGCATCCGCTCGGCGAGCTGCTCTTTCGTTTCCGGCCACATGAGATAGACGTCGCACTGGGCGCCGCAGAGTTCGAGCGCATCCGGCGAATAGCCGCCGAAATAAAGAAGCGGACCGCCGTTCTGCTGGTAAGGCTTGGCGGGATCGGTGGGCACGCCCTTGAATTGATAGATCTCCCCATCGTGGTCGATCGTATCACGGGTCCAGGCCTGGCGTAGGATTTCCACGACTTCATGGCTGCGCCGATAGCGAAAAGCGCTATCAGCGACCTCGCCGGGAAAATCGGAGCTGATGATGTTGAGGGTCAGGCGGCCCTTCAGCATATGGTCGAGCGTCGCAACGGTGCGGGCAAGCATGATCGGCTGTATCTCTCCGCAGCGGACCGCGGCGAGAAAGTTGATGCTTTCGGTGATCGGCGCGCAGCCGGCGACGAAGCTGAGCGTGTCCTGCCCGACCTGATAGGAGGACGGGCAAAGGATATTGCGAAAACCCAGGGTCTCGGCTTTCCTGACGATGGAGGAGCAATGATCCCAGCTCGAACGAAGGTCCCCGTCCGGCACTCCGAGATAGGCATAGTCGTCGGAGCACAGGGCCGCAAACCAGGATACTTCGGCAGCATCGAGATCGGCGGATGTTACGGGAACGACGGTCATGAAATCCTCCTCATGCTGCTGGTGCGGGATTGAATATCACCCGCATTCGTGTAAATCAATGGTGTATCAATTTGAGGGGGAGGAAATTCAGCGCCATGGCACGCCATTCCGGTAGCCTACCGATCTATCTGCAATTTGCGGAGCTGCTTGCGCGCGACATTGCCGCCGGACGCTTGGTGGACGGCGAAAAGCTTGCCCCTGAACGCGACATGGCGGCGGAGCTCGGCATCGCGGTCGGCACGCTTCGCAAGGCTCTTGCCGAACTGCAGAACAGGGGATTGCTTCAGCGGGTGCAGGGATCGGGGAACTACATCCGCGCCATCAATGATCCGAAGAGCGTCTATGCCATGTTCCGGTTGGAGCTCATCAAGGGTGGCGGCCTTCCCACCGCGGAGGTGCTGAGTGTCGAGAGGCTCAAGAAAACTGGGGAGCTGCCGGAATTCGGTTCGTCCGACGAGGGGCATCGCATCCGCCGCATTCGCCGGCTTTCTGGGCAGGTCGCGGCGCTGGAGGAAATCTGGCTCGACGGATCCTATGTGGAGGCGATCGCGCCGGAAGATCTATCGGAGTCCCTCTATCTCTATTACAGGAAGCAACTGGGCCTATGGATCGCAATGGTGGAAGATCGCGTCGGCCTGGACGCCGTGCCCGACTGGGCGCCGGCGGTCTTTGGCCAGAAAGCGGGCGCGCCGATAACGCATGTTCTGCGCATCAGCCACGCCCAGGATGGAATGGTGGCCGAGGTCTCCCGCACCTGGTTCGATCATTTCGTGGCGCGCTATGTATCCCGCCTCCGTTAGCGGGCGCGCCGGCGCCATGGCATAGTTATGTTCTCCAGAACGCACAAGCGGTGCGGAATTGAGTATGATATACTAGTTTAATCAGCATCTTAAGCATACGGTTTCTTGCCCGAAAATAAAATTGATACACCATTGATTTCCTTTCTTGGGTCGATATGATCCCGCATGGTAGGACACCGAGGCCTTGCCGGCTTCGGATGTTGAGGAGGAATGGATGGCTTCAGTCAGCCTGCGCAAGCTGGACAAGAAGTACGGCTCGCTGCGAGTGGTCAAAGGCATCGATCTGGAGATCGCAGATGGCGAATTCGTGGTGCTGGTCGGTCCGTCCGGCTGCGGCAAGTCCACCACCTTGCGCATGGTGGCGGGGCTGGAGCAGATCACCGCCGGCGAGGTCCGTATCGGCGAACGCGTGGTGAACAAGCTGCCGCCGCGCGAGCGCGACATCGCCATGGTCTTCCAGGATTACGCGCTTTATCCCCATAAGACCGTCCACGAGAACATGAGCTTCAGCCTCAAGGTGCGCGGCGTGAGTGCTGCCGAAATAAGCGCTCGCGTTGCCGAAGCGGCGGAAATGCTTGGCATTTCCCATCTTTTGGAGAGGCGCCCGGGCCAGCTTTCCGGCGGTCAGCGGCAGCGGGTCGCCATGGGACGCGCCATTGTGCGTCGCCCGCAGGTCTTTCTGTTCGACGAGCCGCTCTCCAACCTCGATGCCAAGCTCCGCGGCCAGGTGAGGACCGAGATTAAGCGTCTGCATCAAACAATCGGCACGACGATCATCTACGTCACTCACGACCAGGTAGAGGCGATGACGCTTGCCGACCGCATCGTCATCCTGAGGGGCGGCGATATCGAGCAGGTCGGCACACCCGACGAGGTCTACAATCGGCCCCAAAGCATGTTCGTCGGCGGCTTCGTCGGAGCACCGGCGATGAATTTCGCAAAGGCGAAAGTGGTGGGCGACATGCTTGTCTTCGCAGAGGGACCCGCGCTGCCGGTTTCGGCGGTCGAACTCGGCAAGTCGAGCGCGATCGATGGCCGGGAACTGATTGTCGGCATCCGGCCGGAGCATTTCACGGCAGCGAATGGCGCGGATGGCTTGCTTTCCGCCGAGGCCCAGGTCATCGAGCCGCTGGGTTCGGATACGCTGGTTCATTTCACGATCGGCAAGGAAGCCATGACGGCGCGCATGCCACCGAGTTTCCGCCCGCAGCCGGGCACGCAATTCAGGCTCGGGGTCGATCCCGCCAAGATACGCCTTTTCGACATCGCCTCGCAACGCGCGATCAATTGAAGCCGGGCGCGGCCGGCACGATAAGAACCGCGCGATTGTCTAAACGGGAGGATGAAATGAAGCTTCAGACATTCATGGGGGCAATGCTTACGGCAAGCGCAGTTGGCCTTGCGCTTCCAGCCATCGCCGATACCGAACTCAAGGTCTATATCTCCAGCCAGCACCAACCGCAGGTCTGGCGTAAGGCGCTTGACGAATACGAGGCCAAGACACCGGGCGTCAAAGTAACCATTGAGACCGGCGGCAACACATCGGAAGCGCAGGCGCAGTACCTCAACACCATCATGTCGGCGAAAGACGCTTCGCTCGACGTGCTCATTCTCGATGTGATCCGCCCGGCGCAGTTCGCCACGGCGGGATGGACGACCGCGTTCACCGGCAAGGACATGTCCGTTTATCTGCCGGCCTATGCCGAGGCGAATACCGTCGACGGCAAGATCGTGGCGCTGCCGGCCTTTGCCGATTCCATGTTCCTCTATTACCGCAAGGACCTGCTCGACAAATACGGCGTGACGCCGCCCAAAACCTGGGACGAATTGAAGGCCGCGGCCAAGAAGATCGCCGAGGGCGAGGGCAACCCGGATCTGCAAGGCCTGTCCTTCCAGGGCAAGGCGATCGAGGGAGCTGTCTGCACCTTCCTCCTGCCGTATTGGAGCCAGGGCAAGACCCTCGTCTCCAACGGCAAGCTCGAGTTCGACCGCGACGCGGCCGAGAAGTCGCTCGCCCTGTGGAAGAGCTTCGTCGATGAGGGCGTCGCCAAGAAGAACATTGCGGAAGTCGCCACCGACGATACCCGCAAGGAGTTCCAGGCCGGCAACGTCATCTTCGCGGTCAATTGGTCCTATGCCTGGGCCCAGTCTCAGGGGCAGGAATCGGCCGTGGCCGGGAAGGTCGGCGTCGAGAGGCTGCCGGCGATCGAGGGCGGCGAGCAGGCGACCTGCCTCGGCGGCTGGGAGTTCGGCGTATCGGCCTATTCCAAGTCGCAGGAAGAGGCCAAGAAACTGGTCGAATATCTCTCGAGCAAGGATGTCTCGAAGTACATGGCCATCAACGGCTCGCTGCTGCCGACTTACGCCGACCTTTATGCCGATCCGGATGTGCTCAAGGCCGCGCCCTGGTTCGCCGATGCCCGGCAGGTGGTGGAGACCRCCAAGCCGCGGCCGGTCACGCCCCGCTACAACGAGGTCAGCGAGGTCATCCGCACGACGGTCAACGCAGTGCTCGCGGGCGTCACGACGCCGCAGGACGGCGCGGCGCAGATCGAGAGCCGCCTCAGGCGCATCCTGCGGTGATATTCAGGGGGAAGGGATGGGAGACGCTGTCCATCCCTTTGAACCGGCACGGCGAAGAGTTCTCTTTCAAGAAGACGCGGGAATGGCAGTATTGAGCATATCAGCGAGGGACAGCGCAAAGGACAGCGAAAGACCCTCTCCGGTCTGGATCCGGTGGCTCGACCTCAGCGATCGAGCCATGGCGGTCCTGCTGCTGCTGCCTGCCGCGGTGCTTCTGGCGCTTATCATCGTCTACCCGATCGGAAGGCTCGTCTACACGAGCTTTTTCAACCTCTCGCTGACCTCCGGACTGCCCGCCGAATTCGTCGGCCTCGAAAACTACCGGATCATGCTCGATGATCCGGTCTTCTGGGAAACGACCTGGAACACGGTGCTGATCACGCTGATCACGGTTCCAGGCGCTCTGCTTCTCGGCCTCGGTCTGGCGCTACTGGCCAACCTGCCATTCGCCATGCAATGGCCGGTGCGCCTGTCGCTTCTGATCCCCTGGGCGCTGCCGCTGTCCTTCGCGGGGCTCATCTTCGCGTGGTTCTTCCACTACGAATACGGCGTGGTGAACGATGTTCTCAACCGGCTCGGCTTCGAAGGCGTCATATGGTTCAACTCCCCGAACTGGGCGTTTGCGGCGATCTGTCTGACGATTATCTGGAAGACCTCGTCCTTCATGGCGCTGATCATCCTGGCGGGCCTGCAGACCATACCGCGGTCTCTCTACGAGGCCGCCGATGTGGACGGGGCGGGACGGCTGCGACAGTTCTTCGAGATAACGCTTCCGCTTCTGAAACCGGCGATCGTGGTGGCGCTGATCTTCCGCACCATCACCGCGCTGCAGACCTTCGACATTCCCTACATGATGACAGGAGGCGGACCGGGAAGTTCGACCGCCACGCTCGCCATGTACATCCACCAGAACACCGTTTCCTTTCTCGATCTCGGCTACGGTTCGGCGTTGGCCGTGGTGATGTTCATCCTGTCGATGGGGGTAACGGCGATCTATCTGCGCGTCATCCGGACGAGGGAGGCTTGAGATGAACGCTCTCGTTTCCTCCAGCCCCGCCCAGTTGCTTTCCGGCAAACCGCTTCGTTTTATCGCCGCCGGCATCCTCCTGATCAATGGGCTGTTCCCGGCGCTCTGGATTCTCTTCACCTCGCTCAAGACCGAGGGCGAACTGACTGAAAAGCCGATCACCTGGTTCCCGCAGGCGCCGACGCTTGCGAACTACGTGCAGGCTTTTTCCGACCAGCCGCTGCATCTCTTCCTGTTCAACAGTTTCATGGTCGCACTCCTTTCGACCTGCCTGACGTTGCTGGTCTCCGTGCTTGCCGCTTACGCACTGGCGCGCTTGAACCTGCGTTATCGCGGATTGATCCTGTCTGTGATCGTGGCTGTTTCCACGTTCCCGCTTGTCACGCTCCTCGTGCCGCTTTTCGAAATCATGAGAGCGTTGAACCTGCTCAATACCTGGATTGCGCTGATCCTGCCTTATACGGTCCTTTCACTTCCGGTCTGCACCTTGATTCTGGTGTCCTTCTTCGAAGGCATCCCGCGGGACCTGGAAAACGCCGCGATGATCGACGGCTGCACACGGCTTGGCGCTCTCTTCAAGGTGGTCGTGCCCTTGAGCGCGCCGGGCGTCTTCACGGCGGGAATTCTGGCCTTCGTCAACGCGTGGGACGAATTCCTTCTGGCGCTTTCCTTCAATTCCAATCCCACCCTACGCACACTGCCGGTCGGCATCCAGCTCTATCAGGGCGAGTTCGCCTTTCCTTGGCCCGTGATTTCCGCCGCACTCGTGGTGGGTATCGTGCCGGTCGCGATATTGATCGTCATCTTCCAGGAACGTGTCGTTTCGGGCCTGACGGCCGGGGGAATAAAGGGGTGAATGGGGGATGCCGATGGAGGATGTTTTGACACGCGACGCGCTGCAACCGGCCACAGTCACGGAGGCCGGGCGCGGGAAGATGACGGTCGAGAAGACCGTCGATGGGTTTTCCATTACGCTCGAAGGTCGCGTCGTCCTGCGACACAGCGCATCCCATCCATCCCTGTTCGTCGGGCACGGGCAGGAGCGGATGGACATGTATCGCGGCAATTTCGAGGTCGAGGATTACATCGTCGAGCGCAGCGCGCTGCGCCATGCCGAGGTCCGTGTGGATGGGATCAGCCTCTCCTATGCGGAGGGAAGGGCGCCCCGGCTGGAACTCGTGGTCTCCGATTGCGCCATTCATTTCCGATCCCTTGACCCGTCCATCAACCGCTTCTGGATCCGGGTTCATGCCGATAATGACGAGCACGTCTGGGGCGGCGGCGAGCAGATGTCCTATTTCAACATGCGCGGTCGGCGCTTTCCGCTATGGACCTCCGAACCTGGCGTCGGCCGCGATAAGACCAGCGAAATCACGTTCCGATCCAATATCAAGGACAGGGCGGGCGGCGACTACTACAACACCAACTATCCGCAGCCGACTTACATCTCCTCCATGCGCTATGCGCTGCATGTGGAGACGACCGCCTATTCGGTCTTCGATTTTCGTCGAAAGACCTTTCATGAGATCGAGGTGTGGGCGGTGCCGGAGTGCATCGAGTTCCATACCGCGCCGACTTTCATCGAGCTTGTCGAGATGCTTTCAACTCGCTTCGGGCGGCAGCCAGAGCTGCCGGAGTGGATCTACAAAGGCGCGATCATAGGGCTGAAGGAGGGTGTCAACTCCTTTATTCGGCTGAAGAAGATGCGGGATGCCGGCGTACAGGTCTCCGGCCTCTGGTGCGAGGATTGGGTCGGTATCCGCGAGACCTCGTTCGGTTCCCGGCTTTTCTGGAACTGGCAGGCCAACGAGCAGCGTTACCCGGACCTGCGCCAGAAGATCGCCGAACTCAATGATGATGGGATCCGGTTCCTCGGCTACGTCAATCCCTATCTCTGTGTCGACGGCGGCTTGTTCGCGGAAGCCGAAGCCGCGGGTTATTTCGCGAAGGACGAAGTCGGCCGCACGGCCATCATCGATTTCGGCGAGTTCGATTGCGGCGTAGTGGATTTCACAAATCCGGAAGCGGGCGAATGGTTTGCCGAGGAGGTGATCGGCCGTCGGATGTTGGATTACGGCCTCTCCGGCTGGATGGCCGACTTCGGCGAATATCTGCCGATCAATGTGGAACTCGCCAATGGTGTCGATGCGAAACTGATGCACAACGCCTGGCCGACGCTTTGGGYCGAAGTCAATGCAAAAGCCGTGGCGAGCCGTGGGAAGACGGGCGAGGCCCTGTTCTTCATGCGGGCCGGCTTTACCGGCATGCAGAAACATTGCCCGCTTCTATGGGGTGGCGATCAATCCGTCGATTTCTCCCGCCATGACGGGCTGGTCACCGTCATATGTGCAGCACTTTCGTCCGGCCTGCTCGGCAATGCCTATCATCACTCGGATATCGGCGGCTATACGAGCCTCTTCGGCAACGTGCGCACGCCTGAACTCCTGATGCGCTGGGCGGAAATGGCGGCGTTTACGCCGGTCATGCGCTCCCATGAGGGAAACCGGCCCCGAGACAATATCCAGATCGACCAGGACCCGGAGGTGCTGGAGCATTTCGCGCGCATGACTCGGATCTACGTGCATCTGGCGCCCTATCTCAAATCGCTATCGAAAGAGGCAGCTGCGTGCGGCCTACCGGTACAGCGGCCGCTCTTCCTGCATCATGAAGGCGATAGGAGGACCTACGATATCCAGGACAGCTATCTCTACGGGGCGGAACTTCTGGTTGCTCCGGTCTGGCAGGCGGCGCAGGAAGAACGCGTCGTTTACTTGCCGGAGGGTGTGAGATGGGTGCATCTCTGGAGCGGGCAGGAATATGAAGGCGGCTCGGACGTCACGGTCGCCGCGCCGCTCGGGAGCCCTCCCGTCTTCTATCGCACCGATGCCACGTTTGCGGAAAGATTTGCGAGGCTCAGGCAACTCTAAGGAAGATAGTAATATATAGCGACGGAGAAGCAGGCTCCGCCTCGTCGCTGGGCAGATGGACCCTCGGTCACAATATCGAATTGCAATTCCACTGACTTGATATATCGTATTGCGATATAATGACGTTCGTCGAATAGGAAAGTGATTGCTGTATGAGCGACTTTCTTTCGGATGCAGACTATGAGGCGCTTGCCAATTTGCGCTTCACGCTTCGCCGTTTCATGGATTTTTCGACCTCGGCAGCTCAGGAGGCAGGGCTTCCGGGCCAGCAGCACCAAGCCCTGCTCGCCATCAGGGGATATCGTGGCGACGATCCGATGACCATTGGCCTGCTTGCCGAACGATTGCTGATAGCACCGCATACCGCCACCGAACTGGTGGGACGACTAGTATCCGCGGGCTACGTGGCCCGCCGGTCCGATCCCAAAGACAAGCGGCGGCAGACGCTGGAGCTGACGGTCAAGGCGGAGGATGCCCTGCGACGCCTCAGCGCCATCCATCTTACCGAAATCCGGGATATGGCACCGAGATTGATCGACCTCCTGACAGGATTGCAGGACGACGAGCCGCAGGGCAGAAAAGTGCCGGCTTGATCCATGATTGTCGAATTTCAACCGAACGGAGATTTCATTCTCGACGGAGCCGAATTGGGTGATCGCTTCGGTCTCTCGGAGCGGGATTTTCACCGTTACATGAAGCTCGGTCTTATCCGGGGAACGGTGGAGGTCGGCACCGGCGAGGATGAAGGCACGCGGCGGCTCTCGCTGCGCCTCGGCAACCGCATGTGGCGCGCCGTACTGAATGCGGACAATTCGATCCGTGACGAAGAAATGACTGTTCTGCGCGGAAAACCGCCGAAATAGTTGTCTAACGGGAGCGGCGGCCACGGTTCTGGTCGGCGTCGCGCGCAGAAGCGCGAGGATCGACCCGGATGATGACCTTATGGGGCCTGCCGCTGTCACCGCGCCTCAAAATACTGATGACGCATTCTCCCGCACTTGGGCGTACCGAAAGAAGATGGCCGTTCGTCGCCGCAACTGCCCTGTCCACCGCCGCCCCGCAATCGAGTGCGTGATCCGATATCAAGAGAGGGGCTGCGTTCTGCGCTCTGGCAACGGTCAGCAGGGTTGCTGCTGCGAGTACTGTCAGGACGATCATCATTGCCTCGCTGCCTCAACCTCGGGGTGGCGGTCCTCTTAGGTCTCTTGCAGCCACCTTCTGCTCTTGGAATTTATATCGTGCTACGATATATTGTAAAGAAGGAGGGTTCTCGTGGCCCGACCGGGCCTACCTCCATAAGGGAGATCCCGAAATGACGATCCGCGATGTATTTCCTTCTGTGGATATGAAGCTCGACCGGTTCGGCGAACAGCTTCAGAAATCCCGTGCGGCCTTCGATGCGCATGGCCCCTGGCAGGAGCCTGAGGATCGATCTCCGGCGATGCTGAAGATAAGCAGCCTTCGCGATCAGCTTCTCGCGCGTTCCGCCTCGCAGGSCATGTCCTGGGATCTTCTCAAGCTCGAATGGAGATATGATCTTGCACTTCTTCTGAGCGATTTCAAACACTGGATGCGTTACGTCGACGAACAGTTCAGCGTTTCCAACTGGCGCCGTTAAGGGGGTGCGCCAGCGTGATGGAACCTTAGTGGCTCRCAAAATGTTGGCATCCGCCTGTTTTTGGAGTCATGCAAGATGGAAACGCGACTGAACTTCTTCACGAGATTTGCCGCCGCGGTTGCGGAACGGTCGGGCAAACCCGTCACCTTTACCTTCGCAGTGGTGGTCGTTCTCATCTGGGCGGTCTCCGGGCCGTTCTTCGGATTTTCCGAGACCTGGCAGCTCGTGATCAATACCGGAACGACGATCGTCACCTTTCTGATGGTCTTCGTGCTTCAGAACAGCCAGAACCGCGACGGAAAGGCATTGCAAGCCAAGCTCGATGAACTGATCCTGGCAACCCACGCGCAAAATAAATTCGTCGGCATCGAAAAGCTGGAAGAGAAGCAATTGCGTATGTTGAGCGAGCGCCTTGCTCAGCAGGCAGAACGGATCGGAGACAAGGCAGACGAACAGGCCGCGTCTGAGACGGAAAAAATATAGGCGGATCTTGCCAGCCTATCGATCCCGCCCGGGCCTGACGTCGCGAAGTAGATCCAGGAATTGCTGTTGCGCGATGGTCGGCATCCATCCGTGCCGGAAAGTAAGGCCGATCGGACGCGACGTGTGGCTAAGGTCGATGTCCAATGCCGTCATCAGCCCACGCGCGATTTCCGCCTTGGCCTGAAGATAGGAGACGCAGCCGAGATGATCGCTCTCGTCCAGGAGCTCGCGCATCAGGATCAGCGAACCGGACTCCACGATGCTTCTCGGTGCCCGGTTTCCCAGGGAAGCGAACAGCTCGTTGAAATGCTTCCTGGTCGGAGTACCGGCCTGCGCCACGATCCAGGGACAGAAGGCCAGTTCGTCCAGCGTAATATCGGATCTTCCCACCAGCGGATGGTTCAAACCCGCGACGATGACGACGGTATCGGAGAAAAGCTCTTCCTGCTCGACGTCCCCGATGGGCACGGGATCGCGTAGCGCGCCGATAAGGAAGTCGATCTCGCCACGCCGCAGCCCCTGCAGGAGATCGGCATATCGTCCCTCCATGATATGGATCGGCAGGTTAGGCCTCAGCTTGCGAAAACGGGAAATTGTCTTGGGAAGCATGTAGGAGCGCGAAAGCGGCAGCGAGCCGATCACGATTCGCCCGGCTTCCGCGCGCGTGAGGTCGGCAAGGTCGGCCTCGGCCTGCGCCAGTTCAGCGAAACTCAGCCGTGCCGCCTGGGCAAGCGCCTGGGCCGGCCGCGTCGCCACAATGCCGTAGGAGGTGCGTTCGAAAAGCGGGCGCGCGGCCTCCTGCTCCAACTGGCTGACAGCCCGATGCACGGTCGGCTGGGCAAGCCCGAGACGCCGTGCGGCGAGGGTGAAGTTTTCCGCCTCGCGGACAGCGACCAGCGCCTGGAGCTGTGCCGAGGTTGCGGTGATGCGAAGCCGTGGCGAGAGGTCAATCAGCGCGGGATCGAGATAGCCGAAGGCGCGCCTAACCCGCGTCGCAAGCTGCTGGCCCGCCCTGTTGGAGAACAGGCCTTGCGTGGTGCGGTCGAACAGGCTGATGCCGATGCTCCGCTCGATCTTCGAAAGCGCCTGCGTCACCGCTGGCTGCGACACATGGCAAAGTTCGGCCGCCCTGGTTACCGAGCCCGTCTCCACCACGGCCAGAAAAACCCTTAAATGCCGAAGGTTCTGCTGTAGAACCGGGATGGAGTTATCGGAGGCGAGCCAGTTCATTTATGAAAGCTCACCAAGGATTCGATCCGCGCGGGCGCCAAGCGGCTCTTCTTCGGCCTTGAGCGACAGTGTTGCGATCTGTCTCTGCCAATCGGCCGCCGCTGCCGTCATCCGGTCGGGCAGGCCGAGATCGCGCAGCGTCCTTGCAACCTCCTGCATCTCGGCCGCGCGCCTGGTTCCATGCACCATCATGCGTTCCAGGTTGTAGGCCGAACGCTTGATCCAGTCGATGCCGGGATCGGAAGCCTGCAAGGACGAAAGAACGGCGTCCTCCACGCCCGCCCGGCGCGCAGCCAGAACGCATTCCGCAGTCAATGCTTCCAACCCCTTGATCATCACCGAGCGCAGCATCTTGATTGTGGATGCCTGGCCGGGTTCGCTGCCAGCGATACGGGCATTCATCCCGAGCTCCGTGAGCAGTACCAGCGCCTCTTGCGCATGGCTGCCAGCGATGAGGAGCAAAGTGCGGTGGCGGGCGGGATGGACCGGCGCCATGACTGCGACGTCGACATAGCGCGCGCCCCGTGCAGAGAGAACCTCGGCGGCTCGCGCCTTCGTCGAGGGAGCGCAGGAATTGCAGTCGAAGTAGTAGCTGCCTGTCTCCATAGCGGATGCTGCATTCTGCGCAGCCTCCAGTGCCCGGTCGGCGGTGACGAGGCTAAAGATCGCGCCTCTTCCCGAGAGGGCCTGCGCGACATCGCTCGCGCAGAAAACCTCGAGCCGTGCGCAGGCCCGCTGCAGATTTTCACGCTCGGATGGATTGTCGATCTTGACATCGTAGATGGCGAGGCCTTCTGCCGGCGATTGGGGCAACTCCTTCCATCCGGCCGTGAATGCTTGTCCGGCTTCGCCGAAGCCCAGCAGCGCGATCCGCACCATTTCTCCTCCTCCCCATACCATTCGCGAAGGCGAAGAAACCGGCACTCCGCGCGAGTTTGATCTTGCCAGAGGCCGCCGGCTTTAGACAGCCATTATAGCAAAAACTTATGACCTGGACCCGACTCCAAATTGGCGGTGATGCCCTTTCGGAGCGAGAAGGGAAGCCGACAAGGAGGATATCCATGGCTGACAAGAAAACGGCTCTCGTCATCAGCGCGCATGCTGCGGACTTCGTCTGGCGCTGCGGCGGCGCAATCGCCCTGCACGCGCAAAAGGGCTACGAGGTGACCGTCATATGCCTTTCCTTCGGCGAACGTGGCGAGTCCGCCAAGCTCTGGAAGGAACCAGGCATGACGCTCGAAAAGGTGAAGGCGGCGCGCCGGGCGGAGGCCGAAAAGGCGGCGCAGGCGCTCGGCGTACACGACCTCGTCTCCTTCGATCTCGGTGACTATCCGCTGCGGCTCAGCGACGAGGACAAGTACCGTCTGGTCGATGTGATCCGCGCCGTGCAGCCCGCTTTCATGCTCAGTCACTCCCACTATGACCCTTACAACACCGACCACATGTATGCGACGCAGGTGGCGCTGGAGGCGCGCATGATCGCTCAGGCCTGGGGTCATAATCCTGGCCAGAAAGTGCTAGGTGCGCCGCAGCTTTACCTGTTCGAACCGCACCAGACCGAGCAGATGGGATGGAAGCCTGATGTCTTCCTCGACATCACGTCGGTCTGGGACAGGAAGCGCGCCGCCATCGAGTGCATGGAGGGGCAGGAGCATCTGTGGGAATTCTATACCCGCGTCGCTCTAAACCGAGCCAACCATTTCCAGCGCAATTCCGGTGGTCAGGCAGGTGGCCGGGCCGCAAAATATGCGGAGGGATTCCAGTCCGTGTTCCCGCGGACCGTCGACGAACTTTAAGCTCGCCGGGAGGAGGCTGAAATGGAGCGATCGTTCGACATCGCGCATCTTGCGCATGTGGAGATGTACACCGACAGGTTCGAGGAAAGCCTCGACTTCTTCATGCGGATCTATGGGCTGACGCTTTCCGGTCAGGACCAGACTTCCGCCTATCTGCGAGCTTGGGATGATTACGAATTCCACACGCTGAAGCTCACCCGTCACGACACGACGGGAGTTGGTCATATCGCCTATCGCGCATCCTCTAAGGAGGCTTTGATGCGGCGGGTGAAGGCGATCGAGGAAAGCAGGTACAAGGTCATCGGCTGGGTGGAGGGAGATCTCGGTCACGGCAGGGCGTTCCGCTTCGAAGACCCATTCGGACATGTCTTCGAGATCTACTGGGACACGGTGCGCTACGAACCTCCGCCGGAAGAAAGGCCGAAGCTGAAGAACCTTGCGCAGCGGTTCCATGGGCGCGGTGCTCACCCCCGCAGACTCGACCACCTCAACCTGCTTGCCGAGGACGTCACGGAGTTTCGCGCCTTCATGGAAACATGTCTCGGCTCCCGGGTAACCGAGATGATCCGGCTCGACAACGGACGTCTCGGCGGTTGCTGGTTCACCATCAACAACAAGACCTATGATCTTGCCTGCACGGAAGAGCA
This sequence comes from Rhizobium sp. LCM 4573, assembly GCF_001854865.1. Taxonomy (GTDB): domain Bacteria; phylum Pseudomonadota; class Alphaproteobacteria; order Rhizobiales; family Rhizobiaceae; genus Neorhizobium. Next base: position 195,933 of record NZ_MDDW01000026.1, on the reverse strand, counting down.
TGGCGGCGGCAAGGGGCGCCTTCACCACGTGACCTTTGCCACCGATACGCGCGAGGACATCTTGCGTGCCGCCGACATCTTCCTCGAAAACGGCGTTCATATCGAAACGGGTCCACACAAGCACGCCATTCAGGGCACGTTTTTCCTCTATGTCTGGGAGCCCGCCGGAAACCGCGTGGAGCTCGCCAATTCCGGTGCGCGCCTGATCCTGGCGCCGGATTGGGAGCCTGTCGTCTGGACCGAGGCCGAGCGCAAGAAAGGCCAGGCCTGGGGGCTGAAGACGATCGAGACGTTCCATACGCACGGCACTCCGCCGATAAACAGAGAAGGACACTGATATGGGAGTTGTGGTGCAGACGGTTGCGCGGGCCGAACAGTCCGTCATCGATCGCTTGGGGCAGGCGGGCGTTGCTACTGTTCATGAGGCGCAGAGCCGCAAGGGCATGCTGGCGAGCTACATGCGTCCGATCTATGCCGGCGCGCAGATCGCCGGTTCGGCGGTCACAATTTCCGCGCCGCCTGGCGACAACTGGATGATCCACGTCGCCATCGAGCAGTTGAAGCCGGGCGATATCCTCGTCCTCGCACCCACCTCACCCTGCGTTAACGGCTATCTCGGCGATCTTCTGGCGACCTCGGCCATGGCGCGGGGCTGCCGTGGTCTCATCATCGATGCCGGCGTTCGCGACGTCCGGGACCTGACCGCCATGGGCTTTCCTGTCTGGTCGAAGGCGATCTCGGCGCAGGGGACAGTGAAGGAGACGCTGGGTTCGGTGAACGTGCCTATCGTCTGCGCCGGCGCCTATATCGAGGCGGGCGACGTGATCATTGCCAATGACGACGGCGTCTGTGTCGTCAGGCGTGAGGAAGCCGAGGCCGTGCTGGCGGCAGCGGACAAGCGGCTTGCCAACGAGGAGGCGAAACGCAAGCGGTTGGCGGCCGGCGAGCTCGGGCTCGATATCTATGACATGCGCCCGGCGCTGGCGGCGAAGGGGCTGAAATATGTCTGAGGACGGCATTCCCTGCCTCTGGATGCGTGGTGGCTCGTCCAAGGGAGCATACTTCCTGGCAAGCGACCTGCCGGCCGATACAGGGGAGCGCGACGACCTCCTGCTGCGGATCATGGGTTCGCCCGATCCGCGCCAGATCGACGGGATCGGCGGCGCCGACCCGCTCACCTCCAAGGTAGCGGTCCTTTCTGCGTCCAGCCGCGAGGATGCCGATGTCGATTATCTCTTCCTCCAGGTCTTCGTGGACCAGGCGGTGGTCAGCGACGCGCAGGGCTGCGGCAATATTCTGGCCGGCGTCGGCCCGGCGGCGATTGAGCGCGGACTTGTCGCCGTGACCGGCAACGAGACCGAAGTGCGCATCCATATGCTGAACACCGGCGAGGTTGCACTTGCACGGATCCAAACGCCGGGCGGCCGCGTCAACTACAAGGGCAGCACCGAGATCGCCGGCGTTCCGGGAAGCCATGCGGCGGTGCCGCTCCTGTTCATGAACATTGCAGGTTCGATGTGCGGCGCGCTGCTGCCGACCGGTAATGCGGTCGACGTCATCGACGGCATTGAGGCTACCCTGATCGATAACGGCATGCCCTGCGTCGTCATGCGAGCTTCGGACTTCGCGATTTCTGGCAAGGAGAGCCGCGAGGAATTGGAAGCCAATGCCGATTTGAAGGCGAAGATAGAGGCGATCCGCCTGAAGGCTGGGCCGATGATGCGGCTCGGCGACGTGACCAAGGCATCCGTTCCGAAGATGACACTCGTTTCCGCGCCGGAAAATGGCGGAGCGATCACAGCCCGGTCGTGGATACCGCATCGTGTCCACGCTTCGATCGGCGTGCTGGCCGCGGTGACGGTCGCGACCGCCACACGTCTCGAGATGAGTCCGGCCGCCGAACTCGCGGTGAGCCCCGCGGACGGCCGCTATCTGGTGGAGCATCCGACAGGCACGATGGAGGTCTTCCTGGATTTGGCCGAAGACGGTTCGATCCAGGGCGCCGGTACGGTAAGGACGGCGCGCAAGCTGTTCGAAGGAAAGGTTTTTCCCCGGTGAGAGCCGGGCCTAATCGATATGTCGGGAGGTAATCATAATGAGTTCGGCCATTACAGTTGACGGGATCCGGCGCAAACCTGATTTCATCCTGCCTGCCGGCGCCTGCGATGCCCATTGCCATGTGTTTGGTCCAGGTGCGGTCTTTCCCTATGCGCCGGGACGCAGCTACACGCCCGGGGACGCACCGAAGGAGGCCCTTTCCGCGCTCCACGATCGGCTGGGTGTCGGGCGGGCGGTGATCGTCCAGGCAAGCTGCCATGGCACCGACAATCGCGCCATGCTCAACGCGATCGCATGGCGGCCCGATCGCTATCGCGGGGTGGCAATCGTCGACGACAGTTTCGACGACCAGGCGTTTCAGCGGCTTGACGACGGCGGCGTGCGCGGCGTCCGGTTCAACTTCGTCCGTCACCTCGGCGGCGCCCCGGATATGAATGTCTTCAATCGGGTCATCGACCGGATCAAGGGACGTGGCTGGCATGTCGTGCTGCATCTCGACGCCGCCGATATCGTGCCCTTATCGGAGATGATCCGCAGCCTGCCGGTTCCCTTCGTGATCGACCACATGGGACGGGTCGACACCGGTCTCGGGACCGAGCAGCCGGCCTTCCAGGCACTTTTGGAGCTTGTCAGGCGGGAGAACTGCTGGGTCAAAGTCTGCGGGTCGGAACGGATTTCCCGCTTTCCTTTCGATGCGGCAGTGCCGTTCGCCCGCGCGCTCGTCGAGGCAAGCCCGGACCGCACGCTCTGGGGAACGGATTTCCCACATCCCAATCTCAAGGAGTCGGTGGAGGAGGCCGATCTCGTTGATCTCGTGCTGCGCTTTACGGACGGGGAGGGCGAGCGGCGGCAGCTGCTCGTCGACAACCCCGCGCGGCTTTACGGTTTTGCCGCCTGAGCGGCGGCCCCACAAATGGAGGAGGTGACGATGTTCAATAGCATGACACAAAAACCGGCGACACTGTTCAGGCGTGCTTCGAAACTGGGGGCGTCATTGGTTGCAGCGTCCGTTCTGGCATTGACCGTGCCGACCCTTGCGTTAGCCGAGGGTTATCCGGAGCGGGACATCACTCTCGTCCTGCCCTTCGGGCCGGGCGGGATCGCCGATATCACCTCGCGCGTCGTTGCCGACGCACTCGGCAAGAAGCTCGGCCGGCAGATCGTCATCATGAACCAGCCGGGGGCGGCCGGCGCGGTTGCCGCGCGCGCGGCGCTCAACGCCCCCGCCGACGGATATACCCTGGCGCTCCTTTCGAACGGCACGGCGATCAGCGTGCCGCTGTTCGAAAACCTCCAGTTCGATCCGGTCAAGGATTTCGTGCCGGTTTCAAGCCTTGCCTATTTCGATTTCGTCTTCGTCACCAAGGCGGGCGGCAAATTCAAGACGCTGGCGGACGTTCTTGAGGCTGCAAAGGCCGAGCCCGGTGCGCTGAACGTCGGCACCATCAATGTCGGCAGCAGTCAGAATCTGGCCGCCGAACTCTTCAAGTCGACATCAGGCATCGATTTCACCATTGTTCCCTATAAGGCTACCCCGGACCTTCTCGTCGCTCTGCTCGGCGACGAACTCGACGTCATCATCGATAGCCAGACGGCGCTGAAGGCAGCGCTGACGCAGGGGCAGGCGGTGGCCGTCGCCTCCTCCGGTCCGACCCGATCGATCCTGCTGCCCGATGTCGCGACGGCACAGGAGCAGGGCGTGAACGGTTTCGACGTCACGTCATGGAACGCCATCTTTGCGCCTGCCGGYACGCCGCAGGACGTGGTCGACAAGCTGAATGCGACGCTGGTGGAGGTGCTCGCCGACCCGGCTATCCAGAAGCGCTTCGCCGAGCTCGGGGTCGAAGCCCGCTCCAGCAAGCCGCAGGAGATCGGCGCTCGCCTGGAAGCCGATATCGAAAAATGGTCGGCGGTCATCGAAAAGGCCGGCATTCCGAAACAGTGATCCGCACTCTTCGGGATTAGAGTAGAAATCTACCCCTGGGGCTCGGCAGCCGTGATTACGGTCGCCGAGCCTTTTCTTTTGGCGATCTGCGCTGGCATCAGCTCGGCGTCGCGAAGTGATTGACACCTCTCCCAGCTTCGGTATTCTGTTATAAAGTCGTTTATAACATAATAGTGGAACTCAACTGGGAGACTGACATGAAATTGAAACTTGCTTTCCTTGCGGCCACGGTGCTCGTCGCCTCGCCCACGATGCTTCTTGCCCAGGAAAAGGGCGGCGTCATCAATGTCGCGACGATCGGCGAGCCGCCGACGCTCGATCCGATGTCTTCGACGGCGGACCTCGTCGGCATCGTCACCCAGCACATCTTCGAAACGCTCTACACCTTCGACAAGAGCTGGAAGGTGACGCCGCTTCTGGCCGAAAGCCTGCCCGAGATCAGCGCGGACGGAAAAACCTACACGATCAAGCTGCGCACCGGCATCACGTTCCATGACGGCACCGACATGACTTCCGAGGACGTGGTGGCGTCGCTCAACCGTTGGACGAAGATTGCGTCGCGCGGAAAGCAGGCGGTCGGCTTCATCGAAACGATCGAAGCGCCCGATGCCTCCACGGTGGTGATCAAGCTGAAGCAGGCCTATGCACCGCTCACCTCGCTGCTCGCCTTCAACAACTCCGCGGCCATCATCATTCCTTCGGAAAAGCAGGCCGAGCCGATGACCGACTTCGTCGGTACCGGACCCTACATGCTGAAGGAGCGCAGGGCCGACCAGTATATCCAGCTTGCCCGCTTCGACGGCTACAAGTCGCGCGATGGGGAGAGCGATGGCTATGGCGGCGCCCGCCACCAGTATCTGGACGAGATCCGCTTCGTGCCTGTCCCCGATCCCAATACCCGCCTCGAGGCGGCGGTCTCCGGTCAGTATGAATATGTCGATTCCATCGCGGTCGAGTCCTTCGACCGGCTGAAGTCATCCTCCGCCTCACAGCCCGTCTTGCTGAAGCCGTTCGGCTATCCGGTCTTCGTCTTCAATACTGCCGAAGGCGTTGCGAAGAACGTTGAAATCCGCAAGGCCATCCGCCAGGCGCTCAGTATGGAAGACATGATGGCGGCCGCCTTCGGAGGCACGGATTTCTACACCGCCGATGGAAAGATCTATCCGGAGAACTTCGTCTGGAGCACCGATGCCGGCGTCGAGGGTAATTATAACCTGGCCGATCCGGAAGGGGCGGCCGAGGCCGCCAAGGCAGCCGGCTACAATGGCGAGCCGATCCGCATCCTGACGAGCCGTCAGTACGAATTCCACTACAAGATGGCGCAGGTCGCTGCAGAGTACCTGAAACTCGCCGGCTTCACGGTGGATATGCAGGTGGTCGACTGGGCGACGCTGACGCAGCGCCGCGCCGACAAGGCGCTCTGGGATATCTATATCAGCCACAGCCCGTTCCTGCCGGAACCGGCTCTCATCGGGTCGCTTTCGACCAGTTCGCCAGGCTGGTGGGATACGCCTGCCCGCAAGGCGGCGGTCGACGCCTTCACGGCGGAGGTCGATGCGGATAAGCGCGTCGAGCTCTGGGCGGAGGTCCAGAAGGCGATCTATGACGATGTACCGTTCATGAAGATCGGCGATTTCAACGCGGTTTCGGCCAAGTCGAACAAGCTCGAGGGCGTCGATCCGGCGCCATGGCCTTATTTCTGGAACGCTTCGATCTCGAAATAAGCAAGACCGAGGCAGGCGCCGGTGCTTCGGCACGGTGTCCGCCTCCTCTGATGTCTTCCGGACAGCGGAAACGTATTCATGATACGATACATTCTTCAGCGCCTTGCCGGCATGATCGTCGTAATGTTCCTAGTCGTCACGATCGTCTTCGTGATCGTGCGCGTCACCCCCGGAGACCCGGCTGCCGTGATGCTCGGCCCCGACGCGACGCCGCAGGACATTGCCGATCTGCGCACGCGCCTCGGGCTCGATCAGTCTCTCGTCGTCCAGTACGTCCTCTATATCGGACAGTTGCTGAAGGGCGATCTCGGGCAGTCGATCTTCCTCAACATGCCGGTGACATCGGCGTTGCTCGAGCGGGCGGAGCCGACCTTCTTCCTCACCGTTTTCTCACTGGCGATCGCCAGCGTGATCGCGCTGCCGATCGGCATCTATGCCGCCTATCGACGCGGCTCTTTCGTTGATCAGGCGGCGACCACGATCGCCATGCTGGCGGCCAGCATTCCGAGCTTCTGGCTGGGCCTGATCCTGATGCAGTTCTTCGCCGTCCGGCTAAACATCTTTCCGGTATCCGGCTATGGCGGACCCGGAACGTCATTCATCGGGCGCATGTACCACCTGACGCTGCCAGCCTTCGCGCTCGGCCTCGTCTCGTCGGCGCTCATTCTGCGCTTCACGCGTGCCTCCATGCTCGACGTGCTCGGCGACGACTATATCCGCACGGCACGCGCCAAAGGATTGATAGAGCGGCGTGTCGTCTTGAAGCACGCTTTGAAGAACGCGCTGATCCCCATTCTGACGGTGATCGGGCTAACGGCCGCGGTACTGATCTCAGGCGCGGTGGTCACTGAGACCGTCTTCGGCCTGCCCGGCGTGGGCAATCTCGTCGTCTCGGCCGTGCTCCGCCGCGACTATCCGGTGATCCAGGGCGCGCTGCTGGTGATTGCCGGCCTTTATGTGCTGATCAATTTCGCGATCGACATGCTGTATCTGCTCGTAGATCCAAGGGTGCGCTACTGATGGCGGACGTTGTTTCCACAAAGCCGGCCGCAAGCGAGGGATCGAAGTTCCTCCGCCGCTTCGTCAAGCGCAAGACGGTGGCAGCCGGTCTCCTTATTCTGGCGGTCTTCGTTCTGCTCGCCGCCTTCGCGCCGCTGATCGCACCCTATTCGCCGTCGAAACTTTCGATCGTGAACCGGTTGAAGCCGCCGAGCGAGATGTTCTGGTTCGGCACCGACGAGTTCGGCCGCGATGTCTTCTCGCGCACCATCTATGCCGGCCGGCTGTCGCTGCTGGTGGGTGCGGCGGTCGTTGCGCTCTCGGCCGTGATCGGCATCACGCTCGGCCTGCTCGCGGGTTTCTTCAAGCGACTCGATACRCCGATCGCGCGGCTCATCGACGCGATGATGGCCTTCCCGGACATTCTGCTCGCAATTGCGCTCGTCGCAGCACTCGGGCCCTCGCTGACCACGGTCATCATCGCCTTGTCCGTCGTCTACTCGCCGCGGCTGGCACGCATCGTGCGGGCATCGACGCTGGTGATCCGCGAACTGCCCTATGTGGAGGCCGCTCAGGCGCTTGGGATATCGACCTTCCACATCATGACGCGGCATGTGCTGCGCAACCTGATGTCGCCGATCCTCGTACAGGCGACCTTCCTGTTCGCCAGCGCCATGCTTGCCGAAGCAGGGCTCTCCTTCCTGGGGCTCGGCGTCAGCCCCGAGATTCCGACCTGGGGAACCATGATCTCCGCCGGCCGCCAATATATCGGGCAGGCCGACTGGATGACCTATTTCCCCGGCTTTGCCATCATTCTTTCCGTGCTCTCGCTGCAGATGGTCGGCGATGGCTTGCGGGATATGCTCGATCCAAGACTGCGAAGGGATTTGTAAATCATGACATCCGGAGAACAGGCGAAACCGCTTCTCCTCGCCAACGTGAAGCCAATGGCCTTCGGCACCAATGCGCCGGCCGGCACCACCGATATCCTGGTCGGCGCCGACGGCAAAATATCCGCGATCGGGCAGTCGCTTGCGGCTCCGGCCGATGCGATCCGCGTCGACGCCAAGGGCGCCTTTGTCTCGCCGGGTTGGGTGGATCTCCACGTGCATATCTGGCATGGTGGCACGGATATCTCGATCCGGCCTTCCGAGTGCGGTGCTGAGCGCGGCGTCACGACGCTGGTCGATGCCGGCTCCGCCGGCGAAGCCAATTTCCATGGTTTCCGCGAATATATCATCGAGCCCTCCCGCGAACGCATCAAGGCTTTCCTGAACCTCGGTTCGATCGGTCTCGTTGCCTGCAATCGCGTCGCCGAACTGCGCGATATCCGCGACATCGACCTCGACCGCATCCTCGAATGCTATGCGGAAAACAGCGAGCATATCGTCGGTCTCAAGGTTCGCGCCAGCCACGTCATCACCGGTTCCTGGGGTGTTACCCCGGTCAAGCTCGGTAAGAAGATCTCCAAGATCTTGAAAATACCGATGATGGTGCATGTGGGCGAACCGCCGGCGCTTTACGACGAAGTGCTCGAAATCCTCGGTCCCGGCGACGTCGTCACCCATTGCTTCAACGGCAAGGCCGGCTCGAGCATCATGGAGGACGAGGATCTCTTCAACCTGGCCGAACGCTGCGCCGGGGAGGGAATCCGCCTCGATATCGGCCATGGCGGAGCTTCCTTCTCCTTCAAGGTCGCGGAAGCGGCGATCGCGCGGGGCCTCCTGCCGTTCTCGATCTCCACCGACCTGCATGGCCACTCGATGAATTTCCCGGTCTGGGACCTGGCGACCACCATGTCCAAGCTGCTCTCGGTCGGCATGCCCTTCGACAAGGTCGTCGAAGCGGTCACCCACCACCCGGCCTCCGTCATCAAGCTTTCGATGGAAGACCGTCTTTCGGTTGGTCAACGCGCAGATTTCACGATCTTCGATCTGGTCGATGCGGATCTCGAAGCGACCGATTCGAACGGGGACGTCTCCCGTCTGACGAAACTGTTCGAGCCACGCTACGCGGTCATCGGTTCCGAGGCCATCACCGCCAGCCGCTACATTCCAAGGGCCCGAAAGCTGGTGCGCCACAGCCACGGCTATTCCTGGCGCTGATGCCGGGTTTCATATTTCATAACGAGGAATTTGCGTGAAACACTCTTCCACCTACGCAGAGCCGAAACAGCCGACGCCCTATCAGCGGCTTGCCTCGCTCGGCATCGAACTTCCACCTTCACCACCGCCGATCGCCAATTTCGTGACGCACGTGCGGGAGGGAAATCTGCTCTATCTCTCAGGGCAGGGGCCTCGCGAGGCGGACGGCCATCTCCATTCCGGCAAGGTCGGCGGCGAAGTGGGCGTCGATCAGGCCTATCAGCACGCACGGCTGACGGGCATCAACCTGCTTGCGGTCATGCATGATGCGCTAGGCGATCTTTCCCGTGTCAAGCGGGTGGTCAAGCTGCTCGGCATGGTCAATGCCGTTCCGCAATTCGAGGATCATCCGAGCGTCATCAACGGCTGCTCGGACCTGTTCATCGAAGTGTTCGGCGATGCCGGCCAGCATGCTCGCTCGGCCGTCGGTTTCGGATCGCTGCCCGGCAACATTACCGTCGAGATCGAGGCGATCGTCTCGCTGAGAGATTGACGCAATGGGATCAGTGATTGCGCCAGCCCATCACCTTCTCGATCCGCTCGGCGGAGGCGCGGACGTGCTCGGTATAGTGGTTCTCGTCGGAGAAGACCTTCTGCTCCGGCAGTACGATGGAAATGGTAGCGACACAACGGCCGCTCCGGTCGCAGATCGGCGAGGCGATGCAGGCGACAGCGTAGTCGGATTCGGCGACCTGAATCGACAGACGCTCCTGGAAGGCGCCTCCAGCGGCGTCGGAGAGCGTCTTGGCATCGATTTCCGCACGACCGGTCGGCGAGGTGCGGGCGCAGCGCTTGAAGAGTTCGATACGCTCGGCTTCGGGGAGATGCCCGACCAGAAGCCGGCCCGACGCCGTCCAGTTGAGCGGCACGCGCGTGCCGACGCGCGAAGCGACCTGGAAATGGCTCGGCCCATCCGCCATGGCCAGCACCAGCATGTGGTCGCCGTCGCGCCCGCACAACTGCACCGTTTCGCCGGCTTCGCGGCAAAGGTCGTGCATCTCGTGCGTCGCCACGCTCATGAAATCCAGCGATCGGGCATAGGCGAGCCCGTAATGATAGAGCCGCGCACCAAGCCAGAGAGAGCCGACCGGATTGCGCGCCAGCATGTTCTTTTCCACCAAATCCTCAATGATGACATAGACGGTGGAAAGCGGTGCGCCGATCGCCTTGGCGATCGCATAGGCGCCGGCGGGCGCGCCGGTCTCATAGAGATGGTCGATCACCTGCAGCGCTCGATCAATGCCGCTCACGCGCGAGCGGCGCGTGGCTGGAACTTCGCGATCCCCTTCGGAGGCGATTGCCGATGATGTCTTCGCGTCCAATTCAACGCTCCTCATTCTACTTGAGGAGGCTATTACATTATTATGGCATAGCTGTCGATGAAAATCCTCGAGCTGCCGCGATCAAGGAGAAACAGAATGTCCGATGATATCCGTCCTTCGCTCGGCCTGCGCCCGGTGATCAACGTCTCCGGCACGATGACGAGCCTCGGGGCTTCGATCGTCGTTCCGGAAGCCATCGAGGCGATGGCGAAGATCCTGCCGCAATTCGTCGAGATCAACGACCTGCAGCGCAAGGCAAGCGAGGTGATCGCCCGATTGACAGGCGGCGAGGCGGGTTTTGTGACGGCCTCCTGCTCCTCCGGCATCAGCGTTGCGGTCGCTGGCGCCATGACCGGAGACAATCTGCTGGCTATCGAGAGGCTGCCTGATGTCACGCCTGAGAAGAACGAGGTCATCGTGCAGACAGGCCATGTGGTGAGCTACGGTGCGCCGGTGGACCAGGCGATCCGGCTGGCCGGCGGCAAGGTCGTGCTGATCGGGCAGGCGACCTCGACGCATCGCTTCCATATGGAAAACGCCATCAACGAAAAGACGGCGGCTGCGGTCTACGTCGTCTCTCACCATGTGGTCGACTACGGATTGCTGCACCTCACCGAATTCGTGGAAATCGCCCATGCCAAAGGCGTACCGGTCATCGTCGATGCGGCGTCCGAATACGATCTCAAGCTCTTCCTTGCGCAAGGCGCCGATATCGCGCTCTATTCCGGCCACAAGTTTCTCGGTGGTCCAACCTCGGGCATCGTCGCTGGCAGGAAGGATCTGGTGCGGCACGCATTCCTGCAGAACATGGGAATTGGCCGGGGTATGAAGGTCGGCAAGGAAAGCGTCTACGGCGTTATGGYCGCGCTGGAAGCCTGGGAAAAGCGTGACCATGCCGGCATCCGCGAGCGCGAGACCGGCTATCTCAATCTCTGGAAAAAGACGCTCGATGGCCGTCCAGGCGTGACTGCGCTGATCGAGCCGGATCCGACCAATAATCCGCTCGACCGCATGCGTGTGATTGTCTCGCCGGCGGAAGCACATATCACCGCCTGGGATCTTGCGGCGGCGCTGGCTCGAGGCAACCCGCCGGTCATCGTCCGTGACCACGAGGTGGAGCACAACCACTTCTATCTCGATCCCTGTAACCTGCACCCCGGTCAGGAAACGGTCGTCGCACAGAGACTGTCCGAGGAGCTCGACAAGGCGCGCGCCTCCAACGAGATCATCGCCACGCCGATCGAAGAACGAAGCCGCCATCGCTTCGACAGCATCTTGCGCTGGCCGGATTGAGCCTCGACCAAGGAAAACGAAGGGGAACGATGATGAGTACCACGCAAGCTGAGCCTGTTTCGACCGCCGAGCCGGTCTTGTCGGTCGAAAACCTCACCACCTCGTTTCTGGTGGACGGCGAATGGAAATCGGTGGTGCGTGACGTCTCCTTCTCCGTCGCGCCCGGCGAGACGGTTGCCATCGTCGGCGAAAGCGGCTCGGGAAAGAGCGTGACTTCGCTTTCGATCATGCGGCTGTTGCAGGAGGATACAAGCCGCATCGAGGGGAAGATCATGCTCGGCGGCCGTGATCTACTGTCGCTTCCCGAGCATAAGATGCGCAAGGTTCGCGGCAACGAGGTCGCGATGATCTTCCAGGAGCCGATGACGAGCCTCAATCCGCTCTTCACCATCGGCGACCAGATTTCCGAGGCACTTTTATGCCACAAGGCGATGTCGAAGGCGCAGGCCAAGGCGGAAACCATCCGGCTGCTCGAAAAGGTGCGTATCCCTTCGGCGGCATCACGTTTCGACGAATATCCGCATCGCTTCTCAGGCGGCATGCGCCAGCGCGTGATGATCGCCATGGCGCTCGCCTCCAAGCCAAAGCTCCTCATCGCCGACGAACCGACGACGGCGCTCGATGTGACGATCCAGGGGCAGATCCTCGATCTCATCAAGATGCTGCAGGAAGAGGAGGGGACCTCCGTTCTCTTCATCACCCACGACATGGGTGTAGTGGCGGAGATCGCCGACCGGACGGTGGTCATGTATCGCGGCGAGCAGGTCGAGACCGGAGCGACGCCCGATATCTTCCATCGCGGCAGGCATCCCTATACCAGGGCGCTGCTTTCTGCGGTCCCGGTTCTGGGCTCGATGCGGGAATACGAACGGCCACTGCGTTTTCCCGTCGTCAACGCAGCCACCGGCGCTTCCGATATGCCGGTCGAGGTGCCGGATACCGTTTCCAAGGGACAGCCGATCCTCGAGGTGAAGAATCTCACCAAGCGTTTCGACATCTATTCCGGCCTATTCGGACGCCTGAGCGGACGGGTGCATGCGGTCGAGGACGTTTCGTTCGATCTCCATGCCGGCGAAACGCTCTCGCTTGTTGGAGAGAGCGGCTGCGGCAAGTCCACCACCGGCAGAGCGATCATGCGGCTCATTGAACCGGACGGCGGCTCGGTGATCGCCGATGGTAAGGATGTGCTGGGTCTCGACAAGCATGGCATGCGCGAGATGCGCAGGACGATCCAGATGATCTTTCAGGACCCCTTCGCTTCGCTCAACCCTCGCATGACAGTCGGCCAGGCGATCGCCGAACCTTTCCTGGAACACAGGATGGGCACGACGAAGGAGGCTCATGAGGTAACCGCGGAGATGCTGCGCAAGGTCGGCCTGTCTCCCGATATGGCAAGCCGCTATCCGCACGAGTTTTCCGGCGGCCAGCGTCAGCGCATCTGCATTGCCCGCGCGCTTGCCCTTCGGCCGAAGGTGATCGTCGCCGATGAGAGCGTTTCTGCGCTGGACGTGTCCATCAAGGCGCAGGTTATCAACCTGATGCTCGATCTGCAGCAGAGCTTGAACCTCGCTTTCCTCTTCATCAGCCATGACATGGCGGTGGTGGAACGGGTAAGCCACCGGGTGGCGGTCATGTATCTGGGTGAGATCGTCGAGATCGGTCCAAGAGCCGCGGTCTTCGGCAATCCTCAACACGAATACACGAAGAAGCTGATGGCCGCGGTTCCCGTGCCCGATCCCGATCGGCGCCGAGAGAAGCGCATGGCCGCGAATGAGGAGCTGAAAAGCCCCATCCGCCCCGTGGATTATGAGGTTCGGGCGCGGCCTTACCGGGAGGTGTCCGCCGGCCACCTCGTCGCCGCCGATTGAAACAGGAATCCAGGACTGACCGAAGCTTGAAGCCCCGGGGCAGCGTCTCGGTGACCCGCGGACCTATCCCTTTGATGATGGATGAAAAAGAGTTGCCTGGCTGTGGTCGCTCTTCGGTCTTCGTGGGCCCAGCCTGGATGGCCGCCTTGTTTTTGACGTCAATGGGGCCGCAATTTGAGCACTCCGATCACATTTCCGTGATTGCGCTTAGAGGGGATCGCGCCGCTCTTCTGGCGGGCCATAAACATCGGCCTTCCGTTTTTGAATAAAATCAAAAAAGAAAATTCGAAAATGCTGGATTTGGCTGATTTGGTATTGAGTTCCAATGGTCTGGGGAAATATGTTTCCGCTTCGGTTTGAAACAAATTGCTGCGTCCTTCGGCACAATAAAGCGTTTGTCTTGGCTAACGCTTACTCTCATTAATTGTTTGCATACTGCATCACCAAGCCGATCTTCTCTTTTCCAATTGGCTTCCTACCATCTCTTAAGGTCGCAGAATCTCTACCGTTCGCGGCTCAGGGTTGCGAATCTGTCATACCTATGGCGTACTCAAAACGTCAGAGGGGATTGGCTGGGAAAGCATTCAATTTGACAGGGGAGACGATGAACAATCGTACTGAGTTGCAAGGCCCGAAGCGGTTTCTGCTTTCCGGAAGCTGTCTGGTATCCGGCGTAATCCTTTTCTACTCAGAGCCTGTCAGTGCCGCGTGCACCTTTACTCCCCCAGTGGGAGACGACAGCTACACCTGTGACAGCGGCACATCGGTCGGGGGGCTGACCGATCCCGCCGGCAACAATACGCTGCTTCTTCCCAGCGGCGGTACGGGGACGATTGCCGGCGACGTTACATTCGGAACTGGAGCCGACAGGATCGAAATCCATTCGGGTACCATAGACGGCGTCGTGGTTCAGGGTGACGGCAACGACGCCTTCGTGATTTCCGGTGGCACCGTTACCGGCAATGTGCAGCAGGGCAGCGGCGTTGACGATTTCCGGATGACGGGCGGCACCATCCAGTCCCTCAACCAAGGTGACAATCTCGACACTTTCTTCATGTCCAACGGGCGCATCATTGATGCCTTCGACGACGGTGACGTCGCCACCATGACGGGTGGGCGCATCGGCCGCGTCAACATGAAGCTCGACGACAATATCTTCGACATGTCGGGCGGCACGATCGACCGTAACCTGGTGACCGGTTTCGGAATGACACGATCATTCTCTCGGGTGGCACGATTGGCGGCAATATCAGCGTCAGCGGCGGAACCGACAGTGTTACCGTCACCGGTGGCACGGTCGGCGGCAATGTGATGCTCAGCTTCGGCAACGACACGTTCGACTGGAACGGCGGCGGCATTATCTACGGCGCGGTCGATCTCGGCGGAGATAACGACACCGCCACGCTCACCAACCTGACGAACTCCCATATCGGCGCAACCACGCAGATAACAGGGGGCGCAGGTACGGACGGCTTGACGATGAGCAATGTCAAGACCGCAGGCGTCACCCGCTTCGACAGCTGGGAAACGATCGACCTCACCAATGACACGGAACTGGTGTTCGACGGCACTCTGCTACTCGGCGATGCGGGCACCGGCACCGGCACGCTGACGGTCGATTCCGCCAGCACCGTCTATGGCGGCGGCGCGAATGGCGGGGTTGCATCCTTCACGGCGGGCGCACTCGCCAATATGGTCAATGGCGGTCGGATCGATCTCACCAATGGTGGCGCCAGCACTTCGGATACGTTCACTGTCACCGGCAATTACACCGGCAATGGCGGCCAGATCTTCCTTGATACCGTCCTCGGCGACGACGCCTCGGCTTCCGACAAGCTGATCATCGACGGCGGTACTGCTTCCGGAAGCACGGGAATGAACGTAGTCAATGCCGGAGGTTCCGGTGCGCGCACGACCGCGGACGGCATCATGGTCGTCGAGGCCGTGAACGGGGCGACCACGGCAGGCGGTGCATTCGCGCTTAACAGCCGCGTTGCTGCCGGTGCCTACGAATATTACCTGTTCAAGGGCGGTGTTTCGGCCGGAACTCAAGACAACTGGTATCTCCGTTCGACGATCGTGTCCGGCGGTGGAGCGATTGCCGGAGCCCCAAGCCCGGTTGAGCCGAATACCACGCCACAGGCCGAGGATCCGGATATCGCCGAGGCGCCCCCGCCTTCGGAACTGCCGCCCACTCCCTTGCCGAGCGAGGGAGATGCGACGACGGATCCGGTTGACCCGACGCCGCCCATCAATGCCGGGGACCCGCAGCCGGAGGCTCCACCCGCGCCGCCGGCGGCCGCAGCGGCAGATCCGCCGCCGCCGCCACCCGCGCCCCCCACCTCGCCCGCGCTATCGGCGGTGCCGCCCACTCCGGGTGCCACGCGGGTTATTGCTGACGTCGTGCCGCTTTACCGCATCGAGGTTCCGACCTATTCGGCCGTGCCGCCGGTCGCTCAATATCTGGCACTGTCGACGCTCGGTACCTTCCATGAACGGCGCGGAGAACAAGCCTTGCTGCATGGCGGTGGATGGATGCCCACCACATGGGCGCGCACCTTCGGCCAGAGCACCGAACTGCAGTGGGACGGAACCGTTCTGCCCAGCTTCGACGGCAATCTCTTCGGCTTCCAGGCCGGCCAGGACCTGTTCGGCCGCGAGACCGAAGGGGGACATTTCGACCGTTTCGGCCTTTTCTTCGGCTATTCCAAGATGAATGGCGACATCAAGGGCCAGGCGCTTGGCTGGAACAACCTCTCGGTGGGTGAGGTCGACGTCAGTGGAACCAGCCTGGGTGGCTATTGGACCCATATCGGGCCCCAGGGCTGGTACCTCGATGCCATTCTCATGGGCACATGGTTTGGGGGCGACGCAACGTCGAGTGCAGGTGAATCGCTCGATATCGACGGAACCGGCGTCACGGCCTCTCTCGAAGGCGGCTATCCGGTCGCGCTCAGCGAGGATTGGACGCTGGAACCGCAAGGCCAGATTATCTGGCAGCATATCTCCCTGGATGATTCATCCGATAGTTTCTCCTCGGTATCGTTCGATTCCGACAATTCCTTCACTGGGCGGCTCGGGGTTCGGCTGCAGGGGAACTATCAGACCAGTGCCGGTCTCATTCAGCCTTATCTCAAGGCGAATCTCTGGCACAACTTTTCCTCCGACCAGACGATCCGCTTTGATGACGATCCTATTGTCACCAAGATTGGCGGAACGTCGCTGGAGGTCGGAGGAGGCGTGGTCGCCAGCCTGACCGAGAGGGTCAGCCTGTACGCGACCGTGGATTATACGACCAATCTAGGCGGTGAAAGGACGCGCATCTTCGAAGGGAATATCGGTCTTAACATTAAGTGGTAATCCGCTGGCGGTCAGCGGATTGAGCGACCATAACGGAGGAATCCATGGAAGCTATTATCGCACAGTTGATTGGTGGTGTTCTCGGCGGAACGGCCGGTGGCAAGGTTGTCCCGAGCTCCGATCTCGGAGGTATCGGTAACCTGATCGCCGGCGCGGTCGGAGGCGTCGGTGGGGGGCAGTTGCTCGGAGCTCTTCTCGGTGGGGCGACCGGTGCTGCAACCGGTGACGCTGCGGCGGGGTTAGATATTGCCGCCCTGGCTGGTCAGTTTGTCGGCGGTGGCGTGGCTGGCGCTGTTGTTCAGATCGTTGTCGGTCTGATCAAGAACAGGCTGGTGGCGCGCTCCTGATCTCAGCCGCGCAAACCGGTTCGGGAAACTCTGTTTCCCGAACCGCGAAAGCTGACGCAGGTCGTGCAGCGATTTGGCGATCGCGACATGCGTAGAGGCAATGGCTTAAAGCGTGGAAGCCGCATCCGAAGGATCGCACACGCTTTGGGTCGATTGGTTATTCTGATTGCTGATTTCATGGCTCCTGACTTCGTCAAGAAGTCGGGTGGGTAAACTTGCTCCTGAAAATCACCCAGGAGTGCATTGCATTGGCGACACGGTTTTACTCCGCGGATAACGCGGCCTGAAATGCAGATCTAAAAATTGTTGTGTCGGCGGAATTCCGCCGTTCACGGATCATGATTGCTGGCTTGCAGCGCATTGACCAGGTCAATGCAAGGCGTAACCCGAGGACAGACGATGCGGACGAAAAACATTGCAGCAACGCTTGCCTTACTGCTGGGAATCTCGCTTCCCTCTCTGGCTGAGGCGGCCAATGCCTATGCTACGGGCAATGTAAACATGAGAACCGGCCCGGGTACGCAATATGGTCGCGTAGGCACCATTCCGGCCGGTGCGACGCTTACCATTCGTGGATGCCTGAACGGCTATAGCTGGTGCGAGGTGACCTTTGCCGGCCGGCGAGGTTGGGCTTCCAGCAACTATCTCCAAGCCACCTACCAGAACCGGCGTCGGCCGATCATACATGTCGGCCCGATAATCGGGTTGCCGATTATCGTGCACAGGCCGCGTCCACCCCATTGGGGAGGGCACCGCCCGCGCCCACCGCATTGGGGCCATCGTCCGCGTCCGCCGCACTGGGGTCACCGCCCGCGTCCCCCGAGGCCGCAACCTCGCTGAGGCAGAGCGATGCAAGCAAACAAACATCTCGCGAATGCAGCTAGGGCGCTCTCCCTGTCAGACAAGGAGATCGCCCAGCGGCTCGGCGTGTCGGTCGCCGTCTTGAGATTGATCGATGGCGCCGCATCACCTGAATATCTCCGCCTCGCCCTCGCGGCTCTGGTCGTAGGGCTTGATCCGGATGCCGTGTTCAGATCCGGCGCTGTTCCTGCCCAGCCTGCGAAGGAGAGCGGTCTCCGGAATTTCTGTCTCCCAACCTTTCGAGTAGCTAATGATGCGGTTCTGGAATGCAGCGATTTTTGTTTTGCTTCCGCTGCTCCTAGGTCAGGCGGCAGCGCAAGCCCAAAGCTGTGGTCCGGGCGGTGCCCGGAACTTATCAGGAGGTGGCGAGAAGGCGGCGCAATTGCAAAGACAGCTTGCCGCCATTCGAGCTATCGAACGAAAACGCCAGTGTGCCGGCGAAAGTGGGCAGGGAGGATTTTTCAATGCCTGCCGCGACCTCACTAATCAGAGACGCAGGGTGGAAGCAGCGCTCAGTGMCGCGCGCGGAGGGAATTCTGCAAATTGCCGCGCCTCGGCCCGACAGCAATCCMGGCGACAGCAATCGGCCCAGGCGGCGGCATCGGCGA
Organism: Rhizobium sp. LCM 4573; assembly: GCF_001854865.1. Taxonomy (GTDB): domain Bacteria; phylum Pseudomonadota; class Alphaproteobacteria; order Rhizobiales; family Rhizobiaceae; genus Neorhizobium. The sequence goes on along the minus strand of NZ_MDDW01000026.1, from coordinate 177,404 downwards.
GGACATCAAAGGCCGTGCAGTCACCGCAATCGTCGCGGGAGCAACAGAGATCAGTGTCCAAGAAATACGCCGGCGTCGTTAAGCCCGGCAAGGCCATGCTTTATTGCGTCCGCCTTTCCGACGGCTATTTATTCCCTGCGCCGAATTCCCAATTCGTCAGCAGCGATGCGGCGGAAGCCATCTTGCGTCAGTGCCAGTATATCTGCGAGGATCAGGCGATGGATGTCTATGTCCTGGAAGGTTCCGATCTCGAGACGGACCAGATGGTCTCGATCAGCAGCAGGACGAGCTACAAGGATCTCCCGCGAGCCTTCTGGTACCGCAGCCAGGAAAATTTCCAGAAATGCGATTGGAACCGCTATGTCGACCGCATCTATGAGCTGCAGATGGCCGAGATGATGTCCGAGAACATGGAAGACGTTTCCGTGCCCGTGCCGGAAAGCCGCCCGGAGTTGGACGAAGACGAGGTATCGACGGAGGCGACGGCCAGCATAACGGCGGACAGACCTTTGATCGATCGGCCGATCAGGATCATAGGTACTCCGTTCCTGCCCCCGCAGACCTCGGCTCAATAAAAGAAGAATCGCCGGCTTTCGCCGGCAATCGATTCATCGCAAATGCGAGCCAATGGAGGTTGATCTAGCGCGCGGCCCAATTGGCGCCGCGGCGGAAAATGGTCTTCATCTGCGGAACGTCGAATTCCTTCGCCTGATGGCCGAGGGAGGAATAGAAGACGCGGCCCTTCCCGTATTTCCGCTTCCAGGCGACCGGCATGACCACGCCATCGATCCAATAGGCATGTTCGCCGGTAAAGGTGGTCGTCGCCAGCACCTCGTTGGAGGGATCGACGTGCATGTAATATTGCTCGGACGTATAGAGAAAATCCGTGATGCCTTCCATGATAGGGTCGTCCGGGCGGGTCACGTTGACCGTATAGTCGATGATATTGCCGGGATGGGCGACCCACTGGCCGCCGATGATGAACTGGTAGTCGACGGATTCGCGGAATGCGTCTCCCGCGCCGCCGTGATAGCCGGCGATGCCAACGCCGCCTTCGACCGCGGCCGCCAGATTCTTCACCTCTTCCTTCTCTATTTTGGACATGGTCATGATCGGCACGATCAGGCTCAGATCGTGAACCGACGGGTCGGCAAGGGCTTCGGTACCGTGCTCAAGATAGACCTTGAACCCATCTTCCTCGAGCATGTTCTTGATGATTGCCGCGCATTCCTGCGGTTCGTGGCCGCTCCAGCCGCCCCAGACGATCAATGCTTCCCGCATGGTTTCCTCCTCAACAATTTCAATTTGCCAACTGCCCGTCGACGAGCGACTGGGACAATGCAGCAGGGCGCTCAGTTGCAGTGGTAATCTCGACGACCCGGCCGGATTCCGACGCGAGATGGAAGGCCTCCATGACCTCGAGAACATGCAGGGCGAGATCGCCATTGGCCCGGTGAGGGCGGTTCGAGCGGATCGCGTGCGCCATGTCCGCCACGCCAAGCGAGCGGAAATTGCCTTCTGCATAGGGTAGCGTCACGGGTAGTTCCTCGAACTGGCCGCCCTTCTTCAGATATTCGACCGCGCCGCCGAAGCGGTTCGGATCGGGAACGATGAGCGTGCCCTCGGTTCCATAGACCTCGAGCGGCACGTGCTTGTGTCCGGCAACGTCGAAGCTCATGCCGATCTGAACGACCGCACCATTCGCAAAGGCCATCACTCCTGCGACATGGGTCGGCACGTGCACTGGAATCCGCTCACCATTGCGGGGCTCGCTGGTAATGATGCGTTCCTGGCGCGGCGTGGTCGCAAATCCAACGACCTTCGAGACCGGCCCCAGCAGGTTCACCAGATCGGTAATGTAATAGGGACCCATGTCCAGCATGGGGCCCCCGCCGATCTCGTAGTAGAAGGCCGGGTTCGGGTGCCATCGCTCATGTCCGGGGCACATGAAAGTGGCGGTGCCGCCGACCGGTAGCCCGATGACGCCCTCATCGAGCAAGGCGCGGGCGGTCTGATGGCCGCCGCCGAGGAAGGTATCGGGAGCGGCTCCGATGCGAAGCCCTTTGCTCCTGGCTGCGTCGGCCAGTTTTTTCCCTTCCRCGAAATTGATACCGAGCGGCTTTTCGGAATAGGTGTGCTTGCCCGCGTCGAGTGCCTGAAGAGCAACCGCGACATGGGCCTTCGGAACGGTGAGATTGACGATGATCTCGACCCTCGGGTCGGCGAGAAGGTCCTCGACGCTTCTGGCGGCAAGGTTGAATTCAGCTGCTTTGGCCTCGGCGAGTTCGCGATTGAGATCGGCCACGCCACGAATATCGAGGATCGGGAACGAGGACATCGCCTTCAGATAGGCACCTGAAATATTGCCGCACCCGATGATGCCGATACCAACCTTCTCCATGAAATTCTCCCGGTGAGTGATCTTTAAAGTGCAGGCCCCGTCGTGCTCCATGGCGACTCGTAAAGCTCGTAGAGCGCGACCGCGGCAGCGCCCTGGGCCCAGAAATCGTCGGCCGAATCGTCGAAGACGAGTTCGCTGACACCTTTCAAGGAAGGCGGAATGGCGAGAGCATAGGCCTCGCGAAGACTGTTCAGAAAAGGCTCGCCAAGCGCGAGCGAGGAGCCGACGAGAATGACGCGCGGCGGCGCAAACAGCGTAACGATATTGGCGATCGTCAAGCCTACCGCCTCGCCCGCGCGTTTGGCGGCCTCGATCAGCCGGTTGTCATCGGCTTCGATCAGGGCCTGGGCGCGGCTCATGCCCCGGCCAAGCCGGATCGCTTCGGCAAAGCGCCCGTCGGCCTGCTGATCCCCGAGGATCGCGCTTTCTCCGGCCTGGCTGGAGAGCCGCACGACGCCCTGGAGGCCCATGCCGAGCACGAGATCACCGAGATTGTGGCTGAGCCCGCCCGCTCCGCGGAAGAGCTTGTTGTTGTGTAGCACGCCGAGGCCGAGCGTCTGCTCGAGCGAGATCAATACCATGTCCTCCAGCTCGCGGGCCTTGCCGAACCAATGGTGGGCGAGCGTGATGGCATGCGCATCGCTCTCGACAATCGTCGAGGTGGACAATCTTGCCGACATTTCCGTCGCAAAATCAACATTCACGTCCCGAAAGATCGGGCTGCTGCGGATATGGCCGGTGCGGTGCTCTATGACGCCGGGCAGGCCGAGGCAGACGCTTGCCACGTCTTCCAGCGACAGTCCCGCATCGACTACGCAGCGCCGCACGCCGTCCTCCACTAGATCGGCGATGACGCCGATCGGCTGGCGGTCGATGCGGATGGGCAGCGTCAGTTTCGACAGTACGTCGCCGCGGAAATTGGTGACGACGAAGACCATCCGGCTGGCGGCGATCTTGGCGCCGACGACGCGCGCCGCATCCTGATTGACCTCCAGCATGACGCGCGGTCGTCCCCGTACCGCTTCGTTGCGGATATCGCCTTCGTGGCGCGTAAGGATGAGGCCATCGTCGAGCAGGGAGGCTGTGATGGCCGAAACCGTGGTGGTGGATAGTTCCGTCCGTTCACTGATCTCGATGCGGGCGATCGGTCCGTGCCTCCGGATCGTGTCGAGCACGTTCAGGCGGTTGATCGCACGCATCAGTTCCGGATCGGCAGTCTTCATCGGCACTCACGATGCCTGACGATCCCATCGCGGATGCGATTTATTTCGTGAGGCAAATTAAATTTGCCATGTTGTAGGATCGATCTCGAGCCGTTTGCAACCAAAATTTTGATGGTTGCACTTGAAATCCGCCGATTCTGAGCTTTATCCGTCGCCCCTATTGACAGGAAGGGCCGTGTGACGCTTTTATTTATTCCGGATACAGAAATAAGTGCAACTGGGGAGGAGCACCTTATGCTGACCATCAATCGAATTGCGCTTCGCTTTTTGTCGGCCGCTGCCATCAGCGCGCTGACGTTCAGTTCTACCGCCTCGGCCGATGCGGTCGTCAAATGGCTTCACGTCGAATCCAATCCGGCTTTCGTGAAGGTCTGGCAGGACATCATCGACAAATATCAGGCCGARCATCCCGGCGTGAAGATCGAGATGCAGTTCCTCGAAAACGAGGCTTTCAAGGCGAAGCTGCCGACCCTGCTGCAATCGAGCGATGCGCCTGACTTTTTCTATAGCTGGGGCGGCGGCGTTCTAAAACAGCAGCAGGCGACCGGTGCCTTGAAGGATATCACGGAGGCGATGAACGCAGATGGCGGCGCCTGGGTGAAGACCTATAATCCGGCGGCGGTCAAAGGCCTGACTTTCGATGGCAAGATGAGCGCCGTGCCCTTCAAGATGAGCACAGTCAGTTTCTTCTACAACAAGGAGAACTTCGCCAAGGCGGGGGTGGATGCCGCCGGTATCAAGACATGGGACGATTTCCTGGGCGCGGTCAAGAAGCTCAAGGATGCAGGTATCACGCCGATCGCAGGCGGTGGCGGAGAGAAGTGGCCGATCCATTTCTACTGGAGCTATCTCGTCATGCGCAATGCCGGACAGCAGGGCTTCGATGAAATGAAGACCGGCGAGGGCGACGGCTTCCTGGCGCCGGCCGCGATCAAGGCCGGCGAGCAGCTTGCCGAACTCGGCAAGCTGGAACCTTTCCAGCAGGGTTATCTGGGCTCCACGTGGCCGCAGGCGCTGGGCGTCTTCGGTGACGGCAAGGCCGCCATGATCCTCGGGTTCGATACGACGGAGGCCAATCAGCGGAAAAATGCCGGCGACGGCAAGGGGCTGGCGAGCGACAATATCGGCCGTTTCGAGTTTCCCATCGTCGCGGATGGCGCCGGCGCCGCGACGGACACGCTCGGAGGCATTAACGGCTGGGCGGTGACCGCCAAGGCGCCGCCGGAAACGCTCGATTTTCTGGCATATCTGACAGGTGTGGAAAGCGAACGGCTCATGGCCAAGGCCGGCCAGATCCTCCCGGCTGTCGCCGGGGCCGAGGATAGCGTGACGGACCCTCTCATGCACCAGTCCGCCGAACAGCTTGCGCGCTCCACATGGCATCAGAATTTCTTCGATCAGGAACTCGGTCCGTCGGTTGGTCGCGTGGTGAACGACGTTTCGGTTGCCATCGTGTCGGGGCAGATGTCGCCGGAAGAGGGCGCGCAGATGATCCAGGAAGCGATCGAGCTGGAATAGATGTGATGCCTATGATCGGCGGGCTTCCACGCCCGCCGATCAGCATTCCTCGATCCCGATACCCGGAGCGAAGATGACGAATTTTTCTGCAACGACGGCCGCCGGACCGGTCGCAGAGGCCAGGCCCTCTGCACGGCGAAAAAGCCCCACCGTTCGCGGACGGCTTCCGGTGCTGGTCCTGTTCCTGCCGCCGGCATTGCTCCTCTTCACGATCTTCGTGATCCTGCCCATGGGCGAGGCGGCGTTCTACAGCCTCTATCGATGGGACGGTTATGGCCTGCCCACGCAGTTCGTCGGCTTGAGAAACTTCGAGGTTCTGTTCAAGAACAGCGCGTTCCTGACGGCCCTCAAGAACAATTTCCTGATCATCGTGGTCTCGCTGGTCTTCCAGATTCCGCTCGCGCTCTGGCTCGCGACGATGCTGGCGACGCGGATCAAGGGCGTGGTGTTCTTCCGGTTGATCTTCTTTCTGCCCTATGTGCTGGCCGATGTCGCCGCAGGCCTGATCTGGCGCTTCGTCTATGACGGCGACTACGGCCTGTTCGCGGCGATTGCCGGCCTTCTCGGCGTCGAAACGCCCTATGTGCTGGCCGATAAGGACCTGGCGATCTATGCGGTTCTGGCGGTCATCGTGTGGAAATATTTCGGCTTTCACATGATGCTGTTCATTGCCGGGCTGCAGTCGCTCGACAGAAGCGTGCTGGAAGCGGCCGAGATCGACGGCGCCACGGGCTGGCAGAAGTTCCGCTTCGTGACCTTGCCGCTGCTAAGCTCGACACTGCGGCTTTCGGTCTTCTTCGCCGTGGTCGGCTCGCTGCAGCTTTTCGACATGATCATGCCGCTGACAGGCGGCGGCCCGTTCAACTCGACCCAGACCATGGTGACCTTCCTTTATAATTTCGGCGTCACCCGAATGCAGGTCGGTCTTGGCAGCGCGGTCGGCGTCGTCCTTTTCGTGATCTGCGTGACGCTCGCCTTCAGTTACAAACGGATATTCATGCGCCATGACTGAGATGTCCTCGTCCATTCGAATGAGCACGGGCACGAAGATCTATCTCTACGTGTCGCTCATCATCATCGCGGCGGTCGTCGTCGTCCCGCTGCTCACCACCGCGCTGGGAGGCTTCAAGACCCTGGGCGACCTGCGCACCAATCCCTTCGGCCTGCCGGTGGATTGGCAATGGTCGAACTATACCGATATCCTGTTCGGGGAACGCTACTGGCGGCAGATGATGAACTCGCTGATCATCGCCGTCCTGACGGTGACCCTGACGATCTCCGTCTCGGCTATGGCGGCATTCACGTTCGCTCATGTCCGCTTCTTCGGCTCCAACTTCCTTCTTAACTATTTCCTGATCGGGCTGATGTTCCCGGCGGCAACCGCCATCCTGCCGCTCTTTATCCGCATCCGCGATCTCGGGCTCCTCAACACCTATTGGGGTGTCGTCCTGCCGCAGGTCGCCTTCGGTCTCGGAATGAGCATCCTGCTCTTCCGGAACTACTTCCGCAATCTTCCCGAAGAGCTGTTCCAGGCGGCCTTCGTGGATGGCTGCGGCTATATCCGTTTCTTCTGGCATGTCTCGCTGCCGCTGTCGCGCCCGATCATCGCAACCGTCGGCATCGTTTCATTCGTCTCGAGCTGGAACAGCTACATACTGCCGCTGATCATGCTGAATTCGGAGACCATGTATCCGTGGCCGCTCGGCATCATGGTCTATCGCGGCGAGTTCGGCACGGAATGGCAGCTGGTTCTCGCCTTCATAACGGTCACCATCCTGCCGACGATCATCGTCTTCTTCCTGGCACAAAAGCATATCATCGCCGGGTTGACCGCCGGCGCCGTCAAATCCTGATCCCCGCAGATTGGAGCAGCCAATGGCATCCGTCACATTGTCGAACATCAAGAAGTCCTACGGCTCGCTCGGGGTCATCCATGGCGTCTCGCTATCGATCGAGGACGGGGAATTCATCGCTCTGGTCGGTCCCTCCGGCTGCGGAAAATCGACGCTTCTAAGAATGATCGCGGGGCTTGAGGAGATCACCGATGGCGACGTCTCGATCGGCGGCAAGGTGGTGAACGAGTTGACGCCCCGCGAGCGCAACATCGCCATGGTCTTCCAGTCCTATGCTCTTTATCCCCACATGACGGTCGCCGAAAACATGGGCTTCAATCTGAGGCTTTCCGGCGAACCCAAGCCGGTGATTGCGCAGCGCGTGGCCGAAGCCGCTCGCATGCTGGACCTGACCGACCTCCTCGACCGCAAGCCGGCGCAGCTATCCGGCGGCCAGCGGCAGCGCGTCGCCATGGGCCGCGCGATCGTTCGCAACCCGGCGGTTTTCCTGTTCGACGAGCCGCTTTCGAACCTCGACGCCAAACTGCGCGTGCAGATGCGCTCCGAGATCAAGACGCTGCACCAGAAGGTCAAGACGACTTCGATCTATGTGACCCACGACCAGATAGAGGCGATGACGCTCGCCGATCGCGTGGTGGTGCTCAACCAGGGCAGGGTGGAGCAGCAGGGCACACCGATCGAGCTTTACCGCAAACCGGCCAATCTCTTCGTGGCCGCCTTCATCGGCTCGCCGGCGATGAACATCCTGGACGGCACCGTGGAGGCCGATGGCGGAGAACCCGCCGCGCGACTCGGTGACGGGACGGCTGTCCGCATCTCCACCGATCGCAAGGTGAAGCCCGGCCAGCGGATCAAGATCGGCCTGCGTCCGGAACATCTGAACCCCGGTGCGGGCGGAGCCGCGCTCGCGGGCCAGACGCTTCTGGTCGAGCCCACGGGGGCCCAGACGCATGTAGTCTTCGATCTCGCCGGCCAGGCCGTGACGGCGGTTGTTGACGGTGAATATCCCGCCCGCTATGGCGCCCGCTTCCAGGCCAGCATCGCCGCCGAGCAGGTGCATGTCTTCGACAGGGAGAGTGGTATCGCCCTTTAACCAGCGAGCCGGCTGCCATTCACCGTCCCACGCGACTATCTGCCGGAGGCGATGACTTCGCGGGTCAGTTCGTCGACCCTCGAACAGCCGAGATGGCCGAGCGTGGTCCAGAACTCCCGCTGCAGCAGCTCCAGGGTCCGCCGCACGCCGGCTTCTCCGTCGGCTGCGAGCCCGTAGGCGATGATCCGGCCAAGGGCGACGGCATCGGCGCCGAGTGCGATCGCGGCGGCGATATCGCTGCCGCGCCGGATGCCTGAATCGAATATGATCGGTACGTCCGTACCGACCGCTTCACGGATTGCGGGCAATGTCTCCAATGCCGGTGGCGTGCGGTCGATCGTGCGGCCGCCATAATTCGAGACATAAAGACCCGCGGCTCCGGCATCGAGCGAAGCTTTGGCGTCGCGCACGCTCGACACGCCCTTGACGATGCAGGGAAGCGGCGCCTTCTTGATGACGGCTGCGGCCTGCGCCCAAGTCCAGCGCGGCTGCGTGAAATCGAGAAGCTCATGCAGGGCTGCAGGATCCGATTTGCCCGGGCCGAAGTTAGAGGGGCTGGATTCGCCCCGAATGGTGAAGCGGTCCTCCATCATGCGTTCGCGCCACTGGCGGATCGGCGAATAGGTGACGCAGATGTATTTGTAGCCGGCGGCTTTGGCGCGCTCCATCATGTCGAGTACCGCACCTTCATCGCCGACAAAGGTCATCTGAAAGATCGAAGCGACGGGCGAGGCTTGGGCCACGTCTTCCAGCGAATGGCCGGCCGCGACCGGCACCATCTGCTGAATGCCTGCAGCCGCGGCAGCGCGGCCGATCGCCAGATGTCCTTCCGGATGGAACACTTTCTCCCCACCCCCAAAGGGCGCGATGAAGGCGGGAAAGCTCAAGTCGAAACCGAGCACTTTCGTGCGTGTGTCGGGATTGTCGATGCCGGCAAAGAGCGGGACTTCGAAGCGGATATTGTCGAAAACCGAGGTGTTTTCCTTCAGCGTTACCTCGTCGCCCGTGCCGCAGGATAGATAGTTCCAGTCGATCTCGGAGAGGCGGCGTTGGGCATCCCTGTAGATGCCGCGCAAGGTCGTATATTTCTCGGTGGCTGCGTAACGATCATCGATCCGGTTCGTCTCGGTCATGTCCGTTCCCTTATCGGCTGAAAGCGAACGGGCGGATAAAGATCCGCCCTTGAAAACTAGTGGCTATTTCTTCGCGGCGATCAGTACGATCTCGATGAGGCGGCGCGGATCGCCAAGATCGGCAACGCCGATCGTTGCGCGCGACGGCAGGTCGTCACCGTCAATCCATTCAAGCCAGGCCTCGTTCATCTCTTCCTTGCGCGACATGTCGGAAAGATAGATGCGAGCCGAAAGGATATTCTTCTTGTCGGAACCGCATTCGGCGAGCACCTCGTCGAGCTTGGCGCAGGTCTGAAGGGTCTGCTCCTTCATGCCGAGCGAGATATCGTTGGCGGCATGTCCGCCGAGATAGAGCACGCCGTTATGTTCGACGACGCCATGCATGATGCGGTGCTTGCGGTGACGCTTGATCATCATAAATTCCTTTGACAAGGGGGGAGGGGGCCGGCCGCACGCACGCGGCAGGTCGGGGTTGGAGTTTTGCCGGTCCGGGATCAGCAGCGCCCCTGCGGGGCATATTTCTCGATCGGGATATCCGTCGCCTGACCGGTTACGAGCTTGGCGAGCTGGCTGCCCGCGAATGGTCCGATCGTCAGCCCGCCGGCGCCAAGGCCATTGCCGAGCGTCAGGTTTGCGATGCCGGGTACGCGGCCGAGGATCGGGTTCATGGTTTCGCCGGCAGGGCGGAAGCCGATGCGGGTTTCGATCAGCGTTGCATTGGCCAGACCGGGCGCGATGTTAAGGCCGGCGCTGAGAACCTCATGCTCGCCCGCGGCGGTCACGCGGTAGTCGAAGCCCGAATTGGTCTCGCGGGTGGCACCGATCACCACGCGGGAGTCGTCGAAAGCCAGCATGTAATGGCTGCTCATGGGCAGCACGACCGGCCATTTGGCGGTTGCCACGCCCGGCAGGCGCAAGTGGATGATCTGCCCTTTCTGCGGCACGACGGGATGGGAAAGGCCGAGTGGCCGCAGGATCTGCGAGGCCCAGGCGCCCGCTGCAACGATGATCTCGTCGGCTTCGATCACTAGACCGTTGCTGTCGAGGCAGCGGGCGCGATTGCCTTCGAGCTTCAGCGTCACGTAGTCGCTACGGAATTTTGCGCCCATGGCGACGGCGGCGCGCACCATGGCGGCGGAAAGCAGCCGGGCATCGACGCGGGCGGCTCCCGGAATATGGATCGCATCCAGATCGCCCCGCAGCGGCGGGAAAAGCGCGCGGGCCTGCGTGGGCGTCAGATGGCGGACTTCACCCGCCTCGGGAGCTTCCTGCACGCGCCTTGCGACCCTCTCTGCGGCGGCGTGGAATTCAAACCGGTCTTCGGCAACAACAAGGGCTCCGACCTTGCCGTAGCCGAGGTCCGTCTCACCCTTCGTCTTCAGTCCTTCGATGAGGCTGTCGTAGAAACGGGCGCCCGAGGCATACATATAGTACCAGTCCGGATCGTCGGCCTTGGTGGCCCAGGGGCAGACGATCCCGGCACCGGCCATGGTGGCCTTGCCCTGATGGGCTTCGTCGACGATTTCAACATCCACGCCCTGGCGGGCCAGATGGTAGGCGGCGCTGGCGCCGAGGATGCCGGCACCGATAATCAAGACACGCATTTCAATTTCCTGCATTTCAACATGAGATTGGCAAGGCCGGAGAGATGCCGGCTGATAACGCCGGCATCCAGGTCATTCGACAGTAACGCCCGAAAGACGGCTGGTGCCGAAGATCGCCGGCACATAGCCTTTGACGTTCTTGGCGACGGCCGTGATCGTATCGGCGCCACCGAGGATCACGGCGGGTACTTCGGCATGAAGCTCTTCCTGCGCCTTCTTGTAGAGCTCGATGCGCTTGGCCTGATCAGTGACGGCGCCCGCCTCGTTCATCAGGCCGATGAATTCCGGGTCGCACCATGCGCCGATATTGGATGGACTCGGCTTGCCGGAGGAGTCGCAGGTGAAATAGTTGTTCGGAATCTGGCTCGGATCCGGGAAATCGTAGATGCCGCCGAACATGCCGACTTGCGCTTCGCCCGCCCGGGCGCGGGTGATGTATTCGCCCCATTCATAGGAGACGACTTCGGCCGTCACGCCGATCTTTGCCCAATCCGCCTGGATCATTTCGGCGGCGCGGCGGCCGTTCGGCATGTAGGGACGGGACACGGGGACGGCCCATAGCTCAGTAGAGAATCCGTCGGGAAATCCGGCTTCGGCAAGCAGCTTCTTGGCCAGTTCCGGATTGTATTCGTGGGCGCCGAGATCCTTATCATGGCCCCAGAGCGAAGGCGGAATGACCGCACCCGTCACGGTTCCCATGCCGTCATAGACGAGATCGACCAGCGGCTTCATGTTGATGGCATGCGCCAGCGCCTCACGGACTCGCTTGTCCTTGAATTTCTCCTCCCGGAAATTGAAGGTGATGAAGCCAGTCGAGGCGACCGGTGTCTGGACGAGATCGAGGTTCGGGCTTTCCTCGATCATCTGCCGATCGGCGAGATTGGGATAGAGCGCGATCTGGCATTCGCCAGCCATGGCGCGTTGCAGGCGTACCGACGCATCGGCGCTAATGGCCAGGATCACCGCATCGAGCATCGGTGTGCGGGCGGGATCATTGATCGCCGCACCCCAGGTCGCCTCGAACGGCGCAAGGCGGATGGCGGCATCCTGCTGGTAAGCTTCGAGCCGGAACGGCCCGGTGCCGATCGGCTCGCGATCGAGGAGTTCCGGCGTCCCGGCCTTGGAGAGCGCATCGGCATATTCCGCTGAGGTGATTGCCAGCGACTGGTGAGCCATGATGCCGATGAAGGGTGCAAGTGGCTTCTTCAGCGTGAAGGCCACCGTATGGTCGTCGATCTTCTCGACGGATTCCAGTGTATCGGCGAGCTTCGTGCTAAAGGTGATGAAGTTGCCGCCGTTCACCTTTGCATACGGATGATCCGGCTTCATCATCCGCTCGAAGGTGAACATCACGTCGTCGGCGTTGAAATCCCGTGTCGGCGTGAACTTTTCGCCTGACTGCCATTTCACGCCCCGGCGAAGCTTGAACGTATAGGTACGGCCGTCATCGGACACGGTCCAGCTCTCGGCAAGAGCCGGTTGGATGTCCGACGAGCCGGCCTTCACCGAGACGAGGCCGTCATAGATCTGGCCGAGCACGTAAGAGGTGGTACCGTTGCTGGTAAGCTGGGGATTGAAGACCTCCGGCGATCCTTCGATGCAGACGGAAAGAACCGCTGCCTTCGCGGGCGCCGCCGCCACGAGAGCCAGCATGCATAAGCCGAGTGTCTTCTTCATATGTCTTCGTTCCCTTTTGTTCCACCGGCCGCTTGGTGCCGCCTTGACATGATTTTGCTTCAGCCGGTCCCACTTAAGACCGCCCGCCGGACAGATGTGCCCCGCAGATGATGTGAACTGGAGACGGGCCCTTCTTCGGTGGCTTGTTCCGTTTCCGCATGTTGCCGGTCCCGTGCGAGAAACCGACATAGCTTGCATGATAAAGCGCCTCGACAATATGATTGTCAAATAGCTTGTTATCCAATCATTATAACCAGAACTCATGTTGGTTCCGGTGCATCGAAAGGCCTCACGCGACAATGAACATCAGGCAGCTCGAGGCATTTCACGCGACGATCGAGGCAGGATCGGTGACGTTGGCGGGCGAGAAGCTCGGTATATCGCAGCCCGCTGTCAGCAAGCTGTTGCGCAGCTTCTCCGAAGCGTGCGGTTTCCAGCTTTTCACACGCAGCGGCGGCCGGCTTGTGCCGACGCTGGAGGCGCGCATGCTGGCAGTCGAGGTGGAGCGCATGTTCTCCGGCACGAAGCGGATAGCACGGCTTGCGGAAGCCGTCCGCAATCGGGAATGGGGAGAGGTGACGATCGCCGCGCCGCCGGCGCTTGCCACGCGCTATCTCTCGCAGGCGCTCTCACCTTTTTTGAAGGAGCAACCGGATATCCATTTCACGCTGCAAAGCCGCACGTCTCCGCGGATCGGAGAACTCGTCGCCGCCGGCCAGATCGATATCGGGTTGAGCGTGCTGCCCTTCGATCATCCGAATGTCAGTTCGCAGGTCATCATGCGTTTCAGCATGGTGTGCATCCTGCCGGTGAGCCATCCGCTTGCCAAGCGTCAGGTGATTGAGATCGACGATCTGCGCAACGTACCCTTCATCTCGCTCGCCCGCGACGACTGCTCTCTCATGACTATCGACCGCGCCTTTCAGCTCAAGGGCGTGCAGAAGCGTAACCGCATCGAGGTGCCGCTGTCGGAGACGGCCTGCAGCCTCGTCGCCAATGGCGTTGGCATCTCCATCGTGCCGCCTTTTGTCGGCCTCGACTATGCGGAAGATCGCCTCGTGCGCAGGGCGCTTCTGCCGGAGACCTTCATGGATGTCTGGCTGCTGACGCCGAGTGGGCGGCCGCCGTCGCTCGCTTCCCAGAAACTCGTGGAGTTCATCCGCGCAGCGGTCTCGCCTTTCGATCAGCGGGTTGGCCGCAAAGCCGGTTAGAGAAGCTTACCGGCTTTGCACGCGAGTTCCGGCCCTGTCGAAAAGGTGGAAATTGCGCGGTTCCGCGGAAAGCGTGACGATCTCGCCGATCTGGATGCTCGAACGTCCGGGCACGCGGAAGACGATGGTGTGCCCATCCGGCATGCTGCCATGGACATAGCTTTCGGCGCCTACCAGTTCCACCGCTGCGACCTGCACCTCGGCGCGGAATGCGCCGGGAACGGCCGCGCCGGCAATGGTGATATCTTCCGGACGGATGCCGATGGTCGCGGTTCCCAAGGGAAGTCCTGCTTCGCCGGACCAGCCATTGCCCTCGCGAAGCTCCATCAGGTTCATCGACGGCGAGCCGATGAAGGTGGCGACGAAGGTGGTTGCGGGTTTCTCGTAAAGCTCGATCGGTGTGCCGACCTGTTCGATCCGCCCGCCGTTCAGCACCACCAGCCGGTCGGCGAGCGTCATGGCCTCCATCTGGTCGTGCGTGACGTAGATCGAGGTGGTCCCGAGCGAGCGTTGCAGCCGGCGGATTTCGACGCGCATCTGAACCCTCAGCTTGGCGTCGAGATTGGAGAGCGGTTCGTCGAACAGGAAGGCTGCCGGTTTGCGCACGATCGCCCGGCCCATGGCCACGCGCTGACGCTGCCCGCCGGAAAGCTGGCGCGGCCTGCGCTCCAGGAAGGGCTCGATCTCCAGAGCGCGTGCAGCCTCGGTGATGCGCCGATCGATCTCCTCTTTAGGTGTGTTGCGGTTCTTCAGGCCATAAGCGAGGTTCTGGCGAACCGTCATGTGCGGATAGAGCGCATAGTTCTGAAACACCATGGCGATATCGCGCTCCGCCGGCTCCAGCCCGTTGATGACCTTGCCGGAAATCAGGATCTCGCCGGAAGTGATGCTCTCGAGCCCCGCCACCATGCGAAGCAGCGTGGATTTTCCGCAGCCGGAGGGGCCGACGAGAACGATCATTTCGCCGTCCTCGATGTCGAGCGAGACGCCCTTGATGGCTTCGACCCCGCCGCCATAGACCTTGCGGACATCCTTCAGTTCAATTTCTGCCATTACTTCTCGGTCTCCACCAAACCTTTGACGAACCAGCGCTGCATCAGCACCACGACGATGACGGGAGGAATGATCGCCAGGATCGCCGTGACCATGACGTAGTTCCAGGGGGTCGAGGCGTCGGTGAAATCGACCATACGCCTCAAGCCGATGATGATCGTGTTCATCTGGGCCTGGTCGGTGACGAGCAGCGGCCAGAGATATTGGGTCCAGCCGTAGATGAACAGGATGACGAAGAGCGCCGCGATATTGGTCGTCGAGAGCGGCAGCAGGATATCCCGCATAAAGCGGAACGGACCGGCATTATCGATGCGCGCGGCCTCCACCATTTCGCCGGGGATCGTCAGGAAGAACTGGCGGAACAGGAAGGTCGCGGTCGCGGATGCCATGAGCGGTAATGTGAGGCCCGCATAGGTGTTGAGAAGCCCGAGATCGACGATCACCTTGTAAGTGGGCAGTATGCGCACTTCGACCGGCAGCATGAGCGTGATGAAGATCATCCAGAAGAAGCCCATGCGGAAGGGAAAGCGGAAGAAGACGATGGCGAAGGCGGAGAGAAACGAGATGACGATCTTGCCGATCGCGATCGCCAGCGCCACCACGAAACTGTTGAACAGCAGCCGCTCCAGGCTGACGCCGACCACCCGCTCGACACCGCCCGACATCGCCTCACGATAGTTTTCGAGGAGATGGCCGCCGGGAAGCAGTGACATCGGCGGACGGATGATCCCGATCGAGGTCGTCGTCGAGGCGATGAAAGTGTAGTAGATCGGGAAGGCCACGATGATGATGCCGATGACCAGCATCAGATGCCCGAAGAGCGTGGCAAGCGGTCGGTTTTCGATCATGTTACCTCACCCGTAATGCACGCGCCGCTCAACGAAGCGGAACTGGAAGGCCGTCAGCAGAATGACGATGACCATCAGGATGACGGACTGAGCTGCCGAGGAGCCGAGATTGAGGTTTACGAAGCCGTCGTTATAGACCTTGTAGACGAGCGTTTCGGTCGCTTTCGCCGGACCCCCGCCGGTCACGGCGTGAATGATGCCGAAAGTGTCGAAGAAGGCGTAGACGGTGTTGACTACCAGCAGGAAGAACGTGGTCGGCGCAAGCAGCGGAAAGACGATCGTCCAGAAGCGCCGGCTGCCGCGCGCGCCGTCGATTGCCGCGGCTTCAAGCAATGATTTAGGGATTGCTTGTAAACCAGCGACAAAGAACAGAAAATTGTAGCTAATCTGCTTCCAGGCAGCGGCAAGCACGACGAGCGCCATAGCCTGATTTCCGTCAAGCAGAGGGTCCCAGGCGATGCCGTTACGCCTCAGGATATAGGCAAGCGTGCCCATTGCCGGATTGAACATGAAGAGCCACAGCATGCCGGCGACAGCAGGCGCGACCGCATAGGGAATGATCATCATGGTGCGGTAGAGCCCACGCCCTCTAACGACGAGGTCGGCGGCGGTGGCCAGAAGCAGGGCAAGGGCCATGGAGATGAGCGCCGTCAACAGGCTGAAGATGACGGTGACCCGCAACGAGTGCAGGTAATTGGCATCCGTGAGGATGGCGCTGAAATTGGCGAGCCCGACGAAGGTGCTCTGCAGGCCGAAAGGGTCCTCCCGCATGGCGGATTGGTAGAGCGCCTGGCTGGCGGGCCAGAAAAAGAAGATCACGGTGAGGATGATCTGCGGCGCGACCAGCAGATAGGGCAGGATCTTGTTGGGAAAGACGACGCTCTGCATCCGGTCTCCTTCGAATGTAAGGGGAAGCCGCCCGCGGGAAAGCGCGGGCGGCCACGGATCATGTCAGTTGCCGAGCGCCTGCTGGATGGCCGCATTGCCGCGCTCGACCGCCTTGTCGAGAGCGGCCTTGGCGTCCTGCTGACCGGCGAGCATGGCTTCGTACTCTTCGTTCATGATGTCGCGGACCTGCGGCAGGTTGATGAGGCGCACGCCCTTGGAGTTCTCGGTCGGCGCCTTGCCCATCATCTGCTGGATCGGCGTTTCGCGACCGGGGTTTTTCTCGTAGAAGCCGGACTTCTTAGTCTCCTCATAGGCCGCCATGGTGACCGGCAGATAGCCGGAAACCTGGTGAAGCCGCGCCTGGATATCGGTCTGCGAGAGGAAGTTGAAGAACTCCGCGACGCCCTTGTATTCCGCGTCGCTCTTTCCGCCGAAGACCCAGAGGCTCGCCCCACCGGGGATCGTGTTCTGCGGCCGGCCTTCGCCTTCGTAATAGGGGAGCTGGCCGATGCCGTAATTGATGCCGCTCTTAACCACATCGCCGAGCCCCCCTGAGGATTCGGTCAGAATGCCGCACTCGCTCGACAGGAAGAGCTGCTTGGCCTCGGATGTGCGTCCGCCGTAGCGGAAGACGCCATCCTTGGCGAGATCGGCGATGGATTGGAAGTGCTTGACGAAGGGCTCGGAGTTGAAGGCGAGCTCGACATCGGTATCGCCGAGCCCATTTTCATGATTGGCGTAGGCGACGTTGTTCCATGCCGCGAAGTTCTCCGTCTGGATCCAGGTCAGCCAGGTGGAGGTGAAGCCGCAGGGTGCTGCACCGCTCGTCTTGATCTTGCGCGCCGCTTCGAAAACCTCCGGCCAGGTCTTCGGTGGATTGGCGGCATCAAGGCCCGCCTTCTGGAAGATATCCTTGTTGTAATAGAGGATCGGCGACGAGGAATTATAGGGGAAGGACAGCATGGTGCCGTCCGGCTTCGAGTAGTAAGCGACGATACCGGCCAGGTATTGCGATTTGTCGAAAGTGTAGCCGCCCTTTTCGAGCACATCCGCCACCGGCACGATCGCACCCTGGGCGGCCATCATGACACCGGTGCCCACGTCGAAGACCTGGATGATGTGCGGTGGCTGCTTGGCGCGGAATGCGGCGATACCTGAATTCAGCGTTTCCGGATAGGTGCCCTTGAAGACCGGTACGATCTTGTATTCGGACTGGCTCTCGTTGAATTCCTTGGAGAGCGTGTCGACCACTTCGTTGTTGGCGCCGGTCATGGCGTGCCACCATTGGATTTCCGTCACCGCCATGGCGCTGGACGCCATCAGGAGCGAGGTCGTTGCGGCGATTGCCGATGCGAGAATGACTTTCATGGACATTGTTCCTCCCTTTCCATGAACATGACCGCAGCCTTCGAGGCGGCGGTATTCCTTTGTTTTCCCCGCGGCGCCTCTCAGATGCCTGCGAGCCGCTGGAGATCGATGACCGCGCCGGGACCGGCCGCAAGCACCTTCGAGCCGGTCGTCAGCCCGTCCCCCTCCACGGGAAAGGGCAGGTGCCAACCGCCGGCTTCCTGCACGAGGCAATAGCCGGCCAAACAATCCCAGGCGTGCATATGAGGCTCATAATAGCCGACCAGCCGGCCGGCGGCGACATAGGCGAGCGTCAGCGCTCCCGATCCGATCCGGACGAAATTGCCTCCGCCTTCCAAGAGGTCCTTGACCATCTTGCCGACGACATCGGGGCGGACATGATGGTTGGCGCCGATCCCGGTCACCGCATTTCGGATGTTTTTCGAGGCGTCGAGCGTCAGCCGTTTGCCGTTCAGCGTTGCGCCGAGGCCGGATGCACCCGAGTAGAGTTCGTCATAGCAGGGCACGTAGATAACCCCGACCACCGGCCTGTTTTCATGAAGGACGGCGATCGAGACGCACCAGTTGGGCATGCCGCTGATGAAGGGGCTCGTTCCGTCGATCGGATCGACCACCCAGGTATAGCCGGAGCTGCCGTTGACCAGGCCGGTCTCTTCGCCCAGGAAACCGTCCTCGGGCAGCACGGCCGCAATCCGCGCGCGGATGAGGTTTTCGACCTCGCGATCTGCAATGGAAACAAGATCTTGCGGGTTGTTTTTCGTCTCGACTACGAGGCTTTCGCGGTTGCGAAAATATTCGAGCGCGACCCGTCCCGCCTCAATGGCGGTTTCCTGCGCTAGGCGGTGGCGTTCGGCGATATGTTCGTTTACGTCCTTGGTGGGCCGTTCGGTGATCTCAAGCATGTGCCTATTCCGTTATGATCGCGATGCCGCGGTTCCTAAGTCCGATCGCCACCTGCGTGCCGGGCGCAAGCGGTCGCTCCACGGAATGGTCGACGATGAAAAGCCTGCCGTCGTCCGTTTCCGCTTCGTATTCGATATGGTCGCCGAGATAGGCCGCATGGCTGATGCGGCCGGCAAATAGGGCGCTTTCGGCGGGTTCAAGGGTGATCGAATTGGGACGCACGGCGAGCTTGCCACGGCCGGGCCTTGCGCCGCGCGAGGGTACCTTGTGCTTCAAGCCTGCGATGCGGATCGTCGCCTCCGCGCCGTCCACGCCCACGATCTCGCAGGGCACTACATTGGCCTCGCCGATGAAGTCGGCGATGAAGGCGGAGGCCGGCGCCTCGTAGAGATCCCTCGGCCCGCCTTGCTGGGCGATGTTGCCGTCCTTCATCACGACGATGTGGTCGGAGACCGCAAGGGCCTCGTCCTGATCATGGGTGACGTAGACGGCTGTGAACTGCAGGCGTTGCTGCAGTTCACGGATTTCCGTGCGCACGCGGCGGCGCAATCGGGCGTCGAGATTGGAAAGCGGCTCGTCCAATAGAAGGACCTGCGGTTCGAGCACGAGCGCACGCGCCACGGCCACGCGCTGCTGCTGGCCGCCCGAAAGCTCGGAAGGCAGCCGCTCGCCCATGCCCGCAAGCCCGACCAGTTCCAGGCCATGCTCGGCCTTCTGCCGGGCTTGCCTGCGGCCAAGACCAGAGGATTCCAGCCCATAGGCGACGTTTTCGAGCGAGTTCATGTGCGGGAAGAGGGCATAGGATTGGAAAACCATCGAAACGTCCCGCTCATTGGCGGGTAGCATCGTCACGTCCTTGCCGCCGATGAAGATGCGGCCGGATGTCGGGTGTTCCAGGCCCGCGAGCATGCGAAGCGTGGTCGTCTTCCCGCAGCCGGACGGACCAAGCAGCGTCACCAGCGTGCCCGGTTCCACCGTCAATGAAAGATCGTGAATGGCGGTGAACGCGCCGAACATCTTGCGGACGTTCTGAAAAACGACGGAGCCGGATTTTTCGATCATGCGGCTTTCTCCTGCGTGAGGGCGGGCGCATTCGGACGAGCAAGGCCGGCCACACGGTGCTCGCGCCTCAAGCGGCGCTCGCCCACCAGAAGCTGAAAACCGGCTATGACCGCGATCATCACGACGATCAGCATGGAGGAATAGGCGATCGCAACCCCGTATTCACCGTTTTCGACCAGCCCGACGATATAGGAGGTCGCCATGTTATACTGGGCGCTGACGAGGAAGACGACCGCGCTGACCGAGGTGATGGCCCGCACGAAGGAATAGACGAGCGCTGCYGTGATAGCCGGCCTGAGCAGGGGCAGGATGACCTTCCGGATCGTCCGGAAGCTCGTCGCCTTGAGGGTCATGGAGGCTTCGTCGAGAGACCGGTCGAGCTGGCTCATCGCCGCGATCCCGCCGCGTACGCCGACCGGCATGTTGCGGAAGACGAAGCAGGCCACGAGGATGAGCGCGGTGCCGGTCATTTCGAGCGGCGGCAGATTGAAGGCCATGATATAGCTGATACCGATGACCGTTCCGGGAACGGCGAAACTCATCATCAGCGCGAATTCGAAAAGCTCACGGCCGGCGAAGCGCTGCCGAACGATGATATAGGCCGTCGCAAGTCCGACTGCCGCGGTCAGCGGCGCGGCGATCAGCGCGATCTTCATCGTGGTCCAGAAGGAATTCCAGGCGACACCTGTCCAGGCGATGCCACCATCGCGCATCGTCACCGAGAAGGCGCGGGCGTAATGATCGAAGGTGAGCRTGTTGTCGAGGCCCCAGGTCTTTACGAAGCCGCCGACCAGGATCATGCCGTAGACCACCAGCGTGAAGATCATCCAGGGGATCACTACCGCATGAACTGCGACGGAGAGCGGGCGAGGCAGCGCAATGTTCGCGCCGCTGTCGCCTTTTCCGGTGACGGTGGCAAAGTTCTTGCCCGCCAGCCAGAGCCTCTGCGCCAGGAAGGCCGAGAGCGTGAACGCAAGCAGGATCATGGCAAGCACGGCGGCCCGTGCAGGATCGTTCTGGGAGCCGACGACGGCGAAGAATATCTCGGTGGAGAGCACACCATGGCTGCCGCCGAGCACGAGCGGATTGCCGAAATCAGCCATGCTCTCGATGAAGCCGATCAGGAAGGCATTGGCCAGCCCAGGTTTCATCAAGGGCAGGGAAACGCGCCAGAAGGTGCGCCAGCGGTTCGCCCTCAGCGTCTGTGAGGCTTCCTCCATCGATGGACTGACACCTTCCACCACGCCGATCAGGACCAGGAAGGAAATTGGTGTGAAGGAAAGCACCTGGGCGATCCAGATGCCGGTCAGCCCATAGAGCCAGCGGCTGGGTTCGATGCCGAAGAGGCTGGAAAGTCCCTGGGTGACGACACCTGCGCGGCCGAACAGCAGCGTCAGCGCAAGGCCGATGACGAAGGGCGGCGTGATGATCGGCAGGATGGTCAGCAGACGGAGGCCCTTCTTGAAGGGAAAGCACGTGCGGGTAGCGACGAGCGCGAAAGCAAGGCCGAGCAGGGTGGAGGCCGACGCCGTCATGATCGCCAGCCAGAGCGTGCGCCATGCAACGCCGCAACGCGCCCCGCCGGCAAGGCAATCGAGGCTCCAGATCGACGGATCGAGGAAATTACGGGTGAAGCCCGAGAAGTTCACTGAGCCGTCGAAATCCTGGAAGGCGCCGATGAACATGCTGGCGATCGGATAGAAGACGAACACGGTGACGAGGAAGATCAGAAGCGAGATGGTCGCGGTGACGAAAGCATCGCCCTTCATGACACCGCGTTCTGCGAGGCCGAAGGACAGGATCAGCACGAATATCACTGCCAGGAGGACGGCGCCGGCTCCCATGGAAGGCTGGCCATCCCTCAAAGGTCCGAAGATCGCCTCGCTGATGCTCCAGGTCCAGCCCGCAAGACCGATCGCAAGGCCCTGAAGGGCAAGAAAGCCGATGCCGATCGCGCCGGCTGAGACGAGCAGCCTGCTGCGCCGTTCGGGATCGGCCACGAAACGCGCCAGCGCTGCAAGCATGAGTGCGAAGACGGCTGCAAGCAGCCACCAGCGGCCGTGCCCGAAGATTTGCACCACCGCCGGGGCCGAGGCGGCGTCGGTCAGGAAGTCCGCAATCCAGGAAAAGGAGAAAAAGCCCCGTTCTATCCGATACCACGGCAGCAGGATCATCGCCGCGGCACCGAATGCCAAAGCGAGATCGAGTCTGCGATTGCGATTGGACATGGCGGCCGCGACCTCGTCGGAGCTGAACTGCATCAGGTTTACCGGGCCCCTCTGTGGAGGGACCCGGCACTTACGCCCCCCTCGTTAATTGGCATTAGCCCCGATTTCGCTATCCCAACGCTCGAGCAGTCTCTTGCGGGTGTCGGGATCGCCATAGGTCGCGAAATCGTAGTCGATCAGCTTGATCTCTTCGAACTTGGGGGCTTCCTTGGGCACTTCGGCGCTCTTGTTGGAGGGAAGCTGGAAGGATTTCGCCTCCTTCATGTGCGACTGTACATCGGCTCTGAGCGCCCAGTCGTACCACTTCTTTGCATTTTCCAGGTTGCGTGCGCCCTTGACGATCGACATGGAGCCGATCTCGTAACCGGTGCCTTCGCATGGCGCCACGGACTTGACCGGGAAGCCCTCGACCGTCTGTGCGACGGCATCATGCATGAAGACCACGCCGATAGCCGTTTCGCCGCGCGCGGCGGCCTTCACCGGCGCGGAGCCCGATTTCGTATATTGGGAAATATTGGCGTTCAGCTTCTTCAGGTAGTCGAAGGCCTGGTCCTCGCCCATGATCTGCACGAGCGTGGCGAGCGCAGTATAGGCCGTTCCCGAGGAATTCGGATTGGCCATCTGGATCTCGYCCTTGTAGGAGGGATCGAGCAGATCGGCCCAGCATTTCGGTTCCTTGAGGTTCTTGGACTTGAAGAGTTCGGTATTGTAGCCCCAGCCGAGCGCACCGGCATAGACGCCGACCGTCCGATAGGCCGAGCTTTCGGCCTGCTTCTTCGCCCAGTCCTGAAGCTCGTCGAGGAGGGGCGATTTGTATTCCTGCGTCAGGCCTTCGGAAGCGGCCTGCAGATGCGGATCGCCCGTCCCGGCCCACCAGATATCGGTTTTGGGATTGCGCGCCTCGGCGCGGACTTTCGCATAGGTTTCACCGGAGGACAGGCGCACCATGTTGACCTGGATTCCGGTTTCCTTCTGGAACATGCCCTGCATCAGCTCGCAGATTACCACGTCGGCGGAACAGATGAGGTTGAGCTCTTCGGCGGCCCGAGCTGCCGGTGCATTCGAGGTCAGGCCAACCGCCAACGCGGCCCCTGCCAGTATAGCCAGGCGCATGATGATCCTCCCATATGTGGTGACGCCTCCACATCACCCGCTTTTTGCAAGCGTGTGCAATGGTTCCACGCGAGCGAGGTTATTGTCAATAATAATTTTCTGAAGAATTTCGGAAATCAAGCGATCGACTGTCATCAATTTATTGCACTCGTTTGCAAAAAGATGCATGAACCGGATCGGGGAGGAAGCCCATGAGCCGCAAGGTCTTCGTCAGCGCCAAGGAGGTAGCCGATCGGGCAGGCGTCTCCCGGTCGGCAGTCTCGCGTACTTTCACGCCCGGCGCCAGTGTCTCGGAAGAGACCCGGCGACGCGTGGTCGAAGCGGCCGAAGCGCTCGGCYATCATGTCAACCATCTCGCCCGCGGGCTTATGCGGAACGAGAGCGGTATCGTCTGTCTCATTGTCTCCGAACTCGACACGCCCTATCGGGCGCGCCTTCTCAAAGCGTTGACGCAACAATTGCAGAGTGTCGCCAAGATCGCCATGGTAATCAATACCGATCGGTCCGATGACAGCGTCGATCTCGCACTCAGGCAGGCGATCCGATATCGCGCGGATGCCTCCATCATTCTTTCGGGCATGCCGGACAAATCGATCACCGATCTGTGCCTGAAGAACGGACAGCGGCTGGTATTGATCAATCGCGACGAAGATCGCGAGGGCCCGCTGCTCATCAACCTGAACGACCGAGAAGCGGCTCGGCGCGCCTTCATTGCCCTGCAGCGGGCGGGTTGCCGCACCTTCGCATTCGCGAACTCTGCGGCGATGACGCCCAGCCTTATGGCGCGCGAGGAGGGGTTTCGTGAAGCCGGGCGGACGCATGATGTTGAAGTGGTGGTGGAACGTTACGGCCCAACTTCCTACAGGAGCGGCACAATCTTGGCACAGCGTCTGCTGACGCGCGAGACGCGGCCGGATGCGATCTTCTGCGCCAGCGATCTTCTGGCCTGCGGGCTGATGGATGCCGCGAGACATCAGTTCAATCTCGCCATCCCTGCGGAGCTTTGCGTGATCGGCTTCGACGACATAGAGCAGGCTTCCTGGTCGTCCTACAATCTCACCACATTCGCGCAGCCGGTGGAGCGCATCGCCGCCGAAGCGGTGGGCTGGCTTGCGCAGCCTTCCAAGGCGGGGGAGAATTTGCAGAAGATCGAAGCGGAGCTGATCTGGCGCGGATCGGTGCGGGGCGGTTAGGGGGGCTGCGAACGCTCATCACCTGTGATCAATCGGTCGAGCATCTCGCCCTCGATTTGGGACGTTTTTACCGCCTCTTCGCTAAAAAGCTCGATGCGCAGCAGATCGCATTCATTATCGCTGACATGCCGGACAGCGCCGATCACTTCCCCCGATATCGGTTCTCAAAGTGTCCCAACACGGCCGTATTATAGCTGAATCGCGGCCAACTTTCCCGTGTCCAGTTCCAAGCCATGAGTGATAGATCGCGTTTGTATAACTCAATATACGGACAATTATGAGCTATACCAACATAATCCTATCGCTCAAGACGTCATTCTTCCTCCGCTCCAATCGATCTAAAGGATACGCGGAGAGCTAGGCTCCCCGCGTATCCTGCTCGGGAGGTTACTTGGTCGCGAGTGCCTCGTTGATCTTGGCAACGTCCGCTTCGAGGTTCTTGCAGGTGTCCTCAAGGCTGAGTTCTCCGACGATCAGCTGGCTCATGCGCTGCACGATCTGCTGGCTGACAACAGCGGACATGGCAACGTCTACCAAACGATCCTAGGATTGTTTGCCGGAGCCCTCCAGCACGGCGATGAGGTCCTCGCGAACTGCCGAGATATGATCGGCCAGAAGCCGTGYGGCTCGCTCGAAATCGCGGGATCGGCAAAGCCCTATCARCTCAGCATGCTCTTTCATCGCGCGCGCCATGGCCGCTTCGCTCGATAACTGCACGCGGGTGTAGCGATCGCTAGTCTGCAGCAGCGAAGCGACGATCTGCTGCGTGCGCGGCATGTTTGCCCGATGATACATCGCCATGTGAAGCTCGGCGTTGAGCCTGCCRTATTCGTCGATCTGGCCGGCGGCTATTGYCCTCACATAGGTCGTCTGTTTCTCGTCGAGGCGATCGAAATCTTCCTGGATGAGTTTCGGAGCCGAAGCCAGGAACAGGCGCGGCTCCAGCAATATACGCAAATCGAAGACGTCGTCGATCTCTTCCCGCGACAGTTGCGAAACGATCGCGCCCTTCTGCGGCAGGATCTTCACCAAACCTTCGGCCTCGAGCTGAAACAGCACCTCCCTGATCGGGATGCGGCTCACCCCATAGGCCTCGGCAAGAGCATCCTGCCGCAATTGGCTGCCCGCCGCATAGCGGCCCGAGAGGATGGCCTGCCGGATCTCGTTGATGAGCGCACCGGAAAGGGTGCGGTGCTTGAGAGGTGGTGTCATGACGTTCCCCGCTACACGAAATTGGTAAAAAAGCCAGTTGACTCATCAAATGTATAAAATCTACATTATACCAAAAATAAAGGGAACAGGAATGTCAGATCAGCTCTCACCGCCGGGGACGGCGGCTTGGCCCGTCCGTGCGATCATCGCCCTTTCGGAAGTCGTTCTTGCCTGTGAGAAGGTGCTTGTCGGCGCTCTGATGGCCCTGCTTCTCGCTCTCATCCTGCTGAACGTGGTGACCCGTTATTCCGGTACGCCGCTCTACTGGGTTGATGAGGCGGCCGTTTACGCGATGGTGTGGCTCTCCTTCATCGGCGCGTCCGCCTTGACGCGGCTCAGGCTCGACTTTTCCGTAACGCTTCTCAGCGACAAGCTTTCGGCGGTGAATGCGCGCCGTCTTCAGGCGATCGCCAGTCTGTTCGGCACAGCCTTCGCCGTGGCGCTCGCGGTGATGTGCTGGAACTGGATGGACCCTCTCGGCATCGCCGCAGCCGGCTTCGATGCCAAGGCCTATGCGGGGCAGAGCTTCAACTTCCTCTATACCGAGCATACGCAGACGCTCGGCTGGCCCACCTGGGTCGTCAGCCTGGTGCTCCCGCTCTTTGCGATCAGCATGGCAATTCACACGTTTGCCAATCTCGCCGAGGACGCGGGGTTCTCCCCGCGCCGCAGACGTCCGGACTTTTCCAACGCGGAGAGCGTGAACTGATGGTGACCTCTGCCGCCTTTCTCGTCCTGATGCTGGTCGGCGTGCCCATCGGGCTCTGCCTTTGCCTTGCCAGCATGGTCTACATCTTTGCCAGCGGTAACATGCTGCTCTTCCAAAGCCTGCCGGTCCAGCTCTTCGGCGGCGTCGACAATTACGGGCTGATCGCCATCCCACTCTTCGTTCTGATCGGCGAGGTGATGAATGGCGGCGGCATCACGAAGCGGATCATCGACATGACCATGGCTTTCCTCGGGGCCATGCGCGGCGGGCTTGCCTATGTGAACCTGTTCGCAAACATGTTCGTTGCCTCCATTCTGGGTTCGGCTACCGCGCAGGTCGCCATCATGGCGCAGATGATGGTGCCGGAAATGGAGAAGAAGGGTTACGACAAGACCTTCTCGGCGGGTCTGACGGCCTATGCCGGCATGCTTGGGCCGATTATCCCGCCTTCCATCATGTTCGTCGTCTATAGCGTGCTGGCGCAGGTGCCGGTGGGCGACATGCTGGCGGCCGGCATGCTGCCCGGCATTCTTCTGACGATCATCTTCTGCATCGTCATCGCGCTGATGGGCTTCGTCTACAACTATCCGCGGGGCGAACGCATGACGCTCGGGCAACGGCTCCGTGTCATTGCCGATGCGCTGCCGACACTCCTCATCCCGCTCATCATCGTCGGCTCGATCATGGCCGGCATCGCCAATCCGACCGAGGCGGCGGCCGTCGGGGTGATCGCAGCCGTGCTGGTGGGGCGCTACTGGATCGGCGAACTCAGCTTCGCGCAGCTTCCCAAAATGCTGCTGCGCGCTGGCATCTACTCAGCTGTCGTCCTGTTTCTGGTTGCCGCCGCCGCCGTCTTCTCATGGGTGTTGGTCTACGGCATGGTGCCCCAGCAGGTGGCCGCCTGGGTCCAGACCATCGCGTCGGATCCGATCACCTTCATGCTGCTCGTCAACGTCATTCTGCTGGTCATCGGCACGGTCATCGATGGCGCGCCGGGGCTCATCATGACGGTGCCGATTCTTCTGCCCATCGCCACCGAGGTCTATGGCATCGATCCTGTCCATTTCGGGGTGGTGGCCGTGGTCAACCTCGTGCTCGGCTTTCTTTCGCCACCGGTCGGTCTCTGTTTCTTCGTAGCGTCCGCCGTGACAGGAGCAAAGCCGGGCAAGATGTTCATCGTCACGCTGCCGTTCTTCTTCGCGGCCTGCGTGCTTCTCGTCCTGCTTTCGATCTTCCCGATCCTGTCCACCTTCTTCTTGAATCAGTCGTAAAAATAAAGCTCCAGAGGAACAAAGCCATGACGATTACCCGCAGACAGTTCATCCATACAGCGGCCCTCGGCGCAGCCGCGCTTTCCGTGCCCACCGTCCTTCGTGCCCAGGAAGCGAAGACGCTTCGGCTCGGCATCACCACGCCGCCCGGTCATCCCTGGAACAACGCCGCGTTGAAGGTCGGCGAGATGCTGAAGGCCGAGACCAAGGGACGTCTCGATATCGCGGTCTTTCCCGCCAACCAGCTCGGTACGGAAGCAGCGATGCTGCAGCAGATGCAGGCAGGCTCGCTCGATCTCGGCTGGATCATGACCGCCGAGCTCGGCTCGCGTATCCCCGCCGTCGCCGCGATCAACGCGCCCTGGGTGGTGGATTCCACGGCCAAAGTGGCGAAGCTCGTGCGCGAACCTGTCGCCATGGGCCTGCTCGACGTCCTGCCTGCCGAGACAGGCACGATCGGTCTTGCCTGGGGTATCACCACGATGCGCGTCGTCTTCACGGCCAAGGAGATTGGCGGTCTCGAAGACCTGAACGGCATGAAGCTCCGGATCAACACGACGCCCGCCTACCGCGACTTCTACCAGCTTCTCGGAGCTGCCCCGACGCCGATCCCGACCCCTGCCGTCTTCGATGCCATGTCGAACGGCCAGGTGGACGGCCTGGAGGCGGATCTCGACTTCTCCTGGAACCAGCGCTTCGACAAGGTTTCGAAGACCATGCTGAAGATGAACGCGATCTTCATGCCCTGCGTGGCGCTCGCGTCCGGCCGTGTCTGGCAGGGCGTGCCCGCTGCCGACCGCGAACTGATTGCCCGCCTTACCAAGGCCGCTCTCGACGAGCAGATTGATGCGACCGTCGCAAACGAAGGCAAGTTGCTTGAGGAGTTCGGCAAGGCAATCGACATCAAGGAGGTCCAGGTGACCGATGCCGGCAAGATTATCGCCGAATACGACAAGATCTGGCTGCCCAAGGCCCCCGTGCTCGCCGAGCTGCGCAAGGTTGGGGCAACGCTTTGACAAATCGGCGCTGTCCGGCCGACCGGACCGCGCATCATCTGAACGAAAAGGAGTTTCGAAATGACCACCGGCTGGCGCGGCGTGTTTCCCGCCGTCACGACGCAGTTCAACGAAGACATGTCCGTTGATCTCAAATCCACTCAGCGTGTCCAGGATGCGCTCGTCAACGATGGGGTGACCGGCCTGATCGTGATGGGCACTTGCGGCGAGAACAATTCGCTTGATCCGGAGGAGAAGCGCACGATCCTGAAGGCCGCCGTCGAGGTGGTCAACGGCCGCGTGCCGGTCGTCACCGGCGTGTCGGAACTCGATACGCGCCGCGCCGTCGCCTATGCCCGGGATGCCGAGAAGCTCGGTGCTGACGGCCTCATGGTACTGCCCGCCATGGTCTATGTGCCAAAGCCGGAAGAGCTCGTCGCCCATTTCAAGGCGGTCGCCGAGGCGACCTCGCTGCCGATCATGCTCTACAACAACCCACCCGCTTATCGCGTCAATATCGGCGTCGATGTCCTGAAGGCTCTCGAAGACGTCCCGAACATCAAGGCTGTGAAGGAAAGCGCGCCCGATCCGCGTCGCTTCACCGATCTCATCAACGCTTTCGGCGACCGCTTCGATATCTTCGCAGGCCTCGATGACGTGGCGCTCGAAGGGCTCCTGCTCGGTGCGAAGGGCTGGGTGTCGGGTCTTACCAGCGCCTTCCCGCAGGAATCCGTGCAACTCGTCGCTGCCGCCGAGAAAGGCGATTGGGAAGAGGCGCGCCGCATCTATCGGTGGTTCATGCCGCTTCTGCATCTCGATGCGGAGCATGATCTGGTGCAGTCGATCAAACTTGCCGAGCAGATCATGGGCCGCGGCTCCGAGCGGGTCCGCATGCCGCGCTTGCCGCTTTCCGGCGCTCGCCGCGCGGAAGTCACGGCCATGGTGGAAAAGGCGGCCGCAACCCGCCCGAGCCTCGGCAAGAAAGCAGCCTGACGATACCAGGCGGCCGGGACTACCGGCCGCCAACTGCTTCCCGGTTGGCTTGAAGACTAGCGCGGAGGATTTGGAGGAGCTTCATTCTAGGAATATTTATCGCTGCGTGGACGTTTCGCGGATGCTAGAGCGTCCAGGAGGTTGATCGACAGGTAGCGGGTTTTGCCCAAAGTCCGCTTCTCCCAGGGAAGTATCCAGATGAAGAAATCTCTTGCCGTAGCCCTGCTTGCATGCTGGACCGCCCTTTGCGGGCCAGTCCTTGCGCAGGATGAAAACGAGGTGGCCGCAACCGTGCAGGAGCATCTCGCCGGCGGTCGGCTTGGCGAAGCTGATCAGCAGCTGAGTTCGATGGTCGCCAAGACCCCCGACAATGCCGACGCGCGCTTGGGCCTTGGTTTCATTCGCACTGCACGAGCCTTCGAAACGCTCGTGCGATCGCTCTACCGCTACGGTTTCTCGCCCCGATCCGAAGGCTACGAACTGGTTTTCGGTTCCAGGATCGGCACGATCGCCTCGAACCCCAATCCGGAGCCGATCACCTATGATCAGTTTCGAGGGATACTGTCGGCTTTCATAGCGGATCTCGACGAGGCGGACAACGTTTTGGCTGCCGTTGGAGACGAGCCCGCAAAATTGAAAATCGATCTGTCGGTCATCCGTTTTGACTGGAACGGCGATGGCGTTCTCGGTTCCGAGGATCAGCTCGGCAGTGCCGTTTCTGACCATGATGAGAACGGTAATCCGCTACCGTTTGTCGTCGGGTTCGATGCGGCGGACGCCAAATGGCTTCGGGGCTACGGCAACCTGTTGAGGGCCGCTGCGAAAGCATGGCTGTCGCATGACTTTTCCGAAAGCTGGAATAGCGGTTTCGCTTTGGCGTTCCCGCGCGCGGTTTCGACAATGAACACCCAGGCGGCAACCCGCGACGACGAGACGATATTCGGCCTGCAGAACGG
This sequence comes from Rhizobium sp. LCM 4573, assembly GCF_001854865.1. Lineage (GTDB taxonomy): Bacteria > Pseudomonadota > Alphaproteobacteria > Rhizobiales > Rhizobiaceae > Neorhizobium. Next base: position 146,899 of record NZ_MDDW01000026.1, on the reverse strand, counting down.
ACAGGCGAGCGACATCGCGGATTTCATTTCGCTCATCCATACAATCCGGTGGCCGATCGTGGACAAGGTCATGTGGAACGAAGTGCGCGGCCACCTGAAGGAAGTCATCGAACTTAATCGCGAAACATGGGCATTGATCGCGAAGGAAGATGACGACGATAACGAGTGGCTGCCCGGTCCGAAGCAGAAAAACGGCGTGCTGCCCACATTGGATGTCACCGAGAAAAGGGTTGAGACCTGGCTGCAGGTTCTGTCGCAGTTCGAAACCGTTCTCGATGGCAAGCTTCTGGTTCCGCACTGGCGCTTCGATAAAGGTGTGAACGTGGCCAGGATATTCGACGATCCAAGGCCATTCGATCTTGTTCTATGGGTCACGGGTCCTGCCGCCGTGCCATATCTCGAGGATGGTTCGACGATGGCCTCGGGGGACTGGAATCAGCTGACCTCGATTTTCGGAGGCAATTTCATGAGCTACGCCTTTTACTTCAACTGACGCTAACCAGCGTGAGGAGCGTGTTCAGGCGGCGTCTCTTCCGTGCTCCCCCTCCATGCCCGTCAGGCGCAATTCCTGATCCGGTTCGTCGAAGCCGAGAAGGCCGCCATGGCGGCTTTGCCGAACCTTGTTGACATGAGCCTTCGGGCTGAGCCCCAGATTGCGCTTGAACATGCGTGAGAAATAGTAGGGGTCGGTATAACCCACTTCCGCGGCAGCCGCTGCGACCGGCATCCCGGTCTCCAGAAAGTGCATTGCCCGTTCCATCCGCTTGAATTCCTGGTATTTCCGCGGCGTCCTTCCGACGCGCTTCTGAAACGCGCGCAGGAAGTAATCGGGATTGTATGGGGAGGCCTCCACGGCCCGTAGCGCGACATTCGCATCGAGCGGATTGGCCGCGATCATCGTGGCGGCCTTCATCACGGCAAGATCAAGCGCATCTCCGCCCTCCGGCTGATAGGCGGCGCTCCCGCGCCAGCCGATGAAGGCGTCCTCAATGAAGGCGATCAGAAAATACATGAAAAGGTGATGCTGGCCGAGCGTGACGGAGGAGGGTGGGGCACCCTGACGATAGTGGCGGGCAAGCGGTTCGAGCAGGCTCCACCGGGTGAGCCTGATCTTCGGTTGCAATTCCATCTGCTCGAGCAGGTCGTGGCGGCCGTATATGTTGAGCGTGAAGTGCTGTGCTATGCCGATATAGGTCTCGGCCCCTTCGTTCCACCCCTGGAAGCGCTGCCCCCGGGTGATCAACATGGCATCGCCCGGCTCCATCACCCTCGGGTCCCCATCAATCAGGTAATGCCCCCGTCCTTCAAGACAGATCACCAAGTCCTCCACCGGGTTGGTCTTGTCGATCCGCCAGGTCTGCGAATGCTCCATGCGGATGGTCGCGCGCGTAAGAGTCAAATTCAGTGCCGAGGGGGGGATGCTCGACAGAATACCACCTTCGATTTCATCCATCTTTTTCCTCCTCTTTGTTAATTCAGTCTGCGACAAAAATGCGGTTATGTCATCACCGACACCGCAAAAGCGCGCCGAATTTCAAGGGAGGAGATCGGAGTGCGAAGGCATGAAGCGTGATGACGCCGTGTGCTTCTCCGATCCGGGAGCCTAATTTGTACGAAACCGAACCTCTATTTTTCACGTGCCGGCTCTTTCCAGGAGGCGCCGGATGAAAGGTCAGCGCTTCCTGGGGCTTGCCTATCTGGCACCCTATATCATCGGCCTCGCGGTCTTCACGGCCATGCCGTTCCTGACGTCACTGTATCTCAGCTTCACGAGCTATGATCTGATGAGCAGCCCGAAATGGTCGGGCCTTGCGAATTATGAGAGACTGTTCACGCGCGACCGGACGTTCATGAAATCTCTGAACGTCACGCTGCTCTACGTCTTCATCACCGTTCCGCTGAAGCTTGCCTTTGCCCTCTTCATTGCGGCGATCCTCAACTACAAGCTGAAATTCATCAACTTTTTCCGCACCGCCTTCTATGTGCCGTCGATCCTCGGCGGCTCGATCGCGATCGCCGTTCTTTGGCGCTATATCTTCGCCAGCGAGGGGCTTGCGAACATGGCGCTCGGTGCGGTCGGCCTTGCGCCGGTCGATTGGTTCGGTGATCCCACCAACGCGCTCTTCACCATCACGCTGTTGCGCTGCTGGCAGTTCGGCTCGGCCATGGTGATCTTCCTGGCCGCGCTGCAATCCATCGATAAGTCGCTTTACGAGGCGGCGGCGATCGATGGGGCGGGCAAGGTGCGCACCTTCATCTTCATCACCCTGCCGCTGCTGACGCCGGTGATCTTCTTCAACCTCATCATGCAGATGGTTCAGGCGTTCCAGGAGTTCAACGGTCCCTACATCATCACTCAGGGCGGTCCGTTGAAGTCCACCTATCTCCTGCCCCTCTACATTTACGATGAGGCCTTCAAGAAGTTCAACATGGGCTATGCCTCGGCGATCGCATGGGTGCTCTTCGTCATCATCATGGTCCTGACCCTGGTCGCCTTCTGGTCATCGAAGAAGTGGGTCTACTACGCCGGCGACAAGCGGAGCTGAGYCATGGCAAACAGTCAAATACTTACAGATGCACCGGTCCTCGACGATATTCAGGCCGCCCGCCGCGTGAAGATCGGTCTCATTTCCGCGACCGTCCGCTACGTGCTGCTGTTCTCCGTCGGTCTGGTGATGCTCTATCCGCTGATCTGGCTGGTTGGTGCGAGCTTCAAGACGAATTCGGAGATATTCGCCGGAGCGGGGTTCCTGCCCGAAAGCCCGACATTGGACGGCTACATCAAGGGCTGGCAGACCTCGACGCCCTATACTTTCGGGCGCTTCTTCTGGAATTCGTTCCTCATCATCCTGCCTAAGGTGATCGGAACGGCGATCTCCTGCACCATGGCGGCCTATGCCTTTGCCCGGTTTGAATTTCCGTTGAAGAAGATCTTCTTCGTTTCGGTCATCGCCATCCTGCTGCTGCCGAACGTGGTGACGCGCATTCCGCAATACATCCTCTTTCGTGACCTCGGCTGGCTCGACAGCTTCCTGCCGCTTTGGGTGCCCTCGGCGATGGCGGGCGACGCGTTCTTCGTCTTCATGCTGGTGCAGTTCCTGCGCTCGTTGCCGAGGGACATGGAGGAGGCAGCTCGCGTCGACGGCGCCAACAGCCTTCAGACGCTCGTCTATATCGTTGTGCCGATGCTTGCGCCTGCGTTGATCTCTGTCTGCCTCTTTCAGTTCATGTGGACGATGAACGACTTTCTCGGGCCGCTGATCTATCTCTCATCGGTTGATAAGTATCCGGTGAGCCTGGCGCTAAAACTCTCAATCGACACCACCGAAGCCTTCGAGTGGAACCGCATCCTGGCGATGTCGGTCCTGACGATCACCCCTGCGCTGATCGTGTTCTTCGCGGCGCAACGGTACTTTATCGAAGGCATCTCTGCGGGGGGAGTCAAAGGCTGACATGGCACGCGTTCAACTGAAAAACCTGGAAAAGGTCTACGGCAGCTTCAAGGCCGTTCACGGCATCGACCTCGATATCGAGGACGGCGAATTCATGGTCCTGGTCGGGCCCTCCGGTTGCGCGAAATCYACCACCTTGCGCATGGTCGCGGGCCTGGAAGAGATCACCGGCGGCGAAATCCAGATCGGCGACCGGCGGGTCAACGACCTGCCGCCCGGCAAGCGCTCGATCGCCATGGTCTTCCAGAATTATGCGCTTTATCCGCATATGAAGGTGCGAGGAAACCTCGCGTTCGGGCTGAAGATCGCAGGCCGCCCGCGCGCCGAGATCGATGCGGCGATCGAGCAGGTGGCGAAAATCCTGGAGATCGAGCCGCTGCTCGACCGGCTGCCGAAGCAGCTTTCAGGCGGACAGGCGCAGCGCGTGGCGCTCGGCCGTGCGCTCATCAAGAAGCCGGAAGTGTTCCTGTTCGATGAGCCGCTCTCGAACCTCGACGCGAAGCTGCGTGCTTCCATGCGCGTCAGGATCACCGATCTTCATCGGCGGCTAAAGGCCGAGGGCCTTTCATCGACGGTGATCTACGTCACCCACGACCAGATCGAGGCCATGACGATGGGCGATCGCATCTGCGTCATGCAGGCGGGCGAGATCATGCAGGTGGCCACCCCGAAGGAACTCTACAACCATCCGGCCAATCTCTTCGTGGCGGGTTTCATCGGCACGCCCGAGATGAACCTGCTGGATGGGGCGCTGGAGAACGAGGAGTTCGTGATCGGCGCCCAGCGGCTGGCACTTGGCCCCCATGTGATGAACCGTCTTTCCACGCTGCCCGGTCAGGCCGTGCTCGGCGTCCGGCCCCAACACCTTTCGCTGGTCCGTGAGGGACCGGCGCTCACGGCGCGGCTCTCCAATGCCGAGTTCATGGGCCATGAAGTCTATCTCCATGCCGATCTCGAGGGGCGCAAGCTGGTGAGCGTGGTTACCGCCGGAGAATTCGAGGCGCTTGGTGGCTCCGAGCTGATCCGCCTTCGTCCCGATCCGGCGATGCTGCACATTTTCGACAAATCCAACGGTCGCAATATTTCTCTGCTGGGAGGCAGGCTTGCGGCATAGCTGAAGAGGAGGAAGACGATGAAAACCAAACATATGCTGACGGCTCTCGCAAGCGCTGCCGTGACGACCCTTACGCTCTCCACGGCAGTTCAGGCAGCCGAACTTCGCATGGCCTGGTGGGGCGGGGAAAGCCGCCATGTTGCCACCCAAAAGGCGGTCGAGGCCTGCGGCGCCAAGCACGGCCATACGGTGAAGGGGGAATTCACCGGTTTCGATGGTTACCTTGAGAAGCTGACGACCCAGATGGCCGGCATGACCGAAGCCGATATCGTGCAGGTCAACTGGCCCTGGCTGCCGCTCTTTTCCAAGAACGGCGATGGTTTCGCCGATCTGCGGACGCTGAAAGGGCTCGATCTCGCCAACTGGACGGAAGCCGATCTTGCGGCGGGCTCGATGAACGGCGTGCTGCAGGGACTGCCTGTCTCGACCACCGGACGCGTGTTCTTCTTCAACAAGACGACCTTCGACAAGGCCGGCGTGCCTATCCCGGCCAATTGGGATGAGTTCTTCGCCACCACCAAGACGATCAAGGAAAAGCTCGGTTCCGACTATTACACATTCAACGCGGTGAAGGAGACCGCGCATCTGGTCACCATCCTCGCGGTCATGCAGGCGACCGGCAAGGACATGGTGGATCCGGCGACCAATCGTGTTGCCTGGGCGCCCGAAGAACTTGCCCAGGGCATCGATTTCCTCGGCAAGCTCGTGGAAGCGGGCGCGATCCGATCGCAGAAGGAAGAGGCCGCCGACGGCAATGTGAACCTGTTCGAAAAGCCCGCCTGGGCGGAAGGCAGGATTGCGGGTTCCTATGAATGGGATTCGACCTATTCGAAATATGCCGATCCTCTGAAGGAAGGGCAGGTTCTGGAGCCCGTGCCGATGCTGAAGCTGGCCGGCGCGGTGACGGACGGCGTCTATCGCAAGCCCTCGATGGTCTTCTCCATCTCCAAGCATTCGAAGGATCCTGAAGCTGCCGCGGAGATCCTGAACTGCCTGCTCAACGAGCCGGAAGGGATCGATGCGCTCGGCACCTCGCGCGGAATTCCCACGTCCAAGGCAGCGCTCCAGCGTCTGGGAGACAGCGACAAGCCGGAAGTGCGGGCGAACAAGATCGTCATGGCTTCGAGCGGACCGGTCGTCTCGCCCTTCAACGAGCATCCGGAAATCCGCGGTGCCTTCATCGATACGCTCGAAGAATATGCCTATGGCCAGATCGATGCGGACGGTGCTGCCGAGCAGATCATCGATACCGTGAACGACGTACTCGCCAAGTTCGACTGACGAGCCCACTTGCCTGCCGCTCCAAGTCGGGGTGGCAGGCCGCCACATGAGACAGACCAATGAACCGACCGACCCTCGTTGCGATCTCGGCGCGGATCGCGGCCCTGCGCCTTGAGACGCCCGGCGCGCTCTATCGCTTGCCCTCTGCCGTGGCCTGGCGGCTTTCGCCGGTCGGGCATGACGACCCCGTGCGCGTGGGGCGTACGGATCTGGCGGTCACCTTGCTCGACGGCCTGGCTCCGGCAAGGCGTTACCGCTTCGAGGCCGAAGGTTTCGCCCCGCTCGAATTTACCACACGTCCTTGCGCGGGATTTGTCGACGCGGAGGATTTCGGTCTGGTTGCGGATACCTCGCTGGACGATATGGAGGCGGCAAGGACCAATGCCGTGGCGCTTGCCTCGGCTCTCGCCGCCGTGCCCAAGGGCGGGGCTCTCCGTCTTGGTTTAGGCCTGTGGACCGCGCTTCCTGTCGGGCTTCGCAGCGACATCACGCTTCACCTCGCCGAGGGAGCGGTGCTGCGCGCGCCCTCACAGCGCACCGGCTGGCCGATCCTGCCGGCGCGCTACGCGACCGGCTCCATGCTCGGCAGTTGGGAAGGATTGCCCGCAGCCTGTTTCGCAGCACCCTTGCATGCCGTTCGAGCCGAGCGGCTCGTCATTGAGGGGAGGGGGACGATCGACGGATCGGGCGACCGCGGCGACTGGTGGACTTGGCCGAAGGAAACGCGCGAGAGCGCACGCCGGCCGCGTGGCCTTCACCTCATCGGCTGCTCGGATGTCACCCTCCTCGGCTTCACGATCCGCAACGCGCCGTCCTGGACGATCCATCCGCAGGGCTGCCGGGGTCTTGTGGCGGCTGGTCTCACCATCATGGCTCCGCATGACAGTCCCAACACGGACGGCTTCAACCCGGAAAGCTGCCGGGATGTCCGCATCGAAGGCGTGCATTTTTCGGTCGGCGACGATTGCATCGCGATCAAGGCGGGCAGGCGCGGTACGAACGGCGAGGCGGATCATCTCGCCGAAACCCGGGGGGTGCATGTCAGCCATTGTCTGATGGAGCGCGGCCACGGYGGGCTCGTCATCGGTTCGGAAATGTCCGGCGGCGTGCACGATGTCACCATCGAGGATTGCGAAATGATCGGCACCGATCGCGGTTTGAGGCTCAAGACCCGCAGGGGAAGGGGCGGCGGAATCACCGGCATCTCCATGCGCCGGGTGCGAATGGACGGCGTTCGAACCGCGCTTTCCGCCAATGCCCATTATCATTGCGATGCGGACGGTCATGACGAATGGGTCCAGTCGCGCGCGCCCGCTTCGGTCGGGTCCGGCACGCCCGTTATCGACGGCGTCACCGTGGAGGATGTGGTGATACGCGGCCTTTCGCATGCGGCAGGCGCTTTCCTCGGCCTGCCGGAATCCCCGATCCGAAATATCCGGATCCGTGGCCTGCGTATCCTTTCCCTCAACCCGGATGCACGACCGACGCCGCCGATCATGGCCGATCGCATCCGCCCGATGCGTCACGAAGCCATCGTCRCGGAGCAGGCGGACGTCGACTGTGACGATCCGGCTCTTCTAGCCCCAGGCTCCGTCAGCCTTCCTCTCGCATGAGCGCGCACCATGAACCCGATCGACTATTTCGACCAGTTTTGCCGCAACTACCAGCCCTACAAGGGTGGCGCGTGGTGTTACGAGGACGGCTGCATCTATCGCGGCCTTGATCTCCTGTACGAGGCGACGGGCGATGCGCGCTGGCGGGCGCATCTCCTGCGGCTGAGCTCGGCACAGATCGGCCCGGATGGGAAGCTTGCAGGCTATGATCCGGAAGAATTCAATATCGACAACGTCCTTTCGGGGCGCATCCTCTTTCCCCTCGCGAAGGAAACGGGCGATCCGCGTTACATGACCGCGGCGCGTCATCTTGTCGGGCAGCTCGACAGGCATCCCCGCATCCTCTCGGGCAATTACTGGCACAAGAAGCGCTATCCGCATCAGGTCTGGCTGGACGGCCTCTTTATGGCTCTGCCCTTCCAGATCGAATATGCGCGGGCTACCGGCGAGGTCTCACGCATCGCCGATGCATTGTCGCAGTTTTCCACCGCCCTTGCGCTGACCGGCACGGCTGGCGGGTTGCACGTGCATGGCTATGACGAAAGCCGCAGGCAACGCTGGTCGGATCCTGCCACCGGCAAATCACCGGCCGTATGGGGGCGAGCCATGGGCTGGCTCGCCATGGCTCTGGTCGATGCGCTGGCCCTGTTGCCGGAAGATAGCGCGACACGGCCTCTTCGGGCCCGCACCCGCGCTATCCTGCTGGCGCTTGCGGAACGTCAGGCTTCTTCCGGTCTTTGGCCGCAAGTGATGGATGCTCCAGATCTCGTTGGAAACTATGAGGAGAGCTCGGCCTCGGCCATGTTCGTCTACGCCTCCCTGCGCGCCGTGCGAACAGGTCTGGTTGAGGGGAACGAGGCCGATGCTCTTCGCCTTGCGGGGGAACGAGGCCTCAATGCCCTGATCGGCACCCGTCTCGTCGGCCAGGGCGGCGGTGTTCGCTTTACCGGTATTTGTCAGGTGGCCGGGCTGGGAACCGTCTCGGGGCCCTATCGGGACGGAACGCCTGCATACTATCTGACCGAACCGGTCGTTGCCGACGATTCCAAAGGTGTCGGTCCGCTGATGATGGCGTTTGCCGAAGCCTTCATGCTGGACACGCGGCAGTCGCTTGAACTCGTCATCGATGCGATGGCAGGCAGGTCGTAGGCCGTCAGGCATCCCTGACCGGCGACGCGGCACGCAAGAACACCGTTGCGCCGCCCGGTGCCTGAATGGCTAAGCTGGCGGCGTGGATTCCTGCCTGCAGCCATTGTTCTTGCGGCGCATGCCGAAGCCAGGCATCGATAAAGCCCGCATTGAAGGCATCGCCCGCACCGGTCGTGTCCACCACCGGTACTTTCTGCGCCGGGACGTGCAGGATGCGACCGCCGGACTTCAGCCATGCACCATTGGCGCCGCCCTTCARCGCGACCAGTGGAAAGGCCCGGCTAAGATTTTCCAAAGCCGCCTCGGGATCGCGCTGGCCGGTCATCGCTTCGGCTTCCTCCAGATTGGGCAGGAAGATATCGACGCCCTTGCAGGCGTCGATGAGGCCGGGATCACGGATCAGTTTCTCATCCCAGCTCGGATCAAGCGAAACCGTCAATCCCTTGGCTTTGGCAAGCGAAACGAGGTTCGGGATCTCGTGGAGTGTGGCGTATTCGGCGATATGGAGATGGCAGGCCTCATCCCAGGAGAGGCCTTCGTTCAGAGTGGAGGGTCTGGCGCCGCCAGCCCGGCGGGTCAGAAAGGCACGCTCCTCGCCCACGACCGATGCGACCGTCACCTGAGGACCGGCCTCGGTGGAATGTTCTATGAAGCGCAGATCGACGCCGCTTGCCCGCATCTGGCTCTCCACCTCAGCCGAGAGTGGATCCGTACCGAGCCGGGCTACCAATGCGGTCCGGCGACCGGCATGAACGAAATGCGCGGCTGCGATGAAGGCTCCACCGCCGGCCGCGACCTCCATGCCCTCGGCGAACACTTCTCTGCCGAGCTGGGGAAACCCGCCAAGACCGGTGAAGATCAGGTCGCAATAAATCCGCCCGATGCAGAGCACGGCAGAACCATCGTTTTTTGGGGTCATCATGAACGGCCCAGGAATTTCTCGGTTCCGGCATCGAACAAGTAAAGGCTGCCCGCCGCCGCTTCGCAGGTAAGTTGACGGCCCACGTCCGGAACGAACTTGTCTCGCGCGGTCGCGACCACGGATGTGCCGGCGCTATCCACGTGCACCAGCGTTTCCGGGCCGAGAGGCTCGACGGCGGTCACCGTGCCGGTCAGGCTGAAACCATTTCCGCCTGCCGGGGTTGCCCGGGCGAGCAGATCATGCGGACGGATGCCGATCAGAAGATCGCCTGACGTGGCGAGGCTGACGCCGGCATCGGTACGCTGCCCAGACACGAGGTTCATCGACGGGCTTCCGATGAAGCGGGCGGTGAAGACGTCGACAGGGCTTTCGTAAAGGTCTGAGGGCGTGCCGACCTGCAGGATATTGCCGTCCTTCATGACGACGATCCGATCGGCCATGGTCATGGCTTCTATCTGATCGTGGGTAACATAGACAGTTGTGGTCTTCAGCCGCTGGTGGAGGCGCTTGATCTCGATGCGCATCTGCGAGCGGAGTTGGGCATCGAGGTTCGAAAGCGGTTCGTCGAAGAGGAAGGCTGCCGGATCGCGCACCATGGCGCGGCCAATCGCGACGCGCTGGCGCTGACCGCCCGAAAGTGCCGCCGGGCGGCGATCGAGCAGAGCTTCGAGACCGAGAACGCGGCCTGCTTCCTCGATCCTCCTATCCTTTTCCGCCTTGCCGAGTTTGGAGGTGTAGAGCCCGAAACCGATATTCTGGCGCACCGTCATATGCGGGTAGATCGCGTAGTTCTGAAAGACCATGGCGATGTTGCGCTGTTTCGGTTCGCGCTCGTTGACGACATCTTCGCCGATCCTGAGCGTGCCGCCGGAGATTTCCTCCAACCCCGCGATCATGCGCAGCGTCGTGGACTTGCCGCAGCCGGAAGGGCCGACGAAGACCACGAATTCGCCATCGGCGATCGAGAGGTCGATACCCTTGACGACTTCGATCTTGCCGTAACGCTTCACGATCTTATCGAGTTCTATCGTTGCCATCAGCGGGCTCCCATCAGGGCGGTGAACTTTTCCTTCAGCTCCGCGGCGGCGGCGGCTTCGCGATCGACAGCCTGCCTTGCCTCGGCCTCGAACGCGCCAAGCTTTTCGCGATAGGTTGCAATCGCCTCAGCCATTGCCTCCGGCGCCGGTCCACCAAAGCGCCTACGCACGGCGACGAAGTATTCCGGCGAAACGATCTCCTTGAATTTTCGCAGGTCGACCGACGGCTTGCGACCGGTCAGACGTTCGAAAGCATTCAGAAAAGGTTCATATCCGTCATCCGTCAGGCTGCCCTTGGCGGCGACCACGCTCCTTGCGGTTGCTGCGGCAATCTCATGCGCCTCGCGGAAGGATAGACCTTCGCTCCTCACCAAAGAGTCGGCCAGTTCCGTGATCGTGATGCAGGAGCGGCGGATGTTATTCTCGACGCGCTCCTGATCGATGCGGATCTGGGCGATAAGGGCCGCAAGCAGATCGAGTACGCGTGAGGCGGCGGCGAAGGCCTCGTAGCCCATGCTCTGCGTCTCACCCTCGCTGTCGTTCATGTCCGTGAACGGCGTGTTGTGCATCACATCGAGCATGGTGCGTGCCCGGCCGAATGTTTGGCTTGCCAGATGGCGCAAGTGCTCGATCGGCACCGGGTTGCGCTTCTGTGGCATGATCGATGAGATCTGTACCAGCGCGTTCGGCACGTAGATCTGGCCGACCTCGAAACTCGTCCAGAACTGGAAGTCCTGGATGAGGCGTCCCAGATGAAGGAACATCAACTCGATCGCCGAATAGGTCGCGGTCGTATAATCGACGGCCGCGATACAGGAATAGGAGTTTCGGAGCGGGTCTGAGAAACCAAGGAGCTGCGCGACGCGCGCCCGGTCGATCGGGAAGCCCGAAGTCGTGATCGCTGCAGCGCCCATGGGCGAAAGATCGACGATCCGTCGCGCATCTGCGAAGCGCTCGACGTCGCGGATCAGCACCTCGATGGCCGCAGAGAGATAGTGGCCGAAGGTCGTCGGCTGCGCCGGCTGTCCATGCGTATAGGCGACTATGAGAGTGGATTTCTCCCGTTCGGCCGCATCGATCATGGTGGCGAGCAGCAGCCTGGCTTTCTCCATCAGTGCATCGATCTTCTCCTTCAGTCCGAGTTTGAAGAGCGTATGGTCGATATCATTGCGGGAACGGGCGGTGTGCAAACGGCCGGCGATATCGACGCCGATGCGGGCCTTCAGCTCCTTCTCGATCAGGAAGAAGAAGTCTTCCACCTCACCGGTATAGACGAGCGTCGACGGATCGATTTCCCGGTCGATGGCTTCCAGCGCATGAGCGATCTTCGCCRCAAGCTCCTTGTCGAGGATGCCGGTCTCGACCAGCATCACCAGGTGTGCGCGGTCGATCCTGCGAAAGCCGTCGACATGATGGCTCTTGGCACCATCGAAGAGGGGCTTGAGCACGGTTTCCTTGTAGACCGGATCGGGGAATTTGCTGGTATCGGAAAGGCGCGGGTTCGTGTCCGCCATGAGACTATCCTTTCAAGCCTGCCAGCATGACACCGCGGACGATGTATCGCTGCAGGACGATGAAGACGAGAAGCGTGGGAATAGTGGCGATCGCCGCGCCAGTCATGATCATTTCCCACTGTATGGACTRCTCGACGGCAAAACTGGAGAGCCCCACCGGCAGCGTGTAGAGTTCCTTGCTGGTGGTGACGATCAGCGGCCAGAAGAAAGCCGTCCAGTTGCCGAGGAAGGTGAAGATCGCGAGCGCCGATAGGGCAGGCGTGACCAGGGGCATGGCCACCTTCCACCAGATCTGGAATTCGTTGAGGCCGTCGACGCGTGCCGCTTCGATGAAATCATTCGGAACGGTTTCGAAGAACTGCTTCATCAGGAAAGTGCCGAAAGCGGTCATCATGCCCGGGAACATGATGCCCCAGTAGCTGTCGAGCCAGCCGAGTTGGCTGGACATCAGATACCAGGGGATGACCAGCATCTCGGTTGGGATCATCAGCGTCGAGAGAATGGCGAGAAAGATGAAATAGCGGCCGCGGAACTCGAACTTCGCGAGTGTATAACCGACCAGGCTATCGAAGAAGCAGTTCGACAGCGTCACGATGACCGCGATCAGCGTTGAGTTGAAGAACCAGCGCACGAAGCGTCCATCCGCCAGAACCGCGACGTAATTCGCAAGCGTCGGCGCGGCCGGGATGAGACGCAGGTCGTAGACCTGGTCGGCAGTCTTCAGCGACGTGGAAAACATGAAAAGTAGTGGCGAGATCATGATGAGCCCGCCGATGAAGAGCAGGGTCCAGGCGACGATCCGGCCGGGGCGAACATTCGGGCGGTGGAGGGCTGGCGCTTCGCTCATTTCTTTTCCCTCAGGATCCAGAGCTGCAGGAGTGAGACGATGAGCAGGATGGTGAAGAGCACCACCGTCTGCGCGGCAGCATACCCCATCGCATAGGAATTGAAGGCGGTCTGGTAGATCATCAGAACCAGCGGCTTGGTCGATCCGAGTGGCCCGCCCGGATCGTTGGTGGTCATGTTGTAGACCTGGTCGAAGATGCGCAGGAAGCCGATGGACGAGAAGACCACGAGGAAGACGGTCGTGGGCTTGAGGAGCGGCAAGGTGATCTTGCGAAGGATCGCCCATTCTCCGAGCCCGTCGATGCGGGCCGCCTCGTAGAAAGTCGTCGGTATGGCGCGCAAGCCGGCCATGAAGATGATGATCTGGAAGCCGAGTCCAGCCCAGATCGCTGTGACCATGATGGAATAAAGAGCCTGGTCGGTGGAGCGGATGAAGGGCTGCTGGGGGAGCCCGATCATGCCGAATACGTCGTTGATGATGCCGATCGGCGGCGGTTGATAAAACCAGCGCCAGACCCAGGCCATGGCGGCGGCGGTTGTCAGGTAAGGCAGAAAATAAAGCGCCCGGATGAAGCCATGCAGGAAGCGTACGCGATCGAGGAAAAAGGCGATCGTAAAGGCAAGCACCAGGCTGAGCGGGGTGCCGAGGATGAGGTATGTGAAGGTGTTTTTAAACACCTTCCAGAATTGTGGATCGCTGAAGAGCTTGGTGTAATTGGCGAATCCGATGAACTTCGCCGGTCGCAGCAGATCCCAATTGGTCAGCGAAAGCCAGAAGGCTTGCAGCGTCGGGTAGAAGCGAATTACGGAATAGAAGAGGATGGGCAGGGCAAGAAAGCCCCAGACCCAGAGCAGCCTTTTCGTGCGCATGGAAAAGCCGCTTGCGCGCGTGGCGCCGGGGCGGGCAAGCGCCGCCCCCTGTGGTTCGATCGACGCCGTCATCGAAACCTCCGTTACGGCTTGGCCGCGTCGATGATTTCCTGTTCAGCCTCGGCTGCCTGTTTGATCGAATCCTCGACCGACTGGCCCTCGAGCAACACGCGGTTTGCCATATCGATGGCGTTCTGGCGCTGGGCGGCCTCGTCCTTGAACAGCGTCGTATGCGCGTATTCCAGCCCCTTCAGGAAGGGACCGTAGATCGGATCTTGAAGGTTCTTCTCCGTCAGCGCCGCGGAGCGGCGGGCAGGCAACTCGCCTACCTCCGTCAGCCAGATATTCATCGCTTCTGGCGAAGTGAGATAGGCCAGGAACTTCTTGGAGGCTTCCAGCTCTTCGCCTTCGGTCTTGGCGCTGATGGCGTTTGCGAAATAGCTCGCATAGTTCGACCGCACGCCCTCGGTATTGGCCGGCAATTCCGTCACGCCCCATTCGAAATCCTTGATCGTCTTGAACGACCCCAGCCGGAAGGTGCCATCAATCGTCATGCCGGCCATGCCGGCGCGGAAGGCTGCCTGTCCCTCGTCCATGAAACCCACCTGGCCGATCTTCTTTTCGAGCTGCAGGCTGGTGTAGAACCTTAGCGCCTGAATGCCAGCCTCGCTGTCGTAGGCGACTTTCTCGTCGTTGTCGGTGTAAGGCGTGCCGCCGTATTGGCGGATCAGCACTTCACGCCACCACTGGTGATCCTGCCCGCCCATATCGAGTGTTGAGCCGGCGACCGTCAGGTTGCCCGAGGCGTCGTGCTTGGCAATTTTTTCGGCCGCGGCGACGAATTCGTCGAGCGTCTCCGGCGGTTTGTTGGGGTCGAGACCGGCCTCGGTGAAGAGTTTCTTGTTGTAGAAGAGCGCGAGCGAGCGGACGGCGGTGGGCAGCCCATAATAATCATCGCCGCGCTTCATGGCGCTGACGATGGGGAAGAATTCGCTTTCGATCTTGTCGTGCGGGAATGTGTCGGCTGGCAGCGGCTGCAGCAGCTCGCCGGCGACGAATTTATCAAGCCAGCCATAGAAGAGCTGCATGACGTCGGGTCCCTGACCAGCCATATTGGCTGCGATGACACGGGTCTGGTAATCGGCATAGGGGAAGGTCACATGCTTGACGGTGATATCCGGATTGGCCTTCTGGAACTCGGCGATAAGCTGGTCCATCGCCTTCACGCGCGTGTCGAAGACATATTGCCAATATTCGATTTCCACCGCCTGTGCGGCATTGAATGCGAACGTGCTGAAGCCGGCGACGAGACCGGCGAACAAAGTTGCCTTGCGCATGTGAACCTCCATTTTGCCCCGCCGGGTTTGCCGGTCTGAGGTCTCGCTTGTTCCCTGCGGTCGGCGGCTTATCGGCCGACCCTGCTTTATTGGCATGCGGAGGTGTTCACATTCGCTCCTCCGCCGTTGCGCTAACCCACACAACTCACCTTACGGTTCCCCGCATCGGTTGGTTTGTCAATAAGATAATTTACTTGAATTATTTTATTGCCCAAGGCAGGTTCCCTGCGGTGGCACGAATTCGGCAGATGGAAGTCGGCGAGATGACGATACAAACGATCGGCGCTCATCCGGTGGCTCTGGGAAAAAATCCCGAGCGGAGCCGCGAGCACAACCGGCGTGTGGTGCTGGATATCGTGCGCCGGCACGGCTCGCTCGGCCGAGCGCATATCGCAAAATTGACTCAGCTCACCCCGCAGGCGGTTGCCAATATCGTCGGCGAACTTGCCGGAGAGGGGCTGTTGATGGAGATGGGGCGCCTGCGCTCCGGACGCGGCCAACCGCCAATCCAGTTTGCGGTCAATCCGGAAGGCGGCGCGACGCTCGGCGTAGAGATTGCCGCCGACCACATGGTGGCGGTCGCGCTCGATCTTTCCGGCCGGCTCCGGGCAAAGCGCATCACGCCGCTCAAGGACACGACGCCGGAATATATCCTTTCGGCCTTCGCGGAAGAGCTTTCCGCCCTTGACCGATCTGTAGCATCAAAGCTTCTCGGTGTCGGTGTCGTGATGCCAGGCCCCTTCGAGATCGAGGGAATGACCTCGGTCGGACCGACAACGCTTCCCGGTTGGGCGGGGGTTGATGCGGCGGCGGCGCTCAGCAAGACTTGCGGCCATGCGGTCGTCGTCGAAAACGATGCAACGGCTGCGGCAGTGGGCGAGCGGCTGTTCGGCGCCGGTCTGGCGATTTCCAATTTCTGCATGATCTATTTCGGCGTGGGGATCGGCCTCGGCATCATCCAGGATGGCTCTCCCTATCGGGGTGCCTTCGGCAATGCCGGGGAAATTGGCCATGTCACCGTCGCCCCGAAGGGGCGTCCGTGTCCTTCCTGCGGCCAGCGGGGTTGCCTTGAGGGCTATGCCTCGGTCTACGCGCTTAAGGAGAAGCTCGCCGGCGCGGGAATAGGAGATTGCGAGGTCGCCGATCTCGAAAGGCTGCACGCCGCCGAACATCCGGTGGTGGAGGCCTGGATCGAGGAGGCCGCAACCTATCTCGGCCCCATGGTCGCGATGCTCGAAAACATCCTCGACCCGCAGACGGTGATCCTGGGCGGGGCTCTGCCGGATGCCATCATCGACGACATCATCCGCCGCATGGGCAACTTGCCCACGTCCGTGGCAAGCCGGCGCCAGCGCGCCCTGCCGCGCGTACTGCGTGGTCAGACTGGCCAATTGACCGCGGCGCTCGGAGCCGCATCGCTGCCGCTGTTCAATGTCGTGACGCCGAAGCTGGAGACCTCGCTTACGGCGATTGCCGATATTTCCGCGTGATATACTGGAGGAGTTTTCATGCTGAGCGCCCGCGAACGCATCGAACGGCAGATGACCGACCCCGCCCTCGTGCGGCTTCATCGCAAGCTGTCGCGGCTGAAATCCACAGTCACGGTCATGAACACCGGAGCGCATCCCGACGATGAGCAGAACGGCATGCTGGCCTGGTTCCGGCTAGGGCTCGGCATGCGGGTCATCATCGCCTGCTCGACGAGGGGCGAGGGTGGTCAGAATGCGCTCGGTCCGGAGCGCCTCGGCGCCTTGGGAGTGATCCGCTCGCGCGAGCTTGAGGAGGCCGCGCGCGTTCTGGACGCCGATCTCTGCTGGCTGGGCCACGGTCCGCAGGATGCCGTACACGATTTCGGCTTTTCCAAGGATGGGGATGCGACGTTCGGCCGATGGGGCGAAGCGCGCATCGTCGAACGGCTGGTGCGCGCCTATCGCCAGGAGCGCCCGGACATCGTCATTCCGACCTTCCTGGATGTGCCGGGCCAGCATGGGCATCATCGAGCGATGACGCGTGCCGCCGAGGCCGCGATCGCGCTGGCCGCTGACCGGAATGCTTATCCGGAGCATTTGGCCGAGGGATTGAAGCCCTGGACGGTCGCAAAATTCTATCTTCCCGCCTGGTCCGGAGGCGGCGGCACCTATGATGACGAAGTACCGCCGCCCGATGCCACGCTGACCGTAACGGTCGATGGCCGGGAGCCAGCAAGCGGCGCGGAATACGACCGGATCGGCGAGTGGTCGCGCTACTATCATGCCTCCCAGGGAATGGGTCATTGGCCGAAAGAACCGGATCGAGCCTGGTCGCTGCATCTGAAACTGTCCGCGAGCGAGGTAAGGGAAGAGCGCTCCATCCTCGAAGACCTGCCGTCATCGCTTGCCGAGCTTGCCCGTATTCCTGGAGCCGTCGGCGAGGCGCTGCTTGCGGCAGATCATGCGATTGCAGCCGCCATCTCGGCCTTTCCGGATCGCGAGAGAATCATAACCGCGCTTATCGAAGCAGYCGGCCATCTGGAGCGTGCCGCCTTATCGGCGAACGAAGACTTCCTCGCTTGGCACGGCCATCGCGTCGCCCGAGAGCGGGTGGAGCTGGACGCGGCGATCCTGGAAGCCGCCGCCGTCTTCGAGCGAGCCTATGCCGAACCTTCCGCCATTTCTCCCGGCGGCGCGGCGAAGCTGACGGTGCAACTGGGTGAGGGAGCGGGACACGCGGTCGATGTGGTGCCGCATCTGCCAGAGGGAGCCTCGTTCTCGCGGCTCTCAACGGACAAGGACCAGGTATTTTCGCTGAGCGTGGATGCCGAGGTTCTATTGTCGGACCTCTATACGCCGGGCTGGACATCGCTTGGGGGTAACGGCCATGCCTGCGTCACGCTCTCGGCCGAGATTGGTGGTCGCACCGTGAAGGGCGCGTTTGATCTGGAAGAACCTTTCGCAGTCGCGCCGGCGCAGTCGCTCACGCTCGTTCCGGACGCGCTGATCATCCCGCTGGACGCATCGCGAAGCAAATGGCCGGTTCAAGCCAAGATTTCAGGAGCCGAAGCGGCGGTATCCTTCCAGCCCCCCCCCGGCTGGACGATAGAGAAGAACGGGGAGGATTGGCTGCTATCGTCAACTGAGGCCATGAAACCTGGCCTAGTCGAGATTGTGGCCGGTATCGGTGGCCGCCCTGCCTACCAGACGACACCGATTGCCTATCCGCATATCGGTCGTGCAAGCTTCCGCGCGCCGGCCGTGCTCAGGGTTCTGCCGCTCGACCTGAAGCTGCCGGCGGGCGCGTGCATCGGCTATGTCGGCGGGGGCGCCGACCGCGTCGGCAGCTGGCTTGCGCGCATGGGCCTCGACGTAACCGAACTCGATGCGCAGGCACTTTCCGGCGATCTGTCGCGGTTTACCACGATCGTGATCGGGATATTCGCTTTCGGCACCCGTGAGGATCTCGCTGCGGCGACGGAACGATTGCACCGCTTCGTGGAGGAGGGCGGCCATTTGGTGACGCTCTATCACCGTCCTAGCGATGGCTGGAACCCCGAGAGAACGCCGGTACGCCGCATCGAGATCGGTTCGCCGTCCCTACGCTGGCGGGTCACCGACCCCCAGGCGGAAGTTACGGTCCTGTCACCGGATCACATGCTCCTGAAAGGGCCGAACCTCATCAGCCCGGAAGACTGGCATAACTGGGACAAGGAACGCGGCCTCTATTTCGCGTCCCGCTGGGACGCTGCCTATGAACCGCTGCTCGCTATGCACGACGTCAACGAACAGCCGCTCAAAGGGGCGCTGGTTTCCGGCCCCATCGGCAAGGGGCGCCACACCCATACCAGCCTGGTCCTGCATCACCAGCTCGATCAGCTGGTGCCCGGCGCCTTCCGGCTGATGGCCAATCTCGTGCAACCGGCGTGAGCGCGGAAGGATTGCCAGAAGCGGAAAGAGAGCGGGCATCCAATGCTCGCATCGGGGTCGGCTGGCTATTGTTGGACATGACGCTCGTCGCGGGCGGCATGACGGCGCTCGTCAAGGCTCAAGGGGCCACTTACCCAGCTWTTCAACTGGTGTTCGTCCGCGCAATGGTGGGGCTTTTCTTCATCCTGCCGCTGATCTGGCGTCATCGGCTGGAGATGACCCGCATCAAGCACCCGTGGCGCAATATCGTCCGCATTTCCTGCAATGCCGCCGCACTGTCGAGCAATTTTCTGGCGATCACCATGCTCCCGTTGGCAACCGTGAATGCCGTGGGCTTCTCACGGCCTCTGGTCACCATGGCCATGGCGGTGGCCATGCTTGGGGAAACCGTCAGTCGGCTTCGCTGGCTCGGCGCGATCGGTGCATTCGGGGGCGTCCTGATCGTGATGGCGCCGGGGACCTCCGGTTTCGATGCGAAGGTGCTCGTGGTTCTGGTTTCGGTGTTTTTCGGTTCCCTGGCGATCATTCAGACTAGAGCCTTGCGAGACGAAAACACCACGGTGATGATGGTGTTCTACACCCTTGGCCTGGCGGTGATCACTGCCATTCCCGCTATCATCACCTGGCAGCCGGTGCGAACCTTCGATTGGCCGCCTCTGCTCGGCATCGGGATTCTCGCCCAGATCGGCCAATATTGCTTTCTGCGGGCCTATCGTATCGCCGACGCCAGTGTTCTGGCGCCGGTAGGTTACCTCTCCATCCTCTTCACCACGGCAGTCGGATATATCTTTTTCAGCGAGGTGCCGGAGGCTCGCGTGATCCTCGGCGTCGTGATCATTCTTGCCTCGCTTCAGATTTCAGGCTGGCTCGAAAATAGGAGGAAATGATGTGTCATCCGATCGCCGAGAGCTAAAGCCCGGCATGGGCATCCTCGATGACCGCCCTTAGGTCGTCGATGGGGGTCGAGCCGGCCATCTTCTTGCCTTCCAGCTCCCGCGGGACCTTCCAACCGGGATCGATACCTTCCATATTCGGCAGTTCATGCGCGATGCCCTTGTGGCAGTCGATACAGGTTGCCTGGCCCGAGAGCAAATAGCGGGTGTGTATCTCGGCGGCGCGCTGCGTCTGCTTCTGAAGGTCCATCGCCATCGACGAGTGGCAGTTGCGGCATTCGAGACTGTCGTTTGCCTTCAACCGCGCCCATTCGTGCTGCGCCAGTTCCAGCCGTTTCTCCAGGAATTTCGGCCGGGTGTTGATCGTGCCGAAGATCTTGCCCCAGACTTCCTTGGATGCCTGCATCTTGCGGGCGATCTTGTCGGTCCAGTTGTGCGGAACGTGACAGTCGGGACAGGAGGCCCTGACGCCGGAACGGTTGGAGAAATGGATGGTGCGGGTCAGCTCCTCGTAGACGTTGTCGCGCATCTCGTGGCACGAGGTGCAGAATTTCTCGGTATTGGTCACTTCGAGGGCGGTGTTGAACGCGCCCCAGAACATGACCCCACCGATGAAACCTCCAAGGGTGAGGAAGCCGAGGCCGAGCGTTCCGGCGGGTGTGGCGAGGATATTCCAGGCCCAGAGGATGACTTTCTTGATCCAGGCGATCATAAGTTCACTCGCTTCCGGCTTGCTTGAAACCCATCTCGCTCATGTCCTTGAAAGCGTTGGGCACCAGCGGTCGCGTGTCGGCCTGTGGCACATGGCAGGCCGTGCAGAAATATCGCCTCGGCGAAACATCGGCGAGCATCTGCCCATCCCGCGTCATGTAATGTGTCACGCTGATCATCGGCGCACCGGAATCCTGCGTGAACTCGCGCTTGTGGCACGACAGACACCGGTTTGCGTTCACCGAGAGCTGATAGCCTTCGATCGAATGCGGAATGATCGGCGGCTGGTCAGGATAGGCACGCATGACCTGCTGGTCGTCGACCACCCATTTAGGCAACGGCGCAGCGGCGTCCGTCGCCATCGAGGGGGTCGGGCCTTCGAGCTGCGGCACCATCTGCTGCATCACCTGGGCGATGGACGCGGTCGCGAGGAACAGCACGAACCCTGCGGCGACCATCATCCATTCGGGTCGCCGGATCAGGCGACGGGAAGTATCTTGACCGCGCATTTTTTGAAATCCGTCTGTTTGGAGATGGGATCGRTTGCGTCGAGCGTGACCTTATTGATCAGCTGGCTGGCATCGAACCAGGGAACGAAGATGACCCCTGGCGGCATGCGATTGCGGCCGCGGGTTTCGACGCGCGAGCGGATTTCGCCCCGTCGGGACACGATGCGCACCTCGGCGCCCTGATTGATGCCGCGCTTGCGCGCATCGTCGCCGTTCATGAACACCCGGGCGCCCGGGAAAGCCTTGTAGAGCTCGGGAACCCGCATCGTCATCGAGCCGGAATGCCAGTGCTCCAGCACGCGGCCGGTTACCAGCCAGAAATCGAATTCGTCATCCGGCGATTCGGCAGGTGGTTCGTAGGGAACGGCGAGGATGACCGCCTTGCCGTCAGGCTGGCCATAGAACTTCACGCCTTCGCCCGGTTTCACGTAAGGATCGTAGCCCTCGCGGTAACGCCAGCGGGTCTCCTGCCCGTTCACCACAGGCCAGCGCAGCCCCCGCACTTCGTGATAGGTATCGTAGGGTGCGAGGTCGTGACCATGTCCGCGACCGAAGGCGGCATATTCCTCAAACAGGCCCTTCTGGATATAGAAGCCGAAATCCTTGGCCTCGTTGTTGGCGTATTCCTCATTGACCTCGCTGAGCGGGAAGCGATCCACCTCGCCGTTGCGGTAGAGCACGTCATAGAGCGTCTTGCCACGGTAGTCCGGATTGGCATCGAGGATATCGGCCGGCCAGACCTCGTCGGTGGTGAAGCGTTTGGAAAACTCAACCATCTGCCAGAGATCCGAGCGGGCATCGCCCTTGGCCTGGACGAGCTGATGCCAGACATGGGTGCGGCGCTCGGCATTGCCGTACGCACCTTCCTTCTCCACCCACATCGCGGCCGGCAGGATCAGGTCGGCGCTCATGGCCGTAATGGTCGGATAGGCGTCGGAGACGACGATGAAGTTGTCGGGGTTGCGGTAGCCCTGCCAGGTCTCGTTGCTCGTGTTGGGGCCGGCCTGGACGTTGTTGTTGACCTGCACCCAGTAGAAATTGAGCTTGCCGTCCTTCAGCATGCGATCCTGCTCAACCGCGTGATATCCCGGCTTTTCCGGGATCACGCCGTGAGGAATGCGCCAGATCTCCTCCGCATGCTTGCGGTGTTCTGGATTGGTCACCGTCATGTCCGCCGGCAAGCGGTGGGCGAAGGTGCCGACCTCGCGGGCGGTGCCACAGGCCGACGGCTGGCCGGTCAATGAAAAGGGGCTGTTACCTGGTTCCGAAATCTTCCCGGTCAAAAGGTGCAGGTTGTAGACCATCTGGTTGGCCCACACACCGCGCACATGCTGGTTGAAGCCCATGGTCCAGAGCGACATGACCTTGGTCTTCGGATCGGCATAGAGTTCGGCCAGTTGCTCCAGGAAGCCTGGATCGACGCCGGTCAGCTCCGCCGTCTTCTTCAGCGTGTATTCGGAGACGAACTCCTTGAACGCCTCGAAGTCCATGGGCTCGGTCTTAGTCGGATCGGCGGAATTGACCGCGTTGACCTCAATCGGATTATCGGGTCTGAGGCCGTAGCCGATATCGGTCACCCCGCGGGCGAACTTGGTGTGGCTCTGGACAAAGTCCTGGTTCACCCGTCCGGTTTGAATGATGTGGTTGGCGATGTAGTTCAGGATCGCCAGGTCCGTTCCCGGCTTGAAGACCATCGGGATATCGGCAAGATCCATGCTGCGGTGGGTGAAGGTCGAAAGCACCGCTACCCGTACATGCGGATGCCCGAGCCGGCGATCGGCGACACGCGTCCAGAGAATAGGATGCATCTCCGCCATGTTGGAGCCCCAGAGGACGAAGGCGTCGGCATTTTCGAAATCGTCGTAGCAGCCCATCGGCTCGTCCATGCCGAAGGTGCGCATGAAGGCGTAAGCCGCGGAGGCCATGCAGTGGCGGGCGTTGGGATCGAGATTGTTCGAACGGAAGCCCGCGCGCATCAGCTTCGTCGCGGCATAGCCCTCGAAGATCGTCCACTGGCCGGAACCGAACATGCCGACGGCGGTCGGGCCTTTTTCCTTCAAGACCTTCTTGCACTGCTCGGCCATGACATCGAAGGCCTCGTCCCAGCTCACCGGCTCGAACTCGCCATCTTTGTCGTAGGTGCCGCCACGCTTGCGCAGGAGCGGGGTCTGCAGCCGGTCTTCGCCGTACATGATCTTGGAGAGGAAATAACCCTTGATGCAGTTGAGGCCGCGATTGACCTCGGCCTGCATGTCGCCATGGGTGGCGACGACCTGACCGTCCTTGACGCCAACCATCACCCCGCAGCCTGTGCCGCAAAACCGGCACGGCGCCTTCGACCACTTGATCTGCAGGGCTTCCACCCCGCCTGGGACAGGCTGTGCCGCCGCTGGCAGAGCCATCCCGGCGGCCGCCGCCGCGACCCCGGCAGCATGCGCCTTCAGCATGTCACGCCGCGTCAGTTCTCCCGTCATGGTTCAGCTCTCCTCGTGTTTCCACATGTTCAAACACCATGTTGGCCGCGACGACCCCATCGAGCACCGATATCCGGCTCAGCATCTCACCAAGCGCGCCGGTGCTTGCTCCTTCGAGCACGATGACGATCTTGGCGCCGTCATGTGCATGGACCTCAACGCCGGCCATGTCTTTGATATGGGTCAAGACGCTGTCGGTGGATCCGGGCTTCGTCGCCACCACCGCGCTTGAGATGTGCCAGGTCGTCTGGTCAGCCATTGGCGGCCTCATGGGTAAGGGGACGCATGCTTATCGCATCGGCGGGGCAGACCTGCTGGCATGCGCCGCAACCGGTGCAGAGCACCTCGTCCAGATTGGGCAGAAAGGGGCCGCCGATTCGCGGCCGAAAACGGATGGCTTGAACGGGACAGCTTTCGCCACATGACTGGCAGGCGATATTGCTCTTCGCAAGGCATCCAGCACCGATGGCCGCGGTGTGAGGAAAGCGCGAGGCAGGCCTCTCGTCGAACACGGGTTCTGGGCAGCTTTCCTGGCAGGCGGCACAGAAAGTRCATTCGCCGGCAGTAAAGTCGACGCTCGGTAATCCGCCCACCAGGCGGATTATGCCGGTGGGACATCGTTCCGCGCAGAGGCCGCATCCGGTGCAGTTGCGCAGACCATCAAGAGACGTTCCGGGTGGACAGATACGAGGCTGATGGGCCGGGGAACGGCCGGTCAACAACTCTCGTCGGGAAAGTGGTGCCGGCCTCATGCATGCCCTCTCAGTGCATCGGAGGGCCGGGAGGTCCGAAAATCATCTGATAAAACCAGACGAGAAATCCGTAGCTTCCGACGACACCGATGGCCACGCTCGGCCACACTCCGAAAGCAAGGGCAAAGAATGCGAGCAGCTCATTGCGCCGCCGGCTTCGCAGGTTTGTTGGGGAAGGCGGATCAGAAACAACGTCCGTCATGCAACCTCCTGAATACACAAATGATAATACCCGCTCGGAAAAAGGCAACCCTTCCGCGAGCGCGAGACTTTGCCTCTCGGCCGAGGCGGCGCGTTTTGAGGAGCCTGCCTCGGCCGTGCCGGCAATGCGGGCGCAATCAGCGTATATTCAGCGTAACTGGAGAGGTCAAAAGGCCTTATTGCCGCATCAGCCATAGATAGGCTGCGGCAGTCCAGGAAAAGCCGAGTCCGCCGCAACCTTCGCCCGTCATCGGGTCGAAATATTCGGCAAAGCCTTCGGTTTCGATCGCGTCGATGGTGGACTTGCGCAGCTCTTCGGCAAGGTCCGGCTGTCTGTTGCGCTTCAGCCCGTCAATCAATAGCCAATTGATGATCGCCCAGGCTGGGCCGCGCCAATAGCGCTTCGGCTCGAAGCTCTCGATCCCCGGCTTCGTGGTCGGGAAGACGACCTTCAGGCCTTTCGACCATGCTTTCATCTCACCCACCAGTGCTCCCGCGATTTCCTCCTCGAGATCCAGCGAGAGAAGGGGGATGAAGCCCGCCTGGGTGGGCGCTTCCACGTCTTCGCCCGAGATCAGGTCGCGGGAAACGAAGCGCGAAAGTGCCGGCCGCCATTGGGCAAGCAGCGCCTTGCGGCTGCGAGCGTTGAGTGCTGCGATCTCAGCCGCTTCATCTTTCCTTCCGAGCCGTCGGGCGAGATGTTCGAGGTCCTCGCCGGCCTTGAGCAGGATCGCGGTGGTCTGAACCTCCGCCACCTTGAACGGCGCCTTTTCCCATTGCTGAGCCGGGTCCCAGCCGCAGGCGGCATAGGTATCCACCAGATGGATGAAGCGCTTGTAATCTTCATCGCGCGGACGCATCTCGGCATTCACGTGACCGGTATCCTTGCGTGCGACCGCCGTTTCGGTCGTGGTCGGCACGCGAGCAAGCGCGATGTCCCAGGCGGGTGAATTGTCGCTGCCGGTCTCCCATGGGTGCAGGAGCGCGACGAGCCCGGTTCCTTCGGGGTCGCGGGCGCAATACCACCAGCGATGCCATTTCAGGGCAGCCTCGTAGAGAGGAAGCGTTCTCGCTTCGGTGATCGAACCTGCAGCCTCGTGTACTTTGCGCAGTGCGATGGCGAAAACCGGAGGCTGGGTGATGCCCGAGGTCGGGATCGAATGTCGCGTGCGCCAGACGGAGGGGCCGGGGAAATAGGTGTCGCTCGGCTGATGGAAGATGATGTGCGGGATCATGCCGTCCGCCCACTGACCCTCGGCAAGCCGCTCCAGTTCCCGATAGGCGCGATCGACATCGTAAAGCGCAAATCCCATGGCGACGAAGGCCGAATCCCAGTTCCACTGGAAGGGGTAGAGCCGATCGGTCGGTACCGTATAGCCGCCGCGGTCATTGGACGCGAGAATCCGCCTCGCCTCGTCGAGATGCTTATTCATTCTTGGTACTCCAGGAGTTTCAGGCCGCCACCGGGTAGGATTTGCCGCTTTCGGGTGAAAGCCAGGTGATTCGTTTACGGTCGAGCTTCAGCCCGATCACGTCGCCGCTTCTGACGGTTTCGGACGCCGGCAGGATGACGCGCACGGGCTGGTCGTGGATCGAGCCTGTCAGGAGCAGGTGCGATCCCATCGGCTCGGCCACGCGCACCTTCATTTCCAGCCCTTCGGGCAGGTTTGAAAGTTCCACGGCTTCGCCGCGGAGGCCAAGAACGATCTCGCTTGCGGATCCATCCGGCACGGAAAATTGTTCAGCGCCGGCGGCCACATGGCCGTTTTCCACCGGCACCTTGATGAAATTCATCGGAGGGTTGCCGATGAACCCTCCGACGAAGCGTGTCGCGGGATGGTTGTAGACGTCGACAGGCGAGCCGACCTGTTCGACCACACCATTGTGCATGACGGCGATACGATCGGAAAGGCCCATGGCCTCCGTCTGGTCATGGGTGACATAGATCGTCGTGGTGCCTGCTGACTGCAGCACGGTTTTGAGTTCGGTGCGCATTTCAAGCCGCAGCAGCGCGTCGAGATTGGACAGCGGCTCGTCCATGAGGAGAACCTTGGGCTCGACGGCGAGTGCGCGGGCGACCGCGACGCGCTGTCGTTGGCCTCCGGAAAGTTTGTTCGGGTAGCGGTCGAGATAAGGTTCGATATGCAGCAGACCTGCGGCTTTCTCGACCTGCTTTTTCACACGCGCATCATCCACTTTCTGCATGCGCAGGCCGAAGGCGACGTTTTCGTAAACCGTCATGTGAGGGAAGACGGCATAGTTCTGAAAAACCATCGCCAGCCCGCGATCTTTCGGCGGAAGGCCGATCACCGATTTTTGGCCGATGCGCACGTCGCCGGAGGTARCTGTCTCCAGCCCGGCGATGATGCGCAGAAGCGTGGTCTTGCCGCAGCCCGACGGCCCGAGCAGCGAGACGAATTCTCCGTCGTTGATCGTCAGCGAGATTTCCTTCAGCGCCTGAAAGGAGCCGAAGTTCTTGCGGATTCGATCGATGACAATATTGGCCATGGAAAGGGTCCCGTTACTTGGAGGAAATGCCCCAGATCGCGAACAGATATCGTCTGACGGCGAAGATGAAGATGACCGAGGGAAGGATGAGCAGCAGGCCGCCGGCAAACCGGTAATGCATCGGGCTTTCGGAAAGCACTGTCAGCAGGTAAGCGGTCAATGTGCGATTTCTCACCGTCAGCACCGAGGCTGCGAACACCTCGTTCCAGGAAATAACGAAGGCGAAGACCGCTGTCGCCACGATGCCAGGTAGCGCAAGCGGCGCCACGACCTTGAAGAAGGCCTGGATACGGGTGCAGCCGAAGACCCAGGCAGCTTCCTCGAGCTCTCGAGGAACGCCGAGGAAAATGCCCTGCGTCACCAGCGCGGCGAAGGGCAGGGCTAGAACCGTATGGATCAGGCCGACGCCGATAATGGTATYGTAGAGACCGAGCCGGATGTAGGAGACGGTGAGCGGCAGCGCCAGGATGGCCAGCGGAAAGGCGCGCGTGAGCAGCACCAGCAGCCGGTAGCTGTCCTTGCCGCGGAAATTGTAGCGGGCAAGCGCATAGCCGGCTGGCGCCCCGAGCAGGATCGACAGCGCCACGGTGATCCCGGCCGCGCCAAGTGAATTGAAGAAGCTCTGCGCCACGCCTTCGGTCTTAAGAAAGAGCAGGAACGGATCCAGCGAAATGCCTGTCGGTAAACCGGTTTTCGGCCATTGGTAAACGCCCTGGCGTCCGCCGAGCGCACCAAGTGCCACGAGATAGATCGGCACCAGCACCCAGGCGCAAAGCGCCATGATGCCGCTCCACAGCAGCCAGCGGCGGGAAGAGACGAAGCCAGCGGGATTTGCTGTGCTCATGGCAGACGCTCCGGATCGACCTTGATGACCTTGAGGTAGACGAGGGTGGCGGCGAGCGAGATGACCATGATCAGCACCGCATAGGCCGCCGCGACGCCGTAGTTCTGGTTCTGGTTCTGCCAGGTATAGGCTTCGCCCACCAGGACCGGGAAATTGCGCCCACCGAGTGCATAGACGACCGCAAAGACTTCGAAGGCGAGCACGGTCCGTAGAATGAGCGCCGATTGCAGGGCCGGACGGATCAGCGGCAGGGTAATGCGCCAGAAGCGCGTCCAGGGACCCGCCCCGAAGATTTCGGCGGCTTCCTTGAATTCCTTCGGCACCTGGTTGAGACCGGCGACGATGATGACCATGACGATCGCCGTGCCGCGCCAGATTTCAGCGATCGCAATGGCGATGAAGAGCGCGACCGGTGTCTGATAGGAAAGCCAGCTCGTTTGCCGTTCGATGAGGCCGAAACCGAAGAGCAGCGAGTTGAAATATCCGGTGTTCTGCAGAATCGAGAGCCAGACGAGACCGGCGGCAAGATCCGAAATGGCGAGCGGAATGGTCCAGATCCAGAGGATGGTTTCTCGGCCGCCTGCGATCTTGGCAACCATGGTGCCCATGGCAAGCGCGATGGCGAGTTGAACCGGCACGACGACAGCGGTGAGCAGGAACGTATTCTGGACCGAGCGCCCGAAATTGATGTCGTTCACCATGCGCTGAGCATTCGCAAGCGAAGGCACGCCGTTATCGGAGATCGCCAGCCAGATCGTCTGCACCAGCGGCACGATGAACAGCAGCGCCAGGAAGGCGACGGAAGGCAGGATCAGAAGATAGGGGACCCAGGGTCTGTTTTGCGTCATCGGCGTGCCCCGCAGGCGGATTGGAGAAGCGGGTCCGGGCACTGGTACCCGGACCCGAACGGCCTTGGGAGGCGCTTATTCGACCGGGCAGGGGCCGTCGCTCTTTGCGTCGGGTGCCCAGCAGGCGGCCTTGGTGTCGGTCATCAGCTTGGAAAGCGTTGCGCCCTGCGCCTTAAGCACGTCGGCCACCGGCTCGTTCTGCAGAACGATCCGCTGGAAGCTGTCCATGTAGACCTTGTTGAATTCTCCCCCCTTGTCTCCGAGGCCGACCGGAAGCAGCGAAATCAACGCATCGTCGGCGGCTTGGGTGGCTGTGACGGCGCCTGCAAGCAGGGCGACGCCCGGATCGAGATCCCGCGGGAGCTGAACGTTCAAGGTCGGGAAGAAGCCGACGCGCTGGGCGGTCAAAAGCTGTGTCTCCTGCGTCGTCAGGTGCTCGATGAGCTTGGTGGCRCCTGCGACATCTGGAGCACCCTTCGGGATCGCAAGTCCGGCAACGACCGGCATGTAGCCGCGTCCCTTGGGACCGGCCGGCGCGGGGAAGACGACATAATCGTCAGGCGAGGCGGAGATCGCGTTCCTCAGCCGCGCGACATGATCCCATGCCACCATGACTTCGCCTGCCGCGAGCGGCTCCTGCATGAAATCGTAGTTGGTGGAGTTCGGATTGACCTGTGCCCACAGTTCCTTGAATTTCTCCCAGCCGGTGGCGGCATCCGCATTCTGGAAGGTGCGCACTACGCCACCCGTGAAGGACGGGTAGAAATAGCCTTCGAAATAGCGGGCCATCAGACCCTTCGGACCGGCGGGGAAGCCGATTTGCGGCTGGCCCGTCGCCTCTTGCAACTTCTTGCCCCATTCGATGAGCTGATCATAGGTGAGCTTGTTCACGTCCGCGCCCTCAGGCAGGTGCTGCAGCGCCTCCTTATGGGCAGCCATGACATAGGTGGCCTGCATCCATGGGATGTATTGCTGGGTGGTCTTGCCGAGCTTGCCGAGATCGAGCAGGGACTGCGGCATGCCGCCTTCGGCGAGCTTCTTCGCCAGCTCGTCGAGCGGCTCGAAGCCGTCCTTGTCGGCGATCGGCGAAAGTTCGCCATGCAGCGCGCCGACCAGGCTGATCGTGTGCTTGCCGGCTTGGCGCTCGGCCTCCATGCGCACGGCGAATTGCGGCGGCTCCTCGACGACGTAATCGACGTCGCCGACGCCTTGCAGCAGTTCCTCGCGCACGGTGGTCGCTTCCTCGATCGGGCGGAGCTGGGTGGACAGGAATACGGTCTGGGCCAGCGTCGGCGACGCAAAGGCCAGCACCGTCGAAGCCAGAATTCCAAGTGACAGCAAGCGTTTCATTGTTTCTCCTCCTTATTGTCTTTCTGTTTGGATCGGACGTTGGCTATGCTTCCGGGAAAGGACGGCGATGGCTTTCCCGATCCACGAATTCGATGGGGCGCAGTTCCTGAAGGCTTTCGGCGGGTTCTCCCGCAATGGCGCGAAGCAACAGGGAGGCGAAGCTCGCGCCGAGGTTTTCGCCGGTCATCCGCATGGTCGATAGCGGCGGACTTGCGAATGCGCCGATCGGCAGATCGTCGTGGCCGACGATGCTTATGGCCTCGCCACCCTCGATTTCACGCAGCGCCCGCAGTGCCCCGATCGCCATTTCGTCGGTGGCGCAGACGAGTGCCGTCGGACGCCGCGGCAGGCGTAGAAGTTCAAGCGCCGCGAGATAGCCGCCCTGCTCGGTCGGCGCGCCTTCCGCGCAAAGATCAGCCTCCAGGCCGCATTCATCCATGGCCGCCTGCCAGCCGCGGTGGCGGGCGTGAGCGAAATAATATTCCTGCGGGCCGGCGATATGGCCGATCCGTCGATGGCCGGCGGCATGGAAGCGCAATGTCGCCTCGCGAAAACCGGAAAAGCCGTCGCCATCGATGAAGGCGTGCGGCATAAGGGATTCGGTGCGGCCGTTGGTGACGAAGGGAATGCCGCGAGATTGCAGGAATTCCACACGCTCGTCATGGCGCTTGGTGCGCACCAAGAGCATGGCGTCCACCCTGCGCCCGTCGACGAAGCGGCGGCACATTTCCAGTTCGCTTTCCCCACGCGGAACGGGTGCGATCACGAGATTAAGGCCGGCGCCGGCGAGATGCTCGGCACATCCGGAGAGCATATCGATGAAATGGGGAGGGCCGATATGGCCGGGATCGCTAGGAAGCGTGACGGCGACGAGTTCCGCCCGCTGCTTGCGAAGCCGGCGCGCAGAGGCGTTCGGCCGATAGCCTACCTTGTCTGCGGCTTCCCGAACCCGCTCGCGTGTGGCGGGAGAAACATCCGCATAGCCGTCCAGGGCACGGGAAACCGTGGTAATGGACAAGCCGAGCGATTGCGCAAGCTGCTTTAGATTGGACAAGGTTTCCTCCCTTGGCCTTAAGGTCATCCAAAACGTTTTGGGAGTCAAGCCAAAACGTTTTGGATGAAGTTCAGATTACAAGGAGGAGAAAAATCGGGGAAGCAGGCTAAAGCGCGGCGCGTCTGTCCCGTTGCGCAAGCCGCTCAAGCAGGTAGTCGACCTCGGCGCGGGCAGTTGCGCTGAGCGCCAGACCCGGCTTGCGCTGCGCATCGGAAGTGATGACGCCGCGACGCTTCAGCACGTGCTTTCTCACGGCAAGCCCAATGCCGAGCTGCTGTTCATAGCGGATCAGGGGCAGGTGAGCGTCGAAGAGATCATGCGCCTCGTCGCGCTTGCCGGCTGCGAAGAGGTCGATAAGCTCTACCAACATGTCCGGGAATCCGTAACCCGTCATGGCGCCGTCGGCACCGCGTTCCGGCTCGAAATCGAGGAACATGCCGCCATTGCCGCAAAGGATCGAGACCTCCCGCAGCTCGCCGGCCTTCTGCATGGCTCTAAGCTTCGAGATCTTCTCCAGCCCCGGCCAATCCTCATGCTTCAGCATGAGGCAGGAGGAATGATTTGTGATAACCTTGGCAACGACACTGGGCGACATGACGACACTAAGCGTCAGCGGATAATCCTGCAGCACCCAGGGGATGCCTTCTCCGATCGCTTCAATGGCCTGCGCGAAATAGCCGACGATTTGCTCGTCTGTGCGAAGCGCGGGCGTAGGTGCGATCATCACGCCGGCCGCTCCCATTTCCATGGCGTCGCGGGCAAGCGACCGCATGGCGGTAAAGCCGGGTGCCGAGACACCGACGATGACCGGAACGCTGGCGCGCGATACCACCTGTCTGATGATGGCACGCGATTCCGCTGGCTCGAGCTTCGGCGCTTCGCCCATGATGCCGAGGATGGTGATACCCGTGACGCCGCTCTCGACATAGAAATCGGTCAGGCGATCAATGGATGGGTGGTCGAGCGTGCCGTCCGGCAGGAACGGCGTGGTGGCAATGGCATAGACGCCTTTAGATTGGGTGCTGAAGGTCATTGGGCATCCTTCCAGGACTGATACCGTGTCTTGGTTTCCGCATTCATCGGATAGAGCCCCGGCAGTGGCACGTCGCGGTCGACCTCGGTCATGATCCAGGCCTCCATGCGCTCCTGTTCCGGGGCTTCCGTCAGCACCGCGTCGAGCAGTTTTGCGGGGATCAAGACCGCGCCATCCTCATCGACCACGATGATATCGTCGGGGAAGACAGCGACGCCGCCACAGGCGATCGGTTCCTGCCAGCCGACGAAGGTAAGGCCGGCAACGGAAGGCGGCGCGGAAACGCCGTCGCACCAGACCGGGAGCCCGGTGCCGAGCACGCCGGTAGCATCGCGCATGACGCCATCGGTCACCAGCCCCGCGACCCCGCGCTTGACCATGCGCGAGCAGAGAATGTCGCCGAAAATGCCTGCGTCGAGCACGCCCATGGCATCTGCCACGGCCACGCAGCCCTCGGGCATGGCTTCGATCGCTGCGCGCGTGGATGTCGGCGAAGACCAGCTTTCCGGGGTTGCGAGATCCTCGCGGGCGGGCACGAAGCGCAGGGTGAATGCCGGCCCGACCACGCGGGGCTGGCCGGGCTTCAGGGGTTTCGTGCCGCGCAGCCAGACATTCCGGAGCCCCTTCTTCAGGAGAACGGTGGTGAGCGTCGCGGTGGAAACGCCCTTGAGTGTCTCGACGGTCTTGGGATCAAGCGGCATGTCTGGAACCTCATTGACTGAAAGGAAGGCACTACCTAAGCGAAGGGATGACGTTCGGCGGCATTATGGTCAGCACAAGAAGAAGAAAAATGTCGCTATTTCTGCTTTTAGACGATAGCTTTTGTTTGCATGGAGACACGTTTTCTCGAAACATTCCTGCTGGTCGCCGAGCTTGGTTCGCTGGCCGAGGCATCCCGACGGCTCGGCATCACACCGGCCGCCGTTGCACAACGCATGCAGGCGCTGGAGGAGGATGTCGGGGTGCCGCTGCTCACCCGAGCCGGCCGGCGCGTCAGCCCGACCGAGACGGGTCATGCCCTCATCGAGAAAAGCCGCAATATTATTGCGGAGGTCCGCGACCTGCGCGCACTCGCCAACGCCGATCTGCCCTCCGGGGAGTTGCGGCTGGGGGCCATCTCGACGGCACTCACCGGTCTGCTGCCCCCGGCCTTGCGCTCCGTCTTCGCGAGCAGATCGCAGGTGGAGGTTTTCCTTCTTCCCGGTACCTCCGCCGAGCTTTACCAGAGGCTCCGGAATGCCGATATCCACGCGGCAATCCTCGTCAAACCGCCGTTTCCTATCCCGAAAACATTTGAATGGGAGCTGTTGCGGGCAGAGCGCCTCGTACTTTTGGCGCCGGGTGAATGCCACGGACAATCACCCCATGACATCATCGCGACGCGGCCCTTCATTCGTTATGACCGCGGCAATTGGGGTGGGCGCCTGGCGGACGGYTATCTGAGGAGCCAGGGCCTCAAGCCGATGGAGCGGCTGGAGCTGGATTCGCTTGAGGCGATTGCCGTGATGGTTAGCAACGGTCTCGGCGTTTCGCTGGTTCCGGACTGGGCGAGGCCCTGGCCCGAAGACCTGGATATCTGCATCCTGGAGCTGCCGGCCGCATCTCCGCCTCGGGAAGTCGGCATGTTGTGGCCCCGCAGCTCGCCGGCGCGCCGGCTCATCGCGACCACGCTGGATGCCCTCAAGGGTCAGAAATAGTAGTTGGCGATCCGTTTTCCACCCAGTTCATGCACTTCGAACTCGGCCYCATAGATCGATGACAGGATTTGCGGCCTCATAATCTCGTCCGGGTGRCCCTCCATGAAGACGCGGCCGTCGCGCATGGCAACGATGTGGTCGGAATAGCAGGATGCGAAATTGATATCGTGCAGCACGACGACGACGGTCTTGTGGAAATCGCTCGCCGCGTTGCGCAACAGCTTCATCATCGCCACCGCGTGACGGATATCGAGATTGTTCAAAGGCTCATCGAACAGCATGTAATCGGTGTCTTGGCAAAGCACCATGGCCATGAAGGCGCGCTGTCGCTGGCCTCCGGAAAGCTCATCCAAGTCACCTATTCTTTCGGGAGGCGAGTGAGGTCAACGGACTGGTAAACAACTTAGGACGACGCTTTTGCTAGTTCGGCGACGATATCGAGAAAGCGTTCCGCAGCGGCAGAGGGCGCAGGTCCGAGCCATGAGGCAGCCATAGGAAGTTCCGGAGGCGCGGGATCCACCGGGCGAAACGTGACGCCAGGGCGTATGGCAGTCGCGATCCCTTCAGTGACCAGCCCCAGGCCCGCGCCGGCCGCCACCAATCCGACAAGGGACGTCATCGGCGTGACATGCTGGACGATGTTCGGACTGAGACCTTGTTCGCCGAACAGCGCGATTACCCGGTCGTAAATATTCGGGCCGATATTGCGAGGTGCGATCAGAAATGGCTCCTGCCCGATATCGGTAATTCGGATCGTTTGTTTGGCCGCAAGACGATGATCTTCCGGCAAAGCAAGCACGAGCCGTTGTGAGGGGAGAGGCCGCAATGAGAGCTTGCGCCTTTCCACAGGTGGATGGAGGATGCCAAGATCCAGTTCGCCGGCCGTCAATGCGCTTTCGAGCGCCGGCGAGTTCATTTCTGCGAGTTCAATGACCACATCCGCAAAGCGGCTCCGATAGACACGGACTGCCTCAGGCAAAAGCCCGTAGAAGGCGATGACGGTGAAGCCGAGCCGCAACCGACCTACCTCACCCCGAACCGCACGATGAGCCTCGGCCGTGGCGCRAGCGGCACTGGCAACCGCTACGCGCGCCGGTTCCAGAAATGCCGTTCCCGCGGCTGTCAGGAGGACATGACGGCGGTCCCGCTCCAGAAGAGCTGTTCCTATTTCTCCCTCCAGCGCCCGGATGCGCTGGCTCAACGCCGGCTGTGTGATGTTTAGGCGTTCGGCTGCTCTTCGGAAATGAAGGTCTTCGGCGACGGCGATGAAACAGGCGAGAGCGCGGATATCCACGGCGTGATCCGGATTGCTTATCACAGGCGTTGGCATTCGAATTGGATTATAATCAGTAACCTTGTCAATGTGGCTTTGAAGAAAGGGAATTCCGGATCAGGAAGGAGCCACCTCATGTCACCCGCTTTTTTCCTCCTTGCTGCTGCTGCGCTCGCAATTCCGGTTGCGGCCTCGGCCACTTCGGCGGATCTACTGCGACATCTGTCCGCATCGACAATCGTGACCGTTTCCGACGGCGACTTTGTGGGGCAAACCTATGCAACCGGCCGTCTTGCGCCGGCGGCGGCCGGCTTTCGTGACCTTTTGTCAGTGCTTTCCTTAAAGGATGGGCAGCTTGTAATAGCGAACCTGCCGGTATCGAATTCGGTTACCGCCGCGCCAGAAATCCTGGCGCTGGATCGCCAAGGGCGCACCGCGTTCGTAACAGAACGGCTCGGGCCTCGGCCTGAAGGTGGTCAAACGATACGTGACTTGCCTCCCGGCAACAGGCTGTTTGCAGTCGATCTGACGGACAAGGGGCAGCCCAGACTTGCCGATACTGCCGAAATCGCGCCGTTTCCGGAAGCGCTGGCAGTCAGTCCGGACGGTTCTCGCGTGGCCTTAGTCTCCAATACGTCGGAGGCTAGTTTCGTACAGCTCGTGCCTTATCATGATGGCCGCTTCAGAGAGATTTTTCGGTTCAATCTTGCCGACCTCGGCGTGGAGGGAGCAAGTGAAGGGCCACGGGGCGGAGTAACCGCAACCAATGTCCAATGGCATCCGTCAGGCCGCTTCATAGCGGTCAACATCAACACGCAGAACCGCGTCGCATTTTTCGAGGTGGCGGACCGTGAGGGTAGGCCCGAACTTCAGCTTTGGGGAAACATGGTTGAAGTGGGCGCCGATCCGTTCGTTGGTCGCTTCACTCCGGACGGCCGTTTTTACATCACCTCCGATTGGGGCCGGAATTTTTCAGCGACCAGCCTCGAGGGCCGCGTTCCGGACCGGCCTTCGGCGATCAGCGTCATTCGCCTTGCCGATCCTTCTGCCAGCCGTGAGATTCGCCATGAGCGGATCAGTAGCGCCGAAACCGACGTTGCATCCGAAGGACTCGCGGTGAGCCCGGATGGCAGATATGTCGCCACCGTCAATATGCGCGGCACGGCATTTCCCGTCGATGGCGAGCGCTTTCAGCGTGAGGCCACCGTCACGCTCCTTTCTCTGGATGGAGAGACGGGCGCACTGACAAAGATAGGTGACTACCCCTTCGAGGGTGTTCTACCAGAGGGTGGCGTATTTGACCTTACAGGCGACCATTTCCTCGCGACCGTATTTCACGGCCATGAAAGCGCTGGCGAGGCGAATGGGCCGGGTCTTGAAGTCTTCCGCCTCGTCAAAGGGAACAATCCTGGCCTCCAGCGGCTCGGACGGATCCCTCTTCCGCATGGCGTGCATCATGTAGACCTCACATCCGGCTGAGCCAGAGCGCACGTTTCTCCGGAGTGAATTACCCAATATGCGAGGAAGTGAACGCCGGCGGAGTAATGCTCCGCCGGCCGTGGCTATGGAAAGCCAGCCTCAGGCTACAGGCTGCTTTGTCTTTCTGAGATAGGGCAGAACGGTATCGAATGAGCCGAAACGCTGGACGGCATCTTCGTTCGAAACAGCGGCCGTGATGATGACGTCGTCACCCTGCTGCCAGTTGGCCGGTGTCGCGACCTGGTGCTTGGCGGTCAGTTGGATCGAGTCGATCGCGCGAAGGATCTCCGCGAAATTGCGGCCGGTCGTCATCGGATAGGTGAGGATCAGCTTGATCTTCTTGTCGGGGCCGATGACATAGACCGAGCGGACGGTGGCGTTATCCGCCGGCGTGCGGCCTTCCGAGGAAGAGCCGGCCTCGGCCGGCAGCATGTCGTAGAGTTTCGCGACCTTCAGATCGCGGTCGCCTATCAGTGGATATTCGACATCGAAGCCCGTCGCCGTCCTGATGTCGTCCTTCCACTTCGCGTGGCTATCGACCGGGTCCACGGAAATGCCGATGATCTTCACGCCACGTTTCCTGAACTCGCCCTCAAGGCCGGCCATCGCGCCGAGCTCGGTCGTGCAGACCGGCGTGAAGTTCTTCGGATGGGAAAACAGAACCGCCCAGCCGTCGCCGATCCATTCGTGGAATTGGATGGTGCCCTGGGTCGTCTCAGCGGTGAAGTCGGGCGCGGTATCGTTGATGCGCAGGCTCATGGCGTGCTCCTCTCTATCTGGTTCGTATCGGCAAAGGATGGGTCGAAGTCTTTTGAAAGTCCACCTCGCAGGCACCCATTTTTGAAGAGCATGCGAGCGCGCGGTTTGTTGCCATTCTGCGCGGATACGGCGAATTTAGAACGCGTATTTTTGTGAAGTGAGCCTCGGCCGTGGCACTGTTTTCCAATGATGAGACCGATTGGAGACGGACTTTCCACGCCGCGGCGGTGCCTCTCGTGCGTTCCCCCTGCCAGGATTTGCGAAAACTGGATAATACCAGTATAGCTCCAGAGAGAAAATCGATAAGATTTTTTTGCGAGGCGGGCAAGGTGGTGGCGACAGTGGAACTGATGGAACTTGTAAACAGGGAGCTTGGTTGCCCGGCTTCCGACGTTCCCCTCTACAAGCAACTGAAAACCGCGATCGAAAGGGCAATCCGCTCCAACGCCCTGAAAGCCGGAGTGACATTGCCAGGCGAGCGGGTGATTGCCGAAACGCTTTCGCTGTCGCGCGTCACGGTGAGGAAGGCTCTGGCGCTGCTGGAGGAGGAAGGGCTTCTGAATCGCCGGCACGGCGCAAGAACCGAGATCGGATCCCGGGTCGAAAAATCGCTTTCGACGCTCACCAGCTTTTCCGAGGATATTCGTGCCCGGGGGCTCGAGCCCGGATGCGCCTGGCTTTCGAAGCAAATCGTCAGACCATCTCCGGCGGAGATGATGGCTCTCGGGGTGGCCGGCAATACCCATGTGGTCCGGCTGAAACGGGTGCGCACCGCCGACGGCGTGCCGATCGCGGTCGAGCATTCCGCCGTTCCGGCCCGTTTTCTGCCGGCGCCTGAAATGGTGGGAGATTCTCTCTACGAGGCACTGGAGAAACGCGGCTTCCTGCCGCAAAGGGCCGTCCAGCGCATGCGGGCGCGCGCAGCGTCTCAGGCGGATGCTGCGCATCTGCAATGCGAGCCCGGCGCGCCGATCCTGGCGACGGAGCGGCGCTGCTTCCTCGCCGACGGGCAGATCGTCGAATATTGTGAGACCCGCTACAAGGGCGAGGTCTACGACTTCGTTTTCGAATTGCATCGATAATACCAGTTATAAGCTGGTTGCAAGCTGGTATTTTCCATCTATCGTGATGTTCCGAATGGAGTGTCGCGCGTGCTTAATCTCAGGGAAGAGATCGTCAACAGACTTATCGTATCCTGCCAGCCGGTTCCGGGCGGACCGATGGACGATGCGGATTTCGTGACGGGCTTTGCCAAGGCCGCGCTGGATGCCGGTGCGGGCGCCCTTCGTATCGAATCCGTCGCCTATGTCAGGGCGGTGCGGTCCGCKGTTTCCGCGCCGATCATCGGTATCGTCAAGCGCGACCTTGACGACAGCCCGGTTCGGATCACCCCCTTTGTTGCCGATGCGGAGGAGTTGGCCGATGCGGGCGCCGATATCGTTGCCTTCGACGCCACTGATCGAGCGAGACCCGCATCCATCAAGGAACTGGTGAAAGCGGTAAAGGCAAGAGGCAAGCTGACGATGGCGGATTGTTCCTGCCTGGAAGATGCCCGCCATGCGCTTGCGGCCGGCGTCGATTTTATCGGGACGACGCTTTCGGGCTATGTCGGAGGTCCCGAGCCGGTCGAACCTGATATCGGCCTGATCGCCGCCATGCGCGAACTCACGCCCTACGTGATCGCCGAAGGCCGCATCCGCTCGCCGGAACAGGCGGTTTCCGCCGTGCGGGCCGGCGCCTGCGCGGTCGTGGTCGGGTCGGCAATCACGCGCACCGAACACGTGACATCATGGTTTCATGAGGCCGTTTCGAAAGCGTTCGGCGCCGAGCGCGGTGAGCCCGTGCTGGCGATCGATATCGGCGGAACCAAGACCATGGCAGCGCTGGTCGCGGGGTCGAAGGTTCTGGAGGATGTCACCGTTCCCACGGCTCGCGAGGSGGGGCCTGATGCCTGGCTTTCCGCGGTGGTCAAAAGCACAGCGGCTTGGGCTGGGCGATATGATCGCATCGGCATAGCCGTTACCGGCTTCATCCAGGCAGGCAGATGGTCCGCCCTCAATCCCGCCACGCTCGGTATTCCGGATGGTTTTCCGCTGACCGAACAGGCCGAAAAGCTGTTCGGCAAGCGCGCCTATGCCGTCAACGATGCGCAGGCGGCTGCCTGGGGCGAGCATCGGTTCGGAGCGGGCGGGGGATCGGATCTCGTCTTTCTCACCATCTCGACCGGCATAGGCGGCGGCATCGTCGTCAACGGCCGGCCGTTGCTCGGCCTTGCCGGCCATTTCGGGCTGATCCGCAGCCCTTCGCGAGGCGAGGCGCCGCTGGAAGATCAGACGTCCGGGCGCTGGATTGCGGCCGAAGCCGCCCGGAACGGGCACAGGGTGGATGCAGCCGAAGTTTTTAGGCGGGCGTGCGACGGTGAGGTCTGGGCACGGGATATCGTTTCCCGGTCGGCCGAAAACGTCGCCCTGCTTTGCAGGGATATCCAGATGATGCTCGATCCCAAGGTGATCGTTGTCGGTGGGGGCATTGGTCTCGCTGATGGCTATCTGGACGCGGTTCGAGACCATCTGGCAGGGCCCGCGTCACCGGCTGTCCCTAATCTCATTGCAGCGAAGCTCGGCGGCCGCGCCGGGATCATCGGTGTTGCCGATCTCGCTGGCGAGGCGGGATAGGCGCTCCGCAAGGGCAGGCGTTCAAATGCAACGATAAAAGAAGGGAACCAGTGATGAAAATGATGAGGACATCTCTTGCGGCGGTTGCCGTCCTGCTTTCGACCATAGCCCTGCCGGGCCCTAGCAATGCCGCAGTCACCGTGCTCGGCTGGCCAGGTGGCTCCGAGGAAACCGCCCTTCGTGCTGCCGTGGAAGCCTATAACGGCAAGGCTGCTGAAGCCGATAAGGTCGAGCTTCTCTTCTTCAACCGCGACGGCTTTTTCGACAAGCTGCAGGCGGATATGGCCGCTGGTTCCAGTGCCTTCGACATCAATCTCGTCGCGACCTATTCGATTGGCCGTTATGCCCCTTACATGGAGCCGATCGAGCTTGGGCCGGATGCAACCAAGGTCTTCGGCGAATCCGTGCTGAAGACCATGCAGTTTGATGGCAAGCAATATGGCGTGCCAACCGATCTTTCCCTGCATTTCATGTATTATCGTAAGGACCTGATCGAAGCGCTGATGGCCGACGACGCGGCCAAGGCGAAATATGCCGCGATCGCCAAGGAACATCTTGGAAAGGACCTGCAGCCAAAGGATCCCGATCAGTGGACTTGGGAGGACTGGGCAGCAACCGCTCTTTATTTCAGCAAGCAGGTCAACGACGAAAGTCCCGTGCGCTATGGCACCGTGCTGCAGATGAAGAAMCTGCTCTTCAACATGATGGTCTTCCAGTCGCTGCCACGTTCCTATGGTGGAGACTGGATGGATGCGAGCGGTAATATCACCATTGATTCTGAGGCTTATCGAACAAGTCTCGAGCTTTACAAGAAGCTCTACGATGCCGGTGCTTCACCGCGAGATTCCTTGAGCTATGAATTTGCCGAAACCAACGCGGCCTATGCCGCGGGCCAGGCTGCGACGGCCCTGCAATGGAATGCCGCGGCCGCCGATCTGACGAATGCGGAAAAATCGCCAACGGTCGCTGAAGT
Organism: Rhizobium sp. LCM 4573; assembly: GCF_001854865.1. Lineage (GTDB taxonomy): Bacteria > Pseudomonadota > Alphaproteobacteria > Rhizobiales > Rhizobiaceae > Neorhizobium. The sequence continues at coordinate 105,832 of NZ_MDDW01000026.1, read as the reverse complement.
GACGGGCGTCGTGGYGCCGCCAACCGGGCCGGACGGCCGCGCCGATCATATCCACGGGCTCGGCCTCGGCCTCAACAAGAACGCCAAGAACAAGGAAGGCGCGATCAAGTTCCTGGAGTGGCTGGCGAGCGAGGAGGCGGCGCTCACCTATGCCCGTGGTGGCGGCTCACCGGCGCTTGCTCCTGATGTTGCGGCGAAGCTCGCTTCAGAGCGTCCGGATCTGGTCAAGCTTGGCGAGTTCGCCAGCCAGTATGGTTATGTAATGACCGGTGCTACATCGGCCAATGCACTCTCGGTCTACGAACTCCAGGCCAAGGAGTTCACCGGCTATTGGTCCGGTCAGCAGAGCCTCGACGACGCGCTTGCCCATACCAAGGCAGGCATGCAGGATCTTCTGAAGAAGTAATTCCATTCCCGGACGCGGCCGAATGGGCGCGCGTCCGCATTTCCCGGCGGATCGAGATGGCTATTGTAAACCGCGCCGAGGGCAGGCTCTATTTCACGCCGCTCATCGGCTTCCTTATGCTGTTCCTTGGCTTCCCGGCGATCGTAAATCTCGTCTATTCCGTTTCCACGGTGAATTTCGAGACGCTGCGCAGCCCCACAATCACTGGCTTCGGCAATTACCTTTCCGTTCTCGGCGACCGGGAATTCTGGCGCTCGGTCTCCTTCTCGATGCGCTTCGGCATCGTCACGGCGCTTGCCGAGTGCCTGATCGGTCTTTTTCTCGCGATCTTCCTGGCGCCGTTACTTGCCAGAAGATCCGTGCTGATGGCACCGCTGATGCTGCCTTTGATGGTCGCACCGGCCATGGTCGGGCTCATGTACCGGCTGGTGCTGCACGAGTTCGCCGGTCCGGTGCCCTATTACCTGTTCGAATGGTTCGGGGACAGTCCCGCTTTTCTCGACGTCAACAATGCTTTTCGCACGCTCGTAGTGGTCGAAGTGCTGCAGTGGACGCCCTTCGCTTTTCTGCTGTTCTACATGGCCTATGTGGCAATCCCCGTGGATGTGCGCGAGGCCGCCGCCCTCGATGGCGCTTCGGCCTTCAAGGCGCTGTGGTGGATCGAGCTGCCGTTGATGCTGCCGACGCTCACGATCGCCTTCTTCATCCGCTTCATCGACGGCTTCCGTGTCTTCGACAATGTCTATGCGCTGACCGGAAGCGGGGCAGGGGGCTCCACCGCCTCACTGTCTATCTACATTTATCACGCCTTCTTTAAACAGGGTGCGATCGGCAAGGCGGTCGCTGCATCGGTCCTCCTATTCCTGGCGTCCCTTGTGGGTCTCTGCGCACTCAACTGGCTCGCCGGATTGCGGAGGAAGTAGGATGCTGAACGGCCTGCGTTGGATCGTCTATGCGCTCGCCGTGCTGGCGATGAATTTTCCGGTGATCGTCACGCTGGTGACTTCCTTCAAAAGCGCCCGCGAGCTTTCGACCAATGCGGGTCTCTGGATCAACCAACCGACACTGGAAAACTATCTCCGCGTTCTGAGCGATACCAGCCGTTTCAATATCTATACCTATCTCGCGAACAGCGCCGCCGCCGCGCTGATCGGTACGGGGCTTGCGATCCTGCTGGCATTTCCCGCGGCCTATGCCATCGCCCGTAGCGAAGCGGGCAAGCGCATCCTGCTACCGGTCGTCGTCAACCTGCGCGCCGTGCCGCTCATCATCTTCGCCATCCCTCTCTACATGATGTATCAGTGGCTTGGTCTTCTGGACACGAAGCTCGGTCTCGGCTTGATCCTCACCATCGTCAACGTACCGCTCGCACTGGTGATCCTGGTGAACGCGATTTCCGACGTGCCGACCGAGCTGGACGAAGCGGCCAAGGTGGATGGAGCAAGCTCCCGGCAGGTGATGCTGATGATCATCCGTCCGGTGATCCGGCCGGCGCTCGTTACCACCTTCATCTTCGGTTTCATCACCGCCTGGAACGAGTTCCTCTTCGGCCTGATGCTGACGACGAGCCGCGCCGTACCGATGACGGTGGGCGCATCGTTCTTCTTTGCGGCGAGCGGCGGGGGGGTGCAATGGGGCACGGCATCCGCCGTGATGATCCTCGGCGCCTTGCCGCCGGCCTTGCTCGGCCTTCTCATGTATCGGCAGATTTCCGGATCGATGATGGCCGGTGCGGTGAAGGGGTAGCTGTCTGGGCGCTCAGCGCTTTAGTGAAGCGCTCTCTGTGCTTCAACGCAGGCTTTGATAAGCCTGCCGACATGAGTGACAGACAAGGCGGAATTCATGGACAACCGTATCACGCATCGATTTTTCGGGGTGGCGGGCGCGCAGAATACCGCACCGAAGATACCTCTTTTTTGCAGCTCGTTTCGCAGCGTCAGGGCCTGTGGTTCGCTGCCGGCGTGGAGCGCAATGATCTGTTCTGAGCCATCGGCCAGAATGCATCCTTCCTCGATCAATTTACTGCGCACCTGTTTCGAGAGGGAATGCAGTCTCTCCCGTCGGCCTTCGGCTTTCCTGATAAAGTCCAAAGCTACAGAAAACCACATATATTCATGCTCTAGGAGGCCCGAGCTGAATATTGCTGGTCGGGACTCCACTCGGAAGTATTCCTTGAATGCTTGCGAGCCGGTAATCAGCCCAGCCCGACCCGCGAAAGTTTTCGCCAGCGATGCCGTTCGGAAATGAACGCGATCCTGCAGGCCGAGCGCGACTGTAAGCCCTGCCCCTTGAGGGCCRTGTGTGCCGAGAGAATGGGATTCATCCACAACGATCAGGCACCCCGATCGCTCCGCAACCTCGACGAAATCTACCAGTGGGCAGAGACTTCCGTTAACACTGTAGACCGCGTCGACTACAATGACGCCGGCACCTGATTTCTGGAGCTGGCGCTCGGCATGGTCAGCGTCATTGTGCCTGAATCCGATTATTTTCGCCCCTGCTGCATGCGCGCCCTCCCAAAGGGAGGCATGGGCCTGCATGTCCAGATAAACCGGAATGTTCTGATCAGCGATGGTCTGAATAAGGCCAACATTGGCAGACCAGCCCGATTGGCAAATAATGCTGTCCTCCGCTTTCATATAGTCAGCCATGGCTCTTTCCAGACGCGCCATGGACGTATCTCCATGCGCAAACACCGAGGACATCAACAAATCCGCATGACTTGCCTGCAACACCCGGGCCTGTGCATGCCGAAGACTATGCTCACCCTGAATGCACAGATAATCATTGCTCATGAGCTGGATGTCATCCGGCGTCGGCTGTCTCCCCCTTAAAAGATGATCCCCCTGCCAGAGCTTTCCCATTCGCTCCGCGAGGAAGTCTTCCTGGCGACGACAAAGGGCTTTTAGAGGAGCTGCCGGCTCCAAAGCTTCGACCTGCATCTTTTGCGAACCGAATTCTGCATGAATTTCCGGAAGATGCCTGAGCATTGCATCGGAACGCATTTTTCTGCCTCCTGCATTTGCTTCGCCTTGGACATTGCAATCAGATGTCGCCAGGTCGCGATGAACGGGCGGCCGGTCGTGTTATGCGGTGCCGTCAAACTCGCGCCGGCGGGAGTATGTATACTTTATCCAAGCTGTTCTTCGCCGGTCGGAAGAAATAGCGTCGTAATAGTGCTAAGAAATGAGTTCTGTCGGGAAACCGTTCATGGTCGCTCCTTGGCTTGATGCCGGACGCCAACTTGGGTTCATTATATGCAACCGGAAATAGTGTCGCAATGGCGGCCTGTTTTATCCGGTCGGGATGGTTAGCGACGAGTTCGAAAAATCATGTCGCTTGTTTCACGCAGGGATCGATGTTCTGAGATGCTCTTTAGGGCAGTGATATTCAAAGATTGAAGATATCACTTTCGCCGGGCACAAGATCCATCGGCCATAGCCGGCGGGCGGCTGCATCCGGATAGTGCTTCGAATAGGCGGGCATGGTGGCGAGCAGGGATTCGGCCAGCGAACTGCCGAGCTCCCGCAGGGCCAGGCTGAAGCAGGTGAGGCGGGGCGAGAGGAATTGCGAATGCGGGCTCTGACGTCCGATGACTGCAATATCGCGGCCCGGCTTCACGCCCGCCTCATTGAGTCCGCGATAGAGGCCGATCGCAATCGCTTCGTTGACGAGCACGACGGCGGTCGGACGTTTCTTGCAGGCGATCAGATCCCGCGCGATCTGGTAGCCGCCCGCCTCGTTGGGCGTGGAACGGAAGACATGGGCCTCGTCCAGCGTCAATCCATGACGGGCGAGCGCTTGCCGGCAACGATCAACAAACACATAGCCGAGATTCATGTCGTCATGGGGACGGGTGACGGCGATATGCCTGTGTCCATGGGAAACAAGCCGGTCGATCGCGGTGTCGGCCATGCCTTCGAAATCGAGATCGAACCACGACTGGCCGACATCGGTCAGGCTGCGCCCGAGCGCGATGAAGGGAATGTTGCTCCTTGCCAGGAACTCGAACCGTTCGTCATGCCGGCGCGTGGCCGAGAGAATGATGCCATCGGCAAAGCCGCGCGCAACGACGCGCCTCAGATATGCCTGTGGGTCTTCCTCCGAGGAGCATAGCAGGGCCACCAGATCGAGCCTGTGGCGGGCGAGCACTGTTTGGACCCCGTCGAAGACGCTCATGAAGAAGGTATCGCCCTGGCCGGTGATCTCTCGGCCCGTCTGCATCATGAAACCAATGACGCCGGTTGAGCCCTTGCGGAGCGCCCGACCCGACTGGTTGGCGACATAGCCCAGCTTCTCGGCCGCTTCCAGCACGCGCCGGCGGGTCTCCTCATTTACGTCCGGCTTGCCGTTGAGCGCTCGCGAAACCGTTCCGATCGAAATATCGAGATGCCGTGCAAGCTCGCGAATTCCCGTCATTTCTGCTCATTCCTCCCGGAGACCGATTTTCGATCTCACATCGGCTATTGACATGAAATCCGCTTCACGCATAGTATCGTAAACGTTTACGGAAGCCAATCGAGGAGTTGCCGGCGACCGTTTCAGGAGGATTTCAGTGACGTACAAGGCAGTCTTGTGCGGGTGCGGTGCCATGGCCAAGGGCTGGCTGAAGGCGCTTGCATCCAGCCCCGGTCTCAAGGACAGAGTGAAGATCGTCGGCCTCGTGGATATCAACCGCGAGACGGCAGAGGCGCGGGCAGCGGAATTCTCCCTGACGGACGCGGTTATCGGAACGGATCTGGGCGAGGTGCTCGACGCGACAGGCGCCGATATCCTGTTCGACGTCGTCGTACCACCCGCACGCCGTGCGGTCGTCGCAGTCGGCCTTTCCCGTGGCTGCCACGTGCTCAGCGAAAAACCGATGGCGACGTCGCTGGATGAGGCTCGCCAGTTGCGGGAGCTTGCCGATAAGGCCGGGCGATTGCACGCGATCGTGCAGAACCGCCGCTATATCGCCGGCGTACGCCRCATTCGCCGGCTGATCGAAAGCGGCGCCCTGGGCCGGCTCACCGGACTTCACTGCGACTTCTTCTTAGGTCCGCATTTCGGCGGCTTCCGCGAAGAGATGGACAATGTCCTGCTGCTCGACATGGCCATCCACACATTCGACGCGGCTCGTTTCATGTCGGGCAAGGAGCCGCTCGCCGTCTATTGCCACGAAACCAATCCGCCCGGCTCCTGGTATCGCCATGGGGCGGCGGCAAGCGCGATCTTCGAATTCTCCGATAATGTTGTCTTCACCTATCGCGGCTCCTGGTGTGCAGAGGGTGCTGCCACGAGCTGGGAGAGCGCCTGGCGGCTCACCGGCACCAAAGGCTCGCTTCTTTGGGATGGAGCCGATCGGTTCGAGGCCAACGTCGTGGCAGGCGAGGAGGGCTTTTTCCGCCCCGTCGAGCCGATCCCCGTGCCTGAGCCTGAACATGCCGAGGATACGCACGGACATGCCAGCGTGATCGAGAGCTTCATTGAGGCGATCGAGGCGGGCCGCCGGCCCGAGACCGACGGCAGCGACAACATCAAGAGCCTTGCAATGGTTTTTGGCGCCATCGAGAGCGCCCGCGACCGCAAGCGCGTCACCATAGCAGCATGAGGAAACAATGACCGATCCCGCCAAGTCCATCCGTATCGGCACCATGGTGAGCGCCACCAAAGGCGAAGCCGCAAAACGCATCGGGCAGATCGCCGATATGGGTTTCGAAAGTTTCGAGCCCTTCTTCTGGCAGACCACCAACGGTCAGGACCTCGCCGAGCTCGGCAAGCGCTGCGTGGATGCGATCGGCGATCGCGACATCACCATCTCGACGATCGGTATGTTCGGCAATCCGCTGGAGGAGCAGGAACTCGACCTTCAGACCCTGCAGGGGTGGAAGGATTGCATCGACAACGCCCACCATTTCGGCGCCACCTGTGTGGCGGGCTTCACCGGCCGTATCCGCAACAGACCGCTTCCTGAAAGCCTGCCGCGTTACCGTGAAATCTGGAGCGAGCTTGCCAGGCGCGCAGCCGACAATGGGGTGAAGATCGCCTTCGAGAATTGCGCCATGGACGGCAATTGGGCGACCGGCGATTGGAACATCGCGCACAATCCCGATGCCTGGGAGTTGATCTTCAACGAGACGCCGGACGATCATATTGGGCTCGAATGGGAGCCGTGCCATCAGATGGTCTATCTGATCGACCCGCTACCACAGATCCGCAAATGGGCTTCCAAAATCTTCCACGTACACGGCAAGGACGCCACGATCCGCTGGGATGTCATCCGTGAGCACGGCATCTTCGGCAAGGAAAAATTCATCTTCATGCGCACGCCGGGCTTCGGCGACACGAATTGGACGGATGTCATCTCCGAACTACGTCTCGCCGGCTGGTCCGGCTCCATCGACATCGAAGGTTGGCATGACCCGGTCTATCGCGACGCGCTCGAGATGACCGGACAGGTCCACGGGCTGAACTACCTGAAAGGCTGCCGGGGAGGCGATTTCGTCACCGACCCGGTGTGAGTGAGGCATAGGGCCCGGCACGGAGGATGCGGGTCCGACAGGATAACCGACAGGAGGAGACTATGGGTATCCGCAAATACGCAATGCTTGGCGCTCTGGCGCTCGCAACCGTCTCGAGCTTCTGCATTCCCGCACAGGCCGAGGACGTGACGATTACCGTCTGGTCGCTCGACCGCGACATTCAGCCGGCCCCGAACCTGATCGCCGACTACAACAAGCTCAATACGGGCATCAAGGTCGAATACCGGCAGATTCAGTTCGACGACGTGGTGAGCGAAGCCATGCGCGCCTTCTCCACAGGGCAGGCGCCGGATATCATCGCCGTCGACAATCCTGAGCATGCGCTCTTCGCCTCGCGCAACGCCTTTCTCGATCTCACCGACATGATCGCCAAGTCCGAGGTGGTCAAGACCGCGAACTATTTCCCTGGTCCGCTTGCCTCCACCATGTGGGACGGCAAGAACTACGGCATCCCGAAGGCGACGAACACAATCGCGCTTTATTACAACAAGGACATGTTCAAGGCGAAGGGTCTCGACCCGGAAAAGCCGCCGCAGACCTGGACCGAACTGGTGGATGCGGCGCGCAAGCTGACCGACCCGGCAGCGAACGTTTACGGGCTCACCTTTTCCGCCAAGGCCAATGAGGAAGGGACCTTCCAGTTCCTGCCCTGGGCGCAGATGGCCGGCGCGAGCTACGAGAACATCAATGCGGAAGGCGCGGTAAAGGCGCTCGACACGTGGAAGACGATCCTCGAGGAAAAGCTCGCCTCTCCCGATACGCTGACCCGCAGCCAATGGGATTCGACCGGTACCTTCAATTCCGGCAATGCCGCCATGGCGATTTCCGGTCCCTGGGAACTCGACCGCATGGTAGCGGAAGCGAAGTTCGACTGGGGCGTTACCTTGCTGCCGGTCCCGGAACAAGGTGCTGAACGCTCCTCCGCCATGGGGGATTTCAACTGGGCGATCTTCGCCAATACCGATCACCCGGAAGAAGCCTTCAAGGTACTCGAATACTTCGTGTCTCAGGATAACCGCATGTTCAAGGATTTCGGCCAGCTTCCGGCCCGCTTAGACATCGCGATCCCCGAAACTGGCGAGCCGAAGAAGGATGCAGCACTGAAGGTCTTCGTCGAACAGCTCAAATATGCCAAGCCCCGCGGCCCGCATCCAGAATGGCCGAAGATTTCAAAAGCGATCCAGGATGCCATCCAGGCGTCGCTCACCGGGCAGATGACGTCCCAGGAAGCGCTCGACCAGGCGGCTGCGAAGATCAAGGCCGTGCTCGACTAATCGCTGGCTCAAACAGTTCCTCCCGGCGGGGCTGGTTCGGTGCAACCGGCCGGCCTCGACCGGAGGGGGAGGGTTCATGAAGAGAGTTCTTTCGAGCATTACCGATGGCAGAGGGTTCGACATTGCGCTTGTCGCCTTGCCGCTCGCCTTCCTGCTGCTGCTTTCGGGCCTGCCGCTTCTTTACAACGTGCTGATGAGCTTCCAGGAAGTCGACATGTTCTCTCTTGGCACGCTCTGGCGGCCCTTTGTCGGCTTCGAGAACTACAGGAAACTCTTCGAGCAGCCGGAAACGCTGCCGATCCTTGGCAATACCGCAATCTTCGTGACCGCTTCGATCGCCGGGCAGTTCCTGATCGGTTTCGGGCTGGCGCTCTTTTTTTGGACGAATTTTCCAGGAGCCTCCTGGCTGCGCGGCCTCTTTCTGGTCTCCTGGGTCATGCCGGGTCTGGTCGTCGGTGCGATCTGGAACTGGATACTCTCGGGCGATTTCGGGGTTCTCAATTTCCTGCTGCGCGAAAGCGGCCTCATCAGCGGCAACATCTTCTGGCGCTCGGACCCTAATTATTCGCTATGGGCCGTTGTCATCGCCAATGTCTGGCTCGGCACGTCGTTCAACATGATCCTGCTTTCGGTGGGGCTCTCGGCCATTCCGGGTGATCTCTATGAGGCGGCCGAACTCGACGGCGCCAATGCCTGGCAACGCTTCTGGACCATCACCCTGCCGATGATGCGTTCCTCGATCGGCGCGCTGATCGCACTTGGCCTGATCTTCACGCTGCAACAGTTCGATCTCTTCGCGGCGATTACCTCCGGCGGACCGAACAATTCATCCAATGTCACGCAATACTGGGCCTGGGACATGTCGTTTAGACAGTACGACTTCGCCAAGGGCGCGACGATCTCCGTCATCATGATCGTCTTCGTCATGCTGGCATCCATCGTCTACGTGCGCTCCACCCGGCATGAGGTGCGCGGATGAGCGATACGTACCGCGAAAAATTGATGCTGGCCATCGCGCTGGTACTGGCAGCGATCTACCTCTTCCCGCTCTACTGGATGTATATCACGGCGCTCAAATCCGGTTCGGCGATGTTCGCCACCCCGCCGGCTTTCTGGCCCACCGATCCGCAATGGCAGATCTACGGCCAGGTTTGGGAAAGCCGGAATATGGGCCGCTATATCTGGAACTCCGTGGTAATCGCCCTCGGTGCCGTCACCGTCATCACCGTGCTGGGCGTTGGATGCGCCTATGTGCTCGCCCGTTATCGCAACGTCTGGGTGGATATCGGCCTCTTTCTGATCCTCATGCTGCAGGTCCTGCCGGCATCGCTGATGATCACGCCGATCTTCGTCGGCTTCTCCCAGGTGGGCCTGCTCGAATATCCGCGGCTGGCCGTCATCCTGGCGATTGCCGCCAAAAGCATGCCCTTCTTCGTCGTCCTGGTGCGCGCGACATTCATGAGCGTGCCGCAGGAACTGGAGGAAGCTGCGCTGGTCGACGGCAATTCCCGGATCGGCGCCTTCTTCAGCATCGTGCTGCCGCTTGCCCGCAACGGCATTCTCGTCAGCGCCATCCTGATCTTCATGCAGGCCTTCGGCGAGTTCGTCTATTCGAAATCCATAATCCAGGCGATCGAACTGCAGCCGGCAAGCGTCGGGCTCAACAGTTTCATGGGACCGAACACCAATGAGTGGAACAACATTATGGCCTACGCCACCATCTATGTGACGCCCATTCTTGCCATCTTCGTTCTTCTGCAGCGCCGTATCGTCTCCGGCCTCACATCGGGAGCCCTCAAATGACCCCCCAGATCGAGTTTTCCGGCGTCAACAAGTATTACGGCGCCTACCATGCGCTCAAGAATGTCGAGCTTTCGATCAAGAAAGGGAGCTTCACGGCACTCGTCGGCCCCTCGGGCTGCGGCAAATCCACCTTGCTGCGCTCACTTGCGGGCCTCGAGAGCATTTCCTCCGGAACCTTGAAGATCGCCGGCGACGTGATGAACAAGGTGCCGCCACGCAAGCGCGACGTCGCCATGGTATTTCAGTCCTACGCTCTTTATCCGCACATGACGGTGGAGGAGAACCTCACTTATAGCCTGCGTATCCGCGGCACGCCGAAGGCCGAGGCCAGAAAGGCGGCGGAGGAAGTCGCGGCGACGACCGGTCTTTCCCATCTGCTTGGCCGATATCCGCGCGAACTTTCCGGCGGCCAGAGGCAGCGCGTCGCCATGAGTCGAGCCATCATCCGCCATCCCAAGGCGTTCCTGTTCGACGAGCCGCTTTCCAATCTCGATGCGGCGCTCAGGGTGCATATGCGCAAGGAGATCCGGGCCCTGCACGACCGGCTAGGCGCCACGTCGGTCTATGTGACGCACGATCAGATCGAGGCGATGACCATGGCCGATCACGTCGTCGTCATGCGCGCCGGTGTGATCGAACAGCAGGGAAGACCGCTCGATCTCTACGACCGCCCGGTCAATAAATTCGTGGCCGGTTTCATCGGATCTCCGGCGATGAACTTCCTGCCGGCGGTGGGCAGCGAGGATGGTCGCTCGCTCGTCGTCGATGTCGGTGCGCCGCAAACCGTGCCGATCTCAACCAATGTCGAGCCCGGCCGCAAGGTGATCGCCGGCATTCGCCCCGAGCATATCAGCGTCGTTGCGGCCGATAGCGGTCTGATGCGCGTTGCCGTCTCGGTCGTGGAATCCACCGGTTCGATGAGCTACATCACCACTGCGACGAGACCAGAGCTTGCGATCGTGGAGACCGGCCGCACGGATGTTTCCGCCGGAGATCTCATCGGCTTGTCGTTTGCACCCCAATCCGTCCATGTCTTCGATGCGGGAACCGAAGAACGCATCGGATAGCGGAAGGGACCACCGGACATTCACGAACTCCAGCACTTGTGCATGCGCGGCTATTGGTAGGAGAGTGCAAGACACCTCGGACCAATTCTCCTCCAGTCACAGTGGGGTTCACCATGAATCTTCGGTTCATAGAGACGTTTCTCTGGATCGTACGGCTCGGCAGCTTCAGCGCCGCAGCGGAGAAACTGAACGCCACCCAGGCTTCGATATCGAATCGCATCGCCACATTGGAGCGGGAACTCGGGGTCCAGCTTTTCGACCGCGAGAGTCGCAACGTGACGCTTACTCCGGTCGGCCGGGCTGCGGTGCCGAAGGCGGAGGAGATCATCCGCGCCGCCAACGAGTTCCGCGAGGCGATCGCCTCTCCGACGACCCTCAAGGGAACGGTCAGCATTGGCACGATCGATTCCATCGTGCATTCCTTCCTGCCCCATCTCTTCGAACGGGTTCAGGAGCGCTATCCCGGTATCGCGATCGATCTCAATGTCGATACAAGCCTTAATGTCGCGCGCGAAATCACCGACCGGAAGATCGATCTCGCCCTTATCATGGGACCGGTTCCGGACCCGGCGCTCATAAACCTCGAACTGGGTACCTATCGCTGTGTCTGGGTCGCCAATCCCAAATATGGGCTGCATGGCCGGCGGTTGAGCTTCGAAGATCTCTGCGGGTACCCGATTTTCGCCTTTTCGAAGGGAAGCGCTCCGCATCATGGATTGTTGAAGCAGTTCCGTGACGAAGGACTCGATCCGCCGACGATCTCCAATTCCAATTCTCTCGCGACCATCATGCGGCTCGCTAGCGATGGTCTGGGTATCGCCCCTTTGCCACGGGTTATTCTGGATGAGCATCTCGCTTCGGGAAAACTGGTGCAGCTCGACGTTTTTCCGGCATTCAAGCCATTGACCTTTCACGCGGTCTATCCGGATCACCCGGACAATCTCCTGCCCTCGATCATTGCGGTCATGGCGGCGGAGGTTTCGCTTTCGATGGCAGATGCCTGATTGCGAGGACCGCTCATAAGAAAATTCTATGGGAATGGGTAAGTTTTTCCCGTTTGTCCTGATGGGTGATTTCGCCCACCATCCCTTCGTCGAACTGGAGGTGCAAAGGTGAAAGTAAGCCTGGTACAAATGAATTCGCAGGCCGATAAGGCGAAAAATATCCGTGACGCCATCGACCTGATCGAGAGCTGCATTGCTCGGGAAAACCCAGATCTTGTGGTCCTTCCCGAATATTACGCCTTCCTTGGCGAAGGTAAGGAAAACATCTATGCGGCCGGGGAGAATTTCCCCGATGGCCAAGCCTATCGTGCCATGTCCGAGCTTGCGGCCAGGCACAAGGTCACGATCCATGCCGGCAGTGTCGTGGAGAAGGACGGGAACAATCATTTCAACACGACAGTCGTTTTCGGGCCTGAAGGCCAGGAGCTGGCGAAGTACCGCAAGATTCATCTGTTCGATGTCGATACGCCCGGTGGCACCATCTACCGCGAGTCCGACACGATCAGCCGCGGACAGGATGTCGTAACGTACAAGGTGGCCGGTAAGACCGTCGGCTGCGCGATCTGCTACGACATACGCTTTCCCGAGCTCTTCCGCGCGCTCCGCGACGAGGGAGCTGAGGTGATCGTGCTTCCCGCCGCCTTCACGCTGATGACTGGCAAGGATCACTGGGAGGTGCTCGCTCGAGCCCGCGCGATCGAGACGCAAACCTATTTCCTTGCGGTCGGTCAGGCACTTTCCCATTCCGATGGCAAGAAGTGGTGCTGGGGCCATTCGATGGTGATCGATCCCTGGGGGCATATCGTGGCCCAGTGCTCTGACGGTGTCGGGACGACGAGCGCCCGGCTCGATCTCGATTATGTGGAAAAAGTCCGCGGCGACGTGCCGGTCGCGCAGCACCACGTTCTATGATGGAGGCGATACGGATGTTCGAAGTCAATCCCATGCCCGCCCAACTCGATCCTCATCTGATCGAGATCCTCGAAAAGGTGGAAGTCGCCACTATCGGCCATTTTCTGCACTCCGGCTTCGTGGATCGCGAGCTGCGCGCCGTGCTTCCGGAAAAACGTGTCGCCGGAACGGCGGTCACCGTTCGCCTTCCGCACGCGGATTCCACCATTCTCCATTACCTGACGAAGATCGTCAGGCCCGGCGACTTCGTCGTCGTCGAGCGCTGCGGCGACGATCGCCATGCCTGCTGGGGAGGTGTGGTCACCCATGCCATGAAGATTGCCGGCATCGCCGGTGCTGCAATCGATGGGCCCGCCACCGATTTTTCCGAAATTCGGAAGGTCGAGATGCCGATGTGGTGCCGTGGTCCTTCACCCATTACGACCAAGATCCTCGGGCTCGAAGGCGCTATCAATGTGCCGGTGACGGTGGGCGGCCAGGTGGTAAAGCCTGGAGACGCCATCCTTGCCGATGAAAGCGGCGTCGTCGTTCTAGCACCATCCTACGCCAAGACGGCTGCTGAAAAAGCCATCGGCATGCAGGAAAACGAAATCAAGCTCCTGGAACGGCTCCGCAATGGAGAGTTCCTGCCGGACATTTCCGGGGCAACCAAAATCGTGGAGGACGAAAGCCGCCGCGTCGCCTGACAACTGTCTTCAACGTCAAAAAAGAGGGAACGAGAAGATGTTAGCCAGACTTTCAATCGCCGTATCAATTCTTGCTCTCGGAGCCGCAACTGGGGCGGCTGCCGAGACGGTCACGATCACAGCCTATAGCGGGATTTTTCAGGATCACTACACGAAGGCCGTCGTAGAGCCTTTCATGAAGAAATATCCCGACATCAAGGTCGAGTTCTACGGCCTGCCGAACTCCGCACAGATGCTCGGAACCCTTCGCGCCCAGAAGGACAGTCCGCAGATCGACGTCGCGATCCTCGACATCTCGGTGGCGAAGGCGGGAGCCGACGAAGGCCTCTTCGAAAAGGTCGATGAGGGCGTCAGCGCCAATGTGAAGGACCTTTATCCAAACGCATTCGCGGAAGGTGTCATGGGCGTGGCCGTCACCTTCGATAACCTCGTCCTCATCTACAATACGGATCAGATCAAGGAGGCCCCGACATCCTGGAACGCGTTATGGGATCAGAATTACGCGGGCAAGCTGGTCATTCCGGCCGTCCCCGATATTCAGGGAACGACGTTGACGATCATCGCCAACAGGCTTGCCGGCGGCGGTGATTACAAAGAAAACGTCGATGCAGGCATCGAGAAGCTTGGAGAACTCGCACCTGGCGTTCAAACCTGGGAACCCAAGCCGGATGTCTATACGCCGATCGCGAACGGCCAGGCGGCTATCGGCATCGGCTGGAACGCACGCGCCCAGATCTATTCCGGAACCTCCAGCGGCAAGATGGCGGTGGTTCTGCCCGAGGAAGGCAGCGGTTTCCAGATCAACACGATCAACCTCGTGAAGAATGCTCCGGCAGGCGATGCGGCAAAGAAGTTCATCGATTATGCGCTGAGCCCGGAAGCGCAAGCCGCCTTCACCGCCGAGATGTTCTATGCCCCGACCAACAGCAAAGCGCAGGTCTCGGGCGACGCGCTGGAGCGGACGGCGGCCGGCCAGATGGACAAGATGATCGACATCGACTGGCTCGCGGTCGCGAAAATACGCGACTCCATCACGGAGAAATGGCGCCGAAAAGTCATCCCGCTCAGCCGCTGATTGCGGTCAGCCAAGATTGGAGGCGCTTATGATGCATCAAAATATAGCCCGGGACAGCAAGCTGGCATCAACTGATGCCCATCTTTCGCTGGAGGGCGTCAGCAAGAGCTACGGGAATTTCACGGCCGTTTCGAAGCTGGACCTCGGAGTGCGCAAGGGGGAGCTCATCGCCCTCTTGGGACCCTCCGGCTGCGGAAAGACAACGACGCTCCGCATGATCGCCGGGCTTATCCAGCCGAGCGGCGGCCGCATCGCCGTGGCGGGCAGGGAGGTGACCTTCGCGCCGCCCTATGCCCGCGACATGGGGTTGGTCTTCCAGAGTTATGCCCTGTTTCCGCATATGACGGTCGCGCGCAATGTCGCGTTCGGGCTCGAAATGCGCAAGCTTGCGCGGGCGGAGATCGCCGCAAGGGTCGACAAGGCGCTGGACATGGTCCAGCTTCGACATCTGGCCGAACGCAAGCCTCGCGAACTTTCGGGCGGGCAGCAGCAGCGCGTGGCGCTCGCACGGGCCCTGGTGATCGAGCCTTCGATCCTGCTCCTCGACGAGCCGCTTTCCAATCTCGACGCGAAGCTTCGCGACGAGATGAGAACCCAGATCCGCGACATCCAGCAGGAACTCGGTATTACCACGGTCTTCGTCACGCATGACCAGGTGGAAGCGCTCAGCATGTGCGACCGGGTGGTCGTTATGCGCGGCGGCGCGGTCGAGCAGGTCGGAACTCCCCATGAGATCTATGAGGAGCCGGCCACCTCTTTCGTCGCATCCTTCGTCGGGCGCACCAACCGTCTTAAGGGCACGCCGGAAGGCAAGGGAGCGGTCAGGATCGGTCCCGAACTCGTCAGGATATCCTCCTACGCTGCCGATGGAGAGATCGAGTTGATGATCCGACCGCACCGCATCTCAATCGCGTGGCATGAGGGTCAGCCTGTCGGAAATGYGGCAGACAGCGAAAATCGCCTGACCGCATCGCTTGCCCGGATCACCTTTATCGGCGATCTCGTGCAATACCACTTCCATTCGGCCGGCGGAGAAATCGTCGTCGAACAGGCGACCGCCAAGAGGACCTCGTCGCGTCGGGTGGGTGACAAGGCGACCCTGAGCTGGCGGGTGGAAGACACGTTCGCCTTCGGAGCGGAACGATGACGGCGAGCACGGTAACCTCTTTCCCCGAACCCGGGAACCGCCGCGGGACCGGCAATGTCGCCGTTGCGCTGCTGCTTCCGATCGCGCTTGTCAACGCGGTCGGCTTCATTTGGCCGATCCTCAATCTCGCCGGCCTTTCGGTCCGCGAAGCGCTTCCGGGCGGCGGCATCAGCGAGAACTTCACCGCCGTCAACTGGGCGGGATTGCTGGGGGACAGCTTCTATATAGACCTCATCGTCAACTCGCTCGTGGTCAGCCTGACCATTACGCTGCTGACGCTGCTGGTGAGCTATCCGATCGCGCTTTATTTGCATCGCGCCACGGGTGCGTGGAAAAGCTTTCTGACGGTGCTCGTCATCTCGCCGCTTCTGACGTCGGCGGTGGTGCGCACCTATGGCTGGATCGCCCTTCTTTCCGATACCGGCCCGGTGGTGAAGGCGATGACCGCGCTTGGAATTCCGGTGCCACGCCTGATGTTCAACACCACCGGCGTCGTGATCGGCCTCACGGAAATCCTCATGCCCTATATGATCCTCGCGCTGATGGCCGGCTTCGGCCGGCTCGATCCAAGGGTAGAGGAGGCCGCGAGCACTCTTGGCGCGAGGCCGTTTGCGGTTTTCCGCCGCGTCGTGCTGCCCTTGACGGCGCCCGGCATCGCACTCGGCTGCCTGCTCTGTTTCGTTCTGGCGGTGTCCTCCTTCATCACGCCGAAGCTGATGGGCGGGGGGCGTGTCTTCCTGCTCGCAACCGAAATCTACGACCAGGCGATCGTCACCCTGAACTGGCCTCTGGCGGCGACCCTCTCCGTGCTCGTTCTTGTGATTTTCGGAGCGGCGCTGGTTCTCTATTCCCGCGCGATGCGGCTTCTGGAGCAAGTATAAGACCATGGAAAACCATCAGACGTCCCTGCCGATGAAGGTTCTGGTCGCGGTACTTTTCCTCTTTCTTCTGGCGCCCGTTCTTCTCGTCTTTCCAATTTCCTTCAGCGGCGAGCAAATCCTGTCCTTTCCGCCAGAATCCTGGTCTTTCCGCTGGTATGCGGCGCTCGTGAACAATAGCGAAATGATGTCCGCTTTCACTACCAGTCTCGGGCTGGCGTTGGTGGTGACGGTACTCTCGCTGGCGATCGGTATTCCCGCCGCCTATGCCATTGTTCGCCTCAAGGTCGCCGGATCGCAGATCTGGTATAACCTCTTCACCGCGCCCCTGCTGCTGCCGACGATCGTCCTGGGTCTGGCTATCCTGATCATCTTCGCGTCCACCGGATTGCTCGGAACCTTCACGGGCCTCGTCATAGGCCACCTGGTCGTGACGCTGCCTTATGCGTTGCGGGTCCTTGCCGTCTCGCTCGGAAATCTCGAGCTGGCATGCGAGGAGGCCGCTTCGTCGCTCGGCGCGAAGCCGCTGACCGTGGTCCGCCGCGTGACATTGCCGATGATGGCTCCCGGTATCGTCGCAACCGCGGTGCTGGCCTTCCTCGTGTCCTTCGATGAGGTGGTGATCACCATGTTTCTGGCCGGTCCGCGACTGACGACCCTGCCCGTCGCCCTTTTCCATCACGTAGAAAGTCAAGCAGATCCGCTCGTTGCCAGCGTTTCGGTCCTCCTCGTCCTTCTGACGCTTGCCATCGTCCTCATCATCGATCGGACCCTTGGCCTGACACGGACTTTCGTGAAATAGGGCTTCAGAACGGTTTCAGGTGGAACGTGGTGCGAAGCTACACGACGGCCTGGTTTGCCCGAAGTTCGATTAGAAAGGCCTCGGCTTGACCTGATAGGGCTGCTTGGCCCCATTCATGGGGCACAAGGATAAGGCAATCGAGGGCGTCGAGCGTCAGTTCGCTGGCCGAAGTACTGACCCGCAGTTTGCCCTGATTGCACAACACTAATCTGATATCGGGAGACGGGGTAATCCCGCACGGGATCTCGAGCCGCCGGACATGATGGGTGTAGCGGCCACGCCTCGTCATCACATTGAGGTCGGTGATCGCGCCACCGAGCAATCGCGCGGATGTGGGCTTATCGGCCGAAAAGGAACAGGGAGGGGAGTTTCGATCGAGCGTGACCGGAGCGCGGTCCTCGATCGACAGCATGAGCCCCGCGCCGGAAAGGATCGATAATGTCCGGTCCACGCCGGCAAAGCTGGAAAAAGGCCCATCGGCGGCGACTGTCGCGGTGCTTATGCGCCAATCGAACTCGTCCAATCCGGCACCCGGCGGGAAGACGGCGATTTCGACAGTCTCGCCGCCGCCATTCTTCCAGGGCATGCGCTTGTGATCGGCCGCGCGCAGAACCTGCATGGCCTCAGTTTCCGAGAATACCGGGCAGCCGCAGGCCCTGTTCCTTGGCGCAATTGATGGCGATCTCGTAACCGGCATCGGCATGGCGCATGACGCCGGTGGCCGGGTCATTCCACAATACGCGCTCAAGGCGACGGTCGGCGTCTTCCGTCCCGTCGCAGCAGATCACCATGCCGGAATGCTGCGAATACCCCATGCCGACGCCGCCACCATGGTGGAGCGAGACCCAGGTTGCGCCTGATGCGGTATTGAGGAGCGCGTTCAAGAGCGGCCAGTCGGAAACCGCGTCCGAGCCGTCCTTCATGGCTTCCGTCTCGCGGTTCGGCGATGCGACGGAACCGGAATCGAGGTGGTCGCGGCCGATGACGATCGGGGCCTTCAGTTCGCCGTTGCGGACCATTTCGTTGAAGGCGAGGCCGAGGCGGTGACGATCGCCGAGCCCCACCCAGCAGATGCGTGCCGGCAGGCCCTGGAAGGAGATGCGCTCCCTAGCCATGTCCAGCCAATTGTGCAGATGCGTGTTGTCCGGCAGCAGTTCCTTCACCTTGGCATCGGTCTTGAAAATATCCTCCGGATCACCGGAAAGGGCCGCCCAGCGGAAGGGGCCGATGCCACGGCAGAAGAGCGGGCGGATATAGGCYGGAACAAAGCCAGGGAAGGCGAAGGCGTTCTCAAGCCCTTCGTCCTTGGCGACCTGGCGGATGTTGTTGCCGTAGTCGAGCGTCGGCACACCTGCTTCCCAGAAGGCGACCATGGCTTCGACATGCTGTCTCATCGAAGCGCGCGCGGCCGCCTCGACGGATTTCGGATCGCTTTCGCGCTTTGCCTTGGCTTCCGCAATCGTCCAGCCGACCGGCAAATAGCCGTTGCGCGGATCATGGGCGGAGGTCTGGTCGGTGACGATGTCGGGGCGCGGACCACCAGCTTGCATGCGCTTCACCAATTCCGGGAAGATTTCCGCCGCATTGCCGAGCAGGCCGACGGATTTCGCTTCGCCGGCCCTAGTCCACTCGTCTATCATAGCAAGCGCCTCGTCCAGCGTTTTCGCCTTGGCATCCACGTAACGGGTGCGCAGGCGGAAATCGATCCGGGTCTCGTCGCATTCGACTGCCAGGCAGCAGGCGCCGGCCATGACGGCGGCGAGCGGCTGTGCGCCGCCCATGCCGCCGAGCCCGCCAGTCAGAATCCACTTGCCCTTGAGATTGCCACCGTAGTGCTGGCGGCCGGCCTCCACGAAGGTCTCGTACGTGCCCTGAACGATGCCCTGCGTTCCGATATAGATCCATGAACCGGCGGTCATCTGCCCATACATGGCCAGCCCCTTCTTATCCAGTTCGTTGAAATGATCCCAGGTCGCCCAATGCGGTACCAGGTTGGAATTGGCGATCAGCACGCGCGGCGCATCCTTGTGGGTGCGGAAGACACCCACTGGCTTGCCCGATTGCACCAACAGCGTCTCGTCCTCGGAAAGCGTCTTCAGCGTGGCGGCGATCCGGTCGAAATCCTCCCAGGTGCGTGCGGCGCGGCCGATCCCGCCATAGACTACCAGCTCGTTGGGATTTTCCGCCACGTCCGGGTCGAGATTGTTCATCAGCATGCGGAGCGGCGCTTCCGTCGTCCAGCTCTTGGCATTGAGTTCGGGGCCGCGCGGTGCGCGGATTTCGCGGATGTTATGGCGAGGATTGGTCATCTCAGATCTCCAGCGCGGGAAGGATATCGGTCGAAACGGCGGAATGCAGGATACCATCGGCGACCAGCCGTGCGGCAGCCTTGAGGTCGGCTGCCATATAGCGATCCTCTTCAAGCGAGGGGATTTCCGCCCTGAGAACCGCGATCGTGTTGATGAGTTCGGGACTGGTGGTCAGCGGTGCACGCAGTTCCACGCCCTGGGCAGCCGCCAGTGCCTCGATCCCGATGATCCCAAACAGGTTCTCGGTCATGGCGAGCAGCCGCCGAGCACCATGGCAAGCCATGGAGACATGGTCTTCCTGATTGGCCGAAGTGGGTGTCGAATCCACTGAAGCGGGATGCGACATCTGCTTGTTCTCGCTCATCAAGGCGGCGGAGGTCACCTCGGCGATCATCAGGCCGGAATTCAATCCCGGCTTTTTTGCGAGGAATGGCGGAAGCCCATAGGAAAGGGCCGGATCGACGAGAAGCGCGATGCGGCGCTGCGCGATCGCTCCGATCTCACAGACCGCAAGGGCGATCTGGTCCGCTGCAAAGGCCACCGGTTCGGCATGGAAGTTCCCACCCGAAACGACGGAATTATCCGACAGCACCAGCGGATTGTCGGTGACCGCATTGGCTTCGATCTCAAGGGTGCGGCCGACTGAACGCAAAAGGTCAAGGCAGGCGCCATCCACCTGCGGCTGGCAGCGGATGCAATAGGGGTCCTGCACCCGCTCATCACCCTGTAGGTGGCTTTCCCGGATGACGGAGCCGGCGAGCAGCGCGCGCAGGGCGGCTGCCGTATCGATCTGGCCGCGATGTCCGCGAAGCATATGGATGTCCGGGTGGAACGGGGCCGACGAGCCCATGGCCGCATCAGTCGACATGGCGCCGGTGATGAGGGCGGCCTGTGCGGCGCGATGTGCCCGAAAGAGGCCTGCGAGCGCCAGCGCCGTCGAGACCTGGGTGCCGTTGATGAGGGCGAGGCCCTCCTTGGCGGCGAGCACGACAGGTGTCAGACCGGCCCGTCGGAGCGCTTCGCTGCCGGCAAGCATCTCGCCGGAGAAGCTGGCTTCCCCATGACCCATCATTACCGCCGCAAGGTGGGCAAGCGGCGCAAGATCGCCCGAAGCACCGACCGAGCCCTTTTCCGGAATAAGGGGGATGACGCCTCGCTCCAGCATCGCCTCGATCAGCCTCACCAGTTCCAGCCGCACGCCCGAAGCGCCACGACCAAGCGAGATGAGCTTCAGTGCCATGATCAGGCGCACGACGTTTTCCGGAAGCGGCGCACCCACGCCGCAGCAATGAGAGAGAATGAGGTTGCGTTGGAGTGTGGCCACGTCCGCAGCATCGATCTTGATGGAGGCGAGTTTACCGAAGCCGGTATTGATGCCGTAGACAGGCTCGTTGCCGGCGGCGATCTCCGCAATCCGCGCAGCCCCCTTTTCGATTGCCGCATCGAAGGATGGATCGAGCCGGGCGGAACCATTGTTCCAGTAGAGATCCGCCAGCGTGGCGAGTTTCACGGCGCCGGGAGAAAGAACAAAACTCATGCGGAAATCCTTTCGCCCTTGAAGATGCGCGCCGCGAGCGGGTTGAAGCCGATCCGGTAGACGAGTTCGGCCGGCCGCTCGATATCCCAGATAGCGAAATCGGCCGATTTTCCGACCTCCAGCGTGCCTGTCTCGGCAAGCAGGCCAAGCGCGCGGGCAGCCTCGCGCGTGACGCCCGCCAGGCATTCCTCCACGGTAAGGCCGAAGAGCGTCGCCCCCATGTTCATCGTCAGCAGAAGCGACGTGAGCGGCGACGTGCCAGGATTGCTGTCGGTGGCAAGTGCAATATGGGCGCCTGCCTCCCTCAGCGCCTTTACCGGGGGCGCCTGCTTTTCCCTCAGCGTATAGAATGCACCCGGCAACAGCACGGCGACCGTGCCGGCCTCACCCATGGCCCTGGCACCTTCGGCTGTGAGATATTCGAGGTGATCGGCGGAAAGCGCGCCGTAGGAAGCAGCAAGCCTCGCGCCGCCGAGATCAGAGAGCTGTTCGGCATGCAGCTTGACAGGCAGGCCGAGCTCCCTTGCTTTGTCGAAGACCCGGACGATTTCGGCAGGGGAAAAGGCGATGCCCTCGCAGAAGCCGTCGACGGCATCGATAAGGCCTTCCGCATACCCGGCTTCGAGCCCCGGCAGCACCACGTCCGTGATATAGTCGCCGTTGCGCCCTTTATACGCCGGCGGCGTGGCATGCGCCGCAAGCCAGCTCGTCGCCACGCGCACGGGCCTGATCTCGCCAAGCTTGCGGGCGGCGCGCAGCATCTTGAGCTCGCCCTCGATGTTCAACGCATAGCCGGACTTGATCTCGATTGTGGAGACGCCTTCGGAAAGCAGGGTATCAAGTCGTGGAAGCGCCTGCTGCACTAGTTCGTCTTCGGAAAGAGCGTTGGTTGCCTTGACGGAGGAGACGATGCCACCGCCCGCACGGGCAATTTCCTCGTAGGTCGCGCCGGCGAGCCGCATTTCGAATTCTATCGCGCGGTCGCCGCCAAAGACGAGATGCGTATGGCAGTCGATAAGGGCAGGGGTGATCCAGCGGCCGCCGCAATCCACGGCTTCGGCATCAGCGGCGAACTCCCTGGGCAGATCGGCTTCGGTTCCGACATAGGCGAGCCTGCCATCGCGCACCGCGATCGCGCCGGCTTCTATGACCCCGAGGCCCTTGGAATTTAGCGTAAGTGTCGCAATCCGCGCGTTCTTCCAGAGGCTGGAGGAGGCTCCCGCGCCGAATGCGGCTTTCACAAAATCATCCCCGTACATCAGCTTTTCGCCTTTCTTTATATGCCGACATGTATATACATAACAGACGGAGTAGCAAGCCGGATTTTCGGCTCCGACGGCACAAGGACAGAGAAGCATGGTCACACTTCATGCAGATAGAGCGCTTCTGCCGGAAGGCTGGCGACAAAACGTCCGGTTGACGATCGAAGGGGCGCGCCTCTCCCGCGTGGAGGCCGATGTCGAGGCTGATGCGCGCGACGAGCGCCATGCGCTGCTTTTACCCGCAATGCCGAACCTCCACAGCCACGCCTTCCAGCGCGCCATGGCCGGTCTCACCGAGGTGCGCGGCCCCGGCGACGATAGTTTTTGGAGCTGGCGAACTTTGATGTACAAGTTCGCGCTCTCCATGACGCCGGACCAGATCGAGGCCGTGGCCACCCAGCTATATATGGAGATGCTGGAGGCCGGCTTCAGCCGCGTGGGAGAGTTCCACTACCTGCATCATGACAAGGATGGCAGCCCCTACGCCAATATCGCGGAAATGGCCGAGCGGATTGCTTCCGCGAGCGCCGAAGCCGGTGTCGGACTTACGCTTCTACCGGTCTTCTATGCTCATTCCGGCTTTGGCGGCGCAGTGCCGATCGAAGGGCAGCGGCGGTTCATTCACTCGCCCGAGGCGTTCGCGAAGCTCATGGAGATTTGCGGGAAACTCACCGCGACTCTTCCTGGAGCGCGGCTTGGCGTTGCTCCCCACAGCCTGCGGGCGGTAATACCGGAGGAACTTCTAAGCATCTTGCCGATGACGGATGGGCCTGTTCATATCCATGTGGCAGAACAGGTGAGGGAGGTCGAGGATTGCCTGGCCTGGTCGGGTGCGCGGCCAGTGGAGTGGCTGCTGGCCAACATGCCTGTGAACGAGCGCTGGTGCCTCATCCATGCAACGCACATGAGCGAAGAAGAGACACGAGGGGTGGCCGAAACAGGCGCGATCGCCGGCCTTTGCCCGATTACCGAGGCCAATCTGGGGGATGGGATATTCAACGGCGCAGCCTTCCTCGGCGAAGGCGGGCGGTTCGGCATCGGATCGGATTCCAATGTCCTGGTCTCAGTGTCTGGTGAACTGCGGCAGCTCGAATATTCGCAACGCCTGGCCTCAAGAGCCCGCAATGTAATGGCCCGGCCGGACGGTTCGACCGGTGCGTTGTTGTTCGAAGGGGCGCTGCTGGGCGGCGGTCTGGCGCTTGGGACACCGACCGGCTTGGCGCAGGGCAATTTTGCTGACATCGTATCGCTCGATCTTGATGAGGTTCCCTATCTCCCTCCAGCCCAGATCCTCGATCATTGGGTATTCGCCGGCGGGGTTGCGGTCGACTGCGTCTGGGCGCTCGGTCGCAAGCAGGTGGAGAACGGCCGACATATCCGCCGCGACGCGATCAACCGGCGGTTCCAGGCCACGATGAAGGAACTTCTGTCGCTATGACGGGGGYGAAGGACGCAACGCTGCATCAGCGAATCCTGAGCGATCTGGAAGGCAGGATCGTATCCGGGGAGTGGCCCCCGGGCTACCGGCTGCCGTTCGAGGTGGACCTCGCCGCGCAATATGGCTGTTCTCGCATGACGGCGAACAAGGTGCTGACGCAGCTTGCCAGGAGCGGTCTTATCGAACGCCGCAGGAAATCCGGCAGCTTCGTCGCCCAGCCAGCGGCGCAGGCCGCCGTGCTCGAGATCCACGACATCGAGACCGAGGTGCGGTCGCTTCGGCTTGCCTATTCCTTCAGGCTGGAGAGCCGGACGGTGCGGAATGCCGGACCGGCGGACCGGGCGCATCTGGATCTGCCGGAAGGCAAGCCCCTRCTCGATCTCACCTGTATCCACAATGCTGGCGACCGCCCATTCTGTCTTGAGCAGAGGCTCATCAATCTGTCCGAGGTGGCGGAAGCGGATGGCGAGGATTTTTCACGAGTTGCGCCCGGCGCCTGGCTGATCAGCCGTGTGCCCTGGAGTGCCGCCGAACATCGTATTTCGTCCGTTTCGGCCGGGTCAGACGCCGCTGCGGCGCTTGCGATCCCCCGCCATGCCGCCTGCCTTGTCATCGAACGACGTACCTGGAGCAGCAGCGGGCCCGTCACCTTCGTACGTTTCACCTATCCCGGTGACCGGCACATGCTGGTTGCTCGCTTTACTCCAGGCGGAGAGAGCTAGGCCCGTGAACCTTAGTTCGCGGGTAGGGCAAGCGAGGGAAGGCGATCCCCGATACACATAATTGCCGCTATCAGCCGAAATAGTCTCGATCAGCACCGATCAAAAGATTAAGTGCGCGCTCCTTGAACCAAGAGGGCCACAATGGCGGATATTGACATCACGACGGCTAACCGGATCAAAAGCATCATCGCCGACCAGCTTGGGGTCAGTCCCGAAGAAGTAATCGATAACGCTCGTTTGGCCGATGACCTCGGTGCAGATTCACTCGAGATCGCTCAGATCGTTATCGTGATCGAGGAAGAGTTCGGAATCGAGGTTCAAAACGATGTCGCGGAAAACCTAGTCACAGTGGCCGACGCGATCGACTTTGTAAACGCGGCCGTGAAGGAACAAGGCAGCTCGGCAAAACCCGCGTAGCCCCGCAACAAAAAAGGCCGGGGCGAAATCGCACCGACCTTCCTCATCATCGCTATCTGTCCTGCCAGTACATCCGTGGTCAAAAGTCTGAAGCGACGGCGGCGATTGCGAGCGGCGAATTCATTCAGCGCTCATCAGCAATGCCGATGGACCAGCTATAGGATGCAATTGCGTCCTAAACAAGTCGAAGCCAAATTATGTGACGAAAGCGCAAGCGCAATCCTTCTCCTATTGAGGCGCAACCTCAAGCCGCTGCTGCAACAGCCACTCCCATAGTTCAGCATCATTCAAGGCCGCCCACTCGACGCCCGAATGGTCGACACCTTCCAGTACAGTCAGCCGAGCGTTGCGCTTCAGAGCTTTTAGCCGCTCATAAAGCACAACCGAATCCGATAAGGGGATTACATCATCGTTTGAGCCATGAAAGACCCAGAACGCAGCCTTCTCATTCGTTCTATTCAGGTAGTGCCGATTGCCACCGCCGGCGATCGGCACGATGGCGGCGAACTTCTCCGGAAACTGTTCAGCCATGGCCCAGGCGCCGAAACCGCCGCGACTGAAACCGACCACATAGATGCGCGAACGATCAACGCGGTATTTCGAGATTACTTCCTCCAGCGCAGATTCCACTTTCTCGATTGGATAAAGCAGTTCCTCGCTCGGGTTTTGGGGAGAAAAGACGAGAAATGGAAATTGCTTTCCGTCTTCGATCAGTTTTGGGATCCCGCTCGATTTGACCTTCTCAATATCACTTCCGCCCTGATCCCCTCCATGGAGCCATATGACGAGAGGATAGGGCTCCGTGGATGTCTCGTATCCATCCGGCGTATACAAAAGATAGTTGAGGTCATTCTTGACGCTCGCACTCGATGTGAGTGCCACCTGCCCGGCATTTGCAGCGCCAGGAATGAATAACCCAAGCGCCGCGATTGCAACCAAAGGCAAAATCTTACGCAACATTATACCACCTCCTCTGAAACGTTCGGAGGATAGGTTGGCACATGGCCTGATTCCGGACAATTGATTCCCGCCTCTCATGGCCGCCGCGGGCGATCCGCCATACCGGTAGAAAGGCAAATCGGCGAGAATGCGCTATCTCTATCTGGCGTATTTTCAGGCGATCCGATCCAGGGACTTCCAGCTTAGACTCCCCGGCCAGTGCATTGACGGCTGCGTTGAACGGGTAAAAAGCGTTGGCTATATTTGTCCGATGACCACTTCAGGCCTGCAAGCGTTTGCCAGCGTTCTGGTTTCCACGGCAGTGGTATGCGGCCTGGCTTTCGCCGTTTCCGCGTGGATGACCGATCCCGCAGGTTGATACGAAGAGCAGCGTCATCAACCCGCCGCACTAGGCGACGCGCTGTCTGGCTGTCGCCGCGGAGTTGATCCGCCCGATCCTGCTGATGAGCCAGGTGAGCGCAACGGCGCTCTTGGCCGCATTAACTTGACCCGGCGAAGGGTTTCCAGAACAGAAAACTGCCATTAGATGACGGCATGAGGAACACCGCACGCACTCGGGAGCGGAGTTCGATGCTTTGCCACCTAGGCATCCGCTTCGCGGGCGGTCAGAACCTGCACCACCCGGCGACAATTCTCGTTACCCTGGGGCAGCAGCATCACCGGATCGACTAGGCCGGTCGCGACACCCAGGCCATTAGCTGCCGCCCATCCCCAGTTCTCCTGCGCACGCTGTAGCAAGTTCGGTCCTTCCGACGTTATGCAAGCCCTACCAGCCGCAGCAATGTCCGCAGATGGGATGCCCTGAAGACGTTCCGAAATCTCAGCCTGAAGCGGCGTTACAACAAAGATGGCGAAAAGGTAGCTGATGAATTCTGACAAAGGGATCTCCCGAGATTTTGCAGGAGATAGGTATACTTTGTGAGCCGCACCAGTGTGACACCCCAGTTTCTAGCCATCCGCCTGTTTCCGCTTTACTTCGCGCTGCCGCCACATCCCTTTCCGGTATTCGGATCACGCGAAATCTCTCAGACCCTCATCAAACCGGCGGCCGGCGGGCGTTGCGTCGTCTGGCACCAAACTTCGGTATTGGAGCTTCGCAAAGCCAGCTTATGGAGCGGTGTGCCGCGCCAGACGCATTCGCTCTATGATGTGGCGGCCCGATCCTTCGACGTGCCGCCCGATCACGCGGGCGGCACCATCCGCGTCCTGGGCCTTGATGCAGTCGAGCAATTCGCGATGTTCGTCCAGCACGTTCGACTGCCTGCTTAACGATGTTGGAAAACGGCGGCTGATCGCCCACAGGATATGACGGTGCCGCATCCATAGGTCGACGGCATGCCGGTTGTAGTGGCGATCGTACATCAGTTTGTGGAACCGCAGGTCCAGATTGGAATGCGTCATCTCATCCGCGAAATTGAGCCCTTCGATCTCTGCCTGGATCTGCTCCAGCTCCTCGATTTCCTCGTTGGTGACGATCCCGACGAACCAGCGGGTCAACGCCGGCTCGATCAGCACCTCGATCTCGCAGATATCGCGCACAAAGTCCTCATCGATGGGTCGAACGCGCGCGCCGCGGTTCGGCGTCATGATGACGAAACCCTCGCCGCGAAGCTGCTGCAGAGCCTCCCTGACCGGATTGGTGGACGTGCCCATGCGGTTTGCCAGATCGGCCACTTTCAGCCGTTCATTGGCTTTGACCCGTCCGTGGATGATGTCGTCGCGCAGTCGCTCGTAGATGGAGGCGCCGCCGTCCTCCATGGAATCATCGCCCTCGGAGCTCGCATCGTGAATGCTGGTGATCGTGCTCATGTGCTTGCTTTTAATGCACTTTCTTCTCGGTTGCAAAGGTGAAATAAGCCGCTTCGTACATTCTCATTGACAAATAATGTACGATCTGAAAACTTTTGTCCATCTTGGGTCGCAACGGCCTTGGGGAGCAGGCCGGCGGAGAGGGTTGGCCAAGAGGAGGAGAGAAGATGCTTTATCAGCGGAAGCTGCGCGGCCTTGTCATGTCGTCAGGCCTGTTGGGGACGCTCGTTCTTAGTTCGATGGCTCCGGCCTCAGCGATGGATTTCAAGCAGGCGCCGATGCTCGAAGAAGAGGTCAAGGCCGGCAAGCTGCCCGCCGTTTCCGAGCGCCTTCCGGAGCAGCCCTATGTGGAGACGATGATCGATGGCGTCGGCAAATATGGCGGCACGCTGCGAACCACGATCCTGGCCAATGGAGACCACTATAATCTGACCCGCACGATCGCCAATGAATTGCTGGTGCGCTGGGACCCTGAATGGAAGAAGGTCGTTCCGTCACTGGCCGAGGAGTTCACCGCATCGGAGGACGCGACCACATACACGTTCAAGCTCCGCAAGGGTTTGAGGTGGAGTGACGGCAATCCCTTCACCGCCGACGACATCATGTTCTGGTACGACGACGTATTCATGAACGATGCCCTGTCGCCCGCCAAGAACCCGACGTTCACGGTTGCTGGCAAGCCGGTGACGGTTCGCAAGATCGACGATCTTACGGTCGAGTTCAAATTCGACTCGCCCTATGGGTTGTTCCTGCAGCAACTTGCCTATGGCCAGGGCCATCTGCCCGTCATCTATCCCAAGCACTATCTCAGCCAGTTTCATGAGAAGTACAACAAGGACGGCATTCCGGACCTGCTCAAGGCCAATCCGGCGGCGGGCGACTGGGTGGCGCTCTTCAATTCCAAGGTCTCGCTGACGTTTCAGCCGCCTTTCTGGCAGAATCTCGAATTGCCGACGCTCAATCCGTGGGTCCTGACGGTTCCCTATGCCGACAGCGATCGCGTGGTAGCGACACGCAATCCTTATTACTGGAAGGTCGACCCGGATGGTAACCAGCTTCCCTATATCGATGGTATCACCTGGGCAAAGCTCGACGACCCTCAGCTCATGGCCTTGAAGATGACTTCCGGTGAATTCGATTTCGCCTTCCGCCACATCAACAACTCCACTTTCAAGTCCGTCCTTTTCGACGGACAGGAAACGGGGAATTACCGCTTCGTGGACGTGAAGGATTTGCCGGCGAACGACGCCGTCATCCTGCTCAACCTGAACTCCACCGATCCGCTGAAGCGCAAGATCTTCCAGAACAAGGATTTCCGTATTGCGCTGAGCCACGCGATCAATCGGCAAGAAATCATCGATCTCGTCTATGTGGGCCAGGGCGCTCCCGCCCAGGTCGCGGTTCAGCCCGAGCACGAGCTCTTCAATGAGCGCGAGGCGACGCAATACACCGAGTTCAATCCCGAACTATCAAACGAAATGCTCGATAAGATCCTGCCGAACAAGGATGCGGCAGGCTTCCGTCTCGATAAAACAGGCAAGCGCTTCACCATCAACTTCATGGTCGCGGATGTTTTCGGTCTCTCCTATCCGGACGTCATGCAGATGGTGCAGCAATATGCCAAGGATGTCGGCATCGACATCCAGCTTCGCACCACCGATCGCGCCCGGCTCAACACCATGTGGGCGGCAAACGAGCAGGACGCCTATATCTGGAACTGCGTCGGCGGGTTGTCGGAGGTTTACAYCGATCCGCGCTGCTACATGCCCTTCCAAAAGGCCGACATCTTCTTTGCGATGAAATGGAGCGAGTGGTACTCCGATCATTCGACCGGGGAGGAGCCGCCGGCGGAAGTCAAGGCGCTGATGGCGGCCTATGACGAGGTCAATGCCGCCGTCACCGACGATGATCGCCGCGAGAAGATGAAGGACTTCCTGAACCTTTCAGCCGACAACTTCCTCAATATCGGTATTTCGCGGCCCATGCCGAAATACATGATGGTGTCGAAGAACCTGAAGAACGTCGTAGACGGCATCCCGATCACCGGCAATCTCTGGCATCCCGCGCCGACCCTGACCCAGTGGTACTTCGACAAGGCGAATTGATCGCCTCCTCCCGAGGCCGGCGGTGGTGCTCCTGCCATCGCCGGCTGCCCCTTCGATCCAGTCGAACGGTCTGAAATCATGCTTCGTTTCATCATCAAGCGGCTGGTGTTCGCGATCCCGACGCTGGTCGCCGTCTCCATCATCGCCTTCATCATCATCCAGCTTCCGCCAGGTGACTATCTCACGACGCTGATGGCGGATTGGGCGAGCCAGGGCGGGGCGGTGGAGGCCGGTACGGTCGCGGCCATGCGGGAGCGCTACGGCCTCGATCAGCCGATCTATTTCCAATATTACAAATGGATCGCGGGAATCGTGACGCGTGGCGACTTCGGCATATCCTTCGAGCTCGGCAGACCGGTGACGGAACTCATTTGGAACCGGCTCGGGTTTTCGCTCCTGCTTTCCGTGCTCACGCTTTGCTTCGTCTGGGCGATCGCGATCCCGATCGGCATCCTGTCGGCGGTACGGCAGTATTCGATCTCCGACTATACCGCGACCTTCCTCGCCTTCTTCTTCCTGGCCATTCCCGATTTCCTGATGGCGCTTTCGGCCATGTACATCATGTCCGCCTGGTTCGGCCAAAGCGTGGGCGGGCTTTTCTCGCCAGCCTACGTCGATGCGCCATGGAGCTTCGGCAAGCTCATGGATTTTGCCCAGCATGTCTGGTTGCCGGTCATCGTCATCGGCCTCGGCTCCCTGGCAGCGCTCGTTCGCATCATGCGCGCCAACCTGCTCGACGAATTGTCGAGACCGTATGTCACGACGGCGCGGGCAAAAGGCATGTCGGAATTCGAACTCTTGATCCGCTATCCCGTGCGGCTTGCCCTTAATCCGTTGATCTCGACGCTCGGCTGGATCCTGCCGGCCGTCATCTCGGGCGAGATCATCGTCTCGGTGGTCATGAGCCTGCCCACGACCGGACCGCTGCTCCTGCGCGCCCTGCTTGCCCAGGACATGTATCTCGCCGGCTCGCTCATTCTCCTGATCTCGGTGCTCACGATCATCGGCACGCTGATTTCGGACATCCTGCTCGCCATCACCGACCCGCGGATACGGTTTCAATGACAGACATCACGCATCTTCCGCCGGAGACCGGCCCCTCGTTCGACCTTGCGGGCAAGGATATTGCTGCCGCCGGCCAATGGCGCCTTTTCTGGCTCAAGTTCAAGAAGCACAAAATCGCGCTCGTCAGCCTGGTCGTGATCATCTTCATGTATCTGGTCGCGGCCTTTGCGGACTTCATTGCCCCCTTCGATCCGAACGCCACCAATGCGCGCTTCACCTATGCGCCGCCACAGGGGCTCTCCCTCATCCATGATGGGGCGTTCCGGCCTCATGTCAGCCAGCTCAGGATGACGCTGAACACCGAATCCATGCGCCGTGAGTTCACGCCCGATCCGACGAGGCCGGTTCCAGTCGGCTTCTTCGTCAAGGCTCCGCAGCCCTATCATCTGCTGGGGTTCATTCCGATGGAGACCAAACTCTTCGGGATGATCGACCCGAAGCCCGGCGACAGCATGTATATCTTCGGCGCGGACCGGCTCGGCCGCGATATATTCTCGCGTRTCGTGCACGGCGCCAAGATCTCGCTCTCCATCGGGCTCGTCGGCGTCTTCATGAGCTTGATCCTCGGCGTGACGATCGGCGGCGTTTCCGGCTTCTTCGGCGGCTGGGTGGATCTGGTGATCCAGCGCGTCATCGAACTTCTCCGCTCGATCCCCACCATTCCGCTGTGGATGGGCCTTGCGGCTGCGATCCCCGTCGGCTGGCCGCCGCTCAGGACGTATTTCGTCATTACGCTGATCGTTTCCCTGATCGGCTGGACGAGCCTTGCCCGCGAAGTGCGCGGCAAGTTCCTGTCGCTCCGCAGCGAGGATTTCGTCATAGCCGCGCGTCTCGACGGCATGAGCGAGATCGGCATCATCTTCAATCATCTCGTGCCGTCCTTCATGAGCCATATCATCGCGACGCTAACGCTCGCGATCCCATCGATGATCCTTGCCGAGACCGCGCTTTCCTTCCTCGGCATCGGCCTGCAGCCACCGATCATCTCCTGGGGCGTGCTGCTGCAGGAGGCGCAGAACATCCGTGCGGTCGCGCAGGCGCCGTGGCTGCTCTTCACGCCGGCCGCCGCGATCGTGATTTCGGTCCTTGCACTGAATTTCCTGGGTGATGGCCTGCGCGATGCCGCAGACCCCTACGAGGCCGTTTCATGACCATGACTTCGAACCCCTCCGGCGACACGATTCTGAAGGTCGAGGACCTCAGGACCTATTTCCCAACCCGTACCGGTGTGTTCAAGGCCGTCGACGGCGTCTCCTTCGGTCTGCAACGAGGCAAGACGCTCTGCGTCGTCGGGGAGTCCGGCTCCGGCAAGTCGGTCACAGCCCGTTCGATCCTGCAGATCGTCGACAAGCCGGGCCGCATCGAAGGCGGTTCTATCCTGCTGACGCGCGCCGACGGCTCCATGACTGATCTCGCCAAGCTCGATCCACGGGGAAGGGACATTCGCGGCATTCGCGGCAAGGAGATCGCCATGATTTTCCAGGAGCCGATGAGTTCGTTGTCGCCGGTTCATCGCATCGGCACCCAGATCGGCGAGGCTCTGCGTATCCATTTCGGCATCCGCGGCAACGCGCAACGGGAACGCGTGGTCGAACTCCTGCGGCAAGTCGAAATCCCCCGTCCTGAAACGGCGA
Source organism: Rhizobium sp. LCM 4573 (assembly GCF_001854865.1). Classification (GTDB taxonomy): domain Bacteria; phylum Pseudomonadota; class Alphaproteobacteria; order Rhizobiales; family Rhizobiaceae; genus Neorhizobium. The sequence goes on along the minus strand of NZ_MDDW01000026.1, from coordinate 72,999 downwards.
TCGACCGTTACACGTTCGAATTCTCCGGCGGCATGCGCCAGCGCGTGATGATCGCCATGGCGCTGGCCTGCAATCCGTCCGTGCTGATCGCGGATGAACCGACGACCGCGCTCGACGTGACGACCCAGGCGGAAATCCTCGACCTCATCAAGAAGCTGCAGCGGAGCCACGGCATGGCCGTGCTCTTCATCACCCACGATATGGGCGTCGTCGCCGAGATCGCCGACGAGGTGCTGGTCATGTATCGCGGCAAGGTCATGGAGAAGGGCCCGGTCGACCAGATCTTCCATGCGCCGCAGGACGATTATACGCGTCGGCTGATCGGCTCCGTCGTCAAGCTGGAGAAGAAGGCTGAAGTTCGTGTCCGGCGGGCGGAGATGCCGAGCGAGACACCACCTCTCCTGGAGGTGAGGAATCTGTCGCTGACTTTCGCGTCGGGGCTCAAGGCGGTCGATGATGTATCGCTCGTCGTCCGGCCAGGCGAAACGCTCGGCATCGTCGGCGAATCCGGTTCAGGCAAGACGACGATGGGGCGATGCCTCCTGCGCATCTACGATCCCCAGGCCGGCACGATCGATTACCGCCGCGCGGATGGCAAAACGCTGGATATCCGCACCGCGGACAATGCCACCTTGAAGGACGTCCGGCGCGAGGTCCGGATGATCTTTCAGGACCCGGTCGGCTCGCTCAGCCCGCSCAAGACAGTGGGCCAAATTATAGCCGAACCTCTGAAGCTTGCCGGTATGAAGGCAAACGAACTCGACGATCGCGTTACCCATCTCATGCGTCAGGTGGGGTTGGAGCCCGCCTGGCGCGAGCGCTATCCGCATGCCTTTTCCGGCGGCCAGCGTCAGCGCATAGGAATTGCCCGCGCCATTGCGGTCAATCCGAGGCTGATCGTCGCAGACGAGGCGACATCGGCGCTCGACGTGTCGCTTCGCTCGCAGATGCTTGACCTTATGATGCAGCTCCAGGACGAACTGGGCCTCTCCTATGTCTTCATCTCGCACGACATGTCCGTGATCCGCTACATGTGCGATCGCGTCGCTGTCATGTATCGCGGCCGGATCGTCGAGGCCGGGGAGACGGATCGGGTCGTCAACGATCCTTCGCACGACTACACGCGCGCGCTTCTTTCCGCCATCCCTCATCCCGATCCACGCAACCGGCGTATCCACAACCGGTTCCGTTACGAACCCGCAGTCAAGCCCTCGGGCACAGTTTCAGCCAATGGATAAGTCATGAAAATTACCGATGTTAAAATCATCGTCTGCTCGCCGGGACGCAATTTCGTCACCGTCAAGATATTCACCGACGAGGGACTGACAGGGGTGGGCGACGCGACGCTGAACGGCCGCGAAAAGGCCGTCGTCGCCTATCTGCAGGATCATCTGGCCCCGCTGTTGATCGGCCGCGACCCCTCTCGGATCGAAGATATCTGGCAGTATTTCTACAAGGGAGCCTACTGGCGCAGAGGCCCGGTGACCATGGCGGCGATCGCCGGCGTCGATACCGCACTCTGGGATATCAAGGCCAAGGTCGCGAACATGCCGCTTTACCAGCTTCTCGGGGGCGCCAGTCGCGAGAAGGTGCTGTGCTACACCCATGCGCAGGGTCGCGATATTGCGGAAGCCGTGGAAGCGGTCGGGCGGCGCAAGGAGGAGGGCTATAGGGCCATCCGGGTGCAGGTGGGCATTCCAGGTCTTGCGGATGTCTACGGCACGGGTGCGAAATCGGTAACGAACAATGCCGAGGACGACGCCTTTCCGCACGAGGAAATCTGGTCAACTTCCAAATATCTCCGTCACATACCGGAACTTTTTAAGACGGTACGCGAGGCTCATGGTTGGGATATCGAGCTATTGCACGATACCCACCATCGCCTGACGCCGATCGAGGCGGCGCGTCTCGGCAAGGACCTCGAATTCGCCCGTCTCTTCTGGCTGGAGGACACGGTCGCCGCCGAGCATCAGGAGAGTTTCCGCCTGATCCGCCAGCATACCACGACGCCGCTTGCGGTCGGCGAAGTCTTCAACACGATCTGGGACGCACGGCTGCTGATCGAAGAGCAGCTGATCGATTACATCCGCATGACCACCGTGCATGCGGGCGGGGTAACCGCGCTTCGCCGGGTCATGGATTTCGCGGGCGTCTACAATGTCCGTGCCGCCTGCCACGGCGCGATGGACATGTCGCCCATCTGCCTCGGTGCCAACCTGCATCTCGATCTCTGGGCTCCGAATTTCGGTATCCAGGAATATTCCGGCTACCTGCCGCAGATACTCGAAGTCTTCCCGAGCGCCTGGAGCCTTTCAGACGGCTATCTGCATCCCGGCGAGGCGATCGGCCAYGGCGTCGATATCGATGAAAAGCTTGCGGAAAAATATCCCTACCAGCGCGCCTATCTGCCGGTGAACCGTCTCGAAGACGGCACGCTGTGGCACTGGTGAAACGAGGACGACATGAAAATCACGGCGATCAAGACTTATGCGGTCAAAGTCGGCATTCGGAACCAGCTTCTGGTAAAGATCGAAACGGATGAAGGTATTTTCGGCTGGGGCGAAAGCGGCCTCTCCGGCCGCGAAAAGGCCGTAATCGGCGTCCTCGAGCATTATGCGGAATTCCTGCGTGGGCGCGATCCCTTCAAGTCCGGGTCGCTATGGCAGGAAATGTATCGTAGCCAGTATTTCGAAGGCGGGCGGGTGCTGCAGGCGGCGATCTCGGCGATTGATATTGCGCTTCACGATATCAAGGGCAAGGCGCTCGGCGTGCCGGTCTACGAACTGCTTGGCGGCAAGCACCGTGACCGCATCCCGACTTTCGCAACAACTTTCGCCGAACCCGGCCCAGCAATGGTCGAACAGGCGCAGATGCTGGTCGAACACGGCTGGACGGCCATGCGTCTGTCGCCCTCCGGTCATGAGAACAAGGAAATCTACGAACCCCGCGAACACATTGCGACAACCGCCAAGTGGTGCGTGAAAGCCCGCGAGGCATTGGGCGAGGATGTCGTGCTCGGCATCGACTATCATCACCGCCTGACGGTGGCGGAAGCCGCGAGCTTCTGCCAAAAGATGCCTTCCGGCACGCTGGACTTCCTCGAAGAACCGATCCGGGATGAGTCTCCGGGCGCTTACGAGGCACTTCGCCGGCTCACGGACATACCGTTCGCAATCGGCGAGGAATTCGCCTCGAAATGGCAGTTCCAGCCCTATATCGAACGCGACATCCATCAGTTCAATCGGCTCGACGTCTGCAATGTCGGCGGGTTGACGGAGTCGATGAAGGTCGCCGCGTGGAGCGAGACGCATTACGTCGATATGATGCCGCACAACCCGCTTGGACCAGTCTGTACCGCCGCAACGATCCACTTTTCGGCCGCGGTGCCTAATTTTTCCTGGCTCGAGACACGCGCGAGCCCCGCGGAAACGCATCTCGGCTTCGACAATTCGGACTTCTTCCCGGTTCAGCCGCGGCTTGAGGGCGCCTATTATCCAGTCTCCGATGCTCCCGGCCTTGGCGTCGAAGTCAACGAGGAGTTGATCGCCAGACAAAGCTTCGAGTTTTGGGAAGCGCCGCATCTGAAGCGCAGGGACGGTTCGGTGACGAACTGGTAGGATGCAAAAGCGCAGAGCTCGATGTGCTCTGCGCATTTACGGTCATTGTTGCTGAAGCCGACGGCCTTGAGCGTCAAGCAGCGGTCCGGATCGCGTCGTTGGCGTCGAGAATTTTCTCCAAAAGTTTCAGTTCCTCTGCCGTGAGGTCGGTGAGTGGCGGCCGCACCGGCCCAGGGTCTCGTCCAAGCACCTTCAGGCCTGCCTTGATGATCGAGACGGCGTAGCCCCGTTTGCGATTTCGCAAGGCCACGAAGGGGAAGAAGAAATCCTTCAGGATCTGATCTACCACAGGCTGATCACCGGACCGCAAAGCCCGATAGAAACGCTGGGCGAGGGCGGGCACGAAGTTGAAGACGGCGGAGGAATAGGTCGTCACGCCGGCGGCGAAATAAGCCTGGGCGAACACTTCATGGGTCGGCATGCCACCCACATAGACGAGTCGATCTTCCAGCTTGGTGGTGATCTCGATGACGCGATCGACATCTCCGACACCATCCTTGAAGCCGATGAGATTGGGGCACTCGTCGCAAAGTCTTGCCAGGCTGTCGGCCGAAAGAACGGCATTGTCGCGATTATAAACGATGACGCCGATGCCGACGGATCGGCAGACCGCCTTCACATGTGCGACCAACCCCTCCTGTTCGGCGAACATGAGATAGGGCGGCAAGAGAAGCAGGCCGTCCGCGCCGGCCTTTTCCGCCGATCTCGCGATCTCGATCGCAAGCGAGGTCCCGTAACCGGCCCCCGAAACGATCGGGGTCTTGCCCGCCGATGCCTTGGCGGCGCTTATGACGGCCGGAATTTCCGAAGGATTGAGCGAGAAGAATTCCCCGGTGCCGCCTGCGGCAAAAAGCACGCTGGCATCATAGCCCGCCAGCCATCCCACATGCTCACGATAGGCTGTTTCATTGAATGCGAGATTGCTGTCGAAATGCGTAACCGGAAATGAAAGGAGGCCGGCGCCGACTGCCTTTTTGAGAGTGTTTGGTTCCATCTGAAAACCCCTGCTGTCCGAAACCGACATCTGTCGCCGTGATGGCTGTCAGAGATGTCCGGCCTCAAGCGCTTCAAGAACCGCCGCGATGTAGCCGTAGCAGTAGGCGAAGGCGACGCCCGTGGGGTCTCTTCCGCTGATGCGCGGCACGTGGTCCGGCATCACCATGTATTTGTAGCCGACCTCTTGATAGATCTTCAGCGAGCGGATCATGTCCATATCGCCCTCGTCGGGGAATGTTTCCATGAAGGATAACYTTCCGCCGCTGATATTGCGGAAGTGAAGGTTGAAGATTTTGCCGCGCGTGCCGAACCAGCGGATGATGTCATCGATTTCCTCGTGCGGATTGTCGAGCATCTCGCCGATCGAGCCCTGGCAGAAATTCAGCCCGTGATAGGGGCTTTCGCGCATCATCACGAACTTTTTGAGGCCTTCCACGGTGCCGAGTACGCGGGTAACGCCCCGGTAGCCCGGCGGCGTATAGGGATCGTGCGGATGGCAGGCGAGGCGCACGCGGTTGCTCTCCGCAACCGGAACGACCCGTTCAAGGAAATAGTCGATGCGCTCCCAGTTCTCGTCTTCGGAGAGCGTGCCGGCCAGGCCGGGGGCGGCCTGCTGATCGGCCTTGTCCCACCGGAAGGCTTCGTTCAGAGAGCCTCCGCGGCCCGGCTCCAGTTCGGTGCGGGGAATGCCGATCAGGTTGAGGTTGTATTTCGCCGCCGGGATGCCCGCCTTGGCGCAATTTTCGATCAGCCGGCAGACCGCGTCGATCTGGCGGTCGCGATCAGGTCCGGCCAACAGGATGTCGGGATAGGACGCCTTCTCGATCGGTTGTGAAGGTAGGGGAAGCTGGATCATATCCAGCACGATGCCGAAGCTCTCTACCTTTTCGCGATGGCGTTCCAGATCCTCAAGCGTCCAGCTTGCCGGGGCTCCCGGCGGATCGGCCGAGATATTCTTCACTCCAAGCTGCGCGAAGACCTTGTAATCGTCATCGTCGCGAACCGTCACCTGCGTTCCCAGATACAAGAAAGCCTCCCGAATATCATTCTGATGTTCCATGACATAATATGACTCCCGGAATATGTCGAGAGCGCTTGCGGAATTCTGAGGTGATACCGCATTGTCAATTGGTAGTGCGGCTGTGCCCCAACCTATTGTTGCGATAGCGCTGTTCGTCAACTAATTGCCGTAATTCATTGGCTTTTTCCGATCGTGCGGCGGCACTTGTCATTCATCATCAACTTCGATAATCGTATTATGACATTAGGATAAAGATATTATCTGACAGATGATCAGGGAGGACATCATGAAGCATTTTTGTACCCGGCTTCTCGTTGGCGCTGTGGTCGGCGCGTTGACGCTCGCTTCACCCGCCGCCTTTGCCAAAACGCCTGCCAACCAGCTCGTCATCGCCACCTCGCTTGCGCAGGTTTTGTCGCTGGATCCCCACCAGGCAACGGAGGCAAAGGCCAATGAAATCATGGCCAACCTCTACGATCGGCTGATCTCCGTCGACAGTTCCGGCAAGGTTTCTCCTCAGCTTGCCGAGAGCTGGGAGATCGACGACAAGGGCATCACCTTCCATCTGCGGGAGGCTGAATTTGCCTCCGGCAATCCGGTGACCTCCGCGGACGTCGTCTATTCGATCACTCGCCTGCTGAAGATGGATCAAGCCTCCGCCGCCAACCTCAAGCGGGTCGGCTACAATGCCGGCAATGTGGAAAAGCTCGTGACGGCGCCGGACGAGAAAACGGTTCGGATCGATCTTTCCGGGGAAACCACGTCCGAACTCCTGCTCTACCGGCTGGCAATGGTGATTGCGAGTGTCGTTGATAGCGAGGAGGTCAAGTCGCACGAATCGAATGGCGATTGGGGAAATGGCTGGTTGCGCACCAATTCCGCAGGCTCCGGCCCGTTCACGCTGAACCGCTGGACGCCGAACGAAATAGTCATCCTTGAGGCGAATGAAAACTACGTGGGCGGCGAACCGAAAATGCGGCGCGTCGTGGTTCGTCACGTGCCGGAAAGCCAGGTGGAGCGGCTGATGCTCGAGCGTGGCGATGTCGATATAGCCAGTGCGCTGAGCGCTTCCGATCTCGCCACCTTCAATGGCAAGGAAGGTTTCGAAATCCAGCGGGTGCCGACCGGGGGCTTCTACGTGCTGTCGATGAATGCCGGCAAGGAGCCGCTTTCGAACCCGAAGGTTCGCGAGGCGATCGCCTACGGCATCGACTACAAGGGTATGGAAAAGGCCATCATGGGGCCATATGGCCGCGCGCGCACGGTCCCGGTGCCCGAGAATTTTGAATACGCCATACCCAGTCCCGATTGGCAGCTGGATGTTGAAAAGGCAAAAGCGCTATTGGCCGAAGCCGGTTACAAGGACGGCTTCACTCTGACCTTGAAGACGATCGCCCAAACGCCACGCATCGACCTGGCAACCGCCATTCAGGCTTCGCTCGGCCAGATCGGCATTACCGTGAACATCCAGCAGGGCAACGGCTCGGATATCATCGCGGCCCATCGGGCTCGCGACTTCGATCTCCTCATTCCGCAGACCGGTGCCTACATGCCGAACGTGCTGGGCTCGATGGAGCAGTTCTCCAGCAATCCCGATAACTCGCGGGAAGCCAACAATGCCGGCAATTTCGTATGGCGCTCGGCCTGGGACATTCCGGAGCTGACCGCACTGACCGCCAAGGCCTCCCTGGAGCCGGATTCCAAGAAGCGCGGCGAGATCTACGTGCAGATGCAGGAAATGTTCGTGGCGCAGAAGCCGGCCGTCCTGCCGCTTTTCGAACGCTTCGAGCCGATCGTCGTCAGCAAGCGGGTGCAGGATTATGTCGGGCATCCAAGCCAAACGACCCGCCTCGAAGGCGTAACCAAGACTGATTGAACAGCGACGGGCAGCCGATCATGAAGGAACTATCCCTAGGCGGGTTGACGCGACGTCTCGTGCATTTCGCCGTCAGTCTGTTCATCCTGTTATGCGTCACCTTCGTGATCGGCCGGGTCATGCCGACGGACCCGGTCGGCGCGATCGTCGGGGAGCTCGCCGACCCGGCCGCCTACGAAGCGATGCGCGCGAGACTGGGTCTCGACCTGCCGCTCTACCAGCAGTTCTTCATATATCTGAAAGGCCTGCTGCACGGCGATCTCGGTACCGCCATCCTCACGGGAAATCCGGTGGCTCGCGATCTGGCGCAGGCCTTTCCGGCAACCTTGGAACTGGCAACGCTGGCGATCATCATCTCGACGGTCGTGGGGGTTCCGCTTGGTCTGGTCGCGGCTCTCTTCCGGGATAGCTTCATCGACAAGTTCGCCCGCGTTTTCGCGTTGATCGGCCATTCCATCCCGGTCTTCTGGTTCGGGATCGTCGGCCTCGTCGTCTTCTATGCCTGGCTTTCGCTGGTGGGCGGTCCGGGCAGGGTGGACGTCTTCTATGAAGGCATCATCGAGCCGACGACCGGCCTCATGCTCGTAGACAGCCTTCTCGAAGGTGAACCGGAAATCTTCTGGAATGCGCTTTCGCATATCATCCTGCCGGCGGCGATCCTCGCCTATATGGCGATGGCCTATATCACCCGGATGACGCGCAGCTTCACGCTGGAACAGCTGAACCAGGATTATGTGATCGCCGCGCGCGCGAAAGGTGTCGGGCCGGCGCGAACGGTCGTCAGCCATGTGCTGCCGAATATCGCCGTGCAGCTCATTACCGTGCTCGCCATTTCCTACGGCAATCTGCTGGAGGGAGCGGTCATCACCGAGATCGTGTTCTCCTGGCCGGGCATCGGCCAGTACATGACCAACGCGCTGATGATCGGCGACATGAACGCCATTCTGGCAAGCACGATCATCATTGGTTTCATCTTCATGTTTCTGAACTTCGCGGCCGACATCGCCTATGCGCTGCTCGATCCGCGCACACGGGAGGTCGCACGATGACCGACACCCTTCACGACACCAGCGCCATCCAGCCGCCCGGTCTTGTCCAACGGATGCTGAGCGGCTCAGCGCGCGTGATCCGCAAGCTCGGGGACGAGCCGCTCGGGATGGCGGGTTTCATCATTCTCGCTCTGCTCGTACTGGTCGCGGTCTTCGCGCCGGTGATCGCGCCCTATGATCCCGTCCGGCAAGTGCTGAGTGACGCGCTGCAACCCCCGAGCCTCGCGCATTTGGCCGGAACCGACGAGTTCGGCCGTGATATCTTCAGCCGGCTTGTCTACGGAACCCGCATCACCATCCAGACCGTGCTTTCTGTCTCGATCATCGTCGGTCCGATCGGGCTCATCATCGGAGTTGTCGCCGGGTTCTTCGGGGGCAGGACGGATGCGTTTCTCATGCGCGCCACCGATATCGTTCTCTCCTTTCCCTCGTTGATCCTGGCGCTTGCCTTCGCCGCCGCACTCGGCGCCGGGCTCGGCACGGCCATCATCGCGATCTCGCTCACCGCCTGGCCGCCGATCGCGCGTCTTGCCCGCGCCGAGGCGCTGGTGGTGCGCAATGCCGATTACGTGGCCGCCGCCCGCCTTTACGGCGCGTCGCCGCTGCGCATCCTGTTCTTCTACATCGCTCCGATGTGCATCCCCTCGGTCATCGTGCGACTGACGCTCAACATGGCGGGGATTATCCTGACGGCCGCTTCTCTGGGCTTTCTAGGCCTCGGTGCTCAGCCTCCGCTGCCCGAATGGGGCGCGATGATCTCCAGCGGCCGCAAGTTCATGCTCGATTACTGGTGGGTCGCCGTGATGCCCGGTATCGCGATCCTGCTGACCAGCCTTGCCTTCAACATCGCCGGCGACACGCTGCGTGACCTTTTGGATCCTCGCCATGCCCGATCGTGATATGCAGCCCGTACTTTCCGTCCGCAACCTGAACGTCCGCTTCGGCCGCAATGCGATCGCCGCAGTCTCCGAGGCKAGCYTCGACGTCGGCCGGGAGCGCATCGGCATCGTCGGCGAATCCGGTTCGGGAAAATCGACCACCGGCCGGGCGATCATGCGCTTGCTGCCGGCAAAGGCCAGCATCACGGCTGAACAGCTCGATTTCAATGGTGAGCCGCTCCTCGCGAAATCGGAAAAGGAGATGGGGCGGCTGCGCGGCAAGGACCTGGCGCTCATCATGCAGGATCCGCGCTATTCGCTGAACCCGGTGCTCACCATAGGCAGGCAGATCGCCGAATCCGCGAAACTCCATCTCGGCCTCAAGGGAAGGGATGCACTCGCCCATGCGCGTCACATGCTGGAACGCGTCAGGATCAAGGATCCGGAGCGGGTATTGAAGCTTTACCCGCATCAGATTTCAGGCGGCATGGGACAGCGCGTGATGATCGCCATGATGCTCATCGCCAAGCCGAAGCTGGTGATCGCCGACGAGCCGACGTCGGCACTCGATGTCAGTGTCCGCAAGGATGTACTGATGCTGCTCGACGAGCTGGTGCGGGAGAACAATTCGGGCCTCATTCTCATCAGCCATGACATCCGCATGGTTGCCGCCTTCTGCGAGCGCATTCTGGTCATGTATTCCGGCCGCATCGTGGAAACGCTCACCAGCCTGGACGATGCCAGGCATCCCTATACAAGAGGGCTAATCGCAGCCATGCCCGACCCCCGCCATCCGGTCTCCCGCCTCAAGGTTCTGGACCGCGCATCGATCGAAGCGGAGATTGCCCGATGATCAAGGTGGAAAACCTCGATGTCGTCTATGGCGTCAGCGAAACCCGCAACCACGTGGTCCGGAGCGTCAGCTTCGAGGTCGGACACGGCGAAACGCTGGGGATCGTCGGCGAATCCGGCTGCGGCAAGTCGACCTTGCTGCGGTCGCTCGCAGGCCTCGAGAGCGGTTGGACGGGCACCATTCATTTCGACGGCAAGCCAGTGGGCAAGGCTCGCAGCCGCGAGGAACTGAAGCTCGCGCAGATGGTGTTCCAGGACCCTTACGGCTCGCTGCATCCGCGCCATCGCATCGGCACGGCGCTTGCCGAGCCAATCCGCGCCATGGGATTGGGGGACGGCTGGTCGCAAGTGTCGAAAGCACTGCAGCAGGTGGGTCTGCCGGCGCATTTCGCCAGCCGCTTTCCGCATGAGCTTTCCGGCGGCCAGCGCCAGCGCGTCGCGATCGCCCGGGCGCTCATCCTGTCTCCGCCGATCCTTCTTCTCGACGAGCCGACTTCGGCGCTCGACGTCTCGATCCAGGCGGAGGTCCTGAACCTACTTGCCGATCAGCGCGAGGAGCGGAACCTCACCTATGTGCTGGTAAGTCACGACCTCTCGGTGATCGCTCATATGTGCGACCGGGTTCTGGTCATGCAGAACGGGATATTCGTCGATGAGTTGACGAAGGCGGACCTGTGGGCGGGCACCACCCATGCGGATTATTCGCGCGAATTGTTCGAAGCCAGCTTTCTATAAGCCGGCGCGCAGGGGCGCTGGCGCTTGATCCACTTGTCCCTCGGACTGCGGCAAGGCTTTGCCTGTCATGTTCAATTTGCCGAAGACCTTCCCGATGCCGATCAACACCGGCTCGTTAACGCCGATTTCGGCGATCGCGGCGGGCATGTCGCATAACGGTCCGGCCCACCGTCTCTCGTTGGAGCGGGCGATGGCRCTGACGATCACCACCGGCATGTGCGTGTCCATGCCAGCCTCGACGAGCTTCGCAGCGATCGCGCCGGCGGTGCGACCGGCCATGTAATAGATCGTCGTCGTGGCTGGGTCGGCGAGGTTCTTCCAGTCAAGATTGTCGGGCAATTGTCCTTGGCGTGAATGGCCGGTGACGAAGCGAACACCCTGCGCATGATCGCGATGGGTGAGGGAGACGCCGAGGCGCGAGGCCATCGCGCTTGCGGACGTGATCCCCGGCACCACCTGGACCGGAATACCCTGCTCCTCGAGCCAGGCGATTTCCTCGCCGGCGCGGCCGAAGATCATCGGGTCCCCGGACTTGAGGCGGACGACATGTTTACCGGCTTTCGCGAAGTTCACCATCATCGCATTGATGTCTTCCTGTCTGCAGCTTTCGCGGCCACCACGTTTTCCCACCAGCATGCGCTTGGCCTCGCGGCGGGCAAGCTCCAGGACCTCGTCCGAGACGAGATCGTCGAAAAGAATGATGTCCGCCGCCTGAAGGGCGCGGACCGCTTTGAGGGTGAGCAGCTCCGCATCGCCGGCGCCGGCGCCGACGAGCGTGACTCGCCCTTGGGATGCCGGAGTGGAGGCCAGTCGAACCGTATCCCTCAGCACATCTGCTTCGCCTTCGGCGGCAGGCTTGCCGGCAAAGGCATGATCGACGAACCGCTCCCAGAAGGCCCGGCGTTGCGGGCCGGGCGCAAGGCGAGCGTTGATCTTTTCCCGCAGCGATTGGGCAAGCTCCGCCCAACCCTTCAGCGATTGCGGCAGCAGGGTTTCGATCCGCCGGCGGATCGCCTGCGCGAGGATCGGTGCCGCGCCATCGGTCGAGATCGAGATGACGACCGGCGAACGGTTGACGATCGAACCGAACTGGAACTGGCAGAAGGCAGGTTTGTCGATGACGTTGACCGGCACGCCGGCCCTGCGTGCCGCATCGAAAAATGCCCGCGCTTCATCTTCCTCGTCGCAATCCGCAATCGCGAGTGCGGCATTGGGGAATATGAAAGGGCTCCAAGCTTCACGATGATGGATGAACCTGCCCTGCGGATGCTCGGAGGCCCGCATGACCAGCTTCTCGAATGTGTCGGATAGCTCCTCCGCATAGACATGTACTTCGGCGCCACAGGCGGCGAGCAGTTCGGCTTTCCAGGCGGCCGCATCGGAGCCGCCGGCAACGATCACTCGCTTGTCTTCAAGCGCCCAGAAGACCGGGAGCTTGGCAAGGGGCGCCATACGAGCGGGCGCTTCATTCCGCGGCGGCTGCAAGACATCCATCGATGATCCCCTTGATTTCGGCGCGGCAGGAGCCGCAATTGGTGCCGGCATTGGTGTGTTTGCCGACCGCCTCGACACTGTGGCAGCCGCCGCGCACGGCCTCGATGATCCGGTTCACGCCGACGCCGAGGCAGGAGCAGACGGTCGCGCCTGGATCGGGCACATCGGCGCCGGGCCGGCCCGCGACAAGCGCGAAACGCTTGCGCATATTCGCGTGGCTGGCCATGAGCTGGCTGACCGTCCAATTGCGGGCGACGGCCACCGGCTGGCGGCCGAGGAACAAGGCGGCGAGCAGCCGGTCGCCATCGAAAAAGGCAAGGCGCAGATCGCCCGTTTGTCTGTCGGCATAGCCGAGCGGCTCGAGCTGGCCGGAAATGCCGAAAGTGTCGCGGCACCACGACGTCCAGTCCTCGGATGCGTTCAGGAACGCGAGTTCCGTCCGCCACCCACCGTCCGCCTTGGCAATCGCCCAGTAATCCGCACGCGGCGTCATCGGCCTGCCGGCAGAAACCGCAAAACCGTAATGGGAGGCGGCGAAGTTGCGAGCAGCGATTGCCACATTCTTGGAGGCCGGCTGACCTGAGAAAGGGTCGGTGAGCGGCGCGACCAAGGCATCGATACGCGCCTTGGCGGCGAACTGGTCGTTCCAATGCATCGGCACGAAGACGCTGCCACGCGCCTGCCGTTCGGTGACCAGCGCGCGGACGATCGCTTTTCCGTGCGCGCTTTCAAGCTCCACCAGAGCGGCGCCACCAATTCCAAGCTCCGTGGCATCTGCCGGATGGATTTCGGCGAAGGGCTCGGCGAGGTGGGCGGAGAGACGGGCGCTTTTTCCGGTTCGCGTCATCGTATGCCAATGATCGCGGACGCGGCCGGTATTCAGGGTCAGCGGATATTGCTCGTTGGTGCGGTCGGTTGCCTGTGGCGGATAGACCGCGACAAAGCGGGCTTTGCGGTCTGGATGAAAGAACCCGCCCTCGGCGAAGAAACGGGTGACGACCGGCTCGCTACCCGCAGGTTGCGGCCACTGGAAGGGTGCCAACGCGTCATAGGAAGAGCGGTCGATTTCGGCATAGGCGCCGATATCGAAATCGCGGCTCCCTTCGTTCTCGAAGGCGGAAAGGGCCRCATGTTCAGCAAAGATCTCGGCCGGCTCACGGTAGTCGAAAGCATCCGCGAAACCCATGCGGCGAGCCACTTCGGTCAACTGCCACCAATCAGGCTTGGTCTCTCCAGGCGCGGCCAGGAACGAGCGCTGACGGGAAATGCGACGCTCCGAATTGGTGACGGTACCGGTCTTCTCACCCCATCCGAGCGAAGGGAGCAGCACATGCGCGTGCCGCGCCGTATCGGTGTCGCGAAGCACATCCGAGACCACCACGAAGGGACAGTTCCGGATAGCTGCCTCTACGGCATCGGCATTCGGCATGGAGACCACCGGATTGGTCGCCATGATCCAGAGGGCCTTGATGCGCCCGTCGGCAACCGCCCGGAACATATCCACGGCCTTCAGCCCCGGTTTTGCGGCGATCGCCGGCGAGGCCCAGAAACGCTGCACCCGATCGCGATCCGCGGCACTTTCGATCGCCATATGAGCGGCGAGCATGTTCGCCAGCCCGCCCACTTCGCGGCCACCCATGGCGTTCGGCTGGCCGGTGAGCGAGAAAGGTCCCATGCCGGGCCGGCCGATCCGGCCGGTTGCCAGATGGCAATTGAGGATGGCGTTGACCTTGTCGGTTCCGGAGGAGGATTGATTGACGCCCTGGCTGTAGCAGGTGACGACTTTCTCCGTCGTTTCGAACAGGCGGAAGAATTCCCGGATATTCATGACCGGCAGGCCGGTGCTCCCGATCAAGTCAGCGAGGGAAAGGGCCGAGGCCGCCGCGAAGGCTTCTCCAAAGCCTTCCGTATGGGCTGCGACATAGTTCTCGTCTATGGCCGGGCTCTTCGCGAGATGAGCGAGCAGGCCGGCGAACAGCGCGGCATCTCCATCGGGACGGATGGCCAGATGCAGATCGGCGATGTCGCAGGTCATGGTGCGGCGAGGATCGATGACTACAACTTTCATGCCCGGACGCGCTGCCTTGGCGGCGGCCACCCGCTGATAGATGACCGGATGGCACCAGGCGAGATTGGACCCGGTCAGGATGACAAGATCGGCAAGCTCGAGATCCTCGTATGTGCCGGGCACCGTGTCCGATCCGAAGGCGCGGCGATGGCCGGCGACGGAGGACGACATGCAGAGCCGAGAGTTGGTGTCGATATTGGCGGAGCCGATGAAGCCCTTCATCAGCTTGTTGGCGACATAATAATCCTCGGTCAACAGCTGCCCGGAGACGTAGAAGGCGACCGAATCCGGTCCGTGCTCGGCAATAGCATCCGAAAAACGCTGCGCGACGAGGTCAAGCGCCTCTCCCCATTCGGCCCGCTCTCCGGCAATCTCCGGATGGAGAATGCGGCCATCGAGATCGAGCGTCTCGGCAAGCGCCGATCCCTTGGAGCAGAGCCGGCCGAAATTGGCTGGATGATCGGGGTCGCCTTTGACGGATACAATGCCGTCATCGGCGATTTTGGCAATCACACCGCAGCCGACGCCGCAATAGGGACAGGTTGTCTTGACCTCCGTCTCCATTTATTCGGCCGCCACCATCAGGTTCTCCAGCGCAATCGAAAGCGCACCGTCCTCGCAACGGACGGGGATGGTCCGCACCTCTCCTTCGTCGGCTCCCAATGCCTTTCCGGACTCCAGCGAGATCACCCAGTTGTGGAGCGGGCAGGTTACCGCCCGGCCGTGAACGATGCCCTGGCTGAGCGGCCCGCCCTTGTGGGGGCAATGGTCCTCGATCGCGAAAACCTCGTTCTCGGCCGTGCGGAACACGGCGATTTTGCCCTGAGGGGTCTTCACGCAGCGCGCGCCACGCAGCGGGATGTCGTCGATGTGCCCGATCTCGATCCAGTTCATCGTCATCTCCTCACTCGGCAGCCTGGTTGAAGCCGATGGTCGCCATGGGCTTGAATTCATGCTTGTCCTTGCCGGAGACGCGCTCCGACCAGGGATCGACCTGGGCAAATTTCTGGGAAAAGACGAAGCGGTCGTAATACGCCTTGCGCTTGTCGGCATCACCCATGATCTGACGGCGGATTTCTTCGAGACCGATGCGCTTTGCCCATTTGTAGATGCGCTCCAGATAGCGGGCTTGTTCGCGATACATCTGTGTCAGCGCCACGATATGCTCGAGCGCGTCGTCCTCGGTCTTGACGAGGCCGAGAACCTCCGTGCCCTTGATGTCGAGGCCGGCGGCGCCTGCGAAATGGATCTCGAAGCCGGAATCGACGCAGATGACACCGATATCCTTGCAGGTCGCCTCCGCGCAGTTTCGCGGACAGCCGGAGACAGCCATCTTCAGCTTGGCCGGCGTCCACGATCCCCACATGAATTTCTCGATGCGGATGCCGAGCCCCGTCGAATCCTGTGTGCCGAAGCGGCACCAGTCGGAGCCGACGCAGGTCTTTACCGTGCGCAGGCCCTTGGCATAGGCTTGGCCGGAGACGAAGCCCGCCTTGCCGAGATCGGCCCAGACGGCCGGAAGGTCCTCCTTCTCGATGCCAAGAAGGTCGATGCGCTGCCCACCGGTGACCTTGACCAGCGGGATCTCGAACTTGTCGACGACGTCCGCAATCGCGCGAAGCTCATCCGCGTTGGTGACCCCGCCCCACATGCGCGGCACGACCGAATAGGTGCCGTCCTTCTGGATGTTGGCGTGGACGCGTTCGTTGATGAAACGCGATTGGTAATCGTCGGCATATTCATCCGGCCAATCGCAGACGAGGTAGTAGTTGAGCGCCGGCCGGCATTTGGCGCAGCCGCAGGAGGTCTTCCATTCCAGCTCCTGCATGACGGCGGGAATGGTCTTCAGCCCCTTCGCCTTGATGAGGCGGCGCACGTCATCGTGGCCGAGTTCAGTGCAGGTGCACATCGGCGTGACGGCAGCAGGGTTGTAGCTGTCGCCAAGCGTCAAAGCCATCAGCTGCTCGACAAGGCCGGTGCAGGACCCGCAGGAAGCCGACGCCTTGGTGTGGGCGCGCACGTCATCGAGCGAGGTCAGTCCCTTGCCCGAAATGGTCGAGACGATCTTGCCCTTGCAGACGCCGTTGCAGCCGCAGATTTCCGCATCATCCGGCAAGGCTGCAACGGCCGCCATAGGGTCCAGGGGAGCTCCTCCCTGGTAAGCCTGGCCGAAGATCAGCGTGTCGCGCATCTCCGAAATGTCGGTGGCTTTCTTCTTGAGATCGTTGAACCAGGCGCCGTCGGAGGTCTCGCCGTAGAGAACCGTGCCGATGATGCGGTTGTCCTTGAGCACGAGGCGCTTGTAGATGCCCGCGGTCGCATCACGCAGGACGATCTCCTGGCGGTCGTCGCCATCGGCGAAATCTCCGAGTGAATAGAGATCGATGCCGGTGACCTTGAGTTTGGTCGGCGTGTCGGAGTGCACGAAGGCGGGCTTGGTATCGCCGGCGAGATGCGATGCCGCGACGCGCGCCATTTCGTAGAGCGGAGCGACGAGGCCATAGACCATGCCGTCCACCTCGGCGCATTCGCCGACCGAATAGATATCGCCGTCCGAAGTCTGCATGCCGGCATCGACGACGATGCCGCGGTTGACCGCGAGACCGGCATCCTTGGCAAGTCCGGCATTCGGGCGGATGCCGACGGCCATGACGACGAGGGTCGCAGGAATGATGCGGCCGTCGTCAAGCTCGACACCTTCCACCTTGCCGTCACCGATGATCGCCTTGGTATTGGCCTTGCAGACGACCTTGATGCCGCGCTCCTCGACCGCCTTCTGCAGCAGATAGCCGGCGGCCGGATCGAGCTGGCGTTCCATCAGCGTCGGCATGACGTGCAATACCGTCACGTCCATGCCGCGCTGTGCGAGGCCTGCGGCGGCCTCGAGACCGAGAAGCCCGCCACCGATGACGATTGCCTTCTGACGTGACTGCGCTGCGAGAAGCATCGCCTGCACGTCGTCCAGGTCGCGATAGGTGATCACGCCCGGCAGGTCCTTGCCGGGCACGGGGATGATGAAGGGCACCGAACCGGTGGCGATCACGAGCTTGTCATAGCTCTCGGTGACGCCGTGGTCGGAAGTCACGGTCTTTTGGGCGCGGTCGATCGCAACAATCTTGTGACCTTTGTAGAGTGTGATGCCGTGCTTGATGTACCAGCCGTCGCCGTGGATGATGATCTGCTCGTAATCCTTCTCGCCGGACAGTACCGGCGAGAGCATGATGCGGTCATAGTTGACGCGCGGTTCGGCGTTGAAGATCGTGACTTCGTATCGGCCGGGCGCCTGTTCGAAAAGGTGCTCCAGCATGCGTCCCGGCGCCATGCCGTTGCCGATGATGACGAGTTTCTCGGTCATGATTCTTATTTCCTTGGTTCAGGTGGCCGCAACGGCGGAGACGGAGAGCCCACGGCGATCCATCTGCTTGATCGACACATGCATCCAGATCAGTGAGACGGCGACGACGGCAAAAAGAAGCAGGAAGCAACTGGACCAGAGGCCGGTTACGTCCTTGAGCAGCCCGAAGGCGATCGGCAGGATGAAGCCGCCAAGGCCGCCGACCATGCCGACGACGCCGCCCACTGCACCAACGCTTTCGGGGTAGTAAGCGGGGATGTGCTTGTAGACCGCGGCCTTGCCGAGGCTCATGACAAACCCGAGCATGAAGACGACCACGATGAAGACTATCGGCGTAACGCCCACCGGCAGCGACAGGACGAGCGTCGAGACCGCCGAGACGCCGAACATCCAGTACATGACGCTACGGGCGCCCTTCTTGTCGGAGAGCATGCCGCCGAAGGCGCGGAAGATGCTGCCAGGGATCGAATAGGCGGCGGCGATCATGCCGGCTGCGGCAAGATCGAAGCCGTAGACGCCGACCAGATAGCGCGGCAGCCAGAGGGAGAGCGCCACAAACCCGCCAAATGCGAAGAAGTAGTAGAGGCAGAAACGCCAGACCTGGGCGTTCTTCAGTGGTGCGAATTCCTGGGCGAGACTGCGGGGGGCGGCACCCTTTTCGCGGCGAGCGCGGTAGGCCGGGTCATCGGTGGTGATGAACCAGAAGACGATCGCCATGACGACGAGGGCGGCGGCCCAGATCTGGGCAACAGCCTGCCATCCCCAGGCGAGAAGGACGAACGGGGCGACGAATTTCGTCACCGCCGCGCCGACATTGCCGGCGCCGAAGATGCCGAGCGCCGTGCCCTGCTTCTGCGGTGGGAAGAATGGCGAGATATAGGCGACGCCGACGGCGAACGAGCCGCCGGCAAGCCCGACACCGAGACCGGCGAGCAGCATCTGCGGATAGGTGGTCGCAAAGGAGAGCAGGAAGGTCGCCACCGCCGAGGCGAGCATGGTCAGCGTATAGACAAGGCGGCCGCCATAGCGGCCGGTCCAGATGCCAAGCACGATGCGCACGAGCGATCCGGTCAGGATCGGGGTGCCGACGAGAAGTCCGAATTGAGCCTCGGTGAGGCCGAGATCCTGTTTGATGCGGACGCCGATGATGGCGAAGATCGTCCAGACGGCAAAACAGATGGTGAAGGCGAGCGTGGACATCCACAATGCCTTTTCCGGTTCGTGGCCGCTGCTGATGTCGGTTGTCGAAATCTTGGTCATGCACTTGTTCCCTTGTCTGGTGGCCGACGGATTTTCGGACATAAAAAAACGCCGCTCGGAAAACGTGTCTCCAGGGATGGGAGGATCCCGGACACGAAGACCTTGCGACGTCGATGTCTTTGTGGGCGCTTATCGTGCGCTCATCCGCACCGATCGCCGTTGACCGGTGCGCTTTCTACCACGCAAACAGCGTGCCAGTTTTGGATGAGATGCGTAAGCGATTGTAGATAAACGTAAATTTAGGGAATAATTCGACGATTAAATTTTAGGCAGGCGAAATGGCCTGCAAATTGTTTATGCTGTTGCTTTTCTGAAGAGCCCGACTGATAGGCAGCCGATACGGAAGTCTCAGACTTCGTCGCCGTTCGAGCCAGCCCCCGAGCGGCTCCTAACAGCGAACCTATCCACGTAATCGCCGATATCCGAAGGATCGAAAACATGGCCATCCATGAAGCGGTCGCCCTCGACGTTTCCTTCCACGCGAATGTCTCCGCCCTCAGGCATATCTGCCTTTCCGAGCGCGGTGCGATAGAGATCGGGACGATAGGCGCTTGCCGCAGCCTGCAGCCCTTCCTCGGTCAGTCGCGCCTGGCCCCAACGGATCATCTGGCTGTAGATCCACAATGCCTGGCTGGGACGGGGATAATTCGCAAAACCCTCATGGAAGGTGAAGTAGCGGTCTATGACGCGTCGGTTGCCTCGCGCGTCGAGGCTGAACTGCCCGCCGAGCACGTGGCGGATGATATCGACAGGGGCCGCGATATAGCGGGCGTCCGCCAGAACTTCGGCCAGCGCATCGTGGTTTTCGGGCCGGTCGCACCAACGGGCGGCCGCATCGAGCGCGACGAGGAGGCGGGATACGGTTTCAGGATGGCTTTCCGCCCAGTCCGGACGCATGCCGATCACCTTTTCGGGTGCGGACGGCCAGATGTCCTGCTTGGCCGCAACGATGCGGCCGACGCCACGCTCGGAGGCGACCATGTTCCACGGCGCACCGACGCAGAAGCCGTCGATCGCGCCTGCTGCAAGCGCATCGGACGTCAGCGGGGGAGGGACCACGACCAGCTTCACATCCTTGTCGGGATCGATGCCGCCTGCTGCCAGCCAATAGCGGAACTCGTAATTGTGGGAGGAGAAGGGATAGGTCATGCCGAGTGTCGGCAGAGGCTCGCCACGCTCCTTCATCTGCCGCACCACAACCGCGAGCGCCTCGGCGTTGTCGAGCGCATTCGCCGTTTCGGAAAGGCCGGCCGCCTCGCGCATCCGTTCGAAAAGCCGCAGGGAAAGGGTAATGGCATTGCCGCCTCGCCCGAGTGAGAAGGGCGTGATCGTCGGGGAGGGGTTGGAGCCGAGGCCCAGCATGGAGGCAACCGGCATCGGCGAAAGCATATGGGCGATATCGAACTGCCGGAAGGCCAGGCGATCGCGGACATTGGCCCAGGAAACATCCCGCACAAGATCGAGCGTCAGTCCCTCTTTCGTCGCAAAGCCGAATTCCACCGCCGCAATCAGCACCGACGCATCGACCAGCGGGATGAATCCGGCCCGCAGGATCTTCGGCCCTTCGCCAATGATGCGGCGCGGAGCGGAAAGAGCGTCTCGGCTGCTGTCAATCTTCGTCATCATGCTCATCCGGCTTCCCGAGAGGCTGTGTCTGCCGCCTCCTCACATCAAAAGTCCTGCGGCCGTCACCACGCTCTGGGCGATTTCCGCGATCTTCTTCTTCTCGTTCATGGCTGACTGGCGAAGCAGCGCAAAGGCCTCTTCCTCCGAAAGCCCCTTCATCTTCATGAGGATGCCTTTGGCCCGCTCGATGACCTTGCGTTCTTCGAGCGCCGATTTCGCTTCGGCGAGTTCCCGCTGGAGCCGGCTGAAGGCGTTGAAGCGGCTGACCGCCATGTCGAGGATCGGCTTGACGCGCTCCTTCTTCAGCCCGTCGACGACATAGGCGGAGACGCCGGCCTCGACGGCGGCCTCGATCGAGGCCGTATCGGAACGGTCGACGAACATGGCGATCGGCCGGCTGACGGTGCGCGTAAGTTGGAACAGGTGCTCCATCATATCGCGGTTCGGGTTTTCGATATCGATGACGATCACGTCCGGCTTCAGCGTCTCGATGATCTTGGCAACCCCGTTTACCTCATGGATGACGGTGACCTTGCTATGACCCGCCTCGCGCAACCCCTCCTCGATGATCGAGGCGCGGATCGCGTTTTCGTCTATCACAAGAATGGTCAGGTCAGGCGCCGGCATTGACTAGTGATGCCGCACTGCAGCAAGCTTGGCAAGCGATCCGCAACGAAGATTATCGATGCGGCTGTTCCGCCTGCTCCCGCCAGGCCGCACGATAACCGGAGAGATCCAACGACAAGGCGCCGGCTTTTGATTGGACGCGAATAGATTGCAGGGAACTGCCCGCCAACATCGCCGCGCCCTGGCTCGTGCCGGTCGAACCGGAAATCGCGATCACCTCGCGCTTGAGAAGAGCCCCAAGCGCCTGCAGATAGGCGGCATTTGCCGAGAAGGGGCCCTCCACCAGGATAGGTCCGCTTGCGCCGATGAGGTCCAGACAGGTCTCCGTCATCAGAGCGAGGTAAAGACAAGCGGCAGCCCAGCGCTCATCGACGATTGCGCTTTCGTCATTCACCCATTCATGGCTACGAGCTGGATATGGGCCGGAGCCCGATGCTATATTTGGCAGCAGCATCAGGCCTTTTTGAACGACCTGCGGCATGGCGGAAAGCGCAGCTTGGGGGGAAAGCTTTCCAAGTTCGGCCGTCAAAAGCTCGAATTCGCGCCCGCCCATGAAGCGGGAAGAAGGCACCGCACGGCCATAGRCATCGACATTGGCCAGCGTGTCGCGCTTAGGGTCGAGATGGTCGAGATCGCCACCGACGGCGAAGCTGATGACCCAGGTGCCGGTCGAGACAACAGCAAATGGCGCTTCCCGCGCGATCAGATGCGGCAATAGCGAGGCGTTGGAATCGTGAATGCCGCAAAAGACAGGGATGGGCTTTTGCAGGCCCAGACTTTCGGCGATGTCCCGCCGCATCGGCCCTAGCGCATCAAAGGCCGAACGCACCGGCGCCATGAGATCGCCAATGCCCAATTCATCGACCAATGAAGAATAGCGGCCATGCCGGGGGGCCCAAAGGTCCGTGTGGCAGCCAAGCGATGTGCCTTCGTTCGCCGCAACGCCCGTCAGTCGCCACGCCCAATATTGCGGATAGGTCATGATGGTTCGAACGCGGGCGAAATCCTCCGGAAAGGCGGTCTTCTGGTAGTGGAGCTGCGCGCCCGCGTTCAACCCGCCGGAAAGGGCAGGGGAGAAGGTTTCTGAAAACGGCGGACGGATCTCCCGGTAGGCCGCTTGAATTTCCCGCGGATACTGGTGCTCATAGTCGAGCACGGGCAGGGCGAGCCTTCCATCGGCATCGAGCAGCGCCATGGATGCACCATGCGTGGTGATCGAAATGGCGTCGAAGCCGGGCGCGCTGGTGAAGGCGGTCAGCGCCTCCAGGGCGAAGGCCCAAAGGGCGTCGATATCGTAATGCGGGTAAGGCGGGCCGGGCAGGGCCCGGTTCGGCATTCGTTTCTCTCCAACCTCTTCGCCTGTCGCGCAATCGAGCACGACGACCTTGGCATTGGTCTTGCCGATATCGAGGACGGCGATCTTTGCAGGCTTGCTCATGGCAGATGGAAGACCGTCGCGAGATCGCGTGCCACCGGCGAATTGTCCGGATTGGTTTCCATGATATCGGCCATGTGAGCCCACCATTTCTGCATCACTGGATGCTCGGGAAGCTTCGCCATGGCGTGATCTCGCGGGCGCGTCAGCACACCGAACAGGATATTGGTCTCTCGATCCAGATGGATCGAGTAGTCGCTGACGCCGGCCTCATGCAGCAGGACGACCAGCTCCGGCCAGATTTCGTCATGCCGTTTCCTGTATTCGGCCTCCATGCCGGGGTTGAGCTTCATCTTGAAGGCATATCTTTCGAGCGTCATCGGCTCATTTCCTTGATGCGACGGGCGACGATCGGGATCGCTATGGTGGTGATGAGAAGCAAGCCGACGAAGATCGACATGACGATGCCGGGCACGTTCAAAAGGCCAAGCCCAAAGGTGACGAGCCCCATGACGAAGGCGGCGATGACGACGCCGGGTATCGTTCCGGAGCCGCCGAGGATCGAGACGCCGCCCAGCACGACCATGGTGACGATCTCGAGTTCCCAGCCCTGGGCGATCGAGGGCCGCGTCGAGCCCAGCCGCGAGGTGAGGCATATGGAGGCGATACCCGCCATCAGGCCCGTCAGCAGGAAAAGGGTGAATTTCACCCGCTCGACGGAAATGCCGGAGAAACGCGCGGCGAACTCGTTGTTACCGATGACGTAGATCTGGCGGCCGAAATTCGTCGCGTGCAGCAGGATGGCGAAAACGATCGCCAGTAGGATGAAGAGGACGAACTCGAAGGAGAAGACCCAGAAGACATAGCCCTGGCCGAAATAGGCGAAGCTGTCGGGATAATTCCCGTAGGCCTTGTCGCCGAGGACGATGTAGGAAACTCCCCGGAAGAGGCTCATCGTGCCGATCGTCACGACGATCGAAGGCAGCCTCAGAACCGAAACCAGAAAACCGTTGAACGCACCGCAGGTGAGCCCGACACCGAGGCCGATAGCCACCAGTCCCGGCGTGCCGATGCCTGCCTGTGCGGCCGCTCCCATGGCGGTCGAGGCAAGCGCGATGATCGCTGCAACCGAGAGATCGATCTCTCCGGCGATGACGAGCAGGGCCATGGCAAAGGCGATCATTGCCTTTTCAGTGAAGTTGAACGTGGCGTCCGAAAGGTTCCAGGCGTTCAGGAAGTAGGGCGAGGCGAACGAGTTGAAGACGAAGATCGCGACCGCCACTCCGAGGAGCAGAACCTCCCAGCTCGACAGCAGCCGGGACGTCCGGGTTCCGAGCCGATCTGGGATCACGCGCTTTGAATTGGCGGCATCGCTCATGCGGAGACCTCCGGAGCTGCGCGATCGCGCAGGATGATGCGGCCGGCCTTGCGCTCGGCCCGGGCGTTGAAGACGACGGCAAGCACGATGACGATGCCGGAGATCGCCATCTGTGCGAAAGGCGAGATGCCGATCACGGGCAGCGCATTCTTGATGACGCCGAGGAAAAGCGCGCCGAGCACGGCGCCTGCGACCGAACCGATCCCCCCGGCGATCGAGATCCCGCCGATGACACAGGCCGCGACCGTATCGAGTTCAAATCCGACGGCAATATCGACATAGGCGACCGCATAGCGCGATACCCAGAGATAGCCGCAAAGACCTGCAAGCGCACCGGAAAGCATGAAGGCGATGAAGCGCGTCCAGCCGATATCGATGCCCGCATAGACGGCGGCTGTCGGATTGCCACCGGAAGCGTAAGCCGAGCGTCCGAAGGGCAGGCGGGTCAGCACGAACCAGGCGCCGAGCACGATGGTGATGGCGATCCAGGAAAGCACGGGCAGGCCGAGAAGCTGCGTGCGGGGGATATTGAGAAACGGCGCCGTCATCTGGTGGGCGTTCACCCAGCCGCCACCCGAAAGCACGAAGGCCATGCCGCGATAGATGGTGAGCGTGCCGAGAGTGACGACGATCGGCGGTATCTGCAGGGCCCAGACGAGGAAACCGTTGATTGCTCCGAGAAAGGCGCCGATTCCCACCGCCATCACAATCAAAAGCGCAAGAGGCACGTCCGGGAAAGCGGCATTGGTCATGGCGACCGCCATGCCGGTGAAAGAGAGATTCGCCGCGACGGATAGGTCAATCGACTTCGTTAGGATCACCGTCATCTGACCGAGCGCCAGTATGATCAGGATCGACGTATCATTGAAGATATTGGCGAGGTTGCCAGGCGAGGCGAAGCCCTGCGCGCGTGTCGCAAAGCCGATCACCATCAAGCCTATGATGACGATGAGCAGAAGTTCGCGGTTCTTCAGGAGATTGGTCATCGGCTTTCCTCACGCATTACCGGTCGCCGCGCGCACCAGTACCTCGGCACTCAGGCGCTCGCGATCGAAGATGCCGGCGGCAAGGCCCTCGCGCATCACCATCACGCGATCCGACATGCCGAGGATTTCTGGCAGTTCCGACGAGACCATGATGATCGAGAGCCCCTCGGCGGCCAGTTCACTGATGAAACCGTGGACCGCCGCCTTTGAGCCGATATCGATGCCCTTGGTCGGCTCGTCGAGAATGATGACCTTGGGCTGTGTCGCCAGCCATTTGCCAATCACCACCTTCTGCTGGTTGCCGCCGGAAAGCGTGCCGACCGGCACGGAAAGGGCCGCCGCGCGCAGGTCGAGCCGCTCGGCATATTTGCGGGCGAGCGCCAGTTCGTTTGCGGCCTTGAGAAAGCCGGATCGCGAGGTGCGCGAAAGCGAAGGCAGCGACATGTTCTGGAAGATCGGCATGGGCAGCGCCAGACCGTGGCGGCCGCGCTCCTCCGGCACATAGACGATGCCGGCGCGGATCGCATCGCTCGACGAGCGGATGTCGAGGGGCTCGCCCTCCAGCGTCAGTCGGCCGGAAGAAGGGCGCGTGATCCCGAAAAGCGCCTGGCAGAGCTCGGAGCGCCCGGCCCCGATCAGACCGTAGATGCCGAGGATTTCACCGCGCCTGAGTTCGAAGGAAATATCGCGGAACTCGGTCGGATGGCTGTAGCCTTCGACGGCAAGCACCGGTGCGCCGATTTCAACCTTCACCTTCGGAAAGACATCCTTGACGTCCCGTCCGACCATCAGCCGCACGATCTCGTCCTGTGCGGTTTCCTTCAATCTGCCCTTCCCGACAGCGCGGCCATCGCGGAAGACCACGAAATTTTCGGCGATCTCGTAGACTTCGTCGAACTTATGGCTGATGAAGAGGATCGCCTTACCCTGGCGCTTGAGGTTGTTGACGATGCGGAAGAGGTCGTCGATCTCCTTGCGGGAAAGTGCCGCCGTCGGTTCGTCCATGATGACGATGCGCGCATCGACGGAAAGCGCACGGGCGATCGCCACCAGATGCCGCTGTGCGATCGAAAGGTCCTTCAAACGGATCGTGGGGTCGATCTCGCTTTCCAACGCCCGCAGGAGGTCGCCTGACCTTAAATTGATCTGCCGCCAGTCGAGCGTGCCGAAGCGGGTCCGTGGCGCATGGCCCAGGAAGATGTTTTCGCCAACGGAGAGTTCGTCGAAAAGCACGGTTTCCTGATGGATGGCCGTCACCCCCGCATCAATGGCGGCTTGTGCGCTGTGGAAGGCGGCGGGCTTGCCGTCGATCAGGATTTCCCCCTCGTTAGGGCGATAAATGCCGGTCAGGATCTTTACCAGGGTCGACTTGCCGGCGCCGTTTTCACCAATCAACGCCGTCACCTGGCCCGGAAAGAGCTGGATACTGACGCCATCGAGCGCTTTCACACCAGGGAAGATCTGGGAGATGCCGCGCATCTCCAGGATGGGCGCAGATTCAACCTGAGGTGCCGGATGAGGGGATCGATTTTGGGTTTTCGTCGCGCCATTCATTATGCGTAGCCGCTTTTCCGTAGCAAATTTAGCGTTGAGGCCGCGGCCCCGATCCGGCCTCCGCTTCGCTCAGTCCTCCTTTCCCGAGGGGAGAGGAGGACCGGGAACGTTGCGGCATTACTCTTCTCCCCAGCGGGAGAGGGAGTCGGCAGGTGGATGAGGGGGCCCACATCGCCTGCTGTTGGATCGGAGTCCCAGCGATCAGAAGATCTTCGAGAACTCGTCGATGTTCGAGGCGTTGTAAACGARGGGATCCGCCATGGCGGCTTCGCCGTTATCGCCGACCTTGATCTTGCCCATGCGGCCAGCTTCGATTTCCGCGCCCGGTGCGCCGTCCGTATCGCCCTTGACGATGTGGTAGGCAATCTGGGTTGCGGAATAGCCGAGGTCGATCGGGTTCCAGATCGCGAACTCCTTCGTGGCACCCGACTTGATGGCGCCCGCCATTTCAGAGGGCAGGCCAAGCCCGGTCACGTAGACCTGGCCGATCTTGCCGGCATCCTTGACTGCCTGAGAGGCGGCGAGCACGCCGACAGTCGTCGGAGCGACGATGACCTTCACGTTCGGCTGCGAGGTCAAGAGCCCCTGGGCCTCGCGATAGCTCTTGTCGGCCAGGTCGTCGCCATAGACGGTGGTGGCAAGGTTGAGGCCGGGGAAATCCTTCAGCTGCTTTTTCATTTCCTCGATCCAGGTGTTCTGGTTGGTCGAGGTGGTGGTGGCCGAGAGGATCGCGAAATCGCCCTTACCGCCTTCCAGATGGTTGGCCGCAAGCTGCAGGCACATCTTGCCGATCAGCTCGTTGGACGAGGGGTTCAGGTGCATGATGCGGCCTTCAGCCGCCACGCCGCTATCCCACGAGATCACCTTGATGCCACGCTGAGCGGCTTTCTTGAGTGCCGGAACGACCRCATCAGGGTCGTTGGCGGAGATGGCGATAGCGTCGACGCCCTGGGCGATCAGCGAATTGATGACCTCGATCTGGCCTTCCGCGGTCGTGGTCGTCGGTCCAGTATAGATGATCTCGACGCCGCCGAGTTCCTTGGCAGCTTCCTGCGCGCCCTTGTTGGCGGCTTCGAAGAAACCGTTGCCGAGCGATTTGACGACAAGTGCTATCTTCATGTCGGCGGCGCTTGCCGCCGTGCTCATGGCGGCGAAGGCGAGTGCCACGCCGAGAGCGAGTTTCCTTGCAAGTTTCATTTCCAGTCCTCCCAGTTTAAGATTTCAGTCCCCTCCCATCGGATGGCGTCACGCCGCCGATGGGGAATCCTCCTTTGCGGCAGAAACATCGACTGCGCCGGCCACGACCAGCCTGATGCCCGCGTCCTCGATCATGCGGACGGCTTCGTCCGAAACGCCCTCGTCGGTGATAATGGTTGTGACCCGCTCGAGCGGGCAGAGAATAAGGCTGGATCGGCGGCTGAACTTGCTCGAATCCACCATGACGATCAGCTCTTCGGCCTGATGCATCAGTTTCTGCTCGCTCTGGATCACCAGCGCATCCGCCTCCATCACGCCGAGGGGGCCGACCCCTTGCGCGCCGATGAACATGCGCCGCGCATAGAAATTGCGGATCGCATCATTATCGAACGGCGACAGGATGAGGCTCTGCTCGCGATAGATCGCCCCGCCCGGCACGGAAACTGTGCTTTTCGAGTGCTTGACCAGATGCTCGGCTATCGCGAAGGAATTGGTCATCACCTGCAGGCGCCGAGCCGACATGTAATGGACCATCTGGAAGGTCGTCGTGCCGCCATTGATGATGACGGAGTCGCCTTCCTCGCAAAGCTCGACGGCAGCGCGAGCGATCGCGCGCTTCTTGTCGATATTGACCGATTCGGAAACACGGAACGGGCGAGCGGCGAGATTGCCGAGTTGCGGAGGGTGAACCGCTTCGGCACCGCCGCGCACGCGCCGGAGCTTGYCCTGTACATGCAGCGAGGCAATGTCGCGCCGGATCGTTGCCTCGGAAGCATCGGTCAGCTCGGCGATATCCTGCACGGTGATCACCGGCTTTTCCTGGATAGCGCTCAAGATGATGCGATGGCGTTCACGTTCGTGCATGGGGCTCCTCCTGATGCTCAACTATCGCTGGAAAACTTACGTTGTCAATCATAAACGATCAAATTCGAATTTACCGCAGCGCACAATGAACGTTTGTGATCGTTTTTGATTGACATAGGCTACGGCAATGCGCGATACCGACGTCATGGGATAGCGGCCACCCTGGCCGCCGTGAGCCGAAAACATCTGGGAGGAAAGCGATGTCGGGCAAAACCCGCCTTCTCGAAAATCGTTGGGATGATTCCCATGCCGCCGGCCTCGATGAGCCGGGCAAGCTGCTCTATCGCTCCAACCTCCTTGGTGCGGACAAGCGCATCACCAATTACGGCGGGGGGAATACCTCAGCCAAGGTTATGGAGATCGATCCGCTGACCGGCGAGAAGGTCCGCGTCATGTGGGTGAAGGGCTCCGGCGGTGACGTTGGAACCATCAAGCTCGATGGTTTCGCAACTCTCTATCTCGACAAGCTGGAAGCTCTCAAAGGCATCTATAAGGGCGTGGAAGACGAGGACCGCATGGTTGGCTTCCTGCCGCATTGCACTTTCAATCTCAATCCGCGCGCAGCATCCATCGACACACCGCTGCATGGCTTCGTGCCCTACAAGCATGTCGATCACATGCACCCAGACGCGATCATCGCGATCGCGGCGGCGAAGAACTCCAAGGAACTCACGAAGCAGGTTTTCGGCGGTGAGATCGGCTGGCTGCCCTGGCGGCGTCCCGGTTTTCAGCTCGGCCTTGATCTCGAAGCCTTCGTGAAGGCCAATCCGAACGCCAAGGGTGTCGTGCTCGAAAGCCATGGCCTCTTTACCTGGGCCGACGACGCCAAGGCCTGCTACGAGCTGACGCTCGACATCATCAACAAGGCGATCGATTGGTTCGCGGGGCAGACGGAAGGCAAGACGATCTTCGGCGGCGCTGTCGCACAAAGCCTGACGGTGGCGGAGCGTCGTGCCATCGCCGCCAGGCTCATGCCGGAAATTCGCGGCCGGATAGGCAGATCTGAGCGCAAGCTCGGTCATTTTGACGATCAGGACGCGGTACTCGAATTCGTCAATTCGAAGAACCTGAAGCCGCTTGGAAGCCTCGGCACGTCCTGCCCGGACCACTTCCTGCGCACCAAGATCCGGCCGCTGATCCTCGATTTCGATCCGGCCAAGCCGGACATCGACGGCGTGGTGGCCTCTCTCGATCAAGCGCTGGAAGATTATCGCGCCGGCTACACGCGCTATTATGAAACCTGCAAGCACGACAATTCGCCGAAGATGCGGGATCCCAATCCGGTCATCTTCCTGGTGCCGGGCGTCGGCATGCTGTCTTTTGCCCGCGACAAGGCGACGGCCCGCATCGCCGGCGAGTTCTACGTGAACGCCATCAATGTGATGCGTGGTGCTTCGACTGTCTCCGAATACCAGGGGCTACCGGAGCAGGAAGCCTTCGACATCGAATATTGGCTGCTTGAAGAAGCGAAGCTGCAGCGCATGCCAAAGCCGAAGAGCCTCGCCGGCCAGGTCGCCTTCGTCACCGGCGGCGCCGGTGGCATCGGCCGCGCGACCGCCGCTCGTCTGATGGGCGAGGGGGCCTGTGTGGTGCTTGCCGATATCGATGGCGGAGCACTGGGCGAGACCAAGGCGGATTTCGAAAAGTCCTTCGGCAAGGATGCCGTTCGTGCCGCCATTCTGGACGTCACCAAGGAAGACGCCGTTATCTCCGCCTTCGCGGAAGCTTGCGTCGAATTCGGTGGCGTCGATATTCTCGTCTCCAATGCCGGCATCGCCTCCTCCGCGCCGGTGGAGGAAACGACACTGGCCATGTGGAACAGGAATATCGACATCCTGGCGACCGGCTACTTCCTTGTGTCCCGAGAAGCGTTCAAACTCTTCCGCAACCAGAAGCTCGGCGGCAATGTCGTCTTCGTCGCGTCCAAGAACGGGCTTGCTTCCTCGCCGAACGCTTCGGCCTATTGCACCGCCAAGGCGGCCGAAATCCATCTCGCGCGCTGCCTGGCGCTCGAAGGAGCCGAAGCCGGCATTCGCGTCAACACAGTCAACCCGGATGCAGTGCTGCGCGGCTCGAAGATCTGGAGCGGTGAATGGCGCGAGCAGCGTGCTTCATCCTSCAAGATCGAGGTGAGCGAGCTCGAGGAGCATTACCGCAAGCGCTCGCTCCTGAAGCTCAACGTCTTCCCGGAGGATATCGCCGAGGCGATCTACTTCCTGGCATCCGACGCGTCCGCCAAGTCGACCGGCAACATCATTAATGTGGATGCCGGCAACGCACAGAGCTTCACGCGCTGACAATCGCCAGGGGAGGAAGAAATGGCCGAGTTCAAGATCGCGGCGGATGTGGTTTCCGCCGAAAATGAAAAACGCAGAGCAGCGCTGAAATCCGATTACGAGGCTCTCGGGGACAATCTGTCCCGTCGCGGCCTCGATATCGAGGCGGTGACCAAAAAGGCGGCTGAGTTCTTCGTCGCCATTCCCTCCTGGGGTGTGGGCACCGGTGGCACGCGCTTTGCCCGCTTTCCGGGGCAGGGCGAGCCGCGCGGCATCTTCGACAAACTGGACGACTGCTCCGTCATCCAGCAATTGACGCAGGCGACGCCCACCGTTTCGCTCCATATTCCCTGGGACAAGACGGATGCGAGGGAGCTAAAGGCGAAGGGCGATGCGCTCGGCTTGCGCTTCGACGCAATGAACTCCAATACCTTTTCCGATGCTCCTGGCCAGATCCATTCCTACAAATACGGCTCGCTCAGTCATACGGACGCCGCGACACGCAGCCAAGCCATCGAGCACAATCTCGAATGTATCGAAATCGGCAAGGCGATCGGCTCCAAGGCGCTGACGGTGTGGATTGGTGATGGCTCCAACTTCCCGGGCCAAAGCCATTTCACTCGTACTTTCGAGCGCTACCTCGCCTCCATGGCGGAGATCTACAAGGCACTGCCGGATGACTGGCGGCTGTTTACCGAACACAAGATGTACGAGCCCGCCTTCTATTCGACGGTGGTGCAAGACTGGGGTACGAACTACCTCATCGCAAATACGCTTGGGCCAAAGGCCTTCTGCCTCGTTGATCTCGGGCACCATGCGCCGAACACCAATATCGAGATGATCGTCGCGCGCCTCATCCAGTTCGGCAAGCTCGGCGGCTTCCATTTCAACGATTCGAAATACGGCGACGACGATCTCGACGCCGGCGCGATCGAACCCTATCGGCTGTTCCTCGTCTTCAACGAACTGGTCGATGCGGAGCACCGTGGTGTGAAAGGTTTCCATCCGGCGCATATGATCGACCAGTCGCATAACGTCACCGACCCGATCGAAAGCCTGATTTCCAGCGCCAATGAAATTCGCCGCGCCTATGCGCAGGCACTGCTCGTCGATCGCAAGGCGCTCGATGGCTATCAGCAAGAAAACGACGCGCTGATGGCATCCGAGACCCTGAAACGTGCCTATCGCACCGACGTGGAGCCGATCCTTGCCGAAGCTCGTCGCCGGACGGGCGGGGCGATCGACCCGGTTGCGACCTACCGCGCCAGCGGCTATCGGCAAAAGGTTGCGGCCGAACGCCCGCAATCCCAAGCAGGCGGCGGCGGTATCGTGTAGCAGGAGCCGCCGTCAGGGCCGTCGCGTGAGTAGCCAGAGAAGGTACGGCCCGCCGATAAGGGCCGCGAATAGTCCCACGGGTACCTGATAGGGATATATCACCACCCGCGACAGCCAGTCCGCCAACACCAGCACGCAGGCTCCGATCAGCAGCGTGGCCGGCAGTTGGTGGGCCGGCCGGTGAAAACCGATGAGCCGCGCCAGATGCGGGGCGATCAGTCCGGTAAGGCTCAAGGGACCGACCAGGAACGAGGCGATCGCCGTCATCAGGGCCGCCAAAACGGCGAGCACGAGCCGGGAGGGCATGATCCGCAACCCGACGCTTCTGGAAAGCCCCGAACCGAGCGGCAGTATGGAAAGCCAGCGCGTCATCAGGAAAAGCGGGGTCACCAGCACGGCCAGCGAGATCAGCGCTGTCCACGCCTCAAAGGCCCCCGCGCGGTTGGTGGAACCGGAAAGCCAGGTGAGCAGGATATAGCCGCGCATATCGCCCTGGGCGAGAACGATGCTGACGATCGCCATGGAGAAGGCGGCCACCGCAATACCTGCGAGAAGCAGCCGTTCCGCCGACAGGCCAGAGCGGGCGGCGACCCCCATGATGATGACGAAGGCGGCCAGTGCGCCGAACGCCATGCTTGCAATCATCAGAAGCGGAGAGGGAAAGCCGAAGAGAAGAAGCGCCAGGGTAAGCCCGGCGCCGCTTCCGCTCGATACGCCAAGTACTTCGGGACTGGCGAGCGGATTGCCCGTAACCCGCTGCATGATCAGGCCGGCGGCTCCCAGCATGGCTCCTGCGCCCATGGCGACCACGATGCGCGGCAGCCGGAAGGGCAGGAGATCGGATAAGAGAGCGCCTGTAGCGATGTTCCAGCCACTGTCGCCTCGGCCGAGGACGAGAGCGACCCCCAGGGAAACGACAAGCAAGACGGCAAGGATCAGCATTCTTCCAGGCGCGCCAAGGCGGCGGATGCCCGCGCCGGCTTCCGCCGTCACGGCGGAAAAGCCATGGACGCGTGGCAGGAGAAAAAGCAGCAAGGGGCCGCCGAGCAGGGCGGTGGCCACACCCGTCGGCACGAAATCGGAAAAGCCGGAACCGAACAATTGCGTGAGGCAATCAGCGAGGAAGAGGATAGCCGCTCCGGCGAGCGGTGCGGCCAGCATGACCTGGCTTGTGGTACGGGCGCCGCAAAGCCTTGCGAGGGTTGGAGCAGCCAGACCGAGAAAGCCGATAATGCCGACTGTCGCCGTGACGGAGGCTGACAGCCAGACGGCAAGGAGAAGGATTGCGAAGCGCACCGTTTGCAGCGCCACGCCAAGGCTTTTTGCGCTCGCGTCATCGAGCGCCAGGACCGTCAGCGGCCGCCTGAGGAAAAGTGCGGCGGCAAAACCGAGCGCCAGTCTCGGCGCCAGCGACAGAACACCGTTCCAGTTCTGCTGGCTGAGCGATCCCGCGCCCCAGATATGGATAGACATCGCATATTCGCCGCGCGCCAGAATGGTCGTCACGCTGAGCGAGCCTGCAATCAGGCTTATGATCATGCCGGAGAGCGCCACCGTTACCGGATCGAGCCCCCGCCGCCAGCTCAGCACGAGAACGATGAGGAGAGCAGCGAGCCCGCCGCCGAACGCGAGGAGTTCGCGCGACGCGCCGATCAGCAAGGGCGAGAAGCTCAATCCGAGGGTAAGTGCCAGTTGCGCGCCGGAAGCGATGCCGAGTGTCGAGGCGTCGGCGATCGGATTGCGCAATACCCTTTGCAGAAGCGCGCCGGCAAGACCAAGTGCTGCACCAGAAACGAGCGCGATCGCGGCGCGTGGCAGCAGGCTGTTCCAGAAAAGCAGGTCGTTCAGGGCCGCAGCGGTAGCGGGATCCCCAAGCACGCTGGGCCGATAGATGAGCAGCAGCGCGAAGCTGAGTGCGCAGGCAAGGGTGAGGATGACAATAGGGATAACCCCTGTCCGGGTTCCACGGCTACTCGCCGAAAGGCTAACGGTTTCGGGCACTGGAGAGTCCCTCCGCCAGGAAATCGGCAAATCTGCTGGCCGCGGGCAGGGCGCCATACGGGTTGACTGAACCAATGGTAAGAACCCGGCCCTCGCGTACCGCCGGCAGGGTCTTCCAGAAGGCGCCTTCCACCAGTTCCCGGAACGCATCCTCGGGATGCGGCGGGATCAGCACGATCCAGGCATCTGGCATGGTGGCGAGTGTTTCGATGCCGACCGGGGCCATGGCCGAATAGCTGGTAGTGCCAGACCAGGCGTTGCGCAGGCCGAGGCGGGCCAGAACCTCGCCGAACATGCTGTCCGAACCGAAGACACGGTAGTGGCGCGCATCGCCGAGATTGATCGGCAGGATCGGCCGGCCGTCGCCGCCGGCGAGTTCCTTTCTATAGCGGTCGAGCCGTGCCGAAAGCTCGTCGACCAGGCTGCGAGCAGAGGCAAGCTGCAACCGGTCGCCAATCGCGAGCGTCGCCTTTTCGGCAAGCTGATAAGGGCTCTCGCCCGGCACATAGACAGAATGGCTTTCCACCGGAGCGATCCTGCTCATCAGGGGATCGGCCCAGGCATAGAAGTTCGAATTGAAGACCAGGTCCGGCTCGGCGAAACGTAAAACCTCGAAATTCGGCGTTCCGCGCAAGCCGAGATCGGCTACGGTTCCGGGGACTTCGGGCGTCACCGCCACCTGCCGGAACTGCAGTAGTTCAGTTCCCGCCACCACGTTCGCGCCGATCGCAAGCAGGGTTTCGAGCAGAGCCCAGTCCAGGGTTGCCACTCGTGGACCGGGCTGTTTTGCGCGCACGCGGCCGGTGGTCGCCAGGAGGGCGGCGGCTCCGGCCAACATGGCCCTGCGCGTCAGCGAAAACGGGTCGTTCAAATGGTTCTCCAGTCGCAGAAGAAGGCCCATGGGAGGGCCTTCCTGCAAAACCGCACTTCGGGAGTCAACTTACCAAACTTTGCTGAGCTTGAAGGTGAGGGTGCGTGCATCACCATAGCCGCAGGCGCCAATGCCGCCGCAGCTCTCGACATATTCCTTGTCGAACAGGTTCGTGACGTTCAGCGAAGCGGTCCAGTCGTTTTTCTTGTAGCGAATGGCGGCATCGACCACCGTCGCATCCGGAACCTTGAGCGTGTTGGCTTCATCCGCCCAGGATTCCCCCTTGTAACGCAGGCCGGCGCCCAGGCTCAGCCCTTCGAGCGCACCGGTCGTCACGGTATAATCGAGCCACAGCGAGGCGGTCACGTCCGGTACGATATAAGGCGTCTTTCCGACCAGCGCAGGGTTCAACGGGTTCTCGGTGACTTCGACATCCGTATAGGTGAAGGAGCCAAGAAGTCGCCAATTTTCATTGAGGTTTACCTTGGCCTCGAGCTCGATCCCTTTCGATTCTACCTCGCCGAGCTGCGACCGCGTGAACGGAGGGGTGGGCAGCGAAACGACATAGTTCTGCTTGTTGATGTGGAAAACGGATGCGGTCAGAGAACCGTCGAAGAAGGTCGGATCGTATTTGATGCCCGCTTCGAATTGCTCTCCTTCCTCAGGAACAAGAGGACCAGAGGCTCCGGTCCCGACAAGAGGATTGAAGAAGGTGGCGGCGCTCACATAGGGCGTCAGGCCATTGTCGAATTCGTAGGCAAGACCGGCGCGACCGCTCCAGGCGTTGTCGGAGCTTTTGTAGCTGCTGGCCGGCGTGAGCTGGTTCTCGAAATTGCTATGGACATAGTCATAGCGGCCGTTGAGGGTGAGAAGCCAGTTATCCGCAAAACGAATTTGGTCCTGAGCATACAACCCGACCTGGTTCATCGTCACGACTTCATCGTAAAGCGGGCTCAGCGGTGGCTGTGTCTGCCCATAATCTGGATTCAAGACGTCGATCGTGCCCGGGAAGGGCGAGGGCGGAAAGCCAGCGCCGAAAACAGAATTCTGCACGTTGTCGATGCGGTAGTAGCGATAGTCGATGCCGGCCATCACTTTATGCGTCGCACCACCCAGCTCGAACTCGCTCTCGATGYGGTTGTCCCAGGCAAGGCTGTCGGCGGTCGTGTCACCCTCGAAGCCGATCCGATTGAGTTCCGTCGGGGAAGCATAGAGATATGGATAGGGGCCGAACTCGTATTTATCGAGATGTCCGTAGCGGAAGTTCGACGAGACCTTCCAGCCTCCGTCGAATTCGTGCTCCAGATCGTAGCCGATCATCTGCTGGTCATAGCGACCCTTGTCGAGATCCGGTTCGCCGGGGAAGAAGTCGCGGGGGATTCTTCCAAAAGGCGCATCGACGACGGTACCGACATAGGGAAGGAAGCCGTTTCCGACATGCACCTGATCGAGCGCGCCCGCATAGCCCCAGATCGTGAATTTCGTCGCATCGTCGGGCGAAACCGTCAGCTGCGGCATGATGAAGCCGCGCAGATCGTGGCTGTAGTCGGAGTAGTTGTCGCCGCCGGCGATCTTGCCCGTCAGGCGATAGGTCATGGTATCGCTCGACCCGACCTTGTCGGAGATATCGAAGCCGCCGAAGGCGTTTCCGTTACTGTTGATGCCCGTCTCGGTATAGTAATACGGCTCGTCGGTCGGCCGCTTGCGCACCATATTGACGATGCCGCCGGGATTGGAACCGCCATAGAGGACGGACGCGGGCCCTTTCAGAACCTCGACCCGTTCGAGCATGAACGGGTCGATCTGAAACCCGCCGAAGCCATAGCTGAAGAGATGCAGGCCATCCATGAAAACGCCGGTCTGCGTAGCCTCGAAACCGCGGATATAGAACCAATCGGTATCCGGGTCCGTCCCGTAGGGCGCGGCGACGACGCCCGGCGTATAGCGAAGCGCCTCATCGACCTTGTTGACCACGCCGCGATCGTCCATCTCCTGCTTTCCGACGACGGAAACGGCCTGCGGAATCTCGTTGAGCGGCGTTCCGGTCTTGGAACCCGTAGCAGAGCTCTTGGCCACATAGCCCTCAACAGGCCCCGTCGCGTCAGACGCCGCATCGGCGCTGATGGTGATCTGCTCGAGCACCGTCTCCTGCTGCGCGAACGCCGGCCAGGCCGCTGCAAGCCCGATCGCAGCCGTGCCGGCCATCAAACCCGCTCTCACCGTGAAAACCGCAGCCCTCTGCATCATCTTGCCCCCAGTTCAACCATATGCGGCAACGCAATAAGATGAGGCATTAACTCAGATTTACTTGCGGGGCTTGCCTGGATTCACGGCAATTGAACGTTCTTGGGCAAATTTTATCTTGTCGGGCAGAAGTTCGGGCGTTGCTAACTTCGCCGGGCCTTCTGCCAGCGGGCCGGCGTTGTTCCCACATGCTTGCGGAATACCCGCGTAAAGTGGGCCTGATCGGAAAAGCCGGTCTCGACAGCGATATTGGTCAGTGGCTGATCGTCCGCGGCAAGCAATTGCTTAGCTTGCTCGAGGCGGGCATTCATCTGCCATTGATGCGGCGCCATCCCGGTTGACGCCTTGAAGGAGTGACTGAAATGGGAAGGTGAGAGGCCGGCGAGGCCGGCCACCTCATCGAGGCGGATATTGCGCAGGCAGTTGGCCTCGATGAAGTCGGTCACCTTCCGAAGCTGCCAGGACGTAAGCGCACCGCGCCTGCGAGGCGCGGTCTTCGTGAGTTTCAGGACATCGATGATGAGAGAGAGCGAAAGCCCRTCTCCATAAAGATCGTGAAGCGGTTTCGGATTAGCGACTTCCGCGGCGATCAGTTCGGCAAGCGCCACCACGCGCGGATCGTGGAAGAGCAGTTGCGGATCTCTGAGGCGTGCCGGATCGATCTCCTCCATCAGGCGCCGACTGATGGTTTCGGCATCGAAATGCAGGTCGAGATGCCGGATATACTGGACATCCGTGATATCGACCCAAAGATCCATATCGGCAGGCACATAGGAAATCGGGCTCTCGCGACTATCCTGCGGGGCGCCGCGCCCGGTCGGAGAGAGTTTGATGGATGGGCGGCCTTTTCCGCGGTGATCGAGCAGGATGAACAGCCTGGGATCGTGCGCCACGTAATATCCGCCGGCATAGGATGCGCATTCCACATCCCAAAGGTCGGCGGTAATACCGTTCCAGTGACGGCGACGCAATCCGCCGATCACTGAAAACCCCTCGATCTTGTTACGCATACGCGGCTGGAAAGTCATGCTGGTATCTCTGCAGCAGTAGCCTAAAACTATCCTTTACTTATCAAGTTTTAAAGGTGCTATCAATCGTCAGCACTCGCATCCTGCCGGATGCCCCCGATCTGGGCAGCGTGAAGCCGGCTATAGGCGCCGCCAGCCCTGGCAACCAGGTCCTGATGAGTACCTTGTTCGACAATGCCGTTCCCATCGATGACAACGATCCGGTCGGCGCCCTGGATGGTGGCGAGACGATGCGCGATGATCAGCGTCGTGCGCCCCTCGGCGAGCTCTGCCAGTGATCGCTGGATTGCGCGTTCGGTTTCGGTGTCGAGCGCGGACGTGGCTTCGTCCAGGATGAGGATCGGCGGGTTCTTCAGGAACATCCGGGCAATCGCCACGCGTTGCTTTTGACCGCCGGAAAGCTTTACGCCGCGTTCGCCGATAACCGTATCGAGCCCCTCGGGAAGGGCGGCGAGCATGTCTTCGAGGTGGGCGCGGCGAGCTGCCTCGAGGATATCGGCTTCACTCGCTGCAAGYCGGCCGTAAGCGATATTCTCCCGGATCGTGCCGGCGAAGAGGAAGACATCCTGCTGCACGATCCCAATCTGCTGACGAAGCGATCGCTGCGTCATCTTGCGGATGTCGATCCCGTCGATCGTGATGCGACCGTCAAGAATCTCGTAAAAACGGGGCAGCAGTGAACAGATGGTCGTCTTGCCCGCCCCGGAAGGACCCACAAAGGCGATCGTCTCCCCAGCGTGGATATTGAGGTCGATGTCCAGCAGGATCGGTTTTTCGGGCGTGTATCCGAAGGAGACGTTTTCGTAGACGATTTCGCCCTTCAGATGGTCGACCTCGATAGCGTCAGGCGCGTCGGCGATATCGGGTTCGGTATCGACAAGCTCGGTGAAGCGGCGAAAACCGGCAATCCCCTTCGGATAGGTCTCTATCACAGAATTGATCTTCTCGACGGGACGGAAGAAGACGCCGACCAACAAGAGGAAGCTGATGAACCCGCCGGTCGTGAGTTCTCCGGCCAGCACGAAATAGGCGCCGCCAATCATCACGATCATCTGCGTCAGGCGCATGCTCATGTAACTCAGCGATGTGCTGGCGGCCATGATCTTGTAGGCTTCGAGCTTTACGCGGCGATAATTTTGATTGTCTTCTTCGAACAGCCTCCGCTCGTGCTGTTCGTTGGCGAAGGCCTGCACGACGCGGATACCGCCGACATTTTCCTCAATGCGTGTATTGAACGCGCCGACCCGGTCGAAGAGCCTGCGGAAGTTGCGGGTCATGCGGCTGCCGTAGCGGCTCGTCACCCAGGCTGTCAGCGGCACGATAAGGGCAGTGAGCAGCGCAAGCTGCCAATTGACGGAGAACATCAGCACCAGCGCCCCCGCAAAAGTCATGATCGCGATGAAGAGGTCTTCCGGCCCGTGATGAGCGACCTCGCCGATCTCTTCGAGATCCTTGGTCAGCCGCCCGACGAGATGGCCGGTCTTCTGGTTGTCGTAATAGCTGAAGGAAAGCTTCTGCAGGTGATCGAAGGCGGCGCGGCGCATATCCGTCTCGATATTGATGCCGAGCATATGACCCCAATAGGTGACGACGATCATAAGACCGGTATTGATCGCGTAAACGACGAGCAATGCCGCCGAGGCGATGAGAATCAGCAGCCACTCCTGACTGAAGAGCAGCCGGTCGACGAACAGTTTCACCGCCATCGGAAAGGCGAGTTCAAGGATGCCCGACAAAATCGCGCAGGTAAAATCGAGGATGAAAAGGCCTCGATAGGGCCGGTAATAGGTGAAGAAACGGCTTAGCATGCTGAAATCTCGAAGCGGGCAATATGGAAGGCCGGTTGACCATGCGGGTGAAATTGGCGAAAGGTGAGCCGATTTCTCCATATTGAAAACCGATCCGGACGGATAGTGCTCCAATGACACTGCATTTGAACGAACGGCATCTCGCGGTGCAGAATTCTCCGCTTCTGTCCCTGAGAGAGGTGAGTTTCGCGATCGAGAGACAGGTGCTCCTGCATCCACTCAGCCTCGACCTGCCGGCGGGCAAGTCGATTGCCCTGATCGGGCATAATGGCTCGGGCAAATCGACGCTGCTGAAGCTGATCGGCCGTCAGCAGGAGCCGACCTCCGGCAAGATCCTGTTCGAAGGGCAATCCCTGGAAAGCTGGCCGGCCCGCGCATTTGCGCGGCGGCTTGCCTATCTGCCACAACGGACGCCTGCCGCACCCGGCATGCTGGTGAAGGAACTGGTGGCGCTTGGACGTTACCCCTGGCACGGCGCACTTGGGCGGTTCAGTGCGGCCGACCGCGCAAAGGTCGAGGAAGCGATCGAACTGACCGGTATCGGCGCCTTCGCCGACCGCATGGTGGACAGCCTCTCGGGTGGTGAGCGCCAGCGGGTCTGGCTCGCCATGCTGGTGGCGCAGGATGCCACTTGCCTTCTGCTCGACGAGCCGATTTCGGCACTGGACATAGGCCATCAACTCGAAGTGCTCCAGCTCACCCATGATCTTTGCCGCGAGAAGGGCATCACGATCATCACCGTGCTGCACGATGTGAACATGGCCGCCCGCTTCTGCGATCAGATCATCGCGCTTCACTCCGGCCGGCTCATTGCCAATGGTCGTCCGGACGAGGTGATGACGCCCGAGGAACTGGCGCGCATCTACGATGTGCGCATGGATATAATCCACCAGCCGTTGAGTGGGCGGCTGGTGGCCTTGGCGCAGTAGCTAGGGATCGGAATCGAGGAGGCAGGGCGAAAAACGCCCCGCCTCGGGACCTGTGTGTCAAACGGCGATCTTGCCGCCGCCGATCCTGGTGATGGCGAGGACGGAGGGCCGCACCGGCATGTCATCCTTGAAGTCGGGCCAGCGGGTGGAAAGGTCCTCATAATAGGACGGGCGGCCATGACCATCCCAGTCCTCGCCACCATCGCCGGGATGCTGGACGGCGACGAAGGCCGTTTCATCATCCGGCGTGAAAAGCGGACCACAGAGTTCGGCGCCCACCGGCACGCGGAAGAACAGCTTCGAGGTCGCGCGAGCCTCTCCATCAGTATCGACCGCCCACAGGCCATCGGTGCGGCCCGTCGCCTTGTTACTGTTTCCGTCGGTCGAAACCCAAAGCCGCCCAGCTGAATCAACCGCACAGTTGTCGGGCATTCCGAACCAGCCGTTCTTGGTCGTTTCGGTCGAGAAGGTCGCGCCGACCTCGGCAACGGAAGGATCGCCGCATTTCAGGAGCACTTCCCACCTACCAGAAGTCGCGGTGAAGTCGCCGCCTTCCTCGGCAATCTCGATGATATGCCCGAAGGCATTCTCTGCCCGGGGATTGGCGGCATCCACCTGGTCGGCCTTGCGCTTGGTGTTGTTGGTCAGCATCACATAGACCTTGCCGTTGACGCTATTCGGCTGAACGTCTTCCGGACGGTCCATCTTCGTGGCGCCGAGAAGGTCGCCGGCCCGGBGCGTCTCGATCAGCACGTCCGCCTGGCTGGCAAAGCCGTTCTCGGCCGTCAGAGGCCCTTCGCCATGCACCATCGGCAGCCACTGCATGGTGCCGTCCTCGTTGAACCTGGCGACATAGAGCGTGCCGGTGTCAAGCAGGTTCATGTTCGCCGCGCGGTCGTCAGGATTGTAGATGCCGTCGGTGACGAACTTGTAGACATAGTCGAAGCGCTCGTCGTCACCGAGATAGAAGACGACCTTGCCGTTCTCGGCCACTATGGATTCCGCACCCTCATGTTTGGTGCGGCCGAGCGCGGTGCGTTTCTTCGGGGTCGACGTCGGGTCCATGACATCCACCTCGACGATCCAGCCGAAGCGGTTCGGCTCGTTCGGCTCC
The DNA here is from genome assembly GCF_001854865.1 of Rhizobium sp. LCM 4573. Lineage (GTDB taxonomy): Bacteria > Pseudomonadota > Alphaproteobacteria > Rhizobiales > Rhizobiaceae > Neorhizobium. Next base: position 30,585 of record NZ_MDDW01000026.1, on the reverse strand, counting down.
TTGGAAAGGTCGAAGCGGTCGTAGAAATTGGCCCAGTCGTAGCCACCTTCCGGAACCCCGTATCGCTTGTAATTCGCCGCTTCCGCATGACCGGCGGGAAGTTCGCCGGAGAAATAGCCGTGGAAGTTCTCCTCAGCCATGATGTAGGTGCCCCAGGGGGTCACCCCGCCCGCACAGTTGTTGAGTGTACCGATGACCTTGGTGCCCGTCGCATCGGCAGAGGTCTTCACACGGTCGTGACCGGCAACCGGGCCGGTCAGCTCCATTTCCGTGGTGGAGGTGATGCGGCGGTTATAGCGGCCTTCCGGAACGACCTGCCACTTGCCGCCCACCTTGCGGATTTCGACGATCGTGCCGCCATGGGCGGCCATTTCGATGTCGACCTGCTCCTTCGAGAGCTTGCCCTGCTCGATCTTGCCGTCGACGACCTTAACGAGACCAGGGAACATCAGGTGGGGATTGGTGTACTCGTGATTGACGACGAGCAGGCCGTGTTCGGCCGAGCCTTCCAGCGGAATATAGCCGACGTAATCGTTGTTGTAGCCGAACTGGCGTGCCTGCGCCTCGGCCGTCTGGGATTTTGGATCAAAGACGGGGGAATCCGGGAAAAGCGCATCGCCCCAGCGCAGCAGGACATCCGCATTATAACCTTCGGCGACATGATGATTGGCGTCCACGCCGGCTTCGACTTCCGGGAAGGAGAAGGCCGATCCGCCGGCTGCGCGCGCCTGGTCCGCCGTCATCAGCGCAACAGGGCTCACGGTCGCCGCAATCGCGGAGACGGCAAGCGAGCCCTGAAGGAAGTTGCGGCGCGAGAAGCGCTTGCTGATGATCTCGCCCATGGTCGGGTTGATGCTCGGATTGTGACCGTCGCCATCGGCATCTTCTAATTGGGTGGTCGGGAATATCTTTTGAGAAAGATGTTCGGTCATCGCCTATCTCCGGATTTTAAGGAAGACTACCAGTTTGGAGCCGTTCTAAATCTAGAGAGGTCGTATTGCGGTTTTGCGACAGCCACCCGGGATAGCTCTCATGTCGGCGCCTGTTCCACAGAGATGAAAAGCCGGCCTCAGACCTTGGTCGTAACCGCGGAATGCAAAAGTCCAATGGGCCCCAGATGCGGGAACAGTCGCAGGGTTGGACCGTTCAAGACTCAAGGTAGGTAGGAGCTATGGCTGCATATTTCCGCAACTTTGGCTTCGCATGGCTGGCAGGACGGGAATGACGCAAAACTACTTTCTGCAGTCGCGCGATTTCGGTGGCTCCTGCAAACCTGCGCCGGCCGTGTCCCTCTCCGCGCAGGTCGTTTGCTCGCCGGTCTGTCAGCCGGCGAGCTTTTTACTCTTCCGGAGAACACTGGTGGGCCTCACCTTTGACCGCCATATTGAAGCTGAGCAGCATTGCTGTCGGTGACAGGGAAACCGTCATGTTCTCGCGCAGAAAATTCCTCTCCAGCCTCGGTCTCCTGTCCTCGGCGCTTATCTGCGCCGCCTCGCCCTACCGGCTGTCCGCCGATCCGGCTTCTTTCCTGCGGGAAGAAAAAGCCCTTGCGAAGAACGGAAACGGAGGAAGCGGGAGCGAGGGAGGAGGAGGGGGAGAAGGCCGAGGCGAAAGCAAGGGAGAGGGCCGAGGTGAAAGCAAGGGAAATGGCGAGGGAAAAGGCGGACGAGAAAAAGACTCCGATCGCGAGGGCGATCGACGCTCCCGGCGGTCCGGGGAGCAGAGCCGAGAACGCGAAACGAAAACCAATGCGAAGACGGGCGACGCAAAGAAGGCCGAAGATTCACAGATCGAAGTGAAACATCGCAGCGGCATTGCGGAAGAGACCCGAGGCGGTCGCTATATTATGCGGGATCGTCGCGGACGCACGATCATCAACCGCACCGCCACAACGGCGGACAAGGACCGGCTAAGATCCCTGCAGAAAAGGTGAGGACGCGACCGCCGAAGCGACCAGGGAGCCCGGCTCAAGGCCTCCGGACGTCCTGCTCTGGGCAGCTTCCCTCCATATGATCGCCGCAGTCGTCCGGTTGCTGACCTGCAGCTTCGCGAAGATACGCGTCATGTGATGCTTGACGGTTTTCTCATGCAGATCGAGCTGGCGGGCGATTTGTTTGTTGCTCAAGCCGATCGCGACGAGATCCAGGACTTCCCGCTCGCGCGATGTCAGTTCTTCCAGCTGCTCGCCCTGGCTGCTCTCGTTCGAGGCCGCACCGGTATCCGCCAGGATCTTGGCCGAAAGGCTCGGCGAGACATAGCTTTCTCCACCGGCGATCGAACGCAGTACATCAGCCAGATCTCTTGATCCAACGCCCTTCGGCACATAGCCCTTGGCGCCGCTCTGCAGGGCGCGTCTGATATCCTCGCCGGTCTCCGATACCGTTAGCATGACGATCTTCTGATCTGGGCATTCGTCGAGAATCGGGGCGAGGGCATCCAGCCCGCCACCCGGCATCGAAATGTCCATGAGCAGGATATCCGGCCGTTGCGTGACGGCGATCATCACCGCCTCGTCACCCGTGCTGCCTTCCGCAACGATCTCAAATCCAAGCTCCGACAAGCTGCGCGAAACGCCTTCCCTGAACAAGGGGTGGTCGTCGACGACAGCTATACGCAAGTCTCTCGTCATGCTTGCTCCGTTTCACAGACATTCAAGGACATCGTCACCGTCGTTCCGCGTTTTGAGGAACTGATCTCGAATCGACCGCCAAGACTTTCAACACGTTCACGCAAACCGGCAAGACCCAGGCTGGCCGGTTTGACCAGAGCAGGATCGAAGCCCGGTCCGGTGTCGATGACTTCGACAACAACGCAATTGTCCTCCAAACGTTGCACCACTCGTTGGCCGAGGCCGCCAGCATGACRCCAACCATTGTTGAGCGCTTCCTGCACGAAGCGATAGATACAGATCTTAGCTGCGTGGGAGATATCCTGCGGCAGATCAGTGAGAGACAGTTGCACCTCGGTCCCGCTACGATCGCGGTGCGCCTGAACGACTCTTTCCAGCATCTCGGTCAATCCTGTCGATTCGATGTCCGGCAAGATAAGCCCGGCGCAGATGTTGCGGATTTCCCGCATCGCCTCGTTCAAGCTACCCTTGATCGAGGCGATCTCTCGTTCGCGCTTATCGAGGGGCGTCTGTGGATCCAGCACCGCCTCGCTATCCAGCCTTAGCGAGGCGTAAGCCACCAATTGAGCCGGGCCATCATGAAGATCGGCGCCGACCCGGCGTAGAAAACGCTCGTTCAAGGCCGCGGTTCGCTGGGAGGCTCTTTGTACCCGGGCATTGAGCGCCTGGTTCTGAGCCAAGAGTGCGGAAAGCTCGTTGACGCGGTCGTTCAGCATGTGCCGCTGCCTCTCGATCGTGCGGCTGCCGCCAAGAACGATGAAGGAGAGGGCGAGAAAAAATGCGAAGGTCGCCGCCGCCACGGCAAGCCAGCTATGCAGCCTGGCGTTTCGCAGACTACGCTCGAAGTCGTTCGCCATCTCGTAGAATTCGATGACGGCGACGACTTCGCCCGACCAGGGCTGAAGCACAGGATTGTAGATTGCCAGGAGCGGCAGGTCTTTCGCCTGTTCGGGAATGTCGGCGGCATTGTCGATCTGATCGAATTCGGCGACCATCTGCCCGGAAAAGGCCGAGCGCAGGTCTTCCCCCGGCTCGAAACGCTTTCCCGTCAGGCTTTTGTCTTTCGAATAGAGTATCGTCCCATCTTTCCGCCAGAGCTTGAACGACAGAAGGCGTGTTCCCAATGTGCCTTGCGTCAACGTCTCGTCAAGCGCCCGCGCAACCGATTCATCCAGTGCCTCGGTGGTGGTCATGTCGGGAAGGATGGGCGCTATCACGCTGTCGACATAGAGCGCGGTCGACGCCGCCGAGTTGCGGGTTACCGCCTGCTCGATCAGGTCCGAAACGAATGCGCCGATCAGCAGCATCGCCGCGACGGCTACCAACCCGCCGGTGAACAGGAACTGCCTGGCCAGTGACTGGGAGCGCCAGTACGCGAATAGTCTGTCTAGCCGCACAGGATGTATCGCCACGTTTTCAGTCCAGCGCTCATACCTATGTCATGGGCCGCGCCCGTCAATGCCCCGAGCGACAGCAAAGCCGCGCCGGCGGCAAACTAGCCCGCTTGAGCATATGCTCAAGCTTGGAGGTAAATGTCACATGACGGTTATGAGTTCTCCTTAGAACGAAGGCAGGCACAGGCTTGTGACGCCTGCTGTTTCCAGCGGCCTTCCCGCAGTTCAGAGGATTTGTTCAGATGACTCGTCTCCGTAAACGCACGTTAGCTGCCGTCTCCATGCTTGCCGTCCTGACCACGCCGGCATGGGCGCAGGCCAAGACCTCTATCGAGTGGTGGTATGCCAATAGCGGCCGCATCGAGGAGGGCATTCAGAAGATCATCRCCGACTTCAACAAAAGCCAGGACGATTACGAGGTCATCGGCATCCGCAAGGGCAATTACGAGGAAACCTTCGCGGCCATGATTGCCGCATATCGTGTCGGGAAACACCCCACGATCATCCAGTCGAGCGAACGCACCTTCCTCACGATGATCGATTCCAACGCTATCGTTCCCGTCAGCGAATTGATGACGAAACACGACTATTCGATCGACTGGGACAATTTCGTCAAACCTGTCGCGGATTATTATCTCGAAGGCGACAAGCCCGCAGCCATGCCGTTCAACTCCTCCACGGCCATCTTCTGGTACAATGCGGATCACTTCAAGGCGGCCGGCTTCGAGGCTCCCGGCCAAACCTGGGACGAGGTCGAAAAGCAGCTTTATGCCATCAGGGATCAGGGTGTCGCCAAATGCGGCATGGTACTGGACAGTGATTTCTACTGGAGCCTGATTGAGGGCTATTCATCGATCAACGACTATCCGTTCGGCACGAAGGGCAACGGCTTCGAGGGGCTCGATACCGAATACGTCTACAACAGACGCCCGTGGTGAAACAGGTCGAGCGGCTGAAGCGCTGGATCGATGATGGCATCATCCAGCTTGCCGGACAGGGTCTTTCGCCGAAGCAGCTCTATACCTCCGGCACCTGCTCGACGATCGTGACGTCCACGGCGGCCCATGCAGAAGTGGAGACTAACGCCAAGTTCGACTGGTCGGCGACCTACATGCCGCATGAGACAGGCGTTTCTCCGCGCAACAGCAATATCGGCGGAGCAGCGCTTTGGGTGCTCAAGGGCAAGTCAGAAGATGAAAGCGCTGCGGCTGCCGCCTTCCTCAACTATGTCGCCAAGCCGGAAACCCAAGCCTATTGGGCCGAATGGACGGGCTATGTGCCGGTGACCAATGCCGCCTACGACAAGATGAAATCGGATGGCTTCTTCGAGAAGTATCCGACCCGTGAGATTGCTATCCTTCAACTCACCCGTGGCGAGCCGACGGTCAATTCCCGCGGCTTCCGCTTCGGCAACAGCAATCAGAGCTCGGCTATTCTTGTCGAGGAGCTGCAGGCGGTCTGGACCGGTAAAAAGACGCCGCAGGAAGCTCTCGATTCCGCCGTCGTGCGCGGCAATCAGGTTCTCCGCCAATACGAGGCTCTCAATGGCGGCAACTGATATAGGCATGGTGGAGGAGGAGCGGTCAGGTTCCTCCTTTCCCGCTCGGCGGAACGCCATCCGCAAATGGCTGGCGTCTAGCGAAAACGGGCTCAAGCGCGCTCACTATCGAGGAACGGGGCTTGCCGCTGCGCTGATTTCGCCTCAGCTCATCATCCTGCTGTTCTTCTTCTTCGTGCCCTCGTGGAAGGCGCTTTCGCTCGCTTTCGTGCAGATCGACCCGTTCGGCGGCAAGGCCATATTCGTCGGCATGCAGAACTTCATCGATCTTTTCGCAAGCAAAACATATCGTTACAGCGCTTGGCTGACATTCTGGTTTACGCTTGCACAGAACATCCTGACATTGGTGATCGCCGGCGCGCTCGCCTTCGCCACCGACCACGTCATTCGCGGCCGTTACGGCTACCGCACCGTCATCCTGCTGCCCTATGCCATCGCTCCGGTCGTATCCGGCACCATTTGGGCCTTCCTTTTCAACCCGTCCGTCGGGCCGATCGCGACCTGGCTGCACGGCATGGGTTATCCCTGGGACCCGAACCTCAGGACGACGGATGCCGTCATCCTCATCACGCTCGCCTCGGTGTGGAAGCACGTCTGCTACGACTACATTTTCCTGACCGCGGCCATGCTGGCAGTTCCGCAATCCCTGCGGGAGGCAGCCGCCATCGACGGAGCGAGACCATGGCGGCGTTTCGTCACTGTCTCCGTGCCGCTGATCATGCCGACGGTCTTCTACCTCTTCATCATGAATTTCGTTTATGGGCTGTTCGAGACCTTCGGCATCATCGACTCGGTCACGCGCGGCGGTCCTGCCGGATCGACCACCACGCTTGTCTACAAAGTCTATCAAGATGGCTTCGTCAACCTGAACCTCGGCTCGTCGGCGGCCCAATCCATCGTTCTCATGGTGCTCGCAATCCTCTTCACCGTCCTGCAGTTCCGGGCGATCGAGCGCAAGGTCAATTACGAGGTCTGAGCATGGTCGAGCGAAATCCGCTGCTTTCCGTCATCTGCCATCTGATCCTCATCCTCGGGGCGCTGATGGTGGGCCTGCCGCTCTACTTCACTTTCGTCGCCGGCTCCCTGACGCCCGCCGAAATGCATCAGATTCCGTTTCCCTTGCTGCCAGGCGATCATTTCACCGAGAACCTATCCATTGCCTGGGAGAAAGGCGATTTCACCAGGGTCTTCCTGAACTCGCTCTTCGTCACCCTGGGCATCGTTTTCGGGAAAATCTCCATCTCGATCATCGCAGCCTTCGCGATCACCTATTTCCGCTTTCCCTTCCGGATGACGGCGTTCTGGCTGATCTTCATCTCGCTGATGCTGCCGGTCGAGGTGCGCATCATTCCAACCTATGAAGCTGTGGCGGATGCGGCCGGGCCGCTTCGCTGGCTGCTCAATACGGTCGGGATCGGTACGGTTCTTCAAACTGTGGCGGGAATCAGCATCGACGCGACCATGAACTGGAGCCTCGTGAACACCTATTACGGTCTGATCTTTCCCATCATCGCATCGGCGACGGCCGTGTTCCTGTTCCGACAGTTCTTCCTGACCGTGCCGGACGAGCTTTGCGAAGCAGCCAAGCTAGACAATACCGGACCGCTGAAATTCCTGTTCACGATCCTGCTGCCCCTTTCCGTGCCGAACATGGCCGCACTCGCCATCATCCTCTTCATCGGTGGCTGGAACCAGTATCTCTGGCCGCTACTGTTCACCACGGACAAGGAAATGGGAACGGTCATCGTAGCGCTCAAGAGCTTCGTTCCCGTCGGCGATTCAGAAGGCGGATGGGAAGTGGCGATGGCCGCTTCCCTGCWGGTCATGCTGCCGCCGACGCTGGTCATTCTCTTCCTACAGCGCTGGTTCGCCAAAGGGCTGGTCGACGCCAGCAAATAATTCCACCCCAAGACATGCAGGTATGACATGACTAAAATCGTAGGCCATCGTGGCGCCAGAAACCTCTGGCCTGAAAATTCCATGGAGGGTTTCCGCCGCACCCTCGAACTGGGCGTCGATGCGATCGAGTTCGACGTGCATCTCACGGATGCAGGCGAACTGGTCGTGATCCACGACGCGACGCTCGAGCGGACAGCCGAGGCAACCGGCGTCGTCAGAGGACTGTCTCCGACGGATCGGCCGGTGACCCGACTCAAGGGCTCGTCTGAGGGTATTCCAACACTGGACGAGGTGCTGGCGCTCTTCGCATCCTCCAGACCGGTCGACCTGCATGTGGAATTGAAAGCGGATGCGGGCGGAGTTCCCTATCGAGGGCTGGAGGCTCTCGCCGCAGAAGCGATCCGGCGTCATGGCCTGACCGGCAGAAGTTTGCTGACGAGTTTCAATCTCGACGTGCTTGCCGAATGCCGGCGCGTGGCGCCGGAAATCGGCCGGCTGTGCTCGATCAATGCGAGGTCGGCGGAGGCCTTGGGCGCTCAGACGATGGTCAGGAGGGCGGCGGCCCTGGTTGAGATCGTCGCCGTGGAGAAAACGCTGCTCGCGGCTGCTTTCGAGGAAATCAACGCTATCATTCCCCGGACACGGCTGTGTGCCTGGGTGTTGAACGATGGCGAGGGACTTCAGACCTGGCTTGCGCACGGCGTCGGCTGGATCACCAGCGACGACCCGGCCTTAGCATTGCAGATTCGGGCAGAGGCGCTGGATGTCATCCATTGACCGCCGCACGGCACTCAGCGGGATCGGTGTCAGTCGGCGACATGATAAAGATTTCAACGTGAAAACAGGCTCATGAATAGCATTGATCTTATTATTTTCGACTGCGACGGCGTTCTCATCGACAGTGAACCGCTTGCGGCGCGCACTCTGGCTGAAGCCGTAACGCGTGGTGGCTTGCCGATGACGGCCTATGACGTCCTCGTGGAGTTTACCGGCAAGTCCGAGCCCGAAATACGTGCAATCCTCGAAACGAGGGGCCTTGAAAACATCGAAGCCGTCTTTTCGGCATGGCATGCGGAAATCTTCGCGACCTTCAGACGCGAGCTGAAGGTCATGGCCGGTATGGAGGATGTATTGCGAGCGCTCGATGTCGCTAAATGCGTCGCCTCAAACAGTTCGGTGAGAAGATTGAAAGCCAGCCTTGGGCTGCTCGACATATGGGACGAATTCGCGCCCCACGTGTTCAGCGCGGAAATGGTTGCGGCCCCAAAACCGGCACCCGATCTCGTTCAACTCTGCCTCTTGAAGATGGCGGTTACGAATACGCGCAGTCTTCTCGTCGACGACAGCGCGGCCGGCATCATGGCTGCGCGAGCGGCAGGGGTGAAGGCGATCGGCTTCGTCGCGCCAAGCGATCCTCGACCCGGCAGACGCGAACTTCTGCTGCAAGCCGGAGCGCAGGCCGTGGCTTTCGGTACTGCCGAGCTGCACGAATTGATCGGCGAACTCGTCCACCGGCGCCAATCCGTTCAGGCCTCGGTCGGAGGGCTTGGAAGTTGATCAGTACCGCACGACCCAGCGCCCACGCATCGGAAATCACGCTTCCGGCCAGGGCGCCGGCGTGAAGAGGGGAGGGTAAATACCATGGTCGTCAAAAGGGACGTGAATAGCAGCCGTCTCGACTTCACGGCGAAGGCAGGCTGGCTCTATTACATTGCCGGCAACAGTCAGGACGAGATCGCACATAAACTGGGCGTGTCGCGCCAGACGGCACAGCGTCTGGTATCTCGCGCCGTTTCGCAAGGGTTGATCAAGATCCGGCTCGATCACGCGGTCGGCGACTGCATGGAGCTGGGCGCCCGACTTAGCGCAAGGTACGGGCTCAAGTTCGTGGAAGTCATCCCATCTGACCCTCAGGTACAGACGGCAACCGCGGGATTGGCGCAGGCGGCGGCAGCCGAAATCGAGCGCCGGCTGGCATCCGAAAAACCACTCGTCATCGCGATCGGAACTGGCCATACCCTCAAGGCGGCGATCGAGGAGATGGTGCCGTTCGATGCCCCGCACCACAAGATCGTGTCGCTGACCGGCAATATCACGCGCGAGGGTTCCGTCTGGTTCTATAACGTCGTGTTCAAGATGGCCGATCTGATCACTGCGAAGTGCTTTCCGATGCCTGTACCCGTCATCGCCTCGTCACAGCAGGAGCGGGCGACGCTTCACAGCCAGCCGGGCATTCGTCAGACACTGGGGCTGGCAGCCAGGGCCGATGTCGCCTTCGTCGGCGTCGGTGACATAGGCCCCCAGGGAGCGCTCTTCATAGATGGCTTCATCGCCAAGGACGAGCTGGCGTTGCTTCAGAAAGCAGGGGCTGTCGGAGAGATCGTCGGCTGGACTTTCGACAAGGAAGGAAAGCTCATCAAGGGCATCACAAACGACCGGGTCGCCAGCGCGCCGATACCCTCATGCGACAGGACGCTGGTCATCGGCGTCGCCAAGGGTGAAAGAAAGCTCCCAGCTCTTCATGGCGCTCTGAGGGGGCGGTTAATCAACGGCTTGATAACCGATGCGGTGACGGCCGAAAAACTGCTGATGTGACGAAACGACGGGGGAAGCCGGCTGCTCCGCCGACGCTTCCCTGGCAGTGAAATCGTTTTGCGAACTCGGCTACACCGCCTCAAGGTCGCGTTGCCTCCAAGGAGCAAACCACCGACAGAAGACATGATCGTTGTCAACTCGGTTGACAACGATCATTTTGTCCGCAAATGTATTCTACATGGATACATCATATTCAAATAGAATACAAGAGGAAAGCGGGGTTCGCCCTCTCTCCACCGTTTTGAAGACGATGGCGGTGCTCGATGTGCTGGCGGCGAGCCCTCGGGGGATGAAGCTGCCGGAGGTGGCGTCGGCCATGCAGCTCTCCCGGCCGACCGCCTATCAAAGACTGCTGACGCTCATCGAGGCGGGGTGGGTCGAGCAGGACAGGGAGATGCGCTACCGGCTCTCCATGCATGCCTGCCGCATCGCAGCCTCGGCTCTGGAACAGGCCGATCTCGGCACGCGCGTCCAGCCGATCATCGAGATGCTCGTGCAGCGGGTGAAAGAGACGGCGTCTCTGGCGGTGCTGGACCGCGGCCTTCCCTGCATCGTCTCCCGCGTCGAATCCGAAAGCGTGCTGCGCGCCGAGCAGAAGATCGGCACAACGATGTCACTCGAAGGTTCGGCCTCGGGCCGCGTGCTGACCGCATTCGCCGACGAGATGACGCTCGGCAAGCTTAAAGAAAGCGGCGAGCCACTCGCTTCCGAGGATATCCTGAGGACGACGAAGGCCGACGGCTATGCCCTTTCCAGCGGCTATACCAAAAGCGGCGTGATCGCGATCGCCGCGCCGATCTTCGATCTCAACGGCAAGTGCACTGCCACCCTCTCTCTGGTCATGCCGGAGTTCCGGTTCGACATCGAGACATTCCGCGAGCCGTTGCTGGAGGCGGCCAGGACCATCACCAAAATGCAGCAGGGAGAGCGTTGACGGTCATGACCGCGACTTCCGAACAGGCGGCGATGCCGCATCCAAGACCGGGACACGAGGTGATGAAGACCTCGCGGCTCGCAGCCATCCAGCCGAGCCGGCTGAGCATCACCCGGGCTCTCATGAACAAGATGATCCGCGAGCGCTGGGACATTTCCTGTGCACTCTTCGACGTGGACGCGAATGCCGAGGGGACGGTGGTCTACTCCATCAAGACGCCCGGACAGGACTTCTCTTTCATCGGCTTTTCGCGCCCGCCCAGCTCGACCGCCCGCACAGGCCGCATCATCGGCCAAGCCTGGGACATGATGGGCGCCCTGATCGAAGGAGCGGCCACGGAGGCGGACATCGAGACGGCGCGGCGGGAGATCCCAAAACTCTATATGGGGCGCGCAACCCCCAGCACACTGATCTGGTGCCGCTCCAATCGTTCGATGCGGGTCTTCAACCAAACGCTTGAAGCGCTTGCCGAAGGGCGGCAGCCGGAAGTCGCCGACCTCGCCAAGGTCTGCTACCTGATGCGTAACACTGGCCTCGACGGCAACGGCACGTTCGGCACCCGCTCGTTCCCTTCACTCGGCGCCGGTCATGCGCTCGGCGGGGTTCTGCAGGCGCAGCTTCTCACCGCCTATCTCATGCGGGAGTTTTCCTGTGATCTCGTCGAACACCTTGCCGCCAGGAGATCCGAGAAGGCGGTCAAGCTCGATCCGGAACTCCGTCGTTATATCGGTGTCGGCAACGGCTCGGCGCTCGGCCTCATCTTCTTCGTGCATAAGCATCCGAGGCTGATCGGTGCGCTTCTCAGCGCACGCGAGACCGCGATCGCGAAGGCGAGGGGGCTGAAGCTTGCAGCAGGCGATGAGCCGGTTTCCCGGCTCATTGGGCTCCTGCGCCAGGCAATCGTCTTCCGCAGACAGGATCAGATGGTCTATGAGACATTCACGTCCAGTGCCGAAATCGCCGATGATCTCGAGCAGGTGGTCGCTGCCCTTGAGGAATTTCAGGCGAACGGCACGGTGAACGGTCGTGCGGCCGACCGACCGCTCGACATCCTGGCCTGCGAATTCGACGGCGACCTTTCGCCCGAGGCCTACGAAACCTTCCTTTCCTTGATGATCGAGCTCGTGCCGGAGGAAGCCGACCGGCTTCTCGAAGCCGTATCCGGTGCTGACGAATTCAACATCGCTCCCGCCGAGACGGTCGAGGACATCTCTCGACTCCTTCGCGAGGAATACCAGTGGGCGCTCGATACGGACATGTCAGGCCCGGAAGCCTACAAATATGTTTGGTACAAGTCCGAAACCGCAGAAGAGCCGCGGCGTGGTGCCCGCGAGGAAGTTCCCGATGCGCTTGATCTCGGCTTCGACGCCTGCGGGGACATACAGGCGCTTGCCGTTGATCTCGGCAAGACGGAAGGCTCGCTTACAATCGCGCGCTTCCTTCTAAAGCATCCCGAGCACCGCTATCTCATTGCGCGTATCCAGAGCCTGCGCGGGCACGGCTATCACACGCCTATCGCCAACATCAATGCCGAGCAGTTTGTGCCGATTGATCTGGTGCGGCTGATGAATGTCGGCATTCACGGCATCGACAAGACCCGCGATTTCTTAAGCCGCAACCTGCGCGGAGTTCTCTATCACGGGGCTCCGACGCCCGACGATCTTCGCGCCGGTTATACCGGCACCTGGTATTATCCGGCGGAACCTGTCCTATGACCTCTTCATCGACCCAGACCCCGTTGCGCATCATGCCCCGCGAGATGCGGCTGATGTCCGAGCGCATATTCTCACTTACCAGCCTGCCGAAAGGATTCTTCCTCGTCGTCGGTGACTTCCCCATGTATTCGCAAAAACTGGGACTCGGCGGCTTCCGGCTGCTCGAGGAACGTTTCGAAAGCTTTGGCTCGGCTGATCCGTCCCGCATTTCGATCTCCTCGGAGGAGGGAACACGGATCGTGCTCGATGCCGCGGGGCAGCATGCCTGGTTCGTGCTCCCGGCGGTGATCGATCTCCTCGGAGAACTCGTCCAGAGGTTCGGCGCGGCGGAGTTGACCGTCAATGACGCAGTCGATCCGGCCGAACTTGCCGTTGCCGCAAGCCTTGGGGGGCGCACGGGCCTCACGATTACCGTTTCCGGCAACCTGCTGAAGGCCGCGCCGGTGCCGGTCACCGGCAATGTCCGACAGGACGACCCTCTGCTTTGGGCCTTGCTCGAAGGCGGAGTGGAGGTCGAATCCGATCTTTGGTGGCGCATCTACCATCTGGCCAAGAAGGCGCTTGCCACAGACAGCGTCGTTTCCCGCCGCCATGCTGGTCCTATGATCATCACCGAGGACGGTACGGTTATCGGCCGCAAGGACAATGACGACGAAACGGATGTGAGCTTCCTCGCATCCAAGCTCTCCGAACGCGAAAGGGAAGGCGCCAAGGCATGATCATCGATGGGTTGCAATGTGGACATTTCGATCGCGGCGCCTTTGAAACCCTTCTCAAAGGAACGGTTGGCGGGGTCGTCAACACCTGCGGCTTCTGGGAGGGCACGGTGGAATCGCTCGATTCGATYGGCCGCTGGCGGGACCTGGTGCGCGAGAACTCCGACATTGCCGAGATTGCGTTGACGGCAAGCGACATCACCCGCATTTCCACTGCGGGCAAGCTTGCCATCATCATGGGTTTCCAGAACAGCAATCTATTCGAGGGCCGGATCCGCTTCGTCGAGATGTTCGCCGAACTCGGCGTGCGCGTCGTGCAACTCACTTACAACAACCAGAACGAACTCGGTGGCTCCTGCTATGAGGCGGAAGATTCCGGCCTTGCCCGCTTCGGCAAGGAAGTGGTGCGCGAGATGAATTCAGCCGGCATTCTGGTCGATTGCAGCCATGTGGGTGACCGCACGACGCTGGATGCGATCAAGGTTTCTGAAAAGCCGATTGCCGTGACCCATGCCAATGCTCAATCGCTATTTTTCCACAAGCGCAACAAGTCGGATGACGTGATCCGGGCGCTGAAGGACACGGGCGGCGTAATTGGCTGCGCGGCCTATCGCAACATCACCGGCGACGAATTCTGTGCCTCGATCGAGGCCTGGTGCACGATGGTCGCCCGTACCGTCGATATCGCCGGCATCGACTCCGTCGCGATCGGCACCGACAAGAGCCACAATTTTACCGCGCCCGACTATGCCTGGATGCGCAAGGGCCGCTGGACCCGCGGCGAAGATTACGGCGCAAGCGCCGCCGGCAAGCCGCTCAAGGCTGCGCCGCCGGAATGGTTCCAGAAGGTCGAAGACATCCGGGTGATCCCGGAGGGCCTCCGCGCGGTGGGCTTCTCCGAAGAGGAGGTCGCGAAGATAACCCACAAGAACTGGCTTCGGCTCTACGAGGCTACCTTCAGAAAAGCATAGGAGGAGAACAAGACATGCCTGGAAGGAAAACTTTTCTCATGCCGGATCGCCGTACGTTTCTGAAGACGGCGGGTGCGGCCGTGGCTGCTTCGCTCGCCGCGCCCTACATCGCGCGCGGTCAGGAAAACGTGCTCTACGTCAACACCTGGGGCGGCCCCTGGGAAGAGGCGGCCAAGGCGCATCTGATCGACCCCTTTACCGCCGAGACAGGCATCCAGGTGAAGACGGTTTCGCCGGTTTCCTTTGCCAAGCTGGCCCAGCAGGTGAATACGGGCATCTACGAGTTCGACGTGACGACGCTCGGTGCCGGCGAACTGGTGCGCGCCAACGACGCGGGCATCATTGAAGAGTTGGAAGCCCCCTATGAGGGCGGCCTGTTCGAGAACGGCGTCGCTTCGCACGCCTTTGCCACCGTGCTCGCCTGGCGTACCGACAAATACAAGGAGGTGCCGAAGACCTGGACGGACTTCTGGAACGTGGGGAAATTCCCAGGCGGGCGTTCGCTGCAGCGCTATGCCGCGCGGGTTCTACCGATCGCGCTTCTCGCTGACGGTGTCGCCGTGAAGGACCTCTATCCACTCGACGTCGACCGCGCCTTCGCGTCACTCGACAAGATCAAGCCTCATATCCGCGTCTGGTGGACGGCCGGAGCTCAATCAACCCAGATCCTGCGCGACGGCGAAGTGGACATGATCGGCATCTGGCACGGCCGCTTTTTCGAAGCGGAAAAGGCCGGCGCGCCGGTCGCGATGACCTGGGACCAGGGCGAAATCGACCGCTCCTATTGGGTGGTGGCCAAGGACACGCCCAATCTCGAGAACGCCAAGAAATTCGTTGAGTTCRCAACCAGCGCCAAGCCGTTGGCCGGGTTCTGCAAGGCGGCCGACTATGGTCCGCTGAACCCAGCTTCCGGTGAATTCGTCACCGCGGAGGAAGCCAAGCGCATGCCGACCTCGCCGGAGAACTATTCACGGACCTTCGAGCAGGACATGRCGAACTTCGGCGCCGACCCAGCCGAGATTGCCGAGCGCTTCGAGGAATGGATTGCGAGCTGATCCGCTCTTCGGGATCGCCTCGATCACCCGTTTGAAGGCATCGCGCAGAGCGCCGCGGGATCCCATGCGACATGCCGAAACGAGAACAAGGGGAGCGGCAATGGGCACAAGTCTTTCGAAACTCACGGAAAAGCCGAATATCTGGCCCTGGCTTCTCCTGGCGCCGCTGGGCATCTACATGCTCATCTTCTTCGTGGTTCCGCTCGCCGATGTGGCGATCATGAGCTTTACCGAACCGCGCCCCACGCTCGCCAACTACACGAAGGTGCTGACCGGAGCGCTTTACCAGCGTGTCTTCCTGAATACCTTCCTGACCGCAGCATTCGTAACCGCATGTTGTCTTATGGTGGGATATCCGCTCGCCTACCTGATGGCCCATTCCAAACCTCGCACCGCGATGCTGATCCTGCTTCTGGTGACCATGAGTTTCTGGACCAGTTTCCTGGTGCGCACCTATTCCTGGATGGTGCTGCTCGGCAATAACGGGCCGCTGATCGCCTTCCTGCAGATGATTGGCCTCGCAAGCCCGCCRCAGCTTCTCTTCACGCGCTTCTCCTCGACGCTCGCGATGATCCATATCCTGGCGCCCTACATGATCATGAACATCTACTCGGTGATGAAGAAGATCGACCCGGCGCTCGTGCGCTCGGCTGAAAGCCTCGGCGCCAAGGGCTTCTCCTTGTTCCGGCATGTCTACCTGCCGCTAACGGCACCCGGCATCGCCAACGGCTCGGTGCTGGTCTTTGTCATCTGCCTGGGCTTTTACGTGACGCCGGTTCTGCTCGGTAGCCCGCGCGAGCAGATGATCGCCGGCCTGATCGGGCACCAGATCGAGGAATTCCTCGCCTTCGGCCTCGGCTCCGCCATGGCCATGGTGCTGCTCGCCGTCACCCTCATCATTCTCACCATCTATCACCGCCGCTTCGGCCTCGACAAACTCTGGGGGTGATCGTTCATGAACACGTTCATGCGCTGGGCCGGCTTCCTTGTCGTCCTCTTCATCGCGGCACCCCTCGTCATCGTCGTGCCCATGTCGTTCTCTGAGGCGCGGTCACTGCAGTTCCCGCCGCCGGGCTACTGGCTCGGCTATTATCGGGCCTACTTCACGGACATGAGCTGGCTCGTTCCCACCTGGAACAGTATTCTGATCGCCACCGCGACGATGATCCTCACCATGCTTCTGGTGGTGCCGGCGACCTTCGCACTGGTGCGGCATCGCTTTCGCGGCAAGGGGTTTGCCGATCTCATGATGCTGATGCCGCTTGCCGTGCCGCACATCGTGATGGCGGTGGGCTACTATTCCTATTTCGGTCAGCTGCGGCTCGTGCACACGCATTTCGGCGTCATCCTGGCCCATACCTGCCTGTYGGTTCCAATCGCCTTCCTAGTGTTGTCGGCCAACCTGAAGGGCTTCGACCGGAACCTCGAGCGGGCGGCTCAAAGCCTCGGCGCCAGCCCGACAAGAACGTTCATTCATGTGACGCTTCCGATCCTGAGACCGGGTCTCATCATCAGCGCACTGTTCGCCTTCGTTCAATCCTTCGACGAGACCGTGGTGGCGATCTTCATCTCCGGCCGCGGCGCGGAGACCCTGCCGCGCAAGATGTTCGACAGCATACGCCAGGAGGCCGATCCGGTGATCGCGGTCATCTCCACGCTTCTGTTCGCCATAGTCCTCGTCGGCATCGTGGCTCCCTACTTCATCAGCGCGCTGCGCAGCCGCGCTCCGAAGCCGAGCAGACCCGCCGGCGCACACTGATTTCCAAGGAATTCCAATGACCAGTTACCTGCAACTCTCCGGCATCACCAAAACCTACGGACATTTCACGGCGCTCAGCGACGTCAATCTTTCAGTCGAAAAAGGAGAGTTCGTAACCTTCCTGGGCCCAAGCGGCTCCGGCAAGACGACGACGTTGATGATCATCGCGGGTTTCGAAAAGGCGACGTCCGGACTTGTTCAAGTGGGTGGCCAATCGATTACCCAGCTCGCGCCGCATGAACGTAACATCGGCATCGTGTTCCAGAACTACGCGCTCTTTCCCCACAAGACTGCCGTGGAGAACGTCTATTTCCCACTGCAGATGCGTGGCATCAGCCGCAGCCAGGGTTTGAAAAAAGCCGAGGACATGCTTTCTCTCGTCGGCTTGAAGGGTTTTGGGCACCGTCATCCCAAAGAGCTGTCGGGCGGCCAGCAGCAGCGCGTGGCGCTTGCCCGCGCGCTGGTATTCGAGCCCTCGCTGCTCCTCCTCGACGAGCCGCTGGGGGCGCTCGACAAAAACCTGCGCGAACAGATGCAGATCGAGATCAAGCGCATCCAGCGCAGCCTCGGCGTGACGACAATATTTGTTACCCACGACCAGTCGGAAGCCATGTCCATGTCCGACCGGATCGTCGTCTTCGAAAGGGGATGCATCGAGCAGGCCGCAGCGCCACTCGACATCTATCACCGTCCGCAAACATCCTTCGTCGCGGCCTTCATCGGTGAAAGCAACCTCATTCCCGCAACGATCTCCAGCGCGGCGGGAAAGACCGCCGAGAACCCGGCGCTCGGCGCATTTGACTATGCGGGCGCCGACAATGCCCTGGCCGACGGCCAGAAGGTGACGCTGCTGATCCGCCCGGAACACATCAAGCTGTCGCGCAATCCGATCGAAGGGCGCAGGAACGTCCGCATGACGGTCGAAACGATCGTCAATTACGGCGACAACGCTCTGGTCATCGGCCGCGCAGGGGAGGTGACGATGCGGGTTCGCGTGCTCGGCGCCGACGTCGTCATCATCAAGGAGGGCGAAGAGTGCTGCATCAGCTGGATGCCCGAATCCGTCTTCGTCATCACCAAGTAAGCAGGCAGCAAGATCATGACCGCAGATTTCTCCTCCATCATTCAGCGCTTCGGYGTGGGCAAGCGCGGCAGCCTCGCCGTTGTTCACCAAGGCACCGGCTACTTCGCCTGCACGCCGCAAGCGCCCTATGACGGATCGCTCAGCGCGGCAGAGCAGACCCACCAGCTGCTCGCCAAGGCGGAAGGGCGACTGGCCGAAATCGGCTCAGCCAAACAGGGCCTGATCTTCTGCGCGATCATGCTGGCGGACATGGACGACTATGCCGCCATGAACGAGGTCTGGGATGAATGGGTCTCCGACATCGCGCCGCCGGCGCGCGCTTGTTTCCAGGCGCGGCTCGCAAGCCCGGACATGAAGGTCGAGATGATCATGGTCGCAGCCACCGGGACCGTATAGCCCCTGCCAACAATGTCATGTCCGCTGGATCAGGCAATGACGGCTTCTATGAGGAACGGTCCCTTGCGACCGAGCGCGCCCTTATAGAGCGTCACGAATTCCTCCGTCGTCGTGGCGCGTCCGGATTCGACGCCGAGCCCCTTGGCGAGCGAGCACCAATCGAGCTTCGGCTGATCGAGGTCGAGCATCTTGCGAGCGTTCACACCGAAGGAGTTGACGCCGACATTGACCATCTCGCCCTGCAGGATCTTGTAAGCGCTGTTGGCGAAGACGACGGTGACGACGTCGAGCTGTTCACGCGCCTGCGTCCACAGCCCCTGCACCGTGTACATACCGCTGCCATCCGCCTGCATGGCCACTACCTTGCGGTCCGGCGCGCCAATCGCAGCGCCGGTCGCCAGCGGAATACCGATACCGATCGAGCCGCCGGTAATCGGCAGATGGTCATGCGGGTGAAGACCGGGAGCCAAGGCATTGTGCTGGCCGATCGAGGTCAGCGCCTCATCGATGACGACCGCGTTTTCAGGCAGGTGGCGGGCAATAGCCAGGCTGAGTGCGTCGGGCGTCAAGGCGCCGCCGGGAACTTGGACATTGTTCTGTAGGAACGGATTGCGCGCGAACTCGGCATCCGGCTTGATACCGAGTTCATCGGCCAACTGCTCCAGGACTTCGGAAAGATCGTGTTCATGTCCGGCCAGCTGGATAACATCGCAGCCGGGAGGCAGCGTGGTGCTCGGCTTTCCCGGATAGGCGAAGAACGTCACCGGCCGCGAGGCGCCGATGCAGATCGCCATCTCGAAATCCTTCAGCGCCTCGATTGCGAGTTCGATATTGTAGGGCACGGGCCTGACAAAGGCACGGCCCGCGCCACGCGCGCTTCTCGCGGAGGAGGTGGAGAAGAGAGCCGCGCCGGTCGCGGCGGCGATCCGGCCTGCAGTATTGACCGGCTTTTCCCGCATGGCCTTTCCTGCAAGGAGGATGACAACGCGCTTGCCGCTACGAAGTGCATCGGCCGAAGCCTTGAGCGCTTCTGGATCGATCAGGGGAGGAGAGGGGATCGCAACCGGCGAAAGCTGCTCGGGCGAAACGTTGCCCCAAGCGGCATCCGCGGGCAGGATCATGGTGGAAACGCCTCGCCGTGCGATGGAGGCAGCAAAGCCTTCCTCCGTGCAACGGCGGATGTCCTGAGCGCCGCCGGCACGGCCGACCCAATGCGACATAGGCCGTGCCAAGCTCTCGATATCGCTCGTCAGCGGCGCGTCATATTGTAGGTGATAGGAGGCATGGTCGCCGACGACGTTGAGGATCGGCGTGCGGGCGCGGCGGGCGTTGTGAAGGTTTGCCAGACCGTTTGCGAGACCGGGGCCGAGATGAAGAAGCGTCGCCGCCGGCTTGTCGGCCATGCGGGCATAACCGTCAGCCGCACCGGTCACCACGCCTTCGGAAAGACCGAGGACGCAGCGCATGGTAGGCTTCCTGTCCAATGCTGCGACGAAATGCATCTCCGATGTTCCCGGATTGGCGAAGCAGACATCGACGCCATTCACCAGAAGGACATCACAAAGCATATCGGCGCCGTTCATGCACATTTCCTCTTCTACGGGGAGTGGCGAAGCGAACCGGGTTCGGGCCGCTCCGGGGAACAAGGATCAGGCCGCTGCGGACGCAATATCGAGAGGGCGGCTTCGATCGAGGTCTCGAGTATGTCCAGTCCTTCTTCGAGAACCTCCCATTCGATGGTGAGAGGCGTCAGCAAGCGGATCACATTGAGGCGCGTTCCGCAAGACAGGAGGATGAGACCGCGCGCTTCCGCCTCCGCGACGATGCGGGTGGTGATATCGGGTGCTGCAGCCTTTGTGTCGCGATCCTCGACCAGTTCGAAGGCGACCATGGCACCGAGACCGCGGATTTCGCCGATCCGCTCCATTCCCTGGCGCGCGGCGATGGAGGTGAGGCGATCGGTAATCCTGCGGCCGATCTCGGCTGCACGCTCGCAGAGTTTCTCTTCCTCGATGACGTCGAGCACGGCGTTGGCGGCAGCAACGGCGAGCGGATTGCCCGCATAGGTGCCGCCGAGACCTCCGGGATGCGCCGCGTTCATGACCTCAGCCCTGCCGGTGACCGCGGAAAGCGGAAAACCACCAGCCAGTCCCTTGGCCATGGTAACGAGGTCCGGCTTCACGCCCGCATGCTCGAAGCCGAACATCCTGCCGGTGCGAGCCATGCCGGCCTGAACCTCGTCGGCGATCAGTACGATGCCGCGCCGGTCGGCGATCTCGCGCAGACGGATCAGGAACTCCTTCGGCGCCACGTTAAAGCCGCCTTCACCCTGAACAGGTTCGACGATGAAGGCCGCGATCCGCTCTGGGTCGACGTCGGCCGCGAACAACCGCTCCAATCCCGCAATGGCCTCCTCGGTCGAGAAGCCGAGATAGGGATTGGGGAAGGGCGCGTGAAAAACCTCGGCGGGGAAGGGGCCGAAGTTCTTCTTATAAGGCATGACCTTGCCGGTGAGCGCCATGCCGAGCAACGTGCGGCCGTGGAAGGCGCCGGAAAAGGCGACCACGCCGGAGCGGCCGGTATAGGCGCGGGCGATCTTGATGGCATTCTCGACGGCTTCGGCGCCGGTCGTCACCAGCATGGTGCGATTTTCCGCACCGGTCGGCGCAATGGCGTTCAGGCGCTCCGCTAGCCGGATATAGCCCTCATAGGGCGCCACATGGAAGCAGGTATGGGTGAAATGCTCCGCCTGCTCGGCGACGGCGCGCATGATCTTCGGATGGCGATGGCCGGTGTTGTTGACAGCGATACCGGCCGCGAAATCGATGAAGCGGCGGCCGTCCACATCCCAAAGCTCGGCATTCAGCGCTTTCTTCGCAAAAATCGAGCGGGTGCCGACGCCACCCGCCACGGCGGCTCTCTGGCGCATTTGAAGATCTGCTGAGGCGGTCATGACAATCTCCCTGTTGTCGACGACACAGCTATAATGTTGCTCATTATTTTGAGCAATAGGGGCAATGCAGAATCAAAGGTAGGGCGGTGAACAGGCCGAAATGACGATGGTGCGGCGGTCGGAAAGATTTCGGAAACGGTGAGGCACGCGGCTGTCGAAGAGGTAGGATTCACCTGCCTTCAGCACCCGCACCTCGTCGCCCACGGTTACCTCCAGCTCGCCTTCGACGACAAAGCCGCCTTCGGAAGACGCGTGCTGAAGAAGAGTATCTCCAGTATCGGCATTTGGCTCATAGACTTCGTGCAAAATCTGGAGGTTATGGGCTCGCGCATCGCCGATCTGCCGGAAAATCGGCGTGCCGTCGCTGCCAGAGATCGGGGAGGTTGCAATCTTGGAGGTGAGATCGACGAGTTCACCCGCGGAGAAGAACGGGCCTTTCGGTGGGCTTCTTTCCGGTTCGAAAAAGTCTCCCATGCCGACCCCGAGGCCATTCAGGATCTTCCTCAAGGTGGCGACTGACGGGCTGACCTTGTTGGTCTCGACATTCGATATCTGGGCATGTGGCACGCCTGCCCGCTCAGCCAGCTGGCGCTGCGAAAGGCCCGCGGCGACGCGCATGGCGTTCAGGCGGGCGCCGATGTCGAATTTCTGGTCCATTTTCACATCTTTCCACTCGCTGCCGGTCGGTTATGACGTGGAACGATGGATTGTTCAACTGGATGATATTTTGAGCATGACTATTACCAAACGAGACCCATTCATCGRTTACTGCAGATCCGACACGGTTTCTGCTGCCACCGGAGCACGTGAAGGCTCAGCAGGCAAGGGCGCTGGGCCTACGAGCGGGAAGTAGGCAGCCACTGCCAGCTTGCTGCCCTCGACCGAGAAATGTTCGGCGTCCTCATACAAATACTGGCCTTTTTCCCGATACGGGCATTCCAGACCGGAACAAAGTGAGGGCAATGGATCGATGAATGCAGCCGTGCCGGCATAGCGTTTGATTTCGGCGTTGATGGCCGGGTCGAAGAAGATCTTCCATTTGTCCACGGCGTCCGGATCGCGACTTCCCTTCGCGTAGGCGATCACCTGCACGCTGGTGGAAAACTGCGGTGACTGGCCGATGACGTAAACCTTCGTACCAAGCGGCTTAAGTTGCGCGAGCGTGCTTTCGAGCTGGTCCAGCCCGCGCAACTGCAGGTCCGTCCAGCGGGCGCTGAGGATCACGGTGTCGATGTTCAGATCCTTGATGATCTTCAAAGCATTGGCGTTGAACTCGGTGCAGCGCGGCCGGGCGTAGGAATAATAGGAGATGATCGGCGGGCAGCCCGCGGCCGTGTACTGGAAAATCTTCATCGGGATCCGTGCCGAATTGGCAGCGATCCCCGGGACATATTGGGCGGCAAAGGAGTCACCCCACAGAAGTGCCGCCGGCCCGTCACTTTGCGTGATCGCGCAATCGTCGGCACTCCATTTGCGATAATCCGGGTCGTTGGACAGGAAGCACTTGCCCTGGTTCCATTGCTCATGACCGGCAATCTTCTGCTCGGTAAAGTCCGGTCTGCGCCCGGGGAAGCCTTCGGAGGCGATGCCGACAGCGCCGGCCGCCGCGAAAACAACGATTGCGGCCACACCGCCTGCCAGGAGCCGCGGCTGCGTGATCGCGGGGTTGGGTGTGCGGAACGGCTGCTCGACGAAACGCCACGACAGGTAGGCGAGGATGAAGCTGGCGGCAACGATGGCGAATGCCTGGATTGTCGTCGGGTGGTCGAGCGTTTGATAGCGAAAAAAGGAAACGATCGGCCAATGAACCAGGTACAGGGAATAGGAGATCAGGCCGATCCCGACCATCGGCGGCAGGGACAGTATGGATGTCGCGAGAGGCCGGGCAGGGGATTTGCCGATATAGATCAAAAGAACGCTGCCGAGGCACGGATACAGCGCGTTCAAGCCCGGAAACGGCGTGGTCTCATCGAATGTGAAGACCGCAAAGGCGATCAGGCCGAGACCGAGAAAGCCAATCACCTCGGCGAGCCAGCGGGACCTCACCACGGGAATCGTGCCGAGCGCGAGCGCTGCTCCGATCAGCAGTTCCCAGGCACGGGTCGGYAGGACGTAGAAATTGGCGGTCGGAGCGGTGGTCGTCGCATAGACACTCAGCGCGAAGCTGACCAGAATCACAGGCAGCAAGGTCAGYAGCCACCGCTTTCCGAGAAAGCGATAGATGATGAACGTCGCAATGGGCATGAATATGTAGTATTGCTCTTCAACAGAGAGCGACCACGTATGCAGCAACGGGCTGAATACTGAATCGGCGGCAAAATATCCGGATGCCTTCCAGAAATACATGTTGGACATGAAGATCGATGTCGCAAGAAGGCTCTTTGAAAAATCAAGAAAGTACGAGGGGATGAACAAAAGATAGGCGATGACGCATGTGACAGCGACGGTCACGAAGAGGGCCGGGAAAATGCGCCGGACGCGCTTGGCGTAAAAACGAAAGATGGAGAATTTTCCATTCTCGAGATCGCTGAGCAAGCTCATCGCGATCACATAGCCGGAGATGACGAAGAAGACGTCGACGCCGACGAAACCACCTGAAAAACCTGAAACACCAGAATGAAAAAGCAGCACCGGTAGAATGGCGACAGCCCTCAGGCCATCCACGTCGGGGCGATACTTCATGCACACCTCACTGTCTGAACAAAAACCTAGAACCGTGAATTCGTGACAACGCAGGAGAGGCGCAGCCTCTCAATTCATAGGCATGCTTGTGCTGGAGGCCACCGCAATGCAGGAGAATGGCCTCACAGACAGATGAGGTGAAGCACTCTGGATCAAACGAGTGCTCGCCTTTCGGGCAGAGACAACCGGTCAGCCCAAACGCATGTAACGGCAGAAATGTCACGAGAACAAGAAGGTTGTCATCTTAGGCTGGAATTTTGCCCTGCGCTGTCACGGATTCAGTCCGCATCACCCGGGACGATCACTGCCACTTTGTGAGCCAGCTTCAGCCTTTGCGGTTTACAATGGGTCGGCTTCCGCCGATTTGCCGGCTAGGCCGTCGGGGCCGCCATCGCTGAGGCTTGTCTATGAAACTTTGAGCGCTATTTAGCTGGCATGACAGAGAACCCTTCAATCGCAGAAGAGAAACTTCGCCCGATGGATGAGAGGCGGCGCCGCTTCGAGCGGACCCACGAAGTCGCCATATCGATAATCGACGAGGAAACCGAACGGCGGCGCGCAAAGACGGAGAAGCTGAAAGCAATGAGGCTGGCTCGCGCGAGGTAGTTTAAGCGAACGACAGGTTTGGAATGCCAGGTCCGATCTGCCGGGATGTAGCAGCATTCAAGGTCACCGTAAGAGCGTGGCCAACTCGCACAGATCGTTTCGGATCGCGGTCGCGGCTACGCCTGCCTGTCCCATGGCATGACCGATCTGGTCGAGTCCCACGACGACGTCGCCGGCAGCGTACAGTCCAGGCACCGAAGAGCGCTGGTGGGCATCGACTATGACGCAGCCGTCACCAGATCGCCTCGCTCCCAGCCCCTTCACCAGTTCCGAGCGAACATCGGAACCGAGGGCCGGATATACAGATGCGAAGCAGAGCTTCATCCCACCGAGATCGGTGCTGATCGTTTCCTCCTGGAGTTCGAGCTTGGTCACAGGGCCAGACACCGTGCGTACGTCGCAACCGGCAAGATGCCGCTTCTGCTTCGGGGATAGCTCATGCGAGCCGTTCGGTGAGATCAGCGTAACGTCGCGGGTGTAGCTGCGCAGGAACAGCGCTTCCTTGTAGCCTTTCGTCCCCGTGCCGATCACCCCGATTGCCCGATCGGTCACCTCGAATCCATCGCAAACGGGGCAGTAGCGGATCAGACCCCGTGCCACAGCTTCGTCGTGCTGCGCCTGAGGCATTGGCGGCCGGCGGTTGATTACGCCAGTTGCCAGCAAGACGGACCGCGCGCTGATCGCGCCACCCTCATGATGTGCGGTGAACACTGCCCCGCTCTTCTCAAGCGCTAAAACTTTCCGGCGCTGGATGGCAACTCCATAGTGGATGGTCTGCTTCCGCATCCGATCGAGAAGGTCCTTGCCGCTGATCCCATCCGGAAAACCTGCATGATTGTGGGAGACTGGAATAACCGCTGCGCGGCTCGTGTTGTCATCGAACACCGTGACTGACAGATGATAGCGGGCGAGGTAGATTGCCGCAGTCAGTCCAGCCGGTCCGCCACCGATCACGATGCAGTCTGCCACCTCATCTGCCATGCCTTAGCCGCTGCCTCCTCTCCTGGGATCRTCCTTTTCGGGCAGGGTCGTTCCGTCTGAGGTCCTGCATCATCGATTGATGGTCGGGGGTGCGGACGTGTTGTTCGTGATCGTTGCACATGTGGATAAAGTAGGGCGGGTGCAGGCCGCGGAAAGCAGTGTTGCCGGACGTCAGGGCTGGCGACCCCGTGTTCGGCATTGATCGGGTCGTCGATGTCGACGTCCAGCTCGGCGGCGAAATTCCGAGAAGCTCGAAATCGGTGGCGGCGGCTTTGCCCTCGTCGCTATCGAGGAGCATGGTGAGATCGTAGTAGTGTCGCGAGAAATATTGTGGCGTTGGGGACTCGGCAGGGCGATGCGCCTCGGCATGCAAAGCGGTCGCCTGCTCCCAAACGGTGCGGCGGGCGGAGAGAACGACGAAGAAAGCGGGATAATCGTCTGCCGCATAGGGTCGGATCATCCGTTTCTCTGTCGGCCAAGGATCTCCGCGGGCGCCGAGTTCCAGTTTCACCCGTGGGGTGATGTACCCCATGCTTTCGTACTCGGCTCTCGCAAGCGCCGTGGGATAGTGAAAGTTCACCGTTTGCGCGTCAGCGGCATCTATCTCCAGCGACCATTCCCCTTTCGTCGGCTCGCCGAGTTGGTCGACGATTGCAGACCGGAGAGCAGGAAGCAGCTTCTCGGCAATATGCTGCTCGACGTTGCTCACAAGGGCTTCGATAAGCTTGTTCGCCTGCTTCTTGCTGATGCCTTCTTTCGCGGGATCGCGGTCACCTGTGTAACCGAGATCCGCTCGGTCGAAGGAAAGGTCGATATCCTCGGAAAAAATGACACCAAACGCCTTGAAGAGGGAGGTGCCACCCTTGAATACAAGGGTAGCCGCATCCTTCTCATGCAGTCCAAATAGTCGCTTCAAGGTCCAGCAGACCAGAAGTCCTTTTCGATGATCGTATCTCCGACTCCTCGGCCAGCGCCCGTTTCGCCAAACAGCGCTGCCCGAACAGCGGCCGGAAGAAGAGCCACCTTATCCATCGATCTCCCCCGACGCTGCGTTCGCGATCGAGACGAGCGTCGGCCGCATCCAGGCAGGCGCTTGGACAGCAGTGGATGCGAGCGTCTTCTTATCGCTAGCCGACAGACGACGCGCCGCGATCTGCGCAACGTCGCGGGCACGTACCGCCCCTACGTGACGAAGCGCCTGTACGACTGTGCCGGCAGCGCTCCCTGGAGCTATGAGATGCTTGGACGATGCGTGACGCAAATCGACCACGCGCTTGCCCAATACGACACGGCGGGAAGGGCCATCGGTCAGATAGGTGCTTTTTGCCGGTACCTGGGTGGAAAGACCGAGGGCATTGGCTGCGCGCACACCTGCAATCTGCACCCGCGATCCTGTCTCCCGTGCCAATGCCTTTGCGACATCGTCTGAAGCCGGGGAGAGAGCGCCGAGTTGCGGATGAACCCTCGGAAAATCGTACAGGCCTCGCCCCAGGCGCCGGAGCTTACCGTTCTTGACGAGTCTGGAGAGCGCCTGATCGACGGCCGCACGCCCGGCGATGTCCAGAAAGTCAGTGGGCGTGAAAACGCCGCCACGCCCGCCTGCGCGGAGGCGCCTCATGATTTGATCCGGCACCGATGTCGCAACGATTTTCATGTGTCAGAAAATAGGCTATTTTTCCTGACATTCAAGCCAGCGTTGACGTGTCCGTTAGCCGCTACCGCTGTTCGCCGCCGCCGCCAAGCGCGAAGCTCAGGTCATCGCCGAGCAGCGAGAGCCAGAAGTCGAACTGCGGCAGATGACCGAGGGCCACAACGTGGTCGAGGACTACAGCCACACGGGCCTGACTCCTCGCGAGCATCCGATCGCGTTCCTCAGGCGAGACCTGCAGAAGCGGAACATCGTCACGTGCGAAGACGCGATGGCAGCCAGTGACGGACGCTGGCTGATGACGGCAAGTCTGGTCCTCGTTCGGCAAAATCCGGGCTCCGCGAAGGGTGTCATGTTCATCACCGTCGAGGACGAGACCGGTCCGGCGAACGTGGTTGTCTGGCCCAGCCTGTTCGAGAAGCGGCGGCGTGTAGTGTTGGGGGCCAGCATGATGGCGATCAACGTCCGCATCCAAAGGGAGGGAGAGGTCGTTCATCTCGTGGCACAACAGCTCTTCGACCTGAGTGAAGACCTGTCCAGGCTGGCGGATCGTGACGCCGGGTTCAAGCTGCAGCCGGGCAGGGGAGACGAATTCTTCCATGGGTCTCCTGGAAGTCCGGATCCGAGAGACCGTAGGAAGCCGCCTCAGCCGAGAGACATCTTCGTCAAGGACTTGCACATCGACACGCTGAAGGTGAAGGCGCGGAATTTTCACTGACAGCTGACGATTGGGTCCGCGCCTTCACCACTTACCACTTCATTCGGAAGCCGACCGTGCCGGTGAACGCGTGGCTGTCGCCGAAGTCCTTCAGGCCGGTGCGGGCCATGACCTCGCCGTAGAGCGAATATTTGCCCTCGGCCCAATCGACCGTGCCGCCCATGCCGAGACCGCCCCACAGTCCGTCATTCTCGCTGCGGATCGGGGTGCCGGCGACATCCACGGTCGAACCGTCCTTGAAGTCGTAATAGAGATTGGCGATCCCGTAGATATGTGCCCGGCTGATGTTGCCGGCGGCGTCCCGCCATTCCGTCTGCCGGTCGATAGCAAGCCCGAGCCTGCCGATCAAACTGTCGCCGCTTCCAAGCGCCACACCGGCGCCGAACGGATCGGCGAAATCGTCGAAATCGACCGACGACCAGGCAAGCTGTGCCTGCGGCGTGAACGCCCATTCCGGATCGATCGGGATACGCTTGCCGACCTCGATGCCGAGAGCATAGCCGAAACCATTGTTGCCCTCGGTGAGGCCGATGCCGGCGGTTTCGGAAAACAGATCGCTGTCATACCAGGTCGCCTGCGCCTGGCTGTCCACATACCAGCCGTCATTGCCGTACCAGGTCAGCATGCCCGAAAGTCCRTARCCCTTCGTGTCGATCGAACCCGAACCGTATATCGAGCTGACATCGGCCGAGACCGTGCCGTAATGCACCGCCACGCCGCCGATGAAATTGCCGGCGGCGCCCTCGTAAAGCGATGTGTCGAAACCCGCCTTGAGCCGCCAGATCGTGGTGTCATACTGCGCACCGGTCGTGCTTTCCGGATTGAATTCGGCGCGCGCGCCCTCGATCTCGCCCCACATCCCGATGCCCGGTGAGACGGTCATCTCGTTTGAAATACCGTCAGCGCCCTGCGCCACCACCGTCCAATGGCGGTTGCCGAGCCGCTGCTGCAGCGTGCCGAGCTGATTGAAGGTCTGCAGCGCGCCGGCATAGGCCTCGTAAATCGGCACGCCGGCTTGATAGAGCGGCGTGGGTGCCGGCTCATGAGGGCCAGGACCCGGCCCAGGCCCTGGAGCAGGTTCGTCGGGAGAGATCAGGGCGGAGCGGAGATACCAGTCACCGTCTGCCGGATCACTGACGCCGTTCTTGTAAAGGCGATAGGCATAGGCACCGGCGACGACGGCCTGATCGCCCTGGTAAACATAGTCGCCCTGCAGTGCGAAGGCCCCGTTAGAAGCTCCGCCGACATCGACGATCTTGATGCCTTCCACGGTTTGAGCGCCCGCGCCCCCGAGATTGACGACCTGCACATTGGTGGAACCCGACGTGCCGCCGGAAATCACAAGAAGGTCGGTAGACGACACGTCGTCACCAAGCACGGTCTCGACTTCAAGCGTGCCGCCACTCCCCACATAGTCGCCGTCGATCGTCAGCGTACCGATCGAGTTGCCCGGCGCGATCGTGCCGGCGCTTGTCAGCGATCCGACAACGGTGCCGGTGCCCTGCAGCCGGCCGTCGGCCAGGACGTCGATACCACCCCCGGCGATAGCCGTTCCGTTGACCGCGAGTTTACCGCTTGCCACCTCGATTGAGGCGGAGGTTGAGCTGCCATCGAGCTGGAGGGAACCGGAGTTAACCGTCAGTGCGTCGATACCGGTAATAGAAAAGGGTGCACTATAGACAAAGCTGCCGCTGCCAAGGTCGAACGTTAGCAGGTCAGTACCGTCTCCAGTGATGTTGCCACTGATGTCGCCTCCAGTGACAGTCAGGGTATCGGTGCCGCCCCCCAGAACTACGTCACCGGTGAGCGTGCCTGCCGTCGTGATCGTAGCGCTGCCATTGTTCTCGTCGCTGCCATCGCGATCGGCGTCACCGTCTCGCAAAGCCACTCCGGAGGCAGAGCCGTCAATGATTACCCCGGCGTCAATGGTCACCGTCCCGTTGCCCGCACCCGCTGTATGTATTGCCGCGCCGTTCCCACCGCCTCCCGTGACAGTGCCGCTAGCGACGTTGATGTTATACGTTCCGGCACCGTTGTTTCGGGCGAATAAGCCGTCGCCGCTGCCGTTGTTCGTAACTGTGCCTCCGCTCATGCTGATGCTGGCAGTGCTCGTGGCCACTGCATTGTTGACCACCGCGCTCAGGACGGGATTGGTGCCGCTTTGGACCGTGACCGCGCCGCCTGCCATGGTGATGCCGGCGCTGCCCAGCTCGGACTGGCTGAGGATGCCTGTCCCCGAAGCGGTCGTGACCGTACCGTCGCTGATGGTGACACTGGCCGCGCCAGAGGAGG
>NZ_MDDW01000025.1 GCF_001854865.1 Rhizobium sp. LCM 4573 | reverse complement strand
TGATTGAAGGTCTGCAGCGCGCCGGCATAGGCCTCGTAAATCGGCACGCCGGCTTGATAGAGCGGCGTGGGTGCCGGCTCATGAGGGCCAGGACCCGGCCCAGGCCCTGGAGCAGGTTCGTCGGGAGAGATCAGGGCGGAGCGGAGATACCAGTCACCGTCTGCCGGATCACTGACGCCGTTCTTGTAAAGGCGATAGGCATAGGCACCGGCGACGACGGCCTGATCGCCCTGGTAAACATAGTCGCCCTGCAGTGCGAAGGCCCCGTTAGAAGCTCCGCCGACATCGACGATCTTGATGCCTTCCACGGTTTGAGCGCCCGCGCCCCCGAGATTGACGACCTGCACATTGGTGGAACCCGACGTGCCGCCGGAAATCACAAGAAGGTCGGTAGACGACACGTCGTCACCAAGCACGGTCTCGACTTCAAGCGTGCCGCCACTCCCCACATAGTCGCCGTCGATCGTCAGCGTACCGATCGAGTTGCCCGGCGCGATCGTGCCGGCGCTTGTCAGCGATCCGACAACGGTGCCGGTGCCCTGCAGCCGGCCGTCGGCCAGGACGTCGATACCACCCCCGGCGATAGCCGTTCCGTTGACCGCGAGTTTACCGCTTGCCACCTCGATTGAGGCGGAGGTTGAGCTGCCATCGAGCTGGAGGGAACCGGAGTTAACCGTCAGTGCGTCGATACCGGTAATAGAAAAGGGTGCACTATAGACAAAGCTGCCGCTGCCAAGGTCGAACGTTAGCAGGTCAGTACCGTCTCCAGTGATGTTGCCACTGATGTCGCCTCCAGTGACAGTCAGGGTATCGGTGCCGCCCCCCAGAACTACGTCACCGGTGAGCGTGCCTGCCGTCGTGATCGTAGCGCTGCCATTGTTCTCGTCGCTGCCATCGCGATCGGCGTCACCGTCTCGCAAAGCCACTCCGGAGGCAGAGCCGTCAATGATTACCCCGGCGTCAATGGTCACCGTCCCGTTGCCCGCACCCGCTGTATGTATTGCTGCGCCGTTCCCACCGCCTCCCGTGACAGTGCCGCTAGCGACGTTGATGTTATACGTTCCGGCACCGTTGTTTCGGGCGAATAAGCCGTCGCCGCTGCCGTTGTTCGTAACTGTGCCTCCGCTCATGCTGATGCTGGCAGTGCTCGTGGCCACTGCATTGTTGACCACCGCGCTCAGGACGGGATTGGTGCCGCTTTGGACCGTGACCGCGCCGCCTGCCATGGTGATGCCGGCGCTGCCCAGCTCGGACTGGCTGAGGATGCCTGTCCCCGAAGCGGTCGTGACCGTACCGTCGCTGATGGTGACACTGGCCGCGCCAGAGGAGGYGGTATTGGCGATGATGGCCCGCAGGCCGGCACCAGTGGCGCCGACGGTGCTGACCGATCCGCCCGTCATCGTGATCACGGCATTGCCAGTGCCCTGATTTAGAKCATAGACGCCATTGCCTGCTCCCGTATTGATGACCTGCCCACCATTGAGCGTGATCAGGGCACTGCCCGCGCCGATGTTGCCAGCGGTATTGTTGATTCCCGCGAAGACCGAGCCTACATTGGCGCGCGTCGTCACTGTGCCTGTGTCCATCCGAATGATGGTGTTCCCGGCAGTTCCTATATTGGAGGCGYGAAGGCCGTTCGTATTAGTCAAGGTCGACTGAGCCGATTGGAACAAGAGCGCATTGACAACGATGTCGTTGATATTGTTCGACGAGCTGGTGAGGGTGACGGCGCCCACGCTCACATTGGTCTTCAGGGCAACCAGATTCGGATTATCGAGTATCAGCGTCAGGCCGCTTGCATTCTGATAGATGATGCCGGGCGAGGGATAATTGCTGCCGGAGCACGTGACGACACCGCCGACCGGCGCGCCGCATTCATTGGCAGCGGCGGCGCGGTCGTGCGCCATACATAAGAGCGCTGCAGTCAGCGCGATTTTTGAGGTGGCGCTACGATAACAGTTTGCATGCTTTGACATCAGTCCTCGCCAGGATCATCCACAGGGCCTCTTTATCCCATCGTCGGGTTCGCCTGGACGCCCCTTTTCCTGGCGTGATCACACTGCATGCGAATCGAAAAACTATGCAATTACAAGTTTTTGCATATGCGCGCCTTTGATCCTGCGGCGTGTCCGTTTGGCAACATGGACTACCGCGCGGTGACCGGATTGGATGCCTGAAAAGATGGTTACTAGCCTCTTCACCAAAGATAGCGAGATTTCGCACTCCTGAGCCAAAATGGGGTAAATGCACCGCATCTCAAATGTAGCCTGGGGTTGCGGTAAGCTCATGACGAGCCTTCAAAAAGATTGGCTTGTGCGCGCGATATTGGCTGTGCACAGCTATCGACAGATGTATGTTCTTGCCTGCGAGATCGTGGGCAAAACGGAAGACGAAACGGTCAGGGAGGCGGCGGAACGGGTCATCGCTCGGCTCAATTCGATCATCGATCTACCGGTGACCGATGGAAGGGAGCTGGCCCTTGCGTTGCGCGAATTCCTCAAGCTGATCGGCAAGTTGCATACGGGGAGAACCGAGATGATGTCTGCGGTAGCCGAACTGTGAAGTCGATCCCTACTGAAACCTCGCGCTCACTTGGGGCGCGCCGCTCCATTTGCCGGTCATCCCGTATTCGCGGGAGGATGCTTCAATGACCTGTGGCATCCTTGCGTGCAGGCGCAGCACGAATACCGCACTCAGCAGCGTGAACCAGACTTGCCCACGAAGAACGGGGACTCAAGGTTGGCGTAGAGAAGCATGAAGAGCCAAATTCGTAAGAAGAGCAGAGCGAGGCGCGGATCGTTGTCCGAGCCCTGAGACTTGTTGAAGTCCCGTACGTTGGCTTTTCCGAACTTCTTCCGGAACTGAATCAGATCGCATTCCCAATGCCCGAACTGTTTTCGATCCGCGACGATTCGGGGCGGCGCAGGATGTTGAGTTCCGGGCTAAACCGTTGTCCATGCTTGTGTCTTGCATGTCGCGGTCGGCGCCGGGCACGATGCTCCGGCAGATGCCGCCACAGCTTGATGGCCTGGCCGTCTGCGGAATAGGCGAACTTATAGATCGTCTCGTGACTGACCGAGATCGGATTGCGTTCTAGGCGCATGCGCCCGGAGATCTGCTGCGGCGACCAGCCGTACATGATCCGCTCGATCACCGACTGCCGGACATGCGAGTAGCGCGAAAGCTTCCGTAGCTTCGCACGGCGTTCACGAGCCATGCCATGCGCCGTCACGCAGTAGTAGCCGCTAAGATCGGGAACGACAGTATCAACGAATACATTGCGCCTGAGCTCGCGGAAAATCGTCGAACGATGCCGGCCGAGCTTCTCGGCGATGACGGTGGCGCTGAGGCCGGCCGATCGCCAGCGAGCGATCCTGCGACGTTCATCCATATCGATCTGGGAGTAGGTGCGTCTCATGAGCATTCCTTGCGCGTGATAACCCATTGGTATCTATCGCAAGTCGCACTTCATCCTTGAACCCACCCCTCTACATCCAATGTCAAAGCTGGTTAGAGGTGCGGCGCCGCCAGCCAGTTAGAAATGCGACACTCAGCATCGCCGCTGGCGCTGACCGCAGCCCCCGATCCGACCGGCTGGGCCGGGTTGCGAGGGAGGAGCGGGGGCGGGTGAGGGACGCGCCCCTTCGTCTTTAGCTTTGAGACTATGAGTGCCAGCGGTTCATTCCGCTGCCTCCATGCGCGCCAGCGCCTTCTGCCTTTTGGCAATGACCTCCGGATCATTCATGAAATC
>NZ_MDDW01000024.1 GCF_001854865.1 Rhizobium sp. LCM 4573 | reverse complement strand
GGAATACTCTCCCCGTCGGGCGACCCAAGTGCTCGCTAAACCTCACGATATCCAGAAGAACAAAAAGACCAAGCAGTACTCGGAAACACGCTCAAAAACGGCGCCCACAGACCGAGGCCAAGCCGGTCGACGCAACCCCTAAGCGCGATGCCGTATCCGGCGGCAAGCTTTGATCGCTCGGAGCGTGCTTTACTCTAGTTCTTGAAGACGGTGCAGGAGCCGCCGGCCTCCTTGATGCGCTCGCAAAGGGAAACAGCCTCCGCGCGGCTTGTTCGGCCGATCCGGGCGGCATAACGCGCCCGATTGCCGAAATTGCCGCCCTTCTGGCGAACGATCACGGGGCGTTCCGAATTGAGCGGTGCCGGCAGTTTGCCGAWGGCGTTGGCGAAGAGCCGGCCGGCAACATCCGGATTGTAATGAGCGGCAAGCTGCACCCCCCAGGGAGGCGGCGGTTCACGGCGGGCGAGAACGGGGCCGCTCAGGCGCCTGTTGTTGGCGAGCTCGACGCAGCTTTCGATGAAGGGCTTGGCCTTGTCGAGAGGAGGAGCCGGCGTTTCGGGAGGATTGTCCTTCCAGGTCTCTGCCGTATGCCCGGTTATCGCAAAGACGTAGTCGCGGGTCTCGAGTGGCAGCCGGCCGGTCCTGAGAAAGGATTCCAGGCCGGTTTCTCCCGCATTATAGGCCGCGGCCGCAAGGCCAAGGTTYCCGAAGCGGGTCCTCAGGTCGTTCAGATATCGTGAAGATGCGGCAAGCGCCTCGATGACGTCGAAACTGTTGGTCAACCCGCGGAGCTTCGCAGTCGCCGGCATGAACTGTGCGATGCCTTCGGCGCCCTTGTGACTGATGGCATCCGCTCTGAACAGGCTTTCCCGCCAGATGAGGCGCGCGAAGAAATCCGGCGGGAGCGAATTTGCCGAAGCCACATGCTCGATGATCTGGCAGAGATCCCGGTTGTAGCTTTTGATGCGAATGCACAAGGGTTGGGAACCGTCGGCCGAAATGCCTCGATAAATGCAGGCATCCTTGCCTTCATTCTTCTCCAAGGCGGCGGCAGGTGTCCGGCAGATTCCCGCCGCCCCCAGCGCGATGGCGACAATCACCAGACCGCGATATAGCTTGAACCCGTGAAACCCCGTCATGGCTGGCCTTGCAGAACCGCATTTCCTCAAGCTGTGGTAGCATTCTAAGCGAGACCGGTATCAAGATGGAAGCCGTCGATCTTGTTTCTGGTTACCGTCCAGGAAATAATTCGGATTGCTCAGCCAGGAATGCGCGGGAGCGGCCAAGCTGGAGCGGGGAGATGGCAATGCGGATGAAGCGGGGATCATCGAGCGGATGGCGGTTGAGATGAGCGGCTTCATTTTCAACACCACGAAATCCATCGTTTCGGAAGCTGGCGCCGGCGCCCGTATCGCGGATATAGCCGTTTCGCTGCTCGGCCGCCGGATCGTTCTCGTCACCGACAAAGGATTGCGCCGTTTGGGCATTGTGGATCCCGCGCTTGCCTCTTTCGCCAGGGCGGCGTCCGAAGTCGCGGTGTTCGACGATGTCAATGCCGATCCCCCGGAAAGAAACGTATTGGAACTTGTCGATCTCATCAGATCCCATCGTGCGACCGGAGTGATCGCCATCGGTGGCGGTTCGCCCATGGATGTCGCAAAGCTGGGATCGTTGATCGCCGGTGGCGGCGAAAACTTGAGCGATGTCTACGGCGTCAATGCCGCCAAGGGGCCGCGCCTGCCGCTCGTTCTCGTGCCGACAACGGCCGGCACCGGCTCGGAAGTGACACCGATCGCGATCGTCACCACCGGCGGTGCGGAGAAGAAGGGCGTCGTCTCGCCGCTTCTACTGCCGGATATCGCGGTTCTGGATGCGGATCTCACGCTCGGGCTTCCGCCGACGGTGACCGCCGCGACCGGCATCGACGCCATGGTGCATGCGATCGAATCCTATGCTTCCGCCTCGCCGAACAACAATCCGGTCTCCAACGGCCTCTCGAAGCAGGCGCTGCGGCTTCTGGGCGCCAATATCCGGGAGGTGGTATTCAACGGGACGAACCGTGAAGCGCGCGGAGCCATGCTGCTCGGTTCGCTTCTCGCCGGTCAGGCTTTCGCCAATTCGCCGGTGGCGGCGGTTCATGCGCTGGCCTATCCGATCGGCGGGCATTTTCATGTCCCGCATGGTCTCTCCAACGCGCTGGTTCTGACGCATGTGCTGCGCTTCAACCTGCCGAAAGCGGCCAACCAATACGCGGAAATTGCTGCCGATGCCTTCCCCGAGCTGGCCGCGGTACCCTTCGCCAGGCGGGCGGACGCCTTCATTGAGGCTCTGGAAGAACTGGGAAGGGAGTTGAAGCTGCCGCAAGGGCTGCGCGAGGTGGGCATACCGCGAGAGGCGCTGCCGATGTTGGCGCGCGACGCGATGAAACAGACGCGCCTTCTCGTCAATAATCCGCGTGAGGTGACAGAGGGCGATGGGCTGGCGATCTACGAGGCCGCTTACTAGTAGGCTGCGCCTGCGATCATTAGCCGACCCGTGCTGCTCACCGCTCCTTGACCGATTCCATCACCACCGATGTCGAAGTGCTGGAAACATAGGGAAGACTGGAGATCTTCTCTCCGAGAATCTCCCGGTAGCGTCGGATGTTCCGCGTCCTGACCTTCAGGAGATAGTCGAAGCGGCCGGCGATCATGTGACATTCCTCGATCTCGGGAATTTTCCTGATCGCGCGGTTGAACTCCTCGAGCGCCTTTTCGCGCGTGTCGGAAAGCTTCACCTCCGCAAAGGCGACATGGCTGGCGTCGAGCTTCTGGGTATTCAGGATTGCCCGGAAGCCGAGGATGAAGCCCTGATCGACAAGGCGTTTCAGCCGCGCATTCGTCGGCGTCTTGGAGAGGCCGATGCGATTTGCGAGTTCCGTCACGGAAATGCGGCCGTCTTCCAGGACGGCTTCGAGGATCTTGCGATCGAACGCGTCCAATTCGCCTGAAGAATCCAAATTCATGGCCGTTTTCCCCTTGAAGGTTCCCATTATTGATAAAAAGGACCACAGATCTCAATAGAAAAGTTCGGTTGGTCCGCAGGCCCCATATTATACTTGGTTCACGTGTCCCGAGGCGGTCTCAAGGCGCGATCTGTCTGTTTTCCGCCTGTCGGGACTATCGGCGCAACCGGCCGATCGATCACCGATGATTGTCATTTGGGAAAATACATGCCGTCCATGGAAAACGCCCGCCTCCGTGCCGAGGCCCAGCCAGTTCCGCCGTTCACCGGTTTTGCGCCACCCATCCGGCCRCAATCTGCGCTGCGAGCGGCAATCACCGCAGCTTATCGGCGGCCGGAGGAAGAATGCCTGCCGCCGCTTCTCGATGCGGCCACTCTCCCGGCCGATCTGGCAGATGGGGTCAGACAGACCGCACGGACTCTGATCACTGCGCTGAGGGGCAAGAACCGCGGTTCCGGTGTCGAAGGGCTGGTGCAGGAATATGCGCTTTCCAGTCAGGAAGGCGTGGCGCTCATGTGCCTCGCAGAAGCCCTGCTCCGCATTCCCGATACCGCTACGCGGGACGCCCTGATACGGGACAAGATCGCGGACGGAAACTGGAAGGCCCATCTTGGCGAAGGCCGTTCGCTCTTCGTCAATGCGGCCACATGGGGACTTGTGGTGACCGGCAAGCTTACATCGACGGTCAACGACCGGGGGCTCGCAGCCGCACTCACCCGGCTTATCGCGCGCTGCGGCGAACCGGTCATCCGCCGTGGGGTGGACATGGCCATGCGCATGATGGGCGAGCAGTTCGTCACCGGTGAGACCATTGAGGAAGCCTTGCACCGCTCGAAGAGCATGGAAGAGAAGGGCTTCCGCTATTCCTACGACATGCTGGGAGAGGCCGCCACGACCGCGGCCGATGCCGAGCGCTATTATCGGGATTACGAGGCCGCGATCCACGCGATAGGCAAGGCTTCCGCCGGGCGCGGGATCTATGAGGGGCCGGGCATATCGATCAAGCTCTCGGCTCTGCATCCGCGCTATTCGCGGTCGCAGTCCAGCCGGGTCATGAACGAACTGCTGCCGCGGGTGAAAGCGCTGGCGGCGCTTGCCAAAACCTACCACATCGGCCTGAACATCGACGCGGAGGAAGCTGACCGGCTGGAGCTTTCGCTCGATCTTCTGGAGGAGCTCTGTTTCGACCCCGATCTTTCCGGCTGGAATGGCATCGGTTTTGTCGTGCAGGCCTATGGCAGGCGCTGCCCCTTCGTCCTGGATTTCGTGATCGATCTTGCCCGCAGGGCAGGGCGCCGCATCATGGTTCGCCTCGTCAAGGGCGCCTATTGGGATGCCGAAATCAAGCGTGCGCAGCTCGATGGCCTTAAGGATTTTCCGGTCTTCACGCGCAAGGTCCACACGGACGTGTCCTATATTGCCTGTGCCCGCAAGCTCTTGGCRGCGGTGGATGTGGTTTTCCCGCAATTCGCCACGCACAACGCGCAGACACTTGCCACCATCCATCATCTTGCCGGTCCGGATTTCGAAGTGGGCAAGTACGAGTTCCAATGCCTACACGGCATGGGCGAAGCGCTCTACGAAGAGGTCGTGGGGCCCGGCAAGCTGAACCGCCCCTGCCGCATATACGCGCCGGTCGGCACGCATGAGACGCTGCTTGCCTATCTCGTGCGACGCCTTCTGGAAAACGGCGCCAATTCCTCCTTCGTCCACCGCATCGGTGATCCCAAAGTGTCGGTGGAAGAACTGATCGCCGATCCCGTAGCAGTGGTCCGGTCCATGCCTGTGCCCGGCGCAAAGCATGACCAGATCGCCTTGCCTGCCAATCTTTTCGGCGCGGCGCGGATCAACTCGGCAGGCTTCGATCTCTCCAGCGAGGCCACTCTGGCGGCGCTCTCCGAAGAGCTTGCGGAAAGCGCGAAGGTGGAGTGGAAAGCCGAACCCTGGCTTGCGGAAGGCCCGGGAAGTGGCGAAACCCGCCTTATCCGCAATCCGGGCGATCATTCCGATATTGTCGGCGAGGTGACGGAGGCTTCGGACGAAGCCGTCCGCAAGGCGGCAGAACTGGCGCTTGCCGCGGTCGGCCAATGGTCGTCAGTGCCGCCGCAGGAGCGGGCGGCATGCCTCATCCGGGCAGCGGACTTGATGCAGGCCCGCATGCCTCGGCTTCTCGGTCTTGCCATGCGCGAAGCCGGCAAGTCGCTGCCGAACGCCATCGCCGAGGTGCGCGAGGCGGTTGATTTCCTGCGTTACTATGCCGAACAGACGCTTCGCACGCTTGGACCGAACCACAAGCCGCTCGGTCCCGTCGTCTGCATCAGCCCGTGGAACTTCCCGCTTGCTATCTTCACGGGCCAGGTTGCCGCAGCGCTTGTCGCAGGCAATCCGGTCTTGGCAAAGCCAGCGGAGGAAACGCCGTTGATCGCCGCCGAAGCGGTGAACATTCTTCATGAAGCGGGCGTTCCGAGGGGAGCGCTGCAGTTCCTTCCAGGCGGCGGTCGCGTTGGTGCTRCCCTCGTCGCGGCGCCGGAAACCGCGGGCGTCATGTTCACCGGCTCGACAGAGGTCGCCCGCCTCATCCAGAAGGAGCTCGCCCGGAGGCTGTCCGCGGCCGGCAAGCCTATTCCGCTGATCGCCGAGACGGGTGGCCAGAATGCGATGATCGTCGATTCCTCCGCTCTTGCCGAACAGGTGGTGGGAGATGTCATCGCCTCCGCCTTCGACAGCGCCGGCCAGCGCTGCTCGGCGCTGCGCGTTCTCTGCCTTCAGGAAGATATCGCTGACCGTACCCTGGCCATGCTGAAAGGTGCATTGGCCGAGCTGAGCATCGGGCGCACGGACCGTTTATCGATCGATATCGGCCCGGTGATTACCGAGGAGGCGCAGCGCAATATCGAGGGACATATTGGGAAGATGCGCGCTCTCGGCCGCAAGGTCGAGCAGATTGCCCTGCCGCCGGAGACTGYGGCCGGTACGTTCGTCTCCCCGACGATCATCGAACTCAAGTCACTTGCCGATCTCGAACGGGAGATATTCGGCCCCGTGCTTCATGTCGTGCGCTTCAAGCGGGAGGAATTGGATCGCCTGATGGACGATATCAACGCCACCGGTTACGGCCTGACCTTCGGGCTGCATACCCGCCTGGATGAGACGATCGCCCATGTGACCAGTCGGGTCCAGGTCGGCAATATCTATGTCAACCGGAACATCATCGGCGCTGTGGTCGGCGTGCAGCCCTTCGGCGGCCGGGGTCTTTCAGGCACTGGGCCCAAGGCGGGTGGCCCGCTCTATATAGGCCGCTTGGTTCAGGACCCGCCTGTACCGCCGCAACACAGCTCGGTCTATGTGCATCCCGCGCTTCTCGAACTTGCCCGGTGGTTGCAGGGCCGCGACAACGAGGCGCTTGCCGAACGGGTGCGGGACTTCGGCAGCAATTCCGCGCTTGGATTGAGCCTCGAGCTTCCGGGCCCGGTGGGTGAGAAGAATCTTTATGCGCTTCATTCCCGCGGTCGTATCCTGCTTGTGCCGGAAACAGAGGAAGGCCTGATTGTCCAGCTCGGAGCCGTGATGGCGACGGGCAATATGGCTGTCATCGATGCCGGTTCCGGTCTCAAGGAGGGAATGGCTGACCTGCCCGCCGCCGTATCCTCGCAGATCACATGGACGAGCGACTGGAAGGCTGATTGTCCCTATGCYGGCGCGCTGATCGAGGGGGAAGGCGAAAGATTGCTGGAGATCACCGGGTGCATTGCCGGCCTGCCCGGCCCGCTGGTTCTCACTCAGGCGGCATCCGCTGCCGAGCTCCTGGCGCATTCCGAAGCCTATTGCCTCAATTGGCTGCTGGAGGAGGTCTCCACCTCGGTCAACACTGCGGCGGCAGGCGGCAATGCCAGCCTGATGGCTATCGGCTGAAGCGCATCTCAGGGAGAGGTGAGCTTATTGTTTTGGTCGAAGAAACGCCCGCGGCCATCCGGTCGCGGGCGTTTCGTTGCCTTGGGAGGAAGGCGTGACACAAAGGTTCAGGCGACCTTGCGTTGGCGATAGGGTTCGCAGAGCGCTTCGAGCATCCTGACTTCCTCCGCCGTGAGGTCGGTGAGCGGCGGACGGACGGCGCCCGCGTCGAAACCCATCAGCTGGACGCCGGCCTTGATGGCGGAAACGGCATAGCCCTTCTGCCGGTTGCGGATCTCCATGAAGGGATAGAAGAAATCGATGAGAATGCGGTTGGTGGTCGCGGTGTCCCCGGCGCGCAGCGCCTTGTAGAACTCCTGGGCGAGTGCCGGAACGAAGTTGAACACGGCGGAGGAGTAGGTCGTGACACCAGCACCGAGATAGGCATCCGCGAAAAGTTCGGCCGTCGGCATGCCGCCGAGATAGGTGAGCCTGTCCCCCATGGTCGCCGTGATCTTGCGCACGAGGCCGATATCGCCCGATCCGTCCTTGAAACCGACGAGGTTGGGACAGGCTTCACAGAGGCGCGCCAGCGTTTCAGCCGTGAGGATCGAGTTGTCGCGATTGTAGACCATGACACCGATCGATACCGATTGGCACACGGTCTTGATGTGTTGGAAAAGCCCTTCCTGGCTGGCGTCCATCAGGTAGTGGGGCAATAGCAGCAGGCCGTCGGCGCCGGCCTTTTCAGCGGACTTGGCGATCGATACGGCGATCCGCGTGCCGTAACCGCAGCCCGAAACGATGGGCGTCTTGCCGGCGGAGGCTTTCGCCACAGCGATAATCTCGGGGATTTCGGCAGGCTCCAGGGAGAAGAATTCGCCCGTACCGCCTGCCGCAAACAGAACGGCGGCATYGAAACCCGCCAGCCATCCGACATGCTCTTCATAGGCCTTGCAATTGAAGAGACCATCCTTGCCGAAAGGGGTGACGGGAAAGGAAAGCAGGCCCGCGCCGAGCGCCCGTTTCAGTTCATTGGGATCCGTAGACACGGGAATAATCCTCCAGGAGTTGGCTTTGTCCCGGAGGCTATAAAGAGATACGATCTCTGTCAACACTTGTATTATGTTTGGCGTGGCACCTATGACCGCCGCATCAGCGAGCGGTAACGCTGCTGACTCCCCTTGAGATGCATCCGCATCGCGTCGCGGGCCGCCGCCTCGTCGCGCTCGGCGATCGCGCGGGCGATTCGCTCATGTTCGTTCTGTATTTGCGAAAGATAATCCGGCGGAGAAGTATCCCCATCGTCCTCTTGCAGGAGTGAACGCGGGATCATCTGCTGGCCTATGGCCTCCAGGAGTTCGCGAAAGCGCGGATTGTTGGTGGAATCGGCAATGGCAAGATGGAAGGCGCGATCGCTGTCGATGGTCGAAGCGCTGGCGGCAATCTGCTGCTTCATGCTGTCGAGACATTCGAAGATCAGTTCCTGCTGCGCGGGTGAGCAGCGTCCGGCAGCAAGTCCGGCGGCTTCGATCTCGATCGCCGCGCGCACTTCCAGCATCTCGATGATCGAGGAAACCCGGCTGGGATCGACGCCGCGCAGACCGCGGTGAAGGCCTGGCTGCGGGGCAAGCACGAAAACGCCGACGCCGTGGCGCACTTCCACGAGCCCGTCGGCCCTGAGCGAGGCGATCGCTTCCCGGATGACCGTTCGGCTGACCTGATACTGCTGGGTCAATCCACTCTCGCTGGCGAGCTTTTCTCCGGGCTTCAACTCTCCGCGCAGGATTGTCTCGCGCAGGCGCTGGCTCACGGTTTCGACCAGGTTGCGTCCCTTTCTTGGGGAAGCCTCCAGCGTGGTATGATCTGATCTTATCAAGACGGCCGCTCCGGCTTATTCCTCGGTATTCCTGCTACTTACTGGCGTAAAATCCTCTTGCTTTGTCAAGAGAGCGAAAGAAATTAATTGACGGCTTCATGCTGCCTTGTAGTATGACAATTTATTGAGATATGACGACATTGTGCGGGGCGGCGAAGTCCTGCTTTGCCGGGCAACCGAGATTCCCGCCCCGGCCGGGACAGGAGGAGTTTCGTGAAAATCGTTGATGTCAATGTGCGGGTCTTCGCCCACACGACCCGCCGCCATCAGGATAGTGCCGGCCATGCCCATCCCGGCCCGCCGCACAAGGTCAATCTGGCTCTGATGACCATCGTGGCCGACGACGGCAGCGAAGGCTACTGCTTTGCGGCCCCGGAAGTCGTGCGCCCGCATGTCGTCGATAAGTTCGTCAAGAAGGTGCTGATCGGGGAAGACCCCTTCGCACGCGAGAGGCTCTGGCAGGAGCTTGCCCATTGGCAGCGCGGCAGCGCCATGCAGCTCACCGACCGAACGCTGGCGATCGTCGATTGCGCGCTCTGGGATCTTGCCGGCCGCAAGCTGAACATGCCGGTGCATAAGCTGATCGGCAGCTATCGCGAAAAAATTCCCGCTTACGGCTCGATCATGTGCGGCGACGAGCTGGAAGGCGGTTTGGCGACGCCGGAGGATTACGGCCGTTTCGCCGAAAAGCTCGTCAAGCGCGGTTACAAGGGGATCAAGCTGCATACCTGGATGCCACCTGTCTCCTGGGCGCCGAACGTCAAGATGGACCTCAAGGCCTGYGCCGCCGTTCGTGAAGCGGTCGGGCCGGATATCCACCTGATGATCGATGCCTTCCACTGGTATTCCCGCACTGAAGCGCTGGAGCTCGGCAAGGGGCTGGAAAAGCTCGGTTTCGACTGGATCGAGGAGCCGATGGACGAGCAGAGTTCGGCTTCCTACGCCTGGCTGGCGGAAAATCTCGATATCCCGGTGCTCGGACCGGAAAGCGCAGCCGGCAAGCATTTCAACCGTGCCGAATGGATCACCTCCAAGGCCTGCGACATCCTGCG
Organism: Rhizobium sp. LCM 4573; assembly: GCF_001854865.1. Lineage (GTDB taxonomy): Bacteria > Pseudomonadota > Alphaproteobacteria > Rhizobiales > Rhizobiaceae > Neorhizobium. Next base: position 145,366 of record NZ_MDDW01000024.1, on the reverse strand, counting down.
GACCGGCGTACACGATGTCGGCGGCATCAGCCCGGCCATGAAATGCATGCATCTGGCCGAATCCTTCGGAATGCATTGCGAAATCCACGGCAACGGCGCGCCGAATCTCATTATCGCGGCCTGCTCGAAGAACGCCCATTGGTACGAACGGGGCCTTCTGCATCCCTTCCTCGAATATGACGACGGCTTCGAATATCTGAACGCGCTGGCCGATCCGATGGATGAGGACGGCTTCGTCCATATTTCCGACAAGCCCGGCCTTGGCGAGGATATCAACTTCGATTTCATCAACGCCAATCTCGTCGGCTGATCGGCTGACCGATCTTCCAGGCGGACGAAAAGCCCGGTTCTCCATCGAGAACCGGCTTTTTCCTGCGAGATTTTGAGATCAGAGGTGACGGTCGAGCCAGTCGATCGCATAATCCTGCTGCTCAATGGGAAAAGAGTGGGCTCCAGGCCAAAGGCGGGTCTCGATCCGGTCGCCGGCACCGGCAGCGCCCCAGATGTCGCGCAACTGCCGAAAAGCTTCATCCGCCACCGGCTCGGGAAAATGCCGGTCCTGCCGACCGCTGAAGATCAGGGCCGGTTTCGGCGCCGCCAGCGCCGTGAAATGCGGATAATCCAGTTTGCCGGCGATCTGCGGATGCAGCATGCAGAAGGCGGATTGACCGCGAAGCTGGTTGTTGCCGGGCTGCATGAGGCCGGCGAGCGTTCCCATCCAGCCGCCGGCGACGCAGGCTTTGACTTCATCGGAAAGGGCGGCGAGCTGCCAGGCGCGCGAGCCCCCCATCGAATACCCGAAACTTGCCACGCGGTGGAGATCGACCCCGGGAAGCCGGCGCAGCCAGGCCAGAGCCTCCATGTCCTCGCGCAGAATGACCGAGGCGAGAGAGACGCCGAACTGCATCAGGTTGGCGGCAAGCGCCTGCTGCGCCTCGTAACCATTGCCTTTCCGGCTTCCCCAGCCGATCGCGTCCGCACTGAGCACGGTATAGCCGCGCCGGACGAGTTCGTTGCCCACATGACGGTCGCCATATAGCCGTGCCGTCCAATGATCGATCTCGGCAGCGGTTTCCGGAGGTTCTCCCGGCCGGCGGATCATCTTCTCCTTGCCGATCGAGAAGAACGAGCCGTGGTCATGCAGCAAGAGCACCGCCGGCGTCGGGCCGTCGGTATCGGGCCGAAGCAGGTAGGCTCTTGTTACCTCGCCGTTCGAAAAGCGGAATTCGAGTTCCTGGCCCCTGCAGCCGTCTTCGCTCCACTCACCGATGACCAGGACCTCGGCGGGAGTGATCGCCTCGATGCCCAGCACCTCGCGGACCCTCGCCCGCGTGCGGAGCTTCCAGGCGGTGAAATCTTCATGCGGGTCGAAATTCCAAGGGAACGAAAGATTGTAGCGCAGCCTCACGGCAAGACTCGACATGTTTTCACCATCTATCATGGCGTGCTCCGAGACCTCTCGATCAGCCGATCACGGCTGTCAGTGAGGTGCTTGCGCATGGCTGCTCGCGCACCTCTGGCATCCTGCGCTTCGATCGCGCGAAAGATCGCCCGGTGCTCTTCACTGACGCGCATGAGATGCCCGATGAAGGTCGCGTCACTCACCGTATGGGCCTGCATGCGCATGCGGGGCATCAGCGTTTCGCCGAGATAATTGAATATCTGGTAGAAATGCTCGTTCTGGCTGGCGGCGGCGACGGCACAATGAAACTGGAAATCCGCCTGAGTATTGCGATCGAGATCGCGGATAGCGTCATCCATTGCCGTGAAGGCTGCGGCCATGGCTGCAATGTCTGCCTGGGTTCTGCGTTCAGCGGCAAGGGCGGCGGCTTCGGACTCTATGCCGATGCGCAGCTCAAGACCCTTGAGTACGTTTTCGACCCTGGTCAGGTTTTCGTTCGTGAGGCGAAACGGCGTCACGCCGGCGTCCTCGCGAACGAAAACGCCGATACCGTGGTGAATCGAGACGTGGCCGCTCGCACTGAGATTGGCGATCGCTTCCCGGACGACCGTCCTGCTGACGCCCAATTCGTCGATCAGCGCCTTTTCCGTCGGCAGCTTCGATCCGCGCAGATATTCCCCGAGCTTGATGCGCTCGATGATCGTGCGGACGACCAGGGAACTAAGCGTTTCCTTCCGACGCCAGGCTGCTGACTGCGAAAGAGACTTCTCGGCTTCAAAGGTCATCGCTCCTCCTCCGAGGCTCTAGACTGCCTGGTCGTATTCGAGGCTCGCCTGGATGAGTTCCCTGGCATAGGAATCGTTCGCCTGGCCGGTGGCCAGAACGTCGCGGCTCATGATCTCGACCAGCCGTCCGTGCTGCATCACCGCCAGTTGCTCGCACATATGGTCGATCACCGCCAGATCGTGCGAGACGAAGAGATAGGTGAGGTTCCGTCTGGCCCGGATATCCGCAAGCAGGTTCAGCACCTCCGCCTGCACCGAGACGTCGAGCGCCGAGGTCGGTTCGTCGAGGAGCAGGATGCGCGGTTCGAGGATGAGCGCCCGGGCGATCGCCACGCGCTGCCGTTGGCCGCCCGAGAGCTCGTGCGGATAGCGCGACAGGAAATCCGGATTGAGGCCGACATCGATCAAGGCCCGTTCCATGCGTTCCACCTGACGGTCCATGCGGTGGATTCGCAAGGGCTCCTGCAGCGCCGTGCGGATCGACTGGCGCGGATGGAGCGAGCCATAGGGATCCTGGAAAACCATCTGCACCGTGCGGCAATATTCGTCGAAGGGCATATCGCGCACCGATTGCCCGGCAATCAGGATATCACCCTCCCAGGCTTTCAGCAGCTGCGCGATGCAGCGCAGGATGGTGGACTTTCCCGAACCGGATTCTCCAACGAGGCCGAAGGATTCGCCTGCTTCCACAGAGAAGGAGACATCGCCGAGGATGCGCCTCTTGGCGGCGCCGAAGCCGAGATCGATCGACAGGTTGCGAACTTCGATGGCGCTCATGCCCGCACCTCCTTGTTGTCGCGGTTGAGCACCGGAAGCGGCTTGCGGCTGCCGCCGATATGGGGCTGGGCGGCGAGAAGTCCGCGCGTATAGGGATGGGTGCAGTTCGTCATGTCGCGGGCAGCCCGCTCCTCGACGACCTCGCCGGAGCGCATGACCAGCACCCGGTCGCAGAAATTGCGCACGAGATTGAGGTCGTGGCTGATCATGATGAGACCCATGCCCTTTTCAGTCACGAGTTCGTTCAGGATTTTCAGCACCTGCATCCGCACCGTCACATCAAGCGCCGATGTCGGTTCGTCGGCGATGATGATCTGCGGTTCGGGGATCAGCATCATGGCGATCATGATCCGCTGGCCCATGCCGCCCGAGACTTCGTGCGGATAAAGGCCGAAGACGCGTTCCGGATCGCGAATTTTCACCGCTTCCAGCATTTCGAGCGTCTTCTGTTTCGCGGCATGCGAGGAGACCCTCGTGTGTACGCGATAGGCTTCGGCAATCTGGTCGCCGACACGATGCACCGGATTGAGCGAGAATTTCGGGTCCTGAAGGATCATCGAAATGCGCCGCCCGCGGATATCGAGCATCTGCTTTTCGCTGGCGGCAAGGAGATCGGTGCTGCCGAAATCCAGGCGGTTCGCTTCGATACGGGCTGTCGGCAGCAATTTCAAAAGCGCCCGGCCGATCGTCGATTTACCGGAGCCGGATTCGCCGACGATGCCGAGCCGCTCCCGGCCGAGATCGAAGGAGACGCCCTTCACGACGGTATTGTAGGTTTTGCCGCTGCGGTAGCTGACGCTCAGCTGTTCGACGCGAAGGAGAACTTCTTGGCTGTTGTCCATGACGTGATCCTCAGCGCTGTTTCGGGTCGAGCGCATCGCGCAAGCCGTCCCCCAGCAGGTTGAAGGCAAGGCTGACGAGCAGGATAGCGCCGCCGGGGAAGGCGACCAGCCACCAATTATCCAGCATGTAGCGGCGGCCGGTGGCGATCATGGCGCCCCATTCGGGCAGGGGCGGCTGGGCGCCGAGACCGAGGAAACCGAGGCCCGCCGCCGTCAGGATCACGGTCGCCATGCTGAGCGTCACGCGTACCAGAACCGAGGGCAGACACATGGGCATGATCGATTTCACGATGATGCGGAGGCTGGAGGCGCCCTGCATGCGCGAGGCCGAGATATAGTCCGCGCCCCGGAAGGTGAGCGTCTCGGCGCGCGCCAGCCGGGCGATCGGCGGCCAGGCCGTGAGCCCGATCGCGATGATCGCATTTTCGAGCCCGGCACCGAGCGCCGCGACGAAAGCGAGCGAGAGGATGAGGCTTGGGAAGGAAAGGAAGATATCGGTGATCCGCATCATGAATGTGTCGTACCAGCCGCCGAAATAGCCCGCCGTCGTGCCGACGATGAGGCCGATCGGGCCGACGATGACCGAGACGATGGTGATGATGGTGAGGCTGATGCGCGTGCCGTAGACGATGCGGCTCAATATGTCGCGGCCGAGCTCGTCCGTCCCGAACCAGTGGGCGGCACTCGGCGACTGCAGCGCGTTGCCGAGATTGATGATGTTCGGATCGTAGGGGGCGATCAGCGGCGAGAGAAGCGCGGTGAGCAGCAGGATGGYGATGACGATGAGGCCGAAGGCAGAGGTCGGGCTGCCGAGAAGTTCGCGGAAAAGCGAGATCAGCTGGYGCAGTACCAGGCTCTGCGTTCGACGGGTTTCGGGCACGGCCGCATCCTGGGAATGAAGAAGGTTGGCTGTCATGTCAGCGCGTCCTCGGATCGAAAATCTTGTAGAGCGCGTCGGAAAGCAGATTCAGCGCAATGAAGATGATGCCGACCAGGAGCACGCAGGTCATCACGGCATTCATGTCGCCGATCAGCATGTTGCTGGTCATGTATTGGCCGAAGCCAGGCCAAGAGAATACCGTCTCGATCAGCACCGCGCCTTCCAAGAGCCCGCCATAGGCGAGCGCCACGATCGTTACGAGCTGCACGCGGATGTTCGCGAATGCGTGATGCCAGATCGTGCGGCTTTTCGAGAGCCCCTTCACGCGGGCGGTGGTGATGTATTCCTGATTCAGCTGATCCAGCATGAAGCTGCGCGTCATGCGGGTGATGTAGGCCATCGAGGAATAGCCGAGTATGCTGGCTGGAAGCATCAGGTGATTGACCGCGTCGGCGAAGACTTCCCAGTCTCCGGCAAGGCCCGCGTCGATCAGGATGAAGCCGGTTCGGTCCGGAACGAGGCCAACATAATAATCGGAAAGACGTCCGCCGCCGCCAACCAGGTCGAGCGCGGCATAGAAGATGATGAGTCCGATCATGCCGGTCCAGAAGATCGGCATGGAATGGCCGATAAGAGTGGCGAACCGGATGACATGGTCGACCGGCTTGTTGCGCTGGACAGCGGCAAGGATACCGAGGGGAATACCGAAACCCGCGCCGAAGATGATCGCGAAGGTGGCGAGCTCGATCGTGGCGGGCATGACATGCAGGATATCGTTGATGACCGGCTGACCCGTGCGGATCGATACGCCGAAATCGCCATGCGTGAGGTCGTTCACATAGCGGATGAACTGTTGATAGAGCGGTAGGTGCGCGCCGATGCGCTCGGCGACCATTTCGTAGGTGGYCTGATCCGCTTCCTCCCCGACGATGGCCCRCACCGGATCGACCGGCATCAGGCGTCCGATGCAGAAGGTCAGGACAAGCAGGCCGATAAGGGTCGCCAATACGGTGCCCGCCTGCCTCGCGAAGGCGAAAAGACGCTCGTTGCTCATGGAATTTCCTCGGTATCGCAAGCTTTCCGCCGCCGCGTGGGGGCACGGCGGCGGAGGGCGATTATCTTTCCTTCGACACGGTGCGAAGTTCGGTCGACCAGGACGCGTTGAGCTCCAGACCTCTGATGTCGGCGCGGAAGCCGACGCTATCGACGACCTCGGCGAACGGCTGGATGGCCGGAACCATGTCGGCGTAATAGGCCTGGATTTCCTCGTATTTCTTGACCTGAGCCTCCGGATTGGCCTCCACGAGCGCATCGTCGATCATCTTGTTGATCTTCTCGTCGTAGAAGGAGGTTCGCCAGCCTTGGAAGTTGGTGAGCTTCGCCTCGTCCGAATTGTCGGGATTGTAGACGATGGAGCGCAGGTTCGAGTCCGGGTGCGGCAATTGCCCGCCGCCACCGCGGCCGACGATAAGCTCGAACTTCCGCTCGCGCATCGCGCCGTAGATCTGGTCGCCCGAGCCGGTGATGATTTCTGCCTTGATACCGCCTTGAGCGAGGGTCGCCTGGATCGCCGGCGCGAGATTGACGAACGGAGTATCCGAGATCGCCCGGAGCGTCGTCGAGAAACCGTTCGGATAGCCGGCTTCCGCAAGCAGAGCCCTGGCCTTCTCCACATCCAGCTTGTAGCCGATACTGGGGAGAGCGCCGGAAATCCCGGTCTGGATCGGGCGGTCGCGGAACTTGGCGAAATAGGGCAAGACGCTGTCGTTGAGCCCCTGGTAGTCGATGAGGTAGCGCAGCGCCTCGCGAACCTTCGGGTTCTTGAACTTCTCGTCCTTCATGGAAACGGCGAGATAATAGAAGCCGCTGCCGCCGATGGTCTGGACCTTCACGTCCTCGCTGTTTTCCAGCGCCTTCAGGTCGGCTGCCGACATGGAATAGGCGATATCGATATCGCCCTTTTCCAGCATCAGCCGCTGGCTCTGGGATTCTGCGAGATGACGCATGATGATGCGGCGCATCGCCGGGGCGTCGCCCCAATATTCGTCGTTGCGGTCGAGGGTCACCCGCTCGTTGGAGCGCCAGCCCTCGAGCTTGAAGGGGCCGGAGCCCGCCGAATTGTTGGTCAGCCAAGCATTGCCCAGGTCGCCGTCCTTCTCCTGCTCCATCACGGCTTTGCTGTCGAGCACCGATCCGGGACCGACAAGGCAGAGCGTCATGATGATGATCTGCGGATCGACCTTCTTCGGAAGCTTGATGACGACGGTATGCTCGTCCGGCGCGGTGAAATTCTCTTCCGCATTGGCGGCCGTGAAGCCGTGCGTCTTCAGCGAGGTCGATTGCGCAAGATTGAGCTTCATCACCCGCTTGAGCGACCAGATGACGTCCGCCGAGGTCACCGGATTTCCCGATGCGAACGTGGCACCCTCACGCAGATTGAAGGTGATCGAAGAATTGTCGTCGCCGACCGTCCAGCTTTCCGCCAGTTGCGGGTCAACCTTCGAGCGATCGACGGCGTTCAGCGACACAAGGTTATCATATATGTTTGCAAGAACCTGCACGGCTTCCTTGCCGGTAATGGCAGCGGGATCGAGCGTCAGGATATTGTTCATCGAAAAGCCGACCACCAGCATATTGGGCGGTGTTTCGGCGTAGGCAGGCTGCATTAGTAGCGTGGACCCGATCAGGATCGACGATATCGTATTGAAGAATGGCTTCATCAGTGCTCCTCCTGCGCCACCATGATCCTGCCCTCCGCAAGACCGCTCCTCATCTGAAAGAGATATGACCTCTTATATCTCCTGTCAAACGGAAAGCGCCCGTCGCCACTCCGTTGGAGCGTTCCTCCTTGTATTATCTTGGTCTTTTCGATGAGCCGTTTGGGGACGTCGGACCAAGTCGGATGACGTGGAGCGCCCCGTTCGGCGCGCTATTTTGAAAGGCGGTCGAGGAAGACGCGCATTTCCTTCACGATCCCGGCGTCGGTAGCGTAGGATCGTGGCGGCTGAAATCCGAAGGCGCTCGCTCGCTCATCTTCATTTTCAACCAGCCGGCGGCAGGAGCTATGGATCTCGCTCGCGCCTGTTTCCGTCACCACTCGCTCGACGGTGGCGAGATTGACACCGCCGCCGGGCATGATTGAGACGCGGCCACTCGCTTGCCTTACAAGGCGTTTAAGAATGTCGAGTCCCTCGGAGCTGTTGACCGCAAGGCCCGAAGTCAGGATGCGCTCGACGCCGAGGTCCACCGCCTGTTCCAGCGCCGCATTCGGATCGGGAGTCAGATCGAAGGCACGGTGGAGCGTGACGCCGAGCCCTTCTGCGCGCTCCATCAACCGCTGTAGTAGCGGCAGGTCGAGCGTCATGTCGGGCCGATTGGCGCCGATCACAACGCCCGCAAGGCCGGCTGCGCGAACCGCATGGATATCGGCCATCACTGTCTTCTCGTCATCGCCATCGAAGACGAAACTGCCCGCGCGCGGTCGGATCATCGCGTAAACGGGGATAGGCGCCTGCGCGGCAAGCACCATCAGACCGGGGGAAGGAGTAAGCCCGCCGACATCGAGCGCCGAGCAAAGTTCGATGCGGTCCGCGCCGCCTTTGATAGCGGCAGCCAGGCCCTGGGGGCTGTCGACACAGACTTCGAGCAGAATGCGCATATCAACCTCCCCGGTGGCCGAGCACCGCAGCCCCCACCAGTCCGCCATCCTCCTGCCGCAGCGCGGGCGTCACCAGCGGATAGTCGAAGCGGTTGAGGATACGCCTGCGCACGGCCGCGTCGAGAGCGTCGATCAACGGCGTCACCGATGCGAGACCCCCGCCGACGGGCACTATCGAGGCGCCGGTGATATGAACGGCAAGCGCCAGCGGATCGGCGATGAGTTCGAGATAGACGGCGACCGTCTTCGCCGCGCGACTTTCACCCGCTTGCCATTCCTCCAGAATGTGGTGGCTGTTCTCGGTCGCGCCATGCAGATAATGATGCAGCCGCTCGATGCCACGCGCCCCGCCGATTGTATCGACGCAGCCGGATTGCCCGCAGCCGCAGGAAAAGCGCGGAACGTGGATCGGCCCTTCGCCGTCCCCCAGATCGACCGAGGTGTTGAGGATCGGCCCATGCCCCCATTCGCCGGTCACGCCGCCGGCGCCCTTGACGAGCCGCCCGTCGATGGCAAACCCACCGCCGATGCCGGTTCCCATGATCGCGCAGAAAACCACGGAATGGCCGCGCCCGGCGCCTTCATTGGCCTCGGCGAGCGTCAGGCAATCGGCGTCGTTTGCGGCAAGCACGGGCCGGCCGAGGATCGCCGCCAGCTCGGCGCTGAGATGCCGGCCGGTCACGCAGGGAACATTTGCCGAGGTCGCGATACCGTTGCGTGGATCGACGAGCCCGGCGATCGAAAGTGCAAGCGGCGAGGTGGGGAGGCCGACGCCGGCGTGGCGGTCGAGCAAGGCTGCGAGCGAGGCGGCAAGATCGTCCCAGGAATTTGCCGGCGTCGCTACCTTCTCCAACGGTTTCATCTCGCCTGGAGCGGGCGAGATGGCGAACTTCATGAACGAGCCGCCGATATCGACGCAGTAGACCGGAACGCTCATTTGCGCGGATCCAGAAGGTCGCGCAGGCCGTCGCCGAGAATGTTGAAGCCGAGCACGGTCATCATGATGGCAAGCCCCGGAAACAGCGACATCCAGATGTTGAGGCCAAGATAATTGCGGCCGTCGCTCATCATCGCGCCCCATTCGGGAAGCGGCGGCTGGGCGCCAAGCCCCAGGAAGGAAAGGCTTGCGGCCGAAAGGATAACCGTGCCGGCGGTGAGCGTCGATTGCACGATGATCGGCCCGATGGCATTGCGCAGAATATAGTGGGTCATGATACGCCGGCGGGAGATCCCGAGCGAGACGGCCGCCTCGACATATTCTTGGGCTTTCAGGCCGAGCGTGAGATTTCGGCTCAGCCGCGCATAGACAGGCACGGAGAAGATGGCGATGGCGATCAGGAGATTGACGAGGCCGGGACCGAGCACGCTGACGATGAGGATAGCCAGCACGATGCCGGGAAAGGCGAAGAGGATATCCATGATCCACATGATCGCCTGGTCCAGATAGCGGCCGCTCATACCGGAAAGAATGCCAAGCGGAACGCCGGCGATGACGGCAAGACCGACGGCGAGCACGACTTCGATAAGCGAAATGCGCGCGCCGTAAAGAACGCGCGAGAGGATGTCCCGGCCGCTGTCGTCCGTGCCGAAGGGATGGCCCCATGAAGGAGGCAGCATGGTCGCAAGCAGATCCTGCTCGTAAGGGTCCGCCGGCGCGATCAGCGGCGCGAAAATGGCAGCCAGAACGATCAGCCCGATCAGCAGGCCACCCAGCGCAATGCTCCTGTGGGTCGCCATCCAGCGCAGACAGCGGATCGGCCAAGGGCGGCGTGGCGTTGCGTCCATTCGGGTTTCGATCGCTGCCATCAGCCGAGCCTTATCTTGGGATTGAGGAGCGCGATCAGCATTTCGGCGAGAAAATTCATCATCACCACGCYGGTCACGGCGACCAGGGTCACCCCCTGGATGACCGGGTAGTCGCGATAGCGCACCGCATCGACGAGCAGCCGGCCGATGCCTGGCCAGTTGAAAACGGATTCGGTGACCACCGCCCCGCCGATCAGGCTGCCGAAATTGAGGCCGACAATGGTGATGATGGGGATCAGCGCGTTGCGCAGCGCATGGCTCCAGTAGATGGTCCGCGGCGCGACACCCTTGGCATAGGCGGTTCGGATATAATCCTGCGACATCACCTCGATCATGCTCGAGCGGGTCATGCGCGCAATCACAGCCATCGGCAGCACGGCGAGGGTGATCGAGGGCAGGATGAAGCTCTTCCATGAGGAAGCGCCGAGCAGCGGCAGCCAGCCGAGCTTGACGGAGAAAGTGTTCATCGCCATCAGCGCCAGCCAGAAATTAGCGACCGAAGCGCCGGCGATCGCCAGAATCATGACCGCCTGGTCGGGCCAGCCATGCCGTTGGATGGCTGCGATCATGCCGGCCGGTACGCCGATGCCGATCGCCAGAATATAGGCCGTGACGGCAAGGCCGATTGTGAAGGGCAGGCGCTCGGTGATTTCATTCACCACCGGCAGCTTCGATTTGATGGATATTCCGAGATCGCCCCGGATCGCGCTTTGGGCGAAGGAGACATACTGTTCGGGCAGGCTGCGGTCGAGGCCGAGCCGCCCGGTCATGGCATCGACCGCTTCCTGAGTCGCTTCCGGACCGGCCATCAGCCGGGCGGGATCGCCTGGCAGCGCCCGGATCGCCACGAAGACGATCAGCGAAACGCCGATGAGGATCAGCGGCAAGGCCAGCAGTTTCTTGGCGATATAGGCTTTCATCGACCGCTATTCGGGCTGGATACGGGCGGCCGAACCGCCCGCGGCCCGATTACTCCTTGGTTGCGTCCTTGACCACGATGAGGCCGCCCGGAACAATCCAGGTACCGCTCACATTGGCGCCGGTCGCATAGAGATACTGCTTGGTGAAGAGCAGCACATGCGGCGCCTGCTCGTTCACCAGCTTCTGTGCCTCGACATAGATCGCGTTGCGGGCCGTCTCGTCGAGCGTCGAAGCAGCCTTGTCGATGAGGCCGTCCAGCTTCTGGTCGCTGAAAAAGCCCAGATTGGCGCCGGTCGGTGAAGCGCTCGTGGAGTAATAGAGGGGGCGGAACTGAAGATCCGCGCCGTTCACGCCGGAGGACCAGGAGGCGATCGCCGAACCCGTGCCGTCCGCTTCCTTGCCGGCGGGGTCCTGGAAAGCTGCCTTGGACCACACGCCGCTTTCCATGCGGCGGACGTCGAGCTTCACGCCGACTTTTGCCCACATGGCCTGCAGGAGTTCGCCGATTCGCGCCTCCTGCTCCTGCACGATGGTCGACATCTCGAAGCCGTCCGGATAGCCTGCTTCAGCAAGCAGGACCTTGGCCTTTTCGACGTCGTAGCTGTAGGGAGCAAGCGACTTGTCATAGCCAGGCGTGACTGGCGCGAGCGGGGAGTTTGCGGGCGTCGCGAACCCTTGGGTGAAGGCCCTCACGATGCCTTCGCGGTCGGTCGCATAGTTCAGCGCCTGGCGCACCCGAGCATCGTCCAGYGGCTTCATCTTAGTATTAAGCGATACCCAGAAGACCGCCGAACCATCGGTCTTGCTGAGCTTCATCTCTGGGTTGGCACCGATCTGCGCCGCAAAGGCGGACGGGAAGGGATTGACGACGTCCGCCTCGCCGCTCTGGAGCGCCATGTTCATTACCGAAGGCTCGGCCGTCCAGGTCCATTTTATCTCGTCCTCACCCTTCGGCGCGCCTCCCCACCATTCGGTATTCTTCACCTGCAGCACATATTCCCCGGACTTGTATTCGGCGAGCTTGTACGGCCCGGTGCCGACCGCCTGGCTACCAATCGTGCCGACGGCTTCGGCGGCGGGGCTCACCATCAGGCAAGGGCCTGTGGTGAGAAGCGCGAGGAAGGCCGGGTACTGGGTCTTCAGCTTGAACTTTACCGTCATGGGATCGATGGCGGTCACGCTATCGAGGAATGTGCGGAGCCTCCCGCTTGCGGCAAGGCCGCGCTTGGTATCGAGATGGCGATTGAAGTTCTTGACCACGGCATCGGCATCGAAAGGCGTGCCATCATGGAATTTCACGCCTTCGCGCAGCTTGAAGGTCCAGACGAGGCCGGAAGAGTCGGAAGACCATTCGGTGGCGAGGGCCGGCTTCAACGAGAGATCGGGATCGCGCTTGATGAGCCCCTCATACAGGGGATCGAGCAGGGCGGCGGTAAACGTGGCGGTCTGGTCACCGGGATCCATGGAGCGCGGCGCTTCGCTCTGCATGACGTTCAGTGTAGCGGCCATGGCTGCCGTGGGCATCATCAGGCTGCCGGCAACGGCAGTCGCCAGCGCGAGGCGCCGGACCTTGGACGGATTCCGGTGGAGGATGTTCATGATCGTTCACCTCTGATTGTTGTTGGCATCGGCGGATCGTTGCCGCCTTAGATCATTTTTTATAGTTATTGCCGTTGATTTGTTCATTTTATGAACTTAGTGTCAAGCACTTCTAAAATCCCGGATACCGCCCTTGAACGCGATGCTCACTTCCTCCCAACGCCAGTTGCTGCGCGTCATCAGCGAGTCCGGTCCCCTGAGCCGCACCGAGATGGCCAATATGCTGGGCTTGAGCAAAGCGGCCATGAGCGGCCTCGCCCRTGATCTGCTCGATCGAGGCGTGTTGCACGAGACTGAAACGATTTATGGTCAGGGGCGGCCGTCCATACGGCTCGACCTGCATCCGGAATGCGCTTTCTTCGTCGGCGTCTCTCTTCTCGAAGATCCGGCTCCGATGATCCTCGGCGATCTCAACGGCGGCATTATCGCAAGATGCGCGATGCCGCTCTCGCGTGATCCGGAAGTGATTGCCAACGCGATTGCGGAAGGCCTGCCGACGCTGCTCGAAAGTCGGCCGGACGCGAAGGAAAAACTTTCGGRCATCGGCGTGGCGCTTTCCGGTTTCGTCGACGAGACCCAGGCGAACTGCGTAAAATCAACACTGCTCGGCTGGCAGGACGTGCCGCTGGCCCGGATCATCCGTGAGCGGACCGGCATCCAAACCTTCATCGAGAACGATGCGAAGGCGGTCGCGGTCAGCGAGAAGCTCTTCGGCAGCGCCCGGGAGGTTCAGAATTTCAGTGTTGTCTCGCTGGGTGACGGCATTGGTTGCGCCCATTTCATCGAAGGTAGGCTCTATCGAGGCAATCACGGCGGTGCGGGTGAGATTGCCCATTGCACCATCGAGCCCGGCGGTGCGCCCTGTCGCTGCGGCAAACGCGGCTGCCTCGATACGGTCGCCTCGATGAAGGCGATCAAGGAGATGTCGCGGGCCGAGGGACTGCAATGCACATCCCTTTCCGACGTCGAGCACCAGGCGTCGGCCGGCAATGCCGCGGCGATCCGCATCCTCCATCGGGCGGGCTCGGCGCTCGGCCTCGCGATCGCGAATCTGATCCAGATGAACGATCCGGGCCTCATYCTCATCACCCATCTCGAAGGCTCCTTTGACGGATTGTTCGGCACGGTGGTGCAGCAAGCCGTCGAGATGAACGTATTGCCCCGATATGCCGGGCAGACACCGATCCGCATCAAGCGGGTCGATAGCGACATCTGGGCGCGCGGCGCGGCCAGCATCGCGGCCCACAATTTTCTGATCGGCCCAAACGTGAATTGAGGTTTACCATGCGCATCGCCGTCGGCGGCATCCACATCGAATGCAGCACCTACAACCCGGTCCTCAACGAAGAGAGGGACTTTCGCGTGGTGCGCGGCGAGGAGCTGACGGCGTCACCCTATTTCGCTTTCCTCAAGGATTATGAAGCGGAGTTCCTGCCCACCATCCATGCTCGCGCCATCGCCGGCGGTCCGGTGTCGCGTTCCACCTATGAGCGTTTCAAGGCGGAGTTCCTCGAGCGCTTGAAGCCGCTTCTGCCGCTCGACGGGCTCTATCTCGCCATGCACGGCGCCATGTATGTTCAGGGCATGGAGGATGCGGAGGGTGACTGGATCACCGCCGCCCGCGATCTGGTCGGACCGGACTGCACCGTTTCGGCGAGCTAYGATCTGCACGGCAATGTCAGCCAGCGTATCATCGATGCGCTGGACATGTACTCCACCTATCGCACCGCGCCGCATATCGATGTGGAGGAGACGATGCGCCGCTCGGTCTCCATGCTGGTAAGGAGCCTGAAGACCGGCGTGAAGCCGATCCTCGTCTGGGCCCCCATTCCCGTCGTGTTGCCCGGCGAACGCACAAGTACGGTCGATGAGCCGGCAAAGAGCCTCTATGCGATGATGCCGGAAATCGACGCGATCGAAGGTGTCTGGGACGCCTCCCTGATGGTGGGGTACGTCTGGGCGGACGAGCCGCGCGCCACGGCTGCCGCTATCATGACCGGCACGGACCGCGCAGTGCTGGAACGGGAAGCCAGACGTGTCGCTCAAGCTTACTGGGATGCGCGCGAGAAATTCGTCTTCGGCTGCGAGACCGGGTCGATTGAGGAATGCGTGGAGAGGGCGATCGCCAGCAGGACCGCGCCGGTGGTGCTCGCCGAATCCGGCGACAACCCGACGGGCGGCGGTGTCGGCGACCGCGCCGAAGTGCTGGCGGAACTGATCGCCAGGAATGTGCAAGACGTCGTCTTCGCCGGCATTGCCGATAGGGCGGCAACGGATGCCTGTTACGCTGCGGGTGTCGGCGGTGAACTCGATCTCTCGATCGGTGCCTCGCTCGATACGATCGGAAGCAGGCCGGTGAGGGCCGTTGCTCGGGTCGAGTTTCTGCACGAAACCGCCGATCCCGCCGATCGGCAGACCGTGGTCGTCATCGGCGGCATAAAACTGGTGCTTTCGGYCAAGCGTCGGCCCTATCACAATATCGCGGATTTCACCCGGCTCGGCCTCGACCCGCATGGTGCAAGGATCATTGTCGTGAAATCCGGCTACCTTTCACCGGAACTCGCGCCGATCGCCAATCCTAACCTCATGGCGCTTTCGCCGGGCGTCGTCGATCAGTTCGTCGAGCGGCTGGAGCGGCACCGCAAGCCGCATCCGACCTATCCGTTCGACAAGGATTTTGCTTTCGAGCCGCAGGTCTTCCCTTCAGCCCGCTCTGCCGGACGCTGAGGGACAAGATCCGGTTCACTTATCTGCTGCCGAAGGTCGGGGAGGTTTCCAGTGCGAGCGGCCGGACGGCGAAGCTGTCGCCGCGAGCCGGTCTCTCGGCCTGCCTCGGTGCATAGCGCTCCACCATTTCGCTGCAGAAGGCCGCAAATTCCTCCGGCGCGAAAGGTGGGCTGGTGTGATGCGCCCCGATGCCGCGATGTTCCGGCGTGAAGCAGAAGGTGACCGTTACGTCGAAATCCTCGAGCGCGCGCATCTGGCGGTCGAACCAGTCGAGCGCATTGGGGCGGAACCGATCGGCCCAGGAAAGGCCTGTGCGGACGGATTTGACGCCGAGCCGCTTCATCCAGTTCACGGCATCCGCAAGCCTTGGGTCCTCGAAGTGGAACCACTGCACGAGACCTAATTCGGGCGTGTGCCTGACGAATTCATCGAAAGCCGGTTTCGGCGTGCCGTCCTCCCGCAGAAGGCCCATGTAATAGTGGCGATAGTAGGAGGAACCTTCGGCCTCCCGGTGCCGCGTCGTCGCTTCCCAGGCGCGCGGGAGATCATAGAGGCTGTACCACTGGCAGCGCTCCACCTTGCCCTTCAGCAGCTCTGCGGTGCGCTTCAGCCCCCAGAGCTGCACCTCCTCCGCGCCGAAGGTCGAAACGCCGACCTCACTGACCCAGACCGGCAGGTCGGTCACCGCCTTGATCTCATCGATCTTGGCCGGCCATTCGTGGATCTGCCAGAGATTCCAGTCGAGCGGAAAACCGTGGACGGCGACGGCGTCGAGGTGGTCGAGTACGCTGAAATCGCGCATTCGCGTCATGAAGTGGGGGTCGATCGGYGAGATCCCGCCGAGCACCCGTACGAGGTCCGGATTTTGCGCACCGATCGCATCGGCAGCGAGTATGGCCATGCGGGCGAACTGGCTCCAGTCCGGATCGAGCTCCGGGTCCCAGTGAGACTTGTTATTGGGTTCGTTCCAGATCATCGTGGCTTCGATCATGCGATTTCTCCAGGATGCGCTTCAGGTAATCGTCTCGTTGAGGGTCAGAACTTTCGCTCCCCAGGGGCCGGCCGCAATGCTGGTGACCGAGGCAGGTGCGATGTCGAATCTCGGCCAGGCGTCAATCGGTAGGCCCAACACATGGCTCACGGCCGCCTTGATGACATCGGCATGCGAAACCAGCACAAGCCTCCCGCTGCTATCGCCGGCCGCAAGGGCCGCGACCAGCTCGAATACCCGGCGCTGGACGTCCRGCATGGTTTCACCGCCCGGTGTCCGGGAAAGGCTGCGGACAGTATTCCATTGGTGCCATGAGGGGTCCGCATCCAGAGCCTCGAAGGTCTTGCCGGACCAGTCGCCGAAGTTCACCTCGTCAAGTGCCTCAGTGATCTCCGGCTCGCCGAGCTCGCAGGCGGCCGCGATGGCTGCCGCCGTTTCCCGCGTACGCTCTCGGGGGCTCGTGTGAACCGCGCTGATCTTCTCCCGCCGCATCCGTTGCCCCAGGCGCAGGGCCTGCTCCCTGCCGGCTACCCCAAGCGTGATGCCTTCTTTCCGGCCGGCCAGAAAACGCCCGACATCGTCATGAGCGGCATGGCGGACGAGGAAGAACGTTACCGTCATTCGGCCGCCCCGCGCAGGATATCCTCCTGATCGTCGATGAAATTCTGCGTTCTCCGCCGTGCCTCGTGATCGGTGAATTGCTGCGGCGGCGACTTCATGAAATAGCTGGAGGGACCTGTCAGYACGCCGCCCACGCCACGGTCGAGCGCGAGTTTCGCGCAGCGTACGGCATCTATGACCACGCCGGCCGAGTTGGGCGAGTCCCACACTTCGAGCTTCAGTTCCGCATTGAGCGGCACGCCGCCGAATGTGGTGCCCTCGAGCCGGATATAGGCCCATTTCCTGTCGGCGAGCCAGGGTACATGGTCGCTCGGGCCCACATGCACGTCATTGGCGGGCAGGGGAACGTCGAGCTGGCTGGTGACCGATTGGGTCTTGGAAATCTTCTTCGATTCCAGCCGCTCGCGCTCCAGCATGTTGAGGAAATCCGTATTGCCACCGAAGTTTAGCTGATAGGTGCGATCCACCCGCACGCCGCGCTCGCGGAAGAGATTGACGAGCATTCGATGGACTATGGTGGCGCCCACCTGGCTCTTGATATCGTCGCCGATGACCGGCAGGCCACGCGCGGCGAACTTTCTCTGCCATTCCGGTTTTGAGGCGATGAAGACCGGAATGCAGTTGATGAAGGCGCAGCCGGCGGCGAGCGCCTGTTCGGCATACCATTTGGTCGCCTCCTCAGAGCCGACCGGCAGATAGGAAACGAGCACGTCCGTGCGTGTCCGCCGCAGGATTTCCGCCACGTCCTCTTCCGGTTCGGCCGCCTCCTCGATCTCGTCCCTGAGATATTTGCCGATCCCGTCAAGCGTTCTGCCGCGCTTCACGGTAACGCCCGTCGGCGCGACATCGGCAAACCGCTTCGTGTTGTTCGGCTCTGCATAAATGGCTTCCGCCACATCGCGCCCCACCTTGGACGCGGCAACGTCGAAGGCGGCGGAAACCTCGATGTCGCTCACCTGATAGCCACCGAGATCGACATGCATGAGACCGGGAACCGGCTCGTTGTCCTGGACGTTGCGGTAATAGGTCAGGCCCTGGACCAGCGAGGAGGCGCAGTTTCCCACTCCGACCAGRCCGACGCGAATGGATCTCGAAACCATGTTTTTCTCCGGCATCTACAAAGCCTGCGAACAAACCGTGGCGCCATGTGTTCCAGGAAAACTGCATTTTTCCTGAGTTCCTGGGAAAAGGCTGACTTCAGACCTGAAGGGGAGAAAAGTCGATGCTGGTCTATGGCGATCTCGAACGCGTCGAACGATCGGCCGTAATGCGCAGGGAGATCGCCGAAACGCTCCTCGGCTGCTTACGGATGTCTCCTGGCAGGCAACGCCACGAGGCGCTGGTGAACGCCTTCCTCGCCACGGGAGAACTGGTGCAGGGGTTGGCGGATCGGGAATTTGCCGAAAAGAGCGTGGATGATCTCTCATTCGTCCAGGAGGCGGGCGCAAAACTTCTTCACGCGCAGGCCGGAGCCATCATGCAGTCGTGGCGAAGCGGCTTTGCTGGCGAGCTGTCGCTACCCCGACAATGGCCGAATCTGTTGCAGGAATTGGAGTGCGCCGAACCGCTGCGCGTGAAGCGGGGAGAAGGCTATGCCTTCTATGCCCTTTATCCCGAAAGCTATATCGAAGCGGCGTCGAGGTCGGGATTGAGCGATCGGACCGTCGTGATCGGGCTTCGCAGCATCGGCACAGGACTTGCTGCACTCGTGGCGGCCGCCCTGGACGCCGGCCCGGCCTGGTCGTTGCGCCCGTCAGGTCACCCTTTCGACCGGCGCCCGCAGATCGCTCCCGCGCTTGCTAGCCGCATTCTAGGGGAGGAGGACTGCGATTTCGCAATCGTCGACGAAGGCCCCGGCCTTTCGGGAAGCTCCTTCGGCGGCGTTGCGGATTGGCTGTTGGCCAATGGTGTGGCTGCCGGCCGGATACATTTCTTTCCCAGCCATCCGGACGATCCCGGTCCACGGGCAAGCGCGGCGCATCGGAAATTCTGGAGGGAGGGAAACCGCCACCACGTGCCGATGGACGCGCTGACGATCGATACGCATGAACCCGCTCACCGCCTTTCGTCCTGGGTGGCCGATCTCGTTGGCGCCAGGGAGAAATCCTGGCAGGATCTCTCGGGAGGAGCCTGGCGCGCGCTCCGCCATCCGGACGAACGGTTTTGGCCGCCGAGCCACATGCAGATGGAAAAGCGGAAATTTCTGATGCGGGGCGAAGATGGCGGGAACTGGCTTGTCAAATATGCCGGTCTTGGCGGAAGCAGCAAGGAAAAGATGCGTCGGGCCGCGCTCCTGCACGAAGCCGGTTTTACGTCGGAAATGGCCGGCGCCTGCCACGGTTTCCTGGTAGAGAAATGGGTCGATGGGGCACCGCTGAATACGATCGCCATGCCACGAGGTCAGCTCATCGATCATCTTGGCCGCTATCTCGGCTTTCGTGCGCAGCATCTTGCTCCACCCGGTGGAGGTGCATCGCTCGAGGAGCTGTGCCGCATGGCCATTTTCAATACGAGCGAGGCGCTCGGCGAAAATGCGGCGAAAAGGCTTAGGCAGCGGATCGGTCCCGTTGGAAAGTTTTCCCGCCGGCTTCACCGGGTCGATACGGATAACCGGCTTCACACCTGGGAATGGCTGATGACCGGCGACGGCCGGCTGGTGAAGACGGATGCGCTCGACCACAATGCCGCGCACGATCTCGTAGGCTGCCAAGATATCGCCTGGGATGTCGCCGGCGCCGGGATCGAGTTCGATCTTTCCGGCGCGGAGCGAAATCGCCTCGCCGTGATTATCGGGCAGCAGACGGATTGCGATCTGCGCGAAGGCGTCCTCGCATTCTTCGAAGTCTGCTATCTGGCCTTCCAGATAGGCCTCTGGTCAGGGGCTTTCGCCTCCGCCGGCGGCCTCGATAAAGCGAGGCTGGAGGCGCTGGTGAAACGCTATGCCGTACGCCTGCGGGAGCTGCTCGAAATTGAGGACTCTCAGGACGAAGTTGACTTCCCGATGCAARCAGGGATGCCCGGCTTCCCTGGATGAACGGAAGCGAAGGTCAATGCTTGGATGCCGACTTGCTCCGTCGCTTGAGGCTTCTGGTCGCGGCCCGTATTAGCTTCACCGATTGATGCCCCACGCCTCTCAACTTCAGCAGTTCCCCGTCCGTGAGTTCCGATGCTTCGCTCAGGCGGCGAATACCGTTTGCCTCAAGCGACCGGGCGACCCATTGAGGAAGACAGTTGGTCAACAGGGGATCTAAAGGGCCCTCTGGCTCGTTTTCCAACCCCGTTCGAGACGATCGTGGCATAGCAATTCACGGGCTCACCGTTCAAGATTGTGGGTCGAACCTCGTCGTTCGCCCGCTGTTCCAGGGATTTTCTCAAATCTTTCGGGAGACGGTGCTTCCCATTTACTGTAGCCGGCTAAATTCCCTCCCGAAGCCTGTAGCCGACGCCGGTTTCGGTGAGGATGTATTGCGGCTGGTCCGGTGTCTTCTCGATCTTCTGGCGAAGCTGGCGCACGTAGACGCGCAGGTATTGCACATCGGTGAGCCCGTCCCAGACCTGCTCCAGCAGGAAGCGGTGCGTCAGCACCTTGCCCGCATGCTGCACGAGAATGCGCAGGATCTCGTATTCCTTCGGGGAGAGCTTCACTTCCTCGCCCGCCACCTTCACGATGCGTTTCACAAGATCGACGGAAAGGTCGCCGGTCTGGAAGATCGGCTTTTCGCCGTGGCTTTGCAGCCGATGGCGGAGCGCGACGCGGATGCGGGCGACGAGCTCGTTCATGCCGAAGGGCTTGGTCACGTAGTCGTCGGCTCCGAGCTCGAGCGCCCTGACGATACCTGCTTCGTCGGTTCGGCTTGAGAGGATGACGATCGGCAGATCGATGCCGTCGCGGCGCCACTTCTCCAGAAGATCGTGGCCCGYCATATCGGGAAGCCCGAGATCGAGCAGGACCAGATCCGGCTTGTCCGTCTCCACGAGTTCCGCTGCGACCTTGGCGTTCATCGCCTCGCTGATGGCGTAGCCCTGTGTGGAGAGGCCCACGCGTAAGAGCTTTCGGATCGGCGGCTCGTCGTCGATTATGAGAATGCGGACGGCGGAATTGGTCATTCGTCTTCTCCCATTGTCGGCGCTTCGCGACGCACCGGCATGCGGATGGTGAAAATGGCGCCGGAGCGGTCCGGTCGGTTGGAGGCCTTGATCGTGCCACCCATGGCCTCGATGAAGCCGCGGCAGATGGAAAGGCCGAGCCCGGTGCCGGCCCGCACGTGATCTCCCTTCCGGACTCTGTAAAAGCTGTCGAACACGCGCTCGAGGTCACCTGACGGAATGCCGGGACCTTCGTCGGAGATGGAAAGCAGCAGGCTATCTCCGTCCTGCCATGCCCGAATGTCGATCCGTGTTTCCTCCGGTGCGTATTTGGCGGCATTGTCGACCAGATTGAACAGAACCTGCTCGAACAGTACCGGGTCGATCTTCAGCATCGGCAGGTCGGCAGGGACTTCAACGTGGACCCGGTGTCTCGCGACGATCTTCGACGCTCGTCCAAGCGCGGTGCCCACGATATCGCCGACGAAGTGAAAGGCATAGTTGGGCTGCATTGCGCCCGAGCCGAGGCGAGTCATGTCGAGCAGGTTGGAAATGAAGCGGTTGAGCCGCTCGGATTCGTCGATGACGGTCGAAAGCAGCTCCGCCCGGGCCTCTTGAGGAATGCCGGCCCCAAAATCCCTGAGCGTTCCCGCCGAGCCCATGATCGCCGCAAGCGGCGTCTTGAGGTCATGCGAGATGGAGGTCAGGAGCGCGGTGCGAAGCCGGTCGGTCTCGGCGGCGAGCTTCGCCTTGTCGATGTCGGAAACGAGCTGCACGCGTTCGATCGCAAGCGCGGCCTGGTCCGCCAGCGCATCGAAGAGGCGCTGCTGCTCCGGCGTGAGCAGCGGGCCCTGCCTGTCGTTGTCCAGGCCGATCACGCCGACCGCCTCGCGGCCGGTGCGTAGCGGCAGGTAGAGGCGCTTCGCTCCCGGCAGGGTATCAGCCGCTCGTCCGGCGGGCCGGTTGTGCTGCCATGCCCAGTTGGCGGCTGCGATATCGGCATCGGCCAGCGTGTCGTCCGGCGGATAACCGGCCTTGACGGCGATCATGCCGTTTTCGGGAAGCAGGATGACGACCCTGACCTTCAGCATCGAGGCGATCTGGAAGGCTGCCGCCCAAAGCACATCGTCCAGCGTGCCGGTGCTCGCGAGCTTCTTGGAGAACAGGTAGAGATCTTCCGTGGTGCGGGCCCGCTGCCGGGCGGCGGYGGCCTGACGCTGGACGGCGGCCGTCAGATTGCTCGCGACGACCGCTACCCCGAGGAAGAATGCCAAAGCCACGACGCTTTCCGGATCGCGCACGGTGAAGGTATAGCGCGGTTCCAGGAAGAAGAAGTTGAAGGAGAGGGCGCCGATGAGCGAAGCGAAGAGACCGGGGCCCAATCCGCCCCGCACGGAGGCCGCCAGCACCGCCATCAGGAATACCAGCGCGAGGTTCTGCACGTCGAGCGCCTGATCGAGCGCGATACCGGCGACAAGTGCGAGGCCGACGAAGACGGCGCTGCGGATATAAGGCCTGATCCTGACCGGCCGGGGCTTGGCGGTCTTCACGCCGCCGCGAGGCTCCTCCGCATCCCCCGAGACCACGTGGACGCTGATGTCCCCGGCATAGCGGATGAGGTCGTCGGTTACGGTGCTTTGCCAGATACGCCACCAGGCGCGTCTTCGCGGCCTCCCCACGACGACATGGGTGAAGTTGTTGATATTGGCATAGGCGATGATCTCCCGCGAAATGCGCAAGGCGGGAAGCGTCACTGTCTCGGCGCCGAGCTGTTCGGCAAGCCGCATATTGGCGGCAAGTCGGTCCTTCTCCTCGTCCGGCAGGCTGATCGCCTGCGGCGTTTCGAGATGCAGCACCGCCCAGGGTGCGCGCAGCCGGTCGGCCTGCCGTTTGCCGTAGCGCACCAGCCCCGCGCCGCCTCTGCCATGATCGAGACAGACGAGCACCCGCTCGCCCGCCGCCCAGGGACCGGGAATGGCATGCGCCTGCATATGGTTGAGAAGCTGCTCGTCCACCCGCTGCGCGGTACGTCGTAGCGCCAGTTCGCGAAGCGCCGTCAGGTTGCCCGGAGAGAAGTAGTTTTCAATCGCCCGCCGTGCCGTTGCCGGTACATAGACTTTTCCCTCCTTCAGCCGCTGGAGGAGGTCGTCCGGCGTGATGTCGATGATCTCGACGTCATCGGCCCGGTCGATGATCGAGTCCGGCACCGTCTCGCGCACGCGAATGCGGGTGATCTGCGCGACCACGTCGTTGAGGCTTTCGACGTGCTGGATGTTGAGCGTGGAATAGACGTCGATCCCCTGGGCGAGGATATCCTTCACGTCCATGTAGCGCTTGGGGTGGCGGCTTCCGGTAGCATTGGTATGGGCGAGCTCATCCACCAGCACCAGCGCCGGCCGCCGGGCAAGGATGGCATCGAGGTCCATTTCCTCGAGCTGCTGGCCTCGATAGTCGATCTTCTTGCGCGGGATGATCTCGAAACCGTCGACAAGGGCTTCGGTTTCTCTCCGGCCATGGGTTTCCACCACTCCGATCACCACATCGATGCCGTCGGCCCGACGCGCGCGCCCGGATATCAGCATCTCGTAGGTCTTGCCCACTCCAGGAGCTGCGCCGAGAAAAATCTTCAGGCGGCCGCGACCTTCACGCTCGGCATTTTCCAGAAGCGCGTCCGGCGAAGGCCGGTTTTCCATGTCGCGGTTGTCATCGGGCATAGGCAGGCTCTCTCCCGAACGGGAATGCAGCGGCCGGCAGAATGCCGCCCGCTGCCCATTTCAAGTCAGGGATTGGCTTCGTCAAGCGCCAGATTCAACGCCAACACGTTGACCACAGGTTCGCCGAGGAGGCCGAATTGTCGATCCTCCACATGAGCGTCGACCAGAGCACGCACTGTCGGCTCGTCCAGCCTGCGCGCCTTGGCGACGCGCGAAACCTGGAAATAGGCGGCTTCCGGCGAGATATCCGGGTCGAGCCCGCTGCCCGAAGCGGTGACGAGGTCGATCGGCACCGTTGCATTCGGGTTTTCCGCCTTCAATGTCTCGGCATCCGCTTTGATGCGTTCGATCAACTTCGGGTTCGTCGGGCCGAGGTTGGAGCCGCTGGAGGATGCGGCATTGTACCCGTCGCCGGCGGCGGACGGGCGGCCGTGGAAATAGCGCTCGCCGGTGAATGCCTGGCCGATCAGGGCGGAGCCGACCACCTGGCCGTTTCGTTCGATCAGGCTGCCGTTCGCCTTTTCGGGAAAGAGCGCCTGGGCGATGCCCGTCATGCCGAGCGGATAGATAAGGCCGGTAATGACGGTGAGGGCGACCAGCAAGACGATCGCGGGTCTTAGTTGTTTGAGCATTGAATTCGTCCTTATGCGAGGCCAAGGGCCGTGATGGCCATGTCGACGACCTTGATGCCCACGAAGGGCACGATCACGCCGCCGAGGCCGTAGATTGCGAGATTGCGGGAGAGGAGGGCGCCGGCGCCGATCGCCCTGTACTTGACGCCTTTCAGCGAGAGCGGGATCAGCGCCACGATGATCAGCGCATTGAAGATGATCGCCGAAAGGATCGCGCTCTGCGGTGTCGAAAGCCCCATGATGTTCAAGACGCCGAGCTGCGGATAGAAGGCGAGGAACATGGCCGGGATGATCGCGAAATACTTGGCGATATCGTTGGCGATCGAAAACGTCGTCAGCGCGCCACGCGTCATCAGGAGCTGCTTGCCGATCTCGACGATCTCGATGAGCTTCGTCGGGTCGCTGTCGAGATCGACCATGTTGCCGGCTTCGCGGGCCGCGACCGTGCCGGTGTTCATGGCAACGCCGACATCGGCCTGCGCAAGCGCCGGCGCATCGTTGGTGCCGTCGCCGCACATGGCGACCAGCTTGCCTTTCGCCTGTTCTTCACGGATCAGCGAAAGCTTGTTCTCGGGCGTGGCCTGGGCGAGGAAGTCGTCCACGCCCGCTTCCGCTGCGATCGCGGCGGCGGTCATCGGATTGTCGCCGGTGATCATCACGGTGCGGATGCCCATGCGCCGCAACTCGGCGAAACGCTCGCGGATGCCGCCCTTGACGATATCCTTGAGGTGAATGATGCCGAGCAGGCGCCCGTCGCGCACCACGGCAAGCGGCGTACCGCCTGATTTGGCGATATCCTCGGCGATCTGCTGGGCCTCCCGGATGGCGTCGCTGCTGGCGGCGGCCGCGTTCGTGCGGAGATAGTTCAGCACCGCATCCACCGCGCCCTTGCGGATCGAGGAGCCGTCGAGATCGACGCCGCTCATGCGGCTCTGTGCGGTGAAGGGAATGAAGGTCGCGTGCAGGCTCTGCATGTCGCGGGCGCGGATGCCGTATTTTTCCTTCGCGAGAACGGTGATCGAGCGGCCTTCCGGGGTTTCGTCGGCAAGCGAGGCAAGCTGGGCGGCGTCGGCCAATTCCTCGGCGGTCACACCGGACACCGGGCGGAACTCGGTCGCCTGGCGATTGCCGAGCGTGATCGTGCCGGTCTTGTCGAGGAGTAGCGTATCGACGTCGCCGGCGGCTTCCACCGCGCGGCCGGACATGGCGAGCACGTTGAAGCGCACCAGCCGGTCCATGCCGGCAATGCCGATCGCGGAAAGAAGCGCGCCGATCGTGGTCGGGATCAGCGTCACGAAAAGCGCGACGAGAACGGTGACCGGAATATAGCCGCCGGCATAGGAGGCGAAGCTCGGGATCGTCGCGGTGGCGATGACGAAGATCAGCGTCATCCCCGCAAGCAGGATGTTGAGTGCGATCTCGTTCGGCGTCTTCTGGCGTTCGGCACCTTCGACGAGCGCGATCATACGGTCGATGAAGGTGGAGCCGGCCGCCGCGGTGATGCGAACGCGGATCCAATCGGAAAGCACCTGCGTGCCGCCGGTGACGGCGGAGCGATCGCCACCGGACTCGCGGATGACAGGCGCCGATTCACCGGTGATCGCCGCCTCGTTGACCGAGGCGATGCCTTCGATCACTTCCCCGTCGGAGGGGATGATGTCGCCGGCCTCGACCAGCACGACATCGCCGACCTTCAGGCTGGTGCCGGCCACAAGCTTGAAGTCGCGGCTATTGCCGTTGAGTAGCTTGGCTTGGGTTTCGGTACGGGTCTTGCGCAGCGATTCCGCCTGCGCCTTGCCGCGACCTTCGGCCACGGCTTCCGCGAAGTTGGCGAAGAGAACCGTGAACCACAGCCAGATTACGATCTGGAAGGAGAAACCGATATCGGTTTCGCCGGCGATGAGATCCCGAATGAGCAGGATGGTGGAAAGAGCGGAAACAACGGCGACCACAAAGATTACCGGGTTCCTAGCCAGGCTCTTCGGGCTGAGCTTGGCGAATGCGCCGGTGATGGCTGGCACGGCATCCATGATGCTCGCGGATTTGGACTGGCTCATGACGAGGCTCCAGTATGGGTGTTCTTGTTAGGTAAGCCGGGGCAGACCGTCAGAAGGTCTGCCCGCCGAGCATCGCCAGGTGTTCGACGATCGGACCGAGCGCGAGTGCGGGAAAGAATTCCAGGCCGCCCATGATGACGATCACGCCGAGCAGCAGCGCGACGAAGAGCGGCCCGTGTGTCGGGAAGGTGCCCGCCGATTCCGGCGCCGCCTTCTTCGTCACCAGCGAACCGGCCAGTGCCATGGCCGGCACGATGATCAGGAAGCGGCCGGCAAGCATCGTCAGCCCCAGCGTGATGTTGTACCAGGGTGTGTTGCCGGTAAGCCCGCCGAAAGCCGAGCCGTTGTTAGCGGCTGCCGAGACGTAGGCGTAGAGGATCTCGGAGAAGCCGTGCGGGCCGGGATTGGCGATCGATGCCACTGCATTCGGCAGCACCACGGCGAACGCCGTGAAACCCAACATGAAGAGCGGCAGGCAGAGAAGCGCCAGCATGGCCATCTTCATTTCCTTCGCCTCGATCTTCTTGCCGAGATATTCCGGCGTGCGGCCGACCATAAGGCCGGCGACGAAGATCGCCACCACGACGAAGAGCAGGATGCCGTAGAAACCCGCGCCGACGCCGCCGATGATGATTTCACCGAGCATCATGTTGATGAGCGGGATCATGCCGCCGAGCGCCATGAAGCTGTCATGCATGGCATTGACCGCGCCGCACGAGGCCGCCGTGGTGATGACGGCGAAGAGGGCGGAAAGCGGTATGCCGAGGCGCACCTCCTTGCCTTCCATGTTTCCGCCGTCGATGCCGAGCGCGTGGACCAGCGGGTTGCCCGCGGCTTCCGCCCAGTAGCAGACGATGACGCCCGCGATGAACAGGATGCCCATGGTGGCGAAGATCGCCCAGCCCTGCCTTTCATTGCCGACCATACGGCCGAAGACATTGGTTAGCGCGGCGCCGATCGCGAAAATTGCGACCATGTGGATGAGGTTGGTGAGTGCGGTCGGGTTCTCGAAGGGGTGAGCCGCATTGGCATTGAAGAAGCCGCCGCCATTGGTGCCGAGATGCTTRATCATCATTTGCGAGGCGACGGGGCCTTGGGCGATCGTCTGCTGCGCACCTTCGAGCGTGGTTGCGACGGTATAGGGGTTGAGGTTCTGCGGAACGCCCTGCCAGACCAGCACCAGCGTGCCGATGACGCAGATGGGCAGGAGGATATAGAGCGTGCAGCGGGTGAGATCGACCCAGAAGTTGCCGAGCGTCTGAACCGATTTGCGCGCGAAAGCGCGGATCAGCGCCATGGCGATGGCAATCCCCGTCGCCGCGGACAGGAAGTTCTGCACGTTCAAGCCCAACATCTGCGTCAGGTATGACATCGTGCTTTCGCCACCGTAGTTCTGYCAATTGGTGTTGGAGACGAAGCTGGCGGCGGTGTTGAAGGCGAGCTCGGCAGGAACGGCTCCCATCTCGGCCGGATTAAACGGCAATCCGCCCTGCAGGCGCTGGAGTGCGTAGAGAACCGCAAAACCGGCGAAGTTGAAGAGCAGCAGAGCGACGGTATAGGTCGTCCAGTGTTGCTCTTCGCGTTCGCTGGTGCCCGCGAGGCCGTATAGGCTGCGCTCGAGCGGGCGGAAAATGAGAGAGAGAACGGTTCGCTCTCCGTTGAAGACGCGCGTCATGTAGCCGCCGAGCGGTTTTGCGAGCGCGACGACGATCCCGCAATAGAGAAGGATCTGGAACCATCCATTGATTGTCATGGGATGAGCCTTCGAAATGTTGAGCCGATCCGGCGGTCAGAACCGCTCGGGGCGGACCAGCGCATAGGTGAGATAGACGAGGAGGAAGAGCGTGACGGCGCCRCCGAGGAGATATTCGAGAAGCATTTTATGGCTCCCGTCACAGCGCGTCGCAGGCTTGCGTGTAGGCGAGGAACAGGGCGAAGCTGACGACGCCCATTCCAATCATGATCACGTCCATTTTGATGGCTCCTTGCATGGATCGAGTGAACCAGGGCCGCTTCGGAAACTGCGGCATGCCAATACGGCCGCCGGAGATCCGGCGGCGCTTGTCCTGGATTTCAGAGCGAAACATGGGCCCGAACCGCATAAAGGTTCGAGAGAGCCCGCATGGAAAAGAAATAAAAATCCTATAGGAATTTCTGCGGGGCTAACCGCCGTAGAAGCCGGCGATAGTCTCCGAGGCAGCGGCGATATCCGCAGGCAGCCCTTGGGCCCGCAGTGCCATGCCGTAGGCTATGACATTGGCGAGCACGACATCGAAACGCGCCCGCCGGCCGGTGTGATTGAGCCGCACGAGCCGCTCCGCGCCCGGCCCGACACCCGCCGTCAGCGCCGCTCCGAAGCCGTCTGCAGCTCGCAGCAAAACATCCATATCCGCCCCCTCCGGCAGCTTCACGGTCGTGACGAGATGCGAGCCGCTTTTTGCCTGGACCCCCGGTTCGGAGCCAAGCGCCAGCAGACCGGCGCGGCTTGCCGCTGCTGCCTTGGCATGTCTTGCGATGACGTTTTCCAACCCCTCGGCTTCAACACGGTCGAGGGCTGTTTCCAGTGCGAAGAATTCCATTGCCGATGGCGTGCCCGGCAGAGCTCCGCGGCCACCTTCGATCCAGCCCCTTTGGTCGAGGAGCGAGAGGATTGAATTTCGCCGCGCTCCGTCTCTTGCAACAAATTCCCAGGCCCTACGGCTTACGGCAATGGCTGAAACTCCAGCCGGGCCCGCGAGGGATTTCTGCGGGCCGATCACGGCAATATCGATGCCGAACGCATCGACATCCAGCGGATGGCCCCCGATGGAAGCTACGGCATCCACCACGGTGAGGATGCCTCTTTGCCGGGTAAGCGAGAGGATATCCTCCAGCGGATTGAGGATGCCACTTGCCGATTCCGCATGCACCAGGGAAAGCACCCGGATATCCGGATTGGCTTCCAAGGCCGCCGCAACCGCCGAAGTTTCGATCGGCCTTGCCGGCTCGGCCACGATATCGGTGACGGAGGCTCCGCCGTGCCGCAGCCATCCGCCGAACCATCCGCCATAGGGGCTGGTGACGATGTTGGCGGTTTGAAGCCCTGGCCTCGCAACGTTGGCCGCGACGGCTTCCAGCGCCACGACGGCTTCCGCCTGGATGAGAACTACATCGTTCCTCGTACCGAGCAGCCGGGCGATCCGGTCGGCGATCGACGCATAGCGATCTGCCGGAAAGGTCGGAAGATCGTTCAGGAGGTTCCATAAGTCAGAAGCCATGTTCCGCCTGTCCTTCCTGGCGTGGGATGATGAGGCGCGGCACGGCCGCAACAAGAGCCTTGGCCGCCGGCGAGCTCGGCGCATCGATGATCTTCCGCGCTGAGGCCGTTTCGACGAGCTTGCCGGCGTCCATCACCGTGATCCGATGTGAAACCGCGCGCAGCACCGAAAGATCATGCGATATGAAGAGATAGGCGATACCGCGCTCCTCCTGCAGCGTCACCAGAAGCTCGAGGATCTTGCCGCGTACCGACACATCGAGGGCGGAAACCGCCTCGTCCAGCACGATCAGCGAAGGACGCGTGGCGATGGCGCGCGCGATAGCCACCCTCTGCCGCTGGCCGCCGGAGAGCTCGCGGATCGAGCGGGCGGAATAGGACCCCGGCAGGCCGACCCGATCCAGAAGAGCGGCGATCTCATGAGGCCGTTCGCTTTTTGCTACCACATTGTGGATGCGCAGCGGATCGTCGATTACCGAGGCCACCGTCGCCCGCGGGTTGAAGGCGCTGAGCACATCCTGGAATACCATCTGCATGCGCGCCCGCCGCCAGCGCAACTCGCGGCCGGAATGTGCAAGCCAATCCTCCCCCTCGAAACGGATTGTCCCGCCATCCGCTTGGATGAGGCGAAGGAGGACGCGGGCTAGCGTCGATTTTCCACTGCCGGAAGCCCCGGCAAGGCCGAGCGTCTCGCCGGCGCTCAGCGTCAGGGAAGCATCATCCAGCGCGATCACCTCTCGGTCGCGGGAAACGAAGCGCCTCGATAGGTTTTTGGTCGCCAGCAGCTCGGTCATGCGGAGCGCCTTTTGCGAATTAGCGGCAGGCTCCGCAAATCGAGATGGCTTTCAATCAGCATGCGCGTATAGGCCTCGCGTGGCTCGGCCAACACGGCCGGCGCCGGCCCCTCTTCCACGAGGCCGCCGTTCCTGAAGATCGCAAGCCGGTCCGCAAAGCCGGAGGCGAGCGCGATATCATGGGTGATGAAGAGCAGCGTCGTGCCGGCTTCGAGCACCAGCTCGTCGAGCAGTTTCACGATCTCGGCCTGCACCACCATGTCGAGCGCGCTGGTTGCCTCATCGGCGATCAGGAAGGCCGGCTTGCAGATGACGGCCGCGGCAATCGCCACGCGCTGGCGCTGCCCGCCGGAAAGCTGATGCGGGAAGGCTTTCAGCGCCTTTTCCGGCTGCGGGATGCGCACGCGCTCCAGCATCTCCAATGCACGGGCGTGAGCGTCCCGCCAGGTAAGGCCGAGGTGCCGGGCAGCGCCTTCGGCCACCTGCTCGCCGATCGTCAGCACCGGGTTGAGGCTCGCCGAGGGGTCTTGGAAGACGAAGCCGAGATCGCGGCCGGGTACCGGCCGTTGCCCCCGCTTTGGCCAGGCGATCTCGCCGGCCATGCGCGCACCGGCGGGCAGCAGGCCGGCGAGTGCGCGCGCAAGCGTGCTTTTTCCCGAACCGCTTTCGCCGATGACGGCGAGTCTTTCGCCGGGCATGATGTCGAGGTCGATATTCTTCAGGGCGAGCGCCTGTTGCCCGTGATAGAGCACCGAAAGCCCGCGTATTTGGCAAAGTTGGGGGCTCATGAGATCGGTATCCCATGGCCGGATATTGCTTTACTCAAGCCCTCGCTGAACAGGTAGACGCCGACGACCGTGATCACCAGCGCGATGCCGGGAAAGATCGAGAGCCAGGGGGAGGAGCGAAGAACATTGCGGCCTTCCGCGATCATCGAACCCCAGGTCACGATATTCGGATCGCCGAGACCGAGGAAGGAAAGTGCTGCCTCCGTGAGGATAGCTGACGCGACGATGATGGCTGCAAGCGCCAGAACCGGCGGCAGGGCATTCGGAAGGACTTCCTTGAATGCGATTTCGACCGGATGCATGCCGATAACGCGTGCCGAGGCGACGTAATTCTGTTCGCGGATCGCCAGGACCTGTGCCCGCGTCAGCCTTGCCGGATCGGCCCAGGCGCCGAGCGCGATGGCCAGCACGACGACTGGCACGGATGGGCCGATGACGCTGACGAAAGCGAGCGCCAAAAGGAAGCTCGGCACGATCTGGAAGGCATCGACCACCCGCATCAGCGCTTCGTCCGCCAAGCCGCCGGCAAAGCCGGCCGCAAGCCCGATGCACAGCCCGAGTGCCAGCGCAGCGAGCGCCGCGGCGATGCCGACTGCAAGCGACGTCCGTGCGCCATGGATGATACCGRCGAACACATCACGGCCCAGCCTGTCGGTCCCGAGAGGGAAGGCTGGATCGGTGAAGGGGGCCAGCAGCGGGCGCCCGGCAATGCTCAAGGGATCGCCGGGCGAAAGCAGCGGCGCGAGAATGGCCGCAAGCGCGAGTATCACCAGGATCAGAAGGCCGCCGAGACCTTCCGGTGCGCGCAGAAATCTTCCCGTGACCGTCATGTGCCGGCCTCCGAGGAGCCGACGCGCGGATCGAGCGCGGCATAGAGAATGTCGATGACGAGATTGACGCAGATGACCAGCACGGCGCTGACGAGAATGATTCCCATGAGGAGGGGCGCATCGCGCCCGCTCACCGCCTCCTGTGCCAGCCGCCCGAAGCCGGGGATCGCGAAGATGCTTTCGATCACCACGCTGCCGCCGAGCATGGCCGCCGATTGCAGGCCAAGCATGGTGACCAGCGGCAGGAATGCGTTGCGCGCCACATGCCGCATCACGATCCGCCATCGCGAAAGCCCCTTGGCGCGGGCGGAAAGCACGAAGTCCAGAGGCCAGACCTCCGCCATTCCCGCCCGCATGACCCGCAGGAAGAGCGCGAGATAGATGAGGGAAAGCGCGCCGACCGGCAGCACGAGATGGACCGCGATGTCGGCCGCCCTTGCAAGGCCGGCCTTGCCCGACGCGATGGTTTCGATGCCCGAGGTTGGCAGCCAGCGGAGCTGTACGGCAAAGATTATGCTGAGCACGAGGCCAAGCCAGAAGCTCGGAATGGCGTAGAGCATCAGCGATCCCRTGGAGAGCAGCCGGTCGCGGAGGCTTTCCGGCCTCGCCCCCGCGAGAATGCCGAGCATCGAACCCAGCCCGAAGGAGAGCGCCGTGGCGCTTCCCATCAGGAGAAGCGTATTGGGCAGGCGTTCGAGGATGAGGTCGAGAACCGGACGATCGAAAGCGACCGACCAGCCGAGATCGAACTTTGCCAGCGAGGAGAGATAGAGCCAGAGCCGCGCCCACATCGACTGATCGAGACCGTAGGCCTGCCGCAGCGATTGCGTGAGCGTGGCGTCACCGCCGCCGATCGACAGCAGATAGGCGTCGACCGCATCACCGGACGCCTGCTCCAGGAGCAGAAAGGTCATCGCGACCACGATCAGCAGCACGGGAATGCTGCTCAATGTGCGGCGCCTGATCAGTCGGAGTGCACGCTTCACGCCCTAAAATGCCTCGGAAAATCGATGCCGGGAGCCGATCCTATCACGATTSCAGGGCCGTATCCGCCCAGTTCGACACCGCCCAGCGCGGATTGTTCGAAACATTCAGTACCGTGTCGCGGGCAACGGTGATGAAACCCCATTCGGCCACGTTGATGATCGGCAGGTCGGTGGTCACAAGTTTCTGAAATTCGTTATAAAGCTCGGTCCGCGCCGTCGTATCCACGGTTTGGGCCGCCTTGGCGATGATCGCGTCGAGCTCGGCATTGGCATAGCCGCCTTGGTTCGAGAAGGGCACGCCCGCCGGAATGCCAGATTGCACGAGAATGGTGGTGGAGATCGCCGGGTCGCCACGGAAGACGGGCGGAGCGACGGCGAGATCGAAATCGTGATCCGTATAGACCGCCTTCTGGTGTGCGGCGGAATCCGCATTGACGAGCTGGGCGTCGATGCCGATCGCCGTGAGCGCCTGGCGCAGATAATCGCCGAACTGGCGGGTCTCGTTGAAATAGGGCGCAGGCCTCAGCTTCAGCGAGAAGCGCGTTCCGTCGGCCGCTTTCGGATAGCCGGCTTCGTCCAGCAGCGCATTGGCCTTTGCCACATCGAAATCGTAAACCGGCACGTCGGTATCGTAGAACTGCGGTGCGTTCTTCGGCACCGGTCCCGTGGATGCCGCCGCATAGCCGAGAAAGATCGTGTCGACGACGAACTGCTTGTCGATCGCGTGCGCAATCGCCTGACGCACCTTGAGATCGGCAAGCTCCTTGCGCCGGTGATTGATTTCCACGACGAGCTGGTAGGTCAGCGCCTCGTATCCCTTGGAAACGACCTTGATGCCCGGCACTTTCGAAATCCGGTCGAGATCTGTGAGGGGCACGGCCGAAAAGGCGGCGAGGTGGATTTCCTCCGCTTCCAACGCGGAACCCGCGGCGGCGCGATCCGGCAGCACGCGGAAGATCACTTCATTGAGCTTCGGCTCGCCTTCGCCCCAATAATCGGCGTTTCGCTCCAGCCGGTAATATTCGCCGGGTTTGTATTCGGCGAACTTGAACGGCCCGGTTCCAACAAGATTCACATTGGCCGGATTGGTGGCGATGTCCGTGCCTTCATAGAGATGTTTCGGTACGACGCTGCTCACCGCCGGCAGAGCATTGCGGATGAGCTGCAGCGGTGTGGGCCTGGAGAAGCGGAAGACCGCTGTCGTTTCGTCGGGCGTATCGACCGCTTCGAGGTTGGCAAAGACGATGCGGCCGAGATTTTGCAAAGGCTTCCAGATATTGAGGGCGGAGAAGGCCACGTCGGCGGAGGTGAAGGGCTTTCCGTCATGCCAGGTCACGCCTTCCCTCAGCTTGAAGGTGACCAAGCGGCCGTCCTCGGAACCTTCCCAGGACGTGGCCAGGCGCGGTTGAAGCCCGTCTTCCCCCTCAAAGGAGGCTTCCGCCAAGGGCTCGATCACCTTGCTCGCCACGAAGAAGACGCCGTTGGAGGCGACGATCGCCGGATTGAGGTTCTTCGGTTCCGAATCCGCTGCCACGATCAGCCGGCCGCCGCTCGGGGCATCCTGAGCCATCGCAAGGCGAGGAAGCGCGGTGGAGGCAAGCAGCAGGCCCGTCCCCTTCATTAGCAGGCGGCGCGAGACGGCGAAGTGGTTCATCTTTTTCTCCACATGGATTCGGCGCCCCATATTCCATCCGGAATCCGATTTTCCAAAGCGATGAAAATGCCGGAAGCGGTGGGCGGCGAGGCATTTTATTGTGTGCGCCGTGCGCGGGAGAGTAAAGCTATTCGCTGGGCTCAAACTGGAGCGGGCAAAAAAAGAAGGCGGGCCTTGAGCCCGCCTTCTATGTTCGAGACCTTCTGTGATCTTATTCCGCCGCGATCTGCCGCACCTCATCCGTGTTCGCATGGGCGGCTTCGGGTACGCGTCCGTGGTTTATCAGCGGCCGGTTGCCGGTGAGCTTGCGCACCAGCACATAGAAGACCGGCGTCATGAAGATGCCGAAGAAGGTCACCCCGATCATGCCGGAGAACACCGCGACACCCATGGCGGCGCGCATCYCCGCACCCGCACCGGTCGAGACGACCAGCGGCACGACGCCCATGATGAAGGCCATGGAGGTCATGAGGATCGGACGCAGCCTCAACCGRCTGGCCTCTATGGCCGCCTGCACCGGCTTGCGGCCTTCGAATTCCAGCTCGCGGGCGAATTCCACGATCAGGATCGCGTTCTTCGCCGAGAGCCCCACGAGCACCACAAGTCCGATTTGGGTGAAGATATTGTTGTCTCCACCGGTCAGCCAGACCCCGGTCAATGCTGCCAGCACGCCCATCGGCACGATCATGATGATGGCAATCGGCAGTGTCAGGCTCTCGTATTGGGCCGCGAGCACGAGATAGACGAGCAGCAGCGCCAGCGGGAAGACGATGATGCTCGAATTGCCGGCGAGGATCTGCTGGTAGGTCAGGTCCGTCCACTCGAAATCGATGCCGGGCGGCAGCGTTTCGTCGGCGATCCGCTCGATCGCGGCTTCCGCCTGCCCGGAGGAGAAGCCCGGTGCCGGCCCGCCGTTGATGTCGGCGGCGAGGAAGCCGTTGTAGCGGGTCGTGCGCTCCGGTCCGGTCTGGGCCTCCACCTTGAGTAGAGCCGAAAGCGGGATCATTTCGCCCGACTTCGAGCGCACCTTGAGCTGACCGATATCCTCGGCCCGCGCGCGGAACTGCGCGTCCGCTTGCACCCGCACGCTGTAGGTGCGGCCGAAGGCGTTGAAGTCGTTCACGTAGAGCGAACCCAGATAGATCTGCAGCGTTTCGAAGACATCCGTCACTGAGACGCCGAGCTGTTCGGCCTTGACGCGGTCCACGTCGGCATAGAGCTGCGGCACGTTGATCTGGAAGCTGGAGAACAGCCCTGCCAGTTCCGGCGCCTGATAGGCCTTGGCGAGGAACGCCTTGGTGGCCTCGTCAAGCGCCTGGTTGCCGAAGCCGGCACGGTCCTCGATCTGCATCTTGAAACCGCCCGTCTGGCCGAGGCCGTTGACCGGCGGCGGCGGGAACATGGCGATGAACGCATCCTGGATGCCGGCGTATTTCTGGTTCAGCGCCATGGCGATCGCGCCGCCCGAAAGCTCCGGTGTCTTGCGCTTGTCGAAATCGTCGAGGATTGCGAAGACGATGCCGGCATTCGAGCCGATGGTGAAGCCGTTGATCGACAGGCCCGGGAAGGCCACGGCATTCGCGACGCCCGGCTGTTCGAGCGCGATGTCGCTCATCTGCTTGATGACCTTTTCGGTGCGGTCGAGCGTCGCTCCGTCCGGAAGCTGGGCGAAGCCGATCAGGTACTGTTTGTCCTGGGCCGGCACGAAGCCTCCGGGGACGGTGGTGAAGACGCTGTAGGTCGCGCCCACCAGCGCCAAATAGATCGCCATGATGATGGTCTTGCGGCCGAGTAGCCCGCCGACGCTGCGGCCGTAGCCGTTCGAAGCGGCGCCGAAGGCGCGGTTGAAGCCGCGGAAGAACCAGCCGAACAGCTTGTCCATGACTCGCGTCAGCCAATCCTTCGGAGCGTGGTGATCCTTCAGAAGAAGGGCAGCAAGCGCGGGCGATAGCGTCAGCGAATTGATGGCCGAGATGACGGTCGAAATCGCGATCGTCAGCGCGAACTGGCGGTAGAACTGGCCGGAAAGGCCGGTAATGAAGGCAAGCGGCACGRAGACTGCAACCAGCACCAGCGCRATCGCGATGATCGGGCTCGATACCTCCTGCATAGCCCGATAGGTGGCATTGYGTGGGGTAAGGCCGTTCTCGATATTGCGCTCGACGTTTTCCACCACGACGATTGCGTCGTCCACGACGATGCCGATCGCCAGCACCAGCCCAAAGAGGGTCAATGCGTTGATCGAGAACCCGAAGGCGTACATCACCGCGAAGGTGCCGATGATCGAGACGGGAACCGCGATCAGCGGAATGATCGAGGCGCGCCAAGTCTGCAGGAAGAGGATGACGACGAGCACGACGAGGCCGATCGCTTCGAGCAGGGTGTGGAGCACCTTTTCGATGGAGGAGCGCACGAACTTCGTCGTGTCGTAGACGATCTCGTATTTGACCCCTTGAGGCATGGCGAGCTGTAGCTCATCCATGGTTGCGCGCACGCTGTCGGCAATCTGCAGCGCATTCGAACCGGGAGCCTGCAGGACCGCGACGGCCACGGCCGGCTCGCCGTCGAGCAGCGAACGCAGCGTATAGTCGGCGGCGCCGAGCTCGATGCGTGCGACATCCCGAAGGCGGGTGACGGCRCCGTTCTCATCGGTCTTGACGATGATGCTGCCGAATTCCTCGGGCGACTGGAGGCGGCCCTGGGCATTCACGTTGAGCTGCAGGTCGACGCCTGGAACGCTCGGGGATGCGCCGATGATACCGGCCGCAGCCTGAACGTTCTGCTCGCGGATGGCGTTGGTGATATCGCTGGCGGCCAGCGAATGTTCGGCCGCCTTCTGCGGGTCGATCCATATGCGCATGGAATAGTCGCCGGCACCGAAGACCTGCACCTGGCCGACGCCTTCGATCCGCGCGAGCCGATCCTTGATGTTCAAGGTCGCGTAGTTGCGCAGGTAGGTGATGTCGTAGGCATCGGTGGTCGAGACGAGGTTCACCACCATGATGAAGTCGGGTGAGCTCTTGACCGTGGTGATGCCGAGCGCGCGGACTTCGGCCGGCAGGCGGGGTTCGGCCTGGCTGACGCGGTTCTGCACGAGCTGCTGGGCCTTGTCCGGATCGGTGCCGAGCTTGAAGGTGACGGTCAGCGTCAGCACGCCGTCCGAGGTCGCCTGGCTGGACATGTAGAGCATGTCCTCGACGCCGTTGATCTGCTCTTCGAGCGGCGTGGCGACAGTCTGCGCGATGACGGTCGGGTTGGCGCCCGGATAAGTGGCGCGCACCACGACCGAAGGCGGCACCACTTCGGGATATTCGGAGATCGGCAGCGCGCGCATGCCGATCAGGCCCGCCACCACGATGAGGATCGACAGCACGGCCGCAAAGACCGGCCGGTCGACGAAGAATCTGGAGATGTTCATGTCAAAGCCCTCTCCGGGGTTGAACAGAGGCGAAACGGCCCCGGCCTGCGAACCGTGAGGATCGCAAGCGACAGAAAACCGGTTGTGACTGAGGCTGCCGGGAAGCCCCGGCAGCGGTAATTATTGCTGGGCGACCTTGGCCTCGGCCTGCGGATCGACGACCGCGCCGGGGCGGATGCGCTGCAGGCCGTTGACGACGATCCGCTCGCCGGCGGTCAGGCCATTGGTGACGATCCTGTCGCCACCCACGCCTGCGCCGAGCTCGATCTGTCGGTAAGCCACGGTGTTGGCGCCATCGACCACGAAAACGAACTTCTTGTCCTGGTCGGTGYCGATCGCCCGTTCGCTCACCATCAGGTGCTCTTCGGCGCGAGGCTGGCCCATGCGAACCCGCACGAACTGTCCGGGAATCAGCCGGCCGCCGGGATTGTCAAAGACCGCGCGCACCCGGATCGTGCCGCTCGAAGCGTTCACTTCGTTGTCCACGAGCTGCAGCTTGCCGCGGATCGGTGTTCCCTCGTCGCCGAGGGTGCCGATTTCGACCGGCACCTGGTCGATGGCCGGAAGACCGTTTTCGRCCGGAAGCTGGGCAAGCGTGCGGCTCACCAGCTCTTCGGTGGCATTGAAGCTCGCATAGATCGGATCGACCGAGACAAGCGTGGTGAGCGCCGGCGAGGTGGAGCCGGCGGCGACGAGATTGCCCGCCGTGATCTCGAGCTTGCCGGTCCTGCCCGAGATCGGAGCGCGGATCTGCGTGTATCCGAGATTGATCTGTGCGGTCTTCAGTGCCGCGTTGGCCGACTGCAGCGCCGCGAGCGCCTCGCTATAGGCGCCTTGCCGCTGCGCGAGATCGCTTTGCGAGATCGTGTTCTTGGCGGAAAGGACCTTGCCGCGCTCGAGTTCGGTGCGGGTGAGTTCCACCCGGGCTTTGGCTGAGGCGACCGTGCCTTCGGCTTGAGCAACGGCGGCGGCATAGGGCTCCGGATCGATCGTCAAGAGCAGATCGCCGGCCTTCACCAGCCCGCCTTCGCGGAAATGCACGGATTGGATCGTCCCTGCGACCTGGGAACGGACCTGCACGCGATCCACGGCTTCCAGACGGCCGGAAAATTCCTGCCAAGTCGTGACGCTGCGCGGTTCCACGGTGGCCACCGTCACCGGAATTGCGGGCGTTTGAGCGGCCGCGGTCTCCGCCGGCGCGGCATTCGCCCCGCTCGGAAGTTCCAGATAAAAGGCTGCCCCGGTTGCGGCGACAGCAAACCCTAGGCCGGCGCCCCACAGGGCCCAGCGTGCCTTTTTCGAAGTCATCGGTATTCTCCTTGGCTCCTTAGAGCGAACCTGTATTCGTCTTGGGATTAATTGTTTTTCAGTGTCTCAAGTCTTGGACGAAACCGGCGAACTGACGACAGAGAACGTCGAGCCATTCGCCACTTTCCTCGTTGTAAATGCCCGTCCAGCCGAAATCGGCTGAAAAGATATGCTGCCGCACCGGCACGCCCGCCGCCCGCAGCCGCGCGGCATAACCCACTGTCTCATCGCGCAACGGATCGTCTTCCGCTGTCACGATTAGCGCCGGAGCGACACCCGAAAGCCGCGTGCACTGGCAGGGCGCGGCATAGGGATGGAAGAAATTCCTTGCCGAAGCCAGGTAGTGGGCCCAGCCATCGGACCAGCGCTCGCGCATGCCGATCGCATCGGCCTGCCGGAAGGAAGTCGTCGCCATCATCGGGTCGATCATCGGCGAAAGCAGGATTTGCCCGTCGAGCTCGCCCGGCAGCAGATCGCGCGCCTTCAGTGCTACGCCCGCCGCGACATTGCCGCCTGCCTCCTCGCCTGCCACGAGAAGAAGCGATTTCGCCCCGCCGAGCTGTTTTCGCCGGCTGCTGAGGCAGTTGAGCGCGCCAAAAGYATAGTCGAGCACCTTGGGAAAGGCATTCTGCGACTGACTGCTGTAGTCGGCCTCGAGTACGACGGCGCCTGCTTCGGCCAGTGCCCTGGCGATCGGCCGCTCGCGCTCCTCGCGCTCAACGTCGAGGAAGGAGCCGCCGCGCAGATAAAGCACCAGCGGCGGAGCCTTGCCGCGGCATGGGCCTTCGTAGAGGCGCACGCCCAACGGCGGCCTCTCGGACCGGTCGAGCGATATATTTTCCCACTGCGCGGCCATTGAAAAACCTCTGCCGGCACCCCTAGTGAAGGAGGGCGCTTGCCTACAATCTACACAAAATATTATTATTGCCGGCACGTGCGACAAGCGCGGCTGGTTCGACAACACTGTTCCGGAATTTGGGATAATGTTGCGATGCAAAAGGTGAGCGGTCATGGATCAACTTTCCGCAATGCGTGTTTTCGTACGAGTCGTCGAGACCGGGAATTTCACCCGTGCCGCGGTGACGCTCAATTTGCCGAAGACGACGGTCACCAATCTCGTCCAGGCGCTGGAGGCGCACCTGCGCACCAAATTGCTCAATCGCACCACGCGGCGCGTTGCCGTGACTACCGATGGCGCGCTCTATTACGAACGGGCRCTCCAGATACTCACCGAACTCGAAGAGCTCGACGGCAGCCTGTCCAATTCCCAGGCCCAGCCTTCCGGCCGATTGCGCGTGGAAATGGCTGGCGCCTTCGCCGATCATGTGGTGATACCGGCACTGTGCGATTTTGCTCAGCGGTATCCGCAGATACAGCTGGATATCGGGGTCGGTGACCGTCTGGTGGATTACATCGCGGAAAACGTCGATTGCGCGCTACGCGCCGGCACGCCCACTGACCAGTCGCTGATCGCCCGCAAGGTCGGCGAACTGGACATGCGGACCTATGTGTCTCCGATTTATATCGGCAATTTCGGCGAGYCGCAGCACCCGAGCGAGCTGGAGACGGAGCATTTCTCGGTAGGCTATCTGCATGCTCAATCCGGGCGGGTTCTTCCTTTGGAGTTCCGGCGGGGAAACGAGGCGATTGATGTCACCGCCCGCTATGTAGTCTCGGTCAACGACAGCCGCAGCTATGTGAACGCCGCAGTATCCGGAATGGGTGTCGTTCAATCCCCGTATTTCATGGTTCGCGAGGCAT
The DNA here is from genome assembly GCF_001854865.1 of Rhizobium sp. LCM 4573. Lineage (GTDB taxonomy): Bacteria > Pseudomonadota > Alphaproteobacteria > Rhizobiales > Rhizobiaceae > Neorhizobium. The sequence continues at coordinate 104,073 of NZ_MDDW01000024.1, read as the reverse complement.
TGGAGAAGGGGGAGCTGGTGCCTGTCCTTTCCGATTGGCACCGCGAGCCGTTGCCGCTCTACGTGGTCTACCCCCAGACCCGACATCTCAGCAACAAGGTGCGTGTTTTCGTGGATTGGCTCGCCAAGCTCCTGCAGAAACTGAGTCGCGATCCGGCTCTCGACATACGCAAGAAAATGGCGGCTTACCGTGAGGAGATGGGCGAGCGCGCTTCTGCTTGACCTCGAAGGACGTCGTCGTTCTGAAGCCTGAGGTCGCCTATTGCCCGGTCGCGGTGGTGACGGTGTTTTCCAGCGCCCTGCCGACGCGATTGAGGCGCTCGTCGTAATTCTTTCGGGTGGCCGGATCGAAAACAGCGATCGGAGCGCTGACCGCAGCGCTTGCGACTCCGCCCACCGTCTGCGCCGTCCCAAGTGCTATCGCGCCGATCCGGTCGCCGAGCCCCACCTGCGAATCCGTGATGGTCTGGCCTTGGACGAGCCGAGTACCGATCAGCCGCACCACTTCAGGGCTTTCCGCGAACTTTCCGTGATTCAACCGGTCGCCACCCTTGAGCGCGGTGAGGTCGATCACGGTAATGCCGGCCTTCTCGAACTCCGTGCGGTAAGGTTCCGCCGTCGGATCGATCTGGCCGAGGCGATCCACATTGCCGGAAATGCGCCTCGACAGGCTGAGGGCGCGGTCGTCGCGGGAGACGAAGAGCGTGAAACGTGGCCGATGTTCACCCATCTCGCTCCATTGCTTTCCGAAAACATCGACGTCGAGATCGGGGGAGGCGAGGATGACATTGGTGATTTTCGGCGCCACGTGGCCGTCGCGTATCGCCATCTGCCGAAGGGCTTCGACCGTCAACCACGACCCCATGGAATGGGCCATGACGGTGATTTCACCGACATTACGCTCTCTTGCTATCGAGCGAAGCAGGTCTTCCAGCGCGTCGCGGGAGTAGTTGGTGCTTTCCTTATCGTAGGCATAGTCGAAGATCGAGGCGCGTGAGGGCCAGGTGAACAGGATCGGTGCCGCATCCGCCTCGGAATCATGGACGATTTGGGCAAAACGATAGACGGCGTCTTCGTATCGGTTGTTGAAGCCATGGACGAAGACCATGACGCGGCGGCTTTTCGGCAGGTGCTCGGCAAGCCAGCGGCGGGCCTCGCTATCGCCGTCCATCGGGGTCACGCTGACGGTCGCGAACTCGCGCTCCGGGTTCGGCGGAAGCCGCTTCGGCCACTGCACGTGCCCYACCTGCCGCCTGCTGTCGGGTGGAATCGAGACGGAGATCTCGGTCAATTTGGGGCGGTCGCCGCGCTCACCGGAAAAGAGCACGCCGGGGTTCGGAGAGGGAGCGCGCGTGGTCGCTACCATGACATCGACCGTGCTTGCGCCCGGAGCGGATAGATTCGAAGGAATGAGTACGCCTTCGGGCCGCCCCGCGCAGGCCGAAAGCAGGACGCAGGCCAAAAGCAACCCTGCCCATCGCCGCCCCGTCGACCTGATGCCGCCCTGCCGACCGTTCATGGTCCTCGCGCCGTTCTTCATCTTCGATGCAAGAAGCTCTACGGGAAACGGAACCGGAAAGGCAAGGTGAAATACCTCCATTCCGATTGAGATCGCGTGCCGGTTGTGACGCTGTCGCCACAATGGTCGGTCGTAGGACAGTCGTGGAATGTTGATTTTGATGGTCGCCTGGGCAATCTTTTCGATTGCTGAACGGGGAGGATAGCGTTGGAGGAATTGGATTGCGTGGTGGTCGGGGCCGGTGTGGTGGGCCTGGCTGTGGCCCGGGCGCTCGCTCTTTCCGGCCGCGAGGTGCTGATCCTCGAAGCGGCTGATGCGATCGGCACGGAGACTTCTTCACGCAACAGCGAGGTGATCCATGCCGGCATCTACTATCCTGCCGGAAGCATGATGGCGCGTTTCTGCGTGGCTGGGAGGGAAGCGCTCTACCACTACTGCACCGAGCGCGGCGTAGCGCACCGAAAATGCGGCAAGCTGATCGTAGCCACATCCGAGACCGAGTTGGAAATATTACCGGCGATCGCCGCGCGGGCGGCTGCGAACGGCGTTACCGATCTTCGCCAGATTTCCATCGATGAAGCCCGCGATCTCGAACCGGCACTTTCCGCGACCGGGGCGCTTCTCTCTCCATCGACCGGCATCATCGATAGCCACAGCTACATGCATTCCCTCCTGGGTGATGCGGAGAACGCGGGCGCGATGCTGGTGCTGAAAAGCCCGGTGCTCGGCGGCAGGGTAGTGGGTGGCGGCATCGAACTCGATGTCGGCGGCGACGATCCCATAACGATCCGTTGCCGGCTCCTCGTGAATTCGGCCGGCCATGGCGCGCCGGCACTGGCTCAAGCTATCGAGGGCATGCCGAAGGAGCATATTCCCAAAGCCTATTACGCCAAGGGCAGCTATTTCGCGCTTTCCGGGCAGAAAACTCCTTTCAGCCGGCTCATCTATCCCGTTCCGGTCAAGGGTGGGCTGGGCATCCATCTCACACTCGATCTTTCCGGCCAGGCCCGCTTTGGCCCGGATGTGGAATGGATCGATACCATTGATTATGCGGTCGATCCGGCTCGGGTGGAGAGCTTTTATGCCGGCATCCGGCGCTATTTTCCGGAGCTCAAGGACGGCGCGCTCATCCCCGCCTATTCGGGCATCCGGCCGAAGATCGTGCCACCGGCGGTGGCCGCGCAGGATTTCGTTGTGCAAGGGCCGGAAACCCATCGTGTCGCCGGGCTCGTCAACCTGTTCGGAATCGAATCGCCCGGCCTCACCTCTTCGCTGGCCTTGGCGGATCATGTCTGTGAATTGGCGCAGGCCGCGATCCCGTCCCGTAGACTGGTGAGCTAAAGGGGGTGAAACATCCCCTTTAGCCAGGTCAGCGCGGTTACGCCTTGCCTATCTTGTCCTGCGTCTTGGTCTCGAAGTCGGAGGCATCGTGGCGCTCGTGCAGCTGTTCGGATGGGTCGCCTGAAGTGCGGTTGACCATCCGGCCGCGCTTGACCGCCGGACGAGCCGCGATCTCGGCCGTCCAGCGCTGGACGTTCTTGTAGGTCTCGACGTCGAGGAAGCGTCCGGCGTCACCATAGGCCTGACCAAGCGCCAGGCTGCCGTACCATGGCCAGACGGCCATATCKGCGATCGTGTACTCGCTGCCCGCCAGATACTGTTTGTCGGCGAGGTGCCGGTCGAGCACGTCGAGCTGACGCTTCACTTCCATCGCGTAACGATCGATCGCATATTTGATCTTCATCGGCGCATAGGCATAGAAATGGCCGAAGCCGCCGCCGAGGAACGGCGCGGAGCCCATCTGCCAGAACAGCCAGTTGAATGTTTCGGTGCGGGCCCTGAGATCCGCCGGCAGGAAGGCGCCGAACTTTTCCGCGAGATAGACGRGAATGGAAGCCGATTCGAATATCCTTACCGGCTCGCCGCCCCCCTTGGGCGCGTGGTCCATCAGCGCCGGAATTTTTGAGTTCGGATTGACCTCCACGAAGCCGGAGCCGAACTGGTCGCCTTCTCCGATCCTGATGAGCCAGGCATCGTATTCGGCATCTTTATGACCGGCGGCAAGCAGTTCCTCCAGCATGATGGTGACCTTGATGCCGTTCGGCGTGCCGAGCGAATAGAGCTGCAGCGGGTGATTGCCGATCGGCAGGATCTTTTCGTGTGTCGGGCCGGCAATCGGGCGGTTGATGTTCGCGAACGCGCCGCCATTGCCCTTTTCCCAGGTCCATACCTTTGGAGGCTCGTAACCGGTGGGAAAGTTGTCGGCGGGGGATTTCTCGGTCATGAAGATTATCCTCTTTTGGGAAAGGCTTTGCATTCTTGCGGGTGTCGCGCGGCCAATATAGGCATGGCTTCGGCGCTTTGCCGCCCTCGCAGAAAAATTGTGCCGGCAACGGGCGGTCCTGGTAGTGCAAATCACCTGCGCCTGAGAATGTGTCTGTTCAGGACGAAACCGCATCCGCTATCCTGGCATCGGCCCGGAGCCGGAGACAACAGAGCAAAGGAAATGCCCATGCAAGCCCTCGTCCTTGAAGAAAAAGGCGTTCTATCGCTAAGGGAGATCGATCTGCCGTTAACTGTCGGGCCGGGCGACGTGAGGATTGCCATCCATACGGTCGGCGTTTGTGGCAGCGACGTGCACTATTATACCCACGGGGCGATCGGCCCCTACGTGCTGCGCGAGCCGATGGTGCTGGGTCACGAGGCGGCCGGCACGGTGCTGGAGGTGGGCAGCGAGGTGAAACACCTCAAGGTCGGCGATAGGGTCTGCATGGAGCCCGGCGTGCCCAATCTCTCCTCGCGCGCCTCCAAGCTTGGTCTCTACAATGTCGATCCGGATGTGCGTTTCTGGGCGACACCGCCGATCCATGGCGTGCTGACCCCCGAGGTCGTGCATCCTGCAGCCTTCACCTACAGGCTTCCGGACAGTGTCTCCTTCGCGGAAGGGGCCATGGTGGAGCCGTTTGCGATCGGCATGCAGGCGGCGACAAGGGCGCGCATCCAGCCGGGCGATGTGGCCGCAGTGGTTGGCGCCGGCCCGATCGGCATCATGGTGGCGCTTGCGGCTCTTGCCGGCGGCTGCGCCCGTGTCTTCATTTCCGATCTCAGCGCCGAGAAGCTCAAGATCGCCGGGCAATATCCGGGCCTTGTCCCGGTCGATATCACCAAGAAGTCCTTTGCCGAGGTGATCGCGGAAGAAACCGGCAACTGGGGTGCGGATGTGGTCTTCGAGGCGAGCGGAAGCCCCAGAGCTTTCGACGGCATTTTTGATCTCGTGAGACCGGGCGGCGCCCTGGTGCTCGTCGGCCTGCCGGTCCGCAAGGTGGAGTTCGACGTCGCGGGCGCGATCTCCAAGGAAGTGCGTATCGAGACCGTCTTTCGTTACGCGAACATCTTCGATCGCGCGCTGGAGCTGATTGCTTCCGGCAAGGTGGACCTGAAGCCGCTGATCACCGGGACATTCGATTTCAAGCAATCGATCGAGGCTTTCGAGCGGGCGGCGGCCGRCAATCCTTCGGATGTGAAGCTGCAGATCCGCCTGGTGGAGTGAGCCAAGGCCTCCTTACCGGTTGAACAGCAGGTTCGGCAGGAAGAGCACCGTCTGCGGAATGAAGATCAGGATCAGGGTCACCAGGCTGACCGCAAACATCAGCGGCAGGGATTCCCGCGTGTAATCGCCGATTCTGACCTTCAGAATCGAGCAGACGGCATACATCGCAGCCCCGACGGGCGGGGTGAAATTGCCGATCGTCGCGGCGACCACGAAGACCACCCCGAAGTGGACGGGATCTCCGCCGAGCTGCTTGATCAGCGGCAGGAAGATCGGCGTCAGCATGATGATCAGCACGGTGGCGTCGATGAAGAAGCCGCAGGCGAGGATGAAGAGCACGATCAGCATCATCACCCCGTAGAGGCTGTCCGTCACGTTGAGGATCGCTCCGGAGATGAGTTCCGGAATGCGCTCGAGCACGATGCCGTAGCTGAAGATCGCCGAAAGGGCGATGAGGAACATGACAGCGCCGACGTCGGAGAGGCTTCCTTCGAGCGCCTCGCGGAACGAAGCAATCTTCAGCTTTCGATAGGCGGCGATCCCGATCAGGACCGCGTAGATGACCGCGAAGGCGCCGATCTCCGAGGGTGTGAAAATACCGAAGCGCAGCCCGAGCAGAAGAATGACCGGGAAGAGGAGCGCCCATATGCCGCCGCTCAGCGCAGAAAATATTTCCGCGGGAGAGGCGTGCTGCGTTCGCGCTGCCGGATAGCCGCGGCGGTTGGCGGTGATGGAGACGGTGGCCGCAAGCCCGATCCAGAGCAGGAAGGCCGGTGCGAAGCCGGCGGCGAACAGCCGCCCGATCGAGACCTGCCCGATGGTGCCGTAGATGATAAAGCCCAAGCCCGGCGGGATGATCGGCGTCAGGATCGCGCCGAAGGAGAGGACGCCGGCGGTGAACCCCTTCGACATGCCGCGGCTGATCATCTCATTGCCGAGCATGCGGCTCTGCATCGCCGCATCCGCGATGGCCGAGCCGGAGACACCGCCCATCAGTGCCGAGAGCGCAAGCGACATCTGTGCGAGCCCGCCCTTCAGCCTCCCTGCGATCACCGAGGCGAGATCGAGAAGTTTTTCCGTTATGCCGGACGCGTTCATCAGGTTGCCGGCCATGATGAAGAGCGGAATGGCGAGCAGCGCGAAGTTCTGCGTGGTCGAGATCGTCTGCTGCAAAGGAATGGTGATCGGCAGTTCCGGATGCTGGAGGAAGAAGACGACACCGGAAATGCCGATCGCGAATGCGACGGGCATCCCCATAAGCATCAGGAGGATAAAGGCGATGGTGACGAGGAGCATGGCGTCACGGCCCCGAAACGGAGGAATGGGYGGACGCATCGCTTCGATGCAGATCGGTCAGCTTGAGGATCGTGGTTATCAAGAGAAGCAGTCCGCCAAAGGGCAGGCTGGCGCTGATCCAGGAATAGCTGATGCTGGAAATGCCCATGAAGCTGCGCGCCCGGCTCGTCCACGCAAGCTGTGTTCCATAAATGACGATGAACAGCAGAAAGGCGATCAGGATCGTGTAGTTCACATAGGTCAGCATGCGCTGGACATTCGCGGGCAGGCGCTCGGTGACGAGCTCGATCGACATCAGGCTGTCGCGCCRCCAGGCGATGTCGGCGCAGATGAAGCAGGCCCAGGCGAAGAAGCAGGTCGCGAAATCGATGGTCCAGTTAAGCGGGTGGGCCAGAAGCCTCGCCAGCCCACCCAGGAAGATCAGCAGAACCATCAGGATCAGCAGCGTCCCGGCTATCGCTGCTTCGAATTTTCCGATCGCTTCATGGATCCGTCGCATGAGCTTGCTCCTGTGGCGGGGACGATGGGTTACCTGCCGAGTTCGGCCTGCACGGCATTCTTGGCCTCGGTGATGCCGAGCGCCTCATAGGCCTTTTCACCGGCTTGTCTGAAAGCATCGAGATCGATGTCGGAGACCACTTCCATGCCCTTATCCTGCAGGTCCGCCTTGATGGCATCGGCCATCTCGGCGATCTTCTGAGAGGTTTCGCGGCCCGCTGTCCTGCATTCCTCGACCAGCGCTGTCTGGAATTCGGCAGGCAGCGCGTTGAACCATTGCGCGCTGACGACCTGGAAGTTGATCAGCATGATGTGCTTGGTCTCGTTGGCGTATTTCAGCACTTCGTAGAAACGGCCGCCGGGGATGTTGGCATAAACCAGCTCAACGCCGTCGATCGCCTGCTGTTGCAGCGCCGGATACATGTCGCCGAAGGCCATGGCGGTCGGTGCGGCGCCGAGCGCTCGGATCGATTCTTGCCAGATCGGTGCGGGTGGCGTGCGGATGCGCAGGCCGGAGAGATCCTCGGGCTTGCGAACCGGCTTGTTGGTGAAGAAGTGCCGAAAGTCCTGTACCCAGTCGAAGCAGACCACTTTCAGACCATGCTGGGTGGCGAGCTCTTCCTGCCATTTGGCAAGCGTGGGGGATTCGGAAAGCTTCCAGACGTCCTCCAGGCTGTCGACGAAGTAGGGCCCGTTCATCACCGCAATGCTCGGCACGTAATTGCCGAGACGGGCGGAATCGGTGTTCTGGCCGACATTGGCACCCTGGCGGATCTGCTCGATGATGTCCTCCTCCACGCCAAGCTGGGCACTGTGGAAGACCTCCATCTTCAATCCGCCATTGGTGCGTTCCTCGACGCGCTTCGCCCAATTCATGAAACCTTCGTGGAAGGGTTCGCTCGGTGCGAGAACATGGTTGAAGCGCAGCGTGAATTCCTGTGCCGCGGCGGATGCCGCTCCAAGCGCGGCGAGGCTTGCGGCCGTCAGAAGCGGCAGAAATTTCCTGGCAAACATGCGCATGCTTTTCTCCTCCTYTATGGTTCGCGACGCCGTGGCCGGCATTCCCCCTTGACCGGCCACGGCGGACATCAGGCCGCAAAGGGCGGCACGACGTCGAAACGGCTTGCGAATGTCCTGAACGCTTCGCGCGTGGCGGGATCGAGCGGAACGCCCGTCCTCTCGCGTTGGCCGGCCACGGCCCATTCACGGTCTCCCGGCGCCATCACCTTCAGTCCGTCCCTAGCCGGCGAAGTGCGCAGCACATCCAGATAGCGTGTCATGCCGGCCTGGAAGACGTCCTCGCCGATGAAAGCGCCGGGTTTCAGTGCCATCACGAAGGCACCGAGTTCGCGCGGGGTCGAAATGTCCGGACCGTTCATCGGCAGGATGTCGAAACTTAGCCGCATCCCTGAAAAGACCGCGCTCAATATCTCCGCAAGACCACCCAGCCCGGCGCCCTTGAAGCCGAATTCGCCGCCCACCGGCGCCAGCATTTCCACGAGGGCTGGATCACGGATGTCGCTTCCGTCCACATCGGAGGCGACGCCTTGCGGCAGTTCGCGTCCAAGGCTCCGGTAAAGCTGCACCCGATTGTAGGGGATCGCGCTGGTCGCCATATCCAGAAGCCAGGGATTGTCGCCCGCGACCGGCACTGCGAAGGCAATCGGATTGGTGCCGTGGAAGCGCATTGCACCGTCATGCAGGCGCACGAAACTGTCGGAATTGCAGAAGGCGAGACCGGCATGGCCCTTCAAGGCCGCGTCCATCGCAAACGCGCCGGCCGGGCCGAAATGCGAGCTGTTGCGGATCGAGACCGCGCCGATGCCGAATTTGCCCGCAAGCTCGACGGCATGTTCCATGGCGCGATAGGCGGCAAGTGCGCCATGGCCGTGGTCCGCGTCGAGGGAGGCGACGGCGCCGAAGGATTGTACGATCCGGACATTCGGGCGTTTGTTGACTCGGCCGCCCTCCATCACCGCCACGTAATGGTTGAGAAGGCGTACGCCGTGACTGTCGACGCCGAGGCGCGAGCCGTGCATCATCGCCCGCGTCGCAGCATCTGCCGTTGCCGCATCCGCACCGATCGCCTCGAAGACCTGCCGGCAGAAGCGGTCGACCGCCTCAAGCGGGGCATGGATCRCTCCATCTTCGGCAGGGTGGGCGGCAAGCTTCATAGGGTCTGTCCTCCATCGGCGACGAGAACTTGCTCCGTCACGAATGCGTTTTCGGCACTGTCGGATTGCGGTTAAAATGTCTTATGTGTACACTATGCATAAGCTGGCGTTTGGCAAGCCTTTTCTGAAGGGCGATCGGCTGCAGAARCACTCTGAACGGTCCACCGGTAGCGATGAACCTCGCCGAATTGAACGCTTTTTGCGGAACTGCTAGTTTGGCGGGCAGGCCGATATGCGGCATGGCGAAAGCGAGCGGCCGCGTCCTTGGAGGCACGGCGGAATGAATGGAGGAAGCATGGCCGCAGGCCGAATGYCCGGCGCGGAGCTGCAGGGACCGAAAGTGCCGGGCGGCACGGTTCCGCGCCTCTACCAGCAGGTTTTCGATATTCTGGCGGGACAGATTGCCCAGGGGACTCTTGGGCCAGGCGCTCGCCTCAGCGAATCCTCTGTTGCCGAACAGTTCGGCGTCAGCCGCGCCCCGGCGCGCCAGGCGCTGGCGGAGCTCAAGCGGCAAGGCTTCCTCGAAAAGTCTTCCGGTCGCGGCTATTCGGTTCATCGTACTGCGGCGTCGCCCTTCTCAACCGAAGCCGCATCTCTCGGTGAGGCAGGTGACGATCTGCGCCTGACGCAGCTTTCGAGTTGGGAGCGCATCTATGGCGAGGTGGAGAGCGAGATCGCTGCCCGCTGCTCCTTTGCCGGATGGCGGGTCAACGAGACCGAACTCGCCCGTTTCTATGACGTCAGCCGTACCGTGGCGCGCGATGTTGTTGGCCGGCTGCAGCAGCGTGGCGTCGTGCGCAAGGACGACCGGGCCCGCTGGATCGCGCCGGCCATGACGCCGGATCATGTAGGCGAGCTCTACGAGCTGCGCTGGCTTTTGGAGCCGGTCGCACTTGAAAAGGCCGCGCCCCATCTGCCGGATGGCTTTCTCGCCGGCATGCGTGGCCACCTGGAAGAGGCGATCGCAAACGCCGGCGAACTGGCCGGTCCCCATCTCGACCGGCTGGAACAGGAGTTGCACGTCACGCTTCTCGGCTATTGCGGCAATCGCACGCTGATGCAGGCGGTCAGCCTGCCGCAGGCGCTTCTGGTGGCGCACAGCTTTCTTTACCGCTGGATGCCGAGGCTGTTCGGCGCCGAGCCTTTCCTGCCGGAGCACATGGAGGTCGTGGAGCGGCTGGAGGCGGGGCGAGTGACGGAAGCTGCCCAATCGTTGAAGCGTCATCTGCAGGTCTCGCGTGAGCGCGCCATCGACCGGATCGGCAGGGTGACCCGTGAAATGCAGCCGGACGACCTGCCCTATCTCGAAAAACTCGACTGACGGGCCATATTGCCCGTTATGAGGAGCTGAGTGAGGACAAAGGCGAAGCGAGCGCCTTGACCTTTGCCCGCTCCTGGGTCATTTGACCGCCTTTGCTTGACGAAGCGCCCGATGCGGGACGACACCCGGCATTGCAGGCGCCTAAGAAGAGAAACAACAATGGCCAAAGCAACTTCCTCGGCGCCTTCCCAGCGCATGCTTCGCGTTGGCGAACAGGTACGCGCCGCCGTCACGCAGGTACTGCAGCGGGGCGAAGTGCGCGACGACCTTCTCGAAAAGACGGTGGTCTCCGTCTCGGAAGTCCGCATGTCGCCCGATCTCAAGATTGCCACCGCCTATGTGGCACCCCTCGGGCTTCCCGACCACAAGGCGGTCATCGACGCGTTGAATCGCAATGCGAAGTTCATCCGCGGGCGGATCGGCGGTCAGCTCCGGCAAATGAAGTACATGCCGGAGATCCGTTTCCGCGACGACACCAGCTTCGACAATTACAGGAAGATCGACGAACTTCTGCGATCCCCTGAGGTGAGCCGCGATCTCGGCGAAAAAACCGCCGAAGACGAAGAATAAGAAGACGACAAGAAGAGAAGAATGTCCAAACCAAGGAAGCCCAAGGGCCGCCCGATTTCCGGCTGGCTGATCCTCGACAAGCCGGTGGATTTCGGCTCGACCGAAGCCGTCTCCAAGATCAAGTGGTTGTTCAACGCCCAGAAGGCGGGGCACGCCGGCACGCTCGACCCACTGGCCTCCGGCATGCTGCCGATCGCGCTCGGCGATGCCACGAAGACCGTCCCTTACGTCATGGATGGCCGCAAGGTCTACGAGTTTACTGTAACCTGGGGCGAGGAGCGCTCAACCGACGACCTCGAAGGCGAGGTGACGGCGACCTCTGATCTGCGGCCGGACGAAGAGGCGATCCGCGCCCTTCTGCCGAAGTATACCGGCACGATCTCGCAGGTGCCGCCGCAGTTCTCGGCCATCAAGATCGCCGGCGAGCGCGCCTATGACCTGGCCCGTGATGGAGAGACGGTGGAAATTCCTTCTCGCGAAGTGGAAATCCATCGCCTCACGCTCCTCGCCGTCACGAAGGATAGCGCTCATTTCGAGGTGGAATGCGGCAAGGGCACCTATGTGCGCGCGCTCGCGCGCGATTTTGGGCGTGACCTCGGCTGCCACGGCCATATCTCCGAACTGCGCCGCACCTTCGTCGCCCCGTTCGCGGAAGAGAAGATGGTGCCGCTGGCCGAGCTCACCGCGCTGGAGGAAATCGAAGATCGCGAGGAGCGGCTTGCCGCCCTTGACGCCTTCCTGATCGACACGGCGGAAGCGCTTTCCAATCTGCCGCATCTGCCGGTGACGGACGATCAGGCACATCGGCTGCGCATGGGCAATCCGGTGATCCTGCGTGGCCGCGATGCGCCCCTCGCCGAAGTGGAGGCCTATGCCACCGCCCGAGGAAAGCTGGTCGCCATCGGCGAGATAGGCCAGGGAGAGTTCCGGCCGAAGCGGGTTTTCGGCTGATCGGGGCCTGGAATATCGCCTCTTCCCATTGCATGCTGAATGGTTTATAGGCAGCGACAGTAAAAGGGCTGCCTTCTGGCGCTGTTTTTACATTCACGGCCAAGGCTGGACGACATCCCGGCCTTTTGGCGACCCATAATCCTCATGAAAGAAAGGATAGCCCGATGTCGATCACTGTCGAGCGCAAGGCTGAGCTCATCAAGGAATACGCAACCGTGGAAGGCGACACCGGTTCCCCGGAAGTTCAGGTCGCGATTCTGACGGAGCGGATCAACAATCTCACCGAGCACTTCAAGGACCACAAGAAGGACAATCACTCCCGTCGTGGCCTGCTGAAGCTCGTTTCCAGCCGCCGCTCGCTTCTTGATTACCTCAAGAAGAAGGACGAAGGCCGTTACACCAAGCTGATCGCCAGCCTGGGTATCCGCCGCTAAGATTTTTCCGGCGGGCGCCGTCCCCGGCGCCCGCCGGACTGCTTTTCGGGCCTGCCCGATGAAATGCTTTCGACCACGCCGCCTTTTTAGGTGCGGTCAACACCGGCAGACCCGGATGGGCCGGATCTGTCAACCAACCGCTGACCTGTCATGGGGCAGGATTGCCGGATGCTTTGGCTAAGCCTCAAGGGCATTGGCCCGATCTTGCAAGGATCGCAACGCAAAGCCTCCTGTTGTCTTGCCCATGATATGTCGCAATGATTGCGGTCGACCATGCGCTACGCCCTTCCGGCGATGACGTGTGCTCCCGCATTGAAGGACAAGACATGTTCAATACGCATTCTGTCGAAATCGAATGGGCAGGCCGCCCGCTGAAGCTGGAAACGGGCAAGATCGCCCGTCAGGCTGACGGCGCCGTGCTGGCCACCTACGGCGAGACCGTCGTGCTCGCCACCGTCGTTTCCGCCAAGGCTCCGAAGCCGGGCCAGGACTTCTTCCCCCTGACGGTCAACTACCAGGAAAAGACCTACGCGGCCGGCAAGATCCCGGGCGGCTACTTCAAGCGCGAAGGCCGTCCCTCGGAAAACGAAACTCTGGTTTCCCGCCTGATCGACCGTCCGATCCGCCCGCTCTTCCCGGAAGGCTACAAGAACGACACGCAGGTCGTCGTCACCGTGATCCAGCACGATCTTGAAAACAATCCGGACGTTCTGGCAATGGTCGCGACCTCTGCCGCTCTGACGCTCTCCGGCGTTCCGTTCATGGGCCCCGTCGGCGGCGCCCGCGTCGGCTATATCAACGGCGAATACGTGCTCAATCCGCATCTCGACGAGATGGACGAGTCCACCCTCGACCTCGTCGTCGCCGGTACGGGCGACGCGGTGCTGATGGTCGAGTCGGAAGCCAAGGAACTCAACGAAGAAGTCATGCTCGGCGCCGTCATGTTCGGCCATCGTGGTTTCCAGCCGGTCATCGACGCGATCATCAAGCTCGCCGAAGTGGCCGCCAAAGAGCCCCGCGACTTCCAGCCGGAAGACTATTCCGCCCTTGAAGCCGAAATGCTCCAGCACTTCGAAGCCGAGCTTCGCGAAGCGTACAAGATCACCCAGAAGGCCGATCGCTACGCTGCCGTCGATGCCGTCAAGGCCAAGGTGAAGGCGCACTTCCTCCCGGAAGAAGGTGAGGCGAAGTACACCGCGGAAGAAGTCGGCTCGATCTTCAAGCAGCTGCAGGCCAAGATCGTCCGCTGGAACATTCTCGACACCAAGAGCCGCATCGACGGCCGTGATCTCGAGACCGTTCGTCCGATCGTCGCCGAAGTCGGCCTGCTGCCGCGCACCCATGGCTCGGCTCTCTTCACCCGCGGTGAAACCCAGGCGATCGTTGTCGCGACCCTCGGCACCGGTGAAGACGAGCAGTATGTCGATAGCCTGACGGGCATGTACAAGGAGCAGTTCATGCTCCACTACAACTTCCCGCCCTACTCGGTTGGTGAAACCGGCCGCATGGGTTCGCCCGGTCGCCGCGAAATCGGTCATGGCAAGCTCGCATGGCGCGCCATCCACCCGATGCTGCCGACGCAGGAACAGTTCCCCTATACGCTGCGTGTCGTCTCGGAAATCACCGAGTCCAACGGCTCCTCCTCGATGGCAACCGTCTGCGGCACCTCGCTGGCGCTGATGGATGCGGGCGTTCCGCTGRCAAAGCCGGTCGCCGGTATCGCCATGGGCCTGATCCTGGAAGGTGATCGTTTCGCGGTCCTCTCCGACATCCTCGGTGACGAAGACCACCTCGGCGACATGGACTTCAAGGTCGCCGGCACGGAAAGCGGCATCACCTCGCTGCAGATGGACATCAAGATCGCCGGCATCACCGAAGAGATCATGAAGGTGGCGCTCGAGCAGGCACAGGGCGGCCGCAAGCACATCCTCGGCGAGATGGCCAAGGCCATCACCGAAAGCCGCGGCCAGCTAGGCGAATTCGCGCCGCGCATCGAAGTGATGAACATCCCGGTCGACAAGATCCGCGAAGTCATCGGTTCGGGCGGCAAGGTCATCCGCGAAATCGTCGAGAAGACCGGCGCCAAGATCAACATCGAGGATGATGGCACCGTCAAGATCGCTTCCTCTTCCGGCAAGGAAATCGAAGCGGCCCGCAAGTGGATCCACTCGATCGTCGCCGAGCCGGAAGTCGGCCAGATCTATGAGGGTACGGTCGTCAAGACCGCCGATTTCGGCGCCTTCGTCAACTTCTTCGGCGCTCGTGACGGTCTCGTCCATATCTCGCAGCTCGCCTCTGAGCGCGTTGCCAAGACCACCGATGTGGTCAAGGAAGGCGACAAGGTATGGGTCAAGCTGATGGGCTTCGACGAGCGCGGCAAGGTTCGTCTGTCCATGAAGGTCGTCGATCAAGCCACCGGCCAGGAAATCGCCCAGGAGAAGAAGAAGGCCGACGACGGCGAAGCCGCCGAGTAAGCCTGCCTCTTCACCACATGAATAGGGGCGCGGAAGTCATTTCCGCGCCTTTTCCATATCCGGAAGCTTAACCGATCGAGACGCCATGAGCCGAGACGCCCTCAAGACCCTGTTCCACCCCTTCGTCACGGAAGTGCTCCCTATGCCCGGAAAGGGCGAGYGGGTGATCTTTCTCGGCGCGGAAGGCGGCCATCCCTTTCCCGAGGGCTTTGCCGCGGAGGTGACTGCCGTTCAGCCGTTCCGACCGCTGTTCCGCAGTCTGCGCGAAGGCGCGTTCCCCGAGCCTGAGGGTGACGGTTATGATATGGGGCTGGTCCTCTGCGGCAAGCATCGCGGTGAGAACGAGAACCGCGTTGCGGAAGCCCTGGAACGCGTCAGGGCTGGCGGAATGATCGTGGTTGCCGGCGGCAAGGAAGACGGAATACAGCCGCTCAGGAATACGCTTCTGAAGCTCGGTATCGAACTCGATTATACGCCGAAATACCACGGCGTGGCGATCTGGTTCGCCCGGCCGGAGAACGTCGAGGCAGCACTCAAGGCGTTGAAGAAATCCTCGGATGTGATCGAAGCCCGCTACGAGGCCGCACCCGGCGTGTTCTCGCATGACCGCGTCGATGCCGGCTCCGAATTGCTCGCGGGTCGTCTGCTGACGGATTTCGATGGCAATGCTGCCGATTTCGGCGCTGGCTGGGGTTATCTCTCGGTCATGCTGGCGGAAAAATCTCCGCGAGTGAACCGCATCGATCTCTATGAGGCGGATCATCGGGCACTGGAATTTGCGAAGAAGAATCTCGCCCGTAACTGCCCGGATCTGCACGCGCGCTTCTTCTGGCACGATCTGGGCGGCGAGCCGGTAAGGGAGAAATACGACCTTATCGTCATGAACCCGCCCTTTCACGAGRCGCAGGCCGCTGATCCGGAACTTGGCAAGGCGATGATCCGCGCCGCCGCTTCCGCTCTCAAGGGTGGGGGGCGGCTATTGCTGGTGGCCAATCGGGGCCTGCCTTACGAGCCGGTGCTTGCAAGCGAATTCCGCGAGCACGGCGAAACCTGCCGCAATGCCCGCTTCAAGGTATTGTGGGCGAAGCGCTGAGGTTGAGATAGCTATTGCGGCTTGGAAGGGTCGAACGTGGGGAGCTGGAAGTCCTCGCAGGGCCGTATCTCCTCCACGCCGGGAATCTGTTGCAGCCGCTCGAGCGTTGCCTGATCGGCGCAGCCGAAGATCGCGCCGATTTCCGATACGACTTGTCTGACCTCGAAGCCGCGGGCGCTTGCGGCCTCTGCGATCGAGTTCGTTTGCCTGAGATGTGTCTCGTCGACGACGATGGAATAGTACAAGCTTTTCATGGCAAGAGGCTTTCGGCCCGGTATCAAGGATGCCCGAGTTTCATGCGACGAGGGTGAAACCACGCCCCGTCCTCCATGCCAATATAATCCCTCCGAGGTGGGTGTTCAAACTCGTCCTTGGCCATCCGGTGTCCCCGGCGCCTGCACGAGGCCGGAGCCGACGTCGCGGCTTTCCAGAGCCAAGGCTTTGGCATTCTGTCGCAGGGCCGACCAGAGCGCGCTGCCGCGCAGCGATGGGTCCGATTGAGCCCAGAGTGCCRCCACGCCGGCGACATGCGGGCAGGCCATGCTGGTACCCATCAGGGTCCGGTATTTCTGGGGAAGGGGAACGCTCGAGAAGATGCCGACGCCGGGCGCCGCGATATCGACCTCGCCGCCCTCCGGATTGACGCCGCCGGAGGAAAACGATGCCACATCGAGAGCTCCGTCGACCGCTCCGACTGCGAGGATGCTCGGCGCATTGGCCGGGCTCGCCACCGGGGCGATGAAGCCCAGGCTGCGGTTGCTTTCGTTGCCGGCGGCCGYGACAATGAGACTACCATTTCTAAGCGCAAGCTTTCCGATCCGCTCGTAGAGAAGGCTGTGACGTTCACCCGGCCTTACCGGGCCACCAACCGACATCGAGATGATTTCGCACTTCTGGCCGATCGCCCAGTTCATTCCATTGATGATGTCGCTTTCGGTCCCGAAGCCTCGATTGTTGAGAATCTTGCCGACGAAGAGGCTGGCATCGGGCGCCACGCCGTAGCGCGGAACGCCGGGATCGACGGCTTTGCCGACCGCGGTTCCGGCACAATGGGTGCCGTGGCCCTGCTGATCGTTTACCGTTTCGCCGGCGACGAAGCTCTGCGTGACTATGGTACGCTCTGCAAAATCCGGATGCTTCAGATCGATGCCTGTATCGAGAACGGCGATCTTGATGCCTTCACCGGTAAAGGGGCTTTCATGCGCGCCGACTGCCGCTATGCCCCATGTCGAATTTTGACCGTCGACGAACTGCTGTTGAAGGAAGACGAAGAACTCCGGCCTGGCTTCGAGGATGGCTTCCTCGTTGACGAGCTCAATCATCCGGGAAGCATGCCGCGCCGCGATTGCGCGTGGAATGAAAGCCGTCTGCAATTCGGGGAAAAACGTCACCTTGTCCGCAGAGATGGCGGTATTTTCCTGCTCGCCGAAGGTGCTGACGCTCACCTCCGATTCCGTCTGCCGCTCCATGATACGGACGCAGTCGGCCACGTCGGCATCGTCGCGCAATGCGACGATCATCGCTCCCGTCGCGATCGGACGCTGGTTTTCCAGTACGGGATTTGTCGCCATCGCCACGCTCCATTGTCACAGCGTTTCCATTTAGCATTGAAACGCGTTGTGCCAAGGGTGGCGTAAGTGAGGCCGGGGGGAAGCCCGCCGAAGCGGGCGCCCCATGACTGCTATTCCGCGTCGGCGTTACGCAGTCGCTCGAGCGTTGGCAGCGAGGTGATATTGTATCCGGCGTCTACATAGTGGATCTCGCCGGTGACGCCGTTCGAGAGGCTGGACAGCAGGTAGAGAGCAGACCCGCCGATATCCTCGATCGTCGCCGTGCGGCGTAGCGGGGCGTTTTTCTGGTTCCAGGAGTACATAGCCCGCGCATCGGAAATGCCCGCGCCGGCCAGGGTACGGACCGGACCGGCGGAAATCGCGTTGACGCGAATGTTCTGCGGGCCGTAATCGGCAGCCAGATAACGCACCGAGGATTCGAGCGCCGCCTTGGCGACGCCCATGACGTTGTAGTTCGGGATGACCCGCACCGAGCCGCCATAGGTGAGCGTCAGCATCGAACCGCCGTCCGTCATCAGGTCCGCGGCGCGCTTGGCGACTTCCGTGAACGAGAAGCAGGAGATCACCATGGTACGGCTGAAATTCTCGCGCGTGGTGTCCGCGTAGAGACCTTTCAGCTCGTTCTTGTCGGAAAAGCCGATCGCGTGCACCAGAAAATCGAGCTTGCCCCAACGCTCCTTGATGGAAGCGAAGGTGGCATCGACGGAAGCGATGTCCTCGACATCGCAGGGCAGGACGAAATCCGAACCCACTTCGGCGGCAAGCGGCTTCACGCGTTTGCCGAGCGCCTCGCCCTGGAAGGTGAAGGCGAGTTCCGCGCCCTGTGCAGCAACGGCYTTCGAAATACCCCAGGCGATGGAATGATTGTTGGCGACCCCCATGATGAGGCCGCGCTTGCCCTGCATAAGTCCCGTCATGGAGTTAGCCATTGTAGCGCTGGAAGACGAGGGTGGCATTGGTGCCGCCGAAGCCGAAGGAGTTGGAGAGGATGGTGTCGATCTTGGCATCATCGATGCGCTTGCGGACGATCGGGACGCCGTCGAATTCCGGGTCGAGGTTTTCGATATGGGCGCTTTCGCCGATGAAGCGCTCCTGCATCATCAGCAAGCCGTAGATCGATTCCTGWACGCCCGCCGCGCCGAGCGAATGGCCGGTCAGCGACTTGGTCGACTGGATGTGGGGAACCTTGTCGCCGAAGACTTCGCGGATGGCGCCGATTTCCTTGCTGTCGCCCACCGGCGTCGAGGTGCCGTGCGTGTTGATGTAGTCGATCTCGCCCTTGACGGTCGAAAGCGCCTGCCGCATGCAGCGCACCGCGCCTTCGCCCGACGGGGCTACCATGTCATAGCCGTCCGAGGTCGCGCCATAGCCGGTGATTTCGGCATAGATCTTCGCGCCGCGTGCCTTGGCATGCTCCAGTTCCTCGAGGACGARCACGCCTGCGCCGCCCGCGATGACGAAGCCGTCCCGGTCGACGTCATAGGCGCGGGAGGCTTTTTCCGCCCGGTCGTTGTACTTGGTGGACATGGCGCCCATGGCATCGAAGAGGTTCGACATGGTCCAGTCTAGGTCCTCGTGTCCGCCGGCGAACATCACGTCCTGCTTGCCCCACTGGATCATTTCAGCGGCATTGCCGATGCAATGGGCCGAGGTGGAGCATGCCGAGGAGATGGAATAGTTGACGCCGTGGATTTTGAACCAGGTGGCGAGCGTCGCCGAGGCTGTCGACGACATTGCCTTCGGCACGGCGAAGGGACCGATCCGCTTCGGGCTGTTGTTCTTGAGGGTGATGTCGGCAGCTTCGATGAGCGTGCGGGTGGAAGGCCCGCCCGAGCCCATGATGATGCCGGTGCGCTCGTTCTCGCTGTAGTCCTTCTCCTCCAGGCCGGAATCGGCGATCGCCTGTTTCATGGCGACATGGTTCCAGGCGCCGCCCTGCGACAGGAAGCGCATGGCGCGTCGATCGACGAGGTCGGTCGGATCGAGCATCGGCCTGCCCCAGACCTGGCACTTGAAGCCATGCTCGGCGAAATCCGGCGAAAAGGAAATGCCGGATTTCGTGTGGCGCAGGGATTCTGTGACTTCAGCGGCGTCGCTTCCGATGGAGGAAACGATACCGAGACCTGTAACAACTACCCGTCTCATTTCTCGGACCTTTTGACTGTTKCGGTTGGACAGGGGGCGGGTCAGCCCACCTTGTCTTTCGACAGACCCACGCGAAGATCGGTCGCTTGATAAATAGTTTCGCCGTCTRCCTTCAGCCAGCCATCGGCGGTGCCGAGCACCAGACGGCCGCGCATGACGCGCTTGAAGTCGATGCCGTATTCCAGCAGCTTCGTATGCGGACGGACCATGCCCTTGAACTTCACTTCGCCGGTCGAAAGCGCCATGCCGCGGCCCTCTTCACCCAGCCAGCCGAGGAAGAAACCGGTCAACTGCCACATGCCGTCCAAGCCGAGGCAGYCCGGCATGATCGGGTTGCCTTCGAAATGGCAGGGGAAGTACCAGTCTTCGGGGCGCACGTCGTATTCGGCCCGAAGATAGCCCTTGTCGAAGGCGCCGCCCGTTTCCGATATGTCCGTGATTCGGTGTACCATCAGCATGGGCGGCAGGGGCAATTGCGCATTGCCAGGTCCGAACAGTTCGCCATGTGCACAGGCGAGGAGTTCTTCGTAGGTGAAGCTGGACTGTCTGGTTTCCATTAAATTTCCTGTACCCCCTCTTGCCGTCGCCCCGAAGCTTTAGAGCAAGATCGGCAGAAAATGAAGCTCGACGATAGCCAGGCTCCACCCGAAGGGCGGGGCGGAGACCTTGCCCACTCAGGTCCGCATATAGGAAGCCATCGATGCAAACCAGAGGCAAAGTGCCCAAATAACGCGTTTTTAGCCGCAGCCGGCCTGGGCTGCCCCTTGGCAACTATTGAAAGCGCCTGCCGTAAAAGTTATATCCGGAAGTCAAGATACAACGTAAACCTCGTGATTCAGGAGCTCACCGGCACTATGGCAGAAGCCGACATCGAGACGAGACTGCGCGATTGCGGGCTGCGCCCGACGCGTCAGCGCGTAGCGCTTGCCGATCTCCTGTTCGCGAAGGGGGACCGCCATCTGACTGTCGAGGAACTCCATGAGGAGGCTCAGTCGGCCGGTGTTCCGGTTTCGCTGGCGACTGTCTACAACACCCTGCATCAGTTTACCGAAGCCGGCATGATCCGGGTGCTCGCCGTCGAGAGTGCCAGGACCTATTTCGACACCAATGTTTCCGATCACCACCATTTCTTCGTGGAAGGCCGAAACGAGGTGCTCGATATTCCCGTCAGCAATATTGCGATCGGAAACCTGCCCGAGGCTCCCGAGGGCATGGAAATCGCCCATGTGGACGTCATCATCCGCCTGAGGGAAAAGAGGGCCTGACGGCCTTATCTTTCCCGCTTCTTCAATGAATCTTCCGGGTTCCGGCCGGGCCGAGGCTTGTAGCGCGGCAAGGTCCAACCGTAGTGGATTGCACCGCCGCGCAGGGCGAATGCGATCACAACGCCGCAAGCCGAGCTCGCATAAGCGGGCATGCCGAGCGCTTGGCCGGCCGTGAATCCGCAGGCGCCGGCAAGCGCCGCGGTGATGTAGATTTCCGGCCGCAGCAGCACGGAAGGTTCATGGGCGATGAGGTCGCGCATGATGCCTCCGAATGTCGCGGTAAGCGCTCCCATGATGATGGCAATGGTTGGAGAGCCGGTGGCCGCAAGTCCTTTTGCTGCGCCGAGCACGCTATAGGCGGCAAGCCCCACGGCATCGAGCCAGATCAGCAGGCGATAGCGCGACTCTACCCGGTGAGCGGTGAAGAACAGGAAGAGACCTATCAGCACGCAGACGATGATGTGGGTGGGGTCGGCTACCCAGAATACCGGGCTGAGGCCCAGCACCAGATCGCGCAAGGTCCCGCCGCCAAGACCGGTAACGGCCGCGAAGAACAGAAAGCCGATGAGATCGAGCTGCTTGCGGGAAGCCGCAAGAGCGCCTGTCGCGGCGAAGACAGCAATCCCCGCATAATCGAGAACGGTCAGAAGCACGCCAGGTCCCCTCCTGCCTCTTCGGCGTCAGCGTCGCGCAAGTGCGTGGCCGTAGCATACGCATCACCAGCCATGTCCGTCATCCGGAACGGCGGGCTTTAAACAGATGAAATTCGAGGAATGACCGCACGTGAAGAARTTTTTGGCCGTCGCCTTGCACCTGGCCGCGCTCGTTTTCGTTCCCGCCGGCTCGGTTGCCCAGCAGCAGTTGCTGACTGATCCGGAGATCTACGAGAAGGATCATTTCCGCCAGCAATGCGCGACGGCCGATTTTGGACCTGACTTCATCAAACGCTTCGACATCAACAATGACGGCATCGTCGATGCGGTGGCCAATCATGCCGAGCTCACCTGCAACGGAGCGAAGGGCCCTGCCTGCGATGAGGACGGCTGCCCCTATAATTTCTATCTCCAGGCCAAGGAGGGCGGCTATTTCATGATCGCCACGGCGCGGATCTACGGCTACGACTTCGTCAAATATTTCGGCAACATGGTCTTCATGCTGAAGATGCACCCGCGCTTCTGCGACCGGACCGACACGGAGCCTTGCGTGATGCGCGTTCGCGTTCGCGGAGGCCGCTTCGTCACCATCTCCAAGAAATGAAGCGTCAGCGCGGGAAGATCCGATCGATGCGGCCGGTCAGATAATAGGCGAGAAGTCCGATCCATTCGCGCATGGCGGTCGCGGTGAGCTGTGCATTGGAGGTCGGCTGTGTGAAGTCGGGCGACAGGGTTGCAATACCGCTGGTGCGATAATCGACCGGCCAGGGGATGACGGATATGCCCGCCTTACGGAATAGGCCCATGGCGCGCGGCATATGGAAGGCGGAAGTCACGAGCAGGCAATCGCTCAGCCCCTCTCGCGCCAGCAGTTCCGAGGTCTGCTGCGTGTTCTCGTAGGTCGTGCGGGACGCATTCTCCCTGACGAGACGGCCGGGCGAAATGCCGAAGGCTGCGAAGAAGCGTTCAGAGGCTTCCGATTCACCCTCATATTCGCCGCTGRGCGACCCGTCGCCGCCCGAAACCAGAATGYGGGCCTGTGGATATTTGAGCCCAAGCCGTAGGGTTTCGACATAACGATCTGCGGCCTGGTTGAACTCCGTTCCTCCACGGGAGGTCGTCACCTCGTTTTCGAGCGCTCCGCCGAGCACGACGATGCAGGAAAGATTGGCAGGGTCGCCGGACGGTTTAGGAAAGCGATCTTCCAGAACCTGGAGGGCGACTGCTCCGCTGGTCGTATAGAGCGTCACGAAGAGCACGAGTGCTGCCAGCAGCGAGGTGGCGGCGGAAAGCCTGCGCCATCCCGTGAAGCCGAGAAGGGCGGTAATAGCGGCGAACAGGAACGCGATCGAGAGTGGCTGGGCAACGAGCCAGAAGATTTTTGAAATCAGGAACATGGAACTCCTGTCGCAGCCGGATGCAGCCGATGTCAATGTGGCCGCGTATCAACCTCCCGCGAGCCATGCCGCCATTCCCCGCGCCGCCGCTCGGCCCGTGGCGAAACAGGCGGTAAGCAGATATCCGCCGGTCGGCGCTTCCCAGTCCAGCATCTCGCCGGCGGCGAAGAGGCCGGGAAGGGCTTTCAGCATGTAATTTTCGTCGATTTCGCTCCAGCGGATTCCGCCGGCAGACGAGATGGCTTCCGCGATCGGTCGAGGACGGAGGAGCGGGATCGGCAGCGCCTTGATGAGTTTTGCCAGATCTCCCGTCGGGAGGCGATTGGCATCGGGCACAAGCTCGCGGAAGAGGGCGGCTTTCACACCCTCCAGCCCAGCCCCCTTGCGCAGCCGATTGGAAAAACTGGCCTTGGCATCTTGCCGCGCGAGATCGCGAGAGAGCCGCTCGGCGGTGCGTCCCGGCGCGAGATCGATGATGAGGGCCGCCTGTCCCTCATCCGAGATATGGTCGCGCAGCGCGGCGGAATGAGCATAGACGAGGCTACCCTCGATGCCGTGCCTGGAGATCACGAACTCGCCCTGGAACGTGCCGGCATCCGAGGTTGCCGCAACCGACTTCAGCGGCTCGCCGGCGAAGCGCTCGCGAAACATCTCGCTCCAGGCGACGTCGAAACCGCAGTTGGCGGGCTGCAAATCGGAAACTGCAATACCCTCGTTCCTCAGCCACGGCACCCATGCGGCATCCGAGCCCAGCTTCGGCCAGCTAGCGCCGCCGAGTGCCAGAAGCACGGCATCCGGTCGCACGATGGTCTCACCCTCCGGCGTATCGAAACAATAGCCGTTTCCGTCGAACTCGACCCAGCGATGACGAGTTTTCAATGCAACGCCCTCGGCCTCCAGGCGCTTGAGCCAGGCGCGCAAAAGCGGCGAAGCCTTCATGACCTTGGGAAAGACCCTGCCGGAGCTTCCGACGAAGGTTTCCGTCCCGAGGCCGGCCGCCCATTCCCGCACGTCGTTCGGGGTGAAGGCTTCGAGCGCCGGCCGCAGATATGCGTTTGCCACGCCGAAACGCTCTGCAAACGTTGAAAAATCCTCGGAATGGGTGATGTTGAGGCCGGATTTTCCCGCCAACAGGAATTTTCGGCCGAAGGTCGGCATGGCCTCGTAGACAGTCACGACATGGCCGGAGGCGGAGAGAACCTCCGCCGCCGCAAGGCCCGCCGGGCCGCCGCCGATGATCGCAACCTGTTTCATGCTTTCCGGTTACGGCAGATCAAGCGATTTTGCCATAGCCTCCGGCTGTCGGTGTCTGGACTGTGACGGCCTCGCCCGCTTCGATGAGCGTCTGGGCGCAGCCGCCGAGTTCTTCGAATGATCCGTTGAGACGTCGCACGGTGGTCAGGCCCATCTCGCCCGCCTCGCCGCCGGCAAGCCCATGCGGGCGGATCGTCCGGTGAGAGGAGAGGATGGCGCAATCCATCTTTTCGAGGAAGCGGATGGTACGTTTCGTACCRCTGCCTGCCGACCACCTGCCTTTGCCGCCGGAGTTTTCTCGGATGTGGAAATCTTCGAGCAGTACCGGATAGCGGGTTTCGAGGATTTCCGGATCGGTAAGGCGCGAATTGGTCATGTGGACATGCACGGCATCTGTTCCGTCGAAACCGCTAAGATCGTTGAACACGCCGGCCGGCGAGCCCGAGCACAGCGTTTCGTAATACTGATAGGTCGCGTTGCCGAACGTCAGGTTGTTCATCGTGCCCTGGCTCGCGGCCAGCGCACCCAGTGCACCGAATAGCGCGTTGGTGACGTGCTGGCTGGTCTCGACATTGCCGGCGACGACGGCGGCCGGATATTTTGGTTTCAGCATCGAGCCTTCCGGCACGATGATCCTGATTGGCCTCAGGCATCCGGCATTCATCGGGATCGAGCTTTCCACCATCACGCGGAAGACATAGAGCACGGCGGCGCGCGTCACCGGTTCCGGAGCGTTGAAGTTGTTTTGCCTCTGCGGGCTGGTGCCGGTGAAATCCACTGTGGCTTCGCGCTTAGCCTTGTCCACGGTGATCTTCACCCGGATCGTGCTGCCCTGGTCGGTCGCGTAGGAGAATTCCGCGTCGTTCAGCTTCTCGATGACGCGGCGCACGCTCTCCTCGGCATTGTCCTGCACATGGCCCATATAGGCCTGCACCACGTCAAGACCGAACTGCGCGATCATCTTGCGCATCTCGTGCACGCCCTTTTCGTTTGCGGCGATCTGCGCCCGCAGGTCCGCGACGTTCTGGGCGACATTGCGGGCGGGGTAGGGGTGCTCGGAAAGGAGCTTCGTGATGCCTGCCTCGTCGAAGCGGCCTTGATCCACGAGAAGCACGTTGTCGAACAGCACGCCCTCTTCGTCCACGGTCGTTGCAAGCGGCGTCATCGAACCCGGCGCCGTGCCGCCGACATCCGCATGATGGCCACGCGAGGCGACATAGAAGAGGATTTGCCGACCGATATCGTCGAATACCGGCGTCACGACGGTAATATCCGGCAGATGCGTGCCGCCGTTATAGGGCGCGTTGAGCGCGAACACGTCGCCGGGACGGATCTTGYCCTTGTTGGCGGCGATCACCGTCTCCACCGAACGGTCCATGGAGCCGAGATGCACCGGCATGTGCGGGGCATTCGCCACTAGYGCGCCGTTGGCGTCGAAAACCGCACAGGAGAAGTCGAGCCGCTCCTTGATGTTGACCGAGGAAGCGGTGTTCTGCAGCGTTACGCCCATCTGCTCTGCGATAGACATGAAGAGGTTGTTGAAGACTTCCAGCAGCACCGGATCGGCCTCCGTGCCGATCGGCTTGGCGCGGGAAAGCGCGGCTACGCGCTTCAGAACGACATGGTTCAGCTGCGTGATCTCGAAGGCCCAGCCGTCCTCGACCACGATCGTCTGGTGCGGCTCGATGATAAGGCAGGGACCGTTGGCTCTCGCACCCGGCTTGATATCGTCTCTCTTGTAGACGGGCGCCTCGCGCCACGCGCCCCCGGAGAAGAATTTCGTCTCCTCCGCTGCGACCGGAGCAGACGTTTCGAGCGGGAATTCCGGCTCGGCGGAATCGGCGCCGCCGCCGATCGCCTCCACCTCATAGGCTTCGAAGATGATCTCGCGGTTTTCGAAGATGAAGCCGAACTGCTTCCTGTGCGCGGCCTCAAAGGCCACCGTCATGTCGACGGCATTCGTCACGATTACGGGCAAAGTCGTATCAGTGCCCTGGTAGCGCAGATGCGCCCGATGCAGCACTTCGGCTTCGGCGTCGTGGATGCCCTGCGAGCCCATTTCCTCGAGCACGCTGGCAGTGAGTTCCTGGCGGATCGGCGGAAGCGCCTCGAGTGCTTCCGTCAATTCTTCGGAGATGGTCCGCTGGCGGGTGGCGCGGATATCGGCAAGCCCCATGCCGTAAGCCGAGAGGATGCCGGAGAAGGGATGGATCAGAACGGTCGAGATGCCGAGCGCATCGGCGGTGAGGCAGGCATGCTGGCCACCCGCGCCGCCGAAGGAGGTCAGTACGTATTGGGTCACGTCATAGCCGCGCTGCACGCTGATTTTCTTCACGGCATTGGCCATGTTTTCGACCGCAATGGCGAGAAAGCCGTCGGCTACTTCTTCCGACGTCCGGCCGTCGCCGATCACCTTCGCCATCTCCACAAAGGCGGCGCGTACCGCATCGGCATCGAGCGGCTGATCGCGGTTCGGGCCGAAGATCGCCGGAAAGAGTTTCGGGGAAAGCTTGCCGAGCATGATGTTGGCGTCGGTGACCGTGAGTGGCCCACTGCGGCGGTAGGCCTTCGGTCCCGGATTGGCGCCGGCCGAGTCCGGACCGACACGAAAGCGGCCGTTTTCGAAATGCAGGATCGAGCCGCCGCCGGCCGCGACCGTGTGGATCGACATCATCGGCGCGCGCATGCGCACGCCGGCGACTTCCGTCTCGAAGGACCGTTCCAACTCGCCGTCGTAATGCGAGACATCGGTGGATGTACCGCCCATGTCGAAGCCGATCATCCGGTCGAAGCCCGCCAGCCGCGAGGTTTCCACCGCACCCACCACGCCTCCGRCCGGGCCCGAGAGGATCGCGTCCTTGCCCTGGAAGAGCCGCGCGGCGGTCAATCCGCCCGAGGATTGCATGAACATCAGCTGCGGACCGGTCTCTTCATCGGCACCGAGTTCGCCCGCCACTTGGTCGACATAGCGCCGCAGGATGGGGGAAAGATAGGCGTCGACCACGGTCGTATCGCCCCGGCCGACGAGCTTGATGAGCGGCGAAACCTCGTGGCTGAGCGAGATCTGGGTGTAGCCGATCTCTTGGGCGATGCGCGCGGCGAGCTGTTCGTGAGCCGGATATCGATAGGCATGCATGAAGACGATCCCGACCGCGCGGATGCCGGAGTCGAAGTGCTTTTGAAGCTCGGTGCGCACCGTCGCCTCGTCTGGCACGGCTTCAACTATTCCATCGGCACGCACCCGTTCATCGATCTCGACGACGGCGGAATAGAGAAGTTCCGGCTTGATGATCTTCTTGGCAAAGATATCGGCGCGTGCCTGATAGCCGATCGCCAGCGCATCGCGGAAGCCGCGGGTGGTTACGAGCAGCGTCCGCTCGCCCTTGCGCTCGAGCAGCGCATTGGTGGCGACGGTGGTGCCCATCTTCACCGCGCCAATGAGTTCGGATGGAATCGGCGCGCCGGCGGGCATGCCCAGYAGTTCGCGAATGCCATGCACGGCGGCATCGCGATAGGCTTCGGGGTTTTCCGAAAGCACCTTGTGTGCGGTGAGCGACCCATCCGGCTTGCGGCCGACGATATCGGTAAAGGTGCCGCCGCGATCGATCCAGAAATCCCACTTGCCGCTGCCCATGTTCCGCCCCTTATTGGAAATCTGATTTTGCCAACGAAAACAGTTCGTCGATAAAACGTCAATGATTAGTTGACAGGAAAATGCACATTGAAGCATCATGCCCAAACTACGGGCAAAGGCCGCCAAGAGCCTGCCTGACAACGGCAACCGAGGGGAGCCGATCATGATCTTTTGCCGTGCATGTGCCGGGAGGGCGTCGCATGTCCTCCGTTGATCCGCGTCACAGCGTTCTGCCGGAATGGCTGCGAAAATCGCTCGACGGCCTCTATCTCGTTTCGGGGTGGCTGGCCGGGCTTTTCCTGATTGCGATCTTTCTCATCATGCTGGCGCTATCGGCGGGCAGGCCGCTTGGGATCGACGTGCCTGCGGGCGACGATTTCGCTTCGTGGTGCATGGCGGCAACCGCCTTCCTCGGCCTTGCGCATACGTTCCGCTCCGGCGAGAYGATCCGGGTCGGCCTGCTGATCGAGCGCATAAAGGGGCCGATGCGGCGGGTCATGGAAGTAACCGCGTTGGCAGTCGGCGCCGCGGCCGTCATCTATTTCGCTTGGTATGCGGTCGACATGACGCGGACCTCCTTGCGCCTCAACGATCTGTCGCAGGGGGTCATCGCAGTTCCCTTGTGGATCCCTCAGCTCGGCTTCTGCGGAGGGCTTGTCATCCTGGCGATAGCCTTCGTGGACGAGCTTGTGCACGTGCTTTTCGGCGGCATGCCGCGATACGAGAAACCGGAGCCGGAAACCGCCGAGGAAGTCATAGAACGCGCCATCCAGAGCGGGGCCTGATCGATGGGAACGCTGGAACTCGTTGAAATCGCGGGCGTCGTGCTGTTTGCCTTGCTGGCGCTGCTGACCGGCGGTGTCTGGATAGGCATTGCGCTCCTCATCTGCGGCTGGATCGCCATGCTCTTCGTGCAGGGCATTCCAATCGGCGCGGTGCTTGCCACCAATTCCTGGAGCGGCAGCGCCTCCTGGTCGCTGGCGGCCCTTCCCCTGTTCGTCTGGATGGGCGAGATCCTGTTCCGGACACGGCTTTCGGAAGAGATGTTTCGCGGCCTATCGCCCTGGCTCGGCTGGCTGCCTGGCCGGCTGATGCATGTGAACGTGCTCGGCTGCGGCCTCTTCGGCTCGATCTCCG
The DNA here is from genome assembly GCF_001854865.1 of Rhizobium sp. LCM 4573. Lineage (GTDB taxonomy): Bacteria > Pseudomonadota > Alphaproteobacteria > Rhizobiales > Rhizobiaceae > Neorhizobium. The sequence continues at coordinate 75,138 of NZ_MDDW01000024.1, read as the reverse complement.
GCTCATCGGCGGCCACCACCGCCATGATCGCCAAGATCGCTCTGCCGGAACTGAAGAAGCGTGGCTATGACGAGATGGTGAGCCTCGGCTCGCTCGCCGGCGCGGGTACGCTCGGCATCCTCATTCCGCCGTCCATCACCATGGTGGTCTACGCGGTGGCGGCGAACGTCTCGATCATTCAGATATTCCTCGCGGGTTTCCTGCCGAGCCTGATCGTGATGGCGCTCTATTCCGGCTATATCGCCGTCTGGTCGCTCATGAACCCGGACAAGACACCGCCCGCGCCCCCGAAGATGAGTTTCAGGGAGAAGCTGAAGGAGTCCGCAAACCTCATCCCCGTCGCCCTTCTCATCGCCCTTGTCTTCGCGACCCTGTTGCTCGGTTGGGCGAYGGCTACCGAGTGTGCCGCCTGGGGCGTGCTGGGGTCGCTCGCGATCGCCGCCTGGTCCGGCTCGCTGACGATGAAATCCTTCTGGGAAAGCGTCATGGGCGCGACCCGGCTTACCTGTATGATCATGCTGATCCTGACAGGTGCCGGCTTCATGTCGATCGCCATGGGTTATACGGGCATTCCGAATGCGCTCGCCTCCTGGGTGGAGAGTTTCAATCTCAGCCCCTATGCCCTGATCGCCGTGCTGACGGTCATGTACATCCTGCTGGGCGCCGCCCTCGACGGGCTCTCGATGATCGTGCTGACGACGGTGGTGGTGCTGCCGATGATCCAACAGGCGGGCTTCGATCTCATCTGGTTCGGCATCTTCCTGGTGCTGATCGTCGAAATGGCCGAAGTATCGCCGCCGGTCGGCTTCAACCTCTTCGTCCTGCAGACGATGAGCGGGCGTGATAGCCTGACGGTGGCGCGCGCCTCGCTGCCCTTCTTCTTCCTGCTTGTGGCGACGGTCGCCATCATCACGGTCTTCCCGGATATCGTGATGGTTCTGCCGAAAATGGCCTTCCCGGGTTAACTTGCGAAAAGGGGAATGAGAATGAAACCGATGATTTCCAGCCTCGTTCGAACGGGGCTTGTCACCGCGGCGATGTTCGCCGCCACAGGCTCTGCGCTTGCGCAAACCACCTGGATCCTGCCCTCGGCCTATCCGCCGGCAAACTATCATGTCCAGAACCTCAGCCAGTTCGCCTCGGATGTGGATGCCGCCACCAATGGCGCCCTGAAGATCGCCGTCCACCCGAATGCCTCGCTCTTCAAGGCGCCCGACATCAAGCGCGCCGTGCAGACCGGACAGGCCCAGGCCGGCGAGGTGCTGATTTCGCTACACGAGAACGAGAACCCGGTTTTCGGCATTGATGTCGTGCCTTTCCTTGCCACCAGTTTCGACCAGTCGAAAAAGCTATGGGAGGCTTCCAAGCCGGCGATCGAAAAGGCGCTCGACGAGCAGGGCCTGAAGCTGCTCTACACCACGCCCTGGCCACCGCAGGGCATCTTCACCAAGAAGGAGCTGAACTCGGTTGCCGATCTCGCCGGCCTCAAGTGGCGCGCCTATAACGTAGGCACCGCGCGCATCGCCGAACTGGTGAATGCCCAGCCTGTGACGATCCAGGCGGCCGAGCTGCCTCAGGCGCTGGCGACGGGTGTTGTGGATGGCCTGATGACCTCTTCCGCCACCGGCGTCGATTCGAAAATCTGGGAATCACTGACCCACTATTATGATACCCAGGCCTGGATCCCCAAGAACGTCGTATTCGTGAACAAGGAGGCTTTCGAGGCGCTCGATCCGGCGGTCCAGAAGGCCGTGACGGACGCTGCCGCCGCAGCGGAAACGCGCGGCTTCGGTCTCGGGGTGGAAAAGACAGCCGCCTATATGGACACGTTGAAGCAGAACGGCATGCAGGTCGTCGCACCGAGCGAAGAGCTGAAGACCGGCCTTGCCGAAGTCGGCGCCAAGCTCACTGAGGATTGGGCCGCCAAGGCCGGCGACGATGGCAAAGCCATTCTGGACGCTTACAGGAAGATGTGATTTTGAGGCGCCGCGGCCGAAAGCCCGCGGCGCCCTCGTTTTCGGGAGGCGAAGCATGTCATCTAAGGATCAGTTCGGTCCGATCGTGTCCTCGGGACATCTGGCGAGCGGCGCATTGCCGGCTTTGTCCGAGATCGAGTTTGGACTCATCATGCTGAACCATGCCTTCAGCCGCTGGATGGTGCGGTGTATGGCCGCTTCCGGCGTGCCGGACCTCTCTCCGGTCGATATCCTCGTGCTCCACAACATCAACAGCCGCAACAAGCCCAAGACGCTCGCCGACATCTGCCTCGTGCTGAATATCGAGGATACCCATGTCGTGACCTATGCCCTGAAAAAGCTCGAGCGCCTGAAGCTCATCAAATCCGRCCGGCGCGGCAAGGAAAAGCTGGTCAGCGTCACGGAGGCGGGCGCCGACGCCTGCGTCCGATATAAATCATTACGCGAGGCATTGCTCGTCCGCTCGGTGCTCGCGACCGAGGTCTCTGCCGAGAGCCTTTCGGAAGTCGCAGCCCGGCTGAGAGCTCTTTCCGGCCATTATGACCAGGCCGCCCGCGCCGCGGCTTCGCTTTAGGACAGTAGAGCGCTCACCATCGGGTGGCGCGGATCAGCCAGGCCATCGACGATCGTGAAGTGATGCTTGTCGGGCTCCTCCACATAATCCGTCTCCGCGCCCAGTCCTTTCCAGATGTTGGCAAGCAGCGCGCTTTGCCGGATGAACTCCGAGCGCTCGCTGCCGCCGACCCAGCAGGTGAGCCGCACGCCGGACAGCGGCTCGAGGAGGGCCGGGCTCTCCCGCCAGGCTTCCTGCCGGTCGATCTTCAGGCTCTTGTTCATGCCGGTGTGTATCAGGGGCCTCAGGTCGTGCAGGCCCGATAGCGAAACCGTCTTGACGATACGTTCCAGCACCGGTTCGGCAAGCGGGGAGGTTGTCGATATCATTCGCGTAGCCAATTGCCCGCCCGCCGAATGGCCGATGAGGCGGATCGGCCCGCCCACGATGGCCGATGCCTCGGAAATCGCGGCGCCGATTTCGGCCGTGATGCCGGAAATGCGGATATCCGGACAGAGCGTATAGGAAGGCATCGCGACCGCGTAACCGTGCTCCACGGGCCCGCGCGCCAAATGAGACAGGTAACTCCGGTCCAGCCTCAGCCAGAAACCGCCATGCACGAAGACGACGAGGCCGACGGGATCGCCGACCGGAAGGAAAAGGTCGAGGCGGTTGCGCTCTTCCGGACCATAAGCAATGTCGAGCCTGGCGCGCCCGGTATCCATCAGCACGTCGCGATAATGCCGCRCAGGCTCTACCCAAAGCCCAGGCCAGCGCTCCCCGCCGGGAATGTTCGGACCGTTGGCATAGGCATCGTTCCAGTCGGTTATGCGGTGGCGCATGCTTGGTACTCCTCGTCTTCTCCGTCAGGCATACTGGCACCGCAGCACGCTCGACGGAAGGCGCGAAGTGCTGAAAACCGCTGCTTCGAAAATTATTACAAACTTAAAATTTCTCTCTTGCCAGACGCGGAAGGCGGTGCAATTCTCACCAAAAAGGCAAAAAGCCGCGCGCGATCGGGCTTGAGGAGGCAAAGCTTCCCATCGGCCGGCCGCATCAGAAAGAATGGGAACATGAATGATGCTGGGACCGACAGGCCATCTGGATTCATTTGCGCGCGACAATCTTCCGCCGGCGGATCAGTGGCCCGAACTCAAGTTTGATGGCTTCGACTATCCCGAATGGCTGAATGCCGCGGTCGAGCTCACGGACCGAATGGTCGAGCGCGGCTTCGGAGATCATACGGCGCTGATCGGCAATGGCCGCCGCCGCACCTATAAGGAGCTTTCCGACTGGACGAGCCGCATCGCGCGGGCGCTCGTCGAGGATTACGGTCTGAAGCCTGGCAATCGCGTTCTGATCCGCTCGGCCAACAACCCGGCCATGGTGGCCTGCTGGCTTGCAGCCACCAAGGCGGGTGCGGTGGTGGTCAACACCATGCCCATGCTGCGCGCCGGCGAGCTCACCAAGGTCATCGACAAAGCAGAGATATCGATGGCGCTTTGCGACACGCGGCTCATGGACGAATTGGTGGCGGCAGCCAAGGAGAGTGCTTTCCTGAAGCAGGTCATCGGCTTCGACGGAACTGCCAATCATGATGCGGAACTTGACCGCGCGGCGCTGAACAAGCCGGTCCGCTTTGAGGCGGTGAAGACCGGACGGGACGATGTGGCGCTGCTCGGTTTCACCTCCGGCTCCACCGGCGTGCCGAAGGCGACCATGCATTTCCATCGGGATATTCTCATCATTGCCGATACGTACGCCAGGGAAGTGCTGAACGTCACGCCGGACGATGTCTTCGTCGGCTCGCCGCCGCTCGCCTTCACCTTCGGGCTCGGCGGGCTTGCGATCTTCCCCTTGCGCTTCGGTGCGGCGGCAACGCTGCTGGAGCAGGCCACCCCGCCGAAAATGATCGAGATCATTGAGACCTATAAGGCGACCATCAGCTTCACCGCGCCGACGGCCTACCGGGCAATGCTCGCCGCCATGGACGCGGGCGCGGATCTCTCCTCGCTGCGCATCGCCGTCTCCGCCGGCGAGACGCTTCCCGCGCCGGTCTTCGAGGAGTGGACGCGGAAGACGGGCAAGCCGATCCTCGACGGCATCGGCTCCACTGAAATGCTGCACATCTTCATCTCCAACCATCTCGGCGATGCGAAGCCCRCCTGCACAGGCAGGCCGATCAAGGGCTTCGAAGCGGTGATCCTGGACGATGACATGAACGAGGTTGCGCGCGGCACGATAGGGCGGCTTGCCGTCAAGGGACCGACCGGCTGCCGTTACCTCGCCGATGAGCGCCAGAAGGACTATGTTCGCGACGGCTGGAACCTGACCGGTGATTCCTTCGCCCAGGACGAGGACGGTTATTTCCACTTCGCCGCCCGCTCCGACGACATGATCATATCGGCCGGCTACAACATCGCCGGTCCGGAAGTGGAGGCGGCACTCCTCAAGCATGAGGCCGTGCTGGAATGCGCCGTCATCGGCGCGCCGGACGGGGAACGCGGCACGATCGTTCAGGCGCATGTCGTGCTGGCCGATCCTTCCGCTGCCTGCGATGCGCTGGTGAAACTTTTACAGGAGCATGTGAAGAGCGTGATCGCGCCCTACAAGTATCCGCGCTCCATCGTCTTCACCGATGCTTTGCCCAAGACGGAATCGGGAAAGATCCAGAGGTTTCGGCTGAAACAGGCCGCAAGAGCCTGAGGCCTGAGAATAAAAACATCTTAGCCGGTATCGAGATGGTGGAAGTTTCGCGGCGAGTGTGAATTATGGGAACAATAAAACAACTGGGAGCCATCAAATGAAGAAAAGTCTTGCTGTGGCCACGCTGGCCTTGAGCCTCGGGGTCTCCGGCCTTGCCATGGCCGAACCGCTGAAGATCGGCATGATCACTACGCTTTCCGGCGGCGGTGCCGGGCTCGGCATCGACACCCGCGACGGTTTCATGCTGGCGATCAAGAATTCCGGTAACAAGGAAATAGAGGTCGTCACCGAGGATGATGGGCAGAAGCCGGAACTGGCCGTGCAGATCGCCGACAAGATGATCCAGAGCGACGAGGTCGATATCCTGACCGGCATCGTCTGGTCGAACCTTCTGATGGCGGTTGCACCGAGCGCTGTGGCGCAAGGCAAGCTCTACGTCTCTACCAATGCCGCGCCGGCTGCCCTTGCCGGCGAGAAGTGCAACCCGCTCTATTTCAACGCCGCCTACCAGAACGACAATCTTCACGAAGCCATGGGCGAATATGCCAACAAGGGCTACAAGAAGATGTTCATCATGGCGCCGAACTATCCGGCCGGTAAGGATTCGCTGACCGGCTTCAAGCGCTATTACAAGGGCGAGGTAGCCAGCGAGATCTATACCCAGGTCGGCCAGACGGATTACGCTGCGGAGATCGCCCAGATGCGCGCCTCMGGCGCCGATGGCATCTTCGTCTTCCTGCCGGGCGGCATGGGCATCGCCTTCATGAAGCAGTTCRCCCAGTCGGGCGTGAACATTCCTGTCATGGGCCCGGGCTTCTCCTTCAGCCAGGACGTGCTGCCGGCGATCGGCGATGCGGCGCTCGGCGTCAAGGCCTCCGGCCAGTGGGCTCCGGATTTCGACAACGAAGCCAGCAAGAAGTTCCTTGCCGACTTCCAGAAGGAGTATAACCGTCTGCCGTCGATCTATGCCGTCCAGGCCTATGATGCGGCACAGCTCATCCTCTCGGCTGCCGCCAAGGCGGATGTGAAGGACACTGAAGCCTTCCGCGCGGAACTCCTTAAGGCCGATATCCAATCGCCGCGCGGGAACTTCAAGTTCAACACCAACCAGCACCCGATCCAGGACATCTATGTCACGGAAGTGGTGAAGGAAGGCGATGTGCTCACCAACAAGACGGTGGAGAAGATCTTCGCCGATCATGGCGATGCCTATGCTAAAGACTGCAAGATGTAAGGTCAGCTGGTGACCCTCGCACTTGCTCTCGAGCAGTTGTTGAACGGCCTGCAGCTCGGCGTCATGTTGTTTCTCATGGCGGCCGGGCTGACGCTGATCTTCGGCGTCATGGGCCTGATCAACCTCGCTCACGGATCGCTTTACATGGTCGGCGCTTTCGCCTGCGCCGCGGTGGCGGCGGCGACCGGTTCCTTCTGGATCGGCCTCGTCGCCAGCCTCGCCTGCGCGGCTGCGGCCGGCGCCATCGTCGAACTCCTCGTCATCCGCAGGCTCTATGATCGGGATCATCTCGATCAGGTGCTCGCCACCTTTGCGCTGATCCTGATCTTTTCGGAAGGCACGCGCTGGCTCTTCGGCTCCTTTCCGCTCTACCTCGATATTCCACCCCTTCTGGCTGGCGCCGTGCCGCTGCCGGGCGGGCTGCAATACCCGGTTTATCGTCTGGCGATCATCGCCGCCGGCGCCCTTATCGCCTTCGGCCTTTATATACTGATTTCAAAAACGCGGCTTGGGATGCGCATCCGCGCCGGCGAAAGCGACCGCGAGATGATCGGCGCGCTCGGCGTCGATATCCGCACGCTCTATACTGTGGTTTTCGCGCTCGGCGCGGCGCTTGCGGGCCTTGCGGGCGCCATGGTCGGCGCGCTGCAATCGGTGCAGGTCGGCATGGGCGAGCCGGTGCTGATCCTCGCCTTCGTGGTGATCGTCATCGGCGGCATAGGCTCGATCAAGGGAGCGCTTTTCGGCGCGCTGCTAGTCGGCGTTACCGATACCATGGGGCGCTTCCTGCTGCCGCAATTGCTGGCGCTCTTCGTGCCGCCCGCCCAGGCCGGCATGATCGGCGGTGCCGCTGCCTCGATGCTCATCTATGTCGTGATGGCGCTGATCCTCGCGGTGAAACCCCGCGGCCTCTTCCCGGCCGCGCATGCGTGAGGTCTCGATGATGTCGCGCGAAAATCTCACCAATCTGATTCTGGCTGCGCTGCTGCTGGCGGTGCCGCTCGGTGCCTATGCGCTGGGGCAGAACTTCTACATCACGCTTGCCACCCGCATCGCCATCCTGGCGCTTGCCGCGACCGGCCTCAACCTGGCACTCGGCCTCGGCGGCCTCGTCTCCTTCGGCCATGCGGCCTTCTTCGGCATCGGCGGCTATGCGGCGGGCATTCTGGCGACCCATGGCTTTTCGGGGGATCCGCTCGTCTTCGGGCTACCCGGCACGAACCAGATGCTGGTGGTCTGGTTGGTGGCGGTTGTTGTTGCGGGCCTGGTCGGACTGGCGATCGGTGCAATCAGCCTGCGCACATCCGGCGTCTACTTCATCATGATCACGCTCGCCTTCGCGCAGATGGTCTATTACTTCGCGATCTCCTGGCCGGCCTATGGCGGCGAGGACGGACTGTCGATCCTCGTCCGGAACCAGTTTCCGGGCGTCAACACCATGCGGCCACTCAATTTCTTGCTGATCTGCTACCTGGTGCTTATCGCTGCGATTGGTCTCTTTGCGCTGATCCGCGCCTCGCGCTTCGGCTCCGCCCTGCAGGCGGCGCGGCAGAACGAGGTGCGGGTGGCGACCGTCGGCATCGCACCCTTCCGCATCCGGCTGACGGCCTTTGCCATTTCGGCAGCCGTAACCGGATTGGCGGGTGCTCTGTTTGCCGATCTCAACCGCTTCGTCAGTCCCTCCATGCTCTCCTGGCATATGTCGGGCGAGCTGATCGTGCTGATCATCCTCGGCGGCGTCGGGCGGCTCTTTGGCCCGCTCGCTGGTGCAATGCTCTACGTCATCTTCGAGTATGCGCTCGGCGGGATAACGGAGCGCTGGCAGTTCTTCCTCGGGCTGATCCTGCTCGGTGTGGTACTTTTCGCGCGTGGCGGATTGCTGGGATTTCTTGCGGGGAGGGCCAAACATGGCTGATCCGGTTCTTGAAATCTCCGGGCTGGTGAAAAGCTTCGGTGCGCTGCGCGCCACCGATGGCGTGACGCTCGATCTCCGCCTTGGCGAGATTCACGCCTTGATCGGCCCCAATGGCGCGGGCAAATCCACCCTCATCCACCAGATCTGCGGAACGCTGCGTCAGGATATCGGTACGATCCGCTTAGCGGGACAGGATATCGGTAGTCTCTCGGTTGCCGAGCGCGCGCGGCTTGGCCTCGGCCGTACCTTCCAGGTTTCCTCGCTGGCGCCGGAGTTTTCCGCGCTTCGCAACGTCATGCTGGCGGTGCAGGCGAGGGAGGGTTCGAGCTTCCGCTTCTTCAGGCCGGTGATGCGCGATACTTCGCTCATCGATGCCGCCATGGCCATGCTGGAGCGTGTAGGACTTGCGGAACGCGCACGCGTGCCGGCCGCTGAGCTTTCCCATGGCGAGCGCCGGCAACTCGAGATAGCCATCGCCCTGGCGCTTCGGGCAAAAGCCTTCCTGCTCGATGAGCCGATGGCTGGCATGGGACCGGRAGGTTCGAAGTCGCTCACCCGCTTTCTCGATACGCTGAGGCAGGAGGCGTCGATCCTTCTGGTCGAGCACGACATGGATGCGGTTTTCGCGCTTGCCGACCGCATCTCCGTGCTCGTCTACGGCCGCATCATAGCGACCGGCACTGTGGAGGAGATCCGCCGCGATCCGGCCGTTCGCACCGCCTATCTCGGAGATCACGTCTGATGCTGCTCGATGTCGAGAAGATCGAAGCCTTCTATGGTGCGAGCCAGGCGCTTTTTGGGGTCGATCTTTCCGTTGGTGAAGGCGAGGCCGTGGCCCTGATGGGCCGCAACGGCATGGGCAAGACCACAACCATCCGTGCTATCTGCAATCTCAACCCGCCACGCGCCGGCCAGGTAAAGCTCGGCGGCGTGGATACGAAGGGCAAGCCGCCGCATCAGGTGGCGAAGCTCGGCATCGGCCTCGTGCCGGAAGGCCGCCGCTGCTTCCCGAACCTGACCGTGCACGAGAACCTCGTCGCTGCGGCGCGGCCGGGTGAATGGACTCTCGCCCGCGTCAACGCGCTTTTTCCGCGGCTTGAGGAGCGGCATGCCCAAATGGCGCGCTCCCTTTCCGGCGGCGAACAGCAGATGCTGGCGATCGGCCGGGCTTTGATGACCAACCCGCGCCTCCTGATCCTCGACGAGGCGACCGAGGGCTTGGCGCCTGTAATCCGGCAGGACATCTGGAAGGCGATCCGCAGATTGAAGGCTGAAGGCCTCGCGATCCTGGTGGTCGACAAAACGCTTTCCGAACTTCTCCCGGTCGCCGACCGCTGCATCATCCTGGAAAACGGCCGCAGCGTATGGGCAGGCGTGCCCGCAGAGCTTTCCACCGATTTGCAGGATCGCTATCTCGGCGTCTGAGCCATGGCGAACATCGGCCCGCCTTTGTGTGCCGGAAAGCCGTAGCCGTTGATCATCACCAGATCGATATCGCTTGCGCGGGCGGCTATGCCCTCGGCGAGAAGTACTTCACCCTCCGTTGCCATGGCATTCAGAAGCCGGCTAATAATATCCTCGGTCGAGAACTTCCGTGGCGCTATACCCTTTTTCTCGCGGCACGCTCCGATGATCGCCGTCACTTCCGGGTCGATCGATCGCTTGCCATCGTGATAGGCATACCAGCCGCACCCGGCCTTCTGGCCGAGACGCCCGGCTTCGCACAGCCTGTCGGCGATTTCTACGTAGCGGTCATTGGGATCGCGGCTTGCGGCAAGGCGTTTTCGCCGTGCCCAGGCAATTTCCAACCCCGCCATGTCATAGACGGCGAAAAGCCCCATGGGGAAGCCGTAGCTTTCCAGCGCCGCGTCGATCTCGTGAGGCAGGGCGCCGTCTTCCAGCAGGAATTCCGCTTCCCGTCGATAGGCGGAGAAGATGCGGTTGCCGATAAAGCCTTCCGTTACACCGGTGACCACCGGCAGTTTGCGCAACCGCTTGGCAAATGCGAGCCCTGTTGCAAGCACATCCGGCGCGGTTCTGCCGCAGTGCACCACCTCCACAAGCCGYATGACATGTGCCGGAGAGAAGAAGTGCAGACCGATCACGCGTTCCGGATGGGCGGTCGCGCCGGCAATCTCGTCCGGGTTCAGATAGCTGGTATTGGTCGCAAGCACCGCATCCGGGCGGACGACCTTGTCGAGCTGCTGGAAGAGCTCCGTTTTGACGGAAAGATCGTCGAACACGGCTTCGATCACAAGGTCGCAGGGAGCCAGATCGGCATCCGATGCCGTCACCGAAAGCCGTGCGACCTGAGCATCGAAAGCCGCTTGATCCAGTCGCCCGGAGGTTTTCGTCCGCTCCAGCAGGCCGATGATACGTTCCCGGCCCTTTTCGACAGCCTCAGCCGTCTGGTCAAGACCGACTACCGAATAGCCGACTCCCAGTGCCGCAACCGCGATCCCGCTGCCCATCAGGCCCAGCCCACAGATGCCGACGGTACTGACCGGGCGAGGCTCGACGCCTTCCAAACCGGGTACTTTGGAAGCTTCTCGCTCGGCAAAAAAGACATGCCTGAGGGCTGCGGCTTCATCGCTGTCCTTGAGTGTCAGGAAGGTGGCGCGTTCGTCCGCCAGTCCTTCCATCAACGGGCGAGTGGCGGACCCCACAAGGCGGATCACCTCGGCCGGCGCTTTCTGCCCGCGTACTTTGCCGAGAATCTTGGCTGACGTTTTTTCGATTTCAGCGGGATCGGCTGAGGCGATCGTCAACGTGCCGGTGCGGCGGAGCGGCTTGCCGGCAAACCGGTTCACTCCGGAGATCGCAGCTTCCACGAGGTCGCCCTGGGCGATCTCATCGAGAATACCGAGTGCCAGCGCTTCCTGCGCCTTCACTACCCGTCCGGAGGCTATGAGATCGATGGCCGCCGGAATGCCAGTAAGACGCGGCAGGCGCTGCGTGCCGCTGGCTCCCGGCACGATGCCGAGTTTGACCTCCGGCAGGCCCATTTGGGCGGGTGGCGATGCAATCCGGCAGTGGCAGGCGAGCGCCACCTCCAGCCCTCCGCCGAGGGCCGCACCATTGATTGCGGCGACCACTGGCTTCGCCAAGGCTTCGATGGCCTCGATCACTACCGGCAGAATGGGCTCCACCGGTGCCTGGCCGAATTCCTTGATATCGGCGCCGCCGATGAAGGTCTTGCCCGCGCCTGTCAGCACAAGACCTTGAACATCGTCCGTTATCTCCGCATGGGCGAGTGCCGCGGCAAGCCCTTGCCGCACGCTGATTGATGTCGCGTTGACCGGCGGATTGTCGATCGTGACGATGAGGACGCCTTTCCGAAGCTCGGCCGAGACGCTGTCGGAGAACTGAAGCCGTTCATTCATCGGCTCACTCCGGGATCACGGCGATTGCCTGAATCTCGATCTTGGCGCGATCCTCCACCAGTGCCATCACCTGCATCGCCGCCATGGCGGGAAAATGCCGGCCCATCACCTCGCGATAGACCTTGCCGATGCCCTTGAGATTTTCGACATATTCCGCCTTGTCGGTAAAGTACCAGGTCATGGAGGTCACATGCTCCGGCCGTGCACCGGCTTCGGAGAGCACGGCAACCACGTTCTTCAGCGTCTGGCGCACCTGCTCCACGAAATCGTCGGTCTCGAACCGGCACTGGCCGTTCCAGCCGATCTGTCCGCCCACATAAATCTGCCGCCCCCTTGCGGCCATGCCATTGGCATAGCCGACCGGTTTCGCCCAGCCTTCCGGCTGCAGGATGTCATGCATTCGTCTTCTCCGGAGGCGCGGACTTCAGGAGTTCGCGCGCAATGATGAGTTTCTGGACCTCCGTCGCACCTTCGTAGATGCGCAGAGCCCGGATCTCGCGATAAAGCTTCTCGGTAATTTCGCCGCTCTTCACGCCGCGCCCGCCGAAGATCTGCACGGCTCGGTCGATGACGCTCTGGGCGGTTTCTGTGGCAGCCATCTTGGCCATGGCGGCTTCCTTTGTGGTCGGCAGGTTTTGCACGTCGCGGCGCCAGGCGGCGCGATAGGTGAGAAGTGCGGCCGCATCGATTCCGGCCGCCATATCGCCGAAGGCGGCCTGGGTGAGCTGCAGGTCGGCAAGATGAGCGCCGAATATCGGCCGGGCTTTCGCGTGAGCCAAGGCCTCGTCCAATGCGCGCTTGGCAAAGCCGAGCGCTGCGGCCGCGACGGAAGCACGAAAAATGTCGAGCGTACGCATAGCGATCTTGAACCCCTCGCCGGGGGTGCCGAGCAGGCGAGAAGCCGGAATGCGGCAGTTCTCGAACCGAATGGTCGCGAGCGGATGCGGGGCGATCACCTCGATCCGTTCGGCGATGGAAAAGCCCGGATCGTCGGCGAAGACGACGAAGGCGGAGATGCCGCGCGTGCCCGGCGCTTCTCCGGTCCGGGCAAAGACCGTATAGACGTCGGCAATGCCGCCATTGGAAATCCAGGTCTTTTCGCCGTCCAGGACATAGTGGTCACCCTCCTCTCGGGCGGCGCAGCTCATAGCCGCCACATCGGAGCCGGCATCCTTTTCGGAAAGCGCGAACGCCGAAAGCCATTCGCCGGAGCGTGCCTTCGGCAGCACCGTGCGTCGTAGTTCTTCCGAGCCCGAAAGTCCGATAGCCCCGGTTCCGAGTCCTTGCATGGCAAAGGCGAAGTCGGCAAGTCCGTCATGCCAGGCGAGCGTTTCGCGGGTCAGGCAGGCTGCGCGCGAATCGATTGGGCGCTCTCCGCCGGTACCGGTCGCCGCATGCAGCAATCCGGCGTCGCCGAGCGTCCGGACGATCTTGCGGCAAGCTGTATCCACGTCCAGATGGTCGATGCCGGAAAGCGCACCCGAAGCGGTAAAATGGTCGAGTTTCTCCGCGAGCGCCTTGTGGCTTTTGTCGAAAAACGGCCAGTCGAGAAACTCCCGGTCGGGCCCTTTGATATTGGTGAGAGCCGCCATCAGTCGCCCTCGAATATCGGCTTGCGCTTCTCGGCAAAGGCCTCGAAAGCGCGGCGGAAATCCTTGGTTGCCATGCAGATCGCCTGCGCCTGCGCTTCCGACTCGATCATCTCGTCTATGCCCATCGCCCATTCCTGGTTCAGCATGGTCTTGGTCATCGTGTGCGCGAACCACGGTCCATCCGCCAGCGAATGGGCGAGCTTCAGCGCCTCCGCTTCAAGGCTTTCGGCGGAGTGGAGCGCATTGTAGAACCCCCAGGCTTGGCCCTCCGCAGCGCTCATCGAGCGGCCGGTGAAGAGCAGTTCGGCGGCGCGCCCCTGCCCGATGATGCGGGGCAGGATACCGCAGGCGCCCATATCCGCTCCGGCAAGTCCGACCCGGGTAAAGAGGAAGGCGGTCTTCGCTTCCGGCGTCGCCAGCCGCATGTCGGAAGCCATGGCGAGGATCGCGCCGGCACCCGCGCAGATGCCGTCCACGGCGGCGATGATCGGCTGTGGGCACTTGCGCATCGCCTTGACGAGATCGCCGGTCATTCGCGTGAACGCAAGGAGGTCCGGCATAGCCATCTTCGTCAGCGGCTCGATGATCTCGAATACGTCCCCGCCGGAGGAGAAATTGCCTCCCGCGCCCGTCAGCATCACGGCCCGGATRTCCGAAGCATAGGCGAGATCGCGAAAAAGGTCGCGCAGCTCCGCATAGCTCTCGAAGGTCAGCGGGTTCTTGCGCTCCGGCCGGTTGAGGCGGATGGTCGCCACGCGACCGTCATCGCTCACCTGCCAGAGAAAATGCTTTGCCTGATAGCCCTTGAAGGGCCGCAGATGCCCTGCCATCGAAGTCTCGTTCATCCTGCCAATACCTCCCCGCCGGCGATCGCGATTGCCTGGCCGTTGATCGATGCCGCTGTTGGGGATGCGAGCCACAGAACGGCGTCGGCCACCTCCTCCGGTCTGACGAGCCGCCCCTGCGGATTGCCCTTGGTGAATTCCTGCATCGTCTCCTCGGCGCTCCGCCCTGTCTTCGCGGTGATCGTGTCGATTGATCGGGCGATCAGCGGCGTGTCGGTGAAGCCGGGGCAGACAGCGTTCACCGTGATGCCTGTCTTTGCCAACTCCCGCGCCAGGGAACGGGTAAGGCCAACGACTCCATGCTTTGCCGCGGTATAGGCTGAAACGTAGGGATAGCCGGTGAGCCCGGCCGTCGAAGCGATGTTGATGATGCGCGCGCCCTCGCCGTAAACCTTGAGATCGGGCAGCAGGGCCCTGGTCACCAGGAACACCCCGGTAAGATCGATGGCGAGCACCCGATTCCAGGTGTCGAGCGAGGTCTTTTCGAAAGGCGCGCTCGGCGCTTCGCCGGCATTGTTGACAAGAATGTCGACCGGCCCGAAGCAGGCATGGGCATTCTTGAGCCCGTTATCGATGGCGATCGGGTCGGCGACGTCGAAGCCGTCGGCAATGCACACCTTGTCGGCTCCGAGCAGGCTTGCAAGCTTTTCCAGCGGCTCCGGCCGCCTTCCGGCCAGTGTCACGCGGGCGCCGGCTGCGACCAGTGCGGTTGCGATCGCGACACCGATGCCACCGCCGGCGCCGGTGACGAGGGCATGACGATTGGCAAGCTTGCCGGATGCTGTCATGGCAGCCTCCCTCACTTTGCCGCCGCTGCGCGGGCGAGATTGGTCTCGTATTGCGCCTTGCCCGAGTAATATTGCTTCGGCCAAGCAATGTTCGTGAGGCCGATCTTTGCCGCCTCGTGCAGCACCCAAGCGGGATCGGCGAGATGCGGCCGGGCGACGGCGCAGAGATCGGCGCGGCCGGCGGCGATAATCGAGTTCGCATGGTCCGCTTCCGAAATTGCGCCGACGGCAATGGTCGGAATGCCGATCTCGTTGCGGATCTTGTCGGAGAAAGGTGTCTGGAAAAGACGGCCATAGACCGGCTTTTCCTCCTTCCACACCTGCCCGGATGAGCAGTCGATCAGATCGGCGCCGGCCTCCTTGAACATGCGCGCAAAGATCGTTGCGTCCTCCGGCGTATTGCCGCCCTCGAACCAGTCGTGGCAGGAAAGGCGTACCGAGATTGGCTTGTCGTCCGGCCAGACGGCGCGGATCGCCCTAAACACCTCCAGCGGAAAGCGCGCCCGGTTCTCATGGCTGCCGCCATAATCGTCCTCGCGCAGGTTCGTCAGCGGCGAAAGGAAGCTCGACAGCAGGTAGCCATGGGCACAGTGCAGCTCTAGCCAGTCGGCGCCGGTGGTGATCGCAAGCTCGGCTGAACGCACGAAATCCGCCTTCACCCGGTCCATGTCATCCCGATCCATCGCCCTGGGGAGCTGGCTATGCGGCAGGTAGGGGATGGCGGAGGCTGAAAGGAGCGGCCACCCGCCCTCGGGCAGGGGCTGATCGATACCTTCCCACGCGACTTTGGTCGCGCCCTTGCGCCCGGCATGGCCAAGCTGGATGCCGACCTTGGCCGCGCTGTTCTCATGCACGAACGTGACGAAGCGCTTCCATCCTGCTGCCTGTTCCTGGTTCCAGAGCCCGAGGCAGCCGGGCGTGATACGGGCATCCGGCGAAACACAAGTCATTTCGGCAAAGACGAGGCCGGCGCCGCCGAGTGCCCGCGAGCCGAGATGCACGAGATGGAAATCGTCCATCAGTCCGTCCCTGGCGGAATACATAGCCATGGGCGACATCACGATGCGGTTCGAAAGCTCGACGCCGCGCACCGAATAGGGGGTGAACATCGGCGGGAGCACGCGGCCGTTCGAACCGGTCTCGATGCCGGATTGTTCGGCGAACCAGCGTTCATAGCCTTCGAGCCAGGCCTTGTCGCGAAGCCTCAGGTTCTCGTGGCTGATGCGCTGCGAGCGTGTCAGCATGGAATACATGAACTGTTCGGGAGGCAGCGTATCCGCATAGCGGTGGCCCACCACCTCGAACCATTCCATGGCGTTGCGCGCCGCGTTCTGGATGCGGGCGACGTCGACGCGGCGGATTTCCTCATAGGTTTGCAGGACGGCCGGAATATTCTTCCTGTCGTGCCCCCGCAGGTCGAACTGCCGGGTAAGCTCGATGGCATCGTCGATCGCGAGCTTGGTGCCGGAACCGATCGCGAAATGTGCGGTATGGGCGGCGTCGCCCATAAGCACCACATGGGACTTGCCGTTGAAATGGCTCCACTTGCCGCAGATCAGCCGGTTGAAGTTGAGCCAGGCGCTGCCGCGCAGATGCCGAGCATTGGTCATCAGCGAGGCGCCTTCGAGAACTTCCGAAAAGAGGTTCTGGCAGAAGTCGATAGAGCCCTGCTGATCGATCTCGCCGAGCCCGTGCTTTTCATAGGCTTCTTCGGTCGTCTCGACGATGAAGGTCGAGGTGTTCTCGTCGAATTTGTAGATATGCGCCTGGAACCAGCCGTGTTTCGTCTTGCGGAAATCGAAGGTGAAGGCGTCGAAGAGCTTGTTGGTGCCGAGCCAGATATAGCGGTTCGGGCGCACGACGAGATCCGGCTGGAAGACTTCCGGGTAGCGGTTGCGGATACTGGAATTGAATCCGTCGGAAGCGATGACGAGATCGGCATCCGGAAAGTCGAGGTCGCTCTCGGCCTCGGTCTCGAAGATGAGCTCAACACCGAGCGCCTCGCAGCGGCGCTGCAGGATGTTCAAGAGTTTCTTGCGGCCGATCCCGACGAAACCGTGGCCGGTGGTTCGCTGACGGGTGCCCTTGAAGACCACCTCGATATCGTCCCAGTGGTTGAACGCATCCTGGATCTCCGCTGCGCTTTCCACATCCCAGGTCTTCATCGATTCCATCGTGGCATCGGAGAAGACGACGCCCCAGCCGAAGGTATCGTAGAGCCGGTTGCGCTCGACCACGGAAATGCGATGCTCGGGATGCTGTTTCTTCATCAGCAGCGCGAAATAGAGGCCAGCGGGACCACCGCCGATGCAGACGATTCGCATGAACCAGATTCCTCCTGACGTTCCACCGATCTTATATTATTTTAAGTTTAAACTATATGGATGTGAGGCGATGCGTCAAGGGCTTGCGTAGGCCCGTAATTGGGCCTTTGACATTTGAAATATCGGCCCGTAGTTCTGAAACAAGAGCGGAGGAAAAATTGGTGGAAACGGCAGAAGTGGAAACGGCAAGCGCCGATCTGGAAATGATCGTTCATGGACCGAGTGGGCGCAACAAGCCCGAGACCCGGCTATGGCTGCGCATGCTCTCCACCACCAAGCTGATCACCTCCGAAATCCGCCGTCGGTTGCGTGCCGAGTTCGGCGCCACGCTGCCGCAGTTCGACCTGATGGCGCAGCTCTATCGGGAACCGGATGGCTTGCGGCTCGGCGAGCTTTCCAGGCGCACCATGGTCACGAACGGCAATGTCACTGGCCTGGTCGAGCGGCTGGAGGCGGATGGCTTCGTGCAGCGGGTCACGCCGGATGGCGATCGGCGGGTAACGGTCGCGCGGCTCACTCCGGCGGGCACCGAATTCTTCGAAACGATGGCGGCGGCCCATGAGGGCTGGCTGCGCGACATCATGGCGGATGTGGATCCGGCGACGATCACCTCACTGTGGTCCGAGATCGGCGCGGTGAAGACCTCCGCCAGCAATCATCTTTCCGGCGCTGCCTTCGAGTAGGCCGGGGACCCATCGAAAYCAGGAGCGGATATGGCGGACCTGCAGGCTATCGTCGACGAGATTCACGAGAAGCTGACCCCTCGGCTCGGCGAGGGCAAGGTCGCGGACTATATCCCCCAGCTCGCGCGCATCGATCCGAAGAAGTTCGGCCTGGYCGTCATCGGCGTCGACGGTGAGGTTTACAAAGCCGGCGATTGCGACGAGCCGTTTTCGATCCAGAGCATATCGAAGGTCTTCACGCTGACGCTGGCGCTCGGCAAGCATGGGGAGACGACCTGGAACCGCGTCGGGCGCGAGCCTTCGGGGTCGGCCTTCAATTCGATCGTCCAGCTGGAGCATGAGGAAGGCAAACCGCGTAACCCCTTCATCAATGCCGGTGCTATCGCCATCAGCGATCTCGTTCTGGCGGGCCACACGCCGCGTGAGGCGATCGGCGAAATCGTCCGTTTCGTGCAATACCTTGCCGACGACGAGACCATTGCCATCGATCCGGCCGTCGCGAAATCGGAACAGGCGACGGGTTACCGCAACTTCGCTCTTGCCAACTTCATGCGCTCCTTCGGAAAGCTCGATCATCCGGTCGAGCATGTGCTCGGCGTCTATTTCCACCATTGCGCGCTTGCCATGACCTGCACCCAGCTTGCCCGCTCGGGCCTGTTTCTAGCGGCTGCGGGCTCCAATCCCTTGAGCGGCCATACGGTCGTCTCCAGGCAGCGGGCGCGGCGCATCAACGCGCTGATGTTGACCTGCGGCCACTACGACGGTTCGGGGGATTTCGCCTACCGGGTCGGCCTGCCGGGAAAAAGCGGGGTCRGCGGCGGCATCCTCGCCGTCGCGCCGGGCAAGGCGTCCGTCGCCGTCTGGTCGCCGGGGCTCAATCACAACGGCAATTCGCTGCTTGGCTCGCTTGCTTTGGAGATGCTGGCGTCAAGAACGGGCTGGTCGGTCTTCGGGCATTGAAGCTTCTCGAACCGGAAAATTGAAAGGGGCGGCTCCGTGGGCCGCCCCTTTTATTTCGTCTTCGCCTTACTGTTTCGGAAGGCTGAAGGCGATGATGTAGTCGCCGCGATCGGGTGACTGGCGCGCGCCGCCTGCAGAAACCACGACGAACTGGCGCCCGCTTTCCGGCGAGACATAGGTCATCGGGGTTGCCTGGACGCCGACCGGAAGACGCCCTTTCCAGAGCTCCTCGCCGGTGCGCACGTCGAGCGCCCGCAGGTAATAGTCCTGCGTGCCGGCATAGAAGACGATGCCGCCTGCGGTGGTGGTTGGCCCGCCGAGCGAAGGCATGCCGACCGGGATCTGCAGGCCGGTCTTTATTCCTAGGGGTCCCGTATCCTGCAGCGTGCCGGACGGGACCTGCCAGACGAGCCGGCGCGTCTTTAGGTCGATGCCGGAAATGGTGCCGTAGGGCGGCTGGTGGCAGGGCACGCCGAGCGGCGACATGAAGCCGTTCTTCCAGGCTGCGTAGGGCGTGCCCGTCTGGCTCGACAGGCCATCATGGGCGGCAGCGCCGCCGCGGCCTTCGACCTCGCTCTGCGGGATCAGCTGCACGAATTGCGGCATGCGGATATCGTTGACGATCAGCATGGCATTCGCCTCGTCGATCGACGCCGATCCCCAGTTCATGCCGCCGTAATAGCCCGGCATGATGAGCGAGACGTCGGTTCCCGGCGGCGTGAATTCGCCCTCGTAGCGCATCTTCTTGAACTCGATGCGGCAATAGAGCTGGTCCCACGGGGTCGCTCCCCACATCCGGGCTTCGGTGAACGRCTCGGTGCCGATCGACGGCATGCCGGTCGAATAGGGCTGCGTCTTCGAGACCCAGTCCTCCGGAACGCCGCCCGTCTGCGGTACCGGCTTTTCCTCCACCGTCGCGATCGGCTCGCCGGTCTGCCGGTTCAGCATGAAGATCTGGCCGCGCTTGGTGATCTGGATCAGCGCCGGCTGCGTGCGGCCCTTCCCGTCCGGAACGTCATAGAGGGCCGGCTGCGAGGGAACGTCGTAATCCCAGATGTCGTGGTGGACGGTCTGGAATTTCCAGCGCTCGCGACCGGTTGCGATATCGAGCGCGACGACGGATGCTGAATATTGCTCGGCCGCTTCCGAGCGATGCGCGCCGAAAAAGTCCGGCGTTGCGTTGCCGGTCGGCAGGTAGACGAGGCCGAGTTCGTCGTCGAAGGCTGGCGTCGACCAGACGTTCGGAGTGCCGCGGGTATAGCTTTCGCCCTCGGGCGGAAGCCGGGTGATGTTCGGGTTGCCCAGGTCCCAGGCCCAGACGAGTTCGCCGGTCCGGGCATCGAACGCGCGCACGGCGCCGGAAGGCTCGTTAACCTCGCGGTTGTCCCAGACCCAGCCGCCGACAAGCACGAGATCGCGCATCACTGTCGGAGCGGAGGTCTGGAAGTAGAAGCCGTCCTTCACCTCGCCCATTCCGTCGCGAAGGTTGACCGTGCCGCCATTGCCGAACTCGGCGCAGAGCTCGCCGGTCTTGGCGTCGAGCTCGATCAGCCGGGCGTCGATGGTCGTCATCACGATGCGCGCGGCGCACTGGGCGGGCGCGAGCGGTGCTGCGGGTGCGACGGGAGCCGCCTGTTCTTCCGGCTCCTCGATCGTGGGCGCCGCAAGCGCGGGAGCCGTCGGATCGATCGGTTCAGCCGGCGGCGCTACCGGTGCGGGTTCCGCCGGCTGTGCGGCTGCAACGACAGGCGGCTCGTAGTAGCTCACGCCGCGGCAACGCTGCCATACCGGAGACTTCGCCTGCGGATCGAACTTCCAGCGGACCTCGCCGGTTTCCGCGTTGAGGGCGTGGACGATGTTGTGTGTCGTGCAGTGGTAGATGGTGTCGCCCACCTGCAGGGGCGTGTTCTGGTCCTCGGCGCCTTTTTCTGCGGGATCTCCCGTCCGGAAGGTCCAGGCGACCTCCAGATTCTGCACATTGTCGCGGTTGATCTGGTCGATAGGTGCGTAACGCGTGCCGTGAGGGGTGCGGCCGTAATGGCGCCAATCGGAAGCGGCATCCGTGGCCGCCTCGCCTTGCGGCGCGGGAGCCTCCGCGACTTCGTTGCGGATCAGATGCTGTGGTTGGAAGGCCAGATAGCCAACGCAGGCGAGACCGAGCGCCAGGAATGCGGCAATGCCGAAGGCCGCTGCTTTCGATGAGGCCTGGCCGGTCGGGAAGAGGGGCGCAACCAGAGCGACGATGATCGCAAGGACCGTGGGCGCGACAATGCGGGGCACGAGTGGCCAGAAATCCAGGCCGCCGACTTCCCAGAAGGCCCAGGCGATAGTGGCGATATAGAGGAGGGCGAAGAGCCAGACGCCGGCCTTGCGTCGCAGAAAGAAGAGAATGCCGACGAGAAGGAGCGCGGCGCCGGCAAGCGCGTAGTACCAGGAGCCATCAAGGGTAATGAGTTGAATACCGCCCGCCAGCAGAGGCAGGCCGCCGAGAACGACAAGTACACCGACGATCTTGAGCAGCCAGCCGCCGGATCGGGCGCTGTCTGTAGACAAGGAATTTAAGGACATAGCGATTCCTGTTTGCAGGTGTTGGCCCGGGAAGGCGAAGCGGACCGGAAAGGACTCAAAAAGAATGGCCGAACGGCCGAATATTCGACCTTGGCGGAAGCGGCCGTCATGTCCCGGAAAGCTCAAAAAACCGGCAGATAGCGACTGTTTCGGAAGGTCGATTATCCGGACATAATGCCGTTTGTATTTATGGCAAGAAAAAGACGGCCATTTTTTCGCCACAAAGCACATTTCACCGGCACTGGAGTCAAAAAAGGGAGCGCAGCCGAAGCAGCGCTCCCTTCCGTCCTGGGAGGACTGAACCGAAAACTCAGTCTTCGCTTGCCGCCATCTGCGACAGCACTTCGCCCTTGCCGCGCGCGCGCAGGATGAGCGGCAGGATCAGCGCGATTGCCGCGACCGCCAAAAGCACCGCGGCGATCGGCGAGGTGAAGAGGACCGTCACGTCGCCCTGGCTGATCGCGAGCGCCCGGCGTAGCTGCTGCTCGGCGAGCGGCCCGAGGATGAGGCCGACCACGACTGGCGCGATCGGATAGCCGAAGACGCGCATGACATAGCCAAGCAGGCCGAAGGTCAGCAGCATGCCGAGCTCGAAGACCGAGGGGTTGGCGCCGATCGTGCCGAGTGTGGCGAACACAAGAATGCCGGCATAGAGCCAGGGCTTCGGAATCGTCAGCAGCTTCACCCAGAGGCCGATCAGCGGCAGGTTCAGCACCAGCAGCATGAGATTGGCGATGAGCAGCGAAGCGATGAGACCCCAGACGAGCTGCGGATTGGTCGCAAACAAAAGCGGCCCCGGCTGCAGGCCGTATTGCTGGAAGCCAGCGAGCATGATCGCCGCCGTCGCGGTGGTCGGCAGGCCGAGGGTCAGGAGCGGCACGAGCGTGCCGGCGGCCGATGCGTTGTTTGCCGCCTCGGGACCAGCCACGCCCTCGATCGCGCCGTTGCCGAACTCTTCCGGATGCTTGGTCAGCCGTTTTTCCGTCGCATAGGAGAGGAAGGTACCGATCTCGGCGCCGCCCGCCGGCATGGCGCCGATCGGGAAGCCGATCACGGTGCCCCGCAGCCAGGCCTTCCAGGAGCGCGCCCAGTCTGCGGCGTTCATCCAGACCGAACCCTTGACCRCTTCCACCGTTTCGGGTCCACGATTGCCCTGCGCGGCAATGTAGAGCGTCTCGCCGATCGCGAACATGGCAACGGCCATGGTGGTGACCTCAATGCCGTCGAGCAGGTCCGGAACGCCGAAGGAAAGACGGTTCTGGCCGGTCAACTGATCGATGCCGACGACTGAGAAGGCAAGCCCGATGAAGAGGGATGTCAGTCCGCGCAGCGTCGAGTCTCCGAAGGCGGAGGAGACGGTCACGAAGGCGAGCACCATCAGTGCGAAATATTCGCGCGGGCCGAAGATGAGCGCCAGCTTGACGATATAGGGGGCGATGAAGGCAAGCAGCAGCGTGGCGATGAGGCCGGCCACGAAGGAGCCGATCGCGGCTGTCGCAAGCGCCGGCCCGCCACGCCCGTTGCGGGCCATCTTGTTGCCTTCCAGCGCGGTGACGATCGAGGCGCTTTCACCGGGCGTATTGAGAAGGATCGAGGTGGTCGATCCGCCATACATGCCGCCGTAGTAGATGCCGGCGAACATGATGAGCGAACCGGTGGGATCGAGTCGGTAGGTGACGGGCAGGAGAAGGGCGACGGTCAGCGCCGGCCCGATGCCGGGGAGTACGCCGACGGCAGTGCCGAGCGTCACCCCGATCAGCGCATAGAGGAGGTTCATCGGCTCTGCTGCCGACATCAGCCCCTGCAGAAGGAATTCGAACGTGCTCATGGGCTTACTTTCGGAATGTCGTCAGAGAAACAGGTGTTCCAGCGGTCCTGCGGGCAGCGAAAGCTGCAGCAGGCCGGCGAAGATCAGCCAGATGATGAGACAGAGGACGATGCCCACGGGCAGTGTGATCCAGAGCTTCCTCTTGCCGAATCCGGCCGCCGTCATGGCGAAGAGAACACCGGTTGCGATCGAGAAACCGACCGTACGAAGCAGCAGCATCTGTGCAATCAGGCCGGCGACTATCCACACAACGGGACCGATTTCCTGATGCTCGCGCTCAGGGAAGTCGCGCCGGAAGGCGGCGATCACGGTCCATATCGCAAGGCCGATGAGCGCGAAGGCGATCCAGTCCGGAATGGTGGCCGGGCCGATCTGCGAATAGCCCGCCATGCCCTTCAGCCGGGCGACGTCGAAGAAGATAGTGCCCGCGATGACGACGAGCACGGCGGCAATGGCAAGCGCCGCCCTATCGGGGCGGCGCTGTTCCTTGACGGAGTTCTGACGGTCGAGACTCATTTGACCAGTCCGATGTCCTTGAGCACGGTTTCCGTGGCGGAAACATCCTTGGCGAGTTGCTCTTCAAAGGCCGGACCGGCGAGATAGGTGTCTGCCCAGCCCTTGGTCTTCAGGGTTTCCTGCCAGGTGTTCGACTTTGCGAGCTTGTCGACATCGGCGAGGACGGCAGCTTTTTGCTCGTCGGAAAGACCCGGAGCGGCCGCTACCATGCGCCAGTTCTGCAGCACGACGTCATAACCCGATTCCTTCAGCGTTGGGGCGTCGATACCTTCCACGCGCTCCTCGCTGGAAAGGGCGAGCAGACGCAGCGTGCCGGCCTTCACCTGGGATTCGAACTCGCCATAGCTCGATATGCCGGCGGTTACCTGGGAACCGAGAATGGCCGCAAGGGCTTCGCCGCCGCCGGAATAAGCAATGTAATTGATCTTGGTCGGATCGACCCCGGCAGCCTTCGCGAGCAGGCCGACTGCGATATGGTCCGTGCCGCCGGCCGAGCCGCCGCCCCAGGAAACCGAGCCCGGATCTGCTTTCAGCTTGTCGATGAGCTGACCGATGTTCTCGATATCCGACGACGCCGGAACGACGATTGCTTCGTATTCCCCGGTGAGGCGCGCGATCGGCGTCACGTCCTTCAGAGTTACTGGCGAATTGTTGGTCAGGATGGCGCCGACCATCACATAACCGCCAACGATAAGGGCGTTCGGGTTGCCCTTCTGCTGGCTAGCGAACTGGGCAAGGCCGATAGTGCCGCCGGCGCCGGGTACGTTGATCACCTGCACATTGCCGGAGATGCCTTCCTCCTGGAGAGCGGTCTGCAACGAGCGGGCCGTCTGATCCCAGCCACCGCCGGGGGCGGCAGGCGCCATGATCRTATAGTCGGCGGCATAGGCCGGAAGGG
Source organism: Rhizobium sp. LCM 4573 (assembly GCF_001854865.1). GTDB lineage: Bacteria > Pseudomonadota > Alphaproteobacteria > Rhizobiales > Rhizobiaceae > Neorhizobium. The sequence goes on along the minus strand of NZ_MDDW01000024.1, from coordinate 50,369 downwards.
CGAGCGCGCCGGCAAGAAGGGAAGCAAGAAATACGTGTTTCAAGGGTCGATCCTCCAATAGGCGTCCAAAATCTGACGCAATGTCTGTTTTTTATGATGGGGAAGAGTTTAGGGCGGGTGCTTGCCGCTTGTTTTCTTCCTCCCAGCACAAATCGATCGCCCGCCTCCACAGGGGCGCCGATCTGCCTAAGCCAGCATATGAAGCTGACATCTACCTGACATTTTTCGCGGCGGGCGATTTTGACAAGGGCTGGCGGCCGCAAAGCGCCAAATTTCCGGCTATTGCAGCCGCAGCACCTCGTTCCAGCGATCGATCAGCCGCGCCCGCTTCACCTGGTCGAGATAGACCATCAGTCCAAGGCTGACCGGAACAGGCTTCAATTGGCCGCCCAGCATTTCCCGCAGCGTGGTGGCGGTATTGTTGCCGGCTACCTCCGGGCTGACGGCCGGAATCTGCAACTCGCGCGCCATGATCGTCTGCCCGCCCTTCGACATGAAGAATTCGAGATAGCGCTTGCCAAGCTCCGGGGAAGCGGCTGCATGCGGCACCAGCCCGATCCGGGACATAACCACCGTATAGTCCTTCGGCAGCACGATGCCGACATCCGGATGCCGGGAGGCCCAGTCGGCCGCATAGGAGCCGAGAATATTGTAGCCGAGCACGAACCGACCGTCGGCGACGCGCTCCACGATCGCCTGGCTGGTGGAATAGAGCTTGACGCCGGCAGCCCCCATGGCCTGGATCACCGACCAGATATCGCCGAACTGCTCCTGGTCGCGCGCCATGAAGAGAAAGCCGACGCCCGAACGTTCGATGTCATAGGTGCCGATCCGGCCGTAAACGGCGTCGCCCTTCTTCTTGAGATAGTTCACGAACTCGGCGCGTGTCGCCGGCGGCGGCTCATCCCGGAAACTCGGCTTATGGTAGACGAAGACCGCCGGCTCGAAGGTCAGTGCATAGGCCGTGTTGCGCCAGTTCGCCCAGCTCGGCCATTGTTCGCTCATCGGCAGGTCGCTCGGCTGCGCATAGCCGTCGTTGGCAAGCTTCACCTGCAGATCCATGGCGGAGGAGAAGGCGAAGTCGGCGGTCTTCTGCCCGGCATCGGTTTCCCTGACGATGCGGTCGTAGACTTCGCCGGTCAGCATATCCTCATAGCGGACGGCGACATCCGGATTGACGGCCTGGAAGCCGGCGATCATCGGTTTGGCAAGAGGCTCGTCGAGCGATGAATAGACCACCAGCACAGGCGCATCGGCCTTTGCCGAAGGGGCTGGATAGAAGGTCGTATCCGCCGCCGCGATATCCGGCAGCAGCGCCAGGCCGAGCAGGAGCTGGAAAATGCGTGTCATCCGGCAAGAATGCCTGAGGGAAATACGGGAAACAAGCAAGGGCAACCGACAGGCATCCTCACCGTGCAGGCATAAATGAGCCAACGACGCTGCGGAAGACTTGCGGAATTTCACGCCGCCACTACCTCTTGGCCGTCACAGATGCGCGTCGCGCATTCCACGCAAAAGGTCATGTCCATGTCGCTCTCCCTCTATGATGTCAGCATTCCGGTCTTCATCCGTACCTTCGGCAATCTCACGGAAATACTGAGAAAGGGAGAAGCCTTTGCCGACGAGAAGGGAATGGCCCACAAGGAACTTCTGGAAGCCCGACTGATCGAGGACATGTATCCGCTGACGGGTCAGATCCAGCGAGCCAGCGATACCGCCAAATTCGCCGCCGTTCGGGTGGYGGGAATCGAAAACGTGCCGATGGCCGATGACGAAACCAGCTTCTCGGAGCTGTATGCCCGCATCGAAAAGACCGTCGCGCTGCTGAAATCCATTCCGCAGAATGCCATGGACGGCAAGGAGGAAACGGAGGTCGTGCTCAAGACCCACAATGGTCCCGTCGAGTTCACGGGCAAGAGCTATATCCTCAATTTCGCGATCCCGAACTTCTTCTTCCATGTGACGACGGCATACGCCATCCTGCGCCACAAGGGCGTGCCGGTCGGCAAGATGGATTATCTCGGCCGCCGGTAACAACCATCCTCCGTGACATCTCCCTGTCCCGGCGTCTATAATCGGCGCCGAAGCGGGGAGATTTCGTGCGCATCCTTCTGGTCGAGGACAATCAGGCGCTGGCCGAGGGCCTGACGACGATCCTGCGCGGCAGCGGCTATGTGGTCGATGCCGTGGCTGATGGCGCTTCGGCCGAGGCGGTTGCCGCGGCCGAAGCCTACGATCTGGTCATCCTCGATCTCAACCTCCCCGAAATGGACGGGCTTGATGTCCTGCGGTCCATGCGGGCGCGGCAGAACAAGGCGGCGGTGATGATCCTGACCGCCAGGGGCACGCCGGAAGAGCGGGTGAAAGGCCTCGATCTCGGCGCCGACGATTACATGATCAAGCCTTTCGACATTTCCGAGTTCGAGGCGCGTATCCGCGTCCTGCTGCGGCGTCAGGCATGGCTCCGAAGCTCGGTCGTGCAATATGGCGGCGTGACGCTCGATCTCCCCTCCCGCACCTTTTCCAGTCATGGCGTGCCGCTCGATATCCCCGCCCGTGAGGTCGCGCTGCTGGAACTCCTTTTCATGCGCGCCGGAAAAGTGGTTTCGAAAGATGCGATCGTGGCCTCGCTGACCGGCTTTGGGGACGACCTGTCCGCCAACGCCATCGAGCAATATGTCAGCCGGCTGCGCCGCCGGCTGGCGCCCCACGGGTTGACGGTCAAGACCGCACGCGGCATCGGCTATTATCTCGAGGCGGCGGCGCCTGGCTCATGACCCCGGCTGTCGCCTATTCGCTACGCCGCCGGCTGCTCGCCTGGCTCCTGCTTTCGACCGCGGTGATCGGCTCCATCGCACTGATCGACACCTGGGGCGAGGCGGTGGATACGGCCAATGAAGTTTCCGATCGCGTGCTGGCGGGCTCGGCGCTGGCGATCGCCGAGCGGGTGATCGTGGCGGAGGATGGCACGCTCGAGGTCGATATCCCCTATGTGGCGCTCGAAATGCTGACATCCGCCGCCCAGGACCGCGTCTTCTACCGGGTGGATGGACCGCCGGGAAACTTCATCACCGGTTACCAGAACCTGCCCTCGATCGCCCGGAGCGAGGGCCAGGCGCCCGCTTTCCAGAATACGACTTTTCGCGGCGAACCCATCCGCGTCGCGGCGCTCGCCCGCTCGGCCTCAACGGGCGTCAATTCCGTACCCTTCATCGTCACCGTTGCCGAAACGACCATCGCGCGTGAGCAGTTGACGCGGGAGATACTTATCCGGTCGGCGCTGCGCCTTCTGCTCATGATCGCGGGCGCTGCGGCCATCGTCTGGGTGGCGGTCACGCTGTCCCTGCGCCCTCTTTATCGGTTCAGCGAGGCGATAGCCGAGCGCAGCCCCGACGATCTGCATCCGATCAACGAACGCGTGCCGAACGAAGTGCAGGGGCTGGTCGATACCGTGAATTCCTTCATGGTGCGTCTCGAGAGTGCGCTGAAGGCGCTGCGCCACTTCACCGGCAACGCCAGCCACCAACTTCGCACGCCGCTCGCTATCATCCGCACCCAGTTGGCGCTGGCTGCCCGAGCAACCGGCCTTGAGGAAGCGAAGGAAGCGGCCCGCAAGGCGGACGAGGCGGTGGCCGATGCCGAGCGCATCGTCGCGCAACTGCTGCTAATGGCCAAGATCGATGCCGCAACGCGGTCTGCTTCGCTCGTCTCTACGGATATCGCTGCTCTGGCACGCGGCATCACGGCGGACCATGTACCGCTTGCGGCGGAAGCCGGCATTGATCTCGGCTTTGAGGGCGAGGCCGAAGCGGTAGTGGCCGCCGAGCCTCTGCTTGTAGGAGAGCTTCTGAAGAACCTGCTGACCAATGCGCTGCTCTACGCCGGCCACGGTGCGGAGGTGACGGTCAGGGTGGCGAGAAGCGAGAACGCGGTGGTTCTGGAGGTGGAGGATGATGGTCCTGGCATTCCGAAGGAAAGCCGGGACGCAGCGCTGAAGCGCTTCGATCGCGGTGGCCGGCAGGATAGGACGGGAAGCGGGCTCGGCCTGCCTATCGTCGAGGAGATCGCCAGCCTTCACGGCGCAGAGGTGAGCCTGCTCGACGGCGCCAAGGGCCGCGGGCTGAAGGTCGAGGTCCGCTTTCCCGCTGCCTGATTATTGCCGGTGCACGCAGTCGCCGCCGATCCAAGTACTCTTCATATCGAGGCTATCGCTCAGCAGCACGAAATCCGCGTCATATCCCGGTTTCAGCGTGCCCATGCGATCGCTGAGTCCCATGGTCTCGGCCGGATAGGTGGAAGCCATCCGGACCGCCTCTTCGAGCGGCAGTCCAAGCGCCTCGTGTACGAAACGGACGGATGAGAGCATGTCGATATCGGCGCCGGCGAGCGTCCCGTCGGCAAGTGTCAACCGGCCGCCCTGGCGCAGGATTTCGCGCCCGTTCAGCGTGAAGCTCTTCAGATCTGTGCCGATGGTCGACATGGCATCGGTGACGATGAAGATCTTGCCCGGTCCGTTCTTGGCGCGCAGCGCGGCCGCCATGGAAGCCGGGTGCACATGGATGCCGTCGGCGATCAGCCCCGCATGGAGCGATCCGATATCGAGCGCAGCACCGACAAGGCCGGGCTGGCGGTGGCCGAGCGGGCTCATGGCGTTGAAAAGGTGTGTGACGGTCCGGGCCCCTGCCTCGGCATAGCGTCTTGCGGTATCGTAATCCGTTTCCGTATGGCCGAGACTGACGACGAAGCCGGCCGCCGCGAGCCGCGCCACCTGTTCGGCGGTGACGTTTTCCGGCGCGATGGTGGTCATCAGCGCAGGCAGCCTGCCTTGGCAGGAAAGGATGAGGTCGAGATCGGCCTCTTCCATCGGCCGGATCAGCTTCGGGTCATGCGCGCCCTTGCGGGCGAGCGAAAGATGCGGACCTTCGAGATGCAGGCCGAGGAAGCCGGGAACGCCTTCTTCGGTCGCCCGCTTGCCGGCGGCAACGACGGCCGCCGTGATCTCGCGCGTATCGGTAATCAGCGTCGGYAGGAGCGCGGTCGTACCGAATTTCGTATGGGCGTCGCAGATCGCACGCAGTCCCTCGACGGTGGGTTCGTCGTTCAGCATTACCCCGCCGCCGCCGTTCACCTGCAGGTCRATGAAGCCGGGCACGATCATGCCGCCACCGGCATCGATCCTCTCCGCATCGGAGGGGATGTTGTTCTGCGGCTGGATTGCCTCGATCTTGCCGTCGAAAATCAGAAGCGCGGCATCGTCGTGCCAGGTGGTGCCGTCGAAGATGCGGGCGCCGGTGATGGCTTTTCTGATGGTCATCGGGTTTCGGTCACCTTCTTGAGGGCTGCCGGCGCATCGGGATTGAAGCCCCGGGCACGCGACCAGGCCTCTACGAAGCCGTAGAAGGGCAGGATCAGCGCCAAGGCGTCGGTGATCGGGTGGCCGGTCGCAACGAAGGGCAGGGTTTGAGCCTGTTTCACGTTGGAGGAAGTCACGAAGACCGAAGCCCCCTTGGCCGCCAACCCGTCGGCTATCTCGACGGCCGAGGCTTGGGCCGCGTCGCGTGCGGCGAAGCTTATGACCGGAAACTGCTTGCCGACCAGCGCCACCGGCCCATGCAGCACCTCGGCCGCTGAATAGGCCTCCGCATGCATGTTGGAGGTTTCCTTGAATTTCAGTGCGGCCTCGCTGGCGATCGCGAGCGCCGGGCCGCGCCCGAGCATGTAAAGCGATTCCGCCTCGCCAAGCGCCTCTGCAAGTTCGGTCCATTCGAGTGCAACGGCCTTTGCGAAATGTTCCGGCAGGTTGCGGATTGCTTCCTTCAGCGCCTCGTCCTCAGTCCATTCCGAAAGCACGGCAAGGCCGGCGACGATCGAGTTGACGAAGGATTTAGTGGCTGCGACGGCAAGTTCGGGACCGGCCTGGATGTCGAGCGCGTGGCGGGAAGCCGAAGCAAGCGGCGAAGGGATCGTGTTGGTGAGCGCGATGGTGACCGCGCCGGAATCGGTGGCGGCCTGCGCCATGGAGACGATGTCAGGGCTCTTGCCGGATTGCGAGATCGCGATCGCGGCGCCGCCTTGCAGCTTCAGCTTGGCGCCGTAGATCGACGCGAGCGACGGCCCCAGCGAAGCCACCGGCCGGCCGGTGGTGAGTTCCGCGGCATATTTGATGAAGGTCGCGGCGTGGTCGGAGGAGCCGCGGGCGATAGTGATCAGGAATGCCGGATCTTTCTCGCGAAGCGCCCGGCCGGCGGCCGCGAAATCCGCAGCGCCCTTTTCCAGAAGCCGTGCCGTCGCTTCCGGCACCTCGTTGATCTCTTGGCGCATATGGGTCTGCATCGTTTCGTCCTGTCAGTTTCCGCCGATCGTAAGCTCGGCCACGAAGTCATAGGCATCGCCGCGATAGAGCGAGCGGGTGAATTCCACCACGCGTCCCGAAGCGAGATAGGAAATTCGCTCGATCGAGAGCCCCGCGGCACCCACCGGCACCGCCAGAAGCCCGGCATCCGGGTTCTTCACGTTGCAGGCCGAAATACGCTGGATGGCACGCACCGGCCGCGAACGGGTCTTTTCGAGCTCCGCATAGAGTGAGGTATCGACCTTGCGAGGATCGGGCAGGAATTCCGCGGAAAGACTTGCGCGTTCGATGGCAAGCGGCATGTCGTTGGCGATGCGAAGCCGCCCGAGCCTGGCGACCATCGTGCCGGGCGCAAGGCCGAGCATCATCATTTCCTCGGGCGAGGGATGGAAGAGCCCCCGTTCCAGCCACTCGGCGCGGGTCTCCAGTCCACGTCGCGCCATGTCCTCGGTGAACGAGGTGAGCTGCGACAGCGGCTGTTGCACTTTCGAGACCGGCTTGACGACGAAAGTGCCGGAACCCTGTCTTCTGGCCAGCAACCCGTCCTTCACGAGGTCGTCCACTGCCTTGCGCACGGTCACGCGGCTGACATTCGCATAGTCGGCCAGGTCGCGTTCGGCCGGTAGGGCATCCCCATGGGCGAGCCGGCCGGATTGGATGGCATCCTCCAGCGTCTGGCGGAGCTTGAGGTAGAGCGGTCCGCTTCCTATCGATTGCAGAGCATCGAGCGGCAGGATCGCGGAAAGCGCCTGGTTCATGATGCAGCCCTCGCACCGGCCTGGAAGGTGCTTGCCGCGAGTGCCACCGCGCCGGTCAGCGCATCCGCAAGCGGTTCGGAAAAGCGGATGCGATGCCGGTCCGCAAGATAGGCGGGATAGATGCCGGCAAGCCCGCCGAGCAGGCAGAGCCTTCCCGTTCCGCCGGTGATGGCGGCTACCGCATCCAGCGCCTCGTCCACGTGAGCCGCCGCTTGCCCCATAAGCCGCAGCGCGCTTCCGTCTCCCTTTGAGGCGAAGTCTATGACCTTGGGGGCATAGCGCCCGAAGAGACCTGGATGCGCATTGCGCGCGAAATCGACCACCTTGGTCGGGTCGTTATCGAACTCGTCGAGGATTTCTCTGCAAAGCCCGGTCATGGGGCGGATATGGTCGTAGGCAAGCAGGCTTTCCTGCAGGGCGGCATGGCCGAGGCGCGCGCCGCCGCCGAGATCGCCGGCCTGGAATCCCCAGCCGCCAAGATAGTGCAATTCGCCCTGATGCCGGACGATGAAGATCGTGCCGGTGCCGACGATCGCAATCGCTCCATCCTCGTCTCCGATAGCGCCTTGCAAGGCGATGAGCCCGTCCGACACGATTTCCGAACGCGCGAAGGGCAGCCTCGCACGTACGTAGTTTACCGCATCCCCGACATTGTTTCCGGCAAGTCCGAGTAGGGCGGAGGCGGATGCATGGAGTTCCGGGTCAAGTCCGGCATCGCGAAAGGCCAGCTGTGCGCATTCCGTGATGTGCTTGAGAGCGGTATCCGGATCGGTGAGAATATTGGAAGCACCGCTCTTGCCGCGCCCCAGGATGCGGCCATCGGCATCGGCGACAGCCGCGCGGCAACTTGTTCCTCCGCCATCGATTCCAATCAGATAGGATGCCATGGATACCTCCGAGGCGGATAATACCAAAAAACTACCATTAACCAAGGGTCAATCCGTCGCTGGAAAATGAATGGTTTTTAGATGATTGTTTTTGCTTGATAATTTCGTCTTCCAGACGTTTGATGCCTGCCGCCAGGCATAAAAGTTAATTTTCCTTCTGGACAATTGGTATTTTTTTGGCATCATTTTGTCATCAGGGGAGAAGCGGATGAGCGGAATTGCCACCGAAGCCAGGCACGGGAAAGCGGAAGGGCTGGATAGGCTCGCTCCGAAGGAGATCCTGACGCTTCTGGCAATGGGCCAGCAGGAGGCGGCGAGCGCCGTCGATGGCGCGATCGGTGCGATCGCGAAGGCCGCCGATCTCGTTTCCTCGACTTTGCGCGCCGGCGGCAAGCTCGTTTATGCGGGTGCCGGAAGCTCCGGCCTGATGGCCATGGCCGACGCGCTCGAACTTCCCGGAACCTATGGAATTCCCCGCGAGCAGATCGTGCTTCTCTTGGCCGGCGGCATTTCCAGCCTCACGGATATGGAGGGCGCGCCGGAAGACGATGTCGCGCTCGCCGAGAGGGATGCGGAGACAATCGCCGCAGGCGATTGCGTGATCTGCGTTTCCGCCAGCGGCTCGACGCCGTATGCGCTAGCGGTGGCCCGTGTTGCAAAGGCGCGAGGCGCCCGTATCGTCGCCATGGCCAATAATGCCGATGCGAAGCTGTTCGCCGGTGCGGATGCCGCGATCCTGCTTGCCACGCCGCCRGAACTGGTTGCGGGCTCCACACGCATGGGCGCGGGAACCGCCCAGAAGATCGCCTTCAATATGCTGTCTACACTGGCGGCCGTCCAGCTCGGTCACGTATATGACGGACACATGGTCAATTTGCGCGCCGACAATGAAAAGCTCCGTGCCCGCGCCGCCCGCATGGTCTCGGAAATTTCCGGAGCCGGGATCGACGAGGCTTTCCGGCAGATGCAGGCGGCAGGCGGTTCCGTGAAGATTGCAGTATTGCTTGCCGCCGGCGCACCGGATGCCGATGCGGCGCGCGAGGCTCTGGCGCGTTCGGGCGGGGTCCTGCGTCCGGCCCTTGCCGAATTTGAGAATTCAACCGGGTTCCACAAACGCGCTTGAAGGCGCAAAAGAGGGAGAACATCATGACCCGCATCTTGAAAGGCATGCTTTTTGCCACGACCGTGCTCGCTCCGGCGAGTATGGCCTATGCTCAGGACGTCACGCTGACGATCGAGAGCTGGCGCAACGACGACCTGCCGATCTGGCAGGAGAAGATCATTCCGGCCTTCGAGGCGAAGAACCCGGGCATCAAGGTTACCTTCTCGCCGACCGCGCCGACCGAGTATAACGCCGCTCTCAACGCCAAGCTCGATGCGGGTTCCGCCGGCGACCTCATCACCTGCCGTCCGTTCGATGCGTCGCTCGAGCTCTTCAACAAGGGGCAGCTCGCCAGCCTGAATGATCTGCCGGGCATGGAGAATTTCTCCGATGTCGCCAAGTCAGCATGGACGACGGACGACGGCGCCACCACCTTCTGCGTTCCGATGGCCTCGGTCATTCACGGCTTCATCTACAATGCCGACGCCTTCAACGAACTGGGTCTGACGCCGCCGGCGACGGAAGCCGAGTTCTTCGCTCTCCTCGACAAGATCAAGGAAAACGGCAACTATATCCCGATGGCCATGGGCACCAAGGATCTCTGGGAAGCCGCGACCATGGGCTATCAGAACATCGGTCCGACCTACTGGAAGGGTGAGGAAGGTCGCAAGGCTCTCATCAAGGGCGAGCAGAAGCTGACGGACGAGCCCTGGGTAGAGCCCTATAAGGTGCTCGCCAAGTGGAAGGATTATCTGGGCGACGGGTTCGAGGCGCAGACCTATCCGGACAGCCAGAACCTCTTCACCCTCGGTCGCGCCGCCATCTATCCGGCCGGCTCCTGGGAAATCGGACCGTTCAACACGCAGGCGCAGTTCAAGATGGGCGCCTTCCCACCGCCGGTGAAGAACGCGGGCGATACCTGCTACATCTCCGACCACAACGATATCGGCATCGGCCTCAATGCCAAGAGCGGCAATGCGGAAGCGGCCAAGAAATTCCTTTCCTTCGTCGCTTCGGCGGAATTCGCCGACCTCTACGCCAATGCACTGCCCGGCTTCTTCAGCCTGAATTCGACGGCGGTGAAGATGCAGGACCCGCTGGCGCAGGAATTCGTCTCCTGGCGCGAAAAGTGCCAGCCGACGATCCGCTCCACCTATCAGGTTCTTTCGCGCGGCACGCCGAACCTGGAAAACGAGACCTGGGTGGAATCGGCCAACGTCATCAACGGCACCGATACGCCTGAGCAGGCGGCCGAGAAGCTGCAGAAGGGTCTCGATAGCTGGTACAAGCCGGCGAAGTGAAGCTTATCGCTGAAAGCCCCTCATCCACCCTGCCGGGCACCTTCTCCCCGTTTTTTCGGGGAGAAGAGACTTGCCGCAAGCTCGATCATTCCCTCTCCCCGCTCGCGGGGAGAGGGCTAGGGTGAGGGGCAATCTCTAAAGCCAGGGCTTACCCTAAACACGGACCCGAACATAATGACCGACGCCGAAGTGACAGATATCGAGACTGGCCCGGCCAAGCGTCCGGTGCGCTGGCATATCGCCGTCTTTCTGGCGCCTGCCGTCATCGTCTACACGGCAATCATGATCCTGCCGCTGATCGAGACGCTGAGGCTTTCCTTCTTCAACCTCGTCGAAGGGCAGGTGCGGTTCGTCGGGCTTGCAAACTTCAAGGTTCTGTTCGGCGATCCGCGCTGGGCGGCGGAGTTCTGGAACGCACTCAAGAACAATGTCATCTTCTTCGTAATCCACATGCTGGTGCAGAACCCGATCGGCATTGCGCTTGCCGCCATGCTTTCTGTGCCCAACCTGCGCTTCGCCGCCTTCTATCGCAGCGCCATCTTCGTGCCGACGCTGCTCTCCTTTGTGATCGTCGGCTTCATCTGGAAGCTTATCCTCTCGCCCATCTGGGGCATTACGCCTTGGATGCTGGACTGGGTCGGCCTCAAATGGGCCTTCGTGCCGTGGCTCGGCAAGCCGAATACGGCGCTTATCGCCGTCTCGCTGATCTCCRTCTGGCAATATGTCGGCATTCCGATGATGTTGATCTATGCGGCACTCCTCAATATACCGGACGAGGTGCTGGAGGCCGCCGAATGCGACGGTATCACCGGTTGGAGCCAGTTCTGGAAGATCAAGCTGCCGCTCATCCTGCCGGCGATCGGCATCATCTCGATCCTCACCTTCGTCGGCAACTTCAACGCCTTCGACMTGATCTATACGGTTCAGGGTGCGCTCGCTGGTCCTGACAAGTCCACCGATATCCTGGGAACGCTGCTTTACCGCACCTTCTTCGGCTTCCAGCTCCAGCTCGGCGACCGCTCCATGGGCGCGACGATTGCTACCGTTATGTTCCTGATCATCCTGGCCGGCGTTTCGCTCTATCTTTTCGTCATCCAGCGGCGCATGCGTCGCTATCAGTTCTGAGGGTCGGAAAATGTCGAAAGCCCGCTTTTCCCCGACCCGCTCCGCCTTYGTCCACCTGGCGTTGATCGCTTATACCCTTGTCGCGCTCTTCCCAGTCTTCCTGACGATCGTGAACTCGTTCAAGAACCGCAATGCGATCTTCCGTGAGCCGATGTCGCTTCCCACCCCGTCGACCTTCAGTCTGGTGGGCTATGAGACGGTGTTCGCCCAAGGGGATTTCCTCGGTTACTTCCAGAACAGTCTGATCGTCACCGTCGCCTCGATCGCGCTGGTGCTGCTGTTCGGCRCCATGGCCGCTTTCGCGCTTTCCGAATACCGCTTCCGTGGCAACACGCTGATGGGCCTTTATCTCGCGCTCGGCATCATGATCCCGATCCGCCTTGGCACGGTGGCGATCCTCCAGGGCATGGTGGCGAGCGGCCTCGTCAACACGCTGACGGGGCTGATCCTGGTCTATACCGCGCAAGGATTGCCGCTTGCGGTATTCATCCTGTCGGAATTCATGCGCACGGTCTCGGACGATCTGAAGAATGCCGGTCGCATCGACGGGCTCTCAGAATACGCGATCTTCTTCCGGCTCGTTCTGCYGCTGGTGCGCCCGGCCATGGCCACCGTCGCCGTTTTCACCATGATCCCGATCTGGAACGATCTCTGGTTCCCGCTGATCCTGGCGCCCGGTGAAAGCACCAAGACGGTTACCCTCGGCGCCCAGATGTTCATCGGCCAGTTCGTCATCAACTGGAATGCGGTGCTGTCGGCGCTCTCACTTGCCATCCTGCCGGTCCTCATCCTCTATGTCATCTTCTCGCGGCAATTGATCCGCGGCATCACCTCCGGAGCCGTGAAGTGACGTCATCCGAAAAACCGATCCGCGTCCTGGTGGCGGGCCTCGGCAATATGGGCCGAAGCCATGCGCTCGCCTATCATCGCAATCCGGGCTTCGAGATCGTCGGCCTGGTGAACCGCTCGGCCGTCGCCCTGCCGGAGGAGTTGCGGGGCTATGAGATCCATCCCCGCTTCGAGGATGCGCTGGCCGAGCTGAAACCGGATCTCTGCTCCATCAATACCTATTCCGATACCCATGCGGATTATGCAGTGATGGCTTTCGAGGCGGGCTGCCACGTCTTCGTGGAAAAGCCGCTCGCCACGACGGTCGCGGATGCCGAGCGCGTCGTCGCGGCGGCGGGCAAACATGGCCGCAAGCTGGTGATCGGCTATATTCTGCGCCATCATCCTTCCTGGATGCGCCTGATCGCCGAGGCCCGCAAGCTAGGGCCGCCTTATGTCTTCCGCATGAACCTCAACCAGCAGTCCAGCGGCCCGACCTGGGAAACGCACAAGGCGCTGATGCACACGACAAGCCCTATCGTCGATTGCGGCGTTCATTATGTGGATGTCATGTGCCAGATCACCGATGCGAGGCCCGTGCAGGTGCGCGGCATGGGGCTGAGGCTCTCGGACGATATCGCGCCCGATATGTACAATTACGGCCATCTGCAGGTGATGTTCGAAGACGGTTCGGTCGGCTGGTATGAGGCGGGCTGGGGCCCGATGATCTCGGAAACGGCCTTCTTCGTGAAGGATGTCATGTCGCCCAGGGGCTCTGTCTCCATAGTCATGGACCCGAACGTCAGGTCGGATGACATCGATGCGCATACCAAGACCTCGGTGATCCGCGTCCATAACGCCGAAACGGGCCCTGATGGCCGCTTCTTAAAGGCCGATGAGCATCTCGCCATGGCGGGAGAACCGGGCCATCAGGATCTCTGCGATCTCGAACAGGCCTACGTGTTGAAGGCCATCCGCAAAGACATCGACCTTACCCGGCACATGAATGATGCCGTGCAGTCGCTCCGCATCTGCCTCGCGGCGGATGAGAGCGTTCGCACCGGCGCGCCGATCTTTCTTTAAAGGAAAACGCTTTTGGGTTCGCTGCAACTTAAATCCATCCGCAAGGCCTTCGGCAGCCACGAGGTGCTGAAGGGAATCGACCTCGAAGTCGAGGATGGCGAATTCGTGATCTTCGTCGGCCCCTCCGGTTGCGGCAAGTCCACGCTCCTGCGCGTTATTGCAGGCCTTGAGGACGCGACCTCCGGCAGCGTGCGGATCGATGGCCGGGAAGTTTCCGCCACTCCGCCGGCGAAACGGGGCATCGCCATGGTCTTCCAGTCCTATGCGCTTTATCCGCACCTGTCGGTGAAGGACAATATGGGCTTGGGACTGAAGCAGGCCGGCACGGAGAAGGCCGAGATCGACGCGCRTGTTGCCAAGGCGTCCTCCATGCTCTCGCTCGATCCCTATCTGGCCCGGCGCCCGGCGGAGCTTTCCGGCGGTCAGCGCCAGCGTGTCGCTATCGGCCGCGCCATCGTGCGAGAGCCGAAGCTTTTCCTGTTCGAYGAGCCGCTCTCCAACCTGGATGCGGCACTGCGCGTCCAGACACGGCTGGAGATCGCCGCGCTGCACCGGCGGCTGAAGGCGACGATGATTTACGTCACCCATGACCAGGTGGAGGCGATGACGCTCGCCGACAAGATCGTGGTGCTGAACGGCGGCACGATCGAGCAGGTGGGCTCTCCCATGGAGCTGTATAACAGGCCGGCCAATCTTTTCGTTGCTGGTTTCATYGGCTCGCCTCAGATGAATTTCGTCCCGGCCGAAAGACTTCAGCGTTCGGATGCAAAAACCATCGGCATCCGGCCGGAGCATATTTCGCTCTCGCGCGAAAGCGGCGAGTGGAAGGGCAAAGTGATTCACGTGGAGCATCTCGGCGCAGACACGATCGTCTATCTGGAAACGGAAAAGGCCGGTCTTCTGACTGTCCGGCTCTTCGGCGAACACGCCCACGCACCCGATGACGTGGTTTTCGCTACGCCGGATAACGCCAGCATCCATCGCTTCGACGCGGACGGGAAGGCGATCGCCTGATCCCGCGCTACGGGCGCTTCATCCGCTTTCATCATGTCTGACGCTTGCCGCGTGAAGCGGCAAGCTCCCTTGCGTCTTCAGGCGCGCGAAACGGAAGCTAACCTGCCTCAAATAGGCCGGCGCACATATCAGTATTCCATAGGGAAATTTGGTGGAGCTAAGCGGGATCGAACCGCTGACCTCTTGCATGCCATGCAAGCGCTCTCCCAGCTGAGCTRTAGCCCCATCAGGGTGGTCCGGTATTTTCCGGTCCTGGGAAACTCGTCGGGGCGGTGTGCCCTTGGGAGTGGCGGCTTATTACTTCCGGTTTTCGCCAAGTGCAAGCCGAAATTTTCGGCCCGGCGATTTTTGTTGAAAGCGCCGGGCCGAATGTGTCGATCAGACTTCGTCGTCGTCGCCGGTCACGCCGATGATGCCGGACATATCGTCGTCGTCTTCGTCCTCGTCGGTCTCGAGGAAGGTATCGTCGTCGTCATCGCCGAGATCGACATCGTCGTCATCGCCCATGTCCGGAAGATCGTCGCCGCCGGAGGCCTCGTCGCCTTCTTCCAGCGATACGAGCTCCACTTCCTGGTTTTCGGTATCGACTTCCTGGACGTCCTCTTCCTCGGCCTGTTCCATCTTCACGGCGGCGCTGTTCTCTTCGAAGAAGGAAAGCGGCCAAGACTTGCCGGTATAGGGGGAGACCACCGGATCACGGTTCAGGTCGTAGAACTTCTTGCCGGTATCCGGGTCGGTACGTTTGGTTCCGAGTTCCGCTTTTGCCACAGTCAGAGCCTCATCAGGATGGCCGAATGGATCGGCACGCCGCTTGAGCGGCAATTGTAGGGTGAAAAATCTAAGCCGGTCCCCATAAGGCTTGCGCCGTTTGATGTCAAAGACAAACTTTCATGGGTTCCATAAGGGCGGTGTGGATGATCTCCTGAGCGCTTTGTGATAGGTACCGCCCATCATGAGCGAAGGACGAGGCGAATGTATCAGCCGCCGCATTTCAGGGAAGAAAATCTCGGCACGCAGCACGCGCTGATCCGTGCTCATCCTCTCGGGCTTCTGGTCACTGCCGGCGCCTCCGGTCTGCTCGCCAATCCGGTACCCTTTCATCTGGATTCCTCTGCCTCCGAAAAGGGCACGCTGAAACTGCACCTCGCCCGCGCCAATGCGCAATGGAAGGACGTTCGCGACGGCGCGCCGGTTCTCGCGGTTTTCCAGGGTGCCGATTCCTATGTCACGCCTTCCTGGTATCAGACGAAGCGTGAAACCGGGAAGGTGGTGCCGACCTGGAACTACGCGATCGTGCAGGCGCGCGGGCCCGCGCGGGTGGTCGAGGATGCCGATTGGCTGCTCGATCAGATCAATGCCATCACGGCGGAGCATGAGGCTCCGCGTGCGACGACTTGGGCGGTCGGCGATGCTCCGGAGGATTTCATCCGCGCTCAGTTGAAGGGCATCGTCGGCATCGAAATCGAGATCACGGAAATCGAAGGCAAGTGGAAGGTCAGCCAGAACAGGCCGGCGGCGGACCGCCGGGGCGTGGCGGAAGGGCTTGCACAAGCGCCCGGCCAAAGCGATATGGCGGAGCTCGTGCGGCTTTATGGTGCCGCGCGCGAAACATAGGCCCTGGGAGAACGTCGGGAACATGATCATCGCCATCGATGGACCGGCCGCGGCCGGCAAGGGCACGCTGTCGCGGAGGATCGCAGAGACCTACGGCTTCCATCATTTGGATACCGGGCTCACCTATCGGGCGACTGCCAAGGCGCTGCTTGACGCGGGATTGCCGCTGGACGACGAACCTGTGGCTGCCGCAATGGCCGGAAAAGTCGAGCTTTCGAGCCTTGATCGCGATATGTTGTCCAGCCACGAAGTCGGAGAGGCCGCATCCAGGATTGCCGTCATGCCTTCGGTCCGCCGGGCGCTGGTCGAGGCGCAGCGTAGCTTTTCGAGACGCGAGCCGGGCACGGTGCTCGACGGCCGCGATATCGGCACGGTGGTTTGCCCTGAGGCGCCGGTGAAGCTCTATGTGACGGCGTCGCCCGAGGTAAGGGCCCGGCGCCGTTATGACGAGATCATCGCCAAGGGTGGCGTGGCCGATTACGAGGCGATCTTCGCTGACGTGAAGAAGCGGGACGAACGCGACATGGGCCGAACCGACAGCCCGCTGAAGCCGGCAGGCGACGCGCACTTGCTTGATACGTCGGAAATGAGTATAGAGGCGGCGTTTCAGGCCGCGAAAGCGATCATAGACGCTGCCTTGAAGACGAAATGAAGACCTGCCGGCTTGCCTGCACGTCGAAAACCCGCAGTTCAGTCCTCGCGCCGGATTGCCTCTGAAAGAAGAGGCGGACTTGGACTTCGGGCGTGTTCAACACGAACCACCGGCGCATCTGTGTCCGAGACGGACACGATCAGGAGATTTCATGTCAGTATCTAACCCCACGCGGGAGGACTTCGCAGCCCTCCTCGAAGAGTCCTTTTCCAAGACCGATCTCGCCGAAGGCTATGTTGCCAAGGGCATCGTGACCGCGATCGAGAAGGACGTAGCCGTCGTCGACGTCGGCCTCAAGGTTGAAGGCCGTATCGCGCTGAAGGAATTCGGCGCCAAGGGCAAGGACGGTTCGCTGAAGGTCGGCGACGAGGTAGAGGTCTATGTCGAGCGCATCGAGAACGCGCTTGGCGAAGCCGTTCTGTCGCGTGAGAAGGCCCGCCGCGAAGAAAGCTGGATTAAGCTCGAAGCCAAGTTCGAGGCCGGCGAGCGCGTCGAAGGCGTCATCTTCAATCAGGTCAAGGGTGGTTTCACCGTCGATCTCGACGGCGCCGTCGCCTTCCTGCCGCGTTCGCAGGTCGACATCCGTCCGATCCGCGACGTCACCCCGCTCATGCACAACCCGCAGCCCTTCGAAATTCTCAAGATGGACAAGCGCCGCGGCAATATCGTCGTTTCGCGCCGTACGGTTCTCGAAGAGTCCCGCGCCGAGCAGCGTTCTGAAATCGTTCAGAACCTCGAGGAAGGCCAGGTTGTCGAGGGTGTCGTCAAGAACATCACCGATTACGGTGCGTTCGTCGATCTCGGCGGCATTGACGGCCTGCTGCACGTCACCGACATGGCATGGCGCCGCGTCAACCATCCGTCGGAAATCCTGAACATCGGCCAGCAGGTCAAGGTTCAGATCATCCGCATCAACCAGGAAACCCACCGCATCTCGCTCGGCATGAAGCAGCTCGAGTCCGATCCGTGGGATGGCATCTCGGCCAAGTATCCGGTCGGCAAGAAGATTTCCGGTACCGTCACGAACATCACCGACTACGGTGCGTTCGTCGAGCTGGAGCCGGGCATCGAAGGCCTGATCCACATTTCCGAAATGTCCTGGACCAAGAAGAACGTACACCCCGGCAAGATCCTGTCCACGAGCCAGGAAGTCGATGTCGTTGTTCTCGAAGTCGATCCGACCAAGCGCCGCATTTCGCTCGGCCTCAAGCAGACGCTGGAAAATCCGTGGCAGGCATTCGCCTACTCGCATCCGGCCGGCACCGAGGTTGAAGGCGAAGTCAAGAACAAGACYGAATTCGGCCTGTTCATTGGCCTCGAAGGCGATGTCGACGGCATGGTTCACCTCTCCGACCTCGATTGGAACCGTCCGGGCGAGCAGGTCATCGAGGAGTTCAACAAGGGCGACGTCGTCAAGGCTGTCGTTCTCGATGTGGACGTCGAGAAGGAGCGCATCTCGCTCGGCATCAAGCAGCTCGGCCGTGACTCGGTCGGTGAAGCTGCCGCTTCAGGCGAACTGCGCAAGAACGCGGTCGTTTCCTGCGAAGTCATCGGCGTCAACGATGGCGGCGTAGAGGTTCGTCTCGTCAACCACGAGGACATCACGTCGTTCATCCGTCGTGCCGATCTCTCGCGTGACCGCGACGAGCAGCGTCCGGAGCGTTTCTCTGTTGGCCAGATTTTCGACGCCCGCGTCGTCAACTTCTCCAAGAAGGACCGCAAGGTCATGCTGTCGATCAAGGCTCTCGAGATCGCGGAAGAGAAGGAAGCCGTTGCCCAGTTCGGTTCGTCCGATTCGGGCGCTTCACTTGGCGACATTCTCGGTGCGGCTCTGAAGAACCGCAACAGCGCCGAGTAATCAGCGCTTCATAGAAATACGAAAGCCGCCGGATAGCTCCGGCGGCTTTTTTCATGGCTGATATCTTTCGTTAACGTCGGTTAAAACCCTCGTCATCCTCGGTTTAACCGAGGATCAGGACCAGCCGGCCATCCGCAAATAGTAATCTTGCGCCTGCGCTGCCGCATCCGCATCCTGGGCGGATGGATCACCCTCTTCTTCGCCGGCTTTCTCCTGTCCGGCTTCTTCGTCCCGGCCATTGAAGCTGCCTTGCCCAGAGGATTGCTGTTCGCCGTCCTCGTCGGTCCGGTCCACTTGCCGCGCCTTCGGCTTCTCGGCTTCCGGTTCCTCGGCGGCCGGCGGATAGGTGACATAGGGGAGTACCAGTCCTTCGCGAACGGCCGCAGCCGCCTGTTGCGGCATTGTCGCCATCTGCTGGGCCATGAGTTCCGGCGGAAGCGGCGGCCCGGCCTTGGCAGCCTGCGCCCCCTCGGCAAGCCTGGCCGGCACTCTCATCGCATCGGATGCACTTTCACTGACCGGAGGATTGYCGTTCGCGCGTCCGGTGGGCTCCTCGTCGGGAAGGGCCGCGGTCTGGGYCTGTGCTTCGGGAGTATCCGTGGAACTGCCTTGGGAAAGAAATGCGCCAGAGCGAAGCGGCCTTGCTTCGCCCTCTCCGGAAAACGCCTCCGTCAGCCATTCTGTTAGGGCTGCGAGCGCCAGCCGTTCCGGATCGTAGGGCACCCGTTGCGGGTGGCGTGTCTGCTCCGGCTCGGCGGAGCGTTGCGACATGCGGATGAGCGCGGGCGCGTCATAGAGCAGCGGCGAGGATGAAGGCGATGGACGAGCGCCTGCAGATGGCCTTTCAGTAACACGCCGTTCGCCTGCCATTCCAGCGGCGATATTGCCGCTTGCCCGGCCGGGGGGATTGCCCTCGTTCGCATGGATCGGAGCTTCGGCCATTCCGGGCTTCGCGCCTCCGGCTCTTGCCGGTGCAGTCTGGTCGACGCGGGGCACCGGTCTCGTCGGCAAGGATGTCTCCATCGCCCTTTGCCCAGGAACTCCGACGTCTCCGCTGCCGGAAGCACCGATGAAAATCCCTTGAGGTTGAGGCGGGCGCCTTTCTCCGCGAGCGGCTCCAGCTTCTACGGGAGTGGTCGCGCTCGCGCCCGGCGGTCGTGGCTCTCCCGTTACATTGGCCGCAGGGCCGGGTGCGGTCGTGGCCGGAGGCGGAGGCTGGATCGGGGATGACGGCCGGGCAGGGGAACCGAGCAGAAGCGTGGCTCCCGCATTCTGGCGATAGGAGCTGGCGACGGCTCTTGCGGCGAGATCGCGCCCAAGGAATTGAGCCATTTCCATGCGAAGGCTGAGTTGTGCCGCCTTGGGGCCTGCCGGGTTCTTGAGTATTTCGGCAAGCAGGCGCAGCGAAACGCCTCTGACGATTTGGTTGAGGCTGCGCTCCAGCGCCGCCCGATCGGCCGGGCTTAATGCCCGGATCGCTTCCGCCAGCCGTTGAGCATAATCGGCGAGCGGTTCGCCATCCTGCCGGTCGATCTTCAGGAGCTTGCCGATCGTTTCGGCAAGGACCGATAGTCCCCGCGCCAGGGATAGCTGGCCGGCGAGCGAGAGGATGTCGAGCCGTCCGCTGGCAAGCGTGCTGGCGCTCATCTCGGCCTCTAGAGGGGCGCTATTGGAATTGCCGGTGTTGGGCGGTGGCTGCACAGCAGCCGGCGGCGCAGGGCTCGGGTGATCGGCGCGCGGCCTGAACGTGGCACTAACCGGAGGCAGCATGGCTCGCTCCATGGTGTCGGGAGACAGCTCGGCTAGTGGTGAAGTGTTTTCACAGCGGAGCGGCGCTGCGGCCGGGATGCCTCATGGCATCGCCAACGCCGAATACACCCTTTTAGTGTGCGAAAATGGTTAACATTCCGCAAATGTATTGGGTCTCGATCTGTTAGACGGGCTTGTGCGGGTCGGCTGCCACGTCCGTTAGCGAGAATCCGGTGCTCGCGGCTTCAGAACCAGCGTCACCAGCACGAAGCTCACATAGAGAAGCAGATACCACGATCCGAGCTTGCCGAGCGAGACCACGTGCCAGGCACGCTGGGTTGGGTAAAGCCAGGTGCCGGTAATCGTTCCGATATTCTCCGCAATCCAGAGAAAGAACGACGAGAGGAAGGCGGCGACGACCAGCGGCATATRCAAGGTCGTCCGGTCGGTGGTGAAGAGAATGTGGACGCGCCGGAAGACGATCACGGTTGCGGCAAACAGCACATAGCGCGCGTCCGGCAGATAGTGGTGGGTGAAAAAGTTCACGTAGATCGCGGCCGCAAGCAGCAGGGTCTGCCACTTCGGCGGATAATGCGTGAACCGCATGTCGAAGATGCGGATCGTGCGGGCCATGAAAGAACCGATTGCRGCATACATGAAGCCGGAAAACAGCGGCACGCCCGCAATCTGAAAGATTGCCGGTTCTGGATAAGCCCACGAGCCCATGTGAACCTTGAAGATCTCCATGATCGTGCCGGTAACGTGATAGATCAGGATGACCCTGGCCTCCTCCCAGCTCTCCATCTTGAAGCGCAGGAAAAGAGCCTGGATGGTCAGGGCGGCAAGGAACAGCGCGTCGTAGCGGTAAAGCGGCCAATCCGGCTGCCAGACGAGTTTGGTGGCGATGATGAGCCCGAGCATGATCGCCGCGAACAGGCAGGCCCAGGCCTGTTTCAGCCCGAAGAGGATGAACTCGGAAAGYCACCAGGGAAGCGCGGTCAGTGCCCGCCGGACGACAAGACGCACCGGCTCGAGATAGGGACCCGTCTCATGGACGGGCCGGGCTTTCGAAACCCGCTGTTCCATCAGCTATGGGCGAAGATGTCGGTTTCTTCCCAGCCGAGCAGGTCCAGCTTGGCGCGCGTGGGCAGGAAGGTGAAGCAGGCCTGCGCCAGTTCCATGCGCCCGTCGCGGATCAGGCGCTCGGTGAGTTTCTGGGCAAGGGCATGCAGGTGGAGCACGTCGGAGGCGGCATATTCGAGCTGCGCCGGGGAAAGCATCTCGGCCGCCCAATCCGATTGCTGCTGCGCCTTGGAGACGTCGATGTCCAGCATCTCCTTGAGGTTGTCTTTGAGGCCGTGTCGGTCGGTATAGGTGCGGGTCAGCCGGGAGGCTATCTTGGTGCAGAAGACGGGTGTCGTCGTCACGCCGAACGTATGGAAGAGCACGGCAATGTCGAAACGTCCGTAATGGAAGATCTTTTGACGATTGGGATCGGCAAGCATGGCGACCAGGTTCGGAGCCTCGCGCTGGCCGGCGGCGATGCGGATGATGTCCGCCGAGCCGTCTCCCGGCGAAAGCTGCACGACGCAGAGGCGGTCGCGCCGCGGCACGAGGCCGAGCGTCTCGGTGTCGATTGCGATCGCGCCCGTATAGCGCGCCGCGTCTTCCGCCGAAATATCTCCTTCATGGTACCGTATTGCCTGCATGCCCGTCTCCGTCCGCACGTGTTCTTGCGTCCGCTATAAACCACGTTTCCAGGGAAGGATACGGGCTTGTGGCCCGCCGCCGCGCCTCGCCTTTCGGTGGATCGCGGGCAGGTGATGCAGATCTGGGCGGATGCTCAAGCATTGCGTCCAGCGCATTGCTGCGTTGCAGCAGCGGGGCTTGGCGTGCTTAATCGATTAGCCTATATGGAGGTCATCCAACGACGCACTCCTCCTCCCAGCGAAGTTGGATAGAGATCGGCAATATCCTCCTCCTCCCAATTGCCGATCAAGTTTAAAAAGCCTGGCGCCTCCTCCTCCCGCGCCAGGCTTTTTTGCTTTTCTGGTTCAATTTCCCCGACATCATCTCACGAGATAACCGTAGAACATCGATCGCGGCCACAGAATGTGGCGCACGATCTGTGATCGCCYCAGGGCAAGATCACTAAAAGCAACCACAGGAGGCTTCCTGTGGTTGTTCTCATTTCGCACCGGTTATGACTGACAATGGAACGGAAGTTGWAGGGCCCCGCTTTCTCCCGGTGGCGGAGCCGGCACGGGAGATGCCTTCTGGACTGCGGAAACCACATAATTGTCGATCCGGGAATCACCAGAAGACCGGCTGACCGAGTACGATGCGATGTTTCCGGAGCCATCAACACGGATGCTGACGGTCACCGTACCATCGCCTGGGCAATTGCGCCGATTCGCTATGYGGGAGACTTTTGTTCTGACTTTCGTTGTCCAATCGGCCTTGCTTTTACCCGAACTTGAAGAGCCTTCCGAAGTTTTGCTGGCAGCCGTGCGGTTCGATTCACGAGTCTGCAGCTTCGCCTGGYTCGCTTCCTTCTGAGCCTGCGGCTGCCGCTGCTTCGGTCTCTCGGCGACCTTCTTCTCTGGCTTGGGCTTCTCAACCTTCTTGGGCTCGGGCTTCGGCTTTTCCTTCACCGGCTGAGGGCGCGTGACAGGAAGCGGTACCTCGACATTTTCCAGCGCCGCCAGCACCTGCTGTTCGATCGGGTCGATTTCCTCGACCGGTTCGGGTTCTGGAGCGGGCTCCGGCTCCACGGGTTCCGCCACGTCTTGAGGCGGCGGCGGTTCGATTGGTTCAGGCTCCACAACGGGTTCGGGAACGGGCTCCGGCAGGGGTTCCGGCTCCGGTTCGTTGGAAGCGCTTTGCACTTCCTGAGAATCCACCGTTTCCGTGGCGACCTGATCTTCTTCCACATTTGCCGCCTCGGGCTCGGGAGCAAGCTCGATCATGATTGCCGCAGGGGGCTGGTTGTCGGCAGCCGCTACCGGCTCCTGGCGCATGAGATAGACTGCGCCCGCGACATGCACCGAAAGCATCAGCACGGCCGCGCCRCTCCAGAGCGCGAGCTCTCCGAGACGCCCCGTGGGGCTGCTGCGGAAGGCAAGCGTGCTCATGGAGCGCCTCCCCCGGCGGAGGGCTGCGTGGCGGCCGGCTGAGCAGCGTCGGAAGCCGGTGCGGCAGCGGCGCTGGAAACGCTTTCCAGGCCCACCAGTGCGATTTTCAGATAGCCGGCGTCACGCAGCAGGTTCATGACTTCCATGAACTGGCCATAGTCGACCGCCTTGTCGGCGCGCAGGAAGATGCGCGTATCCTTGTTGCCCTGCGTGGTCTGCTCGAGTGCGGCCGCAAGGGCTTCCCGTGTGACCGCATCATTGCCGAGATTGAGGGTCAGGTCTTCCTTGACCGTGAGGTAGAGAGGCTCGTCCGGCCGTTCCGCCGGCTTGGCGGAGGACGCGGGCAGGTCGACATTGACATCGACCGTGGCGAGCGGGGCCGCCACCATGAAGATGATCAGGAGAACCAGCATGACGTCGATGAACGGCGTCACGTTTATTTCATGGTTTTCCGAAAGCTCGTCGCCGTGGTTTTCGCGGATGCCGCCGGCCATGGCCTTACTCCCCTGCTACCAGCGATACCGATGCTTTCCGGCCAGGCGGGATCTTGCGGAAATCCAGATCCCGGCTGACGAGGCGCTCCACGCCGGCTGCGGCATCCGCCAGGAGCTGGCGATAACCGGTGATCGAGCGGGYGAAGACGTTGTAGATGACCACCGCCGGAATGGCGGCGACAAGGCCGATCGCGGTGGCCAGCAGGGCTTCGGCGATACCGGGCGCCACCACCGCAAGGTTCGTGGTCTGCGATTCGGAAATGCCGATGAAGGAGTTCATGATGCCCCATACTGTGCCGAAGAGGCCGACGAACGGAGCGGTGGAGCCGATCGTCGCCAGCACGCCCGTGCCGCGCGACATGCGCCGGCCCGCATAGGCTTCGATGCGCGAAAGCGCCGAGGATACGCGCTCCTTCACGCCTTCCCCATGGGTGTGATCGATCGCGGCTTCCGAAAGCTCCACTTCCTCGGCAGCCGCTCGCAGCATCAGAGCGGCAGGGCCTCCGCGGCGCTCGACCGCCTCCACGGCGTCCGAAAGCGTCCGCGAGGTGCGGATCACCTTGATCGTGCGGTTGGCGCGGGTCTTCGCGCCGGCGATCTCCAGCGCCTTGGCAAGCCCGACCGTCCAGGTCACGAGCGAAGCGAAGGCAAGCCCGATCATCACACCCTTCACCACCCAGTCGGCAGCCATGAACATGCCCCAGGGCGAAAGATTGTGGGGCAGGTCGGAGCGCTGCTCGGGCTCCAGGAACTGCGTGAACATATCCGCAGGCTCTTCCGTCGGGGCGGCATCGGCCGCCGGCGTCTGGGCCGGAGCCGCCTGAGCTGCATCGGTAGGTGCGGAAGGCGCAGCGGGGACGGGGGCCGAAGGAGTTTGCGCCTGCTGTGTACCGGCATCCGGCGCTGCCGGCGAGCCCGGCTGAGCAGCGGGAGCTTCCGCCGGGGAGGAGGCGCTAGGTGCGGTTTCCGAAGGCGCTGTATCGGAGGGGGCGGCCAGGGCGGGGCCAGGGGCAGGAATGGACGCCGGTGCCTGTCCTTGGCTGGCAGGCGCTTCGGGCGCCGTAACCTGCGGGGGACTCGTTTCCTGCGTCTGCGCGATCGCCGCAGGCGCCGTCAGCATCAGGGCCGCCAGAAGAACCAGACGCGGCCGATGGGTGGAAGAAACGGGCTTTTTGGCAAAAGACATGGCAGACAACTCTCCGGATATGAAAACAAGCAGGCTGCGCTGCTCTTACGCGTGCCTGCTCCGGCAAACAAAACCATCCGGTCATCGCCCGGTTGTTCCGGGCGGCCCGTGAGGTGTTGCTATCCCGATATTAAAGTTGACTTGCTTTGGCAACTAATAAGTTGAGAGCGGCGCTCACATTATGGAGCGCGGCGGCGCCGGGTAACCGGCGCGATTGGCAAAACACCATGGGCGACGGGCGCCGCCCCATGAAAAGTGCCGGCGCGTGAGTCCGGTCAGCGCGCCAGCCAGCCGCCGTCGACCGGCAGTACGATACCGTGCACATAGTCCGAGGCGGGTGAGGCAAGGAAGACTGCTGCCCCCCCGAGTTCTTCGGGCGCGCCCCAGTGTCCGGCCGGAATGCGTCCCAGGATCGCCGCGTTGCGGTCGGGATCGTTCCGGAGGGCTTCGGTATTGTTGGTCGAGAAGTAGCCGGGCGCGATTGCGTTCACGTTGATGCCCCTGCCGGCCCACTCGCAGGCGAGAAGCCGCGTCAGCCCTGCAAGCCCGCTCTTGGAGGCGGTGTAGGAAGGAATGCGTATGCCGCCCTGGAAGGAAAGCAGCGAGGCGATGTTGATGATCTTGCCGGTCTTGCCCTGGCCTATCAGATGACGCGCGAAGGCCTGGGAAAGGAAGAATACCGTCTTCAGGTTCACGTCCATCACTGCGTCCCAGTCGGCTTCGGTGAAGTCGATCGCGTCGGCGCGGCGGATGATGCCGGCATTGTTAACGAGGATGTCCGCGCGGCCGGTCCAGGCGAGAGCGGCATCGATCACCTCGCCGGCCGGCTCTATGGTAGACAGATCCGCCTTGATCATGTGGCTTCTTCCGCGGCCTTGGGCGGCAATGGCCGCTTCCGTCTCGGCCATGGATGAACGCCCCACCAGGGCGACGTCGGCGCCCGCACCCGCAAGCGCGACYGCGATCGCCTGGCCTAGTCCTGTATTAGCACCGGTGACGATCRCCGTCTTGCCGCTGAGATCGAAYGAAACTGCCATGAACTCTCCTCCTCATCCCTCTTGATCTGACAAGAAAAAACCGCCGGAAATCTCCGGCGGTTTCTGTTTGCTTGGCCCGGCGCTCAGAGCGTGCGCGTGACATGCTCCACGCGGAAGCACTCGATGACGTCGCCGGCGCGGATATCCTCGTAATTCTCGAAGGCCATGCCGCATTCCTGGCCAACCGGCACTTCGGAGACTTCGTCCTTGAAGCGCTTGAGCGTCTTGAGCTTGCCTTCGTGGATGACGACGTTGTCGCGGATGAGGCGTACGCCGGCACCACGCTCGACCTTGCCTTCCGTGACGCGGCAACCCGCGACCTTGCCGATCTTGGTGATGTTGAACACTTCCAGGATTTCGGCATTGCCGAGGAAGGTCTCGCGGCGCTCGGGCGAAAGCAGGCCCGACATCGCCGCCTTCACATCATCCACCAAGTCGTAGATGATGTTGTAATAGCGGATCTCGATGCCGGAACGCTCGGCGAAGGCACGAGCCTGGGCATTGGCGCGAACGTTGAAGCCGATGATCGCCGCATCCGATGCCTCGGCAAGCGAGATATCCGATTCGGTGATACCGCCTGCGCCCGAGTGTACGACGCGGGCGCGGACTTCGTCCGTGCCGAGCTTGTCGAGTGCGCCAATGATGGCTTCGATCGAACCCTGCACGTCGCCCTTGATGACCAGCGGGAACTCCTTGAGGCCGGAAGCCTGGAGCTGGCTCATCATCTGCTCGAGCGAGCCGCGCGAGCCGGACTGGCGGGCAGCCGCCTTGTCGCGGGCAAGCCGCTGGCGGTACTCGGAAATCTCGCGGGCGCGGCTTTCGCTTTCGACGACGGCGAACTTGTCGCCGGCCGCAGGCGTGCCGGAAAGCCCGAGCACTTCAACCGGCATGGCAGGCCCAGCTTCCTTCACATGCTCGCCCTTGTCGTTGACGAGCGCGCGAACGCGGCCCCACTGATCGCCGGCGACGATGATCTGGCCGGGTCTCAGCGTACCCTTCTGTACCAGAACGGTCGCGACGGAGCCGCGGCCGCGGTCGAGCTGGGCTTCGATGACCGTGCCCTCGGCCGTCCGGTTCGGATTGGCCTTGAGGTCCAGGATTTCCGCCTGCAGCAGGATCGCTTCGAGCAGCTTGTCGAGGTTGGTCTGGTTCTTCGCCGATACTTCGACGTCGAGCACTTCACCACCCATGCTTTCCACGAAGACTTCGTGCTGCAGCAGTTCGGTCCGCACCTTCTGCGGGTTGGCCGTCGGCTTGTCGACCTTGTTGATCGCCACGATGATCGGAACGCCGGCCGCCTTGGCGTGATTGATGGATTCCACCGTCTGCGGCATCACGCTGTCGTCGGCCGCGACCACTAGGATCGCGATGTCGGTTGCCTGGGCGCCGCGGGCGCGCATGGCGGTGAAGGCGGCGTGGCCGGGAGTATCGATGAAGGTGATCTTCTGGCCGTTCTGCTCCACCTGATAGGCGCCGATATGCTGGGTGATGCCGCCGGCTTCACCAGCGACGACATTGGCGTGCCGGATTGCATCGAGCAGCGAAGTCTTGCCGTGGTCGACATGGCCCATGATAGTCACGACCGGCGGACGCGACAGCATCTCGCCTTCGTTGTCGGCAACGTCGAAGATGCCTTCCTCGATGTCGGACTCGGAGACGCGCTTGACCGTATGGCCGAATTCGGTGGCGATCAGTTCCGCAAGGTCGGCGTCGATGACGTCGCCCGGCTTCATCATCTGACCTTCCTTCATCAGGTACTTGATGACGTCCACGGAGCGCTCGGACATGCGCTGCGACAGTTCCTGGATGGTAATGGTCTCGGGAAGAATGACTTCACGCACCACCTTCTCGCGCGGCTCCTGCATCTGGCTGCGGCGGAACTTTTCCTGCCGGCGGCGGATCGAAGCGAGCGAACGGCCGCGGGATGCGCCTTCCTCGTCCACGGCGGCCGTGGTCACGGTAAGCTTGCCCTGGCGGCGGCCTTCGTCGCCCTTGGGGCGGGCAGGAACCTTGGCGGGCGCCGGAGCGGCAACCCGGCCGCGGCCGGGTATGCTGCGTGCCGGACCGCGATCGTCATCTTCCTCGTCTCCCGGACGGCGGCCGCGACCGGCGGGCGCCGGTTGCGGAGCGGCTGCGGTCCTGGCCGGCTGCGGACGCTCTTCCGCCGGCCGAGCCGGCGCAACGCGATCGGCGGCCCTTGCTGCGGCCGGAGCCGGAGCTTGGGTGGCCGGCTGTGCGGGTTCCTCGACCGGCTCCGGAGCCGGCTCGGCCGCGCGGCGTGCAGCCTCGGCGGCTTCCTCGGCCTTGCGGCGTTCCTCTTCGGCCCTGCGGCGCGCTTCTTCCTCGGCGCGCTGCTTGGCTTCTTCGACTTCGCGGGCCTGAGCCTCGACCAGCGCGCGGCGGCGTGCCTCCATCTCTCCGGCGGAGAGATCGTGGAGCACGTTCGGGCGCTGCGTCCCGGAGGATTGCGGCCGCTGGCCCTGCGGGGCCTGAGGACGCTGTCCCTGAGGCGCGGGCTGGTGAACGCGCGGCTGCGGACGCTGCTGCTGCACCGGCTGGGCGGCTTCTACCGGCCGCGGCGCCTGCGGTGCGGGCGTGAAAGTCGGCTTTTCGTCTTCGGGGCGAAGAGGACGGCGCTTGCGCGTTTCGACCACGACCGCCTTGCTGCGACCGCGACCGATATCCTGGCGCACGGTGCCCTGGCTCATCCCCGAGGGCTTCAGGGTAAGCGTCTTCTTGCCCGTAACGCTGAGTGTCTTGTCGTCTTTGTTGTCGGTCATTCCGTTCCTGTTCCTTCAAACGAGGATCGGATGGCGACATCAGACCTCGTTTTTCGATGCGTGCATTCCAGTGCGGCGGCCGGCCCCTGYCGGTGACCGCGTCATTGTTTTGGCTGGCCAGCGCCGCCCTCTGCCCCGGATTGACCGAACCCTCGGTACTTTTCGAGCATGGTTGCGCGCTTCACTACACCCTCACCCGCCTGCCCTGCAAGCGCGCAAGCATGGATAAAAGCATTCTGGCCCATCAGTTCGTCCATTTCCGCGCTCGTGAAGAGCGAAAAGGACGGTATGGTTTGTCCGGCTTCTTCGCCGAACGACCGGGCCTTGCGGGCCTGGTCTATCTTTCTCACCCCGTCTGCTGCGGCATCCGCCGCGTGAAAGACCGCGACCGCCGCGCCGGAGCGAACGGCGGCATCCACCTTCATTGCGCCCGTGATGAACTGGCCCGCCTTGCGCGCCATGTTCATCATGCCGGCCAGGTCGGCGGCGATCAGCCGATCGACCAGTGCGCCGAGATCGGCATCGGCCTTTGCCTCGGTGCGGAGCGCCCGGGCAAAGAGTTTTTTCTGCGCCGCCCGGTCCACCAGCGCCCGTTCCGCCTTTACCCAGCATCCCCTGCCGGGGAGCTGCCGCTTCAAATCCGGCACCACCCGTCCATCGGGTGCCGCCACGAAGCGGATCAGCGTTTCCGGCGATCCGGTCTCGCGGGTGACGATGCAGGTACGGTCGTTCACGATAGCGTCGCTCCGCCCGTCATCGTCTTCATGCGGTTCGCTCACGAGCGGCATCATTCCTGTTCGGCGGCGTCCGCCTCTTCGGCTTCTTCCACTTCTTCGGTTTCCGCAGCCTCACGAGCGAGATCCTCTTCCGTGATCCAGCCGGCGAGCAGGCGAGCCTGGACGATCATGTTCTCGGCCTCGACGCGCGACACGTCCAGCTTGGAGAACAGGCCCTCGTATTTCTTGGTCTCGCCATCCTTGCGCTCGCTCCAGCCCACGAGGTCGTCGGCGGCGCAGCCGGCGAAATCCTCGACCGTCTTGATGCCGTCCTCGCCGAGCGCCACCAGCATCGGGCCGTTCAGGCCTTGGATCTGGCGCAGCTCGTCGGAAACGCCAAGTTCCTTGCGCTTGGCGTCCATCTCGGCTTCCAGGCGCTCGAGATATTCGCGGGCACGCATCTGGATTTCGTTCGCCGTGTCTTCGTCGAAGCCCTCGATCGAGGAGATTTCGTCGAGTTCGACATAGGCGAGTTCCTCGACCTGCGCGAAACCTTCGGAGGCGAGCACCTGGCCGATCATCTCGTCGACGTCGAGCGCTTCCATGAACAGGTTGGTGCGCTCGTTGAATTCCTTCTGGCGGCGCTCGGACTCTTCCTGCTCCGTCATGATGTCGATATCCCAGCCGGTGAGCTGCGAAGCGAGACGAACGTTCTGGCCGCGGCGGCCGATGGCGAGCGAAAGCTGCTCGTCCGGTACCACGACTTCGATGCGTTCGGCGTCCTCGTCGAGAACCACCTTGGCGACTTCCGCCGGCTGAAGCGCGTTGACGATGAACGAGGCCGGGTCCTGGCTCCACGGAATGATGTCGATCTTCTCGCCCTGCAGCTCGCCGACCACCGCCTGAACGCGCGAACCGCGCATACCGACGCAGGCGCCGACCGGGTCGATCGAGCTGTCGTTCGATATCACGGCGATCTTGGCGCGCGAGCCCGGATCGCGGGCGACGGACTTGATCTGGATGATGCCGTCATAGATTTCCGGCACTTCCATGGTGAAGAGCTTGACCATGAACTGCGGATGGGTGCGCGACAGGAAGATCTGCGGACCGCGCTGCTCGCGGCGCACTTCGTAGACATAGGCACGGACGCGGTCGCCGTAGCGCAACGTTTCGCGCGGGATCATCTCGTCGCGGCGAATGATGCCTTCGCCACGGCCGAGGTCGACGATGACGTTGCCGTATTCGACGCGCTTGACGGTACCGTTGACGATCTCGCCGACACGGTCCTTGAACTCGTCATACTGACGGTCGCGCTCGGCTTCGCGCACCTTCTGCACGATCACCTGCTTGGCCGATTGCGCGGCGATGCGGCCGAAGTCCATCGGCGGCAGCGGATCGGCGATGAAATCACCGATCTTGGCGTCCGGATTGCGGTYGCGAGCAAGCTCGAGCGGAATTTGGGTCGTATAGTCCTCGGCCTGTTCCACCACTTCCAGCAGGCGCTGGAGGCGGATTTCGYCGGTCTTGGAGTTGATGTCGGCGCGGATATTGGTTTCCGAGCCGTAGCGGGAGCGGGCAGCCTTCTGGATGGCGTCGGCCATCGCAGCCAGCACGATCTCGCGGTCGATGACCTTTTCGCGCGCCACTGCATCCGCGATCTGCAGAAGTTCAAGCCGGTTCGCACTCACTGCCATTGTCGTTGGTCTCCGTAGGTCGAATTGTATGGGGCTCTTCTGGAGGCCCGATGTCTCTGTTCGTTATTCTTCGTCTGCTTCGTTCTGGTTCGCGGCTTCGGCCTTCGCGAGCTTTTCGGCCTTCAGCGCGTCGCGGATCAGATCGTCGGTCAGGATAAGCTTGGCGTCTGACAGTGCCGTGAACGGAATCCTGACGCGCGGCTCTTCGCCATAGGCAACCTGATCGCGCTCGATCGTGAAACCTTCCTCGTCCGCATCCGAAATCTTGCCCCGGAACCGCTTGCGGTTGTCGATGAGGATCGACGTCTCGCATTTCACCAGGTGGCCGCTCCAGCGCCCGAAATCAGATTTGCGGACCATCGGCCGGTCGATGCCCGGCGAGGATACCTCGAGATGATACGCTTTATCGATCGGATCTTCCACATCGAGAACCGGCGAAATGGCCATGGAGACCTTTTCGCAATCCTCGACGGTCATGGTACCGTCGTTGCGTTCGGCCATGATCTGAAGCGTCGTGCCGTTCTGGTTCATCAGCCGGACCCGCACGAGGCGATAGTCCATCGCAACAAGTACGGGTTCGATGATTTCGGCGACCCTGAGGTCGAGTCCGGTCTCGACGATGAGCCGCGGCTCGTTTTCGGTTGGCGGCATAAGCTCTCCGGCAATGATTGGCCCCTCGGGATAGACCTGGGGCTATTTCCTCCGACCGCCTAACAAAAAAGAGCGGGTCCGGTCGGGCCCACTCTTCATCGGACGATCAAGAATATAGGCTGCATATAAGCCTTCCGGCCGCTGAATGCAATACTTGCCTGGGAAAGAGGCTGWAGCGAAAGAATCCGCTTGTCAGGCCGGGAACATTCTCTAGTTAGGGAGTGAACAGCAGCCGGACAAGACGAGGGAGGAAACGTGCCGGATCGGGTATCGCCCCTGGCTCCTTTCGGGCATGAGACTTTCCGCAACATCTGGGTTGCGAGTCTGGCTTCGAATTTCGGTGGTCTCATCCAGGCGGTCGGCGCGGCGTGGATGATGACGTCCATCTCCGACTCGAAGAACATGGTTGCGCTGGTGCAGGCTTCCACGGCCCTGCCGATCATGCTGTTCTCGCTGGTCTCGGGCGCACTGGCGGATAGTTTCAATCGCCGCCGGCTGATGATCACCGCACAGTGTTTCATGCTTGCCGTTTCGGCATTGCTGACACTCTTTGCCCATTTCGAACTGCTCACGCCCTGGCTCCTGCTCACCTTCACCTTCCTGATCGGCTGCGGGACAGCGCTCAACAATCCCTCCTGGCAGGCTTCGGTGGGAGACATGGTCCCCCGTGACGTGCTTCCGGCGGCGGTGTCGCTGAACAGCATGGGTTTCAACATCACCCGCAGCCTCGGGCCGGCGCTCGGCGGCGCGATCGTCGCCGCTGCGGGGGCCGCTGCCGCTTTCGCGATCAACACCGTTTCCTATTTCGCGCCGATCACCGCACTTCTGCGCTGGAAGCCGGAGATACCCAATACCACCCTGCCGCGCGAAACGCTCGGCCGCGCCATCTCCGCCGGCTTCGGCTATGTGGCGATGTCGCCCAATATCCTCAACGTGCTGTTTCGCGGCCTGCTGTTCGGTCTCTCGGCCAGCGCCATTCTCGCCTTGATGCCGATCGTTGCGCGTGATCTCGTCTCGGGCGGTCCCTTGACCTATGGCGTCATGCTCGGCGCCTTCGGCGTGGGAGCAATCGGCGGCGCACTGATGAACACCCGTATCCGGGAGGTCCTGTCGAGCGAAGCGATCGTTCGGCTCTCCTTCCTCGGCTTTGCCGCGAGCGCCGCCATTGCGGGGCTCAGTACCAGCACCTGGCTCACCTGTCTTGTACTGCTCGTCCCTGGCGCCTGCTGGGTTCTGGCACTTTCCCTCTTCAACACGACGGTGCAGCTCTCAACACCCCGCTGGGTGGTCGGCCGGGCGCTTTCCTTCTATCAGACGGCCACCTTCGGCGGTATTGYGCTCGGCAGCTGGGTCTGGGGTCTCGTTGCGGAAGCCTCCGGCGTATCGATGGCCCTCGCGATATCGAGCCTTGTCATGCTGGTCGGCGCGGCGGTTGGCTTGCGGTTACCGGTGCCGCAGTTCGGCGCCGTCGATCTCGATCCGCTGAACCGTTTCAACGAGCCGCTCCTGAAGTTCGACCTGCAGCCGCGCAGCGGTCCGATCGTCTCGCTGATCGATTATACGATCGCGGCCGAAGACGTCCCGGAGTTCCTGGCTCTGATGTCCAGCCGCCGGCGGGTCCGCATCCGCGACGGTGCTCGCCAATGGGCTTTGATGCGCGATCTGGAACACCCGGAAATCTGGACCGAGACCTRTCATACCGCCACCTGGGCGGATTATGTACGCCATAATCAGCGTCGCACGAAGGCCGACCAGGAGATATGGGACGGTATCCGTCGTCTGCATCGCGGCGACGACGGCCCTCGCGTCCACCGGATGATCGAGCGCCAGACCATTCCGCCAAAAAGCGACATCATCTACAAGTCGCCACCCGATCTGCATCACTAGGCAATTCATGTTTTCATTCAGAAAAGCCCGCCATGACGATCTTCCCGCCATCATCGGCCTGCTTGCCGATGATGCGCTTGGCCAGTCGCGGGAGGTGGTTTCCGATCCTGTCGATGCCCGCTACGAGCAGGCGTTCGCCGCCATCGAGGCGGATGCCAACCAGCTTCTCGTTGTGGCGGTGGATGGGAACGATGGCGTGGTCGGCTGCCTGCAGCTTTCCTTCATCCCTGGCCTTTCGCGCACCGGCATGTGGCGCGGGCAGATCGAGAGTGTGCGCATCGCTTCAAGYCAGCGCGGAGGCGGGCTGGGTTCAGCATTGATCGAATGGGCGGTGGAAAGGGCGGCCGAGCGGGGCTGCGGACTGGTTCAGCTCACCTCCGACAAGGCGCGGCCGGATGCGATCCGCTTTTATGAGAAGCTCGGCTTCGTCGCGAGCCATGAGGGTTTGAAGCGCAACCTACCGTAATCTGGTTTTCAGCGATGCATCGGGGTAGCAGGTGGGCATGATGCCGTTCTTCGCCTGCCAATCGCCGAGCGATCGGCGCGTCTTGAAACCGGGCAGGCCGTCGACATTGCCGACGTCATAGCCCTTGGCGACCAGCGCCTTCTGCATGGCGAGCACGTCCGAGCGCAGCATCTTGCCGACATCGCCCCAATCGCCCCTGAAAGGTCCCGCACCGTGGGCGATCCGGTCCGCGAGGTTGCCGATGAAGAGCGCATAGAGATCGGAATTATTGTACTGCTTGAGCACGTAGAAATTGGGCGTGACAATGAATTCCGGGCCATGCCGGCCTGCCGGCACCAGCATCATGCCGGGCGCTTTCATTTCCGCGGACGGAAAGGCCTTGCCGGAAATCCGTTCGATCCCCGTTGAAGCCCAGGCGGAGATCGGCTTGGCGAGATCGGGACCTTCCTGCGCGCAGCTCACATTGGCGGGAATGGTCACCTCGAAACCCCAGTCGCGGCCTCGGCTCCAGCCCTCCTTCTGAAGGTAATGGGCGATTGAAGCGAGCGCGTCGGGCACGGAATTCCAGATGTCCGGATGGCCGTCTCCGTCGAAATCCACGGCATATTTCAGGTAGCTGGAGGGCATGAACTGCGGCTGGCCGAGCGCGCCGGCCCAGGAGCCCATCATTTTTGACGGTGCGATATAGCCGCGTTCGACCATGGTGAGAGCCGCGATGAGCTCGGCGCGGAACATCTCCTTGCGGGTCGACATGAAGGCTTTCGTCGCCAGCACCTCGAAGGCGGAATAGGGAAGCTTCGCACGGCCGAAGCCGGATTCACGGCCCCAGATCGCCACGACGATTTCGCCCGGCACACCATAGGCGGCTTCGATGTTGTTCAAGGTCGCCGCATGGGTGGCGGCCAGGCTTCGGCCAGTGGCGGCAAGCCCCTGCAGCCGCTTTTCGGAAAAATAGGCGCCCGGAGAGGAGAATTCCGCCTGGCTTTGGTCCTGCTTCTTCGGCGGCCTGGTTCCCGGCGGTACCAGGTCGGGGAGATCC
The DNA here is from genome assembly GCF_001854865.1 of Rhizobium sp. LCM 4573. Lineage (GTDB taxonomy): Bacteria > Pseudomonadota > Alphaproteobacteria > Rhizobiales > Rhizobiaceae > Neorhizobium. The sequence continues at coordinate 14,962 of NZ_MDDW01000024.1, read as the reverse complement.
CAGTTGAGAGAGACACCCTGAAACGCAGCCTTCAGCGTGCGCTCCGAAATCCCCGCCTTCTTCGCCTCCGAGCCAAGATCACCAGCGATCCATCGCTGGAATTGCCGCTCCACATCCGCGCGCGATTGGGCAAGCGAGGGAAGGGGGAGGAGCGTGGTTATGACCAGCAAAGGCAGCGCAATGAACTGCCGAAAGACAGAGCCGGGGAGTTTCCTCATCGATATCCTCGTCAATCTATATCGTCGTGCGCGCCCGAAGCGCTGCCGTCAGCGTTCCCTCGTCGAGATAGTCGAGTTCGCCGCCGACCGGCACGCCATGTGCCAGCCGGGTGATCTTCACGTCGATGCCGGAAAGCTGGTCCGTGATGTAATGTGCCGTCGTCTGTCCCTCGACCGTGGCATTAACCGCGATGATCAGCTCGCGCACGTTCCCTTCGCTCACCCGGTCGATGAGGCCGCGGATGTTGAGATCTTCGGGACCGACGCCGTCGAGCGGCGACAGCGTGCCGCCGAGAACGTGATAGGCGGCGTTCATCGCGCCGGCGCGCYCCAGCGCCCACAGGTCCGAGACGTCTTCCACCACGATGATGACGGACTGGTCGCGGCGGATATCGGTGCAGACCGTGCAGGGATCGACGGTATCCACATTCCCGCAGCGGGAGCAGACCTTCACCTTGTCATAGGCCTCGCCCATTGCCATCGAAAGCGGGCCGAGAAGCTGGTCTTTCTTCTTGATGAGGTGCAGCGCCGCGCGGCGCGCCGAGCGCGGCCCGAGGCCCGGCACCTTCGCCAGAAGCTGGATGAGTTTTTCGATTTCGGGGCCGGTGACTCGCTTTGCCATGCTCGCTGTTTAGCTCATATGCCGGCAAAACGGAATCGCCGAAGGCTTGGCCTCAGCGAAACTTTTGGCCGTTCGGGGAGGGTGCTTTCAGCGTGCGGCGATTGCCGCGGCCGCGCCTGCCATGGTGCCAGCGGAAAGCCGGTTGGCGATCCTGACCGCCCGTGGGCTCCTCAGGAACTGGCGGGCCTTTGCGGCGAGCGATACCCACAGGAGATCGACGGCCGCGAGCACCACGACCATCGTCGCGACGAGTTCGAGCCAGCCGGTCAGCGTCACCCGACCGAGGTCGATGATCGACGGCAGGAGCGCCATATAGAACATCATGATCTTCGGGTTGCCGAGCGTCACGGTCATCCCGGCGAAGAACATCTTCAGCGCCGATCGCATCTCCGGCAGTTCTTCGCCCTCACCGGCGGGTGTGGCAAACCACATCTTCCAGGCGAGATAGAGGAGATAGCCAATCCCGATCCATTTGATTGTCACGAAAGCCATATGGAAGCTTTCGGCGATGGCCGCGAGGCCGGCAACCGCCAGCGAAAGCCACATGGCCTCTCCGATCCACATCGCTGCGATGAAGGGCAGGACGTCGCGATAGCCCTTGGCGAGGACGCGTGCGACGAGAGYCGCGATGCTGGGGCCGGGCGAGCCGGCTGCCACGAACAGTGCGGCGGCAAAGACAAGCAGGGATGCGAGCGTTATCATGYGTCCTCCTCCTCCCGCAGCCATTGCCGCAGGCGGGAAACTGTCAAGCAGGCGTCAGAACGGCAACTTCATGCCGGGCGGGATCGGCAGGCCGGCGGTGAGTTCCTTGGTCTTTTCGGCGGCAATCGATTCGGCACGGCTCTTGGCGTCCTTGTGAGCGGCGACGATCAGGTCTTCGAGGATTTCAACTTCCTCTTCCTTGAAAAGCGAAGGGTCGATCTTCAGCCCCAGCATCTCACCCTTGCCGTTGAGCCGCACGGTCACGAGGCCGCCGCCGGACGAGCCTTCGATGTCGAGCGCGGCGATATCCGCCTGCATCTTCTCCATCTTGGCCTGCATTTCCTTGACCTTGCTCATCATGCCCATGATGTCGCGCATCGTCTTTTCCTTCTCTTATAGTTCGATATCGTCGCCGGGCAGGATGTCGCCTTCGGCGGATTCCGCGGTTGCCGGCGCCGGYGCCTCTTCGTCCTCGTTCTCTTCCTCAGCGCGGATGCGCACATCGGTGATTCGCGCGCCGGGGAACTGGGCAAGGATCGCCGCCACGTCCGGATCGGCGCGCGCATCGGTCTTGCGCTGCTCCTTGGCCTGCTCCTCAGCCTGAGCCAGTGTCGGGGCCCCAGGCTCGTTGGAGAGCGTTACCCACCATGTGATCCCGGTCCATTCCCGAAGCTTAGAGGTCAGGTCGTTGACGATGGATTTCGGCGCGTCGGGCTCGAGGCTGATTTCAAGCCGGCCGGGTTCGAGCCTCACCAGATGGACCGACTGACGGATGCGGGCGCGCAAGACCGGCTCGCGGTTTTTGGCGCAGAGATCGCCGATGTCCTCCAGCGACCGGATGTGGACTTTCGGTTCCGGCTGGGTTTCTGTCGTTGCCTGCACTACCGGACGCTCGAGCGCATCCCTCGCGTTTTCAGGCGTGGGGACGGCGCGCAGCATCGCGGTCGGCCCGCCGCCCGGGCTGCGTGTAGCGGGCATTTCCATCCCGCGGGCTTCCATGGGTGCTTCGCGCGAAACCGGTCGGCTGCCATTGCCGTTCGAGGACGGGGCCGGACGTTGCCCGTCGCCGCCCGAAAAATCGGAAAGCCGCCGCGCAGCCTCTTCCGGCGAGGGAAGGTTGGCCGCATGGGCGAGCCGGATCAGCACCATCTCGGCCGCGCCCGCGGGCCGCGAGGAGTTTTCCGCCTCCGGAATACCCTTCAAGAGCATCTGCCACATGCGGGAAAGCGCACTGACGGCCACGTTTTCGGAGAATTCCCGGCCGCGAAGACGCTCCACCTCGCTGAGCGAAGGATCGTCCGCCGCATCTGGAATATATTTGAAACGGGTGACGAGATGGGTGAAATCGGCAAGGTCGGTCAGCACGACCACCGGGTTTGCGCCCGCTTCGTATTGCGCGCCGAATTCAAAAAGCGCTGCTGTCACGTCGCCGCGCACGATATGCTCGAAGAGATCGACGATACGCGCGCGGTCGGCAAGCCCCAGCATGCCGCGCACCGCCTCCGCCTCGACCCGGCCTCCGCCATGGGCGATCGCCTGATCGAGCAGTGACAGGCCGTCGCGTGCCGAACCTTCGGCGGCGCGCGCTATCATGGCGAGCGCTTCCGGCTCGGCGGCGATGTCTTCCTTCTCCGCGATGGTCGAGAAGAGGCCGACGAGATCTGCGGCGCTGATGCGGCGCAGGTCGAACCGCTGGCAGCGGGAGAGCACCGTGATCGGAACCTTGCGGATTTCGGTCGTCGCGAAGATGAACTTCACATGCTCGGGCGGCTCCTCGAGCGTCTTCAGCAGGCCGTTGAATGCCTGTGTCGAGAGCATGTGCACTTCGTCGATGATATAGACCTTGTAACGTGCCGAAACGGGCCGGTAGCGCACCTGCTCGATGATCTCGCGGATATCGTCGATGCCGGTATGGGAGGCGGCATCCATCTCGATCACGTCGACATGCCGGCCTTCCATGATCGCTTGGCAATGTTCGCCGGGAATGCGCAGGTCGATCGTCGGCTTGTCGATTTCGGGCGTCTTGTAGTTGAGCGCGCGGGCAAGGATGCGGGCGGTCGTCGTCTTGCCCACTCCTCGCACGCCGGTCAGCATGTAGGCCTGCGCGATGCGGCCCGTCTCGAAAGCATTGGTGAGCGTGCGGACCATCGGCTCCTGGCCGACCATCAGGTCCGAGAAATCCTTGGGGCGGTATTTGCGRGCGAGCACCCGATAGCCGCTGCCGGCCGGGGAAGAAGGGGTAGGGAATGTCGGCCCGGTATCGCTCATAAGGTCCTGACTATAGGCCTTGAGGCCTGTACGGGCCATTCCGGCTGCCAGGCGATCTTGACCGGACCGGATCTTGACCAAGATGAGAAGGTGGGAGGCTGGCACGGCGACCCGTGCCTGGCTCGTTAGGGCTGCTTCCTTCCGGACCTGACCCGGTTGGCGAGTGGCTCGTCCACCACCAACCTCCCGCCGCACATATCGGCAATAATGCTGGCAAATGCAAGCCAACCCTGTAAAAAACTGCTATTCAATAAGAAAACGACAGGAGGAAAGCTTGGGCGAATTTGAACTGGATGCGCGGCTCGCCCGGGATTCCGAGCTCATAACCAAGCTGGGCCTGTGCCAGCTTCGGCTGTTGAATGACAGCCGCTGGCCCTGGGTGGTGCTGGTGCCGCAGCGCGCCGGCATCAGCGAGATCTTCGAACTGACGCCGCTCGACCAGGCCCTCCTCACCTTCGAGACCAATACGGTCGCGACGGCGCTCAAGAAGGCCACTGGCGCGAAGAAGATCAATATCGGCGCGCTCGGCAATGTCGTCAGCCAATTGCACGTGCATGTCATCGCGCGTTTCGAGGGCGATCCGAACTGGCCCGGCCCGATCTGGGGCTTTGGTCAGGCGGTCTCCTATGCCTCTTCGCAAAAAGAAGATTTCATCAAAGCCCTGGTTGAAAACCTCTGATCATGACAGCGAGCATTTTCGATACCAACGCCCCGCATCCCGAACCGAGCAGCCTGACCGCCTTTTCCGGTAACAGGCTGGACCGCCAGGCCGAGTACCGGCAGGATGACTGCGTGGAAAGGGCCCTTGCAGTCGAGGGCGCCCGTATTCTCGCCTTCACCGGCAGCCGGCTCATCCTCAAGCATGACGGACAGATCCTCGATCCGCTCTTCTCTCCTTACGAACTGCCGGACCTGAAGCCGGATTTCGAAAATGCCGTTCTGCTCGGCTACAGGGAAACCGGCGAGCCGCGCATCGCGGTGCCGGTCACGGTCCCGCCCGAGGAACTGGCAAGCCATTTCAAGCCGACCGAGGCCCGCGCTCTCTTCCGCGACAGCCTCATTGAGGGCGAGCTCCAGGGCGAGGTAGCCCAGGCTGTGTCGCTGCTCAACTGGAATGCRGCCAACCTCTTCTGCGGAAAGTGCGGGTCACGGACCGAAATGGGGATGGGTGGCTACAAGCGCACCTGCACCAAATGCCAGCACCTGATGTTCCCGCGCACTGATCCGGTCGTCATCATGCTGACCGTTGACATCGAGCGCGACCGCTGCCTGCTCGGGCGCAGCCATCATTTCCAGGAAGGTATGTATTCCTGCCTGGCCGGCTTCGTGGAGCCGGGAGAAACGATCGAGAATGCGGTACGCCGCGAGACCTTCGAGGAAGCCGGCATCGAAACCGGCCGCGTGCGCTATCACGCCTCCCAGCCCTGGCCGATGCCGCATTCGCTGATGATCGGCTGCTATGCGGAAGCGAAATCCACCGAGATCAGGATCGACCCGCAGGAAATGCAGGACGTACGCTGGTTCGAGCGGGCCGAAGCCGCCGCCATGCTGGATGCCGGACCGGACAGCCCCTATTTCGCGCCCGCCAAGGGGGCGATCGCCTATCGGCTGCTGCGCGATTGGATCGAGTGGGATGAGGAGCGGCCAAGCGTCGCTTGAGCTATCGATCCAGTGAATCATCGATTGCAGCGACGAACGCCCCCGAGCCTCGCGAAGAGCGGAGCAGCCAGCGTAGGCTGAGCAAGCCCGAGGAGCTTACTCCCTGTTCAGGGCCCCTCGCATCGGATGGCCTTTGTAGACGCCGAGAATGCGCACCTTTTCGGAGAAGAAGCGCAGTTCTTCCAGCGCACGGCGTACCGGCGCATCCTCCGGATGGCCTTCGATATCCGCATAGAACTGGGTCGCCACGAACTTGCCGCCGAGCTGGTAGCTCTCGAGCTTGGTCATGTTGATGCCGTTTGTGGCGAAGCCGCCGAGTGCCTTGTAGAGCGCCGCCGGTATGTTGCGCACGTTGAAAACGAAGGTGGTGACGATGATCTCGTCGGCCTCTTCGTGGCCGGCCCAGCTCTCGTCGCGTGACAGGATGACGAAACGGGTGACGTTGTCCTCCCGGTCCTCGACGTTTTCGGCCAGGATTTCGAGACCATAGAGATCGGCGGCAAGGCGCGGGGCAAGTGCGGCCATCGACCGGTCTCCGGATTCCGCCACCAGCTTCGCCGACCCGGCAGTGTCGCCCGCGACGACTGCTTTCCAGCCGTTCGAGCGGATGACCTTCCGGCATTGTCCGAGCGCATGGATATGGCTGTGGACGGTGCGGATTTCCTCCCGCATCACGCCCGGCAGGGTCATGAGCTGGAAGTGGATCGGCATGAAATATTCACCGATGATATGCAGACGCGATTCCGGCAGCAGGTGGTGGATATCCGCCACGCGTCCGGCAATGGTGTTTTCGATCGGGATCATCGCGAGATCGGCGTCGCCGTTTTCGAGCGCCTGGAAGGCATCCTCGAAGGTCGGGCAGGGCAGGGGCTCCATCGACGGGAACATGTCGCGGCAGGCCATGTCGGAGTTCGCGCCGAATTCGCCCTGAAAGGCGATCCGATTTGTGGTCTGGCTCATGGGAAAATCCGTCAGGAGATGCGGCCGGCGAGGATCGCTCGGGCTTTTTCGAGGTCGGCGGGAGTATCGACCCCGAGCGGGACCGAGTCAACGATTTCGGCATCGATCCGCATTCCCGCCTCGAGCGCGCGGAGCTGCTCGAGCGATTCGCGCTTTTCAAGCGTCGAGCGCTCGAGCGACACGTATCTTTCCAGTGCCGCGCGGCGGAATGTATAGAGGCCGATATGGTGATAGAGCGGGCCCGGTCCGTAAGGGGCTGTCGCGCGGGTGAAATAGAGTGCCCGCAGGCGGGTGTCCGAAATCGGCGAACCGACGATCTTCACGATGTTGGGATTGGTCTTTTCGTGTTCGTCGGTGATCTCGGTCGTCAGCGTCGCTATATCGGTCGTCGGGTTCTCCAGGGGCCGAAGCGAAGCCCGCACCACTTCGGGCTCGACGGTCGGCAGATCCCCCTGCACGTTGATGACTATGTCGACTTTCCCTTCCGGATCGGCTTTCTGCAGCGCCTCGAAGATTCGGTCGGAGCCCACCTGATGGTCCGCGCGGGTCATCGTTGCTTCGAAGCCGGCATTGGTGACCGCGTCGAACACGTCCTGATGATCGACCGCGACGATGATTCGCCCCACCTGTGCTTCCTGGGCGCGGCGCGCCACTTGGACGATCATCGGCAGCCCGTTGATGTCCGCCAGCGGCTTGCCCGGCAGGCGGATGGAAGCCATTCGTGCGGGGATCAGCACGAGCGTCCGTTCGAAAGCGGAATTCTTCATCGGATGGCCCTTCAAATCCCCGTGCAATAGTGTCAAAAGGTCTCACGCGGGGATTACAATTCGTGTTGCAACGGCAATGCAAAAGACATAGGTTCCGCGCAATTTCAAGATGGCCCGCCCTGTGCCGGCGGTTGGGAAGGAGCATTTGCTGATGAGCCCCTATGTGAACATGGCGACTGGCGCCCTGCTTGCCTCGGTTTTCGTCATGATGTCGGTGTCCATTGCGTCGGAAGGCCTTTTCCATTCCGAAGCTCCGGAGAAGGAAGGTTTTGCCATCGTCGCCGCTGAGCCCACGGAAGGCCAGGGTGGTGGTGCCGAAGCGCCCGCTGCGGTGCCGATCGCTCAGCTTCTGACCTCCGCGGATGCCGCTGCCGGCGCAACCGTCTTCAAGAAGTGTCAGAGCTGTCACTCCATCGAGAAGGGCGGACCGAACAAGGTCGGCCCGGATCTCTGGGGTGTCGTCAACCGCCCGATCGCTTCGCATGAAGGCTTCAGCTACTCGGCTGCCATGAAGGATTTCTCTCAGGGCGGCAGCGTGGTCTGGGATTTCGAGCACCTGAACCACTTCCTCGCTGCACCGAAGGCCTACATCAAGGGCACCGCAATGGGCTTTGCTGGCCTGAAGAAGGACGACGAGCGCGCCAACCTGATCGCCTATATCCGCGAGCAGGCCGATTCTCCCGCGCCGCTGCCGGACCCGAACGCCGCGCCCGCCGAGGCGGCACCCCCGGCCACGAACTGATCCTTCGAAAATCCTATCGGAAAGCCCGGCCTCGCGCCGGGTTTTTTCGTTGTGCTGGCTTCCGGGTCAGCCGAGCAGCCAGGCCCAGAAGCTGACCGAAACGACGCCGAGCGCCGTCGTGATGCTGATCGTCGAGGCAGCGAGGCTTTGGCCGGCGTGGAAGCGTTGGGCGATCAGCCAGGCATTGATGCCGGTCGGTACCGAAGAGGTCAGCACAAGCGCCGAAGTCCATGCCGGCGAAAGGCCGAGCATCCGGCTCATCGCGAAGACGACGGCCGGCATCAGCAGGAGTTTGAGCGCGGATGTAGCGCCGGTGAGGTCGAGATGGCCGCGAACCGGATATTTGGTAAGCGCCATGCCGATGGAAATCAGCGCGGCCGGGGCGGCTGCACCCGCGAGCTGGTCGACCACCGTCTTCAAGGGAGCGCTGAAGGTCAGGCCGGAGAGATTGAAGGCCAGTCCCACGGCCAGCGCGATCACCAGCGGGTTGCGAACGAGATTGGTCGCCACTTGTTTCAGCACCGTGGACAGGCTGCGTCTGCCCCCGCCATCCACCTTGGCGACGGCGTGCTCCATCAGGATCGTTCCGGCGATCATCATCAGCGGCAGGTGAATGGCGAGCAGGATAGAGATCGCCACCAGCCCATCCTCTCCGACGCTGCGTCCCACGAGCGGCAGACCGATGAAAACGTTGTTGGCGAAGGCGCTCGAAAGGCCGGCGACGACACCGATTTTGGCATCCCGTCCGAAGAGCCGCGTCGCAAGGAGATGCGAAACGGCCCAGGTGACGGCGAYGCCGGAAAAATAGGCGGTCCAGAGCCGGAAGGGAGACGTGCCTTCGAAATGCGCCTCCGCCAAAGTGCGGAAGATCAGCATCGGCACCGCGATCTTGAACACGAATTCGCCCAGCGCGTCACCGGTTTCCTCCTTCAGGATTCCGGCCCTTGCCACGAGCCAGCCGATCAGGATGAGGAGGAAGACGGGAGCGACATTGACGAGAACGGAGGACACGGGGGAGGCTTTCGGGAGAGTTGACCCTTATGCGTCTAACGCATGTCGCCAACCGCGACAAATGCGTTTGGCGCAGAAGTGCCGTTCTTCTTCCGATTCTTGTGTTCGCGAGGCGGTTAAGCGGTCAAACAAAAAGCGGGGCACTTCTCCCCGCTTTCCGTACCGGCTTTGCCGGCCGCCGATCGCCGCCGCCATTACATCCATGGTCGGCCGCCGATCAGGCTTGAATTCTTCTAGCAATGCGTGATGACAGGGGTATGACATCCGGGACTTCTGCGGTATCCGGTTCTTTCCTCTTCCATTCTCCGAGAAAGCCGAATACCCGTTCTCCACCACCAGCCATCAAGGGACCGACACCGTATGCCAGAATTCGACGTGCTCGCCATCGGCAATGCCATCGTGGATATTCTTGCCCGTTGCGACGATCAGTTTCTCGACGACAACGGCATCATCAAGGGAGCGATGAACCTGATCGATGCGGAGCGTGCGGAACTTCTCTATTCGCGGATGGGGCCGGCTGTCGAAGCTTCTGGCGGCAGCGCGGGCAATACGGCGGCAGGCGTCGCGGGGTTTGGCGGCAAGGCAGCCTATTTCGGCAAGGTCGCGAAGGACCAGCTCGGGGAGATCTTCCAGCACGATATCCGCGCTCAGGGTGTTTACTACGAGACGAGGCCTGAGGGGACTCATCCCCCGACCGCCCGCTCTATGATCTTCGTGACGCCTGATGGCGAGCGCTCGATGAACACCTAWCTCGGYGCCTGCGTCGATCTCGGCCCGGAGGATGTCGAGCCTGCGGTGGTGGCCGCATCCCGCGTCACCTATTTCGAGGGCTATCTCTGGGACCCGCCGCGCGCCAAGGAGGCGATCCTGGAAAGCGCCCGCATCGCGCACGAGAACGGCCGCGAAGTCTCCATGACGCTTTCCGATCCCTTCTGCGTCGATCGTTACCGCGCGGAATTCCTTCATCTCATGCGTTCCGGCACGGTGGATATTGTTTTCGCCAACAAGCAGGAAGCTCTATCGCTCTACGAAACCGACGATTTCGATCTGGCGCTTGATAAAATTTCTCAGGATTGCAAGCTCGCGGCGGTGACGCTGAGCGAAGAGGGCGCGATCATCGTCCGCAAAGACGAACGGGTGAAGGTCGACGCCTATGCGGTCAAGGAGCTCGTCGACACCACGGGAGCGGGAGATCTGTTCGCGGCGGGATTCCTTTTCGGCTATACGCAAGGGCGCTCTCTCGAGGACTGCGGAAAGCTTGGCTGCCTGGCGGCGCACATCTGCATTCAGCAGATCGGCCCGCGCCCGATGGAATCCCTGAAGGAGGCTGCCGAGCGGAAAGGTCTTATTTGAAGGCCTCGCCCGGATAGGCGCCCCAGACCTCTCCCTGGTTGACCCAGCCTTCGGTGCCGTTGGCCTCGCCGCGGCACCAGTCGCCATTGCATTCGCTGATGCGCAGCACGACGCCCGGCTGCAGCTTGGCCACGATCGGGCCCGAATTCTGCGGATCGCGGCGCATGTTGACGTAAATGTCCTTTCCCTTGCCGCGCATCCACGGCGCGGCGACGGCGGTGCGTTCGCCGGAAAGCAGCGCCTGGTTGACCCACCCCTCCGTGCCGTCCGCATCGCGCACCCGCCGCCAGTTCTCGTATTCCTGGATGACCTCCATGGGCGTGCCGGATTTCATGTACATCCAGGCAACCGCATAATCGGTGCTCGGGCCGATGCGGATGTTGACCTTCCTGGATTTCAGGCTGACGAATCGCGGCAGCGGAAGGCCGCTTGCGCCCTTGGCCGCGCCTTGGGCGTAAGCCGGTGCTGTGGCGACGAGCGTCGCCGGCAGAAGCGCCGCGAGGCCGAGGGAGAGGGCGATGCACGACGAAAGAATGGCGCGACGCATGGGTTCCGATCCGTATTGGGCGGCCTTTTTGTGAACAGGGCCGCGCTCGATTCCTGCCGGGGCGGAATCATGACGGCCATCCCCCTTGCGAGGTTTTGTTTGTCTTCGCCGACGGGTCTGGTAGAAACGCCCCTGAATGCACCGAATATCGCGCGACTTGGTTAAGGACCTCCTAAAAAGATGTCTCATGGTAGCGAGCCCGTGACAGCGAAGAAGAAGCCCAAGGTCTATATCACCCGCAAGCTGCCGGACRCGGTGGAAACCCGCATGCGGGRGCTTTTCGACGCCGAGCTCAATATCGACGACCGGCCGCGCACGCGCGACGAACTGGCCGCGGCGATGGGGACTGCCGACGTCCTGGTGCCGACCGTGACGGATCGCATTGACGAGGGGCTGATCGAGACGGCCGGCCCGCAGCTCAAGCTGATCGCGAGCTTCTCCAACGGTATCGACCATATCGACGTGGATGCCGCCGCCAGGAAGGGCATCACGGTTACCAACACGCCGAACGTGCTGACCGAAGACACGGCCGACATGACCATGGCACTCATCCTCGCGGTCTCGCGCCGCCTCACCGAAGGTGCCCGCATATTGACGGATCATCCGGGCGAATGGGCCGGATGGAGCCCCACCTGGATGCTGGGACGCCGCATCTGGGGCAAACGTATCGGCATCGTCGGCATGGGTCGGATAGGCACCGCCGTCGCCCGCCGCRCCAAGGCCTTCGGCCTTTCGATCCACTATCACAACCGCAAGCGCGTCAATCCGGCGACGGAGGAGGAGCTGGAGGCGACCTATTGGGACAGCCTCGACCAGATGCTCGCCCGTGTCGACGTCGTCTCGGTGAACTGCCCGTCGACGCCCGCAACCTTCCATCTGCTTTCGGCGCGCCGTCTGGCGCTGATGCAGCCGACCTCGATCATCGTCAATACCGCGCGCGGCGACATCATCGACGAAGCGGCGATGATCCAGCTCTTGCGTGACGGCAAGATTGCCGGCGCCGGGCTCGACGTCTACCAGAACGARCCGGCCGTGAACCCGAAGCTGGTGAAGCTCGCCAATGAAGGACGGGTCGTTCTCCTGCCGCACATGGGTTCGGCGACGATCGAAGGCCGCATCGACATGGGCGACAAGGTCATCATCAACATCCGCACCTTCTTCGACGGCCATCGTCCGCCGAACCGGGTTCTGCCCGGCCGCAACTGAAGTCATTCGGCTGCTGCCGGTCCAGCGCGGCGCTTGTACCGGATAGTGTCGAAGCGGGCGGAGAGCCCATCATAAAGCATCAGCCGGCCGATCAGGGGCTCGCCGATGCCGGTGATGAGCTTCAGCGCCTCCATCGCCATCAGTGTGCCGATGACGCCGGTGAGCGCGCCGAGAATGCCGGCTTCGGCGCAGGAGGGGATGAGGCCCTCCGGCGGCCGCTCGGGAAAGAGATCGCGGTAGGAAGGATGGGGATTCCCCCCCGGACCGGCCTCATAGGGCTTCAGCACCGTAACCGATCCGTCGAAACGCCCGACGGCGCCGGTGACCAGCGGGACCTTTGCGATCTCCGCCGCGTCCGCCGCTGCATAGCGCGTGTCGAAATTGTCCGAGCCGTCGACCACGAGATCGAAAAGCGAAAGATGCCGCTCCGCCCATTCGAGAGAGAAGCGCTCTTCGAAGTTCAAGGTCCGGACGAGCGGATTGAGCTTGGCGATCGACTGCCGCGCGCTTTCGGTCTTCATCTCGCCGATCGTGCCCGAATCATGGATCACCTGCCGCTGCAGGTTGGAGAGGGAAACCCGGTCGTCGTCGATGATGCCGAGGGTGCCGACGCCGGCCGCGGCGAGATAATAGAGCACTGGAGCGCCGAGCCCGCCGGCGCCGATCACCAGCACGCGGGCGTTCTTGAGCTTCTGCTGTCCGGTTCCGCCGACTTCGGGAAGGAGGATGTGGCGGCGGTAGCGCTCGATCTCTTCGGGGGTCAAGTGTTCCATGTCTGCCATCATATCATCGCCAGGCGGGGCGCGTAACTCAGGAAGTGACGGAGCCGTGCGAGACGGTGAAGAACTGCGCACGATCCGCAAGTGCGGAGAACATGGCCTTGTCAGTGCCGGTCATGAAGGACTGCCCCCCGAGGTCATGAACCAGATCGAAAAGTGCCGCCCGCCGCCCTTCGTCGAGATGCGCGGCGATCTCGTCGAGCAGCAGGACCGGTGCAAAGCCGGTCATGTTCGCGGTGAGCCGGGCATGGGCAAGAACGAGACCGATCAGCAGGGCCTTCTGCTCGCCCGTCGAGCAGCGCTCGGCCTCCATGTCCTTTTCTCGGTGGCGCACCAGGAGGTCCGACCGGTGCGGTCCTTCGAGCGTGCGGCCCGCGGCGGCATCCCGGCCGCGGCTGTCGCGCAACATGGAAAGGTAGTCGTCCTCGAGTTCGGCGGCGGGCTTGTCGCCGGCCCCATCCATGAAGCCCTGAAGGGAAAGGACCGGGGAGGGGAAAGCTGTCTCGCCGGAGGCTGCGGAGAGGGTCCTGAGCAGCCCCAGCATCTCGTTGCGGGCAGCGGCCATCGCGATGCCGAGCCCCGCCATTTGCGCCTCGATGGCCGAAAGCCAGGCAGGATCGAACCGGCCTTCCGAAAGCAGCCGGTTGCGGCTGCGCATGGTGCGCTCGAAATCGGCGGCGCGCCGCCCATGAGCGGGATCGAGCGAGAGCACCAGCCTGTCGAGAAAACGCCGGCGGTCGGAAGAGGGGCCGGTGAACAAGCCATCCATGGCCGGCGTCAGCCAGAGCACGCTCAGATGGTCGGAAAGCTCCTCGGTGGATTTCGCCGGGGTGCCGTTTACACGGAGCTTGCGGGTGACGGCCTCGCCTTCGCCGGCTTCGATGCCGGTGCCGATCGATACCTCGCCTTCCATGCCGTCGACATCGGCGAAGATCGAAAAGCCGCCGGCAACGCCGACACGCGTGACATCGGCAAGAACGGCGCGGCGCAAGCCCCGGCCGGGCGACAGAAAGGAAACGGCTTCCAGCAGGTTGGTCTTTCCGGCGCCGTTCTCGCCGGTCAGCACCACATGCCGTCCGTCGAGCGCAAGCGCGGCTTCCGCGTAGTTACGGAAGTCGGTGAGCTTGAGCCGGGAAAGGGAAACCTTCTGCGCCATGGGAATCGCGTTCGTCGTGGCTTAAAGCGCGTCGCGATCTTCAGATTCGCTTCTCGCTTTAAGCTCTTGTTTCTATGCATGTCGTTATCGCAAAACCGCTGCACACTTTTGCGCGACATGCATTAGGAGCTAAGGGTTACTGAGCGGGAAGGCAAGGCTGGCTGCGCCATTTCGCATGGAGTGTGAGGCGGCGCGGCATGGTCTAACCCTCCCCTTGTGGGGAGGGTGGCCGGCAGGCGGGAGGGGTCTTTGAGCCCAGCAAAAAGATCCCCTCCCCAACCCCTCCCCACAAGGGGGGGGCTCCACGCGCCGCTTCACACTCCATGCAGAATGGCGTAACCGCGCTCCCATCCCCCACGGCCTATCATCACTCCACATCCATCCCCCGCCTGCCATCGTATTTGGGCTCGTCCTCCTCCTCGCCACCGAGTTGCCCGATGCACGCCAGAACCTCCGGCTGGCGTGCGCCGCCAGGGCCGACACAGGGCGGAAAGCTATCGTGATAACCCGGCTCGGCGCGATATTGCGCCTCAGTGAGAAAGCCCTTGCAGGCTTTGGCCCGACGGCAGGATGACAGATCGCAGGTCTTCCAGAAGCCGAGATAGGTGGTGAAGTATTGAGTGTACTTCTGGAGTTCACGGGATTTCTGACGTTCGGATAGCGCGCTGAATTCGCCCACAGTCATCCAGGGCAGAAAGGGCTGCCTGTTTTCTTCCTCTATGATGCGGCGGCATTCCTCTTCGCTTCTCGGCATCGTTCCTTCTCCCTGATCTTCTTTGCGGCACGGTTCGATGACGCGCGGTTTCGTTCACGCGGCCGGTTCCGGCTCCCGTGTTCGTCCTGATTTCCTTCCCGGCGAACCGGCCTGCCTTTTTCGTCGGAGAGCCCACACGAATGCGGAACCTCGCTATTGTTTAGTTGAGTGGCTCCGCATTCGCGTGGCCTTCGGCGTTCTCTCGGGGCTTCCGGCCC
>NZ_MDDW01000023.1 GCF_001854865.1 Rhizobium sp. LCM 4573 | reverse complement strand
TTCATCGCCATCCATGGCGAATCTTCGCGTGACAACTCCGGTTCGACTGCGGAAGACAACTTCTACTTCGACGAAGTTTACCTGCAGCTCGGCGGCTTCAAGGCTGGTTCCTACCTCAACTGGTGGGATAAGGGCATCAACGGCGAAACCGACTCGATCGGCGGCAACCGTCTGACCTCGATCGCCTACATCTACACGGGCGATGCTTTCACCGCCGGTATCCAGCTCGACGAGCTGTCCAGCGCTGATGACATCTTCGACCCGGTTACCGGTGACCGTCTCCTCGACGCCGGCCAGAACCTCGGTATCGAAGGTATCGTAACCTTCAACCTCGGTGGCGCTTCCATCGATATCCTCGGTTCGTACRACTTCGGATGGGAAGAAGGCGCTGTTCGCGCTCTCGTATCCGCTCCGATCGGCCCGGGCACCCTGCAGGTTGCTGGTATCTACTCTTCCGGCATCAACACCTACTACGCTCTGTCGGAGTGGACGGTTGCTGCGTCGTACGCCTTCAAGGCTACCGACAAGTTCACCATCACCCCCGGCTTCCAGTACTGGTGGGATGAATTCGCTGATGGCGACGAAGATTGGCGCGCTGGCGTAACGCTCGACTACGCGATCGTCGACGGCCTGTCCACGAAGGTCTCCGTTCAGTACCAGGACGAGCCGGATACCTGGTTCGGTTTCGTCCGCCTGCAGCGCGACTTCTAATTCACGCTTAGCAATCTCTCCCCCGGCTTGTCCGGGGGAGTTTTCTATTCTCACATAAGAATGCAGGTCACCTAAACTGACCGTCCTATCAGGGGGATAGACCAAGGAATTGTCGGCTGCCTTCGGCGGCTCGCAATATGTTCATGAACTTCGCCGCTGCGGATGACTTGAGCATACTCATTTGAAACTTGACTGGAGGTCAAAAAAATGAACATCAAGAGCCTTCTCCTCGGCTCCGCTGCTGCTCTCGCAGCGGTATCTGGCGCCCAGGCGGCTGACGCTATCGTCGCTGCTGAGCCCGAGCCGATGGAATACGTTCGCGTCTGCGACGCGTTCGGCGCAGGTTACTTC
>NZ_MDDW01000022.1 GCF_001854865.1 Rhizobium sp. LCM 4573 | reverse complement strand
TCGGCTGCTGCAGGCCTATGACCTGGATGGTCCAGCCGGTCTCATTTCCAAGAAGCGATCGCGACCGAGCAATCGGCGCCATAGCGAGGAATTTCGCAATGCGGCGCTGGATCTGATCCGCGAACGTTATCTGGATTTCGGTCCAACGCTAGCGCGCGAGAAGCTGATCGAGTTGCACCGGATCTCGGTGGCCAAGGAGACGCTTCGGCAATGGATGACCGAGGCTGGCATCTGGGTTTCTCGCCGGGAGCGCAAGAAACGGGTTTTCCAGCCACGCGGCCGACGTGACTGCTTTGGCGAGCTGGTGCAGATCGACGGTTCGCATCACTGGTGGTTCGAGAACCGCGGTCCCAAATGCGCCCTGCTCGTCTATATCGACGACGCCACCGGCAAGCTCTTGCATCTTCGCTTTGCCGGATCTGAGAACACGTTCGACTACCTGCATGCGACGAAGGCCTATCTGCAGCAATGGGGCAAGCCACTGGCCTTCTACAGCGACAAGCACGGCGTCTTTCGCTCCACCCATGCGTCGGAGACAGACCGGACGAGCGGCCTGACACAGTTCGGGCGGGCGCTTTACGAGCTGAACATCGACATTATCTGCGCCAACACCCCGCAGGCCAAGGGCCGGGTGGAGCGCGCCAATCAGACGCTGCAGGATCGCCTCGTGAAGGAATTACGGCTTCGCGGCATAGATACTATCGAGGCAGCCAATATCTATGCGTCAGAATTTATTGCGGATTTCAATTCCCGGTTCGGTAAACCGCCACGCAATCCGAAAGATATGCACCGGCCACTGGCCGATCATGAGAACCTTGACGGCGCCATGTGCCGCAAGGAAGTCCGCACGCTGTCGCAAACCCTGACGCTGCGCTATGACAAGGTGCTGTTCATTCTCGATCCGACTGATCTTTCCAGGTCCATGGCGGGTAAGAAGGTCGTCGTTTGCGACTATCCGGATGGCCGTCTGGAGATCATGCACGAGAGCTTTGCCCTGCCCTATAGAACCTTCGACAAGTTACGATCGGTGCATCGATCCGAAGTCGTTGAGAACAAGCGTTTGGACGACGTGCTGTCGATCGTCGCCGAGATGCAGGCCGGACGCCAACAGCAACGTAGCAAGAGCGGCCCTCGCCGCACTGGCCAGACGGATCATATGTTTGGGATACCGGATGGCAGTAAGAGCAATGGCTATCAGAAGCGCGGTCGCAAGCCCGGTCGGCGGACGGATTTCATGAATGATCCGGAGGTCATTGCCAAAAGGCAGAAGGCGCTGGCGCGCATGGAGGCAGCGGAATGAACCGCTGGCACTCATAGTCTCAAAGCTAAAGACGAAGGGGCGCGTCCCTCACCCGCCCCCGCTCCTCCCTCGCAACCCGGCCCAGCCGGTCGGATCGGGGGCTGCGGTCAGCGCCAGCGGCGATGCTGAGTGTCGCATTTCTAACTGGCTGGCGGCGCCGCACCTCTAACCAGCTTTGACATTGG
>NZ_MDDW01000021.1 GCF_001854865.1 Rhizobium sp. LCM 4573 | reverse complement strand
GAAATGCGGTGATCCCAACCAACAGCAGCAGCTATACCAGATCAGAATGCTGCAACTCTGCCCCTCCTGCCAACTGCGGCTGCGACGCGACTTCAAACTCCCCGAGTGACGGGCGGGGTAGGCTGACACTGCCAGTAAACGGTAAGAGTTCATTCCTAAGAAACCGTAGTGGCCGGGTTTGTTACCCATCGCTAAAGTTCAACCGCTGCGATAGGCAGCCAATGGTTTGGCGGGACTACTTTATTGAAATGAATAGGAAAATTGCCGACGCTAGTCTACTAGCGCATGTACCCGATGAAGTCGGGCCACGGAAGATGGCGTTTCGCGGTGGGGTGGTTCACTGGCGACAGCCGCCGGGCTCGAGAGACTTCGTAGGAACTAGCCACAGCACGGTGATCATGCTGGCGCCGTCACAAGGCGTCAGCCTCGGATTTGAGGACGAGCGCTCCAGAAAGGTGGATGTCACGCCTGGGATGGTCGCAGTCGGGCCTGCAAACGTGGAATGGAAGACGAGCTGGGATGCCGTCACGGAGAGCATTATCGTCGGCCATTCGGCGGAAAGCATCACGGAGCTCGCCGGCCACGAGTTCGATCGCTCCGATGTCGAGCTGAGGCCGACCCACCTGACGCTGGACAAGGCCGCCCTGCACTTTGCCAAGATGATTAAGGCGGAGCTGGACCGACCTGAACTATCCAGCGAACTTTATCTGGATTCGCTCATCACCCTCTTGGGCATCCACGTGCTGCGAAATTACTCGAACGCAAGCAAAACTGCAAAGCTGGCCAAGGTTTGTCTGACGCCGGCAGTGGCCAACAGAGTTCGCGATTACCTGCACGAGCACTTTTTGCGGAAGCTGACAACTGCCGAGCTCGCGGCCGTTTGCGGTCTTTCGCCGGGGCACTTCACACAAGCTTTTTCCAAGACCTTTGGCTGCCCGCCTTATCGCTACGTCCTGGAACGTCGTCTCGATTTTGCCGAAAAACTGCTCTCCGAAACGACGATGCCGGTGGCGGAGGTGGCGTTTCTCAGCGGGTTCTCAAGCCAAAGTCATCTGTCGAACCTGATGCGCACCAGCAGGAACAAGACGCCCAGCCAGCTCCGTGAAGGTTCCCGCCAGCAGCGTTGAGCATATCGGGCGTTGGGTATTGCTCCTGGAACATCCCACACGCCCCGTTGCGGACTTGAAAGTTCCGCTTTGCGAGGTCGATAGTCAGAATGTGGTCTGCTGTCATCTGAAGGAAATGGCAGCCATTGCCTTAAGTGGAACCGCAGACTATATATCAAAAAGTATCTATATCATTTAGGAGGTGCAATGACGGAATGGAAGGTCGAGTTTCACGAACGCTTCAAGCGCGAGATCACAGACCTTCCTGGCGATGTTCGGGTGGAACTACTCGCCCACCTCGTGTTGCTACGCGAGAAGGGTTTTCGGCTGGGGCGACCTGAGGTCGATACGCTCGAAGGTTCCAAATACTCGAATATGAAGGAACTACGCCTTAAAGTGTTGAAGGTGCAATGGCGGTTTGCCTTTGCCTTCGATCCAGAGCGAAAAGCCGTCGTTCTCTGTGGTGGCGCGAAGAGCGGGGTAAGCCAGAAGCTCTTCTACAGGCGGCTGATCGATTTGGCGGACAGAAGATACGACGAGCATTTGAGCGAGTTGGAGAAGAAGCATGGATGATCTCGATAGGCTGATGAAGGCACTTCCTGAGGACGAACAACGCGCCGTCGCGAAGCGCAGTGAGGAGCTTGTCACGGCTCATAATCTGCGCGAACTGCGGGCACTGGTCGGACGGACGCAGGAAGACGTATCTGCTCGAACTGGTTTCAAGCAGACCAATGTCTCAAGATTGGAGAAGCGCGCTGACATGAAGCTGTCGACCTTGCGCGATTATGTCGAATCTCTCGGCGGCACCTTGAAGATCGTCGCKGACGTTGCGGGTAAAAAGGTCGATCTTTCGAGCATCGCAGAGCGATCACGACAGAGCTCCAAGTTTTGAGCCTGCCACGCGCAGGCAATCCAATGGAGTTCGCATCTCAGAGGCGAAACGATGGAATGCCGGGTTCTGACGATAGTAGGCCTCAGTGGTTGCGAAGACGCGCGCCAGTCATCTTACCTGAGGGCCGCTAGGTCCATAGGGAGATCAAATCGAGCATAGTGAGACGCTCAAAGCCGGTGGTGAGCTCACCGGTCAAAGTGGCTTAAGGTGTACCCACGGGTGGCTCCATGGGCCTCAGTTAGTTCCGAGGTTCAACAAATGTGGTGAACGGCCTGACAGTGGGTGCTACAGAAGAAATCTCTACCCACAGCCGCCCGCAGCGGTAACAGCCGCGCAACTCACAACCTCGGGTCCGGGCTTTTTGAGCATACTTTTTCGCCACTGTCGGTCGGATATGGCGTTGCAAAAACAGCACTAAATTAGCCATTTCCCGAAAAGCATTCCGGAATATATCTGGAAATCTACGGATCCTGCAAAACGCCTACGCATCGTGAAAGACAGTTTTTTTGATTTCTGCGCTCCTCGGCTTGATTTCGGTTAAGTTCGATTCGCGGTGAGGGGACAAGATCCGCTGTGAAAAGGCTTGACCGAAGAGCTGACTTCGAGGGGGCCTTTTATGCGGAAGACAATTTCGCTGAGTGATTTTGCGCGTCTTTTCAAACCCGCTGAGAAGTGTGTTTCGAAGGCGGCACGACTGCTCCCAGAGCGTAAGGTAAGGCAACATGCGCTGGCGGGGGTGGGGATTTTAGGCGCATTTTTCTTCTCGAGTGCTCCCGCTCATTCCCAAGCGATTTGGGACACCGTGCTCAACCARAGCTTTGGGCAGGGTGCCGAGACAGTCAGCTCCAATCCCGCGGCCAATCTTGCGCCGGGGACGACGGACATCGATGGCGTGTATGATGTGCTCGTAAATCCATTCTACGTCGATTCCTGGAACGCCTACCAGCACGCGTTCGATCATACGTCCGGCTCCGGATATATGGTTTTGTTCAACGCGAATTACGGAAGCCATTACTATAGCATAGGTGCGCCCGTCGAAGTTCCGGGCGCAACATACCGAGCCAGTTACTGGACGGCCAATGCGATCAGGTATGACGGAGATCCTGTCTACTCAGATGGCTACATCGGAATCACTGTGCAGGACCAGCCCAGCGGCGGGACGATTTACGCAACGGGCTCACAAAACTCCAACCCGCTTCCTCGAGCCGCTGGGAGCAGAAACATTCTGCCTTGGGAGCAGAGGGCGGTTACCTTTCAACTTCCTCTCAACTATGCGTCGAACGCAGTATATCTGAACTTTTTCAATACCTCGCCACTGGTTCCGCAGGGCAACGATATCGTCGTGGACGATATTCAGCTTGAGATGGCGAAAGCCAGAATCTCAGGCCGGATATACGCGGATAACAATGCGAACGGCGTTTTCGACGGAGGCGATGCCGCTCTAACCGGCCCGGCGCCCTATGTTGCGGTGGTGGACGCTAACAATGCGGTCATCGATTTCGTCCAGGTCGCCGACGACGGCACCTATCTCCTGACTGATGCGGCTTACTCAACATCGGACATCGGGCTCAAGGTCATATTGTTGAGAAGCGCACCTTCGTTGGGCCAGATAGTCACCGCAGCCAGTGCTCCGTCAGATTACGAGTTTATCAGCGAAACGCCCAACCTAACCTATGGCACGACAGGAGCGCTGCCCCTCGACGGCATTCTGAACGTCGTCCGCGCAGACTCGGCAACGGGAGATCATCCCGATTTCAACATTGGGCTGCGCGCGCTCCAAGAACAGCCTTCATTCGGCGCGTGCACCTCAAGCATGTACCTGACGCAAAATAGCCCTACAGGGCTTTACAGCTTCGACACATCATCAAATCCATTCACCGTGCAGCCGGTGGGACCAGCCACTTCGGATTACAACGCCACAGCTTACAATCCCGGCGACAACTATCTCTACGCAATTGTGGTTGGGACGAACCGGTTGCTTCGTATCGGTAGCGACGGCAGCACTGCAGATCTCGGGGCTGTAACAAACTTGCCGAGCGGGGTCACCTATAATGCCGGTGAGATTGGCGCTGACGGCACCTTTTATGTCTACAGCAGCGGGAGCAACACCAGCACACTATATCGCATTGATGTTGATACCCGCACAGCAACACCGCTCCCCTTGACAGTCGCTCCCGGCGGCTATGACCTGGCCTGGCACAATGGGCTTCTCTACACGCAGAACRCCGTCAGCGGTCAATTCTACTCGATCAATCCTGGTTCGGGCAGTGTCACGGCGATCGGAGCACCACAGGCAACGCGGGTCTTCGGCGCGATGTTCGGCGCCTCGAACGGCATCTTTGGTGGCAACAACGGTGGTGGTTTCTACAGGTTCGACGTCACAACTGGCGCTGTCACACTGATCTCTGATCTGCCGGGCTCGGGCAGCAATGACGGTGCGAAGTGCGCGATCTCCCCGATGGAGTTCGGAGCCGATCTTTCGATCACCAAAAATGATGGCGCGACCACGTATACGCCGGGGCTTGACGCGAGTTACACCATCGTCGTCACCAATGATGGCCCGTTCGGCGTGCAGGGCGCGCGGATCAGCGACCCACTGCCGTCCGGCATCACCACCGCAAGCTGGACCTGCGGCAATCCGACGGGTGGAGCGGTGTGCAGCGTGCCGAGCGGCACGGGGACAATCGACACGACCGCCGACCTACCGGCGGGCAGTTCCGTCACCTATACGCTCAGCATGGGCATCCCGACCGAGCAGACKGGAAGCCTGACGAACACGGCGACCGTCACTCCGCCCGATGGAACAAGTGACCCGGACACGAGCAACAATACGGCAAGTGACACCAATACTGCGGCACCGCCGCCCACCTCCGGCGTTTGCTCGCCGGTTCGCGTCCTTGGCAACACCACATTCAACGGCACRCCGCTGCCCGTGTCCGGCTCGGTGCAGAAGTCAGGTGCGCCGAACGGCTGGAACGCCTCTTCCCCTTGGAGCACGCTCGGTGGCAACTACACCTTCCGCTGGACATTCTCGCAGCCCATCCCAGCGAACTGGATCGAGTTCGCCATCGCGGATGTCGGCGCTGACGTGTATCGAACCACGCCGGCCAGGATCAACATCTCGGTAGCCGGAGGGACGGCAAGCGTGACTGATTTCTCCCTCGTTCCGGGTTGGCGATCCGATGCATGGGGCCAAATCTTGTGGAACGGATCGACAGGCGTGATGAGCTTCAATYCCTCGGGAGAGGTCAAGCAAGCAGGTGCATTGAGAGGCAACTCCACCGACACCCTCACCTCCATCACCATTACGACCAGCAATGTCGTTTCAGGTGATCACATCGCCAACCTTCTCTTTGTCCGCCCTGCCTGCTTGACAGTTTCGAAGTTGAGCGAGGAAGGAACCGGCAGCTTCGATTTCAACATGACGAATGTGATGCAGGCGAACGGCACTGCCGTGCCCAGCAGCACGCTCACCACCACGACTGCCGGTACCGCAGTCTCTTCTCCGGCTTATAACGCTCGCCCGGGCGTAGATATGACACTCAGCGAGGTTGTGCCGGCTGGCTGGAGTGCGGCGTCGGCGGTTTGTACGGATCAGAATGCTGGCAATACGGGCAATCCGACGGTAATCGGCAGTTTTGCCTCTCCGACGCTTACGATACCGGCTGCCAATGTTCGGCCCGAGGCGGCGATCCAGTGCCTGTTTACGAACGTGCCCGGCGACCCGAAGGTATCGGTGAGGAAGGAGCTGGTCGGGGAAAGCATCACCACCAACAACGTGGCCGAGCCGGGCGAGGTGTTGACCTACCGGGTGACTGTGACCCACGAGGGCGGGCCTGCCTTCGATAATTTCGAGTTCATCGAGAACATTCCGAACGGCGCGACGATGACGCGGGTGTCGGGTG
>NZ_MDDW01000020.1 GCF_001854865.1 Rhizobium sp. LCM 4573 | reverse complement strand
CGTCGATACTCGTTAGACATAAGCTTGTCCTCAAGCCTGGGCTTGAGCCTTTCTGCTTATGCCGACTGTCCGGTCGAAATGGGGGGCAGTTCAGGCGTTTACCGGAAGGTGAGGGCGTGATGACCCTCTTTGACTGGAGAAGCTCGGCGTCGGCGGTCTTGTCGGCGCTGCCCTGATGGCCGCTCCTGCCTATTTCTACGGGCGGCAAGAAGCGACGGAGGCCGCCAAGATCGAAGCGGCAAAGAACGCCCTCAATCGCATTGAGAATCTGGAGAAGAACAATGCTAATTTCCGCAAGCTTTCGGATCGCGATCGTTGTCTTGTCTTCATGCGTGACAGCGGCTTGCCAGAGCGGGAGTGYGACTGACGGCTCTGGTTATCAGATCGTGCGCTTCTCCGACGCTCAGGCGGCGCGGCTGGCCTCGCAGGATGCCATAGCCGGCCCGGCGATAGCCTCCAACAACGATCAGTGCCGGCAGGATGCCGGGTGCCGGAAGTAGGCTAGTTTCGCCGTCTTCCCCGGCGCTCGGATGACCGAACGCATCATTCGCGTGAGGTCGGGCTCACGCTCTTCACCTTCATCCGGATTGCAAACGGGGCAGGGCATACCGGCCGCGCCGCAATGGCATGCCTTCGGGCCAGCCCAGGGCCTATTCGGGTGAGCCTCACAGATCCAACTGGTATCGTCGCACTTATCGCATCCATATCGGCAGCATTCCCGCTCTCGGTCGATTTTACCACAGACCGAGGGAGCATGAACTTTATACCACAACACGCATCAGACGAGGGCCGGGGAATTGACCGACAGGAACACTGAGATGGCAGCCGCTCCCAAATGGCGATTTGAATATAACCTCAACACCATCGTGATCCTGCTCGGCTTTGCCGGCGGCTTCGTCGCGTGGGGTGCCACTTGGAATCAGGTGCAGACGGAGACGCGCGCCAACTCGGCGGCGATCGAGCGGCTGGACAAGCGCCTCACCGTGGCAGCGGTGGCCACCGTCTTCCATCCGGTAGGCGTCCCTCTTCTCATGACTGGTGAGTTCTTACTAAGCGTGTCGAATTGTCACTCTTGAGCAGAAACGGAGTGGGGACGCCGKATTCTCGATGTACATTGGTGGTTATCAGCACCAATATCATTGAGGCTGATTAGCGGTTATAGTCGTTAGGCAATGGCCTGGCCATCGTAGTTTCCAGTCATGATCTGATGGGCGGGCTAAATGACGACTTCGAACGAGCAGCAAGGCAATAATCGCGCACAGGTCCATACCCGGCAGCGAGAGGCTGACGTGAATGCTGCACAAGCTGGGCCTGATGCTGCAGCTTTTCTTGCAGCGATCGTCGAGTCATCAGACGATGCGATCGTCAGCAAGAGCCTGAGCGGCGTTATCAGGACGTGGAACAAGGGCGCCGAGCGTGTCTTCGGCTACACGGCGCACGAGGCGGTCGGAAGGCCGATCACTATCGTGATTCCGGACGACCGCCTCGACGAAGAACCAGCCATTCTTGCCCGAATTCAGGCCGGCGAGCGGGTCGATCATTTCGAGACGACACGGCGGCGGAAAGACGGCACTCTGATCGATATCTCCCTTACGATCTCGCCTATCCGAGATAGCAGCGGAAAGATCATCGGCGCGTCGAAAATCGCCCGTGACATCTCAGAACGAAGGCGCGCCGCCGAGCAGCGGGAACTTCTGCTACGGGAAATGCATCATCGGATAAAGAATCTGTTTACCATCACCAGCAGCATCATCACCCTTGCGGCGAGAACGGCCCAAACGCCCGCCGATCTGGCAACGGGAATGAGGAACAGATTGCTGGCTTTGTCTCGAGCGCATGAGATGACACTGCCAAGTCTGAATAGCGAGGCTGCAACGGATGATCGGCGGATTACTCTGTTACAACTTCTGTCGAGTATTCTCGCACCGTATGAACGATTTGGCGCAAGACAATGGCAAGTGGGCGGCGATGACATAGAGGTGGCAAGCGACAAGATCACAAGTCTTGCGCTTCTGTTTCATGAATTCGCGACCAATGCAGCGAAATATGGCGCCCTGTCAGTCGAAGAGGGGAAATTGGACATCACGGCTGCGGCGGACGCGGAGACATTAGAGATCGCATGGATTGAAAGTAAAGGCTCTTCACAAGTTGACTCCGACAGGCGCTCAACGGGTTTTGGGAGCATGCTTGAGAAGATAATCGGAAAGGGTCTGGAGGCTGATATCTCACGTGAATGGATGTCTCACGGAGTCTCAATACGGATATCCATCCCCGGCCGGGTCCTCGGCAACTAAACGAGGATGAGACCGCTGGACCGTCGTCGAGTTGCTTAGGCTATGATCTCCGGGCATTTGAGGAAACTTGCAGCGGATCGAGGTGATCGGCCTTCGCCTACCTCGACCCGGTAGCCCGCGCGTTCCTCTTGATCTCATCCCATTGCGGATAGTGCTCATAGCACCACCATCTGACCGGCTGTTCTTTGCTTCGCGCGAGCCACACGGTTCTTTATCCACACTGACGGAAAAGCCTGCTACCACTTCACCTTAAGGCCAACATTGCCGCCGAACCACTCGGCATTGCGGTCATTCAATCCGGTCGAATACCGTACCGACCCGAAGGCGCTGATGGTATCGGTCAGTTGAAGATTGAGCCCCGCCTGAAGTTCGAGCGAGGTGCCGCCAGTCTCCGTGACGATGTTGACATTGTTGAATCTCACCGAACTGTCCGTGGAAAACTGGTGCCAAATATCGGCGCTGAAGAAGAACTGCGCGGGACGTCCATCAACCTGTGTGTTGCCTTCGAGCCGTGCACCAACTCTTCCGGTGACGCCGGTTTGATCGGAGTAGGCAATACTGGTGAACGGGTCCTTCTCTGTGCCAAAGGATACGTGGTGCACGATGAGCTGAGCCTGTGGCTCGATGGTCCATATCTCGCCAAGGGGCAAAGGCATGCCGACCTCGCCTGACGCCAGCAGTGAATATCCATCGATATCGGCACCGATACCACGATACGATGAGACATCGCTATGCAACCAGTTCGCCATTCCAACAGCATCGAAATACCAGCCATCCTTATCGAGATAGGTCCAGTACGCACCTATTCCGTCGCTTACGACGTTCACTTCTCCAGAATATATTTGTGTCTGTGCTAGAACATTCGCGACGACATCGCCTTTGGCTTGACCGTGCGCGTAAAAAATCCCGGCGCGGTCCTGGCTGCCATCGTCATGCTCTCGCCCATAGAGATCGAGGCCAAGCTGGAGTCCCCATAGATGCCCATCGAATGTCGGACTGATCTGGTATGTGGTGTCCTCGATCGCGGGCTCCCAGTCTGACTCAAAGGTTTGCCCAAAAGTGCGAACCCAGACGCGCGGATGCTCACCAAAGTTATCCAGCAACGACTGATTACCCTGACGCTGGTGGAACGTATCGAGCTGCGCCAACCCCAGTTGCGATGCCACCATCGGCATGATCACATAGCCGGGAATTTCCGGACGGATAAGCGGTATTTGATCTCCCGGCGACGGCATTGGTGGCGGCGGTCCTGGTGGCGCCACCGGCGGTGGATCGACCGGCGGTAAGGGAGGTACAGTCGGAGTAATCGGCGTGGGTGACAGTGGGGGAACTGTCGGAGTGATCGGTGTCGGGTCCGTCGGAATCGGCGGCTGAGGCGGTTGTGGCGCCGGATCCGGTGGCGTGGGAATACCCGGCACCACTGGAACCGTTGGTGTGATTGGCGTCGGATTCGGCGGTATTGGCGGTTGTGGCGGACTTGTATCGATCACCGAAGAACGCAGGAACCAGTCACTGTCCGTTGCTGCGTTTGGGACTAAACCACCCCTGTATAGTTGATATTCGTAAATACCCGCTGCGACAGGGCTGTCGAGCGCGAAGGAGTCCGCTGTCGACGTCGCCCCGTTCTGAGTATCGACCACCAGTATTCCGTTGGCGGTCGTTTGCTCTCCCGGTCCCCCGAAATTAGTGACTTCGAGAAACGTCAACCCGGAAGCAGCGCCACCGCCATTGGCGCCATTGATGACAAGCTGGTCGGATAGGGTGTCGCTATCGGTGCCGAGATAAGTTTGCAGGCCTACCTTGCCATTATTGCCGACATAGTCACCCATTACGACGAAGCGGTTGGTATCGGTCGGCGAACCGGTCGTCATATCGATCAGCCCGGCGTTGCTCACGATCACCGGATTGCCGGACACAGCCGAATTGACGGCGTGGGTACCCCAAGCRCCGGCAATCACGCTTGAGGTTGCGTCATCAATGATCAGTTGCCCCGTCAGCGTCCCGGAGTCACCCAGCACCAAGGTATCGCCGCCATACTGGAAGGTAAGATGTGAATTTCGCGCGAGTGCTATCACCTCCCAGTTTCTAATCGAATCGACGTTCGTACCTTGGCCGCCGGCTGCATTCTGTGTGTTCTGCCAAGCCATCCGGTCATTGYCGGCACCTCCATCGAGCGGCAGTCCGGGGGGCAGGTTGGTCGAGGTGAGATTGGACAGGATCGCGCTATCATCGCCGGCGCCCATAAAGAGCCCACTGCTGATGGTGCCGCCGCCCCATAGGAGATAGTCGTTGCCCTCACCTGCATCGACGGAGTTGGTGATCCGGCCCCCGGAGACGGCAGCGACATCAGCTCCGGCTCCGAGCAGGATTTGGCCATTGATCGTGCCGTCGGCCATGATGAGAAAGTCATCTCCCGCGCCCGTATCAATAGTTCCATTCGTGACGGGGTTGCCGCTGATGCCTCCGGCGCGGTTGACGAAGTAGTCGTTGCCTTCGCCCAGCCTGGCGCCGTTGTTAATCGTACCCGCATTGTCGATTCTGTCGACAGAAGTCCCGACCGAGGTATCTATGACGCCGCTGATAACTGCGCCGGGCCGGTTGATGATGTTGTTGCTGCCCGTACCGGTCTGCGAAATCGACTGGTTGATGGTGCCGGCATTGTCGATGACGTTGTTCGTGCCGTTGAGGATGATGGTGTTAAGTTGGGCACCAACACGGTTGGTAATGGCATTCTGGCCCCCCGTAGCCGTCAAGGTCAGGGTCGAATTGAACATGCCGGCGTTGTCGACGACATTGTTGAAACCTTCCATCGCGACTACATTGACGGAACGGCCGGGACGTACGATCAGGAAGTTGGTTCCAGTCGTGCCATCGATCCCGATATTCTGATTGATGTTGCCATTCTGGTCGATGGTGAAGTTCGTGTTGCCGGTGGCGTAGATCGACATGTTCGACATCGGATTGCCACCGACGGTTCCACCAAGGTTGCCATTGATGTTACCGCTGTTGACGATGCTGCTGTCGCCAGGTCCGGTAATGCTGATGCCGCCGGAATTGATGGTCGCGCCACTGGTCACCCTCACAGCGACGCTTTCACCAGCGGTATTGGCGTAGCCATCATTATCCGCTCCTGAGCACACAACGACTCCTGTTCCGGCTGGGGCGCAATCGGCAAAAACGGAACCCGTCGTCAGGAGCAAGGCCGCGGCAGCTATTCCTGGGCCAGATATCGCACTATGGAGGCAGAGCGCTCTTCCGACTGGGAAGGCTGGATCAGCCTTCGTAGCCCAAGCACTCGGAGTATCGACGTCTTGGTATGACGCCTGACACCAGCGGGCCGAAGTCGCCCGTCGCCGCAGTTGCCTGTTTTCTGGCAGAACGGTCTTTCTGGATCGTAAGCGTGTGATCTTCGAAGCCACGAACTACTCCCCAAAAGGTAGTATGATGAAAGTCGGGTTGTAGATCGAAGTCAACGCATATACGGCGGCTTGTCCGGCTTTGTCCTGCGATAGTAGCAATTGCGCAACAATGCGTGGCCCGGGGTCTAGAAGACAGCATGAGCCCGGTGGGTGCAGGGTAAGAGGGATGGATATGCTTCACCCAGGACGAAGCGAGGCGTTTCAAAAAG
Organism: Rhizobium sp. LCM 4573; assembly: GCF_001854865.1. Lineage (GTDB taxonomy): Bacteria > Pseudomonadota > Alphaproteobacteria > Rhizobiales > Rhizobiaceae > Neorhizobium. The sequence continues at coordinate 1,292 of NZ_MDDW01000020.1, read as the reverse complement.
CAGCTCGACAAGCTCAAGACGAGACTGCCGCCAGTGATGATCCGCGGCAAGAACCTGGTGCTAACCGCGCCGGCACTCATTGCCGAGATCGAATATCGCGGCTGGACCCATGACGGTAAGCTTAGTCATCCGTCGCTCAAGGGATTGGGGGATGAGGCGGATGCGGGAGATGTCTACTGCTTGCCGGAGAGCTAAACCTGCGTTGACGCGATCGTGTCCACAGGCACATATCCATTGATCACGCCACGCTTTAGATCTCGCCGTCCATGTTCGATTTCAACCACGGTATATGCCTTCTCGTCGCGGAAAGCACTCGCGTGACGGGTAGTGACATCTTCGCCAGGTAGGGCATCGACCTCTAGGAAGTCGAGCTCACGCCCTGCGGCAACAATTCGAGCATCACCCGATGTTCTAGCAGCAACGACAACCTCACCAATGTTTGGCGCTTGCTGCCACCTGGCGTCATACGGAGGCGCCACGGGTACGAGGCGATACACGTTGAGGATTTCGCCGTCTTCCGTTGCCGATGCGATCTTTGCAGCGTCCTCTATCTGAGCTTTGCTCTCAAGAGATCTTCCGAACGTGGTCGGACTAACGCCGGTGTTTATCTCGTTGCGGTCATCGTTTTGGTTGGCATTCGACATTGTTTACCCTCGTGCGCTGTTTCGCATTGAACTCGAGAGCTGGAGCTTCGTTCCTTGTAATGCCTATTCCAGCGTCCGTTGAAGAAGGAGAACATGAGCCAATCCGCCACCCATGCCGTGCTTTCCGACCTGCGCGTGAGCATCGCGCACCTAGAAGGCCTCACTGGCTGGCCACGCAAGGTGTTGCCGTTCGGCGTTCTTGAGCGTCAAGACTGTACGAGCCACGGCGCCCTTAGCCACCCGGAATGTTCGCTCGGAACTATCCGCGGCCGAGAGGATGACGGCCCGCTCGCGACCCCCGCAGCGATCAAGCGAATGTCCCCCCCGGCCTTCATCAAACACTTTACGCCGAAAGCTGCAGGCGTTCTCTGTCGAGACGTTTGGCATCTTCTTCCTCCGGCGTGGGAACACGAACTTCGCGGCACACCGTTCTGTCACCTTGGTCGAAAGATCGGAACATTCGGACCATAGACTCAGCGTCTAGCCGGTCGGTTTTAGCCCTACGGCTTCTCCTGACGTGCCCCCGATTTTGGGCCAGCGGGAGCTGGAATTTTCCGGGGTTAAGGCTCAGTTCGGCGGGGGTGCCGATGAGCCGTTCATAAGCGAAATCGGCACCTTGTTGCCGATCGCGCTATGTGGTCGGAACTC
>NZ_MDDW01000019.1 GCF_001854865.1 Rhizobium sp. LCM 4573 | reverse complement strand
TTGGGCAGGGTCACCGGCTCCATCGCTGTGACATTGAGTGCCACGCGATCCCCGATCTGCGCACCGCTCGCGGCAATCGCCCGATCAAGATCGACCCCCCACAAGGTTGTCCGGGTGCCGCCGGCGTCTTCGAGCGTCGCGAAATAGCTGCTCCTGCCACCCGGCCTATGTTCGTAAGGCGCAGCTCCATGCTCGACCAGAGTGCTGTAGGCGGCCAATGCGTTTGCCTCCTTCTCGGCCATCGCCTGCTGACGCGCCTGCTCCATAGCCGGATCAGCGAACCGGACATTGACCTTGTGCATCGCCGCAAGCCGGGCGACTTCCTCGCGGAAGGACTGCGAGCCCTCGACAATGAGCGGCTGTCCGTCGAAACGGGCGGCGGCCAGCTCCAAGGCAACCAGTGCAGCACCCGTCGTCGCCTTTTGTGCATGAACGTGGGACGCCCGGTCGATTACCACACCGCCGTCAATGGTCCGGTAGGACATTGAGCCGTCCTTGCGACATTGTGGTTTCAGAGCGGTCATCACGACGGCTTTGGCCCGCTCCGCGTGCTGGGCGGTCAATAGTTCACCGCTCAACCGTTGCGCTCGCAGCTCACGGCCCCGCAAGACCGTCAAAGCCTCTTCGTTGCCGGCCTCTGCCTGCTGGCGAAGCCAGTCGGCCCAAACAGGCATAGCCGTGGATGCGGTTAGATTCTGACGACGGGCCTGCATCGCGTTTCGATGGCGGGTCCGGGCGGCGTCGGCTTGAGCCTTGGTCGCGGCAGCCGTGACCCGTTTCGCGGGGCCTCTGCCGATCTTGCCCAACACTCGTTGCGTCGCCCGCCAACGCTTCATTTCGGCATAGAAGGCCGCGTTGTCCTTCTCGATCTGCGCGAAGCCCGCCTTTCTCGCGGCGATCTTGGCTTGCTTCTCTCGCTGATACTGAGCGAACAGCACAGCGCTAGCCGGGGACTTCTGGCGGGGCTGGGGCTGATAGCCTTTTGCGGCCTTGCGACCGCGCTCTGTGGCCTCGGCGCCGGCGGGCTGGAATGGACCGAGCCGGGCGACCATAGAGCGCATGGAAAGGGCTCGATTGCAACTGCTGGCCTTGGCCCACAATTCAAGCCCGGCGTCCCCGATCACGAGGCCCGCACCCTGCGGTTTAATGCTCAACCCGTGATCGGCCAGCGCCTCATGCACCTCTCTCCAGCTCCCGGCCTTGTCCAGTTCGGGAAGCTCGCGGCGGACGTAAGAAACAAGCGTGTCGATGCCCGATTGCGCCTCGATATCCGCCGTCGGGCTTATCCCTGCGGCTCCGTCTTGGCCAAGCCCATCGCTTCCGCCAATGCTTGCGCTTCCATTTTCGCTCTCAACTGCTCCAGCGCCATTTCCCGGCCGTCVCAGGCCGTCAGCGCGTTCGGTTCCTCGGCGCTGTACGTGCGCAGGTGCATCACTCGGCAGTAGTTCATCAGCTCGCCCTTTTTCGAATGCCAAATCGCGGCTGGACAGGTTTCGCAGACCGTCGAGGGATTGGGCCTCTGGTGGCTCGGTAAACGTGAGATCAAGGGACTGATGTAGAGCCCGTCTAAATCGACTATCCCGTGGTCCTCGGGGTCCAAGGTCGATTCGATGATTTCGGTTTCGTCGCTCATGAGTGTTTTCCTCGTCTATGCCATGGTTGGTGCGCTGTAGGCCGAATTGGATTTCGAGGCGTTCGCACGCCTCCATCAGCCGGCGCTTGTCAAAATAAGGTTCGATGTTTTGCAGGCCCGTCGGGTGGACCTTGTTTATCGCGACGTGGACATGCAGGTGATCAGTGTCGATATGAACCGCCGAAATGCGCTGATGATCGGCATAGCCGATGGAAGCGCATAGCTCGTCTTCAATAGCGTGAAGCACTTCGATTGGCGGCTGTTCGCCGGGCGGGAACGAATAGACCAGGTGGTAGGTCTTGTCGGCCTTTGACCGGGTATTCATCGCCTGCGTCGCTTCGATCAGGATCGTCGCCGCCGCCGGATCGTCGGTGTCGCAGTTCGTGATGCGGAAAGACGCAACGCGCTCGCCCTGATTGGTCACGTCGCCGGTAGCAAGGATGTAGTCGGCAGTTCGCGCCCAAGTGGACGGGTCAATGTCGCCCTTCGCGGCGACCATGTAGCGGACTAGCCGGGCCGGGCTCGACGTGCCCTTGTTTCGAGGGACGCGCTTTGCGATCACTTCGAAACCCTCCCCATCAGTTGCACCATTTGCGCTTGGAGGGAGCGGAAATCCTTCATCAGCGCCTCCACGTCGGCCGGGCGGGCGCCCTGCCCCCGTTTCTCGGCCAGCCAGAGTTTCAGCAGGCCGGCGACACGTCCAAGATCGCCGTTCACCTTGGCCAGCTCGCGCACGGCGCCAAGGTCGGCAGTCGCCTTGATTTTGGCGTTGAGCCCAGCCGCCCGGAGATAGGCGGAGGCCGACAAGTTGGCCTTGGCCRCAAGCTGGGTGATTTGTTCTCGCTCAGCCGGCGAAAGCCACACCTCGATCCGCTCGCCTCTCGGGCGCCCTCTCCGCTTCTTCTTCTCGGGTTYGGTCATTCGGCATCTGCCTCGGCAGATAGCCAGCCCGCATGCCAAGCCCGGATGAAACCACGCGAGCCGGTTAGCCGGCCGTCGTCGCGGCGATAGTCGGGGTATGGGCAAGCCGTTCGCGGCTTCCCCTCCCGGCGAGCTTTTACCCCCTTGTCGAACGCGCCACGGTGAGCGCGGCCATAGTCTTCTCGTCTCAATTTTCGCCCCTCCTTTTGGTGTGCTTTTGCCCTTGTCGCGGTAGCGACTGTGAGCCTCGCAGAGCAAGATGACGTCGAGCCGTAGGCGAGTAAGGGCAGGTATTGGACCGGGGAACGCGAAGCGTGTACCGGTACAATACACATCTTGCCATCCCTTCCCCCGCAATTCAACGCAAATTCGCAGGATTCCCAGCCATCGGCGCGGCAAAAAGGCCCGAAAGAGCACAGATTTGCCCTATGTTGCGCCGAGTTGTATTGAATTGTGCAAAGTTGCGTTATTCCGCTTGCGGAATTGCGCAGAGTTGCATATCATTGCCCATAATTGCACTGAAACAGCCTATCGGGCTGATTCAGGGGAAACAACGGGGCGCAAGCTCCCCCGGCTAGGCGTTGGATTGYACAATCCAACGCCTAGCCGGGGCTCCGGGAGATTGGAAGGATGAACGAGAAACAAGCCATCACGGATGGGTTGGACGCGCAATCGGTCTTGGATTGCACAATCCAAGACCGATTGCGCGGCGTCGCTTCGGGGGTAGTCGCGAGCATGACGGCAGACGCCTTTCGGTCGCCTGCTCATATTGCGAGCCGTCGTTACGGGGATGACTGCCTAGTTCTTGTCATCGCCTCGATCTGTCTGGATGGAGTGGACTCCTTCCGCCGTCGGTGGTGGCTGAACGGCCTGCGAGTGCAAGCAGATGCGGTACTTGCTTTCCTCTCTTCCCGCTACCCGCTGGAAGCTCGCCGTGATCCTGATCCGCTCTGCGGCGGCGGGACGCACTAGAGCCTCGTTAAGAGCAGCACCAAAAGGAAGGGTGCCTTGGCAAGCTGATCAGCGGTTGCGCTGAATTGCGTTAAGTTGCTTGACGAATCAGAAGGGAGTTGCATAGAATTTACCTAAGTTGCACTGATGACGCCATGGGGGCGGCACCGGGGATTGCAACGAAAACCAGCGGAGAAAGGGCATGAACGGCCAAACCAAGGCGATCTATTCCGATATGCGGTCGAAGGGTTTCCCGGCCATCTGTGCCCTGTTTTACGCTCGATGGGCGAGCGCTGAACCGTACCACGTCGCAGTCTACAACGGCTTCCGGGCCGCAGGCTTCGACGGCCCTACGGCTCTGCTCTACTCCCGTCGTTCCTTGCAAGGGAACCGCCAATGACCGCACCAGAACTCAAAGGCAGTCGCGGCGCCGGGCGCGTCGCATTTCTCGCACGTCGAGACGTGATCCAAGAACGAATCGATGCCGGCTATCCGATCAAGGCAATTTTCAATGAGTACGAAAAAGAGCTTGGGATCGGCTATCCGCAGTTCACCCGTTACGTCAGCAAATACATCAGGACGCCGGAAGAAAATGACCACTCAAGAAGGGAAGAAAGCAAGCCAGTCCAGCAAGCCCCGRCAGAAGTCAAGCCGGCCACCCCAAGCCCAAAGCCCGGCGGAAGTTCAACCGGAAAACCTGCAACCCCAAAAGCTGGAAAACCAGCCTTCCAACATGACGCATCCAGCGGAAACCGCGACGATCTTATCTGACAAGGAACCCGAACTTATGAAGACCGTACATTTCACTCTGCAAGGCAAAGGCGGCGTCGGCAAAAGCTACGCTTCGGCTCTGTTGATCCAGTGCCTGCAAAGCAAAGGCCGCCCGGTCGTAGCGGTCGATACCGACCCGGTTAACGCGACGCTTGTAGGTTACAAGGCGTTCGGCACTCAACGTCTCGAACTGATGGAAAACGGTTCCCTGATCGAACGTAACTTCGACAAGCTGATCGAGCAGGTCGTTTCCGAAGATTCGAACTTCGTGATCGACAACGGCGCGTCGTCGTTCATTCCCCTCTCCTACTACCTCGCGGAAAACGATGCGATCAACGTGATCGCGGAACACGGCAAGGAAGTCGTAATTCACACCATCATTACCGGCGGGCAGGCGCTGCGCGATACCCTCGGCGGTTTCGCCTCTCTGGTCGAGCAGATGCCGCCGCAGGCCAAAATCATCGTATGGCTCAACGAGTTCTTCGGTGACATTGAGGCCGACGGCAAGACCTTCGAGGAAATGCAGGTCTACCAACGCAACAAAGATCGCGTCAGCGGGATCGTCCGTATCCCCCGCCAGACCGGCAGCACGTTCGGCCAAGACGTGAAACTGATGCTCGATAGCAAGCTGACCWTCGATGAAGTCGCGAAATCCGACGCCTTCGGGCTCATGTCGAAGTCGCGACTGTCGAACGTCAAGAAAGCGATCTTCGAGCAGCTCGAAACCGTCCTGTAGGGGGCGTCATGATCGACTTCGACGAACTCCGGAAAGAGGTAGCTATCCGACACAACGTCTTGATCGGCAAGGACGACCCGATTCTTGTGACCGTGACGGTCAACGAAATGGTCGTAGGCCGGTTGGTTGACCGGGTGTCGGAACAGTACGACGAACACAGTCGGGCGCTGACCATCGCAATGCAACAGCACGTCGAGCAGGCCAAAGACACGGCCGGCAAGGTGATCACTGATGCTGCCGGCTACGTGCGCGCAGAAGTGAAAAAAGCAGTGGTCGAGGCGCTGGCCGACGCCGGCACTGGTCTGCAACGCCAGATTGGCGACGCCCTTGCTGCGGGACGTGAAGCTGCGTCCAGCGGCCGGGATGCACAGACCGCGAAGAACGGCGCCTTTTTGGCCGCGTGCGTCGCTTCTGTCTGCGCCTTGCTGTCGGTCGGGGCGCTTGTCGTGGTGCTGCTTCGATAACGACAATCAGCCACGGCTGGCCTTGGCTGGCCGTGGCTGGTGGAACAGTTCGAGTAATTCTAAACCCCTCCACTGCGAGGGGTTTTTTGCTCCTGCTTCCGACGAACGGTTGCGCTAAGTTGCGTTAAATTGCGCAATATTGCTTGCCCGGTGGGCTTGGCGACACTACAATGTCAGTCAACAGGTAACGCCCCGGAGGGCAAGCAAATGAGCAACGAAACCGCCGCACTGAACTACGCAAACCTCATCGGCTACAGCGACGTGCATCCCTACGAAATCGTGCGGGAAGTCTCTGACAAGATCATTGAGGTTCGCCCCATGACGGCCACCCTTGATCCGTCGTGGAAGCCTGAAATGATCCCCGGCGGCTTCGCTGCTCACTGCACCAACCAGCACGAACAGCGCTGGATCATCACCAGCAACGAGAGCGCCCCGGTCATCCGCCTGCACCTGCGCAAGGATGGGTGTTTCTACCACAAAGGCAGCAAGTTCCGCCGCGAGGCCAAGCCGCGCCGGTTCTACGACTACAACTTCTGACCACCCCGCCCCGGTTCGCCGGGGCATCAACGAGGGCAAGACGATGTTCAGTTCGAGACCCAGAGCGACGTGCGCCCACATCCTGCAAATCATGGCCGACTACAGGATCGGCGCCGCCAGAGTGCCGGTGGAGAGGAAGGAGTCCATGGAGCGTTTCGCCATGTGGCGCCGGCGTCTCGCCGGATGCATCGATAGCGCCCAGCCGCTTCCATAAGACACCGCCCCGGCTCGTCGGGGCTGCACCGAGGAAAGGATATGCGTGTAGAAGAACGCTTCAACAAGAAATCCGCACCGCTGCTGGAGTGCGTCCAGCCTCACGTCGTTCATCGTCGCGGCTTCGCACTCGGTATCAAGGTGGAGTTCTACCAAGCTGGCGACAATTGCGACGGCCGCACCCTGAGCGTGCATCTGACGCCGCAAGAGGCCCTGAAAATGGCCGAAGACCTGATTGCCCAATCTAGGCGGGCACTTTCCGACTAAAGCCGCCGCCCTGCCGGTAGCAGGGCATCACCGAGGAAAGGACATGAGCGACACGGTACGCATCAAAGTTTGGGTCCGCACCGACCGAGTGGGCAGCGAGTGCAGCGAAGTTGTTGAGTTCGACAAAAAGGAATGGGACTCGGCGTCGGACGACGAGAAAGAGAGCGCGCTTCGAGACACCGTGTGGAACATGGCTGAGTGGGGCTGGGACGAAGAATGACCCGGATCGAGCGCCCGCAACAGGTGTCCCCCTGCCCGCGCTGCGGCAAGCTGGGCGGGTGGCATGAAAAGCGCGTGTGCAAGTACGAGCTGRTTTTCGAGCCAGACGGCGAGCTATTCGGCAGTACCGATATGGAGCGCGTCAGCGGCGGCGTGCGACGGTACTGCGCCGAATGCGGTCGCGACATAACCGGGCAGGTTCGGGGGTAAAGCCATGTGGTTGATGATGATTGTCACATCCATTCTCTTCCTGCTGGTTCTCGGATTCGTTTTCAGCGAGGCTTGGAATGAGCCGGAATGCAGGGTGCCGATTGTGCTGAACACCATTCTTTTCTTGGTGATCACTATCACCATGATTGTCGGTGAATATCGTCTAGTCGCCGCAGAGGAAGCGAGGTGGAAAGCTCAATGCACCGCCAGCTATATGCACTGCATGCCAGAGCGGGAACGATAGCGCCAAGCAGCCATTCCCTTTGGTGTTTCGACCGCTTTCGAACCCTCTACGGAGGGTTCTTTTGTTTTGGYTTCCGACGAATGGTTGCATTAAGTTGCGCTAAATTGCGCAATATTGCTTGTCCGGCCTGCTTGGCGGCACTATAATGTCAGTCAACAGGCAACGCCCCGGAGGGCAAGACAATGACCAAAGCCGAACAACTCCTGAATGCCACCACTGCCAATATCAAGGCTGCCGCAGTCCGCCGCGAAATTCTGGATTGGGCCGTTGAATACACCTTCGACGATGGYAGCTCGATCCAGTGCCGCAAAATGTCTGGCCGATCTKCCTTCGCACGCAACGGCTGGCACCTGAAAACCCAGCACGCGGACACCAACTAATCCGAAGGAAKGGCAAGACAATGACCACCAAGCTGAACGCCACCAAGACCAAAAAGGTGAAAGCGGTAGTCGCTCAGACCGGAGTCACCGAAGCGGAAGCTATCGAGGCACTGGAAGCTGAGGAGTGGCTGGAGTCAGAAGCCGTGTTCAACATCCGTGCCGAGTTCACCGCCAACATGCGCAAGCGCAACGAAGAACGGGGCTTGCTGTAGTGGCCCGCTCCACCCCTGAACAGGCCCGCAACAAGCTGGGTCTAGTGGCCGCAAAGAAACTGGAAGTCGCAGCCGAAGCACTGCACGCCTACCGCATGGCCTGTCTCAAATGCGACGACCACGCAGCCCAGCATGACCGCCGCAAGTCACTGGTAGGCGAGCTTCAGGAAATGGCGGCATGGCTTGAAGGCTGCTGCAAGTAACCGCCCCGGTTCGCCGGGGTATCACCGAGGAAAGGACATGGATACCGAGCAGAAAGGCGGCGCTGTATTTGAGATTCGGGTGCGCATCGGCGCATCCATTGAGGTGGACTACACCACCACCGTGTTGGCTCGCGACAAAGAGCATGCCGGCGAGCTGGGCGATGCGCTGGAACAGAAGATCATCAGCGCCATCAAGGACAGCCACCCCGGCATCACTCTGGAAGCCAGCGCGTTCTTGCAGACCGTGAAGAGCTAACCCGCCGCCCTGCCGGTAGCAGGGCATCACTCAAGAGGAAAGGACCATGTATGCTCAACTGAGCGACAACTGGCGGAAGATCGGCAACAGCCTCTACCAGCGGCAGGGCAACGCATTCATCCATGTAGCGGTGTGCCCGCCACATATCCGCAGCCTGAAAGCCGCCGTGACGTGGTATCTGAACAGCGACCACATGTTCGAGCACCTCCCCTTCTGAGACGCTGCCCGGCGGCCTCGACAATCTTCCCCTTTGGTGTCTCAGCTCTCTTAAAGCCCCTCCCAGCGAGGGGCTTTTTCGTTCCGCCGCCCCGACGAATGGTTGCGCTAAATTGCATTAAATTGCTTGTCGGATTTGTCCGTTTTCGATACATTTACGGACAGATAACAACGCCGGAGCGCGCACCATGAATTCAGCCTTGATCCCTGCCCGCAATGTCCTGACGGACGCTCAAAAACTAGCTCTGCGGGAAGCTCTCTCGGGCCGGCTGCTGGCCCTCTGTTTCGGCGCCGGAGTGGATTCCACGGCAATGATCGTCGCGCTGCGCGCTGCGGGTCTGCGCCCCGATGTGATCACCTTCGCGGACACGGGTGGAGAAAAGCCAGAAACCCTCGAACACGTTGCCGCGATGAACAAGGTTCTGGCCGCGTGGGGCTGGCCCCTGATCGATGTATGTCRGAAGGCAACCAAGGAAACGACCGGCTACACCGACCTCTATGGAAATTGCCTTGCGAACGAAACCTTGCCGTCTCTGGCCTTCGGAATGAAGTCGTGCAGCATCAAGTGGAAGCAAGGTCCGCAAGACCAGTTTCTGAAAGGAGCGAAGCGGGGGCCGAACGCCTGYCCGCCGCATCCGCTCTGGATCGAGGCAAAGGCAACCGGCCGGCGGATAGTGAAGCTGATCGGTTACGACTGCGGCAGAGCTGATCTGCGTCGCTCGAAGGGGCTCAAGTCAGGCGACGCCGACTTTGATTATGCCTATCCGTTGCAGGTCATCGGCTGGGCGCGCCCTGATTGCGTGCGGGCGATCACTCAAGCCCTCGGGCCGGAGCTGGTGCCGATCAAATCCGCCTGCTTCTTCTGCCCGGCCTCGAAGCATTGGGAGCTGTATTGGCTGGCGGCCAATCATCCCGATCTGTTGGAAAAGGCCCTGCTACTGGAGCGTAACGCCCTCACCGGCCGCCATAGCCGGTTCGATGAAGTCGAGTTTGGGGCACCATGGGAAGAACTCGTTCGTACTGCCGACCGTTTTCCAAGCTCGAACACCTCCGTCGGGCTCGGGCGCAGCTTTGCTTGGAACCAATGGGCGCGGGTCAATAACGTGGTAGACGTGGATTTCCGTGTCATGCGTACCGCTGAGGCTCGCGCCCGGTTCGCGTTCATGGCCGACAGCCTGCGTGATACGGACAACGCGCTCGACGCTCGTAGCGCAACCGCCGCATCGAAACAGATTGAACTCGTGCTGCTGTAGCCGCCGCACTTCCCTTTGGTGCCTCGACCGCTTTGAAGTCTTTCAAACGGGGCTTCTGCCCCGCTCGCCCCGACGAACGGTTGCGCTAAATTGCCTTAAATTGCTTGTCCGTTTTTGCATAGCCTCCTATAATTACGGACACACCCAACCAAGGAGGCACTGAAATGCAAACCCTTCGCGACCGCTACGAAATCTACGTCCGCTGCGCCACCGACCTCGGCTGGCCGGTCAAAACCTTCGAAGAATGGTTGAACTCGTAAGCCACTCGCTCCGGTTCGCCGGGCCTCTCCAGAGGACAAGCGCAATGCGCCGGCCACTGACCACTCCCAAACACTGCCGCTGTCGTTCGCGGTCATGCGGGAGGCGTTTTAAGGGGACTCCGGGGATCACTCCCTGCCCCTTGTGCGGAGAGCCCGGCCGGCTCGACACTTGGGCGGACAGCAAGCCGTGGCGCCGCGTGACGTGCTTCTGTGATGCTTACCCCTTTCCCCATCGAATGAACGGCGGTCGCTGTATTGGGCTGCGCCCAATGGTCGAACTGCCGGGAATCCAAGGACTACCATTTTGATTAAGAGGTCTTTTCATGACTGATATTCGCGCAAGAATTTGCAAGAGCCCATTTCTCACCAGCCTCATCGGTGGAATATTCATGCTGGCGGTCCCGCTCAGCATGGGCGCCATCCTCGGGGCGCTTGTCTTTGTTTTCGATGTGTGGGCGCCGGAAAAAATCCAACTGTATCTCGACCTTCACGCAGATTCAGTCGCCTGGAAAATGATCCATTATATTCTGTTCATATTTTTTGTCGCACTTGTCTGGGCATTGGGCGTTTGCTTTGCCGTCTTCTTTTTGCCTTTCGTCTCTCTCAGCGCGAGACAGATCGGTGAATTGATCGTTGGCAAGGGCGAATAAGCCCTTCCTTTTGGTGTTTCTACCACCCTCGCCCCGATGAACGGTTGCACTAAGTTGCCTTAAATTGCTTGTCTGGGCTGTCCGCTTTTATTAGAATTGCGGACAGTAACCCGACCAAGGAACAGCACCATGGCAATCATTCGCTTCGCTTTCGACAAGGCTGCCGACGGTTTCCAGCCGCACCACAACATGCGGGCAAAGGAAGACTGGCCGGAAGGCGCTTACTGCCCGCTCGGCAGCGACAATCTCGCCGGGAAAATCGCCAGTCACGGCGCTCTCGTGCTGTGGGAGGAATACAAGGGGCTTTGCCTGAATGATTACGAGCGCAACGGGTACGATGATTCCGATTTCTTCATGGAGGTATGGAATCCGGACGCCGAGTGTGTCGAAACGATTTGCTTTGCCACCACTCGCGGCTGGACTTATCCGAGCATGGGGAGCCGCCCGGACGCCACTGATGAGGTTCGTGCTGCGGCGACCCGCTGGAGAGAGGATCAGCGTCGCAAGGCTCGCGCCGCACGCCGCTCGCAAGCAGCCAAGGAGCTGATGCAGAAGCGCGCCTTGTTCCGCGATCTTGCTGAGCGCCATGGGTTCAAGGCTTGCCGGCTGTCGAAGCTGATCCGCAACGAACAGCCGGAGCGCGGCATCGCTGCTCTCCAGCTCCTGAAAAGCAATCTGCGGTCGGCCTTTCGGATCAAAATGCGTGACCAACTGGTGGCGTGGCTGGGCAGTGAAAGTCCGGCTTATCGTTCGCCGTTCTCCGCCCGGCAATGGGCCTGCATCTGACCCATACAGCCCCGGCAAGCCGGGGCTCCTTCTACTGAGGTTTCAGCAATGAACGAAAAAATCAAAGACACTTTGATCGGTGCCGGCATCCTGACAGCAGCCACTACTGTAATCTACGGACTCGGCTCGGGCTGATTGGGGTCGAAATCGTTTATCGGCCCAATTATCTACTGACCTTCACTGACTTTTTTTGGGTCTTCCTCTCAGGGCTGTGGATTTTATGYGGTGGCTGCTTTGTGGCGGTGACGGCCTACTGGACCCTGCAAATAAGCGCCCGCGTCGGTGGCTTCGTTCGGCGCTGCTGGCGGGGCTGGAGYCGTTCCTAATGGCGATACTGACCCTGCTGCTCCTGACCAACCTTGGCCGACGCCTTCRCAACGCGAAGGTCGCTCATGAACGGGCATTCAAGCCCAAATCATACATTCGCCTCGACGGCGGTAAGTGAGGTTCCATCATGGCAAACCATGTCCACGTAACTCTGATGGGCAGCGACAACACCTATCTGAATTATCCCTGTACCGGTCTTCTCGAACTGTTCGAAATTGGCACGACCGGAGGAATAACCACCGGCGTGTTTCGACGGGAGGGTGGGGGTGCTCCTGTCGTCGTAAAGAACCCACACTTCGTCTATCCGGCGCTCACTGAACAGCCTTCCCCTTTGGTGTCTGCTCCTGCTGATGAAAGCGCTACCGACCTGACCGATCTGATCGCCCGTGCCGACGTGTTCGGGTTCGATTGGGACGACTACAAAGGGGCTGTCAGGCTGCTCGTCGAGCTGCGTGAGAAACTGAGAAAAGAGGTTGCGGCGATAGACAACACTGAAGACACCTTCGACCTGACCGATCTGATCGCCCGTGCCAAGCAGCTTGACGATCTGGTCGAAGTGGTGGCGGGGGCAGATGAAGACCTCAGTAGGTCTATCTACGCTTTACAGGTGCTGGCGCTCGAAGTGCAGGGGGTTCTTGAAGCTCCTTATCGTCCCGGCCTGCTGGTTGCTGCGGCATGGCATCGCCGTGAGCAGGAACAATCCACGCGGTGGATGGATATTGCCGAAAGTAACTACAAGGAGGCACAAGCTAAGTGTAAGGACGACCCGATCCTCACCGAATTTTTGCAGAGTTGGGCCATTTGCTCTAGGGACGCAAACGATCACCGCCGCTGCGCCGACGAAATGCAACGTCTGGCCGCCATCATTGCCGAGCCTTCCCCTATGGAAGGGGAGGGGAGTGCTCAGAATCCCGACAAGCCGGAAAGCTCTCAGTCTCGGACCAGCTCACCGATGCAATGCGCCATAGCGCCAACCCGTTCCGGTAAATCGGTGGCGGGACTACAGTATAGCAAGTTTGTGGATCAATACTGGAAGGCCGTGGAGAACCCCGATCTGTTGAAATAGCGCCCGCCGCTTGAGTGATCAAAACCCCTCCCTGTGAGGGGTTTTATTTTGCCATCATTCCGACGAACGGTTGCGCAATGTTGCGCTAAATTGCGCTAGTTTGCTTGCTCGATTTGTCCGGCTTAATTAGAATTGCGGACAGGTAAACCACTCTACTTACAGAGGAATTCACCATGATCCGCACTGCAATCAACCATCCCGACGCCCGCCATATGGAAGACACTGCGCATGACGGTTTCCTGACCATCCTACGCAGCTCGAAACAGCGCGGCCGCGCCAACGTGGGAGGGCTGGCCGTCGTCGTCAGCAGGATCGGCCGCCGGGCGTCCGGGGTAGTTTTCGCGGTGCGGGTCAAGGATGCCTTCGGCAAGGTTCTCGCCCGGTTCGAAATGGACGAATCCGACGCCTAAACACTCCCGTTCAGAGGAAGATCAACCATGGCAGAAAGAGCGTTTCGAGCGCCTTACAAAAAGGTCAAGGACGTTACCGTTCGCGTCTACGACGACACGTTAAGCGGCATGCCGGCCGGCTTCGAGAAGCGCCTACCGGTCTACATGGACCCTCGCGACGACACTAGTCTTGTCATCGCTATTCCGACTTACGTCGCCAGTTTCCTCGGCAAGTGGGCTTCGGCCGGATGGAGGGGCGACCGCATCATCGAGCTGGAAGTGGAACCAAGGGAAGGGGGAGCGGTGTTCATCCGCTCCTATAAGGGGCTGGAGGCACTGAAAGACGACTTCAAGACCGTCATGGAACTCTACCGCGATAAGGTGGCAGCGGCGGTCGAGGAAAAGGTTATCGTCATCAAGGCGGCCTACAGCGCCCGGGATGAAAACGGCCGTCGCGTGGACTGCCTGCCGGCGTTTTCCGATGCATACGCTGGCGCATTGGTCGGTTTCAACTACGGCATCTACTGGCGCATCAACGGTGAGCTGTACTCCCGCGACGCCCGTGACAAGGAAAATCCCGACCGTGGCCGCCTCTGGAAGTGTGGGCACGGTGACAGCCTTGCGCGTGATGGAAAGCCCATCCCTTGGAGCGCAGAGGCTGAGGCCGCCTGTAAAGCCTTCTATGATGGAGTTCGGGGCATCGGCCAGCGCATGCACGACTTCCTGAGCCAAGACGAACAAGCCCTGAAACTCCAGCTCGAAACGGGTCGAGGTTTCCTGCTGGAAAAAAGCAACCACTGATGTTTCACCGGCGCCCCTTTGACAGAGGGGCAACCTCTCATTTCGTCGAGGACGTTCTTATGAGTACGCCTGTTGTCAACTGCATTTCCTATACGCTCGAAGCAATCAAGCGAGGGTTCTATCACGCGGCAACCTCGGAAGAAGTCGCGAGCCTGATCTACTCCGCTCTAGTCGATTCCGGCTACGTCGTGCAGGTCATGGGCCGCCATCCCGATCCTGCGGCCGACTCCGCACATCCGGACGGYGGCTATGCCGTCGATATGCAGATAAACGTTCCGTTCCACCTGTCGCCCCTGCCGATCCGAGATCTGGTCAATGAGCGCTCCCGTCAGATTCTGGTCGAGGGGTACACGGCCAAGCACGACGGATCGACCTATCACGGCGCGGCGCAACTGGCAGGGGCGGCGGCCTGCTATGCGCTCGCTGCCGCGTCTCCCATCCCTTCTGAGTTCGCCGCGCCTCACTTCTGGCCGTGGCCTCCGAAAGCGTGGAAGCCAAAAGGCGGCACTCGCCGTTGTCTCGTGAAGTCCGGGGCTCTGGCACTGGCCGCGCTCGAACAGCTCGACCGACTGGCTCTACAGGCCAAGAACTGAGGGGGCACCATGAAGAAGAAGCTGATCCCTGTCACGTCTTCCAGCCCGACACTTCCCTTTTTGGTGTCCGGCCCTCGTTGCTGGGTTCCTGTCGAAAAACTCTATGGCCTTGCCTTGTGCTGGGCCGTGGCTACGGCCCTCGGCATGGTCCTGCGGTATCCGAAAGGGCTGGCGGCCCATTACTACTGGTATGCCGCTGGCCGCTGCCTTCATCTGTTCGAAGGTTGGAATCCGGTGGAGAACATGGCGCAAGCCGGGGCACTGATCGGGCGCTTTGGCATGTCGCTCGAGAACACCGGAACCGGATATCTCGCGAAGGACTGTCAGTCACTGGACGGGTTTCCGGCCCGCTATAGCGTCTATGGCGAGGATTGGCCGATAGCCGTCTGCCGGCTCGCCGTCGCCATGACGAACTCCAGCACACTGGTCGAGGTTCCGGCCCGTCTGCTGATGTTCCAGCGCTTCCGAAACTGTGTCGCCTTTGAGGTTGAATGGCGGCMCTACCAATCCGAACGACTGTTGATTGCCGCCTGAGCGGAAATCGGCAGCTTTGGACCCGTAGCCCCTCCGGCTGAGGGGCATCCTAAATAGTTGAGCCTTTTATGAAAAAACACACTATCTGCATCACTGCTATTGCACTGATGGGGCTGACGGCAGGAGCTGCAAGCGCTGCAAATTCTGTCGATCCGCGCTTTACCAACACGGTTATAAACGGGGATGGGAACACCGTTGCGGGCGACCGCGACACGCATTTTTCTGGTGCTACGTCGGCAAACGATCAGGTGATCGTCGGCAATAACAACACTCTCAATAACACCATGTCGTCGGAAATCATCGGCAACTACAACACCGTCGGAAACAGCGACATTGTTGTGAAGGGCGAGAGTAACCAGGTCGATAACGCCTATGGGCAGGTGACGGGCGATGTGAACCGGGTCAATGCTCAGAACGGCACGACGACTGTTTTCGGATCGAACAACACTGTAAGCGGGCAGAGCAATGTCGCCGTCGGCAACGGGAACACCATGACCGGACGCGGATCGGTCGCCATTGGCGAGACGACTACGACGACGGCCAGCAACAGCGTTACTCTCGGCACGGGGTCGAGCAACAACCGCGACAACACCGTGTCGGTCGGCTCTGCCGGGGCAGAACGGCAGATTACCAACGTCGCCAACGGAACGACCCGCACGGATGCTTCTAACGTCGGGCAGATGCAGGATGGCGACGCCGCGACGCTGGCCGCCGCCAAGGCGCACACGGACAAGGCCGTGGCCGCCGAAGCGCAGGCGCGGGCGGACGGAGACAACCGCGTACGGACCGAGGCGATGAATCACACGAACGAAGCTGTCGCGGCGGAAGCGCAGGCACGCGGCCAAGCTGACGCGGAAGTGCTGGGACAAGCCATCGATCACGCGAACCAGCAGGTTGCGGCGGAAGCCCAAGCGCGCCATGCCGGCGACGCCGCGACGCTGGCCGAAGCGAACAACCACACTGACGACGCGATCAAGAAAGAGGCGCAGGCC
>NZ_MDDW01000018.1 GCF_001854865.1 Rhizobium sp. LCM 4573 | reverse complement strand
CGTAGGTCGGCCGTTCATCGACCAGTCTGCGGATGGTTGGCAGCAGCTCGGCATCGTCAGCTTTGAGGTACGGTCCGCGAGGCTTGGATTTGCCTTTGAGACGTTCAGCGAGATTGGAACGGGAGACGCCCAGGACATCAGCCACCGACTTCATCGGGAACCGTCCTTCGGCAACAAGATCGGTCGCGATATCTGTTTTTTTGAGTTCGCTTTGGAAAGAGCTTCGCGGAGAATCTCCGCCTCCAGCGTCTTACGGCCGAGCATGCGCTCCAGCTCACGCACGCGCTCTTCGAGCTTCCTGACCTCGGAATTGCCGACGACCGGCTCGTCTGAATCCACGGCGGCAGCACCTCCCTCGCTTAACAATCTGCGCCATCGATAAAGGAGATTGGGCGCAACTCCATGACGACGAGYGGTCGACGATACCGTCTCGCCCGCCTCGAAACTCTCCTCAATGATCTGCAGCTTTTGCTCGGTTGTCCACCGTCTGCGGCGAACGTCACCCGTGATCACTTCAATGCGTCGATACTCGTTAGACATAAGCTTGTCCTCAAGCCTGGGCTTGAGCCTTTCTGCTTATGCCGACTGTCCGGTCGAAATGGGGGGCAGTTCAGTAGTAGGCTTTCGCGTTCATATCGCTGAACTCGCCGGCCTTCACACGGGTGCTGTAGTCGCGGTGATAATGCTCGCGCATTCTCGCGCTGTAATCCTGAAACGCTTCCATTGAGGCGAGGATCGACGCCAACCGGCCATGAATGGTCAGATCTGCGCGGCGATTGTCGGGGGAGGGTGCAATCACCACCTTCTGAACGAGCGAGCGGATAAACTGGCCGTAGCCGCCAGCGTGTCGTTGCCGGCGTCGGCACCCTTCAGTGCCGTCGTCATGGCATCCAGAACCGACTGGAACATTGCCGGGTTCACAATGATCGGGTTATCCGGACTACGCAGGCCGGTGTTATCGCTCTTCTTCCGTTTCAGTGAAATCGGTGTGCTGCTTCCAGCTCGAGTGCCAGCCGCGCACGCTCCTTCTCCAAATCGTCGAGCATCTGGTCAAAGGCTGCAATCTTCATCTGGCCGGCAAGCATACGTTCGGTCATCTGCTCGGCGACCAGTTTCTGTTTGGGCGAGATAGCCTTCAGTTTAGCCTCGATCGTCTCCGCGGCCTTCGGCGACTAGACGTCCGGCTTTGAAGACCCTGCGGTTCTTCGGAAAGGCGACCACCGCCTCCGGCACATGAGCAGCGCCGAGTGTGACGAAATCCGCTTTCGCGCCGACTCCGATCCCGTAGCCTTCGAGGCGTAATGCTTTGGCACCTGCCGCCGTGACGATCTCGAAGGCGGCAGCCAGTTCCTCGTCGGTAAAGAAGCCGGACCGATATCCGATGATTTCCGCCCTATGCAGCATGTCGCCATCGCCATAGGGCCACCAGGAATCGCGGATGTTGTCGCTGCCGCTGAAGACGTTGACGCCTTCGCTGCGCAGCAGCGCCACCGGCGGGAAAGCGTGGTGGCCCGGCGCATTGGTCATGATCGATATGCCGCTTTTGGCGATCTTGCCTGCGATCTTGCGGGCGGCGTCTGGCGCGAGGTCGCCGAGGCCATAGGCGTGGCTGATCGCGACATGTCCCTGCATGCCGAGCGCGACCGTTCGGGCGCAGATCTCCTCGATGGTGAAGGCGCCCATCGTGCCTGCCTCATGCAGGTGGATATCGACGTCGACGCCACGTTTCGCGGCAATGCCGAAGACGACGTCGAGATGGCCTTTGACATCCCGGTCGAAGCTTGCCGGATCGAGGCCGCCGACCAGATCCGCACCCAATCCTATCGCCTTGTCGAGAAGTTCCGGCGTGCCTGGGCTATCAAGGATGCCACTCTGCGGAAAGGCGACGAGCTGGATATCGATCCTGTCCCTGTATTCCTCGCGGACGGCAAGGATCGTTTCCAGCGATTTCAGTCCCACCGAGCCATCCACCATGACGTGGCTGCGCATCTGCAGCGTGCCGTTGGCGATGCACAGATCCAGCTGATTGCGGGCGCGCTCGTCCATCGGCTCGGCCTTGGCCATGTTTTCCGCCTGGAAGGCGACGCGCTCATGCACGTCGAAGCCATTGGTGCAGGGACGGTGCGGCACCCAATTACCGCCGTAGAAGCTTGTATCGAGATGGATGTGCCCCTCGACGAAACCCGGAACGAGGAGGTCACCGGAGATATCGATCGCGCTTTCGGGTGCCTGCTGCGACGATGCCGGCTCGATCGACGTGATGCGCCCATTCGCGACGTGGATGTCATGGAGCAGGCCGTCGGCGAGCTTTGCATTGGTGAAAACCTTTGTGGGCCTGTTCATGGGGTTTCCTCAAATTGTTTTAGTTTTAAGGCGCCAAATGGCAGGCGACCGTGCCGCCGCCCTGCCGCGCCCGAACTTCGGGTGCGCTCGTGCGACAGCGTTCCGTGGCGAGCGGGCAGCGCGGGTGGAAGGTGCAGCCCTTCGGCG
Organism: Rhizobium sp. LCM 4573; assembly: GCF_001854865.1. Classification (GTDB taxonomy): domain Bacteria; phylum Pseudomonadota; class Alphaproteobacteria; order Rhizobiales; family Rhizobiaceae; genus Neorhizobium. The sequence continues at coordinate 15,753 of NZ_MDDW01000018.1, read as the reverse complement.
GGTCGAGCGGGCTTGGYGGCTCACCGCCCATAAGCTCCCGGTTGCGGTTGGGGGAGGCGACGTCCGGGATCGTCTGCAGCAGGAGCTGCGTATAGGGATGCTGCGGATCGGCGAAAAGCGCCTCCGTCTCCGCCTCCTCGACGATTCGTCCAAGATACATGACGGCGATGCGGTCCGCCATGTGCCGGACGACCGCCAGATTGTGGCTGATGAAGAGGTAGGTAAGGCCGAGTTCGTCCTGCAATTTGCGCATCAGATTGAGGATCTGCGCCTGTACCGAGACGTCGAGCGCAGACGTCGGCTCGTCGCAGACGAGGAATTCAGGCTCGCTTGCCAGCGCCCGGGCGATCGAGATGCGCTGCCGCTGGCCGCCGGAGAACTCGTGGGGGTAACGTCCGGCGTCGTCCGGCGAGAGGCCGACGGTTCGCAGCAGTTCGGCGACACGCGCGGTGATCGCATCGTCGCCGTCACGCAGGCCGAATGCGCGGATCGGCTCGGCGATGATATCACCGACGCGCCAGCGCGGATTGAGGCTCGCATGCGGATCTTGGAAGATCATCTGCGCTTCCATGGGCTTGCCGCTGTTTGCGCCCTTCTGGGCCGGTGCAAAGAGGATGGCGCCCTCGCTCGGTGCGTAAAGCCCGGTCACAAGGCGCGCAACGGTGGACTTGCCGCAGCCGGATTCGCCGACGAGCGCCAGGCACTTGCCCTTCCGGACGGTGAAGGAGACATCCTGCACGGCGCGCAGATAGCGCTTCGGCTTGCGGTCGATCACCCGGTTCAGCCAGGGGGCGGACACGTCGAAGACGCGTGTCAGCTGATCAACTTCCAGCGCGTTGTCAGGGCTTCTCATGCGACACCTCCATCGTGAACCAGGCAGGCGACGCTGCCATGAGCATTCGCCACCAGTGCCGGGCGTACCTGGCGACAGCGCGTGCCGGCTTCCGAACAGCGCGGATTGAAGGCACAGCCGGGCGGAATGGCGTTGAGCCGCGGCATGGCGCCATCGATCTGGGTGAGGCGCTCGACGCGTGCTCCGAGCGCCGGGATCGAGCCCATGAGGCCTCGCGTATAGGGATGCTTCGGCTTGTTCAGCACCTCCTCGACCAGGCCGATCTCGATGACTCGGCCGGCATACATGACGGCCACCCGGTCCGCGGTCTCGGCGATAACGCCCATGTCGTGGGTGACGAGCATCACGCCGGCGCCGTGCTCCCGGCAGAGGGTGCGCAGGAGTGTGGTGATCTGCGCCTGGATGGAGACGTCAAGCGCCGTCGTCGGCTCGTCGGCGATGATGAGCTGCGGATTGCCTGCGAGCGCCAGCGCGATGACCACGCGCTGGCGCATGCCGCCCGAAAACTGATGGGGGTAGTGGTCTATGCGCTCGTCCGCGCCCGGAATGCCAACCTGTTTCAGAAGACCGATCGCATGGGCACGGGCGTCCGCCCGGTCCCGAGCGGAATGCAGCCGGATCGTCTCGATGAGCTGCTGGCCGACGGAGAAGAGCGGATTGAGCGAGGTCAACGGGTCTTGGAAGATCGCGCCGACCATGCGGCCGCGCACGGTTTCCATCTCCGCGTCGCTCAGATTGTCGGTGCGCTGGCCGCCGATGCGGATCTCGCCGGCGGCGATGCGGCCCGGCGGTTCGAGCAGGCCGAGGACGGCCATGCCGGTCATCGATTTGCCTGCGCCGGATTCACCGACGACACCGAGTATCTCGCCGCGCTCGACCGTCAGCGACACGTCCGAGAGGGCTGTCAAAATGCCCTTGCGGGTCGGAAATTCGACGGAGAGGCCTTTGACCTCTAGGGCCGGGGTCTGGCTGTTCATGGTGACACCTCGCTCGAAGCCCGGCCGAGCGGATAACTCGGCGGGAAAATCTCCTCGACGGGGGGATGCCCGAACGTGCGTTCCGGATATCGCGCGACAAGTCCATCGAACTGCGCCTGGGCCTGGTTTCGGGCTGCGGCAAGATCGATACCGGCCACTTGCCCATCACGCATGGAAAGCCGGCCGTCGACGATCGTGGCGCGGGTGATGCGGCCCGTCGCGCCATAGACGAGGGTCTGGATCGGGTCGATGCGCGGGGCGATCATCCGGTCCGCCATGTCGAAGACTGCGATATCGGCCTTCGAACCCGGCGCGATGCGTCCCAGGTCGGGGCGTTTCAGAGCGTCCGCGCCGGCGATGGTCGCGGCGTCGTAGAATTCGGCGGCCAATCCGGCATTGCCGCGGCTTTCGGCCATGCGGTTTACCATCAGGCCGACGGCCATGTTCAACACCATGTCGGGCGGTGCGGTGTCTGTGCCCATGCCGATGCGGATGCCCATGGCCTTCACGCGCGAGAAGGATTTCAGCGAGGAGCCGTGGCGGGCGGAGACGAGCGGACAATGGGCGATGGTGACGCCGCTTGCCGCGTAACGGGCAAGATCGTCATCGGTGGCGACCGTCGCATGYGGCGCGATCAGGCGCGGGGAAAGGAGGTCGAGACGATCGAGCCATTCGGGAGCCGTCACGCCGTGCAGTCGGCGCACCGTCTGCAATTCCATCTCGCCTTGTGCCATATGCAGGCGCACCGGCATATCGAGACCGTTAGCGGTGTCGAACGTCCGACGCAGCAGCGTTTCAGTGCATGTCTCCACCCTGTCCGGCGCGAACATGCCGGAGATCAAGCCGCCGGCGGCACCGTGGATGCGCTGGGCGAAGGCTGCGGCATCGGCGAGTTCGGCAAGTCCGCGTTCCTCGTCGAACACCGGCTGCATGGTGCCCGCCCCGCCGAGGATGACGCCGCCACTCCGGTAGGCGGGGCCGAGCCAGACGCGCAGGCCGAGGTCTTCCGCCGCTACGGCGGCCGCTTCGAATTCCGCCACCGTCTCGCCCCAGGCACGATAGAAAAGCGAGGCGATGGGAAGGGCCGAGGTGATGCCGTTCAGGAGAAGCTGCGCGAAGGCATAGCGCTTCTGAAAGGCCAATTCCTCCGGCGAGTACATCTCATAGGCCCGCGCCGCATAATCCGTCGGCCAGACGCGGCCCTTCTTCCAGCCGGGCTGGTTGTCCATGCCGAGCACGGTCGTGTCGAGATCGGAGAGCGCGTCGAGGTCCACGAAACCGGGGCCGATGAGAGCCTCGCCCATATCGTAACGGGCGGAAAGCTCGCCTTCGAAGCGGTGGCCGACCCAGACGACGCGATCATTCTCGGTCACCACCTCGCCATCCGGGATGAGGCGGCGGCCTTCGGGAAGATCGGCGATGACGAAACGCGCCTTGAGCGCCCAGCGACCGGGCGGCCGCTTGCCGAGGGGAAGAGCCGACCAGGTCATGGGCGCGCCCTCAGGCTCTTGCCGTCGCGCGCAACGACGTTTCCGGCCGTCACCACCAGCTTGCGTGGCGCATGGGTGACGATCGCCTCGCCGACGGTCTCGCCCTCGACAAGCACGACATCGCCGCGTCCGCCGATGGTGAGTGCGTGAGCCTCCCGGTCCATGGCCTTGGCTCCGCCCGTCGTGCAGACGTCGAGCGCCAGCAGGAGTTCGTCGTCCCGACGCAGGTTGTTCTTCATGCCGAGCAGCATGGCGCGCTCCAGCATGTCGCCGTTGCCGTAAGGGCCCCAGGTGTCACGGAACCCATCTACGCCTGCTCCGAAACGGACGCCCGCCGACCGCAGCCGTTTCAGCGACGGCACTTCCCGCGAGGGCGGCGCAGTCGTGAGGACCGGGATATCGAGTTCGGCGCAGGCGTCGATCAGCGCCTGCGTCATATTCCAGTCGGGATCGCCGAGGCAGAAGGCGTGGCTGACGGCGACCTTGCCCCGCATGCCGAGAGCCCGAACACGCTCGAAGATCATTTCCATCGAGAAGGCACCGAGTTCGCCACCTTCATGGAGATGGATGTCGATGCCCTTTCCGTGTTTCTCGGCGAGCGCGAAGATCGTGTCGAGATGAGCTTTGGGATCCCGGTCCATGCCGCATGGGTCGAGCCCGCCGATCAGATCGGCGCCCATGGCTATCGCCTTGTCCAGAAGCTCCGCCGTACCTGGACGGCGCATCAGCCCGGATTGCGGGAAGGCGACGATCTCGATCTCGACCACGCCTTCGAGCTGCCGGCGCGTCTCCATCACGCCTTCCAGGGCGACCAGGCCCTGGTCGGTATCGATATCCACGTGGCTGCGGATCAGCGTCGTTCCGTAGCTGACCGATTGCAGCGACTGGCGCATGGACTGGACATGCGCGTCGAGCCCGTATTCGCGCTTCACCTTGCGCTCGTTGTCGATCTTGTCGATCAGCCGCGGGCCGACCTCGTTGACGTACMACGGATAGCCGAGGAGCGACTTGTCGAGATGGGTATGGGCATCGACCAGGCCGGGAATGGCAATGCGCCCGGCCGCATCCTCGACGGGTATGTTTTCCGCGCCGAGCCCCTGTCCGATGGCGGTGATGCGGCCGTTCTTGATCAGGATGTCGGTGGATGCGCCGCCCATGGGCCTTGCGTTGGTAATCAGAAGATCGCTCATGGATATGCCTCAGCGCAGTTTGGGGTTGAGGGCGTCGCGCAGCCAGTCGCCGAGCACGTTGATGGAGACGACGAGCAGGCAGAGCTGCAGGCCGGGAAAGAGCACGATCCACCACAGACCGGAGAAAAGATACTGGTTGCCGATACGGATCAGCGTGCCGAGCGACGGCTGTTCCGGCGGCATGCCGACACCGAGGAAGGAAAGCGTCGCCTCGATCAGGATCCCGAGGCTGAAGTTCAGCGTGGCCGTGACCAGGAGCGGCGTGGTGGTGTTTGGAAGGATATGTTTCAGCATGATCCGCCATTTCGGGACGCGGATCAGCCGGGCGGCCTGCACATATTCCTTGTTGCGCTCGACCATGGTCTGGGCGCGAACGGTGCGCGCATATTGCACCCAGGCCGACAGCGAGATGGCGAAGACGATGACGCCGGAGGCGCCGACTTCCCGCAGGGAAGACGGCAGCATCTGCCGGGCGAGTGCCGAAACGAGGATGGCGATCAGCATGGTGGGCATGGAGAGCAGCACGTCGCCGGTACGCATCAGGAGGCCATCCGCCCATTTGCCGTAGTAACCGGCCACCAGACCAACAAAGGAGCCGACGATCAGCGACACGGCGACGGAGGCGGCGCCGATGACGATCGAGGCGCGCGAACCGTAGAGGATCGCCGAAAGCAGATCGCGCCCCTGCACATCGGTGCCAAGCAGGAAGGGCCATTGCCCGCCCTCCATCCAGACGGGTGGGATCTCGGCATTGAGCAGGTCGAGCGAAGCGAGGTCGTAAGGGTTCTGCACCGTGATCCATGGCGCGAAAAAGGCCGTGCCGATCAGAGCCAGAAGCAGGATGGCGGCGGCAACAGCGGAGGGATGCTGCTTGAAGCTCCACCACAGGTCGGATTGGAACATGCGCGAGAAGCGCGAGGGTGGGGCGGACGACTTGACGGGTTCGATCGCGGTCATGAGAGCCTCCCGGTCAGGCGTTGCGCAGGCGCGGATCGATGACCGCATAGGCGATGTCGACCAGCGTGTTCAGCGTGACGAAGATGAAGGACACGATGCAGAGATAGGCCGCCATGACAGGGATATCGACGAAGGTCACGGCCTGCATGAAGAGCATGCCCATGCCGGGCCACTGGAAGACGGTTTCGGTGACGAGGGCAAACGCGATCAGATTGCCGACCTGCATGGCGGTGAGGKTGACGACGGGCATCAGACAGTTCTTGAGCGCATGGCGGAACCACAGTGCGCTTCTTCTGACGCCGCGAGCGCGGGCGAATTTGATGAAATCGGTGCGCAGCGTTTCCAGCATCTCGGCGCGCACCAGCCGCATGACGAGGGTGATCTGGAAAAGCGAGAGAGAAAGCGCCGGCAGCACCACCGCCGCCCGCCCGGAAGTGGTCAGCAATCCCGTCGACCACCAGCCGACGCGCACCACGTCGCCGCGGCCGTAACCGGGCAGCCAGCCGAGCGTAACCGAAAAGGTGAGGATCAGCAGGATGCCGACGAGGAAGCTCGGCAGCGAGACGCCGACGATCGAGCTGAACTGCAAGCCTTCCGCCCACCAGCGCCCGCGGCCGATAGCGGTGAAGACGCCGAACGGTATGCCGATCGCGAGCGACAGGAACGTCGCGATGATGACCAGTTCGAAGGTCGCGGGGAAACGTTCGGCGATCAGGCCGATCACGGATTGCTGGTTGCGCCAGGAGAGGCCGAATTCGCCCTGTACGGCATTGGTGACGAAGCGGGCATACTGGACGAGGAAGCCGTCATTGAGACCGAGGCGCGCCCGCAATTCGTCGCGTTCGATCTGGGTCGCGCTTTCATTGACCATCATTTCAACCGGGTCGCCCAGGAAGCGGAAGATGAGGAATGCAAGAAAGGCGACCGTCAGCATCACGAGAACGGCATTGCCGATCCGCTTGATGAGGAAGGCGAGCATGGCGCGCGGTCCTTTGTGCGAGCAGAAGGAGGAGGAGGCGACCCCCGCCGCACGCATTGCACGACGGGGCTATTCGGGTTTACATCTTCACCAGCCATAGGCGCGGAAGGTTATCCGAGAAGAGCGGGAAATCAGCGATCTTCRCGTTGGTCGCCCAGGCGAGCGGCTGCTGGTGCAGCGGGATCATCAAGGCGTGTTCCTTGGCGATCTTGAGCGACTGGGCTTCTATTGCAAGGCGCTTCGTCTGGTCGAGTTCGACGGCGGAGGCCTCTGTCACCTTGTCGAACTCCTTGTCGGACCAGCCGCCCCAGTTGAATATGCCGAACGAGCCTTCCTTGGTGTGCAACACCTGCGAGGTGAGGCTGTAGGTGTCGAGCATCGGCAGCGTCGCCCAGCCGAGCGTGTAGACATCGACCTTGCCGGCGGAACGCTTGGGGGTCTGCACAGCACGGGTGCCCTGGTCGAGCTTCGGCTTCAGCCCGACGCGGGACCACATGGAGGCGACCGCCTGGCAGATCTGCTCCTCGTTGACGAGGCTGTCCGCGCAGTTGAACTCGAATTCGAAGCCCTCTGCGCCGGCTTCCTTCAGAAGCGCCTTGGCCTTTTCCGGATCCGCCTTCACCGGCTCGTCAAGTGCGGCGTCATAGCCCGGGATCTGCGGTGCGACGAGCGCCCCGGCATTGCGGGACTTGCCGCGCATGACGCGCTTCTGGATGAGGTCGAGATCGATCGCGAGCTGCATCGCCTGGCGCACGCGCACGTCCTTCATCGGGTTCGGCGCGCCCGAGAGAAGCTGGTCGCGCTGGCTGAAGCCGATCATCACGGTGCGAAGATCGGTGCCCTCGAGAAGCTTGACCTGAGACGACGCAGCCTCAAGCCGCGGCAGGTCCTGCACGGGTGCCTGGTCGGTAAAGTCGATATCGCCGGATAGAAGTGCTGCCACGCGGGTCGCGCTGGAGGCGATCGGCGTCAGCTCGATCCGGTCGATATTGTGCTGCGGCTTGTCCCACCAGCCGTCGAATTTCACGAAGACGGTCTTGGCATCCGGCTGGCGGCTTTCGACCTTGAACGGACCCGTGCCGTTCTCATGATAGGTGGCATAACCTTCGACGCCGGAACCGACATCGGTCGGGGCTTCGGCATTGTTGTCCTTCAGCCAGCCCGCGTCGAAGACGTAGATGGTGGTGAGATCGTTCAGCAGCAGCGGATAATTGGTCGCGACATCGATCTCGATCGTATGGGCGTCGATCACGCGCGACCCCTTGTAGGAGGGAATGTTGCCGCGCAGCGGCGATTTCGCATCGCTGGCGCGCAGCAGCGAGGCCTGCACGTCCTCGGCGGTGAAATCGGCGCCGTTGTGGAATTTCACGCCCTCGCGCAGCTTGAAGCGCCAGGTGGTCGGCGAAACGATTTCCCAGGAGGTGGCGAGCGCCGGTTCGATCTTCAGGTTGCGGTCGTAACGCACCAGTCCTTCATAGGCATGGTTGAGTACGCCGAGCGCAAAGCTGTCACCGTAGGAATAGGGATCGAGCGAGCTGATGTCGCGCGAGGCTCCCCATTTCAGCGTGCCGGCCACGGCCGGCATGGATAGTGCGAGCAGGGCGATGCCTGTCGCCAATAATCTCTTCGTTTTGGTCATCTTTGTCCCCTTTTATTGTATTCAATCCAGCAGAGACATTCCCGCGTGAATTGCATGCGAGGTTCTCATCGGGCGGCGCATAAGCCGCTTCGTGAGCCTTGGAAGTGCCGTTCTGTGCGGCTTTAGGCGGAACGTAGATTATCTCGTATGCAATATCAATATAAAATTGGATGCAATATAAATGGCTAGATAAGGTACAAAATTTATGCAATATGCCGTAGAAAATGCATTCGAACGGAAAGCCGAAGCGATGTCCACGAACCTGACCAGAAGCGACGCGATCTACGCTTCGCTGCGTCGCGCCATTCTCGAGCAGGCGCTGAAGCCCGGCACCAAGCTGCCCGAAGATTCGATCGGCGATACGTTCAGCGTCAGTCGGACAAGCGCGCGCAACGCCTTGGTGCGGCTCTCTTCCGACGGCCTCGTGGAGATCAAGCCGAACCGCGGCGCCGCGGTCGCCATGCCGACGCTGGCGGAGGCGGAAGAAGTCTTTGCCCTTCGCCGCTGCCTGGAACGGGAGGTGATCGAGCGGCTTTGCAAGCGGATGCCGAAGGACGGCATCGATGCGCTGATCAGCCATGTGCGGGAGGAGGAGCGGGCGCTGCAGGCCTCTTCGCCTCGCTCCATTCGCCTCGCGGGCGAGTTTCATATTCTGCTCGCCGAATTGACTGGCTCGAAACTGCTCATCGATTTCATCAGCCAGGTAGTCTCGCGCTCGTCGCTGATCCTTGCACGGTTCGGGCGCCCGCATTCGGCGGAATGCGGGATCGACGAGCATATCCAGCTGATCGAGGCGCTGAAGAACCTCGATGYGGCTGCGGCGACCCGCATCATGGATCATCACCTCCACGCGGTTGAGGATAGGGCAAAGGTGGACGACAAGGACGACGGTCCCGACATCAGCGAAATCCTCAGCCGTTACATGTCGGCTTCCGAATAGCAGCGACGAAAAACGGAAAGGCATGCGATGGCCGAGGGGATGACGATGCCGGAACGGATTTTCACGCAGCAGACGGCGCAAGCCGCAGCCCGCTCCCGGCACGGCATGGTCACCACGCCGCATCACGCCGCAAGCGAAGCAGGCGCTAAAGTCCTGCGCCGCGGCGGTACGGCGATCGAGGCGGTGATCGCCGCAGGCGCTGCGCTGACGGTTCTCTATCCGCATTTCTGTGGTCTGGGCGGCGACGCCATCTGGCTCGTGGCGGACCGCGCCGGCCGGCGCGACGCGATCATGGGCATAGGGCAGGCGGCGGAGAGTTTGCCGAAGCTGGAAACCATCCCGGCGCGCGGTCCCCTGTCGGCGCTGACGACCGCCGCGCTCGTCGACAGCTGGGGCGAGGCCCTGCGGTATTCGCATGCGCATTGGGGCGGGACGGAGAACCTTTCCAGCCTTCTGGAGGACGCGATCGAACTCGCCGCCGGCGGCTTTCCGGTCAGCCGGTCGCAGAGATATTGGCACGAGTTTCGAGAGAGCGAGATCGGCGGCTGGTCGACCGTCTCGACCTTCTTCACCACCGAAGGCGTCCAGCGGCAACCGCAGCTCGCGGCCGTCCTGGAGCGGCTCGCGGCGTACGGCCATCGCGAATTCTACGAGGGAGAGGTCGCCGGCCGCATTGCAGTGGGCTTGGAGGCTGCCGGCAGCCCAATCCGCAGGCATGACTTGGAGAAGACGTCCGCAAAAATCGTCGCTCCCCTATCCCTGACCTACAGGGATTTGGAGCTTCTCGCGCCGCCGCCGCCGTCGCAAGGGGTAACGACCCTCACCATCATGGGCATCCTGTCGAACTTCGCCATGCGGGATGTGGACCCCGCATCCGCGGATTTCTATCACCTTTGCGTCGAGGCCGTGAAGCAGGCTTTCCTCGAGCGAGGCCGCATCGCCGATCCGAATCATGTGGCGCAGGACTGCGCCGCTTGGCTCGCCGATACGGTTCTTTCCCGCAAAGCCGGCGCGATCGACCGGAAGGCGGCGCTGCCATGGCCGACCCCATTCCGGAACGGGGATACCGTCTATCTCGCTGCGGTCGATGGAAACGRCTGTTCCGCCAGTGTTCTGCAAAGCACCTATTACGACTGGGGCAGCGGCGTCCTGCTCGACGACACAGGCATCCTGTGGCAGAACCGTGGGGCGGCCTTCAGCACCGATCCCGCCAGCCCGAACGTGCTCGCCCCGGGCAAGCGGCCGTTCTACACGCTCAATCCAGGCATGGGTCTGCGCGACGGAAAGCCTTGCCTCCTCTATGGAACGCAAGGGGCCGACGGGCAGCCGCAAACGCTGACCGTGTTGCTCAGCAGATTGATCGATCACGGTTTCGATCCGCTCGCAGCGCTTTCCGCGCCGAGATTCCTGCTCGGCCGGACGTTTTCCGACACAAGGGACAATCTCAAGATCGAGGAGGACGTTGGGGTGGAGGTGCTGAGAGCCCTTTCCACGCGCGGACACGAGACGGTTGCTCTCCCGGCGTTGAGCGCGCTGGCGGGGCAGGCGGGGGTCATCCGGATCGGCGGCGACGGGTGGATCGACGGTGCGCATGACCCCCGCAGCGACGGCTGCGCGATCGGGATCTGAGGCAGGACATGCGGGCCGATCTCCTTCTTCGCAATGCGCGCATATCGCAGCGATCGGGCGTGATCGACATCGCGATCCACGACGGGCTCATCGTCGAAATGCGGCCGGAAATCCGCTGCGATGCCGTGGATGAAGAGGATATCGACGGGAAATTCGCCTTCTCGGGTTTCGTGGACAGCCATATCCATCTAGACAAGGCCTGCATTCTTGAACGCTGCTCGATTTGCGAAGGCACGCTGGACGAGGCGGTGCGCGAGACGGCCAAGGCCAAGGCCGGTTTTTCCGAAGAGGATGTTTATGAGCGGGCCTCGGCGCTCGTCCGCCAGGCCATTGTCCATGGCACCAACCGCATGCGGACCTTCGTCGAAATCGATCCGCGCGCCGGCATGCGATCCTTCGAGGCCATCAAACGGGTTCGCGAGCGATATGCGTTTGCGATCGATATCGAGATCTGCGCCTTCGCCCAAGAGGGGCTGACGCAGGAGCCTGAAACGGAAGATATGCTCGACGAGGCGCTACGTGCCGGCGCCGATCTGATCGGGGGATGCCCCTATACGGATCACCGGCCGGAAGAGCACGTTCGCAGGATATTCGCACTGGCGAAAAGGCATGACGTCGACGTGGATTTTCACCTTGACTTTCATCTCGATCCCGCAAGAACCGACCTGCCGTCCGTCATCGAGGCGACGCTGGCGAATGGCTATGGCGGCCGGGTCACCATCGGTCATGTCACGAACCTCTCCGCTCTCGATCCGTCGGACCGATCGGCGGTCGGGCGGAAGATCGCGGAGGCCGGCATCGCGCTTACCGTCCTCCCGGCGACCGATCTCTTCCTGATGGGCCACGGCAACGTCTCGAACATTCCCCGCGGGATCGCGCCGGCCCATCTTCTGTCGGCGGACGGTGTCAGGACGGCGATCGCCACCAACAACGTGCTGAACCCGTTCACGCCCTTCGGCGACGCGTCGCTGGCACGGATGGCGAATCTTTATGCCAATGTGATGCAGCTATCGCGCGATGCCGATATCGGCCACGTTTTCCAGATGGTCAGTGGGCAGGCCGCAGCCATCATGCGCATCCCATACGGGCTGAGGGTCGGCGGCCCGGCCGATATCGTCGTCCTCGATGCGGCCAATCCCCTAAGCGTCGTCCGTTCTTCGGCCGCCACGCTCGCCGGATGGAAGGCTGGCCGAAAGACGTTCGTTCGTCCCAAGGCTAACATCTTGGGGGAGTGCCAAGGCATCTGAAGGCAGCTCTTTGCATGTCAGAATGAGTAACGGCAGTCGCAGGCTCAGCCGAGTTCCAGCTTGGTGATCCCGAAGATCCAATGTATGTTTACCGGTGGCGCCGATCCGCGATACATGCGGATGGTTGTAAATCCTTTTCGACGGGCGCCTTCTTGGTGATTAAGTGTCCGATCTGCAACGCTGACCATCCAGCCGCATGCAACGGCCTTTTGCGGTCCAATCATATCCCCCTTGATCCAGATCATTGCGAAATTCGTCGGATTGCATGGATGGCGCCGAATTATCGCTTCCATTTTGGCGACATTATTTTCATTTGATTCCAATTGCCTGTCGCCCGGAACGGCCGCGCGCGGCCCCTTCCTGCAAAAATTGAAGCCGATTTGGCGTGAAACACCCGCAGATCGGGGTCAAATGGGCTTCGACGRGCCTATTCCGCCCGTGGATTTGACGGCAGACCGATCCTTAAAGCCAACTTTGCTTTTTGCCGGCCGCCGCCCGCAAAAGGAACGTGAAATGCTGAAGAGGCACATTCTTGCATCCCTGGCGGCTGGTATTGCCGCCCTCGCGCTATCCGGCGCCGCTTCGGCCGCCGAGCCTACCATGCCCGCGAAGGAGCTGGCGGGGATGGCGTTCTCATAGGTCTTGCGCATGTTGTCGGCGATCACCGGATCAGTGATCGTGTCGAGCAGATCGGTCGCCACCGCACCGGGCGAAATGATCGTCGTGCGGATGTTGTAGGGATTCACCTCCTGGCGCAGCCCTTCCGAGATCACGCGGACAGCGTGCTTGGTCGCGGCATAGACTACACCGCCCGGTCCAACCTTATGACCGGCGACGGAAGACACGTTGATGATGTRCCCGCTCTTTTGGCTCCGCATGTGCGGCAGGGCCGCCACGATGCCGTAGAGGACGCCTTTGATATTGACGTCGATCATGGCGTCCCAGTCCTCTACTTTCAGCAGTTCGAGGCGGGAACTCGGCATCAGGCCGGCATTGTTCAGAATGACGTCGATGCGGCCGTGCTTCTCAACCGCGCTATCCGCCAGCCGCTTGACCTGCTCGCGGGCGGTTACGTCCGTCTGGACAACGGCATCGTCGTCCAGCTTCAATTCCCCGGCAAGCGTGCGAAGGCGACCTATGCGCCGTGCACCGAGAACGAGCTTTGCGCCATACCGCGCCAGTCTGCGTGCCGTCGCCTCTCCGAGGCCGCTGCTGGCGCCAGTGATGACGACGACTTTGTCTTCGATACCCTGTGACATGGGATCATCCGTTCTCATGCGGTCCGGTGCTTCACTTGTAACTGTTATTGCCGTGGCCGTTTCTCAAAGACGGTGCGAACAACGGACGACGCCGAAAAGGCGTTCGGCCAGCCGGCATAATAGGCGAGGTGGCTGACCATCTCGGCTGCTTCCTCGCGCTTCAGCCCGTTATCCATCGCCTTGTTCAGATGGAAAGGAATTTGCTCCACTTGCGCAGTCGCGATCAGAGCGGTGACGGTCACGAGGCTGCGATCGCGTGGTGCAAGATCGGGGCGAAGCCACAGGTCTTTGAACAGAACATCCGCCGTGTCGCGCACAAGGCCGGGCGAGGCCGGGCCGGTCGATTCCTCCACCCGCGCGGCGCGGGTGGCTTCCGCCTTCTCATCAAGAGGGAGCAGTTGGACGGACGCTTTCGGAAGCTGGTTGCGATCGATGCCGCGCTCGGTGAACACATCTTTGGCGATGGCCGTGGCGGCGATCGCATTGCCCCAGCCGGCATAGAAGGCCAGATGGGTGATGATCTCGGAAATCTCGGCGGGCTTGACGCCGTTGTCGAGGGCGAGCTGCAGTTGCTCGGCGAGCAAAACAGTTTGATTGCGCACGATGACTGCGGCGACGGTGATGATGCTGCGGTCGCGAGGGGCGAGGCCGGGTCGCTTCCACAGGTTGCTCGCCAGCCTGTCCGTTGCGTAATGTTCGAGCGCTGGAGACACAGCCTGCACGTCTTCGCGGGAAAAGCTGCCGGTCTGTGAACCCGTCTCTGCGACAGCGTCGACGGCACCCATGGAAAGTGCGAGAGCCATGATAGTGGAGGTTTTCATGATGATGCCTTTCACTTGTCCAGTCATTAGCGGTATTGCTCGTCGGTGACCGGCTCCAACCAGTCCACGTTCTCGCCGTCGACAAGGTAGGTCATGGCGATGTGAGCCATCGGGCTTGTTTCGGTCGCGCCATGCCAGTGCTTGATCCCCGCCGCGATCCACACGGTATCGCCGGCGTTGACGACGCGGCGCTCCTTGCCTTCTTCCTGCACCCAGCCCTGACCGGACGTGATGAACAGCAATTGCCCGGCCGGGTGCGTATGCCAGGTGGTGCGCGCGCCGGGGGCGAAGGTGACGAGGCCGGCATTGGCGCGAGTGGTTTCGTTCGGGGGGAACAGAGGCGTGATGACCGCATGTCCGCTGAAGTTATCCGGGGTCTTGCCGATGATGGAGGGCGTGCCCCCGTTCGGCCTGATCTCCATGCCTTCGGCAGCCGCCGAACCCGCGCCGATCGTGCTGATGGCTGCCGCTGCGATTATCTTTTTCATTGGGTCTGCTCCTGTTCTCACGCGGTTGGGTCGATGACGAAGCGATAGCGAACGTCCTTCGCCTTGATCCGGTCGAAGGCCTGTCTGTCTCGCGCGGACAGAACACCTGCGAGAACGCATATAATCCGAGGCAGAATGTGCGATTAGGTGCTAAAAGGAGATTGGACCAATAAGGAAAACTTCTAAATGGCTGGAGAGAGCCTGAACGATCTGGCGGCCTTCATGGTGGTCGCGGAGGAACGGAATTTTACGAGGGCCGCCAAACGGCTGGGCGTATCCCAGTCAGCGCTGAGCCAGACCGTTCGCTCGCTGGAGGCGCGCCTCGATCTGCGTTTGCTGACGAGAACGACGCGCCGGGTCGTCCCGACGGAAGCGGGAGAGCGCCTGCTGCGCTCGATCGGTCCGCGGATCGAGGAAATTCAGCGGGAACTGATGGTCTTGAGCGAGTTGCGGGAAAAGCCGTCCGGCGTCATTCGCCTGACCTCGACCGAATACGCCGCCGAATCAATCCTGTGGCCGGTCGCATCGAAGCTCGTGGAAGAATATCCCGACATCAAGGTGGAGATCATCACGGATTACGGGTTGACCGACATCGTCAAGGACCGGTTCGACGCTGGCGTGCGACCGGGCGAGACGATTGCCAAGGATATGATCGCCGTTCGCATCGGGCCGCAGATGCGCATGGCCGTCGTCGGTTCCCCAGCCTATTTCGCTGGGCGAGCCGTTCCGAAAACACCTCAGGCCCTAACCAATCACAATTGCATCAATCTACGACTGTCGGGCCACGGCGGTCTGTATGCATGGGAATTCGAGAAGGATGGCCGTGAAATGAATGTGCGGGTAGATGGGCAATTGGTGTTCAACACCGGTAGTCTCATTCTCAAAGCCGCCCTGGAGGGACGCGGCCTTGCCTATCTGCCGGAAGGGCAATTGGCTCCGTACATCGAGGATGGTCGCCTCGTACGCGTACTGGCGGATTGGTGCGAACCTTTTTCCGGCTATCACCTCTACTATCCGAGCCGGCGCCAGCCGACACCGGCCTTTGCCTTGCTTGTCGAAGCGCTCAGATATCGCTCCAAGAGTTGATCTCCGCCTTTCGGCGGCGTCTCCTGCCCAACGGCGGTCGCTCCTCGCGGGATCAGAACTGCCAGTTGACCGGGACCCAGGCATAGCCGGCGTCCATCTTGAGCATCCGGCCAAGGCCCGGGAACGGATAGTGGAAGCCGAGGATGAGGAGCCGGTCTGCCGCCGCCATGTCGAAGATGCGGCGACGGGAGGCGAGGG
>NZ_MDDW01000017.1 GCF_001854865.1 Rhizobium sp. LCM 4573 | reverse complement strand
CACACAGCAGTGCGCAAGGGTCGCCTCCACGACGGTAAGGTCATGGTCATGCGCTCGAACCTGCGCTGGTGCTCGGATGGCCTGGAGTTCACCTGCTGGAACGGTGAGATTATCCGGCTCGCCTTCATTATCGACGCCTTCGACCGTGAGATCATCGCCTGGGCGGCTGTCGCTAATGCCGGAATATCCGGCTCCGATGTCCGTGACATGATGCTGGAGGCTGTTGAGAAGCGCTTCGGCGTAGCCCGAGCGCCGCATGCCATCGAGCATTTGTCTGATAACGGTTCGCCTTATACCRCGCGGGAAACTCGGCTGTTCRCCCAGGCTCTTAATCTGACGCCATGCTTCACACCCGTCGYCAGTCCACAGTCAAACGGCATGTCCGAAGCCTTCGTCAAAACCCTGAAGCGGGACTATGTCCGCATCTCAACCCTTCCGGACGCGGAAACTGCGCTCCGGCAGATCGATGGATGGATCGAGGACTATAATGAAATCCATCCCCATTCCGCTCTGAAAATGGCTTCCCCTCGCCAGTTCATCAGGGCTATCTCAACCTAAGCCGACTGTCCGGTGAAACGGGGAGCACTCCATACTACCTGAGCCGCTTCCGTGCCATTCTCGCTGAGGCGGAGGCTGACTGGAAGCTGTTACAAGTTTCATTGGTTGCGGTTGCCGGATTTGGAGTTTCTGTCCGGCTGTGTCTGCTACGCGCCCGTTTGCCCCTGACGAGGTGTTAAATCCTCGCCCCTTTAGCAATAAAAAAGCCCGCGCGAGGCGGGCTATTTCATTGGTTGCGGGGGCAGGATTTGAACCTGCGGCCTTCAGGTTATGAGCCTGACGGCTACTTCTGCATCATACTGTAATTGCTGTAAAAATAAGCTCTGAAATTATTTTGTGCTAAAATCTGTGCTTACACACCTATTTGGCCTCCTCGCAGCCCTCTGAGGCATTATTGCCCTGCTCGACTTCATCGCTGGGTTGAGCTAGCGTGGCGTCACTCTCGGGGGCTGCCATGCATTTACATTCATATCGACTTAAGAATTATCGGCGTTTGCGCGACGTACATGTGGAGCTTGGGTCCGATTTATCTATCTTTGTTGGCGCGAACAACAGCGGGAAAACGTCTGCCACTCAGGCAATACAGATGTTTCTGTCCGGGTCAAAAGATAGGTTTTCTCTTTTTGATTTCAGTTCTTACATTTGGGGAGCATTGAATGCTTTTGGTGAGGGTGACCCCGCGAATGATGTTGATGTAACAATACCATCCATATCTCTCGACCTCTGGTTCGAGGTAAACGAGAACGACCTTTATTTGGTGATTCCAATACTCCCTAGTTCGGATTGGGCCGGTACTCAGGTCGGAATGCGAATCGAGTTCTCTGCCGTAAACTCCCAGGGACTGCTTCWGAGATTCCGAGAAAAGCGACAAGAAGGCCTCGATCGAGTGGCCGAACTTCCTGGTGGCGCAGGCAAATACGCACCGTGGCCGAGAAATCTGACAGACTACTTGGAAAAGGAGCTTCAGCACGAGTTCGAGTTCAAATATTTCGTCCTGGATAGAGCGCAATTCAACGACGAGTACGAACAGAATGAAGGATACGATCCGGTGCCTCTTGCTGGAGATCAGGGAGGCGCGGGAATTTTAAAATCGCTCATTAAGGTCGATAGCCTCAGCGCACAACGCCATCTTACCGATCCCAACTTCCAGACTCTGGGTGGGGCCGGAAGAGCCGAAGACCTATCACGTCGCTTGAGCCGGTTCTACCAGCGGAACCTGGAGCAACGCGGAGATGATCACTCGGCACTGAAGGCACTGTTTGATTCTGAGGAAGGCTTGAATGAGCATCTGATGCAGGTATTCGAACCGACCCTGAAACGTATTGCAACCCTTGGCTACCCTGGTCTGAGCAACCCAAAACTTGAGATCAAGTCTGGCCTTAATCCGACCAGCATCATGAGCCAAGATGCCCGAGTGCACTATGTACTTGGCGACGGCGCCGATGCCGTGCGCTTGCCGGATTCTTACAATGGCCTAGGTTTCAAAAACCTCATTTACATGGTCGTCGAAATTCTCGACCTTCAGGAAAGATGGAAGGCTGAGGAGGAGAAACGGCCCCCCCTGCACCTGATCTTCATTGAAGAACCTGAAGCGCACCTTCATGCTCAGCTTCAGCAAGTGTTCATCCGCAACGTACTCACCCTCTTGAAAATCGAGGGAGAAGATGACGGAGCATTCACCAGCCAGATTGTCGTTACGACCCACTCTCCTCATATACTTTATGAACGCGGTTTCGCCCCTATTCGTTATTTTCGGCGTCACAGCGCCAACGGCGAACAATCGACAAAAGTTCTCAACCTGTCGGGCTTCCAGAAGGGGGAAACCCCCAAAGACCGCGACTTTCTTCAGCGGTATCTGAAACTGACTCATTGTGACCTCTTTTTCGCAGACGCCGCTATTCTGGTGGAGGGCAATGTCGAGCGTCTTCTTTTGCCACTTATGATTGAGAAGGCTGCAAAAACTCTGCGATCTGCGTCGCTATCAATCTTGGAGGTTGGCGGAGCATTTGGCCATCGTTTCAAAGAATTGATTGAATTTCTCGGCATTACAACTCTGGTGATCACGGACGTCGATAGCGTCACTGAAACAGTTGAGCCCGCAGCCGATATTGACGAGAATGAAGACGAAGAAAAGGAATTCGAAATTCCCTCGGAGCAAGAAGGTGGAGAACCACAAAAGCGCTACGGTTCAACATGTCTCCCTGGGGAGCCCGACGCGGTAACAGCAAACCAGACACTTATCCAATGGTTGCCGAGAAAACGGAGCATTGCAGAACTCTGCGCGGTGGCAAAAGAAGATAAGGCAGAGCTTTTGACCGGCTCGGACACGGCTATGGTTCGGATCGCGTACCAGATTCCAACTGACGTAACCTGGAATGAGCAGCTAGCCAGCCTATGTGGGCGAACTTTCGAAGAAGCTTTCGGACTTGAAAACGCTGATTGGTGTCAAGCAGCGGATCAACGCACGGTAGGACTGAAGCTCAGGGGCGCCGCAGCTGATCCGTCTGCCTTGGCCGCGCGACTGCACAAGCGTGTTACTGGCAAGAATTTCGACAAGACAAAGTTCGCCCTCGGCGTGCTTGCTCGCAAAGACGGTGACTGGGTTGTTCCGCTCTATATTAAGGAAGGCCTCGAATGGCTTCAGGAGCAGGTAAATCTGGAGGTCGAGCAGGAAGTTGAGGCAGTCGTTGACGCAGCGGCCGAAGCTCCTGTCGTGGCGGCAGAGGCCGATCAGGTGGCATGATGAACACACGTCGTATTCATCAACCCGACACGCCCGCAGATATCAGCCTTAGGGAGTGCCTGACCGGTCAAACCAAGCGTAGCTTCATTGTTATCGCCGGAGCCGGATCAGGAAAAACCACATCTCTGGTGAAAGCACTCGCGACAATCGTCCGGGAACACGGCCCCGCTCTAAAGCGTAGCCGCCAACGAGTAGCTTGCATCACGTATACGGAAGTCGCAGCAGCAGAAATTTGGGCCGACGTGGGTAGCGATCCGCTGGTTCATGTTTCGACCATCCATAGCTTTCTCTGGATGTTAGTACGCAGCTTTCAAACCGATATAAGGGCTTGGGTCGATCGCAGGATCGGGGAAAAATTAGATGAGTTGCGCACAGATGCAGAAAACTTCGGTCCCAGAGTTCAACAAAGGACCCGCGAGAAGAACCGACGCGACATTGAGCGCTATGAACGCGATCGGGCCCGAATCGGTTCGGTAACCGCCTTTTCTTATGGCACGGGCAGCAATTACTCAAAAGGTTTGCTCGGTCATGACGACGTCTTAAAGATTGCGACCGAGTTTCTGAAAGAACGCCCCCTTTTTCGAACTCTTCTGGCTCAACAATTCCCCTTTGTGTTTGTCGATGAAAGTCAGGACACCACGCAGGGCGTGGTTGAGGCGTTGAAAGCCGTAGAACTTCAAGCGCGTGGCAAGTTCGGATTGGGCTTCTTTGGCGATCCAATGCAACAGATCTATCCTACCGGCATCGGCGATGTCGTCGCAGAAGAAACTTGGCWCACGATACCCAAGCCGGAGAACTTTCGTTGCGCAACGTCGATTTTGGCCGTTGCCAATGCGGTCCGTCGCGACGGAGACGATCTTATCCAAACGCGCGGACGAACAGAGGAGATCAACGGCGTTTCGCAGCCTGTTGTCGGCACCGCGCGCATATTCATACTTCCCACTACTGGAAATCGCGATGAGCACATCACAAGAGTCCGAGAATGGATAGCGAACCAGAACGACGACGCTGCCTGGCGCAACAATGACGACAACTCTGTCAAGGTTTTGGTGATCGTGCACCGCATGGCAGCAACCCGATTGGGTTTCGGAGAACTCTATGCGGCGCTAAATGATGGAGCCCCTGAATCCTTCAAGACCGGCTTCCTGGACGCCAGTACGTGGCCCCTGCGCCCCTTCATCTCGTTCGCATTGCCTCTGAGCATCGCGCAAGAGAACGGTCGTGAATTCGAGGTAATGACCATCCTTCGCCATCACTGCGAGCTCCTAAAAAAAGATGGGATGCGCGGAAAGAACGTTTCAGAACTGCTAAAGAAGCTTCGAAATGCAAGCCTCCAACTCGCAACAATGATGCGTCCAGAAGAGGGGCGAACGGTCCGCGACGTACTTCTCTTCATTCGTGACAATGAACTAATGAATCTGGATCCACGCATCCTTGCCTATCTTGAACAACAGCTACCGCCCAACGAGGAGGGTACTGAACCGGACGAAGAAGAGGCAAATAAGGAAGTGGCGGCAATGGAAGCCTTCTTGGCGTGCCCCGCAGCCCAGTTCTGGGGTTATGGTCGCTACTTAGAGGATGAATCGCCGTTTTCAACCCAGCAAGGAATTAAGGGGGCAGAATTCAAACGTGTCTTAGTCGTATTGGATGATGAGGAAGGCACGCACACACAATTTTCATATGACAAATATCTGGGAATTAAACCCCTTTCTGACAGGGACTTGAAGAACATTCGGGAAGGCAAGGAAAGCGTTGTGGATAGAACGCGGCGCCTATTTTACGTTTGTTGTACACGCGCGCTAACTGATTTGGTTKTTGTATTGTTTTCAGCCAACCCCGAACTTGCTGCCCAGCGGGTTCGTGAGGCGAATATCTTTCCGGATACGTCGATTTTCAACCAGAGCGTTTTGACATAACGGGAGAAGCGTCTGTTGCTAGGGAGCGAACTGAAGTTGAATTATGAGTAGCACCATCATGTTCAACGAAACTGAATCAATTTTTGGATCTTCTCCGCCGCCCCGTGCAACCGATGTTCTATTCGGCGGGAACAGCAAGGATTGGCCGCTCAACGCTTGCATTCAGCACTGGGGTGAAGTCGATCATGCTTACAAAGCCGGCTTCCGGAGGGCTGCTTTCCAACTGACTGAGCGGATGTGTGAGCAACCCGTCAACCAAGATTCGATCGTCTACCCGATCGTCTATCTCTACCGGCATCACGTCGAACTGATGCTCAAGGATATCTTCCGCCTGGCGGCTGATCTTCTCGAAGAATCAATAACTGGAAGTCAGGAAAAACATCTCGGGAGACACGATCTCGCGCAACTATGGGGTATGGTCCGGCCAATGCTGGACCCTGTTTGCAAACTCGTGGGATCAGATCCCCTGCCCTCGGCGGATTTGGACGGTATCGACGCCTACATGCGCCAGTTGAACGTATACGATCCTAGGGGCGAAAGCTTTCGCTATGCGCGCAGTCGCGATGCGACACGTACACTGGGCAGCGATCTCGTCCATATCAACATCCGCTCATTCGCTATTCACATGGAGAAACTGGCTGATTATCTCGGTGGCCTCGAAAACTGGCTAGCGATGCTGATTGACGGCCGCAACGAGTCCTAACCCCAACAAGCATCATATTAACTAGAGGTGCCCGTTTTGAGAATGATTGAATGCTCGACATGATCGACCCTGAAGGCATGTGGCTCCTCCATGGCCTTGACCAATGCCTGCTCTGTCGCAGGCTTGCCATTTAACGAAACACTCCAGAATACCGGCTCGAACCATTTAAGCTCAGCTCCCTCCTCCTCCGAATCCGAACGCTCCAGAACAACTTCTCCGGTCGGACGGTGGACATAGACGATATCGACAAGGTTTTCCGCTGTCCGAGTAAAAACCATTCGGATGTCTTCAGTCGCATCGAATGTTGCACTCTGACCAACTTGAAGACCGTCTTGAACTTGCTGCTCGGCAATTTCGCTATCGGTACTCTCTTCTACTGGCTGCCGAAGCCCCTCAAAGAGTTGATGAAGCTCGTCACGCGTACGAACGAGAAGAGTCGAGGCTAATGACAAACATAGCGAAGAATACGAATCCTCAACCGGACTGGGGAGCCCACGCCCACGTTCTGTGTTGTCGCCGCCGATGCGATAAAAGGACATTGGCAGGCCATGGACGTGGCTGGAAAAAAGGACATACAACCACCGAAAATGGTTAACAGCGATACCCGCCTTCTCCGCAATTTCCTCCAGTGAGAAGAGATATGCGGTTTGACCATGCAACAGCTTCTTGTGCCTCTTGGTATCCAGTGCGTTGAAGAACGGATTCGACATGAGACGACCACGAATCTCGTCCGCATGAACCTTAAACCCTTCCACCTGCTCTGCGTCGCCCAGCGCGTCAAACATCCTGATCCGGCTCACACAATCATGCAGATTGAACAGGTTCCATCGGCAATTCCATTCATCGTCGGAGCATTCTTCCGCGCAGAGGTAATAGAAGGCTACTCTCAGCTCAATCATCGTGCGGACGATTCCGGCAAGGGACGCATAATCCCAGTGCTCAATCTTCTTGTCCGCCCAAGGCGTGTGAGGCGCCAAGGTCAAGAGGCTGATGCCACGCGTTATAAGAACAGTGAAGAGAACAGAGGCATAAAAATGCCGCCCAGTTGGCGCCGGGATACCTGCATAGCTCTTCGAAACATACATGCATTCCCGAACAACATTATCGAGAACATCGAGACTCTCACGATAGGGTTCCGACGGCTCCGTGCCGAGGTTACCATCGTCTAAGACAGCTTGAAGACTATATTCGTCCGTATTTGTCACCGGCTACCCTTGATCCACGGCATTATGAGAATGTCTCCGGACCTGGAAAGTCCTCATATCCGGCATACATCACGTATCCGACGTAGTTCACATATTTGACATAGGCCACCCGCCTGGCCCAGGGTGTGAACGAATAACCACGAAGACTTGAGTTGTTGACTCGGCGTATAAGACGGTTGTCGCTCATGATCTCGCCCAAATAACGCCCATGCCGGTCGTACACGGTATCGCTACTGAACCGGCCCACATGCTGCCCATTGTAGGTCCACAAGTCATCGCCATCGCGATAACCGAAGCATTTTCCACCCCATGTCCACAGCCAGGTCATGTGCCATCCTTCCCAAACAAACGTCGTACAAGATTCCAAAGGCGATGCCAGAAGCTTCGTTCACGCGCCCGTTCTGCGAAATATGCCTCACGCCGTCTGTCTTCAGCCTGGCGCCCGGCAAGAACCTGAGCATCGCTCCAGTTGCCCGCCCATTGGATCTGCCCATTGGTGATGAGGTAATGGGTTCGGCACGGCAACTGCCAGTTACCGATGGAAGGCCGAAGTGTTGGTAACCCGTTCCTTTCGGTAAGAGACCACTCGRCAGGACCAAGAGGCGTCACAACCTTGTTGCCGCACCCACAGGCACAAAGATGTGCGGCAACAGCATATTCACGAGATACGTATAAAACGCCGGTCGTCAATTCCTTGGGAATATACTGGACATACTGGAGCGAAAGAACAGTCACGCAACTCGCTCCATGAAGGTCTTCAGGTCTGTTATTCCCATCAGCATATGGTATGCGGCATTGTCGTCCACGTAAAACCTTTTGATCTGCTTGTACTTGATGACAGCCAGACAGGCGTTGAGCGCGTTTAGTTCCGCAACCTGCACATTGCGCCGGTATTCATCGTTCGGATGGTCTACCATTTCAGCCAACTGCATTTGCCGCACCTGTTCCGCCTGTTCCGGCGCATAGTAGGTAGCGCGCACCATACCGGCCAGTGCACCCTGCGCACGGTCGAGACCCATGCCGACGTCGATGTAGGGAATACCCAGACTGATCAACAGATCGAAGATTTCAGCGCGTGCCGAACCGCGATCCACGCACACAAAGGCAAACGTCACACCTTCAAGGTCGGCAGCAGACGACTTGTCAATGAACTTCTGCTGTATAGCCAGGCCGGACCGAAAATTCTCATACCTTCCCGCATACACCACAGCCTTGGATTGCCCGAGTTCATCATCCCGCAACCTCCCGGGCGATCGGAAAGCATTATGGACGTAGTACTGGTCTGCGTCGAACGCCCGAATTTCCTGAACGGGTGTTTTCACCATGAAGTCGAGCAGATAGGAGCCGGTACCACCCAAGCCGATGATCGCCACAACCTCCTCCTTGAAAACTTGGGAGAGGTCACCGATTTCAGCACGGGTCGTCAACGTGTCATGGACCTTGAAAACAGAAGCTCCAGCAGCCTCGCGGTCGATATTAAATGTGAAGGGAGTCACGCCGTGGCGCTCCATGGCGGGGCCGGAAATGACGCGAACGTAGTGCTCGATTTTCTCGAAGAAATTCGGGAAACCGCCAGCAGGCTTATTCGAAAACGACCGCTGGACAACAATGTCTGTCTTGTTCAGAGGGATGCTCACCGGACCACCACCCAAGTTCGGGATCGGGCGACCATCAAGGCCATACGGCGCAGAGCCCGCAAAATAGACCTGATGGTCGTCCTGCCGCACCCTGCGCTGGTCAACGAACATAAGATTAGCAACAAAGGCGCCCGTCTGGAGTCCGCCGTTGCTGTCGAGGTACGGAATATCCCGAACCACAAGACGGGTACCATCTACGCGCAGCGCATAGCCCTTTTCCAGAAGACTCTGGATATCGGGATTATGATTGGCCAGTTCGAATAACATTGAATGCCATCCCTTCCTTAACCTTGACGCTACCGCCGGGCACCAGGATACCCTCAGGCTTGTTACCGTGGCCGCGGGTGTAGGTCACCGAGTAGGTCACCTCCGGATGCTGCGGATATTCGGGATAAGCCAAGGTAACCACCTCGGCATAGGTCAATTCGTCCTTCTTGGGGACGTCGTGGGGAGTGCCATTGACCACTATGGTCACTGTCTTCGCCTTTTCTGCAACATCTGTGGTCATTTTCGTCTTTCCTTTCATCGTATTTCGGTCATCCGAGGCGATGGTCGGTTGATGAATTGACCAAATCGGACTATATTTAATGTAGCGGTTGATAAATCCGCTGTCAATATCAATTCATCAACCAACAAGGGGCGAACTGAACCATGGCTTTTGGAGATCGTCTAAGGCTGGCACGAGCACGTGCCGGCCTTTCGCTCGCAGCATTGTCAGCGCAACTCGACCAAAAGGTCACCCCACAGGCTCTCAACAAGTACGAACGCGGGGAGATGATGCCCAGCTCGGGCGTGCTCGTATCTCTCTCCCGTGCACTTGGCGTATCGCTGGACTTTCTAATGAACAGCCAGGTTGTGGAGCTTGAGGGAGTAGAATTCCGCAAAAAATCCACGACCACCGAGCGGGAAAGAGCCCTCGTGGAAGCGGAAGTGATTGATCATGTGGAACGCTACCTTGCGATCGAGGAAGTGCTTGACCTTAGCGAGAGGGYAAGCGCACTCGACAACATAGATCCATGCACCATCGAGGATCTGGAAGATGCGGAAGAGTGTGCAAACACCCTGCGGGAACAATGGAGTTTGGGAAGTGACCCCATACCAAGCCTAACCGCTCTTCTTGAAGAGAAGAACGTTCGGGTGTTGCAGATTGAAGGCCCGGATGGTTTCTTCGGACTCACCTGCCGGGTTAGACGCCCAAACAAGAAGCCGCCTGTTACTGTCATTGTGCGACGGCATGTGAATGTTGAGCGGGATAGATTTACCTTGGCGCATGAAATCGCGCACAACATGATAAAAGATTGCAAGAACGCGAAGATTGAAAAGGCGATGGACCGCTTTGCGGGAGCATTTCTGATTCCGGCAGAACATCTTCGAAACGAGATCGGAAAGACCAGAACTTCCCTTGCCTATCAGGAACTTGTACGTCTAAAACACCTTTATGGTGTATCCATAATGGCTTTGATCTATCGACTGAAGGATATTGGCGTTGTCTCCGATGACAGTTTCAAGGCGCTATTCAGAAGCCCGGCCCGAGCTTGGTTGACTAAGGAACCCGATGAACTGTCACCCGATGGCGAGATCGCAGCAATGGAACGGCCTCAACGATTTGAAGCATATGTCTATAGGGCTTTGGCTGAAGGCCTGATTTCACCGTTTAAAGGCGCCACATTGCTACGAAAGCCTGTTGAAGATGTCGAATTCGCCGTCCGTGGTCCTCGTTAATCGGCGTGTCGTCATCAATGATGCCTGTTGCCTGATTGATCTCCACAAGGTGGGGCTGATTCAGCCTATGCTTGGATTGCCGTTCAACTTCCATGTCGCGCTGCCCGTTCGCGCCAACGAACTTTTATCAATTTCGGCAATGGAATGGGCATCTTATGAACGTGCAGGCATGCAGACGATTGATCTTCCGGGAGATCAGGTCGCAACAGCGCTCTCTCTGCGGGAAGCTCACCCAACCTTGAGCGCCGAGGATTGCTTTTCGCTCGTGCTAGCACGCGAGACAAGGAACGGCTTACTCCTTACCGGAGATGCGGCTCTGCGCGAAGTGGCAGAACACACATTCGGCCTTGAAGTACACGGCGTACTTTGGGTTGCCGACCTTATCGTTGAACATGGTGTACTATCTAAGGAACATGTTTGTCGCTGCCTTGAGGAATGGCAAGAGGATCCACTCGTTCGCCTGCCTCACCGACAAATTGCGGCACGCATCACGAATTGGCGAAAGAGATAATCAACCTCCGTGACCCGAGAAGAACTCTACGAACTGGTCTGGACCAAACCCATGACGGAGGTCGCCAAAAGCTTCGACGTGTCCGGCAGCTATATGGCGCGCGTCTGCACGGTGCTCAACGTGCCCCGCCCCGAGCGGGGCTACTGGGCCAAACTCGCCGTGGGCAAGGCCCCTGCCCGCGACCCATTGCCCGAAGCGCAACCGGGAGACCAGTTGCACTGGTCAAAGGACGGCAAGCTGCATCCCCCGCCCCGCCCCCGTGTCCAGATCCGGCGCAGGCGCGCACCCGCAACCCTGGCTCCGGCGGACAGCATCCACCCCCTCGTCCGTGGAGCCCGACACCATTTCGAGACCGGCCGCCCGGTCGAGGACGGCGCCTACCTCAAGCCGTACAAACGGCTCCTGCTCGACGTCACCACCTCGAAGACGTGCCTCGACAAGGCCCTCACGTTCGCCAACAACCTTTACATCGCTCTCCAGTCGACAGGTCACCGCGTGGTCATGGCGCCGTCCGGTCAGGGGTTCTATCGCAGCCGCGTTGATGAGCGGGAGGAACGCCGCGAGCAGCGCAACTACTACCACACCAGCCTCTGGTCACCGGACCGCCCCACGCTCGTCTATGTCGGGACCGTCGCCATCGGCCTCGCAATTGCGGAAATGTCCGAACAGACGCTGATGCGCTATATCGGCAGCGGACGCTACATCCCTGATGCCGACTACGTTCCTCCCAAGGCCTCGCGCAGGTTTACAGACCATACATGGACAACCACCCGGGAAAACCCGTCCGGGCGCCTGCGGCTGGTGGCCTATTCACCTTATTCGCGCGTTTCCTGGACAACCGACTGGCAGGAAACAAAGTCCGCACCGCTCGACAAATCCCTCCGAACCATCGTCAGGGCCATCGAAGCCGCCGCCGTCGACCTCGTCGCCCAACTGGAGGAAGCCGACCGAAAGGCCGAAATCGCGCGCCGCGAACGCGAGGCCGCCGAGGAACGGCGCCGCCGGGAGGAAGACCATCGCCGTATCCAGCAATCCGTCAAGGAAAGCCGCGACCATCTGGGACAGGTCATCCAGCAATGGGCAGAGATCATGAGCATCGAACAGTTCCTGCGCGGGGTTGAGGAGCATGCCGCCAACCTCTCCAGCGCGGAACGGCAACAGGTCCTTGATCGCCTGACCCTCGCCCGCAACTTCCTCGGAAACCAGAACCCGCTGGAGTTCTTCATGTCCTGGAAAACTCCGACGGAGCGCTATCAGCCACGTTATCGCGACGACGAGGAATAGCCCCCGGCGTCAGCCGGGGGCTCCCGTCAGTTCAAGCCTCCCGTCACCGACTTTCCCGCCACACCCCTCATCCCCGGACACGTAAAACCGTCGACAATGACATACCGAAATGCAATCCTGCTGTGAAACGGGAGATGTCGCACCGCATGAGGAAATGGCTTGCAGGGTTGGTAATTGCCACCACATTGTGCAGTGCGGGTCATGCCGCCGACGTTCCCAGATTCAAGGACTACCCGGCGAAGATCTACAGTGGCAGACAGGCCTCGCTCCGCCTGGACACGGCGGAAGTCCAAGAGCACCGAACCCGGTTGGAAGAGGCGGAGAAGGAATCGATTAATTTCGGCGGCCGGTATGTCTTCACGCAGTGGGGCGCCGGAACCCAGTGCGACACCGGAGCCCTGATCGATGTGGCAACAGGTCAGGTGCATGTCCTGCCGTTCGCAGCATGTTTCTGGTCAGGGTACGAAAGGCCGTTTGAAGTTCGGCCGAACAGCCGCTTGCTGGTCGTTGCTGGTCAGGTCGGGGAGGATGGTCCCCGTGGCGCGCATTTCTTCGAGTTCACCGGCACCGAATTCCGGAAGGTTGGGATGAAAGCCGAGGAGCCTATAATTGGAGCCGATGCGGCTTCTGTCGAACCATCAGCAGGACCACCGGCTGATGTCGCAAGCGCCCCTCTTGAAAAAACCCCTGAAGGTCTGAATGCTTTCACCGATGCCGTAATCACTGGGGTCCACCGGATCAATTTCAACGATGCGTGGCGGTCCGATTTGAAGAAGTTCGGTTTGCCGGAAGGGGAAAAACTGGCGCGCGCCCTTATTGAGACGTCAATCAAGAAGCGGTACGAGTTGCGTAGTGCACGTTATGTGTTGCTTTATAATCCCTCGGCCGATCTTTATGCGCTTATAAAGGTCAAGAACGGTGAGAAACCAACCGTTGGACTTATGCCTGGCCGATACTTCTCGGAAGAACTCTACAAGTTTAAGGAGCGGCCCAACTACATTGAAAACATGTTAAAAAATCGGCCAGTGGTATTCCGGCAGATCGCAAAGGATTTTCCAAGATCCGATGTTTTCGACAATGTCTTCTCTTGGTATCAAAAAGACGAAGAGCTTTCACAGGCCGTTAAAATTCACCTTGTCGCTTTCCTGGAGTTCGTGAATGCCGCACGGGAAAGCGGCTGCCGCGAAGCTGTTATTGCCGCCATCAATGGGATGGACATCGCATTTGCGGACGGCAAGAGATCGACTCAAACCGGTCCCTTCTATCTTTCTACCGTATTTCCGGTGGCTGCCGCAGCAGATAAGCCGGTTCAGCTAGCCGCCACGTTCCATGACAAGCAGACCAATCGATATGGCGGGTATGCAGTGTTTATGCCCGGCGGCGAACACAAGTGTAAAGTCACGCTCGTCATCCCCACCGTCTACTGACGCGCCTTTAACGGGAGGTTAGATTGCACCCAAGATGGCACATAGGAGCCTCTTTCCTCGCAATGCTTGCATGCAAAGACGCGAAGGCCCAAGCGGATACTAGCTTTGCCTCGGGCTTACAGGGAATCGGTATAGAGGCTGAGCTTCTGCAAGGGGGCGAGGTGAACAATGACCTTCTGAAGGCAACGGGCAAGGCTGCCGGAGGCATTGGGAATGCACTTGAAGTAAAAGAGGGAGTTTCTAACGTGTGGGATAAGATCCTGCACGGAGAAAACCTTACTCCGAATGACATGGTGCCAATCATTGTACCTCTGATGCCGCTCGGTCCGATCGCCCAAATGGGAGTCTTTGGCCTGCAAAATATCGACAAGTTGGGTGCAATCGTCAGTACCGGTGTCGAACGGCTCGACCCCATTCCGGATGCGCCTGACTATTTAAAGGAGTGGGAAGAAAATGCAAAACGCCGGAATGCCGAGCTGGATGCCCGATTGGCGGAAAGAAATGCTAGCTGGAATGCAGAACTAGAGAGACTGCGACAAACACCGGCAGTAAAACCCGCCTGCGGTTCTCTTGAATGRCAGTATCAGCCGGGAAGCGCCGAGTGCGCGCCTGAAGAAGACCAGCCGACACCTTCAGCCCGGAGTGGATGGCGGTTAACGTCGTTTAATGCCAGCTATATCAACCCGCCCCCGATAACGGATGAGTGCTTTAATTTTTCCAATTCGATCGAAGAGGTTACAAAGCTCGAAGCTCAGGACCTTGTGTCATCGCTAGGGTGCACACTCGGTAATCTCAGCATCATCAATTCCGGAAATGCAGTTTTCACCTACAGTTGCCAGCGCAATTCGCAAAGCTTCACCTCGGGCTCTTTCGAAATCTACATGTCCGACACCAAAATCCGCACCATCCGGCGCGAACAAAACACCCACGTCGGAGATATGGAAGAAGAGGCCATCTACGAACCGTGCGACCCGAAGCCGGATTGCTCACCCGAAGGTCAGGCCGCCTGGCGGGCCACTCATAACGGTGCACCTGCTTACATGTGTTCCAACCCACTCTGAACCGCCACCTCGTCAGATTTGCCGAGCTGAAATCCGTAATATCGTGCTCTCGCTAACTCCAAAGGCCTGCGCGATTCGAGCGCATGGCTCCCCTTTCGCCCGCCGTTCCGCAACCTGCTTACGTTCACTCGGGCCCAGCTTGGGTTTCCGTCCAAACCTCACCCCACGCTGCCGCGCCAGCTCCCGGCCGTGAGCCGTATTCTCCAGAATCCGCTGGCGGTGCCAACGGGCAAACCATCCGAGAATAAACAGGAACAGGTCGGCCATTTCCGATGTCGTGTCTACGAAAGGTTCATCAAGGAGCCGTAGGCCCGCGCCCGCCTCTTTCACGGTATGGAGAATATGAACCATGTCCAGCGGGTCACGCGCCACACGGTCGGTTACCGTTGCCAGCACCAAATCCCCCGGTTTGAGGGACTTTAGCAGTTTGCACAGTTGAGGCCGGTCACTGGTGTTTTTCCCGCTACGCTTCTCATGAAAAACCCGGCTACACCCGGCTGTACGCAAACGATCAAATTGGTAGGCCAGATCTTGGCCCACCGTGCTTACACGCGCATAGCCAAAAATGCGGGGAGCGGCTTGGTTATCAGCCATTGCAAAGGTCTCCTAGTCGAAAACCCCTGAAAACTTCCTAAACAATGAAGTTTTAATTTCGAAATTACAGGTTTTCCGCGCCATTCAAAAATTACGATTTTTGCAAGGGGCACAGATTCACAATATATAACTAAGAATATTGTTCACTGATTTTGAAACTATTCTTATTTACCTCTCAACTTCACCAAATCTCATAGCCCAATGCAGCCGTCACAAATCGTGATTTTTGATAACCAGATTCAGTCAGAGGTTGTCAGCCGGGCGGCGGGTTTCTGCCGCCTGGCGGCACGAATCCCCCTTCCCTAGCCGCAAGGATTCATCGTGCCCAACATCATCAGATTTTCGTATGTCGCCGCCAGTTTGGCGGCTTTTTCACTCCCCGCCTGCTCCAGCGCAGCCAACCCGTTCGAGGGAAAGAGCGCAGAGGACGTGGTGGCGTTCCTGCTCTACGGTCTGGAAAGCGGAACGGTTATCACGCAGAACGGGAACGCAGTCGCCGTGCAGACACGGAGCGAAACCAATCCCGTTGCCTTCGAGATCAACGGCAATCTCCCGCAGGTTAAACACTTCCTCCCCTACGGGGTCACGGTCCAGAAGACCGGCGAATGCACCTTCACAACGGAAATCACCGGAAAGACCGACAAGGGCATGAGCAACATCGGCACCATGTCGGTTGATCTGTCCGGGCTTACCTCCGCGACCGTTGACGCAATGGGCACACCCACCATGGAGGGCGCGGACATGAAATGCCTGAAATCCGACGCCCCGTCGTTCTGCGACGCGATGAACAAAGGCGACCTGAAGGACGGGGTATGGCGGTTCCGCATCGGGGTCGGCTGGAACGACAAAAAGGACGCCTCCGCCGACCAGGCCAGGGTCAATCAGGCGGTGAGCTACCTCAAGGATAGCGCATGCAAAAGGCCCTGACGGCAATAGCAGCGGTCCTCCTGCCCTCTTCCGCCCCGGCTGAAACCGGGCTGGCGCATCCGTTGCCCACCGTTCAGCCGTTCAGGCTCGATGCCGACAGTGGATGCTATCGCTACACCGGAACCGCCGGGGAGTTTACCGGACGGTTCAGGGCCGGGTCCTATGTCCGCGTCACCATGGATGACGCGGAACGCATCCCGGTCATGGACGCGCCGGACTTCCAAACCGGCGCCCCGGCATTCTGGTTCGGGCCGCTGCCTCGAACCGGTTCCTACTCCATCACGTTCACCCCGGCCTACCTGATCGGCACGCCGGGCACGGTGGAGATATGCGGGCGCACCATGCCGCCGAAGACCCCATGACCTCACAAGCGGGGCGCCCTGCCCCGCTTGCCATCACCTGTGTTCAGTCTGCTGCGCCCCTTCGGGGGCGATGTGATTCAGAAAGGGGAAACGTCATGCCTGTCGTACTTGGACTTTTCGCCGGACTCTTCATGATCTGGGCGGTCTACATGGTCGCTGTCATCGTCTACCGCTTTTTCACGGTAGTTACGGGACTAGAACTCCTGATCATCGCAGCCTCGATCACCCTCTTCCTGATCTTCTCATGACCGCGTGTCACTGAGGAAGAAGGTCAGGACCGCTCGGCGAAATCACGTCGCCCTGTACGCTGTCCATGCTCGGCACCTCGCCGTTAAGCCGACGGAATGACAGATAGTCCGCGACAAGAACGGGTATGAACGCAGCCACGTTCTCGATGCCCTCAACAAATTCCATTTCCCTATCATCCGACGGCTGAAAGCGGCAGTAAGGCCGGGTTTTCGAGTGGGTCAGCGAGGTTTCCCCGCGTGCAATCTGAACGCAGAACACCTCGAAATCTGCGGGCTTCCCCGAGAGCGCCTTTTCAACCTTATGGTTACGGTCAAACAGTGCCAAACCGCCAAGGCTGTTTCCAATATAGAAGCGCGGATTGTTCATGAATGGCATGGCATTCAAAACGTCTTTCAGTTCCGCTCTGCGGTTCTCGAAGGCCTCGATGCCAGCGGCCAATCCAAGATCATGCTCCCGTCGATGAATGTTCGGGCGCAACAGACCCTCGTTTCTAAGATACTCGCTGCTCGCCTCATTCATCAGTTCATCAAACGCCCGGGAATCCGGCACCTCAATCGTCACCGGATGCCGCCGTATATGGAACAAGCGTTCAAGAACTCGGACGACATAGCGGCTATCTTCTTCCAGAGAGGACAGCCGCTCCTCCAGTGACAGCAGCCGTCCGTCCATCTGCTCGTTCCGCAATTCAAGAAGGTCGCGATTCAGGAACACATACCTCGCCGACTCAACCAGTCGCGACTGAGCCTCATCGAGCTTGTCACCAAAATCGAGGTATCGGGTCAGCGCTTCCTCGACCACTCCCGACTTCTCACCGCCAGGATACTCATCCAAGCGCTCCAGAAGTTTCCACGGCAAGGAAAATGCTCGGGTTGGTCGTTTCGCACTGCTATTGGCAGATGATTCATCCCCGCCGTTGCTGTCTGACGTAGATGATTGCCCGTTGCCCGGCGGCCTACGTCTCCCTGAAGCCCCCTTCTTCCCTGCCATATCGCCCCCTTGACAACTAGGAATTTTATCCTATAACGCGTATACAACTTCTAAGCATCTTCATCATTTTCCATTCGGCGGGCCTCAGCAATCCGCCGGAGAGGAGCCATATGGCTTCTCGATAAGGGTACCAACGTTGTTTTTTCCTTGGCAACGTGCGGTACCTTTATCTATTGGACGCTAATAGGTTACTCAATAGCTGCCAATAAGCAGCTATTGCATGTTAGCATCAAACTATTGATGTAATTCGATTTTATTCCGTTCCTGTTCATGGATCATTGGCCTTGCTGAACCGCGGGAAACCGCATGACACAAGGAAAATCTACATGAACGATTCCCAACTCAAACACATCTACAACAACCTCGCCCCCACAAAACCGAACCACAAAGGCCAGCGCATCGCAGGCCGCTGCATCGGCTTCACCCGCCACCAGCCCCGGTCGATCCTCGGCGGCATCTATGTGTTCCCCCACATCGACGGCAAGCACCTCTACGAGGTCAACCCGCGCAATCCCTTCGAACTCGTCTATATGGGGCGCGTAGACCAGCCCGCCCGCACGATGACGATTTTCCTGCCGGGAGCACGCTCATGAGCAAGACCATCGTTAACACCACCCGCGCCCACCCCTCCACTTTCAACGCCACTCCTGCACCCGCAAGGCGCATCTCTGCCGGTCCAAATTCGTTCGTCCCGGCAATCCTGCAGCGGATATTGCCGGTGTTCCCGCACGCACAAAGGCCGTTGAGCGCGGAAACCGTTCAGCGCATCCTCACGAAAGTGATCAGGGAAACCGGAAGCTACGGAAGAGCGTTGCTGGGTGTTTACGGTCCCGGGCTTGTGGACTGGGGCATCCTGCCGGACGGAACCACCGTCGCCATTGTCGAGGACAGCCTCACGGGCATTCGCCACCTGTGGTCTCTCGACAACGCAACCTTTGAGCCGGTTTCCTACGGCATGGTGGATGCGTAGCCCATGAACCAGCTTCTCCGCTTCACCTTCCGGGTCGCGGAGAAGCTGCTGGACCTCTACCTCAAGATCATGGTGGCGGTCCTCGGCTTCTTCGGCCGCGCGCTGGCCCGCGTCATCGCGGACCTGTACACGCGGCTCACCCGCAAACCGCGCCGACCTGCGCCGGTCCGGCCCAGGTCATTCGAGCGCCGTCGGGGGGATCCCCGGCGCCGCTGACCGATATCCGATATCGCATCCTTCCCCATCAACCCGGCCGACTTCATTGCGAAATTCCGGTTCGTGCCGCTTCGGCAGGCACGCCGGTTTGCGCCGGATGTCGGCCGCATGACAGGTGATCGTCATGGATTTGGTGATACTGCTATTCAAATCCGCCTGCTGGACGTTGTCATTTCTGCTGAAAGCCTGCTGGTGGATACTGCGGCTCCTGTTCCGGATGACCCGCAAACGCCGCCGCAAGGGCGGTTCCCACGGGTCTTCCCGCTGGGCCACGCGGTGGGAGCAGTGGCGGCACGGTGCCATTACCGGCGAGGGCGTCATTCTCGGACGCGGCGCGTTCCGGCGACTCCTGCGGTTTTCGTCGGACGGCATGGTGATGGTGTTCGCATCCATGGGCTCGGGCAAAGGCCTCGGCGTGGTGATCCCTTCCCTGCTGACCTATCGCGGGTCGATGGTCGTCACCGATCCCAAGGGCGAGAACTACGCCATTACCCGCCGCCGCCGCGCCGCCTTCGGCGCGGTGCGAATGCTCAACCCCACGGACCTTGAGCACTCCGATCGCTGCAACCCCATGGACATGATCCGCGTCGGCACGCCCAACGAGGCAGACGACGCGGCAGCCCTCGCATCGCTGATGATCAAGCCCGACGCCCGCGAGGCACATTGGGACGACAAGGCGGCATCAATGCTGAAGGCGCTCATTCTCCACACCCTGCATGAGCCCGAAACAAGCCGCACTCTGGCCGCCGTGCGCCGCCTGTCGGTCGGCACCCCGCATGTCTTCCTGTCCACACTGGACGACATTGCCGAGAATTCCCCGTCGCTTGCGGCCCGGGAAATCGCCGCCGGCTTCCTCACCAGCGCGCTCGAACCCGGAGGCGGCTTTTCATCGGAATTCAAATCGATCCTGTCCAACCTCCAGAAGGCCACCGAGCCCTGGTCGGCCGGATCACCGGCAGGTGTCCTGTCGTCATCCTCCACGTTCGACCTCAGCGAACTCACCACGGAAACCTCTACACTCTTCCTCTGCGTCGATGAGGATGTTCTGACGGTTTACGAACGCTGGCTGCGGGTCATGGTCGGTTGCGCGCTGAAAACCCTCACACGGGCCAAGACCGCCCCGCCGGTGCGCAAGGTGGTGCTGCTCCTCGATGAGGTCGCCGTGCTCGGCCGCCTTGATCCCCTCGAACGGCAGTCCGRCCTGCTGCGCGCCTACTGCACGCCGGTCCTTATCTGGCAGAACCTCCCGCAGATTTACGACATCTACCGCGAAGGCGCGGAAGCCTTCCTCGCCAACGCGTCCACGCGCGTGTTCTTCGGAGTGAACGACAATCACACGGCCACCTACGTCGCCAACATGCTCGGCAACATGACCACCCTGTCCCGCTCCTCCGGGGTCAGCCATTCCGGAGAGTGGTTGGACAGCGGCAACCGCCAGCAAGGGCAGTCGGAAAGCGGATACTGGCTCCTCGACCCAGCGGAAGTGCAGCGCCTCCCCCCGACCCGCACCATCGTGAAGTTCCGCAATGTTCCCTACTCGATCCTCGGCCGCCGCATCGACTATCGCAAGGTGCGGCGCTGGCGCGGGCAATGGGACAGTTGGCGGGGCACGGCCACCAGACGGCCCCGGTTCCGGGGGTGAGCATGGCGATCTATCACTTTTCCGGGCAGATCCTCGGCCGCAAGCCGAAGCGGAATCCGGACGGTTCCTACCGCCCCGGGTCCAGGGCTGTCGCCGCGGCGGCATACCGCGCGGGGGAACGGCTGACGGACCGGGGCACCAACGAGGTGCACGACTACAGCCGTCGCGGCGGGGTCGCCCATTCGGAAATCCTCGCACCTCCCGGCAGTGCGCCATGGCTTACCGACCGCGAGACCCTCTGGAACACGGTGGAGGCCATGGAAATCCGCAGGGATGCCCAGCTCGCACGCGAGTTCAACATGGCGCTTCCCCATGAACTGGACAGGGAACAGCGCCTTGATCTGGTGAGGACCTTCCTGGAGACCCATTTCGTGCGCCGGGGCATGGTGGCGGATTTCGCGCTGCATGATCCCCTCCCCGAACACGGCCAGAACGAGAAGAACTTCCACGCCCATGTCATGCTGACCCTGCGCCGCGCCACCGCGAGCGGACTTGATCCCGTCAAGACCCGCGAGTGGAACAGCAAGGAGTTGCTGAACGTGTGGCGGACGGAATGGGCCGTCGCGTGYAACCTGGCGCTGGAACGCGCCGGGAAACGCGTGAGGGTCGATCACCGCACGCTGGCGGCGCAACGGGAGGAAGCCCTTGCACGCCATGACAAGGCGCGGGCCATGGAACTGAGCCGGACGCCGGAAATCCACGTCGGCCCCAGGGCGCGCCAGATCATGCGCAACGGTCGGACCCCGGTAAGCCGGACACGCGAGGTCAGCACCTACCGGCGGCCCGCCGGCGGCGTGTGGATGGCTCCGGTCCGACGCCGGCGTGACTATCCCTCCTTCGACCGCGGCTCCCGGCTGTCCTGGCTGGAGCAGATTGTGGCAGGCAACAATGCCCGGCTCAAACGCGACCTCGTCGCCATCAATCGCCGCTTCGACCGCATGAACCGCAAGCTCGACTACTGGCAGCGCCATGTCGCCTTCCTCACGGAAGGCGCGATCAAGGGACGCGAATTCCGCTTCAATCGTTGGAAGGCGGCGCAGGAAGACAAGCAGCGCCGGGAGGCGGCAGAGCGCAGGGTCGCCCATGCGCGCAAGCGCCTTGACCAGATCGGGCAACTCCTCAGGGAACTCGAACGGGCGGCCACGGGTACCAGTCAGCGTTACGAGCGAAGTCTGATCCGCGCCCGGGAGGTCGAGCGCTGGGTGCGGCGTGTCCGCCACGGCGGCCGTGCAACGCCACGGAGACGTGAGCGATGACCGGCTACGGGCACGGAACTATCCTCAAAATCACACCCGCAAGGGTGTTCCGTTCCGGCGGATTGCCACAAGCCTGTGGCTGCCGGAGCACCTATGTCGCGCAGCGATGTATAAGTGCGCTCTTACCCCCTCACCTTCTCTCTGTACGCCGTGTCCGTGGTTTCGCCGCCTCAGCGTATTTCTCCTCCGGCCACAAGGAACAGCCCTATGTCGCACGCCTCTCTCGTCACCCGTGTTGTCGGCAATCTCGCCACCCTTGTCGGCGTCGTCCTGCTTGCCGGATGGGGCATCGATCACGCAGCCGGGTGGCTCGGTTACCGGCCCATGGCGTTCTGTACGCTGCTGCCTTCGGTAATCGCCTGTGCCTACGGGACAGGTGTGCTTACGACCTGCATCGGCGTCACAATGTGGGCGGTGTCACTGGGGAGGAGCACAAGCGGCATGGGGCTCGCCATCAGCGGCGCCCTGATCTTCGCTCTGCCGCTGGTGCTGCCGCGCTACCTCGGCGTGGTCTGTATATCGTAATACCAACGCGACCGCGCTGCGCGCGGTTTGCAGGGGAGACCCCTGCACCCCCTTTCGTGCCCTTACGGGAGGGTTGCGTGAGCTCGCAAGCTGGCGGTCATATGGTGGTGCCTTTCCAGCTCGATGCCGAGGAAGTCACGCCCGCAACGACGGGTGGCCACCAGCGCACTCTGCGATCCGCAGGCCGCGCTCCGACGCTTCGGCTTTCAGGGCGGCGGCCTGCGCCTGCTAGGCCGCACGGTATTCCGGCGGATAGATATCGTCGTGCGGATCTGCCATGTCGCTCACAGCCTTTCCTCAAGAGCCTCAAGCGTGATGTCCTGCCCTCCGTAGAAGACGCCCAGCACCAGAACGTGCGCGTCTTCCACCACAAAGGCGATGCTCACGCTCCGGCGGTAACCGATAATGCGAAGGCCCGGAATGAGACCGTCCCTCACCGTTCCTCGCTTGGGGAACGTCGCCAGCTCCGCAATGAACCGGCGGATACCGCTGATGTAATTCCAGGCTACGACGGGCCCGGCTTTGTCGTCACTCGCGAGGTCGCGGTAGAGATCCCGCAATTCCCCTTCAGCCCGCTCATGCAGGACAATCCTGTATGCCTTCATCCCTACTTGGCTTTCGCCAGCCGGGCTTGATGTTCAGCCTCAAGGCGGGCGAAGGCGTCATCAAGGGGAACGCCTCTGGAAGGATCACGCTTCAATTCCGCATAACGGGCAGGAATCTCCTGATTCAGCCAGCGTTCGCGGGCTTCCTCTTGGTCTTCCAGCAGGCGAAGGCCCGCGCGGACAACCTCGCTGGCATTGTTGTAGCGGCCGGATTCAAGCTGCTTCTTGATGAACTTTTCGTAGTGTTCGTTGAGTGCAAAACTCGCCATGGCATCGGACCTCCTGTTATCTGGATTATAGGTCACGATGCCGGAATTAACAACTGTTATCAATTATTGATACCTTATCTTGGTTCTTTAAAACGCCGGCCACGCCTTCGGCGTGGCCGGTTGAAAGAAGGCTAAACCTTCTGTGAGCGCCCCGCCAGGCGGGCGCTGCGAACCGGCAAGCGGTTCGTGTGGACACCCGT
Source organism: Rhizobium sp. LCM 4573 (assembly GCF_001854865.1). Taxonomy (GTDB): domain Bacteria; phylum Pseudomonadota; class Alphaproteobacteria; order Rhizobiales; family Rhizobiaceae; genus Neorhizobium. The sequence continues at coordinate 1,597 of NZ_MDDW01000017.1, read as the reverse complement.
TCGGGTGTCTCTGCGAGGCTGTGGAGCCTCGTGTCCGTGCAGGGGCGGCGGTGCCGCCGCCCTCGGCATCTTCCGTGCCCGGTTCGCCCTCTGCCGGGGTTTGCGGGCGTTGATGACGGAAGCGTCCAGCGTGGTCTTGATGTGTGCCGCGTAGAATTTCTCGATCATCTCGACGCTCGTGCGGCAGTTTTTGGCAATGGCGTAGACGTCCGCCCCTTCCATGAGCCGCAGGCAGATATAGGTGTGACGTAGGCTGTACGCTGTCCGAGGTTTGCCGTCGCGGTCCAGCTTGAGATGCTGGGCTTTAAGAACATTGTTGAACATCTTGATATAGTGACCGGGAAAAACCAGATCGGTCGGGCCGGGCAGCCCCGCCTCGGCCTCCCCGACCTTGCGGTTGGCCTTTTCCTCCCGGACCGGTTTGGGCCGGTCCCTCAGGCGCTCATAGGGTTTGACCGCGCCGGGCATGGATTTGCACCAGCCAATGCCGCGCTTGCCGCGTACTTCAATCTCAAGAATGCGCTGGCCGCTGTCCGGGTCTTCCACAATGGTCACGTCCCGGTGCTGGAGCTGCTTGGCCTCATCGGGCCGCAGGCCGGTGTTGCCCATGAACAGCACGAAGTCGTGCAACTGCTCGGCTTCCCAGCGGAAGTAAGAGTTCTTCGGCTCCCGGGCATTCTGGCGGGTGGCCTCGTAAAGCTGCTTGTACTCGGCCGGGCTGAACCAGGGCCGGTGCGTAATCTTGCCCTGAGTCTTGTAGGGCGGCGACAGGTCCGGCAGATGGGCCAGCCACTTGTGCCGGATGGCGGTTTTCAGCACTTGCCGGAGCGTGCCGACCTCATCGTGAAGCGTGCTGCGCGCCGGAGGCTTGCCGGTCGTGGACGAACCGATGCGATGCACCCGGTAATCCTGAACCGTTCCGGCCGTAATCTCCGACAGGCCCATCCTGCCGAAGTACGGCACCAGATGCTTCCGCAGGCGGATGCTGTGGCCCTCAATCCATTTGGGACTGCGCTCGCCTTCGGTGATGACGGCATACTCCTGCTCGAATTTCTTCGCGGCCTCCGCAAACGTAGTCTCGGTCTTCAAGAGACCTGCCGCCGCCTTGCCCCGCAGGCCGAGATACCAGTCCTCGGCAAACGCCTTGGCTTGTTCGAGACCCTTTTCCTTGGTGCTGGTGCGGTACTGGCGACCCTTTACGGTGGCGGAGCAATGCCAGGTGAGGCCCCCGCGCCGGTAGACATTGACCTTTCCTCCGAGGATTTCGTGGCTCGCCATACCGGCCCCCTGCTATTTCCCGTGTTCGATATGGGAACAGGGAATCACGACCTCAAGGGACCAGTCAAACCGCCCCCCGGTTTTGTGCTAGAGTTGTGCTAGGCGATTTTGGGCAAAAAAATAGCTCCGGGGAGACCCGGAGCTATTTGATATCATTCGTAAATTTTGGTTGCGGGGGCAGGATTTGAACCTGCCGGATCGGCCGAACAAGCCGCGCGGAGGCTGTTTCCCTTTGCGAGCGCATCAAGGAGGCCGGCGGCTCCTGCACCGTCTTCAAGAACTAGAGTAAAGCACGCTCCGAGCGATCAAAGCTTGCCGC
>NZ_MDDW01000016.1 GCF_001854865.1 Rhizobium sp. LCM 4573 | reverse complement strand
CATCGGCGCGCTGACCATGGCGACCGCCGCAATCGGGATCGGCCCGCGTGATCTGGGCAGTACGCAAGTCGGCATGGCTTTCGGCACGGTACAGAGTGCGTCCGCTATCGCCGTCGGCGTGAACCATTTCGTGACCGATCAGACCGTGTTCACCTTCAGGGGAGCCATCGGCACGAGCAAGGCCGTTTCCGGCGCCTCTATCGGCATCGTCAAAGGCTGGTAACAGCCCAGCGACGCCGCTCCAGCCCCTCCCATTCGGAAGGGGCTTTTTTACTCCTTCCCGACGAACGGTTGCGCAATGTTGCGCTAAATTGCGTTACTTTGCTTGCGCAGACTGTCCGCTTTTAATAGAATTGCGAACAACGAAACGCAAAACCCGACAGGGAGAAAGGACATGAACAAAGCGCGCCGCAAGCAAATCGAAATCGTCAAAGAGCGCATCGCCGCCCTCTTGGCAGAGGCCGAAGAAATCCGGGCCGAAGTCGAGTCCATCCGCGATGACGAACAGGAATACCGCGACGCCATGCCGGATTCGCTCGCGGATGGTGAGAAGGGCGAAAAGGCGGATTGCGCTATCGAGGCTTTGGATCAGGTCGTCAACGACCTCGATAGCCTGATCGAAAACGACTTCGAAAGCCCCCTCGATACTGCTGCTGAGTAAACCACCGTCGCCCGGCGGCCACTTCCGCCGGGCACTTGGAGCCTGAGCCATGAACCGCGAAAATCAACAGTTCGACCACTTCATGACTGCCTACTACGCGCATTGCGCCGCCCTCGGTGCGCGGTTGCCGTCAATCCCTTTGGTGCTGCTCGAAGAAATGCAGTCGGACAAATGGGAATGGGACAATCGCGTTTACCTGCGGGGCTGCTGGCAAGGTTGGAAGCTGCACCGCGAAAGCCTGAACTGGTCGCAAGAACAGCCGGATTCGGCCGGCGTCTATTGGTACTGGAACGGCGACCGCCGCTGTGCGCCGCTTTGCGTATCGGTTCGAGTTGCCGGCGGCCAGCCCGTCGTCTCCGATGTAGTCGGAGGCCGGGAATATGGYCCGATGACCGGCTGGTGGTTGTCGGTCGAGGCTGATCCACCCGCAACCCCTGAAATCCACTGACGGGCATCCGCCCCAACAACCAACAAGCCTTCGATCAAGAGGTGTCACATGAAACAAATTCTCTATTATGCCCTCCGGGTTCTCCGCTGTGTCTTCCGGTTCTTCTATTTCGCGTGGGTTGTCTGTGTCGTCTATCCCGCAGTCGCCCTGTTTTTCCTGATCGGCTTCGAAATACACGCTGCTGGAGGTGGAGCGGCGGCCTACGAGAGTGTTGTGCGTTACCTCGCCGAAGCGACGGCAGACACCGCGAAAACCGGCATGGTGCGGCTCAAGACCTGCTCCAGCGGTGAGCGCAACCAAGTCATTCCGTCCGCCTGTGACACTCAGGTTGTCGAGCTGGTGACGGTGGAGGATTTGGCCTCCCGCGATGCGCGCATGATCGCGAACTTCTATTTGTTTTGGGTCGTTTTCTCCAGCGTGTTGCACGCCGGTATTTTGCTGCTGTTTCGGTCGAGTTCGAGCCGGAGTCCCAGTATCGCGCGTAGCAAGCTCCCGAGCCGGTATCATGGTGCGCCGTGGCGGTGGCGGTGGGAGAGTTTGCAGGGTGCGGACGGCAAGAAAGTCTTCATTCCCGACCCGACAACCTCGGGTTCKACCCCTATAAGGCTGGGCGATCTGAAAGGCGACCCCGAACTTCTCGCCCTCTGGAAGAACAAGGCTCCCGGAGAAGGGAAGGACGCGGGAAAATGATGGGGGTTCCCGGCGAGGAAAAGGCAATGGCGCGGCTGCTGGGCCGCGCTTTAGCCAAAGGGCGCACCCTCAAACTCATCTTGGCGGTGAACGGGTGCTATTTCGACCAGATAGAGGCAGGAACCAAGATCGAGGAATACCGCCTGACAACTGACTATTGGCGCAAGCGCCTCGAAGGGCGGAGCTATCATTTCGTGGAGATAACGAGGGGATACCCGCGTCGAGACGATCACTCACGGCGCCTGTTGTTCAAGTGGAGCGGCTATCGGCGGGCGATGYTCGTTCATCCTCATTTTGGTGCCGATCCGGTCGAAGTCTTCGCTATCGACCTGCGCGAGCGGGCCGGGGGAGTAGCACGATGAATCGCACAACCGTAGCGAACGCCATCAGAGTTGTTTCCTTCATCGGCTGGCTGGCCGTGCTATGGCAAGCCATCAGGTGGATTCAAGGCGACATAGGWAATCCCGCCGCGCCGATATTTGACATGTTCACGCAAAGTCCGCGTGACTCAATCGCTGGCACCATTGATGCAGTGATGCGCGAGCTGTTCGGCATTTTGTGCTGGATGGGACTCGCACTTTGTGTTGCGCAGGCGGGGGTGATGCTGAGCCGTGTTGTCGAGGTCGGTTGGCGGCAATACCGGTTGGAGCAACACGAAGCGCGCTACAAACGATCAAATTCCGAAGTTTATCCGACGGACCGGCCGGAAGACACTGACCAGTCCAAACACCAGCCGCCCGGAACGGGCAGAAAGGAGGACCAATGCATGAGTGACCATGCACCCGAAATTCTGAGCTTCATGAACGACCGTCCTGCTCCATGTGGTTGCAGGGCTGAATACAGCAGGAGTCACCACCTCGACAGGAGTGGTGCGGGAGAGTATTCCGACAACATTCGCGTGACCCTCTGCCCCCGGCACTCCGATATAGAGCGCTATCTGTATCTGAGCCCGCCCGATATAGAGCGCTATTTGCATCTGATCCCGCGTCCGCAAATCGCTCTCGTTCCGGTCGTTCGCGACGAGTTTGGCTGGTGGATTCATCCGCAATATCCCGACCTGCCGGAAGGCTCGTCCAGAGAGGAAGTGAATGCCGCGTTTGCCGCTCTTGGACTGGAGTCAAGGATCGTTGCTATGGAAGACGACCCTGAGACGGAAGCCCTCTTTGATCGGCTGCTCGACGATGCAACGGCGTTGTGCGATTGGGAGCCTAGCCGTCCCGACGGGCTCGGTTGGGTGGAGTTCGCAATCTTCGATACCGAAGATGCCGGGCCGATCTGTGTATGGGTTCGTCCAGTTCCGCCGGAGGCCCCTGCATCCTGACCAAGCGTCCACAAAGAACAAGCCCGCAAACGCGGGCTTTTCTTTAGGAAAGACACCAAAGGGTAGGGGGCTTAAAGGTCGTGGCCTATGCCCCGCCTTGGAGGGGACAACAGGTCGGCGGGAATGGCTTTCTTCGCCCACTCAGGCATGTTGCGGCTGATCGTTTTCGTCTGTCCCTGCTCGATCTTCAAAATCAACCGGGGGCGGCTGCGGCTGTTGTCCAGCACATAAGCCCGGTCGCTGAGGCGGATCGCCGGCGCAAGGTTCTTCTGGCTTCGGTCGAAGCGCCGGAGAATGTCGGCAACCGGAACCGGGTGGCCTCCTTCCCGAACGCGCAGCGCGACACGGCTGCGGGAATGCTCGACGCCGCGCACGCCGACGAAAACGAGATTCACCTTGTAGCCTTGTCGCTTGGCCTCGGTCATCAAAGCCAGCTCGCCGCGTCCGGTCAGAGTGGTTTCGAAGGCGAAGCTGCGACGCTCGGCTAGCAGCCGCTGGCGTTCGGCAAGAGCAATCCGCCCGGCCTGTATCATGACGGACGTTTCCCCATGATGGCCGGGGCTGATCTGCTGGGCGATGTTGTCGGGGTTCACTACTGGAAGGCGGTCGGCCACGCCGTGGCGGCTGACCAGAGTCGATTTGCCGGCCCCGTTAGGACCGGCGAAGACCCACAGTTGCGGGGTATGTGCATTCATAGGACACGGATTACCTCGTCGCCGGCCTCGTTGAACCTGACCAGCTCGCGGTGCCCGTCCGGGTACTCTTTGATAAGCAGTCCTTCGGGGGTGTCGTCTTCGCTGTAGTAGATCGGCCGGCCGGCTTGTAGGTGGGCACGGGCTGCGCTGTCGTCGCCACGGCGGGCCGATGCTTCAATGTCACGCCAAAGGCGGTCAAGCGCTGGCGCTTCCTGCTGGCTGTGGGGGTGCTGGTTCATTGTCCTGCTCCTGTAGTCACTGCGCAAATCATAGCTCGATGTAGGGTGATCTAGCACGTTTAGCAGGAAGTTGCACTAAATTTCGTTGATTTGCCTTCTATTGCMTAACTGCTGCCGGGGTTCGGCGTGGCACTGGTGGCAGCTTCTTTCCTTTGGTGTCTCAACGGCTTTTCGCTCTGGCCTTTGGCAAAAAAAGAGAATTCGTGAGCCGACAGGCGTTTTAAGAGTTTTTATATTGTTTTAATAAGTTTTAGCCTGTGGAGAACCGTAATTTCCTTATCTGCATCAATCACTTACAGAATCGTCCGGTGTGCAATGTACGGAATCCGGTGGGTAAAGTACGGAGGCGGGTGTGCAATGTACGGGTTTCGGTGTGCAAAGTACGGGCTATCCACAGGCCGGTTGAGTTATCCACAGTTGAGGACAAACTGACCGAATCACTTCCGTACTTTACACACCTTCCAGCCCCTAAAAGGCCCCGGAAAACCCTTATGGAACAAGGGTCGTTTGGGGCTCCGTACTTTACACACCGGGGCAGTCGAGGCCGCTTTCGGGCTCGGGCAGGGGATCGCCTCCAGCGGCTCCACGGTATTGGATGACCAGCATCGGCCCGGCCTGACCCTCGGTTTCCGATATGGAGTATTCCGGCAAGTCGTTCGCCTCGATCAGCTTGCGCATCATCCGGCAGAACTCCTTGAAGGTTCCAGCGCTGCCGCTGCGCTCATAGATCGTGCGGAATAGCCAAGAGGCGTTTCCTCGACCTGCGGCCCGGCGGGCGAGCCTGTAGACGAACCGGCCTAGGCCCGGATCGATCAGGAAATAGTCGGGGTGAACGGTCAGAACATCGGGGCGGGTGCCTTCGACGACCTCGCGATAAATCCAGTTTGGTGCCTCGATTTCGACTGACGCGACCTTGCCGCTATCGGAGTAGGAGACGACCTTGTACCGGCTAATCAGGCCCTCGGCCTCAGCCTCGCGCATCGTCCGGGCTCCTTTTTTGGCGGGTCGCTCGCGAACGCTCTTGATCGAGGTTCCCTGCAAGCGGTCAAGTGCGGCCTCGACGTGATCGACCTGCTTGCCGCCGTCGCCACGGCGGCAGAACTTGAGGATTTCGGAGACGTGCGGGACGAACAGCTTGCCCGGCATCGGCCCGCGTCCCGCCTTGTAGCGGTTCATGGCTTCGGTCAGGTGGGAAATGAGCATCAGCACAATGTCGTAGTCCCAAATGGACGCCATGCCGTCGGGGCCGGCCTTCACCTCCACATAGCCGTCCGGCAGGTCGTAGCGGATCACTTCGCCGGCGCGGCGGTCCTTCTTCGACAGGCGGAACACGGCCACGTCCATGAGGCTCCGGTTATCTTTGGCCGCAACATCGTAGAGGGCGGGAACAAAGAAATCCTGCTGACTGTCGTCTTGGGGCGGCTTGCGCATCGAGCTGGGGATAGAGGGCGGCGTAGTGTCGCGGATCGTGTCTTGATCTTCGCGTTTGACACGTTCGGCCGCCTGCTCCCATGTCTCGCCCGGCAGGGCTCGGGATTCGACTCGCTTGCGCCATTGTTCGCGAACATTGGCGCCCAAGCGGTCAAGGCTTTTCTGTAGATCGGTCATAGGTCCCGCTCGCGTTTCTGTGAAGTGTTAAGTGATTGGCGCTGTAAGCGGAAATCCACGTCTGATACCATCATTCACCCCTTATTCAGAAAAGTGAACACAACATTGTTATGAAAGCAAAGAAGCCGGTGGATGACGTTCCATACGAGCGGCTTGTCTTCGCCAGAAACTTTAAAAAGGCTAGAAAAGCCGCCGGATTGACGCAACAGAACATCACTGCACGCACAGGTTTCGCGCAGTCATGGATCAGCGCGGTTGAGAACGGGAGGAGTACGATCAACCTTGACAACATGGCGGTGCTGGCGGAAACCGTTAATGTTTCCTTATGGAAGCTGCTCCGTCCATAACCCTTTCGAATCATTCTAAAATGACCTGACCATCAACCTCTAAAAGCGCTCTTTGTTCGGCGCGGCCCTTGCTGGCTTTATAGACTGTAGTATATAATCGCTACCGTCGGCCAGCAACAGGCCGAATTCCCCTTACATTGCTAGAGGTTGTGGTTATGGGAGAGTCGTCCCTTGTGACGGCGCCTTCGAGTCTTGCGGTTAGCAGAAGCGAGCACGGGCACCGGATCACGGAAAAACTGAAGCGAGAACTCGGCCCGGTCGTGGTCGATCTGCTGGGGGACAGCACCGTTCTCGAAATCATGCTGAACCCTGACGGGCGGCTTTGGGTCGAGCATTTCGGCGAGCCGATGCGGATCGTCGGGGAAATGCACAGGGCTCAAGCCGAGTCTCTGATGGGAACGGTCGCGTCCACCCTCAACACCCAAATTACCGCCCTGAACCCGATCCTTGAATGCGAGCTGCCGATAGACGGCTCGCGGTTCGAGGCGCTTATCCCCCCTGTGGTTTCTGGCCCGACCTTCACGATCCGGAAGAAGGCGACGCGGGTCTTCACCCTCGATGAGTACGTGGCTCACAACATCATGACCGCGACACAGGCGGCCGTGATCCGTCAGGCAGTCATCGCGAAAAGGAACATTCTCGTCGTCGGCGGGACCGGGACGGGCAAGACGACGCTGACGAATGCCATCATCCATTGCATGTCAACCGACGCCCCGGACGACCGGTTGGCTATCATCGAAGATACTGGCGAACTGCAATGTTCGTCGCAAAACGTCGTGACCATGCGGGCCGTGGATCACGTCGATATGACCCGCCTTTTGAAAGCAACTATGCGCCTGCGCCCCGACCGCATTCTTGTGGGCGAGGTTCGCGACGGGGCGGCGCTTGCACTGCTCAAAGCTTGGAACACGGGCCACCCCGGCGGGGCGGCCACTGTTCACGCGAATTCGGCACCTGCGGGATTGATCCGCATGGAACAGCTTGTGGCGGAAGCCACGCAGGCGCCGATGCACTCGCTGATAGCGGAAGCCATCAACCTGATCGTCTCGATTGAGAAGGTGGCTAACGTCGGCCGGCGAGTGAACGAGGTCGTCGAAGTCACTGGCTATGACGGCCGTCAATATCTGACAGAACCTATCGCTTAAGGAACCAAAAATATGAACGCACTCGCAATCGCGTCGCCGCTGTACCTGAAAACCCGCTCCATCCTGAGTAGCCCGCTGTTCTGGCTCTCGCTCGCCCTCATAGCCCTGCTGTTTTTCGGCGCCATGGACTCGGCGCATGCGGCCGATACGACCGGCGGCGGCGGGGCCGGCCTCCCGTGGGAAGGCCCCCTCGACAAGCTCAAAAAATCGATCAGTGGCCCGGTGGCCTTCGTCATTGCTCTGCTCGGCATCATCGCCTGCGGCGCGACCCTGATTTGGGGCGGCGAAGTGTCCGAGTTCACTCGCCGCATCATCTACGTCGTGCTGGTGGTCTGCTTGATCGTGTTCGCGAACACCCTGCTGACCGGCGCCCTGTTCTCCGGTGCGACCATTCCCGAAGGCGTCACCCTGACCTTCCCCGAGGTCAGTGGCGCCGTGTCGAACATGATCAGCGCCGGGGCAGGGGGTCAATGATGGAACCGATGGAAACGCGCCGTAAAACGCCGTTCCATCGGGCTCTGCACCGTCCGCAACAAATCATGGGGGGAGAGCGCGAGCTGATGCTTTTCTCAATGCTTGTTGCGGGCGGGTTGATCGTCTCGGCCATGAACTTGGTCGCGACGATCATTGGCTCGATCCTCTGGCTGTTTTGCGTTGGTGCCCTGCGGAAGATGGCGAAAGCCGACCCTGAAATGTCCAAGGTCTACGTCCGCCAACTGAAATACGGGCACTACTACGGGCCGTTCTCCCGGCCCTTCCGCGTTGCGAAGTCGCAGCGCCCCTACTGACTACAGGAGCGGCCTATATGCTCTCGTTGAAGACATTTCGCAGCAAGGCGGCAGGGTTGCCCGACCTGCTCAACTACGCGGCCCTGATCGATCCGGGGGTTGTGTTGGGCAAGGATGGGTCGCTCATGGCCGGCTTCTTCCTGCGAGGGGATGACGCGGCCAGTGCCACGGATTCCGAACGCAACTACCTGACCGCACTGGTCAACAACTACCTGAGCCGCTTCGGAAGCGGTTGGGCGATGTGGACGGATGCAGCCCGTCTCCCGTCGCCGGCGTATCCGGCGCCGGAGCTGTCGCACTTTCCCGAACCCGTCTCGGCTCTGATCGACGCTGAACGACGGGAAATGTTCGAAGCCAGCGGCGCGCACTACGAAACTGAATATGCCTTGGTGTTGCAGTATCTGCCGCCGACGCGGCGCAACTCGAAGCTGGGTGAGCTGGTCTATGACGACGACGGCCGCGACGACTCTTCGCCGGCGGATCGGTTGCTGGCCGATTTCAAGAAGCGGCTGAGCGAGCTTCAAGACGGGCTCGGCGCCGATCTGCATATGCGTCGGATGGGGGAAATYACGGTCGGGGAGGGCGACGCCGCCTATATCAGCGACGAGCTGGTGAACTACCTGCATTTCGCGCTGACCGGCGAGGAAGCCGCCCTGCGGATTCCTGATTGCCCGATGTATCTCGATTCGTGGCTGGGGTCGCCGGAGCTGTGGCCGGGAGATACCCCGAAACTCGGCAAGCAGTTCATCGCCGCCGTGGCCATCGAGGGTTTTCCCGGCGCCTCCTTCCCCGGCATCCTTGACATGCTGTCGGGTCTGCCGATCCCTTATCGGTGGTCCTCGCGCTTCATCTTCCTCGAACAGCATGAAGCTGTCGCAGCCCTGAACCGCTACCGCCTCAAATGGCAGCAAAAGGTTCGGGGATTCTGGTCGCAGGTCATGAAGTCGCAAAAGGGCATGATCAACACCGACGCCCTGAACATGACCGCTGAAACGGAGGTGGCCATCAACGACGCGAAGTCGGGCTTGGTGGCCTATGGGTATTACACCCCGGTCGTGATCCTGATGCACGAGGATCGCCGCGTGCTGGAGGAACAGGCGGACTATGTGAAGCGTGAATTGGTTCGGCTGGGGTTTGCTGCCCGCGTGGAGACGGTCAACGCGCTCGAAGCGTGGCTTGGCTCCCTGCCGGGGCATACCTATCCGAACGTCCGGCGGCCCCTGATCCATACTCTCAATCTCGCGGACATGTTGCCGCTCGCGGCTGTCTGGCCGGGCCTGCGGGAGAACCCTTGTGAGTTCTACCCGGAAGGCTCGCCGCCTCTGATGCAAGCCGTCACGACCGGGGCGACACCGTTTCGCGTGAATCTGCATGTTGGCGATGTGGGTCATACTTTGGTGTTCGGTCCTACCGGCGCCGGCAAGTCAACCTTGCTGGCGGTTCTGCAAGCGCAGTTCCGTCGTTACCGCAGTCGCCGCCGTATGGATGGCACGACTGTTCCAGCGACAATCGCGGCGTTCGACAAGGCTCGGTCGCTGCTCACGGCCTGCAAGGCCATGGGTGGCACGCATTACGACATTGGTAACGACGACGCCGGCGCGCTGGCCCTCATGCCGCTGGCGGACATTGATAGCGCGGCCGATGCGCTATGGGCGGAGGAATGGGTAACGACCTGTTACGAGTTGCAGGCCGGGAAGGCAGCCACCGTCGCGCAAAAGCAGGAAATTCATCGTGCGATGAACCTGCTGCGCGAGGCGCCGCGCTCTTTCCGCTCCCTGACCGATTTCGTTGCAACCGTGCAGGAGCCGGACGTCCGGGCCGCGCTGAACCACTACACGATCAGCGGCGCAATGGGCCATCTGCTGGATGGCAAGGAGGATGGCGTAACCCTGTCGTCCTACACGGTGTTCGAGATCGACGAGCTGATGAAGATGGGCGAAAAAAACGCCCTTCCGGTTCTGCTCTACCTGTTCCGCCGGTTCGAACAGTCGCTTACCGGCCAGCCGGCCATGCTGTCGCTGGATGAAGCGTGGGTGATGCTCGGTCACGAGGTGTTCCGGGGCAAAATCAAGGAATGGCTCAAGGAGCTGCGGAAGAAGAATTGCTTGGTGATCATGGCCACGCAAAGCCTCTCCGATGCGGTCGCCTCGGGCATGCTCGATGTGCTGCTGGAACAGTGCCCGACGAAAATCCTGCTGCCGAACCCGGAAGCGGATTTGACGGGCACGAAGGAGCATCCGGGGCCGGCTGACCTCTACAAGATGTTCGGCCTAAACTGGAAGGAAATCCAGCTTCTGAAAAAGGCGCAGAAGAAGAAGGACTACTACTATCGGTCCCCCCTTGGGCGCCGGTTGTTCGAGCTGGGTTTAGGCCCGCTGACGAAAGCCTTTGTTGCTGTGTCGGACAAAGAAGAACTCGCAGCGATCAGTCACATCGTCAAAGAGCACGGGGCCGACTGGCCTCTTGCGTGGCTCAACTACAAGGAAATCGACTATGCGCGCTATCTCTCGCAATCTGCGTAATTCTGGTGTCGCCTTCGCGGTGGCCCTGTCCGTCGTTACCGGCGGCGTCACGGTGGCGCCGGCGCCGGCCTATGCCATCTACTGCTCGAACTGCTCGACGTTCTATCAGCAATTGCTGGAGTACGCCGAAGCGGTGAACAACCAGATAAACACGGCCCAGCAGCTTACCCAGCAAATCAACATGTACAAGGACATGGTGAGGCAGGGTATGTCGCTCGACGGAACCGTCTTTTCCAGCCTCATGACCGACATGCGGCGCCTTCAAAGCGTCTATCAGGAAGGCCGTTCGCTCGCCCACTCTATGACCAATCTGGATTCCGCGTTCCGCGAGCAGTTCAAGGGCTACGACGACTACCTGCGTAGCGCCGGAAAGGCGTCGGAAATGATGCCGGATCGCTACACGAAGTGGGCCGAACAGGGCTTTGACAATGCCCGCACGGCGATGAAGGCGGCCGGCATGCAGACCAGTGCGATTGCCGGCGAAGAGGACGTGCTGCGGCAGCTCGTGAATCGCTCGTCCACGGCTGCCGGGCGGATGCAGGCGATTCAGGCCGGCAACGAAATCGCCGCGCAACAGGTCCAGCAGCTCCAGCGGCTGCGGGAAATGATCGCGGCGAATATCACGCTGCAAGGCAACYACATGGCCCAGCAGACCGAACGGCAAGCGGTTGATGACGCTTTCCGCGAGAAATTCCGCTCGGTTCCCGTCCAGAACACCGGCCGCGACAAGGGGTATTGATCGCTTTGGCCGACTGACAGGGCCGGGCCGTCTCTCTCGGGCGCCCGGCTCAAGGAGAAAAACATGCTCAATATCAAGACTTCGTTGTTCGTCCTTTCCCTCTTCGGCGCTGTGGTCGCCGGCGGCGGGGCGGGAGTGGTTGGCACCAAGGTTTTCAGTGGCGATCCGGTTGTGTGCCCGCCGGTCGTTTCCGAGCCGGCCGAAGGTCTGAACACCTTCAAGCGCGGGGTGCCTGTTCAAAACACCGGTCGGGATAAGGGGTACTGATATGCTCGGTCAAAAGCGCTTTTTGGCCGGGTTCTTGGTTCTGTTCGCTTTGGCGTCCTTTATGTGTGTGGGCGATGCCATGGCGGCAACCAATCTGGCCGACGGTAGCGGCTCGTTTACCGGGCTGCTCGACCTGATCAAGCAAGGGGCCGAACAGTGGGATGCGCGGTTGAGAAACTACGCCGTCACGCTGTTCTGGCTGCTCGCCGGCATTCAATTCGTCTGGACGTTTTTCCCTTTGGTGTTCCGTCAAGCGGATTTCGGGGAAATCATCGGTGAGCTGATCCGGTTCGTCATGGTGATCGGCTTTTTCTATGCCTTGCTCATTTATTCGTCCCAATGGGCGTATGCGATTGTCGATAGCTTCCGTGAAGCTGGAGCGGCGGCGGCAGGCGTTGGCACGAAGCAGTTGATGCCGGGCGACATGTTCGGGATCGCGGTCGAGCTGGCCGACATGATCGGCAAGGTCGAGACGTGGAACCCGCTCACTGCGACCATCGTTTCGCTGGCCGGCGTGATCGTCCTCCTTTGCTTCGCTTTCATCGCGGCGTTCATGGCCCTGACGGTCATTGAGTCCTATGTGGTCGTCAACGCCTCGGTCCTGTTCATGGGCCTCGGGGGGTCGCAGTGGACACGGGATTACGCCATCGCGATATTCCGTTACGCCTTGGCGGTCGGCGCCAAATTGTTCATCCTGACCTTGATCGTCGGTCTGATTTCGGCCTCGGCCAAGCAATGGCAGGCGGCCTACAACCACGACGACGCCTCAATGTGGACCATGGTCGGCCTGTCGCTGGCCTGCGCCTATTTGTCGAAGACAATCCCTGAGCTGATCGCGGGAATGATCAGCGGAACGTCCATGGGCGGCGGCGCTTCGATTGGCGGCATGGCAGCGGCTGCAATCGCAGGCGCGGTCACTGCTGGAGCTGCAACCGCTGCGGCGTTGGGCGCTTCGGGTGCTGCTGGAGCTGGAGCGGCCGGGGCCGCCGGAGCGGCAGGCGGTACGGGCGCGGCCGGGGCTGCGGGTGCTGGTGCGGCGGGATCAGTGGGTACCGGCGGATTGGCTGGGCTGATCAATTCGAGCATCGCCGGCGGACAATCCGCGAGTGGGGCAGGAAGCGCGGCCAGCGCGGCCATGGATGCCGGATCGAGCGCAGTGCAGTCGGTAGGTAGCCGGCTCGGCGGCGGCGGCACCCCTTCTTCTGGCACTGCTCCTTCTGGTTCCGCAACCCTGAAAGCCGGGGCTCCAAACAGCGGGCAGGGCGGTGCGGCGAGTGGGCCGCAACAAGCGGCAAAGACGCTCGAACAGGCCAAGCCGAAGGGGCGTGATGGGCAAGCGGACGCGCCGCAAGAAGCGGCCAAGCCGAAGCAGGACGCGGCCAAACCCAAGCCGTTGGAAAAGACAGCCGCCGCCGCCGTGCGGACTACAGGCATTCTCTCGGCTATTTCGGTTCCGGGCATGGAGGGGGCTGCGGGCCTGTCTCTCGGCCCTGTTAGTTCGCCGCCGGTGCAGGACAGCGGGAGAGAAGAACCGAATTTCGAGGTGGATGAAGGCGGGACCATTCGACCGGCAGACCCGGCCAGCGTACCGGAAATGCCGGCTACCCCGGTCGATCCGACTGGCGGCTCTGCGCCGGCCAGCGTTCCGACCAGCTCTCCGGCGACACCGGCGGATGCCGCGCCTCGGAATTACCCCGGAAACGGCGAGCCTTATGCGCCTCTGTCGGAAGCCCCGCAAACGCAGAAGCCAAGCCCGTCGGTGAAGGTCGATCCGGATCAAGGTCCATCGGGAGATAAACCATGATCGACTTCCTTCTCACCCTGCCGGGGGCTCTGGTCATGCTGTCTGCGTTCGTCGCTGTCGGAATCGRCTTTTGGAGCATCGGCCGGTGGCTGCGGACTCGCGGCCATGGCGACCAGCTCGACCGGATCGATGCCCGCGTGCAGGAAATCCAAGTAAAAGCACTACGGAATCTTGGTCCAATATCTAGTTTGGTGCTGGTCATGGGCCGGGGCTTAAGTCGTATGCCATTGCTTGGTTCGCCACGACAGCAACGGCAGTGGACCGACCTTCAAAATAAAGTCCGCGAAGACCGAAACCGCTAATCAACACCCTAGAAAGCCGTCCAGTTGTACTTGCAGACGGCTTTCGTATGGCGGAAAATATAGACTACAGACTATTATTTACTAACACCCGAGAGACGAAACTATGAAGCTGATGGAGAGAAAGAAAGCGGCGCAGGCTGTAGCCGCACCCCCTGCACCTCCGGTCGAGGAAAGCCCCTATCTCGCGGCTCGTCGCGAATGGAACGAGCGCTACGGCGATCACGTCAAGGCGTCCAATGACTGGAAGATTGCCACTTTCATGTCTTTGGCGGTTGCGTTCGTTGCGGCCGGCGGCATGGTCTACTACGCCAACCAACCGCGAACGATCCCGTATGCGGTCGAGCGGAACGAACACGGCGAGGTCGTGAACGTGGCGCGACTGGAGCGGGCAGCGCCTGTCGGTACGCGAGAAATCAAGGCCGCGTTGCGCAGTTGGGTGATCGGCGCCCGCACGGTGTACGTCGATAACCGTGCGACRCAGGATCGCGTCAATGCCACCTATAACCACACGCTCCCGGATAGCCCTGCCTACAAGGAGCTGGCGATGTATCACCGGGACAACAACCCCTATCAGCGCGCCGTCAATGAGACGGTCGAAGTGCAGGTGCACGCGGTGCAACCGATCAGCGACGAAAGCTGGCAAGTCGAATGGAGCGAAACGGTCAAGCAGCGCTCCGGAGCGGTCGTCGGCACCAAGCAGATGCAGGGCACCTTTACGGTACTCGTGGCGCCGTCGGAAGACGACGCAACGATGATGGTGAACCCGTTCGGAATCTACGTCCGGCAATTCTCGTGGACTACCCGGCTCTAAGCCGCCCAATCCCCTATAGGTGACTGAAACTATGAAAAGCCAATTCATTGGTGCCTTGTTCGCGGCTGCGGTCGCGGTTCCAACCTTCGCCCAAGACGTTCCGGCCCTCGCTGCTGGCGGCGCGGYTGCCGATCTGCCGCCGGTTCGCATGGTTTCGCCGGATCGCGTCTATCTGGACGGCAAGGAAGCCGAAGGCGTCCGGCTGTCGAACGAGTGGAAGAAGCACCCGGATCGCCCGCGCCGCTCTGGCGACGGCAGCGTGAAATACCTCTATGGTGCCACCCTGCCGACGTTGGTCTGCACTCCGTTGCAGGTCTGCACGATCAAGCTGCAACCGGGCGAAGTGGTCAACGACGTTCACGCCGGCGACCTCGCCCGCTGGAAGATCAGCCCGGCGACCTCCGGTACCGGGGCGGACGCAACCACCTACGTGATCGTCAAGCCGACGGACGCCGGCCTCGTCACGTCGCTGTTTATCTCGACGGATCGGCGGACGTACACGGTCAAGTTGGCCAGCACTCAAAAGGAATGGATGCCGTCGCTGTCGTTCGACTACCCGGACGATGTTGCGCGGGATTGGGCCGCCTACCGGGCCGCGAACGCCAAGCGGGCGAACGCGACCACTCTGCCGACAGGCGAGAACCTGGCTGCGCTCGACTTCAATTTCCGCCTGCGGGGTGATAGCCCGAGCTGGAAACCGCAGCGCGTCTACACCGACGGCCGCAAGACCTACATCCAGTTCCCCTCGGCCAGCTTCGGCGGCGAAGCGCCGGCCTTGGTCGCCCTCGGTGAAGACGGCGGCCTGTTCTCGCGCCCGAGCGAACAGATAGTGAATTACCGCGTGGTCGGTGATCGCTATGTGGTGGACCGCGTGCTGAACCGCGCCGCGCTGATTTCTGGCGTCGGCCGCAAGCAAATCAAAGTCACTATCGAGCGGAGCCGTTGATATGAAACGCATTCCCGTGGTCGCAGCGGTCATGATGGCCGTTCTGTTGAGCGCCTGCACTACGATGCGCTCGACCGTCTCCTATGTCTCCCCGGAGCTGACGCCGCTCGATGCGCAGTTGCTGGCCGCCGACTCGGCCTCGCATCTGTCTGGCGCTCTGCCGGCCGCAAAGACGACATTGGTCCTCGACCCGCCCGCCGGCGGCGACCGGCTCACGCCGGCGATGATGACGAAACTCCGCGACGCGGGTTTCGGCGTCGTCGAGGCCAAGAATGGCGATCAGCAGGTGCAGGGCGTTGCCCTGCGTTACCTCGCATCGCCGCTCGAGAACGGTGTGGTGCTGCGCCTGCAATATGAGGGCGTCGAAGCGTCGCGCTTCTATCCACGCACGGCTAGCGGCGCGCTTGCGTCCGCGTCGCCGTTCACTGTGCGGGAGCCCAAGCAATGACCGACAACAACAAGGTAGATCCCGAACTGGTAGCGGACGCGCAGGAATCCCCCGATTTCCTGCCGCCGCCGAAGAAGGGGAAAGGCGTCCGGCGGCTGAACCGTATTCCGCTGTTCGTGGTGGGCGGACTTATCGCGATGGCTGTCATCGGCGTCACTTACACCCTGTATCAGCGGCAGGCGGCTAACATGGCCGCCGGGAAAGGGGAAAAGCCGGTGGTGACGACGACGGCCACTCCGCCGGTTCGTCCGGATACGGACTATGCCGCCCCTCCGACGCCTCCTGTCGAGGTTGTGACGCCAGCGGCTGGCGGGCCGGCCGAAACGACAGCGGCCGGGACGGCTGCGGCGCCGGCGCAAGCGCAGCCCAATGAGCGGCTGGAACGTCGGCTGCGGCTCATCGAGCGGATCGAGGAACGGCGTCTTTCCAAGATGGAAGAAGCCCTTGACGCAGATATGGGCGTGCAGTCGTTCGCGCAACGCAACGCGAACGGCAAGGCTGACGCGGCCGAAGCCGGGCAGGGCGGGGCGAACGGCGGTCGGCTGTCCGGGGCTGATCTGGTCGCGAGAATGGTCGCCGCGCAGAATGGCGCCGGCGGAATGGGCGGCATGGGTGGTTTCGGCGGCATGGGGATGGCCGGCATGGCCGACCCGAACAGGCAAGCCGAGAAACGGGCGTTTCTTTCGGGGACGCCGGAAGCTGATACCTATCTGGCCAGCACCCGGACGGCTGCGATTGCGCCACAACAGGAAGTGAAGGCCGGGACCGTGGTTCCGGGCGTGCTGATCAGCGGCATCAACTCCGATCTGCCGGGGCAGATTATCGCGCAAGTCAGGGAGGATGTTTACGACTCCGCAACCGGCGCGAACCTGCTGATTCCTGCCGGCGCGAAGCTGATCGGCACCTATGACAACGGCGTGACCATGGGTCAAAGCCGCGCTCTGGTGGCGTGGACGCGGATCATCTACCCGGACAGCTCGTCGGTGTCGTTGAACATGATGCCGGGTGCAGACCTCGGGGGGTACGCCGGCTTCAACGATCAGGTCGATAACCATTACCTGCGCATCTACGGCAATGCCCTGATGCTCTCCCTGTTCTCGGCCGGGATTCAGCTTTCCCAGCCGCGAAACAACAACGGGGACGGGTACGACAGCCAGCAAATCATGGCGGCTGAGCTTGGYCGGCAGTTGGGCCAGCTCGGCATGGAAACCACTCGCCGCAACATGGATATTCAGCCGACGCTGAAAATCCGCCCCGGCTACCGGTTCAACGTCATGGTCACGAAGGACATCATCCTCCCCAATTGGGAAGGGCATCCGCTGGCCACAGGCCAATAGCACCAAAAAGGGGAGGGGGCGCGGTGTGCGCCTCGCTCTCTATCCACGATTGAGGTGATTTTTATGCAAAGAGCAATGGACCCAAGAACGGAAGCGACCCTGACTGCCATCAGCCATCGGTTCGGGTGTTCGATGGAAGAGGYCGCGCAGCGGTGGAAAAGTGGCAGGGGCGCCGCGATGGCCCCTGTGCCGAGTGAAGCCACCTGTGCCGTCGAGTTAACGTTCGCAAGGGAAAAAGACGGAAAACTGGAAGGGGAGTAAACTCATGAACTACAACRCAAAACAGACCCCGAACAGCCTGAACCCGATCAAGCCGACCACGGTGATGAAGCCGGAAGGCTCGCGCAAGATTTCCGTCCTGAATGGCAGCAGGCAGATAGATCAGGTGATCGGCGGCGAATGGACGACAATCAAAGTCTTGCCAGAGAACGGGCTACCACGCGGCGTTCATCAACTGGCCGACGCGGTGAAAGCGGGGACCGATCCGCGACAGCAAGCCTTTGAAGGCCAGCTTCTGCACATCGATTCCAAGACGGTCTATCAATTTCACGGCAAGGGCATCGTCATGCACGACCGCGCCGTGTTCAAGGAACTCGAAGACAAGGGGCAACAGCCTGTCGTCGGGCGGGTCTATGCCGTCTCCTACGAAAGCGGTCGCGGCAAGGTCGTAAGCGAGCGCGAAGCGCCCGCGCAGGCCCTGCGCTCGCCCTCGGTGAAGGGCAAGGGGGTCGGCCTGTGAAAACCCTACGCGAGAAGATCGAGCAGACCATTGTCGCGGCCTACTCGACGGTGAACGTCAATAACCCGGAACACGCGGCTTTCTGCGTCTGCAATCTGCTCGATGCAGAAATAGAGCTGCGCGGGCGCGGGTGGCTGACCGATCCTAATATGCAATCCAAGGTGGCCGAAGTGATCGGGGCCGCCTTCGACGGCGCCGGCGACGGTTCCGGACTGGCCGGCTCGATGCCGAATGAACAGGCCGCGATTGCGGTGTGCCGACTGCTGGAGAAGGAAACCGGCCTCGGCGTGGATGGCTGGTTTGCTGATGATGATGAACTGCTGGATATTCTGGAACTCGAAGCGGCGTAGTCGCTCGATCTGGAAGCAAAAAGAAAGGGCCGGGAAACCGGCCCTTTTCTTTTCGCCTTTTACATTCGCTCTTATCGCTGGATGCCCGGCATGTCGTCGGGACAGCCATCTTGATATTCAGCCAAGCCAAGCAAGGCTTCATGAACGGCTTCCGCCGGGCACTTATCCCGAACGATCAGAGTCATCGCCAAGATAAAGACCGTAGTTTTTCGATACTCGAAATTGCCAGTTCGGATATGTGTATAACAAGCAAGCGACGTGCTTCTGTATTGATCGCTTTGCCTTGCAGTATCTGGCCAAGGAATCAAAGCCACGTCGGCAGTGCCCGGATTCCAGCACAGCATCATCGAGGTCGCATCAGCGACAGTTGTCATGTGTGTTTCTCCTGTTCTGACTTTCGCTATTGGTGTCGAGCCGATCAGGCTCGGCGGCCCGCCGCCGCGACGTGCTTCATCAGGGCGTCCAGCGCTTTCGGCAGAGCCCAGCGGGCGACGACGATGAYGGCCAGCCAAGCGGCGGGCTTGACGTAGGCGCCGTAGTGCTCAAGGCCCGCAGTGGACCCGAATGCGTTCGCCATGTAGGCGAAAGCAGCGGTCAAGCCGAACTGCACGAGGAACAGCCAGAAGGCGAACTTCAACAGCACGGCGCTGACGTTTTTGGTGCGGAACAGCATGGAATAGAGGGTGGCGTGGTTCATAGCGGCTTCTCCGTTCGTTGTTGGGGCCTGTTGCAAAGTGAATAAGCGACTGATGAAGCGGGATTGCACCCGACGGGCCGGAACGCAGTGGCGGACGCCGCAGGCGTTGCGATCCTGCGCAGTCGCTACACTGCCAGCGACAGGCCCAAACGAGCGGAGAGGTTTTCAGCCGCGAACAACGTTACCCCTCCTTGCCTGTACCGCCCTCAGCGGCCAGTGCTTTGTAAAGCGCCGTCTTTCCGACTTTCAGGACGGCGGCGGCCTGTCGAACAGACAGGCCCTTGCCACTCTCCTTGTCCATGAGCTTGCGGGCCTTCTCCAGCTTAGCAGAATCAATGACCGGCTTGCGGCCGGTGCTGATGCCGCGTTTCTTCACTGTCGCTAGAGCGGCCTTGGTCCGCTCGCGGATCAAGGATCGTTCGTAGTCCGCCATGATGGCGGCCATTCCATACCACATTCGCCCCATCGGAGTCGTCGTATCAATGTCGCCGTCGGTTAGCGACTTGAAGGCGACGCCGCGCTTTCCCAGCTCGTCGATCAGATGAACCAAGTGGGAGAGCGATCGRCCCAGCCGGTCGATCTTCCAAACCACAAGGGTGTCTCCCTTGCGCAAGTAGTTCATGGCTTCGGCCAGCCCCGGCCGGTCGTCTTTCGCCCCGCTCGCAACRTCGGTGAAGATGCGATGACAGCCGGCCGCCTCAAGGGCCTTTTTCTGTGTTTCTAGGTTCTGCTCCTGCGTCGAGACGCGGGCGTATCCGATTGTGTTAGTCACTGCATCAACCCAATCGATAGTGTCGTTGTCGTGTTCGTGTTTCACGCTGTTCCCTTGGGCTCAGTGAATAGAATCCCGCTCCAGCCATAGTCGCGTGCTGAATGGGCRAGATCGCAGAGTCGTTCCCACTCATCCCCGCTGAGAAATTCCGAATAGAAAAGCCCTCTCAGGAAGCCGTTAAGCTCGGCGTAGCGCCATTCCCGCGCATTGAAAGACATGTCCTTAAAGCGGAGGTCCATCAGGGAGTCCTTCAGCATCATCCGCACACGYGCAAGAGTGTGAGGATTTCTCTGAATCGCTCTGCGGACGACGCAGGCCAACGCCTCGGCCCYTTTGAGGCTGCTCGCTGATCCGACTACTTCGTAGTCCACCGAAACCTCAAAAACCGGATTGGGTGCTCCGGGGGCGTAGGCTTCCTCGACTCTAACTCTGCTCATATGTTCATACCCTCTGGTCTGGCTGTCCGTTTTCTGTCCGTTATTGTAAAGTGTCCGCTAATGTTCTGTAAAGCTCATTAGACGGACAAAACAGCGGTGTCCGCTTTTCGATCCTTTTTCGGACAGGCGGTAGTGGCACGATTCTCTACCCGTCTCCTAAGATTGGATTGTGCAATCCAAAAACCAGAAAGAGGAACGATGCGTGAACGAACTCATAAACTCCGACCACAAGACCTACGCGCTCATGGGCGCAGCCCTCGTAGGGCTCATCTGGCTCGTTGATTTCATGTTCAGCTCCGGTGAGTACGTTGAACCCAACGTAAGCGCCGAAAGGATAGCTGCCTATCGCGACTCTCCTTGTATGAGTAGCTGGCTGGAGGCTCGGCTTTCTGGCGCCTCTTCGAAAGAGGGGCCGATTACCGAAAGCGAATTCGGGCGCGCTTATGGTCAGTGCAAACAGGCCGCAGAGGATCGAAAAGCTTTCGCGAAACAGGTTTTTGCCCTGACGGAAGTTGATCTAAGCCGGGCCGTGATCTTCTACCCAAGCGCGCCGGGCTGCACCATTGATTTACCAGATGAAGCCCTCCTGCCAGAGATCGCTTCCACCGTGTTCGATCAAAAGCGGATCGCTCCGTTGGTGAGAGGAAGCCGTCTCTCGGCGGCCTGCCTGATTGTCCATCCGGTGAAGGGCGACAAGGCGGTGAAGAACGCTAGCTCGCTGACGTTCAAGTCGTGGGTCGCCGGCTGCGAAAAGCCGAAAAGAGCAAAAGAGAGGATCGTCACACAAGGCGCGGTTCTGACCCGTGAATGCTTCGAAGTCGAAGGGGCAGCCAGCGCCGGGCCGRCAAAAATGCCGGAGAGGGTGAAAGCTGTCGATCTGTGGCCGAGTGCGCCGGGCTGCGTGATTTGGGAAAAGGGCGCCAATCGGCCGATGACATTCGATGACAAGGTAGGGTTTTCGCAACTGAATGGGCCGCTGACCGCAACCCGCGACGCGGTGGAGTACACGCCGCAATGCCTCGGGATGCCTCGGCCGGGGTTTGAGCCGTGAATCCGACCCTGCAAGCCTATGCCGAGCTGCAAGAAGCCTACGACCACTACAATGAAGCACTGTTCGACGGGGCCTTGCCGTTCTGCTTGATCACTATGCAACGCGAAAAGCGGACCTACGGCTATTTTTCGCCGGAACGGTTCGTGCATCGCAAGGACAAGAGCAAGACGGACGAGATAGCCATGAACCCGTCTTACTTCGGCGTCATCCCGCCGCTCGAAATCATGCAGACGCTCGTCCATGAAATGGCGCATCTGTGGCAGTTCCATTTTGGGAAGCCCGGCCGGCGGGGATATCACAACAAGGAATGGGCCGACAAAATGGAGAGCATCGGCCTCATGCCGTCCAGCACCGGCCGCCCCGGCGGCAAGCGGACTGGCGAAAAGATGGCCGACTACGCCATCAAGGGAGGCTTGTTCTTGCAGGCTACCGCCGAGCTGGATGAACGCGGTTTTTTCATTTCTTGGCTCGACCGGTTCCCGCCGGCAACGTCGCCCGTTGCGATGCTGCTCAGCCAAGGGAGTGTTGGGCCGAGBGTGCAATCTTTCGCGGGGGTGGACACCGACGATAGCGACGAATTCGATTCCTTTGGTGCTGACGCTTTCGATAACGACGACGATGATTCCGATAGAGAGGCGGCGCTCGCGGTGCTGGCCGAAACGCTCGGTGATGTTCTGCAACCGAAAGAGGCGGACAAGTCGAACCGCGTGAAATTCACCTGCCCGGAATGTGGCGCCAACRCATGGGGCAAACCGAAACTCAAACTGCTGTGCGGCGAGGGAGACTGCAACGCCGCCCCTATGATGYCGGCCAACGCCGGGGAGGAATACGTATGAAAAGACTGTCGAGAACCATGCCCATCGGCGCACTGGTGATGCTCTCAGGCATTCTCATGGCGGCTATCGGAAATGAATTTTTCTATGAGCCAGAAAAGCCCCTGATCATTGTGCTGGGTGGGATCACCTTCATCGCGGGGCTTCTGACGGCAGTCTCTCCGCTATTCGATGACAACTGAGACTGGTGATAGCACCAAAGGCGAGCCCTCTGCGTTGCACGGATTTATTGTCCTAGATCATGCCTCGTTCGGGGCATGATCTATAC
This sequence comes from Rhizobium sp. LCM 4573, assembly GCF_001854865.1. GTDB lineage: Bacteria > Pseudomonadota > Alphaproteobacteria > Rhizobiales > Rhizobiaceae > Neorhizobium. Next base: position 18,300 of record NZ_MDDW01000016.1, on the reverse strand, counting down.
TCATTGGCGCCGCCGGTAAGGGGCGAAACAGAAAGGAGATTTCCGTCTCACTACATTTCGAGGACTAAGAAATGACGTTCAAAACTACGTGTTTGCAGGCCGCCATCGTTGCGGCTTTTCTTTCGTCTGCTGCTCTCGCGGCTGAGAAAGGAGACGAAGGCACGTTCGCTAAACCCGGCCAGCCGGACCAGATGCTGACCACGGAGCAGGCCGTCGCGGCCGACGTCGATGCTCTCGCCAAGGCCCTGAACGTATCGCCTGAGCGGGCGCGCAGCATCATCAACGTGGAAGCTCAGTCAGCCGGCATCGTCGAGAACCTGCGGGAACGCTACAAGGATCGCCTCGCCGGCATCTACATCGAGCACGATCCCGCGCATCGACTGGTGGTGCGCCTGACCGGGACTGATCCGGTTGCACCRCAATCTCACCAGTTCGGTGACGATACCTTGGCGGTCGAGTTCCAGACCGGCGCYGCTCATACGCTCAAGTCCCTGATCGGCGCTCTGAAAGTGGCGACGCAAGGGGAGTTGGCGGGACGCCTGCCGGGCTCGCACGGCGGTTATGTCGATGAGCGCACGGGTGAACTGGTGATCGAGGTCAAGCCGGACAACAAGAAAGCTCAGGCCGGCGACTACAAGGCCCAAGCTCAACAATCCTTGGGCGTCCCCGTTCGGATCGAGGCGGCCGAGCCAGCGGTAGTCAATGCCGTATTCGGTAGCGGCACTTTGGCCGACGGTTGCACGACCGGGTTCACCGTCAATCACGCCGCTTCCGGGCTGCACGGCGTTTTGACGGCCGGGCATTGTCAGACCTCGACCGGCATCGACACCTACACCGGTATCGACGGCGCAACAGCGACCCTCGGTCAACAGGGCTGGGTGAAGAACGCGAATGCCGATCTGCTCTGGTACACCGGTTCGACGGGGGTCACCTTCGGCCCGTGGTTCTACGCTGACGCATGGCGGCAGGTCACGGGCCGCCGTAGTCAGGCCGCAACAACGGTCGGCTCCAGCTTCTGCCATTACGGCAAAAACTCCGGCTACTCCTGCGGAACCATCCACACCGTTTATTCAAGCCCCGGCTCGATCTGCGGCCCGTCTTATACGGCTCCCTGCAATGCGACGTTCGTGCGCGTTGGCGGGTCGAACGTCCGCTGTGTGGGTGGAGACAGCGGTGGTCCATGGTTCACCGTCGGCACCCTTGCGGCCGRCATTCACTTCGCCGGCGCTGCAAGCGGCGTAGGCGCGTGCTGGTACACCAGCACCGACTATGCTTACTCTGACCTCGGGCTGAATCTGCTCTACTGATCCCGCCCTAGAGTTGCCCCACTGTCGGGCGAGAACGGTCAAGTCCTCTGCTTGGTGGGCTTGGCCGTTTTTTTTGAAGGGTTATTGGGAATGAAGTCGTTTTGTGTTTTCGCGTTAGTGGGCCTTGTGGCTGGCCCTGCGTTTGCAACTGATGCGCCGCGTCCGGCGAACCTGCCGGACGGTTACACGGGGGCTGTCATGGAGAGCGCGGCGGATACCGGGCCGCTCGTCGAGCGGCTGCGGGCAACCTATTCGGATCGGCTGGCCGGAATTTTCGAGCATGCGCCCGATGTGCTGGTGGTGAGGCTGACTGGCGATCAGCCGGTGAAGCCGGAAGCTCACCAGCTCGGAAAGCACCAGGTGAATGTGATTTTCCGCGTCGGAGCCGAACACTCCTACAAGGCCCTTTCTGATGCTCTGGAGCAGAACGAGGCGGCCATAAGCGATGTGCTGCCGACGGCTCACGGGCGCCACGTCGATGAAAGGACCGGCGAAGTTGTGATTGCAGTCAAGCCGGGCAGCGCGGCCGGAGACGATCAGCGGGCCAAGCTGGAGAAGCTGCTAGGGGTGCCCGTCCGGATCGAGCCGGAAGAACCGGCGGTGCTCCAGCATAAGGCCGGATAACCCTTCCTTTTGGTGCTGAATCGAAAAGCCGGGCTACTCCCGGCTTCTCTGTGCGGTTTGCTAACTGGACAGACGGGATTAGCCACCCTTGTTAAGCATCGCCTTGTCTTCGTCCGGTGAAATAAATCCGTCGCCGTTCGCATCGATGACTTTGAATTGGTCGCCAAGATTCGGATTGGCGGCTAGGGCCTCGTCCTTGCTGAGCYTCCCGTCACCGTCCTTGTCGGCCGCCTTGAACTCTGCCGACCAAGCCGCTTCGTCAAACGCTTTCGAAGGGCTTTGTGCGAAGGCGGGAACTGCCAAGCTCGCGATCAGCAAGCCGCTAACAGCAATCTTCATAGTCATTTCCTTTGGTCAGGTTTAACGGTAATAACGTGGCGGCGGTATGAGGCATTTTTCGGGCGGCAAGTGTCTTAAGGTCTGCAACTAACTTAATAAGAAAAAGGGCGACCAAAGTTAAACTCTGATCGCCCTTAATTACATCACTTACTCACGATGTTGCATTGTTATATGCCGTCGCGCTCCCACTTCTCTTCCAGAAGCTGACGGTGCGGGTGCTCTTCTTGCAGTAGCTTTTCCGTTACCACGACGGTGGACTCGATGGCCAAGCGCGTCATTTCCTGCGCGAGGTCGTAGAGCAGCGCCTGATGGTGCAAGGTGTAGAGCGGATCGTTGAGCCGGATACTTTCACGCAGTTCGTGCGCGGCGCGTTGAGCGGAAGCGGCCAGCACCTTCGCCATTTCGACATACTGGTTTTCGGCCGGCACTTCTTCGAAGCTGGGGCCAGCTTCGCCGGAGGCCGGGACGCCGTTTTTGGTGTCCAGRACGCGCAGACCGTAATTCAGTACGAATGCGTTGCTACGTTGCAGGCCCGTCAGAACCGGCGCGAAGGTGTCGATGCTGGTCGGATCGGTCTTTCGCATCTCTGCAATCGCGGAGACGTAGGCGAACAGATTGCGTTCCAGCTCGGCATCGACAGYGACGGCCTGATCGGCATAGGGCACGCACACATCGTCGCGCATGTACGCTTCGAGGTTGCCCTTGATTTCGTTCCAGTGGGCTTCGTCGAAGTGTTCATGCTGCTTGTCCAAGCCTCGCGATTTGCACCGGCGGCCGGGGGAAATGCAATAGCAGACAGTATAGGTAGAACCCATTGCTAATTACCTCAATTACATCGGTTAATGAAAAGGAACCCGATCTTCGTCGGCTTCCGCTTTTTGCTGTGGTGTCACAGCAAATCTAAATGAGATTACGAATATTTACTGCGTTAAGCCCCATAGTATTGACCATAATTCCGATAGTGCAAGGTAGGTGAATAGGCTGGYAGACCGTGGATTATGCGGGGCTGGGCCGGCCATTCTGTTACGCCTTGAGACGATTGTATTGACCTGCGTCAAGGTTTTGCGTCGGCAAAATCTGTGGTGCGGACGGAAGTGGTCTACGCTTGCTACGGCATCGCGGCGCCTATCCATCAGGGTAAGTGCTTAGACGGTGCGCTGACTGGAGATAATCTATGACTGCGCTACAAGAAACCTTGAGCACCATCCGCCAGAACCCGGCGGTCAACAATGCGTTCTACGACGCATGGTTGGGGGGTCAGCTCACGCCTCGCCAGTTGGAGGTCTTCGCGGAAAACTACTCCGCGTGGGTGAGGTCGTTCCCCGACTGCCTCGCGACCTTGGTCGGCACGACGAAGGAAATCGACGCCAAGGTGGAGTTCGCAAAGACGCTCCATTCGGAGCTGGGCTATGGCGATCCGACCAAAGCTCATTCGGTGCTTCTGGACTCGTTCTTTCTCGCCCTCGGGCGGCGCATGGGTAACGAAGGCGCCATTCTGGCGGCCCTGCAAGCGCCTGCGCCTCTCGACTCGACGAAGGCGCTGATCCACGGCGAAGCCGCTCTTTACTGCGACCAGAACCGGCGCAAGGCCGCCGGCGCTCAACTCGCGCTGGAATGGCAGGCATACACCATGCTCCGCAAGCTGTACGAAGGGGCACGGAACTACGCCAGCCTCTGGAACGATGAAGACGAGTTCCACGAGGACTGTGAGTATTTTTACGCTCACATCGGCGCCGCCGAAAAAGACCACAAGGTGGAGTCCCTGAAAGGCGTGGAACAGTTCATGCCGAACGGGGAGGGYCTGAGTGAAGTGCTGGAAGGGTACAATGCCCATCTGGAGCTGATCGCGGGCCTTTGGAACGGCATCGCCGCTAAAGCCGAAATGACCGCGAAGTGATCCCTCTAGGAGGGAGATAACAAAGGCCGGGGCATGCGATTGCTCCGGCCTTTCTATTTGCAAAAAACAAACATACCGGCTTGTTTGTTTGTTTTTTTGACGCTATGTCTGCGCCTGAGAAGTTGCCCGGAATTCAGGTGGAGTGTTCGACGTGAAACCAAGGACACAGGAAGAACGACGTGCGGAGACGCGCCGGGCTCTCATGGAATCCACAATTAAACTGCTGCTTTCAAAGGGCTATAACCGCCTCACAACAGCAGATATTGCGGTTGAAGCGGGAGTGTCACGGGGAGCCCTGACACATCACTTCGAGTCGAAAGAAGACATAGTTGCAGCCTCGATCAAGCATCAGCTCGAAGGGGCGATAGCAAAAATCAATTCCTTCTCTGCCCGGATAAATCCACCAGAGACGACGCTCGACGATCTAATTGATTTCCTGTGGGATTTAATGAGCGACGGCCTTTATTACGTCACGCTCGAATATCTGCCGGAAACTCGCCACAACGACGAATTTAGAAGAAAGATCGGGCCGACAGCCAAAGAGTTTCATCGTTCATTGAACGAGGTGTGGGAAAGCGTCTCTCTGCCGCTCGGCCTCGATCCCCAAACAGCTAGCGTCATGCTCAATGCGACCATGTGTTTCATCCGTGGAATGATGGCGCAGACGGTTTTCAGAAATGACGCCGCTTACTTCGAAGAAATGATCTCCTTCTKGAAGAAAAAAGTCTCTCCGCGAGGCATGTGATGCAATCGGGCGCACCTGTGCGCGATATCCGGAGTGAGGACAATGTTTATTCGGAACGCGGCCATTGTTGACGGGCTTACGGAAGAACGTCACGAGCCAGTAGATATTAGATTTTCCGACGGGAAGGTGGTCGAGGTCGGAAAGTCTCTCCCAGGGCGATCTGACAATGACATTGACCTTGCGGGCCTGACCGTTCTTCCCGGTCTGATCGACTGCCATGTTCACGTCATCGCCGCGACGGCGAATCTCGGGCGAAATGCCGAACTGCCTAACTCCTATGTCGCACTGGCGGCCGGACAGATTATGCGCGGCATGCTCATGCGCGGCTTCACRACGGTGCGCGACCTTGGGGGAGCGGATCATGGCCTAGTGACCGCGCTCGACAGCGGGTTAATTCAGGGTCCGCGTCTGGTGATCTGCGGCAAGGCTCTATCCCAAACGGGCGGGCACACCGATTACAGAGACAGGGCCAATCGGCGGTCGGTCGATCACTATCCTGACCAGCTCGGCGCGTTGGGGCGCATCTGCGACGGCGTAGATGCTGTACGGCGGGCGGCCCGGGAAGAGTTGAAGGCAGGGGCCGCGTTCATCAAGGTAATGGCCAATGGTGGCGTGTCGTCCCCGACAGACCCGATTGACGCGCTGGCTTTCAGCTCCGGCGAATTGCGGGCCGCCGTCGAGGAAGCGGCGAACCAGCATACCTACGTCGCGGCTCATCTCTATACCGACGAAGCGATAGCGCGGGCGCTCGATTGCGGCGTGCGCTCAATCGAGCATGGAAACTTGATCAAGTCCGACACTGCTGCGCGGGTGCGCGAGGCCGGCGCGGTCGTTGTGCCGACCAACATCACTTATGCCGTGGTTGCGCGGGATGGCGCCCGATACGGCATGTCGGCGGAATCGCTCGAAAAGGTCGGGTTCGTTCTCGATGCCGGGCTGGCCGCTCTTGAAACGCTTCGGGATGCCGGCGTGGTCATGGGCTACGGCTCCGATCTGCTGGGAGAAATGCACGGGCACCAGTCAGAAGAATTCGTGCTGCGCGGCCGGGTGTTGAGGCCACACGAAGTCATCCGATCCGCCACGGCGGATGCCGCCCGTGTCCTCGGCATGGAAGGGCAGATTGGCGCACTGGTGCCGGGCGCGCATGCCGATCTGATCGCCGTCGAGGGCAACCCGCTCGACGACCTTGCCATCCTCACGAACGAGAACCGAATTCGCAAAATCATCAAGGCCGGGCGACTGGTGAAAAATGAATAGCGCCATCTAACGGACTTGCTGGCCATCTAGGGAGGGAGTAAGCCAAGTGTCTGATGTTGCGTGGAATAATATAACTGACCGCATAGAACGCCTGCCATTCTCACGATTTCACCTAAATCTCTTATTCATTGGCGGACTTGGGTTCGCTTTTGAAGGACTCGACGTAGCAATTATTGCTTTCGTCCTTCCAATTCTAAAGCCGCTTTGGGAACTAACTTCAATTGAGGTTGGCTTTCTCGGAAGTGCAACCTTTGTCGGCTATTTCGCAGGCGCAATGGGGGCGGGTCTTCTCGGTGACTTGATCGGCCGCCGAGCGGTGATGATGTACGCGCTCATTTTCTATTGCGTCGCCTCGGTCGGAAGTGYGCTCTCCACCGATTGGACATTGTTTCTTGCTTGGCGGGTATTTGCCGGTGCTGGTTGCGGTGCGGAAGCGGCAATTATTGCTCCGTTCCTGAGCGAGTTCGTTGCTAAGCGCTACAGGGGAAAGTTCGTCGGAGCCCTAACCGGATTCTTTTCATTCGGTTTCGTTGGTGCCGCCCTTCTCGGCTATTTCGCGGTTCCAGCCTTTGACAGCGCATGGCGCTACGTCTTGGCCGGGACCGGCTTGCCGATCCTGATGCTCTTGTGGTGGCGGCGCTCACTGCCCGAGTCGCCTCGGTGGCTTATCAGCGTCGGCCGCCACGCCGAAGCGAACGAAGTCGTCTCGAAGATGGAGAGCAAAAGCGGATTTCCAAGCCCGATAGCGACGACGTTTGCCAATGAGCCGGCAGGCACTGCCGCGAAAGAATCGGCTGCCGGCAAGCTGAAAGCGCTGTGGTCGCCCGGATTGGCGAAGACGACGCTGATGTGCTGGCTTTTGTGGACGACGCTAACGTTCTGCTACTACTCGTTTTTTACTTGGATTCCGAGCCTTCTCGTAGAGAACGGCATGACCATAACTAAGAGTTTCGGCTACTCGCTGGCAATGTACTTGGCACAAATACCGGGCTTCTTTTCGGCGGCCTACATGAATGAAAAAATCGGCCGGCAGGCGACAATTGTCGCTTACACGGTGCTGGCCGCGATTGCGGCGTTCGGGCTCGCTATGTCCGAAAACGACAATCAGATAATGGTTGCGGGCATCCTGCTTTCGTTCTTCATGAATGGAACCTATGCCGGGGTGTATGCCTACACGCCGGAAGTCTACCCGACCAATCTGCGGGCCACGGGAACGGGCGCGGCGTCTTCAATCGGCAGGATCGGCGCGATCATCGCCCCGATCCTTGTAGGGTGGCTATATCCTATTCTTGGTTTTGCCGGGGTGTTCAGCGCAACGACTGTCACGCTTCTCGTCGGCGCTGCTGCGGTACTGTTCTTGGGCGTGCCTACCACGAACAGGTCGTTGGAAGAAATCGCGGCCACCGTGCCGCGAGCAAAGCGACCGCCAGCCAAACCGGAATAGTTGCTGCTCGTTTTTCAGGCGGCGGCCTTGCTCCGGCAGGGCCGTCATTTTGTCACTGTGGCGTTCGCCGGGGGTCGGGGAATGAAGAAAAACACTGCTGGAAGCGCCTTCGGCCCGATGCTCGTGTGCATCGCGGCCATGCTATGGGGAACGGTAGGGATCGCCTCCAAGGTGCTGTATGGGATCGAGGACGTTCCCCCGCTTGTGGTCGGTTTTTTCCGCCTTGCGCTTGCCGTCCCCCTCCTTGGTGCATGGTGCTGGTGGAGACTTGGGGCGAAGACGTTCCGCTTTCCGGGCAAGGACTATCTGCGCGTGGCCGGATTGGGCGCGGCAATGGCCCTATATCAAGTTTTCTACTTCAAGGCCGTTGCGGAGATAGGTGTGGCTCTGGCGAGCCTCGTAACCATCTGCGCGGCCCCGATCTTGGTCGGGATCGCTGCGGTCTTCGTCTTGGGCGAGGCGATGACCCGACGGATTGCGATTGCCTTGGCCATCGGCCTTGTCGGCGCTGGCTTGCTTGTCGGTGTCCCGTCTGATGCCGCGAACGCGGCCGGCATCCTGTGGGCGGYGGGTGCCGCCCTCGCCTACTCCGTCTTTGTGCTGTGCAGCCGGTCATTAGCCCATCATGATCCGGGCAAGATCATCGTCGTAGGCTTCGGCGCTGGAGCGGTTGCGCTCGCGCCGTTCGCGCTGGCCTCTGGCGTAGCGATGAGCGCATGGCCGCCATCGGTGTGGGGCTCCCTGCTCTACATCGGACTGATCCCGACGGCGCTCGCCTATGTCCTGTATTTCCGGGGAATGCGGGACACGGCGGCAACGCCGGCAAGCGTTCTGGCCCTGATAGAACCCCTGACGGCGACCGTTCTTGCGATGGCGGTATTCGGGGAGCGTCTGTCGGCGCCGGCATTGTTGGGGGCCGGACTGCTCGTCGTCTCGATGTTCATCCTGCTGCGCCGGCCGGAACCGGCGTAGTGGGCACCAAAAGAAAGGCCGGGGAGAGCCCGGCCTTTGGTTCTACTGCACGTCGTTGAGTTACGAGGAAATCATACCCTCGGCCAGCTTCTTGCGCTTCTCAGCGCCGGGCGCGCCGAAATCGACCTGCTCCACCTCGAAATTGTAGTCGTAGCGCTCGACCTGATTGCTGTCGGTGAAGTTGTTGTTGCTGATGGTGGCGTGGACTATGAGCTGGTCGCCAATCATGCAGTTCTTGGCGATCAGTTCCGCCCTCGCCCCGAAGGYGGTGAAGGGGATGCTCACTTGTTTTTCGATCCGCTTGCCCGTTTCTTTGTCCTTGCCGGCGTACTCGTTGCGGATCAGGCGGAAGCGCAGCACGTTCGTCTCGCCGTGGGTTTTCAGTTCGGGAGCGGCTGCAAGGCGGCCATCGAAGATGAAGATATTCATCGGGTGTTTCTCCTTTTGCTGTGACGCGGGTTAGCCCGCTTGGGTCAGGATCGGCTTTCCATCGGCGCCGGTCTTGTAGGTGGCGTCGCACTTCGGATAGCCGGTGCAGGAATAGAAGTCGTAGGGCTTCGGTTTGACGAGGACGCCGCCGACCTTCTTCGCCTTCGTCATGCCTTGGCGGCGGGCGAGTTCCTTGCCGCACTTCGGGCAGTCAATGCCGGTCGGCGCCGGCGGGGCCTTCCGCTCGCCGGGCTTGCCCTTGGYGTCGGGGGCGGTGACAGTGCAGGCGGGATAACCGCTGCAACTCCAGAAAAAGCCGTGCTTGCCGGGGCGCCGGCGCATGGCCTTGCCACATTCGGGGCACGGATGCGCCGGGGCAATGTTGAGCGATTTCAGCGCTGCAAGCTCGGTTTCAATGGACTCCCAGCATGTCGACACGACAGCAGCGAAGTCGRCCTTGCCGCTCGCGATCTTGTCGAAGTCCTCTTCGACCGACCGGGTGTAGTCGTATTCCATGAAGGAAAACCGGCCGACAAGGGCGTCTCGAACGGTTTCGCCCAGCTTCTCGGGGCGCATGAAGCCGCTTTTATCAATCGAGACATAGCCTCGACCCTTGATGTTCTCGACAATCGCGGCATAGGTCGAGGGACGCCCGATGCCTTTGCGCTCCAGCTCGGCAACAAGGGTCGGCTCCTTGTAGCGCGCCGGCGGCTTGGTCTGCTTGGACAGGACGCGGCCAGCGCTGGCCGTCAGCGCGTCACCCTGAGCGAGCGTCGGAATCGGGTTGTTCGATTCGGTGGCGTCGCCCTTATCCTTGCCTTTGGCCTCTGCCTCGTCCTCGTTGTCGCCATAGACGGAAAGCCATCCGTCGCTGATCAGCGTCTTTCCCTTGGCGATGAAGGTCACGGGCAAGCTGTCGGCATCGCCGGTCGCGGGGACCGTGCCGGCTAGCGTAGCCGTGCGAACCGCATAGAGGGCGTCGGCAAGCTGGGAAGCAACGGCACGTTGCCATATCAGTCTGTAGAGTGCCCGCTGTGCTTCGTCCTCGCCAGCTTCCAGCACGGCGGCATTGGTCGGTCTGATGGCTTCGTGGCCTTGYTGGGCGCCTTCTTTCGCCTGCCAAGTACGCGGCTTGGGCGCGAGCGGGAGCCCGGCGCCGGCGGCGTATTCGATGATGTTCGCAACGCCGGCGGGATCGATATTCGGGGAGTCGGTGCGGTGATAGGTGATCGCCCCCAGCTCATACAGCCGCTGGGCCGCGTCCATGGCCTTCTTCACGCCCATTTTCAGCCGATGGCCGGCGGCCTGTTGCATGGTGGAGGTGGTGAATGGAGAGCCCGGCGCCCTCGCCTTTTTGGTGTCCTCGAAGCCTTTCACCGACACGTCGCGGACAGCGGCCACGCGCTCGGCCAAGGTCTGGTCGAGCATGTAGGTTTCGCCGTCCTTGATGTGAGGCTTGGTATCCCACTGAGCTTTCCAGCTCGTCTCGTCGTTGATATTGAAGGACAGCTCGGCACCATAGTGCTGCGTGGATTGGAAGGCGGAAATCTCGCGTTCGAGGTCCACGACGAGGCGAACCGCGACGGACTGGACGCGGCCGGCGGACAGGTTCTGACCGGCCCGGTCGGACAGGACCGGGCTAACCTCCCATCCTACGATGCGGTCGAGCGCCCGGCGGGCTTCCTGAGCGCGAACCAAGGAGYGGTCGATTCTGCCGGGGTTGCGTACTCCCTCCACGACCTTTTCTTTCGTAATGGAGGTGAACTTGGCTCGCGCAGGGTCTTTGAGCTTCAAGGCATCGGCCAGATGSCAAGAAATAGCCTCCCCTTCGCGGTCGTCGTCGGTCGCGAGAATGACGTTATCCGCGGCAGCCACGGCCTGTTTCAATTCGGCCAGAACGCGCCGACCGCGTTCGGTGGCGAAATAGGTCATTTGATACGTTGACCGGTCGATGCCTATGTCCTTGGGCGGCAGGTCGCGGACGTGACCGATACTGGCTTYCACAACGTAACCGGCCCCAACGTAAGACCTGATGCTGCTTATCTTGCCGGGGGACTCAACGATAATGAGGGTGGTCATGTATTTCGCCTCCTTAGGCGAAGCGGGCCGGCAAACCGGCCCGCCCTTGTCGTCATGGTTGTGGTTGGAAGGGACTACAGGCCCGCGTCGAGGCCCGCGCTACGGCGCGGCTTCGGCGTTTCGAGCCCGGCCAGTTGGCGCAGCTTGGCCGGCGCATCGTTCGGCAAGGTCACGTCGCGGCCTTCCCGCACGGCTTGTTCCTTGGCTTGGCGAACCTCTTTCGGCAGCTTCTTCCAAGAAACCTCCGTCGCCGCGTCGTCGGCGTGATGCAGGACAGTTTCCCGCTCCTGCTTCTCCGTCTCTTTCATCTTGGCCGCCGAACGCTCAACGCCGGCCAAGGTGGCGGACTGCGAGCGGGCGGCCTTCGGATCGCTCACAAGGCCATCAGCGACCTTGCTCTTGATTTCACTGGCCTGCGCCGTGCTGTTGGCCATCAGCTCGGCGGCTTTTGCCCGCTCGCTGGCCACCATTGCGTCGTCCGCACTAGTGGTCGGATCGTTGCGGGCCTCGGCGTCGCGCTCACGCGCAAGCGTGGTGATCCGCTCGGCGGTAATGCCTGCCTCGACCTTGGCGACGGCCAACTGTTCGGCCAGATGCCGGCGCATGGCGTCGGAACCATGGGCGCGCTCGTAGTCGTCCCAATCGCTCAAGCCTTTGTCGGCCTCCTTGAACTCAGGCGCGAAGACGCCGGCGCCATGCTCCTTCGCGGCGGCCTTGGCGCTCTCCATGCCGACGTTGAGGCCGGGCTTGCCGTTGCTCTGGATTTTCAACGGGGCTTCATGGTCGTTGTCCGCGCCGATCAGCTTCTGTTTCTCGGGAAGCTTCGCCCCGACTTCCCGGATCACAGAAGACAAGTTGCCGCTGTCGAAGGTGACGACCACCGRCTGTCCGATGGCCCGGCTGATCGCGACACTGGTTGCGAAGCCTTCGGCGAACACCAAAGGGGAAGAGTCGGCAGCAAGGGCGCGCATAGCGTCCTTCTGCTGAACACCTTCCGGCAGGCCGGCGACGGTAAACAGTCCGTGCTTGCGCCCTTCCTTCATGAAGCTCTTGAAGTAGGGGTTAACGCTTTGCAGGGACCAGATTTCACCGTCGGTATCGCGCAAGGCAATGAGCAGGTCGCCGGCCTTGAACACGCGGGCTTTCGGATCGGCTTCGCGCATCGCCTTGGCCTCGGGCGCGGTCTTGGCGATCTTGATCCCCAAGGCTGCGGTTTCAGGGCTGACTGTGGCCGGAACTTCGCGCAAGCCCAAGGCGCCGGGGTTGGTGATGCCTTTGATCTTGCAGTAGGCGTTCTTCTCGGTCGCTTCGGGCGCCTCGTTCCACAGGGCATACGCGGCGGCCTTGGTCGCCGCGTACTGCTGCGCTGTCGCTGCTTCGCGGTTCGCGCGATCCTGCGCAGCCTCGGCGGCTGCGGCGGCCTTCTGCTCAGAGGTCAGCGCTTCGACAGCGCCCTCTGGCCGCCAGTGGATCACCTCTTTCGTGCGGTGGTTCTTGATATAGCCGCCGGGGGTGACGCCTTTCAGATGCCCCGCATAGGCTCCGCCTCTTTCGGAACCCTTGTCGCCCGCGATCTTGCACCGGTGAATCTCGCCGTCCATGATGGCGTCGCCGTCCAGTTCCAGACCGGCAGCGCGGATAGCGTTCGCGAATTCACGCTCTGGTCTTTCCTTGTTGGGCTCGACCTTGACGACATTCGGGCCGTTGTCGTTCCAGCGGGCAAGGCCCGATTTAGCAACATCAACTCCTTCCGGGGCATACCATGCCTTGGCGTCCTTATCCCACTTCGCGCCAAGCTTCTTCGCCTCGTCCTTTTCCTTGAACGGGACGGCGAGGTAGGTGCGGCCAATCGGCACGTCCGGCTTTTCGTCAGCCTCCGGAGCCTGTTGACGGCCGGCGGCGTTCTCCACGGACTCCAATGCGGCGACTATCTTTGCGTCGAGCGTATCGACGTCATCCGGAAGGGAATGGCGGCTCCAGAACTCATTTTGCGTATTGAGGGGCAACATCTGGTCAAGAACCGCTTGCATCCGCTCGATTTGGACCGGAGTGGCCTTTTGCAGAACCCTATCCATAGTTCCGCGCTCAAGCTGCGACAAAAGCCAGTCTTCTTCGTGCTGAGTGGTGGGGGCTTCATGGCGCACGAGAGGCTGYGCGGACTGATCCACGAAATCCGGGGCGGGCTGCTGCTGGGCAAAGGCGCTCTGTACTTCGTACACATCAGGCCCCGCTTCATACTCCAGTTGCTGGCGTTGCTCGGCTGAGCCGCGCAAGAAAGCCTGAATGCTTGGGATGTGCGACCGATATTCATGGTCGGCGCCGTCGCGAAGCCACTCGCCCGAAATGAGCGTGTACTTGGCCGGGTCACGCAGTACAGCGGCGCGGCCCGCCTCGGTGCTGGCATCAACCGGTTCGTTCAGCCGGGTTTCATAGGTGGTATCACCCCTCGGCCGCAAGCGCAGGTCAGGCGCGTCGTTGGCGGAGCGCCGTTCCATCACGGCAAGCGCTTCGGTGAGGCTTGCGGGGGTGGCGATGACGCTGCGCGGGCCGGTCGTGCCGTCTCGGGCGGTAACAACCAGCTCCGGCAGTTCGTCAGAGAGAACCGGCGCCGTGGCGGGAGGTTCCATGYCCTTGTAGTAGGTGTTGGCGTATGCCTCGATGCCGCGCATCACGGTCGTTTCGAGCGTTTCACGTGAAGAACCCGGTTCGGCTGCCAACATTTCGGTCATGCCGGGGACGATGCTCACGAACTGATGGGTTTCTCCGATCCAGTCGCCGTAAACGAGCGGGGAGTGCGCCGGGTCGAAGCGGGTAGCAGGTTCGTTGAAGTCCGGACGTTGGGTGATACGGCGGTCAAAGGTACGGTCCCCGCTCGGCTTGAGGTAAAGCTGAGGTGCGAGCGTGGGGTTTACCTCCTTGAGGGCGTCCACCGCCTCGTCAAGATACTGGTGCTTGCTGAGGATGCGGCGCGGGCCGTCGAGCTTGTCGGTAACGCCGATAACGAAGCTGTCGAAACTGAATTCGGGCTTGTTCACTTGCTCCTTCTCCTGAGAGGGGACGGATTGAGCCGGGGCGTCATCGCGCTCGGCCGGGGAGACTTTCTGCTTCGCTTCCATTTCCGCGAGATAGTCATGCCGCTCTTTGTCTATCGCGGGATCGCCTGTATCTCTCCCCAAGTCCCGTACCGTTTCGTAGACCCGTTCTTTTACGACCGGGTTTAGCAGGACGTTTTCATGTATCCACTGCGCCGCCTCGTCCAAATCGGGCTTGCGCTCCGCGAGCAATGCTTGTTCCTCGGGGGAAGGTTCAAAGCTCATTTCCTCGTAATGGTTAAGCTCCCGTGCAAGGCGCCGCGCCCTGTCATAGTCCGGGTTCCCGGTGGCTACCGCCATTTCTTCATCGAACACCCGGCACGCCTCGTAACGCCATGCGACAGGCACCGGCGCGGGCTGCTGCTCCGGCTGCTGCTGACGCTCGACGGTCTGCATTTTCATTTGCTCCAGCTCGAAGCCCATGACCATGTTCGCGATCTTCTGAGCGTCCGACGCGGCCCGGAAAATCTCTTTCGGATCTTCTTGCAGAGCCTTGATCCACGAGCCGACATAGGCAACGTGCTGGCCCGGATCATGACCGATTTCCAGTTTTTCACCGATCATCAGCGACGCGATTTCGGCTYGGAGTTCTTCGCGGGCGTAGCCTTCCGAGCCGAAGGGGTGGCCAAGATCGCGGTCGAGGCGCGTCGGATGGCCGGTCCRGTGCCCGAGTTCATGCAGCGCGGTCGCATAGTAGCTGTCAGCGCTGTGGAACTGGTTGCGCAGCGGCAGCGTGATCGAATCCGTTGACGGCCGGTAAAAGGCGCGGTCGCCCTCAATGTGGTTGATCACGGCGCCGGAGTTCGCAAGAACGGTTTCGGCGCGGGCATGACGTTCGGGCTCGGGTGCCGTGGTCTTGGCTTCCAGCGGCGGCAAGCCGTCGATCTGTTCGGCGTTGAAGACGACGGCAGAGAAAGAGCGCGGGCGCTCCAGCTCGACGGTGATCGTCTTCTGTTTGCCGTTCTCATCCAGCACGGGATTGYCGGCGGCGTCCACCTGCTTCCGTTCCTCGCGGAATTTCCAGTAGACGATAACGGTGCCCTTGCTGCCCTTGCGAACCTGCGCGCCGGCGTCGGCCGCCTGATTGTAGGTGAGCCAGCGAGGATCGCTGCGGCCCTGCATGCTGAGCCACAGCGAGTTGAACCCCTGATATTCCTTGCCGGTCGTGGGGTTGTAGGGGGTCCGGAGTTCGCCGGGTTTCCAGGGCTTTTGCCATGGCGCGGTCCCTTGGGAAAGTTGTTCGATGATCCGCGCCGCGACTTCTTCTGCGTAGTCTTTTTTCATGATTATTCACCGTCTCCCGATGCGGCCGGGACGTTGGTCGGGGTGGTCGAAGTCAGGCTTACGGACTGGCGGACGTTGCGGCCGCCGACCACGACGGCGGTTGCGTTATCGTCGGCTATGTCCGCATTGGCCTCCCATGCGTCGCCCTCGCTGATCGCGGTTTCTTCGAAGGCGCCGAAAGCTTCGGCTTGGTCGGGGGTATGCTCGATCTGCACGCCGGGGGTGCTGCCGTCGTCGGGCGAACGGCTCACGACCGGGGCGGCGCGGGTGGTGGTGGTGTCGGTATTGTTCGCTTGCATTGGTGCCTCCTTGGGCTGGGATTGCTGGGYACTGCGGGAGAACACGGCGGTTCCCGCCGTGAATGGATTGATCGCAGGGACAGGCGGAAGGGCGTCAGCGCTGGCCGACCCGATGCCGTAGCGGGCCAAGTAGCCATTGAAGAAACCCTTCTCGAAATCGCCCGTGTTGTAGGCCGACAGGGCCGCCCGCAATGCGGGTTGGCCGGGCGCGTACTCTTTCAGGGCGCGGGAGTAGAAGGCGGTGAGCACACGGGCGCCGGCGGCGACGTTCTTGCAGGGCACGAACATGTCTTCGACCGTGTAGCCAAGCCATTTCAGGTTCATGCTGTTGACCTGCATGTAACCCATATCGACGGAATGCCCTGCGTCGATGGCGGCATAGGAAACGGTCACGGCATCCTGAACCGTCTTTACCTCCATCGGCATAACGAACTTGACCAGCCGGACCTTCGGCTTTCCGTTCGCGTCCAGCACGGGCTTGCCGTCCTCACCACGCACGACAACGCGCTTCGGATTGACGTTGATTGCGAGTGGATCGGCGGCGGCGTTCTCGACTTTGACGATCTGCTGAATGGTTGGGGGCGCGACGTTCGGGGCGCATGCCGCGATAAGCTCGATGCCAATCATTGTTGCTTGCTCCGTAGGGTCATGTCGCCGGGATTGCCGTGGGTCAGGACGGGCGAGGCTCGACCACGCACGTTCACCAAGGGGACCGGGCCGAAATACCGGCTGTCGAAACTGCCGGGGCTGTAGGTGGAGAAAAGCCAGACCTGCCCCGGTTGAACCGGGTAGGTGCCGTCCGGCCAAGCCGGGATGCCTTGCTCTGCCGTCGTATTGGGGAGAGGTTCGCCGTTGACCTCGGCCGGGTTGCCCCGGCGAATGGTCACTCGATCCCCTGCAACGGCGGCGACAGGCTTAAGCAGGGTAGTCACGCCGCCCGGCGAACAGTCTCCCGATGACAGGTAGCCGCGTTCGCTCATGAGGCTGACGATGCGGGCCGGCGGCGGACAGACCTCGACCAGCTCCCCGCGCTGTATCGCGGCAAGCTCCACCGGAACGACGCGCCATAGGCCCGACGGGGCGGAATGAGTCAGGTTCACGCGATAGCCGGCCGAATAGGCAAAAGCGGCAGTGATCCCGATGCCGGCAGCAAGCGCCCAGCTTGCTACGGCGACGTGACGGGCCTTCATTTCACGACGAACCTGCTGGTAGTCTCGGGCGCTGCCTCTGCCTCTGGCTGCGGTTCTTGCGGTTGTGGTTCTTGTGCCGGCTTCAAGCCGCCGTATTCCAGCACGCGGTCAGGAATTACGTCTGTAGCCAGCGGGGGCGCGATTTTCGACCGCTTCGAAAACACCGGGTCGAGGAAGTAGAGAATCTGGCGACCACGGATGACGGGCTGGCCGGCGACGAAGATAAGCATTTCGCCGGGCTCCAGAACGTCGCCGGTCTTCGGGTCTTTCTTCGGCCCCGGCAGGCGCATGATTTCGTCCGGGGTCATCAGCGGGCGCTGTACCTCGTTGAAGCTGGTAGACACTTGCTCAAGGACCATTCCGAAGCGCTTACCGGACGTGGAAACCTGTTCCTTGATAACCGTCGTTTGCCCGGTCATTTTGCTCATCCACTCGGCCGTTTCGACCTTGTTCGGAGCATAGGCGACCCGGACATGGCAGTTGCTGATGATGCTCTCGAAGTTGGTGTACGCCTTGTAGAGCTGCATCACGTCCTGCGTGATGATGTAAGCCTTCATGCCGTAGCCCGCGATGTAGGCCAGCGCACTTTCGAAGACTTCCAGCTTGCCCAAGGTCGGGAACTCGTCGAGCATCAACAGCAGCCGGTGCTTGTGAGCAGTTTTGGAACGGCCGTCGTCGAACTCCATGCGGTCGGCCAGCGTCAAGACGATCTGCGTCAGAAGGAGACGCGCAAGCGGCCGCATGCGGTCGGCATTGCGCGGGGTGGTGATGAAGTAGAGCGAAACGGGTCGGTCGTGGTCCATGAGGTCGGACACGGTGAAATCGCACCGGGACGTATTTTCGCCAACGATGGGGTCACGGTAGAGCGCAAGCGCGTTATTTGCCGTGGAAATGATGCTGCCCAGCTCACGGGCAGGAGTGTTCCCCATGCGGCGCCCTGCCCCGCTGATGACTAGCCGCGCTTCGCGCTCGGCTGCGTCCGGGTTGGCCATGTTGGGCAAAGYCACGTCGCGCATTTCATCGAACAGCCCGGCAAGGGCTCGCGGGTCGCCCTCGTCGTTCTCGACAAGATCGTTTTCGGTGTCCGGAGCGGCGAAGTCTCCGACGCCGGTCAGCATGTGCGCGCAGTCTTGAAGGCACGGCAAGCGGCCGACCTGTTCGGACTTGTAGAGCGCGTGCAGGATCAGGCCGACAAGCAGCTCATAAGCCGCCGTGCGGAAGTGGTCGCCGTCGATACCCTTGCCGTCGCTGTCGATCACCATCAGAGCGATGTTTTGGGTGTCGCTGACCTGATAACGGGTCCGGAAGCGGATTTCGGCAAGGGGGTTCCATGAGCAGCCGA
>NZ_MDDW01000015.1 GCF_001854865.1 Rhizobium sp. LCM 4573 | reverse complement strand
GACCAGAACGTCGAGAGGCAAGAGTGTCGCATCTCTAACTGGCCCAACTGTCGCAATACTAAATAGCCTCTACACCCAAAGATCACATAAGATAGCTTATGGAACTATCAATTATATAATGCAATCCAGATGCTTGTAAAATCAACCCCAAAGTTTCCCAAACGAACCAAAAACATCCGCAACGAGAACCCCGATTCTTCCCAACACGCGGAATCGAGAGTTTTCAACGCTCTGCGTCGCGTCGTTAAACCCTTGCTGAGATGAAAGCACGTGAGGACACTCGGAGGCCGGTTTTCAGTCCGACGCTGGACTTCGAGGTAAAATCCGACCGCCGACCGCAGCGCATTGGAACGGTTCGTTTAGGATGTCGCCTAGCCATTCCTCAACCCATGAATTGTTAAACACCTCTCGAACAGCACTTCGAGGGACGCGAGATGTCACGTGCCGTTCGCATGAGTCCGTGAAGGCAGGCGCTGACGATAGTCGCCGCCAGCTTTAGAAAATACGGGAGATCAAATGAACAACCCTGTGGCCCTGCAGGTGATCGTCACCACGGTCTTGCTCACGTTAGAAGACGGAGAGCTCCGAGTGGTGCTTACGCCGGCTCAGGGCGAAGTTAATACGAGTCAACTCGGCCTCTTCGATGAATCCATCAAAGGAAGTGAAGACGTCAATTTAGAACACACGGTTCGCCTATCGCTTGAGCGGCGGGCAGCGATTGGGGACGTCTACATTGAACAGCTTGAAACGTTCTCTGGGGCTGTGCCCGGGGTCCCGGAAACACAGACCATTCAGATTTGTTATATTGCGCTCGCACCAGAGGCGAAAGTGATGCCGGCAATACGGCGCTCAACGCAGCTTCGGACATTATCACCTGACGCCCTCCCTTCCCTGCCGTACCACGGAAACAAGGCAGTGGCTGCGGGCGTGGCGCGACTTCGGTTAATGGGACAATGGTCTATTATGCCCGCGTACCTCCTTGATCGTGAATTTACGATCTCCCAGTTAAACGCGGTGTACGATGCAGTCGTCGGTACAACTTCGTTCGGGGAAAGTTTTCGGCGGAAGATTTTGAAAGCGGATGTGCTGGTTCCGGTGGGCGCAAGGCATACCTCTGGGGCTACCAAAAAATCCGAGCATTACTCCATTCGCCCGGGTGCTTTCGAGACCGGTATTCGTCTGTAGTTCCGGAGCGTGACGGATCAGTTTGCCAATCCTGCGAAGCGCCTTCGGTAGTCTGCCGGGGTCACGCCCACGGTCCGGACAAAAGCTCTCCTGAAAGTATCGACATCTCCGAATCCACAAAGTGCGGCGACCTTTTTCGGTGCCATTTCACCGTTCTCCAGGTATCTGCGGGCCGCCGAAACTCGCGCGTCTTCAACCCAGGTGGCCGGTGTGGTTCCAACTTCCTTTCGGAACATGCGTGCAAAATGCCTTGGACTTAGACCGAGCCGTTCCGCCATCGAGCGTACGGTATGGTCAAGTTCCGGATTGCTGGCGACCCACCGCTGGAGCTCTTGAAGTGCGGCTCTACCGGTAGGAGCGGCCTCCGCCTTACGACTGAACTGCATTTGGCCACCTGGCCGCTTGAAAAACATAACCAGTTGGCTGGCGACGTCACGGGCGACCTCGGGTCCGAGGTCTTCCTCGACCAATGAGAGCGCGAGATCGAGCCCTGCGGTTACCCCCGCGGATGTGCGTACGGGCCCATCCTTTATATGGATCGCATCGCCTTCGACACGGACGTCGGGAAAGCGCGAGGCAAGCTCCTGCGCGACGGCCCAATGCGTAGTAACCGTCCTGCCCTTCAGAAGACCGGCCGCTGCAAGAAAGAACGCTCCGCTGCAGACCGACCCATACCTTTTGGATTGGGAGGCCTTCTCTTCCAGCCAAGCAATGGCCCGCTCAGGCAGTTTCAGACCTGGCGCATGAGGGCTTCCGGCGACCAAGAGCGTGTCGATCTGCGATTGGTCGCTTCCGTCGGCGATCAGGTCCGGCATCAACCTGATCCCGGAGGAACTACGGATCGGCCCCGGCTCCAATGCGGCGACGCGCATCTCGTAGACATGTTTACCCGCTGCTCGGTTTGCCTCCGCGAATACATCCAAGGGACCTGAAACGTCCAGCAGTTGAACTCCCGGGACGGCCAAAACGATGATCATTCTTGGCTTGGATGTCTGCATGTCCGCATCCTGCTCATTGTGTCCTAAATCGTCGTACTACGGTTATTGCGGACGCGCAAGTTTGGTCACTATTTTCCGGCGTAGACTGAAAGGAGATACGCATGCCTACAATTCCACACGACGCGACCATACCCGATAGCGCGCTTGCCCGTTCAATCACGGAGTTCATCAGGGACACCGAGACTGAGCTGCTCTTCAACCATTCGAGCCGGGTCTACCATTTTGGCGCGCTGGCCGGAGTGCAGCGTCAACTGAAATTCGACCGGGAACTCCTGTATGCCGGCGCGATGTTCCACGACATCGGTCTGATGCCAAGCCATAGCAGCCGTGATCAACGCTTCGAGGTTGATGGCGCACATGCCGCACGAGACTTCCTCCGGAGTCACGGCATCCCAGAGGAGGACGCTTATACGGTCTGGACGGCGATCGCGCTGCACACGACGCCGGGTGTTCCCGAACACATGCATCCAGTAGTCGCCCTAGTGACCGCTGGCGTGGAGATGGATGTACTTGGCCTGACCTATGACCGGTATTCGGACGAATTGCGGGAGGCCGTCGTTAAGGCGTTTCCGCGCACCCCGAACTTCAAGGAAGATATCATTCAGGCGTTCTACGATGGCATCAAGCACAAGCCGGATACCACCTTCGGGAATGTGAAGGCGGACGTGATCGCCGACAAGGAACCCCACTTCCACCGCGGAAACTTCTGCAGCGTCATACGGGGCTCACACTGGCACGCCTAACAGAAAAGGCGGCGCGTTCTAAATGTCGCGCCGCCTCTTCCGTTCTGGGTATGAGCTAATTTTCGACGTCAGCGAAGGCTTCTTCCGCTATCTTCAACGCGGCCAGAGCTGTCGGCAGGCCAGCGCCCAATCCCACCTGATTGAGAATGTCTACGATCTCGGTTTTCGTGACCCCTGCCCTCAATGCTGTGCCGATACGGAATTTGAGAACGGGTGCCGCCGTCGCTCCTATAGTGGCGAAAATCGCGATGGCGACTGCCTCTTGCACTCGTCGATCGAGACTGGTTTTTGCCATCACGTCTCCGAATTCCCATTCGAGTGCGCGACGGCCAAAATCGGGCGAAACGTTTGCAAGGCTGTCGAGGAGGCCCTGTGCGGGCGCTCCTGTAAGTTCTTCAAAAAGCTCCCTCCCCTTTTGAAGGCGAGTTTTGTCGTCGGCTGCCATTCCAATCTCCTTTGACGGTTCGGCATCAAAAATCCATGTACCCGGAGCGGACTAGGCGTTCGCTCCTGCGTCGATCTGCAGGACGGTGCCCGTCGCAAAGCCATTGCTCATGAAAAAGAACACGGCATCGGCAACCTCCTCGACGGTGCCCACGCGTCCGATCGGCAAGGACGCGCCAAAGCTTTCCAAGGTCTGTTTCCGGAGGTCGTTGTCGAGGAAGTCCCACGTTGGCGAGTCGAAGATGCCGGGAGACACGACGTTCACCCTCGTCGGTGCGAGCTCGAGTGCCAGCGTTCTTGCGAGGCCGTCGAGGGCCGCGTTCGCCGCTGCCACGGCACTTCCGCCAGCCGTCGCCTTGTATGCCGCTGATCCACTGACGAAGGTTATCGTGCCCCCGGCGTTCAACTTTGGCGCGGCATGCCGAACCAAGTAAACCGGCCCCCAGAATTTCGCGCCAAACGAGCGCTCTATGTCCGCGTCGTCAAGTTGAAGGAACGTCTTGAAAGCAAGGTCGGCGGCAGTAGTCACGACATGATCAATCGCAGGAATCGCGGCGATTACGCTTTCAACATCCGCCTCAACTGTCAAATCGGCTACATGGGTCCGAACGGAAGCGCCAAGCTCCCCCTGAGCCCTGCCGAGGTTGCTTGGTGATCGGCCGATGATGTGGACTTGTGCACCTTCCGCGACAGCCCTACGGGAGACGGCTAGACCCGCGCCGCTTGCTCCTCCGGCAACGACGACGACTTTGTCTTTCATCTTAATTGACATGGGAAAATCCTTGGAAATGTTGGAGATATTGATACCGCGGATCGGCAACCAACCTCCGGCTTGGCCGGCGCTGGTATCGTCGAGACGGTGAGTTCAGGACTGAAACGCGTCGCTCGCGTTTCCTTTGTCACCCTTCCGTAGAGGTGAGCAAATCAGGCCGTGTGCCCGATCCATGCGACCACCCTATCGCCGAAGAGAGTCACGAGAGCTCCCCCGACAACCAGCAGGGCACCGGTCATTTTCACCAGGCTTACGGACCGTAGCTGCGCGCCCAGCAGACCGAAATTGTCTATGACCAGAGAGGTCACAAGCTGTCCCGCGATGACGAGGATCAAAAGGTTGGCGAGCCCGATTTTCGGCGCGAGAAGCACCGTTGAAAAGATCGCTCCCGCCCCTAGCAACCCGCCAATCAGCTTCCACGCGGGTTGTGCGGGGACGGTGGCCAGCGCTGCGGGGAGTCCTCCGTGGGCGAATGCTATCAGTCCGAGTGCCACTGCCCCGGTTGCGAACGAATAGAAGGCCGCACCGAAGACATTTCCGCCGAACCCCGCCGCCAGTTGGGCGTTTACGGCTGCTTGAACGGAGATCGCGCAGCCGGCGGAGAATGCCAGTAGAAAGAATAGGGGAAACATCTTCCGTTCCCCCTCATTCGTTCAGAAGGAATTGTTCAGCGAACATGTCTGCCTGGAAGCCGACTGCCGCGAATAGGTACTCGCGCGAACTCTCGGTCGCGCTACGCACCTTCGCCATGTCCACTCCAACGAGTTTGCCGTCTCTTTTGCGGACTTTTCCGCCGATGATGACCGTTTCCACGTTCCCCCTCTCGGCGGCTCCGGCAACCGTGCCGTAGGCATTCGACGATGGGTAAAGGTTTACGTCGTTTGCATTGATGACAACGATGTCGGCCTCCTTGCCTACAGCCAAGCTGCCCGTCTTTTCGGCCAGGCCGGCTACCCGCRCACCGTCGATCGTTGCCGCTTCCAGAATGTCCCGCATTCCGACGGGCTTCGGTGCGGTCTGGTCCCCACGGAACTTCCGATCCTGTGCCGCACTTCGCTGGAGGTAGAGCGCCGTGCGCATTTCGCTGAACATGTCACCACTGTATGCGCTTTCGTTGTCAACGCTGAAGCCAGGGCGGACACCGTGATCGAGCGCGTCCTGGTAGCCGAAAAAGCCACCCTCGAGAGCCCAGTGGGCGTCCGAGCGAGGGCAGACGTTCACTCGCACTTCCGAAGCCGCGATGATGCGCCAAGCTTGATCGCTCAAACCCGTGCAGTGATTGAATATGTTATCTCGGCCAACCTTACCTGCCCTATAGAAGCCTGGAAGAAGGTCGGACATTTCCTTGCCGAAGAATTCGGTGACGAGATCGAGCCCGAGCTTGCGTCCGACCGCCCACTGGTCGGCGTCGGGCGCGGTCATCATTGCCATCGTGACAAGATCGTTCTCGTCTCCGAACTGCTCCTTCTGGAGAACCTTCAAATCATCGTACCAGCTATCCCACTGCCAGCTTCCGGCGAGCGGTGCGCCAGGTGCGTGGACGGCGCGGATGCCCGACACCCGCAAGGCTTCGATTGCAGCGCGAGCATGGTCGATCGAACGGCTGTTGTGCGAGTTGTCGATGATCGTCGTGATCCCCGCGTCGATACAGCCAAGGCTCGTCAGCAGATTGCCGATGTACATGTCTTCTGGACGGTATTTTGTCGCGAAAGAGAGATGTGTCCCCTCGAGATAGTTATGGAGGTCTCCCGAGTTCGGATTCACCCGGCGAAGTTGACCTTCCCAAGCATGTCGGTGGGTATCCACGAAGCCGGGGATTACAATCTTCCCGACCGCGTCGATGACCTCCACGTCGGGCGCGTTGATTTCGGGAGCAATCTTCTTGATGAGGCTTCCTTCGACGAGAATATCACCGCGCGCGAGGTTGCCCGTTGTTGGGTCCATGCTCAAGATCGTGCCGCCCTTGATTAGGACGGAACCGTTCGCAGGAGGCGCGGGGTTGCGTTTGTCGGTGGCGTTGGCTTCGGCGTTGGGGCTTGCGGCGTCGGCAGCAATCGCCGCGACCGTAGCTGCGGAAATTCCAGCGAGGAAAGAACGGCGGGTAGGTGTCATCTGTTTCTCTATATCCGGGATGGCTTTCGGCAGACGATGGTTCTGGGCCCGAAGCTCTCTGGAAACCGCGGGACCAGAATGGTTGGCAATCGATCAGTGACTGCTAAGGCGCACGCGATTGACCAGTTTGAGGCTGCGATCGGGTTGAACGAGATAAGTGTCCTCGTAATGCTCCCCGTTGTAGAAGAACTTGTTGGTTACGGGGCTCGCCACAGGGGCCTTCTCCAACCGCACCGCATTCGGGTTCTTATAGGTGATGCTGCCCTCGATGGGCTCGAGTGCAAGCGCGGAGGTTGTGCTAAGGACAGCGGCCACAGCCGCGGATATGATCATCTTCATTCTGTATTCCTTTGAGGGTTTCCCGCCATCTCCGGACGACGGCAGATGGACTGAGACGGTTTTCGAAGAACAACGCCGTCGGATGCTCGAAGATCGGAAGTGCTACCCTGACTGCGGTCTGCGATCCGAAGCGGGGTAAACCTTCCTGTTGTTGTGATCAGGAATCCGCGAGTCCGGTGGTTGCAGCCATGACCGCTACAAAGGGCGGCGAGGACATGTGCTACCTTCACGACGGCATCATCGTATCGAGGTCTCCCCGTGTTGTTTTGAACATTTGCGTATTTCGTTGTCAGGCGAGGTTTGAACCCGTCCGGCGTGTGGTAGATGGTCGATAGGGCCGCCTCTCGGAAGCCATGATCAGGCCAATTCGGTGTTCAAGAAAATTGAATAATGACGGAATGATTGGCGGGACTGAACAAATATCTCCCCCTAAAACGTTTTCCGACCGCTTAGTAGCGGCAGCGTTCCAGCGAAGCATATAACGTTCAAGAGGAAGGCTGGCCTCAAGTGTAACCTCCATCTCGCAAATTGTAGATTGGAGATAATCGATGCTGGACCGTCGGCGTGACGACGAGGAGCCGAGATTTTACACCGGCTTTCCGATCATAGTTATCCTTACCGTAATGGGGTGTATGACCGGATACCTGATTTTCGGAACGAACTACTTGGAACCGCCGAAAAAAGTAAAGGTACACTTCGATCTCCTGAAAACCAACATGACCCCGAACGAGCGCTGACGCGGTCGTATCGATACAGGAGCAATAGGCGATGCATGTTACCTATCATGTCGGGAAGCACGACGGCGGTTTCGCATACCGTGTCGGTGCGGTTTGGTCAGAACCATACGCCAGTCACGGGCTGGCATTGTCAGCCGCCAAAGCCGCGGCACGGCGGCAGCAGGTCGGTGGGTCGAACGCAAAGATTCTGTACCAGACCGACAACGGGGATTGGCGTTCGGAATACGTTAAAGGAGGGGACCGGCCCGATGCCGAGGTGATCGACGATACAGTGATCGCACGATACCTCCCGGGAATGGACCTATAACCTGTCTCTGATCGGCTCGATCAGTCTAATCAGGTCGATGATCGAGCCTACTCGCATCTTCTTCATCATGTTGGCGCGATGCACCTTAATGGTGATTTCCGTAAGACCTAACTCAAATGCGATCTGCTTGCTCATCAGACCGGACGAAACGCCCCGAAGGACATCCCGCTCGCGCGCTGACAATCCGTCGACAAGGGATGTGACCTCGATCAGACGGCGCGCCTCTGCCCTTCTCGCTCGATCCTGTTCTATGGCCTTTGTCACCGCTGAAAGCAGTTCGTCGGCATCCAACGGCTTCGACAGGAAATCCACAGCCCCCGCCTTCATCGCTCGAACGGTCGTCGGGACGTCGCCGAAACCGCTGATGAAGACTATCGGGCGAGCCTGATCGCTAGCGATAAGACGCTCCTGGAGATCGAGGCCGCTAAGGTCGGGTAACTGGACGTCAAGCACAATGCACGCCGGGCGATCCGGCTGGCTGAAGCTCAGCATGTCCCGGGTGTTTGCGAATGTAACGCTCTCCAACCCGGCGCTCCGCAATAGGTCAGCGAGTGCATCCCGCACGCTGTCATCGTCATCGACGATCATGACGAGCGGTTCCCGATCCTTCATCCGGCCGCCTCCTCGAAGGTTTCCTCGGATGACGGGACAACTGCCGGGAGCGAGAATTCAAATACCGCTCCATCCGACCTGTTGTACGCGACTATACGACCTCCACACCTCTCTATCGTGCCTCTCGCGATCGCCAGCCCCATCCCCATCCCGTTGGCCTTTGTCGTGAACAATGGCGCAAACAGCCTGTCGGCCGCGATGTCGGGAATTCCCGGCCCGTGGTCAGCAATTCGGAATGTGACGGCCCCATCGTCGGTCGATGACGTGGTAAGATGTATGCGTCGGCGACCGACATCGACATCGGCCAAGGCGTGGATCGCGTTTGATATGAGATTGACCAGGACCTGCTGCAACTCGATCCGTGGTCCTGCTATCTCCGCTGCCCCATGCCGCAAGCGTACCTCAAGGCGAACATTGGCTCGGGACAACTCCTCTTCCATTAGCTGAGCCGTTTCTTCTACGAGGCTCTGAACTCCTACAGTCCCTTGCTGCACGGAACCGAACGGAGACAATCGGGACCTGGTGGCCTCCAGAATGTCACCCGCGCGCCGGGCATCCCGAATGATCATTTCGAGGGAGTTCCTTGCGGAGGAGATGTCGCCCCTGTCCCGAAGCCATTTCAATGCTGTCTGCGCATTCATCATCACGGCCGATACGGGTTGGCTCAACTCGTGCGCTATGGTCGCCGACAACGCCCCCATCTCAGAAAGACGTTTGGCAGTGGCAAGAGCGGCCTGCGTCTCGCGGAGTTCAGAAAGGATACGCTGGCGCTCGGTCACATCGATCATCCCCACGATGACGCGATCGATCCCGCACTCACTACTGGGGAAGCGGATGGCGACGTAAGCTGTTCGTACCTGCCCGCCCGGACCAACCAGACGCGCCAGCCCCTCGTAACGCTCGCGTCCATCGAGAAACGCCTGAAGCGCCTCGATGAAAAGTATATCGCCATCAGGAATGAACGGTTGCAGTCCACCAAGGAGCTCTTCCTGGGATGATGCCCCAAGCATCTCAACCGCGGCCTGGTTGACTGCTTTGGTCGAGATCAGCCTTGCGCACTCCGCGCCGAAAGCCGGKTTATCGCGAGCGTAGCTCCCGAGATCGGCCACTCCCTGGTTCTTCACCGCCTCCAAATGCTTCGCGATCCCGGTGAAATCCTGCTCCCACAACGCGACCGGGCTTAACTCAAATATCGTCTTGAAGCGCCGACCCTGCCTGTCGAGTTCATCCACAGCGGCCGCGAGGCGAAAGCCGATTTTTTGATCTGAAGTAAGACTTGCGGCGGCAATCGCGATTGTTGCCCATGACGACAGCAGCTCCGCGCGACCAGCGAAATCGGACACGGCAATACTCATCGAAGCTAGAAGTGCGCAGAGGATCGCGCTTGCTGGAATCCTGTACGCCGATTCCGTTCCAGTGGCTGGCAGCATGGCGGCGAGAAAGAAAAGTGGCGTGAATCCGTGAAGCCCGGATGAGCGGTCTGTCCCCTGAGCCAGCACAGCTAGCGCCATAGCGCCGAAGCTAACGCCGACTTTTTTCCAGTCAGTCTGCCTGGCGGCATGTGGAAGAACTGCGAACATTGTACCCTCAAGTGCGCCGCTATACCCGGTCGGGCCATACCCTGAACTCCGCATCTCCTTGTCCAATTTGACGCTCGAGCCGCCAGAGTCGCGAAGCAGGATACCGCTCGGCCTGAGAGGGTCTTGTATTTGGGAACACGGATTTGAACGTTGCCGTGCCGAAGCCCCGTTACGTCCTTGTCCTCGATGCCGCCTGTCGTTCAATGAATTGCCAGGACGTCCAAGACGCACTGCCCCTATCCGACCAATGTCAGGAACGGACTCAATACCCGAATGGACATCGATTAGTCGATATGCTAATCGTATAAGTATGAACGATGATTTCGTAGACAAGGTCAGCGCGCTCGCGAATGGGAACCGAATCCAGATTCTCGAGTGGCTAAAGAATCCTTCCGCCTACTTCGGTCCGGAGCATCCGGTCGACGAGACGGAGGGCGTGTGCGGTCTCTACATTGCGGAGAAACTGGGAGTGACGCCTGCCACCGCTTCCGTTCACCTCAAGATATTGACTGCCGCCGGATTTGTCCGACCGCAGAGGATCGGCAAATACACCTATTTCAAGCGCGTCGAGAGCGCCTTTTCGGAATTGGCAGACGTTCTTCGCGCCATCTAGCGGCCGTCTGGGAATACCGCTCCGGCCAATTGATCGAGTTCCCTCGTGCGGAGAAAAAGCGGCATGATAGCGTTGTCACATCCCGGGTATGCAAAACGTGGTGCCGCCCCCTGGATGGTGGTAGGACTTGGATTCGTGACCCTGGCCCTCGCATTCAGCGTTCGCGGATCGCTCTCGCTTGCGATGCCTCTCTGGCAGACGGAATTCGGCTGGTCCCGTGGCGCGATCTCGTCGATTGCCGCCTGTGCCATGATCGTCATGGCGGTTGTGGCCCCGTTCGCCGGAGGAGCGGCTGACAAGAGGGGGCCGCGTATGTTGCTGGCCGGTGGTTTGTCGGCCATCGCGGTCGGCCTGGCTTTGGTGGTGGCATCATCCCCCGGCGACTTGGGTTGGCTCCTGCCTTTCGGCTTTGCCGGCGTCGCGGCGGTCGGCTTCGGCGCGATCGCCCAGCACGTCGTGGCTGCCGCCATAGCGCAACGTTTCGAGCGTAATCGTGGACTCGCAACCGGAATAGGCACAGCAGGATCGACGGGTGGTCAGCTGTTCCTCATGCCGTTGATAGCGGCGATGATGCAGCAAGGCGATTGGCGCTTGGCCTTCGTAGTCCTCATGGCAGGCTGCATCCTGCTTATCCCGCTTTCGTTTTTCTTGCTGGGAGGATCAGGCCCAGTTTCGGATTCGAAGCAGTATGACGTCGCCGAGGGCGCGCATGCCGACACGCTCGCAGCCAATCTGAAAACACTGGTCAAGAGCCCCGTGTTCCACGCAGTACTCTGGAGCTACACAATCTGCGGCTTCACCACCAGTGGCGTGATCGAGACCCACCTGATGCCCTACGCCGCATATTGCGGGTTCGGCCCCCTCCCCAGCGCAACCGCCTACGGGGTTCTTTCGGGCGTAAATCTTGGCGGCATGATTCTCGCTGGATGGTTGGCTGACAGGACCCACCGCCCCTTGCTGTTGGCGATCATCTATGCAGTGCGCGCCGCCAGCTTCATCCTCTTGATCTACGTCGCCGATGACTACACGGCGTTGCTGTTATTCGCAGTGCTGTTCGGCCTCTTCGACTATTCAACTGTTCCTATCACCGCGAGCTACATCGCGAGCCGCATGGGAGTTCGGATTCTCGGTCTTTCGATGGGTCTCCTGTCTGCAGGACATGCATTAGGCGGCGCTGCCGGGGCTTATGCTGGCGRCATCCTTTTCGACCTCAGCGGCAACTACACGATCGTCTGGCTCTTCTCCATGGCCGTAGCTCTGGTCGCGGCCGCCCTGGTGGCAGGGCTAAAAGACGACCGTGAAATTCGCGGATTTCGCCGCCCCGACCCTCACCTCTCGGAAAGGACCTTCCCCTGATGCGTTGGAATGACCGCCGTATACTTGATCTGTTCAATATCGAGCTCCCGATCCTCCAGGCACCGATGGCGGGAGCTTCTACTCCGGAGATGGCGGTCGCCGTCTCCGAAGCTGGCGGGCTTGGCTCTGTTCCGAGCGCGCAGTATTCGGCAGAGCAGCTGCGCGAGATCATGAAGGACGTACGCAGCCGAACCCGGCGGCCGCTGAACCTCAACTTTTTCGCCCACGAGATGCCGAATCCGGACCCAGCCCGCGATATGGCGTGGCGTGCCAGGCTTGCATCATACTACGTCGAGTTCGGTCTTGATCCTGCCGCGCCAATTCCATCGACCGGGCGAAAGCCGTTCGACGCCGCTTTTTGCGATGTTGTGGAGGAGTTCCGGCCGGAGGTCGTCAGCTTCCATTTCGGATTGCCCTCAGACGATCTCCTCGACCGCGTGAGGAACAGCGGCGCTAAGATAATATCGTCGGCGACGACAGTCGCCGAAGCGGTGTGGCTCGAAGAACGCGGCGTGGATGCGGTGATTGCCATGGGCTACGAAGCCGGCGGCCATCGCGGCAACTTCCTCGAGATGGATATGGCCACACAGGTCGGGACAATGGCGCTCGTGCCGCAAGTCGTGGACGCCACAAGCATCCCGGTGATCGCCGCGGGTGGGATAGCCGACGGCAGGGGCGTTGCTGCGGCCCTAATGCTAGGTGCCGCTGCGGTCCAATGTGGAACCGCCTATCTATTCAGCCCCGAAGCAAAGATTCCGGCTGTCCATCGGGCTGCGCTCCTGGATGCCAGAGATGACAATACCGCAATTACGAACGTATTCACCGGACGACCGGCCCGCGGGGTGGTGAACCGCGTGATGCGAGAGGTAGGGCCGATCAGCGATCTGGCACCACCCTTCCCCACTGCTGGATCGGCATTGGCACCTCTGCGGATGAACCGAGAAGCTGCCGGATCGGACGACTTCACCAATCTCTGGTCCGGTCAGGCGGCAAGGTTGGCAGAACGCCTTCCAGCCAGAGAGCTTACCTTAGCCCTCGCACGGGGCGCGCAGGCGGCGCTTGGAAGGATGTAATCCGCAGATCAAGGCCTACCCGTGGGTTTCGGGTAGGCCTTTGTGGTTGGGAGGCTGATGCGGTTGCTTAGTTCGGGCGGTCAGCGCCTTGGTAGTAGTCGCCGTTGTCGATTTTCATGGAGCTGATGGCCTTGTGGTTCGACATCTGTCCGTGGGAGGCGATGCTGCCCGTTGCGGCCCGGTCGACAGAGACGCCGGCATTGCCGTTCACGCCGTTATAGTATTCGCCTTCGCTGGCGAGGGCGTCACCGGCGACGAGTGCGGTGAAGGCGATGGCGGCGGCGTTGATGATGTTCTTGAACATGATCTGGTTCCTTTCTCTGTTCGATGCCTTGGGTTCGTCCAGTCCTCTTGGCTGGTGAGAGAAAGTTACTTCCGTTGACCCCTTCTTCGGTATCGGACGCCCGTATGCGGGGCTCATACCATGGGATGGGGGAGCTAAACCTGCCTGGGTTGGCAGCGGCAGCGCATCTCAAGGTTAAGCCGGGGGAATACCACTGAATTTCAAGAACAAGCGTCTCATGAAGCTGAGTGACAAAGCTATTGCTCACGGTGTCGAAGCTGACGCAAATCTCCGGCATTAGGTAGCAAAAACGGAGGACATAATAGTTCTTCAACCTAAGCGCGTCTAATGTCGTCGGCAAAGGCCGCTGAGGCATGACCTTAGGTTATGTGCCTTTCGGGGTTGACTTTATATCTTTGAATATATATTTCTTGGGGCAGACAATGTCATACGACGTGAAATTCCATCCCGACTTCGTTCCTGAATGGAAGGAGTTGGAGATGGGATTGAAAGAACTGGTTGGCGAGGTTTTGGACCACCTTGAAGACGATGGCCCGTTCTTGGGTCGCCCTGAGGTGGATAGGCTTTCGGGTTCCGACCACGCCAATATGAAAGAGATTAGAGTTACGTTTGCAAAGCAGGTGTGGCGTTTCGCTTTTGCCTTCGACCCCGACCAGGTTGCCATTATCCTTTGCGGCGGGGAGAAGCAAGGTAAGAACCAAAAGCTCTTTTACAAACAACTAATAAGCAAGGCTGACCAGCGTTTCGATTCCTGGCTGAAGGAGAAAAAAGATGAGCAATGACTGGAAAACGCTACGCGCCGAACTCCCGGAAGACGTTCGTTCGCGCCTTGACGAAAAGCGCGAAGCGCGTCGCTTGGGAAAGGCCCTGGCTGAAGTGCGTAAGGCGATGAAAGCAACCCAGCAGGAAGTTGCCACTCGCGCTGCTATGACGCAGAACACCGTCTCGAAGATCGAGAGCGCTGACGATGTCCTCATTTCCTCAATTGTACGCTACATGCACTCCATTGGAGGCGGTGTCGAACTTGTCTTGAAGACACCTGACGGTAAGGCGAAGCGGGTCGATTTCGATCCCGAAATCTATGTAAAGCAATACGCATAATCGAAAGATGGCGCGTAATCACACGTAGGTGGCGGTTGTCGCCTAAAGGCGCTCCATCACATCCTCCATCGGTCAATCCAGTTTCCTGGAGTTTCTGGCCGGCGCAAATGCGAACGAAACAGGTGTCGTACTCGTTTGTTGATCTTGACCAGATTGATGCCGATCGGCTCGAGAGTGACGGCATATATTCGTTCTTGCTACGCCTTTCGGACGGCAACAAGATCGGGATCACACAAGGAAGGCCGTATAGGCCGGATCACAAACATCCGCCGGTCTCTTAGGCTTCCAGCACGTGATCAGATCACAGTGCCTTGTGGCGTTTGCTACATAATTCCGCAAAATCGAAGGGATCACCGATCAGACTCTGCAGCGATCTTCCATGCTCCGTCATCCTTCATCTGGTCCGAGAGTCGCTGCATCACGCACAGCAACTCGACCAAGCGCACGCCGTCAATCGGACGAATGTGCATCGTCGGACGTCGAGTAGCGATCAGCTTCTGCATGTCGTGGTCGAACTCGGCAAGGTTGATGAATACATCGCCAAAGACCTCGTCCCAGTTCTTCTTGCTTGAGACGATCCCTGCAAGCTCCCCGAGTTCGAGGAATTCGACGAGCGGAGCGTACGCCTCGCCTCGCTCCATTGCGGCCTTACGGATTCCCTTCGCCTTACCTACAAGGTTGGAAGCCCGCTCTTTGAACCAGTCATCGCCGAACTTTCCTTCTAGCTTGCGGCTGACGTAAGTACGGAACTCCTGCTCGAACCGTTCGAGTGCCGCATAGGCATCCCTTCGAGCACCACGAGATCGTACTGTCATCGAGACATCGCCGAGTGTGATCACTGCCACGGCGTCCGTCTCTGAGCGCAAACCCGTGGTGAGGCCACTCTCCACCATTATTTCCAGAGCTACACCAGGCGTAGCCTGAATAAGGCCGTCATCCACCTCGGCTTCACGGTACATACGCTTGCGTACACGCGAGTCACGCCAAAAGTTCTCAGGAAGATCGGGCCGACTACGCCACTCGCCGAACAACGAACGATAGGCGTCGAGGTGTAAATTGCTACGTGGCTCGACCACCTCACCTATTCCTGCGAGCGTCGACATCTTGAGCCGGGTAGTCTCGAAGTCACCACCACGCCTGCCGGTCAGACCGAGGGCCGCGATCATCTTCGCCTGATCAGCGGCGACCGCCCCATAAAACGTTCGCCCGATCGACGCCTGCATATCGGTTACCGCTTTACCGAGAGCCTTCCCGAAGGTGGCATCAATAACGGGCGTTTTGATTCCACCGATTATGCTCGCCCATTGGCTCGTCTTGGCGACATCCCCCAACGGCCCGCCGAGCGATGCGACCAGCGAATTTCGTAGTGCCTGATGCTGCTCCTCAAAATGTTTGATGACCGAACCCGCTCCGCCGAATGGCCTCATGGCTTTTTCCAGCGCCTTCTGGGAATCCTGTATTGCCCGACCAAGGGCGGGGTCGATCTGGATTGGCCGGATACCTTTGATCGCCTCTGCTATCGCCCTGTCTATTGAAGGCGTGATCATGCCCAGCCTCATAAGCTTGGCATGGTCGATGCCTTTAGGCTGAATCGCGGCGAGGCTCTGGACGAGGCCGGGAGTCGGCTCAGTCATCTTCCGAATGGCTTCTAGCGCGAACTGTCGGGCCCGCTGATTGTCCTGAGTTTTGGCCAATTCAAGCGCCATCCTGGTGGTAGGAGACTCCAGTGCGTCACGCGCCACCTTCAATGCGTCGGCTTGCAGATTGTCCCCGGAAAGTCCGTCTTCTAGTGAGCTTACCTGTCCGGCTGCAATTTCACCGACCTCGGTAAGCGGTTCGCCTCGCGCGATCTTCTGGAGCCTGTTTTGGTCGGCTGCGGCCTGCGTGTCATCGTCTTTGTCGGTCATCGTGTCCGCAATCCAGCTTTTCATGTTATGCGCTTGGTGACTCTAGGCAACTTGCCGACGCGAAGCGAGGCCGTCAATCGGCACGCTAGTGGCGGTGCAATCTTGCACCTCTTTGTCCCCTGCCTCAGTCAAACTTCGGTTAGGTGAAGGCTCTCCTCCCCTGCCGTCGAGGCGGTCGTTAAACAAATGCCCGCCACGTTCAATAGATGAATGCTGCGGCCTCCTATCCTGCCGGGAAAAATGGCAGGACCGGAGATGCGAGGAAGCAATCAATCATTCAAAACAGCAGCGAAATTGATAGCTGGTCTCGCCGCAGCGACCRCCGTCGGCTTCGCTGCCTACGCATGGAAGCCTGCAATTTCGGATCGCCCCACCGCGGTAGGCGAGCTCGCGCCCGACCTCATCGCCCGCGGCGAAGTCTTGGCCGCAGCAGGTTATTGCGGGGTCTGTCACACCTCCGATCCCGCGAAGCCTTACGCAGGCGGACGTGGACTCGTCACCCAGTTCGGCACCATTTTCACCACCAATATCACGCCAGACGCGGAAACGGGCATTGGGTCCTGGTCAAGGAACGCTTTTGCGCGTGCCATGCGCGAAGGCGTTTCGCGGAATGGGTCCCACCTGTTCCCCGCTTTTCCTTACGAGCACTTCGCCCTCCTCAGCGACGAAGATATTGACGCGCTGTACGCGTATTTCATTACCCGCCCTGCCGTGCACCAGGAAAACCGGGAAAGCACCCTACCCTTCCCGTTGAACATCCGGTTCCTGCAGGCTGGCTGGAAGCTTCTCTTCGTCCATCGTCCGGAACCGGAGAACACACCAGCAGAGACGGCGGAGGCGCGAGGACGGTATCTCGTAGAGGGGATAGCGCATTGCGGCGCATGTCATACACCGAGGAATGTCCTTGGGGCCGAGATCGCCAGCGATTCGATGGATGGCGCTGACATCGACGGTTGGACCGCTCCCGCAATCAATGGGAAGACTGTGTCTCCTGTGGCATGGAGCGCGGCGGACTTTTACGAGTATCTGCGGACAGGCTCCAGTCGACTCCATGGAACAGCCGCGGGGCCGATGTCCCCGGTCGTTCATCAAGGCTTGTCGAAGCTACCGGACGAAGACATACACGCAATATCCCGTTACCTCGTAAGTCTTGGCGGCGAAAACCTTGCCGATCAAGAGGAAGCCGAGAAGCATGCACTGGATCGGGATGCCAGCGGGAGTGCCGCTGGGTTGGCCTCCGTCGGCGAACATCTCTATTCGGCGGCTTGTGCAACCTGCCACTTCAACGGTGACGGGCGCGTAATCGAAGGCCGGCCGGAGCTCGGTCTGAACTCAGCTCTTTTCCTCGATAAACCAGACAATCTCTTGCACGCAGTTCTCGAGGGCGTGAGCGCGGGTGAAGGCAAGCTCGGCGTTGTCATGCCTGCTTTCAAAACGATGACCGATCGCGACGTCGCGGAGATCGCCAGATACCTCCGATCCAGCAGAACGAACCTTCCTGCCTGGCCAAATCTTGAGGAGAGCGTCGCAAGAATCCGTAATGGAGCAGCTTCCCATGAATGACGATCACAGAACCATCTCCTTCACCGTTAACGGCAAAGTTATCTCGACCGAGGAAGCGGGCGACACTCCACTTCTTTGGTTCCTCCGGGACAATATCGGCCTCACAGGCACAAAGTTTGGATGCGGGATCGGGATGTGCGGAGCATGCACGGTGCATGCGGGTGGACGTGCACTCCGGTCCTGCATCACCCCGATCTCGGCATTGGACGGGGGTGAAGTAGTTACCATTGAAGGGCTGTCAGCCGATTCAAGCCATCCGGTACAGCAGGCCTGGAACGATATCCAGGTGCCGCAGTGCGGTTACTGCCAGTCCGGACAGATCATGCAGGCGGTCACCCTTCTGAATGACTTCCCCGAGCCAACGGACGAAATTATCGACGCCGTCATGGCCGGCAACTTGTGCCGATGCATGACGTATCCCCGCATCAGGGCCGCGATCAAGCAGGCGGCTGCGTCCACGAAGGAGGCGCAGGCTCATGGCTAGGCTCGGTGACGATCGCCGTATCGCGGGGAACTTGACGAGACGCGGCTTCCTGATCGCGGCTTCCGGAGCCGTGGCAGCTTTCGGGTTCGCGTCGTCTGCGGGCGCTGCAATGATTTTGCCTTCCACGGATCAGCTCATCCCGGAGCAGACGTTCGAACCAACGATTTGGTACTCGATAGATGGCCAGGGTAGTGTCGAAGTAAACATCATTCGCGCTGAAATGGGCCAGCATGTCGGAACCTCCCTTGCGAGGATCATCGCCGACGAGCTCGAAGTCTCCTGGGATCAAGTCCGGATAAAGCACGTGGACTCCGCTGCAAAATGGGGTCTCATGGTTACCGGCGGCAGTTGGTCCGTATCCCAGACTTGGCCGGTGTTCAGCAAGGCCGGCGCGGCGGGCCGTCAAGCGCTGATTGAGCGTGGTGCGGAACTCCTGGGCGTTGCCGCGAGCGAATGCTTTGCCCGCGAAGGCTCGGTCGTGAGCGGAGACCGGCGTGTCGATTACGGCGCGATCGTCAGGAGCGGGATCAGCCGGACGTTCACTTCCGACCAGATCGAGGCGATGTCGACAAAACCCGTCGAACAACGGCGATTGATCGGTCGGCCCGTGGCCGCGCTTGATATTCCCCCGAAGATCAACGGTAGCGCGCGGTATGGCATCGATGCATGGGTAGAGGGAATGGTCTATGCGCGTCCGGTGATTCCCCCGACACGCTACGGATCGAAGGTCGTAACAGTCGACGACACTTCCGCGCGCAAGGTGAAGGGCTACATCCGCTATGTGATCCTCGATGATCCATCCGGCACGGTTCCCGGATGGGTCATGGCCATCGGGGAGACCTATGTCGGGGCCATGCGGGCCGCTGACAAGCTGCGGGTCGAGTGGAGTGCCGGGTCAACCAGCGGCGTCTCCGAGCAAGACCTCCAGGATCATGCCGCTGCTCTGATAGCAGACAGTAAGGTCGGATCAATTCTCGACACGGGAAACACGAACACGGAAGCGGTGTTTGCCACTGCAAGTCATCGTGTCGAACGTACCTACACGAATGCAACCGCCCTCCACTTCCAGTTGGAGCCGACAAATGCACTCGCTTTGGAGAAGGACGGAATTTTCGAGATTCACACCGGCAACCAGTGGCAGAGCCTGATATTGCCGACACTGGCAAAGGCGCTCGGGCGACCGGAGGAAACGGTCGTCCTCAGGTCATACATGCTTGGTGGCGGCTTCGGGCGGAGGCTGAATGGCGATTATGCGGTCCCGGCGGCGCTGACGGCAAAGGCGCTCAACACTCCAGTCAAGATGATCCTGACCCGCGAGGACGATTGCCGATTCGATTCAGTCCGCTCGCCGGCTGTCCAAACCCTGAGAATGGCGTTCGACAGCAACAAGAGCGTTGTTGCCATGGAGCATCACGCCGCTGCCGGGTGGCCGACAGAAGTTCTGGCTCCATTCTTCATGCCCAAAGGCGCGAACGGCGTTCCATACGATCCTTTCTCGATCAACGGGGCTGATCACTGGTACGAGGTTGGAGCCCAGAAGGTGAGAGCGATCTCGAGTGATCTCGCTCGCGATACGTTTCGGCCGGGATGGCTCCGGTCGGTTGGGCCTGGCTGGACCAACTGGGCGCTGGAAAGCTTCATGGACGAGGCGGCCCGTGAAATCGGGGCTGATCCACTCGAGTTTCGGCTCGGCCTCCTGACGGGAACAGGACGCAACGCGGGAACGGCACCGAACAGTGTCGGGGGCGCGCTTCGCCAGGCAAACGTTCTTCGTATCGCTGCCGAGAAAGCCGATTGGGGGAAAGCGCTCCCTGATGGGCACGGTTTGGGAGTCGCGACTAGCTTCGGTCAGGAACGCGAAATGCCCACCTGGGTGGCATGTATTGCCCACGTGTCGGTCGACCGCGACACAGGGAGCGTCAAAGTCGAGAAGCTCACCTCGGTTATCGATGCCGGAACGATCGTCGACCCGGGCGGCGCACTGGCACAGGCTGAAGGAGCGACCCTCTGGGGGATGAGCCTCGCTCTGTTCGAAGGCACGCGCTTCGAGAACGGTCAGGTGATCGATCGCAATCTTGATACTTACACCCCGCTCAGGATTGCCGACGCTCCTCCCCTCGACATCAGTTTTGTCGACAGCCCCGAAGCACCAACAGGCCTTGGCGAACCTCCGACGACCGTGGTCGGACCGGCTATCGCAAACGCGATCTTCGCCGCCGTTGGCGCTCGCCTGCGCCACATTCCCATCACCGCCGCGGCGGTCAAGGAAGCTATCCTCTCATAGGCGACAACGCCCGATCGAACAAAGGAATTTCAAATGTTACTTCTTCTCGCTCTCCTCATCGGGATCGTTGCCGGACTCCGCGCGATGACCGCACCCGCTGCCGTCGCCTGGGCCGCCTGGGCCGGTTGGTTCGATGTTTCTCAGTCCACGCTGGCGTTCATGGGGTATCGCTGGACGCCTTGGATTTTCACGGTGGCCGCATTGGCCGAGCTCGTCACTGACCAGCTTCCAACTACGCCGAGCCGAAAAGTCCCCGTTCAATTCGGGACAAGAATTGTCATCGGTGCCCTGACAGGCGCGACGATTGGCGCATCCGGAGATTCCCTGGTCGCGGGCCTGATCGCGGGCGTCATAGGCTCGGTCATCGGGACTTACGGCGGCGCGGCCGCCCGCGGGAAGATGGCAGCGGCATTCGGCAAGGACAGGCCAGCTGCGTTCATCGAAGATGCCGTTGCGATCATCGGCGCGTTTCTCATCGTCGGAGCTGTCTGATGGACAAGTACGACGCGATTTTTATCGGCGCTGGCCAGGCAGGCCCCTTTCTCGCAGCCAGAATGGCGGAGAGCGGACTGAACGTGGCTTTGATCGAGCGCAAGTTCCTTGGTGGGACGTGTGTGAACGCAGGCTGCATGCCCACCAAGACACTTGTCGCGAGCGCTCGTGCCGCCCACGTCGCCCGAAGGGCTGAAGATTTCGGCGTGAAGATTGGAGGCCGCCCGACAGTGGACATGTCTGTCGTAAGAAACAGAGCCAGCAAAGTGACCATGGATGCGCGGAACGGGCTGGGTGAGTGGCTCGGAAACCTCAAAGGGCTCGCGATTATCTACGGCCACGCCCGGTTCACCGCCGCAGACACCGTCGAGGTCGGCGACAAAACGCTAACCGCTCCCAGAATTTTCGTGAACGTCGGTGCGCGCCCTGTAGTTCCCGCGTTCCCGGGGATCGGGGATGTACCCTATCTCACAAGTACTTCAATTCTCGACGTCGATTTCCTTCCCCGGCACCTGGCAGTGATCGGTGGCAGCTATATCGGGTTGGAGTTCGCTCAGATGTATCGGCGCTTTGGTTCAGAAGTGACCATAATCGAGCGCGGTCCCCGGCTTGCACCGCGGGAGGACGATGACGTCTCGTCCGCAATACGGGACATCCTGGTAGGCGAAGGCATCACAATCCATTTAGGTGCCACCGAAATCGCGTTTTCCGGGCATAAGGGAAACATCACGGTAAAGGCCGACGGCATGGTTCACGAAGTGAGCCACGTTCTCATTGCGACCGGTCGTCGCCCCAATACAGACGACCTTGGATTGGAGGCCGCCGGCGTAGACGTAGACGAGCGCGGTTACATACGGGTCAACGATCGGCTTGAAACGAATGTGCCAGGGATATGGGCCCTTGGAGACTGCAATGGCCGGGGGGCGTTTACCCACACGTCCTACAACGACTTCGAGATTGCCGCCGCGAACCTACTCGATGACGAGGATCGATTGGTTTCAAGCAGGGTTCCCGCCTACGCACTGTACATCGATCCTCCCCTTGGCCGGGTCGGCATGACCGAGCGGGATGCCCGCGCACCCGGCAGAAATGTTCTGGTATCGACGCGCCCCATGGCGAGGGTCGGCCGGGCAAAAGAACGGGATGAGACGCTGGGGTTCATGAAGGTTGTCGCGGATGCCGATACCAAGGCAATCCTTGGTGCGACCATTCTCGGCATTGAAGGAGACGAAGCCATCCATGGTTTTATTGACGCCATGACGGCGGGTACTCGGTTCGACGAACTTCAATGGGCTGTACCGGTTCATCCGACCGTCTCGGAACTGATTCCCACCTTATTGAGAGGCTTGAGCTAGACCGAAGGCAGCCAACATTCTGGCTTTTCAATGCACAACTCCTTCCGGAACTCGCCCGGCGCGCGCGTGACCGTTCTATGAGAGGCCACTCTATTCCGCCTCCTCTTYCTCAGCTCTTCCAAACCAAATGTCGAAGATCGATTTCGATTTGCGTTTTCCGTAGAGGAGCTCGCCGATTCTCGTCTTCCAGTCCCTATCATGAACCGCCTTGGAAAATACAGTGGAGGCACCATTTAGCTTTTCTTGAGTGCTTTCTTCAGACTGGTTGATCATGTCTTTGATCTTGGTGCGGCCTAGAGCCTCAAATTCGAGAAGGACTGGTTTGATTGCCCCCTCTAGCGCGGGGCTGAGGATGAAACGGACCAGATTGTCTTTTTCCGACTTGGTCAATCGATCTGCTCCCCCGATCAGCTTAGACAGTGTCTTGGGCACGATCCTTGAGGCGAACTCAAGATTCGGCGCATTTACGTCACGTATTTGTTCTCTGATCGAACGGAGGACATCCCCATGAAAACTCGACCCGATCGTTCCCAAGAGTAAGTCATATCGATCGGTTTCAGGGACGGAATGACGTCCGGAGAGCAATCCAAGGATAAGTTCCATGAATACGTCTCGAAACGCGGGGTCCGTGAATTCGAACGTGGACGAATCTGCGATCTCCCACAGGATGCGCGATATGTCGTCGCCCGCGGTGAGATGAGCAATCCAGTCAGTAGCAGGGATCGCTTGCAGAAGATTTTTTATCTTCTCAATAAAACTTTGCCATTCCGGGTTCGGAAGGTGTTTCACATCACGGACGATGTCCACCGGGATCGCGTGTAGCTCAAGCTTGTCAATCTCATCGTCGGACGCGCGGATGGCACATCTGATCAGCGCCCCCTCCAATTCTGGACCCAAGGCGCTCCTGATGTAGTCGTAGTATGCCAGGGTATCTCTTAGTTTGGTCGCCGGCACGCTACCTTTGGCGTACGCATGTCTGACGATGCCGGATAGCAAGGTATTTCCAGGTGTGGAAGCGCCCAACTCAACTATCTTGGTGACAGAATGCGCGAGTTTGGTCAGGAACGCCGCCCGTTCGAACTGTTCCGGGGAAACTGACGTGCCGCCTGCGATAATCTCGCTGAACCTGTTGAAGTTTTCAGTCTGATCCGAAACGCGCCCCCCATTCGCACCCCGCTTTGTAGGGATCGACGGTCCCTCCGTTCCGAACTCGAGAGTTGCCAGGAACAGGGCTGACCCAAGCGAAGCATCGTCGGGGGTCTCCATGCATGCGAACAGGTCCGCGTAGAATTTAGATCGGGCGAATAGTTCCGAAACGTTCAGGTCCCCGCGATTTGTGGCCGGTAAATACGCGTAAATCTCAGCGAGTAGATCGATCCTGTTGCGGTGGTGATCGGGGTCTTCTATTTCCGCGCCATTGATCGCCTCAACGAGGGCCGCCATGATGGCCTTTAGCTGATCGGAGCTAACGATCGACGTCCCGCGAAATGCAAGGAACGCAGCACGACCTTCAGCCGGAAACTGCACCGCAAGCGTCGAGAAGACGGATTCATCATTGGAGATGTCCGGCTTGGTCGCTTTCAACTGGCTCAGCGATAAGCCTTCGTCAGCGACCCTTGATGCCGCCCCGAACAGAAA
The DNA here is from genome assembly GCF_001854865.1 of Rhizobium sp. LCM 4573. Classification (GTDB taxonomy): domain Bacteria; phylum Pseudomonadota; class Alphaproteobacteria; order Rhizobiales; family Rhizobiaceae; genus Neorhizobium. The sequence continues at coordinate 20,325 of NZ_MDDW01000015.1, read as the reverse complement.
TTCAGGCGATCTCGGGAACGAGATCGCAGCCATTGCACCTTGGAGCGCGCCAGCCGAACCATTGACAGCCAGTCGGCTGTTGAGCTTGCCTACGAATGCGGTCCACGCCTGACCCATCGCGACGGAAAGGTCATCTCCCCAAGCGCTCGCGGCGGCCTTTGCAAGTGTTTTTGCCAGGCCACCTTTCTCTTCGGGACGAGCGATATCGAATACTCGTAAAATGGGCTCGTAAACCTTCGGGTCCAACCTGATCGCTTGGACGCCGAGCGCGGCCGTGACAAGGCTCCTGCAAAAGTGGGCGCGCGCATCGCCATTGTATGTACCGGCAAGGTCCGCAAAGTTGCTGATGACGTTCGGGAGAACCTCGGCTTGCTCCCACTCATGGAAATTCTCTTGGATAACTGAGCCTACGCGCAGGTCGAAACCCGGAGCCTTCGAAATTTCAATCAGGCTCTGGGCGCTTTGAGCGGCCGCAGCTTTGATCCTGTTGTCCAACAAGATTTGAAGTGCAAGCGCGGGGTCGACGTTGAAGATCATCGCGGCCAGATTTTGCTCAAGGTCGGCGTCGGCCGCCAGTGCGCGGATTTTGGCGTCAAGCGTTTCAGGATCGTTTAGTAAGCCTGGGTTGGCTTCCAGGCTGTCAGCGTGCGCAATATATACAGCGACCGTGGGCATCCTGAATCGCCCGTCGTGCAGAATATACATTCCTGTCAACTCGTTGATGAAGGAGATGATCTGGCGCGGTGTCGCGTTGCCGTTCTCGTGGCGAAGGATATGATCGAATATCAGGTAGACGCGAAAGAGCTCATCGCGGTCCGCCACTCCGGGAAGCGCGCTTGCGATCTTTTCCAGGAAGAAGTCCCGGGAATTGGACATAACTGGGGGTGAAACCTGAAGGATTTCGTCGAACGTCTTCGAGAAAATTTCACGTGTTCCCAACGACGAAATGACGGCCCGTTTGCTCTCGCCGTTTGTCTCCGGTTTGGAACAACCTTCAACTAAGTGTCGATCGTACGGAACAATAGCTGTGACTGAGCTGTCGGCATCACCTCGCGATTTCGAAGGGCCGTTCGAAAACACCGCTCGCACCTGTGCCCAGTACTCATTGATCTCCTTTTTGGGCAGCCGGTCGATATTGTCCAAAACAATCACAACCTTGGTGTTCTTGGATTGAACCACCGAAAGAATGCGACGCAAACTCGTTTGGAACTCGAAATCATTCGGATCGGTCTCCCGGATGTATTGGGTGACCTTCTGATCTTCGAACTGTTTGGAATTAATGAGCAAGGTTTGGGAAAGTGACTGTCGATATCGGGATGCAAGGTTCTCCCACCATGCAATGCCCGGCTCGCGGTCTCGGCAACATTTCATGGCCGCCCAGGCAAGGGTGCCCAGCACGAACCCATATAGCAAAAACATGGGCCACGAAGCGATAAAAGCCGCCTGCCGCGCTTTATCATCGAAGACCGCCTTGGCCCAGAAGTAGTAAATGGGCAGGAACGGCACTGCGGCAATGACCACGACTCCCCACCAGTCGAGAATTGACTGGTTCTTGGACTGTACCTGTCGAACCTTGCCCTTTACGTCGCGCTCTATTCGCTCGAGCTGCAAACGCTTGGCCGGGAACGTGGCAAGAGTCCAATCGAGAAAATGCTCAAGGAACGATCGTCTGAACGATGAGCCTTGTGATTGCCAGATATCGAATGTAAAGAACAGATACTCGGCATCGCCTTTCTTTCGTTGCTTTGCGAGTACATTCCGCGCGATTTCGACCACCGTCGATTTCCCGCTGCCCCAGGGCCCGTCAAGACCGATGGCGCGATCCTTCCCCGTCAGGCTCGAAATCGCCCGTACGAGCGCCGCAGCTGTTCGCTCATGACCTTTTCCGTGGAATTGATCTTCGCGAGATGGCTCGTCAATGAGTATCGTGCGCGCAAACTTCTGATCTGATGCCATAGACTGCTTGTTCTCGCTAAAGAATCCACTACTGGATGCAATAGAGATAAATACAGGCTAGCCATGCCGCAACGATCGTTTCTATGACGCGCTGATTATCAACATGAAATACCGAGCGGCAGAACGCGGGATTGGTTTCCAGCACTTCCGGCGGAGAGTTACCTGGCGCGGCGTTTTGCTGTGAAAAGCTGCCCCCGCACGAGGAGCAAAAGACTGAATATTGCGATTGAGCCAACAGTAAAGTTCGCAAACCCGAAGGCCACCTTCGCCAACCCGGGAATTGGTTCGTCAGCCCCACGTTGCCCAAGTTTGATGCCGGCGGTCGCCAACGAAGTCGCTCCGAATGTAAACGCCCAGTATGACGCCGAGAACCGCTGCTTCATTACCCAAGGTAGAATGCGAATCATCAAGAGCGTTTGCAAGACGGCATAGCCGAACATCGTCAGCACAAGGATATCCGAAGGGCCTGAAGTAGTGCTTAGATACGCCACCGACCCGACTGCTGGCGGCGCTAGCTGGATGCCGATAGTCGGCCGAAGTAGCTCGGGCAATTCCGTACTGGTCAGCAGACGGTGAAGCAAGACGGATTCAATCGCAAGCCAGGAAAACAGGCCAGCTCCGAAAACCATCTGTCCGAAGGTAACACCGGCAATCTGAGTACCGACTATTGCCGTGACGAAAGAGCCCGCGACCGTCGGGAGATACAGCACGGCCGTCGTCGTCGACGGATCGCGCCCTCCCTTCCATAGATCGCCCGTGCGCCAAACGCCGAACCCAATGGTATAGATAAACCCGACCCAGAAGAGCGCCTTTCCGGGTTCCGGCCACCAGCTCAGCATCGCTCCGGCGGCCAGCATCGTACTGACGCCTATCAGTCCCACGAAGCAGCACTGCACCGGATGGCTCACCTCCTCCAGGGCCTCTTCACGGAAGACCAGCCATTTCAGGCCATAAAGCCCAATCAGCACTATCCAGATGATAAAACCCGCGTCGGCAAGAACTTCGCCTATTTCCTGAGGCAGGCCCCAGTACGAGGACGCCGCACGCCACGAGTTCGCCAGACCTGCGGTGCCGAGAACTATCCCGAACGCCGAAGCTGGTATCAACGGCAGGACAAGCCCACCTCCGCTTTGAGTTTCGTCCGGCGTGGGAAGTGGAGAAGAAGCCTGTGGCATGGTTTTCCTTGAACAACTTGAACCGTCGTATTGATCGGGGTTCTTGGCTCGAGACAGTGTCAGAGCTGCCTCTGCATCGGCCATCGAAAGTACATGAACAGGTAAGCGAGGCCGCCCGCGGCAAGTGAACAGGCCRCCAAGGCAAGGGCAGCATTGTAGCCCGCCTCCTGCGAGCTCACGTTCGAAAGGAGGGCAGCAACTACGGGCGGTCCTGCGATCTGCCCTATGCCATAGAGTGCGGTCAGCATCCCCATATATCTTGCCGCCGCGTGCGGGCGCAGCCGTTGGACCTCCCTCAGCGCGAAGAAGTTGATTGCCGTGAAGGGAAGTCCCACCAGGAAGCTGCTGGCGGTGAAGCCGAAGAGAGTAGGCATCGGGATGATGAGAAGGACGCCAAGGCCCTGAACGATATAGGCGACGAAAAGCAGCGCCCTCGGATCGAACCGCTTCGCCACCTTAATCGCTATTCCGCAGCCTAGTGCGGCGGCGATACCGAATAGAGGCCAAAAAGCATCTAGCCAGATCGACGGAGGCAATTCGGCGTGCGCCATCGCCGGCAGGAATGTCGCCGTGATGATGTAGCCGAACCCGGCCAACCCGTAGGCAAAAGCGAAGACGACCATTTCCATACGGTCGAGCTTTCCGGAGACAGGTTCTGGGTTTTTGTGGGCGACTTGGTCACTCGGGAGTTCTGGGTCACCAAGAACCGGCCATACGATGAACGTGGCAACGAGCGAAACAGCGGCGAACGCTAACCAGACGAGTTCTGCAGTAAGACCTTGTGCGAAAAGTTCCAACGCCACGATACCCGAGAACGCGATGCCCAAGCCGGGACCGGTGAAAACAATTCCGCCGAGATGACTGGATTCGAAACGCGTCAAATGAGCGAACGCCCAGGCTGAGGTAGAGACGAAGGCGAAAGCGCTGAAGACACCCGCGAGAAAACGGAAAAACAGCCAACCCAACGGCCAGTCCAATGCCATCACAGCCGTGAGGGCGACTGTCGCGATCAGGCTAACTCGCACGAGCACGCTGTTCGACACCACGCGAGGAGAGCCCATCAGCAGCATCGCGCCTGCCAGATAGCCGAGATAATTGGCACTTGCGAGATTACTTCCGGCAGCTATGTCGATGTGTCCTTCTTGAACCATCATCGGCATAAGCGGCGTGAACGCGAAACGGCCGATGCCCATCGCGACAGCGAGCGAAAGAGAACCCGCTACTGCGACAAGTACGCCGGAGCGGTGCATCAGTCTCGGGCTTCTGGTGGAATTGGGGTGCGTGTGATGATCCATGAAAATACGAGCTCTGTTTTGCGCGGCGGTTAGAAGGGGGCGTCGCCCCCTTCCCGCACGGTCATGCCTTGATGAAATCGAGGACGTCCGCGTTGAATTTTTCGGCCTCTGTTTGGGCAAGACCGTGTGGCGCACCTTCGTAGACCTTGAGCTGCGCGCCTTTGACGATCCTGGAAGACTTCATTGCGGATGCTTGGATTGGGACGATCTGATCGGCATCGCCGTGGATGATCAATGTTGGCTTGTCGATCTTCTTGAGGTCGGAAGTGTAGTCGACCTCGGAAAACTCATGGATGCAATCATAGTGAGCTTTGATGCTGCCCATCATGCCCTGAAGCCAGAACGAGTCCCGCAGGCCTTCGTTCACCTTCGCGCCTTCCTTGTTGAACCCGTAGAACGGCATCGTCAGGTCCTTGAAGAACTGTGACCGATCGCCTGCGGTCCCGGCCCGAATACCGTCGAAGGCTTGCAACGGCGTGCCCTCCGGATTGGCCTCGGTCTTGAGCATAAGAGGCGGCACCGCTCCGACCAGGACGACCTTGGCAACACGCTTCGTCCCGTGACGGCCGATATAGTGAGCGACTTCGCCGCCACCTGTCGAATGGCCAACGAGTACGATGTTCTTGAGGTCCAGCTTCTCGATCAGCTCCGAAAGATCATCAGCGTAGTGATCCATATCGTTGCCGTCCCACGTCTGATCCGATCGCCCGTGGCCGCGACGATCGTGTGCGACAACGCGGTAGCCGTTGAGGCCAAAGAACAGCATCTGGTTGTCCCAAGCGTCCGCGGAGAGCGGCCAGCCGTGGCAGAAGACAATCGGCTGTCCCTTTCCCCAATCCTTGTAGAAAATCTTGGTGCCATCCTTGGTCGTGATTGTTGCCATCGTGAGTTCTCCTACTTCGTGACGGTAGTGGGCGGCTGCGGCTGCCAGTGACCCGGGGATCGCGGAGGCTGCTGCGACGGCTCCACCGACGGCCAGCAAGCCTCGACGAGTGAGGGGTAGCCGATCCTTTGATTCATCCATTGGGGACCTCTTTTGAGGGAGTTGCATCCGGGGCCGCGAGGGCCAGCAGATGTTTGACCAAGGGAGGGTTCCCTCCCCTGTGAAAAGCGGTAACTGCAACCTGGAGGTCCGCCGAAGCCTTGGACACTCGATGGTGCTGCCGAAGATGCTCCGACCAGGACTCGACGAGGAACCATTCGATGATCCTCATAGGATTCGCCACGTCTTCGGAGATGCCCCAGGCGTATGCGCCGTCGCGCCGACGTTCGCCGGAAAGGCGGGAGGCGGCGTTATGGAAAGCTCGCCTGTCGACCGGATCGATTTCGTATTCAACGAGGATCAGGACGGGGCCGCGATCACCTTCCACCGAGGTAGCGATCAGAGGCTCCGGCCAGTGATCGGATGGGGACAGGTCGGTGTCACCATTGGGCAATTTCATGCGGTGAAAGATGAACCCGGTAAGCACAAGTCCAATCGAAGCAATCAAAAGCGTCGCCTGCAGTTCCAAGGTCTCGGCGATGGTCCCCCAGGCGATGCTTCCGAAAGTCATCGCGCCATTGAATGTCGTCAGATAAACCGCCAACGATCTCCCGCGAACCCAATTGGGCAGGATCGTCTGCGCCGTTGCGTTGAGCGTGGTCAGAGCCGCTATCCAAGCTGCTCCCATGGCCAACGACAGAAATATTCCGAGCCACTGCGGCGGTGACAACGCCAGGAGTGCCATCACACACGCGGCGATCACGGCCGACAGCAGCATCATACCGTCGGCATCCAACCGCTTGCGGAGCACAGGCATAACTAGAGCGCCGAGGATCGCTCCCAGACCAACGGCCCCGAGGAGAACGCCGTAAAAGCCTGCGTCGCCACCGAGTAGCGTTCGGGCAACAAGCGGGAGAAGTGCCCAGATGGCGCTTGTGAACGCGAAGTAAACAGCCGCGCGCAAGAGGACGACGTGCAATTCGGGGCTCGCCTTGGCGTAGCGTAAGCCTGCGCGGAATGCTCCCGAAAAGCTCTCCCTGAGGTCATTGGATTCAGGTGCGGCCCGCTTCCACCAGATGAGCGCGGCAGCCGTCAGCAAGTAGGTGACGATGTCTACGCCATAGGAAACCGTCGCTCCGAGATAGGCGAGGACGAAACCTCCGAGCGCCGGGCCGATAGACCTTGAGATGTTTATGCCAAGCGAATTGAGAGCGACAGCATTCCGGAGGTCACTCTTCGGGACGAGTTCCGGGACGATCGCCTGCCACGTCGGAGCCATGAGCGCGCCTCCCACGCCTCCGACGAAAGTCAGCGCTATCAGAGACACGACGCTCTGCAGAGAGAACGCCGACAGCGCCAGGAGGCATAGGCTCACTGCCATGAGAAGTACCTGGATAAACAGCAGGAAGCGCCGCCTATCCAGTATGTCCGAGAGAACGCCTGCAGGGATCGCGAGGAGAAATATGGGCAGGGTGGACGCGGCCTGGAGCCCCGCAACAGCCATCGGCGACGACGCCAGCTCGGTCATAAGCCAGGAACTGGTAACATCGCGCATAAAGGTGCCGATGTTACCAATTACCGTTGCGGCCCATAGGACTGCAAACACCTGGTGGCGGAGCGGGCCGAAGCTGCTTTCGCTGAAACTGCTGTCTTTGCCCGAATTCGTGGCCATCACCGCGCCCCCGCCTGGCGGCGTTCGCGTAGGTCATACCAAGCGACTATGAGGAAGGCCCCCGCCAGCCCCAAATGCTCGAAGAAGGCGTTCATTGCCATCAGGCGGTCGTAGCCTGGGGGGACCTCCCAGAACCGTACGGCAATCAGGGTCGCCAGCAAGGTGAAGACCGAAAGAGCGAGGGACGCGATCCATCGGAGATGTCCGGTAAGGACAAGAAGGGACGCGATCAACTCGAAACCTATCACCAGGATCGCGAACAGCGTCCCCGGTAGAAGATGAAAATGCTCCATCTCCGCAACCGCTCCGGGGAAGTCGAGTATCTTGGTGATCGGTCCTTGGATGTAAGCGGAGCAAAGGGCCAACAATCCTGCGAAACGGACCGCAGGCATCGTCATCATGGAAGGGAGACCTGGGGGGAGTCTTGGATTCGTCATTTCCGATCCTCCTCACACCGCCCAACAGGCGCAGCCTAGCGCTCCGAAGAACCCCTTGAGATCGGAAATCGGTAGGTTGGTCGTCCATGCTGACGCGTGGTCGTGACCGTGGACCCCACAATTGTTCGCGCACCCGCAGGACGCGATCATGGTCCGCCTGATCGATGACCTCCCCGCCCCTTCGGGCTCGCGCCATCCAGCGTACCCGCCAAAGGTTCGCACAGGCGACCAGTCCGGCATAGCCGGAGGGACGTGACCTTCGTCTAGGTCGTCAAACGGCCCCGATGCGAAGACAATCTTTCCTCCAACCATGGTAAGTTCGGAAGTGAGAAAGGAGATATCGTCCTCGGCGCAGGTGAAGTAGTCCTTGTCCGGAATGATCAAGTCCGCGAGATGGCCTGCCGCGATGCGTCCCTTCTTCCCGACTTCGTTTGAGAACCAGGGAGCGAAGTCAGTAAGCATCCGCAACGCGGTCTCTCGGTCGAGGCAGTTCCGTCGCGGGTAAAGGTTCATCCCACCGACTGTTCTTCCCGTGACCATCCATGCGAGCGCCACCCATGGATTATATGAAGCCACGCGCGTCGCATCCGTCCCGGCTGCCGTCTTCACGCCCTTTTCGAGTATTTTCGCAATCGGTGGCGTGGCCTCGGCCGCGGCGTTTCCATACCTTTCGGCGAAATACTCTCCCTGGTAGGCCATGCGGTGCTGTACGGCGATGCCCCCGCCAAGCGCCGCTATCCGGTCGATCGAACGGTCAGAGATCGTCTCGGCATGGTCGAAGAACCAGTTGAGACCCTCCAGGGGAATGTCCTTGTTCACTCTTTCGAAGACGTCGAGCGATCGGCTGATCGTTTCATCGTACGTCGCGTGYAGACGCCAGGGCCAGCGGTTCTCGGCAAGTATGCGGATGACGTCCTCGAGGTCGGTCTCCATTTCAGGAGGCATGTCGGGCCGCGGTTGCCTGAAGTCCTCGAAGTCGGCGGCCGAGAACACGAGCATCTCGCCCGCGCCGTTATGCATGAAGTAGTCCGTGCCCTGTTTGTAGGCGACGGACTTTGTCCAGTTCAGGAAATCTTCCTTTTCCTGCTTTGGTTTCTGCGTGAAAAGATTGTAGGCCAGCCTCACCGTGAGCAGGTTCTCGTCGGCAAGCTTCTGAATGACCGCGTAATCGTCAGGATAGTTTTGGAAGCCGCCGCCCGCATCGATCACGCTCGTGACCCCGAGTCGGTTCAATTCTCGCATGAAGTGGCGGGTCGAGTTGACCTGGTATTCGAATGGTAGCTTCGGCCCCCTCGCCAAAGTCGCGTAGAGAATGCCCGCGTTCGGTTTGGCCAACAGCAACCCGGTGGGATTGCCCTTGCTATCTCGCACGATTTCTCCGCCAGGTGGATTCGGAGTGTCATTCGTATAGCCGACCGCTCTGAGCGCGGCGGCGTTGAGAAGCGCCCGGTCGTAGAGATGGAGAAGGAAGACTGGAGTATCCGGTGCGACTGCGTTGATCTCCTCGATGGTGGGCAGCCGCTTCTCGGCGAACTGGTGTTCCGTAAATCCGCCGATAACCCGGACCCATTGCGGCGGCGGTGTGATAGCGACCTGCCTGCGGAGCATATCCATCGCGTCAGCGAGGGATCGGATTCCATCCCAGCGGAGTTCCATGTTGTGGTTGAGACCTGCACGGACGACGTGGGTGTGGGTGTCGGTCAGGCCCGGAAGAACCCGCCTCCCCTTCAGATCGATCATGCGGGTCTTGGGTCCCGCCATAGCGACGATCTCGCGTTCATCGCCGACTGCGACGAACTGGCCATCCGCCACCGCCACTGCCGATGCATTTGGTTTCGCGCGGTCGAGCGTCGTGATCCGTGCGTTGAACAGCACAAGGTCGGGTATCATCACTTTCTCCGATGGCCGATGATGGATCGTCCTGTCAGCTTTCGGCGCTACCTCGATCGCTGACCTCGCTCCGGTGTGGTTTGCCTGTCGGGAGGCGGCCGAACACATGCGGCTTGATTTGATGCATCCACGAAGAACCTGCCGGCTCGTTCGCGAGTATGCGCTTTACGGTGGGCGGAACCTGCTCTCCGACGAGTATGCCGAGCAGCCCGATTAGCGCGACGACGGGTGGCGCTGGCGACCGAACGTTGAGGAAGCCGTACACCATCCCGACGAGCAGCCCGACGCCGAGTGAAAGTAGATAGACCTTCATCGAGTATCGCCCATTTCTGAGAGCTCTCTCCGGAGAGGCCCGGAGAGAGCTTCGGCTTACCGCTTCAAACCGCTGATGAGATTGCCGTAGTCGGGAATGTGCTTCTCGAAGAGTGCCGCGAGGCCTTCCATCCCATTCCGCCAATCACGTTGCAGCTCGCAGGCGACGGCGAACCAGTTGATGAGCTGCGCGCCGGCGTTCGCCATACGGATGTGGGCGGAGTCGCGTGCGACGCTGCTGAATGTTCCAGAGGCGTCGACGACCACGAAAACCTCGTAGCCTTCCGCCAGCGCGGACAGCGTCGGCATTGCAACGCAAACATCCGTCACGATACCCGCAACGATGATCTGCTTCTTCCCGGTTGCCTTGAGAGTTTTGAGGAATTCGGGATTGTCCCAGGCGTTGATCTCCCCGGGGCGCTTGATCACCGGGGCATCCGGAAGGATTTCTCTGAGCTGGGGCAGCAGAACGCCGTTCGGGCCCTGGTCCATGCTGGTCGCCAGGATGGTCGGCAAACCAAAGTATTTCGCGGTGGCGGCGAGCGCCAAAACGTTATTGCGGAACTCGTCGGGCTGGAAATCGCGAACAAGCGAAAAAAGGCCAGTCTGATGATCGAGCATCAGGACTACGGCGTCTTCCTTGCGGATGAAACCGGGGGTGGCGGACATGGCGAAACCTTTCGGATGGAACAACGGCGAAACGTTCGTCCGTGGAGCTTCGTGGAGTGGCCCGCGCGAACTCAGTTTCGGGGCGATGTTATGCGCCGCCGCATCCCGCCTATTGAACGTGGCTGGCGATTGTTGCATCGCGAAAAGGCCGAACACGTAGGGCGGAAACCCACCAATGGCCGATGCCTGAGCCGCGTTGAAATAGCGGACCTCCGGAAGGAGCGGTCGGTACCTGCACTGGTSACGAAATGGAGTTTCCACGAAACAGTATGTCAACTGCGAAGCTGAGATTTCAAATCCTCATGGTGACGCTGAGGCGATCCATGCTTCATGATGACGAGGTCATCTGGGCGATGCCATTCTTGGAATATTGCCGTGGGTGGCGGCAGATGTTACCAAGAGATATGGACCGCAACGTAACCAACACCTCTGCAACGATGATGCCGCGCTCATAGCGTGGCGGGTTTCGTGCATCCATACTGCACCAGTGACCGCCCCAGAGGCGGTCTTTTCATTGGTTGATCCGTCTCGCGGGCAATTTAGCCTCGAAAGGATACGTCAATGAGTAGCTCAGCTACCTACATCACGACCTCCATTCCATACGTCAACGCAGCGCCTCACGTTGGCTTTGCCTTGGAACTTGTTCAAGCAGACGCATACGCACGTCACCTTCGCCTGTTGGGGCACGATGTCAGGTTCCAATGCGGCACCGATGACAATAGTCTCAAGAACGTTAGAGCCGCGGAGGTGGCGGGTCTTCCGGTTTCGGAGTTCGTGAATTCCAATGCCGACAGGTTCGAAAGACTGGGCGTTCAACTTAATATCTCGAACGACGAATTTGTTCGCACCTCGAATAATCCGTCTCACGTCGCATGCGTCCACCACCTCTGGAAGGCATGCGCTTCAAGTGGTGATCTCTATCGTAGGTCTTACGAGGGCCTTTACTGCGTGGGTTGTGAAGAGTTTTACAATCCATCCGAACTCGATGACGGCCGATGCCCCGAGCACGGTGTTCCGCTCGAAAACGTCAAAGAGGAGAACTGGTTTTTCCGGTTGTCCCGCTATCGCGACCGTATTTTAGAACTCGTTGAAACTGATACCCTCAAGATAGTTCCAAGCCACCGTCGTAACGAAGTGCTCGCCCTCTTGCGACGAGACCTCGTTGACATCAGCGTGTCGCGCGGTGCTGAACGGTCGCGCGTCTGGGGCATCCCTGTTCCGGGTGGAGATGAAGTCGTCTATGTGTGGTTTGATGCCCTGGCGAATTACCTGACGGGGCTGGGGTACGGCTCCGACGAACATCTTTTCGAGAGGTACTGGCGCGGAGAAGGCGAGCGTATCCATGTTGTCGGAAAAGGGATTTCAAAGTTTCACGCCGTTTACTGGGTGGCTATTCTGCTGTCGGCTGGCTTGCCACTACCATCCTCAATTCTCATCCATGGCTATGTCACCGTGGATGGGAGGAAAATCGGCAAATCCGCAGGAAATGGTATTGATCCGGAGCGGATTATACAGGCCTACGGTACCCCTGATGCGCTTCGCTACTATCTGCTTCGACATGTGCGTTGTAGCGACGACGGAGACTTCTCTGAGGATCGCCTAGAGGCTGCATGGTCGGGCGAACTGGCTGCCCAGCTTGGAAACCTGACGAACCGCGTCCTAGCACTTCTCGCGACGTCGTTCGGCGGAATTGTCCCTCCCGTCCCAGACTGCGATTTTGTACGAGGAGCAGCCAAGCTCCCTTCCACCGTGGCGAGGGCGTTCGAGAAATACGAGCTTCATGTTGGGGTTTCCGAGATTTTTGCTTTCTTGGGTGAGGCAAATCGGCAATTCACAAAGAGAGCACCATGGGCGGATGCCAAAGCACTGAGCGGTGACCTGCCCCCTGAGGATCGTCAAACAACAATAGATCGTCTTAGCTCATCCCTTGCCGAACAAGCTTTTGGGCTCGCAATCGTGGCCCGATGCCTTCTTCCCTTTTTGCCGACGGCAGCCACGGAGTTGCATGCGAAGCTCGGCCTTCAGCTCCCTGAAAAATATGGGGATCGTATACTCCTCGATGGAGCGAAGACCGCGTCTGAAGCGGTACTCTTTCCGCGAAGAGTAGCGTAGCCGCAACGACGGAGAGGACGAACGATGGCGGCTTGACGGCCGCCATTTGTGTCGCGAGTGTCTATGACCGCAAATGGCGCATGTTGCCGTCAATGTCGCAGAAATAGCTCTCGGAACGGCCTACGCACTTGGTAAATACCGCTTCCGGTCTAACGAGCGCCTGGGCCGTTCACGGATCGAGCACGCAAGGCGGCTCGATCAACTGGCTACGGACATGCGACGTGGAAACGTTCGGCAGAGCTCCCAAACGATGTGGACAACCGTTTCCACGTTGTCCTGGATGCTCGGAAGATGAACTTCCGGATCGTCGCCGTTCGCCACTCGGTCCCGCTCCCAGTGCAGCGCCTGGCCAAGCGCATACAAAACGTCCGCTCGGGCCGCTCCGCCCAGCATCAGCGCGTGAAGTCCGCCTGGGGTCAACGTCGCCAGCCTTCCTTCGCCAAACTCCTCGATGTCCAAACGCGCGCCCATGGACGGCCTTGGACCCACATAGCTTTCGGGATTGTCGCCTATCCAAACGATCTCGTCGGGAAGGATACCAAGGAAGAAACGGGAGTACTCRGGCTGCGGCTCCGGCACGTCCAGTAAGCTTCGCTCGAAGCGCTTCAAGACCTCAATGACAGCTTTCGTTTCTTCCAGGGACGGCTGAAGGACATATTGAGAGCTGTTCGGCGTTATGTGCCACATGGGTGGCTCCTTTCCCTGCGTTTTTTCTAGGCGCTATCCTTAGATCGTGCGCTTTAAATCAACGTTACAGTTGAGGTTGGCCCGCAGGTTTCGCGCCGTTGTGTGAACCAATCGATAATAGAAGCTACGACATTCGATCTTCCCCCGTCCTGGGGAACGCCCCTGCATCAGATGCAGGATTGGATATCCGCCTCCAAACAGATTCCCTCCTGAACCATACAAACGAAGAAGTTTCATAAATTAGCCTTCCATGATATTCGTCGCACTGGCGTGGGAGACTGCACAGCGTTCTTGAATGGCTTCTGGGAGGAGGTCGCTATGAGATCGTGTAAGGTTGCGTTCCTTTGGGGGATTTTGGTCTCCTCGGCGGCCGTCGCGGAAGATTATGCTTATCAGTTCGAGCTAATCAATGAGCTGCACCCGCGGGATACAGTCCGCAGCTTGGCCGCGCCCATAGGTATGCTGCGCGGATCAGTTGGCGACAACAGACGCGGGCAATGTCCGGCAGTAATCATCGAGGACGACAGTATCCTCACTGTATGTCAGTTCAGTATGAGCAAGCCGGAGCCTATTCCCGCCGACAAGCAAGGACGCGGGTCTTTCATGTTGGGAACAGTCCGTGAGGAGACTTCGCCCTACTGGACCAAGGTGTCCTTTCAGAATGACACCTGGGGTGGGTTGAGACATAGCCTGGAGGTTCAAGCCTACGGAAACGAGGTGTCTGAAAAATATCCCAACCTGTTTATCCATAAGGTGGACAAAAAGGCCTCGGCTCAATTCGGGCAGGTCTATGTCGTAAAAAGGCCTCCCCGGGCTGGCGAGGAAATTTTTATCATCCGAGCGACTGAAAACAAATTCGTGCGTCGTGACTGCAGGGTGGATCACGTTGACGATGATAGTTTTAAGGTCCAATGCGCTAACGGCGCGTTCCAACCACGGTCCGATTTCATTTTCTCCAAAGAAAGTGGGTCCCTGCTCGGTATTGCACCGGCCGGTGGCGAAGAAGAGACCGAAATAGCGCTGCTTCAATCCTATCTCGACAGGCCCGTCGCTTGGAGACCGTCGATATACTTCTATCGAATGACTGACAGTGGCAATGCAGAAGCAGTCATAGACAAAGCGATTAGTGAGAACGTGTGTGTTAACCRCACTGCCGAAGGCAATTTCGTCACGAAGTCATTACAGGAATTCGTAGAATCTGAAGAGGGAAAGTCGATAGGCATTGCCGTCTGCACCTTCTTTTCATGGCAGGCAGGTGCATGCAAAAAGACGGCCGACGAAGCTGCCCGGGTATCCAATGAAATCACTCGACATGAAGGCTCCGACACCAATGGATTCTTCCATGCTCCGGCAGGATATGAGCTTTGCAAAGCGCACTTGGTGATGGGCGATATGAGCGTAACTGGTGAGACCAGTTATTCTGGCACTATCGTCAGAGAGGCTGATCGGAGTGGACTGGATTACTATATTTCAATGCCAGTAGGAACCCGCCAACGACATTGGATCAATGCACGTTACCAACTGGAATTTGTTATAAAGGGACGGGCTTGGCAGCATAACTGCTGGCCTCACAAGACAGTCGCTTGGTCGTGCAAAGGCCCAACCAACTGCCCGATCTTACACTCTCAGGCCAAGCTTAATGGGCCAGTCAAGAAAGGCATATGCTCAGCTCGATGAGTTGCGACTTCCCATGAAAAATCACGCAAGACAGTTGAGCTGTTCGGCCGCGTGAACCCACTTTATGGCACTTGCATTCATAATGCTGAAAACGGATTCGGCCTACAAAGGTAGGTTAGAGATAGCCGACGTGCTCGCCAAAAGGTACGTCTTCATCCCAGTTGCCTTGACCGATCCGTTCGCTTTCGCCAGAGAGTTTTTCATCCGAAGGTTGTTCGCCGTTCTGGTCGTCGGTGGGGCAAGAATCCACCTGATGCTTGGCCAGCTCATCACCGTCCGGTTTTCCGCCCTGACGACTGGCGTGTGCACGCTCCTTCAGACCGGCTGTAATCTCGGATTGTCGATGGGCGACCCAAACTCCGTCCGGTTCTGAGGTGATTGAGGTACTGTCATCTACCTGGGTGGGTCGCGAGGGAGATGTCGCGGCAATTCTCTCGATCTTTTCAACCATTGCAGTCTCCGCAAAGGGCCCCGCAGGAAACCAGCGCCGTTAGCTTGGTAGGTGCGAGTGTTATCTAAAATCGGCGAGTCCGATGAGACGCACTCCCATACCAGCCATCATTACACCTACCGACCGATCGATCAGTGCCTTGCCTGATGCGTAAATGGCTCGCGGGCGATCAGACGAGAAACCGAGGGCGACAAGAGAATACCAACCGAATTCTACGAAGAACACCCCGAAGGGAAGCGTAGCCAAGAAGAAGGGTGGTACCACGGTGGGGAGGAGGCTGGCAAAAATGCTCGCGTAAACCACGATTGTCTTTGGATTGCTGATCTGAACCAGAAACGCTGATCGGAAGCTCCTCCAGGCCGAGCGCTCGGCCGGCCCAGCGGCTGCCATGACAAGAGGCAAGCGGGCGTGCCTCCACGATTGAAGACCCATGTAGACGAGGTATCCGCCGCCTAGTACCTTCAGCGCGACGTCAAGCCATCGAAATTGCGATAGCAGTGACGTGAGGCCCATCAGTGCCAACCACGAGAAGATGAGTCCCCCCAATCCCATTCCGACGGCGGCAGCCAGACCATCCCCACGGGAGCACGCCACGGAAATTCGGCTAACCGTCAGAAAACTAGGGCCAGGACTGATCGCGGCTGCGAGAAGAGCCGATAAGATGGAAATGAAGATCGTGGTATCTGCCATTGTCAGTTGTCAGGGGTGAAGCGCATCGAGGAGATGGGATCGCWTGCCGGGAAGGTTTCATCAAGGGCCTCGTCAAGGAGGCGCTCCACCTCGTCGACCGTCGTGATGTTTTTCCTGTCGGTCTTCTCGAGCGAGTCGTTCTGGTTAGGCTGGGACACGGGGGGACGCTTAGTGTACGGCTGCGATGTCATAGAATCTTCTCCGAGATTACTAAAGCGATAACGTTATCCCGATCGGCAGCTCTGTCTTGTAAGTTCTCGATGTCCGTTGAACCTCGACGCCTCAGCCGCCTCTGCCCATGGTAACTAACCCCTAAGCTACCCGCGTTAGAAAGCGATCTGGATATTTTGGGGCTTTGCAGGATGCGGTTTCAGCGGTGGATATTGAAGCGGTTAGGTGGCACTGAGTTCGTCGAGCGTCTCAAACACAAGCATACGGGCGGCAAAGCTAACAAGGACGGTCGGGACTACGAGATTGCTTATACTGTACATGCCTGCATACTCGAACTTGAGCAGATTCTAGCGGCATTCTTGGCCAATGGCGATATCGCTAAGTTCGAGCGTTTCGGTTTTGACCAAGAACCTGACGCTTACGTTGATGACTTGCTACTTTCCGGGCTGCTCGGGGACATACTCGTACAGTTGAAACGTGGTGGGATTGGTTGGACGGAAGTCGTTCGCGATTTTAAAATTCAGGCTCGGGCCGATCGCGCCCATGGTCACAAGGTGACGTATCGGCTTGTCAATGGATCGGGGCAGAGCCTGCAATGGCTTCGTGACGCGATGGACACTCGTGGGCTGACCAGTTCCCAAGCGGAATCGTTTGTCTTCAGCAAGGATTTTGACGCGTACTCCGCGGCCCACCCCGCATTGGTGGCTGCGCTGGAGAAGCTCTCCGGCACCTCACAGCGTCTGGATCAAAAAGTGGCCTATAATGCCATCCTGAGCGCCTTCTGGAGGACAGAAGACCGTCGAAGCTTTATTGACTTGATGGAAGAGGCGTCACAGCACCCGTACAACTTTCTCAGTCAGTGGGAGGAGTACGGACAGTTTGACTACTTCGAGACGCTTATCAAAGAGGCTGTCAGTTGCGTAACGCCGAAGGTTTGCGGACGCATACTTCATCTCGAGGATGAGGATGGTCTGTTGCAGAGCTACCTCGTACCGTTTGACCCAGAAGACGTGGAAAGCCTCCGGTCGTGGCTCGAAAACGCCAGCGACGCGGAAATGGTGCACCTACGGAGCGCACTAAGGAGCAGCGGATGGACGAAGATCGTAAGACGGCCGTAGGTCTCGAAAAGGACATCTTGAGCCTGCTTGATCAGGTGGCTTCCCCCACTTTAGGTATCGCGGACTTCAGGACCGCCATGTGGAGCCTGGGGCAGGCGCTTGCACGGCGGGCGTATCCCATGAATGAGGAGCGGCCAAAAAATGAGCAGCCGAAGCGAATACACGTCGTATCCTCGGTCGAGGACTTTGATACCGTTGCTGCAGGTGTCCGAGATGAATTGTCAACTGCGGCCGAAGTGTCCTGCTCGTGCCTTTGGACGCAATACGAGCGCATCTCAACCGAACCTGTGATCGATGTTTGTCCGATCTACCAAGCCTATCACGATCCCGAACCAGAGGGGAACTACGACCTCCTATTTGTGTCATCAAACATTGGCAGTATAGAACCCATAAGCGCGATGATGATGCACACGATTGTAGATCGATCATTTACCCGCTTCGACGTCTTGGGGATCATGTCGCCTGTCGTACACGCACGAGCGCGCGGAGCACTAGTGGAAGAAATGGGCCGAGCCCGATTTGCTGATTGGACGGAATTTGCCGTAGACCAGCGGCTGGGACCGGACGGAACGACGCTTCCGGGGGTGGGAGGCAATCCTTCTATGCGCTCGGGTTTCGACAACCCAATCCAGCGCGAGGATTTTGTGCCTCACTGGGTCCAAACGCGGATGGCCGCAAGACGGGAACTGCGTAGGCAGCAACAGAATAAGCTCGGAATGTAGTCGCCGATCCCCGAGCTCGAACCTTGAGAAAAACCTTGATTCAGCGCTGAGGACTAGAACCGCTGGTAGGCAGCGCCAATAGCAGACATGGAGCGTACTTCATGCGGTCGCGTTAGTCGTATCTCGTTTCGACGAAGACATTAATCCCTAGAGATTTGGTCAAGGAAGCTGCAGCAGCTATACAGCCAGCTTCGTTGTAATCCAAAGATTGCTCCCTGCCCAAAGGTACACTGATCCAGACACGGCCATCGAATGGGCCGGCCGCCAAGTTTTTGTCAAGCATGTACTGGACCATCGGATTAGTGACGTCAGTTGTAGTCGCATGCGCAAAGCCACAGTAGCCATTTCCTCTCCCATGTTTTGCGAAGAACTCCGCTTGCGCCTTCTTTGCGGCCTTAGCAGCAAGCTTAATGGCGTTCTCGACGACCTTCGCGGCGTTTTTTGGTGGAGGTGAGATTTTGATCGAATGAATAAGGTTGGCGGCTTCAAGCCCCTCGATAGTTTGCGCTTCTAGTTTCTTTCCATTTTCGACTGAAGCAATTATATCGGACAAGATGATTATCTTAGATTTCTCAATGAGTTTTCGATCGAAGGGGGTGCCATAGTTGTTGCTCCCGGCCAGATAGAAGCCGGTCAGCATCTCCTGAACGCGGTCCGCCTCTTCTTTCGTCCATACGATCAAGCACACCTTGGTAAATGGACGACCGTCGAGTTTGCCTTTAAATAGCGGGAGCGCCGGTGTTGGCCCCATAATGCCATTGTGATCAACTACCCAGACTTCATCCTTGTCAGGGTCCTGCGGAATCCATCGCCACTCGCGTTCGTGGCTCCAGTCAATCCACGAAGACGTAGAACTTGGGTTGTAAG
Organism: Rhizobium sp. LCM 4573; assembly: GCF_001854865.1. Taxonomy (GTDB): domain Bacteria; phylum Pseudomonadota; class Alphaproteobacteria; order Rhizobiales; family Rhizobiaceae; genus Neorhizobium. The sequence continues at coordinate 1,442 of NZ_MDDW01000015.1, read as the reverse complement.
CAACGTACCGATACTGCTCGGCTACAGGAAGGACGTCGTCGGGCAGTATGCGGCAAGTGGGCTCATTTCGCACCATTTGTATGTTGTCTTGGGACAATCCATAAATGGCTGGCCGGCCGCCCGCTTCATAAAATTCGGATTTCAGAAAAGCGATGCCGTAAGCAGACACTTTTCCCGAATCACTACGACTGCGCGCGTAATCGGCGAAAGAATAAAGAGGCATTTCGGTTGCGCATATCGCCGGTTGGCCGCCGTAAATGGTCGTTCTATCCTTCCTGAAGGAGTATCCAGGCCTAATCCCGCCAAGGCGGATGATCGCAGACAAGACGTCAAAAGCGCAGGCGTCCTGATCCACTTCGCCGCCCGCATAATAAAGGTATTCTTCCTCGGTTTGCCCAGGAAAGTCCTGCTCGGGGATGCGATCACGCACGAAGTGCGTTAGCCATTTTGTATGATCATGTCGCATGTTCATTCCTGGTCATGACTTGTGGCTCGATCTCGTCGTGGAGCACGCCCCATCGAGGACCCTAAGTAGATTAGAAATTCTAGCCTTTTCTTAACTCTGTTTGCCTGGACGAGCCTTTGGCTCATCGAGCAAGTAACCTTGCAAGAAACATTCCGGGAAGCGAGTAGCCGAGCGCCATGAGCAGCTGCCTGGACGATGACTTGAGCRGCATATGTCAGCGAAGCATCAATATCCCCTCTGAGTTCGGGCGTCTGCGCAGCGGCAATCCGAATGGCCTCCATGATTGTCAGTCCTGTGGTCGGAGAGAATCAGTTGGACCAGCAGCATAATCTCAATGCCCATCTAAGGTCCGCAACGGGCCGCTTGCTCCGACGACGAGGTTGGCATGTACATAGAGTTTAAGGAGAACCTTTCAGAGCTTGAAATGGTAGCAGTCAGCAACTGCAGTTACGCTGGCCCACGGGGCAATCATACTAGAGGTAGAGCGTACGTCGTGCTCCTTCGATAAGCACCTTGCCGAGGAAACTCCGCTCATCCGGCACCATTAAATCAGGTTTYGACGCGCGACGTCATTGACCTAACTTGTTGGTTTTCCAACTCGATCGCAAGCACACGGCGCTCCACCTCGAGCAAATTTGGGTTGTGGACGACCTGTAGCGGCAAGAGATAGCGTTCAACGAATGACTTGGTGTCATAGGTTTTAAACAGCAGGTTCTCAGCATACGTGCCGGTGTGAATGTTGAACGAACCACTCAACACCTCGGTCTGGTCGCGGCCGACTGCAGCGTAAAACTTAGCGTGGCTCTGTTGCTTAAATAGGGCACCCTTCTGGCTTAGCTCTTCAACGAGTGAACTGCCCCCCATTTCGACCGGACAGTCGGCATAAGCAGAAAGGCTCAAGCCCAGGCTTGAGGACAAGCTTATGTCTAACGAGTATCGACGCATTGAAGTGATCACGGGTGACGTTCGCCGCAGA
>NZ_MDDW01000014.1 GCF_001854865.1 Rhizobium sp. LCM 4573 | reverse complement strand
ACACACAGCAGTGCGCAAGGGTCGCCTCCACGACGGTAAGGTCATGGTCATGCGCTCGAACCTGCGCTGGTGCTCGGATGGCCTGGAGTTCACCTGCTGGAACGGTGAGATTATCCGGCTCGCCTTCATTATCGACGCCTTCGACCGTGAGATCATCGCCTGGGCGGCTGTCGCTAATGCCGGAATATCCGGCTCCGATGTCCGTGACATGATGCTGGAGGCTGTTGAGAAGCGCTTCGGCGTAGCCCGAGCGCCGCATGCCATCGAGCATTTGTCTGATAACGGTTCGCCTTATACCGCGCGGGAAACTCGGCTGTTCGCCCAGGCTCTTAATCTGACGCCATGCTTCACACCCGTCGCCAGTCCACAGTCAAACGGCATGTCCGAAGCCTTCGTCAAAACCCTGAAGCGGGACTATGTCCGCATCTCAACCCTTCCGGACGCGGAAACTGCGCTCCGGCAGATCGATGGATGGATCGAGGACTATAATGAAATCCATCCCCATTCCGCTCTGAAAATGGCTTCCCCTCGCCAGTTCATCAGGGCTATCTCAACCTAAGCCGACTGTCCGGTGAAACGGGGAGCACTCCACCTTCCGGTAAACGCCATAGATCGTCAGAGCCACGATGATCGCGGCGATGGCGATCCGGGTCCAATCGCCGCTCGAAAGCTCGTCCTGTTGGCCGCTGACCACATCGACAATCTCGGGAATAGCAGGACCGATCGTTGYGCCGGCACCAGCCGCACCGGTACCGCCGACCACTGCAACATCGGTCGCAGGAGCCTTCGTCTTTGCCTCAACGGTATTGCTCGAGACGAACTCACCCTTTGCCCAAAGACCGGCTTCGGCGGCACGGCGATTGACGAGCCCCTTCACCTTCTTGCCACCGGCATGAACCCACTTCATCAGCTCGACCGGAACGGCGTCATAGTCGCCCTTGTTGAGCTTCTTCAGCAGCGTGGACTTGTCGAGCTTGCTGGTGTTGAAATCGAAGAAGACCAGGACCGCAAACTGGTTGTCGGTCAGAGGCACCTTCACGAAGCGTTCGACGCGCTCCTCGAACTTCCGGAGATCCGCCATGAGAGTCTTCTTCATGCCTTCCCTCACCACCGGGGCCCTGGCGGCGGAGGTGTGGCCGTACCCGATCGTCAGAATGCCGGCTACGTCTCGATAGGCGCGGGTCTTGAGGCCTTCCTACTGCTTGATGTGCGAAAGCCCCGCCGCGTTGATGCGTCGTGTCATGATGATTTTCTCCGATGTTGAAGGGAACGTTGAACAGGATGCGGTGTTAGAGTGACATCGCACCCCACATCACTCGCTATGGTGCGCCGCTGCGAAGCTCGTCTCCTGGAACAGGCATGGTCGCAGCTAGAGGCCTGGGGAGGAGCAGTCGCCAGGCCTCTTTCATTTGATATTTACCTGATCCAGAGGAACAGATTGCTTGGAAGCAATTGCCGTTCTACGGCAGGTCTTGCCGTGAAAGCCCCCCCGACCCGCTGCGGTAGAGAGGTCAGGGAGGGAGATCGCAGCCCGACCGGGCCTCTCCTTTTACCCCTCAATTCCTAGGGATATCTCCGACATGGCGGCGTGTAGAATTGGCTCGCCGCGAAGAGTTTCCCACTCCCTAGCGGCGGGGCTCGACATAGGACCGTGATCTATGTCGGGCCTCTTTGTCTCCCACTTGGAACTTGCCCCGAGACGGCGAGTTTGGCTGTTGTCGCGGTCTCCCTGGATCGTGTCTCCTCCGCGGCGGTAGGACCGGTGGTAGTGGCATGTCGCCGGTCCTATGTCCTACTCCCAAAGGAGTAGGAACCGTTGCCACCGCCCTTTGTTTGAGAAGGTCGCGGCTAAGCTGCCATCGACCTCCACCGCGACCGCAGGACCGGCAGGTGTCCAAACTTGCCGGTCCTAAGCTTGTTTTGATGGCTCGTTCCCATCGATTTTGAAGGATTGTCACAGTTACATTTTTAAACGAGCATGTTGTTGCCGCACCCCAATGCCAACCCGTGCGGCATGAGAGGCCCGAATCCTGCTTGGCAGCCTGGTCGGGTCTCTTTCTATTTTGGCAAGCGCGAGCGCAGAACCGTCGCAGAAGCTGATCAGGCCGAGTTCATCCAGCCGGTCGCGCATCTCGCGCGCCGCCGCGACGACCGTCGAGAACGGCACGTCGGGACCCGGAACGAGATCGAAGACCAGGCGGCCGGGAACCTCCGGCTGCCCGGGCTCGCAATTCCAAGGATGTAGCTCAAGGGCGGCGATCTGGGCGACGGCCGCCAATCCCTCGATGCGGTCGATCTGCAGATACGGCTTCTTGTCGCCGAATACCTTCACCAATTCGAGCAGGTTCGATTGCCCCGGCATGGCATGGCGCTGGAAGAACTGCTCGCCGGCAATCCCGTCCGGCGCCCGGATGATGGAGCACGGCCTTCCCTTTATATGATCGATTATCCAGGAACCCACAGCCTCGTAGTAGCGGGCGAGCTCCTCCTTGGTGACGGGCTCGCCATCATTGGCATCGGGCCAGAGCGGCTTGTCCGGGCTGGAGATCAGCACGCCCATCACGTCGACCTTGGCGCCTTTGCGTCGGACAGGTCCTGCAGCCCGTGGGCGAGCCGCCGGCTCCGGCACGCCGGCCTTCGTCGGCTTCGCCGGCCGCTCCGCCTCGACTTCCTTCGCCGGTTTGTCCTGGCGCAGTCCCTTGAACGCGGCCTGACGAACGAGCCCGTCCGCCGTCCAGCCTGCGAACTCGATTTCCGCGACCAGCTCCGGCTTCAGCCAGGTGACCTCCGGCGTCTTCTTGGGCGCGCCGATTCCGGTGAACGGCGACTTCGTCGTCTCCAGTGCCTTCAGCTTCGGCAGCAGAGCCTTCACCTTGCTGGCGCCGTAGCCGGTCCCGACGCGGCCGACATAGACGAAATGATCGCCGCGGAAGACGCCCACGAGCAGCGAGCGGAATTTGCCATTGGTCGTGGCATAGGCGCCGATCACCACTTCATGGCCGGCGCGGCATTTCGATTTCGCCCAGGCCTCGGTACGCCCCGACTGATAAGGCGCATCCGCCTGCTTTGAGACGATCCCTTCCAGCGATAGCTTGCAGGCAGAACGAAGAACAGCATCGCCGCCGGTCTCGAAATGCTCGACATAGCGGATGCGCGGATCACTGCCGGCTTCGGCAAGCAGCGCCTGCAGCCTCGCCTTTCGCTCGACGAGCGGCATGGAACGCAGATCCTCACCGCCGTCGTAAAGAAGATCGAAGGCGAAGTAGACGAGATCGCCCGTCTTGCCCTCCGACAACGCTGCCTGCAGGGCCGCGAAATCCGGTGCGCCGTTCTCGTCGAGGGCGCAGATTTCGCCGTCGATGATGCAATCCGGCAGCGCGGAGGCAGCATCGGCGATCTCCAGATATTTGGCGGTCCAGTCGAGGCCCTTTCGGGTCTTCAGCGTCGCCTCGCCATTGAGCACGCGCATCTGGATGCGGTATCCGTCGAACTTGATTTCGTGGATCCAGCCGGCGCCGGCCGGCGGCCGCTCCAGCGTCTCGCAAAGCTGCGGCGGAATGAAATCCGGGAGGTCGACAGACGTGACGGTATCCGGTTCGTCGTCATTGCGAGCGGCGGCCTTCCGCTCGGCGGCGGCAAGACCGTGGTTACTGTCCCAGACCGCGTCGGCCTGGACATCGCCACCTTCGACCATGAACGGCTTGGGCTTCCGCCCCTTGCCGGTCGCGATTATCTCCATCGTGCGGCCAGAGGCGACCGAGGTTACGTTCTCTTCCAGGATCGCTGCGCCGTTGTCCTCGACGGAGAATTCGTCGTGATGCTTGATCAGCAGCCAATTGGTTCGCTTGCTGCGCTCGCGATCATTGCGCATCCGCACAAGCACGAAGCTGCCATGCAGGCGTTTCCCGTCGAGCGTGAACTTCAAATCGCCTTTCGCGAGAGCCTGTTCCGGACTCTTTTTGCCTTCAGGCTCCCAATAGCCCCGGTCCCAGAGCATCACCGTTCCGCCACCATATTGCCCTTTCGGGATCGTGCCCTCGAAATCGCCATAGTCGAGCGGATGGTCCTCGACTTCGACGGCAAGTCGTTTGTCGTGCGGGTCGAGCGACGGTCCCTTGGTCACCGCCCAGCTCTTGAAGACGCCGTCGAGCTCAAGGCGCAGATCGTAATGCAGGCGGGTGGCGTCATGTTTCTGGATGACGAAACGCCGGCGGTTGCTCGAGGCAATCTTCGTCTCGCCGCTCGGCTCCGCCGTCTTTTCAAAATCGCGTTTCGATCTGTAGGTGGATAACTTGTCGCTCGCCATCTGGGTGCCAGGTTGCCTTGAATTCTATGCTTAAGGGAGAGTCCTTCCGATCATTCCGAGCCGGTCCTTGACGCATCTTCCTGCTGCCTGACCTCTTTCAGCAGCTTTTCGCGCGGATCGTCGGAAAGTTTCTTCTTGCTTCGATTTTCGCGTCATCGATATCGACGGGCCGCCCGCTGTCATCGGGGAAGCCTTCCGYCGTCTGTCCAATCGAGGTGTCTTTCGGTCGGTCATTCAGACCTTGGGTGAGCTTTTTGTCTGCCATATCGAGGTCTCCTTTTTCTGAAAACTCCTGGGCAGCCCTTTTGTGCCGACCTGCAGGCGGAATGATAGGCGGGCGGGGCAACAATGGATGGAGACGCAGAGGAAAGCTTGCGTCTGCCGCAACCGGCCCCTTTCCGGGCTGTCGGAGATACGATCTGGTTCTGCTCTTTCTCGTCAAAAAGACGGTGTGAGAAACATGGAGGCGCCTGCGCTTCTCCGCCGACATCGTCAGCCGATTTCGCGGAACGTTACCGAATAGCGAAGCTGATCGACCGGCGGAATGGAATGCTCCCATTCGCTGCGCGCAGGCCCCGAGAGCAAGTAGACAGAGCCGGGTTCAGCAATCACCGAGGCGCGCTGCCATTTGTCGCCCGCACGGCGCCTCAGCCTGAAGGTGCATGGCGACAGTAACGAGATGCCGACAACCCTTCCGAAGACCTTCTTGTCCTTATGCCAGCCGATTGGTGCGCCTGGCGCATATTCGGTGACGAGAGCCTGCTGCAGTTGGTCTGGCGCGATGCCGGCAAAGGCTGCGGCGACGGATCGTACCGGCAGCAGGAACGACGGGATGTCGTCGATGCGACTGACCTTCTCGGTGTCAAAGTCGTACTTCCAGCCGTGGGAGATCACCCGACGCTTGCCTTCGAAGCCGTGGAAGTCGAACGGTTTCAGCGGCAGTTGCGGTATTTCATGCAGGAGGTCCGTTTGGACGTCTTCGGGAACGATATCGGGTTGGTAGCGGAAGCCCGGCGGCAGAGCCGGTTCCGCTTTCCCAAATAGATCTGCTTGCGCTGAGAAACCCATGGGCAATTCTCCGCCTCAGTGAACGCTCGGGATTTTAACGACCGCGGCAAAATCCTCTGCCACGAGTTCGCTGATCGCGATCAGCACCTCCTGGGCCGAAAAACCGGAGGCGATCGTCGTGCGAATTAGATCTTGCAGGTCTGGCTCGATGACATCGCGGCAATCTTCAAGCCGCTCGTCCGAAACCGTAATGCTGTGCAGTTCTTCCATCATGTGCCCTTTCAAATTATGCCGGCAGCTACCGCGCCGATGCCCTGCGATTGGTGGCGGGCAGAAGCCCTTCCCGCTGCATCTTCTTGCGGGTGGCCTTGCGCTGGCGGGCAATCGCCTGAGCCCTTTCGCGAACCCGACGGTCGGAAGGTTTCTCATAGGCCTGGCGGGCTCTCATCTCGCGAAACAGGCCCTCACGCTGCATCTTTTTCTTGAGCGCGCGCATGGCCTGTTCGACATTGTTGTCTCTGACGATGACCTGCATCTTGTTCTCCTTGTTCTTTTGTGGCTCAGCCCAGTTGCTCGGCGATGATGGCTTTGAGGTCCGCGCGGGTGAGCAGGCAGGGATATGGTTTGTGGTTCTTGTCCGGACGGTCGGTAACTTCGCCGCGCTCGCGCGGCTTCGGCGCCGCCGGCGTGGCGGCATGATGTGCTTTGCTCAATTGAAATCCTTCGCAAACACAGCGGGATGGCGCGGAAACGCGCCAGATCATGAACGTTCGAGACGTCGGCGTGGCTGTGTGAATATTTGAGTGATGTCTGAAAGATAAGAAGCGGGTGGGAGCATTACAAGGCGACCCGCCGCCAACAGGAACGTCGAACAATGGAAAAGGGCGCTCAACCCACGAGGGGAGCGCCCTTTTCTTCTCACCCGAACAGCCTCGAACGCCGGCGAGCAACGCCAGGCAGGAGGCCATCGATACGGGAGGTGCAGCGTAAATATGGGGCGCCGACCGCGATTTCAAGTGGACGTTCTGAGGCGATGCGTATGCAGTTACGAAGGTCAATCGCGGATCGTGTGATCGCCCGCGCTCGAAGACGCGGAATGCCGATCGATGACGATGCGGAGTATATGGCCCTCGTCGAGCAGTGGGTTGAAGGCGAGATTGAAATTGGGGAGATGCGTCAGCGCTACATCGACCTCCTTGCTCGCCGAGCCGCCGAACGAAAAGCACGACGGGAAGACCCCGCCTTTGCCGAAAGCTATCAATTTGCTGCGGCGCCAAGCCCTCTGGCGGATGCCAGCAACCGCACGACATCTACCGCCGACGATGAAGCAGCTGCTGTTTCGGGCGATGTTGCCGGAGGCCCGCCTCCAGAAAAGGCGAGCCCAAAAGCTTAGCGTCTATATGGAGGCCGCCCGCGCGGCTCGCAGCGTCTGCGGCTTCGGCGCGGCCTTCCAGGGCGCCATGACCGGCATCCCGGCTTCGAGGCAGGCGGCCATGAACGCCTCCCGCGCAATGACGGCCGGTACAATGCCATTCAGCGCGCCGCGGCAGGTTTTTATCGCGCGCTCGTGACGCTCGCCGTGCCGCAGAGGCCATTCGTTTTCCAGGAAATCAAGAGCATCATAGACGCCTGTGAAGGTGCGCTCCAGGCCACACTGCAGCCGGATCGTCACCGGACGCGTCCATGGAACATCGTTGAGCGGCATTTTCTTCCTCCTTCCAATGCCACCGGTCTTCTCCTCGGGGTGATATTGTAAGAGCAAGCAGACGCTTCAAGAGACGGTTTGCCGCGATCCTGCTCGCGCCGGCGGGGGTGAGGCTTGTCGGAGAAGAAAGAAAAAGACACGCTCGTCGCCCTCAACGACCATGGCGCCGATGACCGTGTGGTCATCGATCCGGCGGAAGTGATCTATGATCGGCTGGCGATCATAGATCATTGCTGTGCTGGTTTTGCCGCGGAACGATAACGGTTGAAGCGAGGCGACGGGCGCGCTAGCCCGCAGGACCTTCTGCAGATAGGTGAACCAGTTCCGCGCGATCCGGGTGCGGCCCAAGCGGCTCAACCGCAACGCCAGCCCGAGCGGGATCCGCGCCGGGTCGATGGCTACTAGCCGCCGCGGCCCCGCCTGAAACAGCAGCGCATCGGCTCGAAGGCCGGGATGGACGCGCTTGCCGTACCAGCCGAGGTTTTCAAGCACACCATCAAGAGGATGCCCGGTCGCGATGCCATGGCCTTGCCAGAGACCGATCATCTCATCGGGCATCACAGGCTGCAGTTCATCGAAGAAGCGCAGTGCCTCGTTCTGGGAGGCAAAGGCCGTCGGCGGCGGCTGAGAGCGCATATCGCCAGCTTCGTTCACCCCGCGCCTCCGACCGGCGTGATGACCTTGCCGCTTCCCTGGCAATCGGGGCATCTATTCCCGTCGACCTTGCCCGTTCCCTTGCATCGCCGGCAGGTATTCTCGGCGGCGAAGGGCGTATCTTCGGGTACAGCATCGGTGTTTTTCTCTTCATGAGCCTGATGGGTGGGGTCGGTCATCTTGCGCTCCGATCTACGAACATTGGTCAAGTCCAACAGTGCGTGGAAGGCGATGTTCCAGTTCTGACCAGCAGAGAACGACACGCCGAGAAACCTAAAATGCAAACGCTGCTTGCACGCGGCCGTCCGAGTGAGATGAGACCCTGAAACTTCCTGGCGGCAATGGCTGAAGGATTTCCGCTGCCGCGCGGGTCAGATCAAGCCATTCCATCCGCTGTTCACGCCGAAGCACGGCCATCTGCCGATCATGGAAAGGCGCGACATCGTCATTCGCGGTGGTCGTGAGGATCGCATAGGATTCCGGCCAATTGCGCGTCGCCGGTCGCCAAATCCCCGCAAAATAGAACCAGTCGCCGTCCGCAAGCGAAAAGCTGTAGTTCTTGCCGCGGCTCCTGTGGCGGAACACCGAGGCTGGCACGAGCGGCCGGTCTATAACTTTCATTCCGAAGGCCGCGAGTTCGAGTCGAACCGCTGTTTGATCGTCGCAGACGGGTTCTACGAATTCACCGATCCGAAGGACCCGAATAAAAAGCGGAAGGACAAGTGGCTTTTCAGAAAAGCCGACGAACCGATATTCTGCATCGCGGGTATTTGGCGCGAGACGGACGTCGGCGAGGCCTTCACTATGCTCACGATGGAGCGCGGACCCGACATCGCACCTTATCACGATCGTCAGATCGTCATTCTCGAACGTAGCGCCTGGGCCGACTGGCTTAATCCGGAAATATCAGCCAAGGCGCTGATCAAGCCGCTAGCTGCAGGAACGCTGCGTCGAACAAGTCGGTTGATACCGAAAGCCCGCTCGCAGGGCCGAGGAACCTGGGCGCCGATGCTGCGTTCGGCCATCTGAAAACATCTGGATGCCGATGTGGCGAGGTCGCCGTGCGCACCACTCATCATAGATCTGGTTCATGAGTTCCGGCACCGAATGCGAAACGTTCTGGCTGCAGGAGGATCTGGCCGGCGCCCGCCGACTGAACCGGATCCTGAGCTTKCTGCCGCGATATCGAACCGATCGCCGCTGGAACGCGCGGCTGCTGCAAGGCATAATCGAAAGCAGCCAACGGTGCATTCCTGACATCGCAGTCCTGCGTGGGCAGGCGAGCGTCCGCAGGATCGATACCGAAGCCGGTCCGATCAACATCCGGTTCACGGCTCCCCCACAACAACAAGCCTGCGGCCTCTACATCCATTTCCATGGCGGTGCATGGGTTATTGGAAACGCACGCCTTGAGGACCGATTGGCATGGCGGATCGCTCGAGACTGTGGAGTTCTTGTCGCTGCCATCGATTTCGAGAATGCACGTGACGACCGTCTTGATCGAACCGTTCTCCAGTGCGTTCGCGCAACGGAATGGCTTGTCGATCATCTTGGCGATTTCGGCGTCGAGCGCGCGGTGATCGGCGGGGAGTCCTCGGGTGCCCATCTCGGATGTGAGGGTCTCCTTCACTTGCGATCAGCGGGGAAGATCGGCCAAGTTTCCGGGTTTTATTCGATGTGCGGCGGTTTCAACCTGGACGGCTCACAAAGCCTGCACAACGCGTCTCCTGACAGCCTTGTCATCGACGCGCCGGCGGCAGTTGCGAACCTGCAGCGGCTGACGCCATCGCTTTCCAATGGCTTGAGCCACGGACCGATACATGCTGATCTCAGCGGCCTTCCGCCATCACTGTTCATCGCAGGATCGCTTGATCCCATCGTGGACGACAGTATCGAAATGAGCGCCAGATGGGCGCAACGGAACGGGAATTCGCGGTGCATCCTCGTCCCCGAGGCGCCGCATGGCTTCAACAGGTTCCCGACTTCTTTGGCTACGAAGGCCAACCGGTTCGGCCGTGATTGGATCAACAATGTCCTGTCGCAGCGAAAGGCCGAACAGGCTGGAGATGCTGGCGCCAAGCCCATGTAAGGCGTCATCGGACGATTGGGGCTGAATCGCCGCCATCGTCCGATCGGCTCTGCCTCGATGAGGTAAGCAACGTCTGGAGAGAGACGGGTCTCAGGCCGCGTGCATCGACGCCGACGTCGAACTGCCGGGGCATCGGTTTAAGCCTGCCGTGAGAATGGCCGTGCAGGTTGATCGACTTCTTGCCCATCTTGTTCCAAGTGCGGAATGGGTAATGACAAAGGACAAGCAGGCGGCCGTCAAGAAGGATCTCGGCGTAATGCTGCACGCTTGCCCAGCCCGCCGCGGTCGCAGTCGTCACGGGGTCGTTGTTGCCGATGACCAGATGCTTGCGCCCGTTCAGCCTCGACAGGAGCTGGTCGCAATCGCCTCCTCGCGCGGACATGAAGTCCCCCAGATGCCAGACCTCGTCCCCTTCGTCGACGATCGCATTCCAGTTCCGGATCAAAGCGGCGTCGTGGTCCACCATGTCGGGAAACCGCCGGCGGTCTATCCGCAGGACGCGCGGATCGGCAAAATGGGTGTCGCTGATGAAGTATATCATAGGCTTCCGATGTTACTCCCAGCCCCAATCAAATGACCTGTGTGAAGGGCGTCGGCGCAGGGAGACTACTCCGGACCCCACGTCCTGGCAGCGCTTTCGGATCTCTTCCCTGGCGATATGGCGCCAGCAGCTGATCTGGAAAGCGCCTTTCGATTTCTTCCTCGACCGATACGGTCCGTGACAGGGCCTCCTCGCGTTCCGCGCCTTCGCTCGCAGCTCCAGATCGATCATGGCTGAAAAAGCCTCGTCCTATGTCATCGCCTCAAGTCGGGCAGCAAGATCCGCGACGGGCACTTGGATCAAATCTGTCATGAAACCTCCCGAACTCCCAAAGCCATAAGTCCTGGTGCCGGCTCGAAGTTCCTCCTTGCCGGGAACCATAGCACGCGCCGGAGGTTTGCCCTTGGTCCAACAGAGGAGGTCGTCATGAGAGCATTTATCTACGCATCCATCATCCTTGCTACTGCAGGCTCCGCCGCTTTCGCGCAATCCGCCGCGGAAAAGTCCGGCGTCAACTCGGTCATGGGCGTCGCACCCAAGACGCAGGATTTCGTCACGGAAGCGACGAGCAGCGACATGTTCGAGATCGAGTCCAGCAAGCTGGCGGTCGAACGTTCGGACGACAAAACGAAGACCTTCGCACAGCAGATGCTGACGGATCATCAGAAGACGTCGGATGAACTGAAGGGGCTTGTTACCGGCGGCAAGGTTCAGGCGACTATTCCGACGGCGATGTCCTCCGCTCATCAGAGCATGCTGGACGATCTAAAGAAGCTGCAGGGCGACGACTTCACCAAGCAATACCATTCGGACCAGGAAAACGTCCACGAAGATGCGGTCGATCTCTTCAAGCGCTATGGCGAAGAGGGCGAGAACGCGGAACTGAAGGCGTGGGCGGCCAAGACCCGCCCGGCTCTGGAACATCACCTCCAGATGGCCGAGGATCTCAATGAGTAGCGAACCCGACCGGGATGAGGACGCGATGCTCGCCGCAGCCACGGCGGGCATTTAAAGATAGCAGGTTCCTTCATCGGATCTCAGTTCGCCTCGCGAAGCGATACAATCGGCAAGTATTGCGGGAGAAGGATTTTGGCTGACGCAATCGCAAATCCAGGACGGACATTCTCCAGGCGCTTTGAGCTGGCAGGATTTGCACTTGGCTTTGGTTTGGGCGGCTTCTTCGACGGCATTCTGTTGCATCAGATATTGCAGTGGCACCATCTGTTGAGCGGGATTGAGGAAGCGCGCCAGGATATCCGCGTCCTCATCCTGACAGACGGTCTCTTCCACATCCTGATGTACGCCATTACCGGCGTCGGCCTCTGGCTGCTGGTCTGCACGCGGGGAGAGTTCGCCGGCGTCGGCGCTGATCGTCGGCTGCTTGCGAATGCGATCTTCGGCTTCGGCATCTGGCACATCCTCGACGCCGTTCTGTCACACTGGATCCTCGGCATTCACCGCATCCGCATGGACGTTGACAACCCGCTGCTCTGGGATTTGCTGTGGTTCGCCGTTTTCGGGCTCGCCCCTCTGGCGATCGGCTGGATCATGCGTCGAGGTGACCCGGCGCCCAGACGGTGGATGGGTGGTTCACCTCTTTGCCTTGTGCTGGCGGTGATGGTTGCGGGGCCGCTTGCCGCACTGCCTGCTCCGAAAGAGACCACGGTCATGGTGCTGTTCCGGCCGGGTACAACCCCGGCCGAAGCTTATGCCGCGGTTCAAGCCGTCGATGGACGAATGGTTTGGGTCGATCAATCCGAGCAGCTCTGGGCGATCGATCTTTCGAATGGCGGGCGGGGGAGTGACCTTTATCGCCATGGCGCGTTGCTGGTCGGCAATTCGATCATCCCCGCCGGCTGTCTCAGCTGGATCAGGACATGATCCGCGCCGGCCATTCCAAAAGACGGCGCGACAGCGCAAAACTTCGTTGTAGCTGGAGGACACAGGCGGAACAAATGGTTGCCTCTGCTGTTTGGCGGTCCACATTACCGATTATCAGGAGCACCCGTGCGTTTCATTCCCACTCTGGCACATGGAATAGCCGACTACGTCGTCGGTTTGCTCGTGATTGCTCTTCCGTTTCTCCTGGGTCTCGATGGTGCCGTCCAAGCCACCATAGTTGTCTTCGGGGCGGTCGTTCTCCTCTACAGCGCGATCACCGACTATGAGCTGGGTCTCGTCCGTTTCCTGAGGATTCGGTTCCATCTGTTGCTCGATGCTCTCTTCGGCATCGTAATGCTGGTCCTGCCGACCACCTTCGGTATCCCGGCCGACGTCCGTTGGCCATTCTACGTGCTTGGTGTGCTGGCTCTGATGCTGACCATCACCACCAAAGTCAGGGCCGAAGGCACCGCCGCTTCCTGATCAATCGAGAGGAGACACTGATGAAAGCTTTGTGCTGGCACGGCAAGGGAGACATCCGTTGCGACAGCRTCCCGGATCCCGAGATCGAGGACGGCCGCGACGTCATCATCAAGATGACGTCCTGCGCGATATGTGGTTCCGACCTTCATCTCATGGACGGATATATTCCCTTCATGGAAAAGGGTGATGTCCTCGGGCACGAATTCATGGGTGAGGTCGTGGAAGTCGGCCGCGACAACAAGAAGCTCAAGGTTGGCGACCGCGTCGTAGTTCCCTTCACGATCTGCTGCGGCGAATGCCAGCAATGCCTCAAGGGCAACTGGTCAGTCTGCGAACGCACCAACCGAAACGCAGATAATGCGACCAAAGCGTTCGGTTATCCAACGGCGGGCCTCTTTGGCTATTCGCATCTCACCGGCGCCTATGCCGGCGGCCAGGCGGAATATGTTCGCGTGCCCTATGCCGATGTCTCGCCGATCGTTGTTCCAAACGGCATGACGGATGAACAGGCGCTTTTCCTTGGCGATATTWTCCCGACCGGCTGGATGGCGGCGACCAATTGCGAAATCGAGCCGACCGATATCATTGCCATCTGGGGCTGCGGCCCGGTTGGGCAATTCTGCATCAAGAGCGCGCTGATGCAGGGTGCGGCCCGCGTCATCGCGATCGACAACGTGCCGGAGCGGCTGGCGCTGGCGCAACAGGCCGGCGCCGAAACCATCAACTTCGACGAGGTCGATGGAACGATTCCGGATCGCATCAAGGAGATGACCGGCGGCCACGGCGCTGACAAATGCATCGATGCCGTCGGCGCGGAATCCCATGCCACTGCCTCTTTCGATGCCGTGGTCGACAAGGTCAAGGCGGYGGCCCTGCTTGGAACCGACCGGCCGCATGTTTTGAGAACCGCCATCATGGCCTGCCGGCCCGGCGGGATCGTATCGGTGCCGGGTGTCTATGGTGGCTTCCTGGACAAGATCCCTTTCGGCGCAGCGATGAACAAAGGGCTGACGATCCGTACCGGGCAAACCCATGTGAACCGTTACGCGCTCGACCTGTTGCGGCGGATCGAAGACGGGGAGATTGACCCGAGCTTCATCATCACCCACCGGGCAAAGCTGGAAGATGGTCCTGCCCTCTACGAGACTTTCCGCGACAAGAAGGACAACTGCATCAAGGTTGTGCTCACCCCTTGAGATGAAAGCGCAGCCCACGATCACCGACCGCCCGCCCCATGGTATCCTTGCCCACGGCCAACCCGTGGAGGACCGGCTTCGCTGCCAAGGCCGTCCAGAGATACGAGCGAGTCTTACCGCTCTATCGTACCCGTGCGCCTGATCTTCCGCTGCAAGAGAAGTATTCCGTAGAGAAGCGCTTCCGCCGTCGGCGGGCAGCCTGGAACATATACGTCCACGGGAACGACCCGATCACAGCCGCGAACGACGGAATAAGAGTAGTGATAGTAGCCCCCGCCGTTTGCACAGGAGCCCATCGAGATCACGTAACGCGGCTCGGGCATCTGATCGTAGACCTTGCGCAATGCAGGCGCCATCTTATTGCACAAGGTGCCGGCGACGATCATCAGGTCCGACTGCCTTGGGCTTCCCCGTGGAGCGACCCCGAACCGTTCGACATCATACCTGGGCATCGACATCTGCATCATTTCGATCGCACAGCATGCGAGGCCGAACGTCATCCACATCAACGACCCGGTTCTTGCCCAGGTGATGAGCTCGTCGGTGCTCGTGACAAGGAAGCCCTTGTCGGCGAGCTCCGCGTTGATCATTCCCATGGTGGGATCATTGCGCCGTTCTTCACCAGGAAATTGGAAGTTGGCTGGATCGGGTTGCGCGTTGTTGAAGCCGCCTGACATCTCGATCTCCGTCCGAAAAAGCTTCGAACAAGCAGACACGGTCATAGTTCTTGGAGGGATGAAGTGGTCAAACCCGCAGCTGCGTCAGATCAGCGGCCAGATGAGGCGCAATGGCAACCATCCCAATCTCGGGGCGGAGGCACCGGCCAATCTTCTCCCAAGAAGAACAGGAGGCCGGCGGGCAGTCGGCCTCCTGCCTGCGTTAGAGCTGCTCCGCCTGCGCGCCGCTGTTGGGTTTTGCAGGGCCAAGCACGGGCTTCTGTCCCAGCGCTTCCGTCATCGGCACGGGCTTGAACTCGCCCTTGCCATCCACGGATGTCCCTTGCGACCAGCGGCCAGCAACGGGATCACTGCCATCGGCCTGGAAGCCAAGGAAGGCATAGCTGAACTCCTGCTTTTCCTGCTCCTGCGGAAAGCTGTTCGGGATCGGGAAGGCACCTGCCGTTCCACCCAGTTCTTCCAGCGCCGCCAGCCACTGGTTTTGGTGCATGGTGTCGCGGGCGATCAGGAAGGACAGCATGTCCTTCATGCCTGCATCGTTCGTCATGTTATAGAGGCGTACGGCCAGCACCCGCCCCGTCGATTCCGCTGCGACATTGGCAGTCATGTCGGCGGYGATGTTGCCGCTCGCATAGATATGCGACATGTCAAAGGGCACGCCATCGGAATCGACTGGCATTGCCGACAACCCGGCTGAAAGCAGGTTCTTCATGTTGAGGCCGCCAAGCACCGCGCCGCCAACCGGATCGGCCGCGACCTCTTCCCGTATGCTGAGTGGGGCGCCCTCAAGGTTGAGCGCCACGGCCGTCGCCAGCATTTCGATGTGCCCCAGTTCCTCGGCGGCCGTGTTGATCAACAGGTCGCGGAACTTCGGATTGCCGCGGGCACCGCAGGCCTGGAAGAAATACTGCATGGCGACCCTGATCTCGCCTTCGACCCCGCCGATTGCCTGCTGCAATGCTCTTGCAAACAATGGATCAGGGGCCTCGACGCGAACCGGGTATTGCAACTTGCCGTCAGTGTAGAACATGGAAAGCCTCCTTCTGGATGGGAAGCCGCAAGAACAACTGATGGCTTTCGAAGTTCCAGGCGTCGCAATTTTAACCGTCCCGATCCGGGCGGCCGGATCGCGATCACCGCCTGCTCGACACCGCGAATCGAACGTTGCTAAACGGATCCTCAGCGAAGATCGCTTGCCTCTCCAAGTCGTTCACTGTTTGCATGCTCTGTTGGCCTCGATGACTTTAATCGCGCTGATGGCCGTCGACTGGTCTCGCCCGCCGAAGGCTCTTCCAACGTCGAAGAACGATAAGCCGAACTTCTCACGGACCTCCCACATCAGAAGCCGGYGGACTTCAACGACTGCTTTCAACGATGAACGACCGATGACTTCACGGTAAGGGATGCCGATCTGAACACATCTTTGCTTGATGTAGCTCACCTCCGGCCGCACCATCTTGTTGGCCAGATGGAATTGATACGCCTTCACATGAGCGTCGAAAGCGATGTTTGCGGTCYGCCAAACAGGAGGACGGCTCGTAATTTCCGTTTGAGCCGTGCCTCTCTTGGCACGTCGAGCGGCCGCTGCGTACTTAATTTGGCGGGTTCGATGGGCTTGCCTGAGCTGTGCTTGATATGGGGTCAATTTAGGGAGTGGGCCTGTCATCATGCGCCTAATAATTATCGTCTCCGAGAGCGCTTGGCTCGATCGGGAAGAGGAAGATGGTCTTTGATGAGGGCGTGCGGGGCTGTGAGCCGAAAAAGGCTCCCGCGATTCCTCAGTGTGGTGACGATCCAGCCGCGGGGGACTCTGTTGGTCCCGCAATCGTTGTCCAAAAGATGAGGATTTTCATATCATATTTCAAGGACAGTGACCCTGCTGCGCCGCCGATTAAATTTTGCGCCGATTGCAACTTTCTTTGGCACCAGTCGTTATTGGCGCCGGTGCAGGAGGCACTCCCAAAATGAACATGACCGTAAGATCCAGCGGGACCCGCTGGCTCACCCCTGTGTACGTGCGTATCGGGTATGGAATGCCGGAAGGTATCCGTAATTCTAAGGAAGCTCTTAACTATCTTCTCTTTCGCTGGCCGGCGATTAACGGGCCAGCCTACGAAAGAGCAAGAAGCCTTTGTACCACCATGCGAGTGTTCTACCATGCCGCGGCTTCAATTTACGACTGACACGTCACGGGGCTTCAACCACGTCAACCAGGCGGCACCTATCTTACCGCCTGCGGCCCGCTTACGCTCCGATACATCGCCGGCGATCTTGGAGGCACCGATGAGGCGRCCTTCGCAATCCCTGATCGGAAATATCGCGAGCGAAATTCCGACGACGGACGGTCTCGAAGTGGGCGACCCGCTCCCCCGCCCGGATGCGCGCGAGGGCGATGTCACGTTATCGAGGTCAGAACGCGATGAGACTTGCCGCTCTACTGTCAGTTGCCGATTGCCACGCCGTTCCATTCCGCCATGGCCTGCAGGCGGTGGCCACGAATGCCGAGAGCAGAGCGTTGTGAGCAGGACGGGACGAAAAGGTGGCGGGTGGCGGAGAAGATCGAGACAAAACGCTGCAGGCTTCCCGGCGACCGGAAGCCCTGCATTGCTCGCTCCCGTTTTCGCAGCGGCACATGGGAACTCTCCGCACGGTTGTTGAGGCCCTTGTGCGAACGGTGCTCTACCTGCGGCATCACCTGACGCTTTGCCGCTCCGTAGGAGCGCAACTTGTCGGTGATCATGCGCTTTGGTGCAACGCCCTGCTTCTTCAACAGGCGTGTCAACAATCGCCTGGCGGCCTTGGCGTTGCGACGGCGCTGGACGATTTCGTCGAGCACATAGCTGTCCTGATCGACGGCGCGCCACAGCCAATGCCTCTCGCCGGCGATCATGATGGCCATTTCATCAAGGTACCAGATGTCATCGCCGCTTGGCTGCTTGCGCCGCAGGCGGCGAGCATAGTCCGGCCCAAACTTCTTGCCCCAGCGACGGATCATTTCATAGGAGACCGCGACGCCGCGCTCCAGCAGCATTTCCTCGACGTGCCGCAGGCTCAGCGGAAACCGATAGTACAGCCACACCGCGTGGGCGATGATCTGCGGCGGAAAGCGATGATGTTTGTAGCTGATGGGAGAAGTGCTCATGCCCACCGCCGTATCCCGCAAAAGCCTCACCGCAAGTTAACGTGACTTCGCCTCATTGAGGTCGGCGGCGGCGCATGCCATGTGATTCCCGATATTCCAGCAGCGCGCGGCCAGGTAGGTCCACCCCTCACTGATGTCCGGTCCCGCACCATGATCGCGGGATATCTGCCGAATTCGATGAACAATCTGGTTCGCTGGATCGAGGCGCCAACGGAAGTCGTTCCGGGTACCGGAATGCCTGATCTGCAATTGTCGGCTGATCAAGCACGCTGCGTGGCAGCATATTTGCACTCGAGATCGCCGAGGTAGGGCTGTGACAATGATGCGGCATTCTTCAGATGCTCGGTTGCGTCGAGTCGATACTGCTACCACACTGGTCGCGTGATCATCAGCCATACGATCGCGAGGACCGAAGCAAAGGCCGGAAACCCGAAGAAAAACCACCGCCTGAACAGATCGTGGTATCGTTTTGGGAGCGGTTCGCCGGATTGCGCGGCTGCGACAGCAAGATTCCTCATTTCGATTTGCATAAGGACGACGGGCAACCAGAAGACACCGGTCAGAATGTAGAGAAGAATAGAGATAACGATCCATCCCTCGGTCAGCGAGTACCCTACGTTCCATGCAATGGCCACACCAGTAATGGGCTGAAGGACGACTGCTGTCGCTGTAAACAGGAAATCCGCCAGGACGACGATCCTGGCAACCGGTGCGATCGTTGAGGCCTTTCCGGTGAGATGAGCGGCGAGCATGAAGAAGGCGATACCCGCACCGGTTCCCAGAAGGACGCAGGCGCCTATAATGTGGATGAACTTCAGGACGAAATACAGCATCAACGTTCCTCCAGGATCGCCAGCGCCACAAGGTGAAGGACGAGGATCGGCCAGATCTTCAGTAGCGGACCAAGCGGTTCATTCCACAGCTCCGGAAGAAGTACAGTGCCCGCCGCCGCATAGAAAAGCGAAAGCAGCACCGCGCCCCATAAACCCAAGCGACTTGTTCGGCGCAGAGCGATAGTCGCTCCGATCAGAATGTCGGCGAGTGCTCCTGCAATGACGCTTGGTGCAGCGAACATTCCAGCGTTCGCCCTGTTCATCAGCGTCATTCCTTCGTCGTAGCCAGCCGTCAGCGAGATGATACCTGTCGAGATCCAGAAAAGCGGCAGGACGACGAAGATCATGGGCTTTAGGAAGAAAAGCTTTGCGAACCACCGCTCTTGAACGCTGGCCTGCCTGGCCTGCAGCGCCTCCCGCAGCGAGCGCGGTTCGATGCCGGTTGCCGCGCGCCATGCGGCGCCGTCGCCGGTGGCGCCGCGGAGGATTTCTTGTCGTGCCGTCGTGCGCATCGCTGGGCGCCAGCCAAGGCGGCCGGCGAAATCGCCGAGGGAGAAAAGCAAGAATGCAAGGATATTCGGTACCGGTACCGGCAGCGCCGGTCTCCAGCCGAACCACTGGCGGAACAGGGCAACCACCTCATGGAACGGGAGTTGCTCGGGGCCGGCCAATTCGAGAGCCAGTCTGGAGGGCGCCTCTGGACTGAGCATTTTCAGGACAGTCGTCACCACGTCATCCAGCTGTACGACTTGCAGCAATCCTGTTTGTGGCATTACCGGCAGCACAGGCAACGCCGCCAAGCCTCTGACGAGCGCGCTTGCTCCGAACGCAGGAAACCCGAGCACCACTGACGGCCGCAAGATGACCCAGGTCAAATCCCGCGCCGCCAGTACATCATCGCCGCGAAGCTTCGTTTTGGAGAATTCCGTAGGCTGCTCTCGGTCGACCCCGATCGCCGAGAAGTGAATCACGCGCTTGACGCCCAGTTGCTCACAGGCCTGGAACAGCGCCGCGGGGCCGGCCACATGAACACCTGCTACGTGCTCGCGGTGGCTTTGCTGAAGCGCGCCCGCACAATTGATGACGGCGTCGACTCCCTCAAGCAGAGCGGTCCAGTCGGAGATATCAACGGCAGCCGAAACGTCGAGGCGTACCGTCTCCGTCACGCCGAAGGGTGCAATCCCACCTGGACGGGTCACCGCCACGACGCTGTGACCTTCGTCGACGAGGCGAGCGCAGATGGATGAACCGATCAAGCCGCTCGCGCCGGTGATAAGGATTTTCATAGGCAGCAACCTCTCGTCTGCACCTTCGGGACGCAAGCATGCGCTTTTGGTCGGAATATTCTTTCTATGCGGGAGCTTGTAACGTGTCGTCCTGCATTTCCCGCAGCCGGTTATGAACGGCCACCGCTGCTATCTCTCCTTGCGCCATCGCCACACCAATCTGGTTGAGCCCCGTGACAACGTCCCCGACCGCGTAGAACCCGGGGATGCTGGTGGCAGAATGCGGATCAACCTGGATCCGCTTATCCTCTTCAAGTCTGACGCCGAGGCTGTCAGCCAACGCGGATCGAGGTCGGACCCCTAAAGCCGAATAAAGCACTACCCCATCCAGCGGCGACGATCCGTCCAGAACAAGATCCACGGTTGCTTCCTTCGCTCTTTGGCAACGGAGCAGGCCTTCATGCCGGATCACGATGCCATCTCTGGCGAGCCCCCTCATCGCACCCTCCTTCACCTGGAGCGGTTCACCCTGCGTCATGATCGTGATATCGCTCGTAAAGGATTTCAGGAACCTCGCCTCCGCTGCGGCGCGCTCTGTCGCTCCGATAACCACGGCCGGTCGTCCTGCTATTTCGTAGCCGTCGCAAATCGGGCACAACCGCAGGTGCCCGGATTGAACGAAATCGGCAACATTCTCAATGGCGGGCAGATTGTCTTCAACCCCGGTGGCTAAGATGATGTTATGGGCGCGAATTTCCTTCCCATCAAATTCAACGACGAAGGTGCCGTCGGACTRCCGCACCTGGGACACGACGCCTCTGATGAGCTCGACCCGCAGGTTCTGAAGTTGCAACTTCGCAGGAGTTCGCCGCCCTGGATCCCGTCAGGAAAGGCGGGATGATTGTGGGATCGCGGGATAAGCGAAGCCCGACTTTCACCTGAATCGACAATGACGATGCGGCGGTTCAAACGCGCCAGATAGATCGCCGCGGTCATGCCCCCCGGTCCCGCTCCGATCACGATGGCGTCCATGATTGGTGTTGGGATCTGCGTCAGCTGAGAACTCCGTTGACCGTTCGATGACAGGCGTGCACTGGTTGAGGACTGGAACAATCGACGGTGGCAATCGTTCCTTCCACTTCTTTGCAGGAGGAGGAATCCAATGTCTGACACATCCGAAACCCGTACCGTGTTCATCACCGGGCTCAAAAATGCCCACGCCATGGAAAACCAGGCTCTCTCGATCATGAAGCCGCAGGTCTCGCGCATCGAAAACTATCCTGCGGTAGCCCGTCGGCTCGAAGAGCATATTCGTGAGACGGAAGGCCAAATAGGCCGGCTGGAGACCCTTCTMGAAAGCTTAGGCGAAAGCCACTCCGGCCTCAAGGACATGGCGCTTTCGGTTGCCGGCGGTATGGCGGCCTTGGGTCACACAATGGCGGGCGACGAGATTCTCAAGAACTCTTTTGCAAACTTCGCTTTCGAGAATTTTGAAATCGCCGCCTACAAGTCGTTGTTGACCAACGCTGAGCTCGGTGRCATTCCGTCCGCCACTTCAGCACTGAAAGCAAATCTCGACGAGGAAATGGCGATGGCGCATTGGCTGGAGACAAACCTCCGAAGCGTCACGATCCAGTTCGCATCGCTCAAGGAAATGGGTGAAACGGCTAAGATTTGAGCATTGCCGGTACTGCGGCTCTTGAAAGGGGGCGAGTGGCACCGGCGCTATCTTGGCGAGAGCGCCTTTCGATCCGATCCGACCGATCCAGAACGCTCTTGCACAGCATGTAAGCGGGAGAACAGCATGGGAGACCATCGGGAAGAGTGGATAGCGAAACGGGCCTACGACCTGTGGGAGCTCGCTGGCCATCCAGATGGCCAGGATCATGAACATTGGAGTCAGGCGAGTTATGAATGGGAACTCAAGCAAGAACGAGCCGCAGCGGCGAGGGCTTCAGCAGAAGCGTGGGATGAGGAAAGCCAGTGGTGATCGCCAGACGCCAGCGGTCAGTTTACGGCTCACGAAACTTGGTCTCTTCGATCCCGATCAATGACCAGAGGCAATGCCTTGAGTTGCCTCGGCCGGTACGCCGGAAGCAGAGCCCGATGTCGAGAGCAGGAAAAGACGGATCTCGTCGCCTATCTGCTGACGCTGTGAAGGATGAAGGAGAATGGCCATGTATCGCCAACTTATCGCTCCGTTCGGCATGCTCGTGCTGCTCAGCGGCACAGCCTTCGCCCAGATCGGCAACCCGGCCGGGATGGGCGCCGACACGCGAATGACCGAGCCGGGCATTCCCGCACCGCATCAGACCAACAACCAGGACCGGTTGTTTGCCCAGCTCCTCGCTGCCGGCGGGCTGCCGGAAGTGGAATTCGGCAACATAGCCGGCGACAAGGCGAAGGCTGATGCCGTGAGGCAGTTCGCCGACATGATGGTGCGCGATCACACCGATGCGAACGCCAAGCTGAAGGATCTTGCCGAGGCCGCCAGGATCCCCCTTCCCACGGAGCTCGATCCCGATCATCAGGTGGTCCGCGACCGGCTGGACAAACTGACGGACGAGGCTTTCGACGAGGCCTATATCAAGGCGCAGATCGTCGACCACCAGAAGACTGCGCAACTGCTGGCTTGGGAGATTGCCTTCGGAGAGGATGCCGAGATGCAAAGGCAGGCAGCCGCCATGCTGCCGGTAGTGCTTGATCATTTGCGGCGCGCACAGGAAATCAATGCCATGTTGACCGGCGCCGGCGTCCGCATCCTGCCCGAGGCCATGGCGGTCAACGACCAAAAGCGGTAGCCGCCGACGCCGATCAGCATATTGAAGAGAGCGAAAAGGGCGCAAGCGGAGGTGACGCTTTCTTGGTGTCAGACCGGGAAATGGGGCAGAAAATCCCTCGCCGGTATTGTGAAGGAAAGCATGAACCGTCTTTCTTGTCCCCATCCAGATTTTCGCTCCACAAGGACCGTCATCGATAGCTATCGTAATGCGATTTGTTGATTGGAGAGCGAAATTAGAGAGCGGAGCTTCCCAGCTTTCCCGGAAGTGTGTCATTGAAAATTCCGGCTCTTGATCTTCAATGTGTCGATATGCCTGTCGGGTTCGAACATGTCCTTCGAGCGAACGGATGCCGGCGGTTTTCCGCGCGGATCAGGCGTTCCCGGAGCGCCGTGAACGAACTCGTCCCCGCGCCCCGTCGGTGGCCGGAATATGCCGTCGCGTTCCGCAAGACTGGAGAGATCCGCAGAGAGATCGAACAGTTGCTGGGCGACGAGGTGGACGACCTCCCCTTCCCGCTGGATCCTGCCGTTGATCGCGAGCATGCTGGACCCAAGCAGAACCCGTCGTGACCGCTCGAACAGTTTTGGCCAGACCACGACGTTCGCGACGCCCGTCTCGTCCTCGATCGTCACGAAGACGACGCCCTTGGCCGACCCCGGCATTTGCCGCACCAGCACTAGGCCCGCCGCCATCAGCCACTGGCCGTCTTGTGCCGTCATCGCTTCAGCGCACGTGACGATCCTTTTCTGCGCGAGATCCCGGCGCAGGAAGCTTAGCGGGTGATGCCTGAGCGTCAGCCCGGTGTGGCTGTAGTCCTCCACGACATTGTGCCCTTCGGTCATCTGCCGGAGTATCACCTCCGGCTCCTGCTGCTCGGCGATCGCGCGCGCTTCCCGCTCGGCGGCCGCGGCAAACAGGGGAAGCGGCTCGTTGCGTAGCGCTTCGATCGCCCAGAGCGCATCGCGCCGTTCAAGGCCGAGGGAGGAGCGGAAGGCGTCCGCCTCGGCCAGCCTGACGAGCGAAGCGGTCGGCACACCGCAGCGACGCCACATGTCGTCGATGGAAAAGAACGACTCGTCGGTCCGTGCGGCGACTATCCGGGCGGCATCGGCGACTGGAAGACTTTTCACAAGCCGCATTCCGAGCCGGACTGCATGCTTGCCGGTACGGCCGATTGGCTCCAGCGTGCAGTCCCACCGGGACCGGTTGATGCAAACCGGCCGGACCTCGACACCATGCTTCCTGGCATCGGCGACGATCTGCGCCGGCATGTAGAAGCCCATTGGCTGCGAGTTCAAAAGCGCTGCGCAGAAGACGTCGGGATAGTGGCATTTCACGTAGTTCGAAGCGTAGGCGATCAGCGCGAAGGAGGCGGCGTGGCTTTCAGGGAAACCATAGGATCCGAAGCCCTCCAATTGGCCAAACGTCCGCTCGGCAAATTCCGGCGAATAACCATTGCGGATCATGCCGGACACGAGCTTGTCCTTGAACTTGCTGACGCCACCGGTGAATTTGAACGTCGCCATGGCCCGGCGCAACTGGTCGGCTTCACCTGCCGAAAACCCGGCACAGACCATCGCCACCTTCATGGCGCTCTCCTGAAACAAGGGGACACCGAGCGTCTTGCTCAGCACAGCCTCGAGCTCCGGCGTCGGATAGTCGACCGGCTCCTTGCCTTCACGGCGACGGAGGTATGGATGGACCATATCGCCCTGGATCGRCCCTGGCCGGACGATCGCCACCTGGATGACGAGATCGTAGAATGTCTCGGGCTTCATGCGCGGCAGCATCGCCATCTGCGCCCGGCTCTCGATCTGGAAGGTACCAAGCGTATCGGCCTTGCTGATCATCGCGTAGGTCGCAGGATCCTCTTGCGGGATGGACGCCAGGTCGAGCGGGATATTCTTCTCCTGCTCCAGCAACGCGAAAGCCTTCGCCATGCAGGTCAGCATGCCGAGCGCCAGCACGTCAACCTTCATCATCTTCAAGGCTTCGACGTCATCCTTGTCCCATTCGATGACGTATCGGTCGGGCATGCTCGCCGGTTCGATCGGCACCAGGTGGTCCAATCGATCATGGGCCAGCACAAAACCGCCAGGATGCTGGCCGAGATGCCGGGGCGATCCCATCAGTTGCTGCGCCAGCTGCAGCGTCAGCGCCAGCCGATAATCCTGCGGGTTGAGCCCGAGGTCGCGGACCTGCTTTTCGCCAACCTCTTCCGACCAGGACCAGACGCCGGAGGACAGCGCCTTGATCAGGTCCTCCGACAGGTCGAAGGTCTTGCCGACATCGCGGATGGCGCCTTTTGCGCGATAGCGGGTAACGGTCGAGCAGAGGGCCGCTTTGTCATGGCCATAGGTGCGGTAGATCCACTGGATGACCTCTTCGCGCCTTTCGTGCTCAAAATCGACGTCGATATCGGGAGGCTCGTCACGCTCCTGACTGACAAACCGTTCGAACAGCAGATCATGGGTTTCGGGATCGATCGAGGTGATGCCGAGGACGTAACAGACCGCGGAATTGGCGGCAGAACCACGGCCCTGGCAGAGAATGCCTTGCGAGCGCGCGTACCTCACGATCGAAAAGACGGTCAGGAAGTAGGGGGCGTATTTCATGGTCTCGATCAGGGATAGTTCATGGCGGATCGTCTGTTCGACATGTGCCGGCAGGCCTTCCGGATAGCGGGCCTTCACGCCTTCCCAGGTATAATGCTCAAGCGACTGCTGCGCCGTCATTCCGGGCATCAACGCCTCCTCCGGATACTGGTAGACCAGTTCCTCGAGCGAAAACGTACAGCGCCTTACGATCTCCATCGTGYGCGCCAATGCCTCGGGATAGCGGGGGAACAAGCGGGCCATCTCCTCCGGCGGTTTCAGATGGCGATCGGCGAAACGTTCGCGATCAAAGCCGACGGAATCGATGGTCGTCTTCTCGCGAATGCAGGTGACGATGTCCTGAAGCTGTCGGCGCGACGGCTCGTGGAACAGCACATCGTTGGTGACGACCGTCCTGACCCGGTAGCGCGCCGCCATGTTGGAAAGCGTGTGCAGCCGCAGTTGGTCATTCGGCCGCCGCCGCAGACACAGCGACATGTAGGCTCGATCGCCGAAGATTTCGGCCATCTTCCTGAGCTGCATGGCGCAGGTCTCGTCCGGCATGTCCGGCACGAGGATGCCGATCAGGCCCTCGGCATAATGGGCGACATCGTCGAGATGCAGGATGCAGTTCGCTTTGCCGCCCCTGCCTTTTCCCAAAGTCAGCAACCGCGTCAAACGCGAATAGGCGGCGCGGTCGGTCGGATAGACAAGGATCGACATGCCGTCCGCCAGATCCAGCCGGCAGCCGACGACGAGGCGAAGGCCAGTCGCCCGTGAGGCTTCCAGCGCCCGGACGATCCCAGCGAGGCTATTGCGATCGACGATCCCGAGCGCCTCAACGCCCATCAGCTTCGCCGTTGCGAACAGTTCCTCCGCCGAACTGGCGCCCCGGAGAAACGAAAAATGGGTCGTGACCTGCAGCTCGGCGTATCTCATGCGAAAAGCCCGTGAAGGTACCACTTGTGCGACCCGGTTCCGGCATCGACGCCATCGCCCGAACGAAAAATCCAGAAACGCTCGCCGCTCTCGCTTTCGACAATGAAATAGTCCCTGACCGTCTGAAACTCCGATCGTCTCAGCCACCATTCCCCGAAAATGCGCTCCGGACCATCGGCGCGCGCCACCCGGTGACGCCTGCCCCGCCAGGTGATCGAGACCGGCGGATGGTCCGGCAGCAGTGCGATCACCTCGATCAGCTCGGGCCGGGCGAGCAGCCGCGGCGGCCGCTGCCATTGCGACGGCCAGGTCTCCCCCTTCTCTTCGGCTGTAGGATCAACAAGCCGGACGCTGCGTTCCGGCACGTCGCTCGCCACCGGTGCGGCCCGGTAGATCCGCTGGCCGCCGCGATTGCCGAGGATATCGATCAGCGGCGTGACATCCTTGACTTCCTCCTCGATGAGCGAGGTGGCATGCTGCTTTTCGGCCAAAGGCTCGACCATGATGGCGGCGAGCGTCAGCTTCTCGATGCCGAAACCGGGTTCGATCTTTTCGATGCGATCCCYGAACAGCTTTGTCAGCCAGGCGGCATCACGGACCGGCTTGGCCGTCCCTGCCCTCACGGCCTGAATGGTGTTGTCGACGCGATGGACGATGAGATCGGCACGCCGGACGCCGAGCCCGCGCTTCTGAAGCCCCAGGCAAAGCTGCCCGACAAGGCGGGTGATGTATTTTTCGATGGTTTCTGCGGCGCCGATCGGCTCGGCAAAGGAGCGATGGATTTCGACCAGTTCCGCCGGCCTTATCGGATCGATCGGCTCAGCCAGGCGGCCATACATCTGATCGAGGCGACGGGTGATTTCCGGGCCAAAGCGCAGCACCAGCGGCGCGCGCGGTGTGGCGGCCAATTCACCGACGGTGGCGAAGCCCAGGGTGCGAAGGCTGGCGACGATTTCCGCGGGCAGGCGCAGGGATGAAATCGGCAAGCGCTCGACGGCCTGGCCGATCTTTCCCGGCGGCACGATGATCGTCTCTTGACGGGTCGCCCGCGCCAGCGCATGGGCGGCGCCCCAGCTATCGGCGACGGCCGCGCGCGCGGTCAGCCCTCTGGCACGGAAGCGATTGACGAGACCGGACAGCATCCGTTCCTCGCCGCCCTGCAGGTGATCGGCGCCTTCGGTGTCCATGACGATGCCGTCCGGCGGGTCCATGGCGACGATCGGCGAATATTGCGTCAGCGCCCAGAGCGACAGGCGTTCCAATGTCTCACCATCGGCATGCCGATCCGCATCGAAGATCATCAGGCCCTGGATCAGCGCCTGCGCCTTTGCAGCTGGCATGCCGATATGCAGGCCGAGTTTCAGAGCCGCGGTGTCGGCGGCAGAAATCCACCGCTTCGAGCCGCTCCTGGCGACGACGACGAGCGGCTTGTCAGCCGGCAGCGAAGGATCGGCGCGTCTTATCCGATCCGTCGGCAGTGTCGGAAGAAAGACAGATACGACCCTGGCCATCACATGCACCTATGACAAATTCCGCGCGCTCCCCTGCCCTCACCCGCATCAGTTCGGCGAGCCAGCGTCCGCGGCCGACGCCCGGAACCGGAAGCGGCTCGGACGACAGGACAGAGACACGCCACCGCGTCATCGCTGCCGTCGGCATCCCGAAATCCGATGCTTCGGTCTGCCGGCGCCATCGCCGGATCGCGAGCCCGATCGTGCCGGAGCTTTCGGCGGCGAGCTGCAAGCGGCGGGAAGCGACCATCGGCAGGCGCACCAGTTCGGCGACGACGGCGCCGAGACCGCCATAGCGCAGCGCCTCCTCGAAACTTGCGAGCACATCCTCCTCGCGGCCGGCCTCGACATAGATCACCCGGTCCGGATGCAGCCCAACCTGCGCCAGAGCCGGGGCAAAGAGATCGGCGCGGGTGAAACACCAGACCACCTTGCCTTTCGTTCTTGCCGCGATGCCCCCGACGAATAGTGCGGCGGCCGCCCCATCCACCGCCCCATTGCCGCCGCCCGCCACCTCATGAATGGCGCCATAGGCCAGCCCGCCGCCCGGAAGACAGTCATCGATGTCGGATACGCCGAACGGCAGCACGGTCTTCTGGCGGCTGGCGGCACCTTCCAGATGTGCGATGCGCTCGCGCAATTCCGAAAGAACGGCAGTTAAGGCGGATTGGCTCATGATCTCCTTCTTCGCGGGAGCTGTTAGTGCTTGAGAGAAACGATTATGTTCTGTATTTGTTCTAAGCTGGAAAGTGAGTCAATGTGCATGTACGGCGGCTGTGCAGGGCTCGATCTGTGGAATCGTCGATTCAGCGAGCGGATTCAGAGCGATGACCGAAGGGGACTTTTTTTTGGGTGCCGAGCCGGCAAGTAACAATCGATGATCTCCCGACCCTTCGCCAGGTGCGGGAGTCGGTCATCGAACTCGATTGCCGGCTGTGCCGGCGTCGCGGCGGCCATGAGCGGAAACGGCTGATAAAAGCCTTCGGCGCCGGCGTCACCTTCGCGGAGCTCCGGCGACGGATGACGGTGGGGTGCGAGAGAATGCATACGRCTGAAGGCGACCGATGCGGCGCCTATTTCCCATGTCTGGTGGAGAGGGTATCTTCGCCGGACGAAGGCTGAGCCATGGACCGCAAAGAACGCACAGATCGGCCGCGCAAGGTCATCCATGTGGACATGGATGGTGCGCCGTGAAGGCGCGAGAGAGGGTGAAATATGACTTAGACATCATCTCTCAAGCTTGCTGATTTTCGACCGACGGCTGAAATGCCGTCTTGGCTGTAAGAGCAACAGCCGAAAGGGGCCGAGAAGCTCGACCGGGCGTCGCCGGTTGGGTGTCATAAGCAGATCGGCCTTTAAATGTACCGGGTGCGAGCCACCACTCGTAGGTCGGGCTACCGCAGTGTCTATGACGAGACAACGAAGTGAGCGCCGGAAGCCTCTGTATTTATCCATACCGCCTCCGCTGGTGTGATGGCACCGGAGGTAACGCGATCCGAAGCGGCAGGGTTCAGTCCATCTCTGCTGCTGGGCACGGATATCGTGCTCGGGACAGGAACGGCTCTCTCAGCCTGTCCTCAGCGTCGCCAGGGGTAGAGCTCGCCGTCTAACGGCACAAAGGTTGGAGATCGGAACACAGGAACTCGGATCGTCTGCCCGGAACGGAACCGGGCTAGCCTCGACGGCAGGAGACGGAYGACACCGAGGGCGGAGCTTTCGTAGTAGTCGGAGCGCGGGAAAACCGCGCACAGGGCGAAGGAAAGCAGGAAGACGGTAGGTTTGCACGACGGAGAAGCAATCTGTGGACATGGATTATCAGGCCGATGAGGCTTGGGTACTCGGCGTTCAACGCAAACTTTACCAGCAGAGCAAGGCAAATCCCGACGAAGCGTGGCGCGATCTCTGGGGGTGGCTTACAGACGCCCGCATGATCCGTCATGCCTGGCGGCGCGTTTCGACCAACAAAGGTAGGCGCTCCGCCGGAGTCGACGGGATCACCGTGGACCGCGTCCGGCAAAGGATCGGTGAACAAACGTTCCTTGATGGAATTCGGCGGGAATTGCGCTCTGGCGCATACCAACCGAGTCCATCACGGCGGAAGCTCATCCCCAAGCCGGGCAAACCGGGGCAATTCCGACCCTTGGGCATTCCCACGGTGAAGGATCGCGTCGTACAAGGCGCGGTCAAAGCAGTTCTCGAGCCAATCTTCGAGGCCCAATTCTGGCCTGTCTCCTACGGGTTTCGGCCCGGAAAAAGCACGCATGGGGCCTTGGAGCATATCCGGCTATCTCTCCAACCGCGCAAGCGGGAAGCGGATAGCCGACGGCACCAAATGCCATACAACTGGATAATCGAGGGCGACATAAAGGGCTGTTTCGACAACATCAATCACCATCATCTCATGGACAGACTGCGCGCTCGCGTGGCCGACCGGCGGGTGACGGGGTTGGTGGGGCAGTTCCTCAAGGCCGGTGTCCTAGCGGAGGACCAATTCCTGCGCACGGACAACGGCACGCCACAGGGAGGGATCATCTCCCCGTTGCTGGCCAACATCGCGCTGAGCGCGATCGAGGAACGCTACGAGAGATGGACCTATCACCGTTCGAAACTCCGGAACCGCCGCCTCGGCGACGGAGCAGCGGCGGCACTTGGCGCACGAGGACGGGATCGCCGGCTAGGACGCTGTGTGTTCTTCCCTATCCGATATGCCGATGACTTTGTCGTGTTGGTTTCAGGCTCGAAGGAAGATGCCATCGCGGAGAAGTCCGCACTGGCGGATTACCTTCGGCGGATGACCGGTCTCGAACTGTCACCGGAAAAGACCAGGATCACGGCTGTGACGGAAGGCTTCGAGTTTCTCGGATTTCACGTCGCCATGCGCTGGGACAAACGATACGGATATTTCCCCCGTATCGAGATACCCAAAGCAAAATCTGCTGATCTGCGCCACAAGATAAAGGTCCTCACCAAGATCGACAAGAACTTGGTGCCTCTTGGGCGGAAGCTCGATGAACTGAACTCTATCCTTCGAGGCTGGACTGGCTACTATCGCCACTGCGCCCGAGCCGGGAAAGTGTTTACGGCCATAGACTGGTTCGTGACACGCCGTATCTGGTGCTGGCTTCGCAAGAAGCGCCGAAAAGCTCGGGTACGCGACATAATGCGGTCCTTCGGGCCGAGCCGTCGCCGCCCGACAAGACGCGTCTGGCGAGAGGGTCTCCACGAGCAATATATTCTCGCTTGGACTCCTATCAGTCGGTTCCTGCTTGGATGGATGAAAACGCCTGCATTTGCCATGTCTTCTGGAGAGCCGGATGCGTAACGAAAGGCGCAAGTCCGGTTCGGCGAGAGGCGATGAGAGACCACCCGCTGCGAGGCGGGCTCGGCGCTCATCGCCTACTCTACCTTTCTACGCCTCGGTCGAGCAGCGCGACAATCCGGAACTCCGAGGAAAGCCGGTTGCCGTCGGCGGCTCGGTCGCCCGCGGCGTCGTAGCAGCGGCAAGCTACGAGGCGCGCAAGTTCGGCGTTCATTCCGCCATGCCGTCGGTCACCGCCAAGCGCAAATGCCCCGACCTGATCTTCGTCCGGCCGCGTCTCGACGTCTACCGTGCCGTTTCCAGGCAGATCCGCGAGATCTTCGCGGAATACACGCCGATGATCGAGCCGTTGTCCCTCGACGAAGCCTATCTCGACGTGACGGAAAACCTCAAGGGCATGGAGATCGCGACCGAGATCGCCACGGAAATCCGGGCGAAGATCAAGGCCGTGACCGGTCTGAATGCCTCAGCCGGCATCAGCTACAACAAGTTCCTGGCCAAGATGGCGAGCGATCTCAACAAGCCGAACGGCCAGGCGGTGATCACACCGAAGAACGGGCCCACCTTTGTGCAGGGCTTGCCGGTGAAGAAGTTTCATGGGGTGGGTCCGGCCACCGCCGAGAAGATGCACCGCCTTGGCATCGAGACGGGCGCCGATCTGTTCGACAAGGAGCTCGACTTTCTCGTTGAGCACTTCGGCAAGTCCGGACCTTACTTCTATGGCATCGCCAGGGGTATCGACAATCGTCAGGTCAAGCCGGACCGGGTCCGCAAGTCGGTCGGCGCCGAGGATACCTTTGCCGAGGACGTTCATGCCTACGAGCCGGCACGCGAGGGTATCCAGCCATTGATCGAGAAGGTCTGGGGTTATTGCGAGGCGAACGGCATCGGCGCCAAGACGGTCACTTTGAAGGTCAAGTATTCGGATTTTCAGCAGATCACTCGCAGCAAGACGGTGCCGGCGTCTCTGTCTTCGATTTCGGACCTGGAGGAGATTGTCGGTTTCCTGCTCCAGCCGATCTTTCCCCTGAGGAAGGGAATCCGGCTCCTCGGCGTCACCCTGTCTTCGCTGGAACGGGTAACTGACACGGTCGCCTCTCAGTTGGCCTTGCCGCTCGCGTAGTCATCGATTTAGTCGTCGCAACCACACGTGCTCGCTTGATGCCCAAATCAGTTTCCGGCTTTTGCTTTTCGTCTCGTCTATGTGCTCCACGTTGCGACTCTGCTAAATCGAAGCGATGAGCTACTCTGATTTTATTATCTACGTCGATGAGAGCGGCGACCACAGCCTGACCTCCATCGACGTCAACTATCCTATTTTTGTCCTATCATTCTGCATCTTCGAGAAATCCCGGTGTGAATAGCCCCGAGTTTCGTAGACACCCCCGGGTTAGATTTTCTGCTGCCTCTCGATGGGCGACAGCATTCCGTTTCTGACGTGCTTGCGTTTCGGGTTGTAGAACATCTCAATGTAGTCGAACACATCCTGACGAGCTTCATCGCGTGAACGGTAGACCCTGCGGCGTATCCTCTCCCGCTTCAGAAGATTGAAGAAGCTCTCGGCCACCGCATTGTCATGGCAGTTGCCGCGTCGGCTCATCGAGTGAACCAGATTGTGGTGCCTGAGGAACGAGGCCCAGTCCATGCTGGTGAACTGCGAACCCTGATCCGAATGAATCAGCACTTTGTCCTTCGGCTTTCGCCTCCACACCGCCATGAGCAGAGCCTGCAATACGACGTCCGTGGTCTGTCGGCTCTGCATCGCCCAGCCGATCACCCGGCGGGAATAGAGATCGATGACGACGGCGAGATACGCAAAGCCCTCGCAGGTCCGGATATAGGTGATGTCTGTGACCCACGCCGTGTCCGGAGCCGCTACGTCAAACTGCCGGTCGRGCGAGTTATCGACGACGACGGAAGGCCTGCCGCCGTAGATGCCGGGGCGGCGTTTGTAGCCAATCTGCGCCTTGATCCCTGCGAGACGCGTCAGGCGCGCGACCCGGTTCGGGCAGCACATCTCTCCCTGATCGAGAAGGTCGTCGTGCAGCTTGCGATAACCGTAGACCTTGCCGCTCTCTTCCCATGCCTTCAGGAGCAGATCGGTCTGTCGCTTGTCCTCGCTGGCTCGCCTGCTCAGCGGGTCCTTCAGCCAGGTGTAAAATCCACTCGGGTGAACCCGCAGGAGACGGCACATCGTCCGCACCGAAAACTGCGAGCGATGCAGGGCAATGAACGCGTACTTCACTTTGCATCCCTGGCGAAATACGCGGCCGCTTTTTTTAGGATATCGCGCTCCTCGGTGACGCGAGCCAGTTCCTTCTTCAGCCGCCTGATCTCCTCGGCCTCGTCGTTGCCCTTGGCGTTCGACGCTGCAAACTTCTTCTTCCATTCATAAAGGGAATGCTGGCTCACGCCGAGACGTTGCGAAACCTCCGCAACCGGATAGCCTCGCTCCGTGATCTGACGCACGGCGTCACGCTTAAATTCTTCGGTGAAATTCGATTTGCTCATGATGCTCTTCCTGCCTCAAAACTAGGAAAGAAGGCGTCTACAAATCTAGGGGCTATTCAGTGACGATCCAGCCGCGGGGGACGCCGTCGGTCCCGTAATCGTTATGCAAGAGATGACGATTCCCATATCATATTTCAAGGACAGTGACCTTGCTGCGCCGCTGATTAAATTTTGAGCCGACTGCAACTTTCTTTGGCACCAGTCGTTATTGGCGCCGGTGCAGGAGGCACTCCCTAAATGAACATGACCGTAAGAACCAGCGGGACCCGCTGGCTCACCCCTGTGTACGTGCGTATCGGGTATGGAATGCCGGAAGGTATCCGTAGTTCTAAGGAAGCTCTTAACTATCTTCTCTTTCGCTGGCCGGCGGTCAATGGGCCAGCCTACGAAAGAGCAAAAAGCCTTTGTAGCGCTGCTATTGGTCATGATGTGCCGTCCGACGATGCCCGTGAAGCTTTCGTGCGCGCCTGTATCGAGGCGAAGGTTCTGGATTAACGACATCCGAACAGCTTACGGAGGTGAATTGATCTTCCGATATAAGGCTGCTGGCCGATCGTGCGACGGTCCAGTGGATGTCATGACGGCCTTGGCGCATTTTCCTCCAGGTCCACCCAAGCTGGGACAATTTGGCTGCAGCGGTTTCCGGGTGATCTCACAGACGGGGCCGCTCTTCTCTCATGACCCCGGCGACGTCTTGCAAAAGCGGCACCTCCAGCAGGTCCTCCAGCGATACCGAGAGCTTTGGCTTCCAGTTCGGATAACTGTAGCTGGTCCCCGGGATGTTGGTCGGGTTCTTCTCGCTGGTCAGGTCGGCCAGGCGGACGGCCGCCAGCAGCGACGGCGTCTTTGCGATGAAGCGATGTGCGCTGACGACCAGATCGCTCAGCCTCCGCTCGTTGGCGGTGTTGGGCAGCCGTTCCGGAGGCTCAGCCCCCGCTTCCTCGAGTACCTCCTTGAGACCCTTGCGCTCGTGTTTCCGTTCTTCGACATGTTTCTCTGTCACGTCGGTCGGCACGATACCATGCTCTGCACGCACCTTGATATCAGCGCCCCGCCACCAGCCAGCCAGCGTCTGGTGATCGTGCGTGGAAATGCATGCAAGCGCCAAGGTTGGGTAAATCTCGGCCGGCTTGAAGCTGCCCTTGTCGCGTTCGTAAGAGAGGATGCGATAGGAGAGGATCTGCGCCTCGGCCAGATCGTCCTGCAGCCCTTCGGGCAGCATGCCGAGGTCCTCACCGATCACCAGGCATCGATGTTCGGCCGAAGCCCGCGAAAGAATCTGCAGGAGACTCTCCTGCGGATAGTCGACATAGGCCCCACTGTCGGGCCGGCTGTCCAGCGGCACCAGGAACAGTCGTCTCAGGGCTGCGGCATGGTCGATCCGGATTGCTCCGGCATAGCGCATCGCCGCCGTGACCATGCGCAGATAAGGCGCGTTTTTACCCGAAGCGATGGCCGCTGGATGGAAGGCAGCCAGATGCCAATCCTGGCCCTCCGTCGCGAACGGATCGGGAGGGCTCCCGACCGTGGCTTCGGCGATATAGACCTCCCGTTCACTCCAGGTCGCGGAACCATCAACGGCTTCGCCGACTGCCAGATCGAGATAGAGGCCAATCCTCAGGCCCGCTTGGCGCGCCCGCTCGGCAGCCTTCGTCAGTTGCCGATGTGCCAGCCACTGCAGCCACACGTGGAAGCGGATTTCCTCAGCATGGTCGGTGGCAAACTTGCTCACCGCCTTGCTACCACAATCCTGAAACTCCGCTGGCCAGGCCTGCCATCCGGTGCCGTGGCCGCGCTCTCCCATGAAGGCGGAAATGGTCTCAAACAATGCGTGGCGGCGCAGGCCTTCACCACCTTGCCTCATGAAGGCATCGAAGTCAGTTCGGGCATAGGCGGGATCGTTCTCCTTCGTCCTACCCCAAATCCTCCAGAGCTCCCGCAGCGCCCCCAGCTTGGCTTGCGCAACCCCGACATAGTCGACAAGCTCGGTCGCCCTGAGTTCGTTCAGGCGGCGGTCGAGCTCGGCGCTCGGCTGGAAGCCAGGCACCTTATCGACCGCGATGTAGAGCGGGTTGAGCCGCTGGCGGTTGGAGGGCTCATAAGGGCTGCAGCGGTCCGGCTCGGCGAGAAACGGGGCGTGCAGCGGATTGAGCCCGATAAAGTCAGCGCCGAGCGATCCGGCGAGCCCGGCTATGGAACAGAGATCCTCGAAGTCTCCAATCCCCCAGTTTCTGGYAGAGCGGAGTTCATAGAGCTGGAGGCTGATCCCCCAGACACGGCTATTTTTAAGAAAATCGGGGATGTAGGAGCGAGGGATCTTCTTTTTACGCGGCCTCTTGTTGTCGCCCTTAGGGGGCTGTCCCTCTTCCGCAATCGACGCCCGTACCTTTGCCTTTAGGTCCACGCCAAGCGCCTTCAGCACCTTTCTCTTGGTCTCATCGGAGATCGGAACTTCGCCGCTGTCCGGGCATGGTCTGGTAAGGCTGATCCTGTATTGGCGGGCGAGATCGTCGAGTTCCGAACGTTTCATGAGGCGGCCTTTTTCAAACCTTGCGCTGGTCGAGGGATTCCGATCGAGCCTGGGTGATGCTCCAGATCACGGACCATGGAGCAAGCGTGCCGCCAATGATGGAACCGAGCGAGAAAATCTCTTCGGCCCCCTTGGCTCGCTCGCCCACAGAGGCGGTCTCGTCGCAAAGGTTGGCCAGGAGGTGGAGCCTCGCGCCGCCGGCCAATCTCCAATCGACAGCGATCGCTGTTCCGTAACATTGAAACGTGCCGCTATGGCCGCCTATTCCCTTTAGGAGGGGCACGATCCTCTGGTGACGGATCGCGAGAAGCGTCCGGTAAAACTGAAGTGCTTGCCAGGTGGCGCTTTGACCAAGCTTCGACCAGTCCAGCTTGGATGATTCAAAGGTGGAGTGGGCAGTTGGATCGGGAAGGTCTTCGGCGTTGAAACCCGGCAGTCGCGAGAGCTCCTCTCGGCGGCCTTGCCTGACCTTCTCGTTCAGTTCCTCGTCAAAGTCGCAAAAATAGGGGAAGGGTTCGCGCGCGCCCCATTCCTCGCCCATGAACAGCATCGGTATCTGCGGAGCCAGGAGATAGAGGGCAGTGACCGCCTTGATCGGTTCCTGCGGCCGATAGGTGATCATCCGTTCGCCGAGCGCCCGATTGCCGATCTGGTCATGGTTCTGGATGAAGGAGATGAACGCGGTGGGCGGGAGATCCGCGCTCGGCTTTCCACGTGCTTCACCACGGTAGGGCATGTGCTCGCCCTGGAAGACGAAACCTTCGRCAAGCGCTCTGCCAACCTTGGCGGCATCGTCCGCATAATCGGCGTAATAGCCAAAGGTCTCTCGGGTGGCGGCGACATGGAGAACATGGTGCACGTCGTCGTTCCATTGTGCGGTGAAGAGTGGCGTCTTTCCCTGTTCGTTCCGCCTCAGAAGATCGCGGTTATTGTCCTCGTTCTCGACGATCAGGTGGACATGCCGTTCGCCCGCGGCCTCACGGACGCGGCGCGCAAGCTCGTGAAGAAGATGCTCCTGGCTGTCGTCCTTGATGGCGTGGACGGCGTCCAGCCGCAGCCCGTCCAGCTGGAACTGGGTGATCCAGTAGATCGCGTTCTGGATGACGTACTCTCGTACCGGCTTCGAGCTTTCGCCATCGTAGTTGATACCGTTGCCCCACGGCGTCTTATGCTGCTCAGTAAACAGCGGCGCATAGTTAGGCATATAGTTTCCGTCCGGGCCGAAGTGGTTGTAGACGACGTCGAGGAAAACGCAGATGCCGCGCGCATGTGCGGCGTCCACCAGCGCCATCAAGTCTTCTGGTCGGCCGTAGCTGCTGTCCGGCGCATACGGCAGCACGCCGTCATAGCCCCAGTTATACCTTCCGGGAAAGTCGCTGACTGGCATGATCTGAACGCCGGTAACCCCGAGTTCCTTTAGGTGGTCGAGGCGCTCGATGGCGGCGCGGAAGCCGCCTTCCCCAGTAAAGGAGCCCAGATGCAGCTCATAAAGAACGATTTCTTCCCACGGACGGCCTTGCCAGTCCTTGCTGTTCCAGCGGAAGGCGGAAAGGTCGACGACCTCGCTGGGGCCGTGCACGTCTTGCGGCTGGAAACGGGAGCCCGGGTCCGGCACTTCGAGGCCGTCGGGCAGTACGAAGCCGTAAAGTGTCCCGGCACAGGCACCGGCAACCTCGCAATGATGCCACCCCTCGCCAACCGGCAGCATCTCACGCCCTTCCAATCCATCGATCTTCAACTTCACCTGGGTGTGGAAGGGAGCCCAAAGACGAAACAGAACGCGGTCGGTGGAAAGCACAGGGCCGAAAGAAAAGGCGGGCAAAGGATACACTCCGGTAGGCAGGGCAGGAATGACAACAACCTGACCGATGACAAAAGGTTTCGCCCGCTTTTCGTTTTGCGGGCGAAAACCTACTAGCCGGGGGAACAAGGCGCGTCCGCCAAGGTTATAGCCGCGCCTCCCACGCTCATTATCCACGCCATCATTACCGGCGCTAATAGTGGCGCAGGGCGCCCGCATTATTTGCTAGATCGGGGTGACTCCTTGAACGGTCCGACCGCCACCTATCGCATCCAGTTCCGCAGCGGCATGACCTTCGACCGGGCAGCTGCGCTCGTGCCCTATCTGAAACGGCTCGGCATCAGCCATCTCTATGCCTCGCCGGTTTTTACCGCGACCTCCGGATCGACCCACGGCTACGACGTCACCGACGCCAACGAGATCGATCCCGCGATCGGCGGCCGCGACGGCTTCGAGCGGATGGTGAAGGCGCTGAAGATGGAAGGCCTCGGCCTCATCCTCGACATCGTGCCGAACCATATGGCCGCTTCGCTTGAAAACCCCTGGTGGCGCGACGTGGTAGAGAACGGCGGGAAGAGTCGTTACGCCCGCCATTTCGACATTGACTGGACCCGCCGCCTGACGCTCCCCTTCCTCGGCGATACGTTCGAAAAGGTGCTGGAGGCCGGCGAGATCGCGATAAGGCCCGATCCGGAGACCGGCAAGCCGTCGCTCGCCTACTATGAAATCTTCTATCCGCTCAATTCCGCGAGCTATGACGGGCGCGAAACGGAAACGCTGCAGATCACCAACAAGGGCGAGATTGCCCGGCTGCATGACGAGCAACCGTACCGGCTGACGTCCTGGCGCGACGCCCCCCGCGAGCTTTCCTATCGCCGCTTTTTCGAGATCACCGGTCTGGTGGGCGTCCGCGTCGAAGATCCGGCGGTCTTCGATGATACACACCGGCTGATCCTCGACCTCGTGCGAGGCGGCGTGGTCGACGGCCTGCGCGTCGATCATGTGGACGGCCTTGCCGATCCGAAAGCCTATCTCGAGCGCTTGCGGCAGGAAGCCGGCCCCGATTGCTACATCATCGTCGAAAAAATCCTCGGAGAAGACGAGCATATCCCCTCCGACTGGCCGATCTCAGGCACGACCGGCTACGAGTTCATCTCCACGATCAGCGATGCATTGGTCGACGCAGACAAGCTCGGCGGCCTGCGCACAGCCTATGAGACGATCACCGGAACGTCCACCGACATGGAAGCGGAACTGCGTGCTGCCAAGCTTCTGATGACCGACAACAATTTCGCCGGCGAGGTCGCCAGTCTCCTGAGGCTCGCCGTGCGGATTCAGCAGGCGGAAAATCTCCAACCGGCACTCTCTGAAGGCTCGCTGAAATCGGCCTTGCGGGAATTGCTTGTGGCCTTTCCGGTGTATCGGACCTACGGCACGATGGACGGTATGCCACCGGACAGCCGGAAGATGCTCGAAGGCGTTCTCGCGAAGCTGCGCGGGAGCCGACACGCCCCCGAAGAGACGGCCTTGGCCCTGCTCGAAAACGTCCTGCTCGGCCGCGTCGCAAAGCAGGCCGCCGGCTTGGCGGGCGAGTTCCGCATCCGCTTCCAGCAATTGACAGGCCCCTTGATGGCGAAGTCAGTGGAAGACACGCTCTTCTTCCGTCACCATATGCTGCTCGCGCTGAACGAGGTTGGAGCCGAACCGTTGCCCCGCCCGTTTGCCCTCGACCGCTTCCACAAGGAAATGCAGATCCGTCTTGAGCGGCAACCGGATGGCCTTTCCGGCACATCCACGCACGACACCAAGCGCGGCGAGGATGCTCGCGCCCGGCTCTATGCCTTGAGCGAGGGCCCCGAAGTCTGGGCCGAGGCGGTTGTCCGCTGGCGCGGGATGAACCGGGCCGCCGTCGCGTCGCTAGACGATGGGGCCGCTCCGGAACCGGCGGTGGAATGGATGCTCTACCAGGCCTTGGCAGGTGCCTGGCCGGTCGATCTTCGTCCGGAGGATCGGGACAGCTTAAGATCGTTGGAAGAGCGGTTTGTCGCCTATACCAAGAAAGCTCTCCGGGAAGCAAAGCTCAGGACGAACTGGAGTGAGGTCAACCAAGGTTACGAAGAGGCCGTTGCCTGTTATGCCCGGCATCTGCTCTCACCGGACAACAGCGTATTCCTCGCCGATTTTGTTCATACGCTTCGTCCCTTCATCCGCGCCGGTCTGGTGAACAGTCTTACCCAGACGATCGTCAAACTCACGGCGCCTGGAGTTCCCGATATCTACCAGGGAAGCGAGGGTCTCGACCTGAGCCTCGTCGATCCGGAC
Source organism: Rhizobium sp. LCM 4573 (assembly GCF_001854865.1). GTDB lineage: Bacteria > Pseudomonadota > Alphaproteobacteria > Rhizobiales > Rhizobiaceae > Neorhizobium. The sequence continues at coordinate 9,553 of NZ_MDDW01000014.1, read as the reverse complement.
AACCGYCGCCAACCGGATTTTGAAGCCTTGCGGGCCAGGCTGGCGGAAGAGGAAAAACTTACCTCCACGGAAATAGATGACTTGCAGAGCGGTTGGCTGAAGCAGCATATTGTAGGCGCCCTCCTGCGGCTGCGGCAGGATGCTCCGACGCTTTTCCGCAGGGGCGAATACCTGCCGCTTCAGCCCACGGGCAAGCACAAGGATAATATCGTCGCCTTCGCCCGCGCCGAGGCTGAGGACGCGCTGATCGTGATCGCCGCTCGCCGCGCCTTCCATGCGCTTTATACCGATATCGCCGAACCCCCGCCGCAGCAGTGGGCGCAAGCCAAGGTCATCCTGCCGAAAGAACTCTGCACCCGCCGCTACCGGGACATCTGCAGCGGCAGGACCTATGAAGTTGATCGCAGCGTTGATGTGAACCAAGCTCTTGCAGGACGGTACTTTGCCCTGTTGCGAAACCTTCGCTCGGAGTAGCTCGGGTTCGGCCTCTCCGCCGCAGGTGAAATAGTTTTCCAGCCCAACGAAAAGGCTTTGAAATGTCCCACTCCTCGTCCTTTGAGATTACCVCTGGGTTTGGCCCTCAGCTCGGCGCCAATTTCGACGGCGAAGGCGTCAATTTCGCGATCTTCTCGGCGCATGCCGAGCGCGCCGAGCTCTGCCTCTACGACAGCACCGGAAAGGTCGAGATCGCCCGGCTCCAGCTTCCGGAATATACGCACGAGATCTGGCATGGTTACGTTCCGGGCCTGAAGCCAGGCGCACTCTACGGCTACCGCGTCCACGGTCCCTACGATCCGGAGAACGGGCACCGGTTCAACCCGAACAAGCTGCTGATCGATCCCTATGCCCGCGAGCTCGTCGGCGACGTGCAGTGGAACGAGGCGCATTTCGCCTACGACCTCCTGCACGAGGACAAGGACCTGACTTTCGACGAGCGGGACAGCGCTCCCTACATGCCGAAGTGCCGTGTCATCAATCCCAACGAGTTCGACTGGCAGGACAAAAACCGGCCGGACATTCCCTGGCCCGCGGCGGTTATCTACGAGACCCATGTGAAGGGTTTCACCCAGCTCAATCCGGGCATCCCCGAGAATCTGCGCGGCACGTTCGAGGGCATGGGCCACAAGGCCTCCGTCGACTATATCAAGAGCCTCGGCATCACCTCGGTCGAATTGATGYCGGTGCATTATTTTCCGGACGACCAGCACCTGCTCGACAAGGGCCTGAAGAACTTCTGGGGCTACAACACGCTCGGATTTTTCGCGCCGGCCTCCCGTYACTACGGGCCGAAAGGCATCCAGGGGTTCCGCGATATGGTGCGGAGCTTCCACGATGCCGGCATCGAGGTCATCCTCGACGTGGTCTACAACCATACGGCGGAGGGCAACGAGCTCGGCCCCACGCTGTCCTTCAAGGGCATCGACAACTTCTCCTACTATAGGACGATGCCCGACCAGCATCGTTACTACATCAACGATACGGGCACGGGAAACACGGTCAACACGTCCCATCCGCGCGTGCTGCAGCTCATCATGGATTCCCTGCGGTACTGGACGGAATTCATGCATGTCGACGGTTTCCGCTTCGATCTCGGCACCATCCTCGGCCGCGAGCCGCAGGGTTTCGACCAGCGCGGCGGCTTCTTCGACGCGATGACACAGGATCCGGTTCTTTCGAAGGTCAAGCTGATCGGCGAGCCGTGGGATATCGGTCCGGGCGGCTATCAGGTCGGCGGCTTTCCGCCCGGCTGGGCCGAATGGAACGACAAGTATCGCGATACGGTGCGCGAATACTGGAAGGGCACCAATGTCTCTACGGATTTCGCCGCCCGCCTGCTCGGCTCCGGCGATCTCTACGACCAGCGCGGCCGCCGGCCCTGGGCGAGCGTCAACTTCATCGCCGCCCATGACGGTTTCACCCTCAACGACCTCGTCTCCTATAACGACAAGCACAACGAGGCGAACGGCGAAGACAACAACGACGGCCACAACGACAACCGCAGCTTCAATTACGGCGCCGAAGGCCCAACCGACGACGAAGGCATCAACGCCGTCCGCGACCGGCAGAAGCGCAATTTCCTGGCGACGCTCTTCTTCTCGCACGGCACTCCGATGCTGCTTTCCGGCGACGAGTTCGGCCGCAGCCAGATGGGCAACAACAACGGCTACTGCCAGGATAGCGAGATTTCCTGGGCGCATTGGGAAGACCTGCCGGAGAGCTGCGAGGAGCTGCGCAAGTTCACGCGTCACATCATCAAGCTCCGGCAGGAGCAACCTCTCCTGCGGCGGGAAAACTGGCGCGACGGCATGGACATCAAATGGTTCAACGCCGGAGGCGGCTTCCAGCAGCCGGAGCATTGGGACGAGGGATCGACGCTCGGTCTCTATATCGGGCGTCCGGACCTCCAGGAGGAAGAGGGCATCTGGCACGACGTCCTGCTGCTCTTCAATCCGTTCGAAGGCAATGTACCCTTCCGCATCCCGCAGTTCGGCGAATGCGGCTGGGTGCTGGAGCTCACCACGTCCGACATCGCGAAACGCGGGCTGGTGATCACCAAGGAAAAGGATTTCGAGCTCGAAGGCCGAAGCCTGGCGCTTTTCAGGAGGCCGTGAAAGGCGGAGTGCTGAGCATCCACAGAAAAAGTTCCTTTCTATAGTCCCAGCATAAAATTCCTGACAGTCCCGACGCGCGCCGCTTCACTCACTGGTCCGGACCGGCACCGGCGCGAATGGCATAGCTTGTCGGCGCCATTCTCCCGATAACGTTGTTCGATGGGCGCTCGGTGACCTGCATTCTTCAATATCTGCTTCGATCGGGAAAAACTGTGGGACTTCAGACTTACATTATGCCCTTGTCGGATGCGCCATGGAACGTTGAAGCAGAGGAAGTCGAAAGGGCCGGACCGGCGAGGTGAGAACCCGCGACCGACCGTCTGATACGCATTTTGGGGATTTTCCGACCCTCTGCTCCCTCGGCGCCCCGGCTGTCAACCGGGACGATAGAAACAGCGTTGATCAAGCACCCATGTGCCGACTTTCGATCATGTCGGTAATCTTGTTGGCCAGTTCCGTCATCACAAACGGTTTGGTGATCACCTCCATGCCCGCCTCAAGATGTCCGTTTCCGACAGCGGCGTTCTCCGCGAAACCGGTGATGAACAGCACCTTCAGGTCCGGCCGGGTGAGTCGGGCAGCGTCAGCGACCTGACGACCGTTCAGCCCCCCCGGTAATCCGACATCGGTGATAAGCAGATCGATCCTGACGTCAGACTGAAGGATTTTTAGTCCAGATGGACCGTCTTCCGCTTCGAGCGCAACATATCCGGCCTCCTGGAGCACTTCCACAATGAGCATGCGAACAGTCGGTTCGTCATCAATCACGAGCACGGTTTCGCCGGCGCCCATTTCCGGGATCGACGCGTCCACCGACTCGGCATCGTCGGTGATCTCGCCAGTATAGCGGGGGAGATAGAGGCACATCGTCGTTCCGTGACCAGGCTCGCTGTAGACGCGGATCTGGCCGCCGGACTGCCGCACGAAACCGTGGATCATGGAAAGACCCAGACCTGTGCCCTGACCGATTGGTTTGGTCGTGAAGAACGGATCGAAGATCCGGTCGGCGATGTCTTTCGGGATGCCTGTCCCCGTGTCGGTCACGCACACCGAGATATATTGGCCGGGTGGCAAGTCGCGCTCCTGTCCGGCGCGGTTGTCCAGCCACTTGTTCGCAGTCTCGATCGTCAGTTTGCCGCCTTCCGGCATAGCATCGCGAGCGTTGATGGCGAGGTTGAGGAGCGCGCTTTCGAGTTGGGCGGTGTCGATCAGGGTCGGCCAGAGGCCCGCGGCACCGACGACCTCAACCTTGATGGCGGGACCAACGGTGCGCGTAATGAGATCCTCCATACCGAAGACGAGGCGGTTCACATCGGTCGGTTTGGGATCGAGGGTCTGACGACGGGAAAATGCCAGGAGCCGCTGGGTTAACGCTGCGGCGCGCTGCGCGGAGGTCTGCGCACCTCTGATGAAGCGATCGATGCCATCGCTCCGGCCTTGCGACAGGCGTCTTTCGATGACTTCGAGGCTCCCGCTGATCCCGGCTAGAAGGTTGTTGAAGTCGTGCGCGATACCGCCAGTCAATTGTCCGACGGCCTCCATCTTCTGCGCCTGGCGGAGCGCCTCTTCAGCCTCAGCGCGTTTGGCGATCTCGGCTTCCACCTGTTCTTCAAGACGCTCGTTCAGCTGGTGCAGCCGCTCTTCGGTCACCTTTCGCTCGGTGATGTCAATCACGGTACCGACAAAGCGCGTACCGTGGACCGTATTGAAGAAGGCGCGTCCGCTAGCGGCAATCCACCGTTGCTTTCCGTCCTCGATGCCAATCGTGCGATATTCGATGTTGTAGTGACCTGAACCCTGCGGATCGATCGCCCGCTGCACGGCCTCATGCGCTCGCTCGCGGTCGTCCGGATGAATGCCCGCGAGGAAGGAGCCCTCATAGGTGACYGTCGCCTCCGCCGACAAACCGAAAAGCTGCTTGCACCGGACGTCCCATCGAAGCGCGTTCGAGGCGGGATCGTAGTCCCAGGTGCCGATTTCCGCTGCCTCGGTTGCCAGTCGCAAGCGAGCTTCGCTGTCGGCTAGTTCGCTCTCAGCTTTCCGCCTCTGCGCAAGTTCGCGTTCGAGGGCCCGGAACAGCCTCGAGTTATCGATTGCCACAGCTGCTTCGGCTGCCAGGCCTTCCAGGCCCCGCTCGGAACGGTCGTCGAAAACGCCAACGTCGGCGTGCCCGAAGAACAGCCCGCCGATCACCGCTCCGCTGCGCGAGACGACCGGCACCGCCAGATAGCTACGGACGGGAAGATGTCCCTCCGGCATGCCCTTGCGCGGTGCATTCTGACCGTAACGCGGGTCCTTGGTGATATCGTCGGAGCGAACGATACCTTCACCCCCGAAAGTCGGCGCGAACACGGCGGTGTTGCGCGGCATGGGGAATTTGGAGAATGCTTCGGCCGGCACCCCGGACAAGGTGTAGAGCATGTAGCTCTCCCCGACTTCATTCTCGACATTGTAGAAGAAGGCCCCAAACTGTGCCCCCGTGAGCTCCACGCCCGCGTCGGTCACGATCTGCACGAGTTCCTGAAGATCTGTCTTGGCCGCTAGGGCGGAGCTGGCCCGATTGAGTATTTCGAGGGCGCGACGTTCTTCCGAAATCGCCTCCTCGGCTTCTCGCTCCTCCGTGCGATCCCGCAGAATCTTCGTGAATCCGATCACGGTACCAGCTTGATCGCGGATCGGCGACATCTCGCCTACAGCCCAAACTTGCGATCCGTCGCGGCGGATGCGCCATCCTTCCGTTCCGCCACCACGGCCGACAGTCAGCGCATCGTCTATCTCTCGTCGGAGCGCCGCGGCGCCCTCTCCAGGAGGGAACAAGCGCTCCAGCGTTTCGCCAAGAACGTCGGGGGCTGTCCACCCCAGCATCCGGGAGGCACCCTCGCTCCAACTGGTGACCCGGCCTTCAAGATCAGTGGTAATGATCGCCGTGCCGACGGCGCTATCTACGATCTGACGCCATTCGTCAGCGCTTATTGCGCGCGACGCATCTGGCTTGGTCATGAATCCCCCGAAAGAACTAGCCCTAGATTTCGGGCCCAAACGCGAACGCATCGAAATTGTTCCGCCAGCTGGTGGCTTAATAGCAATCCCTTTCGCGGGCAATTCTGTCCATTAGCTTTCTGGCGCGGCGAACAGCACGGGTCCATTTAGGTATCAGCCAAAGGTTACGCGTCGAGGGACTAACACCACGGAGCTTTGCCCTCTTGTGGATGAGCGCCGAATCGGGACCCCAATCAACTTCGAAGTCTATCAACGGAATTAAGGGGTTAAGTCGTTCCCAGCTAGGGTCCCGCTTCGGCGCTTATTCACACTTTATATTTTAATCGCGCTCTATGGCATCCTCGCGGGTGCATAATCGCCCCTCGGAATCGTCAGCTTTGTTGAGGCGGTTCAGGCTATTGCAGCCGGACGTATTTCGCTGTCACCAACAGAGCATATCAACCCGCACTCTCTGGCTGCGGATGACTCGTAGCAGGGTGTCGTTGCTGACTGGAAGCATCAGCTGTTGGGCAAAACGGGCCGCCGGGCGTCCTCCAAGCGCAAGCGCCAACTGGTGGACGAGATGCTCCAGACGCCCGGTTCGCCTGGCGTAGGGTGGCAGCACATCGCCGACCGCTCGGAGAATGTCTGCCTGCCGCAGAGCACTGCGTCACAGATGAACCTCCGTGTGCGGACGAGAAGTCGGACACGCCTTCCAGACAGAGGCAGGTCCGCGACCTGGCGGCAATAGCGGCTTCGAACCGTTCGAGACATTCGTCCGCATACCGGACATGATGCGGGAGCGCCGGCTCGGGAAAGCAGAATGCAAGTCCCATCGCCAACGTGGGTGATGCGTTCGGCGATGAAGCCAGCCGGTACCAAATCGGAGGGGCGAAACTTGGTGTTCATCAGGCTGATTCCTTTTGTGAAACCAGCAAGGCAGCATCCTCAAACTGCATCAAAACTAGTCAGAGCCAATATTGGATGCCGATATGGAGTGAACCCCTGGAGCTGGACCACGGGATACGGAAAAACTGATACGCTCTGCGGGCCTCAATCGGAGAAGGCTCACGAAATCCAGACGTCCATATCGGCGGCACTCGACGCCATTCAAATTGCAGCTTTGCCAGGATATTCGAAACGGTGTCATCGGGCGGCGCGACTACGCACCTTCGGCGTCTCGGCCAACCTCATCCAGTTGTGGCTGACGCAATTCGATCGCGGCGAACTGAACGATGAAGAGGCGGAAGCGAGCGTCATTGCCGAGTATGAGGCGCAAATCGCGGCGCTTGAGCGCAAGGTCGGCCAGCTCACGATGGAACTGGACCTGGTTAAAAAACACCGCGCCCGCCGATCGCCGACGGCAACGAGAAATCCTCCATCGTCACCGGCCCGCGCCTGCTCCGTCAGACGGGGGTGCAAAATGATCGATCTCCCGAGAAGCACGTTCTACTACCGATCCACGGCACGGCCTTTGCATCTCGACGATGCTGAACTCGCGGCTCTTATCGAGGACATCCAGGATGAGTTGCCCTGTTATGGATATCGTCGTGTGACGCATGAGCTTCACCGACGAAGGCATCCCGTCAATCACAAGCGCGTGGCGCGAGTGATGCGGGCGAATGAATTGGGGATCAAACCTCGCAGGCGCTATGTTCGCGCGACGGATAGCAGCCACACTTCACCGATCTATCCCAACCTCTATCGCAATCTGATCCCGGATCAACCCAACATGGTCTGGGTCGCCGATTTTACATACATTCGCATTGCCGCCGGCTTCTGCTACCTGGCCGTTATTCTCGATGCCTGCAGTCGGAAGGTCGTCGGCTATGCTCTTTCAAGACGCCTGGACACGCCGTTAGCGCTGGCGGCGTTGCATTCGGCAATCGAGAACAGGAAGCCTCCACCGGGCTGCATCCACCACACCGACCGCGGATGCCAATATGCAAGTGAGACCTACCGGCGAGCGCTTGATGCTGCCGGCCTACGAGGTTCCATGAGCGCCATTGGCAACCCTTATCACAATGCGCAGGCGGAGAGCTTCATGAAGACGTTGAAAGTGGAAGACGTCTATTAGGCCAGCTACGCGACCTTCGCGGACGTCGCCGAACGGTTACCGACGTTCATCGAACGGGTCTACAATTCCAGACGTCTACACTCGGCGCTCGGATATCGATCACCAGAGGAATTTGAAACTCAACTTGTCCAGCAGGCGGCTTAGTTTAAAGCGCCTCGTGGTCCAGCTCCAGGGGTTCACTCCAAAACCGGCTCAGTTCCGCGTGGAAACCAACATACCGGAAAGGCGACAATCTTGACATGCGCGTAGCGGAGCACTCGATGAACGACGATCCGTAGATCACAGCGCGAGCATGACCGCCGGATCTGCTATATCACCGAGAGATACCTGATGGACCACAATGCCATGATCAGGGTGCCGATCATCGAAGCCAATGCCGTGGTGATGATCAGTGAATGGATATTCATGCCTGTGGCAGACAGGATTGCAGGATTGACGGCCAGGATATAGCTCATCGCGTTAAAGGTCGTCAGTCCGGCAACCTCGCGCCAAACCGTCGAATTCCGCTCGGTAATCTGGAAGAAGTCTTTGGGCTCCCGCAATCTCCCTCCATTGTGAGGTTCTGAAACAGGCGAATGCGTCATCGTACTTGCTTCCTGACGGCCGGTTAACATAGGCACCGATCCAGCCAGGCAGCGATGAGGGTTGAGAACGCTCCTTGCGGCCCGGCCGAATCTAATGTCACGGGATACCGTTACCAAGAGCTGCCGCCTGTGCCAGCCACATAAGAGAGTTGTCCACCATATTGGCTCTGACCACCTCTGGCATGCACCTCCGCCGGACAGGATCTCGATAAAAGGGTGAACGCGCCTCAGCGTCATGTGCATCGTCGACAAGACATTTGACAGTCCCGGAGTTTGGGAAACAATCAGCTGGATTGGTGCTGGAACGTGGGGGCATGGTCACTTAAAACGACTTCTTTAAATGACTCCTTTGCCACCAATCCCACTATCTTACGGGAGTCGCGCCAGGCAGATCGCAACCTCTACCAGTTGTCGCTATTCGTCAGGTTGCCGGGAATATTCTCTTAGACATGGAACAAACCGAGAGGTTATGCGTTTGAAGGTGTTGCGGTTCGGCGGGGGAGCCGTGGCGGGGCCGTCTGCACATGATATCGGCGCTTTGTCTCATTCACTGTCCCCGCTCAATCGCGACGAGAAGATCAAAGAGATTAAACCGCCGATGTCGAATATCGAGGAATTACCCCTCCCCTCGCGAAAACTGAGCGAATACGATGCGCTCCTCGCGGCAGCGCCGAGCGTGCTCGACGCTATCCCGGGAGCTGTCTATCTCTGCGATCATGACGGCTGGCTCGTCCGTTTTAACAGGGAAGCCGCCGAACTCTGGGGAAGAGCGCCGCCGCTTGAAGACAAGCGCGAACGCTTCTGCGGCTCACATGCGCTTTTCCTGCCGGACGGCACGCCGCTCGCACACGAACTCTGCCCGATGGCAACGGCTGTGTTCACCGGTAAGGAGAGCCGCAGTGCCGAGGTCGTCATCGAAAGACCGGATGGCTCGCGCTTCGTTGCGCTGGTGAATATCCGCCCGCTGAAAGATCACGACGGGAGAATTCAAGGAGCGATAAACTGCTTCCAGGACATCTCCGCGCATAAGGCCATAGAGGAGGAGGTCCACCGTAAAAAAGCCGATCTTGAGGATTTCTTCGAAAACAGTGCGATAGGACTTCACATTGTCGGTGGAGACGGGATCATCCAGCGCGCCAACAAGGCGGAGCTGGCTCTTCTCGGTTATACCGTCGAAGAGTATGTCGGACGGCATATCGCRGAATTTCACGCGGATGCGCCGGTGATCGGCGATATTCTCCACAAATTGTCGTGCGGCGAGAAGCTGGACCGTTATCCTGCTCGCCTTCGCGCCAGGGATG
>NZ_MDDW01000013.1 GCF_001854865.1 Rhizobium sp. LCM 4573 | reverse complement strand
AACCCTCCCCTTGTGGGGAGGGTGGCCGGCAGGCGGGAGGGGTCTTTGAGCCCAGCAAAAAGATCCCCTCCCCAACCCCTCCCCACAAGGGGGGGGCTCCACGCGCCGCTTCACACTCCATGCAGAATGGCGTAACCGCGCTCCCATCCCCCACGGCCTATCATCACTCCACATCCATCCCCCGCCTGCCATCGTATTTGGGCTCGTCCTCCTCCTCGCCACCGAGTTGCCCGATGCACGCCAGAACCTCCGGCTGGCGTGCGCCGCCAGGGCCGACACAGGGCGGAAAGCTATCGTGATAACCCGGCTCGGCGCGATATTGCGCCTCAGTGAGAAAGCCCTTGCAGGCTTTGGCCCGACGGCAGGATGACAGATCGCAGGTCTTCCAGAAGCCGAGATAGGTGGTGAAGTATTGAGTGTACTTCTGGAGTTCACGGGATTTCTGACGTTCGGATAGCGCGCTGAATTCGCCCACAGTCATCCAGGGCAGAAAGGGCTGCCTGTTTTCTTCCTCTATGATGCGGCGGCATTCCTCTTCGCTTCTCGGCATCGTTCCTTCTCCCTGATCTTCTTTGCGGCACGGTTCGATGACGCGCGGTTTCGTTCACGCGGCCGGTTCCGGCTCCCGTGTTCGTCCTGATTTCCTTCCCGGCGAACCGGCCTGCCTTTTTCGTCGGAGAGCCCACACGAATGCGGAACCTCGCTATTGTTTAGTTGAGTGGCTCCGCATTCGCGTGGCCTTCGGCGTTCTCTCGGGGCTTCCGGCCCCTACAGGTGAAACGCCTCGCCTCGCTGCGTGTGGTTATTGCGCATGATCTTCTCCGAAAACCGCTTACGCTTTTCGGGATCATGCGTTGCCGCCACACTTGCACGGCTCAACCGAACCTGGCCTGGCGGCCAGGGGGAGGCTTGATAGGGAGGGTTGCCTTTCGGCGTGCCTTCCATGGTTTTCACCTCTTCCACCTTCCCCGCACGTTACGGTTCCGATGGAAGCGCCGGCTCCCGCCTGCCCGCGAACGTCTCGCGAAACACTCCGGCGACGGAAGCGGGGGCAATTGTAGGCATGGATGGAGAGGGCGGGGATGAGAAAAGTGATAAGTGTTTGATGGAATTGAGATCGGGTGTGGTTTCGTCCCCGTAGGAATGGAGTTCGGGAGGGCGAGGATGACGAAAGAGAGCAGTAGAGCAGGGTGCCCAAGGCCACGGCTATCCGATAAAAGAAGGCCTGAAACCAGCAATACCAGAGGAGCCTAGCCCAATTGTCCGCTGACGACGACCGCATCACTCATCTCGAAGAGATCCTCGCGCACCAGGCGAAGACGATAGAGGAGCTTTCCGATCAGCTCGCCGAACAATGGAAGGTGATCGAACAGACCCGCGCCAAGCTGGATCGGCTCACGGAGCGGTTTCTCTCGCTTGAGGAAGCTTCGCTGGAAGCGCCGCCGATCACCAAACCGCCGCATTTCTGATACGCCTCAGGCGCGGACGCCCWCGGTCAATTGGCGGATGAAAAGGCGCAGGTCTTCCGGTTCCGGATCGAGCCGGTTGGTGAGCAGCCGGTTCCAGGCAAAGCTCGAAACCGTTTCAGCCAAAAGCTCGGGATCGGCCCAGCCCGCGAGCTCTCCCCGCGCCCGCGCGCGGTGGAAAATCTCGCCGGTATGCTTGCGCCGGCCGGCCGCATAGACCGCAAGCGCTTCCGCTGCCGCGGCATCGGACTGCGCCTCGGCGATGACCGAGCGGAAGATCGCCCCGCTGCCTGTCTGCCGCCAGTGTCGGAAAAGCGCCGTCAGGAACAGGAAGACATCCTCCTCTACCTTGCCCGTATCGGGCATCGGGACGGTCTTCTGGCGATGATAGACATCCAGAAGCAGCACCGCCCTGGAAGGCCACCAGCGATAAATGGTGGGCTTGCCGGCCTTGGCGCGCTTGGCGACGGCTTCAATCGAAAAGGCGCCGAGTCCGCTCTCGACGAGAATCTCCTCAGCAGCCCTTAAGATGGCTTCCTCGCTGGCGGGATTGCGCTGCGCGCCGATCGAGGTCCGGCGTTCGATCGCCTCCTTCACGCTCATGTTCTCCGTCCTTTCATTCCTCTATCCGCGTCTTACCGCATTTTCTCCTTGAACGAAACGCAGCGTTTCATTATATACGGAACGTATCGTTTCTATAGAGGGAAGAAAAAGATGCCTTCGACGACCATTCACCCGCAGATACAGGCCCAAAGCATGGTGTCGCGTCCGAGCCCATCGAAGGTACGGCTGGCGCTCCTCCTGGTTTTTGCCGTCTATCCGCTGATCACAGCGCTCCTCTATATCGTCATGCCGCTGACCGAGGGCTGGGCGCTCTGGCAAAGAACGCTCGTCGTCGCGCCGCTGATGGTCTCCTCCATCGTCTTCGGCATTTCGCCGGCGATCCAGAAGCATTTCGGCTGGTTCGTGGCGCCGAAGCCGCGGCAGGCGCGTTGAGGGCGCACCGGCATCTACGAGCCCCACATGATGATCGACGATCCGCGAAGCCGCCGGGATATGTTCTGAGGGGCTACGGAAAAAACGCCGCTCGAACCTCCTCGACGGAGTTCTGTTTTAGGGAAGACTTGGTTTATTTCTCGCCGTCATCCTCGGGACAAGCCCGAGGATGACGGCGGAACAAGAGGGGCAGTGGCAGGCCCGATGCTTTTACCGGCGCGTCGCTTTGGCTCCGGGCGCTCGCTGCTCAAAACGCTCCACGGGAGCGTTCTGCCGGCTGACGCCGTCGCGGATCACCCTTCGAAGAATTCCTTCATCCGGGCGAAGAAGCCGGTGGATTCGGGGTTGTTCTCCTTGGAGGAAATCTGCTCGAATTCCTGCAGAAGTTCGCGCTGCCGCTTGGTGAGCTTCTGCGGCGTCTCGATCTGGATCTGGATGTAGAGGTCGCCCGTCTGGCTGGAGCGCAGCACCGGCATGCCCTTGCCCTTGAGGCGGAACTGCTTGCCGGCCTGCGTGCCTTCCGGCACCGTGACGCGGGATTTCGTTCCGTCGAGGGTCGCCACGTCGAACGTGCCCCCGAGTGCTGCCGTCGTCATCGAAATCGRCACGGTGCAATAGAGGTCCGCTCCGTCGCGATGGAAGAACTGGTGCGGTTTCACCGACAGGAAGATGTAGAGATCGCCTGCGGGACCGCCACGCGCACCGGCTTCGCCTTCGCCCTGCAGGCGGATGCGGGTGCCGTCCTCGATGCCGGCCGGAATGTTGACCGAGAGAGAGCGCTCCTCGGCGATACGGCCCTGGCCGTGGCACTTCACGCAAGGATCGGGGATGATCTGGCCGCGACCATGACAGGTGGGGCAGGTGCGTTCCACCGAGAAGAAGCCCTGGCTTGCGCGAACCCGGCCCGAACCCTGGCAGGTGCCGCAGGTCTTCGGTTGCGTGCCGGGCTTGGCGCCCGAGCCCGAACAGACGTCGCAGGTGATCGAGGTCGGAACCCGGATCTGCGCCGTCTTGCCGCTGAAGGCCTCTTCCAGCGTGATTTCCATATTGTAGCGAAGGTCGGCGCCGCGTTCCCGCCCGCCGGAAGAACGGCGTGCGCKCCCGCCGCCCATCATTTCGCCGAAGATGTCCTCGAAAATGTCCGAGAAGCCGCCGGGGCCGAAGCCGCCGCCCATGCCGGCGCCACCCATTCCGCCATGTTCGAAGGCGGCGTGGCCGTAACGGTCGTAGGCCGCGCGCTTCTGGGGATCCTTCAAGGTCTCGTAGGCCTCGTTGATCTCCTTGAACTTCTTCTCGGCCTCGTGGTCGCCCGGATTCTTGTCCGGGTGGTACTTCATTGCAAGCTTGCGGAAGGCGCTTTTCAGCTCCTTCTCGTCAGCCGTCCTGCCGACACCAAGAGTTTCGTAAAAATCTGCTTTTGCCATGGAGGTAACGGCTCCGGAAAGGATTCCGGCTGCGCGATGGCAGCCGGATTTCTAAGTCGACGATCGAAGGTCCGCCAAGAGGGCGGCTTTCGTCAAGCCGACTTCTTGTCGTCCTTGATTTCTTCGTAGTCGGCATCGACGACGCCGTCGTCGTTCTGCTTGCCTTCCTCGGAAGCATCGGCGTTCTCGGCCTGCTGCGCCTCGTAGATCGCCTGACCGAGCTTCATGGAGACTTCCATGAGGGTCTGCGTCTTGGCCTGGATGTCGTCGGCGTCCGGTTCGGAAGCTTCGACGGCGGTCTTGAGCGAGGCGATGGCATCCTCGATCGCCTTGCGGTCGGTCTCGGAAACCTTGTCGCCGTAATCCTTGAGCGACTTCTCGCTCGAATGGATCAGRCTTTCGGCCTGGTTCTTGGCTTCGACGCCGGCACGGCGCTGCTTGTCGGCCTCGGCATTGGCCTCGGCATCCTTGACCATCTTCTCGATCTCGGCGTCGGAAAGACCGCCGGAGGCCTGGATGCGGATCTGCTGTTCCTTGCCGGTGCCCTTGTCCTTGGCGGAAACCTGCACGATGCCGTTGGCGTCGATATCGAAGGTGACTTCGATCTGCGGCACGCCGCGCGGCGCCGGAGGCAGGCCGACGAGGTCGAACTGGCCGAGCAGCTTGTTGTCTGCGGCCATTTCGCGTTCGCCCTGGGAGACACGGATCGTCACGGCCGACTGGTTGTCGTCCGCGGTCGAGAAGACCTGGGACTTCTTGGTCGGGATCGTGGTGTTGCGGTCGATCAGGCGGGTGAAGACGCCGCCGAGCGTTTCGATGCCGAGCGAGAGCGGGGTCACGTCGAGCAGCAGAACGTCCTTGACGTCGCCCTGCAGAACGCCGGCCTGGATCGCGGCGCCCATGGCGACCACTTCATCCGGGTTGACGCCCTTGTGCGGCTCCTTGCCGAACAGCTGCTTGACGACTTCCTGAACCTTCGGCATGCGGCTCATGCCGCCGACGAGGACCACTTCGTCGATTTCGCCCGCGGTGACGCCCGCATCCTTGAGGGCTGCCTTGCACGGTGCGACGGTGCGCTGGACGAGATCGTCGACCAGGCTTTCGAACTTGGCGCGGGTCAGCTTCATCGTCAGGTGCTTCGGACCGGAAGCGTCGGCCGTGATGAAGGGCAGGTTGATCTCGGTCTGCTGCGAGGACGACAGCTCGATCTTGGCCTTTTCGGCAGCTTCCTTGAGGCGCTGCAGGGCAAGCTTGTCGTTCTTCAGGTCGATGCCGTTGTCCTTCTTGAACTCGTTGGCGAGATATTCGACGAGACGCATGTCGAAGTCTTCACCGCCGAGGAAGGTGTCGCCGTTGGTGGACTTCACTTCGAAGACGCCATCGCCGATTTCTAGAACGGAAATATCGAAAGTGCCGCCGCCAAGGTCGTAGACGGCGATCGTCTTGCCGTCCTTCTTGTCGAGGCCATAGGCGAGCGCTGCCGCAGTCGGTTCGTTGATGATGCGCAGCACGTCGAGCCCGGCGATCCTGCCGGCATCCTTGGTGGCCTGGCGCTGGGCGTCGTTGAAGTAGGCCGGAACCGTGATGACGGCCTTCTCGACCTTCTCGCCGAGATAGGATTCGGCGGTTTCCTTCATCTTCTGAAGGATCATCGCGGAAACCTGGGCAGGGGAATAGGACTTGTCGTGCGCCTTCACCCAGGCATCGCCATTGTCGCCACGGGTGATCTCGAACGGAACGAGGCTCTTGTCCTTCTCGACGGTCGGATCGTCGTAGCGGCGACCGATGAGGCGCTTCACGGCAAACAGTGTATTGGTGGGATTGGTGACCGCTTGGCGCTTGGCCGGCTGGCCGACGAGGCGTTCGCCGTCTTCGGTGAATGCGACCATGGAGGGCGTGGTGCGCGCGCCTTCGGCGTTCTCGATCACCTTTGCGTCCTTGCCGTCCATGATGGAGACGCAGGAATTGGTGGTACCGAGGTCGATGCCAATTACTTTAGCCATTTCTTCTCTCTCCTTTAAGCGAACCGTCGGAACCCCGATAGGCATTCCGCTGACAGTCCCTCGACTGGGATGGTCTTCTTAGGATTTCGCAGCACCGGCTGCGGTCATGCGGCGTATATAAGGACGGGATTTTCCGACTGCAAGGCAGGAAATCTCCGGTAGCCTAGCAAAAATAACGGTTTGGGAAGCTCCTCGAAGGCGGGGTTTTCAGCGTCCCATGATGAGGTCGAGGAGCGTGGTCTGCCGCGGCTCGCGGCCGGAGCCGGAACCGCCCACCTCTCCGGGCGGGATGGGGCCGCCGCCGACGTCCGCCGGGGGTACCGGCGCGTCATAGGGCCCGCGATAGTCGCGATAATCGCGCACCGGCAGGTCGGAAGGCGGGGCGACGCCCCGATAGGGATCGTCGGCGGGCGCGGGAGCCGGCGGATATTCGTCCTGATGGCGGTCGCCGGAAAACACGCCGGAGATGATGTCGCCGATGGTCGTCGGGTCGGAGGGGGCCTGCGGGACGGCGGGCGGCAGTTCATAACCGCCATGGCTGCCGAAGAGCGGGGTCGGTGTGTAGCCCTTCATCGCCGCCGCCATGAATTCCTGCCAGGCGCGCGCCGGAAGCCCGCCGCCGGTGACTTTCTTCATGTAGGCGCCGTCGTCGTTGCCGAACCAGACGCCGGTAGTCAGCGTGCTGGTATAGCCGACGAAGAGGGCATCGCGGAAGGACTGGGTCGTGCCGGTCTTGCCCGCCGCCTGCCAGCCGGGAATGCGGGCGGCCTTACCGGTGCCTTCGGCGATGACGCGCGCCATCATGTTGTTCATGGTGGCGGCGATCGCCTCGCTCAGCACACGGGGCGGATTGGCATAGTCGCTTTCGTATAGGACATTGCCGTCGGCATCCAAGATGCGCTTGACCACATGCGGAGTGGCCTTGTAGCCGCCGTTCATGAAAGGCGCATAGGCCGCGGTGAGCTCCACCAGCGAGACCTCGGACGTGCCGAGCGCGATGGAGGCATTCGCCTGCAGGTCGGATTCTACTCCGAGACGGTGGGCGAGGCTCACCACTTCCTCGGGGCCTACTTCCATGACGAGCTGGGCCGCGATCGTGTTCAGCGACTGGGCGAAGGCGGAGGAAAGCGTCACCTCGCCGCGATATTTCTCGTCGTAGTTCGAAGGCGTCCAGTTGCCGATCCTAACCGGAGCGTCGTTACGGACGGAATCCGGCCGGATGCCGGCCTCCAGCGCCGCGGCATAGACGAATGGCTTGAAGGCCGAACCCGGCTGGCGCTTCGCCTTCGTTGCCCGGTTGAACTGGCTTTCGGCGTAATCACGGCCGCCGACCAGCGCGCGTATCGCGCCTGTGGCGTCTATGGCGACCAGGCCCGCCTGCGAGGCGTTGAGCTTGGCGCCGTTCTTGGCGAGCACGTCGGTAAGCGCTTTTTCGGCTTCCCGCTCCAGCCTGAGATCGATGGTGGTCTCGACCGTCACATCGCTCTTGATCTCGCCGATCAGCGATTTCACCTCGTCCATCGCCATGTCGGCGGCATAGTGCTCCGCGCCGGACCAATAGGAACGCGCCTTGGTGGGCGGCTGCGACATCGCCGTTTTGATCTCGTCGGCGGTGATATAGCCCTCCTCCTCCATGGCTCCGAGCACGACCTGGGCGCGGRCTTCGGCGGCTGCGGGATCGCGTGCGGGAGACAGGCGCGAGGGGGCCTTGAGGAGGCCGGCAAGCAGGGCTGCCTCACCGAGGTTTACCTCGCGCGCCGACTTGTTGAAATAGCGCCGCGACGCCGCCTCGACCCCATAGGCATTGGAGCCGAAGAACACGCGGTTGAGATACATGGCGAGTATCTGGTCCTTGGTGAACTTGTGCTCCAGCCAGAAGGAGAGCAGCACTTCCTGGATCTTGCGCTCGAAAGTGCGTTCCGGCGACAGGAAGAGGTTCTTGGCGAGCTGCTGGGTGATCGTCGAGCCGCCCTGGATCGGCTGGCCGGTCAGATTGTTGACGAAGGCGCGTGCGAGCCCGAACGGATCGACGCCGAAATGGTAGTAGAACCGGCGGTCCTCGATGGCCATGACGGCCTGGGGAATGAAGGGCGACATTTCCTCGAGCGACAAGGCCTCGCCGCCGGTGGCGCCGCGGTTGGCGATGACGGACCCGTCGATGGCCGTGATTTTGATGTTCGGCGGGCGGTCGGGAATCGACCAGCTGCTGGCGGCGGGCATCTGCGCGCCGTAATAGAGCACGATGCCGCCGACGCCGATGCCGGCCCAGATGCCGAGCACGATGCACCAGTAGACGAGCGAGCGCAGTGATCCGAAAAGGCCGCCGCTACGCCGCGAGGCGGGCTTCCCGCGGGACTTGCGCCGGGACGCGGATTTGGCGGGTTTCGGCGCGCGCTTCGCCGCGCCTCGTGCGCTGGTGATCCTGTCCTCGGCTTCGAGGCGGAACTCATCCTCGTCCTCGTGGTCTTCGCCGTCGAAGGAAGGTTCTATCCGCTGCCCTGATCTGCCTCTGGCCGCCATGATGAACCGGCCCGCCTCCTTGGTTCCCGCCCGTCCCGATGACCGGCTCTGCTCGCATTTCTCAATTCGTCGCCCAGGCCCTCGCTGGAGTCTAAATGCGGCAATTTAAAGGGGCGTTAAGAGGGTGAATCGGGAAAAGCGAGCATCTTCAAGCCCTTGTTATCGGGCCTGTCCACGATCGCGGGGCCGCCTTGACTTTTGATAGAAAATGTGAGAACAAAAAGAGAACAAATTGAAGTGGAGATGGCGATGACCAGGACCGAGCAGGTAATCGAGCGCGCCATGGCGGCAGTCGCCGCAGCGCGGGCAGCACGGGAGGCGGACGAGAAGCGCCGGCGCGAGACCTTCCAGCGCGTGCAGATCGCAAATCTTCGGCGCCCCACGGTGCCGAAGGGCATCCAGCTTCCGTTGGACCTGTTTCGGCCTAACTGAGAGCAGTCTCAGGCGCGTATGAACAAGGCTCCTACGAGTGTGAAGACGACCAGCGACTGCAGGATGAACATCGGCAGTTGATCTGACATTTTGGGTATCCTCCGGAATTTCGGGGAGAAGTGCTGGAACGCCTATTAGGTTCCATGGCGCGGCTTTCTCCCTGATTGAACCAGGTCGCCGTGCTTTCCGACCCCCTTCTTCTCTCCCGTGTGTGGTTCCCGCGAACAAAATCCGCGATGGCTTGTTATGAGGCTCCAGGAGAGAAGCCGATGTACAAGATCGTGGAAGTTGTGATCAGGAAGAAGGACGGATGCGTGCCGGTCGGGCTGATGAATGTCGGGCAGGCATTGAGGATGCCCAAGGTGCCGGCAGTCGAATTCAGCCATCCCGCCTTTGAGGCAGGCGAGACGGACGTCTTCATAGACCGCGACATGCTGTCGGAGCTGATGCCGCCAGGACGGCCGGCAGGACCGGCCGTCAGGCGGATGTCGGATGATGCCGTTCAGCACCGGTCGATATAGCGATTGCCGTAGCGGTCGCGATAGTAGCAGCGGCCCGGTTGGTCGGCGACGTTGCCGATCAGGGCGCCTCCTACGCCGCCGATGGCAGCACCTACCGCTGCGCCTCGAACATTGCCCGTGGCCGCACCGCCGATGACGGCACCCGTGGCAGCGCCGATGCCTGCTCCGCGCTCCGTGGCGGTGCATGCCGCAAGGGAAAGACTGACGCAGGCTATGGCGATAATTTTCTTCATTTCACTCTCCATCCTCTACCAGCCCGCCGTTCCTAACGTTTGAGCGCGGAACTGGTTGCAGAAGTTCCAGTGTCAGGAACGTCAAGTGTCCGCCCGGTCACATGCAAGTCCTTCTAACTCATTGAATTCACGCGTCACGCTTCCGAAAAATCGAGTTCGATTTTCCGGTCGATGCTGCAAGGGCGCGAATTCGTGATTTCTGATTTACCCGGCCGCGGGTTATTTTCCCCTCGCAACCGAAAGCGAAGGAGAATGACATGAAGACATTTCTCGTAATCGCAGCAACTCTCGGACTGACGTCGTCCATGGCGCTTGCGGATTGTGCGGGCCACGTGACGGCTTCCAAAGAGGTCGACAAGGGCCTCACCACCGCCAGCATCACCAAGGCGGAAGAAGTGCGCAACGAACAGGCAATGGTTCTGAAACGCGACGAGGCTGCCAAGGAAGCTCCGGCAACCGAATAATCGCTGCGAACCGCGCCGGCTGCCATGACCGGCGCGGTTTTCACGACGTCTTTCGCGGTCTCGCCGGTTCTCTTCCCGCGTTTCTTGCAAAACTCCGTCCACCCGTCCGCGGAGGGGGGCGGAACCTCTTGCGCCATCTCCAAGTTGTCTTTGCAACGAAAACGGAGACAGGCGTATGGCAAGAAAAACCCTTGGTGCGGGCTTTACCGGCGATGTGACGGAGGAAAGAGGCATTTCCGCGAAGGCAAAGGGCGCTGCGCGCTATGTGAAGGAAGAGGCCGAAATGGTCGCCGCCCATGCAGCCGATCATCCGGCCGCGAGTGGTTCGGCGGTGGCATTCGTCGGGGTTCTGGGCTTTGTGCTTGGCTACATCTGTGGAACCTCTTCCGCCTCACGCCACCGGTGGTGACCGAAGCCTGATCGTCGATTGGTCGTAAGGACCCGCTGCATGTAGTGACGCCAAAGCTCCGCGTTCAGCGGCAAGCTTTTGTGCGCCACGAAAAAACCATAGAATCCCAGTCTCGATTTCGGTTCACGGCCATTTGCGATTCGTCGGGCAGGCCGGCCCCGTGCCGTGTCATGCGGGATACGGAGACGGGAGGCGCAATTCTCGCTGGCGGGCGTAGAATGCGCGAAGCGATCCCGCCGATCGGTCGAGGCGGCGCATCGCCAAGGTTGCGTAGGTCCGTTCACGGGGGACGGGCGGGGTGATCGGGAGGTTGACAACGCCGATGCAGACGACGATCCGCAATCCGGTCAGTCCGGATCAGTTAACACTGCTGCAGCAAGTATTCGACGAGACCTGCGCCCAGCACCAGATCGACAAGGCAAGCCCCGATGGGGAGGCGCTTGCGATCATCCTCGTCCATTCTCTCCAGAAGGGGCTCGGCGATCGCGAGAAGCTGGAGGCGCTCGCGCAGATCCTGGCCGAAAACCGCTGAAACGGGTTTCCCGGAACCTATACGGCCTTTGAAAGTTCATCGGTCTTCCTGACAATTCAAGGAGGTCGGCATGGCAGAACCCATCAGAAACCTGAAAACGCCCGGTAAGCTGGAAAGTTCGTCCTTCGATCGGGAGCCGAGCTCGGATGTGAACCGCGAGATCGCCACGCTGCGCACCGAGATCGCCACCTTGCGCGAGAAGCTCGCGGAAAGGACAGGCGCTGCATATGAGAGCGTCGCCGAACGTGCCAGCAGCGCCGCCGGCTACGTGGCCGGGGAGGCGAGCTCGGTCGCCGGCACCATCCGCGAACACCCGGCGGCCACGACCACGCTGTTCACGCTGATCGGCGCGATCGGCTTCGTCATAGGATATGCCGTGGCAACGGCCTCGGCCGAGAGCAAGCAGGCCTGGTATCGCCGCTACTATTGAGCGGCCACGGTCTCGGGCAAGGGATCCTGGCCGACGTCGATCCAGATGGCGCCGGTGAGTTCCGCCATTCGTTGCGGGCTGATGCGCACCGCGGCGTTGGTGGCGCCGGCGGCCGGGAAGACCTCCGCAAACCGTTGCAGCGAGACGTCGCAATAGATCGGCAGCGGCGAGGCGAGCCCGAACGGGCAAACGCCGCCGATCGGATGGCCGGTGATTTCAGTCACCTCCTCGCCCGCCAGCATTCGGGGCTTGGCGCCGAACCGGTCGCGGAACTTGCGATTGTCGAGGCGGCTCGTTCCGGCCATCACGACCAGCGCCGTCTGATCTCCGGCGCGAACGCAGATCGTCTTGGCGATCTGCTCGGGTGCCACACCATGCGCAAGGGCAGCGAGTGCGACCGTCGCCGAGCTTTCCTCGGTGACGACGACCGGAATATCGGGTGCGTGGGCGGCGAAGAAGGCGCGGACGGATTCGAGGCTCATGGCCCCGGAAGATAAGCCGGGGAGCACGTCTCAGGCAAGAGAAGGAAGAGATATGCGATTTGCGCAATGCTGCACTGCGATATCGTGTCTGTTTTTTGAGCGAATCCAGGATATAGTTACAAGCATCGAAGGGCGCACTCCTCCTCCCAGCGCCTCTCGATGGGACTGGCGACACCTCCTCCTCCCGGTTGCCAGTCAGTTTCAGAAACCCGGCGCACCTCCTCCCGCGCCGGGTTTTCTGTTATTTTGGGCGCCTGTTTCTGAAACGGTAGACGGGCGGCCAGCCTTGACGCGGATAGGCCGCGGTCCTAAAGGCGAATAATCGATATTTGTTTGACAGCCAGCATTTCGGCCTCAAGCCACCTGCGACGATCTTTCCTGCAAATTCGACATCAACATTTTTTCGCGATCTCGCGGGAAAACATCGGCTCACGTTTGCAAGAGAAAGGCATCGAAATGGCCATCGGTACTGTAAAATGGTTCAACGCCACCAAGGGTTACGGCTTCATTCAGCCGGATGACGGCTCCAAGGACGTATTCGTCCATATCTCCGCCGTCGAGCGCGCAGGCCTCGGCCAGCTCCAGGACGGTCAGAAGATCTCCTACGAGCTCGTCACCGACCGGCGCTCGGGCAAGGCTTCGGCAGACAATCTCCAGGCTGCCTGAGGTCGACCCTCATTCCTTTGAATAATCGGAAAGGCCGGCTTGTCCGGCCTTTTTCATCGCCCCTTGCAATCCGGCTTGAGGCTTCCCATCTACTGCTCAACGGCGTTCCGGTGCAGTGGAAGCAAATGCGGGAAACCGCGCCGTTTCGCGGCGGTTCTCATATCCGTGTTAACGGGATGTTAACCAGCAGGCGAGACGATGACTGCAGAGCCGCAGCGGTCCTTGGGATCGACAAGCGGCCGCGCCGGAATTGCCTGTCCTGTTTAGCGTGACCACGGATGTACTGGCACCGACAAGCAGGAGTGGAAAGGTCGGGCTTGCCCGGCCTTTTTGTTTTGAGGGCCTGAAGCGTCAAGCTTCAGGCCCTTTTTGCGTTCAGGCGGCGAGCGCCGCGAGAATCCTTGCCCAGGAGCGGATGCCCTTGTGGAAGGATTTCAGGTCGTATTTCTCGTTCGGCGAATGGATGCGGTCATCGACCAGACCGAAGCCGACGAGCAGGGAATCCATGCCGAGCATCTTCTGGAAATCGCCGACGATCGGGATGGAGCCGCCCATGCCGATGATGACGGCGGGCTTCGGCCATTCATCGGAAAGCGCGGCCTTTGCCTTGGTCAGGACAGGGGAATCGTAGGAGAGCTGGATTGCCGGCGAGCCGCCATGCGCATGGAATTCGACCGTGCAGTCCGCCGGCAGCTTGGAGCGCACATAGGCACGGAAGCTCTCGCGGATCTTCGCCGGGTTCTGCTGGCCGACGAGCCGGAAGGAGACCTTGGCGGAGGCCTTGGCGGCGATCACCGTCTTGAAGCCTTCGCCGGTATAGCCGCCGGAAATCCCGTTGACCTCAGCCGTCGGCCGCGCCCAGGTGAGTTCCAGCACGGAGCGGCCCTTCTCGCCCGAGGGAACCGAAAGGCCGACCTCGCCGAGAAAACCTTCCGCGTCGCGGCCGAGCGTCTCCCAGCTCGCCTTGATGTTGGCGGGCGTTTCCTCCACGCCGTCGTAGAAGCCTTCGAGCGTCACGCGGCCGGTTTCGTCATGCAGGCCCGCGAGGATATCCGCGAGAATGTGGATCGGGTTGGCGGCGGCGCCTCCGAACAGGCCGGAATGCAGATCGCGGTCGGCTGCGGCGATCACGACTTCCTCACCGACGAGGCCACGAAGCGCGGCAGCGATGGCGGGCGTATCCGAATCCCACATGCCGGTGTCGCAGACAAGCGCGCAATCCGCCTTGAGTTCGGCGGCATTGGCTTCGAGGAAAGGCTTGAGCGAGGGCGAGCCGGATTCCTCTTCGCCCTCGAAAAGGATGGTGACGCGCACCGGCAGATTGCCGTGCACCTCCTTATAGGCGCGGCAGGCTTCCACGAAGGTCATGAGCTGGCCCTTGTCGTCGGAGGTGCCGCGGCCCGTCACGACCTTGCGGCCATCGCCGAGATCCTTGACCGTTGGCGCGAAGGGATCGTTCTCCCAAAGTTCGATCGGGTCCACGGGCTGCACGTCGTAATGTCCGTAGAACAGCACGTGAGGAGCGTCTTCGGTGGCGCCGGCATGATGAGCGACGACCATGGGATGGCCTGGCGTGTCGCGCACGGAGGCTTCGAAGCCGAGGTCGGAAAGCTTCGCAACCAGCCACTCCGCCGCCTTGCGGCAATCGGCCTTGTAGGCGGGATCGGTGGAGATCGACTTGATGCGGACGAGTTCGAACAGGCGTTCCAGACTGCTGTCCAGGTTTTCGTCGGCACGGGTAAGGACGGGGGAAATGTCRGTCATGGCGGGGTCCTGTCTTTGGAATCGACCGGACCTTAGACCAAGAAGCTCATGGTTTCGAGATGAGATCTTGCCCGTGACGAGCTTCACGGCTTGCGAGCGTTATCGACGATCCTGCGCATGTATTCGATCATCAGCTCCCGCTCGAAGCTGCGAAAACCGGCGAAAAGGGCCGCATCCGCCTCGGCCGCGGCTTCCACGGCCCTACCTTCGAGATCGCGGCCAAGCCGGGTAAGCGTGATGATCTGGGCGCGCCGGTCTTTCGGGTGCGGCTCCCGCGAGATGAGCCCGTCGCGCTCCATGCGCGTCAAGGTATTGGCAAGCGTGGCCTGCTCCACCTCGAGCCGGTCGAGAAGCTGCTTCTGAGTGAGCCCATCCTCGTTCCACAGCTCCAGAAGCACCGGGAACTGGCCCGGAGAGAAGCCGAGATCGGTCGACCGCCTCTGCAGCGAACGTGCAAAGCCCTTTGCGAGCTGGCTGGCGAGATAAGTCGCCGAATGCGAGCGGTCGAATCCCATGATCGCAGTCTCCATCCCTCCCTAAAGCCGATATATCGCACGCCATGCTTTCGCCAAGCCTGCGTCGAGAGCGCGTGAATCGATGTGATGGGCGTGGTGAACAAATGAAAACCGCCATGGCCGGGAGGGGACAGCCATGGCGGTTCCGATGAAGGGGCAAAGACCCGGAGAGGGGGATAGGTCTTTGCCCGGTCTGGCGCGGCGGGGGACTGGCCAGCTACCAGACTGCGGCGTGATCAATGCCGGTATTGAAGAGATGTGCGGTGCAATGCGGCTTTTCAAGGGAGCCGAGAATTACAAATCGGTAACGTTGCGGTGATGGCCGCAAGGGCGAAAGAGACGCCGCCGTTGGGCGAAGTTTTCATGGACGGAACGAGTGGCCCGCGCTATTCCATTGCCCATGAAAAAAGGCGATCACCTCTTCCTTGTCGACGGTTCCGGCTTCATTTTCCGTGCCTTCCATGCATTGCCGCCACTAACCCGAAAATCGGACGGCCTGCCGGTGGGCGCGGTCTCCGGCTTCTGCAACATGCTGTGGAAGCTCTTGACCGATGCGCGCGACACCTCGGTCGGCGTGACCCCCAGCCATTTCGCGGTCATCTTCGATTATTCGGCCAAGACCTTCCGCAAGGATATCTACGATGCCTACAAGGCCAACCGCTCCGCGCCGCCGGAGGAGCTGATCCCGCAATTCGGCCTGATTCGCGAGGCGACGCGGGCCTTCAATCTGCCCTGCATAGAGATCGAAGGCTACGAGGCCGACGACATCATCGCCACCTATGCACGCCAGGCCGAGGCGATCGGCGCGGATGTCACAATCATCTCGTCCGACAAGGATCTGATGCAGCTCGTGACGCCGAACGTCCACATGTACGACAGCATGAAGGACAAGCAGATCGGCATTCCCGATGTTGTCGAAAAATGGGGCGTTCCGCCGGAAAAGATGATCGACCTGCAGGCCCTGGTCGGCGATTCGGTCGACAATGTGCCCGGTATCCCCGGTATCGGGCCGAAGACGGCTGCCCAGCTTCTGGAGGAGTTCGGTGATCTCGAAGCGCTTCTTTCCCGCGCCGGCGAGATCAAGCAGGTGAAGCGGCGCGAGAACATCGTCGCCAATGCGGAGCTTGCCCGGCTCTCCAAGCGGCTGGTGACGCTCTCGACCGACGTGCCGGTGGATCTGCCGCTCGATGCTCTGATGCTTGAGGTCCAGAACGGTCCGAAGCTGATCGCCTTCTTGAAGACGATGGAATTCACCACATTGACGCGGCGCGTCGCGACGGCGTGCGACTGCGACGCGGATGCGATCGAGCCCGCTGTGGTGAAGGTCGAATGGGGAGAGGCGGCACGCGGGCCCGATCTCGACGGCGCCGAGGCCGCTCCGGCCGATACAGGCGAAGCGGCGGCCGAGGCCCCGGCCAGTCCGCCCAAGGAGCCCGCAGCAAAAGGCGGGGCGGCGACGCCCGAGGACTTCGCCGCCGGACGCATCGAGGCTTTCGGCAAGGCCAAGCTCGATCCGAGTTGCTATGTGACGATCCGCGACACGGCGGTTCTCGACGACTGGATCAGGTCGGCGCGGGAAACCGGCATCGTCGCCTTCGACACCGAWACCAATTCGCTCGACCCGATGCAGGCGGAGCTGGTCGGCTTTTCGCTGGCGCTGGCGGATAACATGGCCAATCCTTCCGGCCTCGATGTCCGCGCCGCCTATGTTCCGCTTGGACACAAGACGGGCGTCGGCGATCTCTTAGGCGGAGGGCTGGTAGAAAACCAGATACCCATGGCCGAGGCGCTTGCCCGGCTAAAGCCGCTGATGGAAGACCCGTCTGTCCTGAAGGTGGCGCAGAACCTCAAATTCGACTACCTCGTCATGAAGCGCCACGGCATCACTGTCGAAAGCTATGACGATACGATGCTGATGTCCTACGTGYTGGAGGCCGGCAAGGCCAACCACGGCATGGATGCTCTTTCGGAACAGTGGCTGAATCACAAGCCGATCACCTTCAAAGACGTTGCCGGCAGCGGCAAGGCAGGCGTCACCTTCGATCTCGTCGATATCGACAGGGCGACCGCTTATGCCGCCGAAGACGCGGATGTGACGCTGAGGCTGTGGATGGTGTTGAAGCCGCAGCTCGCCGCCATGGGGCTCACTGCCGTCTACGAACGGCTGGAGCGACCGATGGTTTCGGTCCTGGCCCGCATGGAAGAGCGGGGCATCACGATCGACCGGCAGATCCTTTCGCGCCTTTCGGGCGAGCTTGCCCAGAAGGCGGCAGCCTTCGAGGATGAGATCTACCAGCTTGCCGGGGAGCGCTTCACCATCGGTTCGCCGAAACAGCTCGGCGATATCCTCTTCGGCAAGATGGGTCTGCCGGGGGGTGCCAAAACCAAAACTGGCCAGTGGTCAACATCCGCCAGCGTGCTGGAGGATCTGGCTGCAGCCGGCCATGAGCTGCCGCGCAAGATCGTCGACTGGCGCCAGCTCACCAAGCTGAAATCCACCTATACGGATGCGCTGCCCGGCTATGTGCACCCCGAGACGAAACGGGTCCATACCTGCTATTCGCTGGCTTCCACCACGACCGGGCGCCTGTCCTCTTCGGAGCCCAATCTCCAGAACATTCCGGTGCGTACCGCCGAGGGCCGCAAGATCCGCACGGCGTTCATCTCGCCTGCCGGCCGCAAGCTGGTTTCGGCCGACTACAGCCAGATCGAGCTGCGGGTGCTCGCCCATGTGGCGGATATTCCGCAGCTTCGCCAAGCCTTCGCGGACGGAGTGGATATCCACGCCATGACGGCCTCGGAAATGTTCGGCGTGCCGGTGGAAGGCATGCCGGGCGAAGTGCGCCGCCGCGCCAAGGCAATCAATTTCGGCATCATCTACGGCATTTCCGCCTTCGGGCTGGCCAACCAGCTCTCGATCGAGCGCTCCGAGGCGAGCGAATACATCAAGAAGTATTTCGAGCGCTTTCCCGGCATCCGCGACTACATGGAGAGCACCAAGAATTTTGCCCGCGAGAACGGCTATGTCGAAACCATTTTCGGCCGGCGCGCGCACTATCCGGATATCCGCTCGTCCAATCCTTCCGTGAGGGCCTTCAACGAGCGCGCCTCCATCAACGCGCCGATCCAGGGCTCGRCCGCCGATATCATCCGCCGCGCCATGGCGAAGATGGAGCCGGCGCTCCACCAGGCGGGGCTTTCTGCCCGCATGTTGCTGCAGGTGCATGACGAGCTGATCTTCGAGGTCGARGACGAGGAGATCGAGAAGACAATCCCCGTGATCGTCTCGACCATGGAGCAGGCAGCCATGCCGGCAATCGGCATGAAGGTGCCGCTGAAGGTGGATGCGCGCGCCGCCACCAATTGGGACGAGGCGCACTGAGCCGAGCAAAGATCGCTCCAGCAGGGGGCGGCGCGTCAGGCTGAGCGGGCCGTTGCGGATCGGCAGGCGGAAAGCGCTTTAATCAGGGCCTGGCCGGCATCTTCCAGCGCACCGCTGTTGTCGATCGTCACGACGTCGTAATCGCCGATGACGGCGAGAGAGCTGCGCTCGAGCCGTTTCAGGATCTCTTCGCGCGTTTCCCGGCCGCGGGCTTCGAGGCGGGCGGCAAGGACTTCCGGTTTCGCGGTGATATTTATGACGGTGAGGGCCGGGAAGGCCGCCTTGAACTTTCCGAGCGCCGAGCGGGAGCCGTTGGCTATGAGAAGGCGGCCGCGGGCCACCCCCTCCAGCGTCTCGGCGGGGATGCCGTATTTCAGACCATGCGCTGCCCAGGAGACCGCAAACCGGYCGGCACTCTCCAGCCTGTCGAAATCCTCATCCGAAACGCCCTCGTGGTCCTCTCCGCCGGCATCGGCGCTGCGGGTGATGACCCGGCGAACGAAGGAAATATCCCCGCTCCCTTCGAAATGCCGGGCCGCATAGGCCATCAGCGTGTCCTTGCCGGCGCCGCTTGGGCCGACGACGACCACCATGCGGCCGCAAGGGAGCGCTGTGGGCGTTCGCATCATGCGACCCGCCGGCCTTCACGCCAGACGCCCCGCACCACCGGCACACCGCTGGCGCGGCGCACGCGCACGAGATCGGCACGCAAGCCCGTGGCGATGCGTCCGCGATCGTCGAGGCTCACTGTGCGGGCGGGGGTCGAGGTCACCATGGCAAGCGCCTTGGGAAGGCTGATGCCTTCCACTTCATCCGCCAGCACGAAGGGCGCGTGCAGCAGGCTGAGCGGCACATAATCGGAGGAGAGCACGTCGAGCACACCCCTTTCGGCAAGGTCGCGGGCGGCGATATTGCCGGAATGGGACTTGCCCCGCACGATATTTGGTGCGCCCATCAGCACGCTCATGCCAGCCTGGTGGGAGGCTTTGGCGGCATCGAAACTGGTCGGGAATTCCGCAAGCTTCACGCCGTTTTCGATCGCCTCGTCCACGTGATCCAGCGTGGCGTCGTCATGACTTGCGACCGTGACGCCGCGCTCGGCGCAGACCTTGGCGATGGTGTTACGGTGACGCGTGGAATTGCGGGCCGAATCCGCCTGACGGCGGGCGACGAAGAGCGCGAAGGCTTCGTCGCTCAGGCCGCGCTTCTTCTGGTAGTAGAGGGTGTACTGGTCCATGGTCTGGAACTGTCGCTGGCCGGGCGCGTGATCCATCAGCGAGACGAGCCGGACATAGGGATCGTCCTCGAAATCGGCGAAATGCTCCAGAACATTGTCGGCCGAGACCTCGCAGCGCAGGTGGATCAGGTGTTCCGCGCGCAGCCGGTCCTCGCGCTCCGCTTCCTGAATGGCGTCCGCCATGGCCCGCATCTCGCCGTGTTCGAAGCCGCCGTCCTCGTCCGCACCCATCCGCAGGCAATCGAAGACGGTGGTGATGCCCGAGCTTGCGACCTGCGCGTCATGCGCCTGGATGGCGGCGATCGTGTTCCACCGCACGCCGGGGCGTGGGGAGTAGTGCTGCTCCAGATGGTCGGTGTGGAGTTCGACCAGGCCGGGAATGAKATAGTCGCCCTCGAAATCCTCGCCGGTGCGGGTGGCGCCTTCCGAAATATCGGCAATCCGGCCGTCGCGGATCAGCACGGAGCCTGAGACGATATCGTCTTCGAGCACGATGCGGGCATTGGAAAGGACGAGTTCGGCGCTCATGGGGCGGTCTTCCTGTGTTCTAGGGCGGGTGCAAGCGGTAGCCGGCTATGGATGTTGAAGGGAGCGCCGCGTTCGCTTTCGACGAAGATGGCAAGCCCATCGATGGAGAGCGGCCTGTTCGCGAAGGCGGCAAAGCGCCGGTCGAGCTCCTCGCGCATCGGGCCGGCAAGCTCGGGCTCGACCGGGCCGGTCAGCGTCATGTGGAAACGGAACTCCTCCATGACGTAGGGATAGCCCCAGCGGCTGAGGTTTTCCCGCTGGGGAGGGGTGAGCTTCTCCGGCTTGCGGCGGGCGATCTCGGCCTCGGAAAGCGGCGCCCGGAAGGGTTCGAACTCCTCCACCACGGAGGCGGCGAAATCCTGGAGCGGCGGGTGAATGTTCGCCGGCACCAGCGCGAAGAAATGACCGAGCTGGCCGACTACGATCCTCGGGATGTCGAAAGCCGGGGTTTCAGCCGCGAAACGCTCCACGGCATCCAAGAGCTCTGCTTCGCTCACCTCATCCTTGAGCTCGAACGGCGCCTTCAGCGTCGCATGGAAGCCGTAACGTCGCGGATCGGCGGTCAGCCGGGTGATTTCGCCCGCCGGCAGTTTCGCATCATCGGGGGCCGGATGCTCGGCGCCGGAAAAGGCGTCGCGGCCAAGCCAGCGGCCGGCCGCCTCCGTCAAAGGATCGTGTTCGGCGGGCGTGAAATAGAGAGCGTATCGCAAAGTGGAATTCCGGAATCAGAAGCAATTGGCGGAGAGCTTAGCTCGTTCCCGCCATGCGGCGAACAGGGCCCTGCGCTAAAAGATTTCCATGACAGAATGATGATGGAAACCGTGTTATTTTCTGCCCATCACCCGCGAGCGAAGCGCATT
The DNA here is from genome assembly GCF_001854865.1 of Rhizobium sp. LCM 4573. Taxonomy (GTDB): domain Bacteria; phylum Pseudomonadota; class Alphaproteobacteria; order Rhizobiales; family Rhizobiaceae; genus Neorhizobium. The sequence continues at coordinate 154,020 of NZ_MDDW01000013.1, read as the reverse complement.
CGACACATTGTCGAAGACGAAGACGACGAGAAGGATGAGCAGCACCATATAGGCGACCTTGTCCCAATCGGCATTGGTCTTCATGGCTTCCAGCAGTTTCAGCCCGATGCCGCCCGCGCCGACGGCGCCGATAATGGTCGCCGAGCGCGTATTCGACTCCCAGAAATAGAGCGACTGCGAGATGAAGACCGGCAGAACCTGCGGCACGACACCATAGCGCTGCACGGTGATTGGAGACGCACCGACGGATTTCACACCCTCGCGCTGCTTGTCGTCGACGTTTTCGAGCGCTTCCGCATAGACCTTTCCGAGCGCGCCGGTATCGGTGAAGAAGATCGAGGCGATGCCCGGAATGGGGCCAGGGCCGAAGGCGCGGGTGAAGAAGAGCGCCCAGATCAGCATGTCGATCGAGCRCAGGAAGTCGAAGAGGCGCTTCATGGCCCAGTTTGCCGGGCGGCTTCGCGTGATGTTGCGGGCCGCGACGAAAGCGAGCGGGAAGGCGATGAGGGTGGCAAGCAGCGTGCCGACGAAGGCCATCACCAGCGTCTRCATCAGCTTGGAAAGGATATCGGCGTGCTGCCAGCTCGTATTGTTGAGGAAGTCGTGGAGGGCGAGCGAGGCGTTGGAACGCTGCGGATCGAGCCTTTCGCCGGAGAGCATGAGGCCGGCGACTTCTCCAAGGCTCCTGCCCCAGAAGGCGGATTGAGTGTCGAAGAAGAAATTCGCCCAGCCAAGGAAGCGGCGCTGGATATAGACTTGGCTGGTGCGGATTTCCACCTGACCTTCGAAGCCGAAATTAACGTTGACCTTGTCGCCGTCCTGCACCATCGCCGCGGGAGCACCGGCGGGCAGGAACGCCCGTTCGGAGGTGATGGTGACGGGATAGAGCGTTCCGTCCAGGTAGACGTCGACTCGGTTTGGCGTCACTTCCAGCCGGTCGTCCTCACCGCCGAAGGTGACGGTGTAGCTGCCGTCGGCATTCGGGACGAGCCAGAATATTTCGGCCCCTTCGCGATACTGCCCGCGGCTCGACCATTGCGGCACGACCTCGCCGTTCTGGAAGCGCAGACGCGGCTGGGCGCGCCAGGAATACCAGTCCTGGATGTAGATCGCAGCGCGATCCCAGTTACCGTTTGCGAAGGTCGGAATGACCTTGAAGAAGGCGAAGCAGAAGGCGAGATAGACAAGGACGGCGCCGACCACGAGCGCAAGGCCCCAGCGTTGCATGAAGCTGCGCTCGAAGACTTGCGGATAGGCGGCGAGAAGGCGCTCGCGTTCGGCCGCATTGACGGTGACGATGGACATCAGGCAGCTCCCCGTCCGAATTCGAAGGATTGCTGGCCGATCAGACGCCGGCGCAGCCAGGCGGAGAACTGATCGACGGCAATCACGGTGATCAGCAGCAAGATGATGATGGCATAGGTCTTGGCCGCATGATCGCGGCCGATCGAAAGGCGGAAGACCTCGCCGATGCCGCCGCCGCCGACCGCGCCGATGATGGTGGAGGCGCGAACGTTGATCTCGGTTCTGAGCAGCGTGTAGGAGACGAAGTTCGGCAGAACCTGCGGCAGGATGGCGAAGCGCACCCGCTCCAGCCAGTTGGCGCCGGCGGCGCGCAGGCCTTCGTCCGGCTTCATGTCGGCATTTTCCACCACCTCGAAGAAGAGCTTTCCGAGCGCGCCGATCGTGTGGATCGAGACGGCGATGATGGCGGCGATCGGACCGATCGAAAGCACTGCGGTCAGGAGGCCGGCGATGACGATCTCGGGGAAGGCGCGCAGCACTTCCATGATGCGGCGGACCAGCCAGCGGACGGTACGGGAGCCGATGAGGTTCGTGGTGGCGAAGAAGCAGAGCAGGAATGCCCCGGTCGCGCCGATGATCGTCGAGACGATCGCGACATTGAGCGTGATCGCGAGYTGGTAGAAGAAGTTCGGGATGTAGAAGCTGTCCGTCAGCCAGACGCGGTCGCTGGTGTAATCATACTTGATCGAACCGTCCGCATAGGGCGAGGGCAGGTCGAACATCGCACGGAAGATTTCCAGCGGGCTGTCAGGCACGAAGGTCCTGAGGAAATCGAAGAGATAGGGAAGGCGTTCGAAGAACTTGCCGGAATTGGCGCTGTTGGCGAAATCCAGCGATGCGCCCAGGACGATCAGGAAGATCACGATCGRAATGATCGTATAGAATCGGCGGGTGCGCACCTGCTGCTGATAATGATCGAGGATCGTGCGGGCATTGGGGTTGAGCCCGCCTGCGTGATCGGTTCCAGCCTGCGCCATCGAAACACTTCCTTCTTGAGCGAACGGCGGCATCGTGATGATGCCGCCGTTCGATTGTTCAGCCTGATGCTCAGCCGCCGATGACGGACTTACGGGCGTCGATGATCGTCTGATAGAAGCTCTGGTCGACCGGCTCCCAATCGACATAGCCGCCGCCCGTGAAGGACTCGAAGCAGGTCTTGTCGGTCTTCGGGAGGTCCTTGAAGAAGGCCGTGACCTTGGTCTTCATGTCATCGCTGAGCTTGTTGGAAACCATCAGCGGACCGTTCGGGATAAGCGGCGACTTCCAGACTTCGACGAGGTCGTCCATGTCGAGAATGCCCTTGTCTACCATGATGCGCAGGTTGCCGGAGGTGTAGCCCTGCTCCCACTCGCCCTGTGCGGAGCCGAAGGTGGTGCCGACATCCCAGGTCTTGTCGAGGACGCCAAGAACCAGGTTCTCATGTCCGCCGCCGAAGCCGGTTTCGGAGAAGTACTGCTTGACCGGCTCGCCGATATCCTTCGGCAACGAGACGTTCGGTACGAGATAGCCGGAGGTGGAGTCTGGATCGGCGAAGCCGAGCTTCTTGCCCTTGGCGTCGGCGAGCGTCTTGATGCCCGAATCCTTGCGGGCGACCATGATCGAGTAGTAGCCGGTGGAGCCGTCGGACTGCTTGGTGGTCAGAACCGGCGTAACGGCGTTCGGGTCCTTCAGGTAGATCGAGGCATAGGAGGAGGCGCCCATGACGGCAAGATCGATCGTGCCGCCGAGCAGGCCCTGAATGACGCCGTTGTAATCCGGCGAGGGGAAGAGCTGGACTTCCGAGACGCCGGTGGCCTTTGCCAGACCGTCCTTCACGCATTCGGTGCGGCGGATCTGGTCGGATTCGTTTTCTCCGCCGTCGAGGCCGATGCGCAGGACCTTGACGTCCTGGGCGTGAGCGGCCTGGCCGGCAACGGCTGCGATGGCGATCGTGGCCATCAGGATCTTGCGGATTGCAGACATGGAAGTCTCCTTTGGAGGAATGAATGACATCATCTTTTCGGCCGTCGTCCCCTCGAACGGCCGGAAACGGATCAGCGCATGACGGCCGCTTCGGCCACCCGGCCGGATGGGGCGGCCTGCACCGGGCGCACCGGTTCCAGGCTCGTCGACGTCATGGATTCATCGATACCGGCGCCATCCTTGTCGGAGCCGTAGATCTCCCGCACGGCGGCAGTGGTGAGCTCGTGGGGCGGGCCGTCGAAGACGACGCGGCCGCCCGCCATGCCGATGATGCGCTCGCAATAGCTGCGAGCGGTATCGAGCGTGTGCAGGTTGGTGATGACCGTGATGCCCTCGCGCTCGTTGATGCCGCGCAGCGCATCCATGACGATCTTGGCGTTCAGCGGGTCGAGCGAGGCGATCGRCTCGTCGGCGAGCACCATCTTGGGTGCCTGCATCAGCGCACGGGCGATCGCCACGCGTTGCTGCTGGCCGCCGGAAAGCGTTCCTGCCGGCTGCAGCGCCGTCTGCTCGATGCCGAGCCGTTCGAGCGCCGCCATCGCCATGACGCGCTCGTCGCGGCTGAATACCTTGAGAAGGCTGAGAGCCGTGGAGCGGTGATTGAGCCGGCCGAGCAGCACATTCGTCATCACGTCGAGGCGAGGCACCAGGTTGAATTGCTGGAAGATCATCGCGCAGTCGCGCTGCCAGTGGCGCAGCGCCGCACCCTTGAGGCCGGAGACTTCGACGCTGCCGAAATGAATGGAGCCGGAGCTCGGCTCCTGCAGGCGATTGATCATGCGCAGAAGCGTGGATTTGCCTGCGCCGGAACGGCCGATGACGCCGACCATCTGGCCCTGGGGAATTTCGACGTTTACGGCATTGACCGCGATGCGGTCGCCGAAACGGCGGGTGATGTTCCTCAGTTCGAACTTCATGGTCTCTCGCCTGTCCAGCATTTCATGAGGTTCGATTAGTCGCCGTTCATGAAGCTTGAATGTCGATTTTGTTTCAGTCCCGCGACAATCGCGTCACAGTTTTATGACGCGCTCATGCGCCATGTCGGGACAGGAAGTCCTCGGCTGAAAGGGTTCGGAAATCATCGAGCGCATCACGCAATTTGGCATGATCCCAATCCCACCACGCGAGCCTGTCCATGCGCTCGCCGACCTCTTTCGTGAAGCGCTGGCGGATGAGTTTCGCCGGCACGCCGCCGACGATGGTGTAAGGAGCGACATCCTTCGAGACGACAGCGCCGGCGCCGATCACCGCGCCGTTGCCGACGGTGACGCCCGGCAGGACCGTCGCGCCATGACCGATCCAGACGTCATGGCCGATGACGACACGATTATCGCGGCGCCATTCGAAGAAGCTTTCCTCGTTCTCGGCATCGTCCCAGTAATTGGCGGCGCGGTAGGTGAAGTGGTGCAGCGTCGCGCGCCAGGTGGGATGGTTGGTGGCGTTGATCCTGACGGACGCGGCGATGTTGACGAACTTGCCGATCGTCGCGCACCAGATCGAGCCGTCCTGCATGACATAGGAATAGTCTCCGATCTCGGCCTCCTCGATACGGCAGCGCTCGGAGACTTCGGTGTAGCGCCCGATCGTGGAGTGCTTTACGCTGGCGCTCGGATGGATCGCCGGCTCAAGTCCGACCTTGACGCTCATGCGGCGACCTTCCGAGGCGAGAATTGCGCCACGTCGAGTATTCGATCGGCGACTGCCTCGCGCACTTCCTCGTCGTGGAATATGCCGAGGAGCGCGACACCGTTCTCTTTCTTTTGCCGGATCATCTCCACCACCACGCGGCGGTTGACGGCGTCGAGCGAAGCGGTCGGTTCGTCCAGAAGCAGGATTTGGTGAGTTGTGATGAAGCCGCGGGCAATGTTGACGCGTTGCTGTTCGCCGCCGGAAAAGGTCGCGGGCGGCAGTCCCCAGAGTTCCTTGGGCAGATTGAGCCTGGCGAGCAGCTCGGAAGCCTTGTCCTTCGCTTCCGCCGCTTCCGCGCCGCGCGCGACAAGCGGTTCCGCCACGACATCGAGCGCCGCTACGCGCGGAACGGTGCGCAGGAACTGGCTGACATAGCCCATCGTGTGCCGGCGCACATCAAGGATGGCGCGCGGATCGGCGGTGGCGATATCCACGATCCGGTCGCGGTGATCGACGAGGATTTGGCCGGCATCGACGGCATAGTTGCCGTACAGCATTTTCAGGATCGAGCTTTTACCGATGCCGGAAGGCCCGCCCAGCACGACACATTCGCCGCTTGCGACCGAGAAATTGGCATTATTGACGACCGGCAGACGGATGCCGTCGCGCAGGTGCATGGTGAAGCTCTTGAAGACTTCGGAGACGACGAGGGGCGTGGCCATCTTTGTTTTCCTCACACCTGAAGGATCGATGAGACGAGCAATTGCGTGTAGGGCTCGCGAGGGTCGTCCAGCACCCGGTCAGTCAGCCCGTGCTCGATAACGAGGCCGTCCTTCATCACCATCATCCGGTGGGAGAGGAGACGGGCGACAGCGAGGTCGTGGGTGACGATAATGGCCGCAAGACCGAGATCGTTGACTAGGCCGCGAACCAGATCGAGCAGGCGGGCCTGCACCGAGACGTCGAGTCCGCCGGTCGGCTCGTCCATGAAGACGAGGCGCGGGCCGGTCACCAGATTGCGGGCGATCTGCAGGCGCTGGCGCATGCCGCCGGAGAAGGCGCGGGGCTGATCGTCGATACGGTCGGTGCCGATCTCGACCCGGGTAAGCCAATCGCTTGCCGTATCCCTTATCTTGCCGTAGTGACGGTCACCGATCGCCATCAGCCGCTCGCCGACATTGGCGCCGGCCGAAACCGTCATGCGAAGCCCGTCGGCGGGGTTCTGGTGAACGAAGCCCCAGTCGGTGCGCATCAGGAAGCGGCGCTCGGCCTCGCCCATGTGGTAGAGGTCGCGGAAATTGCCGTCGCGCATACGGTATTCGACGCTGCCTGCCGTCGGCATGAGCCGGGTGGAGATGCAGTTGAGCAGGGTCGTCTTGCCCGAGCCGGATTCGCCGACGATGGCCAGCACCTCGCCCGGCCAGAGCTCGAAGGAGACGTCCTTGCAGCCGATCCGCTGGCCGTAGAATTTCGAAACGGAATTGACCTTGAKGAGGGGAGTGTCGGTCATTCTGCTGCCTCCTGGCTCGGCATCTCGCCGGTATGGCCTTCTTCGCGACGTTCCTCGCAATGGTCGGTGTCGGAACAGACGAACATGCGCCCGCCCTTGTCGTCGAGCACCACCTCGTCGAGATAGACGCCCCTTGCGCCGCAGAGCGCGCAGGGCTGCTTGAACTTCTGGATCTCGAAGGGATGGTCATCGAAATCGAGGCTGACCACATCCGTATAGGGCGGCACGGCATAAATGCGCTTCTCGCGGCCGGCGCCGAAGAGCTGCAGCGCATCCGACATGTGCATCTTCGGATTGTCGAACTTGGGGGTCGGCGACGGGTCCATGACGTAACGTCCGGCGACCTTCACCGGATAGGCATAGGTCGTGGAAATGCGGCCATTGCGGGCGATATCTTCGTAGAGCTTCACATGCATGAGGCCATATTCCTCAAGCGCATGCATTTTGCGCGTCTCGGTTTCCCGCGGTTCGAGGAAGCGCAGAGGTTCCGGGATCGGCACCTGATAGACGAGCACCTGTCCCTCGCTAAGCTTCTGCTCGGGAATGCGGTGGCGGGTCTGAATGATCGTTGCATCCTTGGTATGCGTGGTGACTGCGACATTCGCGACCTTCTCGAAGAAGGCGCGGATGGAGACAGCATTGGTCGTGTCRTCGGCGCCCTGATCGATCACCTTCAGCACGTCGTCGGGGCCGATGATGGAGGCTGTCACCTGCACACCGCCGGTTCCCCAGCCATAGGGCATCGGCATTTCACGGGAGGCGAAGGGCACCTGATAGCCCGGAATGGCGWTCGCCTTCAGGATCGCCCGGCGGATCATGCGCTTCGTCTGCTCGTCCAGATAGGCGAAATTGTAGCTGGCAAGGTCCGTCATTCGGCTGCCTCCTGCATGGGGTTGTCGCTGTTGCGGGCAGCTTCGATATCGGCGCGCATCTTGCGCACCAGCGCGAGTTCGGCCTGGAAGTCGACGTAATGCGGCAGCTTCAGGTGCTCCACGAAGCCCGTCGCCTGCACGTTGTCGGAATGGGAGATGACGAATTCCTCATCCTGCGCCGGCGCGGTGATGTCCTCGCCGAATTCTTCGGCGCGCAACGCCCGGTCGACCAGCGACATGCTCATCGCCTTGCGTTCGCTCTGGCCGAAGACGAGTCCGTAGCCGCGGGTGAACTGCGGCGGCGCCTTGGCCGAGCCCTTGAATTGGTTGACCATCTGGCATTCGGTGACCTGGATGCGGCCGAGCGAGACGGCGAAGCCGAGTTCGGGAACCTCGATTTCGACCTCCACCTCGCCGACGCGGATTTCCCCGACGAAGGGGTGAGTGCGGCCATAGCCACGCTGGGTGGAATAACCGAGCGCCAGCAGGAACCCCTCGTCGCCGCGGGCGAGCGACTGCAGGCGCAGATCGCGAGGCATGGGGAATTCCATCGGCTCACGGGTGATATCGCCCGCCTGATGGTCCTCCGGAAACTCGCCATCGGCTTCGATCAGGCCCTCATGGGCGAGGATATCGGAGACGCGCATGACGGCATCGCCAGGAGCGTCACGCCGCTCAGGTTCGTCCACCGGACCGTCTTCGAGAAGCGAGGGATCGAGCAGCCGGTGTGTGTAGTCGAAGGTCGGGCCGAGAAGCTGACCGCCCGGCAGATCCTTGTAGGTGGCGGAGACGCGCCGCTCCACCAGCATCTTTGCCGTATCGATCGGTACCGAGGTGCCGAAGCGCGGCAGGGTGGTGCGGTAGGCGCGCAGCAGGAAGATCGCCTCGATGAGATCGCCGCGCGACTGGCGGACGGCGAGTGCGGCGAGCGGCCGGTCGTAGAGGGAGGCCTCCGCCATGACGCGGTCGACCGCAAGGCCGAGCTGTTCGACGATCTGCTCGATGGTGACGGAAGGCAGCGTCCGGTCGCCCCGGCGCCGGTCGGCAAGCAGCCGGTGGGCGTTTCTGATGGCGGCCTCGCCACCCTTGACGGCAACGTACATGGCTTATTCTCCTGCCCGTGAAGCGGCGATCCTGGTCGTGCGCGGCAGGCACAGGAAACGGCTGCCGGCCGTCAGCACCACGTCCACGCCGCGCGGAAAAAGCGCCCGGTTGTCGGCCCAGAGCCGCTGGAAGACTTCCGGCAGCCCGGCGATGGAAGYGGTGACCGATTTCTGGATGCCGGGCCCTGAAAGCGTGAGGGTCTCGCCGGCATCGAAATCCGCGACTTCTATGATGATCGTCGTGGAGCGGTCCGGATATTCCTGTGTCCCGGCCGAGAAGAGCCCGAAGGAAGCAATGGCCGCGCCGGCCTCCACGAAGGCGAAGCGGGCCTCGGCCTTTTCCCGGGTGACCGGCGCGCCGGTGTGGAAGCCGATCCAGTTCGCGGCCGGTGATTTGGCGAGCCCGGCGCTCAGCCATACGGGCGTCTCATGGTCCAGCAGCGTCAGCGCGATGGCGCCGGCGGCCGCGCCGAGCGGTTCCGGCTGGCCGATCGCGTCTTGCACATCGTGGATGCTGCCCGGACGGGCCATGCCGTCCATGAGCTTGCGGAACACGCTTTGGGATTGGAAGACGGGATCGTTGAAGCCGCCGGTCAGCGCTGCGGTCTTTATGTTCATCAGTCCTCTCCCCGTACCATGGTGAAGAAATCGACGCGGGTGGCGGCCGTTTCCTGCGCCTTCCGCTCATCCTCGGCAGCAAGCCGGGCTTCCGCGGGCGACAGGAGTTCTCTTTCGACGAAATCGCGCGTGGCGGGCTCCTGCCAGAGCGCATCGAAGATGGCGGCGAGCCGGACTGCTTCCTTGTTCGTGCCGAGCGCCTGTGCATGTCCGGGCGTGCCGGAGGCCAGCATCACCGTCGCGCGGGTTATCGTCGCTTCGCCCAGATTGAACGGATCGCCGCCGCCGCCGATGCGGCCGCRCACCATTACCAGCCCGGTTTCGGGGCCGCGGATGGGCTTCGCCTCGGGTTTTTCGGGAAGGTTTTCCCAGGCTGCTCGAAGCTCGCCCGGTGTTGCGCGCGCGAGCAGGCCGACGGTCCGGCGGCGCTCCGCCTGGTCCGGCCCTGTTTGTTCTGCAAGATCCATTGGCAGGTCCTCAAATGTCTATTGATATAGACAACCATACAAGCTACTATACTGGTAACCCGCAAACGTAACAAGCATGTGACATGGACAAGGAACATTCGAACGTTCAACGGCAGAACGGGGTGGCGTTGTGGCGGCAGATCGCCGACCGCATCCGCACCTCCATCGCCAATGGCGATTACGACGCAACGGGAAAGGTGCCGCCGGAAGTGGCGCTCGCCGCCGAATTCGGGGTCAATCGCCACACGGTGAGAAGCGCGCTTGCCGCGCTGGCGCAAGAGGGCATTGTCCGCCCCATGCAGGGGCGGGGCACGCTGATCGCGCGCAAGGAACGGCTGACCTTCCCGATCCGCCGGCGAACGCGCTTTATCGAGGGCATCGGAGATCAGGCGCGGGAGAAGGAAGGCCTTCTGCTCCATTCGACGGAGGAACCAGCCTCCGCCGAGCTTGCTGCCCGTCTGCAGGTTCCGGAGGGCGCATCGGTGATCCGCCTGGAGATCGTACGCAAGGCTGATAGCCGCGCCGTCGCGCGCTCGACGGCATGGTTTCCCGCGGAAAGGTTCCGGGGATTGGAACAGGCCTATCGCGACAGCGGCTCCATAACAGCCGCTTTCGGAAAGCTCGGCCTGYAGGACTATCTCCGTGCCGCGACCGAGATCACCGCTACCCACGCGGATACCGGAGATCTTGCCGATCTCGAATTGTCACCGGGGGCTATCGTGCTGGTGACGCGCGCGTTGAACACGGATACCGAGGGCGTGCCGGTGCAATATGCTATCACCCGGTTCGCAGCCGACCGGGTGCAGTTCACGATAGAGAACTGAGGGCAGTCCTCATGGCGCGCTCAATGCGCGCCGGACATATCGCCGAGGATTTCCTTCGAGGCCACGGTTGAATCGGCGTTGAGGGTGTAGACCATCGGCACGCCCGTCGCGAGGTTGAGCTTGAGGATCTCTTCCTTGCTGAGCTTGTCGAGCACCATGACCAGCGAACGCAGCGAATTGCCGTGCGCGGCGACCAGCACCTTCTCGCCGCGCAGCACCCGCGGCAGGATTTCCGTGAGATAATAGGGCCACACGCGCGCGCCCGTATCACGCAGGCTCTCGCCGCCGGGCGGCGGCACGTCATAGGAGCGGCGCCAGATGTGCACCTGCTCCTCGCCCCACTTGGCGCGGGCATCGTCCTTGTTGAGGCCGGAAAGATCACCATAGTCGCGTTCGTTGAGCGCCTGGTCGCGGATGGTTTCCAGATTGGGCTGGCCGACCTTGTCGAGCACGATCTTCAGCGTGTCCTGCGCGCGCTTCAGCACGGAGGTAAACGCGATGTCGAACTTGATGCCGGTGTCGGCAAGCGCCTGCCCGCCGGTCTCGGCCTCCTGGATGCCGAGGGGCGTGAGATCGGGATCGCGCCAGCCGGTGAACAGGTTCTTGAGGTTCCATTCGCTCTGACCGTGGCGAACGAGGACGAGGGTACCGCTCATGAAGAAATGCCTCCAGGAAATATCAGTGGGAGAGCCCGAGAACATCGAGCATGGAATAGTGGCCGGGCTTCTTGTCGCGCGCCCAGAGAGCCGCCGCAACCGCGCCGCGGGCGAAGATCGAACGGTCACGCGCGCTGTGCGATAGCGTGACGAGTTCGCCCTCGCCGGCGAGGATAACGGAATGGTCGCCGACGACCGAGCCGCCGCGCAGCGTTGCAAAGCCGATGGTGGCGGTCTCGCGGGCGCCCGTATGGCCGTCGCGCACCTTCACGGCGTTCGGCAAAAGATCGATGGCRCGTCCTTTGGCGGCAGCTTCGCCAAGCAGGAGCGCGGTGCCGGAGGGAGCATCGACCTTGTGCTTGTGGTGCATCTCGACCACCTCGATGTCCCATCCGGCCGGAGGCAGGGCGCGGGCCGCCTGTTCGACGAGCACGCCGAGCAGGTTCACCCCGAGGCTCATATTGCCGGATTTGACGATACGGGCGTGGCGCGCGGCGGCCTTGATCTTTTCCTCGTCTTCCGCCGAGCAGCCTGTGGTGCCGAGCACATGCACGATGCGCGCCTGGGCAGCCAGTCCCGCAAATGCGACGCTTGCGGCCGGTGCTGTGAAATCGAGAACGCCTTCGGCGTGCAGAAAGGCTTCGAGCGGATCGCTGGTCACCGGTACTCCGAGCGGGCCCACACCTGCAAGTTCGCCGGCATCCTTGCCGATGAAGGGAGAGGTTTCGCGCTCGATCGCCGCGTGCAGCACCGCACCCTCGGTCTCGTGGATGATGCGGATCAGTGTCTGGCCCATCCGGCCGGCGGCGCCGACCACCACGAGTTTCATGTCATTGCCGCTCATGCGTCGTCCCGTTCCTGTAATATCTTGTCATCATCCCGCAAGCTGTCCGGTACCCGGCGCCTGCAGGTTGTTGAGGCGAGCGTAAAGACCGTCCTTGCGCTTCGCAAGCGTCTCATGCGTGCCTTCCTCGATCACGCGCCCTTCCTGCATGACGACGATCTTGTCCGCCTTGACGACGGTCGAGAGCCGGTGTGCGATGACGATCACGGTCCTGCCGGTCATGGCGGTCTCCAGCGCTTTCTGAACGGCGGCTTCCGATTCGTTGTCGAGCGCGGAGGTCGCCTCGTCCAGAAGCAGGATCGGCGCCTTGCGCACCAGCGCGCGGGCGATCGACAGGCGCTGGCGCTGGCCGCCGGAAAGCGTCACGCCGTTTTCGCCGACCGGCGTGTCATAGCCCTTTGGCTGGGCGAGGATGAAGTCATGCGCATGGGCGAGCCGCGCGGCTTCCTCGATTTCCGCGTCAGTCGCATCCGGCCGTCCGTAGCGGATATTGTCGCGGATCGTGCCCTCGAAGAGGTAGGGCTGCTGGGAGACATAGGCGAGGTTGTGACGCAGCGAGGTCTTGGTGACGGCCGCGATGTCCTGTCCGTCGATCAGGATACGGCCTTCAGTGGGATCGTAGAAGCGAGGGATGAGGTTGATGATCGTGGATTTGCCGGCGCCCGAGGGACCGACCAGGGCCGTGGTCCTGCCCCCTTCGGCGACGATATCGACCCCCTTCAAAATCGGATCGCCGTTCGCATAGGCGAAGGCGACACCCTGCAACTCGATCCTTGCATCGGATACCACGAGATCCTTCGCATCCGGCTGCTCGCGCTGCTGCGGCTGCAGGTCGAGAAGGGCGTAGATCATGCGGGCATTCGCGACGGCGCGCTCCATCTGCACCTGCAGTTTTGCAAGCCGCCGCGCCGGATCGTAGGCCATCAGCAGGGCGGTCACGAAGGCGAAGAAAGCTCCAGGAGGGATGTCATGGTAGATGGAACGGAAGGCGGCATAGGCGAGCACGCCGGAAATCGCCAGGCCGGCGAACGTCTCGGTGAGCGGCGCAGTGCGCTCCGAAAGCCTCGCTATGCGGTTTGCGCGCCCCTCGGCGGYCGTAATGATGGTGTCGACCTTGCTGTCCAGCTCCTTTTCCATCGTGAAGGCCTTGACGATGGTGATGCCCTGGATCGTCTCCTGCATGGCCCCCAGCACATGGCTGTTGAGATGGACGGCCTCGACCGTCGCCTTGCGCAGTTTCCGCGAAACGATACGCAGTGAATAGATGAGCGCCGGCGCCACGACGAGGATGATCAGCGAAAGGATCGGGTCCTTGCTGATCATGACGCCGATCAGTGCAATTAACGAAAGCAGGTCGCGCGCGGTGGAGGTGACGGTAAGATTGAGGACGTCGCGGATGCCGTTGACATTCTGGCTCACCTGGGCGGCCAGATGGGCCGAGCGAGCCTCAGCGAAAAAGCCGACCGAAAGCGACATCAAATGGGAATAGAGGCGGCGCTGGTAACGCGCCACGATGTTGTTGCCGATCTTCGAAAGCGTGACCGCCTGGCCGTAGGTGGCAAGTCCGCGCAGCACGAAGGCGGCGAGAATGCCGCCGCAGATGGCGACCACCACATCGGCGCGCTTGTTGGCGAAAGCCTCGTTCACCACGGCTTCCATGATCCAGGCGGTGAACGCGGTCGTTCCGGCGATCACTACCAAGCAGAAAATCGCGAAGGCATAGCCCGGAATATGATCGCGGCCGTTTTCGGCGATGATACGCTTCAGCACGCTGCTGACGGTGCCGGCATCGATCTGGCGTTTCGTCTTTTCGGTCGCGGCTTTCAAAAAGGCTTTCCCATTCCGGTTTTACGGTCGGGCACAATATCGCGCGCCGCGCGTCTTAGCCCTTTGATGCGGTTTTTGAAAGCATCGAGAGCGAGAAACGCTCAATCAGCGCCTCCAGCGGCGGCCGTCGGTGGAAATACCGTAGCTCGAGGGGGTGCGGGCGTAGCTCGCAAGCCCCGCCGGTGCGGCGAGCGGATGGGTGACGACATAGGTCGGTATGGTGCGCATCAGCTCGGAATGCGGCGCCTTGTCCTCGAACTGGATGCGGAATTCCGGTTTCTTCAACGCGGTGACGATTTTCTGGGAAATGCCGCCTGCGAGATAGACGCCGCCGCGTGCCATGAAGATCAACGCCATGTCGCCGGCGAGCCGTGCAAGATAGGTGACGAAGAGATCGATGGTTTCCTTGGCCTGCTGGTCCTCGCCGGATAGGCCGAGCGCCGTCACATCGGCGGGAATGGCGAGCTTGGGATCGATGCCGTCGGCGGTGCAGATCGCGCGGTAAATGTTGACGAGACCGCGCCCGCACAGAAGCTGCTCGGCGGAAATGCGGCCTTCGATCCGCTCGATATACGGGAATATCTGGAAGTCGCGCTCCGAGCGCGGCCCGATGTCCACATGCCCGCCTTCTCCGGGAACCGGAAACCAGGTGTGCTGAGCATGCACGAGGCCGGCTACRCCAAGCCCGGTGCCGGGGCCCAGCACGACGCGCGAGGCAAGCTGCGGTTCGCCGCTGTCGCCGATAGGCTCGCGATATTCCGCCGGAAGAGAGGCGACGGCAAGCGCCTGAGCCTCGAAGTCGTTGAGGACCAGCACGTCCTYGAAGCCGAGTTCGCTGATCATGGCCTTCGGGCGCACGATCCAGTCGCAATTCGTCAGATCGATCTCGTCGCCGTCGATCGGTCCGGCAACGGCAAGGATGGCCGATCGCGGCTGCACCGAGGTCATGTCGAGCACCGTCTTCTGGATCGCCTCGTCTATGGTCGGGAAATCGGCGGTGCGGACATTGGGAAAATGCCGGGGTTCGGCAAAGGCGTCGGTCAGGATGGAGAACCGGGCGTTGGTACCGCCGATGTCGCCGATCAGGATTGGGAAGGGAAGATTATCGGTCTTCGAAACGTCGGCCATCGGCAAACTCGTCTTGTCTCAGTGGAAATCGATCAGTCTCTCGGCCGTGGCGCGGTTCAGCGCCATGGGGATATCGTAGACTGTGGCGAGCCGTGTCAGCGCCTTCACGTCCACATCATGGGGAAGCGCGCTCAAGGGATCGATGAAGAAGATGAGCATGTCCACCTCGCCGGTGGCGATCATTGCGCCGATCTGCTGATCGCCGCCGAGCGGGCCGCTCTTCAATCGCGTCACCTCGAGTCCTGGACAGGCCTCCTGCACATGTCCGCCGGTTGTGCCGGTCGCGACGATGCGGAAGCGTGAAAGTGCGGCCTGGTGGCGTCGGGCGAATTCCGCCATGTCGTCCTTCTTCTCGTCGTGCGCGATCAGCGCTATGCAGGGCTGGGCGGACATGCGGGCTCCTCACCGAGAGACGATTTCAATCGATTGCAGAGGCCTTCTAGCGCGTGCCGCAGTCCTTGGAAAGTGGAAGTGCCGATCGTGATGGCACGACGATCTCACCGCAAAGGTCGCGGCAATGGAACCGGCACGTTCGAAGGTGYGACGGATTCGTCGCCGATGATGGCCTCGATGCTTTGGACCGGGGCGCTCGGCGGTGGTTGCTCCGAAGAAAAGGCGACGGCTCCGGCGCCGAAGGTTGCCTCCTCTTCCGGACGAGCGGAATCCGCCAGCACGACAGCGCAGGCCTTTGGAAGATCCGACAGTGTCACCGGACGCGGCTTGACCGGCTTCTTGTTGGGATCGGGCTTCGGCTTTGCCCATGGCTCGTCGGTGAACCACCAGGCAAGCGACTTGTCGCAGCCGTCGCCCGGCGGAACGGCGGCCTGATCCTTGCAGCCGACGGCATCAGCCGGGCATTTGATACGGATGTGGAAATGGTAGTCGTGACCGTAGATCGGACGTACCTTGCCAAGCGCCGAACGGTCGCCGGTCCAGGTGTCGCAGAGCTTTTTCTTGATCGCCGGATTAACGAAGACGCGTTCGACCTGCGGATAGCTGGCCGCCAGCATGATCAGCCTGGCGTGCTGCGGCGTCCAGACCGACGGATCGATTGTCAGGAACTTGTTCTTCGCGAGCATGGATATCGCCGAAGTATCCTCACGCTCGCGGTAGGTCAGCCTGCGCTGGGGCATCGGCGTCAGCCAGATATCGGCATCGAGGCCGATCTGGTGGGAGGCGTGGCCAGTCAGCATCGGGCCGCCGCGCGGCTGGGAGATGTCCCCCAGAAGCAGTCCCGGCCAGCCGGCCTTTTCCACGGCATCGCGCGAGAACTGCTCGATGAGCGCGATCATCTGCGGGTTGCCCCAGCGCCGGTTGCGTGAAAGGCGCATCGCCTGCCATGTGGGCCCGTCGGTCGGGATAGCGACGCCGCCCGCCATGCAGCCCTTGGAGTAGAAGCCGAAGGATTGCGCATCGGACCTGCTCGGCAGCTTCATACCGCCGAATAATTCCTTGGCCGGTCTTCCTTCCTGCGCCACCGATTGCCCTGCAAGGCTTCCCGAGAGAAGAATGGCAGCCGCCACCCGCAAGATGGTTTTCGATAATGTCTTCATTGAATTCAGCCGTCCCGCGCCAAATCACTTTCGCCCGTGAATGTATCGTGAAACAGGAATTTGGTGAAACGGAGATCGGCGCAACGCGATGTTCCGCAATAAAACGGTTGTGAGTGGCCGGCTCCTGTTTTTTGCCTCCTTTTGCCCTATGCTTCGCTGCAACAAACGAAGACGAAGGGGTATGCGGATGGTTTTGCCGGGATTGAAGGCGGGATTTGCGATCGTTCTGGCGATGGTATCGGCGGCACCGGCCGCGTTGGCGCAGGAGCAGAAGTGGCGGCACGCCATCGCTATTCTTGACGAGCCCAAACTGCCGGCGGATTTCAAACACCTGCCCTATGTCAATCCCGAGGCTCCGAAAGGCGGCGAGCTGCGTCTTTCGAGCGAGGGAACGTTCGATAATTTCAATCCCTATATCGATAGGGGCGCGCCCGCAGCCGGGATATCCGGCATGTTCGATACGCTTCTGAAGCGTTCGGAAGACGAGGTATTCGGCTCCTACGGCCTTCTGGCGGAATCGCTCTCCTACCCGGAGGACAGGTCGTCGGTGACCTTCCGGCTCCGTCCCGAAGCCAAATGGGCGGACGGCCAGCCGGTGACGCCGGAGGACGTGATCTTCAGCTTCGACAAGGCGAAGGAGCACAGCGCGCTTTTCTCGAGCTACTACCGGCATGTAACCGCGGCGGAAAAGACCGGCGACCGCGAGGTGACGTTCCGTTTCGACGAAAAGAACAACAAAGAGCTGCCTTCCATCGTCGGCGATTTCCCGGTGCTGCCCAAGCATTGGTGGGAGGGCAAGGATGCGCAAGGCAAAGAGCGTGATATCTCGCGCACCACGCTCGAGCCACCCATGGGTTCCGGCCCTTACAAGATGGCATCCTTCCAGCCCGGTTCGACCATCCGTTACGAGCTGCGGGACGACTATTGGGGCAAGGATTTGCCGATCAACATCGGCCAGAACAATTTCAAGGTGATCAGCTACACCTATTTCACCGATCAGGATGTCGAGTTCGAGGCTTTCCGGGCCGGCAACATCGACTATACGCAGGAAAACAGCTCCAGCCGCTGGGCCACCCGCTATGACTTCGCGGCGGTCAAGGAAGGCCGTATCGTGCGGGAGGCATTGACCAACCCGTTCCGCGCGACCGGCATCATGCAGGCTTTTGCGCCGAATATGCGCCGCGATATCTTCAAGGATGCGCGGGTGCGGGAGGCGTTGAACTACGTCCTTGATTTCGAGGATCTGAACCGCAATCTTGCCTATGGCGGCTTGAAGCGCGTCGACAGCTTCTTCTGGGGAACGGAACTGGCGTCTTCCGGCCTGCCGCAGGGGCGTGAACTGGAGATACTGGAAGGGCTCAAGGATAAAGTGCCTTCGGAGGTCTTCACGACTCCTTTTACCAATCCCGTTGGCGGTGATCCTCAGAAGGCGCGCGAAAATCTGCGCAAGGCCGTTGCCCTCTTCAAGGAAGCGGGATGGGAGCTCAAGGGCAACCAGATGGTAAACACGAAGACCGGGCAGCCGATGAGTTTCGAGCTTCTGCTCAATAGCCCATCCTTGGAGCGAACCGTCACGCCCTATGTCAACAGCCTGAAGAGGATCGGCGTCGACGCCCGTATCCGCACCGTTGATTCCTCGCAATACATCAACCGGGTCAGGAGTTTCGACTACGACATGATCTGGGTCGTGTGGGGTCAGACCATGAATCCCGGCAACGAACAGGTGGATTACTGGGGTTCGGCCTCCGTCGACCGGCCTGGCTCGCGCAATTACGCGGGGATTGCCGATCCTGCAGTCGACCAGCTCATCCAGATGATCACCTTCGCGCCCAATCGCGAGGAACAGGTGGCGGCCATCAAGGCGATGGACCGCGTGCTGYTCGCCAACCATTATGTCGTGCCGCTCTTCTATTCCGGCGAAATGAAGATCGCCTACTGGAATAGGCTCGCCCATCCGGAAAGGCTTCCAGAATACGGCATCGGCTTTCCCGACATCTGGTGGTCGAAAAACTGACGAGGCTTGCACCCCGCATCCGCACCTGTTCCAAATGGGATCGAATGATTCGGCATCGAAAACGAGGAAAGTGCCTTTTGAACGCCACGCAGATACGCGGTGAAGCAAAGCCGGCGACGATGGGCAGGAAGCTCTGATGGGCGCCTATATTCTCCGCCGTCTCCTGCTGATGATCCCGACGATCATCRGCATCATGGCCATATCCTTCCTTGTCGTGCAATTCGCGCCGGGCGGTCCGGTCGAGCAGGTGATCGCCCAATTGCAGGGCCAGGATATGGGCGATCGGCTTTCGGGCGGCGGCGACATGCTGAGCCAGGGCCTGTCGGGAAGCGAGGGCAGCTATCGCGGCGCCCAGGGGCTCGATCCCGAATTCATCAAGAAGCTCGAGCAGCAATTCGGTTTCGATAAGCCGCCGCTCACCCGTTTTCTCGAAATGATGTGGAACTACATCCGCTTCGATTTCGGCGAGAGCTTCTTCCGCAATACCTCGGTGCTYGACCTCATCATCGACAAGCTGCCGGTCTCCATCTCGCTGGGCTTCTGGATACTGATCGTTTCCTACCTGATCTCGATCCCCCTCGGCATCCGAAAGGCGGTGAAGGACGGTTCGGCCTTCGACGTCTGGACCTCGGGCATCATCGTGGTGGGCTATGCCGTGCCGAGCTTCCTGTTCGGCATCCTGCTGATCGTGCTGTTTGCAGGCGGCTCCTTCCTGGACTGGTTCCCGCTGCGTGGCCTTGTCTCGGACAATTTCGCCCAGCTTTCCTGGTGGGAAAAGATCATCGACTATTTCTGGCACCTGACGCTGCCGCTGATCGCCCTTTCGCTCTCGGCCTTCGCCACCACGACCCTGCTGACCAAGAACTCCTTCATCGACGAGATCAGAAAACAGTATGTGGTGACAGCGCGCGCCAAGGGGCTGAACGAGCGGCAGGTGCTTTACGGCCATGTCTTCCGTAACGCCATGCTGATCGTCATCGCCGGCTTTCCGGGTGCCTTCATCTCGGCCTTCTTCACCGGCTCGCTCCTGATCGAAAACATCTTCTCGCTCGATGGTCTCGGCCGGCTCGGCTATCTCGCGGTCGTCAACCGCGACTATCCGATCGTCTTCGGCACGCTCTACATCTTCTCGCTGATCGGGCTCTTCGTCAGCCTGATCTCGGACCTCATCTACACATGGATCGATCCGCGCATCGATTTCGAGCGGAGGGATGTCTGACATGGAGGCACCCGTCGCAACCTCGGCGAGGGAGATCGCCGCTCCGCCGAAGAAGCCCTGGATTTCGCCGACCAACCGGCGCCGGCTCGCCAATTTCCGCGCCAACAAGCGCGGCTATTGGTCCTTCTGGATATTCATGATCCTCTTCGTGCTGAGCCTGTTTGCCGAATTCATCGCAAACGACCGGCCGATCATCGCCTCCTACAAGGGGGAAATCCTCTATCCGGTTTTCGTGGATTATCCGGAGGAGAAGTTCGGCGGATTTCTCGCCACGACCGATTACCGGTCCGACTTCATCCGGGACGAGATCGACGCCAATGGCTGGATGATCTGGCCGCCGATCCGCTATTCCTACCAGACGGTCAATTCCAGCATTCCGCACTCGGCGCCAACGCCGCCCTTCTGGCTGATGCCGAAGGAAGAGCGTTGCAGCGCCTATCCGGCGGGCGATCAGGACCCGAATTGCATTCTCGGCAACATGAACTGGCTCGGCACCGACGACCAGGCGCGCGACGTGCTGGCCCGCACGATCTACGGCTTCCGCGTCTCGGTTCTATTCGGTTTGGCGCTTACCATCTGCTCGGCGATCATCGGCGTGACGGCCGGTGCCGTGCAGGGCTATTTCGGCGGCTGGACGGACCTGCTCCTGCAGCGTTTCATCGAGATCTGGTCGTCCATGCCGGTTCTCTACATCCTGCTGATCATCGCCGCGATCCTGCCGCCAGGCTTCTTCGTGCTGCTCGGCATCATGCTGCTCTTCTCCTGGGTTGGTTTCGTCGGCGTGGTGCGTGCCGAATTCCTGCGGGCGCGCAATTTCGAGTATGTGCGGGCTGCCCGCGCGCTCGGCGTCGGCAACGGGACGATCATGTTCCGTCACCTGCTACCCAATGCCATGGTGGCGACGCTCACCTTCCTGCCCTTCATCCTCTCCGGCTCGATCGCAACGCTCACCTCGCTGGATTTCCTGGGGTTCGGCATGCCGCCCGGCTCTCCTTCGCTCGGCGAGATGATCGCCCAGGGCAAGAACAACCTGCAGGCGCCCTGGCTCGGGCTTGTAGCCTTCTTCACCATGTCGATCATGCTGTCGTTGCTGATCTTCGTCGGCGAGGCGGTGCGCGATGCCTTCGACCCCAGAAAGACGTTCCGGTGAGCCGATGACAGAACCTCTCCTCTCCGTCCGAGATCTTTCGGTAGCCTTTCATCAAGGCGGAAACACGTCGGTTGCCGTCGATCGCGTCTCCTTCGACATACACCCCGGCGAGGTGGTGGCGTTGGTCGGCGAATCCGGTTCGGGCAAGTCGGTGACGRCCAATTCCGTTCTCAAGCTTCTGCCTTATCCGGCGGCGAGCCATCCGTCCGGCGAAATCCTGTTCGACGGCAAGGACATGCTTAAGGCTTCGGAAGCGGAGCTGCGCCATGTGCGCGGCAACGACATCACCATGATCTTCCAGGAGCCGATGACGTCGCTCAATCCGCTCCATACGATCGAGAAGCAGATCGGCGAAATCCTCGACCTGCATCAGGGGATCACCGGCGAGGCGGCGCGAACGCGCGTCCTCGAGCTTCTGAACCAGGTCGGCATCCGCGAGCCCGAAAAGCGGCTCAAAGCCTACCCGCATGAGCTTTCCGGCGGGCAGCGTCAGCGGGTAATGATCGCCATGGCGCTTGCGAACCGCCCGAAACTGCTGATCGCCGACGAGCCGACGACCGCGCTCGACGTGACGGTGCAGGCACAAATCCTCGAACTCCTGCGCCGCCTCAAGGGCGACCACGGCATGTCCATGCTGTTCATCACCCATGACCTCGGCATCGTGCGCAAGTTCGCCGACCGCGTCTGCGTCATGACCAAGGGCAAGATTGTCGAAACCGGGCCGGTGGAAGAGGTATTCGTCAGCCCGAAGCACGAATACACGCGCCACCTCCTGGCCTCCGAGCCGCGTGGAGAGCCGCCGCCCGCCGATCCMTCCCGGCCGGTGGTGATGGAAGGCGAGGACATTCGCGTCTGGTTTCCGATCAAGGCGGGGTTCCTGCGCAGGGTGGTCGATCATGTGAAGGCGGTGGACGGGGTGAGCCTGACACTCCGTGCCGGCGAGACACTCGGCGTGGTGGGCGAATCCGGTTCGGGAAAAACGACGCTTGGCCTGGCGCTGGCGCGATTGATCTCGTCGGAAGGCAGGATCGCCTTCATCGGCAACGATATCGGCAAATATTCCTTCAAGGAGATGCGCCCCTTGCGCGACCGGCTGCAGGTGGTCTTCCAGGACCCTTACGGCTCGTTATCGCCGCGCATGCCGGTGGGCGATATCATCGCCGAAGGCCTGAAGGTGCACGAGCGCTCGCTTTCCGAGCGGGAGCGGGACGAACGGGTCGCCTGGTCGTTGACCGAAGTGGGGCTCGATCCCGCCACCCGCTGGCGCTATCCACATGAATTCTCCGGCGGCCAGCGGCAACGCATCGCGATCGCCCGTGCCATGGTCCTGAAGCCGCGCTTCGTCATGCTCGACGAGCCGACCTCGGCGCTCGATATGACGGTTCAGGCGCAAGTGGTCGATCTGCTGCGTGACCTGCAGAAAAAGCACGATCTCGCCTATCTCTTCATCAGCCATGACCTTAAGGTGGTGAAGGCGCTCGCCAATCACGTCATCGTCATGCGCCTCGGCAAGGTGATGGAGGAGGGGCCGGCCGATGAGATATTCCGCGCTCCGAAACAGGACTATACCCGCGCCCTGATGGCCGCGGCCTTCAATCTGGAAGCCGTCGAGAGCGGCGCCATCCAACAGTAATCAATCAGGTACGCCATGTCCGATAAGAGCCCGGTCGTCATTGATCTCAAATTCGAGCGCCGCGAGGTGGATGCCGCTCTCGCCGAGGCATTCCGGGGACGACCTGTTCGCCACGCCTCGGATCCGAATGCCGATTTGTCGGACGCGCACTACGCCGTGATCTGGAAGCCGGATCGAAACCTGTTTGCGCGGGCTCCGAATCTGAAAGTGCTGTTTTCCGGCGGCGCCGGAGTGGATCACATTCTTACGCTCCCGGACCTTCCGGATGTCCCGATCGTGCGTTTCGTCGACCATAGCCTCACGACCCGCATGAGCGAATGGGTAGTGTTGCAGTGTCTCACGCATCTGAGGCAGGTCCCCACCTACCTGAAGCAGCAGCGTGAGCGCCGTTGGCTCGAACTTCCGCAGCCAGAGGCGTCGGAGGTGACGGTCGGCATTATGGGGCTCGGCGTTCTCGGCCGGGATTCGGCTGCCAAGTTGAAGGCGCTCGGTTTCAACGTCATCGGCTGGTCCCGCAACAGGAAGGAAGTCGAAGGCATCGAGACTTTCCATGGAGCAGAGCTGGATGCCTTTCTCGCCCGCACGGATATTCTGGTCGGGCTGCTGCCGCTGACACCGGAAACGCGCGRCATCTTCAGTGCGTCTGTCTTCTCGAAGCTACGCCAGGGCGGTGCGCTCGGAAAACCGGTATTCATCAATGCTGGTCGTGGCGGCAGCCAGGTGGAGGTCGATCTTCTAGCGGCGCTGGAAGGCGGCGTTCTCGGTGGAGCATCGTTGGATGTATTCGAGACCGAGCCGCTGCCGCCGGAAAGCCCCTTCTGGGGTATGGAGAATGTCGTGTTGACGCCGCATGYGGCCGCCGCTTCCGATGTGCGGGCGCTGTTCCGCCATGTGGAAGGCCAGATTGCCCGCTTCGAGGCGGGCGAGACGCTGGAATATCTGGTGGATCGCAGCACCGGTTACTGATCGGGAACATTCGCCCCTTTCCATCCGTTCCAATGTCGGAGCCGGCAGAAAATCCGGCAAGACAAGGAGCGAGATCATGGACACCAAGGACAGATCGTCGTCCCATCCCCATCCGATCGGCTCACCGATCGAAGAACCGATGAGCCCGACGGAGGCGCGCCAGGCGCGAACCGGCCGACCCGTCCTGATCGTGCTGGTGAGCGGCCTGATCCTTGCGTTCATCGCATGGGGTGCGGTGGAATGGTGGGGGCAGACGACCGAGCCGCCCGCCGAGCAGACGGCGACCCCGCCGGCAGGCGACATCACGCCGGCCAATCCGGATGCGCGGCCTCCCAGCACGCCATAGCGGGATGCTATGGACTTCCTGCGTGTTTTTTTCGATAAGTCTGCCCAGGAGGCGGTTGCCGCCGCCTCTGGATTATCGATGCTGAGGAGCGCTTCCGGGATAGGGAGCGCAGGCGAGGGCAGGCATGACCAAGACCGATATCGCAACCAGGGTCTACAATCACACCTGGAAGCTCGACCCGATCATCCGCAGCCTGATCGACACGGACTTCTACAAGCTCCTGATGCTGCAGATGATCTGGAAGCTCTATCCGGAGGTCGATGCCACTTTTTCCCTCATCAATCGCACCAAATCCGTCCGCCTGGCGGAGKAAATCGATGAAGGGGAGCTGCGCGAGCAGCTCGATCATGCCCGCGACGTGAGGCTCTCCAAGAAGGAGATGATCTGGCTAGCGGGTAATACCTTCTACGGCCGCAAGCAGATTTTCGAACCGGAGTTCCTCAACTGGCTCGCGGATTATCGCCTGCCGGAATACGAACTCTCCAAACGTGACGGCCAGTACGAACTGCATTTCCACGGACGCTGGATGGAGACCACGATGTGGGAAATTCCGGCGCTCGCCATCATCAACGAGCTGCGTTCGCGCGCGGCGATGCGCTCGCTAGGCCTGTTCACACTGGACGTGCTCTATGCCCGGGCCAAGGCCAAGATGTGGGAGAAGGTCGAGCGCCTTCGCACCCTTCCGGGCTTGAGGATTTCCGATTTCGGCACTCGGCGACGCCACAGCTTCCTCTGGCAGCGCTGGTGCGTAGAGGCCCTGAAGGAAGGCATCGGCCCGGCTTTCAYGGGCACCAGCAACGTGCTGCTCGCCATGGATTCCGATCTTGAGGCGGTGGGCACCAACGCCCACGAACTGCCCATGGTGCTGGCCGCGCTTGCCGATAGCGACGAGGAACTGCATGCGGCTCCCTACGAGGTCCTKAAGGACTGGAACCGCCTCTATCACGGCAATCTTCTGATCGTGCTGCCGGATGCCTTCGGAACCGCCGCCTTCCTGCGCGACGCGCCGGATTGGGTGGCCGACTGGACGGGTTTCCGTCCAGACAGCGCCCCGCCGATCGAAGGAGGCGAGAAGATCATCGCCTGGTGGAAGAAGATGGGCCGCGATCCCGAAAGCAAGATGCTCATCTTCTCCGACGGGCTGGACGTGGATGCCATCATCGACACCTACAAGCATTTCGAAGGCCGGGTGCGGATGAGCTTCGGCTGGGGCACCAACCTCACCAATGATTTTGCCGGTTGCGCGCCGCGTGAGATCGATGGGCTGAAACCCATCTCGATCGTCTGCAAGGTCAGCAGCGCCAATGGCCGTCCCGCGGTTAAGCTTTCGGACAATCCGCAAAAGGCGACGGGCGATCCCAAGGAAGTGGAGCGCTACCTGAAATTCTTCGGCCAGGAAGATCGGGTGGACCAGGCGGTTTTCGTCTGACGGCCGATTGAGGAGTGCGGAACAGGCCCCGCTTGAACGGAGCCTGTTCGAGTTTCATGGTTTATTCGATGATCTGAACGACCGTGTGGGTCCTCGGGTCGACGATGACACGCTGGTCATTCACCACCGCGTAGGCATAGTCGGCGTGGTCCGGTACCGGGGTCAGCACCACCGTCTCGGGTATGGGCTTGCCGACGACGATCGGCTGCTCCACGACAACGCTGGCGCTCGGCGCCGGCTGCTGTTCTACATAGGTGATGACTTCACGCGGCGGCGGATCGATCACCGTGCCGGCTGCCGCGCCGACGATACCGCCGACTGCGGCGCCAACGGGGCCACCGACGATCGCGCCGGTCACGGCTCCGCCGGCGGCACCGGTAACGGTGCTCTCCTGGGCAAGTGCGCCTGAAGCGAGCGAAGTAATGGCGATAACGCCAGTGGCTAGAATGAGCTTTTTCATAGGTCTTCTCCTCTGATTGAACCTATGGCTGAACAACTCTTCGCCAGAAGACCGGTTCCTGTTTTGGATTTCACCTTCTGTTATTGCGTGAAATGCTGCGCGACGAGGAAAATGAAGGACCGTGTTAAGCGGACTCTGGATCGGAAAAAGCTTTTATCTCTCCAGGATCGGAAGGTTAATACTGAGAAACCCTTATGTTTGAACCAGCGGACCGCGCTGAGATTTCCATGCGCCTGGATCGATATTCGAGCCATGCCTTGCCGAGGCCGGCAAGTGACCAAGATCATAGGCAGAGCATTTGCCTTGAAAGGGCTTGGAGATGAACAAGAAGACGCAGTTTAACGTCTGGTACTGGGTCGCGGCGTTTTTCGCGCTGATGCTGTTTCAGTACTTCTTCGTCACGACCCAGCAGGTGGCGCAGATCCCTTACAGCCAGTTCGAGGCTGATCTGCAGGCCGGAAAGATCGCGGAAGTCTCCGTCTCCGACAGGTTCATCCAGGGTCGCTACAAGGAGCCGCAGAACGAGCGGCCCTATTTCGTGACGACCCGCGTGGAGCAGGATCTTGCCCAGCAGCTCCAGCAGCATGGCGTGGTGGTGACGGGCCAGATCGAAAGCACTTTTCTGCGCGATATCTTGTCCTGGGTCATTCCGGTGGCGCTCTTCATCGGTGTCTGGATGTTCATGTTGAGGCGGATGGCCGGCGGTCCCGGCGGCGGCCTGATGCAGATCGGCAAGAGCCGCGCCAAGATCTACGTCGAATCCGATACCGGCGTGCGCTTCGAGGATGTTGCCGGCGTGGATGAGGCCAAGGACGAGCTGAAGGAGATCGTCGATTTCCTGAAAGACCCTAAGGGTTATGGCCGGCTCGGCGGACGCATGCCGAAAGGCGTTCTGCTCGTCGGCCCGCCCGGCACCGGAAAAACCCTGCTCGCCAAGGCGGTTGCCGGTGAGGCCAAGGTGCCGTTCTTCTCGATCTCGGGTTCGGAATTTGTCGAAATGTTCGTGGGCGTCGGGGCCGCGCGGGTTCGCGATCTCTTCGAGCAGGCGCGCGCCAAGGCGCCCGCCATCATCTTCATAGACGAGCTCGACGCGCTTGGCCGTGCCCGCGGCATCAGCCCGATGGCGGGTGGTCACGATGAAAAGGAACAGACCCTCAATCAGCTTCTGGTGGAACTGGACGGCTTCGATTCCTCGACCGGTCTCGTGCTGCTTGCGGCCACGAACCGGCCGGAAATCCTCGATCCCGCCTTGCTCCGGGCCGGCCGCTTCGACCGCCAGGTGCTGGTGGACCGTCCGGACAAGGGCGGCCGCATCCAGATACTCGAGGTTCACTTGAAAAAGGCGAAGCTCGCGCCGGAGGTCGATGTGGAGCAGATCGCCTCGCTGACGCCGGGCTTCACCGGAGCCGACCTCGCCAACCTCGTCAACGAGGCGACGCTTCTCGCCACCCGAAGGAAAGCGGATGCGGTCACCATGGAGGATTTCAACAACGCCATCGAGCGCATCGTGGCGGGGCTTGAAAAGCGCAATCGGCTTTTGAACCCGAAGGAGCGGGAGATCGTCGCCTATCACGAAATGGGCCATGCGCTCGTTGCCATGGCGCTGCCGGGCGTGGACCCGGTGCACAAGGTTTCGATCATCCCGCGCGGCATCGGTGCGCTGGGCTACACGATCCAGCGGCCCACCGAGGATCGTTTCCTGATGACGAGGGAAGAGCTGGAAAACAAGAYGGCGGTTCTGCTCGGCGGGCGGGCCGCCGAATGGATCGTCTACCGGCATCTATCGACCGGGGCAGCGGACGACCTCATTAAGGTCACCGATATCGCCCGCGCCATGGTGACCCGTTACGGCATGACCGAAAAACTCGGTCATGTGGCACTGGAGAAGGACCGACGCTCCTATCTCTCCTCCGATCAGCCCTATTACGGGCCGCAGGAGCATGAATATTCCGACGAAACCGCCACGACGGTCGACGAGGAGGTCCGCCGCATCGTCGACGGAACCTTTGATCGCACAGTGGCTCTGYTGGAGGAACGCAGGGGCGTGCTGGAGCGGGTGTCGCGCCTCCTCCTGGAAAAGGAAACGCTGGATGAAGACGAGCTTCGTGCCGCCGTCGCCGGCGAGAGGAGCAAGGAGCTCGAATACAAGTGAGATGGCCGCCGGCGGCGGGAAAAGCCGCCGCCTGTATGGACAAGGTCAGTGCTCCAGTTGGGAAAGAGCGCGAACCGCGTTCGCGGGCATCATGCGCAGCGTCAGTGCCCAGAAGGCGAGTGTCAATCCGCTGATGCCGGCTCCAAGCAGGCAGACGCCCGTCCACCCGCCATGAGCATAGGCCAAAGTCGACAGAGACGAGCCGAGGGCGCTGCCGATCGAATAGAAGACCATGTAACCGGCGGTCAACCGGCTCTGCGCTTCCGGCCGCACGCGGTAGATCATCGCCTGATTGGTCACATGCACTGCCTGCAGGCCGAAATCGATGACGATGACGCCGAGGACAAGCCACAGGATCGAATGGGGAAGCAGTGAAATAGGTAGCCACGCGGCAAGCATGAGCGCAAGCGACAGGCCCGTGACCCGCTGGCCGAGGCCACGATCCGTCCAACGCCCGGCTCTCGTTGCGCCGATCGCGCCGGCGGCGCCCGCGAGCCCGAAAAGACCGATCGCGGTATGCGACAGCGAGAACGGCGGCGCGCTCAGCGGCAGAACCAGCGGTGTCAGCAAGGTGGTGATGTTTGCGAAGATCAGCATGGCGATGATCCCGCGGATGCGCAGCACCGGTTCGCTCGCGAGAAGGCTGAACAGCGAGCCGATGAGGCGCGGATAAGGCATAGGCTCGATGCGTTTTTCCTGCCGCGGCAGCAGCTTGAAGAGCAGGGCCACGATGACGAGCGTCAGCAGGGCGGATGCGAGATAGACTGTCCGCCAGCCTGAAAGATCGGTGAGGACGCCGGCCACGGTGCGGGCAAGCAATATGCCGAGCACGATTCCGCTCGTGACGATGCCGACGATATGACCGCGCTCGTTCGGCCGGGCAAGGCTTGCCGCATAGGCGACGAAAGCCTGGGTGAGGACCGCAAGGAACCCCATGAGGGCCATGGAAACGAGCAGCATATGGCCGGTGAAGGAGAAGCTGACCGAGAGCAGGGCGAGGACGGAAAGGAGCGATTGCACGATCACCAGCTTGCGGCGATCGACGAGATCGCCGATCGGGACAAGCAGGATCAGCCCCAACCCGTAACCGATCTGTGTTGCCGCGACGATGAACCCTGCATGCGCGCGGGAGAGCCCGAGATCGTCGGCCATCACGTCCAGCATCGGATGGGCGAAATAGGCGTTGGCAACCGCAAGGCCGCTCGCCACGGCAAAAAGCAACGTCAGGCCAGGTGTGAGGAAGTGATTCCGGTGCTCGTTGCTATCAGGCTGCCTGCCGTCTTGATTATGGACCGGCGTTTCAGGACTGTAGATTCCGCCGCCGGCGGTGGCCGGCTTCTCGTCGCTATCGAATCGCATGGGTGTCCTCGATATGGTTTAATAATGAAACCATTTGATCGATAGCAGATTGGTTTTATAATGCAACCGTCGTCACGATGGTGTGAAAGGAAGTTATGGTCAGGCGCAAGAGTTTCAGCGGGGATTACTGTCCGAGCGCGCGCTCGCTTGATGTGATCGGCGACTGGTGGTCCCTGCTGATCGTCCGCGACGCCTTTGATGGGCTGACGCGTTTCGGCGAATTCCAGAAGAGCCTCGGCATTGCCAAGAACATCCTTTCTCAGCGGCTGCGCACGCTGGTCGAGCGCGGCATTCTCGCGCCGGTCGCGCCCGCCGACGGCGGAGCTCATCAGGAATACCATCTGACCGACAAGGGCCGGGACCTGTTTCCGGTAATGGTCGCCCTGCGCCAGTGGGGGGAGCGTTACCTGTTTGCGCCGGGCGAGGTGCATTCGGCGCTGATCGACCGTGAAACCGGTCAGCCGATCCGGCTTGATATACGAACCCAGGATGGAAAGCCGATCGGTCCCGAAAGGGCACTCATCGTTCCTCCGCCGGAGGCAAAGGACTAAAGAGGGTGATTACCCGCAAACCGGCATTGCTTCTGAAATCTTAGGGGGATGGCGGACAGAGAGGGATTCGAACCCTCGATACGCTTTCACGTATACACGCGTTCCAGGCGTGCGCCTTCAACCACTCGGCCACCTGTCCTTTGGAAAGGGCTGCGCACCAAAGGCATGCAGCGGTCGGGCGGGATATATACCGATCCCTTTCCAAGGATCAACCCGAATCTGAAGGATTTTTGACGGCCGCTTGCGAAACCCGATCGCTTTCGTTGCCAATCATGACCGCCAGCGTTATTTCTGCGAGTATTCGCGCGCAATTCCAGGCAGTTGCGGATGGTCGACATGACGACAAGGAGCCGTCCCATGCGAAGCTTTGTCCATTTTCTGAGCCTTTTGGCGCTGGTGGCCGCGGTCGCCGCTGGCATTCTGGATTCGATCCGCTCGGTTTCCGCATCCGCGGTCGAGGTGACAAGCCTCGGCAATGCCTGGCTGAACCTGAGCCCGGAAAGCCTGGTGGTGGCGGAAATGCAGGCCAATACCTATATATCTCCCGATCTCTGGCGGTCGTTCGTGGCGCCTGTTCTGGCACAGCCGGCATTTGCGGTCTTTCTGGCGCTCGCCTTGGTTTTCTGGATGATCGGCTATCGCAGGCCGCGGTTCGCCGGGCGTTTCTCCGCCTGAACCACCGGGACCGCATCGGCTGTCGAGCTTGGAGGAAAAGATGTTCGTAATCGATATGTTCAGCAAGAAGACGGTCATGYCGACGGCCGAGACCGCGCTGCCCGGACGGGCGGCGCCGATCCCAACTTCGGAACACCATTTCGTCAACGGCCGCTCCCTCAAGGGTCCCTATCCGGAGGGGTCGGAAGTGGCCTATTTCGGCATGGGATGCTTCTGGGGCGCAGAGCGCCTGTTCTGGAAGATCCCGGGCGTTCATGTCACGGCCGTGGGCTATTCCGGAGGGCTCACGCCGAATCCGACCTACCATGAGACCACCACTGGTCTCACCGGCCATACGGAGATCGTGAAGGTCGTCTTCGACCCTGAGGAAGTCAGCTACAGGCAGTTGCTGAAGATCTTCTTCGAGGAGCACGATCCGACCCAGGGCATGCGCCAGGGTAACGACATCGGCACCACCTACCGCTCCGCTATCTATACCACGACGCCGGAGCAGGAGGCTGAGGCGAAGGCGGCGCTCGACGCCTTTCAGGCGGCGCTGGATGCTTCGGGCCGGAACCTGCGCATAACCACCGAGATCGCCCCCGTCGGCGAGTTCTACTATGCCGAGGACTATCACCAGCAATATCTCGCCAAGAATCCCGGCGGCTATTGCGGTCTCAAGGGAACCGGCGTCTCTTGCCCGGTGGGTTGAAAGACGAACGGCGAAAATGTACTTGGCTGCCGCGGATTTCATCAGGTCCGCGGCTTTTTTGTTCAGGTTTTCGGCAGGATGATCGTTTTTTACCAACTGAAAAAAATCTCGTGAAATTTTCCAGAACCCATGCAAGAGTGCGCAAAGCCAAGCCTTTGAAGAGGGGCGGGTAGCCGCAATATGTCCGGTTCAACGGGCTTGCGGGAGGACCTAACAGTAAAAAACAGGGCTGCACGATGAAGAAAACCCTACTCAGTCTTTTTGCCTTGGCCGCGATGTCGGCATCCGCGCTTGCCGCGGAAGTCAAGCCGGCGCTGGTCTATGGCACGGGCGGCAAATTCGACAAATCCTTCAACGAAGCGGCTTATGCCGGTGCCGAGAAATTCAAGGCGGAAACCGGCACCGACTACCGTGATTTCGAGCCGACCAGCGACACGCAGGGCGAGCAGGCGATTCGCAACTTCGCGAGCCGCGGCTTCAACCCGGTCGTCGCCGTCTCCTTCGCCTGGACCTCGGCTATGGAAAAGGTCGCGGCCGAATTTCCGGACACCAAATTCGTCATCGTCGACTCGGTAGTCGATCTGCCGAACGTCCGCTCCGTCGTCTATAAGGAGGAGGAAGGCTCCTATCTGGTCGGTCTGCTCGCCGGCATGGCGTCCAAGAGCGGCAAGTTCGGCTTTGTTGGCGGCATGGATATTCCGCTGATCCGCAAGTTCGCCTGTGGCTACGTCCAAGGCGTGAAAGCCGCCAAGGCCGATGCTCAGATTTTCCAGAACATGGTTGGCACCACGGGTGCGGCCTGGAACGATCCGGTGCGTGCGGGTGAACTCACCAAGAACCAGATCGATCAGGGCGCCGATGTAATTTACGCGGCAGCCGGCGCAAGTGGTCTCGGCGTGCTGCAGACCGCCGCTGACAACGGCAAGTTCTCGATCGGCGTCGATTCCAACCAGAACCACCTGCATCCCGGCAAGGTGCTGACCTCCATGGTCAAGCGCGTCGATCTTGCTGTCTACAATGCATACAAGGATACCCAGGGCGACAAGTTCACGCCCGGCATCCAGGCGCTCGGAATCAAGGAAGACGGCGTTTCGGCGGCGATCGACGACAATAACAAGTCGCTGATCACGGCGGAGATGCAGGCTGCGGTCGAAAAGGCCAAGGCTGACATCATTGCCGGCACGGTCAAGGTGCACGACTACATGTCGGACAATTCCTGCCCGAACTAAGAGCCTGTTTCAAAGGGCGCGTGGCGAACTTAGATCGCCATGCGCCCTTTTTGCATATGTGGAAAGGCGGATCATTGAGCCTCGGACCTTCCAGGGAGTCAGCCATCGAACTTGTCGGCATCGACAAGAAATTCGGAGCTGTGCACGCGAATAAGAATATCGATCTGACGGTGGCCAAGGGTTCGATCCATGGCATCATCGGCGAAAACGGGGCCGGTAAATCGACGCTGATGTCGATTCTCTACGGCTTTTACCATGCCGATGAAGGCGAGATCCGCATCTTCGGCAAGCCGACGACGATCCGCGACAGCCAGGCGGCAATCGCGGCAGGCATCGGCATGGTCCACCAGCATTTTATGCTGGTAGAGAATTTCACCGTGCTGGAAAAYGTTATGCTCGGCGCCGAAGGCGGTCAGCTTCTGGCGAAGGGGGTGGCAAGCGCCCGCAAGGAGCTGAAGCGGCTGGAGGACGATTACGGCCTGGAAGTCGATCCGGATGCGGTGATTGAGGAACTGCCGGTCGGCCGGCAGCAGCGGGTGGAAATCCTGAAGGCGCTCTATCGCGGCGCCGAAATCCTCATTCTCGACGAGCCGACCGGTGTGTTGACCCCGGCGGAAGCCGATCATCTCTTCAAGGTYCTGCGCGTGCTGCGCGATCAAGGTAAGACGATCATTCTCATCACCCACAAGCTGCGCGAGATCATGGCGATCACCGATACGGTCTCGGTCATGCGCCGCGGCGAGATGGTGGCGACCCGCAAGACGGCCGAGACTACGGTAGAGGAGCTGGCCGAGCTGATGGTTGGCCGCCGCGTGCTCTTGCGGGTGGAAAAGGGAGAAGCCAAACCTGGCCCTGTATTGCTCTCCGTCCGCAACCTGACGGTCAAGGACAGCCGCGGCGTCACCATGGTCGATGACGTCTCCTTCGATGTGCGGGCGGGCGAGATCGTCGGCATCGCCGGTGTGGCCGGCAATGGCCAGTCGGAACTTCTCGAGGCGATCGCCGGTATCCGCAAGCCGACCTCCGGTGAAATCTTCATTGATGGTCAGCCGGCGGCCAGTGTCGATCCGGCGCGCCTGCGCGACCTGGGGCTTGCCCACATACCCGAAGACCGGCACCACATGGGCCTCGTCCTGAAGTTCGAGGAATACGAGAATTCGATCCTCGGCTATCATCGAAACGAGCAATATGGAAAAGGCGCGCTGCTTGATCTCGAGGCGATCCGCAAGGACGCCGAGGAGAAGATCGCAAAATACGATATCCGCCCGCCGAACCCTAGGCTGAAGACAGCGAATTTCTCTGGCGGCAACCAGCAGAAGATCGTCGTGGCTCGCGAAATCGAGCGCGACCCGAAGATGCTGATCATTGGCCAGCCGACGCGCGGCGTCGATATCGGCGCTATCGAGTTCATCCATCGCCGTATCATCGAGATGCGGGATGCAGGCAAGGCGATCCTTCTCGTCTCGGTGGAACTCGACGAGGTCAGGTCGCTCTCCGATCGCATCCTCGTTATGTTCGCCGGAAAGATCGTCGGAGAGAAGGAAGCGGATGCGGGCGAGCAGACGCTCGGGCTGATGATGGCAGGCATCGCGGCGTGATGCGGCAGGGACATGAAGGTTCTGGTTTGGAGCATGGAATGAGTGCAGGGGGCATGGTGAAGAACCGCACGATGGCGGGGACGGCGGATTTTCGATGAGTACGGCCTCCGTTCCGCTTCCGGCGTGGATTTCCTACGGGGTGATCCCGCTTATCAATCTCATCCTCGCCTTCCTCTTCTCCGGCCTTGTCATCTGGGGAATCGGCGAGAATCCGTTCGAGGCGCTGAAATTCCTCGTGCAGGGCGCGCTCGGCCGCGGGGATGCCATCGGCTTCACGCTGTTCTATGCCACGAGCTTCATCTTCACGGGGCTTTCGGTGGCCGTCGCCTTCCATGCCGGTCTCTTCAACATCGGCTCGGAAGGGCAGGCCTATATCGGCGGGCTGGGTGCGGCGCTCGTAGCTCTTGCGCTAGATCGTTACGTGCCATGGTACGTGACCATGCCGTTCGCCATCGTCGGTGCTGCCATTTTCGGCGCTGCCTGGGCGTTCATTCCGGCCTGGCTGCAGGCCAAGCGCGGCAGCCATATCGTCATCACGACGATCATGTTCAATTTCATCGCTGCGGCGTTGATGGTCTATCTGCTCGTCAACGTCTTCATCGTGCCGGGCAAGATGGCGCCGGAAACCCGCACCTTTCTGCCGGGCGGGCAGCTGCCCAAGCTCGACTGGCTGATGGCGCTGTTCGGGCTGAGGCTCGGGCCGGCGCCGTTCAACGTCTCCTTCGTCATAGCGCTCGTCATGTGCTTCCTCGTCTGGGTGCTGATCTGGCGAACGAAGCTCGGTTATGAGATGCGTACGCTGGGCATCAGCCCGACTGCCGCCGTCTATGCGGGCGTTCCCTATGTCCGCACGGTCATCGTGGCCATGCTGRTTTCCGGAGCGCTCGCGGGCATGATGGCGCTCAACGTGGTGATGGGCGCTTCCGCGCGCTTGCAGGTGGAATTCGTGGCGGGCGCGGGCTTCGTCGGCATCGCGGTATCGTTGATGGGCCGCAGCCATCCCGTCGGCATTGTGCTCGCCGCGCTGCTCTTCGGCATCCTCTATCAGGGGGGCGCCGATCTTTCCTTCGAGATGCCGAACATCACCCGCGACATGATCGTCGTCATCCAGGGCCTCGTGATCCTTTTTGCGGGCGCGCTGGAATACATGCTGCGGCCGGCCATGGTGCGGCTCTATCAGCAGTTCACGGGGAAATGAGGCCATGGAATTCTTCGATATCCTCGTCAGCATTCTCGGCTCGGCTGTCCGGCTCTCGATCCCGCTCCTGTTCACCGCGCTTGCCGGACTGTTTTCCGAACGCGCCGGAATCTTCGACATCGGGCTCGAAGGCAAGATGCTCGCCTCCGCCTTCGCCTCCGCCTGCGTCGCTTATGTGACGGGCAATGCCTGGCTCGGCCTGCTGGCGGGCATCGCCGTATCGATCGCGTTCTCGCTGGTCCACGGCTTTGCCTCCATCACCAATCGCGGCAACCAGATCGTCTCCGGCGTGGCGCTGAATTTCGTGGCCGCCGGTCTCACCATCGTGCTCGGCCAGGCCTGGTTCGGCCAGGGCGGCCGCACGCCGCAGGTGCCGGGCGAGGGGCGGTTCGCCCCGATCATCCTGCCCGGCGCGGATGCCATGCGGGACGTGCCTTTCATCGGCCCGCTCTATGCCAACGTCATTTCCGGCAATAATATCCTCACCTATATCGCCTTCCTGATGGTGCCGCTCTCCTGGTGGGTGCTCTATCGCACCCGTTTCGGCCTGCGTCTGCGCGCCGTCGGCGAAAATCCGGGTGCGGTGGACACGGCCGGTATTTCGGTGCCGTGGATGCGCTATCGCTCGGTCATCCTTGCGGGCTTCCTGTGCGGCTTTGCGGGTACCTATCTGGCGGTTGCCCAATCGGCCGCCTTCATCAACAATATGTCTGCCGGCAAGGGCTATATTGCGCTTGCCGCACTGATTTTCGCCAAATGGCGTCCAGTGCCGGTGATGTTCGCCTGCCTGCTCTTCGGTTTCCTGGATGCGCTCGCCAATTTCATGCAGGGCAAGGTAGTGCCAGGGATCGGCGAGGTGCCGGTTCAGATATTCCAGGCGCTGCCTTATGTGCTCACCTGCATCCTGCTCGCCGGCTTCATCGGCATCGCCCGCCCCCCGAAGGCAGGCGGGGTGCCTTACACGAAGGAGCGCTGATCTATGGCCCACGATCTTTTCGAAGCCGCGCGCGATGCCATGGCAAAGGCCTATGCGCCTTATTCTAAGTTCCCGGTGGGTGCTGCGATCCGGGCCGAAGACGGCAAGGTCTATACCGGCGCCAACATCGAGAACCTCTCCTTTCCGCAAGGATGGTGCGCGGAACCTACGGCAATCGGCGCCATGATCATGGGTGGGGGCAAGAAGATCGTGGAACTCGCGGTCATCGCCGAGAAACTGCCGCTCTGCACGCCCTGCGGCGGCTGCCGCCAGAAGATTTCCGAGTTCGCTTCGGCCGATACACGCATCTATCTCTGCGATGATCTCGGCGTACAGAAGACGGTGACCATGGCGGAGCTTTTACCCTACGCCTTCGAAACGGATGTCATCGGATGAAGGGCGTCATCGATCTTCTCGTGGAAAGGTTGAACGGGCTTGTCCCGCGCCATGCCGTGGTGCTCGGTTCCGGCCTCGGTTCGCTGGTCGAGGACGTCGCCCAGCCGGTGCGCATCCCCTATGCTGAACTTTCGGGCTTTCCCGTGAGTGGGGTCACCGGCCATGCGGGCGAACTGGTTGCCGGCCGCCTCGGAGGCGAGCCCGTCATCATGCTGTCAGGCCGTGCCCATTACTACGAAAAGGGAGACGCCAAGGCGATGCGCTTCCCGATCGAGGTCCTGAAGGGCCTTGGCGTGCAGGCACTGATCCTCACCAATTCGGCGGGGTCGCTGCGGCAGGATATGCCGCCGGGTTCGGTCATGCAGATTACCGACCACATCAATTATTCCGGCATGAACCCGCTGATCGGCGAGGAAGGCGACCGTCGCTTCGTCGGCATGACCAATGCCTATGACGAGGAACTGGCGACGGGTATGCGCAATGYCGCGATCCGCTGTGGCGTGCCGCTGCTTTCCGGCGTCTACATGTGGTTTTCCGGTCCGAGCTTCGAAACTCCGGCGGAGATCCGGATGGCCCGCACGTTAGGAGCGGATGCGGTCGGCATGTCCACTGTGCCGGAAGTCATCCTGGCGCGCTATTTCGGGCTCCGCGTCGCGGCGGCCTCAGTCGTCACCAATTATGCCGCCGGCATGACGGGAGCGGAACTCTCCCACGAGGAGACCAAGGATATGGCGCCGGTCGGTGGCCGGCGCCTGGCCGCGATACTCAAGRAAATGCTGTCGGCAAAAGCCTAAGGATATCAGTCGCAAAGCCGAAGGAGTGGAGAATAAGCCCTTCTCCTTCGCCGATGCGGGTTGCTTCTAATCGTTTGAACGATAAATTATGCCGCTCGATCGTGGCGCCCGAGATCAACGCGTCGCGGCAATTCCGTAAATCGCGCCCGACCCTGCTCTGACGGTTCATCCGGGTCGCGCGCTGGCCGGGGAGGTAGGTACGATGGAGATCAACACGCCGCGTGAGGCCGCCAGTTTTGCGCTCTCGCTTCTCGATCTCACCAACCTGCGCGACGACTGCGACGAGGCTGCGATCGAGAAACTGTGCCTCCGTGCCCAGACACCCTATGGCAATACCGCCGCGATCTGCATCTGGCCGCGCTTCGTTGCCCATGCTCGGAAGATCCTCGGAGCCGGCCATCCTGTCCGCATCGCGACGGTGGTGAATTTCCCTTCCGGTGACCTGTCCATGGAAGCGGTCGTGGAGGAAACCCGGCAGGCTATCGCGGACGGTGCCGATGAAATCGACATGGTGATCCCCTACCGCGCCTTTCTGGCGGGCGACGAGCAGGCGGTGACGGATATGGTGGAAACGGTCAGGGCCGCGTGCCCGAATGCCTGCCTCAAGGTCATTCTCGAAACCGGGGAATTGAAGGATAGCGCCCATATCCGCCGCGCCTCGGAGCTGGCAATTGCGGGAAGGGCTGATTTCATCAAGACCTCGACCGGCAAGGTGGCAGTAAACGCCACGCTGGAAGCCGCCGACATCATGCTGCAGGCAATCCGGGATTCGAAGAAGACCGTCGGCTTCAAGCCTGCCGGCGGCATAGGTTCCGTTGCCGATGCGGATCTCTATCTGAGGCTTGCTGAAACCATTATGGGGCCGAACTGGATCATGCCCTCGACTTTCCGCTTCGGTGCATCCAGCCTGCTGGATGATATTCTGGCGGTGCTTGGTGGCGGCGTTTCCGCCCGCGTCTCGGCCGGCTACTGAGCGCGTCCCATGATCCCGCAGGAGATCATCCGCCGCAAGCGGGACGGAGCCGAACTGGCGGCGGAGGAAATCGCCGCGTTCATCTCCGCGCTCTCGCGGGAAGAGATATCCGAGGGCCAGGCTGCCGCTTTCGCCATGGCGGTATTCTTTCGCGGCATGTCCCCGGATGAAACGGTCGCGCTGACGCTTGCCATGCGCGATTCCGGCGATGTCCTGGATTGGCGCGATGCGGGGCGGCCGGTGGCCGACAAGCACTCGACCGGTGGTGTCGGAGACAATGTTTCGCTGATGCTGGCTCCGATCGTCGCGGCCTGCGGGCTGGCGGTCCCGATGATTTCCGGACGCGGCCTTGGCCATACCGGCGGCACGCTYGACAAGCTGCAATCTATTCCGGGCTACGATATCGCGCCGGGGGACGCACTGTTCCGCAAGGTGGTGGCGGAAGCGGGCTGTGCCATCATCGGGCAGACGGCGGACCTCGCGCCCGCCGACCGCCGTCTCTATGCCATCCGCGATGTCACGGCCACGGTCGAATCCGTGCCGCTGATTACAGCCTCTATTCTTTCGAAGAAACTCGCGGCCGGTCTCGAAACCCTCGTGCTGGATGTGAAGGTCGGCAACGGCGCCTTCATGCAAAACCTTGATGAGGCGGAAACGCTGGCCCGCTCTCTGGTGGAGGTTRCAAACCTCGCAGGCGTGCGGACCGCCGCCCTTCTGACCGACATGAACCAGCCGCTCGCGGATGCCGCAGGCAATGCGCTCGAAGTGCGGAATTGCCTGGATTTTCTGATGGGAAGGAAAGCCGGCACACGGCTGGATACCGTCGTCTTCGCTCTCGCCGCGGAAATGCTGGTGCAGGCCGGACTCCATCCGGATGTGCTGGCCGCGGAAGCGGCTGCCCGGCAGGTGCTGGCAAGCGGCAAGGCCATGGAGGTCTTCGCCCGCATGGTGCTTCTGCTCGGTGRCCCGGCGGATTTCGTTGATCGACCCCAGGTCTATCTGGAAACTGCCCCGACCGTGTTGCCGGTTCTCGCGGCGGAGGATGGCCGGCTCTCGGCTTGCGCTACGCGCGATATCGGTCTTGCGGTGATCGAGCTTGGCGGCGGGCGCAAACGCGCAACGGATACAATCGACCATCGGGTCGGTGTCGACGGCATCCTGCCGCTCGGCAGCAAGATTTCCAAAGGTGAGCCGATCGCCTTCGTTCATGCGGCTGACCAGAGTGTCGGCGAGCAAGTGGTTGCAAGGCTTGCCGGCTGCTTCAGCATAACCGAGGGGCCGCCGCCATCATCCATGCCCGTTATCCTGCAGCGGATCGGTTGAGTCCTACCGCCGGGATCGCTTACTTCGTTCCGTACATGCGGTCGCCGGCGTCACCCAGCCCCGGCACGATATAGCCCTTCTCGTTCAAATGGCTATCGATCGAGGCGGTGTAGATTTTCACGTCCGGATGGACCTTGCGGAAGTTCTCGATGCCTTCGGGAGCGGCAAGTAGGCAGAGGAAGCGGATATTGCGGGCACCGCGTTCCTTGAGCTTGTCGACGGCGGCAATCGAGGAATTGCCGGTCGCGAGCATCGGATCGACCACGATGACGAGACGTTCGTTGATGCTGTCCGGTGCCTTGAAGAAATACTCGACCGCTTCCAGCGTATCGTGATCGCGATAAACGCCGATGTGCGAGACGCGCGCCGAGGGCACCAGTTCCAGCATGCCTTCCAGAAGCCCGTTGCCGGCGCGCAGGATCGAGGCGAAGACCAGCTTCTTGCCTTCGAGCACCGGCGCTTGCATTTCCATGATCGGCGTCTCGATCGTTTCCATGGTCAACTCGAGGTCGCGCGTCACCTCGTAGCAGAGCAGGGTGGAGATCTCGCGCAACAGACGCCGGAAGCCGGCAGTGGAAGTTTCCTTCTTGCGCATGATGGTGAGCTTGTGCTGCACCAGCGGATGATCGATGACCGTTACGCCTTCCATGAGAAGCTTCCCTTTCCTTTTCTTTCTCTTTTCCTGAAATGACCGCGAACGCAAGCCATCAGGCGCGCTCGGCCGCGTCATCCCCAGCATCCA
Source organism: Rhizobium sp. LCM 4573 (assembly GCF_001854865.1). Classification (GTDB taxonomy): domain Bacteria; phylum Pseudomonadota; class Alphaproteobacteria; order Rhizobiales; family Rhizobiaceae; genus Neorhizobium. Next base: position 113,848 of record NZ_MDDW01000013.1, on the reverse strand, counting down.
TGGCCTCGCGGTCGAGCCGGGCGAGCAATTTCGCCCGCGTTTCCTCGTCCAGGAAGGCGGCCTCTATGGCCGTGCGCRTCATCGCATCGATCTCGGCATCGGAAAATCTCATCTCCTTCGACGCGATTTCGTATTCCCTTGCGAGCGACGTGTGGAAGAAGGGCGGATCGTCCGAGTTCAGGCAGACGCGCACGCCGGCCGCCTTCAGTCGTTTCAGCGGATGACTGCCGAAATCCGCGAAGACATTGAGGGCGATGTTGGAGCCTGGGCAGACTTCCAGCACCGTGCCGAGTTTCGCCAGCCGCTCCACGAGCGCCGGGTCCTCGATCGCACGAACCCCATGGCCGATCCGTGACGGTTTTACGAGATCGAGCGCATCGGAAACGCTGGAGGCGCCGCAGACCTCGCCCGCGTGGATGGTCAGCCCGAGCCCGGCATCGCGCGCGATATCGAAGGCGCGGGCATAGTCCGCGACCCTCCCCGTGCGCTCCTCGCCGGCCATGTTGAAGCCGGTGACCAGCGGGTTCTTGGCCCGCGCTGCATATTCGGCGGCGGAGACAACCCGGTCCGGCCCGAAATGCCGCTCCCCGGTCACGATGATRCGCGCCTCGATGCCTGTCTTTTCGCGGGCGGCATGGATGCCCGCCGAAATACCAGCGAGATAGGCGTCCGCTMCAAGCCCGATGCGATCGCCGTGGTCCGGCGAGACGATAACCTCGCTGTAGATCGTGTTCGCCGCGGCGAGTTCGCTAAGATAGGTCTCCGTCAGCAGCGCATAGTCCCCGTCGGTCCTGAACAGAGAGGCGACCTTGTCGTAACAGGCGAGGAATTCGGCAAAGTCCGACCAGGCATAGGCGCCGTTGCGCAGGAAGCTGCCGGTATCGACACCGTATTTTCCCGCCTGGGCCTGCGCCAGCGACGGTGGCGCCGCACCTTCGATATGGCAGTGGATTTCGGCTTTCAGYAGGTGTGCCGTCACAGGAAGCTCCACCCGTGCGAGCCGGCGGGAATGCCTAGATGCGCGGCCACCGTCTCGCCGATATCCGCATAGGTGGGCCTGACGCCGATCGACCGGGAGCGGATGCCCGGCCCGAAGGCCATGATCGGCACGCGCTCGCGCGTATGGTCGCTGCCGCGCCAGGTGGGATCGCAGCCGTGGTCGGCGGTAAGGACGACCAGGTCGCCGGGCTTCAGCCGGCGGTGGATGTCCGGAAGGGCGAGATCGAAGGCTTCGAGGGCAGCGGCATAGCCGGGCACGTCGCGGCGATGGCCGTAGAGCATGTCGAAATCGACGAAATTGGTGAAGACGAGGTCGCCATCTGCGGCGTCGTCCATCGCCGCGAGCGTGGCCTGCATCAATGCGGCATTGCCGTTCGCCTTGATGACGCGGGAGACGCCCTTATGGGCGAAAATATCTCCGATCTTGCCGACCGCATGTACCGTCCGGCCCGCCTCCGTCAGCCGGTCGAGGAGGGTAGGTTCAGGCGGCGGCACGGAAAAATCCCGGCGGTTGCCGGTGCGCTCGAAGGTTTCCGCCCCCTCGCCGACGAAGGGGCGTGCGATCACCCGGCCGATATTCAGCGGTTCGAGAAGACGTCGCACCACCTGACTGAGTTCGAGCAGGCGCTCTAGGCCGAAATGCGTTTCGTGCGCCGCGATCTGGAATACGGAGTCGCTGGACGTGTAGCAGATCGGCTTGCCGGTCCGGATATGCTCCTCTCCCAGCCTGATGATGATTTCCGTGCCGGAGGCATGGCAATTGCCGAGAATGCCCGGAATATTCCCCTCGCGGCAGATCGCCTCCACGAGATCGGGCGGAAAGGCATCGCCCTCGGTTGCGAAATAGCCCCAATCGAACATCACCGGCGTGCCGGCGATCTCCCAATGGCCGGAAGGCGTATCCTTGCCGTGCGACACCTCGTTGGCGGCGCCGTGCAGGCCGAAGATCCGCTCGGGCATCGGCATGCCAGCGGGATAGTTGCCGCTGGCGAGCTTGGCGATCTCGAGAAGCCCGAGCGACGACATGTTGGGCAGTTTCAACGGCCCGCTCCTGAGGCCCGCCCGGTCGGCAGCACCGACGGCGCAGAACTCGGCGATATGGCCGAGCGTATCGGAACCGAGATCACCATAGGCCTCGGCGTCGCGCGCACCGCCGACGCCGAAGGAATCGAGAACGAAGAGAAAGGCGCGCGGCATCGGTCATCCTGATTTGAGGAATGCGGCCAGCATCGGCCGACATTGAATTTCGACCGGATATATAGTCGGGAAAATGACTTGGCAAAGGCCAATACGGCAGCTGCTGTCGGCTGCCGTCAGCAGTCGGAGCAGGTGATGTCCTTGCCGAGGCGCTGCTGGAAGAAGGATTCGCGTCGGATGGTGATTTTCTCGACGGCACTCGGAAGCAATCCCGGCATGAACATCAGAAGCTGATGCGGCACCGAAACCTCTGCCCGCACCAAGAACGTCTCCGTACTGCGCATGCCCTGCGGAACGGTGACTGGGGAGCCGGCGGCATAGGGCTTGCCACCACTCTGATCCCAGGACCACAGAACCTTGGCACTGGCGGAGGAATCCACCTTCACGCCTGTGATCTTCATGGCAATGCCTGACGTTCCATAGGGCACGAAGAGGCCTCCCGCGACATCGAGCATCGTATTGAGGTAGGGCTTGTTTACAGTTGCCTGCTGGGTCACGAGGTCGGCGACGCTGGTTGCCGCGCGCGACACTCGCTTGGAGACGCTGAATCCGACCGTCAGCTCGAAGACGGTGATGTAGAGCATCAGGAGAAGTGGCGCGATAAGCGCGAATTCCACGGCGCCCATGCCGCGCCGGTCGGCGACGAGTGCTCTCAGCCGCATCAGAAGCTTCCGCTTTTCGGCGTCCTTTCGGGTCGGCTCGGTCACAGCGGATAGTCCTCGTTCTGGAATGCCGCCGTCCCGACGATCAGGAAATCGGTGGGCATGGATTGGCCCTCCGGCCGGATGGTCGTGATATAGGGCCGCACGAGATCGGTGATGATCTGCCAGCGGTAATAGGCGCGCACCATGTTGATCGATTTCGGCCCGCCGGGGGAATAATGGTTTGCATCCAAGGCATAGAGGTCGGCGAAGGGCTTGTCGGAGACCCGAGGTATCTCCTTGGGGATATCGGCGAAGCTAGGGAAACTGCGGACATCGAGATAGAGCTTCTGAGGGGTTTTGATCTCCTCCTCACTGCATCGGATCAGGATCGAGATCTCGTTGCAGAAGGCCTGGCGGAACTCGTCCCGGTCCTTGTCGGTGGAGAGGTTGAGTCCGTAGGTGATCTGCCCCATCCGAAGCTGACGGGCCATGTTGTCGACGGCGGTGGAGACAAGTTGCTCCGCCATGAAGGCGATGAAGGTCTCGATGATGGCGAAGACGATCAGGAAATAGGRAATGGCGAGCAAGGCGAACTCGATCGCCGCCGCTCCGTCGCGCGAGCGCAAAAGCTGCAGCCACGTCCGCCTGCGCGGCGCGCCAATCCCGCCTGTGATCTCGCGACCCCTGCCCATAATATACGAAATGCCCCCAGAACCGGCCGGCATCTTAGGAAGGGTTTATTGAGATTCCGTTTCCCGTCACCCTTTTATTTGAAGGGTTGTGACGGGTAGGAATTACGGATTGGCGGCACCCGTATTGCTGAACTCGGCGTGCTGTTCGCAATTCGGGGTGCAGGATAGGATGGAACGGGCGGTCTGGCGGAAGACGCGCACGGTATTGCCCTCGTCGATCGACACCAGCACGCGCTCGTCGGCGATCGCATTTCCCTCCGCATCGAGGAGCACGAGGTTCGTCGCGCCGAAGCTGCGGCCGGTGAGCACGATGGTGGTCGAATCCGCTACGGTGGCGTCCGCGACATTCGAGTTGCCGACGATCACCTTGCTCACGGGGCGGTCGAGCTTCAGCACGCGCGCATGATTCATGAAGACGCGCAGCAGGTCTTCCTCATGATCCTGGGCCGACGCAGTGGCTGCAGCGCCCGCGAGGACGAGAAGTCCGGCCATGAGGCTTTGCAACAGCATGAGGAGGGGCCTTTGATAAATGAGCTCGATGCCTCAAGCATGGGCCGGAATGGTGAACGCGCGGTTAAATGCGGGATCGAACCGGCTTTCCGGGTTGTTAAATATTCCACATGGATGCTCTCAGAGGTCATTGATCCGGCGCGCGCTATTTGTGAAACCTTCATAAGAAATTGAGTTAAAACAATTTTCATCGATCAGAGACGCGGATTTCAACCGAAAGAAATTCGACGCTTTCCCTTTTGCCCTTCGTTAACCAGCTTTATTGTCGTGATGGCGTTAAGCTTTCGGTAACGTTCTTTCTTAAGCGGGCGGAAATCGCGCTCCATATAGGTTCGCCTCATCCGAACAACGGCAAACAGTTGGCGGGAAGTGCTGGGTAACTATCGGAGTTAGGAGAGTTCCATGTCGAAGATTTTCGCTCGTTTCAAGAAGGATGAGTCGGGTGCGACTGCCATCGAATATGGCTTGATCGCAGCCCTCATCTCTGTCGCCCTCATCGCTGGTGCGACCACGCTGGGTGGTAGCATCAATGATGTATTCCAGAATCTTTCTACAAAGATGGGCGATGCAGCCGAGGCGGCCGCTAAAACAGAATAACTATTAGCATCATAATAATAATAAAGCCGCTCTAACAAAGGGCGGCTTCAGCTTGTTGATGAAGTTTTTGGGCCATAAAACGACGTCATCCTTGGCTTGCGCCGAGGATCTATCYGCCACGCCGAACAAGATGCTGGCGTGATTGGATGCTCGGCACAAGGCCGAGCATCACGTCGAGAGACGTTGTTGTCTTTGCTCGCAGCCTGGAGAAAGCCGGATGATCGCCTTAGCGATACTCTTCATCCTGCCATTGGGCCTCGCCCTTGCCGCGCTCACCGACCTCTTCACCATGACCATTCCCAACCGCATTCCTGCGGTTCTGCTGGCGTCCTTCCTTATCCTCGCTCCCCTCTCTGGCCTTCCATGGCCTGATATCGGCATGAGCCTTGTCGCCGCCCTCATCGTCTTTGCAGCCTGTTTCGGCCTCTTCGCCGTCAATGTCATGGGCGGAGGGGACGCCAAGCTTTTGACTGCCGCCGCCGCCTGGTTCGGCTTCAACCAGTCGCTCATCCTTTTCCTCGTCGCAGTCTCCCTCATCGGAGGCCTGCTGACGATCGCGGTCCTCATGATCCGGTCGCAATCAAGCTCCGTGCTTGCCATGGGCATACCGTTGCCGGCGTCGCTGACGACCGCCAAGAAAATTCCCTATGGCATTGCTATAGCGATCGCCGGATTCGTGACCTACGACCAGTCGCCGATCTTCCGGCTGGCCACAGGAGCTTGAAGTTTAGGCTTGGTTGATCCGAAAAGATTTCGTTAACCACAATTATAAGCCTAGTATTAACCATAATTACACCATTGCGGGACCATTTTGGGGAGAATTTACAGCCCCTGAGAAATGGCCATGAAACCCGCCCGCCTCATCATCCTCACGGTAGCCGTCGTCGCGGCAGGCCTTGCCGGCATACTGGCCATGAATCTTTCCGGCAAGGATGTGGTTCGGGTGGCCGAAACGATCGTGGAGAAGGAGCCGACCGTCAACGTGCTGGTATCGGCCGCCAACCTGYCGGTGGGCAGCCGGCTGAACGATCAATCGGTCCGCTGGATGGCCTGGCCGGAAAGCGGGATCGTCGAGGGGTTCATCACCGACAAGGCGCGGCCGGATGCGGTGGCGGAAGTGAATGGAGCCGTGGTCCGCCTGCCGGTCTTCGAAGGCGAACCCATCCGTCCGGAAAAGATCGCGGATTCCTCAAGTCGCATCATGTCGGCGCTTCTGCCCGCCGGCAAGCGGGCGGTGGCCACCGAGATCACGGTCGCGACTGGCGCCGGCGGCTTCGTGCTGCCGAACGACCGGGTGGATGTCATCATGGTCCGCCGAAACGAGGAGGGCTCCTTCCTCACCGAAAACGTGCTGAACAATGTGCGCGTTCTGGCGATCGACCAGCAGATTCAGGAAAACGAGGATGGCTCCAAGGCAGTGGTGGGCACCACCGCCACGCTGGAGCTGACCCCCGAGCAAACGCGCGTGATCACCGTCGCCCAGCAGATGGCGGAGCGGCTGACGCTTGCGCTGCGCTCGGTCGCCGACGCGCAGGAGGCCGATACCATCGCCGCCGATTACCTGCTCAAGGGCGGCGACGGGAAAGCCGATATCCAGGTCATCAAGTCGGGTTCGATCGTCAAAGGCTCGCAATCGCAGGTGCAGACGCAGTGAACGGAGCGGAACCAGTGAGCAGACCGAAACAGGCAATCCATCGCTCCGCTGCGGCAGGCATGGCCTTTTGCCTTGCCTTTTCCGGCCTTCCGGTCACGCCCCTGTCGAGCAATCTCGCCCCGGCGAGCGCGCTTGCCGAGCAGCAGAGCCTCATCCGCATCACCGAGGCGGGCACCAGTGTCCGCAAGCGCCTGAAGCTCGGGCTGAACAAGGCCTTGGTTGTCGACCTGCCGGCTGATGCGCATGATATCCTGGTGGCCGATCCCTCCATGGCCGATGCCGTGACGCGCACCTCGCGCCGCATCTATCTCTTCGGCAAGTCGGTCGGCCAGACGAACATCTTCATCTTCGGCCCGAACGGGGAGGAGATTGTCAGCCTCGATCTGGAGATCGAGCGCGATATCGCCGGCCTGCAGCAGAACCTGCGGCGCTTCCTGCCGGAGTCCGATATTCAGGTCGAGATCGTCTCCGACAATATCGTGCTGACCGGCACGGTGCGCACGCCGCAGGATGCCGCACAGGCTGAAAAGCTGGCCACGGCTTTCCTCCGGGGCGGTGAAGCCACCACGCGCGGCACGGTCGCCACCAGCGAAAGCAGCGGCGACGGCGCCGTGGCGATCTACGCAGAAGACCGTCAGGTCTCGCAGATCGTCAATCTCCTGACGATCGAGGGCGAAGACCAGGTGACGCTGAAGGTGACGGTGGCCGAGGTCAGCCGCCAGGTGCTGAAGCAGCTCGGGTTCAACGGCTCGATCAGGAGCGGAACCAGCGGCGACGGCGTATCCTTCGCCAATCCGGCCAATCTCGGCAACATCATGGGATCGGTCGGCCGGATTGCCGGGACGATTGGTTCCGGCTCGATGAATTTCACAAGCTATCTCAATGCTATGGAACAGGCGGGCGTCATGCGCACGCTTGCCGAACCCAGCCTGACGGCGATCTCCGGCGAACAGGCGAATTTCTATGTCGGCGGTGACTTCCGTCTGGCCGCCGAGCAGGAAGTCTCGGTCGACAAGGATACCAATGTCCCGGTCGTGACCAACAGTTTCGAAACCGTGGAATATGGCATCTCGCTGAACTTCAAGCCGGTCGTTCTGTCCGCCGGCCGGATCGCGCTCCGGATCGATACCAGCGTTTCCGAGCCCACCTTCCAGGGCAGTGTGACGACCGGAAACTCTCCGGGCTCCATCCCTGGCAACACCTATCTTGGCATTCGCAAGAGAGAGGCTTCAACCTCCGTCGAGCTGCCGTCCGGTGGATCCATCGTCATCGCCGGTCTCGTTCAGGATGATATCCGCCAGGCCATGTCAGGTTTTCCGGGCGCATCCAAGATACCGATCTTCGGCACGCTGTTTCGCAGCAAGGATTTCGTGCGCAACGAAACCGAACTGGTGATCATCGCGACGCCCTATCTGGTGCGGCCGGTCGCCCGCAGCCAGATCGCGCGGCCGGACGACAATTTCAATCCGGAGAACGATGCGGCCACCTTCTTCCTGAACCGGGTCAACAAGATCTACGGCCGCAAGGAAACCGTCGATGCCGGGCAATACCATGGCGCAGTCGGGTTCATCTACAAATGAGGGGCCGGGGGCCAAGACCATGATGAGACAGATATCCTCCGCCCTCCTTGTCGCTTCCATGGCGCTRCTGGCAGGCTGCGGCTCGCGGGAGCTTACCACGGGCTCCATTCCTGACGATTACCGCACCCGCCATCCGATCACGCTTTCGGAAGCCGAGCATACGCTCGATATTCCCGTTTCCTCCGGTGACTACCGGCTGTCCACCGGCATGAAGGACATGATCCGGGGTTTTGCGCAGAATTTCGCGGCCTCGCCCGCCGGCGTCATCCAGATACAGATGCCGCATGGCTCCCCTAATGCCGGAGCGGCGTCTCACCTGGGCGGCCAGATCCGCAAGGTGCTGACGGAGACTGGCATTCGTCCGGGCCAGATCGTCATGGGCAGCTATCAGGCCTATCCGAACGGCGATGCCGCGCCGGTCCGTCTTGCCTATGTGACGACCAAGGCCATGACGTCCGCCTGCGGAGAATGGCCGGAAGACCTCTCCAATGCCACTTTCGGGAACAGGAACTGGTATAATTTCGGTTGCGCCAGCCAGAACAACCTTGCGGCCCAGGTCGCCAACCCCACCGATCTCATCGCCCCGCGCGGTATGACGCCGATCGATGCCGCACAGCGCACGGCGGTCATCGAAGCCTATCGCAAGGCACCCAGCGGCGATGGCGGCGATGATTGAGGCCGCGGCACCGGAGACAGACAGATGAGTGCGATCAATTATGAAATCCGCACCGGCGCCGAAGGCGGACGATATGCGGAAGAGGCCGACCGTTTGGGCGACATCGAGGCGCTTCGTCCGTTGCCGCGCATATCCATTCATGCCTTCTGCGAAAGCGAGGCGATGCTGCGGTTGATGGACCGCATGTCACGCGATCGCCGCATGGCCAAGGTCAACATACGGATTACGAGCGGCGCCATCGATGCGGCCGCCAAGATGTTCACCTCCGCGCCGACGCCGAACCTTCTCATCCTGGAAACGGATGCCGAACCGAAGAACCTGCTTGATGAGCTGGCGCCTCTTGCGGAAGTCTGCGATCCGTCCACTCGGGTCATCGTCGTCGGGCGCTATAATGATATCGCACTCTATCGCGAGCTGATCCGCAACGGCATTTCCGAATATCTGGTCGGTCCGGTGCAGATGGCCGATCTGCTCGCCTCGGTTTCGGCGATCTTCGTCGATCCGGATGCCGAACCGCTCGGCAAGTCGATCGCCTTCATTGGCGCCAAGGGCGGGGTGGGCGCATCGACCATTGCGCATAACTGCGCCTTCGGCATTTCCAGCCTGTTTGCCACCGAAACCATCCTTGCCGATCTCGATCTGCCCTTCGGTACGRCCAATATCGATTTCGATCAGGACCCTGCCCAGGGCGTCGCGGAAGCGGTCTTCGCCCCCGAACGCCTGGACGAGGTCTTTCTCGATCGCCTGCTCACCAAATGCTCCGAGCATTTGTCGCTGCTCGCGGCTCCCTCCCTGCTCGATCGCGCCTATGACTACGACCGGTTCGCTTTCCAGCCGGTGATAGACATACTCCAGCGCAGCGCGCCGATGGCGGTTCTCGACATGCCGCACGGCTGGTCGGAATGGACGCGGGCGGTGCTCGCGGATGTCGATGAAGTGGTCATCTGCGCGGCGCCCGATCTCGCCAATCTTCGCAACACCAAGAACATGCTGGATGCCTTGAAGAAGCTCCGGCCGAACGATCGTCCGCCGCATCTGGTGCTGAATCAGATCGGCATGCCGAAACGTCCGGAGATCGCGCCGGCCGACTTTTTCGAGCCGCTGGAGCTGGAGCCGATCGCCATTTTGCCTTTCGACGCGCAGCTTTTCGGAAACGCCGCCAATAGCGGCCGGATGATCGCCGAGATCGATGCGAAATCGCCTGCTGCCGAAACCTTCTCGCAGATCGCCCATGTGGTGACGGGGCGCGTAGCGGCGAAAAAGACGAAGAAGAGTGGCTTGGGCAAGGTGTTGGCAATGCTCGGGCGCAAGTAATCCCACCTGTTTCGGTGAAGGCTGGATAGACCGATGTTTGGAAAACGTGGAACTGACGGATACGGAAAGGGCGGCACCGCTGCTCCTGCGCCGCCGCCTGTTGCGTCGGCCTCGGCATCGTCTTCGGGCAGGTCTGCCGCTCCCGAAATCTTTTCCGATCCCCTGGAGGAGCAGCACGGCCAGCGTCAGGCCGTGATGCCCCCGCCGCTTAGCCCATCCGCGGGTGCCCCGCGCAAGCGTCCGGCACGCACCGAGCAGTATTACGATACGAAAAGCCAGGTCTTTTCCGCGCTGATCGACACGATCGACCTCTCGCAGCTCGCAAAGCTGGACGCCGAAAGCGCGCGCGAGGAAATCCGCGATATCGTCAACGACATCATCACCATCAAGAATTTCGCGATGTCGATTTCCGAGCAGGAGGAACTGCTCGAGGATATCTGCAACGACGTGCTTGGGTACGGGCCGCTCGAGCCCCTGCTTGCCCGGGATGACATCGCCGACATCATGGTGAACGGCGCGGGCCAGACCTTCATCGAAGTCGGCGGCAAGACGATCGAGTCCGACATCCGCTTTCGCGACAACGCGCAACTGCTCTCCATATGCCAGCGGATCGTCAGCCAGGTCGGCCGCCGGGTGGATGAATCCTCACCGATCTGCGATGCGCGCTTGCCCGACGGCTCGCGCGTCAACGTGATCGCGCCACCGCTGGCGCTTGATGGACCGGCGCTCACCATCCGCAAGTTCAAGAAGGACAAGCTCACCCTCGAGCAGCTCGTGAAGTTCGGTGCCATCACACCGGAAGGCGCGATCCTGCTGCAGATCATCGGCCGGGTGCGCTGCAATGTCGTGATCTCGGGCGGCACGGGCTCCGGCAAGACGACGCTGCTCAATTGCCTGACCCGCTATATCGATACAGACGAACGGGTCATCACCTGCGAAGACACTGCCGAACTGCAGCTTCAGCAGCCGCATGTGGTGCGTCTCGAAACCCGCCCGCCGAATATCGAGGGCGAGGGCGAGATCACCATGCGCGACCTTGTGAGAAACTGCCTGCGTATGCGCCCCGAGCGCATCGTCGTCGGTGAGGTGCGCGGACCGGAGGTATTTGACCTTCTGCAGGCGATGAACACCGGCCACGACGGCTCGATGGGCACGATCCACGCCAACTCGCCGCGCGAATGTTTAAGCCGCATCGAATCGATGATCGCCATGGGCGGCTTCAGCCTGCCAGCCAAGACCGTGCGCGAGATCATTTCCGGCTCCGTCGATGTCATAATCCAGGCGGCCCGTCTGAGGGACGGCTCGCGTCGCATCACCCGGATCACCGAGGTGGTCGGAATGGAAGGCGATGTGATCCTCACCCAGGATCTGATGCGCTATGAAATCCATGGGGAAGACGCCAATGGGCGCATTATCGGCCAGCACGTGTCCACCGGTATCGCCAAGCCGCATTTCTGGGAACGTGCCCGCTACTACAACGAGGAGCGACGCCTGGCGGCGGCGCTGGATGCAATGGAAAAGTCCTCTGATTAGGAGCTGAAGTGAGATGTTCGGGCTCGACATGACAGTCCTTGCAATCATTGCACTGGTGGCGGTCGCTGCCGGCGGGATGTGCTATGGGCTGCTTTTCTCCCGCATCGAGGTGGAAAAGAAGACAGACGCTCGCTTGAGCCGCGTCAAGTCCGCCGAGACCGATCTCACCAAGGTGAAAGCGGCACGTGATCGCGTCCAGGAACTCTCCAAGCGACGCAAGTCGCTGCAGGATTCCCTCAAGGATCTGGAGAAGAAGCAGGAAGAGAAGTCCCGCAAGCTGGGAGACGGGAGCCTCAAGGCGAAGCTCGGCCAGACAGGCATCACGCTTTCGCCCGGCCGTTTCTATATGCTGAGCATCGTTTTCGGCCTCGCGTTGTTCCTGCTGGCGCTATTGAGCGGCATGCCGTTATTGGGCGCTCTTGGAGCGGGTTTCGCGGCCGCCGCCGGTCTGCCGCGCTGGATGGTGAATTTCCTGATCAAGAAGCGGCAGAAGAAGTTCCTCGAGGAATTTCCGAACGCTCTCGACGTCATGGTCCGCTCGATCAAATCCGGCCTGCCGCTCAACGATGCGCTCCGTCTGATCGCTTCCGATGGGCAGGAGCCCGTGAAGGGCGAATTCCGGCGGGTGGTGGAATCCCAGCAGGTCGGCTTGAGCGTTCCGGAGGCCTGCGCGCGTATGATGCAGACCATGCCGCTGCCGGAAGTCAACTTCTTCTCGCTCGTCATCTCCATCCAGAGCCAGGCCGGAGGCAACCTCTCCGAGGCTCTTGGCAATCTGGCGAAAGTACTGCGCGAGCGCCGCAAGATGAAAGCCAAGGTCAGCGCGCTCTCCATGGAGGCGAAGGCTTCCGCGGTCATCATCGGCGCTCTGCCCTTCATCGTTTCGCTGCTCGTCTATCTCACGTCGCCCGATTACATGATGGTGCTGTTCACCGATGCGCGCGGCCACATCATCCTGGTGTTCTCTGCAATCTGGATGTCCATAGGCATTCTCGTCATGCGCAACATGATCAACTTCGAGATATGAGGAAGCTCGTGTGACGAAGGACCTCGCCGCGACATTGACCGATCCGGCAATACTTCTGGCCGTGCTCGTGGCGGTGGCGGTGTTTGCCACGCTTTACACGCTGGCGAGCCCGCTTCTGGAGCGCGGCAACCTCGAAAAACGCATGAGGGCGGTTTCCACCGAGCGCGAGCAGATCCGTGCGCGGGAGCGGGAGCGGATGAGCGCCGAACAGTCCAGGGCCTCGCTACGCACCCAAAACAACCGGTCGGCCCGTCAGATCGTCGAGCGCTTCAACCTGCGTCAGGCACTGGTCGACGAGAACACGGTCAACCGGCTGAGAGCGGCGGGCCTGCGCTCACAGAACGCGCTCAACATCTTCCTCGCGGCGCGCTTCCTTCTGCCTTTCCTGTTTCTGGCAGTGGCGGTGACCTGGATTTTCGTTCTCGGAAATCTCGAAGGGCGCCCTTTTCCCATTCGCCTGCTGGCGGCAATCGGTTTTGCCTATGTCGGCTTCTATCTGCCGAACATCATCGTCACCAACCGTATGAACAAGCGCCAGCTTTCGATCAAGCGCGCCTGGCCGGATGCGCTCGACCTGATGCTCATCTGTGTCGAATCCGGCGTCTCGATGGAGGCGGCCATGCGCCGGGTGGCGGAGGAGATGGCGCATCAATCGCCGCCGCTGGCCGAGGAAATGGTGCTGACGACGGCGGAACTTTCCTTCCTGCAGGATCGGCGCACTGCGCTGGAAAATCTCGGCAACCGCACCCAGCTCGAAATCGTGAAAAGCGTTACCCAGGCGCTTATCCAGGCGGAGCGTTACGGCACGCCGATCGCCCAGGCGCTTCGGGTGCTGGCCCAGGAAGGGCGCGACGAACGCATGAACGAGGCCGAAAAGAAGGCTGCTGCCCTTCCGCCGAAACTCACCATTCCGATGATCCTGTTCTTCCTTCCGGTTCTTGTCGCCGTCATCCTCGGTCCGGCCGGCATTCAGGTCGCTGACCGGTTTTAAAGCCGCTCAGCTCGGCAGGCCGAAGATCTTTTCAAGTCCCTCCCAAGTCTCGTCCATCGCATAGACGCCGAGGAAAGGCAGCCCGACGTGCCCGTATAGGAGCGACAACTGCCATTCGGCGGTTTCTTCGTCCACATTGGCGATCTGCTGGAGATAGATGACGGAAGCAAGCCCGGTACGGTCAGCCCCGGCCTGGCAGTGGATGAGAATGGGCTTCGGCGCATCGCGTAGGAGCGCGATCAGCCTTTCGCTTTGCTCCGTGGTGAGCTCGCGGCGCGCCGACATGCGGAAATCGATGTGCTGGACGCCGAGGCGCTGGCTGACGTCGAGTTCGTCGCTGTACCAGCCCTGCCGGCTTTCTCCGCGCAGGTTGATGACGGTCTTGATGCCATATTGCCTGATATAGCTATCGAGCTGGGCCGCCGTCGGTTGGGCCGAGCGGTAGAGTTCACCGGCGATGACTTCGTGGAAATTTCCGGTGGTATGCAGGAAGCCGAGATAGCAGCCGATCGAAAGCAGGCTTACGCCGGCCACCATTCCCGCCCGTTTGAAGAACCGACGCATAGCCCCTATTCCTTGAAGAGAGCCTGTTGTTCGGCGATCCTCTAAGCTCAATTGCGGCGAATTTCGAACGACGCGATGCGATCGGCACTTGATGGTTTGGATTTTTCCTTCTCTGCGAGCTTTGCCCAGGAATTCTGCTGGGAGAGCATGCCGCGCAAATACTTGATATTGGCATCGGCCTGCTGTTGAGAAAGTTCGCGCCGAGCGATCTGTTCGGCTTCGGCGAAGCGGCCCTGCAGCCCCACGACCAGGGCGAGGTTCTGCCGCACACGGCTGTCGGCAGCCGGCTGCTGTGCGGCCGAACGCATATAGGTTTCCGCCGTGCGGAGATCTCCGCTCAGCACGTAGGACATGCCGAGATTGGACATCACGCTCGGTTCGTTCGGCTGGGCATCGAGCGCCATGCGGTATTTCCGGCGCGCCTCTTCCGATCGACCGAGCTGATCGAGCACCGCACCCTCGGCGGAATAGAGCCGCCAGTCCGGGCGGTCCGGCGTCTGGGCACGGGTGATGGTCGCAAGCGCCTGTTCGAGCTGGCCGGCCGCCGCCTGTGCCTTGCCATAGGCCGCGAGCACGTCGCGATCGGCTGGATGAGCTATCGCGACCTGCTGCATCACGGCAAGCGCCTGGGCGTTCTTGCCGGTCATGCGCAGCACATTGGCGTAGCGCAGGCCGGTCGTCTTGTCCTTGGGATTGCGGTCGTAGGCAGCCCCGATCGCCTTCTCCGTACCTGCAAGTTCGGCGGCATTCATGGTTTCGAACGAGCCGGAGAATTGCGGGATTGAACCGGTCGTCACGTTGTCGGGATGCTGTTTCCTCGTGCTGGAGCAGCCTGCAAGCACGACCGCCAGCAGGCCGATACAGGCAAGGTCCGCAAGCCGGACCTTGCGGAAGGCGGAATGGACTGAACCAGTCATGACGTGATCCCCGAAACCCCCGGCGCCGATGCCTGCCGCCGCCGTCGGAAATCTTCGGAGGCATCTGGCGCAATCTTGCCCTCAGCAATAAACTGTTAACCCTAACAGACCGTTAAGCCACTCTTTCCAGATACCTTTCCGAAGGCTTCCATGACCCCCTATCAATATATCGAAAGACCCTCGCCGTTCGCCGAAGCGGGCAATGCCGCCCGCACCATCCGCCTTGTCTCGCCTGCGGATCTGGAGGAGGGGAAAATCGAGCCGGYGGTGCTCGCCTGGGCGCGGGCAGCCGGCTTCAAGGCGGAGCAGGGCGCGCTTCTGCTCGTTCCCGACGAGGCGGGCGGGGTCAGCGGCGCGTTGTACGGGCTCGGCCCCGATCCTGCCGAGGCGCCCTTCATCGCAGGCAAGCTCTCGAAACTCCTGCCCGCAGGCGATTGGCGCATCGAAGATGGCAAGCTCCCGGCTGAAAAGCTGGCCCTCGGCTTCGGGCTCGGAAGCTATGGCTTCAACCGTTATCGGTCGGACAAGGCAAAAGAGGTGCGGCTCGTCCTTCCCGAAGGGATCGACCAGGAGGACATCCGCCGCCAGCTTGCCGCGGTCTTCCTCGTGCGCGATCTCATCAATACGCCGACCAACGATCTCGGGCCGGATGAGCTGGAGGSGGCATTGCGCCGGCTCGCGGAGCACTATGGCGCGTCGRTGACCTCGATCGTCGGCGACGATCTCCTTGCGCAGAATTTTCCGCTCATCCATGCAGTCGGCCGCGCAAGCAACCGCGAGCCGCGGCTTGTCGAAATGCGCTGGGGCGAGAAGGGCAGCCCCCGCGTCACCCTTGTCGGGAAGGGAGTCTGCTTTGATACCGGCGGTCTCGATATCAAGGGTGCTGCCAACATGGCGCTGATGAAGAAGGACATGGGCGGCGCTGCCAATGTCCTCGCGCTCGCATTGATGATCATGGATGCCGGATTGAAGATCGACCTGCAGGTGCTCGTGCCGATGGTCGAGAACTCCATTTCCGGCAATGCCTTCCGTCCCGGCGATATCTACAGGAGCCGCAAGGGCCTGACGGTGCAGATCGACAATACCGATGCGGAAGGCCGGTTGATCCTGGCCGATGCGCTTGCCTATGCCGACGAAAACGCGCCCGACCTGATGATAGACATGGCGACCCTGACGGGTGCCGCCCGTACCGCGCTGGGGCCGGAACTCGCGCCGTTCTTCACCGATGACGAGGATTTGGCGGCCCGGATTGGCGCCGCCGGCAAGGCGGAAGACGATCCGCTTTGGCGGCTGCCCTTGTGGATGGGCTACGACAAGGATCTACGTTCGCGGGCGGCCGATATCACCAATGCGCCGGGGGGCGGCATGGCGGGCGCGATCACCGCAGCCCTTTTCCTGAAGCGCTTCGTCACCGCCACCACGAGCTGGGCGCATTTCGATGTCTATGGCTGGAACCCGGCTGAAAAGCCCCATGCACCGGTGGGCGGCGAGGCCCATGCCATTCGCGCGCTCTATCGCTGCATCCAGGCGATGGCGAAATGATCCGGTAAGGCTTGCCGCTATATCTTTCTTGCCTGGGACTTGGAATCTAGGCGATCCGCCGGTGCGGAAGATGGAGCGGGCATGCCGGTTGAACTGACGGCGACGGAGGCGCTGGGGCTATGGCACCGGGTGGCACTGGAACAGGTACGCGGCGATGGCCCGGATTTGACATTGCGTCAGATGGCGATCTTGCTGCATATCTATCTCGTGCCGCCGCCGCATACCGTTCGAGGGCTGGCCGCCGTGCTCGGCGTTACCAAGCCGGTCATCACACGCGCGCTCGACACGATGGGCGAGATTGGGCTGGTGGAGCGGGTGCGTGACGAACGCGACCGGCGCAACGTGGTAATCAAGAGAACAGTCGCCGGCGCGCTTTACCTGGAAAAGCTGGGCGATCTGATCATGCTCGAAGGCCGCGGGCCGGGCGCCGTGAGGGAACATGACAAAGACACTGGATAGACGCCTTCATGCCTTCCGTCCGGACCTTGCGGACGAAACCCTGCGCGGCAGCATAGAGGCTGCAAGCTTCGTGCGCGGCGAGCCGGCCYGTATCGCGGTTCCCGTTGCAGCCCTGCGCCCCGCACCGGATCCCGCTCGCGGCATCGACACCGAGCTTCTGCTTGGCGAGACGGTGCGCGTCTTCGATCGTGCCGACGGCTGGGCCTGGGTACAGGCGGATGAGGACGGTTACGTGGGCTATCTGCCGGAGACGCATCTGGGCGAACCTGAGGAGCCCACCCATTGCGTCGCCGTGCCGCGCACCTTTCTCTATCCAGAGCCGGAACTGCGCAAGCCCGCGGTGGCGGCGCTTTCCATGGGGAGCCGCATCACCGTCACCGGAAAGGCGGAAACCCGTGGCACGCGCTATCTCGTGCTGGCGGACGGCAGTGCCGTAATCGCCGGTCATTGCCTGCCCATCGGCGAAACGCTCGGCGACGACTACGTGGCGGTTGCCGGCAGGTTCATCGAGACGCCTTACCTTTGGGGCGGTCGCTCCGGCTTCGGCCTGGATTGCTCCGCCCTGGTCCAGATCTCGCTGATGATGGTCGGAAAACCGGCGCCGCGCGATTCCGACATGCAGGCTTCGTTCGGCACGGCGATTACCCGCGAGGAATTGCAACGCGGCGATCTCGTCTTCTGGAAAGGACATGTCGGCATCATGGAAGATGCCGAAACGCTGCTGCATGCCAATGGCCATACGATGAGCGTCGCCCGCGAAAATTTCGAGGCGGCGGTCAGGCGGATCGGCTGGCTCTACGACCTGCCGAGCGGTTACCGGCGGATCGTGTGAGCGATCACGCAAATGTGCCGGGCCGCTTATGGAAACGGCATCCTGCAGGCCGTATCTAGAATCATCCGCTGATTTGCGGCTGAGGAGTTGTACGATGCTGAAAGGTGCCTGGCTGTTGCCCGTCGTGATGCTGGTGGCGATCCTGCTGGCGGCGCTTGCGCCGGCGGCATCCTTCGCCGCGGGCGACGAGTTCCGCCGGTCCCGCCCGACCATGGCGTTCAAGGATCTGCCGGGCGTCGTGCCGGAGGAGGAGCGGGTCCAGCAACCCTCCTATACCTGCACCACCGATATCGTCGAAGTGCATCGCTGGCGGGGAAGATACGACATCCTCTACGGCGATACGGCGCCGCGTCGGGTCTATCGTTGCAAGACCGAAGGCGGAGCCACCTATACCGGCACCGACGTGCCGAACACCCAGTGGGTGCCGGGTCTCAATCCGCATCATCTGCCCCGGTAGGGAAATCTTTTTTCAAGCGGTGTACCCGAAAGGACCGGATCTTGCGATCTCGTCCGAGGAGCCTATCTCGTCATTGACGAGGCCRCACGGCTGCCCCACAACCTTTCGATAGATAAATCTTGGCGCACCGGGAGGAGACGAGGTGTTCCACGCATCCATGAAGTTCGCGCTCGGCGAGGAAGTCGAGGCGGTGCGCGAAACCGTTCACCGCTTCGCGCAGGAGCGGTTAGCCAAGCGCGCCGACGAGATCGACCGCAGCAACGAATTCGCCCGCGATCTCTGGCCGGAACTCGGTAACCTCGGCCTGCTTGGCATCACCGCCGATCCTGAGCTTGGCGGTTCCGGTTTAGGCTACCTAGCCCATGTCGTCGCCGTCGAGGAGCTGGCCCGCGCCTCCGCCTCCACCTCTCTCAGCTACGGCGCTCATTCCAATCTCTGCGTCAACCAGATCAACCGCAACGGCAACGCTGATCAGAAGGCGCGTTATCTGCCGAAGCTTTGCTCGGGCGAGCATGTCGGCGCGCTCGCCATGTCGGAGCCCGGCGCGGGATCCGATGTGGTCTCCATGAAGTTGAAGGCGGAGAAACGCGGCGATACCTATGTGCTGAACGGCAGCAAGATGTGGATCACCAACGGGCCGGATGCGGATGTACTGGTCGTCTACGCAAAGACCGATCCCGCCGCCGGCCCGAAAGGCATAACGGCCTTCCTGATCGAGAAGGGTTTCAAGGGTTTCTCCACTGCCCAGAAGCTCGACAAGCTCGGAATGCGCGGCTCCAACACCTGCGAACTGGTCTTCCACGATTGCGAGGTGCCGGCCGAAAACGTCATGGGTGCGGAAGGCGGAGGCGTGACGGTGCTCATGTCGGGGCTGGATTACGAGCGCGTGGTTCTCGCGGGCATCGGCATTGGCATCATGCATGCCTGCCTCGACGTGGTGATGCCCTATGTGCATGAGCGCAAGCAGTTCGGGCAGCCGATCGGCGAGTTCCAGCTCATCCAGGCGAAAGTGGCCGACATGTACACGGCGATGAATTCCGCCCGCGCCTATGTCTATGCCGTTGCTGCCGCTTGCGATCGTGGCGAGGTGACCCGGCAGGATGCTGCCGCCTGCTGCCTCTTTTCTTCCGAACAGGCCACACAGCAGGCATTGCAGGCGATCCAGGTGCTCGGCGGAAACGGCTATATAAACGACAATCCCACCGGACGGCTGCTGCGCGACGCCAAGCTGATGGAAATAGGCGCCGGAACCTCCGAAATCCGCCGCATGCTGATCGGCCGCGAGCTTTTCAGGGAGACGGCCTGATGGCTGTCATCCGGTCCCAGGTCAATCTGAAAAGCGAGGCGGCGCAGGCGAATCGCGCCGCGATGCAGGCGAAACTTGCCGAAATGGAAGCAGCCGTGGCTTTGGCCGAGGCGGGTGGTGGCGAGGAGGCGAGGGCACGGCATGTGAAGCGTGGCAAGCTTCTGCCAAGGGACCGCATTGCCCGGCTTCTGGACCACGGATCGCCGTTTCTCGAGATCGGCGCGACGGCCGCGCATGGGCTCTATGGTGGCGCAAGCCCTTCGGCCGGCATCGTTACCGGCATCGGGCGGGTCGAGGGTCGCGAGGTGATGATCGTCGCCAATGATGCGACGGTCAAAGGCGGCACCTATTATCCGATGACGGTGAAGAAGCATCTCCGCGCTCAGGAGATCGCCGAGGAAAACCGGCTGCCTTGCGTCTATCTCGTCGATTCCGGCGGCGCCAACCTGCCGAACCAGGACGAGGTCTTTCCGGACCGCGATCACTTCGGACGCATCTTCTACAACCAGGCACGCATGTCCGCGAAAGGCATTGCCCAAATTGCCGCCGTCATGGGTTCCTGCACAGCGGGCGGCGCCTATGTGCCGGCCATGTCGGACGAGGCGATCATCGTGAAGGATCAGGGCACGATTTTCCTCGCAGGCCCACCATTGGTGAAGGCGGCAACGGGCGAGGAGGTAAGCGCCGAGGATCTCGGCGGCGGTGATGTCCACACGCGCCTTTCCGGCGTGGCGGACCATCTCGCCCGCGACGACGCCCACGCACTGGCACTGGTCCGCCGGGCGGTCGCCGGATTGAACACGCACAAGCCGGAAACAGTGGTGCTCGAAACATCTGAAGAGCCGCTCTACGATCCGGAGGAAATCGCGGCCATCGTGCCGGCTTCGCTGACGACGCCTTACGATATCCGTGAAGTCATCGCGCGCGTGGTGGATGGCTCGCGGTTCGACGAGTTCAAGGCGCGCTACGGCACGACGCTGGTTTGCGGGTTCGCGCATGTCTTCGGCATGCCTGTGGGCATCATCGCCAACAACGGCGTGCTGTTTTCCGAGAGCGCCCAGAAGGGAGCTCATTTCATCGAGCTCTGCTCGCAGCGGAAAATCCCGCTTGTCTTTTTACAGAACATCACCGGCTTTATGGTCGGAAGGCGGTATGAGGCGGAGGGCATCGCCAAGCATGGCGCCAAACTGGTGACGGCGGTGGCGACGACATCCGTGCCGAAGATCACCATCCTTGTCGGCGGCTCCTTCGGCGCCGGCAATTACGGCATGGCGGGACGGGCCTATTCGCCGCGCTTTCTCTGGACCTGGCCGAACAGCCGCATCTCCGTCATGGGTGGGCCGCAGGCAGCCGGCGTGCTGGCGACCGTCAGACGCGATGCGATCGAACGCAGCGGCAAGGGCTGGAGCGCGGAAGAGGAGGCCGCCTTCAAGCAGCCGGTTCTCGATCGTTTCGAGGAACAGAGCCATCCGCTTTATGCTTCCGCGCGCCTCTGGGATGACGGCATAATTCATCCTGCCAAGACTCGTCAGGTCCTTGCCCTGAGCCTTTCGGCTGCGCTCAATGCACCGATCGAGGAGACGCGCTTCGGCGTGTTCCGTATGTGAGGACCCGATGATGTTGAATAGGGTCCTCATAGCCAATCGCGGCGAGATCGCCTGCCGCATCATTCGCACCTGCCATCGGCTGGGTGTAGCGACGGTCGCGGTCTATTCCGATGCAGATCGCCACGCGCTGCATGTGGAGCTCGCCGACGAAGCGGTGCATATCGGGCCGTCACCTGCCGCCGAAAGCTATTTGCGCGGCGAGAAGATCATCGAAGCCGCGCTCAAAGCGGGGGCCGATGCAATCCATCCAGGATATGGCTTTCTCTCCGAAAATCCCGGCTTTGCCGAAGCAGTCGTGGCTGCCGGCCTCCGCTTCATCGGGCCTCCGGCCGAGGCCATTCGCGCCATGGGTTTGAAGGACGCCGCCAAGGCGTCGATGGAACAGGCGGGCGTGCCGGTCGTTCCCGGTTATCATGGTGCCGAGCAGGACGCGGATTTCCTCGTGAGTGAGGCGGAGCGCATCGGTTTCCCGGTGTTGATAAAGGCGCGCGCCGGCGGTGGCGGCAAGGGCATGCGGCGGGTAGAAGCCTCCGCCGCCTTCAAGGAAGCTCTCGCCTCTGCGCAGCGCGAGGCTCAAGCCGCCTTCGGCGACGCAGCCTGCCTGATCGAGAAATACATCACCCATCCGCGTCACATCGAAATCCAGGTCTTTGGCGACGACCACGGCAATGTCGTACACCTCTTCGAGCGTGATTGCTCGCTCCAGCGCCGCCACCAGAAGGTCATCGAGGAAGCGCCGGCACCCGGCATGCCAGATGAGATGCGTCGCGCCATGGGCGAGGCTGCGGTGAGAGCCGCCAAAGCGATCGGTTATTCTGGCGCTGGCACGATCGAGTTCATCGCGGACGCCTCTGAAGGCCTGAAAGCCGACCGCTTCTGGTTCATGGAAATGAACACCCGCCTGCAGGTGGAGCATCCCGTCACCGAAGCGATTACCGGTGTAGACCTGGTCGAGTGGCAGCTCCGCGTCGCGTCGGGCGAGCCGTTGCCGCTCAAGCAGGATGAGCTTTCCATCAACGGCTGGGCTTTCGAGGCACGACTTTACGCGGAAGATGCCGAACGGGGCTTCCTGCCTGCGACCGGCACGCTTTCCCATCTCGATCTTCCGGAGGGTTTGGCCCGCGTCGATACCGGCGTGCGGGCAGGCGATCGCATTTCACCCTTCTACGACCCGATGATCGCCAAAATCACCACCCATGGGCCGGATCGCGCCACCGCTCTCTCACATCTCTCCGAGGCGCTGTCGGAGGTAAGGGCTGCCGGTCTCACGACGAATGTCGCGTTCCTTTGCCGGCTAACAAGGCAAGCGGATTTCGTTACTGGCAATCCGCATACCGGCCTTATCGACCGGCATCTGACGGAGCTGACGATGGCGCAGGCGGCTYCACCCGAGGCTGTCGCTCTCGCAGCCCTTGAGCTTTCCGGAGCGCTGGAGTCCAAGGACCTGAAAGATCCCTGGACCGCTCTGTCCGGCTTTCGTCTGTGGTCGGAAGCTTCCGATTTCGTTGAATTGGAATATCGCGGTCGGCATGTGCCGGTATCGTTTCACTCGAAAGGACAGGGCTCTTACGGGTTCACTGTCGAAGGTCGCGATATCGAGCTGCGTCTCTCAGGTTCGCAAGGGGGCTATGATCTGGAGATCGACGGTCGCATGCACCGCGCGGAGGTCATTCGGAATGGCTCCGGCGTGACGATCTTCCAGAATGGCGAAAGCTGGCACTTCGGACGCACAGATCCCCTTGCCGCCGAAGACGAAGCGGCGGTTGGCGGCGACCGCATCCTCGCGCCGATGCCGGGCCTCGTGAAGCTCCTGCGTGCCGCACCGGGCGCGACCGTCACCCGTGGGGAGACGCTGGCCGTCATGGAGGCCATGAAAATGGAGCTTTCGCTTTCCGCCCCCAGAGACGGAAGGATCGCCGAGGTTCTCATCGGCGAGGGCGAGCAGGTGCTGGAAGGCGCCGTTCTGCTGACGCTGGAGGCCGCTTCTCCCCCACCCCCTGCTTGATCAGCTGTGGGCGAGATCGAAGACGTGATGGTGGATGCGGCCGTCGAACATTTCGAGCAGGCCCTTGGTCATTTCGCGGCTCTCGTAGCGAACGGGGGATTCCAGCGCGGCTGCAAGCGCTTCCCGGCTTTCGTACATGGTCGAAAGCACCATCGGATAGGCAGGGGCCCCTTCGTCCCGCTCGACGGCGTAGAGAACGCGCACTTCCTTGATGCCGGGAAAGGCGAGCCACATGGGCATCAGCTTCTCGGCCACATAGGATTTGAAGTCCGCCTCGCGGCCGGCATGGATCGTGCCCTCGAAGAGAGCCTGACGGATGATCATGGAACTGCTTTCGGTTCAGTTGACGGTGGTGGRAGGCTTTTCGCCGGCAAAATGGGCCGCGATATTGGCAAGCACCATCTCACCCATGGCGATGCGGGTCTCGATTGTGGCACTGCCCTGATGCGGCATCAGCACCGTATTCGGCGCGGTGAAGAATTCCGGCCGAATGTTCGGCTCGTTGACGAAGACGTCGAGGCCGGCGGCCGCAATGGTCCCGTCGTTCAGCGCGGCGAGTAGCGCATCCTCGTCGATCACGCTGCCGCGCGCGACGTTAACGACCACGCCCTGTGGCCCGAGCGCCTTCAGCACATCCGCATTAACGATGTTCTGGGTCGCTCCATTGGCGGCAATGCAAACGGCCAGTACATCGCTGTCTTTGGCAAGCTCGAGCGGTGACGCGCAGGATTTCCAGTTCGTGTCTGTGACCGTGGAGCGGTTCCAGTAGCGCACGGACATGCCGAAGGCTTCCGCGCGACGAGCAAAAGCCTTGCCGATTTGTCCAAGACCAAGAACGCCGACGCGCTTGCCTTTCGGGCTGTTGCCGAGCGGGAAGGGCTCCTTGCCCCAGCGGCCTTCGCGCACGAAGTTGTCGCCCTTCACGACATGACGCAGTACGGCCAGCATAAGCGCAATGCCGGTGTCCGCCACGTCGTCCGTCAGCACGCCGGGCGTGGTGGTGACGTCGATATTGCGGCTGCGGGCGAATGCCAGGTCGACCTTGTCGGTGCCGACCCCGTTGATGGCGATCACGCCGAGTGCCGGCAGCTTCTCTATCCATTCGCTGGAAAGTCCGGTGGCTCCGCCGGTCGCGACCGCCCGAATGGAGCCGGCGGCGGCTTCGATCACGGGAAACGCAGCAGGATCATAGAGCCGATGGACCGTATAGGCTTCGTCGAGCCGGTCTTCGATGAGCTTCATCATAGGCTCGACGAGCAGGATGTCTGGCTTCATGTGGCAATTCCGTCTTGGCTGGGCTTGGCGGGCAAGGTTCAGGAAATCTGACCGAGGAAATTCTTCAGGCGCTCGTTCTTCGGATTGCCGAAGAAGTCATCCGGCGTTCCCATTTCGAGGATTTCGCCGCGGTCCATGAAGATCACGCGATCGGCGACCTGACGCGCGAAGCCCATTTCATGGGTGACGCAGAGCATGGTCATGCCTTCCTTTGCGAGGTCGATCATCGTGTCGAGCACTTCCTTGACCATTTCCGGGTCAAGCGCCGAGGTCGGCTCGTCGAAGAGCATGATCTTCGGGTTCATGCAGAGCGCCCGCGCGATGGCCACACGCTGCTGCTGGCCCCCGGAAAGCTGTGCGGGGTATTTTCCGGCCTGTTCGGGAATGCGAACCCGCTCGAGGTATTTGCGGGCGGTCTTTTCGGCCTCCGCCTTGGAGATGCCGCGCACCTTCATCGGTGCGAGCGTGCAGTTTTCCAGAACCGTCATATGCGGGAAGAGATTGAACTGCTGGAAGACCATGCCGGTCTCCTGGCGCACGATATCGATGTTCTTGCCGCCGGCAGTCAGGTCATGCCCATCAACCACGATGCGGCCCTTCTGGATCGTCTCAAGCTGGTTGATGCAGCGGATCAGCGTCGATTTGCCGGAACCGGAAGGTCCGCAGATGACGATACGCTCACCGCGGGTCACCGACAGCTCGATATCCTTGAGGGCATGGAAGGCGCCGTACCACTTGTTGACGCCTTCCATGCGCACGGCCAAAGTAGAAACAGTGTCGGAAGCTCCCCGCACGTCTGCTGCCGATGCGTTTGCGTTAACCTCAGTCATTGCGAGGAACTCCTTCGATCTGGTCTCTTACTGCTTTGCTTCGCTGACGAATTCCGGCAGCGGAGAGCCGAGCCATTTTTCGTGGATCTCGTTAAGCTCGCCATCGGCCTTCGCCTTTTCGATGAACTGGTTGACGGCGGTAAGCAGCTCGGTCGAACCCTTGCGGACTGCTATGCCCTGCACCTGCTGGCTGAGCTCGATTTTCTGATCGAAGCGACCGGGCGCTGCCGTCTCGATCTGGGTGGCGACGACGTTCGAGACGCCGATCAGCTCCACCTGGCCGGAAAGCAGGGCCTGGACGGCGCTCGCATCATCGTCGAAGCGCTGGATCCTGGCGTCCTGCGGAGCGATCTTGGTAACCGCGGTATCCTGCGTGGAGGCGCGTGCGACGCCGATCGTCTTGCCGGAGAGATCTTCGGGCTTGGAAACCGCGACGTCGGTCGCACCGAACACGCCGATCGAGATGCCGGCATAGGGTTCGGAGAAATCGACGTTCTTGGCGCGCTCCTCGGTGATGCCGAGCGAGGCGACGAGAAGGTCCACCTGGTTGCTCTGCAGGTAGGGAATGCGGTTCGGGCCGGTGACCGGCACGATCTGCAGTTCGACGCCGAGTTCCTTCGCGAGCAGCTTGGCGACATCCGCGTCATAGCCATCCGGCTCGTTGGAGGTGTTCATGATACCGAAGGGCGGAAAATCGACCATCATGCCGATCTTCACCGTGCCCGCGGACTTGATGCTTTCGACGGTCTGGGCCGCTGCCGTGGAGGCCATTGCGCCCACCATCATGCCGGCGCCGATCGCGGCGATAACCATGCGTCTGGAAATGTTCATGTTCCTACCCTTTCTGTTGCACCGGTTTCCTCCCTCCGGCAGGGATCCCGTCAACGCGTCGTTGCGCGGGAGAATTTCACTTCCATCCGGCGTGCCAGCACCGAAAGCGGCCAGCAGAGGATGAAATACACCGCCGCCACCGTTCCGAAGACGAGGAAGGGGCTGAAGGTCGCATTGTTGATGATCTGCCCCTGGCGGGTGAGTTCGGTAAAGCCGATGATCGCCGCAAGCGAGGTGCCCTTTATAAGCTGCACCAGGAAGCCGACCGTTGGCGCGACCGCGATACGGGAAGCCTGCGGCAGGATCACGTAGCGCATGCGGTTGAAGTAGCGCAGGCCCAGTGCGGTTGCCGCCTCCTTCTGGCCGGGCGGGATCGCCTCGATGCAGCCCCGCCAGATTTCGCCGAGAAAGGCGCTGGCATGCAGCGTCAGCGCGATCGTGGCGGCGATCCAGGGATTGATCGCGAAGCCGAAAATGTTCATGCCGAAGAACACGAGGAAAAGCTGCATCAAGAGCGGCGTGCCCTGAAAGATGCGAATGAAACCGGTGGCGATGAGGCGCGGATACTTCAGGTCCGAGACGCGCGCGAGCGCGATCACGAGACCTCCGATCCCGCCGCCGATGAAGGCGATCGCCGAGAGCGCGATCGTCCAGCGCGCCGCATAGACGATGATCCAGAATTCAGGCCATCCGAAAGCTCTGATAAGCATGTCTCTACCTCACCGGCTCAGCGGATACTTGAAGGCTCTTTTCTCGATCGCCGAGAAGAGAGCCGAGAAGCCAATGGACATCACGAGGTAGATCAGGGTTACGGTGATATAGACCTCGAAACTCGCGAAGGTGGCCGATTGCAGGTCGTTGCCGGCTGCCGCCAGATCGTCGGCGGATATGACCGAGACAACGCTGGTATTGAGCATCAGATAAATGAACTGGCTGGTGAGCGCCGGATAGACCGTGCGAAGCGCCGGCTTCATGATGATGTAGCGGAAGATCTGGACCTTGGAGAGGCCAAGCGCCGTGCCCGCCTCGACCTGGCCCTTCTGCACGGATTCGATACCGGCACGGATGATCTCGGTACCGTAGGCGCCGAAATTGACCACCAACGCGAAAAGAGCCGCGCTGTTGGGGGAAAGCCTCAAGCCCAGCGACGGCAGGCCGAAGAAGATGAAGAAGATCTGCACCAGAAACGGCGTATTGCGGATGATCTCGATATAGGCGTCGATCACCAGGCGCAGTGGTGTCGGGCCGGAGGTCTTGCCCCAGGCGCAGAAGATCGACACCACGAGCCCGATCAGCATCGCGCCGACCGAAAGCTGGATTGTCAGCCATGCGCCGAGCAGAAGCTGATTGAAGCCCGCGAGCACCGGCTCGAAGTTGAAATTGTACAACTGGGTCCTCCCCGATGAGTTCGGGAGAGACGACGCTCCTCTGCGTGTCTCTTAATTTAGATCGATCTAAAAACTTTCAGCGAAGCCGTCAACGGGCAATCCGCAATTATTTTATAGGGCGAACTTGGGCGCGGGCACGCAAGACTGGCGGATATGCAGTTTGGGCTGCTTCACAATCCTGCGAGGTGGACGCGCGGGTTCTTCCAGTCTTTCGATCAGAAGCTGGGCGGCATTTTTGCCGATTGCTACCGGTGCGGTGGACACCGATGTCAGTCGCGGACGCATGGTTTCCGCGTCCGTAACGTCGTCGAAGCCGATCAGCGAGAAATTCTCGCCGACCTTGAAGCCGAGGTCGTGAAGCCCGGCGGAAAGGCCGAGCGCGATCACGTCATTGAAGCAGATCACGGCTGTCGGCTTTTCGGCCTGTTCAAATAGAAGCTGCGCGGAACCAGGTATTTCGGCCGTTTGATAGGGAACGCGAACGATACTGCCGGCAGTGAGGCCGCGAGCGCGCATGGCATCGCGAAAACCCTCTATGCGTTCGTTGTAGGCCGAATGGATCGGCCCGTGGACCRCGAAGGCAATTTTCTCGTGTCCGAGGGAAGCGAGATAATCGACCGCTTGGTGCATGCCGCCCGCATAATCGACGCCCGCATAATCGACTTCCTCGGTGATATGGCGCAACGCCTGTACGAGTGGGAGGTCCCACTCCAGAAGCCGGGTCAGGAATTCGCGCTGCGTGCCGGCTGCCGGGCAAAGGATAACGCCGTCGACTCCGTGCTCGCGCATGCGGCGCATCACCATATCCTGCCGGTCGACGGCATCGCCGCTGTTAGCGAGGATGACCACCATGCCGGCGGCATCGATCACCGCCTCTATGCCGCCGAGCAATTCGGCGAAGAAGGGATTGGTGAGGTTCGGAACGATGACCCCGACGGTGTGGCTCCGCTCGGCCCTCAGCCTTGCGGCGCCCATGTTGTAGACATAGCCGAGTTCCCGCATCGCCTCCTCGACGCGGCTGCGCGTTTCGGCGCCCACGAGCGGGCTCTTGCGGATGACGAGCGAGGCCGTCGCCCGCGAGACGTTCGCTCGTCGGGCCACGTCGAGGAGCGTCACGCGGCTTTTCTTTCGGTCTTCGGAGGGCATGTCCGTCACTTGTCGAAGGCAGGGCGACCGCCCGGAAATCAACCGGGCGATTCTTCCCTATATTCGTGCCTGACCACAGTGCGGATCAAGTGGGCTTCTTTGGATGATGGCGCTACTCGGCCRCGATCGATGACGGTAGCCCGGGCGGGATGCGCAGATCCATCCCGCCCGGCGGGTGGTTCTTTTCCCGGAATTGGCTCGGCGGTGYCCCGACCACGCGTTTGAAGGCACGGCTGAACGAGGCCTCGGAATCATAGCCCAGCCGCTCGGCGACCACGGCAACACGCTGACCTTCCCGAAGCCACAGGCGGGCCTGGTGCATGCGCATGCTGGCTACATATCGGGCAGGCGTTTCTCCCACCACCTCGGCAAACCGCTGGGCGAAACCGGAACGGGATGCGCCCATCAGTCGGGCCATTTCCTCCACGGTCCAGTCATGCGCGGGATCGAGATGGATGGCCGCCAGCACGCGTCCGACCTCCGGATTGCGCACAGCCGCGARCCAGCCGGTGGAATCGCCGCAGCCATGCTCGACCCAGGTGCGGATGAGGGTTGCCGTCAGGACGTCCGCCAATCGGGCCAGGATGCCGCCGGCGCCCACACGGTTCATTTCCACCTCGCGCGCCATGGCATCCAGCAGAGCTGGTATTGCAGGTTCGCTGGCCGCAAGATCGTCGGTACGCATGACATCGGGCATGAGCTGCAGCAATGGATGCAGCCGGTCGACATTGAATTTCATCAGCGCGAAGAACAACAGGTTCCGTCCGCCGGGGCGCGGGCATTCGAGATCGAAGATGCCTTCGCACACCTGTTTGCGGGCGATGTCGTCAACCCGTCTCGGGGGGATGCCCGGTTCACTCGCCAGAACATGCGCATCGCCGCGCGGAAGAAGTACCGCGTCTCCAGCGTTGAGCTTCATCCATTCGCCGGAAGGAGTCTGCAGCCAGCATTTGCCAATGGCGATGAAATGGAATCGCGCCGCCTCCTGCGCCGGAAACGCCGTCGCCCATGGCTCGCAGGGCTGGCAACGGCCGTATTCGACGCCGTCGAGCCGCAGCCCTCGTAGCATTTCGCTGAGGGGGTCGGTTATTGTGCTTCGCAGCATTTTGGACGAATTGTCAAGCATTCTGGATTTCCTAGCATAGAAACTCCAGCCTGTCACGCGTAGTTTCCGCCTCCAATTTCTAGGAGACGAAAGCATGATGGACTCCCTACCAAGTGATTCCGATAGTTATGATGACGGTCGCCGCGATGCGGCCTGGGCTGCGGTGGTCTCCCTCTCGCTCGGCGTTTTCGGTCTGGTGACCGCGGAATTCCTGCCGGTCAGCCTTTTGACGCCGATGTCGCAGGATCTCGGCGTCAGCGTCGGCGCTGCCGGCCAGTCCGTGACCATGACAGCCGTCGTGGGCGCGATCGCCGGGCCGGGCGTGGTGATCGGCATGCGCAAAATCAATCGGCGTTGGACGCTGCTTGGCCTCACCTCGCTGCTGATCATTTCCAGCTTACTTGCGGCTTTCGCTAACGGTCTGACGATGCTGCTTCTTTCCCGCGTGCTTCTCGGCATCGGTCTCGGCGGCTTCTGGGCGATGTCGGCGGCCCTTGCCATGCGTCTTGTGCCAGGGAGGCTGATGCCAAGGGCCATGGCGATCATCCTGACCGGCGTGTCGGTTGCCACCGTCACCGCTGCACCTGTCGGCGCATGGATCGGCGCGACGCTCGGGTGGCGTGCCGCCTTCCTCATCGCAGCCGGCGTGGGCGCGTTCACGCTCCTGGTTCAGGCGCTGACCGTGCCGTCCCTGCCGCCGGCCGGAGCTCCAAGCATCAATACGCTCTTCGCGCTCCTGCGCCGCCCGCGGGTCAGACTCGGGCTTGCCACGACACTACTGGTCGTCGCCGGCCACTTCGCCGGCTTCACCTATGTTCGGCCGTTCCTCGAGCAAATTCCGCGGTTCGGCGTCGAGGCGATCTCGCTCACGCTGCTCGCCTACGGCATTGGCGGCTTCTTCGGCAATCTCTTCGGCGGGTTCCTGGCCGAGCGCAACACCAGCCTTGCCGTGAGCATCGCGGCGGCCGGAATTGCGGTCACCGCCTTCATCCTTGTCGCGGTTGGAATTTCGCCGATTGCGACCGTGCTGGCGGTGACCGCCTGGGGCTTTGCCTTCGGCGCTCTGCCGGTGAGCGTTCAGAGCTTCACCACCCGCGCGGCTTCCGACGAGGCCGAAAGCGCGGGCGCGCTGCTTCTGACGACCTTCCAGGTCGCGATTTCCAGCGGCGCGGTGTTCGGCGGGCTTCTGGTGGAATCGCAGGGGCCGCTCGGTGTCTTCGCCTTCGCCGGCATCGCCTCGCTTCTCGGCGCATCGCTGATGACCTTCAGTGGCCGTGCGCGCTTGCAGCAGGCGTGATGGCAGCCGGCCGGATCTGGGAGCAGGTCCGGCCGGTTTTTTATCTTTACTCGGCGGCGAGCGTCTGACGGCCGCTATTGATGTCGATGAGACGCCGTGCGCGCTCGAGGCTTGCCGGCTGCTCGTTGCGATGGCGCAAACCGATCTCCATCATCAAGACCGTATCCGGCAGGAAGGTGAGTTCGGAGAAGATCTCTTCCCAAGCGATATCGCCCCAGCCGAGCGGCATGTGGAGGTCGCCGAGCCCCATGGCAGTCAGTTCCTGCGGATGGAAGCCCTTGTAGAAGCCCTGCGGGCGGCCGAAGGAATCGTGCACGTGCAGATGGCCGGTGACAGGCGCCATGGCGCGAAGCTCTTCCCGGAAATCCAGGCCTCGATAGGTGGATTCGATATAGGCGTGGCTGAAATCGATGAGTGCCACAAGGTTGGAGTGATTGACCGCCTTGACGGTCTCGGCGACTTGAGCCGGCGTCTGGCGATACTGGCCGGGTTCGGTGGTGAAGATGTTCTCGAGCGCGACACGTACGCCGTAGCGCTTGGCGAAATCGGCGACTTCCACCAGCGCCTCGCGCTCGCGCTCGTCTGCCCCCGCACGTTCGGCGATCTGGTCGGCCCTGAGGCAGCCGCCGTGCTGCACGATTACACGGGCGTCGATGCGGTCGCAGACCTCGATCAGGGCCTTGGCGGCAGCGATCTGGTATGGCTGCGTGACCGGATCCATGAAATTCGAAGAGACGAGCCCGTGCACCGTGTAGCGGAAGGGAAACTGCTTCACGAGTTCCGCGAGCCGGTCTGCCCGTTCGGCGATGATGCGGCCGCCACTGATGAGGTCGATGCTCGTCAAGCCGAGCTCGACCGTCTCCACGCCCATGTCGGCGAGGCGGCGCAGGTCTTCGGCAAGGCTGTCGAGTTCGCCGTCGACGGAACCGGAGTTGAAGCCGGTGGAAATGAGATTGCCCATGATGTTCTCCGATCGTGTTTGCTTAAGCCGGGTGAATGTCGATCCGCTTCCCGTCTTCCACGGAGAAGGCATGCAGCGCATCTTCGAAGGTGAAGTGAACGGGGGTGCCGGATGAAAGTTCTTCAGTGTCGGTATCGAGAGCGACGAGGCGGTTGCCGCTGACTTCCGCATGAATAAGGCGCGAACCGCCGAGCTCCTCCACGTAATCCACAACGCCCGGAATAGCGCCGGCCTGCGGACCGATTGCCCGCTTGATGGATTCGGGACGAATGCCGAGAACGATCTTGCGTCCCGGCACCCGCTGACCGTTGAGCGAACTGACCGCGATCCTGCCGCCCTGGCCGTGCACGAAATGACCTTCGGCGTCGAATTCGCCTTCCAGAAGGTTCATCGCCGGCGAACCTATGAAGTCGGCGACGAAGCGGCTGACGGGGCGGTTGTAGATTTCCGACGGTTTACCAACCTGCTCCACATGCCCGCCATTCATGATCACGAGCCGGTCGGCCAGCGTCATTGCCTCCGTCTGGTCGTGGGTGACGAAGATCGATGTGACGCCAAGCTGGCGGTGCAGCCGCCGCACTTCGCCGCGCATCGCTACCCTAAGCTTGGCATCGAGATTGGAGAACGGTTCGTCGAAGAGGAACACTTTCGGTTCGCGAACCATGGCGCGGGCCATGGCGACGCGCTGCCGCTGACCGCCGGRAAGCTCACCCGGCCGGCGGCTGAGGAGGTTCTCCAATCCCACCGATTTCGCGACTTTCATGACGCGCTCTTCACGCTGGGGTTTCGGCATGCCGGCGACCTTCAGCGCATAGCCGATGTTGCCGGCGACCGTCATGTGCGGATAGAGCGCATAGTTCTGGAACACCATGGCACAGCCCCGTTCGCGCGGCTCCAGTTGATTGACCACGCGGTCTTCGATGGCGATCTCGCCGGCGGTGATCTCCTCCAGGCCCGCGATCATCCGCAACAGGGTCGACTTGCCGCAGCCGGAAGGGCCGAGGATGACGATGAACTCGCCGGCCTCGATTTCGAGGTCGACGCCGTGAATGATGTCGAGCTTGCCGTATCGCTTCTTGACGTTTCTGATGCTGATGGCTGTCATGGGTTCATCCGATCACTTGTCTTTGGTGATGAGGCCGCGCACGAACCAGCGCTGCATGAATGCGACGACCAGGAGAGGGGGAAGCATCACGAGCAGTGCCCCGGCCATGGTTACATTCCAGTCGGGCGTGCCGTTCTGGGCGGGAATGAGCGCCTTCAACTCCATCACCACCGTGCCGTAATTCGGCCGGTCGGTGGTGACCAGCAGCGGCCAGAGATACTGGTTCCACGACGAGACGAACATGATGGTGGCGAGCGCCAGCATGTTCGTGCGTGAAAGCGGGATGAGCACTTCGAAGAAGAAGCGCATCGGGCCGGAACCGTCCATCTTCGATGCCTCCACCAGTTCGTCGGGAATAGTCATGAAGAATTGCCGGTAAAGGAAGGTTCCGGTCGCGGTGGCGATCAGCGGCAGGATGAGGCCCGTGTAGGAGTTGAGCAGGTTCCAGTTCAGCTCGATGCGGATGCCTGCGATCGCCTCGATGAGCGAGGTGATGCCGGTCGCATCAAGTAACGTTTGGAACGGCAGGAGCGCGTTGGCCGCGATCGAATAGGTCGGCACGATGCGGACTTCCAGCGGCAGCATGAGCGTCAGGAAGATCAGCCAGAAGCAGAGCATCCGGGCGCGATAGTTGAAGAACACGATCGAGAAGGCTGAGAGGGCGGCGATGGTGATCTTGCCGATGGTCACGCCCGCTGCGACGATCAGCGTGTTGACGAGCTTCGGGCCGAGATCGGCGCGGCTCCAGGCGGCAGACAGATTTTCCATAAGATGGGAGCTTGGCCACAGCGTGAGCGGCACCCGCGCCACTTCGGGCAGCGATAGCGATGCGGCAACCAGCACGATCCAGAACGGAGTGATGATGATCACCAGGCCCAGCACCATGACGGCGTAGGTAACGAAGTCGAAAAGGGAGGAACGCTCGATCATGAATGAAACTCACGTGTAATGGATGCGGCGCTCGACCCATTTGAACTGCACGAAGGTCAGCGTGATCACGATCAGCATCAGAACGATCGATTGGGCGGCGGCGCCGGAATAATCGAGGCTTTTGAAGCCGTCGTAGTAGATCTTGTAGACCATGACCTCCGTGCTGCCGATCGGCCCGCCTTCCGTCATCGTGTCGATCAGTCCGAAGCTGTCGGTGAAGGTGGAGATGATGTTCATGATCAGCAGGAAGAAGGTGGTGGGTGCGATCAGCGGAAGCTGCAGGTCGAGCATGCGGCGGGCGGGCCGGGCGCCGTCCATGGCGCCGGCTTCGGCGATCGATCGCGGTATCATCTGCAGCGCGGCGAGAAAGAAGACGAAATTGTAGCCGATGCTGAGCCAGGCATGGGAAATGATCACCATGATCAGCGCATGCAGGCCATTGGTGGCGGGATCCCATATGCCCGGCCAGATCCGGTTCAGCGAGCCGATCATGCCCGCTTGCGGCGAGAAGATGAAGCGGAACGCAACGCCGACTACCGGCGCGGCTAGCGCATAGGGCCAGATGAAGACGGACTGGAAGAGCTTGGTGCCCTTGAGTCCGCGATCGACGAAAAGCGCCAGCACGAGAGCGATTCCCATCGAGATGGCGGTAGCCGATATCGCATAAACCGCGCTTCGGCCCACCGTCGACCAGTAGCGCCCATCGCCGAAGACGCCCATGAAATTGTCGAAGCCGACCCATTCATTGCCGCCGCCCCAGGCTTGCTCCAGGGTAAATGCCCAGTAGAGGGCCTGCGAAGTGGGCCAATAAAAGAAGACCAGGACCAGAATAAGCTGCGGGGCTATCAGCAGCCACGGCAGGATCCGGTTGCGATAATGGGCGCGTCGTTCCATCGATAATCAATCCGCAATGACGTGAAGCACGAGAGCGGGCGGAACCATAAGGTCCGCCCGCTCCGTAATCGCATCAGTTGAGGCTCGCGCCCTTGTAGGTCTTTTCGAAGCGCCGGAGGATTTCGTTGCTCCGCGCGGCCGCATCGTCGAGCGCCTGCTGTACCGGCTTGTCGTTGAAGAGCACCGCCTGCATCGCGTCGCCGAGTTCCTTGCGGATGGCGTTGAAATTGCCGAGCCGCACGCCGCGGGTATATTCGGTTGGCGGGGTGGCCGTCAGGCTTTCAATGGCCAGTTCGCGGCCCTTATAGGGAGCGTTGTCGTAGAAGCCCTTGGCCTTCATGGCCTGGAAGCCGGTATTGGTGACGGGGATGTAGCCCGTGACCGTCGACCACCATTCTGCCTGGTCCGGCTGGGCGAGGAAGTTGAAGAATGCCGCAACGCCCTTGTACTCTTCCTCGGACTTGCCCTTCAGCGTCCAGAGAGAAGCGCCGCCGACCAGCGAATTGGTGCGGGTGAAACCGTCGAGCATCGGCAGCATGGCGACTTCCCAATGCATGCCCTTGAYGGCCTGCTTGCCGAAGGTGCCGTGGTCGGCGATGGATGAGCTGGTGATCTGGCACTTGCCGTTGACGAAAGCATCGTTGGCGGTTTCGCCGACTGCCTTGCTCTTGTTTACGAAGAGACCCTCGTCATACATCTTCTTGATCCAGGTCAGCTGGTCAACGAACTTGGTCTTGTTGAAGGTCACTTCGGCATCGAGGCCTTCATAGCCGTTGCCCTTGGTGGCGATTGGCTGGTTATGAATGGCGGAAAACTGCTCGAACCACTGCCACACACCGGTCGGATCGAAGGCGACCGGGCAATCATAGCCCTTCGCCTTCATGTCGCGCGCGACCTTCTCTACTTCGCTCCAGGTCTTCGGCAGACCCTCGAAGCCGACGGCCTTCAGCGCGTCCGTGTTATAATAGATCATCGCCGTGGAAGAATTGAACGGCATGGAGAGCAGTTCGCCCTTCGGCGAGGAATAGTAGGACGCGATGCCGGAGAAATAGTTGTTCCAGTCGATCTGGTAGCCATTCTTTTCCATCAGCTCGCGAACCGGCATGTACGCACCGGACAGCATCAGATCGAGCGTGCCGCCGTCGGAGATCTGCGTGACGGCCGGCTGCTTCCTGGCGCGGAAGGCGGCGATCGTATTCTGCAGATTGTTCTCGTAGGTTTCCTGGCTGACGCAGACGATCTCGTAATCCTGTTGCGAGGCGTTGAAGGCCTTGCACATGTCCTGGATTCGTTCGCTGAGATCGCCGCTGAGGCCATACCAGAATTCGAACTTCACAGGCRCGGCAAGGCTCGATGTCGCAGYCAGGGCAAGCGTGCCGGCGGTAAGGGTGGAAAGCAACCAGTTGCGTTTCATCGCATGTCTCCAGATTGGGTGCGGGCGACCGTTTGATCGGCGCAGGTACTAGGCCCAATCGATGACAGGGACGTGTAGTGAGCGTGAATATCTAATGACGCGAACGCCCAGGCATGGGCAAAAGATCAGAGTCCGCCGAAACGTCCATCGGCGCTCTTGGGCCGCTGAAGGTCCGCAACCTTCGGCCAAGTCAAGTCGAAAACTCGAATTTTGGGAGAGAAATTGCTTGATCCTGGTAGTGATCAAACTGGAATGGTGCCCAGAAGAGGACTCGAACCTCCACGCCTCGCGGCACAGGTACCTGAAACCTGCGCGTCTACCAATTCCGCCATCTGGGCGACGGAGAGGCATGTAAGGGGGCTAAACTTCCCTGTCAACCGACTTTTTGAAGTTTCTGTGTCAGGGATGAAAAAAGCCTCTCCGGTCCTTCCGGTGTCGCCTCAGTTCTCGTCTTTTTCAGCCGATTTTCGATCGAGATGGCCGAGATCGCGCTCGGGATCGATCACGTCGCGCACCCGTTGCTTCAACTCCTTCGGTCCGGGAAAGCCGCCGTCGCGCTTGCGCTCCCAGATGAGTTCCCCATCGAGCCTGATCTCGAAATTGCCGCCGGTGCCCGGAATGAGCGCCACCTCGCCGAGACTGTCGGAAAAGGTCTGCAGCAGTTCCTGCGCCATCCAGCCGGCGCGCAGCAGCCAGTTGCACTGGGTGCAGTAGAGAATGGTAATGCGCGGTTTTTCCATGGGAATCGTCTTTCCTCTACCCCGGTATTCGTCTCACGAAAATGTCACACCGCAAAGTCAAGTTTTGAACCGTGCGATCTCGACAGTTTGCGTTCTTGCGTCATTGTGCACCGCGACAACATATCTCTGCAAATCAAAGAGGCTCTCATGGCATTTGAAAACAGCTCCCGTTCCCGTTTTATCGTACCGGCCCTGGCGCCGGTCTACAGCTCCACCCAGGAAATCGTTGAGACCATCCTGCGCGTGGCCGCCGGCGTATTGCTCGTTACCCATGGTTTCGGCAAGATCATGAACCCCTTCGGTGCTGTGGGGATGGTCGAGGGGCTGGGCTTCTACCCGGGTGTCTTCTGGTCGCCGCTGCTGGCGGCGACCGAATTCTTCGGCGGCATTCTGGTTGCGATCGGCCTTTTCACTCGGCCTGCTTCCTTTGCGGCGATGATCGTGCTGCTGGTGACGGTCTATTTCCACGGTGTGGTGCGGGGAGAAGGCCTCGGCGGTGCGGAAAAATCCATCCTCTGGGCGGCGATCTTCCTGTTCTTCGCCGTGCGCGGCGGCAACAGCCATTCGGTGGATGCCAAGCTCAGCCGCACGTTCTGATGTTCCGAAAGGGCTGGGCACGCGCTCAGCCCTTTCATGCGTAAGGTGGCCGTGCATCCGCTCACCTTTGCTTCGGGCTTTAGCCCTGTCGCAGCATGAAGCCATCGAAAAATGCGGTAAGTTCTCCAAAACCGTTAAGTGGAAGAACATGCGCGACATACTGGTCCGGCCGCACGATGGCCATGCAGCCCTGCTGGCGGTCTATACCGCGCATGTCGAAAATGTTGCCTCCCTTGATGTCGGGGCAAAACATCTTCTCGTAGTCGACAAGTCCGTGACGGCCTTTCCGAGGCAATAGGAAAGCGGGCATGTTCTCCACAGCAAGCTCTCGGTGCCCTTGCTGGAAAACGGCACGCACATCAATCACCGAGTCTCCGTCCGCACCCGCCGGAGTGTATCTTCTGACGGGAGATTCCGCGGATTCGGCAAGGAATTCGCAAAGTGCCCGAATGCCGGAAGCGGGCGCGGTGGGATACTCCGCACCCGCAAAGGCAAAGATGCGCCATCGGCCGTCCGCCTTGATCGTGTGACCGAGCTGAACCGGCTTGGCGTCTGCCAGCCGGATGACGGGCGCGGAATGAAACCGCATGCCGATCGTAAACCCGGTGGCGAGTTGCTGGTGGGCCGATTCGGCGATGATGACCGAGTTACGGTAACGGGTTGCCGTTCCGGCCGTATAGCGCCCGTGCCGGACGAAATAGTTTTGTGTTTCGGCAGCATCGGCTTCCCTGTCTTTCGAGGAAGCACTGAGGATCGCCGCCCATTCGCGATCGAAGTCGATCAACTCTCCGGCGATCGCCTGACGCTCCGCGGAATAGGTATGCAGCAGGGATGGCGCGCATCGGTTTCGAAGGACCGAGGCCAGCTTCCAGCCGAGATTGAAACTGTCCTGCATGGAAACGTTCATGCCCTGGCCGGCTTTCGGGCTATGCGTATGGCAGGCATCGCCGGCGATGAACACGCGAGGCAGGCGTTCTCCGGTTTCCTCTTCCGGCACGTCGTCGAACTTGTCGCAGAGGCGCTGGCCGATCTCGTAGACCGACCACCAGGCGATCTCCTTCACCTCCAGCGTATAGGGTTTGAGAATCCGCTGGGCGGCCGCAATCAGGTAGTCGGAGTTTATGTTGCGGTTGGAGACCCTCTCACCCTGATCGAGCTTGTCGAGTTCGACATAGATGCGGACGAGATAGCCGCCCTCGCGCGGGATGAGCACGATGCTGCCTTCGCCTGCAGACTGTATCAAGGACTTGAGGCGGATATCGGGGAAATCGGTGACGGCGAGCACATCCATGACACCCCAGGCATGGTTGGCGGAATCGCCATGGAGGATGCGGCCAATGGACTTGCGCACCGTGCTGCGCGCGCCATCGCAGCCGACCACGTATCGGGCCTTCACCGTTTCGATCTCGCCTTCGTGCGATGGGTCCAGGCGCTCGAGCCGGACTGTTACCGGGTAGGAAGCCGGATCCGACGATGCCGCCGGATCTATCTCGATGTCGAGCAGGCGCCGCGCATAATGGGGTTCGAGTTTTGTGGGCGACTTGCGCATGACATCCAGAAAAAAATCGTGGACCCGCGCCTGATTCAATATGACATGCGGGAATTCGGAAAGCCCGTCTTCGGTGTCCTGGATCCTGCCGCTGCGGATGATCTTGTCGCGCTGCCTCTCGTCCGGCTTCCAGAAGGTCGTCTCGTTGACCCAATAGGCCTCCTTCAGCACGCGCTCGGCAAATCCGAAGGCCTCGAACATTTCCATCGTGCGGCAGGCGACGCCATCGGCCTGGCCGCGAAGCAGGCGCTCGGATTTCTGGTCGACGATGCAGGTCTTGATTTCGGGAAACGCGGATAGTTGCGCGGCGAGCGTCAGGCCTGCCGGCCCGCAGCCGACAATCAGTATATCGATTTCTTTGGGAAGCGGGCCTTCGGTCCCGGATTTGCCATATCGCTCCGCCGAATCGAAGATTTCGGGATCTCCGGGCTCATATCCATCGAGATGGAACTGCATGATTATCTCCTCCGCTTATGCCGAAGGCTTAGGGCGGACGGTTACGACCGCTCCCGGCTTTCATGATTTCCGGACGCCGTATCGACGGCCCGACCTCCGGTAACCTAGGTAGCGCCCCGCTGGCGGGCGCATGATGCCGGCGCCTGTTATTGATCAGTATGCTGATTATCAGTATACTGTCAAGAAATGTGGTGTGGGAGAACAGCGTGAGAGACAACAACGACATGCCGGGCCACCTGGCCCGACGGTTCCAGCAGATCGCGGTGGCGGTCTTCCATGCGGAGGTCGAAGCAGCCGGTTATGATCTCACGCCAGTGCAATATGCCGCGCTTTCGGCTATCGGCATGAACCAGGGGATAGATCAGATAACCCTTGCGGGGTTGATCGCCTATGACCGCACGACCATCACAGGCGTGGTGGATAGGCTGGTGCAGAAGGGCCTGCTGGTGCGCAACCCGAGCAGTCGGGACCGGCGGGCACGCGAACTTCGGATCACTGAGGAGGGGATGCGGGCCCTTCAGGGGATCACGCCGGCCGTGGAGGCGGCCCAGCGGGTCATGCTGCGAGGTCTGACGAAGGAGGAGGTGGAAGAGTTCATGCGGCTGCTGCGCAAGGCCATCGCCGCCGGCAACGAGCTGAGCCGCGCCCCGCTTAAGCAGATTTCGGCGGAAGGGACAAAAGGCAGCTAGCCGCCGGCGGCAAGATGCGATCCGGAATTGAAACGAC
This sequence comes from Rhizobium sp. LCM 4573, assembly GCF_001854865.1. Lineage (GTDB taxonomy): Bacteria > Pseudomonadota > Alphaproteobacteria > Rhizobiales > Rhizobiaceae > Neorhizobium. The sequence goes on along the minus strand of NZ_MDDW01000013.1, from coordinate 73,501 downwards.
CGGGAGGCCGCAACCTATCCCCTGAGGTTTTGGTTGCGGCCTCCCCTGGTTCACGGGCTGACGAGTGGTGTCGTCAGTCGCTTAGGCTCGTTTGCGCAGGGCTGCGTAGACGATGTATTTGTGCTTCCCGAAGAATATTTTGGATTCGAAATCCTGCCCGTCCGTACTGGCATGGATGATCTTCCACATATCCGCCTCCGAGCGGAGGAGGAGGGGCCAGTTCATGAAGGTTTCCATATAGCCGTCGACGGCGATGGGATTGGCGAAGTTGGCGAACAGAAAGACGCCGTTGGGCTTCAGCATTTCCAGGCAGCGCTGCGTCAGTTTGATGGCGACCTTGTCGATCAGATAGTCATAGAGCCCTGAAGCGTAGACGAGGTCGAACTGGCCGGGTTTCTGGCGGCCCGCCAGAAGCGAACGCACCGAGCCGTCGATAGTCTCGACGGCAGTTCCCTGGAAATTGCGGGCGATCGTCCCGACACTAAGCGGATCCTGGTCGAGGGCGACCCAGCGCTTGAGCGCCTTTTCCCGCAATGCGACGGATTGGGCAGCCTCGCGCAGGTGCCCCGCCGCGATGCTTAGAACCTCTGTTTCCGGTCCGTTTGCTGCGGCCACCTCGTCCACATGTCGCGCCAATATGTCTTTCCGGTCCCGGGCGGCGACCGAAGAGGGAGCGACGCTCGTGTATTCGTAAAGAGCCTTGCCGAGTGTGGAAGCCTTGGCCACCTGATCGGCGACGCTTTCATGCTGGTAGATGAGGTCCATCAATGTCGCGTCGCCGGAATATCCTCTCGGTTTTTCGAATGACCAGCGGGTCAGCGGGTCTTCCAGGAAGAACGACGAGACCGGATGGTTCTGCACGAAGGGAACAAGTTCCTGCCAGACGCGGGGATGGAACTTGTTGCGGATTTCATGAAGGGAAAAAGTGACGCGGTCGATGATCTTGACCGGGTCTTCGCCATGTTTGAACTGCTGGTCTGCCAACTCGAGCAGGAGCGCGAGCTCCCCTTTTCCGATGGCTAGATGATCTTCGAAAAATTCGCCCTTCGCGGCCCCCAGCTCGCTTGCGATCGCCGAAGGCGTGATGAGGCTATGGCCGTCGAATTCTACTTTCAATTGAGTCATGTGAAATACCCCGAGTTTCAATTGATGCTCAAATGATTAGGGCACGCTCGCGTTTTCCGTGCGCACAGCCCATAAACTAAATCATATTGCTTAAACCTTTTATTAACCATCGATTTCCTTAAACAGGATTAACGGTGAGCTTTCCGATTGAAATTTATCAAGATTTAACAGCCCTCCCCCTTACTTTCGCCGGGTAGTCCGGCCCGTCGCTTGGCTGATCCGAGGAGGGTCATCGACATGCGGGCGCGTAACAGGATTCCCAAGGCGGGGCAGGTCTGCCCGTCCCGTGGAATGCGAGCGGATGGGACGTGCATGAAGCACATATTTGCCGAGACGGTCGAAACCGATCTGCAAAAGACATCGCCGAGGCCGACGGCCGGCGAGCTTCGTGACCTTTACAGGCGCGACGGCGAGGCGGCGCGCAGGACCGCGACTCGTCACGGCCTGTGGATCGCGATCATCATATATGTGCTGTTCTGGGCGGCYGACATCGTACTGACCCCTGATGTCGCGATCTACACCGTTGCCACCCGCCTGACGGTCGGTGGTCTCGCTCTCGCCGTGATCGAGGCACAGGTCCGTTTCGGTGTGGGCATAACCTGGCTCAATCGCACCTGCGCGGTGGCGCTTGTCATGGGATATGCTGCCTGGGTCCTGCCGACGCTTCAAACTGCCTATACGGAGAGCCTCTCCTATTACATGATATTCGGCGCCATCTTCATGATGGGGGCGAACCTGTTCTTCAGCTTCAGGTTCAGCCTTTCCGTGGCAACCTCAGGCGCGGTGCTGGCAATCTTCCTGGCATCCCTGCCGGCGTTCTGGCCGTCGGACAATTACGCATTTGCCTTCGCTACGTTCTACGTCTCCTGTTTCATCTTCACCTCCTATGTGAACTGGAAGCTGAATGAGGAGCGTTACAACGTTTTCYTGAATGCGCTGGAGGCGAAGACGCAGCAGAGAGAAGCCAATGAAAGAGGTGAAGCTCTGCTCAGGATGTCGAATACCGATTACCTGACGGGCCTGGAAAATCGCCGCGCGGTGGATCAGCGGCTCCGGTATTACTGGAATGAGTGGCAGGGAAATGGTCGCGGCTTTGCCGCCATCCTCGTCGATGTGGATTTCTTCAAGAAGTACAATGATGGATATGGCCACCAGGAGGGCGACCGGTGCCTGGTCGACGTCGCCACCACGATTAAGCAGGCGATCGAACCTTATGGCGGTTCGATCGGCCGTTACGGCGGCGAGGAATTCATCGTGCTGGCGCAGATCGACAGCAGGGAAGAGGTTGCCGCACTTGCCGAAGGAATTCGCTTCACCGTCGAGCAATTGAGGGTTCATCACAAGGAGCGTCGCGATGGCACCTCGGTCGTGACCGTGAGTGTCGGCGCGGCCTTCACCAGGGATCAGGCAGGGGCGAAACTCGAGAAGATCATCCACGAGGCCGACCGGGCGCTTTACAGCGCCAAGGCCAGCGGCCGCAACTGCGTGCGCCTGTTCGATCCGAACGACCCCAATAACAGCGACGAAACGGAGAATATCGCGGCGCTCCTGAAGATCGCGGTCGACCAGGGCCTGGTGTCGCTTGTTTATCAGCCGATCGAGGACATGGTTTCCGGAAGGCGCGATGCCGTCGAGGCACTCATGCGCCTCAAGACGCTGGATGGTGTCGCCGTTCCTCCGAGCCTTTTCATACCGATCGCCGAGCGGACAGGCCTGATCACGGATCTCGGCCGCTGGGTCATACGGACGGTTTGTCTTGACCTCCTCGCGGAAAATCACGTGGAAGTGGCAAGCGTCAATGTCTCGCCGATCCAGCTTAAGATGCCCGGCTTCGCCGCGAGCGTGGCGGCTATCCTCTATGAAACGGGGGTATCCGGCAGCAGGCTCGCACTTGAGATCACCGAAGGGCTTGAGATGGAGATGCATTCCGATGTGTTGCGCTGCATCAGCGACCTGAAAACACTGGGAATCCAGATATGGCTGGATGACTTCGGCACCGGCTTTGCGGGATTGTCATGGCTGCGGCTGATCGAGTTCGATATCGTGAAGATCGACCGCTCCTTCCTGCATGACGGTTCCGCGCCTCGGGGCAGGGCGATGCTTCAGGATATCGTCGACCTCGTCCGCAATCGCGGCCCGAAGATCCTCGTCGAAGGTGTCGAGACCGAAGGCCAGCTGGCACTGGTTCGCGAGCTGCGCATCGACTATGCGCAGGGCTATCACGTCGGCCATCCGGCACCGGTTCAGGATTTCCGCAAGACGGCTAAGGCGGCCCGTCCGCGTCACCGCAAGGCGAGCTGATGGGCAGTCCTATCCTGGCGAATACGGTCTGAAAATCACTCATCGCCCATCTTGAGCGCCGCGATGAAGGCTTCCTGCGGGATTTCGACCTTGCCGAACTGCCGCATGCGCTTCTTGCCTTCCTTCTGCTTTTCCAGAAGCTTGCGCTTGCGGGTGGCGTCGCCGCCGTAGCACTTGGCCGTCACGTCCTTGCGGAGCGCCCTGACGGTCTCGCGGGYGATGACCTTGCCGCCGATCGCTGCCTGGATCGGGATCTGGAACATGTGCGGCGGAATGAGTTCCTTCAGCTTCTCGCACATGCCGCGCCCGCGCCGGTCCGCTGCCGAGCGGTGAACGAGCATGGAAAGCGCATCCACCGGATCGCCGTTGACCAGGATCGACATCTTCACGAGGTCGCCTGCGCGGTAATCCATGATGTTGTAGTCGAAAGAGGCATAGCCCTTGGAGATCGACTTCAGCCGGTCGTAGAAGTCGAAGACCACTTCATTGAGCGGCAACTCATAGGTGATCATCGCGCGATTACCCACATAGGTGAGCTCGGTCTGGATGCCACGACGATCCTGGCAGAGCTTCAGGATGCCGCCGAGATATTCGTCCGGCGTCATGATCGTCGCCTTGATCCAGGGCTCGCGGATTTCGTCGATCTTGACGACGTCCGGCATGTCGGCCGGGTTGTGCAGCTCTTTTTCGGAGCCGTCGGTCAGCGTCATCTGGTAGACGACGGAAGGCGCCGTGGCGACGAGATCGAGATTGAACTCGCGCTCCAGCCGCTCCTGGATGATTTCGAGGTGAAGCAGGCCGAGGAAGCCGCAGCGGAAGCCGAAGCCGAGTGCCGCCGAGCTTTCCATCTCGAAGGAGAAGGAGGCGTCGTTCAGACGCAGTTTGCCCATGGCGGCGCKCAGGTCCTCGAAGTCGGCCGCATCGACCGGGAAGAGGCCGCAGAAGACCACCGGCTGGGCCGGTTTGAAGCCGGGAAGGGCTTCGGCCGTCGGCCGCTTGTCGTCGGTGATCGTGTCGCCGACGCGGGTATCGGCCACTTCCTTGATCGAGGCGGTGATGAAGCCGATCTCGCCGGGGGCGAGGCTGTCGACATTCACCATCTTCGGGGTCAGCACGCCGACGCGTTCGACTGTATATTTGGCGCCGGTGCCCATCATGCGGATCTGCTGGCCCTTGGTCAGCACGCCGTCGATGACCCGCACCAGAACCATGACGCCGAGATAGGTATCGTACCAGCTGTCGACGAGCAGGGCTTTCAGCGGTCCCTTTTCGCCTTCCGCGCTCTTGGGCGCAGGCAGCTTGTGGACGATGGCTTCCAGCACGTCGGGAATGCCGAGACCGGTCTTGGCCGATATCAGCACGGCGTCGGAGGCGTCGATGCCGATCACTTCCTCGATCTGTTCCTTGATGCGATCGGGTTCGGCGGCCGGCAGGTCGATCTTGTTGAGGACGGTGACCAGCTCGTGGTTGTTGTCGATCGCCTGGTAGACATTGGCGAGCGTCTGTGCCTCGACCCCCTGGGAGGCATCGACCACGAGCAGAGAACCTTCGCAAGCCGAAAGCGAGCGGGAGACCTCGTAGGCGAAATCGACGTGGCCGGGCGTGTCGATGAGGTTCAGGATATAGGTCTCACCGTTCTGCGCCTTGTAGTGCAGGCGCACGGTCTGGGCCTTGATGGTGATGCCGCGCTCGCGCTCGATATCCATCGAGTCCAGCACCTGTTCCGACATCTCGCGTTCGGCGAGGCCGCCCGTGGACTGGATCAGCCGGTCGGCAAGGGTCGACTTGCCGTGGTCGATATGGGCCACGATCGAGAAGTTGCGGATATGGTCGAGGGGCGTGCGCGAAGTGGTGCTCATGGCTCGCGCATATAGCAGCGGTCAAAGGCCGCGCCTAGCGGGAACTTCGCGGCATTTGCGATAAATTGAAGGCTTTGGCGGGCAAATCGACCCGGCCGATTGCGGCGGACCGCTTGACCTTTGCCTGTCGATGGYGGAAGCCGGTGTACTTGTTCCGCATGCCCTTCGGAGCCTTCCCATGAATGACGCCCAGCAGACGACCTCCGCCACCGGCATTCACCATGTGACGCTGATCACGCGGCGGGTGCAGGACAATGTCGATTTCTATGTCGGCTTCCTCGGACTGAACCTCGTGAAGCGCAGCGGCGGCTTCGAGGATGCGGAGCAGCTGCACCTCTTCTACGGCGACGAAAATGCCTCGCCCGGAACGCTCGTCACCTTCCTCGTCTGGGAAGATGGTGCATCTGGCCGGGTCGGCAACGGGCAGGTTTCGGAGATCGCGTTCACGGTGCCGCAGGGCTCGATCGGCGAATGGTTGACGCGGGCGATCACGCACCGGGTGCCGGTCGAAGGGCCGGTRCACGAATTCGGCGAAACGGTGCTGCGGCTGAAGGACCCGGACGGGATCATTGTCAAGCTGGTTGGGGTCGGGGAAGAAGCAACTTTTGCGGAGAGTGATAAMGGCCTCGCTGTCCAGCGGCTGCGGGCTGTGACGATTCTCACGGAAACGCCCGAAGAGACTGCCGCTTTCATTCAGCGTTTCGGCTACAGGCCGGGGCTGGTCGCCGGCACGGTGCAGCGGCTGGTTTCCGAAACCGATGCCGTCGATGTCCGCGATGCTTCGGGCTATGTACCCGGTATTCCGGGAACCGGCACGGCCGATCACGTGGCGTTTCGCGCGGCAGATATTGCGGCTGTGCGTGCGGCTGAGGCGGAGCTTTCGAAACGCAATTCCTCGCCCACGAATTTTCATGACCGGAAGTATTTCACGTCGCTCTATGTGCGGGAGCCGGGCGGCGTCTTGATCGAGTTCGCGACGGATGGGCCGGGCTTTGCGATCGACGAGGAGCCGGGACATCTCGGTGAAAAGCTCTTCGTTCCACCGGGCGATGAAGAGCGCGCGCAGGATCTGCAGGTGCTGTTGCCGCAGTTCTCCATGCCCGGCGAGCCGCGTATGCCGCGTCGCGACCTGCCATTCGTTCATCGCTTCTTCGTGCCCGACAAACCGGGGGAGGAGACCATCGTGCTGCTGCATGGCAGCGGCGGCAGCGAAGCGGACCTGATGCCGCTCGCCCATTGGATCGCGCCACGTGCCACGCTTCTCGGCGTGCGGGGGCGGGCGACAGAAGAAGGCGCGGCACGCTGGTTCCGGCGGTTCTCGGCGATGAGCTTCGATCAGCAGGATATCCGTGCCGAGGCGGACGCGTTCGCGGCATTCATCGAGGGCGCGGTCGAGGGCTACAGGCTCGATCCGGAGCGGCTCACCTTCATGGGCCTATCGAACGGCGCCAACTTCATCGCGGCTTTCATGGCGCTTTATCCGAGTGTTATTCGCAGCGCCATGCTGTTCCGGGGCATGCTTGTCCTTGATGAGGTTCCAAAGGCCGACCTGGCCAATGCTTCGGTGTTGATGGTCAACGGCAGACAGGATCTCTCCGCGCCGGGAGCGCGCCGGTTGGAGAATTGGTTCAAGGAGAGCGGCACGGTGCTCACCAGCCATTTCATCGAGGCCGGCCATATGCTTTCCGATCAGGACCTGCCCTTGGCACAGGCATGGATGCGCGAAACGCCGTAACGGAACATCGTACTGGCAGCTTGACTCCATTATAAGAGAATGTAAATCTCAAATAATGGATACGACGGATAACGGCCTCGACAGATCGATAGGTGAGCGCATCAGGGCGCTGCGCAGCCGGCATGACTTGACGCTCGATGAGCTGTCCCGGCGCTCCGGCGTCAGCCGCGCGATGATCTCGCGTATAGAGAGAGCTGAGGCAAGCCCGACGGCTGCGCTCCTGGCAAGGCTCTGTGAGGCGCTTGGCCTGTCTCTCTCCGCCTTCTTCGCCGACGACGGGGCGGCGGGCTCACCACTCATCCGCAGAGCGGATCAGAAGCTCTGGCGCGACCCGCATACCGGCTATCTGCGCCGGTCCGTCTCTCCGTCGGGCACAGCGAGCCGGGTCGATATCGTCGAGGTGGAGTTTCCGCCTCATGCCCGCGTCAGCTTTCCGCCCCGCGAGGAAAGCCGGGTAATGACCCAGCATGTCTGGCTCTTCGAGGGCGTTCTGGAGATGGTCTTCGAGGGAGTCATCCACACGCTCCATCCCGGCGATTGCCTTTATATGGACCTCGGCGACGCCTTCGACTTCCACAATCCATCTGACAAACCGGCCCGTTACGCGGTGATCCTCGACCGCGGCCGATGAAACATTACCGAAAGAACTTCAAAAATGGCGACCATACGTATCATCGATGCCGAAGAAGCCCGCGCAGCGGTTTCCGATCTCAATGAAATTCTCTCGGACTGCATTAATGGCGGCGCTTCGGTTGGCTTCATGCTGCCCTTCTCAGCCTCCGACGCCACCTTCTATTGGAGGGAGGTGGCCGATAGCGTCGAAGGAGGTGTCACGATCCTCGCTGTCGCCGAGGTGGAAGGCCGCATTGTCGGCACCGTGCAGGTGGGTCTGGCCTCGAAACCGAACCAGCCGCATCGCGGCGACCTCATGAAGCTCCTCGTGCACCGCTCGGCTCGTGGTCTCGGTCTGTCGCGATTGCTGATGGAGGCGGTGGAGCTGGAAGCCGTGCGGCGCGGCCGCTCGCTCCTGGTATTGGATACGGCGACCGGCAGCGACGCGGAAAAGATCTACCCCCGCTTCGGCTGGGAACGCGTTGGCGTCATCCCGGATTATGCCATGTGGCCGCAGGGCGGTTTCTGCGGCACGACCCTATTCTATAAGCGGCTCGCTTGACGCGTTGGTTTTCAGTTTTCGGGTTTGAGCGTTCGCTCGAAGGCCTGCCTTATGAGGCCGGTGAGTTCTTCATGAATATCGGCCCGCGGCCGGCCCGTGTCCTCACAGATCGGATCGGCTTCGCCGACGGACTTCAGGAACTCGTCCGCGCCTGGCTTGCAGACGGGCAGAAAGCTGAAATGGTCGGACACGTTCACCTGCGCATAGGCGGCGGTCGGCGCCTGTTTCGCCAGGGCATCCGAAAGCACCGCGACCGGGATATGGCCTTCGCTGCCGAGATTGATGAGGGTCAGCGGGATATCGATGGCCTWCACGCTTTCCGGCTTGAAGACTGTGGCAAGACCGGGATCGATTACGACCGCCGAAACGATGCGCGGATCGCGGTTCGATTGTTCGAAGCGGGACTTGTCCAGGCTGTGGAGATCGAATTTTTCGACCTCGACCTGTTCTCCATCGGCAAAGCCGCGCCCGCCCCGAAACCAGCGGCAATCCATCATCGACGGATGGTCGTCGCAATAGCGGATATAGGCATCGAGATCGGCTCGTGCCCCGGCAAGCTCCATCGCGGCGGCGCCGCCGAGCGAAAACCCGAGAATGCCGATATGCTCCTTGTCGACCAGCGTTTTAAATCGGTCGTCGTCGATCATTGCAGTGATGATATCCGAGATGTCCTGCGTTCGTTCCCAGATTCTAGGCGTGGCGGCCGGCGTGGAATCGCCGCCCGTGGTGCCGGGATGGTTGGGGCCGGCCACGATGAAACCCGCCTCGGCAAGCTTTGTGGCGATCCATGCCATGCCTTCCGCGCGGGAGCCGGAGCCATGGGAGAGCAGTACCAGGGGAAAGCGGCCGCTTTTGGCGGAGGCATTTTTCGATGCCGGCGATCCTTCGAAAACCCGGCTGTCACCAACAAGTACGGGTGTGCCATCGCCTTTTGAAGGATACCAAACCGTCACCGCAAGCGCTCTGCCGTGATCGGGCGAAACCACGCTGATCTTTCGGACGCCCACGGGTTCGGTTGCAAAGGTTGGGAAACTGGCAGCAACGCTGGCCAGCAATGTTGCGAAGACAGGAAGGATCGGCCGCATGAGAACCTCATCATGGTTGATAAAGCGATGACGGGATATTTCCGCAAAGGCCGCGGCCTTCTCGACCTCGATCATGTTCGAGGACGTCCCCGAACGCGATCCGGTCCGTTCATGTCAGGTCGTCAGCGCCGTTCCGTCAGGAAGTAGACAAGAGCGATGACGGGCAGCGCAAGCCCGATGGAGGAGGCGAGAAGCCAGCCGCCTTCCGCAAAAGCCCAGGCGCCGACCGCCGAGCCGATTGCCCCGCCGCAGAAGAAAGTGGCCATGAATATGCCGTTCAATCGACTGCGAAGCTCGGCGCCGATCCCATAGATCGCCCTCTGGCCGATCACCAATGTCATCGTGACGCCGAAATCGAGGAGGATCGCGGCGGCGGTCAGCAGAGCGAGTGCCAACGTGGAGCCTTCAGGAGCGATATGCGTGATGAGGAAGGCGATCGCGACCGCGGCGATTCCCAAGGCCGTCGCCGGCTTGCCGAGATCGCGGTCGGCCAGCCGTCCCGCAATGGGTGAGGCAATGGCGCCTGCTACGCCGGCAAGCGCGAAAAGCGCTATTCCTGCCTGGGTGAGATTGAAGGCCGGGCCGGCAAGCAGCAGCGGAGTGACGGTCCAGAACAGGCTGAAGGCAGCGAACTGGCAGGCCTGATAGGCAGCCCGGCGGCGCAGGACAGGCTGTGTGGCGGCAAGCGTGCCCATCGAAGCCAGAAGACCCCCATAGCTGAGCTTCGTCTGCGGCATCCGCTTCGGCAGCCTGCTGGCCAGAACGGCACCAAGCAGGATCATGACTGCCGCCGAAAGGAAGAAGACCGTGTGCCAGGAAGAGAAACGGGAAATGAAGCTCGCGACCGGACGAGCCATCATGATGCCGACCATGAGGCCGCTCATGACATTGCCCACGACCCGGCCCCGCATGGCATCCGGCGCCAGATTGGCGGCGAAGGGAACGATCATCTGCACGGCCGTCGAGGCAAGGCCGATCGCCAGCGAGGCTGCAAGGAAAGGCAGCGGCGTGGAGGAAATGCYGGCCGCAAGAAGTGCAAGCGTGACGATCCCGATCATCGTCAGGATCAGTCTCCGGTTCTCGAGGAGATCTCCGAGCGGCACGATCAGCAGCAGGCCGAGCCCGTAACCGATCTGGGTCAGCGTCACGATGAGGCCGGTCGCGTGGGTTGGCAGGCCGATCGAGGCGGCGATCGGACCTGCGAGCGGCTGCGCATAATAGAGATTTGCGGCGATAAGGCCGCATGCCGCAGCCATGAGAAAGGTCATGCCGGCCGACATGGCGGAAGTGGCCGGCGAGGCCATCGTTGCCGAATTGCTTGTCATGAAAAGCTCCTTGGGAGGAAGGATTAGGTTGAAATCAATCGAGAATGTTCATCGCCATTTCGGCCACGGAAAGAGCGCGGTCGCGGTCCGTCCCAGCCTTTCCAAGCACCCTCAATCCCTGTGTGACGGAGAGGAGAAGGCGAGCGGCAGCATTCGAATCCAGCGAGCCGCGAATGGAGCCGTCTGCTTGGCCTTCGCGGATCATGGCGTTAAAAAGCGCCTCGCTGCGGGCCATCGAGCGGTTCACGCGTTCGGCGGCTTCCGCATCGAGAATTGCAAGCTCGATCGCGGTGCCTACCACCAGGCAGCCGCGCCGGCCGTATTCGCCATGAGAGGCTTCGGCATAGAAGCGCAGCATGCGGAAGACCTTGTCGCGACCGCTGCTACCCTCGACAAGCTCCTGTTCCAGAAGCCCGTTGCGCACCTGTTTGTAGCGGTCGAAGGCGGCGAGAAAGATCGCCATCTTGTCTCCGAACGCCTTGTAGAGACTGCCGGCCGTTAGCCCCATGGCCTCGGTAAGTTCCGAAATCGAAGCCGCGTGATAGCCGCGTTCGGAAAAGACGACGATCGCCTTGTCCAAGGCCTCCTCCATCTCGAATTCACGGGGGCGTCCGGGCAGGCGCGGCGCGGGAATGGAGGGGGTGATGTCGGTCATGGAGAATCGGACGAGCGGATTTGGAAATGATCGTTTCCAAATATAAAATGGAAATCGTTTCGTCAAGGGCGAGAGAATGGCTTCATGCCGCGAGGTGTGGAGGAGGAACCTATCGGCGCCTCTTCGGTTACGCCTTTGTCACCAAACGGAATTGGAGATCGACATGAGCAAGAGTGACGTGCGTGAGGCCGTGAAACGGGCGGAGCGGCAGGTGAAGAACACCAGCGCCGGCGGCCACCTCGGCGGTACCTATTACGGCCAGGCGCCGGACGGCAAGACGGTCTCGACCAATGCCAATGTCGGCAAGCCCCGGCCGAACGACGGCAGCAACTGACGTTGCCAGCCCTTGGAGCCCGCGAACCTTGAGCCTAGGAGTTTTGCGACAGAACGATATCCAATGCTTCGATGTCGAAGGCGAGTTTGCGGGATATAGCGAACTTGCCGTGCAGCTCCATCAACTGTCCCCGATAAAATCCTGTCAGTAGCCGGAGCGCGGGCAAAATGGCCTCCGCCTTACAAGGGGCGTAGGACGATTTGAGGGCCGCGAGAACTGTAGGGCTCGCGCGCCGTTCAAACTTCGCCATTACGGTCGTTTCAGGCGTCCGATCATGAAGCCAATCGTCGGCGTGCATGATGTGCTGGCGCAGTTCGTCGAGCAACGAGTGAGCATAGAACAGCTCGCCGCGCTGGGCGCGCCGATAGGTTTCGTGAGCGGCGGCCAGGCCCTTGCTGATCGAAAAATCAATATCATCCTCGGAAACGCTGAAGGATAAACCTTGCGAATGCTCCACGAGCTCAGCGACGATCCCGTCGGGGTCGTGCAATATCCTGATCGGCAGTCGATACCAGGGTGAAGGAGCTAACGTGCTGGCGTCGTAATAGAAAATATCGATCTTTCCAAACGGCCGAAAATGCGAGACGCAATGCCGAGCGCCGGGAACCCACTCGTTGAACAGGAAGCCGGGCCAAGCCTTCGGAATCTCCCGGCGCTGATCGACATAATGTTTATGACGATCGGGCTTCACGACGATCCTCATGTCGATATCGGAAAACGCATCGGCACTCCCAGCTGCAAGCGATCCGCCAAGGAATATTCCGGTGACGGCCGGATCGCTGGAGAAGAACCGCACTGCAGTTTCAACCAGCTCGTCCCGGGCGGCTATCAGCGATTTTTCATTCAATGGCAATGTCGCGAAACTCCTATGGTAGGTGTCAGGATAGCCTAGGTTCAGGCGACTTGGCTTCCGGTCTGATAGTTCGGTGCCTTTTTCGGCTTTTCGTTAAAATATAAAAGTCACTGTCGGAATGCAGCCCTCTCAAACGTCCTGAAGGACGAGCGGCAATGGGWGGCGGAAGAAAAGCGCCCATTRCCGGAAGGTTCCGTCACAATGGGAGAGCAGGCATGAGTATGTCTTATCGCTGGGTCATTGTCGCCGCCGGTGCGCTGATGGGCTGTGTGGCCGTCGGCACGATGTTTTCGCTGGCCATTTTTCTCGAACCGGTCGCCACGGGTACGCAATGGTCTCGGGCCGGGATTTCAAGCGCCATGACGCYGAATTTCATCGTCATGGGATTGGGAGGGTTTTTCTGGGGCGCAATGAGCGACCGTTTCGGCGCGCGCATCGTCGTGCTGATCGGCTCGGTGTTGCTTGGGCTGGCACTCGTGCTGGCGAGCAGGGCCGAAAGCCTGCTTGCTTTCCAGCTTACCTATGGTGTTCTCGTGGGGCTCTCTGCAAGCGCCTTCTTCGCGCCGATGATCGCGATCACCATGTCCTGGTTCGATGAGCACCGCAGTCTTGCCGTGTCGCTCGTTTCCGCCGGCATGGGCATGGCGCCGATGACAGTCTCCCCCTTTGCCCGATGGCTGATCAGCGCTTACGACGACTGGCGTGTCGCCATGTTTCTGATCGGTATCGGCGCGTGGGTCCTGCTGCTGCCCGCCGCATTGTTCGTGCGTAACCCGCCCGCAGCCGTTGCGGAAGATGCAGCCATCCGGCCAGCCGCGCAGACGGAGGGCCCGCCGCTGTCGCGGGTGTTCCGCTCACCGCAATTCCTGGTCCTTGGCTTTACCTTCTTCGCCTGCTGTGCGGCCCATTCCGGCCCTATCTTCCATATGGTGAGCTACGCCATGTTCTGTGGCATAGGGCCGATGGCAGCCGTCAGCATCTACAGCGTGGAAGGTGCGGCCGGCCTCGGCGGCCGCGTGCTCTTCGGCCTCCTTGCCGACAAGCTCGGCGTAAAGCCGGTTCTGATCACCGGCCTGTTGATCCAGGCGGCCGTCATCGCTGCCTATACCATGGTCAGCGAACTGACGCAGTTCTACGTGCTGGCGGTGATTTTCGGCGGCACCTATGGTGGGGTCATGCCGCTCTATGCCGTGCTGGCGGGAGAATATTTCGCCGCCCGTATATTGGGTACGGTGCTGGGGGCTGCCACCATGCTGTCGAGCATCGGCATGGCCTTCGGGCCGCTTGCGGGCGGTTGGGCTTTCGATAATTTCGCGAACTACAATTGGCTCTTTATAGGCTCAGCCCTCGTGGGGCTCGGTGCGGTGGCGATCGCACTCGCTTTCCCGCCGCTACCGCGTTCACAGAGGCTCCAGCCAGCCTGAGCTGCAGCCCATGGAAAGAAAGCCTGGAGAAACTCCAGGCTTTCGGATTCAATGGCTCACAGGTGCTTTTCGTCCTTTTGGCCGGGCCGAAGCATCGGAGGACTGCGCGGCTTCGCGTTCGAGCCGAAGCAGTCTCAGCTTCTCCGTTTTCTTCTGCCGCTGTGAAGTCTCCGCGGCAATGATGGCTCGGGCCGTACTGTCTGTGGCGGCTGCCTTGTCGCGCGCGGAAAGCTTGGCGGGATTGAAGAATTCGTTCTTGGTGGCGGTCATGATGTCTTCCTTCCTGGTATGATGTCCGGGCGAGAAGCTGGAAGATTAGCGCGTGCGAACAGCTTTCTTCGGTGCGGGCAGCAGGCCTTCGCGCTGCGCCTTTTTGCGTGCGAGCTTGCGATAGCGCCGCACGGCTTCCGCTTTTTCACGCACACGTTTCTCGGACGGCTTTTCATAGGCGCTGCGCGCCTTCATTTCGCGAAAGATGCCCTCACGCTGCATCTTCTTCTTCAGCACACGAAGTGCCTGCTCGACATTGTTGTCTCTGACAAGAACTTGCAAATTTTATCCTTTCCATCGGGGGATGATCGCTCCCAGATCCATCAAGAGTTGACTTACTTGCTCACACGGATGCTTCCCGGCTTCAGCCATGGGCCATCCGTGGCCGTGGAGGAGGGGTCCTCCTTCTGGGCGAGAATCATCGTTGCGGTCGTGTCGATGTCGCTCGCCAGAATTCGCCGTTCGAAGTTTTCGTTGCCGAAGCGAACCCGGTACTGCCGCTCTCCGCTGTCGGCAGCCGGAAGAAGGCCGACGATCCGGCAGGTACGGTCGCCATTGGCCGTCCGCATCAGGCTTGCCTTGAGTACGAGGACATCGTCGACGGCATGGAGCTTTGCCTTCATTGCCTCCTCCTTGGGATACCGGCTGGCGCGCCGGTGCAAAACAAAAAGGCCGGGCGTTACCCCGACCTGTTCCCATCGTTCAAGCGCTCGCTGCCAGTACATCCGTGGTCAGCGAGGCGAACGACATTCTTATTCAGCCCGCAGATTGTCAGCCGCGTTCTTGCCGGATTTGCGATCGCGAACGATCTCGTAGGAGATCTTCTGACCGTCCTTCAGCGAGGACATGCCGGCGCGTTCGACAGCCGAAATGTGAACGAAAACATCCGTCGTTCCGTCATCGGGCTGAATAAAGCCGAAACCCTTGGTGCTGTTGAACCACTTTACAGTGCCAGTATTCATAACGATTTCCTTCCAATCGCTAGAGATTACGGACAGTATACCGTCCGCTTATATCGACATTTGAGAGGAAATCTGACTGAGCACGCAGCTCGTTGGCAAAGGTCGCACACAATTTTCGATGAAAGGAATATAGGCTTCGTTGGAGGATAATCAACGCCTCGCCGGCAATTAATTTTCCGGAAGCGTATGGATCGCAAGAAAATTCTCGGACAAACTTATGAATTTAAACCCGATATGAGTGAGGATTTTATCCTGCTTCGGATGCCATTCGTGAGGCGCATCGTGCGGGTGCGCAAAAAAGCCTCCTCTCCGCTTGGGAGAGGAGGCGCAGAAGTTGAGCCTGTTGCCGGCTTCGTTACAGCGTCCCGTTGCGCTGCTGAATCATCATGAACGTGTCGTAAGTATATTCGGCGATCTGGTTCCACAGATAACCGTCCTTCTTGAAGGCCTGCTGGTGGTCGTAGATCTTCTTGAAGGCCGGATTGGCGGCGGAAATTTCCGCATAGGTCTCCTGAGCCGCCTTGTAGCAGACGTCCAGGATATCCTGGTTGAACGCCTTCAGCACGGCACCTTCCGCGACGAGCTGCTTCAGAGCCGTGGCGTTCTGCGCGTCGTAACGGGCGAGCATGTTCTGGTTGGCGCTGGCGCAGGCATCCTTCAGCATGCGCTGATAGCTCTTCGGAAGAGCGTTGAACTTCTCGAGATTAAAGAAGGCGTGGACCGTCGGACCGCCCTCCCACCAGGCGGGATAATAGTAGTATTTGGCCACTTTCACGAAGCCGAGCTTGTGATCGTCATAGGGGCCGACGAACTCGGTCGCGTCGATCGTGCCCTTTTCAAGCGCGGCATAGACGTCGCCGCCGGCGATCTGCTGCGGCGTTACGCCGACCTTCTGCATCACCTGGCCGGTCAGGCCGGCGATGCGCATCTTCAGGCCCTTGAGATCGTCGATCGTGTTGATCTCCTTGCGGAACCAGCCGCCCATCTGAGCGCCGGTATTGCCGGCGGGCAAGGCGTAGAGATTGTGGCTGGCGAGGAATTCGTTGATCAGCTCGTTGCCGCCGCCGACTGAGAACCACGAGTTGGTGAGGCGCGCATTGAGGCCGAAGGGGATGGCCGTGCCGAGCGCGAAGGTCGGGTCCTTACCGACATAATAGTACGAGCAGGTGTGCGCCATCTCGACAGTTCCCGCGGACACCGCATCAGCTGCCTGCAGCGCGGGCACGATTTCGCCGGCCGCGAAGCTCTGAATGACGAAATTGCCGTCCGAGGCTTCCTTGACGCTTTCGGCAATTTCAGTCGCCGCACCGTAGATGATATCCAGGCTCTTCGGGAACGAGGAGGTCAAGCGCCAGGTAATCTTCGGGTTTTCCTGCGCGATGGCCGGGGCAGCCAGAACACTTGCGGCGGCGGCGCCCATGCCGGCCGTACCTGCCTGACGAATGAAATTTCTGCGGTTCATGACGGGTAAGCCTTTCTGGTGCGAGAGCCCGGATGCCAAACGTGCCGCTCTTAATCCCTTCATTTCGCCGCGAGCAAGTAAAAAATCGCAATTGTTGCGCTGCAAACGTCATTTCTTTCCGGAAATTGCGGGAATGGATGGTTTTTTCATCGGGCTTTCACCGTCCGCAGCTTTCGTCTTGAATTTTTGTTCCAAAGCTTTAATTTAGAATTATTCTAAAAGAGGTTTTCATGCTGCGCCACCTGTTTCCCAATTCCAAACGGTCTTTCGATTCCTTGAGCGAGGAGGAAATCCTGGCGCTTGCGATCGCCTCGGAAGAGGAGGATGCCCGCATCTATCTCGGCTATGCGGACGGATTGCGGGAAAGCTATCCCGCGTCGGCAAAGGTCTTCGAGGACATGGCCGAGGTAGAGCAAACGCACAAGAACATGCTGATCGAGATGTTCCGAGCCCGCTTCGGAGAGCGCATTCCGCTGATCCGGCGTGAGCATGTGCGTGGTTTCTATGAACGCAAACCAGATTGGCTGAGAAAGAACCTGCCGCTGGAGACGGTGCGCGCGCAGGCCGAGGCTATGGAGGCTCAGGCCAACCGGTTTTACAACGAAGCGGCAAAGCGCGTATCCGACGCCTCGACGCGCAAGCTGCTGGGGGATCTGGCGCTTGCCGAACAGGGGCACGAGGATATCGCCCGCATGCTCGAGGAGAAGCATCTGCCGGGAGAGGTGCGGCAGGAGGAGGACGAGGCGGCGCATCGTCAGTTCGTCCTCACCTATGTACAGCCGGGCCTGGCTGGCTTGATGGACGGCTCCGTCTCGACGCTTGCCCCGATCTTTGCCRCCGCCTTCGCCACGCAGGACACCTGGTCCACTTTCCTCATCGGCTTGTCGGCGTCTGTCGGTGCGGGCATTTCCATGGGGTTCACCGAGGCCGCACATGACGATGGCAAGATTTCCGGCCGAGGCTCTCCGGTGAAGCGGGGTTTTGCGTCCGGCATCATGACCGCAATCGGCGGTCTCGGCCATGCGCTACCCTATCTGATCCCGCATTTCTGGACGGCAACGGCAATCGCCGCGCTGGTGGTCTTCATCGAGCTCTGGGCGATTGCCTTCATCCAGAACCGCTATATGGAGACGCCTTTCATGCGTGCGGTTTTCCAGGTCGTGTTCGGCGGTTCGCTGGTTCTCGCTGCCGGCATCATCATCGGGAATGGGTGAGCTGCGACGGCGCAGCCGGCAAAACGCTCCGGTGGAGCGTTTTGAGCAGCGAACGCCGCGAGCCTAAAGCGAGCGGCTGGCAACGAGCGGTCGGGCGAAGCCCGAGCAATCGATCCAGTGAATCGATTGCAGCGAGGAACGCACCGAGCCTAAGCGAGGGGCCGGGCGCGGGTGCGGCATAATCGAGCCCGCCCAAACAAAAAATGCCTGCGATCGGGTGGATCGCAGGCGGTCTTTTATTTCCGATGATCGGTATCGGCTTAGCGGAGCGCACCGACCACGACATCGCGGCCATTCTCGATGGTGACCCAGCGGCCGCTGTTGAAGGAAGCCTGGCGCTTCAGGAAAGTATAGGGCGTCTCGTACCAGGGGCGTACCCGGTTATCGAGATTATCGAGCACGAAATCGCCTTCCGAGGTTCGCACGGTCAGAACCGCATGCCCTTCGCCATCGGGCTTGCGCACCACGGTGATCAGCACGTCGGCGGGTGAGAAGCCCCGCCGCATCAGCTCGCGGCGCTTCTGCAGGGCGTAGTCCTCGCAGTCGGCGGCATCCTTCGGATAAGCCCAGACCTCTTCGCGTCCGTACATCTCCATGTCGGTCATCGCGACATAACGGGCATTGACCGAGGAGTTGACGCTGCGCACCGTCGCCCAGCCGCGAGCACTCAGCTTAGCCGGCGGTGTCGAGCGGCTGCGCTGATTGCACTCGCTGGGATATTGTTTGCAGAATTCGTAATGACCGATCGGCTGTGAAGTATTGCCGCCGGTAATCATCGAGGCGCTTGCGCCCGATGCCGGTAGTGCAGCGCTCGTAGGCGCAAGAAGAGATGCTAGGATCACGGCAACATGCCGCGCCGACAAGGCTTTCATCATGGACCCGTCCCTCAAGTCTTAACGAAAAGTTAAAGAGCGGAACGGGCGGAGAGTCAATCGTTACGGAAGTATTAATGCGTGCGGACCGGAATTATGGTTAAAGTGCTGCATTTTAGCGGCAGCTCAATTTCTCATCATTCATTAATGAGGGCGGTGGTCGCGGCGAGGATCTTTTCGATATCCTGGGGGCGTGAGAGCCGGTGGTCGCCGTCGCGAATGAGCGTCAGCACCACGTCGTCGGCCGGCAGGAATTCCACAAGCTTCAGCGCGTGCCTGTACGGCACATCGGGGTCCTTCATGCCCTGTAGGATATGGACGGGGCAGCCGGTTTCGATGATGCCCGTCATCACCAGGTTCTCGCGGCCGTCCTCGATCAGGGCTCGGGTATAGACATTGGGTTCGGGGCTGTAGGCGGAATATTCCTCGAAATAGCCTCGCTCGTCGAGCGAGCGGCGCTCCGCTTCAGTGAGGTTGGGTTCGATGAGCTCGGCGGTGAAATCCGGAGCCGGCGCGATGAGCACGATGCCGATGACGGCCGGCGCCCGTTTGCGCCTTCCCAGCTCCTGCACCAGTCGGAGTGCGATCCATGCGCCCATGGACGAGCCCACCAGAAGGACGCGCTTCGGCTTGATGTCTTCAAGAACGGCGACCGCCTCCTCAAGCCAGCGCGAGATCGTGCCGTTGCTGAATTCTCCTCCCGAAGCCCCGTGGCCGGAATAGTCGAAACGGATCGCGGCGAGGCCAAGGCGCTTGGCCAGCGAATCGAGTTCGATCGCCTTGGTGCCGGACATGTCGGAGCGGTAGCCGCCGAGCCAGACGATCGCAGCCGCGCCCCTCCTGGTCGCCGGCCGATGGAGAATGGCGATCTCCCGTGCTTCCGCTCCGGAACCGACGATGATCCTCTTCGGTCTGGTCATGTCTGCGGCGTCTGTCATGGCGGGCTCCTCGCTATGAGTTTCCGGCGCTATAAAACAGATTCGCGGCACGCGACAGCAGGTGATTTTTCTATGGCGGTGTGCTATTGACTTCGTGCGAGCGATCACGACATTGCCGTCGGCCTCAAGGCCGGGCAAGCAATAGGCGTTGCTTGCGTTCCGAAACAATATGGAGAATACGACCATTCGCAGACCGTTCAAAGCCGATGCCCCCGTCAAGGAGGGGCCGCGCTCCAATAGGGAAATTCGCGTTCCCAGGGTCCAGCTTATCGATGCCGACGGCCAGAATCTCGGTGCAGTACCGACCGACCAGGCCCTTCGCATGGCCGAGGAAGCGGGACTGGATCTCGTAGAAATCTCGCCGAACAATGATCCGCCGGTGTGCAAGATCCTCGATCTCGGCAAGCTGAAATATGCGAACCAGAAGAAAGCGGCCGAAGCTCGCAAGAAGCAGAAGATCGTCGAAGTCAAAGAAATCAAGATGCGCCCGAACATCGACACGCACGATTACGATGTGAAGATGAAGGCCATGAACCGCTTCTTCGAGGATGGCGACAAGGTCAAGGTGACGCTGAAGTTCCGCGGCCGTGAAATGGCCCACCAGGAACTCGGCATGAAGCTCCTGCTTCAGGTCAAGGACGACACACAGGAAATCGCCAAGGTGGAAGCCGAGCCGAAGCTCGAAGGCCGCCAAATGATGATGGTGCTGGCGCCGAAATAAGCGCCGCACCAAGGGCCCTGCGAGGAGGCTGGCCGGCGTTCGCACCCGGTATTCCCAATGCTTTCTTTCCCATTGCGCTTTTGGCCGACTGCGGTTATAAGCGCGCGTCCGAACGGTCCGGCAGGGCATGCCGTGGCCGTTCTAAATGCTTGAACCAGCCTCGTCTGCTGGTTTCTATAGAAGAACGGAGTAGCAAAATGCCCAAGATGAAGACGAAATCGGCTGCCAAGAAGCGGTTCAAGGTCACCGCAACGGGCAAAGTCGTCGCAGCCGCCGCTGGCAAGCGCCACGGCATGATCAAGCGGTCCAACAAGTTCATCCGCGATGCGCGCGGAACGATGATCCTTGCCGAACCTGATGGCAAGAAGGTTATCAAGAACTACCTGCCGAACGGTCTCTGAGACTAGTCGAGCGATTGGATCATTAAGGAGATCATGACATGGCACGCGTAAAACGGGGCGTAACTTCCCGCGCCAAGCACACCAAGACCCTCAAGGCAGCCAAGGGCTTCTACGGCCGCCGCAAGAACACGATCCGCGCAGCCAAGGCTGCCGTCGATCGTTCCAGGCAGTACGCCACCCGCGACCGCAAGGTTAAGAAGCGGAATTTCCGCGCTCTGTGGATTCAGCGCATCAATGCCGCTGTCCGCGAATTCGGCCTGACCTATGGCCGCTTCATCGATGGCCTCAACAAGGCCGGCATCGAAGTTGACCGCAAGGTTCTGTCCGACATGGCGATCCATGAACCGGCAGCCTTCGGCGCTCTGGTCGAAGCTTCCAAGAAGGCTCTCGAGTACCTCAAGGAAGCCGGCACTGCCAACGAGTTTGAAAGCGCGGTTCGTTAACCAGCGCTTCCCAGGCTCGTAGCTTATAGATTTTGGGAAACCCGCGCTGGCTTGGGCTGGCGCGGGTTTTTCTTTGTGGCATGTGTCGGATCTGACGGCCGACAACGACAGACATCCGACACGACTTTGAGATAATCTCTCCGAACATCCACGGAAGACATCATGTCCGATCTGCAAACATTGAAAAATTCGCTTCTGGCGGAGATCGCCGGAGCCGCCGACGAGCCGGCGATCGAAGCGGTTCGCGTCGCCGCCCTCGGCAAGAAGGGATCGGTTTCCGAACTCCTGAAAACGCTCGGAGCCATGTCGCCAGAAGAGCGCCAGCATCGCGGCGCGGCAATCAACGAGCTGAAGAACGAGATCGCCGATGCGATCGCCACCCGCAAGACGGTGCTGAAGGATGCGGCGATCGACGCGCGCCTCGAGGCCGAGACGGTAGACGTTTCGCTCCCGGTGCGTTCTTCGCCCGCCGAGCGTGGCCGTATCCATCCGATCAGCCAGATCGTTGATGAGATTACAGCCATTTTCGGGGACATGGGCTTCTCGATCGCCGAAGGTCCGGATGTCGAGACCGACTACTATAATTTCACGGCGCTGAATTTCCCCGAAGGCCATCCGGCCCGGGAAATGCACGACACCTTCTTCTTCCTTCCCGACGAGAAGGGCGAGCGCAAGGTGCTGCGCACGCACACCTCGCCGGTGCAGATCCGCACCATGGAGGCGGAGACACCGCCGATCCGCATCATCATTCCCGGCAAGACCTACCGCCAGGACAGCGACGCTACCCACTCGCCGATGTTCCATCAGGTCGAGGGCTTGGTCGTGGATCGCAAGGCGCATGTGGGCAATATGCGCTGGGTCTTGGAAGAATTCTGCAAGGCCTTCTTCGAAGTGCCTTCGGTGACGATGCGCTTCCGCCCGTCGTTCTTTCCGTTCACCGAACCCAGCTTCGAGGTGGATATCCAGTGCGACCGCTCGGGGCCGATCGTCAAGTTCGGCGAGGGTAGCGACTGGATGGAAATTCTGGGCTGCGGCATGGTGCATCCGAACGTGCTGCGTGCCGGTGGGCTCGACCCCGACGAGTATCAGGGCTTTGCCTGGGGCATGGGCCTCGACCGCATCGCCATGCTGAAATACGGCATGCCGGACCTGCGCGATTTCTTCAACGCCGATGTTCGCTGGATGAACCATTACGGCTTCCGCCCGCTCGACATGCCGACACTGTTCGGCGGCTTGAGTGCGTGAAGGGGGATAGACAATGAAATTCACGCTTTCCTGGCTCAAGGATCATCTCGAGACCGACGCAACGCTTGAGGAAATCTGCGAGCGACTGACCGCGATCGGCCTCGAGGTCGAGGATGTCGACGACAAGGCGGCCTACAGGCCTTTTGTCATCGCCAAGGTGGTTTCCGCGGAAAAGCACCCGTCGGCTGATCGTCTTAAAGTGCTGATGGTCGATGCCGGCGACGGCAAGCCCGTGCAGGTCGTCTGCGGGGCTCCGAATGCACGCGCAGGCCTCGTCGGCGCCCTTGCGCGCCCAGGTACCTATGTTCCGGGCATCGATGTGACGCTTGCCGTCGGCAATATCCGCGGGGTCGAGAGCCACGGCATGATGTGCTCCGAAAAGGAGCTCAATATTTCGGAAGATCATGACGGGATCATCGACCTGCCGGAGAATGCCCCGGTCGGGATGCCGTTTGCGAGTTATGCAGGCCTCGACGACCCGGTCATCGAGATCAATCTGACGCCGAACCGCCCGGATTGCACGTCGATCCACGGCATTGCCCGCGATCTTGCCGCCTCCGGCCTCGGCAGGCTGAAGACGCGTCCTGCGCCCAGCTTCCCCGTGGAAGGTACGACGCCGGCCGACCTCAAGATCGTGCTCGATGACGAGCGGCTCTGCCCTGGTTTCGCGCTTCGCCTCGTACGCGGCGTGAAGAATGGACCGAGCCCGGCCTGGATGCAGCAGCGCCTGAAGGCGATCGGTTTGCGTCCCATCAATGCGCTGGTCGATATCACCAACTACATGACCTTCGACCAAGGCCGTCCGATGCACGTCTTCGACGCGGCCAAGGTGAAGGGGAGCCTGATCGTACGCCGCGCGCTCGCCGGCGAGACGGTGCTGGCGCTCGACACCCGCGAATACAAGCTGACGCCGAACAACGTGGTCATCGCCGATGACAACGGCGTGGAATCGATCGGCGGCATCATGGGCGGCGAGCATTCCGGCTGCAACGAGAACACCACGGACGTGCTGATCGAGTCGGCACTGTGGGACCCGATCAACATAGCCAAGTCCGGTCGATCGCTCGGCATCATCACCGATGCCCGCTATCGTTTCGAGCGCGGCGTCGATCCGGAATACATGGTTCCGGGCCTGGAGCGCACGACCGAACTGGTGCTCGAGCTCTGCGGCGGCTCGGCGGCGGAAGCGAAGATCGTCGGCTATAAGGGTTATACGCCGAAGATCGTGGATTTCCCCTATGCCGAGGTAAAGCGGCTGACGGGTCTCGAAGTCTCCACCGAAGAGAGCCGTTCCATTCTCAGCCGTCTCGGCTTCGAGGTCGAAGAATCCGGTGAGCGCGTGTCGGTGAAGGTTCCGTCCTGGCGGCCGGATATCGATGGCAAGGCGGACCTCGTGGAAGAGGTGATGCGCATCCATGGCGTCGACCAGATCAAGCCGGAGCCGCTGGAAAGCCATGCGGCCGTCAACGGCAGAATATTGACGACGCTGCAGATACGCTCCCGCACCGCACGGCGCGCGCTTGCCTCGCGCGGCATGCTCGAAGCAGTCACCTGGTCCTTCATCCCGGAAGATCAGGCCAAACTCTTCGGCGGAGGCAAGCGCGAGCTGAAACTTGCGAACCCGATCGCATCCGACATGTCGGATATGCGCCCCTCGTTGCTGCCTGGCCTGCTGACGGCCGCGCAGCGCAATGCCGACAAGGGCTTTGGCGATGTGGCGATCTTCGAGGTTTCGGGCACCTATGAGACCGATACGCCTGAAGGTCAGCGCCGCGTTGCCGGTGGTATCCGCCGCGGYACGGCCTCGCTGAACGGTACCGGCCGGCTCTGGTCGAACAATGCCAAGGGTGGCGGCAAGCCGGTCGATGTCTTCGATGCCAAGGCCGATGTGCTCGCCGTTATCGAAGCTTGCGGCCTCCCGATGGCCAACGTGCAGATCGAGAAGGGCGCACCTTCGTGGTACCATCCGGGCCGCTCCGGCACGATCAAGATGGGTCCGAAGGTCGTGCTCGGCTATTTCGGCGAGTTTCACCCGAAGACCCTCGGCGCGCTCGATGTCTCCGGTGCGCTCTGCGGCTTCGAGGTCTTCCTTGATGCCATGCCGGAGCCGAAGAAGAAGGCGACCCGCACCAAGCCGCCGCTGGAACTCTCACCGTTCCAAATGGTCAAGCGCGACTTCGCCTTCGTGGTGGGAAGCGAAGTGGAGGCCGGTGCGATCATCAAGGCTGCCTCTAGCGCCGACCGCAAATTGATTTCCGGGGTCAATGTCTTCGACGTCTTCGAGGGTGCCTCCCTCGGCGAGGGCCGGAAGTCGGTGGCGATCGAGGTCCTTATTCAGCCGGCCGAACGGACGCTCACCGATGAGGATTTCGAGGCGCTGACGGCCAAAATCGTTGGCAATGTCGAGAAGACGACGGGTGGGGTACTCCGCGCCTGAAATCGGGTGGCGTGAAGCACCGGCCAAAGATAGCCTGTCCCTCGCGGGGGGCAGGCTTTTTTGTGCTTGGCTGCCAATGGGTCGTCATCCTCGGCCTTGCGCCGAGGATCTAAGCCGCCTCCGCGATATCGACGTGGATAGATGTTCGGCACAAGGCCGGGCATGACGGTGGAAGGACATGGCGAATGCGTGCACCGGGATCGATGAAGGGACTGGAGGAACTTGGCCGTGTCCGGCTTTCGAAGAACTTCTTTTTCCGCGATTTCCTGTTTTCGGAAATCTCCACCTTCTACGGCATACCCAATATTCCCGAGGACCCTGATCTGGCGATCGAGGCCGGTCGTCATCTCTGCGAGGAACTCCTGGAGCCGCTGCAGGCAACCTTCGGGCGGCTGCATCTCCGCTCGGGCTATCGTTCGGCCAAGGTCAACGAGTTCGGCAACCGGAACAACCTGAACTGCGCTTCGAATGCGAATACGGCGGCCGATCACATATGGGACCGGCGCGATGCGCAGGGCTTCATGGGAGCGACGGCCTGCATCGTCGTGCCATGGCTTATCGACCACCATCGCGAGGAAGGCGATTGGCGAAAGCTCGCCTGGTGGATACACGACCACCTGCCTTACGGCTCCCTCTGTTTCATTCCGAAGCTATGGGCGGTGAACATCCAGTGGCATGAGAGGCCGGCGCGACGCATCCGCAGTTTTGCCGAGCCGCGCGGCATTCTGACGAAGCCCGGAATGGCCAATCACGAGGACGACCATTCGGAATTCTACGAGGGTTTTCCTGCACTGGCTCGCTGAGCCTTAAATCAAGAGTGCAGGTGATAGAGCTTGCTGACGATCATCCAGCGACCGTTGGTCTTCAGAAGCGAGAGATAATCCGAAAACCGCATTCCGGCGAACTCGTCCACCACCTTGACGGTTGCCGCGTCTCCGGTGATGTCGAGGGCTTCGATGTCGATGGGAGGCTGGGTACCGGCAGGTGCTGCCCCCTCGGAAACGACGGCGCTGATGAACTCGTCGAGTGAGAGCCATTCAACCTTTCCGCTGAAGTTGCCGATGATACAGGCCTTTGGGTGGAAGGCCTTTCGGAGCGCAGCCTCATGCGCAAAGGTCATCCCATCGACGTAGAGATGCACGACTGCCTGGATTGCCTGCTCCTCCGACATGGTTTCCTCCTGTTTCCGTTGTCGGATGTAGAGCAGTCAATCCGGATTTGTAGCCGCAACTCACCGGTTCGTTAGCGACATGGCTGCATCGCCATATCGTTTTCCGGCGAATTTCTCCGGCGCCAACATGTCGCCGAGCGTCTTCAACTCCTCCGGCGAAAGGCTTATATCGGCGGCCGCGACGTTCTGTTCCAGATGTCCGATCTTTCTTGCGCCAGGGATAGGCACGATGAAATCGTCCTGATTGATGACCCAGGCGAGCGCGAGCTGGGCGGCCGTGACGCCCTTGCCGGCGGCCATGTCCTCGAGCATTTTCACGAGCGCGGCATTCGCGGCCATGTTCTCTTCGCTGAAACGGGGCAGCGTCCGGCGGAAATCATTGTCGCCGAAATCTTCCGGCTTCTGGATCTTGCCGGTGAGAAAGCCACGGCCGAGCGGGCTGAAGGGCACGAAGCCGATGCCGAGTTCGCGGCAGGTATCGAGGATCTCACCTTCCGGGTCACGGGTCCAGAGCGAGTATTCGCTTTGCAGCGCCGAGATCGGGTGAACGGCATGCGCCCGGCGGATGACGGAGGCTCCCGCTTCGGAAAGCCCAAGCGCCCGGACCTTTCCTTCCTTCACCAGTTCGGCCATCGCTCCGACCGTGTCTTCGATCGGCACCTGCGGATCGACGCGATGCTGATAGAAGAGATCGATCACCTCGACGCCGAGCCGCTTCAAAGAGGCCTCGGCGACTTCGCGAACATGTTCCGGCCGGCTGTCGACGCCGGACATGGCATTGGCGCCCGTCTTGCTCGTATCAATCTTGAAGCCGAACTTCGTGGCGATCACCACCTTGTCCCGGTGAGGTTTCAGCGCCTTGCCGACCAGGATTTCGTTCTCGAACGGGCCGTAGACCTCCGCCGTATCGAAGAAGGTGACGCCGAGTTCCACGGCGCGGTCAAGCGTGCGGATGGACTCCTGTTCATCCTGTCCGCCATAGGCATGGCTCATGCCCATGCAGCCGAGCCCGACTGCCGAAACCGTGAGCTGCGGTCCGAGCTTGCGTGTCTTCATGGTCTTCATCCTTTTCTGAATATGTGCGGGCGCTTGGAATTACGCCCCGGCCTCGTCGAGCAGCTGCATCTGATCGTCGGAAAGTTCGAGAGCTCCGGCGGCGATCATGGTCTCGAGCTGGGAAAGGCTGGTGGCGCTTGCGATCGGCGCGGTGACGCCGCGCCTGCGGATCAGCCAGGCGAGCGCGATGCTCGCAGGCGCCGCGTTGGTCTCGACGGCCACTTCGTCGAGCGCTGCGAGAATGCGCATTCCCTTGTCGTCAAAGTATTCGGAGACTCGGCCTTCTCGCGCCCGGCCTTCCGCATCCTCCCTAGAGCGGTACTTGCCGGTGAGAAATCCGGCGCCGAGGCTGAAATAGGTGATGACGCCGATATCCTCCTTCACGCAGAGGTTGGCCAGCGGCCCTTCGAAACTATCGCGGGTGTAGAGATTGTATTCCGGCTGGATGACGTCGTAGCGCGGCAGGTTCTTGGCGGCGGAAACCTCCAGCGCATCTTTGAGCTGCCCGGCATCGAGATTGGAACAGCCGATCGAGCGCACCTTGCCCTGCTCCAGAAGCTTCGCATAGGCGCCGAGCGTTTCTTCGTACGGTGTATCCGGGTCCGGCCAGTGGGAGAGATAAAGATCGATGTAATCGGTCTGCAGCCGGGAAAGAGAACCTTCGACCGCTTGCACGATCCACTTGGCGGACAGGTCCTTCTTGCCCTGGCCCATATCGGAGCCGACCTTGGTGACGATCACGGCCTTGTCGCGGGAAATGCCGCCGCG
Source organism: Rhizobium sp. LCM 4573 (assembly GCF_001854865.1). Lineage (GTDB taxonomy): Bacteria > Pseudomonadota > Alphaproteobacteria > Rhizobiales > Rhizobiaceae > Neorhizobium. The sequence goes on along the minus strand of NZ_MDDW01000013.1, from coordinate 45,671 downwards.
CTTCAGCCATTTGCCTATGATTGTCTCGGATTCGCCACCCTGATGGCCCGGCACCCAGCGCGAATAGGCATCCGCCGTATCGATCGCATTGAAGCCTGCATCGAAGAAGCGGTCGAGCAGATCGAAGGAGGTTTTCTCGTTGGCGGTCCAGCCGAAGACATTGCCGCCGAAGACTATGGGGGCGATGGAAAGGCCGGTCCGTCCGAGTGCGCGCAGCTCCATGGGAGTTCTCCAGATTTTTTGCGATGGGTGATGAGGCGGAGGAATGGTGGGAGATTATCGCAAGTTCCGCCGCAGACCAGTTTCATTTGGAGCGCGCGCATGATTTTTCAACCAGGTTTCATAGCCTCATCATCGTTGCATCGCCGCTGAGCCGCCAATATGGTGCGGCCCTATCAAGTTCGGAGGGAAAAGACATGCTGCGTTTCGGAATCCTGTCGACGGCCAGAATTGCGCGGGAACTCGTCATGCCCGCCATCCAGGATGCGGAAWACTGCGTGATCACGGCGGTCGCAAGCCGCGATCCTGCCAAGGCGAGGGCGCTGGCCGATCGTTTCAGCGTGCCGCATGCCTTCGGATCCTACGAGGAAATGCTGGCCTCGGACCTCATCGATGCCGTCTATATCCCCCTGCCGACCAGCCAGCATGTGGAGTGGTCGCTGAAAGCCGCCGAAGCGGGCAAGCATGTGCTTTGCGAAAAGCCGATTTCGTTGAAGGCCGATGAGATCGAGAGGCTGATCGAGGCGCGCGATCGCCATAAGGTTCTGATCTGCGAAGCCTTCATGGTTACCTATGCGCCGGTATGGCGGAAGGTCCGTGAATTGATCGCCGACGGTGCGATCGGGCGCCTGCGGCATGTCCAGGGTGCCTTTACCTATTTCAATCGCGATCCCGGCAACATGCGCAACATTCCGGAGCTTGGTGGCGGYGCGCTTCCCGATATCGGCGTCTACCCGACGATCACCACTCGTTTTTCGACCGGCAAGGAGCCCCTGCGCGTGCAGGCGGTGACCGAGCGTGATCCGGAATTCGGCACCGACATCTATTCCAGCGTCAAGGCCGACTTCGGAGACTTCGAGATGAGCTTCTACATCGCGACGCAACTCGCCAACCGCCAGGTCATGGCCTTCCACGGCACCGAGGGCTACATCGAGGTGAAGTCCCCCTTCAACGCAGACCGCTGGGGCGCGGAAGAGATCGAACTCGCCAATCAGAAGCACAACGTCTCCCAGATCTTCCGTTTCCAGGACAGCCGCCAGTATCGCCGCCAGGCGGAAAGCTTTGCGCGCGCGGCAAAAGGCGAGGCGGCGGAGGTGGTGACGCTCGAAAGCTCGCTCCTGAACCAGAAGTTCATCGATGCGATCTATCGCGCCAGCACCCATGACGGCTGGGAGAAGGTCTGAACCGGCTATCTGCGGAACACGAAGCGCGAATAGCCGAAGAAGCTGTAGGCCATTCCCGCAAGCGAAGCGAAGACGATCGCGGCAAGTGGTTGCAGCACAGGCGCGCGATATAGAAGCACGGAATAGACCACGTAGTTGACCAGCGCCGCTGTGATGCCGACCGTCCAGTAACGGATGCCCTCGATAGTGAGGGAATGGCTGGAGCGGCCGAAAGTGTAGTTGCGGTTCACGAACCAGGTGAAGCCCATTGCGGCGAAGATGGCGATTGCCCGGGCGATGTAAGGCCCGGCCGGCGTCCATTCGATCAGCGCCAGAGTTATCCCCGCATCGATGAGGAAGCCGCTGCCGCCGGCAATCAGAAACCAGAGGAGCCGCTTCATGCAGCGTCGATCGTTCTGGCGTGTCCAGCCAGTGGCGAATGCCTTCCGGTCTCTCGTCTCTGCGATTGCTCCGATATGCTCATATAGTGGATGCGCAACTGTTCGGAGCGTGCCCTGGAAAGGGAATCCAGGATGAGCCCGGCGGTGAAGATCAGGAAGGAAATCAGCATCAGCACGAGCGAGAAGACCCATGTCGGCATGCGGTCCACGAGGCCGGTCTGGAAATAGGCCAGCAGCACCGGCATCATGAAGATGAGGCTCGCTGCCATGAAGGCGCCGCTGATGGCGCCGAAGAAGGCGAAAGGTCGCGTTTCCTTCATCAGCATGGCGAACATCCAGAGGATTTTGGCGCCGTCACCGAAGGTGGAGAGCTTGGAATGCGAGCCCTCCGGCCGGCGGCCATAGTCGAGTTCGATCTCGCTCACCGGCAGCTTCAGCCGTGTGGCATGCACCGACATTTCCGTCTCGATCTCGAAACCGGCGGAAACGGCGGGAAAGCTTTTCACGAATCTACGGGAAAAGGCCCGGTAGCCGGAAAAGATGTCGGTGAAATCGCGGGCGAAGAACGAGCGGTAGAGAAGGTTGAAGAGCCGGTTGCCCGCCGCATGTCCCTGTCTGCCGGCATCGGCCGTCACGCCGCGGCGCGTTCCCACCACCATGTCGGCCCGCTCGGTTACGAGGGTGCGGACAAGCTCTTCGGCATCCTGGGAGGAATAGGTGCCGTCGCCATCGGCCATGATGTAGATGTCGGCATCGATATCCGCGAACATGCGGCGCACCACATGGCCCTTGCCCTGTCGCCGCTCGCGCATGACGAGGGCGCCCGCAAGCATGGCCTGGAGCGCCGTGCCGTCCGTCGAATTGTTGTCGTAGACATAGACGCGCGCCTGCGGCAGGGCCTCGCGGAAGTCGCGCACGACGGCGCCGATGGTCGCCGCTTCATTGTAGCAGGGCAGCAGAATGGCGATGTCATACTGGCTGGAAACGGCGTCGGTCATGATTTCCACTCGGAGAACGCAAGAAAATCGGAACGCGGGACCCCCAGCGCTGCACGTTTTACTATTTCTTGGGAAGGTTAAATCTAGGTTTCGTGCATTCCGGGAAGGGCGCGAAAAATGGCGGACATGATGGTCGAGGCAGGATCGGCGGAGCGGATCGCAAGACCGCTGGCGACAAGACCCTGGCCGATGGCGCTCGCCTATTCCGCTCTCACGGTCGGGCTGATCCTGCTGATGGCCCTGCCGGCAGCCGAAGACTATGTCGGGCGCGACAACGATGATRTCATGCGTCTTGTCCAGGTGCGCGATCTTCWCGCAGGGCAGGGCTGGTTCGATCTTATGCAGTATCGCCTGGGCCTTGAAGGCGGCACGCTGATGCACTGGTCGCGGCTCATCGATCTCCCGATCGCGCTTCTGATCCGCCTCTTCTCGCTGTTTCTGTCGACCGTTCAGGCTGAAGCCGCGGCGCTCACGATGTGGCCGCTTCTGCTGGTGCCACTGCTGCTGGCGCCGTTGGGAATTGCCGCTCGGCGGATCGGCGGTAGCCAGATGATGCATATCGCGCTCGGTCTGGGGTCGATTTTCCTGCTGACCTGCATTCGTTTCGCTCCCGGGGCCATTGATCATCATAATGTTCAGCTCGTGCTCGCCATCTGGATCGCCGCCATGCTGGCCGATCCGGAAAGGCGTGTSTCAAGTTACGCGATTGCCGGCATTGCCGCTGCGCTCGCCATTGCGATCGGTGCGGAAACCATGCCCTTCGTGGCGGTCGCCTGCCTTTGCGTCGTGCTGCAATGGGCCTGGCATGGACCTGCCTTCGCGGCATCGGCCCGTGCCTTCGGCCTGGCGCTGGCGCTCGCCGTTTCAGCATGCTTCTTCCTTACCGTCCCACCCACCCGGTATGCGGCCGTCACCTGCGACAGCCTCTCGTTCGGCTTCYACGCGCTGAGTGCGCTCGGCGGTGTCTCATTGGTCCTGCTGGCGTCTCTCCCGGCCAGATTGCCACGAACGGCGAGGTTCGGCCTGGCTGGATGTGTCGGCATCGTGCTGCTCGGCATCGCCAGGTTGGTTGCACCAGAATGCCTGGGTGATCCGCTCGGCGGCCTCGATCCCATGCTGGTGGAGCTCTGGCTGGATTCGGTCACCGAAGCGCAATCGTTGCTTTCGGAAATGAGGTCGGATGCAGCCGTGGTCGGCGGCTTCTATGCAGTCGGTCTTTTCGCGATGGCCACCTGTCTTTTCAGGGCCGCCCAGGGGGAGCGGATGGAATTCCATCTCGTGTTCCTCGCGCTCCTTCTCGTCTCCTGGAGTGTGGCGGCAATCCAGGTGCGGGGCGCGTTTTTCGCGAACCTGATGAGCATCCTGCCGCTCTCCCTGCTGATCACCGATCTTCGCCGCCAGACACAGGCCGATCCGGAGAATATGAGCCTGGCGCTTCCCTATGTGTTGACGGTGCTTGCCTCGGTGCCGGTGGTCTGGGCGCTTGCCGGTGCGCTCGCGGTCAAAGGCGTGGACAGTATCGAGATAAAGACGCTCTCCTCCGCGGACACCAATGCGGACAAGGCAGGCGGTTGCCGCAGCGCGGCCGATATGGAGGCGCTGGCCAAGCTGCCGCCTGGCATCATTGCGGCCCCTTCCAACAGCGGCGCCCATATCCTGCGATATACGCAGCACCGGGTGCTCGCCGCTCCCTATCACCGCAATCAGGGCGGCATGCTGGCGGAGCTCAATATCGGCCTTGCAACGCCGCAGGAGGCCGGAGAACTGTTGCAAAGGGCTGGCGTGACCTTGCTCGCCTTCTGCGCCGCCGATCCGCAGACGAGAAACCTGATGGAGCTGAAACCGGGCGGCCTATACGCTGCTCTCGCAGGGGGCGAGGTGCCTTTCTATCTCCAGCCGATCGGCGGGGAGGGGCAAGGTGAGTTCCGGTTGTTTCGGGTTTTGCCCGCTCAATAGAGGAGAACGCTCATGCCGAGCGCAGCCGATCGATCAGCACCATGCCGGCAAGCAGATTGATGATGCCGAGGTTATAGCCGAGGACCGCGATCAGGAGATTGACGAAAATCCAGGGGCCATCGGAGAGGGCCGAGGCTGCCACAAAGGTGAGAACGACCAGCATAGCGCTCAATGCGACGGCAAAAGCCGATCGCATCAATCCGGCACAGAAGCCGATCGCTGTAGCGGTCAAGAGCAACAAGTACTTTTCCTCCCAAATGGGATAATAGCATCACCCTTAAAGAAAGGTGCTAAGAAAAAGTTGCATGGACCACCGGAAAAACTGCGGGCAGAATCTAATAGAGCAACCTCGATTCTACCCGCATATCCCGTTTATCCGGCATGCAATGCGATGCCGATATCTCTTTCCACTCCGCTGGTGAAATCGCCGTGTTCTTCCGATAAACAAGGCTGATGAACACGTTTCCTGCGAATGATTCGCCCACCAACCTGACCGAGTTTTCGGTCTCGRAGCTCTCCGGTTCGATCAAGCGGACCGTCGAGACGGCCTTCGACCATGTGCGGGTGCGTGGCGAGATTTCCGGCTATCGCGGTCAGCATTCTTCCGGTCATGCTTACTTCTCTCTTAAGGATGATCGCGCCCGCATCGACGCGGTCATCTGGAAGGGGACGTTTCCTCGCATCAAGTTCCGGCCGGAAGAGGGCATGGAAGTGATCGCGACCGGCAAGGTGACGACCTTTCCCGGTTCCTCGAAATACCAGATCGTCATCGACCATCTGGAGCCGGCGGGCGCCGGCGCGTTGATGGCGCTTCTCGAGGAGAGGCGGCGCAAGCTTGCCGCCGAGGGCCTTTTCGATCAGAACCGCAAGCGGCGTTTGCCCTATCTGCCAAGTGTGATCGGCGTGGTGACCTCCCCGACAGGTGCCGTCATCCGCGATATTCTTCACCGCATCTCGGACCGTTTCCCGGTGCATGTCATCGTCTGGCCTGTGAAAGTGCAGGGGGAGGGCTCGGGCGATGAGGTGGCGGTCGCGATCCGCGGCTTCAACGCAACCGAGCCGGGCGGACCGATCAAACGGCCGGATGTGCTGATCGTCGCGCGCGGCGGCGGCAGCCTCGAAGATCTCTGGAGCTTCAACGACGAGGCCGTGGTGCGCGCCGCCGCGGCAAGCGAAATCCCGCTGATCTCGGCGGTCGGCCACGAAACCGATTGGACGCTTATCGATCACGCGGCGGATGTGCGTGCGCCGACACCGACCGGTGCCGCCGAAATGGCCGTGCCGGTGAAGGCGGAACTGGATGCGCAGGTCGCAAGCCTTGCAGCCAGGCTAYGGGGTGCCGCAAGCCGGCAGATGGACCTTCGCAGTCAATCGGTCCGCGCGCTCGTTCGCGCGCTTCCTTCGCTGGATCAGCTTTTGGCTCTGCCACGACGCCGTTTCGATGAGGCGGCCGCCAATCTCGGCCGCGCCCTGGAGCGGACGACGGTGGTCAAGCGCCGCAGTTTCGAACGAGCGTCTAGCGGGCTGCGTCTCGAACTTCTGACCAACCGTCTTGCACAGCACCGCCAGTTGCTCGCCGATCGGTTGCTGCGCAGTGATCGCTGCCTGGAACGGCATCTGTTGAAGGAGCGCGGACGGGTGGCGAGAGCTGAAGCATCGCTCGGCACCTTGCCGGCCCGACTGATCGGCCATTTGCAGCGGGAGCGGCAGCACCTTTCCTCASTTGCCCGCCATGCGGATACCGCGATCTCTCATACACTCGTTCGCAGCCGATCGGCGATCACCGCGCAGGATCGCGTATTGCAATCGCTATCCTACAAGAACGTGCTGAAGCGCGGCTATGCCGTGGTGCGCGGCGAGGACGACAAGCCTTTGACGCGCGCCGAGGGCGTCGGTGAAGGGCTTGCGATCGCGATTGAGTTCGCCGACGGCCGCATCGCGGCGGTCACCGGCGAGAGGGGCGAGAATGCCGGAAAACCGGCCGCGCCGCTGCCGCAAAGAAAGCGGGCGAAGACCGAACCGGCTGGCGAGGTGCCCAAGCAGGGCAGCCTCTTCTGAGTGTCGGCCTGAGACAGTAGGTTAGGCCCATTCGCCCTTGCGCATGACCGGCACTTTCGAACCGTCTGCGCGGATGCCGTCGATATCGACCTGATCGGAGCCGATCATCCAGTCGATATGGATGAGGCTGGAATTGCCGCCCTGCGCCTTGATCTGTTCCTGGCTCAGCGAGGCGCCGTCGAGGAAGCATTTCGAATAGCACTGGCCGAGCGCGATATGGCAGGAGGCGTTCTCGTCGAAAAGGGTGTTGTAAAAGAGGATGCCGCTCTTCGAGATGGGTGAAGAATGCGGCACGAGCGCCACTTCGCCCAGCCGCCGCGCGCCCTCGTCCGTATCGAGCACCTTGTTCAGCACTTCCTCGCCCTTGGAGGCCCTGGCCTCGACGATGCGACCGCCTTCGAACCTCACCTGGATATTGTCGATCAGCGTGCCCTGGTGCGACAGCGGCTTGGTGCTGGAAACATGGCCTTCCACCTTCAGCGCATGSGGCGTGGTGAAGACCTCTTCGGTCGGGATGTTCGGGTTGCAGGTGATACCGTTCTTGGCGGTCGAGGCCCCGCCATGCCATTCGTGCCCATCTGCAAGCCCGACCGTTAGATCCGTGCCTGGACCGGTAAAATGCAGCGATGCGAAGCGCTCGCTATTCAGCCAGCTCGACCGCTTCTTCAGGTTTGCATTGTGCTCCTTCCAGGCCGCGACCGGGTCGTCCAGATCGACGCGCGATGCCGCGAAGATCGCATCGGCCAGCTTCCGCACGGCCTCTTCTTCAGAAAGCTCGGGAAATACCTGTTTCGCCCAGGAGGGGTTCGGATAGGAGATGATGTTCCAGTTGATGTCGAAGTTGGAGATCTTCTCGAGCGCCGGCTTGTAGGCCATGGAATTGGCCTTGTTGGCGCGCGCCACCTTGGCCGGGTCCTGTCCGGCGAGCATCATCGGGTTGTCGCCGGCGATCGCCAGGCGTGCAGCGCCGCCTTCATAGGCCTTTGCCATGCCATCATAAAGCCAGCCGGAAGCCTTGTCGAAGCTCGCATCCGGCGCATGTGCGTAACGGGCAAGCGTAGTCTCCTCGTCGGAATAGAAGGTGGTGACGATTCCGGCGCCGGCCATGTAGGCATGCTTGGTAAGGAGGCGCACCAGCGGCACGGCCGCCAGCGGTGCGGTGATGACGAGATCCTGGTTCCGCTGCAGCTGCAGGCCGACCTGAATGGCCACCTCCGCCAGTTTTTCCAGTTTGTGTGGATCGACTGCGGTCTTGACGTCGGCGTGAATGTTCATGATCTGCCTGCTCTCGAGTTTGGTGATCCGGAAAACTTAGTGCGCTTTGCGGCGTAATTGAAGCGCGGAACCTCAATCGGCAACAAGCGGGGCCGCGATGGCCTTCAGGATGTCGCGTGCGGCTCTCGGATCGAGCCGGACCTGCAATCCTCGCTGTCCGCCATTGATATAGACATACGGCTCCTCGAGCGCGGTCAACTCAATCGCCGTGGGTGCCTGCTTCTTCTGCCCGAAGGGGCTGATGCCGCCGACGTGATAGCCGGTCGCGCGTTCCGCGTCGGCTGGCTTCATCATGCTGGCGGATTTGCCGCCGAAAGCAGCGGCCAACCTCTTCATCGAGACCTCCCGGTCCGAAGGCACGACGACGCAGACCGGCTTTCCGTCCAGCACGRCCATTAATGTCTTCAGAACCCGTCGCGGTTCCTCGCCGATCGCCTCGGCCGCCTGCATGCCGATCCGTTCGGCATCGGGATCGTAATCGTAAGTGACGGTCTCGAAGGCGATACCGGCTCTGGAAAGAACCTGCGTGGCGCGGGTGGACTTGGACATCAGGAGAAGATGCCTTCGTAAATTTCCGGTTTGAAGCCGACGATGAGCTTGCCGTCAGCCTCCAGCACCGGGCGCTTGATCATGGATGGCTGWCCCAGCATCAGCGCGATCGCCTTCTCACGGTCGAGGTCTGCCTTCTTGGCCTCGTCCAGCGCGCGGAAGGTGGTGCCGGTCCGGTTGAGCACCGTTTCCCATCCGGCTTCTTCCGTCCATTTATCGAGATGGGCGCGATCGATACCCTCGGCTTTGTAGTCATGGAACCGGTACGCGATGCCCTTCGCCTCGAGCCAGTTCCGTGCTTTCTTCATCGTGTCGCAGTTCTTGATGCCGTAGATGGTGATCGTCACGCTTCCGCTCCCTTTTGAACAGAGGGAGGGATAGCAACATGCTTGATCCATAGGCAAGCACCGACCGCGTCGTTAACCGCGCCATGCTGCGGTTGCATGGCTCCCTTGTTCAGTTGTGCGTTGCACAAAGCACTCGTCGGCCACATATACAGGCCCACGAAGAAAGGAAACTTCCATGCCCGTACAGAACTACAATGTCCGTGGCGGCTTCCTCGGCCGCGCCATCGCCGTCTTCGGCGCTGCGGTCTCTGTTTCCGCTGCTGTTGAAGGCCGCCGTGCCCCGAAGAAGCACGACCTCGAAACCCTCGGCATCGACCCGAAGGCCTTCGCAAAGATCGGCTGAAGACATAGGCCGATTCTTCCCGGCTTGTGAGTGCAGCGTTTTCGCCCAGTGAAACGGTGCCGGCTCAAGATTTCGAGGCGCGAAGGATAGCCTCGATGAAACGATGCGCTTTCAGTGCATCCTCTCCAGTCACCTTCGGCGGACGGCCTTTCCGTATGGCGGATGCGAAGTCCGCTATCAGTGTCCGGTGCAGCCCGTGCCCGAAAGCCATGGGATCGGCCCCGCTGCCGGAACCGGTTCCGTCCTCTCCCTTCGTCAGTACCGTGCCGTCCATAAACGCCGCCTCGAGCTTGTTGCCCGAAAAAACGGCCATGCCTTTCGTCCCGATCAATTCGATGCGGTCAGCCAGGCCAGGATAGGCGCAGGTCRTCGCGTTCAGCGTGCCGATCGCACCGCTTTCATAAGTGAAAGCCGCCGTTACGAGGTCCTCCGTCTCCATCCGATGAATCGGGCTCGTCCGCACGAAGGAGGCAACCTCCTTCGGCGTGCCGGCAAGGCTCAGCAGAAGATCGATGGTGTGGATGCCCTGGGTCAGCAACACGCCGCCGCCGTCGCGCGCCTTGGTACCGCGTCCCGGCTCATCATAGTAGCTTTGTGGGCGCCAGTTCCGGATTGCGGCGGAAGCCTCGACGATTTCTCCAAGCCGGCCGGATGCCACCGTTTCGGCGAGCGTCAGAATGCCGGGGCGAAAACGGTTCTGCAGCACCACGGCAAGCGTGACACCGGCATTGCGCGCTGTCTCCACGATCGCTTCGGACCGTTCGAGCGTAATGTCCAGCGGCTTCTCCAGAAGAATATGCTTTCCCGCCGCTGCGGCGCGTTGCACGAGTTCCAGATGCGTGTTGGGGGGCGTGATGATCATGATCGCGTCGATGGCCGGATCGGCGAACATGCCGTCGAGATCGGCGGTGATGGACAGCCCGTATTTTTCCGCGAACGCTTCCCGACGCGCTGCGGTGGGACTGTACCCGGCCACGCATTCGATCTCGTCGGAAAGGTCCTTCAGGCTGCGGGCATGATGCCCTGCGCCCATGCCCAGTCCGATCATTCCCACCCGCAATTTTGCCATCCGCACGCCTCCCAAGGATTGGCTAGAAGCCCAGCGATTGCTGTGCTGGTTCCGGCGGTCCAAGGTGTACCCCCTCCAGCTCCAGCATGCGCATTTTCGCGCTGGAGCCTCCCGGTGCCGAAAAGCCGCCGATCTTGCCGCCGGCTGCCAGCACCCTATGGCAAGGAATGATGAGCGCAACCGGATTTTTCGCCATGGCCTGACCCACATCGCGAGCCGTCTCCGGCCCGGCGCCGATTTCCTTTGCGAGCGCGCCATAGGTGGTGGTGTTTCCCCAGCCGATCCGCCTTGCTGCGGCATAGATCTTTCTGAAGAACTCGTCCTGACCTTCAAGATCGAGCCTCACAGCCGAGAAATCCATCTGCTCGCCCTGGAAGTAGCGCTTCACTGCCGCGATGGCGTCCGCCACGGGCGGCGTCGGCCGGTTGGGCACGGCTTTCGGCACCCGCCGCAGCAACAGGCGTTCGGTGGATTGCTCGCTGCTCGTCGGAAGCTGGAAGCGCGTGATGCCGGCCTCGCTCCAGGCGATGCCGCAATAGCCGCCGGCGGTTTCGAAGATATGGTAGTGGTGTGCCTTATCGCTCATGACATGGCCTCCTTGCATGATGGAAGGATCACGCGTGGGAGACTTCAAATCAACCCGTTTCTTGCCGGAGCAGCGCCCTCGTCAGCTCAATGCGCTTGCGATGAAGTAGAAGCAGGCGGAGATCAGTGCCGCGGAGGGGAGGGTGATGATCCAGGCGATCACGATATTGCCGGCGAGCCCCCAGCGCACCGCCGAAACGCGTCTTGCTGCACCCACCCCGATAATCGCGCCGGTGATGGTGTGGGTCGTGGAGACCGGGATGCCGAGCCAGGTCGCGCCGAAGAGCGTCAGCGCACCGCCGGTTTCGGCACAGAAGCCCTGCATCGGGTTAAGCTTGGTGATCTTCGATCCCATCGTGTGCACGATGCGCCAGCCGCCGAAGAGCGTGCCGAGCGCCATGGCGGCCTGGCAGGTGATGACCACCCAGAAGGGCACATGGAATTCGGAGCCGAGATAGCCTTGCGAGAACAGGAGTACGGCAATGATGCCCATGGTCTTTTGGGCGTCGTTGCCGCCGTGCCCGAGCGAATACATCGAGGCGGAGACGAATTGCAGCACGCGGAAGGTGCTGTCCACCGCAAACGGCGTCTGCCGCACAAAAATCCAGGAGACCGCGAGAATCAGCATCAGCGCCAGGAAGAAGCCGATCGCCGGCGACATGAAGATCGCCGCCACGGTTTTCAGAAGCCCTCCCCAGACGATCGAGCTGAAGCCGACTTTGGCGAGCCCTGCACCCACGAGACCGCCGATCAGAGCATGCGATGAGCTCGAGGGAATGCCGAAGACCCAGGTGATGATGTTCCAGAGGATCGCACCCATCAGCGCCGCGAAGATCACCTGGGGCGAGACGATGCCTGGATCGATGATGCCGGTGCCGAGCGTTTCGGCCACATGCAGGCCGAAGAACAGGAAGGCGATGAAATTGAAGAAGGCCGCCCATAAGACCGCATATTGCGGCCTCAGCACCCGCGTCGAGACAATGGTGGCGATGGAATTCGCCGCGTCGTGCAAGCCGTTCAGGAAATCGAAGAACAGGGCGATGCCGATAAGGCCGACGAGCAGGGGGAAGGCGAGCGTCGCATCCATCAGACGTTCTCGATCACGATGCCGCTGATCTCGTTGGCGACATCCTCGAAGCGGTCGACGACCTTTTCCAGCTCGCCATAGATCTCGCTGCCGATCATGTAGGCCATCGCATTGCCGGTTGCGCCATAACGATGGAAGAGATCTTTCAGTCCGTGGTCGTGAAGATCGTCGGAACGGCCCTCCACCCGCGTCACATCCTCGGCAATCGTGCTGAGGCGCTGGGCATTGGTGCCGACCCGGTCGAGCAGCGGTATCGCCTCCGCGATCAGGTGGGCGGCCTCGACCACCGCCTTGCCCATTTCCTGCATGCCGGGATCGAAGCTTGTCTGCTCGTAGAGTCGGATCGTCTTCACTGTCTTGTGCATCATGTCGATTGCGTCATCCATGGACTGGATGAGATCCTTGATGTCGCCTCGGTCGAAGGGCGTGATGAAGCTGCGGCGCACGGCGAGCAGCACCTGGCGGGTGATCTCGTCCGCCTCGTCCTCCAGCTTGACGATCTTTGCGCAATTGCCCTCGATATCCCTCCCGGACAGCAGCTCGTTCAAGGCTTGGGCAGCGCTCACGACCATACGCGCATGCTGCTCGAAAAGGTCGAAGAAGCGATCCTCGCGCGGCAAAAGCTTTCTGAACAGGCTCAGCATTTTCGCTCCTTCTGGGTCGTGTCCGGGATGTCACAAAACTGTCATAAATGAGGCGCCGGGCGAAGGAAACTCCTCTAGACTCAAAAGCTCGGAAGGGTAAACGGCCTCATCAGCCGGGAAGCGCGCTCTCCACAGGCGATGTCCAGGGGCATTGCGCGAATTCTGTAAATGTCCTGGAACAGAACGGATCCTTCTCCGTTCCGCGTGTGATTTCACGCGAGCAATATGGGTTTTTCTCTCTATATCTGGCATGCGCTCGCGTTGACCGAATTGAATCCGGGTCATGCGCCGGATGCAGGCAGCGTTCGGCAGCCTCATTGCCATGTTGGCGCAGGCGTTCGCGCCCGTTGCAACTGCCGAGGTCGGGAGATGACCGGAAGTTCCTCCGCGGGAAGAGAGCGGGATGAAACAGTCGATGACGATCCACGGCTTGCATTCGTGTACCACGAGGCCGTGCGCGGCCTTCAGCATCAAGAGCAGGTCGTCGAATCGCTGAATGCCAGAGGCGGCAATCTGATCTTCGCGGCAGCATTCGCCACCTCGCTCCTCGGCACGACCGCGTTGAGAGACGGCGTCGGGCCATGGGACTGGACGGCCCTGATCCTGCTGTTCCTCATCGGATGCTTCGCCGCCTTCATCCTGTGGCCCTATTACAATTACACATTCCGGTTCGATCCGGGAGATTTGCTGGCCCGGTACGTCGACCAAGACAACAAGGCGAGCATGTCCGCGATCCATCGCGCGCTGGCTCTGCAGATCAAGGCGGACATGAGCAACAATTGGCGCATCATCCAGCGCATCCGTATCGCGCTGGAGATTGGCCTGGTGGTTCTCGTGCTCGAAATCCTGGCCTGGCTCATCTCGATCGGCATCACACCGTAGCGAACATAGCACAGGGCAGGCGCGTCATTCCCACTCGATCGTGCCGGGCGGCTTGGAGGTCACATCGTAGACGACGCGGTTGATGCCGCGCACCTCATTGATGATGCGGGTCGCGGTCCGGCCGAGGAAATTCATGTCGTAGGGATAGAAATCCGCGGTCWTGCCATCGACCGAGGTGACGGCTCGCAACGCGCAGACGAAGTCGTAGGTGCGGTAATCACCCATGACACCGACTGTCTGCACCGGCAGCAVCACGGCGAATGCCTGCCAGATCGTGTCGTAGAGGCCGGCTTTGCGGATTTCATCCAGATAAATGGCGTCCGCCTTGCGCAGGATGTCGAGCTTCTCGCGCGTCACGCCGCCAGGGCAGCGGATGGCAAGCCCCGGACCCGGGAAGGGGTGGCGGCCGATGAACTGGTCGGGAAGGCCGAGCTCGCGGCCGAGCGCGCGAACCTCGTCCTTGAAGAGTTCGCGAAGCGGCTCCACGAGCTTCATGTTCATGCGCTCGGGCAGGCCGCCGACATTGTGGTGGCTCTTGATGGTGACCGAAGGTCCGCCGGAAAAGGAGACGCTTTCGATGACGTCGGGATAAAGCGTGCCCTGGGCGAGGAAGGCCGGCGCCCCCTTGCCGTCCTCGGCGATCTTGTTGGCTTCCGCTTCGAAGACCTCGATGAACAGGCGGCCGATCGTCTTGCGCTTCACTTCCGGGTCGGAGACGCCGGCAAGCTCGGTCAGAAACAGGTCGGAAGCATCCACATGCACGAGGGGGATGTTGTAGTTGTCGCGGAACATCTTCACGACTTCTTCCGCCTCGTTCATCCGCATCAGGCCGTGATCGACGAAGATGCAGGTGAGCTGGTCGCCGATCGCCTCGTGGATGAGCACGGCCGCGACGGAAGAATCGACGCCGCCGGAAAGACCGCAGATCACCCGTTCGCTGCCGACTTGCTCGCGGATCTTGCGGATCATCTCGGCGCGGTAGGCGGACATCGTCCAGTCCGACTTCAGGCCCACGATCTTGTGCACGAAATTGGAAAGAAGCTTCGCGCCATCCGGCGTATGCACCACTTCCGGATGGAACATGGTGGAATAGTAGTGGCGGCTCTCGTCCGCTGCGATCGCGAAGGGCGCGTTTTCGGAGGTGGCGATCACTTCGAAGCCTTCCGGCAGCTTCGTCACGCGGTCGCCATGGCTCATCCAGACCGGATAGCGCTTTCCGGCTTCCCAGAAGCCATCGAAGAGCGGGCTTGCCGCCCTGATCTCCACGTCGGCGCGGCCGAACTCCGCCGCATGCCCGCCTTCGACCTCGCCGCCGAGCTGCAGGCAGAGCGTCTGCTGGCCGTAGCAAATGCCGAGGATCGGCACGCCGCTGTCGAACACTGCCTGCGGCGCCCTTGGGCTGCCTTCGGCCGTCACCGAGGCCGGCCCGCCGGAAAAGATCACGCCCTTCGGCTGCAGCTTATCGAAGGCTTCGGCTGCGTTCTGGAAGGGATGGATTTCGCAGTAGACGCCGGATTCGCGGATGCGGCGCGCAATCAGCTGCGTCACCTGGCTGCCGAAATCGATGATGAGGATGCTGTCGGGATGGGCTATCTGGGTCATGGCGAGCCTTTAAAGAAAACTTGCATTTCTTGCAACTGTCTCAGAGGGCCAAATCGCCGCTTTCCAGCGCCTCCGTCAGGCGATCGACGGCTTCTGCCAGTTTCCCGTCTATCACATGCAGGTATTCGGTCCAGTCGCCGACATGCTTGAGCTCTTCCTTCCCGTCGGAGATGCCGCGCAGACCAATGAGTGGAATGCCGAAGAGCTGGCAGCAGCGCAGCACCGCGAAGGTTTCCATGTCCACCATGTCGGCTTCGATGAGATCGTAGGCGGTGCCCGAGACGATGTTGGCGCCCGTCGAAAGCGAGGCTTCCGGAATGCCGGGAATGCGTATCGGCAGCGAGATGATGGCAGGGTGATCGAGAAAAGGCGTGCGGCCCTTCTCGAAGCCGAGCGGCGAGGCGTCCATATCGCGATAGGCGACGGAGGAGACCTGATAGATTTCGGTCTGCTCGAGGCTGCGTGAGCCGGCGGAGCCGAGCGAGACGATCAGATCGGGAAGTCTTGCCGCCGCTTCCAGTTTTGTCAGCTCGCAGGCAAGCGTGGCCGCCGCCTCCACCGGCCCGACGCCGGTCATCAGCGGCTTGATGCGGGTCTTGAGCGTGGGCCCGTATTCCGCGTCCACCGCCATGACGAAGAGAATGGAGCTGTCGCCGACCCGTTTCAGCTCGCTTGGGAAAGAGGAAGCTGTCATCCGATGAGATCCTGTCTGCCGCGGATCGCCATCATCGTCCCGGTCATGGAAGCGATCAGCTTTGCCGGGCCGTCGCTGATTGCATAGGCCCGTCCGTCGGCGACGATGATGGTGGAACCCGGCTTGGTGATTTCGCCGCGGAAAAGAAAGCGCTCGCCGCGCCCCGGCGACATCAGGTTCACCTTGAACTCGATGGTGAGAAGGGAAACGTCCGGCGCGATCGTCGTATAGGCGGCATAGGTGCAGGCGGCGTCGAGAGCGGCCGAAATCACGCCCGCATGCAGCAGGCCGTGCTGCTGCGTAAGCTTGGGGTCGAAAGGCAGTTCGATCTCGACCATCGCGGGTTCGACGCGTGTCAGTTCCGCGCCGAGCATCGTCATCGCTCCTTGGCGGCCAAAGCTCAGCTGCACGCGCTCGCGGAAATCGCCGGTATCCGTTCCGTCCATCCTCTCATCCTTTCGCAGGTGCGAAAACTGGCATGCCGGAAGGGCTTGGGCAAGCCGTTAAAGAACCGGTTCGGAAGAAGATCAGGAGCTTATCCGCACGATATGCTGGTCCCAGGCGACTTCGCTGCGGGTCTCGTTGAACCGGCCGTCATAGGAGGAGACGGCAATACCATGCGCGGCAGGAGCGACACCGGCGGCATCCCGCACGATTTCCTCGCTCACTACCCTGCCGGTGCGGGCGTCGAGCGTCACGGCGGTTCCACCGACGGGCGAGGTGAGGCCGACAAGGCCCTGGCGGCGGTTGACTGCGATCGCTCCTACGTAATTGCCGAGCCGGATCGTGGTTTCCTCCGGCAGCGAAATGAAGGAAAGATCCTCGCCCTTGGCGAACCAGCCGGCAAGCGGCGGCAGCTCGTTGCGCGCGCCCTCCCACTGGCAGGCGAACCAGATGCGGCCGTCATCGGCGATATCGAGGTGACGTGTGGAGAGCTGGCGAAGCGGGGAGGGCAGGCCGTGCCGCTGAACGAGCGCGCCGGTCCTGGCATCGAGCAGCACCAGCGATGGCTCCATACGGTCGAGGTTGAGCTTGGTGCGCCCGAAATCCGGATGCGTTTCGATCCCCCCATTGGCGATGACCAGCATCGTCCCGTCATCCGAAACGGTCATGTCATGGGTGCCGATGCCATGGGCATCGAACTCGCCGATGCGGCGGAAGCGATCTCGGACATCGTAGATGCCGATCATGCCGCGATTGCCGTCGAAATCGTTCTCGCTTGTGTAGAGCAGCGCGCCGTCCGGCGAAAAATGCCCGTGACCGTAGAAATGCCGGCCTTCCGGCGCGCTGACGATGACGGGTTCCGTTTGCCGCGACGGATCGAATATCATGGCGAAGGTGCCGGGCCGTCGGGCAAAAGCCACCACTCGGCCGGCCGCAGCGCTATAGGCCATCCCATGGGCGCGCGCGGGAAGGGCAGTCCGGTCGATGATCTCGCCCCGTTCGGAAACCGTAGCGATGCCGAAGGAACCATCAGGCGCCTTGAAGCCGGCGGCATAGACCGCATCGGCGCATTCGAGCGCCATCAGGGAGCGTGGCGAAAGCGCGGCGGTGAAGGCAAGGCCAGCCGCCTTCAGAAACTCGCGCCGGTCCAGTGCTTCCCCCCGCCACATGGTTTTCTAGTCCCCGTCCGAAAAGGAGAAGCCGGAGGTGAGACCGATCGCGCTGCCATAGCTATCGTTGAGTCGGGTGATGAGATCGCGGCCGTTCAGCAGCAGAAAGTCGAGCTTCTGACGTTCGGCCTGGTCGGTGACGGCCTTTTCGACATCCGGATCGATGGTGCCGGCCACCCGGATCATCGATTTCATGACGAAGTCGATCGAAGAGACGATGGAGCGTTCATCTTCGTTGAGCAGATCGGCCATGCCGGAACTCTTCATCAGCGCATCCAGTCCTTCCAGATTGCCTTTCACCATGGTCCAGGTATTTGCGGATCGCCAGAAGAGAGCCTGCCGCGGAAATTTGGCGCTGTCGGGCCCCTTGTAGAAGGWCTCGATGCGCTGGTCCCGCACGGCTTCGGCGCCGTGGACGAGAATGCCGAGAAGTGCTGTGATTGCCTCCCGCCGGTCGCGGAAGACGGGATTATCCGGCCCCGGATGCTTCCAGGCCTGCTGAATTCCGTCGGGCTTGTCCCAGAGATCGGCAAGCTCCTTGGCGAGATTTTCGACATTGCGGGCGACCGCCGCGCCATAGTGGCAACGGAATCCGTCTTTCTCCGCCGCCAGCGTTTCGGAACCGGTACCGAAGAGCAGGTACTCCAATGCGCCGAGCCCCTGCATGGCGACGCTCTTGCTGGCCAGCGTTTCAACGGAGGTGGCGCTTTCGTCCGGTTTCGCGAGAATGGCCTGCACCTGTTTGAGACCCGTGCTCTTGCGATCGGGATAGAAAAGGATGCGTTCAAAGCGGTTTCGCTCGATCACCGGCCCTACCCGCACGACCTCGATGCGCGCCCAGCTTCTGGCCGTCTCGACGAAAGCTGATTTGGCCGCTTCATAGGTCTCGGGAGAGGGTACGCCGCAAAGCGTACCCATCGCCGTCACCAGTCGTCCCGATGCCGAATGGAAGTCCCGATAGCCTGGCCGGATGAAACCATCGACCGCGGCCGTCATGACCGTGCTGACACCCTCGTCCGTCAGCRCCACCGGGCCTGAAGGATTGGCATCCTGTGCAAGAGCGCTGAGGGGGAGGAGTGCCATCAGACCGGCGGCAAGCAGTTTACGCATCAGAGCGACTCCAGGAATTTGATGAGGGCGGCGCGATCATCCTTGGGAAGTGCGGCAAAGGCATCCCGCGCCTTCTGGGCCTCGCCGCCATGCCAGAGAATGGCCTCGGTAAGGTTTTGCGCCCGCCCGTCATGCAGGAAGAAGGTATGGCCGTTGACGGTCCGGGTCAGTCCGATGCCCCAGAGCGGCTGCGTGCGCCATTCGCGGCCGTCCGCCACGCCTACCTGCTGGCTGTCGGCAAGGCCCTCGCCCATGTCGTGCAGCAGAAAGTCCGAATAGGGCCAGATGAGTTGGAAGGAATGCGCTTTGTTTTCCGCATCGCGGCGGGTCACGAATTTCGGCGTGTGACAGGAGGTGCAGCCCGCCTGATAGAACATTTCCTTGCCGCGCAGCACCGCCGGATCGTCGATATCCCGCCGGGCGGGAACGGCAAGATTTTCCGAATAGAAGGTAACGAGGCCAAGCACCGGGTCGGGTGCTTCCGTATCGCCGAGCCGCGCCTGCACGCCGTTCGGCATGGCCAGGCATTCCGTCTGCGCCTGCGTGCAATCCCCGTAGCTGTTGGGGTGATCCGGCGTCGAAATGCCGAGATCGCCGGCAAAGGCGGAAGCGCTCTGATCGCGGATTGAGGCATTCTGTGCCTTGAAACCGAAGCGGCCGAGTTTCAGCTCGTCGGTCCGATGATCGCGGACGATGGCCGGTTTGCCTGAAATGCCGTTACGATCGACATCGTCCGGATCGGCTTTTGCGAGGATATCGGCTTCGTGGATCGCCTGAATGAGACCCATGCCGATCATCGGTGGTGAAACGCGCGGCGAAAGTGTCACGTCGGCCTCAAGCGGGCCATAGGCGAGATCGGAAACCGAATAGGTCGGCTTGCGCAGCGAAACCACCTCGCCGTCGCCGAGCGCGACCGGGATTTCCTTGTAGGAAATTTGCATCCTGCCTTCGGACTTCAGGCCGGGAACCGCGGCATCCTGGAGCTGCTCGCCATAGGTCGCATCCGCGAAATTGAGCTTTTCATGACTGGCGACTGCGCGTTTCTCTTCCTCGGTTCGCGCCGGCCGCGCCAGCCTCAGGAACATAGAGGTCGCGTCCGTCGAGCCCTCCGGCGGGTGCCCGCGCCCATCCTTCAGATGGCAGCTCTGGCAGGCCCGCGCGTTGAAGAGCGGCCCCAGGCCGTCGGAGGCCTGGGTGGAAGAGGGAGAGGAAACCCAGAGCTTGGTGAAGAGCGCATTGCCCAGCTTGAAGGTCTCTTCCTCGGCGAAGGTGAGATTGGCGGAGGAATGCGAGAAAGCGTCGCCGTTGACGATCGCCTTGCTGGTCGCAGCACCCGCCGACATCCTCTCGAACTGCTCGGATTTGGAAAAATCCGAGGCTGGGCGCGTCACGCTCTCGACCCGCTTGCGGTCCTTCGGGTTGAGATCGGTACGTTCGGTGGGAAAAAGCGCCTCTCCGCCGCCGGCGACAAGCGGCGCGAACAAGAGAACGCCCGAAAGAACGGGCAACAGGAACAGTGCGGCTTTGGGCGTTCTCATGATTCATCAGGTCGCGGCACTTCATGATGCCGCGACCGGCCTCTTCATCTCATTGGAAAACGGCGTCGGGATTGTCGAGGCTGTCGGAGCCTTCAAGCGTCACGGTGCCGAGCTCCAGCGAAGCGATGACGCGCTCGATTGACCGGGTCTGGTCTATCAGCCCGTCGATCGCCTTCTGCACTACGGCATTGYCCTCGGCATTCCCTTCGCCGATCATCTGGTCATAGGCCTCGATCTTCTGAGCGCGGTCGGCCATGGCGTTCATGGCATCTAGCGTGGCGTCGAGCTTGCCCTTCACCTCGGTGTCGAGTGCGGCATCCTTGGCCGCAACGAGCTCCGAAAGCGAAGGGCCGGTGAGCTTCGTGCCGTCGACCCGGACATATTCGCCGGTATAGGCCGACTTGATGCCGATCGCGTCATTGAGATGCGAGGCATAGGTATTGTCCGAGAAGCAGTCATGCTCCTCTTCCGGATCGTGCAGCAGCAGGCCGAGCTTCATTCGCTCGCCGGCAAGCTCGCCATAGGAGAGGGAACCCATGCCGGTCAGGATCGCGGTGACGCCGGCCTTGGGATCGGCTTCCACTTCCTTCGTGGCCTCGCCCTCCGGCGCCCAGGCCGCAACCATCTCCTCCAGATCGGAGACGAGCAGCGTGGAGGCAGCTTTCAAATAGGCGGCGCGGCGGTCGCAGTTTCCGTTGGTGCAATTGGCCTTGTCGTAGTCGGTATAGGCCCGGTTGCCCGCGCCCGGACCGGTGCCGTTGAGGTCCTGCCCCCAGAGCAGGAACTCGATGGCATGATAACCGGTCGCGACATTGGCCTCGATCTCGCCGGCCTCGTGCAGGCTGCGGATGAGCTCGGGCGTGATGTTGGTGGCGTCGATTTCTTCCCCGTTGATCGTCACCTTGGGGTTGGCAATGACGTTGGCGGTGTAAAGTGCGTTCTCGTCGCTTTCGGTGCCGTAGGAGGCGTCGACATAATCGATCAGGCCTTCATCGAGCGGCCAGGCATTCACCTTGCCTTCCCATTCGTCGACCATCGGATTGCCGAAACGGTAGACTTCCGTCTGCTGATAGGGAATGCGTGCGGCGATCCAGGCAGTCCGCGCAGCCTTCAGCGTTTCCTCGCTCGGTTTTGCCAGGAAGGCGTCGATCGCGGCATCGAGGGCCTTGGCGGTCGTCAGCGAATCTTCGTATTTTGCATACGCCAGTTCGGCATAATGCTTCACGACGGCGGCGGCATCGGTTGCCGCCTGCGCAGGCGCGACGGTGAACGCCGCCGAGGCGGCGAGCAGCGCCATTGCGGCGCCGAGAACGGTCTTGCGGATCATTGTCCCTCTCCTTCGCAGCGGAAATCTTCGCTGCTCGGGCATGTCATCGCGCAAATGCAAACTGGTGTCAAACGATCTAGTTTAGAACATCTTGAAGGAAGAAAGTATATTCTGTTCCCCTCGTATTGGTTCAAACCTTGCGTTGCATGCGGCAAAAGAAAAAGCCGTCTGTATCGGTACTTGCGGGAGTGAGTGTAACGGTGCGCCCGTCTTTCGAGCGTGGCGTCGGGGCGCTCTTGCCGAAGATTTCCTCCCAGGTCTCGAGCGCCGGCATGATGGAGAAGTCCGGGTTCTCGGCGCAGAAGCGGGAGACTTGAGAGTCGTTTTCCTCCGGCAGGATCGAGCAGGTGACATAAAGAAGCGCGCCGCCGGGTTTCACGAAAGCTGCGGCTTCCGAAAGCGCCTCCTGTTGTTGCGCGCTGCGCTCTTCGAGGTTCTTCGCCGTCAGCCGCCATTTCGTGTCCGGCCGGCGCCGCCAGGTGCCCGTGCCCGTGCAGGGCGCGTCGACGAGAACCGCGTTCAGCTTGCCTTTCAAGGCTTCGASCTGCCGCGGATCGTCATGCACTTGCACATTGCGGGTGCCGGCGCGCCGCAGCCGCTCGATGATCGGCGCCAGCCGCTTGCGGTCGGCGTCATAGGCATGGATCTGGCCTTTGTTGCCCATGGCCGCCGAGAGCGCCAGTGTCTTGCCGCCCCCGCCGGCGCAATAATCCAGCACCTGGTCGTGCTCGCCGGGATGCACCAGGTCGGCGACGATCTGTGATCCCTCGTCCTGAACTTCGAACCAGCCTTTCTGAAATGAAAGCTCGGCGGTCACGTTCGGCAGCCGGGACGCGCCTTCGCCGGCAGCGATCCGGATGCCGTTCCGGGCGATGCGGGAAGGTTTCGCACCGGCACGTTCCAACGCTTTTACGACCTTCTCACGGGATGCCTTCAGCGTATTGGCCCTGAGATCGAGTGTGGGGCGTTCGGCCAGCGACTTTGCCTCCGCCAGCCAGTCCTCACCGAAATTGGCTTCGAGAGACGGCTGAATCCAGTCGGGGATATCTCCCTGCACATGAAGCGGCGCGTCTTCGAGCTTGCGGGAGGCGAGGGCCTCAAGGTTCGCCTCGGCAAGTACCGGCGGCGCGAAGCGGTCATCGGCGAATTCGGCGGCGAGRCTTTCCGGCGTCATGCCCCACTGTCGGATGAGGACCGCATAGGCGAGCGCGACAGGGCCGTCGTCATCCATAAGCCAGGCATGCGAAAGCCGCATGCGGAGCGCGTCATAGACGATATTGCCGATCGCGGCACGATCGCCGGAACCGGCAAAACGATGCGCCAGGCCCCAATCCTTGAGCGCGTCGGCGACCGGCCGTTTGCGCGCTTCTATATCCGCCAGAACCTCGATGGCTCCGGCCATTCGCCCGCCCAGTCGCATGTTTTTCTCCGTCTCGGTTRTACCCGTATGGTGAGGGTCCTAACCGCGATCGGGCTTCCGGGCAAGGGCCAAGCCGGTTTCGGCGGGATCAGCCGATGATCTGATAGCAGACCTGCGCGGTGCCGGAGCTCACCATGCCGATGTTCTGGGCGGCAGCCCTGGAAACGTCGATGACCCGGCCCCTGATGAACGGACCGCGGTCGTTGATGCGTACCACGACGCTCCTGCCGTTACGCTTGTTGGTGACCTTGACCTTGGTCCCAAAAGGCAGCGAGCGGTGCGCCGCCGTGAGCTTGGCGGGGTTCATCCGTTCGCCCGAGGYGGTCTTGGAGGTGAGCGCATACCAGGAGGCGTGTCCGCATCCGGGCGCAGTCTTTGCCTGTGCGGAGCCATGAAGCGAGAAAGCAGCAATGGCGGCCGCAGCGAAAATCCAGCGTGGGGTTGTATTCACGTTTGTCGTCCCGTCCGATCGTCCCTGCACGTTGCGTGCAATTGGCTGGAATCCGGCCAAAAATGGCAAAAAAGAGGGATGGCTGATCACGCAATGTTACGATCTGTAACATTTGTGACTCAATCGCAGGCTGTATTTCTCGGGAAGCCGGCTAAGTAATAAGGGAAGAAAACATTTAAAAACAGGGAGAAAGCGGAAAAGAATTCCCGCTTCTCCGTCGCTATGCCAATGTTCACGAAATCAGACGAAAAAAATTTTTGCAGAGCGCTATGTCGCTGCCAAAATCAGGGCATTTTCTGGATCACTTGCCACGGATATTAAGAAAGAATGACCGAGAGACGCTGAGTGGAAGGAAATTCCATCCTGTTATCGCTAGGAATTTATGCCTTCCAGCGACCTGAATCCCACATTTCGGCGAGCGACATACGATAGTTTGGAAAACGGAATTCGAACCCTGCGGCGCGGAGCTTCGCATTCGAGACCCGCTTGTTGGCCCCGTAGAAGGAGCGGGCCATCGGCGTCATCTCGGCGGTCTCGTAATCCTGCTCCGGCGGGGGGGCCGTGCCCATCAAGCGGGCGGCTTCGACGATCACGTCCTGCGGCGGGCCCGGCTCGTCGTCGGTGACGTTATAGATACCGCCGAGCTTGCGCTCTGCGAGAAAGAGCGTGGCCCCGGCAATATCCTCAACCCGGATGCGGTTGAAGACTTGGTCCTTCTTGATGATCCGCCGCGCCGTGCCGCGCGCGAGATTGACGAAAGCATTGCGGCCCGGCCCATAGATGCCGGCAAGCCGAAGGCGGGCTACGGGCACATGAACCGCGTCCCCTTCCGCCGCCCAGGCTTCCTCGGTGTCGACCCGTTCGATCGACCGGCCCTGGATGGGGCTGCCGGGCGTTTCCTCCGTCACCCAACCGCCGCCATGGTCGCCATAGACCCCGACGGTCGAGAGATAGCCGATCCATTCGAGCTTCGGGCAAAGCGCTCCAAGCCGTCCTGTCATCAGTTTCAGCAGCGGATCGCCTGTGCCGCCGGGTGGGATCGATTGCACCAGATGCGTTACCTCGGCGAACTCGCCCGCAAGCTCATCGCCAAATGCGCTGCCGTCGAAGATGAAAGGCTTGATGCCGCATTTTGCAAGTTTCTCGGCACTTTCCGGCGTGCGCACGGTTCCCGAGACGCTTGCTCCAGCGGATTTGAAAGCCTCCGCGATTGCCTGCCCCGAATAGCCGCAGCCGAAGATCATCACCCGCATCATGCCGCTCCCGCCATTCGCCATTCTTCCAGCACCTCCGTGTCCGTCTCGCGGGCGCGCATCTCCGCGAACCGTGCGAATTCCTCAAGTGTCATCAGCCGCTTCAACGCCCAGACCGCCATGCCCCGGACCACGGAGGAGGGATCGCCGGCCAGCGTCCGGCATTGATCGATCAGGCTTCTGTCTCCGGAATTGCCGGCCGCGATCAGCACATTACGGATGAACCTGTCCCGGCCGATGCGTTTCACCGGCGAACCGCTGAAGAAGCTGCGAAAGGCGGCGTCGTCCAGCGTCAGCAGAAAGGCGATCGACGGCTCCTTCAGGTCGTCGCGCGCCTTCAGCTTCATCTCGGAAGCGCTGGCCGCGAACTTGTTCCATGGACAGGCCGCCAGACAATCGTCGCAGCCGTAGATGCGGTTGCCGATGAGAGGCCGGAATTCCGGATCGATCGGCCCCTTGTGCTCGATCGTGAGATAGGAGATGCAGCGCCGCGCATCCAGCCGGTATGGGGCCGGAAATGCGGTTGTCGGGCAGGCGTCGAGGCAGGCGCGGCAGGAGCCGCAATGGTCGATCTCCGGCGCGTCGATGACAAGCTCGGCGGTGGTGAACAGGCTGCCGAGGAATATCCAGGAGCCATGCGTGCGGCTGACGAGATTGGTATGCTTGCCCTGCCAGCCGAGGCCGGCGGCTTCCGCCAGCGGCTTTTCCATGACCGGCGCCGTATCCACGAAAACCTTAACATCCTCGCCCGCCCGCGCCGCAAAGCGGGTGGCGATCTCCTTCAGCCGCCCCTTGATGACGTCGTGATAGTCGCGGTTGCGGGCATAGACGGAAATCGCGGCCTTTTCCGGCTTGTCGAGAAGTTCCCGCGGGTCCTCGTCCGGGCCGTAGTTGAGGCCGAACACGACGACGGAGCGTACCTCCGGCCACAGCGCCTTCGGCTCGCCGCGGCGCTCGCGCGTTTCGGCCATCCATTCCATCGTACCGTGATGGCCGTCGTCGAGAAATGTCTTCAGGCGGCCAGGCGCGTGCGGAATGCTGCCCGGATGCGTGATCCGACAGAGATCGAAGCCCTGCGCGGTCGCCTCCGCCTTGATGAAGGCGGTCAGCTTTTCGCGTCTGCGGGCCTCCTTTTCCGGCGCCTGCTCGCTTGGTCTTGTCCTGTCAGAAATCGAGGTCCGCATAATGGGATACCGGCGTTAGGCCGCGAATGCGCTCGGCAAGCAGCGGCCGGAAGGATGGGCGGGATTTGAGCCGCTGATACCATTCCTTGGCGATCGGCGTCTCCGACCAGTCGATCTCACCCATATAGTCTAGCACGGAAATCGAAGCAGCGGCCGCGAGATCAGCATAACTGAGGCGGTCGCCCGCAAGCCAGGGACGCGATCCCGCAAGCCAGGAAAGATATTTCATGTGCTGGCGGATATTGGCGCGCGAGGTGCGAAGCACTTTCGAATCCGGAGCGCCTCCGCCCTGTGCCGCCGTCATCTGCAGCTTGTAGACCCGCTCGCGGGTGAGCGGCCGGGTAACGTCGCTCTCCATCTTCTGCAGAAACCATTCGGTCAGCCGGCGGATTTCCGCGCGCTGCCAGGGATCTTCGGCCAGCAGCCGCCGGTCGCGTTTCAGAACTCCGTGCGTCTCGTCCAGGAATTCCATCAGCACGGCCGGCCCGCAAAGAACCCGCATGCTGTCGTCCACATAGACGGGTAGCGTGGCGGCCGGGTTGAGCGTCAGGAACTCGCGCCGCCTTTCCCAGGGCTGCTCCTCGATCAGGTCCACCTGAAAACCGTATTCCGACAAAATGAGCCGGACGAACCGGGAGGCGGAAGACATGGGATGGTGATAGAGCGTGGGCATCGTTACTGGCGCTTTGCGATTATTGTACTAAAAGACGGACTGCTGGGTCGCGCACCCGCTGACATATTGCAGCTATATGGGTTTGATAGGGGCGAGGCAAGCAAGCCAAATTGCTTCATGTTCCCGAACCTCTCGCGGTTATATGGAAACAGTTCTTATGGCACAAACGGCAAGGGGTGCGGGAAACCGAATCACATCGCTGGGACCGGGGATGATTTCGCCATTTTTTTCGGCTTTCGTCCCGCGGCTTTCACCTGTGTCACGCTCCGACTCTCAACCGAACCCTTTTATTACAGCGTTTCATCCGTCTCCGAATAAGCTCCAAGCAAAGGATCAAGAATGCCCGATCAGTCGATCATCAGCGCCCTCGTTCTCGGACTGATCGAGGGGTTGACGGAGTTCATACCGGTTTCTTCCACGGCTCACGTGCTTCTCGCCGGCCATTTTCTCGGCTTTCAGTCTCCAGGCAACACTTTCGCGGTGTTGATCCAGCTCGGCGCCATCCTGGCCATCCTGCTCGTCTACTTTCAGAAGCTGATGTCGATCGCACTCTCCTTGCCGACAAGCACCCAATCCCGCCGCTTCGTGGCGACGGTTCTCGCCGGCTTCCTGCCGGCCGCCGTGATCGGCGCCCTCGCGCATGATTTCATCAAGACCGTGCTCTTTGAAACGCCGATATTGATCTGCGTCGTGCTGATCCTCGGCGGCATCGTGCTGCTCGCCGTCGACCGCATAAAGTTCCAGCCGAAATATCACAACGTGATGGATTATCCGGTCTCGCTCGCCTTGAAGATCGGTCTTTGCCAGTGCGTAGCGATGATCCCCGGTACGTCGCGTTCGGGCGCGACCATTGTCGGCGCGCTGCTGCTGGGTGCCGACAAGCGTTCCGCGGCCGAGTTCTCCTTCTTCCTGGCCATGCCGACCATGCTCGGGGCCTTCACGCTGGACCTCTACAAGAACCGTTCGGCGTTGAGCTTCGATGACAGCGCTGTGATTGCGATCGGCTTCATCGCCGCCTTCGTCACGGCTCTTCTTGTGGTGCGTTCTCTCCTCGATTTCGTCTCCAGCCGCGGTTACGCTCCGTTTGCCTGGTGGCGCATCCTGGTCGGCGTGGTGGGGCTCGCCGCCCTTCTGCTGATCGGCTAGTCCGGTAGTTCAGTGGTGATCGCCGCCGCGATAGAAGAAGAAGTCGTATCCGGCCATGGCGACGGTGACCGCGAACAGGACCGTTAGATCCGCGCGCGGTACCCGCCACAGGAAAACGCCAAGAAAGCCGCAGAGCAGCAGGAATGCGAGAAGGGCAAGTATTCGGTCCTGCATCTCAATCTCCCATAACAGCAAGGTAGGTCGATGAGGCGCCACCCGGCGCCTCCATCTCTTGGCCCCTATCGCCCATAAACCTGGTCCGGCAGGTAGAACACGAGGCCAGGAAACGCGTAGACGATGGCCATGGCCGCGACGACCAGGCCGACGAAAGGCAGCATACCCCAGAATATCTCCGTCAGGCGGACCTGCGGAGGCGCGATCCCCTTCAGATAATAGGCCGACATCGCCATCGGCGGCGTCAGAAATGCCGTTTGCAGGTTCAGCGCCACCAGGATTCCGAAGAACAGCGGGTCGATGCCGAATATCGGCAGGAGCGGCAGGAAGATCGGCACGAAGATGATGATGATCTCCGACCATTCGAGCGGCCAGCCGAGCAGGAAGATTATGAGCTGCGCCAGGATCAGGAACTGGAAGGGGGTGAGATCCAGGCTTTGCACGAATTGGGAGATGACCTGCTCGCCGCCGAGATAGGCGAAGACCGAGGCGAAGGTATAGGAGCCGACGAAGAGCCAGCAGACCATCGCGGTGGTGCGAAGCGTGAGGTAGACGCTCTGCCGGACCCGGTCCCATGTGAGCGCCCGGTATGCGACCGCAAGCATCAGGCCGCCGAGCGCTCCGATGGATGCCGCCTCCGAAGGGGTCGCAAGCCCGAAGAGGATCGAGCCGAGCACGGCCAGGATCAGGAAGGCGAGCGGAAAGAACGAGGTCAGCAGCATGACGACGACGCGRCCGAACGGCACGTCCGGCACCTCTCCCGGTGCGGGTCTCGGCGCCACGTTCGGCTGCAACATGGCGCGAACGACCACATAGACCAGGTAAAGCCCGACCAGCAGGAAGCCGGGAATGAGCGCGCCCGCATAGAGCCGGACGATGGAGACGCCCGAGGTGGCGGCATAGACGATCAGCATGATCGAGGGCGGGATCAGGATGCCGAGCGTGCCGCCGGCGCAGATGATTCCGGTCGCGAAGGCATGGTTGTAGCGGGCCTTCAGCATCGGCGGCAGCGCAAGCAGGCCTAGCAGCGTGACGACCGCRCCGACAATGCCGGTGGCGGTGGCGAAGAGGGCGCATGTTATGAGTGCCGCGACACCCAGCGATCCCGGCACGTTCCTGGAGGCGATGTTGAGGGTGGTGAAGAGACGATCGACGATATTGGCCCGTTCGATGATGTATCCCATGAACAGGAAGAGCGGGATCGCCGTCAGCACGTCATTCGACATCACCGAATAGGTCTGGTTGATGAAGAGATCGAAGATGCGGTTGTTGAAGAAGCCCTCGACCCAGAGGCTGATACTGTCCCACCAGCCGGCATTCTCGTCGAGGCGGTTATAGGCCCGCCACATGCGGCCGGGCTCGAAATAGGCGTAGTAGCCGAAGATGATGCCGAGCGCCATCAGGTTGAAGGCGATCGGAAAACCCAGAAAGACGATGAAGACGAAAAGTCCGAGCATGAACAGGGCGACTTGCGGATCGGTCATGCCTTATCCCCGGAAAGTTCGGCCTGCTTTTCTTTTATCAACAGCATTTCGGTTTCCTCGACCTCAGCTTCGGCCTCGATCCAGCGGCCGGTGCGGATGCAGTTGATGCAGCGGAACACCTGCGCGATGCCCTGGATGAAAAGGAGAGCACCCGCCGCCGCCATCACCATCTTGAACTGGTAGATCGGAATACCGGCCGGGCTGTTGATGCTGACCTCGCCATAGCCCCACGAGCGGTAGGCATATTTCCAACCCGTTACGACCAGCGCCGTGATGCCGGGAAAGAAGAAGATGAGGTAAAGTATGAGATCGACGATGGCCTGGGTCCGCGGCTTCCAAAGCCGGTAGATAAAATCGCCGCGCACATGCCCGCCCTGCGAAAGGGTATAGGCGCCGCCCATCATGAAAAGGGTGCCGTACATGATGAAGGACAGGTCGAGCGCCCAGGGCGTGGGTCGTCCCAGGATGTAGCGGACGAAAACCTCGAAACTCGTGCCGAATGTCATGAGGATGATGAGCCAGGCGAATGCCTTGCCGAACCAGGCCGACATGGCGTCGGCAAAACGGATGAATGCCACCATCGAATGAACGTCTTTCTTCTTGCGGGAGAGATCGGCAGGGGAGAGCCCCCTGCCAATTCAGACATGCGATGGATATGAAATGCTCGCTACAGCTTCAGCTTGTTCGGGAAGTAGTGATTGTAGGCCAGTGCATAGTCCGGCGATGCCATCAGCTCGAAATAGGTGACCCGCTCCACCCAGGCGCGCTGGCTGTCGAGCACCTTCTTCATGAAGGCATCCTTCTCGAGTTCGACGATCAGGTCGTCCCAGGCCTTGATCTGCGCATCGAGAATTTCCTGCGAGGTTCGGTGCACGGTGACGCCGGATTCCGTTTCGAGCTTCCGAAGGTCCGATGAATAGTTGTCCATCGCGGAAGCTGTATTCGCCGTCGATGCCGCCTCGACCGCATACCGGACGATTGACTGCAGGTCCGGCTCCAGATCCTCGTAGAAGTCTCTATTGAAAATGAATTCGAAGCATTCCGACGCCTGGTGATAGGACGACAGGTAGTAATGCTTCGCTACGTCCTGAGCGCCGAAGCGCAGGTCGGATGAGGGATTGTTGAATTCGAACGCGTCGATGACGCCGCGCTCCATCGCCGGCACGATTTCGCCGCCCGGCAATTGCGCCACCGACATGCCCATCGCCTGCATCAGGTCCGCCGCGAGGCCGACGGTCCGGTATTTGAAACCGTTGATGTCGGCGACCGTGTTCACCTCTCCCTTKAACCAGCCGAAGGGCTGGGCGAACATCGGAAAGCCCATGAACCCGACAACGTTGAGGCCCAGAACGTCCTGTTGAAGCTCCCGGTAGAATTCGGCGCCGCCGCCGGCATAGTACCAGGATAGCATGGTGGTTGCAGAGCCGCCGAAAACCGGGCCGGTGCCGAACAGCGATGCGCCCTTGTGTTTGCCGTACCAGTAGGCCGGCACGGAATGGGCGGCGTCGATAACGCCGTCATGGCAGGCGTCCAGAACCTGGAACGCGCCGACGACGGCGCCCGCCGGCAGAAGATCGACTTTCACCCGACCTCCGGACATGGTCTGGACCCGCTCCGTATACTGTCGCGCGAAATCCATCCAGATGTCGGACGCCGGCCAGGACGTCTGCATCTTCATGGTGATCGGGGCTTGTGCGAGAACGGCTGGGGCTGCGAGTGTGCTTGCTGCGACGGCGCCACTGGTGGTTGCGCCCATTTTCAGGAATGAACGGCGCGTCGGCGCCTTCTTTTCAGGCGTTGCCATATCTTCTCCTCCCGGTATGGGCGGGCTGTTGCCCTTCTCCCGGAGGGAAGTATTTAGGAAAATAAGAAGAAACTCAAATACGCGGTTCTACGACTTTCGTAGCAAGAGAAAGTTGAAAAAACCGCTTGGAATTTTAAGGCTGTCTAAGAAATACAACCTTACTGATCGACGGTTCCCGTTGTGATCGACGCGGTCTCGCAGGGATCGACGCCATAAGCGGGAGCGCATCCCGGCTTGCTGGCCACGCCGATCTCCGGAGCGATCAGGGAGCCGGCGAGAATGATCAGTGCCGCACACGCAAAAAAGAGTGCGATGGGCTTGCCCATGGAGGAACGCCTTTCGAAGAAAAATGGAAACGTCACAGCCGATGTTCGTCTGCGCGGTGCGGTGTATTGGCCAAAACTCGCAAGTTCAATAGCCGAATTTGTTGAACCGTGGGTTAACGCAAGCATGTCGCCGACTGCGGCCTTTGTGCCACAGAAGATGCTCGCCGGATGTGCGGTCGAGCATGCCTGCCCGTTTTCTGGGCGCATGAAGAAGCCGGCCGCATGGGCCGGCTTCTCTCCAGCGGGGTGAAACTTCCTCAGGCAGCCCTGCCGGACCCGGTGAACTGGCCCTGCGGACGATACTGCACCAGATAGGAAGAAAGGATCGAGGCAAGCAGCGTCGGGCGAATGCCCATGCCCTCGAGCGTCCGGCCTTCCTTGGCCGCGTTTTCGGAAACCACGTTGTCGCTCTTCAGAAGCTGCACCTGATCGGCCGTGATCGGCGGTTGGATGARGGGGATGAGCGAAGCGAGGCTGCCGATGAAGGAGGCGATAGAGAAGGGCAGCGAGATGAGCGGGCGCTCGCGATTGGTGACGCTGAGCATGGTCTGGAGACATTCGCGGAAGGTCAGCACTTCCGGACCGCCCAGTTCGTAAATCCGGCCGGCAGCGATCGTGCCGTCCACCGAGCGGCCCACCACCTCGGCGACATCCTCGACATAGACCGGCTGGAACTTCGTCTTGCCGCCGCCGATCAGCGGCAGGGCGGGATAGATGCGAGCCATTGCCRCGAACTTGTTGAAGAAGCTGTCTTCCGGCCCGAACATGATGGAAGGACGCAGGATGACAGCGTCGGGCAGAAGCGAACTGATCGCGGCTTCGCCGCGCGCCTTGCTGCGGGCATAGGAGGAGGTCGAATCCGGATCGACGCCGAGGGCGGAGATATGGGTCAGCCTGGCGCCGGCCGCACGGGCTGCCTCGGCGACTGCGCGGGCGCCGAAATCCTGCACCGCATCGAAGGAATTGCGTCCGCTCTCGAACATGATGCCGACGCAGTTGACCACATGGGAAGCGCCTTCGACTGCGCGGTCGATCGAATTGCGGTAGCGCAGGTTGGCCTGCACCAGCGAAATCTGGCCGACATAGCCGTAGGGCAGAAGAAAGCCGGCGAGGTCCGGGCGCCGTACGGCGACACGGATGCGATATCCGCGCTTCGCGAGCGTGCGCACCACATGCCGCCCGACAAAGCCCGATCCTCCGAATACGGTGACGAGAGGGGGAAGATTGGTCAGGGTCATGGTTTGCTCCGGGAGCCGACAGGAAGGGATGGTTTTCCGTCCTCATAACCGAATTGCGGCAGCGCGTGAAGCCTTTCCGCTGTCGCATCCCTCCTCCGATGAAGGATAGACTCAAATACCCTCGACGACCACCATTTCGGCATCCGCGACTTCCTGGCGGATCTTCGCCGCCACCTGGTATTCCGGCGAATTGTAGCAGTCCACGGCGGCCTGAAGCGAGGGAAACTCGATCACCACGTTGCGGCCGCGCGCCTTGCCTTCGAGTTCGGTAAAGGYGCCGCCGCGCGCAAGGAACTTTGCGCCATAGCGTTCGAATGCGGGCTTCGCCGCCGCGACATAGTCCTTGTAGCGCTCGGGATCGCGCACATCGACACGGGCGATCCAGTATCCCTTTGCCATGAAATCTCCTCCGGTTGGGCGATTGAGCCTAAAGTGCGCCCTGCATCTCGGCAAGGATCGCTCGCGCGGCCGCCTTCGGGTCCTGCGCCTTGATGATCGGGCGGGCGACGACGAGATGGCTGGAGCCGGCGCGGATCGCATCCGCAGGCGTCACCACCCGCTTCTGGTCGCCGGCATCGGAACCTGCGGGGCGGATGCCGGGCGTCACCACGGCCATGTCGGGACCGACGATCTTGCGGACTGCGGAGGATTCCTCCGCCGAGCAGACGATGCCGCCCATGCCGGCGGCACGTGCCTGTTCGGCGCGGCGCAGCACCAGCGTATGCGGGTCGTATTCATAGCCGGCGTCAATCAGGTCAGCTTCGTCCATGGACGTCAGAACCGTCACGCCGAGCAGGCAGAGATCGGAACCTCTGGCGGCCTCGACCGCGGCTCGCATCGCTTTCGGATAGGCGTGCAGCGTGAGCATGGAGACGCCCATCTTGACGATATTCTCGACGCCTTTCGCCACCGTATTGTCGATGTCGAGCAGCTTCATGTCGAGGAAGACCTTTTTG
Source organism: Rhizobium sp. LCM 4573 (assembly GCF_001854865.1). Taxonomy (GTDB): domain Bacteria; phylum Pseudomonadota; class Alphaproteobacteria; order Rhizobiales; family Rhizobiaceae; genus Neorhizobium. The sequence goes on along the minus strand of NZ_MDDW01000013.1, from coordinate 12,102 downwards.
CCGTCCGCGACGAGGTCGCGGGCGAGTTCCAGGCCCCCGGCGAAAACGAGCTGATAGCCGATCTTGTAAAATGAGATCTCTTCGCCGAGCGTCTCGATAATCGCTCTCGCTTCGGAAACAGTGGGAATGTCGAGGCCAACGATAAGACGGTCACGTGCGTCCATGTTCGAATCCCTTCCAGACTTCCATCGGCGTCCAGTCGCACGATAATGCCCTGTCCGCAAGGGTGAAGCAGAAGAGATTTCCGCCGCCSCCGGGTTGGTCCCGGTTTCGGGAGATCGGCTGCCCCGCGAGATGGCATTTGAGCAGGGTGCCTACGCCGCCATGGCCGACGAAGGCGATCGGCACGTTACGGTCGTGCGCATCGAGAATACGCGTGACAGCAGAGACGATGCGCGCCTGCGCGTCGGCCGCCGTCTCCCAGCCTTTGAAACTTTCGTCTGGATGAGCGAAGAACCAATCGGCGGCCTCCTCGAACTGAGGCGGCGGCAGGAAACCGGTGGCGGAACGGTCGTTTTCGTGGCTGTCTTCAGCGATCTCGAAGGAAATGCCGGCTGCAGCCGCCAGCACCTGCGCCGTCTCGATCGCCTTGGTCTCGCCGCTCGAAACGATCCGCCCGAGCCCTTTCGCCCAGGCCGATTGCGCCGCTTGTTCAGCGCGGGCGCGGCCTATCTCGGAAAGGCCCCAGTCCGGCACCGGCACGTCCGGGTCGATGCGCACCTGCGGATGGGTGATGTAGAGCCCGTACATGGGATGTCAGCCGCGGCTGTATATCCAGAGCTGCGCCGGCGGGATGTTGCGGACGACGAAATCGAAATGCTTGATCTGGTAGCGGTCGGGCCGCGCGACGATCGGCGAGACGGGGCCGTAGGTGATCTGCACCACCGGCCGGCCGGCCGGCATCCGTCCGAGCAGGTCTTCCAGAAGCGCGATGCGCTTTTCCATCGGGAAGCTGAGCAGCGGTATGGCGGAGATCACGCTATCGAACGTCTTGTCCTTCCACTCCCCGAGCGTGCGTTCCAGATCAAAGGCATCGCCGTTGATGAAGTTCGCGCCGGGAAACGTCTTCACCAGATGCTGATAGAAGTCCGTCGAAAATTCGATCGAGACCAGGTTCTCGGGCTGTACCCCGCGTTCCAGTATCGCCTTGGTGATGATGCCGGTGCCGGGACCCAGCTCCAGAACCGGAAGGCCGGAGGATGTGCCGATCACGCTCGCCATGCGCCTTGCGGTCACGGAGGAAGTCGGCAGGATCGCGCCCACCCGCTTCGGGCCATCCATCCAGCCCTTGAAGAAACGGATTTCCTCATCGAACTTGCGGYCGAGCCGCTCTTTCAGGCGCAGTTCCATCATCCTCTCCCATCCGGTTCAGCCAAGGTCCTATCTGGAACCTCATGGCGCAAAAGCAAGATAAAATGTCGCTTCGGGAAAATGCGGCAAAAAAAGCGGCGAATTCGAGATCGCCGCTTTCGTGGATCAAACGCGCATCGGCATCAACACGTAGAGGGCGTCGTCTCCGGCCGTATCGCGCACCAGCGTCGGCGAACCGGCATCGGCCAGCATGAAGATCGCGTCCTCGCCGGAAAGCTGGGCTGTGATGTCGAGCAGGTATTTGGCGTTGAAGCCGATTTCCATGGGGTCGTGCTCGTAGCCGACGGCGACCTCTTCCGTCGCGCTGCCGGAATCGGGATTGTTGACCGTCAGCATGAGCTGGCCTTCGGAAAGCGACAGCTTCACCGCGCGCCCGCGCTCGGACGAAATGGTCGAGACGCGGTCCACCGCCTTGGTGAAGCTCTGGCAATCGACGCGCATTTCCTTGTCGTTGCCGGTCGGAATGACCCGCTGATAATCCGGGAAAGTGCCGTCGATCAGTTTGGAGGTCATCACGATGCTGCCGATCGTCAGGCGGATCTTGGCGTCGGAGACCTCCACGGTGACCAGGGCTTCCGGATCGTCCACGAGCTTCTGGAGCTCGCCCACCGTCTTGCGCGGAATGATGATGCCCGGCATGCCTTCCGAACCCGAGGGCGCCTCCACGTCGGCGCGCGCCAGACGGTGTCCGTCGGTTGCCACGGCGCGAAGCTTAAGGTCCCCGCCGGCTTCGATCGTATGGAAGAAGATGCCGTTCAGATAATAGCGGGTCTCTTCCGTGGAGATCGCAAACTGCGTGCGGTCGATCAGCATCTTCAGATCTGTCGCCTTCAGCTTGAAGGTATGCGTGAAACTTCCGGCCGTGAGGTCCGGGAAATCCGATTCCGGCAGGCACTGCAGCGAGAACTTCGAGCGGCCGGATTGCACGGTCATCGAGCCGCCGTCGGGATTGGTGGCCAGCAGCACTTCCGAGCCGTCGGGCAGCTTGCGGACGATTTCGTAGAGGAGATGCGCCGGCACGGTCGTCGCGCCTGCCTGCTCCACCATGGCCGGAGCCGCTTCGGTGATTTCGAGATCGAGGTCGGTCGCCTTCAGGTCCAGGTTCGCGCCGGAAGCGCGCAGCAGCACGTTGGAGAGGATCGGGATCGTGTTCCGCCGCTCGACGACCCTGTGCACATGATTCAGCGACTTTAGAAGGTTTGACCRCTCAAGAGTAATACGCATGGACGCTATCGCTTTCGACCGTGGCGATCCGGCGTGGACCGGACCCCTGATATTCTGCCACCGGAAGGTGGCTGGAGGATGTGGACGGGCAAAATGGCAGAGATTTTCATGGGAATGCAAGAGGAGAACGAAGCTGCCATGCGGCATTTTCCCATTCGCGCGCGCACTGCACACAGAAAACATGGGCTTGCTTTACTTGCCGAAGGGCGCGGCCTTGCCCATAAAGGGCCATGAGCATCCTCGTTTTTCGTAAAATCCCGTGACGAACGAACAAAAGACCGCTGCGCGCGGCTATCGCGTCGCAAACACTTTCGTGCAGGCGCGCCCGCTGGAGCCCGCGCTCTATCTCGTCGCCACGCCGATAGGCAACCTCGGCGATATCACGCTGCGGGCACTCGAGACGCTGGCGGGGGCGGATGTGCTCGCCTGCGAGGATACCCGCGTCACCCGCGTGCTGCTTGACCGTTACGGCATCGTCAACCGGCCCTTCTCCTATCACGAGCACAATGCCGATGAGGCCGGGCCACGTCTCATTGCAGCGCTGGGGGAGGGGAAATCCGTGGCGCTCGTCTCCGATGCTGGCACCCCGCTGGTCTCCGATCCCGGATACAGGCTGGGGCAGATGGCGATCGAGGCCGGGCACCGGGTGATGCCGATCCCCGGAGCGTCGGCGCCGCTTGCTGCACTCGTCGGCTCCGGCATGCCCTCCGATGCCTTTCTGTTTGCAGGGTTCCTGCCGGTCAAGGACAAGGGCCGTCGCGATCGCCTGGCCGAGCTTTCCAGGGTGCCGGCCACCCTCATATTCTTTGAGTCGCCCCATCGCATCGGCGCGAGCCTCGCGACCGCCGCCGATGTACTTGGCCCAAACCGCCACGCTGCCGTCTGCCGGGAGCTGACGAAGACCTTCGAGGAGTTCAGGCGCGGCACGCTCGGCGAACTCGCTGCCTATTATGGTGAGGATCGGGTTGTTAAGGGCGAAATCGTGCTTCTCGTAGCGCCGCCGGAGATTGATGACGTGCCCGGCGCCGTCGAGGTCGATGTGCTCTTGCGGGAGCTCGCCGCGTCGATGCCCACCGCCAAGGCGGCCGCGGAAGCCGCTCGGCTCACCGGACTTTCCCGCAAGGACCTTTACCAGCGGCTCCTCGGCCTGAAGGGCGAAGATGGCGCAGGATGACTGGGGCCTGAAGCGCAGGAAGGCCGTGCGCCGGGGGCATTTCTCGGAATATCTCGCAGCCCTTTTCCTGTTCGCGAAGGGCTACCGCATCCTTGCGATCCGCTACCGAACCAGGCTCGGAGAGATCGATATCATCGCCAGGAAGGGTGATCTCGCCGTCTTTGTCGAGGTGAAGGCGCGCCGGGTCGAGCAGGAGGCGATCGACGCTGTGGGGTATGCCGCGCAGAGGCGCATCCGAGCCGCGAGTGATCTATGGCTCGCAAGGCGGGCCGACGCCGCCCGCCTGTCGCAACGTTACGATATCGTGGCCGTTCTGCCGGGCCGGCTGCCGCGGCATTTTCCCAACGCGTTCTAGGCYGTTTGCAATGCTTTTTGCACGGCTGTGCACAGCATCGTCTTTTTTGTAATCAATCCGACATGAAACTGTGACGATGGCGTCACATGAGCGCTCTATTGCGGCTCTCATCCATTAAACGCTGGAGAGGGTCGAAACATGTTCCGGAAATTTTCCATGGCCGCGACCGCGGTCGCGCTGTCCGCATCGCACACGCTTGCGGCGACTGAAATTACCTGGTGGCACGGCATGGGTGGCCGCAATGGCGAGGTCATCAACGAGGTTTCCCAGAAGTTCAATGCCTCGCAGACGGCTTGCAACCTGACGCCGATCTCGAAAGGCACCTACGAGGAAGCGCTCGCCGGCGGCATCGCCGCCTTCCGCTCCGGCGAGCAGCMGAACATTCTGCAGGTTTTTGACGCCGGCGCCGCAACCATCATCAATGCCAAGGGCGCAACCGTCCCTGCCGAGGATCTGATCAACGAGGCCGGCTACAAGTTCGATCGCAACGCCTTCATCGAAGGTGTCCGCTATTTCTATGCCGATCCCACCGGCAAGTTCGTCGGCATGCCGTTCAATTCTTCGGCGCCGATCATGTACGTCAACACGCAGGCTTTCGAAAAGGCAGGCGTCGCTGTTCCGAAAACCTGGGAAGAATTCGAAGCCGCGGCTCCGAAGCTCAAGGAAGCCGGCTATATCGCACTGACGGCATCGCAGCTCACATGGCAGTTCACCGAGAACTTCTTCTCGCGCCATAACATCCAGTTCGCGACCAACAACAATGGTTACGACAGCGTTGTCGATACCAAGATGAACCTGACGGACGAGCATCTCATCAAGATGTTCGAAAAGCTCAAGGAATGGGCCGACGCCGGCTATTACGGTTTTTACGGCGCAGGATGGGCCGACAATCAGAAGCCCTTCGAAGAAGGCAAGGTTGCGCTGTGGATCGGCTCATCGGGTTCTTTCGGTGGCTTGCAGAAGACCGCCACCATGCCGTTCTCGGCCGATTTCCTGCCTTACTGGGCGGATGTGAAGGGCGCCGGTACGAACACCTTCATCGGTGGCGCGGCCCTCTTCGCGATGGCCGGCAAGCCGGAAGCGGAGAACAAGTGCGTAGCGGATTTCTTCCAGTTCCTCACGTCGCCRGAAATCCAGAAGTTCTATCACCAGGCCACCGGCTACGTCGCCATTACCCAGGCGGCTTACGAGTTGGCCAAGAAGGAAGGCTATTACGAGAAGCAGCCGGTTGCCGAAGTCGGCATCAAGCAGCTCATGCTTCCTTCCGGTGAATGGTCCAAGGGCTATCGTCTGGGCTTCTACCCGCAGATCCGCTCGATCATGGAGCGCGAGTACAACAAGATCTTTGCGGGCGAGACCACGGTGAAGCAGGCTTTCGAAACGATCGAGAAGGAAGGCAACGACCTCCTCAACCGCTTCGCCAAGACCGCCGGTTAATTGAAGATTGACAGCGAAGTCCGCTCGCCCGCCGGTGAGCGGACTTCCGCTATGATGAAGAGGGGAAAGTTGCCGTGACCTATACGACGTCACCACCGGGTGCCGGCCGTCTTCCCTGGTTGGGCGGAGGCCGCAGGGTTCGCAATGCGCGGGCGCGCGAAGCTGCGACGGAGATGAAGCGCGTACAGTTTTCCTCTCCCGTGTTGCCCTACCTGTTTCTCTTCCCGCAGCTCGCGGTCATTTTCGTCTTTTTCTATTGGCCCTCGGTCCAGGCCATTCAGTCCTCCTTCTATCTTGAGGACCCCTTCGGCTTCGGTTCCACCTTCGTGGGCCTGAACAACTACGCTGATGCCGTGTTCAGCCCGGAATATCAGTCGATCGCCCTCTTCACGGCGATCTTCACCGCTCTGGTCACGCTGTTTTCACTTTCGATCGGCCTTCTGCTCGCGGTCAAGGCCGACAAGGTCATCCGCGGCAGTTCCGCATACAAGACCCTGCTGATTTCCGTCTACGCCATCGCCGCGCCGGTCGCGGGCCTTATCGGGATGATGCTCTTCGATCAGCATATCGGGCCCTTCGTGGAGATGGCATCCTGGTTCGGCTGGAACATGCGTGTGGGATTGAGCTATTTCGATACCGCCTTTGCGATGATCGTCGTCGCTGTGTGGAAGCAGGTGCCCTATAATTTCATCTTCTTCCTGTCGGGGCTGCAGAATGTTCCGATGTCGGTGCGCGAGGCTGCGACCATCGATTGTCGTTCGGGTTTCCGGCGCTTCTGGACGGTGGTCCTGCCGCTGCTTGCGCCGACGGCCTTCTTCCTGCTGATCATCAATGTCACCTATTCCCTGTTCGACACGTTCGGGCTGATCGACGTGATGGTGAAGGACAAGCCGGCGAACAATCCGATCACGCTCGTCTACAAGGTCTATAACGACGGCTTCCGCGGCAACGATATTGGCGGTTCYTCGGCCCAGTCCGTCATCCTGATGATCGTGGTGTTCGTGCTGACCGTCATCCAGTTCCGCTTGATCGAGCGGCGTATCCACTACACCTGAGGGAACGCTCATGCACCGCACGAACCTGTCGGATCATCTTGTCCTCATCCTCGGCTCGCTCTTCCTGTTTCTCCCAGTCATCGTCGCCTTCATGACGTCGACGCACACAGCGGCCGACATCCACAGCAACGGCATCGCGATTACTCCGGGTGGTCATTTCTTCGAGACCTATGAAAAGGTGCTGACGCAGAAAGGCGGGTTTACCGGCGAAATCACCGGCGCGCGGATGGTGATGAACTCGCTGATCCTCGGCATCGGCTTTGCGGTCGGCAAGATCGTTCTTTCGATGATGGCTGCCTATGCCATCGTCTATTTCAGGTTTCCGATGGCGACGCTCGCCTTCTGGGTGATCTTCACGACGCTGCTTCTGCCGCTGGAAGTTCGCATCATGCCCTCCTATCAGGTCATGTCGAACCTTGGCCTGCTCAACTCCTATACGGGGCTCATCGTGCCTCTCCTGGCGTCCGCCACCGGTACCTTCTATTTCCGGCAGTTCTTCAAGTCGGTGCCGGAGGAACTTCTCGAAGCGGCGCGAATGGACGGGGCGGGCCCGTTCAAGTTCTTCTTCGATATTCTGGTGCCGCTGTCGCGCACGATGATCGCCGCGATCTTCATCATCATGTTCGTTTACGGCTGGAACCAATATCTCTGGCCCATGCTGATGACGACGGATGAGAGGTTCTTCACCCTGATGCGCGGCATCAAATCGATCCTGCAGGTTTGGATCGGCTCGCAAATCCCGGATTACAACGAAGCTTTCGCGCTCGCGGTGCTCGCCATGGTGCCGCCGCTGCTGATCGTGGTGATTTTCCAGAGGTGGTTCATCAAGGGCCTGACCGAGAGCGATAAATAAAGGAGAAGCCAATGGCAGCGATCGACATCAACAACGTTCACAAGGTCTATGCTGGCGGTGTTACGGCGGTATCCGACGTTCAGCTTCAGATTGCCGACGGCGAATTCATCGTGCTGGTCGGGCCGTCCGGCTGCGGCAAGTCCACGCTCCTGCGCATGGTCGCAGGTCTGGAGACGATATCGCAGGGCGAGGTGAAGATCGGCAGCCGCGTGGTGAACGAGACGGAACCGGCCGATCGGGATATCGCCATGGTATTCCAGAACTATGCCCTCTATCCGCATATGACGGTCTATAACAATCTCGCCTATGGCCTTAAAAACCGTGGCACGCCGAAGGCGGAGATCGAGGCCCGCGTGGCCGAGGCCGCCCGTATGCTGGAGATCACCCAATACCTCGACCGTCGCCCGAAACAGCTTTCCGGCGGTCAACGCCAGCGCGTCGCCATGGGGCGTGCGATCGTGCGCAAGCCGGCCGCCTTCCTCTTCGACGAGCCTCTGTCCAATCTGGATGCAAAGCTGCGCGTTTCCATGCGCGGCGAGATCAAGCGCTTGCAGCGCCGGCTGGGTACCACCTCCATCTATGTCACGCATGACCAGCTCGAAGCCATGACGCTTGCCGACCGTCTGGTCGTGCTGAACGGCGGCAGGGTCGAGCAGATCGGTGCGCCGCTCGAGGTCTACCATGCGCCGGCCTCCACCTTCGTCGCAAGTTTCATCGGCTCGCCGGCCATGAACCTCATGCAGGGCGAATTGCATGGCGACCGGCTGGCGATCGGACCGGCGATCCTTGGCCTCAACGGTTTCGCACCGGTCTCCGGCCCGGTCACGGTCGGGGTGCGCGCGGAGGACCTGCGCCTTGCCCGCGTGGAGGAAGAGGCAATGCCCTTCCGGCTCGATTACGTCGAGGAACTCGGCTCTCAGCGCCTGATCCACGGCACTGTGGGGGATCAGACGCTGACCGCAGCCGTGCCGGCGGAGACCGAACTTGCCCCCGAGATGCGCCTTGCGATCGATCCGCGCCGGCTGCATTTCTTCGCGCCGGAAACGGGCAAGCGCATCGCGTCGGCTGCTCCGGCCGCTGCGGCATCGGTTTCGATCGCGCAGCCGGTCGTCTGATCCATCGATGGACGGGTAGAATCGGCAATCGTTAAAATTGCAGCAACGGCTTGAACCGGCCGCTTACGCTTGAACTCTATCCTCTCCCCGTCTGACTATCGACAAGGGGGAAGGAAATGGCTTGGCAAATCTGGGCGGCTACGGCGGCGGCCGCTGCAATCCGCTACAAGTCCTATGTGCCGGAGAACCCGGCCGCAAAGCCCTTTGTCGGGGCATGTCCGCATTCGCTGGACATGCAGCCGTTGCCGATCGAACCGAGTTGGGTCCTGGCCGGCGATCCGCAGGCGCGCGCGGCATCCCACTCGAAAGCGGAAGACGAATGTGCCGCGACCGGTGTTTGGGATTGCACCGCCGGCACCTTCCGCTGGTTCTTCGGCTGGGACGAGACCGTCGTGATCCTCGAAGGCGAGGTGCATGTGACGGCCGAGGACGGCACGGAGCGCACGCTGCGCGCCGGCGATGTCGCCTATTTCAAGGGCGGCACCTGGGCCACCTGGCGCATCGACAGCTACGTCAAGAAGATCGCCTTCCTACGCAAGCCTTTCCCTGCGCCGCTGGCCTTCCTTTATCGCCTGCGCAACATGCTGCGCCCGAAGCAGGCAATCGGTCTTGCCGGCTGACGCTTGAGCGGTTGCCTTTGAAAGCCCGCCGTCCTACATCAGGCGGGCATTTCCCGAGGGGCTCAGTCATGGCGAAAATCCGCAAAGTCGCATTCCAGATGGATCATGTGTCCGGCATCAACATTGCCGGGGATTCCACCTTTGCAATGGCGCTGGAAGCGCAGGCGCGAGGCTTCGAGCTTTTCCACTATACGCCCGACCGGCTGACCATGCGCGACGGCAGGATCTTTGCCGCCGTGGAGCCGCTGCAGGTGCGCGATATCAAGGGTGATCATTTCACCCTGGGCGAGAAGGAGCGCATCGATCTCTCTACCATGGATGTCGTCCATCTGCGTCAGGACCCGCCCTTCGACATGGGCTATATCACCTCCACGCACCTCCTGGAGCGCATCCACCCGAAGACGCTGGTGGTCAACGATCCCGCCTGGGTTCGCAATTCGCCTGAGAAGATCTTCGTCACCGAGTTCGCCGATCTCATGCCGGCAACGCTGATTTCCCGCGATCCCGCCGAGATCGCCCGTTTCCGGGAAGAGATGGGCGATATCATCCTGAAGCCGCTTTAYGGCAATGGCGGCGCCGGCGTCTTCCACTCGGCCCGCGACGACCGCAACTTTACTTCGCTGCTCGAGATGTTCGRCCAGATGTATCGCGGCGAACCCTATATCGCGCAGGCCTATCTGCCGGCTGTTCGCAAGGGTGACAAGCGCATCCTGCTGGTCAACGGCGAGCCGGTGGGCGCCATCAACCGCGTTCCGGCCGAGCATGACAGCCGCTCCAACATGCATGTCGGCGGCCGCGCCGAGGCGACCGAGATCACCCCGCGCGAGAAGGAAATCTGCGCCCGCATCRGCCCGGCGCTGCGTGAGCGGGGCTTCCTTTTCGTGGGCATCGACGTCATCGGCGATTACATGACGGAAATCAACGTGACCTCACCTACCGGTATCCGTGAAGTGAAGAAGTTTGGCGGCGCCGACGTCGCAAGCCTTTTGTGGGACGCGATTGAAGAAAAACGTGCCTGAGCTTGGGCGGTGATCTCGATTTGTTCCACCAGTACAACCGCCTGCAACCAGGTTGCATCGGACGCGTGAAGGTGTTCGATAAACGTTCTTGTTTTATTCCTTGTTCCATGCAAGATTGCAATCGCCGAGGCGTTTAGCGTATGCCGCTAGCCGCTCCGGACATGCGTAGAATTCATTGTCGAGGGCGCGTCCCACGCGCCTGATGGGGCGGGGTGGACATGGTTGCGCGGGTTGGTACGGTAGCATTTCTGGGAATTGAGGGTGTTCCCGTCGAAGTTCAGGTCATGGTCGGGCCGGGCAAGATGCTGATGCCCATCGTTGGTCTTCCGGACAAGGCAGTGGCCGAAAGCCGGGAGCGGGTGCAGGCCGCGCTTCATGCCTCGGGTCTCGCATTGCCGCCGAAGAAAGTGACGGTCAACCTGGCACCGGCGGACCTGCCCAAGGAAGGCTCGCATTTCGATCTGCCGATCGCGCTCGGGTTGATGGCGGTGCTCGGAGCCATTCCGGCGGATGCGTTGTCCGATTATATGGTCATCGGCGAATTGAACCTCGACGGTACGCTCGCGCCGGTGGCTGGCGCCTTGCCGGCCGCGATTGCCGCGAGCGCTATGGGCAAGGGGCTCATCTGCCCGGCAGACAGCGGTGCGGAAGCTGCCTGGGCTGGTTCCGACATCGATATTCTTGCACCTCGCAGTCTCATTGCGCTCGCCAATCACTTTCGTGGCACGCAGGTGCTTTCACGCCCGCAACCGGCGATCCGGGCGGCACCTGCCAACCTTCCCGATCTGGCGGATATCAAAGGGCAGGAGAGTGCCAAGCGGGCGCTGGAAGTCGCGGCTGCCGGCGGGCACAACCTGCTGATGGTCGGTCCTCCCGGCTCCGGCAAGTCGATGCTGGCTGCCCGCCTTCCCTCGATCCTGCCGCCGCTTTCGGCTGCCGAACTGCTCGAAGTTTCGATGATACATTCGATCGCGGGCCAGCTTTCGGGCGGCAAGCTGTCCGACCGCCGGCCCTACCGCACGCCGCATCATTCGGCCACCATGGCGGCGCTGGTGGGCGGCGGCCTGCGCGCTAAGCCGGGCGAGGCGTCGCTCGCGCATCATGGCGTTCTCTTCCTGGACGAGTTTCCCGAGTTTTCGCCGCAGGCGCTGGATGCGCTGCGCCAGCCGCTGGAAACAGGCGAATGCGTGATCGCCAGGGCCAATCACCGCGTTTCCTATCCCGCAAGCATCCAACTGGTGGCGGCGATGAACCCCTGCCGATGCGGCATGGCGGGCGAGCCGGGCCACACTTGCGCCCGTGGGCCGAAATGCATGTCGGATTATCAGGCCCGCATTTCGGGACCGCTCATGGACCGCATCGATATCCGCATCGATGTGCCGGCCGTCTCCGCGGCGGATCTCATCCGGCCCGCACCGGCCGAGGCGAGCGCCGATGTAGCAAGGCGCGTGGCTGCGGCACGGGAGCGGCAGCGCGAACGCTTCGTCTGGGCCGGTGCGCCGCAGGTTTCCACCAATGCCCGTTGTTCCACCGCGTTGATCGAGAGGATCGCTGAGCCAGATCCGAGCGGCTTGCAATTGCTGCGCGATGCGGCCGAAAAGCTGAAATTCTCCGCGCGCGGCTATCATCGTGTGCTGAAGGTGGCGCGCACGCTGGYGGWCCTCGACGGAAAGGATACGGTCGGCCGCATCCATCTTGCGGAAGCGATCTCCTATCGGATGGCGGGAGAGCGGCTGGCGACTGCTGTGGCRTGATTTTGAGAGGCGAATAGCGAGTAGCGAGCAGCGAATAGAGTTCTTTTGGCCGCTTGCACAGGGCTGCTTCCTGAGGAAATCCTATTCGCTATTCGCTATTCGCTATTCGCTATTCGCTATTCGCT
>NZ_MDDW01000012.1 GCF_001854865.1 Rhizobium sp. LCM 4573 | reverse complement strand
CTACCGGCAGCGGTCTATACGACCGACGCGACGGGCCGGATTACCTTCTACAACAAGGCAGCCGTGGAGATGTCGGGGCGAACGCCGCAAGCGGGCGACATGTGGTGCGTTACCTGGCGTCTTTTCCATCCGGACGGTACGCCGCTGCCGCACGATCAATGTCCAATGGCTGTAGCCTTGAAGGAAGATCGTCCGGTTCGTGGAGCGGAAGCCATCGCTGAACGGCCGGATGGCAGCCGCATTCCGTTCATTCCCTATCCCACGCCGCTTCATGACGCTGACGGGAAACTTGTCGGAGCCATAAACATGCTGGTCGACATCACCGAGCGCATGCAGGCCGAGAGCCGACAGAAGACTCTCATCGATGAGCTCAATCATCGGGTCAAGAATACGCTCGCAACTGTTCAGTCGCTGGCTGGGCAAACGGCAAGGCATGCCGACGATCTGAATGACTTCCAGCACCGCTTCGAACGCAGGCTATTGGCGCTCGCGCGTGCCCATGATCTTTTGACCAAGCGGCATTGGGGCGACGCGCCCCTGGACGCGCTTGCCCGAGAGGTGCTGACGCCGCTCGCGGGTGATGCTGCGGGGCAGATCAGGATCGCCGGTCCATCGGTCGGTCTCAACTCTCGCGCCGCGCTGAGCTTAACGATGGCCCTCAACGAACTTGCCACGAACGCCGTCAAATATGGAGCACTATCGTCGGAGGCTGGCTCGCTTTCTGTTATCTGGCGCCTACAGAACGAGATCGAGGCAAAACCGAGACTGATCTTCGAGTGGCGAGAGCGTGGAGGACCGCCGGTCGTCCCACCGACTCGACGTGGTTTCGGCACGCGGCTGATGGAACGTTGCATCGAACGCGATCTCAAGGGTGAATTGGATCTTGCCTTTGAGCCTACCGGAGTATCCTGCCGTATCTCGATCCCGGTTGGGCAGGTGAAGGCATGAGGGACCTTTCCGGCCTGAAGATTCTCATCGTCGAGGATGAGGGCCTTGTGGCCCTCATGATCGAGGACATGCTCCAGGATCTCGGTTGCGAGGTCATCGCTTCCGTATCGCGGCTTGCCGATGCACAAGCCATCGCCACCAAGGCGGAAGTCGACCTGGCGGTGCTGGATGTCAACCTCGCAGGCGAGCGAAGTTTTTCCGTTGCGGAGATCCTCCACAAACGTCAGATCCCGTTCATATTCAGCACCGGATACGGGATTGAAGGCTTGCCAGACGAGTTTGGCAGCCATCCTATCATCGGCAAACCCTTTTCGTTGGTCGATCTGCAGCAGATAATCGCGGATGTCGTGGGAGATTAACGAAACTGTGCCCGATTTTCCGGAATCGATTTCAACGGGCTTAAGATGATGATGAGGGCGAGCTGCCGGATTGGCAATTCGTCGGCCCGCTTCTATTCTTTGGGCAGCTGGCAATAATCGCGAAACTACTATGGCGCCGCGATCCACCTCCTGGTGCCCGGCATTTTATCATCAAGGTCTGACATGCGTTTTGCCATCAATCACATCACCGCGCCCAAGCTGACGCTCGACGAATTTTTCGCCATGGCCAATGCGCTCAGCCTCAAGGAGGTGGAAATCCGCAACGATCTCCCCGATACCGTCGGGACGATGAGGCCCGAAGCCGTGAGGGAGGCGGCCGAAAGGGCCGGCCTCACCATCATTTCCATCAATGCGCTCTATCCGTTCAACGTCTGGTCGGGGACCCTGCCGGGCCGAGCTGTCGCGCTTGCCGATTATGCCGCGGCAAGCGGCGCGAAGGCGCTTGTCATGTGTCCCCTCAATGAGGGAACCGCGGTCTCGTCCAGCGATCTCGTCGCTGCGTTGAAGGCGATGAGGCCGATCCTGGCCGATCGCGGGCTGACCGGACTTGTGGAGCCGCTCGGCTTTCCGGTTTCGTCCCTGCGCACCAAGCGCGAAGCCATCGAAGCGATCGACTCGGCCGGGGGCGACGATGTCTACAGGCTCGTGCACGACACCTTTCACCATCATATTGCCGGGGAGGCCGAGTTTTTCCCCGAGCGGACGGGGCTTGTCCACATTTCCGGCGTTTCGGATCGAACCGTCATGGCGGACGAGATGCTCGACTCCCACCGCGTGTTGGTGGACGCCAAGGACCGGTTGGAAAACATATCGCAGATCGAGGCGTTGATCGCCGGGGGCTTCAAAGGCCCGTACAGCTTCGAGCCGTTTGCCGCCGAAATTCATGCGCTCGCGAATGCCAAGGCGGCGGTGCGCGACAGCATGGCCTATATCGAAGCCTCGATTTGAGACTGCGGCAAAGGCCTCATTCGGGCCTTCGCCGTTAAATGCGCAATTTTCTGAAGCCTGCCGTCAGCGCGACAGTTTCATGTGGCGGTTGACGTCCTTGTAGAGGAGGTAGCGGAATTTGCCCGGTCCCGCCGCATAGCAGGCCTGCGGGCAAAAGGCGCGCAGCCACATGAAATCGCCGGCCTCAACCTCTACCCAGTCCTGGTTCAGCCGATAAACCGCCTTGCCCTCCAGGACGTAGAGGCCATGTTCCATCACATGGGTTTCCTCGAACGGGATGACGGCTCCGGGCTCGAAGGTGACGATCGTGACATGCATGTCGTGGCGCAGGTCCAATGGATCGACGAAGCGGGTGGTCGCCCATTTCCCGTCCGTTCCCGGCATCGGCGTCGGCGCTATATCCTGTTCGTTGGCGAAGATCGGTTCCGGAACTTCCAGACCCTCGACGAATTCATAGGATTTGCGGACCCAGTGGAAGCGGGCCATCGCCGCTCCACGATTGCGAAGGCGCCAGCCGCTCGAGGGCGGCAGGAAGGCGAAGCCACCGGGGCGCAGCACCTGGCTTGTTCCACCGAGCTCGATCGTCACCTCCCCCTCCAGGACGAAAAGGGCGCCCTCGGCGTTGGGGTCGACTTCCGGGCGATCACTGCCGCCATCAGGGGCGACTTCCATGATGTATTGCGAGAAGGTTTCCGAAAAGCCGGAAAGGGGACGCGAAAGTACCCAGAGCCGCGTGCCGTTCCAGAAGGGCAGGTAGCTTGTGACGATGTCCATCATCACGCCTCTGGGGATGACGGCATAGGCTTCGGTGAAGACCGCGCGGCCGGTCAGAAGCGTCGATTGTTCCGGATGGCCGCCTGTCGGGGCGAAATAGGTTGACTTGCTCACTTTGCACTCCGCGAAATATGGTACATGATTATCCTTGTCCGGCTGGCAGAAACAGTGCCTGTAAGCAGAACACAGCGGCGAGGTATTCGCTTGCAACTATCTTTTCTGACACTTTCCGCTCCTCAAAAGCAAWTCGGATCGCCCGGAAATAGCTGCAAAAATTTGAAAGTCTTTTGCGTTTTTGCGGAGAAATCCCGCACTAGCGGCGCGCGCAACAACAAAGCACAATTCCCCGCCTTGATCCCGCGTCTGGAGGAGATGCAGGGCTATTGCTGTTTGGCGGCGTCGGGGATGCTCGCCTAGGGAGGGAAATGTGTTCGAACGGTTTTTCAAATTGAGTGAGCACGGCACGTCCGTGCGCACCGAACTGGTCGCGGGCGTGACGACGTTCCTGACGATGTCCTACATCATCTTCGTCAACCCGGACATCCTGTCGACGACGGGGATGGACCGCGATGCGGTCTTCGTCGCCACCTGTCTTGCCGCCGCACTCGGTTCCATCGTGATGGCGCTCGTCGCCAACTGGCCGATCGGCATGGCGCCCGGCATGGGACTCAACGCCTTCTTCGCCTTCACCGTCGTTGCCGCTCTCGGCTTCACCTGGCAGCAGGCACTCGGCGCCGTCTTCATCTCCGGCGTGATCTTCCTGATCCTGACGGTGACGGGCGTGCGAAGCTGGCTGATCGCCGGCATTCCGCATTCGCTGAGAAGCGCGATCGCCGCCGGTATCGGCCTTTATCTCGGCATCATCGCGCTGAGGAATGCCGGCGTCGTCGTCGATAATCCTGCCACGCTGCTCGGCCTCGGTGATCTCACTCAGACCGGTCCGCTGCTGTCCATGTTCGGTTTCTTCGTGATCGCGGTGCTCGACTCGCTGAGGGTCCGCGGCTCGATCCTGATCGGCATCCTGGCGGTGACCGTGCTTTCGATGCTGCTCGGCGTCAGCGAATTCAAGGGCATCGTCTCGGCGCCGCCGAGCATCGCGCCGACCTTCATGCAGCTCGATATCATGGGTGCGCTGCATGGCGGCCTCATCCACGTCATCCTCGTCTTCGTGCTCGTCGAGGTCTTCGACGCGACCGGCACGCTGATCGGCGTCGCCAAGCGTGCGAAGCTGGTGCAGGAAGGCAAGCCCAGCCGTCTCGGCCGCGCGCTTCTCGCCGACAGCACGGCCATCGTCGCGGGCTCGCTCATCGGCACGAGCAGCACCACGGCTTATATCGAAAGCGCCTCCGGCGTTCAGGCGGGTGGCCGCACGGGCCTCACCGCACTGACCGTCAGCGCTCTCTTCCTGGCTGCACTCTTCTTCTCGCCGCTTGCCGCCGCGGTTCCGTCCTATGCGACAGCACCGGCCCTTCTCTATGTCGCCGGCCTGATGATGCGCGAGCTGACGGAAGTCGATTGGGACGATCTGACGGAAGCCGCACCGGCGGCGCTGACCGCCCTTGCCATGCCGTTCACCTCCTCAATCGCCAACGGTCTGGCCTTCGGCTTCGTCAGCTACGTCGTCCTGAAGGTCTGCACCGGTAAATGGAACATCATCCATCCGGCAACGCAGATCGTGGCGGTGCTGTTCATCATCCGCTTCGCCTTCTTCTCCCACGGTTGAGCCGGAACGGAGAAGTAGTCCACGCAAAAAGGGCCGGGCCGCATGAACTGCGGCCCGGCCCTTTTCTTTGCAGCCGGCGGAAGTCAGCGGATGAGAAAAGGATCCGCGTAGTAATGCTCCTCCAGGTTCACGCCTTCGCCGCCACGATCGACGACGACGAAATCAGATAGGCCATCAAGGGGTGTGAGAATGCCGTGCCAGACGTTGCGGCCGATATTGACGCCCTGTCCCGGATTTGTCCGGAAGGCGAGCGGCTCGCCTGGGCCGTTTTCTGTTTCCGGCGCCGCGACGACCAGGAAAGGATTGGCCGTCAGCGGAATGAAGGACTGACTGCCGAGGGGATGCCTCTCCACCATCTTGAGTTCCAGCGGCAGCGGGTAGGGCTCACCACGGAGAAGGCTGATCATCGGCCGTGCCTTCTCCCCCGTGGTTTCGATCTTTGCGAGATCGTGATGGCGGATGCATTTTCCGGCGTTGATGGGAAAACTCTGAGCGCCTTCCATTTCGATGACGTCACCGAATGGGGCGAAGGCCTCGCGCGTCAGTGGCCGGATTTCGATTACCTTCATTCGTACTCCTCCGTTTGTTGTCTCCAAGCATTCGTTGTTGCGCATGTCGTTATCGCAAACCGCTGCACATTCTTGCGCGGCAAGCCGCCCGCTGTCGCCAGCCGGGAATTGCTCAGTTCTGACGCGAGCCTCAGCCAGGCAGCATGGAAACCAGGCGCAGGAACGCGATCCGCTCGACCTGGCGGCAGGCTGTGGCGAATTCGGTGTCGCGATCGTTGCCGATGCGCGTCTCGAAGGCGGCGAGAATGCTGGCCTTGGTGTTGTCCCGGACGGCGATGATGAACGGGAAGCCGAACTTCTCCACATAGGCGGTGTTCAATTCGGTAAAGCGTGCCCGCTCCTCGTCCGTCAGCGCATCGAGGCCGGCGGAAGCTTGTTCCTCCGTCGAGCTGGCCGTCAGGCGCTTGGCCTGAGCCAGCTTTCCGGCGAGATCCGGGTGAGCGACGAGCACGCCGAGCCGTTCGGCATCGCTTGCCGCGCGGAACTGGAAGGTGAGTGCTGCATGCAGGCCGACTGGCGTATCGCTGGCCGGCGACAGTTCGTCAGCCCAGGCGCGCCGCGCGATCCAGTCGGAATGTTCGAAGACGCCGCCGAAGCGCTCGACGAATGCGCTTTCGGCCATCTGGGAAGGACGATCAGAGACCGGCTTCGGAGGATGGGTCTTCGCCCAGTGTTCCGCGATGTCTATACGCCGCGCGATCCAGACCTTCTCGTGGCTTTGAACGTAATCGATGAAGCGGGCAAGCGCCATTGCCCGGCCCGGCCGGCCGGCGAGCCGGCAATGAAGGCCGATGCTCATCATCTTCGGGCTTCCGGCAAGCCCTTCCGCATAGAGGACGTCGAACGTATCCTTGAGATAGCTGAAGAACTGGTGGCCGCTGTTGAAGCCCTGGGCCGTTGCAAACCGCATGTCGTTGGCGTCCAGCGTATAAGGGATGACCAATTGGCTGCGCCCGCCCTGCTCATGCCAGTAGGGCAGGTCGTCGGAATAGGCGTCGGAGACGTAATCGAAGCCGCCGACCTCGGTGATGAGATCGATGGTGTTGGCCGAACAGCGACCGGTATACCAGCCGCGCGGCGGCTCGCCGGTGACCAGCGTGTGCAGCCGGATCGCCTCGGCGATCGCCGCGCGCTCTTCGTCGGGCCCCATATCCTTGTGTTCGACCCACTTCAGGCCATGCGAGGCGATTTCCCAGCCGGCGTCGAGCATGGCGGCGACCTGGGCGGGCGAGCGTTTGAGCGCGGTCGCCACGCCATAGACGGTGACGGGCACGGCCTTCCCCGTCAGCAGCCGGTGCAGTCTCCAGAATCCGGCGCGAGCGCCGTATTCGTAGATCGACTCCATGTTCCAATGGCGTTGTCCCGGCCATTGGGCGGCGCCGACGATTTCGGATAGGAAGGCTTCGGACGCGGCATCGCCGTGCAGCACGCTGTTTTCGCCCCCTTCCTCGTAATTGAGGACGAATTGCACGGCGATGCGGGCGCCGTCCGGCCACTGTGCCGCGGGCGGCGTCTGGCCATAACCGTGGAGATCACGGGGATATCGCATGGAACTCTTCTCCCGAATGTCTTATGCGACCGATTTCTAGCTGCAAATCGCGCGCGTTATTCCCCTTGGAAATTTTGAAAGTCTCGAACGATACCGCTGCTTTCCAGGGGAATGAGGCTGGCGGATAGTGTGGGGAGGAATGCGGTATCCGGGAGGAAGAAATGCAATCGCAGTCACACGGAAAAGGGCGCCTGACGACCCATGTTCTGGATACGGCGCTTGGCAAGCC
This sequence comes from Rhizobium sp. LCM 4573, assembly GCF_001854865.1. GTDB lineage: Bacteria > Pseudomonadota > Alphaproteobacteria > Rhizobiales > Rhizobiaceae > Neorhizobium. The sequence continues at coordinate 58,556 of NZ_MDDW01000012.1, read as the reverse complement.
GGCCAATGGCTTGCGCGTCGAACTCTTCCGGATTGAGGGCGATGCGTTCCACCACCTTCATACCGCTCACACGAATGACGACGGCCGCTGCGATGCGCCGCTATTGTCCGGCGAAACCATGAAGGCCGGCACCTACGAGCTGCGCTTTCACGCCGGCGATTATCTCGGCCGCACGACCGGGCGGGAGCCGATGTTCCTCGACATCGTTCCGATTCGTTTCGGCATTGCCGAGGAGGGCGCGCATTACCATGTGCCGCTGCTCGTCTCGCCCTACAGCTATTCGACCTATCGGGGGAGTTGAACTATGTCCGTATCGATCCGCTCCGAGCTTCGCTTCATCCTGAATGGCCAAGATGTCGCGCTTCGCGATGTGGGCCCGGACCAGACCCTGCTCGACTGGCTGCGCCTCTCCCGCTCGCTCAAGGGCACCAAGGAAGGCTGTGCCGAGGGCGATTGCGGCGCCTGCACGGTGCTGGTGGGCCGCCTCACGCCGGCCGGCGGCCTCACCTATGAGAGCGTCAACGCCTGCATCCGCTTCCTCGGCTCGCTGGACGGCTGTCATGTGGTGACCGTCGAGCATCTTGGCGGCGGCGACGGGCACCTTCACCCCGTGCAGCAGGCCATGGTCGATTATCACGGCTCGCAATGCGGCTTCTGCACCCCGGGTTTCGTCATGTCGCTCTACGCGCTGTGGATGCGGRCGCCGAACCCGAGCGATCAGGAGATCGAAACGGCGCTCCAGGGCAATCTCTGTCGCTGCACCGGCTACGAACCGATCCTGCGCGCGGCCCGTGCCATTTCCAGCTATGCCGGTACGGAGAAGGATCCGCTGCTTGTCGAGCGGGAAGCTATGATCGCGCGCCTTGAGGCGTTGAAGGACGGTGCGCGTGTCGAGATCGGCGAAGGCAAGCAACGCTTCGTCGTACCGGCCAACCTGGACGATTTCGCAACGGTCTTGGAAGCATCGCCAAACGCGACGGTGGTCTCCGGCTCCACCGATGTCGGCCTCTGGGTCACCAAGCATATGCGCGACATCACGCCAGTGGTCTTCATCGCCGGGCTCGACGAGCTGAAATCGATCGCGGTGAGGGACGGCGTGGTCTCCATCGGCGCCGGCGTCACCTATTCCGAGGCGCTTACCACGCTTTCGCAGCATATCCCGGAGCTTGGGCCTCTCATCACCCGAATCGGCGGCCAGCAAGTGCGCAACATGGGAACGATCGGCGGCAATATCGCCAACGGCTCGCCGATCGGCGACACGCCGCCGGCGCTGATCGCGCTGGGGGCGCAACTGACGCTGCGCCGGGGCGGGGCACGTCGGACCATCGCGCTGGAAGACTTCTTCATTGCCTATGGCAAGCAGGATCGCCAAGCGGGCGAGTTCGTGGAAACCGTGCATGTGCCTATTCCCGCCGCGGCTGAAAAGTTCGCCATCTACAAGGTGACCAAGCGCCGCGACGAGGATATCACGGCAACACTCGGCGCCTTCCGCCTGGCGCTTGCCGCCGACGGCACGGTGGCTGGCATTACGATTGCCTATGGCGGGATGGCGGCGACGCCGAAGCGGGCCTTCGCGGTGGAAAAGGCGCTTCTCGGCCAGCCCTGGACAGAGGCCACGGTGGAGGCGGCCATGGAAAAGTATGCGGAAGACTATGCGCCGCTGACCGATATGCGCGCCACCGCGGAATACCGCGCATTGGTCGCCAAAAACCTTCTCCTGCGTTTCCATGTGGAAACGATGTCCAGCGAGGCACCCGTGCAGGTGTCCAGATATGAGGCTGCGTGAGCCATGAACAAGCACACTTCCCACCTCACCGGCGACCTCGCGGCTGAAAAGATCATTGGCAGCGTCCATTCCAGTATTCGCCACGATTCCGCGCACAAGCATGTGGCCGGCACCGCTATCTATATCGACGATATTACCGAACCGGCCGGCACGCTGCATGCGGGTCTCGGCTTGTCGACCGTCGCTCACGGCATCCTGAAATCCGTCGATCTTTCGGCGGTGCGCGCCGCACCCGGCGTCGTCGATGTGCTGACCCATGAGGATGTGCCCGGTGTCAACGACATCTCACCGTCCTACATGAACGACGATCCGGTGCTTGCCGACGGCAAGGTGGAGTTTCATGGCCAACCGATCTTCTGCGTGATTGCCGAGACGCGCGACCAGGCTCGCCGTGCCGCGCGACTTGCGAAGATCGAATACGAGGAATTGCCGGCCGATATCGACATCTGGGACCTCGACGTCAAAACCCACCGGCAGGTGGTCACGCCGCTGACGCTGAAGCGCGGCGATGCGGCCGCAGCCCTTGAAAGCGCCCCACGCCGGGTGAAGGGCCGCATGCGGCTCGGCGGCCAGGACCATTTCTATCTGGAAGGTCAGGTTTCGCTTGCCATACCCGGCGAGGATGACGAGATCATCGTCTATTGCTCGACCCAGGGACCGAGCGAGACGCAGCACATGGTCGCCCACGCGCTTGGTGTGCCAAGCAATGCGGTGACGATCGAGGTGCGCCGCATGGGTGGCGGCTTCGGCGGCAAGGAAACCCAGGCAAACCAGTGCGCGGCGATCGCGGCGATCGCCGCCAAGAAGCTGAACCGCGCGGTCAAGATCCGGCTCGACCGCGACGAAGATATGGCCGCCACCGGCAAGCGGCACGATTTCGCCATCGACTACGAGGTCGGCTTCGACGACGAAGGCCGCATCCTCGCCGTCGATTACACGTTCGCTCTCCGGGCCGGTTTTTCGGCGGACCTTTCCGGCCCGGTGGGCGACCGTGCGCTTTTCCATTGCGACAACGCCTATTTCTTCCCGCACGTGCATGCCAAATCGGCACCGCTCTATACCAACACCGTCTCCAACACGGCCTTCCGTGGCTTCGRCGGCCCGCAGGGCATGGTGGGCGCGGAACGCGTCATCGAAGAGGTGGCGTTTGCAGTCGGCAAGGATCCACTCGAAATCCGCAAGTTGAACTTCTACGATGCGATGGGTGTCGAGGGGACACGCAACCTTACGCCCTACCATCAGAAGGTGGAGGACTGCATCATCCAGCGCATCGTCGCTGAGCTGGAGGAAAGCGCCGACTATGCCGGTCGCCGCAAGGCGATCCAGGAATTCAACGCCGGGAGCCGCTTCGTGAAGCGCGGCATCGCACTGACGCCGGTGAAGTTCGGCATCTCCTTCACCAAGACGGAATCGAACCAGGCGGGCGCGCTGGTGCATGTCTACACGGACGGCTCCGTGCATATGAACCACGGCGGCACCGAAATGGGCCAGGGCCTGCACCTGAAGGTCGCGCAGGTGGTGGCGGAAGAGTTCCAAATCGACATCGATCGGGTGAGGATTACCGCCACGACAACCGCCAAGGTGCCGAATACCGCGCCGACCGCTGCATCCTCGGGCGCCGACCTGAACGGCATGGCGGCGCAGAACGCGGCCCGTCAGATCAAGGACCGGCTTATCGATTTCGCTGCGGAGAGCCATCAGGTGCCGCGCGATCAGGTTATGTTCCTGCCCAACCGGGTGCGCATCGGTCATATCGAGATTTCATTCAACGAGCTCGTGAAAAAGGCCTATATGGCGCGCGTCCAGCTCTCGGCGGCCGGTTTCTACAAGACGCCGAAGATCCATTGGGACCGTTCCAAGGGCCGCGGGCACGCCTTCTACTACTATGCCTATGGCGCAGCCTGCTCGGAGGTTTCCATGGACACGCTGACCGGTGAATATGTGGTCGAGCGCACCGATATCCTGCACGATACCGGCCGCTCGCTGAACAGGATCATCGATATCGGCCAGGTCGAGGGCGGCTTCATCCAGGGCATGGGATGGCTGACCACGGAGGAACTGTGGTGGGATGGCAAGGGACGGCTCAGAACCCATGCCCCCTCCACCTACAAGATCCCGCTTGCCTCGGACCGGCCCAAGATATTCAATGTGGCGCTGACCGACTGGTCGGAGGCCTATGAGCCGACGATCCACCGCTCCAAGGCGGTCGGCGAGCCGCCGCTGCCGCTCGGCATTTCCGTGCTGCACGCTCTTTCGGATGCCGTGGCGAGTGTGGCGGATCACAAGATCTGCCCGCGCCTTGATGCACCGGCGACACCGGAGCGTGTGCTGATGGCGATCGAGCGTCTGAAGGTTGCTCGAGCAAGCCCAGGGAAAGTGTGATGCGGTTTTCCGTCCGGAATTGCGACCAAGCAAAGAAGGGGTAGAAATATGCCGGCCGCGCGAGAAGACGTTCGGGATTTCCTGCGCCGCGAACCGGTGCCGATCCTGGTCGAAGTGACGGGCGCGGCGGGCTCGACGCCGCGCGATACCGATGCCTGGATGCTGGTGTCGGAAAGCTCGATCTTCGGGACGATCGGCGGCGGCCAGCTTGAATACATGGCGATCGACCATGCACGCCGGGCGATCCGCTCCGGTCTTGCTGCCGAGCCGATGAGCGTGCCGCTCGGACCCGAGATCGGCCAGTGCTGCGGCGGCCGCGTCGGCCTTTCCTTCAAGGCGCTCGATCGCGCGGTTACCGAAACGCTCATCGCGCGTAATGATCGGGAGATGGCCATGAGACCGCATGTCTATGTCTTCGGCGCCGGCCATGTCGGCGATGCGCTTGCATTGGCGCTGTCGCTCGCGCCGCTACGCGTGGTTCTGGTGGACACACGCGAAGAGGAGCTCGTCGCCTCGACGGTACCGCATATCGAAACCTGCCTCACCGCAATGCCGGAAGCCGTGGTGCGCGACGCTCCGCCCGGCAGCAGCTTCGTGATCCTGACCCACGATCACGCGCTCGATTTCCTCATCACCGCCGAGGCGCTGAAGCGCGAGGACGCCGCCTATGTCGGCATGATCGGTTCGAAGACCAAGCGCGCCACCTTCCGCAACTGGCTGTCGCGCGAAGCCCGCCGGCCGGAACTGTTCGAACGCCTCGTCTGCCCGATCGGCGGTACGGCGGTGAAGGACAAGCGCCCGCCGGTGATCGCCGCGCTCGCGGCGGCGGAGATCATGACCGCAGCGCTGAGATGGGCTGGAAACCAGGTGAGCAGGGCGCAAGCCATCAGCCGGTAGACGCTTCGACCGCAGCCTCGTCTTCTAGCTGCTTGCCGATCAACCGCTGACATCGCTCCGCCATGAAATCGATCATCAGCCGGACCTTAGGATCCTGAAAGCGCTTGTGCGGATAGATCGCGGCAAGCTGTACGGCGGCGGGCGGYGTATCCCTCAGGATTTCGACCAGCCTTCCTTCCCTCAGATAGGCTTTCACTTCGAAGAGCGGCTTGTTGATGATGCCACGGCCTTCCAGCGCCCATTGGGTCAGCACGTCGCCGTCGTCGCTGTCATAGGGACCTCCGACTTCGAACTTGCGCGGGCCTTCGGCTGTCATCAGCGTCCAATAATATTCCTTTGAGCCGGGATAGCGCAGCAGAAGACAGTCATGCCTGTCGGCGATCAGCGCGTCGGCTGTCGCCGGCGTGCCGCGGCGTTCGAGATAGGCGGGCGAGGCGCAGAGGACCCGCTCGCAATTCAGGATGCCGCGCATGCGCAGATTGGAATCTTCCAGAACGCCGAGCTTGAAGGCAACGTCGACGCCTTCGCTGAGAATATCGACATTGTGGTCGGAGAGCCGCAGACGCACTTCGATATCTGGATACTTGTCGTGAAATTCCGGAATGCCGGAGGCGATCAGCCGGCGGCCGATGCCGAGCGGCGCGGTAATGCGGAGCGACCCTTTAGGATTGCGCGACAGGTCGGCGATCGCGGCTTCCGCCTCGTTCACCGCCTCGATGATCTTGACCGCGCCRTCATAGAAGACGCGGCCGTGTTCGGTCGGCGAAAGCTTTCGTGTGGTGCGGTTGAAGAGCCGCACGCCGAGATGGCGCTCCAGTTCCTTGATGCGATTGCTGGCGACCGCCGGCGTGACCCGCTGGTCGCGCCCCGCCGCCGAAAGGGTACCAAGTTCCACCACGCGCACGAAGACGCGCACATTATCGAGATAGGACATGGCTTCTTCTACCACATTGAAGAGTGGATCATACCAGATGCGATCTTATAGATTTTTTTGAAAGTGTTGAGGATTTGTCGGAATATCCTTGGAAATCGTGAGGTGTCAAAAGTCCGGAAAAAGTTTCTGGGAGGACGCCTTGTACGAATATGCCATCGCCTGGGACTGGCTGACCTTCGCCGTTCGCTGGCTGCATGTGATTACGGCGATAGCCTGGATCGGCTCGTCGTTCTATTTCGTTGCGCTCGATCTGGGCCTGAAGAAGCATCCGGCATTGCCTCCGGGCGCGCATGGAGAGGAGTGGCAGGTCCATGGCGGCGGCTTCTACCATATCCAGAAATATCTGGTGGCGCCCGCCAACATGCCGGAACATCTCGTCTGGTTCAAATGGGAAAGCTACGTCACCTGGCTCTCCGGCTTCGGCATGCTGTGTCTCGTCTATTATGCCGGCGCAGACCTCTATCTGATCGATCCGAACGTGCTGGACGTGTCCAAGACGGCGGCGATCGCCATTTCGCTGGGTTCGATTGCTTTCGGCTGGATCATGTACGATCTGATCTGCAAGTCGCCGTTCGGCAATGACAATACGCGGCTGATGGTGGCGCTCTACTTCATCCTCGTCGCGGTCGCCTGGGGCTATACCCAGCTCTTCACGGGGCGCGCAGCCTTCTTGCATCTCGGCGCTTTCACCGCGACGATCATGTCGGCCAACGTTTTCTTCATCATCATTCCGAACCAGAAGATCGTCGTCGCCGACCTCATCGCCGGACGCACGCCGGACCCGAAATACGGCAAGATCGCCAAGCAGCGCTCGACGCACAACAACTACCTGACGCTGCCGGTCCTGTTCCTGATGCTGTCGAACCACTATCCGCTGGCTTTCGGCACCGAGTACAACTGGATTATCGCCTCGCTGGTCTTCCTGATGGGCGTCACGATCCGCCACTATTTCAACACGCGCCATGCGGATGCCGGCAATCCGACCTGGACCTGGCTTGTGACCCTGCTGCTCTTCATCGTCATCATGTGGCTTTCCACTGTGCCGAAGCTGCTGACGGGTGAAACCGAGGACGCCAAGGTTTCGACCGCACAGCAGCCCTTCATGACGGCTGAGAGCTTTCCCAAGGTGCGCGACACCGTTCTCGGCCGCTGTTCCATGTGCCATGCCAAGGAGCCGGGCTGGGAGGGCATCATCGTACCGCCGAAGGGCGTGGTGCTGGAAACTGATGGCGAGATCGCCGTCCATGCCCGGGAGATCTACCTGCAGGCGGGCCGCAGCCACGCGATGCCGCCGGCCAACGTCACCCAGATTTCCGACGAAGAGCGGCGCCTGATCGTAGCCTGGTACGAAAGCGCCATCAAAGGGGAGAAGACCGAATGACCGAACTCCTGATCCGCGGCCGGGTGCTGACCTTCGTTGCCGAGCCGCAGGGCATCGACGATACCGCCTCCTATCACTATTTCGAGGACGGCGCGGTTCTGGTTCGTGACGGCAAGATCGTCGATACCGGCACCTATGCCGATATCCGCAAGCTGGCCGGCGCCAATGCGGAGATCGCCGATCATCGTCCGAATCTCGTTCTGCCGGGCTTTATCGATACGCATCTGCATTTCCCGCAGACGCAGGCGATCGCTTCCTATGGCGCGCAGCTGCTCGAATGGCTGAACACCTATATTTTCGTCGAGGAGCAGAAATTCGCCCGCGCCGCTCATGCGGCCGCCGTCGCCGAGCGTTCCATGGATGAGCTGCTGTCGAACGGCACGACGACGGCGGTTGCCTACTGTTCAGTGCATCCGGAAAGCGTCGACGCCTATTTCACAGCGGCCGAGGCGCGCGGCATGCGCATGATCGGCGGCAAGGTGATGATGGACCGCAATGCTCCCGAAGCGCTTCGCGATACCGCGCAGCAGGGCTATGACGAGACGAAGCGACTGATCGAAAAGTGGCATGGCCGCGGCCGGGCCCATTATGCGATCAGCCCCCGCTTTGCCATCACATCGACGCCGGAGCAGATGGAGATGAGCCAGGCGCTCGTCGCCGAGCATCCGGAATGCTTCGTCCAGACGCATCTTTCGGAAAACCGCGACGAGGTCGCCTTCGCAACCTCGCTCTATCCGGAGGCGAAGGACTACACCGATATCTACGCCCGTTACGGCCTGCTCAACGAACGCATGCTGCTCGGCCATTGCATCTATCTGAGCGATCGCGAGATCTCGGTTCTTGYCGAAACGGGCGCGGTCGGCGTCTTCTGTCCGACATCGAACCTCTTCCTTGGTTCCGGGCTTTTCGACCGAGACCGGTTCGACCGGCTGGGAGCCCGCTGGTCGGTTGCCACCGATGTCGGCGGCGGAACCAGCTTCTCCATGCTGGAGACCATGGGCGAGGCTTACAAGGTGCTGCACATGCAGGGTCAGCGGCTGACGCCGTTCAGTTCCTTCTACCGCATGACGCTCGGCAATGCCCAGGCGCTCGGACTGGAACAGCATATCGRCTCGCTCCATACCGGAGCGGATGCGGATATCGTGGTACTGGATTCGGGTGCAAAGTCAGCCATGGAATACCGCATGCGGACGGCGACCTCGCTTGCGGAGGAACTCTTCATCCTTCAGACCATGGGCGACGATCGCTGCATCGCAGAGGTCTATGTCGCCGGCAAACCGAAGAAGGCAGAGGGCAAGGCCGGCGTCGCGCGGCAGCGCATTTTCGAAACGGCCTGATACGTTCGGTCCGGCATGACCCCTCGTCCGAACCAATCGGGGCCTTCTCCTCTGCTTGTTGGGAGAAGGTCCCGAGCTTCTCAAAGCTCATCCCGCTGACCGGGATGATCTCAAGCGTCCGCCCATCTCCTTGGTCAGAGCCTCCGCCGCTGCGCCTACGATGGGGCCGATAGTTTCGATCCTTGCGTCCGGCAGCCGTACCGCGGGGCCCGACACCGAAATACCCGCGACAGCTTCTCCATATTCATCGAAGATCGGTGCCGCGACACAGCGCATGCCGAGCGTATGCTCCTCGTCGTCGATCGACCAGCCACGGCTGCGGATCTTTGCGATGTCATCCAGAAGAGCGGGCAGCGTATCGCGGGTCTTTTCGGTGAAGTGCCGGAGGTTGCGGCCGGTGAGCAGCGCTTCGATGCGGGCATCTGTCCAGGTTGAGAGAATTGCCTTGCCGATGCCGGATGCATGAATCGGCCCACGATGTCCGGGACGGAAGAAGGCGCGCATCGGCGAATGGCTTTCCACCTGGGAGATGAAGACGACATCGCCTTCCTCCTCGATCGCCATATTGGCGGTCTCCCCGCATTCCTCCATCAACTGCTTGAGAAATGGCCGGCTGATCGTGCCGAGCTTGCGGAAGCGMAGATAGGCCGTGCCGATCTCGAAAGCCTTGACGCCGATCGTCCAGGCACCTGTCTCGGCATCATGGGCGACCATGYCGTGTCCTGCCAGGGAAGTCAGCAGCCGGTGTGCGGTGGAAGGCGCCATGCCGGAATGGTCAGCAAGATCCGTTAGCGTCGCGCCGTCGGCTTCAGCCACGAGTTCGAGGAGTTTCAGGCTCCGGTCGAGAACCTGGACGGAAGACGGCGCGAAATTTTCGCCTGGCTTGCGGCCCGGCTTTCCCCTCGGCTTTTCGTGCTGCTGCTCGGTCATGGCGTAACTCCTCTGCACTTTCTGGCACGTCCGCGCCGTCGGGGATTACCGCAGATTACTTGAAAATGTTTATTTCCACATGATGGGAATGATTTCCATTCTTTTATTGCCCGCTGCGCTGAATGGGGTAACCTCCAGGCCAAGAGACGGAGGAAGCCCATGGCTAAGATGCGTGCTGTAGACGCGGCGGTACTGGTTCTGGAACGGGAAGGCATCGACTGCGCCTTCGGTGTTCCCGGCGCCGCGATCAATCCCTTTTATTCGGCGCTGAAGGCGCGCGGTTTCGTGCGCCATATCCTCGCCCGCCATGTCGAGGGCGCAAGCCACATGGCCGAGGGCTATACCCGTGCCCGCGCCGGCAATATCGGCGTGTGCATCGGTACTTCGGGCCCTGCCGGCACGGACATGATCACCGGCCTCTACTCGGCTTCAGCGGATTCGATCCCGATCCTCTGCATCACCGGCCAGGCGCCGCGCGCGCGCCTCGACAAGGAGGATTTCCAGGCGGTCGATATCGCCAAGATCGCGGCGCCCGTCACTAAATGGGCCGTCACCGTCATGGAGCCGGCGCTGGTGCCCTTCGTCTTCCAGAAGGCGTTCCACACCATGCGGTCCGGCCGCCCCGGTCCTGTCCTGATCGATCTGCCGCTCGACGTCCAGCTCGCCGAAATAGAGTTCGATATCGAGACGTATGCTCCGCTTGAGCCCTATAAGCCGTCCGCGACCCGGGCCCAGGCCGAAAAGGCGCTTGCCATGCTGAACGCGGCGGAGCGGCCGCTGATCGTCGCCGGCGGCGGCATCATCAATGCCGATGCTTCCGACCTGTTGGTCGAATTCGCGGAGATCACCGGCGTTCCGGTCATACCGACGCTGATGGGCTGGGGCACGATCCCCGACGACCACCGGCTGATGGCCGGCATGTGCGGCCTGCAGACCTCGCATCGCTACGGCAATGCCACGCTGCTTGCCTCCGATTTCGTCCTCGGCATCGGCAATCGCTGGGCAAACCGCCATACCGGCAATGTCCCGACCTATACGGAAGGCCGTACCTTCGTCCACGTCGACATCGAGCCCACCCAGATCGGCCGCGTCTTCGCTCCCGATTTCGGCATCGTCTCGGATGCAGGCGCGGCTCTGAAGCTCCTCCTCGACGTCGCGACGGAGTGGAAGGTTGCCGGCAAGCTCAAGGACTGGTCCGCCTGGGCGGAAGAGTGCCGCGAGCGCAAGCGCACCATGCTGCGCAAGACCCATTTCGATCAGACGCCATTGAAGCCCCAGCGCGTCTACGAAGAGATGAACAAGGCGTTCGACCGCGACACCTGCTATGTCTCGACCATCGGCTTGAGCCAGATCGCCGGCGCGCAGTTCCTGCATATCTACAAGCCGCGCAACTGGATCAACTGCGGCCAGGCCGGCCCGCTCGGCTGGACGCTGCCGGCGGCGCTCGGCGTCCGCGCGGCCGATCCGGATCGTCCGATCGTAGCCCTCTCCGGCGACTACGACTTCCAGTTCATGATCGAGGAACTGGCGGTCGGCGCGCAGCACAAGCTGCCCTACCTGCATGTGGTCGTGAACAATTCATACCTCGGTCTCATCCGCCAGGCGCAGCGCGGCTTCAACATGGATTTCGAAGTCAGCCTCGCCTTCGACAACATCAACGCCTCGGGGGATTCTGAAGCGGGCTACGGCGTCGACCACGTTGCGGTCGCCGAAGGCCTCGGCTGCAAGGCGATCCGCGTGCGCGGCCCGAACGAGTTCCAGGAAGCCTTCACCACGGCGCAGAAGCTCATGGAGGAGCATCAGGTTCCGGTCGTCGTCGAGTTCATCCTCGAACGCGTCACCAATATTTCCATGGGGGCCGACATCAATGCCGTGGTCGAGTTCGAAGAACTTGCCGAACGCGGGGAGGACGCTCCGACCGCCACGCTGATCGGTCTCGACTGAAGGCAATTGCGCCAAATAGAGGGAGAACAACCATGCCGAAATTTGCGGCCAATCTGACGATGCTCTTCAACGAGGTGCCGTTCCTCGATCGCTTCGCGCTCGCCGCGAAGGCCGGCTTCGAGGGTGTTGAGTACCTCTTCCCTTATGATTTCGACAAGGAGGCGCTACGCGCCGCGCTCGATCTCAACGGGTTGACCCAGGTGCTGCACAACCTGCCGGCGGGCAATTGGGCCGGCGGCGAGCGCGGCATCGCCATCCTGCCGGACCGGGTGGATGAGTTCCGCCGCGGCGTGGCGTCCGCGATTGACTATGCGACCCTGCTTGGCTGCAAGCAGATCAACTGCCTTTCCGGCATCGCGCCGGTCGGTGTTTCGGACGATGTGCTCAGGGCAACCTTCGTCGCCAACCTGAAATTCGCGGCCGATGAACTCGGCAAGCATGGAATCCGGCTGCTGATCGAGCCGATCAACCGCTTCGACATTCCGGGCTTCTACCTGAACACGCCGGATCAGGCGGCCTCGATCATCGCCGGGGTCGGCAGCGACAACCTGTTCATCCAGTACGACCTCTACCACCAGCAGCGCACCGAGGGCGAGCTGATCGGCACGTTCAAGAAGCACCAGGCGCAGATCGCCCACGTGCAGCTTGCCGACAATCCCGGCCGTAACGAGCCGGGCACCGGCGAGATCGCCTATCCCTTCGTTTTCGATGCGCTCGACGCGCTCGGCTACGACGGCTGGATCGGCTGCGAGTACAAGCCGCGCTCCACGACCCAGGAAGGGCTCGGCTGGTTCGCCACCGCCGTCGGCCGGCAGGCCAAGAGCGCAGACATTCTCAAGATCAGGAGCTAAGTTATGGCAACAATCGGATTTATCGGCCTCGGCATCATGGGCACGCCGATGGCGCGCCACCTTCAGGACGCTGGCCACAAGGTCGTTACCTCGAAGTTCGTCATCCCGCCGCGCCAGGAACTTCTCGACAACGGGCTGGAATTCGTAGAGACGCCGAAGGCGCTTGCGGAAACGGTCGATACGATCATCCTGATGCTGCCGGATACGCCGGAAGTGAAGGATGTCCTCTTCGGCGAAAACGGCGTCGCTTATGGTCTCGGCAAGGGCAAGCTCGTCATCGACATGAGCTCGATCTCGCCGATCGAGACCAAGGAATTCGCGAAGAAGGTTCGCGAAACCGGTGCCGAATATATCGACGCTCCGGTTTCCGGCGGCGAGGTTGGCGCCAAGAACGCGAGCTTGTCGATCATGGCAGGCGGCTCGCAGGAGAGCTTCGACCGCGCGCTGCCGCTCCTCCAGCTGATGGGTAAGAACATCACGCTCGTCGGCGATTGCGGCGACGGCCAGGTGACCAAGGTCGCCAACCAGATCATCGTGGCGCTGACGATCGAGGCGGTTTCCGAGGCGCTCGTCTTCGCCTCCAAGGCTGGCGCGGACCCCGCACGGGTACGCGAGGCCCTGATGGGCGGATTTGCTTCCTCCCGCATTCTGGAGGTTCATGGCGACCGCATGATCAAGCGCACGTTCGATCCGGGCTTCCGCATCTCCCTGCACCAGAAGGACCTGAACCTGGCGCTGCAGGGCGCCAAGTCGCTCGGCATCGCTCTGCCAAACACCGCCTCGACGCAGGAACTCTTCAACCTCTGCGCAGCCAATGGCGACAGCGGTCTGGATCATTCCGGTCTCGTCAAGGCACTTGAGCGCATGGCGAACCACGCCGTCGCATGACGGCTCGAGCCGGGTGGCGAAGAGGAGCGCCGCCCGGCTTTTCTCACAAGACGGGAAAACCTGATGCCGACCATTGCCGATCCGCGCGCCTTTCTCGAAGGGCTTTTCCATGTAGCGGTGGCTGCCGCCGATCCGGAGAAGGTGCTGGCCGCCAATTTGCCGGAAAAGCCGAAGGGCCGGACGGTGGTAATCGGGGCCGGCAAGGGTGCCGCGCAGATGGCGCGGGCCTTCGAACGGCTTTGGGACGCACCACTTTCCGGCGTCGTCGTCACGCGCTACGGCTATGCCATCCCCTGCGAGCGGATCGAGGTTCTGGAAGCCGCCCACCCGGTGCCGGACCAGAACGGCCTGATAGCCTCCGGCCGGCTGATGGGCGCGGTGCGGGGGCTGACGGAAGACGATCTCGTGGTCGCGCTCATCTGTGGCGGTGGTTCAGCGCTGCTGCCCGCACCGGCGGGCGAGCTGACACTGGAGGACGAGGTTGCCGTGAACCGGGCGCTGCTGGCCTCCGGCGCGCCGATCAGCGCCATGAATGCCGTACGCAAGCAGGTCTCGCGTATCAAGGGCGGCCGCCTTGCGGCACTCGCCCATCCGGCGCGTGTCGTCTCGCTCGTGGTTTCCGACATTCCGGGCGACAATCCCGCCCTTGTCGCCTCAGGGCCGACCATTGCCGATGCGACGACCCGCGCCGATGCGCTGCGCCTCATCGAACGCTATCGCCTCGACCTGCCCCAAACGGTCATGCGCCACATTCGCGAGAACAACGACGCGCCACCCCTGCCATCCGATGCCCGCTTTGCCCGCAACGCGGTGAAGCTCGTCGCCTCCGCCGCCGTTTCGCTGGAGGCTGCCGCCGAAGCCGCGCGCAAGGCCGGTGTCGAAGTGGTCATCCTTTCCGATGCCATCGAGGGGGAAGCCTCGGAGGTCGGCCGCGTCCATGCGGCGATCGCAGCCGAAGTCGTCCGTCGCAACCGGCCGTTCCGGAAACCCACCGTCATTCTCTCCGGCGGCGAAACGACCGTGACGATCAAAGGCAAGGGCAAAGGTGGGCGAAATGGCGAATTCCTGCTGTCACTGGCCTGCGGCGTCGACGGTCTGGAGGGTGTTTTCGCTCTTGCAGCCGATACCGACGGTATCGACGGTTCGGAAGACAATGCGGGCGCTTTCGCCGATGRCACGACCGTCTCGCGCCTTGCCGAACACCAGGCGGACGCCGCCGAATTCCTCGTTCGCAACGACAGCTGGACCGCATTTTCGCAGCTGGGCGACCTTTTCGTGCCGGGCCCGACGGGCACCAATGTCAATGATTTCAGGGCGATCCTCATCCAATAGCTGATGGCGCCATAAATCTGCGTGCGCCCGAGAAGCTACGGGCATGCCGAAAGTAGCGCTCCGGCGCTGCGGTTCGCGCATCGCGCGGTCTTCCTCTTCTGTATCCCGATCTCAAATCCCATGGGTGTTCGCTGAAACCGAGGCGCGGCACTCCGCCCAAGGCGCGAAAGCCGCGCTTCCTCATGCGGTGGTGTGGCTGCCTTTTATGATCGCTCTATTTACTTTTGTAATTATATAATGCAAATCTCTTCATCTCGGCTCCGGAGGGGAGCCGGCAAGAATATGAGGAGGGCAATCGCTCATGCGTAATTTCTTCAGGCACGGCCTCATGGTCGCGATGATCGGCGGCTCGCTTGCCGCCGGCGCAGTTTCCGTTTCGGCCCAGGGGCTCGAGTTGACGATCACGGCTCCCGCCGGGGCCGGTGGAGGATGGGATGCGGCATCCCGTTCGCTCCAGGAAGTGATGATGGCGACGGGTGCCGCGAAAAGCGTGCAGGTCGTCAACGTTCCGGGCGCGGGCGGCACCGTTGGCCTCGCCCAGTTCRTCGGCTCGGCGAAAGGCAGCCCCGACCAGTTGCTGGTCGCCGGCATCACCCTGGTTGGWGCAAGTATTTCCAACAAATCACCCGTTGATCTTACCCAGGTGACACCGCTCGCCCGGCTGACCGGTGATCCGCTGGTCATCGTCGTGCCGAAGGATTCGCCGATCCGGACGATCGACGACCTCCTGAAGACCATCAAAAGCGACGTTGCCAAGGCAATCTGGGTCGGCGGTTCCGCCGGCGGCGCGGACCATATCCTGGCGGCGCTCGTCACCCAGGCGGCCGGAGAAGATCCGAGTAAGATCAATTATGTCGCCTATTCCGGGGGCGGCGAGGCGCTGGCCGCCATGTTGGGCGGACAGGCGACCGCCGGTATTTCCGGTTACGGCGAATGGCAGGGGCAGATCGAGTCTGGCGACCTGAGGGCCTTGGCGATCTCCTATCCCGAGCCGATCGAGGGCATCGAGGCAAAGCCGCTGAAAGCCCAGGGCCTCGATATCGAACTGGTGAACTGGCGCGGTGTTTTCGCCGGGCCTGGCGTCGAAGGGGACGACCTGGAGGCGCTGAAGGCCGCCATCGAGAAGACGGTCACCTCCGACCGATGGAAAGAGCTTCTTAAGGCGCGCGGCTGGACGGATTACTACGCTCCCTCCGACGAATTCAAAACCTTCGTCGCTTCGGAAACGGATCGTGTCCAGGGCATCCTCAAGTCCATCGGACTGGCGGATTAATTCGGGAGGCGCAGGGAGGGACATCCTTCCTGCGCCAAGAGGACGTTATGAGCGGCAAGACCCTGCACACTCCCAATCGCCCGGCCGCCGTCGTGGCGGTCATACTCTTCGCCATCGCCTTCATCACCTATTGGGACGCGAGCGCCATGACGGTCCGCGCAAGCTACGGCATGGGCGCCAACGCGACGTCCTATTTCGTCGCGGTGCTGTTCGTCGCCCTCGGCGTCGGGCATCTCGTCAGCGCGTTCAAGCCGTCCGATCTGGAGACGGAAGCATCCGACTGGAAAGCCATCGGCTGGATAGGCCTGGCGCTTGCTTCGCTCATCGGGTCCATCTGGCTCGGCGGCGGGTTCATTTTAGGCTCGACCCTGCTCTTCGCATTCACAGCGCGCGCCTTCGGCCGAAGGGCCTTGCTGGCCGACATTTGTCTTGGCGCCGTGCTCGCGGTCCTGATCTTCCTGCTGTTCAACAAGCTCCTGACGCTGGCTTTGCCACAGGGGCCGCTTGAACGGCTCTTCTGAGGTGCGGTGATGGAATCCTTTGCTCTTCTGTTCGACGGATTTTCGCTGGCAACCCAGCCGGCCAATCTGATCTATGCGGCGATCGGCGTCATCATCGGCACGGCGGTCGGCGTTCTTCCCGGCATAGGCCCGGCGCTGACAGTTGCGCTTCTTCTTCCGGTGACGTTCAAGCTCGATCCCGGCGGTTCGATCATCATGTTCGCGGGCATCTACTATGGCGGCATGTATGGCGGCTCCACGACCGCGATCCTGCTGAACACGCCGGGAGAAAGCGCTTCCGTCGTCACCGCGTTGGAAGGCAATCGGATGGCTCGGTCCGGCCGCGGCGGACCGGCGCTCGCAACGGCGGCGATCGGTTCCTTCGTCGCCGCGCTCGTCGCAACAATTGCGCTGGCCTTCCTGGCACCGCTGCTAGTCAAGATCGCGGTGAAATTTGCACCCTGGGACTATTTCGGGCTGATGCTGATCGCCTTCGTGACCGTGTCGGCCACTTTCGGGTCTTCTCCGCTGCGCGGCCTGACAAGTCTGGCCTTCGGCCTATGGCTCGGGTTGATGGGGATCGACCAGCTGACGGGCCAGGCGCGCCTCACCTTCGGTGTGCCCGAGCTTCTCGACGGGATCGAAGTCACCACGCTGGCCGTGGGTCTCTTCGCGATCGGCGAGGCGCTGGTGGTGGCCTCGCGCCATCTCTACAAACCCGAAAAGCCGATCCCGGTCAACGGCTCGATATGGATGAGCATGGAGGACTGGGCGAGATCCTGGAAGCCTTGGCTTCGCGGGACCGCAATCGGGTTTCCGATCGGAGCGTTGCCCGCAGGGGGCGCGGAAATTCCGACGTTTCTCAGTTACAATATCGAGAGAAAGCTCAGCCGGAAATCCGAGGAGTTCGGCTCGGGGGCGATCGAGGGGGTGGCCGGCCCGGAGGCTGCCAACAATGCCTCGGCGGCGGGCACTCTCGTGCCCCTGCTGACGCTCGGCCTTCCCACGTCGGCGACGGCGGCGGTCATGCTGGCGGGGTTCCAGCAGTACAACATCCAGCCCGGTCCTCTCCTGTTTGCCCAGCATGCCGATCTGGTCTGGGGTCTGGTCGCCAGCCTGTTCATCGCCAACGTCATGCTTCTGGTGCTGAACCTGCCGCTGATCGGTCTGTGGGTACGTCTCCTGGCGATTCCGCTGCCCTGGCTCTATGCAGGCATTCTCGTCTTCGCCTCCATGGGAACGATCGCCGCCAATCCATCAGTCGTGGAGCTTCTCCTGCTGACCGGCTTCGGTGTGGTCGGCTTCCTCATGCGGCGCTATGATTATCCCATCGCTCCGGCGGTCGTCGGATTGATCCTTGGCCCGCTTGCCGATAATGCGCTCAGAAGATCGCTTCAGATGAGTCTTGGCGATCCAATGGTCTTTCTGCAGCATCCAAGTTCGGCGATCATGGTCGGGATAGCGTTGAGTGCGCTGGTTGCGCCGTTCATCTTCAAGGGCCTGTCCCGCTTCCAGCAGGATGAAGACTAGAGGATACTGGAATAGCCCGGCCGCCACGGCAGGTCGGTCGGAGTACGGTGGGATTGGAGAAGCGCGGGTATCTGGATGGCAAGGAACAGTCTTTCTCCTCAGATCAGCAACAGCATCATCGAGTTTGTGAAATCGAAGGAGATGCGGAAAGGCGAGCACCTTCCCCTCCAGATGTTGGCGGACGCATTTCGCGTTTCCCGCGCGCCTGTGATGAGCGCGCTTCGCCGCCTCGAAGAGGAAGGGGTTGTGCGCGCGGAGGCTAACCGGGGCTATTTCCTCGCGGTCGATGCGGAAAATCTGGGCATCACGTCCCGACCGACGGAACAGGAAAGCGGCGAGGACGCCATCTATTTCAAGATCGCGGAGGACCGGCTGGCCGGCAGACTGCCGGAGCGGGTAAGCGAAGCGGAACTCATGCGGCTCTACGAGCTACCGCGCAGCCGGCTTCTGAAGATCCTGCACCGCATTGCGGACGAAGGCTGGGTCGAGCGCCTCCCGGGAAATGGCTGGGCCTTCAGGCAGACATTGACATCCAGGCAAAGCTATGAGGATGGCTACGCCTTCCGCGCCGTCATCGAGCAGCAGGCGATGCTGCTTCCAAGCTTCGAGCCGGACCTCGAGGAACTGCAGCGTGCCCGCCAGACGCAGACGGCGCTATCGGCCGGCGGGTATCAGACCTGGTCCCGCGCCGAGATATTCAAGGCGAACAACGAGTTTCACGAAATGCTCGTCGGCTGGTCGAAGAACGAATTTTTCCTGGACGCGATCAGGAGAATCAATCGCCTGCGCCGGCTGATCGAATACCACATCACGATCGATCGCAGCCGCCTTCCCAAGCAGACGGAGGAGCATCTGCACATTCTCGACCTCATCGAGAGCGGTCGCAGAAGCGAGGCTGCAGCGTTTCTCTACACCCACATCATGGGTGCGGGACGGATCAAGGCTCCGCAGGTCTAGCGCGCGATCATGTCCCTGCGGAGGATTTTTCGTATCCTCCGAATATTGCATTTTATAATCATAATATGTAGAAACGAAATAGGCGGCCGGAGCAGGTCCGGCGGCGAGTTGGGTAGCATGATGGCAGCAGTCGATACGTTGGAAGAAGAAGGGCGCGTCTATCAATTCATCGACCTCGAGAAGGAGGCCGATGGCAAGCTGAACCGGATGCCCTTCATCCATCGCATCCTGCTCGAAAACGTCCTGCGGCGCGGGGACGAGGACGCTGAAGCCGCCAAGGCGGCGATCCTGGCCTGGCTGGATGCCGGTACGAGCGAGGCGGAAATTCCGTTCCTGCCCAACCGCGTGCTCATGCACGACACAACTTGCGGCCCGGCCCTGGTGGATATCGCGGGAATGCGCTCGGCGCTGGCCGAAGCCGGCGGAGATCCATCCCTGCTCAACCCGGTAGTGCCCGTCGACGTATCCACGGACCATTCAGTAGCGGTGGATGTCTTCGGTTCGTCCAACGCCCTCCAGCTGAACATGCAGCGCGAATATGGCCGCAACAGCGAGCGATATCGTTTCATGAAATGGGCGGCGAACACGCTGAAGGATTTTCGGGTGCATCCGCCGGGCACGGGCATCATGCACACCCTCAATCTCGAACGGCTGGCGACGGTGGTCGCGACCGAGGAGAGGGGAGGCCGGCGGTGGGTGATGCCGGATACGCTCATCGGCACGGACAGTCATACTCCGATGGTTAACGGGATCGGAGTGCTGGCATGGGGTGTCGGGGGACTGGAGGCCGAAAGCGTTTTTTTTGGCATGCCCGTCGCCCTTCGCGTGCCGGAGGTTGTCGGGGTGCGTCTCACTAGCCGCCTCAAGGAAGGCGTGATGGCGACCGATTTCGCGCTGACGGTGACCCATATCCTTCGCCAGATGGATTTGCAGGACAAATTCGTCGAGTTCTTCGGGCCGGGCGTCTCGACGCTGACGGCAGGCGAACGGGCGGTGGTGGCCAACATGACGCCGGAGTTCGGCGGAAACAGCGGCTATTTTCCCATCGACCGGATGGTTCTGGACTATCTGGTCTCCACGGGCCGCTCGCGTGAGCATGTCGATCTGGTGGAGCGTTATGCCCGGCGGGTCGGGCTGTGGTTCGATCCGGCGGTGGAACCGCGCTACACGTCCGTCGTGTCGCTCGATCTGAGCGGGATCGAGGCGAGCCTTGCTGGACCACGCAGGCCACAGGACCGGATTGCCGTCGACGAGGCTGCCGCTTCCCTTGAACCGTTGAAGAGAAAAAGCTCGAAAGCTGGAGGAGAAGGCGAACCGGACGATGGCGCGGTTGCGATCGCGGCGATCACCAGCTGCACGAATACGTCCGACCCTCGGCTGCTTCTTGCCGCGGGATTATTGGCGAGAAAGGCAAGGACATTCGGCCTGCGGCCGCCCCATTGGGTGAAGACCTCGCTCGCGCCCGGCTCGCCGACCGCCGAGCGTTACCTGACGCGTGCGGGTCTGCTTGAAGACCTGGAAGCGATCGGCTTCGGCATCGTGGGATACGGCTGCACGACCTGCATCGGCAATTCAGGGCCATTGACGGAACCGATCGAACGGGCGATGTCGGAGCGAGATATTCTCCCCGTCGCCATTCTCTCGGGAAACCGCAATTTTCCGGGACGCGTGCATCCGCAACTGGAGGCAGGGTTCCTGGCCTCGCCGCCGCTCGTCATCGCCTTTGCCCTGGCTGGCACGGTCGATATCGACGTTACCCGCGAACCCATCGGCGTGACGGCTGGCGGTCAGCCGGTGACACTCGCGATGCTCTGGCCGACGGCAGCCGAGATCGACGAGGTGGTGGCAGTGGCGTCGGATCATGGGGATTTCTCGCCGGCTTACGAGGAAGCTGAAGCCAGTTCCACTTGGCAGGCGCTAGACGCGCCGACCACAACGCTTTTCCCATGGAACGACAAATCGACCTATATCCGCCGGCCGTCATTCGCTGGTTTCGGCAATGGCACGCTCCTCGGCCGCTATCTGGCCTATCCGATCATGGTGCTCGGAGACGATGTCACCACGGATCACATTTCCCCGGCCGGGGCCATTCCCGCCGGCAGCGTTGCCGGGAAATACCTGGCCGAACGCGGCGAGAACCCGCTTGATCTGAATGTCTTTTCTTCCCGCCGCGGCAATTGGGAGGCGATGGTCCGGGGCCTGTTCACGAACAAGACCGTCCAAAACCTGTTGGGATCGGAGATCCCCCCCGGCTCCACCGTGCACGTTCCTTCGGGGCAAGTCATGCCGCTTTGGGATGCGGCAGAGCGGTACAAGCTCGAACAGCACCCCCTCGTTCTCGTGGCAGGGGAGCGCTATGGAATGGGCTCATCCAGGGATTGGGCCGCCAAGGGTGTGTCTCTGCTCGGGGTTCGGGCGGTACTTGCTTTGAGTTTCGAGCGCATACACCGCTGGAACCTCATCGGCATGGGCATCCTTCCCCTGCGGCTGCCAGCGGAATGGGGGCCGTCCGGGCTTGCGTTGCAGCCGGGCGACCTCCTCGAGGTGGACGCCGAGGAGACGCACATCGCGCCAAGAAGGCCCGTGCGCATCGCCATTAGGAGACGGAGCGGCGAAACGGTTTCGTTCCAGGCGACGGCCGCAATCGAGACCTCGTCCGAGGTGAACATCCTGCGAGCCGGCGGAATACTGCCGCTCATCCTRCGTAATGCCTTGGAAAGCTCCAGAAACAGGGCAGTCGTGTAGCGTGTCACGGTTGGGGTTTACCAGCCGATCCCCTTGGAGATTTGCTGGGCCGCATCCTTCAAGAGGACCACGAACCGCTGAAGGTCGTCTTCCTGGGTGCGGAAGGCGGGAGCGGCGATGTTCAGGGAGGCGACGACCGAGCCGTCAAAGGCAAGTACCGGCACCGCCGCCGAAACAAGCTGATCGCTGACCTCGCCGCGGCTGATGCAATATCCGTCTTTCCGGATGGCCTGCAGCTGAGCGGCCAAGCGGCCCGGATGAGTAATGGTGCGGGCGGTGAAGCGGCTGAGCTGCTCGGGCAGCATCTGCTTTTGAACCTGCGGCGGGAGGAATGCCAACAGCACCTTGCTGGAACCCGCATGCAGCGGTCGGCGCCGGCCAATCATCGCGTGTACCCTAAGATCCCTGGTCGGCTCGAACTTGGCGATGCAAAGGGCTTCGGAATTGTCGATGATCCGAAGCTGGACGGTTTCGTTCACCTTCTGGCCGACATCCTCCATGATCGGACTTGCAATTCTCACGAGATCGACCTGGGTTGATGCCGCCGTTCCCAGGACGAGAATGGCGTTTCCAAGACGAAACCCTCCTTTGGTGGTCTTCTGCACCATTCCACGGTGTTCCAGTGTGCGTAACATTCGGAGGATGCGTGGTTTTGTTTCACCCAGTGACCGGGCTATGTCGGACAACCTGTTGCCGGGATGCTTGGCAACCTCCATGAGCACCGAGATTGCTGTATCAACAGATTGAATAATATCATGTTTGTCGGTCATATTCGGATCAGTTTCGCGCTTTCGACAAAGGCCGATGGTTGGGAGAAAATGCGCCCTCAAAGGCGTTTCGAAGAGCGTAACACAGCTTATTTCTATTTGACAGCCATGTGACGGATTTCTAACAATCTCCATCAGCGGTCGTACCGCGGGAAGCCGGCAGCAAGATCGGCGGCAGGTCGAGCCAATCGAGAGAGGAACAATGACGAACAGTATAGTGAAATCGGCAGCCATCGCGCTGCTTGCAACCGTTGCCATTCCCGCCGTTTCGCTGGCGCAAAGCGCGCCGCTCGTCATCGGCATGTCGACGACGCCCACGACGCTCGATCCTCACGAGGACAGCTCGGCGCCGAACAACGCGACCTCACGGCATATCTGGGACAGCCTCATCAACCTGACGGGCACCTCCGCCAACGAGCCGGAACTGGCAACCGAGTGGAAGGCGGTGGATCCCACGCATTGGGAGTTCAAGCTGCGGGAAGGCGTGAAATTCCACGACGGCAGTACGTTCGATGCGCAAGATGTGATCGCTTCGCTGCTGCGGGCCCGTGACAAGCCCAGCCAGGGCTTTGCCTCCTACACCCGTAACATCGTCAACGTCACGGCAAAGGACCCGCTGACGGTGGTCGTCGAAACCAGCGTGCCGGACCCGCTGCTTCTGAATTCGGTCAGCCGTATCCGTATCATCAGCGCGGATTGTGCCGAGGCTCCGGTCCAGGACTTCGACAATGGTAAATGCGCTGTCGGCACTGGTGCCTATGTTTTCTCCTCCTTCTCCCCCGGCGACCGCCTCGTCCTCAAGCGCAACAACGACTATTTCGCGGGCGCCTCCCACTGGTCGGACGTGACGCTTCGCTTCCTTCCCGACGATGGCGCGCGCCTCGCGTCGCTTCTGTCGAGCGAGATCGACATCATCGAAGCCCTGCCGGCCGATGGCATGGCGCGCGTCGAAGAGAGCAGCGATCTGCAGGTCATCAACGGCCAGTCGTCACGCTTCGTCTATATCGGCATGGATGTGAGCAAGGATGTTTCGCCCTTCGTCAAGGCGGCCGACGGTTCGGCGCTGGACGGCAATCCATTGAAGGACGAGCGTGTCCGCCGCGCTATCCTGATGGCGATCAACCGACCGGCCATCGTCGAACGCGTCATGCAGAAGAACGGCACGGTCGCCGATCAGTTCGTCGCGAAAGGCTATATGGGGCACTCGGATGYGGTCGAGCCCGTCGGCTATGATCCGGCGACGGCCAAGGCGCTTCTTGCCGATGCCGGCTATCCTGATGGCTTCCGTCTGACGCTTCACGGCCCGTCCGGCCGCTATGTCAAGGATAGCGAAGTGGTCCAGGCGGTCGGCCAGATGCTGGCCCGGATCGGCATCCAGACGCAAGTTGAGGTCCAGCCGTGGTCGATGTATTCCGACGCCTATGCGAACGGCGATTTCAGCATGTTCCTGGGGTCCTKGGGCGTCAATACCGGTGAAACCACCAATCCGACGGTCGCGCTTGTCGCGAGCCGGGACGAGGAAAAGGGTACCGGTCGCTACAATGGCGGCGGCATCTCGGATGCCAAGATAGACGAGGTCCTGGCCAAGGCCAGTTCGACGCTCGATGAAGCGGAACGACTTCCGCTACTTGAGGAATTGTCGAAGCTCACCTTCGACAAGCTCTGGCTGCTGCCGATGCATTACGAGAACGTCGTTCTCGGCGCCAAGGCATCCGTCCGCTACACGCCTCGCGGCGACAAGTACACGCTCGCCTATTTCGTGGAACCCGCTCAATAATCGCGGCAGGGAAGGCGGTTCAGGCCGCCTTTCCGTTTTCATTCTCAGGAGATCAGCATGCAGGAACTCGGTACGAGCGGCGCAGCCGCCCGGGCACGGGCGATCTATGACTACGGGCAGACGGCGATCTTTGCGTCGTCGGCGGATCCGAGGCTTCATCTTCTTCTCTATGTCCCGCCGACAGCGGCAGAGGGGCGAAAGGTCGATCTCCTCGTGGCCGTCCACGGGACGGGACGCACATCGGCGATCGACTTCCGCGACGGCTTTTCCGAGTTCGGCCTCTATAACGACTGCGCCGTGCTCTGCCCGATCTTTCCCATGAACGTTCTCGGTGACGGCGCGCGATCCGGCTACAAATACATGCAGGAAGGCGATATCCGCTACGATCAGGCCGTGCTTTCGATGGTCGCCGAAATGGCGGCCAAGTACGGGCAGGACTGGTCGAAGTTCGCGATATTCGGCTTCTCCGGCGGTGGGCATTTCGCGCACCGGTTCGCGATCCTTCACCCCGAAAAGCTGTGGGCAGCCTCCGTCGGCGCGCCGGGCTCCGTCACGCTTCTCGACCCAAGCCGCGACTGGTGGGTGGGGATCCGCGATATCGAGGCCCGCTTCGGCAAGCGGTTCAATGCCGAGGCCCTTTCCAATCTCCCCGTGCATATGGTGGTCGGCGATGCCGACCTGGAAACCTGGGAGATCACCCACAAGCCGGGAAGCGCCTATTACATGGAGGGCGCCAACGATGCCGGAGCGACCCGGCCGGAGCGTCTCGAAGCGCTCGCCGCCTCCTTCCGCGCAGCCGGCGTCGACGTCACGCTCGATAAGGTGGCCGGCGTATCCCACGACCGTATGAAGGTGCTGGGTCACGTCAAGGCGTTTCTGGCGAAGGTTCTGTCCGAAAGGCGCGCTGTATGAGAAATGCGACAATCGTTGCGCCGCAGCCGGAGGCCGTGGAAGCCGGGGCCGCGGTCCTGGAGCGCGGCGGCAATGCCGTCGATGCGGCACTTGCCTGCGCCTTCGTCCAGGGGGTGGTCGATCCGCAGATGGCCGGCATCGGTGGGTTCGGCTCGATGCATGTCTACATGCCCTCGAAAGGGGTGCATGACATTCTCGAATTCTACGCCCGCGCACCGCTTTCGGCGACGCCCGACATGTGGGTCGACAAGGTTTTGGGTCAGAGCCGGGATGGCTTCGGATATATCCTCGACGGCAATATTTCCGATATCGGCTACCTGGCGGTATGCACGCCGGGTTCGCTGAAGGGTTACGAGACGGCTCTTCGCGATTATGGCAGCTTCGATTGGGCGGACATCATCGCCCCGGCGATCGATTATGCCCGCAACGGCTTCATGATCCGCAACCACATGCATTGGTATTGGAGCAAGGATCAGTCGTCGGACGGTTTCGCCAATACGCGTGACAAGCTGCAGCTTTCCCGGACGGGACGCGACGTCTACTTCCATCCGGATGGCAACCTGCGCGATGTCGGGGAAATCCTGAAGAACCCGGATATGGCCGATACTTTGGCGCGGATTGCCGCAAGCGGCGGATCAGACATCTTCTATCACGGAGAGATTGCGGAGCAGATCGCCGCGGATTTCGCCGCGCATGGCGGGCTGATCACGCGCGATGATCTTTCAGCTTACGAGCTTTCGAAGACCGCTCCCATATGGGGTGATTATCGCGGCCATCGCATTGCTACGTCGCCGCCGCCCGGTTCGGGTTTTCCGATGATCGAGTTTCTGCACATCATGGAGAATTTCGACGTCGGCGCGATGCGGCATGCCGGCACCGAACATGTGAGAATATTGTTCGAGGCGATGAAGCGCATGACCGTCGACAAGGATGCTCATATGGGCGATCCGGAATATGTCGAGGTGCCGTTCAAGCGTCTGATATCGAAAGACCATGCGGCCGCTCACGCGCGTTCCATCCGGACGGGAGAGCGTGCCGAAGTCAGTCGCCTGGATCGTTCACAGCGTGATACGACGCATGTGTCGGTGGTCGACAAATATGGAAACGCGGTGGCGATGACCCACACGCTCGGCAGCCCGTCAGGCGTGATCACCGATGGACTGGGCTTCATGTACAACGGTACGATGAGCCGGTTCAATCCATTTCCCGGCAAGCCCGGTTCCATCGCGCCGGGCAAGCGCCGGCCGAGTTCCGCGGCGCCGACGATCGTCTTCAAGGGCGACGATCCCTATGTGGTGGTCGGGGCGCCCGGTGGAAGTTACATCGCGCCGACGGTCGCCCAGTGCGTGATGAACGTCATCGATTTCGACATGTCGGTGCTCGAAGCCGTGGTGGCGCCGAGGGTGGTCGGGGTCTCCAACAAGATCGACATCTGCAACCGTATCCGCCGCTCGGTCGAGAAGGAATTGCGTGAGATGGGCTATGACGTGGCCCGTTCGCCGCAGACCTATGCGTTTGCGGCCCTCCATGCGATCAAGATCGAGGATGGTGTGTCCGCAGGTGCTGCGGACCCCCAACGTGACGGTCTTTCATTGTCGGTGGATTAGGAGAAGGAGGCATCATGGCAGTCTCCCTGATACGGCGGTTGATTCAGGCGATATTCGTCATCCTGGCGATGACGGTCATCGTCTTCGTCGGCGTCAACGTCATCGGCAATCCGGTCGATATCCTGATCAACCCGGACGCCAACCAAGCCGAAAGACTGCGCGTGATCGCGCACTACGGTCTCGACCAGCCATTATGGAAGCAATATCTGCTGTTCCTGCAGGGGCTTTTGCATGGGGACTTCGGCAACAGCTTCGTCTACGGGCGCCCGGCGTTAGGCCTCATCCTGGAGAGGCTGCCGGCAACCCTGGAACTGGCGATCTCCGCCCTGCTGATCGCCATCGTGATAGGCCTGCCCCTGGGCCTTTATGCCGGGCTCTATCCTAACCGCATCTCCTCCCGTCTCATCATGAGCGGCTCCATCCTCGGCTTCTCCCTGCCCACCTTCTGGGTGGGGCTGATGCTGATCATGGTCTTTGCGGTGGAACTGCGCTGGCTTCCGACCAATGGACGCGGTGCGACTGCGGAATTCCTGGGAGCGCAATGGTCGTTTCTGACGCGGAACGGCTTGTCGCATCTGCTTCTGCCGGCGTTCAATCTAGCGCTGTTCAAGACCTCGCTCATTCTCCGGCTGACGCGCGCCGGCGTGCAGGAGGTCCTGCCCCAGGACTATGTCAAATTCGCCCGCGCCAAGGGGCTTTCCGAGCGGCGGATCATCTTCGTGCATGTCCTCAAGAACCTGATGATCCCGCTTGTGACGATCATCGGGCTGGAGTTCGGTTCGCTGATCGCGTTTTCGGTGGTGACGGAAAGCATCTTTGCCTGGCCGGGCATGGGCAAGCTGATCATCGATTCGATCAATCTCCTCGATCGTCCGGTCATCGTGGCTTACCTGATGATGATGGTGGTCCTCTTCGTCGGTCTGAACTTCATCATCGACGTCTGCTACACATTGCTGGACCCGCGCGTCCGGCTGGATGCGAAGGCATAAAGATATGGCAAACCTTCCTCTTCCAGACGAATCTGCGGCTCCGCTGGAGCCGAGCCGCCTGCGGCGGCAGTTACGGGATTTCTCCCGATCGCCCGGCGCAATGATCGGCATCGTTCTTCTGGTGCTGATTGTCGCGCTTGCCGTGCTCGCGCCGGTGATCGCACCGCAAAACCCGTATGACCTGACGCAACTCGATATTCTCGACGGCCGTCTGTCGCCCGGTTCGGAATCCTTTTCCGGCCTCGTCTACCATCTCGGAACCGACAGTCAGGGCCGAGATATCCTCTCAGGCATTCTCTAYGGGCTGCGCACCTCTCTCATCGTCGGCGTCCTTTCCGCCTTTGCCGCGGCAATCATCGGGACGACTGTTGGGCTGATCGCCGCTTATGTCGGTGGCCGCACGGAGAGTGCGATCATGCGGTTGGTGGATCTGCAGCTGTCCTTTCCGACCATTCTGATGGCGCTGATGATGCTGGCCATCCTGGGCAAGGGTGTTCTCAACGTGGTGATCGCGCTGATCATCGCGGAATGGGCAACCTATGCCCGCACGGTCCGCGCAACCGCGCTAGTGGAGCGCGAGAAGGAATATATCGAGGCCGCGGAGGCTTTCCGGCTACCGCGATGGCGCATTCTGTTCCGGCACCTTTTGCCCAACTGTCTTGCGCCGGTGATCGTCATCGCCACCATGCAAGTCGCTCGCGCCATCGGGCTGGAGGCGACCCTCTCCTTCCTGGGATTGGGCGCCTCGGTCACCGAGCCCTCGCTCGGCATGCTGATCTCGACCGGCTACCAATATCTCCTGACCGGCCTTTACTGGATCAGCTTCTTTCCCGGCATCGCGCTTTTGATCACCATCGTTTCCATCAACCTGGTCGGTGACCGCCTGCGCGACGTCCTCAATCCGAGGAATGCGTGATGACCGCTCTGCTCGAAGTTCGCAATCTGGTCACGGAATTCGGCAAGGGGCTCGGATTGCTGGCGGTCAACGGCGTCTCCTTCACGCTCGATCGCGGCAGGGTTTTGGGCCTCGTGGGTGAATCGGGTTCAGGCAAATCCGTCACGGGTTTTTCGATCATGCGCCTGCTCGACAAGCCGGGGCGGATCGCCTCCGGACAGATCCTGTTCGACGGGGTGGACCTTGCGACCATATCCGAGAGCGAGATGCGCCGGCTGCGCGGCAAGCGGATCGCCATGGTCTTCCAGGACCCGATGATGACGCTCAACCCGGTTCTGACCGTGGGCACGCAGCTCACCGAAGCGGTGCTTGCCCATGAAGATGTGTCGAAGGAGGTGGCGCGGCAGCGTGCCCGCGATACGCTTGGCCTGGTCGGCATTCCGAGTCCGGAGGAGAGGCTTTCGGCCTATCCGCACGAATTTTCCGGCGGAATGCGGCAGCGCGTGGCGATTGCGATCGCTCTTCTCCATCGTCCTGACCTCATCATCGCCGATGAGCCGACGACTGCGCTCGACGTCACGATCCAGAGCCAGATCATCTCCGAGTTCCAGCGGCTTACCGAACAGTCGAATACGGCGGTGATCTGGATCACGCACGATCTGGCGATCGTCTCCCGGCTCGCGGATGACATCGCCGTCATGTATGCTGGCAGGCTGGTGGAGACGGGCAGCGTCGCGCATGTGCTCGGAACTCCGCGTCATCCATATACGCGCGGACTTATCATGTCCGTTCCCTCACAGAACCGGCGCGGAGAACCGCTTCGGCAGATCCCCGGAATTACGCCTGCGATCAACCGCCTGCCTCCCGGGTGCAGTTTCAGGGCGCGCTGCGACAGGGCAACCGAGGGCTGTTCGACGATGCCTGAACTTAGCTGGGAGGGCACGCGCGCATACCGTTGCTTTCACCCCGCGGAGGGACCGACACATGAGCGATGAGACGATGCCCCCGATGATCGAAGCCCGGAATGTTTCCCGTCGTTTCGGGGCAAAGCCGGACCTGGCAACCAAGATTGCTCTCAAACTGCGCCTCGCAAAACCTCCATCGACGGTCCATGCGCTCGACAATGTCAGCCTGAGTATCCGTAAGGGTGAAGTCGTCGGACTGGTGGGGGAAAGCGGCTGCGGAAAATCCACGCTCGGCCGCGTGATTGCCGGGATATTGGAGCCGAGCGAGGGGCAGATCATCTGGCGCGGCAAGCATCGCAACAGCCTGTCGCCGAAGGAGCGTCATGCCGCGGCTCTTGCCACCCAGATGATTTTCCAAAACCCGATGGCGGCGCTCAACCCGCGCATGACCATAGAGGATATCGTATCGGAGGCGCCTCGCGCCCACGGACTGATACCCAAAGGCGGGCGTCGCGACTACGTGGATCGCTATCTACGCCTCGCYGGCTTCGATCCGGTGCTGAAGGGCCGCTATCCCCATCAGTTTTCAGGGGGACAGCGCCAGCGGGTGAATATAGCACGTGCRCTGGCGGTGCAGCCGGATTTCCTCGTCTGCGACGAAAGCGTCGCCGCTCTCGACGTGTCGATCCAGGCGCAGGTGATCAACCTCTTCATGGAATTGCGCGAGCGTCTTGACCTTACCTATCTCTTCGTAAGCCATGATCTGGGCGTCGTGGAGCATATCTCCGATCGGGTCGCGATCATGTATCTCGGGCGGATCGTCGAGGAGGCTCCGGTCGAGGAGGTCTTCCGCCGGCCCAATCACCCCTATACGCAGGCGCTCCTGTCGGAAATACCGCGCATCGAACTGACCAAGCGGCGGTTCAAGGCCATCCAGGGCGAGTTGCCGAGCCCTCTCAACCCTCCCAAGGGATGCCATTTCCATCCGCGCTGTCCATTCGCGATAGAGCGCTGCCGAGTGGAGGTTCCGGCAAAGCGCGAGGTGGCGCCTCGTCATTGGTCGGCATGTCACCTGAATGACGAGGCCGTTACCAGTACCGGGATCGGCGCGGTCGCGGCCTCAGGCGCCTCGATGTGAGATATTTCCGCCGGAGCCCACGGGCGCCGGCTGTTGGTCCGTAGGAAGCCACCCAAGGGGAGAATTCGATGGCGGATATTACCACGGCCGCGGGCGGTGTCGGCGATATAACCTCGATCATCGCGGACATCGTTGCCGGAAACGAACGTCGCTTCATCGAGATTCGGCGCGAGCTTCATCAGTACCCGGAACTCGCCTTCGAGGAAACCCGGACGGCCGCCCTCGTCGCCGAAATCCTGACCGAGCTTGGGATCGAAAATCGCAGCGGGATCGGCCGTACCGGCGTCGTCGGATCGATATACGGCGCCAGGCCGGGACCGACGCTGTTGATCAGGGCCGATATGGACGCCTTGCCCATTCAGGAGGAGACCGGCCTGCCTTTTGCGAGCAAGATCCCCAATCGCATGCATGCGTGCGGTCATGATATCCATACGGCCACCGTGCTTGGGGTCGGGGCCGTCCTGAACAGTCTTCGTGATCGAATCGAGGGTAATGTCCGTCTGGTCTTTCAACCTGCGGAGGAGGCTATCGGCGGCGCCGCGGAAATGATTGCGGACGGGATCATGGAGGGCGTCGACATGGCACTCAGCCTTCACAATCGGCCGGAGATTCCCGTCGGGCAATTTGGCATCGTGCACGGCTACGCCAACTCGTCGTCGGATGCTTTCGACATCGTGATCCACGGAAAAACCGGGCATGCGGCTCGGCCCTATGCCGCCGTCGATCCCATCGTTGCCGCCGCTCAGATCATCAATCAGATTCAGACGATCGTATCACGCGAGGTTCGGGCGCTCGATTCCTGTGTCGTGACGATCGGCTCCATCCATGCCGGGAATGCCAGGAATGTCATCCCCGACCGCTGTGAGATGAAAGGAACCGTCCGCTGCCGGCAACCCGAACTGCGGGACCTGGCGGAAGAGGGCATCCGGCGCATCTGCGAGGGGATTTCGAAAAGCATGCGCGTCGACTGCGAAATTCTCTACAGGCGCGGCACGCCGCCGATCTTCAACGACGCGCGCATGGTGAGGCATACGCTCGACGCCATCCACGCGCAGCTGGGCGATGTGGCTATCGACTATGAACCCAGCATGGGAGGCGAGGATTTCGCTCTCATCGCGGCCCTGGTTCCATCGTTCAGGCTTCTGGTCGGCTCTTCCCAGCCGGGTCGAAGCGACAAGGTCCATAGCTCCGTCTATCAGCCGGACGAGCGCGCGATCGCGTTTGGGACCTTGGCGCTTGCGCGGACGGCGATCAACGTTCTGTGTGCGTAAGGAGTGGGTCGGGGATCGGTGAAAATGCCGATCCCGCGCAGCACGGCATCATTCTCAATGCATGATATTCGCCAGGAAGTTTTTCGTTCGTGAATGTCTCGGCGTATCGAAGAACGCTGAGGGATCGCCCACCTCCACGATCTCTCCCGTTTCCATGAAGACGACCCGATCGGCGACCCGCCGTGCAAAACCCATTTCGTGGGTCACCACGATCATCGTCATCCCCTCTTCGGTCAGCGCCACCATGGTATCGAGCACCTCCTTCACCATTTCGGGATCCAGGGCGGATGTCGGCTCGTCGAACAGCATGATCTTCGGGGTCATGCAGAGCGCCCGGGCTATGGCGACGCGCTGTTGCTGGCCACCCGATAGTTGCCCGGGATATTTGTCGGCCTGTTCGGGGATCCTGACCTTGGTCAGGAAGTGCATCGCCATCTCC
Organism: Rhizobium sp. LCM 4573; assembly: GCF_001854865.1. Classification (GTDB taxonomy): domain Bacteria; phylum Pseudomonadota; class Alphaproteobacteria; order Rhizobiales; family Rhizobiaceae; genus Neorhizobium. The sequence continues at coordinate 26,189 of NZ_MDDW01000012.1, read as the reverse complement.
TCGGCTTCTTTGCGTTTCTTGCCTCGGGAAAGAATCTGCGGGATTGCGCAATTCTCCCTGACCGTCAGATGCGGGAAGAGGTTGAAGTGTTGGAAGACCATGCCCACCTCGCGCCTGATCGCGTCCAGGTTTTTCAGGCTGTCGTTGAGCGAGATCCCATTGACCGCGATGCTGCCTCGCTGATGTTCCTCAAGGCGGTTGATGCAGCGTATCAGGGTGGATTTGCCGGAGCCGGATGGCCCGCAGACCACGATCCGTTCTCCTGGAGCGACGCAGAGATCGATGTTCTTCAGAACCTGAAAGTTCCCGTACCACTTGTCGAGGCCYGAGATTTCGATTGCGGATAAGGTATGGTCGATCATCGGTAGCTCCTTGCCTGAACGCGGCTCTCCAGCCAGCGAGCGTAGTTGGATATGCCGAAGCAAATCAGGAAATAGATCATGGCGACGAAGACGTAGCTCTCGACATAGGGCGACGGCCAGGCGGGATCGGTTGCGGCTACCCGGCTGGCGCTCAGCATGTCGAAGACGCCGACGATCAGCACCAGGCTGGTGTTCTTGACCATGACGATCGCCGTATTCGTAAGAGGCGGAATGACCTTCTGGAGCGCTTGGGGCAGGACAATGTGCCAAACCGCCTTCCATGCGGGGATACCGAGGGCTCTTGCGGCTTCGATCTGGCCGGAAGGCACGCCCTGCAGGCCGCCACGAATAACCTCGGCGAGATATGCGGCGGCGAACACGGTCAGYGCCGCCAGCGTCCGCCCGAGCTTGTCGATGGACCATCCGGCGGGAAGCAGTAGGGGCAGCAGGATCGACGCCACGAACAAGAGGCCGACCAGCGGAAGGCCACGAACGAGCTCAATGGTGATGACCGAAAGCAGGCGCGGAACCGGCAGGGCTGACCGCCGGCCCAAAGCAAGGAAGACGGCGAACGGGAAGCCGAGGCCGAGGGACAGGAGGGCCAGCAGCAATGTGACGGGAAGGCCGCCCCAGTTCGAGGTCGAGACCGCGGTCATTCCGAACACACCGCCCCACATGAGAACGAGCATGGCAGCGACTGCGGCGAGCCACGCATAGACCAGCCGCATGCCCCAGAGCCTTGGTGACAGAGAAGCAAGGATCATCGCCAGGATCAATCCCATCACCAGGAGGGGACGCCATTGCTCTTCCGGGGGATAGACCCCGAAGATGATGAAGCGAAACTTGGCGGCTATATATGTCCAGCAGGCTCCGCCTTCGCGGCATGCGGAGGGATCGTCGGTAGTCCAGACCGCATCGAACACGGCCCAGTTAACGGCCGGGATCATCGAGATCAGCAGGGCTGCCGTGAGCACGGTCAGGCAGGATGCGGCGAAGTCGCCGAAGAACAGCTGGACAAGTGACCTGCGGGGTGGCCCGGGCGGGCTTAATGACTCGATGCGGCCACTGGGTGGGTTCATGTCGATAGCGGTCATCGTGCCTCCACCAGGGCCACGCGGGCGTTATACCAGTTCATGAAGAGCGATACTGTAATGCTGATGGTCAGGAAGATTCCGAGCAGCAATACGATGCTCTCGATAGCCTGACCTGTCTGGTTGATGACCGTGCCTACGACGAGGCCGAGTTCCGGGTATCCGACRGCGAGCGCAAGGGTCGTGTTCTTCACCGTCGAGAGATATTGGGAGGTCATCGGCGGGATAATGATGCGGAGCGCCTGCGGAATGACGACCTTGGTCAGCGTATGGCGCTCCGAAAGCCCGATGGCCCGGCCGGCCTCCCACTGGCCGAGCGGCACGGCGTCTATGCCGCCCCGGATGATCTCTCCAATGAAGGCGGACGTGTAGATCACGAGGCCGAGCATCAGAGCCGCGAACTCGGGAGATAGCCTAAGCCCGCCCGTGAAATTGAACCCCTTCATCTCAGGAGTGTCGAGTCCTACCGAGGGTCGGATGACTGCCGCCAGGGCGACCGCAATCACAATGGCTATCGCAAATCCGATCCGCGTCCGACCGAATCTGCGACGGAAGCAGACGAACAGCGCCAGCACTCCTCCCATCGCACATAGGAAAGCGACGGCGGCAGCATCCAGTTGAAGGGATGGGATGTAGAAGCCGCGAAGTGAGAGGAACACGCCCGGCATCGGATTGAAGGCCTGGCGGGGAGCCGGCAGGGCAGTCGTCGCCAGCGCATACCAGAACAGGAGGTGGACGATCAGCGGCATGTTCCGCATCGTCGTCACGAAAACACCCGCCACGCCGGATGTCAGAGGATGTTTCGAGCGCCGCGCGAGCCCGACAACGAGCCCGAGCACAGTCGACAAAAGAATCGCCAGGATAGAGATCGTGAGTGTGTTCCCCAGTCCGGTGACGTAGGCCCAGAGGAATGTATCGGAAGGATCGTAGGGCAGCACGCTTTCCGAAATCGGAAAGTTGGCGGGCCGCGACAGGAAGTCGAGGCCTACCCTTATCCCCCGGGCGTGGAGATTGGCGACGGTGTTGCTGACGAGCCAGGCGAGCAGGGCGGCAAAGCCACCAAGCAGCAGGGCCTGGCCGCCCCAGCTTCTGAACCGTCTGCTGTCCAGAAGAGCCGAGATCATGAGTGCCTCCTCCCAAGCTATTGGAAGGCCATCGGGAACATGAGGCCGCCATCGGAGAACAGGCGGTTCGGGCCGCGCTCGATCTTCAAGGGGCTGTCCTTGCCGACATTGCGGTCGAACATCTCGCCGTAGTTTCCGAGCTGCTTGATGATGTTGTAGGCGAACTTGTCCTCAAGGCCGAGCGCCTTGCCATTGCCCGGCTCGACGCCGAGGAAGCGTTTCACGCGCGGATCGTCGGACTCCGTCATCTGGTCGATATTGGCTTGGGTGATCCCGTATAGTTCGGCATTGAGGAGAGCCTGGATCGACCAGTTGACGATATCCAGCCACTGGTCGTCCCCGTGCCGCACGGCAGGCGTGAGCGCATCCATATACTTGGTCGCCGGGAAGATCACATAGTCGTCCGGGTTGTTCGACTGGGTTGCGCGTACCGATGCCAACGCCGAGGCGTCGGTGATGAGCGCGTCGCAGCGTCCCGAGAAGAAGGCCTGGCGGGTCGCCGCGACATTGTCGAACACGACCGGCTTCAGCTCGAGATTGAGTTTGGTCGACACGTCGTTGACGACGACTTCCGTGGTGGAGCCCGTCTGTACGCAGACCGATGCACCCGTCATGTCCTCGGCTTTGGTGACGCCGGACGATTTCGCAACCATGAAGCCCGTGAACTCGTAATAATTGGGCGTCGTGAAGTTGATGCCGTTGGCGTCCCGCTGCAGCGTCCAGGTGAGGGTGCGGGGGAGAATGTCGATCTCCCCTGTTTGCAGCGCGGGGACCCGCTGCTGACCGCTCAAGGGTACGAACTCGACCTTGTCCTTGTCACCGAACACAGCGATGGCGACCGCTCTGCAGGTCTCGACATCGAGACCTCTCCAGTAGCCCTTGTCGTCCGGCGCGCCGAAACCGACCGTCCCCTGGCTGGCGCCGCACACGAGATGTCCGCGGGCTTTGACCTTGTCCAGCGTCGGCCCCGCTTGAGCTGCGCTCGCCGAAAACAGCATTCCTAAGGTGATGGTGGCGATCGTCCAGTTCTTCATGTCTTCGTTCCCTTTGTTGTTTTTTGGCTAGGGTCAGTCAGCCGGTTCTCGCCATCGCAGGTTCTGTCGCGATGAGGTTGATGATCGGCTCCAGATCGGCCCAAAGGTCGTCCTGGTCCTCAAGGCCGATGCTGATGCGCAGGATGGTTCCCGGAGGGGCGTTGCTTTTGGTTGCGCGCGTGATCGTCATCGGAGCAAGCAGGCTGTGCGTGCCCCCCCAGGAGGCGCCGATCGAGAACACTTTCGCAGCCGTCAATAGATCGGGCAGGGCCGCCTCGGCGTGCGGAGGGATCACGATGCTGAACACGCCGCTTGATCCGGTAAAATCGCGCTTCCAGATTTCGTGGCCTTGTGCGCGAGGCAGAGCCGGGTGAAGGACCAGAGCTTCCGGAACACGATCCGCGATCTTCCTTGCGAAATCGAGAGCAACGCGCCCGCAATGGGCGAGACGGACACCCATGGTCTCCATGCCGCGCAATGCGAGAGCGCAGTCGTCCGGCGAAACTCCGAGCCCGATCATCCTCATCGTGGCCTTGAGCCGGCGATGCAGGTCGATGTCCTTGACGGCGATCGATCCCATCAGGAGATCCGAGTGGCCGCCGAGGTATTTCGTGAGCGCCATCGACGAGAAGTCCATTCCGAAGGATAGCGGCTTGAAATGGAGCGGTGTCGCCCAGGTGTTGTCGCAGCCGGTCAGTACGCCTCTCTCCCTGGCAGCGGCGACGATCGCGGGAATGTCCTGGATCTCCATCGTGGTCGATCCCGGCGACTCCGTCCAGATGAGCTTGACCGTGTCGTCGATCAGGCCGGTGATCGCCCGCCCGGTCATCGGGTCATAGACACGGTAGGAGATGCCGCGGGGCTTCAAGTAGTTCTCGCAGAAACCGGCCACCGGCGGATAGGCGGTATCGGGTATGAGCACGGTGTCGCCCGGCATCAGCACGGACAGGAATACGATCGTAATCGCCGCCTGACCAGAAGGAACCAGGACCGTGCGAAGACCCTGCTCCAGCTCGGTGATCGAGGCCTCCAGCGTGCGCGATGTCGGCGTGCCGTGGAGCCCGTAAGTATACCCGTCGGGACCGCGCTGGCTTCGTTTGGCATAGGCCTCGGCGCTGTCRAAGACGATGGTAGATGCCCGATAGGTCGGGACTGCGAGGCTCGCGAAGCCTTCATGGGATATATCGGGTCGCTTCACGCAAAGCGTCTTGTCGCGCATTGTCTGTCCTTCATTTTCGAATTTTCCCGACTGTACGCGGGACGGGGGTAGACAAACAATTGACGAGAACGTCTAAGTTCATGCCAAAAGCTTATAGGATGAGGTTCCATGAACTTCCGGCAGATCGAGGCGTTTCGAGCCGTCATCCGCAGTGGGACCGTTTCCCGCGCAGCCGAGCTGATGGGCGTGACCCAGCCCAATGTCAGCAGACTGGTCGGCGAACTGGAGGAGGCTGTTGGCTTTGCACTTTTCGACCGGGTCAAGGGCCGGTTGATACCAACGCCAGAGGGACAGGCGTTCTACCGCGACGTCGACGCGAGCTTTCGGGGGCTCGATCTGCTGCGCTCGTCGGCCGCGAGGATCAGGGATTTTGGGTCGGGGCAGATACGGGTGGCGAGCCTCGCAGCCGCGGGGTCGACCATCGTGCCGAGAGCGGTGAAGAAATTCAGGGAGATATATCCAGCGGCGATCGTGACACTCAGCATCATGTCTTCGGCAGCTGTGCGGAATCACGTCGTAGACGGGGAGTTCGATCTTGGCCTGGCGGCGGACGAGGTCGATCTTTCAGGCGTGGAACACCAGGTGTTCGGCAGTTTTCCCGCGCTTTGCGCCATTCCGCCAGGGCACCCGCTCGCCTCGCGCAGGGTGATCCGCCCGAAGGACTTGCATGAGGTCGACTACGTCGCCCTTTCCCCCGAAGACAGGGCAAGACTGCAGTTCGACCGACTGTGCGATGAAGCCGGGTCGAAGCCCAACCTGGTGATCGAGACACCGTTTGCCATCACCGCGTGCGCTCTGGCACTCGAGGGAGTGGGTGTGGCGATCGTCAACCCGCTTGCCGTGGACGGCTTCGAAGACCGCGGACTTGCCTTGCGGCCGCTGGAGCCTGCGGTCTATTTCAAGAGCTATCTCCTGTTTCGACCAGACATGCAGAAGGCAAGCCTCGTTCGGGCCTTTGTCGCGGCATTGATGGATGTCAGGAATACGAGATAGGCACGCTCATTCTTTGAACGCCACCGCCGCTTGGCTTGTTATTTGATTGTCTGATGCTGGATATGTCGATGGCGACGACATTTCGCCAAAACATGTCGACAAAATCAGAATCCATCGACAGGTTGCCGCGCTGGCAAGAGTTTTGTTCAACTACAGAAGACGATGGTAAACGATCGTTGGTGAAGGTCGATAGGCACTCGTGGATAAATGTTCTGCAAAGCCCGATGCTCAATCAATCGCGACGATCAAGAAAATATTCGTTTAAATTCGCGGTTCATGGAGTTCTCGTCGGGCATAGAGCCGCCAAAAGCGATGTGGCGCTTTCCGGATTCAACCGAACAAGTTTCCAATGCTTGACGGATAAGAGCCGCCGTACTGGGCTTGACCGTCTCTCTGGCTAAATCGGGTTCCAGTCTGTTCGTCRAACCACGCCCTATCGGTGACGGAGATAGGCCGACATTGCCCGAAAACCCCCACTGTGGTTGGCGACCGCAAGGGTCTGCCAGACATGAAGGCAAGCCTGGTTCCGGCGTTCGTCGCGGCATTGATGGGCTGCCTGTTCGATTAAAGCGTTTTCAGGCCATTGGCGATCGTCGAAAACAGCGTGTCGATTTCCGCCTCGGAGATGACGAGGGGCGGAGAAAGCACGATCGTGTTGGCGACCGGCCGTATCAATACACTTCGCTCGAAACAATAGTCATAGACCTTTCTGGCCATAGCCTTGCCGTGTGCGACGTCCTCGCTCAGCTCGATACCGGCAAGAAGGCCGAGATTGCGTATGTCGACGACACCGGGAAGGCCCCTGAGTGCATGCGCCTGTTCCTGCCAGGTCGGTTCGATCGACGCGGCATGCTTGAAGACGCCCTCGCCGAGATAGACATCCAGCGTTGCAAGCGCTGCGGCTGAGGCGAGGGGATGTCCCGAATAGGTATAGCCATGGGAAAACTCGACAGCGCCCTGCGCTGCGTTTTGCATGAGCGTCTCGTAAATCCCGTTTGATGCTATCACGCCTCCCATAGGCACCGCGCCATTTGTCATGCCTTTGGCGATCGCGATGAGATCGGGGGTGACGGCGAAGCGGCCGGCCGCGAACGGATGGCCGAGCCGGCCGAACCCGGTAACGACCTCGTCGAAGATCAACAGGATGCCGTGCCGCGTGCAGATCTCTCTCAGGCGCTCGAGATAGCCGACCGGAGGAATGAGCACGCCGGTGGAGCCGGCGATCGGCTCGACGATGACGGCCGCGACGGTCGATGGGTCGTAGGTCTGCAGCATCTGTTCCAGAGCGTCGGCGATCTCCGCACCATGGATAGGCTGGCCACGGCTGAAGGAATTGCGTACTGGATCATGGGTATGGGGCATGTGGGCGCTACCCGGCAGAAGCATGCCGAACTGCTTCTTGTGTGGTCCCATGCCGGCAGCCGAGAGGCCRCCAAAACCAACGCCATGATAGCCGCGCTGGCGGCCGATGATGCGCTGGCGCTGACCTTGCCCGCGGGCGTGGTAATAGGCGAGGGCGAGTTTCAATGCCGTATCGGTGGCCTCGGACCCGGAATTGGTGAAAAAGACGTGGTCGAGCCCCTCGGGCGCGACTGATGTCAGGCGATTGGCATATTCGAAGGCGGATGGATGGCCCATCCCGAAGGACGAGGCGAAATCCAGCTGCGCCGCCTGCCTTTGGATCGCTTCGACGATCTTCGGATGTCCGTGCCCGGCATTCACGCACCAAAGGCCGGCAATGCCATCAAGCAGCTTACGGCCATCGCTCGTGTGGTAGTACATGCCGGAGGCGCCGGTCACCATCTGGGGCTTCTTTTTGAAGTCGCGGTTGGCTGTAAAAGGCATCCAGTAGGATTCGAGCGAATTGGCGTTGAGTTGCTGCTGCGTGTCCATGGGGAGTTTGCCGTCTTTCAGATGATTGTCGTATGCGGTGCAGTAAGGTCGAAGCTGGCGTCTATGAACCGGTCGTGGCTGGTATCGGGGGCATCACAWCGTCAGGAATGGGATTGACGAAGGGATTGCCGTCGAGGCGGTCCTTATGGTCGGCCTTGGCCGCCTCGATGAGTGCCGGATCGAGGAAGAGTGCTATCGCGGTCCCAGCCATGGCCTTGGCCGCATGAGCCATGCCCTTGTGGGCGGCCGGCAGCTTGCCCTGCGCAACGAGCTGCCAGGAATGGCCGGGTGTGCCGATCGCATAGGTCGCGCCGCGCATCTGCACGGTCGGCACGACCCAGCTGACGCTGCCGACATCGGTCGAACCAACCATCGATCCGTCGCCCGCGTAAAGCGGCACGATGAGATCGCAGAGCGGTTCGTCCTTCTTCGGTTTCAAATGGAAGCGCGCATAGGACGAAGCAATGTCTTCGGGCGTAAAGGTCGCCTGGAATTTCCGGGCCGTTGCTTTGTCGTCCTCGTTGAATATTGCCGGACCGAGGCGTTCGAGTTGTGCGTGCATGCACGCTTCCAGCGGCTCGTTGCCCATCAGGTTGGCGTCACCGGAGATGATTTCCTGGCGCATGGTCGTCTCGGTCATCCAGGCAGCACCCTCCGCGACCCGCTTCACCCTCGCGACAAGCGCGAGGAGATCGGGAAGCGTTCGCGCGCGGACGAGGTAACGCACCGTGGCATTGGCCTGCACGACGTTGGGGGCCGATCCACCGGTATCGGTGATCGCATAGTGAATGCGGGCCGTGGTCGGCATGTGTTCGCGCAGGAAGTTCACGCCGACATTCATCAGCTCGACGGCGTCGAGCGCGCTTCGCCCAAGGTGCGGTGTTGCTGCAGCATGGGAGGCGCGGCCGCAAAAATGGAAGTTCATCTCGCTGCAGGCAAGCGAGATCGGATTGTTGACCCCGCTGAAGGCGGCCGGATGCCATGAGATCGCGATATCGACATCGTCGAAGACGCCGGCGCGCACCATGAAGCCTTTCGAGGAACCGCCTTCCTCTGCCGGGCATCCGTAATAGCGCACGCGTCCTTTCACGCCATTTTGGGCAAGATAATCCTTGACCGCCGCGGCTGCGAGCATCGAGCCCGAGCCGAGCAAGTTGTGGCCGCATCCGTGGCCATGTCCGCCCGCGATGACCGGCCGCTGTTCGGCGATACCTGCTTCCTGGCTGAGACCAGGCAGGGCGTCATATTCAMCCAGGATCGCGATCACCGGGYCGCCTTCACCGGCTTCTCCCATGATCGCGGTCGGAATGTCGGCGACGTTGCGCTCGATGCGAAAGCCCTCCCCCTCCAGAACGCGCAGGTGTTCGGCGCAGGAGCGGAATTCCTCGTAATTGATCTCCGGCATATCCCAGACGCGGTCGCTGAGTTCGAAGAAAGCCGGGCTCTTTTCATCGACAATAGCCCAGACGGATTCGGAATTCTTCATCCTGCCCTCGGTTTTTCCAATTACTCGATCTTTATGCGGCGACACCCAAGGTCGGTGTCGCTTCCAGCAGAGCCTGCGTATAGGGGTGTTTTGGGTGATCCAGGACTTGGCCGACGCTGCCTTCCTCCACGATCAGCCCTTGTTCCATGACGACGATACGATCCGCGATGCGCGAAACGGCGCCGAGATCATGCGATATGAAAAGGCAGGCAAAGCCGTGGGTTTCCTRCAGCCTTCGGAAGAGATCGAGGACCTGTTTCTGGATCGTCATGTCGAGCGCGGAGACCGGCTCGTCGGCGACGACGAAGGCGGGATTGCGGATGACGGCGCGGGCGATCGCCACCCGCTGCCTCTGGCCGCCCGACAGGGCATGTGGATAGCGCTCGCCAAGCCCGGCCAGTCCGACGTCGTTCAGGATTTCCTTCACACGCTCTGCCTTCTCGGCGCGTCCGAGCTTGGGTCCGTGTACCAGCGGCTCGCCGACGATGTCGGCGATCTTCTGGCGCGGATCGAGAGAGGAATAGGGGTCTTGAAACACGAGCTGGCACTGCAGGCGGTAATCCCGCGCTGCGGCCTTGTCGACGGATGCCATAGATCGGTTGCGGAAGAGAACGTCCCCGCCCGACAGTGGAAGCAGGCCGAGCATTGCGCGTCCAAGCGTCGTCTTGCCGGAACCGGAGCCCCCGACGACAGCGACGACCTCGCTGGGCTGCACGCTGAGTGAAACGCCTCTGACGGCGAGCTTCTTCTCTGCCGCGCTGAACATGTTGCCGGCGCCGGCGAAAGTGACCTCGACATTGCGCGCCTCGATGAGCGGTGCTGCGGCGGCAAGAGGCTTACGGCCGTGGTCGCGTTTGGGAAGCGCGTCGATCAGTGTGCGGGTATATTGCTCCTTCGGCCGGTAGAGAACGTCTTCGACGGATCCGGCCTCGATCAGCTTGCCTCGCTCGAGAACGATCACCTTTTTCGCATATTGCGCGACGAGGCCGAGATTGTGGGTGATCAGCAGGACCGCGGTGCCGAAGGTGCGTGTGAGGTCGACCATGACCTCCAGGACCTCGCGCTGGGTCAACGTGTCGAGCGCCGTCGTCGGCTCGTCGGCTATCAGCAGCTTCGGCCTGAGCAACATCACGGAGGCGAGCATGATGCGCTGGCGCATGCCGCCGGAAAACTGATGCGGATAGGCGGAAAGACAGGCCTGAGGGTCCGGGATCTTGACCCGCTCGAGCATTTCGGTGGCGCGGGCAAGGGCTGCCTCGACGCTGAGCTTTTCGTGCAGCCGCAGCCCTTCGACAAGCTGCGCGCCAATCGTCATCGCTGGATTGAGCGACACCATCGGTTCCTGGAAGACCATGCCGATCTCGGCGCCGCGAACCGTGCGGATCTCGCTTTCCGACATCTTCAGAACGTCGCGCCCTTGAAACAGGATCTCGCCCGAGACCGGCTTGATCGCCTTGGGCAGGAGCCGCATCGAGGCGCGCGCGGCAACCGTCTTGCCGCTGCCGCTTTCGCCGACCAGCGCGACGATGCTGCCGCTATCGACATCAAACGACACATCGTCCAGGATCGGCAGGCCGTTCGAGGTCGCGACGCGGAGTGCGCGGACGTTCAGAAGCGGGGAGAAATTTCCGGCAATCATCACCGTTGCTCCATTCGAGGGTCGAAGCGGTCACGCAGTGCATCGCCGAGCAGATTGATGCCGAGCAGCGTCAAAGAGATGCAGATGCCGGGGGCAAGTCCGAGCCAGGGCGCCTTCTCGATATAGGTTCGGGCCGCCGACAGCATGTTGCCCCAGGTCGGCGCCGGCGGTGGCACGCCGAGACCGAGGAAGCTCAGGCCGCTTTCCGCAAGCACCACCCAGCCGAACATCGAGGTGGCGAGCACCACGATCGGGGCGATGCAGTTAGGCAGAACATGAAGAAACATGGTGGCGGCTTCGGAATTGCCGAWGACCCGCGACGCCTCGACATATTCCCGTTCCCTGGCCGACAGGACGCTGGCGCGCACAACACGCAGGACGGATGGGGCGTAGGCGATCCCGAGTGCCAGGATGATGCCGTATTTGTTCGGGCCGGAGATCACCATCAGGCCGAGCGCGAGCAAGGTGCCGGGAAAGGCCAGCAGCGCATCGCTGAATACCATCAATATCCTGTCGATGAGCCCGCGGGTATAGCCGGCGATGAGGCCGGTGATCGTGCCGACGGTGATCGCAAGCGCAACGGTCAGCACCGCGACGATCATGCTCTGCGAGGCGCCTGCCATGAGGCGGGAAACGACGTCGCGGCCGAATTCGTCCGTACCCAGCCAGTAATCCGGGGAGGGCGGCTTGAGGCGGGCGACGAGTTTGATCGCCGCCGGATCATAGGGCGTCCAGATGAGGGCGAGGAGCGCCATGCCCCCRATGAAGATCAGCAAGGCGGAGCCGATGATCATGTTTGCCGGTTGTCTGATCATGAGGCTGTGACCCGCGGATCGAACAGGGGATAGCAGAGATCGACGATCAGGTTGACGATGACATAGATGACGGCCGTGAACAGCAGGCATCCCTGCACCACCGGATAGTCGCGCGCGAAGATCGCATCGACAAGAAGACGTCCAAGGCCGGGCAAGGTGAAGACGGTTTCCAGCACCGCGATGCCGCCGAGAAGACCGCCCAGAACGAGGCCGATCATCGTCCAGGTCGGCGCGAAGGCGTTGGGCAGCACGTGGCGCAGCAGAACCTTGCGTTCCGATAACCCCTTGGCGCGGGCATGCATGACATATTCCAGGCGCAGGATTTCGATGGCGCTGGCGCGCATCATGCGGGTGAGTACGCCGACCTCGATCAGCATCAGCGTCACGACGGGCAGGATGACATAGGTGATCGCGGTCCAGGGATTTTCGGTAAACGGCACGAAGCCGACCACGGGCAGCCAACCGAGCTTCAGCCCGAAGATCAGAAGGAGGACGAGGCCCAGCCAGAAGCTCGGGACCGACATCAGAAGCGTCGATACGGCCACGACGGCGATGTCGACGTGATCGTTCTGCCGCCAGGCGGCGATGAGACCGGCGGGGATGGCGATGATGGTTGCGAGCCCGACGGCCACGAGGACGATGGTGGCGCTGACCTGGAAACGGTCCAGCATCAATGGCAACACAGCGGCGCCATTGGAGATCGATTGGCCGAGGTCACCTTGAATTACGTCGCCGAGCCAGTAGGCGAACTGAACCGGGACCGGTTGGTCGAGGCCGAGATCGGTGCGCAGGCTGGCGAGTTCTTCCGGGCTAGCCCCATCGCCCAGGATGAGCTGGGCGGGATCGCCTGGGATCATTCGGACCAGGAAGAACACCATCGCGGCTACGATGAGCAGTGTCGGAAGCGTCCATAACAGACGCTTCGCGATATATTTCGAAAGGGCATGCATGGGCTTAGTTACCCGGAGCGAAGGACACACCCCACATGCGCGCATAGCCGACCGGCCAGGTCTTGTAGCCTTCCACATTGGAGCGCACCGCGCCGATGCGCGTGCCGGAGTAAAGCGGGATCAGCGGTACATCCGCGCGGATCATGGCMTCGAGCTTGTCGAAGATGGCCTGGCGCTGAGCCTGGTCGGTGATCGTCGTGCTCTCGGCGATCAGCTTGAGGCCTTCCGGATTGTCCCAGACCTTGTTGGGGCTTTTGTCCTTGTTGCCGCTGACCATGTCATAGGAGAGCGAGGGATCGAGGCGCGCGGAATAAGTGAACGACATGGCGCTGTAATTGCCGGTCGTATATCGGTCGAGCAGGGTCGCCCAGTCGAGCGTTTCCACTTCGATATTGATCCCGGCCTCCTGCGCCATGGCCTGGACGAGCACCGCGGCGTCGAACAGCGACGGATAGTGCTTGGTCGTCAGCCACTTGATCGGCTGGCCGTTGTAGCCGGCTTCAGCGAGAAGCTTCTTGGCCTCCTCGACATTGCGTGCCGGAACCTCCTTTTGGGCCGCGCCGGAATAAGGGCTCGGTCCTGGAACGACGGAGGCGCTCGCCGGTGCCTGGCCATTCGTCAGCGCCTCCGCGATTTGCGGAAGATCAAGCGAAAGAAGCAGGGCCTTGCGGATTTTGACATCCTTCAGCGAAGGGTCGCGGGTCTGGAAGAGCAAGCCGGTCAGGCCCATGGCGGCCGTCTTGTCCACCTTGATCTGCTCGTTCCCGGTCAGTTCCTCGATATCGGCATTGTTGACGTCCGCAATGACGTCGATGTCGCCGGAATAGAGCGCGGCCTTGGCGGCAGCGTCGTCCGGGACGATCATGAACCGCACGGCATCGATCTTCGGCGTCTTGTCGCCGACATAGCCGGTCCGCTCTCCGCCGGGGGAGACATAGTTGGGGTTGGCCACGAGCTGCACATATTGGCCGCTGCGCCACTCCTGAAGCGTAAAGGGACCGGTCCCGATCGGCTTCACCCATTTGCCTTCGGCGTCGAGTGAGCTCTTATGATAGATGCCCGTGCCGCCGCAATCGGTGCGGGCAAGCGTTGCCAGAAAGAGCGCAGTCGGTTTTTCCAGGGTAAAGACCACCGTGGACGCGTCGGGTGCGGCGACGTTCGTGACATTGGCGACGCCGGAACCTGTCACGTCTTTCAGGCAGCGCCATGCCGTTTTCGGATCGGTGTAGCGTTGCCAGGAGCTCAGTACGTCCGCAGAGGTTAGCGGTTCGCCGTTGCTGAACTTCAGCCCGTCACGCAGCTTGAACGTATAGGTCTTGCCGTCGGCGGACATGTCGACCGATTTCGCCAGCAGGGGAGCGACGGATGCGTCGTCGCGATAGCCGACGAGGCCTTCGACCATGTGCAGGACGACTGCGTCGCTATTGGCGTCTCTGTTGACCCCCGGGTCCGTCGAGCGAATGTCCGCATTGATGCGTACGCGCATCGTCGACGTTTCTTGCGCAAGCGAAGTTCCCGCCGCTGCGGTCGCAAGCAGCGCTGTCGTTGCCGTCGTTCTCAGCAGATTAGCGTATTTCATCGGAAGCTCCCGTTTGTTCCCTTATTGGTTCTTCGTTAGGCCGCGTCAGGTTGTGCGGCCACCGCCTGATCGATCGGCTTGACCTGCATGTCGAGATCGTAGCTCCAGAAATGCGCCCCAAGCGCCGGCAGAAGCGCGACCTCCAGGCGGCCTTCCCCAGGAACCATGACGATCATCGCAACGGTGGCGGACTGGTTGTTGGAGAGCGACCTGCGCGGAGGACGGCACACCGACCAAGGCGTTTCGAACGTGTCCGAAAGCGCGTTCTTGACCGCATCGACCGTGACCTCGCCGATATGCGGCTCGATCAGCTGGCGGACACGCAGATCGCGGTAGAGGCTGTCCGGCATGTTCACCACACCCTTATCGAGGAGCTTCGACAGCGCGACCTGGCTCTGGAAATGGTTGGCATGGACGAGGACGCCGTTTGTCGGATGGATCAGGAAAGTCTCATCTGGGGCGCATTCGAAATCGATCGCAATCCCGTGGGCGTGGCCCACCATCATGTTGTTCGATGCGGATTTTCGGGTCCCGTAAACGGCCTGCATCGACATTGCGAGATGCGGCTGCTCCAGCACCTTGCGGCGAATGATGGCCAGCGGTACGCCGAGTTCGCGGTAATCTCGGTCCGTTTCGAGATAGTTGCCGCTGATCGAAATTCCGGCGGAATTGAAGCCGGTGCGGGCAAGGCCGCCGGCTTCGGTGAACGTGATAATGTCCGGGCCATCGTCACGCTTGATCTTGAGCACGATCGCGGTTTCAGCGCACTCGGTCTTCCAGTCCCAGTTCTGCGCATGGATGAATACGTTGTCGCGGCTGGCCGACGGCATGACGAAGACGCCGGTGCAGCCATCCGATTGGATGAAGTCCTGCTGGCCCCTCTCCCGGCGGCGCGCAAGCTTGAGGATTTCGGTTCTCGCGTTGAGCAGCAATACCGCGGAGAGATCCTTGTTCACCGCGCGGGCGATGCCCTGCATTTCCTCGATATACTGGCTGCCGTAATCCGCGATCGCGCCGGCAAAGCGATCGATGATCGTCGCAAGGTCATCGTCCTTGAGGCCGGACGATTGCAGTTGGTCCTTGTAGTGGCCGATGCCTTTAAGGATGCGCTCGGCCGCCTGCTCGCCATATTGTTGACCACGCTCGAAAGGGGTACCAGAAACCTCGATAAGCGGGCAGGGAAGGGGCGCGATCATGACAGTCTGTTCCAGCGAGCGAATGAAAGGCGAGGCAGGTTGATTTGACTTCGCCAAAAAAGTATTTTGGAAAACAAAAACCAAAACTCATCGGAAGGCAAGCGGAAAATGTCCGACACGGGCACGCCTCTTCAACAGGATCTGATGCGTCGCATCGTCGACGTCATTCACGAAGACGGCCTCAAGCCGGGAGCCAGGCTTCGCCAAAATCAGCTTGCCGATCGCTTGCGGGTTTCCCGAACGCCGGTGCGGATCGCGCTGGAGCGTTTGGAGGAAGAGGGCTTCGTTCAGCACGAACCCAATCGGGGGATGATGCTCGCGGCCATCCCTCCCCGTATCGAGGTGCTGGAAGCGCCGCCGGCGGACGAGGAACTGCTGATCGCGATCGCCAAGCTGCGGCGGGAAGGCAGGCTGGGGGAGCAATTTGCCGAGCTGGAGCTGATGCGCCTGACGGGGCGCGAGCGAACGCCGGTTCGCCAGGCTCTGATCAAGCTCGAAGGGCTCGGGGTCATACAGCGTAGAAAAGGCTATGGCTGGCAGTTCTTTGATCCGGTGCGAGACATGCGCGCCCGGGAGGAAAGCTATAATTTCCGCCTGCTGATCGAATGCGCGGCGATCCTGTCGCCCGAGTTTTCGCTTTCCGCCGAATGGGTGAGTTCGATGAGGAAGCGGCACGAAGCCATGCTCGCCAGCCCATGGACAGAGACCTCAAGCGTCACGCTCTTCGAGATGAACGCGGAATTTCATCTCGGGATCAGCGCGGCCTCAAAAAATCGCTATATCGAGGAAGCGATGCACCGCCAGAACCAGCTCCGGCGCCTGTCGAACTATAACTGGCAGCACGGGTCCGACCGGGTGGCCGTCACCTGCCGGGAGCACCTGGAAATCCTCGATCGGCTGGAGCATGGCGACAACGAGATCGCCGCCGCCCTCATGCGAAAGCATCTGACGGGCGCACGGGAGACTGTGAAGGTTGCATTTTGAATTTTGTAAAATGAAATGCGTATGATTGGCTGATGACATCGGAACGAAAAGCTATTGCTCTTTTTCGGGAGATGGCGCAGTGCAGTCGCAACGGAAAACTAGTGGGTATTGGGCCGATCGATCAGCGCCGTAAACCCGAAGGCGGCGTAGAAAGCCACGGCCTTCTCGTCGATGGCATTGGCGAATGTGGCATGAACGCCTATCCGTGCTGTTGGAAAGTGCCTCTATCGCAAACCTTGCATCAGCGGCGCGCGATCAGGTCGGCGTGACGCTTCGCGGCACGAGCCAAGCGGGCATTGGGCGCCGGTGGATCGATCAATGGTTTGGCAAAGCGCACCTGATCCTCGGTAGCCAGGCGCAATACGTCTGCTTCCTCGACGGTGCGGCGGGCGTCCTCGCCCCCCGTTGCGATGAGATAGCCGGTCAGCGTCATACCGCGCAGCACGGCGGCACGCTGTATCTGCTCGTAGACATTGACGGATACCTGCGCCTCAAGGCGGACGGTTTCGACTTCACTTGCGGGTCTAGGCATGATCGATCTCCTTGCTTCGTCATATACGGCGTATTGCCGGCTTATAAAAAACGAACGAGCCAAGAGTTCATCGAACAGGTCGCCGATCCATTACACGGAATCACTCCGGCCTCGCCTTAACAATGGCCTCCCTCAACCCCTTTTCGTCGAGAACACCGGGGAAAATCGCCGAACCGATGACGAATGAGGGTGTGCCGGCGAAGTTGAGGGCGAGCGCCTGTTTGTAGTTGCGGTCGAGCAGGCCGGCGATCTTGCCGTTGTGCTTGTTCACGGCTGCAGCGATCTCAGTCATGGAAAGGCCGGCCTCCGTCAAGGTCTTCTCGATATCGGCTTGGGAGAGACGTCCGGTGGTTTCCATCASCGCTTTCATCGCGGTCTCATATTTACCGATCTGAGCGGCGCCGAGCACGGCCTGGGCGGCGAAGACGGAGGCGTCGCCGAGGATCGGCCAGTCCTTCAGGACGAGCCGGACATTGCCGTCCTCCGCCACGACTTTTTCCACCATCGGATGCGCCTTCTTGCAATAGGGGCACTGATAGTCGAAGAACTCGACGATGGTTACGTCTCCCTTCGGATTGCCGAGGACGGGTGCATCCTTATCGAAGAAGACGTCCTCTTTCGTCAGCTGCTGGGCAAATGAAAGGCGCGAACCGAGCGTCGACGCAGCGGCGGCGGCAAGCGAGACGGTCAAAACGGTTCTGCGTGTCAGCATTAGTTTTCTCCTTGTCCGGTTTCGTTGGCGCCGAGAACGACGACCCGGGAACCCTTTGGTACGCGCTGGTGTAGATCGATGATGTCCTGGTTGAGCAGGCGGATGCAGCCGGAGGAGACGGATTTGCCGATCGACCATGCCTCGTTCGTGCCATGGATACGATAGAGCGTGTCCTGCCCATCCTTGTAGAGATAGAGCGCGCGGGCGCCGAGYGGATTGCGCAACCCGCCCTCCATGCCACCGGCGAGAGGTCCGTAGCGCTCGGGCTGGCGCTGGATCATGTTCGGTGTCGGCACCCAACCGGGCCAGCGCGCCTTCCTAGCGATGTCGGCTTCGCCTTTGAATTCGAGCCCCGCCTTGGCGACGCCCACGCCGTAGCGCATCGCCTTGCCGCCTTCCATGACAAGGTAGAGAAAGCGCGCATGCGGATCGACGACGATGGTGCCGGGCGGATATTTCGTCTGGTAATCGACAATCTGGCGGATGTTCTTCGGGTCCATCTTGGAGGTGTCGATTGCCGGCACCAGCGTATCTCCGTCCTGCACGGCGGCATACATCATCTGGACGTTGGGATCGGCGCGTGGGCTGACCAGTTCCTTCGATGGAGCCGTGGTCTGGGCGCAGGCCGAGAGAACGCCGACCGCAACGGTGGCAAGAAGCACCCCGCGGATGCGCGGGATGCAGGCCGGGATAGCCGAGAATATCATTCTGTTTGGTGTCCTGTCCTGTGATGGAAGAGCGTCGACACGTGCGTTCTTTGTCCCGAGGCTTTCGCGGCCCGGGCGGCGCTGGCAAGCGATATCGCGGTGATGTCGCCGACGAGGCGCGTGCCGAAAGCCTCGCGGCTGTTGCTGTCGAAGAAGATTATGGTGGGCGGTCCGACGACCTCGAGCGATCGCATCAAGGCGCTGCGATCCCCATCGAGAGCCGTGACATCGAGACTTGCGAGATCTATGCCGTCGAGCGCAGCGGCAACGTCCGGCGCCGTCAACACGGAGCGCTCGATCGTGCGGYAGGTAACGCACCAGTCGGCGGTCACATAGACCAATGTCGGCTTATCCTGCGCGGCGGCGGTTTGAAGCAGCGTCGAGAGTTCGCCGGTTGTGCTGATCCTGGCAAAATCTGCCTTATCGATCGTCCCGTTATGCGCATTGCTAATCGCTCCCTTCAGCGGGCCGAGCGGCGTCAGTGGGTCACTTGCGCCAAGGCTGAAGCCAACCAGAAGGAGGCTGCCCCAAAGAAGCGAGACGACGGCTGCGGACCTTGCCAGGACGCCATATCCACCTGAGGTTCGCGATGTCTTATGCCCGCCGGCATAGACTCCGACGGCAAGCGCCAGAAGTGCCCAGGGCAGGAGGATGAGACGTTCCGGTACCAGAGGTGCCGCCAGCCAGATTGACGTGGCCAGGAAAAGGAAACCGAACGCATGGCGGACCATCTCCATCCATGCRCCGGCGCGCGGCAATGCCCTGCCGCCAATGGTCGCCATGACAATTAAAGGAATTCCCTTGCCGAGACCGAGCGAGAAAAGAGCAAGCGCGCCTATTACGGTATCTCCGGTGCGGGCGATATAAAGGAGGGCGCCGGCAAGCGGCGCGGTGACACAGGGACCGATCAGGAAGGCTGAGGAGAAGCCGAGCAGGGCCGCACCGGCGAGCGAGCCGCCCTTGCGCTCGGCCGTGTTGAAGCGATTTCCAATCGCGGCCGGTATCTGGATCTGGAACAGCCCGAAATTGGAAAGCGCAAGCAGAACGAAGAGGCCGGCGACCGTCCCGATCGCCCAGGGTCCCTGAAGCGCCATCTGCAGGTTCTGGCCCGCCCATGCGGCCGCCATTCCAAACAGGGCGAATGCCAGAGCAAGCGCGATCACGTAAGAAGTCGCCAGCATGAAGCCGCGCCGGGCGGTCATCGTCCCGCCCTGGCGTGACAGCATCGCTGCGACGATGGGATACATCGGAAAGACGCAAGGCGTGAATGCAAGAAGCAGGCCGAAGCCGAGAAAGCCGGCAATGAGCAGGGGCAGGCCGCCATTCACCAGCAGCCGGTCTACCGCCGTATCGTTGCTGCCGCTTGCAATAGTGAGCCCACCATCGACGCTTTTCGTCCCTTGCCCTTCTGAGAAGACCGGAAGCGCAAGGAGTCCTTCGCTGGGGCCGCTGATCGTCATTGCGGCACGATCGATCGTCCTGGTCTGCGGCGGATAGCAGAGCCCGCCGTCCTGGCAGCCCTGATAGGTGAGGCGGAAGGTTGGCGGGGCATTGACGACCGAGGCCGAAGCCCGGTCGTAATARACCTCCGTGGCACCGAAACCCGGATCATCCTTGATCGTGCCAGACTCGGTTTTGAGGCTCAGTGTCTGGCCATCGCTGTCTGCCGCCGCAAGATAATCCCTGTAGAGATAATATCCTTCGGCGATCCGCCAGGTGATGGTGAGGCTGCCGTCTTTTGCATTTTCGATTGCTGGGACGAAGGCTTCATCCATCGGCAACGGCGCCTCCAAGGCCCGTGYCGGCAAGGCTGCCGCAATCAGGACCCAAACCAACGCCAACAGGGTTGCTTTCCACATCGTGCTACCGTCCTCGTCATTCATCGTGGGCGGAGCGATCTCGTCGCCAGCTTAAGGCAGGCTTAAGGTAGGCATCGCAAGCGGGATGCCCGCAGGAATTATGGAGATGTGATGCGCATACTTGTGCTCGAAGATGACGCAGTGCTGCTCGACGGRCTGAAGGTCGGCCTCGGCCTTTCCGGCTTCACGGTCGATACGGTTTCGACCGTGGCCGATGCGATCGAGGCTCTCGCGTCTGATCGGTTCGACGCTGTCGTTCTCGACCGCATGCTGCCGGACGGCTGCGGACTGGAGGTGCTGAGTCGCATGCGTGGAAAGGGGGACCGGACGCCCGTCCTTTTGCTGACTGCGAAGGACGAGATCGCCGACCGCATTGACGGCCTCGATGCTGGTGCGGACGACTATCTCGGCAAGCCCTTCGATCTCGACGAGGTCGCAGCCCGGCTGCGGGCTATTACCCGGCGGGCGGAGGGGCGGGCCAGGCCTGTGCTGGAATGCGGCGACATCGTTCTCGACCTTGCCGGAATGACCGTGCGCAAAGGCGGCGACAGCATGGCTCTGTCGCGGCGCGAATTCTCGATCCTGCAGGCGCTCATGGAAAATCCCGCGATGATCCATTCGAAGCATGCGCTGGAGCAGCGCCTCTACGGCTGGCAGGAGGAGGTCGAGAGCAACACGGTCGAAGTCCATGTGCACAAGTTGCGCGCCAAACTCGGGGCCTCGATCATCGAGACGGTGCGCGGCGTCGGTTATCGGATGGGCAGACTTCTATGACCTCGATCCGCGTCCGTCTCATCGCCATCCTGCTCGCGACGACCGGTGCTGTCTGGTGCAGCGCGGTGTTCTGGACCTATCTCAGCACCCAGCACCAGGTGGAGCGGGTGCTCGACGCCCGGCTTACCGAGGCGGCGCGGATGGTGAGTTCGCTTCTTACGGACCATCACATCGAGGTGGCCGCCGTTGCCGCTGCGGCCACGGCCGGCGATATCCCGCCGGAATTCACAGCCGGGCGGAGCAACTACAATCGCCAGCTTTCCTGTCAGATCTGGTCGCTCGAGGGGCGACTTGTCAGCCGCTCGGAAAGCGCTCCCGCGATCTCGCTCGCAAATCACAGTGACGGCTTCGAGGAGACGGTGATCAACGGAGAGCGATGGCGGGTCTATGCGGTGGTCAATAAGACCTTGGGCGTTCGTGTGCTGGTGGGAGACAGCCTCGAGATACGGGACGGACTTGTGGATGATGTCGTCAAGGGGCAGCTGATACCCGCCCTGGCGATCCTGCCGCTGCTTGCAGCGCTGATCTGGTTCAGCGTCGATCGTGGGCTCGCTCCACTGAACCGAATTGCAAATGCTCTATCCGGCCGTTCGGCTGATACGCTTCACCCTATCGAGGAGGCAGGCGCGCCAAGAGAGGTCCGGCCGCTTCTGGCTTCGCTGAACGCACTGTTCGGGAGAGTGCGCGAGGCGCGCGAGCGGGAAAAGACCTTCATCGCCTATGCCGCGCATGAGCTTAAGACACCGCTGGCCGGCCTCAAGACGCAGGCGCAGGTCGCGTTGCGAAGCGACGATGGCAGTATCCGCGATACCGCTCTGCGACATATATCGACCAGCGTGGATCGCACCGGCCGGCTGGTCCGCCAGCTCATAGACATGGCCGCGGTGGATTCGGCAGACGGTTCCCGTTCGATCGAAGTGGTCGATGTCGCCACTGTGATCGAGGAGATCTGCGCTCACCTGGACACCTTGCGGGCCGCGAGGAAAATCACGATCAGGATGCATGCCGGCAATGCTGTAAAAGCCGCTTCCCTGGACCGAACGCTCCTTGATCTGGCCGTGAAGAACATTCTGGAGAACGCGGTTCTGCATTCTCCCTTCGGGTCGCAGATCGAAGTCATGTTGGTAGAAACGGAAGGCTTGATCCATATCGATGTGATCGATGCGGGGCAGGGCATGACGCCAGAAGAGGTAAGGCGTCTTATCGGCCGCTTCAACCGAGGCGCACATCAAGGCGGAGAGGGAACTGGCCTGGGGTTGCCTATCGCGGAGATGGCGGTGCAGAAGCTCGGCGGCCGGCTTTCGTTCGCGCAGCAGGCCGCCGGCTTCGTCGTGCGAATTTCCTTTCCAAGCTAGCTTTTTAGCTTATTGGTTATGAATCAAACGAATATCAATATAAGATATTGCTTATAAAAAAACATTCTTAAGTACTATGTTCGGGATTTGGCGTTGCAAAAACAGCACTAAATTAGCCATTTCCCGAAAAGCACTCCGGAATATACCGGGAATCTACGGATCCTGCAAAACACCTACGTATCCTGAAAGACAGTTTTTTTGATTTCTGCGCTCCTCGGCTTGATTTCGGTCAAGTTCGATTCGCGGTGAGGGGACAAGATCCGCTGTGAAAAGGCTTGATCGAAGAACTGACTTCGAGGGGGCCTTTCATGCGGAAGCTCGTTTCGCTGCGCGATGTCGCGCGCCGTTCAATTAAGAACCGTGTTGCGACCACACCTGTATCGGCTTCAAGTTTAATCTTGGCTGACACCTCAGTCGCGAAAAGAACAGCTACGCCGTTATCCCAATGGAGGCTGTCAGTAGCGGCGCTTGCGATAGCTTTTGCAGGCCAGGCCGAAGCTGCCGAAGCACCTGCGCAAGCCTGGCCAACCGCGCTCTCCGGGACAGGCGCGGCGGTGGGTTCCGCCCGTACATTTACCTGGGGAAGTAGCCCCTACGGAAATCCGGGAGTGTCGGCCACTCAGACCATCACGTCCCGTGTTGCTGCACCTTCGGCCGCCGGATGCCTTTTCATGGGCGGAGGAGGAACAGGGGTCGGCAGCCARCCCAATTACCTCACTTACACCGAGCCTGACGTTCCGTCTTATGCGTTATTTGCGAGCGCCTGCATCGAGGGAAGCAATGGCTTCGTCTCCAGCTTTGTCTTCAGCAAGCCGCTGATCGCGCCGATTTTCCACTTTCACAATCTTGATGCATCGCGTTTTGCGATCACCGGCTCGAGCACTACCGGCGCGGCGGTCAGTCTGACGACCGTAGCTAAGAATAATCTTATGGATGTCAGCGGCAATACGCTGAACAATACCGTCCAGCCTGCAACCCAAGCAGGCTGTAACAACAACAGCGGCTCGAATCCGATCAATGGGGCCTGCGGCTCATTCCGCGTGACGGCCGCCTCTGGCTTGATCCGGACCCTGACGCTCAACAACAACGCCACGCCGCCCACGGGTACAACGACCGGCTTCAATGACGGTCATAACTGGACCGTTTCCTTCCCAACCGCACCGCTGACCAAACAGTTCAGTCCTTCTTCGATCGCGGTGGGAGGAACGAGTCAGCTTACCTTTTCGATAACCAACCCCAACCAGTCGGCGTCCGTGACCCTCACGCCGCTGGACTTCACCGACAATCTGCCGGCGGGACTGACGGTCGCTTCTGGTACCGCAACGAATAACGGAAGCTGCGGAAGCCCTTCCGTCACAGACGGTTCCGGCGGAGCGCTGGCCGCGGGCGCGACTTCCGTGCGGGCGACCAACATCAGTGTCGCGCCGGGTGCGACCTGCACAATCACTGTGGAGGCTACGGCAACCGCCTCGGGCAACTACACCAACAGCGCAAGCAACATGTCGTCGAGCGTGGGAAATCTTGTCCCCAGCGGCAGCGCATCCCTATCCGTCGATACGCAGCCTTCATTCGGTGCGTGCACCTCGACCATGTATCTAGCGCAAAACCAACCCACATCGTTGTACCGGTTCGATACGTCGTCGAATCCCATTGCCGTCCAGCCGGTAGGCCCGAGCTCATCACTCTCTTACAACGCTGTCGGTTATAATCCGCGCGACAATTACCTCTACGCAATTTCCGCCCCGAACAACCTTCTCCGTATCGGCAGCGATGGTAGCGTCGTCAATCTGGGTGCGGTGGCAAACCTGCCGGTACCCACGCAACCATACAATTCAGGGGAAATTGGCTCCGACGGCAGCTACTACATACGTTCGCAATCCGGCAATCAGCTTTATCGGATCGACATCGATACAAAGACTGCGTCCAGCATATCACTGAGCCGTTCGCTATCGACAGCCGATCTGGCATGGTACAACGGCCTTCTTTACACGGTTGACAACCAGAACTCTACGCTCACCCTTTACGCGATCAACCCGACAAGCGGCCAGGTAACGACAGTCGGGCCTGCCGGTATGACAAGCGGTCTCTTCGGTGCGCTTTTTGGAGCGAGCAACGGGCTCTATGGCGGCAACAATAGCGGCGGCTTCTACAAGTTCGATCCTACAACCGGCGCGGCGACGCTGATTTCGGATCTACCTGGGTCGGGGAATAACGATGGGGCTAAATGCGCTCTGTCACCGATGGAGTTCGGTGCCGATCTCGCCATAACCAAGGACGATGGTGAAACGACCTACACTCCTGGCACCGACGCCAGCTACACGATCGTCGTCAGCAACAACGGCCCATTCGGCGTTCAGAATGCGCGCGTGGCCGACCCGCTACCGGCCGGTGTCACCACAGCCAACTGGACCTGCGGCAATCCGACGGGTGGAGCGGTGTGCAGCGTGCCGAGCGGTACGGGCGCTATCGACACCACCGCTAACCTTCCGGCAGGTAGCTCCGTCACCTACACGATCAGCATGGCGATACCAGCGAGCCAGACAGGCAGCTTCACCAATACCGCAACTGTGACAGCGCCGGATGGCGCGATCGATACGAATACCGCGAATAACTCCGCTACCGACACGAACAGCATGGAGCCGCCGCCTACGTCGGGTCTGTGCTCGCCGCGTCTGGTCACGGCCGGTAACAGCTTTACGCTGGCGCCGTTCGGCATAACCGGAACCGTTCAAAAATCGGGCAGCTCATGGCAGGTCGACAATCCTTGGGCGACAAACGGCGGTGGAAACTACACGTTGCGTTGGACCTTCTCGCAACCGGTGCCGGCGAGCTGGATCCGTTTCCACGTTCAAGACCTCAATGGAGCTTACACGACGGCAAGCCCGGCAACTGTGACGGTGATGCTTGGGTCGGGAAGCACTGCTTCTGTTTCAAACTTCACTCAGGTAGGCGGCGATCTGCCTTGGACCGCTTCGACCGGTGCGTTGCGCTACAATCCCTCTGGTCCCTATAGACAGAGCGCTTTTCTTCAGGGAAATGGCAGCGGTCTCGTTACGTCCATCACCCTCACTGCCAGCGGCATTGCGAGCGGCGACAACATTGCCAACCAGCTCTACGTCCGGCCGCCTTGTGTGACGGTTTCGAAGGTGAGCCAGGAAGGGACGGGCAGCTTCCAGATCGACATGAGCAATGTCGGGGCTTCGAACGGTTCGGCGGTAGCCAGCACTACGCTCACGACGGCGACAGCGGGCACGGCGGTTTCCTCGCCAATGTATTTCGCGCGAGATACGCGGACCGATCTCGTGCTCAGCGAGGTTGTGCCGGCTGGCTGGAGTGCGGCGTCGGCGGTTTGTACGGATCAGAATGCTGGCAATACGGGCAATCCGACGGTAATCGGCAGTTTTGCCTCTCCGACGCTTACGATACCGGCTGCCAATGTTCGGCCCGAGGCGGCGATCCAGTGCCTGTTTACGAACGTGCCCGGCGACCCGAAGGTATCGGTGAGGAAGGAGCTGGTCGGGGAAAGCATCACCACCAACAACGTGGCCGAGCCGGGCGAGGTGTTGACCTACCGGGTGACTGTGACCCACGAGGGCGGGCCTGCCTTCGATAATTTCGAGTTCATCGAGAACATTCCGAACGGCGCGACGATGACGCGGGTGTCGGGTGCGAACGGCTTTACCGATCCGGTCGCGGGGGCCTCGACGGTTCTTCTGACGGTGCCGCAGGTTCCGGTGGGCGGAGAGGCGGTGGTCGAGATCGACCTGACTGTTGCAGCACCTCTGCCGCTGGGTGTGACGCAAATCCGCAATATGGTGAGTGGCGGTGATGTGCCCGAGGATTGCGCGACGTGTTCGGTGACGACCCCGACGCCACCTTATACCC
>NZ_MDDW01000011.1 GCF_001854865.1 Rhizobium sp. LCM 4573 | reverse complement strand
CCCCGAGAATCTGGCGCGTATACAGCGCCGCATCCTCGTCTCGGTCGCCTTCTTCGGTGTAATCGAAGAACGTCATGCTGAGCAGCTCTTCGCGTGAACGAGCGAGCATCTGGCACAGCGCGTCATTTACCCGCAGCAGGTGGCCCGCCGAGTCAGCTTCCGCAATTCCGATCGTCGCGGCTTCATAGGTCGCCGCCAGACGTTCTTCGCTGTCGCGCCGCGCTCTCTCGGCTTCGTGAAGATCGGTCACATCGGTCGTGAAGYAGCGCGTGTTGATGAACTCTCCATCCTCAAACCGGCTGTTGGACGTGATCAGCACATGCTTGATCGAGCCATCCCTGGCGCGAAGGCGAGCAGGATAACGGTCCAGCTTCTCGCCGCACGACAATTTGTGGAGAATATCGCCGATCACCGGCGCATCCGCGTGAAATTCCGCGATATGCCGTCCGACATACTCTTCGACGGTATAACCGAGAAGAGCCAGCTCCGCCTTGTTGGCGCGCTGGATGATCCCGTCTCCACCGACAATGTGAAGTCCTATCGCACTGTTTTCGAAGAAATCCTCAAGATCGGCTTTTTTACGGTGGACCTCCTCCTCTATGGCCTTTTGCGCCGAGATGTCTTGGAAGCAGTTTATCGCTCCTTGAATCCTGCCTTCGTGGTCTTTCAGCGCGCGGATGTTCACCAGCGCGACGAAGCGCGAACCTTCCGGTCTTTCGATAACCACCTCCGCATTGCGGGTCTCCTTGCCGCTGAAAACGGCCGTCGCCATCGGGCAAACTTCATGCGCCAATGGCGTGCCATCCGGCAGAAAGAGAGCGTGTGAGCCGCAGAAACGCTCGCGCTTCTCTTCAAGCGCTGGCGTTCTTCCCCAAAGATCGGCGGCCTCCTTGTTGTAGCGGACGAGCCAGCCGTCGTGATCACAGAGATAGACGGCGCCGGGGATGGCATCGAGCACGCTCGGCGCCGCCGCCACAAGCGCATCGTATTCACTCAATTTTCGCGAAGGGAGCGGGAATTCCTCGATATTCGACATCGGCGGCGTTAATCTCTCTGATGTTCCTCGATGTCGAGGCGGTGGCGACAGCAGAACCAAGTGCGGATATGATGGACAGAAGCCCCGCCGTGGTCCCAAAATGCAACTCTGCCTAACGGGCATCTCCAGTCTTTGTTTCATTTCGCACAAAATTTTCTGGAGTTACGCTCCATGAAGTGGTTGTGCTCTGGAGACGTCTTTTGGCGAGCAGTTCGGCATTGTCAGCTTTGAGGTAACCGCGAGAACCTCTTATTCCATGCTCGTTGAAGACTTCGACGACTTTGGGACTTACCAAGGACAGGGCAGCTCGCGATGCCGGAATTGCTCTTGGAATGGATCGATCGACACTGCCTCTAGTTTCGCATCGTCCAGAAGTTAGCAAATGACGCGAAGCATTTTGCACGACCCAGGCGTCGCGATGCCGCGAAGCCTAGGCGAGAGGTACTGCCGTGGGGAGCGTCGGAGCGGCAGGCCCATGAAATCGTAGACCAGCGCCACGTCGGAAAGCTTCCGCCTTACCATCCGGGACCGCTGACATATATTCCGACGAATGAACATTCGACAGAAGACAGTGTGGCGTCTTTGGCGGTCGATATCTCGAACCGTCGCTCTGTTGCTTGCTCTGTCAGCCRCATCCCTGGCAGCCGCCAGTCTCGCCGCTCCGTCCTCATCGGCTTCCACGCAAGTGGCTGTAGTGCTGAAACTGAACGGCGCCATCGGTCCAGCGACCGCTGATTACATGAGACGCGGCTTCCAACGGGCGGAGGAGGATGGAGCCCGCCTGATCATCCTGCAGATGGACACGCCGGGTGGTCTCGACACATCCATGCGCGATATCATTCGCACCGTGCTTGCCTCACCCGTGCCGGTGGCCGGTTTCGTGGGGCCTAGCGGAGCACGGGCCGCCAGCGCCGGCACGTATATTCTATATGCGAGCCATATCGCGGCCATGGCGCCGGGCACCAATCTCGGCGCCGCGACGCCGATCTCGCTCGGCGGAGGGTTCGATCCGAAGCCGGACGACGATGCACAAAAGCCTGACGGTGCGCCCCAGCAATCTCCTCGCAACGCCGGCGAGGCAAAAGCGGTCAACGATGCGGTCGCCTACCTCCGCGGCCTTGCGGAACTGCGCAACCGCAATGCCGACTGGGCGGAACGCGCCGTGCGCGATGCCGCAAGCCTTTCGTCGGAAGCCGCCATGCGCGAAAACGTTATCGACTTCACGGCAGCCAATATCGAGGACCTCCTTGCGCAGGCGCACGGTCGTGTCGTGAAAGTTGGCCAGACCGACATCCGGCTTGAAACCTCCGGCCTTGCCGTTCAGGATTTCGAGCCGGATTGGCGAACCCGGTTTCTTTCGGTGATTACCGATCCGAATATAGCGCTCATCCTGATGATGGTCGGCATCTATGGCCTCATTTTCGAATTTCTCACTCCAGGAACATTCGTCCCCGGCGCGATCGGCGGCATCTGCCTCATCCTCGGTCTTTATGCACTCGCATTGCTGCCCGTGAGCTATGCCGGCGTCGGACTGATCGCCCTCGGTGTCGGGCTGACCGTGGCGGAGGCGCATTCGCCATCCTTCGGTGCCCTCGGTATCGGCGGGGCTGCGGCGCTGGTGCTTGGCGCGACCATCCTCTTCGATATGGATATACCCGGCCTCGAGATTTCCTGGCCGGTGGTGGCGGGTATAGCCATCGGCAGCGTCATCTTCAGCCTCATCGTTGCCCGCCTCGCCTTCCTTGCGCATCGGCGCAACGTCGTTACCGGCACGGAGCAGATGATCGGCATCGCCGGCAAGGTCGCCAGCTGGAGAGGCACATCGGGCTATGTCATCGCGCATGGGGAGCGTTGGAAGGCCGTCTCCACAGGGTCGCTCGTCGCCGGCGACGCCGTAAAGGTAACCGGCAGAAGCGGTCTGACGCTCGAGGTCACGCCGGTCGCCCCGGAAGAGTGACGGCATTGGAAATCAGGGAGGAAAAGTCATGCGCATGTTTGCAGATATCGCCTTCTATTTCGTGGGTGTCCTTCTTCTGCTGCTCCTCATCGCAGCGGCGATCAAGATACTGCGCGAATACGAACGCGGCGTGGTCTTCACGCTCGGCCGCTTCACCGGCGTCAAGGGGCCGGGCCTGATCCTTCTTGTCCCCTATGTGCAGCAAATGGTGCGGGTCGATCTGCGCACGCTGGTGCTCGACGTTCCTAGCCAGGACGTGATCTCCCGCGACAACGTTTCCGTCCGGGTCAATGCCGTGCTTTATTTCCGGGTCATCGATCCGGAGAAATCGACCATCCAGGTCGAGGACTTCATGACGGCGACGAGCCAGCTCGCCCAGACGACATTGCGGTCCGTGCTCGGCAAGCACGACCTCGATGAGATGCTGGCTGAACGCGACAAGCTCAACAGTGACATACAGGAGATCCTCGACAGCCAGACGGACGCGTGGGGCATCAAGGTCGCCAATGTCGAGATCAAACATGTAGACATCAACGAATCCATGATCCGCGCCATTGCCCGCCAGGCGGAAGCCGAACGGGAACGGCGGGCCAAGGTCATCAATGCCGAAGGTGAACAACAGGCTGCGACCAAGCTTCTCGAAGCAGCCGAAATCCTGGCGAAGAAGCCTGAGGCCATGCAGCTTCGCTATCTCAATACCTTGAACGTCATCGCCGGCGAAARGGCTTCCACGATCATATTTCCGTTCCCCCTCGATCTCGGCAGCCTCGTGCCTATCAAGGCAGGCAAGCCGCCGGAGTGAGGCGCCGACCACTGTGGCGCCGGCAAAAACATACTGTTTCCTCGATTTCTGATTTCAGACCTGCCGATAACTACCTCGGGCTGGTAGACCGGATAGAAAAGAGGTCGCCTTTCCTATCCGGTTGACTTCAGACCCGTCTTGGTTAGTTTTGCGTCGATGGTTCCTGGCGGGCATTCGCGCTACGCCGGGTGAAAAGGGAATACGGTGAGGATACCCGCTAGGGACCGAGACCGTGACTGCCCCCGCAACTGTGAGCGGTGAGCAACCTCCAAATACCACTGGCAAACCTTTTGCGGGATGCTGGGAAGGTGGAGGACGCAACGACCCGCAAGTCAGGAGACCTGCCATCACGAGTGTAACCCGAACCGGGCGGGGAGTCCGGTCAGGAGAAATGATGGATAAGGCATCTTCCAGGCCGGTGGCGACACCTGCCTATTCCGTGGTCCAGTCAGCGCCGCATCAGTTCCTTGTCTGCAAGGGCTGCAAGCGAACTGAGCGCCACCGCCGACCAGGCGTCTCCATGATCGCCAATTTGCGTTCCGCAATCGCCGCGGCCGATCTTTCCGCACAGTTCGAAGTGACGGGGACCGCCTGCATGGGCGGCTGCCACCAGCCCTGCTTGGTAGCGCTCCGGGCTCCGGAGAAGGCAAGCTGGYTGTTTTTCAACCTCGATCCCGTCGACGACATAGCTGACATTCTACGGTTTGCTCGGCTTTATGCCGAACTTGACGACGGCTGGTGCCGCTCTGTCGACCGTCCAGACAATATCCTGGCGCGCCTGCCGGCGATGATCTTGCGTCCGGCGGACGCATCGGCATGAGTGATATCCTCTCCCTTGACCGTGTGAGCTGGGGACCGCCGCGCCATGCAGATATCGTCAAGGACCTGTCCCTCTCTATTCCGCGCGGTCAGATTGCCGCCATCTGCGGTGCGAACGGCGCTGGAAAGTCCACCTTGCTCCGGCTCATCTATCGCTTCCAGCGTCCGCGGTCCGGCTCCGTCACGCTCGATGGCCAGGACATTTGGACAATCTCGGCACAACAAGCCGCGCGCACCGTCGCCGCGGTCCTTCAGGAGCAACCGACCGATTTCGCCCTGTCCGTCCGGCAGATCGTCGCACTCGGGCGCTTGCCGCACCGCCGCGGCTGGGGGGGTGCCCTTTCTTCGCCGGGAATGGCCGATGCCGCCGTGATCGAAGGCGCCCTTGCCAAGATGGATCTGACGGGAATGGCCGATCGCCGGTTTGCCACCCTTTCGGGCGGTGAACGGCAGAGGGTGATGGTGGCAAGGGCGCTCGCGCAGGAGCCGCGTCTGCTCGTTCTCGACGAACCGACCAATCACCTCGACATCCGCCACCAGCTCGAGCTGCTTTCGCTCCTGCGAGGTCTCGGTCTCACCGTGGTCACGACTCTGCACGACCTCGGACTTGCGGCCGAATTTGCCGACAGGGTCATCGTCCTCCATCAGGGTCGCATATTGTCGGATGGGCCGCCCGACGAGGCGCTGAGCGAAGCGCACCTGGCGACCGCCTTCAACGTGCGATGCCGGATCGACCGTTCCGGTCCTCATCCCCGCTTCTCCTTCCACTTATAACCCGTGAGACAGCCATGATCCGCCCTGCCCTCGCCCTTCTTCTCCTTTCCGCCGCCCCGGCGCTCGCACACCCGGTGACGG
Source organism: Rhizobium sp. LCM 4573 (assembly GCF_001854865.1). Lineage (GTDB taxonomy): Bacteria > Pseudomonadota > Alphaproteobacteria > Rhizobiales > Rhizobiaceae > Neorhizobium. The sequence continues at coordinate 91,745 of NZ_MDDW01000011.1, read as the reverse complement.
TCAAGAGCTGCAATCGCGAGGTCACATTCGACGCGCCGCCGCAACGCGCGGTCTCCTACGATGTGAACATGACCGACACGATGCTGGCGCTCGACCTTCAGGACCATATGGTCGGCTATGCCGGTATCTCGCGCTATTACAAGATGGAGCCGGAGGTCTCGGCCAAGCTGGGCGATATCCCCGAACTCTCACCGCACCGCGTGAGCAAGGAGGTCCTGGCCGGCGCCGAGGCCGACTTCTTCTTCGCGGGCTGGAATTTCGGGATGTCGGTCGGCGGCGAGGTCACGCCCGAAACCCTCGAGCCCTTCGGCATAAAGGTCTATGAGCTGACGGAAAGCTGCAGCCATCTCGGCGAGCGGCCGAAAATGACTATGGAGGATATGTATGTCGACATCCTCAATATCGGCCGCATCTTCGGGATCGAGGAACGCGCCGAAGCACTGGTGAACGGCTATCGCGCCCGACTTGAGGAGATCACCAGGGATATCGACGGATCGAAACCGCTGAAGGTGTTCGTCTACGATTCCGGTGAGGACGCGCCGTTCACGGCGGGTCGCAACGGCATGCCGACCGCGATCATCGAGGCGGCCGGCGGCACCAACATCATGGAAGATGTCGCCAAGAGCTGGACGGAAGTGGCATGGGAGCCGGTCGTTGAGCGCAATCCGGAAATGATCGTCATCGTCGACTACGGCGATGTGACCGCCGAGCAGAAAATCGCCTTCATGAAGGGCAACCCGGCCTTCAGGGATATCGACGCCGTGAAGAACGACCGCTTCGCCGTTCTCTCCTATGTCGAGGCGACGCCCGGACCACGCAATATCGAGGCGGTCGCAAAGCTCGCCAAGGCCTTCTGGAGCAAGTAAGCGATGATTGCCGCCGCCCTTGCCCCGCGCCGAATTGGGTTGCGCCTCGGACTGGTCCTCGGCGCGGCGGCCATTCTGCTGCTCTCCATCGTCGTTGCCGTCTCGGTCGGCGCCGTCGCCATCCCGCTTTCGACCGTATGGGGTGTGGCGGTCGATCACGTCCTGCCGGGCATGATCGAGCCGGAGTGGAGCAACAGCCGCGCGAAAATCGTCATGGAGATCCGGTTCCCGCGCACGCTCCTTGCGGGTTTGGTCGGAGYCGGACTTGGTCTCGTCGGTGCGGCACTTCAGGCCGTCACGCGCAATCCGCTCTCCGACCCGCATCTCCTCGGCATATCGTCGGGCGGCGCATTCGGCGCCATTCTGGCGCTCCTGCATGTCGGGATGGTGATCGGCATCCTGACCGTGCCGGTCTTCGCATTCGGCGGAGCCATGGCCGCAACGCTGCTCGTCCTCGGTGTGGCCCGCCTCGCCTCCGCGACCTCAGCCGATCGCCTGGTCTTGGCGGGCGTCGCCGTGAGTTTCGTCATCATGGCCGCCGGCAACACGCTGATCCTTATCGGCGACCCGCGCGCCACGCACACAGTCGTGTTCTGGATGCTTGGCGGCCTCGGTCTGGCGCAGTGGTCTCATCTGATCTGGCCCGCGGCAGTGCTGGTAGTCGGAAGCCTGTGGCTCTGGTCGCGTGCCGAGGCACTGAACGCCATGTCATTAGGAGATGAAACAGCCGCGACACTCGGCATCAGCCCGGACAGGTTTCGAATGACGGTGTTCGTGGTCTGCGCACTGGTCACTGGCGTGATGGTGGCGTTTTCCGGCGTGATCGGATTCGTCGGCCTCATGATGCCGCATCTGGTCCGCCTTCTCTTCGGCGGCGACAACGCACGCGTGCTGCCCGGCTCCGCTTTCTTCGGCGCCGTGTTCCTGATCTGGGCCGATGCCACCGCGCGCGTCCTGATGGCGCCGGAAGATATTCCGATCGGCATCGTGACAGGCCTTTGCGGAGGCATCTTTTTCATCTGGATGATGGCGAAACGGCCTTCGTGAAGGYGCGAACCGCATGCGCGCGACGGGCGGCCGCCGCTCCGGTTCATTCCGGCAAGACCAGCCCCATCAGAATGCGAGCTGCGCCTTCATCGACCTGCTTCTGTCGCCGGCGGCTTCGAGGGCCATGACGGTATCAAGCGGGAAGGTCCCGCCCAGCAACGGCTTGAGATCGGRCCGGCGCTTGTTGATGAGATCGACGGCGAAACCCGCACGCGGTCGTTTCCGGCTTTGTCGATAGCCTTCAGGAGCCTCGCACACCTTTTATTTCGCCCTCGCGCCTGTCGAAGGCGCTTGGCGTCAAGGTCGCGAACCTCGCGGATATAACAGACGTTCATCGCAACACCCTGCGCAATCCCTCCTCCAAGCGCCTGCAGAGCAGGATGCGGGAAATGATAAAGGCAATCTCAGCGGCCGCCGAACTGACCGGCGATCTTCAGAAGGCAATCTATTGGTATCGAAACGAACCGATTGCAGATTATGGTCATCGCACGGCTGCAGAGCTTGTCGCCGACGGTGAGATCGAAGCTGTCCTCGCCTATATTCGAGACCTGGAGAATGGAGCGCGCGGGTGAAGACTACCCGGAGACAAACGTGAGAAGGTTGGATGAGGCGCCGTCTTCAACAGCGCCTCATTTGGCATCGTGCCCGGGACCATTTCCGCAAACCGGTACTCTACGCACGATTATCCTTGCAAACCGCCGGACATCGCCAGGAGACCTGCCAGCGGCGATGGTTCGGGCGAAAAAGCATCATAGGCACAGGGTGCCGCGAAAACGGCGATCGCCAGCATGCCGATAATGATGATGTGCTTCATCGCTCCCCTGGATGAGGGATGAGGATCACGTGACATTTAGCTCGACCTCAATATTGCCGCGGGTCGCCTTCGAATAGGGGCAGGTCCGGTGGGCTTCCTCGACGAGCGTCCGAGCGAGTTCCGGATCAAGGCCCGGAAGGCTGACATTCAGGCGGGCCTGCAGAAAATAGRCACCGTCCGTCGTGCCGAGATCGACCTCCGCATCGACCGCGGTATCGACGGGGAGCCTGAGCTTGCGCTTGCCCGCGGCAAGCCCCATCGCACCGATGAAGCACGCCGACCAGCCGGCTGCGAAGAGCTGCTCGGGATTGGTGCCGGGCTGTGCCGTACCTGGCGGAGACAGCTTCACGTCTAGTTCTGCATCGTCGCTGCGCGCGAAGCCGTCGCGTCCCCCCGTCGTGTGGGTCTTACCGGTGTAGAGAACCTTTTCGATCTTCGTCATGGAACACTCCTTTGTTCTGCCGATCACGGCGACATCCGCTGACGGGGAGTGGTTTGATGGATCGACGTATCTGGCATGTTTCTCAAAACAGCCGAAATGTATCGGAGAGTAGCTTCAGGCGGGCGGGAAACGTTCCCATACAGATGGCACCCGGATTTCCTCAGCGAAAGCTGACTTCCGCCGCAAGGCCTCCGCCCGCGCGATTGTAGAGCCTGATCGAACCGCCGATGGTCCCGGCGAGCTGCTGGGCGATGGCGAGCCCCAGCCCGGTGCCGCCGGTTTCGCGGTTGCGGGATTGCTCCAGGCGGAAAAACGGCTGCATCGCCGCATCCAGCATGCCATCCGGAATGCCGGGGCCGCGATCCAGCACAGAAATCGCGATGCTGCCATCCACTCGTCGATCGACCTCAATCTCGGCGCTGCCGGCAAACTTCAGGGCATTGTCGATGAAGTTCGTCAGGATGCGGCGAAGCGCATGCGGCTTGGTCGAGGCCGTGCCCCGCACGATACCTGAGACGGCAACCGCTTTCCCGGTATCCTGGTAGTCATATGCGATGCTGTCGATGAAGGAGGAAAGGTCGATGCGGGAGATCTTTTCGCCACTACCATGCGAACTGCGGGCATAGGCGATGCCGTCCTGCACCAGCCGCTCGATCTCGGCGAGATCGCTGACGAGCTTGTCCTTCTCGGGCGAGTCCTCCGCCATGTCGGCGCGCAGCCTCATCCGGGTAATGGGTGTCTGAAGGTCGTGCGAGATCGCCGCGAGGATCTGCACCCGCTCCTCGAGATAATGGGCGATGCGCTCGCGCATGRCATTGAACGCTCGCGCCGCATGGGCGACCTCGGTGGGTCCGGCCTCGCTCATCGGTGGCCCGTTCCTGTTCGGATCGAGCGTCTCGGCCGCTGCCGCGAACTCTCCGAGCGGACGGATCACCTGGTGGACGGCAAAAAGAGTAAAAAGAACCAGCAGACCCATTTGCACCGCCAGCACCCAAGGCAGCCATTCTGCGATCGGCATCACCCCCCTCGGCGTGATCTCAATCGTCAGCGGCGAGCCATCGGAAAGCGTCAGATGCGCCTGCAGCCGCTTTCCGTCGCCGGGAATGGACTCGATCCGCAAGGGAAACCTGTGCCCGGCTGCCTCCTGGACCCGCTCCGCGATCTCGGCGCCCCGGCCAGACATGTCCGGCACGCCGGGCAATCCCGGTCCCAGCACAAGGCGATAATTGCCACGGCTCAGGCGATCCAGCCAATCCGGCCGCTCGTCGGCCGGCAGACGGTCGATGACGGCGACCGAGGTCGCGAGATCGCTCTCCAACGTGCCGAGCATGACGGCCTTGGCCGACATATAGCGTTCTAGGAAGAGGATGCTGAAGGAGAGCCCATAGGCAATTGCAAGGCCCGCAAACAGAATGAGGAAAAGCCGAGCGCGAAGCGTGCTCGGCCACCAGCCCCGGCCGGACGTGCCGCGGTCGGACAGGCCGCCGATCATATCCTGGGCTCCGAAATCTCGACGGGCACGGAGAAGACATAGCCTTCCGCCCGCACCGTCTTGATGTAGGTCGGTTCGCGCGCATCGTCGCCGAGCCGCTGGCGCAGCCGGCTGACGAGAAGGTCGATCGAGCGGTCGAACAGGTCGGCGTCGCGGCCCTGGGTAAGGTTCAGCAGCTGATCACGGTTGAGGACGCGTTGCGGGTGGTCGATGAAGACCCGCAGCAATCGGTATTCGGCGCCGCTCAGCGCGATCTCCGTGCCTTGCCTGTCGAGGAGATGCCGGCCGACGGTATCGAGCCGCCAGTCGCCRAAAGCCAGCACCTGTCCGGCCTCGCTGATCTGCAGGTTGGGCGGCAACATGCGCGTCCGGCGCAGCACGGCCTTGACGCGCGCCAGCAGTTCGCGCGCGGCGAAGGGCTTGGCGAGATAGTCGTCGGCGCCCATCTCAAGGCCGATGATACGGTCCATCTCGTCGCTGCGGGCCGTCAGCATGAGGATCGGGATAGCCTTGTGCTTGCCGACGCGCAGTTCACGGCAGAGCACCAGCCCGTCGTCGCCGGGCATCATGACGTCGAGCACGATCAGATCGACCGCGTTGGCGTCCAGAAAGCTGCGCATCTGGCGGCCATCGGCGGCCACCGACGCACGCAAACCGTTCTTCTTCAAGTAGGATGACAGCAGTTCGCGGATTTCACGGTCGTCATCGACGATCAGGATATGGTCGACATGCTCCATGGACGGCCCTTCAATCCTTTCGGTCTATATGGCGGCGCACTCCGCTCTTCTTACCCTTGGAAGGGACCGCCGCGAAGCGGAGAAATGCCCCGATGATCCTTAGAATTTCGCAACGTCGATGACCGCCTGGGCAAAAGCCTGCGGCGCTTCCTGCGGCAGGTTGTGGCCGATACCGCCGTCAATGGTGCGATGTTCGTATTTTCCGGAAAACTTCTGGGCATAGGCARCCGGATCAGGATGCGGCGCGCCGTTGGCATCGCCCTCCATCGTGATCGTGGGAACGGTAATGACCGGCCCCATCGCGAGTTTGTCTTCATAGGCGTCATACTTCGCCTCGCCCTTCGCGAGCCCCAGCCGCCAGCGATAGTTGTGGATGGAGATCGCGACGTGATCCGGATTGTCGAAGGCGGCGGCCGAGCGCTCGAATGTCRCATCGTCGAAATTCCAGGTCGGAGAGGCCGTCCGCCAGATCAGCTTGGCAAATTCGCGGGTATTCGCCTCATAGCCGAGGCGGCCGCGCTCGGTGGCGAAATAGAACTGGTACCACCAGGAAAGCTCCGCCGCCGGCGGCAACGGCTTCCTGTTCGCCTCCTGGCTTCCGATCAGATAGCCGCTCACCGAGACCATTGCCCTGCAGCGTTCCGGCCATAGCGCAGCCATGATGTTGACCGTGCGCGCACCCCAATCATAGCCGGCAACGATCGCCTTATCGATGCCGAGCACATCCATCAGCGAGATCATGTCTGCGGCGAGCGCCGATTGCTGTCCGTTGCGCGGCGCATCTTCGGACAGGAACCGCGTGGTGCCGTAACCGCGAAGATAGGGGATGATGACGCGATAACCGGCCGATGCGAGGATTGGCGCGACATCCACGAAACTGTAGATGTCGTAAGGCCAGCCATGCACCAGGAGAACGACCGGACCGTCCGCCGGACCTGCCTCTGCATAGCCGATGTTCAGCACCCCGGCCTCGACCTGCTTCAGCGCTTCGAAAGAGGTGTGCGCACCGGCCTTGCCAACTGCTTTCGATGCTGCCGCAGCCGGCTGCGCGCTTGCCACGGAGGTGAGGCCGAATTCGATGGCGGCGACGGTCATGGCGGCCATGCCGAAGAAACGGCGGCGCTGGTGGTTGATTTCATTGGACATGGGTTCTCTCCGATCCGGGTTGATCACGATCGGAAGAAAGCCGGCGACATGTATCCCTCATGTGTCCCGCGCCGCCCTCTATTGAATGCGGATGTAGTATCCGGCCACCAGGATACGTTGCGATACAATTCCCCCCGACCCCGGACACATCCGGGATACGTCAGATCGACCAGATTGGCCCCGTGGCTGGCCGAGCCGCATCGCGGTCCAGAGCCCGAACCAGGTTTCAAAGGAAACGATGATGACGCTTCTTATCATTGCCTATCTCGGAGGCGCGCTGACGATCCTCAGCCCTTGCATCCTCCCGATCCTTCCCTTCGTCTTCGCCCGCGCCGGACAGYCGTTTGTCCGCAGCACGCTGCCCATGCTCATCGGCATGGCCGCCACGTTCGCACTTGTCGCGACGCTTGCGGCGGTCGGCGGAAGCTGGGCAATCCACGCCAATGAATACGGTCGCCTCGCAGCGCTCCTGCTCCTGGCGGTGTTCGGTGTCAGCCTGCTTTCGCCCCGCGTGTCGGCTACGATCACCCAACCGCTCGTCGATTTCGGCAATCGGCTGCTGAGCGCTTCGGGCAAGCCCGGCTCAGCACCGGCGGCGGCAAGTTCGCTGATACTCGGCATCGCCACCGGTCTGCTCTGGGCCCCCTGCGCGGGGCCGATCCTCGGCCTCGTGCTGACAGGAGCGGCTTTACAAGGTGCCAACCTCCAGACCACGTTCCTGCTCGCCGCCTATGCCGCCGGCGCCGCAACTTCGCTTGCCATAGCCTTGGTGGTCGGCGGTAAGGTATTTGCCGGCATGAAGCGGTCGCTCGGCGTCAGCGAACGCATCCGCCAGGCTCTCGGCGCTGCCGTGCTCGCCGGTGTCGTGGTCATCGCGCTCGGCCTCGATACCGGCCTTCTGGCACGCCTTTCCTATGCTAGCACCGCATCCTTCGAACAGGCCGTGCTCGACCGGCTGCATGCCGATCAAGCCGCCCGCGCACCGTCGGAAGTCGCCAGTAATGGAACGATCGTTGCAGCCGCCGACACCGCACGACCGTTCCGCAGCAACCTGCCGGTCGAAGGCCCCGCACCGACCCTGGACGGTGCGGTCGAATGGCTGAACTCGCCGCCGCTTGACCTCAAACAGTTGCGAGGCAAGATCGTGCTCGTCGATTTCTGGACCTATTCCTGCATCAACTGCATACGCACCGTGCCCTACGTTCGTGCCTGGGCCGAAAAGTACAAGGACCAGGGCCTTGTCGTGATCGGCGTTCATGCCCCCGAGTTCGCCTTCGAGAAGAAGATCGACAACGTCAGGAAGGCGGTTGGTGACTTCAAGATCGGCTATCCGGTCGCCATCGACAACGATTTCAGGATCTGGCGCGCCTTCGAAAACAGCTACTGGCCGGCCCATTATCTGATCGATGCCAGGGGCCAGATCCGCTACCACCACTTCGGCGAAGGCAACTACCGCCAGACCGAACAGGCGATTCAGGATCTGCTACGAGAAGCCGGCAGCGAGATGACCGCAAGCTCGACCGTGACACCGGATGCGAAGGGTGCCGAGGCAAGCCCGGACCTGAAGAATATCCGCTCGGGCGAAACCTATCTCGGTTACGAGCGCGCCACCAGCTTCGCCTCGCGGGAAACCCTGCGCGCCGATGCGCCCAGCGAATACTCAGTCGAGGAACCTAGCCTCAACGAATGGGGTCTCTCGGGCACCTGGACCGTCGGTGCCGAACAAGCGACCCTCGAGCGACCGGATGGTGGTATCGCCCACCGCTTCAGCGCCCGCGACCTGCATCTGGTTCTCGGGCCCGGCGCTTCCGGCAAACCCGTCCGCTTCCAGGTGACGATCGACGGCAAGGCACCCGGCGCCGACCACGGCGCCGACACCGACGCCGATGGCTACGGCACGGTGACTTCGACCAGGCTTTACCAGCTTATCCGCCAATCCGGCGACGTAGAGGCTCGGAACTTCGATATCCGTTTCCTCGACCCCGGCGTCGAAGCCTACGCCTTCACCTTCGGCTGAACTTCCTTCCCTTACGCCACCATCGAACCATAGGAGTTGAACCCATGAACCGCCGTTATGTCGCTATCCTCGCACTTGCATTCACCACCAGCGTCATCGCCTTCGCCGCTCAGGCCGCGGACGTGAAGAATATCGTCATCGTGCATGGTGCCCTGGCTGATGGCTCCGGCTGGCGAAAGGCGACTGAAATCCTCGAAAAGCGGGGCTTCAACGTCACGATCGTCCAGGAGCCGATCACCTCGTTCGCCGACGACGTCGCCATGACCAATCGCGTTCTGGACCTGCAGGACGGCCCCGCCCTGCTCGTCGGCCATAGCTATGGCGGCATGGTGATCACCGAAGCCGGCCATAGCCCGCATGTCGCCGGCCTTGTCTACGTCGCGGCCTTCCAGCCGGACAAGGGCGAGAGCCTGCTCGGGCTCGCAAGCTCGAAGCCTGCCAGCGGCATGAACATCCGCGAGACGAAGGATGGGAAGTATCTCTACATCGACCCGGTGGCCTTCCCGAACGACTTCGCCGCCGATCTGCCCAAGGACGAGGCCGCATTCCTCGCGAAATCACAGGTCTTCGCCTCTAAGGAAGCGTTCTCGGCCAAAGTCGGCGAGCCCGCCTGGAAGGTGAAGAAGAGCTGGTCGATTGTCGCTACCGACGATCGCTCGATCAATCCGGACCTCGAGCGGGACATGGCAAAGCGCGCCGGCAGCGACATGACCGAAATCAAGGCAAGCCACGCGGTCTTCGCCTCGCAGCCGGAAAAGGTGGCGGAAGTCATCGAAAAGGCAGCAAAAGAGCTCAGCCGCTGATTCCTGATGCGGATCGCCGCTGCGTAGCGATCCGCATTACCGGAACATATTTGACCGCCTGGAGCGGTACCTCGCATTCATGAATCAGCCGAGCCGTGATCGGCTTCACCTAAGCACCCTCACGGCCTGGAATGCAGCAGCAAATACAGTCAAGGCGACACAACGCGCGACTTTCCCCTTAACGAGGCGGCAATAATTCTCACATTGTCGTTAATCTGTTGAAAACAGCATCTAGGTTCCCCCTGCCGCGGTCTTTCGAGGAGAGAGCCGCGCTGCGGCGCTTCAATGCGGCGTATTCGATGAACCTAAACCAGGAATGGAGACCATCATGGCAAACGTAACTCCTGCTTCCGGCGGCGGTGCTGACGCGGCTATCGCAAAAATGGAGGCTGCATTCGACGCGGCCATCGAAAAGTCGGCAAAGATCACCGAGATCACGACCGAGAAGAAGACCGAGCTCGACGCTACCAAGCAGCGTCCGCAGAACTAATCCTGTCGGCGCGGACGAGAAAATCGTCCGCGCCACACCGCTCCATGACGGGGTGGTTTCGTGGTCGGTTTGCGCCAGCCGGCCTGTTGCAGAATGAATTCGATGAAGGGGTGCACCGTGTCGTCGAACAGTCTGACTTTCCCCAGCGCCACGGCGCTGTCGCCGGCCATCGTTGCAACGAAGCCAGGAGCGCTTGCGCTCGATGTGCTCTCGGGCATGCACCATGGCGTGCGCGCGCCAATCGACGGTGAAGCCTGCACGATCGGCTCTTCGCCAAGCTGCGATCTCGTCCTGTCGGACCGGGATATCGCTCAGGAACATCTCCAATTGCGTTTCTACGGCCGCCAGGTGGCGATCAATGCCATCGGCGGCGCCGTCACCGTCGAGGGGCGCCCGGCGCTGCAGCGCGGCTACGGCTGCCGGGTCAAGCTGCCGGTGACGCTGACAATCGGCGACGCGAAGCTGCGGATCGCCCGCGACACGCCCACCGGCCCGATGATCAAGCGCTGGGGTCCTTATGCGGCCGCCGTGGCCGTCGCGCTTGCCATGATGCCGATCGTTGCCGTCCAGGCCGGGATTTCCGGTCTCTTGCCGCAGAAATCGGCTCTTTCGAACGATCAGCTGACTGTCGGCTCCGTCCCAGCCGCAACCGCTCCGTCGGACGGCGAGATCGTCGGCACGCTCCAGCAGAAAATCGCGGAAGCCGGTCTCGGCAATCTGACGCTTTCGGCCGATGGCCGCCGTATCGACGTGTCGGGACAAGTCCCGCCGGATCGTATGGAAGCCTGGCGCGACGTCCAGCGCTGGTTCGACCGCTCCCATGGCGGCCGCTATGTATTGACCAGCCTCGTCTCGGCCGCCGCCGTCACCGATGCCCCGAAATTCATCTTCCAGGCGGTGTTCTTCGGCGACAATCCTTACGTCGTCGATGCCCGGGGCGAGCGCCGCTATCCCGGCGCGGCACTTCAGGACGGCTGGATGCTGAAGTCGATCGAAGACGGCCAGATCCTCGTCGTGCGCGGCGGGCAGGAGTTCAAGCTTACCCTATGACGTGCAGCAGACGTTCAGGAGGTTCGCAATGAACGAAACGCTGCGACCTGTCACCATCGACCGACAGCGCCTCGACCGGGCTCTGGCCGAAGCGGCAAAACGCGCAGACCCGGTCAGCCGCGCCCAAATAGAGGCGTTCGAAAGCGCGCTTCGCGTTCGCCGGCGCGGAAGCCTTGCGCACGGCGCCTCGCTACGCGGCGAGATCGATCATCTTACCATGCCGGAAATCACCGACTCGGGCATATTCGGTAATGAACGCACGATGAGCCTGCTCGACCACATCATCACCGCGGTCCTGCCCCGCCTCGATACCAACGAGGACGTCACATCCATTGCCAAGGCCATGCTGGAGGAGGAGATCGACCGCCGGCGCGACCTGCAGGCGCGGATGGACGAGGAAGGCGGTGTCGAATGACCAGGACGGGTAAGACTGATGCCGATTCCGCGGAGCTCATGCACGCGCTTGGCTATATCTACATGCGCAGCGGCCAGAAGGGTCGCGGCCTCGTCTTCCTGCTGATCGCCAACCGGATCGATCCCGACGATCCCGGTATCCTGCGCACGCTGGCGGCCGCCCTCATCGAAAACGGCGCCGGAGAGCGGGCGCTCGGCGCGCTGGAAAGGCTCGAGGAAATCGACAGCGATCCGTCGGCGCACTTGCTTCGGGCGCGCGCCTTCTGGGTGCTCGACGACAAGCCTCAGGCCTACCGCTCGTTTCGTGACTATCTGCAATTGCGGGGTCCGCAATGACCGGAATCGTCGGCACGCTCAACCGCCTGGCGCGCCTTGCGTCCTACCGCTCCGACGTGATCGTCGCGAGCTTCATGATGCTCGCCGTCATCATGATGGTCATCCCGCTGCCGACGTTGCTGGTGGACGCGCTGATCGCCGTCAACATGGCCTTCAGCCTGCTGATCCTCGTGGTCGCCTTCTATATCGGCCGGCCGGGCGATTTCTCCTCGCTGCCGCCGATCATTCTCATCGCAACGCTGTTCCGTCTGGCTCTGTCGATCACCACGACGCGCCTGATCCTCCTGCATGCGGATGCCGGCGATATCGTCGCGACCTTCGGGCGTTTCGTTATCGGCGGCGAGGTCGTGGTCGGCCTCGTCGTCTTCCTCATCATCACCGCGGCACAGTTCATCGTCATCACCAAGGGCGCCGAACGCGTCGCCGAAGTCGCGGCCCGCTTCACGCTCGATGCCATGCCCGGCAAGCAGATGTCGATCGACAACGATCTGCGCAATGGCGATATCGACCAGGCGGAGGCCCGCGGCCGCCGCTCGCGTCTCGAACGAGAAAGCCAACTCTACGGCGCCATGGATGGCGCGATGAAGTTCGTGAAAGGCGACGCGATCACCGGCCTGATCATCGTCTTCGTCAACCTCATCGGCGGACTTCTCGTTGGCATGTTCAATCGCGGCATGAGCTTCGCTGACGCATCGCATACCTATTCGCTTCTCACCGTCGGCGACGGCCTGATTGCCCAGATCCCGGCCCTGCTGATCTCGATCGCCGCCGGCACGGTGGTCACCCGCGTCGCCTCCGAAACCGAAAGCGATCTCGGCACCGAGATCTTCCGCCAGCTCGGATCGAGCGATAAGGCGCTGGCGCTGGCCGCTGTCATCCTTTTCGGCGCCGGCTTCGTGCCGGGCTTTCCCACGCTGATCTTCTTCGGCCTCGCGGCGCTCTTCGGCGCGCTTGCCTTCATGATCTATCGCCGCCGTCCCAAGCCCGCCGCAGTACCCGACACGAGGCCGGAGATCGAAACGATCGAGGCTGACCAGGGCCCGGTCATCGAGCACACGATCATCTCCAGCGGCTCGACGCGCCATCGCGTGGTCGTGCATGTCGGCGTCAACCTCGCCGAAGCCGTCTGGCCGGAACGGTTCCGCGTCGAGACGGATCTCGTGCGCGACGCGCTGAAAGCGGACCTCGGCCTGGAAATGCCCGCCGTGGAAATGCGGCCTGATCCGAACTTGGTGCCGGATCGCTTTCGCGTCGACCTTGAGGGCGTGCCAATCATCGAGGGCGAAATCCCGGAGAACAGTCTGCTTCTCAACGACGACCCGATGCATCTCGACCTTCTGCAGGTGCCGCGCCGCGATGGCCCGGCCCTCATCAGCGGTCAACGCACGATCTGGATCGGCAAGGATCACGCCGATGCGCTGGCGGAGGCCGGAATAGGCTTCTACGACCCGGCCGCGACACTTGCAAAATGCCTGTCGCAGTCGCTGCGCCGCTATGCGGCGCATTTCATCGGCATCCAGGAGACACGCGAACTCCTGACCGGGATGGAAGGCGAGTATTCCGAACTCGTCAAGGAAGTTTCGCGTGTCGTGCCGCTGAACAAGCTTTCCGACATCCTGCGCCGCCTGGTGGAAGAGGACGTGCCGATCGGCAATCTGCGCGCGATCCTCGAAGCGCTGGTGGAATGGGGCGGTCGGGAGGCCGATACGCTGCTGTTGACCGAGCGCGTGCGCATCGCCCTTGCCCGCCAGATCTGTCATCGTCACGCGCAGCTTAACCGTGTTCTGGCGGCCTATGTGCTGTCGCGCGCAGCCGAAGAGGGCGTCCGAAACGCCATCAAGGTCACCGGCGTCGGCAAAATGCTCGCATTGCCGGAAGAGGCCTCGCGGGCGATGCTTTCCCAGCTGCGGCAGGAGCTCAATGACAACGACGAGAGCCAAGCAGCGGTGCTTCTCACCTCGCTCGATATCCGCAGGGTGATGCGGAACTACCTCCTGCGCAACGACATCGAGATTCCCGTTCTGTCCTATCAGGAGATTGCACCGGAATATTCCGTACAATCCCTGATGTCTGTCACAATAAATTCACAAACGCGAAATCGCGCAATTAGATCAACAACAAACGACGAAATAACGGGGAAGGACGCACCCACTCTCGCAGTCACTTCATCTTGATGCACGCGTCCTTTTCGACCACGCCATGGATGAAGGACGAATCATTACTGAGCTTCATCCGACCGTCGCGGCATGCATGGGGAGAATACTGACAGAATGATGAGATCGACCATCCTGGCGAAAGGGCCGACCCTCTTTCTGCTTCTCCTTTCCTTCAGCCTTCTTGCACCGCTTGCAAGGGGGCAATCCTTCAGCGTCGATGCGAAATCCGGCCAGGCCATCATGCTTCCGCTGGGACAGGGACGTATCCTGCGCTTCGACCAGYCGGTGGAATCGGTCTTCATGGCCGATGCCAAGGTCGCCGACGTGCGCGTCGTCTCGCCTGGCGTGGTCTATGTATTCGCGCTCAAGACCGGCCGCACAAACCTGATCGCGCTCAGTCCCGACGAGACGGCGCGCGGCACGATCGATTTCTGGGTCGTGCCGGATCCGCGACCTGTGAAGGATGCGCAGCGCGCCGTCCAGCCGAACAGCACGATCGACGTCTCGCTGTTCGGCGAACAACCCTTCGCCCGCGGCCATGCCAAGACGATGCAGGAGGCGATGGACACCTCGAGCGCCATCGAGGCCTATGCCCCGGAAAACCAGCCCGCCATCAACGATACGACCGTCTCCGGCGCCAACCAGGTCAATATCCGCGTCCGTTTCGCGGAGGTGTCTCGTAACCAGCTTCTCCGCTACGGCGTCACCTGGGATGCCTTCGTCAGCGCGGGCAATTTCTCGTTCGGCTTCGTTTCCGGCGGCAATCTAGGGGCTGATGCAGCCAGGGGAGCCTCCAACGCGCTGAGCGCCGGCGCCGCCTGGAACGGCAACCRCGTCGACGCGCTTTTGGAAGCCCTGCAGGCCAACGGCATTCTGACGGTTCTCGCAGAACCGAATATTACCGCGGTCACTGGCGAAACGGCAAGCTTCCTGGCCGGCGGCGAGATTCCCGTGCCCGTGCCGGTGACCAACGAACAGGTCGGTATCGAATACAAGCAATACGGCGTCTCGCTGCTCTTCACGCCGGCGCTTCTGCCGAACGGCCGCATCTCCATGCGTGTTCGCCCCGAGGTCAGCAGCCTGTCGGCGAGCGGCATGGTCAACATCGCCAATCTACAGGTGCCGGCCCTCCAGGTGCGGCGCGCCGATACGACGGTCGAAGTCGGCAGCGGCCAGACGTTTGCGATCGCAGGTCTTTTCCAGCGCAATGCCTCGCAGGACATCGAGAAGGTGCCGATGCTGGGCGATGTGCCGATCCTCGGCGATCTCTTCAAGTCAAAACGTTTCCAGCGCAACGAGACGGAACTGGTGATCCTGATCACGCCCTATCTCGTCGAACCGGTCGAAGAGCGCAATCTCAAGACCCCACTCGACAGCCCCGCCGGCGCCCTCTCCGGCCCGACTGCGGCCAAGCGTACCAAGACCAACAAGGGGTTCGGCTTCTATGTCGACTAAATCGCCCATGATCACCTCGCCCCGTGCCGTTGCAATCATTGCCATCGCCCTCACCCCGCTTGCTCTCGCCGGATGCCAGAACAGCGTTCAACGCGATCCCCTGCCCTATTCGCCGAACTATCATATGACCGCCGCCGCCGGCCCGGTCAGCAAGGGCTATGAAAAGCAGGCAGGCCGCCTTGTGCCCGACGCCTGCGTCACGCCGGATGTAACCGAAGACCCGCTCTATCTGCCGCCCGGATGCGCCAACAACATGAACCTCCAGCTGATGGCGGAGCGCCAGAGCGATCTCGTGCGCGGCCGCAGGACCGGCCCCGCCATGGCCGCACCGGTGGTGCGGGCCGCCCGTCACAGCATCGACGGCACTACTCCTGAGCGAGCGCCGGCGGAACAGCAAGACGTCGGTACAACGGGCCTCGTGAATTGAGGACCGGATGGGCTCAGCTGGACGCAAGCAGGCCGATAGCACGGGCCCTGGCAGCAGGCCCCTTGATCGCGCGGACCTTTCGCGCTTCGGCAAGGAAGGCCCGCTTTTCGGCGTCCGGATAATCCGGAACGGCAACAGCGGCCGCATCCTTGTCATGCTGGCCGAGCGTCAACACCAGCATCAGGTTGCGGAAATGCCGGGCCTCGGCGCGAGGCGATTGCGTTACGGCGCCCAACGTCGCGACGGCCGCTTCATTGCGGCCCGACACGGCTTGCGCAAGCCCGAGATTGGATTGGGTGTCGAGATTGCCCGGATCGAGATTGCGCGCCTGCGTGAACGCCGTTTCCGCCCCCTGCCCGTCGCCGGTGAGGATAAGCGCGGTACCGAGGCGATTGTAGGCAGTCGAGGTCTTCACCAGCGGCGCGGCAACGGCCAGCGTGCGCGCGGCACTTTCGACCTGACTGGACTGAAGCTGCGCTGTGCCGAGCCCAAGAAGAGCCCGCCCGTCATTGGGCGAGGCATCGAGCGCGGTTCGAAAGGATTGCGCCGCCTGTTCGGGCTCGCCGGCGGCGATCTGCGCGTCTCCCAGGCGGGAATAGCCGCGGACCTTGTCGCTGGAGGCCTTTGCCGCTCGCTCGTAGAGCGAGGCGGCCGTGCTGTGATCGCCGCGCTGTTCGATATCCTGTGCCAGCTTGATAAGGCGCGCTTCTTCGTCCTTCGGACCGCTCTCGGTCTTCTCGCTGGTGGTGCTACAGCCAGCCAGGACAAGTCCGAGCAGAACCAGGGCGTTCAAAGAGTGATGCCGCATTTCATCCCGTCCGTTAGGTCCGCCGTGGTTCTAGCCGCTCATGTCCGGGCTGACAACACGCGACCGGCGTCTTTCCGAAGGATTGGCACGCAAGCCGCCGTCGAGAGCACATCACGGGAGAACTTCGGATGAGCGGAACAAGCGAAGAAAAAAGCCTCCCCGCGTCAGACAAGAAGATCCGCGACGCCCGCGAGAAGGGGCAGGTTTCCAAGAGCCAGGACCTGGTCGCCGGCACCGTCCTGTTCGCATCGATCGCCTATCTCGCCTACGCCGTGGCGGGCGTGCAGGCGAAGATCGAGGAACTCGTCGACCTCATCGCCCGCCGGGTCCACATCGACGCCTTCGCCGAACTGTGGCCAACCGTGCTCGCCCTTGCCGGCTCCATCTTGACGAACCTGGCCGTGCCCTTGCTGGCGGTCACGGTCGCCGCCATCGTTCTCACCAATCTCGTCGTCATGAGAGGGTTCGTCTTCTCGACCGAGCCGATCACGCCGAATTTCGAACATATAAATCCGGTCTCGGGCGCCAAGCGCATCTTCTCCATGCGCAGCGTCGTGGAATTCTTCAAGTCGCTCTTCAAGCTCGCGGTTCTGGCGACCGCCTTCGTCGCCATCTTCCGCATGGGATTGCAGGCGCTCATCCTGTCGCCCATTTGCGGCGCGCCCTGCCTCACCAATGTCTTCAAGGCATTGCTCCAGCCCTTGATTATCACCGCTGTCATCGCCTTCATCGTCGTCGGGGTGATCGACGTGCTCGTCCAGGATTGGCTGTTCAAGCGCGATATGAAGATGACAAAGAGCGAGCAGAAGCGCGAACGGCGCGATGCCGAAGGCGATCCGGCGATCCTGCAGCAGCGCCGCAAACAACGGCGCGAAATGCAGGCTTATGCCACCAAGACCGGATTGATGAACGCCTCGCTACTCGTCGGCGCGCCGGACGGCTGGACCGTCGGCATCCGCTATGTCCGCGGCGAGACCCCGGTCCCGATGATCGCCTGCCGCGCCAGTCCCGCCCAGTCGCGCACGATGATTACCGAAGCCTTGCTGACGGATATTCCGGTGATCCGCGATACCGAGCTCGCCGACGCGATCGCCCGCTCGGCGCGCACCGGCGAACCCGTGCCTGAGAAAATGTTTCAGCGGGTCGCCGACCTGCTGGTCGCCGCCAAGCTGATATGACACAGGATATTAGGACAAGATACAGACCATGCTCCGACCGTTCACATCATGCTTCCTCACCCTCGCAGCGCTCCTCGCCTTTGCCAGCGCTCCGGCCCATGCCCAGTCCTCGGGGTCCCGTCCTGCCTTTGACGACGGCTATATCGACTTCCTGTTTTCGCCGACGCATCCCGGCACCGCTCCTTCAGGACCGGCCGACCGGGCGGCAAGCGCCGATCGCAGCACGCGGCAGCGCGTCGCCTACCGGACGAACGAAGCCGCGGGCACGATCCTGATCGATACAGCGGCGCGCCGCCTCTATCTCGTCGAGCCGGGCGGCTTTGCGCAAAGCTACGAAGTCGGGGTCGGCAAGGAGGGTTACGGCTGGTACGGCAGCGAGCGCGTCAGCGCCAAACGCGAATGGCCGGACTGGCGCCCTCCCGCCGACATGCTTGCCCGCCGGCCGGACCTGCCCCGCCACATGGCGGGCGGGCCCGATAATCCCCTCGGTGCGCGGGCGCTCTATCTCGGCGAAACTCTTTACCGCATCCATGGCTCCAACCAGCCCGAGACGGTCGGCACCGCAGCATCATCCGGTTGCTTTCGCATGACCAATACCGACGTGATCGATCTCTATGATCGCGTCGGTATTGGCGCCAAGGTCCGCGTATTTTAGGGGCAGCACAAAAAATTCATAAAACTGTAACCCGAGAGTACCGCCGCTTGCCTATAGTTCCCGCATCCAAAGCAGTGTTGACGACTTTTCCTTCAACCAGATCGAGAGCGCGCCATGGCCTACAGGATCGACGTGAATGCCCGGTATCGGTTCGATGAAAGCAATGATACCGCAACGCCAATCCCGCCGGCCCAAGGCGAAGCATTCCGGCGAGACATCGATCTGATAACACGGGAACGRCAAGGCGGCGGCGATAACGGCCACAACGACCAGCCCGAGCTTGGCGACCGCGTCTTCGTCGTCGAAGCAGGCGACACGCTCGAAAGTATCGCGCGGGAAAATTTTGTCGACCCGGCCGAAGCGCTTGCGATCAATGGAGACGAAGCCAACCACAACGGCGATCTCCTTCATCCCGGCGATATCGTCATCCTCCCGGCGCCCGAACCGGAAATCGTCGCCGAGACGTCACCTGACCAGGCAGGCGAGCCGGCAGGGGAAGACGACTTCATCGACTCGCTCTTCGATCGCGGCAACCAGATCGAGTACAGCGAGCCTGCCGATGGTATCGACGCCGCGGCGGAAACGGAGGCGATGAAGCAGGATGTCGCCGAATATCTGGCGGCCCTGCCGCCAGAGGCCCGCCAGGCTGCGGCGCTGCGTCTTTCGCAGGCCGATTGGGTGGATGCTGGCCCGGCCGGGATCGCCGTTTCCCAGGCGGTGGAAGACGCCGGCCTCGACAGCGATCCGGTCGAAGCCTTCGCGTCCGAACTCTATGATCGCGGCAATGCCCTGGAATATGCCGACCCCTCGGCCGCCATCGACCACAGCCGCGAAACCACCGCGCTGGCCGGTGACATCGAAACATTCCTTCAAACGCTGCCGGAAAACGAGCGCGCCGACGCGCTTCAGAACCTCTATGACCGCGACTGGAGGGATGCCGGGCCGGCGGAGCTTGCGATTGAGCAAGCCGCCACGTCCTCGGGCATCGAATTGAAGACGACGGGGCATAACGGCCCGACGGTAGAAGCACAGATCCGTTCGATCGTCGACAATGCCAAAGCGTCGAGCAACGATGAACAGGCGCAGTTCCACGCCTTTGCCGAAAGCTACGGCAATGCCAGCCCCGAGGTGCAGCAGGCGCTGCTCCGCACGGGTTATGCCAGCGACTTCATCGGCTCGATGGCCGATTATGCGACCGAACCACTCGGCGATTTCGACCCATCCCAGGACCTGCAGGCCAAACCCTATGAAAGCTTCCTGCGCCTTGACGGCATGACCGAGGGGGTCGCGCCTGCACTGGCCGCGGAGCTGGTTTCGGCAGCCATGCCGGAGATCGAGCGCGCCAACACCCTCTATCAGGAGCAAACCGGCTATCCCATGCTGGGTGTCGGTGGCGTCGAAGCCATGCTGAAGATCGCCGACCGGATAGAGGGTACGCCGCTCGGCGACAGTATCATCGAGCGCTGGGCCGAAATCGGCTTTTATGCGCAGAACGAACTGACGCGCTCCATCGGCGCGGGCGGCAGCTTGYAATACGCATTGGAGCTGTCCGAGAGAAATGGGGCGGACACGACCCTCCTCACCCAGGATATCCTTCCCGGCGTCCAGCAGACCCAGTACAGCGCCAACAGCGCGGTGGATGAATATTCCGCCCATATGGAGGAACTGCGCTGGCTGATCGACAACCACGGCGACACGATGACGCCGGCGCAGCTCAACCAGGCCATCGAGGATTACAAGACCGAGAAGGGCGATGCGTGGATCGAAACCGAAGAACGCCTCGAGGCGGAGGTCGCCAAGCACGGTGAAACGCTCCTCGATCAGCTGACCCAACTCGGAAACTTCCCGGACCAGCCCGCCGAGCAGAAGGCGCTGATCAACGAGCAGATCGAAACCATCCTCAACGACGATCGCTCCTATCTGGCGATCCAGACGGCGCTRCGCACCAATCCGGAGCTTCTCGATAGCCCGCAGATGCTGAACTTCCTCGGCAGCCAGGGACGCCTCACCGATCGCGGCCGCAAACTGGCCGAGGAAGTATTCACCCAATATGTGCAGCGCGACGTCCTGCCGAAATTCACCGATTTCAAGCCCGGCGACGCCGCAAGCATGCAGGAAGTCCGCGACAGCCTAGCGCAGTTCCGCGATAGCAAGTTCGCCAAGCTCCTCGGCGTGACCGAAGGGGACATGAACAAGGCGATCACCGCGATCGAAGCTTCGCTGCCGACCGCGACCGATACGCCGGAGATGATCCAGCGCAAGATGGAGACGCTGAACAGCGATCTCAACTCGCTCGACGGCAACAAGCAAAGTGGTATTCGGACCTTCTCCACCTCGACCGTGCCCGGCCAGTTGCTGCGGATGATCGGCGCTGCCGGAAGCGCCGCCAGCCTCTACAATTCCGCTCGCATGGCCGGCACGGAGCCCAATGTCGAAAACATCCTGAAGGCAACCTTTGACGCGGCGGGTCTCTGGCAGCGCTCCGTCGAGATCCGCAGCGGCCTCAACATGATCAATCCGGATTCCTTCGCGGTCCGACATTTCGACGGCAGCCTGCGCGGAGGCACCAAGCTCCTTGGCGCGATCGGCGCCGTCTTCGACGGGGTGAACTCCGTGCAGGCCTTCTCGCAGGGCGATCCGCTGATGGGGGGTATCCATGCCGCAACCGCGGCCGGCGGCGTGACCGCCGCCTTCGGGGCCGGCACGATCGCCGGACCGATCGGTCTCGGCGTGGTCATTCTTGGCGTCGGCGCGTCCATGATCGTTTCCGATGTTCGCGAAAGCAACAAATACGATAACGAAACCTCATCGCGCTTCCTCGATCACTCCGATCTCGACACAGATGTCGCCAAAGCCCTGGTCGATCAGAGCGGCGACGGCCACAGTCCCGTCCCGCTTCTCATCGAATACGCAAAGGATAAGGGCTTCGATTTCGACAATCCGGCCCACCAGTCAGCGTTTGTCGACTGGCTGAACAACATGTCCCCGGAGCAGTTGGCGACGCTGCGCGACAACGTGCATCACACGATCGACGAGTTCGGCGGCGACGCCACCAAGCTGGAAGCGACCGCTTCCGATGATTATGAATATACGAGCGACATGCTCTATAACCAGGAAGTCGTGACGCCGTACAAGACCATTTTCGGCGAACGGTTCTATGTCGAGGATGGCGACGCTTCGCCGAGTTCCGTAACCCAGATCGATATCGCGCTTACCACGCTCGGCATATCGGAACTGGCCCTGCCGACGGCTTGAACGAGTTCGCGATAGCATTCCAAGCGTCTATGGGGTCTCTCTTTTGTCATCCGAGAGGCCCCGAGCCCTGATGCCGGCCACGACCTCACTCGCGACCTGCCTCAGGTCCCCGCGGGAGGCGCCGTCGCGTGCCTGCACTGAAAGCCCCTGCAGGATCGTGACGAGATAACGGGAGAGGGATGCGGCACGATCCCGATCCAGCCACGGCTCGAGCTTCAGAGCGATGGTGTCGCGCATCATGCTTCGGCGCTCCGCCAGTTCGCGGGCGAGGTCGGCATGGTCTTCGCCGCACTGGATCATTCCACTCGAGATCATGCAGCCGAGCTCCTCGTCGGGATCGGTGACGGCATCGATGGCGCGATCAAGGAGGGTTTCGACCGTTTCGCCAAGACTGGCCGTCCCGCCAAGATTGCCCAGGGCCCGCGGCAGGCCGGAATATCGATCGAGCGCCTCGCGGTAGAGGCCTGCCTTGCTGCCGAACGCCGCATAGAGGCTCGGCGGCGCGATCCCGATCGCCGCCGTCAGATCATTGAGCGAGACGCCCTCATATCCGTGCCGCCAGAACAGGCGCATGGCGATATCGACCGCCTGATCCCTGTCGAAAGTGCGCGGCCCGCCTCGACGTTTCTTCACGAGCTTATCCATAGCGATCACTAAAGACAACTTGACACCATAAGGCAAGCGTTTAGTTTGTAGCGATCACTAAACATAAGGATGAATGTCGTGAATACACTGATGTTGATGGTGCAACGGAGCCAGCCGCATACGGGGCTAGGCGTCGGCGGTTCGAGGTCTGGCAAGCTCGCCTCGGTGATGCGCGCGCTATGGCTGGCCGTCCTAATGACGATGGTATCCTCAGTCGCGATGGCGGCGCAGAAGAACTATACCGTGAGTTCGCCGGATGGCGTCGGCATCGCCGTTCAGGAAGGGGGTAACCCTGCCGGGCCTCCCATCGTCTTCATCCACGGATTGCTCGGGAGCCATCTCAATTGGGAGAGCCAGCTGAACAGCCCCGATCTTTCGCGCTATCGGCTGATCACCTTCGATCTTCGCGGCCATGGGCTTTCGGGAAAGCCGCAGGATGCGCAGGCCTATGGCGACGGACGCCGCTGGGCTGACGACCTGCGCGCCGTGCTCAAGGCAACAAAGGCCGAAAATCCGGTTCTGGTCGGCTGGTCGCTGGGCGGCGCCGTCATTTCCAACTATCTTGCGGCTTACGGCGATGATGAGATCGCAGGCTTGGTCTATGTGGGCGGCGTGGTCGAACTGAAAGCCGAGCTGATAACCTCACATCCCGATGTCTATGCGGGCCTTGCTTCGGATGACCTGAAGGTTCACCTCGATGCAATGCGCGACTTTCTGGCGCTCTGCTTTGCGACGCAGCCGGATCGGGCGACGTTCGAGCGTCTGTTATCCAATGCGGCGATGGCATCATGGATCATGACCCGGACAGTGCCTTCCATGTCGGTCTTTGCGGCGGAGGGGCTGCCCAAGATCAAGGCTCCCATGCTGATGCTTTACGGCGAAAAGGATGCGCTGGTCATGGCGCGCCCGAGCCTTGAGCGTGCAAAGGCACTCAACCCGGCAATCCGCTCGCAGATCTATGCCGATTCCGGACACGCACCATTCCTGGAGGAGGCGCAACGGTTCAACCGCGACCTGGCCGATTTCCGGGAGTCGGTTCCGACGCACTGAAGATGAGGGCGGAGCGGGCTGGCGGATCGGCAACTCGTCGCCTGCTTCTGTCATTGTCCGTGCGCCTGTGCCTCAAAGGTGCTGGCACGTCCTAATGCAAACCGAATTTCCGGCCGGGCTTGGATCAAGCCCGGCCGGAGCAACACCTTACGACAAGCCGTCACTCGTCTCAGGCCAAGCATCGTCCGGCACATCCCAAAGGTCGCCGTGCGGCACGCCGTCGATCTCGTATTTCGTCAGATATTCGCCGAGGAGACTGCCGAAATTGTCGGCCTTGGTCTGCTGCTTGCCTTCGGCGATCAGCCCCGGAAGGAACATGGCAATCGCGCCAACACCCGCGGCCAGCATTCCAAGTCCGCCGGCCAACGGCGCCATGATTGCTCTGAGAGCATTCGAACCTAGAAGACCCGCACCGCCTTCGACGGCCGACGCCAACCCGGCCAACGCTCCGAGCGACCCTGCGGTAATATTGATGCCGCCGGTCACGTCATCGCCCTTGCGGATAGCCTTGACGCCGTCGAAAATGCCGTAGGCTYCCGCCACGACGCCGGCCAGGCCGCCTACTCCCTTGGCGATATTTTCGGCCTTGGTCCAGTTTTTCATTTTCTCGTCGATGAAGTTGGACTTTTGCTCATCGGTCATCTTGCCGATCTTCTTGCCGAGATCGCTGCCCGGATTCTTCTCCGCCACGTTATTCAGATAGTCCTTGTAGGCCTTGACGCCACCTTCGGTGAGCAGCGTTACCGTCATGACTGAACCCGTGGCGATATCGACCTTGTTCTTCTCGGTCAGGTTTCCGCCGCTCTGTGCACCCTTGGCGATGGTGACGCCGGCCATGAAGATACCGCTGATGCCATGCAGAACGCCCTTGTCGGCCAGATTTTTGACGTCAGGATTCAGCCATYCCTTCTTAAGTTCGGCCAGCGACTTGGTGCCTTGCCGCAGAACGTCCCAGCTGCCCCTGATGCCGGTCATGATCTGGTCGGCTGTGGCGGTGGAGCCGTTGGGATTGGTCACGAGCTCCGGATTGGTCTTGATGATCTCGTCGACCATCGCCCGCACCTTCTCCTCATCCAGCTCGTCGCCGCCATTGATGCCAAAGGCCGATTTCAGATCGTCGAAGGATCCGTCTTTCATGAGGTTGTCTTGGGCGATTCTGTTGAAGTTGTCGTTCAGTTCTTTATCGAACTTGCCGGTAAAACCCGGATCCAGAGCCGCATTGTAGAGAGCGACCTCGGCGCTATAGGCGCTGACCGCCTCCTCGAAGGTGTTATCCTTCATGAGTTCCTCGAGCCGTGTTCCGGAAACGAGGGACTTTTCGTAGAAGTCCTTGAACTCCTGAGCATGCTCGGACGACCCAATCGCATCCCGAATTGCCGCCGGATCCTTGATGCCGAGCACCTCCTGGTAAAGGCTCGCGGACGTGAAGAATTCGGCGAGAGCAGACTGCTGGTCGGTCTTTCCGTCCTTCGTATTCGTATCCCAGAGCTTATTGAGCGCACCACCGGACTTGATCTCGTCATCGTAGGTCTTCTGCAGAGCGTCCTTCAGGCCCGGATTGCCTTCCAGCAGTTCGGTCATCTGCTTGGCGCTGTTTTCGTTGAGATATTTGACCACCTCCGGGTCACTCTCGAGAATGCTGATATGGTTGTTGAGATCGTTGAGAATTTCGTTCGGATCGGGATGGGTGCGCGCACGGTTGGAGATGGCGACCTTGCCGTAGTCGTCGCCCCACATGCCGGCCTCGGCGCCCTTGATGACGAGTTGCTGGGCCGCCAGCAATTCCTGCAATGCCGCTGCCTTTTCTTCGGCCGAGTGCTTGTCTGGATTTTCGAAGATATCCTTGTTCAGCTTGCTGACATCGACATCGCCGACGGCGTTTCCATTGACCGCACTGGATAGGAAGTTGATCGCGGACCCCGCATCCTTGGGAGCCTGCGACTTGATCCAATTCGAGATGTCGTCCTTGCTGACATTACCGTCCGGCTTGAATTTCAGCGGATCGGCGGCCGTCTCGAGCTTGCCAAATGCTCCCGGTTTCGACCAGAAATTCAACGCCTCCTTGAAGTCGTCGCTGATCTGCGGGTTCTCGTCCATGTATTTCTTCAGGTCGTCGGCCGTCAGCTTGCCGTCGGCGCCGACCTTGCCTTTGATCGCGTCGTAGTTCTCACCGATAAGGGCGGCGTATTTGGCCAAGGTCTTCGAGGTTTCGTCGGCATCCTTATTGGCGCTGAGGAAGTCCTTGTAGCTGCCGATGTCTTCCGTCTTCTGCACATCGGGCAGCGATTCGAAGCCGTATTTGCCGAAGTCCTGCAGACGGCCCGCCTCGGTGCCGTGCCGTGCCTCGTCGCTGCTGGTGAAACCGTCGATACTGGTGTTGGAGACACCATCTCCGGACTGCACCTTGCCCTCCGAGTCGTACATGGTGATGCGATCGAGAACCTGGATAGCGCGATAGGCGGCATCGGCGTCCTTCTCGAAATCGCCGACGCRCTCCTTCAGCATGTCCTTGACGCCACTTTGGTTGCCGAGATTCTTCAGCAGCGGATTGTCATCGATGATGTCCTGGGCGGAGCGCTTGTCGTCTTCCGGCAGCTCCCACTTGATGCCAGCCTTCTCCGCGGCCTCGCGGGCCGCCTTGTCGTCGCCGACCGTGTCCGGGTTCTCCATCTTGCCCTTAAGATGCGAGAAGCCGTACTTGCCGAAGTCTTGCAAACGACCGGCCTCGGTGCCGTTGCGTGCTTCGCCACTGTTTGTGAAGCCGTCGACCCTGCCATTGTCAACATCATTGCCGGCGATCCGCTTCCCGTCGCTGTCGAACCGCTCGATGTGCTCCAGAACCTGGACCGCCCGGTAGGCGGCATCGGCGTCGTTCTCGAAGTCGCCGACCCGCTCCCTCAGCATGTCCTTGACGTCACTCTGGTTGCCGAGATTCTTGAGCAGGTCGCTGCCATTGATGATGTCCTCCGCCGAGCGGTCATCGCCTTCCGGACGCTCCCATTGGATGCCGAGTTCCTCGGCCTGCTTGCGCGCCTCCGGATCCTCCACCGCGGACGTGATATCGTTGAGCTCTCCCTTGAGATTGGAAAAGCCGTATTTTCCGAAATCCTGCAGGCGGCCGGCCTCGGTGCCGTGCCGGGCCTCGTCGCTGCTGGTGAAGCCGTCGATGCGGTCATTGCCGATGTCGTTGCTCGCTAGGCGCTTACCGCCGCCATCGAATGTCTCGATGTGTTCGAGAACCTGTGCGGCGCGATAGGCGGCATCGGCGTCGGTTTCGATATCGCCGCCGACCCTGAGTTCGAGTGATTCCTTGACCCCCGCCTGGTTGCCGAGGTTCTTCAGCAGCGGGTTGTCGTTGATGATCTCCTCGGCCGAGCGGTTGTCGCCCGCCGGTCGCTCCCAGCGTATGCCCGCATCCTGTGCCTGCTTTTTCGCGTCCTCCCATGCGCCCACATTGTTCGGATCGACAGAATCCGGATCGACGGGGCTCGAAGGCTTGCTCATGACTTTGGACATAGGGGCACCTCTCCTGTCGTGTGACGTTCGGTCAGTTTCGATTAAGGATTGCGCTCAGGTTAAACGCCCGTGTGTGTAGTGCATGTGACATGGCGTCATCTTATTGGAAGCGAGACAGTAAAACGCCGTCCCATGCCCGGAGCACGATTTCGGGCGACACTAGACAGGCCGATCTTGGGCGGCTAGCAGGGATGCTCCCGCAGACCCGAGCCGAGACCGCCATTGCCTGCAGAAACGGCTGGGCGAAGCGCTCGTGGCGCGGAGCGGGTTGACAAGGCACAAAAGCAAACGGATCGTCCATGGCGAAACCCCAGCCTCGCGCAGCGCAAAAGGCAGGCGAAAATGCCCGCGACATAATCCTGGCCGCGACGCGCGCCGAATTTGCCGAACAGGGTTTCAACGGGGCCCGCGTTGACCGCATTGCAGCTCGCTCGGGCTGAATAAGCAGATCGTCTACTATTATTCGGCAACAAGGACGACCCGTATCGTATTGCGCTTGAGGGCCGCCTATTCCGAGATCCGCCTACGTGAGCATGATCTCGATCTGCGATCCCTGCCTCCGTAGGAGAATCGGCCGAACTTCCACGACTTTCCCCTCGCCTAGGCTCCGGCCGATTTTAAGTCTCGTCGGCCTTATCCTGCTTCGCAATGAGGGCAACCAAGTCGTCCTTCAGACGGACCGGCAAGTCCATGCGCTCATGAAGAATGCTCATGACACCCAGATCGCCATTGTCCAGTTCCCGAAAGAAGATGCAGTGCCGCTCGTACCGGCTGAAATACGCCTCGYGCTTCACGTCGGCAGGAACCGCAAGCTTTTGCGGCAACTTCCGCCAAATCATCCGGTTATCACATAGCCGCCGCAAATGGGCATGCAAGCCAGTGATATAGGTTACGGCCTGCTTCTCTCCCCAATCTTTGACGGTATCATTCCAAATCTTGTCCTGAGCGGCATCCGCTCGGGGATAAAACCGATAGGCCACCATGGTTAGCGGCGCTGGTTGCGGCGGATGACATCGTCGGCCGTGACGGTGACGAATTCACTGTCGTCGGCCCGCATGGCGGGGGCCAGTTCCTTCTGCAAGGTCTCCCAAGCTTCCTCGCGGGTCTGCAGGTCGCGGCGGATCAGGGCACGAATATACTCACTGGCATTCTCATAGAGACCATCCTCGCCGATCTGCTGCTGAAGGTGGGCTTCCAGTTGGCCGCTCACCCGTACATGAATGTTTCCCGATGCCATGTGCATATCCTCTCGTTCTCCCTTTATTGTGGATTTTGTAACATATATTGTCAATATTCTTYACAATTTCCGAAAGACCCGACCTTCGCCGGAGGGCATAGCCGGATTGGGAAGAAGGCTAAACCTTCTGTGAGCGCCCCCGGCAGGCGGGCGCAGCGAACCGGCAAGCGGTTCGTGTGGACACCCGTTCGGGTGTCTCTGCCAGGCTGTGGAGCCTCGTGTCCGTTCAGGGGCGGCGGTGCCGCCGCCCCTGCATCTTCCGTGCCCTGTTCGCCCTCTGCCGAGGCTTGCGGGCGTTGATGACGGAAGCGTCCAGCGCGGTCTTGATGTGCGCTGCGTAAATCGCGGCCCAGCTTGAGATGTGATAGGTTTGTGCTAGGGGCAAAAACGCCTTCGGCTTCAACTCGGGGGCGATAGGCCTTTGATAGTATCTGAAATTTTTGGCTGCGGGGGCTCGTAACCAACGACGGCCATGTCCAGAGCGCTCAAGCGGGATGCTGCTGAACGCTCAGCCCGCCGTCGATCGTCAGGCAGGTCGCGTTCATGAACGGGCATTCGTCGGAGATCATGAAGACCGCGGCCATGGCGATTTCTTCGGGCGAAGCGATGCGCCCGCCTGGATGCAATCTCATCGTCTCCGCCTTGGCGGCTTCCGGGTCAGGGAAGCTGTTCCAGTAGTCGATGACCTTCTGGGTCGAGACGTAGCCCGGCGCCAGCGCATTCACGCGGATATTCCTCGGCGCGTATTCAAGGCCGAGCGACTTGGTCATGCCGAGCAATGCGTGTTTTGCCAGCGGATAGGGAAAGGTGTGCGGAATGATCGTGAAGGCATGGGTCGAGGCGATGTTGAGGATGACGCCGCCGCCCGCCTCCATCATGCCGGGAAGCACGGCCTTGCAGCAGTTCCAGGCGCCCTTGAGATTGACGTCGAAGCAGCGGCTCCATTCCTCATCGCTGGTTTCCAGCGGCTCGGCGAAGACGTTTACGCCAGCATTGTTGACGAGCGCGTTGATCGAACCGATCTTTCCGGCTGCTTGACGAACGGCCCCGGTGATCGTAGCAGCATCGGCAATATCGGCGGCAAGCCAGGCGACTTTCTCGCCGCTCTCGCCGAACGCCTTCGCCTCTCGTTCAAGAAGGTCGCTATCACGATCGACCAGAAACAGCGCCGCTTCCTCGCGCAGGAAAGCCTTCGCGATCGCAAGGCCGATGCCCTGCGCCGCACCCGTCAAGAATATCCGCTTGCCAGCGAGCCGTCCCGTCATCACGCGTCTCCCTACCACTCGGCGAAGCTGCCATCGGCATGAYGCCAGATGGGATTGCGCCAGCGGTGCCCTTCCTTCGCCCGCTCGATCACATAGGCCTCATCCACCTCGACGCCCAGACCTGGCCCCTGAGGAATGCCGACGAAACCATCGGCATATTGGAACACGTCCTTGTTCACGATGTAATCCAAGATGTCGTTGGACTGATTGTAATGGATGCCGAGGCTCTGTTCCTGGATGAAGGCATTGTAGGAAACGGCATCCACCTGCAGGCAGGCGGCAAGCGCGATCGGCCCAAGTGGGCAATGGGGCGCCAGCGCCACGTCATAGGCCTCGGCCATGGCCGCGATCTTGCGGCACTCGGTAATGCCGCCGGCATGCGAGAGATCCGGCTGGATGATATCGACGTAACCGCCCTCGAATACCGATTTGAAATCCCAGCGCGAATAGAGCCGCTCGCCGAGCGCGATCGGCGTCGAGGAATGGTTGGCGATTTCCCTCAGCGCTTCCTTGTTTTCCGAAAGCACAGGCTCTTCGATGAACATCAGCCTATAGGGCTCGAGTTCCTTCGCCAGTACCTTGGCCATCGGCTTGTGCACGCGGCCGTGGAAATCGACGCCGATGCCGATATGCGGGCCGACGGCCTCGCGGATGATGGCGATCGTCCCGACCGCCTTTTCCACCTTCTCGTTGGTGTCGACGATCTGCATCTCTTCGCAGCCGTTGAGCTTGATCGCCTGGAAGCCGCGGGCCACCATCTCCTTCGCATTGCGGGCCACATCGGAGGGCCGGTCGCCGCCGATCCAGGAATAGACCTTGATCCGGTCCCGAAGCTTTCCGCCGAGCAGTGAATGGACCGGCTGGCCGAGTGCCTTGCCTTTGATATCCCACAGGGCCTGATCAATGCCGGCAAGCGCCGACATGTGGATGGCGCCGCCTCGGTAAAAGCCGCCGCGGTAAAGAACCGTCCAGTGGTCCTCGATCAGAAAGGGATCCTTGCCGATCAGGTAATCCGCCATCTCCTGAACGGCCGCCTCCACGGTCAGCGCCCGCCCTTCCACGACAGGCTCGCCCCAGCCGACGACGCCTTCATCAGTCTCGATCTTCAGGAACAGCCAGCGCGGCGGCACGATATAGGTGGTCAGCTTGGTGATCTTCATCGGAGATTCCGTCAGGCGAGAATGAGGTCGGCCGCCTTTCCGGCGGCAGCAAGAACCGCGGCATTGGTATTGCCGCTGACAATGGTCGGCATGAGAGACGCGTCGATGACCCGAAGGCCGCGCGTGCCCCGGACCTTCAATGCGGGGTCCAGCACCGCTTCGGGATCGCCGTCATGGCCCATCCTGCAGGTCCCGACGGGGTGATAGCCGGTCTTGACCGTCCGCTTGCAATGGGCTGCGATCGCCTCGTCGCTCACAACATCGGCGCCTGGGAAAATTTCCCTGTCGATCAGATCGCGCATCGGGGAAGCGGCCAGCACGGTGCGGGCAAAGCGGAAACCCGCCATGGTGAGCCTGAGGTCGTCCGGATGGCCGAATATCTGGGTATCGACCACCGGATCGACAAAGGGGTCGCTGGAGGCGAGCGTCACCGAGCCCCTCGCCTTCGGCCGCAGCAGCAACGAGTTGATCGTCACGCCGTCACCCGGCTCGGTGCCCATCACGTCCCGGTCGAGATAGACGGTGGGTACGCAGAACATCTGGATCGTCGGCCGCTCATTGTGGCCGTCCGGGTCGTAGAAGGCGCAGGTCTCGACGCCCGTCGTCGAAACAGGGCCGGACTTGAACATCAGATATTGCAACCCGGCCTTTATCATCGGCCAGCCTCGGTCCTGCTTGTAATAGCCGAAAGAGCCCTTAGTCGTGGCGACCACCGGGCATTCGTAGTGATCCTGAAGGTTCTTGCCGACACCCGACAGCGACACCCTTGTCTTGATGCCGTGTCGCGCAAGCTCGTCTTCCGGGCCAATGCCGGAAAGCATCATCAGCTTCGGAGTTTGGTAGGCGCCGGCCGCGAGGATCACTTCGGCCCCGGCCAGAGCCGACTTCGGCATGCCGTTCTGGACGTAATCGACGCCCACGGCGCGGTCACCCTCCATCCGGATACCCATCACCGTCGCGCCGGTCTCAATCGTCAGCCTCGGATTGCTCATCACCGGCGCCAGAAAAGCATCGACGGCGCTCGAACGCTTGCGGGTCCGCCAGTCGATCGTGTGCTGCATGAAGCYGACGCCGAACTGTTCAGCGCCGTTGAAATCCGGATTATAGGGAATGCCCATGCCCTGAAGGGTCTTCACATAGGTGCGGGTCATCGGGCTCGTATGGCCGAGATGCGAGATCTTCAGCGGACCGCCCACACCGTGATATTCACCGGCCAGATGATCGTTGTCCTCCTGCGCCTTGAAGTAAGGGAGGAGGTCGCGATAGGACCAGGCGCCGTCATTGTTAGCGCCCGGTGCGGTGACGAGCTCGTTCCACAAATCGAAGTCGGCGGCCTGCCCGCGCATATAGACCATGGCATTGACCGCGCTGCCGCCGCCCAGAACCTTGCCCTGGGGCACGATCGGCCCGCGCCCGTCGAGCTGCGGCTGCGGCTTGGTCTTGTGCATAGCGAGATAGGTGTCCTTCGCCAGGAACTTCATATAGCCGGCCGGAAAATGCATGATCGGATTGGCCTTGCCCGGACCACGTTCCAGAAGCAGCACGCGCGCGCCGCCATCGGCGACGAGCCTGGCCGCCACCACGCACGCCGAACTGCCGCCACCGACGATGATATAGTCGAACCGACCTTCCTCAGACATTTCTTCTCCTAAGGGACATGCGCATGGCTTTACAGGTCTTGTGGCCGAAGCCGTATGCTGCCCGATAATTGCCGGCCGGGTTCAAGAACCTGGAGCCCGCCGAGATCCGGCAGGTTATGGCCGTTCGCCAGATGCGACATCGGCTCGAAGCAGAAATAGTCGCGTTTGAACTGCGGATCGAAAACCCTGTCCGAAACGAATACGAAGGCGTGCGCATACAGCGGATCAGCCGTCAGGTGAAGCTGCATCTGGTGCTCCGGCCAGGCGATGACCGCCTCACCGGACCAGTCCTCGAAGCCGTTGTTGACCCACCGATGCGGCAGCGGCGCCGGCTCGCTAAAGTCGAGATCCTCTGGAATGTCCGCCGCCTCGCCGGGCAGCCAGCCTTCGACCTCGGTCCAGAATTTCCGGGCCGGCGCGAACAGCGTGGTCTGCGGCGTCATCGGAAAATAAGGATGCCAGCCGAGACCGAAGGGAAGCGGCTTCTCGCCCATGTTCTCGACAGACAGCGTCAGCTGCAGTTCGTCGTTCGTCAGCAAAAAACTCTGCGTGGCGCGATAGACGTAAGGCGTATTTCCGCCACGATGTGCAAAACTCATCGTCACGCGATGATCGTCGTGTTCGTCGACGAACCACTCCGCCTGCCAGCCCTCGCCGTGAAGATAATGCGGGTCCCAGGCCGTGTTCRGGCTGAAGCGGTATTCCTTCCCCTCAAACACGAAACGGTTCTCCTTCACGCGGTTGCCGAACGGAGCGAGCGGATAGCAGGAGGAGGAAAGCGCATCGGCATCATCAGGGGCATCCCGTAGCAGCTGCACACTGCCCCCCTCGCTTTCCTTCCGGAAGCCAAGGATCAGCCCGCCAGCCGTCGAAAGGCGAGCCGAAAGCGCGCCGGATTTGATATCCAGAACCGGCATCGCTCCATCACCCCTTGTTGCGCGACAGGCTACGCTTGATCGCCTGGATATTGGCGAGCACGGCGATGACTATGATCAGGCCGCGCACGACCTGCTGGAAGAACGGATTGATGCCGAGGAGCACGAGGCCGTTGCCGATAAGCGTGATGACGAGAACGCCAAGCAGCGTGCCGAGCATGGAGCCGCGTCCCCCAGAAAGCGCCGTGCCGCCGACAACGACTGCGGCGATCACGTCGAATTCCAGGCCGTTGGCGGCCGTCGCATTGCCGGAGCCGAGACGCGAGACGAGCAGAATGCCGGAGATCGCTGCCATCGCGCCGCCGATCGCAAACAGCGCGACACGGATGCGCGACACGCTGATGCCGCTGAGAAACGCCGCATGCGCATTGCCGCCGATGGCGAAGACCGAGCGCCCGAAGGCGGTCTTGCGGCTAACAAAGGAGAAGATTGCAAATAGAACAAGCATGATGATTGCCGCCGGTGGGATGCCCAGCACCGACCGGTCCAGTGCGTCCAGCAGGTCGTTGCGGCCGATCGAGACCGGCAGCGCATCCGTCACGAAGAGCGCCGTGCCGCGCAGCGCACTCCACATGCCGAGCGTCGCGACGAATGAGGGTACATCGAAATAGGCCCGCAACACGCCTGAAACAGCGCCGAGCAGAGCACCCAGCGCAATCGCTAAGATGAAGGCCGCGGGCGTGGGAACGCCCCATTGTAGAAGAAAGGCAAGCTCGACGGAAATGAAGGCGACCATCGGCCCCACACTGACGTCGATCTCACCGGCGATGATGATCAGYGTCACCGCCCAGGCGGCAATGCCGATCGTAGCCGCATCGCGCAGGATGTTGACCTGGTTGTTGAAGGACATGAAGCCCGGCGCCGTCGATGCGAAGATCACGTAAAGCACGGCGATCGCGAAGAACAGGCTGAGTTCGTTCATGTGCTGGGAAAAAGCGAAGCCAGATTTCTTGGCCTTGTCAGAAGCCGCCTGTTCGGYGGCGTGATCGAGTGACATCTTCTGTCTCCCTCAATGTCCGGTAATACAGGCCGCCATCAAGCTGTCCTGATCGATATTGGGTGATTTGAATTCTTCCTGCAGTGCGCCATCCCTCAGGACGAGCACGCGGTCGCAGACGAGCGGCAGTTCCTCGATCTCGCTGGAGACGAAGATGATGCTGCGCCCTTCTGCGGCGAGTTGGCGAATGATCGCGTAGATCTGCGCCTTCGCCTCGATATCGACGCCGCGGGTCGGTTCGTCGAGCAGCAGGACGCGGCTTCCCGCATAGACCCAGCGGCCGATCACGACCTTCTGCTGGTTACCGCCCGAAAGCGTGCCGATCGGCGTATCGGTCCGGGCCGTCTTGATATGAAGCCGCTCGATGATCTTGCGCGTCGCCTCTGCCATGCGGCTGGCGGAAAGAACGCCGTTCGTGCTGACGCCGGCAAAGTTCGTCGAGAGCGTGTTTTCGTCGACGCCGAGCAGCGGCACGATGCCCTCTTCCTTGCGACTTTCCGGCGTATAGCCAAAGCCGCGGTGCACCATCTCTTTGTAGCCGGAGGACTTGACCGATTTCCCGTCGGCCAGAATGTCGCCGGCGTCGAAGCGGCGCACACCCATGATCGCCTGTAGGAGTTCCGTTCGGCCTGAACCGAGCAGGCCAGCAATGCCGAGCACCTCCCCTTTTTTAAGCGAGAAGGAAATCGAAGAGAGTTTCGGGACAAGCGCGAGATCCTTCACCTCGAGCACCGTTTCCGAAAGGCTCCTGTCTTCCAGCACGGCCGCCTGGGAGGCTTCCGTGCCCAGCATCAGCCGGACGATCTCGCGGGTATCGGCGCCCTTGACATCGACCGTGTCGATAATCCGGCCGTCGCGCATGATCGTCGCCGAATGCGCGATCTGACGGATCTCGTTCATCCGGTGGCTGACATAGATGACCGCGATGCCCTGCGCAGCCACCCGGGTCACAGCCGCCATCACCTTTTCCGCCTCGGCGGCGGCGAGCGAACTCGTCGGCTCGTCGAGAATGACGAGCTTCGGTCTCCCGAGCATGGCGCGGGCGATCTCGAGCAGCTGTCGCTCAGCAGGGCTCAGACCCGCCACCAGCCGGCCGGGCGGCAGGTCGAGACCGAGCCGGGCCATCGCCTCGGAAGCTTCCGCTTCCATGGCCGCATACTGGATGACGCCACCCTTGCGCGGCCAGCGCCCGAGGAAAAGGTTCTCGGCTAATGTCATGCCGGGCACAAGGCTGAGTTCCTGATAGACGACGCGCACGCCCTTCTCGAAGGATTCCTGCGCCCGCCCGGAGCCGGTGTGAGTAAGCTCGGCGCCGTCAATCAGCACCGTTCCGCTGTCGGGAATTTCCGCGCCCGTCAACATTCGGATAAGTGTCGACTTGCCGGCGCCGTTCTTGCCGAGCAATGCCCTCACTTCGCCCGGCGCCACTTCGAAAGTGGCGTTGTCGAGGGCAAGTACACCGGGATAGCGGCGCGTACATCCGTTCACGGATGCGACGGCGGGTGCGGTAGCCCGCCCTATCTCAGAAACAGAAGTCATCGGTCTTTCCGTCGCGAGAGATGCCGCCGGACTTCCGGCGACCTCTTTCCATGTTGATCGGGGCATGCAAGCCCCGGCGAGACCTGCCGGCGATCAGGGGATGCCGTCGGCATGCGCCTCGAGCCAGGCCTTTCCATCCGTGGAAGACTTGTAGACGTCGATATCGTAGGGAACCTTGATTCCTTCCGGAGGCTCGCCGTCAATCGACTTGATCGCCTGCGCCAGCGCCAGCTTGCCGAGGCCCTGGCCGGAAATGTCGACGACCGCTTTGATGATCGAGAAATCGGCAAGCTCCTGCGCGATCTCGGTCGTCATGTCGCCGCCGAAGACGACAACTTCGCCGGTCTTGCCCTGACTCATCACGGCACGCGCCGCCCCGAGCGTCGCGCCGCCCGCCTCGCCGAAGAAGGCATCGATATCCGGATTGGAGGACAGCATGGTGCTCGCGACGGAAACCGCCTTGTCGAGAACCGCGCCTTCCTGGTTGGCGACGATCTCAGCCCCCGGCACTTTGGCCTTCAGCGCCTCCTCGAAGCCCTTGCGTCTCGTTACGCAAACCTCGACGAATTCGCAGTTCAGGACAGCGATCTTCGGCGCCTCGTTTTTTTCGGCAATGAAATAGTCCGCCGCCGCATCCCCGAGCTTATGGCCGAACTCGAAGGGATCACCGACCGCGTAAGCCGAGATATATTCCTTCATGTCCTCCTCATTGAGGCAGGTATTGTAGCAGACCACCGGAATGCCTGCGTCATGGGCGCGGCGGATGGCGCGATAGGAGCCGTCGGCGGAAACCGGCGAGACGATGATCGCCTGCACGCCGGCGGAGATCAGTGAATCGATGAAGGACGACTCCTTGCTTACGTCGCCCTGAGCATTCGTCTCAACGATGTCGAGCTTGCGGCCGGCCTCGGCGGCGCCGGTCTGAATGCCCTTGCGCACGCCGGCATAGAAGCCCTGCGCATCCATGTAGATGGCGCCGACCTTCAGGTCTTCCTGTGCCGCGACGCTTGTCGCGCCGGCCAGTACGGCCGCTGTCAGCAATGCTGCCTGTCTTGAAAGTTTCATCCCTTCCTCCCCTATTATCGGTTTCAACGCCGGCCAGATTAAGAGGCGTCCGACAAATGTCAATATAAATACGATTTATTTTTCGATTTGATCGAAAATGCCGGATCATTCATATTACCGATTGCAGTCCGGTGCAGATGGTGATCTTGGGTCGAGGAAACTTTGCGGGTCGCGCGCGCCGGATGCGTGAATAAGCAAGGGGAACAGAGCATAACCATGACGCGAATATTGACGGAGCACGGTACGCCCATCGCCCAGCGCGGCAAACGCAGCGTGAGGGAGGCGCTTCTTCAGCAGCTTGTGGAGATGATCGTCTCCGGCACTTTCCCCGAAAGCTCCACGCTCCCCAATGAAGCAGAGCTGACGGAAAGGTTCGGCGTCAGCCGCACCAGCCTGCGTGAGGCCATGCAATATCTCTCGGCACTTGGCATGGTGAGGTCCCGCACCCGGGCCGGGACGATCGTGCTGCCGCGCGAAAATTGGAATTATCTCGATCCGATCGTACTCGACGTGATGCTGGCGATCGGCGCCGACGATGCCTTCTATTCCTCGCTGATCGACGCGAGACAGCTGCTGGAGCCCGCCGCCGCCGCCCAGGCGGCCGCAAACGCCAATGCGAGGCAGCTCTACCAGATCTCCAAGGCCTTCGAGGACATGGTGGAGGCAAACTCACGCGACAACGAGGCCTGGAGCCGCGCCGACCTTGAATTCCATACGGCAATCATCAACGCCAGCGGAAACTGGGTCTATCGCCAGTTCGCCAGCGCCATCCGCGCGGCCCTGCTCGCAAGCTTTCGGTTGACCAACCGCGCCAGCCAATCGCACGAGCAGGCRATACTCACCCATCAGGATGTACTCGAAGCCATCCGGATGCGGCGACCGGAAGCAGCCCGCCACGCGATGGAGCAGCTCATCGGYGTTGCCCGGAGCGAGATGACGGATGCCCTGCGGCGAGCGCGAAAAGCTTCTGAACTCGCCGAGGGCTCAACGCGAGCCCAATAAGATCATACATATATGATCCCAGGCGCTGAGTAGGCTGYCGCTGACGAAAAGTCTCGATTTAGTCGAACACAGGCAGAGCGCAACGGACAAGCGCGTCAACAAGGTTATAGTCACAATGAAAGGCAAGGCCCTGACCGCCCCTGCAAGTCCAGTGCCTTCGGAGACTGTTCGTATGCGGCTCCGCTATGCGGAGGCGGGGCCAGCAGATCGGCCGAAGACTTCCTCATCGGTTTGCGGCAACTGACCGTTTGGAGTCATCTTATCGACGGCGTCTGGAATCGAGGTCGAAAGGCGCTTCAGCAGCTCATGATACTCCAGGCCGGTCTTTGCGGCCAATTCCTCGAGGGTATCTTTGCCGATCGACGATTCGACCTGCTCTGGCGAGATGCCTCTAGACGGCTTTTGAGCGCTTACCCAAGAGTCCGCTTCCTCATGGTTTCCGCCGTTTTTGAATGCATCAACAAGTTCCCCCAAGCCTTTGCTGAGTGAACCCTGTTCGGAGCCGCCGAACATTTTGCCGATTTCGCCGATTATGCCGCCCCCGTTCTGGGCACCCGCTTTCGCATCTTGAAAGATCTGTCCGAGCTTATCGCGATTCTGGTAACCAGCGACTGCCAATAGACCCAGTAGCGCCGCAAGCGAGGGCATAGTGTTGCGAGATGAAGCCATTGTCGGTTCCTTTCTGCTTGTTGAACCCTCAAACGCGCCGGGTGACGGCACCCCATACGAGCAAAACGATCACGGCGCCGACGATGGCACCGATGAATCCGGCGCCCTGGTTGGCGTTATACCACCCCAATGCCTGCCCCAGATAGGAAGCCACGAAAGCTCCCACGATGCCAAGGATCGTCGTCAGGACGAAACCCTTCGGCTCGTTTTCGCCAGGCACGATGAGCTTAGCCACGATACCGGCGGCAAAGCCAATGATGATGGTCCAGATTATCCCCATTGCAGAAGTCCCTCGTCTGATTGGCGGCGCGAATGCACGTCTGCTAGTTGCATTGGCGGATCCCTAGGCTGCCCCTTTTGGAAATACCCTAAGGAGGCTCATAAAATCATACCTAGCGCGGCACGAAAAAATATCGATTCTGCCGCGCATCCAGCTCATATGATTTTCTGATAGCTACAGCATCGTTAGGCCGCTTTTGTGCTTTTGACGTTTGCGGAAGCCTTCGCAAGTTTCGTCAACTTCTTGTCGGTCGCTTCTTCTTCGGCAAGGTTCGCCTGCAGCAGCGGCACAGCCCCTTTTAGGCCGAGCTGCTTTGCCCATTCAATCAAGGTGCCGTACCGCGCAATCTCATAGTGCTCGACGGCCTGGGCGGATGAGATCAGCCCCGCATCGAGAGCCGGAGACCCTTTGAATTCTTCCATGATTTCTTCGCCTTCGGCAATGAGGCCCTGAATTGCTTCGCAGGTCTTGCCGCGTGCCGCCTTCCCGACAAGCTCAAACACCTGTTCGAGACGCTCGATCTGACCTTGCGTTTCATCCCGATGCTGCAGAAAGCCCGCTTTGCCTTCCTCGGACTGCGCCGTTCGCGCCATCTTCGGGAGCGCCTTCAAAATCTGCTTTTCGGCAAAGTAGATGTCCTTGAGAGTATCAAGGAACAGGTCATCGAGAGTTTTGGTCGCTGCCACCGTTGGGTCCTCCAGATTGTGAGTAGCGCAGTTCAACTTAAATCTGGCTGGAAAGTTCCAGCGTTAACAACCATTGAGAGATGACCGTCGCCACCCAAGCCTCCGGAATGGTCTTCCACTCGGCAGGCTAAGCGCGTGCCCTATCATGGGATTGGCGTAGCTTTTGAGGGCGAGAAAAAGCGGAATTAGGTAGCACAAACCACCAGACTTGGGGGCCTCTTTCTGCC
Source organism: Rhizobium sp. LCM 4573 (assembly GCF_001854865.1). Taxonomy (GTDB): domain Bacteria; phylum Pseudomonadota; class Alphaproteobacteria; order Rhizobiales; family Rhizobiaceae; genus Neorhizobium. Next base: position 52,244 of record NZ_MDDW01000011.1, on the reverse strand, counting down.
TACGAGATCAACAGCCGGGTTTCAAAGAGAATAGGCTTGCCTGCTGCCTGAGGAAAAATTGACATTCTGGAGAAGGCTTGGAGAGCCCGTAGCGCGCAGAACTTGACAATGGGGTCGCAACTAAGGTAATCACGATTAAGGTAATCACGATTAAGGTAATTATATTTACCAAAAGGCAAGCATATGCAGTTTCTCGGGCGCGAACGTGAACTCAAGCTGGTGCGGACCGAATTGGACTCGCAACGACCTTCCCTCATCATCGTATTTGGCCGACGGCGTATCGGCAAATCGCGATTCCTCAGGGAGGCCGCCAAGAACCGCCCGGAAATCTACTTTCAGGCTACCCGCGTCTCATCACTTTTGAACCTGGAGCAGTTCAAATCCGAGGTCGGAAAGGCAATCGGATCAAAGCCACAGCTCGAAGCCCTGTCAAGCTGGGAGGGGGTACTGCACTATGTTGCCGAGCGTGCCGGCGAGCATCCGGGATTGATCGTCACGATCGACGAATTTCCCTATCTGCTTGATAACGAGCCAACACTGCCATCGATCGTGCAGAAATTCTGGGATTCCGGCGCGCTTGCAGATGGGGCGATGAAACTGATCCTTTGCGGCTCTGCCATTTCTCAAATGGAAGACCTGTTGGCGGAACGGAACCCGCTTTACGGGCGAAAAACCCTGTCGCTCGACATGAAAGCCYTGCCCCTTGTCGATGTCGCCAAGTTTTTCCCGGAGTACACGGCCAACGACATTATCAGAACCTATGCGATCTTCGGCGGCATTCCCTACTATCTTCAGCTTTGCGACGCTCAGGAACCGCTCCGCAACAACGTCATCAAACTCTTGCTCACAGAGACAGGCACGCTGATCGACGAACCGAACACGCTGCTGCAGACCGAACTCAGAGAGCCGTCCTTTTACTCAAGCGTGGTTGCGGCTGTGTCTGACGGTTGCAACACTAAGTCGGAGATCGCAAATCGACTGGGTGTCAAAGCGGACGGTATTGGACCGTACCTGGCAAAACTGCTCGCGCTTGATTTGATCGATAATTCGAAATCGCTGGATGCCGACGAAAAGGGCCGAAACCGCCGCTATCGCGTTGCAGACAGCCTGATGTCGTTCTGGCATCGTTTCGTGCGACCAAACCTGAGCGCGATCAGCAGCGGGTTTGGCGAGGAGGTTTACGACCGCGTCGTGGAGCCTCGGTTCTCCGAATATATGGGGGTTGCGTTCGAACCGATCGCCCTTCAATTTGCAAGGCTTCATCTGCAGGAGGTCCTTGCGGTTCCGACGCAGGAGGTTGGCCAGATTTGGGGTCACGCCGATTTCGACATCGATCTCGCGGGGCGATTGTTGGATGGTGCATTTTTCTATGGCGAATGCAAATGGCGATCGCGCGTGATCGACCTTGGCCACGTCCGATTGTTGCGTGAGCGATCCGAGAAAACGACTTACGGGGAAGGAGCGACGGGCAGGCACTACCTGTTTTTCAGTAGAAGTGGTTTTTCAAGCGATGTCGAGAGTTTGGCGCAAGAAGACGAGCGGCTGCATCTGATAACCCCAGAAACACTGGTAAAACCGGGTCGGTAGAGGCGACAACGTGGGCGCATTGCCACTTCTAACGCCGCCTGACGCATGTGGCACTTGCTCCATAACGCCGGTAATTTCTGTAGCAATTCAGATGTCTAAGCTGCTTTTGGTGGTCTTTGCTACCTAATGCCGAGAAAAAGACCCCTTTCGACAGAACTAAGGCTTACAAGCAGATGAATCTATTATCGGGCAATGCGTTGCCCTCGCCATTCAATAGCCTTGAGATACACATCGCTCGACGCCGGGCAACCGACTGCCGCCTTGAGACGGGCAGGTCGGCGAGGCGGCTCGGATGCATCCACACCTATGTCTTTGCGTCGGCGGATGGAGCCGGCGGCCGTGTTGCAGACCGTCGAGTGCGGATATGGAGCTTTCGAGGAGTTGCCACAGGGATCAACGGGGCCTCTGAGAGCGCCTCACGGGCAGCAGCAGTCAACGTGGAGGCTGTAAAGTCTGCTTCCTTATGTGTCGACAATGGTCGCTGGTCCTCGCTGTCGGACCACAGCACTGCCCCCACTCGTGAGCCAGGATAGGCTCGCTTGAACCTACGCACCAGTATGCCAGCATGCTTGGCTGAATCTTCGTTCAGGAAGCAAACAACGATGGCATTCGCTTCTTTTGGAATGAGATCGCGGCTTCGGCGATTGGCGATATCAAGGTGCCTTGCCATCACGACTTCCGCTCCTTGCACCCGAAGCACCTGAGCCAGCATCGCCGCGGAAGCGTCATCAAGARGGCCTCTGCCCCCAAGGCATGCGACGGTTTTACCGGTGCCGTCTGGCAATTCCTCGTCATCCGCGTTCCTCTCCTTGGTAGCGATTACCGATCCACCATTGGGTGCTTTGGCTTCCTCCCCGTCTTCTTCCTCTTGTTCTTCTTCCTGCGCGATCTCTTCCAAGTTTGAGACCAAGGTAGTGGCTGTTTCGTATACCTGCTCCATCTGCCCGGATGTCAGGACGCCTCGACGACGGTCCCGCTCCGCGAGCAGAAGGGCGGGAATGGCAATCTTGCCGTAATAATCCTCCAGATAGTCCTCCTCGAGAATTTCCTCCGCCTGATCGGTCGCCTCGTCAGGATCACCCGCCAACAGCCTTTGGTAGAGGCGCTCCTTCGGATCAAGGACCGGTTCGCTGCCGAATAGGACTTCGAGAAATTCGAACTGCGGCACATACCGACCCAGGACCGCCAGGCACACGGTCAGTGGCGTCGATAGGATAAGGCCCACCGGGCCCCAGAGCCATGCCCAGAAAATAGCGGCTACAATGATGGCCAGCGGAGAGAGCCCGGTGCGGGAACCATAGAGCCACGGTTCTACAATATTATTRCTGGTCAGTTCCAGCACCAGGAATATCGCTGCGACCCACAGCACCAAGCTCCATCCTGGGTCAACTGCGAATGCCAGAAAAAGTGGCAGTACTGTCGCAATCACCGGCCCGATATAAGGCACGAACCTTAGAACGATGGCGAGCATCCCCCACAGCACGGCATTGGGAATACCCACTACCCAAAGCCCTAGTGCCAAGGGTATTCCATAGGCACAGTTTACGACCAACTGCATAAGAAGATAGAGCGCAACGCGGCTGCCCGCCTCCTGGAGCGCCTCGGTCGTGCGGTGTAGGTCTCCATAGCCAACAAGTCGGATAAAGCGATCACGGAGATCTTCTCGCTCCAGGAGCATGAAGATGACGACGATGATGATGAGACCTAGAGAGGCAATCGGACCAAGCAGGGGGCTAATGAGACTTGTAAGCGTTTCGATCGGCCGGCTCGGCGTGAATATCTCGACGAGCAACGGTTCTCTTGATCCCGTAGTTCCGCCTGGAGTAGCCCGGCTCTGCCCCGCATCGTTGATTTCTCGACCGACGCTCTCGACGACCGAGGTCAGACGCCGCACGATGCCATTGTCGGTTCCGCTCTCCTGGAGGGCTCTGATTTTACCGATGATATTGCCTTGGTAGGCGGGTAGGTTTTGTGCAACCTCAGCGACCTGTCCGGCCACCACAAGAGCGAATAGGGTCAGGCCAAGGAAGGCAAGCACGACGGTGGTGATTACCGCCAGGATTCGCGGAAGTCCGAGCCTTCGGAGTCGCGATGAGATGGGAGCGAGCGCAAATGTCAACAGCACCGCGATTGCAAGAGGAAGAAGTACTTCCTTCGCAAAATAGAGGATAGCAATGACTGCAAGCACGCTCGCAAAGGCCGGCAGCCGCGATGGTGCCGACGGCGGAATGGAATAGAGGCGACGAGGGCCGCCGGGCTCATTTTGCAAGATGGCCTCCTGACCCCAGGCTCCAAGTCGCCAAACTGGAGCCGGTCAACTGACCTCATCGAGGTAGGGCGAAGATAAGAACTTGGCAATCATGATGCTTCGCAGTTACTCGGAACACTGAGCTTATGGGAACACGCAGCGCGAGCGCTTACACCGGCGCGCTGCTAATGGCGTTCAAGCATCGAGAAGATAGCGCTTCGCCGGGAGATTGTGGCCATCGCCGAGACCGCGAAGCCTTCGAAGCGTCAGTCGCGCGATGAAACTGTTCGGCTCGCGACTGAGGTCTCCTCCCCAAGGCATACGATTCCGGAATCTATGCCCATCCCTGCCGCAGCCGCATCGCGCTTCTCAACCAGGACGAACTCGTGCCCCGACTAACTTTCGGATGATCCACCGGCACCGTCGCTGGACACCAGACCAGCTTGGCCAAATGGTCACGCCTTCCAGCACTCTGGAGTGTCTCTGATGATGAAACTTATAGTCCATTCGATTTGTTGTTATTTCGCTCCTAAGGAGGATCCAGTTATGCGCAAACCTGCCGCAGGCTTTTGGGCGCCTTCTTCGCTTCCATCACGGCAGCCTTCGTCATTCTCAGTGCGTTGGTTGCAGGCGCACTGGCCTCCTTTTGACGGCTCGCCCCACCCAAGATGAAGTGGTGTGTGTGCCGAGGTTTCGGACTCTCTCTTCAATCGAGATCCGAATAAAGGCCAAGAGGCCGCTTTTAACTCCGGCAGCAATGGTATGGAATCACGAAATGATGAAATCATATTCCATTGATGTCATTGGCGAGTGTTACGCATCTGAAACTCAGAAGAGCGTTTGGTTTCATTACCGCATGACCGCTATTTTCGGCATCGATTGCCCATGGATATCATTCGATCCTCATGAGAGCACTTTCGCCGGAGCTTGCCTGCGCAGCAATGCCATCAGCATCGGACCCACAGCGAATTCTCCCTTGGCCGCCCGGCGCGTGAGGTGCCTTAGATATCCACCGGCCGAACCGATGCATTCTCCTCTTTCGAGGATGCAGGCCATGACGATGGCGGTTGCCTGCGCTCCCATGATCGAACTTGCCTCCTCGTAAGCCGATGTGCTCACCGCCAGTGTCGAGCGWACGACCGCCGCCGCCGCGACGAGATCCCGCCAGTTGCGGATTTCGCCGCCCGGACCATAGGCCTGTATTTCCGCGCATGCCCGATTGACGGTTTCGAGAGAGAATTTGAAGTCTTGTACTTTTCCGGAAGAGGGGCGCTCGTCATCGAGGGAAGTATCGTTGGCCACATCCGGTTCTTCGGGGGAGGAGGCGCGAAGCTCTCGGGTGGAAGGTGGTCTGTCCATGTTGCGGACCGGTTCAGATTCAGAAGGGAAATAGGATTCTGAATCCTGTTTGTGGCGCTCACTCTGGGACTCATTGCCGCTCATTTTTTCCGTTTTTAGTTGTTCATTCAAAAGCTTGAGCACTCTGTCGCGAAGTTCCTCCATTTGGGCGAGGATCGGCGTCAGGGCGTCGAGCTTGGCAACGCGCGGAAACCGTTCGATGAGGCTGTTGAGTTCCCTCGAGAGGCTGAGCCAGTCGCCTGCAAGGCCTTCGTTGAGGGCACCGGTAATCAATTTGGTCAGGTCGCGACGGCAAATCGTCAGGCGCTCTTTGGCTGTTCGGAGCATTTGCCGGTCGGCGACAGCCTGCGCGGCGAGGTTTTCGATTTCGCCGGCGCGGGAAAGAAGCGGCGCAAGCGAGAAGCCGTAAGCTTCATCGATCTCCCCTGCCCTGTCGCGTCGCGCATAACGCTTTCCGTTCGGGCTGTCCTTGCGGATGATCAGCCCTGCGCCGACGAGAATGGCCAGATGGCGCCGCAGCGTGGCTGAGGCCATGCCCCGTGCACGAAGCGAAAGCTGTGCATTCGAGGGAAAGACGACGAGGCCCCGCTCTGTGGAAAGTTCCTCATCGGGGTAGAAGCTCAAGAGCGCGTCGAGAACGGTCAGCGCCCGATCGGTTACGCCGAGAGATGGGCGTGCCTCGCAGACCGCCCTGAAAAGCTTCCATTTGTTGCGCCGGAAACCAGGCTCGATATCCCCGGCTTGGATTTGACTTGCCAGGAAGGCAAGCGATATCGGCCGCCGCCCGAAAGGCGTCGTGACAGTTCCACTCTCCATTTTCCTTCACCTATGCATAGGCAAAAGAAATTCGCTCACCAAAACGGTGCCAAAGACTCTTGACTGTGATTCGTGGAAATGCGATTCTCGATCTTGCTACAAATCAGAGGAAGGCTTCCACGACTTCGGTCGCTTGGGGGCCTTTTTCTTTTGCGGGTTGCTCCTTTGCGGGTTGAACGCGTTTGACTACGGCGTCTCAGTCCCTTGGGACCGAACGGCTCTGAAGGTAATCGCGATGCAGCTGCTCGAGCTGCGAGGCGACGAAATCGGCAAAAGCGGGTGCTGCCCGATCATCGAAAATGAGATTGATCTTGGTTCCGCTCCGTTCGACGGACGCGAGCTTTGCTCCCGCTTCGCTTTTGATCGTCTCGGGTTTCGGCTTTGCGCCTCGAACGGTGAGCAGAGCCATGACCTGGCTGAAGCGGCTGTCGGAATCTGCGTCCCGGAACCGGGAGCTTCGCAGGAGTTCCGTGAGCGCCGCTTCGTTCTTCCCTTCCGCATGACGCTCGGCGAGTGCCATCCATCTGGGGCGGCCTGCCTTCGGCGCCGGGCCGATCGCCTCGATCAATGCGCGCGGCAGCGAATGCGCGACGCTCATCAGCTTCGAAAGCTGGGTTTTCTCTATTCCGAGCGAGGACATGATGACGCGCCGGTCAAAGCCGCGCTCTTCGAGAGCAAGCGCAAAAAGCCCACGCTCGATATAGCTGAGATCTGAACGGGCAGCGTTTTCCTGGCCCTGGATGACGACAAGCTCTTCATCCGTCAGGTTCTGGACGACGGCCTTGACCGGGCGGTTGAGCGATGCGAGCACCCGCACGCGGCGATGACCGAAGGCGATCTGGTATCTGTCCGGCATTGAAGGGTGAGGCCTGACGAGGATAGGGCTCTTCTGTCCGGATTCCCGAATGGCCTCGACGAGCCGCTGGTAGTCTTCGCCCTCATCAGGCAAGCGGTCGGAAACGAAGGAGCCTTCGATCTTTTCGGTCGGTATTTCCACCACGGCCGAACCAGAGGCGATCAATGCCCTCGCCTGATCGGCGGCGTTGGCTATATGGCCGAGAGAACGGCTCATGGCCCCGACCGCGCCGGAACGAATGTGCTGCAGCGATTTTTCCGGAGGGTCGGTCCGGGACGCGGCATCGTTCAAGTTGCCAGCTGGCAACTCTTCCTGCTCCCGCCGGGATAACATTGCTTTCAGAGTGTCTTTCCGGCTCATGCCGTCCTCCCCCAGGCCTGCCTGATGAGGCTTTCGATTTCGCCGTTGACCGCGTCGAGCGATTCCATGGCGCGGTCATAGGTATTCTTGGAAAAGTTCTCGCGCCCGACCTCGTAAAGCGTTTGCTTGGAAAGGCCGGCATCGGAAATAGCGGTGGATTTCAGCATGGGGTTGGTCAAGACGCGCTCGCGAAACAAGGATCTCATGAAGCCGACCACCTGCGTCTGCGGTCCGTCGGAAGGTTCGTAGCGCGTTACCACGTAGCGGATGAAATCGTAGTCGAGGTCGCCGCCGGAATCTTGGACGACGCTCAGGAGGTCGGATGTCATCAGCAGGAACTGGCACATCGACATGACGTCCAGCATCTGCGGGTGGGCGGTGATCAGGAGCCCGGTCGAGGCGCAAAGCGCGCCGAGCGTCAGGAAACCGAGCTGCGGCGGGCAATCGAGCACCATCACGTCGTAATTGTCGGAAACGGTGCCGAGCGCGGAAGCCACGCGGCCGAAGAAGGGTTCGGCGGAACGCTCGGCAAGCGCGCGGGGCGTGTCGTGCTCGAATTCCATGAGTTCGAGATTACCGGGAACGAGATCGAGACCCGGAATATAGGTCTTGCGGACCACCTCGCTCAGCGGGCGGCGCTGCTCGTCATAGCGCACGGCCGCATACATGGTCTCGTTGGAACCGATATCATATTCGGGCTGATAGCCGTGCAGCGCAGTCAGAGAAGCCTGCGGGTCGAGATCGACGGCAAGCACGCGGTGGCCCTGAAGGGCGAGATATTGCGCCAGATGTGCAGCGGTCGTGGTCTTGCCGCTGCCACCCTTGAAATTGAGCACGGCCATGACCTGGCAATGTTCATCGCCGCGGCGGTGCGGGACGTAGCGCTTGCCCTTGGAATTCTCATCGAGGACTGCACGAATCTCGTTGATCTGGTCGAGGGTGTAGGAGCGTCGTCCACCGGGGCTGATGGCTGGCTGCGGCCCCTTGCCATTGAGCGAGAGTTGTCGAAGATAGGCATCGGCGATGCCGATCAGCTTGGCCGATTCCACGGATGAGAAGGACCGCAGCGTCTTTTGCGATACTGGCGGAAAGAGCGCCTGACGCATGGCCTGCAATTCCTGGGACAGAGCGGCGCCGTCGCCGGCAATGACCTCCGTCATCGAACGCTTTGGTGCAAGTGTTGGGGAGAACTGACTACGAGCCTTCGCCATAACTACGATAATTCTCCGTAATGGATGAATATTTCGTAGGGAAGATGCCGCGAGTCGCGATTCTTGGCAAGGGAATTAGGGTTAATGAAAGGTTAACCATCCCGAAAGGGATTTTCAAGTGTGACTAGACTGCCCTGCTCGCCTGAAAATACCAGCGCCGACCAGCAGTCTCGCTTTCTCAAGCACCGCAAGAGAACCGCTGTTCTTTCGGCGCGTTGTCGTCGCGCGTCCCTTCATTTGATAACCGGGTGCGGTGGGGTATGTGCCGCCCGGGCCACTCTTCCCTTCTTCGTAAGTTTTGATTTTTTGTCGGCAATTGAAGCGACAAAGTCAGAAAGTTGCCACCTGGCAACTGCTGCTGCAAGGTCATCATGGCAGTGGTCCTTCGATTGCCTCGGCGACCGGCAGTCGTGCGTCTTTTTGCAGAAGGATTCCCGGCCGAGCCGTACTGCGCCCTTTCGCCCATTGATGCCGGACGCGTCTTCGAGAAGATGTGTCGAGTGACGCGACTGGAGTTGGCCGACATGATCGTCGCGGTGAAGGCTCCGAGATGGGAGAAGGCGGCCCGGCCGTTGAAGAGCTCGGTATAGCCCCAGCCGATCGTGACGAGGATGAAGTAGAGCGCCATCATCAGCCGCGTATTGTCATTGCTGAACGGCGAGTTGCCAGGTGGCAACTCCGCCGCGCGGCGCGCTGTTCTGCTCATGCTTGGAATGAGCCGACCATGCTCTGAGAACACTGGTCATCGATCGGCATCAAGCCACGGCTTCGGGTACCGGGAAGACCAGAAGAGTTCGGCCACGAAGAAGGAGGCCGGATTGTAACCAACTTCATTTCTGCGTAGCATCGGCTCGAGCCTTTGGGATGTGGGGAGGAGAACCTGCTGTGGCGAAGCTCGTGTATGCCTTGAACCAATCCCTGGATGGGTATGTCGATCACATGGCATTTGCGCCCGAACCCGCGCTCTTTCGTCATTTCATCGATGACGTGCGCGGTTTGGCCGGAAGCGTGTACGGTCGCCGCATGTACGAGGTGATGCGGTATTGGGACGAAGATCATCCCGAGTGGGGCCAGGAGGAGCATGAGTATGCGGCGGCGTGGCGAAGCCAGCCGAAATGGGTCGTGTCGCGCTCACTGAAGTCCGTCGGTCCGAACGCCACTCTTGTCGCGGATGACATCGAAGCGGCGATAGGCGGCCTGAAGGCACGATTGGATGGGATGATTGAAGTTTCCGGGCCGGAACTGGCGCGAAGCCTTGCCGACCTTGGCCTTGTCGATGAATATCGGCTGTACGTCCATCCCGTCGTGCTTGGCGGTGGCAAGCCCTACTTCGCCGGCCCGCGGCCGCCGCWGCGCCTCGTGACGAGCGATCGATTTGGCAGGGACGTGATCAGATTGACGTATGTTCCCGCTTAACCCACGCGACAAGCCCGACGAGCTGTCTTCACGATCGGTCGCAGCTATCACGGCCCTTAGCGCCGGTGCGTTCGGCGAACCGGTTTCCGCTCATCGGGATGGGAAGAGGGGAGGGCGATGCCGGGGCTATGGCGGAAGCGATGCGCCTGGTCTATAATCCGAGCATGCAGATTCGCGCCTGCAGCGGCGCCCCTGTTCCTGCCGACCGGCAGTTGCTGATCTCCAGCAAGGGTGGCACGTAGAGCCCGATAAACTAGCAATCGTAGCTATAAAGGCCAGACATGGTTAACGTGCGGTGACGAAACAAAACCGCTCGCTCGCTTTCATAACGCAAATCAGTTACAACAACTTCAATGCGTTACGATCTTGCGAAATTGCCCCTGCACAGCCTGATTTCACCGGTGGCGGCCACGACGGCCGCGCTTGCGCGGCTTGATGAGCGCCTGAACCGAACCGATCTGCGCGAAGGCTGTATCAGTCGAGCCGATTTCGCCGATGCCTGCGCCTCATTGTGGATCGATGGAGAACTCGTGCATCTGGAGGATATCGTCCTCCACGATGCCGGCATGGGCATTCGTGCGCCGACGCATGAGCTGACCATTGCTCATGATGTGCTCAGAACCCGTCGGCGCATTCTGGTCCATCCTCCCGGCTGGGCCCTCAGCGCCGAAGGTTTGCGGCAGCTGCGTGGCCGCGGGAATATCGGATCGAGTGCTCCGCTGGCTGCGGTCGAAGAGGTCGCGCCGCTGATTGCGGAAGAAGCGGGAACCGGGGACAAGGAGGACGATGATCCGCTCGCCAGGGAGTTAGCCGAGATCGACGCCGTGCTCGCYCGAAGCGAAGCCCTGCTTTCGCTGGCTGCGGCCCCACCGACGCCATCGGCCCCGCGGGAGCGCGATCCGCTGGTCTACGAGCCGGATTGGGATGAGGATGCACGCATCGAGGAATGGCGCGCCGTGCTTCTTGAAACCGAAGGCCTACCGCCAATGCTGCGCGCCGTGCTTCTGCTCGACGCTTGGAACCAATTGCAGGTACTGCAGCACGCCCCGTGGCTCGGCCGGTTGCTTGCCGCAGCCATGCTGCGTGAGGCCGGCATTACCATTGCGCATCTCGCAACGATTAATCTCGGGCTGAAAGCCATCCCGCGCGAGCGCCGGGCCAGCCGTGACCGCAACGACCGGCTGCTCGCCTTTCTCGATGGGATCGCTGCAGGTGCGGAGGCGGGGTTGAAGGAGCATGACCGGCTCCTTCTGGTCCGCCAACAGATGCGGCACCGACTCGCCGGACGCCGTGCCTCCTCAAAGCTCCCGCAACTGGTCGATCTCGTTCTTTCGAAGCCGATGGTCTCTGCCGGGATGATCGCCGAGGCGCTTGGCGTGACGCCGCAGGGCGCGCTTAAGATCGCCGGTGCGCTGAACCTCAGGGAGCTGACGGGGAGGGGGAGATTTCGGGCCTGGGGCGTGATCTGATCCGCGGCGATCTCACTCGCCCACGCCGCCCGCTTGCAATTCGGCGATTTTTGATCTGAGTTCTTATACTTTCGCGAATATGCTCGTTCAGCGATTTTCTCCGCCGGGGTGAAGCGCTAAAAGATCGGGAATCTTGAGGAGGAACAATGCGCGCAGTTCTGGGTGAGGTCGAGAAGCGGCGGGCGGAAGCAAGGCTCGGCGGCGGCGAAAAGCGCATCGCCGCGCAGCATGCCAAGGGAAAACTGACGGCGCGCGAGCGCATTGAGGTCCTGCTCGACGAAGGCTCCTTCGAGGAGTTCGATATGTATGTCACCCACCGCGCGGTCGATTTCGGCATGGCAGGCCAGAAGGTGGCGGGCGATGGCGTCGTGACCGGCTGGGGCACGATCAACGGCCGCCAAACTTACGTCTTCTCCCAGGATTTCACCGTGCTTGGCGGTTCGCTCTCAGAGACCCACGCCCAGAAAATCTGCAAGATCATGGATATGGCCGTGCGCGTCGGTGCGCCGGTGATTGGGCTTAATGATTCCGGAGGGGCCCGCATCCAGGAAGGTGTCGCCTCGCTCGCAGGCTATGCGGAAGTCTTCCGCCGCAATGCCGAGGCCTCCGGCGTCATCCCGCAAATATCCGTGATCATGGGGCCTTGCGCCGGCGGCGCGGTCTATTCCCCGGCGATGACCGACTTCATCTTCATGGTGCGCGATTCATCCTACATGTTCGTCACCGGACCGGATGTGGTGAAGACGGTCACCAACGAGATCGTCACGGCCGAGGAACTCGGCGGCGCGGGCACGCATACGAAGAAATCCTCGGTCGCCGATGCGGCCTACGAGAACGACATCGAGACGCTGGAAGCGGTACGCCGTCTTTTCGACTTCCTGCCCTTGAACAACCGTCAAAAGCCACCCGTCCGCCCTTTCCACGATGATCCGGCCCGTCTCGAAAACCGCCTCGACAGCCTCATCCCCGATAGTGCAGCCAAGCCCTACGACATGAAGGAGCTTGTCCATGCGATCGCCGACGAGGGCGAYTTCTTCGAGATCCAGGAAGCCTTCGCCCGCAACATCATCACCGGCTTCATTCGCATCGAGGGCCAAACGGTCGGCGTCGTCGCCAATCAGCCCATGGTGCTCGCCGGCTGCCTGGATATCGACTCATCCCGCAAGGCCGCTCGCTTCGTGCGCTTCTGCGACGCCTTCTCGATCCCAATCCTGACACTGGTCGATGTACCGGGCTTCCTGCCGGGCGTCGCGCAGGAATATGGCGGGGTTATCAAGCACGGCGCCAAGCTCCTCTTCGCCTATTCGGAAGCGACCGTGCCGATGGTGACGCTGATCACCCGCAAGGCCTATGGCGGCGCCTATGACGTGATGGCCTCCAAGCATATCGGCGCCGATATCAATTATGCCTGGCCGACGGCGGAGATCGCGGTGATGGGCGCCAAGGGCGCGACTGAAATCCTCTACCGCTCGGAACTCTCCGATCCGGAAAAGATCGCCGCACGCGCAAAGGAATACGAGGAGCGTTTCGCCAATCCCTTCGTGGCGGCCGAGCGCGGCTTCATCGATGAGGTCATCATGCCGCATTCCTCGCGCCGCCGTATCGCCCGCGCCTTCGCCTCGCTCAGGAACAAGCAGGTGACGACGCATTGGAAAAAGCACGACACGATACCGTTGTGAGGGAAGGAGCGTAACCGATGGCAAATCTTCCCGAGATGACCAAACATCGCGGTTTTCCCTCCGGCATGCCGGGCACGGGCATCCAGTTCACCATCCGCCGCGCCAATCCGAAGGGCGTGACGCCGATCAAGGCTCTGCCTCGACGTGCCCGGCCCGATACCAAGGAACATCGCATCGATGCCGCCTTCCTGCATGCGCTCTGGCATCATTTCGGGGCCGAGCCTTTCGAGCGCGGCAATCTCGATGCCGCCCGGCTGAACCTGCTTTTCGGCCGTGAGGTCGTGGCCGCGGAGAAGGATTTCGATCCGTTGTCCTATGAGGCGCTGCTGATGATCGACGAAAAGGTCGCACGCCAGAGCTTTCCGGAATCGTTCGAAGACGTGTTGAGGTGTAACGGTGGCGATCCAGAAAATCCTTATCGCCAATCGTGGTGAAATCGCCTGCCGGGTCGTCAGAACGGCGAAGAAGATGGGCATCGCCACGGTCGCCGTCTATTCGGATGCCGACCGCGATGCGCTCCATGTGCGCATGGCAGACGAAGCGGTACATATCGGGCCTGCCCCTTCCAGCCAGTCCTATATCGTCATCGAGAAGATCCTTGATGCGATCCGAAGGACCGGTGCCGATGCCGTCCATCCCGGCTATGGTTTCCTTTCGGAAAACCCCGCCTTCGCCGCGGCGCTTGAAAAGGAAGGCGTCGCCTTCATCGGTCCGCCCGTCAAGGCGATCGAGGCCATGGGCGACAAGATCACCTCGAAGAAGATCGCAGCCGGTGCCGGCGTCAACACCGTGCCCGGCCATATGGACCTCATCGAGGATGCCGAGGAGGCGGTGAAGATCGCCTCTTCCATCGGCTATCCGGTGATGATCAAGGCGTCCGCCGGCGGCGGCGGCAAGGGCATGCGGATTGCCTGGAACGATGCCGAGGCCCGCGAAGGCTTCCAGTCCTCGAAGAACGAAGCGAAGTCCTCCTTCGGCGACGACCGCATCTTCATCGAGAAATTCGTCAGTGAGCCCCGTCATATCGAAATCCAGGTGCTGGGCGACAAGCACGGCAACACGCTCTATCTCGGCGAGCGCGAATGCTCCATCCAGCGGCGAAACCAGAAAGTCATCGAGGAGGCGCCGTCGCCCTTCCTCGACGAAGCGACCCGCAAGGCCATGGGCGAGCAGGCCGTGGCGCTCGCGAAGGCGGTCGGCTATTTTTCCGCGGGCACGGTAGAGTTCATCGTAGACGGCGACCGGAACTTCTACTTCCTCGARATGAACACCCGCCTTCAGGTCGAGCACCCGGTGACCGAACTCGTCACCGGCATCGATCTCGTGGAGCAGATGATCCGTGTCGCCGCCGGCGAGAAACTGTCTTTCGGCCAGGACGAGGTGAAGCTTACCGGCTGGGCGATCGAAAGCCGGCTTTACGCCGAAGACCCCTACCGCAATTTTCTGCCCTCGATCGGCCGGCTCACCCGTTACTGCCCGCCTGCCGAAGGCCGACAGGAAGACGGCACGGTGGTCCGCAACGATACCGGCGTCTTCGAGGGCGGCGAGATCTCCATGTATTACGACCCGATGATCGCCAAGCTCTGCACCTGGGCTCCCGATCGATTGGGAGCGATCGATGCCATGGCGACGGCGCTTGACGATTTCGAGGTGGAAGGTATCGGCCACAATCTGCCGTTTCTCTCGGCCGTCATGGAACATGAGCGGTTCCGCGCCGGCCGGCTGACGACCGGCTTCATCGCGGAAGAATTCCCGGAAGGCTTTTCTGGTGCGCACCCGGATGAGGCCGCCGCCCGCAAGCTCGCTGCCATCGCTGTCCTCATCAACCAGGTGCTCCAGGAGCGCGCGGTCCAAATTTCCGGCACGATCGGCAATCATCGCCGCGTCGTGGGAAAGGAATGGGTGGTCACGCTTGCGGACTTCGAACTGGCCGCCGATCTCGAAATTTCTCCCGATGGCACGTCCGTCACGTTCTCGGACGGCGCGCGCATTTCGGTCGCCACCGGTTGGCTACCGGGCCAGAGCCATGCGGCCTTCCAGCTGGATGGCGAGGCGATGAGCGTGAAGGTCGATCTCGTCGGCACCGCGATAAGGCTGCGCTGGCGCGGCATGGATGTAACGGCGCGGATCCGCTCCCCGCGCGTCGCCGAGCTTGCGCGCCTGATGCCTGTCAAGCTGCCGCCGGATACCTCGAAAATGCTGCTTTGCCCGATGCCGGGCGTCATTACCTCGGTCGCGGTGAAGGCAGGCGATCAGGTCGAGGCCGGCCAGACGCTCGCAACCGTCGAGGCGATGAAGATGGAAAACGTCCTGAAGGCCGAGAGACAGGGCGTGGTCAAGCGCGTCGCAGCCATAGCCGGCCAGAGCCTAGCTGTCGACGAGCTGATCATGGAGTTCGAATAGGGCGGTTGAGGTGTCAGAAGTCCCAGGGACATATAAGATTGAGCCCTGTTGTCTCGAAATCTCTCAGGTTGCGGGTAGCCAAGCGGCCACCGTTGACCCGTGCAATCGCAGCAATCATGCCGTCAGGCGCAGACATCCCGCGTCCCTGACGAACAGCAGCGCCCATGATATCCCCATAGGCCAGCGCGGCCTCCTCAGTCAGGCCGAAAATTCGATCGGCAAATCGACGCCGCCAGTCTGACAACCCTTGATCCAGCCGTTCCGCGCGTTGGTCGGGTCTGATCTTTTGGATGCCGAACGCGATCTCCGCGATCGTTACGGTAGGCAGTGCCAGTTCGGCATCGTATCGAACCAACCAAGCGATCACTGCGTCGCTCGGCTCTTTTTTCAAAGTCTCGGAAACAACGTTGGTATCGAGGAAAATCAAAGATCGACGCCCTTATGAGGGTGACGATTTTCGCGAATGGCTGCTTCGAGATCGATGTCGGTGCCGGCTTGCGCGGCCAGCCGACGATAGAAGGTAGAAGCAGGCTCACGGCCCGCTTCACGAATCTCATATGCTTCGAGCGCACGTTCAACAACATCGGCGATCGACCGGTTTTCACGGCGGGCAAGCCGATGTGCAAGGTCGCGTGCCTTCGAGCTGCGGACGGAAAGCTGTGGCTCGGCCATATCTGCCTCCTTCTGGAGAAGATAATGCAGGGGTTACGCCATCAAGATGGCACATGATGGCTTGGTATTCAAGCTTATTGGATGATGCCGCGAGTTCTTGCTCCTCGCTCTCCACCGGGTAATACTTCATCCGGTTATAGGGTCGGAACAATGGCGACGACGGTTACGGCAAAGGGACAGATCACAATCCCGAAGGCGGCTCGGGATCTGCTCGGGCTTGCTCCCGGCAGCAAAGTGGATTTCCATTGGGCGCCTGATGGGAGCGTTGTCCTGATAAGGGCAGACAAGAAGAAGCCGGCCAGCCGCTTTCAAAGGCTCCGTGGTCATGCCGGGAAGGGCCTGGATACCGATGCCATCATTGCGATGACGCGTGGCGGGTGAACGGCCCCTCAGGTTTCAGGCATGATCAACCGCTTCAACATATGACGCTGATGGTCCTGGCCGCCGAAGAAAATGGCGAGCACGCGCACGATACGATTTGGGTCGTCGACATCGAAATAAAATATGGTCCTGTTTTTCGTGACGTGCCGCAATCCAGGTGCGATCTGCGGCCAGAGCGCTCCCTCGTGCGGCGTGCGCGCTAAGGTTTCCATATCTGCCTCAATCGCACGGATTCGCTCAGCAGCACGCTCGAAAGCATGCGCGGGAGGATCGCCGAGAGTTACGTAGGAAACGACGAGATGGCCGAGGATGAGGCTGAGATCGAGATCGATCGCCGTCGAGCGCACGATCTCATAGGCCATAGGTTGCCTTTTTGGCCGCGATCGTCGCTTCGATACGCCGGTGGCTCTCTTCCATCGTCACGAACTCGCCTTCGGCGCGGCGTGCAAGTAGATTTCGCAGCGCTGCCAGTTCCGCGTCTTTCAACTCCGTCTCTTCGCGAACGAGTTCCAGCCCGCGCTGCACGACGGCGCTCAGGCTCGCATAACGGCCCTCTTCGACGAGCTTTCGTGCGAAGGATTCCTGCTGATCTGAAATGGAGACGGAGGCTTTAACCGACATGAGAGCCACTCCTTCATGGAGGCATGAATACTACTGGGTAGCACTTCGGTTAATCTGGAAGACGGGGAAACAAATCAGGTCCGGGTCAAGGCAAATCAGGGACTTGCGAAAAATTTCATCTCCCATCGTCCCCGCGTCCATTTCCTCTGCCATGCTTTGTCCGTTCCGTCACGGATACACCGGGAGGCGTCCCGGCGAGGCGGAACCGGCGCGGGTCATGAGGGCAAGACGCAAAACCTCATGATCCGGGTCCGCGGAAAATGGTCTCCCTCCGGCGACACGGGGGAAGCGGATTTGGTTTACGGACCGGCCAGCCGCCTCTGATGCCCGAAAGAGCGCGCCGGGCGTGCCTGTGCGGCACACATGGTGGCGTCAGTGAATGGGTGGCGAGAAGGTTCGGCCTAAAAACGGCAAGTTCTTCGCCTTAATGTCCCTTGCGCGGCCACGGCAGAGAGAGCGAAGTCGCGGGCATAAACCGCCGAACGGGGCGCTGAGAGGTGCTACTTTTTTATGATACAAGAGGCAGCTTTCAGCGCCCTGTCCGAACACTATAAATAAACACGGCGTCGGCGGCGCGCGTGTCTAAAGGCGCATCGAGGAGGAAACGGGTGACCGACAAGAGCATAAAAGATTGGGAGCGGCTTGCCGAAAAGGAGCTGAAGGCTTCGCCGGAAACGCTCACCTGGCATACAGCGGAAGGCATCGAGATCAAGCCGCTCTATACGGCCGAGGACCTGCAAGGGATCGGTCACCTCGATTCGCTTCCCGGCTTCGAGCCCTTCGTGCGCGGTCCGCGCGCCACCATGTATGCCGGCCGGCCGTGGACGATCCGCCAGTATGCCGGCTTTTCGACAGCCGAAGCCTCCAACGCCTTCTACCGCCGCAACCTTGCCGCCGGCCAGAAGGGCCTCTCCGTCGCCTTCGATCTCGCCACCCATCGCGGCTATGACAGCGATCATCCCCGTGTCGAGGGCGATGTCGGCAAGGCGGGCGTGGCGATCGATTCGGTCGAGGACATGAAGATCCTCTTCGACGGCATTCCGCTCAAGGACATGTCCGTCTCGATGACGATGAACGGCGCGGTGATCCCGATCCTTGCCTCCTTCATCGTCGCCGGCGAGGAGCAGGGCTGCTCGCGCGCCGAGCTTTCCGGGACCATCCAGAACGACATTTTGAAGGAGTTCATGGTCCGCAACACCTATATCTATCCGCCGGAACCCTCGATGCGGATCGTCGCCGACATCATCGAATACACCGCGAAGGAAATGCCGCGCTTCAACTCGATCTCGATCTCCGGTTACCACATGCAGGAGGCCGGCGCGACGCTGGTGCAGGAACTCGCCTTCACGCTGGCCGACGGGCGCGAATATGTGCGTGCCGCACTCGCCAAGGGCCTGAACGTCGATGATTTCGCCGGCAGGCTTTCCTTCTTCTTCGCGATCGGCATGAATTTCTTCATGGAGGCGGCAAAGCTCCGCGCCGCGCGTCTCCTCTGGTCGCGCATCATGGAGGAGTTCGAGCCGAAGAAGGCTTCCTCGCTTATGCTGCGCACCCACTGCCAGACATCAGGCGTCTCGCTGCAGGAGCAGGACCCTTACAACAACGTTATCCGCACGGCCTATGAGGCACTGTCCGCCGTTCTCGGCGRCACACAGTCCCTGCACACCAATGCGCTGGACGAGGCCATGGCCCTGCCGACGGATTTTTCCGCCCGTATCGCCCGCAATACGCAGCTCATCCTGAGCCACGAAACGGGCGTGACCAGGGTGGTYGATCCGCTCGCCGGTTCCTACTATGTCGAAAGCCTGACGAACGAACTGGCCGAGAAGGCCTGGGCGCTGATCGGGGAGGTCGAGGCCTTGGGCGGCATGACGAAAGCGGTCGCGGAAGGCCTGYCGAAGCGGATGATCGAGGAGGCGGCAACGCTTCGTCAGGCGCGGGTCGATCGTGGCGAGGAGATCATCGTCGGCGTCAACAAGTACCGGCTGGAGAACGAGGACGAGCTCGATATCCTTGCCATCGACAACACCGCCGTGCGCAATGCCCAGATCAGGCGGCTGGAGGAGGTGCGCCGGCAGCGCGATCCGAGGCGGGTCGAGCAAACGCTTGCTGCCCTGGCCGAGGTCGCCCGTTCGGCCAAGGGTAATCTTCTGGAAGCAGCGGTCGAGGCGGCGCGCGCCCGCGCCACCGTGGGTGAAATTTCGGATGCGATGCGCAAAGCCTTTGGCGACCATTCGGCCCTGCCGGAAGTGGTGAGTGATATCTACGGCCCGGCCTACGAGGATGACCCTGAATACAAATCGGTCGTTACCCGGCTCTCCGATTATGCAAAGGCTTCCGGCAAGCCGAAGATCATGGTCGCCAAGCTCGGCCAGGATGGGCACGATCGCGGCGCCAAGGTCATCGCCTCGGCATTCGGGGATATCGGTTTCGATGTACTTGCCGGCCCGCTCTTCCAGACGCCGGAAGAGGCGGCCGACCTGGCGATCCGCGAGAAGGTTCAGGTGATCGGCATGTCGTCGCTTGCCGCCGGCCACCGGACGCTCGGCCCCCAGCTCGTCGAGGCGCTGAAGGCAAAAGGCGGGGAAAACATCATCGTCGTGGTGGGCGGCGTCATTCCGCGGCAGGATTACGATTACCTGATGGAACACGGCGTCGCCGCCGTCTTTGGCCCCGGCACCAATGTGCTGGATGCCGCCAACAAGGTGCTCGACCTCATCGAGGGCAAGCGGCGCAATATCTGAGGCGCGGATGGATTGGAATACCGGCGGACGTCGAAAGATCGCCGGCATTCCAGGCCCGTTCACCGATTGCCGAGGAGCGGGAGCGTCCGCAACTGTTTCGAAAGCTTGATCGCACTCCAGGGCATATATTCGGCGATCGCCAGCCCCACGATCTCGGCTTCCGCGTCCACGGCCTTCAGAATATTGGCCACCTCCTCGAAGCGCATCCGGCCTTTCGCGACGCCGTCATATGTATTCGGCCGGGCATCGGGATCCTGCGAGAGAAGGAAATCGTAGAGCGAGGGATCGAGCACATCCAGGTCGAAATGCACCGCGACCTTCTTCGCGCCCGAAGCGCGTAGCCATTGCAGTACGGGCTCAGCGGAGCCGGCCAGATCTTCTGGGCTGAGGCGCGTCATTCCATGCTTCGGAATGAAATCGGTTTCGTAGGGGGTGGTTTCGGTCAGGCCGACATAAAGAACCTGGTCTCCCTTCACGGGCTTGGGCACGGCGGCCACGAAGTCCGGATCGCCGATCCCCATCAGCATGGCGAGCACATGTGCATGGGCGTGCCGGAACTGCTGGGCGGTCATCACGTCGGGGTGTGCGTCCACCCAAAGAACCGCGAGATCTTCGCCATATCGCTCACTGAGATATGCGGTGGGCGCGAGATTGACGAGGCAGTCGCCGCCAAGCGTGACGATGGCGTCGGGATTGTGCCGCGCAATCGCCGATCTCGCCGCGGCAAGCTGGTCCAGAAGCGGCTCGCGTGAAACGATGCCCTGCTCGACCGGCCGCGAGGCGTCCGGCGCCTCGGGCACAGCAATTGTTTCCTCCGGCCCCTGCGGCTCAGGCGCAATCGCGGCAAGAACGCGCGCGCCTATCCTGTAATCGGGGTGATCCCCACCCTGCCATTGCGGCAGGTTCAGCCGCAGAATGTTTTTCGGGTCGATTGTCATGATCTCACTCTTTCCTGTCGGGAATTCGGATTGGGACAGGACATAGCTGGTGATTGAAAACAGGAACAAAATAGTAGATTTATAGTATCTCTGTCCAAAATTATGGACAATGATCAGAAGAGGAATATCGTGAATCAGCTCCTGGCGATGCGGGCATTCGTGCGAGTCGTCGAAGCGGGGTCCTTCCGGGGCGCCGCCAACCAGCTTCAGGTGCCGCGTTCAACGGTCAGCAAGCTTGTCACCGATCTCGAAAGGCATCTGGGCGCAAGGCTGATGAACAGGACCACCCGCAATATCGTGGTGACCGCCGAAGGCGAGGAATACTACCGGTATGCCGCGCGCCTGGTGGCGGAGGTCGATGAAGCCGACAGCGCCGTGCGGGGCAGAAAGCTGACACCAAGGGGCCATCTTCGCATCGAATCCCACCCTACTTTCGCGCAGAATGTGCTCATCCCGCATCTGCCGGATTTCCATCGGCAGTATCCGCATATCTCCATCGCACTGGGCATCGGCAATCGGCCCGCAAACATCATCGGGGAAGGGGTCGATTGCGCCATCAGGGCAGGGGAGATCGGCGACGAAACCCTCATTGCAAGGCATCTGTTCGACGCGGAATTCGTGACCTGCGCCTCTCCGGCCTATCTGGAGCGGATGGGCACGCCGGCATCTCCGGAAGACCTTGCCGGCAATCATGTCACGGTCGGCTTCTTCTCCCACGCCGATGGCCGGCTGAAACCGCTGGCATTCGAGAAATCCGGTCACCGGCACCTCGTCGGCGACCTGCAATTCTCCGCCAATGAGGACAATGGCCAGATCGCCATGATTTTGGCCGGAATGGGAGTCGGCCAGAACCTCAGACCGTTCCTCCGGCCTTATCTGCAGTCGGGAGAACTCGTCGAGGTCTTGGGCGAATGGAGCCATCCGCCGCTGCCGTTCCATGTCGTCTATGCTCCCGGCAGACATCAGAGTGYCAGGCTGAAGGTCTTCATCCAGTGGCTCATCGAGTGTTTCGGAAAGCTCTCTCAGGGCTGAACTTCTACCTGCATGGTGTCCGGAAATTCTCTCAGCTGGCCAATCAGCGGTAAACGATCACCGCCTGGAAACAGAGCGGGCTGACCGCTAATCGATAGAAAAGCTTGTTTAACTTTTGCAGCTGAGAAAATAGTAGCCGAAGAGGGCCAGTGAAGGCAGTCCCTTGACGGTATCCCCGACTTACTATGGACTTCCCAACCGTCTGTTAGAAAAAAGGAGATTTTAGATTAATGCTTTGGATTTTCGCGTTCGGCATATTGATTTCGCTGCTTTTTGTTTTTGTAGTTTCCTATAAGAACAAACCACAAGGCCCTAACCGCTTCGGTATGGCGGCTTCGCCTGTCAGTTTTCCGACTGCGGTGCGCAGATTCTTTACCGGATACTTTGATTTCAAGGGCAGGGCGAGCCGTACGGAATTCTGGTATGCAATGCTTTTCTATGTGTTGCTGCTATTCGTGCTGGCGCGGCTCAATCTCCCGGACCTTGTTGTTACGATTTTGCTGGTCGTTACAATGGTTCYGTTTTTCTCAGTCACAACACGGCGACTGCACGATACGAACAGAAGCGGCTGGTTTCAACTCGTGTCCTGGTTCATGCCTGTCGGCACAATTGTTGCCCTGTTCTGGTTCAACGAACCGGCACGTGATTAACCTGGCCTTTCTCTGATTACCAACCATCCAAACAGGCCCTTCGACTTCACAAACTGTAGCTTTTACCCGACATTTCGTCATGGTCATATCCAAACAATCCGTCACGTTCCGGAAGTGGCATACGAAGCCTCCTCTCGAGCGTTTGCCTGGATCGATTCATATTCCATGACGCTTACCGGTTACACAGGGGCAGCATCTGGAGCGGGGCAATGCGAGGTGTCGGCAGTGGTGGGGGAGAGCTGAACGTCTCCTGATGGGAACCAGACAGGCAGGTTCGGACGACGGAGCCGGAAAAGCCCGCGCGCCTGACACCCTGTTCTTTTATTGTTGTGCCAGTCGAGATTTGGTGAACTCGATATGGTTGGCGATCTCGCTGTAGATGTTCCGGCTCTGGCGACCCTTCAGGGTTTCCTCGCCGTTCACTCGCCAGTGCATCAGCATCATGTCGCCCGGCTGCAACGAGTCCTGGCAGGCACCCAGACGCTTCATCCGTGTAACGAAGCTGCCTCGGCTTTGGATGAGATTATCACGGTTGACAATGACGGATTCGGAGCGGGCCTCGTCGCTGGCCAGGAACGTGGTGGAATGCTGGATATAGGTCTTTCCTATCTTATCCTCGATCGGCGAGGGGCCGGAGCAATGCATCGTCCAGGAAAGGCTATTATCCGAAAGCTTGGACTGCGGTTCCTCGCAGGTTTCATTGTGACTGGCAACACTTGCCTGTTGCTCGCGCAGTTCCAGTTCATGGAGCGCATGATCGGCCTTGGCATCGAGGCAGATGTTCCAGATCTTCTGGATATCGAACGTGGTCTTGCCGTCGCTTATCGTTCCGATCTGATCGATGACCCAAAGGCCTTCTTCGCGTGCCGGCAGATCGCGCGGAAGCTCGAAGCTCGATGCGGAAGTGCTCAATCCCAGGAGGATGACCAACAAAAACGGATACTGCCGACAAGTACGCAAGTCACACCGCCTCTAGAACGTCATTAGGAAGTTCATAAGCGGCGGCTGGATCGGATGTGAGAGTAGCACCGACGGAAACGCCCAAAATACGCGAATGGCAACATGTTGCATGAAAGGCCTCGTCAAAAATCCAAGAAGGAACATAGCTCGCAAAGTCCGCGATATGAACGCTATTGCTACAACTTTCCAGGTCATTCACCGCCCCCACCTCCCTCACCGCCGCTATCTCCGCCGCCGCCACCGTCGTCGGAACCTGCGTTTCCATGTGACATAGATCCGCCATCAGCGTTTTTGGAGGTGCTGTTTCGGTCTGTGCGCCAATCCCATAGCGGTCCGGCGAAAATGATAAGCATGGCAAGCCCGATGCTACCGTAGACAATGATATCGATGATCGGGTTGCGACGGTCGTCTTTTTTTGCGGCGCGCTCCGAAGGGCTGTCAAAAGGGCTGAGCGCCAGATACCACGGCCTCGGCTCCAAAGTTGTTGGTCGACAGGTCAGTTCGGAATTCTGCGAGCGGTGGCAACGCCGTACCTCGCTCGTCCAGTGATTGGTGAGCAGAACCGTATCCCGGTCGATCCGTTCGTGATCACGTTCCAGCTGCATATAGGCGAGCATCATCGCCAAGGAGAACAGGCAAAGCACTGGTACGAACAATCTATCCATATCGCCGCTGCTCCTTTCCGCGTTGTTCGTCTCTTTCTGCCGCTGTGGTAGCATTCTTGGATGCACTTCAAAAATCGAGAACCGGTGCCCGGCAAAGCCGTGCTGACGACCTCTCCGCTCAGTTTTAGCTGCGCATCTGCTTCATCCTATTCATCAGGCTAACGGCGCGGCCGCCGGATGGCTCTCACCGTCCCGCTGCTTCCCCCGCCGCAGAAAAACCGGTCGGCGCCATCGGACTCAAGCCCCGACACGCCGACATCCTGCGGCATGTCGAGCTTCTCCAAGACCCTTCCCGACTGCGGATCGATCCGCCGGACATCGCTCCCGCCACCATCCCATGTGGCGTGCCAAAGCTCGCCGTCCACCCAGCTCACCCCGGTGACGAAGCGATTGGACTGGATGGTGCGCAGGACGGTACCCRTATCGGGATCGACCTGGTGGATCTTGCTGCTACGGTATTCGCCGACCCAGAGCGTCCCTTCCGCCCAGGCAAGGCCGGAATCACCACCGCCTCCCGGTGCCGGGATGCTGGAAAGGACAGTACCAGTCTGGGGATCGATCTTCTGGATACGGTCCTCGGCGATCTGAAACAGGTGCCGGCCGTCGAACGCCGTTCCCGCATGCGCGGCGACATCGATGGAGCGTACGACACTTCCGCTGGCCGGGTCGAGCGCGTTCAGCCTGTCGCCGGACGCGAACCAGACGAGGCGGCCATCGAAGCTGACGCCATGCACCTCATCGACCCCGGGGAAGGGGCCATATTCGTGGAGGATTTCTGCACTGGAGGTCTTCATCTTGATACTCCGTGGATCATGAGACTACCGCGACCCTAGCCGTTCACCAGCGGAGCGGGGAGTAACAGTGTTGTCGGGAAACCGGGCACCGGAGGTCTCATCCAGCGGCGGGCGCGTCCCCGCCCGAACGACTGCACCTTGCCGACCTTCCAAAGCTGCTCGAGTGCGCGCTGCACGCTGCGGGCACTGATGCCAAGTGCAATCGCCAGAGCCGAGCTCGACCAGGCTTCGCCGTCGGCGAGAAGGGCGAGAACTCCGGCATGCTGTTCTTCGGCGTTCGGCACCAGCACGACGACCTCACCCGCGAGGTTCGGGGAGAGGGCAAAGCCCTGATCCGTGGCGGTCACCTCCGCAAGCGGCCCGAGTTCCGCGCGCAGCCGCCCGATTTCCACCCGAAGCCGAGCGCGGTGCGATTCATCTGCCTGTTTCGCCCGGAAGGCTCGCCTGACGAGCAAATCCCTGCTGACGTCCCCAGGCCAACCTTCGGCAAGCGCTCGACCAAGGGAAAACAAAACCGGGCGGGTTGCAAGCGAGACGACCGTTCCATCGCTTCTTACAAGGTTACGGCAGGCATCGACGATGAAGGCACGGGAAGCCAGCAGTGCTTCCACCTCTTCCAACAGAAGATGGCGTTCCTCTCCGCCTGCTATCACGCGTGCGGCCGGTTCAGTCATCAGCAGGGAGAGGCTCTCCACCTCCGCCATCAAGCCGGGAATGCCGGAAATCCGCGCTTCGTGCTCGGCCCTGGCGAGTGCGATGCGTGCGGCCTTCGTTCGCAGGCGCCGAATTGCGATGCCTGCCGCGGCGAGCTCGTAGGTCGCTCTCAGGGCCGGGGTGAGCGCTGCGGGGTCGATGCCGGCGAGCAATTGCATGGCCTCGTCCAGGCGGCCGATCAGCAGCAGCCGACGCGCCATAAGACACCCCGCATGGGCAGCATTGGCGCGATCGCCGCGCCGTTCGAGCACAGTTCGCGCCGCGTCGAGCGCCTTGACGGGCCATGTAAGGTCTCGTGACACAAGAGCGATTTCGGCTTCGGCGACCGCGCACCGTGCACGGGAGACCGCATCCTTCGGGCCGAACGCCCGGGCAGCTCGCTTGAGAAGATCCTTCGCTCGAACAAGATCGCCGAGTTGCGCCATCGCGATGCCGCGCAGCGCCAGCGCGGGTGCATCGTCGCGCAGAGCCACCCTCTTCAATGCGGAGAGAGGATCGCCTGCGGCGAGAGAATAAGCCGCGGCCGTGATCAGAGAGTCCATCGCAATCCCGTCACACTTGTTACTCCCGCCGTTCGGTTTCCGATGCCAGAATTATCCCACACTGAAGGCGCTTCGGCGTCGCAGGAGGAATTCGCGAAATCAGGAGGTATCGACATCATGACTACACCAGTCGGGAACGGACGGAAAGGCGGACAGCCCGCCATGCAAACGCCACCGGTCGTATCGTCGCAGGAGTGGGAGAGGGCCCGCCAGCAGCTCCTCGTGAAGGAAAAGGCTCAGACTCGCGCCCGTGACGCCTTGGCCGCTGAGCGGCGGCGGATGCCGTGGACGGCCGTGGAGAAGGCATATGCCTTTGAAGGGCCGGCGGGCAAGGTAAGCCTGCTCGACCTGTTCAACGGCCGGCGCCAGCTGATCGTCTACCGCGCCTTCTTCGAGCCTGGCGTGTTCGGCTGGCCCGACCACGCTTGCCGCGGATGCTCCATGGTGRCCGACCAGGTTGCCCATCTGGCCCATCTGAATGCCCGTGATACCACCCTGGTCTTCGTCTCGCGGGCGCCGCAGGAGGACATCAGGCGGCTGAAATCGCGTATGGGCTGGAACATTCCGTGGTTCACCATCACCGACAGCTTCGATGCGGACTTCGGTGTGGACGAGTGGCATGGCACGAACGTGTTCTACCGTGRCGGTGACCGAGTGTTCCGCACCTATTTCATCAACAATCGCGGCGACGAGCAGATGGGGGGCACCTGGAACTACCTCGACATCACGCCGCTTGGCCGGCAGGAGGTGTGGGAGGACTCGCCGCAGGGCTATCCCCAGAGTCCCACCTACAAATGGTGGAACTGGCACGACAGCTACGTCGAAGATGCCGCTCCCGACGAAAAGTGGGTCGAGGTGTCGGACGCGGGAGAGGCGGCGTTCCGGAACCAGAACGGGAGCATGAAACCATGATCCGCGGGGCGGATTGGCTGCCGCTGGCAGCCTCGCCGACTTTTGCCATCATGGCGCTGCTGACCGGTGTCGTCGGCGATCACTCGGCGGAAATGCTATGCTCGGATACGCACTCGTCGCCGTTAAGCGGAATGGCCACGATGTATTTGTTGATGGGTGTTTTCCATGCGGCCCCGTGGCTGAAGCTGATCCGCGAGCGTCGCGGCTCATTCTGAAAGAAAGCCTGGCGGTTCAACCAAGCTCGGTCGTGACAGCCGGGCGGGCGACCTCGCGAGGGGTCAGCCCGAAGCGCCGGCGGAAGGCGGTCGCGAAGTTCGCGGGATTGGTATAGCCGGCAATGCCGCTGGCTTCCTGCACCGTCGCCTCGTTGGATTTCAAAAGCGCGTAGGCCCGCTCCAGCCGCTGCTGCCGCACATATTCGAAGACGCTTAAGCCCTCCGATATCCGGAAGAGCCTTTGCAGGCCGCTGGCGCTGACGCCCGCTCCACGCGCGATCATGTCGACGCTGAGCGGCGCATCGAGGTTTTCCCGAATGAGATCGGCGGCGCGCTGCAGCTTGACGCGGTCCTGGCGGGTCAGAAGCGCCGACCTATCGAGTTCTGGTTCCGTCCGCAGCGTGGCGGCCAGGCTCTCCGCCACGATCTCCACCGCGCGGCCTTCCAGGAAGAGATTGTGGAGCTGAGGCGCAAGCGGGCTCGGCTCAAGGATCTGCCGCACCAGCTCGACGGTGCGAGGGGTCAGCACCCATTGATGCTCGCTCAGGTGATCGTTCAAGAGCCGCCTTCCCTGGGCAGGGCTGGCGAACTTCGTCAATCCGTCGAAATCCAGCCATTCCGGCGAGGCCGATACCACGACATGGCGCAGATGCTGACGGCGCCTGGAGGACCGCTGGAAACGTTCCGACCGGGCACTCATGATGGCCGTTCCGGTCATCGCGTTCTTTCTCTGTCCGGCGAAGTGGAAGCCGCGGTCGCCGAGGGTCAGATCGACCATTCCGTCCATGAAGAAGATGCAGGAGAAGCCCTCGGGCAGGACGGATGTCGCCGTGAACGGTCGCTCTTCCGTCACGTCACTGAAATGCAGGAACAATCCCGGCCGGAGCTCGACATGCAGGAAATCCCCTTCCACCAGCGTGTCGTCCGGCAGGAGCCGGTCGTCGGGACTGGCGATGGCGACGCCGTCCTTGCGCAGGAAATCGCAGACCYGGAAGCGCCGCGTGCGATCGCGCTCCGCCCGCATATCCGCCCTGCCGTGCGCCAGCTTGTCGTTCATGGCCCCAATACTCCACCGGCCGATATCACTACGGCATCCGCCCGCGTTCCGGTGAATTTTTCGTTTKTTTCGATGTCCAACAAAAGTTTCTTGTTGTTCCGCAAAGGTTCGGGCGTTTTCCCACCCCCGATCATGTCCTAGTAGGTATTTAACTTGAAGAAGCAGGTCAAGTTATCATTGGCATGGATCGGGGTGGCAGATCGTGGGAAACGGGCACGGCAAGGGGCAACGGCATTCTTCGAGAGCAGCGGGTGGATCGTGGACGGGGGAGCGTCTGCGGGCGGCACTTCTCGGAAGCACGCTGTTTTGCAGCATGACGCCCTTCACGGCTCAGGCCCAGGAGCCGGATGCGGCCGCAGGCGGTGAGACCGTTCTCCAGACGATCGTCGTCAAAGGCGAGGGCGCATCCGGTCCCGATCAAGGGATCGTTGCGAAGCGCAGCAGAAGCGCCTCCAAGACCGATACCTCCATTCTCGAGACGCCCCAGGCGTTAAGCGTGGTGACGCGGGACCAGATGGAAGAGCAGGGCGTCACTACGGTGGCCGAAGCGCTGCGCTACACTCCCGGCGTCCATCCGGATCCGAACGGCTACGACCTTCGCTACGACTGGCTCTATGTCCGGGGCTTCAATGCCTACGGAACCATGTGGCTGGACGGCCTGCCGGTCGCCGGCGATCCCATCAACTATTCGACGCCCAGCATCAACCTCTACTCACTGGAGCGGGTGGAGGTTATCAAGGGGCCGGCCTCGGTTCTTTACGGCCGCACGATTCCGGGCGGCTTGGTCAACCAGGTGAGCAAGCGCCCGCAGTCGACGCCCCATCGCGAAGTGACAATCGGTACCTCCGGCTTCGGCGGCGTGCAGGGCTCCTTCGACTTTACCGGCCCGGTCGCCGAAGAGAGCGATTGGAGCTATCGCCTTCTCGGGCAGGCCAGAAACATGCAGACGCAGATCGATCACGAGCGAGACAGGCAGCTCATGATCGCCCCGAGCCTCACCTGGTCGCCGAGCGACGACACGTCGCTGACGCTCTACGGCTATTATCAGCACGACGATCCGGTCTTCAATCCGCGCTTCTATCCCGCTTACGGTACGCTGCTGCCCAATCCGTCCGGGCAGATACCGCGCGACGTCTTCCTCGGCGATCCGGACTGGGGAGGCTTCCGCCGCGATTACTTCCATCTCGGCTACGCGTTCGAACATTCCTTCGACGAGACGTGGACTGTGCGGCAGAACCTTCGTTACGGCCGGTCCGACCAGAACATGGATCTGGTGCTGGTCAACCCGGCCTTCGCCTTTTCCGGCAGGCCCTCGAGCGATCTGAGCCGCGTCACGGCGATCTCCGACGACTGGACGTCGACCTTTGCTGTCGATACGCAGCTCGAAGCCAGGTTCGATACGGGGGAGGCCGACCACACCGCGCTTTTCGGCGTCGATTACGTGCATGGCCTCTCCAGCACCAATTTCGGCAATACCGGCATGGGCACCGTCGTTCCCGGCATCGACTATAACGATCCGCAATATGGCTTCGACTATCCGAGAGCACCGGTAACAGCCTCCGGATTGCAGACACAGGACCAGCTCGGTTTCTATCTGCAGGATCAGATCCGCTATGGCGGCTGGCTCGGCACGTTCGGCCTCCGCTACGACATGTCGGATATCAGTTCTGAAAACCGGATCAATGGCCGCACTGTCGCAACCGAGGACAATGCTGTCACCTGGCGTGCCGGCCTCACCTACCTCTTCGACAACGGGCTTGCTCCCTATGCGAGCTATTCCACGGCCTTCCTGCCGCTGATGGGCACGGATGTCTCCGGCGATCCCTTCAAGGCGCAGACGGCGGAACAGTTCGAGGTCGGCGTCAAGTACGAGCCGCCGGAGGGGCGCGGCATGATCACGCTCTCGCTCTTCAACCTGAACCATGAAAATGCCCTGACGCCGATCGGGCCGCGGCCGGCGAATCCGGTCGCCTATGCCCAGGACGGCAGGCAGCGCGTCCGCGGCATCGAGATCGAAGGCAAGTATGAACTGACGCCCGAGATCGACCTTCTGGCCGCCTATGCCTATTCGGACTCCGAGGTTCTGCGCTCGACCAATGCCGCCGCCGTCGGCAACGAGGTTCTGCGCCTGCCCGAGCATCAGGCGAGCCTCTGGCTCAACTATCGCCCGACGGCGATCGAGGGCCTGTCGCTCAGCGCCGGTGTCCGCTACATGTCGTCCTACCAGACCGACGTCACCTATCTGGACGATCTGCGTATCCCGGCACGCACGCTGGTCGATATCGGCGCCGCATACGATCTCGGCGCGCTCGATCCGTCCTTCAAGGGCACCAGGGTCCAGCTGAATGTCAGCAATCTCTTCGATGAGAAATATGTCTCGCATTGCCTCAACCTGACCGGCGGAAGCTGCAACTACGGCGCCGGCCGGACCATCACCGCGAGCTTGAAATACACATGGTAACGCAGCCGGCCCTGTCAGTTTCCCGATGGGCGCGCCGGCTGCTGGCGCTCCCGCCTTCGATGAGCGTGCTTACGATGGCGGTGATCGCGGTGCTCGCCTGCATCGGGCCGGCGCGCGCCGAAATCCTGCTGAAGGACGCGGTGGGACGCGAGGTACGTCTCGCATCGCCGGCGCGCCGGATCGTCACCAACGAGAGCCTGCTGCTCTATTATCTGGCCCTTATCGATCCCGATCCCGTCACCAGGATTGCCGGATGGGCAAGACCTGGTCGCATCGACGGCGGCGTCTACCGGACGTTCCGGGAAAAGTTTCCAGCAATCGATGCGATTCCGGAGGTCGGCAGCGTCGTCCCTTCGAATGCTCCGGCTGAAGCAATCCTCGGCGTCAGCCCCGATCTCTTCGTTGTCAGTCTCTGGCAGCCGGAATGGGAGCAGATTGCCGGCCAGCTCGAGCGCGCCGGCGTACCGGTGATTTTCCTCGACAGTCCGCAGACCACCAGGCGCGGCCCGGCGGAGGCGACAGCCTTCTCCATGGAACTCCTGGGCCAGGCGATCGGCAGGGAAGATCAGGCGCGCGAATTTTCCGCCTTTGTGCGGGGAAAATACCGGCAGGTCGCCGAGCGCCTGGCCGGCATCGCCGAACGGCCGAAAGTTCTGATCGACGTGCATKCGGGCACGCTCTGTTGCTATACGCCCGGCTCTGACAATCGCATCTCCCATTATCTGGAGCTTGCGGGCGGACACAGTATCGGCGCGGATATCGCCTCCGGTTACGACAGCCAGCTCAGCCCGGAATTCGTGGTGGGTTCCGATCCGGACATCTATATCGGCACCGGCAGTCCCCATCTCGGGGCGCAGGGCGGACTGGCTCTCGGCGGCGACATCGATGAGGAGACGGCGCGCCGTTCGCTTCAGGGTGTCACGAGCAGGAACCTGCTCGAAAATCTCTCGGCGGTGCGGGAAGGCCGCGCTTTCGCGGTCTCGCATCAGCTCGCGATCTCGGCCCTGAATGTCATCGTCTTCGAATGCTTCGCCAAGTGGGCGCATCCCGAGGCGATGACGGATGTCGATCCCGCAAGAACAATCGACGAGATCAACCGCCGCTTTCTGGCCGTCCCGCTGAAAGGGACGTTCTGCGTCGGCGTCGAGCCGACACCTCAGCCGCAAAAGTAACGGAGATGCACGTGGCAAGGTTCTTTTCTCAGGCCCACATCGAGCTCGCCGATCCGAAAATTGTAATCGCGGCGGTCTGTCGGCACATGACGGAACACAATGCCGAACTGGAGGAGGAGGGGGACACGCATCTGCTGCGCTTCAAGACCTCCAGCGCACGCTTCGTTCCCGACGGGGAGGCCATTCGGGTCGATGTCGAGGCGGCCGACATGGAAGGCATCTATTTCACCCGGCTGGCGATCGCCTCCCACATTATCGAGTTCGCCGAAGGTCAGTCTCCGCGCATTTCCTGGCAAGGGGCAGGCGATGAGATTTCCCGTCCGCCCAATTTTGAGATCATGGCCGTGAAAGCCGTGGAGGACGTCACGCCTCATATGCGCCGGCTGACGCTTCAGGGAGAGCGAGTGGAACGCTTTTTGCCGCTGGATGCGCTGCATCTGAACGTTCTCGTCCAACGCTCGGATGCGGCGGAACCCCAGTGGCCGACGGTCGGTCCCGATGGGCTCATCCAGTGGCCCGACCCGGCGAAGCGTCCGGATTTCCGCAAATATACGGTGCGGTCGGTCGATGTCACGGCCGGTACGATGGATCTGGATTTCGTCATTCATTCGGATGCGGGTCCCGGGTCCAGCCTGGCGCAAAGCGCAAGGCCCGGCGACCGGATCGGGATCGCCGGGCCCGGCGGGGGCGGTCTGGTAGACGCCGACTGGTATCTCTTTGCGGGCGACGAGACCGCATTGCCGGCGATCGGCCGGATGCTGGAGGCCCTGCCGGATGAGGCGAGGGGATCGGCTTTCATCGAAGTAGCGGACGAAGGCGAGGTTCAGCCGCTCCGGCACCCGGCCGGACTCAAGGTGACCTGGCTGTTGCGGAAGGGAATTCCGGCGGGTACGGCGAACCTGTTGCCGCCGGCCGTGGAAGGAGCCGAGTTCCCTTCCGGGGAAGAGAGGGTCTATGTCTGGGCCGGTTGCGAGTTCGACGATTTCCGCGCCATCCGAAAGCATGTCCGCAACGAGCGCGGTTTGCAAAAGCACGAGCATCTGGTCGTGTCCTACTGGCGCCGGGGCGTCGAAGGGGATTAGCCGCAGTCTCGCCTTTATTCGAGGAGCCCGAAGATCGGGCCGTAGCCGCCATGCCAGGAATAGTCGTTGCGGTCCATGGCGGGGCTGTAGATCCCTGCACCTCGTCCGCCGTCGAGGAACAATGCGTCGGGGCATTTCAAGTGGTCGCGGAACAGGCGCGCGAAGTCATGGAAATTCACCCTGTCCTCGCTGATCGCGAAACGAACCCCGCCTGAGCCGCAGATCCCCACGCCGCTCCGGCGGGTTCTGTCCTGGGATCCGGCAATGAGGGCCGGGTGCAGCTTGTTTCGGATGACGAGCATGGGGCCGGACTGGGTTGCGAACCGCGCCTTGGGTCGGCGCTTCAAGAACTCCTCCGTCGCGACTATGCCGGCGCCCGTCTCACCCAGAAAGAACACGCCGTTCGGCTTCTTGTAGAAATTGGGAATTTGGCCAGCCGAGCCCCGAACCTCCGACGTATCGGCGGGCCGCAGCTCACGGCCGTTTTCGATGTAAAGTCCCATCGGTGAGAAATCGGGCAGGTACATCCCGGCATTCATCGCGAATGTCAGCGTCCGCCCCTCGGCGGCCACGGCTTCGGACAGGCTTGAAAAACGGCGGTACGGCTCGCCGTCGCCATTCTTCCAGAACAGTCGCAGATCGGCTTTCGCGGGGTCCAGCGTGCAGACGACGTATTTCGYCGTTTCGAAGGCTTCTTCCCGGCAGGGCTGGGCACCGGCCGCCCGCTCGGGCGTCATCAAAGCCGCCAGCATCATGGCCAGGCTGAGCGCGCTGGAAGGAAGATGGATCATCGGTGCATCAGGGGTTGGGATATTGGGCGACACCGGGTTCCCGAGGCTTTTGTTCAATCGGCTCATCGTCGTTGACCGCTGCGATGGTGAGGATGCAGGCGGCGAGAGCTGCAATGAATATCGCTCCATATGGCATGGCTGTATCTCCGTTGCCCCCGGAGGCAATTCACTACCGAAAGGTTAATTAGGTCGTAAAAATTATAGTAAACGGCAAATGCGTCCCATTTCGGTTTCAGTGGACGGTGATTCCCTGCCGATGTTTGGAAGCATCGTCCCAAATCGATACATAATGCCTTGAAACTGTCACCTATCGTTCATGCTGCAGCGCAATAGTCCAGCCGACGGCCAGGAATGGCACATGGAGCGGTTGGCCTCGGGCAGGATTTGTTTCATCATTGGCCGCGCTTGTGCCTCCCGAGCCTCTCCTTCTGCCGCCGGCAGGGTTGAGGATGAAACAGGGCCATGATCATCGCCACGGCTGTGATCCGGTTCCTTCGACCAATCAGTAGCGAGGGCCCAATTGCCGGGAACAGATTCAAATCCACCCCGTGCCTCCATGCTCACCATCCTGTCGTCATTACGCTCGGCGCTTCTCGGGATAGGGCTGACGAGTTCCGTCATCAACATACTGGCCCTGACGGGCTCATTCTTCATGCTGCAGGTCTATGACCGCGTCATTCCCGGCCGCAGCATGCCCACGCTTGCCGGGCTGATCGTCATCGCTGCGACGCTTTTCGTATTCCTGGGCGCGCTGGAACTCATCCGTCTGAGGCTGCTCGCCCAGGTCGGGCTGTCGGTCGACGAACGGCTCGGCAAGACCGTGTTTCGCTCGCTTACATCGGCTCCCTCGCGCGCCCGACTTGCTTCGATGGGTCTGCAGCCGATACGGGACATGGATGACCTACGCGGCTTCCTGTCCGGGCCGGGTCCGGCAGCTCTGTTCGACCTTCCATGGATCCCGTTCTACCTCTTCCTGTGCTTTCTGTTCCACGTATGGATCGGCGTCACGGCGCTGGCAGGGGCCCTGCTTCTTATCGCCCTCGCTATCCTGGCAGATGTGACGTCGCGCAAATCGGCGCGGGAGGCTGCGAAATTCGCGGCCGAGCGTTCCGCTTTCGCGGAAGCCGCCAAACGCAATTGCGACGCCGCGGCGGCCATGGGTTTCGGCCATCGTCTGGCCGCGCGCTGGACGCGGATCAACGACCGCTATCTCGTCAATCACCTGCGCGCGACGAACATCACCGGTTCACTTTCGACCTTCTCGCGGATCGCCCGCATGATGCTGCAATCGGCGGTTCTGGCGGTGGGGGCGATCCTCGTCATCCGCCAGGAAGCGACAGGTGGCATCATGATCGCCAGTTCCATCCTGGCGAGCCGGGCGCTTGCGCCGCTGGAGCTCGCCATAGGTCACTGGCGCGGATTTGTGGCCGCGCGGCAGAGTTGGCTGCGGCTCCTGACGCTCGATGCGGCGATGGAGGTCAAGGGGCCGGAAGTCGCTCTTTCCAGACCGAAAGAACTGGTCTCGGTCGAAAACCTGCACCTGGCAGCTCCTGGCTCGAAGACACCGATCCTCCGTAACGTTTCCTTCGAGGCAAGCGCCGGTGAGGCGATCGGCATCATCGGCCCCAGCGCATCGGGGAAATCATCGCTTGCACGCGCGATCGTCGGTCTGTGGCGGCCGCTTGGCGGAAATGTTCGCCTCGATCGGGCCTGCCTGCTGCAATGGGACGAGGAGGAACTCGGGCAGCATATCGGCTACCTGCCGCAGGACGCCTCGCTTTTTCAGGGATCGGTTGCCGAGAACATCGCGCGGTTCGATCCGGATGCCGCGTCGGAGAAGATCATCGAAGCGGCGCGCCGGGCCGGCGTCTACGAGATGATCGTCCGGTTTCCGGATGGCTTCGATACTGAGATCGGCGAGCAGGGGGCGGCACTTTCGGCAGGCCAGAGGCAGCGGATCGCGCTTGCCCGCGCGCTTTATGGCGATCCCTTCCTCGTGGTTCTCGACGAGCCGAACGCCAATCTCGATGCGGAAGGCGATGCAGCACTTGTCCAGGCGGTTGCCGGCATCAAGGCGCGCGGCGGGATCGCGCTGGTGATCGCGCATCGCCCGAGTGCGCTTGCCGCTGTCGACAAGGTTCTGGTTCTCGCCGGTGGCCAGGTGCAGGCCTTCGGCCCGAAGGACAAGGTGCTGAAACCGGCGCCGGCTCAGGCCGCAGGCACGGCAGTCCGGTTGCTTCGCGCCGGCGCGGAGGCGGCTGAATGATGATGAAGGCACGCGCTCCTCTGGCTGAACGCGCCATCCGCCGCCTGACCATGCTGGCGCTCTCCGGTATCATCCTGCTCGTCGGCGTTCTCGGAGGGCTCGCCGCCACGATCAATCTCAGCGGAGCTGTGATCGCCGCGGGGACCCTCGTCGTCGACAGCTACCCGAAGCCGGTCCAGCATCAGCGCGGCGGGACGGTTGCCGCGCTTTTCGTCAAGAACGGCGACCACGTGGATGCGGGAGAGGTGCTCATTCGTCTCGACGATACGCAGATGCGCGCGAATTTCGCCATTGTATCGAGACGGCTCTGGGAGCTTTCGGTGCGTATCGCGCGGCTGACCGCCGAACGCGACGGCAGGCAAACGATCGCTTTCCCCGAGCCGCCGGCCGGGGCCGATGCGAGCGTGATGGAGGAAGAGCGCAAGCTCTTTGCCGATCGGCGCTCCTCCCGAAAGGGCCGCGAGGCGCAGCTCGACGAACGCATACGCCAGCTCGGCATGCAGGCCAAGGGCTTGACGGCGCAGCAAGAGGGCAAGCGCAAGGCGATCACCATCATCGAAAAGGAGCTTTCCAGTCTGYGGCCGCTGGCGGCCAAGGGCGTCATTCCCGGCACCAGGGTCTATGCGCTGGAACGCGAGGCGGCAGACCTCGAAGGCGAACTCGGCAGCCTCGTGGCCTCGGCGGCCGAAATCAAGGGAAAGATCGCCGAAACGGAGCTGCAGATCATCCAGATCGGTGACGATCACCGTAGCGAGGTCTCCGACGAGCTTCGCCGGGCCCAGGCCGAAACCGGGGAATATTCGGAGCGGCTGGTCGCGGCCGAGGACCAGATGAGGCAGACCGATATCCGCTCGCCGCAAGCGGGGATCGTTCACCAGCTTGCCGTCCATTCCGCCGGTGCCGTCGTGACACCCGGAGAGCCCGTCATGCGGATCGTGCCTGACCGCGATGCGCTGACCCCGGAACTCAGGCTTTCGCCGCGCGACAGGGATCAGGTGAGCGTCGGCCAGGATGTCGAACTGCGCTTCTCCGCCTTCAACCAGCCCACCACGCCGGTGCTGACGGGCCGGGTGATGAGCGTGGCGGCCGATCTGAGCAACGACGAGCGTACCGGCGAAAATTACTACAGCATCCGGGTTCAGGTGCCGCCGGCGGAGTGGTCGCGGCTCGGTAAGCTGATGCCGGTCCCCGGCATGCCGGTGGAGGCTTTCATACGCACGAGCGAGCATACGGTTCTCGCCTATCTGGCCAAACCCTTTAGCGACCAGATGGCCCGCGCATTCAGGGAGGAATAGCCGCAAACGTCGTCCGTGCCGGAGAAGTTGCAGGCACGGGCGCCTTCGAAAATTGACCATCACCAAAGGAGTAGACAATGCCCCAATCGATACAGAATGCCGTCGGCGATACGCTTTTCTATAGCGGCGCCTCAAGCGCCTGGTTCTCCGCGAGAGGCTCCGGGCCGGAGCTTTACGGTACGGCGGGCAACGACTCGATCTGGGGCGACGGCTCCGTGAACGTGACCATGTATGGCGGCACGGGCGACGACATCTACTATCTCTATTCGAACATCAACCGCGCGGTCGAAGCCGCGGGTGCCGGGGTCGATACCATCGATACCTGGATGAGCTACACGCTTCCGGAGAATTTCGAGAACCTGAGGGTCACCGGTGACGGCCGCTACGCCTTCGGCAACGAGATCGACAATATCATTTCCGGCGGATCGGGAAGCCAGACGATCGACGGTGGCGGCGGAAACGACGTGCTGACCGGCGGCGGTGGTGCCGATACCTTCATATTCACGCGCGGCAATGGCAGCGATCTCATCACCGATTTCGGCGCCGACGATACGATCCGCCTGAACGGCTATGCGTTTTCGTCGCTGGAGCAGATCGTCGGCAGTTCCACCCAGGAGGGAGCCAATCTCAGGATCGCGCTGGGCGAGGGGGAAAGCCTCGTTCTCGCCGACACGACGGCCGCCGAGCTCACCGCCGACCAGTTTCAGCTGACGCTCGACCGCTCCGGGTTCTCGCTGACATTTGCCGATGAATTCGACAGTCTGTCGTTGAGAAACGGGGACCAGGGTACCTGGGATGCGAAATTCTGGTGGGCTCCCGAACATGGCGGCAYGCTGGCCGACAACGGCGAGCTGCAGTGGTACATCAATCCCTCCTATGCGGGGACGTCGTCGGTCAATCCGTTCTCGGTCGACAACGGCGTGCTGACGATCACGGCAGCGCCGACGCCGGACGCGATCAGCGCGGAAGTGGAGGGGTACGACTACACATCCGGCCTGCTCAATACCTATTCCTCCTTCGCCCAGACCTACGGTTACTTCGAAATCCGCGCCGACATGCCGACCGATCAGGGCACGTGGCCGGCCTTCTGGCTGCTGCCCGCGGACGGCTCATGGCCGCCCGAACTCGATGTGGTCGAGATGCGAGGCCAGGATCCGAATACGGTGCACGTCACCGTCCATACGCAGGAGACCGGTTCGCGTACCAGCGAGACGAGCGCCGTCAAGGTTCCGAGCACGGACGGGTTCCACACATATGGCGTGCTGTGGGACGAGGATCAGATCGTCTGGTATTTCGACGACGTGGCGATCGCGCGTGCCGATACGCCGGCGGACATGCACGACCCCATGTACATGCTGGTGAACCTTGCTGTCGGCGGTACGGCGGGCACTCCGGGTGCTGCCCTGCAGGACGGAGCAGAACTCAAGGTCGACTATATCCGGGCATACTCGCTGGAGGATGCGTCGGCCGCGGCAAGCAGTTCGGTGGCATCGTCCGACTGGGATATCTGAGGAAGGCCGGCGAAGCGAAATCGAAGGATGAGCAACGGCCAAGTGTCGGCGGCCGTTCCACTTGTCGTTGTCGATGGTGACGGCATCCAAAAACAGCCGGGCAGTGGCTCCTGAGGATCTGCCCGCCCATTACAACATTTATGCCGTTGATATTTCCAATTGATCCGGCTCGATCGGCTGAAGCAGTTGGATGTGGTCGGCGAGCATTTCGGCAGGCACTCCGCAATTAGTCGTAGATGCTATGGCCATTCTTAGACAATGATATCGCGCCCCTTGTACATAGATCAAGCTAGCGACGCGCTGCGTTGAGCCCGGGATGAATCTCGAATATCCTATGGGTAATTTGCGGATCCGCACTCTTTATCATCGCTTTGCGATGAAAGGTGTTCAGCCTCTCATCTCAGGTAGTCCAGAAAAGCAGATCGGAGGCAATTCCCTTCGGGCTTGTTCCAGCGAGGTTCGAAGGGAATTGGGATGAAGAACTACGCGATGATGTAAACGACCTTGTGGCTGGAAGGCTCGACAATGACGATTCGACCGTCGGCAAGGATGAAGTAGACATAATTCCGGTAGGCTGGAACCAGCTCGATAATGCGAGGTGGCAGCGGATGCAGCGTCACCGTCTCCGGAACCGCTACGCCGACATTGATATCGAAATCGACAGTTGCAGGTTCAACATCGCTCTCCACGATCACATTGCGTATTTCCGTCCTCTGCTCAGTAGTGATTTCCACGTTTCCGGAGGTCTCTGTTGTGGTTGAGCTGGTATCGCTTTGGCCCGATTGCGCCGGTGCGCCGGTGGTGCCCCCCTCACTGCCCGATGTCGTGGATCGCTCCTGCTGAGCGTTCCCACCGGTTCCTGTCCCCGATCCAGAGCCGGAAGCTGCGCCAGAACCGGACTCAGCGCCACCGCTGCCTGTCGTTGTTTCAGACTGCGGATTTTCACTCGGCTGACTATTGCCCTCGGCCGACTGCGGTGTCGAAGTTTGCCCTTGTGACGTTGTTCCCGTTTGACCCTGAGCTTCAGGCTGACTCGTTGCGGGAGGAGTCTGCGATCCGCTTTGTCCTTGTTTGGGAAGGACTTTGGTTCCGGAGCCGCCTTGCTCCGTGCCTGAAGAGTTACTCTGAGCAAGTATCGGCGTTGTTGAAAGTGCGGATCCTCCAAGGAGCACAGATACAACAACAGTATTCAAGATTTTCATTGCCGTTCTCCTGAGTTTGGCCATGCTTGCAACCAGTTATCTGCAAGCTATAATTGGAACATTTCTCAGAAAGCTCTGTTCCATTCGCGAACCCTTGGAGTGTCTTTGTTGGACCTATGCTTTATCTGGCGTGGGACTTTGGTCGCAATTTTCGCCTGGATGGAGGGGCATTATTCGAGTTGGTTCGTGTAGCCTTCATCGATTATTTGCGCTCGTAAGATGGGCGCCAGCCCCGTGTCATCCCGGCACTCATCGCCCCCTCAGCAAGTACAAGTTCATGACGCAGGTGGCGGCAGTCCTCAAGCAAGGTTTGGACCGCGGCGAGGGCGTCTCCTCCATGGTAGGCAAGAACTTCTTCCAGCGCGTTGCGGGCTTCGTCTTTTTCCATTTCCTGCTGTCTCGTCAGCACGATCTCTCCTTCGCGCCGAAGCGCGTTCTGATTTGTAACTTTTCATAGGGAGCACCGCCGCATTGCGGCTCCAATGTTCTATTTATGTTCTCATTCAGGGATGAGTCAACAGGGTCTTTTGAGGTAGCGTTGATGCAGAGGGTGCTGTCGGTCCGCCCTGATGCCTAGCCAGACAGAGACCCGCGGAAGATCAAGCCAAAAAATACGGGAGTTCTGTTATGTACTGGGTACGGGTCTCACTATGGCGGCCGTTTCGCCTATCGGATTTCGGCTGATTGCGACGAGGCACCTGCATTTATGCCATGCAGGGAGGAATGCCTGCAGGACGTCTCAATGATTAAAGCCGGCCCTGCTCTCGCTCACGAAGGAGACCAGAGCCGGCGAGCGTGGTCGATCTGCTTATCCATCTGTTCGCGTGTGGCGCCCCTGCGATATAGGTTCCAGATCATCTCTCGTTCGAGTTCCTCGAAACTGGCTCCTGCTATCTTCGCTTCGAGAATGAGGTCTCTCGTGTTTCCTTCATCCAGAGTGCGTGAGGAAAAGTCCGTGTTCCCAAAGCACCCAACCACTTTCGACTTCCAGCTCATCGCCTGATTGCCTCCCTTATAGACTGCATGCTACCAGCTTAGCACTGTCGGAAGTGCGCTTACAGCCAACCTGACCTAGGCGGCTATCCGTGCGGAGCTTCCTTCGAGAGCCATGCGCGGCAGGATCAAACCATCGCGGTTCAGGTTCCTGCCACGATCTTATATCAGAAGGCGCCCCAAAGTTTGAGTTCGCCCCGATGGTCTAAGGTCTCCGGAGACAGTGAAATTTCATCAAAATTTCATATTGGCCGGTTCATTCGGACGGTTCGATCCGTTAGCCTTATGGCATGGGGTTTCGGTTTTCGCCTTTTTCAGTGTGGAAGACGACTGCCGCCGTTTTCTGGCGGCCTAAGCCTGTTTTTTCGGGCGTAAGGTTGTCTCTCGCCGCAAGCACGATGATTGCCCTGGCGAGTTTTGCCGCGCCGGCCGATGCCGCGCCGACATGGTTCAACTCCCCGTATAATTACGTTGTTCTCGATCAGGACGTACGGGTCGCGCTCACCGAGTTCGGACGCAATCTCGGTTTGCCCRTGGTGCTGTCCGATGCCGTCAACGGCCGAGTGCGCGGGCGGATCGAAGCCAGGACCGCCGGCGATTTCATGGAGCGTCTGGCCGGGGCCAACGGACTGACCTGGTATTTCGACGGTTCCGTGCTGCATGTCAGCGCCGACAAGGAATTCGTGACGCGCGTTCTTGATGCGGGTCGCCTGAGGGGCGAGGTGGTGGCGAGTGAGATGCGCGAACTTGGTCTGGCCGACGAGCGTTTTACGCTTCGCGCCGCACGCAACGGAAATGTCATAACCGTGTCAGGACCACCTGCTTACATCAATGTCGTCGGACAGCTCGTGGAACGCATGCAGCCCGAACCAGTCGTCTC
The DNA here is from genome assembly GCF_001854865.1 of Rhizobium sp. LCM 4573. GTDB lineage: Bacteria > Pseudomonadota > Alphaproteobacteria > Rhizobiales > Rhizobiaceae > Neorhizobium. The sequence goes on along the minus strand of NZ_MDDW01000011.1, from coordinate 10,290 downwards.
CGGGGACGACCCGCGCGTGCGTGTGTTTCGCGGCGGCGTGATGACGGAAGTCGTGTCGACGGGACCGGCAGATGCCGACCAGTCCGGTACGGACCATGAGAATGCTGCCCGCAAGGTGCGGGCGGCTCGACCTTGAGACGGGTGGAAGCGTTTCGCTTGCCGCCCAGCCCAAAGAAGAGGAGCAACGCATGGCAACGCCCCCTGTTTCCGGAGTGGACCCCGTTTCGTTTTCGACGTCCAGCGGTGAGGCCGCTTTCGATGCGGCCGTGAACAACGCGCAAAGCGGCGAGATGACGCCCGAGATGGAAGAGATGATGATCGAGGGGGCCATCACCATCGGTGGCCAGATGATCCTCATGCCGCGCGCCAACGACATCCTCAACGAGGCGATGTCCGACGAATAATCGTCTGAGGATTAGGCGGTCTTTTCGGAGCGAAAGTCATGACGACACCGATCGTGGCTGCGGGCGTGCCGCAGCCGACAGCAGTACAGGATGTGTTGCCGCAGGCGACCCAGAATCTGTTTGAACACGTCGCGAGCCAGGCCAAGGCTCTGCCGGAAGGTGCTGGACCGGCGCAGCTCGGTCAGGAAGTGCTGCAGAACCTCAAGGGCTTTTTCGAACGCAGCGGCAGCTTTGCCGAGCGTGCGAGCAGCCTGACGCAGCGCACGCCGCAGGCGACAGGCGGAGAGCTCGTCAGCGCCGGCGCCAAGGGTGCCGGCATGACCGATCTTTCGCAGACGCGGAACTCGGCAATTCCGGTTGACCAAAGCCAGATGGACAAGGTGATCCAGTCGCTCAGCATGATGTTCGATCACTCGATCGAGACACAGCTCGTGGTGCGCGGCACGACGCAAGTCTCGGGCGCGGCGAACACGCTGTTGCGCGGCCAGTGATGAACGCGCGTATCCCGGGGTTGACCAGCTCCCTGGCCGTTCCCATGGCTCTTGGGCTATTACGCAGGTTCATGGGTGCGGCGCTCATCCTGTGCGCGCTGGTTCTATCCGGCTGTCAGGAGGATCTCTATACCAATCTCGTCGAGCGCGAGGCCAATTCCATGGTCGCGGCCCTGCAGCGGAACGGCATTCCGGCGAGCCGCTTGCTGCAGGAAGACGGCAAGATGAAGGTGGTCGTCGATCGCGACCGCTTCTCCGAAGCGGTGCGCGTGCTCGAGGATGCCGGGCTGCCGAAACAGGCATTCGCCACCATGGGCGAAGTCTTCAAGCAGGAGGGCCTGGTCGCCTCGCCGATGCAGGAGCGCGCCAAGATGCTATATGCGCTGTCGGAAGAGCTTTCGAAAACGGTCTCGGAAATTGACGGCGTGCTCTCGGCGCGCATTCATATCGTGCTGCCGGACAACGATCCGCTGCGCCGCGAAGCCTCGCCGTCCTCCGCCTCGGTCTTCATCCGGCATGAGGCGGGGCTGAAGATCGATCCGCTCGTACCGCAGATCAAGACGCTGGTCGCCAACGGTATCGCTGGCCTCTCCTATGACAAGGTGTCTGTCGTGCCGGTGGCCGCGCCTGCCTCGCAGCCGGCTTCGGCCACGCAGCCGATGGTCGCCTTCCTCGGCCTCTGGATTCTGGAAACCAGCGTATCGCGCGCGATGTGGATAATCGGCGGCCTGGCATTCCTGGTGGTGGCGTTCGCCGGTGCCCTGGCAGCGGTGATCTGGCGCCAGCGGGGGCAGAAAACCTATCAGCTGGAGAGCTACCGATGAACGACATGCCGGCAGGTCTGCATCCGGATCGCATGGCGGTTTGTTTCCGCACAGTCGGCGCCGCCGGCTTGCCGAAAAGACTGACGGCCGAGCCCCGTTTCTCCGCGCGCCTCGCGGGTGTGCTCTATCGTCATTACGATCTGACCGAGATGGACGATGGCAGCGGCATGCGCGAAGATCAGGTTCTTGCCGCTCTTTCCCGCGACGACCTCGAACGACTCGCCTTGCATGCAGGCGTCATTCTTCGCGCTCGGGAATTTCTTCGGGAAATCCGTGGTCCCGTGCTGGCCGCCCTGGCCGAACGCTTCGGTGCAGACGCGCTCGAAGACGCCCGGCGGCATGTGGACCTTGCGGGCGATCGGCCGCAGGCGGTCGATCTCGAAGGACTGGAAGCGGCCGTGAACAACGATGGCGAAGCGTGCCTTGCCGCTTGGATCATGGCGCTGCCGGCGCCATTGTCGCGGCGGGTACGTCTAAAATGGCCGAACGATCACGCCGTGCCGTCGACCGACGATGCCGATATCATCGAACGGGGACCGGCTCTCTTGCGACGCCTGGCGTCCGATGCGGGCCATAGCGCATGACGGAAATGCCGAACCGGCCGCTCTCCCGTATCATCCGGGCGGAGGACGCAGCCAGCTGGATCGACGGGTTCGCGTTCCTGGAAAGGGCTAAAGCCGAGGCGGCGGCCATTCGCTCAACTGCCGAAGACGAAGTTGCCAAGACGCGCGAAGCTGGACGTCAGGAAGGGCGCAGATCAGGCGAGGCCGAGGCCGCGGCCCTGCTCATGCGTACCCAGGCGGATGTCCAGCGCTACCTCGCATCAATCGAACCTCTGGTGGCAGCGCTGGTGATCGAGATCGTCGAGCGGGTGATCGGTACAATCGGCGACGCTGAGCTTGTCGCGCGTGCGGCAGGCCAGGCGCYGAAAACGCTACGCGACGAAAAGGCTGTCGTGGTGAWTGTCGCGCCCGAGCTGGTAGGCGAGGTGCAGCAGCGTTTGACCGCGCTCGGCCCGACGGGCATGACCATTCGTGTGGCCGGCGACCGGCATCTTTCCGCACGGCAATGCGTGGTGACGACGCCGGCGACAAGCATGGATGTCGGTATCGATACGCAACTCGATGCGATCCGCGCCGCCATGATCGAACAGGGCCGGAGCGGCGCATGAACCAGATGCGCGGTCCCAATCTCGAATCCATCCTGCCGCGTCTGTCGCTGGCAGTTTCCTCCGTTGATACGCGCCCGACGCGCGGTCGGGTTCGCGAAATCCGCGGCGTCATTGTTCACGCCAGCCTGCAGCAGGCGCGTATCGGCGAGCTTTGCCATCTGCGCGATCCGATAACCGGGCGGCTGGTGCCCGCCGAGGTCATCGGTTTCGAAGACGAGCGCGCCATCCTTTCTCCCATCGGGGATCTCGAGGGAATGTCCGCGCGTGCTGAAGTCATCCCGACTGGACGGGCCTTGCGGGTACCGGTCGGCGAGGCTCTGCTGGGGCGGGTGATCGATCCGCTGGGACGAGCGCTCGATGGCGGATCGTCGATACCGGCCACAACGGAGACCTATCCCGTGCAAGCCGATCCGCCGCATGCGCTGGAGCGCGACATCATCGAGCATCCGTTGCGGCTTGGCGTGCGCGCGATCGACGGGTTGATGACCGTCGCTCGAGGCCAGCGCGTCGGCATTTTCGGTGAGCCGGGTGTGGGCAAGTCATCACTTCTTGCCTCAATTGTCGCTGGCACCGAGGCGGACGTGATCGTCGTCGGCCTGATTGGCGAGCGCGGCCGCGAGGTGCGCGAATTCGTAGATGTGCAACTGAGCGCGCGCGCGCGCAAGAAGGCAGTCACCGTGGTGGCGACGTCCGACCGCCCGGCGATCGAGCGCGTCAAGGCCGCCTATGTCGCGACCGCCGTCGCCGAGTATTTTCGCGATAGCGGACGCAATGTTCTGCTCCTGATGGATTCGGTGACGCGCTTTGCCCGCGCACAGCGAGAGATCGGGCTTGYCGCGGGCGAGCCGCCGACCCGGCGCGGTTTTCCGCCCTCCTTCTTCGCCGCCCTGCCGCGCCTTCTCGAAAGAGCCGGACCAGGGAAGGGTGGGTCGATAACGGCGCTCTATACCGTGCTGACCGAGGGCGACGATGGGCTCGATCCGGTGGCGGAGGAAACCAAAGCCATCCTGGACGGTCATATCGTGCTGTCAGGCGAGCTTGCGCAGCGCAACCATTTTCCGGCGATCGACGTGCTGAAAAGCCGAAGCCGCCTGATGAACGGCGTCGTTTCCACCGAACATCGTGACCTTGCCGGCACCATCCGCGAAAACATGGCGGCCTATCGCGACATCGAGCTTCTGTTGCGCGTCGGCGAATACAAGGCAGGCAGCGACGCGCGCGCGGATGCCGCTGTTGCCCGTCACGATGCGATCGAAATCTTCCTGCGTCAGGCTCCCGACGAGATCTGCGACATACAGACGACAATTGAGCGGATGAAGGAGATCGTCGGATGAGCGGCGTTTCGGATCTCGCGCGACTTCTGGCGCTGCGCTCTCTTCGCGAAGAGCGGGCGAAGGCTGCGGCATCGATCGCCGAGGCTCGACTTCAGGAGGCGTCGCGCACCCTATCGGAAGCCGAGGCGGCAATCCAAGCTCACGACCATGAGATCGACCAGCAGGAACAGCGGTTTCTGGTAGCCATGCAGATGAAGCCCCTTCCTTCGGGTGAATACGGCCGCAGGCGTGACTTGCTCGGTGTTTCCGACCAGCGACGCGAAGTCCTGATCGGCCAGCGGAATGAAGCATCTGCCGCGCTTGGCGAATGCGAGCGGCAGCTTTCCACCGCGCAGGCGGAGTGGCGCCGGCGCCTGTTCGAGCGCGACAAGCTCGCCGAGGCGGAACGCCGGCTGCGCCACGTCGATCGAGCAAGGATCGACGCCATAGCGGAACAGGACGCGGAAGAAATGAGCGCGGATCGGGCACGGCTGACATGCTGAGAGATACGGGCGCCCATTTCGGAACCGGATGCGGCGGAGCAAGTGTCGTGAGCGTGCTGGCGACGCAGCCAGAATTGCCGCCGGCCGACCTTCGGGAGCGTCTTTCTCGTCCGCGCACGCCGATCGCATGCCTGCTCGGCGAGCGAAAAGTCAGCCTCCATCTTGGAGAGCCGTTTTCGGTCGAAGATGCCGTAGCTGTCCCGGTTCGCGTGGGCGCCGATCAATGCCGCGCTCACCTGTCGGCGGCATTGATCGAATGGCTCCAGCAGCCGCTCGGTCTGGAAGGCGCACTGATCGACGAGGAGCCGCCGCAGCGTGCCCTGCTTCTGGAACTGGCGGCGCTTGATCTTCTGCACCTGCTGGAGACCCGGCTTGGCGAAGACATCCGCTTCGGCGAAGGCGACGATACGGATTTACCGTATATGCTGGATCTAGCTTTCGTCGCCGAGGAACGGCCGCTTYCGCTGCGTTTGGAATTGCCGCTTCGGCTGGCCGAGGTCTTCGCCGATTTTCTCGATCGCATCCAGCCACCTGAGCCGGCGGACCTTTCCGGGGTCAGGACCGAGATCGTGGTCGAGGCTGGATCGCAGGATCTGACGATCGATGAACTGCAGAGCTTGCGGCCTGGTGACATTGTCATGCTTGCCACCCACAGGACAGTTGTGGTCGTAGATGGAAAGCTGATCGCTTCCGTCCGGCGTCAGTCGGATGGCGCCGAGCTGGATGGCCCCTTCTACCCGAGGAGCCGCCGCGCCATGGTCGGTTCGCTGCCCGATCTATGCGACGGACAAGGCGGTTCGCATGTTCTGCACATGGTCGCCGAGTTTGCCCGTGCGACGATGACGCTCGGCGAGATCGATGCTCTGAAACCGCGCCAGCCATTGCCCCTTTCCTATTTCGACGAAACCGGCGTCGACATCGTTGTCGACAACCGGCGTATCGGGCGGGGCGAACTCGTCATGATCGGCGCCGGCATGGGCGTGCGTATCCTCCATCTCCTGCCCGCAGCCCCGGCATAAAGCAGCCCGACATCATGACCGAATTCCAGCCCAATCTGATTGCTATCATCATCGTCGTTTCGACAATCGGTCTTCTGCCCCTGGCGGTTGTCACGATGACGGGCTTCCTGAAGATTTCCGTCGTGCTCTTCCTCATCCGAAACGCGCTCGGCATTCAGCAATCGCCGCCGAACCTCGTCCTCTACGGTATCGCGCTCATCCTGACGGTCTATGTGACGACGCCATTGGTGGGCAACATGTACCGTGCGGCCGAGAGCCGGACGATGGATATCCAAAGCGTCGAGGGGTTGCGCAGTGTGGGAGAAACGCTGGCTGAGCCCTTGCGCGAATATCTCAAGCGCTTTGCAAATGAGCGCGAGCGTCAGTTCTTTATCGAGGCGACGGAAAGCGTCTGGTCGCCGGAAGCCCGCGCCGCGCTTCGCGACGACGATCTCGTGGTGCTGATCCCGGCGTTCGTCGCATCCGAGCTTACACGCGCCTTCGAAATCGGCTTCCTTCTCTACATCCCGTTCCTGGTGATCGACCTGATCGTCGCCAACGTGCTGATGGCGATGGGCATGATGATGGTGTCGCCGACGCTGATCTCTATTCCCTTGAAGATATTTCTCTTCGTGGCGGTGGAGGGCTGGTCGCGCCTGATGCACGGGCTGATCCTGAGCTATGGAGGATAGCCGATGGGGCAGGAGGTCTTTCTCAACGAAATGAACCGCGCACTGGTGACGGTGCTGCTCGTCTCGGCGCCGGCACTTGGCGTGGCGATCATCATCGGCATCAGTGTCGGCCTCATCCAGGCGCTGACGCAGATACAGGACCAGACATTGCCGCAGGCGGTGAAGCTGGTCGCGGTCATGCTGGTCCTTATCTTCGCGGGGCCGCTTCTCGCTGTCCAGGTCGCAGCTCTGGCGAGCCATTCGCTGGACAGCTTCGCCTCGCTGACGCGGTAGGCCCATGAACCTTGCGGCGATCACGGCAGCGATCACCGAATTCGCCTATCCGGTGCTCGTTGCCGCCTCGATCGCCGTCGCCCGCGCGCTCGGTATGATCATGCTGACGCCGGCATTCATGCGGCTCGGCCTGACGGGCATGATCCGTTCGGCGGTGGCCGTCGCCATCTCGCTTCCAATGATCTTTCCGATCTTTCAGCAGCTTGCCGTGACCGGTCAGCCGACGAGCTTCGATCTCGCCGGCCTCCTCATCAAGGAAATGGTGGTGGGCGCTCTGATCGGGCTTGCCTTCGGCATCCCATTCTGGGCGGCCGAAGTGGCGGGCGACCTGATCGACCTGCAGCGCGGATCGACGATGTCGCAGCTGGTCGATCCGCTGGCGGCCGGCGAATCCTCCGTCACTGCGACGCTGCTGACCGTTTCGCTGCTGGCGCTCTTCTTCATGTCGGGCGGCTTCATGCTGCTGCTCGACGGTTTCTACCGGAGTTATCAGCTCTGGCCGGCGGCGAATTTCGCGCCCGTTCTGAACGCAGAGGCGTTTGYGGGAATTCTGCGTGTCCTGGACCGTATCATGCAGATCGGCGTCATCATCATCGCGCCGCTGGTGATAGCTATCCTGATTGTCGATATCATGATGGCTTTCCTRTCGCGCATGGCGTCGCAGCTTCATGTCTTCGATCTGTCTCTGGCGGTAAAAAACCTGCTCTTCGCATTTCTGATGGTATTGTACCTTATCTTCCTGGTGCCGCTGCTGCTCGACCAGGTGGGTGCGCTGCGTGGCACGTTCGATATCCTGCGAGACTTCGTGACGAATGGAGGGGGTGCGTCATGAACAATCCGGTGCTTCCCTTGCTCGATGGTCTGGCAGGCCTGAGCGACGCTTTTCTCGACAGCACTGCCAAGAAGAACTGGACCGAGATCGAAGACCTGGAGAAGGAACAGGGCTCGCTGGGGGCGGATGCCAGACAAAGGTTGTCCGGCACGGCGCTGACGACATCCGTCGTCGCAGATGCATTGGCACGGGTCCAGCCATCGAAGCCCGACGTGATCGACCCCGCGCCGCCAACGTTTGAAAACCTGATCGACGATGCCGGCAGGCCGGTTCAGGTAGGCGGGACGGAAGATCGTGATGACATGTCCCAGCAGAAAGGTCAGGGCGACTTCGCAGCGCCGGCACGGGTCGCTCCGGCAGCGGAGATGCGTACGACTGCCGCATCGAATGCCGCCGCCGAATGGCAGACCATATCCTATCCTGGCTCGCCGTCGCCTGTGTCTTCCGCCTCCGGATCAGGACAGGCGATTGCAGCTGCTGCATCCGGCATCGAGTACAGTCTCGCAGCATCGGGTTCTTTCGTCGCGGCGCAGAAGCTGCATGCGGCCATGCGCTCGCTTTCTCCTGAACAGGTCTCGGCATTGCTCGACAGGGCAGCCGGACTTGTCGCGACGATTTTCGAACAGGTGGTCCGCGGCGAGGATCGCGGCGGCAGGATCGATGAGAGGCAGCGCGAGGTGCGCACCGCGCTGGCTCTCGCCCAGGTTGCGGCCGCCATCGACAAGGACCCTCGCAATCCAGCGGCGACCCGCCTGATGCAGGATATCAGCGCCGTCATCCTGGCGCCGGCGACACCAAACGACAACACTATCTTTTCAGGCCTTGCCCAGGCGATCGGCATAGGTGCGGGTGCGAAGCTGGCGTTGGCGATTGCGGCGCAACTCGCCCATCGCGACAAAAATCCATCGCGCGCGAAGGSGCTGCTGACGCTTCTTCTCGGCGGCTTCGTCCGGCTCGGCGAGCGTATCGACGAAGCCTATTCCGACCTGTTGCGCCATGCCGGCCCGCTTTGCCTCGAATGGATAAAGTGGAGGGGAGAGGGCGAGGAGGAGGCGATCCAGGCGCTCATCGATTTCCTCAAGGGGCAGTCGGCTTTTCTGGACAATCTGGAGCCGCGGCTGGAGCGTCTCGAACACACAGGGCTGGAAGCTTTTCGCGCCGTTCGCGATCTTGCGACCTATTCCTTCGACGGCAAACTGCGCGATGTGCATGAGCGCTTTCTGGCCAGCCGGAGCGTCTTTGCATCGATCGCCGGAAGCAATGCGGCACTCAAAGACATTCGACAGATTTCGCTGGCTGCAACGGGCAAAGAATCGGGGCCGTCGCTGGAGATGGTGCGGCTGACATTGACGGATATCGGTTTCGATGTGCCGCGCGCCGCCTTCCTGGCCGATCTCAGCCAGCTTAGTCAGAGTACACTTATGCTGGGCGCGAACTGGACGGCCCTCGAAAGCTTTACGCGGATGGAAGCGCAAGGCCGCGCATTCCAGCGTCTTCTAGCTTTCTTGAACGGGCAATACGTCGTCGCCGCGACGCCCGATATCGTTGGCTTCGACGATCCTGACATGCAGATCTAGGCAGCATAGCCGCAAAGGGAAATGGCATGTCCATGAACGGGTCGCCGGCAGGGTCTTCGTGCCTTGCCGGCGTTCCGTTTCTGGATAAATCAGTTTTGCGCGCGCTGTTTGGTGGCGTCGAGTTCCGTCTTGCTCTCGGTGGTGATCTCGGTGATCTTCGCCGAGGCGTTGATGGCGCGATCGAAAGCATCGCTCATGGCGGCAATGGCTTCGATGGACGAGCCCTCAAGACCGCCCGCGGCTGCCCATTCGAAATTCCAGACGCCAGAAAGACCATCCTCCCCGGCAACGTCGTGGGTCTCGATCGCGGCAAAGACGTCTTCATGGCGCACCATATAGGCGGCAGCGGCCGAAACATCGGAAGGAACGCCTCCATTGGCGTTGTTCGCAAGCTCGGAGAGCTCGCGAGCATTGATCGCGGACTTTCCGTTTTCCTTCAGGTATTCGACCAGAACCTGGCTGGATTTCGCAGCGTTCAGCTTCTGCTCGAACGACGAAGCATGGGAGGTTTGGGTCGGAGGCGTAATGCCGGCGGGGAATGTGATGGACATCGGATACTTCCTCGGCTTTTGAACCGTTGGCATCTATTAACCAGTCGCGTGACGTCCTTATGAAGCGAACGGAATTCCCGGCGACGAAGACATCAGCTCATGCGTTTTTCTGCTCCAATTCCACCAACCGCTCCTTGCAGATCGTCTCGACGAGGCGGTGGAGATGTTCCGTCCGCTCGAGAAGCCAGGCGAGTGCTTCCTCGGTGATCTCGAAGTGCTTCGAATAGCGGGCCTTCACATAGGCCTCGTTGAGGATGTTGTACCAGGCGGTGAAGCGGTGCTGGTCGCGCGGCCAGGCTTCGATGAGCCGGCGGTCATGATCCTCGGCAAGGCCGCGCAGGAATTTGAGGTTGTGCGACGGTGGGCTGTAGTTGGTGAGCGTGAGGAGCAGGCAGGAGTATGCGGATTCAACAGATTGGTGGAGTTCGAACACTGCAAGGTTTAGTTCCCCCTCTGAAAGATAGAACCTGGCGCCTTTGGCAAACGACGTTGAGTATCTGAAGACTCTCTCGAAATGCTCCTTTGCCACCCTGAGCGCATCGGCGGGAGTAAGCCTTCTCGGCTCGGCCAGGGGCCGGTCGTCGAGCTCGTAGAGCACGATGCCTTCGCGCAGGATGTCGACGAAGAAATACTGCCCGTCGGCCAGGAAGTTGTTCACCTC
>NZ_MDDW01000010.1 GCF_001854865.1 Rhizobium sp. LCM 4573 | reverse complement strand
ACCTATTCCTTCGACGGCAAACTGCGCGATGTGCATGAGCGCTTTCTGGCCAGCCGGAGCGTCTTTGCATCGATCGCCGGAAGCAATGCGGCACTCAAAGACATTCGACAGATTTCGCTGGCTGCAACGGGCAAAGAATCGGGGCCGTCGCTGGAGATGGTGCGGCTGACATTGACGGATATCGGTTTCGATGTGCCGCGCGCCGCCTTCCTGGCCGATCTCAGCCAGCTTAGTCAGAGTACACTTATGCTGGGCGCGAACTGGACGGCCCTCGAAAGCTTTACGCGGATGGAAGCGCAAGGCCGCGCATTCCAGCGTCTTCTAGCTTTCTTGAACGGGCAATACGTCGTCGCCGCGACGCCCGATATCGTTGGCTTCGACGATCCTGACATGCAGATCTAGGCAGCATAGCCGCAAAGGGAAATGGCATGTCCATGAACGGGTCGCCGGCAGGGTCTTCGTGCCTTGCCGGCGTTCCGTTTCTGGATAAATCAGTTTTGCGCGCGCTGTTTGGTGGCGTCGAGTTCCGTCTTGCTCTCGGTGGTGATCTCGGTGATCTTCGCCGAGGCGTTGATGGCGCGATCGAAAGCATCGCTCATGGCGGCAATGGCTTCGATGGACGAGCCCTCAAGACCGCCCGCGGCTGCCCATTCGAAATTCCAGACGCCAGAAAGACCATCCTCCCCGGCAACGTCGTGGGTCTCGATCGCGGCAAAGACGTCTTCATGGCGCACCATATAGGCGGCAGCGGCCGAAACATCGGAAGGAACGCCTCCATTGGCGTTGTTCGCAAGCTCGGAGAGCTCGCGAGCATTGATCGCGGACTTTCCGTTTTCCTTCAGGTATTCGACCAGAACCTGGCTGGATTTCGCAGCGTTCAGCTTCTGCTCGAACGACGAAGCATGGGAGGTTTGGGTCGGAGGCGTAATGCCGGCGGGGAATGTGATGGACATCGGATACTTCCTCGGCTTTTGAACCGTTGGCATCTATTAACCAGTCGCGTGACGTCCTTATGAAGCGAACGGAATTCCCGGCGACGAAGACATCAGCTCATGCGTTTTTCTGCTCCAATTCCACCAACCGCTCCTTGCAGATCGTCTCGACGAGGCGGTGGAGATGTTCCGTCCGCTCGAGAAGCCAGGCGAGTGCTTCCTCGGTGATCTCGAAGTGCTTCGAATAGCGGGCCTTCACATAGGCCTCGTTGAGGATGTTGTACCAGGCGGTGAAGCGGTGCTGGTCGCGCGGCCAGGCTTCGATGAGCCGGCGGTCATGATCCTCGGCAAGGCCGCGCAGGAATTTGAGGTTGTGCGACGGTGGGCTGTAGTTGGTGAGCGTGAGGAGCAGGCAGGAGTATGCGGATTCAACAGATTGGTGGAGTTCGAACACTGCAAGGTTTAGTTCCCCCTCTGAAAGATAGAACCTGGCGCCTTTGGCAAACGACGTTGAGTATCTGAAGACTCTCTCGAAATGCTCCTTTGCCACCCTGAGCGCATCGGCGGGAGTAAGCCTTCTCGGCTCGGCCAGGGGCCGGTCGTCGAGCTCGTAGAGCACGATGCCTTCGCGCAGGATGTCGACGAAGAAATACTGCCCGTCGGCCAGGAAGTTGTTCACCTCCCGTGCGCCATGCACGATCAGCCCAACCGGGGTCGAGACACCCTTGTCCCATAGCAGCCGGTCGGTTGTTTTATCCCAGTACTGCGGCTCGGCGAGTTTCTTGGAGCTGACGATGACCAGGATATCGTAATCGGAGCGGTAGCCCTTCATCGTATGCGGCTCATCGACAAAGGTGCCGCGGGCATAGGAGCCGAACAGGATGATCTTCAGGATCCGCCCACGCGTCTTGAAGGTGGCCGAGCTTCCCGCGAGGGTATCGGCAAACTCCTCGTGGATGATCTCGACGACGCGGGCAAGCTCCCGCTGCTTCTTCTCGGGCAGATGTTCGAGGCTCGATTTCATATCCCATCGATAGGGCAAAGGCGATTCGCCGTCTACTACCGGAATTCATGGGTACTGCGTTATGAAAGAATTGAAGATTGATCTATCTGAGATAACGAATGACGCCTTGAGTTCTTAGAGGTTGCTCATGAAATGAAAAGGCAACCTGAGCGTTATCGCAAGGATGCCCCAGACCGAGCCTTCTCTATCCTCGGATGGGCAGGTAAGTTTAGATCGCAGCATCGACCTACTGATCGACGATCTCCGGGAGGAACTACGCGAACGGCCCTACGAACCGGTGTCGGTCGCCGGCGGCTAGAAGCATAGAACGTGTTTGCGTTTCGAAGAAACGATCCGGTCGTCCAGGAACAAGCCTTGTCCTCCAAGCGGGAGTATTGGACGGCCGATCAGCTTTACAACGATTTCCTCGCTGAGTTCGGCGGCGATACGAAGGCCTGCTATGTCGACTACGCGTTGAAAGAAGGCCCACAGCCGCCTGATGGGCCAGAAACACTAGGCCAGCGCTGGAAGAAGGCGATAATAGCGATCGATGCTTCCGGCTCTATGGTCGGTCGTACCGGCGGTGAGCGGAAGATTGACGCAGCGAAGGCGGCCGTGCGGAAGTTCCTTGATTCGGTCCCACCCGACGCCGAGGTCGGCCTTCTGGCTTTCGGCCATCGCGGCAATAATGAAGAAAGCGGTAAGGCTGAGTCCTGTCAGGCAGTTGAACTGCTGTCCGGGATGGCCAAGGTGAATAAGCCAAAGATCTCCGATGCCCTGAACAGGGTGAAGGCGACTGGCTGGACGCCGCTGGCCGCAGCCATCACCAAGGCGGGGCAGAGCTTCACGCCCACCTCCGGTGAGGGAGAGCAGGTCGTGTTCGTCGTATCTGACGGGCTCGAAACCTGCGGTGGTGACCCTGTCGCCGCAGCCCGGGCATTGCGCCAGTCGGATGTCAAAGCGGTGGTCAATATCATCGGCTTCAATATTCCCGAGAAGGAGCGCAAGGCCTTAGAGTCGGTCGCCAGGGCCGGAGGAGGCATGTTCACCAATGTGGCCAGCGGCAAGGAGCTGGAAGAACGCCTGCGCGTGGAAAGCGCAAACCTTGAAGAAAAAGTAGCCTATGACAGCGAAGCGCTCGAGACGAAGAACAATAACAATACCAGTGCGCTCGAGGCAAGCAATCATGCCAATACATGCGTGCTTGATATTACGAATAGCGAGAGCACCAGATTTCTCGAACTCTCGAACAGGATGGTTGAGAACGGGCAGACCGATGCCGAGTTCGCTCGCGAGGCCTATGACCGTCTGCGGCAACATCACGAGAAACTAAAGGCGGAGATGCAGACGTTCCAGGACCGGGTGAAGGCCGAAATGAAGGCGGTGAACGACCGCATCGAGCAGGACCGTGAGCGTGTCAAAGCCGCATATTCCAAGCAGTAGTGCAGCCAGCTTGATTGAACTTCCCAATCGGCTGCCGTTCGATAGCGCCAGCAAGTCAACATTCCTTGGAATGTCGCCGGCTTTACGGCTTGTGATGGGATAAAGTTGTTGGCCGAGTTTGCTGATGAGAGGCTGCAGTTGCGGCGGCAGTTCGCTGACATTCATCCGATCAGATGCCACCTGCAGGCATAACATGTCCACTGCGAGCGCGTAGTGAACGGTGCTGTGATTCGGCATGGAATAGGGTCCCGCGAAAACGCCGCCCCGGCAGGGAGGATTGAGCCCGACCCCGTTACCGATCTTCGTAGCTCGAAGCGGCCCGCTCGAAGCAGGTGTCTTGCAATGCTCCGAATGCACAGCGAACTCTTGGCAAAAAGGACTTCGATTCCGTTTATAGTTTGAAATTGATTGCGGTCCAGCTCGTCGCCGAGCGGGACCCCCGCGATTATGAAGTTCCTGCAGTTAATTCAATGAATAGAAAAACATGTGGTGGGGTCCCGCTTTGAGCGCTTAATCACAGGCAAGGCAGTTATCAATGTTCCGCCTATCACGACCGATGCGGCGGCGTGGAGGCAGCCCTGACCCCCGCTGTTGACCAGGTGCTTTAGGACCTGCTTTGAGCCTGTTAGCGCCGACCGGAACGGTGAAGTGCATATCGAATGTCTGCAACTGCAACCTGACCGACATTCGTTCACAGTCCTTGCGCCGATGAAGCTCGTTGCGGTGAGAGCGCCATCCACAATCCAACCGTCGCTGCAAGGCCGCCGATGAGGAACACTGATGCATATCCGGAATGATCTGCGAGCAGACCGACCACAGGTCCCGTTGCTCCATAAGCGAAGTCCTGAAAGGCGACAAAGCCACCGACAGCTGTGCCGCGAACATGCGGGGGAACCCGTTTCACGACTTCGGTACCCATCGCCGGGAAAATCATCGAGCAACCAAGCCCGGTCAGTAACGCGCCGGTAAGCGCCGCATTGGGCCCCGGGGCGAGCCACAACAGATATTGTCCGCAAGCTTCCACAATAAGCGAGACGACGGCCACCCGCGTGCCGCCGACCTGGTCCGGTAGATGGCCGAAGACCATGCGCACCAGCACGAAGCCGACGCCGAAAAAGGACAGGCCAAGTCCGGCATGGGGCCATCCCCGGCTGAGGATGTAAAGTGGGAAAAATGCGCCGATCGCGGCAAAGCCGACACCTTGCAGGCCGACGACAGCACCCGACCGCCAAATCCGGCCAATGATGCGCCAGAAGGATTGCCGCTGCCCAGCCTGCGGCGCCACGCCTGGAAGCCAGTGAATCGCCACGAGCCCAATGAGGGGCAGTATCGTGCAAGCGGCCATCAGCCCCGTGAAGCCTGATCGGTTCAGGGCCGCCATCCCAAGCGGTCCGCCGACAGCGAAGGCGCCATAGATCCCGATGCCGACCAGCGATATGACGCGGCCAGAACGGGCYGGCCCCATCAGTCCTAGCGCCCAACCCATCATGCCGACCATAGCGACGCTTTCGCCGATCCCCAGCAGAAGTCGGCCGACGATCAGGATGGTGTAGCTACCGGCGACAGGAAGTCGTGTCCAACTCGCCAGAAGGCAGACCAAACCGGCCGCGGCATATATCAGAAGCCCCCACCGCATGGCAGGTTTGCCGCCGATGCGRTCGGATAAGGCTCCAGCCCAGCCGCGTGTCAGGATCGTCGACAGGAAGGCAATACCGACCGCCAGGCCGGCATACGTGTTGTCGAGACCGAGCCCCTGAACGACGTGTACAGGCACAGCGGGCAGCGACATGGCCACAGTCAGGTAGGAGAGAAACAGAGCGATCGTCAGCGCAAGGACGCGACGATAGGCGAGATCGGGTTGTTCAGAAACGCGCATGTATACGCACCTTTTTCGTTGTTGCAGGATGCGTTGATTGACGCTGAACGCTTGCGGCCGCTGATGCGGCATGGAAGAGGGAGTGRCATCGCGTTTCGCTGCGCGACTCTTTGCACTCTCACCCTGGGATCCGGACATATTGTGCAAGGGAGCACAGACGGGGCGAGTTCTTGGATTCGGGCCTAGGAGCGAGTACCACCGTAATCCGTGTGCTTGTCACGCCAGATACCGTGCGGGTGCGGCTGAGAAAAGTTGTAGGGGCTGTCCATGACAAGCTCGATCCACAACGAGGGGCCATCGATGCGAACATAGTCGCCCGTTCTCGACAGAGACGGCGAACCGGCAAAGCTCACACGGGTTTGGGCCAGCTCGCTTTGATAACGGGCCATGAACAGGGCGGCGTTGGCGTCGTCGACGTCATGAACGTAGGCGGCGATCACCGCCAAGAGGAGGTCCCGTTGCTGGTCGCTCAACACTGCTGCTGCGATCCCCTCAGAGTTGGCCGGAAACGACCAGTCCCTTCCCGGGCCCATCACCACATCCGAGAATTTGCCATGGATTCGAGCACTCTCGCGCTGACCGTTGTCCAATGAGGCCAGGAGTGCACGGAATGCATCCATGGCAGGCTTTTGAGGCGCGTGCATCACACCGTTGAATTCGAACGGAAAGACTGGCTCGATGCCCCTAAACGATGGCGTCGCGCCGATTAGGATGCCCTCGCGATACGTATTGGACAGAGCGAAATGGTGCCCGCCGAACTGAAGCTGCCACAAACCCGTGTCCGATGGTTCTCCGAGGAATGCAACATAGAAATCGCCGCGACCGTAGCGCTGGTCCTTTCCAATCTGCCGCAGAAAATCGTCAGCGTTCAGGTGCTGCTGAAGTTCTTCGTAGCCTTGGCCTTTCCCGCTGCCAGTCGCCGCGGCAAGCAGGGCATCCAGATGTTGCCATTGCGACGGTGAAAGTGTTTCCAGGCGTAGTCCGATGCGACCGCGCCGGCCCATTCCCCATTGCGGATAGGTATGCCAGCGTGACGCATTCGCCAGCGAGTATGGCCGCAGGAGATCCGATCGCTGCTTGTCAGACAGCGCAGCGGCAAATGCGCGGGCCCGCTCAAGAACGGTGCGGCCATTCGCCAAGGCCGCCGGTGTGGCTGTCGTAACAACGGTGTCGGGCTGGGCCGACGCGAGAGAAGAGTCAACTGGCTCGGTGCATCCGAGCAAAATGGCGCCCAAGGCAAACGTGGAATTGCCGATGAAACCGCGGCGCAAGGGTTTATTTGCGGGGCGCGTTGCGCCCGCCTTGAACATACGCATGTGTTGATCTTTCGAGGTCGTGGAGTTTACCGGGTACGCCGCCTTGGCCGCGCGGCCGACCGGAACGGGCGCCTGATCAGAGAGTCAGCCGGAATAACCGGGCTGGTCAATATCCGCGAGAAGGCTCGGGCCAGCCGGTTCCCATTGGAGAAGTGACCGGGTGCGCGCGCTGGAGACGGCCATGTCGGCGCCCGCCATATTTGCGAACCAGCCAAAGTGCTCACGCTCTCTTGGCTCGACTGGCAAGCCAAGACGACGGCCGATTACTTCAGCGATTTGCCTGAACGGCACGGCCTCGTCGGCGACCGCATGATAAACAGGTTCGGTTACGCCTTTCTCGAGGGCGAACCGGTAGACCTTGGCAGCGTCGAGCCTGTAAACACCGGACCAGCAGTTCTCACCGCTGCCAATATAGGCGGACACGCCTGTCTCTCGCGCGAGGCGAACCACGATGGGAATGAACCCGTGATCGCCTAGGCCATGCACGGACGGTGCAAGCCGCACCGTAGCAACCCGCACGCCGCGCTCTGAGAGTACCCGTGCTGCTGCTTCCGACTTTCGCGGGCCCGCCGGGCCGGGAACATCGGCTTCGGTCGCACCGCGTGGGAGCCCCGATAGGCCGGACGTCACGAGAAGCGGCCGTTGCGATCCTTCCAATGCACCGCCGAGTGCTTCAATAGCGCGCCGATCCTGTTCCGCGTTTTCGGTGAACCTGGAGAAGTCATGATTGAACGCGGTATGGATCACCGCGTCTGAATCCTCGGCAGCACGACGCAGGACATTGATGTCGTCAAGTGTGCCTTCAACGATCTTCACGCCTTGGGCAATCAGCGCCGATGCTTTCTCCCTGTTGCGGGCAAGCCCCGTGACCTTGTGGCCGGCATTCAGTAGCTCGTTGACAACGGCTGAGCCGACCCAACCGGTGGAGCCAGTTACAAATACGTGCATAGGGGTTCTCCTTGTTATTCGTCAGTTGACCCGTACGGAGAGCTCGACATCCTCGGCAAAGGGAAGAGACATGTAGCCCGCAGCCGGCGCGCGCACGCGGTCTAGATATTCCGGACAAAAATCAGCATTGTCCGCTATGATGAGGGCTCCAGGCCTGAGGCGGCTTTCCACCAGACTCAGGATTTCCGGATAGAGCGACTTTGCGCCATCCAGCAGCAGCAGATCGATCGTCTCGGGTAGATCAGTTCTCAGCGTTTCGAGCGCGTCGCCTTCCCGGATTTCGACGAGATCGATAACACCGCCTTCGGTCAGATGCGCACGCGCTCTCGCTACTTTCGAGGGTTCGAATTCGCTGGTGATCAGCCGCCCGCCGCCATTGTCACGCAGTGYTGCAGCCAGGTGCAGTGTCGAGATGCCGAACGACGTGCCGAACTCAACAATGCTGCGGGCTCGGGAACTGCGCGCCAGCATATATAGCAGCAGTCCGGTCTCCCTTGAGACCGGGAGCCACAGATCCTTCATCAAACCATAGAGATGCAGATATTCGGTCTTGCTCCGCATCAGCCGGTTCCGCTCATCGCGCGAGAGCGCTGCGAGGGATGGGCTTTTCGCGGCATCAGCTTCATTAAAAAGGCGATCCAGTAATGGCGCCAGCGGCGCGGTACTAAGCGTGGTCATGTGGTTCCAATCTACAAGGGAGTTGTTTTGTCTCGCGATACTAAATACGATTGTTTCGTCGCATTAGCTAATCGCATTGACAGAGCCCCGGATGACCCATCAATCAACCCATTGCATTTCCTCACGAAAGATGCCGAAGCAGGCCCGCTCAACGGCGCTCGTGGAAGCGATTTTGGAAGCCGCTGTTCAGGTTTTGGCAGAGGAGGGCGCGCGGCGCTTCACCACGGCGCGAGTCGCTGAGAAAGCGGGCGTGAGCGTCGGCTCCCTCTATCAGTATTTCCCAAACAAGGCCGCCATTCTGTTTCGACTGCAAAGCGACGAATGGCGGCGGACGAACCGGCAGTGGGAAGCGATCCTCGGTAACGCTATGTCGCCCCCTCTCGAACGGCTGAGGTCCCTGATTCTCGCTTTTCTCCGTTCCGAGGTTGAAGAAGCCGCGCTCCGTGTCGCATTGGATGATGCCGCACCGCTCTATCGCCATTCCCCTGAATTGTACGAAATTGAGGCGGAAGGCGACCTCATCGTTTCGAGGTTTATGAGCGAAGTCCTTCCAACGGCCACCGAAGCAACCCGGCAATTGGTAGGCGACGTTATTGCGACCACCCTGACCGCCGTTGGGAGCGAGTTCTCGGAGACCCCCAGGTCCGATCCCGAAATCGCAGTCTATTCGGACGCAATCGCTGACATGCTATGTGCGTATCTGGAGCGAATGGCACACCGTCAATCGGGGCAGGAAGCCAGCCCGACAGATCAGCGCRCCGGTGGTGGTATCCAGCTTCAAAAAGGGTGACTTCCAAAGCCATTAATCCGCGGTCCACGAACGCGTTGCCTTCTAGCTGCTTGCCGAGCCGGAAGGTCAGCGAGAAACGGGGGCAGTTCGTTGACCTCTAGGGTCCAGAATGGCGTTGAGCTGAGTGAGCATGAGCCGTCAAATGGGCGGCAATCGCCTGTTCTCTGCGGATGAGAGACACAATGGTCACGACCGCAGGCTTCCAGCAACAATCTACGATCTCCCTATCATCACTGATACGGCGAAGACGCGCGATCACGAAAGTAAACGACACAAAAATGAGCGGGGTCAAACTGGCAAAGTTCGCCATGGCTCGCTACTAACCAGTTCAAGAACGAAATCGACGAAGGCGCGGACCTTCGCCGGGACAAATTTCGCGGGATGGTAATAGGTATAGAGTGGAAAGGTCTCAGTCGACCAATCGGATAGGAGATGGACCAGTTGTCCATCGGCTAGTAGGTGTTGCGCATATAGCTGGAGAAGCTGCGCGACCCCTTGGCCGCCTAGGCACGCACCAACCAGGCTGCCCGTATCATTCACTAGCAGCCGCCCCTTCACCGAGACCGGGATGACCACTTCTCCTTTGTTGAACTCCCACGCGAAGTGACGACCGCTGCTTGGGTCACGCAGCAGCACACATTCGTGCTCTTGCTCAAGATCCTTGGGATGGGTTGGAACGCCGTGGCGCGCAAGGTAGTCGGCCGACGCACATGTGATAACTCGGGTCTCGAGCAGCAACCTAGTGACAAGCGCCGATGATTCCGGAACGCCAAATCGCACTGCGACATCAAAGCCGTCGGCCACGAGATCGCCCATCCGGTCCCGAACGCTGATCTCCAAGGAGAGATCCGGAAATCTGGCTAGAAATGTCTCGACCTTTGGTGCAAGCAAATAATGCCCGAACGCTCCATCCACGTTCACTCGCAGCCGGCCCTGAACGGCTTCTTTTGCGCCGGTTGCGAGGATTGTCGCCTCCTCGATCCCCGACAGGTGAGGTGCAACGGCTTCGTAGAACCGCCGGCCTTCATCCGTAAGAGTAATTGACCGGGCGGTGCGGTTGAAGATGCGAAGCCCCACGCGCGCTTCCAGGCGCGCAACGGCCCGGCTAACCGCAGGTTGCGTGAGTCCGAGCGCCTCCCCTGCCCGTACGAAACTGCCAGCCTCTATCA
Source organism: Rhizobium sp. LCM 4573 (assembly GCF_001854865.1). Classification (GTDB taxonomy): domain Bacteria; phylum Pseudomonadota; class Alphaproteobacteria; order Rhizobiales; family Rhizobiaceae; genus Neorhizobium. Next base: position 21,194 of record NZ_MDDW01000010.1, on the reverse strand, counting down.
CCGCCGAAAGCACGCCAATCCCGCTTAGCAGGCGCGAGTCGAATGCCATAAGCCCAACTTCCTGTCATTGATAGCTTGACTACTATGCATTTGGAGAATGGATAATCAAAAATTACAAGCTCCTCAATGGCAATGCGATGGGCTTTGTTCAGTAAAGAAGGAGCAGCACGGTGAACAACGAAGGAAGAGTAGCGATCATCACTGGCGCCTCGCGGGGAATTGGCAAGGCGATCGCAGAACAACTGGCGCACGATGGATTCGCGGTCGTTGTCAATTATGCCAACCAGGTCGCTGAGGCGACGCGGACCGTTGATGCCATTAAGGCCTTCGGCGGACAGGCCGTCTCTATAAAAGCGGATGTGGCTGACGAAACCGAAGTTCGGGCCCTGTTCGATAAGGCAACGCACGAATTCGGCGGTATCGACGTGGTCGTGAGCTGCGCCGGCATCATGATCCTCGGCCCGGTGGCCGAATTCGATCTGGATGGGTTCGATCGTATGCACAGGACCAATGTGCGTGGCACCTTCGTAGTCAACAAGTTTGCAGCGCATCACGTGCGCGCCGGCGGTGCGATCATCAATGTCTCAACTTCTGCTGAGCGCCAGGCGCTGCCCGGCTACGCTGCCTATGCGGCCAGCAAGGGCGCGGTTGAAGCCATCGGCCTGATCCTAGCTCGCGAACTCCGCGGTAGGGACATCACGGTCAATACTATTGCCCCCGGTCCCACCGCAACAGACCTGTTTATGAACGGCAAGGACGAGGCGACCATTGATCGTATCGCCAAGCTTAACCCAATGGAGCGGCTCGGCGCGCCCGCTGACATCGCTGAGGTCGTCTCCTTCCTCGCCGGGCGCACCCGCTGGATCAATGGTCAGGTAATCTATGTCAATGGTGGAATGAATTAACGGCATCACCCCGAGCTAACGAGATTAGGGGCGGAGAATGACGTTCCCATATTCAGAGTGACGCAGTCGTTAGCGCAGGCTGGTGCGACAAGAATTTACTCCAATGTCTTTCACAGGTTTGTTTCCGTCGCCATGCGCGGCGTCTGGTGGACAAGATGTTGTCTTGGCTGATGTTCAAGGTGGAACTCTGATTGCTTTCGAACACAAAGCGCTCGCAAATAGTGGAAAAGCCGCCTAGGCGGCGGCTACTCCCTGGCCTAAGAGGTCTACCTTATAGTGCTTGGCGTATTCATTCTCGATCGCGGGAATGATTTTCTCGATAGTGAAGTAGTAGCTCCAAAACTCTGTCTCGCGCAGGTCGTTGACCACGCCATTGTAGTCTTGGAGGCTGGTGACCCTCCACACCATCACATCGGTGCAATCGGCTGTGAACGCTTCACAATCATAGAATGTCATCTTGGCTCCCGGATAGCGTTCAAGAATGGGATCAAGAACATTCTTGCCAAAGGCAAAGCGCCCATTTTCGCCATGGGGGGGCAGTGCCAGCCATTCTGGCGTCGTCTTGATCAACCAGAATATGGTCATTGGGTTTGTGGCAAGGTCGTACAGTGAATTGGTTTCAGTCATTCGATCCCTTTTTCTGCAAACTAAAATTGGTYGTCTATGTCTACTGACCCCCGTGACCCTCGTTTAAGTAGAAGTCCCGTGCGGCGTTAGAGAGAAATACGATTGATTCGTCGTCTTTGGTAATCGCATTCCCGAGTGTGCAGACAGGGGATGCCAACTCACTGATTTCATCGTTGAAAACGACAAAATGTTCAGACATCTGGAACTTCTTGAGACAGTTTCAGGTGCTGCCTTTCGCGTTTCAGGGGCAGGGTGGAATCGTCTGCACTGTGCTCACCCGGCCTACCGCAGTAAATATAGCAAGGAACTCGTCACTAGGCTGTTGCCCAGAAAGTAAGGTGCATTCACTATCGTGTAGTAGAACGGTCTGGGGAAATTGGGATTGATCGCCGTTGTCATACACATCGGCAGGAGATAACCGACACCGATCACCAGTCCAAACGACAGGGCATCGGCAAGGGAGGATATCCCGATTGTATGCAATATTGCCGCTGTCGTGACGATCATTACTATGTTGCACACAAAGGGTCCAAAAATGGTGAGGAGGTCAGGCTGGTTGGCTGGCATAGTTTCCCTTCCCAAGGCTAGCGCGTAATATTTTGGCACCAGGACGCCGTAATATACGCTGCCAAATACGAAACCGATCGCGGCGGCCACAAGAACGCCCCATACACTGATCTGGGTAAACACACTGAAGATCATTGATTGCTCCCTTACTGGAATCTTGTCCTGGCACGATCAAAAGGGCACCGCTGTGGTGCGAGTGATCATAGTCTTCGTCCTCACGCTATGCGGATTATGTGAAGTCGATATAGTACGGCCCAACTGACACTTCACGGCAGTTGGACGATGAGTGGCCCCGATAGATTGCTGCGCCTTCTTCAGCTCATGCGAGTGATGGCCCCCCCGATCACTGCGAAACGCTTGGCGGCTGAACGTGGCGTGTCCGTACGATCTGTTTACCGCGATATCGAACTGTTGCGGCTGTCAGGAGCTCAGATAGAAGGAGAGCGCGGATACGGATATCGATTGATTGAGGACAATGCTCTACCGCCACAGACATTTGACCGCTTGGAAATCGAGGCGATTACAGTGGGACTTGGCGAAGTAAGGCAGATGGGCGACCCCGACTTGGGGCGGGCGGCTGCGGCCGTGCTCGCGAAACTCGCTGCATCCTTGCCGGATGGTCCCGAGCGGCAATTGCTGCATTCAATATCTCATGTCTATCGTCCAAATAGTCGCTATGGTTCGCATTCGCATCTACCAGCAATTCGGCAGGCTTGTTGGGAAGAACAGGAGGTGGAGATCAGCTATCGTGATCAAGGCAGCGCCGCTAGCAGACGCATTATTCGTCCGCTAGCCATCATGTACAGTGACCGTGTCGTTACCATTTTAGCATGGTGTTGTCTGCGAAACGACTTCCGTATGTTCAGGGTCGACCGAATCGATACCCTTGTAAACAACGGAACCAGCTTTCGCCCACGGCGCGTAAGTTTATTGCGCGAATATCTGGCGAAGCTTAATGCAAAATAGGCACTCAGAATGATCTCAGGCGCTATGGACAAATAGAAACCAAATCAGCGGACTTGTGATCCAACACTGCATTTTCGGAGACCGTTTTGGCTCGCAGTGATCTCCCGGGCCGCGCTGCATGTCTCCCCCAGCTGCAGGCGCACTATGGATCACCCAAGTGCTGCCTCAGGCCTTCCATAAAACTGCGGGTTCGGATCGAAAGATGGAGACGGCTGGGATAGATCGCATGGATAGCAACTTMGCTCTTGAAGTTTTCCGGCAAGACTTCCACCAGCTTTCCTGTATTTAGTTCCGTCTCGACGATAAATGAGGGGAGAAGCGCAATACCAAGGCCGGCGAGAGCCGCTACACGGATGGCATCACCGCTGGCAAGATGAGAGTATTCGCTGGCCACCGAGGTGTTGGGCGCATTGATCGAACGTGCTACGTCAAAACCGCTATCGAAAGTGATATGCAGGCTGGGGACGGAACCGGTGGGTATGCGCGATACCAGCTTCCGGCCGACCTTTGCAGCAGGACAAGCGTCCCGTATCTTGACGGCAGCCCATGCCCTCAGAGAATGCAAGCACTTACTGTTGCGACCGTCGCCACAGGCACGGTGTACTTCGGCCCCGCTCGGGCATGGACGCCGGGGGGCCGGCGCTTCCGGCGGTGCAGGTTTGTTCGGAACGCAGGACGACTATGTTAGATTTCTCGAGCTGGTGCAAAGGGCGGCGCGCCGTTGCTCGGCCATGACAGTGTGCGACAGCTCACCACAAACGCCGTTGGCGATTTGTCTATCCCCTTCCTCGGCCCCGTTGGGGCTTCGGGTTCGGGGTTGGGGTACTGAAAGACCCCATCGCCGCCGCAACGCCGCAGGGGCATGGCATTGGAGCGGCGCATATGGCAATCACTGGTTCGTTGATCCGGCCAATGCGCTGACGGTGGTAATGCTCACGAATACCGCATTCGCTGGCATGGCCGGGCCTGTCCCCAATCGAGTCAGGGACGTGGTGTACGCACACCTGTAAAAAACCTGAAACGAATAAAGCAAGATCTGCTAGAATATTACCGAATACGAAAAATATATTTCTCCAGAGGCCGGCGTCCTCAGGAAAAACATGTGAATACGATCGAATCTACGTACTGTGGCGATCATAGGACGCCCTTGATTCCTCAATACGTGGAAGATTATTCCATATCCAAGCATTAATTGCTTCAAGTGCACACAACAATTCCGCGCCCATATCGGTTAGTTCATATTCAACGCGCGGCGGCACTTCAGGGAAGTAGTGACGCACCACTAGGCCATCTCGCTCAAGGTTCCTCAGGGTTAGTGTCAACATACGCTGGGTGATCCCCGCGATCTCTGATTTCAGCGCTGAGTATCGCAAGGTTCGACCGCCGGCGAGCGATAGATGCCAGATCACTTGAATAGTCCATTTGTCTCCAAGTTTTCCGCAAAGTCCATTGGACGGATATGGCTTAAAACCGTGAGGGTCCTCTTTTCGACTAATTGTTTTATCGGTCACCTTCTGCTCCAAAACGTACATTCTTGTGCCTGAGGCTAGGAAGTGTGCTGTCTTCCGATCTAGCCAGAACTGTATATATGGGTAACCCTTGTTCAACACGAGGGCATCGCATGATGGTCGATCGATTTCCAATCCTGGTTTTTGGAGCCACTGGCCGGCAAGGGGGGGCAGTTGCCAAAGCGCTACTGAAAGCCCGGTGGCCGGTCCGTGCCTTCGTGCGCGACGCGGCGGAGCCGGCTTCCATAGCCTTAGAGCAAGCTGGAGCTGAACTCGTGCGTGGGTTGCTCGAAGACATGGATACAATCGAGGCCGCAATGAAGGGGGTGCGCGGTGTTTTCAGCGTGCTTCCGGCCAATCTGTCGGCGGAGGATGAAGTACGATATGGAAGGTCAATCGCTGATCTTGCTGTGAAAAGCGGTATCCACCATTTCGTTTATTCCTCAGGAGCAAGTGTCGGTACAACGCTGACGGGGGTCCCGCGCTTCGATGCGAAGCCTCTCATCGAGGCCCATATGCGCGAACTACCCATTGCGACAACCATTATCCGACCCATGATTTTTATGGAGATGCTCGTTCGGCCAGGTGTTGGCTTGGAGGAGGGAYGGCTGATATCACTGATCCGTCCCGACCATTATATACAACTGATCGCTGTAGAAGATATCGGAAAGATTACCGCAGCGATATTCTCGGATACAGCTCGGTTCGGTGGAGTGACTTTAAAGATTGCTAGCGACCGGGTTACAGGCCATGAATTGGCAGCTGCGTTCACCGAAGTCGCAGGTAGACCTATCGCCTACGGTCGCTTTCCTGAAAATGTTCTGAATTCCAGTGTCGAGTTGGCCCACATGGCTTCAAGCCTCGAGGACGGGCCACTCTCAGAACAGGTAGATCTAAACCTCATGCGCAAACTTAATCCAGAATTAGTTTCGTTTAAGTCGTGGCTTGCTTGCAGCGGCCGAGAAGCCCTCAATGCTGTACTCAATAATCGAAAACCGGCGTAATAATCGGCCCCAGGTAGTGATGTGCAATTTCTTGCGGATACCTGCAGCGAAAGACGTTCTCGGGTGTCGGTTTCCACGCGGAATTAAGCCGCCTGCTGGTCGAGTTGTGTTGTGCCACTCGGCAAACGGAAACCTTTCAGATGTGAATTCCGCCGTGCGACCTCGATCCGCTGGCCTCCGGTGATAATGGCAATGCGTTGAGTGTCATTCATGGTTGATCTCCTTTCAGCGACAGCAACCGCCTTCCAGCCGGCGCCGACCTCGACGCCGTTTCCCGAGGTGTTGAAGTCCGCCTCCGGCTCGTCAGAGAGGAGCGCTATGATGGCGCGGGCATCGACGAACATTAGCTTTCCACAATTCGTCATGGGTTTCGWGCGGAGGCTCTCTCGCTGCAGTGCTGAGCTCGGCTCGATGCTCCCTGCGGAGTCGGCCGGCGGTCTGGAGTGGGGCCTCTTCCTGAACCGCCGTTCTATCGCTTCTTTCGTCGCAATCACGATCGTATTGGTAATGCTGACCCCGACCATATGCGCGAACTTATACTGTCAACAGATTGAAAACGCTCACCGCGCGCCAAACCGGTCAAGCACGTTTCTTGTCACGGTTTGAACTTGTATATCACCACGCGCAAGCCCCGCCACCCACTCACAAGTCGCCGCGGTAAAGATCTCGCCATTGCCTTTCGACCAATGCACGATCATGCCGTTTCCACGCTCGCAGGCGTCCAAAGTTTCGGAAGTCACCGCGCCGTAAAGAGATCGCGCTTTGAACGCCGCGTCAGACACGCCGATGTACTGTGTCTCCCCCCAAATCCGATTGTCGGCCTCGATGTTGGTCGCAAGGCCCATCGCGAGGATGGTGATGTCGAGGGAGCCGCCATCGGTGCCCATCGGAAACGGCAATCCGTCGTCCATGCGGTAATCCAGCCCGTCTACCTCATAGCCGAAGACGCGCGAGGCGGCGCCCAACTGGTCGCCATATCCCAATCCGGCTCCGGCGAAAGCCCAATGCCCGGATCGATAGACGGTAAAACCGCCCGACCCGCCGCCGACACAACGGCCGACACCAGCATAAACCCCGCGCATCGCGTTGACGCCAAAGGTCAACGCGCCGGGCCGATTGACTGGTCCAAGCTCCCAGGCTCCGGTGACGAGATGAGCCTTCCCGGTTCCCGAAAGAGGATCATCTTTGGCCTGGTATTTGTAGCAAATCTGCCGGCGGCCTTCGTCTTCCAGCCGCGTCTGCCAAAGGAAATTGCCCGCAAACCGCGCGACCTTGCCCCCAGCCACAACGAATGTGTCGACGGCATCGCGCATCGGCGCGCTCCAATATTCGTCATGCCCCACAAAAATCGCGCAGCTGTGGCCGTCTAACAGGTCCGGTTCTGCATCGAGGTCATGGAGCGTGGCGAAATCGAGATCATAGCCGGCGCTCTCGGCCAGCRAGCAAAGAGGCGTTCATAGCTCGCCCAGCCGGCCGAGGCATATTTCTTGGAATAGCCGTAGGCATAGGCCCACTCCATATAAGGGTAGCGCACCATTTCATCGGCACGCTGCGGGCGGTCGGGCAGTGCGCGCGGGGCGCCGGCGGGCAGCTTACAGAATCCGCGGGTCCAGGGACGTTGCGTCGACAGGATCGGGGAAAAGGCATTGCCCTCCGGTCCTGTGATGCCTTCGTAATGGTTGGACCCGCCCCAGCAGTTGTAGGCCAGCCATGTCCCGGTCGCGCAAACCAGAACATGGGAAGCGCGGGGCAGGTGCCGCGCGCGGCGGACCAGAATCAGGTGGTGTTCCTCGACCCGGTCCCCATCTCGCTCAGCAATGAAGGTGATCAGGTATCCTCCAGGCCGCCAATCCGACGGCACGATAAAGCGCGTACTCGCCGGCCAACCGCACCCCGTAACCGAACAATCGGCTGGCGTATCGCGGTGATGGCCCGGCAGGCTCTCGACGGCCAGGACCGGCTCATACTTTGAACCGTCTCGGCCGACTTCGTAGGACCAGCGCTCTGCGGTGGTCGAGACGTGCAGGATGACTTCGTCGCCGGGCGCATAGGTCATACGAGGGGTGTAGCCCCAGATCTCAAGCACCGCCGCGTCGCGCGCCGGGCCGATATAGTAGTTATCGAGGATGTGACGCGCGCGAGCGCGCGTCCGTGGGGTTATGGCGGGATTTGGTCCTTCAGTGTTCACCACATCACTCCGGAAGATATCGCAAGGACCAGCCTTCGCCGGCCACGCCGGCCTCGATCATCGTAGCGATCTCGGCTTCGCTATGGCCGAGATGCGACAGGATCGCCCGCGTTTGTGCGCCGGGTTTGGGCGCTGCTGCGGGAATAGTGATTGTCGCGTGGTCCGGCCGCACGGCATTGGGCGCAACCAGATCGACCCAACGGCGCATCGGGTGACGGTCATGGCGGATGGCCCGATAGGTCGCCTGCCGGATATCGGCCGGTCCCTCACTTTCCAGATGCAGACCGGCCTCGCGGTTGATTGAGAGGGAACCAAGCGGAACCACGGCGGACGACCCTTCAATAAATCGCTCTTGCCAATGGGAGACCGGATGAAGAGCAAAGCGCTCCGCCAAGCTCTCGATCAGCTCGACGTCGCCAAGTCCGCTCAAATCCTCCAGTTCCGGCACGCGGGCGAGCGCTGCGCCCTTTTCTGTAGGCGCCGCAAAGAACATCCAGGAAGCGGATGGCCGCGTTGAGGAAACCGACAACGTGCGGAGCTTGCCGAAACGGGAGCTACCACTGGGGATCGTGCTGGACGCCTGCCCGGAAATACGGGAACTGGCACAGGGAGGGGCGATCCGGCACTGGCGCGACTTGCTGGCGGCGGCAGAGCTCGCCCGGCCGATGCTGGGGATCAGCCCAAGCGCCTGGCGGGAAGCCCGCGAAGCCATGGGCGAGCAGCATGCGGCGATCACCCTTGCCGCGATCTACCAGAAGTCCGGCCAGATTAACAACGCTCGCGGTTATTTGCGCAGTCTGACGGATCGAGCCAAAGAGGGACAGTTTTCGACTTGGCCGATGGTGATGGCATTGCTCCGGGCAAAGCTCGACGCGCAGAGGCCCGTTGATAAGCAGGATGGTGGTCGATCGTATGGCGAAGCTGACGCCGGAGGCCGCCTGCAGGTTTCGGATTCGCTGTTGAAGAGCCTGCAGAGGCCGAAATCGCGATGACTGTGGCGCTGTTACCTGGTGAGAGGAGCGGCTGTGTCGCTGGCACTGGCGATYAGTCCCGATCGGCGGGCACGGTCGATGAGGTTCTTCACAGAAGAGGGGGACCATTTGGAGCCGCCGCGTGGGGTGCGCTCGTGCAACCGTTCGAGTTGGGTCGCTATTTCACGAAGTGTCAGGTTCGGGTTCGACGAATGGATACCGGCGACCAGCGTCATCAACCGATCCTCGGGCAGGCGGGGAGGGGATTTGCGGAGCAATGCGGCATCGGCCATCCGCTCCGCCACCATCCATTTCACGGCGCGGCGAAGACGCTCCGGCGTCCAGTCGAGGCCGCTTTGGTTCAATACGCGGGCCATGTCRTCCCAGGTGTGATCCGGCCGCATGCGCCGAACGGTAGGAAGCCATTGATTGGCCGTTGCCTGCACGCGTTCTCCGTAAGCCGCTCTTTGCGCCGCGGTCATCTTAGCCAGCGCCTCGGGACGCCGTTCCCGGATGCCGGGATTGCCGGGCAGCTTTCCCTTGGATTTGGCCGCCTTGATGCCGGCCTTCGTTCGTTCAGAGATCAGTGCGCGTTCGAGCTGCGCCACGGCGCCGAGCACTTGGAGCGAAAACATTCCCTGCGGCGTCGACGTGTCGATCGGATCGCGGAGCGACCGAAAATGCGCGTTCTTCGCAGTCAGATCCTCGATCACCTCGAGCAGATGGCTAACGGATCGTGCCAGACGATCGAGCCGCACGACTATGAGTGTGTCACCGGCGTTGATCTCTCGAAGCAGCTTGGACAGGGCTGGACGGGCGCGCGACGCGCCGGATCCGTGCTCCTGAACGATGACGTCGCAGCCGGCCGAGCGGAGCTCAATCTCCTGGGCCTCGGTCGCTTGTTCGTCCGTCGAGACGCGCGCATAGCCGATCAGTCGTCCCTGAGGTCGACGAGAAATGCGATTTTGCGTGTCAGCGGCCATTTGGAGCGTCTAAGAGGTCGTTAGTTGAGCGGTTTTCCAATTGCAGAAGATAAGGATAACCGATCGGTTGTAAACGTCCCTAGCGACGTTCCGCGGGGCTACCAAGGCTGAAAAACCTTGTTCAAGGCTTCCCGTTGGTCTCAGCGCATAATCCACGTCCAAGGCTGACCGTGGTTTTCACAGTAGAACAGAGCGCTCCTGAAACCGTGGCACAGGCTCTTTCAAGCTTTTGCAATGACTGGCTCCCGCTGAACCAAAACGGCATACGGATGCGCGGCTACAGCTTTTTGAATACGTGCTCGGCCATGACATCAAAAAACCTTTGCTGGTCGCGCGAAACGTTATGAATGTAGATCTCGTCGAATCCGCATGATGCGCAATCGCATTGACGGAGGAGTTTCTGAGCCGAGTGAACCGAAGGAATGTCAGCTCCCTCGAAGGCTCCTTTCTTGGCTGACACGATGACATGTCTAAGAACTAAGGAAATGAGACAGCGAGATCAGGTTCGCCGCTCGGCTTGACCCATGCCGCTCTATGAAACGGGCGACGTTGTGGTACAAGGTTTGTCGGGACTGATAAGGGCCGTTGCGACGATGCTGAAAACCGACACCCGGCAGGCGAACTGGCGCCGTGCCAATCCTGGCAAGTACGAAGCGCACCTCGCAGTGCAGCGGGCCGTCAAGGCAGGCGAACTCGACAAGGAGACGTGCGAAGTTTGCGGCGTCGAGGCGGTTGATGCCCATCACGATCAGTACGACGACCCATTGAGAGTGCGGTGGTTATGCCGGCGCCATCATACGCGGCTTCACCATTACGGCGAGGACATGTTTCCGATCAGGAATGTGGTGTGACGGACTGGCGAGTATACGCCTCAAGCCATGTCAGTTCACAGCAGCCTGATGGCGAAACGCTCTGTTTCTTCAGTTRCGTGGAGGCCGCAGAGCGCGTCGCGTCAGGCAGGACTGGCTGACTGAGCTCGCTCCCTCTGTTCCAGCTTCTCCAGCAAGCCATGAAACATCTGGGCTGAGYCGTGGGGAAGCGCGAACGCAGGAAGCCTTCGCAACTGACTCGTGGCCAAAGGATCGCTGGCGTAGCGCCGGATCACGGTTGCCAACTCTTCTTGAGGCTTCTGTGTCATGGGCTCAGAACTTTCGGCGGGGAAACCTGTTCCGCTTTTTTGYGCGAATATCCGCTGTTCTCGCGTGATCTACTGGGGTTCCGTGAGGAGCGTTCTCACGGCGGTGATCAGTTTCTTCTCGTTGTAGGGCTTGTCGAGGACGGCGTCGAACACATCCGGGTTGGCGCGACCGATGCTTCCCTGCGCTCCACTCACCAGGATGATCGGAATATGCGAGAGCTCGCGATCCCCACGCATTGCCTGGGCCAGCTCAAGCCCTGTCATCAACGGCATCATGAAATCGGTGATCACCAGCGCGGGGCGCTTCTCGCGCACGAGGGCGAGGGCTGCCTTGCCATGCGATGCCGCGGCGACTTCGTAACCGGCATCTTCCAACATGATGGCCAGAACGTCAGCGATCAGAAACTCATCCTCGGCAATTACGATCAATGGCATCTGTTGCTGCTCATGCTCTCTTACCCAAATACCAAATCAATCTCATGACGGCGTCGCCACACCCGTGGCTGCACCGGTCACTGCCTCCAGCGGGGTAAATACGGCAATCCCCCGTGGTCCGAACGCGACTTCCCGGATGGCCGGCTCAAAGGCGCTATCTCTGACCTTGAGAACCGAAATGGTGCGCTTGTATTGCGAATTGATCTCTACATGGCGCAACATCACCAGATTATCCAGCAGGCTTGAGATTTCGGATCCGGGGGCCGCCACAGTTGGGCCAAACAGGTCTCGCAGTTCCCAGGTCGCAATGGTGGTAACTCCGAGGCGACGTATCTCGTTCATCAGCGCTGCAAAAAATTCCACGAGCCGCGCCGGGTGGACGGCGGCGCGCTCCAAACCGCCTAAACCATCGATGACCAGCCGCTTGACGCCACGCGCGCGGACCGCCTCCAGGAGGCGATGCCCCAGCTTGTCRAGCAGGTTTTCCGTCATCGGGTTCCAGATCACTTCCAAAGCGCCGGATCCGAGGGGTGTGTCAAGATCGACGCCGAGCGCGCGGGCTTTCGCCTGAAGGCGCGCCGGCGTCTCGTAGAAGCCGAAGTGGAGGGCGGGCTCTTGCCTGCTGGCTTGGCTGAGAAAGTTGAGGCCCATTGCAGTTTTTCCACAACCGGATGGACCGAACATCAACGTGACTGAGCTCCGCGGCAGGCCGCCCCCCATCAAACGATCCAGTCCATCTGTGCCACTTGAAAGGGGAGGGGGCGGGTCATGATCGTCCGGAGCAACCGTAGGAGCCACGATTGCTTCCATGCGCGGATATGCAGTCATGCCGGCCGATGTAATCTCGAACTGGTGGTAGCCGCCGAGAGCGGCACTGCCCCTGGACTTCCTGACCTGCAGGCGCCGGACCGACCGCACACCGACGAGCTCGTCGTGAAGCTCAATGACGCCATCGACCATGGTGTGTTCGGGGCTATCCTGCGCAATCCGGGTGCTGGTCAGGAACAGGACGGTGCAGCCGACGAACGCCGCCTGGCTCTGGACTTCGGCCACGAAGGTCTTGACGTCGAGCTGTGTGTCGGCGCGATCGCGAGCGCTCAAAAGGCCGTCAAAGACCAGCAGCGTCGCGCCTTGCCTGGTGATTTCCTGGCGGATCAGGCTGACGACAGCGGAAAGACCTTCGTCCCTGAGCGTCTGGAAGACGCTGATGTAAGTGATAGAGGTCCCCAGATGCTCCTTGTCGAAGAATTCGAGCGTGCCGAGCGACTGAAACAACCGGTCATGGGTTTCGGCGAGAAGAGTCACGTAAAGCACCTTGCCGCCCCGCGAAAGGTTGGCAAAGGCGACCTGGTTGGCGAAGATGGTCTTGCCCGCACCAGGGTGACCCTGGATGATGTAGGACGCGCCCTCGATAAGGCCGCCTCCAAGAATGGTGTCCAGGCCGGAAATGCCGGTCGATAGTCTTGGAAGTTCGTTCATCGGAATGGTCGTCCAGAATGGAGGGTTGGGCCGCACCGTAAGACCGTCACACGATTTTGCAACCGCGGCGCAGCACAAAAGGCTTTATTTCTTGCCGTGGGGGGCTAAGGTTCCCGCCGGGCAGCGACCGTTGCGCTTGATGCTTTGACGACACTCGAGGAAAATAAGGCAATGGTAGACAGAGATAGCGGCAATGGCGATGTCGCCGACGGTCCTATCCGGCAGAGTGATGCGGTCGTTGAGACGGATAAACTCGGCCACGATGCGGCCGCTTTCCTGGCTGCTATCGTTGAATCCTCCGATGATGCCATCGTCAGCAAATCTCTTCAGGGGATCATCACCACATGGAACAAAGGTGCCGAGCGGCTTTTCGGCTATAGCGCTGCCGAGGCTATCGGGAAGCCAATCACCATTCTCATACCGGAAGACCGGCTCGACGAGGAGCCGGCGATCTTGGCGCGTATCCATGCCGGTGAGCGCGTCGATCATTTCGAAACGATCAGGCGTCGAAAAGACGGCACCTTGCTCGACATTTCGCTGACGATCTCGCCCATCCGCAACAGCGCCGGAAAGATTATCGGGGCCTCGAAGATCGCGCGTGACATTTCGGATCGGAAACGGGCGGCGGAACGTCAGGATCTCCTACTGCGCGAGATGCATCATCGGGTCAAGAACCTGTTTGCCATCACAGGCAGCATCATTACGCTGGCGGCCCGCACGGCGCAGACGCCGAGCGAGCTCGCCTCTTCAATGAAGGACCGTCTCGTCGCGCTCTCGCAAGCCCACGAGATGACACTGCCGAGCTTTATAGGTGACGAAGCGTTTCGAGAGCGCTCCACGAGCCTGTTCCAGCTGTTGGCTAGTCTGCTTTCGCCGTTCGACCAGGGGAATGGGGAGCGCTGCCGCTTTCACGGCGAAGATGTGCCAGTCAGCGCCGAAAGGGTGACGAGCCTCGCACTACTGTTTCATGAATATGCGACCAACGCCGTGAAATACGGATCGTTGTCGCTGGCGGAGGGGCGATTGGACGTGACGCTCAATCCGCACGGCGAACAGTACGAGATCTCATGGCGAGAGTCTGGCGGACAGCCTGCCAACAAAGCTGCACCGAACGATGCGGGGTTCGGCACGAGGCTCGAGCAAATGATCGTCCGTGCTCTCGAAGCAGAAGTTTCGAGAGATTGGCTGCCGGACGGCCTCCTGATCAAGCTTTCGATTCCCTGCACCGCTTTCGATGCGCCAGTCCCGGCTTCAAAATGAGCTTGGCTAATTGGTAAAACTGATCTTGAACCATATCATGCATGAGACGCTACGCCCTCTGTCACCGGATCTAGAATTGGAAGTCGCAGGTAATGGGAAATGACGGTCGGAGGCACGTAGCAAAATGCTCATGCGGCAAGTTATCGGCAGTTGCGATGGGCGAACCGAGTAAGGTATCCGCCTGTCACTGTAAATCCTGCCAACGTCGGACTGGCTCTTCCTTTGGAGTGGCTGTTTTTTTCGAGCGTTCTCAGGTCGTAATAGAGGGAGACTCGCGAACATATGTCCGGTCCGGGGACAGCGGAATGAATTTGACGTTTCACTTCTGTTCAAACTGCGGATCGACCGTCTACTGGCTGCCGGACTTCCGATCCGGCCTAATAGCAGTCGCTTTGGGTTGTTTCGAGGATGCAGACAAGTTCGAACTCGACCAGAGCGTCTACAACGAGTCTGCTCATCCCTGGATACATCTGCGGACCAGATAGCATCGCCGGATACGGATGAAGTGACCTAAAGCCCTGCAGCCCTGGTGAGATTGACCCGGAAACGGTCGCGCCGGCGCTGATAGCGGCGGGTCATTTCGGCTGAAGCGTGGCCGAGTTGCTTCTGGACATGCCGCTCGTCGACCTCGGCGGAAGAGGCGAGACCGGCGCGCAGGGAGTGGCCGGCGAATGTCAGCCCGCGCTCCATCTCGGGAAGATCGCCACGCACACCGGCGGCCAGCGCCGTCTTCTTGACGAGGCGCGCCACTTGCTGGTCGTTGAGCCGATCCGGACCCACATCCTTTCCCCGGCCGGTGACGCGGCGGAACAGGGGGCCTTTGGCGAGCCTGGCGAACTTGATCCAGGTTTCGACGGCGGCGATGGGGCAGGTGGCGTCCGAGGAGCCGCGGCCAATCTCGACCTCACGCCAGCCGGTCTTGCCGCGCAGCGTCACCAGCAGGCCCTCGTCAAAGATCTCGATCCAGCCCGAACCATCGTCCGTCTGGTCGCGGCCACAATCCAGGCCGACGATTTCGGACCGCCTGAGGCCGCCGGCAAAGCCGATCAGCAGCATTGCGCGATCGCGCAGTCCCCGTAGGCTACCGCGGTTGAGCGTTTCCAGCATGGCGATCAGGTCTTCCGGCAGCAGCGCTTCTTTCTGCCGCGGCGGGGCCGCGTGCCTGTTGCGGATGCCGGCCATCACCGTGGCGATGGCGCGGTTCTTGCGATCCAGCGGCATGCCACGCTGGGTGCAGTTCCAGCCGATCGCGGCAAGCCGTCGTTCGATCGTGGAGACGGTGTTCGGTTTCACGCCGCGCTCGGCAGTTCCCGAAGCACAAGCGGTGATATAGRGGCCGACTACTTGCGGATCCGGGGGCAGGGGAGACAGGTTCTGGCGCCGGCACCAAGCGGCAAAATGCTTCCAGTCGGAAGTGTAGGCGCGGCGTGTGTTGGCCGAGCTCGCCGCCTCGACATAAGTGCGGGCGCGATCAGTGAGATCCTGCAGATGCGCCGGCAGGCGAGTGCCGGTATCCGGGGCAGGGGAGGGTAGCCGGGGAGCCGCCTGCGCCGCGGAAACGTCAGCGGGGCCTACCGCGTTGTGAGACGGCGCGGAGCTCTCCGAAGCGTGATTTTCACTATTTTCGTCGAAGATTCGGGTCATCTACCTATAATGAGCAAAATGAATGATAATGCAAGATTATCAGTCATTTTCTATCGAAGACAAGCGGTGCGGTTATGGCCGAAACGGCTGGCATAAACCGCACACATGATGTAGCCTCGCGGCCATGGATTCGCTCACCGTCGCTCCTGCTCCAACCACCATACCGTCCGCCAAACTTCCGGACTGGGCCCTCCCGCGCGGGCGCGAACTGACGGAGGCAGATGCTGCCTTCGCCGCCGGTATCGCTTTGAAATCCCTTGATAATATGGTTCGCTCACAGCCTGCTTGGGCTGGCTGCTGGCGCGCGCGCCAGGCCCTGAAATGCGCTGTGGCCGCCGTGCGCCTGATGGGCCGAACCGAGGACGAACATGCGTTGCGCGACGCGCTTTTGCTCACCGCCGCGGGCGACGATCCCGGCCCCGCCGGAAAGGTGTTTTCGGCCTACAAAAGGATCGCGACCCGAAAACCCGGCTTTTCCTCGAAAGGCGTGGCCGAATTGGCAGATCTGCTCGGCCTGGCCTGGGACAACCGGTTGGCGGCGGCCGTCGACCATGCCGACGGCGCATTGCAGTCCGGCCGGCCGGCGCCGTTTGCCGCGGCAGAGCTCGTTTCGGCGGTCTACAGCGACCGGCCGGATGCCCAGCCGCTGGCGTGGGCGCTTGGCGACATGCTGATCGCCGCCTTGCTGAAATGGAACCACCCCGTGCCGCTGCTGATGGCCGAGCGCTATGGTCCAGCCTTCCGGACGCTCGGGGGCAGGGGACGGGTGCGCCCCGGTGAGCCTGGTTTTCCCCGCGCTATCTGCCTCGGCCTGGTCGAGGGAACGGGCGCAGCGTTGCGTTCGGCGAGCGAGATCGCCCGCCGCGCGGACGCGCTTCTCGCCGCCGCGCCGAAAGTCCGGACCAAGGGCGCCGGCGCCGTCATTCAGAGACTGCTGGAAGAGGACGCCGTGGCGGCGACGGCGCCCGGCAGCAACCTGTCCCGCTGGGCGACGACCCGGCTGTTCGAGCGGCTGGAAGGATTTGGTGCGGTACGCGAGCTCTCCGGCCGATCGTCGTTTCGGATTTATGGGTTGTGAGGCTGCCGGTATGAGCGCGACGCCGCAGCCACGCCGCAGCACTAAAAAGATTCCCCAGGACGATGTCCTGTATGACCGGGAACTGGAGGACCTGCCGCCGGAGCTGCGCTGGCGGGAGTGGATGCTGCGGGTCGAGGCGGTGATCTTTGCCTCCGCCGAACCGGTAACGCGCGAGACACTGGCGCGGGTCGTTGGGCGCGACTGCAGCATCGACCTGCTGATCGACGACCTCATGGAGGAGTTGCGCGACCGCCCCTACGAGCTCGTGTCCGTCGCCGGCGGCTGGCAGCACCGAACGCGGCCGCGCTTCGCCGAGACGATCCGGGCTTCGTCGGGGCCGACGCGGGGAGGGGCGGCGGCGCTGTCGGAGTTCGAGGCGATGGTGCTGATGGCGGTGGGGTATTTCCAGCCGGTCACGCGCGGCGAACTGTCGAAGATTTTTGGCAAGGAGGTCAGCCGCGACACGATCGGTGCGCTGCGTGGCGCCGGCTTCCTCGCCTCGGGACCGCGCAGTCCGACTCCCGGCGCGCCCTATACCTACGTGACGACCAAGCACTTTCTGTCAGCGTTCGGCATGGAGACGTTGCGTGATCTGCCGGATATCGAAGCGCTCGAGGATACCGGGCTGCTCAGTCGGCAATCTGTTCAGAATGAGCCGCTTTCGGCTGAGGTCGAGAGCGAGGAGGAATAAGCTTGCCGTCCGGTGCGTGCAGGATGCTTCGGTTGTGGTGCTCTGTGTCCCCTCGCCCAGTCACTTCAACCCGGCGAGGTGGCGACGAAGCACCTCTGAAAACGTCTTCAATCCGCCTTGCTGAAGCGCGTCCACGAACGCGTCGACCGATGGCGTTGTCTTGCGCAGATTGAGTCGGGCACGTTTGACACTGGAAATGAGCGCGTCGGGAAACGCGGCATGGAGATCGGTCAAGAAATCATCCGGCGACTGACTGGTCACGCCATAGGGGCGGAGGTCTGATGCTGGAAAATCCTTGAGGTTCCAGGTGACGATGATGGAGGCTTTTGCGGCGATGGCGGCTGCGAGCACATGCCGATCGTCGGGATCTGGTAGTTTGAGGTCGGTGATCAAGGAGCGGTAGTTCGTCACGTCCGCCTCAGGCAGCACGGCCTTCATCCTGTCCCGCGTTGCAATCAGACGCTCTATTGGTAAGGCAGGCGTGTTGGCGGCGAGATTGCGCATCCACTCGCCATGAATGTCGTCGGTCCAGCGCGCCTCGACGAGACCGTCAAAGGCGCACTGGATCAGGACGTTGCGCAGATGAAAGGGATAGAGGACGCAGGCATCATAGACCGCGACGGGCGGGTTAGAGGCCATGGGTCTGGATCAGATCCTCGGTGTCTTCGGCAAGCGCGTCCATTGCGGCCTGCCGCGTGTCGAGCTTGGATTTCAATGCGAGCACATCCTTGAGCAAAGCGCGGCGGTGCTTGCCCACATAACGGAATGGCAGATCGCCCCGGTCCATGCGCAGGACGACGAGTGGACGCGAGATGCCGAGAATGGCTGACGCTTCGGTCGGGCTTAATTCCTGGTCTTCGGCCAGCACGGCGACGCGCTCGCCGCGCAGCATGTGCGCCAGAAGCGTTTCAACTGCCGCGGCGGCCGTGGGCGGGATCGAGAGCGTCTGTTCCTTGCCACCTGCATGACGAACATGAAGTTCCAGCCTGTCGCCCGCAGTCAGCTTCGGCAAGGGCGAAGCTGACTTGCGGTCGCGATCCGACAATCCGGCGAAATGAACGATCTGGCTGGCCATGGTGAAGTCTCCTTGACCGCCAATATAGTGCGCATGGGCCGTAACTGCAATAACTGAAAACGTACAGATCGGACGCAGTGGCGATGCGGGTCACCGGATCGCCACTGCCACGTCGAGGTCAGGCGGCTTCCCAAACCTGATTCAGGATGCGCGCCGCAAGCGCCGCTTTGTCTTGCGGCAGGAAGCGGCCGTAGTGCTCCTGCACGACATCCGGGGTATCCTGGATCGCATAGCTTGCTTGCTCGTAGGATCCGGTCTGCTTCAGGATGTGGGTTGCGAGAATGTCCCGAACATTGTGCGGCCCATGCGGTAGCAGGCCCTTGATGGCGCCGCGACCGGTATAAGGATTATAGATGCCGTAGCGTTGGATGATCGTCCTCCAGGCCTCATAAAACTTTGTCGAGTCGTAGGCCGCGTCGTAGCTGGTCGTCTTCACGGTCTTCACGAAGAACGTGCCGGGGTCCTTGGCGCTGCCGAGCAACACACCGCGATGCCGGTCGATATAGGCCTCCAGGTATTTGTAGAGGTCAAGCAAGTCCGGCAGGATCAGCCGGAACGGCTTTTGTCCGAAGAACGACGAGCCGGAATTCTTGAAGGCGACGGATGGGATGAGCACTTCCCAGCCACGCTCGCGATCGCTCCAGCGTAGCTCGCCGCATTTCATGTCTTCGAGGCGACGCTCAGGCGTCGGAAAATGACCACGCGGGCAGACGCGCAGCTGGCGGAGGTTCTTTTTGCCGAAGCCCCAGATGCAAACCGAGCCGAAGCATCAGGAATGAGCGAACGGCTTCCGCGGCCGGTCGCGGATAACGATCTTCATCCGGCATGCGCTTCAGGATCTCGTCGGTGATCTTGCGGTATTCCGCCAGCGGACTGTCCGCCTCCAGGATCACCATGATCGGCTCGAACGGATCGCGATGCACGCGCATGACCCGCTGGACTTCCTTGGAGCGATTGGCAGCATGACGATGGAATGCATCGCAGGCGCCGTGCCAGTCGCGCGAAGCGAATTCGATTTCCTCCGGCGCGATCAGCCCTTCGATCGGCCTGACATTCCTCAGAAGTTCTGGATGCTGCCGGATCCAGCCGACCTCGGCACGGGTGAGGGCTTGCGCGACCATCAGCATGTCCTCTTCCCATTTGGTATAGAAGCCCCGCCGCTGCTCGCGCCATTGTGAATAAGCGCCGAAGGGGGACCCCACCACCTGTGGGTTTAACTCATTGAAATAACTTCAAGATCACCATATTGGCTTGGGTCCCAATCGGCGCTGATCGGATCCCGATCAACTTCGAAGTATATCAACGGAATTAATAGGCTAAATCGTTCCCAGCTAGGGTCACGCTTCGGCGCTAATTCACAAGCGGGGGGAGAACTGCGTCGGAATAGCCCGCGCGATGGAGGAGGCCGCAGCAATTTGGCCAGCCTGGCGCGCCCCCAAATGCTTCTTCGACGCGGCGAAGTTAGGGTTCCGCGTCGGTTTTCCGAGAGCGAAGTAGATCAGGAACAATCCCGCTGAAATTGCAGCAAAACAGCTGCCCAGAAACAAAAACCCATCCACGCTCCTACACCTTTGCGATGCAGATGAAACCAGCTTGCAGTGGCATGTTCCGGCTGTCTGCAGATCGTAATACACGAGGTTAATTATTCTCTCTGGGCTGCATTCCACGGGACTGATGCACCAAAGGAAGGCAGTTCACCAGGTCGTTACTCTCAACATAACATCCGGCATTCCTTTCCCGGGATACCTGACAGTCGTTGCCGAACGTTATAGGTGGTTGCGGCTTACAGGGACAAGTTCAGTCGGCGGCGCTGCCCTATGGCGACTCTCGTACACAGGCGCCTCAGCCGTTCTTCTGCCGCAGTCATCAAAATTCCATGGCGACCGCGATTGCGCGCTGCAGATCGCTGGAAGAAAAAGGTTTCCCGATTGCGGGACGAGTGGCGAATTCCTGAGGCAGCCCGTCTATTCCATATYCGGTGCTGAAAATGAACGGGATCTGACGCTTTTGGAGGATCTCCGCAATCGGAAAGCTTGGCTGACCAGCCAGATTAACGTCCAGTACCGCCAAGTCGACCGGTACCGTGGTCGCGATCGTTCTCCCCTTCGAAAGTCGCGACACCGAAGCTACGATCTCGCAGCCGAGATCCTGGAGCATATCCTCGATCATGAGGGCCACCAAACCCTCGTCCTCGACGATCAGAACTCTGAGGCCGGAAAAGTCACTCATGCGTGAAGCAGCCCCACCGGAACGAGGATTCGGGCCGATACGCCGGCTGGGTCAAAGGCAAGATCAAACTCACCACCGAGATCGCGCTCGATACAGCGTTCCATCAGCCGGGTACCGAATCCACGTCGGGTCGGCGGCGTCACCGGTGGTCCTCCACGCTCGCACCATTCGAGGACCAGTTCTGTCTCACCTTGTAACTGCCAGGCGACGGAGAGCGACCCTGTCGCCGAGGATAAGGCTCCATATTTGATTGCGTTGGTGGCGAGCTCGTTGAGAGCCATTGTCAGGCTGAGTGCTGTCCGCGAGTTGAGCGCAACAGGCGGACCGGCGATCCTGATCTGCCCCGCAGCATCACCCGCGAGCGGCGTCAGCACCTCTCGGGCAAGCGCGTCCAGGGGCGCGTCGCCCCAATGCCGCTTGGTCAAAAGATCATGGGCACGCGCGAG
>NZ_MDDW01000009.1 GCF_001854865.1 Rhizobium sp. LCM 4573 | reverse complement strand
GTCATGCACATGCCGGAGGCCGACACCACCGATTATGGCGCGCTCGCCGCCATCTACCGTCATGTCGGAAACAACTTCAAGGTGGGGGTCGGCTATAACTTCGGCCGCTTCTCCGACGACCTCAGAGACCTCACCCTCGACGACCAAGGCGTCTTCCTCAATCTCGTCGGGAAATTTTGACCTTGAAACATGCTCCCCACCGCGGCCCGGGGAGCATGTCCGTTCCCGCGCTACTTGGGTAATACCTTCATGCCGAGCGAAAACATGTGGACATGCGACGGTTGCGGCCGCGAGCATGAGCTTCGCAAGATCGATTCCCATCGCTGGGTGAAATGCGGTGATCCCAACCAACAGCAGCAGCTATACCAGATCAGAATGCTGCAACTCTGCCCCTCCTGCCAACTGCGGCTGCGACGCGACTTCAGGCTCAAAACTAGGATCCTCTATCGCGACCGCTCTGCGATGCTGGAAAGATCGACCTTCTTACCCGCAACGTCCGCGACGATTTTCAAGGTGCCACCGAGAGACACGACATAATCGCGCAACGTCGACAACTTCATGTCGGCGCGCTGCACGAAGACGTATCTGCTCGGACTGGTTTCAAGCAGACCAATGTCTCAAGATTGGAGAACGTACGCCCATACGTCCGTCGCGTTTAGCCTGCCATGGAGCCGCGTGTCCGCGGTAACAACTTTTGTCCCTACCGCAAAATGTATTAAGCTGTACACAATTTAACACAGGAGCCCCGACAATGGCGGCCAGCATCACCATGACAATTCGGGTGAGCCCCGAGATAAAGCAAAAGCTTGATCGGATCGCGACCGACACCCGACGCAGCAAATCGTTTCTCGCAGGCGAGGCGGTCGCGGCTTACGTGGAGCGAGAGCTTGAAATCATCGACGGCATTAAGCGCGGCCAGGCAGACGCGGCGGCTGGCCGGCTGGTGCGGGATGACGAGCCATGGCGGAACTCTATGCCGTGATCGATGCAGCGGAAGCGAATCGAGCGGACAAAGAATAAGGCGACCGGTCACCTGGGCGCGCGAAGCACTGGACGACATTCGGGAGCAGATCAGGTTTATCGCTCAGGATAATCCAGCAGCGGCGCGACGGGTCGCGGATCGACTCCGCGACACACTTGGCGAGATCGCGACCGGTCGGCCGGCTCGGGTGACGGGCGCCTATGAGAAGTCGGTCACGCTCCTGCCTTATATCATTTTCTATGAGCTGCGGCCGATCGCGGCCCGTGAGAGTGTCGTCATCTTGCGCGTGATCCATTATGCCTCGGAACTGGCCCACCAAGGAGTGGCCGAACTAGTTTAGAGACGGTTTAACAAGGCCGGCCTACCCACTTATATGGGGAGAGCCGGCCGGTCAGAGGCTTACGCCGAAGAATTGCGGATCTCTGCAGCTGGTGAGGCGTCGCCGGAGGGCGGTTCGGAGAGCGTTTGGGCGCAACGCGCGTGCGAAGCTCATACCGTAATCAGGTTGGAGCTTGTCCAGGGATCTAGCTTAGTGGGGCTCATGCCCTTGAGGCTCGTTTTTTTCCGGCTGACTATACGGCCAATATGGCTGACCTGCTTGTTTCATCGGAACGTCGCGGATATCCAGACAGGCAAACTTCCATTAACCCGAAGCTGGTCGGATGCGCGTTCCATCAAATCCCCTTGTCCTGATCGGGCCTGCCATTCTCCTTCTTTTCGCAGCCACATTCCTCTGGCTTTGGGCCGGAGATCGCCGGCGCCGCCACCTTCTGTTTTTCGCCTTCGCAGCCGTCCTGTTTTGTCTCGGAAGTCTATCGCAGATGCTGGCGATTCCCGAGGTAGTAGGCCCAAACGCCATCGTGTCCGCATTGCTTTACACATTGAGCGTCTTGGTTCTGTGCGACGGCTTGCTAAGGCGATCCGGGAAACAGTTGAGCTGGTCGGAATATGCTGCCGGCATCTTCCTCATCGTGGGCGGAATCGCCTATTTCTTCTATGTCGACCGCCAACTCATTACTCGCATCTACCTGCTGAATTTCGGTTTCGGGCTGATTTGCCTTGCAACTTCCTGGCGTTTGCGCAGCCTTCGCCTTGGTCGAACCGCCGAACGCATTCTGTTCTGGATCTTACTATCCTTCTCGCTTCATTTCTTCCCCAGGACCATTTTGACAGTTGGTGTGGCCGCACCGGCGGCGAATGAGTTCGCGTCCTCGCCCTTTTGGCTGGCACTGCAATTCTCGCTCGCAGTCCTGGGGGCGGCTCTCGCTCTGGCTCTTCTCCAAGTGGCTGCAAGCGATACGATCGAGGATCTGCGCCGCGAACGGTCCCTGGATCCACTCACCGGATTGCTGAACCGGCGGGGCTTCGACGAGATCGCGGGCGAGCACTTGCATGTTTCTCGAACATGGCCGGTTAGTCTGATCGTGATCGATATTGATCATTTCAAGAAGGTCAACGACTCATTCGGTCATCCCGCCGGCGATACTGTTCTCACGACCTTCAGCAGATCGTTGCTTACAACAGCAAGGCACGTCGACGTCTGTGGTCGATTGGGAGGCGAAGAATTCCTGCTACTTCTTCCAAATTGCGATGCCATGGGTGCGCGAACCATCGCTGAACGGCTGCGCACCAAAGTGAGGCTGACCTCGTTCAAAGATTTGCCGAGGGATTGGCGGGTGACGGTGAGTATTGGAATAGCGGAGGCTCGTCGGGGAGAAGCCCTGTCGGATCTGATCGCTCGAGCAGACGAAGCCTTATATGAAGCAAAGCGGGCCGGACGTGACCGCGTCCGCCTGTACAGAGAAGTCGTCGCCAGCGTCTAGGATTTTGCGAAACTCTCCAATCAGAGTGTGGAGGGTTCGCTTTCCCATTCTGGCTGATGTCAAAGGCTCGCTCACACGTGAGCGGAGCCACATCGCGCCGCCATGCGCTATCTTTGAGCAAGCGAAAACGCATAAATGCGGGTTGCGGTGGCAACATCCCGATCCGTTACAGATCTGTTGGAAACCTGTGGGATATTTGCCATGCGATAACCTCAAGGTACACACATGCGAAATCTAGCAATGGTTTTAGCTACCGAGCGTTGTTAACGTTTGCACGCCGCTTGGGGGCGGTTTGTTGTGGGGCGGGTTACTCATTGAAATGTACAGGGATTTTGCGGAGGCTGGTCTGCTAGGACATGTGCCCGATGAAGTCGGGCCGCGGAAGATRGCGTTTCGCGGTGGTGCAGCCCATTGGCGCCAGCCCCCTGGATCCCATGAATTCACCTCGACCGGGCACAGCGTCGCGATCATGTTGGACAGCTCGCCCAAATTTAGCTTCGCATTCGAATCCGAGCCTTACCGAACCTTCAATGTCACACCTGGCATGATCGCCGTTCGACCGTTCGGTGTAGAGGGGAAGGCCAGTTGGTCATCCACGACTGACGGCGTTGTCGTTGTGATCTCGCCTGAAAGCATGCTCGAACTCGCCGGTCAGGAGTTCGATCGTCCTGAAGTTAATTTAAGAGCGGTACCCTATACCGCCGACAACACGGCTTTGCAGTTCGCCAAGATGATAAAGGCGGAACTGAACCGGCCCGATCATTCGAACGAACTCTATCTCGATTCCCTTATAACCGTCTTGGGTATCCACGTGCTTCGCAACTATTCGAATGCCGGAAAGCCCGAGAGGCCGGGCAAGGGCGGCCTTTCGGCTGCTGCTGCCGCCAGGATCAGGGATTATTTGCACGAGCATTTCAGCCGAAAGCTGACCACGTCGGAGCTCGCAGCGATTTGCGGCCTTTCGGTGGGGCACTTCACGCAGGCTTTCTCCAAGACCTTTGGCTGCCCGCCTTATCGCTATGTCCTGGAACGCCGGCTTGATTTTGCGGAAAAAATGCTCTCTGAAACGACGATGCCGGTGGCGGAGGTGGCGTTTCTCAGCGGCTTTTCCAGCCAAAGCCATCTCACGAACATGATGAAGACCTATAGGCGTAAAACCCCCAGCCAGTTGCGCTAGAGGCTGGCCCAAGTCTCACATTGCCCCAAATCTCAGCCCGTTGATCTCACGGCTCCTGACGGGCGGCACTCCGTGTCGAATGCTCTCCTCCCTTGGCATTCCCGGCGAAGCTTCTACTTAGCTGGAGCAAAGGCCTTCAAATAGCCATTCGAACGCCCTTTGTTTCAGCTATCCCCCAAAAGGGGTAGCTCGCGCTCGGCACCCTTTCGTGCAATATAGATTGGGAACCCAGAGGAGAGGAACAGGTATGGCAAAGCCAACCTGGACATGTGCAGGATGCGACGTACAGTTTACGACGCGCAAGATCGATGAATGGCGTGTCCTGCGCGTCGAGATTACATCGATCGGTGAGACATCGCGTCTGAGTGAGGCATTTGAACTTTGCCCAGACTGCCAGCAGCGCATAGTAAGACTTGCCGATCCTCGAAACTGGCCCCGGCAAAGTCCCGAGCCAGCGGATGATGAACCCCATTCCCTTACGCTTCAGCCATGAGAATTTCCAAGGCGGAGACGTCGATCGACGACAGGTGAGGCGGTGTTTCGGCGGCTAGGATGTAGCTTGGCTGCGGACGACCAAGTCCATCAACCAACTCACGCGACCCAAGGATCGAGGGTCTCGATACCAAATCCCTCGAAATCCTTGGTATTACGCGTAGCGAGAATGAAATCGTGAGCTATCGCCGTGGCCGCGATTAGGCCGTCCATCGACGCTAACCCGCGACCGCTTCGTTTGGCCAACGCCATCAGGTCACCCCAAGCCAGAGCAACCGGTTCGTCTACGGGGATGAGGCGGCGCTCGAAACGTTGTGGCAGATCCTGGGCGAGCCATTCAGCCAGCACGTCGCGTTTGCGCCCGTTGTCCATCAGCGCAACGCCACGTCGGATCTCAGCGATTGATACGACACTGATGAAGGTCCGATCCTCGTCGAGCTCGTCCAGCCATTTCAGAACACGAACTTCAGGGCGCGGTTTTGTGACCTCCGACAAAACATTGGTGTCGAGCAGAAGTCTCACAGCGGCAGATCACCGGGTTCATCGCGTTGACGTTCCAGGTCCAGGTCTGCGCCGCGTAGGGGTGATTCCATCAGAAACTCTGCAAGTGAGCCCTTGCGTACGGTCTTCTTCTGCCATTCTTCGGCAGAGACGACGACGACGCTTGGTTTCCCGTTTCGAGTGATCGTCTGCGGCGCTGACTGCGCGCGTTCAATGACCTCGGACAGTTTCGCTTTCGCGCTGGCCACGGTCCAACTTTCATCGCTATGTGTGGAAGGCTGCATTCGGCGTCTCCTGACCAGAATGACTATTATGACTATCGTAGCCTTAAAGTGGCCGGGTGACAAGTCGCTCAATGATAAGAGACAAATTTAAGCCCCTCTGGTTTCGTGGGAGGATAAAGGCCGCTTTGTGACCTCGCGCGCTCCTGCTGTCGACGTGGTATGATGGAGCAAGGGTCATAATATGTTTGCTCCTGATTGTCGGAGAGGCGACGGCATTCGCTGAGCTTCGGGTTCAGCCGCTGCGCCTCGGAGTGCTTCGGAACGTGCTCTATAGCGGCGATGTCTGGAAAATCTTGCCATATGGCAAAATTTCTCCTATTTATGCCGAAAGGAGATTTGCCATGCTGCAGGAAATCCCGCGCACGGAGGCCGTTCCAGAGATCCCGCAGATCACCGCCCGCGAGGCGGAGGCGATGGGGCGCGCGGTTATTAGGCTTTTCGAGAAATGGCAGGTATCCGATGCAGATGCCCGCGAAATCCTAGGAGGACTCGCCGCTCGCACCTATGCGCGGTGGAAAGCCGGAGAACTCGGACGCATCGATCGTGATCTCGCCACGCGTCTTTCGTTGCTCCTTGGTATCCACAAAGGGCTCCGCTACCTCTTTTCAGACCCGGAGCGAGGTTACGCTTGGGTGAAAAAGTCGAACCAGGCTTTTGGCGGCCGCACCCCGGTCGAGGTTATGGCGCACGGGGACATCTTCTCGCTCGCCCGCGTGCGAGCCTATCTTGACGCGGAGCGTGGTGGCTGGTGAACGATCGCCTCTCGGTCGTGCGCGTCCGATGGCCCAAGGCCTACCGGATCATTCGCTCCATCCATCCGCCCGTTGACCTTTTCGAGGATATCGCCGAACCGCAGGACTGGGAGGCACTGGTTTCGGCTGAATCGAAGACCAATCCGCGCATATGGGATCATATCGGCAGGCTCGATCTGGTGCCGGTGGACCGGCGTGTCAGCGGACCGGGCGCCAGCTATCTGATGGCTCCATTTGTCCACATCAGCACTGACCGCCCAGGGCGTTTCACCGATGGGACCTATGGGGTCTACAGCGCCGGCGATCGGGAAGAAGTGGCCATTCGGGAGGTAGCTCATCACCATGGAAGGGCAATGGCAAACAGTCGTGAGGAGCCGGGGTGGACCTCGCAATTCCGTATGCTGATCAATCGGCTCGATCTAGACCTGCATGATGCACGGCCGCATGGCCAGTATCATGATCCGGATTCCTACAGGTCGTCACAAGCCTTGGGGCGGAACCTGAGAGCCGGCGGCGCCAACGGCATCGTCTATCGCAGCGTGCGCTGTCCCGGCGGCGAATGCGTAGCGATCTTCTGGCCGGATCTTATGGATATCCCGGTGCAGGCGGATCATTTCGATTTTCACTGGGATGGAAAGCAGGTCGACAAGGTCCGCAATTGCCGTACCAACGCGATCTTCGCTCTCTAAGCCCATCACAGCAAAGCCGGCTCGCCGCGAGTGATTTCACGGCCACGGAAACAGGGCGGTGTCAGCAAGGATATTGTTTCACCTGTTTAGTGCCGTTTACGGCGGGGAGGAGCTTGCTTGATCCTCCTTCCGCAAAATCCGTCCGGATATCGCTTTCTCATAGCTTCGCGGATCAACGTACCAATACAGCACCGTCACGACGGCGACGCAGGCGAGATGCAGCAGCCAACCGGCCAGGAAATTGCCGGTAGCATTGTGCAGGACTGCCACGATCCAAGGCGGTATCGCTGCGATGAGAAAACCACCGCCCTGCATGAGCGCCGACAGCGCGCCCGCTTCGGCGGGCTCGGCCAGATGGTCGAGCACCACGATCATCGAAAGCGAAAAGCAGCCACCCAGGCCGGCACCCAGGAGAACCGCGCACAAGACCGGTGTGGCTTCCGGCTTGATCATCAGCGCGATAAAACCCATTCCCTGCATCGCCAGCGTCAGGCACAGCCACGGCCGGCGATCGATGTATCGGCTGGCGAGCGTCGGCAGCAGCAGCGCTGCGAGCGCCTGGGCAACCGCCATGATCGCCAGCAGGCCGCCGCTGGCGGCACTGGTCCAGCCAAGCTCCTGGTACGCCGGCGCAAGCCACGCCACCGCCGTCGAATAGCCGCCATTGACGAGGCCAAAGCATGCCATCAGCAGCCATGTCCGCGGACGTTTGAGGAAGATAGCCGCCGCATTGACACCGGTCCGCCGCGCCTCATCGCGCGGCAGGCAGCAAGCGGCCAGGCTGGCGGCCAGCAAAGCAGGAGCCGCCATCCACGCAAGTCCGGCATGCCAGTCCCCCACACGACCGGCGATCAGCGGCGCCATCTGCGCGCCGATTGCTCCGCCACCCATCAACATCGCGGAATAGAGACCCATGACGAGGCCGGCATGCCGGGGAAACTGCTGCTTGACAATTCCAGGGAAGACCGCCTGTACAATCGCCGCACCAAGCCCCAGCAGTGCTGCGGTTCCCACCATTTGCCAATCCCTGGTAACGAAAAGGCGCAGGAACGAGCCGAAAGCAAGTACCGCGAGCGCGACGATGACTGAACGCCGTACCCCGAGTTTGGCTTGTAGCGAGGGACCGGCGAAGGCGAACACACCCATTAACAGCATCGGCACGAGGGTCAGCAGCGCCATGCCTTGCAGGCCAAGGCCGGTTTCTTCGCTCACGCGTGTGGCAAGCGGGCCAATACCGGTGATGAATGGCCTGAGATTGAGACCGACCAGTGCTACGACGGCAAGCAGCAGGACGTTGGTAGCCCGCGAATGCCCCTCGTGGTCCATATTTCTATGCTCTTTTGTTCTGAATCCGCTTCCACTCGGCGTAGAGATCCGGATGCTGCTCGAGCCGGACCGGCACGTAGCGGATTGTCATTGACTGTTCGGCGAAGGGTTTTGCGAGATCCGCATAGATTGCTGCCGTCGAGAGGCCGTAGGGTGCGCCGTCATCGTTAGAGTGGGCATACGCAACCTCTCCGACGCCAGCCAGTCGCATCGCCGCCATGCACATTGGGCACGGATGGCCGCTGGCATATACCACACAGCCCTCAAGATCGGGTGAGCCGAGCTTTTGGCTGGCGGCGCGCAGGGCGGTCAATTCCGCATGCGCAGTTGGATCATTGGTGCTGTGAATCTCGTTCACGCCGGTGGCGATCACCTGACTGTCCTTCACGACGACTGCGCCGAAGGGTCGGCCGCCTTTCGCGACATTGGCGCGTGCCAGTTCGATGGCTTCGCATAGAAAGCGGGTTTCTTGGTTCATGAACGTTTCCTTATCGCGCGCCGGCGGCGACGAGCAGGCTTTCGATCTCCTTGAAACCGCGACTGCGCGCGTGCTCGAGCGGCGTCACGCCGTCGCCATCAGCAAGATCGATATTTTGCTTTTGCTTCGATCAGCAGCGCGACGATCTGCTGGTGGCGCTCGCCGCCATCGCCCAGAATGATCGCCTCGAGAAGAGCTGTCCAGCCGAGCTTGTTGACGTGATCGACATCGACACCCGCCTCGATCAGCGTGCGAACAGTTTCCACGTGGCCACGCTCCGATGCTGGAATAAGTGCCGTGCCGCCGTAGCGGTTGATGCTTTTCAGATCGGCCCCGTGCGAAAGCGTCATCTTCAAGATCTCGAGATGGCCGCGCGCGCCGGCATAGAGATAAGGGCTATCCTCGATCCTGTCCTTGGCGTTGACATCCGCTCCAGCCTCGATCAGCGCCTTGGCGGCGGCGATCCTGTTTTCATGCGTCGCGACGARCAGCGCGGTGGCACCGTTGGCATCGCGGGCGTCGATCTTCACGCCCTCGGTCAGAAGCGCCTCTATCGCCGCGGCATCTCCCTTTTTTGCTGCGGCGTGCAAGGGCGTGTCGCTCATGGTTTCTCCTGATGCAGTGAATGAAACGGATGCCAGCGCCAGAAAAGCGGCGCCAAAAATGATCGTACGGCGAAACATTTGTCGCTCCTTTTGCGCGCCAGCCTGTGAACGGGGTCTGCTCCCCTTGGGCGCGATCTCCAGATAGGTCTGAAACGAGGTATTTAAAAATAAAATATTCAGATAGTTTTCATTATGAAAATAGATGGCGGCGGCCGAATTCCAAAAGAGGCTGCGGTCATGATTGGCCCGGTATATTGAACCGCCCTGCCAGGATCGTGGTCATATGTTCGACCAGTTCGGTAACCGGCCCAGTCGTCTCCCAGGCGTAAATCGAGACTACCATCGAGGGTTCCATGCCAAACGGTGCATACTGCCGTACGCGGCGTCCCGTCGTCGTGCTGATCGGCAGAAGCGACAGGCCGAGCCCGGTCTCCACGGCGACAAGCACATTGTGAAGGCTGCTGCCGGAAAAGGCCACGTACCAGCGGCGGCGCTCGCGCTCGATGCGCTCGAACATGGCTTCACGGTAAAGGCCGCCGGGCGGGAAGGCCACGAGCGGGACGGGGTCCGGCCATTCAGCAGGAGGATCGGCGCTTTCGAACCAGGCCATTGCTTCGGGAAAGGTCGACCGATAGTCGGAACTGGCCGCCGGTTCCTTGACGATGACAATGTCGAACTCGCCGCCACGATAGCGCCTGGTGAGGTCAYGGCTCAGTCCTGCGGTGACGTCGAGACGGATCTCGCGATGGCGCTCAGCGAACTCCCCGAAAGCGGCCGCCATCGCAGTGCTGACGATATCTTCCGGAAGGCCGATGCGGATGGATGTCGTACCAGCCGGATCGCCGAGGGCCGTCTCGGCCTCCTGCGTCAGGGAGAGAATCCGTCGGGCATAGCCAAGCAGGCGCTCACCCGCTGCCGTTGGCCGCGCGGGGCGCGCGACGCGATCTATGAGCACATGCCCGACGGCCTCCTCAAGTCGAGCAAGCTGCTGGCTGATCGTGGATTGCGTCATGTTCAGGCGCTCGGACGCCTGGGTAAAACTTCCCGTGTCGGCAATCGTTACGAAAGAACGAAGGAGGCGTGGATCGAGCATTTTTTTCCTCGCGGCGTTGGCATGAGAGGCTGTGATGGAAGGGTCTCATGAGACGTCTAGTTTCAGAATTTTAATGTAAAGCATTAGTATATTTAATTTCCTAATATCTCCGACGGGTTCTATCTGAACGAGTGTCCGACGCGGAGCCCCTACCAAGCCACCGCGTTCCAACGGAAAGGAGACCATAATGATCCGCAAACTCGTGCTCTCGGCGACGGCAGCAACGCTTTTTGCTCCGCTGGCGGTCATCGCTCAGGACCTGCCGACGACATCCTATCTGCCGCTCGATACCGCAACAAAGGCTGCCGATGCGGCGCTTCAGGCATGTGTTGCTGAAGGTCACAATGTCAGCGTCGCCGTCGTAGCACGCGACGGCTCAACCAAAGTGCTGTTGAAGGCCGACAACTCCGGCCCGCACACAACGGCCAGCGCCACCGGAAAGGCCTTCACGTCGGCCGCATTGGGTCGTGATACGGCGGGCCTCGCCGAGTTCATCGCCTCCAAGCCGGCCAATGAAGGGTTGCGCGACATGGATCCACGCATGGTTATCCAGGCGGGGGGCCTGCCGGTCAAAATCGGCAACGCCCTGGTCGCCGGAATTGGCGTGGGTGGCGCTCCCTCGGGGGAGATCGATGCCGGCTGTGCCGCCGCCGGGCTCAAGGCGATCGGCGCCGCCGAGTAATTGCCTGCACCATCAGGCGGCCCGCGGGCAAGCGAGCCGCCTCCAGACCGGGGGTGGCGTGCAGCGGCATTCCTGCACGGCGGACTTCAGGCGCCCGTCGCTCGATCGCCCAGATCAATCTCCCGGAGCGGGTTGCCTCCATCGATGAACAGGCGTCCCTGCGGGTTCAATGCTGCCGCAATACGGGCCCTCGCGCGCCGCCCGACCTCGGGGTGGCGCCCATCCAAAGCGCCAACACGCACGGCGATGGCAATGTCATAGAAGGCTTCACCCGGCTGCAACCCAAAATCCTCAACGGCCACATGACGAAGACTTAGTGTTCCAGCCGCGATCTCTGCTCGTGACAGGTCCCTCGCCTGGGCGATGGCCTTGGCCGAACGGTCGATAGCGAGGACATGTCCRCCATCCATCCGACGCGCGATTTCTCGCGCCGCAGCCCCCGGTCCGCATCCGATCTCCAGCACGCGCAATCCTGGCCGCAAAGGCAGTGCGTTCACAATCTCGAGCAGCCGCGCCGATAGTTCCCTTGGCATCGCACTTCTCCCTGGAATTAGCCTTTGGCGAGGATCACTTCCTCCCCTTATTCCGTGGAACGAACACTGGACGAATTGACCGGCTCGTTGACCCAAGACCGCGTTGTCGTCAAAAGAACCGACAGCTTGACCACCGACCGAGGATCCAGCCGTTTGGGAGCTAGCTTGGACTTGGATGACGAGACGCAGCAGTCCGATACGCCGACGCAGCGCATGTTCTCATGGGCACGCAATTCGGCAATTTACCGCCTCGAGCGGCGAATGCACACGGAAAAGCAGCTGTTCGACGCCATCGCGCGCAAAGCGCGGCAAAAATTCGACCCGATCAGCCAAGCCCAGGTCACGGCATTGGCCGATTTTGYCGTGCAATTCGCTTATGAGATTAAGGCGTTGGACGATAACAGCTATGCCGAGATGAGCACCCGAAGCGGCATGCGCGGCGGCAAGTCGAAGCGCGCCATCGCGCAAAAGCTGTCGCAGAAAGGTATCGCAAGGACCACGATCGCAGCCGCCATTTCGGAGGCGGACGACTTTTATGCTGCGGTTGTCCTTGCCCGCAAGCGTGCGCTTGGGCCGTTTCGCAAGAACGATCTGGATGAGAAACGCAAGGCAAAGGAGCTTTCTGCCTTTGCCAGGGCGGGGTTCGCCTTCGAGATCGGCCGGAAGGTCTTCGAGATGTCGATCGAGGATGCCGAAGAGGCGCTGGCCGCGGTCAGGAGCGTTTAAGGGCCGGATCATCGAGCGCCGGATTGTAGAAAAGCGAAAGTGTCAGGCTTCTGGCGATACGCTCCGCTGTCGCCATGAACCAGGCTTTCGCTTCTTTATTCGGGGCGATGTCGTCGAGGGTCGCGGAAAAGAGCTCAAGCCATTTCGGAAAGAGCTCGGGCGTCATGTTGGCAACGCCGAAATGGGCCTGAACCGGTTTGCCGCCATAGGCGCCGCTGCGGAAAGCCACGGCGGACCAGAAGCTCTTCATCTTCTCCATATGCTCGGGCCAGCGGCCCGAAAGCCTTGCGTCAAAGACGGGCCCCAGTTCCGGATGCGACAATACGCGGCCATAAAACGTTTCGACCAGCAAGCCGATGAAGGCTTCATCGATACCGATCGCTGTCATCTCCGCTTCCGCGCGTTCGCGGATCCCCGCGACATGGGCGGCGCGACCCTGCAGTTCATTGCTCATTTCACACCCCGTGCTCTGCCGCTATCATATAGTCTTCGCGGACGTCGGGCCCAAGGCCGCATCGAGCAATTACGGGGGTGTTTGAGGCTGGCAGGAGTCTTCTTGCGGTCTGCCAGCCTCAATCTGCTTTACATCACTTCGATGCGGTTACGTTTGCGAGGTCCACCGCAATGATATCCTTGTCGGCGGCGAGTGCTTCGACGATCGCCAGTTGCGGAATGACGATCGCTTCAGAGGGGGGCGCGGCGGCAATCGCGCGGCGGATGGCAAGCTGCGGGAGTTCGCCGCCGGTCGTMATCGCATGATCGAGGACGATCTGCAGATCGGCCGCATGGCGGAAATCTGGATCGCCCGGCACTCCGGTTCGCACCGCCTCGGCAAAGCGCTGGTAGTTGGTGGGAACCGTGCCGGCATCGATGTCCCGCCAGACGGCGTTCTCGACATCGGCTCCGGAGCAGGCACGCAGCGTCGAACCGTTCGGCGTGTGGATCACCTCGATTGCGCCCTTGTCTCCATGCATGCGTAACCTCAGTTCGTTCAGATGCCCGGTCGCCCAGCGGCTGGCATGGATGACGCCCATTGCGCCATTGGCGAACTCGGCCATCATGACGAAGCTGTCATTGGCGTCGAGATCGTATTCGCCGATGCGGTTCCCGGGAGCCTTGTCGAAGGTCTTCAACCGCGCGGAAACACGCTCCAGATCGCTTGCCGCCGCGTAGGCCGCAAAGTCGAGGATATGGATGCCTACATCGCCAAGCACGCCGTTCGAGCCGTGTTTCGTCGATAGCCGCCATAGCCATTTCGACTCCGTGGCCCAGTCTCCCCAAGCCTTAGAGACGAGCCAGCTCTGGAGATAGGAAGCCTCCAGGTGCCGGATCTTGCCGATCTCGCCGGCGAGCACCATCGCGCGAGCTTTTTGAAGCGGCGCTACGTTGCGATAGGTCAGGTTGACCATCGCGATAAGGCCGGATTTCTCCGCCGCGTCGGCCATTTCCGCGGCCTTGGCATAGTTTTCCGCCAGGGGCTTTTCGCAAAACACGTGCTTGCCCGCGGCAAGCAGCGCCAATGTGGTCGGATGATGGATATTGTCCGGAGTAACGTTGGCGGCCGCGTCGAATTCGCCCCAGGCGATGGCGTCCTCCAGCGAGGTGAAGGTGAGCGGAATATTGTGACGGAGCGCGAAGGCGCGCACGCGCACCTCGTCCACGTCCACCGCCGCTACGAGTTCGACGCCGGAGATTTCCGAAAAATGCATGGCATGGGTATTGGCCATGYCGCCGGTTCCCAGAATGAGAAGTCGCATGGGTCCGCCTCACCTGTATCCGGCTTCGCCGGCCTGATGCAGCCGTGGCCCACGCTCGACGATGGGTTCCAGTGCCTTTTCGACTGGCACGTTCGGTGCGTCGTGAATGGCTGCATAGGTGCCGAGCGGGTTATGGGCCCATTTCACGGCGTTGCGCAGCACCTGCTGGACCGTCTCATTGTGATAGGTCGGGTATGTTTCGTGGCCGGGGCGGAAATAGAAGATGTTGCCGGCTCCCCGCCTGTAGGTCAGGCCGGAGCGGAACACCTCGCCACCCTCGAACCAGGAGATGAAGACTGTTTCCAGCGGTTCCGGAACGGAGAACTGCTCGCCGTACATCTCTTCGTTTTCCAGCTCGAAATGGTCTGGAAGGCCGGCCGCGATCGGATGCCTGGGATTGATCACCCAGATACGCTCGCGCTCTCCCGCTTCGCGCCATTTGAGCGCGCAGGGCGTCCCCATCAGCCGCTTGAAGATCTTGGAGAAATGGCCCGAATGCAGGACGATGAGACCCATGCCCTCCCATACGCGCTTGGCCACTCGCTCGACGACTTCGTCGGAAACCCCACCGTGGTCCTTGTGCCCCCACCAGAGCAGCACGTCGGTCTCGGCAAGGCGCTCGACGGAAAGCCCATGCTCCGGCTCCTGCAGCGTGGCGGTGGTTGCCTTGATCGCCGGATCCTGGTTCAGCGCCTCGGCGATCGTGCTGTGCATGCCGTCCGGGTACACTTCCGCGACCACCTGGTTGGTGCGCTCGTGGATGTTCTCACCCCATACGATTGTTCGGATAGACATATTGGCTCCTTATCTTCCCGCGGCTTGGGAGGAGAACGCGGGTATCCTGATATTCAAAAGGTCTTTACGTGTGCTGCTTTAGAAGAGAGGGGAGGCCGGCAGGGGCAGGCGCCATGCTTGTCCTTGCGTCATGCCGCGCCTCGCAGTTCGACCGGGTTCATGGCCTGGCCTGYCGCATCGAAGCGATGGATGCATTCTTCGAGAGGCTTCAGCTGAAGCGATTGGCCGGGCTGGTAATCGGCAACGCCGCCCTTCCTGACCACCAGGGGCTCGGAAGCTCCTATTTCGACATAGAGATAGCTGTCGGCCCCAAGAATTTCGGAATGGATGACCGTACCGCTCCATTRCCCGTTCTGTTCGACGATTTCGATGTGCTCGGCACGGATGCCTATCGTGTGTGCCTTGTATGGTTCGGCCAATCCTCCGTTCAGGAAGTTCATTTTCGGTGAGCCGATGAAACCCGCGACGAAAACCGAATTCGGCTTTTCGTAGAGCTCGAGCGGTGTGCCGATCTGCTCGACCCGGCCATCGCGCAGCACGCAGATCCGGTCCGCCAGCGTCATGGCCTCCACCTGGTCATGCGTCACGTAGATCATGGTCGTATTGTGCATGCTGCGGTGAAGCTTGGCGATTTCCAGTCGCGTCGCGACACGCAGGGCCGCATCGAGATTGGACAAGGGTTCATCGAAGAGGAAGACCTTCGGATCGCGCACGATCGCCCGTCCGATCGCCACGCGCTGACGCTGGCCGCCGGAAAGCTGACGCGGCAGGCGCTGCAGATAAGGGGTGAGCTGCAGCATTTCCGCAGCCGCCTCGATCCGCTGCCGGCATTGCTGCTTGTTCTTGCCGGCCAATTGCATGCCGAAGGCCATGTTCTCGTATACCGTCATATGAGGATAAAGTGCATAGGACTGGAAGACCATGGCGATGCCACGCTTGGCCGGAGTGAGCGCATTGACCACCTGACCGTCGAACGCGAGYGTTCCGGAAGAGATCTCCTCCAATCCCGAGATCAGCCGCAGCAAAGTCGATTTTCCGCAGCCGGACGGTCCCACGAACACCATGAACTCGCCAGCGCGAATGTCCATGCTGATACCCTTGATGACCTCGAGCGCTCCGAATGTCTTGCGAATATCGCGCAGTTGTATCGTCGCCATTTGCCTCCTCCTATCCTTTGACGCCGCCGGCGGTGAGGCCGGAAATGATCCGCCGCTGAAAGATCAGGACGAGGATCACGAGGGGCACGGTGACGATGACGGATGCCRCCATGATGTTGCCCCAGGGAATTTCGAACTGRCTGCCGCCGGACAGTAGCGCGATGGCGACCGGCACCGTGCGCTGCGTATCCGATGACGTGAAGGTCAATGCGAACAGGAACTCGTTCCAGGCCGCGATGAAGGCAAGCAGGCCCGTGGTCACCAGCGCCGGCCACATGAGCGGCATGAAGACCCGCGTGATGATGACCCAGGACGATGCGCCGTCGACGATCGCCGCCTCCTCGATCTCGATCGGGAGGTCCCGCATGAAAGTGGTCAGCACCCATACCGTGAAGGGTAGCGTGAAGATCATGTAGGAAAAGATCAATGCAAGGGGCGTGTTGAAGATGCCGACCGCGCGGATGAGCTCGAAAAGGCCGGCCAGTACCGCGATCTGCGGGAACATGGAAACCGACAGGATGGTGAGCAGCAGCRGCGAGCGGCCGCGAAAGCGCACCCGCGCCAGGGCGAAGGAGGCGGTGACCGCAAGCAGAAGCGAAATGCCGACAACCAAGGTCGCCACCAGCAGCGAATTACCGAGGTTCTTGAGGAAGCTTCCTCTCGACAGGACCTCCGCATAGTTCGCCAATGAGAACGAGGTCGGCCAATAGTCGACTCTGAAAAGGGCGGTGCCGGATTTCAGGCTCGTCAGGATTGCATAGTAGAAAGGGAAAACCGCGATGATGATGATGGAAGCGACGAGACCGTAAAGGGCCGTTCGTTTGGCAAGAGCGAGAGCCATCAGCGTTCCCCTCCGTCGAAATTGACCCGGCCGAACCACATGTAGAGGATGGTGATTGCCGCTATGATGAGGAACAGCATGGTGGAAGCCGCCGCCCCATAGGCGAACTTGTCGAAATCGAAGAGGTTCTCGCGCGCAAGCACGGACATCGTCTTGGTCTGGGCGTTGTTGGGCGTCAGCACATAGATCAGGTCGAAGATGCGCAATGCATCGAGCATGCGGAATATCACCGCGACCATCAGAGCCGGACGAATGAGCGGCAGCGTCAGCCGCCAGAAGACCTTGACCGGGTGAACGCCGTCGATCCTGGCCGCCTCGTAAATATCCCCAGGCACCATCTGCAGGCCCGCAAGGATCAGGAGAGCCATGAAAGGCGTCGTCTTCCAGACGTCGACGATCAGCACGGCGACCATCGCGGTATCAGGGCTGGCGGTCCAGGCGATCTTTTGGCTGATCAGGCCAAGGCGGAGCAGGATATCGTTCAGGATGCCGAATTGATCGTTCAGCATCCAGGCCCACATCTTGGCCGACACGATGGTCGGGATCGCCCAAGGGATGAGGATGGCCGCCCGCACAAGTCCGCGCCCCGCGAACTGCGCGTTGAGCACAAGGGCGACGACAAGTCCGAGAACGGTTTCGATGCCGACCGAAACCACGGTGAAYTTCAGCGTGTTCCAGACCGCGTTCCACCAGGCGGCATCGGCGAGCAGGCCATTGTAGACGGTGCGCCCGCTCTTCAAAGTGACCCAGGAAAGATAGTTCTTGAAGCCGACGAATTCCGCCCCGGCGAGATTGGTCAGAGACGCGTTGGTGAAGCTGAAATAGATGGTCCTTACGAGCGGCCAGCCCGCGACGAGGGCAAGCACCAGGAATGTCGGGGCAAGGAACACCCATGCCGAGCGAATGCGCTGCGCCTGCAATTGCGAGCCGATCCTGATCTGGCTCGTCGATGTTGCCGGCAATTCCGCAAGCGAAATATCCGTCATGACGTCATCTCTCTGGTTGCGGTCCGGTCTGCGCCGGAACCTTCGACCAAGGGGAGATGGCAGCCGCCTGGGGCTGCCATCTGTGGCTGGCGGGAATTACCAGGCATCTCCCTTGAGTTCCGTCAGTTCGAGTTCGAGCAGTTCGAGGTTTTCGGCGGCCGTCCCGTTTCCGGAAAGCGTGTTGTGGACCGCGCTCCAGAATTTCGACGAGACCTCGTTGTATTTCACCTTGGCGATGGCCGACGGGCGCGGCACTGCGCTTTCGAAGATGGGCTTCCAGCTCGGCATGAAAGGCTGCGCGGCGGCGACTTCCGGATCGTCGTAGAGTGCTGCGAGCGTCGGCAGATTCGAAAGCTGTACGGCGCGCGCCTTCTGCACTTCGGAGGACGATAGAAATTTCACCAGCGCGATCGCCGCCTCCTGGTCCGCCGAATACTTGGAGACCGCGAGGTTCCAGCCCCCGAGCGTGGAGGAGGGTTGTTCATCATCGGAAGCAGCAGGAAGCGGCGTCACCGCGAATTTACCTTTCACGGCGCTGTCGGCACCATTGCCGAGCGCATAGGCGTAAGGCCAATTGCGCATGAAGACCGCATTGCCCGTCTGCCACACGCCGCGGGCCTCTTCCTCCTGATAGGCGAGCACGCCCTTCGGGGCGATCGTGCCGATCCATGCCTTCACTCGATCGACGGCTTCCGCCGCCTTTTCGTTGTTGATCGAAATCGTGCCGTCGGTCTCGATGATCTGGCCGCCGCCGGAGGACTTGATCCATTCGAGCGCGTTGCAGGTCAGGCCCTCATAGGCATTGCCCTGGAATACATAACCCCACAGGTCGGGCTGCCCGGCCGCGCGCTCTTTTTCCTGGATTTCCCTGGCGACCGCTTCCATTTCATCCCAGGTCTTGGGAGGYGCCTTGCCATATTTTTCCAGAAGATCGGTCCGGTAGTAGAGGGCGGGTGCATCGGTATAGAGCGGGAGCGCGACCAGGCGACCGTTTACCGTCTGCGACGCGATGATCGACGGAAAGAAATCGCCGACGACATCTTTTGCGGCCTCGGCAAGGTCGACGAACTGATCGGCGAGCTGTGGCGCCCAGACGATGTCGGTCTGATAGACGTCGACATCCGAGTTGCCTGCTGCAAGCCACAGCCGGTACTGGCTGAACTGTTCGCTGCTCGACGACGGCATGGTTACGAGGTTGACCTTGTGGCCGGTCTCTTTCTCGAACTTGTCGATCTGCTCGCGCAGGAAGCTCAAATTCTTGCCCGTCGAATTGGCCGCCATGGAARGTTCGGCGGCGGTTGCAAGATCGACGCTGCCGGTGGCGGCGGCGCAAAGGATCAAGGCTCCCCAAAATGGCTTCATGGTTTCTGGCTCCTCCCAGGCTGCAGGTTTTCGCCTTCCGATGCGAAATTGAAAACGGTTTGGCTATAAAAAGCTGTCAGAAACAAAAAAACTTGTCAAGGCGCCCGGTGACTGCTTCAGGATTGGTTGTGAATTTCTCAATAAAGATGTATGATTTCAGCCAGATATCGGAAAGATCGTGTGACATCTCGACGGTGTTGTTCAATAGTCGATCACGGCAGGTCGTGCCGACATGAGTAGAAATTTGAAAACGATTTGGCAAAATTTAAAAACGGTCGGCGCGCACGGGGATCTTTTTGAAGGCAGGCCTGTCATGATCGGCGAATGCGGATATATTCTCCAGCCCAACCATTCGGGGGTAATGACGTCGGTCTCATGAAATTAAAGGAATTCGCCAAACAATTAGGGCTGTCGCCGACCACCGTCAGTCGAGCGCTGAGCGGCTATCCCGAGGTCAGCGAAGCGACCCGAAAACGGGTCGCCGAGGAAGCCGTTCGTCTTGGCTACCGCCCGAACATCAATGCCGTGCGGCTCGTGACGGGACGCGCAGGTGCGATCGGCATGGTGATGGGGCGCAGCAGCGAATTTCATTTCGCCGAGTTCATGACCGGAATGGCCGAGCGCCTTGGCGAGGACGGCGTGGACATCCTTGTCAGTCCGCTCTCGGACGCCGGTTCGGACGATGTGATCACACTCTGCAACAGGCTCGCCACCAGCAGGCGGGTCGATGCCATCATTGTCAGTTCACCCATGCCCGACGACGAACGCATTACAATGCTTCACGGGCTTGAGATGCCTTTTCTCGTTCACGGGCGCTCGGAGACGAGCGTGCCCTATGCCTGGCTCGACATCGACAATGAGGGTGCCATTCGGCGTGCGACGTCCCAACTGCTCGATCTCGGTCATCGACGGATTGCCATGATCAATGGTCGCCCGGGACTGACCTTCTCGCTTCATCGCGACAAAGGGTATCGCGAGGCGTTGGCGGAACGCGGCATCCCGTTCGATCCTCGCCTCGTCGTTCATGGCGACTTCACCGACGAGGTCGGGTTTCGCTTTGCGCGGGCTTTCTTGGAACAGTCCCCGCGCCCAACCGCCTTCGTTGCCGGTTCGATGATGACGGCGCTCGGCATTTATCGCGCCGCCCGCTCCCTCGACCTTGTCATCGGGCGCGATGTTTCCGTCATCGCCCATGACGATGTCTTCCCCTATCTGACGGCGGAGAACATGGTGCCTTCACTTTCCGCTACCCGGTCGTCCATGCGGGCCGCCGGCGCAAGGTCGGCCGAGCTGGTCCTGCAGATGCTTGCCGGGCGGCCGGCAGACGAGATTCATGAGCTCTGGCCCGTGGAGCTCATTCTGCGGGAATCCACCGCGCCCGCGCCCGTCGAGGCATGAGAACCGCCTTGTCGATCTTTTTGACTAAGCCAATTTGGCTCGGCTGACAGTTTCGCCCGTGAGACGCCTTTCGCTCGCCGCATCGAAGTAGTGAAGGTTCGGCGATGCAATCGAAATAGGAATTTGCTGCCCTGGCTCGAAGTCGACGCGATCATTGACGACGCAGGTGATTTCGATGCCTCCGATCTCGGCGAGGACATGCGTCTCGGCGCCGGTCGGTTCGATGACCTTGACAACCGCCGCTGTGCCTTCTTCAGCATTGACGATCACGTTCTGCGGACGAATGCCGATAATGACTTCGCCCGTGT
Organism: Rhizobium sp. LCM 4573; assembly: GCF_001854865.1. Classification (GTDB taxonomy): domain Bacteria; phylum Pseudomonadota; class Alphaproteobacteria; order Rhizobiales; family Rhizobiaceae; genus Neorhizobium. Next base: position 119,734 of record NZ_MDDW01000009.1, on the reverse strand, counting down.
GTCCGCTTGGAACGGCCGAAAGCGCCAGCCGTTCGCCGCCCTGCAGGCGCAGCGATTGCCCTTCTATAACGCCCCTGAGGAAATTCATCGACGGCGAGCCGAGAAATCCCGCCACGAACATGTTGGCAGGACGATCGTAAAGTTCGAGCGGCGTGCCGATCTGCTCGACGCGCCCTCCGCGCAGGACCACGATCCGGTCGGCCATTGTCATGGCCTCGATCTGGTCGTGGGTGACATAGATAATCGTCGAGCCCAGCCTCTGGTGTAGCGCTTTGATTTCCGCACGCATCTGCACGCGCAGTTTGGCGTCCAGGTTCGAAAGCGGCTCATCGAAGAGAAAAACGTCAGGATCGCGAACAATGGCGCGCCCCATGGCGACACGCTGTCTCTGGCCGCCGGACAGTTGCGAGGGCTTTCGTTGCAGGAGCGGCGTCAAACCGAGAACTTCCGCCGCCTCGGCCACCTTCTTCTGTATCTCGGCCTTCTTCGCGCCAGAAATCTCCAGCGAGAAGCCCATATTCTGCGCAACAGTCATCTGCGGATAGAGCGCATAGTTCTGAAACACCATTGCAATGTTGCGATCCTTCGGGGAGAGCGCGTTGACGATACGGTTTCCGATACTGATCCGTCCGTCGGAGATGTCCTCAAGCCCCGCTATCATTCGCAGAAGTGTGGACTTTCCGCAGCCGGAGGGGCCGACCAGGATGAGAAATTCCCCATCCGTGATGTCGATGGATACGCCCTGGATCACGTCCAGCGCGCCGAAGCTCTTACGCAGATTGGAGACCTGAACCGGTGCCATGCTGCAACTCCTCAATGGCTCTTGCGGGGACGCACGCGCACCGCAAGATACGGCTTGCCCGRCAATTTCAATCCAAACGCCGCCGAGAACTGGTTGGTGATGTGCGATCCTCCGGTAATGCGCTGCGGATGGACTTTCGGGAGCRCCGCCTTGTCCAGCGGTGTGATCGTCATATTCCACACGTCGATCAGATCAATCTCCCATTCGCCATCTTCCTCGGGCAGGCCCAGCGCCCATTCCACCGGCTGATGCTCGGAAAAATAGATATACCGAACATCACCGTCGCGGACGGCGGAAACGCGCTTGAACGGCGTCCCCCGCTCTAGCATCGGGGTCAATCCGTTGACGGCATCCGCTTCGAGCAACCGGCGCAGGAATGCGATCCGAGGTGGCGCATCCCCGCGCAGCGTGCCGCCTTTCGCCCACCAGAGTTCGTCATCCTCGTGCATGAAGGTTTCACCATGGCCAATGTAGCCGCCGCGGCAAAGCGTCAGCCAATACCGGTTGACCAGTTCATGGGCGTGGATATTGCCCCACTCCTTGGGAATGTTGCCCTCATATTCCGGTTCGTCATTGACGACCGGCTTGCCGTATGCCTGGCGCCAATCGAGGGTTTTCTTGACATCCCAGTTCTGAATGCAGACGTGGTCGACCCATGGTTTGCGGTGGTCGTAGTTCTTGTCCACGTCACCGTTGTGGATCGACTTGGGATGGCGAAGGGGATCGCCTTCCTCGATGATCTGGAAGAACCTGTCCCAGCGCTCCATTGGCTTGGTGTCGAGTAGGAAATCATATTCGTTCGCGAGCGACCACCAGACGTTTCGATAGGCGGCGATGCGGGCGACGATATAGCGAAGATAACGGAAGTCCTGCTCCTCCGTCATGGTGCAATAGCCCCATCGGTCGTAGGGATGGAAGAGGATGATGTCCGCTTCGATGCCCATTTCCATCAGGCGCCCGATCTGCGTCTCGAAGTGCCGGAAGCTCTCGAAGTTCGGCCGATCCATGTCATGGCTGCCGTCGGCACGCTTCTCGTAGATGTCGTGCAGCGGTTCGTTGGTGTTGTAGATGTAGTCCTTGGGAAAAACTCCCATGCGGATCTTGTTGAACGGTGCGGTCTTCAGGGTCTCAAGCGTCTGCTCCTGTAGCTCCATCGTCTGATGGGTCCAAGCGTAGCAGGTCGTTCCGAAAGGAAGGTAGGGCTTGCCGTCGGCATAGGCGAAATGGAATTGGTTGCGGACCCTGACGGGGCCATGGACCCCGTTCCTGGCTGGTCCGACCGACAGTGTCCCCTCAAGTCCGGAAAGCTCATCGGCGCTGGATGTGGTCACGAACCGCCAGTCCCCCTCCGTGTCAGGGCAGAAGCGCACCTTGTAGACACCGTCTCCGTCATAGAAGCCGGGCACCTTTATCTCACGGTTGTCGAGCGAGAATGTCGCACCGAACGAGACGTCGAGATAAGGGTTGCCACTGGAAGGGCCAGTTGCTGAAAATTCGAAAACGTCCCAGCGGCTTCGTTGCTCAGCCATAGTTCACTCCTCGATATGTTATGATGTTCAGCCCTTGACGGCGCCCGATGTCAGGCCGCTGACGAAGTACCTCTGAAAGATCATGTAGACGACGACGGCGGGGAATACGGTCATGGCGATCGCTGCGTTCAACTGACCATAGTCGGTCGAAAACTGTCCCTGGAAGGACATGAGCCCCAGCGGCAGGGTCCACATGTTGCGATCCTGAAGCAGGACCAATGCCATGGCGAACTCATTCCAGGTGGAGACAAAATCCAGGATGAGCAGAGCCGCCAGGACCGGCAGTGAGATAGGCAGGAAGATCCTGCGGAAAACGGTCAGATGCGAGGCTCCATCGATGAGAGCCGCTTCCGACAATTCCTTCGGGACCGCCTTGAAGAAGCCGTGCAGAATGAAGACCTGATAGGGGACCCCGAACGCCAGGTAGGGCAGGATCACTCCCGGATAAGTGTCGATGAGCCCGAAACCGTTCACCAGCGTAAAGATCGGTGCCAGCATGACTTGAAACGGGATCATGGCGCCGAAAAGAAAGAAAAGCAGGAGCAGCTTGCCGAACCGCAGTTTGATCCTCGCCAAAGCATAAGCGGCCATTGCCGAGAACATCAGTCCGAGCGGTACCTTGATGACGGTGATGATGACGCTGTTTTGGAATGTCGTGGCGAAATTGCCGCGCTCCCAAGCACCGGAAAAATTGCTCCAGGCCACCGTCTCGGGCGGCGTGAAGGCATTGGTGGCCATGATCTCTGCATTGGATTTCAGCGCCGTGAAGGCGATGAGCACAATCGGGGCAACCCAGAGCAGGGCAAAGACGACCAGCACCAGCCAGAGAATGATGAGGAAGGGATCCCGTCGGCGCTTTATCTCTGCCGTCTCACTTTCAAGATGCGTTGTCATGACCGTCATTCGGCGGCTCCTTCATCGCGTTGCGACCAGCGCAGATAGGGAACGACGATCGTCAGGGTGACCAGGAGGAGAATGACCGAGATGGCGGAACCCCGGCCGAAATCGAAGATCTGCATCGATTGCATGAATGCCCAGAGCGCGAGCATCTGGGTTGATTGTGCCGGTCCGCCACCGGTCATCCCGTAAACGATATCGAACGCCTTCAGCGACGAGATGGTCGACAGGACGAGGACGATCGCCAGCGTAACGCGTAGCGCCGGCAGCGTTACATGGCGGAAGACCTGCCACCGGTTGGCGCCATCGATACGGGCTGCTTCCACAAGCGAGCGGTCGACGCCCTGCAGGCCAGCCAGGAAGAGCACCATGGAAAAGCCGACATATTGCCATGTATAGGCGACGAACATGGAGTAGAGAGCGATCTCGCGGTCGCCAAGCCAGTCCTTGATCCAGGCCTGCAGGCTCAGACTTGTCAGGACCTGATTGAAGAGCCCGAAAAAAGGATCGTACATCCACCGCCACATCGTTGCGACCGCAATCGGGGCAATGATGACTGGAAGATAGTAGATCGCGCGCATCGGGACGCGGCCGAAAAGCTGCTCGTTCAATCCGAGCGCGAGCAGGAGGCCGATCATGGGTGGAAAGATGACTGCCAGGATCGTCCAGTTTATCGTGTTGCGTAGCGCAACCCAAAAGACCGTGTCGCTGGTCAGGATGTAGCGATAGTTCTCAAGACCGACCCACTCCCGCTGGGGGTCGAGACCGTTCCAATGCTGAAAGCTCAGGATGACGACCTCGATCATCGGCCAGATCGCGAACGTCGCATAGACGGCGAAGGCAGGACCGATCAGCATGAGGGCTTGAGTCCGTGGGGACTGCATGGCTTTCGATTTCAGCATGAGAGTTCCGCTTGTTCAATCTCGATCCCGTGCGCGGTCGCGGTCTCCGCGACGCCTGTCGGTCGCGGAGACATCAGGTCGTCGCCAGCTTATTTGCGGTTGCCGATGAAGGTCTGCATTGCGCCGGCCGCAGCTTGCGGCTCGAGCCTGCCGGCGGCGACATCGTTGATGACGCGGAAATATTCCGTCGTGACATCCAGGGGAAAGGCCTGATCACCGTTCACGAAGGTGCCCTTCGCCTGCGCGAAGATTTCCGTCCATTCCTTGTGCATGGCGGATGCGTCGTCCTTGAGCTTGACCTCCTTGTTCACGGAAAGAGCTCCGAAGACGCCCGCGATTTCGGTCTGGAACTCGGTGGAGGTGAACGAGTCAATGAATTCCGCCGCCAGATCAGGCTTGCTGGTCTTGGATGAGATGTAGAAATACTCGGCGAAACCATAGAGGCGTTCCGTTCCGTTCGGGAACGGGAAGACGCCATAATCGTCTAGGTTGCCGCCTTCCTTGATCTGGGAGACCAGCCAGTCGCCCTCGAGCATCATCGCCGCACGCTTCGCCAGGAACAGGGTGAAGGATTGCTTCTGATCGACACCCATGAACGGTGACAGGATGTAGTTCTGCCCCCAACTCTGCATCTCGGCGAACGCCTTGGTCGCGCACTCCGTCTTGTTCCAGTCTGCTTGCAGCGACTTCAATTGGTCGTGGACCTCGGCGCCGCACGTCGTCTCCAGGAGTTCGTCCATCAAACGCATCAGGTGCCAGTTGACGGAGCCCCCGAAGGTAAAAGCAGGAATACCCGCTTCCTTCAGCTTCTTAGCGGCCTCGACGAGTTCCTCGTAGCTCTTGGGCTCTTCCGTGATGCCGGCCTGCTCGAACAGGGCTTTGTTATAATAGAGCCCCTCGCCTGAGAAGCGGAAGGGCACGCCATGCTTGCCGGATCCGTAGCTGCTGGCAAACGCGAGAGAGGGGGCGGTCAGACGGCTGTCCCAGCCATATTGCGAATAATAGGGCGTCAGATCCCTGCTCAGGCCAGCCTTGACGTACTCACCGCCAAGACCAAGCCCGGCCCAGCTCATGTAGACATCGGGTCCCTTGTCGGATCCGGCAGCGACCCGCAACGCGGTCTTGTGTTCGTCGACGCCGCGTTGAACGATTTCCACGTTCACGTCGGGATGGGATTTTTCGAAGCGCTCTGCAGCGGTTTGGAGCGCTTTCACCTGAGATTCGGCCGAATAGCTGATGATCCAGACCGTCAGATCTTCAGCCTGCGCCGTTCCCGCGGCGGCGATGGCGAGCGCCGATGCAGCAAATAGCCTCTTCAAAGTCTTCATGTGGATCTCCTCCCGTAGATCGTACAAGCCTTCACCAGAGACTATTCAGTTATTTTTGTTTGATGTCAAATTCTTTCGAATGATTTTGTTTGTGGCTCCAAATGGCGGCGTTTGCCTTGCATTTCGCCGAACATCATTTCGCTTCGATATCGATAATTCCGGGGATGATGGATCAGACAGCTCACCGTAGAGCTGCAAAATGCCATCGCCAGCTGCGGCAAGGGCATTCGGCCCCAACGAGCAATCGGATCAGCCATCCGAGCAGCAATCACCGGATTGATCTCTAAGGAACGCCGTCAGCTTGGCTCATGCGCGCCGGCGATGGCGCCAACGCCGTGTTGTTCAGCACAGCGGAATTCGGCATCTGCGTGGATTGCGGCTCTCAGAAAGGGTGCAAGCCCTCGAGAATCGTTCGGTTCGGAGCGATATGCGCGCTACCTTGCTATCAGAATTTCTATGCCGCGTTTTTCGAATTCCTTTGCATCGCGGTCGGCGATGCCATCGTCCGTGATGAACGAATTGATGACGTCGAGCGATCCGAGGCGCGTGAACGACGACCGGTTGATCTTCGTGGAGTCGGCGACGAGATAGACGTGTGCAGCAGCCTTGATCATCGCTTCCTTGAGCTGAAGGTCGGCAAAGCTCGGATAGGTCAGCCCGGCATCGAGAGCGACACCGGCGGTCGCCAAAAACAGCTTGCCGGCAAAGATGTTGCGGAAGTACTCGACTGACTTGTCACCGGAAAGCGAAAGCGTCGGTGATTTGAATTGGCCGCCTGGCATATGCACTGCCATCGTTGGCACGGATCCCAGTATGATCGCGATGTTCAGGGCGTTGGTGATCACCGTGAGATCGCGACGATTGGTCAGCCGCGTGGCGATTTCGGTTGTCGTTGTTCCGGCATCGAGGATCAGCGTCTCGCCATCCTTTACAAGGCTTGCCGCAAGAGCCCCGATCCGGCGCTTCTTGTCCATGTTCTCCTGGTGGTGGAGCGTCATGCTTCCGGCTTGGGGCGGGGCGGTATTGAGATAGGCGCCCCCGTGCTCGCGCGTAATGAACCCGTCGTTCTCGAGCCTTTCCAAATCCTGCCGGATTGTCGCTTCTGATACTCGGAAGGCGCTCGCCAACTCCCGGACACGGGCGGAGCCTTCCTCCTGGAGCCATTCGAGAATACGGCGGCGTCTGGGCTCGGACAGGAGTCCGACCATGGAATCTGGGGTAGCCTGCTCGTATTTCGCTTCCATAGGGACCTGCCTGAACTGAAAGAATCGCAATTACTCGAAAATCTTCGGTTCCCCTTCCATAATATCCTTACAGCAACCGTGTGAAGCTTCAAATCCTCAATTGACCTGCTGCTGCAGGACAACGCGTGCCTGAAGCTTCTGCTGAATTTGGTCGACGACAACGGCGGCTATAATGACGACGCCCTTGATCACCGTCTGCCAGAATGAGGAGACGCCCATCATGATGAGGCCATCGGCGAGGATCCCGATCACGAAGGCGCCGACGATCGTGCCCGCGATGCGTCCACGACCACCCGACATCGACGTGCCTCCGAGCACGGCTGCGGCGATTGCGTTCAGCTCGAAGGTTTCRCCGGATGCCGGATGGCTCGCCTGCAACTGCGAAGAGATGATCAATCCGACCAGCGCTGCACAGAGCCCCGAGAACATATAGACGAACAGCTTTGTCCGATCGACGTTGACGCCGGAAAGGGCGGCACCCCGTTCATTACCCCCAACGGCATAGATGTGACGACCAAGTGGCGTGCGCGTCGCGAGATAGGCAGCAAGAAGAGCCACGATCGCCATGATCCAGACGGATAGAGGAAAACCGAGGAAACTGCCGGAGCCGATGAGCCGAAACGTATCGGAGCCATATTCCGGATTGCCTGCCAGGTTCGGAAATGTACGACCGTTCGAAAAGAGAAGTGCGGCGCCGCGCGCAACATAGAGCGTGCCGAGTGTTGCGATGAAGGGAGCGACATTGAGCTTCGTGATCAACAGGCCATTGATCAGTCCGATGAAGACGCCGACCACCAGAACGAGGAAGCATATCTCGATCGTGTTGAACTGGATGCTGTATCCGATGCCGATGAAGCCAAGGTCGATGCCGTATAGCACGAGATAGCCCGCCACCATGGCGCAGAGGCCGACGATGGAACCGACCGAAAGATCGATGCCGCCGGCGATGATGACGAAGGTCATTCCAATCGCGAGCAGGGCATTCAGCGCGACATGCTTGGAGATGATCAGCATGTTGGCGCCTGTCAGGAAGTTCGGCGCGTAAACGGCAAAGAACCCGAAAACCAGGATCAACGCAACGAATGTACGCATATGCAAAAGCAGCAGAAGTACGGACGTCTTTGATCCGCCGGGTATCGTTTTGTCGCTGCTCACCGTGTTGATGCTGCTCATTGAATTGCAACCCTGTTGAGATTGGGCGTTGCCGCGGACACGACGTCGGACGCATTGGCGCCGGCTGGAAACTCTCCGGTCAGCCTGCCATTGGCCATCACCAGAATGCGGTCGGAGAGGGCCAGAACCTCGTCTAGATCCGAAGTTACGAAGAGGATCCCAAGACCGCTTGCTGCCAGACGGCGCATGGTACGAAAGATTTCTGCCTTCGCTCCGATATCTATGCCACGTGAGGGCTCGTCCATCAGTAGGATGCGTGGTTTCGTCATCAATGCCTTCCCGATCACGACCTTCTGTTGATTGCCACCCGAAAGACTGGAGACCGGATGCTCAAGGCTGGCGATCTTAATCGCCATCTGTTTTACGGATTCGGCGGCCTTGAGAGCTTCTGCCCGCAGACTGAGGTGCAAGATGCGTGTGAAGTCGCCAAGTGACGAGAGCGTCAGGTTCTCCCGGATTGTCATGATCTGGACCAGGCCGTCTCGTTTGCGGTCCTCGGGAATGAGGGCAAGGCCTTTGCGAATGCGGCCCGACACGCTTTTCTCGCGGACCGCTTGGCCTCCAATGAAGAGCCGCCCGGAGGAATTGGGATGCTGGGCCATGACGCATTCAAGGAGCTCTGATCGGCCTGCGCCCATCAACCCATAGAGGCCGACGATCTCCCCGTTGCGGACGGAGAGCGATACATGATCGACCGCGTAACCGCCGGCGGCACGGGGTAGGCAGATTTCCTCGACCCGGAAAACCTCGTCGCCCAGTTCGTGTTGAACCGTTTTCGGGAAGTCCTTGGAGGCACCGCCGATCATGTTGGTGACGATCCAGGGGATGTCGACGCCCTTCATCGACCGCGAACCTGTAATCACTCCGTCACGCAGCACCGTGATATAGTCACCGATGCGGATCAGCTCCTCCAGGCGGTGCGAAATATAAACGATCCCGACGCCCTGTCGCTTCAGGTCTTCGATCACCCGGAACAGGACTTCAACCTCGGCTGCCGACAGCGCGGAGGTCGGTTCATCGAGAATGAGGATGCGCGCATTTTCCGCGAGGGCCTTGGCGATTTCGACGATCTGCTGTTGTCCTATTCGCAGATTCCCGAGCGGTGTATCCGGATCGATATCCTGCTCAAGGCGCTTCATCAGTGCACGGGCGGCTGCGGTTTGAGCGCTCTTGTCGATGTGCACCCGTGCGAACGTCTTCTCGTGACCGACGAAGATATTCTCGGTCACGGTCATGTTGGGAAAGAGGTTAAGCTCCTGAAAGACGATGCCGACGCCATGCCGTGCAGCATCGTTCTTGTCTGCGAAAACCACTGGCTCACCATCGAGCATGATCGTGCCGCCATTGAGCTGCTCGACACCGGCGATCACCTTCATCAGCGTCGACTTGCCGGCGCCGTTCTCGCCAACCAGGACGTTCACCGCACCCATGCGCAGATCGAAATCGACACTTTTGAGTGCCTGCGTGCCAGGATAGATTTTCGAGCCGTTGCGGATTGACAAACCAACCGGATGGGTCTCGTTCATGGCGCAACCTCGATGGATACCGGCATGATGACCGGCTTCTCGCTGCCAGAGCGTATAACCGTGGCACCGAGGAAGGTCACGCGTTTGCCCTTCAGGGCGGTATCGGACCCAGGAAGCTTGGAAACCGCCTTGTCGTTCAAGGCTCGGCCGAGCTTCGCATACTCGATCTGGTCGCGGAAAGTCGAAAAATCGTAGAGATTGGTGGTATCGCGCAGCGCGGTTCCCTTTACCACCGGCCCGAGCTGCAGCGTCGCATCCGCCTGTCCGTCGCCATCGACGTCGATAGCCGCTACGGCAGCCTTGGAAGYGCGATTTTCATCCACTACGGTGCCRGTGCCCTTGACAGGAAAGTTCCAGCCGCCGCCTGCGCCTCCTACACGTACACCGTGTTGTTCGCCCGCTTCATCAAGGCCGCGTGCGATCGCTTCCCGCAAGGCCGGCAGCTCAACGGTCTTTTCCTTGAGTGCTGGGATGAGCTTTGCCTCGAATGTCGTCTCCACGAGTTCGGTAATCGGATCGGCGGCCGCGCCGTCTTCGCCTTGATCGGTCTTCACCAGCTTGCAGCCGGTAAGGGAGGCGCAGGCGAGCACGCTTGCAGCGAGCAGGGTTCTCATCTTCATGGCGTGTCGACTTTATCTCGTTGGAAATCCACCCGAACCATTGGTGGTTCGGGTGGCGCTTCGCCGCTTACTCAGCCAGTGCGAACGTCTCGAGCTTCGACGCATTCTCGCCATTGATGAGAATGCAGTCCATCAGCTGCTTCTCCTCGAGACCCGTCGACCCGGTCTTGATGAATTTGTCGGCCTGTTCCACCGCAAGCTGTGCTTGCTGGAAGGCCGGCTGAAGCACGGTCGCCTTTATGCCTCCATTCTTGATGGAGTCGCGAACATCGTTGGATCCGTCGAAGCCTACCACGATCACGTCCTTTCGGCCGGCTGCTTCGAGCGCCGCATAGGCACCCATTGCCATTGTGTCGTTCCCCGAGATGACGCCCTTGATGTCCGGATGGGCCTGCAGCATCGATTCCATCACCGAATAGGCTTCGGTCTGGGACCAGTTGGCCGTCTGCTGCGCAACCATCTTCATGTCGGGATATTGATCGATCACGTCATGATAGCCCTGCGAGCGGATACCAGCATTGGTGTCGGACTCCTTGCCGACCAGTTCCGCGTAATTTCCGCTTTCGCCCATCAGCTTGACGAATTCTTCCGCGCCGAGCTGCGCTCCTTGATAATTGTTCGAGACGATCTGCGACACCGCAACGCCGGTCGCCGTGATTTCGCGGTCGATCAAAAAGGAGGGAATGCCCTTGTCCTTTGCCTTCTGGACGGCTGCGACGGAAGCGTCCGCGCCGGCATTGTCCAAAATGATGGCCTTGACGCCCGCGGCGATCGCCGAGTCGAACAGCTCATTCTGTTTGTTGGCATCATCATCGTGGACCATGACCATCGTCTCGTAGCCAAGTTCCTTGGCCTTTGCGGCGGCGCCATCAGCCTCGGCTTTGAAGAACGGATTGTCGTGGCTGGGCGTGATGATGGCGATGGTGTCGGCGGCAAGCGCGGTGCCGGACGCAAGTCCAAGCATGCCGAGAGCTACTGCGGATATAAGTAGACGTTTGGTAATGAGCATGTGGACCTCCCTTTAACGAACCCACCCTCCAGTGGTTTTCGTATTCTATCGATTGCTTTCGTTTCATGTCAATATTCATTTAGTTTGCATCAATTTTTGCGGCGTCTAGAGCGCGGGGAACCGGGAACATTGTCAGGAGTGCATGCATGGGGGCGTGTGGAATTGCTCACGAGGGCAAAAATCTCTTGAATGCAATCATGATACATGCAATGAAACGCAGCAAACGAAAACGATCAAAAATATTCAAAAGAGGCCCTTTCGAAGTGCGGCCTTCAGAAGGAGACGAGACGAGTCGGTTCGTGGCGACTGATTGAGCTTGCCGCGGCAGCGCACGGAGGAAGCTTGACCGAGCTCGATTGGGTCATTGCAGTTCTCTGCTCCTGCCTCCGGTGTCTTGTCCTTTTCAACAATGAGTCAAATGGAGGAACCTCATGACCACCCCACGTTTCGGCGCCGGAATCTGGCACTTTGCCACCTACCTCGACCGCTACGCCACTGACGGTTATGGCGCACCGCGGAGCGTCATAGAGGCCATAGACCTCGCCGGCCAGGTCAGGGACCTCTCGGTGGTCGACATCAACTATCCGTTTTTCGGCGGCGACTTCTCCAATGCCCAGATCAAGGAGGCGTTGGACCGCAACAAGCTCGGCGTCATCGGCATCACGCCGGAAATCTACACGCGTGAATTCGTCAAGGGCTCCTTCACGAACCCCGATGCGGGCATCCGTCGTCGCACCCACGAGCTGGTGACTGAAGCCTGCGATCAGGTTCGCTATTTCGGCGCAGACTACGTCAAGCTGTGGCCGGGGCAGGACGGCTGGGATTATCCCTTCCAGGTCGACTACGGCATGCTTTGGAAGCATTCTTTGGATGGAGTCGGTCAGCTCGCGAGTGAAAACCCCGACCTCAAATTTGTCATCGAATACAAGCCGCGCGAGCCGCGGGTGCGAATGAGCTTCGGTTCTGTCGCTCGGACGCTTCTTGGTATCGAGAAGATCGGGCTGCCCAATGTCGGCATCCTGCTCGACTTCGGCCACGCCATCATGGGTGGTGAATCGGCTGCCGACAGTGCTCAGCTTGCGATCGACTATGGCCGGCTGTTCGGCATGGATGTCAACGACAACTATCGCTCATGGGACGACGACCTCGTCGCCGGCAGCTTGCATCCGATCGAGATCTTCGAGTTTTTCCATGTGCTTCGGAAGAACAAGTGGGAGGGCGTTTGGCAACTCGATCAGTTCCCCTTCCGCGAGGACAGCGTTGCCACCGCCAATCACGCCATCGATTTCCTCAAGGCTGCAGCGAAAGGCCTCGATGCACTGGACGTGGATGCGCTCAAGGAGGCGCAAAGCCGCCATGATGCCATCGGCGCGCTTAAGATCGCTCAAAAAGCCCTGTTCGGGGCGATGTAGACGCGGGAAACGGCGGGAGCCAGATCGGCATTGAAAGGCCTATAACCATGTTGAAGAACGATATCGTCGACACGATCAGGCAGAAGGCCTTGTGGATGCGCCGCCGCGCCTTCACCATGGTGTTCGATGCACAGCTCGGGCATCCGGGTGGGGATTTCTCGGCGATCGACATCATCGCAACACTTTATTTCGGCGTCATGCACTACGACCCGAGGAAGCCGGATATGCCGGAGCGGGATCGCTTCATCATGTCGAAGGGACACGCCACCGGTGCGCTCTATACCGCCCTTTGCGCCGCCGGTTATTACCCGGAGGACTGGCTGGCCACCTATATGCAGCCGAACTCGAAGCTGAACGGCCATCCGAACCGCAACTATCTCCCGGGCGTGGAGACCAATACCGGCCCGCTTGGCCACGGCATGCCTGTCGGTATCGGTATTGCGATTGCCGGACAGTTGACCAACAGCGACTACCGCACCTTCGTCCTGACCGGGGACGGCGAGTTGCAGGAAGGCTCGAACTGGGAAGCGGCAATGACTGCCGGCCATCGCAAGCTCGGTAATTTCACGTTGATCGTCGATCGCAATCGGCTGCAACAAGGGATGGGGACGGAGGAGACCAATGGTCTCGATCCGCTGGACGACAAATTCCGCGCTTTCGGATGGGAAGTGAGAACCGTCGATGGCCATGACGTGCAAGCGTTGCTGGACGTGCTTTCGGCGCCGCCCGGCGGACGGTCGCAGCCGCTCTGCGTGATCGCCGATACCGTCAAGGGAAAGGGCGTGTCATTCATGGAAAACAAGGCTTCGTGGCACCATGGGGTGCCGAATGCGGAGCAATTTGAAATGGCAATGAAGGAACTGGTGTGATGGCCGCGCCCGCTGTAAAACACGAAGGCACACACGATTGCCGTGACGCCTGGGCGCGCACACTCGAAGAGCTTGCGGCGCAAGATCCGCGCATTGTCGCCGTCGTCAACGATTCCGTTGGCTCATCGAAACTTGGGGGCTTTCAAAAGAAGTATCCGGACCGTCTGGTCAATGTCGGCATTGCCGAGCAGAACATGGTCGGTGTGGGGGCGGGCCTTGCCAATGGCGGTCGAATCCCCTTCGTTTCCGCCGCTTCCTGCTTCTTGACGGGCCGTGCGCTTGAACAGCTGAAGGCGGACATCGCCTATGCCAAATTCAACGTCAAGCTTATCGGCCAGTCATCCGGCGTCGCCTATGGCGAACTGGGGCCGACCCATCACTCCATCGAGGACTTCGCTTGGCTTCGACCGCTGGGCAACATCACCGTTGTCGTTCCTGCAGATTCCTGGGAAACGGTCGAGGCTGTCAAATGGGCCGCGGCTTACGAAGGACCGGTGTTTATCCGCCTGAGCCGCATGCCCGTTCCGGATATCGCGGTGAGGGAGCGTGTATTCCGACCCGGCAAGGCTGAATTCATTCGCGAAGGCGATGATGTGACCATCATAGCCTGCGGCACCATGGTTCATCTGGCGGTCGCGGCGGCGGCTGAACTCGAGGCGGAGGGCATCTCGGCGCGGGTCCTGAACATGGCCACCATCTCTCCTCTCGACGAAGCGGCCGTCTTGGCCGCAGCGCATGAAACGGGGGCGATCGTGACGGTCGAGGAGGCCAGTATCCATGGGGGCCTCGGCGGCGCTGTTGCCGAACATAYGGCGGCCAACCTGCCGGTTCCCGTCGAGCGGATGGGTTTTCCAGGCTTCGTGCCGACCGGATCGGTGGAATGGCTGTTTGAGCATTTCGGTCTGACCCCTGCCGGCATTGCTAGAACGGCGCGCAAGGCGATCGGACGCAAGCGCGGATGATGAAGGGTTCGGGAGGAGGATATGTCATTGCCATCGACCAGGGCACGACCAATACCAAGGCCATTCTGGTCAATGCCACCGGCAATTTGGTTGCCAAGGCTTCGGCGCCTCTGAAGTCCCACTATCCTCGTCCGGGCTGGGCCGAACAGTCCGCCGAAGATATCTGGACCAGTGTTCAAACCGCGATTGCCGATCTCCTCCGAAGCGGCACCTTTGATATCGAAGGGCTTGCAATCGCCAACCAGCGCGAGACGCTTGTTGTCTGGGACGCGGAAACGGGAAATTCAATTGCCCCGGCAATTCTCTGGCAGTGCCGGCGCACCGCTCCGGCATGCGAAACACTGATCGCCAATGGCGCGAACGCGCGCGTAGTGGAAGCGACCGGTCTCTCCATCAATGCCCTGTTCCCGGCCTCCAAGCTGGCTTGGGTTCTGCAAAACGTGCCTGAGGCGGCGCCGCTCGTGGCGCAACATCGGCTCCGTGCCGGCACGGTCGACACTTGGCTCCTCTATAAGCTGACCGGCGGATCAAAGTTCGCCACGGATCACTCAAACGCTTCGCGTACGCAGCTTTTTCACACGGGCAGTCTTCAATGGGATGAGCGCCTTTGCGACCTGTTCGAAGTGCCGATGTCGATATTGCCGGAGGTAAAACCGTCCGACAGCCGCTTCGGGGAGGTGGCGGAAGGGGTTACAGCGCTCAAGGGCGGGATCCCCATTCTTGCCATGATGGGCGACAGTCATGCTGCCCTTTATGGCCACGGCGTTCGCGCGCCGGGGCTRGTCAAAGCCACCTATGGCACCGGCTCATCATTGATGACCCTGACATCGGGACGAGTGCTTTCGCATAGCGGGCTTTCCAGCACGATCGCCTGGAGCGACAAGAATGGGATCGCCTATGCGCTGGAAGGCAATATCACCGTATCGGCCCAGGCGGCCGCCTTCGCCGCCGACATGCTTGGGCTTGCCGATGCCGGCGCTCTTTCCGATCTGGCGCAGACAGTGGTAGATTCGGCTGGTGTCGTCTTCGTTCCTGCCTTGGCGGGGCTCGGTGCTCCCCATTGGAACGACAGGATATCGGGTACAATCTCCGGCATGACGCTGGCGACGACCCGCGCCCATATCGCTCGTGCAACCTTCGATGCCATAGCGCTGCAGGTAAGCGATGTGTTCCTGGCGATGGAGAAAGACATAGGCGTACAGCTGCATGGCCTGTTGGCTGATGGCGGTGCGTCCGCGAACGACTTTCTCATGCAATTGCAGGCAGATGTTCTCGATCGCGCTGTCACGCGTAGCGGCGCGGCTGAGGTGGGAGCCCTCGGCGCCGCGGCGATGGCCTTGACCGGTCTGGGAGAGCCTTCGTCTGTATTCAACATGAGGCAGAAGCTGTTTGAACCTCGTCAGGATTTGGCTGCGTGGCGTTTGGAAGTTGTTCAGAACTGGCGATCGTTACTGGCGCTGCTGACAGCAGCTTGAGGCTATTGCTGCCCAAGGAAGCGATGCCGCCGCAGCCCATTGGGATGGGGTAAATAAAAACATGATTGTATAAATCATATTTTCCTGTGCTATTCGCAACCTGAAGCGTATAGAGCTGACTCGTTGCAATACACGGCGATCTGATTTCATGGGCATGGAAAGGGACGACAGACGTAACGGCCTCTACGCCACGCATCGCGCCTCCTTGATTTCCTATGCCGCATCCTTCGTCGGTTCGAGAGATGAAGCGGAAGAAATCGTCCAGGAAGCGTTTTCGAAGCTTTCGGCGGAAAACCTCGACGGCATCGAGACGCCGAGCGCCTATCTTCGGCGGGTCGTCAGAAATCTCGCGCTTAACAGGCGCCGGCGGCAGCGATACGAGCTGGCTCAGGCCACCGAACATCCACCTGAGTGGATCCAGCCTCTCAAAGTTCCCACGCCGGAGCAGGAAGCTGTTTTCAACGATCAGGTGAGGATCATCGCTCAGGCGCTGAGCGAATTCCCTCACCAGACGCGCATCATTGTCGAAATGCACCGGTTCGATGGATACACTCTTCAAGAGATTGCCGATCATCTCGACCTGTCGGTGACGTCGGTGCATCGGACCCTGACATCCGCGATGAGCCAATTGACCAAACGGCTGACCAGGCATCTTACATGACCGGACAGGTGGAAAAAACGCGCGAGCTATTTGTCTAATTGGTTACAAATGAAATCCGTTCGCCGAGGCAAAGAATGCATGAAGCCGACTGTCCCGCATGAAAATGACACCGATGCCATCAGAGAAGAGGCGGCAAGATGGCTGATCGATCTTCAGTCGCCGGACTGTCTGGATCTTGACGGTCTGAATGCCTGGCTGGATCGCTCGCCCGACCACCGGCGAGTGTGGGAAGAAACCCGCCTCATGTGGCAAGCCCTCGGTGCGGCACCCTTGCACTATGAACGGATCAGCGTGCGTYGTTCCCCTGAAGCCGGGAGGGCCAGCTCGCCATCGCGGTCTGCGAAAAAGAGAGCGACCAAGGGCTTTTCCCGGAAGATGTTCATTGGAGGAGTAACATCGGCTCTTCTCTGTTTCGCGGCCTTCCTCGTGGTTCCCCGCCTGGCGATCGAATGGCGGGCCGATTATCTGACGACGACGGCCGAGACCCGCTCGGTCACTCTCGAGGACGGCAGCACGGTCCAATTGGGGGCCGCTTCGGCAATACGGACTGATTTTTCTGTAGGATATCGGAAGGTCACCTTGCTCGAGGGGGAAGCCTTTTTCGACGTGGCCCAGGATGCGGGCCGTCCATTCGTCGTCGATGCGTCCGAGGTGAAGATAGAGGTGCTGGGCACCGCGTTCGATGTTCGACTGGGAGAGGGGCAAACGGATGTCGGACTGGCACGCGGTTCAATTCGCGCTTCCGTCCATTCCGGAGAGACCACCGCGACGAAGATACTGTCCGCGGGTGATCTGCTGATCGTCGATCGGCAAACGGGGAACATGTCGGTGGATCAGGTCTCCACTGAAGACATCGGGGCCTGGCGCGCGGGGCGGCTGTTGGTGGCAAATTCCACCGTCGGTGAAGTCGTAGCCGAGATACAGCGTTACCATCCGGCATGGATCCTCATGCCTGACAGGGGGCTCGCGGCTTCACGCGTGACCGGCGTTTACGATCTGTCGGAGCCCGACAAAGCGCTCCAGGCGCTGGTCAGCGCGCATGGAGGAAAGGTCCGGGAGGTTTCTTCTTCGGTCCGGATTATCACGCGGCTCTGATCGCTTCCCATGGTCGGAATCATCTTTTTTAAGTTTCTGAGAAAAACACCGGAAAAAATCCTTCGCCAGTTTGTCTAGTTTCTGGAAGCGCCTAATGGGGGCGCCTTTGGAGATTGCAGGACGAATGACTGGTGGGGCATTGAGTTTGGTGCGAGGGGTTCGCACCGGGGCGTTTTCATGGGGTACGACCGCGCTGACGATACTGCTGGCTGCGGGGATCGGCCATGCGCAACAGGGTGACACAGGATCACCCCAAACACAGGGCGATCAAAGCACGAGGCGTTTCGATATTCCTTCGTTGCCGATATTGAGCGCCATCAGCGCCTTCAACCGGCAGTCCGGTGTTCAGATAACCCTGCCGGCCGGCGTCGGCTCCGATATCAGGACAAACCCCGTCAAAGGCAGCTATCGTCCGGAAGCCGCCTTGGAACGAATGTTCGCGGGAACGAGCGTCTCCTACCGGATCGGCGACGTCGATCAGGCAATTCTGACCTCGTCCTCGACGGGCTCGGACGAAGCGGCAACCACCTTGCCGACGATCGTTGTCAGGGGCAAGTCAGGCCGCAATGCCAATGGAGGTCCGGGTTATCAAGGCACGCCGGATTGGGTGTACGACGAAGCGGCCAGCGTCAGTGTCGTTTCCAGAGAGGCGATCGAGAACAATCCCGCGACGCGCAGCGCCTCCGACGCGCTCGATAATGTTGCCGGCGTTATCACCAACCGCGCGGAAGGACAAAAGCCGGGTATCGCCGTCAACATACGCGGTCTCCAGGACATGAGCCGGATCACGACCAGCATCGATGGGGCCCGGCAGAATTTCCAGCGATCCGGTCATGGGGGATATCAGCAGACTTTCGTTGATACGGCCTTCATCCGCGCCATCGAAGTGGAAAAGGGTGCGGTCAGGGGCGTCGGTGGGGCGGGTTCGCTCGGAGGCTTAGTCGATTTTCGATCGGTCGGCGTCGACGATATTCTGGAACCCGGCAGGCAAATCGGCGGGGAGATCGATGCGGGTACCGGCACGAACGCATACAATTTCGTCGGCTCGGTTATTGGCGCGGTTCGCCTGTCGGACACGTTCTCCTTGCTTGGCGGCGTCGCCATCCGCAACATCGGCGACTACAGGATCGGCAGCAATGGCGAAATCGCGTCGTTGCTGCCGGGATTGACGGTGATCGACGACGATGTGCTGTTTTCACGCCGCGAGATACTCAACACGCTTCTCAAGGCCGAGTGGGAGATCACCGACGACCTGACCTTTCAGGGCTCCTGGATGCATTACAAGGCTACGGGAGCCACCGGCGGCTATGGTGGCACGGTCGGGGGGCTGCGAACCAACGAGCAGGACTATTTCAACGACACGTTCACGGCGACCTGGGATTACGATCCCGAATCGGAGCTGGTCGATGCGAGACTGCGGCTTTGGTACAACGACACCGTGAACGACGAAAAACGGGATTACGGCACCAGCATCACGGACGACTACTCCTATCGGATGAAAAGCTTTGGAGGCAGTCTCGAAAACACGAGCCGCTTTACCGTCCCCGTCGGTGATTTGTCCCTCCACTACGGTGTCGAGGGCTATCAGGACATTGGCAGCACGGAAAGCCTGAGCCCGCTTGCATCCTATCCAGGTTACGACCCGAGCTGGGGCTTGCGCGGCGCAAATCCGCCGGGCAAGCGCTGGATGCTCAGCGGCTTTGCCAGTGCGACGTTGCAGCACGATGATTGGCTCACCCTGTCGGGTGGATTGCGTTACGACCACTATCGGCTGTGGGGCTCCACGGTGGTCCACAATCAAAGAACCGTCGTGACGTCCTCGCGAAACTGCGTGCAGTGGCAGGATATCGAAGGGGACGGAACGCCTGATCCGAACGGGCTCTGGGCCAGCGCGGATGGTTCTATCATCCTGGATGGCGCCGTGCCAAATCCCGGTTCCGGGTTCGACTTTTACACCCCGACCTGTGAGCAGTGGCAAGACGTTGGCAGCTCCGAAACGGTCTACGATGCCTTTCCCGTGGATGTAGACCAATCCGGTGGCGCCTGGTTGCCCTCCGCCACCATTGCGGTGAAGCCGGTTGAATGGCTCCAACCCTTCGTCAGCTATTCTCGCAGCTATCGCCCTCCGGCTGTCTTCGAGGCGCTGGTCTCTGGTGGGCATCCCGGCCTGCCCTTCGAGAATACGCCCAATCCGAACCTGAAGCCTGAAAAGGGCGAAACCTGGGAGTTCGGCGTCAACATCTCGCAGGATGGCGTTTTCAGGGTGGACGACGCGTTTCGCATGAAAGCGGTCTACTTCCACAGGAACATCGAGGACTACATCTCGATGGGTTACCGGTATTTTGAGCCGGCGGAACGATATTATACGAGCAGTGTCAATCTCGACGGCACGACCAAGATGAGCGGCGTGGAGATCGAGGCAAGCTACGACCTCGGCTCCGTCTATCTAGGCGGTTCCTACACCTATATCGACACGGACTGGGCCGATACTTACGCGCTGGATGGTCCGGATTCCAGCCTCGGCAATACGCCCCGTCCAAGCATTCTCTATCTGCCGCCTCGGGAAAAGTTCACTATAGACGCCGGCATACGCCTGTTCGATGAACGGCTCGTGCTTGGCGCGCGCGTCAATCACGTAAGCGAAACCGAGACCGGCTTTGGTCAGCTTAGCGGCTACACCAATGCGGCCTACACGACTTACGACCTCTATGGATCCTTTGACGTAACCCCGCAGGCCAAGCTCCGCTTCGGCGTCGCCAATCTGACGGACGAGCGATACGTGCCGTCGCTCGGCATTCAATCCTATCCCGCGCCCGGCCGCACGTTTACCGCCTCCCTGAAGATGCGGTTCTGAGGGCACGCATACACGATTTCCGCGGTGACAGGCTGCGGAGCCGAGGTTCGCTGAGGTCAGCGGACAAAGAGTGAAACCAAGGAGATGAACATGGTTGCGACCATAAATCTGACACCGGCCAATCGCGATCTGGTCGGCTATTTCAATAGCTGGACGGCCAATTTCGGATATAACGGCAATGGCGAATTCAGCCCCAACTTCGCGGCTGCGACGCAGTGGGCAGCCGGAAACGTGAGCGGTACGACCAATAGCGGCGTCATCATGAACGGCAATTTTGCCTATGTACCGCCGGGCGGCTTCACCGGAACGGTGAACAACCTGCAGTTCGGCACGGATCTCAACGGCTCGGCCGCAACCGGTTTCAGCCTTGCGACCGCCGGCCTCACCGTACAGATCGGCGATGCCCCGAACGCGGCGCTCAACGGTGCGATCTATTCGCTCTCGCATGGCGGCAGCTTCACCGGCGTCACGGCGCCGAGCGGCACCGCACAGCCGGGCCTCTATGACTACTTCGGTCAGGTAGGGACGGTACAGAACGGCACGCTTGGTGCAGACAGGCTCTACAGCTTCGACGGTAACGACGATCTCAATGGCGGCGCCGGCAGGGATACGTTCGTCTTCGATCGGGATATTGCCGGTTCGCTTGCCTCCTCGATCGGCAATGACACCGTTTCCGGCTTCGTTGCCGGCGCCAATGGTGATTTCATCGATCTTTCCGGCCTCGCCAGCACGGCCTTCGACACTTACGCGGAAGTCCTCGCGGCTTCTTCGCAGGTTGGCGCCGATACCGTTATCGACTTTGGAGGGCTCGGAACGATCACGCTGGAAGGCGTGAACAGGTCCGCTCTGACCTCCGGCAATTTCGTCTTCTAAGGGAACGAAATTCTTGGTCACCACACCAAAGAAGGCGTCGCCGCAGCTGAAGGCTGCGGCGGTCGTCCCGACGGCCAGAGCGGCAATCACGGGCGTAGCGTTGATCAGCGGCGTTGTAAACCTTCTGGCATTGACCTCGCCCTTGTTCATGCTGCAGGTCTATGACCGCGTGCTCGCGAGCCGAAGCATTCCCACCCTTGTCGGCCTGGCTGTCCTGGCTCTCATTCTCTACCTCGTGCAGGCGGGCCTCGACGTCATTCGCTCACGCATCCTGCTGAGGGTCGGAGAGAGCTTCGACCACCAGCTTTCGGGCCGCATCCACGAGGCAGTCCTCCGCCTGCCCCTCGAGACGAAAATGCCCGGCGACGGGCTTCAGCCGCTGCGGGACCTGGACAATGTACGCGGCTTCCTTTCCGGGCAGGGACCCACCGCCTTTTTCGATCTTCCCTGGATGCCGCTTTATCTCGCCATCTGCTTCGCCTTCCATTTCTGGATCGGCGTGACGGCCTCGGCCGGCGCCGTCACGCTGATCGTAATGACAGCCCTGACCGATTTTCTTTCCCGCACGCCGATCCGCGAGGCGACAAGGCAGGGGATGGTGAGAAGTGCCGCCATGGAGGCAGGCCGCCGAAACGCGGAAGTCGTCCGCGCGCTTGGCCTTCAGGAACGCCTTTCGACGCGGTGGCGGCATGTGAATGCGGCATATCTCGCCTCCAATCGAAGGGCAGGCGATGTGGCGGGTCAGTTTGGAGCGGTTTCCCGATCGCTGCGTCTCATCCTCCAATCCGCCATGCTCGGTGTGGGGGCATGGCTCGTCATCGAGCAGCAGGTGACGGCAGGCGTCATGATTGCGAGTTCGATCATGATGGGCCGCGCGCTGGCGCCCGTGGATCTGGCGATCGGCAGCTGGAAGCCATTCCTCATGGCGCGTCAGAGCTGGGATCGGTTGAGCGGCCTGCTTTCGATGATGCCGGAGGCGCCGGTCGTCATGACGCTTCCCGCCCCGACTGAAAAACTGACGATCGAGAACCTGACGATCGTTCCGCCCGGGTTGGCGAAGATACCGACCATCGCGGGAGTGAGCTTTGCCGTGCCGGCAGGAAGTGCGGTCGGCGTTATCGGACCAAGCGGTTCCGGCAAGTCGACGCTCAGCCGGGTAATCGTGGGCGCCTGGTCCCCCGTTGGCGGCAAAGTGCGGCTCGATGGGGCAAGCCTCGACCAATGGGACCGCGACGCACTCGGAAAACACATCGGATATCTACCGCAAGGGGTGGAGCTGTTCGAAGGAACCATCGGCGAGAACATCTCGCGCTTCGACCCGAACGCAGATCCGCAAGCCATCGTTGATGCCGCGAGGGCAGCGGAAGCTCATGAACTGATCCTGCGTTTCGAAAAGGGTTATGAGACCGAAATCGGCGAAGCCGGGTCGATGCTTTCCGCCGGGCAGCGACAGCGCATCGGTCTGGCCAGGGCACTTTACGGCAATCCTTTTCTCGTCGTCCTGGACGAACCCAATGCCAATCTCGATGCCGAAGGAGAAGCTGCGGTCGTGAAAGCTATTGCGGCTATCAGGGCACGCAACGGCATCGCAATCGTCGTGGCGCATCGCCCAAGTGCGTTGGGTTCGGTCGATCTCGTCCTGATGATCGACAATGGGCGAATGGCGGCGTTTGGCCCCAGGGACGAGGTTCTTTCACGCGTTCTGAAAGTGCAACCGCGCGGAGCGGATGCTGCAGGGGAGAACCGCTCCTTTCTGGCAAGCGGCCGCACGATCGCCCCTTTTCGCGTAGTGGCGACTTCGCCGGAGACCATATCGGCAACGAGCGAGGATGGGCGCGATGCCAAACAATAAAACGGACCCCGTCTCACGGTCGATCCACCAGCACCTTTTCGTGGGAGTGGTGATCGGTTTCGCGTTGATTTTTGGTGCGGGCGCCTGGGCTTCGACAACCAGTCTGGCGGGTGCCGTCATGGCTTCGGGTCATTTCGTGGTCGACTCCTACGTCAAGCGAATACAGCACCCGACAGGCGGGGTTGTCGGCGAGATTCTCGTTCGCGAGGGGCAACGGGTTGCTGCCGGAGAGGTTCTGATGCGCCTCGATGCCACTCAGACCCGCGCAAGCCTTGCCATCGTCACCAAGCGTCTGGACGAACTCAATGCCCGGCTTGCCCGGCTGGAGGCCGAACGCGATGATCATGCGGAAATCCGCTTTCCGGCTTCGCTTCTGGGACGCCGGGGTAACGGCGATGTCGATCTGGTCCTGCAAAGCGAGGAGAGGCTGTTCGAGTTCCGCAGGAAGTCCAGGGAAGGAAACAAGTCGCAACTGCTCGAACGGATCACGCAGTTCGAGCACGAAATCGCAGGCCTTAGGGCACAGGAGCTTGCCTACGACCGCGGGCTCAAGGTGCTTGAGGCGGAGATCGCTTCGCTTCGTGCGCTTCATGAGAAGGGCGTCGTCTCGGTTCAGCGACTGAACGGGTTGGAAACGCAGGCGGCGACATTCGGTGGCGAGCGGGGCGAAAAGATCGCTTTTCAGGCGCAGGCCGCCGGCCGCATATCGGAGACGAAGCTTCAGATCGCTCAGATAGACCAGGATCTCAAGACGGAAGTCGGCCGGGAACTGCGGGAAGTTCAGGGACAGATCGGCGAGTTTGTCGAGCGGAAGGTTGCCGCCGAGGATCAGTTGAAGCGCATCGATATCCCGGCTCCCCAGGATGGGACCGTGCATGAGCTGACGGTTCACACGATCGGCGGCGTGATTTCGCCGGCGGATGTGATCATGTCCATTGTTCCCGAGAGCGACAAGCTGGCGCTTGAGGCTCGCATCCTTCCCCAGGATATCGATCAGATCAATGTCGGCCAAAGAGCGATCGTCAGGATGTCGGCCTTCAATCAGCGTACGACGCCCGAGCTGAATGGCACCGTGACGCGCATTGCAGCCGACCTGACGGAGGACCCCCGAACGGGTTTTTCATATTATCTTGTGCGGCTCTCAGTTTCGGCTGACGAGCTGCTGCGGCTTGATGGTCTGGTACTGGTTCCTGGCATGCCGGCAGAGGCCTTCATTCAAACCGGCGAGCGCACGGCTCTCTCCTATCTCGCAAAACCGCTTTYGGATCAAATCAGGCGCGCATTCCGCGAGGAGTGAACACTGGCAAGCCGTTTGGCTCAGTCGAGCTGCCTCATCGGCTCCGTCGTCCGGCTGACGATGTCGTTTAGGACGGAAACGCGTTGCCCGCTGGACGGGCGAATGGCGAAGCTGGATAGATCGGTGCTCGGCTGGAAAGGGATTGTCACGATTTCCGCTCCGGCAGCCCGGAAGTGGTCCGATCGACAATCCCTACTCCATTCCCGAAACTGCGAGATAGCAGCAGTTCTGCATCGAAGTTTCGAAGGCGTTCCCGTTCCGGTCGCTCACAGGCTTTGCCTTTCTGCAAGGCGAGTGTCCCGGGAGTCACCCCTGAGGACAGCGGGAACGGCAATGTTGCCAGTCACCAATCGCGCCACCGGCGTTCTCGCCAACCATGCTCGTGCCGATGGTGGCGGTGAGGACGATCGTAATGCCATCCACGTGGGCGGTCCCATCCGTAATGACGCCGCGGTGGCGGGCGCCAACGGTTCGGCCGGCACTCGCCCCAACGATTCAGGTGCCATCCTCTACCGCATGCCCAATCGACCTTCACGACAGGAGACGCCGTTGGTGCGTTTATTCCGCCGAGCGGCAGGGCATTCGCGCCGGTACCTAACAGAGAGCCGACCAGCAAGGTCGCAGCAATGATGATTTTTCGCATGTCAATGCCTCCTCTAATGAAGACATTTGGCGCCCGTGTCGCTGAATGGCGGCTGAAGTCCTCGTTCAGCTTTGTGAAAGATTTCAATCGGAAGCCGCAGGGCCCGCTCACCAATCGCGTGGACGCTCTCTGTCGTCATCTCGCCGGTTCCTATCGTCCGACGGAGAGCCTTGCAGTCTGTCGAGTACTTGCAGAAGCGAGTCTGCGCATTCTTTCGTCGTCTCGCCTTCGGCGCAACGCAGATCGATCGAGGTGCGGCCATTCTCGATCCGAAAGCGCGCTCCCCGTTCTCGTCGCGGTGGGTGCATTCGCCAGTCGCTCCCAGTCATCTCGGGAGCATCTGGTGGTGATGGAGCAGGCGGGGGGCGGTCGTCCTCTGTTTGCGGCGCGGGGCCCGGCGGGGCATTGGGAGTTTGAGCAAGAGATACGCCAGCGGATAGAGCTACTGCGGCGGCTGTCGCAATGAGCGGAAATCGCATGGGATGGCCTCCGGTTGCGGATGACCAACAAACCTCGATAGCGTGGGTTTGTTCCTCGGTTGCCTGTCTAGCGCCAATTCCGCCGACGCCACGGCCGCTTTCGGTTCATCCCTTGGCGGCGGTGACGAGATTGTGGCGGTCTGGCTGCAATGTTGAGAATAGACCGCGCGACCACATCACGAGTCGCAATCGGCTCTCAATTTCTTGCGCCATTCTGTGAGGATAGCGCTCGTGCAGGCACATGGCGATCCTGCGGATGTCCATCTCGCCGACGCCGTCCGGTAAACAACGATCAGCTTCTGCGTTGATTGCTCCCATCAACTGCTCATCGCGTCCAGTTTTCATTCCATGACCTCCTGAGCCTATGAGACGAAGGAATTTGCCACGACTAAGCTGCGCCGTTAATACGGCCAAAAGGCTGATATTTATGATTAAGCGTCATCGCGCAGTCCCCGTCGACTACTATCGGTACGGTCTCAAAGCATCACAAGATGAAACCCGGAGCAGGCGAGTAACGAGCTCCTTCTTGGAGTTCACGCTATGCGGCTGGAGAAAAGACGGTGGCAGCATGTGTTTTCGTTCGCTTGGGTGAGACTAAAAAGGAAGCCCAATTAGCCGGACGACAGCCACCAGCTTTACATGGTCGGCCCGTCGGGACGAATTGTTGGAAGATCATGATCCCGAGAGTGCAGACTCGGATGTCACGGCGCTAGTGGAAAGCCGAACGGAAAGTTCATCACGCTCAAAGCTTCTATTTGGATTGGCGTCTTCATCGCGACATCTTGAATGTCCGTGGAGCGATTCCGATATCCGTTAACGCTTGGTTTCATCCGGTTGTCCGATAAAGGAGGAAGACATGAACACTCCGGATATTCCTTGGAGAATTCCCGTCAAAATTCGCCTGCAGTGCGGCATAGAACGCACTTTTCTCGGCGTTCACGATGCCCTCGATTTCCTTGAAAATGAATGGCCACTCCGTCGCGGCGAACGCTATAACCGCGCCGTCAGAAGATGTGGTGCCGCATTGCATCGGAAGGTTCCCGCCGAAATGGCGCGAGAAGCCTTCATCGCGGCGTGCTTGGAAGCCGGCATGCCGATGATTATGACCGGAGCAATGAGTTTTTATCCCACACCAGCCATACCGACCCGCCAAGCGTCAGCGTAATTTTAGCGCCTTCTTCGAAGTCGACGGGGAGGGCTGAAAGGAACTGCTTGTGCTTCGGTGTGAATAACCCGGAAGCGTTGGCGCGGAGCGGGCACCACTTCACGCTGGCGATTTTTGGTTAACACCAAGGCTCGCGGCGGCCCGACCAGGTGCGAGCCAGACCTTCCTCGACCAGGACATCACCTAAGCTTCTTCCATCACGTATGAGAACGCGCAGCTTACGGCCGTACTGATCCTCGTCGCGCCCTTCCCAGGTTTGCATCTCGAAAGGTCCACCATTCACCAGTTCTACGAAGCGGGCGGTAGCCCTGTCACCTAATGCCTTCTCTTCGGCGCACTGTGGTTGCGACACCTCTGGAGTGTCGATGTCAGCGACCCGGACCTTGTCTGCTCCGACGTAGAGGGTGTCCCCATCAACGACGCAGTCCCGCTTGACCGCGCCACACCTTTGGAAACCCGCTGCCTGCGCTGGAGTGCCGGTGAGAGCGAAGTAAATATAGGCCGCTGCAAAGGCTGCCATGATTGCAAGAACAACGAGCAAGCGCTTGAGCCACGATGGCACTTGCCTCGATTGCTCCGGTGGTTTGGGTTTTTGGAACTTAATGATGTTGTCGCTCACTACTTGCATCTCACTGTCGTTAATCGCCGGGCGTTGCGCACCCATTGAGTATCTGAATGATCCCCATGAGGGGAAGGGGCTCGGACTTTGATTCATAAAGGCGATCGACGCTGGGCTATCCTGATGATCATGGGGCGGCTCAGCTTTTAGTCCTGTACAGTCGAAACCATTGAGGTGTGCAGCACAGATTGCGGCGGCGGTTTCTTGCAGGCGGCGAAGGCGGCGTTGCCGCGCAAGCTCGTCATAGGCACAGCAGAGGAAACAGTGGCCTTGTTCATGGAGCGATGGAGCAAGGAAAAAGGCCACTTACCGATGAATAGAACGGTGACGGAAGCCATCGACAAGCACCTTGCAACGCTGCCCATTGTGACAGTTGCAAACTGATACATGGAGGGCACGGGCTCAATTGAGCTGCCTCATCAGTTCGGCCATCCGGCTGACGATGTCGTCCAGGACGGAGATGCGCTGACCCCCGGACGGGCGAATGGCGAAGTAAGATACCTCGATGCGTGGCTGAAAGGGGATTGTCACGACCTCTGCTCCCGCGGCCCGAATGCTCGTCTGGTCGACGATCCCCACTCCCATTCCGGAAGCGGCGAAGTAGCAGCAATTCAGCATCGAGGTTTCCATCGTAGAGGCCGGCGGGTGGTCTTCGTGGGAAAAGGCGCGGTCGAGCGTCAGCCTCAGTGGTGAATTGCGGCCGGGGATGAGGACGCGTTCATCCTGCAGGTCGGCGGGCGAGATGACACTTCGCGACGCCAAGCGATGGCCGGGGGCCATGGCCGCCACCGCGTGGGAACTGTGCAGCAGTACCGCATTCTTGTCGGCCATTCGCGGCGAACTGAACACGAAGCCGAGGTCGTAGCGGTTCTTCTCGACCATGTCCCAGATATAGCGGCTGTTTTCGACATCGATGACCAGCGGCAGGTCCAGCCGGCCTCCGACGACGTCGATGATGGCCTGATGAAGATAGGGCCTCACGAGCGACGTCACGCTCGCAATGCGCAGAACGATATTCTTGTGCTTTCGGATGTCGTCGGCCGCCTGGGCTATTTGATCGAGACCGAGATAGAGGCGCTCGACCTCGCGAAAAAGCTGGACTGCTTCCGCTGTGGGCACGAGCCGCGTGCCCTGCCTTTCGAAGAGGATGATCTGAACGGCATCCTCGAGATCGCGGATCAGCCGGCTGACCGCAGGCTGCGTGACGTTCATGGCGTCGGCTGCCGCGGTAATCCCGCCCGTCACCATCACGCTTCGAAACGCCTCCACCTGGCGTGGTTTCAAGCGCACTTTCAGCTTCCTCCATAACATTCAGGCATGAGGAGAGTACTAAATGCAATTTTTCTTTCCTGAGCGAAAGGGTTATTCGACCATCAACCGCGAGGAGAGCGCGGATCTCAAAACATGGAGGAGCCCTGTTTATGAAACTCTTTGCCCTTTCCGCCGCTTTGGCCGCGTCCGTCTTCGCAGCACCACTTGCAACTCATGCAGATGATCTGACGGTCGGTCTTGCCGCGTCCACGACATCCATGGACCCGCAATTCTACGTGGTGGGTCCCAATAGCGCGATGGCGCGCAATATCTTCGACGGCCTCGTCAATCAGGATGCCAAGCAGCAGATCCAGCCGGCGCTTGCCGTTTCCTGGCAGACCGTCGACGATACGACCTGGGAATTCAAGCTGCGCCCGAACGTCAAATTCCATGACGGCAGCGATTTCGCGGCGGAAGACGTCGTCGCCAGCATCAAACGCATCCCGCTGGCATCGACAAACAGCCCGAGTTCGTTTGCCGCCTATGTGAAGGCGATCACCGAAGTGACGGCCGTGGATCCGCTGACGGTCCGCATCAAGACCGATGGTCCCACGCCGCTGCTCCTCAACAATCTCAGCCGCATCGCCATCCTGCCGGCAGAGATGGAAAAGACGACGACGGAAGAGATGAATTCCGGCAAGGGCGTCATCGGCACTGGCCCGTTCAAGTTCGCCTCCTGGACGCCGGACGATAACGTCGTCGTCGAGCGCAATGACAGCTATTGGGGCGAGAAGCCCGCTTGGGACAAGGTCACTTTCCGGGTTTTCAAGAACAGCAGCGCCCGCGTGGCGGCCATGCTCGCCGGCGATGTCGATATGATCGAGAGCATTCCGACCGCCGATACCCGCAGGCTTCAGGCATCCGACAAGCTGAAGGTCGTCAATGTCGCGGGCAACCGCATCATGTATCTGCACATGGATCAGGACCGCGAGGAATCGCCTTTCGCCAAGGGGCCGGACGGCAAAAATCCGCTTTTGAAGCCAGAAGTCCGTCGTGCGCTTTCGCTTTCGATCAACCGCGAGGCGCTTGTCGATCGTATCATGGACGGGCAGGGCGTACCGGCCGGCCAGGTCGTTCCGGAAGGTTATTTCGGCTACGATCAGGCGATCAAGGTCGATCACTACGATCCGAACAAGGCCAAGCAACTGCTCGCCGATGCGGGTTATCCAGACGGCTTCTCGCTGACCTTCCATGCCTCCAACGATCGCTATCCGAACGATTCCAAGGTGGCGCAGGCGATCGGCCAATTCTTCAGCCGCATCGGCATCAAGACGGAGGTGGCGACGCTACCGGGCAGCGTCTATTTCACCCGCGCTTCCAATCTGGAATTCAGCTTCATTATGGGCGGTGCCGCCGTCGAAACCGGCGAAGCTTCCGGCGTGCTTGGCCCGATCCTCGAGACCTATGGCGAGAAGGCGGGGCAGGGCAATCGCGGTCGCTACTCCAATCCTGAGTTCGACAAGGCCTTGGGCGAAGCCCGCCGCACGCTGGACGATGCCAAGCGCGAGGAGCTGCTGAAGAAGGCGACCGAAATCGCCATGACCGATCTCGGCGTCATTCCGGTCTTCTACCTAGCCAATACCTGGGCAGTCAAAAATGGCCTTTCCTACGAGGGCCGTTCGGACGGTTACACGCTTCCCTACTATGTGAAGCCGAACTGATCCCGGGAGGACGTCCACCATGTCTTTCAGCGGCGTATTTCCCTACCTCGTTTCGCCGATCGATCAGTCCGGCGCGGTCATGAAAGGCGTGCTGACGGATTTGGTGGATCACCTCGTTCAAACAGGCGTCCATGGTCTGGCGCCGCTCGGCAGCACCGGTGAATTTGCCTATCTCTCCCAAGAGCAGCGGCGTCATGTCGTCGACACGGTGATCTCGGCCAATCGTGGCCGGGTTCCCGTCGTCGCCGGCGTGGCGTCGACGTCGACGAGCGATGCCGTCGCACAGACGGAGTATATGGTCGAGGCAGGTGCAGACGGCATTCTGGCGATCCTTGAGGCCTATTTCCCGATTAGCGATGAGGGTGTCGAAGGCTATTTCACCGCGATCGCCAAGGCCGCGAAGGGGCGCCCGGTCGTTCTCTACACCAATCCGCAGTTCCAGCGTTCGGACCTGACATTGCCGATCATCGAACGTCTGAGCCACGTGGAGAACATCCGTTACATCAAGGACGCCTCCACCAATACCGGTCGTCTGCTTTCCATCATCGAGCGGACGCGTGGTCGGATGGAGGTGTTTGCCGCCTCCGCTCATATTCCGGCCTGCGTGATGATGATCGGAGGGATCGGCTGGATGGCCGGCCCGGCCTGCATCGTGCCGCGCCAGAGCATCGCCCTCTACGAGGCCGCGAAGGCGGGAGATTGGGTTAAGGCCATGGAGTTACAGCGACCTCTTTGGCGCATCAACGAAATCTTCGCGAAATATTCGATCGCAGGATGCATCAAGACCGCGCTTCAACTGCAAGGCTTTCCGGTCGGTGCGCCGATCGCGCCGCAGTCGCCGCTTGGCGAAGCCGCCCGCGTGGAAATCAGCACCGTGCTGCGCGATGTCGGCGCACTTTGAATTTTCAATTTTTCGATCGATACATCAGGCAACCATAGAATGACTGCAATTCCGATCATCATCGACTGCGATCCCGGTATCGACGACACGATCGCGCTTCTGACAGYGTTCGTCTCGCCTGAACTCGAAATTCTCGGTATCACCCCTGTCTGCGGCAACCAGCCGCTCGAACGGACCGTCCGAAACGCTCTCCAGGTCTGCGAACTTGGCGACCGAACCGATATCCCGGTTTATGTCGGTTGCTTCCGGCCGATGTTCCGGGAACCCATTTATGGTCAGTTTCATGGCAAGAACGGGCTCGGCAGCACCACGCTGCCAGAGCCGGTGAAAACGGTCGAGCACAAGTCCGCCGTCAACTTCCTCATCGATACGCTGACTGCCGCAGCCGCATTGCAAAGGCGCATCACGATCTGCTGTCTCGGCCCGATGACCAATCTGGCGGTCGCCTTGCGGATGAAGCCGCAGATCGCTGAAGGCATCGAGCGCATCGTTATGATGGGTGGGGCCTATCGTGAACCCGGCAATCGCACGATGACCGCGGAATTCAATGTTCTCGCCGATCCACATGCCGCGCATGTCGTCTTTTCCAGCGACGTGAAAATCGTGGCGCTGGCGCTCGATGCCACGCATCAGGTCATGCTCAAGCCCGAGCATGTCGCACAGTTTTCCGAGGTCAGCGGACGCATTTCCGAAACCCTGGCCGAACTGATGGCCTTCTGGGATCGCAACGATGTCCGCCGTTACGGATCGCGCGGTGGCCCGTTGCACGATCCGCTCGTGATCGCCTACCTCCTCGCTCCCGGTCTCTTCGAGACGCAGTCCGCCCGCGTGTTCGTGGAGCATGAAAGCGAGTTGTGCATGGGGCAGACGATTGCCGACTGGTACGGCAAGAGCGGCCTCGAGCCGAATGCGGAGATCGTCACCCGGGTGGATGCAGATGGAGTGATCGAGTTCTTCCTCGACCGGCTTTCGCGTTATGCCGAGAAGGCCGTGGCATGAGCCTTCACAAGGTCATCATCGATACGGATCCTGGAGTCGACGATGCCGCTGCCATCCTGATGGCGCTTGCTTCGCCGGAGATCGATGTGCTTGGCCTTTCGGTCGTCGCCGGTAATGTTGCCTTGGAGGATGGGCTTGCRAACGCCTGCAAGGTCGTCGGCCTGTCCGGCCGTGGCGACGTTCCTGTCTATGCGGGCGCGTCGGGTCCGTTGGTGAGGGACCAGGTCTTCGGCAAATATGCGCGTATCGGTCCGTTCGGCGATGAWCTCGTTTCCGAGGGCAATATCATGCCGGTCGGCGAGCACGCAGTCGATTTCATCGTCCGCACGACGCGCGAAGCGGCCGCAGGCGGAGAGCCGGTGACGATCTGCGCGATCGGCCCGCTCACCAATATTGCGCTCGCCTTGATCCAGCATCCTGATGTCGCGCGCGGCATCCGCCGGATCGTGTCAATGAGCGGGGCATTTACGGCGCTCGGGCACCGTACACCATGGGCCGAGTTCAACATCTATGCGGACCCGCATGCCGGCGAGATCGTTTATCGATCCGGCGTGCCGATCGTGGTCATGCCGCTCGACATGACATTCCAGGCGCTGTTCACGCAAGCGCATTTCGAGCGTTTTGCCGATCAGGGCGGGCCGGCTGGCGCTGCGCTCTTCAAACTTTTCACTACATTCGATCGTAGTGATGTCAATCGCTTCGGACGGCCGGGCGGACCCATTCATGATGCCACCACGATCGCGTGGCTTATCCGACCCGATCTTTTCAAGAGCCGGGAGGCTGCCGTCGGCGTACAGGTCACGGGCTTCACGAAAGGCTATACCTACGCCGATTTCCACCAAAAGATGAACCTTGCCGCCAAGGCGACCATCGTCACCCATATCGACGAAGAAGGGTTTATCAACCTGCTGATCGAGCGGATATCGCGCTATGGGCGCGTCATCCTGCCCGACGCCAAATCGCTGGGAGGCTGATACCTATGAGCGGTTACCTGCTAAGCCGGTCGATACAGACCATACTGACCCTGTTCGTGATGTCGGTTCTGGTTTTCGTCGGCCTCTATCTGGTCGGCAATCCGGTCGACGTCCTCTTGAGCCCGACGGCAACACCGGCCGAGCGCCTCCAGGTTATCCAGTCCTTCGGTCTCGATAAACCGGTCTGGGAGCAATACTGGCTTTTCCTGACGCGGGCGCTTTCCGGCGATCTCGGAAATTCCTTCGTCTTCAATCAGCCGGCGCTGACCCTGATCCTCAACCGCATGCCGGCGACGCTGGAACTTGCCTTCGTGGCGCTGGTCATGGCCCTGGTCGCGGGCATTCCACTCGGCGTTTATGCCGGACTGAAGCCGAAGGGATTGATCTCGAAATCGATCATGACCTTCTCTATCCTCGGCTTCAGCCTGCCGACTTTCTGGATCGGCCTGGTGATGATCATGCTGTTCAGCGTGCATTTCGGCTGGCTGCCGGCCTCCGGCCGCGGCGATACCGTGCCCATCTTCGGTGTTCCGGTGAGCCTCCTCACGCTGGATGGCCTTTCCCATCTTCTGCTGCCGGCATTCAATCTGGCGCTGTTCAAGATCTCGCTCGTCATCCGCCTCACCCGTGCCGGCGTCATGGAGACGATGCAGCTTGATTTCGTGCGTTTCGCCAGGGCCAAGGGGCTGCCGGAGCGCCGCATCGTCCTGGTCCACGTTCTCAAGAACACGTTGATCCCGCTAATTACCGTGATCGGCCTCGAGCTCGGGTCACTAATTGCCTTCGCAGTCGTCACCGAAACGATCTTCGCCTGGCCCGGGATGGGCAAGCTGATCATCGACGCCATCGGCGTTCTCGATCGTCCGGTCATCCTGGCCTACCTGATGATCACCGTCGTGATGTTCAGCGTCATCAACCTGCTCGTCGACATTCTGTACTCGATCGTCGATCCGCGCGTTCGTCTTGAGGGGAATTCGTGATGAACCAGGAGACAAGCACGAGCACCTCGGTCCATGTCGGCAACAACCTCGGCAAGCCGACCGTATCCCGCTCGCCCTTCCGCCAGACGATCTCGGCCTTGCTGCACGACAAGCTGGCGCTTCTTGGCATCGTTCTGGTGCTGATCTTCGTCGTCGCGGCAATTCTGGCGCCGGCTATCGCGCCCCAGAACCCCTATGACCTGTCGCAGCTCGACATCCTCGATGGGCGCCTGCCACCCGGTTCGGAAAGCATGAACGGGCTGGTCTATGTGATCGGCACCGATGACCAGGGTCGCGATCTTCTCAGCGCCATCCTCTATGGGCTTCGCACGAGCATTCTCGTCGGCATATCGAGCGCGGCGATCGCGCTGATCATCGGCGCATCGATCGGCCTGATCAGCGCCTATGCGGGCGGCCGCGTCGATTCCGTGCTGATGCGCATCGTGGACATCCAGCTCAGCTTTCCGGCGATCCTGATCGCGTTGATCTTCCTCGCCATTCTTGGTCAAGGCGTTGACAAGATCATCCTTGCGCTCATCGTTACCCAATGGGCCTATTATGCCCGCACCATCCGTGGTTCCGCGCTTGTCGAGCGCAAGCGCGCCTATGTGGATGCGGCCCGCTCCATGGCGCTTCCCGACAGGCGCATCCTGTTCCGGCACATTCTGCCGAATTGCTTGCCGCCGCTGATCGTCGTCGCCACCATGCGTGTCGCCTATGCGATCATGCTAGAAGCGACGCTCTCCTTCCTCGGCATCGGTCTGCCGGTGACGGAACCATCACTCGGCCTGCTGATCTCAAACGGCTTCGAATATCTTCTCTCGGGGGATTACTGGATCAGCTTCTTCCCCGGCCTTGYGTTGTTGCTGCTCATCGTCGCGATCAACCTGATCGGCGATGCCCTGCGTGACATCCTCAATCCTCGGCGGGAGGGCTGAGCCCATGATCAAACCGACACTTTCCATATCTAACCTCACTACGTCGTTCCGCGTGAACGGTGAATGGCAGAATGTCGTGCGCGACGTCAGTTTCGACATCGGCGAAAAGGAAACAGTCGCTGTCGTCGGGGAATCCGGATCGGGCAAGAGCGTGACGGCGATGTCGATCATGCGGCTGCTCTCTCCGGCCAATTCCCGGGTCACCGGCAGGATCGAGTTCGAAGGAAAAAACCTTCTCGACCTGCCGCTGGAGCAGATGCAGTCCATCCGCGGCAACCGTATCGGCATGATCTTCCAGGAGCCGATGACGAGCCTCAATCCGGTCCTCAAGATCKGTCAGCAGATCACCGAGGTCCTTGTCCAGCACCGCAGCATGACGAACGCGCAGGCGGAAGCCGAAGCTGTCAGACTTCTGGAGAAGGTCCGCATTCCGTCGGCGAAGTCGCGTCTCAATGAATATCCGATGAGCTTCTCCGGGGGCATGCGTCAGCGTGTGGTGATCGCGATCGCGCTTGCCTGCGACCCGAAGCTCCTGATCGCCGACGAACCGACGACGGCGCTGGACGTCACCATCCAGGCGCAGATTCTGGAGCTGATCAAGACACTGCAAGAGGAAGAGGGCATGTCCGTCCTCTTCATCACCCACGATATGGGGGTGGTCGCCGAAATCTCCGATCGGACCGTGGTGATGTATCGGGGAGAGGCGGTAGAAAGCGGCACGACCCGCGACATTTTCAAAGCCGCAAAGCATCCCTATACGCGTGCGCTTCTGTCGGCGGTGCCGCAGCTCGGATCTATGACGGGTACGGATCGGCCGCTTCGCTTTCCGCAGGTCGACATGGCGACAGGTGAAATCCGGCCGGTGAGGCAGACCGAGGACACGGTGAAACTGAGCGCCGGTCCGATCCTCCAGGTCGATAACTTGGTAACGCGCTTCAACGTCAAGAAAGGCTTCCTGCGCAAGACGGTGGGTCGCATTCATGCCGTGGAAGGCGTGTCGCTCGAACTGCGGCAAGGTGAGACCTTGTCGCTTGTCGGCGAATCCGGTTGCGGCAAATCCACCACCGGTCGTTCGATCATTCGTCTGACTGATCCGACAGCTGGTGAAATCCGCATCGACGGGAAGAATGTGCTCGGCGCCGGCAAATCCGAACTGGCCGACATACGCCGTGAGGCGCAGATGATCTTCCAGGACCCGTTCGAAAGCCTCAATCCGCGCATCCGTATCGGTGAGGCGATCGCCGAACCTATCATTGCTCACGGGCTCGCAAGCGCTTCTGAAGCGAAGGAGCGCGTCGGAGAACTGCTCGAAAGGGTCGGCCTCTCCGCATCGATGGCGAGTCGGTTCCCGCACGAGTTCTCGGGGGGCCAGCGCCAGCGCGTCTGCATCGCCAGGGCCCTGGCGCTCGAACCGAAGCTGATCATCGCCGATGAGTCCGTTTCCGCGCTCGATGTTTCGGTCAAGGCGCAGGTCATCAACCTCATGCTCGACCTGCAGGAGAAATATGGGCTTGGATATCTGTTCATCTCCCATGACATGGCCGTCGTCGAGCGGATCAGTCACCGGGTCGCGGTGATGTATCTCGGAGAAATCGTCGAGATTGGGCCCAGGCGGGCCGTCTTCGAAAATCCGCAACACGAATATACCAAGCGCTTGATGGCGGCGGTGCCGATCGCCGACCCCTCGCGCCRGCAGAAACGCCGAATTTCAAACGAAGAGATCAAGAGCTCGTTCCGTGCAGCCGACTATGCGCCTCCGAAGCGCCTGTACCGGGAAGCCGGAGACGGTCACTTCGTCCAGGTTGCATAGCAGGAGATCGCGTGGTGATCGTCACCTTCGGTTCGCTCAATGCCGATCTCATCTTTTCGCTTGAAGCCATGCCGCAGCCCGGCCAGACGCTTCTGGCGAAGGGCTTGCGCACAGAAGCCGGTGGCAAAGGGGCAAACCAGGCGCTGGCGGCGGCGCGCGACGGAGCTGAGGTGGTATTCGTTGGCGCGATTGGTGGTGACCCGCTGGCGGAGATCGCAATCGCGAATCTTGCGACAGTGGCAGATGTCAGACGCGTGAGCCGCGTTTCGGAGCCGACCGGCTGCGCGTCGATTTTCATCGATGCGCAAGGCCGCAATCTCATCGCCGTCGCGGCTGGCGCCAATCTCGCAGCCTCTGCCGGGGCGGTCGACGACGATCTGCTGCATCGAGCCAATATCGTGCTCATGCAATTGGAGAACGATATTGGCGAGACGGAAAGACTCATCCGCCGCGTGCGGGATGCGGGAAAAGTGTCGATCCTGAACCTTGCTCCGGCCACCAAACTCGAGGCCGGCCTGCTTTCCCTTTGCAATCTCATCGTCGTCAACGACGATGAGGCTGCTGCCCTGGCTGGCTGGTTGGAATGCGAGCCTTCGGCAGAAGGAATCGCACGCAGGTTGAACACGGGCGTGCTGCGAACCCTCGGCGAAGACGGTGCAGAAGCCGTCTTCAAGGGGGAGTGCATCCGGGTCCCCGCCACGAAGGTCGATGTCAGGGATACGACCGCGGCGGGAGACTGTTTCGTCGGCGTCCTCGCCTCATGCCTCGATCGAGGGAGACCTCTGAAGGAAGCAATGCAGCGTGCGGTTATCGCTGCGGGCATCGCCTGCTCGCGCGCAGGCAGTCAATCGAGCATTCCAACCCGAGCCGAGACGGATGGCTTCGCCCCGGGCCGCTAGCGTGGTGAGTGGATCACACTTCCCGCGATGCGGAACGGACTTGTGACCACCGCGCCAGCCGTGTCGAACACGAAGGCACCGACGTCGCCGGCGCCGGACCGCGTGCTGTTTTCGAAGGTGGCAAGCTGCGCGCCGAATTTGGCGAGCGACGCATAACGATCGTGCCCCAGCCCATCAGATCCCTGAACGGACGTGATGTCGATTACCCGGAGCCTCTCTTTCAAAGCGGCCTCCTCTATAACGGGGTCGTCGATATCCAGACGCCCAACGCGAGCTCGCTCGCCGGCGATCAGACTTGAGGCTGTAAGCGCGCGGTCATCCTTCGAGACGAGGAGAGTGATCGGGGTCGTCATCTTGCCGATATCCTTCAGCTGCGATCGGAAGACATCCACATCGATGTCGGGAGCGGCCAGGATGACGACCAGCTTTTGGAGGATATCGTCACGGTGTTGGAGCTTGAGCTGGCGTGCTGCTTCCATGACCAGGAATCCGCCCATGCTATGTCCGAAGAGGATGATGCGTTTCGGGCTTTTGGARGCGGCGAGCGATCTCACCAGGTCTGCCAGTTCGCTGCGCGAATATAAGGTCGCGTCGCGATCAGCCACGTATCCGGCGACTGCGGCGGCCGAAGGCCAGGAAAACAGGATAGGCGTCCCTGGAAAATTGGCGTCCGCAGCTATCTGCGCCGTTCTGAACAGGGCCTCCTGATAGCTGTAGTTATAGCCATGGACGAATATCCCGATCGAGCCGTCGAATCGTGCCGAGCGCGCCGCTGTCTGCACGAATGCGTCCTTATGAAGCTGTTTGCGCCCTATCACCAGGAATTGTCGCTCCGGATTCGGTTTTGCTGACGGGTAGGTGATTGTGGTGCCTTTCCTGTCAGGAGGCACCGAGAATTCATATTGCTCATATGTCAGGTTATCTGCCCAGGTGCTTCCGTAACCGCCGGCGGTAGCCTCCCGATTTCTATTGGTTGCGGTCAAAATGGTCACCTGCTCCGAGGCGGCTTTATCGAGATGAACCGGGCTGAGGACGCTCGATGAAGGTCTTGTCGCGCAACCCGCCAGGAACATCATGGCAATAGCAATCACGAGGTGAGGTTGGATTTTCCAAGGCTTCTTGAAATATTGCTTAGCCATAAATTCAGTCACTTCATGAGAGCCAAACAGATGGTTGCTTCACGATATTGAGCGCGGCGACTGGAGGATCGTCAAGTGACGATCCTCCAGTCTTGCTCATGCCTCTAGCGGCTGTTTCGCCTCGGCCTCGTCTTCCTTCGGTATTCTGAACCACGCGACGTAGAGCGCGGGCAGGAAGAGGAGTGTCAGAGCCGTGCCCACCACGATACCGCCCATCATCGCGTAAGCCATGGGCCCCCAGAACACTTCCCTGGAAATCGGGATCAGCGCGAGCGTGGCTGCCGCCGCCGTCAACATGATCGGGCGCATGCGATGCTCGGTCGCCTCAATGACGGCCCGCCAAGGGGGAACGCCTTCGCTTCGAAGATGCTCGATCTGAACGACCAGGATAACGGAGTTGCGGATGAGAATGCCGATCAGCGCCAAGACTCCGAGAATCGCGACGAAGCCCATCGGCGCGTTGCTGAGGAGCAGTGCGCATACGACGCCGATCAGCGCCGTCGGAGCAACCGCGAACACCAGGAATAATCGGCTGAAACTCTGCAGCTGGATCATCAGGATCGTCGCCATTGTAAACAGCATCAGCGGAGCGACCGCAACGATTGGTCCTTGCGCATCCGCGCTCGATTCCACAGAGCCGCCGATTTCTACATTGTAGCCGACGGGAAGTCCTTTCTCGAACGCTTCCACCTGCGGCCGAAGCTGTTCGACAATCGTTGCAGGCTGGGTAGGACCGACCACGGCTGCCTTGACGGTGATTGTCGGAATGCGGTCACGCCGCCAGATGGTTGGTTGCTCCAGTTCATAACGGAAGTTGGCGATCGCCGAGAGCGGCACGGACTTGCCGTTTGATCCTGGCAATTGCAGGTTCTGTAAGGTCTCTATCGACCCGCGTTCCGAGGCTGCTGCCCGACCGATCACATCGATCAGGTAGATATTGTCGCGCACCTGCGTCGCCGATGCGCCTTCGACCACGCTGTTGAGGACGGTAGCGATATCTTCCGATGATACGCCAAGCTGGCGCGCCTTGTCCTGCAGCACGTCGATCTTGACGACCCTTGACGGCTCGTTCCAGTCGAAGACCATATTCGAGAGAAGCGGGTGGCCGCCGACAATTCCTGCAAACTGTTGGGAGAGTTCGCGGACCTTTTGGATATCCGGACCGCTGATGCGATACTGAACAGGCTTTCCAACCGGGGGGCCGATGTCCAGCAGCTTTACGAAAGCATCGGTTCCGGGAAACGCCTTGGTGAGATAATCCTGCAGTTCGGCTCTTACCTTGTCGCGAACCTCCAGGCCCTTGGTGACGATGACCGTCTGGCCGAAGGTAACGTCCGGTGTTTGAACATCGAAGGACAGGATGAAGCGAGGCGCGCCTTGTCCCACGTAAGTTGTCCAGTGGTCGATGTTCTGATTGCCCGCCAGCATCTCCTTCTCGAACTGGGCCATCTGCCGGTCGGTCTCGGCGATCGAGCCGTTCTGCGGAAGGTTCCAGTCGACGATCAGTTCCACGCGGTCGGAGGCGGGGAAGAATTGTTGCTGGACGAGGCCGAGGCCGCCGACCGAGGCTGCGAAAACCACGATGGTCAGAACGATCGTCGCCCAACGCCAGCGCATGGCGGTTTTCAGGAGCGAGGAGAATGCGGAAGCGAAGCGCCCTTTCTTCTCGTGGTGTGATTTCATGGTTTTCGGCAGGATCGCCACGCCGAGAAGCGGCGTGAACAAGACCGCGACGATCCAGGATACGATCAGGGAAACGGCGATGACGACGAAAAGCGTGAAGGTGAATTCACCTGCCGCACTGTTGTTGAGGCCGACAGGAATGAAGCCTGCGACCGTCACCAATGTGCCGGTCAGCATCGGAAAGGCGGTCGATGTATAGACATAGGTCGCCGCCTTTCTCAAATCGTCGCCCATTTCGAGACGAGCAACCATCATCTCCACCGCGATCATGGCGTCGTCAACGAGCAGGCCAAGGGCGATGATAAGAGCGCCGAGCGAAATCCGTTGCAGCGAAATGCCGGAATATTCCATGTAAACGAAAGTAATGGCGAGTACGAGCGGGATGGAGATCGCCACCACCATGCCTGCGCGAAGCCCGAGACTGATGAAGCTGATAATGAGGACGATGGCAATCGCCTCGAACAGCGCATGCGTAAATCCGGAAACCGCCTCATCGACCACGGCGGGCTGGTCCGATACGCGGTGCACGTCAACGCCGATGGGAAGATCGGCAACGATCCGCTGCATCTGCGCATCCAGCGCTTCGCCGAATTCAAGCAAGTTGGCACCCGCCTTCATTCCGATGGCAAGTCCGATCGCCGGCTGGCCGTTGAACCGGAAAAGGGATGACGGCGGGTCCACGTAACCCCGCGTGATCGTGGCGATGTCTGTCAGCGGGAAGAAGCGGTCGTTAACTCGCAGATTAATCGCCCTCAGGCTTTCCTCGGAGGTAAATTGCCCGCCGACGCGCAAAGCGATGCGTTCCGGTCCCGCATTGACGAAGCCTGATTGTGTTACCGCGTTCTGAGCTTGCAGGGTTTCGATGACCGATTGACGGTCGATCCCGAGCGCCGCGATCTGACGCGTGGAGAATTCGAGATAGATGGCCTCGTCCTGTGCGCCGATCACATCCACCTTCCCCACATTGTCTACGGTCAATACCTTGGCGCGGGCGTCCTCGATGAGATCACGAAGCTGCCTTTGCGTAAGGCCGTCGCTGGTGAAGGCGTAGATATTTCCGAAGACATCGCCGAAGCGGTCGTTGAAGAAGGGACCGACGACGCCGCTGGGGAATTCGCCCTTGATGTCGGCGATCATGTTGCGAACGCGAGCCCAGGTGGGCTCGACGTCCTTCGCCTTTGTCGTCGGCAGCAGTTCGAGGAAGATGGTCGTTTGCCCGGCGACGGTCTGGCTTCGCGTATAATCGATGGATTCCAGTTCCTCGAGCTTCTTCTCGATACGGTCTGTGACCTGCCTCGTCACTTCCTCCGCGGAGGCTCCCGGCCATTGGGCGTTGATAACCATCGTCTTGATGGTGAAATTGGGATCTTCCTCGCGGCCCAGATTGAGGTACGAGAACAGGCCCGCGAGAATAAAGACGATCATGAAGTACCAGACCAGCGAACGGTGATCGAGGGCCCAGTCGGAGAGGTTGAATTTCTTCACTGGTTGATCTCCTGATCGATCCTGATGGTCTGTCTATCCTTCAATTTATGGACGCCGGCGACGACGATGCGATCTCCCGGAGCGACGCCTTCCGTGACGCGAACCGTACCGCCAGCGACGACCTCTCCGTCGATCCTCACCGCTCGAAGCATTACCTTGCTTGCGTGCGCATCGACGATCCATACGCTCGTGGAGCCTTCCTCTTCCAATATCGCGGAAGCCGGGAGGAGAATCTGGGGTTCGGCCGAGATTGTTGCGGTGGCGGTGATGACAGAGCCCAAGCGGAACGCCGTCGGAGGATCGGTAAGGCTGATCTTGGTTCTGCGCGTGCGCGTCGTCGTCTCGGCCTCAGGTGCGATCTCCCGTACGACGCCGCTTGCGCGAATAGCCGGATCAAGCTGCAGGGTTATCTCGAATGGTGCTCCGGTCTTCAATCGTTCTGCGGCTCCCTGGGGAACATCGACGACGGCATCGCGCTCATCCGGCCGCGCAATTGTTACGATGACCTGGCCGGCAGATACGACCTGGCCAACTTCTGCCGAGGTCGCGGTGACCACACCGTCGAATTCCGCATGCAGTTGAGCGTAGCCCAACTGCTCTTCGGCCTTGTTCAGGTTGGCCTGCGCCTTCGCAAGATTGGCGAGGGCGCTTCTTCGGCCCTGTTCGGCCTCTTCGAGTGCGGCTTCCGTGCCGGAGCGGGCTTGTGCGAGGGTCCGCTGCCGTTGTTCCGTGGTTGTCGCGTTGCGGAGCTGAGCCTGTGCATTGGCCAGGTCGGACTGGGCGCTGCGAACGGCAAGCTCGAGCGCCAGCGGATCGATCGCTGCAACGATGTCCCCCTTCTTCACGAGATCTCCCACGCCAACATTCCGAGCAATGACTCGTCCCAGCGCTCGGAATCCCAATTCGGTTTCAATCTTGGGCTCGATCGTGCCAGTCAGACGAAGCGAGGCGGCAGGTGTCTGCTGGGCGACAATGGAAAGTACGGGGCGGGGGGCTTCCTGCGCCGTTTCCTCCTGCTTCTGGCATGATGCAAGGACCGTCGCTGCGAGCAAGATGGCGACCATTTGGATGCGGGTGCTCAATTTGCGGCCCCCTTTTGGTAAGAAACGATTTCGTTCGGTCTCAGGAACTTGGTGCCCTCCGAGACGACGATGTCTCCCGGAGAAACACCATCTCTGACGGTAAAGCTCCCCGTCTCATATTCGCCGATTTCGACCGCATGCATCGAAATTTTCGAGGTTGCGGCATCCACCACCCAAACTGCAGGCTTTCCACCCTTCGAGGTAATCGCGGACCAGGGAAGCTGGATCATGCTGTGTGGTTCATATCGGAAGGAGCCGRCAATCGGGGCCCCGAGGGGCATGGAGGCGTTGCCGTTCAAGCTAAGCTTCACCCGGACCGTTCCAGTAGAGGGGTCGATCGTAGGCGAGATTTCGCGCACTCCGGCTTCGACTTTCGTGGACGGATCCGACAGCAGGCTGACTGTCACGGAAGGCTCTATCTTGCGCCCCAGAAAGAGCGTCTCGACCACGTCGAAAACGGCGTCGCGGGGGCCGTCATGCGCAAGCGTGAATATGACCTGCGCTGCTTGAGCGACCTGGCCTACCTCCGCATTGCGCGCCGTGATCACGCCGTCGGCATCGGCGCGCAGTTCAGTATAGGAAAGCGCATCGCGGGCGGTTTCCAATTGAGCCTGGGCAGATTTGGYGCTGCCTTGCGCTGTCAGCAGGGCTTCCTGGGCCTGATCGAGCGCGGCGCGGGTGGTAACCTGCGTCTGAAACAGGTTCCGCTGGCGATCGAATGCGAGCTGCGCCTGAATCTGTTGCGCCTCGGCAGCCTCGAGATTAGCCGTTGCAACTTCGAGGTCGGCTTTCTGCTCCTCGGCGTCGATGCGGGCGAGGAGTTGCCCCGCCTTGACGGATGTTCCGACATCCACCAGCCGCTCTATGATCTTGCCGCTTACCCGAAAGGAAAGGTCGCTCTGTACCCGGGCGCGGACTTCACCGGTGAGGACCCCGCCGTCGGTGAGAGGCTGTTTTGTTGCCACGACGACACTCACCTTCCTGGGTGTCGGTTCGGCGGTCTCCTGCTGATCGCTGCACGAAGAAAGTATCGCGGCGCCAGCGAGCCCTGCTGCGACAAGGATGGCTTTCATTGGGTGACCTCTTGCTGTCCCTCGTGACATCTATATAATTGACTGACCTGTTAGTCAATAGAATGTCAGGATCGTCGATCCTGAGCCGGAGAAAACGATGGCCAACACAAAAAGGTTGACCCGCGCGCAGCAGAAAGCATTACGGCCGCTGCAGATCCTTGAGGCGGCCTTCGAGGAGTTCGTAAGGAACGGATATGCGGCGACCAAGGTGGAGGATGTCGCCGATAGGGTCGGCGTCACCAAGGGCACGGTGTATTTTTACTTCGAAACCAAGGAGAAGCTTTTCGAAGGGCTGATCCGACACATTGCGGCGCCATTCAAGGATGTGCTGAAGAGGGCCGATGAATTAACGGGAACACCAGCCGAAAGGCTGCAACAGTTCCTCGAGCTTCTCTACGACCAGATCGTCGAAGATCGGAAGACCCGCGAGCTTCTGCGGTTCGTCATCTCGGAAGGGGCGAGATTTCCCGATCTGATAGATCGGCAGYACCAGGAGTTCATCGACCCCATCACTGCGAAGATCCAGTCTATCTTGGACGAGGGGGTGGTCTCGAAGGAGTTTCGTCAAAGGTCGGCGGTATTCGCCGATGTCACGGTGGCACCCATGTTGGCAATGGCGACAATCCGGCTGATGTTCGATGACCGTCAGCCAATGGATCGAAACGCCTTTCGCGATGAGCACCTGAAACTGGTGCTGGAGGGGCTGACGAGGTGACGATCTACTTCTGTTAGGGCGTTGCTCTTGCCGATATGCGGTCTGTTGTATGT
Organism: Rhizobium sp. LCM 4573; assembly: GCF_001854865.1. Lineage (GTDB taxonomy): Bacteria > Pseudomonadota > Alphaproteobacteria > Rhizobiales > Rhizobiaceae > Neorhizobium. The sequence continues at coordinate 74,745 of NZ_MDDW01000009.1, read as the reverse complement.
GAGTAAAAAGGTTTCTGGCAATCGGCCGGCATGTTTATTTCCAGTTTACCTTTTTGCAACTCAAGGGTGCCCATGATGAGCTCCGCTGCGAACGGAGGCGCTGGTGTTCCGAGTTATCGAATGTGTTTGGACGCAGCATGATCACCGTGTCGTCGGGTTGGCAGCGGCGATCTGCATCATGGGAAGTCTCGCCTTCTTTCTGGCACTGGAACGTGCGCAGGAATGCAGCGCCGAGCGCCGCGCCTGGTGGCTGGGTATGAGCGGATTGGCGGGCGGCCTCGGCGTCTGGGCCACACATTTTGTTGCGATGCTCGCCTATGACGGGGGCCTCTCGATCAGCTTCGCGCTCCTGCCAACCGTCTTGTCCGCTGGGATCGTCATTTTGGGCTTCTGGGAAGCATTGGGAATTGCACACCGCTTTTCCATTCCATGCATTGCCGCGGCAGGCTTTGTCGCCGCCGCGAGCGTGGGCGTCATGCATTTCACGGGTATGACCGCGGTCCAGGCTCAGGCACATATAGACTATGAGTGGGGAACTATCGCGATCAGCATAGTTGCCACAGCGGCCCTGTTCTCGGCCGCGTTTTACTTGTTTTCTCGACTGTCGGGCAGAAAACGCATCCTGGTGGCCTCGGCGGCTGCGGTTGCCGCCGTCTGCGTCCTGCATTTCACCGCCATGTCGGCAACGACCCTGTCTTTTGATCCAACGCTCCCATCCGTCGTCACCGGCGGAGGGCGTGAATGGCTGATAGGTGCGATCGTTGCCTCCACGATGGCGCTCGTGGTGCTGATCGGGATTTCCACGCTGATAGATCGATATCTGACAGATCTTAAGGGTTTTGCCGGCGCAACGCTCGAAGGCATCCTCATCGTCCGTGACGRCAGTGTTGTGGAAGCAAATGAACGTTTCTCAAAGATGGTAGGACGGGCAGCCGGCGAGATGATTGGCCAGGATCCGGAGACACTATTAGCGGCGGCGGACGGGAAGCCGATCATCGAGGCTCGCGTGAAACCAATCGAATCCGCTCCCCGAAATGGCGATACCGAGCGAACCTTCGAGGTCGCCATCCACGAGATCGAGTATCGTGGACGCCCGTGTCRGATGCTGGCGGTGCGCGACCTCACGGAAATGAAAATTGCTCAGCGCCAGATCGAGCATCTCGCGCGATATGATGGTCTGACAGGCCTGCCCATCGCACTTTGCTGCAGGAACGCCTGGATCATGCCTTGAGGCTGGCGAAGCGAACCGCAGAACCGGTGGCCTTGCTGGCCCTGGATTTGGATCGCTTCAAGGCGGTCAACGATATCTTCGGCCATGCGGAAGGGGATCGCGTACTCAAGTCCGTGGCGCAGATCCTCAACCGTTGTGTCCGCGGGATCGATACGGTGGGCCGGATCGGCGGTGACGAATTCGTGATATTGCAGGTTGGCTCACCTCAACCCGCTGCGGCRCAGGCCCTGGCGCACCGCATCCTGGAAACCTTTCGCGAAGAAATGAACCCGGCGCTTGATCCGGCAGCCGTCGGGGTGAGCATCGGCGTGGCCATGTTTCCGCAAGACGGGACGGATGGGGACAGTCTGCGCAACGCAGCCGATATCGCGCTTTATCGAGCGAAGACGGCAGGCCGTGGCGTTGCCACCTTCTTCGATGCGCAGATGGATATGGAAGCGAGGCAGCGCCGGCAGTTGGAATACGATCTTCGTCACGCAATCACTCGGGGCCAACTGAGCCTCGTCTATCAACCCCTTGTTTCGACCTTGGACGGACGGCCATCTGGCTATGAGGCGCTGCTGCGCTGGCATCATCCTGAACGCGGGGAGGTCCCCCCGGACGAGTTCATCCCAGTCGCCGAGGAGACGGGCGCAATCCTGTCGATCGGCGAATGGGTCCTTCGCCAGGCCTGTCGCGAAGCGGTGACATGGCCCGAACCCTTGAGCCTCGCGGTCAACATATCGGCGGTGCAGTTCCAGGTGGCGACACTGGAGGATATCGTTATTTCTGCGCTCTCAGAATCTGGATTCAAAGCCGAGCGGCTCGAGCTCGAAATCACCGAAACCGCCTTGATGAGGGACCGGAAGGAGACAATTCGGATCCTTCATGCGTTGAAGCGCAGGGGTGTGCGGGTCGTCATGGACGACTTCGGCACCGGTTATTCCTCGCTTAGCAATCTGCAGAGTTTTCCCTTCGACAAGATCAAGATCGATCGCAGCTTTATTCAATCGATGGAAGATGACGAAGCGGCGCGCTCCATTATCCGCGCCATAGTCGGTATCGGGCGCAGCCTGTCTCTGCCCGTCGTCGCGGAAGGCGTCGAGACTGACATGCAGCGCCGCATGGTCGTCGAGGAAGGCTGCCGCCATGCACAGGGTTTCTTCTTCGGCCGTCCCGGCCTGGGGCCGGCCGCCGATGCCGGCAGAGAGTCTCCACCAGAGCAGGCAGCGTGAGTTTTGGACTCAGCCCAAGCAGGCTCCGGCAGGCGTGTTGGCGCCTGTCGGACGGGCTGCGGATTGAAGAGAATCAACAGGAGAGCATGTCTTCGTTGTGCATCATTGGGGCATCAGACCGAGGTAGCTCTCCATCAGCGCGGGGTCATGCGAAAGCTGGGAAGCAGGCCCGGAGCGGCGAATTTCTCCCAGCTCGACCAGATAGCCGTGATCGGCGATCTCAAGAGCGGCGCGTGCGTTCTGCTCGACCAATAGAATCGAGACACCTGTTTTCCGAAGCTCGGAGACGATTTCGAGAATATCGATAACGATCCGCGGCGCAAGGCCCAGGCTCGGCTCGTCGAGTAGCAGCAGCCGCGGCCGGCTCATCAAGGCGCGGGCAAGGGCCAGCATCTGACGTTCACCGCCTGAGAGCGTGCCGGCGAGCTGCTTGCGCCTCTCGGCAAGTCTGGGAAAGCGTTCGTAGAGCATCTGGCGAGTGACCAGGCGTTCCGCTGCAGGGCGTAGAAAGCCGCCGAGCTCGATATTGTCCTCGACCGACATCGTCGCAAACAGTTCGCGTCTTTCGGGAACGAGGCTGAGGCCGGCCGCCACACGTGCCTCGATCGAGGCTGGCATGGGCATACCGTCGTAGAGAATGGTTCCGCTGACCGGGATTACGCCCATGATGGCGTTGAGAAGTGTCGTCTTGCCCGCGCCGTTGGCACCGATTACGGTCACTATGCTGCCCGCGGCCATGGTGAGCGAGATGCCACGAAGAACCTGTGCTCTGCCATAAGCAACACGGATATTTCTCAATTCGAGAAGATCGGCGCTCATGCAGCCACCCCACCCAGATAGGCAGCGATAACGGCCGGGTTCTGCCTCACCTCCGCGGGCCTGCCTTCCGCGATAAGAGTACCGAAGTCGAGCACAACCAGATGGTCTACCAAGCCCATTACAAAGCCCATGTCGTGCTCCACGAGAAGCACGCTGACGCCTTCCTGCTTCAACTTCTTCAGAAGGAGGCAAAGCTCTTGCTTTTCAGCATGGCGAAGGCCTGCGGCCGGCTCATCGAGCAGGAGGACGGTTGGATCAAGGCAGAGCGCACGGGCAATCTCGAGGATGCGGATCTGGCCGAGCGCCAAATCGCCCGCCGGGCGATGCAGATGGGCTGCGAGCCCGACGCGCTCGAGTTGATGTGCCGCTTCGCGGAGAAGGGTTGCCTCCTCCTGCCTTTCGAGGTGGAGGAAGCTCCTGAAGACGCCAGCGTTGCCTCGCAGATGGGCGCCGAGCGCCACGTTCTCCAGAACCGACATGGTGGGCAGAATCTTCGCATGTTGGAACGTACGGGCGATGCCGTGCCTTGCGATGCGGCGAGGGCTCATGCCGGAAAGCTTTTCACCGGCGTAAAAGATGCTGCCGCTCGTCAGCGGCAGCATTCCGGTGATCAGGTTGAAGGTCGTGCTCTTGCCAGCGCCGTTCGGCCCGATCAGCCCGACAATCTGGCCTGACTTGACCTCAAAACTGACGTTGCTGACGGCGACGAGCCCCCCGAATTCCTTGCGGGCCTGGTCAATCCTCAGCAGCGAGGTGCCGTCGGCGGGCATGGCGCGGCGCGGCAGCGATCCGGCGGGGGCGGCAATCTGCCGGTCAGGCCGCTCTGGTGAGAGTTTCCGGACAAGTGGCCAAAGTCCGTCCCGAGAAATTTGCAGGATGGCGACGAGTAGAACACCGAAGACAATCATCTCGAAATTCGCTGCTGAGCCGATCAGTTCAGGCAGATAGCGCTGGAGAATTTCCTTGAGAAGCAGGACGATGCCCGCACCGAAGATCGCGCCCCAAATCTGTCCTGCCCCGCCCACAACTGCCATCAACAGGTACTCGATGCCCATGTTGAGGCCGAAAGGGGTCGGATTCACCGAGCGCTGCATATGGGCGTAAAGCCAGCCGGAGAGCGCAGCAACGATGCCCGCCAGGACGAAGACGGTGAGCTTAGCGCGCACAATGTCGACGCCAAAAGCTTCTGCTGCCTGCCCACCGCCACGTAGCGCTCGGATGCCGCGGCCGATGCGTGAATCGAGCAGGTTGCGAGCGCCGAGCGCAGTCGCGATGACGAAGAACCAGATAACGTAATAGATCGACTTGCCGCTGAGGAAGCGGTAGCCGGCGAATTCAAGCGGAGGAATTCCTGATATCCCGTCAAAACGGCCGATCAGTTCGATCTGGCCGAAGAGATAATAAAGGGCGAGCCCCCAGGCGATCGTGCCGAGGGGCAGGAAGTGGCCGGAGAGTCGAACCGTGATTAGGCCGAGCGGCAGGGCGAGAAGGGCGCCGATGAGGAGCGACAGCGGCAGGGTTATCCATGGCGAAAATCCGTAGGCCGTGGTCAGCACTGCTGTTGTATAGGCTCCGAAGCCGCAAAAGGCAGCCTGCCCGAACGATGTCAGACCACCCACACCCGTCAGCAGTACCAGCCCGATTGCCACCAGCGAAGCAAGCCCGATATTGTTGAGGAGTGTGATCCAGAAGGGTGGCACCGACAGCAGAGGCACCACTGCGAGGAAGAGGATTGCAAGTAAACCGGGAAACGCCTTTCTCAGATTATCCGTCATCGCTTACTCTTCCTCGTGCTGGCCTACGCCGAGCGACAGCCAGATCAATACGGGGATGATGAGCCCAAACACGATGATCTCCTTGTAGCTGCTGAAAAAAAAGGAAGTGAAGGATTCGATGATTCCGACACCGATCGCTGCGATTGCGGTTATGGGGAAGCTTGAAAGGCCGCCTATGATCGCGGCGACGAACCCTTTCAGTCCGATCAGAAAACCGGTGTCGTAGTAGATCGTGGTGATCGGCCCGATCAGTACGCCCGAAACCGCGCCGATGGTCGCTGCCAGGACGAAAGCCGTCACGCCGGTGAACTGTGTCGGCACCCCGATAAGCCGAGCGCCTAACCGGTTGACGGCCGTTGCCCGAAGAGCCTTGCCCGGCAATGTCTTCTCGAAGAAGAGATAGAGCCCGACGATGATGGCTATTGTGGCAGCGTAGATCCATAGGCTCTGGGCCGTCACGAGTAGGGGGCCAAGCGCATAATTGCCGGTGGAGAGCGGACGGGCGCGAAGTCCCTCGGCACCGAAGAACGCTAGGCCGAGCCCCATCATGGCAAGATGAACGCCGACAGAGGCGATCAGCAATACCAGTACGGAAGCATCCGCAAGCGGCCGATAGGCCACGCGATAGACGTAAAGTCCCATCGGGGCGATGATGACGATGGTCAACAAGGCCTTGGCGAGGGAGGGTAGCCCGAGAGGGATGAGCAACAGTGCCGCGATATAGATTGCCGCCGGCAGGACGAGATCGATCATGGCGCTACGCAGCGCCCTTGCACCGGTCATTTCGCGCCGCATCGCCCAGAGATCGACAAGAAAGCTGAATAGGCCGAAACAGACGAGAAGCGAGGCCGTTGCCGGCATGCGTCCGCCGTCGAGGACCGCCAGGGTTAAGGCCCCATAGGCCACGAATTCGCCCTGGGGAATGAAGATGACGCGGGTCACCGAAAAGACGAGGACCAGTGCGAGCCCGAGAAGCGCATAGATTGCACCACTGGTAAGGCCGTCCTGGATTAGGAAGGTCGCGATCGTTGCGTCCAATGGTAGTCCCCCGGCTGGCTGGAGCTTCAATCAGTTCCCGGTCTAGAAGATCCGGTTCGCAGGCGCTTTGCTTTGGTGGCCCTACTCGATTAGCTCGAACTTCCCGTCTTTTGCCGTCAGCAGCACCACGGCGCGCTCGTCAAGGCCGAGATGGTCTTCCGCCGTGTACTCGAAGACACCCTGGCTGGCGGGGAAGGGGCCGCCGGTTTCGATCGCCTCGCGAAGCGCATCGCGGAATTCCGATGTGCCGGGTTTGGCTTTTTCCAGTGCCACCGGCACTGCCCTCTTCAGGATCGCCATGGCGTCATGAATGTGAGCCCCGAACTGCGTGCGGGTGCCCGCCCCAAACTTGGCTTCGTATGCCGTCACATAGTCCATGCCGTCCTTCTTGGTCTCGGCGGTATCGGCCTGCGCCTCGGCGACCATAACTGGTCCGGAAGCGAATACGGTGTTGTCGGCGGATGCGCCGGCGATCCTGAGGAAATCGAAGGTCACCGCGCCGTGGGTCTGGTAGATGGTGCCCGTGAAGCCCCGCTCGCGAAGCCCGAGTTGCGGCAGCGCGGCGCCCGTTCCGGAAGCGCCGATAAGAACGGCGTCGGGCTGCGCGGCCACGATCTTGAGTACCTGTCCGGAGACGGAAGTATCGGGGCGCGCGTAGCGCTCGTCGGCGACCATTTCGAGACCGTATTCAGCGCCGATCGCCTTGTACTGGTTGACCCAGAGATCGCCATAGGAGTCGGAAAAGCCRATATAGCCGAAAGTCTTCGCTCCATCAGCCTTCATTTTCGCGAAAAGCGTCCTGGCGACAAGGCTTGCATCCTGCGGCAGTATGAAGGTCCATTTTCCCTTGGAAATGTTCGGTGGAACGGGTGAGGCCGAAAAATGCGGGGTGCTGGTCTCTGYCGCGACACCCGCGACTGCGATGGATGCAGGTGTAAGCGCCGATCCAACAATCACATCCACCTTGTCGTCGCTGACGAACCGCCGGGCATTGGTGGTGGCGGTCGAGGGGTCTCCGGCGTCGTCAAGCACAATCACCTTCAACTTCTCGCCCGCTATCTCCGCGGGCCAGAGCTCGACCGAATTCTTCAGAGGAATGCCGAGCGCCGCACCCGGGCCGGTTGACGACACCGTGACCCCGATGGTCATATCGGCCGACGCCGGGTTCGTAAAAAGCGTGAAGGCAAGCGTTGCCGCCGTCCAGTTAACGATGTGGTTCGTCATGTTCTTCCTCCCTTAGGCCTCAAAGGCCAACCTCCCATTACCGATCCAATTTCATGTGTCGTTCACCGTGGCTGCATGCGAATGGCGCCATCGAGCCGGATGACCTCGCCATTCGCGTACTGATTCTCGACGAGGAAGCGCACCGCATCTGCGAATTCGGCGGGATCACCGAGCCGTGCGGGATAGGGAACGGAGGCGGCAAGGCTCTCCTGCGTTTCCTGCGGCAATGTGTGGAGCAGTGGCGTCATGAAAATGCCGGGTGCTACGGTGTTCACCCGAATCCCGAAGCGCGCAGTCTCCCGGGCGACAGGCAGGGCCAGTGAAACGATGCCGCCCTTCGAAGCTGCGTAAGCCGCCTGACCGACCTGACCTTCGAAGGCGGCGATCGATGCGGTATTGACGATTGCGCCGCGTGCCTTGTCCTCCCGTTCTGGCGCATCGGACATGCGGGCAACGGCAAGCCGCATCATGTTGAACGTGCCGATGAGATTGATCCGGATCACCTTTTCGAAATCGGCAAGCGGCAGCGGTCCTCCACGACCGAGCACGCGACCTGCGGTTGCCACGCCTGCGCAGTTGACGAGTATGCGCAGTCCGTCGCCGGCGGAAGCCGCCCGATCGAGCGCTTCTTCAGCATCCGCCTCACTGGTGACGTCTCCGGCAAGCGCCACGCCGCCGATGGCACGCGCTACTTTTTCGGCCGCCTCGCCATTACGGTCGAAGACATGCACGATTGCCCCGCACTTTGCGAGCATGCGTGCGGTCGCCTCACCAAGGCCGGACCCACCGCCGGTCACCAATGCACTTGATCCTTCGATCCTCATGCTGCGAGCTCCTTGCTGGCGTGAATGACCTCGGGCGTATCCGAATAGAGCGCCTCGACCAATCCGCTTCGATGGGCGAGCACTTGACGCTGGTTCAGAGAGCCCTTGTCGGTGATCTCGCCTTTTTCGAAGCGGGGCGGCTCCGTCATCAGCAGCAAGCGCATCACGCGGGTCGCCGAACCGCTCGCCTTTTGTTGATGGTCTGCAAGTCTTGCTGCAAGCTCTGCTCGTACGCTTGGATGGGCAAGCACCGCATCGTCGTTCAGATCGGCGTCCGGCGGAACGAGTTCGCGCAGGGCCGGCATGAAGGGGACTGCCAGGGCGCCCAGTTCCGCTCGGTTCTCGCCCGTGATGACCACATCGCGGATTAGCCCGCCGAATTGGTTGACGAGCTGCGCCCGCACAACTCCGACGGCGACCCATGTGCCGGTGTTCAGCTTAAAGTTCTCTGCCGTCCGGCCGTCAAAATAGAACCCTTTGCGCGGATCGCCCGGCGTTGCGAACTTCACGGCATCGCCGATCCGATAGAAGCCCTCCTCGTCGAATGCCTCGGCGGTCAGCTTTGGATTGCGCCAGTAGCCGGGCGTTACATTGGGGCCTTTCAGCCGCAGCTCATACTTGTCGTCAATAGGCACGAGCTTCATCGTGACACCCTGGGCTGGGACCCCCACATTGCCAGGGCTCTGTTGCGGATCGGTGCAGAAGATCGCAAAGGGGGAGGTTTCCGTCGAACCGAGGCCCGTCCCAAGCGGCACGCGATGGCCGAGTGTCGACTCGGCGAGTGCACTCAGCGCGTCCCAGGTATGCTGTGCCATGCCGGCACCGGCATACATCAGCATCTTCAGGTCACGGAAGAAGCTGCGGCGGAGCGCTTCATCGCCCCGCATCGCCCGCACGAGCATCTCGTAGCCGGCTGGCACGTTGAAATACCAGGTCGGCGAGACCTCCTTGAGATTGGCGAGGGTTTCACCGATCATTGCCGGTGTTGGCTTGCCCTTGTCGATATAGAATGTACCGCCGTTGTAGATGACGAGATTGAAAACCTTATTGCCGCTCGCGGTATGGTTCCAGGGTGCCCAATCGACGATCACCGGCGGTTCTTTGCGCAGGTACGAATAGCAGTCGGCGACCATCTCTTGATTGGAGCAAAGCATCCGCTGGGTCTGGATCACTGCCTTCGGCGACCCGGTTGTACCGGAGGTGAAGAGGAATTTTGCGATCGTATCGGGACCAACGGCGTCGAAAGCCGCATCGACAGACGGACCTGCACCCGCCTCGAGGAGGCTCTCGAACCGCACGGTGTTGCGACGGTGAGGAACGGGATTGCGTACCGACACGAACGGAATGTCAGGGCCGAAGGCCGCATCAACCGCTTCGGCGAAAGCCAGTCCATCATCGGCGAAGACGAGGCCGGGGGTAATTTGCCGGGCGACATCCTTGAGCTTTTCGAAGCTTGTGGAGAGCGTGCAGTAGGCGGGCGAAAGCGCTGCCGAAGGAATACCGACATGCTGGGCAGCGAGTGCCATCAATGCGTGTTCGATGGAATTGTCGGAAAGGATGGCCAGAGGGCTTTCAAGCGAAAGGCCGAAGTCGAGAAGGGATTGTCCGATCCGTCGTATCCGATCCAGGGCCTCGCCATAGGTGACTTTGCGCCATTCTCCCCCCTCAACGCGCTCCGCCATCCAGGGTCGATCGGGAGCCACGGAGGCCCAATGGACAAGACGCTCGTTGAGCTTGGCAGGATAAGGTCTGAGCAAATCCTTGCGCCATACGAGTACGGTGCCGTCCCGGCGGGTCTCCCATTCGAGAACCGGCGCCCACAATTCGACGTCTCGTACAGCCTTCCCCGTCATGACTCCTCCCAGACGTCAATCGCGAGAATCCGAACTTTGAGCCGCGACAGCTCCTCCCGAAATTTGTTTACAAGGAAACAATCTCCCTGTAAACAATCAAGTTACAGGCGAAGAACAGCGCCTGGCGCAACGGGAGATCATCGGGCATGACGGCAGACGGCGCGGAAAGCTTCGTCACCTATGAATTGAGGGGCGACATCGCGCATATCGGCCTCAACCGCCCGGGAAAGCGCAATGCGATCAACGACCGTTTCGTGGAAATGATCGCTGAAGCCGCCGCGCGGGCGGAACGCGAGGCGAAGGCCGCCGTGATCTTCGGTCATGGCGATCACTTCTGTGCCGGGCTCGACCTTGCCGAGCATGTGAAAAAGTCGCCAATGGAGGGCGTACGCGGCTCCCGCCGCTGGCATGCGGTTTTTTCCGCTATTGAACATGGCGCCATTCCTTGGATATCGGCATTGCACGGCGCGGTCATCGGCGGCGGGCTGGAACTTGCCGCGTCGGTTCATATCCGGGTTGCCGATCGATCTGCTTTCTTTGCACTTCCGGAAGGCCAGCGCGGCATTTTCATCGGTGGCGGCGGGTCGGTTCGCGTGGCGCGCCTGACCGGCGTCGCCCGCATGACAGACATGATGTTGACGGGGAGGGTTGTGTCCGCCGATGAGGCGGAGCGATGGAACCTCGCGCAATATATCGTGGAACCAGGTGAGGCGCGGAAAAAGGCACATAGCCTTGCGGAAGCGGCGGCAAGCAATGCCGAGATTTCTAACTACGCGGTCATCAATGCGCTGCCGCGCATCCAGGACATGGCCAAGGAGGATGGCCTGTTCGTCGAATCCTTCATCGCCGCCTTCACGGCGACCAGCCCGGAGGCGGAGGAGCGTTTGCGGGCTTTCCTTGAAAAGCGCGTGGCGCGGGTCAGGGCGCCGGGCTCAGTTTGAGGACTATCCATGGATATGATTGTCCGCACCAAGGACGAAGTGGCTCTCGGCGGGCTGGAGGATGCTCCGGGTTTCCTGCTTCGCATGGCACAGCTCAAAGTCTACGAACAGTTTTTCGATCAGGTCGGGGATCATCGCATCAAGCCTGGGGAGTTTTCCGTCCTCTGGGTCATCTCCTGCAATCCAGGCATTCGGCAGAGTCTGCTTGGCCAGCGGCTGTTGATCAAGCGCGCGCACATGACCAAGCTCATCCGCGCGCTGGAGGAGCAGGGGCTGGTGTCCCGGCGGATTCCTGACGAGGATCGCCGTGCCGTGGAACTGTCCTTGACGACGAAGGGACGGGTGGCGGTCGAAACGGCCTCGCAGTGGTTCTTCGCCTATGAGCAATCGCTTGGTGCAAATCTTTCGGCAGGTGAGCGCGAGCGGCTCATCGCGCTCTTGAAGAAATTCATCGGCATGAAGGCGAGCGGCCTATGAAACTCGACGAACTGGTGGCGATCGACATCCATACCCATGCCGAGGAGCCCTGCTGCGGGCCACGCGATGACGGCTATGACGAATTCCAGGCCGGCATGGCGAAATATTTCAAGAATCCAGCGGGCCACAAAGGCATGCTGCCGACGGTCGAGGAGACGGCATTCTATTACCGCGAACGCAAGATCGGCTGCGTCATCTTCCCCGTGGATGCCGAACGGGAAACCGGGTTTCGTCGCTACGAGAACGAGGAGGTGGCGAGGATCGCAGCCGAAAACAGCGACATCATGATCCCTTTCGCCTCGATCGATCCCGCCAAGGGCAGGGTAGGTGCGCGCGAGGCTCGGCGCCTAATGAGAGAGTTCGGCGTCAAGGGCTTCAAATTCCACCCCACCATGCAGGGATTTTATCCGAATGACCGAATGGCCTATCCGCTTTATGAAGCCATTGCGGAGGAAGGCGCGATCTCGCTCTTCCATACCGGGCAGACGGGGGTGGGCGCAGGGCTGCGGGGCGGCATGGGCATGCGGCTCAAGTTTTCCAATCCCCTCCACCTAGATGATGTGGCGGTCGATTTTCCCGACATGCCCATCATCCTGGCTCATCCGTCCTTCCCGTGGCAGGAGGAGGCGCTCTCCGTCGCCACTCACAAGCCCAATGTCTATATCGATATGTCCGGCTGGTCGCCGAAATACTTTCCGCCGATCCTTGTCCAGTATGCCAACACGATTCTGAGGACGAAGATGCTGTTTGGCTCGGACTGGCCGGCCATCACCCCGGATCGTTGGCTCGCGGATTTCGAGAAGATCGATATCCGCGACGAGGTCCGCCCGCTGATTCTCAAAGAGAATGCGCGCGCGCTGCTGAAGCTTTAGACAAGCGTCGCAGCAAAGGTGTTCCCTGGCAAGACCGATGACAGTCGGCCTTGTGCCCATAACCCGCTGGCGGTGGGTGCAAGCACATAGCCACACCATTCCGCGCGATGCGTTTTCTTTCAGGCCGACTGCCTGAGCTGAAGTTCCGCCTTGAGGAGAATCCGTCCCGTGACGGGCTCCTTCTGGGGAAGATCGTCGATCTCGCCGAGCTTATGGAGCAGCAGCTCGATGGCCAGCCGTCCGATTTCGTTGTAGTTCTGACCCACGGTGGTGATCGGCGGACAGGCATAGCGGGCAAGGGGATGGTCGTCGTGGCCGGCGACACGAAGGTCGCAGTCGTTTCCGTGTCCCACCTTGAGGCCGGCCTGATAAGCGGCCGAGATGACGCCGAAGGCGACACGATCATTGGCGCAAAGCACGGTTCGGGTCGGGAAACCGCCGTTTTTCAGGACCCGTTGCGTCTGTTCAAAGCCGAATCGTTCGAAATCCCACGACCTCTGCTCCTCGACGCCGATGACGACCGGTTCCAGCTTGAGCAGCGACATGGAGTCCAGATAGGCCTGCTCGCGCGTACGGGCGTTCATGTTGACCGCCGGCATCCCGAAATAACAGGGCCGCTCGCCTGAACGACACAGGTAATCGACAATCAAACGGAAGCTCTGCCTGTTATCCGTGCCGACGAAATAGGAGGTTTCGTCCAGCGGCGAGTCCACATAGACGAGCGGGATGCTTTCTCCGAGCGCGGCCAGTCGCTCCTTGTGGGAATCGATGCCGAGCGGAGCGATGATCGCGCCGGCGACGTTCATGGATTTGAACGTCTCGATGGCGCGGTCCTCCATCTCGGGCTTGCCATCCGAAGACAAAACGAAGGCCAGGAAGCCGGCCTCATTGGCGATCAATTCTATGCGGCGCGTGAGCGCCATGTAGAAAGGGTCGGTGGAATTCGGAATGATGATGCCGAGGATGTTGGTGCGCCGGCGGTTGAGATTGACGGCGAAGATATTGGGTCGAAAGCCGGATTGCTTGACGGCGGCTTCGATCAGGTCGCGCGTCTTGCCACGGACCGATTTCGGGTCGTTGAAATACTTCGAGATTGTCGGTCGAGACAGACCGACGAATTCGGCGAAGTCTTCCATCGTCCTGATTGGCTTTTCCAAATCGCGTTCCCCCAAAACTTGAACCTCAATTCCGTTGGAAAGCCCGCACCTGTCAAGACGCAACGCGAGCCGGCGGATCGGGTCGATCAGGCTCGGCACGCCTCGAAATAATCCTCGAGGACGAGGTCGATCGCGCCGAGGATGAGTCCCTTGGCCGTCGGCACGATGTTTCCGGCGCGAACGCCGGGATAAAGGGCGCCGAGATGCTGGCTGATCATCGTTTCCGGGATGGGAATTTCGCCAAGGACCGACAGCAAGGCCGAGACGGCTTCGGAGATCCGAGCCTCCGGCCAATAATAGCGGATACGGTCGCTATAGGAGTAATGCCGCTGCAAGTGCTGTTCGGCGGGACTTCCATGATAGTATTTGTTCCAGTTGCCGGGGTTCTCGACCATGACCGCTTCTGTGACCGCCAACAGCGTGGCTCGGCGGCTTTCCGGCATCAGGAAGGCGGCGATCTGGTCGAGGCCGTAGAGCGCCTCGCGGAGGGCGAAGGTCAGGCCCGGTCCGACCTTGAGGATGGCGAAGCCGTCGGCCACGAGCGCCTTCAGGGCCGCTCGGGTCTGGTAATCGGTGGAATGGGCTTCGAAGACAAGGTTCGGCAGGCTTTCCAGGCTGGCACTGAGCGACTTCGACTTTTCAGGATCATAGGCGATGACATTGTGATTGCCGAACTCGACCCCGGGCTGGACGACGGCGCCGACGACGCGATCGAAGGCCGATCCTGCCCCGGCTTTTTCGAAGGCTTCGGCATGAACCTCGACTGTCTTGATGGCGGCCTCGGGCTTGGTCACTTCCAGGATGTCCAGTTCCTCCATCGCGCCGCCGGGGATCGGCACCTCGGTTCCGACGATGTAGACTGGCCTCGTGGCATTCGTATTCCTGATCTCGTCTTCGGCCGCGGCGGCAAGCCGGGCAGCGCGTTCGGCGGTGATCTCATCGGGAAGCGCCACCGGCTCGCCCGCGCAGCCCATGCTGGTATCTAGGTGCAGTTTGGTGAAGCCCGCCTTTGCATAGGCGCGGATCATGACCTCCGCCTTGTCCATGGCCTCGGCAGCAGGCAGAGACTTCCAGGGGTTGGGACCCAGATGATCTCCGCCGAGGATCACCTTGTCCATGGCGAACCCGGCCCTTGCCGCGGTCTCGCTTACGAAACGATGGAAATCCGCTGGCGTCATTCCGGTATAGCCGCCGTCCTGGTTCACCTGATTGCAGGTCGCCTCGATGAGAAGCGGTGAACCTGACTTTGCCGCACGCACCATTGCGGCCTCGATGACGAAGGGATGCGCCGAGCATATGGACGGTATGCCCCTGAAACCGGCGGAGCGGTTGCGCCAGGTCGCGATGTCGAGGAGATGGTTCTGCTGCATAATGGTTTGGTTCTCTTAAGCTTGAAGGAATGCCTTGAGTTCGGCGCGCGTGGATGCGCCCTCCATCGGTCCGGTTTTGGTGACGGCGAGCGCGCCGGCGGCGTTCGCATGGCGAAGCGCCTCTTCCGGCCCCGCACCCTCGAGCCAGAAGGTGACGAAGGTGGCACCGAAGCAGTCGCCCGCCCCGGTGGGGTCCACCTCTTCGACTGGAATGCTCGCAAGCCGCAGGGTCGTTTCCACATCGTGATAGGTCGCACCCGCAGCACCCTGCTTCAGCACGATCGCCTTGATGCCCCTGCCGAGGAGCTCCTTGATCGCGGCATCCTCGGTCTTCGCCTCGGTGAAGAGAAAGAGTTCCTCACCGCTCGGCAGGAAGACGTCCGTTTCGGCGATCACCGTCTGCAGTGCCTCACGCATGCCGGGGCTGTTGAGGATCTCGGGGCGGAGATTGGGATCGAAGGAAACCGTCCCTCCCTTCTTCTTGATGGAGCGGAGCGCCGAGAGCACGGTCTCGATGACACTCGGTGCATAAAGGGCAGTGCCCATCACGTGCAGGTGGCCGGCTTCATCGATCAGCCGTGCTGCAGCATCGGTGACTTCTATCCTGCCACAGGCGCTGTGGCGGATGTTGAAGACGAAGGCGCGGCTACCATCATCCCGGTAGCGGACGAAGGCGCTGCCGGTCGTGCCGTCCGGATCGACGGCGATGCCGGAAATGTCCACGCCGTCGGCCTTCAATCGGTCGACGTTGACGTGCCCGAAATCGTCATTTCCGACCGCCGAGATGATCGCGCAAGGATGCCCGAGCTTGCCGACCTGGTCGATGAAGATGGCCGGGGCGCCGGAAGGGAAGGGACCGATCAGGGGTACGGGGGAACGGAAGCCGTTGCCGCGCTCGGTGGCGATGATCTCGACGAGGATTTCGCCGATGGTCAGTATCTTCTTGCTCATTGCCTGTCGCCTACTGCTTTGCGCGTTTCGCGCGAACGTCCAGCCAGACGGCGACGAGGATCACGAGGCCCTTGACGATCAACTGGTAGAAATAGGGGACCGACAGCATGTTCATGCCGTTGTTCATCACGCCGATGATCAGTGCGCCGATGAGCGTGCCCACCATGGTGCCGACGCCGCCGGCAAGGCTGGTGCCTCCGAGCACGGCAGCGGCGATCGCATCGAGCTCGTAGCTCATGCCGGCATTGGTTTGCGCCGAGTAGAGGCGGGAGGAGAGCAGGACTCCACTGACGGCCGCCATCAGGCCGGAAATCATGAAGATGGTGATCTTCAACCGGTCCACCTTGATGCCGGAATAAAGTGCTGCTTCCCGGTTGCCGCCGGTGAGATAGGCGCGCCGTCCGAAGGTCGTCTTGCCGAGCAGGATCTGGTTCGCGACGAAGAGGACGAGGACGATCCAGATGATGATCGGCAGGCCGAGAAAGCTTTCGGTGCCGATCGCCGTCCAGGTCTCGTCCATGATCATTGCCGGCGCGCCGTTCGTCGGCAGGCTGACCAGGCCGCGATAGATCCCCATGGTCGCGACCGTGACGATGAACGAAGGCAAAAGCAGTTTGGCAGTCAGCACCCCATTGATGAGACCCATGACGGCGCCGGCAAAGAGTGTCAGGACAAGCGCCGGCGCGAAACCCATGCCGAAGGCGAAGCATTGCGCCCCGACCATGCCGGCAACAGCGATGATCGAGCCGATCGACAGGTCGATCTCGCCGAGCAGGATCACCCATGTCATGCCGAAGGCCGCGATCGCGATGACGGCGACCTGCTGCAGCACGTTCATGAAGTTCGCGAGCGACATGAAGCGCGGGTTCATGACCGAGAAGATCACGCAGAGGATGATGAGGGAAAGGAAGATGCCGCCATACTGCTTGAAGATCTTCAGCAGCATTGCGTTGGATGCCGTGTTCGGGTTCATGCTGTCAAACCTGTCGCGAGGGCCATGATCTTTTCGGGATTAAGGTCGCCGCCAGCGGCGATGCCGGAAAGCCTGCCTTCGTGCATGACCGCGACGCGGTCGCTCATTCCGAGCACTTCGGGCAGTTCCGACGAGACGAGGAGGATGGCCGTTCCCTCCGCTGCCAGCTGGCGGATGATCTTGTAGATTTCGAACTTGGCGCCGACGTCGACGCCGCGTGTGGGCTCGTCGAGAATCAGCACCTTGGGCCGGGTGAGCAGCCACTTGGCGAGCACGATCTTCTGCTGGTTGCCGCCGGAAAGCGCGCCGGCCGGCGTGTCGAGCGAGCCAGTCTTGATGGCGAGCCTGGAAACTTCCGAGACCGCGGCCTGCCGCTCGGCGCGCCGCCGCAGGAAGCCGAGCTTCGAGGCGAAATCCTTCAGCGCCACCATGGAAATGTTGCTTTCCACGCTGTGGCTGAGGACGAGACCTTCTTCCTTGCGATTTTCGGTGACGAAGCCGAAGCCGCTTTCGATCGCCTTCACGGGTGAATCGATGACGATGGGCTGGCCGTTCAGGCGCACGGTGCCTGCTGCTTTGCGCATGCCGAAGAGCGCATTCATGATTTCGGAGCGGCCGGAACCGATCAGGCCGAAAAATCCGAGGATTTCGCCTGCGCGGATCTCGAAGGAGATGTCCTCGAATTCGTCGTCGCGGTGGAAATTCGCCACGGACAGAATGGGCGCAGTCGCAATGTCGGGCGTGCCCGAGATGCGGGGAGGATAGATTTCCTCCATCTTGCGGCCGACCATTAAGGAGATGAGTTCGTCGATCGTCACACCGCCGCGCTCTCTCGTGGCGATGTATTCGCCATCGCGCATGACGGTGATGTCGTCGCTCAGCCGCATGATCTCCTCCATGCGATGGGAAATGTAGATGACGGCCGCGCCGCGCTTCTTCAGGCGCGCGATGATCTCGAACAGGATCTCCGCCTCGCTGTCGCTCAGCGAAGACGTCGGCTCGTCGAGAATGACGACCTTGGCATCGATGCTGAGCCCCTTGGCGATCTCGACCAACTGCCGCTGGGCGATAGAAAGATCGCCGACCTTGGCCTCCACCGAGATCGGCAGCCCGAGTTCGYGGACGATTTCAGCGGCCCTGCCGTTGAGCTTGCGATCGTTGATGAAGCCGGCCGTCGACGGCTCGCGGGTCGCCAGTATGTTCTCGGCGACCGTCATGTTATTGCAGAGGCTGAGTTCCTGGAAAACGATTGTCAGCCCGAATGCGGCGGCATCCTGCGGGTTTGCCGGATGATACGGCTTTCCCTCGAAGCTGATGCTGCCGTCCGTCGGTTGATAGATGCCGGCCAGGATCTTCATCAGCGTCGACTTGCCGGCGCCGTTTTCCCCGAGCAGGGTGTGCACACGCCCCCGCCGCACGTCGAGATGCATGTTCTTGAGCGCCGCGACCGGACCGAAGGTCTTGGAAATGTCTGTGATCTTGAGAATGGTATCGGCGGTGGGCGCAGCCATTGCGGCCTCCTTCTCATTCCTTGCAGGCGGTCCCACGGGTTGGGGTGCGCGGGACCGCCATGCTTCGAGCGGTCATCGCCGGTAGGCGAGCCGTCCTGGGAGAGCGTTATTTCTTGGTATAGACGCCCGGAACGATCGGCTGCTCGGCGGGGACGTCCTCACCGGCAATAACCTTGACCGCGGTCTCGACGGCGGTTTTACCCATCTGATCCGGGAACTGCTGGATGACGCCTACCATGACGGGATTGCTGTCGACGGCCTTGCGCGCCTCTTCCATGCCGTCAAAGCCGATGACCTTGACCTGTTCTTCCAGTCCGGCGGCCTTCACGGCAACCGCAGCCGCGAGAGCCGCGTCGTCACCGAAGCCGAAGATGCCGTTGATATCGGGATTGGCCTGCAGCATGTTCTGCGCGGCGGCAAGCGCCTCGGCGCGGGTGATGCCGGTCTGCTGGGCGACGACCTTGACATCCGCATGCTCGCCGATCGCCTTCTTGAACCCTTCGATGCGGTTCACGACGGACTGGACGGTCGGGTAGTCGATGATCGCGACATTGCCCTTGTCGCCGAGCTCCTTGGCCATCAATTCGCCGGCCTTGACGCCGCCGGCGAAGTTATCGGTGCCGATATGCGAGGTGACTTTCACGCCCGCTGCCGGCACGTCGACGGTGATGACCTTGATGCCTGCCTTCTCGGCCTTGGCGATGGCAGCCACAACGCCCTGGCTGTCGACCGGCGAGATGATGATGACGTCAACGCCCTTGACGATGAAGTCTTCGACGTCGGCGAGTTGCTTGTTGAGGTCCTGGTTGGCGATGGAGACCTCGAGCGGGACGTTCTTGGCCTTGGCTTCGGCCGTCATCGCATTGGCGAGCTCGATATAAAAGGGATGCTGCTGCGTCAGAAGCGAGGCGCCGATGCCTTCCGCATAGGCTGCGGCGGCGGACATGGAAAATGCTGCGGACAGTGCGAGCGCAGCGACGATTTTCTTGATGGACATATTTCCTCCCCAGGAAAATGGGCACGGGGCCTTTTGACACTCTACATCCGAGGCGGCCCTCCCTACCTCGAATGCACCGGAGTCTTAGAGTATTAACTTTACGTGTGTCAACTTTTTGGTATGTCCGAGGAAAGAAAAATGTGATCGCGAGGAAATTGACGGCAAAACTTTACCCGTCTGAAAAGCGTGCTCCACGGTAGGCTTTAATGGGGAAGGCGCCGCGACCAGTGAGGCGTTTGCGGTGCGCGCCAAGCTATTCGGGTTGACCGAGGCGGTTTTCGTCGTCGATCAAAATGAGCCGAGCGGGAAGGCTTTCACCCCATGTCCAAAGAACGAGGTTYAAATCCTCTCCGGTCGCGCCGGGAGCGAAACTCCTGACGAGCAGGCCTTGATAGCCGGCGACGGCGAGCCGCCTGGCAAAGCTCTGCGTTCTGGCCTCGCCGACCGATTTCATCTGATCACGCCATGTCGCGTCTGAGATCGCGGCGGTATTCATTCCTTCCGCCTGAAGAGCATCGTGGTCGCGGCTGTCGAAGACGCGCTCGAAAACAGCTTCATAGGAGACCAGCGTCGTCGGCTGCAGATTGCCGACCTGATTGGCTTCGCGCAACGCTGTAAGAATGGACGGGGACGTATAGAGCGCCGGCATTCCCTTGGGGTTGAACCGGCCGCCGTAAAGTGCCGCTCCCCGGCCGGAGAGCGGCTGCCGCGCATAGACCGGGTTCAGCGCTCGGTAGAGTTTTCCTTCATATCGCATCGGCTAGGGCTATGCGTGAACGCCGGCATCGACCGCGTCGATATAGTCGAGGACCTCGTCAGCGCGTCCATCGCGGACCAGCTGCATGGCGGTCTGGCCGGAGAAGCCGGGCAAGGGTTCGGAGCGGTACCAGGCATAGGCCATCAATGCAGAGCCAAAGCGCGGCTCGACCTTGTTGACGACCTCGACCATCTCGCGCRGGCGCCGCTGCGTCTTGTCCGAGCGGATGCGGTCCTTGCGCTGGATAGCGTCCTTGCCGAGCCCGGTAGTACGGGCGATTTCCTCGCTTGTCGTCCGGAAAGCATCCGCAATCTTGCGTGGCGCGAAGAGCCCGTCGTCTGCATATTGGGCGAGACTCATTTCTCTCACTCCATGTAATGCCAAATATTATGACGTTATATAGCGTCAATAATGGTGGAATTCAACGGAATCAGCGAAGAACGGAAAAGAGCGGGTTCTCCAAGCCGGTGCTTCGGTGCGGTCAAAACTCTGCAGCCACTTGTCCGAAGGCAAATCGGGCCGGGTGTTGTCGGAAACTCCCGATCAGGAAAATTGCACACGCGTACATTTTGTCATTCGGCTGTTATGCGGCACCCGTAAATCAAGCCTCGTTGATGATCCTTCAACGCTTCCGCGTCCCCGGCACGACCGATCCTTGTGGGCACGGAAGACACCGTTTTCTTCTCGGGGGTTGGCTATGACCGTTCTTTCAATCTGCAAGTCTGTCACGCTCGCGGCCGTTCTGCTGGCCTCGACCGCCGTTTTCGCTTCCGCCAAGGATGTTACCATTTCCGTCTGGTCGGGCGGCTCCGGCCCGAACGACAACTACCGTGTCGATGCGATCGAGATCGCCGCCGGCCTGCTCGAGCATGAAGCCGCCGTACGTGGCGAAGAGCTGAATATCACCGTTCAGAAGACACCCTATTCGGGATGGGAGGAGTTCAAGCAGGCCCTGACGCTTGCGGCTGAAGCCAAGAAGGCGCCGAACATCGTCGCCACCGGCCACGAAGATATCGGCCCCTGGGCACAGGCGGGTCTCATCGTGCCGGTCGAAGACTATATTGATCTCGATAGCTGGCCGATCAGCGATATCTATCCGAATCTCATGGAGATCTCCTCCTTTAACGGTGCTGTCTACGGCATCCCGCAGGACGCAGAATCCCGGCCCTTCTTCTTCTGGAAGCCTCACATGAAGGCGATCGGCTACAGCGATGCCGATATCGAAGCCCTGCCGGCCAAGGTCGAAAGCGGCGAATATACGCTGAAGAACGTGCTGGAAGACGCCAAGAAGATGCAGGATGCCGGTCTCGTCCAGGCGGGCTACGGCTTTTATCCGCGCACCAATAACGGCCCTGACTACTGGCAGTTCTACACCTCCTTCGGCGGCGTGATGGAGGAGGAGGGCAAACTCGTCTTCGACAAGGCGGYGATGGCCCGCACCTATCAGTATTTCGTCGATCTCGTCGCGTCCGGCGTCACGAAGAAGAACCATATCGRCATGCCCGGCGATCAATGGTGGGCGGAAGTCGCGTCCGGCAAGGCCGGCATCTGGCACGGCGGCACCTGGCACTATGCACGCCTTGTGAACCAGGAAGGCCTCAAGGACTTCTTCGGCAATGTGCAGTTCACGCTGATCCCGGCGGGCGAGGGCGGCAAGGCCAACACGCTCACCCATCCGCTGACCTATCTCCTGATGGCCGGCCATGACGAGGAGACGACGCAGATCGCCGCCGATCTCGTCAAGATCGCGTCGGAACCGCGTATCAACGCGCTGCACGCCATCAAGTCCGCCCATCTCGGCATCTCGGAAGCCGAGACGAAGGTCGATCTCTATGCCGCCGACCGCTGGGCAAGCGAGGCGACCGCCCGCCTGCTGCCGCACGCCAACGCGATGCCGAACAACGCGGATTTCGGCAAGTACTGGACGATCATGTGGAAGAATTTCGAAGCAAGCTGGACCGGCGCCAAGACGGTCGATGCTGCCGTCAACGATGCCGAGGCGGAACTGAAGTCGACGCTGGGCGACGCCATCATCATCCGCTGACGCCGGCTGCGGGTGGCGTCTCGTTCCGCCGCCCGCAGCTTCTCTTCCAGGGTTTCTTCCATGAGAACATCGCGAATGCTCGGCCTCGTCATGATCGCGCCGGCGGCAATCATGATCCTGCTGTTCTATCTCATGCCGGTCATCCTTACCGGCGTCTTCTCGATGACCAATATGAGCACGGCGACGGGCATTTCCGGCGGCGCCTTTCAGGTCACGCAGAGTGCGGTAAACCGGCTGCGCCCCGAAATGCCCGAAGTCGCGGAGGCCATTTCCGAACCGCGTTTCGTGATCGACGAGGCGGGGATTGCCGCGGTCGAGGCCGCTGGCCTTTCTCCGGCGATCGCGGCCGAATTGCGGGCGGAGCATCTTGGAGAAGTCCATGCGTCCCGACGCGAGGCGGAGCGGATGATCAAGGCTCTCAAGGAGCGGCCATCGACGCGTCAGACCAAGCAGATATCGGACCTCTTTAACCGCTCGGTCATCAACACCCGTTTCGGAAGCCGCGAAGCGCTGATGGACGGGCTAAAAAAACTCGGGGTGACGCTGACGCCCGAGCAGCAGGAGACAATGGCGGGAGCCACCTATACCGGCTGGGTCTGGACGACCGATAATTTCCGGATCATCCGAAACTCCGCGGATATGGCCCAGGTGTTTCTCAACACCGCCTTCTATGTCGCGGTGACGCTGCTTTTCTTCAATGTCGGCTACGCGCTGTTCCTCGCGGTAACGACCCATTACATGGCGGCGACGACCGCATCCGTCTTCCGGGCCATCTGGCTTTTGCCGCGCATCACGCCTGTCGTGATCTACGTGCTGATGTGGAAATGGCTCACCTGGGACAGCGGCTTCATCTCCATGTTCATGGGTCAGTTCGGCCATCCGCCCAAGAACTACCTGCTCGACAATGCCTATAACGCCTGGTTCTTCGTGATCCTGATCAACGGCTTCATCGGCGCATCCATGGGCATGCTCGTCTTCTCCTCCGCGATCAAGGCGATCCCGGAGGCGCAGTTCCATGCAAGCGAGGTGGATGGCGCCAGCCGCTGGCAGCAGATCCGTTATATCATTCTGCCGCAGCTTCGCTGGCCGATCCTGTTCGTGACCTGTTACCAGACACTCTCACTACTCGCTTCTTTCAACGAAATCCTGCTTTCGACCCGCGGCGGGCCGGGGCGGGCGACCGAAGTGTGGTCGCTCGCCGCCTACCATACCGCGCTTCAGAACTATACCGGCAATCTCGAATACGGGCTCGGCGCTGCCATGGCGCTGGTCCTGGTGGTGATCGGCGTGATCCTCTCCCTCATCTACCTGCGTGTCTTCCGCTACGACTCGCTTATCTCCAGGCCGTTGATCGAGGACTGATGATGGCCCAAAAGACCCGCACCTCCGCGAACTTCTCCAGCCTGCCGGTGATCCTGCTGCTTGGGATCATCAGCCTGCCGCTGTTGCTGATGTATGCCTATCTTTTCATCGATACGGTCACGGATTCTCAGGCGGGGTCGCTGGTCCCCAGCGAATTCACGCTGCGCCACTGGAGCTTTCTCTGGGAAACCAAGCCGGGCAAGCCGAATATCTGGCTCGTCACGCTCAACACCTTCATCTTCGCCAGCAGCATCACGGCGGTCATCCTTCTCGTCTCCTCGATGGCTGGCTATGTGTTGTCGCGCCTCAACGTGCCGGCCCGCGGCGTCTTCCTCGCCGGCGTCATGGTGCTGCACGCCTTCCCGTCCGTGACGCTGATCATCGCGATCTTCGTCGTGCTGCAGTGGATCGGGCTCTACAACTCGCTGATCGGCGTCATCCTCGTGAAGGCGGCAATCGACCTGCCGCTCGGCATTTGGCTCATGAAGGGTTTCTACGACACCGTGCCCTGGGAGATCGAGATGGCAGGCCTGGTGGACGGCGCTTCGCGCTTCACGGTTTGGCGCAGGCTGGTGCTGCCGCAGATCAAGCCCGCGATCATGGCGCTCGGCCTGTTCTCCTTCCTCACCGGCTGGAGCGAATTCATCCTGCCGCAGGTGCTGGCGCCGGGGGCGCAGGTACAGGTTCTGTCGGTCTATCTTGCCGGCCTGATCGTCGACGACAACAATTTCGATTTTGGGACCTTCAAAGCCGTCGGCGTCTTCTACGTCGTGCCGGTCCTCATCCTCTACGTCTTTTTCCAGAAGCATCTCATGAACATCTACGGCGGAGGCACGAAAGGCTGATGCGTATCCTGCTCGACAAGTTTTCGAAAAGCTTCGGGTCCACCAAGGTCATCGAGGACCTGGATCTCGACGTCGGTTCCGGCGAGATGCTGGCCTTGCTCGGTCCTTCCGGCTGCGGAAAATCCACGACGCTGTTTTCGATCTGCGGCATCCATCGGCCGAGCTCCGGCCGTATCCTTTTCGGTAACAAGGACGTCACCGATCTGCCGAGCCAGGAGCGCAATGTCGGAGTGGTCTTCCAGTCCTATGCGCTTTATCCGCATATGACGGCCGCCGAGAATATCGGCTTTCCCCTGACGGTTCGGCGGGTGGCGACGGCGGAGATCAGGAAGAGGGTCGCGGAGATCGCCGCACTCGTCCATATCGGCGATCTACTTGACCGGCGTCCGTCGCAGCTTTCCGGCGGGCAGCAGCAGCGCGTGGCGCTTGCCCGCGCGCTGATCCGCCGCCCGGACGTGCTGCTGCTCGACGAGCCGCTCGCGAACCTCGATGCCAAGCTGCGACTCGAAATGCGCTCGGAAATCCGACGGCTGCAGAGGGAGACGGGCATCACCGCCATACTGGTCACCCACGACCAGGTGGAGGCCATGTCGATGTGCGACCGCATCGCCATCATGAAAGCGGGCGAGATCGTCCAGATCGCCACGCCTTCAGAAATGTATAACGAGCCGCGCACGGCTTTCGTCGCCGGCTTCCTCGGCAACCCGCCGATCTCCTTCCTGAAGGGCAGAGCAGAACAGGGCGAATTCGTGCTGGATGATGGCAGTATCAGGCTGCCGCTTGCGACCCTTTCCGGCATGGCGGACGGGACGCCGCTGACGCTTGGTGTGCGGCCGGAGCATTTCGGCAATGGGGGCGATGTCCCGGTCAGCGGCCGGATCTCCTTCGCGGAGACGCAAGGCCGGGAAAACCTCTATGATGTGATGTTTGCGGACGGCTCGGTGTTGCGGTCGATCCAGCCGGTGCGTGGCGATCTGAAGCCGGGCGACGACGTGCGCTGGAACCTCGACAGCAAGATGGCCTTCGTCTTCGCAGAAGACGGTCGGAGGCTGTGACCATGAGGGGTTTCTCGACTTTCATGGAGCGCTTTGGCTGGCCGCAAAACAAGGGAAGGCTGCCCTTTTGCATCGGCCATCGCGGCGCGAGCGGCCATCAGACGGAAAACACGCTCGCCGCCTTCCGCAAGGCGGCCGAACTCGGCGCCGAAATGTGGGAACTCGACACCCAGATGACGGCCGACGGCGTGGTGGTGGTTTCTCACGACGACCACCTGGAACGCGTCTTCGCCAAGGATCTGCATATTTCGCGGCTGACCTTTACGGAGCTGCGCGCGACGGTGCCGGATGTGCCGAGTTTCGAGGAGGTCGCAGCACTCGGCCGGGAGACCGGCTGCGGGCTCTATGTGGAGCTGAAGCGGCCAGGCACTGGCCCGCTCTGCTGGCGGCACCTGGAGGAGATGGGGCAGCGCTTCGCCTGCCTCGGCTCGTTCGACGTGGCGCAGGTGCGCGAGCTGCGCGATATGGGTTGCAACTATCCGCTCTCGGTACTGGTCCGCGTCGGCAATGATCCGCACAGGCTTGGCGAGGAAGCCGGCGCCGATATCCTGCATCTCTGCTGGGAAAGGGCGAGCGACACGCCTCAGGAGTTCGTAACCGACGAACTTGTTGAAAGGGTTTTTGCCAACGGCAAGGAACTGGTGCTCTGGCACGAGGAGCGGCCGGAGGTGCTGAAAGACATCATGGCGCTGCCGGTTCTCGGTATCTGCACCGACCTGCCGGACCTGATGCGTCCGAAGGGAACGAATGGCGCGATCCGAGAGCAGCGCCGGGTGACCTCTTTCGACGTGGCACGGGCGGCGGGCGTATCCCGCGCCGCCGTCTCGCGCGCCTTCACGCCGGATGCCAGCGTTTCTCCCAAGACGCGGGAAAAGGTCTTCCAGGCAGCCAAGGAACTCGGCTATCGGGTCAATTATCTGGCACGCAGCCTCACAAACAAGCGTTCCGACATCGTCGGCCTGGTGGCGGCGGGCTTCGACAATCCATTCCGCATGCAGCAGATCGAGCACCTGGCGCGGGCGCTTCTGGCGCGCAACTTCCGGCCTATGCTGCTGCCGACTTCGAAGGAGGCGGATACTTCCGCCGTGATTGGCCAGTTGCTGCATTACGCCGTCTCGGGCGTCATCGTCACCTCTGACGCGCCGCCGTCCGACATCTGCGAGGAATGCGCCGCCGAAGGCGTTCCGATCGTGCTCATCAACAAGGGAGAGGACTTCCCCTTCGTCGACCGGGTCGTTTCGGACGACCGGATGGCGGGACAGATGGCGGCCAATCATTTGCTCGAGACGGGCGCCAAACGCCCTGGGGTCGTGGCCGGCGCTGCTGTCTCCTATTCCGCGCGCCGGAGGGCGGAAGCCTTCCTGGCACGCTGCGCCGGGCTTGGGATCGAGGCGGGGCTCATTCCGGTTCCGATCAACGGCTACCGGGACGGTTTCGAGGCGGCCGAGAGGATTCTGGAAATGGAAATCGACGGCGTCTTTTGCGTCAACGACTACATGGCCTGCGGGGTGTTGGATCGGCTGGCGCGTGGTCTCGATCGAAGCGGCCCGCCGCCGGTCCGTATCATCGGCCATGACGACATTCCCCAAGCAGGCTGGGGCGCCTATGAACTCACCACTTTCCTGCAGCCCTGCGAAGTGCAGGCGGAACAGGCTATCGATCTTCTGATCAGCAGGATCGCCGAGCCGGAGGCGGTTGCGCGGGTGGAGTTCACACCGGTTACGCTCATCAAACGAAGAAGCGCATAGATGGATTTCCTGATTGACAAATCGGCCCTTCGGGCGCGTGCGGAAACCGCAGTGGCGGTGGCGCGCCGGATAGGCAGGGACGTGGCGCGGTTTCGTAACCAGGCGCTGCCTGCAACACTCGAGGTGGAGAACAAGGGCCTGCAGGATTTCGTAACGGTCGCTGACCGCCGCAGTGAACAGGCGATCCGTTCTGCCCTGCTTTCGGCCTTTCCCGAGGATGCCTTCATGGGAGAAGAGGGTGGAGGGCGCCCCGGTGATGTCGGAACCTGGGTGGTCGATCCGATCGACGGCACGACCAATTTCATCCGGGGTTTCCGTCATTGGGGTGTGTCCATCGCCTTTGTCTTGGATGGGGAAATCCAGGTCGGCGTCATCTATGACGCGGCGCAGGACAGTGTTTTTCATGCGATCCGCGGTGGGGGCGCCTTTAAGGAGGGCGCGCCGATCGCAGCCGCGAAGACGACCGACCCCACGCAGGCGATCGCCATTCTGGGCCACTCGCGCCGCACCGAGTTCGAGGACTATCTCGCCGTCTCCCACCGTCTCTACGAGCGTGGCATCGATTATCGGCGCATGGGGGCGGCGGCGATCGGTCTCGTGCGCGTGGCGGAAGGCATCGCCGATCTCTATTACGAGCGGCATCTTTCTGTGTGGGACATGCTGGCCGGCGTGCTGATCGCGCGGGAGGCGGGCGCGAAGGTGGCGGTTCCGCCGCTTGCCGAAATTCTTGGCGGAGGCGGGCCGGTGGTCGCCTACGCGCCTCAGCTGGAAGCCGAATTCGCCTTCCTGATGGAGGTCGCGAGCCTTTCGGCGGAGGCGGGTTAAGCCGCTTCCGCCAGCCTGCTCTTCCAGGCCCGTTCAGTGGCGGGGGCCTCGTCCGTGGTGATCTGGTCCGGCTTCAACGCGATCAGCCCGGAAAACTCGCGCCATTCCGCATCGCTGAACCCTGCTTCCGGGTTCTTCAGATTGTAGGTCCAGGCATCGACGAGTTTGCCGTGGTCGTGGCAGAGGCCAATGAGATCGAGCCCGTCGCGAGCGGCCTGCAGAACGAGCTGCCAGGCGAGATAGATCGTATCCGGCTCGGTGGGGCCGGTGAGGTCTGCAACAAGCTCGCGCCCGGCTGCCGCAAGACCATCGTGGCGATAGATTTCCACCAGTTTGTCGGTCGGATCTATGCCGCGCCGAAGGCCGGGWAGGCGATCCTTCACTGCGAGCACGAGATCGAGGTCCGCCGCGCTGACGATGATCTGGGATCCGGCATCGCGGAAATGGTCTGCGATATGGTCCATCCCGCGCTCGCCCACAATGGCTAAATCGTCCTTCATGTCGAACTGGAGCAAGGCATCCGGATGCGCGGCATCGAGCATGGCTGCAAGGTCCTCGCTCAGCGTCAGGCCATGGTTGCCGTCCCTCATGAGCAGTCCGCGCAATTCGGATGCGCTGGCATTGCGGACAAGTCCATGGCCGGTCGTCTCGCCTTCGAGTTCCTCATCGTGTAGAGCCACGAAGCCGCTGTCACCCCGGACCCTCAGATCGAGCTCCATCGAGGCGCCGAGCCGGAAACCCTCAGCCATGATTTCGGGACCGAACAGCGGGTCGGAAAAGCTGCGGCGAAGCCGATGCCACTTCAGCCGGGTCGGGTGCCCCGAATGGGTTATGGTGAGACCGGGAAAGTCCGTCATGATGAGATCCGAGTTCGCTATTGTTCTTCCGGCGCAATGCTCTAGGCGCGGGATATGTCATGCATGTAACAGCTATTGTGCTTCCGCGCGAATGAACGCGTGTGATTGCTGGGGGCGATCGTCAAAGCAGCTTCGGTTTTGAAGGAGCGGGGCCGGAGGAGCGCCGTTCGATGAATGTCGAGGCGAGCAGGACCCGGCGCGCGGGCAGCAGGGGTTCGCTTTCGGCGTTTATGCGTTCGATGAGCAGTCGCAGGGCGACCTCTCCCATTTCCACGCCGTGCACCTTCACCGTCGTCAGATTGGGCGCAATCTGGGTTGCCGCCGAAAAATCGCCGAAGCCGACCACCGACATGTCTTGCGGAATCCGGTATCCGAGAGCGAGCAATGCCGAGACGGCGGTGAGCGCCAAGCCGTCATGGGCGCAGAAAAGTGCCGTCGGCGCCGCCCCCTTTGCCTGAAGGTCGCGAAGCGCAGGGACGAACCCGTCGTTTTCGTCGAACCACATCTGGTTGAGCTCGATGCCGCCATGCGCCTCGACGCGCTCACGAAGGCCGTAATATCGCTCCATCCGGCCGCGATAGCCCGCCATTCCATGGATGAAAGCGATGCTTCGGTGGCCGAGGCCGATGAGATAATCTCCGACCGCCGCGCCGGCTTCGTGATCGGTGCCGCCGACATGATCGGCGGCTTCCAGGGGATCGACCCAGCCCATCCGCACCGCCGGCACGCCGGACGCTCTTACGATGTCGAGCGTGGCCTTCTCATGCGGGCCGACAAGTATGAGGCCGGCGCTTGTTTCGGCCATTTCGGCGACGCGCTCTACGTCATGGGTCCATTGCAGCCGAATTTGCCTTCCGGTGCGGTGCGCTTCGCGCTGGACACCGTCCTGGATCATGTGCCGCAGTTCGCTGTTGATGATGTCGACATCGTGGAAGGCAATCCCGATCTCGCTTTGTGGATCAGCCGGACGGTTCCGCCTGTATCCAAGTTCCAAGGCAGCGGCTTCAACCCTCCGCCTCGTCTGGGCGCTCACGCCGTCCTTTCCCGAAAGCGACCGGGATACGGCGAACTTAGAAAGCCCGGTGTGTCGGGCGATAATTTCCAATGTCACTTTTGTCATCGGCGGTTTCTCGGCTGTGGTTTTCTGCCGGCGGTTTCTAGGGCGTTGAAACCAGCTCAGCTCTCTTTCCACAGAGCCCGGCGAACTTTGAACATAACGCTTTACCTAACAAAAATATATCTGCAAGCTAACTTTATTGAAAATAGGTAGCTAACGAAAGCGCCTTTTTCGAATCCGGTACGCACGCGTCTTATGAGGAGGATGGCCGCGTACCTCGTCGAGGAGGAACCCATGCGCGAATTCACTCGTCGTAATCTCCTGGCTGCGGGAACCGCGRCCGCCTTGTTGCCCGTCTTCCCGTTTCATGGCTTTGCAGCCGAACCGGTGGAGCCGGATACGCTGAAATCACTTGTCGAAGCGGGTAAGCTTCCGCCGATCGCCGATCGTCTTCCGATCAATCCGATGGTGGTCACACCCTTGGAAAGGGTCGGAAAACACGGCGGGGACTGGAACAGCGCCATCGTTGGCGGCGGCTCGCTTTCCATGCTGTTCCGTTACCAGGCTTATGAGCCGCTTTTACGCTATGCGCCCGATTGGTCCGGCGTGGTGCCGAATGTCGCCGAGCACTATGAAAGCAATGCAGAAGCGACGGAGTTCACCTTTCGTCTGCGCAAGGGCATGAAATGGTCGGATGGCGTGCCGTTCACGACCGAAGACATCATGTTCTGGTACGAGGATATATTCTCGTATGAGGGATTGAACGACGTCGGGCAGAACCATCTGACGGCCGGGGGTAAGCGCGCCCGTTTCGAGGCGGTGGACGACGTGACCTTCAAGGTCCTGTTCGAAAAGCCGAACGGTTTGTTTCCGCTGCGTCTGGCCTGGGCAAACGACGATCAGACGACCCGCGCTCCGAAACACTATCTGAAGCAGTTCCACGCGAAATATAATCCCAATGCCGAGGAAGAGGCCAAAGCCAAGGGCGCTTCCGGCTGGATCCAGCTTTTCCAGCGCGAAGCGGGCCTCGTCGTCGACAACGAGTTCTTCCAGAATTCGAGGCGGCCGGTGATCCATGCATGGAAGATGACGGTCGCGCCCGGCGAAACCACGGACCGCGCGATTGCGGAGCGCAATCCCTATTATTGGAAAGTCGATCCGCAGGGTAATCAGCTGCCTTATCTCGACCGGATCGTCTATCAGATGGTCTCCGATCCGCAGGTGCTTCTATTGAAGGCCATGCAGGGCGAAATCGACCTGATGGACCAATATATCGCGACACCGGCCAACCGGGCGGTTCTCTACGATGCGCAGCAGCAGGGCGGTTTCGGCTTCTATACGCTGAACTCGACGGAAACCAACGAGATGGTGTTCCAGCTCAACCTCAACCATCCGGATGAGGCAAAGCGGAAGCTGTTCAACAACAGGGACTTTCGTGCGGCGCTTTCCATGTCCCTCGACAGGCAGGCGATCATCGATACCGTGTTCATCGGGCAGGGAACCGTGTCTCAGCCGGCGATCCGGCCCGAAGATCCGCTCTACAACGAGCGGCTTGCGACGCAATATACCCAGTACGATCCCGACGCCGCCAACGCTCTTCTGGATGCAATACTGCCGAACAAGGACGGCGAGGGTTTCAGGCTCGACGAGAACGGCCGAAGGGTGACGGTGATCTTTGAGATCGACCAGGCGCGTGCGACCTTCCTCGACATTTTCCAGCTTGCTCTGCCGATGTTTCAGGCAGTCGGAGTGGATGTCCAGATGCGGACGATGGATCGCTCGCTCTGGGAGGTGCGGGTGCGCCAGGGCATCGAATACGATGCCACGGCGCACAGGTTCGGCGGAAATGGCGGAATTGCCGCCATTCTCGACCCGCGCTACTTCCTGCCGAATACCACCGAGGCGCTTTATGCCAAAGGTTGGCAACTCTGGTACCGCGACCCGGCCTCGAAAGGTGCAGTCGAGCCRCCGCCGCCGGTTCGTGAGGCGCTGGCACTCTACGATCAGGTCCTCGGCTCTCCCGATCCTGAGGAGCAGAAGCGGCTGATGTCCCAGATTCTTGAGAGTGCGGCGGACCAGTTCTACGTATTCGGCATCTGCCTACCAAGCGACAGTTATGGCGTGGTCAAGAACGACATGGTGAATGTCGCGAAAACCATGCCGAATTCCTGGGGCTATCCGACGCCGGCACCAGCCAATCCCGAGACCTTCTTCAAGGCCTGACCTCCCTCGTCGCCCGCTCGCTTCGGCGGGCGGGCGACGGAAATTCCCAATCCACGGCGGCGTCGGAGACGGCGGCGACGGCACCTTTTTGACATGGAAACCCATATCATGCTGAACAGGACGAATTCCTCCCCGACCGAAAGCCGCTCCAGGGAATGGTACAAATCCGCGACCCGCTGGACGCAGCTTACATTCGCGGAGGATGATCCGGCGCGCTACGATCCGGAATTCTGGATCGACCTCTTCCGCAGGACGAAATCCAATGCGGTCTGCCTCTCGGCCGGCGGCTATATCGCCTATTATCCGAGCGATATCCCGCTGCACTACGTTTCGAAATTCATCGGAGACAGCGATCCCTTCGGCGAGATCGTCGAGGGAGCGCGGAGACTGGGAATGCATGTCATGGCCCGCGTCGATCCGCATGCCATACACGAGGAGGCGGCGCGCGCGCATCCGGAATGGGTCGCGATCGACAAGGATGGAAATCCGCGCGAGCATTGGGCGTTTCCCGGCATCTATGTGACGGATGCCCTGGGAAGCTATAACCGTGATTTCACCACGGACGTCATCCGCGAGATCGTCGAGCGCTATGACATCGATGCGGTGTTTGCCAATCGCTGGCAGGGGCATGGCATTTCCTACAGCGAAGATAACCGAAAGCGCTTTCGTGATGAAACCGGCTTCGAGCTGCCGCTGGCCGCCGATGCGGCGGACCCTGCGTGGCAGGCATGGGCTGCGTGGCGAAGGCGCATCCTCACGGACCTCGTCATCCACTGGGACGAGACGGTCAAGTCGATCCGGCCGCATGCGTCGTTCATTCCCAACATGAGCGGTTCCTCGCTGATGGAATTCGATCTTTCGCTGATCCAGAAGCACTGCCCGATCCTGTTCGTCGATCATCAGGCGCGCCGCGGCGTGGAAGTGGGCTGGTCGGCAGGCCGGAACGGCAAGAGGATTCGCGGCACGTTCCGAGATCGGCCCGTCGGCTTGATCACATCCATCGGCCCGGAGGAGGAGTATCGCTGGAAGGATTCTGTGCAGAGCGGGGAAGAGATCAAGCTCTGGATCCATGACGGAATGGCCCAGGGGCTCTTTCCGTGGTTCACGAAGTTCAATGCCTGCGTTCCCGATCAGCGGTGGGTGAAACCGGTCGTGGAGGCTTTCAATCTGCATGCGGCTATCGAGCCTTGGCTGGAGAGCATGCAGCCGACTGCCGAGATCGCCGTCATCGATCCCTCGACCACATTGCGCCACTGGGCTCCGGAGGAGCGGCATCGGGCGGAAAAGAACGACCTCGGTTTCTACCATGCGCTGGTCGAGGCACGTGTACCGTTCGAGTTCCTTTCCGATCAGGTGATGACCCGGGAGGAGCTGGATCGTTTCAAGCTGATCATCCTGGCAAACGTCGCGTGTCTGTCGGATGCGCAATGCAAGGCGATTGATGACTATGTCAAACGCGGTGGTTCGGTGGTCGCGGCTTACGAGACGTCGCTCTACGATGCCGCCGGAGCACCACGTGCCGACTTCGGCCTGGCGGAAACCTTCGCCGCGTCGATGACCGCACCGGCGCGAGGACCGGTGAAAAACACCTATGTCGCACTTTCGGGCAGCTACCCCCTGAATGAGGGATACAACGGCGCCTCGCGCATTATCGGGGGCACGCGGCTGATCGCGGTGGAGCCGAAGGAAGGGGCGAGCACGCCCTTCCTCTATGTGCCGGATTTTCCGGACCTGCCGATGGAAGAGGTCTATCCCCGCGAGGAGCCGAAAGGCGCTGCGATGGTCGCCCGCGACACCGGTTACGGCGGCAGGACCGTCTACATTCCGTGGAATATAGGCGAGATATTCTGGGAGGTTCTGGCTCCCGATCATGGCAGGCTGATCGCCAACGCCGTGAATTGGGCGCTCGGGAACGATCATCGCATCACGGTCGAGGGGAAGGGCGTTCTCGATATCGCAATTCACGAGAGCCGGGAGGCGCTCGCGGTCTGCCTTGTCAACCTGACGAACCCGATGATGATGAAAGGGCCACTGCGGGAGGTCTTCCCGATCGGTCCGCAGCGGGTGTCGGTGGCGCTGCCGCCGGACCGCAACGGCGCCTCCGCCCGACTGCTCGTCGGGGATCAGGAGTGCATCTGCCGGGCAGTTCACGGTCGGGTCGAAATCGAGATACCCTCGATCGAGGCCATGGAGGTGGTCCATCTCACCTGGAAATGAGATGCATGCGAGAAGGGAGGAAAAATCATGCTCGCCTACATCATCCGGCGCGTACTTTACATGGTTCCGACACTGTTCGGCATGTCGCTGATCGCCTTCATGATCATTCAGCTCCCGCCCGGTGACTATCTGACATCGCTCCTGTCGACGATGGCGGATGGCGGGCAGAATCTCGATGAGGCGACGATTGYGCGGTTGCGGAGCCAGTATGGCCTCGATCAGCCGGTTTACGTCCAGTATCTGGTTTGGATCACGGGTATCCTGACACGCGGCGATTTCGGGTATTCGTTCGAATGGAACCAGCCCGTATCGACCCTCATCTGGGATCGCATGGGTTCGACTCTCCTGATTTCGCTTGCGAGCCTTCTTCTCGTGTGGGYGATATCCCTGCCGATCGGCATCTATTCCGCGGTGCGCCGCCACTCCTTCGGCGACCATGCCTTTACCTTCCTCGGCTTCATCGGGCTTGCGGTGCCGAATTTCATCCTCGCCCTGACGCTGATGTATGTGGGTTATCGCTTTTTCGGCCAGAGCGTCGGCGGCATATTCTCGCCCCAATATGTCGATGCTCCCTGGAGCACGGCCAAGTTCCTGGATATGCTCTCCCACATGTGGATTCCGCTGATCGTCATTGCCATGTCCGGCACGGCGGCCATGATCCGTGTGCTCCGCGCCAATCTCTCCGACGAACTGAGCAGGCCTTATGTCGTGACCGCCCGCGCCAAGGGACTTCCCGAGCACAAGGTGATCCTGAAATATCCGGTTCGCATCGCGCTCAATCCCTTCGTCAGCTCGATCGGCTGGGTTCTGCCTGATCTCGTTTCCGGGGTCACCATCACCGCGATCGTCCTCAATCTGCCGACCGCCGGTCCGTTGCTGCTTCGGGCCCTCGTCGGACAGGACATGTATCTTGCCGGCAGCTTCATCCTGCTGATGGGCGTCCTGACGCTGGTCGGAATGCTCATATCGGACATCCTGCTTGCGGTGCTCGATCCCCGCATCCGGTTCAACTGATACGAGAGGACCTGACTCCATGTTGGCTGACAGCAGAACCCTCGCTTCCAACGATACAGGTCCGGCGATAAGCCCGCTGAAGCCAGGGGGCTCCATCGCATCGGATGCCGCCGCCGGGCARTGGACCCTCATCCGACACCGCTTTTTCCGCAACAAGGTCGCGGCATTTGCCGGATGCGTCATCCTGCTCCTCTATCTTGTCGGCGCGTTTGCCGAATTCCTGGCACCTGGGCTGCCGAACGCCTCCCGGCCGCAATACACATTCGCGCCGCCGCAGCGCATCGCCTTCTTCGCTCCCACCGCGGACGGCGGGCGCGAATTTCTTCCGCATGTGAAGGGCTACCGTATCGAGATCGAGCGCCAGGCCCTGCGTCGGACCTTCGTCATCGACGAAAACAAGGTAATCCCGATCGGCTTTTTCGTCGACGGACCGGCCTATAGGCTTTGGGGCCTGATCCCGATGAGCAAGCATCTTCTCGGCCCCCTCGATAGCCGGGAACCCATGTATCTGCTGGGCTCCGACCGGCTCGGGCGCGATCTGCTCAGCCGCCTGATCTACGGGACCCGGGTATCCATGTCGATCGGACTTGCGGGTGTTGCGATCTCGCTGACGCTTGGCATTATCTTCGGAGCGATATCCGGTTTCTACGGCGGATGGGTCGATACGGTCATCCAGCGGGTCATCGAGATCGTCAGCGCCATGCCGACAATCCCGCTCTGGCTCGGCCTGGCGGCCGCCATCCCGCTGACCTGGTCGCCCTTGTCGGTTTACTTCGTGGTGACGCTGATCGTCTCGCTGCTCGGCTGGACGGGTCTCGCCCGAGAGGTGCGAGGGCGTTTCTTCGCCCTGCGCGGCGAGGATTTCGTCACCGCCGCGCGCCTCGACGGCTCTCGGGAGCGCCGCATCATCTTTCGCCATATCCTGCCGTCGCTGACCAGCCACATATTGGCGGTGGTGACCTTGGCCGTGCCGACGATGATTGTCGCGGAAACCTCGCTTTCCTTCCTGGGTGTCGGCTTGAAGCCGCCTGTGGTGAGCTGGGGCGTTCTCTTGCAGGATGCRCAGAATGTCCGCTCCGTCGCGACCGCTCCCTGGCTTCTGATCTGGCCGAGCCTGGCGGTCGTGACCGCGGTGCTTTCCTTCAACTTCTTCGGCGACGGGCTGCGTGATGCGGCCGATCCTTACGAAAGCTGAGAGACGAAATGACCACGCGGGACACCATACTTTCAGTACGCAATCTCTCGCTCGACTTCCGCCTCAGGACGCACATCCTGCATGCGGTGCGCGATGTCAGTTTCGATCTGCGGCGGGGAAAGACCCTCTGCCTGGTTGGCGAAAGCGGCTCGGGCAAATCCGTGACCGCCCGGGCGCTGATGCGGATCATCGACAAGCCGGGTAAGCTCGTCGGTGGGCAGATCCTTCTCGATGGCCCGAACGGGGTTGTGGATATCGCCGCTCTTCCCGAACGCGCCCGCGAGATACTTGCCTTGCGCGGCGGGCGGATAGGTCTCGTATTTCAGGAGCCGATGAGTTCGCTCTCCCCAGTGCATACGGTCGGTTCGCAGATCATGGAGGCCATACGGCAGCATAGGAAGCTCTCAAAGAAGGTTGCCCGGGACCGTGCGGCCGATTTGCTGCGGCAGGTGGAAATTCCCGACCCCGAACGCATGCTCGACCGTTACACGTTCGAGTTTTCCGGTGGCATGCGGCAGCGCGCCATGATCGCCATGGCGCTTGCCTGCGATCCTGATATCCTGATCGCCGATGAGCCGACGACGGCGCTCGACGTCACCACGCAGGCGGAGATCCTCGACCTGATCAGGAGACTGCAACAGGAGCGTGGCATGGCGATGCTGCTGATCACCCATGACATGGGCGTCGTCGCGGAGATAGCCGACGAGGTGGCGGTGATGCGCTACGGCCGGATCGTCGAAAGCGGCCCGGTGGACAGCATCTTCCATGCATCGAGCCATCCCTATACGAGGCAGTTGCTCGATGCCACGATGAAGCTGGAAAGGGGCGCGGCCGGGTCTGCGGTGATCCCGTTGTTCGAGGCGAAGACGGTCGATCCGGTGATTTCAGTGCGTGGGCTGACCAAGTCCTACGGTTCGGTCGGCAAGATTTTCGGTTTCGGCTCCCGAAAGGGCGGGGCGCTGAAGGCGGTCGACAACGTCGATTTCGACCTTTATCCCGGCGAAAGTCTCGGTATTGTCGGCGAAAGCGGGTCTGGCAAGACGACGCTCGGCCGTCTCATTCTTCGCATCACGGAGCCGACATCGGGACACATCACCTACAGAACAGCCGACAGGCGCGAGATAGATGTAACGGATCTCAACAAGGCGGAGTTGCGCGCCTATCATCGCGATGTCAGGTTGATATTCCAGGACCCATTCGCTTCTCTCAATCCGCGCATGACGGTAAGGCAGATCATCGCCGATCCGCTTGTCGTCTCCGGCCAGATGACGGATCGGCAGGCCGGTGAGAAGGTGGCCGAACTACTGAGGATGGTCGGGCTCGATCCAATGGCCATGGAGCGATATCCGCATGCGTTTTCCGGCGGCCAGCGCCAGCGCATAGGAATCGCCCGGGCGCTGGCGCTCGAACCACGCGTCATCATCGCGGACGAGGCGACGTCGGCGCTCGATGTCTCCATTCGCAGCCAGGTTCTCGATCTGCTGCTGAGTATCCGGCAGCGGCTTGGCTTGAGTTTCATATTCATCTCGCACGATATTTCCGTGGTCCGCTACTTCTGCGACCGCGTGGTGGTCATGCACAAGGGGCGTATCGTCGAAACGGGCGATGCGGAGACCATCTGCACCGACCCATCCGCGCCATACACGCGTCGACTGATCTCCTCGGTGCCCAATCCCGACCCGCGCAACAAGCGCATGCTGCATCGAATGCGCCTTCAAGAGACCTGAGAGGCGTCGTTTCGAATATCGGCGAACCTTTTTCATGCTTTGCGCAAAGTAACCAGATATTTATTGAGTAACTTACTTGCGTCGCAAGCGATGGCGGCGGATATCTGATGACATCCGGTTGTGGAAGCGAAGTCATAGAGGAGGAGCCCATGAGTGCCGCGGCACATGCAAGTTATCTCCAAAATCTTAGCTCTCGCGCCAACGAACACAGCACTTTTTCGTGGTCGGACGGGCGCTTCGACGTGGCACGGCGCGGTTATACGGAGCTTGTGGAGGGCACCATCCGTTCCGCCAGTCATCTCATAATGGCTACGCTTGAGGGCGGCGCGGCCCGCCACCGCTACGCGACCGACTGCGGATACCGCTATGACGGCATCGATGTCGCTGGCTGTGCCTCTCTTCTGCCAGCCGATACGGAGCGCCGCCTCAGGCTGGAGGCGGTCTCCTGGAGGTGGGCGAGCATCGCGATCTTGCCAGGCCGGTTCCGGGAACTGACCGATGGCGCGGATATCCGCGCCTTCAGCACTCGCRAAGACCCCTTCCTGGTTTCGCTCCTTGGTCAGCTCGCCTGGCACCAGGAGCAGGATGGCAAACTGGACCTCACATATGTCGATGCGATGTCGCTTGCGCTTGTCCAGCACCTGAAGCTGYGCTACGGAAATGAAAAAACTCCGATCGCATCGCGGTCGGGGAGGCTCCCGTCCTGGGGAATCCGCCGGATTAGGGAATATATCGAAGCCCAGCTTCCGGGCGAAATTCGCGTCGCGGTACTGGCAAATATGCTGGGTCTGTCAGAAGGCCACTTCCATCGTGCATTCCGCGCGACAACCGAACGAACGCCGCTGCAGTTCATAAACGAGCTGCGCGTGCAAAAGGCAATTCAGATAATGGGCGAGCGCCCGACGGGCGTCACGGAACTGGCCCTTTCGGTCGGCTTTTCAAGTCCGACGCATTTTGCTCGCGTATTCCGCAGGGTGGTCGGATGTTTTCCATCGGAATACCGTCCTCACTAAGATGTGTGATGGACAGCGAGCGGTGCTTTCCGAATATGTCAGTTCCGTGCGGTTGAGATCAGGATCGTAAGCGACGGTGGCCTGCAAAGGTCTTAATTCTCCGGCTTCGCAACAGGCACGGAGACCGACATGACGAAAATTCAAAGGCGAACAATCTTGCAGGCGGCAGGTGCAGCCATAGGGGCTCTTGCCGCTGGATCGCTGAGCCGCGAGCGCGCATTTGCCCAGACGGCCGGCGATCGGGCCATTATCAGGCGGGTCATTCCGAAAACCGGAGAGCAAGTGCCGGTTATCGGTCTCGGCACCTTCGAGACTTTCGACATCCTGCCGGGCGAGCCGCGCGGGCATATCCGCGAGATCATCCGCCGCTTTCATGAGGCCGGTGGGCGCGTGATCGACACCTCGCCCCTTTACGGCATGTCGGAGGTGAGCGTCGGAGACTTTGCCATCGAACTCGGCATTGCCGATGATCTGTTCATCACCAACAAGACCTGGACGACCGGCGAGTGGCTTTCCGATGACAGCCATTCGGAAGCCCAGTTCCGTCGGTCGATGGAGCGGCTTTGGCGCAGCAGGATGGATGTCCAGCAGGTGCACAGCCTGGAGAACTACGATCAGGTGCTGCATCGCCTCCGGCGTTGGAAAGACGAGGGCCGGGTGCGCTATGTCGGCGTCACCCAGTGGAGCCCTGAATATTACGCTACCATGGAGCGGCTGATCCGCACCGGTAACCTGGACTTCGTGCAGGTAAACTATACGATCTTTTCACGCCAGGCGGAGGAGCGCATTCTGCCGGCATGCGTGGACAATGGCGTTGCCGTGCAGGTCAACATCCCGTTCGAGAAGGCGCGGCTCTTCACCAGCGTGCAAGGCAGGTCGCTACCCGAGTTTGCGGCAGAGTTCGGAGCAGAGACCTGGGCGCAGTTCTTCCTGAAATTCATCATTTCCCATCCGGCGGTGACGAACGTGGTTCCGGCGACGAGCAGCCCCGATCATGTGAGCGACAATATGGGCGCGCTTTACGGTGACCTGCCGGATGAGACCCTGCGAGCACGGATGGTGCAGCACATGGAAGGAGTCGAAGGCTTCGCGGATACATTGAAACAGCCGCCTTATCCAGGCAAAGACTATGGCGGCGTGGTGACCTGGCCGTTCAGGAGGGCTTGAGCCATGTATCTTCGGCGCGCATTCCATTTTTTCCTGGGGACCTGGCTTGTCATGGGACTTGTTTCCACCGCCCGCGCGGAAGTGGGAGGACGTGTAACCGTCGGAGATTTCGAGATCGACGCAACGGAAGTCACGATCGGCCGGTTCCGCCAATTTGCCGAGGCGACTGATTTGAAGACCGCCGCTGAGGAATCCGGCGGAGGCTTCGAATGGGGATCCGGATGGGAGCGACGCGCCGGCTGGACAGTCTACCGTCCTTTCGGAAGCGATCCGGCTTCCCTCGACGAACCGGCCGTGCATGTAAGTTGGCAGGAGGCATCCGCCTATTGCCGTTGGCGCGACGGTCGGCTGCCGACAGCGGAAGAATGGCGCCTTGCCGCCTACCACGAAATGCGAGAGGCACCGGTCGGCTTCGAAAACGGCCGTGTTTATCGCTATTCCTCCGGCGACACACCCGATGGCATGAACACGCGGGACGCAGACCCATGGCCTCGCCACGCGCCGGTCGGATCGACGCGTCCGGGCGCCAACGGCATCTACGACATGGGAGGAAATGTCTGGGAATGGATCGCCGACCGGCGCGGCGCAGAGGCGCTGACCGCCGGCGGCTCGTGGTGGTATGGCCGCGATCAGACGACCTCGGAGGCCATGCAATGGAAGCCGGCGGACTTCTACGCGGTCTATGTGGGGTTTCGTTGTGCGTACAAGCCGTCATGATATGGGACCGAAAACCCACCGGACGGTAATGGCCTAGCCCCCGGATATCGCCTTGCCGAGGTAACGGGTGCAGGCAAGCTCATACCATGTGGTCATACTTGATACTGTAGGCCGCTCTGCCGACGCCGATGAAGGAGATAGGAGGGAAGTCCAGCCTCGAGGAGAGGGATGTTACTGAGCAGCCCTTCCCCGCGTTTGTTTTCGTCGATAAAGGATTGAAGCTACGCGATGCCTGCGAGCAGCGAAGGACGTGGGCTTCGCTGTGGGTACCAACCTCCATAACAATGATCGAGCTCACTGGGCACGGAAGTATTCCGCTCAGGCTAAGGCGCCCACTCTTCGACGCCGGTCGGCATGGCCCGAATGCGTAGCGCGTCGCGCTTCGGTGGCACTTTAAACAGCCGGCCGTATTCACGGGTGAACTGCGACACGCTTTCATAACCGACGTCGAACGCCGCACTGCTCGCCGAAAGGCCTTCCTCCAGCATCAGGCGGCGCGCCTCGATCAAGCGCAGGCGTTTTTGATATTGCCCCGGAGACAATGAGAGCATCCGCTTGAAGTGCGTGTGAAAGGCGGTGAGCCCCATCCCCGCCGCGGCGGCGAGGCGCTCGACAGATATTCGCGAACGGTACTCGGCCCGAAGAATGGCGACAGCGGCTGCCAGACGGTTCGCATGGCTCGCGGGGTCGCAGAGCGTGGCCAATTCCGGACCATGGTTCCCCGACAGGAGCCAGAAGTGCAGCTCGCGCATTATGCCAGGATGAAGGAGCGGAATGGCGCTTGGCTGATCGCACATCCGCATCAGGCGATAGACGCAATCCAGCGTCGCGGCCTCAGTGTCGTCGGTGAACAAGGTCGATATCGTCGGCCGGTGCTTGAGGCGCGTCCGCCCCAGATGGGCTGCGGCCTCCGAAAGTATCGCCATTTCGATCTCGATTGCGATGGCGATATAAGGCTCGCTGGGGCTGGCGCATTCGATGCGGGTGACGATCGGCATGTCGGCACTTACGATCGCCGACTGCCCCGCGGAGAATATCCGCTCTTCGCGCCCGACAACCATACGTTTGGCTCCCTGCAGCACGATGATGACCAGGGGCCGAGTGATCGCATGCAGATCGCCGTGAGGCGCTTCGACGCATTTCAACCGGAGGCCGGGCACCGGAGTGGGCGCAAGGCCTTCATGATTTCCATACTGGCTGACATAGGCGCGAACCGCCTCTTTGAGTACATCCATGCGGCGTCTCCGGAATGTGACCCTAATCTAGCAGGGTCGCCCGGCGACGTCATCGCTTCCGGAGAATCAGGCAAGTTTTTCGCAGTCGCTGGCAAGCCGGCTGTCCCGCCGCCGCATATGTTTTGATCGGCCAGAACGAGCCTGGGTCGCAGCAAAGGAGCGTCGGATGTCAAAAAACGGATCAGTCGATGAAAGCGATGAGGATCAATGCGGATTTGGCCTCACTCGCCGAGATACCTTGAAGAGCGGCGCTGCCATCGTCGCGGTGTCGCTTGCAACGCAGGGGCCGAATTCGGCGCAGGCGGCAGCCAGCCGCGCCGCACCGCCTTCGGTCACCCCGCAATACCCTCTGCTGGTGCACACGATCGTCAACGGCGAGGCGGTCGAAGTCGAGATCGATACCCGGACTTCCGTGCTCGATCTACTTCGCGAGCGTCTGGGCCTGACCGGCGCGAAAAAGGGCTGCGATCACGGCCAATGCGGAGCCTGCACCGTTCATGTCGATGGTCGGCGCGTCGCATCCTGTCTGACCTTGGCGGCCAAGGTGGACGGCCGGGAGGTGGTCACGATCGAGGGGCTTTCCGACGGCGGCACGCTGCACCCGATGCAGCAGGCCTTCATCGATCATGATGCGCTCCAGTGCGGCTATTGCACGCCCGGGCAGATCATGGCGGCTATCGCCTGCGTTGTTGAGGGCAATGCCACATCCAGGGAGCGTATCCGCGAATACATGAGCGGCAACATCTGTCGGTGCGGGGCTTATGCCGGCATCGTGGCGGCAATCGAGGATGYTGCCTCCAAGATGGGGAGGGGCTGATGCGACCATTCAGCTACATCCGTCCAACGACGACCGAGGAGGCGGTGGACGCCTTTGCCCGTGCCGAAACGGGGGCCTGCTTCATCGCCGGCGGCACCACGCTCTACGATCTGATGAAACTCAATATCGAGCGGCCGGCACATCTGATCGACGTGACCGCGATCGAAGGGCTGAATACGATCGACACGAGCGGCGACCGGCTGCGTTTCGGCGCGCTTGCCCCGATGAGCGCGGTCGCCGCCGATCCAGTCGTGGCCGGTGATTACCCGGTTCTGGTCGAGGCGCTTTCGAAGGCCGCCTCGCAACAGCTCCGCAATATGGCGACGGTGGGTGGAAACCTGCTCCAGCGCACCCGCTGCATGTATTTCCGCAACGGTGCGGACGGCGTCTATCCCTGCAACAAGCGCGAACCCGGCAGCGGATGCGCTGCGATCGGCGGGCTTGACCGCGGTCAAGCCGTGCTGGGGGTGAGCGCCTCCTGCAATGCAGTCTCGCCCGGAGATTGGCCTGTCGCGCTCACGGCGATGGATGCCAGTGTCGAGATTGCCGGGCCCGCCGGTCAACGCCGCGTGCCTATCGCCGAACTCTATCGTCTGCCAGGCGAAACACCGCATCTTGAATTCACTCTGGTGCCCGGTGAGCTGATTACCGCGATCGAGGTGCCGAGGAGCGGAACGGCACGTGCTTCGACCTATCACAAGATCCGCGACCGCGAATCCTATGCCTTTGCGCTCGCTTCGGCGGCCGTGGCGCTCGAGATGCAGGGTGACTATGTGACCCGTGCCAGGATCGCGCTCGGCGGGGTGGCGACGCGTCCGTGGCGCGCCGCTGAAGCCGAAGCTGCGCTCACCGGACAGCGCCTTACGCCCGAGAGTGCCGTGGAAGCCGGCCGGGCCGCGTTCCGGACCGCCCAGCCGGGGCGGCACAATGGATTCAAGCTCGAACTCGGCGCGCGCACAATCGCCGATGCCCTTCTAATTGCCGCCGAGAGGAGCCGCTCATGAATACCGCATCGTTTCCCGACCGCGCCCGAATTGATGCGCGAGACAAGGTTCTCGGCGCGACTGTCTATCCCGGCGACGTGCCGGTTGCGAGAATGCTCCATGCAATGATGGTGCCCTCTCGCATCGCCAAGGGCACCGTGACGGCACTCGACATATCGGCTGCGATGCGCGTGCCGGGTGTGGTGCGCGTGCTCACCCCGGACGATTTTCCTGCCCCGCCACCCGTGAGCGAGAATGGGCCTCCGCCACCGCCRCCCACGCTCGAATGGCGCGTTGCCTATCGCGGGCAGCCTGTTGCGCTCGTCGTGGCCGAAACGCTCGAGGGCGCGATCGAGGGCGCCGAAGCGGTTCGGCCGAGCTACGCCCCGGAGCCTTTCGCGGCCCTGATCGACAGCGAGGACAGCCAGCGCGATCCCGGCGAAGACATCGTTTTCGGCAATGCCGAGGCGGCGCTTTCG
Organism: Rhizobium sp. LCM 4573; assembly: GCF_001854865.1. Taxonomy (GTDB): domain Bacteria; phylum Pseudomonadota; class Alphaproteobacteria; order Rhizobiales; family Rhizobiaceae; genus Neorhizobium. The sequence goes on along the minus strand of NZ_MDDW01000009.1, from coordinate 30,181 downwards.
CATGCGACGACGACGGTGGAGGCGACCTATGTCTCGCCGACGCAGCATCATAATCCGATCGAGCTGCTGGTGACGACCGCGGTCTGGGAGAGCGGCCGCCTGACGATCTACGAATGCACCCAAAGCAGTGCGGGAACGAGAGGCGCGACCGCACGAGCGCTACGGCTTGATCCGGCGATCGTCGACGTGAAGAGCGCCTATATCGGCGGCGGCTTCGGCCAGAAAGGCGGGATCGGCCAGCGCCAGACGGCTCTCGTGGCCCAGGCAGCGATGCTGCTCGGCCGGCCGGTGAAGATCGTCGCGCCGCGCAGCCAGATATTCCATCTGGCCACTTATCGGCCGCACAGCCGGCATCATGTCCGCCTGGGGGCGGATGCCGACGGCAAGATGACCGCCGTCGTCTATGACGTCGAGCAGGAGCAGTCGCGCCATGGCTTCTTCCCCAATGCCGAATATCACGAAGCCACCAGTCGGCTGTACGGGATCGAAAATTATCTCGGCACGGCCGCCGATATCCGCATCGACCGGCAGCCACCGGGCTGGATGCGCGCGCCTCATCCGCAGGCGGCCTGCTTCGCCTTCGAGAGCGCCGTCGACGAACTCGCCCACAAGCTCGAGCGTGATCCGGTCGCGCTGAGGCTCGCCAATGACAGCCGCGTCGATCACCGGACCGGCAATCCCTATTCGTCGCGGTTTCTCAATGAGTGCCTCGAGGAAGGCGCGCGACGTTTCGGCTGGTCGCGCCGGACACCGGAACCAGGCTCGATGACGGCCCCGGACGGGACGCAGATCGGCTGGGGCGTGGCCTGCGGCGCTTATCCTTCGATGATGGTACCGGCGATCGCAACGCTGCGTATCGGGGCGGATGGGAACACGCGATATGCGGTTTCGGGCCATGAAATGGGCCAGGGCATCCGCACGGCGATCGCCGCTGTCCTGCTGGAGGGGTTGGAGATCGATTCCGATCGACTCGAAATCGTCATTGGAGACACCACCGCCGCGCCGCAGCATATAACTGCAGGGTCCTGGGGGACTGCCGGCGCGATTCCCGCCACGGCCAAGGCGGTCGCGCGGATGCGGGAAGCGATGGCGGAGCTGCTCGCAGAACGTGAGATTGCGGGTAATCTGCACCAGAAGCTCGCGACTGTGCGGCGCCCTTTTCTGCAGATCGAGGTGTCGGAGATCGGGCCGGGTCAAGGGCCCGAGGCGCTTGAGGCCTTGCGTCGTGGCGCCTATGCCGTGGCCGGCCCCGAATATCCGAGCTTCACGACGATGAGCTATATCGCCCATTTCGTCGAAGTTCGCGTCGAGCCGCGCACCCGCCGGGTGCGTGTCCCGCGCGTCGTCAGTGTTGCCGATTGCGGGCGGGTCGTCAGCCCGCGCACGGCGGCGAGCCAGGTGCGAGGCGGCGTGGTCTGGGCGTTGAGTGCGGCGCTGCGCGAAGCCACCGAGATCGATCCACGCTATGGCGGCTATCTGAACAACGATCTCGCCGACTATGTGGTGGCGGTGAACGCGGATATCGGCGAAATCGATGTCGGATTTATTGACCGGCCCGATCCGCTCGCCAATACCATGGGCCTCAAGGGTCTYGGCGAGGTCGCGATGGTTGGAGCATCCCCGGCGATCGCAAACGCCATCTTCCACGCCACCGGAAAACGGCTGCGGGAATTGCCGATCCGCATCGAAAACCTGCTCTAACAGCCGATCCCGCCATCGACCGGGAGCGTGATGGAAGCGTATAACGCAAGGAGACCACCATGTTGAAGGCACTGAACCATCGCATATTGTTCAGCTTGGTCATGGGAGCGGGCCTGATCGGCAGCGCCGTGTTGGCACATCATGGCGTGAGCGGGCAATATGATAGCTCCAGCCCCATCGTACTTTCGGGCATGGTCACGCGCGCCACCTTCGCGCCGCCGCATCCGGTTCTCTCGGTTCGCGTGGAGGGCCGCGACGTTCCCGCGCTCGACCTGAACCGGCCAGATGAGTTCACCGGCCCGTTCATCGTTCGGGAGGAGGATGTCGGCGAGGTCCGTGAGATCGAATTCTCCCCGGTCGGCGAGTTCTATGCTCTTGGGGATCGGATCAGGGTGGGCGATCGGGTAACGGTGCTGGCGCTGCGCAATTGCCGGCCGCCGCATGAGCTGCGCAGTTCGTGGATAAGGCTCTCAAGTGGCCAGATCGTCTCGTATAGCGGTGGGCTGCATCGACGGGTGGATGGGTGCCGTTAGAAGGTCCTGTCGCAGGAACAGGCTACGACGACTTCGCGGAAGCGCTATACAGATTTTCCCGCGGATGAGCCGTGTGCTCTCTGACGACCTTTTCTGTGCTGTCGATTTCCTGAAGGACAACCTCATAGCTCCATAGGTCGGCGAGATGCTGGAGCACGAGCTTGATCTCGCTTTCGTCGAGAGGGCAATCGTTCAACATGAGATGATGCAGCACGAGCCGTCGGTTGCCGGCGAGGTCTACATCGACGATCTCAATCCTGGCGTCGCCCCAACCGATATCATATTGCTGCGCAAGCTCGCGGCGAAGACGCTTGTAACCGCGCTCGTCATGAATTGCCGAGACCAGAAGGCCTTCATGGATTTCTGGAGCATCATGAAGCTGGAAGAGCCGCCATTTCCGGATGAGATGCGGGCTTAGAAACTGACGGATGAAACTCTCGTCACGATAGTCGGCCCAGATCGCGCGCAGAACCTCCATCGGCTCGCCCCGGCCGGCGATATCGGGAAACCATTCGCGGTCCTCGTCGGTTGGATCCGTCACGATCCGTTCAATGTCCTGCATCATCRCAAAGCCGAGCGCATAGGGGTTGATGCCCGAAAACCGCGGATCGTCGTAGGTGGGCTGGAAGACGACATTCGTGTGCGACTTGAGAAACTCCAGGTGATTGCCGTCGCTGAGCTTCTTCCGCTCATGAAGCCTCTGCATGATTCTGTAGTGAGTGTAGGTTGCCGCGCCTTCGTTCATCACCTTGGTCTGGCGCTGGGGATGGAAATACTGCGCGATATGGCGAACGATGCGCAGGATTTCCCGCTGCCACGACTGTAGGCGCGGCGCTGATTTTTCCAGGAAGTAGAGGATATTGTCCTGGGGCAGCCCCAGCGCTGCGCGGCGCTTTTCGAAATCCACGTCGGCGGCACTGCGCTTGCGAGTGGCCGGCACGGTGCGCCAGAGATCGTTGAATATCTGCTCCTCATGGGCGCGCCGCTCCTGTTGTCGCCGCTCCTCGTCGCGCAGGTCGATCCTGGTCTTTCCGGCATAGCGGTGAACCCCATGCGACATCAAGGCATGGGCCGCGTCGAGGGTGGCTTCGACGGCGGCTTCGCCATGGCGGGCCTCGCAACGGGCGATGTAGGACTTCGCGAAGTCGAGGTAATCCAGGATGCCCTCGGCATCGGTCCACAGCTTGAAGAGATAGTTGTTCTTGAAGAAGTGGTTATGGCCGAAGGCGGCGTGGGCGATCACCAGGGTCTGCATGGTCGCCGTGTTTTCCTCCATCAGATAGGAGATGYAGGGAGAGCTGTTGATGACGATCTCATAGGCGAGATCCCGCTTGCCGCCTCGATAGAGGGCCTCATGATGGACGAAATGCTTGCCGAAGGACCAGTGGCGGTAAAAGAGCGGCATGCCCGTTGAGGAATAAGCATCCAGCATCTGCTCGGTGGTGATCACCTCGATCTGGTTTGGATAGACGTCGAGCCCGAGCTCGCCGAGCGCGATCTCCTCGCAAGCGTCATGGATGCGCTGGAGGGTCCCGAAATCCCAATCGGCACCATGGAAGAGCTCGGCCGACGCCTTCGTCATGGTACCACCTCCGAATGAACCTGGCCCTTTCGGAAGAGATCGTGAAAGACGGGAAATATCTCGTTCTTACGGCAGACCTTGCGCATGGAAAGGGGGCGTTTGCCCGCATCGATATCCTGGTAGAGCTGCCAGAGGGTGGAAGAGGACGAAGAGGAATCGTCGTCCTCGTCGCCCACCTCGATATAGGCGAAATACTGGCAGAGCGGCAGGATTTCATGCTCCAGCAACTGGCCGGCCACGCTGCCGTCGGAATAGGAATTGTCGCCGTCCGAGGCCTGCGCGGCATAGATGTTCCATTCGGTGGGATCGTAGCGCTCCGCGATGATGGCGCGCATGGCCGCAAGCGCGCTGGAAACCATCGTGCCGCCGCTGGCTGGGCTGTAGAAGAAGGTCTGTTCGTCGACCTCTTCGGCCTTTTCGGTATGCCGGATGAAGACGATTTCCACTTTCTCGTACCGGCGGGTGAGGAAAAGGTAGAGCAGGAGGTAGAAGCGCTTGGCCAGGTCCTTCATATGCTCGGTCATGGAGCCGGACACATCCATCAGGCAGAACATGACGGCCTTGACGACCGGTTTTGGCGTGTTTTCGAAACGGCGATACCGCACGTCGAGCGGATCGATATATGGAACGCGCCGGCTTTTTTCGGTGAGCAGCTTCAACTCCGCCTCGAGCGCCAGGCGGTCTTCCTCGTTGTTGCATTCTTCGATGGCCCTTTCCAGGGCTTCGATATCCTCCATCTTCGGTCGGCGAAGAGCGATGCGCCGCATCATGGCAAGCCGTGTGGTGCGGCCGACCGCGAGGCTCGAAGGAGGACCCGAAACGGAATAGCCCGCCCGCACCGGAACGACTTCCGTCGTTTCGCTCAGCCGCCGCTTGGCAAGATCGGGCAGTTCCAGATCGTCCAGGAATATGTCGAGGAATTCCTCGCGCGTGAGGACAAAGCGGAAGCTGTCCTCGCTGTCGTCGTCCTCTCCCGCAAGCCTCGACCTGCTCCCGGACGAGCCRAGCGGCCGCGGAATGATATCGCCTTCGACAAAAGTTCGGTTGCCCGGCAGGATATAATCCCTGAGGCCTCCGGCGGCGCGGCGGAAGCCCGGCTCCGCCATGCCGCCGATCGGAAGATGGATTTCGCCGCCATCGAGTACATCTCGGATTCCGCGGTTTTGCAAAGATTGCTTGATCGCTTGCTGTACGGCGTCCTTTGCTCGCCGCAGAAATCGTTGCCGGTTTTCCAGACTTTTACCGCGCGGGTTCAGCCGCCGGTCGATGATGTGCATGTCGGTACCTGGTCCGTGAGCATTAACCTGCCTGTTTTACGCGCATGTACCATTCCACAAGCCGTCGAACCTGTCGCTCGGTATAGCCGCGGGTGGTCATACGAGATACAAACTCGCTGTGCTTCTTTTCGGTTTCACCATCTTTCTTCGTACCGAAGGAAATTACCGGCAAAAGATCCTCGACCTGCGAGAACATTCGCTTCTCGATCACCTCGCGAATTTTCTCATAGCTCGTCCAGGGCGGGTTCTTTCCACCATTGTTCGCCCGTGATCTCAGGCAGAATTTGACGATCTCGTTGCGGAAATCCTTCGGGTTGGCGATGCCTGCGGGCTTCTCGATTTTCGTCAGCTCCTGATTGAGCAGTTCGCGATCGAGAAGCTGCCCGGTATCGGGATCCTTGAAGTCGACGTCTTCTATCCAGGCGTCGGCATAGTCCACATACCGGTCGAAGAGGTTCTGTCCGTAATCCGAATAGGATTCCAGATATGCCTTCTGGATCTCGTTGCCGATGAACTCGGCATAGCGGGGCGCCAGATCCGCCTTGATGAACTCGAGATAGCGTTTCTCGGTTTCCTCGGAGAACTGCTCCCTGCGTATGGCCTGCTCCAGGACATACATCAGGTGGACCGGATCGGCGCCGAGGTCGGTCGTGTCGTGATTGAAGGTCGATGCAAGCACCTTGAAGGCGAAGCGGGTCGATATGCCGTCCATCCCCTCGTCGACGCCCGCGGCATCGCGATATTCCTGAACGCTGCGAGCTCTCGGGTCGGTTTCCTTCAGGCTTTCGCCGTCATAGGCTCGCATCTTGGAGAAGGCGGTGGAATTCTCGTGTTTGCGCAGGCGCGAGAGGACGGAGAACCGCGCCAGCATTTCCAGCGTCGCGGGGGCGCAGGGGGCGGCCGCAAGTTCTGAACTCTCGATGAGCTTCTCGTAGATCTTCTGCTCCTCGGTCACCCGCAGGCAATAGGGCACCTTGATGACGCAGATGCGGTCAATGAAGGCCTCGTTATTCTTGTTCGCCTTGAAACCCTGCCATTCCGCTTCGTTCGAATGCGCCAGGATGACGCCCGAGAAGGGCAGGGCGCCGATGTTTTCGGTGCCCATGTAATTTCCCTCCTGCGTCGCGGTCAGGAGCGGGTGCAGCATCTTGATCGGCGCCTTGAACATTTCGACGAACTCGAGAATGCCCTGGTTCGCGCGGTTGAGGCCGCCCGAATAGCTGTAGGCATCGGGGTCGTTCTGCGAATAGTGCTCAAGCTTGCGAATGTCGACCTTGCCGACAAGAGACGAGACGTCCTGGTTGTTTTCGTCGCCCGGCTCGGTTTTGGCGACTGCGATCTGCCGCAGCCTGGAAGGCTGGATCCGCACCACCCGAAACTTCGATATGTCGCCTGCGAATTCGTCGAGCCGCTTCAGGCACCATGGGCTCATGATGCCGCTGAGGCGCCGGGTCGGGATACCATATTCCTCGAGCAGCAGCGGGCCCATGGCGTTCGGATCGAAGAGATTGAGCGGGCTTTCGAAGACGGGGCTCAATTCTTCGCCCGCCCTCAGGACATAGATGGGGTTGACCTCCATGAGCTGCTTCAGCCGCTCGGCAAGGGAGGATTTGCCGCCGCCGACGGGACCGAGCAGATAGAGTATCTGTTTGCGTTCCTCGAGACCCTGGGCTGCGTGCCGGAAGAAGGAGACGATCCGCTCGATCGTATCTTCCATGCCGTAGAATCCGGGGAAAGACGGATAGGTGCGGATGGTTCTATTCGCGAATATCCGGCCAAGGCGCGCGTCCTTTGCCGTGTCCACGATTTCAGGTTCTCCGATGGCCGCGAGCAGGCGCTCGGCGGCGTTGGCATAGGCCATCGGATCTTTCTTGCATAGAGACAGGTATTCTTCGATCGACATGTCGGCTTCGCGCCGCGCTTCGTAGTTGCGCGTGAATGCGTCCAACAAGGATTCACCTAGCATCGGCCCCTCCAGTCAGGATTGTGCCACAGCTCAATGCCGCAACCATGGAAGGCAATGCGGCAATTTTCGAGAATCATTATTATGAAGATAGTACAGAACCGGGCCGGTGTAATGGCAATGCACAAAAAAGTGCATCGTCGGAAAAAATTTAAGTGCAATTCGACAATCCTGATAGCCTCCGACCCCATTTGGGTGGGCCGCGGCTTCGAGATGTGACGTGCCGCAGGCTTGCAGAACCGGGCAGAGCGGTTGTGAACCTCCTCTCTATTGACTAAAGCACTGAGAGTTGTGCCATGGGGGGAGAAGCCATGCGGGTTATCGGCAAGATCGAAGAGTTGCGCGGCCATCTTCGGCAGCTCGCCGCTCCGGGGAAAAGCGTCGGCTTCGTCCCGACCATGGGGTATTTGCACGATGGTCATATGGAACTCGTCGCGAGGGCAAAAGCCGAAAACGACATTGTCGTGGCGTCGATCTTCGTCAATCCCCTGCAGTTTGGTGCCAATGAGGATCTTGCCCGCTATCCGCGCGATCTGCCGCGCGACAGCGCGATGCTTGAGCGCGCCGGCGTCGACATCCTGTTCGCCCCTGGGGTGGAGGACATGTATCCCCGGCCGATGAAGACGGTCGTCGACGTGCCGGAACTCGGCGTCGAACTCGAAGGGGCGGTGCGGCCTGGGCATTTCGCAGGCGTGGCGACGGTCGTCTGCAAGCTGTTCAACATCGTCCAGCCGCAGGCCGCCTATTTCGGCGAAAAAGATTATCAGCAGGTCGTCATCATCAAGCGAATGGTCGAAGACCTCGCGTTGCCGGTGCGTGTCGTCGCGGTTCCCACGGTGCGTGACAGTGATGGCCTGGCGCTGTCGTCGCGCAATGTCTACCTGAGTGAGGTGGAGCGCCGCGCGGCCGTCATCGTGCCGCGGACACTCGCCGAAGCGGAGCGGCTGGTCGAAGAAGGTTTGGCTGATCCAGTTGAACTGGAGGAGAAGCTGCACGCTTTTGTGAGGCGCGAGCCCTTGGCCAGTGCTGAGGTCGTCGCGGTGAGGGATGCTTCGACCTTGCGGCCCGTGACTTCCATTGTTGAGCCGGTCGTGATCGCTCTTTTCGTCCGCGTCGGGTCCACCCGTCTGCTCGACAACAGGGTCATTCATCCGCGACGGGGCGGAACAGGGAGRGCCGAACGATGAGCGCGCCCACACTTCCAAAACGCCTCACGCCCCGGCATATCCAGGCGATGAAGGGCGGTGATCCGATCGTTTGTCTCACCGCCTACACAACGCCGACCGCGCGTCTCCTTGACTCCCATTGCGACCTGCTGCTGGTCGGCGATTCGTTGGGCATGGTGCTTTATGGGATGGAAACCACCGTCGGCGTCACCCTTGAGATGATGATCGCACACGGTCGGGCGGTGATGCGGGGTGTCGGTAAGGCCTGTGTGGTCGTGGACATGCCCTTCGGCACCTATCAGGAATCCAAGGAGACCGCTTTCAGGAACGCTGTGCGYGTGCTCCAGGAGACGGGATGCGACGCGATCAAGCTCGAGGGAGGGGAGGAAATGGCCGAGACCATCGGTTTCCTGACGGCCCGTGGCGTCCCCGTTCTCGGTCATATCGGTTTGATGCCGCAGCAGGTCCACACGGCCGGCGGCTACCGCTCGGTGGGGCATTCTCAACGGGAAGGCGAAAAGCTTCGGTGCGACGCAGGCGCGGTTGGCGGCGCCGGCGCCTTTGCGATCGTCATCGAAGGAACCGTGGAGCCGCTCGCCCGCGAACTGACCAGCCTGATCGACATTCCGACCATCGGGATCGGCGCATCGTCCGCCTGCGACGGCCAGATCCTGGTTTCGGACGATATGCTTGGGCTTTTCAACGAGTTCACGCCGCGCTTCGTCAAGCGCTATGACGAGCTTGGCCAGAGAATTTCCAAGGCGGCCGGGGAATACGCGGCCGATGTCCGCGCCCGCCGGTTTCCCGGACCGGAACATACGTTCAAGCCCCGATCGTAGATGATCCAACCTGCGCTCCGGCGCTACCAATTCGCCGGCCACCCGCTATAAAGGCGCTTGATTGCCATTGGAGACGTAACCTGCGTGACGGCTGGACTTGCCCATGCTGAACTCATAGCCGTATTGACCGCAGCGACCCAGGGCGAGCCCAGGGTCATGACGGTGAGGCGTGGCGAGGCATTGCCGTCGGGACCGTTCGAACTAGGCCACAGAAGTCTGCAGGCGGGCTTGCGGGAATGGGTGCAGGACCAGACGGGGCATCCCGTCGGCTATCTGGAGCAGCTTTATACGTTTGCCGATCGCGACCGCACGCATGAAAGCGCCCGATGGCGCRCGATTTCGATCAGCTACCTCGGTCTCGTGCGCGAGCAGGCGGCACCGGGCGCCGGAAACCCCGGCTGGCATGGCTGGTATGAATACTTTCCCTGGGAAGACCATAGGAAGGGGAGGCCGGACATCCTGTCGGACATTGCCGACCGGTTGCGGAGATGGGCGGAGGGGGAAGCATCCCGGCGAGAGTATCGGACGCGCCGGGTCGAGTTCACCTTCGGTCTTGAAGGCGCGCCCTGGAACGAGGAGCTTGCCCTCCACCGCTACGAACTGATGTACGAAGCAGGCCTGGTTGCGGAAGCGGGCCAAGCATCCGGTTCCGCCGGCCGGCCGATGTTCGCAGATCATCGCCGCATCCTGGCAACCGGTATTGCCCGCCTGCGCGCCAAGATCAAATACCGGCCGGTCGTCTTCGAGCTGATGCCGGAGAGCTTCACGCTCCTGCAGCTGCAGCGCACGGTCGAAGCGCTGGCCGGGCTCACCCTGCACAAGCCGAACTTCCGCCGCCTGATAGACCAGCAGGAACTCATTGAGGAAACCGGCGAGGTGACCAGCGAGACCGGCGGCCGCCCGGCCAAGCTCTTCCGCTATCGCCACGCGGTTCTCGAGGAGCGGGCGCTTTCGGGATCGAAACTTCCCCTTTCACGCAGTTGACATAAACTCCGATTGAGAATATCTCTGCGTTCTCGATATACTCATTCGGAGTATAAGGAGTCGCGCATGAACTCTTCGATTTCGGCATCCTCCCTTTACGATCGCGTCAGCCGCGTCATCCCCAAGGCCGAGTGGATGGCCTATGAGGCCGACGTCGAGGCCATCCTGGACCTCAAGCGCCGTCGCAATGCGGTCATCCTCGCGCATAATTACCAGACGCCGGAAATCTTCCACGGCGTTGCGGATATCGTCGGCGATAGCCTGGCGCTCGCCCGCAAGGCGATCGAGGTGGATGCCGAGGTCATCGTGCTCGCCGGAGTGCATTTCATGGCGGAGACCGCAAAGCTCCTGAACCCGCAAAAGACGGTGCTGATCCCGGACATGGAGGCAGGCTGTTCGCTCGCGGAATCGATCACGCCCGACGATATCGCGCTCCTGAGGCAGGCCCATCCCGGCGTACCGGTTGTCACCTATGTCAACACCTCGGCCGCGGTGAAGGCGGCATCCGACATCTGCTGCACCTCGGGCAATGCGAAACAGGTGGTCGAGTCGCTCGGCGTGCCGAAAGTGTTGATGATTCCCGACGAATATCTCGCTCAAAACGTGGCGCGGGAGACGAGTGTCGAAATCATCGCCTGGCACGGTCATTGCGAGGTGCATGAACTGTTCAGCGCCAAGGATGTCCGCGATCTGCGCGAGGCCTATCCGGGTGTGACGGTTCTTGCCCATCCCGAATGCCCGCCCGATGTGGTGGCAGAGGCGGATTTTGCGGGCTCTACCGCGGTGATGTCCGATTATGTCGGGCAAAAGAAGCCCGCCCGCGTCGTGTTGCTGACGGAATGTTCGATGAGCGACAATGTCGCCATCCATAATCCCGACGTGGAATTCGTGCGGCCCTGCAATCTCTGCCCGCACATGAAGCGCATCACGCTCTCCAACATCCGAAAGGCGCTGGAGGAGAACCGGCACGAGGTAATCGTCGACCCGGCTGTCGCCGTCGCCGCCCGCCGCGCCGTCGAAAGGATGCTGGCCGCATGACCGAGCGACTTGATCATCTTGCCGGCCATGTTGCGGTCGTCGGGAGCGGACTGGCCGGTCTGGTGACGGCGCTGACGCTCGCTCCCCGTCCCGTCGTGATCGTCACCCGCGCTGGTCTGGGCGCCGAGACCTCAAGCGCCTGGGCACAAGGCGGCATCGCGGCAAGTCTCGGCGTCGATGACAGCGTGGACCTGCATTTGGCCGACACGCTTGCCGCCGGTGACGGGCTTTGCGATCCGGTCGTTTCGGCGTCGATCCTGAAGGAAGCACCGGCGGCGATTGCGCAGCTGGAGCAATTCGGTGTCCGCTTCGATAGGAATGGCGAGGGGGCATTCATGCTTGGGCTGGAGGCGGCCCATTCCCGCCGCCGCATCGTCCATGCGCAAGGCGACGCCTCCGGTGCGGCCGTCGTCCGCGTTTTGGTTGAAGCGGTACTTCGCACGCCATCGATCAAAATCCTGACAGGCGTAGAGGTCCGCCGGCTGCTGATGGATGGCGACCATGTCACGGGCCTGCTCTGCGCGACGTCGAGCGGTGCTGCGGTCCTCCCGGCATCACAGGTCGTGCTGGCAACGGGCGGGCTGGGCGGCCTCTATGACGCAAGCACCAATCCGAGCGGAAATTTCGGTCAGGGCATCATGCTGGCGGCAAGGGCGGGAGCCATGCTTGCGGACATGGAATTCGTGCAGTTCCATCCGACCGCGCTCGATTCTCCGAGGCGACCATTGGCATTGGTGAGCGAGGCGGTTCGCGGCGAAGGCGCGGTACTGCTCAACGAGAAGGGCGAGCGTTTCCTCGCTCGCGAGCCGGATGCCGAGCTTGCTCCGAGAGATGTTGTGGCGCGTGCCGTCGGCGCCGAGATCGCGCGGGGTGGCCGGGTGTTTCTCGATGCCCGCAACGCGCTGGGCGCAAGCTTTTCAAGCCGCTTTCCGACGATTGACAGATTTTGCCGTGAGGCGGGCGTCGATCCGTCGCGAGAGCTTGTCCCGGTCCGTCCCGCCGTCCATTACCATATGGGCGGGGTGGCGACGGATGCCTGCGGCCGAAGCTCGGTTCCGGGCCTCTGGGTCGTGGGGGAGGCGGCAAGCACCGGCCTTCACGGCGCCAATCGCCTCGCCAGCAATTCGCTGCTCGAGGCAGCCGTCATGGGCATGCGGGCCGCACGCGATATCGCAGGCCTGGCACCGGAGGCAAGCAGGGAGGGCCGATCACAGCCCCTGCCGGCTCCACCTGATCTTTCGGCCATTCGCCACATCGTATCGCGGCATCTGGGCGTGCTGCGAAACGCCGCTTCCATTCGCGAAGCGATTGCCGGGCTCCTGCCGCGGGCGGAGCGCGAGGGGCCTTCGTCCGACCCGGCGATTGTCGCCCTGCTGATCGGCGTCTTCGCCGAACTCAGGCAGGAATCGCGCGGCGCACATGCGCGTACGGACTTTCCTATGCGGCTCGCCAAGCCTCAACGTCGCGTCATGCGGCTCAGTGATGCGCTTGAAGCCGCTCACGATATTCTTTCCCATCCGCTTGCCAGGAGCGCCTGACATGGTTCTCTCACCTCTTCCCGGGTTCATTCTTGAGCAGCCGGTTCGCACCGCCCTCATGGAGGACCTGGGCCTTGCCGGTGATATCACGTCGACGACGGTCATTCCTGCGGACCACCGTTCGACCGTCGTGATAGCTGCCCGCAAGCCTGGGGTTATCGCCGGCCTCGATGCGGCCGAATTAACCTTCCAACTCATCGATCCGGCGATCGTCATGAGCCGCCATGTGCCGGATGGCGCAAATGTGAAGGCCGGTGGGGTCATCGCGACGATCGAGGGCCCCTCGCGGGGCTTGCTGACGGCGGAAAGGACGGCGCTCAACTTCCTCGGTCATCTTTCCGGCATCGCCACCGTCACGGCAGAGATCGTGGCWGCTGTGCGGGACACGAAGGCATCGGTGGTCTGTACCCGCAAGACGACACCCGGGCTTCGGGCTCTCGAGAAATATGCGGTCCGCGCCGGGGGCGGCATGAACCACCGCTTCGCGCTTCATGACGCGGTGTTGATAAAGGACAATCACGTGGCGATTGCCGGAGGTATCGTCGAGGCGATCCGCCGTGCTAAAGCCGGGGCCGGCCACATGGTGAAGATAGAGGTGGAAGTCGATACGCTCGAACAGTTACGCCAAGCCATGAATATAGGCGTCGATGCGGTGCTGCTGGACAACATGACGCCGGAGGAGCTGCGCGAAGCGGTCTCCATCGTCGGAGGAAGGGCTATTACCGAAGCCTCGGGCGGCATCACCCCTTCGAGCGCGGCTTCAATCGCCGGAGCGGGTGTGGATCTTCTGTCGGTCGGCTGGATCACCCACAGCGCCCCGACACTCGATATCGGGCTCGATTTTGTTTCCCCATAAAGCGTCGTTGAAGCTTTCTGCCGGCTCCTGTATCGGTTAGCTGCCGTTCGCCGAACGGGCCGGTCGCAGATATCCAAACGGAACTTCGATAGTCGATGCTTACAAAAAAGGGTAAATACGGGCTCAAGGCGCTTATCCACCTGGCGCAGCTCGAACCCGGCAAGACCGCCTTCATCAGCGACATTGCCGAACAGAACCACATTTCGAAGAAGTTTCTCGATGCAATCCTTCTCGAACTGCGCAAAGGCGGCATCCTGCGCTCGAAGAAGGGGCCTGGCGGAGGATATGCGTTGTCAAAGCCCGCATCGCAGATCTATGTCGGTCAGGCGGTGCGCATCCTCGACGGCCCGCTGGCGCCGATCCGTTGTGCCAGCAAGACCGCATTTGAGCCCTGCGACGATTGCGATCATCCCGAAGATTGTCAGATCAGGCACTCCATGACGGAAGTGCGCGATGCGATCGCATCCATCCTCGACAACATGACGTTGGAGCAGATGGTCGCCAAGCGCCCGAGCCCCCTGCTGGACGATGACGAGATCCGCGCGGGCGGCAAATAGCGTTTCAGAACTGCCCGTTGGGCTGGGGAACATTGCCGTTCAGATGGAATTCACCGATTGCATGGTGCTTCCAGCGAACCGGATCGTGAACGGTATGGGTGCGGGCGTTCCGCCAGTGCCGGTCGAGATTGAGGCTCTCCTTCGTGGAGGAGGTCCCCGCAAGCTCGAAAAGGCCGTTGGTTGCCTCGAGCGCGGCTTCCGTCGTGAGGATCTTCGCCGCCGCTACGGCGAGCGAGGCCTCCACTGCCGCTTCCGGCGAGGGACTGATCTGCGCTGCGTCCACCTTGCGACCTGACCGCTCCAGAACCGCGGTCGCGGCTTCGATCTTGACGGCGATCGAACCGGTCCGGGCCAGGGTCAAGGGATCTTCGCTCGCCGATTCAATGCCGAGATTGCGGTTTCCGCGAGACTTTCCGCGAACGAAGCTGATCATGTCGCTAAAGGCGGCGCGTGCGATACCGAGATCGACCGCGGCATGAAGGAGCTGTCCGAGAGAACCGAGCGGCGCATGCCGTTCCAGGCTGCTGTGATAGCCGATGACCGAGTCGGCCGGGACATAGACATTGTTGAAGAGCACCGTACCGCTTGCTGTGGTTCTTTGCCCGAACCCATCCCAATCGTCTGTGATCGTCAATCCTTCCGTCCGGCGCGCCACGATGCCCATTGCCAGCCGACCCTGATGATCCTTGCCGAAGATTGCGATCCAGTCGGCGAAAAGAGCGCCGGTCGAGTAATATTTGCTGCCGGTGATGCGATAGCCCATGCCGTCCGGCACGAATCGCGTCTCGATGTCTCCCGCTAGCGCCGTTCCGGTTTCCGCGAGCGCATTGGCGAAGTGCTCGCCGGCAAGAGCGCGGGTGAAGAAATATTTCTTCTGCTCTTCGGTTCCGCTCAATCGCAGCGCCTCGAGGATATAGAAATGGCTCTGAGGGATCTGGCCGATGGAGCCGTCCGCTTGCGCCAGGATTGCGATCACCTCGGCGAGAAATGCGTTCGAAATGTCCACTCCGCCATATTCGGATGGAACGGTGATCCCCAGGAGACCCGATTGGGCTATGAGCTCCATCTCGTCATAAGGAAGTATGCGTTCGCGATCGCGACGACTTGAACCTTCGGCGAGCCGTACAGCCAACGCGCTCGCCACCTCGATCGCTTCGTCTTCCGTCGCAAGGTATGGAGCGACTGCCCTGATCTTTCCCACCAAATGGAAAACCCTACTCATTGCTCTACTCCCCGATCAAGCCTGTCATTGAGCCATGCGGCAGAGGCCGCGAGAAGAAATAAATCTTCATTTGCGCGACCTATGGCGACTAATCTTGCCCCGAGTAGGCTGCTGTAGAGGGAAGTCGCCCTAGTCTTTCAGATTGCGGTACTGGCCTTGGCTGTAAATCAGAGGCGAGCCGCCTCGCGCGGAAATCGCGATCACGCGCCCGATGATGATGGCATGGCTATGCCGCTCGATGATTTCCTCGACGTCGCAGTCGATAGCGGCCAGGGAGCCGATTAGGGCGGGAGCCCCTGTCGCCAGGGTGGTCCATTCGGCGCCCGCGTACCGTTCCTTACCTTTTACGCCGCCCTTTCCTGCGAACCGGTCCGCGACGGCCTGATGTTCGGCGGTGAGGATGTTCACGCAAAAACGGCGATGCCTTTCGACGACCGGCCAGGTGGAGGAGGAGCGATTGATGTTGACGATCATCGTCGGAGGCTCCACCGACAGGGCTGTGGCAGAGGTTACGGTGGCACCCGTCCGATCGTCTTCCCCCCCGGCGGTAACGACCGATACGGTTCCTGCGACATGGCGCATTGCCGCCTTGAGGTCCTCTGGGGCAGCGCTTTCGCGAGCAAAGGAAGGTGTAATCGATAATCTTCCTGCCAAATCCACGGCAATTCCTCCAGCAAATGAGAAAAGGAGCAATCCGCTCCTTCCTTGATGTCGCTCGAACGCTAAAGTCTATTAAATAAGTAGACAAACAAGATAATGATAAAGATCGCGCTAGCTGTAGAAGGTTTTTCCGTGACACGGGCGGGTTTGAGAGAAAAGGTGAAACGCCATGCGAGAGCGTGGCGGGTGCCAATCATGGGTGGGTGCGGTTCGGAAGGGCTTCAAATGTCGCCGTATCTGCGGCTAGGGGCAATATGAGCCAGCCCTTCAAGGTCGCGTTCATTGGAAAACCAGGAGGGCAGTCGGGCACGACTTGGAAAATGATTTCCCTCTTCTTTCTCACAATCGGAAATATCTCCCTTCATTATCTACTAAATTAATAGACAAATAAGATCATGATCAACCCGCACCTGCGAGGTCATGATGTACGCAGTCAGCCTTCTCGACAAAAGCCCCATTCCGACCGGGGAGGGCGCCATTGCCGCGCTTTCCCATACGGTCAACCTTGCCAAGCGGGCTGAGGAGCTTGGTTATCGCCGGTTCTGGGTGGCGGAGCATCATGGCAGCGCGGAGCTGGCGAGTTCCGCCCCGGAGATTCTGATCGCCTGGGTTCTCGCCAATACCTCCCGTATCCGGGTAGGGTCGGGCGGAGTCATGCTGCAGCACTACAGCCCCTATAAGGTGGCGGAGGTCTTCAATCTCCTGTCGTCGCTGGCACCCGGTCGTATCGATCTCGGTATCGGCAAGACCCCCGGCGGATTGCCCAAGGCCACCGCCGCTCTGCAGGTCTATCGCGCCAGCAGGCCGGAATTCGAAACCCAGTTGGCCGACCTGACCGAATTCCTCGACGAGGCCGTCGCCAGCCGCTCAAACGAAACCGTGCCGCTCGCAGGCCCGAAGCCGCCGGTGACGGCAGAGCGTTTCCTGCTTGGGGCAAGCCCGCACAGCGCGCGCCTTGCTGCGGCGCAGGGGTGGAATTTCGTTTTTGCGGGGCATCTCAACGGAGATCCGGAAAACCTTCGCGCCAGCCTCGAAACCTTCCGAAACGAAAGCGGCGGCAAGTCGGCCATTCTCGCGCTCGCGGCTTTCGCCTCCGAAAACGCCGCCCATGCCGCGGYACGGATCGGGGAGCTGAAGGTCTTCAAGGTCTTCCTCGATAACGGCCAGTCGGTGAGCCTCGGGCGCCGCGAACAGGCGGAGGAGTTCGCAAGACAGGCCGGCGCGAAGGAATACCGTATCGAGGAACGCAAGCCGAGCGTGCTGCACGGCACGCCCGAGAGCATCCACGAGGAGCTTGCGAACCTTTCGAAACTCCACGGCATCGAGGAGTTCATTCTGGAGCCGCCGGCGGTGAGCGCCGACGAGCGGCTCGCCTGTGTCGAGCTTCTGGCACGCAAACCGCTTTCCGCAGCCGCATGATCTTTAAGGAGATATGAGATGAGCAAGAAGATCCGTTTCGGCATCATGCTGCAGGGCGCGGGAGGGCACATGAATGCCTGGCGCCATCCGACGAGCCCGGTCGATGCCAGCGTCAATCTGGAATTCTTCAAGGAGGTGGCCTTGAAAGCGGAGGCCGCCGGCATCGCCTTCGCTTTCGTGGCGGACGGTCTCTATATAAACGAGAAGTCGATCCCGCATTTCCTCAACAGGTTCGAGCCGCTGACAGTGCTTTCAGCGCTGGCGACGGTCACCTCCAAGATCGGCCTCGCGGGCACGGTCTCCACCTCCTACAGCGATCCCTTCACGGTTGCGCGGCAGTTTGCCTCGCTCGATCTTCTGAGCGGCGGTCGCGCGGGCTGGAACGCGGTGACGACGCCGCTCGAAGGGACGGCGAGGAACTATAGCCGCCCGCATCCCGAGCATGCGCTGCGCTACGAAATGGCGCATGAATATCTGGAGATCGTCAAGGGCCTCTGGGACAGTTGGGACGATGATGCCTTCGTGCGTGAACGCGCAACCGGCAAATTCTTCGATCGCGAGAAGCTGCACCGGCTGGACCACAAGGGGCGTTTCTTCCAGGTGGAAGGCCCGCTCAACATCCAGCGCTCGCCGCAGGGGCAGCCGGTCATCTTCCAGGCGGGCTCCTCCGATGCCGGCATCGGCCTTGCCGGCAGACACGCGGATGCGGTCTTCACCCATGCTGTCTCGCTGGAGGACAACCAGACCTTTTCGCGCCGGGTGAAGCAGGCGGCGGTAGCCCAAGGTCGCTCGGCGGACGATGTGAAGATTTTCCCCGGCATCGGCCCCATCGTCGGAAAGACACAAGGCGAGGCCGAGGAGAAATACCGGATCATCCGCGATCTGATCTCGATCGAGGATGCTCTCGCTTACCTCGGACGCTTCTTCGACCATCACGATTTCAGCATCTATCCGCTGGACGAGCCGTTCCCTGACCTCGGCGACATCGGCAAGAACAGCTTCCGCTCGACCACGGATCGGATCAAGCAGGTGGCGAAGGAGAAGAACCAGACGCTGCGCCAGGTGGCGCTGGAGGCCGCGACACCGCGCGAGGGCTTCGTCGGAACGGCGGAGGCGATCGCCGGCAAGATCATCGACTGGGTGGAAAACGATGCGGCGGACGGGTTCATCCTCGGCTTCCCGGTGATCGCGGAAGGCCTGGACGACTTCATCCATTTGGTCA
Organism: Rhizobium sp. LCM 4573; assembly: GCF_001854865.1. Taxonomy (GTDB): domain Bacteria; phylum Pseudomonadota; class Alphaproteobacteria; order Rhizobiales; family Rhizobiaceae; genus Neorhizobium. The sequence continues at coordinate 11,624 of NZ_MDDW01000009.1, read as the reverse complement.
TCCCCATTCTTCAGGAGCGCGGCTATTTCGATCCGCATCTCGAAGGAAAGACGCTTCGGGACAATCTCGGGCTGCCTTACCGCGAGAGCGTCTACAAGGCCGGACCGCGGGAGACGGAAAAGGCGCGGGCTTGAACAACTGAAAAGGGCCAAGCGGCCGCAGCCGAACGCGCGGCGGCAGACCCGGAAAGCAGAAGATCATGAACATCCATATTGACGGCGCTCGTCATCGTGACGACGCCGAACGGACGCTCCTTGCCGCGATCGACGAATTCGTGGCGATCCGCAGGGACCTGCATCAGTATCCGGAGCTCTCCTTCCATGAGCGGCGGACTTCCGAAGTCGTGGCCAAATACCTCCTCTCCTACGGCTACGAGGTGAGGGAAGGAGTAGGCGGCTACGGGGTGGTCGCCACCCTCAGGCGGGGGAAGGGCGGCAGGCGCATCGGTATCCGGGCGGATATCGATGCGCTACCGGTCGAGGAAGCGACCGACCTTGCCTATTCGAGCCGCAATCCCGGCGTGATGCACGCCTGCGGCCATGATGGGCACACGACGATCCTGCTCGCCGCCGCTCGCTATCTTGCCGAGCACGGAAAATTCTCCGGCACGCTGACGCTGATCTTCCAGCCGGCTGAGGAGGTCGGGGCGGGCGCCCGCAAGATGATCGAGGACCGGTTGTTCGAACGTTTCCCGGTGGACGCGGTCTTCGGTCTTCACAACTGGCCGGGCGTAACCGCCGGGCAGTTCGGCTTCGTGGAAGGCCCGGCTATGGCCTCGGTCGATCAGGCCTTGATCCGCATCGTCGGCAGGGGCGGGCACGGCGCGGCACCTCACGAGGCGGTCGATCCGGTGCTCGCCTCGGCTTCCTTCATCACCGCGCTGCAGAGCATCGTCGCCCGCAATGTCGACCCCTTGGAAATGGCGGTGCTGACGGTCGGCTCGATCCACGGCGGCTCGGCGTCCAACGTCATTCCCGAGAGCGTCGAGCTGAAACTGACGGCGCGCGCCTATTCGCCGGAAGTCCGCGACAGGCTCGAGCAGCGCGTGCCGGCCCTGGCGCGAGCGCAGGCGGAAAGCTTCGGCGCCCATGCGGAGGTGAATTACCGACGCGGTTTTCCGGCCGTCGTCAATCATGTCGAGGAAACCCGTTTTGCGCGCAGCGTGGCGGAATCGAATTTCCCCCTCGAGCAAGTCGCGAAGGACTTCCGGCCACGCACGGCCAGCGAGGATTTCGCCTATATGCTGCAGGCGCGGCCCGGCTCCTACCTTTTCGTGGGCAATGGCGACAGCGCGCCTCTCCATAGTCCTCAATACGATTTCAACGACGAGATCATTGCGCCGGCCGCCCGGTTCTGGGTGCGGCTCGCAGAAGCCTTCCTGTCCTGACCAGCCGATGAAGAGGAGCGATCCCGTGAGCGACCGTTTTGTCTACACCACACCGCTTGATCCGCTGGCAAAGCCGCTGATCGAGGAACTGACCTTCGAATACGACAGCCGTTACGGCAGCTTCTATGAAGCCGAAGCCGCCATCAAGGAAATGAACCGCTATGCGCCGGAGGTCTTCGCGCCGCCGCATGGCGGGTTCCTCCTGCTGCTGCGCGACGGCCAGGCGATCGCCGGCGGCGCCTTCATGCGGCACGAGGATGAGGGGACCGCCGAATTCAAGCGCATCTGGACCCATTCGAGCCTTCGCCGGCAGGGACTTGCCCGAAAGGTGCTGGTCGAATTGGAGGCGCAGGCGGCGCGGCAGGGTTATTCCCGCATCTACCTGACGACCGGCTTCCGGCAGCCGGAAGCCGTGGGGCTTTACCTGACCAACGGCTACACGGCGCTTTTCGACACCACGGCCGATCTCGAGACCATCCGCAAGCTGCCCTTCGAAAAGCTGCTCCCAGTCAGGCCCCAGAGCCGGCCGGCGCCTGCGGCGACACAGCCGCTCGCCGGCGCATTTCACAGCGTGTGAGGAGATCATCATGGCCGTTACGACCGAATTCGACGGTATCGTCGCCGAACCTCGAACAACCGCCGCCGCCAAAGGAGACTACTCCCATTACCGCATCGTTCCGGCGCGCTATCCTGCTCGCACGGCGGGTACGATTTTCGCTCTGCTGGTCATCGCGGCGACGCTCCACTCCGTTCTCGGCAATCCCCGCTGGGGCTGGGACGTATTCGTGGAATGGTTCTTCGCAGAACCGGTGCTGGTGGGGCTTGYGCGGACACTGCTCCTGACGCTGCTCGGYGCGTTCTTCGGATTCATCCTGGGAACCGGACTGGCGCTGGCGCGCGTCTCACGCTCACCGCTTTTGGCCGGCGTTTCCTGGACCTATATCTGGATCTTCCGCTCGATTCCGCTGATCGTGCTGCTGCTGATCCTTAACAATCTCGGCTATCTCTACGAGACGATCACGATCGGCGTGCCCTATACGGGCATCAATTTCTTCAGCTGGAACACGACTCAGCTCATCACGCCGTTTGCGGCGGCCGTTCTCGGCTTGACACTCAATCAGGCGGCCTTCGCCTCGGAAATCATTCGCGGCGGCATCCTGTCCGTCGATCAGGGTCAGCTCGAAGCCGCATCCGCGCTCGGCCTGTCCCGCAGCCGTCAGGCGTCACGGATCATCCTGCCGCAGGCGATGCGTTCCATCCTGCCGACCGCCTTCAACGATATCATCGGTCTCGCGAAGGGCACCTCGCAGGTCTACATCCTCTCTCTTCCGGAGCTCTTCTATACGATCCAGATCATCTACCGCCGCAATCTGGAGGTCATCCCCCTGCTGATGGTCGCAACCGTGTGGTATCTGGTGATCCTCACGGTCCTTTCGATCGTCCAGCATCATATCGAGCGGCATTATGCGCGGGGCGCCCTGCGCAACCCGCCGCCGTCGATCTTCACCAGCCTCTATCGCCGGATCCTCCCACGGAGCGCAGATCCGGCAAGGACGACGGAGGCCGCAGTCCGGCCGGTCGAACGCCGTTCCGGTGCCATCGCGCCGCTGCATTTCCGTGGCGGCGAGGTCACGATCCATGGCGTCTCGAAGAGCTTCGGCCAACTGAAGGTTCTGGACGAGGTGACGCTCTCCCTTCCGGCAGGCAGTGTCACCACCATTCTCGGTCAATCTGGATCGGGAAAGTCGACGCTCCTGCGCTCCATCAATCATCTAGAGCGCGTCGATAACGGTTTCATCGCCATCGACGGCGAGTTGATCGGCTATCGGCAGGACGGTGAGACGCTCTATGAACTCAAGGAGAAGGATATCCTGAGGCGGCGCGTCGAAGTCGGCATGGTATTCCAGAACTTCAATCTCTTCCCACATTTGACCGTCCTGGAAAACATCGCGGAAGCGCCGGTCAGCGTCCGCGGCAACACGCGCGAGCAGGCCTTGACCGAGGCGCGCGAGCTGCTGGCCCGCGTCGGCCTTGCGGATAAGGCTGATGCCTATCCACGCCAGCTTTCCGGCGGCCAGCAGCAACGTGTGGCGATCGCCAGAGCGCTCGCGCTGAAGCCGAAGGTGCTGCTCTTCGACGAGCCCACCTCTGCGCTCGACCCGGAACTGGTCAACGAGGTTCTCGACGTCATCAAGGAGCTCGCTCGTTCCGGGACCACGCTCGTCATCGTTACCCACGAAATCGGTTTTGCGCGCGAGGTCTCGGACCTGGTGGTCTTCATGGAGCGGGGCCGGATTCTCGAAACCGGCTCGCCTGACAAGGTCTTCAGCCGGCCCGAGCATCCGCGTACGGCCGAGTTCCTCGCAAAAGTCCTCTGACAAAAATCTCCAGCAAGGAAAGATCCCGCCATGACCTATAGATCAAGGATTTTCGGCCTCGCAATTGGGGGGCTGCTTTCCCTCTCAGGCTTTTTAGGGGCAACCGCCCAGGTCCAGGAGGCCGATCTTTCTCCCGAGCAGAAGGACCGGGTCCGCGCCGAAAAGGTGGAGGCGGCGGTAAAACTCATCCCGGCCGACTACAAGTTCGTCACCCCTGGCAAGCTGACGGTCGCATCGGTTCCGGGAAACCTGCCCTTTGCGATCTATGCCAATGACAACAAGACCCCGATTGGTAACGAACCGGACATCGCCCAGCTGGTCGCCGATAGTCTCGGTCTTGAACTCGAGCTGGTCCCGGTCGCCTGGGCGGACTGGCCTCTCGGACTCGAATCCGGCCGTTTCGATGCGGCCATCCACAACATTACCGTGACGGAACTGCGCAAGGAGAAATACGACTTTTCCAGCTACCGGCATGATCTTCTTGGCTTTTACGTCGCAAAGGACAGCAAGATCGAAAGCATCGCCAAGCCGGAGGACGTCGCCGGGCTGAGGGTCATCGTCGGCGCCAGTACCAACCAGGAGCAGATCCTGCTGCGCTGGGCGGAGGCAAACAAGGCCAAGGGACTGCCCGACACGGAGGTGCAATACTACGACGACGTGGTGGTGCAGGACCTTGCTCTCGTGTCCGGCCGCGCGGATGCCTATCTCGGTCCAAACGCCATTGCTGCCTACAAGGCCAAGCGGGACGACAAGACGAAGCTTGTCGGCACGTTCTCCGGCGGGTGGCCCGAAACCGCCGAAATCGCTGTCGCGACAAAGAAGGGCTCCGGACTGGCGGATGCCATCACGACAGCGGTCAACGCCCAAATCAAGAACGGCAACTACGGCAAGGTTCTGGAGCGCTGGAATTTGGCTTCCGAGGCGATCGAAGAGTCGCGCACCAATCCACCCGGTCTGCCGAAAAGCTGATGGGACGCAGGCAAGCCAAAGGCGCGGGCAGTCCTACCGTCCGGCCTCAATTCTCCTCCAACGGACGATAGCCATGAACCTCACCAGAAAGATCGGCCGTGCGATTGCCGCTGGCCTCCTCACCTTGCCGCTTCTCGCCTATGGCGCCTTGGCGGCGGAAGACATTTTCGATTTGTCACCCGATCAACCGGGGCGCGTGCGGGCAGGGAAGAACCCGGCGGCGATCGCTGCCATCCCTCAAGACTTCAAGTTCGTGACGCCCGGCAGGTTCACTGTGGCGATTTCGCCTGGCGGCCCGCCGCTCGCGACCTATGCGACCGACGCCAAGACCGTGGTCGGCGCCGATCCCGACTATGCGCTCGCCGTCGCGGACAGCTTGGGCCTCGAGCTGGAACTGGTGCCGGTCGCATGGGCCGACTGGCCGCTCGGCCTCGTCTCCGGCAAATACGATGCGGTGATCTCCAATGTCGGTGTGACCGAAGAACGCAAGGAGAAGTTCGATTTCTCCACCTACCGCCAGGGACTGCACGGCTTCTTCGTGAAGGCCGACAGCGACGTCAAGGAGATCAGGGAGCCGAAGGACGCGGCGGGATTGAGCATCACCGTCGGCGCCAGCACCAACCAGGAACGCATATTGCTCAAGTGGAGTGATGAGAACGTCAAGGCCGGGCTGGAGCCCATCGAGCTGCAATACCACGACGACGAGGCAGCCCGGCTGGTGGCGCTGCGTGCCGGGCGGGTGGACGTCATCGTCCAGCCGCATGCCCAACTCGCGTACATCGCCGCTCGCGACAAGAACATCAGGCGGGTCGGCACGCTCTCGGCGGGCTGGCCGGAACGCTCTGACGTGGCCGTTGCCACCCGCAAGGGGTCGGGACTGGCGGATGCGCTGACGCTTGCAACCAACGACCTGATGAAGAGCGGCACCTACGCGAAGATATTGAAACGTTGGCAGCTTTCTGAGGAGGCTTTGCCTCAATCGCAAACCAATCCGCCCGGCCTGCCGAAGAGCTGAACATTTTCATCCCGGAGCCGGGGCGATCCCATGGTTCCGCCAATCTGCCCGGATGCAGCCTAATGACAGACGCCCTTCTTTCCATCGACCACATCGGCTTTCTCACGCCCGGCAACTATCCCGACGACGATCCCGCCGGAGGGCTCGAAGCCTCCCTCAAGCTCTTCGAGGCGGGAGAGGCGCTGGGATATGACAGTGCCTGGGTCCGCCAGCGGCACCTCGAACATGGCGTTTCTTCCGCGGCGGTGTACCTGGCCGCAGCCAGCCAGCGGACGAAAAAAATCCAACTCGGCTCGGCCGTGATCCAGCTCGGTTATGAGAGCCCGTTCCGACTTGCCGAGGACCTTTCCATGGCGGATGCGTTGTCCGGCGGGCGCTTGAACGTCGGTGTCAGCGCCGGACCGCCATTGCATGCCGAACTGGTCGCGCCGCTGGTCTTCGACGGTGATTGGCGCAGCTTCGATTTTTCGTATGYGCGCGTCGAGCGGCTGCTTGCCAATCTTTCCGGCGATTTCATCGGCGAAGGAGAGACCTATGTTATCTCACCCGGCAACCGCCAGCGGGCCCGGCTCCAGCCCCATGCAAAAGGGCTGCGGGATCGCGTGTGGTATGGCGGCGGCTCGCTCCGATCCTGCGAATGGGCGGGAAGGGCCGGTCTCAACCTCATGATTGGCAGCCTCACCTCGGGTGATGCCGGCGATGATTTCTTCAAGGCGCAGGCGAGGCAGCTCCAGGCTTACCGTGCCGTCTTGCCGCCGGATAAGATGCCTCGCGTCGGCGTCGGCCGGGTGATCGTGCCGACTGACAGCGCCGATAGGAAAACGCGCGAGAAATATCGCGCATATGCGGCAAGCCGGCATGAGCGCACGCTGTCCCCGCAAGGGCCGCGACGCACGCTCTTCAGCCGCGATCTGGTCGGCAGTTCCGACGAAATCCTGGAACGGCTGCTGGCCGATGACGTGCTGCGTGAGGTTGGCGAACTGCGTCTGGAACTGCCCTATGACTTCGCTCTCGATGAATACATCCAGATCATCACCGACTTTGCCGAAAAGATTGCGCCGCATCTCGGCTGGAAACCATCGAAGGGCATCGCCCTGGACCTCGATTCTCTCAATTTCTGGAAAGCTTTCGCATGACAGCGGCGCTGAATTACAGCGGCTCCGCAACTATGGCGGTCATGGGAAATACGCATGGCAACATTAGATTGGCGACAACAGGTGCTCGCAGTGGTGCGAGCGTCGCCCACAGATCCGAATCGGACGCCCTGTATCGGGCTCGCGAAGGAGCCGACGGCTCGAAGGAAGCATTCCTAGCGAGACGATCGTTTCTTCTAAAAGAGGTGCTCGATGCGGATCGGCAGTTCTCGAAGCCGCCGCCCCGTGGCATGGAAGATCGCGTTGCCAATCGCTGCCGCGACGCCCACCATCGCCACTTCGCCGAGCCCTTTCACGCCAGCCTCATTAAGTAGCGGGTCTGGACGGTTGATGAAACCCACTTCGATCGCGCCGACATCGGCGTTCACCGGCACGACGTATTCAGCAAAGTCGTTGTTCAGYACGCCACCGAACCGCGGATCGATCTCGGCTATCTCGCGTAGCGCCGCGCCGATGCCCCATACGATACCGCCGCGAACCTGGCTTTCCGCTGTGCGCGGGCTGACAACGCGTCCGCAATCGACAATGCTCACGATACGCGGCACGCGGACGCGCTGCGTCGTCGGCTCGACACGCACCTCGACGAAGTGTGCGGCGTAGCTGAAGCTGACGAAGGGCTCGTATTCCGGGCCGGCGGCTGCCGGCAGGCCCCGCTGAAGGCGATCGAAAGCGGCGTCGGGCTGGCCGGGCGCCTGCAGGCGGGACTCGACCTCAATGTAAGGGCGTCGCCAACGAGCGAGCATCTCGTGAATGGTACCGAGAATGGGCCTTCCGTCCCTGAACTCCTCAAAGCGATCCTGCATCGCCTGCACTGCCCTTCGCACGACCGGAACCGAGCTTGCCGTTCCCCAGGAGCCTGCGGTGACATGCTGGGGCGCGGCGTCCGGGTCACCGATCACGATCTCGACGCGCGCCGGATCGATCGCCAGTCCCTCGGTCACCGCGGCGAAGATGGCGGTCCTAATACCCTGTCCCATCTCATGTCCGCTTACGGAAATCCGGGTCGTTCCGTCTGCTCTGACCCGAAGGCGCGCGATTGCCGGGGCCATGGCAGCCTTGTACGCGCCAGCGGCAAGCCCCCAACCGATCAGCGTGCCGTCGGCAGCGCGCATCGACCCGGGCGCCGGGCTGCGCCGCGACCAGCCGAAGCGTTCTGCGCCATCCCTTAGGCATTCAGCCAGGAAACGTGACGAGAAGGGATGCGCTGTGACGGGATCCGTCTCCGCGTCATTGGCGAGACGAAAGGCCAGCGGGTCTCGTCCGGCGGCATAGGCCAGTTCGTCCACAGCGCTCTCGAATGCGAAGGCAGCGGGATGCTCGAACGGYGCACGCATGTAACCCGGCGACTGCACGTCCGTGCGCACGAGCCGTGTATTACTCGTGTAGTTCGGGATGGCGTACAGTCGTGCGGTAATCTCGCTGAAGCTCGCGCGGAGCGTGTCCGCGCGGCTGTTCTGCATATCGGCCTCGTAACTTGCCGCCACGATCCGTCCATCGGCGTCCGCGCCCAGCCGGATCCTGTGGCGACTAGCGGGACGGAAGCTTGCGGTGTGAAAGAGCTGCGCCCGCGGCATGACGAGCTTCACCGGTCGGGCGATCAGCATGGCAGCGCGCGCGGCCAGCACCGTCTGCCCCTGCAGGGAGTTCTTCTGGCCGAAACCTCCTCCCAGGTAGGCGCTCTCCACTCGGACTCGAGCGGGATCGAGACCGAGAGCCGCCGCTACGCCGAATTTGAGGGCGCCGGAGTTCTGTGTTCCCTCGTGGATGGTCAATGTGCCGTCGCGCCATTCTGCGACAGTCGCGATCATCTCCATCGGGTTCTGGAACTGGGCCGGAGAGAAGTATTCGGCATCTATGCGAAAGGCTGCAGAGGCAAGCACCGCTTGCGCATCCCCCATGTCATGACCGAGTTGCAGAGCGAGGACTTCCGCCCGCGTATCGTCGAGAAGCGCTGCGAACGGCTCCTCYTCATAGCTGRCCTCGACCAGCGCCGCTGCCTCGATCGCGATCTCCAGGGTTTCCGCCACCACGAGCGCAATTGGCTCACCGCGATGGACGAGGCGATCGGAGAGCATCGGCTGGTGGCTCTGAAAGCCGAAGCCGCCGCCCATGAGGTAGCCAGCGGATTTCACGCCCTTAAAGTCGTGCCAGGTGAGAACCGCGAGAACGCCGTCGACAGCCCGCGCCGCATCGATATCGACAGCGGCCAGGCGTCCGCGCACGATCCGCGAGGGCACGGTCATTGCGTGGGCGACGCGTGGCATCGGCATATCGGCGGCAAACCGAGTGACGCCGCGCACCTTGTCGCGGGCATCGACCCGCACGCGATCGGGATAAATTGTCTCGTTCATCGGCTCGGGCTCCTCTCCGCGGCGATCATCAATGCGTCGGCGACGACTTCGGCGCCCAGAGCAACCTTGAAACCGTTATGCCGACCGGGGCGAGCATCGGCGAATGCCACTCGTCCGGCCTCCAGGGCGGCGRCACGGTCGAGACGCCGCCCAGCCAACACGGCTTCCGCCGCCGGCACGCGCCACGGCCGGGCCGCGACACCTCCCAGAGCGATGCGTGCCTGCCTCACCATGCCGTCGTCCAGCTCCAGCGCTACGGCCGCCGAGACCAGAGCAAAGGCGTAGGATTCCCGGTCGCGTATCTTGTGGTAGGTCGAGGCCTGCCCCAGCCGCCCGACTGGAACGCGGATGTTCATGATCATCTCGTCCGGCTCAAGCACTGTCTCAAGATGCGGCGTGTCATTCGGAAGGCGGTGGAGACTGGCGACCTGGAAGGTGCGCATTCCACGCGAACTGCGGACATCCACTGTGGCGTCGAGGGCAGCCAGGGCAACCGCCCAGTCTCCGGGATAGACCGCGATGCAGGACCCACTGCCACCGAACAAAGCATGGCCGCGGTCCAAACCGTCGAGCGCAGCACATCCGCTTCCAGGCATTCGTTTGTTGCAGGGATATCCGGGCCCGTTCCGGAAATAGGCGCAACGTGTCCTTTGAAGCAGGTTGCCTGCGAGCGTAGCCATGTTACGCAATTGCTGGGAAGCTGCTTTCGAGAGCGCCTCTCCAAGCACGGGCGCCCGCTGCAGCACCGCCGGATGTGTGGCCGCATTGCTCATGGTGACCAAGGCGCCGAAGATCAGCTCGTCCTGATGGGAGCTGATCTCGTCGAGACCGGCGATGCCGGTTACGTCGATGAGATGGCCTGGCGTTTCGATGCCAAGCTTCATCAGATCGTAAAGCGTCGTACCGCCGGCGAGAATGCGCGCTCCGGTCGCTCCCTGCGCCGCGTGGACGCCGTCGATGGATGTGGGGCGCTCATAGTTGAACGGTCGCATCGCTCAGCCGCCTCCCATAGTCACGGYGGCGTCGCGGACTGCCGCGACGATGCCGGCATAGGCCCCGCATCGGCAGATGTTGCYGCTCATATACTCCCTGATCTCAGCCTCGCTCGACGCATGGCCTTCCTGCACGCAAGCGACCGCGGCCATGATCTGTCCGGGCGTGCAGTAGCCGCACTGAAGTGCATCGTGATCGATGAAGGCCTGCTGCATCGGGTGAAGCGATCCGTCTGCCGGTGATAGTCCCTCGATCGTCAGCACTGCGCGACCCTCCATCTTCGCAGCAAGAGTGAGGCAGGATACAACGCGACGACTATCGACATGAACGGTGCAGGCCCCACACTGTCCATGGTCACAACCCTTCTTGGCTCCGGTCAGGCCGAGCTGCTCGCGTAACACATCAAGCAGCGAGGCGCGCGGGTCGACCAACGCTTCGATGGATATTCCGTTGACCTGAAAGCGGACCGTCAGGGTCATCCCCGGCCGAGCCACCGGCGTCGGCTGCTTCGCGGCTGTCGCTTCATCGAGCCCGGTGAGTGCGACGCCCGTAATGGCCACGCCGGTCAGCATCAGATCGCGTCGGCTGATCGAAAGGTCGTTGCTTTGGTCATGGGGCGATGTGTCGGGTTCGCTCATGGACTTTCTCCTTATCCAAGCGGTGCTGCTGGTGGCTCAGACCACGAAGTCGAAGTGTGCGAACTGACCGTCGTCCGCGGAGCTGATCGTCATGAGCAGCGTTTCATCGAAGATCCGATCGCGCGCATTGTCCGGCTCACCCGGAAAGAAGAGCTGCGTTGTCAGGACATCTCCACCCGGCCGTTGGACCCTGAAATGGAAGTGTCGCGTGCGCCCCGGATAGAGCGCCGGTACGACGGTGTTGAACCACCAGCGTCCCTGCTCGTCGGCGAACTGATGTCCCCGCAAGCGGAAGCCTCGACGATCGTATTCGCCGTTTTCATCGGCTTGCCAAATTTCAACGAGACTTCGCGATGTTGGGCGACAGCGATCATCGAGGACATAGCCTGCGATGGTGATGCGCTCGCCTCGCGGCGCATCTGGATAGAGATCCGTTTTCAACGGTGAGTTCGGCTTGAAGAACGGACCGGCTTCACGGGCGGGCGTCGGTTCATCTCCGTCGGCGCAGGCGCGTGTCAGCGGTAGCAACGGCGCTTCCTGTCCGAAAGCGATTGCTCCCGCCAGCGGCATGAGCGGCATGGCGAGAAAACCCGAAAGAAGTGTGCGCCTTGATGTCATCATTGCAGAGGCCTCTGTTACCCACTGGATCAGAACTGCCAGTTGACCGGGACCCAGGCATAGCCGGCGTCCATCTTGAGCATCCGGCCAAGGCCCGGGAACGGATAGTGGAAGCCGAGGA
>NZ_MDDW01000008.1 GCF_001854865.1 Rhizobium sp. LCM 4573 | reverse complement strand
AAACGAATGCGATCTGCGCTTCCGAAAACTTCGAGGCCTTCATCGAATTCTCCTCTTCTTCCCCGCGGGGATCATAAGTGGAAAATTCCAGTTCTAAATGGCCTAATTTAACGGGGGCACGTCACGACAAATACCCATTTATACCACGGTGTTAGGAAGCGAAGTAGACGCCTGGCTGCCAGAAAGGGAATGTCGCATAGACATTTTCAAGAAATTGCCGTCTTTATCGCCCCAGAAAAAGGGAATAGTCGACGCATATGGATATCAGGCGCCTGAAATCGTTCATCACGATCGTCGATATGGGGAGCATCACCCGAGCGGCGGATGTTCTGCATATCGCGCAGCCGGCGCTCAGCCAGCAGCTTGCGAGCATCGAGGAGCACTTCCGGCAAAAGCTTCTGACCCGAAGCCAGCAGGGCGTCGTCATGACGGATGCCGGAAGGGTCGTCTACCGGCATGCCCAGGTCATCCTGAGGCAGATGGAACAGGCCCAGGCGGAAGYGCTTGAAGCTGGGGCGGTTCTTTCGGGCCGCGTTTCCGTGGGGTTAGCGCCGTTCAGCAGCGCCGCCACGCTTGCGCTGCGCCTGATGGAGGAGACGAAGCGCCGTCATCCGGGGATTCTGCTTCACATCACTGAAAGCGTCAGCCAGCCCTACAGCCAGATGATCATGAACGGGCGCCTCGAAATGGGGCTCATTCACGGTAGCGGTCCCATACGGGGCGTGAAGTACGAGCCTTTGCTGCGCGAGGAATTCGTCCTCGTGGTGCATGAGAGCTTCGGGGTGAAGGCTGACAGCGCGCCGATCGGGGTTGCCGAACTGGCATCCCTGCCTTTCCTTTTGCCGCCCGCTTACAATTTCGTCCGCAGGGCGATCGATCTCGCCTTCACGCGCAGCCGGAAAGACCTGATCGTCGTCGCCGAGCTTGAATCTGTAAGGACGATCGCCCGCGGGGTGGATGCCGCGCTCGGCGCGACGATCACCCCGAAGGCGATCGCAAACCGCATCGTGGCGGAATCAAATCAGAACATCGTCGTCCGGCAGATCGCCAGTCCGATGATCGAGGAAGTGCTGTCGTTCTGCGTGTCTGATACGACACCGCTTTCGGAGCCGGCGGTGGCGGTGAAGGATATCCTGCTGGAACTGGCGGAAACGCTGAAAGAGCGGCTATTGCTGCCGTCTAAAGCATCGATTCCTTTCTGCAATTGACGAGAAGCTCGGCAACCGAGAGATTATTGGGCAGGCGAAGAAGAACCTCGACCATTTCAGCGAGGTCCTCCGGCTGGGTCATCTCCTCACGGGTGACCTCGGTTTCTCCGACCGTCATGTCGGTTGCGATATATCCCGGGCACAGCGCCGTCGCCCGTACGCCGCTGTCCCAGCATTCCTGCCGGATGCCGTGTGTCAGCGCGACCACCGCGAACTTCGTCATGGCGTAGCCGACATTCGAGCCGACCCGGCGTCCGGCAAGCGAAGCCACGTTGATGACCCTGCCCTGGCCGGTTCTGATCAGATGCGGCAGGGCAGCGCGCGTCACCCGCAGCGGACCCTTCACGTTGATCCGCCACATCTTGTCGAGACTATCTTCGCCTTCATCCATGACGCGCACCTTGGGATTGATCCCGGCGCAATTCACCAGGGCGTCGATGCGCCCGCATCTTTCGGCTACGGCCGCGGCCCATGCCTCGCCCGATCCGGCTTCTTCCGCATCGTAGCGATCCACTAAGAGGCGATCGCGGGCTTCGATAGATGCGGGATTTCGCACGCCCGCCGCCACTGTGAATCCTGCGTCGAGCAGTCTGCTGGTGATCGCGAGGCCGAGACCCCGCGAAGCGCCCGAAACCATCACGACGCGGCCATTTCCTCCCAACATGCTCTCCTCCTCACTTCATGCCGTTGCAAAATTCGGCGATGCGCGCGCAGCCTTCCGCCAGATTTTCCATGCTCGTCGCATAGGAAATGCGGAAGAAGGGGCTCATGCCGTAGGCTGCGCCCTGAACGGTGGTGACGTGATGCTCGGCAACCAGCGCCATCACGAAATCCGTATCGTTCTCGATCTTCCTGCCGCCTCTCGTCGTCTTGCCGATCAGGTCGGCGATGTTCGGGAAGACGTAGAATGCACCTTCCGGCTTATGGCAGCGGATGCCGTCGATTTCCGACAGGCGGGCAAGAACGAAATCGCGGCGCGTCTTGTAGATATCGGCGCGCTCCTTGAGCAGATCCTGCGGGCCGTCGAGAACCGCGACGGCCGCGGCCTGCGCAACGGTCGCGATGCCGCCGCTGTTCTGGGTATTGACGTTGCCGATGGCCTTGATGAGATCCTTCGGCCCGCCGCAGAAGCCAAGCCTCCAGCCGGTCATGGCATAGGCCTTGGAGACGCCGTTGACGGTGAGGACCCGCTCATAGAGTCGCAGTTCCACCTCCGCGATGGTGCAGAATTCGAAGTCGTCGTAGATCAGGTGCTCATAGATATCGTCTGTCATGATCCAGACGTGCGGATGGCGCAGCATGACGTCTGCGATCGCCTTCATCTCCGCACGCGAGCAAGCAGCGCCCGTCGGGTTGTTGGGGAAATTGAGCAGCAGCCACTTCGTCTTCGGCGTGATGGCCGCTTCGAGGTCCTCGGCGCGCAGCTTGAAGCCGTTGTTTTGCGGGCAGTTGACCGGCACCGGCACGCCGCCTGCGAACTTCACGATATCCGCATAGCTGATCCAGGACGGAGCGGGGATGACCACTTCGTCACCTGGGTCGCAGGTCGCCATAATGGCGTTGAAGATGATCTGCTTGCCGCCACCCGCGACGATGATCTGGCTCGGATCGTAGTCCAGGCGGTTGTCGCGCCTGAACTTGCGCTGGATGGCGGCTCTCAAGGCGGGCGTGCCGTCGACGGGCGGGTACTTGGTGTCTCCCGCAAGCGCTGCCGCATGGGCGGCCTCGACCGCATGGGCAGGCGTGGGAAAATCCGGCTCGCCGGTGGAAAGACTGATGACCTTTATACCCTCCGCCGCGAGATCACGGGCTTTCTGGGTCATGGCGACCGAGGCTGACACAGTAACATTGCTAAGGCGTTGGGCTATCGCAGGCATGATTGTTTCCGGTTTGTGGCGGTGAAGGTCGGGCATCCGGCCGGTGCCGGACCATGGCGGGAGGTTACGGGAATTTTTCACCGCTCCCCAATACGAGTTCGATGTGAGGTCATAGGAGATTTCAATGAGCCGCCTCGGACCGCGGGCGAAGTCCATAAGCGTATTGGATGGCATCAGAAGAAGAAAATATTATGCAGCCAGACAACTGCAGTCCTAAGCTCGCTCCAAGATAAAAGGGAACGAATTGCCGATAAATCTGCCCTCAAGAGGCAATCGGCAACAACCGCGAAATAAAGGCGATCAGCATCGRCAATTGCCGAGGTCTGCCTTGTTAGGGAGTGCATCCAGCAAAATCGAATTCCWGGGTACGGGTAGTTCGCTGCTCGGCTCACTGCGATGATTCATGCCGTATTCAGCGCGACGGGAGTATAGATGTCGGATATTGCAATCATGAAACAGGATGGCCGGCTCCACTCCGAGCTTTCCGGCTGGAGGGCAATCGAGCGCAGGCTCTTCGCGCCCGGCATGCTCATCCTGCCGCTGCTGATCTTCCTGCTGATCTTCTTCTTCATTCCTGCCATCCGCCTGATGGTCTTCAGCGTCATGACGCAGGATATCAAGGGCGTGATCGGAACGCCRTTCACCCTTGCCCATTACATCCGCTTCTTCGAAGTCGATCTCTATCGGAAAGTGCTTTGGGCGACGATCCGGATCAGCTTGATAACCTCCGTCCTCGCCGCCATCCTGGCCTACCCGGTGGCGACGGTGCTGGTCAGGGGCAATATCATCACCACGCGGATCATAACGCTCATCGTTATTGCGCCGCTCGCCGTCAGCGTCGTCGTGCGAGCCTATGGATGGCAGCTCATCCTGGGTAACGGCCCGACAGGCCTGCTCAACTATATGCTGATGAATCTCGGGATCACCGAGAGCCCGCTGGCGCTGCTCTTCTCGGACGCCGCGGTCATCATCGGCTCGCTGCACATCTTCTTCCCGATGATGGTGCTCCCGCTTTCATCGGCGCTCGGAAAGATCGACCCTAACCTCCAGCAGGCCGCCCGCACGCTTGGGGCGCCTGCCTGGAAAGTGTTCCTCCGGATCACTTTTCCGCTCAGCCTGCCGGGTCTGGTGGCCGGCTTCACCCTGGTCTTCTCCCTTGCGTCCGCATCTTACGTCATTCCCGCCCTGATCGGCGGGCCGGGCTCGCAGATGCTCGGAAACATGGTCGAGCAGCAGGTGCTCGCGGTTTACGACTGGCCGTTCGGCGCCACGATCGCAACGATCCTGATCTTCATCGTCATCCTTATCAACGCCATCTCCATGAAACTTCTCGGCGGACATCGGATCAAGGCAGGCGCGCAATGAACAACACTCTGACCGGCACGTCCGCCGCCCTGCTTTATGYGATCACAGCGGCGATGATGATCTTCATTCTCGCACCGATCGTCCTCGTCATTACGATCTCCTTTTCGGATAGCTATTTCGTGACCTTTCCGCCGGAGGGGTTCACCCTTCGCTGGTATGCGACGGTAATGCAGAACGAGGAATTCACCTCGGGTCTGACTTTCAGCGCAGTTCTGGCGGTTTCGACGACGATCCTTTCCGTTTCGCTCGGCGTTCCGGCTGCCTTCGCTCTCACCCGCGGGCAATTCCTGGGCCGCTCGCTCCTCAAGGGGCTGATGCTCTCGCCGCTGATCTTTCCCGTTCTGGTGACCGGTCTGGCGCTCCTCCAGCTCTTTTCCAGCTACGGCTGGATGGATACCAAGCTGAAGCTCCTGATCGCGCATACGGTGGTGACGTCGCCCTATGTCGTGCGCACGGTTCTGACCAGCCTGCAGCTCGTCAACCCGAGCTTGGAAGAGGCCGCAAGAACGCTTGGAGCGACGCATTGGAAGACCTTCACCCGCGTGATCTTCCCGCAGATCGCGCCTGGCGTCGCCTCCGGGTCGATCTTCTGCTTCATGGTGTCGTTCGACAACTATCCCGTTTCGATGTGGCTGGCCGACTCCGCCAATCTGCCCGTGCCGATCGTCCTCTACCGGCAGATCGGCACCGTGTTCGATCCGTCGGTCGCGACCATGTCCACCATCATCATCATTCTTGCGGTCGCCGTCGTGCTCATCCTCGACAGGCTCGTAGGCCTCCGCCGGGCAATGGCAATGTAACTCAACAACAAGAGGGGTACCGAAATGACGAATAAGCCCATTATCATGAAGCGGCGCAGTTTCCTGACGGTCACCGCCGGAGTRCTCGCAACGCCATACTTCTACACCGCGGCGTCTGCCCAGGACCGCACCATGTATGTTGGCGTCTACAATTCCGCTCAGGGCGGGCTGATCAAGAAGGAGGTAATCCCGGCCTTCGAAAAGGAATACAAGTGCCGGGTCCTGACGACCGAGGGCGCGACGCTCGCCAATATCGCGACCTTGCGTGCCACCCGCGACAATCCGCAATACAGCGTCATGTCGATGGACGATGTCGGCGTTCCGCAGGCCAAGGAGGAAGGCCTGATCGAGCAGCTTCCGATGGACGAGATCCCGAACCTCAAGAACGTCTATTCGCGCTATCTGTTCGAAGACAATTTCGGCGTCGGCTTCGCGATCTCGATCGCCGGTCTGTTCTACAACCCGCAAACCGGCAAGCCTTTCGAGAGCTACGAGCAGATGTTCGACAAGAAGTATGCCCGGCGCATGCTGCTCAACACGCCGAAGAATACCCAGAGCGTGCTCATGCTGATGGTGGCTGCCGCACTCGCAAGCGGAAAGCCGCTCAAGGAGGCGCAGTACGACACGGATGCAGGATGGGCCAAGCTCGCCGAGCTGAAGCCGAACGTACTATCGATCTACGACGCCGAAGCCCAGACGATGATGGTGGCGCAGGGGCAGGCGGATTTCGGCGGCATCGAATATTCGAAGGCCGTCTATCCGCATACCAGGAAGGGCGTGCCCCTCGACATGACCTTCCCGAAGGAAGGTGCGTTTACCGGCATCAATTCGATTGCGCTCGTCAAGGGCGGGCCGCATCGCGACCTGGCTCTCGCCTATATCAATCGTCTTCTTGACCCGGGCGTACAAAAGATGCTGGCGGAGGCGACGCTCAGCGCTCCTTCGGTGAACGGCATCGAATTTGGCGAGGATACGGCGAAGTTTCTGGCCTATCCCGAGCAGAAGATGGAATCGCTCAACCTGTTCACGCCAGATTGGAAGTACATCATCCCGCGCCGTGCCGAGTGGCTGGAAAAGTATAACCAGACCTTCAACGGGTGAGGAGCTGACATGAAGTCCGTCGAAGTCCGCCTGGAAAGCCTGACCAAGCACTACAGCGGCCAAGTCATCGCCGTCGACAATGTTTCGCTCACCGTCAAGGCGGGCGAGATACTCGCACTTCTCGGTCCCAGCGGATGCGGGAAGACCACCTGCCTCCGCATGATTGCCGGGCTTGTTGAACCCACGTCGGGGGAAATCGTGGTCGGCGGCAAGCCGACCACGCACACTCCGGTCCACCGCCGCAATGTCGGGATGCTTTTCCAGAACTATGCGCTGTTTCCCCATATGACGGTGGCCGAGAATGTCGCTTTCGGTCTTGAAATGCGGGGCATCTCCAAAGCCGAGCGGGAAGAGCGCGTGAAGCAGGCCCTGGATCTGGTCCAGCTTCAGACGTTCGGCGACCGACTGCCCCTGCAGCTTTCGGGCGGTCAGCAACAGCGTGTCGCGTTGGCACGCGCCCTGGTGATCGAGCCGTCGATGCTGCTTCTGGATGAGCCGCTCGGTGCGCTCGACAAGGGCCTTAGGGAAAGCATGCAGGTGGAAATCCGTAGCCTGCAGCAGCGGCTCGGACTGACGACCATCATGGTGACGCATGACCAGGACGAAGCTTTGACCATGGCCGACCAGATTGCCGTCATGCAGCAGGGCAATTTGGAACAGATCGCCTCCGCAGGTGAAATCTACCAGAAGCCGAGGACGCGTTTCGTCGCCGGCTTCATCGGCGCGTCGAACTTCTTCGAAGCGACCGTGCAGCACCGCAATGGCCGTTCGGCGAAGCTCCTGTCCGCTTCCGGCGTGCTGCTGGACGTGGAGGACATGGGGACGGTGCAGGGCGACAAGGTCGTGGTGACGGTTCGGCCGGAAGCGGTCTCCGTCTCGCCTTTGGCCGGTGATGCGGGAGGTGGCCGGGCAAATTCCACCGTCGCGCTAGTGGAGCAGGTCGTCTATCGGGGCTTCATGCTCCACTACTACCTGCGTCTCAACAACGGTGAGCCGATGATCGCCTACCGGCAGACCCAGACGGAAGGTTTCACCAAGGCGATCAGCGCGGTCGGCGATCGTGTCGAGCTGAGTTGGAACAGCGACAGCAATCACGTGATCCAGGTCAACTGACGGAACCGCAGAGGCCGGCAAAAAAAGCTCCGCGGACTTGGCCGCGGAGCTTTTTTGTCAATCGAGTGGTGGCGAGCGAAACCGGATCAGGCCAATACTTCCCTGGCCGGGGCAACCTTGCCGCCGCACGCCTCGATTTCGCTGCGGACGGTCCGCGCGAGCTCGAGCGAGCCGGGCGTATCGCTATGAACGAGGATCGACTTCGCTCGCACGGAAAGGGTTTCGCCTTCGATGGTGGTGACCGTACCGTTTTCGAGGAACTGACGCACGCGGGCGCGGACCTTCATTTCCTCCTTGATGACCGAGTTCGGCAGCTTGCGCGATACGAGCTGGCCCTCCACGTCATAGGCTCTGTCAGCCAGGAAGAGGTTCAGGACCTTCAGGCCGCAATCCAGGGCTGCCTGTTCGATGATCATGCCCGGCATGGAAAAGACAATGAGATCCGGATCGATTGCCCTGATCTTTTTCATGATGCGCTCGGCAAGTGACCGGTCGCGGTTGATCATATTGCCCATGGCGGCGTGAAAGCTGATGTGGGAGAGGGCAACGTCCTGCGCCCTGGCGATCGCGGAAAGGGCGCCGAGCTGGTAAAGCACCTGCTGCTCCATCTCTTCCGCATCGACCGGGATTTCGCGCCGGCCGAAGCCGAGGCGATCGGCAAGCCCCGGATGGGCGCCGACACCGACGCCATTCTTTTTCGCCAGCCGCACCATGCGCGCCATCATCTCCGGGTCGCCCGCGTGGAAGCCGCAGGCGACATTCGCCGACGACACGATACCCATGAGCTGCTCGTCGTCGCAGACCTTGTAGACGCCGAAACCTTCGCCCATGTCGGAATTGAGATCGATCTTCATGGTATCCTCTTGTCCTGTTGAACTATCGCTTCGCCATGACGCCGAGCGCCGACGAGACCAGAGGCAAAGTCTGCCTTATGTCGGTGAAATAGGCCTCGATCGCCTTTTCGACTTCGATCGCGTCGCGCAGGTTTGCCCGCACGAATGATATGCGGCTGCCGATCCGGGCCTGTCCGAGCCGCCAGAGATCACCGTCGATAACGCCCGCCATTTTGGGATACCCGCCGGCAGTGTTGGCGTCGCTCATCTGGATGATCGGCTCCCCACCGGGAGGAACCTGCACTACGCCGGGAATGACGCCGTAGGAGCGCAGTTCTACCGGGGTTGAAAGCTGGAGCGGCGTTCCTGCAAGCCGGTAGCCGGTCCGGTCGCTTTGCGAAGTGATTTTCCAGGGCTCAGACCAGAAGCGATCCGCATCGCCGCCGAAGAGGTCGTGCTCCGCTGCGGGAATGGCCCGCACGATCAGATCGCCGTTCGAAGAGACCGGAAAGATATCCGGCAAGGCTTCGGCAAGGGGCATGATGCCGAGACCCGTGGCCGGCAACGATGTCGGTTCACTCGGCAGCACCGAGAGGATGTCGCCGGTCGCGAGCGGCCGGCCGTCATGGCCGCCGAAGGAGCCGCGAAGCGAGGTGCTTCGCGAACCCATGACGAGGGGCACGTCGATGCCGCCCTTGAAACAGAGATAGGCGCGCGCATTCTTGCGCGGTGTGGAAAGCTCGAGGACTTGCCCCTTTTCGGCGCGGATACACCACCACGGCGGCAAATCCTGYCCGTCGAGACGAGCTGAGCAATYGGCTCCGGTGAGGGAGAAGACCTGCGTCTCGTCGAACTCGATCCGGAATGGGAAGGTCTGGATTTCAATGCCGGCGGCGTCCTCCTCGTTACCGACGAGAAGGTTGCCGACCTTCAACGCGATCGGGTCCATCGCGCCGGTGGCGGTGACGCCGATGTTACGATACCCCGCGCGTCCGAGGTCCTGGACCGTGTTCAGCGGTCCGCAGCCGACAACGTGGATCATAGCTCGATCCTTTCGGGAAGAAACCGAACGCGATCTCCCGGTGCAAGCAAGGCCGGCGGTTCGGCTTTGGCGTCAAACATGGTGATTTCGGCAAAGCCGAGCGAATTCCATCCATTCGGCCCGGTCAGGACGGAGATGCCGGACTGCATGCCGCCTATGGTCACCATGCCTTTCAGCATGCGCAGAGACGGCACCTTCTTGCGCGGCATGAAGATACGCGGGTCGAGGCCGCCGAGATAGCCGAAGCCCGGCGCGCTGCCGACCGCGAAAACGGTATAGGTCCGTTCCCAGTGAAGGCGCACAACTTCCTTGTCCGGCAGGCCGGAATAGTCGCAGATCGCGGGCAGATCGATCGCATGCTCGCCGCCGTAGGTCGTCGGCACGTCGATGGTCTTTCCAAGTAGGTCCAGTTCGGCGGTCTGCTGCCAGATCTCCAGGATTTCGGCCTGCAGGCGGTCGTCGTCCTGGGCTGTCCTGCGCAGGACGATCAGAAGATTGGTCATGCCCGGAATGAGCTCCAGGACGTCGGCGCGATCCTTCAATGTACGCGCCAGAGCCCAGATGCGCCGCTGGGCGGGAAGGTCGAGCTCGCCGGGGGCTTCCACGAGATAGCTTCGATTGCCGATCATCGATATTTTCGGCAGTCCCATGTGAGCAGGGGAGAGATGGGGAGCTTTCAGCGAGGTGTTGGTCATGGACATCACCATTCAGCCGTGGCCTTGAGGAGAGCATACCCATATCCGACGAGCGTTCCCGGTTCCGCCGTGACGGCGGCGACGACACCGCCCTTCTCGGCGGTTACGGGTGTGAGCACCGGTCCGGCCTTCATGAATGCTACGATCTCGCCTTCAGTGATCGATCGGCCGGGCTGGATCGTGTGCTCGGGCCGTAAAGGATGGGCTGGCAGGAAAATGCCGGCGATCGGAGCGCGGGCGAGTGTAGGTTCTTCGCGAACCGGAGCGGCTTGCGGGACGACAGGTTGCGGAACGATAGATTGCCCGGAGCGGACCGGCGACATGATTTTCAGCTCGCCGTCAAACGTTTCTATTTCGATGGTGGATACGTTGTTCCGGTCGAGATGCGCGGCAATTTCCGCAAGTATATCCRGATCGCTGAACCGGGAAATTGAAGGAGGGCVCTTCTTCACTGGGCACCTCGTGCGGCAAGCCATTTTTCGAGATGATGGATGTCTGGGCCCCCGGCTGCGAACGCGGGATCCTGAAGTATCTCGCGGTGGAGCGGCAGATTGGTGGAAACACCCCCGATCTGCATTTCATCGAGAGCCCGCCGCATGCGCATGATCGCCTGCTCGCGGGTTGGTGCATGGACGATCAGCTTGGCAATCAGAGAATCGTAATGCGCCGAGACGCGATAGCCCGCCGCGACATGCGTATCCACCCGGACGCCGGGGCCTCCCGGCAGCCGAACGCCCGTGATCAATCCGGGGGAGGGCGCGAATGTGTAGGGGTCTTCCGCATTGATGCGGCATTCGATGGAATGACCATCGCAGGCGATGTCATCCTGCTCGATTTCAAGCCGATGGCCAAGGGCAACCAGCAACTGCTGGCGGACAAGGTCGACCCCGGACGTCATTTCGGTCACCGGATGCTCCACCTGCAGACGGGTGTTCATCTCGATGAAGTAGAACTCGCCATTTTCGTAGAGAAACTCGAATGTGCCGACCCCGCGATAGCCAATCTGGCGGCAGGCTTCCACGCATCGGTTTCCGACGAAGGTTGCAGCTTCGGCCGGAATGCCGATGGCAGGGCCTTCTTCCACGACCTTCTGATGTCGCCGCTGCATGGAGCAGTCGCGCAATCCAACCCACACCGCGCCGCCATGGTTATCGCACAGAACCTGGATTTCGATATGGCGGGGATGTTCGAGGAACTTTTCGATATAGAGTTCCGGCGTTCCGAAAGCCCGCCGCGCTTCTTCCCGTGTGACGAGGACGGCATCCGAGAGGGCGTCGGGGTCATGAACGACGCGCATGCCGCGACCGCCGCCGCCGCCGGCCGCCTTCACGATGACGGGATAGCCGATTTCGGCGGCGATCTTTCCAATCTCGGCCGGATCGTCCGGCAGGGCGGAGTCAGGCCCCGGAACGCATGGCACGCCCGCCGCCATCATTGCCTTCTTGGCGGCAATCTTGTCGCCCATGGTGCGAATGGCATCCGCTCGCGGACCGATGAAGACTGCGCCCATCTGATCGACGGCTTCCGAAAAGGCGGCATTTTCCGAGAGGAAGCCGTAACCCGGATGGACCGCGCCAGCTCCCGTTAGTTTCATGGCAAGCAGGATTGCCGATTTGTTGAGATAGCTCTGGCCGGGTGGAGCAGGACCGATGCAAATGGCGGTATCGGCCGCAGCCAGATAGTCCGCATCCCTGTCGGCTTCCGAGCACACCATGACGGTCCGAAGGCCGAGTTCCCGGCAGGCACGCTGCACTCTCAGCGCGATCTCGCCACGGTTCGCAATGAGAACGCTGTCGAATGCCGCCTTTTGGTCCGCCGTATCGCCCTTGATCGGTGACAAATCCATCATTCGAGCTCCAGCACCGGCTGACCCAGCTCGACGTCCTCGCCATCATCGGCAAGAAACCTCGCGACCTTTCCGCCACGTTCGGCCCTGACGGTGCTGAAGACCTTCATCGCCTCGATGATGAAGAGCTCCTGCCCGGCCTCGATCCGATCGCCGATCTCGACGAAGGGAGGCGAACCCGGACTTGGGGCGCGATGGAAGAGGCCGAAGGATGGCGCGGCGACGACCTTGGACGGAGAGATCACCGGAGCAGGGGAGTTGGCTAGTTCTTCGCCCGCAGATTTGGGAGCAGGCTCCGTCTCCGCTGCTTGCGGGGCATGGTGCAACGGGGAGGTCGTCTTGTCCTCACGCACGATCCGAACCGAGGTGCCGTTTTCGGTGACGGTCAATTCGGACACTCGTGATGCGCCGACGAATTCTATCAGTTTCTTGATCTTATCCAGATCCATTTCCGGCTCTCGACATCTTTTTCATCGACGAAGCGGCAACAGATAGGACTCCATTTCACGCATTCATCTCTTTGACGATTGCTACCACGCGTGTGGCGCTGATGGGGTCAGACGAAGTTTCTATGGACACCGTTTTCAGGTTTGAGATCGGGGATCGGCATGCTGAAAGGGTGGAGTGGCCGACAGGGAAATGAAGAATGGACTCTCGCAAAGGTATTCTCCTCAAGATCTCTGCAGCGCTTGCCCTCGTGCTGATGGGCGCCTGCATCAGCGGGCTCAAGGGAGATATTCCGATCGGCCAGGTCATCTTTTTCCGCTCGGCCATCGCTCTGTTGCCGCTTTGTATCTGGATGATCTCGCAAGGCGGATTTCGGAAGGAGATCGCCACCAATCATATCGGCGGGCACCTTGTGAGGAGCTTCTCGGGGAGCGGCGGAATGATCTTCAGCTACCTGGCGCTGACCTACCTTCCCCTGGCGGATGCGACGGCGATCAGCTATGCGACCCCGCTCTTCACGGTCATGCTTGCGGCACTCCTTCTCAAGGAGGTGGTGCGCATCTACCGCTGGACGGCGGTCATGGTAGGGCTCAGCGGCATTCTGATAATTCTGTCGCCGCACGCTCCCTGGCACATCTCTTCCGAAGGCGGCGCAGCATTGATCGGCGGCATTTTCGGGCTTTCCGCCGCCTTCTTTTCCGCCGTTTCGATGATCCAGATCAGGCATTTAACGCAGACCGAGAACACCGGCGCGATCATATTCTACTTCACCATGTTCACGACCGTTATCGGCCTTGCGAGCATCGGATTGGGCTGGGAAATGCCAACCGCCTGGCAATGGACGTTGCTGATAGGCGCCGGCCTAGTCGGCGGGATCGCACAAATTCTGGTGACCTTGAGCCTCCGCTATGCGGAAGCATCGCTTCTCGCGCCTTTCGATTACACGTCGATGATCTGGGCTCTCCTGATCGGTTATGCCCTCATGGACCAGGTACCGGCGGCGAGTACGCTCATCGGCGCCGCCATCGTCGTGGCTGCCGGACTTTTTACGTTGTGGAGGGAGCAGCGCATCCGCAGGAAACGGATCGCCGAACAGGTCATGTTCGCCGCTCCCTGATGGTCTGCCGTGCGAACCGGCTTTCGCGCCACATGGCGAAGAGACCAGCGGCGATGACCATCAGGGCTCCGAGAATGGTCGCCGACGTCGGCACTTCTGCCATGAAGATGTAGCCAAGGGCGATTGCCCAGATCATCGTCGTGTAATCGAAGGGTGCAAGGAGCGAGGCCTGGGMGTGCCGCAGGCTGAGCGTCATGGTGATTTGCCCGATGCCGCCCGCAAGCCCGCAGCCGACGAGCAGCAGGCCTTGCGTCATATCGGGCATTTTCCAGCCCAGGCCGATGGTGGCAAAGCCGACGATCATGCCGGTCAGCGTGTAGACGAGGACGATGCGGACCGGTTGCTCGATGCTGTTCAGCCGTCTGATGGCAATGGAAGAGAAGGCGGCGCAAAGCGCTCCGGCGAGCGCGAGAGCCATCCCGATCATCGTCGAATTGTCGATCTGATGGACGCCGCCTGCCGGATTGAAGGCGAGCAGATCGGGCGACAGGGTCACGAAAACTCCGATGAACCCCACGAGGACGGCGGACCACCGGTAGATGCGCACGGTTTCTCCCAGAAGAAACGCGGCAAGCATGATGGTGAACAATGGCGTCGTGTAGCTGAGCACCGTCACGTTCACCAGCGGCAGATAGGCCAGGGCCAGGAACCCGAAGAACATCCCGCCCAGTCCGGCGAAGCTGCCGGCGAGCAGGCTGGGAATGTTAGCCCTGGCCAGGGCCTTCACCTGCAGCGAGGAAAGCCATAGCCAGAGGCAAAGCGGGAGAAGCGCGAAAAACGCCCGGGCGAAGATGACTTCACCGATCGGGATGGAGCCGTTCAAACCCTTCACGCAGGCGGACATGACCGTGAATGCCAACATTGCCGTCAGCTTGAGCAATATTCCCAATTTCGGGTCCATCCCGCTCCCCATCCTCTGGCTGACCGTGTCACGGCGGACCGGGGTAGAAAAGCCCACGGACGCAGCCATAAGAAACTTGTCTGACCCCATCGCGGGCAGGCAGGGTGGGGAAGCGATAAGGTGTTCCTGCACGGAGGACGYCGTGTCAGAATGAGGCGTGACCGGTTCCCGGTCCAAGCCAACAGGGGAGGAGCCAAGGGGATGTTGGATCTGCGGAGGCTGCGATATCTGGTGGCGATTGCCGATTGCGGTTCGATGTCGGCGGCGGCGAGGCAGCTCGGGATCGCACAGCCGGCGCTCAGCCATCACATCACGGAACTTGAAAGGCTCGTCGGATTTCCTGTCCTCCACAGGTTGGCGCGCGGGGTGCAGGCGACCGAGAAAGGCGAGCTTCTCCTGTCGCACGCGCGCGCTATCGTCGAAAGGGTTCGGCAGGCGGAAACGGAGATAAGGGCGATTGGCGAACTGGACGAGCGGGTGATCCGGCTCAGCCTCGTTCCATCCTGGGCCACCGCGTTCACGCCCCGTATCATCAGCGAGGTCGCGGCGTTCATGCCCAAGGTGTTTCTTCGCGTCATCGAAGCGAGAAACGAAGAGTCGCTTCGCCTGATCAGCCTTGGAAGGGTCGATATGGCCGTAGCTCTCGTGGGTGCGGCCGACGCGGCCGACGATCTTATCGTCAATGAGAGCCTGTTTGCGGTGTCGGCTAAACCGATCGGCAAATCGATCCCGCTGAATGCCGCAGCGAAGCTCGATCTTATCCTGCCACCGAGGGATAATCCGCTTCGTGTCTCCATCGACAATGCCGCGGAGCGCGCCGGAATTTCACTTAACGTGACAATGGAGATCGATGGGCAGGATACCATCAAGCGGGCCGTCAGCGCCGGAATGGGCGCCTCGATCCTATCGTGGAATTCGATACGTCAGGAATATGAGGCCGGGCAGTTGAAGGCCGCTCATATCGTCGATCCGGTCATTTATCGTTCGGTCCATCTTCTGAGGAGCAAGGATATGGACGATCGTACGTTCATCCTGTTCAGGGATTTGCTGCGGAAGGTCGCGGGGCCAGGCGCGTCAGACCTATAAACGATCTCTATAGGTAGTTTGAAAACTCAATATTGGTGTCCGTGATTTCTTTTCCCTAGCTTGCGATCAAAGCGTATCCAGGGAGGAAAAGATATGCACGCGAGGAAGGTTCTATTCGGCTTGATGTCTGCTGTTGGGGTACTGGTTGCCGGTGGAGCGGTGGCTGAATATCCCGAACGTCCTGTCACTCTGATCGTCGGCTATCCCGCAGGAGGCGGAACCGACATCCAGTCGCGGGCGCTGGTGCCCTATCTCGAAAAATACCTCGGCACATCGGTCGTGGTCGAGAACCGCGAAGGAGCGGGTGGCCTGATCGGCGCGACCTACATCGCCAACTCCAAGCCAGACGGCTACACGATCGGCGCCTTGAATTTCCCGTCCATGTATTCGCCGATCGTTCAGGGCAATGCGAGCTACAAGGAGGACGCTTTCACGCCGCTGGCGAACCAGATCGGCGGCGATCTTGCGCTGACGGTCAACAAGGCCTCGCCGATCAAGACAGTGCAGGAGTTCGTCGATGCCGCCAAGGCAAATCCCGTCGTGGTGGGCGTGACGGGCGTCGGTCATCCGAGCCAGATCACCGCCCTGCTCTTCGAGGAGGCGGCGGGCATCAAGCTCAATTTCGTGCCCTTCAACGGCGGAGGGCCAGCAAGGCTCGCGATGCTCGGCAATCATGTGACCCTCGGTTTCATGAACCTCAACGAGGTGTTCGCCGACCATCGTTCGGGTGAATTGCGTGTCCTTGCAACGTCGGGTGCGACGCGCTCTCCGCTTTCTCCCGATGTGCCGACCTTCAAGGAGGCAGGCTACAACGTGCAATTCAACCTTTTGGCCGGGTTCGGCGCGCCGAAGGGCTTGCCCGCCGATGTCGAGGCCAAGCTGCTCGACGCGTTCCAGAAGGCGCTCAACGATCCGGATTACACAGCCGAAGCAAAGAAGCGCGAGCTGATCATGCTGCCGTTGACCCAGGGTGAGTTCGCCGAGGCCTTGAAGCAGGGCAATGCGAACCTGGCCGAGCTCTGGAAAAGCAAGCCCTGGACCAAATAACCGGCTGCGACAGCCGTTCTCCCACCTCATGAACAACGCCGGTCTGGGCCGCAATGCGGCTCGACCATCCCTATTGAAAAGGAACCGAACCATGGCGCATGTCATCCGCAATTTCGAAAGGCCGTCGAAAGCCGATATCGAGGCAATCAGCAAGTTCAGCCCGGCGACCATTCATGAAGCGCAGGGCAAGCTCGGCGCTCTCGATTATCGCATCAAGCCGATCAAGCCGGGCCTGAAGGTTTGCGGACCGGCGATCACCGCCAAATGCCATATCGGCGACAACCTGATGATCTTCGAAGCGATCAACCTCGCCAAGCCGGGCGACGTTCTGGTGATCGACGGTGGCGACAATCCGAACCAGGGCGGTTTCGGCGACGTGCTGGCCGCGGCCTGCATCGGCAAGGGCATCGTTGGCTTCGTGGTCAGCGCCGCGGTGCGCGATGGCAAAGGCCTTCGCGAGATCGGCTTCCCGGTCTTCTCTCTCGGGCTTTGCATGAAGGGGACGTCCAAGGACACGCTCGGCACGATCAACCATCCGGTGGTCGTCGGCGGTGAGCTGATCAGCCCCGGCGACATCGTCTGCGGCGATGACGACGGCGTGGTCGTCGTTCGGGAGAAGGATATCGCCAAGCTGGTCAAGGCCTGCCGGGAACGCGACGATCACGAGAACCACATGATGGAGCTGCACCGCCAGGGCAGGATGGATATCGAAGACCGCTACGAGATGATGCGGTCCAAAGGATGCGTCTGGTCGGATTGATCCGGTTCTCTTCGAAATTCGGTTGCTCCGGCGCTTCCATACGCCGGAGCGAAAAACAGGGAGGAGGAGAGCCATGTCCGACAAGAAAAGCCCATCCAAAGTCACGGCGAATATGCTGTCCGGCGTGTTCTTCGTTCTCGTCGCGGCCTGCTTCTACGTCGGTTCGCGCAATCTCGGCATGGGCACCAATTTCCAGCCCGGCCCCGGCTACATGCCGACGATCATTGCCGCGCTGATGCTCTGCCTCGGCATTCTGCTGCTGGCGCAGGATTTCTGGAGCGAGACGCAGTCGGAAGCCTGGGTGGCGCCGAAGGTCCGACCCTTCCTGGCTGTCGCCGGGATCATCGGTTTTGCCCTACTGATAGAGCGGGTGGGCTTCCTCGGCGCGGCTCTGTTCCTGATCGTGCTCGCCTGCATCGCCTACGGCAGGATCAGGCCTCTGGAAGTTCTTCTGCTTGCCGCAGCTCTCATCGCCGCCTGCATCCTCATCTTCGTCGTTGGCCTCGGGCAGAGGATACCGCTGCTGCCATGACCGATCTCCTTTCCCATATCGCGCTCGGCTTCGGCGTCGCCGTAACCCCGGTCAACCTCTTCTATTGCCTGCTGGGCGTCACCCTCGGCACGATGATCGGAATATTGCCCGGCATCGGTCCTTCGGCGACCGTCGCCCTGCTGCTACCCATCACCTATACGATGCCGGACACGGCCGCCTTGATCATGCTGGCCGGCATTTTCTATGGGGCCCAGTACGGCGGCTCCACCACGGCGATCCTCGTCAACCTGCCCGGCGAATCCTCTTCCGTCGTCACCTGCCTGGATGGGTATGCGATGGCCAGGCAGGGAAGGGCAGGGGTTGCGCTCGCCACCGCCGCGCTCGGTTCCTTCTTCGCGGGCACGGTAGCGACCGTTCTCATCGTTGTCGTCGCGAAGCCTCTTTCGGCGGTTGCGCTCGCCTTCGGTCCGGCGGATTATTTCAGCCTCGTGATATTCGGGCTTCTGTTCGCCGTGCTTCTGTCGAGCGGCTCTCCGATCAAGGCCGTTGGCATGGTCGCCTTCGGCATCGGGCTGAGCCTCGTGGGCATCGACCCGACATCGGGCGAGCAGCGCTTCACGTTCGGCATGGCCGAGCTTTTCGACGGCATCGATTTCGTCGTACTCGCTATCGGCCTTCTCGGCGTCAGCGAAATTCTCATCAATCTCCAGCAGGGCGTGGAGCGGGATATCGGAACGGCAAAGACCGGATCCTTCATGCCCACGAGGCAGGATCTCAGGCAGGCGTTTCCCGCCGTCCTGCGCGGCACGGCGCTCGGCTCCTTCCTCGGCGTGCTTCCCGGCGGCGGCGCCATCATGAGTTCCTTCGCCAGCTATGCACTGGAGAAAAAGATCTCCAAGAACCCCGCCCGCTTCGGCAACGGCGCGATCGAAGGGCTGGCCGGCCCGGAAAGCGCGAACAATGCCGGCGCGCAGACCTCCTTCATCCCGCTCCTGACGCTCGGTATTCCCGCGAACGGCCTGATGGCGCTGATGGTAGGCGCCATGATGATCCAGGGCATCACGCCCGGACCCGAGGTCATGCAGTCGCGTCCGGACCTTTTCTGGGGACTGATCGCCAGCATGTGGCTGGGCAACCTGATGCTGCTCGTCCTGAACCTGCCGCTGATCGGCATCTGGGTACGCCTTCTCGGCATTCCCTATCGCTTCCTGTGTCCGGCTATCCTGATGTTCTGCGCGATCGGAGCATATGGGTTTTCCTACAGCATCGTCGACGTTCTGTTCTGCGGAATATTCGGGATCGTCGGGTTCTTCCTGCGCAAGATCGGCTGCGAGCCCGCGCCCCTGGTGCTGGGCTTCGTGCTGGGACCGCTGCTCGAGCAGAACATGCGCCTCAGCCTGCTGATCTCCCAAGGAAGTTTCTCGACCTTCGTCACTCATCCGATCAGCGCGGCCCTGCTCTCCCTATCCGTCATCGTCGTGATCATGATGGCTTTGCCTGCCGTCATGCGCCGCCGCGAGGTCGTGTTCCAGGGCGACGAGGACTGACAATCAAGTCGAACCGGCTCTGCCGACAGAAATCAAAGGTGAAACATGCATATCCTCGTAATCGGCGCAGCTGGAATGATCGGCCGCAAAATGACGCAGCGGCTCGTCGCGGACGGTGAGATAAATGGTGCGAAAATCACCGAGATGACCCTGACCGACATTTTCGAGCCGGCGGCGCCGAAAGGTTTCGGCGGCAAGCTCAATGTCGAGCGGAGCGATCTTTCGCAAGCGGGTGTGGCTGCCGCGCTCGTCGAGAAACGGCCCGACGTGATCTTCAATCTCGCCGCTGTGGTCTCTGGAGAGGCGGAAGCGGATTTCGAGAAAGGCTATCTCATCAATCTCGACGGCGGACGCTTGCTGTTCGAGGCGATCCGCCTGGAACACCAAAAGAGCGGATATCGCCCGCGCGTGGTGTTCTGCTCCTCGCTCGCCGTATTCGGCTCTCCCTTTCCGAAACGCATCGGCGACGAGTTCCTGACGGCGCCRCTGACGAGCTACGGAACGCAAAAGGCGATTGTGGAACTGCTTCTGGCTGATTACAGCCGCCGTGGTTTCTTCGACGGCGTCAGCATCCGCCTTCCGACGATCTGCATCCGTCCCGGCAAGCCGAATGCAGCCGCCTCCGGCTTCTTCTCGAACATCCTGCGCGAACCGCTAGTGGGACAGGAAGCGATCCTTCCGGTCGCTGACACAGTCCGGCATTGGTTCGCGAGCCCCCGGTCGGCCGTCGGCTTTCTCCTGCATGCGGCATCCATCGATCTCTCCGACCTGGGTGCCCGGCGCAACCTCATCATGCCGGGCCTTTCGGCGACCGTTGCAGATGAGATCGAGGCCCTGCGTGCCTTCGCGGGAGAGAAGGCGGTCGCTCTCATCAAGCGGGTGCCCGACGAACGGATCATCAGGATCGTAGACGGTTGGGCGGAGGACTATGACCCGCAGCTAGCCCTGTCTCTCGGTTTCAGGGCGGAAACATCCTTTACCGAGATCATCGAGGCGCATGTCGAGGACGAATTCGAGGGGAAAACAGCATGAGCACGGCGAGGATTGCGCTGGTGACGGGGGGCGGCACCGGGATCGGCAAGGCTATCTCGGCCGCCCTGCTGGAAGATGGCTACAGCATCGCGATTACCGGCCGCCGCCGGGAGGTTCTTGAAGCGGTCGCGTCCGAATGGAATGGATATTCGGACCGTGTTCTGGCCGTTCCGGCCGACATTTCCAAGCCGGCAGATGTCGAGGAACTTTTCTCCCATGTGAATAATCGGTTCGGCCGCCTGGATCTCCTGGTCAACAATGCCGGCATGTCGGCCCCGGCCGTCCATATCGAGGATCTGCCGTTCGAGACGTGGGATGCGGTGGTCAGCGCGAACCTGACCGGTGCGTTCCTCTGCACGCAGGCAGCGTTCCGCCAGATGAAGGCGCAGACGCCGCAGGGCGGCCGCATCATCAACAACGGCTCGATTTCCGCCACCACGCCGCGTCCGCGTTCAGCACCTTATACGGCGACCAAGCATGCGATCACCGGCCTCACGAAATCGGCGGCGCTGGATGGCCGTCCGTTCGACATTGCATGCGGCCAGATCGATATCGGCAATGCCAGCACCGAGATGACACGCGCCATGGCGACAGGCGTTCTGCAAGCCGATGGCAGCACCGCGATGGAGCCGACCATCGATGTGAGCATCATCGCCAAGGCCGTCGTGTATATGGCGTCGCTGCCGCTGGAGGCAAACGTGCTGACGATGACCGTCATGGCGACCGCAATGCCGTTCGTCGGACGCGGGTGAGGAGGGGAAGATGAAGGCGGGCCTTCTGCAGATGTATCCGCTCACGCCGCAGATGGAGGCGGAACTGCAAAAGCGGTTCCGCGTCCACCGCTGGTACGAGATTTCAGACAAGCAGGCGTTTCTTCAGGCCGAGCGCGGTGCCATCAAGGCGATCGTGACCGGCGGACATCTCGGCGTTTCGCATGAACTGGCAGCGGCACTTCCCAATCTGGAGATCGTAGCGATCAACGGCGTGGGCTTCGACAAGGTCGATCTTCATCAGGCGCGCGCGCGGGGTTTTCGGGTAACCAATACGCCGGATGTGCTGACGGAGGACGTGGCGGATCTCGCCATCGGCCTTTCCATCGCTGTTCTGCGCCAGCTCGTCCGGGCCGACAATTATGTGCGGTCCGGTCAATGGAAAAGCGGCGAGATGCCCTTGAGCAACAAGGCGTCGCGGCGGCGATACGGCATCTATGGCCTCGGTCGGATCGGCAAGGCGATCGCCATCCGCCTGGAAGCATTCAATGCCGATATAGCTTATTGCGGCCGGGGGAAGCAGCCGGACGTTGCCTATGAGTATCATTCCTCGCCRCTATCTCTGGCCAGGGCCTGCGATGTCCTGATCGTTGCCGCGGCCGCGACGCCTGAAACGCGGCATGTGATCGACCGTGGCGTGCTCGAAGCCCTTGGCACCAATGGTGTGCTCGTCAATATATCCAGGGGATCGCTGGTCGACGAAAAGGCGCTGGTCGATGTTCTCACCTCCGGCGGGTTGAGGGGGGCGGCGCTCGACGTGTTCGAAAACGAACCCCACGTGCCCCAGGAACTCATCGGAATGCAGAATGTGGTCCTCGCTCCGCATATAGGGGCAGCCACGCATGAAACCCGGGGGGAAATGGCGACCCTGGTGCTGGCCAACCTGGATGCTCACTTCGCCGGAACCGAATTGCCGACCCCGGTCGTCTAGCCCGCYATCCTTTCCATTTCACAGGTTTTCGAATGAACAGATATGCCCACATACAAGAGGTCCGCCGCAAGCTTGCGCAGGGTGAGGCTTCCATTGGAAGCTGGATGCAGATCCCTGACAGTTCGGTGGCCGAGATCCTCGGCCGGGCAGGTTATGACTGGGTGGCCGTCGACCTGGAACACGGCACGATGGGCAGCAAGGTGCTGCCTGACCTCTTCCGGGCGCYTGAACTCGGGGGTACGCTGCCGTTGGCACGTGTTGCCGAGGCTACCGCGAAAGACTGCAAGCAGGCACTGGACGCCGGCGCCGGCGGTATCATCCTGCCGATGATCGAAACAGCCGAGCAATTGTCGGGCCTCATCTCGGCATGCGCCTGGCCGCCCGCGGGCACGCGCGGGGTCGGATTTTCCCGCGCCAATCTTTTCGGGCGGGATTTCGATCGATATCGCGGCGGGGAGGCGAGAGGCCCGCTCGTCGTCGCCATGATCGAGCACATCAATGCGGTTGCGCATATAGACGAGATACTTGCCGTGCCGGGCCTGGATGCGATTTTCATCGGGCCCTACGACCTTTCGGCATCCATGGGGCTGATCGGCGAATTCGATCATCCCGATTTCAAGGCGGTGATCGAAAAAGTCTGCGAACGCTCGCGCGCCGCCAAGGTCGCCCACGGACAGCATGTGGTGACGCCATCGCCCGATGCGCTGAACGCAAGCGCTCGGGCCGGCCACCAGTTCATCGCCTATTCGATAGACGCGGTTTTTCTGAGAAGCGTGGTAGAGCGGCCGGAAATCGCTTCCGCCAGGTAGCACACTTTGTGACAGGCTTTCGGTGATCTTTCAGATGGATGGGACGTCCATACAAGTTGCTTATTGGTCCAAAAAAAATCGGTCTTAGGCAAGCCATGAAAGCTTCACTAATGTCTCGTCAACCATAGGGGACAGACATGCCATTCTCAGACTACAGGACCGCACTCGTCACAGGCGCCTCTTCCGGCATAGGCGCCGCCGTGGTGGAGCGGCTTTGCCGCGAGGGTCTGGAGGTACATGCGATCGCGCGGAATGCGGATGCGCTTAGCCGGCTTGCGGAGCGCACGGGATGTATTGCCCATGCCATCGACGTGACCGATCGGGCAGCTCTGGCGAAGCTTACGAGTGAGGTGGAGTTCGATATCCTTGTCAACAATGCCGGCGTCGACCGACCCAAGAAGTTCCTCGAGGCCGACGAAGGCGACATCGATCTCCTAATCGACGTCAACCTCAGGGCTGTGCTGCACCTTTGCCGCATGGTGGTGCCGGGCATGGTGGCGCGGGATCGCGGCCACGTCGTCAATATTTCGTCGATCGCCGGCAACTACAATTTCGGCGGAAACTCGACCTACCATGCCAGCAAGGCCGGCGTTGCGATGCTGTCCAACCAGCTGCGCCTCGATGCTTTCGGAAAACGGGTGAGGGTGACGGAGATTTGCCCCGGACGGGTTGCGACGGATATATTCAACCATGTCCATGGCAATGATCCGAGCGTGCGCGAGCGCTTCATCGATGGTTTCGAGCTGCCTCAGGCATCCGACATCGCCGATGCCATCGCATTTGCCATTTCGGCGCCCGTCGCCATGAATGTCGGACATATGGAGATTACGCCGACGCTGCAGGTCATGGGCGGGCTCCAGACGGCAAAGCCGCAGCTTCCCTACGCGTCGGCCGGCGGATCCGGAGGTAAGGCCGCGTGAGTGGTTTCGACCTTTCAGCAATTCTGAGCAATCCGGAATATGTCTCGATGCTTCTGCACGGCATCCAGATGACATTCATCATCTATGCCGGTTCCTGGTTGCTTGCGATGTCGCTTGCGCTCATCCTTCTTGCCATTCGCCTGTCGCCATTTCGCTTCGGCGATCCGCTGGTCGCGGCTTACGTTTCCTATCATCGCAACGTTCCGACGCTCGTACAGCTCATGCTTTGGTACTTCGGTATATTCACGCTGCTGCCGAGCGGGCTGACAAGCTGGCTTTCTGCACACAATGCGGAGGCGATCTTYGCCGTTATCGGCCTTGGGCTCTGCCAAGCGGCCTATTTCAGCGAGGACCTGCGTTCAGGCGTACGTTCGATCAATCCGGGCCAGATGGAAGCGGCCCGCGCGCTGGGCCACAGCTATGGGTCGGCGATGCGTTTCGTCATCATGCCTCAAGGTGTACGCAACGCTTTGCCGCCGCTCATCAATCACAGCACATCCTTGTTCAAGAACAGCAGCCTTGGCGTTCTCATCGGCGCCCCCGAACTGACGCATGCCGTCAAGGAAGTCGAAAACCTGAGCTTCCGAACGTTCGAGGTCTATCTCATCGCGACCGTCCTCTATCTCTTCTTCTCACTGCTGATCATGGGGGTTGGAGCCTATCTCTCCTTCCGCGCCAACCCTGTCCGGAGGGCGCCGGCATGATCCAGGACATGATCGCGATCATCAAGGATTACTGGCTCCTGCTGCTCATCGGCCAGTATCCCAACGGCCCTCTGGGAGGGYTTGCGAACACGCTCATCCTTTCGGCGCTGAGCATTGCGCTCGCCTTCCCCGTCAGCATTCTGATGGCGCTTGCCCGGATCTCGAATTGGCGGGTGCTTCGCTGGCCGGTAACCGCCMTCGTCTATTTCACCCGTGGCGTACCGTTGCTGATGCTCATTCTGTGGAGCTATTTTCTCGTTCCATTGTGGACCGGCGCGGATGTGCCGAGCTTCATCACGATGCTGACGACACTTATCATCTATCAGGGCGCATTCATGAGCGAGGTCGTGCGCGCTGGCATCCTCGCGCTCGGGCCGGGCCAGATGGATGCGGCGCGCGCGCTGGGGCACAGCTATTCCAGCGCGATGCGTTATGTCATCCTGCCGCAGGCGCTCTACAATATGATCCCGAGCATCATCTCGACCTTTGTATCCACCATCAAGGACACGACACTCGGCTATGTGATCAACGTGCCGGACCTGACCTTTGCCGCGAACCAGGTGAACAACCAGCTCCTGACGCAGCCCTTCCAGGTCTTCCTGATCCTGGC
The DNA here is from genome assembly GCF_001854865.1 of Rhizobium sp. LCM 4573. GTDB lineage: Bacteria > Pseudomonadota > Alphaproteobacteria > Rhizobiales > Rhizobiaceae > Neorhizobium. The sequence goes on along the minus strand of NZ_MDDW01000008.1, from coordinate 119,508 downwards.
AATTGTCTACTACGTCATCTGCTGGTCGCTGACATATGTCGCAAATCTGCTTGAGCGGCGTATCGCCCGTCGGCGCACCGGCTTCCGTGAGAGCGACGCCCCAGAAGCGATCACGGCTCCCTCCAAAATCATTACGGAGCAGCTATGACCGCGTCGGTTCCAACACCCCAGGACGTGCAGACGATCCAGCTTTCACAGGTCTGCAAGAGCTATGGCAACTATCAGGTCCTGAAGAATATCGATGCGCATGTGGCGCGGGGCGAGGTCGTAGTCATTTGCGGGCCGTCCGGTTCCGGCAAGTCGACACTCATCCGTACGATCAACCGCCTCGAAGAGATCAACAGTGGCTCGATCACGCTGGATGGCAGGAACATCCATGCGCAGATGCGCGCGAAGGAGCTGAACAACCTGCGCAGCCGCGTCGGCTTCGTGTTTCAGAGCTTTAATCTCTTCCCGCATCTCTCGGTGGTGGAGAATATTTCCATGTCGCCCATCCGGGTGAAGGGGGTTGCGCGGGACGTTGCACGCGACAAGGCTCTCAGGCTGCTGGACCGGGTCGGTCTTGCCGACAAGGCCGAGGCCTATCCCGGCCAGCTTTCCGGCGGCCAGCAGCAGCGTGTCGCGATCGCGCGGGCGCTTGCCATGGAACCGCCCGTGATGCTCTTCGACGAGCCGACCAGCGCGCTCGATCCCGAAATGGTTGGCGAGGTGCTCGCCGTCATGAAGAGCCTCGCGGCGGAGGGTATGACGATGCTCTGCGTCACCCATGAGATGGGCTTTGCACGGGAGGTCGCGGACCGGATCTGGTTCATCGATGCGGGAGAGATCCTTGAGACGGCGGCGCCGGAGGAGTTCTTCAAGAACCCCCGGCATCCTCGTGCCCAGCGGTTTCTCGCCGATCTCAGACACTAATTGAACTCATAAAAACCAAGGAGAACAGCAATGAACTGGAAATGCCTCACTTTCACTTTTGCACTCGCGGCTTCGACGGCAGCGGTTCCGGCAAAGGCGGATCAGCTCGACACCATATTGGAGAACAAGACGCTACGCTGCGCAACATTCGCGGACGTTCCGCCGTTTGCCGCGCCGGACCCGAAGAGCCGTGAGATGGTCGGCTTCGATGTCGATCTTTGTAACGCCATCGCAAGGGAACTGGGCGTCGAGGCTCAAATCAAGCCCGTCTCGGTCGAGGCACGCGTTCCGGAAGTCAAGCTCGGACGCGTGGACCTGGCGGTCGCCAATCTCGCCTATACGCAGAGTCGGGCCGAACAGATACAATTCAGCGATCCCTACTATCTGGCCAAGGAAATGCTGATCGTTCCGGTGGATGATCCCGGCACCAAGAAGGCGGATTACGTCGGACAGCGTATCGCTTCCAGCAAGGGTTCGACGTCGGAACTTTCCGTCAAGCTCAACAAGTCCGAGCCGCTAACCTTCCAGGACACAGCCTCCGCTTATCTCGCTGTCCAGCAGGGCAAGGCGCGCGGCATCGTCGGAAATACGATGACGATGACCAAGTTCGTCAACGAATCCAAGACCCGAGGCAAGGAAATGCGGATGATCGAAGAGCCGATGCTCTTCCAGCCGATCGGCATCGGCATGGCCAAGGATAATCCGAAGCTGACCGCCAAGGTCAACGAGGTTCTCCGTAAGCTCGATGCGGACGGCGAGATCAACAAGATCTGGGACAAGTGGCTCGGCCCGGACACAGAATACAAGATGAGCCGCACTGAAAAGGTGGTGCCGCTCTCGGAACTCAAGTTCGATCCGATCCCCTAAGCGGCCTATCCGCTCAGGCGAGCTCCATAACGGCAAACCGATCATTGCAGACGGCGGGATCTTTCCGCCGTCCCTTCAACCATGGGAGTTTTTCATGATTCATATCAAAGATATCGCTCAACGTCCGAGCAAGGGCGACATCGAAGCCGTCGCGAAATTCTCTCCGGCGACCATCCATGAGGCGCAGGGGCGCAAAGGGGCGCTGTCTTCCCGCCTCAAGCCAGTGGATTACCGAATGAAGCTCTGCGGTCCGGCGTTCACGGTCAAATGCGCCCCCCGCGACAACATCATGCTTCAGCTTGCGATCAACTATGCCAAGCCGGGCGATATCATCGTGGTATCGGCCGGCGAGTACGAGGAAGCCGGCTCGTTCGGCGATGTCCTCGCCAATGCCTGCCTCGCCAAGGGTATCGGCGGGCTGGTGACGGATACCGGCGTGCGCGACACCTTGCAGCTCAGAGAACTCGGCTTTCCGGTCTTCTCTTTGAGCGTCTGCATCAAGGGTACGGTCAAGGAAACGCTCGGCGCGCTCAACGATCCTGTCATTGTTGGCGGCGAGATCATCAATCCGGGCGACATCATCGTCGGTGACGCGGACGGGCTGGTCGTCGTTCGCCGCGATGAGGCCCAGAAAGCGGCAAGGCTCTCGCAGGCCCGTGAAGATGCCGAAGCCGGCTATATCGAGGCTTACAAGCAGGGCAAATCCGTCATCGAAGTGAGCAAGCTGGAACCGGTGCTGAAGGCCAAGGGACTGGTCGTCGATATCTGACCTACTCTGTCGAAACAGGAGTGAGTGATGAGCTTCCCATTGTTTGATCTTTCGGGCCGGCGTGCGCTTGTGACCGGCTCGTCGCAGGGCATCGGCCTTGCGTTGGCCAAGGGACTTGCGGAGCACGGCGCGGCCGTCGTGCTGAACGGCCGGGACAAGGCCAAGCTGGAGGCCGCCGCCCGCCAGTTGGAGGAAATCGGCGCGACCGTATCGATTTGCGATTTCGACGTGACGGACGGCGAGGCGGTGAAGCTCGGAGTGGATGCCATCGAGCAGGATATCGGTACGATCGATATCCTGATCAACAATGCCGGCATGCAGTTCCGCACGCTGCTGGAGGACTTTCCCGCAGACCGTTGGGAGCAGTTGTTGAAGACCAACATCTCCAGCGTCTTCTATGTCGGGCAGGCGGTGGCCCGCCACATGATCGGACGAGGACGCGGCAAGATCATCAACATAGCCTCGGTACAGAGCGAACTTGCCCGTCCCGGCATCGCGCCCTACACGGCAACCAAGGGTGCGGTGAAGAACCTGACCCGTGGCATGGCGACCGACTGGGCTAAGCACGGCCTGCAGATCAATGCGATTGCGCCGGGCTATTTCAAGACGCCGCTCAATCAGGCTCTGGTCGACAGCCAGGAATTCTCCTCCTGGCTGGAAAAGCGCACGCCGGCGGCCCGATGGGGCAATGTTGAGGAACTGGTCGGTGCGGCCGTCTTCCTTTCCGGCAAGGCTTCCTCCTTCGTGAACGGACACACGCTCTATGTCGATGGCGGCATCACCACCTCTCTCTAGGGCATCCAGGCAGATCGGCCCGCTGGTCGTGATGGGTGTCTCGGGCTGCGGCAAGACTTCGCTCGGCAAGCTGCTCGCCTCCAATCTCGGCTACAGATTCATCGAAGGCGACAGCCGGCACCCCGCGGCCAATGTCGAGAAGATGAGCGCCGGGATTCCGCTGACGGATGCCGATCGCTGGCCCTGGCTGGAAACGCTGGGGGCCGAGCTTGCGGCAGATGGCGACACGGTGCTCTCCTGTTCCGCCCTGAAACGGTCCTACCGCGATCTTCTGCGCGCGAAGGCACGGCAGCCCGTGACGTTCGTATTCCTTCAGGGAACGAGGACGATGCTGGCTGCCCGGATGAGCAGCCGCAAGGGCCATTACATGCCGCTTTCACTGCTCGACAGTCAGCTCGCGACGCTCGAACTCCCCGCCGATGAAGGCGACGTGGTGACGGTCGAGATCGACCAGCCGCTGGAGCGGATCGTCTCGGTGGCGATGGCCCGCATTGCATCCATGGCGGCGCGCCATGGCAACCAGGAAATCTGATGGAGGAGACGATGACCAAACCCGAAGTCTTGCTCGTGGGACCTTACCCGGAATGGGACCTTGTCGAGCTTGAAGCGCAATATGAGGTCAGGAAGCTCTATGAGGCCGAGGACCGCGATTCCTTTGTGCGGCAACATGCACCCGGCATCCGCGCCATCGCCACACGCGGTGAACTCGGCGCCTCGGCCGAGCTGATCCGCAGGCTTCCGAAACTTGAGGTGATCTCCGTCTATGGAGTCGGTTACGATGCTGTCGATCTGGCGGCTTGCAGCGAGCGCGGCATCCGCGTCACCAACACGCCGGATGTCCTGACCAACGATGTCGCTGATCTCGGCATCGCGATGATGCTCTGCCAATCGCGCGGCATGATCGGTGCGGAAACCTGGGTGAAGGACGGAAGCTGGGCGGCGAGGGGCCTCTATCCGCTGAAGCGTCGCGTCTGGGGACGAAGGGCGGGCGTGCTCGGTCTCGGCCGCATCGGCTTCGAGGTGGCCAAGCGCCTCAAGGGCTTCGACATGGACATCGGCTATAGCGACGTGTCGGCAAAACCCTATGCGGAGGGGMTGACCTTCATCGCCGATCCGGTTGAGCTCGCCGTGCACGCTGACTTCCTGTTCGTGACGCTCGCCGCTTCCGCGGCCACCCGTCACATTGTCTCGAAGCAGGTGATCGAAGCGCTTGGCCCGGATGGCATGCTGATTAACATCTCGCGTGCCTCCAATATCGACGAGGAAGCTCTACTCGAGGCGCTGGAGAACGGCACGCTTGGATCGGCCGCGCTCGACGTCTTCGAGGGGGAGCCGAAGCTCAATCCCCGTTTCCTGACACTCGAAAACGTGCTGGTGYAGCCGCATCACGCGTCGGGGACGATCGAGACCCGCAAGGCTATGGGCAAGTTGGTGCGTGACAATCTTGCTGCCCATTTTGCCGGTGCTGCCCTGCTGACCCCTGTTTTGTGAGGAGATGAACATGAAGGCCGTCGTCATTCACGCAGCCAAGGATCTGCGCATCGAGGAGAGGCAGACCGAGCAACTCGCAGCCGGACAGGTCGAAGTGGCCATCGAAGCGGGCGGTATCTGCGGCTCCGACCTGCACTATTACAATCACGGCGGCTTCGGCACGGTGCGCGTGCGCGAGCCGATGATCCTCGGCCACGAGGTGGCCGGCACGATTACGGTGCTCGGCGAGAGGGTCTCGGGTCTTGCCGTCGGCGACCGCGTGGCGGTCTCGCCAAGCCGCCCGTGCAATGCCTGCGACTATTGCTTGAAGGGGCAGCAGAATCACTGCTTCAACATGCGCTTCTACGGCTCCGCCATGCCTATGCCGCATATCCAGGGGGCGTTCCGCCAGCGGCTTGTCGCCGAGGCGTGGCAGTGCCACAAGGTGGCCGACGGCATCTCGATCAACGAAGCGGCCATGGCCGAGCCCTTCGCTGTGGCGCTGCACGGGGTCAATCGGGCAGGAGCGCTCACCGGCAAGCGCGTGCTCGTCACCGGCTGCGGACCGATCGGCGCGCTGGCCATCATCGCGGCGCGTGCTCATGGTGCGCGCGAGATCGTCGCCACCGACGTCATGGACGCGGTTCTGGAAAAGGCTCTTGAGATCGGGGCAGACCGCGTCATCAATGTCGCAAGCGATCCGGAACAGCTTTCGGCCTATTCGATCGGCAAGGGTTATTTCGATGTGCAGTTCGAGGCGTCAGGAAACGAGCGTGCCGTTCGCTCCGGGCTTGAAGTTCTGAAGCCCCGCTCGACCGTGGTCCAGCTCGGTCTTGGCGGCGACGTCTCCATCCCCCAGAACATGGTCGTTGCCAAAGAAATTGAGATGAAGGGGACGTTTCGCTTCCATGAGGAGTTCGGCCTTGCCGTCGCCCTTATCAACAAGCGTCGCGTCAACCTGAAGCCGCTTCTGACCGGAACCTTCCCGCTCGAAGACGCGATCACTGCGTTCGAGGCCGCAGGCGACCGAAGCAAGTCCATGAAGGTTCAGCTCGCGTTCTGACGCGGGCCGAACCTTTCACCACGTTCAGGAACGAAATAAGGCGGCATAGGAGCGATGGGACAGACCGCGCGGCTTTTTGCGGCCGGAGGGTCGTTTCCGGGGTGTTGCCGTTGCCGAAAGCTTCGGCTCGGTCGTCGCCCATGTGGCGGAAGTCTCGAACGACGGTAGCGGCCAGATCAAGGTGGAGCGTATTGTCTCAGCGGTGGATTGCGGCCTGGCCATCAACCCGGATCAGGTCCGCTCCCAGGTCGAGGGCGGCATCGGTTTCGGACTTGGCGCCATCCTTGGCGAAGAGATCACCCTGACGGATGGCCAGGTCGATCAGGGCAATTTCGATGTCTATACGCCGCTCAGGATCGACGCCATGCCGAGGGTGGAAGTCCACATCCTTGCTTCGGCTAACCCGCCGACCGGCATCGGCTAACCCGGTGTTCCACCCGTGGGTCCCGCGGTTGCCAACGCTGCCTACAAGGCGCTTGGCAAGCGGATACGCGTGATGCCGTTCACAAAGTCGCTCAGCGCGTAATCTCTGGGTGCCCGACCGATCTGTCGGCCGGGCATCTATTCGTGTCTGCGGGACTTCTTCGCATGCTCGATGAAGGCTGGAAGCTTCGGGTGAACCTGAAAGCGATGCGAATGATGGATATATATCCCGACGCTCGCCGCTGCGTATCGGTCCGGCCTACGTTATTTTTAATCTTTCAATTCCACGATGGCGTCCACTTCCACGAGCGCGTTGGCGGGTAGGCTTGAGACGCAGACTGCCGTTCGTGCGTGGCGACCGCGATCGCCATAAAGAGCAATGAAGAGTTCGGATGCGCCGTCGGCAATTTTCGGGCCGTCGGCGAAGCCCGCCGGTGCGGCAACGAATGCGCCTAGCCTGAGAACCTCCGCTACGCCATCGAGAGAGCCCGCGGCCGCGCGGATATTGAAGAGAAGGTTCAAAGCGCACATCTCGGCTGCCTTCTTGGCCGTGGCGAGGTCGTAGCCCGTCGCGACCGGGCCGAAATAGCGCGGATTGCCGTTCCATTCGCAGATCTGCCCGGCGAGGAAGAGCAGATTGCCGCTCCGCTTGTAGGGAAGGAAATTGGCGCGGGAAGGCGAGCGTTCCGGCAGACAAAGGCCGAGTTCGGTAAGCCTTGCAAGCGTTTGATCGGCCTGATCAGCCATGATAATCCCTTTCCATCATATCGTTCTTTCGGGGCAGCATGTCTCGTATTCTCCTTATCAACCCGAACACCAATCGGGAAACCACCGACACGATGGTGGCGATCGCCGCCTCCGCCATGCCCCACCACGACTTTGTCGGCCGGACGGCACCATTCGGGGAAAGCATGATCGTCGAGCCGCTGGCGCTTGCGACCGGCGCGCGCGCCGTCTCCACCATCCTTGCGGATGAGCCTGTCGAAGGGGCGGTTTTCGACGGCGCGATTATCGCTGCCTTCGGTGATCCCGGCCTCGACGAGGCGAGTCGTCTGGCCGCCATTCCCGTCTGCGGGATCGGCGAGGCGAGCTTCCATGAAGCGGGCGCGGCGGACCGGCGTTTCGCGGTCGCCACGACGACGCCCGCCCTGGAGCGGGCCATTGCGGAACGGGTCGAAAAGGCGGGACTTTCCAGCCGGTTCATAGGTTCCTTCTTTACCGAGGGTGATCCTTTTGCGGTCATCGCCGATCCGGCAAGACTGAAGGAACAGCTTGCCTTGGCGGTGGAGGAGGCAATCGGGGCCGGTGCGGAAGCCGTCATCATCGGCGGCGGACCGCTGGCGATGGCGGCGCGCGATCTGGAAGGGCACTATCGAGTGCCGATCATCGAGCCAGTCCCGGCCGCCGCCCGGCGCATTGCCGCCATGCTTCATCCGTGCTGATGCCCGGCGAGCCTTGCGGCAAGTCCAATGAGCGACCGGTCGGAGCCGCGCGGGCCGATAATGGAAAGTCCGTAGGGTGCGCCATCGACCTTGCCTGCTGGAAGGACCAACTGCGGAAGCCCGGTCATGCCCGCCACACATAAAAGCGGCATGGCAAGATGGCGAAAGCCGTCGAAGATCTCCTGCGGGGCATCGAGCCGGAAGGGCGCGTCATGCACCACCGGCGCCAGCAGGACGCCATCCGTGCCGAGCAGGTCATCCATCTTCTCACGGAAGGCGACGCGCAATTTATTGGGTTCTTCCGCCTCGCCCGGCTGAAGCGACCGCGCGTGCTCGAAGCGACCGTCGATGCCGCGGGCAAGCGGCATGCCGCTCTTCTCGATCCAGGGGACGACGGAGTGCTTGGCATCATTTGCCTGCAAAATGCGATAGGCTTCATAGAGGGTGTCAGCGCCGCCTGCGGGATAGATGTTAGCTTCCTGAACGGAAAGATCACCGAAAACGGAATCGTAAACGGCTTTCTGCTCTTCTCCGAGACGGGCCAGCATGTCGACGGGCCGGATGAGGCGCGGGATTTCCGGCAATGCGATCCGGTCTTCTCCAAGCACCACCGCGCCGGCCTCGCCAAGGGTTTTCGCATCGCGGGCGAAAAGGCCGCCAGTGTCGAAGCTCGCTGCAAGATCCATGCAGCCTTCGAGCGGAATGCGGGCGTGGGTTGGACGCAGGCCCCAGAGCCCACAGAAGCTGGACGGTGCGCGCACGGATCCGCCCGTATCCGTCCCCAAGCCGATATCGGCAAGGCCGGCGGCGACCGCCGCAGCCGAGCCGGAGGAGGATCCTCCCGGTATCCGATCGGGCGCGGCGGCATTGATGGGCGTGCCGAAATGCACGTTCATCCCATAGAGCGACCAGGCAAGCTCATCGGTATGGGTCTTGCCGACAAAGCGTGCACCCGCATCGAGCAGCTTCTGCACGGCAGGCGCGGTTGCAGTTTTCACCTCGCTTTCGGCGAGTTTCATCGGGCAGCCGCAGCCGGTGCGGTATCCGGCGACGTCGAAAAGGTCCTTGACGGCAAGTGTCAGTCCAGCAAGCGGTCCTTCAGGGGAGGAGGCGACCGCCACGGGCGGATAGGGCATGAAGGCATGGACCGGGTCATGTTCAAGCAGCATGGAAATTCCCGTGTGAGGTTAGCAAGCGATCGCGGGAGCGGCGGTAAGGCCATGTGAGGCGGGTGAGTAACCCTCTTCGAGATTACAGGCTACCTGCCGGCCGGGACTGGGCGCAAAGAAAGGCGGCAGTGCTCTCAGACATTGGGGCCGAGCCTCAGTACACCGCGGCGCAAATGAACAGGCATCCGGTTTCGTTTCCAGCGATGGCGGCGAGCCCGCGATGGTGTCCAGCCGCCTACCACGGTCGACGCCATGCAGGTTCGCGGCGAGAAGCCCGCGGGTATAGGGATGGCGCGCATCCTTGATGATATCGCGGGTGCTGCCGGATTCGACGATATTCCCGGCGTACATCACCGCCACGCGATCGGAGATCTCCACCGCCACGCCGATATCATGGGTGACGAAAATGATGCTCATGCCGAATTCACGCTGAAGTTCGCGCAGGAGCAGGAGGATCTGTATCTGCACCGTGGCATCGAGCGCCGTGGTGGGCTCGTCGGCGAGCAGCAGCTTGGGACGACTGGCGAGCGCCAGCGCGATCATGGCGCGCTGGCGCATTCCGCCCGACATCTCGTGCGGATAGTTCTTGAGCCGCCGTTCCGGTGAGGGAATACGCACCCGCGTCAGCATATCAAGCGCCACCTGGCGTGCTTCAGCACGGCCGACGCTCTTGTGTCGCATCACCGTTTCGGCGATCTGGTCGCCGATCGTATAGACCGGATCGAGTGCCAGTGCCGGCTCCTGAAACACCATGGAGACATCTCCGCCGCGATAGGCTGAAAGCCGCGTGCCCGAAAGCGTCATGATATCCGTGCCGTTGACTTGGACCGTGCCGTCGATCTCCGTTCGCTTAGGCGGCAGAAGGCGCAGGAGCGTCTTGAGCGTTACGCTCTTGCCCGAACCGGATTCACCCAAGAGCGCCAGCATCTCTCCTTCCTGCAGGTGCAGATTGAGCCCGTTAATGGCATGAACGGTGCGGTCGCTCTTGAAGCGGACATGCAGGTTCTCGATCTGAAGCAATGGCGCTTTGCTCATGCCGCAATCTCCTTGCCAGCAAGTGAATGGCCGGAAGACGGATCCCGCAAATGGCAGGCGGCGAGATGATCGGGATCGTCACCGAAAGCCGCAAGCGCTGGGCGCTTGTCCCGGCACACATGTTCGGCAAACCGGCAGCGGGTGTGGAAACGGCAACCCGGCGGAGGGTCGATCGGATTGGGTGGGTCACCGGCTAGAGGCGGCTCTTGCGTGCGATTGTCAGGATCCATGGAAGGCATCGCTGCGAAGAGCGAGGCGGTATAGGGGTGGGCCTGCTTCGCATAGATGGCATCGACCGGCCCGATCTCGACGACTTCCCCGAGATACATGACGAGCACGCGGTCGGAAATATAGCGCACCACATTCAGATCATGGCTGATGAAGATATAGGTGAGGCCGAATTCCACGCGCAGATCGGTCAGCAGATTGAGCACCTGTGCCTCGACCGATTTGTCGAGCGCGGAGACCGCCTCGTCGAGAATGACGAGGCGCGGAGACATGGCAAGCGCGCGTGCGATATTGACGCGCTGGCGCTGGCCGCCGGAAAGCTCATGTGGATAGCGGTGAGCGAAACGGTTGGGATCGAGCCCTACCCGCGCCATCAGATGGCGTGCCCGATCCTTTGGATCGGAAAGTCCCTGCACTTTCGGCCCGAACGCGATCGTATCCGAGATGGTGAGGCGCGGATTGAGAGAGGCGTAGGAATCCTGAAAGACCATCTGCACCGAGCGACGCATGTCCTTGAGCGAGATATCCGAGCCCAGAATGTCGCCGTCGAAGATGATGGAGCCGTCATCGAGTTCCATCAGTCCGATCAGGAGGCGGGCGGTGGTCGATTTCCCGCAGCCCGATTCCCCGACGATGCCGAGGGTCTCTCCCTTGCGCACTTCGAAGGAGAGGTCATCGACGGCATGGACCGTGGCCGTTTGCCGGTTGAAAAGACCGGAGCGCACCGGAAAATGCTTCTTCAGGTTCCGGGCGAGGATGAGCGGCTGGCGGGGCCCGCCACGATCTGCCTCGTGGGAAAGCGCATCAGTCTTTGACATTCATGGCACTCCTCAGCCCATCGCTCAGAAGGTTGAGACAGAGCGAAGTGATGAAGATCATCACGCCCGGCAGGGCGGCAACGATCGGGTTGACATAGATGGCCGTGCGCAGCGTGTTGAGCATCAGACCCCATTCCGGTTCCGGCGGCTTGACGCCGATGCCAAGGAAGGAGAGCCCCGCGGCGAGGATCATGCACACGCTGGTGAGACTGGTGGCATAGACGAAGATGGGACCGAGCACGTTGCCGAGCACATGCACGCGGACAATGGTTAGCGCATTGCCACCGGAGGCGCGTGCCGCGTCGATATAGTCGAGCGAGCGCACGCTCGAGGTCACGCTCTCGGCAACCCGCGTGATCGGCGGGATGAAGACGATGGTGAGGGAGACGAGACTGTTGACGATGCCCGCGCCGAGTGCACCCGAAATGGCGATTGCCAGAAGAACGGAAGGAAAGGCGAAGAAGACATCGACGGTGCGCATGATGACAGTGTTCACCCAGCCACCGGCATAGCCGGCGGCCACGCCGAGAACCGTGGCGATGAAAAAAGCGAATACCACCGGCAAAAGCCCGATGAGCAATGTCAGCCGGCCGCCATAGATGAGGCGGGCGAGCATGTCGCGGCCCTGCTCGTCGGAGCCGAGCGGAAGGCCCTCCGTGCCGATCGGCCGGAGCCGCTTGATCATGCTCCCCCGATACGGGTCGGCGAGATCGAGCCAGGGAGCGAAAATGGCGGCGAGGATCAGGAGAAGGAGAATGACGGCGCAGGCAACGGCGATCCGGTCCTTCAGGAAACGGCGAAGAACATTCGACCAGTAGCTCCGCGTCTTCGGTGCGGTAACGGTGGTCCCGGACGGCGACGATGCGGCCAGTGGAGAAATAGCGGATGCCATGGCTCAGTTCCTCTTGATGCGCGGGTCGATTGCGGCTTGAGCGACATCCACGACGAGATTGGCGAAGATGAAGAACAGGGCGAGCACGAGGATCGTGCCCTGCAGCAGTGGCAGATCGCGCTGAAAGATGGCGTTCGACAGGAGAAAACCGGATCCCGGCCAGTTGAATACGGTTTCGATGAGGATCGAGCCGCCGAGGAGATAGCCGAGCTGAATGCCCATGACGGACATTGCGGTGGGAGCGGCATTGCGTACGACATGTCGCAGGACTGCGCCGTGATTGAGCCCTTTGGCGTAAAGCGCCTGAACGAAATCCATGGAAAAGATATCGCCAACCAGTGCCCGTACCGTACGCGCGACGATGCCGATCGGCACCACGGACAGCGTTACAGCGGGAAGGACGAGATGGCGGATATGCGCCCAGTTCCATGCCCAGTCGGCCGAACCGCCAGAGCTGCCCGGGCCCGCGCCCATGGCCGGCAGCCAGCCAAGCGTTACCGAGAAGACGATGACGAGGACGATGCCGAGCCAGTAGTTTGGAAGGGATACGCCGGTGATAGCCACCGCCGTGATCGCCTTGTCAACGACGGTGTCGCGGAAGTAGCCGGCCACAAAGCCGAGAAAAAGGCCGGTCGGAAAGGCGATGAGGCTCGCGGCTACCGCAAGCAGCAAGGAGTTTCGTACCGCGTTGAAAACTTCGCCCACTACCGGGCGTCCGGTCGCGATCGATTGCCCGAGATCGCCGGTGGCGGCCTTGCCGATCCATATGCCGTATTGGACGGGCAACGGCTTGTCGAGGCCGTAGGCTGCGCGCATCGCCGCCTGTTCCTCCTGGGTTGCATCGACCGCCATGATGGATGTCAGCGGATCGCCAGGGGCAATGTGGACCAGCAGGAAACAGATGATACTGACGCCGATGGCGACGGGCACGACATAGAGGAGACGGCGCAGGAGATAGATCAGCATAGGGCTCTGCGTTTTTTCGACGGTTGTCATTCCGGAAGCTGCTGCCCTGTCGGGCAGCGGCAAGGAGCATCATTCCTCCATGGTGATGCTGGAGAAGTTCTGGAACCAGTTTTGCGCCTGGACATAGCCCTTGACCTTCGGGCTCATCGCGCGGGGAGCGACGTCATGGGTCACCATCAGGAAGAGGGCGTCGTCGACGAATTTCTCATGCGTGCGACGCATCACTTCATCCTGCTTTTCCGCATCGAAAGTGGTGCGAATTTCCTTGAACAGCGCCTCCATGTCGGAATCGCAATAATGGCCCCAATTGGTGCCGTTCGGCGCCGTCAGATCACAGCCGAGATGGCGGATAAAGCCCGTGAAGGGATCCTGGATGAAGTAGGTGAAGTTGATGGATTGCGAGCCTTCGACGCTCTTGTCAGCGGCACCCGCGCGCCACAGATTGATCATCTGGTTCCATTCGACGACCATGAAGTCGACATCGATATAGATTTCCGCAAGGCTCTGCTGGATGAACTCGTTCATCGGCAATGGCAGCATCTGACCGGAGCCGGAAGGCGAGATCAGCGCCTTGACCTTGAGGCGATTGTCCGGTCCATAGCCGGCCTCGGTCATCAGTGCCTGTGCGGCTTTCAGGTCATATTTCACCTCGAAGGTCGGATTGCCGAACCATTGGCTCGACGGCGGGAAGAAGCCTTTGGCCGGTACCATGAGCCCGCCAAGCAGCTCCTTCATGGAATCCCGGTCGATGGCCAGGTTCGCTGCCTTGCGCACGCGAATGTCGTTCCATGGCGAGCCTTCGAGCCGTGACAGATGCCAGGTCCAGTTATGCGGATAGGCGTTGGAGACGATATTGAAACCGTTCGCCTCGATGGCCGAAATCGTGTCTGGAGCGGGCGCCTCGATCCAGTCGACCTGACCGGACATCAATGCTGCGGAGCGGGCATTCGGCTCGGGCAACGGGATCAGTACCATGCTGTCGAGCTTCGGCACGCGGGTCTTGTCCCAGTAATCGGGATTGGGGACAAATTCGGCGCGCTCGCGCGGTACGAAGCTTGCGAGCTTCCAAGGGCCTGTGCCCGAGGGCGCCTTCGCGACCTCCTCCCAGTTCTTACCCTTCGCCTCCCAATTGGCCTCGGATGACATGGTGATCCAGGAAAGCTGATAGGTGAGGGTCGCGTCCGGCTCCTTGGTGGTGATTTCAAGCGTATAGTCGTCGACGGCCCGATAGGAGGCGACAGCGGGAATGCGCGACTTGCCCTGTGCCGCCTGGCGCGGGTCATATTGTTCGCTGTCGGTCTTCAGAAGCTTATCGAGGTTCCAGACGGCGACGTCGGCCGTAAATTCGCTGCCGTCATGAAACTTCACGCCCTTGCGTATCTTGAAGGTCCATTTGGTCTGATCGTTCGGATCGACGCTCCATTCCTCGGCTAGTCCGGGAAGGAGCTGGGAAGGCTTGTCGGCGCTGGTCAGATCCCATTCGATAAGGGAGTCGTAAACGGTATAGCCCATGAAGCGCTGCCCTTCGCCGCCTTGATCGGTCTGGCCGGTCGTCAGCGGAATATCCGCAGCCGTCATGCCGATACGCAATGTCCCGCCCGCGAACGCGGAGGTGGCGAGAAAAGTCGCTGCGGTAGCGGCGAGAACGGTGTTTCGAAGGATCGCTGAAACCATCATTGAGCTCCTGATATCAAACACGGAAGGGATGCTTGCGTCCCCTGTGTCGATATCGAAGCAAGCGCCATGCCAAGCCGGAATTGCCAGGAATTCCTACAGAAATCCAGGAAGCGAGATGAGGGTAAAGGGATGTGCAGTTTGCCAATTGACTAATTTATCGGCAAATTCAAATTTGTATATAATTTGAGCTTATGAATCCGGCTAAACCATGCATGCGGCGCAGAAGACGCCATGACGGACTCGGAGAAGCATCAACTTGCTAATGACGCTTTTAGCGTGTTTGCGCGAAAAGCCGAACTCGTTAGTCGCCGAGGATTCTAACCGATTTTCGATATGACTGATGTCCTTTAAGCGTTTTTCGATAAAGATAATTGATTTCCGATGTAATCAATTTCCGATATGGGCCAAAAAAACCGATAGCGTCTCCAACCTGGAGATATGTCGCCCATGTCTGCCCGACCGCTTTCCCGCAAGGAAACGCTCGATCTCGGTTTCATGACATCCATAAATCTCCCATTTTCGATCATTATTATAGGTCTGCCTCGGCCGCTCGGTGCCACGCGCTAGCGGCCAATAAGCCTTGCTTGGACGTTCAACGCAATCTACATTCTGTTCAACGCAGGAGGTTCTGATGGCTGCGCAAGCAAGGACTGCCGCGGAAAGCGAAGCCAAGATCGCAGCGGCGCGCAACAAGCTCGTGCTTGAGCAAGCCAAAGCTGCCGGGCTCCTCGGTGCTGCAAAGAACACTCGTCTTTCAGGGCGGGTGTCCTCGGAGTTGATCGAGGCGGCCAAGAAGCGCGCCCAGGTCACCTCGGACACGGAGCTGTTGGAACTGGCGCTGTCGCGCTTGGCCATCGAAGATGACTTCGGCGCGCGTCTGGTCGGCCGAAAGGGCAGTATCCCAGCGGATATAGATCTTGGGATTTGATCTTTCCGGAACCCTCCGGTCGTTAAAGCCCCAAAAGCACACGGGAACACTTGAACGCCGTGCCGATAAGGATCTTCCTTGGGTAGCTGACGAACCCGCAATCGGGGGGCGCTGTTTCTGGATACCAGCGTCTACCTGGATGTGCTGCAGGGTAGATCGCCAGTTGAGGTCGATAGGCTGCTTACCTATCGTCTGTGCCACCATTCCTCTGTCTGTTTGTCCGAACTGACTCGTGCCTTTGGCCGGCTCGACCCAAAGAATGGATCGACGAAGGCAGTCCTCGAAACGCTCGAGGCGACGGTAGAGGATATACCAGAGCACCGGCTTCATGCACCCGACGCTGCTACCTKGGGTCAGGCCGGTGTGTTGRCCGGCCTCCTGTTTCGACTGAGCAATCTACCCAAGGGGGACGGACACGAGCGCCGATTCGTCAATGACGCTCTCGTGTTCCTGCAGGCACGTCAGTTGGGTGCGAGCGTACTGACCGGCAACGTTCGTGATTTCGATTTCCTTACTCAGGTTCTGCCAACCGGGCGGATCATCCTCTATCGAACTCCAGCGCGACCACGATCACCATGAGCGTCACGGCTGACCCCTGCTGACCAGGACGCGTTCGCCTATCGCTCTCAGACAAAGGCAGCCGCCCGGACGTCGTAGCGAACTAGGCAATGAATTCGCAGCCTGCGTCCTGCAGCGCTTTGTCCACCCATTCGCGATTGACCGTACCTGCCTCGGTCTCCGCCATCTGGCGGGTTTCGGCCTCGTGCTTCTTGATCGCAGCCTTGAGGATCTCCGCGGCATTCGCCTTGGGTACGGAAACGACACCGTCGAGGTCCCCCAGGATCAGGTCGCCCGGCTCGATGACGGAACCGTTGATCGCAATCGAAAAACCGATTTCGCCCGGCCCGGTGCGGTAGGGGCCGCGATGCGTTGCGCCGCAGGCAAAGACCGGCAGGTTGCGCTCCAGGAACGCCTCGGCGTCGCGGATCGCCCCGTTCATCACGAATCCCGCGACACCACGGCGGATGGCGTGGGCGAGCATCAGTTCGCCCATCAGCGAATTGGTCGTTTCGCCCGCAGCATCCACGACGATCACGTCGCCGGGCTTGGCTATATCGATCGCCTTGTGAAGCATCAGGTTGTCGCCGGGACGGGTCCTGACCGTCAGCGCCGGACCAGCGAGATTGCCGGATCGGTGCATCGGTCTGAGATTGGCGCCGAGCGCGCAGATGCGCGACATGGAATCGCTGACATTGGCGACCGGAAGAGTGCGGAACGATTCCACCAGTTCCGGCGCGATGCGATCCCAGTTCAGTTTGACTCTAAATCCGTATGTCATGGAAAACCTCAGGCAGACAGTTCGATAGGACGGGCAAGCGAGCGTTCGTCGGGCGCATTCCCGTCGAGGACGCTGATGATGTGGCGGGCGGCGATTTCGGCCATGCTGTCGGCCGAACCATGGGTAACCCCGCCGATATGCGGCGTTGCGATCAGCGTATTCAGCGCCCAGAGCGGGCTGTCGGCCGGGGGAGGCTCGATCGAAAAACTGTCGAGCGCGGCACCGGCAATCCTGCCGTCCGAAAGCGCCTCGGCGAGCGCTGCCTCGTTGACGATGCCCCCGCGGGCCGTGTTGACGACAACGGCGGTCGGCTTCATCAGCGTCAGCCGCCGGGCATCGATGATGTCGCGGGTCGTGGCGGTGAGCGGGCAATGGATGCTCAGAATATCGAGACCCGGGAGCATGGCGTCGATATCCTCCACGGATGCAAAGCCATCGGCTTCGGCAGCGCCCGGCGCGAAGGGATCATAGACCACGACCTCCATTCCGAGGGCTTCCGCCATGCGGGCGGTCTCGCGGCCGATACCGCCGTAACCGATCAGGCCGATTGTCGCGTCCAGAAAATCCTTACCGGTGAAAACCGGCTTCGGCCATTCCCCGCTTTTGACCGCCCTGTCCAGCGGCAGGATCTCCTTCACCAAGGCGAGAGCCAGCGCGATCGTGTGCTCCGCAACCGCGCGTGAATTCGATCCCATCGCGCGCAGCACCGGGATGCCGAGCTTTGCAGCGGCAGCGATATCGACATTGTCGACGCCGACGCCGTGCTTGGCGATGACCTTGAGATTGGGCGATGCAGCGATCACCTCTTGCGTGATGCGCCCCTGGCGCACCATCAGCCCATCGATCCTGAGTTCGGCGGCGCGTTTCGCCACCACGTCGGACGGATCATAGGGTGGGGAGAAGAATACGTCGACATCGTGCTCGTTCAAAAGCCGGATCGCCTTTTCGGCAATCTTGTTATGGGTCACGAGAATGCGCCGCCCGCGTTCGCCGTGTTGCTTGTTTCGGTTCATAAAGTGGCCCGTCCTTTCTCAAATCGCGCAAGAAGGTTCCGGGCGCGCGTCACGATCGGCGCATCGATGAACTTTCCTTCCAGCATGAAGGCGCCACGGCCTGCCGCGGCGTTTTCGTCATTGGCTGCGAGGACCTTGCGAGCCCATTCGACCTCTTCCGGACTTGGCGCGAAGCATTCGTTGAGGATCGGCACGACCGAAGGATGAATGCAGCTCGCCCCGTCGAAGCCGAAGTCGCGCGCCTCCATGGCGGCGGCCCGCAAAGCATCCTTGTCGGCGAAATCGACCGTGGTCCTGAGCATGCCGAAGGAAAGAACGCCAGCTTCCTTGGCGGCATAGTGGATCATCAGTTTGGGATAGCGCAGCACTTCAGGTGTCGGCCTGGCGCCCATGGCGGTCGCCAGGTCCTCGCCGCCGGCAGTCAAAGCGATGACGCGCGGCCCCTGCGCGATCGCGCGGACCTCGAATAGGCCCTTCATGTCTTCGATCAGCGGCACGAAGGAGATCGGTGCGCGGTTGCCTTCATGTGCCGTCAGGGTTTTGTCCAGGCCGGCAAGAATATCCGGGCCCTCGACTTTCGGGATATAGAGCGCGTCGGCACCTGCAAGGGTCGCAGCGATAGCGTCCTCTACGAGGCGATCCGACTGGTTGACGCGCACGAAGACCTGGCAACCGCCCCGTTTGATTTCCGGCACCCATTTCTCCAGACCGTCGCGGGCCTCGGTCTTTGCCGCTTCCGGCACGGCATCCTCGAGATCGACGATGACGACATCGGCGCCGCGCTGTCCCGCCTTTTCCAGAAAGCGCGGCGCATTGCCCGGTACATAGAGAAGTGAAGAGATCATTCCTCATCCTCCAGATCGCCCAAAGTCAGGCCGATTTCCGCGAGGATCGCCTCGGTCTGCTCGCCGACCGCCGGCGCCGGGTGGCGGAAGACGCCGGGTGTTTCGGAAAAGCGTGGGAAGATATTGTGCTGGGGGATACTGCCGAGATCGGCATCTTCGACCTCCACCACGATCTCGCGCTCGGCGAAATGCCGGTCGTTGCTGATGTCGGCAATGTCGTAGACCGGCCCGACGGTGGCGCCGGCTGCACGCATTCCGGCCAGCGCCTCATCGCGCGTGCGGGTCGCGAACCATTCGCCAAGCGCGGCATCCACGAGCTCGCGATGCCTGACACGCTCCATGTTGGTGGAAAAGCGCGGATCGTTCTTCATGTCCGGACGGCCGATAATGTCGAAGATCCGCATCGCGATCACCTGGGTCGATCCGGAGAGCGCGACATATTTCCCGTCGCTGCAGAGATAGACGTTGCGGGGCGAGACCGTGTTGGAGCCGGAGCCGGACCTTTGCTTGACCTTGCCGGTCACCCGGTAGATCGAGGCTTCCGGCCCAAGCGAGGCGAAGATCGGCTCCAGGAGGGAAAGGTCGATCACCTGGCCGGCCGCGTCTCCTCGCTCGCGGGCGAAAAGCGCCATCATCACCGCGTTGGCGCCGGTCAGACCCGAGATCATGTCGGCCAGGGCCAAGGGGGGAAGGACCGGCTCGCGATCCGGAAAGCCGGTGCGGGAGGCAAAGCCGCTCATCGCCTCGACCAGCGTACCGAAGCCGGGAAGTTTGGCATAGGGGCCGGTCTGGCCGAAGCCTGAAATCCTCACGATGATGAGCCGCGGATTGAGTTCGAGCAGGCTTTCGGGCGAAAGTCCCATTTCCTCAAGCGTTCCGGGGCGGAAGTTCTCGATGAAGACATCGGCTTTTTCGATGAGCTTCTTCAAGGCCTCCAGCGCCTTCGGCTGGCGCAGGTTGAGCGCGATCGAGCGTTTGTTGCGGCCATAGGTCTTCCAGTGCAGCGAATGGCCATTGTCGCGCCATTCGCGCAGCGCGTCTCCTTGTGGCGGCTCGACCTTGATGACGTCGGCGCCGAAATCGCCAAGCTGCAGGGAGAGCATGTTGCCGGCGACGACACGGCTCAGATCGACGACGCGGATGCCGTGCAGGGGGCCTTTCTGCTCAGCGTGGAAGCGGATGGTTTTCTGGTTCTCTGCCATGGAAACCTCAATTCGCGCCGGGTTTTTCAGGGAAGACGGCGCAGTGTTCCTGAGGAATGCGCACGAGGATGGAATTCTCCGTCAGCTCCGAAGGCGTCTGGATACGGAAATCAACGGAACCAGAGCGGACCGCGTATTGCCATACGGAGCCGAGATAGGTCCGTTGTTCGATCGAAACCCGCATCGTGTTCGGGCCGGGCTCCCCGGTGAGCTCGATCTTCTCCGGGCGGATGGCGACGACGACGGAACCGTTCTTGCCGGCCGGRCCGGGGGGCGTGACGATCTCGCTGCCGTCGGCAAGGCGGATATGGGCCTTGTCCGTGCCGCTCTCGATCATCGTGCCGGCGAAGAAGTTTGACGAACCGATGAAGTCGGCGACGAAGCTGTCGGCCGGCCGCTCGTAGATATCGCGCGGCGTGCCGAGCTGGCGCATCCGGCCCATGCTCATCACCGCGATCCGATCGGAAACGGCGAGTGCTTCGGCCTGGTCGTGGGTGACGTAGATAGTGGTGACGTTCAGCCTTTCCTGCAGTTCGCGCAGCCAGACGCGAGCGCGTTCGCGCAGTTTCGCATCAAGGTTCGAAAGCGGTTCGTCGAGGAGCAGGAGCGGCGGGCGATAGACGAGCGCGCGGGCGAGCGCCACGCGCTGCTGCTGGCCACCGGAAAGTTCGAACGGATAGCGATCGGCATAGGGCAGCATCTCGACGAGACCGAGGGCTTCCTTGATGCGCTCGTCGCGCTCCGCCCTGCCGATCTTCCTGAGGATCAGCGGGAAAGCCAGATTCTCCGCCACCGTCTTGTGCGGCCAGAGCGCGTATGACTGGAAGACGAGACCGATATTGCGTTTTTCCGGCGGCACCGTGTTGTTCGGATTGCCGTCGAACAGCACCCGGTCGCCGATGCGGATCGTGCCCGAAGTCGCATGGTTGAGTCCGGCGACGGCAAACAGCGAGGTGGACTTGCCGCAGCCGGAGGGTCCGAGCAGCGTCAGGAACTCGCCCGAGGCGACATGGATATTGAGGTTATCGACGGCAGTGACGGAGCCGTATTTGATCGTGAGGTTCTGGAGGACGAGATCAGCCATAGATTTTGGCTCCCATGACGCGGCGTGCGAGAATGACGAACGCGGCGGTAATGACGACTTGGATGGTTGCGAGGGCGGAGACCGGGCCGTTATCGCCCTGGGCGACGAGCTGCAGCATGGTGGTGCCGATGATTTCGGAGCCCGGCTGGTAGAGGAAGGCCGCCGTCACGTATTCCTTGAAGAAGTGGATGAACAGCAGCGCATAGCAGCTGAACAGCGCCGGTTTCAGGATGGGTACGATGATGCGCGTCACCGTCGTCCACCAGTCGGCGCCGGAGATGCGCGCGCCGCGGTCGAGCTCTTCCCCGACCTGGGCGAGCGCCGGCGCGATGGCGCCGAAACCGACCGGGATGTAGCGGATCATGAAGGCGAGGATCAGCACGGCGACTGTGCCGCGGATGATATCGGCTCCGGGAAGCCAGATCACCGCATAAAAGAAGCCGAGGCCGGCGATGATGCCCGGCAATGAGCGCGGGAAGAGTGCGATATATTCCAGCGCCCGGCTGTGCTTGAAGTCCGAACGGCGCGAGACCAGTGCGATGACCAGGATGAAGAACGTGCCGATGGCCGCTCCTATCGTCGCGACCACGACGGAGTTGACGATCGACCGTATATAGGTCGCCGATCCGAGCACATTCTCGAAATTCGCGGTCGTCATCACCTTCCAGAAGGGAATGAGCGGCGTCAGGAAGCTCACCGCCGAGCGCATGAAGATGCCGCCGAAGATCGAAATGATGGTGAGGAAGGCAAAGGCGAAGACGAACAGGAAGGCCGGCCAGCGCCAGGCGCCGAGATCGAGCGTCGAAGGCCGGCTTGCCTTGCCGCGCACGGTGACGAAGCGGCCCGAGGATTTCATCAGAAAACCCTGCAGCCAGACGAGCAGCGCAACCACGATCAACAGGATGACGGCCGCCGCGCCGACGATGCCGTATTCCGGCCTGACGGCTGCGTTGATGCCGGCGTTGTAGAGGAAGGTCGTGACTGTCTGGATGCCCGACGGACCGCCGAAGAGCAACGGGATCGCCAGCATCTCGATGCCGACGACGAAGTTCAGTACCGCCGAATAGATGATCGCTGGTCGGATCATCGGAATGGTGACCGAAAACAGCGCCCGGAACGGCCCGGCGCCGGTCGAGCGTGCCGCGTCTTCGAGCAACGGGTCGGCTTTGGTGACGGCCGCAAGACACATCAGATAGGTGAGCGGAGCCTGGCTCAAGCCCGCGACCACGCCCATGCCGGTGACGCTGTAGAGGTTCCATGGCGCGCCGCCGAGATAGGTCTTGGCGGCCAGCGTCATGAAGCCGGACGGGCCGTACATGGTGAACCAGCCAAACGCGATGACGAGATTCGAGACGAAGAGCGGCCAGATGAAGATCTCGCCGAGCCATTTGCGGCCGGGAAGATTGGTGCGGCCGACGAGCACTGCCATGATCGCGCCGAAGACCTGGGCGACGAGCATCGTCAAGGCGCCGAAATAAAGCGTGTTGAAGAAGACGCCGGCCATGCCCGGTTCGCTGAACAGGCGGCTGAAATTGCCGAGCGTCAGGACCGCCGTATCGTCATAGAGCGGCTTGTCGAGAAACGCCTGGAAGATGATCGGGGTGATCGGGCCGAGCACGAGGATCGTCGTCAGCGCCGCAACGCCCCAGTAGATCGCACGCGATCGGTCTATCCCCCGTCCGGCCGTGCCGGCGTGGCTGATATCCGTCATCGAATTTTCCTGTCAGGGTTGGTAGGAGGGCTGCATTGGCAGCCCTCCGTCCCGGCTCAACGGCCGGCGATTGCCGCGTTCCACTTCTCCACGAAGGGACCCGCTTCGGTAATCAGACGCTGGTCGAAACCGGCGATGATCATGTTTTCGTTTCCGATCTGGCTGCCGATCTTCTGGAACGTGTAGCGTACCTGATCTTCCGCGACGTCCTCGCGGTAGGGAACGAGCCCGCCCTTGCCGACCTGCGTCTGGCCATCCTGGCTGAGAGCGTAGTCGACGAACAGCTTGGCCGAATTCGGATTGGCCGCCCCCTTCGGAATGYCCATGCCGCGCAGCATCATGATGGTGCCGTCGTCGGGGAAGGCAAAGCCGAGGATCTCGCCGCCCGGCTGTTCCAGGCGCGGGAAGATGGTAATGCCGGAAACGGCGATACCCATCAGGTATTCGCCCGTCGCGATCTTCTCGTTCATCGGGCCGCCGGAAGTCTCGCCGCGGATCATCGGGCCGATCTTGCGAAGCCCTTCCCAAGCAGCATCGCCTTCCTTGTCCATATAGCTCCACCACGCGGCAAGGCCGAAGCTGTTGCGTGCGGCATCATAGGTGGTGATCTTACCCTGGAAGGTGTCGGGATCGGCGGTCGCGGCTTCCACCAGAGAGGCGAATCCCTTCGGACGCTGGTCTTCCGGCAGAAGTGCTGCGTTATAGGTGATGACCAGCGGATCGGTCGAAAGCACGTTCACGCCGGGATAGGGGTGGGCGAATTCCGGCAGATGGGCGATTTCGGGGCTCTTGTAGTCCTCCATCGCGCCGTCCTTGCCGTAGGCGGCCCAGCGGTCGTTTGCACCGGAAACCAGCACGTCGGCGGTACGCGCGCTCGATCCCTTTTCGGCTTCCCAGCGCGAGTGGACGGTGCCCGATCCGAGGTCGACCGTCTCGACCTTTATCCAGGGGTATTTGGCATTGAAACCCTTGAGGATGGGCTGCCAATTGTTATCGGCCATGTTGGAATAGATCATCAGGCCGGATTCCGATCGGGATCCCTCGATAATCTTGGAATAATCGGCCGGATAGTAGGACGGCACCTCCTGCGCCTGGGCGAAACCGGCAATGCCGGCAAACAATCCGGCCATGGCCGAAAGCGTCACGAGTTTCATGAATTACCTCCCTTTGGATAGACGACGACTGCGCCGCGCCAGCTCCTCGCTGATCGCGACCGCAGTTTCCCGGACCACCTCGCATATGCGGTCGGAATGAGTGACGAACCGCACTTGCGGCCCGGAGATGTTGAGTGCGGCGATTGCCTTGCCGCCCGCTCCGACGATCGGGGCGGCGGCGCCGGCCGCACCTTCGACGACGCCCATGGCATTCAGGTAGAAGCCCGCTGTCCTGGCACTTTCGACGGCCTTGCGAAGGGTCGAATGCTCGGCGTCGGAAAGGGAAGCCGATGCGGCATAGGCTTCGACTTCGGCATCGCTGCCGGCGGCAAGAAGAACGATCCCGCTTGCAACCTTGTGCGCCGGACGGGTCGGTCCGATGTCGCGGTCGTAGAGGATTTCCCGCTTCGGCAAAACCTTATTGAGGTAGCGGATCGACTGGTCTTCCAGCACGGCAACGAAGCCGCTCTCTCCCGTCTCCTGCACTGCATTCGAGAGATAGGAGGACACCAGTGCGATCAAGGCGCCGTAGTTGCGCCCATCGGGGGAAATCTCGCCCGGAAGCCTCAGCAGTTGGTACGCCCCGGACGGCGTCCGATGGATGTAACCGCGCTCGGTCAGCGATTGCAGCATGAGGAGTGCGCTCGACTTCGGCATCGCAAGTGCTGCAGCGATCTCCGTAAGGCTTGCGCCCTCCGGTGAAGCCGCAAACCACTCGATCATATCCAAAACACGCTCGACGCCGCGTCCGCTCATTGCTTATCCTTTGTTCAGTATATTGAACTCGTATAAAATAATGAAAATCCCATGAGAGGTCAAGAGAGGCCGCAAATCTCAATCCCAGGAGAATGGCGCTCCCGCGCAAGCCTTGCCTTGTCAAAGGAGGGAGCGATCGTGAAGGTAGCTGAACATCGATCCGAAGCGAGATGGAACGAATAGGGCTGATCCGGGCTTCGGGCGCATGGTCAAATTCGCCGAGGACAAGCATTCGCTCTACGGCGAGGCATCATCAAACCTAGGCCCGTGAATGTCGATAGATTGAGTGGCAGCCCAGCAAAGGCCATCGAAAATACTGGCACGTCGCGAAGAGGCCAAACAGGGCACATCCGTTATTGTATGATGGGCAATTGCTKCAGGGGATTGGCAAGCGGCACGTCGAGCGGCTCGGAATAACGCTCGTTGGCAGTCAGAACAGTGAGGCGGTGCGCCGCGGCGGTGGCGGCAATGGCAATGTCCTCAAAGCCGGGGTCGTGAGCTCGCGCCCGGTCGAGGATCAGACCAGCGTGCTTCGCCTCCTCGATGCCGAAGGACAGGATACGCCCCTCATAGAGGTGTTCGACCGTAGCGAGTCAGCGGCGCAAGGTCTGAGCCTTCGTCGTCGCCCCGATTCCGTCCGCGCGGGCTATGCCGGCCTCAATCTCGGCGATAGTAATGGCCGAAAGGTGGAGGCGGTCGCTATGCGCCTGCATCCACGCCGCGAACGCCTCGACGCCAACCTGGCGCTTGGTTGGCGCATCGGCCGATACGATATTTGTGTCCAGAAGATACAAGATCAGAGACCATTTTCGTGCAACGCGCGGGCAGACTTGCGCGACCGTTCGGGAATGTCTGCCGGCTCACCGGGAAAGGCCAGAAGCAGGTCGGCGAAATCCGGCACCCTGGAGACCCGTTGCCATTCCTCGAAGGAAACCAGAACGGCTTCCTTGCGGCCATGACGGGTGATAACGGTGGGCTCTCCGGCCACGGCCTGATCAACGACTGCAGAAAGCTTCGCCTTGGCATCCCTGAGCTGGATTTCCTTCATATCGCGTCTCCACATGACTACCAGTAGTCATATGAGTTTGCGGGCCCGAATCAAGCGACATAATCTCAAAGGGTCCCTTGCAGGACTCCGCTTTTCTCGCGCGGCGCGCGGATTACCGTCAGAACCGCAATTCCTCCAGAAGGAACAAAAGGCGCAACCAGTTTGGTAACGCAGATGCCTATGACGAAAGCTCATGCAGAATTTGAAGCAAGTCAGTAAAACTGAACCCGGGAGCTCGCCGATCCCTTGAACGTCCGGAGCGTCGTTTGCAACTGCAAGGCAGTTGCAAACGGAGGTTGATGTCTCGGCAAGTTTCACTGATTATCTACGCCCCGAACATCTTCAGCCTCCGTTGCGACATCAATGCGTCAGGTTCGCGATCGCCTGCATGATGATACGGTGATCCTCAACATCCGGCAGGCCGCTGACGGCTGCCACCCCGACCAGGCCTGCATTGTGAAGGCGCAACGGGATGCCGCCTCCGCTCGCAGCAAAATCGGTTGCCGGGAGCCGATAGCGTGCATGAAAGTCGACGCCGTTACGTTCGCAGAGCAGCCGCATGTAGAGCGAGCTGCGGTGGAAGCGCTCGACAACAGCCCGCTTACGCTTCACCCATACGCAGTTGTCGGGTGATGCGCCGGGAAGCAAGGTGGTGAAGACAGGATTACCGTTTTGGGCGATCTCGATTGCAATCGGCAGCCTCTCTTTCGAAGCCAGCCGCCGGATCTCGGAGCCGAGCAACCATGCAAAGTCGTAGTCGAACCGGTCCAGCCAGACGCGATCTTCCTCGGCCAGCAAGTCTTCGATACTTGGAGAGGTGGGCATTTGGTACTCCGCAGGGTGGCTGAAAGGCACAGCCGAGCCATGCCCGGCAATGTTCGACGCAGTTTCAGATCGTACTCGTCAGGCCCCTGTACCCTGTCTGTCGCGCCAGGCGATGTACTCGTCCCGGACACTGTCGGTGAGGGGATAATATTTACGCAGATCACCGCCTTGGGAGAGCCTGAAGCGGGCAAACTCCTCCCACTCCGCATGCTCACTGGAACGCTCGATCACCTCCGGTGCAAGCGCTACCGGTACGACGATGACGCCGTCATCGTCCGCCACGATGATGTCACCCGGCATGACAAGGACGTTTCCGCAAGCGATCGGCACGTTCACGGCGAAGGGGATCAGTCCCGTCTGGGCATGGTAATTCGGCGTCACGCCCTTCACCCAAATTCCAAGGTCAAGTTCCTTGGCTTTGGTGGAATCGCGGATGCAGCCGTCGATCACCACACCGGCGCCGCCCCGGCCGGCGAGGAAGGTCAGCATCATCTCACCGAAGATGCCGCTTGCCATGTCGCCGCGCGCGTCGACCACCACCATGTCGCCGGCTTGGGTTGGATAGAGAACATGTCGATGAAGCTGGAGTTCGGGGTTCTCGTATTCATTCGAGCCGTAGAGATCTTCCCGCTTCGGCATACATTGCAGCGTCAGCGCCGGACCGGCGACCGAACGACCGTACTTCAAGGGCTGTGGACCGCGAATTTGCGGGTCGCGGATACCCATCAGGCTGAGTTCGCTGCTGGCGGTCGCCGTGCCGATTCTGGCAAGCGCGTCGCACAGTTCGCGCGGTGGGCGTGTGATGTCTTTAATGTCTGCAGGAGATTGCATCTGGTGGACCTCGGTGAAAAATGCTTGGGAAGAACGGTTGGTCAGACCCAGCCGCCRTCGACGATGTAGTTCTGGCTGGTGATGGCGCTGGCCTCGTCGGAGGCCAGGAAGAGCGCCATCTTGGCCACGTCCTCAGGCAGCAGGCGGCGCTTGAGGGCCTGACGCTCCTTTCGCATCGCATCCGCCTCCGGCGTCAGCCAGAGATCGAGCTGGCGCTTGGTCATGATCCAGCCCGGCGAGATGGCGTTGACCCGTATTTCGAATGGGCCGAAATCGCGGGCGAGAGAACGGACGAGGCCGAGCACGGCTGATTTTGCGGCGGTATAGAGCGCCATACCACCGAAGCCTGCCATCCACGAGATCGAACTCATGCAGATGATCGACCCGCCACCGGCTGCCTTCATGTCCGGCAGCACCGCCTGGGAGGCGAAGAACTGGTGCTTGAAGTTTGTGGCGATGCGGTCGTCGAAATAGTCTTCCGTCACCTCCTCCGTCGCATGCCGCTCGTCGTGCGCGGCGTTGTTGACGAGAACGGTGATCGGCCCGAGCTTCTGCCGGACGGCTTCGACGCCGGAACGAAGGTCCTCGATGTCGCACAGGTCGAGAGGGACAAACAAAACCTGCCGTCCTTCTGCGGATAGTTTTTCGGCGAGCTCAACGCCCGCTGCCTCGTCGCGGTCGAGGAAGCCCACTTTCGAGCCCTGCTCGGCAAAGGCTTGCACCAGGGCTGCTCCAATGCCGCTTGCTCCGCCGGTTATGAGAACCGTCTTTTCCTTGAGATCCGGATAGATCGCCATGGTTCAAGCCTCCTGGCCAAGCTCGACACGCCGGCCGGTATCACCGTCGAAGAGGTGGATGCGATCAGGCATGAGAGAGACATGGAGATGTTCGCCGGGCTTGTGCGTGATGCGCTCGCGGAAAACACCGACGATCTCATGGCCAGCCAGTCGCATCAGGACCTGGGTTTCGGCGCCTGTTGGCTCGATCGTGATGATCTCGGCCGCATGTCCGTCCGCATCGAGGACCAGGTGCTCTGGGCGAAGACCGAGCTTCACGTCTCTTCCATCGACCTGTCCGGCGGCAGCGGGCAAGGCGATCCGCGTCCCATCGGCGCTGACGAAACTGCCCATACCGATCTTTCCGCCAATGAAGTTCATGGCTGGAGAGCCGATGAAGCCCGCCACGAAGAGGTTGGCCGGACGGTCGTAGAGCTCCAGCGGGGAGCCGATCTGTTCGATGATGCCGCCATGCATGACGACGATCTTGTCGGCCATGGTCATGGCCTCGATCTGGTCATGCGTGACATAAACGGTCGTGGTCTTCAGCCGCTGATGGTTCTGCTTGATCTCGGAGCGCATCTGCACGCGCAGCTTTGCGTCGAGATTGGAAAGCGGCTCGTCGAACAGGAAGACTTCGGGGTTGCGCACCATGGCCCGTCCCATGGCGACGCGCTGGCGTTGGCCGCCCGAGAGCTGGCGGGGATAGCGGTTCAGGTAGTCTTCCAGGTTGAGCATTTTCGCCACTTTGAGAACCCTCTCGCGGATCTCCGCCTTAGGCGCCCTTGCGAGCTTCAGCGAGAAGCCCATGTTCTGCTCGACCGTCATATGCGGATAAAGGGCATAGCTCTGGAAAACCATGGCGATGTCGCGCTCCTTCGGCTGAAGCGAGTTCACGACCCGCTCACCAATGGCGACTTCGCCCGCCGTAATGTCCTCCAGCCCCGCAAGCATGCGCAGCAAGGTGGACTTGCCACAGCCGGATGGGCCGACGAGGACAACGAACTCGCCGTCGGCGATGTCGATGGATACGCCGTGCAATACCTCCAAGGCGCCATAGGATTTCCGAACATTGTTGATCGTTACCGGTGCCAATTGCGGTCTCCTGTCAGAATGGCCTCAATCGTCCCAGCGGGGGGACTTGGCTGGATTGATGTGGCGGACGGATCGGTCCAGCGTTCGGATGCGGGCGATCTCGTCGGCGGTGAGGGCGACATCCCGTGCTGCAAAGTTTGCCCTGAGGTTCTTCTCGCTCCCGGAAGCCGGGATGACGGCATGACCTTCGGCCATGAGGAAGGCGAGCGCGATCGCGGCGGCCGTGACGCTGTGCTCCGCCGCGATGCTCTTCAGGAGTGCGTCGTCGTTGACCGCACCTTTGTAGAGCGGTTGATAGGCGGTCAATGTCAGCCCCTTGTCGCGGCAGTAGCCTGCGAGCTTCGGCGCCTGCAGATAGGGATGGATCTCGACCTGGTCGGTGGCGACCGACGCACGGCCTATCAGCGCGAAAGTCTTCTCCAGCAAGGCGATGGGGAAATTGGAAACCCCGATGTGCTTTGTCCATCCGCGCTGCCTCGCCTCGGCAAGTGCGAGCACATAGTCTTCGAACGGCACCTGATCGTCCTGCGACGGCCAGTGGATGAGCAGAAGGTCGACCTGCCCGGTGCCGAGCGTTTCGAGGCTCTTTTCGACGCTCGGGAGGAAATCAGGTTTCGACAGATTGGTATCGGCCACCTTGGTCGTCACGAAGAAATCGGATCTCGGCAGGCCGGAGCGACGGATCGCTTCGCCTACATTGCCTTCTGTATCGTAGCTTTGGGCCGTGTCGATGTGGCGGTAGCCGATCTCGATCGCCGTCAAGATGGCCTGCATGCCCTCGTCACCCGTGCGGCCGTATGTGCCGAGACCGAGTTGCGGGATAGGTGCGTTATAGCTCATGATACTCCCCTAAGGCTCAGCCCTTCGTAGCGCCGGCCGTCAGGCCGCCGACGAAAAGCCGTTGCATGGATAGAAACAGGATGGCGATCGGCAGGGTCATCACCACGGATGCAGCCATGACCGCACCCCAGTCGGTGTTGAACTCCGTCGAAAATTCCGCAAGCCCGATCGGCAGGGTCTTCACGGAGGAATCCGTGGCGAAGCAGAGCGCGAAGATGAACTCGTTCCAGGTCGTGACGAAGGCATAGACCATGACGGAGGCCAGCCCCGGCAGCGACAAGGGCAGGGTGATGCGGAACAGGCAGCCCAGACGGCTGGCGCCGTCGATGATCGCCGCCTCGTCCAGTTCCACGGGAATATTCTTAAAATAGCTTGTGAGCATCCACACCGACAGGGGAAGGGTGATGATCATGTAGACAAGGATCAGACCCCAGTAAGTGTTCACCAGACCGAGCACCCGCAGGGTAATGAACAGGGGGACGATGATGGCGGCGGTCGGAAGGAGCTGTCCGACCAGCACTAGCGACTGCAGCAGCGGCTTTCCCTTKAACTTGAAGCGGGCGAAGCCGTAGGACGCGAAGATCGCCAGCACCAGCGCAAGCGCCGTCGATCCAACCGAGATGACGATGCTGTTGAGGAAGTAGCGCGGGATGTTGGATTCGAACAGAACCTTGCGATAGTTGTCCCAGGTCGGCATCTCGGGCCACCAGATCGGCGGTACCGTGTAGAGTTCTCGAAGCGTCTTCACCGAGGAAAGAACCATCCACCAGAAGGGGAACAGGCAGACGAACACCAGCAGGACGGAGCCTACGACAATCAGCCATATGGGCAAACCGGGGCGCTTCAGGGTTTCGGTCTTACGGTTCATCGCATTTCCTCCGCGCCGGAGGCCAGGGTTTTGATGTAGATGAACACGATCCCGATCGCGACGGCGAAGAACATGACCGAAAGGGCCGCCGCCTGRCCGAACTGAACATTTTCGAAAGCCGTCCGAAAGATCTGGATCGGCGTGATCAAGGTCCGATTGGCAGGGCCGCCGCGCGTGATCGCGTAGATGATGGTAATGTGATTGAGCGCCCAGATCACCAGGAGCAGCGTGACCGCAACGATCACCGAGCGAACCTGGGGAAGCATCACGTACCAGACCTCTTCCCAGAAGCTTGCACCGTCAATCCGCGCCGCCTCATAAAGATCATTGGAGATGGACTGCAGGCCCGCCAGGACCATGATGGCCACGAAGGGGAACATTTTCCAGATATTGATGGCGATCATTACCGGCATCACGGTGTTGCCGTTGGTCAGCCAGCCGACCGGCTTGTCGATCACGCCCGGTGACGTCAGCATGTAGTTGATGATGCCGAACTCGGTATGCAGCATCCATGCCCAGGTCGTGGCTGCGACGATGCCCGGCACGACCCATGGCACCAGCGTCACGGATCGCACAACCGCTCTTCCGCGGAAATTCTGGTTCAGCARCACGGCCGTCAGAACACCGAGCACCACCTGAAAGACGATCGAGCCGAAAACCCACCAGAGCGTATTCCAGAAGGCTGTCGGAGTGGCTCGCGCCGCCAGGATGCGCCYGAAATTGTTCAGACCGACGAAATTTYCGGCATTGTCCGTTACGCTCAGCAGTCCGGTATAGGCGATCGGATAAGCGATCAGCATTCCAAGGACCATCAGCGCAGGAAGAACGAACAGATAGCCTGCTGACTGTTTTTGCATCAGTTACCATTCCCAAATCGCAAGGGGGCCGGGAGGCGCCTGGCAAGACCCACGCGCCTCCCGGACGGGAGGGATCAAAGAAGCCCTTCGATTTCAGCTGCAGCGCCGTCCATGGCCTCCTGCACATTCTCATCGCCCAGCAGGACGCGCTGAATGCCGTCGAAGTAGGCTTGAGAGATCTGAACCCAGTTCGGATGTGCCGGGACGGGGCGGCCATAGGGGAGCATATCCTTGAAGACCTTCAGGATCGGGTCCTGGAAGCGCTCAGCCTCCATTGCCGATATGCGAGCAGGGAAGGTATCCGTCAGTACGGCCTGGTTTTCGGATTCAGCCAGAAATCCGACAAGCTTCTTGGCGTCGTCCGGGTTCTTGGCTGCGCTCGGGACGACAAGACTCCAGCCGCCCAGGATCGCCGCGGTCTTGYCGCCGTCCGGGTGAGGGATCGGGATCACGTCGATGTCGATCTTCGGGTTTTCCTTGCGGATCGACTGGATGTCGAACTGGCCGGACTGGTACATCGAAACCTTCTCCGCGATGAAGAGGCGGCGGTTGGCGGTGCCGTCGTTCTCGAGCGTCGAGGAGGGAGAGGCGCCATTCTTGAAGAAGTCGGTGTAATAGGTGACCGCCTTGACCGTTTCAGGGGTGTTGACCAGAACCTGCTTGCCGTCGTCCGAGATGATGCCGCCGCCGACCATCCACATGAAGGGCAGGGACCGGAATATCGTGTTGCCGACTTCGCCACCGCCGGTGATGGCGAAGCCGGACTTGCCGTCTGCCGTCAGCTTCTTGGCTGCGTCGGCGAAAGCCTCCCATGTTGACGGAGGATTGCTCGGGTCGAGGCCGGCCGCTTTGAAATCGGCCTTGTTGATGATGATCGCGTGGGTTTCGATGCGATAAGGTGCACCCCACAGCTTGCCGTCCCAAGTGTTATATTCCAATGCGGCCGGGATGTAGTCCTCGCGATCCGTCACGACCTCATCGAGGGGCGCCACAAGGTCATTTTGCGCATAGCMGTTCACCCAGCCGTGCTGGACGTCGATGACATCAGGCGCCGCCCCGGACTGAAGCGCCGTCAAAATACGCTGCGGCAGGCCATCCGTGGTGGTGATCTCAAGCTTTACCGTGATGTCGGGATTGGCCGCCTGGAACTTCTCGACCAATTGGCGAGCCCGGGCCTCATTGAAATTCGGCGTCCACCAGACCACTTCACCGGCAAAGGCGCCGGCTGCCATTGCCAGGAACGATGCCGTCGCGGCAAGCGTCATTTTCGTCAACGTTTTCATGTTTACCTCCCATATGAAATCCGCTGTCGTCGTGTCTCCGGCCTTGCAGGCCGCCGTGATCTATGTGGCCGCGGCCAGAGAGAATGTATCGCCCCTGTCGCGGGCGATCCCTGGAGAGCGTCTGCCCAATGCATCGGCATGCGCGATCAGCGCTTTCATGTAGCCGATCGTATAGGCGTGGCCGGCGTGCCAGGGGGCGGCGCAGTCGAGCTCCGGAACGTGATCGGGCACGAGCAYGCCCTGGTAGCCTTCCTCGTGCAACACCCGCACGATCTCGGCCATGTCGACATCTCCGTCGTCCACAAAGGTCTCGATGTAGTTCGGTACCTTTCCGCGCACGTTGCGGAAATGGACATAGGCAATGGCGTTGCGACGCGCGAAATGGCGGGTCGTCTCGTAGACATCGCCCTCACGCATTTCGGCCAGCGAGCCGATGCAGAATTCCAGCGCATTGGCCGGACTCTCCACCATCGAGAGAAGGCGGTCGTATTTCGCATGCGTGTTGACGAGACGCGCGGTGCCGCGCAGACGTTCGACCGGTGGATCGTCCGGGTGAGCTGCCAGCCGGACGCCGGCCTCTTCCGCGACGGGCACCAGTTCCTGCAGGAACCATTCGAGCCGGGACCAGAGCGTCACCTCGTCCACCGTCTGCGGCGTGGCTCCGGGCACGGCGAGGCGATAGCGCATGTTGCCGACCATACCGTCCGGGAGCGGACTTTGGGCATCGAATTCGTCCATCGCGAATACGGCGGTCAGCGCGCCGCCCCGGGCGATTGRCTTGCGCTGCCAGCCCCATACGCCGGCGATCGAGAAATTGTATCCAAGGACCGGAATTCCAACGCGGCCCATATCCCGCACCAGCTGCTGCAGGTCACGCATCTGCGCCTGCTTGTGCGGACCATCAAGAAGGATATCGGACCAGAAATTCGGTGAGATGTTCTCCAGCGCGGCAATCCGCAGATTGTGGCGTGACAGCATGTCCGAAAGCTGGGCGAGACGATCATACGACCATAAAGGGGCGTCGATGCACTCGCCGTTGATCGGACCAACACCGCCCGCCGTATAGGCGCTCGCATCCGCGTTGCGGCTATAGTCCGTCAAATGCACGACGACATCCTCGACGCCGAGCTGGCTCGCGAAGCGTGCGCCTGCTTCACTAAGCAGCGATCCGTATAGGGAAATCCCGACCCTCAAGCAGCTATCCTCCCATTGCTGCCAACAGTAAGTTCAAATATGAACTTCATCTGTTCTAAATATAACTATGTTGGTAAGGACGGCTGCTGTCAACTCCCTTTAGCGGGAGCGTTCTTCGCTCCACCGCCGGAGAGTGTCTCGGCACCGGTCGCCACCCCGCTCGTGTTCATCGAGCCATCGAAAAGCGGAACGTTCGTTGGCTCATAGGGGAAGCGCTCGCACGCCTCCTCGATCAACTCGACGCCGAGGCCCGGCACCGTCGGCGCCAGGAGCGCACCATTCTCGAATTCCAGCGTTTCCCGCACGAGTTCCTTGCGCCACGAAACGTCGAC
The DNA here is from genome assembly GCF_001854865.1 of Rhizobium sp. LCM 4573. GTDB lineage: Bacteria > Pseudomonadota > Alphaproteobacteria > Rhizobiales > Rhizobiaceae > Neorhizobium. The sequence goes on along the minus strand of NZ_MDDW01000008.1, from coordinate 85,001 downwards.
CGACACCGTCTCGAACACCGAGAAGTTCGGCATGGCCACCGAAGCGTGCAGTGTCATGGCGTTCATCACCGGCCCGACGGGATTGTGCGGCGCGACTGGAATGAGATGCGCGTGGGCAAGGTGTGCGACCCGCTTGGTCTCGCCCATGCCACCGGCAWGGGATACATCCGGTTGCAGGATGTCGACGGCCTTCTTCGACAGGGCCTCCAGGAATTTTCCCGGCTCATACCAGCGCTCGCCGGCTGCGATCGGCACCGGGCTTGCTGCACGTACTTCCGCCAGCGCGTCTATGCTTTCGGGCGGTGTCGGTTCCTCGATCCAGGTCAGATCATAGGGGGCGAGCGCCCGGCACATGGCAATCGCCGTCGGGACGTTGAGCCTGCCATGCACGTCAAGCATCAGGTTGATATCGGGACCGACGGCATCGCGGACGGCTTCGACGATCTCGATGGTCCGGCGGCGTTGACTGCGATCCATCTCAAGATCGGCGACGTCGAAGGGATCCCACTTCAGCGCGCGATAGCCCATGGCTACCGCCTTGCGGGCATTGGCCGCATATTCCTCCGGAGTGGTCGCTCCGAAGAACCAATGGTTTGCGTAGCATTCGACCCGGTCGCGGAATTTGCCGCCCAGAAGTTCGAAGACGGGTACGCCCAATGCCTTGCCCTTGATGTCGAGAAGGGCCGCTTCGATCCCGCCGAGCGCGGTGCGGAACACGGCACCGGTTCGCCAGTAACTGTCCCGGTGGAGCTGTTCTATGATCGCATCGACGGCGAACGGGTCGCGCCCGACGAGCACCCGGTCCAGTTCCTCGAGTGCGGCGACAACCGTCTTCGTCTTCCATTCCAGCGTGGCCTCCCCGACGCCTTCGATCCCGGCATCGGTATAGAGCTTGACGAACACGAAGTTCGTCCGCTGCACGTTTGCGATAAACACCTTCTGGGCAGTGATTTTCATGGCGGACATTTCCTGGCGGTTAGCCCAGTGCTTCCTGGGGCATGACGCGATGGTTGTTAGCCGACGGGGTGACGGCATTGGTGGCGTGGCTATGGTCGGGGAGCGCCCGCTCCATCACCCAGTCGAAGCAGACCGGCGTAACGCCGAGCACCGCCAACCGGATCGATCGGCGAGCCGCCGCCGAGCGCCACGATTCTGTCGCAGCCGGCGGCCCGGTAAAGGTCGAGAGCCTGGCGGACCGCGGTTTCCGACGGGTTTGGCGGTGTTTCGAGGTGCTTGAGGTGTCCGGCGGCAGCATGGACAAGACCTTGCCCGTCAGCCTGGATGATGCCGGGCCGCGGTCGTAGAGGAACAGCGGCCGCGAGACCTTCAGGTCGGAGACTGCCATGGGCAGTTCGTTCAGCTTCCCGTGGCCGAAATCGATCGCGGTCAGGTAGCTTATCCTGGCCATCGTCAACGGCCTCGAAGGCGTGCGATCGCGGTCGCCTGCATGCCGTCTGGCGCCATCTGCATGAGTTCGATGCGGTGGCCGTCCGGATCGGTGATCCAGGTTTGCCAGTTGCCGTCGGCGCCTTGGATCTTCGGGCGGGTGAGCGGCACGCCAGCGGCCGCCAGTTCACGGACAGTCTGCTCGATATCCGGCACGGCGAGGCACATGTGGTTGTAGCCTACGGCCTCCGGCCCTGGGGCGTCGACGCCTTGGCCTTCCGGAAACACCTCCAGATATTGGTCATCAGTGATGCGCAGATAGACGAGCCACAGCCGGTCATCACGGTCCAGGCGCAGCAGTTCCGAAAAGCCGAGCTTGTTGACGTAGAAGTCGAGCGTTCGATCGATGTCCTTAACCCGGATTGCGACATGGGTGATCGAGGAAACAGTCAGCATTCGGAGCCCCTATGATTGGACCAAGACAAAAGGAGAGGTTCGGGTGGGCCGCTGCGTGTCCACGGCCACATCAAAGGGCGCATCCGCCCGCGCAAGACGCGGAGCAATCCTCCCTATGCCGATATCTGGAGCGCCGCCTCCCTCGACTATCCAAATATGAACTTTGACAGTTCATATATGTATGCTAATGACAGGGGATGATTTGTCAACAGGGTAGGTAGTCAATGGACGAGGCGGTCGCCGAAGAAGGTATGAGCAAGCATACCATTCCCGTCATCGATCGTATGATGGATGTGCTCGGCGAGATCGAGAAGAAGGAAAAGGGGCTGACGATCAGCGAACTGACCGGAGCCCTCAAACTGCCGCGGACGACGATCTACAGGATCCTGAATTCGCTGCAGCAGCACCAGATGGTCTATCGGGACGATGGCGGCGCCTACCATCTCGGCCGCAGGCTGATTTCACTGGCCGCGCATGTCGGCGTGCGGGCGACGGAATACGATCTCGCAGCCATCTGCCAGCCTTACCTCGAGAAACTGGCAGCCGATCTCGGCGAGGGCGTCAAGCTCAGCATCCTCGATCAGGAGGGCGTCCTGGTCCTTGCCGCCGCGCAGGGGCGACGTGAATATGCGCTCACCGTGGCGCCCGGGCAGAGGATGCCGATCCATGCGGGGGCGGCAAGCAAGCTGCTCCTCGCGCATCTCGAGAAGGACGGCCTCGATTACTGGCTTTCCCGTCCCCTGGTCAAATACACGGCCAAGACAGTTACCGATCCAAAGCGTCTGCGCAGCGAGCTGACACGCATCAGACGTCTCGGATGGGCGCAGGACAAAGGCGAGAACGCGCCCAGCATTCAGGCCTTCGCGACACCTGTTTTCACCCACAAAGGCAAGATGGTGGCAGCCCTGAGCGTTCCCTTCCTTGCCGGAACGCATCCCAGCCGCATGGAGGAAATTCGCTTGGCCGCCTTGGAGGCGGCCAAGGCGATCAGCGCGGCCATTCCAGTCTAGCAGTATTCGGGAGCTCGCATGAAAATCGTAGATGTGAAATGTGCCGTGATCGGCAAGAGCCCTATCGTGCGCATCGTGTCGGATGAGGGAATTTCGGGCTTCGCCCAGGCTGAAACCTGGAAACCCTACCTCAAGCCGCACATCCTTGCCTTCCGCGACGCGCTGATCGGCGAAGATCCGACGCTCGTCGAGCGGGTCATGCTGAAAATCCGCCAGCGGGGCGGCTTCAAGCCCTGGGGAAGCGCCGTCAGCGTCATCGAGATGGCGCTGTGGGACCTTGCCGGAAAGGCGGCGGGGTTGCCGGTCCACAAGCTGCTCGGGGGCAAGGTGCGCGATCGGGTGCGGGTCTACAACGGCTCCATGCGTTTTCCCTTCAGCGGCTACGAGCCGCAGGATTATGCCGATGATATCCGCAAGATGATGGCCTTGTCGGAAGGCTTCACGATCATCAAGCAGCCGATCGGCTTCCATTCGCCGATGAAGCGCGAGGTATCGAACTTCTATTACGGCGAACCGAATGCCAGCCCCTTCCACGGTGCGCTTGACCGCGGGCCGATCACCGAAACGGGCGTGAGGCATCTTGTCGATTGCGTCGCGGCGATGAAGGAGGTCGCCGGCGACAAGATTGGTCTGGCGTTGGACTGCGGCCCCGGATGGATGCTGCCGGACGCGATCCGGCTAGCGCGCATGCTGGAACCCTACAACCTCCTCTGGTTGGAGGACCTCCTTTCGGGCGACTACACGCCCTGGGTCAACGCCGGCGTCTATCGAGAGCTTACCCGGTGCTCGACCACACCCATCCATACCGGTGAGCAGATCTATCTCCGCCAGAATTTCAAGGAATTGATCGAAACCCACGCCGTCCATGTGGTCGGGCCGGACCCTGCCGACGTTGGCGGTATCGCCGAGCTCAAGTGGATAGCCGAATATGCCGATCTGCACGGCATCATGATGGCGCCGCACGGGACCGCGAACGGCCTTCTCGGTCTTGCCGCACTGATTCAGGTCTCGGCCACGCTTCCGAACAACTTCATTGCCTTCGAGTACACGACGGCGGATCCCGAATGGTGGGCCGATATCGTCGAGGGCTTCCCCTCGCCGATTGTCAAGGCGGGCACGATCGAGGTGCCCGACCGGCCGGGGATGGGCGTGGAGATCATCCCCGAGCGCGCCAGACGGTATCTTTCGCAGGAAGACAGCAGTTTCTTCGATTGAGGAGGCAAAGATGCAGAAGATCGGCATCCTGGGCGCTGCGGGCATAGCGCCTCGGTCCATTATCCAGCCCACCCGCCGCCGCACGGACAGTATCATCTACGCCATCGCATCGAGGCGAAAGGCGGCTGCCGGCGACTATGCCCGCCTCCACGGSATCCCCAGGGCGTATTCGAGCTATGACGATCTTCTGTCCGACCCGGAGATCACGATCATCTACAATGCCCTGCCGCCTGTGGCACATGCCGAATGGACGATCAGGTCGCTCAGGGCCGGCAAGCACGTGCTTTGCGAAAAGCCGCTGGCAATGAACGCTGAGGAGGCCAGACGCATGGTGGAAGCGGCCTCGGTGAGCGGCAGAGTGCTCGCGGAGGCGTTTCACGACCGCTATCATCCGGTGTTTTTGCATCTTCTTGAACGCAAGGCCTCCGGGGCCTTCGGACAAATCCGTTCACTGCAGGCGGAGTTCCATGTCGACATTCCGTTTGATCCCGGCAATATCCGCCACGATCCCGCACAGGGCGGTGGTGCGATGATGGATCTCGGGTGTTATCCGGTGCACTGGCTGCGCAGCTTCATGGGGGAGGAGCCGGAGATCCTGTCCGCCCGCGCAGAGCTGACGCCGCTTAACGTCGACCAGCGCATGGAAGTGGATATGGCCTTTCCTGGCGGCGTGGGCGCGCAGATGGTTGCCGATATCGCCAGTCCACCCTTTCGAGGACTGTTGCGGATCGAGGGTGAGAACGGCACTATCGAGATCGACAATCCGTGCCTGCCGCACAAAGGGCACTCCATCCGGGAATGGTTCGGCGACAGCTACCGCGAGTTCACGCTGGGCGGCGRCACTACCTATGACTACCAGCTTGCAGCCTTCGTCGATGCGGTGGAGAAGGGTTCAACTCTCCCGACCGGTGGCGACGATTCCATCGGCAACATGAAGGCGGTGGATGCGATCTACGCGGCGTCTGGTCTAAGGCGGAAGGGTTTATAGGGGCCACTGTGGCAGACTAGATATCGCTCACTCGTCGAAAACGGCCCGCTGAGAAGAGATTTCCGTTCCAACCTGTAAGGAGGAATTGACGATGTATAGGGACATGCAGGGTACCACCCATCGGCTCGCGCCGCCCGAAATTGCCGTCACCGCGATACCGGATGATGAGCGTGTCTGGGTGCCGCAGGCGCCTGACGTCTGGTTCCGGCCGCTGATGTTGAACACGCTGGCCGGCCAATGGTGCAATCTCCTGAGGGTGCGCAAGTCCGGAGTGCTGTCGCGGCACCTGCATCCCAATCCTGTTCACGGCTTCGTRCTCAAGGGCAGGTGGCACTATCTGGAGCACGACTGGGTGGCGAGTGAGGGCTCCTACGTCTTCGAACCGCCGGGCGAGATCCACACGCTCACCGTGCCGGAGGACGTGCCCGAGATGATCACCTTCTTCAACATTACCGGTTGCATGATCTATCTTGACCAGGAGAACCGGCATGCGGGGTATGAGGACGTCTTCACGAAGATAGACATGTGCCGTGCCCACTATGAAAAGGTTGGCCTCGGCGCCGATTATATCGATCAGTTCATTCGCTGAGGAGCAGAGCCGATGGCACACCATGATCCCGTCGCCCGGCACTGGTCCGCCGCCTGGTTCACCGGCAAGACCGTTCTGGTCACCGGAGGAACGTCGGGTATCGGCGCCGGCATCAGCCGCGGGTTTGCCGAGGCGGGAGCGAAGCTCGTGTGCACTGGCGTAACCGGGGCCGAGATCGAAGCGGCACGCCAGGATCCCTTGTTGTCGGCAGCTCGAATCGAGCGCCTGGACGTGCGGGACCGGGTTGCGGTGGAGCGGCTGGTATCCAGCATTTTGGAGCTGGACGTAGTGGTGAACTGCGCTGGTGTCATTCGGCGTGGTGAGGAGCTTGATCCGGACGTCTTCGCTGATGTGGTCGACATCAATCTCACCGGTAGCATGCGGGTCTGCGCCGCGGCCCGACCGAAACTGGCGGAACGCGGAGGCAGCATCGTCAATGTCGCATCGATGCTGTCCTTCTTCGGCGGCGGTCTCGTGCCCGGGTATTCCGCCAGTAAGGGAGGCATCGTCCAGATGACGAAGTCGCTCGCGATTGCCTATGCTCAGGAGGGGATACGCGTGAACGCCATCGCGCCTGGCTGGATCGAGACGTCGTTGACAAGGGAACTGCAGCAGGACGAAGGACGCCGAACGGCCATCATTAACCGTACGCCGCTCAGGCGATGGGGAAAGCCTGAGGATCTGGTCGGTGGCGTGCTGTTTTTGTGTTCACCGGTCGCGGGATTCATCACCGGGACAATCCTTCCGATCGACGGCGGGTATCTCATCGCCTGAATCGGATGTCGACCCGGCACGTCAAGGCGATGGCCACGGCGACGCCTCGATGCGTACGCACTTGCACGGTGTGATCGCGATCACGCGCCAGCCCGCTACCCTCGAATCCGAACAACATTCCGTTCTACCGGCACTACCATTTCGAGCCGCCAGGCCCGGTAATCGCCAGCCGTTATAAGGGCCTTTTCTCGTTCAACGCTTCGGATTCGTACGCTCAATTTGGATGGCTGCTCAGCAGGATAGAAAGAAGCTCGTGCCGCGGAGTCGCGAAAGGGTTGACGACGGTGACGCCCCCCCATGTGAAGCCTTCGTGCATATCTTCCGATAGCAGCAGGCGGCAACCTGCTTGTGAGGTGACCGCCAGAATGACGGCATCCCACATACTGAGCCTGTGATCTGTCACGAGATCTACAGCGATCATCATTGCTTCCGGCGTGGTCGGCATGACCGGAAACGTATCTCTCCAGCTCAGCAGGATCTCTCGCGCTTCACTGCGGCTTTTGTCGGCCTTGCGCACCAGAACGTTGAAGAGCTCACCAAGTACCTGTACCGGAATGACGACCGATGACTGCGGAAGCTGCCGCACGAGATCCAGCGCGATATTGCGTTTCTCGCTGCTATTCACGCCTTCGGCATAGACAAGGACATTCGTGTCGAACGCAACCCTCACGGCTCATCCTCGTAGAGTTCATCGCGTGACCATTTTCCCGTATGGACGATAGACTGCTTTTCGAGGCGGGAAATTAAGGCAGATCGAGCACCGGCCGCGGTCGTTTCGCGAGCGTCGGCGGGGAGAATGCGTGCAACGGGTTTACCATGGCTGGTCACAACATAGCTGCCTCCCTCCCGAACCTCACGTAGGATCAGGGAGAAGCGGCGATTGGCCTCTGCTGCTGATACGGCTTTTTCCATGGAGGTGTCCGCAAGTAGTAGTTATTTTACCTACATATGGTCGCGTGGATTCGATTTTGYAAGTCTTAAATTGTCCGCCGCGTCATTCCGCATGCCCGCGCCRCCACCGCTTCCGGGGATGAAGACAGCGCCGACCGATTCAAGCGCGCTCTTCAACACGCGAATTGTCGAGGTATCCGTCAACTCACCACCCATCGCCTTGAGGTGCTTTATGGTCGGGTGGCGTGCTGGTACGAGCATCAGTACAGAACCTCAGAGTTTGTCTCTGCGAGCCGCTGCCGCCACGAAGGCTGATGTAAAGAGCAGATGGATAACCAGAAATAGCTTGGCAATGTCCCGCGCTTCGCCGCTGACGACGCCCCAGATGTCGTTTGCCGCGACGGCGCTGAAGCCGACGATGTTTGCGAGTATGACGACGCGGAGCGTGGAAGGTTCGGCTTTTCTCGACAGCCAGTTAAGCATCGCGATGCCGAGAAACGGCCCACCGAGGAGTCGCAGCAACGCGAGCAATTCGGGGGCGGCGTCCGTCGGCACGGCATCGCGGCCAAACTGTAGCGGAAAGAACATCAGCGCCAAGCCAACAAGGGCCAGATAAAGTGCGGATAAGGTAAGCGTCAATTTGGGCATGGTGCCTCCCCGACCGGACAGCTCCAGCGTAGTGGATTTGGCACGTCTCGAATACCATTTGTCGAATTTTCGTGCCTGTGGTTCCCATATCAGGCCGATCCGGTGGTACGCAGTTATTGCTTTTGTCTGTGGCGCCGTCGTGCGGAGTCTCCGGAACGAAGTTCTCCGTCGGGCGCCAAACGTTTGTCGCTGAGACGAGCAACGCAAAGACGTGGCCGCCGCTTCAGCGGATATCGGTGAACAGTTCTCGTTTTCCAGACTACTTTCCCGAGATGCGGAAGTTCGTTGACTTTTGGCAGGAGAACCTAGACGGGCCGCTCCATTCCGTCCGCTATACCCACCGGCGTCTCATTGGCCCTAGCGAGTGGCGCCGCGTCGACGGCGAATTCAAACTGCATTGAGAACTTGATCCGGATTTTGAGCGCGGCACYGGAGAGAGAGGCAGCCTACTGCCCTGTCGGCGTCAATGACGAGCGGTTTCCATCAGCGCTCGTCTCGGTCTTCTCGTAGCAGGGCTTCCGAGGGTGTGTGCTTACGGGAGGCTGTCAGCTTCCGTAACTCCGCGGCAAGGTCGTCGAAAACAGCTCCACCCTCGTTCGCCAGAGCTTGGGGCAGGATCTCGCGATGCTCCGCTTCTGCCGATCGTTCATGTTGGGCTGTCCGGATCTTAAGTCTTGAAATAAGTTCGTCGTCCAGAATACGGACATGCCGATTTCCAGGCATCATTTGCCTCCCGTGATCTCATCGGGAGCAATGATAGCAATCCGGATCCTCTCTGACTATCAATCGTCGCCAGATTGCGAGATCTTGATGGTCCCGCGGCTGCTTGGGGCCAAGCCGAGCATCCATTGAGTCAAGGTAGAGCAAATCCAGCTCACTCGGGGTCATAAATGACCGCTCCGGGGATGCTGTGCGCCAGCGGGTACGCCATCGTGGTCTTGCCGATCCCGAACGAGTATTGAGCAGAGTGAATAAACGCCCTCCTTTCGCGCCGGCGCTTGCCCAATGAGCGCACAACTATCGCGAAAATCCCAAAACTCACAATATACAGGCCGCATCTCCGGCAAATGCCAGTTATGCAATGGCCTTGGCCACCATATCCGGATGCTGACCGATCACGCGCACATAGGCGATGGCGAAATCCGGTGCGGTCGCCCGCGCCTGTTCCCAGTCGCGCAGCGTGCCGACCGGAACCCGGAAGCGGCTGGCGAACTCGGACTGCGAGAGACCAAGCCCGGTCCTCGTCTTGCGGATCAGGCGTGCGCGCTGGCTCCGATCCATGGCCTCGGCCGTCACGTCAAAATCTTCGTCGTCAGCCGGGTCAGCAGGTAGTGTGATATGCTCTTTCTTCACCCTTGTTGCTCCTTCTCACCGAGATGAAGCGGGGCAACTCGCCCCGCCAGACGAAGACGCCGGTGAACAGCTTCTCTCCGACAATGCCAACCGCCTCGAACCGTTCCTCGCCATCGATCTCGCGAATGGATGGGATTATCAGATGGTTGTTGCCTTCAAAAATCCGATCGCCAAAGATCAGCGGCAACTTGTGCTTCTCGCGATTGGCCGCGTCCTTGGCGGGGTCGAACCTACCTTCCGTCATAGATTATGATCATACGGGATTTCCGTATATACTGCAAATCCCTTTTTCGCTCCTGAACTCGGCATTCCTTGAACCGGTCTCTCCTGTCATTGCTGAAGGAGCGGAAGGTTATCAATTTTGCCTGGTCCAGTCAGGCTCGCGGCTTCTTCATCGACAGGGCAGGGCGGGAGAAATTGTCGGATCGCGATCTGGTTCGTGCCTGGTATTCCGAGTTGAATTTTCAGCGAAGAGCGCGGGCGGAGGAGCTTGGTCGTCGTCTCGGGAAGGAACCGATCCAGATCGCACTCGCCTATGTCCTAAATCAACCTTGGCCGGTGGTTCCCTTGATCGGTCCGGCAACCCTCGCAGAACTGCGTCACAGCCTCGCCGCAGCGACGATAAGGCTTTCACCGGAAGAGATTCGATGGCTGGAACACGGACGAAGCGGGACGCTTGGCGTGCCGGGTCGATTTCCTTCAAGGCGTGGCCTTGGCAGAAGACTTTCGGGGTATGAGGGTGGGGGCAGAGATACGGATCCGGTCGTCCGCCGACTCAGCGCCACTCGTAAGCAGATCCAAGGCGTTTGACGCAATCTGCTCGAAGGGCACGCGCAGCGTCGTCAGCGGGGTCGGAAGATGGCTGACGATCGGGATATCGTTGTAACCCACGATCGAAACATCGTTGGGCACGGAAACCCCCAGACGCGAAAGACCGGAAAGCGCGCCGATCGCGGTATTGTCGTTCACGGCGAAAATCGCCGTCGGAGGATTTTTCAAGCGCATGAGCTGCTCGGCTGCATCCGCTCCGGCGTCGATTCCGAAGGTCGACGGAATAATGCATTCCGGACGGATCGGAAGCCCAGCTTCCTCCAAAGCCTGCTTGTAGCCTTCCACGCGCCCGAGGGAACTGGAGGCATATGAAGGACCGGCGATCACGCCGATATCACGGTGGCCGAGATCCAGGAGGTGGCGCGTCGCCAGGTATCCACCCAAGCGGTCGTCGCCGATCGAGGAAAGGCTCCGTCCGTCGGTACGCAGAGCCAGGACAAAAGGCACACCCCGGGCCAATAGCTCGTCAGGAAAATCATCATCCTCGCGTGCCGTCGACAGGATCAATCCGTCAACGCCTCGTTTCAGAAGCGACTCGGCTGCAAGCCGGTCTGCCCTGGGTTTGTCGTCGGTTGTCGCGACAATGGCGAAGCGGCCGCTTTTGCTGCACGCTTTCGCCAAGGCTTCGTAGAGCATCGCCATAACCGTGTCAGTCAGCCGTGGGACGATCACGCCGACCGTCATCGTGTTGCCGCGTCTGAGGCTCGCAGCGGAGACATCTCGAACATAACCCATATCCTCCGCGATCTTCCGGACACGGCGCGAGGTTTCGTTGTCGGATCGGGGAAGTCGTTCATCCAGGATGCGCGACACGGTGGATTTCGAAACACCGGCAGCCGACGCGACATCGAGGATGGTCACCCTTGCCTGGCGGTTCGCGTCTTCGGACCTTGAATCCATTTCATTTTTTTCCGGTTACGATGTTCTTGCTGTTCGATGCTCTCAGCATGCAACAAAAAAAATGTTGACTCCAGTAAAATCGGAAACGATAGTGGGAACGTTCCCATTAACGATCCCATCGCTGATCGCAAGGCGGGCAGCGGCTTATCAAGGAGGAGATATCCCATGCAGGCAATGGATTTGAAAGGTCTGAGCCCGGCACCGGTCACCGCGTTCACCCGCGACGGAGAGGTCGATTATGCGGCCAACGCCCGTATCGCCAAATGGCTTGCAGGCATGGATGGTGTGAAGAGCCTCGTCATTCTTGGCCATGCCGGCGAAGGCACGTTCCTGACCGAGGAAGAGCGCCTGAAGCTCATCCGCACCTATGTAGAAGCAGTCGATGGCCGAATTCCGATCATCGCCGGGATCACCGGCGAAGGCACCAGGGTTGCCGCGCAAGAGGCCAAGAAGTGCAAAGCCGCCGGCGCCACCGGCGCACTCGTCTACCCGAACCACGGCTGGTTACGCTTTGGCTTCCAGAAGGGCGCACCGCAGGACCGTTACAGGGCGATCTGGCAGGAATCTGGCCTGCAATGCATCCTGTTCCAGTATCCGGATGCCACCAAGGCTTCCTACGATCTGGATACGCAGCTTGCCATCGCGACCCAGGATGGCGTGGTTGCCACCAAAAATGGTGTCCGCAACATGAAGCGCTGGTACGTGGAGATTCCTGAACTCAAGAAGGCCAATCCGAGCCTGCAGATCCTGAGTTGCCATGACGAATGGCTGCTGCCGACCATGTTCGATGTCGACGGCCTGCTTGTCGGCTATGGCAATATCGCACCGGAACTGCTGATCGATCTGATCGAGGCCGGAAAGGCGCAGAACTATCCGGAAGCCCGTCAGATCTTCGAACGTCTCCTTCCCGTCACCCGGGCCGTCTATCACCGTGGCTCCCATATGGAAGGTACCGTCGCCTTGAAGCTTGGTCTCGTTCATCGAGGCGTGCTCGATCATGCCACCATCCGGGAGCCGCTGAAGAACCTCGGCGAAAAAGCCGAAGCGGAAATCTTTGCAGCCTTCGAAGCGGCCGGCATTGGCCGGGTCGAGCAACTGATGGCCGCTGAGTAATCAGCGACGCCCCCGCCTTCAAGCGGGGGCGCTTTTAATAGAGGAGAATTGCGGCCGCATCCGAGGGGGCGATGCGCCGCAGAATTGCGAAGTTTAGCAGGTCCAACGCGTAGGTTCGACGCCAGGCCGGGAGAGTGGGCCAGGCAAAGGGAGGAAACATGAATATCGAACAACGGATGGCCGTGCCGTCGCCGGTCATCGATCCACAAGCTGAAATCAGCGCCCGCCTGGAACGGCTGCCGGTGACCCGTGAGGTCTTTTGGGCCCGAAATATCGTCGGCGCCGCGACATTCTTCGACGGTTACACCGTCATTGCCATCGCCTATGCCATGCCGGTTCTTGTCCGCGAGTGGGGTCTGACCCCAGGACAGACGGGAATGATCCTGTCGATGGGCTATCTCGGGCAGTTGATCGGGGCGATCTGCTTCGGCTGGCTTGCCGAAAGGCTCGGCCGCCTCAAAGTCCTGCTGTTCACGATCCTGCTATTCGTCAGCATGGACGTCGCATGCCTCTTTGCAGCCGGCGCCGGCATGATGATGGCATTCCGTTTCATTCAAGGCATTGGAACCGGCGGCGAGGTTCCGGTCGCGAGCGCATATATCAACGAGCTGATCGGCTCGAAGGGGCGCGGCCGCTTCTTCCTGCTATATGAGGTCATGTTCCTGCTCGGCCTGGTCGGTGCGGGCTTGATCGGCTATTTTATGGTCCCGGTCTACGGCTGGAAGGCGATGTTCGTCGTTGGCCTGATTCCTGCGATCCTTATGATCCCCTTGCGCTGGTTCCTGCATGAATCACCCCGCTGGTTGGCTGCCAACGGCCGCTATGAGGAAGCCGATCGCATCGTCACCAAGTTGGAGAACAGCGCCCGTGCCGCCGGCAAGGAACTGCCGGAGCCGAAAGTCGTGGCTGCTCCCGCTCGCCGCAAATCCGACTGGCGCGAACTTTTCCAGGGCATCTACCTCAAGCGCACGCTGTCGATCTGGGCCATGTGGTTCTGCGCCTATATGGTCGCCAATGGCACGATCACCTGGCTTCCGACCCTTTATCGCCAGACGTTCAACCTGCCGCTCGAAACCAGCATCTTTTATGGCTTTGTCACCTCCGTCGGCGGCGTGATCGCGGCCGTGATCTGCGCACTGCTCATCGACAAGGTGGGTCGCAAGCGCTGGTACACGGGCGCCCTTCTGATCGCGCCTGTCCCGCTTGTGATCCTCGCCTTGCTGGGCGCGACGTCCGCAACACAGGTCCTGATCCTCGCCGGGCTCGCCTACGCCATCGTCCAGACCGTAACGTTCTCACTCTACCTCTATTCGGCGGAGATCTACCCGACCCGCCTTCGCGCCATCGGCACGGGTACGGGCAGCGCCTGGCTGCGTCTCGGATCCTCTGCAGGTCCGATCGCTGTCGGCTGGGTCATGTCGTCGATGGGCATTCAGTATGTCTTTGGCGCATTTGCGGCGATCCTGCTGATCGGCGCCTTGGTCACGGCTCTCTTTGCGGTCGAAACGAAAGGCCGGGTCCTGGAGGAGCTGTCGCCTTAACGTACCGCGTCCCAATAACAAGAATATCCCTGCGTCATGGGCGGGCGGCAAGTGCCGCTCGCCTTGCCGCTTTGGCTGGGCGTGCCGTCTCCCTCGATTCTTTGAGAAAAGCTTTTCTCATCTTGACAATTGATTTGCGCAAAGGTTTTCTCATGTCGAATTGGACGGGAGGCCAAACTGAGCAATCAACGGACCAGGGTGGGACGCGCAACGATCCATGATGTCGCTCGCGCAGCAGGCGTCAGTGTTTCCACCGTCTCCAAGGCGCTGAACGACAATGGTCGAATGGCGGCCGAGACGCGCGCCCGGATAAAGCAGGTGGCGGAGGATATCGGGTTTCGTCCGAATGCGCTCGCCCGTGGTCTGCTCTTCAATCGCTCCTTCACGATCGGCCTTTTGACGAACGACACCTATGGCCGCTTCACGCTGCCTGTAATGGCCGGCGTGTCCGAGGCGCTGGTGGACAAGGGGGTCTCGGTCTTTCTCTGCGCGATCGAAGACGATCCGGCTCTTGGCAAGATCCATGTTGACGCGATGCTGGACAAGCAGGTGGACGGCATCATCGCCACCGGCAAGCGCATCGATCGCTCACTTCCCGTTGATCTGTCCGGGCTTCCGGTTCCGGTCGTCTATGCTTTCACACAAGGCGCGCCGGACAGCGTCACCTTGACCTCGGACGACGCGCAAGGAGCGGGGCTTGCGACCGATTGGCTACTCGGCATCGGCCGGCGGAGGTTGGTGCATGTCACCGGCCCCCAGGACTTTGCCTCCGTGCGTGAGCGCGCCACGGCTTTCCGCGCACATGCCGGTGCTGGTGCCGAGGTGCTTTGCGGTGTCTGGGCGGAGCGTTGGGGACATGAGGCCGTCGCCCAGCTCTGGGAGAGGGATGGAGAAAAGCCGGACGGCATATTCTGCGGCAACGACCAGATCGCGCGCGGCGTGATCGATGCCTTGCGCGAGCGTGGCATTCGGGTGCCGCAGGATGTCTCCGTCATCGGCTTCGATAACTGGGAGATCATGGCCGATCAGGCGCGACCGCCGCTGACTTCGGTCGACATGAACCTGAAGGAACTCGGCAAGGAGGCGGGGCGCACCGTGCTGGCGCTTGCGGAGGGCAAGATCATCGAGCCGGGCCTGCGCAAGCTGCCTTGCCGGCTTGTCGTGCGGCAATCCTGTGGAGGCGGGAGCGCCTGACTTGAGGTGAGGAGAGGGGAGTGTCGTGGACGCTCCGAAAATGAGGAGGGCCGAAATGAGGAGGCCCAAGAGGAGGAAAGTCATGCTCAAGAAACTGTTGTCCGTGACATGCCTGTTTTCTGTCGCGATGTGGTCCACCGCCTCGGCGGAAACGATTTCCATGTGGGTGCGCTCCGGTATCGGGGATTCCTTCAAGGAAGTGGTCAAGGCCTACAATGCCAAGGGCGGCGATACGGTCGAACTGACCGAAGTGCCCTTTGCCGAACTGGTGCAGAAATATGCGACCGCCATTGCCGGCGGCCAGGCGCCTGACGCTCTCTCCCTCGACTTGATCTATACGCCCGCCTTTGCCGCGGCCGATCAGCTCGAGGACATGACGGACTGGGCGAAGTCGCTTCCCTATTTCAATTCACTTGCGCCGGCTCATGTGAAGCTTGGCACCTATGAGGACAGGATCTACGGCCTGCCGTTATCGGTGGAGACATCGATCTTCGCCTGGAACAAGGATCTTTACCGACAAGCCGGGCTCGATCCGGAGAAGGCGCCGGCGAGCTGGGAGGAGATCACCGCCAATGCGGAAAAGATCCGCGCGCTCGGCGGTGATACATACGGCTTCTATTTCTCCGGTGGCGGCTGCGGCGGCTRCATGATCTTCACCTTCACGCCGCTCGTCTGGGGCGCTGGCGCCGACATCCTGTCGGCAGACGGCAAGACGGCCACGCTCGACACGCCTCAAATGCGCAAGGCGGTCGACATCTATCGCAATCTCGTTGCCAAGGACACGGTTCCGGCCGGTTCGGCCAGTGACAATGGCGTCAACTTCCTGTCGATCACCAATGGCAAGATCGGCCAGCAGAGCCTCGGTGCCTTTGCTATCGGCACGCTGGTCACGCAGCATCCCGAGATCGATTTCGGGGTGACGCTGATCCCCGGGGTAGACGGCAATCCGTCATCCTTCGCCGGCGGCGATAATTTCGTTGTGACCAAGGGGACCGCGCGGCTCGACAATGTGAAGACCTTCCTGGAATACGTCTATTCCGTCGAGGGTCAGAAGATCATGGCCAAGTTCGGCAGTCTGCCGACGCGTTCGGATATCGCCGACGAGGTGCTTGCCGGCCTCGATCCGCGCCTTGGCGTCGCCATGAAGGCGGTTTCCGTCGCCAAGACGCCCTATACGCTGCAGTTCAACGATCTCWTCAATTCGGCGAACGGCCCGTGGGCGACCTTCATCAACGCCTCGATCTACGGTGATGATGTCGATGGTGCTTTCGTGAATGCACAGTCGGAAATGCAGTYGATCATCGACGCGGCGCAATAAAAACGCGCCGAGCGGGAATGGCCTTTGCGCCTGAACCGCCGGGAAGAGCCACTAGGCTCCTCCCGGCTCACCCCAATCGAAAGCGGACGTACAATGACGATGCCCCCCGTCGCATCCAGACCGCCTCGTGCACGGCGCAGGCGAAGCAGATCGGGTCTATCAGGCCTGATCTATATCGCGCCGGCCATGACTCTGGTCACGCTGTTCTTCGTGATCCCCGTCCTGTTCACGGTCTGGATGAGCCTTCACCGCTGGCCGCTTCTCGGTGCGCCGCGCTGGATAGGGCTAGGAAACTACGTCCGCATGTTGACGGACGCGCGCTTCTTCACCGCCCTCGGCTTCACCGCGCACTATACCGTGGTGGTCACGATCGCGATTTTCGCGGTTGCCTTTCCTCTCGCCTTTTTCGTGGAGAAGCAGAGGCCGTTCGTCTCGGCCTATCGGACCATTATCTTCCTGCCCGTCGTCGTCGGTCTTGCCTCGGCTTCGCTGTTATGGGTGTGGCTCGCCAATGTAGACAGCGGGCTTTTCGCGCCATTGTTCCAGGCGCTGGGCCTGACAACCGGCCGAGTGAACCTGCTTGCGACCTTCGACATGGCCTTCCTCACGATCATCGTCATGGTGGTCTGGAAGATCGCCGGCTTCACCATGATCATTCTTCTGACCGGTCTGCAGGCGATCCCGRCCGAGCTGACGGAGGCCGCGCGTATCGACRGCGCCCGTCGCTGGCAGCGCTTCCGGTACCTGACGCTGCCGCTGATGCGCCGCACGCTGGCGCTTGCCCTGATCCTGTCGATCACCGGCTCCATCCTCGCCTTCGACCAGTTCTACATCATGACGTCGGGCGGGCCGCAGAACCGGATGATTTCGGTGGTCTATTATATTTTCAACCAGTCTTTCGTGTCCTTCAATCTCGGCTATGGCGCCGCGCTCTCCATCGCGCTTCTGGCCATCCTTGTCGCCATCAGCGTCGTGCAGCTGTGGCTGCTCAAGGTGGGAGAAGACCGCCCATGACGAGCCGTCGGGAGATCCGCGCCCGCAAGGCGTTCTGGAACCGCATCGCCTATCACGGTGTCGGTATCGGAACCGCTTTCTTCTTTCTTGCGCCGTTCCTTGTCGGCTTCCTCGCCTCTTTCCGGTCCAACAGCGAAAACGGGCAGCCGCCGCTGCCGCCATGGCCGACCGCAGGCATCAGCATCGATGCTTACCGGGCACTCGACGGGTTCGGTTCCGGCGTCTGGCAGCATACCGTCAATTCGCTCATCGTATCGCTGGGCACTGTCGTTCTGACTGTAGTGGTCAGCGTGCTCGCGGGCTATGGCTTCTCGCGCTACCGCTTCCCGCTGAAGAACGTGCTCTTCGTGCTGATTATCGCCACGCTGATGATCCCGTTCCAGTCGATCCTGACACCGCTCTTCATCATTCTCGCGAAGCTCGGGCTCAACAATTCCCTGTTTGGGCTCATGTTGATCTATGTGACGCTGCAATTGCCGTTCTCGGTCTTCATGATGCGCAACGCTTTCGATGCGGTGCCCAAGGAGATCGAGGAAGCCGCCCGGATCGACGGTGCGCGTGACCTGAAGCTGCTTGTCCGCGTGCTGATGCCGCTTGTCATGCCAGGCGTCGCGACGGTGTCGATCTTCGCCTTCCTCAATGCCTGGAACGAGTTCCTGGCCGCGCTCGTGCTGTTGTCCAGCAACGAGAACTATACGCTTCCGGTTCTGATGACCGCGGTGCGCGCCGGGCGACTCGGTGCCATCAACTGGGGCGCCGTGCAGGCCGGCGTTACGGTGATGGTCGTTCCCTGCCTCTTCGTCTTCCTTCTCCTGCAACGTTACTACATGCGCGGTCTGATGGCCGGCGCGGTGAAATGAAAGAAAGTGAGCCTATGAGCAAGAACCACAAAGACCGCCAGTTTCGTCCCGTCGCCGTGCCGAATGTTCAGGTCGGAGGATTTTGGGGCGCCTGGCAGGATGCCGTCTGCGATTCCACCGCCGAGGCGCTGCTGGACCGCTGCGTGGAAGCCGGCATGGTCCGTGCCATCGATGTCGATCAGCCGAGCCCCGGCATCGTCATCCCGATCCTGGACTGGGGCGGCACGACACAGATGTTCTGGGATTCGGATCTCGGCAAATCGATCGAGACGATCGCCTATTCCCTCTACCGCAAACCGAACGCGGCGCTCGAAGCACGCGCGGACGCGATCATCGATCTTTATGAAAAGCTGCAGGACAAGGATGGCTATTTGAATGCCTGGTTCCAGCGTGTGCAGCCGGACCGGCGCTGGACGAACCTGCGCGACCATCACGAACTCTACTGCGCCGGACATCTGATCGAGGCGGCGGTCGCCTATTTTCAGGCGACGGGCAAGCGCAAGCTGCTCGATATCATGTGCCGCTATGCCGATTACATGATCGAGGTCTTCGGCCATGGCCCGGAGCAGATCCCCGGCTACGACGGCCATGAGGAAATCGAGCTGGCGTTGGTCAAGCTTGCACGCGTGACCGGCGAGAAGAAATATCTCGATCTGTCGAAGTTCTTCGTCGACGAACGGGGAAGGGAGCCGCACTTCTTCGCGGATGAGGCTCGACGCGACGGCCGCGATCCGAAGGACTACATCCAGAAAACCTACGAATACGGCCAGGCGCACCTTCCGGTTCGCGAGCAGACGAAGGTCGTGGGCCATGCTGTGCGGGCAATGTACCTCTATTCAGGCATGGCGGATATCGCGACCGAATACAAGGACGACAGCCTGACGGATGCGCTGGACGTGCTTTGGGACGATGTCGTCACCAAGCAGATGTACATCACTGGCGGGATCGGCCCGGCAGCCTCCAACGAGGGCTTCACCGACTATTACGATTTGCCGAACGACACGGCCTATGCGGAGACCTGCGCTTCGGTCGGGCTCGTCTTCTGGGCGAACCGGATGCTCGGCCGTGGGCCGGACCGGCGCTATGCCGACGTCATGGAGCAGGCGCTCTACAACGGCGCCCTGCCAGGTCTGTCCATCGACGGCAAGTCCTTCTTCTATGACAATCCCCTGGAATCGACCGGCAAGCATCATCGCTGGAAATGGCACCATTGCCCTTGTTGCCCGCCGAACATCGCGCGGCTCGTTACGTCGATCGGCTCTTATATGTATGCGGTGGCCGATGACGAAATCGCCGTGCATCTCTATGGCGAAAGCACATTGCGGTGCGAGCTTGCCAACGGCGCGGAGGTGTCGCTGAAGCAGAGCACCAATTACCCCTGGGAGGGGAGCATCGCTATCAATGCCGAACTCGCAGCGCCGGTACGGTTTACGCTTTCACTGCGCATTCCGGAATGGGCGGACGATGCGACGCTCAGCGTCAACGGGGAAATGCTGGACCTGTCGAAGGTTACAGTCGAGGGCTACGCCCGCATCGAGCGCGAATGGGTGGATGGCGACAGGGTGGCCTTGTACCTGCCCCTCTCGCTGCGGCCGCAATATGCCAATCCGAAGGTCCGGCAGGACGCCGGCCGTGTCGCGCTGATGCGCGGGCCGCTCGTCTATTGCGCGGAGGAAGTCGACAACGGCAGCGATCTGAATGCCATCGTCGTTCCCAAAAGCCTGCAGCAGGCGCAAACGGAGGTGATGCCTACCCTGAACGGGGCGATCGCGATCGATCTGGCGGCTGAACGGGAAGACACGTCCACATGGGGCGACGCGCTCTACCGCATGGCTCCGGCAAACCGCAAACCTGCCTCGATACGCCTTGTGCCCTACCATCTCTGGGACAATCGCGAGCCGGGCAGCATGCTTGTTTGGCTGCAGGCCGAGAAATAGGACCGGGCAATGACGAGCCTAGCACGCCCCACAAGTCTGACCTTGAGCGATGTACGCAAGAGCTACGGCAGCCTTGCGGTCATCCACGGGGTCGATCTGACGATTGGCGAAGGCGAGTTCGTCGTCTTCGTCGGGCCGTCCGGATGCGGGAAGTCGACGCTGCTGCGCATGATCGCAGGGTTGGAGGAAGTCACCGATGGCGAGGTCGCCATCAAGGGGCGCGACGTCACCGACCTTGATCCTTCGGATCGGGGCATCGCCATGGTATTCCAGTCCTATGCGCTCTATCCGCATATGACCGTTCGTGACAATCTGGCGTTCGGCCTGAAAATGTCGCGAACCGCTGCGACGGAAATCGACCGCCGCGTCGCCCAGGCGGCCTCGATCCTGAAGATCGAGCATCTGCTGGACCGGCGGCCGGGACAGCTTTCCGGTGGCCAGCGGCAGCGCGTGGCGATAGGCCGGGCCATCGTGCGCAAACCGGATGTCTTTCTCTTCGACGAGCCGCTGTCCAATCTCGACGCGGAACTGCGCGTCTCGATGCGCATCGAGATCGCCCGTCTGCATCGTGACCTCGGCAACACGATGATTTACGTCACCCATGACCAGACGGAAGCCATGACGCTCGCCGATCGCATCGTCATCTTGCGTGACGGCCGCATCGAGCAGGTCGGCACGCCGCGGCAGGTATACGAGGATCCGGCCAACACCTTTGTCGCCGGTTTCATCGGTTCTCCGCGCATGAACCTGCTGGATGGGGTGTGGAGCAAGGGCCGCATCCGGATAGGCGAGGTGCTATTGCCGGCCCCGATGCTTCAGAACGATCGCTCCGAAGGAGCGCCTCTGAAGTTCGGCATCCGGCCTGAACATATCGAGATCGCGGTGAGCGGCGAGGACGGTCTGCCGGCAATCGTGGAGTTCACCGAATATCTCGGCGGCACCTGTTACGTCTATTGCCGCTTGGCGGAAGGACAAAGCGTCACTATCGAAAGCCGGGGCGATAAGCAACCGGCTGGCGGCGATCGGATAACGCTGGTTTTCCCCGCCGCTCGGAGCTTTGTATTCGATGACAATGGCATGCGCATGAGGTGATCTGTTGCCTCGAGATGCCGCCGCCACTGATGATGGCCCGTGGAGACACAATCCTGGGGGCACGAGCGCGTCACATACCGGAGTGACAGGCTGTGGGAGAACCGGATTGCGGCGATTTCAGGCCGTCAAGACTTAAGCTGGTTGGGGCAGACTATCGCATGGCAGCCCGTTCGCCCAACGTCTCAAATTGAATCGGACGAGTTTTCACTTTAAAATTGGACGCGTTGTTCACCGGCCAGGGGAACAAGGGAAAGGCATCCGCCGTTAAGGTTTTAGCTCAAAAAGGAGGTTGCACATCATGGCTCAGGAGGCTCGACGTCCCGATCGCAAAGGAGGCCAAGGCCGAGATAGTACCAAACCGGGCACTATCGTTGCCGGTCCCGACGCACATGCGCGGGAGAATGCCGGCAAGGCACCGACGAACCACCGTGATGGCCAGAAGAAGGACGGCCTGGCTGAGGGCAGCCCCAAAATCGTCCGTGATCGTTCTTGATACGTGTCTACGAACCGTGATCCACCCCGGCTGCCAGGGTGGATCATTAATGATGGTATTTCGAAGCGACCTTATGCGGTGAGGTCGAAACGATCCGCGTTCATGACCTTGGTCCACGCGGCGACGAAATCCCTGACGAACTTCTCCTTGTTGTCGTCCTGAGCATAAACTTCCGCGTAGGCCCGCAGGATGGAGTTCGAGCCGAAGACGAGGTCGACGCGCGTAGCAGTGAACCTGCTCGCGCCGGTCTTGCGGTCACGGATTTCGTAAAGGTTGTTGCCGACGGGAACCCAGGAATAGGCCATGTCCGTCAGCGTGACGAAGAAATCGGTCGTCAGTGCGCCGACGCGATCGGTAAAGACGCCTTGCGAGGTGCCACCGTGATTGGTGCCGATCACCCGCATGCCACCGATCAGTGCCGTCATTTCCGGCGCGGTCAGACCCATGAGCTGAGCGCGGTCGAGCAACAGTTCTTCGGGGCTGACGACGTAGTCCTTCTTCTGCCAGTTGCGGAAACCGTCTGCGAGCGGTTCCAGCGGCGCAAAGCTCGAGGCGTCGGTCTGCTCAGCGGCTGCGTCGCCGCGACCCGCAACGAAGGGTACTTCGATGTCGAAGCCGGCCGCCTTGGCTGCCTGTTCCACACCGTAGTTGCCTGCCAGCACGATCACGTCGGCAAGGCTGGCGCCGAACTCGCCGGCAATCGGCTCGAGCACCGAGAGAACTCGGGCCAGACGTTCCGGTTCATTGCCTTCCCAGTCCTTCTGCGGAGCCAGACGGATACGCGCCCCGTTTGCGCCACCGCGGAAATCAGAACCACGATAGGTGCGAGCACTGTCCCAAGCGGTGGAGACCAGGTCGGACGCTGAAAGACCCGAAGCAGCGATCTTCGCCTTGACGGCGTTGACGTCGTAGTCGTTGCGGCCAGCCGGAACCGGATCCTGCCAGATAAGATCCTCGCTCGGCGCGTCGGGTCCAAAATAGCGCGTCTTCGGGCCCATGTCGCGGTGAGTGAGCTTGAACCAGGCGCGGGCGAAGGCATCCGAGAATGCCTCGAAATCGTTCATGAAACGCAGCGAGATTTCGCGATAGATCGGGTCTACCTTCAGCGCCATGTCCGCATCGGTCATCATCGGGTTATGGCGGATCGAAGGATCTTCCACGTCGACCGGCTTATCCTGTTCGGTGATTGAAACGGGCTCCCACTGGGTCGCGCCGGYCGGGCTCTTCACCAGATGCCAGTCGTGCTCGAACAGCATCTTGAAGAAGCCGTTGTCCCATTTGGTCGGCTCCGAGGTCCAGGCGCCTTCAAGACCCGAAACAACGGTGTTGCGGCCGATGCCGCGGCCCTTCGTGTTCATCCAGCCCAAGCCTTGGAATTCCGGGCCGGCAGCCTCCGGGTCGGGGCTGAGATCGAGAGGGTTGCCGTTCCCGTGGGTCTTGCCGATCGTATGGCCGCCGGCGGTCAGCGCCACCGTCTCCTCGTCGTTCATACCCATGCGCGCGAAGGTTTCGCGCATTTGCGCGGCAGTCGCAAGCGGATCGGATTTGCCGTTGACGCCTTCGGGATTGACGTAGATGAGGCCCATCTGCACCGCCGCAAGCGGGTTTGCCAGCGTGTCCGGCTTGGCAACGTCTCCGTAGCGGCCGTCGCTAGGGGCCAGCCATTCCTTCTCGTCGCCCCAATAGGTGTCCTTTTCCGGATGCCAGATGTCCTCGCGACCGAAGGCGAAGCCGAACGTCTTCAGGCCTGCAACCTCATAGGCGATCGTCCCTGCAAGTGCGATCAGGTCGGCCCAGGAAATCTTGTTTCCGTATTTCTTCTTGATCGGCCACAGCAGGCGGCGGCCCTTGTCGGTATTGACGTTGTCCGGCCAGGAATTGAGCGGAGCGAAACGCTGGTTGCCTGTATTGGCACCGCCACGCCCGTCGGACGTGCGATAGGAACCCGCGGCATGCCAGGTGACGCGCGCCATCATGCCGACATAGCTACCCCAATCCGCCGGCCACCAGTCCTGGCTGTCGGTCATCAGAGCACGCAGGTCGGCCTTCAGGGCCTCCACATCGAGCTTCTTGAGCTCTTCCCGGTAATTGAAGGTCTTGCCGAGCGGATTGGTCTTGGTGTCATGCTGGTGCAGAATGTCGAGGTTCAGCGCGTTGGGCCACCATTCCGTGACGGATTTGCCAAGGGCGGTATTGCCGCCGTGCATGACCGGACACTTGCCGGCTGATTTCGTTGTTGCGTCCATGTTGTTCTCCGATGGATTGCCCGAGATGGAAAGCCGCGGCTGAACTTGGCTCGCAGGCTCCCCGCTTCCAAAGCGATGATAGCCGTTGAGATTCACCAGCTGCCCGACTGCGATAATCGACCCTTGCTATAATTTCCAATTGTATCTTCTAAAAACCCCGATATGACAGGATTATGATTGGAGTGACCATAAAGCACCTGCGCTACTTCGAAGCCCTTGCGAGATTAGGGCATTTCGGACGCGCGGCCGAGGCATGTACTGTTTCCCAACCGGCCTTGTCCGTACAGATAAGGGATCTCGAAGAGCTGATCGGTGCTCCCCTGGTAGAAAGAGGAGGGCGGCAGATTCGCCTCACGAGCCTTGGCGAGCAGTTTGCACAGAGGGTTCGGGAAATCCTCCGCTCGGTCGATGAACTGGAGGAGTTGGCCCGTGCGGCAGACGGCCCCCTTACCGGTGAGCTTCGCATCGGTGTCATTCCCACGGTTGCCCCTTATCTCCTTCCTGGCGTCATCAAGGCGCTCACCCAGYGCTACCCCGGCCTGGAACCCAGGCCGCGCGAGGCAACCACGCACAAGCTGATCAGCAATCTGCTGGAAGCCCGGCTCGACCTCGCGATCGTCGCGTTACCCGTTTCGGAGGGTGCCTTGACGGAAATGCCGCTCTTCGACGAAGAGTTCGTCCTGGTGCGGCCCTTGGAAGACGCCGGCAAGCCGGTGCCCAGTGCCAACAAGCTTCATGAGATGAAGCTGCTGCTGTTGGAGGAAGGCCACTGTTTCAGGGAGCAGGCACTTTCGGTCTGCAATATCACAGATCCTTCTCCGCGTGAGTTGATGGAGGGCAGTTCGCTGTCCACTCTCGTCCAGATGGTCGGTGCCGGCATCGGGGTTACACTCATCCCRCAAATGGCGGTCTCTGCAGAGAGCCGATCCTCCAACGTCTGCATGTTTCGCCTGCGTGAACCGCGCCCATCCCGCACTATCGGGATTGTTTGGCGAAAGACCAACCCGTTGGCGTCGCAGTTCGCTCAAATCACTGATATCGTTCGCGAGGTCGGGTTGCACAAACAACGCGAAATGCACGATCTTCTCCGCGCTTGAACTGGAAAAAGTCGAGCCGATTTGGCTGCAATGGGGCCGACGGCAGACCGTCTGCTGCCAAGGCAACCGGGCGAAAAGCGGACATCGAGATCTATTTTGGGAGCGACCTCTGCGGGGGCACCGTAGAGTTCCCCGTGACCGCCCACGTGACATGGCTCTGGCCAAGGTGGGGCCGATGGCAAATCAGGATCATTCGCCTGCACACCGCAATATCGCTTGAACAAACGCGTCATGTCGGATCGGTTTTACGAGTACTTCCGCGCCGGGATGCTTCTCCCGCATGCTGTCCGGCAAGGGCTGACCGCTATAGAAGACAAACGGAATGGCACGTGCTGCCAGCGTGTCCGCAACTTCTTCCGAGGTTTCGCGACCAAGGCGGACATCCAATAAAGCGGCGGACAATGGTTCTTCGGTGGCAATCTTCAAGGCGGCCGGCAGCGTCACGGCGCTGACGATGTCGGCTCCCGCGTCCTTCAGCACATCTTCAATCGCGATGGCGATCAGGAACTCATCGTCGACTACGAGAACCCGCATCCCCTGCAGAGCCTGGACGTCCTCAGCATTGTTCCTCATTGTTCTCGTGCTCCGGAAGTGCCAGCTCGATTGTGCAGGTGAGCCCTTCGCGGGCAAATTCACGATGGACCGTCGCCCCAGACAGGCTCCGTTCTATCAGGGAGCCTCCAAAACCCACCCGTTCGGGCTTTATCACCGGTGGGCCACCCGTTTCCCGCCAGCTGACCATGAAATGGCGGGCACCATTGTCGTCGTGGTCGAGTGTCCAACTCAGTAAGACCTGTCCCGTTCCAACTGAGAGCGCGCCGTACTTGGCCGAATTCGTTGCAAGCTCATGCAATACAAGGCCAAACGGGGTCGCGAAATCGGGAGGCAATGTGACCGGATCACCGTCGAGGAGGAGACGCTGCGGATCGTCCGTCAAATAGGCTGCAAGCTGAGTACGGGCGAGACTGCCAAATTCGGCGCCCTCCCAGCGCGCTTCGACCAGAAGTWTATGCGCGCGCGCCAGTGCGTCGAGGCGGCCTTCGAATAATTCGACGAAGCGGTCTCCGGAACCTGCTGTTCGCAGCGTCTGGCGTGCTATCGATTGAACCACGGCCAGCGTGTTGCTCACTCGGTGACTGAGCTCGCTGATCAACAACTTGCTGCGGCGCTCCCATTTTTTCCGGTCCGTCACATCTCGCGTGCTCTCCAAAACCAGACGCCGCTCGCCGATCGTCAGCAGTTCGATCTGGCTCTCGACCGTCAAAACCCCCCCATCCTTTGTTCGGTGCAGGACCTCGCCACTCCAGCTCTTATGTTGGAGAAGCGACTGTCGGAGTTGATCGAAAGACCCACCCGGCACCGTCGTGTGGAGCAGAACCTCCTTCTTCTTTCCGATCGCCTCCTGCCGCGAATAACCATAGAGTTCCTCGCTTCCCCGGTTCCATTGTATGATCCCGTTGTCGAAGTCCCAGACGAAAATCGGCGAACGTGAGAGTTCGACCAAACGGATTTCCTGTCTGAGCTGCTCCTCGCTTTCCCGCAGGGCATCCTCGGCGCGCCGGCGCTCGGTGATATCCACAAAGGTCGCGACGACGCCATCGATCTTGTCATCGACGGTACGATATGGCCGGATACGCACGAGGTACCATCCGCCGTTACGGCTTTCGACCTCGTGTTCGACCGGCGCCAGATCTTTCAGAACCGCGCGAGCGTGGTCGGCTAATCCATCATATTCGAGCTGGTGCGTGAAATCCGTAATCGGGCGCCCTTCATCGCTTGCGGTAATATTGAACAATTCCATCAAGCGTGGTGTGAAGCGCTTGATGCGCAGGGAAGGATCAAGGAACAGGGTGCCGAAATCCGTCGCCGCCATCAGGTTTTGCAGATCGCTGTGGGCGCGCGAGATGCTCTCAAGCTTGAGCTTCAACTCATTATTGACGGTCTGGAGCTCCTCGTTGATGGACTGGAGTTCTTCCTTGCTCGTCTCCAGCTCCTCAGAAGTCGATCGATATTCCTCGTTGATCGACTGGAGCTCTTCGTTCGCAGCGCGCAGCTCTTCGTTCGCGGCTTCGGATTCTTCGCGCGTTGCACGAAGGCGGCTATGTGCGAGCTGAAGTTCCTCCTGGAGCTGTTTGACGGTTTCTCCATCGCTTCCCCGATCAAACCGGCCACCACCTTCGAGGGTACTCTCGTCAAGAGCCTCTCCCTCGATGAACAGCACGAGCGCATAGCGTGCCGGGTCATTATCCTGGAGCACCGGCTTTACCTGCAGATAGACACGGTGTCTTGAACCATTGAACTGAACCGGGAGCGGCATGCTGAGGGTTGCTTCGCCGCGTTCGAAAGCGCGATGAAGCGCTGTCCTCAGATCGAAGCGAAGCTCTTCGCGAACCATCTCGGTCGCTTCCGTGCTGACCGGCCCTCCGGAAAGTTGAAGAAATCGGCCGRCATTTTCCGACAGATGAATAGCTCGAAGATTTTCGTCAACGAGCATGCTCGGCGGCGCGATCCTCTCCAGCATTTGCCGATGTAATGCGGCATCTCCGATATTCAGATTCGGCGAGGATGGACGAGGAACGGCTGGTCCTCTCTCCGGCAATTGYCGCGGACCAAGCAGGATTGGGAGCGCGGTTCGTTTTTCCGCCGGATTGACGGTCGAACGATAGATTCTAGCGTCACGATCGACAGCTCTGAACAGTCCCGCGGGCTGGTCGGCACTTTCGGACGCGCCCAGAAAAAGAAAGCCGCCAGGATTGAGGGCATAGTGAAAGGTGTTGCAGACCTGGTGCTGCAGCTCCCGGTCCAGATAGATAAGGAGATTGCGGCACGAGATCATGTCTACGCGCGAAAATGGCGGATCGCRCAGAAGGCTGTGGTTCGCAAACAGCACGATGTCGCGAAGCTCCCTTCGAACACGATAATGCTCTCCTTCGCGCTGAAAGAACCGACGAAGCCGTTCCTCGGTGACGTCCGCCTCGATGGTTGCCGGAAACCGGCCTTCTCGAGCGACTGACAGAGCTCCGGCGTCCAGATCGGAGCCGAAGACCTGGATTTCCGGCCTTAGATCACGGCGCGCCGCTTCTTCCAGGAGAAGGATTCCCAGCGTGTAGGCTTCCTCACCCGTGGCACAGCCAGGCACCCAGACCCGGATGTTTCCTGCGGCCTCCTTGCCTTCGAAGAGCTGAGGAATGACGTCCTGCGCGAGAAGATTGAAGGCGTGCGGATCGCGAAAGAACGTGGTGACGGAGATCAGGAAGTCCGTGAAGAGAGATTGAGCCTCTTCGGCATTTTCGCGCAAGTAGGCATAGTAATCTCCGAGACTGTCCTTTCTTGTAACCTGCATGCGCCTTGYGATGCGGCGCAAAATCGTCGCGCGCTTATATAGCGAAAAATCATGACCAATCCTGACACGAAGGTGCCCCAATATCCGCCGGAGCATCTCCTCGTCTGTATCCCGTGCTGGAGAAGGCGATCCTCTGTTGTCCTCTCTCAGAAGCTCGTTGAGTTGCTGCGCCAAGTCCCGGATCGGAAGCACGAAGTCCGCGACTTCGGCTGCGATCGCGTTCCTTGGCATCGATGGATATTCCGCCTCGTTCGGGTCCTGCACGAGGACGATGCCGCCCGCCTCCTTGATAGCCTTGACGCCATTCGCGCCGTCGGCTCCGGCTCCTGTGAGGATGACACCGTAAGCGAGGCCATCGGTATGTTGCTCGGCAAGCGACCGAAAAAAAAGATCGATCGGAGCACGGTGGAAGCGGGGTTCGTCGAAGGGGACGGCCGAAATCGTATGATTGGCTATGACAAGCCGACTGTTCGGCGCGATGACATAGACATGGTTGCTCTCAAGCTTTGCAGTCTCRTCGACTTGCTCCACCGGCATCGTCGTCCGACTGGCCAGGATCTCTGCGAGCTGGCTCCTGAACTCCGGATCAAGATGAACGACGACGACAAAAGCCGCATTCGGTTCGTCTGGCAACGCTTCAAAAAAGCTCTGAAGCGCCTTGACCCCGCCGGCTGAAGCTCCGATCCCCACGATCGGCGCATCGGAATCCGATGCCATGATCTATCTCCCCACTCAAGCGGAATATGGCCTAAAAAAGGCAGCAACCATTAGGAATTCATATTCGAGATTTTGGTTCCGTCCCAGTCGAGAACCCTTTTATAGATTGGATTTGCCATCGTCACTCCATCGCTGACCGATAACATCGCATAGAACAAAAGCCTGGCATGCGCGTTGGGTCGTGAAGGAGAGCGCATGAGCCGCCGTGATATCATTGCAGTGGGAGGATCCTTAGGGGCGGTCGACGCTGTTAAGCAGCTCTGCCAGGCATTGCCGCGCGACCTTGCCGCAACGATGTTCATCGTGATCCATGTCGGCGCACAGGGCAACAATCTGCTGGCTGAAATTTTTGACGCGCATTCGTCTATTTCCATCAAGACGGCGGTGGATGGGGAGGTTCTCCAACCCGGTCATGCTTATGTCGCTCCCGCCGACCACCACCTTCTTGTAGTGAATGATCACGTGAGGCTGGGCCGCGGGCCCCGTGAGAATATGGCCCGCCCGGCGCTAGATCCGCTCTTCCGATCCGTCGGCGTCTCTTTTGGACCCCGTGCGATTGCGGTCGTCCTGACGGGGATGCTCAACGACGGCGCAGCCGGGCTCGCCGATGTCAAACGGTGCGGAGGAGTTACAGTGGTTCAAACTCCGGCGGATGCGCTCGCGCCAGACATGCCCTTGGGTGCGCTTCAAGCCAGCGATATCGATTATCGGGCGCCGCTTTCTGACATGGCAGAGCTTCTGGTGAAGCTTTCCAGCGAAGAGGCAGGCCCAACCGTCGAGATTCCCGAAGATATCAGGAGCGAGGTCGCCATCGCCCTGGGAAGGCAAGCAGACACCGAGATCATGGCGCAGTTTTCTGATCCTGTCGCGCTCTCATGCCCGGCATGCGGGGGAGTCCTGTCACAGGTGAGACGAGGATCGCCCCTGCGGTTCCGGTGTCAGGTCGGGCATGCCTACACCGCTGAAGCACTTGCGAGCGAGCAGGAAGGCGCCGTGGACGAGGCGGTGCGCGTGGCGCTGAGGATCATCGAAGAGCGGATCGTGCTCACCGAGAAGATGGCCGACGAGGCTCGAATGTCCGGCAGAGGTGCGGCTGCCGCGTCCTACGAGAAACGATTGAACGAAAGCCGAGCCTATGCCGACATCCTGCGTAAGGCCATCACCGCGCCGTAGCGTTGACACCGCTGCCACCAAGGAAATCAATACCACGAGGCCAGCGTTGCCGTCTTATGCGGAGGCTGCACGTTGCCGGTGAACGGCGTGATGGCCCGATTGTCACTTGATCTGCTCAAGTTGTCTCCGGGAGGGTGCTCCGCAGCGAGATATCCGCTTCACGAGAACCTTTGCCATCAAGGATTTGAACGATGCAGACACGGACGTGGCTGTGTGGATAAGGTGAGCGTCGTGCCGAAGCCTCGAGTGGCAACGTCGGCTTCAGGGTGGAAGCYCAGCCTGCCTCAACGGCGGCAAGGGGGCGCATAGCTGCTTCTACTGAGAGCAACGGCCCCGCTCTTCGCGTCACTGGATGTGGCATTTGCTACATCATCCCGGATTTTTACAATAGGGTAGGGCGGCATAGTGGTGGAGAGCAGACCAAACGCGAATGGAGGTACTATGCGACTGATGGAATTCGTAGCTGTTGTCGGGATGATGCTTGCATCGTCCAGCGCCTCAGCATTCGCCGAGGGATTTGAAACTCATGATCTCACGACGATGGAGAAAACCGTCGCAGCCAAATTTGACAAGCAGGCATACCATTGGGCGACCCCTGCTAATATGAGCATCTCCTGCTGCGGGGCGGATGAAGACGAAATCGTTTCGGTGACTGTCGATCGACAAACAGACGAGATCGGCAAGGCGAACCGGACTGACGAAGCCTACATCGCCGAACTCGAGAACATCTGTGCGAACGGGATTTGCAAGATCGAGGAGATCGACGCCGGAACAGCCATCGCCAGGCAGATCACCCTCCGAAACCTTGGTGGCGGCCAATCAGGGGTGAACATTTTCGCAGTGAAGGGTGGCGACAGGCTGATAATCCAGTCCTCTGCAAAGAGCACAGAGGCAGCCAGGAACAACGCTGTGAAGGTCTTGGAGGTCCTAGAGATGCAGCTCATAGGGCAGTGACTTCTTCTTCAGGAAGGCACATCGCTCAACTGTTAACCCTTTCCCCTTGGTGCATTCGTGAATGCGCGGGTTAATCGCTGAAGGCGTGTACAATCGATTCAGCCGAGCTCTGGCTTGCAATCAAACTGGACAAAAGTATCCGCGCTTGAGCGGGGCGCAGCACATGGGAATGAATCGCTCCGGCTTTGGCGAGATCGTGCCCGCCGCCACCGCCGCCGTAGCTGGGTTTCAGAACCCCGACCGGAACGCGGCTGGAGACGACGACGGAAACACCTCGCGCCGTGCAATCCCTGACGGCGTCGACTATGTCGGGATTGGTGTTTCCCGAGCCGAGCGCCGCCAGCACGATTCCGCACGCGCCTGCGTCAACACTTGCCCTGATATGGGTGGCATCGCAGCCGGGATAGATCGCGACAATATCGACGCGGATACCGTCTACGGGTGCCGGTAGGCGCGGATGCTCGATACGAGGCAGTGTGCGGGCAGAACGGAAAGCGTCCGCCTCGTCGCTGCTATGCTTGAAGAGCCCCCATGCCGGCAACGTCCGGCCACCGAAGGCTACGAGCACGCCCCGTTGCGCATTGGCGGGATCGGCGGCGAGCCGGATGGCAGCGGCAAGATTTGTGGGGCCGTCCGCATCGGGGTGATCCGCCGTGAATTGCGCCCCGGTGAATATCACCGGTTTTCGCCTCATCAGCTGCAGATGAACGAGCAGGGCAGTCTCTTCCATCGCGTCGGTCCCGTGCAGAATGACGATGCCTCCCACGTCGGGATCGTTGAGTTCCGCTTTTACGGCATCGCTGATGCGCTGCATGTCCGACAATGTCAGGCTGGCGGAATCCTTCGACATCAGCTCGATTGGACGCAGACGTGCATCGGCCTGCGGAAGGAGTGCCAAGAGATCCTCACCGGTAAGTGTGGGAATGCTCGCGCCGCTTGCGCCGTGCTTGCTGGCAATGGTGCCGCCGGTGGCGATCACCGCCACCAACGGCTTCGTCGTCATGCCGTTGTCCACCGGCCCCTCACTCACCTGCAATGCCGGTCGCTAGATTGCGTTCTGCGGCAAGGCGATTGATGCGGTCGCGCAGGAGATACCAGCCGATGGCAAGCGCCGGCGCGATCAGCGCAAGCGATGCGATCGTCCAGGTTCCCACAGGATAGTCGAACGCCATCAGCACCAGCACGCCGAAGAGGAAGACCAGCGTCAGGATGCCGGTATAGGGCGCGCCGAACATCCGGAAATCTGGACGAGCAAGCCTTCCCTGCCGCGACAGGTGCCAGAGCTTGAGCTGGCAGAGCACGATGACGCCCCAGGCGCAAATGATGCCGAGCGCCGAGAGGTTGAGCGCGATCTCGAAGGCGGCCGAGGGGACGATGGCGTTCAGCGCCACGCCGATCACCGTAACGACGGCGGTCACCGCGATGCCGCCATAAGGCACGCCAGCCTTATTCATCTTGGCGAGAGCCGCCGGCGCCGAGCCGGAGACGGCCATGGAATGCAGGATGCGCCCGGTGGAATAAAGGCCCGCATTCAACGAGGATAGGACGGCCGTCAGCACCACCAGGTTCATGATGATGTCGGCGCCTTCGACGCCGATCGTCCCGAAGAACGTAACGAACGGGCTCTCGCCGGCCTTATAGGCGGTGTAGGGCAAAAGCAGTGAAAGCAGCAGGACCGAGCCGACGTAGAAGACCAGCAGGCGGACAACGACCGTACGGATCGCGCGGGGCATGACCTTGCGCGGGTCCTCGGTCTCACCGGCGGTCGTGCCGATCAGTTCGATCGAGGCATAGGCGAAAACCACGCCTTGGATAATCACGAATGCCGGCAATATCCCGTTCGGGAAAAGCCCTCCATTGTCGGTGATCAGGCTGAAGCCTGCGGCATGGCCGTCGATCGGGGTGCCGGAGACGACGAAATAAATGCCCACCACCAGGAAAGCCGCGAGGGCAAGCACCTTGATGAGGCTGAACCAGAATTCCAGCTCACCGAAGACCTTGACCGACAATAGGTTCATCGCAAGCACGATCATGAGCGCGACGAGGGCGAACATCCACTGATCAATGCCGGCAAGCCACGGCACGTAATGCTTGAAGAAGTTCATGTAGAGGGCAAYGGCTGTCACGTCCGCCACGGAGGTCATCGCCCAGTTCAGCCAGTACATCCAGCCGGTGACGAAGGCCATCTTCTCTCCGTAGAACTCGCGCGCATAGGAGACGAAAGAGCCCGAGCTCGGCCGGTGCATGATCAGTTCGCCGAGCGCGCGCAAAACCAGGAATGCAAAGAAGCCGCAGAGCGCGTAGACGAGAATGAGCGCAGGGCCTGCCTGCGCCAGGCGCCCGCCCGCACCGAGAAAGAGACCGGTTCCGATTGCTCCTCCGATGGCGATCATCTGGATTTGGCGGGGTTTCAAAGCCTTGTGATACCCGCTGTCCTCTTCAATGAACACTTCGCGGTCGGCCGCGGTGGCTTTAATGGCTTCCGTTGACATGGCTCCTCCCTGTGAGCGCGTTTTCGGTCGATTCTGTGCAGTTCAAGGCCTTCGAGCGGCACTTCTCCGCAGGACATTGACATCGGCGGATCGCTGGATGGGTATCGATGTCTGTAAAGCTGTTTGACAGATTTTAAAGAGCAGTCTTAACGCATATCTGCACTTGATCGTCAAGCCAGCCACCCTGTTCCTCCTTGCGGTGACCGCGAAAACCTGTCAAACAGCTTTACAGATAATGYCGCAACGAGTCCAGGAGGAAATGTGGTGGAGATGCGTGTCGAATATGATCTGCTGGGAGCAAAGGAAATTCCGGCGGAAGTTTACTGGGGAATTCATACCGCACGGGCGGTGGAGAATTTCCAGGTCACGGGCACGCCTATCGGGCGCTTCCCGCATCTCGTTCGCGGTCTCGCCTTCGTCAAGGAAGCGGCGGCTCTCGCCAATCACGAGCTGGGTCTTCTGGATGACGCGCGGCTCGACGCCATCGTCCGGGCCTGCCGCGAAATCCAGGACGGAGCGCTGCACGATCAGTTCGTCGTGGACGTCATCCAAGGTGGGGCGGGCACCTCGACGAACATGAACGCGAACGAGGTGATCGCCAATCGTGCGCTGGAGCTRCTTGGCAACCCCAAGGGCGATTATGCGCACCTTCACCCGAATGACCACGTGAATCTGAGCCAGTCGACCAACGACGCCTACCCGACGGCCGTCAATGTCGCGCTGATCGAGGCGATCGATGGGCTTTCCGCGTCGATGGAATTCCTGCAGGCGGCATTCGAGCGCAAGGCAAAAGAATTCGACGGGATGCTTAAGGTGGGCCGCACACAGCTTCAGGACGCAGTTCCGATGACGCTCGGTCAGGAATTCCGCACCTTCGCTGTCATGCTTGGGGAGGATAAGGCACGTCTTCTGGAATCCGCCAAACTCCTGCACGAGATCAATCTCGGCGCGACCGCCATAGGCACAGGTCTGAACGCGCCGTCAGGTTACGCCGTACTTGCCTGCACGCATCTTTCGCGGCTGACGGGACGGCCGCTGGTGACGGCGAGCGATCTCATCGAGGCGACGCAGGATCCCGGCGCGTTCGTCCATCTTTCCGGCGTGCTGAAGCGTGTCGCCGTCAAACTTTCGAAGACCTGCAACGACCTTCGCCTGCTTTCCTCGGGTCCGCGGGCGGGGATCGGAGAGATCAATCTGCCCGCCGTTCAGGCCGGATCGAGTATCATGCCCGGCAAGGTCAATCCGGTTATACCCGAAATGGTCAATCAGGTGGCTTTCTCTGTCATCGGCAATGATATGACCATCACCATGGCGGCCGAGGCAGGCCAGTTGCAGCTTAACGCCTTCGAGCCGATCATCGTACGCTCGCTCTGCGAAAGCATCAGCCATCTGAGCGCTGCCTGCCGCATCCTGGCGGAGCGCTGCGTCGACGGCATCACCGCAAACCCGGCGATCATGGCGCGGCGGGTGGAGGAATCCATCGGCCTGGCGACCGCGCTCAATCCGCTCATCGGCTACTATGCGGCAACCAAGGTCGCACAGGAGGCACTCGCCAGCGGCCGCACGGTCCCGCAGGTGGTGCTGGAACAGGGGCACCTGACCGCGGTGCAGCTGGAGCAGGCCCTCAAGCCCCAGCATCTGGCAAACCTGCCGGTTTCAAGTCTTAGCGCCGAAGCATGACTGGCGCGGCTCGGCGGCGAGCCGCTCCTGGCGCCTCTACGCCTGATCCTTGCCGATGATCGTCGTCACGACTTGCTTGACCTCGCCAAGATGGGCCTCCATGGCATCGCGTGCGCGTTCTTCCGAGCCCTCCCGGATCGCATCGACGATCTGGCGATGCTCCCTGTTGGATGCAACGCGCCGCCCCGCCATTAGGTTGACCAGCTCGGACTGCTGCATCAACGCGTCCCGAGTGTCAGCGACGATCTTGGCGAAGACGGTATTTCCCGAGGCTTCGGCAATCGCGCTATGAAACCCGGAATCCAGAAGCACCCATTCGTGCGGATCGGTCTGCCTATCCATCTGGTCGCAGAAGGCGAGCAGTGTCGCCAATTGCTGTTCGCTACGCCGCAAGGCGGCCCATCCAGCGGCCGGCCCCTCGATGAAGGGACGTGCCTCTATAAGATCGCGGGCGGAATAGCTGCCGTAGTTGAGATCGGGGCTCGGAGAAGCCGTGAGAATATAGGTGCCGCTGCCTGTGCGCGTCTGGGTGAGCCCGAGCGTCTGGAGCGATCGCAGCGCCTCTCGCACGATGGGTCGGCTTACGCCATATCGGACGGCCAGCTGGGCTTCCGAGGGCAATCGGGTGCCGATTGCCAACCGCCCCGAAGTGATGGCCGAGCGGATGTCCTCGAAGATGACCTCCGCCGCGTTCTTCCGACTGATCGGACTCGTATCGGATAACCAATCAGTCACAACACCCATGCTCCAAGCTTTTCACCCCCGCGTGGATTTGTCAAACAGTCCGGCAGCTTAACACAGCTTTGAGACCACCACGAACGCCTGACAAGACCGGCGTCGACCGGAGGCGACCTGCTCGCGAGGAAAGGCCTGTGGAATGCTATAATCCAAACGCACGATCGCAGGTGTCTAGCTTGTCTGACTTGAGAAGCGCTGTTGGTTCTGGTTCTCGCGCATTCGGCCGAATTCATGTATGCTCAAGAAAGCAAGCGCGGAAGATGTCCTATGACCTTCTACAACCTTCTGATGAGTTTCGGTTTTGTTGTTATGATCGCTGTCATGGCGAAGGGCTTTTGCGGTATCACTCGCGTGAAGCCTCTGGAGCAGCCCGACAACCCGCAAAGCGATGCCGCCCCACCGACCTAATCGCCAATATCGTCCACAGTATGCGCATTCCCGCTGACCAGGACGCTGACGACGTTCAGGACGACTTATCGGGTGTCATTCCAACAGCGGAGCCTATGTAGATGATCCATCAACATGATGCTCGGGCCTGCGGATGAGGTCAGTGGGGTTTTGACCATATGCCTTATCAAAAGACCTCGCGAATTGAACCTGTTGGTTCGTCACTACAGGGGATGAGCCCAATGCTGTTCGCTTCGCGATCATTCCGGCCGCTGCGGCGTAGGACACCATCGGCTGTACGCGCATGCCGGAAGTTTCCGCCTAAGGGCATTGATGTCGGGTTCGTCGTGATACGCCGAATAACGGGCCTCCGCCGGAGTGGATCGGAGGAAACGCCTGTCGCCATCGTTTCGCTCCTGAGGGCGTGCTGGGATAGCCCTGTGACTGGCCCCCTCGCGTGATGCTTTCGGGCACGAACAACATGGACATGCCATCAGTCAGCGGCGCTGGTCCAAGGAGCGATCGATTGGGCGGCGGGAAGTGGAAGGACTGCTTCGGTCGAGCGCGACGCGTTTCGCACGCGTAGCACGTCACGTTTCGGAGGCGTTTTGAACAGGCGAGCATATTCGCGGGTGAACTGCGAGACGCTCTCATAGCCTACCTCAAATGCGGCGCTACTAGCCGTAAAGCCTTGCTCCAGCATGAGCCGGCGTGCTTCGATCAGGCGCAACCGCTTTTGATACTGACCGGGGCTGATCGATATCATGTGCTTGAAGTGCTTATGAAAGGCCGTGAGGCTCATCCCCGCTGCCGCCGCGAGTTCCTCAACTCGAATCCTCGATCGATAATCCTGCCTCAGGACCGCGATGGCAGCGCCAAGGCGGCTTGCATAGCTGGTCGGATCGGCAAGCGCCCGCAGCGCTTCGCCGTGCTGCCCCGACAGAAGCCAATAATGCAGCTCCCGCATGATTCCGTCGTAGAGAAGCGGCGTCGCTTCGGGCCGATCCAGCAGCCGCATCAGGCGCAATGCACAGTCCAGAACGGCGGCGTTGGTGTCCTCGGCAAAGAGAGTGCGTGACCGGGACGGGCGTAGGGGCCGGACACCGCCCAGCTGGGCGGTAAGTTCGCCAAGGACTGTCAGCTGAAGCTCGACAGCAACGGCGAGATAGGGCTCGCTCCGACTGGCCTCAACGATACGCCCGACGACTGGCATATCGGCGCTCACAATCACCGACTGCCCAGCCGAGAAGGTTCGTTGCTCCCGACCCACCATCATGAGCTTGGCTCCCTGCAGAACCAGGCATACCAGCGGCCGGTAGATGGAATGGAGATCGCCGCGCGGCGCCTCGATATACATCATCCGCAGGCCGGGAACGGCGGTCAGTGCAAGCCCATCAGCGTTTGCGTGGGCAGCAGCATAGGTCCGTACGGCCTCTTTGAGTGTCTCCATGGGGCTCTCCAGCAATCCGGTCGAATATAGCGCAGCCGCGCACGGAAATCATCCAAGCTGCAGGATTGGGCAAGTTTTACGCATAGCTTGGCAAGTTCCTGATCCATCCAGGCCGTATGCATGTCCCTACAGTTTTATCGAGCAGGAAAGGGACACCGATGACTGAACGAAACGATGTACCACGGCGGGCTGTTCTGACGGCGGCGGCTCTGGTTCCCGCCGCGATGGCGATGGGCACGGCCAGTGCTCAAACCACCCGGCCGGCGCAGACGTCGAACGGCAAGGTCGCGCTGGTGACGGGCTCTTCCAGGGGCATTGGCGCGGCGACCGCCAAACGTCTTGCGCGGGACGGCTACGCGGTTACTGTCAATTGCGTGGTCAACCGCGACCTCGCCGCAAGCGTCGCTCGCGAGATCGAAGCCGCCGGCGGACGCGCGATCTGGGTGCAGGCCGACGTCAGCGATCCCGCCGCGGTTCGGCGCCTGTTCGATGAGAACGACCGCGCCTTCGGCGGCGTCGACGCGGTGGTGAGCAATGCCGGCATCATGCGTCTGGCGCCGTTCCACGACATGACGGATGAGCACTTCGACAGGATGTTCGCCGTCAACGCTAAAGGCAGTTTCAACGTGCTGCGCGAAGCGTCGCGTCGCGTGCGCGACGGCGGGCGCATCATCACGCTTTCTTCGAGCATCGTCCAGCTTCGGTCTCCGACCTATGGTCCCTATGCGGCGTCCAAGGCGGTCCAGGAGATGTATGCGAGCGTCCTGGCAAAGGAACTGGGCGTACGGAAAGTTGCCGTTAACGCGGTCGCGCCGGGGCTGGTCAACACCACCCTGTTCACGGACGGAAAGACCGACCAGCAAATCCAGGACTTCATCGATCGCACCCCGATGGGCCGCCTCGGCGAGCCCTCCGACATCGCTGACACGATCGCAGCGCTCTGCAGCGGCGACGGCGCCTGGATCAGCGGACAGACGGTTTTCTCGAACGGCGCCGTCGTCTGACCTGGCCTTCGGGGTAGGGTGGAGCTCATCATTGTTCGGCGGCGGTCGGCAATTGACCGCCACCTCAGCCGCCAGGTCGTCAGCGGACATGAAGTTTCAACCGATCAAAATGAATCATCCCGCCGGATCTTGTGTGCACGTAGCTCCGAAGCGCAAGCCATCCGAATAGTGCCATCATCCGGCGCGCTTTTGAAGCCTCGTTGGCGCGGCGAAACGCAGAGCCGCCAATAGCAACTCGCGAGCGCCGAGCAGGGCAGGGTGAGTTCGCCAGCGTGGCCGGCGATCGAACCGAGCCAGTTCTTTATTCATCCGGACAATGTCATTGGCCGTCGTCTCCTTGATGCTCTTGAGTTTGTTCGCCCGACCAATCGCAAAGAGGTTGAATGACGAGGTGAGAGCGCGAAGCGCTCCATAACCCGCTCGACGGCGGCGGCAAAGACGGCTGCCTGCTTCGAATAGTCCTGTTCTGGGCGCGTTCAAATGAAACCATTGGCAAGGGCCGGTATCTATGATGAGTTACATGTAACGAATAAAGCCGGAGAAAGACATGGCCTCTGCGTCGAAGCCAAAGCCGTCACGCGTGAAGGTGGGTCAGCATCGCGCTCGGTTGCGCGCTTAGGGGCTCCGCCCGATCCAGATCTGGGTGCCGGATGTGCGTGCGCCGTCATTCAGAGCCGAGGCGCATCGCCAATCGCTTTCAGTTGCAACCAGCGAGCAGGCTGCGGATGATCAGGCGTTCATCGACGCTGTTACGGATTGGGCGATGAATGAGACGTGGCGATATCTGGACGGTAGCGGGCGGCAACGACTATGCGGGCAAGCCGCGCCCAGTGGTGATTGTCCAGGATGAAGAACTTTTTGGTTTTCACCGCCTGAATCTCTTGCCGCTTCATGTCTATCTCGATCGTGGTCGTTATTGCACCTCATTTACATAGCGGTGGTGAGCCGTGGTTGCGCGATGTGCAGAGATCAATACCGGTGCGGCCAGCTGATCATATGCCACTTCGTCAATCGTCAGCACCGCGGCTGGAAGGGTCAGTTCAAGCCAGCGAGCGTCGGCCTCTGTCGCGAGATCGGCGCCGATCTGCTCCCGGATCGCTGATATCCGGATTCCATAATGTTCCAGCAGATGCAGGTAGAAGAGTGGCGGTATGTCTTCCGGGCGATTGGGAAAGTTGGGAACTCGCGATCTGGCAAGTGTCAGTGTCTCATGCATGATCGGTCGATCGTCGACGTTTCTAACGCGATGGAAAACGATGACGGGCGAGCCTTCGTCGATCTGAAGCTTTTGCGCATCACCGGCAGAGGCTATGCCATGATCGAGTGATGTGACGGTCGTCACGGACTTGCTGAGTGATCCGTCGAGGCCGTGCAGGCGGAAATACTGGAAGAACAGCCTCAGACTATGTTGCGGCTTGCGGCCGGTGACGACCGTGCCCGTCTTCCGGCGCCGGCTGAGYAGACCGTCATTGGTGAGATCCATCAACGCGCGGCGAATGGTGCCGACGGCGACCCTGTAGGTTTGCGACAGTGCCACTTCACTGGGCAGAACGGAGCCCGGCTGCAGTTCGCCGAGCATGATGGCCTCAGTGATCTGCCGCTTCACCACTTCATATAGCGGCAGAGACAGCTCGCTGAGCCCGGCTGCTTCTGATGAATTATTAGGCAGTTCCGGCAATGATTTGCCTCTTCTTTGGAGTTGACTCGTGCTGTCGATCTACGCAGTATTACTATATAGTTTATATTAAAGCGCAAGCTGAGGAGGCGGGCGCTACGGTGCCGAGGACACTGCGATGACCAAGCAGCAACCCGCCTTGCAGCAAGACTTCATCATGTCTGCCATGGCAGCGATTGAGCGCGATGTCGAGATCGCCATCCAGGATTTAGCGCGGATGGTCGCCGTGGATACGTCATTTCCGCCTGGACTTGGTTATGACGCCTTTGCGGATCTGATGATGGAGCTTCTGGCGCCCCTCGGCTTCGATTTCGATCGGGTGACGGTGCCGCAAGACCTCTGGCATGTGGCGGGTGGTCCGGCGGCGGGTAAGCGGATGAACCTGGTCGCAACCCGTGAAACCGGCCGCCCGGTCTGCGGCCTTTATTATCACGTCGATACGGTTCCCGTCGCACCGGGCTGGACGCGCGATCCTCTCGCCCTGACGGTCGAAGACGACAAGCTTTTTGGCTTGGGCGCGGCCGACATGAAGGGTACGATCGCGGCGACCCTTCTGGCGCTTCGGGCGGCGAAGGAAAACGGCGTGCCGCTCTTCTATGATCCGATGCTGCTCCTGTGCACGGACGAGGAGGGCGGGCTCTATCCGGGTATTCGCTACCTGGCGGAACAGGGCATGCTGAAGGGGCACATCGTCAATTTCAACGGATCGGCTGCGCCCCGCATCTGGGCGGGCTGCTTCGGCATCTTCAATCTGCAGGTGACGATTACCGGCCATGCGGTTCACGCCGGCGAAGGCAATCGGACCGGTGCCGGGATCAATGCTATCGAGGGCGCGCTGCCGGTTCTCAATGCCCTGTCGGAGCTGAAGCCGAAGGTGGAGAGCCGGGCGTCCAAACTCGCGCCGCCGCCGCATGCGTCCGGCCCGCTGAAGCCGCAGCTTACGATCTCGGCAGTCAATGGCGGAACGGCGGGTGGCCAGGTTCCGGCCGAAATCAAGATCCTCGTCAGCCGCCGCTATGCGCCGGAAGAAAACTATGAGGAGGCGCGCGCCGAAATCGAAGCTGCGGTCCGCGCCTGCATTGCCGGAACGGATCTCGGGATCGCCATCGATCTTGTCGGCCATCTGATCCCGACCGAAGACCCTGACGGCCCGCACTGGCCGCGCTGGCAAAAAGCGCTGTCGCTCGGCTTCGGCTACCGGCCGGAGGATTTCAGCAAATGGGGCGCCGCCAGCTGTTCGGACTTCGGCTACGTCCAGAAAGCCGGCTTTGGCCCGGAGGTTCTCCTGGGTGGGCTTGGCCGGCCGGAGAGCTGCATCCACAGCCCGGAAGAGCACACGACCCGCCAGGACATCATAGCGCTCGCCAAGAGCATCCTTGCCTATCTCGCGGCCGACTTTGCCGCGGACTGCATTCCTGAAAACGGCAACTAATACGCAAAAAGGGGAACTACACATGCTGGAAATGAAACGTCGCTTCTTCCTGGCGGGCACCGCCGCCATTTTTGCCGCGCCCTCGCTCAGCATGGCGCAGTCTGCAGCGCCGGCCAAGGGCGGTACATTGCGGATTTCCGTGGATCAGGCGGCAAGCGTCATCCATCCGCTGCTGACGCGCGTCAATCCGGAATATCTGGTCACGGAGCTGCTCTACAGCAATCTGACCCGCATCAAGGTCGACATGTCGGTGGAACCTGATCTTGCCGAAAGCTGGACGCCGAATGACGGCTTGACCGAGTGGACCTTCAAGCTGCGCAAGGGTGTCACCTTCCACGACGGCTCCGCCTTCACGGCAAACGACGTCGTCGCGACATTCAAGGCGATCCTCGATCCGGCAACCGCGTCGCCCGGCCGCAACAATGTCGGCCCGATTTCCGATATCGTCGCTATCGACGACGCCACCGTACTGTTCAAATTGTCGGGACCCTATGCCGACTTGCCTGTCGCGATGGCCTATACCAATGCCCGCATCATCCCGGCGGCAATCGCCACCGGYGACCTGAAGAGTCTGTCCACCAAGGCGGTGGGTACCGGTCCGTTCAAGCTCGTCTCCTACGAGCCTGATCGTCTGATCGTCGTCGAGCGTAATCCGAACTATTACGATCCGGCACGTCCGTATCTCGATCGCGTCGAGGTCCAGGTCTTCCCGGACATCTCGGCGGAAGGGTCGGCGATGATCGCCGGCAATGTCGACATCATCTCGACGCTGCAGCCGACGGAATACATGCGTCTCGAAGGCAATGACGGCGTCGACGTGCTGCGCACCCCGTCAGGCCAATTCTGCAACATCAACTTCGGCTGCGATACGGCCCCCTTCAATGATGCTCGTGTTCGCCGGGCGATCGCGCTCACCGTCGATCGTGAGGCCATGGTCGGGTTTGTCACCGAAGGCTTCGGAACCCCTGGAAACGATACGCCGCTCAACGCGTCCTACCGCTTCTTCAAGGATGTCGCAAAGCGTGAGAAGAACATAGAGGAAGCCAAGAAGCTTCTGACCGAGGCGGGTTTCCCGAATGGTCTGGAAGCGACCCTGGTCGCATCGGACCGACCGGCCGTTCGCACCCAGCTCGCTGTGGCGTTGAAGGAAATGGCCAAGGAGGCCGGCATCACCATCAATGTCCAGACCATGCCGCATGCCACCTATCTTGAGCAGGTCTGGAAGAAGGGCAGCTTCTACGTCGGCTTCTACAACATGCAGCCGACGCCGGATGGCATTTTCAAGCTTCTCTATACCTCGGATGCCTCGTGGAACGAGACGCGCTGGAACAACAAGGAATTCGATGCTCTGGTGGCCGAAGCTCGAGGCACCACGGACGAAGCCAAACGGACCGAGCTCTATACCAAGGCGCAGGAACTGATGAACGAGGATGTTCCTTCGATCATCCCGTCCTTCTTCGACGTGCTGGCCGCCAAGCGCAGCTGGGTCAGCGGTTTCGAAGCCCATCCGCGCGCATCGGTTTTCCGCCTCGACCACGTCTCGCTCACCGACGAGCGACGCAAGCGCGGCTGATCTTTGCAGCGCTACGCGTTCCCGAGGGCGCGTGGCGCTGTAAGATCCTCGAGTTTGCGCCGGACCGCTGGACACTTTTGAAGCGTCCAGCCCTTGACCTGCAAGGAACACAGCCGTGTCTCCCAATTACATAGCCAAGCGGCTGGTGATGATCGTCTATACGCTCTTCATCGTTTCGCTTATCGTCTTCGCCATCACGCAGATCCTCCCCGCCGATGCCGCGGTGATGATGCTGGGTGAAAACGCCACGCAGGAAGCGCTCGATGCGCTGCGCCAGACCATGGGGCTCGATGCGCCCATATGGCAGCAATACGCGACATGGTTCTGGCATGTGCTGCAAGGCGACCTCGGCACCTCGCTTCGGACCGGCCAGCCTGTGGGCCCTGTCATGTTCGAGGCCCTCGGCCGTTCGCTTCTTCTTGCCTTCCTGTCCATCGGACTCATGCTGATCATCGCGATCCCCCTCGGTATCGTCGCCGCCGTCCGGCGCGGCAAGGTCGCCGACATGGTGGTCAGTCTGGTTTCCTATGCTGGTGTGGCGCTTCCCGAATTCGTGACCGCCACGGTCGCCGTTCTCGTGTTCGCTGACTGGATGAAGTGGTTGCCGCCGACCGGCTATGTGCCGCTGACGGAGAACTTCGCCAGCGGCATTGCCCACCTTGTCCTTCCCGTCTGCGTCATCTCGGTGATCCTGATCGCCCACGTATCGCGCATGGTGCGCTCCGAGCTCGTGGATGTGCTGCACACGGATTATATCCGCGCCGCCCGGCTGAAGGGCATCTCGCGCGGCGAGGTCCTGCGCCGCCATGCGCTGCGCAATGCACTTCTACCGACCATCACCATCGTGGCGCTTGACGTCGGTTACCTGCTCGGCGGTGTCATCGTGGTGGAAGAGATCTTCGCGATCCCCGGCATCGGCCGCCAGTTGATCGTCGCCATTCAAGCGCGCGACCTGCCGGCCATCCAGGCGGGGGTGCYGATCATGGCCGCCACCTACTCCATCGTCAATTTCATCGCCGACATCCTCTATGCGTGGCTCGACAAGCGGATCCAGTATGACTGAGTTCATGAAA
Source organism: Rhizobium sp. LCM 4573 (assembly GCF_001854865.1). Classification (GTDB taxonomy): domain Bacteria; phylum Pseudomonadota; class Alphaproteobacteria; order Rhizobiales; family Rhizobiaceae; genus Neorhizobium. The sequence goes on along the minus strand of NZ_MDDW01000008.1, from coordinate 40,364 downwards.
CGTCTCCTGAAGACGCCACAAGGCTTCATCGGTCTCACCCTCGTGTTGGTTGTGCTGCTGATCGTCGTGTTCGGTCCCATGATCGCGCCGCATGATCCGGAAAAACTGTCGCCGCTCGCCCGCTACAAGGGCCCGAGCCTCGATTACTGGCTCGGCACCGATCAATACGGCCGGGATATCTTCAGCCGCCTCCTGATCGGCGCCCGCGCCACTGTCGTCATGGCGGTGCTCGCCACCATTGCCGGGACGCTGGTTGGCGCCTTCATCGGCACGACCTCCGCTTTCCTCGGCGGAAGGGCCGATGAACTGATCATGCGCACGATCGACGCGATCATGTCGATCCCGAGCCTCCTCTTCGCTCTGCTCGTGGTCAATCTGCTCGGCTCCAGCACGGTCAACGCGCTGGTGGCGGTCGCAATCGCGTTTGCGCCGGGCATGGCGCGCATCACTCGGAGCGTGGCGCTCTCGGTGCGCAAGCAGGATTACGTCAATGCGGCGATCGCCCGTGGCGAAAGCTCCGCCTACATCATCCGCCGCGAAATGCTGCCCAACGTGATCGCGCCGATCATCGTCGAGATGACCATCCGCGTCTCCTTCGYCGTGATGCTGTTCGCAACGCTCAGCTTCCTTGGCCTCGGCGCCCAGCCGCCGGCTGCCGAATGGGGCCTGATGGTCTCGGAAGCGCGCCGCTACATGCATCTCTCCGCGGGCATCCTGATCTGGCCGAGCGTAGCGATCGCCGTCGTTGCCGTCGGCTTCAATCTCCTGGGCGACGGACTTCGCGACGCCCTCAATCCGCGAACCTGAGGTCAAGACCATGACGAACACGGAAGAACACCCGGTCCTTTCCCCGGTTCTCGCGATAGAGAACTATTCGCTGGATTACGAGACGGCAACCGGGCCCTATCACGCGCTGAAGAACATCGAGCTTGCCATCAACCGTGGCGAGATCCTCGGCCTCGTCGGYGAGTCCGGTTCCGGCAAGACGTCGCTCGCCTGGTCGATCATGCGCTACCTGCCGAAGAATGCCCGCGAGCCGGGTGGTCRCATCCTGCTCGGCGGCGACAACCTTCTCGAAAAGGCCGGAAGCGAGATCGAGGCCTTCCGCGGGCGGCGAATCAGCATGGTGTTTCAGGACCCCAGCACATCGCTCAACCCGACGCTGTCGCTCGGAACCCAGCTCTCGGAAGTGCTGGTCCGTCATCGTGGCCTGACCCGCCAGCAGGCCTGGAAGGAGGGGGAGGCGCTGCTTGCCCATGTCGGRCTCAAAACCCCGGCACAGATGATGCACCGCATGCCGCATGAGGCATCCGGCGGCGAGAAGCAGCGCGTTGTCATCGCATCGGCCTTCGCCTGCAATCCGGAATGCATCATCTTCGACGAGCCGACCACGGCGCTCGACGTCATCACCTCGCGGCAGATCCTCGACCTGTTCATCGAGTTGCAGGCTGAAACCGGTGTCGCCTCGCTCTACATCTCCCACGACCTCGCACTGGTCGCCCGCACGGCAAGCCGCGTTGCGGTCATCCGGCGCGGCGATATTGTGGAGCAGGGGAGTGTTCGCGAAATCTTCGGCAATCCGAAGGAGGAATATACCCGAGAGCTGATCGCCGCGGTTCCCGATCCCACCCGCCGTCTGGTGAAGGACGATGTCGCGGTTGCGGAAACGCCGCTCGTGAAGGTCGAGAATGTCAGCGTGCATTTCGGCCGCAAGTCGTTCCTTGCGGCATTGACTGGCAGGAAGACCGAACGCGTCACCGGCAACAATGCCATCAGCCTCAGCATCGATCCGGGCGAAATCCTCGGCATCGTCGGCGAATCCGGTTCCGGCAAGTCGACGCTGGCGAAAGCAATGACCGGCCTCAACCGCTTCGAAGGCAGGATCTGGTTCGACGGCCRGCAGATTGGCAGCCTTGCTGACATGGACACCGCCTATCGGAAGGACGTGCAGATCATCTTCCAGCATCCCGACGCCTCGCTCAATCCGCGCCAGAAGATTTCGGAAATCCTGTCGCGTCCGCTGAAACTGTTCGGCGACACGGCCGATCTCGACAAGCGGATCGGCGACATGCTGGAACAGGTGCGCCTGCCGCGCACCCACGCGCAGCGCTACCCGCACCAGCTCTCGGGGGGCGAGAAGCAGCGCGTCGCGATTGCCCGCGCATTCGCGTCGAAGCCGAGGCTCGTCATCTGCGACGAGATTACCTCGGCACTCGACGTCTCGGTGCAAGCCTCGATCGTCGAACTGCTGCTCGAACTGCAGAAGGCGAGTGGCACGGCCTATCTCTTCATCACCCACGATCTCAACCTCATCCGCCAGATCGCCCACCGGATCGCCGTCATGTATCGCGGCGACCTGATCGAGGTGGTGAAGGCGGCCGAGATCGAGAACCCTGATCGGGCGGAATATACCCGCCGCCTGATCGAGGCGGTGCCGCGCGCCGCCGCCAAATACCAGTGATATTTCATCAAGGAGCATGACAATGGACCCGAAGTCCCTGTTGGACCGGATCGACGAAAAGGCCTGCCTCGATTTCTTGTCGAAGATGGTCCAGCACAAGAGCCATTCGGAAACCGACGGCGAGCGCGAGCTCGCCCGCTGGATGGCGAAGGAGCTTGAGAAGATCGGCGTCGAAGCCGAACTCCAGCCTTTTGACGAAGGCCGGCGCTTCAACGCCATCGGCCGCCTGAAGGGCACCGGCGGCGGCAAGAGCCTGCTGTTCAACGGTCATCTCGACACCAATCCGGTGACTGAGGGCTGGACGGTCGATCCCTATTCCGGCCTTGTCGATGACAAATTCATCTACGGCATCGGCGTTTCCAACATGAAGGCTGGTGACGCTGCCTATTTCTGCGCCGTGAAGACGCTGCTCGACGCCGGCGTCAAGCTGAAGGGCGATGTCGTCCTGACATTCGTCGTCGGCGAGTTGCAGGGCGGCGTCGGTACGCTCGCGGCCATCAGGCACGGTGTCAAGGCAGACTATTTCATCAACAGCGAGCCGAGCGACCTCGTCGCCGTCACCATGCATGCGGCTGCACTCAGCTATGTCATCGAGCTGACCGGGGACACGCGCCACCTCTCCAAACGCGAGGAATCGGTCGATGCCATCGCGGCCGCCTGCGACATCATCCCGCGCATCAACGCCATGACCTTCAGCGGCGCCAAGAGCGACGTACACCGCTCGATCAACCGCGGCCATGTCGGCGTCGTTCATGGCGCACTTGGCCGTAACTTCGAGGAATGGCGTCCGCCACAGGTTGCCGATTTCGTTCGTCTCAAGGGTTCATGCCGCTACGCGCCGGGCCAGACCCAGGAAGGCGTTCTGGCCGACCTCGACAAGGAACTGAGGGCACTGGAAGGCCGCTTCCCCGGCCTAAAGGCAAAGCTGGTTCCGGAAATGATTGAAGGCCGCCCGCTGATGCCGCCCTTCGAGGTTTCTCCAGATTCGCGCATCGTCAAGTCGATCAATGCGGCCTACGAGGCCGTACGCGGCGAAAAGCAGCCGACCGGCGCGATCACACCAACGCGCTTCTACGGTACCGATGCCGGCCATCTCTACAAGGAGCTCGGCATGGAAGGCATCGTCTGCGGTCCGGGCGGGCGCTACAACACCATGCCCGACGAGCGGGTCGATATCGTCGATTATCTCGACATGATCCGTGTCTACATGCTGACCATCCTCGATATCTGCGAGGTGGCCTGACCATGTTTTCCCGGGCGGAATTCGATCGCCGCATCGCTCTTGCCCGGGACGCCATGGCGTCCGCGAGCGTCGATTTCCTGCTGGTGGACAGCGGCGAGTGCCTGGCTTGGCTCACGGGCTATACCGTCTCGGAAACCATGTATCGCGCGGCCTTCCTGCCGCGCGAAGACGATGCCTGGTTCACGCTGAGGGCGCTCGACGAGGCGCCTTGTCGGGAAAAGAGCTGGATTGCCGACGTCATCGGGTTCGCCGATACCGAGGAAGCGCAGGCGGCGGTCGCGTGCAGCGTCCGTGGTCACGGGTTTGGCAAGGCCCGGATCGGCCTCGACACCAATTCCTACAGTATGAGTGCTGCGACCTTCATGCGGCTGCAGGAGCTTTTGCCTGAGGCGACTTTCGTGCCGATGCCGGGGATCAGCGACAGCCTGCGCTGGGTGAAATCGGAAGAAGAGATCGCCGTATTGAAGCAGGCATCCGCGATCGCCGACAGAGCTATGCTCGAAATCGCAAAGCAGGCCCAATCCGGCATGACGACGCGCGATGCGGCGGCAATCGCCTCCGGCATTTTCCTACGCGAGGGGGCCGACACGGGTGAGGTCGGTCCGGTGGTTAAAGCTTCCGGCAGCCATGAATTCCTGCATGGTGCCTTCAAGACGGAGGCGATCGGCGAGGGCGACATCCTGCATGTCGAGCTGATCCCGCGCGTCGGCAATTATGGCGCGCGATTGATGCGACCGATCATGGTGGGAGAACCATCTTCGACGCTACAGGCGGTGGCAGGAAAATTGATCACCCTGCAGGATCGCCAGATTGCAGCGATGAAGCCCGGCGTCTCTGCGCGTGAGGTCGATGCCATCATGCGCCAGGGTGCATTGGAAGCCGGCTTGCGGCCCACTTACGAAAACGTCACGGCTTATACTCTCGGCCTCTATACACGAACGCCGCGCACCAGCGATTTTTCCCGCGTCTTYCTGCCGACATCCGATTGGATGCTGGAGGAGGGCATGGTCTTTCATCTCTATGCGACGGCTCAAGGTCTCGGCTTCAGCGAGACGGTCGCTGTTGGAAAAGCTGGAGGTGTTCGCCTCACCGAAAGCCCGCGGTGTATTCTAACGATCGGAGATCACTAAGAAACATGCAGCCGGATGTCGTTCTCGTGTACCTGCGTGACGGGATGCCATTCAGTGCTTGATCTTGGCAAAGGCTTGCTCGATCCGGGCGAGAGCGCAGGAATAGGGTGGCGGGAGCTGAAGCGAGGAGCGGTTTTAATCGGAACTGACGCACGGCGCCGATGTGTGGCTGCTGAAATTGTCGATGTCGATGATGTCGCCGCCCGACCTCTGGCGCGAGTTGCTGCTCCATTTAGAGGGAAAGCATTGCCCGTTGATCGTGTCGTTGATGACGCAACGAGCGACTAACGAACTGCAGCATAACGCTGGCTATGTTGGTCATGATTCAGTTCGTCACCGCCGTGGAGGAACTATATGCCTTGGTGGTTATGCATCACGTTCGTCTGCTCCCGATCACGCTGGAATACGCAGAGGCGCGGGAGGGCACATTTAATGATTAAACGCCGGAGAAAGGACATGCGTAGGTTCAAATCTTGCCCCGCAATGGGGTTTAGTCAAAGCCTTGTGGCGAACTCTCTTATGCGCTCAATGATTTTCTCAAAGGTGGGGCGCTCTCGATAATAAAGGGACCTCGTGCTGCGGTAGGCTGCCTGATATTCAGCGAAGACGGCTTTGTCGGTGACGTTGAAGGCCGGATTGACCGTCAGATTCCGCTCCTCAGACCGGAACCGCTTTTCCTTGTGAGCGAAGTACCTGTCGCTGCCCAAAAACTCGAGAACCTCAGTGTTTCCGAGAAGCGCGTAGACATCGTAGTAGTGACGCAGGAAGTTCGCGGGAAACTCCCCTGTTTCGCGCTGCTTGCGGAATTTTGTGGAGATCGTCTGAAGTTTTTCCACCAGCGTATAGCCGGGATGGTAGCAGACGATGCCGAGCGCGCGATTGTCGGTAATGTTCACCTTGTCGACGGCAAAGTCGTAGGCCCATGAACTGATGTCGACCGGCCGGTTCGGTGTGACGTCGTCGAATCCGAGCTCCAGGAGAACGCCTTCCTTCAGGTCCGTTTCATCGGAGGTTGCGGTGGGATAATGCAGGCGTATGCCGCCGCTTCGAAACTTCTCGTCATCGAAGATATGATCCCGCTCGATACTGGTTATTCCATCGATCGAGATTTCTTCTGCCAGCCTGTCATAGAAATTCCGCCGGCTTTCGATCTGTTTCGGCTTGTCCTGATTGCGGTCGACGGCGACAGCCATTCCATGCGGCGGATTTATCCGAAGATGTGGAGTAGGTGGCGAGCGCGGTGCCGCCTTTTCAGCGGTCCGTTTCTCACCACCCCTCGCAGAACCGGACGTGCATCTTTCGTTATGCATCCGGCTCGCCAGAAGACATGGCGAAGTTTGGCGTTCCCATCCACGCAAGACGAAACCGACAGACGGGAGTCCATGCGAGCATATATTGCTCGACGTGCCCATCGCGCCACAGTCTGACCGTCGGACGGCGACTGCTGCGTTGTCGGCCTTTAGCGATCTCACCTGCATTGGCGTTCGGGCGAACTTTCCGCTGCCAGCGCCAGAGCCGATCCCCGGTGTACCAGTCGAGGCTGGTAAACACGTTGCTGGCTCCGTAGCAGAAACGGAAGTAATTCGCCCATCCGCGCAGGATGGGATTAAGCTCCTGAAGCTTTGCGCCAAGGGTGCCTCTCGCGCTGTCGCGCCCGGTGCACTCCTTGACTTTGTGACGGAGATCGAGGGACTTAACCTTAGGGATTTGTACGCGTGCACAATATCCATATCGCCTGTCCCATTCCATTCCGAAGCGGAATCCGAGAAACTCGAACCCGTCCGTTATGGCAGTGATCCTCGTCTTTTCCGGTGACAACTCAAGGCCCGTTGTTTCCCGCAGATATTTTGCCAGCGCGGATTTCTCCTTGATGGCCTGTTCCTGCGTGCCGGAAACCAGCACCACGAAGTCGTCCGCATAGCGCACAGGGAAGCACACGCAGATTCCTGCCTTGCGATCCCACATGCGCCTATCCGATGCCCCCTTGAGTATTGATTGTCGGGAAGACCTCCCCGTCAGATTCGGGTGTACCCACCGTTTATATCTCTCCTCAATCGCGCTGAGCGCAATGTTGGCGAGCAACGGTGATATGATCCCACCCTGCGGGGTTCCGGCTTCCGTGCGGAAGAACTGATCCTCCGCCAGCACACCGGCTTTTAAGAACTGCCCGACCAGCCATGTCACCCGCTGATCGGCGACGCGTTTGCGTAGCCGCTCCATCAGGTAGTGATGGTTGATGTTGTCAAAGCAGCCCTTGATGTCTCCCTCGATAACCCACGGATATGGCATCCCGTGCCGCCGGGTATCGCCGCCGCGTTTATGCGACTGAGCAGCCCGTCGGATATGCTCCAAGGCGCCGTGCGTGCTCCGTCCGGGCCTGAACCCGTAAGAAACATGCCAGAATTGCGCCTCGAAGATTGGCTCCAGAAGTACTTTGACCGCGCTTTGTACAACGCGGTCCTTGACCGTCGGAATGCCCAAGGGCCGGAATTGCCCCGGTTTACCGGCTTTGGGAATGAGCTTGCGTCTCGCCGGACTCGGCCGATATGCGCCGGAGCGCAGTTCGTCCTGAATCCCGGCAAGGAAGCGTAGCTCTCCCTTCTTCCGGATGCGTCCTACGGTCATCCCGTCGACCCCGGCTGTGCGCCCGCCCTTGTTGGTGGACACACGACGCCAAGCATGACGAAGCATGCGCGAGTCTGTCAGCCAGCCCCACATGTCCCGCCACTGATCGGGATTCGCCTTACTCCACTGATACAGTTTGCGCTGAACGCCGAGTACCCAAGCTTTATCAGCCTGATGATCCGTGTCCACAGATCACTCCTCCGCCATGCCAACCGATCGTCTTCCTGCCTCCCTTCGCCATGTGCCCGGCTTTTCCGGGCTCAAACTACTACGGAGGCTCCGCCCTTGAACGCGCCCGTCTCCGGTCGTCGCGGCTAGCCCGGTTCCTGCCGGGCAGACCGTTCAAGTTCCCGTGTTCCGATTTCCAACCTTCGTRCCTGTAGGTGGTGCGCTATACCCCTGGCGATGCGGAGAGTGGGTTAAAGGAACTCRCCCCCTCCGAGTGCGTATTTCTCGCACCCCTCAGCAGGGAACATTGAGCCCTGCCATGTCTGATCGCTCTGTTTGTCTCCCCGCCATCACGGTTGGGAAACTTCTCGGATATTCAGAGGCTTCAATCACGCACTTCGTTGTCTCACCATGAGCACTGCGGTAGCCCGGCCCGGAAAGTGATGGCTTCCGTCCGGTACAGTTCAGACCGATCTGCTTATGGCACCGAACCGGCGACACCCGGTCCAGCTTTTCGGTCCCCTTCCTTTCGTTGTTCCCACGAAAGGGACAGCATTGCAGCCGTCGGTCGAAAATCAGCAAAGCTAGGAGGGTTCTAACTATGTCATACTACCCTCCCGCGCCGTCACGGCGCACCGATGTCTTCGGAGAAGCGGTCGATAATTCCGAAGCCCTTGGAAAGCGATGTGCCGCCTTTCAGCTCGAAGGAATACCCCGCCTGCTTCAGGCCGAAGAGGCAATGCATGATCCAGTAGTCCTTTTCGACGAGTGCAGGCAGAATGCTCATCTCCTCGCCGACGATGCGGAGCAGGTCTGCGAACTCCGGGTGCCGGTGCAGATAATCAGCCATCAGCAGCTTCCGTATTGGCGAWGACCTCTCTGAAGAACTTCTTCGCCCGCACGCCGCCATAGTCTTCGGCGGCCTGTCGTAGGGCCTCCTGATCGAGCTTTCTCGCCACCGCCCCCACGCGTTCCAGTACCTGGGTTTCGTCCTCGGCAAGCCGTTTGAGATTGTTGACCAGATCGACCAACAGGAACTCTTTGGTTGCGATTGTTGGAAACTCGGGCTTCATCCGGAAAACATAAACCCGGCTTCCAAGCTTGAAGCGGCCATGACGCTTCCTGTTATAGACAATGGTTTCGTTATAAAGCTGTGTGGCGCCGACGCCGAGCGCATTATAGGCATTCGGCGTCAGCAGCAGAAACCGCTTGTCCTTCAGAAACGCTTTCACGAGGTCGCGGTCACTGGCCGGAGCGCGTCCGAAACTGGTGGTTTTCGGGCGCATGTAGACGCCGCCGGAGAGCTTTGTCAGTTCGCCGGTATCCAGCAACTTCCGAAGGTCTCGGTCCACAGAGGCGGTCCATCGAGTCAGGTCTGCCCTGCGATAAACCTTTCCCGGAACGAGATGCTGCTTCAGTTCGTCCAATCTGGTCATGTTTTTCACCTGCCCTCAAAATAGGACATGGCGCGAACTATGCAAGCATTTTCATTAAAAATTCATGCACATCCCGTACCGATGCTGGTGATGGCAACAAGGCGGGAGACGCCTTCAGTCTTCATCGCGCCGACGAGGGCCCGCGTGGCGGTGGAAAGAAGGCAGACCTCTCGAAAGGGCTGGATGGCGTGCCAAGTGCGCTGACGACGGCGTTGCGRCCCTTCAGCGCCCCGCACTGTACCTGCTCGTTCCGGGGTGTCTCCAACGACCAGTTTTGCTTTTTTCAGGTCCTTGGTCTTTTCGGATGATTGAACCAGTAATATCATGGGCGCGGCTGACAGTCTGGCTGACGATGGAGCGCCCGATCGGACCCGGTGGCGCCAAGGATCAGGATCTTCGAGGGAGCGGTTGATCAAGGATGAACGCGGTCATGGATCGTATCCTTTTAAAGAGAGGAGACGCCTCCGTTCGAGCCCCTGCCATCGATTAGAGCCGGCTCTCCGCGAGCAGCTCGCGGGTCGAGAGCAGTGCCGACCTGTAACCCCGCTCGCTGTCGAACAGTGCCTGTTCGGCCTGTTCTTCCAGCCCGTTGGGCTCTTTGCCGCRCAGTCCGAGATAGCAGTAGAAGCGAAGCTGTAGATTGCCGGCCTCATCTTCATAGAGCTCGTTGATGATGACGCCTTCGCGCGGGCCGGTGACCTGGAAGAACGCCACTTTGTGCAGGGGCTCTAGCGTGATGATCTCGCGGAGATCAGCGCCGGCAATGGTGGCCTCCCGGACGAAATGGGTCGCGCTGTCCTCCACGACGTCGCAGCGCGAGCAGAGCCCGGGCGGAAGAAACAGGCGCGCATCGCGCGCCTTCAGTTCCAGACCCTTCCGGGCCTGCTCCCGTGTGAGCTTCACTTCGTCCTTCGGGTTGACCGGAATGGTTGCTGTCGAATAGATCATGATTTTGTTTCCTTGATTGTGTTGGGGTCTGCTCCGCTCAGGCCGAGGCAAGTGCTTCTGAAACGAAATTGCGATAGGCACGCAGCGGACGGCCCAGCAGCGCTGTCAGGCGCTCGACATCACCCTTCTCGGGCAACATGCCGTCGGTCAGGAAACGCTCACCCATCATGCGCATGTCGAAGGACATCCAAGGCGGCATGAACTGCCTCAGGTTCTGTTCGAAGGCTCTGGCGTCGCCGCCGGCATAGTGGATCTGGAGGGCGAGAGCGTCCGACCAGATGGCGGCAATCCCGGCTCCGGTCAGCGTTTCTGGGCCGACCAGGTTGATCCGGTCGAGCGGAAGCGGCTGTGCCGACTGTTCGCGACGCAGCAGTTCGAGGGCGGCGATCTCGGCAATATCGCGCACGTCGATCATGGCGAGGCCTTTGTCGCCCACCGGCATCGGATAGATGCCGTAACTGATGATCGCATCCTTGATCATCAGGTCGTTCTGGATGAAGTAGRCCGGGCGTAGGATCGTGGCACTCATCCCCATCTGCTCGATCATCCGCTCCACACCGAACTTACCGGCGAAGTGGGGCACGTTGACATAGACATCGGGATGAATGACCGAGAGATAGACAATGCGCTCGATGCCGGCAGAGCGGGCCACATTGAGAGCGATGAGCGCCTGGGTGAACTCATCGGGAACGACGGCATTCAGCAGGAACAAGGTGGACACGCCATCGAAGGCGCGGCGAAGCGAGTCGACATCGAGAAAGTCACCCTGGACGACGGCAACTCCTGCCGGAAAACTGGTCTTGGATGGGGCGCGGACGAGGGCACGGACATCCGCGCCGCGGCTGACGAGATGCTGGACGACTTGGGTGCCGACATTGCCGGTGGCGCCGGTAACGAGAATGGTCATGGGAGTGTCTCCGGGTTGTGTTGCTTGACATCCCGAATATGGATGGTTCATCTTTGGGCCAATAGGCCGGAATTCTGGACAAGCCGTCTCACAGGTGGAACGATATGGATCTCCTGGCATTGGCCGATTTCAACCTCGTTGCCCGTCAAGGAGGGTTCGGCAAAGCGGCGAGGGCATCCGGCCGGCCCAAGGCAACGCTCTCCAGAAGAGTGTCGGAGCTGGAAGCGTCGCTTGACATTCGACTGTTCGAGCGCGGCAGCCGCGACCTGAAGCTCACCCAGGAAGGGCGAGCCCTTTATGAGCGAACAGCTGCCCTGCTGACAGAACTTGACGAAACGGCCGCCACCATTGCCTCGGGTGGAGAGAGACCGCGCGGCAAGTTGCGCATCAGCGCGCCGCTCCTCCTGTCGCAGATCGCCATGGGCAAGATCGCGGCGGGGTTTGCGCTAAAATATCCCGAGGTTCGGCTGGAGATTACGACGGAGGACCGCGCTGTCGACATGGTCGAGGAAGGGTATGATCTGGTGATCCGCGTCAATCCGGATCCGGATGATACCCTGATTGGGAAGCCATTCCTGCGTGATCGACTTGTTGTTGTGGCAAGTCCGGGTCTTGCTTGTCCGGCGGCCGATATCGCGGTGCCGGGCGTCGTGCGCGGAGCCAGCGTTGAGCAGACCTGGGAGATGATCACGCGGGAGGGACCTGCGAAAATCAGAGTCGAGCCGGTGCTCGTCTTGTCCTCTCTCATCATGGTTCGYGATGCCGTGCGCGCCGGCATTGGTGCGGCCCGCCTGCCGATATCGCTGATAAGCCATGATATCGCGGACGGCACATTGCAGCATTGGGGAGATGTCGAAAGACCCGAGATTGCACTGTGGGCTCTCTATCCGTCGCGACGGCTGCTCAGCGCGCGCGTGTCGGCATTCTTGGATCACCTAAAAGAAGTCTTTCCGAACGGGACACCCGACGAACTGGCTGCTTTTATCGGCAGGTAAGGACTTGGCAAAGCCACCCGCTCTGGGACAGCCAAGCGACGGTAACTGGAAAAGAAGGGACCCGATTACAGTCCCGTAGCGGAATTGATTTCCACTTTGCGCCGTCATGTCGGTCATTCAGGCTCTTATCAACGCGGCCTAAAGCGGACGAATATTACTCCGATAGGAACACTGCTAGCAGAGTTCGAATCCTGCCCGGGCGCACCATTAATACCGCGCTCTTTGCGGATGCCGAAATGCTCGATATAGATGCCGCTCTCCGTCAGCCGGAAWTCGGGGTGATAAGGACCGCGGGCATCGGCGGGCAGCGGGCCCCATAGACAGGCTCGTATTCGAATGCGATGCCGTGCGATAGAGCCAGTTGGAAATCTCCCATTCTTCAAAGCTTCTGACGAGTCGCCATTCAGGGTGCGAAGCTCATGGGCCTCCACCCACTGGAAATAGCTATCCTGCGTCTTGAAGTGACTTCGTTGAGAAGAATGTCCCTGAGCAGCACGCGGAACTTGGCGTCATCACTGGCATGATCGGCCCGCGCCGGACCCTTGACCTCAACCTCGCGGATGATCCGGTTGCCAAGCGCGTGAAAGGTCAGCGCGTCGACGTCTAGCGGCGGGGCTGGCCGAGGGAGCGAAGAATCGCTCCGGGCCACTTGCGTCTCTTGAGCTGCTTTGGCGCTGTCATGTTCACGCGCCTCCGCTGGCTATTAGCGTTGCCTGTGCGGCGCGGAATGCATCCTGCAGCGCCTTGTGATTATCGAGGCCTTCAAGGGCGTAGAGGTTGAGAAACTGACGCCCGGCAAATAGTTTGCGGTCGACGGGGCTCAGGTCTGCTTCGTCGCATACGCCTTGCCAGAGGTTGGCAATGGTTGTGATCTGATGTTCGATCAGCGCGGTGGCTTCCGCTTCTTTCAGGTGATAATCCGGCGCGGCAGCGAGCAGAGTGGCGAGCGTGCTCGCACGGCCCTCGCCCTTGATCAGCATGGCCTGTGTGRCTTCGTTGCCCGTGCGGCCTTGCGGACAGATGTCATAGGCCGGCGTGAGCGTCAGCATCCTGCCGTCCCAGAAGGCTGCATGGTTGCGGGCGTGGTCGTCGGTATTGCCGCACAGCACGTTGAAGCAGATCCGCCCGTAGAGCTCCTTCAGCGTGTCCTTCGGGTCAGTGAAGCGGTGGCGGATGAGTTCGGCCAGGTCTTCGTAGGAGGCATAGCGGGCCATCATTTCATCAAGACCCAGCATGGTCAGGGCTGAGACCATGGCTTGTCTCGTCCAGCCATCCTTTGTGTGCGCGCGGTCGAAGCGCTCGATAAGCAGCACATCCTTGTGGGCGGCGCGGGTCATCGACACGGGCGCGGCGTTGAGCCCGCAGGCGGCTGCCAGCTTCATTGCGATGAATTCAGCCTTCACGACGCTGTAGGTGTCATTGGCTGCCGAGAATTTAGCGATGAATTTCTTTGTGCCGTCATCAATCAGCGCCTTGGGGCGCGCCCCGCCAATCGACGTGCCGCGGTTAAGGGCCTGATCAAGTGCCGGGGGCAGGGGGACGCCTTTTTCAATAAGGGCGGCTGCCTCCATGAGTTCGTCAAGGGAGGCCTGTGCGGCAAGGCGGGGGACATACTCTGTGGCAGATGCCTGGAAATCGAGGGCGCCAATCCGGTCGGAGCCTGACTGGAGCAGAAAGGTCAGCTCGCTGATCTCCGGCACGCCGGCAGCGTCGGGCTTTTTGCCCGTCAGCCTGTTGATGATGATACGGCGGCCCCAGGCATCCGGCGAGCCGTCGCGGATGCAGCTTGCCATCGACAGGCCGTTGATGGGCGCGATGACTCCTTCCTGGAGGGGGAGTTCAGGTTCATAGAGGGAAATGGCGCTCTTACGGCGCCGGTAGCTGGCACCGTAGGTAAAGAGCAGGCGGTCGCCATCCTGGTCGAGGCGGCCGGCCACCGCCGGATCTGTTGCCCCGGGCAGCCACATCCAGACAAAGGCTTCTGTTGCATCCGCCTTAGAAGTCATCGTCGACCTCCTTCACGGTGTGGCGGACGCTCTTCGGCAGCAGGGCCAGTTTTTCGTCGAGGCGGGTATTGTGCATCTGAAGCGTGCGCTCGTCATAGTCGAATAGGCGCACGCCGACGAGTGAGGCGACCTCGAAGACGATGCCGATCTCAGGGCCCGGGGCGCCTTTTTCGATACTGGAAAGGGTGGTGCGGCTGATGCCGGCGCGGTCGGCCAGTTCCTGTGCGGTCAGGCCGCGCTCGGCCCGGCCGACCCGGATCAGCTTGCCGAGCATGGCGAGTGCCTGGTGYGTGACTCTCGAGTAGCTTCTCTGACGGGGCACGGTTATACCTGTTTTGTTCATTTGAGTGGACGCGAGGCTTTCTCATGTCCAGAATTTTGTACATTGTGCCATGGGACTGGTAAACAGTCAAGTTATGTTCATTTGATTGGTCATAAGGGTGGTTCGCGGCCAAAATTTTGTACATAGCAGGACCGAGGCCGGGCGGCGGCAATGCGATAGAGTGAAGGGGCAGGAGACCGGTAAGGCCGTCATGGGATTGGGAGAGCCATGGTGTCTCCACTAAGGTCACGCCAAAGGTCGTGGAACCAAAAAGCGCGTAGTGATTAGTCGCTGGAAAGACTAAGTCAGCCTCCCGGGTGCTGCCCTGCTCAACATCCTGCTCATCGAGTCTAAGCACCTAAACATCATAGAGATATGGCTTGCTCATCTCGTTCACGCTTGTCAGCCCAAGGAGCGCCATGTTCCGGTGAATTTCGGTCTTGAGAATGTCTGCTGCGAGAAGAACCCCTTCCAGGCCGCCGACAGAGGCCGCATACAGGAAGGGGCGGCCGACAAACACAAATCGGGCCCCTAACGCCAACGCCTTCAAGACATCAGATCCTCGTCGTACGCCGCCGTCGAGCATGACCACAGTCTTTCCTCCTACTGCATCAACGATGGCCGGCAGCGCGTCGAGCGGCGACAGTGCTCCGTCGAGCTGCCGCCCGCCGTGGTTGGAGACGATAATGCCATCAACGCCGATTTGCACCGCATGCCGTGCGTCGTCTTCGTGAAGCATGCCCTTGACGACGAGCCGACCCTTCCACCGCTCACGAATCCGTTGCAGGTGCATCCAGTGCAGGTGGTCCTTCTTGCCGAAGTCCCTCATGACCGAAGACGAGATAATCGGCGCGCCCCGCGTCGCGTACGAGTTTTCGAAGTGGGGGATCCCGTGTCGCAGGATTGTTCTGAGGAATGTGCCGATGGTCCAGCGAGGATGTGAGATACCTTGCCAGGCGAGCTTGAGGCCGGGCCGCAGCGGCGTCGAAAACCCAGCCTTGATGTTGTTTTCGCGGTTGGCAAGCGCAGCCGTGTCCACGGTAAGCGTTAGAACCTTAAACCCTGATGCAGCAACCCTGTCCACGAGGGCGTCGATGCGGTCCGTCTCTCCTGGTAGGTATGCCTGGAACCAGGTGTCGGGCGCAACCTGTGCGACCTCCTCCATCCCGATCAGCGAGGAGCCGCTCATGATCATGGAAATACCGGATTGAGCTGCACCCTTTGCGAGGACCAGGTCGCCTCGATAGGCCATCAGTGCACTGATGCCCATTGGCGCAATGCCGAAGGGCGCTGCATATTCTTTGCCGAACAGATCGGTCGCCATCGACCGCCCCGAGACGTCCCGGAGCACTCGAGGCTTGAACGCGTAGTTCTGGAACGACGAGGCGTTCATGCGCAGCGAGGCGTTGGTCTCGGCCGCGCCGGAGATGTATCCGAACAGCGGACGCGGCAGATGACGTCGCGCTTTGTTCTCGAAGTCCTCCAGTGACAGAACGTCTCCCAGCCGCCGTAGCGCCAGAGGACGAGGACCAGTCGGCTTCCGCATTCTAATCCTCGCTTGCCTCGAATGCCTCCTTCCGTCCTCGCCGAATTGCCGGAAGAACGAGCGCCACCAGCATCACCGCCGTGACTACGAGGAGAATGGCGCTGATCGGCCTTTCCGCGAACACCAGCGGATCTCCCTGGGAGAGAAGCAGCGCTCGGCGCAGGTTTGTCTCGAGGATCGGGCCCAAGACGAAACCAAGGAGAAGCGGACCGGCCTCGCAGCGCGCCTTGCGAAGAACGTAGCCGAGCACGCCGAACAGGATGACGAGAGCGACGTCGAAGCCTCGATTGTTAACGCTGTAGACGCCGATGCAGCAGAACAGGAGGATGGCCGGGTATAGCAGGCGATACGGGACCTTGAGTAGCCGGACCCACACCCCAATCAGCGGCAGGTTGATGACGAGCAGCATCGCGTTGCCAAGCCACATCGACGCGACCAGGCCCCAGAATAGCTCCGGCTGGTTCTGGATGACTGACGGTCCAGGTATGATTCCGTGGATAGTCATCGCCCCGAGCATCATCGCCATGATCGAGTTCGACGGAATGCCGAGTGTCAAAAGCGGAATGAATGACGACTGCGCTCCGGCGTTGTTGGCAGACTCAGGGCCCGCAACGCCCGCGATAGCCCCGTGGCCGAACTTCTCCGGATGTTTCGAGAGCTTCTTTTCTACCGAATAGGCACTAAACGCGCTGAGCGTTGCTCCCCCGCCAGGCAAAACACCCAGAAGCGTACCAACGGCGGTTCCGCGTAGAACCGCCGCCCAGCTCTCCTTAAACTCCTGCGCCGTCGGCCAGAGGCGTCCGATGGTGCTCTGAAGGACGCCGCGCGCTTCCTTGAATTCCAGGTTGCTGGCGATCTCAGCCACGCCGAAAAGGCCAACCGCGATAACCACGAAGTCGATACCATCGTAGAGCTCGGTCGATCCGAAGGTCAGCCGGGTCGAGCCGCTGTTGACGTCGATCCCGACCATTCCCAGCAGAAGGCCGAGGCAGACCATGCCAATTGCCTTGATAACGGAGCCGTGCGCAAGGATGGTTGCCGCGAGAAGGCCGAAGATGCAAAGAGAGACGTATTCGGCAGGGCCGAAGGACAGGGCGAAAGACGAAAGCGTCGGACCGGCAATGGCGAGGCCGATCGTCGCTACCGTGCCGGCAAAGAACGATCCGAGTGCCGCAATGGCAAGCGCCGCACCAGCACGTCCCTTTCGCGCCATTTGATAGCCGTCGATCGCAGTGACCACGGCCGACGCCTCACYGGGAAGGTTCACAAGAATGGCRGTCGTAGACCCCCCGTATTGCGCACCGTAGAAAATGCCAGCGAGCATGATCAGTGCGCCCAACGGCGGGAGGAAGAACGTGACCGGAAGCAGGATCGCGACGGTTGCCGTGGGCCCGATGCCTGGAAGCACCCCGATAAGGGTGCCGAGCAGCGCTCCGATGAAGCAGAACAAAAGGTTTGTCGGGGTGAAGGCTTCAGAGAACCCGAGCACCAGGACATCGAAGAATCCCATGGGAAATTCCTTCTTTGGGCACTCAGAACGGCAGGATCGGCATCTGGACGCCGAGGCCGTAGATGAAGACGAGAGCGCCGAAGATGGTCAGCACGACGGTGGACATTGCGATCTCGCGCCAACGCGATTCCTGATCGGCTAGGCTGCCGATCACCAGGAGCCAGATGGTCGAGACGACAAAACCGAGGCCCTCTGCGAGGAACGCGAAGCCGGCGATGGCGATGATAAGAATGATAAGCGGCTTTATGTTCGTCTCGCCGATCGGCTCCCTGTCCTTGACAAGTGCTTTTATCAAGACGAATCCACCGATCGCGAGAAGGAGACCGCAGATCACATCAGGCAGAAAGCCTGGTCCCATCATGGCCGGCGTGCCGAAGCGGAGGTCGCGCCCGGCCCACAGGCCAAGCGCTCCCAGTCCGACCATTACCACTCCTGCCAAGATATCGGGATAATTCCGCTTCAGATTGGAGGAGGTCGGCATCACTGTACCCAGGGTGTTTCGTTCCAGATCTTCTGGAAGCGCTCGAGACGGCCCGGCATCTGCTTCTCCCACTCGGGGCCCGGAAGGTAGGCCAGTGGCAGGGCAAGCTGCTTCGCCTGCTTCTGGAATTCCGGATTGTCCAGAACGCGCTTCACAGCTTCGGAGAATTTCTGGGTGATTTCGTCGGGAACATCACGCGGAGCCGCGATGCCACGCTCGGAAGTCATCTCGACATCAAATCCCTCCTCCTTCGCAGTGGGTACGTCAGGAAGCTGCGGAGACCGTTCCGCCCCGAAATGCGCGACCATGCGAAGCCCCGACGTATCGTTGCCGGCGAACTCGCTGATGTTCAGACCACCGGCAGTGATCTGCGATCCGAGGATGGCCGTGCGTGTCTCGCCTGCTCCGCTGAAGGGTATGTGGGTAAAGCTTGTGCCATTTGCGGATCCCAGAAGGATGATTGCGAGGTGATCGTCCGTCCCGACGCCCGAAGTGCCGAAGGAGACCGAGCCGGGATTCGCCTTGGCGGCTTCGACGAAGTCTTTCAGCGTCTTGATGTCGGAATTGGTCGGCACGACGACGGCGCTGGGGTCGTCGACGATCCGGGCGATCGGCTTGATCGACTTCGGGTCGTAGCCTAGCTTCCGCTGGACCTGCATTGACAGGAATCCAGGAGTATTGATGTAGGAAAACGTGTAGCCGTCGGGCTTGGCCTTCGCTAGCGCTGTGTAGGCAATCTCCCCGGAAGCCCCTGGCCGGTTCTCGATGACGATGTCGGCGCCGAGCTCCTTTTCAAGGAGAGGTTCGATCGCGCGGGCCATGACGTCGGTGCTTCCACCGGGCGCGAATGCCACAATCATTTGGATCGGGCGGTCATTCGGCCACTCGGCGTGGGCCATTGTCGTCGTCGCGGCCAGGGCGGCTGCAGCCGCGGCCATCTTCATCTTGAAACGCTTCATATCCAATCCTCCATTGGAGTCGTGCGGGCCCGGTCCCGCTGATCAGCCGGGTTCTCCTCCCATGGCCGCGGAAAGCTTGTGCGCGGCCATCTGGAGAATCTCGAGGTTCTTTCTGATTGCATCTTCGGTGAATCGAGCCGGCGGCCCGGTGAGCGCCAGTGATCCGAATACCTTGTCGCCGTCGCGGAAGATCGGAACGGCCACGCTTGCGACCTGCGGGTCGCGCTCTCCGAACGTCGCGTAGTAGCGCTGGTCGCGGATCCGTTCATAGAGTTCGCCTGTCTTGCCCGTGAATGCCAAAATCACTCGTCCAGGCGCACCGCGTTCAAGAGGCATCGTGTCGCCGACACGTGCCGAGTGACGGATCGATTGATGTGAGTCATGCCGAAAGAGGCAGACCCGCTCCTGCCCTTCCTGCACGTAGACAGCCGCGCTTTCCCCTGTCTGATCGACAAGCTGCGCCAGCAGCGGCTCGATGATGTCGGCGGCGCGGAACGTCGATTGATAGATGTTGCCGAGCTTCATCAGCTTCGGCCCAAGGCGCCAGCTTCCGTCTTCGTTGCGGACTAGGAGGCCATGCTTCGCAAGGGAGCGCGCAATCCTGAGAACGGTGGACTTGTCCAACTCGACACGACGCGAGAGCTCTCCGAGCGACAAGGAGAAGTCTCGGTCGGTAAAAGCTTCCATCAATGAAGCGGCGCGCTCGACTGCGGCAACGCCGGCTGAATTTCCAGGCATGGATCCTCCCAAAAAAGATGTTGCACGTTGTACCTAGTACAACACCTTTTCATTTAGTACAATACGCGATAAACGAGTTTCGTCAACGGGTAGGAACCCGCTTGCTACAGCGTGCCGGCCGGATGGAAGGAGGAGACAGATGAGCGTAGCATCCCTATCGGGAGCGAAGCAGACCGTTTTGGTCATGGTGACGGGAGCCGAACTGGTTGAAGAGGCACGGAATTTACTTGCTTCTCACCAGGTTGAAGTCATCTACGCGCCCGCTTATTCGACTTCGGATGATCTTGCCGAACTTGCTCGCGAGAAGAAGGTTGACGCTATCCTCGTTCGCCAGGGTCAGATCAACAAATCTGTCATCGACGCGTCGTCGCGCTTGAAGGTAGTGGCGAAGCACGGAAGCGGCGTTGACAATATCGATCTTTCCGCGGCTACCGCACGCGGTGTGCCGGTGCTTCGTGCTCTTGCGGCCAACGCACAATCCGTCGCGGAACTCGCGATCAGTCTCACGGTGAGCCTGATGAAGGATGTCGTGCCGTTGGACACGGCGGTCAAAGCCGGCTCCTGGCCGAAAACGAAGTATGTCGGGCGCGATCTGGCAGGCGCTGTGTTCGGTGTCGTCGGCTTCGGAGAAATCGGGCAACGTGCGGCGTCCCTGGCGCGTGGGCTCGGGATGCAAGTCGCGGCCTATGATCCTTTCGCGAGCGATACGGCGGACTTCGTGATGAGTCGTGACTTGGCAGCTGTGCTGAAGGCGGCAGATGTCGTCAGTCTCCACTGCCCCTTGATGCCGCAGACCCATCACCTGATCAACGCTGAACGGCTCGCACTGATGAAGCCGACCGCTTTCCTCGTAAATACCGCTCGCGGCGCAGTAGTCGACGAGGCCGCGCTGGTCGCGGCCCTGCGGGCGCGAACCATTGCAGGGGCGGCGCTCGACAGCTTCGAGATTGAGCCACCGGCGACCGACAACCCGCTCTGGTCACTGCCGAACGTCATAGCCACGCCTCACGTCGGAGGAGCGAGCCGTTCGGCGCTGCGCAACATGGCGGTGCAAAGCGCTCAACACATTATCGGTGTGCTGGAGGGCCGCGGCTATGACAGTCAGGCTCTCGCCAACAAGGAACTCGTTACTGCAGCGTGATGCTGTGGCTCGTCAGAAGGAGGAATGGAATGATTGGATTTCGGGTCTGCCGTCGTGAGCGCAAGGTTGACGCGCAGTGGATTGAAGCCTTTCGCAAACTGCCGGTTGCCAACGTCAGCGACGTGATGAGCCGGATGACCGCAGCCGGCGCAGCTCTGCGACCCTACTACACCGGCGGCACGATGGTGGGACCGGCGATCACCGTGAAGTCGCRGCCAGGAGACAACCTGCTGGTCCACAAGGCACTTGATATAGCCGAGCCAGGYGACATCATTGTGGTCGATGCAGGCGGGGATCTCACCAACGCAATTATCGGTGAACTCATGGTGGCRCATGCTGCTCAGCGAGGACTCGGTGGGATCGTTATCTATGGAGCGATCCGCGACAGCGCGGAGTTGAGCGCCGGCTCCTTCCCCGTCTTTGCGTGCGGCGTGACGCACCGCGGACCGTACAAGGATGGACCGGGAGAAGTGAACGTTCCGATCTCCATCGGCGGCATGGTTATCAATGCTGGTGATCTGATCTGCGGCGACCCGGATGGTCTCCTAAGCGTGCCGATGGACGATGTCGAAACCGTCTTCGCTGCCGCCAGCAAGAAGCACGAAGCCGARACGAAGCAGATGGAGAACATTCGCGCCGGCTCGAATGACCGCGCGTGGGTTGACGCGGCTCTCCAGAAAAAGGGCTGCCATCTTCAGGCTTGAACGACAATGGTGGCCGTTTAAGCGGCCACCATTGGCCTTTTGCTTCACTCGTTGCTGGCTATAAAAGCGGCATCGACTTGGCGCGGATCACAAATCCTCCGATTGATCGGTTGGATGTCGGCTTTTCACTTCGGGGGTATTTGAGCCGGCATTCCGCTGTCGGCCCATATCAGCCATCGGCGGGAGACAAACTGACGGGCCCTCGCAGCCGGCCTAGCATGCAAAATCGTTTCTGCAGATGCTCCAGTAACGGGCGGATAGGACCGGCAGTCGTCCTCGCAAGGTCGATGTCTTCCGAATAGCGCAGCGGCTTGGGGAAGTGCAGCTTATTGAGCGCAGTGCCGCCGCGAAAGCGCAGTTCGTCACGCAGGAACGGATCGGAGAAGATGGCGACAATCGCGCGGCTGATTATGAGATCCTGCTCGACTTGCCATTGACTTGCCCATGGCACTACACCATTCTAGGCGGTGATGTAGTCCTGCGGTATCATTCGTCGATCTCCGGCGACCGGCGAACGATCACGTGCCAGTGTTCATCGCGTTCGGATGGCGGCGGCGACAGATCTGGATCTCCGGCCTGTCTGGGATCGAGTTTGACCCATGGCAATGGCCCGCGAGTAGATAGCGCTGCAAACATCGTTTCCGCTATCCGCGAGTGCCCCAGCCTCCYAAGCATATATCCGAGGCGTTGTGCGACCGCTTTCTCAAAAGCACGCGACAGGGAGGCAAGCTTTTTGGGTTGCAATCGCTCGGCAAGTTCGGAAAGCACCGTAGCAATATTGTCCAGACCAGCCCCGGAATGCGGATAGCGTACCAGGTCGAACGCCGTCAGTTCCGGCGAGGATAACTTCATATATCCCGAAGGCGTCTTGCGGTCTTCGATTCCTGCCGATACCGCTCCCATATCCTTGCGGTATGAAAACACGATCCGCGTTCGCCCGGCCTCAATATCGGGCAGGAGTTTGTTCGTGAGCCCGGTGAGGTGGATCCGAGAGGCCGGCTGATCTATTCACACGAGGGCGGTCGCCTGATGATCACGAAACCGATCGATGGTAAGCCGGCGACTGCGGCCAACGGTGGGACGATCGGTATAGCTGTTGCAAGCCCTGACCATGTTCTAGCGTGGCATGCTGCTGGTACCGCGCATGGTGGCACGGCGATTGAGAGCCCGCCTACGCAGCGTCCGAATGGTGCATTCGTCGCATATCTTCGCGACCCTGACGGAAACAAGCTGACGGCACGGTCTCACCCGATGAAATGAAATAGGCGTGTGGAGAGGGGCCGTTGGTTCGATTCCCATCAAGGCGAAGGATCGAAACTCACCTCGGAGACTGCAACGGGTGGTGAGAAGCCGCCTATGGCCAGCACACGGACGGCCGAAATGTGGACGAAGCTGTCATTCRAGCGAGGTGTTTCCGTGCTGGATGGCAGGCCAATCTGGCATGTTATTTGCGAAAGATCTGGAGCGCATCTGCCACGAGGTCGGCGTTCCCACCCGCTATCTCACCATTCGTAAGTTGGCACCCATCCTCAAATCCTACTCGCGTAGACCAGCGCCGTTGATGCGCGCGGTTGACGAAGTGCCAAACGGTCGTGTCGAACCCGTGTAGAAGGATTGGTCGTAAGATATTCGCGCGCTCAAGAACTTGCGCGATCCCATCCGCAATGGTGTCAGCCTTTCCGTGGTCCTGTTCTTCGATCTCGATGAGGATGCGGAAAGCGCGATGGCAATCCGGAAGCGCAACAAATCGCTCGGCATCTGCGACCGTGGCCAATCCCGCTTCGACGCCCACACCCAGGCGGTGCAGCAATGCGATAACCGCTGGAGCATCCTGCTCGGAGAGATTGACGGAGGCGTAGTCGGGCAGCCGCTGCCAAGCGGAGATGCAGTCTCGCGTCTGCTTCTCGTCGCGTTCTATCCACGCGCCCGTTGAAACCCCGACAAGACTTCCCGGACAAGCGCGCCGCACGGCGTATATCGTCTCATCGACCGCCAGGAGGCTCTCACGTCCGTCCGGGCCGCGTGGGTGTATGTGAAGTTCAGCAGCCCCCGCGGAGACGCATGCCGCACCTTCGAGGGCAATGGCATCCGCAGTGAGCGGCAGCCGCGGGTGATAGTCGCCAGAACGTGCACCGTTAAGGCAGGCTTGGACGATCATGTTGGTCTCCAGTGTTTTGTGGAGGCCGCGCCGACATGATGGCGTCGGCCTCGCATGTGCAATAGGACGCCTTGAGAGCCATGTTCGTGCAAGGATACACTATGCCCAAAGGCAATTTAGCATGTCACTCGACATCCGCTCTGCGAAGGCCGTAAGCAAGCCGTAGGTCAGGCGACTTTGATCTAGTCCCTGTTCGCTTTTCGCTATCTTCCTATATGCTTGACTATCTTCTCACTCAAAAAATCAGCATCACGACGGCCGCGAGAGCCATGACACTGGTTGCCGCCCATCCGAATAGCAAAACAGGAAGCGACACCGTAAAGCGGCCCATCTGATCGCGACGGCTGGCCACGATCATCATCCCCGCCATGATCGGTACCGCCACAAAGCCATTGATCACCGCGCTCCAGAACAACGCCTTGATGGGATCGATAGGCGAAAAACCGATGCCGAGCCCGAGAAGGACGGCGACGGTGATGACCGCATAGAACCCGATCGCCTCCCACGGCTTGTTCTCGAGACCGCACTTCCATCCCTGTGATTCACCGAATGCATAGGCGGCGGAACCGGCCAGCACCGGCAATGAAAGCAGCCCGGTGYCGATAATGCCGAGGCTGAACAGCATGAAAGCGAAATTTCCGGCAATCGGCCGCAGCGCCTCCGCCACATCGGCCGCGCTGCCGATTTCGGTCTTTCCTGCCTCATGCAGGGTTGCCGCCGTGCTCATCATGATGGCGATCGCGACCAGGTTGGAAATCGCCATGCCTGCAAAAGTGTCTAGGCGTATTCGCTTCAACTCCTTTTGGGCCTGGTCAGGCGCCTCGGTCAGCGCTTTGGCTTTTGGGTGCTGATCGATTTCCTCGACTTCCTGCGAGCTTTGCCAGAAGAATAGATAGGGGCTGATGGTTGTTCCTAGAATCGCGACGATGACGGTGAAGCTTTCGCCGGTGAGCGGAAAGGACGGCAGCACAAATCCTTGCGCTGCAGCCAGCCAATCGACCTCTGCCACGAAGAGGACGGCCACATAGGACAGCAGGACCAGCGTGAGCCATTTCAGATACCGCGCATACCGTTCGTAGGAGATGAACAGCTGAAGTCCCAAAGACACAAGCGCAAAGAAGATCGTAAACGGAAAGGCTGGCCCTCCCAACACCAGTTGAGCGGCCGCACCCATTGCAGCGAGATTGGCGCCGATATTGATCGTATTGGCCATGAACAGAAGGACAACAAGCAGAAGCACTATCGATTTGGGAAGGACATCGCCCAGGTTTTTGGCGAGGCCGCATCCGGTGACGCGACCAATTTTACCACTCACGAGCTGAACTGCCGTCATCAACGGATAGGTCAACAGCATCGTCCAGAGCATGTTGAACCCAAATTGGGCGCCAGCCTGGGAATAGGTAGCTATACCGCTGGGATCGTCGTCGGCTGCTCCCGTGACGAGACCCGGACCGAGTTGCTTGAAAACCGCAGCTCGGCGCCAACGTCGAAGGGGCTTCTTGGAGATTTCTTCGCCTGGGATGATGCGATCTACGACGGAGTTCAAGGTTGATCCTCTGTGGAATGGATGATCAACGTGCCGTCTTTCTGCTGGTTCCTTACCACAGCCGCCTGTACTGAGGTTGAGATCGCTTGTTCTGCACGGGTCAGTCAGCTCCTTGCCGAAACGCGTCGTTGATTGATCCAGGAAAGACCGCGGGCGCGCCAGCCGACGTTTCCACAGGTTATCTTCCGCACCATCAGCGGGGAGTAAGTCTTTGCTTTCGGACTTCTGCCTCAGACTCCCAGCCTTCAGTCCTTGGCCGAACCCGGCTCCGCCATCTTGCGATGCTGCTTGGCTAGCATGCTGGCCGGCGTGACATTGGCAGCAGCCGACATCAGCTTGTTCTTCCAGCCCGCAACAACATCGCCTTCGCCGTCCATCATGGCCTCGTACCCGATCTTCGCCACGAAGGCGGGATCATCCTTTTTCACCTGGCCGAGCTTGGTATCCATCAGATCGGCGCGCTCGAAGAATTCGGTGTCCGTCGCGCCGGGCATTAGACAGGTGACCGTCACACCGGTATCCTTCAATTCCTCGCGCAGAGCCAGGGAGAAGGAGTTGATGAAGGCTTTCGTACCGTTGTAGACCGCCTGGAACGTACCGGGCGTGAAGCCGGCGATGGAGCCGGTGAAAAGGATACGGCCCCGGCCTTGCGCCCGCATGTGGTTACCGATGCCGTGAACGAGGGCCAGCGCGCCGCTGATATTGGTATCGACGACCCGTTGCACGGCATGGATGTCTTCGTCGAGAAAGCCGCTGCCGAGGCCCCGGCCCGCATTGGCCATCAGAAGGTCGACCGGACGATTCAGCGCGGAAATGGCCGTTCCGAAACGACGCACGCCATCCTGAGTCGAAAGATCCACCTGCATGGCCTCGACCTCCACGCCGAGCTCCCTGAGCTTCATTGCCGCTTCCTGGATCCGCGGCTCGTCGGCCGCGATCGCAAGGTCGTAGCCATCCTGCGCTGCGCATTTGGCCAATTCGTAACCGATACCGGTTGATGCCCCGGTGACAACCGCGAGGCCCCTGCTTGATTCAACGGGGTTCATGGTCTTCTCCTCTACGGTTTCATAACGACCTTAATGCAGCCGTCCTGTTTGTCGCGGAAGGTCTTGTAGAGCTCGGGGCCTTCTTCCAGCGTCGCGCGGTGCGTGATGACGAAGGACGGATCAATCTCGCCTCTCTCGATACGCCCCAATAGGATAGGCAGATAATGCTGCACCGGTGTCTGGGCCATCCGGAACGTCAGACCGCGGTTGATGGCCGAACCCATCGGAATCTTGTCGAGAAAGCCACCATAGACGCCGACGATGGAGACGGTGCCAAAATTGCGGCAGCAATGGATCGCTTGGCGCAGAACATGTGGTCGGTCGGTGCCCATGAAAGTGGCGACTTTGATCCGGTCCCAGCGCGAATCCCAACTCGCCGAAGCATTTGCTTCCGTGCCGACCGCATCGATACAGGCGTCTGCGCCGCGGCCATGGGTCAGCTCCATGATTCGATCGTAGATATCCTCCTCCAAGAAATCCAAGGTCAATGCGCCTGCCGAGGCCGCGAGCGCCAGCCGTTCCGGTACTGTGTCGATCGCAAGCACTCGCTCGGCCCCGAGCAGGAAGGCGGAGCGGATTGCCATCTGGCCAACGGGGCCGCAGCCCCAGACGGCGATCGTATCTCCTGACTGGATATCGCAGAACTCGGCGGCCATGTAGCCGGTCGGAAAGATGTCGGAGAGAAAGAGTACCTGTTCGTCCGAAAGCCCCTCCGGAACCTTGATGGGCCCGACATCCGCATAGGGAACGCGCAGATACTCTGCCTGGCCGCCACTGTAGCCGCCAAGCAGATGCGAATAGCCGAACAGGCCGGCGGGCGAATTGCCCCAAAGCTTGGTGACCTTACTGCGATCTGGATTGGAACGCTCGCAGCCCGAATAGAACCCGCGTCGGCAGAAGAAGCACTCGCCGCAGGAAATGGTGAAGGGCACCACCACTCGGTCGCCTACTTTCAACTTCGCATTGTCCGTGCCGACTTCGACGACCTCTCCCATGGTCTCGTGCCCCATGATGTCGCCGCTATGCATTTCGGGCATCACGCCGTCGTAGAGGTGCAGGTCGGAACCGCAGATGGCACAGGCCGTCACCTTGATAATGGCATCCCTGCCATGCTGGATCTCCGGATCCGGGACGCTCTCGCAACRGATGTCATGCTTGCCGTGCCAGGTGAGTGCTTTCATCGGAAGGTCCTTTTAATCGAGCGCCCCGAAGCCTAGATGGGCTGTCTGGTTCCGCAGGCCCGGCCTCAACTGTCGCTTCGACGCGAGGACCTACCGGATGCGCCGCTGGGGCGATGGCCACCCACAAACAAGGCTTTCCCAGCATAGTTCCAGACAGCTCCTCAAAAACCAGGTCGGATGTTCATGCTGAAATCCGGGTACCGGTGATTTCTAAATGTTATTAAGAACTCGCTGATGTAATATCGGGCATGACCAAGCGCCAAAAAAGACAACCTCCAAGCCGCTGCTCAATGAAACCGATCTGCCGCTCCAAAGCCGGCCGATCCGAAAGCGCGACCCCAAGCAGCCGCAACTACCTTTCGATCCTATGCCCGAGCGAGTGGAGCCTTGCCTCGCGCTCCTGAAGCCGAATGCGCCGCACGGGCCTGAATGGCTCTATGAGGTCAAGTGGGACGGTTATCGGTTGGGACTGTATATCGAGCCGAGCCGCGTTCGCATTCTCACCCGCAACGGTCACGACTGGACGCATCGGTTTCCAGCAATCGCCGAGGCGGCGAAGGATCTCGGGCCAGGGACGATGATCATTGATGGAGAGGCGGTCGTTCTCGACGAGCATGGCCTGCCGAACTTCGGCATGCTGCAGAACTCGCTCGGTGGTCGAGGCGGCAAGCTTCCCTCGCGAAACTCGCTTCTCTACGCCTTCGATCTCGTCTACTTCGACGGCCATGATCTGAGGGCATGGAGTACGAGCGCCGGGGATCGATGCTGGAAAGCCTCCTCGTGGGCGCTGACGGCTCTATCCGGCTTTCCGAGACCTTCGACAACGATCCGGATGAAATGCTGCGCCGCGCCTGCCAATCGGGCCTGGAAGGCATCATCGCCAAGCACCGGGATCGGCCGTATCGATCCGGACGCACCGGCGACTGGCTGAAGATCAAATGCGTCCTCAGCGACAGCTTCACGGTCGTGGGCTACGAGCCATCGACGAAGGTGCCGGGTGCGATCGCAAGCCTTCTCCTCACCGCGTACAAGGGCGTGGATCACGTCTATGTCGGCGRGGTAGGRACMGGCTTCAGCCAGGACGAGGCGAGGCGGCTCAAGAAGCAGCTCGACAAGCTCAAGACGAGACTGCCGCCAGTGATGATCCGCGGCAAGAACCTGGCGCTTATCGCTCCGGCACTGATTGCCGAGATCGAATATCGCGGTTGGACCCATGACGGGAAGCTTAGGCATCCGTCRTTCAAGGGATTGCGGGATGAGGCGGATRCAGGAGATGTCTATCGGCTGCCGGATTAGGCCCCACCGCAGTCATCTGGGCTGGATGAGGGCGTGAGAACCCTTTAGATAAGAACCCTTAACTCACGGGTGGATTTTAATCCGCGAAAACGGGGCGCGCATGGGGACCAAGTCTTCTGCAGCCGATGCCGGCGCGTATGAAGCGCTGGATCGCTTGCTTTATCGAGAATGGGACCCGATAGGAATTTATCCTCTCGATGGTCCAGACGACGAGTATCGTGCCTACCTACCAGAGTTTTGGCAGCTGGTGGCGGGCGGAGCCGACGAACTGGCAATAGCGGAATATCTCGGCAGCGTTGAGCGGGAGCGCCTTTGTGTTGAGACGAGCTTTGAGCATCGCCTCGACATCTCAAGGAAAGCACGCGCCCTCCTTGCCGCTTGGCGAATGCCCGTCCGTTGATTGACGTCACTCCGGATCTCGCCTGAGCCAATCGCCGAACTCTGCCCAGTGCTTCCGCACGCGTGCTCGGCGCCCGCGTGAAGTCACAAATTTTTCGATGGCGACACCGACTTGTGAAGATCGGCTATAGATTTGATTCGCTTCACGATTTTTAGAACACCTAATTCTCAGGACTAGATTCCTCCATTCGAGGTGCCTTGGCGCTCGCTTCGGAAAGGAACGGAACATGAACATTAAACGTAAAGTCTTCAGGTGGCATGATGCCGTCTAGTTTTTACCGCGAACCCGAAAGGTTCTGCGAACGATGTCGGCTGGGCTTCTATGCTCCCGCGCAGATCGTCGGCGACGCCCGCGACCACGGCGTCGAAATCCGGCCGGTCTGCATCAACCGCTCCCGCTGGGACTGCACTCTTCGCAACTCTTTGACCTGAGGAAGACCTGTCCAACTGGCGGATCGCGACGCCGGGTTCAAGTTTCAACCGGGCAGGGGAGACGAATCCTCCCATGGATATTCGGGAAGTCCGGATTCGAGAGACCGTACGAAGCCTCCTCAGCCGAGAGACATCTTCGTCAGGGATTGCACATTGATGCGCTGAAGGTAAAGGGCGGAATTTTTCATTGAGTGATGACGGGCCTTTCGGCCGGAACCCGTCACACGCGGTACGCTAAGTTGATCGGACTAGACGCAAGAAGGAAGCTTAGTCGGCTGAAAAGCGTGAGAGGTGTGGTCGCGCGGAAACACATAAGTAACCCTACGTTGCGTATTTATCACTGCGCGACGATTCTTCGGGGCGTCGATGCAATCTGTTATTGCATCATGCGACAAATTGCTTCGGAATGATCGCGCACGAGGGTGATTTGGCAGTGACACGCCTGCAGCTTGGATCTCCTCGGTTGAGGGGACATGCATGTTGAAGCTTGGGCCGGTCTGGCTTGCATTCGTTTCAATGGTCGCAAGCGGGATATGTTCCTGAGTTGAGTAAATCATTGAACATCGGCGCATTTATCACGCCGCTCGTACCACGGGCAGGTGGGGACTGAGACACGCGACACGCTTCCGGGGGGGCAAGCATGAACGTTAAAAATCGTCAGGCAAGGTCTGAGCAAGCGTCGCGGGTATACCGGCATACCGGGCTAGACACAGAGTGCAGCAACAGGCCGCCTCGCCTGCTCAGAGCTCGCGCCACACAGTTGCTCTGCGGTATTTCGGCTGCTGGCGCACTCGGGCTTTTCCTTTCTTCACCGGCCGCTGCACAGACCTGGACAGGAGCCACGAGCAACGATTGGACCGATGGAAGCAACTGGACCGGCAATGCCGCGCCGACCACCGGTGCTGTCGTCATCAACACGCCGTCCAATCCCGTTGTGTTGGGCGTCTCCGGCGCTGCGACCGGCACGACCGGCGACTTCTCGCTTGGCACGGCGGGTGGATCAGGCAACCTGACCATCCAGAACGGCAGCACGCTGACGAGCAACCCGACCGGGTATGTCTTCGTCGGAAGGCATGTGGGATCCGGCGGCGGCGTAAACGTGACCGGCTCCGGTTCGGCTTGGAACATCAATGGCATAGGCAACTCCCTCATTCTCGGCCAGATTCCAGTCGGGACCGGTACTGCGCCAACCGGCACGCTGAACATCAGTAATGGCGGCGCGGTCAATACGGCCGGTGACATCGTCGTCGGCGAGACGAGGGCCACCGGCGTTCTGTCGGTGTCGAGCGGCGGCACGCTGACCACCGGACGCGATGCCTATATCGGTCGTTTTGTCGGCTCGAACGGAACTGCGACCATTACTGGAGCGGGCTCGTCCTGGGATATTGCCGACCGGTTATATGTCGGCAATGGCGGCCCAGGCACGCTGAATATCAGCGACAATGCACGCGTCACGGTCGGGACGACCACGTACGTGGCGGACTCGGGGAGCGCCGGTACACTCAACATCACGAGTGACGGCACGCTGGAAACGCAGGCGTTGCAGCGCGCCGTCGGCGGCGGTACGCCCAAGGTCAATTTCAACGGCGGTACGCTGCGTGCAACGGCCGACAATGCGAACTTCGTCACCGGCTTCACCGGCACCCAACTCAACATTGYGGCGGGCGGGCTGACCATCGACACGGCCGGCTTCAACGTGGCGGCGTCCTCTCCGTTCAGCGGCACCGGGGGCCTCACCAAGGCCGGCAGCGGTACGCTCACCTTGAACGGCGCCAATCCGTACACAGGGGCGACCATCGTTGATGCCGGTCGGTTGGTTCTGAGCAACGCAAACGGCTTTACTTCCACCACTACCGTCAATTCCGGCGCCACGCTGACGTTCACCGGCACCGGGAGCGCGGCAGCCACTGCCTCTATTATGCTCAACGACGGCGCGACGCTGGAGAATATTAATCCGTCGGGCTACGCACATTTGCTCGGGGCTGTAACCAGCACCGGCAACACCTCGATCAATGCCAATGCCTCCGCCGGCCCGAACCGAAGGTTTTACTTGGACGGTGGCCTCCGGGGTAGCGGGACGGTTACCATCAACGCCGCCTCTGCGGGCAATGCCGTTGTCCTGCGCAACAACAACAGTACCTTCAGCGGGACGTTGATCGTCAACGGCATCGCTAACGCCACCGCCGGAGCAGGCAGCGGTCTGGCCCTTGGGGGGCTGGCCACGAGCAATGCACTGATCAATACGGATGTCGTGCTCAACGGAACTATCGAGCTGGCCGATCAAGGCATAGGCTCCGGATTTGGCACCGGCACCTTCAATATAGGGGCGTTGTCCGGAAGCGGCATCATAGTCGCCAATCGCAATCCGGTTGGCGGCAACTTCGGTTCGACCCTGGTGCTGGGAAACACCAACGGCAGCGGTATTTTCAGCGGCAGCATTATTCGCGGCAGCGGCGTCACAAACGTGGTCGGTGTCACCAAGGTAGGCACCGGCACGCAGATCTTCAGCGGCGCGAGCACCTATGAAGGCGTCACGAACGTCAATGCCGGCGTCCTCAACATCAGGAACAACACCGCACTGGGCAGCACTGTGCGCGGGACGAACGTGGCGTCGGGCGCAGCCTTGCAGATCGAGGGTGGCATCGCTGTCGGCGCGGAGGCATTGACCCTCAACGGCACCGGGATCGCCAATGACGGCGCGCTGCGCAACATATCCGGCGCCAATTCCTATGGCGGCCCGATTACCCTGGGCAGCGCCGTGCGCATCAACTCCGACGAAGGCATGTTGACGCTGGACACCATCACGGGCGCGACGCAAAACCTCACGCTCGGCGGCGCCGGAAACACCGCCATCACCGGCGTCCTGGGCATCACCAGCGGCACGCTAACCAAGGACGGGAGCGGCACCGCGATCTTTTTGGGGGCGAACACCTATACCGGCGCAACGATAGTCAACGGCGGCACCTTGCAGGCGGGCGCGGCTGCAGGCGGAACGGCCTTCGGCGCACTTTCGGCGGTAACCCTTGCCAACGTTGAGAGCACCACCCTGAACCTTAATAGCTTCGATCAGGCCATCGGTTCGCTCGATGGCGGCGGTGCGACCGGCGGCAACGTGATGCTTGGATCGGCCACCCTGACCACGGGCGGCAATGGCGGAAACACCACTTTCGGCGGCGCCATCGAGGGCATCGGCGCGCTGGTCAAGGTTGGCGCCGGCACGCAGGTGCTTACAGGCGCCAGCACCTATACCGGCGGCACGACGATCAGCGCCGGCACACTGCGCCTCGGCAATGGTGGCACGACCGGATCGATCGTCGGCGACGTCACCAACAGCGGCGCGCTCGAGTTCTTCCGCTCCAACACCATGACGTTTGCCGGRGCAATCTCGGGCAGCGGCACGATCCGGCAGATCGGATCGGGGCTGACCGACCTGACCGCCGACAGTTCGGCCTTCACCGGCACGACGCTCGTCGAGGCCGGCACGCTCGCGGTCAATGGAAGCCTCTGCGGGCCAATGAATGTGCTCGCCGGCGGCAGGCTGCAGGGCACGGGCACGGTGTGCGATACGACCAATGCCGGCGTTGTCGCCCCCGGTAATTCGATCGGTACACTGACTATCGACGGAGATTATGTCGGCAGCGGCGGCACGCTGGAGATCGAAACCGTGCTCGGGAACGACGCCTCGCCGACCGACCTGCTGCATGTCACCGGCAATACCTCGGGGACGACGAGTGTCGACGTTATCAACCTCGGCGGCGCCGGCGCGCTGACCACCGAGGGCATCCGCATCGTCCAGGTGGACGGCACCTCCGAC
Source organism: Rhizobium sp. LCM 4573 (assembly GCF_001854865.1). Classification (GTDB taxonomy): domain Bacteria; phylum Pseudomonadota; class Alphaproteobacteria; order Rhizobiales; family Rhizobiaceae; genus Neorhizobium. The sequence continues at coordinate 7,172 of NZ_MDDW01000008.1, read as the reverse complement.
GGCGATTTTGCTCTGCTGGGCGACTATGTGTTTCAGGGCGATCAGGCTGTGGTCGGCGGAGCCTATGGCTATCGCCTATACAAAAACGGCGTTAGCACGCCGGACGATGGCGACTGGTACCTGCGCTCGGCGCTCACCGATCCGGTCGACCCCACCATTCCCCCCGCTCCTACCGCGCCGCAACTGCCTCAGCAGCCGCTTTATGCGCCGACCACGCCGCTTTACGAGGCATATGCGGRCGTGTTGCAGAGCTTTAATGAGGTTGGGACCCTGAGACAGCGAGTCGGCAGCAACCCAATCGTGGCGCTCGGAGCACCCGAGGATGGAAGCGAAGGAGCACGAGCGATCAGGACGCGGATCGAGGTCGCGCACAGCCATCTGGAACCGGGCACCTCGACAACCGGCGTGGGTTACGATGTCAATACATGGAAGCTCCACGCAGGTCTCGAAGCGCTGCTGGCGGAAAATGCGAACGGGACGCTGATCGGTGGCGTCAGCCTCCACTATGGAACGGCATCCGCGAACATCGGCTCCATTTTCGGCACGGGAGACATCGACACGACGGGCTACGGCTTTGGCGGCACGTTGACCTGGTATGGCAATAGCGGCTTCTATGTCGATGCTCAGGCGCAACTGACATGGTTCGACAGCGATCTTCATTCATCGACCCTGAGTCGATCGCTGGTCGAAGACAATGATGGCTTCGGTTATGGCCTCAGCATCGAAACCGGGCAGAAGATTGCGCTCACCAGCGCGTGGTCGCTCACCCCGCAGGCGCAGCTTACCTATTCCTCCGTGCGCTTCGACGATTTCGCCGATCCTTACGGTGGTGCCGTCTCTCTGGGCGATGGGGATGCGCTCATTGGTCGTCTAGGAATTTCTGCCGACTATGAGAACGTATGGCCGGATGGAAACGGACTGACGAGCCGCTCCAGTTTCTATGGGATCGCCAATCTCTATTACGATTTCCTCGAGGGATCGGACGTTGACGTCACGGGAACGAGGTTTGTCAACGAGAGCCAGGCCCTCTGGGGTGGATTGGGCCTCGGCGGCACCTATAGCTGGTCGGGCGGCCGCTATTCAGTCAATGGTGAAGCATTCGTGCGCACCAGCCTTGAGGATTTCGGCGACAGTAACTCGGTCGGCGCGAAGGTCAGTTTCCGTGTAACCTGGTAGTTTCCTGAACCAGTACGACCAGTCGAACCAGCGCTCGAAATAGATTTCAATGATGAACGGTGCCCAGAGCGACCCGATGCCGATCAGCGAGGCTGAGGCCGCGCGAGACTGGCGGAGCGGGCCAGAACGTCGCCGATGGTCTTCAAATTAGGCCATATAGGGCCCGACATATCCTGGCGAGGTTATGCCGGGCCCCACCGCTAAGGAATGGGAAACTCATCGCGGCGCGTCAGTTTTGCACGAAGCGTTCTCCGAGGAACGCCTAGAACTTGTGGATAGAAATTGAGGAGCCAAGCAGGCGGCAGGTTTGGACTCCTCCCGGTCCTACAGTTGCGGAGGAGGTCCTATGACATCGGCGTACCGCGACGGTTAGCAACACCCAAGCTGATGGCGAGTTCCCTATGGCAAACAAAGCAACAGAGGTGACTGGCGGGAAGAACAGTAGGAGCCCGGCTCAAGCTGGCGGACGTCGCCGAGCTCCCGGCCGCAGCGAGTGAGAACTCAATGTGGTTGGGCAAATTGTTGCAGTCTTTTGTCATTTAGTAATTCCTAAAGATAATGGGTGATAAGAAAGGCTGCGCGAGGCTGGGCGGAACATGCGGACTCCCACCGCAACGGGGATGGTTGCTGTAGCGGTCGAAATGTAGGGCCGCCATACGGGGCCGGTAAACCGATCGAAAGACTTCGCGGCTGCTCTCCCGCCAGACTTCACTGCTGCGACCGGTGCTTCGGAACGCCAGTGCTGGCAGCCTCTTCCCAAGTGCGGGGGATGAGCTCAAACCGCGATCCTCTGGACGGTTCCCATCAACATCGGGGAACAATCGGCGCTTCTCGAGGTTTCCGGGGCGGTTCTCATGGGAGTGCTGAGTTCACCTTCTTCCCCGTAGCTCGGATCACCGACCGCATCATTCTCGTGAGGCCGGGCTCTCGCTCCTCATCGCCCGGCTAAGGGAGGAAAARGGGGAGCATGGCCGTGTTTCCCGCCCAACCTCCCCAACGTAGACTTGCGTTCGCCGGGCATTCCGGTTGACTGCATCAACACCGGAGAAATGTGGCTGATACGGCCCTGGCATGCCTGCTTTGTTCTGTCTTCCGCAAGCACGTCAACGGAAACAGCTGGTTTCACATTGTCAAGAAATTGCTCGGGAATTTCCACTCTTACGATCTTTTGGCCCTCCGGCAGAATAGTGCACATCTCTGTCGCGCCGCTCGCTCGTTCATCTCGTGGCACAGCAACTCTTTGACCTGAGCGAAGACCTGTCCAAGCTGGCGGATCGAGACGCCGAGTTCAAGCTGCAGCCGGGCAGGGGGGACGAATTCTTCCATGGGTCTCCTGGAAGTCCGGATCCGAGCGGCCGTACGAAGCCTCCTCAGCCGAGGGACATTTTCGTCAGGGATCTGCACATCGACACGCTGAAGGTAAAGGCGCGGAATTTTCACTGACGGATGACGATTGGGTCCGCGCCTTCACCACTTACCACTTCATTCGGAAGCCGACGGTGCCGGTGAACACGTGACTGTCGCCGAAGTCCTTCAGGCCGGTGCGAGCCATGACTTCGCCGTAGAGCGAATATTTGCCCTCGGCCCAATCGACCGTGCCGCCCATGCCGAGGCCGCCCCACAGGCCGTCATTCTCGCTGCGGATCGGGGTGCCGGCGACATCCACGGTCGAACCGTCCTTGAAGTCGTAATAGAGATTGGCGATCCCGTAGATATGCGCCCGGCTGATGTTGCCGGCGGCGTCCCGCCATTCCGTCTGCCGGTCGATTGCAAGCCCGAGCCTGCCGATCAGACTGTCGCCGCTTCCAAGCGCCACACCGGCGCCGAACGGATCGGCGAAATCGTCGAAATCGACCGACRACCAGGCAAGCTGYGCCTGCGGCGTGAWCGCCCATTCCGGATCGATCGGGATACGCTTGCCGACCTCGATGCCGAGAGCATAGCCGAAACCATTATTGCCCTCGGTGAGGCCGATGCCGGCGGTTTCGGAAAACAGATCGCTGTCATACCAGGTCGCCTGCGCCTGGCTGTCCACATACCAGCCGTCATTGCCGTACCAGGTCAGCATGCCCGAAAGTCCRTAGCCCTTCGTGTCGATCGAACCCGAACCGTATATCGAGCTGACATCGGCCGAGACCGTGCCGTAATGCACCGCCACGCCGCCGATGAAATTGCCGGCGGCGCCCTCGTAAAGCGATGTGTCGAAACCCGCCTTGAGSCGCCAGATCGTGGTGTCATACTGCGCACCGGTCGTGCTTTCCGGATTGAATTCGGCGCGCGCGCCCTCGATCTCGCCCCACATCCCGATGCCCGGTGAGACGGTCATCTCGTTTGAAATACCGTCGGCGCCCTGTGCCACCACCGTCCAATGGCGGTTGCCGAGCCGCTGCTGCAGCGTGCCGAGTTGATTGAAGGTCTGCAGCGCGCCGGCATAGGCCTCGTAAATCGGCACGCCGGCTTGATAAAGTGGTGTGGGCTCACTGGGGCCAGGACCCGGTCCAGGACCCGGAGCAGGTTCGTCGGGAGAGATCAGGGCGGAGCGGAGATACCAATCACCGTCTGCCGGATCACTGACGCCGTTCTTGTAAAGGCGATAGGCATAGGCACCGGCGACGGTGGCCTGGTCGCCCTGGTAAACATAGTCGCCCTGCAATGCGAAGGCCCCGTTAGAAGCTCCGCCGACATCGACGATCTTGATGCCTTCCACGGTTTGAGCGCCCGCGCCGCCGAGATTGACGACCTGCACATTGGTGGAACCCGACGTGCCGCCGGAAATCACAAGAAGGTCGGTAGGCGACGCGTCGTCACCAAGCACTGTCTCGACTTCAAGCGTGCCGCCACTCCCCACATAGTCGCCGTCGATCGTCAGCGTGCCGATCGAGTTGCCCGGGGCGATCGTGCCGGCGCTTGCCAGTGATCCGACAACGGTGCCGATGCCTTGCAGCCGTCCTCCCGCCAGCACGTCAAGGTTGCCGGTGAGGAGGGCCGAGGCATGCGTGGCATCGCCTACGGCGAGTGTGCCGCCGGAGATCGTCGCGCCACCTGGGATCGTGGATACACCGTTGAGATTGAGTTTGCCGCCATTCACGGCGAGCGTGTCGGCGGTCAGCGTGCCGTCGATCAGCGCCGTGCCTGAGGTCATAATGGCCGAGTCCATACCGCTGATCGCGTAGGCTGCACCATAGGTGAAGCTGCCAGCGCCCAGGTCGAAGGTGAGGCTGTCCGCGCTATCGCCGGCGATGTCGCCGGCGATGCTGCCGCCGTTGATGATTATAGTGTCATTGCCGCCGCCGAGGATCACGTCGCCAGTCAGGGTGCCTGCCGTGGTGATGGCGACGTTGCCGCCGATCTCGTCCACGCCGTCGCGGTTAAGATCTCCGTCGCGGATGGCGACACCCGAAGCCCCGCCATCGATGGTAGCGCCTGTGCCGATGGTGATCGTGCCTCCCGCTGCGGCAACCGTGTGGATGCCGGCGCCGAAGCCGGAGCCTGCCGTGACGGTGCCGCCCGATATGTTGACATTGTAGGTGCCGGTGGCGCTGCCGACATTGGCGAAGATGCCTTCGCCCCTGTCTCCGGTGGCGGTGACGCTGCCGCCCGACATCTGCACGATGGCCTGTCCCGTACCCTGATTGAAACTATAAAGCCCGGCGGAGAGGGGCCCGTTGAGAGTGATAGCGCCGCCGGTCATCATCACCGTCGTATCCGCCGTGGAGGCGGTGTTGGCGATCTGGGCCCGTACTCCGTTGCTGACGCCGTTCGCGGTGGTTACCGTGCCGTCGGTCATGATGGCGGTGGCCGGGCCGGTGCCTGTGAGGCCGGCCTGGGCAAAAACGCCGACGCCTAGCGAGGATCGCGTGGCGATGCTGCCGCCGTTGAAACTGGCATGTGCGGCACCGCCGCCGCCAGACAACGCGTGGATCCCAAAGGATGACGCTCCGGTCCCGGCCGCGATGCTGCCCCCGCTCATGGAGATCGTGGCATTCCCCGATCCGTTGGCTGCAGCCCTTGCGCCATAGCTCGTGGAGGTGGCGATGCTGCCACCAGTGATCGCGATCTGCGCCGCGCCGACGCCAGCCGTGGTGGCGCTGAGACCGAAAGTACTGGCGGTGAGGTTGCCGTCCTCCATCGTGATCTGGGCCACGCCCGCACCACCGTTGGTGGCGGTTGCACCCCTCGCGCCGATGACGGTGGCGCTGCCGCTGATGGAGACGCTGGCGCGGCCCGTCCCGGCGGCATTGCTAACCACGGCGCTGAGTGCCGGATTGGTGCCGCTTTGGACCTCCACGGTGCCGCCCGTCACGGTGATGTCGGCATTGTGCGTGTCCGATTGGCTCAGGACAGCCGCACCCGAAGCTGCCGTGACAGTACCGCCGCTTATCTCCACGCGTGCCTGCCCTACAGTACTCCGCGCTAGAATGCCACTCGAGCTGGCACCCGTGGACAGTACGGAGCCATCCTCCATGATGACTGACGCATTGCCGGCCGTGGTTGCCGTACCGCTTGTCGCCACGAGGCCATTGCCACCGCTAGTCACACTCCCGCCGGACATGCCGGTGGTCGCGTTGCCTGAGAACGTGACGCTCGAAGCGCCGTCGCCAGTGGTCGTCACGGTGCCGCCCGTGATGTCTACACTCGCCGATCCGGTGCCTCCGAAAAAAGTATCGGCTAAGAGGCCTCTGGTGCCCGTAACCGAGCCTCCCGTCATAAGGATCGACGCGCTGCCGCTGGTCGTTTTCGCCCTGAGGACCACGTTGCCGGCGTTGTTGGCGGACACGGCCCCGCCGTTTAAGTTGATCCGCGCCGCTCCTGAAGTGGATGTGGCATAGACCCCACCCCACGTGCCGCCTATGTTGCCGGTGATCGAACCGGAATCGATGTTGATCACCGAGGATCCGCTCGATGAGTTCGTGACTGACAGAGCAATTGTACCCAAGCGGGTTATCGATGTTAAGCGCGTTGCATTCAGTATAAAGGCACCGGTCGCCGCTCCGCTAATTCCCACGCCCGAGGGGGCGGTGGACGGGACAACGATGCCTGGGCCATCGAGATTGAGAGTGAAGCCCGTGACTGGAACCACCGTATAGGAGATGCCTCCAGCATAGATGCCGTCACCGCAGGTAACGGTGCCGCCACCCGCTGATCCGCATTCGTCGGCTGCGTCTGCCTGGTAGTGCGTTCCGCATAGAAGTGCTGCAGTCAGCGCGATTGTAGAAGTCGCACCTCGATAACAGTTTGCACGTTTTGACATCAGCCCTCGCCAGGATCGTCTGCAGGGCTTCTTTACCACATAGTTGGTTTGCCTGGTCGCCCCCTTGCCTGGCGCGATCACACTGCATGCGAATCGAAAAACTATGCAATTACAAAATTTTGTATATGCACGCCTCTGATATGCGACGTTTCCGTTTTGTAACATGGGCTAAGGCACGTTGACCCCGATTGGATGTCTGGAAAGATGGTTACTAGCCTCTTCACCAAAGACAGCGAGATTTCGCACTCCTGAGCCAAAATGGGGTAAAGGCACCGCATCTAAAATGTAGCCTGGAGTGGCGGTGAGCTCATGACGAGCCTTCAAAAAGACTGGCTTGTGCGCGCGATATTGGCTGTGCACAGCTATCGGCAGATGTATGTTCTTGCCTGCGAAATCGCAGGCGAAACGAAAAGCGAAACTGTCAGGGAAGCGGCGGAACAGGTCATCGCTCGCCTCAACTCGATCATCGATCTACCAGTGGCCGGTGGAGGGGAGTTGGCCATTGCGCTGAGCGAATTCCTCAAGCTGATCGCAGAGTTGCATACCGAGGCGGACCGCAGTGTTCAGTTCGCGGAACCCTGTGGCACAGCCTGTGCTAGCGGTACTGCAAACGTAGTGCCCTCCTGATCTAGCAGGCGTCAATTGCTCGCATCCCCAGCTTCCTCACCAAGCAACACATCGGGATTTTGGAGATCTGAAGTGCACCCCGATTTTGGGCCAGCGGGAGCTGGAATTTTCCGGGGTT
>NZ_MDDW01000007.1 GCF_001854865.1 Rhizobium sp. LCM 4573 | reverse complement strand
GCGTTATTCCGTAGAAAAGGGTAGATTCCCACGCGTTACTCACCCGTCTGCCGCTCGTATTGCTACGCGCTCGACTTGCATGTGTTAAGCCTGCCGCCAGCGTTCGTTCTGAGCCAGGATCAAACTCTCAAGTTGAGAATTCAATCATGACTGATCACTTGTTCTGAATCGACGAGAACTCACTTCCGTCCCTTAAACCAAACGTCAGCTTCACAGCTGACCGCATGGCCAGGCTTGATCTTTCGTCATTCCAAAGAAACGCCGAAAGACACTCAAACCCAAAAAGAAACAGGGTGTTCTCTTGTCAAAACGTGACCGTCACTTTGTCTTCAATGAGATCCATAAGGACCCCGCGAGACGCCGCCGACCACGTTTCTCTTTCTTCTCATATTCAATTGTCAAATAACTGACGCTCAACCGCCTCAATAAAAGGCCGAAACGTCATCAATCCCAGAGACCAACCGTATAAACCGGTCCCAATCAGCATGCGCCAATTTCTCAGTGATTGTTTCTCAAGTCGTCCAGAACACCCGGATCCCTCAAGAACGAGAAACTTCGTCGCCAGCAGCGCCGCCGCCCTCGTCAGTGAGCGGGGTTATATGTCGAGCCGTCCGACGGTGTCAACGACCTTTTTAAAAAAATGTCATTTTTCTTCTCCGACCAACCCGAAAGGGCGCATTCCGCGCCAAAACCGGGCAGGAGTTAACGGAAAGGCAGCTCGGCATCAGCAAAAACCACTTTCTCGGCGCCATTCGCCGTTGATAGGGTTGAAAGCATTTCCCAAAGACTGGAGTGGAAGGCATGCTGGTACTGAATGAAGAGGAGACGCGGGCAGCGCTTCCATGGGCCGAGCTGATCGATGCGGTGGAAACGATGTTCCGCAGCGATTGCGTGATGCCGGTGCGCCACCACCATGAGATGGACGTGCCCGGAGAAGCGGCCGCGACCATGCTCCTGATGCCGGCCTGGGTGCCGGGCGGCCATATCGGCGTCAAGATCCTCAACCTCTTTCCCGACAATCACCTGCGGGCTCTGYCGACCATCATCGGCAGCTATCTTCTTTCCTCGGGGAAAACCGGCGAAATGCTTGCGATCGTGGAGGGAGGCGAGCTCACGGCGCGGCGCACGGCAGCCACTTCGGCACTCGCCGCGAAATATCTGGCGCGTGAGGATGCCGAAGAGATGCTGATGGTGGGCGCCGGGCGGCTGTCGCTCAACCTGATGCAGGCGCATGCGGTGATCCGGCCCTTGAAGCGCTTTGCAGTATGGGCACGCAACCGGCAAAAGGCGGAGGAGATCGTCGCCGGGGCCCGCGGGCTGGGTCTCGAGGCATCCGTTGCGGACGATCTCGAAGCCGCGGCGCATTCGGCGGACATCATTTCCTGCGCGACGCTTTCAAGCAGCCCGCTGATCCGGGGCGCTTGGCTGAAACCGGGAGCACATCTCGATCTGGTCGGCGCTTTCAAGCCCAGCATGCGCGAGAGCGACGACGAGGCGATCCGCCGCGCGCAGGTTTATGTGGATACACGGGCAGGCGCGATGAAGGAGGGCGGCGACATCCATCAGCCGCTRCAAAATGGCGTGCTGAAGGCCGAGGATATTCGCGCGGAGCTAACGGAACTCGCCCGCGGCACCAAACCCGGTCGGGCAAGCGCGGAGGAGATCACGCTTTTCAAATCCGTCGGCGCCGCTCTGGAAGACCTCGCCGGCGCGATCCTCGCCTACCAGAACGCAAGCGCGAAGGCCGGAGGCTGATGTCCGGACGACCCGCCGAAAGCGCCATCCGAAATCGCCTGCCGAAATTGCCAGTCGGTGAAGTTCTGGGCGAAATTACCGCCGCACTCGGATCGGGCACGCGCGCGGTGCTTTCGGCGCCGCCCGGCGCGGGCAAGACCACGCTGGTGCCGCTCGTTCTTCTCGACGAACCCTGGTGCACAAGCAAGATCATCCTGCTCGAGCCGCGCCGGCTCGCCGCACGGGCAGCGGCCTCGCGCATGGCATCGCTCCTGGGCGAGCAGGTCGGCGAGCGCGTCGGTTACCGGATGCGGCTCGACAACCGTATTTCGGCAAGAACCCGTATCGAGGTGGTGACCGAAGGCGTGTTCGCCCGGATGATTCTCGACGACCCCGAGCTTGCGGGCGTCTCCGTGGTCATCTTCGACGAATTTCACGAGCGATCACTGGAAGCGGATTTCGGCCTCGCGCTGGCGCTGGACGTGCAATCGGGCCTCAGGGAGGACCTGCGCATCCTGATAATGTCGGCCACCCTCGACGTGGAGCGCGTGATGCACCTGCTCGGAGAGCCACCGGTGATCAAGAGCGAAGGCCGCAGCTTTCCGATCGATATCCGGCATGGCGATCGTGYACCGAACGAGCGAATCGAGGAGGCTGTGGCCCGCGCCATCGTCCAGGCCCATGCGGAAGAGACGGGCTCTATCCTCGCCTTTCTCCCTGGGCAGGGAGAGATACTGCGCACGGCGGAACGGCTTGAAGGCCGCTTCGGGCCGGAGACGCTGATCGTGCCGCTCTACGGCAATCTTTCGCAGTGGGAGCAGGACCTCGCGATCCGGCCGGCGCCTGCAGGTCAGCGCAAGATCGTGCTGGCGACCTCGATCGCCGAGACCTCGATCACCATCGACGGTGTGAGGATCGTCATCGACAGCGGCTTGCAGCGCCTGCCCGTCTTCGAGCCTTGGACGGGTATCACGCGGCTGGAGACGGTTCGCGTATCGCGCGCCTCGGCCGACCAGCGTGCCGGACGCGCGGGGCGAACCGAACCGGGGATAGCCGTGCGGCTTTGGCATTCGGGGCAAACGGCCGCGCTTGCCGCGTTCACGCCGCCGCAGATTCTCGCCAGCGATCTTTCCGGGCTTGCGCTGGATCTCGCCCATTGGGGCGTGCAGGATCCGCGAACCCTTTCCTTTCTCGATCCTCCGCCCGGTCCGGCTTTCAACGAGGCCAAGACGCTGCTCGCGCAGCTCGGCGCGCTCGATGCGCAGGGCAGATTGACCGAAAAAGGCCGGTTGATGCGGGAACTCGCGCTTCCGCCTCGTCTTTCCGCCATGGCGATTTCAGCAGCCGAGGAAGGCTTCGGCGGGCAGGCCTGCCTGCTTGCCGTGCTTCTGACCGAACAGGGCCTTGGCGGGAGCGATATCGATCTCGACGAGCGGCTGCGCCGTTTCCGCAACGAACGGGGCGAGCGTGCCGAATCGGCCCGGAAGCTTGCCGAGCGGATCGCCACCAGCCTGCCGAAGGTGAAACCGGCAAGCGACATCGCGCCAGCCGGCTGGCTGCTGCTGCATGCCTATCCCGACCGGGTCGCCCTGCAGCGCGGCGGACGCGGGCGCTTCGTGATGGCTAACGGGCGGGGTGCGGAACTGCCGGAGACGGAGCATCTGGCCGCTTCGCAAATGCTGGTGATCGCCGATCTCACCGGCCGGGCAGCGCAGGCGCGCATCCTGGCGGCGGCGGAAGTGAGCCGGGCGGATGTCGAAGCGGAGCTTGCCGAGGCCATCACCCGCAAGGACGAATGCTTCTTCGATCGCGCCAGCCGCCAGGCGCGGGCGCGCAAAGTGATCCGTCTCGGCGCAATCGTCTTGGATGAAAAACCGTTGCCCCGGCCGAGCGGCGAACAGGCGGCGCAGGCACTTGCCGAGGGCGTGAGCGAACTCGGCCTTTCCGTTCTGCCCTTTTCCAGGGAAGGACTGCAGCTTCGCGACCGCATCGGTTTCCTCCACCGCACGATTGGAGAACCCTGGCCGGATGTGAGCGAGGAAGCACTGCTTGCCCGACTCGACGAATGGTTCGTGCCCTTCCAGGGGAATGCCTCCAGCCTCGATTCCATCGATCCCGGCGGTCTTTCGGAAGGCCTGCGCTCCCTCGTTCCCCATGACGCCGCCAGGGAGATCAACAGGCTGGCGCCGACGCATTTCGAAGCGCCGACCGGCCAGCGCCATCCCATTCGCTACGAGGGAGACGAACCGGTTCTCGCGATCCGCGTGCAGGAACTCTTCGGGCTCAAGACCCATCCGGCGATCGCCGGGGGCAAACTGCCGCTGCTGCTCGAGCTCACCTCGCCCGCGCACCGGCCAATCCAGACCACCCGCGATCTCCCCGGCTTCTGGGCCGGTTCCTGGAAGGAGGTGCGGGCGGAAATGCGCGGCCGCTACCCGCGGCACCCCTGGCCGGAAGACCCGGCGGAGGCTACCGCCACCACCCGTGCCAAGCCGCGCGGGACGTGACAGAATGCCGCCTGCGACCTGAAGGCGAGCCGGTCTATTGAGGTTTGTCAAAGCACCGCGGAGATTAATATGGTCGGATCGGAGATGACAAACGGCGGCTCGAAAAATCCCGCGGTGAAATATGCGCAGTTCGGCCCCTCCAGCCGTCGCATCAGGTTGCAGACCCTCGTGCGGCTGCGCTGRCTGGCCGTGGCCGGACAGACGCTGACGGTCGTGATCGTCGCTTTCGTTTTGCAGTTCGCATTTCCGCTGGTGGAGGCGGCGGTCATGATCGCGGCGCTGGCCTTCGCCAATCTCGCGCTTTCGGCCTGGTTTCCCCCGACGCACCGCCTCGGGCCGAAATCGGCTCTGGCGCTCCTCGGGTTCGATCTCCTTCAGATGGCGGCCCTGCTTTATATTACCGGAGGGCTTGCCAATCCCTTCGCGCCGCTGATCTGCGTTCCCGTCATCATCTCCTTCGCCTCGCAGCCGCTCCGTCATTCCGTTGCGCTGATCGTCTTCGCGCTCGTCTGCACCACGGTGCTCGCCCTCTCACCCCACGATCTTCCCTGGTACGAGGGCGAGAGCCTGCGCATCCAGCCCGTCCTGCAGGTGGCCGTCTGGTGCTCGATCGCCTCCATGATGCTGTTTGCAGCATTCTACGCCTATCGGGTTTCCCATGAAGCGACACTGCTTTCCGACGCGCTCGCCGCCACCGAACTCGTCCTGGAGCGGGAAAAGCATCTTTCGCAGCTTGATGGTCTGGCCGCCGCGGCCGCCCATGAGCTCGGTACGCCGCTTGCCACCATCAGCGTCGTCGCCAAGGAAATGGAGCGGGAACTTGCCGGAGACGAACGTTTCCGGGAGGACGTGCAGCTTCTTCGCAGCCAGAGCGAGCGGTGCCGGGACATCCTGCGCCGGCTCACCTCGCTTTCGGCGGACAGCGAGGAACATCTGCGCCGGCTGCCGCTCTCCTCCATGATCGAGGAGGTGCTGGCACCGCACAGGCAGTTCGGCATCCGGATAGAAGTGGTGGAAAGAAACGATCGCGCGACCGAACCCGTCGGCAACCGCAATGCCGGCATTCTCTACGGCCTCGGCAATCTCATCGAGAACGCCGTGGACTATGCCAAAAGCCGGGTCATCGTAACGGTGGAGCACGATGCCCAGCGCGTCGCAATCACCATCGAGGACGACGGGCAGGGCTATTCGCCGGATATTCTCTCGCGCATCGGCGAACCCTATATGACGAAGAGATCGAAGGAGGTCGAGCGCGCCGGCGGGCTCGGGCTTGGACTTTTCATCGCAAAGACGCTTCTCGAGCGTTCAGGCGCGACGCTTCGATTCGAGAATCGCGGCGCGTCGGGACCCGGAGCACGCATCCACATCGAATGGCCTCGCTCCGTGATGGAGGAGCCGCGATCCAAAAGACTTGGCCAAACGGCGGGAAAGAACGATAATCCCGCATAAATACGGGACCGAAGCCCGCGGAGAAGAAGAATGGAAACTCAATTGGAAAACGTCGCAGCGCAAACGGATAACGACCTCGGGTCCGACGCGTCGCTGCTCATCGTGGATGACGACGGCCCGTTTCTGCGCCGATTGGCGCGCGCGATGGAAAGCCGCGGCTTCTCGGTCGACACGGCCGAGTCGGTCGCGGAAGGCATCGCCAAATCGAAGGCGCGTCCGCCGAAGTATGCAGTCGTCGACCTGAGACTTGGCGACGGCAATGGCCTCGACGTGATCGAAGCGATCCGCCAGGCGCGCGAGGACACCAAGGTGATCGTGCTGACGGGCTACGGCAATATCGCGACGGCCGTGACCGCCGTGAAGCTCGGAGCGCTCGATTATCTTGCCAAGCCCGCCGATGCCGACGACGTCTTCAACGCGCTGACGCAGCGCCCTGGGGAAAAGGCGGACGTGCCGGAAAACCCGATGTCGGCGGACCGGGTGCGCTGGGAGCATATTCAACGCGTCTATGAGATGTGCGAGCGCAATGTTTCGGAGACCGCCCGACGGCTCAACATGCACCGGCGCACGCTGCAGAGGATTCTCGCCAAGCGCGCTCCTAAATAATAGCCGGCGCTACATCTCGTCGAAGCTTTTGCCGTTGGCCCATTCGGCCAGCATAAGCCGCTGGGCAGCGGCACGGGAAAAGTTCAGCATGATGGACTTGCGGGTGGCCGGCGGCAGCTTGTGCTCGGGCGCGTCGCGCAGCAGATGTCCGCCATAGCCGTCCGAAAGGAAGAGGCCGCAGTCTTCCGGAAAAATGTCGAGCGGCACGTCCTTGTGAGTCGCGAAGAAAAGCCGGTCGCAATAGGCGCGGTATTCCGGCCACTTGCGGTCGACGCGGAAATCCTCGATCGAGGTCTTGATCTCGATGATCCAGATCTCGCCCTTTTCGGAAACCGTCATCAGATCGGCCCGCCGCCCGCTCGACAGCACGAATTCGGGCAGAATGGCATGGCGCATGTCGTGCAGCAGGATCTGCACGCCGCGGCGCACCATCATGGCACGCGCCGATTGGCGTCCGTCGATCAGCGGGTTATTGCCGGCTATATTAAGAATCACCATGGATTTTCAGGGGGCCAAGTCAACAAAATGTTGCAAAAAGGCCATGTTATTTTCATTTCTGCGGCGAATGGCCTTCGACGCTGCGCAGCGCCTTGCCAAGCCAAATCTAATCGAAAATAACCCGTCTTCAAAGATGGTCTCCATCTCTTTAAATCGATTCGTCATTCCCAAGAGATTTCCATGCGCATCCGCTCCAGCATGATCGCATTCGGCCTGGCGGCTCTCGCCCTGGCCGGCTGCTCCACCACGTCCGAAACCAAGACCTCAGCGGTAAAGGCAGAGGCCCCGGTCCGCGTCGAGACCGCCAAGATCTCCACCGATTACGGCCCGATGACCGATGCCGGCTATGCGCTGCCGGCCGTCCCGATCAATCGGGTCGACAAGAAGTACCATCGTCAGGTGGTAGACTATTCCAGCAAGGAAAAGCCGGGCACGGTCATCGTCAACACGCGTGAACGCTTCCTCTATTACATCCTGCCGAACGGCAAGGCGGTGCGCTACGGCATCGGCGTCGGCAAGCAGGGCTTCTCCTGGTCGGGCGAGGCTTATGTCGCCTGGAAGCAGGCTTGGCCGACCTGGCATCCGCCGAAGGAGATGGCCGAGCGTCGCCCGGAACTCACCCGTTATGTCGAGGAGGGGATGGGGCCCGGCCTCAACAATCCGCTCGGCGCGCGCGCCATGTATCTCTTCAACGAGAAGGGCCAGGACACGCTGTTCCGCCTGCATGGCACGCCGGAATGGGCTTCCATCGGCACGGCTGCCTCCTCCGGCTGCATCCGGCTGATGAACCAGGACGTGATCGATCTCTACAATCGCGTCCGCCCCGGCCGCGGCACGAAGGTCATCGTCATCCAGTAAGCTCCGGCTTCAGAACAAACGAAAAGGCCGCCTGGATCGCTCCGGTGGCCTTTTTTGTTCGGCTGTGAGGAAGGGCATCTCAGTCTCGTTTTGCTGWTAAGTACACGCCGTCATCCTCGGGCTTGTCCCGAGGATGACAAAAGAGGGACGGTTCTTTCCGCCGCTGTACGACAATCAGCCCACGATCTTCGCCTTGAGCTCCAGGCGACGGCGATGCAGGACCGGCTCGGTATAGCCGTTCGGCTGTTCGCGGCCTTTCAGCACCAGGTCGCAGGCCGCCTGGAATGCGATGGAGCCGTCGAAGTCCTTGGCCATCGGCGTGTAGAGCGGATCGCCGGCATTCTGCCCGTCCACGACCGCCGCCATGCGCTTCATGGTCTCGATCACCTGTTCTTCGCTCACCAGCTTGTGGTGCAGCCAATTTGCCATGTGCTGGGCGGAGATGCGAAGCGTGGCACGATCCTCCATCAGCCCGATATCGTTGATATCCGGCACCTTGGAGCAGCCGACGCCCTGATCGATCCAGCGCACCACATAGCCGAGAATGCCCTGGGCATTGTTGTCGAGCTCGCGCTGGATTTCCTCCGCGGTCCAGTTGGGCCGCGGCGCGACGGGCACGGAGAGAATGTCCGAAAGCTTTGCACGGGCACGACTCTTGAGGCTTGCCTGGACGGCCGCGACGTCCACCTTATGATAATGCGTCGCGTGCAGTGTCGCCGCCGTCGGGGATGGCACCCAGGCGGTATTTGCGCCGGCCTTCGGGTGGGCGATCTTCTGTTCCAGCATCGCCGCCATCAGGTCCGGCATGGCCCACATTCCCTTGCCGATCTGCGCATGGCCGGAGAGACCGCATGCGAGGCCGATGTCGACGTTCCAGTTTTCATAGGCTGCGATCCAGGCGGCCTGCTTCATGTCGCCCTTGCGGATCATCGGCCCCGCTTCCATCGATGTGTGGATCTCGTCGCCCGTGCGGTCGAGGAAGCCGGTGTTGATGAAGACAACCCGCTCCCGCGCCTCGCGGATGCAGGCCTTCAGGTTGACGGTGGTGCGGCGCTCCTCATCCATGATGCCCATCTTCATGGTGTTGGCGGGAAGTCCCAGCGCTTCCTCGACGCGCGTGAAGATTTCGCAGGCGAAGGCGACCTCCTCCGGCCCGTGCATCTTCGGCTTCACCACATACATGGAGCCCGAGCGGGAGTTCTTGCGGCGGCCGTTCGGGCCGATGTCGTAAAGCGCGATCAGCGCCGTCACCATGGCATCCATGATGCCTTCAGGCACTTCCGCACCGTCCTGGTCGAGGATTGCGGGATTGGTCATCAGGTGGCCGACATTGCGCACCAGCATCAGGGAACGGCATTTCACCTCGAAGGTGGAGCCATCCGGGGCCTTGTACTCCAGATCCGGATTGAGCTTGCGGGTGAAGCTCTTGCCGCCCTTGGTCACTTCCTCCTGAAGATCGCCCTTCATGAGACCGAGCCAGTTGCGGTAGACCAGAACCTTGTCCTCCGCATCCACGGCCGCGACCGAGTCCTCGCAGTCCATGATGGTGGTGATGGCCGATTCCAACCGGACATCGGAAATGCCTGCCGGATCGCCCTTGCCGATCTCGGTCGTTCGATCGATCAGGATTTCGACATGCAGGCCGTTCTTCTTCAGGAGGATCTGGCTCGGTTCGGAGGCCTCGCCGAGATAGCCGGCGAACTGGGCCGGATCGGCCAGACCGGCTGTCCGCCCGTCCCGGAGGGACGCGGTCAACTTGCCGGCGGAGACCGCAAGAGAGGCGATATCCGCCCAGCTTGCACCGGAAAGCGGCGCGGACTGATCCAGGAAATCTCGCGCCCAGGCAATGACCCTGGCGCCACGGACGGGATTGTAGGCCTTGCTCTTTTCCGCGCCGTCCGCCTCGGGAATGGCGTCCGTGCCGTAGAGCGCATCATAAAGCGAGCCCCAGCGGGCATTGGCGGCGTTCAATGCATAGCGGGCATTCATCACCGGCACGACGAGCTGGGGTCCGGCGATTTCGGCGATCTCCGGATCGACATTCGAGGTCGAAACGGTGAAATCCGGTCCCTCGGGCAGGAGATAGCCGATTTCGCGCAGGAAGGCTTCATAGGCCGCCATGTCGGTCGGGGCGCCGTTCTCGCGATACCAGCCGTCGAGCTTTTCCTGCAGGTCGTCGCGCTTGGCCAGCAGCGCCCGGTTTTTCGGAGCGAGGTCGTGAACGATACGGGCGAACTCCGAAAAGAAACGCTCGGCATCCACGCCGGTGCCTGGCAACGCCTCCTCGACCAGGAAATCATAAAGCTTTCCGTCGATGGCCAGTCCGCTTTTCTGAATACGACCCATTATTGAACTCCCAACTCAGTCCTGAAATTAACGCCGCCACTTTGCGCGCGCCGAACCGGCTGTCAATGCGACAAAGGCCGGAAAACGTTTCAACGGCTCCCTTCAGCCGATGGCCGCCATGCGCGGCCGCCCGGTGGCAATGGCGGTCACCCGCGCTTCGACCAGCCGACGTGAACCCTCGACCTCCGGCGCGTCGATCTCTTCCGCGATCGTAACAATCGCATCCTGCGCGCCCTCTGTCCCGGCTCGCTCCAGGGCAGCCGCCGAAGCGCGAACGCGCGCCGCGGACAGTGCCTCCGCCTCCCCCGTGACGCGCAGGCTTTCCCCGCCGCCGGAAAGCACGAAGCGCCCCTCCTCCGGCGAGGTGACGACCACGGTCACGCTTG
The DNA here is from genome assembly GCF_001854865.1 of Rhizobium sp. LCM 4573. Classification (GTDB taxonomy): domain Bacteria; phylum Pseudomonadota; class Alphaproteobacteria; order Rhizobiales; family Rhizobiaceae; genus Neorhizobium. The sequence goes on along the minus strand of NZ_MDDW01000007.1, from coordinate 175,016 downwards.
CCCGCACCTGTCCCACCACGGCGCCGAGCGCATTGGCCACATCCGCATCCTCGGGGATCACCGGCTCGGCCCCCAGCATGTCGGCAACCGCAGGATAATAGACCGGAGCAGACGCACCGAGGCCGATCAACGGCCGGTCGAGCGAGATGGAGAAGCGGGCGATTCCGGGCGTTCTTGCAAGCGCCCGGTCCACCGCAAGGGACGCTGCCGGGTCGATTGCTTCCGCGCCATCCTCCGCGAGGCAAGCGGTGAGCACGGCTTCGCAGGATTGCCGCGTCAGCCGGTTCACGATCTTTTCCGCCAGGTCTTCCGCCGAGGCCGCGATCGGCTTTCCCGCGCCGTCCCTTCGGCGGGCRGCAAGTTCGAGGCCGAGTCTTGCGACATCCGCTCTCCACTGGTTCTGCCGACCAAGCACATGCAAGGCATCGGAGGGCGTGATACCGACCAGATGAACGAGGCCGCGCGCCACCAACCGATCCAGCACCGCCCTCTGCGAGGCGGCCGTCAACAGCTCGTTGAGCGGTACCGGCTCCTCGCCAATACGGGCATAGAGCGCCTGCTCCTGCGGCTGCAGGCCCTGCGCCAGGGTTTCCGGCAAGCCGGTGCGCAGCGCCAGCCGTCCGTCATGCCGGCCGGCATGGGTGGCGCGAAGCTGTTTTTCCAGCACCGCCACCACCCCCTCACCCCGCATGGCGGCAAGGCTCAGGGGCAGGATGCGTCGGGGACCCAGCGTTAAGCGGGCTTCAAGTCCGCGATCATCGATATGCACTTCCGAATCGCCGCCGAGGCCATAGGTGCGCAGCGCCACCGCTTCCACCATGGTGCGATGACCGCCCACGACCGCGCCCTCTTCCGCAAGCCGGGGTTGCCCGCCCTCGAGCACCGCCACGTCCGTCGTCGTGCCGCCGATATCGGAAACGACCGCCCGGTCGAGCCCGGTCAGATGGCGGGCGCCGACGAGGCTCGCGGCGGGGCCTGAAAGAATGGTTTCGATGGGGCGAAGCCGCGCCTCGGCGGACGAAATCAACGCACCGTCTCCGCGAACGACCATCATCGGCGCGGTGATGCCACGTCTTTCGAGGAAATCCTCGCAAGATCCGATCAGCCGGTCGATGATCGAAACCAGTCGGGCGTTCAGAAGCGTCGTCAAGGCGCGGCGCGGTCCTCCGAGCCTCGAGGAAAGCTCGTGGCTGCAGGTGACCGGCAGATGGGTCGCCGCCCGGATGCACTCGCGCGCGCGGATCTCGTGGGCCGGATTTCGCACGGCGAAATAGCCGGCGACAGCGAAGGAGGATACCGAGCCCGCAAGCACCGGCAGGGCCTCTTCCAAAGCCGCAAGATCGAGCCGGATTTCGTTGCCGTGCACGTCGTGACCGCCGGGCAGGAAGATGACCGGATCCTTGCCGAGCGCCTCGGCAAGCCCGTCACGGGCGAGCTCCTGCGGGCCGAAGCCGATCATCACCAGCGCCGCACGGCCGCCCTGCCCCTCCACCAGCGCATTGGTGGCAAGCGTGGTGGACAGCGAGACCAGCCCGATCTCCGAAACCGGAACTCCACTCCTGGCCAGCACGGCATCCGCCGCACCGGCGATACCTTCCGAGAGATCATGCCGGGTGGTCAGCGATTTAGCCTTGGCGCAGACGCCCTCTCCTTCGCGGAAAATTACGGCGTCCGTATAGGTGCCGCCGGTATCGATGCCGAGAAGATAGGGAGAGGCCACGCCAGAGGTCCTTGGGACAGAAGGGAAGATTTCCTGCGATCAATACCCCAAGACCGGCAAAGATCAATTCGGCCCGATCGACGTGCCGTGTCGCGGGCTGACCCGCATCGGCATTCCGCCGCGCGGCTGGGTCGTCAGTTTCTGCACCGGCCAGACCTTGGTGTCGGGCGTCGCATCGAAGCGATAACGCTTCATGAGCACCGCAAGCGCTATCACCGCCTCCTGCATGGCGAAGGTCGCCCCGATGCAGATGCGCGGCCCCGCACCGAAGGGGAGGTACTGGAAGCGGCCAATCCTGGCCCGGTTCTCCGGCAGGAAGCGTTCCGGCATGAAGGCGCGCGGCTTTTCCCAATGAAGCTCGTGCCGATGCAGGGTCCACGGCATGACGAGAACCGTCACCCCGGCAGCGATCCTCACCGTCTCACCCGCGGGGCTGGTCCAGCGATCGTCGGCGATCGCAGCCCGGTTGATCGAAGGCGCCGGCGGATAGAGGCGCATCGCCTCCTCGAAGGCCGCCCGCACCCAGGGCATGAGGTCCAGCCACTCGACCGGGTCCGCGCCGCTTGCGAGAACCCGGTCGATCTCGGCTTCCATGTTCTGCCTAACATGCGAGGAATGCGCCACGCAGTAAAGCGTCCAGGCGAGCGCTCGCGCCGTTGTCTCGTGCCCGGCGCCGATGAAGGTGAGGATATTGTCCTCGATCTCGTCCATCGTGAGCCCATCCGGCCTTGCCAGGTCGAGAAGCAGGGTCAAGAAATCCTCCGGCGTATCCGCCCGGTTCTCCCGCATCCGTTTCCGGCGCAGCGCCATGGTATCGGCGACTACCCCGCGGAACTTGTCGAGCACGCGCTGGCCACCGATTCGCGTCAACCGCGGGACCCAGCGAGGGGCGCGCAGAAGGTCCATCGGATCGACGCGCCCCATGCGGTGCAGAAGCCGGTCGACATCGTCGGAAAAATTCTCGCTCTTCGTGACGATCTCCCCGGAAAAGAGGGTTTCCGAGAGGATCGCGAAGGTAAGTTCTGTCATATCGTTTGAAATGTCGAAGACTTGTCCCTCCGATCCGGCGCCTGAATATTTTTCCGCATATTCCTCGGATTTGCGCAGCATCTGCCCGGCAAAGCCTCGGGCATGTTTCGGCGTGAAAACGGGCGCCATGGCTTTGCGCGACCGCTTCCAGACATCGCCCTCGGCGGTCAGCAGGCCGTCGCGCAGGATCGGGCGAAGGATGAGCTGGCGAATTTCCGACATCTCGTAGTTCGCCGCGTTGTCCACCAGAACATGGCGGATAAGACCGGGATCGTTGACGATCAGCGTCCGCTCACGGAAGAATTTCGTCTCGATCCACGGAAGCGTGTAGGAGGGCTGCCCCCAGAGCTCCAGGGGATTGCGAAGCACGGTGCGAATGATCTCGAGCCGTGATGGGGGAACCGTGCGGGGCTCCGGTGCCGGCGGAACGAAAGGTTCAGGGCACATCTCCATGGACAGCCCTCCTGATTAGTCCTGTCGGCGAGGAATATCGGCCCTCAGAGGAGCGATTTCAACTCGGCAAGCCTGTCGTTGACCAGCCAGCCGTAGTAATTTTCCTCCGGCAGGGCGCCGCCGCCTCGCGCCGCCAGCGCCGCGGCACGGTTCGCCGAGCCCCCGGTATTATAAAGGGTCGCCGTAATGCCCGGATTGCGGGAGATATCGACGCCGGCAATCGTCTTGTAGTCTTCGATCGAGCGCCGGATGCCGGCCGCGATATAGGCGAGCGACTTGTCCGGATCCATGATAGCCTCATAGACGCCGGCCGCATCACTTTCGTCGAGCCTCGGATAGCCGGAGGTCCTCGCAACCGTATCCGAGAGCATCAGCGCGGTCAGCGGATTGAGCTGGCCCAGGCCGAAGGTCTGGCCGGCGAAGAAGGGTTGGAAGAAGACGGCGCTGAACCGGTTGTTCGGGAAGGCCGTGCCGCCGATCTTGCGGCCTCGGAAACTTTCGTCCCAGACATTCTCGCGGCACGTCCACCGCCGATAGGAATCGGAAAACCGCTGGCATTTTGCGAATTCAGGCCGGGTCAGAAACTCGCCGATCGTCTCGCTGCCGAAACCGAAACGGAACCTGTTGCCGGCATAGGCGGCGGCTTTGATGTAATAGGACTGCAGCCGGTCATAGGCATCGACGTTATAGGTATGCTCGCCGACGATCGCCCCGACGATATGGATCGGATCGATGCCATAATCACCGGCCGTCGACTTGATCTTGGCGATCAACGCCCTGTCATTGGCAAGAAGATCACGGATCTTCTCGTATTTGTCGTCGAAGGTGGTCCGGCCGGCCCGCGTCCGGCGCACCGAGGCGCCCGGCACCTTCGGCTGCTCCGCATGGCGGTTGCCTTCCGGCACCAGCAGAAGGCCCCCCGCCCCGGCACCCGAAGGTACCGTCCAGGCGGCCACAAGAAGCAATGCCAGCAGAAAACGTCTCAATATCCGTGTCCCAGGATTTTGTTCGGAAGCCCGCATTTCGCGGACACGCACGAAAGAACGGGCCTGTCTCAAATCCGATGCGCAGCCAAATGCAGCCAAATCATGAAAACGCGCCTCCCTTTACGTGAAAGAGAGGCGCGGTGTCGAGATTGCCACGGTCAAAATCCCGTCAGCGGGCAACAAGTCGCAGCCGGACGTTGCCCGGCTGCCACGTTTCGCGCTTAGAGAATGTATCTCGAAAGATCGGTATCGGCCGCCAGATCACCGACATGCTTGCGCACATATTCTGAATCGATGGTGATCTCGTTGCCGGGCCGGTCCGGGGCGTTGAACGAGATGTCGTCCAGGACACGCTCCATTACCGTCTGAAGACGCCGCGCCCCGATGTTCTCGACCGAAGCATTGAGATGCACCGCCACATCCGCGAGCGCGTCGATCGCGTCTTCGGTAAAGTCGAGCATCAGATTTTCCGTCGCCATGAGCGCCTTGTACTGGCGGATGAGGCTTGCTTCGGTTTCCGTCAGGATACGGCGGAAATCCTCCTTGGTCAGCGCCTTCAGCTCGACGCGGATCGGCAGGCGGCCCTGAAGCTCCGGCAGCAGGTCGGAGGGCTTGGCCACATGGAAGGCGCCCGAGGCGATGAAGAGGATGTGATCCGTCTTCACCGGACCGTATTTGGTCGAAACCGTCGTGCCCTCCACCAGAGGCAGCAGGTCGCGCTGCACGCCTTCGCGGGAAACACCGGCACCCAGCCCGCCGTCACGGGCGGCGATCTTGTCGATCTCGTCCAGGAAGACGATGCCGTCGTTTTCGACCGCACGCACCGCTTCGCGTTGGATAACTTCGCTGTCGATCAGCTTGTCGGATTCGTCGCGGACCAGCTCGCCATAGGATTTTTCGACCGTGGTGCGGACCTTCTTGGTGCGGCCGCCCATGGCCTTGCCGAACATTTCGGAAAGGTTGAGGACGCCGATATTGGCGCCCGGCATTCCGGGAATCTCGAAGCCGGGCATGYCGGAGCCGGTATCCGCCACCTCGATTTCGATTTCCTTGTCGTCGARCTCGCCGTTCCTGAGCTTCTTGCGGAAAGTCTCGCGGGTGGCGGGCGAGGCGGTCGACCCCACCAAAGCGTCCAGCACCCGTTCCTCCGCGCTCATATGCGCCTTTGCCTGCACCTCGGCGCGCTTCTTCTCGCGCACAAGGCCGATGCCGACTTCCACGAGATCGCGGATGATCTGCTCCACGTCCCGGCCGACATATCCGACCTCGGTGAACTTGGTCGCTTCGACCTTGATGAAGGGCGCACCGGCGAGCTTGGCGAGACGGCGGGAAATCTCCGTCTTGCCGACACCGGTCGGGCCGATCATCAGGATGTTCTTCGGCATGACCTCGTCGCGCAGGCTCTCATCGAGCTGCTGACGGCGCCAGCGGTTCCGGAGCGCGATCGCGACCGCGCGCTTGGCGTCGTGCTGGCCGATAATATGACGGTCCAGTTCGGACACGATTTCTCGGGGGGAAAAGTTGGTCATGATATCTCGTTCGCTTTCGGGTCGTATTGCATGATCAGCACGTCATTGCCGGTTCGGCCTTCCAGCGCCCGAACCGGCCGAAAGCCGGCCTTGGAATAAGCGCGGACCGCCCGGACATTGGCGGGATCGGGGTCTATGATGATGGTCTCGTGRCCAAGGCTGCGCAGCATGCCGACAAAGGCAGTCAAGGCTGYGGAGCCAATTCCCAGGGAAAGCTTGCCGGGCTCGCCGATCGAGATATCGACCCCGATTGCCTCGGACGGCAGCTCGAGCAGCCAGGGATGGTCCTTCGCCCACTTCTCGTTCTGGTGATGGCCAAGAAACCAGTATTGTATATAGCCGACCGGCTCCGCATCGAATGTCAGGATGAATGGACGCGTCGTGTCCCTTCCTTCCACCATGTCTCTGATGAAGCCGAGCTCCTCGTCCGGATTGCCCCACCATTCCAGCATATGCGGCTCGTTCAACCATCGACGAAGCAACAGGTAGTGAGCCGCATCCACCGGCAGGAAACCAATTCGGGCGGGATCAATCGGCATCCAGTGTTTCCACCACGAGGTTGTGGTTAGTGTAGACGCAGATATCGGCGGCGATGTCGAGCGCAGTGCGGGCGATCTCCTCGGCCGACTTGTCGCTGTCGACCAGCGCACGGGCAGCCGCGAGCGCGAAATTGCCGCCGGAACCGATCGCCATTACGCCGTGTTCGGGCTCCAGCACGTCGCCATTGCYGGTCACGGCCAGCGTGATCGACTTGTCGGCCACCAGCATCATCGCTTCGAGATTGCGCAGGTATTTGTCCGTGCGCCAATCCTTGGCGAGTTCGACGGCGGCGCGCATCAACTGGCCCGGATATTGTTCGAGCTTCTTTTCCAGCCGGTCGAGCAGCGTGAAGGCATCCGCGGTGGCTCCGGCAAAACCGGCGATCACCTCGCCTTTGCCGATGCGGCGCACCTTGCGCGCATTGCCTTTCATAACGGTCTGGCCGAGGCTCACCTGGCCGTCGCCGGCAATGATGACCTTTCCACCCTTCCGCACGGTAATAATCGTCGTCATGAAGCACCCTGTTGGCCCAGATCGGGCATTGACTGGGGGCTCGGAGCGGCCCCGTTGAGCCCTATGTAAGCGGTGGTGGCGCGATTGCAAATCTTGGCCATGGCTGCGCCTCCCTGCGCTGCAGCAAGCGAGGCTGATCCAAGGGTGCTTTCGCTGGATATTTCCCATTCCGCCTGATAAGGAGCGCAGATCGATCGCATGGAGTGACCAATGGGCGAGACCGCAACCGGACGCGTGGGCGCCGTTTCCCGCAAGACCAACGAAACTTCCGTCTCCGTCTCCGTCAATCTCGACGGCACCGGAGCCTCGAAGATTTCCACGGGCGTCGGCTTTTTCGACCATATGCTGGACCAGCTTTCCCGCCATTCGCTGATCGACATGGAGATCGGCGTGAAGGGCGACCTGCACATCGACGATCACCACACGGTGGAGGATACCGGCATTGCGCTCGGCCAGGCGATCTCCAAGGCGCTCGGCGACCGGCGCGGCATCACCCGCTATGCCTCGATCGACCTTGCCATGGACGAGACGATGACGAAGGCGGCCGTCGATCTTTCCGGCCGGCCCTTCCTCGTCTGGAACGTCRCCTTCAGCGCGCCGAAAATCGGCACTTTCGATACGGAACTGGTGCGCGAATTCTTCCAGGCCTTCGCACAGAATGCCGGGATCACCCTGCATGTGCTGAACCATTACGGCGCCAACAACCATCATATCGCGGAAACCTGCTTCAAGGCCGTGGCGCGCACGCTGCGTACCGCCACAGAAATCGATCCGCGCCAGGCAAACCGCGTACCCTCCACGAAGGGAACGCTGGTCTGACCGGTAGAAGGAGGTCGTATTGACAAGCTATCTCGTTCTCACCCCACCCGGAGGCCCGGAGAGGGACCATCGCTCGACCCTCGTGCTTCCCGACCGATTCTCCTGGCTGGCGCTTCTCTTCCCGTGGATCTGGCTTCTCRCCAAGGGCCTCTGGCTTGCCRCCGCTGCGGTTTTCCTCCTCCAACTGGGCACGGGATGGCTGACGCAGCTTCCCGGCCTTGAGACCGCCGGCTGGCTCGCCGGTCTGGCAATCAACCTGCTGGTCGCATTCGAAGGAAGGCATTATTATTCGGAACAGCTGATCCGCCGCGGCTGGAGCCTCGACGCGGTGATCTCGGCCGACAGCCGAGCCGGCGCCGAAGACATCTATTTCACCACGCTGGCGCGAGCGGAGGAGAAACCGCTGCCGCCCTCGGCTGAATGGGCGGTGCAAGCCCCCACCGCGGCGCCCACCGGTTGGCGTCCGGCCCTCGGGCTCTTCGACCATGAAGGAGGACGCTGATGCGCGTCGCGATCATCGATTACGGATCGGGCAATCTGCGCTCGGCCACCAAGGCTTTCGAACGCGCCGCTGAGGAAGCCGGCATCGAAGCCAGGATCGACCTCACCGACAAGGCGGACGCCGTTGCGACCGCCGACCGTATCGTACTGCCGGGTGTCGGCGCCTATGYCGATTGCCGCGCGGGGCTCGATGCCGTTCCCGGCATGCGGGAAGCGATCCTCGATGTGGTGGAGCATAAGGGGCGCCCCTTCCTCGGTATCTGCGTCGGCATGCAACTCATGTCTTCCCGCGGCCTCGAAAAGACCGTCACCGAGGGTTTCGGCTGGATCGAGGGTGACGTCGTGGAGATGACGCCGAACGATCCGGACCTGAAGATCCCGCAGATCGGTTGGAACACGCTGGATCTTCACCACGAGCACCCGCTCTTCGAGGGCATCCCGACCGGGCCGGACGGCCTGCACGCCTATTTTGTGCATTCCTACCACCTTGCCGCCAAGAACAGGCATGACGTGATCGCGACCGCCGACTATGGCGGGACGGTCACCGCCTTCGTGGCGCGTGACAATATCGCCGGCTCGCAATTCCATCCGGAGAAGAGCCAGGCGCTCGGCCTCGCCCTGATTGCCAATTTCCTGCGCTGGAAGCCTTGAGGCTCGCGCAGCAGAAGGAAGAAACATGATCCTTTTTCCCGCTATCGACCTCAAGGATGGCCAGTGCGTTCGCCTGAAGCTCGGCGACATGGAGCACGCGACCGTCTATAACCCGGATCCCGCAGCTCAGGCGAAAGCTTTCGAGGACCAGGGTTTCGAGTGGCTGCACGTTGTGGACCTCAACGGTGCCTTCGCGGGTGAGAGCGTCAACGGCGCGGCCGTCGATGYGATCCTCAAGGCCACCAAGAACCCCGTACAGCTCGGTGGCGGCATCCGCACGCTCGATCATATCGAGGCCTGGCTTTCCCGCGGACTTGCCCGCGTTATCCTCGGCACCGTGGCTGTACGCGATCCGGCGCTGGTCATCGAGGCATGCAGGCGTTTCCCCGGCCAGGTCGCCGTCGGCATCGACGCCAAGGGCGGCAAGGTCGCGGTCGAAGGCTGGGCGGAAGCCTCCGAACTCGGCGTCATCGAGCTTGCCAGGAAATTCGAGGGGGCCGGCGTCGCCGCGATCATCTACACCGATATCGACCGGGACGGTATTCTCGCCGGCATCAACTGGGCTTCCACGCTGGAACTCGCGAACGCCGTCTCCATTCCGGTGATCGCGTCGGGCGGCCTCGCCTCGCTCGACGACATCCGCCGCATGCTGGAGCCGGACGCARCCAAGCTCGAAGGCRCGATTTCCGGCCRCGCGCTCTATGATGGCCRCATCGACCCGGCCGAAGCGCTCTCCCTTATCCGCTCCTCACAAGGACGTGCCGCATGACCCTGAAGGCTCRCGTAATCCCCTGCCTCGACGTCAAGGACGGCCGCGTGGTGAAGGGCGTCAACTTTGTCGACCTCATCGATGCCGGCGATCCGGTGGAGGCGGCCAAGGCCTATGATGCCGCAGGTGCCGACGAACTCTGCTTCCTCGACATCACCGCCTCCTCCGACAATCGCGAGACGATCTTCGACGTCGTGGCGCGCACGGCCGATCACTGCTTCATGCCACTCACCGTCGGTGGCGGCGTGCGCTCCATCGCGGATATCCGCAAGCTGCTGCTTGCCGGGGCCGACAAGGTTTCGATCAATTCCGCAGCCGTCAACAATCCGGATTTCGTCGCTGAAGCAGCCGACAAGTTCGGTAACCAGTGCATCGTCGTCTCGATCGACGCGAAGCGCCGGCTGACCCAATCGGTCGGCGGCGACAATCGCAGCGAATGGGAGATCTATACCCATGGCGGCCGCAACGCGACCGGCATCGATGCCGTGGAATTCGCAGAGAGAATGGTCGAACGCGGCGCCGGCGAATTGCTGGTGACCTCCATGGACCGGGACGGCACGAAGATAGGCTACGATCTCGAGCTGACGCGCGCGATCGCCGACAGCGTTCGCGCGCCGGTCATTGCGTCGGGCGGCGTCGGCTCGCTGGACGATCTCGTGGCCGGGGTGAAGCAAGGCCATGCCACGGCGGTGCTCGCCGCCTCGATCTTCCACTTCGGCACCTATTCCGTCAGCGAGGCCAAGCACTATATGGCCCAAAACGGCATCCCGATGCGGCTCGATTGAGAAAGGCCCGGTCATGAGCGGATTTTCCCTCGAGGATCTCGAAAGGATCGTCGGCGAGCGCGCGAAAGCCTCGCCGCAGGAATCCTGGACGGCGAAGCTCGTTGCGGCGGGCCAGCCGAAGGCCGCCAAGAAGCTCGGCGAAGAGGCGGTGGAGACGGTCATCGCCGCAGTCGCCCAGGGGCGTGAGGAGCTGACGGCCGAAAGCGCCGACCTCCTCTATCATCTTTTAGTCGTCTTGCGCATCGCCGGCATCCCGTTGCAGGATGTCCTCGACGAGCTGGAACGAAGGACCGGGCAGTCCGGGCTTCAGGAAAAGGCAAACCGGCAGACATCATGACCACCGCGACGAAGACCGCCGAAACGCCAGATTCTCCGCCGTCCGCTACCTATTCGCCCTATCACCATTTCACCTCGGAGGAATGGGCGAAGTTCAGGGCAGACACCCCGCTGACGCTGAAGGCCGACGAAGTCGCCAGGCTTCGCTCGCTGGACGATCCGATCGATCTCGACGAGGTCCGCCGCATCTACCTTTCGCTGTCGCGCCTGCTTTCCTCGCATGTGGAGGCATCGCAACTGCTCTTCCGGCAGCGGAACCGGTTCTTGAGCCTCTCGGATGTCGCCAAGACCCCCTTCATCATCGGTATTGCCGGATCGGTCGCGGTCGGCAAATCCACCACGGYGCGTATCCTGAAGGAGCTGCTGGCCCGCTGGCCCYCCAGCCCCAAGGTCGATCTCATCACCACCGACGGCTTCCTCTATCCCAACGCGGTTCTCCAGCGCGAGAACCTGATGGACAGGAAGGGTTTCCCGGAAAGCTACGATATCGGCTCCGTCCTGCGCTTCCTTTCCGCGATCAAGGCCGGCGAGCCGAACGTGAAGGCGCCGCGCTATTCGCACCTCACCTATGACGTGCTGCCGAACGAATTCAATCTGGTCGACCGGCCGGACATTCTGATCTTCGAGGGCATCAACGTGCTGCAGGCCCGCGCGCTTCCCGCGGACGGCAAGATCGTGCCCATCGTCTCCGATTTCTTCGATTTCTCGATCTATATCGACGCCGACGAAGCACTGATCCATAACTGGTACGTCGCCCGCTTCATGAAGCTTCGCGAGACCGCCTTCCGCGATCCCAGCTCCTATTTCAACCGCTATGCGACGATCGACGAGGATGCCGCGCGCGCGGTGGCCGAGGGACTTTGGGAAAACATCAACCTGAAGAACCTGCGCCAGAACATTCTGCCCACGAGGCCGCGCGCCGATCTCATCCTGCGCAAGGGCAAGAACCACCTGATCGAGACCGTTGCGCTGCGCAAGCTGTAGCCAAACGATAGCCAGCTGTTTTCAGCGGTTCACGCGCCGCAAGGTAAGATTGATGCGCCCGCCGTTCTTCAAGAGCGTGGAAGTGCCCGGATAGATGCGGTCGACGCCATGGAAGGCGAGCCGCCCTTCGCCGCCGAGGATCACGATATCACCGCTCGAAAGCCGGAAGGAACCGGTCGAGTCTTTCCGGGAAAGCCCGCCGACCCGGAAGAGGCAGGCATTGCCGAGCGAGACCGAAACCACCGGCGCTTCCAGATCGGTTTCATCCTTGTCCTGGTGCAGCCCCATTTTGGCATCGTCGGAGTAGAAATTGACGAGGCAGGCCTCTGGCGGCTTCGAATAGCCTGACAACTCCTCCCACAAGTCCAGCAGTTCGCCGGGGATCGGCGGCCAGGGATTGCCGGTAACCGGATGGGCCGGCTGGTAGCGATATCCACGCTCCTTGTCCGTCACCCAGCCGAGCGCGCCGCAATTGGTCATCCTGACGGACATGGGCTTGCCGGTGCCGGGCATTTCCGGGACGTAAAGCGGAGCCCCGGCCACCACGCCCCGGACGAGTTCCACCAGATGTTCCTGCGCGGCGCGGTCGAGATATCCGGGCAGATGGCGTATGCCGTTAGCAAGGCTTGCCATGGCTCGCTTTCCTTTCAGTCCCTCACCGGCCGGCCACGCATTTTCTTGATCTCGGAACGGCCGGACTTTTCCTTGAGCCGCCGTTCCACCGAACCCTTCGTCGGCTTGGTTGCCTTGCGCGGCGGCGGAGGAGGCTTTGCCGCTTCGAGGATCAGCTCCTTCAGCCGCTCGCGCGCATCCTCGCGATTGCGCTCCTGGCTGCGGGACCGGCTCGCCTCTATCATCAGAACACCCTCTTTCGACACCCGTTTTCCGGCGAGCCTGATGGCGTTCTGCTTCACCCGGTCCGGCAGCGAAGGAGAATTGGCGATGTCGAAGAAGAGCTGAACGGCAGTCGAGACCTTGTTGACGTTCTGGCCGCCCGGCCCGCCGGCAAGCACGAACTGCTCGGTGAGCTCCCATCCGGCGATGGTGATGCGGCTGTTGATTTCGAGAGGATTGCTGGCCATCATTCTGCCTCCAGGGCGCATCCTTTCCATAAATGGCGGCAAAAGAAAACCGCCGGTCCAATGAAGACCGGCGGCGAATGTTCCACGTGAATCCAGTCGCTTATAAGCTATCCGCTTATTGGGCAGCCGCGAGCACCCCCGGAGCCGCGTCCCTCACCTTGCTGTCCACATGATCCTCGAATTTCTCGAAGTTCTTGATGAACATGGAGACGAGCTTTGCGGCCTGCTCGTCATAGGCCGGGCCATCCGACCAGGTCGAACGCGGGTCGAGAATGGAGACATCCACACCTTCAACCGAAACCGGAACGGCAAAGCCGAAATTCGGATCGGTACGGAATTCCGCATTCTTGAGGCTGCCGTCGAGCGCCGCCGTCAGAAGCGTGCGGGTCGCCTTGATCGGCATGCGGTGGCCGGTGCCGTAGGCGCCGCCAGTCCAGCCGGTGTTCACCAGCCAGCAATCGACGCCATGCCGATCGATGAGATCGCGCAACAGGTTGCCGTATTCGGCCGGATGACGTGGCATGAAGGGCGCACCGAAGCAGGTCGAGAAGGTGGCTTCGGGCTCGGTCACGCCCTTTTCCGTGCCCGCCACCTTGGCGGTGTAACCGGAGAGGAAGTGATACATGGCCTGTTCCGGCGTCAGCCGGGCGATCGGCGGCATCACGCCGAAGGCATCCGCCGTCAGCATGATGATCGTTTTCGGATGCGGCGCCAGGCCCGTTTCCGAAGCATTCGGAATGAAATGCAGCGGATAGGCGCTGCGGGTGTTCTCCGTCAGCGAATTGTCGTTGAAGTCCGGAACACGGTTCTCGTCGAGCACCACGTTTTCCAGCACAGTGCCGAAACGGCGGGTTGCCGCATAGATCTCCGGCTCGGCTTCCGCGGAAAGCTTGATGGCCTTGGCATAGCAGCCGCCTTCGAAGTTGAAGATGCCGTTTTCGCCCCAGYCGTGCTCGTCGTCGCCGATCAGCGTGCGGGCGGGATCGGCCGAAAGCGTCGTCTTGYCGGTGCCGGAAAGACCGAAGAAGACGGCGRCATCGCCTGCAGGACCGACATTGGCTGAGCAATGCATCGGCATGACGCCCTTGGCCGGCAGAAGATAGTTCAGCACCGTGAAGACGGATTTCTTATTCTCGCCGGCATAGGAAGTACCGCCGATCAGCACGAGGCCGTTCGCCAGGTCGCAGGCGATCAMGGTCTCCGAACGGCAGCCGTGACGGGCGGGATCGGCCCGGAAACTGGGCAGGTTGATGATCGTCAGCTTCTGCTGGAAGCCCGACAGGGTCTCCCGCTTCGGCCGGATCAGCAGATTGCGTATGAAGAGCGCGTGCCAGGCATATTCCGTGACGACGCGGGTCGGCAGGGCATATTCGGCATCGGCGCCGCCGATCAGGTCCTGGACGAACAGCGTCTTGCCTGCCGCATGCGCCAGCATGTCCTGACGCAGCACTTCGAAATGCTCCGGCGAGATCGGCTTGTTGTTATCCCACCAGATCTGGTTTTCCGTGCCGGAATCGCGGACGACGAACTTGTCCTTCGGCGAGCGGCCGGTGTGCTGGCCGGTCACGGCTCGCAGCGCTCCGTCGATGGTGAGTTCGGCTTCGCCGCGGCGCAGGGCCTCTTCATAGAGTTCGACCTCGGAAAAATTGTAATTGACGCGGGATGCGCCGCCGAGACCGATTGCCGCCAGACCGTTTGACGGGTTGTGAAGTCCTAACTCCTCCATACGCGCCTTCCTTTATTTTGCCGTTGGATAACGGGGAAAGTAGTGAGAGTTTAAAGAAAGGGCAAGAGCCCATTCAAAATAATGCAATGATATCAAATAATTAATCGATTTAAAAAATTTTATTTCCATTTAAATCGGTTTAAGCGATATTTTGGTTTTGCCACTGAAAACTTGTTGGACAGCCTGAAAAGCCTGCGACCGTAAGCCTCCCCTTTATCTTTGCCACAATTTGTTCCACCTTTATACTCAAAAGGCGCATCGGCGGGTTGCCACCGGCGGGGGGTGATTCAGGAGACGCGCAATAATGGTGACGGAGACGGAGAGCATGCAGACAATCGCGCTCGTTGACGACGACCGCAACATTCTAACCTCGGTGTCGATCGCGCTCGAGGCGGAAGGTTACAAGGTCGAAACTTACACGGACGGCGCTTCCGCGCTCGATGGCCTGATCGCCCGTCCACCGCAATTGGCGATATTCGACATCAAGATGCCGCGCATGGACGGCATGGAGCTTCTGAGGCGRCTTCGCCAGAAGTCCGACCTGCCGGTGATCTTCCTCACCTCCAAGGACGAGGAGATCGACGAGCTGTTCGGGCTGAAGATGGGCGCCGACGACTTCATCACCAAGCCCTTCTCCCAGCGCCTGCTGGTCGAACGGGTGAAGGCGATCCTGAGGCGCGCCAGCAATCGCGAAGCCCTCGTGGGTTCCGGCGCGAAGCCGGCGGCCGACCAGCAGCAGCAATCGCGCACGCTCGAGCGTGGCCAGCTTCTCATGGACCAGGAGCGCCATACATGCACCTGGAAAGGCGAGCCGGTAACGCTCACGGTCACCGAATTCCTCATCCTGCATTCGCTTGCCCAGCGCCCCGGCGTGGTGAAAAGCCGTGACGCCCTGATGGATGCTGCCTATGATGAGCAGGTCTATGTCGACGACCGCACCATCGACAGCCACATCAAGCGGCTGCGCAAGAAGTTCAAGATGGTCGATAGCGACTTCGACATGATCGAGACGCTCTATGGCGTGGGTTACCGCTTCCGCGAGGCCGCCTGAGATCAGGCACCTTGCGAAAGCTTAACTTGAGGCCGCGCCTGGATCGGCTTAGAGCGTTCCCTCGACCGGATGGAACGGTCCGATCGGCCAGCTCTGCGGGCGGGCCGATCATCCGACCGGATCATTCCATTCGGCCTTGAACCGCCCCAGGGGCACGGCGGAAGGACTGCAGGTGGCAGATCAGCTGCTCGACAGAGACATGGTGGGAACGACCGAAACCGAGACGCGCCGCGCGCCGCGGCGGCTCTGGTCGCATCCCTTCACGCTGATCCGCCGGGTTTTCGGCCATGCGGTGTTCTCGAGCCTTACCCGCCGCATCCTGTTCTTCAACATCGCCGCCACGGTCGTCCTGGTGGGCGGCATCCTCTACCTCAACCAGTTCCGCGAGGGCCTGATCGACGCACGGGTCGAGAGCCTGTTGACCCAAGGGGAAATCATCGCCGGCGCGATCTCGGCATCCGCTTCGGTCGACACCAATTCGATCACCATCGATCCCGAAAAGCTGCTCGAGCTTCAGGCCGGCCAGAGCATCACCCCGGTGCCGAACGACGAGGATCTCGACTTCCCGATCGATCCGGAGCGCGTTGCCCCGGTGCTGCGCCGGCTGATCTCGCCGACCAGGACCCGCGCGCGCCTCTTCGATGCGGATGCCAATCTCCTGCTCGATTCCCGGCATCTCTATTCACGCGGCCAGGTGCTCCGCTTTGACCTGCCGCCGGTGGAAAACGAATCGACGAGCTGGAGCGACTGGTTCGCGAGCCTGTTCAACAGGCTGCTGCAGCCCGGCAACCTTCCCTCCTACAAGGAGGCGCCGGGCGGCGACGGATCGATCTATCCGGAAGTGATGAACGCACTGACCGGGGTACGCGGCGCGGTCGTCCGCGTCACCGACCGCGGCGAGCTGATCGTCTCGGTCGCCGTTCCCGTTCAGCGGTTCCGGGCAGTCCTCGGCGTTCTCCTGCTCTCGACCCAGGCAGGTGATATCGATAAAATCGTGCATGCGGAACGCCTTGCCATCATGCGCGTCTTCGGGGTCGCCACCCTCGTCAACATCCTGCTTTCGCTTCTGCTTTCGTCGACGATCGCCAATCCRCTGCGCCGTCTTTCGGCCGCYGCCATCCGCGTTCGCCGCGGCGCCAAGCAGCGCGAGGAAATTCCCGATTTCGCCTATCGGCAGGACGAGATCGGCAACCTTTCCATCGCACTTCGCGAAATGACGACGGCGCTCTACGACCGGATCGACGCGATCGAGAGCTTCGCCGCCGATGTCAGCCATGAGCTCAAGAACCCGCTGACCTCGCTCCGGAGCGCGGTCGAGACGCTGCCGCTCGCCAAGACCGAGGAATCCAAGCAGCGGCTGACCGAGATCATCTTCCACGACGTGCGCCGTCTCGACCGCCTCATCAGCGATATTTCCGATGCCTCCCGCCTCGATGCGGAGCTCGCCCGCTCCGATTCCACGCCAGTCGACATGGAAAGCCTGCTCGGCAATCTGGTGGACATTTCGCGGCAGATCCGCACCGACCGGAAACCGGTCGAGATCGACCTGTCAATCGACAGCAAGGCCGGCAACAAATCCGCCTTCATCGTCAACGGCCATGATTTGAGACTGGGTCAGATCACGACCAATCTCATCGAGAACGCCCGTTCCTTCGTGCCGGAAAAGGGTGGCCGGATCGCGATCCGCCTCTCTCACAGCAAGGGCAAGGTGACCGTCACGGTGGAGGACAACGGCCCCGGCATCCAGGCCGAGGATATCGACCGCATCTTCGAGCGCTTCTATACCGACCGGCCGGAAGGCGAAAGCTTCGGACAGAATTCCGGCCTCGGCCTCTCCATCAGCCGGCAGATCGCAGAGGCACATGGCGGCACGCTGAGGGCCGAGAACATTCAGGATCCCAAGACGGGGGCAACGGTCGGCGCCCGCTTCATCCTGTCCCTGCCAGCCGGCGAGCCCTCATGACGCCCACGCCGGTCAACATCCATGCGACCGCCATCGTGATTGGCACTGCCGGGATCATCTTCACCGGCCCCTCCGGCAGCGGCAAATCCCTCACCGCCCTTACCTGCATGGCTGCCGCCCGCAGGCAGGGTCTTTTTTCCGCGCTGGTGGCCGATGATCGCGTTATCGTCTCGCGTGACGGCGACCGGCTGATCGCCTCCTGTCCCGCCCCGATCGCCGGTCTCATCGAGATCCGCGGCAGCGGCATCACGCGCATCGAAAGCCTATCCTCGGCTCCCCTTCATCTTGCCGTTTCGCTCGTTTCCCTGCCGGAAGCAGAGCGGCTGCCGCCGGAAAACGAGGTTTTTTCCATCCCCGGTGCCGGCACGCTGCCGCTCCTGCGAATCTGGCGGAAGGCACCGGATCCACTTGCCGTTCTGGCTGCCTTTGCTCCCCGTTTCGGCCTGGAAATACCTTTTTGAGCCTTCCACCCGCAGATTTTTGACTTGCACTTCATTTCTACTTGGCGAAGATGCCTTCCCACCGCTGGACGGCCTTGTTGCGATGCGATATGGGCCGCGAGTTCTATAGCAGGGGGCAGTTTTCATGATCGGACTTGTGCTTGTCACACATGGCAAGCTGGCTGAGGAGTTTCGTCATGCGGTGGAGCATGTCGTGGGTCCACAGAAGTTTATCGAGACCGTATCGATCGGCCCTGAAGACGACATGGACCAGCGGCGTCAGGATATCGTGGATGCGGTCGTCCGCGCCGATGACGGCCACGGCGTGATCATCCTCACCGACATGTTCGGCGGAACCCCGTCCAATCTTTCCATTTCCGTCATGGACAGCGGCAAGACGGAAGTGATCGCCGGCGTCAACCTTCCCATGCTGATCAAGCTCGCCGGCGTGCGAAGCGACAACAACATGGAAAGAGCGCTGGTCGAGGCCTCCGATGCGGGCCGCAAATACATCAACGTCGCCAGCCGCGTGCTCAGCGGGAAATGAGAATAGCCACCTCCATGCCGCCCCTTTCCCGCGAACTCCTGATCGTCAACAAACGCGGGCTGCATGCGCGCGCTTCGGCGAAATTCGTACAGATGGTCGAGAGCTTCGACGCCGAGATAACCGTCTCGAAGGACGGCACAACCGTCGGCGGAACCTCCATTATGGGCCTGATGATGCTGGCTGCCAGCCCCGGCTGCAGCGTAGAGGTCAGCGCCAGCGGCCGCCAGGCCGAAGAAGCTCTCGACGCGCTCGAGCGCCTGGTCGCCGACAAGTTCGGCGAAGAAGCCTGATCTTTCCCGAATAGACGCCCTCTTGGGACATAAAGATATAAAGACTTCTTTATGTCCCGTTGCCACCAACGGCGAAGCCTGATACATCCCGATGCCAGCACCCGCCCTCCCCGAGGCGGGCGAAGTCCTGTCGCGTGCCGCGACTTCCGCCGGCGCGTGGCCAATCTGAGCTGGAGAGCTTCATGAGCACTGACAAGGATTACATCGTCGCCGATATCGGTCTTGCCGCTTTCGGCCGCAAGGAACTCGATATCGCCGAAACGGAAATGCCAGGCCTGATGTCCTGCCGCGCCGAATTCGGTGAACAGAAGCCGCTGAAGGGCGCCCGCATTTCCGGCTCGCTGCACATGACGATCCAGACCGGCGTGCTGATCGAGACGCTGATTGCGCTCGGCGCCGAGGTTCGCTGGGCCTCCTGCAACATCTTCTCCACCCAGGATCATGCCGCAGCGGCGATCGCCGCCGCCGGCATCCCGGTCTTCGCCGTCAAGGGCGAGTCGCTCGAGGAATACTGGCAGTACACCGACAAGATCTTCCAGTGGGCCGATGGCGGCCTCTCCAACATGATCCTCGACGACGGCGGCGACGCCACCATGTACATCCTGCTCGGCGCCCGCGCCGAAGCGGGCGAGGACGTGCTTTCCAATCCGGGCTCTGAAGAGGAGGAAATTCTCTTCGCGCAGATCAAGAAGCGCCTTCAGGCATCGCCGGGCTGGTTCACCAGGCAGCGCGACGCCATCAAGGGCGTGACGGAAGAAACCACCACGGGCGTTCACCGCCTCTATGAGCTTTCCAAGAAGGGCCTGCTGCCCTTCCCGGCGATCAACGTCAACGACTCGGTCACCAAGTCGAAGTTCGACAACAAGTACGGCTGCAAGGAATCGCTGGTCGACGGCATCCGCCGTGGCACGGACGTGATGATGGCCGGCAAGGTCGCGGTCGTCTGCGGTTATGGCGATGTTGGCAAGGGTTCGGCCGCCTCGCTCGCCGGCGCCGGCGCACGCGTCAAGATCACGGAAGCCGATCCGATCTGCGCGCTGCAGGCCGCCATGGATGGTTTCGAGGTCGTGCTGCTCGAGGAYGTCGTCTCTACCGCCGACATCTTCATCACCACCACCGGCAACAGGGACGTCATCCGCATCGACCACATGCGCGCCATGAAGGACATGGCGATTGTCGGCAATATCGGCCACTTCGACAACGAGATTCAGGTCGCCGCTCTCCGGAACCTCAAGTGGACCAACGTCAAGCCRCAGGTCGACATGATCGAGTTCCCGAAGGGCAACCGTATCATCCTGCTTTCGGAAGGCCGGCTGCTCAACCTCGGCAACGCCACCGGTCACCCCTCCTTCGTCATGTCGGCCTCGTTCACCAACCAGACGCTGGCGCAGATCGAGCTCTTCACCAAGCAGGGCGAGTACAAGAACGAGGTCTATATCCTGCCGAAGCACCTGGATGAAAAGGTCGCCCGGCTGCATCTCGCCAAGCTCGGCGTGAAGCTGACGGAACTCTCCGAGGAACAGGCCGCTTATATCGGCGTCTCGCCCAAGGGGCCGTTCAAGCCGGAACACTACAGGTACTGATACCTACCCACCCAATCCACAAGATATGGTAGCCGCGGCCCTTGACAAATGCCGCGGCTTCTTTTTTGAGGCTGTCCCTTCCCGGCGATTCCCCAAGAAGGTATTGTTTTAACGATTGATTCGCACCGGCTCGAGGCAAGGTGCGGAATGGTATGTCTTGTCGATGAGCGGCAACTAGACGGAGACAGACCGGGTATGTCGGTAAAGGAAGAGTGCCTGTCCAGGCAGGCCGATCGCCATGACGTCGGCGCGAGAACGCCGGGCGTGTGGCACCGCCGCGGATTTTTCCGCGGCGATCTGGTCAGCAGGAAACTGGGCAAGCTGGCGCGCTTCTTCAGCGTGCTGCTCGGCGGCGCGTCGCTGTCGGTGCTCGCAGGAGCCGCRGCGGCTCAGGAAGCGAGCGCGACGGGCTCGCGGCCTTTCTCCTCCATGGAAGTCATCATCTCCTCCGTGGCGCTCGGCGCCCTCGGCGCCGTTCTTCTCTCGGCCGTCTGGCTGGTCCGTCAGCGCGGCAACATGGAAGCCGAAAGCCAGGAGATGCGCAGCGCCCTTTCGGATGCGCAGCAGCGAATCTCGAAATACGAGGCGCTGATCGCCGACAAGAACCGGCGCATTGTGGTGTGGGACGGGCCCGGCTCCCGTCCGGAATTCCTGGGCCAGCTTCCGGCCGAAACCGGCGCGCCCGCGCAGGATTCGGATTTTCTCGCCTTCGGGCGCTGGCTGCGCGCCACCTCGGCGGGCGAGCTCGAAAAGGCGATCGACCAGCTTCGCAGCGGCGCCCGCAGCTTCGATATGGTGGTCGAAACCCAGCGAGACGAAATTCTCGAAGTGCAGGGCCGGGTTTCCGGAAGCAAGGCCTTCGTGCGGTTCATCGCGCTCAACAATCTGCGCGCCGAACTCGCCGAGCTGAAGATCGAGCGGGAAAGGCTCACCGGTTCCATCGCGCTTTTCCAGTCGCTRCTCGACGCGATCGAGCAGCCGGTCTGGCGCCGCGATGTCGAGGGCAGGCTCACCTGGGTAAACCAGGCCTACGGAGAGGCAGTCGAAGCCGGCAGTCCGGCCCAGGCGGTCGAAGAGACACGGGAACTGCTCGGCACAATCACGCGCGAGAAGATCCGCGCGACTGCCACCGCCACATCTCCCTTCCACGAGCGGCTTTCAACGGTCGTGCACGGCAACCGCAGCGTTGTCGAGGTCGTCGACGTGGTAGCGCCCACCGGGTCTGCCGGCATGGCGATCGACGTCTCCGAGGCGGAAGCCGTACGGGAAGAGCTGAAACGGACGCTGCGCAGCCATGCCGAAACGCTCGATCATCTGGCAACCCCCGTTGCCATCTTCGATCGCGACAGGCGGCTGCAGTTCTACAACCAGGCCTTCGCGCAGCTCTGGGGCCTGGGCCTGCCTTTTCTGGAATCCCGCCCGGACAACAGCGAGCTCCTCGACAAGCTGCGCAGCGACGGCAAGCTGCCGGAGCAGTTGAGCTGGCGGAGCTGGAAGGAATCCGCGCTTTCCGTCTACCAGTCCACCGAAACGCAAACCAATCTGTGGCATCTGCCGAACGGTCAGACGCTGCGCGTGATAGCCACCGCACATCCGCAGGGCGGCGCCACATGGGTATTCGAGAACCTGACCGAGCAGGTCGATCTGGAGACCCGCTATAACACGCTCGTGAAGGTCCAGGGCGAGACGATCGACCATCTTGCCGAAGCGGTCGCCGTATTCGGTCCGGATGGACGCATCCGGCTTTCCAATCCCGCCTTCCGGGCGCTATGGGGCATCACAGCGGAAGAAGCCAAGCCCGGCACGCATATCCGTGACATCGATGCAGCCTGCGCTGGCTCCTACGACAAGCCGGACGGCTGGCGCCGGTTCGCCCAAATGCTGACCAATTTCGACGACGAGCGCCCCTCGCTGCAAGGAACGCTGGAGCTCTATTCCGGCCTGATCCTCGATTATGCGGTCACACCGCTGCCGAACGCCCAGACCATGTTCACTTTCGTCGATATGACGGCGAGCGCGCGGGCAGAACGGGCGCTCAAGGAAAAGAACGAGGCGCTCCGTAGGGCGGACGAGATCAAGAACGACTTCGTCCAGCACGTTTCCTACGAGCTGCGTTCGCCGCTCACCAACATCATCGGCTTCACCGATCTCTTGAAGACGCCCGGCCTCGGTCCGCTCAACGAGCGGCAGGCCGAATATGTCGACCATATCTCGACCTCGTCCTCCGTGCTGCTGACGATCGTGAACGACATCCTGGATCTCGCAACCCTCGACGCCGGCATCATGCAGCTCCATTACTCGGAAGCGAGCATAGACGACCTGCTGGACGACGTAGCCATGCAGATCGCCGACCGTCTGCAGGAAAACAGCGTGACGCTGGCAATCACCGCGCCGGCCGGTCTCGGCACCATCGTCGCCGACCAGCAGCGGCTGAAGCAGATTCTCCTCAAACTTCTGACCAATGCAGCCAATTTCGCGCCCGAGGGCTCCGAGATCGCGCTCACCTGCTGGAGGGAGAGCGGAGACGTTTACTTCTCCGTCGCCGACAGAGGGCCGGGCATTCCGCAGGATATGCTGAAGACGGTCTTCGACCGCTTCTCCTCCAGCGCGAGGGGCGGCAAGCGCAGCGGTGCGGGCCTCGGTCTTTCCATCGTCGAGAGCTTCGTCACCCTGCACAAGGGCGAAGTCTCGATTGACAGCCGCCCCGGCCAGGGTACCACCGTGACCTGCCGGATACCGAGCGGCACCACCTTCCATTCCGTCGCCGCCGAATGAACGGCCAGAGCGTCATCACCCTGGAACTTGCCGGCGAGGCCGAAACCATGCGGTTCGGCGAGGATCTTGCCCTTGTCCTGAAGGTCGGGGATTGTCTCGCGCTTTCCGGCGATCTCGGCGCCGGCAAATCGACTCTCGCCAGGGCGCTGCTGCGTGCCCTTGCCGATGATGACGATCTCGAAGTGCCGAGCCCGACATTCACGCTGGTCCAGAGTTACGACCTGCGCATTCCAGTCGCGCATTTCGACCTCTATCGCCTCGGCGATGCGTCCGAACTCGATGAATTGGGCTTCGACGAAGCGCTTTCGAACGGCATTTGCCTCGTCGAGTGGCCGGAGATCGCCGAAGACCTGCTCCCCGACAGCCGCATCACGCTGAAACTGGAACACCGCGGCTCCGGCCGCGTCGCCACCATTACCGCACCGGAAGAGCGGATGAAGCGCATCCGCCGCGTGCTGGCGATCCGCGACACGCTCTCCGGCTGGGGTTATGCGGGCGCCCGCCGCCGCTTCCTGACCGGTGACGCTTCCGTCGTACGCGCCTACGAGACGCTGAGGACGGCCGACGGCCGAGACCTCATCCTGATGGATTGGCCCGGCCAGCCGGAAGGTCCGCCCGTGCTCGACGGAAAGCCCTATCCCAAGGTCGCGCATATCGCCGAAAGCATCCATCCCTTCGTGGCGATCGCCGGCTATCTGCGGGAAATCGGACTTGCGGCGCCACAGGTTTTCAATGCCGACTATGAACACGGCATCCTCGTGATCGAGGACCTCGGCCGCCAGGGCGTTCTCGACGAAGCGGGCAGGCCGATTGCCGACCGCTATCGCGAGAGCGTGGCGGCGCTCGCCTTCCTGCACAGCCATCAGGCGAGGCAGGATATCCCCGTCACAGAAAGCCACGTTCACCACATCCCGGATTTCGATCCGACCGCGATGAAGATGGAGGCCCGGCTTCTCCTCGACTGGCATCTGCCGTGGAAGCGCGGCGCAGAGCCGAGCGAAGAGGAGCGTCGGGATTATCTTGCCATCTGGGACGGGCTGATCCGCGAACTGGAAGGTTCGGAAAGAAACCTTCTGCTTCGCGATTTCCACTCCCCGAACATCATCTGGCGCCCGCACGAATCCGGCGTGCGCCAGATCGGCATCATCGACTTCCAGGATGCGATGATCGGCCCGACGGCCTATGATCTCGCCTCGATCGTTCAGGATGCGCGGGTGGACATCCCGGCAGCGCTCGCCGACCAGATGATGGTGGATTACGTCACCCTTCGCCGTTCGCTGGGTTCCTTCGACGAGCCAGCCTTCCTGAAGGCCTTTTCGATCATGGCGGCACAGCGCAATTGCAAGCTCGCCGGTCTGTGGGTAAGGCTGAAGGAGCGTGACGGCAAGCCCGGCTATATGAAGCATATGCCGCGCACGCTTCGTTATCTTGCGGCCGCACTCCGCCATGAGGCACTCGCCCCCTTGCGTGATTGGTGCCGGAAGGCTGGAATAGAGCTACCCGAATCATAAATGGGCTTCAGATGACCATCAGACAGGCCATGGTGCTCGCCGCGGGGCTCGGCACCCGTTTGCGCCCGATCACCGACACGATGCCGAAGCCGCTGGTGCCCGTCGCCGGCAGGCCGATGATCGACTATGCGCTGGACACGCTGGCCGATGCCGGCGTCACCCGTGCCGCGGTCAACGTGCATCATTTTGCCGACCGCGTGGAAGCGCATCTCCAAGCTTATCCCCGCATGGAAATCCTGGTCTCCGACGAGCGCGAGCACCTCATGAATTCCGGCGGCGGGCTTGCGAAGGGTCTGCGGCTCCTGAAGCCGGGCTTGCTCTACGTCATGAATGCCGATCTCTTCTGGATCGGCGAAATACCGGGCAGGAAGACCAATCTGCAGCGGCTTGCGGAATTCTTCAACCCCGCAACCATGGACATGGCGCTTCTGTGCGTACCGCTCGAGCGCACCACCGGCCATAACGGCAAGAAGGATTTCCAGCTCGATCCGGACGGTCGGCTTTCTCGTTACCGAGAAGGCGGCGACAATCCGGTCGTCTATGCCGGCGCAATCGTGATGCATTCCTCGCTTTTCGATGACGCGCCGGAGGATGCCTTCAATCTCAACATCTATTTCGATCGCGCGATCGCGAGCGGCCGGCTCCATGGCCTCATGATGGAGGGGCACTGGATCACCGTCGGCACCCCCGAGGCGCTTCCCGAGGCGGAGAAGGTGATCGCCCGGCAGCCGGTGGAGGTTTAAACCTTGGGCGCGGCCCGACAGAGGCGGGTTTTGACCATCCCGCCGGCTGCGCCCTTTCTCAAGACAGTGGCCGCCGCGCTTCTTGCCGGGCGCCTCACGGATGGTTTCCGCTACGATCCGGGTGATCCGCTTTCGCTGGCGGGCATTACCATCTTCGTGCCGACCCGCCGCGCGGCCCGCGTGCTACGCTCCGAATTCGTCGATCTTCTCGGCGGCCGCTCCGCCATTTTGCCGGTCATCCGGCCGCTCGGCGAAACGGATGACGACAGCGGTTTCTTCGATCTCGTCGCACCGGAGGAAATGGATCTCGCGCTGCCGATCGGCGGGACGGCGCGGCTTCTCGAGCTTGGCCGACTGATTCTCGCCTGGCGGAACCAGCTTCCCAAAGCGGTCATCGACGTGCATCAGCAATCTCCACTGATCGCTCCGGCAAGCCCGGCCGACGCCATCTGGCTTGCCCGTGCCCTTGCCGAGCTCATCGATTCCGTCGAGACCGAGGAGCGTGACTGGTCGGACCTCAAAAAACTCGACACGGACGAACACGCCCTCTGGTGGCAATTGACGGCGGAATTCCTGTCGATCGCCAGCGCCTTCTGGCCGATGCGGCTGGAGGAGCTGCGCCGCTCCTCCCCCGCAAGGCATCGCGCGGCGCTCTTGAAGGGCGAGACCAGACGCATCCTGGAGCGCGGCCACGAGGGCCCGATGATCGTCGCCGGCTCCACCGGCTCGGTGCCAGCGGCAGCCGAGCTGATTTCCGCGATCGCCGCGCTGCCGAACGGCGCGGTGGTCCTGCCGGGCCTTGATCTTGCCATGTCCGACGAGGAATGGTCGATGATTGGTGAGGAACGGCGCGACGGAAGCGCCGACCCCGCGGGCCGCAGCCATCCGCAATTCGGGCTTTCGCGCCTGCTCAAGAAGATGCAGGTGGAGCGCGGCGAGGTCGAAACGCTGGGTGAGATTTACGCCACGCTTGATTTTCGGGCCGCCGCACTTTCACGGGCAATGGCGCCGGCAAAAGCGACCGATCGGTGGAATGAGTGGCGGAACGAGGCCGATCCCGGCCTGCTGGAAAGCGCTTTTGCGGATGTTTCGCTGATCGAGGCGGCAAACGAACGCGAGGAGGCGGTCGCAATCGCGATCGCGCTGAGGTTGGCGCTCGAACAGCCGGGCAGGAACGGCGACGTCTCCCAGGCCGCTCTTATCACCCCGGACCGGGCGCTTGCCCGCCGCGTCACCGCCGAGCTTTCCCGCTTCGGCATCGTCGCCGACGATTCGGCCGGTACGCCGCTTTCCGGAACACCACAGGGCACGCTGACCCAGCTCGTGCTGGAGGCGGCGCTCAGACCGGGAGATCCGGTGGCAATCGCCGCCCTCCTCAAGCACCCGCTGCTCCGGCTCGGCCTCGATGCCCGCCTCGTTCGGGAAGCTGCCGAAGCGCTGGAGCTTCTGGGCCTGCGCGGCGGCACCGGAGAACTCGACATCTCGGCGCTGGAACCGGTCCTGGAAGAACAATTGGCGCGTCAGGCCGAGGATGGCCGCACCCCGCGCTGGCGGCTGTCGCTGCCGGAAGGATCGGCGGACAGGGCGCGAGATCTCGCAAAACGTCTCTCTGCCGCCGTCGAGCCGCTTGCCTCGGCATTTGCCCGGCGCCGGCCGGATGGGCTTGGCCTCACCAACAGGCTGGCGCTTGCCGATTGGGCGGAAAGAACCGGACGCGTGCTGGAGGCGCTTGCGGTGGACGAACGCGGCGACCTCTCCTCTCTCTGGTCGGGAGAAGCGGGAGAAAGGCTCTCCTCTCTTCTTTCCGAAGTCATCGAGACCGAGGGTCAGATGGAGGCCGACGGCCCGCAATGGATCGATATCGTCATGGCGCTGACGACGGGCGAGGCGGTCAAGCCTCGTTCGCTCGCCCATCCGCGCGTTTTCATCTTCGGCACGCTGGAAGCACGGCTGCAAAGCGTCGATACCATGATCCTCGGCGGTTTGAACGAAGGTTCCTGGCCCGGCCAGACCGTCAACAATCCCTTCCTCTCCCGCACCATGAAGACGGAAATGGGTCTCGAGCCGCCGGAACGGCGGATCGGCCAGCTCGCCCATGACTTTGCGATGGCGAGCGGCACGAGGCATCTCATCTATTCCCGCTCGCYCAGGCAGGGCTCGACCCCGACGGTCGCCTCCCGCTGGCTGCAAAGGCTTCTCGCGCTCGGCGGTGAGGAATTCGCCAGCACGCTTAAGGCACGCGGCGACCTTTACCGCGAATGGGCAACGGCGATCGATGCCGGCGAGAACCAGCCGCCGGCGAGGCGCCCGGCGCCACGACCGCCCGCAGAACTGCAGCCGAAGAAGTATTCCTTCAGCGAAGTGGGCCGGCTCAGGCGGGATCCCTATTCCATCTATGCCAAGCGCATCCTGAAGCTCGATCCTCTCGATCCCTTCAACCGCGATCCCGGCGCGTCCGAGCGCGGCACGCTCTACCACGCGATCATCGACCGCTATACGCGGGAGGGCCACGTGCCCGGCTCGCCCGCCTCACGGGAGGCGATGGCGAGGATCATCGCGAAACTCTTCGACGCGGAGCAGCTTGCCCCGCACATCGACCGTGTCTGGCGGCCGCGCTTTGCAGCCGTCGCGGAGGAATTTCTCCGCTGGGAGGTGGCACGCGCGCCGGATATCCGCAGGACCTACACGGAAGTCGCGGCCGGCTTCGAGATCGAGGCGGCCGGCATACGGCTCACCGGCATCGCGGACCGGATCGACATCAAGGGTTCCGGGCTTGCCGATATCGTCGACTACAAGACCGGTTCCAGCCCCTCGGCTCCTCAAGCCCGCTCGCTTCTCGATCCTCAGCTCGCGCTTGAGGCTGCCGCCCTGATGGCCGGCGGCTTCCGGGAGCTCGGCGTCCAGCGGCCCGACGACCTGCTTTACGTCCGGCTCAAGCCAGGGGATCGCTTCAAGCTCGACAAGGTGAATAACGAAGGAGCCAAGACCAATCCTAAATCCGCAATGGAACTCGCCCAGGAATCCGTCGATCAGCTCACCCGCTTCGTCACCACGCTTCGAAGCGGAGAGAAGGGTTTCGCCTCCCGCCTTGTTCCGGTGAAGCAAAGCGATTTCGGCGGCGAATACGATCACCTGGCCCGCGTGGCGGAATGGTCCACCGCCGACGATGAGGAGACCGAAGCGGATGAATAACCTGCATCCGGAAGACGACGATCCCGGCAAATGGATCGACTGGACGACGGTGCAGCAATCGCTCGCTTCCGATCCGGTGAGTTCCGCCTGGGTTTCGGCCAATGCGGGTTCCGGCAAGACGCATGTGCTGACACAGCGGGTCATCCGGCTTCTGCTGTCCGGCTGCCGTCCTTCCTCCATCCTCTGCCTCACCTACACGAAGGCCGCGGCCTCGGAAATGTCGAACCGCGTAYTCCAGAGGCTTGCCGAATGGGCTGTTCTTTCCGATGAAGAGCTGCACCGAAGGATCGCGGCCATCGAGGGTCATGAGCCGGATTCATTGAAACTCGCGGAAGCGCGCCGCCTGTTCGCCAAGGCGCTGGAAACGCCGGGCGGACTAAAGATCCAGACTATTCATGCCTTCTGCGAAGCGTTGCTGCACCAGTTTCCGCTGGAGGCCAATGTCGCGGGCCACTTTTCGGTCCTGGACGACCGAGCGGCATCCGCCCTGCTGGCCGAGGCCCGGCGGTCGCTGCTGACAGCCACTTCGGCGGAAGACGACCCGGACCTGGCGGAGGCCTTCGCGCATGTGCTCGATCTCGGCGACGAGTTCGGACTCGAAACCCTGCTCGGCGATATCATCGCCAACCGGAGCGCCATCCAGAAGTTCATTGTCCATGCGGAGCGGCATGGCGGCGTGGAGACCGAGCTCCGGCGCGCCTTCGGACTTGCGCCCGGCGAGACGGAGGAGACGATCGCAGCCGGCTACTGGCCGCTCCCCGGCCTCTTCGGAACCACGCTCGACCTCTATCTCGTGCTTGCCGACCAGAATGGCGGACAGAGGGTCACCGAGGTCGCTTACGGCTTGCGGACGGTCGCGAGGGAGGCGGATGCCTTCAAGCGGGCGCAATATCTGGAACAGATATTCCTGACCAGGGAGGGCAAGCCGAAGGCGGATTCCACGCTGATCGCCAAGGCGATCACGAACGCCGCGCCCGATCTTGCCGAAGCGGTAGCCGCCGCCCGCACGCATGTTGCCCTCTCTCGCGAGCGGCTTCGCCTGCTGCGGATGTTTTCCGCCACAAGGGCGGCGCTGGTTCTGGCCGAGCGGCTGAACGGCGATTACGAGGATCTCAAGAAGCAGCGCAGTCTGCTCGATTTCGAGGACCTGATCGCCCGAACCGCCGAGCTGCTGACCCGCGAAGGCGTCGGCGCCTGGGTGCATTACAAGCTCGATCAGGGCATCGACCATATCCTCGTCGACGAGGCTCAGGATACGAGCCCGGTGCAGTGGACCGTCATCAAATCGCTCGCGGAGGATTTTTATTCGGGCAGCAGTTCCCGCGAGGCGCGCCGCACCATTTTCGCGGTCGGCGACGAGAAGCAGTCGATCTATTCCTTCCAGGGTGCGCGGCCGGAGCGTTTCGCGGAGGAGCGCAGCGAGACCGAAAAGCGAGTGCGCGCCAGCGGCCAAAGCTTCAATCCAGTGCGACTGCCGCTTTCCTTCCGGTCCACGGCAGACGTGCTCACGGCCGTCGACCAGGTGTTCTCGCTTGCCGAGAACGCCAGAGGCCTGAGCGCCGTCGGAGAACCGGTACAGCACCGCTCCAACCGCATCGGCCATCCCGGCGCCGTCGATCTTTGGAACATGGTGGCTCCGGAGGTTTCCGAAGCGGACGAGGACTGGACCGCTCCCTTCGACGCGACGCCCGACAAGGCGCCTTCCGCGATCCTGGCCGCACGCATCGCCCATGTGATCGGCGAAATGATCGGCAAGGAAACCATCATCGAAAAGGGTGCCGAACGGCCGATCGAGCCGGGTGACATCCTCGTGCTGGTGCGCAAGCGCGACGCCTTCGTCAATGCGCTTACCCGGGCACTTAAGCGCCGCGACAATATCCCTGTCGCCGGAGCCGACCGACTGCGGCTGACCAGCCACATCGCCGTGCAGGATCTTCTGGCGCTCGGGCGCTTCCTCGTGCTGCCACAGGACGACCTTTCGCTCGCCGCCCTTTTGAAGAGCCCGCTCTTCAACCTTTCGGAAGAAGACGTCTTCGAAGTCGCAGCACTTCGGCCGGAAAATTCGAGCGCCTGGAACCAGCTCCGCGCCCTTTCCGAGGAACAGCCGCTGCGCTTCCGGGACGCCGCGGACCGGCTCGCCCATCTTTTCGAACTGTCGCGGCAGCTCAGCCCGCATGATCTCTTTGCCCGGATTCTCGGCCCTCTCGGCGGGCGCCGGAAATTCCTTGGCCGGCTCGGGACCGAGGCCGGCGACATCCTCGACGAATTCCTGACCTTTGCGCTCGACCATGAGACCAAGGGCCTGCCCGGCCTGCAAAGTTTCGTGGCCACGCTCGAAATCGAATCCCCGGAAATCAAGCGCGAGCAGGACAGCGGCCGCAACGAGGTGCGGATCATGACCGTTCACGCCTCCAAGGGCCTGGAGGCCCCGGTGGTATTTCTAGTCGATGGCGGTTCCAAGGCCTTCATCTCCTCGCATGTGCCGAAGTTTCGCCTGCTCAGGATCGATGGTGGGGAAGTGCCGGCCTGGGTTCCGGGAAAGATGCTCGCCAATCCCTTCACCGCGGCGGATGACGACCGGATCAGGGTGGCGACGGAAGAAGAATATCGCCGGCTGCTCTATGTCGGCATGACGCGGGCCGCCGACCGGCTGATCGTCTGCGGCTATCGCGGCGCCCGCGAAAATCCCGATACCTGGCATTCGATGATCGCTTCAGCGCTGGCCGCCCATGAAAGCCATTGCTCCCCTGCAATCTTCACCGGACCGGACGGCGAATGGGAGGGTCTGCGCTGGCGCTTGCCGGCCGTTCCCGGCCGTATCGCACAGGGAGAGGCAAAGGGCGGAGCGCGTTCGGAAAAACTGCCTCTGCCCGAAGCTCTTCGGCAACCGCTGCCCCCGCAGAAAGTCCTGCCGCGGCCGCTCAGCCCGTCCGGCGCCGGCACGATGGTGGAAGACGAAGCGGACGATCTCGTCGTCACTTCTCCGCTCTTCGGCGAAAAGCACCCGCCCGGCATCGCCCTGCAGAAAGGCCGTCTCGTCCATCGCATGTTGCAGACGCTGCCGGATTTCCCCGAAGCCGAACGGGAAGCTGCCGCGCGGCGCTATGCCGAACGCGCTGCCCGGTTCTGGCCTCCCGAGGAACRCGAAGGGCTCGTCTACCGTGTGCTCGCGGTGCTTTCGCATCCCCTGCTCGAAACTGTCTTCTCCGCCCATGGCCGAGCGGAAGTCTCGGTCATGGGGACGCTGACGCTGGAGGGAAAACATCATGCGATCTCCGGCCGGATCGACCGGCTGGCGGTCACGGACGCAAAGATCACCATTCTCGACTACAAGACGAACCGCGTGYCGCCTAGGGAGCCGCAGGATGTTCCGCTGGCGTACCGGGCGCAGCTTGCCATCTATCGCGAGATATTGAAGCCGCTTTATCCCGGCCGCATCTTCGACTGCGTGCTCGTCTATACCGAAAACGCCAGCGTCATTCCGCTATCCGATGAGCTGCTCTCACGCTCGCTTGCGGAGATCAAGACAAAGTGAGATAGCCACCATTGAAACTTGCCTTTCTCGGCATCACATTTGTTTCAACATAAAGACCCGGAAGGAGTGCCTCATGGCCACCGTGAAAGTCGACAACAGCAATTTCCAGACCGAAGTTCTCCAGTCCGACCAGCCGGTCGTCGTGGATTTCTGGGCCGAATGGTGCGGCCCGTGCAAGATGATCGCTCCGAGCCTTGAGGAAATCTCCGCCGAGCTCGCCGGCAAGGTGAAGGTCGCCAAGCTGAACATCGATGAAAACCCGGAACTGGCTGCCCAGTTCGGTGTACGCTCGATCCCGACGCTCGCCATCTTCAAGGGCGGCGAAGTGGCCGACATCAAGGTCGGCGCCGCTCCGAAGACCGCCCTTTCCTCCTGGATCTCGGGCGCAGCATAACCTCTCCAGCATGCCAGAATGAAAAGCCCGGCCTATTCCCTGCGGCCGGGCTTTTTCTTTGCCTGTTCGCTGCCAACCGGTTTATTTCGGCGGCGTGCCGTTATCCGCCAGCACATTGCCGGCGAAATAGAGCGAGCCGCCAATCAGGATGCGTGGTGCGGGCAGGCCCGGCACCTGCCGGCGGGCGATCTCTTCCAGAGCTTCCGCCACGGAGCCGGCGGGCTCGGCCACCAGCCCCGCATCGAAAGCGGATTGCGCAAGCGCCACAGGATCGAGGCCCGCTTCGCTGTCGCGGATTCCAACCGTGAAGACGTGCTCGGCGATATCCGCAAAGGCCCGGAAATAACCGACCGGGTCCTTGGTGTTGATCATGCCGGCGATGATATAAAGCGGGCGGGGCTGGCGCTCCTCGAAGGCGGCCATGGCCTCGGCGATTACCTCTCCGGCACCGGGATTGTGCCCGCCATCCAGCCAGATTTCGGAACCTTCCGGCGCATATTGCAGGAGCTTGCCTTCGGTCAGCGTCTGGAGCCGTGCCGGCCACTCGACGCTTGCCATGGCCTTTTCCATCATCGTTTCCGTGACGGCGAAACCCGCCGCCTTGATGGCCCGGATGGCGGCGGCCGCATTGGCCTGCTGGTGCCGGCCCGGCAGGCGGGGCAGCGGCAGGTCGGCAAGGCCGAATTCGTCCTGGTAGATCAGCCGCCCGAACTCCTCATGGGCCGAAAAATCCTGTCCGTAGACAGCCAGCGGGCAGCCGAGCCGCTCGGCGGTGGCAACCAGAACCTCGCGCGCCGCATCGAATTCCTGCTGGCCGACGACAACCGGGCGGGCGCGCTTCATGATGCCGGCCTTTTCCGCCGCAATCAGTTCCACCCGATCGCCGAGATAGGCCTGATGATCGAGCGAGATCGGCATGACGACCGAGACAGCCGGATCGGCAATGACATTGGTAGCATCGAAACGCCCGCCCAGGCCGACTTCCAGGATCACCGCATCGGCGGGCTGCTCGGAGAAGAGCAGGAAAGTCACCGCGGTCAGGATTTCGAAGACCGTGATCGTCTGTCCGGCATTGGCGGCAGCGACTCGGCGCAAGGCATCGGCCAGCAAGGCATCGTCGACCAGCCTGCCGCGACCACCCTTGACGCCGATCCGATAGCGCTCATGCCAATTGACGAGATGCGGCGAGGTGTGGACGTGGACCGCGTAGCCGCCCGCCTCGAGAAGCGCGCGGCAGAAGGCCGTCGCCGAACCCTTGCCGTTGGTACCGGCAATATGAATGACCGGCGGCAGCTTGAGATGCGGGTTGCCGAGCACTTCCAGGAGCCGGGAAATGCGCTCAAGCGAGAGGTCGAAGCCCTTCGGGTGAAGGGCCATCAGTTTCTCGATCTCGCGCTCGGCCTCGCTTACGACGGACTGGTCCATGGCGTTCATCCCGCCGCTTCGGCTTCAAGGGTTCAGGCGCTGGCGGCCAGAGGCGCAGCGATTATTCCCGTTTCTGCCGGCTGTTTCATCAGAATTCTCAGAACCCTTGCAAGCGTGGCCGGGATATCGTGGCGCTTCACCACCATATCGACCATGCCATGCTCCAGCAGATATTCCGAGGTCTGGAAGCCCTCGGGAAGCTTTTCGCGAAGCGTCTGCTCGATGACGCGCTTGCCGGCGAAGCCGATTTCGGCGCCGGGCTCT
Source organism: Rhizobium sp. LCM 4573 (assembly GCF_001854865.1). Classification (GTDB taxonomy): domain Bacteria; phylum Pseudomonadota; class Alphaproteobacteria; order Rhizobiales; family Rhizobiaceae; genus Neorhizobium. The sequence continues at coordinate 140,880 of NZ_MDDW01000007.1, read as the reverse complement.
GCGATATGGACATCGCCCAGYATGGCATAGGAAGCCGTGACGCCGCCGGTCGTCGGGTTGGTCAGAACGACGATGTAGGGAAGTCCCGCTTCCTTGACCATGTCGACCGCAACCGTGGTGCGCGGAAGCTGCATCAAGGACAGGATGCCTTCCTGCATGCGCGCGCCGCCCGAAGCCGGGAAGATGATCAGCGGGCACTTTTCCGCAACCGCTCTTTCGGCCGCCTTCACGATCGCCTCGCCGGCTGCGAGGCCCAGCGAACCGCCGATGAAGTTGAACTCATGCACGACGGCGACCAGCTTGACGCCCTGCACCTTGCCGAGGCCAGCGAGGATCGTATCCTCCTGCTCGGTCTTGGCGCGGCTGTCCTTCAGGCGATCCACATATTTCTTGGAATCGCGGAACTTCAGCGGGTCCTGCGCGACCTTCGGCTGCGGCAGYGATTCATAGACGCCGCCATCGAAGAGATCGGAGAGCCTTGCCTTGGCCGGCATCTTCATGTGAAAGCCGGAAGCCGGGATGACCCATTTGTTCTCTTCGAGATCCTTGTGGAAGACCATTTCGCCCGTTTCCGGGCACTTGATCCAGAGATTTTCAGGGACTTCCCTGCGGCCGAGCATGGAATTGATCCGCGGCCGAACGTAATTGGTGATCCAGTTCAAAGGTATTACTCCTTCCTGACTGCAATCAATGTGGGAAATTTATTCGGCTGCAACAAGGCGGGCCGAACGCACGCCCGAGGCAAGGCCCCGGACAAGGGTCGCCACGGAGGCGACCGTATCGGGCCCAGCCTGGCCATCCTTGGTGAGGCTACCGGCAATCTGCGCAACGATCGCGGTACCGACGACGACGCCATCGGCCGCCGCGCCGATCGCCCGGGCATGGTCGRCAGTCTTGACGCCGAAGCCGACGCAGACCGGCAGCGCCGTATGGCCCTTGATGCGCTCGACAGCACCCGAGATCAGCGACGGATCGGGCAGAGCCGAACCGGTAATGCCGTTCATAGACACGTAATAGACGAAGCCGGATGTGTTTTTCAGCACGGTCGGCAGGCGCTTGTCATCCGTGGTCGGGGTCGCCAGCCGGATGAAGTTGATGCCTTTTTCCAGCGCCGGGATGCAAAGTTCGTCGTCCATTTCCGGCGGCAGGTCTACGATGATAAGCCCGTCGATGCCGGCTTCGAGTGCATCGTCCAGGAACTTTTCGACGCCGTAGATATATATGGGGTTGTAGTAACCCATCATGACGATCGGCGTATCCTGGTCGTCCGCACGGAAGCGGCGGGCAAGCTCCAGGGTCTTGGCAAGCGTCTGGCCGCCTTTCAGGGCGCGCTGGCCGGCCATCTGGATCGCCGGGCCATCGGCCATCGGGTCGGAGAAAGGCATGCCGAGTTCGATAATGTCCGCGCCGGCGCCGGGAAGCGCCTTCATGATGCCGAGCGAGGTTTCGAAATCGGGATCGCCGCCCATAAAATAGGTGATAAGCGCCGGGCGCCCCTCCGCCTTAAGGCTTGCGAAACGTTTGTCCATGCGAGCGGTCATGATCACATCCCCATCCCGAGTATCTTGCCGACGGTGAAGATGTCCTTGTCGCCGCGGCCGGAGAGGTTCATCAGGATGATCTCATCCTTGCCCATCTTCGGCGCGCGCTTGATGACCTCCGCCAGCGCGTGGCTCGGCTCCAGAGCCGGAATGATGCCTTCGAGACGCGTCAGCATCTGGAACGCTTCCAGCGCCTCGTGGTCCATGATCGGCACGTATTCGGCACGGCCTATATCGTTGAGCCAGCTATGTTCCGGACCGATGCCGGGATAATCGAGGCCGGCCGAAATGGAATGGCCTTCCTTGATCTGGCCGTCGCCATCCTGCAGGAGGTAGGTGCGGTTGCCGTGCAGTACGCCCGGCGAGCCGGCGGTGATCGAGGCGCAGTGCTCATCACCCTCAAGACCCTTGCCGCCCGCCTCGACGCCGACGATCCTTACATCCTTGTCGTCCAGGAACGGGTGGAAGATGCCGATCGCATTGGAACCTCCACCGACGGCGGCAATCACCATATCCGGCAGGCGGCCTTCGGCGGCAAGCATCTGCTCGCGGGCTTCCGCGCCGATCACGGCCTGGAAATCGCGGACCATTTCCGGATAGGGATGCGGGCCGGCGGCCGTACCTATCAGGTAATAGGTGCTGTCGACATTGGTGACCCAGTCGCGCAGCGCCTCGTTCATGGCGTCCTTCAGCGTGCCGTTGCCGGCGGTGACCGGAACGACCTCCGCGCCGAGGAGCTTCATGCGGAAGACGTTCGGGGCCTGACGCTCGACATCGGTGGCGCCCATGTAGACGACGCAGGGCAGGCCGAAACGCGCCGCGACCGTGGCGGAGGCCACGCCGTGCTGGCCGGCACCGGTTTCGGCAATGATGCGGGTCTTGCCCATGCGCTTGGCAAGCAGGATCTGGCCGATGCAGTTGTTGATCTTGTGGGAGCCCGTGTGGTTCAGCTCCTCGCGCTTGAAGTAGATCTTGGCGCCGCCAAGCTCGGCCGTCAGCCGCTCGGCGAAATAGAGCGGGCTAGGCCGGCCGATATAATGGGCGCCGAGATGCTTGAGTTCCGCCTGGAAAGCTGGATCGTTCTTCGCCTTTTCCCACTCGCCCTGCAGGTCGAGAATGAGCGGCATCAGGGTTTCGGCGACGAAGCGCCCGCCATAGATGCCGAAACGGCCATCTTCATCGGGGCCGGCGCGAAACGAATTGGGTCTTGGCGTCTGGTTCACTCTTTGCTCCCTGCGGCCTTTCGCGGCGCGGCCTCGGCGATCGCCTCGAAAAAGGCATCGATCATCCCGAGGTCCTTCACGCCCGGCGCGCTTTCCACTCCGGAAGAAACATCTACGCCGCGGGCCCGCGTGATGGCGAGCGCGAGACCGACATTCTCTTTGTTCAGCCCCCCGGAAAGCATGTAATCAATGCCTTCGTCAAGGGAAGCCATCAGGCTCCAATCAAAGGAAACGCCGTTGCCGCCCGGAAGTTCGGAGCCGGCCGGCGCCTTGGCGTCGAACATGAAGCGGTCCGCCACACCGAGATAGGGATCGATGCGGTCGAGATCGGCGGCTTCCCGGATGGAAAAGACCTTCATGACCGGAAGCCCGTAAAGCGCCTTCAGATGCAGGATGCGCTCCGGGCTTTCGTGTCCATGGAGCTGGAGGATATCGGGCTTCACGAGCTGGACGATATCGTCCAACGTTTCGTCATCCGCATCGACCGTTACGGCCACGATCTTGACGCGGCCGCGCGCGCGATCGGCAAGTTCCGCCGCGGCGTCCGGCTCTATGTTGCGCGGGCTTTTCGGAAAGAAGATAAAGCCGACATGGKTCGCTCCGCGTGCRATCGCCCGATCGACCGCTTCCGCCGTCTTCAGCCCGCAGATCTTGATATCCGGTTTCATGGGTGCGGAGTGACATGAAACGCGTCAAGAGTCGAGTTAATTCCTCGTCCTCGGGTCAAGCCCGAGGGTGACGAGCAGGCAGACTCCACCCTTGATGCGTGTTGCGTTTTTCCTTCAATCGGCCGGGACACGTCGAGTGCCTCGTATTTAGTTTTGTAGGTGACACGCGACGTGTCCCGTTCGGTGTGTTTTTCCGCGCAACTCCGGTCCCTCTGCGGCGATATGGGCTTATGTCGTTGCGGATTGCCATACCGGGTTGTGTGCGACACACGCACGCCCCGCCATCTTTCAGGCGAGAGGGGGACCATTTTCTACGCAGCCCCTGACGATCCGCCTGCATCACCAGCAGACCGAAAGGGCACCGGCCCCATCTCGCCGGCGATGCTTTTCCGGTGCAGCCGAAACGGGACGAGAGAGATTATGGGGGAGAATCGGAGAGCGGGGATGGAGAAGAGATCAAGTTATTGAAATATCGGGAACAAGGCGTCGGATCATCCCCGCTCGACGTTGCGACTGCCCCTCATCCCGCTGCCGCGACCTTCTCCCCGTTCTGACGGGGAGAAGGGGTATGCCGCGCTGTCTCTGCCCACATTCGACACTCCTTGTGCCGCCACTACTTCGAACGTCACGTTTGGGCGTCCCTCCCCCGTCAGAACAGGAAGAGAATTAGGTGAGGGGCAAGTTTATTCCTGTGACGAAGGTTCAATCAAAATCAATGGCATGCAGCTGTGAGCCATGCTGTTTCAGCCATTTTCGCGCCTCTTCCATGCGTGGGCAGAGCTCGCGGCAGAGCGCCCAGAATTGCGGGCCGTGGTTCATCTCCCGAAGATGGGCGACCTCGTGCGCCGCGAGATAATCGATCACCACCGGCGGAGCCATGACGATGCGCCAGGAAAAGCTCAAGTTTCCATCCCAGGAGCACGAGCCCCAGCGGCTGCGGGTGTCCTTCATGGCGATCGACTTCACCGGCTTGCGGATCGCCGCCGCGTGGACGGCGACGAGAGCCTCCAGATCGCGGCGCGCCTCCTTTTTGAGGAAGGCGGAAATCCGACGGCCCATATGGTCCTCGAGACCGCTGACCTTCAGCACCGGCATGCCCTCGACGATCAGGGCCTCGGTCACCCCGCGAAGGCTGCCCGTGTGYTCGATACGATGCGGCACCCCTCGCAGCGACAGCTTTCCGTCATGCCGGATGGGGTTTTCAAGCGTGAACTTGGCAAGCTTCGTCAGCAGCCAGCCCTGGTGGCGATCGAGGAAGTCATCGATTTCGCGCTTTCTCAAGCCGAGCGGCACCGTGAGGTTGAGCGCCCGGCCGCCCGGTTCGATGCGCAACGTGATGCGGGTGGCCCGGCTGTTCTCGCGGATCGTCAGCGGCATCGCCCGGCTGCCGACGTCCAGCGTGCGCCTGACCGTTTCCGGCGGCTTGCGCGGCGTTCTGACGGGCTTTTTGAGAAGGGCGAACATGAAACCCCTTTTATCCGATTCGCAAGTTCAGCTTCACACAAAAAAGCCGGCGCCAAGATGGCGCCGGCTGGTTCGACGTTTCACGTGAATCCTGCTCCGATCGCGATCAGAGATCGACCACCGGATTCTGGCCAGAGGAACCATTCCGCCGTTCGCGCATGAAGCGGTCAAACTCCTCCTGATCCTTCGCCCGGCGCAACTCGCGGACGTAGTTGTCGAATTCCTCGCGCATTTCATCGAGCTTGCGGCGCTCTTCTTCCAGGCGGTCGAGTTCCGCCTTGCGCCAGTCGTCGAAGGCGACGTTGCCCGTGGAGAAATGCGTCTGGTAGCGTGCTTTGGCGCGGCGGCAGCCGGCGAACATGYCATCCGCGTTGCGGTTCGCATCGCGCTTGAAGCCCTGGAGCCGTTCGCCGAACAGGATATAGGCGAGCATGGCAAGGCCAAGCGGCCAGAAGACGACGAAACCGAGCACCATCAATGCAATGGTGGYCGGAGTCCAATCCGGACGGATCAATGCTGACTGGTTCATTGGTGACACCCTTCGTTTCCGCGGGCGGCCGCATGCCAGCCCGTCGGATTCGATTTGGGAAGTCACCCGACCGCCTTCAAGACGGCGCAGGTCCTAATCCAAGAAGATGCTGAAATACCAGCGGGAAATCGTACCTGCGGGCTTCTCAGCCCGGCTTGCCGCCCTTGATGACCCGCTTGACCGGCGCCTTTCGGCCCGTCATTGCGTGCTTCTGCGCGAAAGCCAGAATGCGCGGCGCGATCTCGCGGCGGAAGCGCGAGCCGTTGAAGACGCCGTAATGGCCGACATCCGGCTGCATGTAATGCATGCGCAGGCCTTCCGGAATATTGGGACAGATAGTGTGCGCCGCCCTGGTCTGGCCGAGGCCGGAAATGTCGTCGTTCTCGCCCTCGATGGTGAGGAGCGCCACGCGGCGGATCGCGGGCGTATCGACCGGTTCGCCTCGATGGGTCATCTCGCCCTTCGGCAGCGCATGCCGGATGAAGACCGTATCGACCGTCTGGAGATAGAATTCCTCCGTGAGGTCCATGACCGCCAGGTATTCATCGTAAAAATCCCGGTGCTTTTCGGCGGACTCGCCGTCGTTCTTCACCAGGTGCTCGAAGAACTCCTTATGGGCGATCAGGTGGCGATCGAGGTTCATCGACATGAAGCCGGAAAGCTGCAGGAATCCCGGATAGACGGCGCGCGAAAAACCGGGCTGCGGCCAGGGCACGTGCATGATAACGTTGTCGCGGAACCATTCGAGCGTGTGGTTCTGCGCCAGTTCGTTGACGGCGGTGGGATTGATGCGGGTATCGATCGGCCCGCCCATCAGCACCATGGAGGCGGGAACGAGCGGGTCTTGCGCCGCTTCCATCACCGCCACGGCGGCAAGTACCGGCACCGAGGGTTGGCAGACCGCAACGACATGCGCGCCGGCGCCGATCTCATGCAGCATCTCGATGACGTAATCGATGTAATCATCGAGATCGAAGCTGCCATCCGAGAGCGGCACCATGCGGGCATCGACCCAATCGGTGATATAGATTTCCGCATGCGGCAAAAGCGTTTCCACGGTGCCGCGCAGCAATGTGGCATAGTGGCCGGACATGGGCGCGACCAGCAGGATCTTCTGATCCGGCGCGCGATCAGCCGGCAGCTCGCGCCGGAAATGCAGGAGATTGCAGAAGGGCTTTGCCCAGACGATCTCCTCCGTGACGGCGACTGCCTCGCCATCCACCACGGTCGAAGGGAGACCGAAGGAAGGCTTGGCATAACGGCGCGTCATACGCTCGAAAACCTCGAGCCCCGCCGCAAGGGCGCGGCCCATCGTCGTCTGGGAATAGGGATTGAGCGGGTTCTCGTAAGCAAGACGCATGGCATCCGCCGCCGCACGGACGGGCGCCATGGCGGCATGATTCAATTCGTAGAGCTGGTAGAACATCGAATTGCCACCCTTCATCACGTCCGAAAGCATTTTCGACGATTTCGTCATACCCATCGGCACAGCAGCAAGCGCTCAATAAACTATCAGTTTTCTATTGCGGCGCAACATCAAGAACGCTTCCGGCTATGTGGTTCGCGGGAGAGGGTGGATGCCCCACCCTCTCCCGCTGAACCTCATATAGCGGCGGGAATCGCTCAGGCGTCGGCGACGAAGGTCTGCTTCTGAGTGCCAAGTCCTTCGATGCCGAGCTCGACGACATCACCGGCCTTGAGAAAGCGCGGCGGCTTCATGCCGAGGCCGACGCCGGGAGGCGTGCCGGTGGAAATGACATCGCCCGGATGCAGCGACATGAACTGGCTGAGATAGGAGACCAGGAAGGCGACGCCATAGACCATGGTCCTGGAGGAGCCGTTCTGCATGGTCTCGCCGTTGACCTTCAGCCACATTCCGAGGTTCTGCGGATCGGCGATCTCATCCTTGGTGACGAGCCAGGGGCCGATCGGGCCGAAGGTGTCGCAGGACTTGCCCTTGGTCCACTGGCCGGAGCGCTCGGTCTGGAAGGCGCGCTCGGAAACGTCATGGGAGACGCAATAGCCGGCGACATAATCCATGGCCTCGGCTTCCGAAACGTATTTTGCCGTCTTGCCGATGACGACGCCGAGCTCGACTTCCCAATCGGTCTTTTCGGAACCGCGCGGGATCAGCACTTCGTCGTTCGGGCCGCAGATCGCCGACGTGGCCTTCATGAAGATGACCGGCTCCGGCGGCACGGTAGCGCCCGTCTCCGCAGCATGATCGGAGAAATTCAGCCCGATGCAGATGAACTTGCCCGTGCCGGCGACGCAGGCRCCGATCCGGCCTGCCGAAAGCTCTGGCAGGTTTTTCGGATCGAGGGCCGCGATCCTTGCCAATCCCTCCGGAGAAATTGCCTCGCCGGCGATGTCGGCCACATGGCCGGACAGATCGCGGATCTTGCCGTCGTTGTCGAGAAGTGCCGGCTTTTCCTGGCCCGGCTGGCCGATGCGCATCAGTTTCAAGGGAAACTCCTCCGATTGTCAGACAGGTGGCGTTATGGACGATCCTATTTTGCTTGTCACGACCAATTGCGGCCCCAACCGTTCCCCTTTCCCGCAAGATGCCGGCTGCACCACGGAAGCCACAGGGAAAATCATTCCCGATCCTGAAGGAAATATAATCCGTATTCTCAATAGGATAGGTGGCTGGTATCCCCGAAACGACCGAGATCTCTCCCAGATTGGGAATGATCCTTGGTGACGTTTCCAGGACTTGCCTTCATATGGCGCGGGTTTTCCAGCAAGGCGCCTGAGACCGGGCGCCCACAAGCTTCTGCCCGACTTGTTCATGCATTGCGGGCAGCAAGCGGCCGGAAGGGTGGCTGCCCGCCAGTCGTCACCCTTCCGTTCCGCCAAACCTCCTTCGGCAATCGCCTTTCCCCGTAGCCGGCCGGCCGCAATTTTCGCGGTTCGGCAACTTAATCCGATTCGCTGCCGAAACGGTTACGGACACCCGGACCTGTGATCGTTCCGGCGGGAAAATCGCTTCCGATTCGGAAGCTTTCATTTCCTGTTTTTTCTAATGGATAGGGCGGAATGCCTGCTCCTCCGGCCGAAACCCTACCGAAACGGAACCAATTCGGCGTGATTTGTTCCGTTTCCGGCGTCATTTAACGGCTGCCGGGCCGATGTGAATTCATCCAGTTAGGCCGGTGCAGCCTTCTCAGAAAATGCCTTTGGGCAGAAAGGCAGGTGCGGTCATGTCCGTCGCGGAATTGAACAAGACTTCCCATGCACGTCTGAACCACCGTCCGGTGATCGGCGATACGGGGGTCGAAAGATACCCACTCCACATCTTCGTGCCGGTATGGATCGGCATGATTACGGCTTGTCTGGTGTTCTGGGTTTTCGTCCTGAAGCTGATCGCGAACGCTTTCTAAGACGACGATAGCCGGATTCAGGCGCAGGCTTCTGCGCCTGCCAAAAGGTACTTGCGGCAGCATCGAAAACGCTGTTCGATTTTTCCCCCGCCTGGCTTATCCTGCCGCTCTCCACAATCATGTTCGAGCTTGCAAGGAAACCCATGACCAGCGCCAACAGCCGCCAATCCGAATATCCGATCGATGCCTTTTTCCTGAAGCGCTGGTCGCCCCGCGCCTTTACCGGCGAGTCCATAAGCAAAGAGACGATGCTGACCATTCTGGATGCGTCCCACTGGGCCCCCTCCTCCGGCAATGGCCAGCCATGGCGCTTCGTCTACGCGCTCAAGGGAACACCGGATTTCGACGTGCTTCTCGACATCCTCGTTGAAAGCAACCAGCGCTGGGCGAAGAACGCATCCGCCCTTATCATCCTGATCTCCAAAACCTACCGGCTCTCCTCCACGGGCGAGCGGCGGCATGCCCATACCCATGCCTTCGACACGGGTGCCGCCTGGTTCTCGCTCGCCGCCCAGACGATGAAGCTCGGGCTCTACGCCCATGGCATGGAGGGAATGAGCCGCGAGAAGGCCATGGACGTGCTCGGCGTTCCGGACGGTTACCGGGTGGAGGCCGCGGTCGCGATCGGCCATCTCGCAGACAAGGACACGCTGCCGGAGGATATCCGCGAACGCGAGGTTCCGAGCAAGCGCAAGCCGCTTGCCGAAGTGGCTTTCGAGGGAAGGTTCACCGGCTCGGCAGATTGAGCAGATGCTGCGGTTTCACGTGAATCCAGCCTGAAAAGAGATTCACGTGAAACCTGGCTCGATCAGATATCGAGGTTTGCGACGCTGAGCGCATTGTCTTGGATGAACTCGCGGCGGGGCTCCACCTCATCGCCCATCAGGCGCGAGAAGAGGCCGTCGGCATCGGTTGCATCGGAAACCTTCACCTGCAGGAGGGAGCGGACGTTCGGATCGAGCGTCGTCTCCCAGAGCTGTTCGGCGTTCATCTCGCCAAGACCCTTGTAGCGCTGCATGGACAGACCCCGGCGTCCAGACGCGAAGATGGCTTCCAGAAGGGCGATAGGTCCGGAGATTTCCTGCTCGCCTTCCTTGCGGGAAAGGACGGGCGGCGTGCTGTAGATTTCCTGCAGGCGGCGGGTCATCTGGTCGATATGCCGCGCATCGGCCGAGCCGATGAGGGCGACATCGAGGACCGCGACTTCCTTGACGCCGCGCACCATGCGCTCGAAGCGGAGACCGCCTTCGCCGGTAACATGGCCCGACCAACCGCGCTCCGTCTCCTCGGCGATGAGGTCCAGCCGGCGGGCGACTTCGTCAGCCGTCTGCTGGGCACGCTCGCGATTATCGGTGAGCTCCGGGTTGAGTGCGCCGGAAATGGCCGCCTGCTCGATGATCGGACGGCTGTAGCGGGAATGCAGACCGCTTAAGAGCGAGCGGAGGCGAAGCGCGTCCTGGATCACCTCACGCAGGTCCTGACCGACGCGAACCTCACCGGAGCCAAGCGTCAGGCGCGCCTCTTCTATGCCGGCGCTGATCAGATATTCGTCCAGCGCCTTCTCATCCTTCAGGTACTGGACGGACTTGCCGCGGGTGACCTTGTAGAGAGGCGGCTGGGCAATGAAGAGGTGGCCGCGCTCGATCAGTTCCGGCATCTGGCGGAAGAAGAAGGTGAGCAGCAGAGTGCGGATGTGAGCGCCGTCGACGTCGGCGTCCGTCATGATGATGATCTTGTGGTAGCGCAGCTTGTCCGCGTTGAACTCGTCCTTGCCGATCGAGGTGCCGAGCGCTGTGATCAGCGTGCCGATCTCCTGGCTGGAGAGCATCTTGTCGAAGCGGGCGCGCTCGACATTGAGGATCTTGCCGCGCAGCGGCAGGATCGCCTGGCTTTCGCGCGAGCGGCCCTGCTTTGCCGAGCCGCCGGCGGAGTCGCCCTCGACGAGGAAGAGTTCCGATTTGGCCGGATCACGTTCCGAACAATCGGCGAGCTTGCCGGGAAGCGAGGCGATATCGAGAGCGCCCTTGCGGCGGGTGAGCTCGCGGGCCTTGCGGGCCGCCTCGCGGGCGACGGCGGCTTCCACCACCTTGCCGACCAGGACCTTGGCTTCCGCCGGATGCTCCTCGAACCAGGTGCTCAGCGCCTCGTTGACGAGGCTTTCGACGACCGGACGTACTTCCGAGGAAACAAGCTTGTCCTTGGTCTGCGACGAGAACTTCGGGTCCGGAACCTTGACGGAAAGAACGGCCGTCAGGCCTTCACGGCAGTCTTCGCCCTGCAGCGTCACCTTCTCCTTCTTGATGATGCCGGAAGTATCGGCATAGGAGGTGACCTGACGGGTGAGCGCGGCGCGGAAGCCAGCCATATGGGTGCCGCCGTCGCGCTGCGGAATGTTGTTGGTGAAGCAGAGCACGTTTTCGTGGTAGCTGTCGTTCCACCAGAGCGCCACTTCCACGGAAATGCCGTCCTTCTCTCCCTTGATCGCCACCGGCTTATCGACCAGCGATTTCTTGGCGCGATCGAGATAGYGGACGAAGGCTTCCAGACCGCCGTCATAGAGCAGCTCCTCTTGCCGGACATCCGACTTGCGCTTGTCGGTGAGCAGGATGCGAACGCCCGAATTCAGGAAGGCGAGTTCACGCAGGCGATGTTCGAGCGTGTTATAGTCGAACTCGACCATGGAAAAGGTTTCGGGACTAGGCAGGAAGGTGACTTCGGTGCCGGAACGGCCCTCGTATTCCCCGACTACTTTCAGGGGAGCATCCGCCACCCCGTGCGTGAAGCTCATCTCATGGATTTCGCCACTGCGCCGGATGCGCAGTTTCAGCCAAACCGAAAGCGCGTTGACAACCGAGACGCCGACGCCATGCAAGCCGCCGGAGACCTTGTAGGAATTCTGGTCGAACTTTCCGCCCGCATGGAGCTGCGTCATGATGACTTCCGCGGCCGACACACCCTCGCCRCTGTGGATAGCCGTGGGGATGCCGCGGCCATTGTCGGTCACCGATACCGAGCCATCCGGATTAAGGGTAACGGTAACGATATCCGCATGGCCGGCCAATGCTTCATCGATCGCATTGTCCACCACTTCATAGACCATGTGGTGCAGGCCGGAACCGTCATCGGTATCGCCGATATACATGCCCGGACGCTTGCGGACGGCATCGAGGCCCTTCAGGACCTTGATCGAATCGGCGCCGTATTCTGTGCTCGCGTCGTTCAGGCTTGCGGGTGTATCGGTCATCAAAGAACTTTCCATCTGATCGAGAGGAGGCGATCGCCGCAAGCGAATCACCAGCCTTTTTCACTCTCGAATATAGGGAATTCAAGGCGGTTTCTAAAGGTTAAGACCAGCCGAATGCGGCAGAAAGGAGGGGATGCAGCAGCAACTCAGCGCCGGATAGAGGCCTTATCCAAAAGTTTCTCCATCTCGTCTACCACATCGCTCGGCAAAGTGCGAATCTCGCGGGCGAGGCGATTGGCAAAAGCGGTATATTTCGGCCCCAGTCCGGCCGTATCGAGCACTATGCGGGGATGGGAGGCCTCGGCCAGGAGGAAGAGATCCTCGGCTTCATCCCAGATGATGTTGAAATAACCCGCGACACGCTGAAGGAAATCGAAGCTCGGCCTTCCGCGCCGGCCATGCTCCAGTGCCGAAAGATAGGCCGGTGAAACACCGATCGCCCGAGCCATCTCGCTCTGGGTCACGCCCTTACGGGCCCGCAAATTCCGCAGCGCCTGGCCGAAGGGTGTCATCAGCGTTCCCCTCCCCTATGGCGGGCAAGGCGTACATACATGGCGCCCTCGCCGCCGTGATGACGCGCAGCCGGCTCATAGGAGGAGATCAGAAAGCGGAATTCCGGCTTCGAGAACCATAACGGCACCGCGCGGCGAAGTGCGCCCTCGCTGCCGAGCGAACTGCCCTTGCCGGTGATGACAAGCACATGGCGCAGCCCCCGGTCGTGGGCGCGGAAGAGGAAGTCGAGAAGCAAGTCATGTGCCTCCCCCTGAAAAAGGCCGTGCAGATCGATGCGCGCCTCGATAGGCAAATTTCCCTTGGCAAGCTTCTTCTTCACCGGTCTTTCAAGCGGATGATGGATGCCGGCCTGGCGCTTTGGCCGCGGCACCGGTGGGGCAAGCGCCTGCTCTTCTGGGGGATGCGCGGGCTTGGGCTTTGCAGCCTCGGCCGCGGCACGCTCCGCCGCCAGCTCCTCCTCGAATTCGAGGATTTCCTTCATGCGCCCCGGCAAGGCATGGGTGCTCTTCGCCACCTTGCCCCAGAGGATCCGCTCTTCCGGATCCAATTTACGACCGCTCTTCATGCGCCAAACCTGCCTGCCGCCGCTTTCGGGACAAGGATATGAAAATCCGCCTCGTTGCGCACCGTGCCGGCGGCCTCGCCGGCGGCGTCTCCCGAACCCGTGAAGATATCGCCGCGCGAAGGGCCGAGGATCGCCGAACCGGTATCGAGCGCAAGCATGAGCTGCGCGAAGGGGCTGCCTGCATCGAGATGGGTCAAAGTCTCCGAGCGGATGAAGAAGGGAAAACCGAAAGTGTGTATCGACCGGTCCACCGCCAGCGAACGGTTCGGGATCAGCGGCACCTTGGCCGCCGCGACCGGTCCGAGCGCCGGATCATCCACTTCCGCTTCCCGGAAGAAGATATAGGAACGGTTATGCCAGAGGACTTCATCGACCTTAGCCAGATTCTCCGCGAGCCAGACGCGAATGCTCTGCATGGAAACGGTGGCGGCATCGATCTCGCCGCGATCGATCAGCAGGCGCCCGATCGGCGAAAAGGGATGGCCGGCCTTGGCGGCATAAGTGATCCGCCGGGTCGTACCATCCGGATACTTTAAGCGCGCCGCGCCCTGGATGTGCACGAAGAAAACATCGACCTTCGATTTCGCCCAGGCGATCTCCAATCCCCGCCCCTCGAGAAAACCGCGATCAATCGCCTCGCGATCCGGATAGGGTGTGACGATGCCGTTCTCCAGCCGCCCGAAGGCATAGGAAAGATCCATGCCGTGGGGACGGCTGACATCGTCGAGATCGACCAGATCGTCGGGGCGACGGTAGAAGGGAAATTTCCAGACCGCGTCGCGCGTCGCGCGGACTTCGATTTCCGGCTCGTAGAAGCCGGTGACGAAGCCGCGGCGCGCATCTGCTCGGCTTATCAGGAATGGCGTGCAGTGCTCTTCGAAGAAGGCGCGCGCGGAAGCGGCATCATGAGGCTGGAAAACGGACGCGGCTTCCAGCAGCGGCTCGAGATCACCGCTCGTCAGTCCGAGGGAGCCGGTGCGATAGGGCTTGACGGAACTGATATGTTCCAGGYAGGCGCGAAGGCCAGGGAAAAGCGGTGACGGATCATCGTCCTCCCACCCCGCAAGAGCGGAAAAGGAAACCGGACGAAGCGAGAAATCCGGCAAAGCAGCGGTCATTGCTCGGATTCAGTGGCGATCAGCTTCCAGTTCGGATCGCGTGAGCGAATGTCGCGGGCGAAGGTCCAGATGTCGGTGACCTCCGCGACGGTCTCCTGGTCGCCCTCGATGAGCGTGCCGGCCTTGTCATAGGTCGCGGAAATGAGCTGGCTGACGATGCGCAACGTCACCTGCTCTTCGGAATCCTTGATCGTGGCATTGGTGATATCGGCCTTCTCGATGCCGACGAAGGTGGACTTCACCACCTCGCCCCTCGCCTCGCGTTCCGAAATCGCCGCGTCGAAGCCGTCATGGACCTCCTTCGACAGCAGGCCCTTCAAGGTCTTCCGGTCGCCATCGGCAAAAGCCATGACGATCATTTCATAGGCCATTTTCGCGCCGTTCAGAAATTCCTTCGGCTTGAAGGAGGCATCGGCCTTGGCAATATCCCGCAGCGAGGCGTTGAGCGGCGTGYCGGGCTTGGCAAAGGTATCGATATCGGCGAAACGCTCTTCCTCCTCCTGGGCATCGCGGCGGGGAAGCGTCACGACCTTGCCGTCATCGCCGCCCGGCGCCCTTGCGACGTCGCGAGGACTGAACGGATCGAACGGCGGCTTCTCGTTTCCGGTACGCCGGCCAAGCACGCTGCGCAGCTGCAGGAAGATCAGAACTGCCGCGACCAGAAAAAAGAGAGTTATAAAGTCGTTCGAGCCCATCTTCACCCGCAATTGCCGTTTAAATCCAAAGCGTGTTTTCTCATATAGTCCGCATCCGCCAATCATTCAAATGGCGATGCTGTTACGAGCCTATTACCTGGAGGAACGACTAACATATGCGTCTATTCATCGTGCCGCTCATCCTCATTGGACTGCCGCTGGCCGAAATCGCCGGGTTCGTCCTCGTCGGCCGGACGATCGGGCTTTGGGCGACCCTGGGGCTGGTGATCCTGACGGCGGTTGCAGGCGCGCTTCTGCTCAGAAGCCAGGGGCTCCACATTCTCCGGCAGCTTTCCGCCGAGAGCCGGGAAGGCCGCCTGCCGGGCGAAACCCTGGTGGACGCGGCGATGATCGTGGTGGCCGGGATCCTGCTGCTGCTTCCGGGCTTCATCACCGACATCATCGGGCTTGCGCTGTTCATCCCGTTCGTGCGGCGTCTCGTCTGGTCGGCGATCGGCCGGCACGTCGTCATCCTCGGCCCATCTGGCCGCGGAGGCTACCGCCAGACGCGCGAGCCTTCCGGCAAGGGCGGCGGCCCCGGCCAGGTCGTCGATCTCGACGAAGGGGATTACACGCGCGAGCCCAATCCCTCTTCCCCTTGGTCCCGGCGGAAGCGGGAGGAAGAATGATACCCAAGTCGCCGCTGCGGCTGCAAGGGTTGTAAGGCCGGGGYCGAAATGCTAGAGCGCCTCAAAATTCAAAGTCGCGAGGAATCTCATGGCCAACGAAGACACCAAAGCAGCAAGCCCGTCGCTCAACATCCTTGCGCAATATACCAAGGATCTTTCCTTCGAAAATCCGGGCGCGCCGCGCTCCCTGCAGGCCCGTGACAAGGCCCCGGCGATCAACATCAATGTGAACGTGAACGCCAATCCGCTTTCGGACACGGATTTCGACGTGGTTCTGTCGCTGAATGCCGAGGCCAAGGAAGACGACAAGGTGGTCTTCGCCGTGGAACTCGTCTATGGCGGCGTCTTCCGCATTTCCGGTTTCCCGCAGGAACACATGCTGCCCGTGCTCTTCATCGAATGCCCGCGGCTTCTCTTCCCCTTCGCACGGCAGATCATCGCCGATGTGACGCGCAATGGCGGCTTCCCGCCGCTCTTGATCGATCCGATCGACTTCGCGCAGATGTTCGCCCGCCGCGTGGCCGAAGAACAGGCCCGCGCGAAGGTTCAGCCGCTGAACAGCTAAGCGCCGCCTTCTCTTACAGAGAACTTCAGGAAGCCCGGACTTGAACGTCCGGGCTTTTTGTTTCCGCCGCATCGTATTTCGCCCAGATCGCCTTCTGCCCGAGCGATGCGACGAGCGCCTGATGCGCTTCAAGCTGCTCTTCCGTGAGGCGGGGGGCAAGCGGGCGGGGACGGCCGGTGGTGCCGACCACCATTTCCTCGATTTCAATCACGGTCGCCGATTGCTCGATGCCTGTCAGGCCGAGCGCCGCCTGACGGCCGCCGGTCATCTCGATATAGACTTCGGCAAGAAGTTCGGAGTCGAGGAGCGCGCCGTGCTTGGTACGGTGGGTATTGTCGATGCCGTAGCGCCGGCAGAGCGCATCAAGCGAATTGGGGCCCATCGGATGCTTCCGGCGCGCGAGCGCCAGCGTGTCCACCACCCTGTCCATCGTGACCGGCGGGAGGCCGAGCCTTTCGAACTCCGCATTCACGAAGCCGATATCGAAGTTGGCGTTATGAGCGATCCACTTGGCGCCATCGAAGAATTCGACGATCTGCCCGACGACATCGCCGAAGCTCGGCTTATCCTTCAGGAACTCGTCGGTGATACCGTGCACTGCGAGTGCATCCGGATGGACCTTGCGGTCGCCGGGATTGATGTAGAGATGCAGCGTATTGCCGGTCGGGAAATTGTTGATGAGCTCTATGCCGCCGATCTCGATGATACGGTCGAACTTCGATTCCAGTCCCGTCGTTTCCGTATCGAAGATGATCTCACGCATGATCTTTCCCGCTCGTTATGCCTGACCGAAGGGTGGTGATGATTTCTTCCACCCTGGCTCTCGCCGCTTCCATGCCGTGCCCGGTATCGACCAAGAAATCGGCTCGCTTGCGCTTCTCCGCATCCGGCATCTGCCGGGAGAGAATCATGTCTAATTTTTCCTCGGTCATGTTGGGTCGCGCAAGCACTCTTTCACGCTGGATCTGCGGATCGCATGTGACGACAACGATGACATCCACCCGCGCTTCACCGCCCGCTTCGAAGAGGAGCGGTATATCGAGGAGGACCATGTCGGAATTGAGGGCACGGTGACGCGCGAGAAATTCCGCCTCCCGCTTGCGGACTAGCGGATGAACGATCGATTCGAGGCGGCGAAGCGCTGCCGGATCGCCGGCAAGCCGGCGGCTCAGCTCCTGCCTATCCACCACGCCTTCCTTCACCACTCCCGGAAAAGCATCTCCTACCGGCCGAACCGCCTCGCCGCGGTAAAGATCATGCACCACCGCATCGGCATCGTTCACCGGTATGCCGGCTTCCGCGAACATTTTCGCAGTCGTCGATTTTCCCATGCCGATGGAACCGGTGAGGCCGATGATGATCATCCGTGCGCTTCCATGTCGGCAATGACGAGATCGCGCAGCGCCTGATCAACCTTCGGGCGCATACCGAACCATTTCTCGAATCCGGGAGCGRCCTGGTGCAGCAGCATGCCGAGCCCGTCGACAGTTGCAAAGCCCTGCTCTTCCGCCTGGACGAGAAGCGGCGTCTTCAGCGGCACGTAAACGATATCCGTCACCACCGCGTCTTCCGCCAGCCTCGAGAAATCGACATGCGGCACCTCCCCGCCATCCATGCCAAGGGATGTTGTGTTCACGAAAAGCCCGGCACCCTCCATGACTTCGCCGAGGGCTCCGGAGGGATGGGCATGAACCTTATGGCCGAAGCGATCGRCCAGTTCCCGGGCGCGCGCGACCGTGYGGTTCACCACATGGATTTCACCGATGCCGCGATCGCGGATCGCCTGGATGACCGCCCGGCTTGCGCCGCCCGCACCAAGCACCACCGCGCGGGTCGCGCGATCCCAGCCGGGATGCCGGTCGTCCAGATTGGCAACGAAACCATGGCCATCGGTATTGGTCACATGGAGCAGGCCTTCATGCATCCACAGGGTGTTGGAGGCTCCGAGTTCTTCCGCCAGCGCATCCGGCCGATCCGCCAGACGGTAGGCGGCCTCCTTGTGYGGGATGGTGACATTGCCGCCCCGATAGCCCGAGGTGCCATTTTTGAGGCTTTCGATGAAGCGAGGGAAGTCTTCCTCGCTTACCGCTTCGGCGCGATAATCACCTTCAAGTCCAAGCTGCTTCAGCCAATATCCGTGGATGAGCGGAGAGCGCGAATGCCGGATCGGCCAGCCCGTTACGAATGCTTTAACCATGATTGTTTCACGTGAATCATCCATCAATCGCTCCAATTTCGCGGAGCTTTGCCAGAAGCGGCAGCATAGGCAGGCCGAGAATGGTGAAGTAATCACCTTCTATCGCCGAGAAGAGCTGGATGCCTTCGCCTTCCAGCTGATAGGCGCCGACACTGGAAAAGGCCTTGTGGCCGACGCTTGCGAGATAGCGATCGACGAAATCCTCCGAAAGCGTCCTCACCGTGAGATCCGCATGGGCAACATGCCGCCACAGCGTGGAACCATCACGCACCAGCGCGATCGCGCTGTTCAGGCGATGCGTCTTTCCAGAGAGCGAGAGCAGGTTTTCGCGAGCCTCGGCAAGGCTCTTCGGCTTGTGATAGACGCGAGCCCCAAGCGACATGGTCTGGTCGGAGCCGATCACCAGCGCGCCGGGGACGTGCCGGCTGAYATCTTCTGCTTTCGCGAGCGCGAGCGCGGCGGCAATCTCATCCGGCGCTRCATCTCCAAGACCGGCTTCGATCACCCGTTCATCGATATCGGCGGCGCGGGCATCAAAATTCAGCCCGGCATTCTCCATCAGCATACGGCGGAAGGGGCTGGAGGACGCCAGCACGATGGGCAGATTCAATATATATCCTCCCTCGGATGATCGCTTCGCTTAGCGCAGCTTCAGGCGCAGCGCAACGATGGCCGCCGCTGTCTCTTCGATCGAGCGGTGTGTGACGTCAATGACCGGCCAATTGTGGCGGGCGCAGAGAGCGCGGGCATATTTCAGTTCCTCGTTGATGGCCGCGCGATCGGTATAATGCTGCCGGTCAAAGCCTTGCGTGGTTCCGAGTTCACGGTTTTCGCGAACCTGGGAGATACGGTTGGTGGTCGCCACCAGGCCGACGATCAGCGGGCGCGTGGCACGGAACAGATTTTCGGGAAGCTCCATGCCCGGCACGATCGGGATATTGGCGGTCTTGATGCCTCGGTTGGCGAGATAGATGCTTGTCGGTGTTTTCGACGAACGGCTCACGCCGACCAGCACCACATCCGCCTCGTCGTAATCCTCCGGCATCTGGCCATCATCGTGATCCATGGTGAAGTTCAGCGCTTCGATGCGTGCGAAATAATCAGCATTCAAGGCATGCTGCGCCCCCACCCGGCGGCGGGAAGGCGCGCCGAGATAGGCCTGAAAAGTGGCCATGATCGGTTCCAGCACGTTGACGCAGGGAATGCCGAGCTCTCGGCAGCGCCCATCGAGAAGCGCTGCCAGTTCCTGATCGACCAGAGTGTAGAGCAGGATGCCGGGTTCGCGATCCACCGCATCCAAAACCGACAGGAGCTGCTGGCGATTTCGAATCAAAGGATAGACGTGTTCGATCGCCATGGACGACTGAAATTGAACGGAAGCAGCCCGCCCCGCGGAGATGAGGGTCTCTCCCGTGGAGTCAGAAATGAGATGCAGATGGAAGAAGTTTTTTTTGTTCTCCACGCTAATCCTTGCYCTTTGTTGAAAACCTGGGAGAGTGTGGACGAGGTCTCCGGCCCGGACTTCAGCATGCGGGAAAACTGTATGGTTTTCCACATTCGGTGTTCCGGTTCATGGGGAATTCGGCTTCTTGTGATTTGTGGGGATTAGTTGTGATAGCTTTCAAAGCTTCCACACCTTTCCCACAGCCAAGCCACCAACTTCAACATAGCTATCATTCTGGAATCCCAAGTGAAATCCACTTTCTCCACAAGAGCGAAGGAATCGCGAAGCTGTTTTTCATCTTTCTTTCGCGGTGGCGGCAGATCGTCGCGTTTTCTGTGAGCTGCGTTTAATCCTTGCTACCCACCGACTCTAAGAAATAGAAACCTATTCAAATTTCCTTTTTTTATTTGGGGAKAACACATTGACCGGCGCACCCCGGAAGATCGTCGAAGTGCTGGAGGGAAAAACGGTAAGCCCTCCTCCGATCTGGCTCATGAGACAGGCAGGGCGCTATCTCCCCGAATATCGTGAGACACGCGCAAAGGCCGGGGGCTTCCTCGATCTCTGTTATTCGCCGGAGCTTGCCGTCGAGGTGACGCTGCAGCCGATCCGCCGGTATGGCTTCGATGCGGCAATTCTCTTTTCCGACATCCTGGTCATTCCCGATGCCTTGAAGCGGAACGTTCGCTTCGTGGAAGGCGAAGGACCGCGCATGGACCCGATCGGTGAAGGAGACATCGGGCTCCTGAAGGGTGACGGTGTCCTGGATCATCTCGCTCCGGTGATAGAGGCCGTGCGGCGGCTGAGGAAGGAACTGCCGGATGAAACCGCCCTGCTCGGCTTTTGCGGCGCCCCCTGGACGGTCGCAACCTACATGATTGCCGGCCGCGGGACGCCGGACCAGGCCCCCGCCCGTCTCTTTGCCTATCGCTTTCCGCAGGCCTTCGAACAGCTTCTGAGCTTCCTTGCGGAGATTTCGGCCGAATATCTGATCGAACAGATCGATGCCGGCGCCGATGCCGTGCAGATCTTCGATTCCTGGGCCGGGGTGCTGGGCGAGCGGGAATTCGATGCCTATGCCGTCAAGCCGGTTTCCCGGATGATCGAAATCGTGCGGAACCGCCGGCCGCAAGCAAGGATCATCGCATTCGCCAAGGGTGCCGGCATGAACCTCAAGGACTATCGCCGGAAGACCGGCGCGGATGCGATCGGGCTTGATTGGTCCGTACCGCTTTCCTTCGCCGCGGAGCTGCAAAAAGAGGGGCCGGTGCAGGGCAATCTCGATCCGATGCGAGTGGTAGCCGGAGGCCTCTCGCTGACCGAGGGGGTCGATGCCATACTGCAGGCGCTGGGCAATGGACCGCTGATCTTCAATCTCGGCCACGGCATCACGCCGGAAGCCGATCCCGCCCATGTGGCGGAGCTTGTGGAGCGCGTACGGGGGATGCGGCCATGRCGGAAATCGAGAAACAGGTATCGGAAAAGGCCGGCAGCCGGGCAGCGGTGCGGGCCTCTACAGCCCTTGCGGTTTTCGCGGGCATTCTGGCGGTGCTGTATTTCTGGCAGCCGGAAAATTTCTATCTCTGGGTCAAGGCCTTCCACGTGATCGCGGTGATCTCCTGGATGGCGGGGCTCTTCTACCTGCCGCGGCTTTTCATCTATCACAGCGATGCCGAGCCCGGTTCACAGCAATCCGAGACCTTCAAGGTGATGGAACGGCGATTGCTCAAGATCATCATGAACCCGGCGATGATGCTGACCTGGATATTCGGACTCTATCTCGCCTGGGACGTCTACGGATTTCGCGGCGGCTGGCTGCATGCCAAGATCGCGCTCGTGGTTCTGATGACGATCGTGCACGTGATCTTCAGCCGCGCGATGCGGAATTTCGCCGTCGAYGGCCCCCGCAGATCCGCGCGTTATTGGCGGCTGATGAACGAGCTGCCGACCCTGCTGATGATCGCCATCGTGATCCTGGTCGTCGTCAAGCCATTCTGACAGTGTAGATCTGTCGCGGTTTGTTGAGGAAGATTTGCTCTTCCCCCTCTTGCGGCGATTTCCATGAGTCGCTATTTTCGCCCCATCTCATCTCGTGGCATGCGTGTTAATCTCATCGCTCCCGGATCATTTTCCGCGGTGGCGAATTTCCCTTACACGCCTCGCTTCCCCCTTAAAATCTCAACATGGTCCCCCTTCATGGCTGAAATGAAGCTTCAAGAACTCAAAAACAAATCGCCGACCGATTTGCTGACCTTTGCCGAATCGCTCGAGGTCGAGAACGCCAGCACGATGCGCAAGCAGGAGCTGATGTTCGCAATCCTCAAGGTACTGGCGAGCCAGGACGTCGAGATCATCGGCGAAGGCGTGGTCGAGGTCTTGCAGGATGGATTCGGTTTCTTGCGTTCGGCCAATGCCAACTACCTGCCGGGTCCCGACGATATCTACATCTCTCCTTCCCAGATCCGCCGTTTCTCGCTGAAGACCGGCGATACGGTGGAAGGCCCGATCCGTGGGCCCAAGGAAGGCGAGCGCTACTTTGCCCTTCTGAAGGTCAACACGATCAATTTCGACGATCCGGAAAAGATCCGCCACAAGGTTCACTTCGACAATCTGACGCCGCTCTATCCGAACGAGCGGTTCAAGATGGAACTCGACGTTCCAACTTCCAAGGATCTTTCCGCCCGCGTCATAGATCTCGTGGCGCCGCTCGGCAAAGGACAACGCGGACTGATCGTTGCGCCGCCGCGCACCGGTAAGACCGTTCTCCTGCAGAACATCGCTCATTCCATCACCGCCAATCATCCGGAATGCTATCTCATCGTTCTTCTGATCGACGAGCGTCCGGAGGAAGTGACCGACATGCAGCGCTCCGTGCGCGGCGAAGTAGTCTCCTCAACCTTCGACGAGCCGGCGGTTCGTCACGTCCAGGTCGCCGAGATGGTGATCGAGAAGGCCAAGCGTCTCGTCGAGCATGGACGTGACGTCGTCATCCTGCTCGATTCGATTACCCGCCTCGGGCGCGCCTACAACACGGTCGTGCCCTCGTCCGGCAAGGTTCTGACCGGTGGTGTGGATGCCAACGCGCTGCAGCGTCCGAAGCGTTTCTTTGGCGCCGCCCGCAATATCGAGGAAGGCGGCTCGCTCACCATCATCGCGACCGCGCTCATCGATACCGGCAGCCGCATGGACGAAGTCATCTTCGAAGAGTTCAAGGGTACGGGCAACTCGGAAATCGTCCTTGACCGCAAGGTGGCCGACAAGCGCATCTTCCCGGCGATGGATATCCTCAAATCGGGTACCCGCAAGGAAGATCTGCTGGTGCCGCGCCAGGATCTTCAGAAGATTTTCGTCCTTCGTCGTATTCTCGCGCCGATGGGAACGACCGATGCGATCGAGTTCCTGATCGACAAGCTGAAGCAGACGAAGAACAATGGTGACTTCTTCGACTCGATGAATACCTGATCCTTAGCCGGATTCCGCTTTGCAAAGCGCTCGGCCATTGGTCGGGCGCTTTTTTGATTTAACGGTTCGAAAATCATGCCCAGTCCCGTCGATACGATATTTGCCCTTTCCAGCGGTAACCTTCCCGCCGGCGTTGCCGTGATCAGGATAAGCGGCCCTTCCGCCTTCATCGCGGCACGAGCGCTTGCGGGCACGCTGCCGGAGCCGCGGCTTGCGCAATTGAAAATGATTCGGAGCCGTAACGGCCTGCTGCTCGACCAGGCGCTTGTGATGGTTTTCCCTTCTCCCAATTCGTTCACGGGTGAAGATTGCGTCGAATTCCACCTGCATGGCAGCAAGGCGGTGGTTTCCGCGGTGTTCGCCGAGCTTGGCTATATGGAAGGGCTTCGGATGGCCGAGGCCGGGGAATTTTCGCGGAGGGCATTCGAAAACGGCAAGCTCGATCTTGTGGAAGCAGAAGGCCTTGGGGACCTGATCTTAGCCGAGACCGAGATGCAGAGGCGACTTGCCGCCGAGCAGGGTTTCGGCGGTCAATCGGCGCTCTATGCCGGCTGGGCGGACCGTCTGACACGCGCGCGCGCCCTCATCGAAGCGGAGCTCGATTTTGCCGATGAAGACGATGTGCCGGGATCGGTTTCCGAGCAGGTCTGGGGCAATATGGCTCGCCTCCGCGATGAAATCGAAAGCCATATCGATTCGTCRAAATCCGGAGAGATTATCCGCGACGGCTACAAGGTGGTGATTGCCGGGCCACCCAATGCCGGAAAATCGAGCCTGCTGAACGCGCTTGCGAAGCGGGATGTGGCGATCGTGACCGAGATCGCCGGCACGACGCGCGATATCCTGCATGCGGATCTCGACATGGAAGGTTATCTCGTTCGCTTCGTGGACACAGCGGGCCTACGGGAAACAGGCGATCTCGTGGAGCAGGAAGGTGTTCGCCGCGCAAGGCGCGCGATGGAGGAAGCGGATCTCGTCTTACTGGTGGAGGAGATCGATTCGCATCCGGAACAAAGCATCATACCCGAAGGAAAACCGGTTCTCCGGATCGGCAGCAAGCTTGATCGCCACAAGACCACCGATGCCTATGATATCTGCCTTTCCGTCCATACAGGAGAGGGCTTGGAGGAGCTTCGGGAGAAGATTCTCGAAAACCTCCGGAGAGTATGGGCCGGATCGACCATACCCAGCCGCGCCCGTCACCTCGATTTTCTCAAACAGGCTTCCAATTCGATCCAGGAAGCTCTAAATGGCAGCCAACTCGACTTGAGAGCCGAGAACCTCCGGACTGCGGCAAGCGCATTGGGCCGTATCACCGGACGGGTRGATGTGGAGCAATTGCTCGACGTCATTTTTTCGCAATTCTGTATCGGCAAGTGATTCACGTGAAACACGGGTGATTGCCGCGGATAGGACCGATCATGGCGACGGCTTATGATGTGATCGTTATCGGAGGTGGGCATGCGGGCTGCGAAGCGGCTAGCGCTGCCGCGCGCCTGGGCGCCAGGACTGCGCTCATCACCCATAAGAAAGAAACGATCGGCGTCATGTCCTGTAATCCCGCGATTGGCGGGCTGGGCAAGGGGCATCTCGTCCGCGAGGTCGATGCGCTTGACGGATTGATGGGGCGTGTCGCAGACGCGGCTGGCATCCAGTTCCGGCTTCTGAACCGCAAGAAGGGTCCGGCCGTTCGCGGGCCTCGCACTCAAGCTGACCGGAAGCTTTACCGGCTCGCCATGCAGGCAGAGATAGCCGCCCAGGATAACCTGACAGTCATTGAGGGTGATGCCTTCGATATCTCGATCGATAATGGCCGGGTAACGCAGGTTTCGCTGCAGGATGGGCGGAGCTTTGCCTGCGGGGCCGCCGTGCTAACGACGGGAACCTTCCTGCGGGGCCTGATCCATATCGGCGACAGGAAGATTCCGGCCGGCCGCGTGGGTGAGGAACCTTCGCTCGGCCTTTCCGCGACCCTGGCCCGGTTCGGGCTCAACCTTGGACGCCTGAAGACCGGAACGCCTGCGCGCCTGGATGGGCGAACGATCGACTGGAATTCGATCGGCAGCCAGGCGGCGGACGACGAACCGGTTCCCTTCTCCTTTATGACGGACCGCATTACCAATCCGCAGATAGAATGCGGCGTCACACGCACGACCGATGCAACCCACAGGATCATCTCGGACAATATCCACCGCTCCGCCATGTATTCCGGCCAGATCGAGGGAGTGGGGCCGCGCTATTGTCCGTCGATCGAGGACAAGATCGTCCGCTTCGGCGAGCGCGATGGTCATCAAGTTTTCTTGGAGCCGGAGGGGCTGGACGATCACACCGTCTATCCCAACGGCATTTCCACATCGCTTCCGGAGGGTGTTCAGGAGGCTTTCATTCGCACCATACCGGGCCTCGAAAAGGTGACGATCCTGCAGCCGGGCTACGCGATCGAATACGATCACGTCGATCCGCGTGAGCTAACCCCTGCTCTGGAGGTAAGGAAGATACCGGGACTTTTCCTTGCTGGCCAGATCAACGGGACGACGGGTTATGAGGAAGCGGCTGCGCAGGGCCTCGTTGCGGGCATGAATGCCGCGCGCCGCACGAGCGGTGAAGGTGCATACCACTTCAGCCGAGCCGAATCCTATATCGGCGTGATGATCGATGATCTGACTTCCCGAGGAGTCACGGAACCCTATCGGATGTTCACTTCGCGGGCCGAATACCGTTTGTCCCTCCGCGCCGACAATGCGGATCAAAGGCTGACGCCGCTCGGCGCCCAATTGGGTATCGTGGGCACCGCCCGCAGGGAAAAATTCGATACTTTCGAGGCGTCAATGAATGCCGGGCGGTACGCGCTCCGCAATTTCAGCCTGACTCCGAACGAGGCATCCCGTYATGGATTGAAGCTCAATCAGGATGGCCAGCGCCGTTCGGGATATGATCTTCTCGCTTATCCCGACATTACCTTCGCACAGCTGAAAACGATCTGGCCGGAACTTAGCCGGATTCCGGAAAAGGTCGGCGAGGCGCTGGAGATCGAGGCCTCCTATGCGGTTTATATGGAGCGCCAGGCTGCCGATATTGCCACCGTTCGGCGAGACGAAGCGCGCATTATCCCGCAAGGCTTTGATTTCAATGGTCTTCCTGGTTTGTCAAACGAACTCAGGCAGAAGTTGACCGCCGCCGCGCCGCAGAACCTTGCGCAAGCTGCGAAGGTGGACGGAATGACTCCTGCCGCTCTGGCGCTTATTTTGGCCCTGCTGCGGAAAGCGGATATAGCTTCCGATCGCGCGCTGCGAGTCTCTTGATGCAACTTAACGGAAAGAGTGTTTCACGTGAAACGCAGGAGCGATTGGAGCATTTTGCCCGATTGTTCCAGAAATGGGCCAAGTCCATAAATCTTGTGGCTCCTTCCACCCTGGATGAACTCTGGACGCGTCATATTGCCGACAGCGCCCAGATATTTCAGCTCGCTCCGCAGCCGTTGCAGTGGATGGATCTCGGTTCGGGCGGAGGTTTTCCGGGAGTTATAACCGCCATTTTCCTCGCGGAACTCGGGGATGGCTGGGTGCACCTTGTCGAAAGCAACCAGAAAAAGGCGGCATTCCTGCGCATTGCCTTGAATGAAACCGGTGCTCGAGGTTCTGTCCATGCGCTCAGAATCGAGGATACTGATGCTACCATTCCGACCTGTGACTGCATCTCCGCGCGTGCGCTTGCGGAACTGGACCAGCTTCTTGCCTATATTTCCCGACGAATGATCTGCACCGAAACAAGAGCCTTTTTCCATAAAGGGCGGGATTACGCAGCCGAAGTCGAGAAAGCACGTGGTCGATGGGAGTTTGATCTGATAAAACATCCCAGCGCCGTCGAAGCGGATTCCATGATTCTGGAGATAAGCAACCTACGGCGCAGGTAACTTCAACGTCGTCAGGTGCGGCATGTTCGAAAAAAACCGGATTATCACCATTGCCAATCAGAAGGGCGGTGTCGGTAAGACGACCACAGCCATCAATCTTGCGACCGCGCTTGCGGCGATCGGCGAGCGGGTGCTGATCGTTGATCTGGACCCGCAGGGAAATGCGAGCACCGGCCTTGGGATCGATCGCAGGGATCGGAAACTTTCCTCCTATGATCTCCTGATGGGCTATAGCGACGTCATCGGAACCGCGTTGGAAACGGCGGTCCCCAATCTCTCCATCGTGCCGTCGACGATGGACCTTCTCGGTTTCGAATCCGAAATCGCCCAGCAGCCCGATCGCGCTTTCAAGCTCCGCCGCGCCCTTAATTCCGAAGCGGCAAGCACTTATTCCTATATTCTGCTGGACTGCCCGCCCTCATTCAATCTTCTGACCATGAATGCCATGGCGGCGGCTCATTCGATCCTTGTTCCCCTGCAGTGCGAGTTCTTCGCCCTGGAGGGATTAAGCCAGCTCCTCGAAACGGTCAATCAGGTGCGGCAGACGGTCAATCCGACCCTAGATATTCAGGGAATCGTGCTGACGATGTTCGATTCCCGTAACAACCTTGCCCAGCAGGTCGTGAGCGATGTGCGGACCTATCTGGGAGAGAAGGTCTATCATACACTTATTCCGCGAAATGTTCGCGTATCCGAAGCCCCCTCTTATGGCAAGCCAGCCATTCTTTACGATTTGAAATGCGCGGGCAGTCAGGCCTATCTTCAGCTGGCTTCCGAAGTGATCCAGCGCGAGCGCAGGCGCAAGGCCGCCTGATAGATAAGACGAGACGGATAAAGCACGATGAATGACGATCTTTCGAAACGGCGCCTCGGGCGCGGCCTGGCGGCGCTGATTGGGGAGATGGATCAGCCGCTTCCCGCGGACAATAGTGCGCAGCAGACGGTCAATCCCGATCGGGCGGTGCCGATCGAACACGTCTCACGCAATCCGAAAAACCCGCGTCGGCAGTTCGATGAGAATGAGCTGCAGGATCTCGCAAGCTCGATCAGGCAACACGGGATCGTCCAGCCCGTCGTGGTGCGCCCGAGAGGCGAGCGCTTCGAGATCATAGCCGGTGAACGGCGCTGGCGGGCTGCCCAGCTCGCGGGGCTCATCGATATCCCCGTCATCGTGCGGGATGTGGACGACCGGACGGCGCTCGAGCTCGCGATCGTCGAGAACGTGCAGCGCTCAGACCTCAATCCGGTCGAAGAGGCCTTGGGTTACGAGCAGCTGATCGCCGAGCATGGATATACCCAGAACGATCTGGGCGAGATCATCGGTAAGAGCCGTAGCCATGTGGCTAACAGCCTGCGTCTTCTCAAGCTTCCAGCGCCGGTGATGGATATGCTTTCCGCCGGCAGCCTTTCCGCCGGTCATGCACGTGCACTGATCACGACGTCCGATCCGGTCTCCCTCGCCCGCACGATCGTCGCCAAGGGAATGTCGGTTCGTGATGCGGAGCGGCTTGCGCAAAACGATATCAAGGCACAGAGCGAACCCGCGTCTGTCGCCAGGACCGACCAGAAGGACTCGGATACGCTCGCCCTCGAGCGCACGCTTTCCGACTCGCTCGGCCTCGACGTGAAGATCAATCATCGCGGCGGGGGAGGCCAGGTGCGGATCAGCTATCGCACGCTGGAGCAGCTGGAAGAAATCTGCCGCCTTCTGGAACGACGCTAGACCGCCAGCCTGAGTTAGCCTTTTCAGGTGCCGCGATCCTCGTCGGCGGCAGTTCAGGACATCGAGCGGCTTGACTGCAAGGCTGTCGCCATCAGCACCTGGAAGGCGATGTTCGGCTCCAGGCTCTGTCTCCGGCGCGATTGGAGAATCGCTCCCTGTAAGCGGGTCGTCTCACGAGCCAAGGCGGCGGCGCTCCAGTTTTTCAGCGCTTTTTCGACGATGGGCTTTCGCTTGAAATGGATGTGGCGACCGAGTGTGGCCATGACCTGGCCGCTCTGCATCTTCTTTTCATCCATCTCGCTGCGCATCAGGTCCAGCATCTGGAACTGTTTGAGGCAGGCCTGCAGAACAAGGAAGACTGGGGTCTTCGACACCAGAACCTTCTGCAACGCGTGGTGAAAAGCCGGCAGATCCCCGCTAAGCACGGCGTCAACCACCTCGTCGGTGGAGATGGCGCTGGCATCGCCTATTATTTCATCTACTTGAATTTCCTCTACAATCTGCATTCCGCGGCAGTAAAGCGCAAGTTTGCGGATCTCATTTCTGGAGGCTGCCCTGTCTCCACC
This sequence comes from Rhizobium sp. LCM 4573, assembly GCF_001854865.1. Classification (GTDB taxonomy): domain Bacteria; phylum Pseudomonadota; class Alphaproteobacteria; order Rhizobiales; family Rhizobiaceae; genus Neorhizobium. Next base: position 111,438 of record NZ_MDDW01000007.1, on the reverse strand, counting down.
CAAAAGCTCTAGGAGGCGCTGACGCGCCGGAGAACTTATCTTCAATCCTTCGGCCGTGAGTTCCGTATCTATCAGCGAGTTCAGGGCGCGCGCATCGTCCACATAGCAGGGTATAACGGCAATAGATCTTGCGGGTTCGGCGATCTTGCGCAGACCGCTTCCCTTCTTGAGATCTCCGGCCTCGATGATGAGGCTGTTCGCTGGCAGCGGGCCATCGGCGAGGGCCTGAACCGCATCGAGCAGCGGCTTTTCGTTCGCTGCTCCGCGAAGCCAGATAAGTTTTGCGCCGCCGAAGAGGCCAAGGGAATTGACCTCGTCCAGCAGCCGTCCGGGATCGCCCTGAAGATCCGAGATATCGAGTTTCAGCATGGAGAAGGGATCGTCAGCCGAGACGCCGGTCTTGCCGGCAATCTGAGCCGCGCGTTCCGAGACGARCCCTCTGTCGGGCCCGTAGATCACGAAAATCCGATAGAGTTCCGCACCCTTCTGGATGAAACGGTCGAACTCGTGGGATTTTATTTCTGCCATGTGACCGGTTGCGGCTGCGGCTCGCGGGCAATAACCGCGGCAAGATCGGCGCGGACGAATTCGGCAACCTCGYGGGCAGCACGATCCTCGGCATCGCGAATTGCGCGCAGCTTGGCAAATTCCTGCCTGGAGATATCCATAAGAGCTGTAACCTGCCGCCTCCCGGATCTCAGCACCTGGYCATCGCTGACGCGAGAAAGCGAGTAGGTGACAAATACCGTGACGCGGCCCGGCATGCCCAGCCTGTCCTCATCGTCGAGAACGTCGATATACTGGGAGGTCACGTCGAGCTTGACATCATAATCCGCGTTGGCGGGCTCCCCGGCGCCGCCGGAGGTCAGGAAGATCAGATGATTGCGAACGGCCTGCTCGACCCGGTTATCCGCGTGCGAGAAGGAGATCGCGGCGAGACGCTGGGCCGTACCGGAGGCTTCCGAATAGAGCGGGCGGACCTGACATCCGGCAATGACGGCTAGTGCCGAGAGACCGGCCGCCACGGCAAGGGCTTTGGGAAACCTGTGAAAGAAGTCACACGACAATGTTCACGATCCTCTGTGGGACGACGATGATCTTTTTGGGCGCCCGGCCATCAAGAGCCGCCTTCACCRCATCCAGCGCCAGAACCGCAGCTTCGACGGCACTTTGATCCGCGTCGCGGGCAATTGTCAATTCGCCGCGTTTCTTGCCGTTGATCTGGATCGGCAGTGTGACGTCGTTCTCGATGACGAGGCTCTGGTCGTAGGCGGGCCATGAGGTCCGGCTGACCATTTCGGCATTGCCGAGCACGGCCCAGCATTCCTCGGCCAGGTGCGGCGTCATCGGTGCTACGATCTGGACGAGGATTTCCGCGGCTTCGCGCACGGCGGCGCGATAGACTGCGTCTCCCTCACCCGAGGCCACCTTGGCCAGGGGGGCGGCAAGCGTGTTCACCAGCTCGTAGATGCGCGCCACGGCCTTATTGAAGGAAAGCTTGTCGTAATCTTCCTGGACTGCCTTCAGCGTCTTGTGCGCCGCCTGGGAGATCACCAAGGCTTCGCCGTCCTTAGCCGGATTCGGCTTAACATCGCCGAGATTTGCGGAGGCTTCCGAAATCAGACGCCAGAGACGCTGCGTGAAACGGTAGGCGCCTTCAACGCCCGCCTCGGACCAGATGACGTCGCGGTCCGGCGGTGAGTCGGAAAGTACGAAGAAGCGGGCCGTATCGGCGCCGTAGGAGGCGATGATGTCGTCGGGATCGACGACATTCTTCTTCGACTTCGACATCTTCTCGATCGCGCCGATCGAAATTTCCTCATCCGTGGAGAGCAGGAAGGCGCGGCGCTTGCCATCAGCTTCCACGATGCGAAGATCTGCAGGCGAGACCCACTCGCCGTTCTGGCCGGTGCCGCGGCGATAGGTCTCGTGGACGACCATTCCCTGGGTGAACAGTCCTTTGAAGGGCTCCTTCACGTCCAGATGGCCCGTTTCACGCATGGCACGGGTGAAGAAGCGGGAATAGAGCAGGTGCAGGATCGCATGCTCGATGCCGCCAATATACTGATCGACCGGCAGCCAGCGATCGGCAACGGCCGGATCCGTGGGAGCGTCTTCACGCGGGGCCGTAAAGCGGGTGTAATACCAGCTCGAATCCACGAAGGTATCCATCGTGTCGGTTTCGCGCCGTGCATYCTTGCCGCAGTTCGGGCAAGCGACATGCCRCCATGTGGCATGGCGGTCGAGAGGGTTGCCCGGCTGATCGAAAGTGACGTCCTCGGRCAGCTCGACCGGCAGATCCTTCTTCGGAACGGGCACGACCCCGCAATCGTCGCAATGGATGACCGGGATTGGGCAGCCCCAGTAGCGCTGGCGGGAAATGCCCCAGTCACGCRGGCGGAAGTTCACCTTGCGCTCGCCCTGCGGCTGGTTGCCAAGCAGCGTGCTCTCCAGCTTCTCCGCGACGAGTTCGAAGGCCTCGGTGGTCGATTTGCCGTCGAGGAAACGCGAGTTGATCATCACGCCATCATCGACATAGGCCGTATCCCCGATCTCGAAGGTGGCGGCGTCGCCATCCTGCGGCATTACCACGGGAACCACGGGCAGGCCGTACTTCCGCGCAAAATCCAGGTCGCGCTGGTCGCCGGAGGGGCAGCCGAAGATGGCGCCGGTGCCATATTCCATCAGCACGAAGTTGGCGACATAGACCGGTAGTTCCCAGGAGGGATCGAGCGGATGCTTCACGCGGATGCCGGTATCCATCCCCTTCTTCTCGGCGGTTTCGAGCGCAGCCAGCGAGGTGCCGTGCCGGCGGCATTCCTCGGCAAAGGCTTCGATAGCCGGATTCTTCTCCGCTGCGGTTTTGGCCAGCGGATGATCGGCGGCGATTGCCAGGAAGGAGGCGCCGAACAAGGTATCCGGCCGCGTGGTGTAAACGGTCACTTCCGTCTCGCCGGCCGGGGAGGTCGAGGGAACGATTTCCCATCGGACCGTCATGCCTTCGGAGCGGCCGATCCAGTTCTTCTGCATCAGCCGGACCTTTTCAGGCCACTGATCGAGCGTATCGAGTTCGTCCAGCAGATCCTGGCTGAAATCGGTGATCTTGAAGAACCACTGCACCAGCTCGCGCTGTTCGACCAACGCGCCCGAGCGCCATCCCCGGCCATCGATGACCTGTTCGTTGGCCAGAACGGTGTGATCGACCGGATCCCAGTTGACCTTGGACTTCTTGCGGTAGACGAGGCCCTTTTCCATCATGTCCAGGAAGAGCGCCTGCTGGCGGTGATAATATTCGACGTCGCAGGTGGCGAATTCGCGAGACCAGTCCAGCGACAGACCCATGGCCTTGAGCTGTGCTTTCATCGAGGCGATGTTTTGATAGGTCCAGGACTTCGGATGCACCTTGTTGTCACGGGCGGCGTTTTCCGCCGGCATGCCGAAGGCGTCCCAGCCCATGGGATGCAGCACGTTGAAGCCGCGGGCGCGCTTGTAGCGCGCCACCACGTCGCCCAGCGCATAGTTACGCACATGGCCCATATGGATGCGGCCCGAAGGATAGGGGAACATCTCGAGGACGTAATACTTCTCGCGCGGATCGCCGTTGTCGGTTTCGAAAACCTTCGCCTCGTTCCACTTCTGCTGCCAGCGGGGCTCGGCATCGCGCGGATTGTAACGTTCAGTCGCCATTTCGATGATATTCCGGGAAAATCTGGATAAAAGAGTCGGGCGAGACCTTCACCATGAAACCCCGCAAGCGTCAAGTTTTACGGGCTCGGAAGGGTTCAAAGTTTCGAGCGGAGCGCCCTTGGCAGCCGCTTATATGAGCGCTAATCGCTCACTCGGCAAGAAATGCGGAAAGGTCGGACTCATGAGCGTGGAAGAGCGATTGCAGGATGTGAGGGCACGGATCGGCAAGATGGAGCGCCAGGCTGGCAGATCCCAAGGCTCCGTTACCCTCGTTGCCGTCTCCAAGACTTTCGATGCGGAGCAGATCCGGCCGGTGATCGCCGCCGGACAGCGCGTGTTCGGCGAGAACCGCGTGCAGGAAAGCCAAGGCAAATGGCCGGAGCTGAAGGCGGAGACTCCGGATCTCGAACTGCATCTGATCGGACCTCTGCAATCCAACAAGGCGGCGGACGCGGTGAAACTCTTCGACGTGATAGAGACGGTGGATCGGGAAAAGATCGCACGCGCGCTTTCCGAGGAGATGAAGAAGCAAGGAAAGGCGCCGCGGCTCTATGTGCAGGTGAATACGGGGCTGGAACCTCAGAAGGCCGGCATCGAACCGAAGCAGACGGTCTCTTTCATGGATTTCTGCCGCGATGAGCTCGGTCTTTCGATCGAGGGCCTGATGTGCATCCCGCCCGCCGAGGAAAACCCCGGTCCGCATTTCGCGCTGCTCGCCAAGCTTGCCAAGGAATGCGGTCTTGAGAGGCTGTCGATGGGCATGTCAGGAGATTTCGAAACCGCCGTCGAATTCGGCGCCACCAGCGTGCGCGTCGGCTCGGCGATCTTCGGGGCTCGCTGAGCGCGACACGTCTTAGCCCTTTCGTCGGGGTTTCCCGCATCTCCGCCGCACCCTAGATTGCTCTTCTCAGGCAGAGCAATGTAACGGGAGGTGCAGATGCAAAGCCGCTATTTCGACGTTTACGAAGGCTGGAAGGCCGATCCGGAGCGGTTCTGGGAGAAAGCCGCCGAAGCGATTAATTGGTTCAGGCCGCCGGCGAAGATCTTAGACAAGGATCAGGGCGTCTACGGCCGCTGGTTTACCGGCGGAGAGACGAACACCTGCTACAACTGCCTCGATCGCCATGTGGCCGCCGGGCGCGGAGAGCAACGCGCTTTCATCTACGACAGCGCGATGACGGGAAAGCAGAAGAGCTTCACCTATTCGCAAGTCCTTACCGAGGTAAAAGCGATCGCGGCAGTATTGCGCGATCTCGGCATCGGCAAGGGCGATCGTGTCGTCATCTATATGCCGATGGTGCCCGAGGCTGCCTTTTCCATGCTCGCCTGCGCGCGGCTTGGCGCAACTCATTCCGTCGTTTTCGGCGGGTTTGCATCCAAGGAGCTTGCAGCGAGACTGGATGATTGCGAAGCGAAATTGGTGATCAGCGCGAGCTGCGGGCTGGAGCCCGGCCGGGTGGTGGCCTACAAGCCGCTGCTGGACCAGGCGATCGAACTTACGCGCGTGAAACCCGCCCATTGCCTCATCCTGCAGAGAGAGGAGCTTCCGGCGGAACTGCTGCCCGGGCGCGACCTCGATTTTGCCGATGCGGTGGCCACGGAAAAGGCCAGGGGTACGGACGTGGAATGCACGCCCGTGCTGGCTACCGACCCGCTTTACGTGCTCTACACATCCGGCACGACCGGCCAGCCGAAGGGCGTGGTACGCGACAATGGCGGGCACATGGTTGCCCTTCACTGGARCATGGAGAACGTCTTCGGTGTGAAGCCGGGCGAGGTCTTCTGGGCGGCTTCCGACATCGGCTGGGTGGTCGGCCATTCCTATATCGTCTACGGGCCGTTGCTTGCCGGCAATACCAGCGTGATCTTCGAGGGCAAGCCGGTCGGCACGCCGGATGCCGGCACCTATTGGCGGGTCATCAGCGATCACGACGTGAAGGTGATGTTCACCGCGCCGACCGCCTTCAGGGCGATCCGGCGCGACGATCCCGCCGGTGAGCTTGTCGCGAAATACGATCTTTCGGGGTTCAGGGCCCTGTTTCTGGCGGGAGAGCGGGCGGATACGGAGACRCTGAAATGGGCCGAGGAGAAGTTGAAGGTTCCGGTGATAGACCATTGGTGGCAGACCGAAACCGGATGGCCGGTTGTCGCCAATCCGGTGGGGCTGGGGCTGATGCCGCCCAAATACGGTTCGCCCACGCGGCCCATGCCCGGCTATGCGCTTGAGGTGCTGGACGATGACGGCAAGCCGCTGCCGGCCGGTACGCTCGGCAATATCGTCATCCGGCTGCCGCTGCCGCCCGGTTGCCTCGTCAGCTTCTGGAATGCCGACCAGCGGTTCCGCGAGACATGTCTCACGGAATTTCCGGGCTACTACAAGACCGCCGATGCCGGGCTGATCGACGAGGACGGATATCTCTTCGTGATGGCGCGCACCGACGATATCATCAACTGTGCGGGCCACCGGCTTTCGACGGGCGCCATGGAGGAGGTCTGCGCCAGGCATCCGGACGTGGCAGAATGTGCGGTCATCGGCGTCAGGGATGATGTGAAGGGCCAGATCCCCTGCGGCTTCCTCGTTCTCAAGAGCAAGGTTTCACGGGAAACATCGGCAATCGTCCGGGAGGTGGCAGATTTGGTGCGCAACGACATCGGCCCGGTAGCCGCCTTCAAGACTGTGATGGTGGTGCCGAAGCTTCCGAAGACGCGGTCGGGAAAGATCCTGCGCGGTACGATGCAGAAGATCGCCGATGAAATGCCCTGGACGATGCCGGCGACCATCGAGGATGCATCGGTTCTCGACGAGATCACCGCGGTTCTCAAGGCGAACGGCTATGCCCAAGGCGGTCGCGGCTTCAGGCAAAGCGCGTGACATGAAAAACCCCGGACATAGCCGGGGTTTTGGAATGCTGATAAGGCGAGAGGCAGTAGATCCTCGGCACAAGGCCGAGGATGACGGGTATTTGCGATGGCTCAGAAGTTTTCGTCCTCGTCCTCTTCGCGACGGTTGGACTTCAGCGAGCTCAGCTTTGCGAAAACCGCATCCGCATCGATTTCCTTTTCTTCCTCGCGCTCGCCGCGATAGCCGAAATCGAGGTTTTCGGTTTCCGTTGCCGGCTGCAGCGAAGCGCCGATTTCGGCCGCGCTCGGCAGCGGACGGCCCTTGGAGGCCTTTTCCACCTCGAGATCGAGGTCGATCTGGCTACAGAGGCCAAGCGTTACCGGATCCATCGGCGTGAGGTTGGCGGAGTTCCAGTGGGTGCGTTCGCGAATCTGTTCGATCGTCGACTTGGTGGTGCCGACGAGGCGGGAAATCTGCGCATCCTTGAGCTCGGGATGATTGCGCACCAGCCAGAGGATGGCGTTGGGACGATCCTGGCGCTTGGAAACCGGGGTATAACGCGGCCCGCGGCGCTTCGATTCCGGCACGCGAACCTTCGGCTCGGAGATCTTCAGCTTGTAGTTCACATCGGCTTCGCCGCGAGCGATCTCGTCACGGGAAAGCTGGCCGGTGGCGATCGGATCGAGACCCTTGATGCCCTGCGCCGCTTCGCCATCGGCAATCGCCTTCACCTCGAGYGGGTGCAGCTTGCAGAACTGAGCGATCTGGTCGAAGGAAAGGGCCGTGTTATCGACCAGCCAGACGGCCGTTGCCTTCGGCATGAGCAGTTGTTGAGCCATGGATATAGTTCCTCTGTCCGTCCGCGCCGGTGTCGCGGGCCGTGGGTATCAAACCACAATTTCCGGGAATTCATGGCGCCTCTATAACCGGATTGAGACAGAATTGCAAATGTTTGAAACAGGCTTCGGCCCCCGGTTCGCATCGCCTCCGGAGAAAAACGCCTCGAGGCTCCAAGCTGTTGTTTTGACGCATGTCGCGGCCGGAAAAATTGGCTCTCACATTTCCGCGACCTACTTTCATGGACCATTTGTCTAATTGCCGCTCTTGCTTCACCTGTTATGAATGCCTCACATATCGCTGACGGTTCCGGTCGTATCGTCGCCGATGACAAGCAGGGAGGAATTCATGTCCGAAAAAGTCTATCCGGTTCTCAAGTCCGCAAAGGCGAAGGCTCTCATCGACAAGGCCAAATACGAGAAGTGGTACGAGGACAGCATCGAGAATCCGGACAAGTTCTGGGGCAAGCACGGCAAGCGCATCGACTGGTTCAAGCCCTATACCAAGGTCAAGAACACCTCATTCAAGGGCAAGGTCTCGATCAAGTGGTTCGAGGACGGTCAGACCAACGTTTCCTACAACTGTATCGACCGGCACCTGAAGAAGCACGGGGAACGCACCGCCATCATCTGGGAAGGCGACAATCCCTATATCGACAAGAAGATCACCTATAACGAACTTTACGAGGCGGTTTGCCGGCTCGCCAACGTGCTGAAGAAGCACGGCGTCAAGAAAGGCGACCGGGTAACCATCTATATGCCGATGGTTCCGGAAGCGACCTATGCCATGCTCGCCTGCGCGCRCATCGGCGCGGTGCATTCGGTCGTCTTCGGCGGCTTCTCGCCGGAAGCGCTGGCCGGCCGCATCGTCGATTGCCAGTCCACTTTCGTGATTACCTGCGACGAGGGCATTCGCGGCGGCAAGCCGATACCGCTCAAGGAAAACACGGACAAGGCCATCGAGATCGCGGCGCGCCAGAACGTGACGGTCGATAAGGTGCTTGTCGTGCGGCGCACCGGCGGCAAGATCGGTTGGGTGCCCGGCCGCGACCTCTGGTATCATCAGGAAACCGCTGGCGTGAAGGCGCATTGCGAGCCGGTGAAGATGAAGGCGGAGGACCCGCTGTTCATCCTCTATACCTCGGGCTCCACCGGCAAGCCGAAGGGCGTGCTGCACACCACGGGCGGCTATCTCGTTTACGCCGCGATGACCCACGAATATGTCTTCGATTACCAGGACGGCGACATCTACTGGTGCACGGCGGATGTCGGCTGGGTGACCGGGCACTCCTATATCGTCTACGGGCCGCTTGCGAACTGCGCCACCACGTTGATGTTCRAGGGCGTGCCGAATTTCCCCGACCAGGGACGTTTCTGGGAGATCGTGGACAAGCACAAGGTCAACATCTTCTACACCGCGCCGACGGCGATCCGCGCGCTGATGGGCGCCGGCGACGAGTTCGTGAAGCGCTCCTCCCGCAAAAGCCTGCGCCTGCTCGGCACGGTCGGCGAACCGATCAATCCGGAAGCCTGGGAATGGTATTATCATGTTGTGGGCGATGGCCGCTCTCCGATCGTCGATACCTGGTGGCAGACGGAAACGGGAGGCCACATGATCACGCCGCTGCCGGGCGTTACCGATTTGAAGCCCGGTTCGGCGACGAAGCCCTTCTTCGGGGTGAAGCCGGAACTCGTCGATAACGAGGGCAACGTGCTGGAGGGTCCGGCGGACGGCAATCTCTGCATCGCCGACAGCTGGCCCGGCCAGATGCGAACGGTCTACGGCGACCACGAGCGTTTCGTGGAGACCTATTTCTCCACCTACAAGGGGAAATACTTCACGGGCGACGGCTGCCGGCGCGACGAGGACGGATATTACTGGATTACCGGCCGCGTCGATGACGTGCTGAACGTCTCCGGCCACCGGCTCGGAACCGCGGAAGTGGAATCGGCGCTCGTCTCCCACGACCGGGTCTCGGAAGCGGCGGTCGTGGGCTATCCGCACAATATCAAGGGCCAGGGCATCTACTGCTATGTGACGCTGATGGCGGGACAGGAAGGCAATGACGAGCTTCGCCAGGAGCTGGTGAAGCATGTGCGCCAGGAAATCGGCCCGATCGCCACACCCGACAAGATCCAGTTTTCGCCGGGCCTACCGAAGACCCGCTCGGGCAAGATCATGCGCCGCATCCTGCGCAAGATCGCCGAGGACGATTTCGGTTCGCTGGGTGATACCTCGACACTTGCCGATCCCGGCGTGGTGGGAGATCTCATCGCCAACCGGCAGAACAAGGCGGGTTGAACCTGATCGGCGGTCGTCCCGAAAGCGGGACGGCCTTCAATTCTGATTGCAAATCTCGCGCGGCTTGCGGCCGCCGTCATAGCTGGCGGCAAGGCCGGCGAGCAGCAAGTAGTCGGCGGCGTTCGCGCCGTCAGGGAGGATCACGTCCGCGACGATGCGGCCAAAGTATTTATCGCCGGCGATGCGGGTAAGCTGAATTTTACGTGAGCCGGAGGTGAGGGCCTCCAGCGCCTGGCGGGCATCCAGCCCGGCACGGCGTATCGCCATGCATTTCGAGCGGAGTTCCGGGGCATCGATGCCGCGAATGCGGACATAGACCTCGATCTTCTGCTGCGGCCATGGCTCGGCTTCGACAAGTAGAGTGTCGCCATCGATGACGCGGACGATCTGYGCTGCGACCGGTCCGGAAATCTCTTCGCGCGCTGCCGCCCCGGTGATCAGGGTCAGGAAAAGACCGGCAAGAATCGGAAGCGACTTGAGCATGAAAAGGAATAAATTCCGTCAACTGCCGTAAGTCAATAGGAATATTTACTTATGACGGTTCCGTAACGCCATACCAAAACGGAAATCTTCCCTGTCATCGCGTCAAACCATGGCCATGGGAAAAGTATGCTGGATGGTAGCAAGCATGCATGAGAGCGAAGGTGAAGGATTGGAACGTTCTAGAAATCGATGGCGCGGCCGTTGATTTCCCAATCGCCGAAACGCGCGGGATCGGCTCCGCCACGACCGCCGAACTCTGTTGGCATCGTCGCCTGGGTTTCATTCAGCCGCCGCTCCTCGGCTTCCTTCAACGCACGTTGCGCGGCCGGCGAAAGCGGCTTTTTCGGCGCGGCGCCTTCTCCCGCAACTTCGATATTGTCGTTGTCAGCATTCTGCATAGGTTGTGCTCCGCGGTTCGAATATTGAAAAATACCGCTGAATGACCACATCATAAGGCGTTCCCCGCCAGGAAGAAAGGCGGTGTCGGTTTTCGGGAGATATGACGATGAACGTGATGCGCACCGCCATGCTTCTGGCCTTCATGACCGCCTTGTTCATGGGTGTTGGATTTCTGATCGGCGGCCGGGGCGGGATGATGATCGCGTTCCTCATGGCCGCAGCCATGAACCTGTTCTCCTATTGGAACTCCGACAAGATGGTGCTGCGCGCCTATCGCGCCCAGGAAGTCGATGAGGGCAATGCGCCGGAACTCCATCGGATGATCCGGGATCTTTCGGCCAATGCCGGTCTGCCGATGCCGAAGGTCTATGTGTACGACAACCCGCAGCCGAACGCCTTCGCCACCGGCCGCAACCCGCAGAATGCCGCCGTTGCAGCCTCCACCGGCCTTTTGGAACGGCTGACGCATGAGGAAGTGGCCGGGGTCATGGCGCATGAGCTCGCGCATATCCAGAACCGCGATACCTTGACCATGACGATTACGGCCACGCTTGCCGGCGCGATTTCCATGCTCGGCAATTTCGCCTTTTTCAGCGGCGGCCGCGACAACCACAATCCGTTGGGCTTTATCGGTGTTCTGATCGCGATGGTGGTGGCGCCCCTCGCCGCCACCATGGTGCAGATGGCAATCAGCCGCACGCGTGAATATTCCGCCGACCGGCGCGGCGCGGAAATCTCCGGTAATCCGCTCGCGCTTGCCTCGGCACTTGCGAAAATCGCCGGTACCGCCCAGGTTATTCCCAACTATGATGCCGAGCGCAATCCGGCGAGCGCCCATATGTTCATCATCAATCCGCTCTCCGGCGAGCGCATGGACAATCTGTTCTCGACCCACCCGAATACCGAGAACCGCATCGCCGCGCTCCAGCAGATGGCGGGCGAATTCGGAACCGGAGTCTCGACGGGCTCACCCAGGACTGATAGACCGACCCGCACTTCGCGGTCGGTGCCGAATGCAGGTTGGGGCCGCGGTCCTTCCGAACCGCCCAAAGGTCCCTGGTCCTGAACGAGAACACGTTGAACGACAGCAAGAAGAAGACTTCCAAGCCGCCGACCCATCGCAGGAAACAGGTTTCCGCAAATCACGGCCCCGAGGCCAAGCCGGGTCTCGAGGTCCGAGCCACGGCCGCCAAGCTTCTGGCGGCTGTCGTCGATCGAAAGATATCGCTCGACGGCATGCTCGATCCGGTCCACGGCAATCCCGCCTATAAGGCGCTCAGCGAGGCGGACAGGGCGCTGACCCGCGCGATCCTCACCTCCGCGCTTCGCCACTTGCCGCGTCTCGAAGCGGCAATCAATTCCCTCATCGACACGCCGCTGCCGGAAGGCGCCCGTGCGCTGCATCATGTTCTCGTGGTCGCGGCGGCTCAGATCCTGCATCTCGACATACCCTCGCACGCGGCGGTCGATCTTGCCGTCGAGCAGGCCAATCGCGATCCACGGAACCGTCGGTTTGCCAAGCTGGTGAATGCGGTGTTGCGGCGGATGGTGCGTGAGAAGGACGATATCCTGGCACGGACAGCCGCAGTCTCCCCCCTGCCCACCTGGTTTTCCGATCGGCTGTCGGCGGCCTATGGGGAGGAGCAGGCGCGGCGAATCGCCGAGGCGCAGCTCGAACCGCCGGCGATAGACCTGACGGCCAAGGCCGATCCGGAGCGCTGGGCTGCAACGCTCGGCGGCAAGCTGCTGCCGACCGGCAGCATCCGCCTTCCGTCATTCGAGGGATCGGTCACGGCGCTCGAAGGGTTCAAGGAAGGTGCCTGGTGGGTCCAGGATGTCGCCGCCAGTATCCCGGCGAAACTCTTCGGTGATCTCAAGGGCAAGGCGATCGCCGATTTATGCGCGGCACCGGGCGGCAAGACGGCGCAGCTTGCCGCTGCCGGTGCAAAGGTCATCGCCGTCGAGCAATCGGCGAACCGATTGGCGCGGCTTGAAGAAAACCTGAAGCGCCTGGGTCTCGCTGCGCAGTTTATCGGCGCGGACCTCTTCACCTTCAGGCCGGACACGCTGCTTGACGGCGTGCTTCTCGATGCGCCCTGCTCTTCCACCGGCACGACGCGGCGTCATCCGGACGTGCTCTGGACCAAGGGCCCTCGGGATATAGAAAAGCTCGCCGCGCTGCAGGAGAAGATGCTGCGCCATGCCATCACGCTGGTGAAATCCGGCGGCCTGATCGTCTTCTCCAACTGCTCGCTCGATCCCTCCGAGGGCGAGGATCTCGTCGCCCGGGTGATTTCGGATACGGCGGCTGTCGAGCGCGTTCCGGTCGATCCGCGCGATTGGCCAGGGCTGGAAACGGCGATCTCACCGCTCGGGGAGTTCCGCACCACGCCGGCAATGCTCCCGCCGGACGAAAGCTTCGCCGGCGGCATGGATGGCTTCTTCGCCTCCGTGCTGCGTGTACGGTAAGATTTTATTCACCATAGAGCCCCATTTTATTCACAGAGTCTAAAAGGTGCGTCGTCCCATGGGCGGCCGTAAATCCTGCGGAGTGTTTCAGTTTGGCCATGCAGCTCGYGGATCGTCGAAGGCTCCTATCCTTCGGCTTGCGGGAACTCGGGCGGCGCCTTTGCCGGCGCACCGCCTCCTTGCGGCTGGCCTTGACGTCTTTCACGCTAAAAATTCCCGAGCGGCTGATCGTCGCCCCGACGGACCTGCATTCGATCGATCTCTTCGTCGCCGAAGAGATACTCGAAGACCGTTTTCCGCTGGCGGGCACGGTGCTGACGACCTATGGGGAATCTCCCTTTGCCGTGCAGCTTCCCTCGAAGATCTTCGCCGAAAGGCTGCATTCCTTCACCTGGCTCCGGCATATTCGCGCCAACAAGACCGAGGAGGCCTGCGCACAGGCCCGCAGGATCGTCGCCGACTGGATTATGCTTCATGGGCGCAACCGCAGCGGAGTTGCCTGGGAAGCCAATGTCATGGCCGAAAGGGTTATCRCCTGGCTTTCCCATTCCACCGTGGTCCTGCAGGGCGCCGAAGCGGGCTTTTACCGGCGCTTCATGAGGAGCCTCGCCCAGCAGGTCCGGTACCTGAAGAAGATAGCCGGCTGTGTTCCGGAAGGCGAAACGCGATTGAGGATACGTATCGCGCTTGCCATGGCCTCCATTTCGATGCCGACCCGCAACGCCTATATCCGCCGGGAAGGGCAGAAGCTCGACCGCGAGCTGGAGCGGCAGATCCTGGCCGATGGCGGTCATATCTCGCGCAATCCGCGCGCCATACTGGATATCCTGATCGACCTCCTGCCGCTTCGCCAGACTTATATCAATCTCGGTCACGAACTGCCGCAGAAGCTCATTCCGACGATCGACCGCATGTATCCGGCGCTGCGCTTCTTCCGCCATCAGGACGGAGACCTCGCCCTTTTCAACGGCGCAAGCTCGACACCGGCGAGCGAGCTGATGTCCGTGCTGCGTTACGACGAGACGGCGGGCAAGCCGTTCAAGTCGCTTCCGCACATGAACTACCATCGTCTGACCTCCGAGAACGAGACGGTGATCGTCGATACCGGAAGAGCTCTTTCGCCCGAGCTTTCGCGCACGGCTCATGCAGGCTGCCTCTCCTTCGAAATGTCGGCCGGCCGCAATCGCTTCATCATCAATTGTGGCGCGCCGAAATTCGCCGGCCGCAATTATCGCACGATCGCACGGGCGACAGCGGCCCATTCAACGGTGACGCTCAACGAGACCTCTTCCAGCCGGGTCCTCCGCTCGCGGTTTTCCGGGCCCTTCCTCATTTCCGGCGTCTCCAGGATCGAAGTGGAGCGTTCCGACGACCAGCACGGCAACGACCGGCTACGCGCCCGGCACGACGGCTATGTCAGGCAGTTCGGCTATATTCATGAGCGCGAGATCGGCCTCAGCCTCAAGGGAGGCAAGATCAAGGGCCATGACAGGTTCGTGCCGGCGGAAGGCGGGGAGGCATCCGATGATGCGCTTCTGGCGACCGCGCGTTTCCATGTCCACCCGGTGATCCATCTCTCCAGGCAGGACGAGGAGAGCGTGGTCATGCGTGCTCCAGATGGCGAAACCTGGGTCTTCTCCGCCCCCGGCCTTGCGGTGGCGATAGAGGAGGATATCTTCTTCGCAGATGCTTCCGGTTTCCGCCCCAGCCAACAGCTGGTGATCGAGTTTTCGCCGCCCGCGGTGAGCGAAATCCGCTGGATGATGAGGCGGAGCGAATAGCGGTTTCCTCTCGGGCGAGGCTGTGCTAACGCGGCGGCATCCGTCCCTTGCGCCCGTCCGTGGGCCGTTTTCCAAGGAGAAGCCCATGGCCGTCGTTTCAAAGAAAATTCCCGTCCCCGACCGGATCATGATCCGCACCGCTCTGCTTTCGGTCTCCGACAAGACCGGCATCATCGAGCTGGCGCAGGCATTGGTGGATCACGGGGTGCGGCTGCTTTCGACCGGGGGGACGCACAAGGCCATCGCGGCGGCCGGACTTCCCGTGACCGATGTCTCCGAAGTGACGGGTTTTCCGGAAATCATGGACGGCCGCGTCAAGACGCTTCATCCGACTGTGCATGGCGGGCTTCTGGCGATCCGCGACGATGAAGAGCACGCAGCCGCCATGAAGGAGCACGGCATCGACAGCATCGATCTCGCCGTCATCAATCTCTATCCCTTCGAGGAAGTGCGCGCCGCCGGCGGCGATTATCCCACCACCGTCGAGAATATCGATATCGGCGGGCCGGCGATGATCCGCGCCTCGGCAAAGAACCATGCCTATGTGACGATCGTCACCGATCCTTCCGATTATCCGGCACTCATAGAAGCCTTGCGCAGCGACGATGGCCATACGGTCTATGCCTTCCGGCAGCGGCTGGCAGCCAAGGCCTATGCCCGCACCGCCGCATACGATACGGCGATCTCCAACTGGTTCGCCGAGGCGCTCGATATCGAAATCCCACGCTACCGGACGATCGGCGGCGTATTGAAGGAAGAGATGCGTTATGGCGAAAACCCGCACCAAAGCGCGGGCTTCTACGTGACGGGCGAGAAGCGGCCGGGGGTTGCGACCGCCACACTCCTCCAAGGCAAGCAGCTTTCCTACAACAATATCAACGATACCGATGGCGCCTATGAGCTGATCGGCGAATTCGCGCCGGAAAACGGCCCGGCCTGCGCCATCATCAAGCATGCCAACCCTTGTGGCGTCGCGGTCGGAGCGACGCTCGCGGAAGCCTACCGGCAGGCGCTTGCCTGCGATTCCACGTCGGCCTTCGGCGGCATCATCGCGCTCAACCAGACGCTCGACGCGGAAACGGCCGAGGAGATCGTCAAGCTCTTCACCGAAGTCATCATCGCACCGGAGGTTTCCGAGGARGCCAAGGCGATCATCGCCAGGAAACCGAATCTTCGCCTGCTTGCCGCTGGCGGCCTTCCCGATCCGCGCTCGCGCGGCCTGACGGCCAAGACGGTTGCCGGCGGGCTTCTCGTGCAGACCCGCGACAACGGCATGGTGGAGGACCTCGACCTGCGCGTCGTGACCAAGCGCGCGCCGACCGAACAGGAACTCGCCGACCTGAAATTCGCGTTCAAGGTTGCCAAGCACGTGAAATCGAACGCGGTCGTCTATGCCAAGAACGGCCAGACCGCCGGCATCGGCGCAGGCCAGATGAGCCGGATCGATTCGGCCCGTATCGCCGGTATCAAGGCTGAAGAGGCCGCAAAGGCGATGGGATGGGCGGAGCCGATGACTAAGGGTTCGGCGGTCGCATCGGAGGCTTTCTTCCCCTTCGCCGACGGCTTGCTTTCGGCGATCGCGGCGGGCGCCACCGCCGTCATCCAGCCGGGCGGCTCGATGCGCGACGAAGAGGTGATCRCCGCCGCCGATGAGCATGGCGTGGCAATGGTCTTCACCGGAATGCGGCATTTCAGGCATTAATTCCGCCCTCTCGCCTGTCATTCCTGTGACAAGCACAGGAATGACAGGGAAGACCTCATAGAACCTATCGACGGCGGTCCGCCGGGTAGGGCGTTGCCAGCAGCAATAGCAGCCCTGCCGCCAGGAAGATGACGAGCGTCGCCATGCCGAGCCGGGCCGAGCCGCTGGCATAGGTCACCACCGAGAAGAGAAGGGTGGCGAGAAAGCTCGTTGCACGGCCGGAAAGCGCGTAGATACCGAAATATCGGCCGCTTTCCGAGGGTTCGATGCTGCGGGCGAGATAGGAGCGCGACGAAGCCTGGACGGGTCCGAAGGCGAGGCCGATCAGAAGCCCGAAGAGGATATAGGCCTTTTCGGCGGCGGTGCCGAAGAGCCCGCCGCTATCTTCAACCGGAAGCGGCAGCAGCCCGAAGAAGACGAAGCCCGGACCGGTCGAAACGATGCCGACGGTCGCGACGATCAGCAGCACGAGGCTGATGACCACCACCACCTTGGAACCAAGGCGCCGGTCGAGCCTACCTGCCATCAGGCAACTGAAGATCGCCACGACATTCAGGATGATGCCGTAGATGCCTATCTCGATCGTCGCCCAGCCGAACATGCCGGCTGCGAAGGCGCCACCGAGGATCAGAAGGCCATTGACGCCATCCTGGTAGAGCATGCGGGCCACCAGGAATTTGGCGATGCCGATGCGCCGGCGCAAATCTCCGAGCGTACCCGCAAGTTCAAAAAAGCCTGCGCGCACGGCCCGTATCATGGGCAGGCCCTTGCCCGCATCCGGCGTGAAGAAGAACATCGGGAGAATGAAGACAAGATACCAGAGGCCGGCGATCGGTCCGGTAATGCGAGCATCCTCGCCCTGATGCGGGTCCAGACCGAAGAGCGGCGGAATACCGATCAGCGTGCGGCCGGTCTGCGGGTTTGCGGCGAGCAGCGTAACGACGGCGATCAGAACCACCATGCCGCCGAGATAGCCGAGTCCCCAGGCGATATTCGAGATACGCCCAACCTCGTCCCTGCCGACGAGCCGCGGCATCATGGAATCGTTGAAGACGGTCGAGAACTCGGCGGCGATCGAGGCCAGAATCATGAAGATCATCGGCCAGATGATCGGCGAGCCCGGCGCGGCGAACCAGAGCGCCGAGACGCAGGTAATCTTGACCAGCGCAAAGAAGGCGATCCACGGCTTGCGGGGACCGGATTGATCGGCAATCGAGCCGAGAACGGGGGAGAGGATGGCGATGATCAGCGAAGAGATCGTCGCCATATTGCTCCAGGCGGTCTGGGCAGAGACCGGATCGGCGGTGAGCCGCGAGACGAAATAGGGACCGAAGATGAAGGTGGTGACGACGGTGAAAAAGGGTTGTGCGGCCCAGTCGAACAGCATCCAGCCCCAGATGCCGCGCCGGCCGGCTTTCGCCGGCACTTCCTCAAGATGAGACACGGCCACCTTTTCCCCCGAGTTCAAGCTATCGGTCCCGTTGTCTCACCTCACCCTTCCATGCGCAAGGTCGCTGAGGAGGCCTGCCGCCACGGTAATTTTCGGCAGGGTCGGATCGCTGCCTTCGCTTAAAGCCACCAGTTCCGTCCCGATACGATTTACCCGCAGGCGATCGGTCGAAACCCAGGCTCCGAGCGATCTCTTCTCTTTCGGGTAGGCGGCAAGCGCCGCAATCACGATATCGCGCCGTGCGGTAATGATCTGCTGAAGGCTGCGGGAAAGCGCAAGGCTCTCATAGTGATCCGAGGTGGCGATGCGTCTTCCGACCTCCAGCAGGCGGTTGACCCGGAAGGTTTCCGTAACGGCGAAGTAAATATCCGCGGCGCGGGAGAGGCTTTCGCCCGTCCGCTCGGCGATCAGCATGATTTCGGGCGCGAGAACCAGGGTGGCAAGCAGGGCGATTTCGGCCGCAAGCTGCGCTGGAATGCCTTGAGCTTCAAACTCCGCCGCGTTTGTTGCAATAGCATCGGCAAGGTCCAGGGAGGTGATCGAGGCACGCAGACCCTTGACTGCCGTCTTCAGCCGGCGAATGGCGGTTTCCATATCGCCGACGGCCGCGCCGGTTTCCAGGATCAGGAGCGTCGCTCCCGCGAAGATCTCGCCGATTCGGGCATAGAGACCGTTCTGCGCATCGCCAGGGATCTTTCCGTCCAGCGCGTCCGCCTCGGCCCAGAGCTTCGGCAGATCGAAGCCGTCGCGGGCGAGATAGGCGGCCTTGACGACACTTGCCGCGGATGCTCCGGTCAGGTCGCTCATTCTCTGGACGAAACCCGGTCCGCCACGGTTGATGGCTTCATTGGCAAGATAGGTTGCTATGATCTCGCGATGCAGGCGATGGCGGTCGATGTCGGCGGCAAAAGCTTTCTGCATCTTTGCCGGGAAGTAGGCTTTCAATACCGCCAGGAAATACGGGTCATCCGGCAGTTCGCTGGCTACGAGCGCGTCGAACAGGACGATCTTGGCATAGGAAAGCAGCACGGCGATTTCCGGTCGTGTCAACGGTCTGCCGGAAGAATAGCGTTCGGCCAGTTCGGCGTCGTTCGGCAGGGYTTCGACCTTGCGATTGAGCTGGTCCTGGGATTCCAAGACAGACATCAGCCGCGACAATTCCTCGCGATTGGCGGTGCCCTTGCGCTCAATAAGTGAGATCGCCAGCGGCTGCAGATAGTTGTTGCGCAGCACGAGGGCCGCGACCTCGTCGGTCATGGATGCGAGAAGCTGATTGCGTTTGGCCCGCGTCATCCGGCCATCCTGCATGGCGGGGTTCAGCGCGACCTTGATATTGACCTCGACGTCGGAGGAATTGACGCCGGCGGAATTGTCGATCRCATCGGAATTGCAGCGACCGCCAGCCAGCGAATAGGCGATGCGCCCCTTCTGGGTGACGCCGAGATTGGCGCCTTCGCCGATCACGCTTGCGCGTACTTCGGTGGCGGTAATGCGGATCGGATCGTTGGCGCGGTCGCCGACTTCGGCATCCGTCTCGGAAGCGGCCTTGATATAGGTGCCGATGCCGCCRAACCAGAGGAGATCGACCGGACTTTTCAGGATCGCGGTCATGATCTCGAAGGGGGTAGCGACAGCCTTGTCCATGCCGATCGCCGCGGCTGCCTCCTTGGTGAGCGTCACCGATTTTTCCGAGCGGGGAATGATCATCGCGCCTTGCGAAAGTGAGCCGCGATCGTAATCCTGCCAGCTGGAACGCGGCAGCTTGAACAGCCTTTCACGCTCGGCAAAAGATTTCTCGATATCCGGATCGGGATCGATAAAGATATCGCGGTGGTCGAAGGCGGCGATAAGCCGGATCTGGCGCGACAGCAGCATGCCGTTGCCGAAGACGTCGCCGGACATATCGCCGACGCCCGCCACAGTGAAGGGCGTCGTCTGAATATCGATATCCTTTTCGCGGAAGTGGCGCTTTACCGCTTCCCAGGCGCCGCGTGCGGTAATGCCCATCTTCTTGTGGTCATAGCCGGCCGATCCGCCCGAGGCGAAGGCGTCGTCCAGCCAGAAGCCGGCTTCCTGCGCCAGCCCATTGGCCGTATCGGAGAAGGTGGCGGTTCCCTTGTCCGCTGCAACGACGAAATATGGGTCGTCGCCGTCGATGCGCGTGGTATCCGGCGGGCCGACCACTTCGGAGCCCAGGATATTGTCGGTGACGGAAAGAAGCGTGCGGATGAAGGTCTTGTAGGCCTCGCGCCCGGCATTGAATATCTCGTCGCGCGAGCCTCCGGCCGGCAGCGCCTTGGGGAAGAAGCCGCCCTTGGCGCCGACCGGCACGATGACGGCGTTCTTCACCTGCTGCGCCTTTACCAGGCCGAGGATTTCCGTGCGGTAATCCTCGCCGCGATCGGACCAGCGCAGGCCACCGCGGGCCACCTTGCCGAAGCGCAGATGCACGCCTTCCACTTCCGTTCCATAGACGAAGATTTCGCGGAAGGGGCGCGGCTGCGGCAGGCCGTCCAGCAATTTCGGGTCGAATTTGAAGGCGAGCACCTTCCTCGGCGTCCCGTCGGCGTCGCGCTGGAAGTAATTGGTCCGAAGCGTGGCGTCGACCGCGTTGACATAGCGGCGCAGCGTCCGGTCCTCATCGAGATTGGGCACGCTCGCGAGCGCCGTTTCGATGGCGGCATGATGATCGGCGAGCTTCCGGACACGTGCTTTTTCGCCAAGCTTCGGATCGAAGCCGTCGCGGAACAGGCGGAAGATCGCGGCGGAAATCTCCGGATATTTCGCCAGCGTATCGGCGATGTAATTCTGCGAATAGACGATGCCGGCCTGGCGCAGGTAACGCGCATAGGCGCGCAGTACCGTCACCTCGCGCGCCGAAAGGCCGGCGAGCAGGACGAGGCGGTTGAAGCCATCATTGTCGACCGTGCCTTCGAAGGCGGCGAGGAATGCTTCTTCCAGAAGCGGCCCCTCGCGAGAAAGGTCAATCGTCTCCTGACCCGTGAGCTGCAGCTCCATATCGTGCAGCACGACGAGCTTGCGGTCGGTCTCCGGGCCCACGCCGATATCGAAGGTCCGCTCGCTGACCACATGGAAGCCGAGGTTTTCCAGAAGCGGCACGCGGCGCGAAAGCGAGAGATGGCGGTCGTGATGGAAGATCTTGAGGGAGACCGTGCCGGGCTTGTCCGTCGGATCATGATAGAAGGCGATGCGGATCGTCTCGCCCGCCGCGCAGGCGGCGATGTCCTCGAGGTCGGCAAAGGCCTGGTCGGGAGTGAAAGCCTCCTGGAACGCATTGGTGACGGATATGCGCGGTCCCGTCTCGGCAAGCGTGGCGAAGCGCTCTTCCCAGGGGGTGGCGATGAGGCGGATCGTCTCCTCAAGCTTCGCCTGGGGAATGCGCGGCGTCTTTCCGCCGCGACGGCCGATGATGATATGAACGCGGGCAACGCCTCCCGCGGGGAAGGCCGGGTAATAGGCCGAGACATGCCCGTCATAGACCTGGGCAAGATAGTCGCTGACCTTTTCGCGGACGAAGGAATTGTAATCCTCGCGCGGGACGTAGACGATCACAGAGACGAAACGATCGAAATGATCGATCCGCGGCAGAACCCGTACCCTCGGCCGCTCGCTCAATTCCATGATCTGTTCGCAGAACCGCGCTAGGACGTCGGTGTCGATCTGGAAGAGATCGTCGCGAGGATAGGCTTCCAGCGTGTTGGCAAGCATGCGGCCGGAGTGGCTGTCGGGATCGAAGCCGAAATGATCCTCGACGCGGGCGGCCTTGGCCCGCAGCAGCGGAATTTCGCGGACGGAGTGGGTATAGGCGGTGGCGGTGAAGAGGCCGACGATCCTGAGCTCGCCGATGACCTGGCCATCGGCATCGAAGCGCTTGACGCCGACATAGTCCATATAGGCGCGCCGGTGCACGACGGATTTCACATTCGCCTTCGCGACGATCAGGAAATCCGGTCCCTCCAGGAATTCGAGGATTTCCGGCGTCGTCATCACCGCATCCTTGCCCTGGCGCAACACGAGGACATCGGGGTCGGAGAGAATGCCGAGCCCCCTGCCCTTGCCGCGCTCCACCTTGGCTTCGRCGCCCTTTCCGGAATAGACGTATTCGCGCATGYCGAGGAAGGCGAAATTATCGTCGCGCAGCCATTCGAGGAATGCGAGGGCCTCGTCGCGGTCGGCCTTCCTGCGGCTTGCCGGATGCGCGCGAAGCTGGGCGGCGGCCCCTTCCAGCACCTCCAGCATAGGCTTCCAGTCGGTGATCGCCAGATGCACCTGCTCCAGCACGTGGCGGATACGTTCGGCAAGCGAGGCGGCCTGTTCCTGCGAAAGCGGGGCGATGTGGATCTGGATGAGGCTGACGTGATGGGAGGGATCGCCGGGGGCTTCGTTGGAGCGGAGCACCGGCTCCTTTCCCGGCGCCATCAGCAGAATGGGGTGAACCGCCATATAGAGATCGCGATGCGTGCCGGTGATCTCGCCCATGACGGAATCGAAAAGGAAGGGCATATTCCGGTCGATCACGGTGAGCACCGAGACCGGCACACCGGCGGGTTCCACGCCCGCTACCTGCTCGATCGTGATATCCGGCCGTATCCGCGTCCAGGCCTTGAGCCGCCGGGCGGCATGGGCCGTGGAAAGTTCCAGCATCTCCGGCGTATAGGCTTCCAGGTCGTCATTGCTGGCGCGTCCGAACAGGATGAGAGGGTCCAGATGTTCCGCCTTGTCTCCGGTCGCGATCTTGCGTGCTTTCTCGATCAGCTTTTCCCGTTTCGGATTCTGCCTGGCGGCCATCGGGTTTCCCTTCCCTTGTTTTCCGCGTCGCTGTTCTTGCGGCGACGAACCTCATGAAGCTTGTATTTTTGCTTCATGCCGTCGTGAAGCTATTTCTTTTCAGCCCGGCCAAAAGATGGCCGATTCGCCTAGAGTTTATCCTTTCCCGTGAAGCCTTGTTGACATGGCGCAAGGAAGAAACGATCAACAGGCCTTCGAAGCCGGAAGCGAAGCCCATGCAGGAATCCCAAAGCGCCGTCATCGTCATCTCCAGCCATGTGGTTCGTGGTTCCGTCGGCAATCGTGCCGTCGTGTTCGCGCTGGAAACATTGGGCTTTCCCGTTTGGGCGCTGCCGACGATCGTGCTGCCGTGGCACCCGGGCCACGGACGTGCGACCCGCCTCACATTCGCCGAGGCCGATTTCGACAAGGCGATCGACGACCTGATCCGGGCACCCTGGCTCGGAGAAGTGAAGGCGGTGCTGACCGGCTATTTCGGCAATGCCGCTCAGCCGCGCGCCGTGGCGCGGCTCGTCCGGGCGCTTAGGGAGAAAAACCCGGAGCTTCTCTACGTCTGCGATCCGGTGATGGGCGACCTCGGAGGCCTCTACATCCCGCAGGAAACGGCGGAAGCGATACGTGACGAACTCATACCGCTCGCGTCCCTCGCCACGCCGAATCGCTATGAACTCGCTTGGCTTTCCGGGGCGGCGCTGGAAAACAATACGCAGATCATGGATGCGGCCGTGGCGCTCGGTCCGGCGCGCATGCTGGTGACCTCCGCGGTGCCGATGATGGCGGGCGGGACCGGCAATCTCTATCTTACCGGCAAGCATGCCTTAATGGCGGAGCACCGGCTGATCGAAAACCCGCCGAACGGTCTCGGCGATCTTCTCTCGGCCGTTTTCCTCGCGCGCCTGCTCGGCGGCATGGACGAGGAACGAGCGCTGCAGCTTGCGACCGCGAGCGTCTATGAGGTGCTCGCCCGCACGGTCAAGCGCGGCAGCGATGAACTGACGCTCGAAATGGACGCATCGAGCCTCGCAAATCCGATGGCCATGGTGCAATTGCGTCGCCTCGTGCATCCRCTGCAGCGGACGCGCCGCTAGGCGAGTTTCATCTATCCCGCGTTCTCCCGTGCGGGGACATTGATCTTCGTCGCGCGCCGGGATAAGCCTTGCGCCATGACGGACTTTCCAGAAACCCTTCTGAACGGCTACCGCAACTTCATGAGCGGTCGCTATGCGCATGAGAGTGACCGTTACCGCGTGTTGGCGGAACACGGCCAGCAACCCCACACTCTTCTCGTTGCCTGTTGCGACTCGCGCTCCGCGCCGGAAACAATCTTCGACTGCGGTCCAGGCGAGCTATTCGTCGTCCGCAATGTCGCCAACATGGTGCCGCCCTACGAGCCGGACGGGCAGTATCATTCCACCTCGGCCGCGCTTGAATTTGCGGTCCAGGCGCTCAAGATCTCAAATATCGTGGTGATGGGCCATGGCCGCTGCGGCGGCATCAAGGCCGCGCTCGATCCGGCCGCCGAGCCGCTTTCGCCAGGCGATTTCATCGGCCGCTGGATGGCGCTCGTTCGCCCGGCCGCCGAGCAGATTCAGAGCAACGACCTGATGACGCAGTCGGAGCGACAGACGGCGCTCGAGCGGGTGTCGATCCGCAATTCGATCAACAACCTGCGCACCTTCCCCTATGTGCGCGCCCTGGAAGAGCAGGGAAAGCTGCATATCCACGGCGCCTGGTTCGATATATCGACCGGTGAGCTATGGGTGATGAACAGCAAGACGGGCGATTTCTTTCGCCCGGAACTCGAGATCTCCACTGAAGCGGACAGCGCGGAAGAGGCAGAGGCCTGATCGACGGGTTTATTCCCCGTCGATCTGTGCGCCGATATAGGCGATCGCCTGCTGATAGACGCTTGCGGCATTCCAGCCCTGGATGGCATTATAGTTCGCCTCACCCGGCTGATAGCCGGCGCCGGCTCTCCAGCCGTGACCGCGCAGGAAGTTGGCGGTCGAAGCCAGCGCATCCGCACGCGACCTCACGAGGTCGATATGGCCATTGCCGTCTCCGTCGACACCGTAGCGGATGACGTTGACCGGAAGGAATTGCGTCTGGCCGATTTCGCCATGCGCCGCGCCCTTGGCGGAGGGGCTGAGGTCCCCCCGGCCGACAAGCTTCAGCGCCGCATAGAGCTGTTCGGTGAAATAGGCGGAACGACGGCAGTCATAGGCAAGCGTTGCGACGGCCGAAAGCGTGTGCTGATTGCCCATGAAGCTTCCGAACCCGGTTTCCATGCCCCAGATGGCGATCAGCGGACCGGCCGGCACGCCGTAGCGCCGCTCGATCGATGCGAAGAGCGAGGCATTGCTCTTCTTGATGCCTCTGCCCTTGGAGATGATGGCCTGGCCACCGCGCTTCTGCATGAACTGGTCGAAGGAGAGCTTGAAGCTCCGCTGACCGCGATCGGCCCGGATCGTTTCCCGATTGTAGGAAACATTGGCGAAAGCCTTGTCGAGAACGGTCGGGCTGATACCATTGCTCGGTGCTTCACGCTTGAAATCCTGAACCCATTGCGCGAAACCGGATCCATCGTTGCCGCATTGCGCGGCGACGGCCGGCATGGCGCCGGCAAAAATCCCAGTTGCGACTAATCCTGCCCGCAAAATCTTCAACATGAGCGTCAGACTCGTTTCAAAGCCGGATACGCTCTTCGAGCGTCCGGACTGAGGTGGCTATATCTGGCCTTATGGCTGTGGTTGAGAACAATCGCAACCCAGGCGAATATGAACAGTTCGTGAAATTGGCGGTTCTCAAGCAAAAGCTCCACCATTTCTGGCGGAGCTTTATCAGGTCATGGTTAACGATCGATTATGCCGCGGCCTTGCGCGGCTTCACGAGACCGCGGTTGACCAGCAGCTCGGCGATCTGGATCGCATTGAGCGCCGCACCCTTGCGCAGGTTGTCGGAGACGACCCACAGGTTGAGGCCGTTTTCGACGGTCRCATCTTCGCGGATACGGGAAATATAGGTTGCATCCTCACCGGCGCATTCATAGGGCGTCACGTAGCCGCCGTTCTCATGCTTGTCGACGACCAGGCAACCCGGTGCCTCGCGCAGGATTTCGCGGGCCTGATCGGCGGTGATCTCGTTCTCGAATTCGATGTTGACCGATTCGGAATGGCCGATGAACACGGGAACGCGCACCGCCGTGCAGGTCACCTTGATCTTCGGATCGARCATCTTCTTGGTCTCGGCAAGAACCTTCCACTCTTCCTTCGTATAGCCGTCCTCCATGAAGACATCGATATGGGGGATGACGTTGAAGGCGATCCGCTTGGTGAACTTCTTCGATTCGATCGGATCGGCGACGAAGACAGCGCGCGTCTGGGCGAAGAGCTCGTCCATGCCTTCCTTGCCGGCGCCCGAAACCGACTGGTAGGTCGAGACGACGACGCGCTTGATCTTGGCGGCATCATGCAGCGGCTTCAGCGCGACGACGAGCTGCGCCGTGGAGCAATTAGGATTGGCGATGATGTTYTTCTTGGAGAAGCCCTCGACGGCATCCGGGTTCACTTCCGGCACGATCAGCGGCACCTCGGCGTCGTAGCGCCAGGCGGAGGAATTGTCGATGACGATGCAGCCCTGGGCACCGATCTTCGGCGACCACTTCTGCGAGATCGAACCGCCCGCCGACATCAGGCAAATGTCGGTATCGGAGAAGTCGTAATTCTCGAGGTTGGAAACCTTCAGCGTCTTGTCGCCGAAGGAGACCTCGGTGCCCTGCGAGCGGGGGGAGGCCAGCGCCACCACTTCGTCCGCCGGAAAGYCCCGCTCAGCAAGGATGTTCAGCATTTCCCTACCGACATTGCCGGTTGCCCCGACGATTGCGATCTTGAAACCCATGATATGCTCTCTTTCTGTCTCTCCTCGATCCGGTGAGGGGGAAACCGCGGCAATTGCGCGGACTTCCTTGTCCCCGGCCGTGCCGGGGAGAGAGCGGCGGGCCAGAGACGTCAGACGGTTTTCGTCGTCGTTTTGGCCATGGTTTTGGAAGAATCGAAAAGACGGAAATCCCGTCCGGCGTAAAGTGCCGGCAGTCCGAAGGCGGCGATGTAAAGTTCGCTGCAATGCATGGAGGAGTCTTCCCGTTCGCCGAAGCTGTTTAGAAGATTTTGGCCCCGAGTCAAGCCTGAGCCCGCGTTTCGAGCGCTTCCCGGCGACTGCTTCAAGACGCGGATGATTGCCCAAGCGACCTTCGGAAAGAAGAAGAATGACAGCGGAGGCCAGATATGCCGGCACGGCAACGAAGCGGCGGCATTAGACGAAAGTCATAATCCCAAAGCATCTCTCTTCCTCGAATCAGATTTCTGCCAATCTGCTGTAATGCGCGCCATCCTGACATCCGGGAGGAGAGTCGGAACAGGCTGGTGCGTCGGTTGATCTTGTGGAGGACGGATCATGGCAAATGTCACGACCACTGCCGACGTAAAGTCAGGCAGTATGACGCGGGAGGAGAAGAAGGTCATCTTCGCCTCTTCGCTCGGCACCGTATTCGAATGGTACGATTTCTATCTTTACGGCTCGCTCGCCACTTTCATCGGCGCGGCCTTCTTCAGTCAGTATCCGGAAACGACCCGGAACATCTTCGCACTTCTGGCCTTCGCCGCGGGCTTCCTGGTTCGCCCGTTCGGCGCGCTGGTCTTCGGCCGGCTGGGTGATCTCGTCGGCCGCAAATACACCTTCCTCGTCACCATCCTGATCATGGGTCTTTCGACCTTCCTCGTCGGTCTCCTGCCCGGTGCGGCTTCGATCGGCATCGCTGCTCCGATCATCCTGCTCGTCCTGCGCATGCTGCAGGGTCTGGCGCTCGGCGGCGAATACGGCGGTGCAGCGACCTATGTGGCCGAGCACGCGCCTCACGGACGGCGTGGCTTCTTCACGTCCTGGATCCAGACCACGGCCACGCTCGGCCTTTTCCTGTCGCTGGTGGTCATTCTTGTGGTCCAGGCGATCCTCGGCCGCGAGGCCTTCGCCGCCTGGGGCTGGCGCGTTCCCTTCCTGGTCTCGGTGGTCCTGCTCGGCGTTTCCGTCTGGATCCGTCTGAAAATGAACGAATCGCCCGCCTTCCTGCGAATGAAGGAAGAGGGCAAGGGCTCCAAGGCACCGCTTTCGGAAGCCTTCGGTCAGTGGAAAAACGCCAAGATCGCCCTTCTGGCCCTGTTCGGCGCCGTCGTAGGACAGGCCGTCGTCTGGTATTCCGGGCAATTCTACGCGCTGTTCTTCCTTCAGAACATCCTGAAGGTGGAGGCCCAGTCGGCAAACATCATGGTGGCAGCCTCGCTGCTTATCGGCACGGGCTTCTTCGTCTTCTTCGGCTGGCTGTCGGACAAGATCGGCCGCAAGCCGATCATCATGGCGGGCCTGCTGCTTGCCATCATCACCTATTTCCCGCTGTTCAAGGCCATGACCTGGGCGGGCAATCCAGCACTGGCACAGGCACAGGAAACGGTACGCGCGACCGTGACCGCCGCTCCGGGCGACTGCAAATTCCAGTTCAACCCGACCGGCACGGCGAAATTCACCACCTCGTGCGATATCGCGACATCGTTCCTGACACGCAACTCCGTTCCCTATGACGTGGTTGCGGGCCCGGCCGGTTCGCCGGCGACCGTCAAGATCGGCGATTCCACCGTCACCAGCTATGACGCGGTGCAGGCCGGGGCGGGCGCCAAGGCAGCGGACACGGYCTTCCAGAAGCAGGTCAACGTCGCCCTGCAGGCCGCGGGCTATCCCCTGGCACGCGGTGCATCGAACGTTCCGGAAGCCAAGCTCGACGCCTTCGTCGCCGCCAATCCGGAACTGCAGCTCGATGCCGCAGCCATCCGCGCAGGAAATGCAACGACGGTGTCCGGTGCCGATCTCGTCAAGCAGAAACTGCTGACGGCAGAGGAAGCCACCGGCGTTACGGAGATGGCAGTCTACTCCATTCCGAACTCCGGCAACTTCACCATGGTGGCCGATCCGGAAGCCGTGAACTGGGTGATGCTCATCGCCATCCTGACGGTACTCGTCATCTACGTAACTATGGTCTACGGCCCGATCGCGGCGCTGCTGGTCGAACTCTTCCCGACCCGCATCCGCTACACCGGCATGTCGCTGCCCTACCACATCGGCAACGGCTGGTTCGGCGGCCTGCTGCCGGCAACGGCCTTCGCGATGAGCGCCGCCAAGGGCGATATCTACTATGGTCTCTGGTACCCGATCGTCTTCGCGGCCATTACRCTGGTGATCGGCCTGCTCTTCCTGCCGGAAACCAAGGACCGGGATATCCACGCGGAATAATCCACCGCTTCGCCGGCCGGCATTCTTTTCCGGCCCACAACGAGAAAACCCGGCGCCTCAAGCGCCGGGTTTTCCATTTGCAAGATGCCGATCCGTCAGATCAAATCAGGCGGAGAGTGCCTTGAATTCGGAAAGGATCGCGTCACCCATTTCGGCGGTGCCGACCTTGCGGCAACCGTCCGCCATGATATCGCCGGTGCGGATACCCTGGTCGAGCACGTTGGCGATCGCCTTTTCCAGGTTGTCGGCTTCCTTCACCATATTGAATGAGTARCGCAGGCACATGGCGAAGGATGCGATCATGGCGATCGGATTGGCGATCCCCTGGCCGGCGATATCCGGCGCCGAGCCGTGAACCGGCTCGTAGAGCGCCTTGCGCTTGCCGGTCTTGGCATCCGGCGCGCCGAGCGAGGCCGAGGGCAGCATGCCGAGCGAGCCGGTCAGCATGGCGGCCACGTCGGAAAGCATGTCGCCGAAGAGGTTGTCGGTGACGATGACGTCGAACTGCTTCGGAGCACGGACGAGCTGCATACCGCCAGCATCCGCCAGCATATGCTCCAGCTTGACGTCGGAATACTTCGCCTTGTGCGTCTCGGTGACCACTTGGTTCCAGAGCACGCCGGACTTCATGACGTTGCGCTTTTCCATCGAGCAGACGGAATTGCGGCGCGTGCGGGCAAGCTCGAAGGCGACGCCGGCGATGCGTTCGATCTCGTAGGTATCGTAGATCTGGGTATCGATGCCGCGTTTCTGGCCGTTGCCGAGATCGACGATCTCCTTCGGTTCGCCGAAATAGACGCCACCGGTGAGTTCGCGGACGATGAGGATATCGAGACCTTCCACCAGTTCCGGCTTCAGCGACGAGGCGGAGGCGAGCGCCGGATAGCAGATTGCGGGCCTCAGATTGGCGAAGAGCTCCAGATCCTTGCGCAGCCGCAGGAGGCCGGCCTCCGGACGCACTTCATAGGGAACGGTATCCCACTTCGGCCCGCCGACGGCGCCGAAGAGCACCGCATCGGCCGCCTTGGCCTTGGCCATGTCCTCTTCCGAGATCGCCGCGCCGTGGGCGTCATAGGCCGAGCCGCCGACGAGGCCTTCGTCCGTGGCGAACCCGGCGTTCATGGCGTCGTTCATATAGGCGATGATCTTGCGGACCTCACCCATGGCCTCGGGGCCGATACCGTCGCCGGGAAGAAGAAAGAGCTTGTGAGACATGATGCTGTGGCGTCCTTGCGATCAGGCGGGCTCGTCCTTCCTGCGGGGTCTTCCCGCAGTTGGCTGAAACCTCGTCCGAGCCCGCCGGAAGGGACGAGGCCGAATGGTTTATGCCGAGCCGGCGCCGATGCGTGCCGTCACCTCGATCTCGATCTTCATTTCGGGTGTCGTCAGCCCGCAGACCACCATGGTCGCCGCCGGGCGGATTTCGGAAAAGGTCTGGCCGAGCACCTCGACCAGGGCATCGTAGTCCGCCATGTCGGTGAGGTAGTAGCGGACCCTCAGCACGTCGCGCAGGCCGCTGCCGGCTTCCTTCAGCGCTTTCTCGATGGTGCCGAGCGCATTGCGCGTCTGGGCGGCAACATCCTCCGGCATCTCCATGCGGGCATAGTCATAGCCGGTGGTGCCGGAAACATAGACCATGTCGCCGTCTACAACAGCGCGGGAATAGCCGATGCGCGCTTCGAAGGGTGAGCCTGAGGAAATCCGCTTGACCATCCGGCAGGCCGATCAGAGCCAGGGCCGCTCGGTGCGGAGCTTGTTCTCGAAGCTGCCGATCACCGCATCGCTCTTCAGCGTCGAGGCGATGTCGTCCAGGCCTTCGAGCAGGATATGGCGTCGTGCCGGATCGATATCGAAATGCAGCGAGCCGCCGTCCGGACCCGTGATCTCCTGGGCTTCGAGATCGACGGTGAGGATGGCGTTGGCACCGCGCGAGGCATCGTCCATAAGCTTGTCCAGGTCTTCCTGGCTGACGACGATCGGGAGGATGCCGTTCTTGAAACAGTTGTTGTAGAAGATATCGGCGAAGCTCGTGGAGATCACGCAGCGGATGCCGAAGTCCAGGAGCGCCCAAGGCGCATGCTCGCGCRAGGAACCGCAGCCGAAATTATCTCCGGCGACCAGAATATTGGCATTCCGGTAGGCGGGCTTGTTCAGCACGAAATCCGGGTTTTCGGAACCGTCTTCCTTATAGCGGGCTTCCGCGAAAAGTCCCTTGCCGAGGCCGGTACGCTTGATCGTCTTCAGATAATCCTTCGGAATGATCATGTCGGTGTCGATGTTGACGACCGGAAGCGGCGCCGCGACGCCGGTGAGCTTGACGAATTTTTCCATGACCTGCCTCCGCGTTACTCTATGCGCGGATGCTGCAATAGAACAAATCCCGGCGGATTTGAAGGGCAGTTTACCATCAACCGGTACGGTTTGCTTCGCACACCGGTTTCGTCTTCACCCGCGGAAAAGATCTAGAGATCGATGATGGTGCCACGTCCGTCGTTCCAGACGCGCATTTGCGGCTTATCCGCCTTGGCGCGCACCGRCATCGGCTTCAGCCGGGCAGAAAGGGCGCGTCCCGCAGCAAGGATCGCCAGGATGCCCGCGAAGGCGACCGTCAGCGATGCCGTGAGAAGGGCAAAGAAAGCAAAAATAGCGACCCCCGATGTAACGAGGAAGAATGTGCGGATGTTCTGCATGATCCAAACCTTTCTAGACTTGAATGTGGGCCCTTCCCGAACATCTTGCAAGAGCCTTCACGAAGTTGCGATATTGCGCCGCGCCGGAAAGCTTGGCAGAAAGCCTCACATGATCCCTGAAGACGTGTCCGCTCTTCCCGCTGTTCGTTTGCGCCGCTCTCTCCTGAGCGTGCCTGCCGGCAATCCGAAGGCGCTCGAAAAGGTGCCGAGCCTCGACTGCGATGGAGTGATCCTCGATCTGGAGGATTCCGTCTTCCCGGAAAAGAAGGTGGAGGCGCGTGAAAATCTCAGGCGCTTCTTCGGAAAGCCTCCGCTCGCGGGACGGGAGACCGTCATCCGCATCAACGCGCTTTCTTCCGAATTCATTGAGGCGGACATCGATCTTGTGACGGAACTCGAGCCGGATGCGGTCTTGCTGCCGAAAGTCGGCGCGGCTGCGGACGTGCTGACAGCCGCCGCCATGCTAGAAAAGGCCGGAGCGCCGGAAGAGCTTCCCATATGGGCGATGATCGAAACAGCGAGCGGCGTGATGAATGCTCCCTCGATCGCCGCGGCGAGCCCGAGGCTTTCCTGCTTCGTCGTCGGCCTCAACGATTTGCGCAAGGAAACCGGCGTGCTTGCGCAGCCGGGACGGACCTATCTTGTCCCATGGCTGATGCAGGTCGTGCTTGCCGCCCGCGCCAATGGGCTGGACGTTCTCGACAGCGTCTTCAACGATTTCAGAGATGCGGAAAGCTTCGATGCCGAATGTGCCCAGGGCCGAGCCATGGGTTTCGACGGCAAGATGCTGATCCATCCGGCCCAGATCGAGTCCGCCAACCGGCATTTCGGCCCGCAGCCGGAAGCCATCAAAGAGGCGCAGGCGATCATCGCCGCCTTTGCGCTTCCGGAAGCGCAGAACCTCAATGTCATCAATATGAACGGCCGTATGGTCGAGCGACTGCATCTTCTCGATGCGCAGAAGCTCGACCACAAAGCGCGATCGATCGCAGAAAGGAAGAAAAGGTCATGAAGCTCTATCGTTTTCTCACCGGTCCCGACGATGCTTCCTTCTGCCACAAGGTGACGGCAGCGCTGAACAAGGGCTGGGAGCTTTCGGGCTCACCGACCTATGCGTTCAATGCCGAGACCGGACTGATGCAGTGCGGCCAGGCCGTGGTGAAGACGGTCGAAGGCAAGGAATATACCCCGGACATGAAGCTCGGCGAGCAATAGGACAAAGCCGTCCCGCTCAGCGCTCCGCTGCCTGCTCCGCGCTTGCCTCGATCCGCTCCATGTCATCGTCGCTGAGACCGAAGTGGTGGCCGATCTCGTGGATCAGCACATGGGTGATGATATCGCCCAGGGTCTCCTCGTTTTCGGCCCAGTAATCCAGGATCGGGCGGCGGTAGAGGCGGATGCGGTTCGGCAACTCGCCGGTCTCCATGGTGAAACGCTCCGAAATGCCGCGGCCCTCAAAAAGGCCGAGCAGGTCGAAGGGCGTTTCCAGCGCCATGTCTTCGAACACGTCGTCGTCCGGAAAATCTTCGATCTCGATGATCAGGTTGGTGGTGAGCGCCCGGAATTCTTCCGGCAGATGGCCATAAGCCTCTATTGCCAGTGACTCGAACGTGCTGATCGTCGGTGCATGGCGATCCCGCCAATCATCAGTCTGGTCAATCCGGGCCATGTTTGCTCCTTTTAAGAAGAGCCATATAGGCATTTCTGCAAAGTTTTTCGAGAGTTGAATTGTCGGTCTTCCCAGGGAGGGCCGATTTCATGGAAATTGGCTGTTGACTCTCCGGGTAAGCTCTGGAATCCATAAGAACATAAAGTGAACATTTATGAACGGAGCTGACGCCATGGCCGGAGATGCCACGGCGCAGGAGAAGCTTTTTGCCCTGCGTGAACAGATTGCCAGACTGGAAGGCAGGCCGGTGCCGGCTCTGGCGGCGGCAGAGCAGGGCATGCTTGCCCAGGAACCGGAAAGAACTGCGCAGAGTAATGAACTTCGCCTGCCCTTCGGAATTCCGGAACTCGATGCAGCCCTCGAGGGAGGGTTACCCATGGACGGCATTACGGAGATCCGTTCCCGCCTTTCCCGCGATGCCGGGGCCTTGAGCGGCTTCGCGCTCGCCCTGGCTGCCCGGCTTCAGCGGCAGGAAGAGGAAGGACTGGCTCCCGTCCCCATTCTGTGGATCGGCGATGCGGCCTCGATGCAGGAAGCGGGCGTGCCTTATGGCATTGGTCTCCTGCAATTCGGCCTGAGGCCGGAGACATTCCTGTGCRCCGTGCCCCGGAAGCTCAGCGAGGCCTTGTGGCTTGCGGAAACGGCGGTGGCGAGCGGGGCATTGGGCGTCACCATTCTGGAAATCCGGGGCAACCCCGCGCATTTCGGGCTTGCCGAAAGCCGGCGGCTCGCGCTTCGGGCAAAGGCGGCGGGGCGGCCGCTTTTCCTGTTGAGACATGCCGGAGAGGAAGAGGCGAGCAGCGCCCTCTTTCGCTTCCTGGCAGAACCGGCGCCGGCTTCGAAACGTCGCCTGCCGGATGGATCGATGCTTGGCGGGAGCATCGGTCACCCCTCCTTCCGTCTCATCCTGGAGAAGAGCCGCAATCCGGCTCCGCTCTCCTTTCTTCTGGAGTGGAACGCCCATGACCGTCAATTTCTCACTGCCGAACGAACAGGCATCCCTTTCCCTTTCGGGAACGAGCCAGCGCCTTCTCTCCCTCGTCTTCCCACATCTTTCGACCGATCGCATCGCCCGCCGGAAATGGGGGCCGTCCTGGCGCTCGACCGGGCGTCCTGAACATCCGCCTATCGTCTGTTCCGGGCGGCGCGACAATGCCATGCGGCTGACGGCTCTCGATGAAGCGGCCGAACGGATCGGCCTGAAGCGGGGGCAGGGACTGGCGGAGGCGCGCGCCATGCATCCCCGGATCGATGTCGTCGAAGAAAACCAGGGGGCGGACCGCTCCCTTCTTGAAGCCCTTGCCGACTGGTGCGATCGCTACACGCCGCTGGTGGCGCTCGACGGCCGCAATGGATTGTTTCTGGATATCACCGGCTGTGCGCACCTTTTCGGCGGCGAACAGGCCCTTCTGGATGACGCGCTTTCGCGGCTGTTTCAGATGGGCTTCGACGTCCGGGGAGCGGTCTCAGGCTCGCCGGGGCTCTCCTGGGCGGTCTGCCGTTTCGGCCGGAGCGGCGTGATTGCCGGCAAGGACATGCAGAGGGCGCTTGCGCCCCTTCCGGTCGCATCCCTGCGCATCGATGAAATCACGGTCGCATCGCTCCAGAAGCTCGGTCTTAAACAGGTCGGCGATCTTCTTGCCATGCCGAGGGCGCCGCTTGCCCGCCGCTTCGGCGCCCATGTCCTGCTTCGGCTCGATCAGGCGCTCGGCAGCAGCGAGGAACCGATTTCGCCACGCCGACCGGTTCCCTGCCTCTCCTCGGAGCGCCGGCTCGCCGAGCCCATCCAGACGGAAGAAAGCATCCTGCAGCTGACACATCAGGTCGCATCACTCCTGAAATCCGGCCTGGAAGCCCGCGGGGCAGGGGGGCGGATTTTCGAACTGGTGCTGTTCCGGGTGGATGGACGGGTCTTCCGGATCCAGGCGGGGGCCTCCCGCCCGCTGCGGGATGCCGGGAGGATCGCCGGTCTTTTTTCCGAGCGCCTCAAGGCAGTTCACGATGATCTTGATGCCGGCTTTGGCTTCGAGATCATCCGTCTCAATGTTCTCGAGCACGAGGATTTCGATGCAGCCCAAAAGGATTTCGAGGGAGGCGGGCAACAGGAAGCCTCTTTGGCCGAATTCGTCGACCGGGTCTCTGCCCGTCTCGGAGTGGATTCGCTCCAGTCTTTGCAGCTTCGGGAAAGTCACATGCCTGAGCGGGCCGCCGTTTCCGTACCCGCCATGGAAGTCCGATCCATCGGTAAGCGGGAGGCGAAGGCATTCGCCTTTCCAGGTGGCGACCGGCCCCTGCGTCTCTTTCCTCATCCCGAGCGGGTGGAAGCGGTCGCGGCCCAAGTGCCGGACGGGCCGCCTTTCCGCTTCCGCTGGCGCCGCATGATGCACGAAGTCCTGCATGCCGAGGGGCCGGAAAGGATTTCGCCGGAATGGTGGCTCGATGAAAAAGAAACGGCCGAGCGGGATTATTTCCGACTGGAAGTCGGGACCGGCCATCGCCTCTGGGTTTATCGCAATGGCCATTACAAACCCGGACGACCACCCAACTGGTTCATCCACGGGGTCTTCGCATGAGTGCTGCTCCCGCCTTTTTCGAAATCGGCGCCAGAACCAATTTCTCTTTTCTGGAAGGAGCGTCGAAGCCTGAGGAAATGGTGGTCACGGCTTCCTTGCTCGGTCTGTCCGGACTTGGCATTGCCGACCGTAATTCAGTTGCCGGCGTTGTACGGGCGTATAATCAAGCTTTGGCAATGGCTGAAACCTATGCAAAGGACAGGTGTGAGAATGAGGAACGTCGTAAAAAAGGCGAGACGGAAAAGCCTCTTATAAAACCTATCCCTTTTCAACCGGGCGCACGTCTCATCTTTTCCGATGACACGCCGGAGATCCTCGCCTTTCCGCAGAACCGGCAAGGATGGGGACATCTATGCCGGTTGCTCAGTGCCGGAAATCTGAGAACGGAAAAGGGGAATTGCCGTCTTTACGAGACTGATCTCATGGAATGGGGCGATGAGATGATGCTTGCTTTCGTTCCAAATCGGTCCGTGCTTGACGATCCGGCGGGCTGGGCCAGGCTCGAGGATTGCCTGGTTCGTTTCCGGAAGCGTTTCCGTCACAAACTCTATATCGTGCTGTCTCCCTTGTATGATGGTCGGGATGCATTGTTCTTTTCAGCAATCGCAAAGCTCGCGGCTCGAACTCGGATAGCTTTGCTAGCCACGAACCAACCACTTTATCATCAAAAGAGTCGCCGCCCGCTTTCGGATGTCGTCACATCGATCCGGGAGCATGTGACGATAGCGGAGGCAGGTTTCCGGTTGGCGCAAAATGCTGAGCGTCATCTGAAGGATGGCCAGGAAATGGCGCATCTTTTCAAAAATTATCCGGATGCGATTGCCAACACAGAAAAATTCTTCAGTCATCTCTCTTTTTCRCTTGAAGAGCTAAAGCACAATTATCCGGATGAAAGCGTTGCGGGAGAGACACCTTTCGAGACGCTGGAAAGGCTCACTCTGGAAGGGGCTAAATGGCGTTATTCAGGTGATATTCCGAAAAAGGTGATGAAGCAGATCGAGTATGAGCTCGGTCTGATCCGAATCAAGAAATATGCCCCATACTTCCTAACGGTTCGGAACATCATGGAATTTGCGCGTGGCGCAAACATTCTATGCCAGGGCCGCGGCTCGGCGGCGAATTCCGCCGTTTGTTACTGCTTGAGGATCACGGAGGTTGATCCGCGAAAATCGACGCTCTTATTCGATCGCTTTCTTTCCACCGAGCGCGATGAACCACCGGATATTGATGTTGATTTTGAGCACGCTAGGCGAGAAGAGATTATTCAGCACATATATAGAACTTACGGCAAGGAACATGCCGGCCTGACGGCCGCCGTCACCAGTTATCGCACCCGCATGGCCGGACGCGAGGTGGCGAAAGTCTTCGGCCTTTCTGAGGATGTGCAAACGGCGCTTTCCAGCACCGTCTGGGGATGGTCTGAAGAAGGCCCATCCGAAAGGGAGGCAAAAGCCGCAGGTCTCGACCTCACCGACCCCGTCACGAAGCAGGTGTTGGAGCTGGCAAAGGAGCTGATGGGTTTTCCACGTCATCTGACCCAGCATGTCGGTGGGTTCGTCATTACCAGGGATCGTTTGGACGAAGTGGTGCCGATCATGAATACGGCTATGCCCGATCGCTACATGATCGAGTGGGACAAGGATGATCTGGACACGCTGCGTATCCTGAAGGTCGATGTTCTTGCGCTCGGCATGCTGACTTGCCTCGCCAAGGCATTCAAGCTTCTCAAGGTCCATTATGACGTGAAGAAGACCTTGGCTGATCTCGGCAATACCGATCATAAAGACGGAAAATCGGTCTACGACATGATCTGCCGCGCCGACACGCTCGGAGTTTTCCAGATCGAAAGCCGAGCGCAAATGAGCATGCTGCCGCGCTTGAGGCCCAGGAGATTTTACGATTTGGTCATTGAGGTCGCAATCGTGCGCCCCGGCCCAATACAAGGTGATATGGTCCATCCCTACCTAAAAAGGAGGGATGACGAGCGTAATGGAATACCGATCGAATATCCCAGTGAAGAACTAAAGCTCGTTCTACAAAGAACCCTCGGAGTGCCGCTCTTTCAGGAGCAAGCCATGCAGATCGCCATCACGGCAGCAAAATTCACTCCAAGTGAAGCAGACAGGCTACGTCGGGCCATGGCGACGTTCAAACGGACAGGAACCATAGAAACCTTCGAAACCAAGATGGTGGAAGGCATGGTAAAGCGCGGCTACTCTAGAGAGTTTGCCCAAAACTGCTTCAACCAGATCAAGGGTTTTGGGGAATACGGCTTTCCGGAAAGCCATGCGGCTTCCTTTGCGCTGCTCGTTTATGCCTCCGCCTGGATCAAGACCTATTATCCGGATGTCTTCTGTGCCGCGCTTCTGAACTCCCAGCCGATGGGCTTCTATGCGCCGGCCCAGCTTGTCCGTGATGCGCGGGAGCATGGCGTCGAGATCAGGCCGGTCGATGTCAACAAATCGGATTGGGATTGTCTGCTGGAGAAGGCGGAATTCGATAAGGACGCCATCGACCCGCGCCATGCCTCCATGCGCGAGGTCATCCTGGCGGAGAGGGCCGTCCGCCTCGGTTTCCGCCAGGTCAAAGGGCTTTCGGAAGATGCTGTAAAGGACAAGCTGATCGCCAATCGCGGCGATGGGTATAAATCCATCCGCGATCTCTGGCTGCGATCGGGCCTCGACAAGGCCGATATCGAGCGGCTGGCGGATGCAGATGCTTTCGGCGCCGACTCCTTCGGAATTTCTCGAAGGGAAGCGCTTTGGCAGGTGCGCGGGCTCGACAGGAATGCGGTGGAAAAACTGCCCCTGTTCGACCAGGTCCGGCATTCTGAACTTCAGGTTGAACCACAGGTCCGGCTTCCGGAAATGCTGCCTGGCGAGCAGGTGATCGAAGACTATCGTTATCTCTCCCTGTCGCTCAAGGCGCATCCCGTTTCATTCTTTCGCGAGCGCCTTGCGAAAATGGGTGTCACCCGGAATGTCGATCTTCTCACCGTTCCGAACGGACAAAGGGTGACAATCGCCGGGCTCGTTCTGGTCCGCCAGCGTCCGGGATCGGCCAATGGGGTGATCTTCATGACGCTGGAGGACGAAACAGGAGTGGCCAATGCCATCGTTTGGAAGAAAGCTTTCGATAATTCTCGCGCGGTGGTGATGGGCGCGCGGCTGGTCAGGATCCGTGGAAGGCTGCAAAGCCAGAGCGGCGTGATCCACACTGTGGTGGAACATATCGAGGACATGACGCCGATGCTGGGGCTGCTCCAGCAGGAGGCGGAGCAGTTAGGTGTTTCCGGTCGATCGGATGGGGCGTTGCACCTTTTGGAAGATCACCGGAAGAAGCCAGCCGCTAGGGGGAGGGCGCAGTCCAGACCGGGCGAGGGCCTTGGGAAAGTCATCGATCATGACGAAGTGGCCGAGACGGCGCGGGTTATGCCGAAGGGGCGTAATTTCCATTGAACCGGAAATCAAGCAGACGAGATTCCTATCTCGCCTCAGCCTCAGAACGCGGTGAAGGTAATCGTCGTCAACGAACGTTCGATGCCGGGAATGGAGGCAATCTTCTCGTTGACGAAGCGGCCGATCTCATCCTCGTCCTTGATGTAGATCTTCAGCAAGAGGTCCCAGTCACCGCTGGTGGAATAGAGTTCTGAAACCAGTTCGGTCTTGTAGATCGCATCTGCGACCTCGTAGGTCTTGCCCGGCTTGCAGCGCAACTGGACGAAGATGGGCTTCATAATGTTTTCCCGTTGGTCGTTCGGCACTCGATACCGCACTAATGGCCGATGCTCGGCCGCTTCGCAAGATGCGACTGCCTCGGGCAGGTGTGGCAGGGTATCTCCGGGCGGCAACCGAGCAACGGATGGGTGCCTCCCCGGCGGTCCAGGCGCGGTCTATCAACGGCCCGTCGGCCAGTAGAGTATCGGGTGTCGGCAATGACTGGGCGGTGTCTTGAACCCTTGGACAGGGAAGTCTGCTCGCATCATTCCGAAATCGAATTATTTCTCTCGTGCTCTACCCAAGGCTCATCCCTTGYGATTTCCTCCAAAATCCATGCCTTGAACGCGGCCAGGGGAGGGTAAGCCGCCCGATCGGGCAGATAGGCGAGGTGGTAGCCGGATGTCGTGACACCCGGTGCGTTCACAGCCGGCACGAGAGTTTCGTCCGCAAGTTCGCGATCGATGAGGAAGCGCGGCAAGAGCGCGGCGCCAAGCCCGGCGGCCGCTGCTTCGGCGATGGCGGCGAACTGGTCGAACAGCATTCCATGCAGTGTATCGAAGGTGATCTTCTGTTCGGAAAACCAGTTCTCCCAGGCATCCGGCCGACTGCTAAGATGGAGGAGCGGAACGTTCAGAAGGTCGACGGGAGCCCCGAGACCATGCCGCTCGCGAAAATCCGAGCTGCAGACCGCGATCACCTGCTCCTGCATGAGGAAGGTGAGCTCGGCACCGGGCCAGCGGGCAGGCCCGAAATGGATCGCCGCGTCCAGCGTATCGAACCGAAAGTCGAAGGGTTCAAGCCGGGTCACCAGATTGACCGCCATGCCCGGATGAGCGGCAAGAAAACGCCCGATGCGCGGCGCCAGCCACCGGGAGCCGAAAAAAGGCAGAATGGCAAGATTGAGGGTGCCGCCCTGCGGATTGGCGCGGAGCGTGAGGGAGGCGTTGGAAATGCGCCGCAGGGCCTCGCGTATTTCGCGCGCATAGCCGTCGCCGGCCAGCGTCAGGCGAATGGTCTGCCGTTCGCGACGGAAGAGGGCGACGCCGAGCTGCGCCTCGAGCGCCGCGATCTGCCGGCTGACGGCGCTTTGCGTCAACCCAAGCTCGTTGGCGGCGGCGGTGATGCTGCCGGTTCTCGCGGCGGCCTCGAAGGCGGAGAGAAGCGAAAAAGAAGGCAGAAAGCGCCGGGGCGGCAGCATGTCATTCCTCCAGCGAATGACCTGTTGAGAAGACGTCGATATTCATCCATAAACGCGATCTGTAAAGTGTTGAGCGACAAACGGTTCTCTGGTTCTCGACATGATGAATGACCCTCGCTCCCACGGCCTTTGGGAAAAGACGGCGCCCGCGCCTCCCGCGACCCGGCCGCTGGAGGGAGCGGTTTCCGCCGACGTCGTGATCGTCGGTGGCGGCTATACCGGCCTTTCAGCGGCTCTGCATCTAGCCGGAGCGGGCGTGAGCGTCGTTCTGCTCGAAGCCGTGGAGATCGGCTTCGGGGGCGCCGGCCGCAATGTAGGGCTTATCAATGCCGGCATGTGGGTCATGCCCGACAACTTCCCGAAGGAGCTCGGTCCCGTTCATGGCGAGCGGCTGCTCGAGCTGCTCGGAAGCGGCCCCTATCTCGTCCGGGAGATGATCGAGAAACATGGCATCGCCTGCGAGCTGGAGACGAGCGGCACGCTGCATTGCGCCGTCGGCACGGAAGGCTTGAAAGAGCTGGAGGAGCGCGCACGGCAGTGGCAAGGGCGCGGGGCGCCCGTTACCCTGCTGGATGCTGCCGAGACCGAGCGCCGGATCGGCAGCAGCGCTTATGCCGGATCACTGCTCGACCTCCGCGCTGGCACGTTGCAGCCGCTTGCCTATGCGCGCGGGCTGGCTCATGCGGCGGCAAAGGCTGGCGCCAGGCTTCATACGGGCAGCGCGGTGACTTATACCGGCGAGGCTGGCGGCAAAAAGATCGTCAGGACTGCTCATGGCGAGGTTCCGGCAGAATGGGTCATCGTCGCCACGGATGCCTACAGTACCGGCCCTTGGGAGGAGATGCGGCGCGAGCAGGTTCACCTACCCTATTTCAACCTCGCAACCACGCCTTTGAGTGATAATCTCCGGAAATCCATCCTGCCCGGTCGTGAGGGCTGTTGGGATACGAAGGAAATACTTTCTTCCTTCCGCATGGATCAGGCGGGCCGGCTGGTCTTCGGTTCCGTCGGCGCTTTGCGCGGCACCGGCATCGCCATTCACAAGAGCTGGGCGCGCCGTGCGCTGAGAAGAGTTTTCCCGCAGCTTGGCGAGGTGGAATTCGAGGCCGAGTGGTACGGCAAGATCGGCATGACCGACAACGCGCTGCCTCGCCTGCACA
The DNA here is from genome assembly GCF_001854865.1 of Rhizobium sp. LCM 4573. Lineage (GTDB taxonomy): Bacteria > Pseudomonadota > Alphaproteobacteria > Rhizobiales > Rhizobiaceae > Neorhizobium. The sequence goes on along the minus strand of NZ_MDDW01000007.1, from coordinate 69,333 downwards.
GGTTCGGGCGCAACGTGATCGGCTTTTGCGGCTATAATGGGCGCGGCATTGCGCCCGGCACGGTTTTCGGCAAAGTGCTCGCAAGGCATATCCTCGGCGAGATCGCCGAAGGGGACCTGCCGCTGCCGTTCACCGATCCCAAGAAGCCGTCCTTCCGCGCGGCGCGGGAAGCGTATTACGAAGCCGGAGCCCAAATCGCCCATTTCGCCGGCGAACGGTTCTGAAAGATTGTGACATTCGAAGGGAAGACCATGACGCTCGCCAATCTCGATCTCGCAACGGAAGTCGACAAGATCCTCAGCGATCTCGGAGTGACCATCGACCGTTACAGGGGCGGCACGCTCGTGGTCCGTTCGCCGGTCACCGGTGCCGAAATCGGCAAGCTGCCCGAGGAAACAGCGGAAAGCGCGGCAAAGGCGATCGAGGCCGCGCACGAGGCCTTCCTCGAATGGCGTCTGGTGCCGGCGCCGAAGCGCGGCGAGCTGATCCGCCTGCTTGGCGAGGAGCTGCGCGCCGCGAAGGCCGCGCTCGGCCGCATGGTTTCCATCGAGGTGGGCAAGATCACCTCCGAGGGTCTCGGCGAAGTACAGGAGATGATCGACATCTGCGATTTCGCGGTCGGCCTTTCCCGCCAGCTCTATGGTCTGACGATCGCCACCGAGCGTGCCGATCACCGCATGATGGAAACCTGGCATCCGCTGGGCGCGATCGGCATCATCTCCGCCTTCAATTTCCCTGTCGCCGTCTGGTCCTGGAACGCGGCGCTTGCGATCGTCTGCGGCAATTCGACGATCTGGAAGCCATCGGAGAAGACGCCGCTGACGGCGCTTGCCACTCAGGCGATCTTCGACAAGGCGCTCGCGCGCTATGTCGCCGAAGGCAATACTGCACCGAAGAACCTTTCGACGCTTCTGATCGGTGGCCGCGAGATCGGCGAAGTCCTCGTGGATCACGAGAAGGTTCCTCTGGTTTCCGCTACCGGCTCCACCGCCATGGGGCGCGCCGTCGGGCCGCGCCTTGCCCAGCGCTTCGCCCGTTCGATCCTGGAACTCGGCGGTAACAATGCCGCGATCGTCACGCCGACGGCCGACCTGGATCTGACGCTTCGCGGCGTCGCCTTTGCCGCGATGGGTACTGCCGGGCAGCGCTGCACGACGCTGCGCCGCCTCTTCGTGCATGAAAGCGTATACGACACGCTCGTGCCGCGCCTGACCAAGGCCTATCAGTCGGTCACCATCGGCAATCCGCTCGCCGACGGCACGCTGGTCGGACCGCTGATCGACAAGGCAGCCTACGAGAAGATGCAGAAAGCGCTGGATGCCGCCAAGGCAGCGGGCGGCAAGGTGACCGGCGGCGAACGCGTTCACGATGGCGAGGCCGAGGGTGCTTATTACGTGCGCCCGGCGATCGTCGAAATGCCGGAACAGGCGGGACCGGTGAAGGAGGAGACCTTCGCACCGATCCTCTACGTCATGAAATATTCGAGCTTCGACGAGGCACTTTCGTTGCACAACGACGTGCCGCAGGGGCTTTCCTCCTCGATCTTCACCAACGATATGCGCGAGGCCGAAAGCTTCGTCTCCGTGCGCGGTTCCGATTGCGGCATCGCCAACGTCAATATCGGTCCTTCCGGCGCCGAAATCGGCGGTGCCTTCGGCGGTGAAAAGGAAACCGGCGGCGGCCGCGAATCCGGTTCCGACGCCTGGAAGGCCTATATGCGCCGCGCCACCAACACGCTGAACTATGGACGAACCCTGCCGCTGGCGCAGGGCGTCAAGTTCGACGTCGCCTGAGCGGATGAGCCCGACCCTCAACCTGCTGACGGATATCGAGGGCGTGACTGTCGGCCACGCCACCGATCTGGCGCTCGGCTCCGGCGTGACGGTCATCATCTTCGACGAGCCGGCGATTGCGTCGGGCTCGCTGCTCGGCGGCGCGCCGGGCGGCCGGGATACAGCGTTGCTCGATCCTTCCATGACGGTACAGGCGGTGGATGCCTTCGCGCTCTCCGGCGGCTCGGCCTTCGGACTCGACGCAGCGGGTGGAGTGCAGGCAGGCTTGAGGGAAATCGGCCGGGGTTTTCAGGTGGGCAAGGCCCGTGTTCCGATCGTGCCGCAAGCGATCCTGATGGATCTGCTGAACGGCGGCAACAAGGATTGGGGTCGGCACTCCCCTTATCGCGACCTGGGTTACGAAGCCTTCAAGGCCGCGAAGACAGGTGTGTTTGCGCTGGGCACTGTCGGTGCCGGCACGGGCGCCACGACCGGCACTCTCAAGGGAGGCATCGGTTCCGCGAGCGCGAAAACCTCGGCAGGCCATACGGTCGCGGCGCTGGTCGCCGCCAATGCGCTCGGTTCGGCAACGGTGGGCGAAGGCCCGCATTTCTGGGGGGCACCTTTCGAGGAAGATGGAGAATTCGGCGGACTTGGATGGCCCGCGGATTTCGACACCCGCATGCACCTGAAAGGCGTGAAAGTAACTGCCACGACGATCGGCGTCATCGTTACCGATGCCGCCCTCACCAAACCGCAAGCACATCGGCTATCCATCATGGCCCATGATGGGCTGGCACGGGCGATCCTGCCCGCCCATCTGCCGCTCGACGGCGACACGATATTTTCGGCTTCGACAGGAAGAAGGGCATTGGGCGATCCGGCAGAGTTTCTGGAGATCTGCCATCTGGCGACTTTGGTGACCGCTCGCGCCGTGGCGCGCGGCGTCTACGAGGCGACGTCCCTGCCGGTGCCGAATGCACAAGCGGCCTGGCGTGACAAATTCGGTTTGCCGGCTAAATAGTTTTCAGCGCTTCCTCAAGGCGCGACCAGCCGGTTTCATCCGGTAAGCCGATGCGCAGGTCGTTCGGCCGCCCTTCGAACCGGCGGGTGATGATGCCGTGTTCTCCGAGATGCCGGAAAATTGCTTGGGCGCGGGGATCGCGAATGAAGCGGAACAGCGAAGTGCCGCCCGCGAYGAAAATGCCGGCCGGGTCCAGCAGGGCGTCCATTCGTGCTGCCTCCTCTCTCAAACGCGCACGCATGACCTCCTGCCAGGCGGCATCCGCCAATGCCTCGCCGGCCACATGCAGCGCCGGACCGGAGACCGCCCAGGGTCCAAGCCGTTCCTCGATCCTGCGGACGATATCGGCGTGCGAGATCGCAAAACCGAGTCTCAAGCCTGCCATGCCGTAGAACTTGCCGAAGGAGCGCAGCACGATCAGCCCCCCTTCCTCTACGGCATCGGCAACGCTTTCCGCCTCGGAGACATCCATGAAGGCCTCGTCCACCACCAGCAGGCCGCGTTTGGCTCGCATCATCGCCGCGAGCGCCAGCAGGTCGCCGCGCGGCACGATCCGGCCGGTCGGGTTATTGGGGTTGACCACGACCGCCAGCCGGCCATCGGCAAGCCTCTYGATATCCTCTGTTTCTGAGACTTCAAGTCCGGCTAGGCGTGCCGCGCGAGCATGCTCCGCATAGGTTGGAGAGAGAATGGCTGCCCGGTTGCCGCCCCAGCCCACCTGCAGCCCGGCAACGATCGGCAGTAGGATCTGCGTGCCGGGGCCGGCGGAAACATGCGCTGGAGACGGCGCACCATAGGCCTTCACCGCCAGCGCCTTCAGCTTTTGGATCGCGTCCGGTTCCGGCAAGCGCGAGAAAGCATTGCCCGGTATGGCCGAGTGCGGGTAGGAATGCGGATTGATACCGGTGGAAAGATCGATCCACGGTTCGGGCGCATGYGGAAACAGCGTCCGGGCCCGAGCGAGATTTCCACCGTGCTGGATCGGTTCCCCGTCGCTCGACATTTCTGCCTCAGACATAAGCATGTTCCTCTTTCTCGCATTCCTTGCCCTGATCGTCGAACGGTTCACCGGCTATCCGGACCGGCTTTACCGGCTGATCGGCCATCCGGTCACCTGGACCGGCCGGCTGATCTCCATTCTCGACAGCAAATGGAACCGGGAAGATGAGACCTTCGGCCAGCGCAAGGTCAAGGGCATCCTGGCGCTTCTTGCCCTGCTCGRCATAGCCCTGCTCGTTGCTATGATACTCCAAACCGGCTTGCTCGCTCTGCCCTTCGGCTTTGTGCTGCTTGTCCTCGCTGCCGCGAGTCTGCCGGCTCAGAAGAGTCTCGAAGAGCATGTTGAGGCCGTTGCCGTGGCGCTCGAGACCGGTGGCATCGAGGCGGGACGCAAGGCCGTATCGATGATCGTGGGCCGCGACCCCGAAAAGCTCGACGAAGCCGCCGTCTGCCGCGCTGCGATCGAGAGCCTTGCGGAAAACTTTTCGGACGGTGTTGTCGCGCCGGCCTTCTGGCTGGGCGTTGGCGGGCTTGCCGGCAGTGCGGCCTACAAGGCGGTGAACACCGCCGACAGTATGATCGGCCATCGCTCTGCGCGGCACGAGGCCTTTGGCTGGGCGGCGGCGCGTTTCGACGACCTGGTGAACCTGCCTGCCTCTCGGTTCAGCGCGGTGCTTTTCGTGGCTGCGGCCTTCTTCATCGACGGCGCCTCGCCGAAGAACGCAATCAACGCCATCCGGCGCGACGCGAAGCACCATCGCTCGCCCAATGCCGGCTGGCCGGAAGCGGCCATGGCCGGCGCGCTCGGCATCGCTCTTGCCGGACCGAGAAGCTATGGCGGGCAGATGATCGACGCCCGCTTCATGGGCGAAGGCGGGAGGGCGAACTTGAACGCTGTCGATATCCGCCGCGCGTTGAAGCTCGCCCGCGTGGCGGATGGACTGCTGATCGGCCTCTTCGGCCTTCTGGCGCTGATTATCTGGCAAGCCTGAGGAGCCCGTCGAGATCGAGATGGTGCTCCATATGCGCGGCCAGCCGATCGAGTACGGCATCGACGCTTGCCTCGTAATCGAGTCCGGATGAACTGCCACCGAGGCGCTTAAGCCAAGCGGAGCGCTGGCGGTCGTCGGAGAAGAGACCGTGGATATAGGTTCCGAAAACCCGGCGATCTGCCGAGATCGCGCCTTCCGGATTGCCGGAAACCACCGAGAAAGGGCGGCTGCAATCCATACCCATCGTCCGGCCGATATGCATTTCGTAGCCGGAGAAGGAGGTACCGTCGAAACTCTCGCCGGAAACGGTCTCCAGCCGTTTGTCGTTGGAAAGCACCGTCTCCACATCGAGCAGGCCGAGCCCTTCCACGCTTCCCGGCGGCCCTTCGATGCCATCGGGATCGGAAATTTTCTTGCCGAGCATCTGGTAGCCGCCGCAGAGGCCGAGCACACGCCCGCCGCGCCGGTGATGGGCGGCGATGTCGATATCGAAGCCTGCCTGCCGAAGCGCGGCCAGATCGGAGATCGTCGCCTTGGACCCCACGAGCAGAACCAGGTCGCAATCTCCGGGAATGGCCTGGCCCGGCCGAACGCGAATGAGATCAACGTCGGGTTCCGCCTCCAACGGATCGAGATCATCGAAATTGGAGATATGCGGCAGGATCGGCACGGCGACCTTCACTTTGGCGCCTGACTTCCGCTCTGAAGGTCCGTTGACGCCAAGTGCGTCCTCGGCGGGCAGGCGCGAGGCTTCCTTGAAATAGGGCAGGAGCCCGATCTGCTGCCAGCCCGTAAGAGCTTCGATCATCCGCATGCCATCAGCAAACAGCGTCGGGTCACCACGAAAGCGGTTGACGATGAAGCCCCGGATCATGGCCGCGTCTTCCGGGTCGAGCACCAGCTTGGTGCCGGCGAGGCTGGCGATCACCCCGCCCCGGTCGATATCGCCGATCAGCACGACGGGCACGTCCGCCGCCCGCGCAAAACCCATATTCGCGATATCATTGTTGCGCAGATTGATTTCGGAAGCGCTGCCGGCGCCTTCGACCAATACAAGGTCGGCCTGGCTGCGGAGCAATTCGAAGCTTTCCAGCACGCGCGGCATCAGGCCGGATTTGAGGTTCTGGTACTCGGCGGCCCTGGCATTGCCTTCCACCTTGCCCTGCACCACGACCTGCGCGCCGACCTCGCTCTGCGGCTTCAGCAGCACCGGGTTCATATGGACACTGAGCGGCACCTTTGCCGCGCGCGCCTGCAGCGCCTGCGCCCGGCCGATCTCGCCGCCATCGGCTGTCACCGCCGCATTGTTCGACATGTTCTGCGGCTTGAATGGCCGGATAGCCATGCCGCGCAAGGTGAAGGCGCGAGCAAGCCCGGCCACGACCAGCGACTTGCCCACATCGGAACCCGTTCCCTGGAACATTAAAGCACGGGCGGTCATGGCTCAGAACTCGATGCCGGCCTGGGCCTTCACGCCCGCCTTGAAGTGATGCTTCACCAGCGTCATCTCGGTCACCATATCGGCGGCCTCGATCAAGGCCGGCTTGGCATTGCGGCCGGTGACGACCACGTGGAGATCCGGCCGGCGGGCTTGAAGGGCCTCAACCACCTTGTCGAGATCGAGATAATCATAGCGCAGCGCTATGTTGAGCTCGTCGAGGATGACGAGACCAATCGTCTCGTCGGCCATCAGGTCGAGCGCCTTTTCCCAGGCCCTTTCCGCAGCGGCGATATCGCGTTTCAGGTCCTGGGTTTCCCAGGTGAACCCTTCGCCCATGGTGTGCCAGACGACCCGATCACCGAAGGTCGCCAGGGCCGGCTGCTCGCCGGTGGACCATGCGCCCTTGATGAACTGCACCACGCCGACGCGGCGGTTATTGCCAAGCATGCGTAGCGCCAGTCCGAAAGCGGCCGTGGATTTTCCCTTGCCTGGCCCGGTATGGACGATGAGAAGACCCTTCTCCTGGGTCTTCTCCGCCACTTCCTTGTCCTGAACCGCCTTACGGTTCGCCATTTTGGCGCGGTGGCGCTCGGCGGTGGTTTCGTCGATATCCTTCACCGTGACGCCAACCTTTCGGACGAACCGGCAAAGGCCTCCTCTCCGGTGCGAAACCGCTCGCGAAGTAGCCCTGCTGCTACACCCAGCGCCGCCCAGAAGACGAGGTTGGTGGCATAGACGGCATTGACGAAACGGGCATGCAGCTCGACCGGCACAGCCGTTTCGTGGCTCGGCGGCAGCGGCGCGCCGACGAGATGCGGCGCGACCAGCAGCACTATGGCAATTGCGGCAAGCAGCGCGGAACGGCTATAGGCCAGCAGGCCGAGAGCGACTGCCGTCGCAAGCACGGTCGAAATCCACCAGGCCTGGCGCGGCCCGAGCTCGGCAGCCGGCGTACCCGGCAATTCGGGTGGCAGGCCAAGGCCCGGCGCGAGGCTCACCGTCAGGAAGYCGGCAATGCCGAACATGAGGCCGCTGCGCCAGCCTTTGAGGCCGCCGAGCGCTTCCGCGACTGCGAGCAGCACGAGGYCGAAACCGATCGCGGACAGTATGTTGGCGGCAGCCGTATAGGTGAAGCGTTCCAAGCCATCCGCCGGCATCCAGACTTCGTCGTCGTGATGGTGTTCGACGGCGGGAGCGGCGATGCCACCGGCGGGAGCAGCCTCATGGCTGTGGCTGTGGCCGGCTTCCTCTCCTCCGGTTTCGAAGGTTTCCGCCTGCAGGATGAGCGGGATGGTGGAGAAGCTTTGCATGACGGTGAGCAGAAGCCCGGACAATAGTCCGGCAATCACCGCCACGAGGACGATGTTACGGAAAAGCGACATGTCCGGATGCTCCTCAGTGGCAGGGGAAGGCCAGCGAGTGGCGCGTATCGTGGGCGGCGTTATGGACGACTTCCATGTGCGAGAAGCCAACGAAGCCGACGATGAAGAGGCCGAGCAGGGCCGTCATGCCGAGGGGGATGATCTTCGATGCGGAAAGCCCGATCGCTGTCGAAGCGGAGTTCGTAACCATGTATTTGTCCTTTCGCCCTCCACCCGAGGGCCGTTCAAGTTCCGTTCGCCGAAGGCAGGTCTCYTGGCTCGCGAATCAGGCGCTCTGCATCCGCCTTCCCGGGGAAACCCAGTGGCAATTGGATGGAAGCTCTCCGCTTACAGTTGCGGGGGCAGCCGCGGGCTCGACGGGTCCCTCCGTCTCACCGCATTCCCTCTCGAGGCCCTTTCGGGCACCGTCGACCGCTCCACTATAGCCGAATTCCACCTTGCGGCAATCGCCTTTGCGACGCCCGCTGCACTCCATTGACATGCGCGGGCGACCGGGCTTACTTGAAGGCGACGGTCCTTTTCCGGCAACGGGGAAGGCCAAGAGGGAATGCGGTGCGACCTTGATGAGGGTCAAAGCCGCGGCTGCCCCCGCAACTGTAAGCGGAGAGCCTGAGGCCGAGAAAGCCACTGGAGAGATCCGGGAAGGCTGGTCAGGAGGCGAGGACCCGCGAGCCAGGAGACCTGCCGTCACGACATCATGCTTCGCCGGGCGGGGTGCTCCGGATCGAGGATTTTCGTTCACGGCCGACCGGCTCAAGCCGATCGGGCTCCGCACCCCGAGATGTTTTGACAGGGCGGACAGCGGTCCAAGTGACGAATGACGATTGACGAACAGCCCACAGCCGATCCGGACKTAACGATCTTCGTGTGCAYGAATTGCCGCGACGAGCAGAACGCCGGTGTCCGCCCGGGCGTGGCGCTAATTGAAGCGCTTCGCGAGGCGACTGCCGGCAAGCCGCTCGTCGTCAAGCCCGTCACCTGCCTTGCCAATTGCCAGAAGAGCCCGAGCGCCGCTTTTAATCACCGCAGCGGCTGGTCATACGTTTTCGGACATCTTTCGCTCGAGAATGTCGATGACATCGTCACCGGCGCCATGATGCTGGCCGAGGACGAGCGCGGCTTCCTTCCCCTTCGCGGACGGCCCGCCTGCCTGCGCGGCAACGGTATGTCGGCCCGCATCCCACCCTTTCACCATCACGAGGACATGCCAACATGAGCGTCAGCTTCGCCACCAAGTTTGATCGCGTTCCCTGCACCGTCGTCACCGGATTCCTGGGCGCCGGCAAGACCACCCTGATCCGGAACCTCATCGAGAAGCTCGACGGCAAGCGGCTGGCGATCATCGTCAACGAGTTCGGCGATGTCGGCATCGATGGCGAGGTGCTGAAGGGCTGCGGCATCGAGAGCTGCCCGGAGGACAATATTATCGAACTCGCCAACGGCTGCATCTGCTGCACGGTTGCGGATGATTTCGTGCCCGCGATCGACCAGATTCTTTCCCGCGAGCCGCGCGTCGACCATATCCTGATCGAAACTTCCGGCCTCGCCCTGCCCAAGCCGCTCGTTCAGGCCTTCCAATGGCCGGACGTGAAGGCACGTGTGACGGTGGACGGCGTGGTCGCCGTGGTGGATGGCGTGGCGCTGGCGGAGGGCCGGGTCGCCGACGACCACGTGGCACTCGAAGCCCAGCGCGAGGCGGACGGGTCCATCGATCATGACGATCCGGTGGAGGAAGTCTTCGAAGATCAGGTCGCCTGCGCCGACATGATCGTGCTGACCAAGACGGACCTTCTCGACCAGGCCAGCCTGGCGGCGGCCAAGGGGCGCGTCCAGGCGCATCTGCCGCGGGCGGTCAAGATTGTGCCCGCCGCCAACGGCGCCGTCGATCCAGGCGTGCTGATCGGTCTTGGTCTGGCCGTCGAGGATGACATCGAAAACCGCAAGACCCATCACGACGACGAGCTCGACCATAACCACGACGATTTCGACAGTTTCGTCGTCGATCTGGCAGCCGTAACCGATCCGGAAGCGCTGGCTGCACGCATTTCCGCAACGGCCRAAGCCGAGAACGTATTGCGCATAAAAGGCTTCGTGGAAGTCGCGAACAAGCCGATGCGTCTGCAGGTGCAGGCGGTAGGATCGCGGGTGAACCATTATTTCGATCGGGCTTGGGCGCCCGGTGAGGCGCGGCAAAGCCGTCTCGTCGTCATCGGCGAGAAAGGCATCGACCGCACCGCGATCGAGAGGATGCTGGCTGCTTAAACGGCCCAGGGGAAGGATGCATATACTCGCCACCACATCGTCGTCACTCGACGACCTGATCGAACCAGTCGACCTCAACCAGTCGCCGGCCGATGTGGTAGTGCTGTCCTTTTCCGTCAGCGACCTGAACGGGGTCGCTTCGGCTTGGGATGACACGCTGCCAACTCTCGTCCTCACCAACCTATCCGACCTTCGGCATCCCATGTCCGTCGATCTCTGGGCGGAGAAGACGGGGAGCCAAGCCAAGGTCATCCTCGTGCGCATTCTCGGCGGTTATGACCGCTGGTCCTACGGCGTCGAGGAGCTTTCGCGGATGGCAAGGCGCAAAAAGATTGCGCTCGTCCTGCTGCCGGGCGAATGCAGCATCCGCGACGAGCGGCTTGCCGCCGCCTCCACGGTATCGGAAGAGGAGCTTGCCGCGATTCTCGCCTGTTTCCGCGAGGGCGGGCCGGACAATATGCGGCTTCTGGCAGAGCGTTTGACGGGGCTTGCAAACGGCGAAGCTCAGGTGCTGCCGCAGGCGGCGCCGATGCCGAAAGCGGGTTTCTACAAGCCGGGTCACGGCATCGTGGGTGCCGAGACGCTGCTGGCCGGCTTCACATCCGAAGCTCCGCGCCTGCCGATCCTCTTCTACCGCTCTATGCTGCTCGCCAATGATGCGGCACCGATCGATGCGCTGTTTCAGGCTCTTGCGGAGCGCGGCTTTGCGCCGGTGCCGATCTTCGTCAACGGATTGAAGGATCAGGATGCCATCGCGTTCGTAGAACGGTCGATCCTGAACCTCAAGCCGGAAGCGCTCCTGACCACCACCGCTTTTGCAAGCGGCACCGACGAAAGGGGGGAGACGATCTTCGACCGGACAGGTATTCCGGTATTCCAGATCGTGGTCGCCACCACCCGGCGCGAGGGMTGGGAGGAGGGTCGCCGCGGCCTGAACCCCGCCGATCTCGCCATGCATGTGGTTCTGCCCGAACTCGACGGGCGCATCCTGGCCGGCGCGATTTCCTTCAAGGCGGGTGAAACCTCGGTAAACCTTGTCAACCGCCCGGAACCCGACCGGGTCGAACATGTCGCAGATCGCATCGCCGCTTTCCTGCGGCTGAAGGCGATGTCGCGCGCGGAACGCCGGATCGTCATCCTGATGCCGGATTATCCGAATGCACCCGGCCGGACCGGTTATGCTGTCGGCCTCGACGTGCCGCAAAGTGTGCTCGTCATGTTGGAGCGGCTTTCCATGGCAGGCTATTCGGTTTCCAACATTCCAGCTACAGCGCGAGAATTACTGGATCGACTTGCCGAAAAATCTGCTGCGTTTTCGCTCTCGTCCTATCGCATGGCGCCGGCCGCGGAAGCGGTGTGGGGTTCGCCTGATACGGATGAAGATCTCGAAAATGGTGCCTATCAATTCCGTGCCGCGACCTTCGGCAACATCACGGTAGCGCTGGCGCCGGATCGCGGCCGCAACGCCGACCATCGCGCGGATTATCATAGTCCCGACCTGGCGCCGCGACACGCCCTGATCGCCTTCGGTCAATGGATGCGGGACGCGCTCGGCGCCCATGCCATCGTCCATGTGGGTGCGCATGGGACGCTGGAATGGCTGCCGGGCAAGACGGTGGCGCTTTCGAAGGATTGTTTCCCCGAAATCGTTATCGGCGGTCTGCCGGTCATCTATCCCTTCATCGTTTCCAATCCCGGCGAGGCGGCTGTCGCCAAGCGGCGCATCTCCGCCGTCACCATAGGGCATTTGCCGCCGGTTCTTACCGGAGCCGGGCTCTCGGACGAACAGAAGAAGCTCGAACTGCTGGTGGACGAATATGCTCAGGCCGACGGCCTCGACCGACGCCGCCGAGACCGGCTGGCGAAGCTGATCGTCGAGACCGCGGGCGATACCGGGCTGGCCTCGGAAGCCGGCGTTTCCCGCGATGACGATCCGGATACGGCACTCAGCCGCATCGACGCCTTCCTTTGCGATCTCAAGGATTTCGCGATCAAGGACGGCCAGCATGTTTTCGGAGAGGTCGCGCCGGGAGATGATGACCAGCTACGCATAAAAAGCGCTGAAACCGAACGGCAAGCGCTGATCGATGCTCTCGACGGAAAGCCTATTCGCCCGGGTCCCTCCGGCGCTCCGGCCCGCGGGCGTCTGGACGTCATGCCAACGGGCCGCAATCTCTTCGCCAGCGATCCTCGCACGCTGCCGACTCCGACCGCCTTCGAACTCGGCAAACGGGCGGCCGATGAAATCCTGCGGCGCTATCTGCAGGATCATGGCGATTGGCCGAAAAACCTGGTCTTCGATCTCTGGGGAAGTGCTTCTCTCAGAAGCGGTGGCGAGGAAGTGGCGCAGGTGCTCGCCCTGATGGGGGCGAAACCGGTGCAGGACATGGCGACTGGCCGCGTCACCGGCATCGAAGTCCTGCCTCCTGCCCAGCTCGGGCGGCCCCGCGTAGACGTGAGCTTAAGGATTTCCGGCCTTTTCCGCGATATGTTCCCGGCGTTGATCGCATTGCTGGATACCGCCATGCGGGCGATCGCTGCCCGTGAGGAAGCGCCGGGCGACAATCCACTGGCCGAAGAGGCGCAAAGGCTGGGGCACGTGCCGCCCCGCATCTTCGGTTCGGCGCCCGGCACCTATGGTTCCGGCATCGAGGAAAAGCTTGCCGAGGGAACATGGGGAGAACGGGAAGAGCTCGGACGTATCTATCTGGATGCCACGAGCCATGCCTTCAGCGGTGTGGGGGGCGAGGGGACGCATGTGCCGGGCCAGTTTGCAGATCGCATCGGAACCGCCGACCTTCTTGTCCATACCGGCGATGATCCGGGCCGCGACCTTCTGGACGGCTCGGCGGATGTCGCTTTCATCGGCGGCTTTTCCGCAGCCGTCGCAGCACTTGGCGGCAAAGCGGATGTGATTGCCCTCGACACTACCGACCCGCTGAAGCCGAAGGCCCGCTCGATTTCCGAGGCCGTGACGCGCGTGGTGCGGGCTCGTGCCGTCAATCCGCGCTTCATTACCGGCCAGATGCGCCACGGCCCGCGCGGTGCGGCCGAACTGGTGGAAGCTGTCGACCGGCTCATCGGCTTTGCAGAAACCACCCATGCGATACCGCAATCGCTGATTGAGGCCACCTATGACGCCTATATCGGCGACGAAGAGGTTCGCGATTTCCTGCTGGCGCAGAACCCGGAGGGCGCGCGGTATATGGCCGAGCGTTTCCGTTCGGCGCTTCGCCGCGGTCTCTGGCATCCCCGCCGCAACGCGATCGATGCGGAACTGGAAATGTTAATCGGGGAGAAGGCGGCATGACGGCCCTTTCTTTCGACCGGTTCACGCTTGATATGCGGCGCGGCGCTTGCCCTGCTCTTTCTGCGCCGATGATGACGGGCGACGGGCTGCTTGTGCGAGTGTCGCTGGTCGACGCGATTTCGCCTCTGCAACTGGCCGAGCTGTGCCGCCTGGCCCGCCGGCACGGTAATGGGATTCTCGACATTTCCACCCGCGGCAACCTGCAAATCCGCGGCCTGACGGAAACCTCGGCACCTCAGCTGGAAGCCGGTATCCGAGCGCTCAGCCTGCCTTTGCGTGAAGGGCTGGCCGTTGAGACRCCGCCGCTTGCCGGAATGGACAGTCACGAACTGGCGGATCCCCGGCCGATTGCGGAAGCGATACGGAAAGGCGCGCGCGAGATTTCCGGCCTGGCACCGAAAATGTCCGTCGTGATCGATGGCGGCGGGCAGTTGCGGCTCTCCTCGCTGCTTGCCGATATCCGGCTGGTCGCGGTGGGGACCGATGCCGGTATTCGCTGGACGCTTCTGCTCGGCGGCACGGAAGCGACCGGGCGCGTGTTCGATGTTTTACGTGAAACAGAGGCGGTCTATATCGTGATGGCGCTGCTGAAGCGGCTTGCAGCGCTGGGAGAAAGGGCGCGTGGAAAGGATCTTGCGACATCTTCTCCATCGTCGAGTCCGAGCTTGACGGAAGGGGCGGCGGCGCCGTCATCGCCATTCAGCCTGATCGCGCTATGGAACGGCTTCCACGCGGTCGGTATCGGCCCCGCGTTCGGGCAGGCGACGGCTGCGGACTTGATCGCGCTTTGCGACGAAGCTTCTCGACTGGGAATCCGATCGGTCAAACCGGCGCTTGACCATTCGCTATTCTTCTTCGGAGCCAAGGCAGCTTGCGAAGCGCTGGCGGCGTTCGCCGAAAACAGTGGCTTCATCGTCTCTCCAGCCGATCCTCGGAGCCATGTCGCCGTTTGCCCCGGCCGTCCTGCTTGCCAATCGGCAAGCTTTGTCACGCATGACGTCGCGACTGCGGCTGCGGCCGAATGCGCCGGCCTGTTCGACGGTTCGTTCCGGTTGCATGTGAGCGGATGTGCCAAGGGATGCGCCCATCCTCAACCGGCGGCTCTCTCGCTAACGGGCACCGCCGCCGGCCTTTCCTTCATCGCTGACGGAAAAGCGGCCGATCGGCCCTTTGCTTCCGTCACATTTGCCGATACCAACGCCGCGTTGCGCCGTATCGCCGACCTCGTTCGGGCCGAACGGCAAGGCGACGAAAATTCCGCCGCATGCCTTGCCCGGCTCGGGCCGGAAAGGCTTTCCGCGGCTGTTACGTCAGGACGACCATGAACGCCTATGATTACATCCGCGAGGGTGACGCGATTTACGAAAAATCCTTCGCCATCATTCGTGAGGAAGCTGATCTTTCCGCTTTTTCCGCCGAACAGGCGGATATCGCCGTCAGAATGATCCATGCCTGCGGGCTCGTCGAAGCGGCCGAACATTTTCGCTTCTCGAAGGATTTCGTCGCTCAGGCGCGGGGTGCACTGCATGCCGGGAAGCCGATCTTCTGTGACGCTGAAATGGTGGCTCACGGGATCACCCGCGCCCGCTTGCCGGCCGAGAACCAGGTGATCTGCACGCTGCGCGACAGCCGCACGATCGAGATCGCCAGGATCATCGGCAATACCCGCTCGGCGGCAGCGCTCGATCTTTGGGATGAGATGGAGGGGGCGCTGGTGGCGATCGGCAACGCGCCGACCGCGCTCTTCCGGCTGCTCGAGCTTCTGGATGCCGGCGCGCCGCGGCCGGCTGCGATCATCGGCATGCCGGTCGGCTTTGTCGGTGCGGCCGAATCCAAGGAAGCGCTGATGGAATCGCGGCTCGGCATTCCCTATGCCGTGGTGCGCGGGCGCATGGGCGGTTCGGCGATGACGGCGGCTGCGGTCAACGCTCTTGCGAGGGCGGGGCTTTGAACGCGGCCATCCTCAAGGGCCGGCTGACGGGTGTCGGCACCGGTCCCGGCGATCCGGAGCTTCTGACGTTGAAGGCGGTACGCGCCATCAACGAAGCCGATGTGATTGCCTTTTTTTGCAAGAAGGGTTCGAGCGGCAACGGCCGGGCAATCGTCGAGGCGCATATCCGGCCCGGCACGCTGGAACTGCCGCTGGTCTATCCGGTCACCACCGAGACCAACAAGGACGAGGATTCCTATCGAGGGCCTATCGCCGAATTCTTTGATCGTTCGGCGGAAGAGATCGCCGCCTATCTCGATGCCGGCAAGAATGTGGCTGTCCTCAGCGAAGGCGATCCGCTTTTCTACGGCTCCTATATGCACCTGCATGTGCGGCTCAGAGCGCGCTATCAGGCAGACGTGGTGGCGGGCGTCACCGCCATGTCGGGCTGCTGGTCGATGACCGGCCTGCCGCTGGTGCAGGGCGACGACATCCTGAGCGTGCTGCCGGGCACGCTTCCGGAAGAGACCCTTGCGGAGCGGCTTGCCGGCACGGACGGCGCCGTCATCATGAAGGTCGGACGTAATCTGCCGAAGATCCGCCGGGCGCTCGCCTCGGTGGGCAAGCTTTCCGGCGCGCTCTATGTCGAGCGCGGCACCATGGCAAACGGTGCGGCGCAAAGGCTGGAGACACGCGATGAAAGCCCGGCGCCCTATTTCTCGATCGTGCTGGTTCCCGGCTGGAAGACGCGGCCCCAGGGGGATCAAGGGGATCAGGGGGATGGAAAATGACCGGCTCGTTGACGGTCGTCGGCCTCGGTCCCGGAAATCCGGATCAGATGACGCCGGAAGCCCGTATAGCTGTTGAGACGGCAGAGGATTTCTTCGGTTATTTTCCCTATATCGACCGGCTTGATTTGAGGCCCGACCAGCGCCGCCACGCCTCCGACAACCGCGAGGAACTGACCCGCGCAAGGGCGGCACTCGAACTCGCCGCGAAGGGCGGCAAGGTCTGTGTGGTCTCGGGCGGCGATCCGGGCGTCTTCGCCATGGCGGCGGCGGTGTGTGAGGCGATCGATGAAGGTCCTGCCGAATGGCGCGAGATCGATCTTTCCGTCGTGCCGGGGCTCACCGCCATGCTGGCGGTGGCGGCAAAGGTTGGCGCGCCGCTGGGACACGATTTCTGCGCCATTTCGCTTTCCAACAACCTGAAACCCTGGGATATCATCGAAAAGAGGCTGATCGCGGCGGCTGAAGCGGGCTTCGTGATGGCCTTCTACAATCCGATCAGCAAGGCGCGGCCTCACCAGCTCGGCGATGCCTTTTCAATCCTGCGCCGGCATCTGCCGGGCACGGTGCCGGTGATCTTCGGCCGGGCCGCGGGCCGCCCGGACGAGGAGATCCGCATGGTGCCGCTCTCGGAGGCCGAAAGCGGCATGGCCGACATGGCGACCTGCGTGATCGTCGGCTCCGCGGAAACGCGGATCATCGAGAGAGATGGAAAACGGCCGATCGTCTATTCGCCACGTTACTTCAAGGGCAATCCCGGRGGTGCCGGCAGATGAGAGAGCCAGGCCAGCACCTCCTCGACCGTCTCGACGGATGGCACGTCCGGCAAATCGGGCCTTTGGATCAGGATCACCTCGATCCCGAGCGAGCGAGCAGCCGCGATCTTGCCGTAGCTCGCCGGCCCGCCGCTGTTCTTGGCGACGATCGCCTCGATGGCGTGGTCTTGAAGCAGGTGCGTTTCGGCCGCCTCGGCAAAGGGGCCGCGCGAGGTCAAATAGATCGCGTGCGGTACATCGAGCGGCGGCTCCACCGGATCGACGCTGCGGATGAGGTAATGATGCTGGGGAGCGGCCTCGAAGGGCAAAAGTTCCTGGCGGCCGAGGGTAAGGAATACGCGGCGAGGTTTTTCGCCAAGCGCCCCGACGGCATGTGCGACACTTTCGACCTCCGTCCAGCGATCGCCTGTCTGCCTCTGCCAAGGTGTCCGGCGAAGCGCAACCAGCGGTACGCCGGCAAGTTTGGCCGCAACAGCCGCATTGGCGGAAATCCGCGCCGMATAGGGATGCGTGGCATCGATCAGGATGGTGACGCTTTTCTGCCTCAAATAGGCGGCCAGACCCTCCGGGCCCCCGAAGCCACCGACCCGCACGGGCACCGGCTGTCCGGCAGGCGCGCGGGTACGGCCTGCAAGCGAAAGCTCGACCTCGAAACGCGTGTCGCCGGCGAGCGCCGCCGCAAGCTGCCGGGCTTCAGCTGTACCGCCGAGTATGAGGATGGAGTGTTTCACTATGCCTCCTGAATCAACCCTCCCAGATTTAAACCAAAGCCGCTGGCTGTCCATCGTCGGCATAGGTGAAGACGGGGTGAAAGGCCTTGGCGAGAACGCCCGCAACGCAATTTCCTCCGCCTCCATCGTCTTCGGCGGCAGGCGGCATCTGGAGCTTGCCGCTTCGCTGATCTCCGGCGAGGCCCGGCCATGGGCGACGCCTTTCGACGCGGCCATGCGCAATGTGATTAGTCTGCGCGGCCAGAAGATCTGCGTGCTCGCTTCGGGCGATCCGTTCTTCTTTGGCGTCGGCGCGACGCTCTCGCGCCATGTCTCTGCGGAAGAATTCATAGCTTTCCCGGCACCTTCCGCCTTTTCGCTCGCCGCCTCGCGCCTCGGCTGGCCGTTGCAAGGGATCGAAACCGTATCGCTGCATGGGCGTCCGCTCGATCTGATCCGACCACTCCTGCATCCCGGCCGTCGGATCATCGCGCTGACCTCGGATGAAAAGGGGYCGATGGAGCTGGCTGAGCTGCTGACGGCGACAGGCTTCGGACGGTCGCGGCTGACGGTGCTGGAGGCGCTGGGCGGGGAGGCGGAACGCATCCGTTCCGCGCAGGCGGATGAATTTGCATTGCCAGCTATCAACGTGCTGAACGTCGTTGCCGTCGAGGTCGAGGCGCAGGCCGATGCCCGTATCCTGCCGCGCGCATTCGGGTTGGATGATGCGCTCTTCGAGCATGACGGGCAGATCACCAAGCGGGAAATCCGGGCAATGACGCTTTCGGCGCTTGCTCCTCGCCGTGGCGAGCTCCTCTGGGATATCGGCGCGGGGTCGGGCTCGATCGGCATCGAATGGATGCTGGCCGATCCGTCGCTCCAGGCGATCGCGGTTGAAGCGGATCATGAGCGGTCGGCCCGCATCGCCCGCAATGCTGCTGCCTTCGGCGCGCCGGGGCTGCACGTCGTGCAGGGAAAAGCGCCCGATGCCCTTGCGGGATTGGAAACACCCGATGCTATCTTCATCGGCGGCGGTGGCAGCGAACCGGGCGTGTTCGATGCGGCCGTCGCAGCATTGAAGCCGGGCGGGCGGCTGGTCGCCAATGCCGTCACGCTGGAAATGGAGGCGGTTCTTCTTGCCGCCCATGYCCATCTCGGCGGCGAACTGGTCCGCATCGAAGTATCTCGGGCCGCCCCAATCGGCGGCATGTCGGGTTGGCGGCCGGCCCTGCCGGTGACGCAATGGAAATGGCAGAAACAGGGGTAAGAATCATGATCGTAGCGGGATTGGGATGCCGCAAGGGCTGCTCGGCGGAAGATGTGATGTCGGCGCTGGATGCAGCCTGCGCGGAGGCGCGCATTTCACGGATATCCATAACTGCGCTGGCAACCGGCGAGATCAAGCGGGAGGAGGCCGGTATCATCGAGCTTGCCGAAAAGCTCGGGCTTCCGCTGCACATCGTCGATGACGAGGCGTTGCTTGAAGCCGAACCGCGCACGCGGACGGTTTCCCGGCACAGCATCGCCAAGACGCTTTCCTCCAGCCTTTCGGAGGCCGCGGCTCTGGCTGTTGCCGGCGAGCATTCGGAAATCATCGTGGCGCGGCTGATATCCAACGGCGCCACCTGCGCGCTTGCGGAGATGAAGGAAGTCGGATGACGGTTCATTTCATCGGCGCCGGGCCGGGCGCGGCGGACCTGATCACCGTGCGGGGGCGCGATATCCTCGCCCGTTCGCCCGTCTGCCTCTATGCCGGCTCGATCGTGCCGCGCGAACTCTTGGACTACTGCCCGAAGGACGCCCGCATCGTCGATACGGCGTCGATGTCGCTCGATGAGATCGAGGGGGAATATGTGGCCGCGCATACTCAGGGAAAAGACGTCGCGCGCCTGCATTCCGGCGATCTTTCCGTCTGGAGCGCGGTGGCGGAGCAGATCCGGCGGCTTGAGAAGCACGGCATAGACTATACGATGACGCCGGGCGTACCCTCCTTCGCGGCTGCGGCGGCCGCTCTCAAGCGCGAGCTGACGATACCGGAAGTCGCCCAGAGCCTGGTGCTGACGCGTGTTTCCGGCCGAGCCTCGAAAATGCCGGAGGGCGAGACGCTTGCAGCCTTCGGCGCGACGGGCGCGACCCTTGCCATCCACCTCGCCATCCATGCGATTGACCGGGTGGTGGACGAACTCACACCGCTTTACGGCGCCGATTGCCCGGTTGCCATCGTGGTGCGGGCGTCCTGGCCGGACGAGCGGGTTATCCGCGGCACGCTTGCGGACATCCGGAAGAGGCTGGCGGCCGAGCCGGCGGAGCGCACCGCGCTGATTTTTGTCGGAAGAGGGCTCGGATTGACGGACTTTGTGGAAAGCCAGCTATACAATGCCGATTATGTCCGTCGTTTCCGACCGGGCTGGCCGCATATCGACAGTCAGCCGGACAAGGATTCCGAATGATCCGAGGGCGTGAACGGCGTCTCCCCAACGAGCCTGCCCTGGCGATCGAAGACGAGGATTTCCAGGGCGATGCTCCGATCATTGAGGGCCTTCGCCGCCGTCTTCCAGGCAAGCGCAGCAATCCGATCGCCGAGCGGCAATCCGGTTTCATCGGCCAGCGTGAAGGCCTGCGAAACAGTATTGGCTGTCGCGATGCGCTGAACAAGGTCACTACCGGCGCCGGCTTCCGCCGCGACCTTTGCCAGGGCTTCGAGATCGGCAAGCCCGCGCTTGGAATGCACGTCGAGCATGCCCTGGGCGAGCTTTGTCATCTTGGCGACGCCGCCCGCAATGGTGATCTTGGGGACCGGATGGTCGCGCAAGTACTTCAGCATGCCGCCCACGAAATCGCCCATGTCGATCAACGCGATCTCGGGCAGATCGTGATGGGCTTGAACCGCCTTTTCGGAGGTGTTGCCGGTGGAGCCGGCGACATGGTCGAGGCCGGCGGCGCGGGCGACATCAATGCCGCGCCAGATGGAATGAATCCAGGCCGAACAGGAAAACGGAATGACGATCCCGGTCGTCCCAAGGATCGAAATGCCGCCGAGAATACCGAGCCGGCCGTTCAGCGTCTTTTCAGCGATCTTCTCACCGTCCGGAACCGAGATCTCCACTTCGAAATCACGGGCTTCTCCTGCAATCTCGGCGATTGCCTGCGCAATCATTTTCCGAGGTACAGGATTGATCGAGGGTTCGCCGGGCGGCAGAGGAAGTCCGGGCCTCGTGACCGTGCCGACGCCTTTGCCGGCGCGAAAAGTGATACCGCTGCCCGGCGCACCGTGCCGCACCGTGCTGACGATGAGCGCGCCATGGGTGACATCCGGGTCGTCGCCGGCGTCCTTGACGATGCCGGCCCTGGCAAATCCTTCGCCGCTTTCTTCCACGGCAAGCGCGAAACTCGGGCGTTGGCCTCCAGGCAGCGTCACGTCCACCATATCGGGAAACTTGCCGTAAACGAGCGCCATGCAGGCCGCCTTGCTGGCCGCCGCCGCGCAGGTTCCCGTGGTCCAGCCACGGCGCAGGTTCTTGCTATCTGGTTCCTTGGCCGCTTCCATGGCAGCTTCTATATCCCGACCGGCGATCACCGGCAAAAGGTTTGCATATGCGTTTAAGTGAAACCATCGAAACGATCATCGAGGCACCTGCCTTCGAGGCCGGCCATGTCTGGCTTGCCGGCGCCGGTCCCGGTCATCCGCGCTATTTGACGCTCGAGGTCGCGGATGCGCTCGCGAAGGCCGACGTGATCGTCCACGATGCGCTGGTTTCCGAAGGTGTGTTGTCGCTTGCGAAAACCGCCGAGCTGATCTTCGTTGGCAAGCGCGGCGGCAAGCCCTCGATCGCCCAGGACGAAATCACTGCCAAGCTGGTCGAACTTGCCCATCAGGGCAAGCGAGTGCTGCGGCTGAAGGGTGGCGATCCATTCATCTTCGGGCGCGGCGGCGAAGAGGCCGAGGCGCTTGCGCGGGAGAAGATTTCCTTCCGCGTCCTGCCGGGCATGACCTCGGCGCTCGCGGCGCTCGCGAGTGCCAACATTCCAGCCACCATGCGCGGCATCAGCCGGGCGATCACGCTGGCGACCGGCCATGCCGCGGGAACGGAAGACGATCTCGATTGGAAGGCGCTCGCCAGGACTGGCGAGCCGATCGTCGTCTATATGGGATTGCGGACGATCGGCGCCATCGCCCGGCTTCTTATGGAAGGAGGCCTATCGCCAGACACGCCCGTCGCGGTGCTGATGTCGGCGACCACGCCGGAGGAACGTTCGCTCGTCGCGACGCTTTCCACCGTGGAGGCGGAGGTCGAGCGGCAAGAGTTTGCCGCACCCGCGCTTGTCGTCATCGGTAGGATCGTTTCCATGCAGRCAGTATTGGAAGGCAAGATTATTCGATGACGGCGCGCGCGCTCATCATTGGGGCACCGCGCTCCGGCTCCGGCAAGACGAGCGTCACCATCGGCCTGTTGCGGGCCTTCGCGCGGCGGGGGGTGAAGGTGCGCGGCATCAAGACCGGTCCCGACTATATCGATCCCGGCTTTCACCAGGCTGCGACCCATCTGCCCGGCCTCAATCTCGACAGCTGGGCCATGGCGCCGGACCTGCTGCGGCATCTCGCGCGCGGCCAGGCGGAAGATGCCGAACTTCTGCTGATCGAAAGTGCCATGGGGCTTTTCGACGGCATCGTCAGCGAAGAAAATCGCTCGGGGGCCGCATCCGATCTTGCCCGGCTGTTCCGGTTGCCGGTGCTGCTGGTGCTCGACGTGTCCGGCCAGTCGCAGACCGCAGGCGCTATCGCCTACGGCTTTGCCCACTACGATCCGACCGTTGAGATCGCCGGCTGCGTCCTCAATCGCGCCGGCAGCGAACGGCACAGGAAGCTTTGCGGCGATGCGATCGAGGCTGCCGGACTGCCTGTGGTCGGCACGATCCTGCGCGATCCAACGCTCATCCTTCCCGAACGGCATCTCGGCCTCGTGCAGGCGAGCGAGCATCCGGAAATGGATGCGCATATCGAGCGGCTGGCAGATGCGATGGAAGCCTCTCTCGATCTCGACGCGATCTTTGCACTGGCAAAGCCCTTCGATATTCCGCCCGGTTCGGCGGAAAAGTCGCTGCCGCCACCCGGTCAGCGGATCGCGCTTGCAAGCGACGCGGCATTCACTTTCCTTTATCCGCATCTGGCACGGGAATGGCGTTCAGCGGGCGCGGAGATCATTCCCTTCTCGCCGCTCGCAGATGAGGCGCCGCCGGCGGATTGCGATGTCTGCTGGCTGCCGGGCGGCTATCCCGAGCTTCATGCCGGGAGGCTCGCGGCTGCCATGAACTTCAAGGCGGGACTTTCCCGTTTTGCCGAAACGAAACCGGTTCATGGCGAATGCGGCGGCTACATGGTGCTCGGCGAGACGCTGGAGGATGCCGAAGGCGCTACCCACGAGATGACTGGGCTGCTTTCCCACCGCACCAGTTTCGCCAGGCGCAAGATGAACCTTGGCTACCGGCAGGCTGAGCTACTGGAAAACGGACCGCTAGGCCGAAAGGGCGAAACGGTCCGGGGGCATGAGTTCCATTATGCAAGCACGGTTTCACCCGGTGCGGATGAGCCTTTTGCGAGGATCGCCGATGGCGCCGGCAAGGAGATCGGCCCGTCGGGAGGCAGGCGCGGGTTCGTCAGCGGCACCTTCTTTCACGCGATCGCGCGCGGCTGAGCGAACAATCGTCCGCTTYCACTGGCGATAAAGGATCATGCCGGCGTGGTGCAGAACGTCGTCAATGAAATCGCCATCCGCGGTGAATCCGGTATCGTCCCAATATTCGATATGGTTGCCGCTCACTTCGTAGCGTCCTTCGTAGGCGCGCTCGCGGGTTCCGCGCGCCTCGACATAGCGCCCGTTCGGTAGAAGTTCATGGCGGATATGGCCGTCTTTGGTGACCCAGAGGCCGACATAGGGGTGATTGGCTTGCAATTCGCTTTCCTCGGCTTGTGCTGATTGGCTCAGGAGTGCGACGGTCATCAAGACTGCAAAGGCATGCTGCATGGTCAGGCTCCTCGTCATAAACGTTTCGGGGCGGGGCGGGCCGAAGCGTGCTTTGCTCCGGTCCCGCAATCAAATTCGGGAACGTCGCTATTGCGCGCGGGGCTCGTTGTTCTCCACGACTTCCTGATAGGCAACGAGATCGAGAAAGGCCTCGGCCTCCACGACGGAACCCTGTTCCATACGGAAGATCCAGACGAACTGGTTGCGGTAGGGAGCGCCCGAGGTCGTGGTGGCCGATCCGTCGAAGCGGATGATGACCGTGTTGCCGTCAGCAAAAATATCATGCACCTCCGGGATCAGAGGGGTCGCGAGACGGCTGATCAGCGGAGCCGAGGCCCGCTTGACGAAGTCCTCGACGCTGCGGTAGGTGCCGGCCACCGGGCCGGAGCCATGGATCGTCCAGACGACATCGGGCGCGAGAAGCCCTGCGAAGATATTGCCGCCGGCACCCCATTTATCGAACGCCTCGCGCACGATGGCTTGGTTGCGGGCTTCGGTATCGGTATCCGGTGCGGGGGTATTGGCCATAGCCGGGCCGACTGTGCCCACAAATGCTGAAACGATCAGCAGCTTGTGGCTGGCACCGGCAAGTCGATTGAGCGACGAGAAAAAGGTCATGGGATCATTCCTTTCGTTCGGTTGCTGGAGGATGAAAAATGCCGTTGTCACGGGACCGTTCTTCGGTCGGAAGGACTCCGGACGCCTCAATTGCTCGACGCAGTCGGCCGGATCGTTATCTCGGTCGTATCCACGCCCGGCGGAGCCTCGATCACCTGACGAACCGCGCGTGCGATGTCGGCGGGCTGAAGCGCGATCGCCCTATAGGCGTCCATCACCGCCATGGTCTCCTCATGGGTGATGGTCGAGGCGAGTTCGCTTTCCACGACGCCGGGATTGACGCAGGTGACGCGGATGTAAGAGCTCTCCTGGCGCAGCCCGTCCGAGATCGCCCGGACCGCGAACTTCGTCGCGCAATAGACGGCGGCCGTGGGTACGACAGAAAGCGCGCCGATCGAGGCGATATTGATGATCTGTCCGCTGCGCTGTGCCTCCATGACCGGCAATACCGCACCGATGCCCCAGAGCACGCCCTTGATGTTCACGTCGACCATGCGCTCCCACTCGTCCAGCTTGACGGCGGCAAGCGGCGAGAGCGGCATGACGCCGGCATTGTTCACCAGGACGTCGATGCGACCCCATTTCTCGACCGCTGTCTCCGCGAAGGCGGCCATGGACCGGCGGTCCGTGACATCCAGCACTCGGGCCTCGGCGCGTCCGCCCGCCTCTCGAATTTCAGCGGCTATGGCCTCGATGCGATCCAGGCGGYGCGCGCCCAGCAACAGCGTCGCCCCCGCGGCACCGAGTTCCCGGGCGATGCCCTCGCCGATGCCGCTGGATGCTCCGGTGATCAGAATGATCTTGTCCATGTCATGCTCCGTTTTTCCGTTTCGTGGAGAAGATGGACTTTTGTGATTGTTGCCGGTATCCATCGCTCGCTGAACTCGGTGGTTAGCAAARCTCGACAATGAAGATCGACATGAACCTTCTGCCGCTCTTTCTGGCCGTCGCGGAAGAGGACAATTTCAGGGCTGCCGCCGATCGTCTCGGCGTGACCCGCTCGGCCGTCAGTCAGGGAATGCGTCGGCTGGAGGACGCCTTCGGAACGATGCTCGTTACCCGCACCACGCGCTCCGTGCACCTGACGGAGGCGGGCGAGCGGCTGCGCGAGGCTCTGTCGCAGCCGATGTCGGACATCGCCACGGCGCTCGATCGGGTCGCGGGTGACGATGAGCCGCGAGGCTTGTTGCGGATCGCCGTGACCTCGATCGCCGAGCAGTTCCTGTCCGGCCCGCTGCTTGCCTCCTTTGCAGAGGCATGTCCGCATGTCACGATAGACGTCACTGTCACGGACGAGGAGTTCGACATCGTCGCTGCCGGGTTCGATGCGGGCGTCAGGCTGGGTGAGGTCATCGAACAGGACATGATCGCGGTGCCGCTTTCGGGCGACCAGCGCGAGTCGGCCGTTGCCGCGCCCGCCTATCTGGCAGCGCACGGCACCCCGAAGCATCCCCGCGAATTGATCCGCCATCGCTGCATCGGCTGGCGTCCGGCACCRAATGTCGCGCCGCATCGCTGGGAATTCGAAGAGAACGGCATTCCCTTCGATGTAGCGGTCGAGCCGCAGATCACCACCAACGATCTGCGCCTCATGCTTCGCTCGGCGCTCAGCGGGGCCGGGATAACCTTCGCGTTGGAAGAGACCTTCCGGCCCTATGTGGAGACCGGCCGGCTCGTTCCGCTGCTGCAGGACTTCCTGCCGCCCTTTCCTGGCTTCTTTCTATACTTCCCCCATAAGCGCAACATGGCGCCGAAGCTTCGGGTTCTGGTCGAACACGTGCGACGATGGCGATAGGCCGGACGGTCATCTACTCCGGTGAGGGGCGGATTTCGGCCTGCAGCGCGTCAAATGCTTCCTGCAGCAGTTCCGCCATGGAGCGCCTGCCGCCTTCACGGTTGAACGCGTCGGAGGCGAGGCGCATAGCGCCGATCGCGAGCATGGCAACGAGCCTCAGGCCGGCTTCGCGCTGAGGGTCCGGCCATCGTTCCCGCAGTGCCGCGAATAGAGCCTTTTCCTGCTGAACATAGCTCGCCTGCTTTCGGGCCTGAACGGCTTCGCTRGAGCGCATCAGGCGATCGATGGCGATCATGTCGTCGGTAGGAATGAGCGCGCAGACTTTTACGACCGCTTCGCGGATTGCGTCGAGAGGCCGCCTGCCCCGAGGGACTTCCCTCAGCGCATCGACGATCATGTCGCCCACACCGCTTTGCAGGGACAGCAGAATCTCGTCCTTGGATTTGAAGTAGTAGAAGAACGTCCGCCGGGAAATGCCCGCTGCGGCCGCTATCGCATCGAGCGTTGTCGCCTCGTATCCCTTCTCGATGAACAGACGGATTCCGGCATCCGTGATGCGCTGCAGAGTCTCGCGGCGCTTGCGCTCCCGCAAGCCTTCAGGGGGAGTTTCCGGCCCGCCACTCGTTTTCATCCAGTAGCCTCTTGAAAATTGCACTTAGTGTAATAATTATTTTACACCAAGTGCGGTTTTCCGAAAAGGCAGGATCATGGCAAAGTGGACGGCTTCCGACATTCCTTCGCAGAAAGGTCGCGCGGCGATCGTCACCGGCCCCGGAGGTCTCGGGTTCGAGGATGCCTTGGCGCTGGGGCGGGCGGGTGGCGAGGTCATCATCGCAGGCCGCAACCCTGAGAAGGGGGCTGCCGCGGTAGCGAGAATTCGGAGTGACGCACCAGGTGCAAATATCCGGTTCGAGCGGCTCGATTTAGCAGATCTCAACTCCGTTGCGGATTTCGGCGAAAGGCTGCGAAGCGAGAGGGACAGTCTCGATCTGCTGATCAACAATGCCGGCGTGATGGTGCCGCCGAAGCGGCAGGAAACGGTGGACGGTTTTGAATTGCAGTTCGGCACCAATTATCTGGGTCA
Organism: Rhizobium sp. LCM 4573; assembly: GCF_001854865.1. Classification (GTDB taxonomy): domain Bacteria; phylum Pseudomonadota; class Alphaproteobacteria; order Rhizobiales; family Rhizobiaceae; genus Neorhizobium. Next base: position 42,427 of record NZ_MDDW01000007.1, on the reverse strand, counting down.
TTTCGCACTGACACGGCAACTTCTGCCGCTTCTGCGGAAGGGAAAGGATGCGCGCGTAGTCACACTGTCGAGCGTCGCTGCCCGGAACGGCGCGATCGACTTCGACGATCTGAATGCGGAGAAGAGCTACAGACCGATGTCCGTATACAGTCAGTCGAAACTCGCCTGCCTGATGTTTTCCTTCGAGCTGCAACGGAGGAGCGAAGCCGGTGGGTGGGGTGTTGCCAGCATCGCCGCGCATCCCGGTGTGTCCCGCACCGATCTTCTCCACAATGCGCCGGGACGCTGGAGCGCTGCAGGCATGGCCCGCACTTTTCTGTGGTTCCTTTTCCAGCCGGCATGGCAAGGCGCTCTTCCCACGCTTTTTGCCGCGACTTCGCCGGACGCGAAAGGCGGCGCCTACTACGGTCCGGACGGGTTGAGCGAGGGGCGGGGATATCCAGCCGAAGCGAAGATACCGCCGCAGGCACTTGACGCCGCGACCGCGGCACGTCTGTGGGATGTCTCGCAGCGCTTGACCGAGGCAGCTTGCTGACGAATTCGATGGCGCTGTCGGCGGGGATGTTTCTCAAATTTGGCTTGGTGCCAAACTGGCGGAGAGGGTGGGATTCGAACCCACGATAGAGTTGCCCCTATGCCGCATTTCGAGTGCGGTGCTTTCGACCACTCAGCCACCTCTCCACGGGGCTGGTCGCGCTTTGGACGGCGCGGGCGTTCTCATAGCGATGAAAGATCGGGCTGGCAAGGGGCGAATATCAAGTCTTTACAAGCTTTCATCTTGACAGTTTTTTGTCTGTCACGTATGCCCGCACGCGATCAGAGGTGGAAAAGGATTCCAGCTCTCTTTCTTCGCGGAGAACCCTTCCGGTGTTCTAAGCGAAATTCACCGGCAGACGTCTTCAAAAGCTTGCTTTCGAAAATCCTGCTAGAGACCGACTGACAAAAAGACGGCCGTTCCGAAAGGGGCAGAGCCGGAACGAACATGAAAGGATAAAAAATGTTCGCAGTCATCAAGACCGGCGGTAAGCAGTACCGCGTGGCCGCCAACGACGTGCTTACCATCGAAAAGCTGGAAGCCGATGCTGGCGCCGTCGTAGAATTCAATGAAATCCTGGTCATCGGCGAAGGCGCCGATGCCAAGATCGGCGCCCCCTTCGTCAAGGGTGCGACGGTCAAGGCCGAAGTGGTCGAGCACAACCGTGGCAAGAAGGTTCTGTCCTTCAAGAAGCGCCGCCGCCAGAATTCCAAGCGGATTCGCGGCCACCGGCAGCACCACACGGTCGTCCGCATCACGGACATCTTGGCTTAATCGGGATTTCGAAGGTTAAAGGAGAACACCAATGGCACATAAGAAAGCTGGCGGTTCGTCGCGTAACGGTCGCGATTCCGAATCCAAGCGCCTTGGCGTGAAGAAGTTCGGCGGCGAAGCCGTCATCGCAGGCAACATTATCGTGCGTCAGCGCGGYACGCAGTGGCATCCGGGTCAGAACGTCGGCCTCGGCAAGGACCACACGATTTTTGCGCTTACGGCCGGCAATGTGAACTTCCGTACGAAGGCCAACGGCCGAGTATACGTGTCCGTAATGCCGAAAGCGGAAGCAGCAGAATAAAGCCGGTAAGCGTTCTTAAGCAGCCGGTGTCACATCGACCCGGCTGAACGTCCAAGGTTCAGTAAGAAAAAAGGGAAGATGGGACACCACCATCTTCCCYTTTTCTTTACCCCCAACAGGAGGACTGAACATGCAAGGCGAATTGTTGAGGGCGAGCCAATCCCGGCCGCCAGAGGAACGGCTACGGCCGGAGCGGTCGAGGCGCGATTGCCCCGTCTTACTGTCGCAGAGATTGGTTCTGCGAGCCCCCCACGAAGAAGACATCGACGCCCTTGCCCATCTCGCCAACAATGCGAATATCGCGACCATGGTGTCGCGTATGCCGCATCCCTATACGGCAAAAGACGCAGCCGATTTCGTGCGACGCGCGAAAAACGGCGAGATCGGCAAGTGCGTCTATGCCATCACGCGAGCCGACAACGGCGCCTTCCTGGGCTGCTGCGCGCTGGAGCCACAGGAGGATGAAAAGGCGCTGGAAATCGGTTACTGGCTCGGCGAACCCTATTGGAACCAGGGCTATGCCACCGAGGCCGCCCATGTGCTGATCGACATGGCCTTCCGGACCCGCGACATCGAATATATCGACGCGCGCTGCCGGGTCACCAATGTCGCTTCCCGCCGGGTCATCCAGAAATCGGGTTTCCAGTTCCAGGGCAGCGGCATGGTGGGTTCGCTGGCGCTGGGCGGCATGATTGCCGTCGAATGGTACCGGCTCGACCGCAAGACCTGGATGTCGCTGAGAAGCTGGGGGGAGCTCAGATGAACGCCGCCGTCTTGGAAAGGCGGGTCGTAACCCGCCCCATGCCGGGGCCCTGCCCCGTCATCTCCACAGGCCGGCTGATGCTGAGGCCCCACCGAATGAGCGATGCGGCAATGATTGCCGAGTCGCTTGCGGACTTTCAGGTGAGCCGCATGCTTTCGCGCGTGCCGCAGCCCTATGACAGGCAGGATGCGCTGGATTGGCTCGCTCCGCGGGTTTCCGGCGACCTGAACGAGTGGGCGCTTGCGATTACGACCGGTGACGACGTCCATATCGGTGTCGTCGGCATCGAGTTGAGGCATGAGCTCTGGCATCTAGGCTATTGGCTGAACCGCTTCTACTGGGGCCGCGGCTATATGACCGAGGCCACGGGCGCGGTTGTGGAGCGCTTCTTCCGGCGCATGCCGGAAACCACGCTTCACTCCGGGGCTTTTGCCGACAACATCGCTTCACTGCGGGTTCAGACGAAGCTCGGTTTCAACATCGTCGATGCCTGCCAGCTTTTCAGCCTGTCGCGCAACAGCATGGCGCCACATATCGAAACCGTGCTGGATGCCCGGAACCTGCGGTTATCCAGCCGACCATGATACGTCCAGAGCAGCCGGCGGGGCAGGCCTCCGCCGGCTGCAGCGCGACGCCCATGTCATTTCCGATGGGATATTATGGCTCGCGAACTTCGTGATAATCTTTGACCTTCGCCCAAACCGGCGATACGAAATCCACCGATTGCCTCAAGGTCAGGCCCCGACAAAAAACAGGACTTCCCAGAAGATGAAATTTCTCGACGAGGCAAAGGTCTACATACGTTCCGGCGACGGCGGCGCGGGCGCGGTCTCGTTCCGGCGTGAAAAGTTCATCGAGTTCGGCGGTCCGGACGGTGGCGACGGCGGGCGCGGCGGCGATGTCTGGGTCGAAGCGGTAAACGGCCTCAACACGCTGATCGACTTCCGCTATCAGCAGCACTTCAAGGCCAAGATCGGCACGCACGGCATGGGCCGCAACCGCACCGGCGCGAACGGTGCCGACGTGACGCTGAAAGTGCCGGTCGGAACGCAGATCTTTGAGGAAGACAACGAGACGCTGATCGTCGACATGACGAAGGAAGGCCAGCGGTTTCGCCTTGCGAAAGGCGGCAATGGCGGCTTCGGAAACGCGTATTTCAAGTCTTCCACCAATCAGGCGCCGAACTGGGCCAATCCTGGGCTCGAAGGGGAAGAGAAGACGATCTGGCTGCGGCTGAAGCTGATTGCCGATGCCGGCCTCGTCGGCCTGCCGAATGCCGGCAAGTCGACCTTCCTGGCGACCGTCACGCGGGCGCGGCCGAAGATCGCCAACTACCCGTTCACCACGCTGCATCCCAACCTTGGGGTTGCGACCATCGACGGCCGCGAATTCGTGCTGGCCGATATTCCGGGGCTGATCGAAGGTGCTCATGAGGGCGTAGGCATCGGTGACCGCTTCCTCGGCCATGTCGAGCGCACCCGGGTGCTCCTGCACCTCGTTTCGGCGCAGGAGGAAAACGTCGGCAAGGCCTATAAGACAGTAAAGCACGAGCTGGAGGCCTATGGCGGCGGACTGATCGACAAGCCGGTGGTCGTGGCCCTTTCGCAAATCGATGTGCTGGACGAGGCCGAACTCAGGAAAAAGGCCAAGGAACTGGAAAAGGCGAGCGGGCAGAAACCCTTCCTGATCTCCGCAGTCACCAACAAGGGCATGACGGAGGTATTGCGTGCACTCCGCGACGTAATCGTCGAGGCGAGCGCAGGCGAAGAGACGACACTGCCGGACCGGTCGGTGCCGCTGAGGGACGCCGGCGAGGAGGAGGCTCAATGAGCGCCTCCCGCAAGCCGCTCGCCAGCCATCGCCRGATCGTCATCAAGATCGGATCCGCCTTGCTTGTCGATCGCAAGAGCGGATTGAAGAAGGCGTGGCTTGACGCGATCTGCGCCGATATTGCCGCGCTGAGGAAACAGAATGTCGATGTGCTGGTCGTTTCCTCGGGCGCAATCGCGCTTGRCCGCACGGTTCTCGACCTGCCTTCCGGCGCCTTGAAGCYTGAGGAAAGCCAGGCGGCCGCCGCCGTTGGCCAGATTGCGCTCGCCCGCGCCTGGTCGGAAAGCCTGTCGAAGGACGATATCGTCGCAGGCCAGATCCTGCTCACGCTGGGCGATACCGAAGAGCGCCGACGCTATCTGAACGCCCGCGCGACGATCAACCAGCTGCTGAAGATCGGCGCCGTGCCGATCATCAACGAGAACGATACCGTCGCGACCTCGGAAATCCGGTACGGCGATAACGACCGGCTGGCGGCGCGCGTCGCGACCATGACGGGGGCGGATCTTCTCGTCCTGCTCTCCGATATCGACGGCCTCTACACCGCTCCGCCGCATCTCGATCCGCACGCGAAATTCATGGACGTCGTACCGGCCATCACGTCCGAGATCGAGGCCATGGCCGGGGGCGCGGCCTCGGAGCTGTCACGCGGCGGCATGCGCACCAAGATCGATGCCGGAAAGATCGCGACCGGCGCGGGTTGCGYGATGATCATCGCGTCCGGCAAGGCCGAGCATCCGCTGAAGGCGATAGAGGAGGGCGCCCGTTCATCCTGGTTTGCACCTTCCGGCACGCCGGTAACGGCACGCAAGACCTGGATCGCCGGGCAGCTTCAGCCGGCCGGGGAGCTTTTCGTGGATGCGGGCGCGGAAACCGCCCTCGGCAGCGGCAAGAGCCTGCTGCCTSCCGGCGTACGCCGCATCGAAGGCAATTTTCACCGTGGCGATACGGTTGCCATCATCGGGACGGATGGCCGGGAGATCGCCCGTGGCCTGGTGAGCTACGATGCCGAGGAGGCGCGCCAGATCACCGGCCGCAAATCCAGCGAGATCGAGGCGGTGCTCGGCTATGCGGGACGTGCCGCCATGGTCCATCGCGACGATCTGGTGATGACCGCGCCGGCCGGGCGGAAGGCCCGCAAAGAGGATCACAAGGAGGATGCCGCTCATGCTTGACAGGGTCGCGATGACGGATGTGACGGCCATCATGGACGAGATCGGCAGCAACGCCAAGGCGGCGGCGCGGGCGCTTGCGACAGCTGGCACAGAGGCCAAGGACAAAGCCCTCCTCGCCATGGCCGATGCGATTCTAGTGTCCAAGGATAAGATCCTCGCCGCGAACGCGGCGGATCTGAAGAATACCGAAGGCAAGGGGCTCCTGCCCTCGTTCGTCGATCGCCTGACGCTGACGGAAAAGCGTATTTCCGACATGGCGCAAGCACTTCGGGAGATTGCGGCACTAAAGGACCCGGTCGGTGATGTGATCTCCGCCTGGGACCGCCCGAACGGATTGCGGATCGAGCGGGTACGCACGCCCCTCGGCGTCATCGGGGTGATTTACGAGAGCCGCCCGAACGTGACCGCCGATGCAGGCGCGCTCTGCCTCAAGGCCGGAAATGCGGTGATCCTGCGCGGCGGATCGGATTCCATCCATTCGTCCCAAGCGATCCATGCCTGCCTGGTCGAAGGGCTGAAAGCTGCCGGACTTCCCGAACATGCGATCCAGGTCGTGCCCACGACCGACCGTGCGGCGGTCGGCGCCATGTTGTCCGGTCTCGGCGGTGCGATCGACGTGATCGTGCCGCGTGGCGGGAAAAGCCTCGTCGCACGCGTTCAGAATGAGGCTCGCGTGCCGGTGTTTGCCCATCTCGAAGGCCTTTGCCATATCTATGTGGATGCTTCCGCTGATCTGGAAATGGCGAAAAAGATCGTCGTCAACGCCAAGATGCGCCGCACCGGCATCTGCGGCGCGGCCGAGACCCTGCTGGTCGACAGCGCGGCGATCGGCACGCATCTGATGCCGATCCTGGAGGCGTTGACGGAAGCGGGTTGCGAAATCCGGGCTTCCGCGGCGGTGCTGAAGGTCTTCCCCGGCTTCAAGCCGGCGACCGAGGAGGATTGGCGCACGGAATATCTCGATGCGGTCATCTCGGTCGCGATCGTCGATGGTATTTCCGGCRCCATCCGCCACATCAATACCTATTCCTCCAACCATACCGAAGCAGTGATCGCGGAAAACCCGAAGGTGGTGGAGCGCTTTTTCAACGAGCTCGATTCGGCGATCCTGCTGCATAATGCCTCGACGCAGTTCGCCGATGGCGGGGAATTCGGCATGGGAGGCGAGATCGGCATTTCCACCGGCAAGATGCACGCCCGTGGACCCGTGGGCGTCGAGCAGCTCACCTCGTTCAAATACCGCGTGCACGGCACCGGGCAAATACGGCCCTGACATCACGTGGAGGGGGAACGAATAGACCGGCGCTATCTCGTCATGCCGCATGTGGAGCGCGGCATGGTCGTCGGGCTTTTCGGTGGTTCCTTCAATCCGCCGCACGAGGGGCACCTGCTGGTCGCGGAGATCGCGCTTCGGCGGCTGGGCCTGGACCAGCTCTGGTGGATGGTCACTCCCGGAAACCCGTTGAAGAGCCGCAAGGAACTCGCTTCGCTCGAAGACCGGCTCGCCATGAGCGAACGGCTGATCCACGATCCGCGAATCAAGATCACTGCTTTCGAAAAGAGCCTCGACAGCGCCTATACGGCCAGGACACTCGCCTTCGTCAAGGCGCGCAACCCGGATATCCGCTTCATCTGGATCATGGGTGCGGACAGCCTCAAGACCTTTCATCAATGGCAGAAGTGGCGGCAGATCGCCTGCACCTTCCCGATAGCTGTCATTGACCGGCCGGGTTCGACATTGTCGTTCCTGTCTTCGCGGATGGCCCGTGCCTTCGATTATGYTCGCGTCGATGAAGACGATGCCGGAGTGCTTTGGAAAAAAACTGCTCCGGCCTGGACGTTCATTCACGGGCCGAGGTCGGCGCTGAGTTCCACCGCAATCCGGGCAAATGGCTGGGAAACGGGCAAAAGGCGCGAAAAACCGGCTGCCGAATAACGCCAAAGTATGGTTTCCCGCCTCTCCTGTTCACCTTTTGGCGCTGTCCCTTGAAAGATCGTCAATTCGATGCCACCTTTCTGAACAGGCGGCCGGATCAAGCCGGATTCGCCGGGAATGCCTGTAGCTGTTACGGAAGAAAGGAAGAACCCTGACAACAGTGCACGCGAAGGGAAAGACGGCCTCCGTCCTCCCGCAGAGCCTGGAACGTGGCGCCGATGCCGCTGCCCGCTCTCTAGAACTGGTCCTCGCAAGCCTCGAGGACTCCAAAGCCGAAGATATCGTCACCATCAACATCGCCGGAAAATCTGCGCTCGGGGACTACATGGTCGTCGTCTCCGGACGATCGAGCCGGCATGTCACGGCGATCTGCGATCACCTGATTTCGGACCTCAAGGACGAAGGGTATGGAAGTGCCCGGGTCGAGGGCCTGGAGACGGGCGATTGGGTGCTGATTGACACCGGTGACATCATCATTCATGTGTTCCGCCCCGAAATCCGCGAGTTCTACAATATCGAAAAGATGTGGGCCGCTCCGGATATCGAGGAAGGTGCGCTGCTACACTGATCGGGCTTAGGCTTGTCCTGAACCGGTCGGATCGGAGGTCGAATCCTGGTGGTCGGGCATAGGCTCGGCGCCGACGTGAATTCGATCGTCAAAATCATCAGGACAGGACATGCGGATAAGCCTCTTTGCCGTGGGACGGCTGAAAGCTGGACCCGAAAAGGAACTTGCGTCCCGTTATATGGACCGCTTCGCCAAGGCAGGGCCGGCGGTGGGACTTGAGTTGGCCAGGCAGATCGAGATCGCGGAAAGCCGTGCGRCCAATGCCGAAACCCGCAAACGCGAGGAAGCGGCGGGGCTCGAAAAATCGCTTCCGGAAGGTGCCGTCCTCATCCTGCTCGACGAACGTGGCAAGAGCCTCGACAGCGAAGCATTYGCGGAGTTGATCGGCCGTTACCGCGACGGGGGCAAGCGTGACATGATGCTGGCGATCGGCGGTGCCGACGGGCTCGATCCAGAGCTTCGGAACCGGGCGGATGCGGTCCTGAACCTCGGCAGCATGACCTGGCCGCACCAGCTCGTGCGTATCCTGATCGCCGAGCAGCTCTATAGAGCCGTCACCATTCTCGCAGGCCATCCCTATCACCGGGTGTGAACGGCAAACACGATCTTGTTTCTGGCCTTGAGCGACAAATCAGCTTAGCCTTGAGACGCTTCAAGCGATCCAGCCTTATCGGAACGGGCATGAAACCACCGGCTTCGCAATTTCCCAGGCGCGCGCTGCCGCTCATCGCGGCAGGCCTCGGCCTGGCCTGTCTTGCCGGTTCCGCTTCATCCGTGGCGCTGGCCCAGGTCACCGAGCAACAGCCTGCAGCCGCATCATCCACTTCCGCCACCCCCGCAGATCCTTCAACCGACCTTCAGCGCAAGCGCGACGAAACGCGCGGCGAATTGGAGGAGTTGACCCGTACGATCACGCTTTCGGAGGAAAAGGCGGCGGCGATCGAGCAGAATATTGCCGAACTCGAAAAGACTGCGGCCAATCTGCGCCAGGCGCTCATCGATTCCGCGGCTCGCCGGAAGGAGCTGGAAAAGCAAATCCTTTCGAGCGAGCAGAGACTTGCGCGGCTACACGTCCAGGAAGGCGTCATTCGCGGCTCCTTGAAGGAGCGGCGGGCGGTGCTCGCGGAAGTGCTCGCCGCCCTGCAGCGCATGGGGCGTAATCCGCCGCCGGCACTTCTGGTCACGCCGGAAGATGCGCTTGCCTCGGTGCGCAGTGCTATCCTGCTCGGCGCGGTCGTTCCGGGAATGCGCGCGGAGACCGAGAAACTGGTGGTCGATCTCCAGGCGCTGGCCAACCTCCAGGCCGAAGCGGTCGATGAAAAGACCGCGGTTGCCGGCACCATCGCCGCGAACCTGGAAGAAGAAAAGCGGATGGATCTTCTTCTCGCGGAGAATGAAAAGCTGAATGAGAAAAGCACGGCCGAGCTGGAAGCGGAACGACATCGTTCCGAGGAGCTCGCGGGTCGTGCCACCTCGCTCGAAGGCCTCATCAGCTCGCTCGAAGGAGAAATCGCCTCCATGCGCGAGGCCATGGAGCAGGCCCGTCGGGAAGAAGAGCGCCAAAAGCGGCTTTCCCAGGCCGAGCGCGAGAGGGCGAAGGAGCTTGCCGCGAGCGGCATGCCCGACAAAAACCGCATTACCCCCGCATATGCGTTTTCGAGCCTGAGGCAGAAGCTGGAGCTTCCGGTCGCCGGTGACGTTCTGCGCCGGTATGGCGATGCGGACGGGACCGGACATACCGCCAGGGGCATTACCGTTGCCTCCAATCCCGGCTCCGTGGTGACGGCGCCGGCCGATGGCCTGGTCGTTTTCGCCGGCTCCTTCAGGAGCTACGGGCAGATGATCATTCTCAATGCCGGAGACGGTTACCACCTGGTCCTTTCCGGCATGGATGAAGTGAACGTGAGGCAGGGAAAGTTCGTCTTTTCCGGCGAACCCATCGCGGTGATGGGACAGAAAAGAGTGGCAAGCGCAACGGCATTGGCGCTGGAAACCGAGCGGCCAACGCTTTACATTGAGTTCAGAAAGGACGGCACGCCGGTCGATTCGAGACCGTGGTGGACCGCGCAAGAAACTGGAAGGGCACGAAATGATTCGTAGGGCTTCTCTCGTCATCGTCGGCGCGCTCATGGGGGCGACCGCGATGAGCATGATTTACTCGGCCGGAGTGCCGGCGCAGGCGGCGGGCCCCTCGACCTATCGGGAGCTGTCGATTTTTGGCGATGTTTTCGAGCGTGTCCGTGCGCAGTACGTGACGCCGCCGGATGAGCAGAAGCTTGTCGAGAACGCCATCAACGGCATGCTGACTTCCCTGGATCCGCATTCGAGCTTCATGAACTCCAAGGATGCCGAGGACATGCGCACGCAGACGCGCGGCGAGTTCGGCGGGCTTGGCATCGAAGTCACGATGGAGAACGAGCTGGTCAAGGTGATCGCGCCGATCGACGACACGCCCGCGGCGCGTGCCGGCATCCTGGCAGGCGATTTCATTTCCGAAATCGACGGCGCGCCCGTTCGCGGTCTCAAGCTGGAAGACGCGGTCGAGAAGATGCGCGGCGCGGTCAACACGCCGATCAAGCTGACGGTCATCCGCCAGGGTGCCGACAAGCCGCTCGAAATTACCGTGGTGCGCGATATCATCGCCGTGCGTGCCGTCAAATCCCGCGTCGAAGGTGGTGATGTCGGTTATCTGCGCGTGATTTCCTTCACGGAAAAGACGTATGACGATTTGGAGAAGGCGATCCAGAAGATCAAGGCGGACGTGCCGGCCGATAAGCTGAAGGGCTACGTCCTCGACCTCAGGCTCAATCCGGGCGGTCTTCTCGATCAGGCTATCAATGTTTCCGATGCCTTCCTGGAGCGTGGCGAAGTGGTTTCCACGCGCGGCCGCAATGCCGACGAGACACGCCGCTTCAATGCCGGACCGGGCGACCTGACGGATGGAAAGCCAGTTGTCGTGCTCATCAACGGCGGCTCCGCCTCCGCTTCGGAAATCGTCGCGGGCGCTCTGCAGGATCTGCGCCGGGCGACCGTCGTCGGTACCCGCTCCTTCGGCAAGGGTTCGGTCCAGACGATCATCCCGCTCGCAGATGCAGGCGCGCTTCGTTTGACGACGGCACTTTACTACACGCCGTCGGGCAAATCGATCCAGGGCACCGGCATCGAGCCGGACATCAAGGTCGAGCAGCCGCTTCCGGAAGAACTGCAGGGAAGAGTGCGCGCCGAAGGTGAATCGAGCCTCCGCGGGCATATTCAGGGGCAGAACGAGACCGATGAAGGCTCCGGCTCCGCCGCCTATGTACCCCCTGAGGCCAAGGATGATATCCAGCTCAATTATGCGCTTGATCTCCTGCACGGCAGGAAGACGGATCCGTCCTTCCCGCCGAACCCGGAAAAGGCGGCCGCCGCCGTCAAGCAGTAATCCGATGGGGAGCCGGCCTAGAGCCGGCTTCTTCTTGAGGTTATCAAACCCTTGGGCACCGATCTCCATGCACCGCTGGGACAGAACCGGCCGTCCCGCCGGCGCCGGACAACGGTGTTTTTTCCGGCCCTACTGTTGGCTCTTGCCGGCATCGTCGGCATTATGGGTCTCTCCCTTTATGCCATGCGGGGCGATGAAACGCTGAGGCAGGTGTCGGAAGATGCTTCCCCGCCAACTGTCGAACCGGCAGGGAATGCAGCTGAAAAGACCGTCGCGAACTCCAGCGACCTCGCAAGTAATGGCCTGCCGCGATCGGGCCCGCATTCCGGGGCGAGCGTTGAGCGAACGCTCACCGATGATGGGACGGTAGTGACCAAATACACGCCTCGCCAGCGTCAGGGCGAGGGGCGGGTACTGATCGATACGCCGCGAGTTGGCCAGGATCCGCGAATGGCCGCCCTGCCGAATGAAGCGCTCCTCGAGGAAACGCCCCAAGGCCGATTGCCCGTGATCAGCTCGGATGGCCTGCGCCCCATGGATCAATATGCGCGTCCTTGGTCCGGCGCTCGCGGCACGCGCGTCGCCATCGTGCTTGGGGGGCTGGGGCTCAGTCAGACAGGCTCCCAGAAGGCCATCAAGGAATTGCCCGGAGGCGTGACGCTTGCTTTTGCGGCCACCGGCAACAGCCTTCAGCGGTGGATGCAGGAAGCGCGCCGCAGCGGCCATGAGATCCTCATACAGGTTCCGCTCGAACCTTTCGGCTATCCGAATAATGATCCCGGCCCCTCGACGCTTCTTGCGGATGCTTCGGCGAAGGAAAATCTGGCCCGGCTGCACGAAGCGATGGGCCGGATCACCAATTACACCGGTATCATGAACTATCTCGGCGGCCGCTATCTCGCCGATGCTGATGCGCTGGAGCCTGTTCTGCGTGACATTGCGAGCCGTGGCTTGCTGTTTCTCGACGATGGCTCCTCGACGCCATCGGTGAGCGGGAATATCGCGAAGGCGATCGAACTGCCGCACGCCTTCGCGGATGTGACGCTCGATAGTCAGTTGCAGGTGGAGGCGGTTTTGAGAAAGCTGGACGACTTGGAGAGGATAGCGCGCCGCAACGGAACGGCGATCGGGGTTGCCTCCGCTTTCGACGAGAGCATAGAAGCCATTGGCAGATGGGCCGGGGAGGCCGAGCGGCGCGGCATCGAAATCGTCGGGATATCCGCACTGGTGACCGATCCTGCAAAGGCGCAAGGGAATTGAGCCACAGGTACACCTAAATCCAATCTAAACGGGGCAGGAAACGAGAATGAGCAACGGCGGCAAGAAATCCGTGAGACCGGAAGATCTTCCTTATCGGCCTTGCGTTGGGGTGATGGTGTTGAACCGGGAAGGCCTGGTATGGGCCGGCCGGCGGATTGCCGAGGGGAATACCGAATATGACGGCTCGCCGCAGCTTTGGCAGATGCCTCAGGGAGGGATCGACAAGGGTGAGGACCCATTAGCTGCTGCCTATCGGGAACTCTATGAGGAAACCGGTATCCGCTCGGTTTCGCTGCTGGCCCAGTCGAGAGACTGGATCAATTACGATCTGCCGCCGCAACTGATCGRCATCGGCCTCAAGGGAAAGTATCGCGGCCAAACGCAGCGCTGGTTTGCCTTCCGTTTCGAGGGGGATGAAAGCGAGATTTCCATCAATCCGCCACCTGGAGGGCATGAGCCGGAATTCGATGCCTGGGAATGGAAGCCAATGGCAGATCTGCCGGGGCTTATCGTACCGTTCAAGCGAGCGGTCTATGATCAGGTGGTGGCGGAATTCGCCTCTCTCGCTCCGGCGACAGCCTGAGCCAAGAGCAAAGCCCGGCGGGGCGGATAGCCCGCCGGACTTCGTTCTCCAGCAAATTATTCTGCGGAATCGGCCGAGTCAGCGTTGAGTTGACCGTACTTCTCTTCACCGATCTTTTCGAGAAGTTCGAGCTGGGTCTCCAGGAAGTCGATATGGCCTTCCTCGTCGGCGAGCAGTTCTTCGAACAGCTTCATGGAGACATAGTCTCCTGCCGCGTGACAGATGTCGCGGGAGGCCTTGTATGCCGTGCGGGCGTCATATTCGCCGGCAAGATCGGCTTCCAGGACTTCCTTGACGTTCTGGCCGATGCGCAGCGGTCCGACGGTCTGCAGGTTCGGATGGCCCTCGAGGAAGATGATGCGCTCGATCAGCTTGTCGGCGTGATGCATCTCTTCGATCGATTCGGCGCGTTCCTTCTTTGCGAGCTTGGTATAGCCCCAGTCCTCGAGAAGGCGGTAATGCAACCAGTATTGGTTGACGGCGCCAAGCTCCAGGAACAGTGCCTCGTTAAGCTGCTCGATGACTTTTGAGTCGCCTTTCAATGTCCGCTCTCCTGTTTTCCTCGTGGAATTCTTTCAAGCGGGACATATAAACGACAACCTCGGCTTCCGTCGAGTGGCGGCGGGCGTGATATTCCTCCGTCGTGCGAATGATCAGATCGACGACGTTCGGGAAACAGCCGCAACAGCGACCGCGTTTTGCCATGGCATGGTAGACCTTGGCAGGTACTATGAGCTGCCAACAGTCTTCATCAAGGAGTTGGACGATAGTGTCCCTGATTTCCTTTTCGGTAATGTAATTACAACTGCAAACCAGCATTCTTACGCAACCCGTCAAACCTGACCATCGGCATCCGCTTTTTTTGCTAAAGCGGATAGGGTATGTCAAGAAAAAAGCGGTTGTTCCTTCAAGGAACATCTAATAATCGCGTGAGCCCTAAAAAACCTCGGATCCGGATATGAAAAACCGCCCGGCAGCAATGCGGGCGGTTTCGTAAATTGTTTCGGCTTGAAAATATCAGGCGTGAATGGCGGCCGGCACATTGTTGCGCGAGCGCACGAGATCCCGGATCGCCAGACGCACCTGATCCGGCGTGTCGAAACGCTGCTCGTCGAGGTCGATGACGTGGAACTTGACCGCAATGAACTTCAGGCGGTCCTGGTCCGGGACTACGATGCCGACGGGCTCACCGCCGAACTCAATAACTTGCTTCTGCATGGAACAGACTCCCGCTGTGGCTGCCGAGGCAGCTCTGCGAATGAATTTTCTGGAACGATTGAACCGGAGCGTTACATTCGACAGCACGGAAGGGAGCAGGGTCCCGTGCCATTCACTTTAAACGCGGCTTGACCAAAGCTGGTGGCGACGCGGATCATTTTATTCATGTCACTCTCCCCAGTGTGGTGGTTGCGCCTCTGCCGAGCGGATTCGCCGATCTCGACGAAGCGGAATGTATGCGAATCCATCGATGCAATCAACGAAAAACACGCTACATAGAATTTTTTTCTGTAGCATGACAAGAAAAGGGCGGAATTGTGAAATCTCATTCGCAATTGGGCGACCTTCGTCCGTCTGCCCTTAGATAGGATGAGAAGCGGCCCGAACAAGGTCGGTGCGAGGAAATCTCCTTCGACGACGGTTTCCATCCCTCAACTTTCCGAGAGGACATCCTCCAGGACCTCAATGAAGAAGTAGGCGCTCTCCGGCGCCAGGCAGAGCGGCGGGCGCAGCCGAAGCCGACTGGAATCCTCATTGGTCACCAACACTCCGTTCCGGCGCAATCTAGCGCCAAAGGCTTCGGCGTCACCGTGATAGTCGATCGCGAGATCAAGCCCATTGCCGTGAACGGTCACGACCGCTGGAAAGCGTTCGGAGAAACGTTCGAGGAAGGTCTTGAGATAGGCGCCGGTTTCGCGGGCGTTTTCCCGAAGCGCTTCCTTCTCCAGGAGTTCCAGTGCGGCATTCGCCACGGCAAAGCTCGTCGCGCCGATCGATCGAGGTGTTCGCTCGTCAAGATGACCGGCCGCGATTTCGCTTCTGGTAAACACACCGACAAAGCCGGTTGCCGCTGGGCTTTCGGCAATCAGGATATCCGGCACGAGCCCGGTCTCTTCAAAGGCCCAGGCATAATGCCCGAGCCGGCCATAGCCGGTGGCGGTCTCGTCGGCGACCGCAAGGCCATCCCGGGCCGTTTTCAGCTTCGCCACGAGTTGGGCTGCGGCCGCGGGGCTCTCGACAAAGAAAGCTCTATCAAGTTCGTCCGGAAGAAGGGCAGCCATCCTCCGGCGATATTCCTCCTCTGCGCGGGAAGCATTTTCCGGCGCCGCGTCCAGCAGCCGCAATTGCCGCTCCGCCGCGGATGCAAGTTCCCTTCGGCCGTGGCCGACGAGGCCGGCTGCGCCGCTGAAATCGAGAAGAGGCCGGGCGGCACCATCATAAAGGTATTCACGCCAGCCCCGCACGGGCCGCGCCGGTTCCTCCGGTTGAGGTGCATCGACATCGATGCCGAGCAAGGCGGAAGGCGAGGGGCAAACGATGCTCCAGATGCCCGCCTGCTCCGCCGTCGAGAACAGTGGAGGCACGAGTTCGGGATCGCGGCAGAGACGCAGTCTCAATCCACCGACCGAACCCTCGGCGCCGGCAACTGCGCCGATCGTTTCGCCGGCGGCAAGCTCGGTGTCTACCGCAAGCTCGCAGGCGAGACCCTCCGCATGCAGCGTCAGCCCGGCGCCCGAAAGCACCAGTCTTGGACCGGCCGCTTTCAGCCTGCCGGAAAAAGGGGCGGCCGCAGCCGTTCCGGCGGGAACGCACACATCGATATGAAGGGCGAAGTTTTCCGACCGGCTGCGGGTATTCGTCTTTGTTCGTGATAGCCGGAATTCACCGTAGCGGGTGCTGCCCATGCCCGTTTCCCACGCGACATGAGCCAGCAGCTTCCAGTCTATTTCCGGCTCGGCCCAGTTTCCTTCCCGGAAATGTGCGCTGGTCATGCCGAGATCGACCAGTCGTATGCGGTCGGGCTCGATTTCCGGCAGCAGCCGCCCGATAACCGGCATGGTCTTGGCTATGCCGCAGGCATCGWGGATGGCCGCGCTCATCAGGGCGGGCGAGGCTTCCGTGACTTTCGCAAGAAGGCGTTGCCCTTCCTCGGCTTCCGCCGCTGCCTCATAGCTTTCCGGATCGGCCGCGTGCCTGTGCTCCGCAGTCGCKGCCATCAAGGCGATGCGAATTACCACCAGGGGCCACAGAGCCTCCAACTCGGCTTCCGTCAGCGGATAAAGCGCATGATAGGCCCGCGCCGCCGGCAGGATGGAAAAGGGATCGCTGCCATTGCGCCGAAACAGGAAAGCGCAGCTCGTGGCAAGGCCCGCCACGAGCCAGCCGCGGGCAATGCCGGTGAAATCCGTCAAACCGTCGGGACGCCAATCTCCCTCGCTCATATCTCCTACGACCGACAGGCCGGTGAGGTTCTGATGGGAGGGCTGGACGCGCAGTTTCGCTCCGAGCGGCTGAACGCGCCTAAGCGATGTGACCATGGCCTTGGCAATCATGTCGCGCGCCGGATGGTCCTCGACGGTGGCCAGAAGCTCGACCGTCAGCGGTCCGGCGCGTCGCAGATCGAGTTCCGGCTGGCGGTCGAGTACGGGATGGTCGAAACCTTCGAGGCTCTTGGTCAGTGCCGCCGAGAGCGTACCGAAGGCGGCAACGGCTTCCTCGGAGAAGGAGCCTTCGGCGGGCGGAGGCGAGCCGTCGAGAAAGGTGAGGAGGCGTACCCGATAGTCTTTGTCGGCAAGGGAAAGCCGAACCACATCCTCATTTTCCCGTGACGCGACGGGTTCAGGCACCCGCGGTCCGTCCGGACTGCGGGCGACATGCCGCATCAGCGCATGCTCTCCTTCGACATCCTGTTCAGGATCGTCGGCGGGCGCAGCCTTCAGGAGATAACGCATATGACCGTTGTCGATCAGGAAATAGGGATGCCTTCTTCCGGCGATCGGGTTGATCGTGCCGGAAAGCCCGTAGTGATCCCTGAGCACGGCCTCCACCTCTTCGGCCGATATGGCTCGGCCGTCATTTTCGCCATCGGCAGGAAAGGCATCGGACATGCACCGCTCCGGAAACAAATGTTCCCGGAGAGGATAGCGCGCCGCAACCGCGCGTCCATAGGCTCAAGCGGTCTATCAGCCCATACGTTCGGAGGCGTAGCTTCCGGGGCTCGGCGGAAAGATGATGGTGCGGTTGCCGTTCAGGAAAACGCGGCGGTGGATATGGGCATGGATGGCACGGGCCAATACCTGGCTTTCCACGTCGCGGCCGAGCGAAACATAGTCGTCGGGCGATTGCGCATGGGTAATGCGCACCGTGTCCTGCTCGATGATCGGGCCCTCGTCCAGATCGGCCGTGACGTAGTGTGCGGTGGCGCCGATGAGTTTCACGCCGCGCTGATATGCCTGCTTGTAAGGGTTCGCGCCCTTGAAACTCGGCAGGAAAGAATGGTGAATGTTGATGATCCGGCCCGACATTTTCGCGCAGAGCTGGTCGGAAAGCACCTGCATGTAGCGGGCGAGCACGATGAGTTCGGTGCCCGTCTGCTCGACTAGATCCATGAGCTGGGCTTCGGCCTGCGGCTTGTTTTCCTTCGTCACCTTGACATGGTGGAAGGGGATGTCGTGGTTGACGACGACCTTCTGGTAATCGAAGTGGTTGGAGACGACACCGACGATATCGATCGGCAGGGCGCCGATCTTCCAGCGGTAGAGCAGATCGTTGAGGCAGTGGCCGAAACGCGAGACCATCAGCAGCACCTTCATGCGCTCGGCCGCGTCATGGATATCCCATTCCATGCCGAATTTCTTCGCGACGGGCTCGAAGCCTTCGATCAGGGCGGGACGGCTCACACCTTCCTCGGAAATGAAGGAGACGCGCATGAAGAACTTGCCGGTGTCCAGATCGTCGAACTGCGAACTGTCGATGATGTTGCAGCCCTTCTCCGTGAGGTATCCGGAGATCGCGGCCACAATGCCCCTGGTGGACTTGCAGGTTACGGTCAGAACGTAATTCATCTTCGTCATCATTCCCTCGCCACTCTTTTCGGCCGCATGATGTATACATGAACGAGGCGCCAGGGAATATCCGGCGCCTCAATCTCTCTTGGTCGACCTGAGCTTAAGGAAGGASGCTGAAAATTCCGTTCCCGTTGCGCCCTTCACGTGCGCATCCCCGTCGCTGCCGCTTTGTGCCGGACGCGGCAACACGCGATTCCGGCACACTCGAGGCGAGATGCCGCAAATTATTGCGGGCGCCTTAAGGCTTTGGCAGCGAGATTGGGGTATTCGTCGGCGATCTCTTCTGATCTGTCGGCGATATCATGGCGGACGCCCCGAACACTCCCATCTCCCCGGTTACCTTTCGGCCCGCCGCCGAGCCGGTCACGTTCAACGGAACGGTCGGCCTTTTCTCCGGCCCCCGCACGGGCGTCGATCCCTCCTCTTTTGCCGTGCTCCTTGCAGGCCCGTGGGGGCTTGAGGAGATGTGCACACGGAAATTCTGGCGCATCATCTCCGAAAAGCTCGCCGATCGCGGTATTGCCAGCCTGCGCTTCGATTATCCCGGTACTGGCGATGCGCTGGACGGGGTGGATTTCGGCAGCGGACTTTCGGTCTGGTCGGATAGCCTCGTTGCGGCGGGTGATCAGTTGAAAGCGCTTTCCGGCTGCGAAAATACCGTCGTCATCTCCCAGGGGCTTGGCGCTGTTATCGCTGCAAGAGCTGCAAAAGACCTGGCCGGATTGGCGGCGATGGCCTTTCTGGCTCCCGTCCTTTCCGGCCGGCAGCACCTGCGCGAGCTTGCCGTCTGGTCCGGGTTCGTCGATGAAAATCTGGGCCTTCCGCAGGAGCAACGCGTTAGGGATCGCGTGTCAATCGCTTCGTTCACCATGCCGGACGAAGTGGCGGAAGAGGTGCGCAAGGTCAATCTGGCGGCGCTCGATGAGCTCCCTGCACCGCGTGCTCTCGTGGTGGGCAGGGTTGATCGGCCTGCCGACAGGGAGTTCGCAGCGCGGTTGAAATCGCTCGGCGTCGAGGTGACGGAGCAATCGTTCGAGGGATACGATCAACTCGTCTCCAATCCCGCTATCTCGAAACTGCCGTTGCCGGTCGCCGACAAGCTCGTGGACTGGGTCGCTTCGCTGCCGGCGTCAACCGACCAGTGCAGGACCAACCCGCTGCCGGTTTCGGCCAAGGCTCTTGCAAGCGAAGGCTTCCGTGAAACGCCCATTCGTTTCGGGAATAACAATCGGCTTTTCGGCGTGTTTTGCGAGCCGCTGCAACCCCGCATGGGGGCGACCGTGCTCTTTCTCACCTCCGCCTATGACCGGCACGCCGGCTGGGGCCGAACGACGGTGACGATGGCCCGCGCCCTCGCACGCTCCGGCATCGCCTCTTTGCGTTTCGATACGGCCAATGCCGGCGACAGCCCGCCCGTACCGGACCTGCCGGAGCAGGTTCTCTATGATTCATGCCAGAATGCCGATGTCTCGGAAGCCATGGATTATCTGAAAAGCCGAGGTCTCGGCCCGGTGGTCGCCGCCGGGCGCTGCAGCGGCGCCTATCTCGGCCTTCAGGCGGCGCTGGCGGATGCCCGCATCGCGGGCGTGGTGTCCGTCAACCCCGCAGTCTTCCGCTGGCGGCCCGGCCGCTCCGTGGAAGAGGCGATCGTCAACGGCACGCGGCGGCTGGAGGATTACGGACAGCGGGTGCTGCGGGCGGAGACCTTCCGGCGGCTGCTGCGGGGCGAGGTCGATATCAGGCGCGCGGGCATGAATATCCTGAAGGGCGTCCAAGGCAAGATAGCAAGCGGGCTGCTCCGTGCATTTCGCGGCATCCTGCCGGAAGGACAGGCTATCTATGCCATGTTCCGGACGTTGCGTCAGCGGGGTGTGCCGGTCGCGCTGATCTACAGCGAAAACGATCTCGGCCTTGAACAGCACGATTTCTATTTCGGCCATGATGGAAGCGGCTTTGCGCGGTTCCCGAACGTTACCTCCACCGTCATTCCGGACGCTGACCATAATCTGACGCCGGAGCATGCGCGGGCAGCCTATCTCAAGGCGATCGAAGAGATGGCGTTGCGCGTCACACGCATTCACCACCCGGAAGCTGGAACCTCAGAACGGGACGGCTCGCTCGCCGCCTAATGCTCTAACGGTGCCGGATGRCCGGCCCGGTGCGGTCCCCTCGACGGCAGTCAATCTCATCCGCTTTACCTCGCCCGGTGCGAGGTGAAACCAGTTGTCGCCGGCGCGGAAGCCAGGCGCTTCGATGGCGACCGACTGCGCCAGGCGGTCCGTCGAGAGTTCCAGCCGATAGCCTTCCTCATCCTCCGTCAGCGCGGTTTCAATGACAGCGTCATGGAGGGCTTCTGCCCGGCCGAGCGGAAAGTGGAAGGCATCGGCGATCACCTCGCCGGTTCCGGCATTTCTCAGCCGGGCGACTGTCACGTCATGAGAAGGCGGGCCGAAACGATAGGCATAGGTGGTGTCGAAGAAGGCGCCGAAGAGGTCGGTTGCGGCGAGCGAGCGGCTGCTTCGAGGTTCGAGTATCAATTCGCGCCGCGCGGAAACCACGGGCACTTTTCCGTCGCGCAAGCAGGTGAGTTCCAGCAGGGTCGGCAACAGAGAGGCGGTTTCGTTGATGAGATGCACGTCGAGCCCGTTGGTGCCCTCATCGGAAAGGATGATCTGCACCGGTCGGAAGGCACGTTTCAGCGCGTACCATGCGGGTTTCGGCCGGCGGCTGACATCGACCAGGCCCCAGCCGGGTCCTTGCATCACGTCCTTGAAGGTGAATGTCAGGGCACCGTTGCAGGTGGAGCCCGGCCGCCGCCATTCGGCGAAGGCTTCTTCCATCACCTCACCCGTTACGGCTCGGGAAAGGGCGAGATAGCGGTCGAAATCGCTCTCCCGAAGCTTCTGCGGGTCCGCATCGTATAGAAGGCCGAGATAGTGATCCCGCACGTCCTCGAAATCCCAGTCCGCGCCCGTATCACGCGGAATGCCTTCCTTCCCACCTGCGAGTGTCTCGGTGGCGGAGAGATTGGAGAAGGCGAGGCATTCGGCCGCGAAACGGATTTCGGCGCGGCGGGCATCTTCCAGCGGACGCTTGTAAGCGCCGACGCCGTAATAGTGGGCAATCCCCGCATTCGGATAGAAGGGTAGTGCACCGCCACACGGGGAATTCGGCACATAGGGAATATCGAGCCGCCTCACGGCCGCAATGCCGGCAAGGATTTCCTCGAAAAGCGGCCCTTTCCAGATGCGTTCGGRCAGGCCGAGCATCGCTCCCTGCTGATGGATTTCGCTGCCGCCGCAGAGCACGGCAAGCGATGGAGATGCTTGCGTGGCTGCAAGGAACTGTTCGGCTTCGGTTTTCACGTGAATCACGAAATCCGGGTCGGCAGCCGGATAATCGAAATTGGCGAACATGCAGTCCTGCCAGACCATCAGGCCCAGTTCGTCGCAGAGCGCGAAAAATTCCGGGCTTTCGTATACCGCGATGCCCGGAGTGCGAATCATGTTCATGCCGGCTTCCTTCGCCAGCCGCAGCCAGGGCTCGTAGCTTTCGCGGTCACCGGGAAGGCGGACGATGTCGGCGGCCGTCCAGACCGAGCCGCGGCAGAATATTTTCTCGCCATTGAGGATCAGGCCGAAGCCTTGGCCATCCTTGCCGTGATCGACTTCGATCCGCCGAAAGCCGGTGCGGCAGAGATGGTGGTCTACGCCGTCGATCCGTAGTGTCACGTCATAGAGGTTCGGTTCGCCATGGGTATGCGGCCACCAGGGTCTGATATCGGGAATGTGCAGCTCGGCGGAATATCTTCCCTCCGTTGCCGTAAAGCGCACCTCGCGGCCGTCGCAGACCAGACGGAAGTCTCGCTCCGGCCCTTCGTAACCAAAGCTGACATGCAGGATGCCCGTTCCGTTTTCTGCGAGTCTGGCGGAAAGGGTTGGGGGAGGGGTAAAAGCCTGCTCGCGGATCAGCTTGATCGGCCGCCACGGACCGACGGCATGAACCTCCGGGCACCAGCCGGGCATGAAGCCGAGCGCCGTGGTGCGGATGAGCCGCAGCCCTTGTGCATTCATGAGCCGTGGACGCCATCGGGCGCGAGGACCGGTGCGTTCAAGATGCGGACCGAGCGCGCGGAAGCAGATCGTAAGTTCCTGCCCGCCGGTCAGGATCATCTCCACGTCATATGCTTCGAACATGCTTTCCGAGGAGAGGATAGGCTCGCCATCGAGAAAGACCTCCGCCACTGTGGCAAGTCCCTCGAAACGCAGGATGGCCGGTCCCACCGCTTCATGCGGCAGAAGGAGACGATACCAGGCGTCCTTGTCGATCAGCGGCTCCGGTTGGTTGCGGTCGAACCGGCCAACTGCCTCCAATGCGGCAGCGACCGTGCCCGGCACGATCGCGGGAATGGTGTCGAGCGCCACGGGAAGCCCGGCCGGTCCGGAAAATGCGCCTGGTGYGGTCAGCACGAGCGACCAGCCCTCGTGGAGAAGGCTGGTTTCGGCATCGATCGGTGAAAATCCGCTCACGCCGCCTCGCGGGTGCCGTCAAGCGTAACCGCCATCTCGGTCATCAGGCTATCCCAGGCCTCGGTCGCGGGATCGAGCGCGGTGGCGAGCGGCTCGAATTTTTTTCGGGTGACGGCACGTGCGAGCTGGAACTGCGTGGATTTCATAACTTCCGAAATCTTCAGGGCCTGCTCGGCAGCTTTGGCAAAGGTTTTGTCGTCCAGCCAGGCCAGAGGGCTTGCGAGAAGCTCGAAATTGGCGCCGAACTGGCGCAGCGTGTTGAACGCATATTTATGGAAGAAGCCGAAATCGCGTTCGGCCACGCGCTCCACCTGGGCCGGAAAAACCTCGGCAAAGGCGCGGATCGGGTTTTTCGCCGGGCGGCGCGTGAAATGATGGCGCAGAAGCCGCCATGCCGTCTCGCGGATTGCCACCTCTTCGGGATAGCTCGCCGGAAATTTCGCAAACTCCGTATAGGGCAGGAAGGGCAGTGCATCCGAGGCCGCATTCATCTGGAAAAGCCCGTCGAAATCCTCGCCGGAAAGATGAAAGAAGCCGGCGTTATGGAAATAGTCGAGTTCGCGGCGGTCAAGGTCGAGCCGGTTGATGGCCACGGTCGTCTTGCCGTGTTCCTGGCGGTAGGTGAGGCCCCGCGTGTCGGGCAGATGGAAGCTGTCGAGCTCCATGAGGCAGAGCCGGCCGCGGGCGATCTGTTCCAGGACATGGAGTTCCGGCCGGTCGAAGATTGCTAGCTCAGTCACGCGAATGCCGAACAGGGTTTCGAGATCTTCGAGCGGCACCTTGAAGAAGGTGGCCTGGTCGCCTTCGAAGTCCTGCGTCAGGGTAAAGCCGAGCATGGCTTCCGGCGGCAGGTTCTGCGCCGAAAGCACTTCGATCCACAGATCGACATAGCAATTGGTTTCCGGCCATATGCGTTCGGAGGAATGCAGCCCGTGCGGCCGATAGTTCGCCGGATCGAGCCCCGGGAAAACCATGGTCATCGGCTCAGCCCCATAGCACGGCGCGGACGTCTTCCGGCCATTCCTTCGTCTTGAGGCCGTGGGTGTGGAAGAGCGCAAGTGCGATGCGCTCCAGGCCGAAGCCTACGCAGGCGGTGTGGGCGGTCGAGCCGTCTTCCAGATAGAGGCCCCATTTCGCGCCAAAGGCATCCTGATGGTAGTTGAAGCTCATGCAGGCGGTCGGTTTGGCGGTGGAGGTGATCGGGATCAGCAGTTCGAATTTCAGGTTCTGGTCGCGCTGGTTGTTGGCGARCATCTTGCCGGCGCGGCCGAAGAAGGGGTCGTTGGCGATATCGATCGTCACGTCGAGGCCGACCGATTTCATCATCTCGACGCCGCGGTCCATCCAGCGCTGGCGAAAATCGGTCACCTGGGCCTCGGTGCCCATGCAGACATATTCCCGCATGCGGAAAAGCTGCTGGCGGGCAGGGTCCTTCGAGGGCTCGTGGCGGAAGCAGTAGCTCTGCAGATCGAAGAGCCCGCCGGCGGCGGAGAGCCTGCCGCGCTTGGCGATCGTGGGATAGAGCGGGTAACAGGCGGCCGGCGTCAGCACGATATCGGTCGCCTCCTGCCCTTCGGTCCAGTTCTCTCCCACCTCCATGCACTTCAACAGGCTCATGTGGTCGAGTTCGTTGCCGCAGAAGGAATGCACCGTGCCGGCGAGCTGCGGGAAGCTCTTCATGTAACCGCTGGTCTCGAAATAGGCGCGGTTCATGCCCGGTGGAAAGCGCATCGCTTCGGCTCCGYCGCCGCCGCCGATCCTGTCGATCAGCCGTTCGAAGGCGGCGATCACCTCTTCGAATTCGCCGCTGCGGCCATAGAGACCGTCGACACCAGTATCGATCAGCAGCCCGGCTTCGAAGAGACGGTCGAGAAAGGAAACTTGCATGTCCATGGCTTCACCTCGTTCATGGGTGTGCAAAGGGAGGGCTCAGCCGAGGAGGCTGGTATCCGGTTTCTGTACCAGCAGCATGGTCGACGTATTGCCGAGGATGCGGTCGTTGGAGATCATGAGCTGCGCCGAATGGGCGTCGCGCAGATGCCGGCCGAGGCTGTAGGGCGTGCCGTTCTTGTAGCCCATGATGCCGCAGATCATCATTGCCTGGTTGATAATGGTCAGGATCGTCTCGGACGAGGCGAGCTTCACATTGTTCATGGCGATCGCGAAACCCATGGAGGAAAGCCGGTCCGGATCGGCCTTGGCATCGGCATAGGCCTTCAGGCCCGAAAGCAGGTTGGATTTCAGGAGCTGAAGGAGGTTGGAAGCCTCCGCCAGCCTTAGCGCGCCGGGAGGCGTCTGGCCATTCGCCTTGCGGGCGGCGGCGCGCACGAAGGCCTGCGCCCGGGCGACCGCGTCGGCGGCAATCCCGTACCAGACCGCGCTCCAGAGAAGGTGGGAGCTTGCGAGCATGCTCTGTGCGGCGATTTCGGCAAATGGTTTCGGGAAGACCTGTACCGCCGGGGCCTCGCCCTTGAACAGAAAGCCGTCGGAGCAGGTGCCGCGCATGCCGAGCGTATCCCAGTCGACGGTCTTCTGAAGCGTGTACTGGCCCTTTCTGAAGACGGTCATCACCTGATCGCTCGGCGCTGCATCCTTGTGGGCGCGCGAGGTGATCATGATCGCATCRGCATGGGCGCCGTAGGAAATGACGGTCGCGTCCTTTTCGAGCCGGCAGGTGTCGCCCTCGATCTCGATCGCGCAGATGGAATTACGCAGATTGCCGCCGATGCCGCCTTCGGTCGTCGCCGAGGCGATCAGAAGCTGCCGTCCGGCGAGCTCGCGCATGAAATCCACGTGCCAGCTGCTTTCCCCGCCATGCTCGACGAGGCTGCAGAGCTTGATCTGGTGCATGGCGAAGACCATGGCGCTTGCGGCGCAAGCCTGGCCCAGAATGGAACAGACCTCGGCGATCTCGATCATGGAAGCGCCCTCGCCACCCTGGGCAAAGGGAACCTGTATGCCGAGCAGCCGTTCGGCTTTCATCGCCTCGACCGCCTCGTGTGGAAAACGACCTTCCACATCGACCCGGTCGGCGAATTCGGCCGCGATGGCAGCGACGCGATGCGCCCTGCCGCCGAGGCTCATGTCAGTGACGACGGCGGCGGAAGGCATCAGGCGACCTCGCGGGCTTTCAGGATCATCGAGACCGTTTCTTCGATCGCCGCGATGCTGGCGAAGGACTTGCGGTTCAGGAGGTTATCGGGAAATTCGATGTCGAAGGCTTCCTCGATGCCGAGCATAAGCTGCACGGAGGCGAAGGAGGAAAGGCCGGCGGCATAAAGATCGGCGCTGTCGTCCAGTTCGGTAACGGTCACCGGAAGGCCGCCCAGCCGTCCCAGCAGTTCGCGAATAGTCTGGTTCATCATGAAATCCCCGAGGGTTTTGCTGCGCTCATCGCTGACCGCATGTTTAAGCGGGAAAGCGTAAGATTGAGCTAAGGAAGATGGTGAAGCCGAGGCTGCGGGATTCGATAAAATCCGATTCTTTTGCTTGCGCTTGACAAGCGCCGTGGTCGGGTTTTTGATGCGCACCATTCACCAGGGGGGTCCCGGCAAGGGGCTGAGATACTGCTGGAGCGCGCAGTGACCCGTTGAACCTGATCCAGTTCATACTGGCGTAGGGACGGTGCGAACGCTGCGGCTTCACGGCTGGATTCCGGCCAACCCGGCTCAAGGCGTTTTTCCATCATTCCAACACCGGACTGGGTCTCCAAACGTCAAACCTTGGAGCCTTGCCCATGAATATCGCTACCCCCAAGCTTACTCCGGTCGTCACGACCGGCCCGCTTCCGGCTTCCACGAAAGTCTTCAAGCCCGGCACAGTCCATCCGGATATCCGGGTTCCCATGCGCGAGATCGCGCTGCATCCGACGGCGGGCGAGCCACCGGTGACGGTCTACGATTCTTCCGGCCCCTATACGGATCCTGCCCATGCGGTGGCCATCGAATCCGGCCTGCCGCGGCTTCGCGAAAGCTGGATCAAGGCGCGCGCCGATGTCGAAAGCTATGAGGGCCGCCTGGTCAAGCCGGAAGACAACGGCTTTGCCACCGGCGAACGGCTGACGCCGGAATTCCCGGTCCGCAACGCGCCGTTCAGGGCGAAGGAAGGCAAGGCCGTAACCCAGCTTGCCTATGCGCGCGCCGGCATCATCACGCCGGAAATGGAATTCATCGCCATTCGCGAAAACCTCGGCCGCCAGGCCGCGAAGGAAGCCCTCGAGAGAGACGGCGAAAGTTTCGGCGCGCATATTCCCGATTTCGTCACGCCGGAATTCGTCCGCCGCGAAGTCGCCGAGGGCCGGGCGATCATTCCCGCCAACATCAATCATCCGGAAAGCGAGCCGATGATCATCGGCCGGAACTTCCTGGTGAAGATCAACGCCAATATCGGCAATTCGGCCGTCACGTCCTCCATGGCGGAAGAGGTGGAGAAAATGGTCTGGGCTATCCGCTGGGGTGCGGACACGGTCATGGATCTGTCGACCGGCCGCAACATCCACAATATCCGCGAATGGATCATCCGCAATTCGCCGGTTCCGATCGGCACGGTGCCGCTCTACCAGGCGCTTGAAAAGGTGAACGGCATCGCCGAGGACCTGACCTGGGAAGTCTATCGCGACACGCTGATCGAGCAGGCCGAACAGGGCGTCGATTACTTTACCATCCATGCGGGCGTGCGGCTCGCCTATATCCCGCTCACCGTCAACCGCGTCACGGGCATCGTCTCGCGCGGCGGCTCGATCATGGCCAAGTGGTGTCTGCACCACCACAAGGAAAGCTTCCTCTACGAGCATTTCGAGGAAATCTGCGATATCTGCCGCGCCTATGACGTCTCCTTCTCGCTCGGCGACGGCTTGCGCCCCGGTTCGATCGCGGATGCTAACGACGCCGCTCAATTCGCGGAACTGGAGACGCTCGGGGAGCTGACGCAGATCGCCTGGGCTAAGGATTGTCAGGTGATGATCGAAGGCCCCGGCCATGTGCCGATGCACAAGATCAAGGAGAACATGGACAAGCAGCTCAAGGTCTGCGGCGAGGCGCCCTTCTATACGCTCGGCCCGCTGACGACGGACATCGCGCCCGGCTACGACCACATCACCTCCGGCATAGGGGCGGCGATGATCGGCTGGTTCGGCACCGCCATGCTCTGCTACGTCACGCCGAAGGAGCATCTGGGCCTGCCGGACCGCGACGATGTGAAGGTCGGCGTCGTCACCTACAAGATCGCCGCCCATGCGGCCGATCTCGCCAAGGGCCATCCGGCGGCGAAGGTCCGCGACGATGCGCTCTCCCGCGCCCGCTTCGAGTTCCGCTGGGAGGACCAGTTCAACCTGTCGCTCGACCCGGAAACGGCGCGCTCCTTCCACGACGAGACCTTGCCGAAAGAGGCGCACAAGGTGGCGCATTTCTGCTCCATGTGCGGACCGAAATTCTGCTCCATGCGGATTTCTCACGATATCCGCGCCGAGGCGCAGAAGGAGGGCCTGGAGGCGATGGCGGCGAAGTATCGCGACGGCGGCGATCTCTACATGCCGGTGGAGCAATAGGCGGATGCGCCTGCTTGTGAAAGGGGCCGGCGTCGCGGGATTGACGGCGGCCCTCGAACTTGTCCGCCGAGGCTTCGCCGTCGAGGTGGCGGAGAAACGGAGCGCGGTCGGGCTCGGAGCGTCCCACTATGCCGGGGGCATGCTGGCTCCCTATTGCGAGCGGGAGGTCGCCGAAGAGGCGGTCCTGACGCTCGGCATCCATGCGGCAAGCTGGTGGGAGGAGGCCCTGCCCGGCGAGGTGGTGCGCAACGGAACGCTGGTCGTGGCCTCCGGCCGCGATCTGCCGGAGCTCAATCGCTTCGCTGCCCGCACGCGCGGCTATCGCCGGGTGAACGCCGAAGAGATCGAGGCTCTTGAGCCCGACCTGGCCGGGCGCTTCCAGCATGGGCTGTTCTTTGCCGAGGAGGCCCATCTCGATCCGCGCCGGGCGCTGAACGGCCTTCATGAGATGCTGGCGGCGCGCGGGGTCACATTTCATCTCGGAAGTGGAGGGCAACCGGAAGAGGGACTGTTTTCCGCGGTGCTGGATTGCACCGGGCCGACGGCAATCGCGACCCTTCCCGGTCTGCGCGGCGTGCGCGGGGAGATGCTCTATCTGGAAACGCCGGACATCTGCCTTTCCCGGCCTGTCCGCCTGCTCCATCCGCGCCATCCGATCTATATCGTTCCGCGGGGTGACGGCCGGTTCATGATCGGCGCGACCATGATCGAAACCGAGGACGAAGGGCCGATCTCCGCGCGTTCCCTCATGGAACTTCTGAATACCGCCTATGCGGTGCACCCGGCTTTCGGGGAGGCGCGGGTGGTGGAGACAGGAACGGGCGTTCGCCCCGCCTTTGCGGATAACCTGCCGTGCGTGGTCGAACGTCCCGATGGATTGGCGATTGCCGGCATGTATCGCCATGGTTTTCTCCTGGCACCCGCAATGGCCGGGCAAGCCGCCGCGCTGCTTGAACAAAGGTTGCGTCCAGCAGGAAAGGAATTTAATCGTGCAACTACTGGTTAATGGGGAGCTGCGGGATTGCGGGAGTTCGACACTCGCCGACCTTCTCGATGAGCTTGAATATGAAGGGGATTGGCTCGCGACCGCCGTCAACGGCGATCTCGTGCACAGGGAAGATCGGTCGCACCACATTCTGAGCGCGGGCGATCGGGTTGAAATACTTTCACCCATGCAGGGAGGATGATCGGTGCTTTCGCTTTATGAAACCAAACTTTCGTCGCGCCTGCTGCTGGGCTCCGCGCGCTATCCCTCTCCAGCTGTCCTTGCGGAGTCCGTGCGCCGGTCTGGAACGGAAGTCGTCACCGTTTCGCTCCGAAGGGAAATGGCCGGCGGCAAGGCCGGCGGCGCCTTTTTCGAGATGATCCGCTCGCTCGGCGTGCGCATTTTGCCCAATACGGCCGGCTGTCACACCGTGGCGGAAGCGGTCCTGACCGCCCGAATGGCGCGGGAGGTGTTCCGCACCAATTGGATCAAGCTGGAGGTCATAGGTCGCCACGACAATCTGCAGCCGGACGTCTTTGAGCTCGTCGAAGCGGCGCGCACTCTCTGTGAGGAGGGTTTCGCCGTCTTTCCCTACACGACGGACGATCTCGTCGTGGCTGAAAGGCTGCTCGACGTGGGCTGTGAGGTCCTGATGCCCTGGTGCGCGCCGATCGGCAGCGCGTCAGGCCCCCGTTCCCTATCTGCCTTGACGGCGATGAGGGCTGCTTTTCCGGGCATTCCGCTGATCGTGGATGCCGGCATCGGCCGTCCCTCCCACGCGACCACAGTGATGGAGCTCGGTTACGATGCGGTCCTCCTCAACACCGCGGTTGCCGGGGCGGGAGATCCGCCCGCGATGGCGGAGGCTTTTTCCCGCGCGACCATGGCAGGCCGGCAAGCCTTCGAGGCCGGAATGCTGGAGCCGCGCGACGTTGCCGTCGCTTCGACCCCTATCATCGGAAAGGGCGTGTTCGCATGAAGCTTGATCCCTTCTATCTGATCGTCGACAGCGCCGACTGGATCGTCCGGCTGGTTCCGCTGGGCGTCAAGCTGGTGCAGTTGCGGATCAAGGATTGCCCGCCTGCCGAGCTTCGGCGGCAGATCCGCGAGGCCAAGGAAACCTGCGCAGCCCACGGCTGCCAGCTGGTCGTCAACGACTACTGGCGGCTGGCGATCGAGGAAGGCTGCGATTTCGTCCATCTCGGGCAGGAAGACCTGGCGGAGGCAGATTGCGATGCGATCCGGCGGGCAGGTCTCAGGCTTGGAGTTTCGACGCATGACGAGACGGAGCTCGAAACGGCACTTTCCGCCGAGCCCGATTACGTCGCCCTTGGCCCCATCTGGCCGACGATCCTGAAGGAAATGAAGTGGGCTCCCCAGGGGCTGGAACGGATTTCAGGGTGGAAGAAAAGGATCGGCGACCTGCCGCTCGTGGCAATCGGCGGGATCACGGCAGAGCGCGCGCCGCTGGTGTTGGAGCGGGGAGCCGACAGCGCAGCGGTGGTGACAGACATCACACGCCATGCCGATCCCGAGGGACGGACGCGCGAATGGCTTGCCGCAACTGYGGCCTGGCGGGAAAAACGAATTTCGGCGAGCGCCGATTAGCGGTCCCGCGGGGACGAAACCACCACCCGATCTCAATTCCATCAAACACTTATCACTTTTCTCATCCCCGCTCTCTCCATCCATGCCTACAATTGCCCGCTTCCGTCGCCGGAGTGTTTCGCGAGACGTTCGCGGGCAGGCGGGAGCCGGCGCTTCCATCGGAACCGTAACGTGCGGCGAAGGTGGAAGAGGTGAAAACCATGGAAAGGCGCGCCGAAAGGCAACCCTCCCTATCAAGCCTCCCCCTGGCCGCCAGGCCAGGTTCGGTTGAGCCGTGCAAGTGTGGCGACAACGCATGATCCCGAAAAGCGTAAGCGGTTTTCGGAGAAGATCATGCGCAATAACCACACGCAGCGAGGCGAGGCGTTTCACCTGTAGGGGCCGGAAGCCCCGAGAGAACGCYGAAGGCCACGTGAATGCGGAGCCACTCAACTAAACAATAGCGAGGTTCCGCATTCGTGTGGGCTCTCCGATACCCGTTCCTTGAAACCGCAGGCATCGTGCGCCGTGCGGGTGTGGACGCATGCCCGACTCTCAGGGAGAGCGGCGAGGCCGATCATGACCTCGGAGGATATTCATGCTCCCCGCCACGGAAATCGCTGACGGAATAGCAGCCGCCTTCCCGGCGGACCGCGCTTTCGCCGATGACGGCTTTGCCGTGGCCGCCGGGGATATCCAGCACATAGGTCGGTTGGCAGAGTCCGGATATGTTGCCGCGCAGTGCCGAGACGATCTTTTGACCCTCGGTGATGTCCAGCCGGAAATGGCTGGTGCCGGGAGCAAGATCGGGATGGTGCAGGTAATAGGGCTTTATCCGCGTCTCGACGAAGGCTTTCATCAGCTCACCGAGCACGACCGCATCGTCATTGACGCCCTTGAGCAGCACCGTTTGGCTCACCATCGGAAAACCCGCATCGATCAGCCGAGCGCAGGCGGCGCGGGCACTTTCAGTCAGCTCGCGGGGATGATTGGCGTGGAGCGCCACATAGACCACCTTGCCGCTTTCCTTGAGTGCCGCGATCAGYGCGTCATCGATCTTTTCGGGATCGACCGCGGGCACGCGGGTGTGAAAGCGGATGATCTTCACATGCGGGATTTTGGCAAGGCCCTGCATGATGGCGGAAAGCCGGCGAGGCGAGAGCACCAGCGGATCGCCGCCGGTGAGGATCACTTCCCAGATTTCCGAGTGATCGCGGATATAGGCAAGTGCTGCCGAAAGCTCTTCAGGCGCGAGCGTGCCTTCTCCCTGCGGGCCGATCATTTCGCGGCGGAAGCAGAAACGGCAATAGACCGGGCAGATATGCACCGCCTTCAGAAGCACCCGGTCCGGATAGCGGTGAACAATCCCCTTGGCCGGGCTGTGTGCGGTATCGCCGATCGGATCGGCTCGCTCCTCCGGCGTGGTCAGAAGCTCGCTGAGATCAGGCACGAACTGCCGTGCAATCGGGTCTTGCGGGTCGGCCTGGTCGATCAGCGAAACGACCGTCGGCGTCAGCGCAATCGCATAGCGATCCGCCACGGCGTGGATGCCGCTCAGGTTCGCGGGCTCGACGAGACCGGCCGATGCCAGTTCCTCAGGCGTTTTCAATGAACGTGCGGCGGCTGTCATTCGAACACCTCCGCGACGGGTGCCCACATCACCTGATCGATGCGGGTAGCCCCGGTCGCCAGCATTACCAGCCGATCGAAGCCGAGGGCTGCGCCGCTCGCATCCGGCATAGCCTGAAGCGCATCGAGGAAATCCTCGTCGATTGGGTAACGCTCTCCGTATATGCGGGCCTTTTCCGCCATTTCATGCTCGAAGCGGCGGCGCTGCTCGCCGGCATCGGTCAGCTCGCCGAAGGCGTTGGCGAGCTCGACGCCACAGGCGTAGAGCTCGAAGCGCTCGGCCACGCGGGGATCGTGACCGGAGGGCCGGGCAAGTGCGGCTTCCGAAATCGGATATTCATGAAGAATGGTGGCCCGGCCCTGCCCGAGATTTGGTTCGACCTTCTCCACCAGCACCTTGCTGAAAAGATCGGCCCAGCTGTCGTCATCGGAAAAGCGTATGCCGGCATCCGTAAGCGCCGCCGCCAGGCGATCGCGATCCGTTTCTCCGTTCGGAGTGATGGAGGCCAGGAGATCGATACCCGCGAAACGGTCAAAGGCCTCGGCGAGCGTCAGCCTTTCCGGCTCGGCGAAGGGATCGACCTCGATGCCGCGGAAGCTGAAGTGTTTCGTCTTCGCGGTCTCGGCCGCGAGCGCCAGCATTTCGGTGCAATCGGCCATCAGTCGCTCATAACTCTCGCCGACGCGATACCATTCCAGCATTGTGAACTCGGGGTGGTGGAGCGGCCCGCGTTCCCGATTGCGATAGACATGCGCGAAGGTGAAGATGCGCTTTTCGCCGGCGACGAGAAGCTTCTTGGCTGCGAATTCYGGCGAGGTGTGCAGATAGAGCGGTGCCTTTCGTCCGTCGATGGCGATCGCTTCGGTCGAAAAGGCGTGAAGATGCGTCTCGTTTCCGGGGGAAACCTGCAGTGTGGCCGTATCCACCTCGAGGAAGTCCCGCTCGGCAAAGAAACCCCGCAGGCCGGACCGAATGGCATTGCGGCCCAGGAGGAATGGCCGGCGGTCCGCGTGGCTTTCGGGCGTCCACCAGGGTGTGGGGACTTGAGCTGATCGAAAGGGGCTCATTTCAAGGCTTTCTTCGCCGGTTCTTTGCGGCGAGGCTTCCACTTTGCGCCATTTTAGGGTAGGTGCGCCGAGAAAACAGATCGTCCGTCCTTCGGGCCCGGTCAATCATCCGGTCCTCTACGACGCATTTCCGGCAAGCACAAGCCGATACGCACAAGGGAATCTTATGGTCAAGGTCATCGCCTCCTCCGTCCGCAAGGGCAACGTCCTCGAAGTCGACGGCAAGCTCTATGTGGTTCTTACCGCCCAGAACTTCCACCCCGGCAAGGGCACGCCCGTCACGCAGGTGGATATGCGCCGCATCGTCGACGGCGTAAAGGTGTCGGAGCGCTGGCGTACGACCGAGCAGGTCGAGCGTGCTTTCGTGGAAGACGTGAACTTCCAGTATCTCTATGAGGACGGCGAGGGCTTCCACTTCATGAATCCCGAAACCTATGACCAGGTGGTCGTCAGCGAAGAGACCATGGGTGATCAGAAGGCCTATCTGCAGGAAGGCATGACCTGCATCCTTTCCATCCATGAAGGCGTACCGCTGGCGCTCGAACTGCCGCGTCACGTCACGCTCGAGATCGTCGAGACCGAGCCGGTCGTAAAGGGTCAGACGGCTTCCTCCTCCTACAAGCCGGCGATGCTTTCCAACGGCATCCGCACGATGGTTCCGCCGCATATCGATGCCGGTACCCGTGTCGTCATCGCGACCGAAGACAATTCCTACGTCGAGCGCGCCAAGAACTGAGCCGATTTCATCGACATTAAAAAACCTCCGGAGCTGCCGCTTCGGAGGTTTTTTGTTTTGGTCGGGTGAAGAGGCCGTTGCCGGCCTCCTCTTACTTGGTGATGACAGGGCCAGCGCTTGCTGCGGCAACCTTGGTCGGGCCTCCCTGGCCGAAGCCATAGCCGCCGCCGATCGCCACGTTGAGCGATACGTAGTCCTGTGCCATCTGCTGAATGGCCGCGGCGAGATTGGCCTGGGCGGTTGAGACCTGGCGCTGGGCATCGAGAACATCGAGCAGCGATGAGGCGCCGTCACGGTAGCTTGCTGTCGCGAGGCTCAGCGCTTCCTGGTAGGAGCGTACCGTTTCCCGAAGTGCGGCAACGGTACGGCTGTCCCGGGCAACGGCAGCCAGGGCGTTTTCGACCTCTTCAACCGCATTGAGCACGGTCTGCTTCCAGGTGAGATAGTCTTCCCTTGCGATGGACTCGGCGCTGCGGACATTGGCCTTCAGGGCACCGCCGTCGAAGACCGGCAAGGTGAGCGCCGGACCGAAGGACCAGGAAATGCCACGGCTGTCCGGGCTGCTCGAAATGGCGGTATAGCTCGGCGAGATGGAACCGCCGAGGCTGATCGAAGGATAGAGCTGCGATTCCGCCACGCCGACCTGCGCGACCGAAGCGGCCAGCTGCCGCTCGGCGGCACGGATATCCGGCCGGTTGCGGATAAGGTCGGCCGGAACGCCGGCCTTGACATTGTAGCGGGCGACCGGCTGACGGGCACCCTTCTGCAGTTCCGGTACAAGCGTGGAGGCAGGTTGGCCAAGCAGCGTCGCCACACGATGGGCGGCGCGGCGGAAATTGGTCTCAAGCCCCGGAATATCCGCCAGGGTGGAGTTGACGAGACCTTCGGCCTGCACGACATCGAGGCGCGAAGCGGCGCCGGCCTCAAGCTGGAGGCGCGTCAACTGCAGCGTCTCACGGCGTGAACTGAGGTTCTGCCGGGCGAGTGCAATACGCTCCTGATAGTAGCGGGCATCGATATAGGCGGCCGCGATCTGCGAAAGCAGCGAAAGGCGAGCAACGTCGACGCTGGCATAGGCTGCGTCGAGGCTCGCAAGCGCGCTCTCCCTGGATCGCTTGTAGCGGCCGAAGAGATCGAGGAACCACGAAACGTCGACATTGCCGGCAGTGCTGTTCCGAGTTGCTTCGGTGGCAGGGGAGTTGGGGCGCATGTCGGCGCCGCTCGTGGTGTTGTTTGCGGATAGCGTAAGGCTCGGCAGGCTGCCGGCGCCCGCGGCGACCACGTTGGCTTCCGCCTGGTTGATCCGCTCCAGCGCCTGCAGCACGTCGAGGTTCTGCGAGAGGCCCTGCTGGACGTATCCGTTGAGGCGGCTGTCGTTAAAGGCATTCCACCAGGGAGCCATGGAAACATCGCCATTGCTCTTGGTGCCGCCCTCGCCAAACTTGGCGGGAAGCGTGATTTCCGGAGATTTATGGTCCGGGCCGACGACGCAGCCGGAAAGCAGGAGCAGGACGAGTGGAGCCGCTGCGCGAATGGATGTCATTTTTCTGTCCTAAGTGCCCTAACAAACTCTAGAAAGGCAGGCCCCCCGGCCCAGCCTTCCGCACTCTACGCCCGGACCGACTCAATACTTCCGGCGAGCGTACATTATCAGCTCTTAACAGAACTCATACTGTCATCTCCTGTTTTTCACGTTTTGATAACCGCCTGACGACCACAAAGAAGGACGGAACGAAGAAAATTCCGAGCAGTGTTGCAGAAAGCATACCACCCAAGACCCCGATGCCGATGGCATTCTGCGCCGCGGAACCCGCGCCGGTAGCAATCGCCAGCGGTACCACGCCCAGGATGAAGGCGAGCGAAGTCATGACGATCGGCCGCAACCTGAGGCGGGCCGCCTCCAAGGTCGCCTCGATGAGGCCCATTCCTTCCTGGCGGTCCTTGGCGAATTCGACGATCAGGATCGCGTTCTTGGCGGCCAGGCCGATGGTCGTGAGCAGGCCCACCTTGAAGTAGACGTCGTTCGCCTGGCCGAACAAAAACGCCGCGGTAAGCGCGCCGAGCACGCCGACGGGAACAGCCAAAATCACCGAGAACGGAATCGACCAGCTCTCATAAAGGGCGGCGAGGCACAGGAAGACGATCAAGACCGAGAGTGYGTAAAGCATCGGTGCCTGCKAGCCGGAAAGCCGTTCCTGGTAGGAGATGCCCTGYCAGGCGACCGAATATCCGCCGGGCATTTCGGCTGTGAGCCGTTCCATCTCGTCCATGGACTGTCCGGTGCTGACCCCTGGACCCGCAGCTCCGTCAAGCGCGACCGCGCTGGTGCCGTTGAAGCGTTCAAGCTGGGGAGAGCCCGATATCCATTCCACCTTGGCGAAGGAGGAGAAGGGCACCATTTCTCCCTGATTGTTGCGGGCATACCAGTACTTCAAGTCGTCTGGCTGCATGCGGAAGGGTGAATCACCCTGGACATAGACCGGTTTCAGCTCGTTGTTGAGCGTGAAGTCGTTGACGTCCCGGCCGGCGAAGATCGTCGCCAGCATGGAGTTCACGGAAGCCAGATCCACGCCCATGGCGCCAAGCTTTTCCTGATCCAGGACGATCTTGAGCTGGGTTTCTGTCCGCTGGCTGTTGGTTCGCAGCGAACTGATATTCGGATTGCCGAGGACAGTTTGCTGAAGCTGCTGTGATGCCGTGGTCAGCGCCGCGTTACCCTGATTGCCGCTGTCCACGAGATACATGGAAAAGCCGCTCGTCGTGCCAAGGCCCTGGATGGCGGGAGGCAGGAGCGCAAAGACCTGAGCATCGCGCAGCGTGAAGAAGTAGCCGCTCGCACGCTGAACGATTTCCGCAGCCGACTGGCCGGTGCCGGTTCGCTCTTCGAAATCCTTGAGCTTGGTGAAGACGATCGCGTTGTTCTGCCCCGATCCGCCGAAGCTGAAGCCGAGAACGCCGAAGACCACGTCGACGTTTTCCTTTTCCTGCTCGAGGAAATAGGCCTCGACCTTTTTCACGACTTCATCCGTGCGGGCTCTCGTCGAACCGGTCGGAGTCTGGACGATGGTCAGCAGAACGCCCTGGTCTTCCTGGGGAAGGAACGAGCTCGGCAGCCTGGTGAACAACCAGGCGCAACCGGCGATGACCAGCGCGAAGACCAGAAACACCCGAAGCGGACGCTTGAGAAGATATCCCACCGTCGAGACATAGCCGTGAGTGGAGCGATCGAAACCACGGTTGAACCAGGCGCCGATGCCGCGGCGCTTCTTATGGTGATCGATCGGCTTCAGCATGGTGGCGCAAAGCGCCGGCGTGAGAACGATCGCGACCACGGCGGAAAGAAGCATCGCCGATACGATGGTGATGGAAAACTGCCGGTAGATGATGCCGGTGGAGCCGCCGAAGAATGCCATGGGAATGAAGACGGCGGTCAGCACCAGTGCGATACCGATGATTGCCCCGGTGATTTCGCCCATCGATTTTTCGGTCGCCTCGAGCGGGCCTAAACCTTCCTCATCCATGATGCGTTCGACGTTTTCGACGACGACGATCGCGTCGTCGACGAGAAGGCCGATCGCCAGCACCATCGCGAACATGGTGAGTGTGTTGATGGAATAGCCGGCCAGCGCAAGAATGCCGAAGGTACCCAGCAGCACCACCGGCACGGCGATCATCGGAATGAACGTGGCCCTCAGGTTCTGGAGGAATATCAGGAGCACGACGAACACGAGGACAATGGCCTCGATGAGCGTGTGGACGACCTTTTCGATGGAAAGCTGGACAAAGGGCGTGGTGTCGTAGGGATAGGTGATTTCAATCCCCTGCGGCAGCGTGGGCCCGATCTCGGTCAGGGCGGYCTTCACGCGCGCGGCCGTATCCAGAGCGTTTGCGCCGGTCGCCAGATTGACTGCGAAACCGGTGGAGGGGAGGCCGTTCTGGCGGGAGCTTGCCGCGTAGCTTTCCTGGCCGATCTCGATGCGGGCGACGTCGCTCAGCCGAACGGTCGCGCCGCCCTGTTCGACCTTCAGGATTATCGATTCGAATTCATCGACGGTGGTGAGCTGGCTCTGCGCCGTCATGGTCACGGTGAGC
Source organism: Rhizobium sp. LCM 4573 (assembly GCF_001854865.1). Classification (GTDB taxonomy): domain Bacteria; phylum Pseudomonadota; class Alphaproteobacteria; order Rhizobiales; family Rhizobiaceae; genus Neorhizobium. The sequence goes on along the minus strand of NZ_MDDW01000007.1, from coordinate 4,044 downwards.
TGCTGGCCTTTCTCGGAGGGAAGGCCGCCGAGCGAGCCGACCGAAACCTGGGTGTTCTGTGCCTGGATGGCTGCGGTTACATCGGCTGCGGTAAGCTGGTACTTCTGCAGATTGAAGGGATCGAGCCAGATGCGCATCGCATAGCCAGAGCCGAAGATATCGATGCTGCCGACGCCCTCGAGACGTTTTATCTTGTCTTCGATCTGGGTCGAAAAGACGTCGCCGAGATCCACGGAATTACGCTTTCCGTCGGTCGAAACGAGTGCGCCAACCATAAGAATACTGGAGGTCGAGCGGGCAACCTGGATGCCGCGCTGCTGCACGACGTCCGGCAATTGCGACTGCACGAGCTGCAGCTTGTTCTGTACCTGCACCTGGGCAATGTCAGGCATGATGCTGTTGCCGAAGGTGAGCGTTACCGAAGCACTGCCGGTGGAGGAAGAGGATGTCATATAGGTGAGGTCATCGAGGCCGGTCATGCCGTCCTCGATGATCGTCGTCACCGATTTCTCGACCGTCTCGGCGCTTGCCCCGTCATAGCTCGCGGTGATGCGGACCGTCGTGGGGGCGATGTCGGGATATTGGGAAATCGACAGGGTGAAGATGGCGAGGGCCCCGCCAAGCATGATGACGATCGCGATGACCCAGGCGAAAACCGGTCGCCGAATGAAGAAATTGGCCATTGGAGTTCCTTGCGCCTGTTTCGTCTTCTGCTGCGAGGAGATTTATGGATTGGCGCCCGGCTGGGCGGCGTCCGGCTTGGGAGATTCCACGACGAGGCCTTCCTCGTTGACGGTGGCTTCGACCGGCTGGACCGCGGCGCCGTCGGCGATCCACTGGAAACCGTCAACGATCAGGCGATCGCCGTCCGCGATGCCCTCGGTCACGAGCCAGTTATCGCCGGAGACCTGGCTGGTCGCGAAGATGCGGGTTTCCACCTTGTTTTCGGCGCTCACGAATTTGGCCGAGAGCTGCCCGTTCGCGTTGCGCGTCGCCGCGCGCTGGGGAATGAGATAGCCGCTCTCCAAGCCGAGGGTGACGGTGGCCCGCACATACATTCCCGGCAGGATGATCCTGTTCGGGTTCTCGAACAGCGCCCTGATCTGGTATGTGCCCGTCGTTTCGCTTACCGCCATTTCGGCCATGTCGAGTTTGCCGGCGTGAGGATATTCCGTACCATCTTCCAGGGTCAGCTTGATTGCTGCCTCGCCCGGCGTGYTGCTCAGCCGGCCCGAAGCCATCGCGGATCGAAGTTCCAGAAGATTGGTGCTCGACTCGGTAAGGTCGATGTAAACCGGGTCGAGCTGGCGCAGCGTGGTGAGTGCCGTCGTCTGGTTGGCCGTCACGATGTTGCCGATGTCGACGTTGGAGATCGAGGTGATGCCATCGAAGGGAGCGCGTACCTTTGTCAGGTTGAGATTGATTTCGGCAGCCTCAAGCGCCGCCTTCGCCTGCTCCACATCCGCCTGGGCCTGCAGCAGCGTCACTCGGGCATTCTCGAACTCGATCTGGGTCGCGCCGCTATTGACCAGCCGCTCGTAGCGGGCGAAGTTGGCCTGGGCGCTCGGAATGCTTGCCTCCGCCTTGGAGAGGCTGGCGCGCGCCTGAGCTACTTCCGCCGCATAGGTATCGTCCTCGATCTGGAACAGGATATCGCCGGCCTTGACCTCGCTGCCCTCCTTGAAGGCGACGTCCCGAACGATGCCGGTTACGCGCGGCCGGATGTCGGCCAGCTGATAGGCCACAGCGCGGCCCGGCAGGATGCGGGTGATCGGCTGCTCCGACTTCTTCATCGTGACCACGCTGACGGGCGACGGCGGGCGCTCGGCGGCGGCTCCTCCAGCCGGGTTTCCGGCCCCGTTCTGGCCGGAATCGCTGCAGCCGGCGAGTGCCAAGGCGAAAAGCAGGGGGAGGGTAAACTTGCGTCCGGTCATGGTCTCATCCAGCAAGGGCGTCGGGGGCATCGGCCCCGGCGCGATTCGTTCGCCGGCGGCAGAAGATCGGGAAATTAAGCCGTTTTTATCGGTCGCGGAAGTGGCTCACCAACAAATGCCGGCCTGGCTTGCGCTTCCGGCGGAAAGTGACGTAAGTTAAAATTCGTCACTTTGCAAGCGGACTTTGCAGCGCAGCATTGACCAGCCGGGTGAGCCCCTCGCACCGGTCATGCAATTCCTCGATATCAGTCTTCGCGAGGAGTATGGGATGCAATACGCTCGCGAAGGYGGCCGCTACATGCCGGCTGAGAGTTTCCGGATCCTTCACGTCGTAGACGCCGCTTTCTATCCCCTCGCGGATAAGGTCGAGGAAGAGAGACTCGATCAACTGCTTATAGTGAAGGCCGCTCGGCAGGTTAGCCTCCGACATCAGGAAGATCATCTCGAAGAGAAAGGGATTTTCCCGGATATCCCGCAGATGCGCTTCCATCAGCTTACGAACGACAATGCAAAGCCTCTCGGGTGCAGGGGCGGGGTCGTCCAGCGTTCCGAAGCGCCCGATCATGAGGTCAACATGACGCTCGCAAATGGCATCGGCGAGCGCGGCCTTGGAATGGAAATGCTTGAAGACGTTTGCGGGCGACATTTGCAGGGCATTGGCGATATCGGCGATCGAGCATCCGGAGATGCCTTTCTCGCGAAAAAGCGCTTCCGCGGTGGCGAGGATATCCTCCCGCGTTTCCTCTGCTTTTCGTCTGGGCCTGCGCAATGTCGTTCTCTTCAACAGCTCCGTTCCAGCGCTCACAGCACGATCAACTCGCGGTGAAATAGGGTTTAAGGTTGTTTCTGATGCGGTCGAGAACCGTCACGCCCTCGGTATCCGCGATGAACGGCTTGCCGGTGATCATCTCGAAGGCGGTTCGGTAGACCGTCGCGGTTTCYTCGATGAGCTCGGTGGGAATCGGCGGAATATCGTCCTTGTAAGGGTCGCACCGCTCCGCCACCCATGCTCGAACGAAATCCTTGTCGAAGCTTTTCGGCCGGGAGCCGGCCTCGAACGCCTGYCGGTAGCTGTCGGCCATCCAGTAGCGGCTGCTGTCGGGCGTATGGATCTCGTCGGCAAGCACGATATTGCCCTCGGCGTCCGTGCCGAACTCGTATTTGGTATCGACGAGGATGAGCCCGCGTTCGGCCGAAAGCTTCTGGCCGCGTGCGAAGAGCGCAAGCGCATGATGCGAAAGCTGTTCCCACTGCGCTTTCGTCAGCAGTCCCTGATCCACGATCTCTTTCGGGGTCAGGGGCTCGTCGTGGCCGCCGTGAAATGCCTTGCTCGTCGGGGTAATGACCGGCTCGGGAAGCGCCTCGTTGTCCTTGAGCCCATCCGGCAGGGAAAGCCCGTACATGTTGCGCTCACCCTTTCTGTATAGCGTGAGCAGGGACGTGCCGGTGGTACCCGCCAGATAGCCGCGCACGACGATCTCCACCGGCAGGATATCGAGGCGGCGGCCGACGACCACGTTCGGATCCGGATAGTCCAGTACGTGATTGGGGCAGATATCCCGTGTCGCCTCGAACCAGTACCGTGCGGTCTGAGTCAGCACATGACCCTTGTCGGGAATGGAAGTGAGAATGCGATCGAAGGCGCTGAGCCGGTCCGTGGCGATGATGATGCGCCGGCCATCCGGCAGGTCGTAGTTTTCCCGGACCTTGCCCTGATAGTGGTTCGGCAGTTCGGGAATGGTGGCTTGGTCAAGGACGCGCAATTCTATCGCTTTCTGATTGGGCAGCTCGCAGGCCGGAAAATCGTTTCCGGCTGATATCGCATGTTTTGCCTTGGACATACAAGGATTCTGCCATTGCCAAGCCTCTTCGAGCGACACGCCCAGGCATTCTTGATCCCGTCCGGGCGTTAAGCTTTCTTACCAAATGGTGAAGAGGTCTCGGCGCTCAAAAATCGTGAATTTCTCTTTTGAATCAAAGAATTGTCACTTTTTTGGATTTTTCCGAAAGAGTCCTGTTGACTTGTTTCAGGGGGTCCGCTTATAACCCCGCTCACTGACGAGGGCGGCGGCGCTGCTGGCGACGAAGTTTCTCGTTCTTGAGGGATCCG
>NZ_MDDW01000006.1 GCF_001854865.1 Rhizobium sp. LCM 4573 | reverse complement strand
CGGATCGGGGGCTGCGGTCAGCGCCAGCGGCGATGCTGAGTGTCGCATTTCTAACTGGCTGGCGGCGCCGCACCTCTAACCAGCTTTGACATTGGGTGTCGGGATGCGTTCTGCTTTGAACTGCGGCTAGCCGGGTGGAATCCCCTATTCGGTCGCCAATACCGACGTATTGATATTGGGCTGACGCCGGTGTTGGATCATCGTGTATGGAGCTCGACAATTCCGCCGGCGCGTACCGTTATTCCGCGGCTGTCTGCATTTCCTCGATTTCGATCTCGTAGGAGTAGCCTTCCAGCATGGCATAGGCCTGTTCTATGGCCTTTATATCGGCTTCTGCCTTGGTCATGGCCTCGCCGATCGTATCGCAGCGTGCCTTCAGCATGCGGCCGAGCACATCGGTTCCGGGTTTCCTGCCGATGCGGTCGATATGATTGCGAATGCGCGCGCGGTGACGCTCCATTTCGAGAATGTGGAAGCGCGCCTGGACGATCTTGTCCGTGAGCTTTCTGCGCATGGCGGCGACCGGATCGAAGCTGCCCGGCTCGCGCTCGTCGAGGATGACCTCGTTGACGAGCATTTCCAGCACCAGTACCCCCTGCAGATCCATGGGATCGGCAAGCGCCGGATCGTAGCCGGTATCGTCATAAACCTTGCGGCGTACGGGATCGTTGAGCAGCTCGTAGGATGTCGTGAGCTTGCCGAAGGCCTCCGCATCGCCGCCGGAATCGGGATGCGCCTTCTTCACCCGACGGCGGTAGGCAAGCTTGATGGCTGCGGCATCCGCATCGCGTGAAACACCAAGCGTCTCGTAAGGATCGATCACTGTTCCACCTGTCTCCGGGGAAATGAATCCAGCTTCGTCGCCGTCCTAACGGGTCCGGCTCCCGGCCTCAACCCCTTACGGAATCTTGTGGCCAATTAGCGGCAATGGCAAGGCCGCAGATCATCGACGCGAAAATCCGAGCCACGGCCGGCGGCCTTCCGATACGGGTGCCATGAGAAAACTCAGCAGGATGAAGGGCAGCAGAACCAGGAAGCTGGCGACGAGGCCGGCATGTTCCGCGATGAAGCCGAGCAGTGGCGGAACGCCGATCGTGCCGAGCATCAAGGTGAGCGCAAGGGCCGCCAGGCTTTCGGATGCCTGCCCCTTGCCGCGCTCGATCGCGGTGGAGACCGCCAGAGGAAATGCCAGCGCAACGCCGCAGCCGATGAGGAAGAGCGCAAAGCCGCCGGCAACCAGTCCCGGCGCGGAAACGAGCAGGATGACGCCCGCTCCCACCGAGATAGCCGAGCCGCGCAGGAGCGTCGCGGCGCCGAATTTATCGCGCAGCATATCGCCGCTGAGCCGTGTCAGGCCCATGCCGATCGTGAAGGTGGCGTAGAGCATTCCAGCTGCCGTAGGATCGGCACCCAGGACCTCGCGGATGAAGAAAATGCCCCAATCATAGACCGCGCCTTCGACGATGCAGAGACCGAAGACCATCACGCAGATCAACAGGATCGTCCTGTCGGGAAGCACATAGACCGGCCTCTTGCGATCCGGTTGAATTACCGGCGCAGAATCCCGGGGCATCATCCGGAAGGCGATGAGGCAGGAGAGGATCACGAAGGCGGCGGCCATCGCCTGGTGGAAGAAAGGCGTCACTCCTCTGCCCGCCAGGAACCCGGAAATCAGCGAGCCTGCAAGCAGGCCGATCGACCAGAAGCCGTGGCTGCGTGAGAGGATTTTTCTGCCGGTGCGCTGCTCGATGCCGGTTGCGATCATATTGGCGGCGACATCGAAAATGGTCCGAAAGAAGCCGAAGAGGAAAAAGCAGAGCAGGAAGCCGCTGATCGGGACAATCGTAAGCAATGGCGTGAGCAGAGCCGTAATCCACAAGGTGGCGACCGCCGTCAGACGGGGTGTCAGCCGGTCGGTCACGCGGCCGGCGATGGGCAGCGCCAGGAAGGTTCCCAAGGGCGCGCTGAGCAGGGTGAATCCCAGGATCGCCTTGTCGACGCCGAGCGAAAGCTGGATGGCCGGCAAGCGCGTGAACAGGGAAACGAAGAGGATGGCATTGCAGAAATAGAGCAGCGCGGACGGCGCGAGCGTAGACATGAAGGAATCCGGCGAATCGCAATTTGCTTCATTCCTGGCATTCGCCATGCGCGGCCACAAGATTTCATTGCGAAAGGCTGCATTGTTCAGCGCGCAGGCTTTCCATGGTAGGCTTCCTTCGTCACGTTTGGAGAACGCCTATGCCGGTTCGTTTCGCCTCCGCTTTCGTGTTTCTTATTCTCGTTTCCGCCCTGCCCTCGAGAGCCGAAGACCCGGTGGCGGAAGCCCAGGCCGTTATTGCCGAACAGATCGACGCGCTGATGGCCAACGATGCCGAGAAAGCCTATTCTCACGCTTCTCCCGGCATCCGCAGCCTCTATCCTGACAAGGACCGGTTTCTGGACATGGTGCGCAGGAGCTATCCACCGGTCTATCAGGCCGGAAACTATGCTTTCGGCCGCTCCAAGCTTGTCGGCGGCGGCGAGATGGTTCTGCAGGAAGTCATGATCACGGACCCGAAGGGCAAGGACTGGACCGTCATCTACGAGCTGAGGCTGATGGATGACGGCAGCTACAAGGTCAACGGCGTGCGGATGCTTGCGAATACCACCAGCACCGGTATCTGAGGCCGGTGCTGGCCGGTGAGATCAGACGTCACCCCTCGCCCAGGCTTCCTGCGTTTCGGCATAGAAGTCGGCAAAGCGTCCCTCGGCGATCGCCTTGCGGATGCCCTTCATCAGGTCCTGGTAATAGGAAAGGTTGTTCCAGGACAATAGCATGCCGCCGAGCGCCTCGTCGGAGCGCACGAGATGGTGCAGATAGGCGCGGGAATAATCGCGCGCCGCCGGGCAGCTCGACTCCTCGTCCAGCGGACGCAGATCTTCGGCATGTTTGGCGTTGCGGATGTTGATGCGGCCGCGGCGCGTGAAAGCCAGACCATGCCGGCCGGAGCGGGTCGGCATCACGCAATCGAACATGTCGATGCCGCGCGCCACCGATTTCAGAATATCGTCGGGTGTGCCGACACCCATCAGGTAGCGCGGCTTTTCGCTCGGGAGAACCGGAAGCGTCGTTTCCAGCATCTGCAACATCACATCCTGCGGCTCGCCGACCGCGAGGCCGCCGACCGCATATCCCTTGAGATCGAGCTCTCTCAATCCCTCGGCGGAGCGGATGCGGAGGTTCGGCTGATCGCCACCCTGGACGATACCGAACATTGCCTTGCCGGGTTGGTTGCCAAAGGCGATCTTGCAGCGCTCCGCCCAGCGAAGCGACAGTTCCATGGCCCGCTCGATCTCCTTGGGCTCGGCCGGCAGCGCCACGCATTCATCGAGCTGCATCTGGATATCGGAGCCGAGCAGGCCCTGTATCTCGATGGAGCGCTCCGGGGACATGTGGTGCAGGCTGCCGTCCACATGGCTCTTGAAGGTGACACCCTTCTCGTCGAGCTTACGCAGCCCCGCGAGAGACATGACCTGAAAACCGCCGCTATCGGTAAGGATCGGATGCTGCCAGCGGATAAGGCTATGAAGACCTCCGAGGCGCGCCACTCGCTCGGCTCCCGGCCGGAGCATCAGGTGATAGGTATTGCCGAGAATGATATCGGCGCCGGTCTCGCGCACCTGGTCGAGATACATGGCCTTGACGGTGCCAACCGTGCCGACCGGCATGAAAGCCGGCGTGCGGATCGTGCCGCGGGGCATCGAAACTTCGCCAAGCCGCGCCCCGCCATCGGTCTTCTTGAGAGTGAACTGGAAATTCTCGGTGGTCATCTAGTCTTTCCGGAAAAGCAGGCTGGAATCGCCATAGGAATAAAAGCGGTAGCCTGTTTCGATGGCATGAGCATAGGCCGAGCGCATGGTCTCCAGCCCTGAAAAGGCCGAGACCAGCATGAACAGTGTCGATCGCGGCAGGTGGAAATTGGTCATCAGCATGTCCACGGCCTTGAAGCGATAGCCGGGCGTGATGAATATGCCGGTTGCTCCGCTCCAGGGCTCGATCACGCCGTCATCGGTGGCGGCGCTCTCTATCAGCCGAAGCGAGGTCGTGCCGACGCAGATGATCCGCCCACCGCGTGCCTTCACCGCATTCAGCCGTGCAGCGGTATCGGCACTAACGTAGCCGATCTCCTGATGCATCTTGTGATCGGCGGTATCGTCGGCCTTGACCGGCAAAAAGGTCCCGGCGCCAACATGCAGCGTGACGAAGTGCCGTTCGATGCCCGCGGCATCGAGGGCGGCAAAGAGCTCAGGCGTGAAATGCAGGCCGGCGGTCGGAGCCGCGACCGCGCCCTCTTCGCGCGCATAGATGGTCTGGTAGTCCTGCCGGTCCTTGTCATCTTCGGCCCGCTTGGCGGCGATATAAGGCGGCAAGGGAATGTGTCCCACCGCCATGATCGCCTCGTCCAGCATCGGGCCGGAGAGATCGAAGCGCAGAGTGACTTCACCGCCCTCGCCCTTCTCTTCCACCGTCGCGGCAAGCGAACCGATCATGCAGGCATTGCCGCCGTGACCGAACTCTATCCGATCGCCTACCTTGATGCGCTTGCCGGGCTTGGCGAATGCTTTCCAGGCATCAGGCGCGGTGCGCATATGAAGGGTGGCGGAGACCTGCTGGCCGCCCGCCCCTTCCCTATGGCGAATGCCTTCGAGCTGAGCCGGGATAACCTTGGTGTCATTGAAGACCAGAGCATCGCCCGGTTTCAGAAAGTCCGGCAGTTCCGAAACGCGGTGATCGGCAAGCTCGGGTTCCCCATCCGGCCGCACGACGAGCAGCCGGGCGCTATCGCGCGGGCTTGCGGGCCTCAGCGCAATGCTTTCCTCGGGCAGATCGAAATCGAACAGGTCGACGCGCATGGGTCAGTTTCCGAACAAGCAAAGCCCGCTCCGACGACGATCGGCGGAGCGGGCTCTCATTGAATGACGATCAGACGTCGGCGGCAACCCGCATGGAGACGATCGAGTCCGGATCGCTGACTGGCTCGCCCTTCTTGATGGTGTCGACGACGTCCATGCCCTCGATGACCTGGCCCCAGACGGAATATTGCTTGTTCAGCCAGGGTGCATCGGTAAAGCAGATGAAGAACTGGCTGTTTGCCGAGTTCGGGTTCTGCGAACGCGCCATCGAGCAGGTGCCGCGCACGTGCGGCGTTGCCGAGAACTCGGCCTTCAGATCCGGCTTCGCCGAGCCGCCCATGCCGGCGCGAGCCGGGTTGAAGCTCTCGCCGCCCTTCTTGCCGTACTGAACGTCGCCGGTCTGCGCCATGAAATCGGCGATGACGCGGTGGAAAACGACGCCGTCATAGGCCTTCTCGCGGGAAAGCTCCTTGATACGGGCGACATGCTCCGGCGCCACCTGCGGCAGAAGCTGAATGACAACCTTGCCCTTGGTGGTTTCCAGGATGACAGTGTTTTCCGGATCCTTGATCTCGGCCATGGCCTTCTCCTTTATGTTTGGCGCATAGGCGATGCGCTTGGAATTTACTTGCCGACGGTGACCTTGATCATCCGGTCGGGATTGGAAACTTCTCCGTTGCCGCCCTCGCCACGCTTGATCTTGTCGACGTTCTCCATGCCCGAGACCACCTTGCCGATCACGGTGTACTGACCGTTCAGGAACGAGCCCTCGGCAAACATGATGAAGAACTGCGAGTTGGCGGAATTGGGGTCCTGGCTGCGCGCCATGCCGACGGTGCCGCGCTCGAAGGGAACCTTGGAGAACTCGGCCGGAAGGTCCGGCAGGTCGGAGCCGCCGGTGCCGGCGCGCGCGGGATCGAATCCATTCTCCATATCGCCGAACTGAACGTCACCCGTCTGAGCCATGAAGCCCTCGATGACGCGGTGGAAGGCGACATTGTCATATTCGCCCTTGGCGGCCAGAGCCTTAACCTGCGCAACATGCTTCGGCGCAACTTCCGGCATGAGCTGAACGACCACCGGGCCGTCCTTGAGCTGGATGGTCAGGAAGTCGTCTTCGGCGGAGAACGCCGGCATGACGAAGGAAGCCAGGGCAAAGGCGCCGGCAATGGCGAGACGAAGCAGTTTCATGCGGAACTCCGATGAGTGAAGGACGGATCAGCGTTTCAGCTTGGCATTCAGGGCGTTCAGGACCGCGGCCGGCACGAAGGCGCTGACATCGCCGCCCATGGCGGCGATCTGCCGGACCAATGTGGCCGTAATGGGCCGGGACGCGGTGCCGGCGGGCAGAAACACGGTCTGGATATCAGGAGCCATCTGGCGGTTCATTCCGGCCATCTGCATTTCATAATCGAGATCGGTGCCGTCCCGCAGGCCACGCACCAGAAGGCTCGCGCCGTGGGCGCGCGCGGCATCTACCACGAGTTTATCGAACGAAACGACCGAGATGTCCTTCGCCTTCTGCGGCAGGACTTCCGTCAGCGAGGCGAGGATCAGTTCCGCCCTCTCCTCGAAGCTGAACATCGGCGTCTTGCCGGGATGAATGCCTATTCCGACGATGACCGTTTCCGCGACATTCAGCGCCTGCACCAGCACATCGAGATGCCCATGGGTCATCGGATCGAAAGACCCGGGATAGAAAGCAGTCGTCATATGCAAGTCCAAGCTGGGTCAGCGATGAATTCCTGGGCCTTTTGTCACGGATGTTCCGGCTCTGCAAGCATGAACGGCGGATGAATGGCGCGTTCAAGGGCGTTTCACACCCGATATGTTTTCATGACCCCCATAGCGAGCAACAAGACTCGCGATCACAGGAGAGAAAGATGCTGGCCGTACTGGTGGCGATCGCCGTGGTTCTGCCGTTTGCCCTCGAGGCCGCACTTTCCCTTCTTGCTGAAGTTGAGGCCTTGGGCGATTCGAATCATGAACGCCAGATGAACAGGCCATTCAAAGTCGCTTCAGCGCGGATGGGTTAATTCTCTCTCAAAATGCGGTGGAACCTGTGCGTGCATCCGCGCGTTCAGGCAAACGAGAAGGACAACGGAGATGCTCGCGAAAAGGAAAACGATCGCGCTCGACAAGATCACGATGATCAATGTGGTTTGGACGGCAATGATCGCAGCCATGCTGACAGCAACGGTGACCCTTTATCAAGACAATTCCGGGCAGGCAGACCTGAACTATCCGCAGCTGACGGGTCGTTACTACGACACGAATTATTATAACGGCGGATAACGCAAACTGGAAAGGATGGCCATGTTCGTGACACTGACTGTACTTGCAGGTTTGATCAGCATCATGTTCGTGGCATCCGTGGCCTCCACCATTGGAGCACTTCGTCGCGAAAACGAAGACATGAAGGATTTTGCCCGGCGTCACAGCACGTTCTGAGGCAGACGAGTAGTGGAACTGCCTACGAGACTCTCCCGTCGCGTCGCAGTTCAAACAAAAGCCGGAGGATGAGAATCCTCCGGCTTTTTATCGTTCATGGGACCTGAAGACTGCGGCGCGACTATTCCGTCGCGCCTTCGTCTGTACCGCCGTTCTCCGGCGCGGCTGCGCCGAGATCGCCGGTTTCGGCATCGATCTCTTCCGGCAGGCCATTGCCGTTTTCCTCGTCGCCTTCCGGCTCGCTGATGCGCTCGACCGAAACCACCTTCTCATCCTTGGCGGTAGAGAAGATCGTCACGCCCTTGGTGGCGCGGCTCGCGATGCGAATGCCGCCGACCGGCACGCGGATCAGGACACCGCCATCGGACACGAGCATGATCTGGTCGTTGTCCTCGACGGGGAAGGCTGCGACGAGTTCGCCGATTTCGGCCGTCTTCGACGTATCCGTCGCTCGGATGCCCTTGCCGCCGCGGCCGGATGTGCGGAAATCGTAGGAAGACGAGCGCTTGCCGAAACCCTTTTCCGAGACCGTCAGCACGAATTGCTCGCGTGCCTTCAGCTCTTCATAGCGTTCGTCGGAAAGCTGTCCCTCCTCGGTGACTTCCTCGCCGACGAGAGCGATATCCTCTTCATCGACGCCCGCCGCACGGCGTTCGGCAGCCGAACGCTTGAGGTAGGCCGCGCGCTCCCAGGGCTCCGCATCGACATGGCCGACGATCGTCATGGAGATGATGCGGTCGCCGTCTCCCAGCGATATGCCGCGAACGCCGATCGAATTGCGGCCGGCAAAGACACGGACGTCGTCCACCGGGAAGCGGATGCACTGGCCGAGCGCCGTGGTCAGCAGCACGTCGTCGCGATCGGTGCAGGTTTCCACGGACAGGATCTCGTCGCCCTCATCGAGCTTCATGGCGATCTTGCCGTTGCGGTTCACCTGTACGAAATCCGACAGCTTGTTGCGGCGAACGGTGCCGCGCGTCGTCGAGAACATCACGTCGAGGTTATCCCAGCTCGCTTCGTCCTCGGGCAGCGGCATGATCGTGGTTATGCGTTCGCCGGGTTCCAGCGGCAGCATGTTGATCAGCGCCTTGCCGCGGGATTGCGGCGTGCCGATAGGCAGGCGCCAGACCTTCTCCTTGTAGACGATGCCACGGGAGGAGAAGAACAGCACCGGCGTATGGGTATTCGCCACGAAGAGGCGAGTGACGAAATCCTCGTCGCGCGTGGCCATGCCGGAGCGGCCCTTGCCGCCGCGTCGCTGTGCCCGGTAGGTGCCGAGCGGCACGCGCTTGATGTAGCCGAGATGCGAGACGGTGACGACCATGTCCTCACGGGCGATGAGATCCTCATCGTCCATGTCGGGGCCGCCTTCCATGATCTCGGTACGGCGGGGCGTGCCGAATTCGTCACGAACGGCCGCAAGCTCTTCCTTGACGATCGACTGGATGCGCAGGCGCGAAGAGAGGATGTCCAGGTAATCGGCGATTTCGGCGCCGATTTTGTTGAGTTCGTCGCTGATTTCGTCGCGGCCGAGCGCCGTCAGACGGGCAAGGCGCAGTTCCAGAATGGCGCGCGCCTGCTCTTCGGACAGGTTGTAAGTGCCGTCCTCGTTGATCTTGTGGCGCGGATCGTCGATCAGGCGGATCAGCGCCTCGACATCATGCGCCGGCCAGCGGCGGGTCATCAGCTGTTCACGGGCGGTCGCCGGATCGGGTGCGCGGCGAATGAGAGCGATGACTTCGTCGATGTTCGCAACGGCGATCGCGAGACCGACCAAGACGTGGGCACGCTCGCGCGCCTTGCGCAGCAGGTACTTGGTGCGGCGGCTGACGACCTCTTCCCGGAACGAGACGAAGGCGCGCAGCATATCGAGAAGCGTAAGCTGCTCCGGCTTGCCGCCGTTCAGCGCCACCATGTTGCAGCCGAAGGAAGTCTGCAGCGGCGTGTAGCGGTAAAGCTGGTTGAGGATGACGTCCGCATTGGCATCGCGCTTCAGCTCGATGACGACGCGATAGCCTTCGCGGTCGGACTCGTCGCGCAGGTCGGAAATGCCCTCGATGCGCTTTTCACGCACCAGTTCGGCCATCTTTTCGATCATCGTCGCCTTGTTCAYCTGGTAGGGAACTTCGGTGATGATAATCTGCTCGCGATCGCCGCGCATCGGCTCGACATGGGCACGGCCACGCATGATGACCGAGCCGCGGCCGGTCTCGTAGGCCGACCTGATGCCCGAGCGGCCGAGGATCATGGCTCCGGTCGGGAAATCCGGACCGGGGATGATCTCCATCATTTCGGGCAATTCGATTGCCGGGTTGTCGATCAGGGCAATACAGCCGTTAATGACCTCGGAGAGGTTGTGCGGCGGAATATTGGTCGCCATGCCGACAGCGATGCCGCCTGCGCCGTTGACCAGAAGGTTCGGGAATTTCGCCGGCAGCACGACGGGTTCCGATAGCGTACCGTCGTAGTTGTCGCGAAAATCGACCGTTTCCTTGTCGAGATCGTCGAGCAGCGAATGGGCGGCCTTTTCCAGCCGGCATTCGGTGTAGCGTTCGGCTGCCGGCGGGTCTCCGTCGATCGAGCCGAAATTGCCCTGACCGTCGATCAGCGGCAGGCGAAGCGACCAGTCCTGCGCCATGCGGGCGAGCGCATCGTAAATCGCCATGTTGCCGTGAGGATGGTATTTACCCATCACATCCCCGGTAACGCGGGCGCATTTGACGTATTTCTTGTTCCAGTCGATGCCGAGTTCCGACATGCCGTAGAGGATGCGCCGGTGCACCGGCTTCAATCCGTCACGGACATCGGGAAGCGCGCGACTCACGATCACGCTCATGGCGTAATCGAGATAGGACCGCTGCATCTCCTCCATGATGGAAATGGGCTCGATGCCGGGAGGCAGCTTTCCGCCGCCGGGTGTGCTTTGCTCAGTCAAATCGGATCAGATCTCTGTTCGGAATCAGTTGCTTTGTGTATATCGGAAAGCGCTGCGAAGCGCCAATTTCCGGCAGGGTTTTGAACAGCTTTTGCGGCCTTTGCGAGGCGCCGGGACAGCGTGCGGAGCGCCTTCGACAGGAAAGCGTTACGGCAGGCTTTACCTTCCCTGCCCGTCTGTCCTAACAATCTTCGCCATCACCCGCAAGGACTGCCGGCCCGGAGGTTATATGGCTACGCCCGACATGCTGATCAATGCCCTGACGACCATGCTGGTCACGCTCGACCCGCCCGGTCTGGCGCCGGTTTTCCTGGGGCTTACAGTCGGCATGACGGCGCTCCAGCGGCGGCAGGTCGCGTTCAGGGGCTCGCTGATCGGGTTCGGCCTTCTCGCCGCCTTCGCGATATTCGGATCGGGGATACTCGGGCTGCTCGGCATCTCCATCGGCGCATTCCGCATCGCAGGCGGGCTGCTGCTCTTCTGGATATCCTTCGAAATGGTCTTCGAGAAGCGCCAGGAGCGCAAGGAGAAGACCTCGCAGGCCGCGATTACCATCGATCACATCCACAATATCGCGGTCTTCCCGCTGGCGATTCCGCTGATTGCCGGGCCGGGAGCCATATCCGCGACGGTGCTTCTGGCCGGGACCTTTACCGACGCCCTGGACCGGGCCCTGCTTATCGCCGTCATCGCGCTGATCATGCTGCTGGTCTATGCGACCCTGCTCATCGCGGAACGGCTGGATCGCTTTCTCGGCGTCACCGGGAGGGCGATCCTCACGCGGCTGCTCGGCGTGATCCTCGCCGCCCTTTCCGTCCAGTTCGTGGTCGATGGGGTACGCTCGGCCTTCAATCTTTGATTTTTGGCTTTAATTTTTGATTATCGAAGACTGTCGTTTTTCGACGGGATGCGTTAAAGAGGCGCCGCCTCAATCATCCCCACGAAATCGAAAGCTCGGATAAATGAGACGCTTGCTGCGGCGATTCCTGCCGGAAGCCATCCTCATCAGCCAGAAGGAACGGATACGCTCGGCGATCGGCGCACTGACGGGGATCCTGATCACCGGCCTGCTCGGCGGGCTGGTCTTCAAGTCTGATCCGATGCTGCCGGCACTGATCGCGCCGATGGGGGCGTCCGCGGTGCTGCTCTTTGCCGTGCCTTCGAGCCCGCTTGCCCAGCCGTGGTCGGTGCTCGGCGGCAACATGCTCGCCGCCACGATCGGGGTTACGGTCGCGCTGCTCGTGCGGGATCCGCTGCTGGCGTCGGCACTGGCGATCGGAGTGGCGATTGCGGCGATGATGGCGCTGCGCTGCCTCCATCCGCCGGCAGGCGCGATCGCGCTGACCGCCGTGCTCGGCGGCCCGGCCATTCACGAACTCGGCTATGGTTTCGTCATCTGGCCGGTCGCCGGTAATTCCCTGGCGATGGTTCTGCTGGCGCTCGCCTTCAACAATCTTACCGGCCGCGCCTATCCGCATGCGATGAAGCCGCAGCAGACCGATCACGGCACGTCCGACCCGGCGCCGATCGAGCGCATCGGCTTCCGCTCGGAGGATCTGGACGAGGTGCTGAAGGAATATGATCAGGTTCTCGACATCGACCGCGACGATCTCGAAACCATTCTCAGAAGGACGGAGCTGCGCTCCTACCGCCGGCGGGCGGGCGATCTGGTCTGCGCGAGCATCATGTCGCGCGACGTGATCGCGGTGGCGCCAGACAACTCGTTGAAGGAAGCGCAGGATCTCATGCGCGCCCATCACATCAAGGCCCTGCCCGTCACCAATGACAGCGCCGAAGTCGTGGGCATCGTAACCCAGACCGATTTCCTCGAAAAGACGAACTGGGTGAAGGGCCGGGCGACGATCGGCCTTGCCCAGAGGCTGCGCCTGGCGCTCAAGGGCGCAAGCGCGCCGAACGACACCGTGAAGGACATCATGACCAGCCCGGTGACGACGATCGGCCCCGATACACCTGTTTCCGAGGCGATCGTGATCTTCGCCGAAGCGGGGCTGCATTACCTGCCGGTCACGCGGCAGAACGGCAAGCTCGTCGGCATCATTTCGCAATCCGACCTACTCGTCTCCATGCTCGCCGACAAAGCAGAGGCTGTCAGCGGCCCGCTTCTTTCGGCTCAGACAGGGTCGAAAGCAGAAAAATCCGCCATGCTGGCGGAAGTCTGACATCCCTCGCCGGCACGCATTCTGGCGCAGGAAACAAGAACGCCTCCCGCTCGCTGTCGAACGGGAGGCGTGTAGTGCCTTGGCTGCCAAATCGGCAGGTCTGATCAGAACGGGATATCGTCGTCCAGATCGCGCGAGAAATTGCCGCCGGAAGACCCGCCGCGGTTCTGGCTGCCGCCGGCAGAGCGACGATCATAGTCATCTCCACCAGAGCCGCCGAAGTCACCGCCAGCGAAATCGTTGCCGACCCGATTGCCGCCGCCGAAGCCGCCACGATCGCCACCGCCCTCGCCGCGGCCGTCCAGCATGGTCAGGGTCGAATTGAACCCCTGCAGGACCACTTCGGTCGAGTAACGATCGTTGCCGTTCTGGTCTTGCCACTTGCGGGTCTGGAGCTGACCTTCGATATAGAGCTTGGCGCCCTTCTTCACATATTGCTCGACGACCTTGCAGAGGCCTTCGTTGAAGACGACCACCGTATGCCATTCGGTCTTCTCGCGCCGCTCTCCGGAATTGCGGTCGCGCCAGCTTTCCGACGTGGCGATACGAAGGTTTGCGATGGGCCGGCCGTCCTGGGTCCGGCGGATCTCCGGATCGGCTCCCACATTCCCGATCAGGATCACCTTGTTCACGCTACCAGCCATAACTCTCACCTTGTCCGCCGCTTGACGCGGCCTTGAAATCCAATGCGGCACTCTAACCTATCGGCCCTTTCGATGGGGCCATGGCGAAGTTTAATCCACAAGCAAATTTGTTCTTTATTTGTTCTAATTAATCCCTATAGTGCTGTCAACCGACTCAGGAACAGCCCTGCACAGCCGCAGTTTCGTCTCGACAGGCGCTGATCAATCACTACATAAGGACCTTCGAACCTCCCCGAAGAGCATGAAGATGAGCGAACTGAAGACCATATCCATTCGTGGCGCGCGCGAGCACAACCTGAAGGGCATCGACCTCGATCTGCCGCGCAATTCGCTGATCGTCATGACCGGCCTTTCCGGCTCCGGCAAATCGTCGCTGGCATTCGACACCATCTATGCCGAGGGACAGCGGCGTTATGTCGAAAGCCTTTCGGCCTATGCGCGGCAGTTCCTCGAAATGATGCAGAAGCCGGATGTCGACCAGATCGACGGGCTTTCGCCGGCAATCTCGATCGARCAGAAGACGACTTCGCGCAACCCGCGCTCCACGGTGGGTACCGTTACCGAAATCTACGACTATATGCGCCTGCTCTTCGCGCGCGTGGGCGTGCCCTATTCGCCGGCGACGGGCCTGCCGATCGAAAGCCAGACCGTCAGCCAGATGGTCGATCGCATCCTCGCATTCGAGGAGGGAACGCGTCTTTATATATTGGCGCCGATGATCCGCGGCCGCAAGGGCGAGTACAAGAAGGAACTCGCCGATCTCATGAAGAAGGGGTTCCAGCGCGTAAAGGTCGACGGCCAGTTCTACGAGATCGCGGACGTGCCGGCGCTCGACAAGAAATACAAGCACGACATCGACGTGGTGGTGGATCGTCTGGTGGTGCGGTCCGATATCGGCGCGCGCCTGGCGGACAGTCTCGAAACCTCGTTGAAGCTTGCGGATGGACTGGCGGTTGCCGAATTCGCCGACAAGCCCCTGCCCGCTGAGGAGACGGCCGCCGGCGGGTCCGCCAACAAGTCTCTCAACGAGACCCATGAGCGCGTGCTTTTTTCCGAAAAGTTCGCCTGCCCCGTCTCCGGCTTCACCATTCCGGAAATCGAGCCGCGGCTTTTTTCCTTCAACAATCCGTTCGGCGCCTGCCCCACTTGCGACGGCCTCGGCTCGCAGCAGAAGGTGGATGCCGCCCTGATCGTGCCTGAGCCCGCGCGCACGCTGCGCGACGGTGCGATCGCGCCCTGGGCGAAATCCACGTCTCCCTACTACAATCAAACGCTCGAAGCGCTCGGCAAGGTGTTCGATTTCAAGCTCTCCAGCCGGTGGAACGAGCTTTCCGAAGCGGCGCAGAACGCCATTCTCAACGGGACCGAGGACAAGATCGAGTTCCACTATGCCGATGGCGCGCGCTCCTACAAGACGGTGAAGAATTTCGAAGGCATCGTTCCGAACCTGGAGCGCCGCTGGAAGGAGACCGACAGTGCATGGGCGCGCGAGGAGATTGAGCGCTACATGTCGGCGGCTCCCTGCCCCGCCTGCGACGGCTATCGCCTGAAGCCGGAAGCACTGGCGGTGAAGATTAACAAGCTGCATATCGGCGAAGTCACCAACATGTCGATCAAGCTGGCGCGCGATTGGTTCGAGGTTCTGCCCGAGGCGCTGAACACCAAGCAGAACGAAATCGCGGTACGCATCCTCAAGGAAATCCGCGAACGCCTGCGTTTCCTCAACGATGTGGGACTGGATTATCTCAGCCTGTCGCGGAATTCAGGCACGCTTTCGGGCGGCGAAAGCCAGCGCATCCGGCTGGCCTCACAGATCGGCTCGGGCCTGACAGGCGTGCTTTACGTGCTCGATGAACCCTCGATCGGGCTTCATCAGCGCGATAACGCGCGTCTTCTCGATACGCTGAAACACCTGCGCGACATCGGCAATACCGTGATCGTGGTGGAGCATGACGAAGACGCGATCCTGACGGCCGACTACGTGGTGGATATCGGCCCGGCGGCCGGCATCCATGGCGGCGAGGTGGTGGCGCAAGGTGCGCCGGCCGACATCATGGCCAACTCCAAGTCGCTCACCGGAAAATATCTTGCCGGCGAACTCGGCGTTCCGGTGCCGGCCGAGCGCCGCAAACCGAAGAAGGGCAAGGAGATCAAGGTCGTCGGCGCCAGGGGCAATAACCTCAAGAACGTCACCGCCTCCGTTCCGCTTGGCGTGTTCACAGCCGTCACCGGAGTTTCGGGCGGCGGCAAGTCGACCTTCCTCATCGAGACGCTCTACAAGGCAGCCGCCCGGCGCGTCATGGGCGCGCGCGAGATCCCGGCCGAGCACGACCGCATCGACGGCTTCGAGCATATCGACAAGGTGATCGATATCGACCAATCGCCGATCGGCAGGACGCCCCGCTCCAACCCGGCGACCTATACGGGCGCGTTTACGCCGATCCGCGACTGGTTCGCGGGCCTGCCCGAGGCGAAGGCCCGCGGTTATGCCCCCGGTCGTTTCTCGTTCAACGTCAAGGGCGGGCGCTGCGAGGCCTGCCAGGGCGATGGCGTCATCAAGATCGAGATGCACTTCTTGCCAGACGTCTACGTCACTTGCGACGTCTGCCACGGCAAGCGTTACAATCGCGAGACGCTGGATGTGCATTTCAAGGGCAAGTCGATCGCCGACGTGCTGGACATGACGGTCGAGGAAGGCGTCGAATTCTTCTCGGCGGTCCCCGCCGTGCGCGACAAACTGCAGGCGCTCTTCGATGTCGGCCTCGGCTATATCAAGGTTGGCCAGCAGGCCAACACGCTTTCGGGTGGCGAGGCGCAACGCGTCAAGCTAGCCAAGGAACTGTCGAAGCGCTCGACCGGACGCACGCTCTACATCCTCGACGAGCCGACGACGGGACTGCATTTCCATGACGTCGCCAAACTTCTGGAAATGCTGCAGGAGCTGGTGAACCAGGGCAATTCGGTAGTGGTGATCGAGCACAATCTCGAAGTCATCAAGACGGCCGACTGGATCATCGATATCGGTCCGGAAGGCGGAACCGGCGGCGGCGAAATCGTCGCTGCGGGTACGCCGGAGCAGGTCGTCCAGGAAAAGCGCTCCTATACCGGCCATTTCCTGAAGGAGCTTCTGGATCGGCGCCCGGCGAAGAAGGTGGAAGCGGCGGAATAGGCCGTCATTTCAGGGAGGAATTGATGACGAAATCCGGCACGATCCGCACGGGCATTGGAGGCTGGACCTTCGAGCCGTGGGAAGGCACGTTCTATCCCGACGAGCTGCCAAAGAAGAGGCAGCTCGAATATGCGGCGAGCAAGCTGAAGGTCATCGAGGTCAACGGCACCTATTACGGCTCTCAGAAACCGGAAACCTTCGCCAAATGGGCCTCCGAGGTGCCAGACGGATTCATATTCTCGCTGAAGGCGAGCCGCTTCACCACCAACCGCAAGGTTCTGGCCGAGGCGGGGGAATCGATCGAGAAATTTCTTGGTCAAGGGCTGACGGAGCTTGGAGATCATCTCGGCCCCCTGCTCTGGCAGTTCGCGCCGACCAAGAAGTTCGAGCCGGAGGATTTCGAGGCCTTCCTGAAGCTTTTGCCGAACAAGCTGGACGGATTGAAGCTGACGCATGTGGTCGAGGTGCGGCACGACAGTTTCAAGGTGCCGGAATTCATTTCGCTGCTTGCGAAATACAACATCGCCCCGGTCTGCGCCGAACATTTCGACTACCCGATGATCGCGGACGTGACCGGCGATTTCGTCTATGCGCGCCTGCAGAAGGGCTCGGACGACATCAAGACCTGCTATCCCGAAAAAGACCTCAAGGCCTGGGCGAAACGGCTGCGGACCTGGGCCGAAGGCGAGGTTCCGGACGATCTGCCCTTGATCGACGAGACGCGTGAGGTCAAGAAGCAGCCGCGTGACGTCTTTGCCTTCTTTATCCACGAAGGCAAGGTGAACGCGCCCTACGGCGCCATGGCGATGGCTGAGCTTCTTGAAGGCTAGAGACTGAGTTGCCCGACATGGGCGACGAGGTCTTCGGCCGTCATCCCCCTACCCGCCTGCCTGGCGGCTTCGCCGTGCTGATAGACCGCGGCGGCCGCAGATTCGAAGCCAGGCATGCCCTGCGCAAGTAATGCGCCGATCATGCCTGCCAGCACATCTCCCGAACCGGCGGTCGCAAGCCAGGGCGGCGCATTGGTGTTGATAGCGGCACGCCCGTCCGGGGCGGCGATCACCGTGTCTGCTCCCTTGTAGACGATGGCAGCATGGGCACGCTCGGCGGCTTTCACTGCCCGTTCCACCTTGCTGAGGTTCTCGTCTTCCGCCAGATCCGGAAAAAGTCTCGCGAATTCTCCTTCGTGCGGCGTCAAAACGAGGCGGGTTTCGCCTGCCGCAAATGCCTCGAACAGCTGCGAGGGATCGTTCTTGAAGGAGGTGATRCCATCGGCATCGAGCACGAGCGGCCGGTCCTTCACAGCGAGGACAAACTGGCGGGCTTTTTCTCCTATCCCGAAACCGGGACCGAGCACGAAGGCGGAGAGCTTGGCCGAGTTCAGCCAATCGTTCAGGTCCGCGACTGTTTCCACCTCGTGCAGCATGACTGTCGTCAGGGAGCTTGCATTGACCGTGATGGCATCCGACGGCGAAGCCACGGTTACCAACCCGGCCCCGTTTCGAAGGCCTGCGGCTGCGGAAAGACGGGCTGCGCCCGTCCTGCTTCCCTCGCCGGAGAAGACCGCGAGATGCCCGCGGCGGTATTTGTGTGAGCTTGGGTCGGGTCGCGGCAGATGCTCCCGCCAGAATTCCGGGCGATTCTCGCCAATCTTTCCGGCAACGCTTTTCAGGATGCGTCTCGGAATCCCGATATCGAAAACCTCCGTGTCACCACAGAGTGACCGGCCAGGCATCAGCAGATGTCCCGGCTTCCATGACATGAAGGTGACGGTGAGTTCGGCTTGAAACGCCCCGCCCAACGGCTTGCCGCGCCGCCCGCAAAGGCCGGAAGGCAGATCGATCGCGATAACAGGAAGGTTGGCCGCCTCCACCCGGCGGATCATCTGAATCACGTCCTCCGTCAAAGTGCGGGTCAGCCCCGCTCCGAAGAGAGCGTCGATAACGACGTCGCCGAATCGGGGTTCATAGGCCCGCAGCTCCGAGCCGACCTTTGGGCAAAGATCGAAGGCACGTTTTGCGTCGCCCTTCAATTTCGCGGGATCGGAGAGATGAAAAACCGCAACTGTAGCGCCTGCTTCCATGAGCGTTCGGGCGGCGACATAGCCGTCACCGCCATTGTTGCCGGGCCCGCAAAGCACGGCAAAACGATAGGCATGAGGAAATCGTCTTAGCGCAGCCGCAGCCACCGCTTGACCCGCCCGTTCCATCAGGTCGAAGGATATGATCCCGGAGCGGGCAGCCTCGGTATCTGCCGCGGCCATTTCTTCGGGCGTGAGAACCATGGTTTCGATGCCGGAGGTCATGGCTCCCATTGAAAGGAATCGTTGCACAGAAAACAAGCCGTCAATTGAAATAGAGGGTGATTATACATTAGGCATTTGATTGATAATTAATCATTTGCATGGCTGGAAAGCTGATCATCTCACCGACCGGAAATCTGCGAAATTTTCTCGAAATGAACTCTTCATCATCGAGTTTCGCAGAATTCTTGGTTGGTTTTACCCTGAAACTCGGCCATTCGACACGTTCGCACCTGCAAAATGCGAGTTTTCTGCAAATTCGGCTTTCCAGACTGGCACGATATCTGCATTAAGTAGGCCAAGCGGGTCGCGGCCCGCTTCAAGGGAGAAGCGGAGAGATATTTTCTCATGAAAAAGATCGAAGCGATCATCAAGCCTTTCAAGCTGGATGAAGTGAAGGAAGCTCTGCAGGAAGTCGGTCTTCAGGGCATCACCGTAACGGAAGCGAAGGGCTTCGGGCGGCAGAAGGGGCATACCGAGCTCTATCGCGGCGCCGAATATGTCGTCGACTTCCTGCCGAAGGTGAAAGTCGAAGTCGTGCTGGCGGACGAGAATGMGGAAGCGGTCATCGAGGCCATCCGCAATGCCGCCCAGACCGGCCGCATCGGCGACGGAAAGATTTTCGTCTCCAATGTGGAGGAGGTCATCCGCATCCGCACCGGCGAAACCGGTATCGACGCCATCTGACCGGCGCCTTTAAACGACTGGCCGCTCGGGTCAGGGTTCAACTCGTCATCTTGCAATCGAGGAAACGTTAAATGACGACCGCAAGCGAAATCATGAAACAGATCAAGGAAAACGACGTGAAGTTCGTGGACCTGCGCTTCACCGACCCACGGGGAAAGCTGCAGCACGTCACCATGGACATTTCCGCCGTTGACGAGGACATGTTCGCCGACGGCGTCATGTTCGACGGCTCCTCGATCGCCGGCTGGAAGGCAATCAACGAGTCCGACATGGTGCTGATGCCCGACCCGGCAACGGTCCACATGGACCCCTTCTTCGCCCAGTCGACCATGGTCATCTTCTGCGATATCCTCGATCCGATCTCCGGCGAGGCCTACAACCGCGATCCGCGCGGCACCGCAAAGAAGGCCGAAGCCTATCTGAAGGCATCCGGCATCGGCGACACCGTCTTCGTAGGCCCCGAGCCGGAATTCTTCATCTTCGACGACGTGAAGTACAAGGCCGACCCCTACAACACCGGCTTCAAGCTCGATTCTTCCGAGCTGCCCTCGAACGACGACACGGATTACGAGACCGGCAACCTTGGTCACCGCCCGCGCGTCAAGGGTGGCTATTTCCCGGTTCCGCCGGTCGACAGCCTGCAGGACATGCGCTCCGAAATGCTGACCGTGCTCACGGAAATGGGCGTGGTTGTCGAAAAGCACCACCACGAAGTGGCCTCGGCCCAGCATGAACTCGGCGTCAAGTTCGACACACTCGTGCGCAACGCCGACAAGATGCAGATCTACAAGTATGTCGTGCATCAGGTTGCGAATGCCTATGGCAAGACCGCAACCTTCATGCCGAAGCCGGTCTTCGGCGACAACGGTTCGGGCATGCACGTTCACCAGTCGATCTGGAAGGATGGCAAACCGACCTTCGCCGGCGACGAATATGCAGGCCTTTCCGAGAGCTGCCTCTATTACATCGGCGGCATCATCAAGCATGCCAAGGCCATCAACGCCTTCACCAACCCGACGACGAACTCCTACAAGCGCCTCGTTCCGGGTTACGAAGCTCCGGTGCTGCTCGCCTATTCGGCCCGCAACCGTTCCGCATCCTGCCGCATTCCGTTCGGCTCCTCGCCGAAGGCAAAGCGCGTCGAAGTCCGCTTCCCGGACCCGACGCAGAACCCCTATCTCGGCTTTGCGGCCATGCTGATGGCCGGCCTCGACGGCATCAAGAACAAGATCCATCCCGGCAAAGCCATGGACAAGGATCTCTACGACCTGCCCCCGAAGGAACTCAAGAAGATCCCGACGGTTTGCGGATCGCTGCGCGAAGCGCTCGAAAGCCTCGACAAGGACCGCAAGTTCCTGACCGCAGGCGGCGTCTTCGACGACGATCAGATCGACGCCTATATCGAACTGAAGATGACCGAGGTCATGCGCTTCGAAATGACGCCTCACCCGGTCGAGTTCGACATGTACTACTCGGCCTGAAACCGGTTTCTACCGGACCTCAACGGAAAACGGCGGGCTTTGGCCCGCCGTTTGTGTTTTGTGAGCTTTGCTGTCTGTCCTGAATGAATGACAGACTGCCGGCAGCCCTTTTCCGCCGCCTGCCCTCTAGCGATAGTCGCGGCAGAACGAAGGTGCGCCCTTCCCCAGGAGCCTGCAGGATCTTTTGATTTCGGATGTTATGAGCTCGCAGGAGTTCTGCGCGTTGCAGGGCGGCCGCGTCGCCGTCGTGACTGCCAGGCACATGCGCACAAGCCGTGCCGCTGCGGTCTTGCCTGCGACGGATTCACAGCTTGCCGGGCCTCCTCCGATATTGCCCTCCACCTCGTCGAGCCATTCCAGCTGGGTGGAAAGGTCTCTTGCTCTCTGGCTCGCAAGAGCCTTCTGGCAATCGGCATTCGAGGTCATGCTGGGAAAATTCGCCTGCCGGTAGCGGCATTCCGCATCGCGATACCGTTCCCACGCCCGCTGTGCTTCAAGCAATTGGCGCTTGCCGCTTTCCTGCAGTCTGGATGCGATCCTGGACTGCATGATCTCGACCTCCTTGATGGTTTGGGCCGTCGAAATCGATGCACTCGATATCAGGATAAGGGCGATCGTAGCTAAACGTTTCATGATCCGTCACCGGTTGTTGAACTGGTTCGGGATATAGCCGATTTTCCACCGCCTTGCGGCCGGAGATGGTACCAAACCGGAAGCAATCTGAAAGTTTGACAGGCAAGACCATGCCTCCGATCTTCCAGGAGTCGGAATGACATTCAATTGCCCGAGCGCATATGGAACGATATCTGCTTCGTCGCATTGCAACTCTTGATGCGGAATGAATTCATTCCCACATCAGGATGCGAAAGGACATCGCACCATGAAACAACGCAACGCAAAATTCAGGATCGGAGAAGTGGTTCGCCACAAGGTGTTCCCGTTCCGGGGCGTCGTGTTCGACGTGGACCCGGAATACTCCAACACCGAGGAATGGTGGAACGCCATCCCCGTGGAGATCCGTCCCAACAAGGATCAGCCCTTCTATCACCTGCTCGCTGAAAACGACGAAACGGAATATGTCGCCTATGTCTCGGAACAGAACCTCGAGCATGATGAGAGCGACACGCCGCTGAGAAATCCTCAGGTCGCGCAGATTTTCGATCGTGGCCCGTCCGGGCAGTTGAAGCCGAAGGTGATTCTGGCCCACTGACTTCCGATAGACAGCCGTGAATCGAAGGCGCCGGGCCTCCCACCGGCGCCTTTTTCCATTCCGGAATCGAAAAGCCCGGCGCGAGGCCGGGCTTTGAAACTTAAAAGCTTGAGAGCTTAGTTGCCCTGCTTGGCAGCGTTCTGGGCGTCTTCCAGCTTCTTGCGGGCCTCTTCAGCCTTGCGCTGCATTCCCTCTTCGAGGTTGCGCTGGCTTTCGGCGAGCTGCGCCTGCGGCATGGCCGGGCCGTCGAAGGCGCCGGTGAAGCCCTGCAGCGAAATGCGGATCGGGTTCGGCGCACGACGGAAGTTGATGGACGTAAAGACCACTTCGCCGCCCTTCTTGAGGCTTGCGATCATGGGATCGGTGAGCGGCACTTCGGCGGTGCACTTGTCGGGCAGGCAGACGGCGTAGTCGAGCTTCTGGCCCTTACCGCCATCAATCTGCATGACGATGCCCGGCGGGATCAGGCGCGCGGTCGGTACCGAAACCTGCAGGATCTTGCGGTTCACCTTGCCTTCCACCGTGATCAGGCCAACGGCGGTGATGAGCTGGCCGTTCTGAGCGAGAAGCACGTTCTGCACGACGCAGAGATCGCTGTCGTCCTGCTTGGTGCAGGTCTTGAACCAGCCGAGCGGCGGGGCGCCCGGAGCGCCGGCAGCCGGAGCCTGTGCGGCGGCAGTGATGGGCAGCGCGCTCGCGCCGATCGAAAGAGCGAGAGCGGACATCGCCGTCCGCATAACCTTGGTTGCCTTAAGCTTCATAACGAAATCCGTCTCCTGAAATCCGTTCGGGGCGACGTCCGCCGCCTCCCTCGGGGTGTCCTATTGCCCTTCACCTGTCGGTCAAATGAGGCAATTGAATGACCCGCCGTCCGGCAACCCTGTTACATCGCGGCCGCTCCGATATCCAGCCCTCATCACGTATTTTTTGGCGATTACCAGGGCTTTGAAGCCTATCTTTCCACTTGGYCGCAGTTGGTCGCCCCATCTCGATCAGGTATTTTGCAGCGAATCAGAGACTATTTCCATAGTAGGATGGACCATGCGCCRCATCGTTCCGCTCATCGCCGCACTCGCCCTCGCCGGACAGGCTTTCAGCCAGCCTCTGCACGGGATCGCCATGCATGGTGAGCCGGAGCTTCCCGCCGATTACAAGTATTTCGACTATGTCGATCCGAATGTGAAGAAGGGCGGACGCGTGCGGTACGGCGTCGTCGGCACTTTCGACAGCCTGAACCCGTTCAACCTGAAGAGCATACGCACGACGGCTCGCGGCATTTGGGACAATATCTTCGGCAACCTTATCTACGAACCGCTGATGCAGCGTTCCGGCGACGAGCCGTTCTCCCTTTATGGATTGCTTGCCGAAACCGTGGAATGGGACGAGGAGCGCAGCTTCATCCAGTTCAATCTCAATCCCAAGGCCAAGTGGTCGGATGGGCAGCCGGTGACGCCGGAAGACGTGATCTTCAGCTTCGAAGTGCTGCGGGATAGAGGCCGAATCCCCTTTTCCAACCGTCTGGACACCGTCGAGAAGATAGAGAAGGTCGGCGAGCACAGTGTGCGCTTCACCTTCAACGAGAAGGCGGATCGTGAAATTCCCCTGATCATCGCCTATGCGACCCCGATCCTGCCGAAACATGCGATCGATCCGGCCACCTTCGAGCAATCCACGCTCAAATTCCCCGTCGGCTCGGGTCCTTACAAGGTGAAGTCGGTAGTTCCCGGCGAGCGGATCGTCTACGAGCGCAATCCCGACTACTGGGGCAAGGATATTCCGTCCAAGGTGGGTCTCGACAACTACGACGAAATCGTCGTCGAATATTTCCTGCAGGAGAACACCCTGTTCGAGGCATTCAAGAAGGGCGTGCTCGATATCTATCTCGACGGCAGCCCGACTCATTGGGCGCGAGCCTATGACTTTCCGGCGGTCTATAGCGGCGCGGCGGTAAAGGAAACCTTCAAGCCGGACCTGCCGACGGGCATGCTCGGTTTCGCCTTCAACACGCGCCGGCCGGTCTTTGCGGACCGCAATGTCCGGGCGGGTCTTTCGCTGGCCTTCGATTTCGAATGGGCGAACAAAAACCTGTTCGAGAACTCCTATACCCGTACCGAGAGCTTCTGGCAGAATTCCAGCCTTTCCTCATTGGGCAGACCAGCGAGCGAGCGGGAGCTTGCGATCCTGGGCCCGATGAAGGACCGAATCGATCCGGACGTGCTTGACGGCACCTATCGCCTGCCGAAGACGGACGGCACCGGCGCGGACCGCAAGGTGTTGCGCAAGGCCGTGGACCTCCTGAAGGCCGGCGGATACACGATCAAGAACGGCCGCATGTCGGATGCTTCCGGGAGGCCCCTCGCCTTCGAGGTGATGACCCAGAACCAGGATCAGGAGAAGCTGGCGATCGCCTATCAGCGGACCCTGCGGATGATCGGAGTGGACATGATGATCCGTACCGTGGACGATGCGCAGTATCAGGCGCGTTCGGGCAATTTCGACTACGACATGATCCTGAAATCCTACCCCTCGTCACTGTCGCCGGGTATCGAGCAGGTCGGCCGCTGGGGCTCGGCTTCGCGTGACCGGCAAGGCAGCTTCAATTTCGTTGGTACCGCCGATCCCGATCTGGACAAGCTGATCGAGGCCATGCTCGTCGCGCGCAGCGAGGAGGATTTCGAGGCGGCGGTCCGGGCTTATGACAGGATGCTGATTTCCGGCCATTATATCGTGCCGCTCTACCATGTAGCAGAACAATGGGTGGCGCGCCGCAGCCATATCGGCTATCCGGAGAAGGTGCCGCTCTACGGCTACCAGCTTCCCGCCTGGTTCGACAAGCGGGCTCAGTAATCTAGCCACATCGAGCCGCTCGGAAGCGGCTTTCCGAAGAAAGGATGCGCCCATGGAACGGGTAACCATCGACGTCGTTTCGGACGTCGTCTGCCCCTGGTGTTATCTCGGCAAGGCGCGGCTGGAGCTGGCGATCGCCGAAGTGCAGGACGAGTTTGGGGTCGACGTCCACTGGCGCCCCTATCGCCTCAATCCCGATTATCCGCCGGAAGGCGTGGACCAGAAGAAGGCCCTGATCGCCAAGCTCGGCGGAGAGGAAGCTGTGGAGCGGGCGCATGCCACGCTGACCAAACTCGGCGAGGAGGTCGGCATCCGCTATAACTTCGACGCGATCAAGATCGGCCCGAATACTCTCGATGCCCACCGTCTTCTGCATTGGGCGCTGGTGGAAGGCCGCGAGGTGCAGGACCGGGTGGCGACCGCCCTTTTCAAGGCGAATTTCGAGGAAGGCAGGAATATCGGCGACCATGCCGTTCTGCTCGACATCGCCGAACAATGCGGCTTGGAGCGGAAAGTCATCGAGAACCTGCTGGCGAGCGATGCCGACAAGGACACGGTTCTCGACGAGATAGAGGCGGCCCAGAAGATGGGCGTCAACGGAGTACCCTTCTTCATTATCGACGGTCAGTATGCGGTCAGCGGCGCGCAAACGCCGGAGGTCTTCGTCAATGCGCTCAAGGAGATCGCACAGATGAAGTCCGAAGCCCGCAAAGGCATGATCTGACCGGAGGTTCATGTGCAGACGGACCACACGACGAAGGGCGTGCTTCTCGCCTTCGCCTCCTTTGCTGCGTTCGCCTTCAGCGACGCGGCCGTCAAGATGATCGAAGGCGCGTTGCCGCCTTATGAAACGGCATTCCTGGGCGCCATTTTCGGCCTTGCCGGCTTGCCATTCCTCCTGAAATCCGGCGATCGCTGGACGGACATCTTCCGGACGACGAACCGGCCGCTCTGGCTTCTCCGTTTCGTCGCCAACAGCCTCGGCGTGCTCGGCAGCGTCATCGCATTCACGCATCTCTCGATGGCTGAAGCCTTCGCGCTGATCTTCCTGCTGCCCTCCTTCGTCACCATCATGTCGGTGATCTTCCTCCAGGAGAGCGTGGGAATCCGGCGATGGAGCGCTGTCGTCATCGGCTTTGCGGGTGTGTTAATCGTCCTTCGTCCTGGCTTCCGGGAGCTTTCGATCGGACATCTCGGCGCAATCTTCGGCGGCCTTTCCGGAGCGATCTCTATCGTCATCTTCCGCGCCATCGGCCCGTCGGAAAAGAACATCTCGCTCTATGGCGCGGGTGTGCTGGGCGTGCTCTTCATCTGCGGCCTGCTGATGATTTCCGATTTCAGGGTTCCGAACGCGACCGAATGGGTGATGCTGGCGGGCTATGGCCTGCTTGCAGCGCTGGCGACCGTGCTCCTCATGTATGCCGCCAATCATGCGCCGGCGGCGATGATCGGCCCCACCCAATACAGCCAGATGTTATGGGCCGTTCTCTTCGGCTATCTGATCTTCGGGGACACGATCGACCTGCCCATGCTGATCGGCATCGTGCTCATCATCGGATCCGGACTTTTGACGCTTGCCCGTGAAAAGGCACGCAACGTTCCGCTGCCGCGCTCCGTCGCGACTGATCCGCAGGCATCGGTCGTCACCAAGCCGGAAATCGAAGCCGATCTCTGATCAGTTCTCCTGTTTTGCCAATTCCGCGAACTGCGTCATCACCTGGGCGGCGGCGGCGAGCCGCTTTTCCGGTGACGGCAGGTCGCGCGTCAGGAACACGCTCTGATCCGGCCGGATCTTCGCGAGCGTGCCTTGCTTGGCGATATAGCCGACGAGCGCCGCCGGATTGGGGAACTGCTTGTCGCGGAAGGAAACGACGATCCCCTTCGGGCCGGCATCGAGCTTTTCGACATTCGCCTTGCGGCAGAGCGACTTGATGTAGACGACCTTCAGGAGGTTCTGCACCTCGACCGGCATGGGGCCGAAGCGGTCCACCATCTCGGCGCCGAAACCGTCTATCTCCGGAAGTTCGGTCAGTTCGCCCAGGCGGCGGTAGAGACCCATGCGAAGATGCAGGTCCGGTACGTATGAATCCGGGATCATCACCGTGATGCCGACGGAAATCTGCGGCGACCAGCCGGTATCGACGATTTCGTCTTCGCCCTTCACCTCGGCGACAGCCTCCTCCAGCATCTGCTGGTAGAGCTCGAAACCGACTTCCTTGATATGGCCCGACTGCTCCTCGCCCAAGAGATTGCCTGCGCCGCGGATATCGAGATCGTGGCTGGCGAGCTGGAAGCCGGCACCCAGCGTATCGAGCGACTGCAACACCTTGAGACGACGCTCGGCGGTCGGCGTCAGCGGCTTGTTGACGGGCAATGTGAAGAGCGCGAAGGCGCGCACCTTGGAACGGCCCACGCGGCCGCGAAGCTGATAAAGCTGCGCCAGACCGAACATGTCGGCGCGATGGACGATCAGCGTGTTGGCCGTCGGCACATCGAGCCCAGATTCAACGATCGTTGTCGAAAGCAGAACATCGTATTTGCCGTCATAGAAGGCGTTCATGATGTCTTCCAGCTCGCCCGCCGGCATCTGCCCATGGGCGACGGCCACCTTCAGTTCCGGCACGTCCGATTGCAGGAAGGCCTGTATCTCCGGCAGGTCGGCAAGACGCGGGCAGACGTAGAAGCTCTGACCGCCGCGATAATGCTCGCGCATCAGCGTCTCGCGGATCACCAATGGATCGAAGGGCGAGATGAAGGTGCGCACCGCCATGCGGTCGACCGGCGGCGTGGTAATCAGCGAAAGCTCGCGGACACCGGTCATGGCAAGCTGCAGGGTGCGCGGGATYGGGGTCGCCGAGAGCGTCAGCACATGCACGTCGCTTTTCAGCTCCTTCAGCCGCTCCTTGTGCTTGACGCCGAAATGCTGCTCCTCGTCGATAATGAGAAGGCTCAGGTTGGCGAACTTGATGCCGGCGCCGAGAAGCGCATGGGTTCCGACGACGATATCCACCTTGCCGTCGGCGAGGTCCTTCTTCGTCTGCGCGAGCTCCTTTGCGGGGACGAGGCGCGAGGCCTGCGCGATGGTGATCGGCAGGCCGCGGAAGCGTTCCCGGAACGTCTTGTAGTGCTGGCGGGCGAGCAGCGTAGTCGGCACGACGACCGCCACCTGCGCTCCGTTCATCGCCGCGAAGAAGGCGGCGCGCAGTGCCACCTCCGTCTTGCCGAAGCCGACGTCGCCGCAGACGAGGCGATCCATGGGACGGCCGGCGCCGAGATCGTCCCGGACCGAATCGATGGCGTTCGCCTGATCGTCCGTCTCGTCATAGGGGAAGCGCGCGGCGAATTCGTCATAGAGGCCTTCCGGCGTCGTCAGAACCGGCGCGCGTCGGGTAATGCGCGCTGCGGCGATGCGGATCAGGCTGTCCGCCATGTCGAGCAGGCGCTTCTTGAGCTTGGCCTTGCGCGCCTGCCAGGCGCCGCCTCCCAGCCTATCGAGCTGCGCTTCGGCCGCATCCGAGCCGTAGCGCGAGAGGAGGTCGATGTTTTCGACGGGCAGGAAGAGCTTTGCCTGATCGGCATAGTGAAGTTCGAGGCAGGCGCGCGGGGCACCGGCGGCTTCGATGGTGACGAGGCCGACGAAGCGGCCGATGCCGTGCTCGGCGTGGACCACGAGCGAGCCTTCATCGAGACCCGCCACCTCGGTCAGGAAATCGGCGCCACGCTTGCGGCGCTTGCCGCGGCGGATCATGCGGTCGCCGAGGATATCCTGCTCGCCGATCACCGCGATCCGGTCCGTCTCGAAACCCGCCTCGAGGCTAAGGACGGCGGAAGCCGCCTCCCCTTTCTCCAGCTTGTCGAGATCGGCGAGCTTTGCGATCGGTCTGACGCGTTGAAGCCCGCGCTCCTCCAGCACCTGCATCAGCCGGTCGAGGGAACCTGCCGACCAGCCGGTAATCAGCACCCTGACGCCTTCGGCGCGTTTGTCCGCGATGTGCTTGACCACGAGGTCGAAGACATTGACGCGTTCGCCGCGATCCTTGTCCTCGGCTTGCGCCTTTGCCCAGCGCGGGCCGGCATGCGCATCCAATGTCACCACCGGGCGACCTTCGGCGTCGATCTCGTTGAACGGGGTCAACCGCAGCGCGTCGCAAGCGTCGAGCGCGGCGGAAAAAGCCTTGCCGTCGAGATAGAGCTGGCTTGGCGATACCGGCTTGTAGGGCGTGGCCTGCGCGGCTGCTCCCTTGCCCTGCGTGCCGCTGTCGCGCCGGGCGTCGTAATAATCGAGCACCAGCTTGGAACGCTCGTTCGCCGCCTCACGGGCAGTGTGGTCCGTGACGATGCGAAAACCCTTGAGATAGTCGAACGCCGTCTCCAGCCGGTCATAGAAAAGCGGCAGCCAATGCTCCATGCCGGCATAGCGCCGGCCTTCGGAGACGGCCTGGTAGAGGGCA
Organism: Rhizobium sp. LCM 4573; assembly: GCF_001854865.1. Classification (GTDB taxonomy): domain Bacteria; phylum Pseudomonadota; class Alphaproteobacteria; order Rhizobiales; family Rhizobiaceae; genus Neorhizobium. The sequence continues at coordinate 160,888 of NZ_MDDW01000006.1, read as the reverse complement.
TCGTCGCGGGTCGCTGCGCCGAAGAGCGACAGATAGTTCTTGCGGAAACGGCTGATCGTATCGGGCGTCAGCGTCACCTCGCTCATGGGATTGAGGTCGAGCGAACGGGCCTGGCCCGTCGTGCGCTGGCTCGCCGGATCGAAGGAACGGATCGATTCCAGCGTGTCGCCGAAGAAATCGAGGCGCACGGGCTCTTCCGTGCCGGGCACGAAGACATCGAGGATGCCGCCGCGCACCGCGAATTCGCCCACTTCGCGTACCGTGGAAACGCGCTCGAAGCCGTTGCGCTCCAGGCGCGCGGCGAGGTCATCCATGCGGACCTGGTTGCCGGGCTTTGCCGAGAATGCGAGACTTTCGATCACCTCGGACGGCGCGATCTTCTGCAGCATGGCATTGACCGTGACGAGCACGATTGCCGGATGCGGTTTTCTGGCATGCGCGATGAGGCCGGAAAGTGCCGAAAGTCTCCGGGCGGAGACATCCGCACTCGGCGAGACCCGGTCGTAGGGAAGACAGTCCCAGGCTGGCAATGTCAGGACGGGAATATCCGGCGCCACGAAAGACAGCATTTGCTCGAGATCGGGCATGCTCTGCCCGTCGGACATCACATAGGCGACGGACTGGCCGGCGCGCACGAGTTCCGCCAGCAGGAGCGGCTCCATGCCGGGCGGCACATTGCCGACCGTCAGCGCGCTTCCGACCGTCGCTATACGTCCTGCATCGAAACCTGGGATCATGGGTATGGAGTTCATGGGGTCTGCTTGAGCCTCGCTTCCAACGAGGTCGTGGTCACCGGATCGAAATCCGGCTTGTAGGCGGCGACGCGCTCGTAAAGCGGCGTCTGCAAGTGGTCCGGGAGAGGCCTGGCACCGGTGATCCAGGCATGAAGATCGTGATCGTCCTCGCCCATGATCGCCTCGAATTCATCGAGTTCCGCATCCGAGAGAGTGCCGATCTCGGCCTCCGCGAAGCTGCCGAAGACGAGGTCCATTTCCCGGATGCCGCGATGCCAGCAGCGATAGAGGATGCGCCGGCGGCGAGGATCGAGATCGGCGCTCGTGCGCGCAAGTCCAGTCATGTCCGTATCCTTTGTTGCGGTTCATATAGGATGCTTTTCCGCCCCCGTCACCTTGCCAGATAGCCAAAATCCATCGCATTTTGCTGCCATGCGTCCTGCAGTCCTTGACCCTCTGTTCTCTTCCGTCGCGTCGCTTGCGGGCGTCGGCCCGAAGCTTGCCGAATTGATCGCGCGTGTGACGGGCCGCGAGGACGCAGACGATTGCCGGGTGATCGACCTGCTTTTTCACGCCCCCTACTCGCTAATCGACCGGCGCAATCGCCCCGGCATCGCGCTGGCACCCCAAGGGGCCATCGTCACAATCGAGGGACGTGTCGACCGGCATCAGCCGCCTCCGCGCGGCAAGCCGAACGTCCCCTATCGCGTCTTCCTGCATGACGAGACCGGCGAATTGGCGTTGACGTTTTTTCGTGCCAAGGGGGATTGGCTGCAGAAATCCCTGCCGCTTGATGAAACGGTGATGGTCAGCGGCAAGGTCGACTGGTTCAACGGCCGGCCGTCCATGGTTCATCCGGATTTCATCGTGAAAGCTTCCGAGGCGGAAAACCTGCCGCTGATCGAACCCGTCTATCCGCTGACCGCCGGCCTTTCGCCGAAAGTGCTGCGAAAGGCGATCGACGGCGCAATCGCACGGCTTCCGGCCTTGCCAGAGTGGATCGATAAGGCTCTTTTCCAGCGTCAGGGATTTCTTTCCGCCGCCGACAGCTTCCGTCGCTTGCACGATCCGCGCGACGAGGCGGATATCGATCCGCAGTCCCCCGCCCGACGGCGGCTTGCCTATGACGAGTTCCTCGCCGGCCAGGTGTCGCTCTCGCTCGTGCGCCAGCGGCTACGCCGGGTTCCCGGAGAACCGATCAGGGTCAAAGGCGATCTTGCCGCGAAGATCATCGCTAATCTGCCCTTCTCGCTGACCCCAAGTCAGAAGAGCGCCGTCGAAGACATCTTGAAGGACATGGCGGGCGACACTCGCATGCTGCGCCTTCTGCAGGGCGATGTCGGCGCGGGCAAGACGCTGGTCGCCCTGCTTTCCATGGCGGCGGCGGTCGAGGCCGGCGGACAGGCTGTGCTGATGGCGCCGACGGAAATCCTGGCGCGGCAGCATTTCGCGACGATTTCCAAGCTGGCGGGGCCGGCCGGGATCAATGTCGAGGTGCTGACCGGCCGCACCAAGGGCCGTGAGCGCGATGCCATTGCGGAAAGGATCGCCTCCGGAGAGGCGCAAATCGTTATCGGCACGCACGCGCTTTTCCAGGATGCGGTCAACTATCACAATCTGATGCTTGCCGTGGTGGACGAACAGCATCGCTTCGGTGTGCACCAGCGCCTTCGGCTGACGGCGAAGGGAGTTTCACCGCATATGCTGGTGATGACCGCGACGCCCATTCCGCGCACATTGGTGCTTGCCGCCTTCGGCGACATGGATGTCTCGAAGCTCACCGAAAAGCCGGCCGGCCGCAAGCCGATCCAGACCGTGACGATACCGACGGAACGTATCAACGAGATCGTTTCCCGGCTGAGAGCCGCGATCTCGGAAGGAAAGAAGGCCTATTGGATATGCCCGCTGGTCGAAGAGTCGGATGTATCCGACCTGATGTCGGCCGAAGAACGTCATGCCGTGCTTGCCCGCGAACTTGGCGCCGCCAATGTCGGCCTCGTCCATGGGCGCATGTCCGGGCCTGAAAAGGATGCGGTGATGACCGCCTTCAAGAGCGGCGAAATCCGGCTACTGGTGGCGACGACCGTCGTGGAAGTCGGCGTCGACGTGCCCGACGCGACGATCATGGTCATCGAACATGCCGAGCGGTTCGGACTCGCGCAGCTTCACCAGCTTCGCGGCCGTGTCGGGCGCGGTGACGAAGCCTCCACCTGCATCCTCCTCTACAAGGGACCGCTCAGCGAAACCGGAAAGGCCCGACTCTCCATCCTGCGTGACAGCGAGGACGGCTTCCTGATCGCCGAGGAAGACTTACGTTTGCGCGGCGAAGGCGAACTTCTCGGCACCCGCCAGTCCGGCACGCCCGGTTTCAGGATCGCCAGCCTGGAGGCGCATGCGGACCTGCTCGAGATCGCCCGCAAGGATGCCGCCTATCTTCTGGAGCGCGATCCCGAGCTCGTCAGCGAGCGTGGCCAGAACATGCGCGTGCTCCTCTACCTTCATCGGCGCGACGAAGCGATCCGGTTCCTGCGGGCGGGGTGAACGAAGTCTTCTCGCGAGCCGTCAGGAGCGGGAGGGCTCCGCGGGCGGTGCGGCTGGAAGCGCGACGGTATCTGATTTCCTGGGCTTGTATTCCGGTGCGATCAGACCTCCGGAGATCAGGAGCTTCGCCCCCTCCTCCGGCGTCATGTCGAGCATGATGATCTTGCTCTTCGGCACGAACATCAGGAATCCGGCAGTCGGAACCGGCGTCGGCGCCAAGAACACGGCCATCATCTCCTCGCCTTGCTCATTAAGGCGCGCGGCCACCTCGCCTTGCGCATTGCCGGCTATGAAAACCAACGCCCAGGTGCCGGGGCTCGGAAACTCGATCAGCCCGACCTTCTTGAAAGAGGTAGACTGCTCCTTCAGCACGGTCTCGAAGATCTGCTTCAGGCTCTTGTAGATCGTCCGGACGAGCGGCATCCGGTGCAGCAGGGATTCGCCGAAATTGACGATCGAGCGGCCGATCAGGTTCTTGCCGAGAAAGCCGATAATGGTGATGAACACCACCGCGATCAGCAGGCCCGTGCCGGGAATGGTGATGTTGAAGTAATATTGGGGGTCGTAGCGCTGCGGAATATAGGGTGTGACCCAGCTATCGGCCCAGTCGATCAGCGCGAAAGTCAGCCATATGGTGATGGCAAGCGGCGCGCAGATGATGAGCCCTGCCAGGAAATTATTCCGGATGCGCCCGGCCAGCGAAATTCTTTCCGGACTGTCGTTCATCCGCGTTCCGTCATGTCATGCTATGTCGTCATAAAAGGCCTTATGATAGGCGACAATGCCGGATGCCATCGGCCCATGCAAGGCCAGCGCCATGAAATAGTCGGGCGGAAAATCGGGCAATACGAGATCGTCATTCCGCGTGAAACCGAAGCGGCCGTAATACGCGGGATCGCCGGCCACCACGCAACCCGCGGCACCGATCGCGCGAAGCTCCTCCAGGCCTTTCCGGATCAATGCGCTGCCGATCCCCTCGCCTTGCCGTTGCGGGTGGACGGAAACCGGGCCCATGCCATACCAATCCATCACGCCGTCGGAGATTTCCACCCGGGAAAAGGCAACATGGCCAAGGATTTCCCCACCCTCGTCCGCGACCAGGGAGAGAACCAGGGCGCCGGCTTTGCGCAGCCGATCGACGATCAGCGGCTCGCTTCCGTCGCTGTGCGGATGGCCGGAGAAGGCCAGTTCCGTCACCGAATGGATCGCGGCCTCATCGCCGAGATTTTCCGGCCGGATAATCATTCCACCGTCACCGACTTGGCAAGGTTGCGCGGCTGGTCGACGTCGGTCCCCATGAAGACGGCCGTGTGATAGGCGAGCAGCTGAATGGGCAGCGAGAAGATCATCGGCGCGATGATCTCGTCCACATTCGGCAGCGTGATCGTCGCCATGGTCGGCAGCTTGGAGGCGGCAGCGCCCTTCTCGTCGGTGATGAAGATGATCCTGCCGCCGCGTGCGGCCACTTCCTGCATGTTCGAGACCGTCTTCTCGAAGAAGCGATCATGCGGGGCGATAACGATCACCGGCATGTTCTCATCGATGAGCGCGATAGGCCCGTGCTTCAGCTCGCCCGCAGCATAGCCTTCGGCGTGAATATAGGAGATTTCCTTGAGCTTCAGCGCGCCTTCAAGCGCCAGCGGATAGCTGGTGCCGCGGCCGAGATAGAGTACATCCTTGAAGCGGGAGAGATCGCGCGAGAGCGTTTCGATCTGCGGCTGAACCTCGTTCAATACCCGGCTCATGATACGCGGCATCTCGGCGAGATGCCGGACCATTGCCGTTTCCTGCTCGGCCGATACCGTTCCGCGCGCGCGGCCGGCGCCGACCGCGAGTGCGGCCAGCACAGCGAGCTGGCAGGTGAAGGCCTTGGTGGAAGCGACGCCGATTTCCGGCCCTGCCAGGATCGGGAAGATAGCGTCGGATTCGCGGGCGATCGTGGATTCCCGAACATTTACGATCGCGCCGATCTTCAGCCCTTCCTGCTTGCAGTAGCGCAGCGAGGCAAGCGTATCTGCGGTTTCCCCGGACTGCGAGATGAAGAGAGCCGCCTGCGAGGGCGAGAGCGGCAATTCGCGGTAGCGAAACTCGGAGGCGACATCGATCTCGACCGGCAAGCGTGCATACCGCTCAAACCAGTATTTGCCGATGAGACCGGAAAGGTAGGCTGTGCCGCAAGCGGAGATCGCAAGGCCGGAGAGCTTGCCGAAGTCGATCGCCGTGTCGTTTGCCTTCACCGTATTGGCGGCGAAGTCGATATAGTGGCTGAGTGCGTGCGAGATGATCTCCGGCTGCTCATAGATTTCCTTCTCCATGAAGTGCCGGTGGTTGCCCTTGTCCACCATGAAGGCGGAAGCCTGGGAAATCTGGCTGCGCCGCTGCACGGGCTTGCCGGAATAATCGACGATCTCGACGCCCCCTGCGGTCATGATGGCGCAGTCGCCATCGACCAGGTAGGTGATCTCGTTGGTGAAGGGCGAAAGCGCGATGGCATCCGAGCCGAGGAACATTTCGCCCTGCCCGTGGCCGATCGCCAGCGGAGGCCCGAAACGGGCGGCCATGATCGTGCCCGGATCGTTCTCGAACATCACCACCAGCGCATAGGCGCCGGCGACGCGGTTCAGCATGGCAAGCATCGCCGCGCGGCGGTCGAGACCCTGACGCAGATATTTGGCGAGGAGATGGGCAACCACTTCCGTATCGGTCTGGCTCTCGAAGACCGCGCCTTCGGAAAGCAGTTCATCCTTCAGCTCGGAGAAGTTCTCGATGATGCCGTTATGGACGACGGCCACACCCTCTACGAAATGCGGATGAGCATTGGTCTCGTTCGGCACGCCATGGGTGGCCCAGCGGGTATGGGCGATGCCGATCCTGCCCGGCAGCGGCTCGGCATCAAGCAGCTTTTCCAGGTTGAACAGCTTACCCTCGGCGCGGCGCCGGTCCATCCTGCCGCCGTGGATCGTCGCGACGCCGGCGGAATCATAGCCGCGATATTCGAGCCGCCGAAGCGCATCGACGAGCCGCCCCGCCACCGCTTCCCTTCCGACGATCCCGACAATCCCGCACATGAACAATCTCTCCGTTTGGTTGAACCGGGCGAATTCCTAGCGGATTGCCCGCTTTGCGCAATCCGCCCAGCGGTCACTTTCGATGTATGAAAGTAACGCGAACGCTTTAACGCCACCTTTCAGCCGAAACATCACTGCCCGGTGACATTGCATTCAGGGAACCACCGGCGTCCCATGCGGTTATTACGAGCGTGACGCAACCGGTCGAGGACCATGACCAATCAGGACAACGACCCCATCGTTCAACCGAGCGATCCCCCGGCAGAAAAGGCCGTGAAAAGGCAAGCAGGTCGCGGCCTCGTGCTGTTCATCATCGGCCTCGGCGTCGCGGCGTTCGTGCTCTATCTGACGATCATCCTCTACGCCGGAATTACGAGCTAGGCTTTCGCCTTCTTCGCAGCCTTGAAGGCAAGCGCCCGCTCGCGAATGGCTTTTGCGCGCTCCGGCTTCACCTCCTGCCGCGCTCGACCGAGCGCAAGAGCGTCGGCGGGAACATCGGCGGTGATGACGCTGCCGGAGGCCACATAGGCTCCATCACCGATAGAGACCGGCGCGACGAGAGCGGAGTTCGAACCGATGAAGGCATTCGCGCCTATGCGGGTCACATGCTTGTTCACGCCATCGTAGTTGCATGTGATGGTGCCGGCACCGATGTTCGAATGCGCGCCCACGAAGGAATCGCCGATATAGGTCAGGTGGTTGACCTTGGCGCCTTCGCCGATCTCGGCCTTCTTCACCTCGCAGAAATTGCCAACCTTCGAATCTGCTGCAAGATGCGCGCCAGGACGCAGCCGCGCGAAAGGCCCGACTGTCGCGCCAGCGCTCACATGCGCGCCTTCCAGGTGCGAGAAGGCGTGAACGACGGCGCCACCCTCGATCGTGACCCCCGGTCCGAAGACGACATTCGGCTCGATCAGCGCGTCCTGGCCGATCTCGGTGTCGTAGGCGAGGAAAACGGTTTCCGGCGCGATCATCGTAACACCCGCAAGCATCAATTCGTGGCGGCGCCGCTCCTGCCAAAGCTTTTCGATCTGGGCGAGTTCGGCGCGGTTGTTGCAGCCGGTCAGTTCGGCCTCCGGCGCATCCACCGCGACGACCTTGCCGCCGGCCTCGCGGGCTATCTCGACGATATCAGTCAGATAATATTCGCCCTTGGCGTTGTCGTTGCCGATCTTTTCGAGAAGCGAGAGCGCCTTGCGTCCGTCGATCGCCATCAGCCCGCTATTGCACCAGGTGACCTTGCGCTCCTCATCGGTCGCATCCTTTTCCTCCCGGATCGCGACAAGCTCACCGTTTTCGACAAGCAGGCGGCCGTAACCGGTCGGTTTATCGGTATGAAAGCCGATCACCACCACGTCCGCCCCCTCGGCGAGCTTCTGCCGCGCCGCCAGAAAGGGTGCCGAGGTAATCAGAGGCACGTCGCCATAGGCGACGAGGACATCATCATAGCCACGCGCGATCGCCTCCTTCGCCGCGAGCACGGCATGGCCGGTTCCGAGGCGCTCGGTCTGCAGAAAAGCCTCCACCGTGACGTTCTCGACGGCGCCGGCTTTGGCGACAGCATCGGCATCGCGCCCGACCACGAGCGCCGCATCCGTCATGCCCGCGGAGGCCACCGCCGCCATCACGTGCGCGATCATCGGCCGACCGGCGATCGGGTGCAGCACCTTCGACATGGAGGACTTCATGCGGGTGCTGTCGCCGGCGGCGAGGATCACGGCAAGGCAGGAGCGGCTCATCAGGGTTCTCCGATTCAATCCATTTTGCGGGCTTTTAGCAGCAAGACGGTTGAAGGGCGATAAACAGCTTGTATCCCGAAGAAACAAAAAGGGCGCCCGAAGGCGCCCTTCATCTCACCCTCCCCTCAAGGGGACATGAGCCCGGCACTACTGCGGGAGCTTGTCGTCCACGCCTTCGACGTAGAAGTTCATGCCGAGCAGCACGCCATCCTCCGGCTTTTCGCCGGCAGCGAGCCAGGCCGAACCGTCCTGCTTGTTGATCGGGCCGGTGAAGGGGTGCAGCTCACCCGACTTGATCTTGGCTTCGGTCTCTTCAGCCATTGCCTTCACGTCATCCGGCATGTTGGTATAGGGCGCCATGGTCAGGATGCCGTCCTTGAGGCCGTCCCATATCTGCTCGGATTTCCAGGTGCCGTCGAGCAGCGCGTTGGTGCGCTTGATGTAATAGGCGCCCCAGGTATCGACGATCGCGGTGAGCTGCGTCTTCGGACCGGCGGCGATCATGTCGGACGCCTGGCCGAAGGCGAGGATGCCGCGCTCGGCGGCAACCTGCATCGGCGCCGTCGTGTCGGTATGCTGGGTCAGGATATCGACGCCCTGGTCGATCAGGGCCTTGGCGGCATCGGCTTCTTTGCCGGGATCGAACCAGGTGTTGGCCCAGACGACCTTCAGCTTGAAATCGGGATTGATGGACTTCGCGCCGAGTTCGAAGGCATTGATGCCCATCACCACTTCCGGGATCGGGAAGGACGCGATGTAGCCGGCGAGGCCCTTTTTCGACATCTTCGCGGCGATCTGGCCCTGGATATAGCGACCTTCATAGAAGCGGGAATTGTAGGTCGCGACGTTCGGCGCGGCCTTGAAGCCGGTGGCATGCTCGAACTTGATATCCGGGAATTTTTCGGCGACCTTGATCGTCGCATCCATGAAGCCGAACGAGGTGGTGAAGATCAGCGCGCAGCCGGAACGGGCCATGCGCTCGATCGCGCGCTCCGCATCCGGACCTTCCGGCACGCTTTCCAGGAATGGCGTCTCGATCTTTTCGCCGAGCGCCTTCTGCAGCTCCTGGCGGCCGATATCGTGAGCCTGCGTCCAGCCGCCATCCGTCTTCGAACCGACGTAGATGAAACAAACCTTGGTCTTGTCCTGTGCGGACGCGCCGGTCGCAAGCCCGCCCAACAGGGCTGCCGAAGCGGCAAGGGCGATAATCAGTTTCTTCATTTCTAACCTCTATTGGCGTGAAGACGGATTGTTTTCCACCGCGGTCACCGGTCGGGAACGAATGGTTTCCCGAGCGAAGCCGGCGTATTGATGAGCGTCGTGCGGCGATTATGCGAGATGATGATCAGCACGACAATAGTAGCCGCATAAGGAAGTGCGGAGAGGAGCTGGGTAGGCACGCCGATGCCGAAAGCCTGGGCGTGCAATTGCCCGATCGTGACGGCTCCGAAGAGATAGCCGCCGGCCAAAACCCTCCGCGGCCTCCAGGACGCGAACACGACAAGAGCAAGCGCAATCCAGCCACGGCCGGCGGACATGTTCTCCACCCATTGCGGCGTGTAGACGAGCGAAAGCTGCGCGCCCGCCAGACCTGCGCAGGCGCCCCCGAACATGACCGCGAGATAGCGCATGCGGACGACATGGATGCCGAGCGCATGGGCGGAGCCGTGATTGTCGCCGATTGCACGCAACTTGAGGCCCGTACGGCTGCGGAACAGAAACCAGTGGATGCCGACAATCAGGGCAACCGAAAGATAGAAGATCAGGTCCTGGTTGAAGAGTACCTTTCCGAAGAAGGGAATTTCCGAAAGGAGCGGGATTGAGATCGGCTGCAGCTTGATGCCGGGCTGGCCGACGAAGCTCTCGCCGATCTGTCCGGAAAGCCCGAGCCCCAATATGGTGAGCGCAAGGCCCGTTGCGACCTGATTGGCAACGAGCGTCAGCGTCAGGAAGCCGAAAAGCAGGGAAAACAGCGCTCCGCCGGCAATCCCGGCCAGGATGCCGATATAGGGCGAGCCGGTGTACCGGGTGGCGGCGAAGGCGAAAACGGCGCCCATGATCATCATGCCCTCGACCCCGAGGTTCAGGACGCCGGAACGCTCCGCCACCAGCTCGCCGAGCGCTGCGACGACCAGGGGGGTGGATGCGGTGATGACCGTCAGGAGGATCGCTTCGAACATGTCAGCCCCTCGCCTCCGGCTTGGCTCCAGCGAATATCAACCGGATGCGATAGTGGATGAGCGTGTCGCAGGAGAGCACGAAGAAGAGCAGCAACCCCTGGAAGACGCGGGCCACCTTATCGGAAATGCCGATCGAAAGCTGCGCCGCCTCGCCTCCGAGATAGGTGAGCGCCAGCACCAGGCCGGCGGCGATGATGCCGAGCGGGTTCAGGCGGCCGAGGAAGGCGACGATGATAGCGGTGAAACCGTAGCCCGGCGAGATGATCGGCTGCAGATGGCCGATAGAGCCGGAGACTTCCGAAATCCCCGCAAGGCCGGCAAGCGCGCCCGACAGCAGCATGGAGAACCAGACCATGCGTCTCGCGGAAAAACCCGCAAAGCGCCCTGCCCGCTCCGATTGGCCGAGCACCGAAACCTCAAAGCCCTTCAGCATGAAGCGCATCATGAACCAGACGGCGATCGCCGCGAGGATCGCGAAAATGAAGGCCCAATGCGCCCGGCCGGAGGCAAGGATTTCCGGAAGCACCGCTTCGGTGACGAAAGCCTTGGTCTGCGGGAAGTTGTAGCCCTGCGGATCGCGCCACGGCCCGCGCGTCAGCCAGTCCAGATAGAGCTGGGCGATATAAACGAGCATCAGGCTCGTCAGGATCTCATTGGTGTTGAAGCGCGTCTTGAGAAGGGCCGGAATGCCGGCATAGAGCGCGCCGCCGATCATGCCCATGACGAGCATCAGCGGCAGGATCATCGGCGAATGCCATTCGGGATTCATGACCGGCAGGATCGAGCCGGCAATGGCGCCCATGGTGAACTGGCCTTCGGCGCCGATATTCCAGTTGTTGGAGCGAAAGCAGACCGAAAGGCCGACTGCAATCAGGATCAATGGCGCGGCCTTGATCGCGAGTTCATGCAGCGACCAGACTTCCAGCAGCGGCTCTACGAAGAAGCTGTAAAGCGCATCCATGGGGTCTTTGCCGAGGAGGCTGAACATGAGTGCGCCAAACGCCAGCGTCAATGCGAGCGCGAGCAGCGGCGATACTACCGAAAACAGGCCGGATACGCGCGGGCGCTTCTCGAGCTCAATGCGCATGAGCGGTCTCCGGAATAGAATGGCTTTCGTGAATGCCGCCCATCATCAACCCGATGCGCTCCAGCGTCAGCTCCCCGGCCGGATACGATTTGGACAGCCTGCCTTCGGAAATGACGGCGATGCTGGTCGCCACCTCGAAAATCTCATCCAGATCCTGGCTGATGACGACGACGGCGGAGCCCGCCTTGGCGAGATCGATCAAGGCCTGGCGGATATGGCTTGCGGCACCGGCATCCACGCCCCAGGTCGGCTGGTTGACGACCAGCACAGCCGGCTGGCGATCGAGCTCGCGTCCGACGATGAATTTCTGCAGATTGCCGCCGGAAAGAGAACCGGCCTGCGGGTCCTCGCCGCTCTTGCGAACATCCATGGCCTCGCAGATGCGCCGCGTGGCGGAACGGACGGCATCTTGACGGATGATCGACATGCCGCCGCCAGTCAGAAAAGCCCGCTTGTCCGACTGGCTGCGGGCAAGCAGCAGATTGTCGGAAAGCGGCATGGCGGCGACCGCCGCATGGCCATGCCGTTCCTCGGGCACGAAGCCGGCACCTAGCAATCTGCGACCGTTGATGCCAAGCCGCCCTACCGGCCTGCCCCGCAGCCGGATCGCGTTGTCGTCCGCTACCGGATATTCACCGGAAAGCACATCGAAAAGCTCGCCCTGGCCGTTTCCCGCGACACCTGCGATCGCCAGGATCTCGCCGGCGCGAACCTTCATGGAGATGTTCTTCAGCGACACGGCAAAGGGCGTGCGCGCAGCGACGGAAAGGCTATCCATTTCGATCTGCACATCGCCCAGCTTCGCGGTTTCGTCGCGATGCACCTCCGCCACGTCGGAGCCGACCATCATGCGGGCAAGCGAGGCCGGCGTCTCCTGCTTCGGGTCGCAGGCTCCCCTCACCTTGCCGTGGCGCAGGACGGTGGCGCGGTCGCAGATGCGGCGCACCTCCTCCAGCCGATGGCTGATATAGAGGACCGATCGGCCTTCCGCCTTGAGCTTGAAAAGCGTCTCGAACAGCCGATCGGCCTCCTGCGGCGTCAGCACCGAGGTGGGTTCGTCCAAAATGATGAGACTCGGATTCTGCAGAAGCGCCCGCACGATCTCGATGCGCTGGCGCTCGCCGACGGAAAGGTCCGCCACATGCGCCTTCGGATCGAGCGGCAGGCCGTAAGCCTTGGAAAGAGAGGCTGCCTCGTCGGAAATCTTCGAAAGGGAGATCCTCGGATCGAGCGACAGCGCGATATTCTCCGCGACCGTCAGGGCTTCGAACAGCGAGAAATGCTGGAATACCATTCCGATGCCGAGGCGGCGCGCCTCGCCCGGAGACCTGATCGTAACAGGCGCCCCGTTCCAGAGGATCTGGCCGGCTGTCGGCTCGAGCACGCCGAACAGCATCTTCACGAGAGTGGACTTGCCGGCGCCGTTTTCCCCAAGCAGGGCGTGAATTTCACCGGCCGCGACGTCCAATTCTATCGCGTCGCAAGCGGCAAAATTACCGAAAAGCTTGGTCAATCCCCGCACCGACAAGAGCGGAACAGCCGCCGGACCTTCGGATACAGTCACTGAACCCCCTCGTTCGCTCCGTTCCCGCCTTCTTCGAGGCTTTGGTCGATACGAAGCGCATTGTTTTGAACGCCGCCCGGCCCTTCAATCCGGACGTTCCATTGATAACGTTTTTGTTGCTACGCACAACTCCAAAGAAAGACTTCCCGGAGAAACCTTCGATTATCCACCGAGCTTCGGAAAGAGCTGCAGCACCGCGCCGATGCAGTAGAGATAGATGCCCGTCACGACGACGCCGAGAACCAGCCAGGGCGGCGAGTCAAAATGCAGAAGCAGCGAATAGCCGCCCATGGCACACCACAGGAGGAAGACGCCGAGGTTCAATATTCTCAACCGTTTGACCCGCACCGGATGCAGGAAATTGATCGGCAGGAAGGTCAGCACGACGGATATGGAAACCACGACCATCGCCGTCACAGCGCTCGCCTGGATCACGAAGAGGGTGAAGACCACCATGTTCCAGACGACCGGAAAACCGGAGAAGAAGTATTCGTCCGTCTTCATTCCCGTGTCCGCATAGTAGATCGCGCTCGACACGACGATCATGCCGGCCGCCACGAAGGACCAGGGCTCGCCGATCATGCCGCTCTGATAGAGCGCAAAGGCCGGCAGCAGCACATAGGTGACGTAGTCGATGATGTTGTCGAGCGTATCGCCGGACCAGTTCGGCAGGACCTCCTTGACCCGCACCTTGCGGGCGATCGGCCCATCGATCCCATCGACGAGCAGCGCCAGTCCCAGCCACCAGAACATATCCACGAAACGCCGTTCGGCCGCGGCAACCACGCCGAGGAAGGCGAGGAACGATCCCGATGCGGTCAGCAGATGGACGCTGAATGCCCGGATTTCGGCATAGGGCACGTTCCGGTAATTGAAGATTCGTCTGATCACGCGTCAGCCCCGCCTTTCCTCGATTGTCCGAGGTATGCGGCCAATCAGGGCGCTTTGCAACGGTCAGCGCCCGTAACACTCGGTTCCACCACAGCAAATTGGCGGTTTTTCCACGGGCGTGCCGACTTGTCCCATGGATATGGCCGGCTTCAGGCTCTAGATAGCGGAGAAGCGAATTCCCATCGCGCAGGTCGCGCGACGGGTCGAACGGGATGAAGGACATGCAGGATTTCGAGATCGCAGTCGTGGGCGGAGGACTTGCCGGTTCGATAGCGGCGCTGGCGCTCGCCCGCGGCGGGCGCAAGGTCGCCTTGGTCGCGCCGGCGGCGGAAAAAACCGACGAGCGTACAACCGCGTTGATGGACCAATCGATCCGCCTGCTCGAACGGCTCGGCCTTTGGGAAAGAATAGCGCCGCTCGCCGCCCCCCTCTCCGTCATGCAGATCATCGACGCCACGAGCCGCCTCTTGCGGGCGCCGACGGCCCAGTTCCGTTCCGCCGATGTCGGGCTTTACGCCTTCGGCTACAACATTCCCAACCGCGTCCTCCTGGAGACGCTTCAGGCGGCGGTTGCCGCCGAAGCAAATATCACCCGTCTGGACACCAGCGTCACCGTGCTTGACCACTCTCCCGAGCGCGCAACGCTGTCGCTTGCCAATGGCGAAACGATAGCGGCCGCATTCGTGATCGGAGCGGATGGGCGCAATTCCAAGGTCAGGGAAAGTATCGGGATTGGTGCGCGCCGCTGGTCCTATCGCCAGTCCGCGGTCGTGTTGAACTTCTCTCATACGCTGCCGCACGGCAATGTCTCGACGGAATTCCATACCGAGACCGGCCCCTTCACGCAGGTGCCGCTCCCGGGCCTGCGCTCCAGCCTCGTCTGGGTCGTGAAGCCGGAGGAAGCCGAGCAGCTGATGGCCTTGCCGATCGAGGAATTGTCGCGAGAGGTCGAGGCGCGCATGCAGTCGATGCTCGGCAAGGTCACCGTGGAGCCCGGCGCCCAGACCTGGCCGCTGTCGAGCCTGATGGCCGACCGCTTCGGCAAGGACCGGATGGCGCTGGTCGGCGAAGCCGCGCACGCCTTTCCGCCGATCGGTGCGCAGGGCCTCAACCTCTCGCTACGCGACGTCATCACGCTTTCGGAACTGCTTACCATCGCCGCAGACCGGCCGATCCCCACCGATGCGGGCGACCGTTTCAATCGCCGCCGCCGGGCGGACATCATGAGCCGCACCTTCGGCGTGGATCTCCTCAACCGGTCGCTGCTCAGCGATTTCCTGCCCACGCAAATGGTGCGCGCTGCCGGTCTTCACATCCTCAACAGCGCGCCGCCCTTCCGCAACCTGCTGATGCGCGAGGGGCTCGAACCCGGCGGGGGCTTCCGGGCCATTTTCGATACCCTACGGAAAGAGGTCCGGCGGTAGGAAACCGCCGGTGATCAGATAGAGCAGTACGGGTAGCGTCAGGACCGAAAGTGCAGTCGTGATCAGCACGGTCGCCGAGGCTCGCTCCTGCCAGATGCCGTATTGCTGGCTGATGACGAAGACGTTGGTGGCCGTCGGCAAACCCGCGAGTAGCACAGCCGAATAGACCCAAACGGGATCGAAACTCCCTGCCGCCGATAAGACCAGGTAGACGGTGGCGGGCAGGAGAACGAGTTTCACAAGCGAGAGATAACCGATCTCTACCGGCACGCGTTTCAGAGGCCGAAGCGCCAGCGTGACGCCCATGGCGAAGAGCGCACAGGGTGCTGCAGCTTGAGCGAGATAATCCACCAGCCGCTGGAATGCGAGCGGCGGCTCAAGCCCGGAAGCCGCCACGAGAAAACCCAGCGCCGTGGACAGAATGAACGGGTGAAGCGCCACCTTGCGCACAACCTCGAAGGCGACCTGCGTGGGCGGGCGCTTGTCGCCACCGGCAACGGCCATCATCGCCGGGGCAACGATGAAGTGCATGGCGTTTTCGAAACAGACGATCAGCGCGACCGGAACGGCCGCCGCCTCCCCGAAGGCGAGCAGAGCCAGCCCCGGCCCCATATAGCCGATATTGCCATAGGCGCCAGCGAAGGCTTGGATCGTGGAATCACCGAAGGAATTGCGCCGCAACCAGGCGATCAGGAACAGGACGGCATAGACGAGATAGGTCGCCGCGATGTCCGTGGCGATGAAATCGATCCGCGCCAGATCCTCGATCGGGGTTCGCGAGACAAGCTTGAAGAACAGCGCCGGCAGGGCCGCATAGATGATGAACGTGTTCATCCAGCCGAGTGCCTCGGCGGGCTGCCTGGTGATCCTGGCTGCGATATAGCCGATGAGGATCAGCCCGAAGAAGGGCAGCAGAAGGGCTATGATAGCGGCCATCGGTTCCTTCCGTGAGGACCACGGTGTGTTCGGAAGAACTTCCGTTAGCCGATTTGCATCAGGATTGGAAAGGTCTGCTGGAACCAGATCGCGACGGAACTGACGAAACCGAAGATGAAAGCGAGGCCGGTCAGTATCAGGAAGACGCCCATGATCTTTTCCACCGTTCCGAGATGATGGCGGAAACGGGTGAGGAAACGCATGAACGCGCCGGAAAAGCCCGCCGCAATCCAGAATGGCACCGCAAGCCCGAGGGAATAGATGGCGAGCAGCGTCGCCCCCTCGCCCACCGTGTCGCGAGAGGCGGCCACGCCGAGGATCGCTCCAAGCACCGGGCCGATACAGGGCGTCCAGCCGAAAGCGAAGGCGAGGCCCATGACATAGGCACCGGACAGGCTCGCCGGCCTGCCCGAACCCTGGAACCGCGCTTCGCGGGCCAGAAGACCGATTCGGAACACTCCGAGGAAATTGAGGCCCATGACGATGATGATGACGCCGCCGATCTTCGACAGGAGATCGAGATGCTGGCGCAGAAGCACGCCGATGGATGACGCACCTGCCCCGAGCGCGACAAAGACGGTGGCGAATCCGAGCGTGAAGAAAAGCGCCGAAGTCAGTACCGCGCGGCGTGTGGCGGCAGCCGCGACCTGCGTTTGGCCGCCACGGAACTGATCGACCGAAATGCCCGCCATATAGCAGAGATAAGGCGGCACGAGCGGCAGAACGCAGGGAGAAAGGAAAGACAGTGCGCCCGCCAGAAGCGCGCTCAGCAGGGATATTTCGGCAATCGACACGTCTTGCTCCGAACGGCGAACCTTGAAGGTTCTGATGCCCGCCCTCCTAAACAACGCAAGCCGCGAATGCCAATCACCTTTTCGCGCGAGCGGGCAAAAGCGGCAACAAGCCGCATTTTTGCTGTTTTTCCGGGTTGACCGCAAAGGGTCGTCTGCATATGTTCCGCGCACTTTCGGGGACGCACCATAGCGCACCCGGCGTGAGAGCGTAGCTCAGTTGGTAGAGCAACTGACTTTTAATCAGTAGGTCCAGGGTTCGAATCCCTGCGCTCTCACCATTTTTCGACCAATTCCCCGCCTAAATGACGACGCAGTTGTGGCCTCCTCATCCGCCCGGCGTCGACGGATTGATGGGAGGCGTCGATGATCCGGCGGGAGCCGGCTCGTTCGCGTCCGGAGGGGATGTCGTGGTCGATTGACGGGTCGAATCACGTCCTTCCTCACCGACCTGTGCCCATATCACCAGCCCCACCAGCGCAGTCAGAATGACGGCGATCCAGGCGCCCCACCGGGAGCGACGGCGGAGCTCCGGTCTCTCGTCGCTATCATATCTGGTCCGATCCGGATCGTGACTCATGTTCACCTCCTACCTGGGCGAACCGTTCAAGGGATCGCATGTTCCGAGGGAACCTCGAAGCGCCGGCGCGGTTCTTCAGTCATGGACGAGCGAGAAAAGCGATTGAAAGACACCGATCGAACGGCCGGCTTCAACATGATGAAGTTCGTCGCGATCATTTTCGTGATCGCACTGGCGATCGCCGCAGTCTGGTTTTTCGTCCTGACGCCGGCCGACCCCAATGCCGTATCGGGCTGACAAGGTTAGAGAAATGTTTGAAGGAAACATTCCGCTCATAGCGATGGCGGGGATTATTGTATTGCTTTGCGGGGCTATCGGCTACTGGACCCTGCGCTCAAGAAAATAGCAGAACCGCCAAGCACCCCCTCGAACAGAAACCCCGAAGCACCCCGCCGCGTTTTTCGACCGCAAGGGAGTATTCGTCATGAGCACGAAGAACGGATTTCTCACCCTGGCTATCGCTTTTGCGGCAGGTGTCGTCATTGCGCTTGCCTTGTTGCGGCCTCCGGGACCGGTCACGACCGAGAAGACGGATCGGCTTGCCGGCTCCTCTGTCGAAACGGCGTTCCTGCCGGAACGATTCGGCGTCCCACCGCGCAATCGATGAAGATCG
The DNA here is from genome assembly GCF_001854865.1 of Rhizobium sp. LCM 4573. Classification (GTDB taxonomy): domain Bacteria; phylum Pseudomonadota; class Alphaproteobacteria; order Rhizobiales; family Rhizobiaceae; genus Neorhizobium. Next base: position 142,740 of record NZ_MDDW01000006.1, on the reverse strand, counting down.
AGCGGGGATTAGACCTGAACAAGGCTAAGTTCCGGAGCGCCGAGCACCCGCAACGCCTCGAGGAGCTTAGCGGCGACTTCTTCGTTTCCTTCATGTACGGCGAGTTCGTAGGCAGCCATGCAACGCCATGTCAGTTCCTGCGGAACCGCCGTCATTACCGGCAAGGGGCACAATACACCGGCATAATGAGCAGGCTCCCCCATCTGATTGCGAAAGCAGCGCCCGAAGGCCAGGACATTCATCACCGAACCGTCGCGATGGACCGTGCGAAATTCCTCGCGATAAGGTTCGCCGGTTATCACCGCCTCGCGAATCGCATGCGCCACCCTCTTGCGATCATCCTCGTGCATTCGATCCATGAACATGCCGAGCGGCAGGCCATGCGCTGCGTCCCGCTCGTCCAGGTCGAAGTAGCGGGCGACCGCGCTATCGCAATAGACCGCATCGATGGACAGATCCCAGGTAAAGATACCGGGCTCTTCGTAGGCATGCCCGCTCACGGGACCGTTCTGGTCGTTTCCGGCTTCAGATGCCATCCTCTTCTCCGACTCGGGCAACAACGGGCGGAAGTCTAAGTCAGTAGATTACAGTCTCAAGTGGTGCTCAATCAGCAAATAGAGGGATGAATATACGGAAGATGACGTAGTTTCGGCCGGCTCATCAACACTCTCGCTCGCGGTGGAAACAATGGCGCGGACCGTTCTGCCGCACCGCCGCATTACCGATTATTCACTAGGTTTGCGCCGTTTCCCATGGCATTGGAAACCGGATGCAGCCGCCGGTAGAAGATCGAATCACACGCTTTTCCCTTGGCTTCGGTGTGCCTGCACTTATCTAGATCGGGTCTCAACGAGGGTCATAGACGTGAACGTGCAGAAGAATATCGATGCGGCCAGCAAGGCGGACAAGAGCGCGGACCTCGCCGCCGTTCTTGCGGCTTCGGGCAACCGCCGCTCGCGTTCGCGCCTCGGTCTCTGGCTTCTTGTTCTGGCGCTCGCCGCCGGTGGCGGCGCTGCGGCCTATTTCTTTTTTGGCGGCAACGGGCCGCGCTATGACTACACCACCCAGCCGGTGAACCGCGGTGATCTCTCCGTCATCGTAACGGCTACCGGATCGGTGCAGCCGACGGACCAGATCGATATTTCCAGCGAGCTTTCCGGCACCGTGCGGAAAGTCAACGTCAGCTATAACAGCGGTGTGAAGGCGGGCGACGTGCTGGCCGAGCTGGACACCAACAAGCAGGAGGCCGACGTCCAGAGCGCGCGAGCCCAACTCGCCTCCGCAAAGGCGAACGTGCTGAAGGCCGAAGCCGAGGCCGCATCTGCGAAGACCACGCTCGATCGCCTTTCAGGTCTCGTCAGCAACCGGGTTTCCACTCAGCAGGAATTGGATGCCGCGCGCTTCGCCCATGATGCGGCGCTCGCTACGAAGGCGGTCAACGAGGCATCGGTTCTCTCGGCCGAAGCGAACCTTCGCCTCGCGGAAGTGAACCTCTCCAAGCTCAAGATCATATCGCCGATCGACGGCATCGTGCTGACCCGCGATGTCGAGCCCGGCCAGACGGTCGCCTCCTCGCTCAACGCGCCGGTGCTTTTCACCATCGCAGGCGATCTGCGCCAGATGGAACTGCAAGTCGCGGTCGACGAGGCCGATGTCGGTCAGGTGCGCGAGGGCCAGAAGGCGACGTTTTCGGTCGACGCCTATCCCGAACGCAATTTCCCGGCTTCCATAGAGGCTGTGCGCTTCGCCTCGGAAACCGTTTCCAACGTGGTCACCTACAAGGCGATCCTCACCGTCGACAATGCCGACCTCCTGCTGCGGCCGGGAATGACCGCGACGGCTGACATCGTGGTCGAGGAGGTTTCAGACGCCTTGCTCATTCCGAATGCGGCGTTGCGTTTTTCCCCGCCCGCGACGAACGCCCGCGGTCGCGGCAATTTCCTGACCCGGCTGTTTGCGCCGCCGCGCCGCGGCAACCGGGGAGCCAATGCGGAAGGGGCAGCCGGCAACGGCCGCGCCGTCTGGGTGCTGCGCAACGGCGCTCCTCAACGTGTGGCGGTCGAGGCCGGCGCGACGGACGGGCAGTTCACGGTTCTGCGCTCGGGCGAATTGAAGGAAGGCGATCTCCTGATAACCGATGCGGCCATCCGCGCGGGCTGAGGAAGGCGATGACCGAAGCTCCCCTCATCGAATTCAGGCAGGTCTCGAAATTCTACGGCCATGGCGAGGCGACCATCCGCGCTCTCGACCGGATCGACCTGTCGATCGCCCGCGGGGAGTTCGTCGCTATCATGGGGCCGTCGGGTTCGGGAAAATCGACGGCGATGAACATCATCGGCGGGCTCGATGTCCCCTCCTCCGGAGAATATCTCTTCCAAGGCATCCCGACAGGCAGTTTCGACCGCTCTCAACTGACATTGCTTCGCCGGCACATGCTGGGCTTCGTCTTCCAGGGCTTCAACCTGCTCGCCCGCACCTCGGCCGTCGAAAACGTCGAACTGCCACTCGTCTATCGCGGCATGGATGCGCGCGAACGCCGCGAGCGGGCGCTTGTCGCACTTGCCCAGGTGGGATTGAGAGGCCGCGAGGGACACACGACACAGGAGCTCTCCGGCGGCCAGCAGCAGCGCGTGGCGATCGCCCGCGCCATCGTCACCGATCCGGCTGTCCTGCTGGCCGACGAACCCACAGGCAATCTCGATACGAAAACCAGCATCGAGATCATGGAGCTCATCACGAAACTGAATCGGGAGCGCGGCATCACCGTCATCATGGTCACCCATGAGGAGGACATCGCCGCCTATGGCAAGCGGCTGCTGCGCTTCGTCGACGGACATCTCTCTTCCGACCAGTTGCAGGCGCAGGAGGCCGATCATGTTCTTTGAGACGGCCAAGCTTGCCTGGCGCTCGATCAGCCGCAATATGCTGCGCTCCTTCCTGACGGTGCTCGGCGTCGTCATCGGCGTTGCGGCGGTCATCGCCATGGTGACGGTCGGCAACGGCACGACCGCCAAGGTGCAGCAGGAGCTTTCCCGCCTCGGGACGAACACGCTCTTCGTTCGGCCAGGTCAATGGGGACCAGGACGCGCGAGTACGGAAGCCAAGCGTTTCACCGACAAGGACATCCTGGCGATCCGGAACCAGGTGAGCGGATTGCGGGCCGTCGCGCCCATCAATCGCGGAACGGCAACGGCGATCGCCGGCGGGCGCAATCATTCCACCAGCGTGATCGGCACCAACAACGACTATCTGATTGCCCAGGATTGGGAGATCGGGCTCGGCCGCAATTTCCTCGCCGCAGAGGAGCGCGGCCAGGCGGCCTGCCTCATCGGGGAAACGGTGCGGCGGGAGCTTTTCGGCGCCGCCAATCCCGTCGGCCAGAACATCCGCGTCAGCAACATCGCATGTCCGGTCATCGGTGTGCTCGCCGTCAAGGGCCAGTCCGGCATGGGAGATGACCAGGACGACACGATCATCATGCCGCTCAAGCTGCACCAGCGGCGGATCGGCGGCACGACGACCATCTCCAGCATCATCCTCTCCGCGCAGGACGGCGTCTCCACCGCCAAGGTCCAGTCGGACGTCGAAAGCCTGCTGCGGGAACGGCGGCGCATCGCCATCGGCCGCGAGGATGATTTCTCGGTCAACGACATGACCCAGATGGCCGCGGCGATGACGGGCACTACGGTCCTGCTCACCGGCCTTCTCGGCGCGGTCGCTGCCGTCAGCCTGCTCGTGGGCGGCATCGGCATCATGAACATCATGCTGGTTTCGGTGACCGAGCGGACCCGCGAGATCGGCATCCGGCTTGCGATCGGAGCACTGGAAGGCCAAGTGCTGACCCAGTTCCTCGTGGAAGCGGTGATGCTGTCTATCTTCGGCGGCGTAACTGGAATCATCGCCGGGCTGGCGCTCGCCTATGGTGTCGTCAGCTTCCTCGGCGTGCCCTTCGTGGCGAGCCCCACGATCATCGTGCTTGCCTTCGCCTTTTCCGCGGCGATCGGCATGATCTTCGGCTATTTTCCCGCTCGCCGTGCCGCGCAGCTCAATCCCATCGAGGCGTTGCGACATGAATAGAGCGGCGCCACGCGTGTGCGGCGGGTGTTTTTCGTCATTCTCGGGCTTGTCCCGAGAATCTGCGGCGGCCTAATATATTGAAATGGCTTATATCCTCGGGACAAGCCCGAGGATGACGACCGTAGTCGATGTCAGACCCGCGCTTCAGCTTCGCGCTGCTTTGCAAGCGCGGCGAGATCGGCGGGCTTGAGTTCGACGGACTCGCCGCAGCCGCAGGCCGAGGTCTGGTTCGGATTGACGAAGGTGAAGCCCGACCGCATCTTGGTGACTTCGAAATCCATCTGCGTGCCGAGGAGATAAAGCACCGCCGATGGTTCGACCCATACCTTCGCGCCTTCGCGCTCGATCAAGTCGTCCTTGGCACTGGGCTCGGTGACGAGATCGATGGTATATTCCATGCCGGCGCAGCCGCCCTTCTTGATCCCGACGCGAACGCCCTTGGCATCCGGTCCGGAATTCTGGACGATCTGCTTCACGCGCGCCGCGGCGGCATCGGTCATCGTCATCACTGCAAAGCCCATGGGCCCATTCTCCTTCCACAGCCGGGTTCAAGGTCCGGTGTTTCCGATTCAAATTTAATGCCGGTGTCCTAACGGATCAATACCAGCCAAGCGCTACCTGCGCTTCCTCGGACATCCGTTCTGGCGTCCACGGCGGATCGAAGGTCATTTCCACCTCGACGCCGGACACGCCTTCCACGGCACCCACCGCATTCTCGACCCAGCCCGGCATTTCGCCGGCAACCRGGCAGCCGGGGGCGGTCAGCGTCATGACGATTTTCACCATACGGTCATCTTCGATATCGATCTTGTAGATAAGGCCGAGTTCGAAAATATCCGCCGGAATTTCCGGATCGTAGACGGTCTTCAGCGCCGCGATGATGTCGTCGGAAAGCCGGGCGATCTCTTCGTCCGGGATACTGGACTTGATGATCCCCTCGCGGGCATCCCACTTCGGAACCGTTTCATCCATGGCCATGGCAGAATTCCTCAGGCAAAGAAGTTTCGCGCATAGTCGAGCGCGTCGGCAAGCGCGTCCACCTCGGCGCGGGTATTGTACATGCCGAAGGACGCCCGGCATGTGGAGGTGACACCGAAGCGTTTCAAGAGCGGCTGGGCACAATGGGTTCCTGCGCGGACCGCGATGCCTCTCCGGTCTATCACCATCGAAACGTCATGGGCATGAATGCCGGCGAGTTCGAAGGCGAAGATGCCGCCCTTATCCGGTGCGTTTCCGAAGATGCGCAGCGAGTTGATAGCCCGCAGCCGCTCGGTCGCATAGGAGGTCAGATCGGCCTCGTGGCGGGCGATCGCCGCACGGCCGATCTTCTCCATGTAATCCAGCGCATAACCGAGCCCGATCGCCTGCACGATCGGCGGCGTACCGGCCTCGAAACGATGCGGCGGATCGTTATAGGTAACGTTATCCTCGCTCACCTCGAAGATCATCTCGCCACCGCCCTGGAACGGCCGCATCTGTTTCAGCCGGTCCACCTTGCCGTAAAGCACGCCGATACCGGACGGGCCGTAGAGCTTGTGGCCGGTCATCACGTACCAGTCGCAATCGATATCGCGAACATCGACCGGCATGTGCACCGCGCCCTGGCTGCCGTCGACCAGCACCGGAATGCCACGCTCATGGGCAATGCGGCAGACTTCCTTGACCGGCACGATCGTGCCGAGCGCATTGGACATGTGGGTGATGGCAACGAGCTTGGTCTTTTCCGTGAGGCTCTTTTCGAAATCCTCGATGTGGAAGGCGCCGTCGTCGTCCACCGGCACCCATACGAGTTTGGCGCCCTGCCGCTCGCGGATGAAATGCCAGGGCACGATATTGGAGTGATGCTCCATGATCGTGACGACGATTTCGTCGTCTTCACCGATATTCGGCATGCCCCAGCCATGGGCGACCGTATTGATCGCCTCGGTTGAGGATTTCGTGAAGACGATCTCGTCCACGGAACCGGCGTTCAGGAAGCGGCGCACCTTCTCGCGCGCCCCCTCATAGGCCTCGGTCGCGGCATTCGAGAGGAAGTGCAGGCCGCGATGCACGTTGGCATACTCGTTCGAATAGGCGTTGGCGATCGCGTCGATGACGACCTGCGGCTTCTGGGCCGAGGCGCCATTATCAAGGTAGACCAGCGGCTTGCCATAAACCTCGCGCGACAGGATTGGAAAATCCCGCCGGACCGCTTCAACGTCGTAGGCCATTGCCGCCGGATTACCCTGGTCCATGTCAGACATGCCTTTCAAGCCAATGCGAGATGACGCCTTCCAGCGCCTCGACCAGCTTTTCTTCCTCGAGTTCCTCGACGATCTCGGCAACGAAAGCGTTGACGAGCATGGCGCGGGCCTTCGCCTCCGGAACCCCGCGCGCCATCATGTAGTAGAGATGGTTGCGGTCGATATCGGTGACGGTCGCACCATGGCCGCAGATCACGTCGTCGGCGAAGATCTCGAGTTCCGGCTTCGCGGAAAACTCGCCTTCGTCTGACAGCAGCAGCGTATTGCAGGCCATCTTGGCGTCGGTCTTCTGGGCATCGGGCGCGACCCGGATCATGCCCTGGAACGCTCCGCGGGCGCGATCGAAGACGACGTTGCGGAAGGTTTCCGTGGACGTCGTATGCGGCACGTTGTGACCGAGCACGAGCGTTACGTCCGTGTGCGTTTCAGCGCCCAGCAGGTTGACGCCGCGCAGCGTCAGCTCGGCGCCTTCACCTTCAACGTTGATGCGCAGCTCCTGCCGGACGAGCTTGCCGCCGGCATTGACGACGAAGAGCCGCAGCTTGGACTCGGAGCCGAGCTTGACGCGCACCTGGCCGAGATGGGTATCGGAAGCACCCTGCTCCTGCAGGACGATCCAGGTGATCTCGGCACCGTCTTCCACCGTGAGGTCGCTGACGGACGAGACGAACGCGCCCTCTTCCCCAACCGAGCGATGCCGCTCGATCACGGTTGCCTTGGAGCCGGCGCCGAAGGTTGCGGGAAAACGGGTGTGGATCTGGCCCGCGCCATGCAGCGCCTGCAGTTCCACCGGCTCCTCAAGTTCCGTTCCGGCGGGCACGGCAATGGCGAAACCATCACGCACGAAGCTGCCGTTGATCCGGCCGATCGCATCGTCCTTGTCGAGTGCCGTCAGGCCGGCAGCAGCGGTGCCTTCGGCGAGCGCATCCTTGAAGGTCGAGACTTCGATGCCATCGACTTCGGCCTTGGCATCGGCATCGCCCTGCCGCACGGAAAGCACCTTCGATCCCTCCACGAGGGCGGCAATCTTTTCGATTACCGGCGCCTGCTCATCGGCCGGGATTGCGCGCAACAGCGTCTTGAGATCGGTGTAGTGCCAGGATTCGATGCGGCGGGTCGGCAGACCGGCCTTTCTCAGATCGTCCAGCAGCCGGTCGCGGGCACCGATCACGGCGCCATTGCCGGGCAATTCTCCGACCTGCGCGGTATAGGCTTCCACGAGCGCCGTTTCGGCGGCTGTCAGCCGGTTTGTCGTCTGAATGTTCATGGACGGCTCCCTTCCGCGATCAGGCCGCTTCCCCGATGATGTCGGAGTAGCCCTTGGCTTCGAGTTCGAGCGCCAGTTCCTTGTCGCCCGAGCGGATCACCTGGCCCTTGTAGAGGACGTGAACCGTGTCCGGCACGATGTAGTCGAGCAGGCGCTGGTAGTGGGTGATGACGATCACGGCGCGATCTGGGGATTTGAGCGCGTTCACGCCGTCGGCAACGATCTTCAGCGCATCGATGTCGAGACCGGAATCGGTCTCGTCCAGGATGCAAAGCTGCGGCTCGAGCAGAGCCATCTGCAGGATTTCAGCGCGCTTCTTCTCACCGCCGGAGAAACCGACGTTCAGCGGACGACGCAGCATGGCCGGATCGATCTTGAGCTTTTCGGCGGCTTCCTTGACGCGGCGCATGAATTCCGGCGTCGTCAGTTCCTCTTCGCCTCGCGCCTTGCGCTGCTCGTTCATGGCGACCTTGAGGAATTGCATGGTCGCAACGCCCGGAATTTCGACCGGATACTGGAAGGCCAGGAAGATGCCCTTGGAGGCGCGCTCCGCCGCGTCGAGTTCCAGGATGCTTTCGCCGTTATAGAGAATGTCACCCTCGGTGACTTCGTAGTCTTCGCGGCCCGAGAGAATGTAGGACAGCGTCGACTTGCCAGAACCGTTCGGTCCCATGATGGCGGCGATCTCGCCGGGTTTCACGGTGAGGTTCAGGCCACGGATGATCTCGKWKSCSKYYTYSKSSWTGMRRRMRWRMAGGTTCTTGATCTCAAGCATTTGTATATCCTTTTCGGACGAATTTTGCGTACTCACGCTGTGCGTGCGAATTGTTAGGAAAGCCGATTAACCAACCGAACCTTCAAGCGAAATCCCGATCAGCTTCTGGGCCTCGACCGCGAATTCCATCGGCAGTTCCTGGATGACTTCCTTGACGAAGCCGTTGACGATGAGCGCGATGGCTTCCTCTTCCGGAATGCCGCGCTGCATGACGTAGAACTTCTGATCTTCGGAAATCTTCGAGGTCGTCGCCTCGTGCTCCACCTGGCCGGATGCATTCTTCACGTCGATATACGGCACGGTATGCGCGCCGCACTTGTCGCCGATCAGTAGCGAGTCGCAGTTGGTGAAGTTGCGGGCATTCTCGGCCTTGCGATGGATCGAGACCTGGCCGCGATAGGTATTCTGCGACTTGCCGGCGGAAATGCCCTTGGAAATGATGCGGCTCGACGTGTTCTTGCCGAGATGGATCATCTTCGTTCCCGAGTCGATCTGCTGATGGCCGTTCGAAACGGCGATCGAGTAGAACTCGCCGCGCGAATTGTCACCACGCAGAATGCAGGACGGATATTTCCAGGTGATCGCCGAACCGGTCTCGACCTGCGTCCAGGAGATCTTGGAATTCTTGCCGCGGCAATCGCCACGCTTGGTGACGAAATTGTAGATGCCGCCCTTGCCCTGGGCGTCKCCCGGGAACCAGTTCTGCACGGTCGAATACTTGATCTCGGCGTCATCAAGAGCAACGAGCTCGACCACCGCCGCATGGAGCTGGTTCTCGTCGCGCTGCGGCGCTGTGCAGCCTTCCAGATAAGAAACGTATGCACCTTCTTCGGCGATGATCAGCGTGCGCTCGAACTGGCCAGTGTTCTTCTCGTTGATGCGGAAGTAGGTGGAAAGCTCCATCGGGCAACGAACGCCCTTCGGCACGAACACGAACGAGCCGTCGGTGAAGACCGCCGAATTCAGCGTCGCATAATAGTTGTCGGAGGTCGGAACGACCGAGCCGAGATACTTCTTTACGAGTTCCGGATATTCGCGGATCGCCTCCGAGATCGACATGAAGATCACGCCGGCCTTCTTCAGCTCTTCCTTGAAGGTGGTGACGACCGAAACGGAATCGAAGACCGCATCGACGGCAACCTTGGACTTCTCGACGCCGGCCAGGATTTCCTGCTCGCGCAGCGGAATCCCAAGCTTTTCGTAGGTTTTCAGAAGCTCCGGATCGACCTCATCGAGCGACTTTGGGCCGGTCACGTTCTTCGGAGCGGCATAGTAATAGATGTCGTTGAAATCGATCTTCGGATATTCGACACGCGCCCAGGTCGGCTCTTCCATGGTCAGCCAACGCTTGTAGGCTTCCAGGCGCCATTCCAGCATCCATTCCGGTTCCTGCTTCTTGGCGGAAATGAAACGGATAATCTCTTCCGAAAGACCTTTCGGCGCCTTGTCCACCTCGATGACGGTTTCAAAGCCGTATTTGTACTGGTCGATATCGATCCCTCGGACCTGATCGATTGTTTCCTGGACAGCAGGCATGGTCATTCTCCAAAATCTTGCCGGTTCAAATTCCGGCAATCGGTCATTGGCTTGGGGAGGTCAAAGTTCCACCCCTATTTAGGGGCCAGAAGGCGGTTTTCACACCTTTTGGCAAGCGGAAATTTGCGCTTCCGCAAATTTGTCGGCGGTCACGCCGCCTCGCCGGCCGGCTTGCGTCGGCCCGCTATCTTGGTGAACGCGGCAAGCGCTCGTGCGATATCCTCTTCCGTCGTCGTCGGCCCAAGAGAAATTCTCAACGCGCCGAGCTTCGGATCGTGTCCCATGGCGGTCAGCACATGGCTTTCACCGACTTTGCCGGAAGAGCAGGCGGAGCCCGCCGACAAAGCGATACCCTCGAGATCGAAGGCGATCTGCCCGGTTTCCGATTTAAGACCCGACAGGGTGAAAAAGGTGGTGTTGGCCACCCGTGCCGCCTGAGATCCATGGATGAGCACGTCGGGAACAGTCTCCCGCATGCCTGCTTCCAGCCGGTCGCGCAAGGTCGCGATCGCTTCATTCCGTTCGGCAAGTCCTGCGAGCGCAGATTCCGCCGCCGCGCCGAAACCCACGATGGCATGGAAGTTTTCGGTCCCCGAGCGGTGACCCTTTTCCTGCCCGCCACCCCGGATCAGAGGTGCCGGCATCAGCACTTCGCCGCGGGAAATGAGCGCGCCAACGCCCTTCGGGCCGCCGATCTTGTGCGACGAGAGGATCAGAAAATCCGCGTCCAGTGCCGCAATATCGAGGGGAATACGTCCGGCCGCCTGGACGGCATCCACGACCATCAGCCCGCCATGGGCATGCACCAGACGGGCAGCCTCCGTCACCGGCTGGATGATGCCGGTCTCGTTGTTGACGAGCATGACGGCCACCATCGGCAGGCCTTCGGAACGATCATGTGCAGCAAGGAGCCGTTCAAGCGCGGCGATATCCACGATGCCTTCCGGCGTCACCGGCACCTCGGTCACCTGACCGGATGCAAAGCGGCCGCCCTCGCGAATCGCCGGATGCTCGATCGCCGAAACATACAGCCGGCTGAAGGCGAGCGGGGAGCGCCCCATGCGGTAATCCGGAGTGAGGACATGATTTGCCGCTTCGGTCGCGCCGCTGGTGAAGATCACGTGGGCCGGTTCCGCGCCGGCAAGCGCGGCCACCTGTCGCCGGGCCCTGTCGACGGCAGCACGCGCCGCGCGTCCCTCACCGTGCACCGAGGAAGCATTTCCCGGCAGTCTCAGCGCATCGATCATGGCGGAGCGCGCGGCTTCTCCCAAGGGAGCCGTTGCGTTCCAGTCCAGATATATGCGTGGCTGTGCCATTGCCTGATCCGGTTCCGTATCTAAATAGCCATCGAATTTCACAGAAGCTGCCCAGCGGACCGCATTTTCCTTGAAATTTCCGTCAGGCTTAGCTTATGAGACGTCCGAACGGCGCTGCTCAGCGCCAGTTTCGAATGGTTCTAAACTGTTTTAGAAAAGCTGACTGGCTTCGTCAAGTCAAACTCGATGCGATGATCAGTTCCGAACCACCACGCTGACCGGAGTACCGATGCCCGAAGTGATTTTCAACGGCCCCGCGGGCCGCCTGGAAGGTCGTTATCAGCCTTCCAAGGAAAAAAGCGCGCCGATCGCGATCATCCTGCACCCGCATCCGCAATTCGGCGGGACGATGAACAACCAGATCGTCTATCAGCTTTTCTATATGTTCCAGAAACGCGGCTTCACGACGCTTCGATTCAATTTCCGGAGCATAGGGCGCAGCCAGGGCGAGTTCGATCATGGCGCCGGCGAGCTTTCAGATGCGGCTTCCGCGCTCGACTGGGTGCAGAGCCTGCATCCGGATTCGAAGAGCTGCTGGGTGGCCGGCTATTCCTTCGGCGCCTGGATCGGCATGCAGCTTCTCATGCGCCGTCCGGAGATCGAGGGCTTCATCTCCGTCGCGCCGCAGCCGAACATCTACGATTTCTCCTTCCTGGCTCCCTGTCCTTCGTCGGGTCTCATCATCAATGGCGATTCCGACAAGGTCGCGCCGGAGAAGGACGTCAACGTGCTGGTGGAGAAGCTGAAGACGCAGAAGGGCATCCTGATCACCCATCGCACGGTGCCGGGCGCCAACCACTTCTTCAACGGCCAGGTGGAAACCCTGATGGGCGAGTGCGAAGATTATCTCGACCGCCGCCTGAACGGCGAGCTGGTGCCGGAGCCCGCCGCCAAGCGCATCCGCTGAACGACGAGGCCGCCGAGCAATCAATCGGCGGCCTCTTTCCTACTTCACTCTGCTGATATGCGGTTTGGCGGCCGTCGGTGACGAAACTTCCCGCGCAGCTTCCCGCACGCGGTTGCGCCCTGCCCGTTTTGCCTCGTAGAGCGCCACATCGGCATCCCGCATGGCATCTGCCGGCCTTGCACCCGGAACGAGTTCAGCCATGCCGAAGCTTGCCGTCACCGATAGGGCGTTGGGCAGGCCAGCGACCTTCATTTCCTCCGTTCCGCTCCGCAGTGCATGCGCGAACATGGCCGCCATCTCCATGCTCATGCCCGGCAGGAATACGGCGAACTCCTCGCCCCCTATGCGTCCCACCACTGATTTGACCGGCGCGCTCGAACGCAGGAGATCGCCGAAGGCGCGGATGACCTGGTCGCCTGCCTCATGGCCATGGGCATCGTTGATGCTCTTGAAATGATCCAGATCGCAGATGATGAAGGCATGGCGGACATCCGGCGACCTGGCGAGGGCCGCCGAAACGCCGTGGTCGAAGCCCCGCCGGTTGGCGAGGCCGGAAAGCGGGTCCTGCTCCGAAATGCTGCGTTCGTCGGCCATGATGCCCAGCACGAACACGGAAAGCAGCGTCAGCCCCACCGCAACGATCAGGATTGCCGTCGAGCTCTGGGAGACCAGCGCATAGTTGGTGCCGATATAATCCTTGGCCGTTTGCCCGGCGCCGACCGCGACCGCAAGACCCGCCTTGGCGAAGAAGTGCAGGCCGGTCAGTAAAAGGAGCCAACCCAAGGCTCGGTCCAAAGCGCGGCAATGCGGTAGCGCGTTCGCGTCGAGATCACGGCGAACGCCATCGCGAAGCAGATGGCGATAAAGAGATTAACCACCAGAAAGAAAGCTGCGCCGTTCATCGTTCTTCAGATGCAGGAATTCCTGCATGGCCCCCATGCCGTCCATGCGACAATAGAATGCCGACGAGAAGAAAATGTTAAAGTCCGATCCAGATGCGCCGGCAGATCAGGGTTTGGCGAGCACTCCGCCTGTTACCGGCTCTGCAACGCCAGTCGTTCCGGGAAAAGTCAGCGGCAGGTCCTTGAGCGACCGCACGGCAAGATAGGCCCAAGCCTCCGCCTCCATGGCGTCGCCGTCGAATCCTGCCTCTTCCGCGGTGATCACACGGGCATTCTGCTCTCCCGCAAGGGCCGCGAGATCCCCCATCAGCACCCGGTTCAGCCTTCCACCGCCGCAGATGATGTAAAGCGCCGGGCGCTCCGGCAGATGCGACGCCGATTTGAGGATCGCGGCCGCCGCGACATAGGCGAGCGTGCGCGCTCCGTCGGCGAGTTCCGCTTCGCTGCCCTTCGGCGGCAGAAAGTCGTTGCGATCGAGTGAGCGCCTTGTCGCAGCGGTAAAGAAGGGGTTCGAAAGATAGCGTTCCGCAAGCGCGGCGACGATGCCGCCTTCCGAGGCGATCATCCCGCCCTGGTCATAGGGGATGCCGGCATGCGTCTCCACCCACTGATCGATCAGCGTGTTGCCGGGGCCGCTGTCATAGGCGAGGATCGTGCCGTCACGGCCGATGAAGGTAAGGTTGGAAATGCCGCCGATATTGACGAAGCAGACCGGCGCCTCCCTCGCTGCGAGCCCTTGCGCCAGAGCTGCGTGATAGGCCGGCACCAGCGGCGCGCCCTGCCCTCCATGCTCCATGTCCTTCGCCCGCATGTCGTAGACAACGGGTATTCCGGTCTCTGTGGCCAATAGTTTTCCGTCGCCGATCTGGACGGTCAGCGCCTCGTCGGGCCGATGCAGAACCGTCTGGCCGTGAAAACCGATCACGTCGATATCGGCAGCACTCAAGCCATTCCCTTCGAGAAACAGGCGCACGGCTTCCGCGTGCCTTAAAGTCAACTCCTTCTCGATCGCGGCGAGATCACCCGGCCGTTCCGTCCTCACCCGGATTTCCCTGGCCTCATCGAGCGCGAGCTTCAATCGGTCGCGGAATGCGGGATCATAGGGAACGCCGAGAAACGCGCCGCGCTCCACCCTGCCCTCGCCGTCGGTCGCAAGCAGCGCCACATCGATGCCATCCATCGAGGTGCCGCTCATCAGGCCGATTGCCGTTTTCATTCCGTTCATTGATCTCACCCAGAATCACTTTTGAAGTGATTATGCGAAAAAACAATGCTAGACGCCGCCTCGCAAAATCAAAAACAAGTCCTTCCAGGGATCAATCATGTCCAGGTTCAAATCCGATTTTCTCCGCACGCTCGACGAACGCGGCTTCATCCACCAGATCTCCGACGAGGCTGGTCTCGACGAACTGTTTTCGAAGGAAACCGTGACGGCCTATATCGGCTACGATCCGACGGCATCGAGCCTGCATGTCGGCCACCTCACGCAGATCATGATGCTTCATTGGCTCCAGGCGACCGGCCATCGCGCCATTTCGCTGATGGGTGGCGGCACCGGCATGGTCGGCGATCCCTCCTTCAAGGAAGAGGCGCGCAAGTTGATGACGGTCGACATAATCGAGGAGAACATCACTTCACTGAAGCACGTCTTCTCCAGCTACCTGGATTACGAAAAGTCCGGCAATCCGGCGCTCATGGTCAACAATGCCGAATGGCTGCGGCCGCTGAACTACCTGGAATTCCTTCGGGACGTTGGCCGGCACTTCTCGGTTAACCGCATGCTGTCCTTCGACAGCGTGAAGACCCGCCTCGACCGCGAGCAGTCGCTTTCCTTCCTGGAATTCAACTACATGATTCTCCAGGCGTACGACTTCGTCGAACTGAGCCGCCGCTACGGCTGCCGTCTGCAGATGGGCGGCTCGGACCAGTGGGGCAATATCGTCAACGGCATYGATCTCGGCCACCGCATGGGCACGCCGCAGCTTTACGCGCTCACCTCGCCGCTGCTGACAACTTCGTCGGGGGCGAAGATGGGTAAATCCGCATCCGGTGCCGTCTGGCTGAACAAGGATCTCCTGCCCGTCTATGACTTCTGGCAGTACTGGCGCAATACAGAAGACGGTGACGTGATCCGCTTCCTCAAGCTGTTCACGACGCTGCCGATGGACGAGATCGCTCGCCTTTCGGCTCTCGCCGGCTCGGAAATCAACGAGGTCAAGAAGATCCTCGCCACCGAGGTTACCGCCATGCTGCACGGCCGGACCGCAGCCGAGGAAGCTGCGGAGACGGCGCGAAAGACCTTTGAGGAAGGTGCTCTTTCCGAAAATCTGCCTTCGGTCGAAATTCCGGGTGCAGAGCTCGATGCCGGCATCGGCCTGCTCTCCCTCATGGTCAAGGCGGGGCTTGCCGCCTCGAACGGCGAAGCCCGGCGGCATGTCCAGGGCGGCGCGGTACGCATCAACGATGAAGCCGTCACGGACGAGCGGAGGATCGTCGGTTCGGGAGAGCTGACTGCGGATGCAGTCATCAAGCTTTCGCTCGGCAAGAAGAAGCACTTCCTGATCCGCCCTGTCTGAGCGGATCATGAATCTCATTGAAAAAGGCCGCTGTTGCGGCCTTTTTCTTTACTGGAACTCGAAGATCTGCCGGAAGACGCCCGGCGCGATCAGCGAAAGCGGATTGACTGTCAGCTTCGGCGTATCGAATGGGCCTTCCAACTTGAAGGTGATGCCGAGGAGGCCGCGATCGGTGCCATTGCCGAGAAAGATGCCGATCAGCGGCAATTCGGCAAATAGGCGGTTCAAGCCGTAAGCTGGCATGAAGGTTCCGGTCATCCCCATATTGCCGGCCGCGTCGCGCAATACGCCCTGGAAGGTCGCGCCGATCTGTTCGCCGCGCACGACACCATTGTCGACCGCGAGCGATCCGTTGCGGTAGACGAGCCGGGCAAAGCCGCGCTGGAATTTGGCCGAACTGACATCGATATCCCGCTTGACCGCCGAGTTGAGGCTGCGGCCATCCTTGCCCACCGGCGTGGACACCATGGATTGAAGCCGGGATTCATTGACGAGGGAGAAGCTGCGGATATCGATCGAGCCGCCCCAGGCATTACCCTGCTGTGCCCTCAGCCGCAGGTTCAGAAGACCGCCGCGCATGTTGTTGTAGAGGTCCATGAAGCGGGCGACAGCTCCCGCGTCTCCGCTGGTGATCGATATCGTGTTGCCGCGGCTCATCTCGCTCACGACCGCCTGTCCGCTGCCCGTCACACCGGAGAAGTCAGCCGAGGAGACCTCGCCGTCGCGAACGGAAAACAGAAGCGAGACGTTGGAAAGGCTTTCATCGCCAAAGCCGATCATCCGGTCGAGCTTGGCGCGAATGGTTGCCCTGCCGGCGTCCTCCTTGTTTCCTCCGTTATCGGCCTTCAACCGTGTGATGACCGGCCTGATATCCGCCACCGCTCCCGAGATCGAGATGTCATAGGCGCCTTTCGCCCGCTTAACGGCAACGCTGTAATCGTCTGCGGGCGAAAGCTTCACTCGGGAGAATTCCGCGGCTGTCAGTCCGTCATCGATGAGCGTCAGATTTCCGCGAGCGCCGAAGCCGTCGCCCTTCAGGTCGAAACTGCGGAGATCCGCGCGGTTACCCTCGCTCGATAGTTCGAACTTCGCCGTGGCGCCGATCCCGCTGCCCTTTGTCCAGCCAAGCCACGGCACCGAAAGCGCCGCGCGCGTCAGGTCGAGCGAGACTGCCTGCCGGCGCTCGTCGAGCCATGTCAGCTCCGCCGCGATCGTGCCCTCCACGATATCGGAAAGCCCGGGCGCCAAGCGCTCGCGCTGTTCGTCGTTGAGGGTGGCCTTGATGACCCGCTCGCGCTGGACCTTGGAAACAGTACCCACCGGCTCCACGAGCTTTATATCCGCCGGAACATCGTCGACCGTGCCCTTGACCGCGAGCCGCGCCGCCTCGGTATCGACATCGAATGTACCGGTAAGCCCGCCGAAGCGACGGCCGGAAAGCTCCGGCAGAAGGTCCACATCATCGAGATTGAGATGGGCATTCCACGTGGGCTTCGGCGGGTTCTGATTGGAAATCAGGCCGAAACGCGCCTTGACGTCCGCCTTGGCTCCGCCGGCGAAATCCTCCGGCTTGAAACCGGTGCCTTTCAGCGCGTTGAGCGGCTGGAAATTTGCCAGTTCCGTCAGGGCGTCGGCGGAGCCCGATACCTTGACGGCGAGATCGGCCATGAGCGGCTTGCTGTAGGTCGAGGCGATGGCGAAGGTACCGCCATCCACGCTCACCGCGCGTCCGGAAGGAAAATAAGACCTGGCGTTCGCGACGGAAACGTTCAGCGCCTCGCCCTTCAGATCGAAATGCCCGGCTATGTCGCGCAGCGGGGGAATGTGGCCCGGCAGGTCCAGTCGCGCGTCGGCAATATCGAAGCTGATCCGAAGCTCGTTTTCGTCGAGTTCCAGCGGGATGCCCGGCCCATGCATCCGGCCGGCCGGAATGAAGACGGCGATCGATCCGTTGGTGACAGTGCCGCCGAACATGTTTTCGGCGACCCAGGTGCGCGGGTTCCTGGCCATCCAGAACGGCCATAGCTGCTTGACCCCCGTGACCTCCATGCTCGGAAGGCGCGCGCCGAAGCTGATCTCGGGCGATTGTTCGCCGAAGCGGATCATCAGCGAGCCGGCCATGGTGCCGCGCGGACTGGAGACCAGCATGTCATCCACCTGCAGCTCGCGCGCTTCCGACAGATATCGCCCACCCGCCTTCAAATCGAATCGCGTCGGCTCCTCCGAGGAATTCTCGGCGGCAGCCACTCCGCCGCTAACCAGCAGATCGAGGCCGTATCCCGGCCGCGTCTCATTCGGGTCGAGCCGGTTGAGATCGACGACGGCTCCGGTGATCGGCAAGCTGGTCGGGCCGAAACGCGCCTGCGACTTCAATATCTCGATGGAATTCTTTGCGAAATCGTAGGCGACATTGATCTCCGCGCCGGAGAATTCCTGCGCCACACCGTCGAAATAGAACTCGCCCGCCGACTGGCGCAATACCGCGGAAATGCGCGGCTCGGAATTTTCCCTGGCGCGGACGGCGGAGAGATCGAGGTTCACAGAACCGGTCAGCCCCTCGCGCGGCGCGCCGTTCTCCATCCGCTGCAGCAGAAAGGGCGTCGCATCGAGGCCCGTCAGCTTTGCCGAAAGCGAGCTGGCCACGCCGTTGATGGCATTTGCCGTCGCGGTGAGCTGTGCCGGGCGACCGTCCAGGCTCACCTCCCCCTTGACCTCGATCACGCTCTGCTCGCTGCGCGTAACCACCAGACCGTCGACGACCAGGGTGAGCGGTTTCTCGCCGGGCGCTGCCGGGAAGACCAGGTCGATGCCCGAGATGGTCATCGAATCCGTGCCGGTTCGTTCGATGAGGCCATTGGCCTCGTCGAGGCGCTGGAAAGCCTGTTCGAGCAGAGCCGGCATGGCATCGACCCGCACCTGCGACAGGGGAACCGGATCGCCGGAGGGCAGATGCGCCATATCGATGCTGATGGCATCCGCCTCGATATGCTTGATGGAAACGCGCCCGCCGATCAGCGCGAGCGGATCGATCGCGATGCGCATGGCGCCCGCGCGGCTGAAATGCTCGCCGCTCGCCTTCTCAACGATATCCACGTCCCGCGCCTCCAGCGCAAGACGCAGGCTCGAATCGAAACGCAGCACTGTCGAGCCGACGGTCGCCCTGTAGCGCGGCCCGATCGCATCGTTGAGGGCTGTCTGCGCGCGGGCCGAAAGCGTGCTGTCCACCGCTCCGCCTTCAATGGCGAAGATCGCGCTGCCGCAGGCAAGCAGCACCAGCAGCAGGAAAAGCGCCACTATCTTGCAGGTGCGCTTCACGCGGGAGCGTGGCGCCGGGCAATGGACGATGATGGGATCCTCGGTCTGCGCAGAGGGAAGTTCATGCAGCGGAACGATTTCATCCCTGCTGAAGCTGACCCTTTCTCCGCGAATTTCCGCCATATGTTCCTGAGAATCCGGTATTACCAAGCGCGCCCAGAATCCGACCGATCTGGACGTTCGCGCGGCCACTATATATCGATTGCGGCGACAATCACTCAATATACTGGCGAAAGAAAGGAATTTGATGTCGGACTTGGCGCTCGGCGATGTGGCCCCGGATTTCTCCTTGCCCCGCGACGGAGGCGGCACCGTCTCGTTAAGCGATTTTCGCGGACGGCCGGTCGTGCTCTACTTCTACCCGAAGGACGACACGACAGCCTGCACGGCCGAATCGATCGCCTTCACCGCTCTTCTTCCCGAGTTCGAGGCAGCAGGCGCGGCCGTGATCGGCATCTCTCCGGATTCCGTTGCCAGACATGACAAGTTCGCGAAGAAGCACAGCCTATCCGTCGTCCTCGGTTCGGACGAGGAGACGGAGGTCGCCAATCTCTACGGCGTCTGGAAGGAGAAAAGCATGTACGGACGCACTTTCATGGGGGTCGTGCGCACCACCTTCCTGATCGCCGCCGACGGGCGGATCGCCAGAATCTGGCCGAAGGTCAAGGTCGCCGGCCATGCCGAAGAGGTGCTGGCTGCCGTGAAGGCTCTTTGAGGCGGAGTTTCATATGCCGGGCGAATTCACCATCACCTCGTTGCGCGGCGGTGCGACCACCGCAATCGCAAGCGCCGACCTCGACATCAAGACGCGGCTCGCCCAGGAGACCGCAACGCGCTGGTTCGAGCGCAGGCTTTCGTTGCGTTCGCCACTCGACCCGCCGCTGCTCGATCGTCCCGGACGGCCGGAAAAACCCGAGCTCGTCCCTCCCAAGGCAGTCGAGAAACGTTCGCTTCACACCACGAACGGCCGCATCGCGCTCCTGCACGCGATCGCCCATATCGAACTCAACGCAGTCGATCTGGCGCTTGATATCGTCGCGCGGTTTGCGACCGAGCCGGTGCCGAACTCCTTCTTCGATGGCTGGATGCAGGTTGCGTTCGAGGAGGCGAAGCATTTCCGCATGGTTCGTGCTCGGCTCAACGATATGGGCGCCGACTATGGGGACATGCCCGCCCATGACGGGCTGTGGCAGGCGGCTCACTCCACCCGCAACGATCTCACGGCCAGGCTCGCGGTGGTACCGCTCATTCTGGAAGCGCGGGGCCTCGACGTCACGCCATCGCTCCAGGCGAAGATGCGCGAAACCGGCGATCTCGAAAGTGCCGCGGTGCTCGACGTCATCTACAACGACGAGAAGGGCCATGTGGCGATCGGCGCGAAATGGTTCCGGTTTCTCTGCGCTCGCGAACGGAAAGATCCGGCAGCGACGTTCAAGGAGCTCGTAAGGTCCAACTTCCGCGGGTCCTTGAAGCCTCCCTTCAATGATCTCGCCCGCGCCGAGGCCGGTCTCACGCCCTCCTTCTATCGGTCGCTCACCTCCACCAGTAATGCCTGAAGTTTCGATCTATGGCGAAGGCGCGCAGCTAAGGCTTTGTTAACCTTAAAATTGTGTAATTCCGGAACCGACAGACGGTCACTCACGAGTCGATTTTCCGGGAGAAGCAGGTGGCAAACCGAACCGAAAACCGTGTTTTTGGGAAGCGGAAGCATCAGCACGTCCTCATACTCGCCAGTGGCGAGAAGATCCGACACATGACGGTTCGGCCATGGATGGCCGCGCTGACCTTCTGCTTTCTCGGCACGATGTCGATCGGCTATCTCGCCGCCACCACCTATCTCGTCGTCCGCGACGACCTGATCGGCGCCACGATGGCCCGTCAGGCGCGCATGCAGTACGACTACGAGGATCGCATCGCTGCGCTGCGCGCCCAGCTCGACCGCCTCACCTCCCGCCAGCTCCTCGATCAGCAGGTGGTGGAGCGCAAGGTCGAAAAACTTCTCGAGCAGCAGAACGCGCTTTTCTCCCGTCACGGCAAGCTCGGCTCGCTTCTCGAACGCGCGGAGGAACAGGGTCTGCAGATGCCCGAGATAAAGCAGCCTGCTATCGAGGGGACTGACGGGGAGCCGTCCGGCAAACCCCGGCAAGCCGCGCTCAGCGGCGGAATCCAGGCGATCGAGAACCTTCTGCGCGACAAGAAACCGCCGAGCGCCGCTCCGATCGGTAATGCGCTTGCCTATGCGCCTCTCAGGGAAAACATGGCCGATCGCGCCGACCGGGTCTTCTCCCAGGTCACGCTTTCGCTCAAGGCAGTCGAAAAGGAACAATTCGCCAGGATCGCCAATCTCACGACAGACGCATCCGAGACCGCCGCCGCCATGGCCGCCATCATGCGCCGCACCGGCGTCGAAGTCGAAACCTCGCCGACCTCGCCGGAAAAAGGTCTCGGCGGTCCGTTCGTCGAACCGATGACCAGCGCCAGCGCCTTCGACGCCTCGCTCAACGAACTGGATACCGCGCTCAGCAGGCTGGAAAACATGCGCGAGACGGCGCGCGCACTCCCCTTCGGCAACCCGGCTCCGGGGCGCAGCGTTACCAGCCGTTTCGGCAATCGCATCGACCCCTTCCTCGGGCGGCTTGCCCTTCACGCCGGCATCGACTTTCAAGCCGAGACTGGCGCCAGAGTGCTGAGCACCGGTGCCGGCGAAATCATCGCCGCTGGCCCCTCAGGCGGTTATGGAAACATGGTCGAGATCGACCATGGCCAAGGCATCACGACCCGCTACGGCCATATGTCCCGGGTGCTCGTGAAGATCGGGGACAAGATCGCCGCAGGCGATGTCGTCGGCCTTGCCGGCTCGACCGGACGCTCGACCGGACCGCACGTGCATTACGAGGTGAGGCGCGAGGGCAATGCCGTCGATCCGGCTCGTTTTCTCAATGCCGGCATGAAACTCACCAGTTACCTGAATTGACCAAAAGCATTACTTCGAGGGCCGGAAATATAGCCGGCTCGCCTCCATCATCATTGCGTTCACCAATATAGCTGCCGATCCGGCGAGTTTCCTTGACTTTCAGGCATTTTGGGCCTATGTCGCCGCCAGTTGTCGCGCACGCCCCGTGCATCGACCATAAGTGTTCTTCACGAACCGAAACGGAAACAGAATTCCCTTTGACCACATTTGCTGATCTTGGCCTGAGCCAGAAAGTCCTATCCGCTGTCACCGATGCGGGCTATTCGGTGCCGACACCGATCCAGGCCGGCGCGATTCCCCATGCCCTGCAGCGCCGCGATATCTGCGGTATCGCACAGACCGGCACCGGCAAGACAGCCTCCTTCGTGCTGCCCATGCTGACGCTGCTCGAAAAGGGCCGCGCCAGGGCGCGCATGCCGCGCACGCTGATCCTCGAGCCGACCCGCGAACTTGCCGCCCAGGTGGCGGAGAACTTCGAGAAATACGGCAAGAACCACAAGCTTAATGTCGCGCTGCTGATCGGCGGCGTCTCCTTCGAGGAACAGGACCGCAAGCTCGAGCGCGGCGCGGATGTCCTGATCGCAACACCGGGCCGTCTGCTGGACCATTGCGAGCGCGGCAAACTGCTGATGACCGGCGTCGAAATCCTGGTCATCGATGAAGCCGACCGCATGCTCGACATGGGCTTCATCCCGGATATCGAGCGGATCGCCAAGATGATCCCCTTTACCCGGCAGACGCTGTTCTTCTCGGCCACCATGCCCCCAGAAATCCAGAAGCTGGCAGACCGTTTCCTGCAGAATCCGGAACGGATCGAGGTAGCGAAACCCTCCTCGACCGCGAAGACTGTGACGCAGCGCCTGGTCGCTTCGCATCACAAGGATTATGAGAAGCGCGCCGCCTTGCGCGATCTCATCCGCGCCCAGGACGACCTGAAGAACGCGATCATCTTCTGCAACCGCAAGAAGGACGTGTCCGACCTCTTCCGTTCGCTCGAGCGGCACGGTTTCTCGGTCGGCGCGCTGCACGGCGACATGGACCAGCGCTCGCGCATGACCATGTTGGCCAACTTCAAGGACGGCAATATTCAGCTGCTCGTCGCTTCCGACGTCGCCGCGCGCGGCCTCGACATTCCCGACGTCAGCCACGTCTTCAACTTCGACGTTCCGATCCATGCTGAAGATTACGTCCACCGCATCGGCCGTACCGGCCGCGCGGGCCGTTCGGGCCGTGCGTTTACCATCGTAACCCGCAGCGATACCAAATATGTCGATGCCATCGAAAAGCTGATCGGCGAAAAAATCGAATGGCTGAACGGCGATCTTTCGGCATTGCCGCCTGCTGTGGAGAGCCGAGACGAAGGACGTGGCCGCAAGGGTCGCGACCGTGATAAGGAGCGCGGCCGCGGCAAGCGGGGTGATTCGGGTCAGAAGGCTGACGCGAAGAGCCGGGACAACCAGATGGACGCCGACGAGGTATTCGTGGAAGCGAGAGTGGAAAACGTGAAATCGGAGCGCAAGGCCGACAACAGAAGGCCGCAGACCGGCAACCGCAACACGCGGCCGAACCCGGCCAACGACGATCATCGCGAACGCCGCTCGCGCCATCATCGCGATCACGACGACGGCCCGACACCGGTTGGCTTCGGCGACGATATCCCCGCCTTCATGCTGATTGCCGCCAACGCCAAGGCCTGACAGCCGATGAGCATGCCCGGCATCGATTTTCCGGGCCTCGGCGTGGGCCTGGTCATTTTGCGTGACCGCAAGATCCTTCTCTACAAGCGCATGCGCGCTCCCGAGGCCGGCCACTGGAGCATCGTCGGCGGGAAAGTCGACTTCATGGAACCCGCGGAAGCGGCGGCGCGCCGCGAGGCCGAGGAAGAAACCGGGCTGGAGATCCGGCGGATAAAGCTCATCGGTTCGGCCGAACTCATTACACCATCCGACAATCAGCACTGGATTTCATTGCTTTACGTCGCCGATGAATTCAGTGGCGAGCCACGGCTGACGGAGCCGGACAAGCTTTCGGATTTCGGCTKGTTCGATCGCAGCGAACTGCCGGAGCCGCTTTCCGCCTTCGCCAAGGCAGCGATCGAGGCGCTACCCGTCGGTGGTTTCCGTTGACGCGGACTTACTTGGCCCGCATAGCGGCCTCATAGGCCAACCGCACCCATTTCGCCATGATGTCCGGATCATCGAACGCATCCTCGGGTATCGACCAGTAGGGCATCGCCACCGGCGTCTTCTTCTTGTTCTCGTAGACCCATTGACGCGCGCCGGCCTCTTCGAATTCCGGGGCACTCACCTCGTCCGCCTTGAGCAGCATCTCCCCACGCAGCTCGATCCCGACGATCAGGCCTTGGTGATAGATGCCCTTGCCGCCGAACATCCGGCGGATCGAAACCGGGCCCAGCCCTTCGAACATCTCTTCGATTGCCGCGTTATCCACAAACTTACCTCTTGAGAACCCCGCCGGCGGCCGTCACGGCTTCGGGCGTATCCACATCAAGATGTGCCGCAGGCCCTATATCAATATCGAGCATCGGCAATCCAGAACTTTCAATGAGGGCCCGCGCGCCGACATCGCCTTCGAGCCTCATCACGGCATCGAAAGTGGCGCGCGGCAGGATAATGGGATTACCGCGCTTGCCATCCGATACGGATCGGACGATCACRCCGCCGCCGGCTTCCTTGAAGGCCGAGACGAGCTTATCCAGGTGCCCCGCCGTGATGCCCGGCATGTCCGCCAGCATCACCAGCACRCCGTCGCAGGGTTTCATGGCCGGCACGGAGAACCCGGCAATCAGCGAGCTGGCCATACCGGAGGCATAATCCGGGTTGAAGACCACGCCCAGATCAAGGCCCGTAAGGCTTTCCTCGATTTCCTCGCGGCGATGGCCGACGACGGCCACGACCGGATCAAGCTGGCTGGCGGCCAGCATGGCGGCCGTCCGGCGCACGAGCGGTACGCCCTCGAATTCCGCAAGCAGCTTGTGGGGACCGCCCTGCCCCATTCGTCGCGCCTGACCCGCAGCCAGCAGAAGTCCTCCGACCGTGACGTCGTGCGGCTTGCGTGCCTTCACATCGCGCGGCTGCGGTCTTGACGGGATTTCCATCAGCAGCCCCCCGACGCCCATGCCCTGAATGTCGAATGCGGTAGGCTCTTCACCGACCAGCAGGCGGTTCAGCACCCAGTCGAAACCGTTTTCCTTCGGCGAGCGCGCACAACCCGGCGCGCCGACCACCGGGGTCTCACCGATCCGGCCAAGCACCAACAGGTTTCCGGGGTCCACCGGCATTCCGACATGCTCCACCTCGCCGCCGGCTGCTCGGATCGCGGCGGGGATGACATCGTCGAAATCGGCCACGGCCGAGGCTCCGAAGACGATGATCATCGCCCGCTCGTCATTTCGATCGCGCGTAACCTGCCGAAGCGTTTCAGCAAGCGGTTCCGTTGCGTGAGGAACTCTTCTCTCATTAATGAGCCGGCTACCGGAAATCGAAAGCCGTTGCTCCAGCAGCCGCGCGGTGCGATCCATCACGGAAGTTTTCAGCGATGGCAATTCCGTAGCCACCAATGTCACCGTACGGGGACGGTAGGGTTTCACCTCGAAGGCGGTCGACCTCGAAAGGAGACCGGTAGCGGCCCTCACCTTGTCCCGCGATACCGCCAGCGGAATGATCTTCACGGTCGCGACCATGTCACCGGTCCGCACAGGCACATGATCGGCGAGACAGGCCAGCGTGATCGCTGGATCGATGCGGTTCAGTTCGTCCACGACAGCCTTGTCCGCCACGAAGATGCCGTCGATCTTTGCATAAACGTTCACGCGGCCGGTGGTGGCCTCGGAGAAGCGCAGGTAATCCGGAGCGATCGCATTGGCGATCTCGCGGGAGGCTTCGTCTTCCAGCAGGTCATCCGGTCCCACCCTCAGCGCGACCACGCTATCGATACCCTCTCCCACCAGGGTCTCGATGTCATTGACCGTCAGCACATGTCCCTTTGAGAGCCGACCGCTGGACAGACGGATGCTGTGGGCAAGCACCACCCCTTCCGCGTTCCGAAGCTCGAAGGTGCCGAACGGCATTTCGGTCACTCCCCGGTGACGAGATCGCTGACGAGATCGCGACGGCGGAAGGCCTGGACGATCTGGGCAAGGGTGGCGAGTGCGATTTCAGCCGGCGTGGAAGCACCGATGTCCAGGCCGATCGGAGCGGCGATTCGAGCGATCTCCTCGCCCGAGCGACCCATTTCCTTGAGCCGTTCCACCCTTTTCGCATGGGTCTTCCGGCTTCCGAGCGCGCCCACGTAGAAGCAGCCGGTACGGAGTGCTTCCGAGATCGCATAATCGTCGATCTTCGGATCGTGCGTGACGGCGGCGAGCGCCGTGTATGCGTCGAGCGGGCGCTTCTTCAAGACATCTTCAGGCCAATCGGCGACGAGATCGACGCCTTCAAAGCGCTCACCCGTGGCGAAGGCCGTGCGCGGGTCGATGATGGTAAGATCATAGCCGGCAACCGGAGCCATCCGCGCCAGAGCCTGGCTGATGTGGACGGCGCCGATCACAACGATGCGCGGCGGCGGCAGATGTACGTTCAGAAAATAGGACCGGCCTTCGGCTTCGAGTGTGGAAGACTTGCCGGTGCGAAGGGCCGCATGGACAGACTCGCCCAGCAGCCCGTCGACCTTGTCTCCTTCAAGGATCACGCGTCCGTCGCCGTCCCCGAGGTCGGTTACGAGAATGGCCGCCCGGCGCGCCTGCCGCGCGGCATTCAGCGCCTTCAATGCCTGCACATCCATTAGCCAAGCCTTTCGAGATAGACCTTGATCCTGCCGCCGCAGGAGAGGCCGACACGCCAGGCGGTCTCGTCGGCTACGCCAAACTCCAGCATTTTCGGCTGCCCGGAAGCAATCACATCCAGTGCCTCGGCAATCACGGCGCCTTCGACGCAGCCACCGGAGACGGAGCCCTCGAAATTGCCCTCGCCATCGATGACAAGGTGGCTGCCGGCCTGCCTGGGGGCGGAACCCCAGGTTTCGATGACCGTGGCGACCGCCACATCGCGGCCCGCATTCTTCCACGTTTCGGCGGTGATTAGAGGATCAAGCGTATCGAGGTCGGTCATGCGGTCCTCCTGCCGAGTCGAGAAAACGTCTTGGATCGGCAGACTTTACATGTTGATCCGAAAGCGCCGCCGCAAGGTCCGCCAGCGATTGAAGATTATGAACTGCGCGAAATTCGTCCACATGCGGCAGCATGGCTCGCACTCCGCGTGCACGCGCCTCGAAACCGTCGAAGCGGAGCAGCGGATTGAGCCAGATCAGGCGACGGCAGGAGCGGTGCAGCCGATCGATCTCGGTCTCGAGCTGCTCTACCCCTTCGCGCTCCAGTCCATCGGTAATCAGCAGCACTACGGCGCCCTGCCCCAGCACGCGGCGCGACCACAGACGATTGAATTCGGCCAGCGTCGCGCCGATCCTCGTGCCTCCCGACCAGTCGCGAACCGCTGCCGCACAAGCCGCCAACGCCTCGTCCGGATCACGACGGCGCATCTGACGGGTGACGTTTGTCAGCCGCGTGCCGAACAGGAAGGTGTGTACGCGAGTGCGCTTTTCGGTCAGGGCATGCAGGAAATGCAGGAATATGCGGGTGTACTGGCTCATGGAGCCGGAAATATCAGCCAACACCACCAGCGGCGGCGGCGTCTGCTTTCGCTCCCGGAAGCGCGGAAGAATGAGGTCGCCGCCGCTCCGCATCGCCTGCCGCATGGTGGCGCGCGGGTCGATCTTCCGCGAATGCGTCGACGCCCGGAAGCGGCGGGTCGCGACTTCATCGAGCGGCAGCGCAAGCCGTGCAAGCTCCCGGCGCGCGGCGGCGAGCTCGGCCGTCGTCATCTGGGCGAAATCCATCTGCCTCAGCATTTCCGAACCGGAAGTCGTGAAGCGGGCGTCGATCTCGATTTCGGGCGGCATCTTGCGGTCCGTCGTCTCGGGCCGCTCCGCCACCAGCGCATCGGCTACACGGGCGCTGCCCGCGCGCTGCTTCTCCTGCTCGCGGCCGGTCGTTTTCGGAGACATCATGGCGATCATCTTGCCGACGAGGTCGCGCGACCGCCAGAAGAGCCGGAAGGCTTCGTCGAAGACCACCTGGTCCTCATGTCTTTTCACAAAGACGGCCGAAAGCGCCGCATGGAATTCCTCGCGGGAGCCGATGCCGATCGCATCGACCGCTTCGATCGCATCGGCGGCAGCCGCGGGACCGGTCTTCAGCCCGGCCCGGCGCAACACACGGGAAAAATAGACGAGATTGTCCGCGATCCGCCCATCGCCGGCAAGGGCCGGTGGAATGATGATTCCGTTCTCGGGCCCGTCACCCATGGCTCAACCCGCCGCTGTAAGCTCAGCTTTCACCTCGGAAAGCACGCGCGCGCCCTCGCCGCCCTGGATGCGCGCAATATCATCCTGATACTTCAGGAGCGTGCCCAGCGTATCCGCGATGGTTTCCGGATCGAGCGCGACGCGGTCGAGTTCGGTCAGCGCCGTCGCCCAGTCGATCGTCTCGGCCACGCCGGGGTTCTTGAAGAGGTCGAGCGTTCTCAGCTTCTGCACATAGGCAACGATCTGCCGCGACAGGATCTCACCGCATTGCGGCGCCTTGCGCCGGACGATTTCAAGCTCCTGCTCCGCATCCGGATAATCCACCCAATGATAGAGACAGCGCCGCTTCAGCGCATCATGGATCTCCCGCGTGCGGTTGGTGGTGATGACGACGATCGGCGGTTCGGTTGCCTTGATCGTTCCGAATTCGGGGATCGTCACCTGAAAATCGGAAAGCACTTCCAAAAGAAAGGCTTCAAAGGCCTCGTCGGTGCGGTCGAGTTCGTCGATCAGGAAGACCGGAGCCGGTTCGCCGGCCTGCCCGAGCGCCTGTAGCACCGGCCGGCGGATGAGGTGGCGTTCGGAGAAGAGGTCGCTCTCGAGCTTCTTGCGATCCTTGATGCCCACAGCTTCGGAAAGGCGGATATCCAGCATCTGCGCGGGATAGTTCCATTCGTAGACGGCTGAGGAGACATCGAGGCCCTCATAGCACTGCAGCCGGATCAGCGGACGCTGCAGCGCCTTTGCCAGCGTCTTTGCGATCTCAGTCTTGCCGACCCCTGCCTCGCCTTCGAGGAACAGCGGCCGCTTCATCTGGAGCGCTAAGAAGACCACAGTGGCAAGCGCCCGGCCGGCAAGGTAATCCTCGCGGCTTAGTAGCGCGATGGTTTCCTCGATCGAGGCGGGTAGCGGCGGCATAAGTTCTCCCTTTTTGGGAGCAAGTCTACAGAGTGCGGAAATCCCGGTCCAGATAGATGAGCGACGGGTTGTGCGGGCCGAAATGCAGCCCGACCACTTCTCCGAACATGACGAAATGGGTCGAGACCGGCTTGATGTCGACAAGCCGGCAATCGAAGGAGACGACCRCATCGGAAAGAACCGGCGCGCCGGTTACGAGCTTGCGCCATTCGCCCATCGCGAATCGCTCGTCGACGGCCACGCCGCTCAGGCCCGCAAAGGCGGTCGCCAGTGCCTCATGATGAGCGGCCAGCGAATTCAGGGCGAAGACTCCGCTCTTCTCGAAAATCGCATTGTTCTCGTTGCTGCCGTTGAGGCACACGAGCACCGTCGGCGGGTTGTCGGAAACGGAACAGGCCGCGGTCACGGTAACGCCGCGCCTGACGCCTTCATGTTCCGTGGCGACCACCTGCACATGGCCGGCATATCGCGCCATGGCATTGCGATAGAGAGCGGGCGTGAGGAGCTGCTGGTCCGTCAAAAAATTCTCCGTGGGACCGGGAAGTCCCTCAATGTTACGCCGGATATCGTGGCACCGATAGACCATTTCCAGAGCGGCGCCAAAGCTTTTGGTTTCCGGCGATATCCCCTATAGCCGATTCTCTTTGACGCAGGCGATCAGCACGCTAAAACGCGGTTAAGCAAGGGCTTAGGAAATCATGACGTTGAGACGCATCGCCACCGCCCTCGTCCTGGCATCGGCATTCGCCCACAATGCGGCATCCGCCGCGGTCATCGGCGTGGTGGCGCCGAAAAGCGGGCCATACGCCCTCCTCGGCACCCAGGTTCTGGAAGGCGCGCGTGCGGCAGCGACGGCCGGCGGCGACCGGCTCGTCGAAGTTGACGAAGCCTGCGAGACGGGAACCGGAGCGGCGCTCGCAGACCAGCTAGCGGCCGCCAAGGTCGAAATCGCCATCGGCTTTCTTTGCGTCGAGACGCTTTCCGAAGCACTGCCGGTGCTGAAGAATGCAAGCATTCCGGCCATCAGCATCTCCGTTCGTTCGAAAATCCTGATGGAAGACGCGATGCGTGGCGGCTGGTCTTTCTTCCGCATGGCGCCGGTCGAAGGCGACGAGGCGGAAACGCTTTCCGAAATCATTCTTTCGGATTGGAAAGCTCATCCGGTCGCGGTGATCGAGGACGGCACGATCTACGGCCGGGAGCTCGCGAGCGCGGTGCGCCAAAGGCTGGAGGGCGGAGGGATCACGCCGGTCTTCACCGATACGTTCCGCCCCGGCCAGGAGCAGCAGATCGCGCTGGTGCGCCGGCTTGCAAGGGCGGGCGCGACGCATGTGATGATCGGCGGCGATCGGAACGACATAGCGATTATCGCGCGCGACGCCGCGGCGGAGAATATTCCGCTGACCATCCTCGGCGGCGATACGCTGAGAGCTGCCGATCGCCCCGTTCCGCTGCGCGAAGGCGTGCTTGCGGCGGCCCTTCCCGATTACGCCGCGTTGCCAGAAGCGGCGCAGGCAGTCGCTGCCCTTGCGGCCCGGAACATAACTCCCGAGGGTTATATGCTGCCTTCCTACGCCGCGGTGGAACTCGCCCGCCACGCGATCGCCAGCGCCGCAGCAGAGAACAAGCCGCTGACGGAAATCCTCGTCGAGGCTTCCTTTCCGACGGTGATCGGCGCTATCGATTTCGATGACGGGCACGAACTCGCCGCCAATCCGCTTCAGCTTCAGGAATGGAGAAATGGGGCATTCACGCCGGTTCGTCTCTCGACCGAGTGACGTATCCTTACGATTGTCCCACTGACGAAGCGATGATAGAGCAGGCGCGAGACAGCCGGAGACCTGCCAAATGACGCTCCCCATCCGCATTGCCCCTTCAATTCTCGCCGCCGATTTTTCGAAACTCGGCCAGGAAGTGCGCGATGTCGTGGAAGCGGGCGCCGATTGGGTTCACCTCGACGTCATGGACGGGCACTTCGTACCCAATATCTCCTTCGGTCCGGATGTCATCAAGTCGCTGCGCCCCTACGCAAAAGCCTTTTTCGACTGCCACCTGATGATCTCTCCGGCAGATCCCTATCTCGAAGCCTTCGCGAAGGCAGGCTCCGACGGCATAACCGTGCATGCGGAAGCCGGCCCGCACCTGCATCGCTCGCTGCRGACCATCCGCGCTCTCGGAAAGAAGGTCGGCGTAACGCTCAACCCCGCCACACCGTTTTCCGTGCTGGAAAACGTGCTGGATGATGTGGACCTCATCCTCATCATGAGCGTCAATCCGGGTTTCGGCGGACAGAAGTTCATTCCGGCGATGGTGGAGAAGATCCGTGCCGCCAAGGCTCTTATCGGCGCCCGCCCGATCGAGCTTGAAGTGGATGGCGGCATTACCGCCGAGACGATCGGCGAAGCAACCGCTGCCGGCGCAAATGTCTTCGTCGCCGGCTCGGCCGTGTACAAAGGCGACGGCATCGAATCTTATCGAGCCAATATCGCTCGGCTGAAGGACGCGGCGGAGCAAGGGCGCAAATGATTTCGGCACTGCGATCATCGGTTATTGCCATCACGGCGGCACTCATCGCCGGCTCCGCGCCGGCTGCCGATATCGCCAGCTTTCAACCGATTGGCTTCTCTGCCGATGGAAAAGTCTTTGCCTTCGAGGAGTTCGGAATCCAGGACGGATCGGGCTTTCCCTATTCGAACATCTATGTTCTGGACCTGGAGAAGGACAATTATCTGCCGGGCACTCCCTACCGAGTTCGCCTGGATGACGAGAAAGCCACCCTTGCCGAGGCACGTCGCCAGGCTCGCGACAAGGCGGAGGGGCTCGTCGCCAATCACGGGCTTGCCGATCATCCCGGGGAAATCCTCGCGTTCAATCCGATTACCGAGATCGATACAAATCCTCACCGGCTCCGTTACCGCGACTACGCCGTCATTCCGCCTGTCGGCGAGCCGGATACGCTGACGCTGGAGGAAATTCCGCAAGCGCCAGACGATCGCTGCTCCGGCATGGTGGAGAAAATGGCGGGCTTTCGGCTGCGGATCACCGAGGAAGACGGTAAGCCCGCCGACCTGCTGATCCATGAAGACCAGAGGGTTCCGGCTTCCCGCGGCTGTGCGACGGGTTATCGTCTGGCTGGGGTCATGGGCGGCGCGGCAACGGATCGCTCGCCCTTCAAGGTCGCGCTCGTCATGGTCCTCAGCCTCGGTTTCGAGGGCTCCGACGGACGCTGGATCGCCGTCCCGGTCAAGGCCGCGCCATAGTTTCCGCCATATCCGCCGTACTGAACATTGAGCTTTGACCGGCTTCTTGCTACAGCGGCCCCGACGAAGCGTAGGAAGACAAAGCCCATGATCCCCCGTTATTCGCGGCCCGAGATGGTCGCCATCTGGTCCCCCGAAACAAAATTCCGCATCTGGTTCGAGATCGAGGCGCATGCCTGCGATGCGCTCGCAGCGATCGGCGTGATCCCGAAATCGGCTGCCGAGACCATCTGGGAAAAGGGCGGCAAGGCCGAATTCGACGTCGCCCGCATCGACGAGATCGAAGCGGTCACCAAGCACGACGTCATCGCCTTCCTCACCCATCTCGCCGAATTCGTCGGTCCCGATAGCCGTTTCGTGCATCAGGGCATGACCTCGTCCGACGTGCTGGACACCTGTTTCAACGTGCAGCTCGTGCGTGCCACGGATCTTCTATTGGCCGACATGAACAAGCTTCTGGAGGCTTTGAAGCGCCGCGCCCTCGAGCACAAGGACACCGTCACCATCGGCCGCAGCCACGGCATCCATGCGGAGCCGACGACGTTCGGCGTCAAGCTCGCCCAGGCCTATGCGGAATTCGACCGCAACAAGACCCGTCTCCTGGCCGCGAGGGAAGAGATCGCCACCTGCGCGATTTCCGGTGCGGTCGGCACCTTCGCCAATATCGATCCCCGCGTCGAGGAGCATGTCGCAGCGGCCATGGGGCTCAAGTCGGAGCCCGTTTCGACGCAGGTCATCCCGCGCGACCGCCATGCCATGTATTTCGCGACCCTTGGGGTCATTGCTTCCTCGATCGAGCGGCTGGCGACTGAAATCCGCCATCTGCAGCGCACTGAAGTCCTGGAAGCCGAGGAATATTTTTCGCCGGGCCAGAAGGGCTCGTCGGCCATGCCGCACAAGCGCAATCCGGTTCTCACTGAAAACCTTACCGGCCTTGCCCGGATGGTCCGTTCCTATGCCATGCCGGCTATGGAGAATGTCGCGCTCTGGCACGAGCGGGACATTTCCCACTCCTCGGTCGAGCGCATGATCGGACCGGATGCCACCGTAACACTCGACTTCGCGCTCGCGCGCTTGACGAGCGTGATCGACAAGCTGCTGGTCTATCCGGAGAATATGATGAACAATATGAACAAGTTCCGCGGGCTTGTTCATTCGCAGCGTGTACTTCTCGCGCTTACCCAGGCAGGCGTTTCACGCGAGGATGCCTATCGCCTCGTCCAGCGCAACGCCATGAAGGTATGGGAACAGGGCAAGGACTTCCTGGAAGAGCTTCTGGCCGACCAGGAGGTCCGCGCGGCGCTTTCCGAAGAGGAAATCCGCGAGAAGTTCGACCTCGGCTACCACACCAAGCATGTCGATACGATTTTCAAGCGGGTCTTCGGCTGAACGCCATAACCGCTGAAATTGCCTGCCGCCGGGTCATGCCGGCGGCATTTTTGTTTCCAGGCGTCAGCTTGGCTGGCGCATTTCGCCCTCGGCGGGCACGATGATCTTGCGATACAGGTGCCAGGTCGCATGGCCGAGGATCGGCATGATGACAGCAAGCCCGGCGAAGATTGGAATGGTGCCGATTGCCAGCAGCACCGCAACGATAAGGCCCCAGAACGCTACCGGCACCGGATTGGCGAGCGTGGCGCGCACGCTCGCATCGACGGCGGCTGCGGCACCCACATCCCGATCGAGCAGCAGCGGGAATGCGACGACGGTCGTTGCGAGCACCACGACCGCAAAGAGGAAACCGGCAAGATTGCCCCAGAGGATCACTCCCCTTCCCTCGGGCGTCGTCAGCACCTGCGACAGGAAGGATGAGACGGAGGCGGGTACGGCCTCGCCGAAATAGGCGGTATAGATAGCCTGAGCCGTGAGAAGCCAGACAACGAACAGGGCAAGCAGCAGGAGCGCTACCGCGACGATCGACGGCAGCGCCGGTGATCTCTGCACATCCAGCGCGTGGCGCCAGGAAGTGTCCATGCCGCGCTCCCGGCGGCGGCTGATCTCATAGAGGCCGATGGCCGCGATCGGCCCCAGCAGGGCGAAGCCCGACATCAACGGATAGATCAGGGGCAAGAGATTGGCTCCGGAACTCCACAGCGTGAGCACCACGCCGGCAATCGGATACATCAGGCACAGGAAAACATAGTGCGAAGGCTTTTCCCGGAAATCGTCCCATCCAAGCCGCAGGGCGTCCATGATGTCGCCTATGCCTATCCTGCGAACAGCCGGGCGCACGAAACTGTTGTCCGCGCCGGCCATGACATGAAATGCCGTCATGACACCGTCTCCTCCTTGGCAGCCGGCGGCGGAGAAGGCTCGGCAAGACAGGTTGCCGAGACGCTCAGGCTGCCGGCATGTGATGATCCTAGCGGATTTTGAGAAATCTGGCGCCTTTTTGCTTGACTTCAATAGGTGTCGATCTCACATCGGCGCCATCATGAAAGTATCCGAAGCAGAAATCCTGATCATTCCGGGTTACACCAATTCCGGGCCCGGACACTGGCAGACGCGCTGGGAGGCGAAGCTTTCGACGGCGCGCCGTGTGGAGCAGGCCGAATGGTCGAAGCCGGTGCGCGAAGACTGGGTGGCACGCGTCGCCGAAGAGGTGAATGCCGCAGTTAAGCCGGTGGTGCTGGTCGCCCATTCGTTGGGCGTACCTTCTGCCGTCCACGCAATCCCGCAATTTCGCAAGAAGGTTGCCGGCGCCTTTTTCGTCGCCCCGCCGGAACTCGACAATCCCGAGATCCGGCCGAAGCATCTGATGACCTTCGGCCCCTATCCGCGCGATCCTCTGCCCTTTCCGTCATTGATGATCGCAAGCCGCAACGATCCATTCGGCTCTTATGAGCATGCCGACGATATCGCCAGCGCCTGGGGTTCGCTCATAATCGACGCGGGTGAGACGGGCCATATAAACGCGGAAAGCGGCCACGGCCCCTGGCCTGAAGGTACGATGGTTTTCGCGCAATTCCTCAGCCAGCTGAAGCCCTGACGGAAGCTGCACGACGCCGCGATGCAAAGTAGAGAACAGCAAAAAGCCGCACCCGATGAGCGCGGCTTTTTGATTGGGTGATGTGAGGTTTACTGTTCGAGCTGGGCCACGGCCTCGGCGAGGAACTGGTACATTTTCGTACGGATGTCCTCGTCCGAAATCGAAACGCTCGCGGCATCGAAATCCTTGCGCAGCTTGCGGAAAACGTCTTCCTCGCCGGCTTCCTCGAAATCGGCGGCGACGACTTCCTTGGCATAAGCTTCAGTATCGCTCTTGCCAAGAAGGTCCGCGGCCCAGAGGCCGACCAGCTTGTTGCGGCGGGCTAGCGCCTTGAACTTCAATTCCTGGTCGTGTGCGAACTTGTTTTCGAAGCCTTTTTCGCGATCGTTGAACGTCGTGGCCATGCGGATCTCCCAAACGATTGGTCGCCTTGACCCATAATCAAACCGGCACCGAAGCGCAATGCGCTTTGTCGACCGGAGCGGCGATGTCCGGCGATGAAGCCGCCATACCGCCCGCCGGACACATCTCTTCCGGCGTTGATGCCGCCGGACTGTCATAAAACTGTCGCAAAACTCGTCAGGGATTGCTGTCCCCGTTCGACCGAGGAGTTCGAAGCGTGGAATAGCCGGGATCAGGAGGGCTCAAATGCATAATTCGAGATCGATCACACTTGGCGGTTCCCGTATGGATATCAAAGTCGTGTCACTCGTCACGATGATCATCCTTGTCATAACGGCTTTGGTCGTTGCTGCCGACACATGGTGGGGTATCGACCACCATGATCTGATGAGAGATCCAAATGCAATCGCCAACCATCCACGTTATTTCGGCATAATCTCCAATCTCGGCGTCGTCCTATGGATCGCGAGCGCCGCGGTCGCGCTTCAGGCCTATGCCTCGCTGGGCTTGAAACGGCGGGGAGAATTCAGCGGACTACTCTTCTCCGGAGGAATTTTCGCGACATTGATGGGGCTCGACGACCTTTTCATGCTTCACGAGTCGATTTCCGTCACGGGCCTGGCCGAGCCGCTTATCCTGCTTCCGCATGCGATATTCCTGGCAGTGTGCTGCTATTACGCCTGGCTTATGCGAACCGAAACGCCCTGGCTGGTGCTTGGTGCGGCCATCACCTCCTTTGGCCTGTCCCTGCTCTTCGATCTCTACCCCTCGTATTTTCCGGGACAGATGCTCCTCGAGGAGGGTTTCAAACTGTATGGAATCTTCCTGTTCTCCGCCTATATGTTCCTCGTCGGCCACGCCGCTTTGAGGCGCTAGCCGACCGAGCGCTCGGCAAGGGCATCCGGAAAACAGGCGAGCACCATTTTTCTTGTTCATAGCCGCTGTTTTTATTCCGCAACGGCAGCGCCGGCGGAACAACGTTTCGAGAATCCGTGTAATCTCAGGACCAATGCTCATGGTGAAGGCACCGGCCCAATGCCGCTTCCGACAAGGTTAAGAGGTCTGCATTGTGAAATGCGTTCTTTTCCGATAAGGGACCGCTTCAACGATCTTCCACTGCGTCCGCATTACCGACGCCAACAACGAGACAAGAAATCATGAACCGTCGCCGCCGTATCTACGAAGGCAAGGCCAAGATCCTTTATGAAGGCCCGGAACCGGGCACGCTGATCCAGTTCTTCAAGGATGACGCCACCGCATTCAACAAGAAGAAGCACGACGTCATCGACGGCAAGGGCGTTCTGAACAACCGCATCTCGGAATACCTCTTCACGCATCTGAACAAGATCGGCATCCCGACGCACTTCATCCGCCGGCTGAACATGCGCGAGCAGCTGATCAAGGAAGTGGAGATGATCCCGCTCGAGATCGTGGTGCGCAACGTCGCAGCCGGCTCGCTGTCGACCCGCCTCGGCATCGAGGAAGGCATGGTTCTGCCGCGTTCGATCATCGAATTCTACTACAAATCGGATTYGCTCGCGGACCCGATGGTTTCCGAAGAGCACATCACCGCCTTCGGCTGGGCGAACCCCGCCGAGCTCGACGACATCATGGCGCTCGCGATCCGCGTCAACGACTTTCTTTCCGGCCTCTTCCTCGGCGTCGGCATCCAGCTCGTAGATTTCAAGATCGAATGCGGCCGCCTCTACGAAGGCGACATGATGCGCATCATCCTGGCCGACGAGATTTCACCGGACAGCTGCCGTTTGTGGGATATCGAGACCAAGGAAAAGATGGACAAGGACCGTTTCCGCCGGGATATGGGCGGCCTTCTCGAAGCCTATTCCGAAGTCGCCCGCCGGCTCGGCATCATCAATGAAAACGAACCGATCCGCGGCACCGGCCCGGTTCTCGTCAAGTAATCATCGGGGGTAGATCAGTGATCAAGGCACGCGTGACCGTCACGCTCAAGAATGGCGTTCTAGACCCGCAGGGCAAGGCGATCGAAGGCGCGCTCGGCAGCCTCGGCTTTTCCGGCCTCGGCCATGTGCGGCAGGGCAAGGTCTTCGACATCGAAGTGGATGGCGCCGACAAGGCGAAGGCTGAGGCCGATCTCAAGGAAATGTGCGAGAAGCTTCTGGCAAACACGGTCATCGAGAATTATACTATAACTCTCGACTGAAGGTTGTGGTTCCTGTGATGGCTGAGATCACGAATGAATTGATGTATGAGCTTCTGAAGCGCATGCATGCCGAAATAGGTAACCTGCGGGAGGACCATAGGGGCCTTCGGCAGGACTTTATCAGCCTTCGCAATCACATGCATGTCATGCAGGGCGACATGAACAACCTGCACACGACGATGGCGCAAGTTCTCGTCCGTCTCGATCGTATCGAAAATCGCCTCGAACTGCGCGAGCTCGCCGAGGCACAGGCAAGGTTTGAACCGCACCCATGAAATCCGCAGTCGTCCAGCTTCCCGGCCTCAATCGCGACCGCGACATGATCGCCGCGCTTACCAAGATTTCCGGCCACGAGCCCGTCACCGTCTGGCAGACCGAAACCGAAATCCCGGATGTCGATCTGATCGTCATCCCAGGCGGCTTCTCCTACGGTGATTATCTGCGCTGCGGTGCGATCGCAGCCCGCATGCCGGTCATGCAGGCGATCAAGGAAAAGGCCGACCAGGGCGTGAAGGTTCTCGGCGTCTGCAACGGCTTTCAGATCCTTGTCGAAGCGGRAATGCTGCCGGGCGCGCTGATGCGCAATACTTCGCTCAGGTTCGTTTGTAAGGAAGTGAAGCTGGAAGTGGTGAACGCCGAGACGGATTTCACCCGCGCCTATGAAAAAGGCCAGGTCATCCGCTGCCCGGTCGCVCATCACGACGGCAATTACTTCGTCGATGCGGATACCCTCGCCTCCATGGAAGACAAGGGGCAGATCGTCTTCCGCTATACCGACGGCACCAATCCGAACGGCTCGCTCAGCGATATCGCGGGTGTCATCAATGCCCGCGGCAACGTGCTCGGCATGATGCCGCATCCGGAAAACCTGATCGAGGCGGCCCATGGCGGCAATGATGGGCGCGGCATCTTCGCCTCCGCCCTCGACGTGATCGCTGCTTAACCTTCCCCTCACCATACCGTTGTAGAACGGCGCGTGCCCCTTTTCAGGATATCCCGATGCCGTTCTACACCCGCAGCCTTACCCTCGTTCTCCTCGCCRCAGCCGGCGCGATGCTGACAGCGTGTCAGGCAGACAGGAAAACGGCACCCTCTCCCAATAATGCCGCCTTGCCCATGATGGAGCGCGTCGCGCTTTCGGCGAACGCCTGCTGGTTCAAATCGGGAGATGCCGCCTTCAAGCCCTATCGGCTGGCGCCGGAACTCAATTCCTTCTCGGGCCGTCCGCGCATTCTCGCCGTGCCACGCAACAGCCCGGAATCCCGGCCGGTTCTCGTCGTTCAGGCGGAGGGCAATCCCGCCAAGCTCGATGCCTTCGGTCCGATAATGGCCGGTGAAACCGGCGAACGGATCAAGCGCGACGTATTACGCTGGGCAGGCGGCGGCAAGGGTTGCTGAGAAACGCCGCCTCGGCCTATTTTCATCGAATCCCGCAACCGTTGAACATCTGTCCAGCCACAGCTTAAGCGATGCATGGACGCCGCGCCGTCCTCGTCCTACCAATCGTTAGGGATCGCCCAAGCGATTCGGTGAGGTGGACGAATGTTGATGAAATCCCATTGCCGTCATGTTCTCCTTTCGGCCGGACTGGCCGCAGCGACCTTCTCAACTGCGATCACTCCCGCAAATGCTCAGGAACCGATATTCGACGAGGCCCGCTTCGGCGTGCTCACTTCCATCGATAGTGGACGCCATGAAGACGGTGTATTCGCGACGGGCATGATCTTCTTCGACCCTTGGGGTCATGATGAGGCGCAAGGCGTCGATAAGCTTCTACGCCCTCGAATCCATATAGGGGGAGACCTGAGCACAGGGGGCGAAGCCAATCAGGTCTATGCCGGCTTTTCCTGGACCGCCGATCTCACGGATCGGCTGTTTCTCGAGGTGGGCGTCGGCGGGGCGGTTCACGACGGCGATCTCGACTATGACGGCGGATCCGGTCCGGCGCTCGGCTGCCGCCTGCTTTTCCACGAATATGCGGCCGCCGGCTTCAAGCTCACCGATAACTGGCGCCTCACCGCGCAGATCGAGCACTCCTCTCATGCGGAGCTCTGCGACGGCCCGAACGACGGCCTGAGCCGCGCCGGCGTCATGGTGGGCTACAAGTTCTGAATTCATTCCGTGAGGAATCGCTACTGAATTCCTGATAAGAAAAGACCCGATGCGCCGGTTGGGAGGCGACATCGGGCCTTGCTTCCAACGATGCTGGAAGCAGAAAATTCAGAACAGGAAACGCGACTTGGCCGCTTCGCGGCGCGCTTCCACGCGCGTCAATCCGATATCCCGCAACTGCGCCTCTTCCATATCGAGCAATGCAAGGCGTCCTTTCCGGCGGATATTCCAGTTTCGATAGATGTCGATCAATCCAAGCACGCCCTTGCGCGGCGCCGGCAAAGGCGACGGAGCCAATAGATCACCGCTCGCCCGGAGTTGCGACTCGCGAACAAAGCTGTCGGGGTAAATTGTATCGATTGTCGCAAGATATTCGTTCAACCTGCGCATATCGCACCTGCCATACAAGTCATTTAGTGGTGCAATTCTTTTACATTGACCAAAAAAGAGGGACAATGTACAGAATTGTCACCATGACAAGTTGGCTTCCAGACATCAAAGAGGGCAAAAGCCCGCTCTATATTCGCGTGGCGGACCAGATCGAGGATGCGATCATGGCCGGCGACCTGCAGGCCGGCGCGAAACTGCCGCCACAGAGAAATCTGGCTTACGACATAGGCGTGACGATCGGCACGATCAGTCGCGCCTATTCCCTCCTGCATGAGCGGGGTCTCGTCAGCGGAGAAGTCGGGCGCGGCACGTATGTTCGCTCGCGACCGGAAATTGCGTCGCAGGATGCCAATGATCCGGCAACAGTCAGTTTCGCGGGCACCCGCCCCTTCCACCCTCCGCCGGGCAAGATCCGGTTCGACAGCACCGCGGCACCGGATGTCGGGCAGAATCAGATAATCGCCAGCGTTATAAACGAAATCATGCGGGACCATCCCCGGGAGATCGCAAGCTACACGCGGAGCTTTCCCGACCACTGGTCCGAAGCAGGGGCGCGCTGGCTCTCCTACAGCAAGTGGACGCCCGCGATCGACTCCGTCGTGCCCACGCTCGGAGCGCACGCCGGCGTCATGGCCATTATCTCCTCCCTCACCAGCCCCGGCGACAGGATCGTCTTCGAGCATATGACCTATTCCCAGATCAGCCGCGCAGCCGGGCTGATCGGACGGCGGAGTTCGCTCGTGGACTCGGACGATTTCGGCGTTCTGCCTGAGGATTTTGAGCGGGTCTGTCTCCAGCAGCACCCGAAGATTGCCTTCTTCATGTCCTCAGCCCAGAACCCGACGCTGGCAACCCTGCCGCTCGATCGTCGCAGGGAGATCGCCGATATCGCACACAGGCACAATGTCTGGCTGATCGAGGACAATCTTTACGGAGCGATGAACAAGAAGGACATTCCGCTCATTGCGGAGCTGGCACCAGACCGGACCTTCGTCATCGACGGAT
Source organism: Rhizobium sp. LCM 4573 (assembly GCF_001854865.1). GTDB lineage: Bacteria > Pseudomonadota > Alphaproteobacteria > Rhizobiales > Rhizobiaceae > Neorhizobium. The sequence continues at coordinate 101,213 of NZ_MDDW01000006.1, read as the reverse complement.
TGTCGAAATCCGTCGCAGCCGGCGTTCGTGGGGGCTGGGTTGCCTGTCCACCGCATTTTGCCCAGCGCGTCCGCATAGCTCACAAGATGATAACCGGCGGATTGCCCTTCATGCTTGCGGAACTTTGCTCCCGCCTCGTCCTCTCCGGAGAGGCCGAACGCATCTGGGAGCGATGCCGTGAGGAGATCAACGCTCGCGAGGCGCTCGCGAAGGAAATCCTTGCCGGCTATGATTTCAACTCCAATCCGGATATTCCCTTCCTCTGGCTCAAGCTACCGGAACCATGGCTTTCGGCGACCTTCAAGAACGCTGTGCTGGCCGATGGCGTGCTCATCGACGATGAGGACGAATTCAGGGCCGGACGATCGGGAAAGATCACGCACCGCGTCCGCATCGGGTTTTCCTCACCTCACACGCGCGAGGACGTGTCAAACGGCCTGAAGGTCGTTCGGCGTCTGCTGGAAAACGGCTCGGCCGGCTACGACAGCCTCGCTTGAGGCCGTCTGGACGCGGGTCCGCCCCGCCGTTTCACCGTCTCCGGTCCGCGCAACCAAAGCCCTGCGGAAAGCGGGGTTTTCCGGTATTTTCCTGTCGCGTGCCGCAAACACATGCGCTAAAGAGGCGCAACGCTTCAGAACGGTCAGCCATTCTAGGAACACCGATGACGATCCCCAATACGATCCAGATTACTCCCGAACTCGTCGCTTCGCATGGCTTGAAGCCGGATGAGTATCAGCGCATCCTGGACCTGATCGGCCGTGAACCGACCTTTACCGAACTCGGCATCTTTTCGGCGATGTGGAACGAGCACTGCTCGTACAAATCCTCCAAGAAATGGCTCCGGACGCTGCCGACCAAGGGGCCTCGCGTCATCCAGGGGCCAGGCGAAAACGCCGGCGTCGTGGACATCGATGACGGCGACTGCGTGGTCTTCAAGATGGAGAGCCACAACCATCCCTCCTATATCGAGCCCTATCAGGGAGCGGCGACCGGCGTCGGCGGCATCCTGCGCGACGTATTCACCATGGGCGCCCGGCCGATCGCGGCCATGAATGCGCTGCGCTTCGGCGCGCCCGACCATCCGAAGACCAAGCATCTCGTATCCGGCGTGGTTGCCGGCGTCGGCGGCTACGGCAACTCCTTCGGCGTGCCCACCGTCGGCGGCGAAGTGGAGTTCGACGAGCGCTATAACGGCAACATTCTCGTGAACGCTTTCGCAGCCGGCCTCGCCAAGAGCGATGCGATCTTCTACTCCAAGGCCGAGGGCGTCGGCCTGCCGGTCGTCTATCTCGGCGCCAAAACCGGCCGCGACGGTGTCGGCGGCGCGACCATGGCGTCTGCCGAATTCGACGAGTCGATCGAGGAGAAGCGGCCGACTGTTCAGGTCGGCGATCCCTTCACCGAAAAGTGCCTCCTGGAAGCCTGCCTGGAACTCATGCAGACCGGCGCGGTCATCGCGATCCAGGACATGGGTGCGGCCGGCCTCACCTGCTCTGCCGTGGAAATGGGCGCCAAGGGCGATCTCGGTATCGAACTCGATCTCGACAAGGTGCCGGTCCGCGAAGAGCGCATGAGCGCCTATGAAATGATGCTCTCCGAGAGCCAGGAGCGCATGCTCATGGTTCTCAAGCCGGAAAAGGAAAAGGAAGCCGAGGCGATTTTCCACAAGTGGGGCCTCGATTTCGCGATCGTCGGCAAGACCACCGATGACCTTCGCTTCCGCATCCTGCATCAGGGCGAGGAAGTCGCGAACCTGCCGATCAAGGAACTTGGCGACCAGGCGCCGGAATATGATCGGCCGTGGATTCAATCGAACGGCCCCGCGCCCCTGCCCGCCTCCCAGGTCGCAGCGCCTGCTGACTACAACGAGGCCCTTCTGAAGCTCGTCGGCTCCCCCAACCAGGCAAGCCGCCGCTGGGTTTACGAACAATACGATACGCTGATCCAGGGCAATTCTCTGCAGCTCCCCGGAGGTGACGCCGGCGTCGTGCGCGTCGACAATCATCCCTCCAAGGCGCTCGCCTTCTCCTCCGACGTGACGCCTCGCTATGTGGAAGCCGATCCTTTCGAGGGCGGCAAGCAGGCGGTCGCCGAATGCTGGCGCAACATCACCGCGACGGGTGCCGAGCCGCTCGCGGCCACCGACAACCTCAACTTCGGCAATCCGGAAAAGCCGGAAATCATGGGCCAGCTGGTCGGCGCGATCAAAGGGATCGGCGAGGCCTGCAAGGCGCTCGATTTCCCGATCGTCYCCGGCAATGTCTCGCTCTACAACGAGACCAATGGCGTGGCGATCCTGCCCACTCCGACGATCGCCGGCGTAGGGCTTTTGCCCGACTGGTCTAAAATGGCGAAAATCGGCTCGGCAAACGACGGCGACAAGCTGATCCTCATCGGTGTAGACGGCAGCCATCTGGGCTCCACCGTTTACCTCCGCGATATCCTCGGACAGACGGACGGCCCGCCGCCGGAAGTCGATCTCACCGCCGAGCGGCGCCACGGCGACTTCGTGCGTTCGGTGATCCGCAACGGTCAAGTTACCGCCTGCCACGATATCTCCTCGGGCGGCCTCGCCATCACCCTGGCGGAGATGGCGATGGCATCCGGCAAGGGCATGACTGTCAGCCTTCAGGACAAGAAGGGTCTGCCGCATGCGCTGCTTTTCGGTGAAGACCAGGCCCGCTACGTGATCGCCGTCCCGGCCGATCTCGCCAATTTCGTGGAAGCGAATGCCGAAGCGGCAACCATCCCCTTCCGCCGRCTTGGCACCGTAGGCGGCGACAAGCTGGTCATCGACGATCTCATCAGCCTTGCGGTGGTGGATCTCGCCAACGCCCATGAAAGCTGGTTCCCCGGCTTCATGGCTTGATGAGGGAGGCGCAGGCTTTTCTTGCGCCTCACCTTTGGAGGGCGGATAATATTCCCTGTCGATAGAACGGCGCTCCCGCTTTGACCGCCGGCCTTGTTTGAGGCACTCTCGATTCGATTGAACTCCGCTTTTGAGTCTGCGGAGGAGGAAAGGACGACAAAAACATGCCCATGAGCCCAGGCGAAATCGAAGACCTCATCAAGGCCGGCATTCCGGGTGCCCGTGTCACCATACGGGACCTCGCCGGCGACGGCGATCACTATGCCGCCGAGGTCGTCGCCGAAGCCTTCCGGGGCAAGAGCCGCGTGCAGCAGCACCAGATGGTTTACGAGGCGCTCAAGGGCAATATGGGGGGCGTGTTGCATGCGCTGGCGCTACAGACCTCCGCGCCCGCCGACTGAGACCCATGGCCGATCTCATCAAGGAACTCGTGACCGGCGTCGTCGAGAACGTCATGCGGGAGCTTCTCAAGAAGTCTCATGGACGGACCACGCCCAAGCGGAAGAAGAGGCAAACGCGTTCGGCCACCGGTAGCGCTGTCCCCTCCAGGCCGGCCAAGAAGAAAACGCCGGCCCGCAAGCAGGTGAGCCGACGCCGCACGGCTGCTGCCCGAAGCCGCCAGCGCGCCCGCTGATCGTTCCATCAGGGATTTTGATGACTTCCCCGCTGGAAATTCCCGCGGCGCGTGTTATTTAAAGGCGAACAGCGATCCGGACCTTGAACCCGGATAGACAAGGATTTGACATGAGCGCGATTCACGATTTCATCGACAACGAAGTGAAGACGAACGACGTGGTTGTCTTCATGAAGGGTACTCCGCAGTTTCCGCAGTGTGGCTTTTCCGGCCAGGTCGTCCAGATTCTCGATTATCTGGGTCTCGACTACAAGGGCGTGAACGTGCTCGCCGACGCTGAAATCCGCCAGGGCATCAAGGATTATTCCAACTGGCCAACCATTCCGCAGCTCTATGTGAAGGGCGAGTTCATCGGCGGATGCGATATCGTCCGCGAGATGTTCCAGTCTGGTGAGCTGCAGAGCCATCTTCAAGAGCAGGGCATCAGCGTCCGCGGCGCCGCCTGATCCTCCCGTCCCCGCTCCGCGGGGGCCTTTCATGACCTTTTCTTTCGAGGCGCCGTGCAAACGGCGCCTTTCAACGTCTTTGGGAATATCGCTGTGACAAATCCTTCACAAACCGCTTCCGTTGGCCTCAGCGGCATGGGCAAGGTTGAATTCATCGCCATGATGGCCATGCTGATGGCGCTCAACGCGCTGGCGATCGACATCATGTTGCCCGGCCTGCAGGAAATCGGCGCCGCGCTCGGCGTCGAGAACGAGAACCACCGGCAATACGTGGTGTCCGCCTACGTTCTGGGCTTCGGAGTGGCCCAGCTCGTCTATGGCCCCCTCTCTGATCGCTTTGGGCGCCGTCGGCCGATGATCATCGGACTGGTGATCTACATTCTCTCTTCGCTCGCAGTCGTCGCGGTCCCGTCCTTCGCGGGCCTGCTGGCGCTACGCTTCATCCAGGGCGTCGGTTCGGCGGCGACGCGCGTGATAACCGTGTCCATCGTCCGCGACATCTAYGGCGGCCGCGCCATGGCCGAGGTGATGTCGCTGATCATGATGGTCTTCATGGTGGTTCCGGTCATCGCGCCGGGCACCGGTCAGATCATCCTGCTCTTCGGCGACTGGCATCTGATCTTCGTCTTCATGGCGGCTGCGGCGCTTGCGGTGGTCATCTGGATGAACATGCGCCTGCCGGAAACCCTGCATGCCGAGGACGTACGGCCGTTCACCCTCTCCTCCGTACTCGACGGTTTCCGCATCGTGCTCACCAACCGTGTTGCGCTCTGTTATACCATCTCGAGCACCTTCATCTTCGGTGCGCTGTTCGGATTCATCAATTCCGCGCAGCAGGGCTATGTCGGCATCTATCAGCTTGGCGTCTGGTTCCCGGTCGCCTTCGCGGCGGTGGCGGTTTTCATGGCCTTCTCGTCCTTCATCAACTCGCAGCTCGTGGGGCGCTTCGGCATGCGCCGCCTCTCCCATGGCTCGCTGCTCGGCTTCATCGGGATCACCTTCCTGTGGCTGATGGTGCAGATCTTCGGCCCGCAGCCCATGCCCTTCCCGCTTTTCCTGGCCTTCTTCGCGCTGGCCATGTTCCAGTTCGGCTGGATTGGGTCGAACTTCAACTCGCTCGCGATGGAGCCGCTAGGCCATGTCGCCGGAACGGCATCCTCCGTACTCGGCTTCATGGGAACGCTCGGCGGCGGTGTGATCGGCGCGATGATCGGACAGGCATTCAACGGCACCGCCCTGCCGATGGTCGCCGGCTTCTTCACGGTTTCGGTGATCGGTCTGATCTTCGTGCTGATCGGCGAAAAGGGGAAACTGTTCCAGCCTCATAACCCGCCGGTGTGACGTTTTCGGAAGGCGGCGGCGCAGCCAAGCGCCCCGCCCCGATTAGTCAGAGCGTGAAGACCTCACGCCGCAGCGCTTCCCAGCTTTCGGGATCGGTCGAAATCAGAAGGCCGCCGCTTGTGTGCCGCGGTAGATAGCGCGATCCATCGAAACGCGCCACATGAGCCCCGGCCTCAGCCGCAATCAGCGCGCCGGCCAGATGATCCCACGGCATCATCTTATTATACATGAGATAATGCGCATAACCGCTGGCAAAGGCACGATATTCATGGGCCGCGCAGCGATAGGACATCACATAGCGCACCTTGGCGAGATTACCGAGGATTTCCGCACGACGTTCTGCCGGCAGGAAGCCCGTGGACGCCATTCCGACCATCTGCTCCATCGACGCGGCTGGGGCGACGCGAAGCGGTTGTGAGGAGCCGTCCGGACGGCGGAGGAAGGCGCCGGCCCCTTTCTCGGCCATGACCCAGTCGTCGCCCATCGGATCGTAGATGATGCCGGCCACGGTCTCGCCCTTCCAGACAACCGAAGCCATGACGCCGAAGGCGGGAATGCCCGAGGCGAAGTTGAAAGTGCCGTCGATCGGATCGACTACCACCGCGAAATCGGCATCCGGCAGCCTGCCGAGCAAATCGGGATCCGCTGCGACCGACTCCTCGCCGACGAAGAGTGCGTTCGGCACCAGGGTCTCGATCTCCCGCTTGAGCATCCGCTCGGCAGCCTCGTCAGCCTCAGTCACCAGATCGGTCGCCTCGCTCTTCGCGCGAATATCGCCGCGGCCGAGCCGGCGAAAGCGCGGCAGTATCTCGGCCTTGGCGGCCTGACGAAGCAGATCGGCAAGGCGAGCGACATCGAGCGGCAAAGTCATTCTGAAATCCTTGGAGCGGCGGAAAGGCCGGCGAAATCGAAGAGTTTCGGATCGAGAAGGTGGGACGGGTTCGCGTGCGCCAGTGCCCGAAGCATCGTATCCTTCCGGCCCGGCATGCGCGCCTCGATATCGGCGAGCATAGCCTTCATGGCGTTGCGCTGCAGGCCGTCCTGCGAGCCGCAGAGATCGCAGGGAATGATAGGGAACTGCATGGCGGCGGCGAATTTCGCAAGGTCGTCCTCCGCGCAATAGGCCAGTGGCCGCAGCACCATCAGATCACCCTCGTCGTTCAGGAGTTTCGGCGGCATTGCCGCAAGCCTGCCGCCGTGAAAGAAGTTCATAAAAAAGGTTTCTAGGATATCCTCGCGGTGATGCCCGAGCACCAGCGCATCGCAGCCCTCTTCGCGCGCGATGCGGTAAAGATTGCCGCGCCTGAGCCGCGAACAGAGCGAGCAATAGGTCGCGCCCTGCGGAACCTTCTCCTTCACCACCGAATACGTATCGCGGTATTCGATCCGGTGTCTGACGCCGATCGAGGTCAGGTAATCGGGAAGCACGTGCTTCGGGAAATTCGGCTGGCCCTGGTCGAGATTGCAGGCGATCAGTTCCACCGGCAGCAGTCCACGCCATTGCAGATCCAGCAGAACAGCGAGCAGCGAATAGGAATCCTTGCCGCCCGAAAGGCCGACAAGCCAGCGCTTCTGGCCCTTCAGCATGCCGAAATCGTCGAAAGCCTGGCGCACCTGCCTCAGTAGTCGCTTGCGCAGCTTGTTGAAGGAAACGGAACTTGGCGCACCGGCGAAAAGGGCTGGAACGAGCCCGTTTTCGGCCTCTTCATCCAGTTCATCGGCGATTGCCGTCACTATCCCCATTCGCCTCTCCTGAAAGGCCGCGGAAATACGGGCCGCTCATGGTGATGCGTGCCGCCCGGGAGCGGCGCGCTTCCATTCCTGCATCAGGCCCCGAGAGCGGCAGCCACGGCCGCGATGGCCTCCTGCGACTTCGAGCCGTCCGGACCGCCCGCCTGCGCCATATCCGGTCGGCCGCCGCCGCCCTTTCCGCCAAGAGCGGCCGACGCGACCCGAACGAGGTCCACGGCGCTGAAACGCTCCGTCAGGTCCGGCGTAACGGCGACAACCGCGCTCGCCTTGCCGTCGGCGGAAACGCCGACCAGCGTAACGACGCCCGAACCGAGGCTCGCCTTGCCTTCGTCGGCCAATCCCTTGAGGTCCTTTGCATCGATCCCTTCAAGGGATTTTCCGAGGAACTTGACGCCGCCGATTTCCTGAACGTCATCGCCGGCGCCAGCCTGCCCGCCGCCCATGGCGAGCCGGCGCTTGGCTTCGGCGAGCTCGCGCTCCAGCTTGCGCCGCTCCTCGATAAGCGCTTCGATGCGCGGCAGAACTTCCGCCGGCTGCACCTTGAGGGTACCAGCAAGCGATTTCACGCGCTCGTCCTGCTCGGCGAGATAGGTCCGAGCGGCATCACCCGTGAGCGCCTCGATGCGGCGCACACCCGCTCCGACCGCACTTTCGGAAAGAACGCGCACAAGGCCGATATCGCCGGTAGCGTTCACATGCGTCCCGCCACAGAGTTCCAGCGAATAGGTCTTTCCGGCCTTGGAACCCTCGAGCCCCTTGCCCATGGAAACAACACGCACTTCATCGCCGTACTTTTCCCCGAACAGTGCCATCGCGCCTTCGGCGATCGCGTCGTCGACGCTCATCAGGCGCGTGGAAACGGGAGAATTCTGCAAGACGATGGCGTTTGCCATGTCTTCCACCTTCTGCAGTTCCTCGGCCGTCATCGGCTTCGGATGCGAGATATCGAAGCGAAGCCGCTCCGGCGCCACGAGCGAACCCTTCTGCGCCACATGTCCGCCCAGAACCTCGCGCAGCGCTTCGTGCAGCAGGTGCGTGGCGGAATGGTTGGCGCGCAGGCGCGAGCGGCGCTCGTGATCGACTGCCAATAGAACCGCATCGCCGGTCTCCAGCGTGCCGTCCGAAATGGTTGCCGTGTGGACGAAGAGCCCCTCGCCCTTCTTCTGGGTATCCGACACGGTCAGGCGCGCATGGTCCGTGGAGATCACGCCGGTATCTCCGACCTGGCCACCGGATTCTCCATAGAACGGGGTCTGGTTGACGACGACCTGAACTTGATCGCCGGCGGAGGCACTATCGATGACCTTGCCGTCCCTGACGATCGCCTGCACCACGCCTTCGGCGGTTTCGGTGTCGTAACCCAGGAATTCCGTGGCGCCGTGCTTTTCCTTGAGCTCAAACCAAACGGTTTCGGTCGCCTTGTCGCCGGAGCCTGCCCAGCTCGCGCGGGCCTCCGCCTTCTGGCGCTCCATGGCGTCGGTGAAGCCGGCAATGTCGACGCCGATCTCGCGGGCGCGCAGGGCGTCCTGGGTCAGGTCGAGCGGGAAGCCGTAGGTGTCGTAGAGCTTGAAGGCGGTCTCGCCATCCAGCATGTCGCCCTTGCCGAGCGTGCTGGTCGCATCGGACAACAGCGAGAGGCCGCGCTCCAGCGTCTTGCGGAAACGGGTTTCCTCCAGCTTGAGCGTCTCGGAAATCAGGGCCTCCGCACGCACGAGCTCCGGATAGGCGCGGCCCATTTCCTGCACCAGGATCGGCAGAAGCTTCCAAAGCAGCGGCTCACGCGCGCCGAGAAGCTCGGCGTGGCGCATCGCGCGGCGCATGATCCGGCGCAGCACGTAGCCGCGGCCCTCGTTCGACGGCAGGACGCCATCCGCAATCAGGAAAGCGGAAGAGCGCAGGTGATCGGCAATCACGCGGTGGCTGGCGCGGCGTTCGCCCTCGGCCTTCACGCCGGTCGCCTCCACCGAAGCGGAGATCAGCGCCTTGAACAGGTCGATATCGTAATTGTCGTGCACGCCCTGCAGGACGGCAGCGACACGCTCGAGACCCATGCCCGTATCGATCGAGGGGCGCGGCAGGTCGATGCGTTCTTCCTTCGTCACCTGCTCGTACTGCATGAAAACGAGGTTCCAGATCTCGATGAACCGGTCGCCGTCTTCTTCCGCAGAGCCGGGAGGACCGCCCCAGATATGGTCGCCGTGATCGTAGAAGATTTCCGAACAAGGGCCGCAGGGGCCGGTATCGCCCATGGCCCAGAAGTTGTCGCTCGTCGGGATGCGGATGATCTTCTCGTCCGGCAGTCCGCCAATCTTCTTCCAGAGGTCGAATGCCTCGTCGTCCGTATGATAGACCGTGACCAGAAGGCGATTGCGATCGAGCCCGAATTCCTTGGTAATCAGGTTCCAGGCAAGCTCGATGGCGCGCTCCTTGAAATAATCTCCGAAGGAGAAATTTCCGAGCATTTCGAAGAAGGTATGATGGCGCGCGGTATAGCCGACATTGTCGAGGTCGTTATGCTTGCCGCCGGCGCGCACGCATTTCTGAGCCGTTGCCGCCGTGGAATAGGGGCGAGTTTCAAGACCGGTAAAGACGTTCTTGAACTGTACCATGCCCGCATTGGTGAACATCAGGGTCGGATCGTTGCGCGGCACCAGCGGACTGGAGGATACGACCTCGTGCCCATTCTTCCGGAAATAGTCGAGGAAGGTCGACCGGATGTCATTCACGCCGCTCATGCTAAGCCCTTTATTCCGCTGACTGCGGTTCAATCGCCGAAAAACCACTGGCTTTTATCGTTCGGACCCACCGCTGTCCAGACGAACGCAAACCGGCCGCTCATCTTTCCCAGATGGCGGCCGGCGAACGAACCCAGCGATGGATGGAAATGCCTCACATATCGGCATCATCTCCTTCACCGCTGTCGGGGCCGCCGTTCTCCAGGAAGCGATCGGCAATCAGGCCGGCATTCTGGCGCAGCGCCATCTCGATCTCGCGCGCCAGCTCCGGATTGTCGCGCAGGAAGAGCTTGGCGTTCTCGCGGCCCTGCCCGAGGCGCTGACTGTTATAGGAGAACCAGGCGCCGGACTTTTCGACAATGCCTGCCTTGACGCCGAGATCGACCAGTTCGCCGGTCTTGGAGACGCCTTCACCATACATGATGTCGAATTCGACCTGCTTGAAGGGCGGCGCCATCTTGTTCTTGACGACCTTGACGCGGGTTTGGTTGCCGACGACTTCCTCGCGCTCCTTGACCGAGCCGATGCGGCGGATGTCGAGACGGACGGAAGCATAGAATTTCAGCGCGTTGCCGCCTGTCGTGGTTTCCGGAGAGCCGAACATCACGCCGATCTTCATGCGGATCTGGTTGATGAAGATCACCATGCAGTTGGAACGCGAAATGGAGGCGGTGAGCTTGCGCAGCGCCTGGCTCATCAGGCGGGCCTGAAGGCCCGGCAGGCTGTCGCCCATTTCACCCTCGATTTCGGCCCGCGGCGTCAGTGCCGCGACCGAGTCCACCACCAGCACATCGATCGCGCCGGAGCGCACCAGAGTATCGGTGATCTCGAGCGCCTGCTCACCCGTGTCCGGCTGAGAAATCAGAAGGTTTTCCAGATCGACCCCGAGCTTGCGGGCATAGACCGGATCGAGTGCATGTTCGGCGTCCACGAAGGCGCAGATGCCGCCCTTCTTTTGCGCCTCGGCAATGGTCTGCAGAGCCAGCGTCGTCTTGCCCGAGCTTTCCGGGCCGTAAATTTCAATAATGCGCCCCTTCGGAAGACCGCCCACGCCAAGTGCGATATCGAGGCTGAGCGAACCGGTCGATACCGTTTCGATCTCCACGACCTTCTCGTTCGCACCAAGCTTCATGATCGATCCCTTGCCGAAGGATCGTTCGATCTGCGACAGTGCCGCTTCCAGCGCCTTGCTCTTATCCACCGATTTGTCCTCTACGAGCCGCAAAGAATTTTGTGCCATCCGATCCACCTTTAGGTTATTGAAGCCGCGCAGGCAATGAAGCAGCCGATGTGAATTTCGTACATGTTTTGTTCCAGTTTTGCAAGCGCCCCTCAACGGATTGAGAAGAAAAGATTATCCGGCCTGTGTTCTTCGCTTGTTCCAGCCGGGTGGGTACGCGTTCGGGGCACATAACGATCGAGATCAACAACCTGAAATCGCAGCGAATCAAACCTTCCGAGGGGATGGGAAAATGAAGAAGATTCTGGTCCTTGGCGGAGCTCATATCGATCGGCGCGGAAGGCTTTCGGGCGAGACGGCAATGGGCGCCAGCAATCCCGGCCACTGGCTCGAGGATGTCGGCGGCGGCGRCTTCAATGCGGCGCGCAATCTCGCACGTCTCGGCCATGCGGTGCAGATGGTGGCGCCGCGTGGCGGGGATGACGCGGGCGAGCGCGTGGCGGCAGCCGCCGGCGAGGCGGGCGTCGATGACTGCTCCTTCGTTTTCCTCGACCGACCGACACCGAGCTACACCGCAATCCTGGCCCATGACGGCAATCTCATCGTCGCCCTTGCCGATATGGAACTCTACCGCTTCTTTACGCCCCGGCGCCTGCGCATCCGCGCGCTCCGAGAGCGGTTCGCCACCGCCGATCTTATATTATGCGACGCCAATTTGCCTGCCGACACGCTGGAGGCGATCGCCGCATACGCTCACGAGAAAGCCAAGCCGCTTGTGGCGATCGGCGTTTCGCCGGCAAAGGTCACCAGGTTCGCCGGCTGCCTGCAGCGCATGGATTTCCTGTTCATGAATGCCGCGGAGGCGGAAACTCTTGCGGGCGAGCGGCCGGAAAGCCCTGCCGGATGGCCGGAACTTCTGCGCGGCAGCGGATTGAAGGGCGGCGTGGTCACGCAAGGCGGCGGCCAGGCGGTCGCATTTTCGCAAGCCGAAACCGTGCTCTTCGCCCCTCCCCCTGCCACGATCGTCGATGTCACCGGGGCCGGAGATGCGCTGGCGGCGGGCTTCATCCATGCGCTGCTTTCAGGTGAAAGCCTTTCGCAAGCTCTCCGCTGGGGGACCGCCGGCGCCCTGATCGCGCTCCGTTCGCCCCGGTCGGTGGCGGATGATCTTTCGCAAGAAGCGCTCGATCAGGAGCTGCTCCGTCTTTCAGAACCTGAACCGGCCTGAAATCACCTCTGCTCGTCGAGCATTTCCCGCACGGCGACGGCAAGCTGCTTCAGCGAGAACGGTTTCGGCAGGAAGCCGAACTTGGCGTCCGCCGGCAGGTTGCGCGCGAAGGCGTCTTCCGCATAGCCGGAAACGAAGATGAACTTGAGGTCCGGATAAGACTTGCGCAGTTCAGCAAGCAGGGTCGGACCATCCATTTCGGGCATGACCACGTCGGAGACGACGATATCGACCTTGCCGTCCAGTTCCTGCATGATCTCCAGCGCTTCCGTCCCGGAACCCGCTTCGTGGACCGTATAGCCGCGGGTCTCGAGCATCCGCTTGCCGCCCCGGCGCACAGCCTCCTCGTCCTCGACCAGCAGAACGACGGCGGAGTTTCCGGTCAGGTCTACGCTGTGGCCGGCCTCCACGGGCGCGGCCGCCGAGGCTGCCTCCGTCTTTTCGCCTTCGGCAGTTGCATCGCCTGCAGCATGCTCCCTGGGCGCCTGCTCCTCCGGAACGTGCCGCGGCAGGAAGATGCGGAAGCTCGTCCCCTTGCCGAGCTCCGATTGCGGATAGATGTAGCCGCCGGATTGCTTGACGATGCCATAGACCATGGAAAGGCCGAGACCAGTGCCCTTGCCCACTTCCTTGGTAGTGAAGAAAGGCTCGAAGATCTTGTCCATGATTTCCGGCGGGATGCCCGTGCCGGTATCCGACACTTCGATCATCACGAAATCCTCGGCCGGCAGGTCCGCCTGATGGAGGCTTGCGGCCTCGTTGGCCGGAACGTTGCGCGTCTTGACAAGGATCGTGCCGCCTTGCGGCATGGCATCGCGGGCGTTGACGCAGAGGTTGATCAGCACCTGTTCGAACTGCGAGAGGTCGGTGCGCACCGGCCACAGATCGCGGCCGTAATCCACGTCGAGCTTCACATTGGTGCCGGAGATCAGCCGATCGACCAGCATGCGCAGATCGCCCACCACATCCGTGAGGTTCAAAACCGCGGGCCGCATGGTCTGCTTGCGGGAGAAGGCAAGCAACTGGCGCACCAGAACGGCGGCCCGGTTGGCGTTGCGTTTGATCTCCATGAGATCGGCGAAGCTCGCATCGGATGGACGCGCCTGCAACAGCAGATGGTCGGAGGAGAGCAGGATCGCCGTCAGCACATTGTTGAAATCGTGCGCGATACCGCCTGCAAGCGTGCCGACCGCATTCATTTTCTGCGTCTGCGCCATCTGGGTTTCGAGCGCCTTCTGCTCGGTCGTCTCGAAGGCATAGACGATGGCCACCTCTTCCGGTGCCTCGTCGCTCGCGTCGATCACGGCGTTGACGTAGAAGCGAACGTAGCGGTTTTCCTCGCCCGGATAGCGGGAATCGATCGGAGGAATGTCTCCCTGCCCGTCCTTGGCGGCGGCAAGCGCCTGCAGGAGCTGCGGTCGCGTGTTCTCATGGACGATGGCATCCAGCATGGCGCCCGTTTCGACGTCGTCGCGAGAGACCACGCCGGCGAAAAGCTTCAGGAAAGGGGCATTGATGCGCAGGATCTTGCCTTCGCCGTCGACGGAGGCGATCRCCATCGGCGTGTTGTTGAAGAAGCGCGTGAAGCGCATGGCGGACGCCGACTGATCATCCCCCTCGCCGCCCCTCGGGCGGGCAAGCACGATGGTGCGGCTTTCTCCCGGCGCCCCATCGCGCATGGAGCTTACGCTGTGCACCAGCCTGACCGGCAGGCTTTGGCCATTGGTGCGGCGAAGATCGAGATCGAGCGTCTCGGTACGCTTGAGGCCGGGGGCAGCCTGCACGGACTGGATGAGCGCCATGCCTTCGCCGGCCACCAGATCGGCCATGCTGATCGAGCCCGGCGCGAATTTGGTGAGGTCGATGCCGAGCCATTCGGCAAGCGTCGCGTTCAAGTAGAATATCTCGCCTTTCCTGCCCGCCGAGAAGAAGCCCGCCGGAGCATGGTCGAGATAGTCGATGGCGTTCTGCAGTTCGCGGAAGAAGCGTTCCTGCTCGTCACGCTCGGGCGTGATATCGGTGATCTGCCAGATGTCGAGCTGGTTCTTCCGCTTGTCTCCGGAAGCGAGCAGCCGGGCCTTGAGTCGATACCAATGCGCGCCGGAGCCGTTTTCGGTGGCGCGGCCGAGCGGCTTCATCAGCCGGAATTCCTCATGCCCTTCCCGGCCCTCGCGCAGCGCCGTCGTCAGGCGATAAAGTGCCTCGGTCGAATCACGCGTCCTGGAAAGCAAGGTCTCCAGCGATTGCACGTTGCTCGCCTTCGTCGCGCCGGTCATCCTGCCATAGGCGGCATTGGCGTAAAGAATATGGCCTTTGGGATCGGTGATCRGGATTCCGTCCGGATGATTGGCCAGGAAGCCGCGCGCCAATTCCTCCGATCGGGATTGCGGCATCACCTCCACAAGGCCGATGAGGGAAGACACCACGAAGAAGATGCCGACCATGGCGAGGATTCCGAGAATGCCGAGCATCACCTCGTTATCCAGCGCATGCTGGAAGAAGACGAAGGCCACTGCGACCCCGATCAGCACGAAAGCGAGCAGCAGGATACGGATGATCGTGCCGCCGCGCGCTCCGCGCTCCACCAGCGGCGCCTCATAGTTGCCGCCCTGCTGCAACCTCGTCATCTACCCCTCACATTTCGACCGGTCGACGAGCGCGGCCGTAGAAAACTGCGGAATTCCTCCACGATTCTCTCTTAGCAAGTTGAAGCTGAAGCAAAAAGCTCCGAAGCACAGAAAAGCCGGGATAGTGGTCCAGATTGCCCTCGCGCGGCCGTTCGTGCTTGCCACGAGGTGAAAAAAATCGTCATCTGCCCCGGTAGTAGTCCCCCGGGGCAGTTCGAAGGAGAACCGAAAATGGTCGAAGAACTGATGGGCGCCTATGGCAGCCGCTTCGTGATCGCGATCCTGGGGGTGGCCGTCGGCCTTCTCTGCCTGATCGCCGTCCTCTGGCTGCTCAGGGGCCGCAGCGGCCCCTCGCCTTTCGTGCGCGGCGGCAAGAACAGGCAACCCCGATTGCAGGTGCTCGACGCCGCCGCCGTCGATACGCGCCGGCGGCTGGTGCTCGTGCGCCGCGACGACGTCGAACATCTCATCATGATCGGCGGTCCCACGGATATCGTCATCGAAAGCAGAATCGCTCCGGCAGGACCGCCTCGGACCATGCCGGCTCAGATTGCGCCAGTCCCGGCGGAGGCACCCGTTGCCGCCAAATCCCGCCCCGTGCCGGAACCGCGGACCGCGGCAGCCGAGCCCCATCTGACCGCCACGCCCGAGCAACGCCTCGCGGCCGCCGGCCCGACGTCCATGGTCGCCGCACGTGCCGTTACTCCCGAGCCGGAAGCAACCCCTGCCCGGCCGCGGCAGGAACCGGTCCTGCAGGCTCCGGACGAAACGCCGCACCAGATTTCCCGGCCCGCCCCCGGCGTCAATCAGGCGGAGGACATGCTGGAGGCGGCACGCGGCCGTGTATTCGGCGGCGCGACCGAGCCTGTTCGCGCTGCGCCCGTGCAGGCGGTCCAGCCCGACGCGGGAAAAGTCTTGGGCAGCGACTTCGAACGTATTCTGGAAGAAGAAATGGCCAGCAATCTCGCCGCACGGCAGGCCGCGGCTTCTGGAGACAACCGGGCGCCGCCGCCACGCAATCCGGCCGTACCCCCAGTCACCGGCGCGACGCCCGAACCCACGCTTCAGGCCGAGGTCGCACGCATTTTCGGTGAAATGTCGGTCACGCGCGACAAGTGAGCGCGCAGCGCCGCTTCGATGTCGCCTTTGTTCCGCTCATGAAAAAGGCACGGTTTCCCGTGCCTTTTTAGTTCGTTTCCGGTCCCAGCGGCGATTTATTCGTCGCGATAGACCTTTTCGCGGCGCTCATGGCGCTCCTGAGCCTCTATAGAAAGCGTGGCGATCGGACGGGCATCCAGCCGCTTCAATCCGATAGGTTCGCCGGTTTCCTCGCAGTAACCGTATGTGCCGTCATCGATCCGCTGGAGGGCGGCATCGATCTTGGCGATCAGCTTGCGCTGGCGGTCGCGGGCGCGAAGTTCAATGGCTCTGTCGGTTTCGGAGGAGGCCCTGTCGGCGAGATCAGGGTGATTTGCGCTTTCTTCCGCCAGATGGCCCAGCGTTTCGCGCGCTTCTCTCAGGATGTCATTCTTCCAAGCGATCAGCTTCGCCCGGAAATAGGCTCTCTGTTTTGCATTCATGAACTCGTCGTCTTCCGAGAGCACATAATTGCTAAGATCGATCTTCTCACTCAACGCGATTCTCCCGAAGAACATCTCTTGGCGCGCTCTATATCCTATTCGGCTATCCCCGTTCAAGCCTTACAACTCGAAACAAGAGATTATTTAAAACTGTCATAAAAATGGGCTAAGCGACTATTATTTAAGCTTTTATTCCGTATCGGCCGAGCAACCGGACCGCACCTCACGCGCTTGTGCTATGGGCCAGCGCAGCCCGAGTGGCGGTTGACGAACATCCCCTTGCGGAGCTACGCAGTCGTTCAAACGGAGTTGCGGCCCCGGCATGCTCACCATCGATCCTCCACCTTTCCGTATCTATCTCCTAAGGCACGCCAAGTCCGGCTGGGCCAAGCCGGACGAGCGGGATTTCGACCGCACGCTCGACGATCAGGGCTATGTGGAGGCGGAAATCGTTGCGGATATAGCGGCCGACAGGAACTATCGTCCCGATATCGTCATCTGCTCCACGGCTGTGCGCTGCCGGCAGACGGCCGATGCCATACGGCGGGCAATGGACGAAACGCTGGAGATGGTCTTCGTGGACGAACTCTACAACGCGCCACTCGCCACCTATCTCGCCCTGCTCGCGGCGCAGGAGGAAAAACAGTCCGTCATGCTCGTCGGCCATAACCCGACGATCGAGGAAGCGCTGGAAGCGCTGGTTGGCGCCGATCACATGGTCGCCGCGATCCCCGGCGGCTTCCCGACCGCCGGCCTTGCGGTGATCGACCACCGGGGTGTGACATCCGGCGCGGAGACCGGCTGGGTCATCACGGATTTCATCACCGCCTGACGGTTGCAGCCGCGGCAACCACACACTCCTTTGCATGCGCGGTATCGCAGACTATATAAGATCGAAATTTCATCCGGGATGACGCCTTGCCGCCTTCTCTCACAAGCTTCACCGACGATGCGCGGATTGCCCTCGACAATCTCGCAGACCGCGCCACCGGCCTTGTTAATCCGACGGTGAGGCTCGGCGTTACCGGCCTTTCGCGGGCCGGAAAAACCGTATTCATCTCCTCGCTGGTCCACAATCTCCTCAACGGCGGGCGCTTGCCGCTGTTCGAGGCCATGCGTTCCGGACGCGTTTCGGCGGTCAGGCTCGAACCCCAGCCCGACGACGCTATCCCTCGCTTCCAATATGAGGACCACATCCAGGCACTGGTACGCGATCGGGTATGGCCGGATTCGACCCGTGCGATATCGGAATTGCGCATAACTCTGGATTACGAGAGCGCCAGCGGCTGGAGCCGGATGTTCTCGCGTGGCCGGCTTTCCATCGATATCGTCGATTATCCGGGCGAATGGCTGCTCGACCTGCCGCTCCTCGGGCAGGATTACTCGACCTTCAGCGAGAACACCGTAAATCTCGCCAAAACCGGCATACGCGAGGAATTGTCGCGTGAATGGCTGTCCCTCACGGGCAGCATCGAAATGGATGCACCGGCCGATGAAATGACCGCGAAACGCCTGGCCGAAGCGTTCACCGCCTATCTTCGGGCCTGCAAGGCGGACGAGCGCTCGCTTTCGACGCTTCCGCCCGGCCGCTTTCTGATGCCGGGCGATCTCGAAGGATCTCCGGCGCTCACCTTCGCTCCCTTGCCGAATATTCCGCAGACCCGCGCGCCGAAGGGATCGCTTCGCGCCATGATGGAACGGCGTTACGACGCTTATAAGTCGGTGGTGGTGAAACCCTTCTTCCGCGAACACTTCGCGCGGCTCGACCGGCAGATCGTGCTGGTGGACGCCCTGCAGGCGATCAATCGCGGTACGGAAGCCGTGCAGGATCTGGAGCGTGCGCTCACCGATGTGCTTGCCTGCTTTCGTTCCGGTCACAACAGCCTCATATCTTCCCTGCTCGGCCGGCGTATCGACAAGGTACTCGTTGCCGCCACCAAGGCCGATCACCTCCACCATGAGAGCCACGACCGCCTGGAACGGATCGCGGCGCGGATGGTGGATCGAGCGATCGAGCGCATCGGCATGTCGGGCGCGGATATCGACGTGATGGCGATCGCCTCTGTCCGCGCCACGCGCGAGGCCACAGTGAAGGAAAGCGGGCAGCTTCTCCCAGTCATCGTCGGCACACCGATGGCGGGAGAAACAATCAATGGCGAGCGATTCGACGGCGATAAGAAAACAGCCATATTTCCTGGTGACTTGCCGGAAAATCCTGAAGCATTCTTTCAGCAGATGGAAGCCTTGTCGCCCACTCTGCCGGATATTAATGTGATACGGTTCCGCCCGCCCACGCTGGAAGAGACCGGCGGCGGGCTCAAGCTCTCCATTCCCCATATCCGGCTCGATCGCGCCATGCAGTTCCTGTTCGGAGACCGCCTCGCATGAGACCGCCCGAAAACCAGAAAGACCAGCAGAATCGCCGACCTGCCTCGTTCGCGATCGAGGAAGAGGAATATAGGGAACCTCCGCAAGCACTTCGCCGCGCTCCGCGCAGTTTCGCCGATGACGTCGTCGTCACCCCCGATGAGGAGGATCCTTTTCTCTCGCCCGCCGAGCTTGCTCCCGAGGCAATCCCGATGGCAGAACCGCGGCGCCGGAAGTTCTCCTTCGCCAATCTCGCGCTGGCGGCCTTCGGAACCTTCCTGTCGCTCGCGTTCGGCCTTTGGGCGGACCGGGTCGTCCGCGATCTCTTCACGCGCGCCGACTGGCTCGGCTATGCGGCGCTTGCCGCGCTTGGGCTCGGACTGATCGGCCTCGTCGTCGTCGTCGGCAGGGAAATTCTCGGGATTATGCGGCTTTCCGCCGTGCAGACGCTGAAGGCAGAGGCGGAAGAAGCCATCACGGCTCCGCGGCCGGCGCCGGCCCGTGCCGTCACCGCCAAGCTCGTCAGGATTCTTTCCCATCGCGCCGAAACCGCCAAGGGCCGCGCAACCCTCGACGCTACCAGCGAAGAGATCATCGACGGGCCGCAGCTCATCGAACTGGCGGAACGTGAATTGCTCGCGCCGCTCGATCGCAAGGCCCGCGCCCTCATCCTCGGCTCATCCAAGCGCGTCTCGATCGTAACCGCGGTTAGCCCGCGCGCCATCGTCGATCTCGCCTTCGTGCTTTTCGAGGTGAGCCGGCTCGTCCGGGCCATGGCCGAACTCTATGGAGGCAGGCCCGGCACGCTCGGCCTCCTGCGGCTGATGCGTGACGTGATCGCCCATCTCGCGGTCACCGGTTCGATCGCCGTGGGCGACGGCCTCGCCCAGCAGGTTCTCGGCCAGGGACTCGCCTCGAAACTCTCTACCCGTCTCGGCGAAGGCGTGATAAACGGGCTGCTGACGGCCAGAATCGGTATCGCCGCCATGGATCTCTGCCGCCCTCTGCCTTTCCGCGCGCTCAAACGACCGGGCATCGGCGATTTCATCTCCGACATCACGGCAGCGGGTACGCGGCGAGAAACCTGATTGGCGTCCGAACGCTAATTAAGCAATCCCGAAACAGGGCACAGATACCACTCGTTAACCATTCCGAGCGTAGGTTGCGACGAGTTCAGGTTGCTGCTTTGCCCGAGGAAAATTCCATGTTTTCGCGCTTCTTTTCGCTGTTTGGCGGGCTGGCCGCCGTGACCTTCGCAGCCTCGTCGGCGCTGGCGCCGGAAGCGCTCGCGGCCTCTCGCGATCAAGTCTTCTTCCAATCGGTTTCAGGCATCTGGAAGGGACCGGGCGAGATCGTCGCCGGCAAATACAAGGGCACCAAATTCACCTGCCATCTTACCGGCGAACCCGCGCCGGGCGGCGAAACCGGCATGAAGCTCGACGGCACGTGCCGCGTCGGCGTCTTCAAGCAGCCGATGTCGGCCGTCATCACCCATAACGGCAAGGGCTACCAGGGCAAGTTCCTCGATGGTGCCGAAGGCAAGGGCCTCGACATCATTTCCGGCTCCGTCAGCGGCGACAAGGTCGTGATGGGCATCAACCGCGCCAAGCTGAACGGCGCGATGGTCGCCAGCCTGCGTGGCGACAACAAGATGAACATTACGATTTCGGTGAAGGTCGAGGATCAGATGGTGCCGGTGATCGGCCTTACGCTCGATCGGGACATGGATTCGATCGCCGTCGGTTCGATCCGCTGAAAAGGCGCGGCGGCGCTCAAGGAGCCCGCCACCAATCCCCGCTGTCCTGGACTACCTTGATTCCAGCGACATCCGCTTTCGCCAGCCATGCGGCGATACTCTTTCCCTTGACGTTCAGGCCAGGCGCGATATCGGCGAGCGGTATCAGCACGAAGCTCCGCTCCGTCATGCGCGGATGCGGCAGTTCAAGCTTCTCCGTCTTCTGCTCGCGGCTGCCGAAAGTCAGAACGTCGATATCGATCGTGCGCGGCCCCCATCGTTCCAGCCGTTCCCTTTTCATGTCCCGCTCGATCGAAAGACAGGCATCGAGCAGGGCCTCGGGCTCCAGCGAGGTTTCGACCAGCGCGCAGGCATTGAAGAAATCTGCTTGATCTGTCTTTCCCCAGGGAGGGGTCGCGTAGAGCCGGGAAACCGCCAGCACGTGRCAATCCTCGCGGCTGTCGAGCTGGTACAATGCCCTTGCCATCGCGGCGGGCGGATCGCCGATATTGCCCCCGAGCCCAAGGGCGGCCACCTGCCAGCCATCATGGGATATGCTCAACACGCACCTCCGCGTGATCGAGAATGCCGGGAATAGGTACGCTCGGCTTGCGCACGGTTATCGCCGTGCGGCGGATCTGCGGAAAACGCTCGCAGAGCGCCAGCGCGACATCCCTGGCCAACGCCTCGATGAGCTTACGCCGCTGGGTGGTCACGACCTTCTCGACGATCTGGAAGGCAGTACCGTAATGGACAGTCTTCGCAACGTCGTCGGTATCGAGCGCTTCGTCCGCATCGACCTCCATGACGACATCCACGAAAAACCGCTGTCCGAGGAATTCCTCCTGCTCCAATGCGCCGTGCCTTGCGAAGAAGGAACAGTTCTTGAGCGTAATCGTATAGGTCATGCGGTACCCTCCGTTCCCGTTTCCCTCTCCGCCGCGATCATCGCATCGGCGATCGCAAGAGCGTCCCTGCTTGCTGCGACATTGTGAACGCGGAAGATGGCCGCGCCGGCAAGCCGCAGGATCGCGCAGGTCGCAGCCGTTGCGATATCACGTTCTTCAGCCTCTCCGCGTCCGGTGAGCGACCCGACGAACCGTTTGCGCGACGTGCCGACAAGAAGCGGCAACCCCAGCCGGTGCAGTTCGCCGAGCCTCGTCATCAGCCGCACATTCTCGTCCACGTCCTTCGCAAATCCGAATCCGGGATCGAGAACGATCTTCGCCCGCTCCACACCCGCCGCGTCCGCTATCTTCAGCGACTGCTCAAGGAAGAGCTCCTGGTCGGCAATCACGTCGCCAAGCTTTTCCCGCCCCCGCCCGGTATGCATGATGCAGAGCCCTGCCCCGGTCTCGGCCGCAACGCGGGCGATCTCGGGTTCGCGCTGGAGCCCGTGCACGTCGTTGATAATGTGCGCTCCGGCGGCCATCGCAAGTCTTGCGGTTTCGGCCCGATAGGTATCGACGGAGATCAGCGCGTCGGTTTCGGCGGCGAGCCTTTCGATCACCGGCAGAATCCTGTTCTGCTCTTCGGCGGCACTCACATCCGCAGCTCCGGGCCTGGTCGACTCGCCTCCGATGTCGAGAATTGCAGCACCTTGTTCCAGACATTCGAGACCATGCGCAACCGCCGCCTCGACATTCGCGTAGAGCCCACCGTCCGAAAAGGAATCCGGCGTGACGTTGACGATCGCCATGATATGGCCACGAAGGCCGAGTTCGAGACTGCGCCCGCCACCGACCTGCCATAGTGTGTTGCGCGGGGATATCACCTTCCGCCCATCTCTCGGGGAGTAACGCAATTTTTTCCAGCCTTTGTGTTGCGCTTGGGTTGGCTATGCCCCAAGCTCGAAGCAAGTTCAACGTTGCAGGCCTGAGAATGTTTTTGATGTGCCGTTTCCGCCGGATTGTCGGCGGAGCCCTCTTCCTTTCCATGATTCCGGCCATCACGCATGCCGATCCTCTGATCAACAAGACCTATTCCTATTTCCGGATCGGCGGCCGCACGGCGGAAGACCTGGATAAAGAGCTCGAAAAGCGCGGTCCGGTGACGAGAACGACCGGCCATCGACATCCCGGCGCGACGGAGATCAAGTTCGGCGGCGAAGTCACCTATGTGGAGCGCGAAGGACGCTGCGCCGTCGGCGGCGCCAAGATCACCTTGCGCACCCACCTCATTCTTCCCCGCTGGAACAATCGCCGCCGCGCCGAAAAGGATCTCGTGATGATCTGGGACGCGCTCTCGGCCGATATCAAGCGGCACGAGGAGCGCCATGCCGAAATCGCCCGCAACTACGCACGCACGCTGGAGCGGGATTTGAAGAGGCTGCCCACCAGCCGAAGCTGCCAGGCACTGGAAAAGCAGGTGGCGGAAACGACGCGCCGCGTTCTGGAGGCTCACGACCGCGATCAGCTCCGCTTCGATCAGGTGGAATCGAAGAATTTCGATGCGCGCATGATGCGGCTTCTGAAGTATCGCATGCAGCAAAACGGCCGCTGATCAAGGCCGCGCGCGCCGTCAAAAGCCCCTTTCCCGTTTCGGTAAGCCACGCCTCCACCACGATTTTTCGGGGGAGTGCGATTTATGGTAATGGCCTAATAAAGGAAATTCGGCTAGAAATTCAAACATGATCTTTAGCCGACTGATTCTCCGGAGATCGCGGCAAGGACGAGGCGACCGGTACCTGCCCGTCGTGTGTTGGGCGCTGTGTCGCATGCAGTTTTGAAGTTCAGTCCGCGTGTTTCTGCCCCTGAGTGCCGTTCTCCTGGCGCGTCCCCAAGCCGCAGGTGTCTCCTCCCTCGCCCGCGGTGATGCGCCCGCCTTGCCTCGCTTGCCGCTCCCAGCGCAGCGAGGCGTCTTTTTTTTTGGGGGGACTTGCGGAAAGATCAGGCCTGGCGTTCCGGCACGTTCACCACCAGTCCGTCGAGTTCCTGGGTGATCTTGATCTGACAGGAAAGGCGCGAAGTCGGTCTCACCTCGTAGGCGAAGTCCAGCATATCCTCTTCCATGGGTGCCGGCGGACCGACCTTGTCCGTCCACTCCTCATCCACATAGACGTGACAGGTGGCACAGGCGCAGGCGCCGCCGCATTCGGCCTCGATGCCGGGAACGGAATTGYGGACCGCATTCTCCATCACGGTGGAGCCGGTCTCCGCTTCTAGCTCGAAGCGCGTACCGTCGAAGGCAACGATGGTGAGTTTCGTCATGATCAGGAAATCCGGTAGGGGTTGGTGGTAGACGGGATTTATCTAGGCGGCGCCGTCTTCCAATAAAACCCCCGGCCAGTCAACATTCGCGGGCGACGCCGGCCATCCGGCCGGCGCAGGGAGCCGATTGTGTGCCGCCTCAGCGGCAAAGCTTGAGAATGAAGTTTTCAGCCTCGACGACGGCGGCACCGACCGCCGCCTGGAGGGCGGCATCCGATCCATGCGCTTCCAGCCGCTCGGCGGCTTGAGCGACCCGGAAAGCGCCTACGCCCTTTGCGGCCCCCTTCAGCCGGTGGGCAACCGCGACGACGGCCTTCTCATTTCCGGCGGACATATCCTGAAGGGCCTTGCGCGCCTGGCGGGCGAACATCTGCAGCACCTCGATTTCGAGGGTCTTGTCGCCCATGGTCTGGGTGGCGAGATGGACAAGATCGATTGGCCGGGACTGGGAAGGGCAACCGCCCTGCGGATTGTCTGGAGCTTCGAACGCGATACTAACCGCTGCCATGGACTATTTTCCTGCTCTAATTTTCCAAGTGTCCCGTTTTTGCCGGGCAAGGCGGCTATCCCGTCAAATTCCGGCACAATCGCGGCAGAAATCTTCCCATATGGTTAATATCTGCTAAGCTCCCATAATTTTAGGCCTTTTGCACATTTCCATGGTTTAAATTCTGTTAACAAGCTTCCGCGTCCAAGCCGCCTACGGGGCGATTTAATTGTACCGTTTGCACGAATGTGCCACTACAGTACGGTTAGGATGGCGGGGAGATTACTCCTTTTGCCGCGGATGGCAGGCTGGTAAGTTTTCCTTATCATCCGTTTGAAAGAACAGCCGTCTGAAATTGAAAGTGAAATGGAAATTCCGGCATCCGGCGACGGAAAAAGGGATTTCCGGCAGGCAGTATCCTTCTGTGCGGGACCACTGGGCGGGGGTGCGTACGAGGAACGGCCGGGCGAGTATGTAACGAGGCGTAACCGCATGGCGAAGAATACCAGCAGCGAGTCGATCGACGAGACCGCGTTCCAGGCTCTGGAGGATGCTCTAAAGATCGATTTCAACGATGAGCCGGAATCTCGCCCCAGGTCCTCTGCGAAACCCTCGGGCCAGAAATCCTCGGCAAAGAGTTCCGCGTCCCACGCCTCGGAGGCCAGAGTGTCAGATACGCCAAGCCAGCGCCCTACCCCGCAGCGCCGCGAACAGCAGGCCGAACCGCCCCGCTCCGCATCGCCCGAAGCCGCACCGCGCGCTCCGGCTTTCGAGCCCGCCAACGATAGCGGTCGGCGCAACCCGGTCACCATGCTTCGCGCGCTCGAAAGCGGCTCGATGCGCTCGTCGCTGCGCAACGCGACTTTGATATCCGTTCTCTGGGCGGTTGCCGGCCTCGGTCTCGGACAGCTGATCTACGGAAGCCGCATCTGGCAGCTCGGCTCGGTCGCCGAGGTTCTGGCCATTCCAGGCGTCGTTGCCATTCTGGTCGGCATCATCGTGCCGATTCTGCTCTTCTACGCCTTCGCGATCATGATGGCGCGCGCGCAGGACCTGCGCAATGCGGCCCGCTCCATGGCAGAGGTGGCTCTGAGGCTTTCCGAGCCGGAAACCATCGCCAGCGAGCGCATCATGACGGTCGGCCAGGCCGTCCGCCGCGAAGTCTCGGCCATGAACGAGGGCATCGAACGCACGATCGCCCGCGCCGCCGAGCTCGAAACCCTGGTGCACTCCGAAGTGAACGCGCTGGAGCGCAGCTATGCCGACAACGAGTTGCGCATGCGTGGCCTCGTGCACGAACTCGGCTCGGAACGCGACTCGATCGTCAACCATGCCGAGCGCATCCGCTCGTCCATCGTGGGCGCGCATGAGCAGTTGAAGGAAGAGCTTTCGCTCGCGACGGAGGAGATTTCCGTTCGCCTGGCGACCTCCGGCGAGGCTTTCGCCTCGATGATCGACACCCGCGCCGCAGCCCTCATGGAAAAGTCCCATGCGGCCGGCGAAGCCCTGGGCACGCTTCTTTCGGCCAAGGCCGACACCCTGCTGCAGACGCTGAATTCCTCCGGTTTCGCGCTCGCCCACGAATTCGACGAGCGGCTGGAAACCCTGACATCGACGCTTGCCGATCGCGGCCAGGCCCTTCTCGGCGAATTCGAGACACGCGCCTCCACGCTCGATGCCAACACCGAGAAGCTGAACGCCGCTCTCGCCGAGCGGACGCGCCAGCTCAACGAAACGCTGCTAGCCCGCACCCGCGAGATCACCGAAGGCCTGAACGAGGGCGAGCGGTCCATCACCGGCACGCTCGACGACGTCATCACCACCCTGCACCGCACGCTCGACGAGAAGGGCACGACCTTCCGGAGCAGCCTGCAGAGCGCGGCGGACGACGCGATCATGGATCTCGACCTGCGCACCGGCCTCTTCGAGGAGCGGCTGCAGGCGACCGTTGGCCAGCTGAGCACCAGCTTCGACGACGGACTGGTGCAGTTCACCACCGCCTTCGACCAGCGCGCGGGTACCCTCGACAGCAAGCTGATGGACAGCCTCGCCCGCATCAACGAGACGGTCGCGGGTGGCTCGGAAGCCATCGAGGGCATCCTGAGCTCCAGCATTGAACGCATCGGCTCGGCGCTCACGGACCAGTCGCTGGCGCTGGCTACGACGCTCGGCACCAGCCAGGAAGTGCTGGATTCCATGCTCGACAGTCGCACGCGCGAACTTTCCGATGCGCTTGCGGCGCGATCGGAGGAGATCCAGAGCGCGATCGGCTCCACGCATGAGCGGATCGACGCCGTTCTCGGCGAACGCGGGGATGCCCTCCTAGAAGGCCTGGCGAAGAGCCAATCCCGTTTCGAGGAAACGCTCGAGACGCGTTCGGACGCCATCATCGGTACCGTTTCGGGCGCCCATGACCGCATGGCTGACGTTCTGGACCGGAGCACCGCGGCACTTTCCCGGACGCTTTCCGACAGCGAGAACCTGCTCGGCGAAAATCTCGGCCGCCGCGTCGAACAGGTGAGCGAAGCGCTCGCCACCAACGGCGAACGCCTGGCCGAGCTCATCGAACGCAAGGCTTCCGTCGTCGAAAACGCATTGTCCGGTGCCCCGGATCGCCTGGCGAACATTCTCGATGAGCGCGCGGAAACCATCACGCGCACGCTTGCCGAAAGCGAGGAGCGGCTCGGAGCCGGCCTCGACCAGCGCGTTTCCGACTTCAACCGCACGATTACGCAGAACAGCGACCGGATTGCCGAAATCTTCGACGACAAGGCGATGGAACTCACCACGTCCTTCGCGCTCAGCGAAGACCGCTTCGCTGGAATGCTCGACGAGAAGGCGGCTTCTCTTCTTAATTCCGCCGCCGATGCCGACAGCCGGCTCGAACAGGCATTTGCAAGCCGCTCCGAAGCTATCCGCGCCGCTTATGCGGAAAACCAGCAGCGGCTCGATCAGTCGCTTGAAAGCCGGACCGCCGATCTCACCCGTGTTCTGGAGACCAATAGCGGGCGCATCGAGGAAGCCGTGGGCTCTGCCGCCAGCCGGATCGAAACGGCTCTCGGCGATGGTTCGCGCCAGTTCCAGGAAAGCCTGACCAGCGGGCTGGAAAACATGGAATTCACGCTCGCCACGTCGCAGGAGCTGCTGACGAGCACCCTTGCCGGCTCGCATGAGCGCCTGGAAGCAACGCTCGGCCAGGGCAACGAGCGCATGGCGGAGACCGTCCATGCGGCCAACCGGCAGATGTCCGAGACGCTGGATTCGGGTTACGACCGCATGCGCCAGACGCTCGAAGAGCGCGGCAACATGATCTCCGTCGCATTGACCGATGCGCAGGAGCAGATCGGCAACATGCTGTCCGATCAGGCGACCTCGATCGGCACGACGGTCGCCGCCAGCGCCGGAATGCTGGAAATGTCGCTGGAAAGCCATCAGGACGCTCTGCGCGCTGCCATCGACGGCGCGGGCGAGACTCTTGAACAGCGGCTGCGCGAAACCGCCGGCGACATTGCCGGCCGCCTCGGCGAGGCCGCGGGCGAAATCAGCCGATCGGCGGACGCCTTCTCCAGCCGCATCGAACAGACGGTCGGCGGCGTCTCCACGGCGCTCGACCAGACGGGCGAGAAGATCGAGACCACTTTCGGTGGCCTCGAAGGCCGTATCCGCGACGAGCTCGGCAATGTCACGCAGCTGGTGGATGATGCCGGCCGCAGCCTTGCGAACACGCTCGGCCAGCGGACCAGCGACATCGAGCGCATCGGCGGCGAGATCGCCACGCGCATCGACGAAACCCTCACGGCCCGCACCGCCGACATCGAGCGCATCAGCACGGAAGCGAGCCAGCGCATCGCCGAAACCATGGACGGCCGCACCGCTCATATCGAGGAACGCCTGTCCACGATGGATCGGGCGCTCACCATCGGACTCGACAACGTCACCCGCACGATCGAAGGCAAGGCTTCGGGGCTTGCTTCGACGCTGCGGGAAGCCGTCAGTGCCGCCGCTCAGGGGATGGACAGCGAAGCCATGCGCTCGGCGGAATTGCTCGCCCGCGCAGGTTCGGAGTTCACCGAAGAACTCAATACCCGCAATGCCGAGTTCACGAAGGCGATCGAGGACCGCTCGAGCGAGATCGTCGAGCGCATCTCCGAGACCCAGAACCGTCTGGCAGGCCAGGCGGCGACCGTCGCGCAGGCATTCTCCGATGCCGGCAACGCGATCGTCAACAAGGTTGCCGAAGCGGACTCGCTGGTGAAGCGCCAGGTCACCGCGATCTCCGAGGCACTCGGCGAAGCTGAGCGGACGCTGGAAGCGCGCGGCGGCACCATTCGCAGCACGCTTTCCGAAACCGCCGGCGAGATCAACGCCGCGATGGACTCCGTGGACCGCGCCCTCGCCGCTCGTAGCGATGCGATCCGCTCCTCGCTCGACAGCCGCACCCGCGACCTGAACTCCATGCTCGCCGGCCGCTCGGAAGAGCTGTCGCGACTGATCGACGAGAAGGCGCGTCCGATGATCGAGGGCTTCGCCCAGACCGGTCGCGCCGCCGCCGATCAGATGGCCGCAGCCGCCCAGGCGAGTACCGAGCGCCTCGTCGCCGCCGCCGAAGAAAGCACCAACCGCATCCGCAGCGAAAACGACGCACTGGTCGACGCGATCGCGGCACGCACCAACGATACGCTGGCGGCCATCGCACAGCGCGCCGAGGACGCGGCCGGCACAATCCGCTTCGCCGAACAGGGCCTGTCGACCAGCGTCAACAGCCTCATTGACCGCCTTGCAAGCAGCAATGCGGATATTTCGACCGTCGTCCATCAGGCACTGCAGGATATGCACGCGGCGGCGGACTATGCCGCGCAGCAGTTCGTCGGCGTGGACGAGAAACTCGACTCGACGGCCACGCGCTTCTCGGAAGCGGCAACCCAGGCAGCCGACATGGTTGCCGGCTCCAGCCGTCTCCTCGAAAACAACATAGATCGCCTGTCGAACATTTCCGGCCAGACGCTCAGCCAGGTCGGCGGCATCGTCGCCCGCTTCGACGAACATTCCAAGGTTCTCGCCCAGGCATCCGAACTGCTCGGCGCCGCCCAGTCCAACCTCGCCAGCACGCTGGACGAACGCCAGACGGCCCTGCGCACGCTCTCCGTCGGCCTCGTCAAGCGTTCGGAAGAGATCGAAGCGACGATGCGCGGCATGACCACCCTTATCGAAGGTGCCTTCGACCGGGCGGAGGATCGCTCCTCACATGTCGCCACGCGTCTCCGCGAAGACCTCATGGCCTCCTTTGCCGATATCGGCCGCACGCTTGGCGATACCCAGCAGCGCGCCGAACTCACGGCGGGCGCCATGCGTGAAGCCCTGCAGGGGGCAAGCGAGGAGGCAAACCGCGCGCTCGAATCGACTCTCACCGAGGCGGAGCGCCGCTCGCGGGATGTCGCAGAGCGCATGCGGGGCGGCATCACAAACTCGCTGGACGAAATCGACCGCCTTCTGTCGGATGCCGCGCAGCGTTCGGACAGCGCCGCCGACAAGCTTCGCGAGACGCTACGGCAGTCCGTCGAAGAGGCGATCGGCCGCTTTGCCGGCGCGACGGACGAAATCCGCCGCTCGGCCAACGAGATCCGCAACGAACTGGATACGACCCGCTCCGAACTGAAGCGTGGCGCCTTCGATCTCCCCGAAGAAGCCAAGGAAAATGCAGCCGCGATGCGCCGTGCGGTGGCCGAGCAGATCAAGGCCCTGCAGGACCTCTCCCAGCTCGTCGGCCGTTCAACCCAGCAGCTCGAGGTCTCGGAACCGGCTGCCGCTGCTCGTCCGGCTCCTCAGCCGCAGCCGGAGCGCCCTGCTCCGACAGCACAGGTTCAGCCGGCTCCCCGCGCGGAAACCTATTCCAGCGGTCTGAGGGGTACGCTTGGGCTCGAGCGTTCCGCGCCGGCCCAAACGCCGGCTCAGGCACAGGCATCGGTCCAGGCGCGCGGCTCGGAACCGGCAACCCGGCGTGAAGACGGCGGCGGYTGGATCAGCGATCTCCTGCGCGGCGCCTCCCGTGACGACGCCAATCAGTCTGCGCGCCAGCAGCCGGCCCGTCCGGCAAGCGAAGCAGCCCCCGCGGCAAAAAGCGCTGGCGACAATCGCAATCCGCGCCACATGGTGGAATCGCTGAACTCGCTTTCGGTCGATATCGCCCGCGCGATCGATCATGACGCTTCGGTCGATCTGTGGCGCCGTTACCAGCGCGGCGAGCGCGACGTCTTCACGCGTCGCCTCTACACGCTGAAGGGCCAGCAGACCTTCGACGAGATCAAGCGCAAGTATGACCGCGAACCGGAGTTCCGCACCGCCGTCGACCGCTACATCGCGGATTTCGAAAAGCTGCTTGCCGATGTCGCCCGCACCGATCGCGACAAGAGCGTGACGCAGAGCTACCTGACTTCGGATACGGGCAAGGTCTACACGATGCTCGCCCACGCGGCAGGCCGGTTCAGCTAAGCCGCCTGCCAAGCGGAGACCAAAAACAAAACGGCCGCCTTCAGGGGCGGCCGTTTTGTTGTTGTAGAGGAAGTCGGTTGCTTATGCCGGCCATCGCGACCTCACATCGAACGGAGCGCCCAGTCGACGATCTCGGAGCCGACCTTCGCGAAGGCTCTGTCCAGGGCCGAGACGAAATCCCGGTTCTCTGAGCCGGAGACCGGCGTGCTCGCCTTGAAGGTGTTCTGGGCGCGAACGGTGCCGTTGCGGTCGTTCAGTATCTTGGCGGAGATCTCCACATTCGCCACCCGCGCACCATTGGTCGTGACTTCGAAGGTGCGGATATCCGTCACCACCTGATAGTCGATCGCCAGCCCCTGCCCCGGCTTGCCCACGCCGCCGAGCCTGCCGGAATTCTCGAATGCCTCGACGAGCTTCGACTGCACCATGCGCGGCAGGCGATCGCCCCAGCGGGAATTGGCGAGATACTGGACTTCCGAGGGGGAGACGCGCACCACGACCTGCTCGCTATCCAGCATTTTCAGCGCGGTCGGCTCCGGCACCAAGATCTGGCGGTTACGGGCGGAAGGCCCGTCCACCGCCGGCGTCAGTGAAAGATCGAATGTGTCGTTGTTCGCCTTGCTGCCGCATCCGCTCAGCAATGCCGCGGTCAGCGGCAGCGCGAGCAGAAGCGCATGGCGACGCCCGAAATACCCCGCACCTCTCATGAAATCCTCAATGTTCTGGCGAACTTACCGCCGCGTCCTGCCGTCATATTCCTTCACCGTCTCACCGCCGAAGATAAGGCGCTGCGGGTTTTCGTCGAAATTGCTGATCGTGTCGTTGAGCGTGCGAACGGTGCGGCGCGTATCGTCGACCAATGTCTGGATGTCACGCAAACCACTCGAGGAGAAGC
Organism: Rhizobium sp. LCM 4573; assembly: GCF_001854865.1. Classification (GTDB taxonomy): domain Bacteria; phylum Pseudomonadota; class Alphaproteobacteria; order Rhizobiales; family Rhizobiaceae; genus Neorhizobium. The sequence goes on along the minus strand of NZ_MDDW01000006.1, from coordinate 69,639 downwards.
GCTGCAGATTGTCCGCGATGGGACCGATGCGGGCGTTCATGTTGTCGGCAACCGTACGGAAGCTTTCAAGCGTGCGCCGCGCTTCGGCAAACAAGGATTGGGAATCGCCGCCCGAAACCATGCCATCGACCTTGGCGAGAATGCCGTCGACGCGGTTGGAGGCATTGTTGAGCTTTTGCGCGAGTTCGGTGAAGTCGCCGATCGCCTTGTCGATATCCTCCCGGCGTCCGGCAACGCTTTCCACCACCACGCGGGCGGAGGCGACGGCGCTGCGGGCATCTTCCGAGGCTGCCGTGAAATTGTTGATCGCCGTTCCGACATTGTCCGCATTGACGGCGGTAAGCAGCGTATCGGCCCGTCTCAGCACCGTCTGCGCGTCCTGGCCTGCCTTTTCGAAGCTCGAGGCGGCGTTCTTCACGTTCGCGACCACCTGCCCGAAATCGTCAGAGGCGTTGGCAACGTTGCGCGTGATGCGATCGGCATTGGAGACGACGGAATTGATCTTCTGCGCATCGACGGCGCGCACGAGCTGTTCGGCGGCCTCAAGCGTCGAATCCAGACGGCCGGAAACACCGTCGATGGTTCTGGAAAGCGTGGAGAGGCTTTCCAGGAACTCGTCGATGCTGTCGGAATTGCGGCTGAGCGCGGAGGTAAAGGTTTCAACGTTGCGGATCGTCTGGGTCAGAGGTCCCCGAGCATCGGCCACAAAGCCCTGTATATCGGAAATCGCCTGGTCGGCCCGGTCGAGGATCTTGTCGGCGGTCGCGAGCAGGTTGGTGACGCTCGATTGATCGGCGATCAGAACGGCGGGTTGTCCCGTCTCGATAGCCCTTTCCAGGATGTTCTCTTCGCCCGTCCTTCCGCCGGAAAGCTCGATATAGGCGGCGCCGGTGAGGCCCTGCACTTCCAGGACCGCCCTGGTCGAGGGGAAGACGGGCGCATCGGCCCGCACTTCGGTGAAGGCGATGGAGAATTGCGGATCGTCTTGGTCGATCGTCAGACTGCGCACGCTGCCGACCGCGATGCCGTTGAAGCGCACCGGCGAGCCGACGGAAAGGCCGTTTGCCGATCCGGGAATGCGAATCGCAAGTTCCGCCCTCGGTCCGCCACGGCCGTATTCCGCCATCCAGTAGACGAAACCGAATGCGGCAGCCACGACCAGCAGGGTGAAGAAGCCGACGAGGGCGTAGTTGGCTCTGGTTTCCATGCGTTCAGGTCACTTCTCTGTCTCGTCCACCTCGGGCTGCTCGGAAGTTACAACGGCGCGCGCCCGCTTCCCGCGGAAATAGGATCGAACCCATGGATCGTCACAGGCGAACATATCCTCAAGCGTCCCCTCCACCAATACCCGTTTCTGTCCGAGCACGGCAATACGGTCGCAGACGGAAAAAAGGCTGTCGAGATCGTGCGTTACCATGTAGACGGTGAGCCCGAGCGTATCTCTCAGCTTGGCGATCAGCATGTCGAACTCCGCCGCTCCGATCGGGTCGAGACCGGAGGTCGGCTCGTCGAGGAAGACGAGGTCCGGATCGAGCGCCAGCGCGCGGGCGAGTGCGGCCCGCTTGATCATGCCTCCGGAAAGCTCGGAGGGGTATTTGTCGGCGGCATCCGGCGCGAGGCCCACCATTTCGATCTTCAGATAGGCAAGCTCGTCCATCAACGACTGCGGCAGGTCGAGATATTCCCGCATGGGAAGCTGGATGTTCTCCTTGACGGTCAGCGCCGAAAACAGCGCGCCGTGCTGGAAGAGGACGCCAAGACGCATGTCCAGTGCCATGCGCTCGTCATCGCTGGCCCGCTCGTAATTGCTGCCGAGAATGTGAATGGTCCCGGTGCGATGCGGCAGCAACCGCAGCACGGTCCGCATCAGCACCGATTTGCCGGTGCCGGAAGCGCCCACGAAGCCGAGAATCTCGCCGCGATAGACGTCGAGATCGAGGTGATCCAGGACGATGTTGGAACCGAAGCCTACCGTCAGGTCGCGCACGGACAGCACGACCTGCCTCTCCTCCGCGCTGTTTTCCGGTATCCTCGCCATATCGTTCACGCGCCGCCCCTCAGAAATCGATCGCCGAGTAGAAGATCGCGAACAGCGCGTCCATCAGGATGACCGCGAAGATCGACTTCACCACCGAGGCGGTGACATGCTGGCCGAGAGATTCGGCGCTGCCGCCGACCTTCATGCCCTCGACCGCCGCCACTATGCCGATCGCCAGCGCCATGAACGGCGCCTTGATCATGCCCGAGGCGACCGATGAATTGTCGATTGCCTCGTGCAGCCGCGACAGGAAGGTATCGAAGGTGATGCCGGAATAGCTCCATGCAATGATCGCCGCGCCGAAAAGGGCGGCGAAATTCGCCAGGATCGTCAAAAGCGGTAGAACCACCGTCAGCGCCACCAGACGCGGGAAGACGAGCACGCCGACCGGGTTGAGGCCGATCACGGTCAGCGCGTCGATCTCCTCGCGCATCTTCATCGAGCCGATTTCGGCGGTGATCGCGCTGCCCGAACGGCCGGCGATCATGATCGCCGTCAGAAGCACGCCGATTTCGCGCAGTTGCAGGATGCCGACGAGATCGACGACGAATATCTCGGCGCCGAAATAGCGAAGCTGGAATGCGCCCTGCTGGGCGATGATCGCGCCGATCAGAAAGGACATCAGGGTGATGATCGGCACCGCGCGAACGCCCATGTGGTCGATCTGGTTGACCACCGAGGCCGGCGAAATCCCGGCACCACGTCCGAACTTGAGCTGTGCGCCCCGCACGGCGGAACCCAGAATGTGCATGGCCGCGTAGAAGTCGCTGCCGAGATCGGCGATCAACTTACCGAGCGGAGCAAATATGCGCTCGAACAGCGTTCCGCCCTCCCGGCCTTTCTTCGGCGGGGCCGGCACTTTTTCCGGAAGAACCTCGATCAATTCCCTGAAGGCGCCGTTGGGGCTCGCCAGCGCGGTTTCGCGACCTTGCGCCTGCTTTGCCGTCATAAGCCTGCGGATCAGCCAGGCGCCTGCAGTGTCGATACCTTCCACGCCCGAGATATCTACCTCAAGCCGCCCCTGCCCGCCGGACCGTCCCAGCTTTTCCAGAGTGGGCAGGACCTTCGCGATGCTCTGGTTGCGCCAATCGCCCGTCAGCACATAGCGCTCGCCGCCCTGGACGTTCTCGGCCCTTATCTCGGCGTTGCGGCTTTCGGCTGGCATCAAAGTCACAGGCATCTTTCGCGGTTCGGAACCTCGCCTTCGGCACTGATCAGTTGATCGCGCCAGCGAGACCGGCAATATAGCTGCCTTCACCGGAATTGCCATGTCGGGAACACGCAAAACCATGGGCCGTCACCTCGAAGCCACAATCGAAACCTTTCCGATCGCAGGTCTCTTCACCATCTCGCGCGGCTCCAAGACGCAGGCCGAAGTCGTGACCTGCACGATCCGCCAGGATGGCCTTTCGGGACGCGGAGAATGCGTACCTTACAAGCGCTACGGCGAGAGCATCGAAGGCGTCATGGCGGATATCCGCGCGGCTGCGGCCGCGATAGAGGATGGGCTCGACAGGCAGGCCCTGCAGGAGATCATGAAGCCGGGCGCTGCCCGCAACGCAGTGGACTGTGYGCTTTGGGATATCGAAGCTAAGCAAAGCGGCAGGCGCGCAGCGGCAGCCATCGGCATCGAATCACCCAGGGCACTGGTGACGGCGTTCACCCTCTCGCTCGCGGAACCGGAAGCCATGGCCGCCGAAGCGAGGAAGAATGCGGCGCGCCCTCTCCTCAAGGTGAAGATGGGAACAGCCGACGATACCTCCCGCATCCGCGCGGTCCGGGCGGCCGCGCCGGATGCGGGAATCATTCTGGACGCGAACGAGGGCTGGACGGAGGAGAACCTTGCTCGACACATGTCGGCCGCGGCGGAAGCCCGGATATCGCTGATCGAACAGCCCCTGCCCGCCGGCCGGGATGCCGCACTTGCCGGAATTAAGCGAACCGTGCCGGTCTGCGCCGACGAGAGCGTGCATTCCACCGGCGATCTCGCAAGCCTCCGCGATCGTTACGACGCCGTCAATATCAAGCTCGACAAGACGGGCGGGCTGACGGAAGCGCTCGCCATCAAGTCGGAAGCCAGGCGGCTCGGCTTTTCCGTGATGGTCGGCTGCATGGTCGGCTCCTCGCTTGCCATGGCTCCGGCGGTCCTGCTGGCGCAGGATGCGGATTTCGCCGATCTCGATGGCCCGCTCCTGCTCGCGCGCGATCGTCCCGGCGGCTTGCGCTACGAGGGCTCGCTGGTTTTCCCGCCGGAACCTGCGCTCTGGGGCTGAATACGGGCGGCGAGCACCACACCGACAAGCCCGATCGCAGCAAAAACCGCCATCAGCATATAGCTCGGCAGTCCGTATTCCCTGTAGATCAGGCCAGACAGGAAGGTCGAGAGCGCCAAAAGAGCGCCGTTATAGAAGAAATAGGCCCCTTGCGTAGAGGATGCCTGGTCTTCACCAACCGTCTCCGCCAGGCGGTGCTGCACGCCGATATGCACGAAGGCGAATGTGAGGGCATGGCTGCATTGCAGGGCAAGATAGCCCCAGAAGCCGAGCGGCAGAGGAAACAGCATCCATCGCGCGATCGCGACCGCCGAGCCGAGCCGGATCAGGGTCCAGGGCGAAAAGCGTCGGGCCAGCCATCCGGCCGCGAAAAAGACCAGGATCTCGGCGATCACACCCGCGCTCCAAAGCATGCCGATCGCCCCTCCGGAAAAGCCGATCTGCTGCCAGTGGATGGCGGAGAAGGCATAGAACATCCCATGACTCGCCTGAACAGCCGACGTCCCGATCATCAGGGCGTGCAGGTCCATGCGCCGGAGCAGGCTGGGTCCGCCGCCAGCCTCCGGTGAAATCCCCGCTGGCTGCGCGCGGCCGAGACGCGGCGCTGCATAGGCCGCAACGATCGTCAGCAGGAAGACGATCGAGAGCGCCGAAGGGACGACCGTTCCGCCCCAGATGCCGATGAGCTCGCCGGCAAGCAGCGTGGATACGACGAAGCCGATCGAGCCCCAGACACGCATGGCGCCATATTGAAAGCCCCAGCGCTGCACGCCGGTGACGGCGATCGATTCGACGACCGGGACATAGGGAGCGAAGACGGCCGCCTGCAGGCCGAATACGACCAGTACCGGCCAGAACCCTTCCGTCACGAAAAGGGCCAGAGCCGTCAGGAGGGATAGAACTCCGGACCATAGAAGCACATTGGCCCGCTCGGGTATCCGGTCGGCCAAAGCGCCTGCAAGAGGAGCGGCGATCACCCGCAGGATCATCGGCGCGGCGAGCACGATGCCGATCTCCACCTCGTTGAAGGTGAGCGATTCCAGCCAGACCGGAAAATAGGGCAATGCGATGCCATTCACCGCGATCGCCGCGCCATAGGCCAGCGCGCAGCGCAGTTGGAAATGGCGGGGTGCGAGGTCCGCCGGGCGTGCAGTGGTCACGGGGATAACGGATAGGTTGAGAAGACTATCGCTTCCCTAGCACAGCTCGCCGCCCGCGCCTATGGCCAGAATTTGGGGTTGATGAGAACCCGTCAGGCGGCCTGCACATCCTCGACGGATTGCGGCTTCGTAAGCGTCATGATGTCGGCGCCGGTGCCCATCCGCTGCCAGGAGATCATTTCGAGCGTGCCATCCCGATGCTCGGCCACGGCGGTGCAGCTTTCCACCCAATCGCCCGTATTGACGTAATGAATGCCGTCTATGTCCTGCATCACCGCATGGTGAATGTGCCCGCAGATAACGCCGTCTACATTGTTGCGGCGCGCCTCTTCCGCCACGACGTTCTGGAACTCGCCGATGAAATTGACCGCATGCTTGACCTGCAGCTTGGCCCAGGCGGAGAAAGACCAATAGGGCATGCCGAGCTTGYGGCGGATCGCTGCCAGCCAGCCGTTGACGACGATCGCCGCGTCATAGGCCCAGTCGCCGAGATAGGCGAGCAGCCGGGCATTGCGCACCACGACGTCGAATTCGTCGCCATGCAGGATGAGATATTTCTTCCCGTCGGCCATTTCGTGGATCATGCGCTCGGCCACTTCTATGCCGCCGAAATGCATGCCTGGAAAATCGCGCAAGAATTCGTCGTGATTGCCGGGGATGTAGACGATCCGCGTGCCTTTTCTCGCCTTGCGCAGAAGCTTCTGAACGACGTCGTTGCACCCCTGCGGCCAGTACCAGTTCCGCTTCAGCCGCCAGCCGTCGACGATGTCGCCGACGAGAACGATGGTTTCGGCTTCGTGGTGACGGAGAAAATCCAGGAGGAATTCCGTGCGTGCCGCCTTGGAGCCGAGATGCACGTCGGAAATGAACAACGTCCTGAAATGCCTGATCTGTGGACCGTTCACGAAGCTGCCCTTTCGTTGCCCGCTTGCAGCCTTCCAAAATCAGACTCGTGTTTCAGGAAGATGACAAGGCGCCGCTTCGCGGCTGCCCGGCGCAATTCTGACGCAGTCTTAAATTTGATGCTGTCCACCCCTGCCGATTGATGTAAGGAGGGTTTCTGTTTCGAAGATATGGGTAGTGCAATGGCAGAAGGAACGATGGATTCTCAACAGAAGTCGCAGGGCACGCCGGCAGGTGGCGATCTCGATGAGCAGGCGCTGTTTTTCCACCGTTATCCGCGTCCGGGCAAGCTGGAGATCCAGGCGACCAAACCGCTCGGTAACCAGCGCGATCTGGCGCTTGCCTATTCGCCGGGCGTCGCTGCACCCTGTCTGGCGATCCGCGACAATCCGGATGCCGCAGCCGATTTCACCGCCCGCTCCAATCTCGTCGCCGTGATTTCCAACGGTTCGGCGGTGCTCGGTCTCGGCAATATCGGACCGCTCGCCTCGAAGCCCGTCATGGAAGGCAAGGCGGTGCTCTTCAAGAAGTTCGCGGGCATCGACGTGTTCGATATCGAGATCGATGCGCCGGAGATCGACGCGATGGTCTCGACCGTCTCGGCGCTCGAGCCGACCTTCGGCGGTATCAATCTCGAGGATATCAAGGCCCCGGAATGCTTCGAGGTGGAACGCCGGCTTCGCGAGAAGATGAACATCCCGGTCTTCCATGACGACCAGCACGGCACCGCGATCATCGTCGCCGCCGCGATCCTGAACGGCCTCGAACTTGCCGGCAAGGACATCGCCGAGGTGAAGATCGTCACTTCCGGCGCAGGTGCTGCCGCGCTCGCCTGCCTGCATCTCCTCGTCTCCCTCGGAGCGAAGAGGGAGAACATCTGGGTTCACGACATCGAGGGCCTCGTCTACGAGGGCCGCACCGAACTCATGGACGAATGGAAGGCGATCTACGCGCAGAAGAGCGACAAGCGCACGCTCGCCGAAAGCATCGGCGGCGCGGACGTCTTCCTCGGCCTCTCCGCTGCCGGCGTGCTGAAGCCCGAGCTACTTGCCCAGATGGCGGAAAATCCGCTCATCCTGGCACTTGCCAACCCGACGCCCGAAATCATGCCGGAGCTTGCCCGCAAGGCGCGCCCGGATGCGATGATCTGCACCGGCCGTTCGGATTTCCCGAACCAGGTCAACAACGTCCTTTGCTTCCCCTATATCTTCCGCGGTGCGCTCGATTGCGGCGCCCGCACGATCAACGAGGAAATGAAGATGGCGGCGGTCCGGGCGATCGCCGCACTTGCCCGCGAGGAAGTTTCCGACGTCGCAGCCCGCGCCTATTCCGGCGATACGCCGGTCTTCGGACCCGACTATCTGATCCCCTCGCCCTTCGATCCGCGGCTGATCCTGCGCATTGCGCCGGCCGTCGCCAAGGCTGCGGCGGAAACCGGCGTGGCCGCGCGCCCCATTCATGATTTCGACGCCTATCTCGACCAGCTCAACCGGTTCGTCTGGCGCTCGGGCTTCGTCATGAAGCCGATCTTCACTGCCGCCAAGGACGCCGAGAAGAAGCGCGTCATCTTTGCCGAAGGCGAGGACGAGCGCGTGCTGCGCGCCGCCCAGGTGCTGCTCGAGGAAAACATCGCGCGACCGATCCTCATCGGCCGCCCCTCGGTCATCGAGGCGCGTCTCAAGCGCTTCGGCATCCGCATACGGCCGAACGTCGATTTCGCCGTGGTCAACCCGGAAGACGATCCGCGCTACCGCGAATATGTCGAGGATTATTTCGCACTGGTCGGCCGCAACGGCATCAACCCGGAAGCCGCGCGCACGATCGTCCGCACCAATACCACCGTCATCGGCGCGCTTTCCGTGCGGCGTGGCGAGGCCGACGCGCTGATCTGCGGCCTTGAAGGCCGCTATGACCGCCATCTGCGCGACGTGGGCCAGATCATCGGCAAGCGGCCGGGCGTGTGCGCCTTCTCCGGCCTCAGCCTCATCATTTCCCAACGTGGCGCGATCTTCTTCAGCGACACCTTCGTCAACTACAATCCGTCGGCCCGCGAAATCGCGGAGATCACGGTGCTTTCCGCGCAGGAAATCCGCCGGTTCGGCATCACCCCCAAGGCGGCGCTGATCTGCCACTCGAATTTCGGCTCCAGAAACTCCGAAAGCGCCGCCAAGATGCGCGAAGCGCTCGGCATCGTTCGGGAACTCGCGCCCGATCTCGAAGTCGACGGCGAGATGCAGGGCGGCTCGGCGCTTTCCGAAGCGCTGCGCAAGCGCGCCATGCCGAATAGCACGCTGACGGGCGAAGCGAACCTGCTGGTCTTCCCCAATCTCGATGCCGCCAATATCACGCTCGGCATCACGCGGGAGATGATGGATGCGCTGCATGTCGGCCCGATCCTCCTCGGCACCGCAATGCCGGCGCATATCCTGTCGCAGTCGGTGACCTCGCGCGGCGTCGTCAACATGGCGGCGCTCGCCGTGGTGGAGGCATCGCAGCCCTAGAGCATGTCACGCAAAAGTGTCCTGAAACGTGAAAGCGGATGCGATGTATCCACACGCTTCAGGCACGGCTATTATGACATTATCAACCGACCAGTCCGATGATCGAGGCTCGAACTGAAACCTCACCGGATGACGCCATGCAAGCTCGCGGGTTCCTGATCGCTCCTCTTCTGGCCATTGCGCTCCTGCCGGTTGCAGCGGCAGCGCAGGAACGGCCCGCATGCGAGGCGCTTCAGCGCAGGCTCGGAAACAGCCCGCAGGTCATCGGCAGCACGGCCGAGGTGCGATATCACGCGCAGGAACTTAGCCGGCTCAACGCCGATATCCGCGATCTCAGGACCGAAATGCGGCGGGCGGGCTGCGGCGCCGGCAGCATCGTTTCCTTCGGTGGCCCGGACGACATCTGCAGCGACATGCAGAACGAGCTCGCGGCCATGGAGGCCGACCGCCAGGACATCATGATGCGGCGCGACGAGGCACGGTCGCTGGTACGGCCGACGATGGATCGATCCGGGATTCTCGCGGCATTGCGACAAAACGGCTGTGACGTGACGGAGATTTCCGCCTTGCCGCAAGCTGCCGAACCCGAGCATTCCGGCAATGCCGCCATCGAACCCTATTCCGGCATCACAAACCTGCGCACCCTTGCTCCGACGCAGTCCTCCGAGCCGGCCAAGACCGCCGAGGTGAAGCCGGAGCCGCCGCCGGAGCGCCCCTATGACCGAAACCAGAAGGTGCGCAGCGTCGGGCCGCAATTCTTTCCGGAAGAAAACGATATCGACCTTGCCAACCCGGCTTCGCCGGGACCGCAGCCCATGCAATGATTCAGCGGCCGGGTTCCTGCCAGCGGTCGCGAAAGACCAGGTCCTCCAGCGGCAGCCGTTGCCGCCAGCCCTTGATCGCCAGTTCCGGCTCCGGGTAGAGCCGGTCGACATAGCCGAGGCAAAGCCAGGCGACGATCTCGATCCRCTCGGGAATACCGAGCAGCCCGCGCACGTCCTCGTCGCGGAAAATGCTGACCCAGCCGACACCCACCCCTTCGGCGCGCGCCGCAAGCCAGAGGTTCTGTACCGCGCAGACCGTGGAATAGACGTCCATGCAGGGATTGTGCGTGCGACCGAGCACGACCGGCCCCGCGCGGTCGGGATCGCAGGTGACGCAGATCGAGAGCGGCGCCTTGCGGATGCCCTCGAGTTTCAGGCTCCTGTATTGATCCCGCTTCTCCTCGGGAAACATCGCCTCCGCTTCCGCATTGGCGCGCGAGAAGGCAGCCCAGGCCGCCTCGCGCACGGCCGGGTCGCGTATCAGGATGAAGTTCCACGGCTGCATGAAACCGACCGAAGGCGCCGAATGAGCGGCTCCCAGGAGCCGCGCCACAAGGTCGTCCGGCAGCGGCTCGGGAAGGAACTGGTCGCGCACATCGCGCCGGGTCTCGATCGCCCGGTAAACGGCCTCGCGCTCGGCGGGCTCGAACGCGGCGGCAGCCTCCAGCGCGGTATCCTTCTCAACGCTCATGGGATCGGAAAATAACGGACATAGGCGAACCGCTCTCCGTCCGGCGCCCAGTTCGGCGAGTTCATCGTGCCCTGCCCGCCGAAGAGATCGAACAGCGTCTCGACATTGCCCCCATCCATATCCATCAGCCGCACTCTGACGTTTTGGTCGCGCGGATGATCGAAGACATCGGCGTCGTAGGAGATGAAGACCACCTTGTCACCATTCGGTGACGGATGCGGGAACCAGTCTCCATAATCGCTGCGGGTAATGCGCTCCGCCGTGCCGCCCGCGGCCGGAACGCGCCATATCTGCATGAGCCCGGTGCGGCTGGAGTTGAAGTAAATCCACTTCCCATCCGGCGAATAATCCGGCCCGTCATTGCGGCCCTCGCCGAATGTCAGCCGCTTCTCCTCGCCGCCTTCGACATCGATCGTGTAAATATCGAAGACTTGGTCGCGGATGCCGCAATAGGCGAAGGTCTTCCCATCCGGCGACCAGCCGTGCCAGTAGGATGGAAGGTTTCGCGTCACCAGCCTCGGCTCGCCACCCTCGGCCGGCAGCACATAGATCGCCGACTTGCCGAATTCCACCTTGTCGGAAATCGCGATCAGGCTGCCGTCCGGCGAGATGCCGTGATCGTTGTTGCACTCTCTCGCGAAGCCGGTATCCAGAAGCTCAGGCCCGCCGTCACCCTGTGGTGACAGCCGATAGAGCAGCCCTTCGCTATTGAGCAGCAGGTAGCTGCCGTCCGGCGACCAGTTCGGCGCCTCGAACAGCTGCTCCGTCTGCCAGACGACGCGGCTCTCGCGCGTGCGGATGTCGAAGATCTCGATCGAGCTACGAAGCGCCATTCCTAGTCCTACCGGTCGCGGAAACGGTTGGTGATCGGGTAACGGCGGTCGCGGCCGAAATTCTTCTTGGTGATCTTCACGCCGGGAGCCGACTGGCGGCGCTTGTATTCGGCCAGATAAAGCAGGTGCTCGATACGGTGCACGGTCGCCACGTCATACCCCCGCTCCACGATCTCTTCCGTGCTCATCTCCATCTCAACCAGGCATTCCAAGATATCGTCGAGCACCGGATAGGGCGGCAGCGAATCCTGGTCCGTCTGGTTGGGGCGCAGCTCGGCCGAAGGTGCCTTGGAGATGATGTTCTTCGGGATCACCTCTCCCGTCGGCCCCAGCGCGCCGGGCGGCAGATGCTCGTTGCGCCAGGCAGCCAGCGCATAGACCTGCATCTTGTAGAGATCCTTGATCGGGTTGAAGCCGCCGTTCATGTCGCCGTAGAGGGTCGCATAGCCGACCGACATTTCCGATTTGTTGCCGGTCGTTACCACCATGGAGCCGAACTTGTTGGAGATCGCCATCAGGATCGTGCCGCGGGCACGGCTCTGCAGGTTTTCCTCGGTGATACCCTCGTCGGTCCCCTCGAAAAGCTCGGAAAGCGCGGATGAGAAGCCGTCGACCGGCTCGGCGATCGGCACGATGTCGTAGCGGCAGCCGAGCGCTCTTGCGCAATCGGCGGCATCCCTGAACGAATCCTCCGACGTATAGCGATAGGGCAGCATGACGGTGCGCACCCGCTCCTCGCCCAGCGCATCCACCGCGATCGCCGCGCAGATCGCCGAATCGATGCCGCCGGAAAGGCCGAGCACCACGGACTTGAAGCCGTTCTTGTTGACGTAGTCGCGGAAGCCGAGCAGGCAGGCACGGTAATCCGCCTCCTCCTTTTCCGGAATGCGCGACATCGGCCCATTCATGCAACGCCAGCCTTCGCCATTCCTTTTCCAGTCGGTCATCGCAATGGCCGGCTCGAACTGGCTCATCTGAAAGGCGAGCGAATTGTCGGCGTTGAGCGCGAAGCTCGCGCCGTCGAAAACCAATTCGTCCTGCCCGCCGACCTGGTTGGCGAAGAGAAGCGGCAGGCCGCTCTCGATCACCTGGCGCAGCGCCACCTGATGGCGGACATCCACCTTGCCGCGATAATAGGGTGAACCGTTCGGCACGATCAGGATCTCGGCGCCGCTTTCGGCCAGCGTCTCGCAGACGCCCATGTCGTTCCAGATTTCCTCGCAGATCGGAATGCCGATCCGGACACCCCTGAAATTATAGGGTCCGGAAATCGAACCCTCGGTGAACACCCGCTTCTCGTCGAACTCGCCGTAATTGGGCAGATCGACCTTGTCCCTTATGGCGACGATCTTGCCGCCGTCCAGCAATGCCACCGAATTGTGCCGCCCCTCCTCACCCTGGCGCGGAAAACCGATGATGACGCCGGGACCGCCATCGGCGGTATCGGCAGCCATATCCTCCACCGCCTTCAAACAGGCTCTCAGGAAGGCCGGTTTCAGCACCAGATCCTCCGGCGGATAGCCGGAGATGAAGAGTTCGGTGAAGACGATGAGCTCCGCCCCTTCGCGGGCGGCATCCTTTCGTGCTTCGCGGGCTAACGCCAGGTTGCCGGCGACATCGCCGACCGTGGGGTTGAGCTGTGCAACGGCGATACGCAGGGTCTGGCGGTTTTCTTCGGTCATGACAATGATTTAACGTTGAGATCGAATAGCGGCAACTTCGCCCTAGCACATTTTTTCAACATCGTCTCGTCAGCCATCCGCAACTTCACCGGCGGATTCCCGCCCCCGGCGGAGGCGTTTTCCACTACTATTGTTTGCATAAATCGAGAATCGCTCAATTTTTACGGAGTTTCCTAATCTCCAATTAGCGTCCGCCCCTCACGATGTTCGACATTACATTTATGTGCGGGGTTGGGGTAATGACGGCACGACTCAAACACCTGTTATGCTCGCGATCGGGCGCCTCGGCGGTGGAATTCGCCATCATCGCGCCGGTCTTCTTTCTGACGCTCTTTTCGCTGATCGGCTACGGCATCTATCTGAGTGCCGCTCATTCGGTGCAGCAGCTCGCGGCGGACGCCGCCCGCACCGCTGTCGCCGGCCTCAACGCCACCGAGCGGAAAGAGCTCGTCCGCAATTTCCTCGACACGTCCACGATGAACCACGCCTTCCTGAAGAAGGATCATCTGACGCTRGACGTCGAGGACGACCCGAAAAACCCCAATCAGTTCACCGTCGCCATCGAATACGACGCCGGCGACCTGCCGATCTGGAATCTCTTCAGCTATGCCCTGCCGGATCAGCGTATCCGCAGGTTCTCCACCATGAGAATGGGAGGGATATGATATGCGGGGACTGTGGCATACCTCACGCGGGATACTGAGGGACAGGCGCGGCAATATCGCCATTTCGGCCGCGCTCACCTTTCCGGTGGTCATCGGCGCACTTGCGCTCGGCATAGACTACGGCAGTCTCACGCTTCAGAAGCGCACGCTGCAGCAGACCGCCGATCTCTCGGCGATCGCCGCCTCCAGCGCCCTGAACAAGCCGGAAGAAGCGGTGCTCTCCTATTTCCAGATGAACGGCCAAAATCTCGCCGTCCGAACGGAAACCGGCGCCATCACTCCGGAGGGCGAGATTCCCTTCGATCCGGAAAGGATTTTCGACAATCGAGACGGCTACGCCATGCTCGTAAAGGGGCGCTACGTACCCGATCCCGAAAAACCCGTCGATCAGCGTTTCCAGGCGGGCGTCCAGCCCTATGATGCCGTGAAGGTGACGGTCGTGCGCAAGAGCGATCTCTTCTTCGCCGGGAGCTTCGCCACCCCGCCGGAACTGCGGGCCACCGGCACGGCCGCAAGCAACAAGGTGGCCRCCTTTTCGGTAGGCTCGCGGCTTGYAAGCCTCGACGGCGGCATATTGAACGCGCTGCTCGGCAAGCTCCTCGGCACCACGGTGTCGCTGAAGGTCATGGACTATCGGGCGCTGGTGGATACGCAGGTCAACCTGCTGCATGTGCTGGATGCGCTCGCGGTCGACCTCGGCCTGACCGCAGGCACCTATTCCGAGGTGCTGGCGACTGAAATCACCTATGGCAGGCTGCTCGATGCGCTCGGCAAGACCACAGGCGTCACGCCGGCCGTCGATACCGTGCTGAACACGCTCGAAAACGCGCTCGGCAGAACGCAGGTCAAGCTGAAGCTCGAGGAAATCCTGGCGCTCGGCCCGCTTTCGGAAAACCTCGTCGGCCAGGGTGACGGGCTCATGGTCAAGGCGAGCCTGATGGACATCATCTCGGCCGCAGCCGTCGCCGGCAACAATGGCAGGCAGCTCGCCATCGATCTCGGAGCCACCATTCCGGGGCTTGCCTCGGTTTCGCTCGATCTCGCGATCGGTGAGCCGCCCGTCGGAACGCCGCCCACCGCCGTCGGCGAACCGGGTACGGTCGTCCGCACCGCTCAGACGCGGCTGGCGTTGCGGGTCGCGGTCGATGGCCTTGCGGCGATCGCAGGGCTGAAAGTGGAAGTACCGCTCTATCTGGAAGTCGCCCATGCGGAAGCGCGGCTTGCCGATATCCGCTGCGGCGCCGGGTCTCCGGGCACTGTCGATGTCGAGGTCGTTCCCGGCGTCGCTTCCATCGGGCTCGGCAAGGTCGATCAGACCGCCTTCGAGAATTTCGGCACGAAACCGCGTGTGACGGAGGCAAAAATCCTCTCGTCGCTCCTCATCAATATAACCGGCAAGGCGGATATCGTCGCGGGCAATCTCACGAAGAAGACGCTGACCTTCTCGCCCGCCGACATAGCCGCGGCGCGCGTTCAGAGCGTATCAACCAGCGACACGCTGACGAGCCTGGTCACCTCACTTATCCGCCGGCTCAAACTGGAAATTCAGCTCGGGGTGCTGGCCATCGGCACGCCAACGCTCATCCAGAATGCGCTGGCCGACACGCTGAGCCTCTTGACCAAGCCCGTCGATGCGCTGCTCTACAACGTGCTGCTGACCCTCGGGGTCAGGATCGGCGAAGCGGATGTGCGGGTCACAGGAGTGAGCTGCCAGCGTCCGGTACTCGTCCAGTAATCCGGCACGAAGCTCGGAAAGCAGAAAGGCCGGCGTTTCCGCCGGCCTTCTTCATGTCTGCTCTTCGAAAACGGCCATTCAGCCGTTCACGACCATGCGCTTTTCGTCGCGGCCGCTCTTCATGCGCTCGGCAAGCAGGAAGGCCAGTTCCAGCGCCTGGTCCGCGTTGAGGCGCGGATCGCAATGGGTGTGGTAGCGATCCTGTAGGTCGCCGGCCGTCACCGCGCGGGCGCCGCCGGTGCATTCGGTCACGTCCTTGCCGGTCATCTCGACATGGATGCCGCCCGGATGCGTGCCTTCCGCGCGGTGGATCTGGAAGAAGCTCTCCACTTCCGACAGGATCCGCTCGAACGGCCGGGTCTTGTAGTTGTTGAGCGTGATCGTGTTGCCGTGCATCGGATCGCAGGACCAGACGACCTTCTTGCCTTCGCGCTCGACGGCGCGGATCAGCTTCGGAAGGCTGTCAGCGACCTTGTCGTGGCCGAAACGGCAGATCAGCGTCAGACGGCCTGCTTCGTTCGCCGGGTTCAGCGCGTCGATGAGCTCGATCAGATTGTCGGGCTGCAGCGAGGGGCCGCATTTCAGGCCGATCGGGTTCTTGATGCCGCGGAAATATTCCACATGCGCATGGTCGAGCTGGCGCGTGCGGTCGCCGATCCAGATCATGTGGCCGGAGGTGGCATACCAGTCGCCTGAAGTGGAATCGACGCGGGTCAGCGCTTCCTCATAGCCCAGAAGCAGCGCCTCGTGGCTGGTGAAGAAGTCCGTCTCGCGCAGGCTCGGCTGGTTTTCCGCCGTGATGCCGATCGCCTTCATGAAATCCATGGTTTCGCTGATGCGGTCGGCGAGCTTGCGGTAGCGCTCGCCCTGCGGGCTATCCTTCACGAAACCGAGCATCCACTTGTGGACGTTTTCGAGATTGGCATAGCCGCCCATCGCGAAGGCGCGGATCAGGTTGAGCGTCGCGGCCGACTGCCGGTAGGCGTCGAGCTGGCGCTCCGGGTTCGGCGTGCGGGATTCCGGGGTGAAATCGATACCGTTGATGATGTCGCCGCGATAGGACGGCAGCTCTACCTCGCCCTGCTTCTCGATGTTCGAGGAGCGCGGCTTTGCGAATTGGCCGGCGATGCGGCCGACCTTCACGACCGGAAGCTGCGCGCCATAGGTCAGAACCACGGCCATCTGCAGGAAGGAGCGGAAGAAGTCGCGGATATTGTCCGCACCATGCTCCGCGAAGCTTTCGGCGCAGTCGCCGCCCTGCAGCAGGAAGGCATTACCTTCCGCAACGCTTGCGAGCTGCTTCTTCAGACGACGGGCCTCACCGGCAAAAACGAGCGGCGGAAAGGTCGCAAGCTGTGCTTCCGTTGCGGCCAGCGCGGCCTGGTCCGGATATTCCGGGACCTGCTGGATCGGTTTCTGCCGCCATGTGCTCGGGGTCCAGTTCTGTGCCATCTTACTCACCTGTTTGCCGCATCGGCGAATGCCGCCGCGCGCCTTCGATCTCGGGGATGCGGGCTTATAAACCTTAACGAAGCTCTTGCATAGCGGCAGTTACGGCCGAACGCACGCGGCATTGAACCCGCTACTTTTGAGGGGTCCACCGCATTCGACCGGGCTGAAATCCGCCTCTCTCGCTCAGGCGTCCACGCGCTCGCCGTTCACCACCCGGTAGCTCGGCTTGTACATGGTGACGAGTTCTTCGGCCGCCGTCGGATGCACCGCCATGGTGCGGTCGAAATCGTCCTTGGTGAGCCCGGCCTTCAACGGAATGCCGAGAAGTTGCGCCATCTCGCCCGCGTCGTGGCCGAGAACGTGCGCGCCGACCACCTTGCGGCTCTTCGCATCGACCACGAGCTTCATGATCATCTTCTCAGTGCGGCCCGAGAGCGTCGCCTTCATCGGCCGGAACTCCGCGCGGTAGACCTCGATCGCGGGATATTTCTTGCAAGCCGCCTCCTCCGACAGTCCGACCGTGCCGATCTCGGGCTGCGAGAAGACGGCCGTCGGAATAAGTTCATGATCGGGCGCCGTCGGATTGTCCTTGAAGGCCGTCTCGATGAAGCACATCGCCTCATGGATCGCCACCGGGGTCAGCTGTACCCGGTCGGTGACATCGCCGAGCGCATAGATATGCGGCACGCTCGTGCGGGAATATTCGTCCACGACGATCGCGCCGCGCTCGTTCATCTCGACGCCGGCGGCCTCCAGGCCGAGCCCTTGCGTGTTCGGATCGCGCCCGAGGGCCAGCATGATCGTATCGACTGCAATCGTCTCGCCGCCGAGGGTGCGGGCGACGAGCCCGCCGGCCGGCGCCTTCGTCACCTCCTCGATAACGTCTGTCAGGATGATGCGGATGCCCTTTTCCACCATCGCCTTGTGGAGGCCCTGGCGCATGTCCTGATCGAAGCGGGAAAGGATCTCCTTGCCGCGATAGATCAGCGTCGTATCAACGCCAAGCCCATGGAAGATATTGGCGAATTCCACCGCAATATAGCCGCCGCCGGAAATCAGGATCGAGCGCGGCAGCTCAGGCAGGTCGAAGGCCTCGTTGGAGGAAATGCAAAGCTCATGCCCCGGAAGGGCGACGTGCGGGTTCGGCGAGCCGCCGGTCGCGATCACGATCTTTTCCGCCGTAACAGTCTTGCCCGTATTCACCAGCCGGATCGTGTGGGTATCCACCAGTTCCGCCCGGGTCTCCAGAACCTCGGCGCCGTTATTTTCCAGTCCCCTGCGATAGAGGCCTTCGAGACGGGCGATCTCCTTGTCCTTGGCGGCGATCAGCTTCTTCCAGTCGAAGGTGCTCGTCCCCACCTCCCAGCCGAAGCCGACGRCATCCTCGAAATGCTCGCCGAATTGCGAGGCGTAGACGAAGAGCTTCTTCGGTACGCAGCCACGGATGACGCAGGTTCCGCCGAAACGGTATTCTTCGGCGATCGCCACCCTCTTTCCGAGCGAGGCGGCGACACGGCCCGCCCGCACGCCTCCCGATCCGCCACCGATCACAAAGAGGTCGTAATCATAGGCGGCCATGGGGTGTCTCCTTCGGGGGTAGAGGAATGTGGCACTCATATAATGATTGCGGCCGGAAAAGGAAAAGGCCGGATCGCTCCGGCCTTCACAAAATCCTTTTGCCGATGCGGCACTTACTGCTGCGGCTGGCCTTCGGCCGGCGGCGCCACGCTTTCGGCGGTCGGCGCCTGGACGGGAGCCGCATCGATCACGCCGCGAAGCTTTTCGCTGCTCTGGGCGGTCAGGTCGCGGGAAATGCCGTTCGCCCAGATCTCGGCGGATTTTGCAAGTTCGCGGGCAACCAGCGGACCGTTGGTCAGGAGCTTCTTGCCGGCCTCGGTGCCGTAGAAGGCGGTAATGGCCTTGAGTTCGTCGATGGTGAAGGTCTTGGCGTAGGTCGTCGCGGCCTCGCGCTCCAGGTCGGAACGGCGGGCGGCGAGGCTGATTGCCACCTCGTCGACACCGGCGGAAATCTGCTCCTGGAAGTTCGGCGATGCCTGGATGAACTCGGCCTTCAGCCGCTCGGCGAGGTTCGGCAGGATGGCATCATAGCGATCGGTGGCGTTGATCGCGTCGATCGTCGCGCGCGCGGCGGCAAGATGCTCCTCGGAAATCTCCTGCGCGCTCACGGGCGCAGCAAAGGCGCCGGCAAGAAGAATCGCAACAGCGGCGGCACGCCCAAAAACCGCAAATCTGACCATGAGTTGATTGCTCCTGTAAATTATTTCGCCTTCAGCGTCCGCAGTCCCGCCGGACCGGCGATGATCGCGAAGGACGCCATATTGATGAACAGCCCGTGTTCGACGACACCGGGAATCGAATTCAGCTCGCCAGAGAGAGCCTCTGCATCAGGAATACGGCCAAAAGATGCGTCGAAAATGAAGTGGCCGCCGTCCGTCGTGAACGGGTCTTCGCCGGCTTTGCGCAGCGTCAGCTCGCCTGAAAGACCGAGACGCTCCGCCGCCTTTTCGATGGCGATGCGGGTAGACGTCTGGCCAAAGGGGTTGATCTCGATCGGCAACGGAAAGGCGCCGAGCGTATCCACGAGCTTGGTTTCGTCGGCTATGACGATCATGCGGCTCGAAGCAGCCGCAACGATCTTCTCGCGCAGAAGCGCGCCGCCGCCGCCCTTGACGAGGCTGAGATCGCCGTCCACCTCGTCGGCGCCATCTATCGTCAGATCGAGCTCCGGAAGTTCGTCCAGGGATTTCAGCGGCACGCCGAGCTCAAGGCAGAGCCTCGCGGTGCGCTCGGATGTCGGAACGCCCTCCACCCGCAGCCCCTCGGCCACCTTCTCGGCGAGCAGCCGGACGAATTCCTCCGCCGTCGAACCCGTACCGATGCCGAGCCGCATGCCGTCCTCGACATAGGCCAGCGCCGCCTCGGCTGCCTTGATCTTCATTTCCCGGGCGTCCATGCGCCAAAAGCTCCCCCGATGTTTCGCCGAACCGCTGTTTACACGGCTCCCCCGCCAAACGAAAGACCCCGATCGCGTGAAAACAGGCATAGTCTCCGGCAGGCTTAATCGCCTCATCATTTGCATTTGCCGCCGCCATTGCCTAAGTCGGGTGTCCAACCTTCCTGCGACCTCACGAGGTGTTCCGGTGAATTCTCCCCTCGTCATCTTCGATCTCGACGGCACGCTGATCGATACGGCGCCCGATCTCATCGACAGTCTGAACCATACGATCGCGGCGGCCGATCTCGCTCCCGTCACCTTCGCGGACCTCACCCATCTCGTCGGCCAGGGAGCGCGCGTAATGATCCGCCGCGCCTTCGAACTTCGCGGCAAGCCGCTCGACGAGAAGGACGTGGAGCCTTTGCTCGAGCGCTTCCTCGCCCATTACAAAGTCAACATGCCGGGCGAAAGCCGCCCCTATCCGGGCCTCATCCAATGCCTGGATCGCCTTTCAGCCGCCGGCATGAAGCTCGCCGTCTGCACCAACAAATCGGAAGAGCTTGCCCTGCCGCTTCTCGAAAAGCTCGGCCTGACGCAGCGTTTTACCGCAATCACCGGCGGGGATACGTTCCCCGTCCGTAAACCCGACGCGCGCCACATCCTCGGCACGATCGAGCGCGCCGGCGGGTATCCGGAAAACAGCGTGATGATCGGCGACAGCATCAACGACATCCTGGCCGCTCGCAATGCCGGCATCCCCTCGATCGCCGTCACCTTCGGCTATTCGGACGTTCCGGTGCACGAACTCGACCCGGACTACGTGATCGACAGCTTCGACCAGCTCACCGCCGAATTGATCGGGCAAGCGATCGTCGAGGGCGTTAAACTTCAGCCAGTCATCGATAGCGCGACGGCCTGATCCGGCGAGGCCTGCCATGAGGATCGAGCGGGTCGAGCGAATTTCCGCAAGCGATATTGCGGACTGCGACTTCTCCTTCGACGTGACCTCGGAGCTCAAGGCTCCCTGGGACCCTTTCCTCGATACCAGAGACGTCGAAGCCTACGCGAAGACCTATGAATTCGACGAGGATGAAGCAACGGCGAATGAGGATCGCGCCGTGATCGCGATCCTCGATGCCGGCCGGGTCCGTGGCCATGTGATCGTCTCCAAAAGCTGGAACGGCTATGCGGAGATCGATGACATCCAGATCGACCGGCCGCTTCGCGGGGCGGGCCTCGGCCGCCGGTTGATGGATCATGCCGTCAAATGGGCGAAAGCGCGGGACCTGCCAGGCATCCGCCTCGAAACGCAGTCCAACAATGTGGCCGCATGCCGGTTCTACAAGAAATACGGTTTCGAACTCGGCGGATATGACGAACATCTCTACAGCGCGCTCGGCCAATCCCGCCGGGAAACGGCGCTGTTCTGGTATCTCTTCTTCAAAAAAATAACGGGCGGCGCATTGCTGCACCGCCCGCCTTTGGTTTGGCGCCTTATTAGGCCTGCGGGGTTCTTGCCTTGGTGGTCGCCTCGAAAGCCTTCTCCACCGCCGCGTCCCGGCCGTAGACGTCGTCGAAATACTCCACCACGCCGTCCTTGTTCGGCCAGGCGGTGAAATAGGCCACGTAGACCGGAATCTTCGCCGTCACCTTGGCAGCGACATTCTTGCCGGCCGCGATCCGCGCAGAAACGTCCGCCTCGGTCGTGCCGAGGACCGCGGCCGCCATCTTGCGCGGCTCGGCGAGTCGTACGCAACCATGGCTCAGAGCCCGCATATCGCGCTGGAAATAGCTCTTCGAAGGCGTGTCATGCATGTAGATCGCATGGGCGTTCGGGAAGAGTATCTTCAGATCGCCGAGCGCATTGTCGCTCGACGGCGGCTGACGTACAGAAATCCCCCTGGTCGATCCGTACCAGTTGACGTTGCGCGAGGGGACCGTGCGGCCGTTGACGGCCACCTCGTAACCGAGCCGGTCTAGGTAGGAAGGGTCCGAGCGCAGCTTGGGCAGCATTTCGTTGACGATGATCGACTGCGGCACGCCCCAATAGGGGTTGAATTCCACCGTCTCGATCTGATCTTGGAAGAAATAGGTCTGGTTCGACTTCGAGCCGATGACGACGCGCATGGAGAACTGCTCGGCGCCGTTCTCGTGATAGTTTACCGTATAGGCGGGCTGGTTGATGAAGACATAGCGGTCGCCGAGATTGTCCGGCAGCCAGCGGGCCTCTTCCATGGCGACGACGAGCTTGCGGATCTTGTCCTCGGCGCTATGGCCGGTCATGGCACGCACGGTGGCAGGGCCGATGACGCCGTCCGCCTTCAATCCCGCTTCCTCCTGGAAGGACTTCACGAGATCTACGAGTTCGGGCGTGTAGTCGGTCGACTGCTGATAGCCGGCAAAGATAGCGGAGTGTTTGGTCTTCAGCGCATCGGAGCCTCGGTGCTCGATCGCCGCGACCACATTGGCCATTTCCGGGCTGCTCTTGCCCGGCTTCAGGATCAGGTTTTCAGGCAGCGCGATCGCCGCGCTCTCCTTGCTGGCCTCCGCCTTCAGCCTGGCAAGCTCCGCCTTCAGCGCGTTGAAATGGGCGCTTTGCGGCGCCAGACTTTCCAGATAGGCGCCGGCATCCGTGCTGTTCTTTACGAAAGGAAGCACGACGGAAAGGTTCACGTCCTTGCGCTTCAGGTCGTGATAACCGGAAATCCGGTTCGGATCGACGCGCCCGCGGATCATGTCCTGCGCGAAGGTCAGCACCTTGGCTGACAGGGCAAGCTCGAACCGCATCAGTTGCCGTTCATGCGTCTCGATCGCGGAAACGGCCGAAGCGTCCGACGCTTCAACGGCTTCGTCGGTCGCGGAAACAGGCTCTATGCTTGCGGTGGTCAGCTCCGGAACCGGCAGCACGTAGTCGGCCGGATCGAGCCCGTAATCGCCGGCCTTTTCGAACGTGGCGAGCACGGCCCTTGCCTTCTCGGTGACATCGCCATCGGCGACCCAAAGGATCTTGGTGCCTGATCGGCCGTAATAGGTCTCCAGCACCTGCGCGACGTCGCCGGTCGCCATCACCTTGGCCTCCGCCAGGAAACGGCTCTCGTCCGTCGCTGTCGCCGCCGCAAAGCCGTCCGTCTTCACGGCGCGCATCGCATCCGTCTTGTAGGTGTAATAGGTCGGGCCTGTGACTTTCGGCAGCGGCTCAGGATCGCGGTCGCGGACGGGTGCGGACGGCTGGCGCCTCGCGACGTTCGGCGCCGGAGCAGGTTCCTCGGCGACCGGCGCGCGCTTTGCCGGCCCGCCGCGAATAAGATCGAGAAGCGTCATGGCATGGGCAGGTGCAACACCTCCGGCAAGCAAGGAAATGCCCGACGCGAGCGCAAGCGCGATCGAAGTCCTGTTGAGTTTCTGCTGCAATGTCGTCCCCGTGCCTGAGTCCGCGTGACCACGCGTTTTGAAGAAGTATCACGGCATCCAGAGAATGCCATGAGAGATGGAAATAAAGCCCGGCTCTGCGGGCCGACTCGGCGGGCCTGGAAAGCGCGCCGGTTCGCAAGCGAAAGGTTAAGAAAATATTCGTTAAATTTTTACTGATGCGACGCCGGCAAGGCCCGGCATTCCTGTAAGATGCCTCGAATTAAATTTGGCTGCGTGGCACAAAAGGCACGCCGTTTTCTGTGAACGCGAACCACCCACGGCCCGCTCCCGCTTGGGCGAATCGCTTTCCCCGCGTGCTAATCGTTTAGAAAGTGCCCTGCCCTCTTGCGCGCTTCCGCGTAGTTGAATACTGCCTGCGGCAGCAATCCACCTGGACGAAAACAAAGGCAGCGAAGATGGCATCGACCCGCACGGAAACCGATACGTTTGGCCCGATCGAAGTGGCGAGCGACCGTTACTGGGGAGCCCAGGCGCAGCGCTCGCTTGGCAATTTCAAGATCGGCTGGGAAAAGCAGCCGCTTTCCGTGGTCCGCGCGCTCGGCATCGTCAAGCAGGCCGCCGCCCGCGCCAACATGAACCTCGGCGGACTTGATCCGGCTCTCGGCAAGGCGATCGAGGACGCAGCCCAGGAAGTCATCGACGGCAAGCTCGACGACCACTTCCCGCTCGTCGTCTGGCAGACGGGTTCCGGCACGCAGTCGAACATGAACGCCAACGAGGTCATCTCCAACCGGGCGATCGAAATGCTCGGCGGCACCATGGGCTCGAAGAAGCCGGTGCATCCGAACGACCACGTCAACATGAGCCAGTCGTCGAACGACACCTATCCGACGGCCATGCACATCGCCTGCGCCGAGCAGATCGTTCGCCATCTCATCCCGTCGCTGAAACATCTGCATGCGGCACTGGACGCAAAGGCGAAGGCCTTCGCGCACATCATCAAGATCGGCCGCACGCATACCCAGGATGCCACGCCGCTGACCCTCGGCCAAGAATTCTCCGGCTATGCGGCCCAGATCGCGTCCTCGATCAAGCGCATCGAACTCACCCTGCCCGGCCTCTACGAACTCGCCCAGGGCGGCACCGCTGTCGGCACAGGCCTCAACGCGCCGGTCGGCTTTGCCGAAAAGGTCGCCGAGGAGATCGCCAAGATCACCGGCCTTCCTTTCGTCAGCGCGCCGAACAAGTTCGAGGCGCTCGCCGCCCATGACGCGATGGTCTTCGCGCACGGCGCGATCAATGCGGCTGCCGCGGCCTGCTTCAAGATCGCCAACGATATCCGCTTCCTCGGCTCCGGCCCGCGTGCCGGCCTCGGAGAACTGGCGCTTCCGGAAAACGAGCCGGGCTCCTCCATCATGCCGGGCAAGGTCAACCCCACCCAGTCCGAAGCCATGACGCAGGTCTGCGCCCACATCTTCGGCAACCAGGCGGCGATCACCTTCGCCGGCAGCCAGGGCCATTTCGAACTCAACGTCTACAATCCGATGATGGCCTACAACTTCCTGCAGTCGGTGCAGCTCCTCGGCGATGCCGCCGTCTCCTTCACCGACAATTGCGTGGTCGGCATCGAGGCCCGCGAGGACAATATCAAGCGCGGCGTGGAAAACTCGCTGATGCTGGTAACGGCGCTGAACTCCAAGCTCGGCTACGATGCCTGCGCCAAGATCGCCAAGACGGCCCACAAGAACGGCACGACGCTTCGCGAGGAGGCCGTCGGCGGCGGATACCTCACCAACGAGGAATTCGATCAGTACGTTCGCCCCGAAAACATGATCGGCCCGAAGTAACCGGCCAGCCCGTGATCCATTGATCGCACCCGCTTCAGGCCTCGGCAAGAAGCGGGTGCGTTTGCGCCGTCCTATGCCGCAGCGCAATAGGATAAAGTATAAAGTAATACTGGTAGCCAATGGGCTTTGAGCGGGGAGCAAGAATAAATTGTTCCAAGCGAAATAACTTCATTCCTTTTCGAATAGTTTTCATTTAACTTCAGCCAAATATAAGGGGCTGGGTTTATTCGGAGTTCATCTATGACGACGGCGAATGCGCCGAAAGCGCAAACGGCTGACGTTATGAGTCAGATCATCTATGCCGTGCGGTCGATGGGGGTGGCGCCGGTCCCGCGCAATTATCAACTATTCTATGAAGCTTATATCGGTTCGCATCCGGACCTGACGCGCGATCTCGCCGCGCTCGGAAACCGCGCCACGCAGGAAGAGCTCGACAGGCTTGCGCAGATCCATATCGGCGGCGGCCAGACCGATATCGTCGAGCGAGCGCATACGAGATTGCTCGCCGAACTCGAAGGGCTCCTGAACGTCCTGCACCAGGAGCAGCGCTCGCTCGAAAGCTACAGCAAGCTGCTGAGCGAGACGGCGCTCAGGATCAGCTCCAAGAGCAGTTTTTCGAGCGATATCATCCGCAGCGCGATCGCGCTTCTCAGCGAAGCGACCGGCGACAAGATGGTCCATGGAGAAAGAACCGCTGGAACCGTCGCCCAGAGTTCCCAGGAAATCGACGAGGTCCGCAAGGAGCTCGACGAATACAAGCGGATCGCCAATACCGATTCGCTGACGCGGCTCGCCAACCGCCGCGCCTTCGACGAGCGGCTAACGTCGATCTACGACAACGCCGCAATGCTGCCCTTCACGGCCCTCGTTCTCGCCGACATCGACAATTTCAAGAAGATCAACGACAGCTACGGCCACCCGGTCGGAGACAAGATCCTCGCGACGGTCGGCACCGTCATCCGCGCCAATGTCCGCAACGAGGTTTTCGTGGCGCGCACGGGCGGGGAGGAATTCGCCCTCCTCGTCGAAGGCAATACGCCCGACGAGGTGATGGCGATCTGCGAGCGCATCCGCCGGGCCGTGGAAACGCGCACCTTCCGCAATTCCCGCACCGGGGTGAACTACGGACCGATCACCCTCTCGCTGGGCTGCGCCATGGCATCGCAGGCGAACGACCCCGGCGAGCTCTACGCCCACGCCGATACCGCCCTCTATCACGCGAAGAACGCGGGGCGGAACCGCACGAGTTTCTTCGAGGAAGAGATGAAGAGCGAGTATGTCGGCAAGAGCTGGCTCATCTACCGGAAATAGAGGGCGAACGAAGGTCAGGCCCATTGGTTCCTATAGCATCGATGACGGCGATGGGCCCGAACTGCATCCGAAATGGGATTAGCTAACGTCCGCTTTGGCCGAACGCCTCAAGTCCAAATGACCTGCTCCGAGTTTGCACCGGTTTTTTAAAACCAGTTTTGGGCAGCCGAAGACAGCCTAAAATCCCTTTTTACTGCGTGAACTAATTGCCAATTTGTCCACGAGTTCATCAGGAATAGGCTTACTCACCGAGAACGTAACCCCGGTCTTGGTTGCCTTGAGTTTCAAAGAAGCGATCTCGCCGGCATGGGCGGCAATCGCACCCGGATCGACATATAGACCGCATTGTTTACTGAAGGCGGCATAGCCCGCGATGATCGTTTCTTCGATCTGAAATCCGGGCATATCGTACTTCATGACTTCTTCGGCGTCCGGTAGTGCCCGCGATAGCTGCGCGCGCAGTCGGCCCAACATGGCGCGAAACTGCTCCGGTGCGGCGGCTATATAAGCGTCATGATTATCCTTCTTCACCATGCCGACAATATGCCTTTCAGCATGTTCAAAGGCAACAAACGGGCGCTAAAACTCTCGATGCCGCGGCCTGTCTCGGCGCTCCTGAGCGCTTCCGGCCTCAGCTTCCAGCTTCGATCTCCGACGACATGTCCATCGCCGCCGCGACGATGGCGCGTCTCAGCCATATGTGCCTGGGCGCATCCTGCTGGCGCGCGTGCCAGGCGAGGCTCATCGTGAAACTGTCCAGGTCCAGGGGCGGCGGCAACGATACCAGACGCCTCATGCTGGCGGCCGCCCGCGCCAGGCTCGATGGCAGGGTCATGATGAGGTCGGAGCGAGCGGCGATCTCGACCGCCGCGAAGAAGTTCGGTACGCGCAGCTTCACCCGCCGCGTTCGCCCCATCCGCGCCAGCACCTCATCGACGGGCGCCGCGCCCACGCCGGTAACACTCACCACGATATGCTCGAGCGCCAGAAAACGGTCGAGCGTGAGCTTTCCGGCGCGTGCCGGGTGATCCGCCCGCATCAGCGTCACGAGGTTTTCGTCATAGAGGCGGCGCCGGCGGATGCCGCCCGGCGCGCCGTCGATCAGCGCCACCATCGCATCGGCGCTGCCTTGCTCGAGCAGATCGAAACCGTTCGAGCCCGGCGCGACGATATCGAGATCGAGGGACGGCGCCTCGCGGGCGAAGCGGGCGAGCAGATGCGGCGCGAGCGCCGCGGCCTGTAGATCGGGCGCAAGCAGCCGAATGCGCCCCGTCGCCGTCGCCGGATCGAACGCGTTCGCCTCCAGCATTTGCCCCACGCCTGCCAGTATTCCGCGTAGCGCGGGCCGCATTTCCTCGGCGCGGGCGCTGAGGAGATAGCCGCCCGGCCCGTCAACCAAAAGTGCGTCCGAAAACAGTGCGCGCAGCCGCCCAAGCGCCCGGCTCACGGCCGGCTGGCTCATGCCGAGCCGGTGGGCTGCCCGTGTCACGCTCTTCTCCTCCAGCAGCGCATCAAGCGCCACCAGCAGGTTGAGATCGATCCCGCGTAAATTCACTTCGTGCATGTTGACTATATATCACATGCATTGGACGCATGAAACGCCCGCGCCTATGCTCCTTCTATCGAGCTAACCGAAGGAGAAAGATCATGTATGTCGTACTTGGAGCAAGTGGACGGGCCGGCGGCGAAGTGGCACACGCCCTCATCGAACGCGGCGAGGCGGTGCGGGTCGTCGTCCGCCGTCGAGAACAGGGTGAAAAATGGCGCATTCGCGGTGCCGAGGTGGCCGTCGCGAACATCGAGGATGCCGAGGAGATGATCGATGCGCTGAGGGGCGCATCGGGGGCGTTCCTCCTCAACCCGCCGCCGGTGAGCGGCGATCCGTATGCCCAAACGGAAAAATTCGGCGCAGCGCTCGCCGATGCGGCACGGAAGGCGCGTCTGCCCAAGGCCGTCATCCTGTCGTCCATCGGAGCGCAGCATGCCTCCGGCACCGGGATTATCGCCACACTCCACCGGTTCGAGACGCTGCTTGACGGAGCGGCATCCTCGATCGCCTTCATGCGGTCCGGCTATTTCGTGGAGACCTGGAGAGAGGTGGCGCAAACCGTCATGTCGGACAGCGTACTGCCGACCTTTATCGATCCCTCTCGGAAAATCCCGATGGCGAGTACCATCGATGTCGGCCGCACCGCGGCGGACTTGCTGGGCGAAGAGTGGAGCGGCAAGCGGGTCGTCGAGCTGGCTGGACCGGAAGAATGGAGCGCCGGCGATGTGGCGTCGGCCTTCTCGGGCGTTCTCGGCCGTCCCGTCACACCAGTGCTGGTTCCCCCGGAGGACCGCGCCGCGCTGCTTGCCGAGGAAGGCGTACTCGGCGAGGTGGCGGACGCGCTTCTCGGCATGTACGAGGGTATCGCCAATGGGCTGTTCGCACGGCAAAAAGATACCGAACACCGGCGCGGCATCGTTTCCCTAAAGACGGCAATAGAGCGCCTCATCGCAAAAAGCTGACGGAGCCGGCGCTGCAGCAGCGGCTCACCACATGGTTCGTGCGGCGCGGCCTGCCCATTCCCGGTCATAGGTTTCCTGATCGAAATCCGCTTTCGCCGCCTTCAGGAGCGTGCCGGGCGTGGGCAGGTCCTTCGGATCCACGAAGTGGACCGGGTTCCAGAGCTCGGCGCGCATCAGCGCCCGCGCGCACTGGAAATAGACCTCACCGATCGTGATGACGGCGACGCTGCGCGGATGTTTCCCATCCATTTCAAAGCTCTGCAGAAGGGCGGGCTCTACCGAAATCACCGCGCTTCCATTCACCCGCATGGTCGTGGTCGATCCGGGGATCAGGAACATCAGCGCGACGCGCGGATCGCGCACGATGTTGAGGAGCGAATCGATCCGGTTGTTGCCGCGCCAGTCCGGCAGCAGCAGAGTGGCCTCGTCCCTCACCCGCACCGCGCCGCCGAGATCGCCGCGCGGCGAGCAGTCGAGCCCTTCCGGGCCGACGGTCGCAAGGCCCACGAAGGGCGAGGCCTCGATCATCTGCCGGTACTCGGGCGTCAGCGTCCGCGTCACCTTGACGAGCGAGGCTTCGGAAGCCCCGTCATAGATTTCCCTGAGCTGCTCGACGGATGTGATGATGGTCATGATGTCCTGCCCGATGAATGCCGGGCAGAGCCTATGCCACGGTTATGTGACGATCAAGCGACACCGCGCCCGGTCCTGTCGATCCTCCCGCAACCCTCCCCCTCCAGGAAGGACCGGATCGCCTCTATCACCTCGGGCGAGCTTACGATCCGCCGGTGGCCGAGGCCATTGGCCCAGAGAAACCGGACCGAAGGCAGGCGTTCGTAGCGCCGCGCATGCGCCGCATCCACTTCCTTGTCCTCCTCCGCATGCACCACGAGCAAGGGCACCCCGAGCCGTTTGATCACCGGCACGCCGTCGATATCATCCAGTCGGGCGCCGGCGACGGTTTCGGCGTGACCGATCAATCGCAACTTCACCTGCGCCGTCAGGCCGACCATTCGCGAGAACCCGTCGAACAGCCAGCGGACATGGCTCGGCGAGCCGATCACCGCCAGCTTGCCGGGTGAAAACGTGCCGGCATTCTTCATCACGCCGCCTGCCGCGAGCACGAGGCTCGCGCCTCCAAAAGAATGTCCCACGGCAGCATCGAAGGGCCCGAAACGCTTTTCCGCCTCCGCGATGGTGTCGACGGCAAGCCGTATGTGCAGCTGTCGTCCGCTCGATGCGCCATGGCCGGGAAAATCCAGGACCACAACCTCCGCCCCGCCTTCCGCCAGACCGGTCGCGAGCGCCGAGATATAGGCGGCATTGGAGCCCCAGCCGTGCACCACGAGATAGCGCGCGCGGCCGGGCGGCCCGTCGCCGTTGAACCGATAGGCCGTGACGGTCTTGCGTCCGACCGGAAATGAAATCTGTTGCGCGTCGGCGAGCCTCAAGCGCCCCTCCGCCTCGGCCATTCGGGCCTTTTCGCTCTTCGGCCGGCGCGACGGCGTCAGGCAAAAGAGCCTGAAGGCAAGCCGGCCGGCGGCCGCGGGCGAGATATTGCCGATGGCGGCGAATCCCAGACTGATGACCTTGGTGGCAAAGGATGGCATAGTGAGATGATCCGATGAATGTTCAATACTGAACAATAAAGTACAAGCATGAACAAAAATCAATCCCTCCCCTGGGATCATCCGCGTTTTCGAAGCTGGGTTGCCGTGGCTCGCGCCTGCCAGCTCATGCAGACCGTGCTGACGCGCGAGCTTGCCGAACTCGACATCAAGCCCCCGCATCTCGACATTCTCGTCAATCTCTATCGCTTCGAAGGCATTTCGCAGCAGGAGCTGGCCCGCAAGCTTCTGGTCGGGCGCTCCAACATGAGCATGACGCTACCGCAGATGGAAAAGCGCGGGCTCATCGAGCGCCGGGGCGACAGCCGCGACAAACGCGTCCTCAGGCTCTTTCTCACCGCCGAAGGGCGGCGGATAGCCGCGCAGGCGATGGCGATCCAGACCTCACTCATCGAGCGCACGCTGTCCTCGACGCCGATCGAGCAATGCACGGCGCTCGCCGAATCGATGGAGAAGATCATCCTCGCGCTGCAGGCGGAAGCCGCCGACGAGGCGGCCGAGTCCGCGTGAACGCTTCAGCGGGGGCGACGCGCGTCGCGGCTCAGCCCCTTCTCCGCGAGCTCCCGTTCGTATTCGGCAAAGAGTTCCCCGCCACGTTCGCCGAGTTCGCGCAGATAGGGCCATGTGTAGATGCCGCTGTCATGCATGTCGTCGAAGCCAATGCGCACCGCATAATTGCCCGCCGGCGTCATGCTCACGATCGCGACATCCCGCTTGCCGGGCACCGTCACCTTCTGGCCGGGTCCATGCCCCTGCACTTCCGCTGAGGGGGAAAGCACGCGCAGCATCTCCGCCGCGAGTGAAAAGGCTCTTCCGTCGCTGAAGGTAATGTTCAGGGTGCGCCGATCCTTCGAGACCCGCAGTTCCGTCGGCCAGATATCGCTCATCGCAATCGATCCGTTGTAAGTCCCGTTGTAACTCGTTGCCTGGAGGATTATGAAGTTGATTGATCCATCGCAAGCGATTTTGATCGCCGATCGATTATCCCGCACTTGACGGTGAGACCGCCAGCGCCCACGTTCGATGGATCAGGAGGTAACGCGTGAACAGTTTTGCAGGATCGCTCGACAGGGCAGCACCGCTGGTTGCCGACAAGGCGCCGATGATCGACCCGTTCGGCCGCGCGGTCACCTATCTGCGCGTATCGGTCACCGACCGCTGCGACTTCCGCTGCACCTATTGCATGGCCGAGYACATGTCCTTTCTGCCCAAGAAGGACCTGTTGACGCTCGAAGAACTGAACCGGCTCTGTTCCGCCTTCATCGCCAAGGGCGTACGCAAGCTGCGCCTGACCGGCGGGGAACCGCTGGTGCGCAAGAACATCATGTTCCTCGTGCGCGAACTTGGCAGGCATGTGCAGTCCGGCGCGCTGGACGAGCTGACGCTGACCACGAACGGTTCGCAGCTCGCCCGCCATGCCGACGAGCTCTACGATTGCGGGGTGCGCCGCATCAACGTCTCGCTCGACACGCTCGATCCTCAAAAATTCAAGGAAATCACCCGTTGGGGAGATTTCCACAAGGTCATGGAAGGCATCGATGCCGCCCAGAAAGCCGGCCTGAAGATCAAACTCAACGCCGTGGCCCTCAAGGATTTCAACGAGCACGAAATCCCTGAAATGCTGCGCTTCGCGCATGGCCGCGGCATGGATATGACCGTCATCGAGACCATGCCCATGGGCGAGATCGAGGAAGACCGCACCGATTGGTACCTGCCGCTCTCCAAGCTGCGGGCCGATCTCGAAGAGCGGTTCACGCTTGTCGATATCCCCTATAAGACGGGGGGGCCGGCACGCTATGTCGACGTGAAGGAAACCGGCGGACGCCTCGGCTTCATCACACCGATGACCCATAATTTCTGCGAAAGCTGCAACCGCGTGCGGCTTACCTGCACCGGCACGCTCTACATGTGCCTCGGCCAGAACGACGCGGCCGATCTCTGCACGCCGTTGCGCGCTTCCGAGAGCGACGACTATCTCATGGCCGCGATCGATGAAGCGATCTCGCGCAAGCCTAAGGGCCACGATTTCATCATCGACCGCGAGCACAAGAAACCCGCCGTCGCCCGCCACATGAGCGTCACGGGCGGTTGAACCGGTACAGGTCGATCTTCGTCACGTCCTGCTGATCGAAACGCCGCCGTCGGCCAGCATTGCCGAGCCCGTGACGAAACTCGCCATGTCCGATGCCAGGAAAAGGGCTGCCTTCGCGATTTCTTCCGGCTGCGCCACGCGTTTCAGCGCATGCAGACCGTTGATGAAGGCCACCGTCTCCGGTGCCGCCCCCGGAAAATTGATGGGATTGGCCTGCGTATCGACCCCGCCCGGCAGCAGCGCGTTGACGCGGATGTTCTGCGTCCCGAGTTCGGCCGCGAGCACCTGCACCAGGCCGATCAGCCCCGCCTTGGCCGCCGCATAGGGTCCCATGCCGGGCATTCCAGCCGAATATCCGACGAAGGTGGAGGTGAATATCATCGAGCCGCCTCCCCGTTTCATCATGGCCGGCGCCTGATATCTCGCCGCCAGGAATCCGCTCGTGAGATTGAGGTCGATGTTCTCGCGCCAATCGGCCAGCGAAGTCTCGCTGACCGGCCCATAGCTCGACGTGCCGCCGGCATTGTTGAAGGCGATGTCGAGGCCTCCGAAGCGCTCCACCGCCGTCGCCACGAGTTCCGCATGCAGCGCCTCGTCGCGAATGTCGCCCGCCACCGCGACGGCTTCGCCGCCTGCCGCCACGATCTCCCCAACGAGGCTGTCGAGCTCGGCCTGTCTCCGTGCGGTGACCACCAGGCAGGCGCCTTCCGCCGCGAAAAGCCTGGCCGCGGCCCGGCCGATGCCGGCGCTCGCGCCGCTGATGATGGCAACCTTGTCCTTGAATAGCGTCATGTCTGTCATCTCCTGTTCTGCGGGATACTGTTCCCGTCCTGGAGATCACAAACTCAGCCCTTCGAAGCCACCCGTTTCCTGCCGAAAGCGAAAAGCCGGGTGACGCTCCGGCTCGCCTCACGACATACACGACGTCATCCTCGGCCTTGTGCCGAGGATCTGCTGACCTATCGTTAAGTGACTGGTCGAGTTATGGACGTGGTTAGATGCTCGGAACGTCCTCCGGTTTAACCCGAGGATGAGCCTGACGAAAAAGGGGAATTGTCGCCCTTTGTCAGCGGTCTGAGGCCGGGGCAGCACCCCGGCTTTGGTTTTGCCGTCTATTCAACACTCAGGCGGCGTCGTAGCGACGTGCTTGCGCATGGGGCATAACTCGCGGCTCGCCCGTTCTGAACCGCTCGATCTTTTCGGAAAGCGTTTCCACGCGCTGCCTGAGGCCATGGATTTCGGCATTGTTCTCCTCAACCATGGCCGCATTGCGCTGCGTGATGAGTTCCACTTCCTGCACCGCGCTCGTCACCTCCTTGATACCGGTCGCCTGCTCTCCCGTCGCCGATGAGATGGAGGCGACCAGTTTGCGGATATCGGTCACATGCGAGATGATCCGGTTGAGCGCGCCGCCGGTCTCCTCCACCAGGCTCACGCCATTGCTGACCTGCGAAGAACTTACCGAGATGAGCTGTTTGATCTCTCGGGCGGCACCTGCGCAACGTTGCGCGAGTTCGCGCACTTCCTGTGCCACGACCGCGAAACCGCGTCCCGCCTCCCCGGCACGCGCGGCCTCCACGCCGGCATTCAGCGCCAGCAGGTTGGTCTGGAAGGCGATCTCGTCGATCACGCCGATGATCGTGGCGATCCGGTCGGAGGAGCGGCTGATTTCGCCCATGGCGTCCACGGCACGCGCCACCACTTCGCCGGAGCGCACGGCGAACTCTTCCGCCTCATTGACCGAAACCGAGGTCTGCTTGGCGCTTTCGGCGGTCGAGCGGACGATATCGCTCAAGTGGCGCAGAGCCCGCGAACTCTGCTCCAGGGCCGCCGCCTGCTGCTCGGTGCGGCGGGCGAGGTCATCGGCGGAGGCCGCGAGATTGCCGGTGCCGCCGTCGATCTCCTCGGTCGTGAACCGCACGTCGGCAAGCGTCGCGCGCAGGGCTTCGACAGCCTGGTTATAGGTGCGCGCCATCTCCACGAAATCGGCGGGCAGGTTCTCGTCCATGCCCTGTTCCAGATCACCATCGGCAAGCTTGCCCAATACTTCGGAAAGCGCCGTCAGCGCCTGCCTCTGCTCGGCGGCGATGCGGGCGCGTTCGGCAGCGCGGCGCTCGGCCTCGGCCGCCGAAAGCTCGCGGGATGCCGCGGCCTCCTGTTCCAGCCGCACGTTTTCGAGCGCGGCATCCCGGAAAACCGTGACGGAGCGCACCATGTCGCCGATCTCGTCGCGGCGTTCGCGGCCCTCGATCCTCACTTCGAGGTCTCCGTCTGCAAGCCGCTTCATCACTTCCGTCACGCGTTTCAACGGGCCGCGCAGGGTTTCCACCAGCATCAGCCCGCCGGCGATCGCGAGCAGCGTCCCGACGACCATGGCGATGACCGAAAGCCTCGCGGAACGTTCGCTATCCTCCTTGCCCACCTCCTGGGCCTGGGCGACGAAATTCTTCAGTCCCGCCATGCCGGCCGTCAGCGCCTCCGTGGCCGCGCCGCGCGCCTGGCGCCATTCTCCGGCAATTCGCAGCATCTCTGCCGATTTTTCGTCCACTGCCTTCAGAAGCGGCTCCAATCCGGGCGCGAAATCACGCATGGCGGCATTGCGCGGATTGAGTTCGGAAACCTTGGCGCTTGAAGTCCTGAGCTCGGCAATATCCGCCAGCACGATGCCTCGCGCCTCCTCGGTCAGGTGTGAGGAAAACCGCTCCGCATGCAGCCGCATCGCGTTGATGACCGTGAGCGACGTGTCGATCTCCTCGAGAAGATCGCGAAGTGTGGCGACATCGTCCTCCAGATCCACGAAACGTTCCGCTGCATCGCCGGATTTCTTCGACACTTCCGCCTGCAACTCGCCTTGCCACCTCATGAAACCGCTTGCGGCCACCCGCAGGGTCTGGCTCTTGGTCGCCGGTTCCATGGCCTCTTCGGCGGTCGCCGTCATCTTCTCCGCCGCCTGACGGATCGGCTCCATGGCCGTCTTGCTCCTCGGCGAAAGCATGGGCTCGATAGCCGCGAACTCCTTGAGAAGCGTCCCGCCATAGAGCGTGGCGGCCTTGGCGGTGGCCTCGTCGGTTTCTGCCTTGCGCACCGCATCGCGCAGGTTTTCGATCCGATGTGCTATGGATTTGTAAGCGAAGGCCTCGAACAGCATCGCTTTCGCGAACCGCTCCTTGCCTTCGAACTGCTTGCGGACCGTCTCGATCTGCTGGTCGACCGCGGTCGCCAGCGTGCGGATCTCGTCGAATGCCGCCTCCATCTCCCGCGCATTTTGGTCGCGCCGTTCCTTGATCGCCCACAGGGCATCCGCACGCTCGCGCATCTGCGGCGCAAGCGCCTTCACGGGTGCCACCCGTTCACGATCGCCCTCGGTTACCAGCAGGCCCTCCAGCGCCGCCACTCCCTCTTCCTGGCGGTCGATGCCCGCTCTTAATGCCGTAAGCGAGGCCTCGTCCGGCTTATCGGTGAAATCCTGGAGAGCGGCCTGGAGTTCTTCGAAATCGCCGATGTTCTCGATCGTCGCACGCGCGACCGTCATATGGCCGTTCAGCATGCTGGACGTGTAGTAACCGGCAAGGCCGACACCGGCGATGAGGAGGATGAGCGGCACCACGAAGAGCAGGACCTTGGTAGCGATCCTTCGGCTCTGAAGCATGCGATCGATGAACGACATGATACCCCCGGCTGGAATATCTGCCGGTTTCGCTGGCGGCATTCGCGAAACGGCGCAGATGCGATTCCAGCCTCATGCGGGAACAAGGAAGCGCTAGGTTGCGCAATTTCCATTGAACAAGCGTTAATCCGTTTCGCAACGAAGCGATTTCGCCGATGCCGGCTTCCCCCCGCTGGCTCCGCGGGCGTACCGCCGTGACCGCAATGGTACTGGCAGCCGCCTGCCCCATGCTTTAGAACAACGCAGCGGTTGCAAGGGAATCGGAAATGCCCCTCTCGGAAAATGCGCGCGGCGCGCTGTTCATGTCCATAGCCATGGCAGCGTTCACCTGTAACGATGCGCTCGTGAAATTCGTCACGTCCGAGCTTAGCATCGCCCAGATCATGGCGGTGCGCGGCATCATGACGATGCTGCTCGTCTACGCAGCCGCGCGAACCGTAAGCTCTCTCGGGTCATGGCGGGTCATGCTGCACCCGCTGGTGCTGCTGCGCGGCACCTTCGAGATCGGCGCGACGCTGACCTTCCTCTCGGCACTTGCCAATATCGAATTCGCCAACGCCTCCTCGATCATGCAATCCCTGCCGCTGGCCGTCACGCTGGGGGCGGCACTCTTCTTCGGAGAACCGGTCGGCTGGCGGCGCTGGACCGCCATCGCGGTCGGCTTCCTGGGCGTTCTCCTGATCCTGAAACCGGGCCCGGAGGGCTTTGCGCCCGCTTCGCTGTTCGCCGTGGGCGCGGTCTTCTTCACCGCCGCCCGCGATCTCACCACGCGCCGCATGAGCAAGGATATCCCGACGCTTTCCGTGACGCTCTTCACCACGCTCGCCAACACGATCATGGGTACCCTGCTCATCTGGCCGATGGGCGGCTGGCAGCCGGTGAGCGCCGGCACCTTCACCTGTCTGGCGATCGCTTCGGTCGCCGTATTCGTAGGCTATCAATCCGTCATCATGTCGATGCGCGGCGGCGAAATTTCCTTCGTCGCGCCCTTCCGCTACACGAGCCTCGTCTGGGCGCTCATCATCGGCATCCTGTTCTTCGGCGAAGCCCCCGATTTCCTCATGCTCCTCGGAGCGGCGATCGTCATAGGCTCCGGCCTTTACACCTTCTATCGCGAGGCGAAACGCCGTACGGTCACGGCCGCGAAAACCAGTCCCGTCAGCCCGTCTGCCTGACGGCTGCAAGAGGAGCACCACGTGCAGCAGCAGAGCCGCTTTCTTGACAGAACGACACCGCCGCATATAGCAACGCTCGTCCTCGTTTGTGGGCTCGGCGCCCTCTGCATGAATATCTTCCTGCCGTCGCTTCACGCCATGGCAGAGCATTTCTCGACGGACTACGCAGTCATGCAGTTTGCGGTTTCCGGCTACCTCGCTGGCACAGCATTGCTGCAACTGGCGATCGGTCCGCTTTCGGACCTTTTCGGCAGGCGGCCGGTGCTGATCGCAGCCATCGCCATCCTGCTCATCGGCACGCTGATCTGCGCCTTCGCGCCCAATGTCACCATTTTCATGATCGGCCGGCTGCTGCAGACCACCATCGTCGCGGCCTTCGTGCTGGCGCGTGCCGTCGTCCGCGACATGGTGCCCATGGAAGAAGCCGCCTCGATGATCGGCTACGTCACCATGGGCATGTCGCTGGTTCCGATGGTCGGCCCGACCATCGGCGGCGTCCTCAACGATCTCTTCGGCTGGCAGGCAAGCTTCGCCGCGCTCTTCATTCTCGGTCTCGCAGTCCTTACCCTCGTCTATGCGGATCTCGGCGAAACCAACCATGCGCGCGCCGCCAGCTTCTCCGCCCAATTCCGGTCATGGCCCGATCTTTTCCGGGCGCGGCGCTTCTGGGGCTATGTGCTGACCTCCACCTTCTCCTCCGGCGTCTTCTTCGCTTTCCTGGGCGGCGCTCCTTTCGTCGGCAGCGTTGTCCTCGAAATGACCCCCTCCATGCTGGGCCTGCATTTCTTTCTCTTCGCGGGTGGCTACATGGTCGGCAACTTCTTCTCCGGCCGGTATGCGCGGCAGGTCGGCATCACGCGCATGATGCTCATCGGAAACATCGTCAGCATTGTCGGGATAGCTTTCACGCTGTTGCTCACACTTTATCTCCGTCAGGTGCCTATCGCCTTTTTCGGCCCGCTCTTTCTCGCGGGAGTGGGCAACGGCGTGACCCTGCCGAGCGCCAATGCGGGCATGGTGAGCGTGCGTCCGCACATGGCGGGTGCCGCATCCGGCCTCGGCGGCGCGATCACCGTCGGCGGCGGCGCCCTGCTCTCGATTCTTGCCGGCGCCGTGGTCAGCAAGGAGACCGGCACCCTCCCTCTGCTGGCAATCATGGGCGTGTCGGCTCTGCTCGCGATCCTCGCCACCGAATATGTCCGCCTCGTCGATCGCCGCGAAGGCGCTTCTGCCTCGGGTGCCCGGTCATGAGCAACAAACCGCCGGCCCTCATCCTCGCGGGCGGAAAATCGTCCCGCATGGGCCGCGACAAGGCATTCATCGAGCTCGGCGGCGAGACCATGCTCGCCCGCATTCTCCGCCGGCTGAAACCTCAGGTTTCGGAGATAGCGCTCAACGCACCGGCGGATTTTCCCGATCCGCCCGTTGACGCACAGGGCCTCCACCTGGTGCCGGACATCATCCCCGGACAGATGGGGCCGCTTGCCGGAATTCTCTCCGGCCTTCGCGATCTCGAAACCCGTAGTTCGAAAGCCACCCATCTTCTGACCGCCCCATCGGATAGCCCATTCTTTCCGGAGAACCTGGCCGCGCGGCTCGATGAGGGCATGGATCATCCGCAGACCATCGTCGTCGCAAGCTCCAGCGGCAGGCAGCATMCAGTCTTCGGGCTCTGGCCGGTCGCGCTTGCCGACGATCTGCAGGCATGGCTCTCCAATCCGGAAAACCGGCGCATCAGGGACTATCTCCTCCGTCACCGGGTGGTGACAGTCGATTTCGGCTTCATCGAAACCAGCCGTGGACCGCTCGACCCGTTCTTCAACATCAACACGCCGGAAGAGCTCGCAGAAGCGCGGGCCTTCCTGGAGGCGCTTGCATGACCAATACCCCTCGCATCTTCGGCATTGCCGGCTGGAAGAATTCCGGAAAGACCGGGCTCGCCGTGCGGCTGGTGGAGGAGTTCACCCGCCGCGGCTATGCGATCTCCACCATCAAGCACGCTCACCACGATTTCGACATCGACAAGGTGGGCGCCGATTCCTACCGGCATCGGCAGGCCGGCGCCCATGAAGTGGCGATCGTTTCCGGCACACGTTTTGCGATCATGCACGAGCTGCGCGGCGAACCCGAACCGTCCTTTCAGGAAATCCTCTCCCGTCTCGCGCCATGCGATCTCGTTCTCATCGAAGGCTACAAGCGCGAGCCGGTGCCGAAGATAGAGGCGCGACGACTGGAATCGGCCCGCCGCGATTCGCTCGCGCCGACCGATCCCCATATCGTCGCCATTGCCGCCGATCATTCGGTCGAGGATACCGATCTTCCGGTTTTCGACCTGAACGACACTGCGGCGATCGCCGATTTCATCGTGAAAGTGACGGGCCTGCCCTGAGGCGTTCAGCCGCGCCACGTCATCCAGACGCCCACCAGCGTCACCGCCAGCCCCACGAACATCGCCGCCGTCAGCGGCTCCGAAAACATGGCCCATGCCCAAAGCATGGTGACGGGCGGGCTCAGATAGATCGCCGCGCTGACCTGCGCCACCGGGAAAAGGCGCAGGCTCGTATAGTAGACCGAATAGGCGACGAAGGTGGCGATCAGCACCAGCCACGCCATGCCCACGGCGAAATCCCGGGTCATCGGCGGGACGAGGCTGCCCTGCATCAAGGCACACAGACCGAACAGTACCGAGCCGGTGAGCGTATGGATGCAGAGGCTCTGGTGAACGGGCATGTGCTGGGTCCGCCGCCGCCGGTAGAGAACCGAGGCGACGGCAAAGATCAGCATGGAGCCGACGGTCAGCCCATAGGCCCAGAGCGGAGCCGTGCCGAAACTGAGGCTGTCGAACGACACGATCAGAACGCCGGCGACGGCAATCGCCGTGCCCAGCCATTGCCGCGCGCTCAGCCGTTCGCCCAATACGGGTTGCGACAAGGCGGCGATCGCCAGCGGCAACAGGTCCGCGGTCAGGGCGACCAGCCCCGTCGGCACCCGCTGCTCGATCGCCAGCGCAAAGCCGCCCAGATAGAGGAATACCGACATCACCCCGAAAAGCATCTGCTCCCGCACCGCTCGCAGCCGCATCCGGGGCCCGATCGCCAGCGCGAAGGGCAACAGGATCAGCCCCGACAGAAGCGTGCGCCAGAACAGAAGAAGCATCACGCCGGCCTCTTCGCTGGCATAGCGGATACCCACGAATCCGGAACTCCAGCCGAACACCAGAAGCGTGGCCATGAGAGGCCAAAGGAAACGATGCTGGTTGGGCGCGGGGCGGGAAAGGGTATGATCGGTCATGAGGCTCTCGGCTGCATATCTCTCGCCG
Source organism: Rhizobium sp. LCM 4573 (assembly GCF_001854865.1). Taxonomy (GTDB): domain Bacteria; phylum Pseudomonadota; class Alphaproteobacteria; order Rhizobiales; family Rhizobiaceae; genus Neorhizobium. The sequence continues at coordinate 29,004 of NZ_MDDW01000006.1, read as the reverse complement.
ATCATCCATAGGACGGGTTACGCCGGCCTTCACATGACAAATTTCGATCAAGGTATGACAATCCAGCCGAAATTATAATGAGGAATTGCCTGAAACGCTCGTAATCTGCATAATCCGTAGAGACAATGCACGGACGAGGCAATGACAGAACTCAACGGCCGACGTTTGGAAATCGATGCGCTGCGCGCCCTATGGGCGGTCCGCCACCATGGAGGCGTCAGCCGGGCTGCGGAGGCCCTGGGCCTGTCGCAATCCGCCGTCAGTCACAAGATCAAGCGGCTCGAAACGAGCCTCGATTGCGACCTGCTCAGCCGCAAGGCCGGAGCGCCGATGTTCACCGCCGCCGGCGAGGACCTGCTGGATTATGCCGGCCGCATACTCGGCCTGCATGACGAGGCGCTTCTAAGCCTTTCGAAAACGCCGCTTGCCGGGCGCATCGCCCTCGGGCTCACGGAAGACACGACCTGCACCGATCTGGCGCGCATACTCGGGCGCTTTCGCCGCCTGCACCCGCATGTCTCGGTCCGCACCAAGGTCCGCATGAGCCTCACCCTGCGGGCCATGCTGGAACAAGGGGAACTCGATGCGGCGATCGTGCAGGTTTTTGCCCATGAGGTCCGGCCGACCGATGTCGTTCTCTTCCGGGAGCAGCTTCATTGGGTCAAGCACCCGGATCTCACGCTGCCGCAGGACGGTCCGATCCCCTTCCTGTCCTTCGACGACGAATGCTTCTATCGCCGGTGGGTGCTCGATATCGGACAGGACGGCGGTGTCGTTCTCGAAACGGTGTTCGAATGTACGAGCGCGGCAGGCATTATCGCGGCCGTCACTTCGGCTCTCGGCGTGGCGCTTTTGAACGGACGCCATCTGCGCCCCGAGATGCAGGTCATCGCCCACGGCCTACCCTCGCCGCCCGCGCTGGCCTATGTGGTGCGCCGCGCACGAAAGGCGAGAAACCCGGCGCTCGATACGCTCGTCGCAGAAATCGAGAGCGAGATCAGCCGCTATGGCGGACTGGTCCTGGCGAGCTGAGAAAGACCCCAAACCAATAAAAAGGCCGCCGGGTATTGCCCGGCGGCCTCCGCTGTTCAGGATACGATCCGACCTTACCGGTTCGAGGCGACCGGCTTCACCAGCGGGGTGATACGGCGGATGGTGACGCGGCGGTTTTCCTGTTCCGGCCCTTCGGTGCGGATCTTCAGGTAGCGCTCGCCATAGCCCTGCGTCGCGAGGTTTTCCGGCGGAATGCCGAAGGCTTCCGTCAGAACCGTGGCGACCGATTCCGCGCGCCGGTCGGAGAGAATCAGGTTGCTCTCGTCCGAGCCGACCGCATCCGTGTGGCCTTCGATGAGGAAGGTCTCGCCCGGATTGCCCTCCAGAACCCGGTTCATCGCTTCGGCGACCTGCCGCAGCGAACTTGCCTGGTTCATCGGGATTTCCGCGCTGCCCGTCGCGAAGGTAATCGTATCCAGATCGATACGGCGCACCTTGTCGCGAATGCGGGCGGAGTAGCGGACCTCGTCCAGCGAATAGACGCGCTCCACGCGCTCGACCGGCGGCTGTTCCAGGAACTCGTAATAATCCCGGTCCGGTTCGCTCGACGTGTCGATGATGTATTCGTCGAGCGGCACGGTCAGCCGCATCGGCGGCAGATCGAGGCCCGGATCGCGCCAGACATAATCGGGACGATCCTCCATCATGTCAGGTGCGTAGTAGAGCACGTATTCCTCGCCATCGACGATGCGCGAGCGCTGGACGATCTCGCCATAGCGGTTGCGGATGGTGACGATCTGCACGCCGCCATCCCGGTCGATCACTTCGCGGATGCGGCCGCCACGCAGGCGCTCGTATTCCGGCTCGTAGCCTTCACGATAGAAGCGCCGGCTGTCGTCGTGACGCACGAAGGTGCGGTTATCGATCGAGATGATGACGCGGCCGTCATCCCGGTCACGATCGCTGCCGAGATCGCTGTCGCGCAGGTCGCGATATTCCCAGCCGCGCTGCCGCTCGAATTCCGGTCGGCGGTCGAGCCGCTCGCCCTGCTCTTCGGTCACGGCGCGGATTTCGATCTGCGGACGATCTCCGCCGCGGAAAGCCTGGGCTTCCTCATCGGATTTCGGCGGTTCAGCCGGGGCCTCCGCCTGGGCCGGCTGGCCCTGATCGGGAGCGGCAGGCTGCCCCTCGGCCTGTCCGCCAGGCTGGCCATCACCACGGCGAGGCCGCTCACGCGCACCTTGCGGGGCGCCTTCCTTGGCGCTGTCTAGCACTGCCGCGCCGTTTTCGACCGGCAGCACGACCGGCTGATCAGCAGGCGCGGAGGCCGGGTCCTCGGCAATCTGGCGGGCGCGCTCCACTTCCTCCGGCGTGGTCGGCGGCTGAGGCTGGGCCTGCTGCTGGCCTTCGGCGGGAGCCGTCGGCACGGCTGCACCATCCTGCGTCTGGCCGCCTTCGGCCGGTGCAGCGCCGGGTTCGGCGGGCGTAGTTCCCGGCTCAGCGGGCGTTGTTCCGGGCTCGGTGGAGGGAGCCTGTCCACTATCGGGAGCTGTTTGCTGTCCCGGAGCCTGCTCGGACGGCTGGGCCGGCGTCTGTCCATCAGATGGGCTCGGGGCCTGCTGGCCATCTTGCCTCGTTTCCGGCCTTGTTTCAGGCTGGCGATCCTGCTGCTCCCCTTCAGCCGGGGCCTGGCGCTGCTCGGCAGGAGCTTCGCGGCTTTCCGGCTGCCGTTCGCCCTCGGGTGCGCGTTCGGATTCAGGGACCTGCCGACGCTCGGGCTCTCCTCGCCCGGAGGGAGCCCCTTCGCGCTGTCGCCGTTCAGGTGCGGCTTCACCTTCCGCAGGACGCTCCCCTTCGGGTGCGGCTTCCCGCTGCCGCTCGCGTTCGGGCCTGGATTCCCGCTCCTGCTGACGCTCCGGTTCCGCCTGGGGAGCTTCCTCGCGGCGCGGCTCTTCTTCCCGCGGCGCCTCCCGGCGCTCGGGCCGCGCTTCGGGCTCGGGCGCCCTCTGCTCTACCTCGGGCGGTGCTTCCCGCTGCCGCTCCGGAGCCGGCTCCGGCCGCTCTTCCTGCGGGCGCTCCTGCCGCTGAGGTTCCTGCTGGGGCTCTTCCTGCTGCTGCGGCTCTTCCCGCCGTTTGCGCCGGCCTTCGCCTTCCTCTCCTTCCTCGGCGCCGGGCGGCAGAATGCGCTGCTGCACCTCGATGACGGCAGGCGCCTCATGGAGAGGCGCATGGGGCGCCGACGGCATTGCGCCGGCGGGCTGGATCATCAGCGGCAGCGAGACAAAAGGCATCGCAACGCTGCTGAAGAGTTTGAATTTTTTCGACATCGACATTTCCTCTTCTCGGGTGTCGTCCCTTCTTTCGCCCGCGCTCTTCTTGATCTTCTGACCGGCGGGCTTGGTGGCGGCTCAACTGTGTGGAACCGGAAAATGTTCCGCGAGAGACTGGTGAGGTCGGGCTGAACCTCTCCTGAACGCGCCGTTCATCTCGAGCCGTGGGGAATGCCGGACGTGCACGTAAAATGCCGTTGCAATTTCGGTCGCAGCGGTATCTAAAAGTCTCGGCGGGACCATTCGTGGCCCTGCTTTCCGACGCGGCAAAAAAGATCAACGGCCGCGCGGTCCGCCAACAGAGAGGATCATCATGCGTATCTCCACACGTTTCTTCGCAGCCGCCTCGATCGCCGCGCTCTCGCTGTTCGCCGGCTCGGCCATGGCGCAGGAAAAGCTCGTCATCGGCACCGAAGGCGCCTATCCGCCCTTCAACAATCTCGAAGCTGACGGTACCCTGACCGGCTTCGACATCGATATCGCCAAGGCGCTCTGTGAGGAAATGAAGGTCACCTGCGAATTCGTGACCAATGACTGGGACGGCATCATTCCGGCGCTCCAGTCGAAGAAGTTCGACGCCATCGTCGCTTCCATGTCGATCACGCCGGAGCGCAAGCAACAGGTCGACTTCTCCAAGAAATACTACAACACTCCGCCGGCGATCGCCGTGCCGAAGGATTCCGACATCACAGCCGCGACGCCCGAGGCGCTTGCCGGCAAGTCGATGGGCGCGCAGGGCTCCACGACCCATTCCAACTACGCCGAAAAGCACATGCCGGATTCCGACCTGAAGCTTTATCCGACGGCTGACGAATACAAGCTCGACCTCCAGAACGGCCGCATCGATGCCGTCATTGACGACGTGGTCGTGCTGTCGGAATGGGTGAAGTCCGATGCCGGCGCCTGCTGCAAGATCCTCGGCACCCTGCCGATCGACGTCGAGATCAACGGCGAAGGCGCAGGCATCGCCGTGCGCAAGGGCGAAACCGCGCTTGCCGACCGCTTGAGCGCAGCGATAGCGGGCATCCGCGCCAACGGCAAGTACAAGGAAATCAACGACAAGTATTTCGACTTCGACGTTTACGGCGACGATTAATCACATACCTGTCAGATCATCAGTCGGCGGGAGGCTTGCCCTTCCGCCGATTTCCCTTTTAATGAGACCGAATCTAAAGCGGCGATAATACTGAATCTAAAGCGGCAGTCATAAAGCCGCAGGGGAAAATCAGCTTATGAGCGGATTCTTTTCCGCCCTCACAACAGCGCTCGATCCGCTCTGTGGTCCTGTCGGCATCTTTTCGCTGCTCGGTTCCGATACGCTCGTCGCCTGCGGCGACGCCGGCTGGGGCGACGAAATCGCCTTCGGCGTCAAGGTCACCATCACGCTCGCGCTCGCGACGCTGCCGGTCGGGCTAATCATCGGCTTCCTGATCGCGCTTGCGGCGCAATCGGAAGAAAAGCTGCTGAGGCTCGCCGCCGGCATCTATACGACGATCTTCCGTGGCCTGCCGGAACTGCTCACCCTCTTCATCGTCTATTACGGGCTGCAGATCCTCATCCAGTCGGTGCTCGCCTCCTTCGGCATCGAGCAGCGTATCGAGATCAACGCCTTTTTCGCCGGCATGGCAGCACTCGCCGTCGTCTTCTCTTCCTATTCGTCGGAGGTGCTGCTTTCGGCCTTCCGCGCGATCCCTAGGGGCCAGTACGAGGCCGGCGATGCGCTGGGTCTGCGCCGCGCGCGCACCATACGGCTCATCATCCTGCCGCAGCTCATCCGCATCGCTCTGCCCGGCCTCACCAATCTCTGGCTGATCCTGCTCAAGGATACATCCTACGTCTCCATCATCGGCCTTGCCGATATCCTGCGCCAGACCGGCATTGCCGCGCGCGTCAGCAAGGAGGCCTTCTTCTTCTACACGCTCGCCTGCCTGCTCTACCTCGTGCTGGCGCTCCTCTCCTCGGTCGGCCTCGGCTTCGTCGAACGCTGGACGCGCAAGTCGGGGGCTCGCCGATGACCTATGTGAAAGAGCTCATCGCCCCCCGCCCGGCGCCGAAGGTCGAGCGGCGCCCGCTGACTGCGGCCAGAATTGCCGGCATGGCGATCCTGGCGCTCTGGCTGCTGCTCGCGATCGCGCTCATCGGTATGGTCATCAGCGGCTGGGATGAGCAGAAATTCCTGCGTTACGGCCCGCGCTATCTCTCCGGTCTCTGGACCACGATCTCGCTGGTGGGGCTCGCCATAATCCTCGGCGCCATCCTGTCCCTGCCGATCGCTTTCGCGCGAATGTCGAAGAACCGCGTCGCCAATGCCATCGCCTATGGCTATGTCTACGTCTTCCGCAGCACGCCGCTGCTGGCACAGCTTTTCCTGGTCTATTACGGGCTCGGCAGTTTCCGGCCCCAGCTCGAAGCGGTCGGCCTCTGGTGGTTCTTCCGCGAGGCTTGGTATTGCGGCCTCTTTTCCCTCACCCTAAACACGGCCGCCTATCAGGCGKAAATCCTGCGCGGGGCGATCGAAAGCGTGCCGCACGGCCAGCATGAGGGGGCGGCGGCACTCGGCCTTCCGAAATGGGTCGCCTTCCGCAAGATCATCCTGCCGCAGGCGCTCATCGTAGCGCTCCGCCCCTACGGCAACGAGATCATCCTGATGATCAAAGGGTCGGCGGTAGTCGCCATCGTCACGGTATTCGACCTCATGGGCGAGACGCGTTACGCCTTCTCCCGTACCTTCGACTACCAGGCCTATCTCTGGGCGGCGATCTTCTATCTCGCCATCGTGGAAACGCTCCGCCATGTCTGGGCAGCGCTCGAAAACCGGCTGACGCGCCATCTGAAGCGCTAAGGCGCGCCTTGGCAGCACTCGATTACGAATGCTGCTAAGCATTTGAAATTTTTACCTGAATAAGCACCTTTCGGCCAATTGTAAAGCCGAGATTAACCATGGCATGCTTCCCTTTGGAGACGGCGAGGAAACGCCGTTCTCCAGGACGATAAACGGGAACATGCCATGAAGTCTGAAATGGAAATGATGCTGAAGGGCTACGGCCTCACCACCGCCCAGATCTTCTACCACCTGCCGGATCATCCGATCCTGCTGCAGACCTATGTCTGGCAGGATTACGATCTCGCCCCGGATTTTCCCGAAATGAAAGGGTTTCTGAAATTCTGGCAGGAGACGCTCGACGGACCGCTGCATTCGGTGCGCTATGTCCACCGCAGGCTCATCGCAGCCGGGGAATGGCGCGCATTGAAGGGCGAATTCATCCTCCACTGAGGAGGCCTCGGCGCTATACGTGCACTTCGCCGTGGGCCAACTCGCCTTCACCCTGGCCGCGATGCAGCGAGGCGATGAGTATGGCGGTGTAGAAGATCGCCACGAAGATCATCACGCCCCAGCCGGGTACGGGGCCGAGCGTCGCATTGTTGACCGCCTCCGTCCATGAGAAGACCACGTCCGCCCTCGCCTCGTCGGGCAAAAGCTTGGGCGTCGAGATTTTCAGCGCCCAGGCCATCAGCAGGATGAGGTACATCCAGCAGTAATTGCGCCTTATGCGCCGGAAGAGCGCTTCCTGATAGCTTATCAGGAAGTGCGGATCTCTGAGGCTTGAGGCGATCGATGCGGCCCAATCCGGCTTCAGGTCCGCCTGCGGGTTGAGAGCCTGGGCGAAATAGTGGCGCTCCAGCTTGCGCACCCGCGCCCGATAGACGTCGAAGAAGCGGTAGCGCCGGGCCTCGATCAGCAGCAGAACGGAAATCAGCAGCATGCCGAACAGTATCACGCCGTGGTGCGATGTCGGCGTCGAAAGCGAAACCGAAAGCAGCGCCGCGACCATGGTGATCGCCCAATTGGAAGTGCGGTCGATACGGTCGCGCCAGCTCGTCATCCGGCCCATTTCCCCGCGATAGTAATGGATAATCATAGTGGCCTTTTCGGCCGAGGTGATGGGCAGCGAAGGCGCGCGCCTTTCGACATTCTGCTCGAGAGCACTGGGCTTTTCATCGCCCGCCATGGCCGTTCTCCGGATCGCATGCGAAGCCCCTGCCCTTATGTTCCTTCAACGATTGGAGGCTCGCGGCGTTCCCGATCATGGACAAATGCCGGCTATCGGCTTAAAGCCCGGCGAACACTGGAGACATGCCCCATGAGCAAGATCGACGAGGAAGCGCTGGCCGAGGCCTATAACCGCGCATTGGCGCTGGAGAAGGCGGGCGATATCGATGCCGCCGTGAAGGCCTATGAGGAGGTGCTGGCGATCGATCCGGAAGATCACGGCGGCGCGGCGGTCCGCATTGCCGCCCTCGGCCGCGGCGAGACCCCGCCCAAGGCGCCGGATGCCTATGTCGAGACCCTTTTCGACCAGCATGCGGAAAGCTTCGAGGACATCCTCGTCGACCAGCTCGGTTATGCGGTGCCCGTCATGGTGCGCCAGCGCCTGCAGGAACTGAAGCTCGGCCCCTTCAAGCGCATGCTCGATCTCGGCTGCGGCACCGGGCTCACCGGCGGCACGCTGCGCGATATGGCGGAGGACATCACCGGCATCGACATTTCCGAAAACATGGTCGAGATCGCGCACGAGAAAGATCTCTACGAGACGCTCTACGTGGCGGAAGTCGAGGATTTCCTTGAGGACAACGACGACGAGCCCTTCGACCTCGTCACCGCGACGGACGTACTGCCCTATCTCGGCGCGCTGGAACCACTCTTCTTCGGCGCGGCGGAAAACATGGTGCCGGACGGCATCTTCGTCTTCTCTTCCGAAACGTTGCCCGCGGAAACCTCCGGCGGACGCTCCTATGTCGTCGGGCCTCACCAGCGCTTTCTCCATTCGGAAGCCTATATCCGCTCCCGGCTGGCCGATACGGGCTTCGAAATCCTCGAAATTTCCGAGATCAACGTGCGCATGCAGGACGGCAACCCAAGCCCCGGCCATCTGGTCATCGCGCGGTTGAAGGGCTAAATCTCCTCCCCAACGGAGGATTCGGAATGACTGCACAGCACTATTTCCGGGCTCAGGCCTATAATAACGCCTGGGCCAATCACCGGCTTCTCAAGGCCTGCGCTGGGCTGTCGCCGGCCGAACTCGAAGCTCCGCGCGTGAGCTTCTTTCCCTCGATCATCCACACGCTCAACCACATCCTGACGGTCGACTGGCTCTATATCAGCGCGCTGGAAGGCAATTGCATCGGCTCGGCCGCCTTCGAGCCGGAAATCCCGTTTCACCAGCTTGCTGATCTCGAGCGGGAGCAGCGCGCCGCCGACCGGCGCCTCATCGATCACTGTCGCCAGCTCGATTCCGAAAGCCTGAAACAGGAAGTACGCATTCCGCGCGAGACCCATGTTCAGGTCGAGACGGCGGATCGCATATTGCTGCATCTTTTCCAGCATCAGATTCATCATCGCGGCCAGGTCCATGCCATGCTTTCCGGCACGTCGGTCAAGCCGCCGCAGCTCGACGAATTCTTCCCCGCCGATCCCGCCGAACAGGCCCTGCGCCGGCAGGATTTCGCCGAACTCGGTTTCACCGAAGCCCTCATCTGGAGCTGACGATGACGTATTTCCTCATCAAGTCCCTGCATCTCATTTCGAATTTCCTGCTGATCGGCGGCATGCTGGTCAATACCTTCGTCATCGGCATGGTGCCTCCGGCGATCCGCTCCGGCGTCATCCCGGCGCTGCGCCGCTACGACCGCACGGTGACCACGGCGGCTCTCGGCGGCGCCTGGCTCTTCGGCCTCATCCTCGCCTTCACCTATGGCTTCTACACGTCCGGCTGGTTCGGCGTGAAATTCCTGATCGTGGTCATGCTCTCGGCACTGCACGGCATGCAGGGCGGCTGGCTGAGGCGCATGGAGGCCGACCCGAAGCTCGATCCGCCCGGTTTCGTGCGCGCCGGCATGCCGATCGTGCTCGTCTCGGTCGTCGCCGTCGTTTTCCTGGCCGTCGTCAAGCCGTTCTGAGGCCACTTTCCACACGACAAAGAACCTAACCGGACCTAACTCGCCGGGGCCCGCTTTCCGATCATGCCGGTTTGTTCTAATCCTCGAATATCGAACGAACGACGGAGGATCAGCATGGCAAAGGTGGCATTCATCGGCCTCGGCGTAATGGGTTTCCCGATGGCGGGGCACTTGAAGGAAAAGGGCGGCCACGAGGTCACCGTCTACAACCGCACCGCCGCCAAGGCCAAAGCCTGGGCGAAGAAATACGGCGGCAAAACCGCGGCCACGCCTGCGGAGGCGGCGCGGGACGCCGATTTCGTCTTCACCTGCGTCGGCAATGACGACGACCTTCGCTCCGTTACCACTGGCCCGGATGGCGCGCTTTCCGGCATGAAGGGCGGCGCCGTCCTCATCGACAACACCACCGCCAGCGCCGAAGTCGCGCGGGAACTCTACGAGGCCGCCAAGGCGAAAGGCGTGGAATTCATCGACGCGCCGGTCTCGGGCGGACAAGCGGGCGCGGAAAACGGCGTGCTGACCGTCATGTGCGGCGGCGACGAGGCCGTCTTCGAAAAGGCGAAGCCTGTGATCTCCGCCTATGCCCGCATGGTCGGGCTCATGGGTCCCGCGGGCGCCGGCCAGCTCACCAAGATGATCAACCAGATCTGCATTGCCGGCCTCGTGCAGGGCCTCGCCGAAGGCATCCATTTCGGCAAGCGCGCCGGCCTGGATATAGAGAAGGTCGTGGAGGTCATCTCCAAGGGTGCCGCTGGCTCCTGGCAGATGGAGAACCGCCACAAGACGATGAACGAAGGCAAATACGACTTCGGCTTTGCCGTCGACTGGATGCGCAAGGATCTCGGCATCGTGCTCGCGGAAGCCCGTAGCAATGGCGCCAAGCTGCCGGTAACGGCGCTGGTCGATCAGTTCTACGGCGACGTACAGGCGCTCGGCGGCAACCGCTGGGACACGTCCTCCCTGCTCGCCCGGCTGGAGAAGAAGTGATCGGCCCCTCCTCCGGCACGTCGGAAATCGTCGCGCATCTCGAAACGCTGCGCTCGGAGGAGAACGTCCACGGCATGGCGCGTTTTGGCATCGCAACCGAAACGGCGCTCGGCATTTCCAATCCGCAATTGCAGAAGATCGCGCGCCTCATCAAGCGCGATCATCGCCGCGCGCTCGATCTCTGGCGCACCGGCATCCGCGAGGCGCGCGTGCTGGCACTCTATACTGCCGAACCGGGGGCGCTGACGCTGAGCGAGGCCAAGGCGCTCGCAGAAGACTTCGGCTCGTGGGAAATCGTCGACACGGCCGCCGATCTCTTCGTGAAGGCGCCGTTCTGGCAGGAACTCATTGCCGAATTCGCGGCGGATTCACGCGAATTCGTACGCCGCACCGCCTTTGCGATGATCGCCTCCGCCTCTGTCCAGCGACACAGGAAACCGGACGAAGCCCTGCTGTCCTTCCTGCCCCTGATAGAGGAATACGCGACTGACCCGCGCAATTTCGTGAAGAAGGCGGTCAACTGGGCGCTCCGCAACATCGGCAAGCGAAACCGCGCCTGCCATGGCCCCGCGCTTGCCCTCTCGGAAAGGCTTGCCGACTCGACGGAAAAGACCGTCCGCTGGATCGGCAAGGATGCCGTCAGGGAACTTTCCAGCGAGAAGATTCTGGAGCGGCTGAAGCTAAAAAATAGAGCGAGCAACGCCCTTTAGCGCCTGAATTTCCCATTTAACTCCGACGATTTAAAGCTGCAGTCAACAGCAGCCGTGATTCTATAGGAAAATTCAGATTCCGCATTTAACCCCCTCCTTGGCAAGGCAAACTCCCAACAACTCTTCAGCAGCGACTATCGGAGTCGCGGAGTGTATTTTTAGGGGCCCTCTATGAGGAAAGACGCGTGCTTAATTGCTCTGAGATTTCTCGCATCTTCTGCAGCAACGCTCTTAAATCGCGGCGCGCTTATCAAAACTCCAGGCGGGCTTGAAATCCGCGCACCAACCGCGACCGGGGTCGTTTTGATATTAAAAGAACTAGAAACAACTCAATCTATGAGCCGGTCGATAATCAATTATCCTGAAAAGGTTACCCAGCGGCGTGCACGCCGGGTTTAACCAAGAAACAGTGCGAATGGGTCACTTTATCGCCATTGGCCCGTTCTTCCACCAGCCCATCGCCTATCTCAGGATCGACATAATAAGAAGAGACACCTTGTTTCCGCGCTTCCGCGCGTTCATGGGGGCCGATATCCGCTATGACTTCCTTCTTCTTCCGAATTATCTCAAGCATTCGCATGACCACCTCTTCTCGCAAGCAGTATAGCGGATAGTCAGAAGAAATCCACGCCCGCCTATTCCTCGCCGGATTTCTGGTTGTCGAGCATCATGTAGTCGAGCGGCAGTTCCGTCGTGTACTTGATCTGCTCCATGGCGAAGACGGAGGACACGTCGCGGATTTCGATCCTGGCGATCAGCCGCTTGTAGAAGGCGTCATAGGCCGCGATGTCCGGCACCACCACGCGCAGAAGATAATCCACGTCGCCGCTCATGCGGTAGAACTCCACCACTTCCGGGAAATCCACCACCACTTCGGAGAAGCGTTTCAGCCATTCGATCGAGTGGCTGGCGGTGCGGATCGACACGAAGACCGTGACCTTGGTGTTCACCTTGACGGGATCGAGCAGCGCCACGCGGCGGCGGATCACGCCGTCCTCCTCCATCTTCTGGATGCGCCGCCAGCAAGGCGTGGTCGAAAGCCCCACCTTCTTCGCAAGGTCGGCGACGGCAAGCGTGGAATCCTCCTGCAGAATGCGCAGGATCTTACGGTCAAGACGGTCCATTCAAAGTTCCCTCGAAATGATTTTCCTCTATATAGCCTATTTGGCGGAGGTTAACCGAAAATTGTTTCCCCGAACGAGACTTTCCACATGCTGCTGCAGTAAAGGCAGCACCTCTTCCTTGAACCAGGGATTGCGCTTCAACCAGCCGGTATTGCGCCAGCTCGGATGCGGCAGCGGGAGCACGCGCGGTTCCTGATTGGCGAAGAAGTATTCGCGCCAGTTCCGAACGGTCTCGGTCATTCCTTTCTTGCGGCGCGACCCTAGGTGCCACGCCTGCGCATGCTGGCCGATCGCCAGCACGAGTTCGACCTGCGGCATGGCGGCCAGCGCCCGCGCCCGCCACAGCGGCGCGCATTCCTTGCGGGGCGGCAGGTCGGAGCCCTTGTCGTCATAGCCGGGAAAGCAGAAGCCCATCGGTACGATGGCGAAGAGATCCGGATCGTAGAATTCCTCGCGCGTCACACCCATCCACGCGCGCAGGCGATTGCCGGAGGCGTCGTTGAAGGGCAGCCCGCTCTCATGCACCTTGAGGCCCGGCGCCTGCCCCGCGATCAGCACGCGCGCAGCCGTCGAAAGAACGGCGACGGGACGCGGCTCGTGCGGCAGACGATCCGCCGGACCCCGCGGAGGCTCGTCGCGACAGATGCGGCAGGCCGCGATCTCTCCGCGCAGCAGCGCGATCTGCCTGTCCGCTTCCTGCAGGTTATCGGTCATTCTGCGAACATTCCGCCGAGCCAGCCTCGTAGTTTCGCCCACAAATTCCGGAAAGCGTCTCCGTCATCCGGTCCCTCCATCATGCCGCGCATCCGGCGCCATTGGCGCGGGCGGTCGAATTCGCCTGCCCAGAGCCCCTTTTCCTCGCGCTGAGCGGCCTCCTCCTCGTCGATATAATCGCTGCCCGAAGCGACCGCCATTCCCATGCGGACGAGCCTGGCATTGATGTCGGTATCGCCCGCCTGACAACGCACCAGGATGCGCTGATAGTGATCGCGCGCAAAACCGTAACACTCGGCGGAAGCGGCGGAAATGAGGCGGGCGAGCGCCTGTCTCGCCTCCCTGCCGCAATTCCAGGAGCCCTTGGGCGATCCGCAAACCTGGTCGAATTCCGGTGCGTCGAGCCCCTCCAGCCGCAGCTTCTCGACGCCGGCGGAAAGCGTGTCGCCGTCGAGCGCCCGATAAGGTCCGGGTATCGGAGGATCGGTGTTCCGGTCGAGCTTGGCGACGATCAGCAGAGCCAGAACGACGAAGCAGATAAACAGGAGGCCGTCACGAAGGGTCCGGAAAATTCGCGTCACGATCCTGCCTCATATGGAAACAGAAGCTTCAGAAAAATGGCAAACAAATCCTTGCCTAGCAGTATCTTCTTAAGATTTCACCGCTAATCTCCCACCATCCGGAACTCAACTTCCTGTGGCAATGAGTAGCGGCGTCAGTACCTCGACCGACAAGATCATCGTTGACCGATCGCGCGGCCACCGCAACAAGGCCGTCTCGAAAGCCGTCCGCGCGACCCGCGAACGCCTCCAGTCGAGCGCCAACGGCAACCAGGCCTTCGATCGCGACATGCTGGCGATGCATGTCAGGGCCATTCTCCAGGGTGCGCTCATCATGCCGCTCTTGGTCGCGCTCGTCACAGGTATCGGCATCTACATAAGCCCCGGCACGGACCTCATCGGATGGGCCTTGCTCGTTCTCTGCCTCCACGCGCTCCACGTGCTGCTCGCGCGGCGGGCAAGCCGCAAGGAGCTTGGCGCAAACGACACGCCCAAATGGCGGATGCGGTTCCTGCTGGCGCAGGTGGTGATTGGCTGCGGCTGGGCGGCGTTCGCGCTCAGGGATTGCAGCGCCTGCGGCGGAGACGGATTCTACTTCTACAAGGGCGCGGTGCTGCTCGTCGCCATCTCCATCATGGCCATGGGCGGCTTCATGCTGCGCCAGGGCGTCCTTTTCGGCTTTCTGCCGGTGATTGCGGCACTTATCGTGCAGGCGGCGTTTTCCCGCAATCCGCTCGATATCGGCATGACCGCGATCTGTGCGACGGCGGGCGTCTTCTTCCACTACATCGCCGATCGCCTTTACCGGAACAGCCTGACGCTGATGTCCTACCAGTCGGAAAAGGACAATCTCATCGCCGAGCTGGAAGTCGCCAAGTCGATGTCCGACGAAGCCCGCCGGCGCGCCGAGGAGGCCAACCTCGCCAAGTCGCGCTTCCTCGCCTCCATGTCGCACGAGCTGCGCACGCCGCTCAACGCCATTCTCGGCTTTTCCGAAGTCATGAATTCGGAGGTTCTGGGGCCGCTCGCCAACCCCACCTACAAGGAATATGCGGGCGACATCCATCGCTCCGGCCAGCACCTCCTCAATCTCATCAACGAGATACTCGACCTCTCGCGCATCGAGGCCGGGCGCTACGATCTCAGCGAGGAAGCACTGTCGCTTCTCGAAATAGCCGAGGACTGCATCGGCATGGTCCAGCTTCGCGCACGCGGCAAGGACATCACCATCCACGAGCAGTTCGAACCGCAGCTTCCGCAGGTCTGGGTGGATGAGAAGGCCATGCGGCAAGTCCTTCTCAATCTCCTGTCAAACGCGGTGAAATTCACGTCCCAGGGCGGCGAGATCACCGTCAAGGTCGGCTGGACCGCCGGCGGAGGGCAATACGTCTCGATCAGGGATAACGGCCCCGGCATCCCGGAGGAGGAAATCCCGGTCGTGCTTTCGGCCTTCGGCCAGGGCTCGATCGCCATCAAGAGCGCGGAACAGGGCACCGGCCTCGGCCTGCCGATCGTTCAGGCAATTCTGGCCAAGCATGACGGCCACTTCGTCCTGCGGTCAAAGCTCAGGGAAGGCACCGAAGCCATCGCCATCCTGCCTGCGACGCGAGTGCTCCAGACACTCCCCGCCGTCAGCGACGCGCCTCCGGTCGAACGCCGCCGCAAGAGCTTTGCTTGAGCCCCCTGTACTACCCTTTGTTGCTGACGCCTGCCTGCTCGAATGTCGCCATGCCCGAATGGCAGGCGGCGGCGGCCTTGACTATGCCGGCCGCAAGCGCCGCCCCCGTACCCTCGCCGAGTTTCATGCCGAGAGCCAGAAGCGGCGTCTTGCCGAGTTTCTCGATCGCGCGCAAATGGCCCGGCTCCCCGGAGACATGGCCGATCAGGCAGTGGTCGATGGCGGCTGGGTTGGCGGCCTTCAGGATCGAGGCGGCGGCCGTCACCACATAGCCGTCGAGCAGCACGGGGATCTTCTCCATGCGCGCGGCGAGGATCGCGCCGGCGATCGCCGCGATCTCGCGGCCGCCGAGCCGCCGCAGCACCTCCAGCGGGTCGGAAAGATGGTCCTTGTGGAATTCCACCGCTGCTTTCACAGCCGCGATCTTGCGCTCCAAAAGCTCGCCGTGCGAGCCGGTCCCCGGCCCCACCCAGTCCTCCGCCTCGCCGCCGTAAAGCGCCAGATTGATCGCCGCCGCGACCGTCGTATTGCCGATCCCCATTTCGCCGATGCACAGAAGATCGGTCCCGCCGGCGATCGCCTCCATGCCGAAGGCCATGGTCGCGGCGCAATCGCGCTCGGAAAGCGCCGCTTCGCTGGTGATGTCGCCGGTCGGATAATCCAGCGCCAGGTCGAAGATCTTCAAGCCAAGATCATGGGTCACGCAGATCTGGTTGATGGCAGCACCACCGGCCGCGAAATTCTCCACCATCTGCTGCGTTACCGAGGAGGGATAGGGCGTGATGTTGTGCTTCGTCACGCCATGGTTGCCGGCAAAGATCGCCACCAGCGGCCGGGTGACGGCGGGCGACCTGCCGCTCCAGGCGGCGAGCCAGTAGGCGATCTCCTCCAGTCGCCCGAGCGAACCCGGCGGCTTGGTAAGTTGGGCGTCGCGCTCGCGTGCCGCGACCAGAGCCCGGCTGTCCGGCCCCGGCAGATTCTGGATCAGGTTGCGGAAATCGTCGAAAGGCAGGCCGCTCACGCTCATTCAATTGTCTTTCTTCGCTCGGCCGGGCAACTTGTGTTTCCCGGCAAATCAGGATTTCTTGCGGCTTTCATAGTCGGGCAACGACGGAGGGACAACTGCCAAACGCGACGGATTTCATCGACGACCTCGCCCGTTCGGTCGGCTTCCTCAGCCGCCTGCCCGTGCCGGACCGCTTTTTCCGGGGCCATGACGGCTCCATGGCGCGCGCCGTGCGCGCCTTTCCCGCGGCCGGCCTCCTGCTGGCGTTGGGTCCGGCAATCGTCCTCTACCTGCTGCTGCGCTCCGATGCCGATCCCCTGCTCGCCGCGCTGATCGCGCTTGCCCTGATAACGCTGATGACCGGCGCGCTGCACGAGGATGGACTTGCTGATGCGGCAGACGGGCTCGGCGGCGGACGCGATGCGGAACACGTCCTGACGATCATGAAGGACAGCCGAACCGGCAGCTACGGCGTCGTGGCGCTCATCCTCTCCTTCGGATTGCGCGCGTCGGCCCTCGCCTCGATCGTCCGCAGCGAGGAAGCATGCGCCGGCGCCTTGGCGCTGCTTGCCGCAGCTGCGCTCAGCCGCGCCATCATGGTCGGCCATTGGAGCGCCCTGCCCTCTGCCCGAGCCGCAGGCGTTGCGGCTTCCGCCGGAATGCCGGAAGAGTCCATCCGCAATGTCGCGCTCGCCATCGGCGCTGCTGCCGCCATAATCCTGCTGCTGCCGGCTTTCGGTTTTTTCGAAACCCTGTTCACGCTCGTCGTCGCCGGCCTTGCCGGTTTCGGCTTCACCCGTTTCGTCGCGCACAAGCTCGGCGGCCATACCGGCGATACGATCGGAGCCACGCAACAGATCACCGAGATAGCGACGCTTGCGGCCCTTGCTCTTGCGGCATGAAACCACGATATATTTCAACATGATTTCGCCCTGCATCCTCGTCTGCTCCATCGATGACAAGACCGGCTACTGCTTCGGCTGTGGTCGCACGCGCGACGAGATCGCAAGCTGGATCGATTACACGGATGAGGAGCGGCGAACCCTCATGGCGCTGCTTCCGGCACGGCTCGAAACCGTGGAACGGCGGCCGCGCCGCGAAACGCGCCGTCGGCGGCTGGCTCAGGGGCCGGCAAAGGAGCGCGACAGCGTATGAACGGTCTGACCTTCGTTCTTCTCGTACTCGGAATCGGGCTGGCCTTCCTGGTCTTCAATCATGACAGCGGCCAGACGCTCGGCCTTTCCAACGACGAGTTCGGACGTTTCATTTATCTGCTGCCGATCGCCGGCCTGCTGGGGGCGGGCATCCTTGCCGGCCGTCGCGGTGGTTTGAGCCAGTCTCTCCGCTATATCGCCATCTGGCTCCTGATCATCCTGGCGCTCGTCGCCGCCTATCTCTATCGCGACGACGCCCGCGGCTTCGCAGCGCGCATGTATGCCGGCCTCGTGCCCGGCAGCGCCGTGGTCGTCACAAGCGAGGGCGGCAACGAGGTCATCATCCACAAGACGATGGGCGGGCACTTCCAGGCGAATGTTGCCGTGGATGGAGAAACGCTTCCCATGCTGGTCGATACCGGCGCAAGCGCGGTGGTGCTCACCTACGAGGACGCCGCCCGCATCGGCCTCGATCCGGCCGAACTGCGCTACACCTTGACCGTGATGACCGCGAACGGAAGGGCGAGCGCCGCCCCCGTCAGCATCGACGAAATCGCTATAGGCCCCATCGTCCGCCGCAACGTCCGCGCCATGGTGGCGGAAGACGGCCGGCTCGACCAGAGCCTGCTCGGCATGACGTTCCTCGCGACGCTCGGTTCGCTGCAGATGCAGACGGACGAGCTGAGATTGCGCGATTAGAGCGTTTCAGGGCTAACTCCTCAGCCTGTATCCGGTCCGGAAGATCCAGCCGAGCACCGAAAGGCAGATCAGCAGGAAGAGCCCGATCATGCCGAGGCTGACCAGCGGGTTGACGTCGGCGATCTCGTAGAAGCTCCAGCGGAAGCCGCTGACGAGATAGAGAACCGGATTGAAATGGCTCACCGCCTGCCAGAAGGGCGGCAGCATGTCGATCGAATAGAAGCTGCCGCCGAGGAAGGTCAGCGGCGGCACCACCAGCATCGGCACGATGTTGAGCTGCTCGAAATTCTTCGCCCATATGCCGATGATGAAGCCGAACAGGCTGAAAGTGATCGCCGTCAGCACCAGGAAAAGCGCCATCATGAACGGATGGGCGATCGAGATGTCGACAAAGAAGGAGGCGGTCGCGAGAATGATGAGCCCGATGATCAGTCCCTTGGTGGCCGCCGCCCCCACGTAACCTATCAGGATTTCGGTCATGGCGACCGGCGCGGAGAGAATCTCATAGATCGTGCCGGTGAATTTCGGGAAATAGATGCCGATCGAGCCGTTGCCGACGCACTGCGTCAGCAATGTCAGCATGATCAGCCCCGGCGTTATGAAAGAACCGTAGGAAACGCCCTCAATCGCTTGAATTCGCGAGCCGATCGCCGTTCCGAATACAATGAAATAGAGCGATGTAGTGATGACCGGCGACACAACACTCTGCAGGAGCGTGCGGCGCATGCGGGCCATCTCGAAGAGATAGATCGATTTGATCGCCTCGAAATTCATGCCTTTTCTCCCACCAGCGAGACGAAGATATCCTCGAGCGAGCTCTGCCGGGTCGAGAGATCGCGGAAATGGATGTTTTCCGCCGAGAGCATCGACAGCAGGGAGRCAATGCTGACCTCGCCTTCCTCCTCCTGATATTCGTGGATCAGCGCGCTGCCGTCCTCCGAAAGCGCAAGGTTATAGGGCATGAGGCTGTCGGGCAGCGCCGGCAGCGGTTCGGAGAGCTCGAGGCGAAGCTGCTTGCGCCCGAGCTTGCGCATCAGGGCTTTCTTGTCTTCCACCAGAAGCAGTTCGCCGCCGTTGATGACGCCCACCCGGTCGGCGATTTCCTCCGCCTCTTCGATATAATGCGTCGTCAGGATAATGGTGACGCCGGTTGCCCGGAGCTTCTCCACCACCTGCCACATCTCGCGCCGTAGCGTCACGTCCACGCCGGCGGTCGGCTCGTCCAGGAAGAGTATCTTCGGCTCGTGCGACAGCGCCTTGGCAATCAGCACGCGCCGCTTCATGCCGCCGGAAAGCTCGCGCAGCATGTTGTCGCGCTTGTTCCACAGCGAAAGTTCCTTGAGAATGCTCTCGATGAGTTCCGGGTTCGGCTTTTGGCCGTACACGCCGCGCGAAAAGCTCACCGTGTTCCAGACCGTTTCGAACTGGTCGGTCGTCAGCTCCTGCGGCACGAGGCCGATCAGCGAACGCGTCTTGCGGAAGTCGCGCACCACGTCGTATCCACCGACCAGCACCTTCCCCGAAGTGGGGTTCACCAGGCCGCAGATAATGGAGATCAGGGTCGTCTTGCCGGCGCCGTTCGGCCCGAGCAGCGCCAGGATCTCGCCCTCGCGGATATCGAGGCTCACGCCCCTGAGTGCCTGAAAGCCGTTGCCATAGGTCTTGGCGAGATTCTGGACGGAAACGATGGCTGCCATGAGAACGGTTCTTTGTGGAATCGATTTGCGGAATTCGCGGCCAATATAGGCACGGCGAATTGCGAAACCATCCCCAAGAGAAGAATATTGCGTTCGCTTTTAGTGACCAATCCGGTCAGAAAACGGTCGTCAGAAAGAACTGCGCCGAGACGAAGATGAGGAAAAGGCCGAAGCCCATTTCGAGCTGGCGCTTCGTCATGGCATGCGCCAGCCGCGCCCCGTATGGCGCCACATAGAGCGTGATCGGGATCAGCAGCAGCACGGCCAGCCAGTTGATGTAGCCGGTCGAGAACGGCGGCAGGCCCGCAACGCCCCAGCCGGCCCAGACGTAGCCCGCCAGTCCCGGCAGCGAGATCAGCACGCCGACGCCCGAGGAGGTCGCGACCGCCTGATGGATCGAGCGGCCGTAGAGCGTCATGAAGGTGTTGTTGAGCACCCCGCCGCCTATGCCCATCAGCCCGGAAAGAATACCGATCCCCGTGCCGACGAGGAATTTCACCGGATTTCCCGGCAGATCGCTGCCGAGGTGCCAGGTGGAGCGGTTGAAGATCATCCGGAAAGCAAGAGCAAGCGCGATCACCGCGAAGATCAGCCGCAGCGCCACGCTTGAGGCCTCCGCCGCGATAGCCGCGGCAATCAGTGTGCCGAGCGGCACGGCAATTACCCAGCCCTTCAGGAGTTCGGTATCCACCGCGCCCTTCTGCCGGTGCGCCATGAAGGAGCGTATCGAGGTGGGCACGATGATGGCGAGCGAAGTGCCTAGAGCCAGATGCATACGCACCTCTTCCGGTACGCCCAGAAGCCCGAAGACATGATAGAAGACGGGAACGAGGATCGCGCCGCCGCCGATCCCGAAAAGCCCGGCGAGCAGGCCCGCCACCACGCCCGCGGCCGCCAGCGCCAGCACGAACATGATCACTTCGGTCATCGGCGGCATGAATCACTCCGGCGGGATATGGCTGCGAGAGGACGGCCCGGTTTTCAACCGCCGCTGTCATTTTTCCGTGACGTTCTTACAGCATTGTTCCCGCGTGGCAAGCAACGGTCGTGCTCCCACGCCGCACGCACCCCTCACATGCGCGACCGTAATGACCAAGTTGTTGGCGTTTTCCCATTTCCGCTTGCCAGGCGCATATTGACCATAAGTGCTGAGCTCATGTCTTCGGAAGCAATGACCTCCCCGCGCGTTCCCGCTTCCGCTCCTTGCCGGCCCCTCGTGCCGGCTTTCTTTTTTATACGGCACCTTTTCGACGCTTCTGCTTCGGCAGCGCGTGACGCCAGGCCGTTTCAAGAGCGGCCGCAAGCTCGTCGTCTTCCAGCTCGGCAAGGACGGCAGTAGTCCAGCCTTGCCGGCCCCAGGCATTCGGCACGGGCGAGAAAGCCTCCGGCGCAGTCAGGCATTTCAGTTCCTGCTCGTCCGGGGTGAACTTGAAATTCGCCGTCAATCCGTCGGGGGCGAGCGTGACGTAATTGCGCGCGACGCGGAAAGCGGCGCGGTCGAAATGCGGCGTCTCGGTGGTCCCTTCGAGCGATAACGCCAGCTCCCGCAATTTCGCCGCCGTCGCCATCGCCGTTCCTCAGTCGCAGTATCGGCGTCCCGCCTTGCGCGAGCGCAGGTCGAAATGGAAGTGGTTCCAGTGCTCTGCATTGCTGCCCGGTCCGAGCACCGTATTGAAATACTTGCAGCTGTCGTTGCGCACCGCCTTCAGCAGCCCCTTTTCGCGGAAGGCGAAGAAGCCCTTCTTGCGCACGTCGATCCGCTTGCCGTTCTTCAGCACGAACTTGCCGACATCGATCGCGTTTCCGCGCGCATGTTCCGACATCGGATTGTATCTCTGGCGGCTGTTGTTCATGCGCCGGCAGGAATAGCCGCCCATGGATTCGATCGTTTTCACGCCCGAGAGATAACGGTAGCGCGAGGATGGAGCGAGCTCGTGCTTCACCCATTTGGCGAAGGCGAGCGTCGTCTGGCAGTTGAGCTTGGTGGCGGGCTTCAGGTCGATGCCGCCCGAAAAACCGCTTACCAGAACCGGGAAGTCGATGCCGCAGCTCGGTCCGTTCGAAATCCTCGGAATATCCCGGAACTCGACGCCGATGCGCCTGAGCTCGGCGCGGCAGCTCACCTCGGAAGCCGGCATGACCTCGCGCACCCTCGGGCGCTCGGGCTCGACCGTCGGGTTTTCCGGCATCAGCATCGCGACTTCCTGCTGCGGCTCGGCCGGCGCGCGGCTCGGCGGGACGACCGGCGACTGGTCGCCCCAGACCATGGGCTGACCGGTAGAAGCACTCTGCAGGCCCGCCCCCTGCCGCTTCGGCGGCACCACCACGATATCGTCCGATATCGGCTGTGCGGATGCGACGGGCTGCGACCGACCTTGCCCCACGGCCACCGGATTGTCGGTGCCGATGCCGCCCACAACCAGCTGATCGCTATTGCCTTCGGCGATCATGCCATCCTGTTCCTCGGCGAGGCCCACCACCTCGCTGTCGGCCGCATTCTCTTCAAAGCCGAACTGGGCGTCCATGTTGACGCCCTCGTCCGGGATGCTCATCGGCCCGCTCCCCGCCGCCGAGGCTTGCGCCATCGCCTCGTCGCTGTCGATCTTCGGCAGACGTCCGGCCGCAGCCGTCGGCGGCGCGACGGGCTGCTGGAGCGGAGCTGATTGAACGCCGGAGGGCGGCGTGGGATAGCCGCCGGCCGGGCTCGGGGTGTCGAGATAATCGATGGCGCCGCTTGTCTGCGAAACGGGTGCCGGCGGCACATGATAGGCCTGGTGGGATATCGGCTCGCGCGGCGGCGTTCCTCGCGGCGTGATCGCGCCCACGCGGGTCGCGCCATCGATCGGCGCCGGCGGCACCAACCCCTCCGCGGAACAGGCAACCAGCATCGTCGAGATCATCAGCAAGGCAATCGCCCGCCGGACAGGGGAAGCATACGCCATACCAGTTGCCACTCTTGTTCCGTATTCGGACATCTGAACGGAACGTTAGCCATAGCGGGTAAAGGAAGACTTGAGAAAACAAGACTTTTTCATGACGCTGATGCCATTTCCGCGCCACTTTCCCGAAACAAGCGGCCCGCCGGGGTCTGCCTCCGGCGGGCCGTGGAAATCGGCGGGGATGGATCAGGCGGCGCGGACGCGCGGGCCTGCCTCACGGGTGGCGGCGCCTCGGGCACCGCCGAGCTTGAAGGCTGACAGCAGGCTTTGCAAGTAAAGGCTCTGTTCGGCGAGCGTCTGGCTCGCCGCCGTGGTTTCCTCCACCATCGCCGCGTTCTGCTGGGTCATCTGGTCCATCTGGTTGACGGATGTATTGATCTCCTGCAGCCCGGTCGCCTGCTCGCGCGCGGCGGTGGCGATCGTTTCCACATGCGCGTTCACCCGCTCCACCAGTTCGGCGATCTCGACCAGCGCCTCGCCCGTGGAACGCACGAGCGTCACGCCGCCATTCACCTCGCGGGCGGAATTGCCGATCAGCGCCTTGATCTCCTTGGCGGCATTGGCCGAGCGCTGGGCAAGCTCGCGCACCTCCTGTGCCACCACGGCGAAGCCACGTCCGGCCTCGCCGGCGCGTGCCGCCTCCACGCCTGCATTCAGCGCCAGAAGGTTGGTCTGGAAGGCGATCTCGTCGATCACCGAGATGATCTGGCCGATGCGGTTGGAGGAATCCTCGATCCGCCCCATGGCCTCGATCGCGTCGCGGACGATCGCGCCCGAACGGCCGGCGCTCTCCTTGGTATTGCCCACCATGCCGCGCGCCTCATGCGCCCTTTCGGAGGCGGTCCGAACCGTCGCGGTGATCTCGTCGAGCGCCGCCGCCGTTTCCTCGAGCGCGGCGGCCTGCTGCTCGGTCCGGCGGGAAAGATTGCCCGTCGCCTCGCTGATGTCGGCCGCACTTTCGCGCACCACATGCCCGGTCTCGGCGATGGCGGCGATCGCGTCGTGCAGCGCGCCGACGGCCGTATTGAAGTCTTCCCGCAGCTTCTCGTATTCCGGCCCGATATCGCCGAGCGAGACGGAAAGATCCCCGCCCGCAAGGCTTTCGAGCGCGCGGCCCAGCTCGTTCATGGCCCGCGTCTGCCGCTCGCCGGCCGCCGTCAGCGTCCGCTCGTTGCTGGCGCGTTCGGCGGCGATCGCCCGCTGCTGCTCGCTCTCGCGGGCCTGCAGGCTCGCGCGTTCCTCGACGCTGTCGCGCAGCACCACCAGCGCCCGCGCCATTTCGCCGATCTCGTTTCTCTGGTCGGTGCAGGGAACCGTCACGCCCGCCTCACCGCCGGCGATCGCCTGCAGCACGCCCTTCACCTGGCCGATCGGGCCGGTGACGCTGCGGACCACCACATAGGCGCCGGCAAGCAGGACCAGCATTCCGATGCCGCAGATCGAGGCGAAGCGTGTGGCGTCGCGCCAAAACATGGCGTGCAGGTCGTCCACGTAGACGCCGGTGCCGACGATCCAGCCCCAGGGCTCGAAACCGGCGACATGCGAGAATTTCTCCACCGGCTCCTCGGCGCCCGGCTTCGGCCAGTAGTAATCGACGAAGCCCTTGCCCTGGGCTTTGACGACATTGACGAACTCCACGAACAGGAATTTGCCGTTCGGGTCCTTGTCGTCGGAAAGATCGCCGCCGTTCATCTCCGGCTTGATCGGGTGCATGACCATCGTCGGGGCCATGTCGTTGATCCAGAAATAGCCCGTGCCGTTGCCGTAACGCATGGTGGCGATGATGTCCTTGGCGGCGGCCTGGGCATCCTCCCGGCTCATGGCGCCCGAGGTTTCAAGCTTGTGGTATTTGGCAAGCACCGTCAGCGCGGCATCGTTCATCTGCGCCAGCCCCGCCTTTCGCTCCACTTCGGAGGAGCGGTAGCTCTGGAACAGGCTGAAGGCCATCGCCCCGCACAGAATGGCGAGCGAAAGCAGTACAAGGCAGCATAGCCGCCAAGAAATGGTAAGGCGCTGCATGGAAATCCCCCTCCCTTGCAAATCACCTTAAATTCTAATGGAGGAACCTTACCAGGTCGTGAAAGGCGCTCCGCCCGCGATAAGGGGTCAAGCCGGTAGCGCGGAACGGTTCCGGAGACGGTGCGTTCTCGGCGCAAAGCCAATCCTCGGCTCCACTCATGGGAGGAGAACGTCATGCCAGGCACCACAGCTCCAGCCGGGGAAGACAGCCAGATCCGCGCGTTCATGGACGGCTTCGCGCAGGCGCTGCGCGCCAGGGATATCGATGCGCTGATGGCGCACTACGCGCCGGATACCG
The DNA here is from genome assembly GCF_001854865.1 of Rhizobium sp. LCM 4573. Classification (GTDB taxonomy): domain Bacteria; phylum Pseudomonadota; class Alphaproteobacteria; order Rhizobiales; family Rhizobiaceae; genus Neorhizobium. Next base: position 4,138 of record NZ_MDDW01000006.1, on the reverse strand, counting down.
TCACGTTCGACATCCGCCCGCCAGCGCAAGTCAAAGGCGCGCAGGCCTATCGGAAGAATTTCGAGACGTGGTTCGCCTCGGTCGCGGGGCCGATCGATTATGACCTGCACGATCTGCGGATCGCCGCAAGCGGCAAAGTCCGGTTCTGCCACAGCCTGTGTCATGTCCGAAGCACGAGGACGACCGGAGAGACGTCCGATTACTGGGTGCACGTGACCTCCGGTCTCCGCAAGACGAATGGCCGGTGGACGATCACCCACGAGCATATCTCGATGCCGATCGATCTTCAGACGATGCAGGCCCTGCCGGATCGCCAATCATAGACCCGCGGCAAACTGCGGGCCGCTGCGACGTGCGCCCTCCCCGTTACTGTGCATCCCCCACAACGCTCTGGATCAAAACGATCGACGCGGGCTAGTCTCTTCAAGCCGGAATCGCCGGCTCTCATTTGCAGGAGTACAGGATGACCGAGACCAAGCCCACCGGCGAACTCACCTTGCGCACGCTCGCAATGCCCGCCGACGCCAATGCCGCGGGCGATATCTTCGGCGGCTGGGTCATGGCTCAGATGGACCTTGCAAGCGGCATCCGCGCCGCCGAGCGCGCCCGCGGCCGCGTGGTGACCGCCGCCGTCAAGGAAATGGCCTTCCAGCTTCCGGTGAAGATCGGCGATACGCTGAACGTCTATACCGAAATCACCCGTGTCGGCCGCTCGTCGATCACCCTTCAGGTCGAGGCCTGGGCACATCGCGCCCGCTACCGCATTCTCGAGAAGGTGACCGCCGCCACCTTCGTCATGGTGGCGCTCGACGAAGACGGCCGGCCGGTGCCCGTGCCGCCGGAGGAATAGCCATGGACCCGATCCCGGCCGCGGAAACATTCCCGCATATCCGCATCGTCATGGGCATGGTGGTCAGCCTCAGCATCGCGCGGCTATTGAACGGCCTTGCCGGCATCGTGCAGCACCCGAAGGAAGCGCGGCTCTACCTCACCCATCTCGGCTGGGTCGCCTTCATGATGCTGTTCCTGGTGCATTTCTGGTGGTGGGAATACCGGCTGCACGAAGCGGCGATCATCGGCTTCGGGGCCTTCCTGTTCCTGATCCTGTTCTGCTCGCTCTTCTTCTTCCTCTGCGCCCTGCTCTTCCCCACCTCGATGCAGGACTACGACGGCTACGAGCACTATTTCTTCTCGCGTCGAAAATGGTTCTTCGGGTTGTTCGCCGGCCTCCTGGCAACCGACACCCTGGATACCGCCCTGAAAGGCCGGGACTATTTCACCTCGCTCGGCTGGGAATATCCGCTGCGCACCGCACTCTACATCGTCCTCAGCCTGATCGCCGCCTATACCGCCAGCAGGCGCTTTCACGCTGCCTTCGTCGTCTTCGCGCTCGTCTATCAATTCTATTGGATCTGGCGGATCTACGATATTCTGACATGAGGCCGGGGAACGGGTGAAAGCCCTGCGGAATTGAGATTACTCGAACAGGAGTAATCTCCATGAGCAGCATGGAACCGAAAGAGTTCGTCCTGGCAGGCGTCACCATGAAGCTCCTGCTGTCCGGCGAGCAGACGGACGGCCAGTTCTGCCTTCTCGAAAATACGAGTGGCGGAAACACGAGTACGCCGATCCATGTCCATGCCAGAGACGATGAGACCGTCTACATCATCGAAGGCGAACTGACCGCGGTGATCGATGGAGAAACGCGCCGGCTGACCGCCGGCCAGAGCATTTTCCTCAAGCGCGGAGTGCCGCATCGCTTGATGAATACCACCGGCCGGCCGGCACGCTATATCCTGATCGCTACGCCCGCCCTCTTCGACAAATTCCTGGCGGAAGCCGGCCGCGAATTGAAGCAAGATGAAACGGCCGGGCCGCCGACGCCCGAGGAGATCGACCGCCTAAAGAATGCCTCCCCGAAGTTCGGCATCACTTTGCTGCCCGGCTGGCCGGATCGGAGGTGATGATCGGACCAACAGGCGATCCATAAGCTATCGGCTGCCGGGCAGCTCAACCCAGCATGGGCATCGATCCCAGGCCCAGTATGTCGTTGAGCAATGCCACTCCGATCCCGGCGGCGACGAACCCGATCCCAATCAGGAACAGCCGCCTCGCGCGGTCGTATTTGGCGGCGATCAGCGAGTCGCGGGCCAGAAGATCGGCAAAGACCTTGACCTGCAGGGCGATCCCCACCGTCAGCAGCAGCATCGGCACGATATCGATCCGGCTCCAGTCGTTCGGATTGGAGACCCAGCGGCTGATGAAGCTCAGGGAAAAGCCGAGAATGATGCCGGCAGCCGTCAGCGAGYCGTTGCGGAATGTCGCATCGATCCTCTCCTCCGGACCGGGCTCGGTCATGACGCTCTCTCCGGGTGATCCCCTCGCAAAGAAAGGCAGAAATTCCCGGAATCGGCAAGGGTACTGCACTTGGCGCGGATCGCAGAGYGCTACGCTCCATGTCGTGCTCAGCCTGGTAGCCGCCTTTGACAATGCACCAGAGGCACCAGGTTGTCTTCACAGTTGCCTAACAATTCGACAGAATATGGCAGACCTACGACACTCTGACGTGAGGAACAGCCTGTGGTTCTTTTATAGATTGAAAGATATCGTATTTGAGTTGGGCATGGACGGCCATGCCTGGTTTCACTAGAGGAGCAAGCGTATTTCTCGCAAAGGCGTGCCTATCGTTTCCAATTTGCGTAAGCCCTAGAATGCGCTTCGTCTCTGTGTAGATACTTCCAGCAACGGACTTAATATCGTCCGGAGGATTGCCGCGCGCCACGCTGTCGGCGATGGCCTGTTGCTTAGCCGTAAGCACTGCGGAAACCTCTTCCGGCTTACCCGATGAATTGCATAGCGCCGTTAATACCTCGTCGTCGAAAAGGTAGGCTTCCAAGTGACGACGACCAAGGACGGCCACGCCTTTCTGTTTGTATGCTGCCACATCATTCGGCGCGTGGTCATCAAGATCGATGAGCCGTGTCACCTTCATGCCAACCGCTACTTTCGGCAACGTGGTGGCTAGAGCGAGGAAATCGCCAGATACCTGACTTGAACTACCTGCCGAAATGAACGTCACGTCCGGCAGTTCCTCTGCAAAAATCGTCGAGTAAATACGTGCGTCGTGCTCGACATTCTTGCCTGGGACAGCGCCAAGGGGATTGCCTTCGCAGATTACAACCTCACGCGGTGCAACGAGCGTGGCGAGGTCATCCAAGGCAACATGTAACACGCTTTCCCAAAATGCGCGCGATGGCTTCGTGGGTATAATAGTTGTCTCGTTGTCGAAGTCATGCCCGCCGAAATCAAGGAATACAACGGAACTTGGGTCAGCGTCATAAAGTTCCCTCGCCTTCCGCATCATACCAATCGAATGCGACGCGATCCAAAGTTGCGACTTTACTGGTAGAAGATCAAGTAACTCCTCCAATAATGCGCCTTGTACCCTAGTGTTCATGTGCGTCTCTGGCTCATCTATGCAATAGATCGCATCCGCATAGCTCTTACGCTTCACCACAAAGTCCAGAATTAAGTCGAATGCCGCCTTCTCGCCACCGGAAAGGTTTCGGTAATCGAAATTCTTGGTTTCGCCCTTATCAAACTGGAAAGTACCCTGGTTCAAGGGATTGCCGACACCGACGAAAACCAGATCAGGAAATAGCCTTTTCAACGGTTCGCGGATCTCTCCGAGGACCTTCTCTCGGTAGGTACCTATCGTGGTCGAAGCAGCTTCGTTAGCGAAAAGGTCCTCCATGGCTTGGGAGGCAAGCCGGCCATAGTTGATTGCTACAGTGGCATCTGTCTCGATCAACTTATTTAGTTTTAGGCTCTCAAGAACAGGCCCCTGTCGGGAAAGTGATTTCGAAACAAATTCGGGATCGTGGCGATAAGCGGAGCGGACGTACACTGCACCCCGAGTGAGTTTCCCACCTGGAGTGCTCCCCGTTTCACCGGACAGTCGGCTTAGGTTGAGATAGCCCTGATGAACTGGCGAGGGGAAGCCAWTTTCAGAGCGGAATGGGGATGGATTTCATTATAGTCCTCGATCCATCCATCGATCTGCCGGAGCGCAGTTTCCGCGTCCGGAAGGGTTGAGATGCGGACATAGTCCCGCTTCAGGGTTTTGACGAAGGCTTCG
>NZ_MDDW01000005.1 GCF_001854865.1 Rhizobium sp. LCM 4573 | reverse complement strand
CGATCGGCGGTGCCACCCTCAACGCGCTTACGATCGACATCACCGGCACCACCCAGCTCAACGGTGATTTCAGCGCCGAGGGCAATGTCGACGGTAAAGCTGCAAGCGGCGTCGTCGACTATCAGATCAGCGAGGACGGCGTCGTYYTCCTCAAATATGYGAACGGCGATCTYGTGCCCAAATACCGCATCGCCATGGCCAATGTTCAGAGCCCGGACATGCTGAAGCCGCTGGCTGGCAACGTCTACAGCCAGAGCAACGATTCCGGCGTYATCGTCATGGGTTATCCCGGCAATGGCAGCTACGGCAAGGTCCTCTCCGGCGCATTGGAAGATTCCAACGTCGATATCGCYGAGGAGCTCACCAGCATGATCGAGTCCCAGCGTAACTATACGGCGAACTCGAAGGTATTCCAGACCGGCTCCGAACTCATGGAAGTCCTGGTCAATCTCAAGAGGTAAACGATTCTTGGCGGGGCGCGACAAGCTCAAGACGAGACTGCCGCCAGTGATGATCCGCGGCAAGAACCTGGCGCTTACCGCTCCGGCACTGATTGCCGAGATCGAATATCGCGGCTGGACCCATGACGGGAAGCTGAGGCATCCGTCGTTCAAGGGACTGCGGGATGAGGCGGATGCGGGAGATGTCTATCGGCTGCCGGAGAGCTAAACCTGCGTTGACGCGATCGTGTCCACAGGGACATATCCATTGATCACGCCACGCTTGAGATCTCGCCGTCCATGTTCGATTTCAATCACGGTATATGCCTTCTCGTCGCGGAAAGCACTCGCGTGACGGGTCGTGACATCTTCGCCAGGTAGGGCATCGACCTCCAGGAAGTCGAGCTCGCGCCCTGCGGCAACAATTCGAGCATCACCCGCCGTCCTAGCCGCAACGACAACCTCACCAATGCTTGGTGCTTGCTGCCACCTGGCGTCATACGGAGGCGCTACTGGTACCAGGCGATACACGTTGAGGGTTTCGCCGTCTTCCGTTGCCGATGCGATTTTTGCAGCATCTTCGATCTGAGCTTTGCTCTCAAGGGATCTTCCGAACGTGGTCGGACTAACGCCGGTGTTTTTCTCGTTGCGGTCATCATTTTGAGTTGCGTTCGACATCTTCACCCTCGCGCGTTGTTTCGCCTCGAACGCAAGAGCGACAGCTTCGTTCCTTGTAACGCCTAATCCAGCCTCCGCTTTAGCGCATGCAGCAGCGCCTCCAGCTCTGCGTTCGAGCCGGCGGCGAGCATGAGGTTATCCGCGACCTCCATGATGGCCGTTAGAACTTCCGTCTCCTCCCATCCAGCCTTCACCGCATCCTCGATGAGTTCCTGCAGCGGTATCTCGACCGCCATCTGGCAAAACAGATGCCGGTTCTCGTCTCCCATGGGGAGTGTTGGTGAAGGGATGTCGCTCATCCCGAAAAGGATAGGGCGGAGCGGGTTCCTGCCAAGGTAATTGGCGTTATGGATCGCCCCACTGTGATTTCGGCCGTTTCCGCCTGTTCTTCCACTCCCCCAGTCGCTCCTCGCCATCAGGCGTAGCAACGTTGAAACCGGACGCGATGCCGAAATATCCTTCATAGAACCGACGAACCAGCGCCACCGGTCTGCCATCATGGAGCGGATCAATGCGAGGGAAGCCCTTCCGCTCTAATTGCGGGATTACGGCCTTTATCCACATTTCTGAACGAGCCCTACCGACGATGGCGACCGCGAGCTCTTGGTCGGTTGCGAAGAGGGGGAGCGCAGAGAGTGCGTCGTTCATGGCGCCAACGACCGCCATTTCCTAATCCGCTTCACCTCTTCCTCACCGTCCTCCGTAAGCGCGTAGCGGAACGTGGAGCGCTCGGTGCCAATCAACCTCACCGCACCGGAATCAATGAGCTTATCCATGAAATGTGGACCGGCGCCAGGAATGGACGCCACGGTATCGCACTCCGGATGCTCTGCCATGAAAAGAACGATCCGCTCGAGCTTCGCGTCCAGCGCCATCTGTGGTTTGTGCTTTGCCTGCCGCTTTGCCTTCTTGTCGCGCCACACTCGGAGGCTGTCACCTCCATTACCTGCCTCCGTGGCCCCTTGCTCCCTCATCCATTTTTCGTACCGATCTTCTTTGCGATCAGTCGCGAGCCCGCTGATGTCGTCGAGCTTGGCGTCAATGGCCCGTTTGTCCCATTTCCTGGTGCCGAAGATCGGCGGCGGCATCTTGTGGGTGGATACCCAGAGGGAAAACGTAGATTCGGCGATACCGAGATAGGCCGCCGCCTCCTTGCGGCCAATGAGGCGAGTAGGTTCGCTCATGTTCGTGCCATCCACCCTTTCTTCTTCGCGAGGCTCTCCAACCGCCGGCGCTCCTTGCGCTCCGGTGTCCAATAGTCAGGGTCGCGGTTCGTATGATCCAGCGGAGGCTCGCCCCTCCACTTTTCGATCTCCGCCTTGGTGGCTTCGCGGAGCTCCTTGTTTTTTGCGTTTGTAACCTCCCAACGTTGTCGACCTGGTCCCTTCTTCTTTGAAGAAAGCTTCTGCAGTTCCTCATACAGTCGATGATCAGAAATATAAGGCTTCGGTGGTAGCGGCTTTGGCTCTTTTGCCGGCTCGCGCATAACCTCCCAAAGTTCCAACAGATCAGCCTCGGAAAAGAGGTAGTTCCGGCCTTGCCTCGAGCACAGGCCGTATTTGCGAGCGATCTTGATAACAGCGCGGTTCGTAAGCCGAAGACGCTCAGCGGCCTCATCGGCGGTGTAGATCTTGTCGAGGGCCGCGGTCATTTCTTCTTTGCCTTCAATTCGGCTAGAGTCCTTTCGAACCAATCATTGCTGCCTGTGGTAGCCCGCTCCACTGCAAGTTCGTGCGCTCTCTTGCGCGTTCCGTATCTGACAGTTTTGGGGCCGGGATTATAATACACCCGCTCGCTGTGCCGCTTGATGAAGCCTTCTATCTCGGCGACACTGAAGGTCAGATGCTTCCGTTCAGTGCCGCGTCCTGCGTGAACGTAGGCGAGCTCGCCATACTTCACCAGATCGCGAATGACCGAGGCGGATACCGCCAGAATCTCCGCGACCTCAGGCAGGGAGAGGAGTCGTGCGATACCGTGGTCTTCCATGCCGGCCATGAAGGCGACCTGGACATCTTCACGTTGCCAGCCCTTCTCTGGGTCTAGCGGCAGCGCAGACTTGGCGTAGATTTGAGCGGCTTTCTGCTGTCGAGATTGATCCATTGTACTACCACCAAACAGTTGACAACCATCGCCACCGGCGCGAACGCCGATTGCAGTTTCCATGTCTCCTCTGTGGTGGTCGCGGGTGGTAGCCGCAGATCGAAGCTAATAATGCCAACCAGAGCGGTCAAGGGGAGGGAGGAACGCGCGGCGGTGCAAGTCACATCGCATTTCAGATGTTGACGCGACGCTCCGAGAGGCAAACGCACAAGTGGCGCTTCGGTTCGAGGCGATCAGTGCACCGATGGTTCGTCGGCTCCAAGGAAGGTGTGGATTCCGTCGCGTTCGACGGTCGCGAGGAACTCTTCCCAGGCGTCTTGGTCCGTGGCGAAGGGCTCATCCCAGGTGGTGACATCTTCGTCTTGCGAGATGACTTCCATTTTCCAGTCATTCTGAGTGCCGGCGGGCCTGAATATATCGACGAGGACGGTGATACCATCGTCTTCAAATTCGCCCGAGAACTCCGAATGCTCGAGCTTTGGGTTTTTGGCCATCAGGATTGCCCTCGCAGTTTAACGACACCCTCGCATCGGTCATTGTTGATGAACTCAATGCCGGCGTTTTCCAGGGCGGCGCGGATGGCCTGCAGGGTGCTCACGCGCGAGTCGGTACTCCCCTTCTCAACGTTCTTCACGCTCATTTCGGATATGCCGGCCGCCGTTGCGAGGTCGGTCTGCTTCCATTCGAGCATGGCCCTTGCGGCCTTAATTTGTAAGGGCGTGATCATGTCTCCTAAGTATCAGATGCCATCCTCTACAGCAACAAAAATACCCCTAGCGGTTATTTTTGTACTTGACGGTTATTTTGATGTCCGCTATGGGTTCTTTTGTAACCGCAACATACACGAGGAGCACACATGAATATGCACGCTTCCATACAGGCCGCTGACAGAACCTTGTTGCCTCGCGGCCTGATCGCAAGAGGACCGGTGAGAAGACACCGCATCCGCTGGAAGTTTGAATTAGGCGCGATGGTCGAGTTCGCCGACCAGCCCGCAGTCGTCATAGATCGAAGCATCACAGCAATGGGGCGCCAGCTTTACGACATCATGATTCTTGGGCCGAACCACGGTGGGAGGCGCCACCGCACAGTGTTGGGCATAGCCTTGTCAAAATCGACTTCCCAAAATCCCATGGCAGAGCAGGTTAGCCGTGAAAACAGCCGAAAAACATCGATTGCTCCTGGTGCTGTTCAAGAGCCACCACGGGAGGTGCTGTTACTGTGACCGGTTCGTTTCCCTCACATGGGATTTCAATCTTCAGAAACGTCCAGACGCCGCCACAATCGAGCACCTGCAGCGCAAGGCAGATGGCGGCAGGGACAACCCAGACAACATCGCCATGGCCTGCAAGCGCTGCAACGACGAGCGCGGCGGCGCCGATTGGCTAACGTATAAGACTTTTCGACGCGGCGAGTTTCTGGAGTTTCAGGCAGCCCGAAAAGCGTGATCTAACCAACATTGAGGTGGATAGGACGATGAAGACAGTGAACGCGAACTATCTAGTGTACCGCGCTGTAGGCAGTCTGGCCAAAGCCGAGGCCGTCGCATTCTTCACCAAGGTGGAAGATGCCAACAAATACGCGTCCAAACTGGCGAGGGAAGGCGAGCAGGAGGTTTGGTCATGGGTTCAGCCTGTTTCGCACGTCGCAAACTCGAGTCCGAATCCGCAGCGTGAGGAGGCTTTGGAGCGTAGGCAGTACGAGCGCTTAAAGGCAAAATTCGAACTGTCCTAAAGCAGCAAAACCATTCGCCCCATCGGGCACTTTGGTCGGCCCCGCTTAGGCGTCGAGCTGACCCTTTTATTCACGCCGCTGCACCACCGGCGCTTTGGCCGAGCGGCTTCGGCCAGCGCGAGCACCACCGTCACATGACGCGCGCTGGCCGTCTCTTTCATCTTTCGCTATCATACGAATGTCGCGGCCAATCGCCATGCGAAAACCACTGGAAGATCGCCGCGGCAAGCCGCTCGACTCACAAGGTTGGGCGGCTTCTTCATGCGATGGCGCTTCTCGGACACCGCCTTATAAGCCTTTTCGAGTTGACTATTAACCGAGTTGCGCGATCGAGTTTGCGAATATTAGCATCCGCTTTAATGTTTTAGGCGGATGGCTGGGAGGGCCTCCTGGTGGTTTGATCTTCCGATCGAGAGGCGGTGCTAGGCACTGCCTCCCACCAGCAATCACTAGGTCCCGAGATCGATCAGCGCGAGCCCAAGATCCTGCCGTTTCCGGCGCTTAAGATTCGCCGGCGTCTCACGGACAACGATCTCCAGTGTTGGGCGAACAGTTCCTTCCACGAAGTGCCCGCCCTTCGTAGACCCATCAGAGAACCCTAGGACCGCATGCATGTGCAGGCTAGCATTACCCTCATCGTCCTGGGCGATGTCGCCGATCAGGCTCAGCACCTCACTCTGTTGTTGAACGGGTATGTTCTGATAACTCTTCGTAGCGTAGTCAAAGAAGGCGATCGTCGCTGTCTTGAACGCTCCAATGGCTGATACCGAAGCGGCTGTTACGGAGTTTTCCTTCGCGAATGAGGCAAGCTGGGAAAACGCCTCGTCGCCTTCGTCCATGACCACAATAAAGGTTCTCTCGCCGCTATCAGCGGATAGTAGTTTTTGCTGCATGTGACCTCGCTATCCCTAAGTTGGAAGCAGGGGAACAGCGACACGCAGGATTCGGTTCCGTTGCCTGCCGGGGCATTTTGTGCGGCTCTTCGAGTTTGTACCTTATCGAGTTCACCCTGAGGGGCCTAGCATCGACCCAGTCGGCCGGATATCGGTGTCGACGTAACCCTTATCTCATCAACTATATCGATATAATTCCGTGAAAGCCCATTCTCTCGGCGGAAGTGGCGTCCTTCCGGTTGACCATATGGCCCGCAAAAGCCGAGTGGCACACCAAACGAGATAGCATGCGTCGCGATCTCCCGCCCACCGGAGTAAAAGCTTATGTAGGCAGTTGCTCGAGCACCAGGGCGGTTCCCGCTTTGCCAATAGTTGTATACGTTGAAGTCTAAGGCGTAGGAGGTTGTAATTCTGCAGTCCGAGTATCGACTCTCAATGAGGGATAAAGTGATACGCATGAGTTTTGAGCCGAGTATTCCATCGCCACGAAGCACATTATGGTCGCGTGACGGAAAATGCTTAACTCTTGATGTCTCGGTACATGCTGGATGAATACGGTCGATCATATCCGCGGCAAACGATCCCGGAATTCCAAATAGGAAGCCGCTTCCAGCAGCAAGCATGTAAACCACTTTGCGCATTGCACCCCCCCACACGTAAATGACGTCAGCAGGCGCTCAATTCGTCGGCGTGGCAAGTTGGCATTTAGATACCTGCGATCGATCATAGGGGGTAGGTAAAGAAGCCTTGCCGTCTGAGATGGGGAATCGTCGGCGCCCTGGCGGCCCGATTTTTCATCGCAATCGCGCAGCGTCCTCCACAGGAGCCAACGCCTGAACAAGTGCTTCAAAAGCGGGGAGGGAAACTAGGGAAGGAGGTTTTTGGTTTCGGAATATTCAACGAAAACAAGTGCTTATTAAGAAAACTGGCTCCCCGGGTCGGATTCGAACCGACGACCTATCGATTAACAGTCGAGTGCTCTACCGCTGAGCTACCAGGGACCATCCGCGTCTGCCGCGGCGTGTGCGGGGGGTAATACTTATGCTTTTGGGTTTTGCCAAGCGGTTTTTGCAAAAAAAATGCCGTCGCTTGTTTTATCCACTTTTGAGCCCCATCTCCACGGCAGATATGGTGACCAGACGCCCGAAAGGATAACGGTTGGCGGCAAATGACCAGAATGCCCGCAGATTCGGCGTGGATCCCAAAACGCGCGAACTGGCTTTCGGAACCTGGCGGATTCCACTTCCCCGTTCGCGCGCAGGCCGGATCGGTACCGGTCTCCTGCTGATTTTCGGAGGGGTTCTGGGATTTCTGCCGGTGCTGGGATTTTGGATGCTGCCGCTCGGCTTCATCATACTCTCGCATGATCTGCCCATGGTTCGCCGGATGCGCCGCCGCGTTGCGCTCTGGTGGGCAAGGCGCCGTCAGAGAAAGAACTGACGGCGCATAAGTGGGAGGATGGCTGCGCTCAGCCCATGAGCCCCATCAGCCCCTGGCCGGCGCTGTAGGCCATATAGCCGAGCACCGCGAAATAGACCACCGTGATGGCGATGAAGACATAGCCGCCCAGCACGATCAGTCCGTCGCGCTGGATCATGCCGGTCGACAGAAGCAGGATGGCTATCCCCGGAAGGGTATTGGAAAAAGGCACCAGTCCGAGCGGAAACATCAGGAGCACGCCTGCCGCGGCGATCGCCAGTCCGTTGATGCGGTTCGTGACGCCGCCGGACGTCAATGCCGAAAGGCGCGGTTTCAGAAAGCGGTCGAGGCGCGAAACGATGCCGAGGCCTTTTTCCAGAGCCGGCACGAGCTTGTTCGTGTCGAGCTTCCGGTCGAGAATTCGTGTCGGAAGCCAAGGCAGGCGGTTGAGGGTGATCGCCAGGCTGATCAGGATGATGGCGGCGCCGAAGACCGTGCTGACGCCGGGGATCGAAACCGGAATGAGAAAGGGCAGGGAGGCGATGGCGCAGACCAGCAGCAATCCCTGTTCGCCGACCGCCTCCATCAAATCTCTTAAGGTAACCGATTGTCCCCTGATGCCGTCGATCAGCCGCCGAAGCGTGCCGCTCAGCGAAGAAGAGGTGTCCTGGAAATGAAAGGCATTATTCAAAGGCTCGCTCCGCATCATTTGCCGTCGCGGGGCTGGTGAACCTCTCTATGGGTTCCATGCCCGCATGCTGATTCGAGACCGGCCGCTCTTCTTGCCTCGCAAGGTGCGGCGCGGAAGGGATGCTTAACAGCATTCAGCGGATGAGCAAAGGAAAATGGCCCCACCGGGAGGTGGGCGACGTACCTGATCGGTGCTGTTCGGCCTATCGGTTACTTGGGCTGCATCCAATGGTCATAGACGCCACAAGCCAGCACCACCAGCAATATGGCGAGTACGAACGGATTGAGCGCGGTCAGAAAATCTACGTAGTGCTGCATGACGGTCTCCTCTTGACCTCATGAAACGTTGAGTGGCGACTCCTCTCGCCTATAACGCAACAACGATAACACAGTTCCGCCACAATTTCAAAATGGCCGGATCTTCCGGCGCGCGTGGCGCTGGCAGCGCGAACCGAGAATCACTACATTTCTCCGGTAACGAGCGCGGATATGAAGTTCACAGTGATTCAAGGTGGGTTGGCCGAGGATATGGCGCCCGTCGAAAGAGAGAGCGGCTTCCTGCCAGGGCCGCAGGACGTGCTGAAGGAAGCCGAGCGCCGGATAGGCGCGACCGGATACGAGAAATGGCGCAATCGCGAGGTCGTGACGGGCCTGCCGGTGCCGCGTGACGTGCAATATGTCGTCATGCAGATCCACTATGTTGCCGAGGCGATTTCCCGGCTGTCGCGCATCCCCGCCGATTTCCGGTCCGACATCTATTGGCCCGCCTGAGCCGCTTGCACACACGCGGCCTCGCCGCGAGTGGCGGTGCACGAAGGGCGCTGCTTTCTTAGCCCAGCATCCTGGCTTCTATGCTCGCCATGACGAAGGTCCGCCGCACCCGTTCCAGGGGCATCCGCGTCTGCAGCGAGGCGGCGCATTCCTTCAGCGCCTTGAGATAATAGGTGCCTTCCCGCACCGGCCAGCGATGGGTCAGGTAGTCGAGCGCTTCCTTCGGCCCATGCACTTTTTCCGGAAAGCCATAGCCGACCTGCACGCGAACCGGACGGCTCCAGCGGATTTCATGATTGTCTTGGATGATGTTCATATCGATACCCTGTCCGCGTCGAGAACATTCAGCCGAGCGTTTGGTTCCCATGGCGCGGGGATATTTTCCGGGGCGCGCGGCATCTCAACGGGAAATATTCCGGGGCCGCGCGAAAGGGGACTGGCGCGTGGCTATGCATATGCTATCGGATAGGTTGTGATCCCGTCTGATTCCCGGAAGCCATATGAGAAAGCTGATTTTTCCGCTTGTTCTTGCTCTTCTGCAGCCGGTTCATGTCTTTGCGAGCTTCGATGATCCGCGCACCCATGGCGCCGATTCCCGTCAAGTGGGTGAAAATCCATCCTGCGAAGAGGTCAACCGCGCTTACATGCGAACGGTCAATTCCGGAAGGTACATAAGAAGGTTCTACGGGCTGAGATCTAACGGCGTGGAAACATATATCGGCTTGGAAAAATTCGCGGACGAACGCATCTATTCTCGCTTCTTTGATAAGCCGTGGAGGGAGGCACCGCGCCCTTTCCTTACGACCATGACCGCTGCCGGCCCCGTCATTTGGGATTGCCGACAGTTGGAAGACGAGGTCGTCTATCGCGTCCCATCGAAGCATTTCCGAGGACATTGGAGGCGCGGCAAAAAATCGGCATATACGGAGATATGGATAGGCAAGGAAGACGGCCGCTTTACCAGAACGCTTCGCCGATTTGATGCGAGTACCCCTGGTCCATGGGGTATCCAGGACCTTATTGAGGAATTCGACTACGGCAGGGATTTTCCCATTCCGTTTCCGCCTTTCAAGCTTCCATAATTCGAGCGGCCGTTTACAAAAAAGATCGGGTTCCGGACGAAGGGTATTGCGCCCATTGTAGATTCGTTCTAATGCCCGGCCACCACTCGCTTTTTAAAGCATCGGATGGCCTCGTGGCGGAGTGGTGACGCAGAGGACTGCAAATCCTTGCACGCCGGTTCGATTCCGGCCGAGGCCTCCATTTTCCTTATTTTCCATTGTTTTACCGGTGAAGGGCGAGATCAAGCGATCTCAAGCGCGGCCGGAATTCCGCGCGGCGCAGGGGCTGCGATGACATTGACCGGCGATGTTGGAATTCATGCTCGGGCAGGATTCGGAAGGTGCGGAAAACGTGCGGGGCCCCCTAAAAACCGTGAGCGGCTGGCCTATTCGATCTCCCAGCCGCTCACACCCCCATTTGAGACCCACCCGGTCCCAAGGATCATGATGATCCTGTGCGGGCAGAGAAGCAATTTGTCCCTACGGGCTAAACGGAAGGGACTAGTCGGCTCCCCTCGGGCCGCTTTGATAGCGGATTATCACCTCTCCCGAGCCGTTCTTCGCGTTTTTTGCATTGAAAGCGTTGCGCCTCGCCAGTAAGACGAGGGCGCATGAATTCGGCGAAGAGCGCCGGTGGTTTGGGACGACGGACATGATGGATTTCGAAGCAGCACGAACGAAGATGGTCGACAATCAGATCCGCACGACGGATGTCACGTCGCATTCGCTGCTGCGGGCTTTCTATACGGTGCCGCGCGAGGAATTCGTGCCCGCCGCGGCAAAACCGCTCGCCTATATCGATACCGATATCGAAATCGCTCCCGGCCGATACCTGATGGAAGCGTCGCCGCTCGCCAAGCTCCTGCAGCTCGGTGCGATCGGCAAGGACGATGTGGTGCTTGAGATCGGCGCCGGTACCGGATATGCGGCGGCGGTCCTGTCGCTGATTGCCGGCTCGGTCGTGTCGCTGGAAAAGGACGAAGGTCTGGCTTCCCAGGCCACCGAAACGCTGGCCCGTCTCGGGTATGACAATGTCGCCGTGGTGACGAGCGACCTCGAAAAGGGCTATGCGGCGGAAGCTCCCTACGACCTGATTTTCATCAATGGCGCTGTCGAGGAAATCCCGGCTTCCCTCATGGATCAGCTTCGGGATGGCGGCCGACTGGTCGCCGTGGTGGGTTACGGCAATGCGGCTCGGGCGAAGCTCTTCGTGCGCGAGCAGGGCGTCGTCTCGGAAGGCGTGCATTTCAATGCATCGGTCAAGCCGCTTCCGGGCTTCCGGAAGGCGAAGGAATTCGTCTTTTAAGCTATTTTCCTGCCCCTGGGCAGCTGGAGAAATGTGATGCGGGCCGGGCTTTTGTCCGGCTCTTTCTTTTGGCGGTGTGACCTTCGGGACTCGCTGCCGAAACAAATCTGTGTATCGCACAAGTCATTGACCCGGCTGCAATTGTGTCTCTGCGCCGCTGCCGTAAACTTATGATGATTCGAGTTTCGGCGGACTTCGGACCCGATTCGGCAACAGGGGATTGATATGGCCCAGCCAAATGTAGTGCGTGAACCCTCCATGGAGGAGATCCTGGCGTCCATCCGCAGGATCATCGAGAGCAACGAGCCGGCGGGCGAGGGTGCTCTTTCCGGGCCGCTTCCTCCAGTCTATGCCGAAGAGGAAATCGAGGATGCCGAGGAGGGCGGCAATTTCGCGCCCGAAATGCCGGCGAACGATCCCGGCGAGCCGCGCCACCGGCCGATCATGGGGGCAGATGAGCCGGCGGCCTCCGCGGAAAAATCCATGTCGCTTGCCGATGTCGCCGCCCGCGTTCGTGCGGCTTCGGTGCGCCAGCAGGAAATCGCCGCTGCCCGTTCCGTCCCCGCATCCGCGTCTGCTCCCCTTGCGCCGCCTCCTGCTGCCGAGCGACCGGCGCCCTCGGTCGTCACCCGCCTGCCGGAGCTGCGTGAAGCGGCCGCATCGCAGCCTGCTCCCGCCGTGCAGCCGGCAAGGGCGTCAATCGCCGAGCCTTCGTTTCAGGTTTCGCCCGCGGCTCAGGCAAGGACGGAGTTCCAGCCGGAGGTGCGGCAGCGGCAGCCGGAGCCGGGTTTTGCCACTGTACCGGAACAGAAAAGCCTGCCCGCTAGGATCGAGAGTGCCGCCGGCCTGATTTCCGCGGAGGCCGGCGCGCAGGTCGCCCGTTCGTTCAGCGAACTGGCAGCGGTGTTCGACGGCATCGAGCGGCGCTCGATTGAGGAAATGGCAAGCGAAATGCTGCGTCCGATGCTGCAGGAGTGGCTGGACGACAATCTGCCGACGCTGGTCGAGCGTCTGGTGCGTGAGGAAATCGAGCGCGTGGCGCGCGGCTCCCGCCGCTGATTTCCCCGTATCGAAGTCAAAAGCCGCCTGGATGCTCCCGGCGGCTTTTTTATTGACTTGGAACAACCCATCCTATTTACACCGCGATACCTCTCAAAGAACAGAACCGGGGCAGGAAATGCTCGAAAAGACCTATGATTCCGCAACCGTAGAACCGAAAATCGCCGCCGCCTGGGACGAGGCCGAGGCCTTCCGCGCCGGTGCCAATGCCAAGCCGGGTGCGGAAAGCTTCTCGATCGTGATCCCGCCGCCGAACGTGACCGGCTCTCTGCACATGGGCCACGCGCTCAACAATACGCTCCAGGACATCCTGGTCCGTTTCGAGCGCATGCGCGGCAAGGACGTTCTGTGGCAGCCGGGCATGGATCATGCCGGCATCGCCACGCAGATGGTGGTCGAGCGGCAGTTGATGGAGCGCCAGCTTCCCGGCCGCCGCGCGATGGGCCGCGAGGCCTTCATCGAGAAGGTCTGGGAATGGAAGGCGGAATCCGGCGGCCTCATCTTCAACCAGTTGAAGCGCCTCGGCGCTTCCTGCGATTGGTCGCGCGAACGCTTCACCATGGACGAGGGCCTGTCGGAAGCCGTTCTGGAAGTCTTCGTCAGCCTCTACAAGGAAGGCCTGATCTACAAGGACAAGCGCCTCGTCAACTGGGACCCGAAGCTGCTCACCGCGATTTCCGACATGGAGGTCGAGCAGATCGAGGTCAAGGGCAATCTCTGGCACCTGCGCTATCCGCTGGAAAAGGGCGTCACCTATCAGCATCCGATCGCCTTCGACGAAGAGGGCAAGCCGACGGAGTGGGAGACGCGCGACTATCTGGTCGTCGCGACCACGCGCCCGGAAACCATGCTCGGGGATACGGGCGTGGCGGTAAACCCGGATGACGAGCGCTACAAGGGCATCATCGGCAAGCACGTCATCCTGCCGATCGTCGGCCGCAAGATTCCGATCGTCGCCGACGCTTACGCGGACCCGACGGCGGGCACCGGCGCGGTGAAGATCACGCCCGCCCATGATTTCAACGATTTCGATGTCGGCAAGCGGACAGGTCTCCGTGCGATCAACATCATGAATATCGACGGCACGATCACCATCAAGGAGAACGAGGATTTCCTTGAAGGCCTCGATCATCCCGCCGCGCTGCACGGCGCCTGGGATCGGCTGGAAGGTCAGGACCGGTTCACGGCGCGCAAGATCATCGTCGAAATCTTCGAGGAAGCGGGTCTGCTCGACAAGATCGAGCCGCATACGCATGCGGTCCCGCATGGTGACCGCGGCGGCGTGCCGATCGAGCCGCGCTTGACCGAGCAGTGGTGGGTCGACAACAAGACGCTCGCCAAGCCTGCGATCGCATCGGTTCGGGAAGGCCGCACCAAGTTCGTGCCGAAGAATTGGGAGAATACCTACTTCCAGTGGATGGAGAACATTCAGCCGTGGTGCATTTCCCGCCAGCTCTGGTGGGGACACCAGATTCCGGCCTGGTATGGCCCGGATGGTCAGGTCTTCGTGGAGAAGAGCGAGGAAGAGGCGCTCGAGGCCGCCATCCAGCACTATCTCGCGCATGAGGGACCGTGGAAGGTCTGGGTTCAGGAGAAGATCGAGAACTTCAAGCCGGGCGAGATCCTCACCCGCGACGAGGACGTCCTCGATACCTGGTTCTCTTCCGCGCTCTGGCCGTTCTCGACAATGGGCTGGCCGGACCAAACGCCGGAACTTGCCCGTTACTATCCGACCAGCATTCTCGTGACCGGCTTCGACATCATTCCGTTCTGGGTGGTCCGCATGATGCAGATGGGTCTGCATTTCATGAAGGATGAGGAGGGCAACCCCGTAGAGCCTTTCCACACGGTGTACATCCATGCGCTGGTTCGCGACAAGAACGGCCAGAAGATGTCGAAGTCGAAGGGCAATGTCATCGACCCGCTCGAACTGATCGACGAATACGGCGCCGACGCCCTTCGCTTCACGCTTGCCATCATGGCGGCGCAGGGCAGGGACGTGAAGCTCGATCCCGCCCGCATCGCCGGCTACCGCAATTTCGGAACCAAGCTCTGGAATGCAACGCGTTTCGCGGAGATGAACGGCGTCAAGCGCGATCCGAAGTTCATTCCGGAGACGGCGACGCTCACCGTCAACCGCTGGATATTGACGGAGCTTTCGAAAACCATTCGCGAGGTGACCACCGCGATCGAGACCCAGCGCTTCAACGACGCTGCAGGCTCGCTCTATCGCTTCGTGTGGAACCAGGTCTGCGACTGGTATCTGGAGCTCCTGAAGCCGATCTTCTCGGGCGGAGACGAAAAGGCGAAGGCGGAGGTGCAGGCCTGCACGGCGTATGTGCTGGAAGAGGCCTATAAACTCCTCCATCCCTTCATGCCCTTCATGACGGAAGAGCTCTGGGAGCACACGGCATCCCGCGCGACGCTGCTTTGCCATGCGGATTGGCCCGAGCCGGAGTTCGAGGATGCGGCCTCCGCCGAGGAGGTCAACTGGCTGATCGAACTCGTGTCGGGCATTCGCTCCGCGCGGGCGGAAATGAACGTGCCGCCTTCGGCTGTCGCGCCGCTTGTCGTCGTGGGAGCAAACGAGCTGACCGAGAGCCGCCTCGTCCGGCATGAGGCGGCAATCCGCCGGCTTGCGCGTGTCGAGAATGTCGAACTCGCCAAGATCGCTCCCAAGGGGGCGGCGCAGATCATCGTCGGCGAGGCGACCGCGTGCCTGCCGCTCGGTAACCTGATCGATCTCGCGGCGGAAAAGACCCGTATCGAAAAGGCCATCGGCAAGGCGGAAGGCGAGATGGAGCGGGTGGCGAAAAAGCTGGCGAACGAGAAGTTCGTTGCGAATGCCGATCCGGAAGTCGTCGCGGCCGAGCGGGAGCGCTTCACGGAGCTGGAAGTGCAGCTCACCAGCCTGAGGACCGCACTCGCAAGGGTGAGCGAAGCAGGTTGAACCCACCTGAGGCCACCGGCGCCTGGTGGCCATCAATCGGATGAAGAGCTCGGGCGGGCTTGTGGTGGGAGGTCATCGCAAGCTCGCCCGAAGTGTTTTCAGGGAATCACTATTGCCCGGAAACGTTCGTCTGCTTCCTGAGGGTGATTCCATTCATCTGCCGGCAATTGTGCATCTGCTAAGGAGCAGAAAGCAAAAAATGTTGCCCAACGGCAACAATCCGCGCCTGATGAAGTACAAAATTCTATAGCTTGCCTGATGCTGGCGATAAACTAGGTAATTTTATGCGGATGAGGGCGGGTTTCTGCCCCTGTTTCATTTTCTTACGTAAGTTTGGAAACGCTCGGCGGGCGGTGGTCTCCGGTCACGTAAAGTTGTCATTTAGAGCTAAACATTTAGAGTGATTCTCATCACTTACCAGGGAGTGGGAGCAATTATGGTAAGCAAAAAAATATCGAGGGGCCTGCTGGTGGTTGCCGCAGGTTGCGCCGTTCAATCGACGGCCTTGGCGGGAGGTCTTGAGCGCGGCGGGGGCTACAATGTCGATCTTCTTTTCGATCCGTCCCGTTTCGCCGTGGAATCCACGGCCACGTTCGTGATGCCGCAGCGGAAAGTGAAGAACGTCCGCGACATCAATCCTGCAAACGGCAATCTCAACGCGATACCGGGTTATTCCACCGAGGCGGACGATGCGGAAAACTATTGGTCGCCGCGCATCGGTGCGAAAGCGTCCATTGGCGATGCGGCAGACTGCATGTTCGACTATTCGCAGCCCTATGGGGCTCACACGAATCCCGGTGCCCGTTGGGCGGGTGCGAGCGACAACGTCGAAACCAAGGTGAACAGCGACAACTACGCGGTCACCTGCTCCTATAAGTTCGATATGGGCCCTGGCAAATTCCGCGTGATCGGCGGCGTCAACTACCTCGAAATGGATGGGTTCAAGGAGCGTCTTCTGCTGCCGCCGGAAGCCATCGGTTTTGCCCGGACGGGCATCGGCCGGCTGGATCTTGAAGGTGATGGCTGGGGCTGGCGCGCAGGCGTGGCTTACGAAATCCCCGAATACGCGATGCGCGCGAGCCTGATGTATTACAGCCAGGTGAAGCTCGATAATATCACCGGCACGGTGGATCTCACGCAGGTGCCCTCGGCGGTGCATCCGCTTGGTGGTCGGATCATCCCGGTCGAGGGTTCGGCTGCGATGCCTGATGCGCTCGAGTTGAAGGTGCAGTCGGGCATTGCCCCGGATTGGCTTGCCTTCGGTTCGGTGAAGTGGACCGACTGGAGCCAGTTGCAGCGCGTGGTGTTCTACAGGGGCGGCACCGAAATCACCTCGCTTGATCTCGGCTATCGTGATGGCTGGACGATCACCGGCGGTATTGGCCACAAGTTCAACGATCAGTGGAGCGGCGCCGTCAGTGTCACCTGGGATCGCGGTACGTCCCAGGAGTTCGGTACGCTGAGCGATACCTGGCTGTTCACCGCGGGCGTTGCCTATTCGCCGAACCAGAATGTCGAGATCCGGCTTGCCGGCGTTCTCGGCATCCTCACCGGCGGCGAGTCCCGTCCGACGGTCATCGATGGCGTTCCGGTGGGCCGCGAAGCGACCTACGAATACGACAGCGATCTGGTGGCTGCACTTTCCACCTCGCTGAAGGTCAAGTTCTGATCCCGTGATGGAATCTCTCGAATGACGAAAAGGCCCGGTTCGTCCGGGCCTTTTTTAGTGAGCGCCGGTCGTGCGCCAAGGGTGCCTGTGGGGCGCTGGATTTGTGTCGATTTGGCAACAGTTTTTTATGACAATTTGTCCATAGTGTGTGTCGCGTCGATCTGTCCATTTCCCGCCACAAACGGGGAGCAGCGATAGGCCGGAAAAAGTCGCGGATCGCGGGGGGCGACCGCGGTATTTGGAGTATCATGGGCGGGTTTCTTGAGAAAAAGCCGAGTGTTCGAGAGATTGGAAGGCGATCGTCTTTCAGATCTCCGAGAGTTGCGGCTGCGGGTCGTAGTCTTGCCGAAAACGGCAGCTACAGTTTCCTTCATCTGTCGGTGACGACGGCTGCCGAGTCTTTTCGGACGGCCAAGCTGCTGGGAGAAACCGAGACTGGACAGCTGGTCCAATTCCGCTTGGGTCTCGAGTAGAGTGGAAGAAACTGTATCATGCCGAAATCTAACGTCGGATCCATGAAAGTATTGCTTCTGGGCATGTCGCTGGCCTCGGTGCTGGCGAGTTCGGCTGCGGCCTTCGATATCAATGCGGGGGTTTCGAAGGAATCGGGTCCCTTCGACCTCTTCAAGTTCGGTTTCAAAGCCTACAAGAACGGCCAGAAGGAAGATGCCGTCGAAGCCTATCGCTACGCCGCGGAGAAGGGGCATACCGGCTCGCGCTGGGCGCTTGCCAACATGTATGCCTATGGCGATGGCGTCGCAAAGGACGATTTCGAGGCCTTCAAGATCTACAACGAGATCGCGGCGCAGGGCGTCGAGCCGGGTTCGGAAGATACCGGTTTCTTCATCAACGCGCTTCTGTCGCTTGCCAATTATTATCGCCGCGGCATTCCCGGCAGCCCGGTCAGGTCCGATCTGGCCCAGGCCCGCCAGCTCTATTTCCAGGCAGCCTCGACTTTCGGAGTGGCTGAAGCGCAGTTCCAGCTCGCCAAGATGATCCTTGCCGGGGAGGGCGGCGCCGCCAACATCCAGCAGGCCAAGAAATGGCTGAACCAGGCGCGCAAGAACGGCCACGCGGGCGCCATGGCCGTATTTGGAAACGTGCTTTTCCAGGAAGGGCAGTCCGTGCGCGGCCTTGCCTTCCTCACGGCAGCTCTCGATCACTGCAAGAAGAATGATTGTCCCTGGATGCAGCAGATGCAGGAGCAGGCCTTCTCGTTGGCATCCGAAGAGGACCGGCGCGTAGCAGTCGTTCTGGCGCAGGAGTTCGCCAAGGGCGCCGACTAGGCAATAGTCGCTCAAACGAGATCGGCGAGATGCGCCAATCTCTTCTTACATGACTGATTCAGGCTGGGAAATCGAAGTGCCCGACCACCGGTACGTGGTCGGAGGGCTTCTCCCACGCACGCACATGCTTTTCGATGACGGTCGATTTCAGCCGGTCGGCCGCTTCCGCCGAAAGAAGCAGGTGATCGATGCGGATGCCGTTGTTCTTCTGCCAGGCACCCGCCTGGTAATCCCAGAACGAATAGAGTTTCGTGGCGTCCGTGGTGGCGCGGACGGCGTCCACCAGGCCGAGATTTTCGAGCCGCCGGAATGCTGCTCGGGTTTCCGGCAGGAAGAGAGCGTCGCTTGCCCATGCGGCGGGATCGAAACAGTCATGCGGCTCGGGAATGACGTTGTAGTCTCCCGCCAGAATCAGCGGCTCTTCGAGCAGGAGCAGGTTCGCGGCATGGGCGCGCAGCCGCTCCATCCAGGAAAGCTTGTAGGGATATTTGACCGGATCGTCGGCAGGATTGCCGTTCGGCAGATAGATCGAGGCGACGCGCAATGCGCGGCCGGGAATAGAGAAGACGGCTTCGATATAGCGGGACTGCTCGTCCACTTGCCCATCCGGGCCATTGCCGCCGGGAAGCCCGCGCCTCACTTCATCCGGCTTGATCTTGGAAAGCAGCGCCACGCCGTTGAAGCCCTTCTGGCCATGGGTCTCGACGTGGTAGCCGAGCGCTTCGATCTCCAGGCGCGGAAAGCTCTCGTCCACCGATTTGATTTCCTGCAGGCAGACGATATCCGGCGCCGAATTCGTCAGCCACTGGCGCAGGTTATCGATCCTGGCCTTTACGCCATTGATGTTCCAGGTGGCGATCTTCATGAAACCCGCTCTCCTTCGTCGGCCTCCTTTTTAACGAAAGAGGAGGCCTTGGGAAGGTGCGAAGATCAATATCAGATGGAAAAGCTGGTTCCGCAGCCGCAGCTTGCAACCGCGTTGGGGTTCTTGATCTGGAAGGACTGGCCGAGCAGGTTGTCGACGAAATCGATTTCGGAACCTTCCATATAGACGAGGGACAGGCTGTCGATCAGTACCTTGGCGTCGCCGTTCGCGATCACCACGTCATCGTCCTGAGGCGATTCTGCGAGGTCGAATTTGTAGGAAAAGCCGGAACAGCCGCCGCCTTCCACCGAAACACGCAGGGCCTGCTTGCCGGCTTCGTTGCCGACGATCTCGGCAATCCGCTTTGCGGCGGCATCCGAGAGGGTTACATTCGCTTCCATTTTCCGCCTCCTGCCGGGGTCAAGGCCCGGAGAGATTTGATGTCAACTGCTTTGCGCAAGTTTGCTCTATAGGTATGAAGGCGTGAACGGCACGTCAATGGGCATGCAGGCAGAACCAGGAAGGCAGCATGACGATCGATACCAGAGCACTTGGCTTCGGAAGCGGCGAGAGAGCGGTCTATGCGGCCGATCCCTGGTCTTCGCGCGGCCGACTCTTTCCCGAAACAGGCAGCCTGACCCGGTCCGAGTTTCAGCGGGATCGCGATCGCATCGTCCACACCACCGCTTTTCGCCGCCTGAAGCACAAGACCCAGGTCTTCATCAGCCCCGATGGCGATCATTACCGTACCCGGCTCACCCATACCGTCGAGGTAGCGCAGATCGCCCGAGCGCTGGCCCGCGCGCTGAAGCTCGACGAGGATCTCGCCGAGGGGGTGGCCTTGGTACACGATTTCGGCCACACGCCCTTCGGCCATACGGGCGAGGATGCACTTGATGAACTGCTGAAACCCTATGGCGGTTTCGATCATAATGCCCAGTCGCTTCGCATCGTCACCAAGCTGGAGCGGCGCTATGCGGATTTCGATGGGCTCAACCTGACCTGGGAGAGCCTGGAGGGGCTGGTGAAGCACAACGGGCCGCTCCTGACGAAAGCGGGCGAGGGCACGCGCGGCCCCGTGCCGCAGCCGATCCGCGATTACTGCGAGCTTCACGATCTGGAGCTTGCAAGCTTCGCGAGCTTGGAAGCGCAGGTGGCTGCGATCGCCGACGATATCGCTTACAACACCCATGACATCGATGACGGATTGCGTGCAGGCCTGCTCACCTTCGAGATGCTGGAGGAGGTTCCGTTCCTGTCGGAATTGATGGCGGAAGTGCGCAGCCGCTATCCGCATCTCGAAGCCAGCCGCTTCACGCACGAGATGATGCGCCGGCAGATCACCCGCATGGTCGAGGATGTAATCGGCGTGGCGCAGGATCGGCTGAAGGAACTCAAGCCGCAGAGTGCACAGGATATCCGTGACGCTGACCGGGTTACCGCCACCTTCTCCGGGGCGATGGCGGAGACCGACCGGCAGATCAAGAAACTGCTCTTCTCGCGCATCTATCGGCATCCGGAGATCATGCGCATCCGCGCTGGTGCTGCGCAAATCCTCTCCGACCTCTTCAACGCCTACATGGCTGACCCGACCCTGATGCGAAGCCATTATTGGGTGAACCACATCGCCGGGCTCGGTGAGGCCGCCAGGGCGCGTCATGTGGGGGATTATCTGGCTGGCATGACGGACACCTATGCAATCAAGGCGCATGGCGAGTTGTTTGACCATACACCCGATTTGCGATAGGCACCGCGACCGATACGGGTGCCTCGCTGCAATCTGAGGCTGGATGGATGAGATGAACCTTTTTGCCGATTTCGAAATCAGAATTAAAAACGCGCTGGAAACCCTTGATATCATCAAGGAAAAGCGAAGCGACGTCGATTTCGGCCGAGTTGCCGTCG
This sequence comes from Rhizobium sp. LCM 4573, assembly GCF_001854865.1. Classification (GTDB taxonomy): domain Bacteria; phylum Pseudomonadota; class Alphaproteobacteria; order Rhizobiales; family Rhizobiaceae; genus Neorhizobium. The sequence continues at coordinate 268,794 of NZ_MDDW01000005.1, read as the reverse complement.
AGCCGCCTCGCGACCAAAGCCACGGCGACGTGGCGACCAATGCCGCCATGGTGTTGGCAAAACCGCTGGGCACCAATCCCCGGGCGCTGGCCGATCTCATCGCCGAGCGGCTGAAGGACGACGCGGATGTCCGCGAGGTTTCGGTTGCCGGCCCCGGCTTCATCAATATCCGGCTGGCGACAGGCTATTGGCAACGGCTGCTCGCGTCGATGATCGAGGCGGGCACTGATTACGGCCGCTCGAAGGTCGGCGCCGGCAAGAAGGCGAATGTCGAGTATGTGTCCGCCAATCCGACCGGCCCCATGCATGTGGGACATTGCCGTGGTGCGGTGGTGGGCGATGCGCTGGCAAACCTCATGGCTTTCGCCGGCTACGATGTCGACAAGGAATATTACATCAACGACGCGGGCAGCCAGATCGACGTGCTCGCGCGTTCCGTCTTCCTGCGCTATCGCGAGGCGCTCGGCGAGAATATCGGGGAAATCCCATCCGGTTTCTATCCGGGTGATTATCTGGTTCCGGTCGGCCAGGCGCTGGCGGACGAGTTCGGTCCGCGGCTTCACAATATGCCGGAAGAGGAGTGGATGCCGCTCGTCAAGGACCGGGCGATCGACGCGATGATGAAGATGATCCGCGAGGATCTGGATGCCCTCAACGTGCATCATGATATCTTCTTCTCCGAACGGACGCTGCATGCCGACGGAGCCCAGCGTATCCGTACGGCGATCAACGACCTGACCTTCAAGGGCCATGTCTATCGGGGCACGCTGCCGCCGCCGAAGGGTCAGCTACCGGAGGATTGGGAAGACCGCGAACAGACGCTCTTCCGCTCCACGGAAGTCGGCGACGACATCGACCGGCCGCTCATCAAGTCGGACGGAAGCTATACCTACTTCGCGGCCGACGTCGCATACTTCAAGGACAAGTACGATCGCGGCTACGACGAGATGATCTACATTCTCGGTGCCGATCACGGCGGCTATGTGAAGCGGCTCGAGGCTTTGGCTCGGGCGGTTTCGGACGGCAAGGCGAAGCTCACCGTGCTGCTTTGCCAGCTCGTGAAGCTCTACCGCAACGGYGAACCGGTGAAGATGTCGAAACGTTCCGGCGATTTCGTCACGCTGCGCGACGTGGTGGACGAGGTCGGCCGCGATCCGGTCCGCTTCATGATGCTCTACCGCAAGAATTCGGAGCCGCTGGACTTCGACTTCGCAAAGGTTACGGAGCAGTCGAAGGACAATCCGGTCTTTTACGTGCAGTATGCCCATGCACGCTGCATGTCGGTTTTCCGGCAGGCGAGGGAGGCTTTTCCGGGCCTTGATACCGATTCGCTCGACCTCGCGGCTGCCGCGAAGGATATTACCGACGAGAACGAGTTGCAGCTCATCGCCAAGCTTGCCGAGTATCCACGGCTAATAGAGGCGGCAGCACTGTCCCAGGAGCCGCACAGGCTTGCATTTTACCTCTATGATCTGGCAAGTTTCTTCCACGCTCACTGGAATAAAGGCAAGGACCAGCCTGAATTACGGTTTGTTAACGATAAAAACCGAGAATTGAGTATTGCCAGACTTGGGCTGGTGCGTGCTGTCGCTTCTGTTTTGAAGTCCGGGCTTGCCATAACGGGCACTGCTGCACCGGAAGAGATGCGATAGTATTGTCACCGTTTCCCCACATTGCACTGGCAAAGCTTGTTGGTGTAGGTGAGTGGACGGGACAATGGCAGACAACAATCTTGCACGTAACCGGAATGACGTTCCGGATTTTCTTGCCGATGACGATCCGCTGGCGGAACTCGCGCGCATCGTAGGCTATGAGGATCGCCCGGTAGCGCGGAATGCGCCTCCGGCTGATGCTCCACGGCAGGAGCCGACCTTTAATCTCGAAGACGAGCTTTTGCGAGAATTCGAGCGATACGATACGCCGCGCCTCGATCCGGCTCACGACATCGCGCTTGATGATGCGCCAGGTTTCCCTGTCGAGGCGGAAGTAGCGCCTTCGCTCGATTCCTTCGACGCGCAATTCGAGCCCGAAGTCCGCGAGATGACTTCTCCCGATAGCGAGACAGGTCCGTCCGAGCCCACGTTTTCTACGTCCGAGCTGGAGGTCTCTCATTACGAAGAGCCGAAAGCCGAAGCGTTTGAAGCGCAGGCTCATGTCGATGCTGCCGGGCATGGCGGCTATGACGGCGAACCGGTCATGTTTGATGCGGTCGAGGCGGATGCCAAGCCGGTTTCCGATTTCTCCAATCCGGAGCAGTTCGAAGCAGCTGCCGAAACATCGCGTGTCCCCGCCTTCGATGAGCCGTCCTTTGCTCCTTCTCGAAGTGAACAGGTTCCGCAGGCGGATGCGTTCGATCTAGCCTCCGAACTGGAAACCTCCATCGGGGTTGCTCCGACGGTCCAGAGCGCGCCCGTCGCAGAGCGCGCGCCGGAGCCGGTCCGCAAGCCGGCTTATGAACCCGGCTTCCGCATGCCGCTTGCCAATTTCAGCGCCGTTCGTTCGTCCGGTCCGGCGGCGTCGGTAATGCCGGGTGCCGCCTTGGCGCGTGCCGCTGCACCTTCCGAGCCGTCGGCAGTTCATCCGGAAGCGCCGGCTGCCGCAGCGCCTGTCGCGCACGAAGTGCCCAAGGTCGAAGCGAAGGTCACGGCGGCTTCCGTTCAGCCCGTGTCGGTTGCCGCATCCACGGCCACTTTCGGGTCCGCCTCTCCCGCCTCGGTTCCGTCGGAGGATGACTTCTCCGCTCTCGACGCACTGATTTCGGACGTGGAGCGCTACGCGCAGTCCGATGCTGCCGCGCCGGCACAAGCAGCCTCTTCGCCCACTCCGGTTCCGGCGGTGACGCCAGTGGTCCCTGCAGCCGCAAAGGCTCCTGCAGCGGTAACGCCGCCCGTCGCGACTATGGATGATGATCTCTTCGGGGATGATGATTTCGAGCTGGCGCTTGATGAACTGGATCTCGATCTGGATCTCAGTGAAATCAGCCTCGATGAGGAAGACAAGCGCTCGGTGAAGCCGTCCGTCGTTCCGTCGCAGCCGGAAAAGCCGGCAGCGCCGCTCAAAATGGAGGTGGCTTCGCCGGCGGCGCGCTTCGAGCCTGTCGTCCACTCGCGCGTTTCCCCCGCGCCGGCAACTGCACAGGCCTCCTTCTCTCCGCCGCTGATTTCTTCGGCACCCATTGCGGCCCCCGCTGCGGCATCCGTTACGTCCGTGGTCCGGCCCCAGCCAGCACCTGTTGCCGTGCCTGAGCCAGTTGCCGCAAGAGAAACGATGTCAGCGGATTCTCCGTCGGCCTTCGATCCCGCGCTGATCGCGGATGCCGACGAGCACCCCGAGGCCATCGCCGATTTCGACGTGCCGGCGCTGCCGATCCAGGAGCCGGAACAGGCACCGGTCTACCGTCCTGATTACGATCTCGATCTCGATGCGGAACTGGCATCGCTGCTACGGGAGCCGGCGCCCGCAAAGGCTGCTCCTGCCCCGAAGGAAGCGGAACCGGAAGTCGTCGATTTCGGCGAGCCTGCGCGGGCGGCAAAGCCCGCGGCGCAGAATGATCTCGACGAATTCGAGCGTGCACTTGAGGAGGATTTCCGYCGCAGCCTCGCAACGCCCTTGCCGGCCGGACGGGACGTGGAGCGTGAAGCCGTCATTCCGGGTGCGGAAGTGATTTCCAGCCGCTTCTCTCCCAGAATGGTCGCCGTGCCGCTCGCCTTCCTGGGCGTGCTGGTGATCGGTGGCGGCGCGATCTATGCCTGGATGGGCAGCGGCTCCGCGGGTCTCGGTTCCGGGGAGCCGGTGGTGATCGCCGCCGATAGCGATCCCATCAAGGTGCTTCCGGAAAATCCGGGCGGCAAGACCGTTCCGAACCAGGACAAGGCGGTTTACGACCGCGTTGCCGGTGCGGGACAGGATGACCCGAAGCAGGAGGCCCTGATTTCCTCGAACGAGGAGCCGGTCGACGTCGTTCAGAAGACCTTGCTGCCGGAAACGCTTCCGCTCGAAGGCGAGAATGACGGGGAACTCGCATCCACGCCGGTCGGGGAAACGGAAGACCCGCGTCTTCTGCCGCAGGAAGGACAGCAGACGACCGCCAGCACTTCCGCCGACCAGCAGCCGATCGCGGTGATGCCGCGCAGGGTCAAGACCATGGTCGTACGGCCCGATGGCACTCTGGTCGAGCAGGAGGTCACCCAGCCGGCTCCTGCAGCGCAGGCCGCGGCGCCCGCACTCGCGGAGGCGACGGATGTGGGCGGCGTGCCGGCCGCTCCGGTCAACACGACCGAGGTTGCCAGCGCCGCGCCGGTTTCCACCTCGGCGCTTCCCGATCCGGCCCTTGCGGGACCGCCGTCTGCCGAAGCCGTCATCGGCGTCGCTCCGGCGGAAGCTGCACCTGCCGCCCAGGCGCCTGCGATTGCCGCGCCCATTCCGACCGCGCGGCCTGCCGAGCAGCCCGTCAATGTCGTGGCGGCGGTTTCCGACCGCGGCAATGTTCGCGGGCAGACTGCGGCGCAGCCCGCCGCGGCTCCCGCCCAGCAGCAGACCGCGGCAATTCCGGGTGGCTACGTGATCCAGATCGCATCGCTGCCCTCCGAAGCCGAAGCCCAGCGCTCCTATCAGAGCCTGTCTTCACGCTTTTCCAACGTCATCGGCGGCCGCGGCGTGGATATCAAGGCGGCGACGATCCCCGGCAAGGGCACTTTCTACCGCGTCCGTATCCCGGCCGGCAGCAAGGCCGATGCGGTGTCTCTCTGCGAGCGCTATCGCGGGGCCGGCGGAAGCTGCCTCGTCGCGCAGTAAGGACGTCAAGCTTTCTTGATCGACGGGGCGGTTTCCGCCCCGTTTTTCATTGGGTAATAGCGTGCCTGTTCGTGTTTCCCCGCTGAAATGCGTATGATCCAGGCATGAGCGAATCAAGAGCAATGATCCTGGGGGCCAGCGGCCCCATTCTTACGGCCGATGAGATTGCCCTTTACAGGGCCGAGCGCCCATGGGGCTTCATCCTGTTTGCGCGCAATTGCGTGGAGCCGGCGCAGATCACCGATCTCGTTGCCGCCATGCGCGATGTGGTGGGGCGACCGAATGCCCCGGTGCTGATCGATCAAGAGGGTGGACGCGTGCAGCGCATTCGCCCGCCGATGATCGAGCGCTATCCATCGGGCGCTGCTCTCGGTGAGCTTTATCGTCACGATCGGGAAAAGGGGCGCCGCGCCGCCTGGCTGATGTCGCGGCTGCACGCGTTCGATCTGATGAAATTCGGCATTACCGTCGATTGCCTGCCGGTGCTGGACGTGCCGATCGAGGGCGCGAGCAATGTCATCGGCGACCGCGCTTACGGGTTCGATCCCGAGGCCGTGGCTGAAATGGGCAAGGCCGCGGCGGAGGGCCTGAAGGCCGGCGGCATGCTGCCTGTGATGAAGCATATTCCCGGCCATGGGCGGGGCATGGCCGATTCCCATCACGAGCTGCCGGTGGTCAACGCCTCGCGCGCCGAACTAGAGGCGCACGATTTCCTGCCCTTCGTCGCGCTGAAGGACGAATTGATGGCCATGAGCGCGCATATCGTCTTCACGGCCATCGATCCGGACGAGCCGGCTACCACCTCGCGAAAGGTGATCGAAGAGATCATTCGCGGGCATATCGGCTTCAAGGGCCTGCTGATGTCCGACGATACTTCCATGAATGCGCTCAAGGGCACGATCGGCCAACGCGCCGCGCGAATCATTGGGGGCGGCTGCGATATTGTCTTGCATTGCAACGGCGTAATGGACGAAATGAAAGCGGTGGTGAAAGAGGTGCCACCGCTGGCCGGCGAGGCCTTGAGACGCGCCGAGGCGGTGGAGGCGGGCTTCGGCGCCGGTGACGGCGCGGATGAAGAGGCGATCCGCGCGGAGTTCAGGGGACTTACGGCAGTCGCCTGACGCTTGATGGACAGAGGTGGGAATGGCCATGAACATAGCGCAGGGCGCCATCCCGATGGACAAGCTCTGGCAGGACGCGCCCGAACGGGCGACGGACGAGCCGGCGCTGATGATCGATGTCGGCGGCTTCGAAGGGCCGCTTGATCTGCTCCTGCACCTTGCGCGTTCCCAGAAGGTAGATCTCGCCCGCATCTCCGTGCTTGCGCTTGCCGAACAATACCTGGAGTTCATCGATAGCGCGCGGAGGGTGCGCATCGAACTGGCCGCCGATTATCTCGTAATGGCCGCCTGGCTTGCCTATCTCAAATCAAAGCTGCTGATCCCGCAGCAGGTGAAGGGGGATGACGGTCCGAGCGGCGAGGAATTGGCCGCCACGCTTGCCTTCCGGCTGAAGCGCCTGGAGGCGATGCGCGAAGCCGCCACGCGGCTTGTCAACCGTAACCGGCTTGGCCGCGATATTTTTGCCCGTGGGGCGCCGGAGCATATTCCGCACCGCGTCGAGTCTGCCTATGACGCCAGCCTCTACGATCTTCTCTCGGCCTATGCCAATCTGAGGCAGCGCCAGGCGGTTACGCAGGTGACGATCGAGAAGCGCAAGGTCTGGTCGCTTGCGGATGCGCGCGATCTGCTTCATCGGATGCTCGGAGAGATCACCGACTGGACCATGTTGCAGCACTATCTTCTGCCTTATCTGCCGCCGGAGGATCGGGTCACCGCAACGGCGAGCGCCTTCGCCGCGTCGCTCGAACTCGTGCGCGAGGGCAAGCTCGAAATTCGTCAGGAGGGCGCCTTTCAGCCGATCTATATGCGAAAGGGGCAGAAAAAGCCGATGGAAGGGGAGGCGTTGATTGACGCCGTCTGAAGACGATTTCTCTGCGGAGCAGGGGAAGGGGGATACCCTTTCGGAATCTCTCTCATTGGCCGAGGCCGAGCGCATCGCCGAGGCGCTGGTCTTTGCGTCCGCCGAACCGGTCTCGGAAAATTTCCTTGCCGAGCGTCTGCCGGCAGGGGCCGATGTACGCGCCATCATGCTGCGGCTTACGGACATATATGCGCCGCGAGGTGTCAATCTCGTCCGCAGCGGCGATCGTTGGGCGTTCAGAACCGCGGCCGATCTTTCCTTCGTCATCCGCAAGGACGATTCCGAGGCGAAGAAGCTTTCCCGCGCGGCGCTGGAGGTGCTGGCCATCATCGCCTATCACCAGCCGGTGACACGCGCCGAAATCGAGGAAATCCGTGGGGTGCAAACGTCGAAGGGCACGCTCGACGTGCTGATGGAGGCCGGTTGGGTGCGCTTCCGCGGCCGCAGACGCACGCCCGGCAGACCTGTGACGCTTGGCACCACACCCGATTTTCTCGATCATTTCGGGCTGGAAGAGCTGCGCGATCTGCCCGGCCTCGAAGAACTGAGAGGCGCCGGACTGCTTTCGGGGCGCATCCCGCCCGGTTTTCATATTCCCGTCCCGTCCGCTGGCAACGACGACCTGACGGAGGACGAGGACCCGATCACCCAGCTCGACCTGGAAGAACTCGGCCTCTTGACACCGGGCGGTGAAGCGGAGGAATAGCGTCATGTTTGGCGCGCCCGCTTATGGGCTTCCACGCGTGTGAGCGAGGGTATGGGTTTTCAACCGGCACAGTCTGCAGCGGAAAAGACAAGGCGCACGACCGGGGTCACCTTCGCGTCCAGGCTGACATTCGAAGACATTCATCACAGCTATCACGGCAAGGAGACGATCCGCGGCATCTCGCTGACTGCGGAACCGGGCGAAGTCCTCTGCCTGCTGGGGCCTTCCGGTTCCGGCAAGACGACGCTGCTCAGGATCGCGGCCGGCATCGAGATACAAAGCCGGGGGAGGATCGTCATCGACGGACAGGAAACGGCGGGCCCGGATAAATTCCTACCGCCCGAAAAGCGCGGCATCGGGCTGATGTTCCAGGATTTCGCCTTGTTTCCGCACATGACGGTGCTGGAGAACGTCCGCTTCGGCCTGACGGCGCTTCCGGCCAGGGAGGCTGCGGCGGAAGCCGGCGCCGCTCTGGAGCGGGTGGGGCTTGCCCATTATGCGCAAAAATATCCGCACGCGCTTTCGGGTGGCGAGCAACAACGAGTGGCACTGGCGCGGGCGCTTGCGCCGCGTCCGGGCGTGCTTCTCATGGACGAGCCTTTTTCCGGCCTCGATTCCCGCCTGAAAGATGCCATACGCGCCGATACGCTCGCGATCCTGAGGGAAAGCCGCGCGACGGCGATCGTCGTTACCCATGACGCGGAGGAGGCCATGCGGATGGCCGACAGGATCGCGCTCTTGAAGGACGGCCGACTCGTGCAGGTTGGTACGTCCGACGATCTCTATCGCCGGCCGTCCGATCTCTTCACTGCCGCATTCTTCTCCGAGATCAACGAGTTCGACGGCGTGGTTCATAACGGCCTCGTCGTCACGCCGATTGGCCCTGTGCCGGCCAAGGGGATCGACGAGGGCAGGGAGGTCTCTGTCGCCGTCCGTCTTTCGGGCATCGACGTCCAGCCTCACGGCGGCGCCGTGCCGGCGCGCATTCTGTCCCGGCGCTTTCTCGGCGTGGTCGAACTCTTGAGCCTTGCCGTACCCGGAAGCGAGGAAACGGTGCGCGCCCGCATCCGCGCGGACCAGCTGCCGCCGGGCGTCACTGACGTCGCGATCACAGTCGCGCCAAAGGACATTTTGGTGTTTGAAAAAGCCCGATAAAGGGCTTACATCGGGGAAATGTGAAATCAGGGAGTTTGGCGTTATGGGTTCTTTCAGTGTGTGGCACTGGCTGATCGTTCTGGTCATCGTGCTCGTCCTTTTCGGGCGGGGCAAGATTCCGGAACTGATGGGCGATGTTGCCAAGGGCATTAAGAGCTTCAAGAAGGGCATGACCGACGAGGATGCCCCGGAGACGGCGAAAACCGTCGAGCACAAGTCGGATGAGGTCAAGGAAAGCACCCGGTCCTGATCGGATCGGCCTGCGGGAGCCTCATTGAATGCTTGATATCGGCTGGACCGAGCTTCTCGTCATTGCCATCGTGCTCATCGTCGTGGTCGGTCCGAAGGACCTGCCGCCGATGCTGCGCGCATTCGGCAAGATGACCGCCAACCTTCGCAAGATGGCGGGCGAATTCCGTTCGCAATTCGACGAAGCGCTGCGGGAAACGGAACTCGACGAGGTGCGCCAGACCATCTCGGATGCGCAGAAGCTCAATCCGTCGAACGCGCTGCGCGATGCCATCAACCCGCTGAGGCAGATGGGCCAGGAGATCCGCAGCGATCTTCAAAAGGCGACGCAGGTTCCGGCGAAGGCCGATGCCGAGCCGCAAGCGCCCGCCGAAGGCGAGGCGGCCAAGCCCGAACCGGCTCTTGCGGTGCCTGCCTCCGGCATGACGCTGCCTTCGGCCCCGCCGGAGACGCTCGCACCTGCCGCTGCGGCGAAGCCGAAGCGTGTCAGCCAGACTGCCGCAAAGGCGAAACCTGCCGATGCCGCTCCGCAGGCCGCCGCTGCCGAGAAGCCGAAGCGCAGCCGTGCCGCGGCCAAGCCGGCGCCTTTGGCCAAGGCTGAGGAAAAAGCTTCCGTAAAGGCCCCGGCCCGCAAACGCGCTTCGAAGAAGATCGATACCCCGAAGGATGATGCATGAGCGGTGATTATGAAGATAAGCCGCAGCCGCTCATCGAACACCTGATGGAGCTGCGCACCCGCCTCATCTGGTCGTTGGCTGCTTTTTTCGTGGCTTTCGTCGGGTGCTTCTTCTTTGCCAAGCAGCTCTTCAACCTTCTGGTCGTGCCGTATCGGTGGGCCGTGGTCTGGGCCGGTCTCGATCTTTCGAAATCGGAGCTCATCTACACCGCGCCGCAGGAGTTCTTCTTCACCCAGGTGAAGGTTGCGATGTTCGGCGCCCTGGTGATCGCCTTCCCGATCATCGCCTCGCAACTCTACAAGTTCGTGGCGCCGGGCCTTTACAAGAACGAGCGGTCGGCCTTCCTGCCCTTCCTGATCGCTTCGCCGATCCTCTTCCTGCTGGGCGGCGCGCTCGTCTATTTCTTCTTCACGCCCATGGTGATGTGGTTCTTCCTCGCCATGCAGCAAGCGCCGACCGAAGGCGAGGTGGCTATTTCGCTTCTGCCGCGGGTGTCGGAATATCTTAGCCTCATCATGACGCTGGTGCTTTCCTTCGGCCTGGTCTTCCAGTTGCCGGTGGTCACGACGCTGCTTGCCCGCGTCGGTCTGCTCACCAGCGATTGGCTGAGGGAAAAGCGGAAGTTCGCGATCGTCATCGCCTTCGTCGTGGCCGCGGTGCTCACTCCGCCCGATCCCCTGTCCCAGATCGGTCTTGCGCTGCCGACCATCCTTCTCTACGAGATTTCCATCTACGCCGCGCGACTCGTCGAGCGCAAACGCGCCGAGGAAGCCCTCGAACGCGAAGCCTCTTCGGAGATTGCCACGACGGACAAGGCTTGAGTTCTTTAAGCCGCGTCGCGAGTCGGCGGCGTCACGCTTAAAGGCTTGAACAATGCTCGATATCAAATGGATTCGTGAAAATGAGGCGGCTCTGGACGAAGCGCTGAAAAAGCGCGGCGCGGAGCCCATGGCGGCTGATCTTGTGGCGCTGGACGACAAGCGCCGCTCCGTCATCCAGAAGCTTCAGGACATGCAATCCCGCCGCAATGCCGCCTCCAAGGAGATCGGCGCGGCCATGGCGGGCAAGAACGCCGAGCTTGCCGAAAAGCTGAAGGCCGAGGTCGCCCAGATCAAGGACAGCATGCCTGCCGCCGAGCAGGAGGAACGCGAGGCGATTGCCGCCCTCGACGACGCGCTCTCGCGCATTCCGAACCTCCCGCTTGAAGACGTACCGGTCGGTGCGGACGAGAACGACAATGTCGTGAAGCATGTCGTCGGCGAAAAACCGCGCTGGAACCATGGGGCCAGGGAGCATTTCGAGATCGGCGAGGCGCTCGGCTACATGGATTTCGAGCGCGCGGCGAAGCTTTCGGGCGCGCGGTTCACGGTGCTGACCGGACAGCTCGCGCGTCTCGAACGTGCGCTCGGCCAGTTCATGCTCGATCTGCATACGACCGAGCATGGCTATACGGAAGTTTCCTCGCCGCTCATGGTGCGCGACGAGGCCATGTACGGCACGGRCCAGCTTCCGAAGTTCGCGGAAGATCTGTTCAAGACCACCGACGGCCGCTGGCTGATCCCGACTGCGGAAGTCACGCTCACCAACCTGGTCTCCGGAGAGACGCTGGAGCAGGAGAAGCTGCCGCTGCGGTTTACCGCGCTCACGCCTTCCTTCCGTTCGGAAGCGGGTTCTGCCGGCCGCGACACCCGCGGCATGCTGCGCCAGCACCAGTTCTGGAAGTGCGAGCTGGTATCGATCACCGATCAGGAAAGCTCGATCGCCGAGCACGAGCGCATGACCGAATGCGCCGAGACCGTGTTGAAGCGGCTCGGCCTTCATTTCCGCACCATGACGCTCTGCACCGGCGACATGGGGTTCGGCGCACGAAAGACCTACGATATCGAAGTCTGGCTGCCGGGCCAGAACACCTATCGCGAAATCTCGTCCTGCTCGGTCTGCGGTGATTTCCAAGGCCGGCGCATGAATGCGCGCTATCGCGGCAAGGACGACAGGGCGCTGAAATTCGTCCATACGCTGAACGGCTCGGGCGTGGCCGTCGGCCGCTGCCTGATCGCAGTCATGGAAAACTACCTCAACGAGGATGGCTCGATCACTGTCCCGGACGTGCTCCTGCCTTATATGGGCGGGATCACGAGGATCGAGAGAGCGTCCTGATGCGTATTCTTCTGACCAATGACGACGGCATTCATGCCGAGGGGCTGGCGGTTCTCGAACGCATCGCCCGGAAGCTCTCCGACGACGTGTGGATCGTCGCACCGGAAACCGACCAGAGCGGGCTCGCCCATTCCCTGACGCTCTCCGAACCGCTCCGGCTGCGTAAGGTGGGCGAAAAGTATTTCGCGTTGCGCGGCACGCCGACCGATTGCGTCATTATGGGCATCCGCGAGATCCTGCCGGAAAAGCCGGACCTGGTGCTCTCAGGCGTCAATGACGGCGCCAACATGGCCGACGACGTCACCTATTCCGGCACGATCGCGGGCGCCATCGAGGGCACGCTCCAGGGTGTCCGGTCCTTCGCTCTCAGCCAGGCGGTGCGCCGGGAGAACGGCCGCATCGCGCCCTGGGAGGTCGCTGAATCATACGCGCCGGACCTCATCCGCAAGCTGAGCGACGTGGACCTGCCGGATGGCACTTTCCTGAACCTCAATTTCCCGAACTGCGAACCGAAGGATGTTCAGGGCGTTGAGGTCACCTCGCAGGGCAAGCTGGATTTCGGGCTCACCATCGATGCCCGCAACGATGGGCGGGGGCTGCCTTATTACTGGCTGCGATTCGGCGAACGGCAGGGACATTTCCGCGAAGGCACGGACATCCATGCCCTGAAAGAGGGTAAAATCTCGGTGACGCCGCTTAAGCTGGACCTTACGGACTATTCCGTGCAGGATCGGGTAGCTCAGGCACTTGGATTCGGAGTTACCGGTTGAAATCGGGAATGGTCGAAAAAGAGGGTTTTGCAGCGCTGGTGCTGCGGCTCCGGGCGGAAGGTATCTCCGACCTCGATCTTCTGACGGCCGTCGAACAGACGTCGCGCTCGCAGTTCGTTCCTCCGACGCTTGCCGAGGAGGCCTATTCCAGCCGTTCCATTCCGATCGATTGCGGAGCCTTCATGGAAGGCGCGGATCTCGCCGTCAGGCTGCTCCATCATCTGCAGGTCAAACCCGGCCATCGCGTGCTCGAAATCGGCACCGGCAGCGGCTTCACGGCGGCGGTCATGGGCAGGCGCGCCGAGCGGGTRCTGACGGTCGACCGTTACCGCACGCTCGTCACGGCCGCACAGGCCCGCATGGATGCGCTGGGCTTGCGCAACGTGGTCATTCGTCAGGCTGACGGGGTGAACGGCATGCCGGGCGAGGGCACGTTCGACCGCATTCTCGTGACGGGCGCATTTACCTCGATGCCGCGGTTCTATGCCGATCAGCTCACGCATGGCGGCTCGATGATCGCGCCGCTGATGGTCGATGAGGAAAACTGCCTCATGGTGCGCCTGACCAAGATGGGCAGCCGCTTCGAGCGGGAAGACCTCTTTCCCGTGCCCTATCTTCCGCTCGTGCCTCACATCGCCTCCGCGATGTAGGGTTTTCGTGCCATGACGAAACGGCTCGCCAGGTGTCATGGTTATCAATTTGCCAAAAATTTCTCTGCAATCCCTTCGCTTTAACCGGCCGGTAAGACTAACGCGCTTTAATCACCCACAAGATGGTAGCGTCATGTGTAGGTCGAGTCATGCGTATGAAGGGTTCCCAAAGAATCGGAAAATCTACAGCGAAGCTTGCGGTGGCTGCGCTGTTGGCCAGCACGGCGGCCGGATGCAGTTCGGATGCGTCGCGCTTCGCCGGGGTCTTCTCCAATTCGGACCAGATCACCACCGCGTCGATCCAGCGCAACGGCGCAGGGGCCCACGGCGAAGCGCCGGTTCCTCGCGGTGACGTCAACACGGGTGGCGCAATGGCGTCGGCGGCTCCGCAGGGCGGCTATGGCTCGCCTTCTCCGGGTTATGGCCAGGCTTATCCCAACTCCGGCGGCTACAGCGCTTCGCCTGCACGTGTCGCATCCGCTCCCGTTGCCGTGCAGCGCACGGAACTCGCCGCTCCTTCACCCGTCGCCTCCGCCCGCGACACCGCGCCGGCCGAACGGCGCGAAGCGCTCGGTCAGCCATTCCCCGGTGGGYAGGAAGGTGTCTCGAATGCTGCCGCGCCTCGCCGGCAGCCGGATGCCATTGCCACGGGCGCGACCAAGCCGATGTCCGGCTGGTCGACGGTCAATGCTCCGCAGGTAACCCTGCGTCCCGGCGAAACCTCGGCGACGCTTGCCTCGCGCTACGGTGTTCCGGAAAAGGAAATTCTGAAAGCCAACGGCGGCAAGCTGGCGCCCGGCCAGATCGTCATCATTCCGACTTTCGGGCCCGCCCGCAATTCGGCCAAGACGGCTGCTGCCGATATCGATCTGCAGAACAAGGCGCCTGCGCCGGCCCAGCAGCAAGAGCAAAAGGTTGCCGTGCTGCCGAGCGGTGCCGCTCGCGACAAGGTTCAGGGTGAGGCCGCCAAGCTCACGCCGCCTTCCGGGGATAAGCCGGTTCCGCCGACGGACGGCTATGTGGTGAAGCCGGGAGATTCGCTTAACAAGATTGCCCGCGAGACCGGCGTATCGGTTGCGGCTCTCAAGGCGGCCAACGGCCTCAGTGCGGAAAGCATCCGCGTCGGCCAGACGCTGCGGATGCCGGGCGCGAGCGCTGCTTCCAACGAGCCCGTCAGGACGGCTTCCATTCCGCAGAACGCCACGGAAAAGCCGGCGGCGACGCCGAAGGCCGCCGAGGCTCCGGTTCAGGCTGCCCAGACCCCCGCCGAGGCAAAGGCGCCGGTCGAAACCGCCTCGATTTCCGATGTCGCGACAAAGTCCGACATAACCGCAGCAGCACCTTCGTCCACGGGTATCGGCAAGTATCGCTGGCCGGTCAGTGGCGCGGTCGTCGCGGGCTTCGGCCAGAACGTCAACGGCAGCCGCAATGACGGTATCGATATCTCGGTTCCGGAAGGCACGCCGATCAAGGCCGCGGAAAATGGTGTCGTCATCTATGCCGGCAACGGCTTGAAGCAACTCGGCAACACGGTTCTGGTGCGCCATGACGACGGCAAGGTCACGGTTTATGGCCATGCGGGCAATCTCAACGTGAGCCGGGGCCAGAAGGTGACGCGCGGCCAGACGATCGCAGCGTCCGGCATGAGCGGCGACGCCAAGCGCCCGCAGGTTCACTTCGAAGTCCGCAAGGACGCGACCCCGGTCAATCCGATCAGCTTCCTTGAATAATGTAGTGCGTTTCAAGGGGACGGAGGAAAAGCCCGGCAATGCCGGGCTTTTCCGCGTTTGCGTCACTCTTTCTGCAGCGGCTTCCTGAGGCGGCCAGCCAGATCCTGGATATATTGCCATGCGACGCGTCCGGATCGTCCGCCGCGGGTCGTTGCCCATTCGAGCGCTTGCGCGTGCAGGGTCTCGCGGTCGAGGCCGAGTTCGAAATGATCGGCGTAGCCGTCGATCATCGTCAGGTAATCGTCCTGGCTGCATTTGTGGAAACCGAGCCAGAGGCCGAAACGGTCCGATAGCGAGACTTTTTCCTCCACGGCCTCGGAAGGATTGATTGCGGTCGATTGCTCGTTCTCGATCATGTTGCGCGGCAGCAGGTGCCGGCGGTTTGAGGTCGCATAGAAGAGCACATTGTCCGGCCGGCCTTCGATGCCGCCGTCGAGTGCTGCTTTCAGCGATTTGTAGGCCGTGTCGTCATGATCGAAGGAGAGATCGTCGCAGAAGACGATGACCCGGTGGCCGGAAGCTTTCAGAATATCCAGAAGTTCCGGCAACGAGGCGATATCCTCGCGATGCACCTCGACAAGCTTCAGCGATACGCCGGTCGCGGCGCGGACATCCTCGTGGACCGCTTTCACCAGGGACGACTTGCCCATGCCGCGAGCACCCCAGAGGAGCACGTTGTTTGCGGCAAAGCCTTCCGCGAAGCGCAGCGTGTTTTCGTGCAGGATATCGCGCACGTGTTCCACGCCGCGGATGAGCTTCAAGGCCACGCGGTTCGGCCGGGGCACCGGCTGCAGGCGCAGGTTGGCGGGCACCCAGACGAAACAGTCGGCGGCGTTCCAGTCGTTGACGGCGGGCGGAGGTCCGGCGAGGCGCTCGAGCGCATCCGCCAGCCGGCGGACTTCGGCAAGCAGCAGCGTATTCAACTCGTCGTTCATCGTCGTATCTCCTGGCCTATGGGGTGGTTGCTGCGGTAACACGCGCGTTTTCAACCTGAAAGTCTGAGAGAGGTGGATTTGGTACTGCGGACTACCTGTTTTTGTTGCATTCCAGGCCATGGCAACTATATTCCGGCGGCTTGAAGCGGGGGCTCGAGGAGAGGACCCGGCAACCATATGGAGTTCTCTATGTTCATTACTGAAGCATTCGCCCAGGCCGAAGGCGCAGCCCCCGGCGGCTCGGCGTTCGGCTCCGGCCTCGAAATGCTTTTCCTGTTCGCACCGCTGATGGTGGTCTGGTATTTCTTTCTGATCCGTCCGCAGCGCGCTCAGATGAAGAAGCGCCAGGAAACGCTCTCCGCCATCCGTCGTGGTGACCAGGTCGTGCTCGGCGGCGGTATTTCCGGCAAGGTGACCAAGGTCGTCGACGACAATGAACTGGAAGTCGAAATCGCCGAAGGCGTCAAGGTCCGCGCGATGCGCGCCTACATCGCCGAAGTCCGTGTGAAGGGCGAGCCGGTCAAGACAGAAGCGGCTGCTTCCTGATGATGGCGGCGGGCGTGTCGCGGAAGACATGCCCCGCTTTTCCAAGAGCTGCTGCGGCGGCTCTGATCTGATTTTTTCGAGAAGGCTCAAGGGCATGGCGAAAGGCATCGAAATCCGAGACGCCCATTTTCCCGGGCGAGCTCCGATCGACGCCTATGGCAATGGCGGTTTTCGTTTCGCCGATATGTCGCATCGCGGATCGCTGCTTTGCCTGCCTTCCGGTGTTCATGGCTGGGATGTCAAGGAAGGCGATCCGCTGACGGTCGACGCCTTCGCCAAGGTATTGGCGGATGCCGGCGAGATCGAAGTGCTCCTGGTCGGCACGGGGCAGAACCTGAAGCCGCTTCCGGTGGCGCTCAAGGCAGCGCTCAAGGCACGCGGAATTGCATCGGACCCCATGAGCACGGGCGCTGCGGTCCGGACCTACAACATCATGCTGTCGGAATCGCGCGCCGTTGCCGCCGCCCTGATTGCCGTCTGACGAGGTGCCGGTGACCGACACGGCCACGGACAATGCCGATATCTGCCTCGCGACGCTTCGCGAGACCGATCGCGACCGCTATCTTGCCTGCCTTCTGTCCCCGATCGAAAAGCGCGGAGCGCTCGCTGCACTCTATGCCTTCAATGCGGAGATCGCCCGGGTGCGGGACGTGGCACGCGAACCCTTGCCTGGGGAAATCCGGCTGCAATGGTGGCGCGATCTTCTCGAAGGCACGTCTCATGGCGAAAGTTCAGCAAATCCGGTCGCGGCCGGGCTGCTTGCGGCGATCGAGACCCACCGCCTGCCGCGCCAGACGCTTATCGACATGATCGACGGTCGTATCTTCGATCTCTACGACGACCCGTTATCCGATCGGAATGCACTGGAGGGCTATGCCGGCGAAACCGCGTCTGCATTGATCCAGCTTGCAAGCTTGATCCTGTCACCGGCCGATGCGGCGCGTTCCGCCGAAGCGGCGGGACATGCCGGCGTGGCTCAGGCAATCGCGGGACTGCTGCTGCTCATGCCGATCCATCGCCGCCGCGGACAGCTCTACCTGCCGCTCGATATACTTGCTGCCACCGGGCTCGACCGGGACAGCTTTCTTCTCGGCGAGGAGAAGGCGAAGATTTCCGCTGCGATAGAAGCTTTTGCCGGCCTGGGGCTGGAGCATTTTGCAAAGGCTCGGCGCGCCAGCCCGGTTCCGGCTTCCGTGTTTGCCGCCTTCCTGCCGGTGACCTTGGCGGAACCGGTGCTTCGGCGGGCCGCGCGCGAGGGCGCCAAGGTGCTCGAAACGAGCCTCCAGCAGCCGCAATGGCGGCGCCAGCTTCGCCTTGTGAAAGCGATCGTTACGAAGAAATTCTGACAGGCACCACATTCGCGCAAGCCTCGCGCGATAATGATGGCGGACGGCAAGCGTGCCGTTCGCTAGGGAGGAGCCGGTGAGTCCCGTCGTCGTATGGTCGATCGTATTCGGATTGGTCGTGCTCTTGGCGCTCTATGCCTCACGCATGGCACGGCTGGAGAGAACGGAAGGCAGCCAGGATACCGGGCTTGCCATACTGGAATTCGGCCGGGCCTTTCCCAACGAAGCGATCCGTGCCCTGCATGTGACGGCTGACGGCGGCGCGGTCTTCGTGCGGCTCTATGACGGCAAGACCGGCATCATGCGCAACCACCGCAAGCATTACGCCTGCCACGTTATCCAGCCCGGCCGCGTGCGAGTGACGCCCTCCGGCAATCCCAGAGGTTTTTCCGTGGATTTCCTGGATGTCCGCAGCCAGAACGGCGAATACGTCTTCGCCACCGAGCAGGACGCAGCCGAAGTCTCGCTCTGGCTGCTCGATAACTACGTGAGCCCCGAAGACCGGGAGGCCGGAAAACAGGAACCGGCGGCCGATCGCGCCTGATCTCAGCCCGCCGCCCGGACCTCGTGTCCCAGCCAGGCGGCGCAGTCCTGCAACGCCCGGGCCGCGAGAAGCTGGCGCTTCATGACCGACTTGTCCTTGCCGCGGAAGCGCTTCACGCCTTCCGGCTTGACGATCGAGCCCGGCTGCAGTTCCGGGAAAAGCCCGAAATTGATGTTCATCGGCTGGAAAGATCTCTTGCCCGGCTCGTCATCGGAAACCAGGTGCCCTCCCGTGATGTGGCCCAGCAGGGAACCGAAGGCGGTCGTGACCGGCGGAGGAGCAAGGGTTTCTCCCTTGCGCTCGCTGGCCGCGAAACGACCGGCCAGAAGGCCGATCGCCGCACTCTCCACATAGCCTTCGCAGCCGGTGATCTGGCCGGCAAAGCGCAAGCCGGGCCTGCTCTTCAGCGTCAGGGTCCGATCGAGCAGGACGGGGGAATGGATGTAGGTGTTGCGGTGCAGGCCGCCGAGCCTTGCGAATTCGGCATTCTGCAGGCCCGGAATCATGCGGAAGATCTCCGCCTGCGTGCCGTATTTCAGCTTCGTCTGGAAGCCGACCATGTTGTAGAGCGTGCCGAGCGCATTGTCCTGGCGAAGCTGCACGACGGCATAGGGTTTGACCGAGGGATTATGAGCATTCGTTAGCCCCATGGGCTTCATCGGGCCATGCCGCAGCGTCTCGCGGCCGCGCTCCGCCATAACCTCGATTGGYAGGCAGCCATCGAAATAGGGGGTGCCTTCCCATTCCTTGAAGCCGACCGTATCGCCGGCGATCAGCGCGTCGATGAAGGCGTTGTACTGCGCTTCGTCCAGCGGGCAGTTGATGTAATCCTTGCCGGTTCCGCCAGGGCCGACCTTGTCATAGCGCGACTGGTACCAGCAGATGTCCATGTCGATGGAATCGCGGTGCACGATGGGTGCGATGGCATCGAAGAAGGCAAGCTGGTCCTCGCCGGTCTCTGCCTGGATTGCCGCCGCCAGGGAAGGCGAGGTGAGGGGGCCGGTGGCGATGACCGCAAGATCCCATTCCTTCGGCGGCAGGCCTGCGATCTCCTCACGGACCACGGTAATCAGCGGATGCTTCTCGATCGCCTCCGTCACCGCATCGGAAAAGCCGTCGCGGTCCACGGCCAGCGCGCCGCCGGCCGGCACCTGGTTCCGGTCGGCCGACGCCATGATCAGCGAGCCGGCCAGCCGCATCTCGGCATGGATGACGCCGACGGCATTGGCGGTCGCGTCATCGGAGCGGAAGGAGTTGGAGCAGACAAGCTCGGCAAGCCCGTCCGTCTTGTGGGCATCGGTGCCGCGCACGCCGCGCATCTCATGCAGGACGACCGGGACTCCGGCCTCGGCCACCTGCCAGGCAGCTTCGGAGCCGGCAAGGCCTCCACCGATGATATGGATGGGAGAATAGCTGTTCTTCGTCATGGCGGCTCAATACCATGGGTGCCGCGAGGCGTCCAACCGGAATCAAAACGGCACCCGAAGGTGCCGTCTTACATCATTCATGTGCTGCCTTTGCCAACCACGGCACCTTCCGGTCGCGGTCTTGCTCCGCGCCGTCCGTCAAAACGGATTAGCGGAAGGAGCGGGCCGCGATGTGGCGGATGTCGTAACGGGTCAGACCGATGTCGTTGAGCGCCTGATTGGACAGGTTGCTCAGCTCGTTCACAGTCCGCCTGTAGTTGATCCAGGCCTTTGCCATGCGAAGCGGGTTCATCTTTGTTTCCTCAAGAACGTCCAACCGATGCTCGTTATCGAGCTCGGCGATGGCGGCCTTATACAACTGAATAATAAGGGAGTGCAGTGCAAAAAATATGCGACTGCCATGCAAATGTGCATAGGATTGGCGAAATTTGCGCCTTTGAATAAATTATCGGCAGCGCCTGCCGAAGTATGTCGCACAAAGGGGGCGGCAGTTTTGCTATAGCCGCCGAGCGCGCAAACAAAAAAGCGCCCCGAGAGGAGCGCTTTCTTCATGCTTGATGGCTGTATCGATCAGAAACCGACGGCGGTGCGGGCAACGCGGCGGATGTCGGCGCGGCCGATGCCGAGGTCGCTGAGTTCGCGATCCGTCATACGGCCCAGCTCGGATACGGTCTCGCGATACTTGCGCCAGTTGTTGAAAGTGCGTGCGATGTTCATGGTCTGCCTCTTCTTTCCAAGTAAGTCGGCAGCCTTTTCGGCGCCGCTTCAATCTCATGGCGGCTATATATGTTGCGCCGCGAAGAAGTAACAGCGCCCATTCGGTATGCCACCTATGCAAAGAATGCATCCCGCAGGCCGCAGTTATGACCAATTGGTTAAAGTCTGGGCAGGTCTGAGCCGGAGGGTGAGGATGGCGAGAAAAGATAACGTCCGCAAAGATAACGCCCACCGGGGGAGGAGGATCCGGTGGGCGTTACGCGTAACGACTGGCGATTTGGGAGGAGGAGGATCGCCAGTCTTGATCGGAATGCGCTGGGAGGAGGAGGGCGCAATCCGAATTCCCGATACTCGGAAAATCCGAGGGCAGGTTCAATGCGGCGGACTGCCACTCCGCCACGACGTATTCCGATATCTCAGCCTTCTTCATGCGAAATTAGGGAGTTGGTCGGTGGTTGTGCAGTGTGGCGATCCTCACGGATCGCCTGCAACCGCCGCATGGCTTTCCCCATTGCCTGACATTAAACTTTAGAAATAAATAAAAAGTTAACGCGGGTATTTTGACGGCTATGCAAAAGAAGGTTGAAATGCGGTTCTAGCAGGCGCTTCTTTCCCGCCTTTCCGCCGGTGCCAAAAAACCGTCATTTTCCCTTTGCGCTCGCCGAAACGGGTGATATAGAGACGCGCGCTCCGGAAGGCCTCGATGCGAGGATTTTCGATGCGGTTTGGAGCGCGGGTATGGTGAAATTGGTAGACACGCCAGATTTAGGTTCTGGTGCCGCAAGGCGTGGGAGTTCAAGTCTCTCTACCCGCACCAGGGCCGCCGGGAGCGCAGTTGCGAACGATTTTCGGTTGCGACCGGCGTTCCAGAAGACCGCGACCGGTCACTAGTTCCGGCGTCGTGCTCGATGCAAACAACGGCTGTCTGAGCACCGCCGCCACGATATGAAGGTATAGACATGCAGGTTACCGAAACGCTCGCTGAAGGGCTGAAGCGCGAAATCAAGGTCGTTATCCCGAAAAAGGATATGGAAGCGGAGCTCAATGTTCGCCTCGCCGACGCCAAGGACAAGGTCCGCATCAACGGCTTCCGTCCGGGCAAGGTGCCGGTCGCGCATCTCAAGAAGATGTACGGCAAGTCGATCATGGCCGACCTCGTCAACGAGATCGTCCGCGAGCGCCCGACCAAGATCCTCTCGGAGCGCGGCGAAAAGTCCGCCACCCAGCCTTCGATCTCCATGACCGAGGACGAGGCCGAAGCCGAAAAGATCCTGAACGCTCAGGCCGATTTCGAATTTACGCTGTCCTATGAAGTGATCCCGCCGATCGAGCTCAARTCGACCGACGGCCTCAAGGTCGTGCGCGAAGTCGTCGAGATCGGCGACGAGGAAGTCAACGAGCAGATCGAGAAGATCGCCGAAAGCGCCCGTACCTACGAGACCAAGAAGGGCAAGGCCGCCGACGGCGACCGCGTCACCATGAACTATCTCGGCAAGGTCGATGGCGTTGCCTTCGACGGCGGTGCCGCAGAAGATGCAGAACTGGTTCTCGGCTCGGGCCGCTTCATCCCCGGCTTCGAAGACCAGCTCGTCGGCGTCAAGGCCGGTGACGAGAAGACCATCACGGTTACCTTCCCGGCAGACTATCCGGCCGCCAACCTGGCCGGCAAGGAAGCGACCTTCGACGTTACCGTCAAGGACGTTGCCGCTCCCGGCGCGATCGAGATCAACGACGAACTCGCCACCAAGCTCGGCATCGAATCGGTCGAGCGCCTGAAGGAGATCGTCCGCGGCCAGATCGAAAGCCAGTACGGCAACATCACCCGCCAGAAGGTCAAGCGTCAGATCCTCGACCAGCTCGACGAGATGTACAAGTTCGACACGCCGCAGGGCCTGGTCGATGCCGAGTTCGAGAACATCTGGCGTCAGATCAACACGGATCTCCAGCAGTCCGGCAAGACCTTCGAAGACGAGGAGACGACCGAGGAAGAAGCTCGCGCGGAATACCGCAAGCTCGCCGAGCGTCGTGTCCGCCTCGGCCTGGTTCTTTCGGAGATCGGCGAGAAGGCCGGCGTGGAAGTGACCGAAGAGGAAATGCAGCGCGCGCTTTATGCACAGCTCCAGCAGTTCCCGGGCCAGCAGAAGGAAATCCTCGATTTCTTCCGCAACACCCCTGGCGCTTCCGCTTCGCTGCGCGCTCCGATCTTCGAAGAGAAGGTCGTGGATAAGCTGCTCTCCGAAATCAACGTGACCGACAAGACGGTAACGAAGGAAGAGCTGCTCGCCGACGAAGAGGGCGAAGAAGCTGGCAAGCCTGCCAAGAAGGCTGCGCCGAAGAAGAAGGCTGCCGCCAAGGCCGAAGCTGGCGAAGGCGAAGAAGCCGCAGCTCCGAAGAAAAAGGCTGCACCGAAGAAGAAGGCCGCTGAGGACAGCGCCGAATAACCTTCGGTCTTTTCGTCGAAATCAAAAAAGCCGGGCCGGAAACGCCCGGCTTTTTTCATGGTCAGGCTTTCCGGAGGGCAGGGCATATTCTCCCGGATCGCGCATCCGGAAGCAGGGCATGCGTCCACACCCGCACGGCGCGCGATGCCTGCGGTTTCAAGGAACGGGTATCGGAGAGCCCACACGAATGCGGAACCTCGCTATTGTTTAGTTGAGTGGCTCCGCATTCGCGTGGCCTTCGGCGTTCTCTCGGGGCTTCCGGCCCCTACAGGTGAAACGCCTCGCCTCGCTGCGTG
Source organism: Rhizobium sp. LCM 4573 (assembly GCF_001854865.1). Taxonomy (GTDB): domain Bacteria; phylum Pseudomonadota; class Alphaproteobacteria; order Rhizobiales; family Rhizobiaceae; genus Neorhizobium. Next base: position 245,671 of record NZ_MDDW01000005.1, on the reverse strand, counting down.
TGGTTATTGCGCATGATCTTCTCCGAAAACCGCTTACACTTTTCGGGATCATGCGTTTGTCGCCACACTTGCACGGCTCAACCGAACCTGGCCTGGCGGCCAGGGGGAGGTTTGATAGGAAGGGTTGCCTTTCGGCGCGCCTTTCCATGGTTTTCACCCCTTCCACCTTCCCCGCACGTTACGGTTCCGATGGAAGCGCCGGCTCCCGCCTGCCCGCGAACGTCTCGCGAAACACTCCGGCGACGGAAGCGGGGCAATTGTAGGCATGGATGGAGAGAGCGGGGATGAGAAAAGTGATAAGTGTTTGATGGAATTGAGATCGGGTGTGGTTCGTCCCCGCGGGACGCGCCATTCGCGAAAAGGCGGTGCTCATATGCCGATTTGTCGTGTTTGCGCTGCGATATTCAGGTCACCCCTCGGGTTAAATCCGCGAGCGAAGATGATGAAGAGTGGGTTGGAGCGGGCTGCCTCGGTCCACAACCAAAAATCCTTCGGCTAAAATGTTCCCGGTAAACGTTCCGGTAAGAATGTGGCGCTAAAGATTTCAACGCGGCCGGTTGGTCGCATGGCGCCGGGTTGGGTAGTGCGTACCGGTCGCCTTTGTTATCGGAAGCCGTGTTGTCTTCCGCAGCCGGACGGGTTTCGAGCCCCGCGTGGCCTTTTCAAAATCCTCCGGATTGACTTGGTCCGCGTCAGGCCCCACATTTTGGGCGTATCGTTGCGAGTCAGCGAAGTTCATCATCCAACAGGGCCGGACGCCTCCTGATCTACGAATCGTCCGGTCCTTTCCTTTTTCCAGCGGCATGTTTTCCGATTCGGCCGAAAAGCTCCCATGACAGATACAGGCCATGCGATTCTCGTTCTCGGCGGCGCGCGTTCCGGCAAGTCCGCGTTTTCCGAAAAGCTTGCGCGCGACAGTGGTCTTGAGCGGCATTATCTCGCCACCGGCCGAGCCTTTGACGAGGAAATGCGGGAACGCATCGCGCGGCACAGGGAGGATCGCGGCGAAGGCTGGACGACACATGAAGTGCCTCTCGATCTCGTTTCGCATCTCGCCGCGATCGACCAGCCGGGCCGCGTCATCCTCGTCGATTGCCTGACGCTCTGGATCACCAACCTTATGATGGAAGGGCGCGACATCGATGCGACGGGCGCCGAACTGGCGGAACTCATCGGCCGGCTTTCCTCGAGACTGATCCTGGTGTCCAATGAAGTCGGGCTCGGCATCGTGCCGGAGAACCGGATGGCGCGGGAGTTCCGCGACCATGCCGGCCGCTTGCATCAGCGGATCGCCGTGGTGGCAGATGAGGTGTTCTTCGTCGCGGCCGGCCTGCCGCTCAGGATGAAGGGGTAAGGCCCTCTGCCGATCGCGCCGAGCGCGATCCTGCTGACGGTTTTCTAGAAGCCCAGCCAGATTCGAACCGGATGCGCCGGATCGGCGATCAGCTTGGCTGCAAGCGCGAGGCAAGAGATGACCAGGAGCGGCTTGATGAGCTTGGCGCCGTTTCTCATTGCCAGCCTGGACCCTGCCTGTGCGCCGAGGAACTGACCGAGGCCCATTACCAGCCCTACTTTCCACAGCACCGCTCCGGTTATGGCAAAGACCAGAAACGCACCGAAATTGGAGCCGAGATTGAGCAGCTTGGTGTTGGCGGTGGCCTTGAGCATTCCGAAGCCGGCGAGCATGACGAAGCCGAGCATGTAGAAGGAGCCGGCGCCCGGCCCGAACAATCCATCATAGATGCCGATCAGCGGCACGAAGGTGAGGCCGAAGGCAAAGGGTGTCACCCTTCGGTGACTGTCGGCATCGTGGAGGTTCGGCTTCAGTGCGAAGAACAGGGCTATCGCGATCAACAGGAAGGGAATTGCCGCGGCGAAGAAGGTGGCGGGCARCATCTTTGCCAGCAGCGCGCCGATGACGCCGCCCGCCAGGGCCATGGCGCCCATCGGCAATTGGCTTTTCAGGTTCACATGGCCGCGCCGGGAATAGGCGATCGTGGAGGAAGCGACGCCGAAGATAGCCTGCAGCTTGTTGGTTGCGACCGATTCGAGCGGCGGTATGCCGGCGAGCAGCATGGCGGGGAGCGTGATGAGCCCGCCGCCGCCGGCGATGGAATCGATGAAACCGGCCGCAAAGGCGGCAAGGAACAGCAGAAGCACGAGATGGGAGGCGAGATCGTCCAAGGCGGGAACTCGGTGGAGAAGGGGAGGCGCGAGCGCTTGTGGCACCGAACGGGCGCGACGGCAAGCCCGATCCTCGCATGCCTGATCCAGGACCTGCCGGTCGGATGACGTGCGGGATTGCGGTGCGCGCGTTTGGCGCTATGTTGCCGCGGCGCCGTGAAGGCGCGGGCCACCCCACGATCAGGACACGGACAATCATGCACAAGGTCATATTCGACACCGATCCCGGCATCGACGACGCAATGGCGTTGCTTTTCCTGCGCCGGCACCCGCAAATCGACCTTATCGGCATCACCACGGTTTTCGGCAATGCGCCGATCGGCTTCACGACCCGCAACGCCCAGTTCCTGGCCCAGCAATGGGGCATTTCGGCTCCTGTCGCCAAGGGGGCTGGCGTTACGTTCGATCCCGCACGTCCCGAAGGCCATTGGCCGACTTTCATCCACGGCGAGAACGGTCTCGGCGATATCGACATCCCCGAAACCATCGACCGTCCGCTCGATCCGCGACCGGCGCATCAGTTCATCATCGACACGGTGCGCGCCCAGCCGGGTGAGGTGACGCTGATCGCGGTGGGCCGCATGACCAATCTGGCTCTCGCGCTGAAAGCCGACCCGGATTTCGCCGCGCTGGTGAAGGAGGTTATCGTCATGGGCGGTGCCTTCGACGTCAACGGCAATACGAGCCCGGCCGCCGAGGCAAACATCCACGGCGATCCGGAAGCGGCCGATCTCGTCTTTACAGCACCCTGGCGGGTGACCGTGGTGGGGCTGGACGTCACGCTGAAAACGGTGATGACGAGCGGCTATCTCGCCGAAATGGCCGTGACCGGCGGCAAGGACGTACAGCTTCTTTCCGATCTCTCGCAGTTCTACATCGATTTCTACAAGCATCGCGTCGGCGACGGCATGGTGGTGCACGACAGTTGCGCCTGCGTCTATCTGGTGGCGCCGGATCTTTTCAAGACCCGCAGCGGCCCGATCCGCGTGGTCTGCGGCGGGATAGCCGATGGGCAGACGATCCAGAAGCCGGACGGCAAGCGATTCCCGCCGGGTGACTGGGACGGGCACCCGAGCCAGCTCGTCTGCACCGATATCCAGGCCGACAAGGTGCTGGAGGTCATCCGGGCCGCGATCGTGGAGGGCCGAGCCGCCTGAAGAGCGCCGCATTCGATTGCTGTTTGGGCAACATTGCGCGGCAAATTTTCACCAGATCGCCGGAAGCCATTGGCATTTGGAATTGATTTCCCTATGTGGAACCTGATTTTTCTATCATTCAGAGGACATGGGCGTGACTGCTACATTTGACAAAGTTGCCGACATTATCGCTGAAACCAGCGAAATCGACCGGGAGACGATCACGCCGGAAAGCCACACGATCGACGATCTCGGGATCGATAGCCTGGACTTTCTGGACATCGTTTTCGCGATCGACAAGGAGTTCGGCATCAAGATTCCGCTGGAACAGTGGACGCAGGAAGTGAACGAAGGCAAGGTTTCCACCGAGGAATACTTCGTTCTGAAGAATCTCTGCGCGAAGATCGATGAGCTGAGGGCGGCCAAGGCCTGACAAGGGCCTGCCGATAACTTCATGCTGCTCGAATATTTCCAGATGATCGACCGTGTGGAAACGGTCGATCGTGGGACACGGACTTTGAAGGCGCGATCCGTCGTGCCTTCCAAGAGCCCGGTGTTTGAGGGGCACTTCCCCGGAATGCCGTTGGTACCGGGCGTGCTTCTGATCGAAACCATGGCCCAGGCTTCCGGTTTCCTCGTGCTCGCCGCCACCGAGTTCGCCGCCATGCCCTTCCTGATGTCCGTCGACGGGGCCAAGATGCGCTCCTTCGTGGAACCGGATGCGGTGCTCGACATCGAGGCGTTTCTGGAGCATGAGGGATCCGGCTATGCCGTGACCAAGGCGAAGATAACCTCGGCCGGCAAGAAGATCTGCGATGCGCAGTTGAAGCTGCGCACCATGCCGTTCAGCGAAGTGCCGCTTGCGGATATCGTGCGCAAGCGTGCCGAAGAGGTCGGGCTCATGAATGCGCTCCGTGCGGGAGCCTGACGCGGTCCGTTCAAGAGGACAAGATGAGCAAGTCAGACAATGATGTCGTGATCACCGGGATCGGGATCGTCACCTGCCAGGGCGTGGGCAAGGAAGCGCATGCAGCGCTTCTTTCCGCTTCGCAGGCCGGCGTACCGAATGTGGATACCGAGCGTTTCGCGCCCTATCCGGTCCATCCGATGCCGGAAATCGATTGGTCGTTGCAGATCGCCAAGCGTGGCGACCAGCGCCAGATGGAGAACTGGCAGCGTCTCGGCGTGTTTTCCGCAGGGCTTGCGCTCGACGATGCCGGCCTGAAGACGGATGCGGACGCCTGCGCCTCCATGGACATGATCGTGGCGGCCGGCGGCGGCGAACGCGACATCAACGTGGATTCGCTGATCGTTGACGAGGCGCTGAAGCGCAACGACCGTGAAATCCTCCTCAACGAGAAGCTCACGACCGAGCTTAGGCCGACGCTCTTCCTTGCCCAGCTTTCGAACCTGCTTGCGGGCAATATCTCCATCGTCCACAAGGTGACCGGTTCTTCCCGCACCTTTATGGGCGAGGAGGCGGCCGGCATCTCGGCGGTGGAGACGGCGTTCCATCGGATCAAGGCCGGCCAGTCCACCCACAGTCTCGTGGGCGGCGCCTTCGTTGCCGAGCGCGCCGACATCATCCTGCTGGTCGAGGGCATCCGCGCACATGCGACCGGCGAATGGCATCCTCTCTGGTCGCGCTCCGACGAGAATGGCGGCGGCATGATCATGGGTTCCGTCGGTGCCTTCCTGGTACTGGAATCGCGTGCTCATGCGGAGGCGCGTGGCGCGCATATCTACGCCGTGATCGACGCGATCGAAGGCGACCGCGGCAATCGCGATGAGGGCAGACTGGAAAAGCGCCTTACCCGTCTTGCCGGTTTGACATCGGATGCCACGGCGTCGGAGACGGTCGTATTCTCCGGAGCAAGCGGCGTTGTGGACCTGGTCGCCCGCGAGAAGGCGGTTCTCGAAAAGGAATTTCCGGGTTCCACGATCCGCGGCTATGGCGGTGTGATGGGGCACGGAATGGAAGCGCAGTTTCCGCTGGGGCTCGCGCTTGCGGCTCTCAGCCTTGAAGGCGGCGCAAAAGTTCCGGCATTCGACCCGGCAAACGAGCAGCCGATGCCGGCACCGGCGAAACATGCGGTGGTGACGACCGTCGGTTATACGCGCGGCGAAGGCCTTGCAGTGCTTTCGGCGGACGCGTGAAGGAGAGCGTTATGAGCGACAATCGCTTCAAGGATCACCTGGGCCGGCCGATCGTGGCGGTCACCGGCATGGGCGTCATCACCTCGCTCGGCCAGGGGCTTGCGGACAACTGGGCCGCGTTGACGTCCGGTACGTCGGGCATCCACAAGATCAGCCGCTTCCCGACCGACGGGCTTTCCACCCGCATCAGCGGCACGGTGGATTTCATCTCGGTTCCGGCGGAAAACGCCGTGGAGCGCTCCTATGCGTTTGCGCGGGAGACGACGACGGAGGCGCTTGCCCAGGCCGGTCTTTCCGGCGATTTCGAGGGGCCGCTCTTCCTTGCCGCGCCGCCTGTCGAGCCGGAATGGTCCGACCGTTTCGCGCTCGCCGACCGTGCGCCTGCCTCGAAGCAGCCGGGAGATGTCTATGACCGCTTCCTGGCGGCCATGCGCGAACGCCCTGATCCCGTCTTCCTCGAGGCTGTGCAGTTCGGCTCCATTTCGGAGCGTCTTGCGGACAAATTCGGAACGCGCGGCCTGCCGGTAACTCTTTCCACGGCCTGCGCCTCGGGCGCCACGGCAATCCAGCTCGGTGTCGAGGCGATCCGGCAGGGCCGCACCGAACGCTCGCTGGTGGTCGCCACGGACGGTTCGGTGAGTGCAGAGGCGCTCATCCGCTTCTCGCTTCTTTCGGCCCTTTCCACGCAGAACGACCCGCCGGAAAAGGCTTCCAAGCCGTTCAGCAAGGATCGTGACGGTTTCGTCATCGCCGAGGGCGCGGCGACGCTGGTGCTGGAATCGCTCGAGGCCGCGATCGCACGTGGCGCCAAGGTGCTCGGTATCCTCAAAGGCTGCGGCGAGAAGGCCGACCATTTCCACCGCACGCGCTCCTCGCCGGACGGCGGGCYGGCGATCGCCACGATCCGCGCGGCACTCAGCGATGCGGGCATGGATGAGAGCGGTATCGGCTACATCAATGCGCACGGCACTTCGACGCCGGAAAACGACAAGATGGAATACAGCTCCATGCTTGCCGTCTTCGGTGGCAGGCTGAAGGGTATTCCGGTCTCTTCCAACAAGTCGATGATCGGCCACACGCTTACCGCGGCGGGCGCCGTCGAGGCCGTGTTCTCGATCCAGACCATGTTGACCGGCACGCTGCCGCCCACCATCAACTACGTCAATCCCGATCCGACGATTGAGCTCGACGTGGTGCCGGCCAAGAAGCGGGACGCGCAGGTCAATGCCGTGCTTTCCAATTCCTTCGGCTTCGGCGGGCAGAACGCCAGCCTTGTCATGACGCTGGAACCGGTCTAAGGCCACCGCCACGAATAAGACGTCATCCTCGGCCCCCGTGCCGAGGAGCTACCAACGTCGATAAAAGAACGAAGGTGCGGTAGATGCTCGGGACGTCCTCGGGTTTACCCCGAGGATGGGCATGCCATTTGGTGTATGACAGGGCCACGCCGACCTGATGAATCCGGAAGGAAACGTGAAACCATGCGCGCTTTGCAATTGATCGACGACCGCAGGCTCGAGGCCGTGGATATTCCGGAACCGGAAGCACCGGGTCCGGGCGAAGTGACCTTGCGCGTCAAGGCCGTGGCACTCAACCATATCGATGTATGGGGCTGGCGCGGCATGGCATTCGCCAAGCGGAAGATGCCGCTGACGATCGGGGCGGAAGCTTCCGGCGTCGTCGAGGCGATCGGTCCCGGCGTTTCGAACGTGCTGCCCGGCCAGCTCGTGTCGATCTACGGCGCGCGCACCTGCGGCCTCTGCAAGCCTTGCCGCGAGAAGCGGGACAATCTCTGCGAGAACGTCTCCGGCGTGCATGGCTTCCATCTCGACGGTTTCGCGCAGGAGAAAGCCAACCTGCCGGCGCGTTTGCTGGTACCGGCGCCTCCGGGCGTGGACGCCGTCGGCGCGGCACTGGCGCCGGTGACCTTCGGTACCGTCGAGCATATGCTTTTCGATAACGCCAAGCTGCAACCCGGCGAAACGATCCTCGTGCACGCGGGCGGCTCCGGCATCGGCACCGCGGCGATCCAGCTTGCCAAGAAGATCGGCTGCACGGTCATCACCACAGTCGGTTCCGATGACAAGATCGAACGCGCCAAGGCGCTCGGTGCCGATCACGTCATCAACTACCGCACCGATCGCTTCGAGGGCGTGGTGCGCAAGCTCACCAAGAAGAAGGGCGTCGACGTCGTCTTCGAACATGTCGGCAAGGATACCTGGGCGGGTTCGATGTTCTCGCTCAAGCGGGGAGGGCGGCTCGTTACCTGCGGATCGACTTCCGGCGTTTCGACCGAAATCAATCTGATGATGCTCTTCCAGCAGCAGCTCAAGCTGCTGGGCTCCTTCGGTTGCCGGATGGAGAACATGGCGGATGCCATGCAGAAGATGGCGCGGGGGATCGTTCATCCCGTCATCGATACGGAAGTCACCTTCGATGAAATCGACAAGGCGCTGGCGCGCATGGAGACCCGCCAGGTCTTCGGCAAGATCATACTGCGTATGGACTGATCGCCCGTGAAGATGTTTCTGATCCGGATCGTTCTGGCGCTTCGCAACTTCCAGCAATGGGCGGTGGCGCAGGCGGCGTTCGGGTTCCTGAATCTCCTGAAGGTGTTTCCGGCCGATCCCGCGATCCGCTTCGCCGACCGGCTCGCGCGCAAGGTTGGCCCGCATCTGCCCCGCCACAAGCTGATGCTCACCAATCTGCGCAACGCCTTTCCCGAGAAAAGCGAGAGCGAGCTCGAAGAGATCGCGGTGGCGAGCTGGGGCCACATGGGGCGCCTAGCGACCGAATACGTCTTCCTCGACCGGCTTTTCGACTTCGACCCGGAGAGCCAGAAGCCGGGCAGGGTGGAAGTCTCCGGCATTCCGATCTTCCTGGACTTGCGCGACAATCCGCGACCCTTCATCGTCTTCACCGCCCATACCGGGAATTTCGAACTGCTGCCGGTCGCGGGCAAGGCCTTCGGGCTGGAAGTGATGGTGCTCTTCCGGCCGCCGAACAATCCTTACATCGCGGACAAGGTCTTCTCGTTCCGCAGCGCCCGCATGGGGCAGCTGGTTCCCTCCCATGCCGGCTCCTCGTTCGCGCTGGCGCGGCGGTTGGAAGCTGGGGGCGGCGTCGGCGTTCTGGTCGATCAGAAATTCAAGAAGGGCCTTACGACCACTTTCTTCGGCAGGCCGGTGCGTACCAATCCGCTGCTCGCCAAGCTTTCCCGCCAGTTCAATTGCGAGGTCTATCCGGCCCGCTGCATCCGCCTTCCGGACAATCGCTACCGGCTGGAGATCGAGCCGCGGGTCGAGCTTCCGCGCGATGAACGCGGTAATCTCGACGTGGAGGCCACGGCGCAGATGCTGAACGACAAGGTGGAAAGCTGGGTGCGCGAATATCCGGAACAATGGCTCTGGTATCACGATCGCTGGGCGATCAAGAAAACTCTCTGAGCAGCCAGCCCAACTTTCGCTCTTGCGATCTGCTGAGGTTGCATTGCGAGAGGCCCGTCTTAGGCGCTGTTTTCAAACAGTTTGCAGCACGTTAGAGTAGGGAAACTGGCGATTCCTCTGGAGAGTTTGCCGCAGAGCGGCATCTCCTGCTATTTCTTGGAGGATGGTGGCGTGCAAGCCTTGATCGACCTTTTCTGGTCCAAACATGCCGAGCTGCTCAATGCAATCGATCGCGGCGATGCGGCGGCCATGGCACGGCTGGATCGCGAACTCGACCCCTTGTTGAAGGCGATTTTCGAAAGTCAGGCAAGCGACCCGGCCAGTATCCAGGCACAATTCCAGTTCGCACTGGATCTCCTGAACGAAGAAGCGGACGACGGCGGCTGCGTGCGGCGGAACGGCTATCTGCTGCAGACGTTGGTGGAGCGCTATGTTTCTCCCGAAATCCAGCAATCCGGCAGGCGTCGCGAACAACCGGGAGCGGATACCGGCTCCGCGATCGGCGACGTGACGGTCGGCGGGGTTCTGGACGACGCTCTCCTCAACCGCATTTCCGACCGTGTGATGGTCATTGCGCCCGGCTATCGGGTTTTCTATTCCAACGAGATGAATGCCAGCCGTCACGATCTCCCGCGTGAGGCACTGATCGGCCGGCATATCGCGGAGCTCGTCGGCATTCACCGGTTCCGTCAGGAGTTCAAGGAAAATCTCGACCGCTGTTTCGCCGGCGAAAGTGCGGCGTTTACCTATGCAGATCAGCTCAACGGCCAGACGATCGTCATTCATTGCCGCATGTCGCCGTGCTTTTCCGGTTCTTCGCAGCTCATCGGCGCGCTTGTCGTAATGCAGGAAACCGCCGATCGGAGACGACGCTCAAGCGCCGCCTGAGTGCCTCGATCCGCATTGCAGCTCGGCGCGRCCAGGCTAGCCGGAGTGGGAAAGGTGGTGAATTTCGATCCCCTCCGGAACGCGAATGCCCCGGTCGTTCGTCAGGAAAACACCGCAATTTAGGGCTTCCGCCGTCGCGACGTGCAGGGCATCGAGAAGCTTCATGTTCAGCTCGGCACCGATTTCGGCGGCGCCTTATCGATCTCCGCGAAACTCACGGATTTGCCGATCGATATCCTCCTGCGAGCGGCCGCTGCCGAGTTTGGAGCCACGCTCTACAATGTCGTCCAGAAGCGCTTTTCGTGCTGAAATTCCCGCCTGGGAGTCATCAACCTCCTCAGGCAGGTGATCCTCGAGGGTCTCGATCACCACTTCCGTTCGCGTGTGGTTGGTCTGCGTCGAGACGCGGTCGATTCTCGACAGCAGTTCATCCGTAAGCCCGATTTCCAGCCTGTGCAGGCCCATGACGCGCTCCATTCAGGTACGAAGGTAGTATATTTTCCCGCCTGGACGCCAGAATGGCATGCTCATCTATCCGACCACACGCCCAACTCGTATCCTTCCGGATCGACGAAATGGAAACGGCGGCCGCCGGGGAAGGAGAAGACCGGCCGGCTGATGCTGCCACCAGCCTTTTCCACGCGTGCGACGGCGTCTTCCAGATCGTCGGCGAAGAGGATGACGAGCGCTCCGCCCTTCGGCGATACCGTATGTGCCTTGGCGAAACCGCCGGTCAGCCGGCCATCCTGGAACTCGCAATAGTCCGGCCCGTAATCGGTGAAGGTCCAGCCGAAGACGGAGCCGTAAAAGGCTTTCATCGGCTGGATATCCCTTACATGGAATTCGACATAGTCGATCTTGCGATCGGCACCCTTACTGCTCATCGGTTCTCTCCCGTCATTGCTGTTCCATAAGCCGCTTCAGCGTCTCGAGGTCTTTCCGCACATGGGCGGCATCGGCTTCGAAACCGGCTTCATCCATATCCGGCCGCTTCAGGAGCGCGAACATGACCTCCGCTCCGTCGCCATTCGGAATGACACGCAGGGCGTTTTCGACCACCAGCCCGTTTTCCATCGTCACGCTATGGTCCATGACGCCGAAATCGTTGGCCGGAGCAAAGCGCACCCTTACCTTGCCGATCGGCCCGCCGTCGCCGATCCAGTCCTCTCCTTGGCGATCCAATCCCGAAGCGAGGCCCGATGCCCAGGCGGGCATGTTTTCCGGCCTCGAGGCAAAGGCATAGATCTCCTTCCAGTTCCGATCGATGCCGATATGGACGATGCGGGCAGACATGAGCGACATGGGGTAATCTCCACATTCGATGCGAACCGGAACAAAGCTAGAACAAGCCTGTTGCGATGGCAATAGACCAAACCTGCCGCATAAGATGCCGAAGTGCCGGATTGTTCCCTGTAAATGAGCAATCCATAGCGATTGCCCGCGGACCGGGCGCGTTTCTCTCCATGACACGGTGTGTCGCGTAAATTTAATCGTTTAATCCGAAGCGCGCCTTGCCGTTTGCGGATTAGAGTGCCAAAAAGCCCCCAATCTCTAACAGGAGGCACATCCGTGGAACAGGCAGAAATCGGCCTTATCGGTCTTGGCGTCATGGGCTCGAACCTTGCGCTCAACATCGCTGAAAAGGGCAACAAAATCGCCGTTTTCAACCGAACTCCCGAGGCGACGCGCAATTTCTACGCCGAGGCGGGAGAGCTGCAGGGCAAGATCATCCCCTGCGAGACGCTGGAAGATTTCGTCGCCGCCATCCGCCCGCCGCGGCCGATCATCATCATGATCAAGGCCGGCGATCCCGTTGATCAGCAGATGGAACTCCTGAAGCCGCACCTTACGGCCGGCGATATCATGATCGATGCCGGCAACGCGAATTTCCGCGATACGATGCGCCGTTTCGACAATCTCAAGGATAGCGGCCTCACCTTCATCGGCATGGGCGTTTCCGGCGGCGAGGAAGGTGCCCGCCATGGCCCCTCGATCATGGTCGGCGGCACGGAAGAGAGCTGGAAGCGCGTCGAGAGCGTGCTGACCTCGATCTCCGCCAAGTTCAATAACGAGCCTTGCGTCGCCTGGCTCGGCGAAAACGGCGCCGGCCACTTCGTCAAGACCATCCATAACGGCATCGAATATGCCGACATGCAGATGATCGCCGAAATCTACGGCATCCTGCGCGACGGGCTCGGCATGAGCGCCGCCGAGATCGGCGACGTCTTCGGCAAATGGAATACGGGCAGGCTCAATTCCTACCTGATCGAGATCACCGAGAAGGTTCTGAAGGCGACCGATCCGATCTCCGGCAAGCCGATGGTGGATGTGATCGTCGATGCCGCCGGCCAGAAGGGCACCGGCAAGTGGTCGGTCATCGAAGCCCAGAACATGGGCGTCGCGGCAACCGCCATCGAAGCCGCCGTCGCCGGCCGTATCCTCTCCTCGCAGAGAACCGAGCGTCTGGCTGCCGAAAAGCTCTTCGGCCTGCCGAAGCCGGTCGAGCGGCCGAAGGATGGAATGGTGTTCCTCGCCGATCTCGAAAACGCGCTGCTCGCCGCCAAGATCGGCGCCTATGCACAAGGGTTCGCGGTGATGGCCGCGGCATCCGAGGAATACAACTGGAACCTGCCGATGCCGACGATCGCCAAGATCTGGCGCGCCGGCTGCATCATCCGCTCGCAGTTCCTGGACGAGATCACCTCAGCCTTCACCAAGGACCCGGACGTGCCGAACCTCATCGTCACGCCGGCCTTCTCCAAGATGGTGAAGGAGACGGACGGGGCGCTGCGCCGCGTGGTCTCCTATGCCGCGCTCTCCGGCCTGCCGGTGCCGGCGCTTTCCTCGGCGCTTTCCTATTTCGATGCCTATCGCCGCGGACGCGGCACGGCGAACCTCATCCAGGCGCAGCGCGACTTCTTCGGCGCGCACGGATTCGACCGCCTCGACGGCGTCGACAAGCATCACGGCCCCTGGGGCAGCGGCCTCGGTACGCTGAGCTGAGCGCGAGCCGGCAGCAAAAAGCCCGCCGAAAGGCGGGCTCATAGGAAATCCGTTGAAAGCCGCTTCACTTCGAGGCGGCTTTTTTCGTATCCGAGGTGGCGGGATCGAGCGATTGCGCGGTTGCGACCGGCGCTTCCTTCGGTCGTTCGCCCATGCGGTTCCATGCGTCCAGGCCGGCGATCTTGTAGGCCTCGGCGAGGGTCGGATAGTTGAAGGTGTTCTCGACGAAGTATTCGACCGTGCCTTTGAGGTTCAGCACCGCCTGGCCGATATGCACCAGTTCGGTTGCGCCTTCACCGACGATATGGACGCCGAGCAGGCGGCGCGTCTTCATCGAGAAGATCAGCTTCAGGAGGCCGGTGTCGAGGCCCATGATGTGGCCGCGCGAGGTCTCGCGGAAGCGGGCGATGCCGATTTCGTAACGGATACCGCGCTCTTTCACCTCCTCCTCGGTCAGGCCGCATGTGGATATTTCAGGCACGGCGTAGATGCCATAGGGGAAATATTTCTGCGGCTCCATGGCGATGGTGCCCACGGCGACCCGGGCGGCAATGCGGCCCTGTTCCATGGACGTGGAGGCAAGGCTCGGGAAGCCGATGACATCGCCTGCCGCGAAGATATGCGGGACAGACGTCTGGAAGGTTTCAGGATTGACCTTCAGCCGCCCACGGCTGTCTGCCTCGAGGCCCGCGGCGGCGAGATTGAGCGTGTCGGTCGCGCCCATGCGGCCGGCAGAGAAGAGAACCATGTCCGTGAGGACGCGGCGGCCGTTGTCCAGCGTCACCGACACTTTGCCATTGTCCAGTTTTTCCACCTTTTCGGCCTTCTGGCCGAGCAGCAGCTTCATATTGCGGTCGCGCAGCTGGTAGATGAAATCCTCGACGATCTCCCTGTCGATGAAGTCGAGGATTGCCGGCTTGGGATCGATCACGGTAACTGCGATGTCGAGGGCGCTGAAGATGGTTGCGTATTCGATGCCGATGACGCCGGCGCCGATCACTACGATCGAACGGGGCAGGTCCTCGAGATCGAGAAGCTCGTCGCTGTCGACTACGGTCTTGCCGTCGAAGGGAATGGTTTCGGGCCGATAGGGCTTGGTGCCTACCGCAAGCAGGATGGACGTGCCCTGCACATGCAGTTCCTCGCCGTCATCCTTGACGATCAACATAGTATCGGGCGTCACGAAGCTCGCATGGCCACGGATGCTCTGCACGCGGTTGCGGGCAAACTGATGCTCCAGTACTTCCACTTCGTGGTCGAGGGTAATCAGCAGGCGGCGCCGCAGGTCGTCGGCGCTGATCTCCTGCTTCACCCGATACGAGCGGCCGTAAAATCCCCGCTCGCGCCAGCCGGACAGGTTGAGAGCCGTCTCGCGGATCGTCTTGGAAGGGATGGTGCCGGTGTGGACGGAAACGCCGCCGACGCGTTTGCCCTGCTCGACGACGAGCACCTTCTTTTCGAGTTTTGCTGCCTGGATGGCCGCGCGGCGTCCGGCTGGTCCGCTGCCGACGACGATGAGGTCGTAATGGTTCATGGAAAGCTCCGCTTTCGAACAAGAGCGTCTACTGCACTGCAATAGGCGTTTCGCGTCAATCCATAGCAGGTCATCCTAACCAATTGATTGCATGTTTTCCGATCTCGACGAAAGGAAATTGCCGTAATTATAGGCATTGGGAAATTTGCTGAAAAATCGGCTTGACGTGGGCGTTGAAATGCCATCCAACTGAACCAATCGAAAATTGGTTCAAGTGATGGTGCAGGTGGCAGAGGGGAGCGCTTCCAACAACTCGGTATATGCGCTGGACAAGCTGAGAGAGCTTTTGCAGGCGGGCGAACTCGCCAGCGATGGCCGCCTCCCGACCGAGCGGGCCTTGGCTGAAATGCTCGGCATCGGTCGCCGGGCGGTCCGGCGGGCGCTGGAAGTGTTGGAGGCGGAAGGCTCGGTCTGGCGCCGGCAGGGTTCCGGCACCTTCGTCGGCGAGCGTCCCAGCGATTGGGACGGCCACCTCGGCCGGATCGTTGCGGGGACCGATTTCCTGGAGATCATGGAGGTGCGCCTGCGCGTCGAGCCCCAACTCGCGCAGCTCGCCGCGCTGCGTGCAAAGCCTCGCGATGTGGAGAAGATGCGGGAGATTTGCCGCAAGATCACCGAGAGCGACGATGCGGACGCCAAGGAGCTCTGGGACAGCGCCTTTCATCGGCAGATCGCCCAGAGCGCCGGCAACCAGCTTTTCCTGACGGTCTTCGACGTCATCAACCGTGTCCGCGAGGACGATGCCTGGCAGGTGATCCGCGAGCGCGCCCGCAGCAGCCGGCGGGATCAGGGTGTCATCCATGTGCAGCATGAACGCATCGTCGATGCCATCGCGGCCCGCGATCCGGCTCGGGCGGGCGAGGCCATRCGCGAGCATCTTCTGGGGCTACAGGAAGTGCTCATCCGCGTCACATCGATGGAGCATGAGGAGCTGAATTCCCTCAGCGAAACCGGCTGAGGGCAGGGGCTTTCGAAGCCCCGCAGGCCGTGAACCGGCAAAGAACAAAAACGGGAACAGAACAGAGGATAATCGGATGAAACCCATTTTCAAGCTCACAGCGGCGCTGCTGGCCGGCGCTTTCCTGGCCTTTCCGGCCGCTTCCGCCGAACTGCGCATCGGCCTCCAGGACGATCCCGACGTCCTCGATCCCGCCCAGTCCCGAACTTTCGTCGGCCGCATCGTCTATACCGCGATGTGCGACAAGCTGGTCGATGTCTCGCCGGACCTGAAGATCGTGCCGCAGCTCGCGACGGAATGGAACTGGTCCGCTGACGCCAAGGAGCTGACCATGAAGCTCCGGGAGGGCGTGAAGTTCCACGATGGCACGGATTTCGATGCAAAGGCCGTGGTCGCGACCATCGAACGCAACATGACCCTGCCGGAATCGCGCCGCAAGAGCGAGCTTGCTTCCGTGGAGAAGGTAGAGGCGGCCGGCGACTACGAAGTCAAGTTCACGCTGAAACAGCCCGATGTGACGCTGCTCGCCCAGCTTTCCGACCGCGCCGGCATGATCGTCTCACCGAAAGCCGCCCAGGAACTCGGCGCCAATTTCGGCAACAAGCCGGTCTGCGCGGGCCCGTTCAAGTTCGTCGAGCGCATCCAGCAGGACCGCATCGTGCTGGAGAAGTTCCAGGACTACTGGAACAAGGACAATGTCTTCATCGACAAGGTCACCTATCTTCCGATCCCGGATACCACGGTTCGTCTGGCCAACCTGCGCGCCGGCGATCTGGACATGATCGAGCGTCTTGCCGCGACCGATGCCGCCTCGGTGAAGGACGACGCAGCGCTCAATTATCAGGCCGTCGTGAACATCGGCTACATGGCGCTCTATACCAATATCGCCAACGGGCCGCGCGCCGACAACCCGTTCGGCAAGGACAAGCGCCTGCGTCAGGCCTTCTCGCTGGCGATCGACCGCGATGCCTTGAACCAGATCGTCTATGAAGGCACGGCGGTTGCCGGCAACCAGCCGTTCCCGCCGACCAGCCCCTGGTACAACAAGGACCTCCCCGTGCAGCCCCGCGACCTTGATAAAGCCAAGGCCCTTATCAAGGAAGCAGGCTTCGAGCGCGTGCCGGTCGAGCTGCAGGTTCCGAACAATCCCGTCGCGGCCCAGATGATGCAGATCGTCCAGTCGATGGTTGCCGAGGCCGGTTTCGACGTGAGCCTGAAATCCACGGAGTTCGCAACGCTTCTGGATGAGCAGACCCGCGGCAACTATCAGCTCAGCCGCTCCGACTGGTCCGGCCGCGTCGACCCCGACGGCAATATCCATCAGTTCATCTCCTGCGGCGGCGGCATCAACGACACCAAGTACTGCAACGCGGAAGTCGACAAGCTGCTTAACGAGGCGCGCGCTTCGACGGATGACGAGGTTCGCAAGGAAAAATACGATGCCGCCAGCGTCATCCTCAACGATGACCTGCCGATCATCTACCTCGGCCATCAGTCCTGGATATGGGCCTCCAAAAGGAGCGTCACCGGCTTCGTGCCGTCGCCGGACGGCATGATCCGCCTCCAGGGCGTGAAGAACGAAGGCTGATCTCTTTCCGACCGCGCGGATCGGTCACGGTCCGCGCGGCGTTCCTTTCAAGAAATGAGGGCACGCCATGCCTGTCTATATCGGAAAGCGATTGCTGGTCGCGATCCCGACACTGCTGATCATTTCCATCTTCGTCTTCTCGCTGCAGAAGCTCTTGCCCGGCGATCCCATTCTGGCCATGGCCGGCGAGGAGCGCGACCCGGCGACGATCGAATTCCTGCGGGAAAAATACCATCTGAACGACCCGGTTCCGGTACAGTACATCCATTGGCTCGGCGGTATCGTGACCGGCGATTTCGGCATATCGCTGCGCACCAACCAGCCGGTGCTCGAACTCGTGATGGAAAAGCTGCCGGTAACGATTCAGCTCGCCGTAATGGCGATGGTCATCTCTCTGTTGATCGGCATTCCGATGGGCATTCTCGCCGCGGTGAAGAAGAACACCGTTCTCGATTACATCGCAAATATCGTGGCGCTCTCGGGCCTTTCCGTGCCGAACTTCTGGCTCGGGATCATGCTGATCCTGCTGGTCTCGGTGCAGCTCGGCTGGCTGCCGGCATCGGGATATGAATCCATCTTCGTCGATCCCGTGCGCTCCGTCCAGACGATGATCATGCCGGCTTTCGTGCTGGCGACCGCGCTCGCGGCGCAGGTGATGCGCCATACCCGTTCGGCCATGCTTGGCGTGCTCAGCGCCGACTATATCCGCACCGCTCGGGCCAAGGGGCTTTCGCCGCGCGAAGTCATCCTCAGCCACGGATTTCGCAATGCGCTGCTGCCRGTGGTGACGCTCTCGGCGCTGCTCTTCGGCGAGCTTCTGGCCGGGGCTGTGCTGACCGAGCAGATCTTCACCATTCCCGGTTTCGGCAAGCTGATTGTCGATGCCGTCTTCAACCGAGACTATGCGGTCGTGCAAGGCATCGTGCTTTGCACGGCAGTCGGCTTCATCCTGATGAACCTCGTGGCGGACGTTCTCTATGTTCTGCTCAATCCGCGTCTGAGGGCGACCCTATGACCGTGCTTCAAGATACCGTGCCCGTAGCGGCGCGCGAACCGAGCCGCGCCTGGCGCAAGATGAAGGCTAACGGGAGCGCTCTCGTCGGTCTCATCATCATCCTCTTTTTCACCGCACTCGCCGTGCTTGCTCCAGTCCTGCCGATCTCCGATCCGCTGGCGACGAGCTGGTCCGCCATCCGCAAGGCGCCATCGGCCGCCCACTGGCTGGGCACTGACGACATCGGCCGCGACATCCTCTCGCGGATGATCTGGGGCGCACAGGCCTCGCTTCTCGCCGGCGTGGTCTCGGTTGCCATCGCCGTCGTCATCGGCGTGCCCTTCGGGCTCGTCTCGGGCTATTTCGGCGGCTGGGTGGACATGGTGATCTCGCGCATTACCGAGGCGCTGCTTGCCATGCCCTTCCTCATTACCGCAATCGCGCTTGCAGCCTTCCTTGGCCCCAGCCTGATGAACGCGATGATCGCGATCGGCCTCTCGGCCATGCCCATCTTCGTGCGGCTCACGCGCGGCCAGGTGCTGGCGGTCAAGACGGAGGATTATGTGGAAGGCGCTCGCGCCATCGGTCTCGGCCATGTCGACATCATGACCCGTTATATCCTGCCGAACGTCTTCGCGCCGATCATCGTACAGGCGACACTGACGGTCGCAACCGCCATCATCGCCGAGGCGAGCCTTTCCTTCCTCGGCCTCGGCCAGCAGCCGCCGGCACCGAGCTGGGGGTCGATGCTGAACGTCGCCAAGAATTTCCTGACACAGGCGCCCTGGATGGCGATGTGGCCGGGGGCGGCGATCTTCCTTGTCGTTATCGGCTTCAATTTGCTCGGCGACGGCCTTCGCGACGCGCTGGATCCCCGCGAAGCATGAGTTTCATAAAGGACGAATGGAATGACTGAATTCACCACGAGACCCGAAATCCTCGGCACGTTCGGCGTCGTCACCTCCACCCACTGGATCGCTTCCGCGGTCGGCATGGCGATCCTCGAAAAGGGCGGCAATGCCTTCGATGCGGCGGTCGCAACCGGCTTCGTGCTGCAGATCGTCGAACCGCATCTGGTCGGGCCCGGCGGCGACATGCCGGCGGTTATCTATTCGAAGAGAAAGGACAAGGTGGAGGTCATCTGCGCGCAGGGACCGGCGCCTGCCGGCGCGACCATCGAGCACTATACCGCCGAGGGGCTGAAGCTCATTCCTGGCGATGGATTGCTCGCCACGGTGATTCCCGGCGCCTTCGACGGCTGGATGCTGATGCTGCGCGACTACGGCACGATGAGCGTGCGAGAGGTTCTTGAGCCGGCTATCTATTATGCCGAGCACGGRCATCCCATGCTGCCGCGCGTTTCGGCCACCATCAAGGGACTGGCGGAATTCTTCGAGAAGGAGTGGCCGACCTCCTACGAGACCTGGATGCCGGGCGGCTCTGTGCCGGAGCCGCATTCCAACTTCAAGAATCCTGTTCTGGCAGAGACCTGGAAGCGGATCATCGCGGAAGCCGAAGCCAAGAGCGGCCGCGAAAACCAGATCGAAGCGGCGCGGGACGCCTTCTATCGCGGCTTCGTGGCGGAGGCGATCGATACCTATCTGCGCGACGCCGAGGTAATGGATGCGAGCGGCTCTCGCCACAAGGGCGTGCTGACGGCGGAAGACATGGCCAACTGGCGGGCGACGATCGAAGCCCCGCAGACCTTTGATTACCACGACTGGACGGTCGCCAAGACGCCAGCCTGGGGGCAGGGCCCGGTACTCCTGCAGTCTCTGGCACTGCTCAAGGGATTTGATATCGCTGCCATGGATCCGGCCGGGCCGGATTTCGTGCACCACGTCGTGGAAGCCATGAAGCTCGCCTTCGCCGATCGCGAGGTCTATTACGGCGATCCGGAATTCGCGCAGGTGCCGACCGAATACCTGCTTTCCGACGGCTATAACGACGAGCGCCGCAAGCTGATCGGCAAGGAAGCGTCGCTCGAACTTCGGCCGGGCCGGGTGCCGGGCTATGACAACCAGTTCGATCTGACCCTGTCGATGCTCGCCGAAATGAGCGGCAAGGGCGCCGTCTATGAGCCGACCATGGCGCACCTTTCCGAAAAGAAGGGCGACACGGTCCATATCGACGTCATCGACCGCTGGGGCAACATGGTCTCGACCACGCCATCCGGCGGCTGGCTGCAATCCTCGCCCATTGTTCCCGGCCTAGGGTTCGCGCTGAATTCGCGGGCACAGATGTTCTGGTTGAAACCGGGCCTGCCGACGTCTCTCGCTCCAGGCAAGCGTCCGCGCACCACGCTTACGCCGTCGCTCGCGTTGCATGAGGGGCGTCCGACACTCGCCTTCGGCACACCGGGCGGCGATCAGCAGGACCAGTGGCAGCTACCGTTCTTCCTGCGTTACGCGCATCACGGCAAGAACCTGCAGGCGGCGATCGACATGCCGCTCTTCCACACCTCACATTTCCCCGGCTCCTTTTATCCGCGTACCAGCTCGCCGGGCGAGATCATGGTCGAAAGCAATATCGGCGCCGCCACGCTCGATGAATTGCGCCGCCGCGGCCACAAGGTCACCGTCGCCGATCCTTGGAGCGTCGGCCGCCTGACGGCAGCGCGCCGCGATGCGGACGGCCTCCTGCGCGCCGCTGCCACACCGCGGCTCATGCAGGCCTATGCGGTCGGGAGGTAGGGCATGACCTGGTCGATCGTCGCGCGCGATCCCGAGAGCGGCCATTTCGGCGTTGCCGTCGCCAGCCGCTTCTTCGCAGTCGGCTGCGCGGTGCCGCATATCAAGGGCAGGGTGGGCGCCATCGCCACCCAGGCCTTTGTGAGCCCGCTCTACGGCACCGACGGCTTGAAGCTTCTCGAGGAGGGTAAATCGCCGGGGGAGATCATCGAGATGCTCACCGCGCGCGACGGCGGCCACCGCCAGCGTCAGATGCATCTGATCGATGCCGAGGGTCGCAACGCCGCCTTTACAGGTGAGAGCTGCATCGACTGGGCAGGGCATCTCGTGGAGGAGAACGTCTCGGTTGCCGGCAACATGCTTGCCGGGCCGCAGGTGATTGCCGAAACGCTGCGGGTCTACAAGGAACGCGCCGCGGCAGGAGCGCCCCTGGCCGAACGCCTGCTCGACGCGATGGATGCGGGCGAGGCGGCTGGCGGCGACAAGCGCGGCAGGCAGTCCGCCGCGCTCGTCATCTATCGCGACCAGGATTATCCCTGGCTCAAGATCAACGCTGACGACCACGCCGATCCGCTTGCCGAGCTGCGCCGTCTCTATGCCGTGGCGCAGGAGCGCTACCTGTATGTGGCCGAGACCATGCCGACGCGCGAGAACCCGCACGGGATGCTCGACCGCCGCGTCATCGACCAGAAGATTGCCGAACTCGAAGCTGCACGGGAGGCGGAAGGCCGCCCCTCCGCATCCTTCGCAACCCCATGGAAACCGCAATGAGCGAATCCCCCGTCCTCTCCGTCGAGAACCTCACCACCTCCTTCCTCGTCGATGGCGGCTGGAAAAGCGTCGTGCGCGGCATGTCCTTCGATGTGGGCGCGGGCGAGACGGTGGCGATCGTCGGCGAGAGCGGTTCGGGCAAGAGCGTGACCTCGCTTTCGATCATGCGGCTGCTGGCGCCGGGCTCAAGCCGGATCGAGGGAAATATTAGGCTTGCCGGCAAGGATATCCTTGCGCTTTCCGAGAAGGAGATGCGTGGCGTGCGCGGCAACGATGCGTCGATGATCTTCCAGGAGCCGATGACCTCGCTGAACCCGATCTTCACGATCGGCCGGCAGATTTCCGAGGTGCTGATCCGCCACAAGGGGTTGTCCAAGCAGGAGGCGCGCGCCGAAACCGTTCGGCTGCTCGAAAAGGTCCGCATCCCGAATGCCGGTTCGCGCTTCGATGAGTACCCACACCAGTTTTCCGGCGGCATGCGCCAGCGCGTGATGATCGCCATGGCGCTTGCCTCGAAACCGAAACTGCTGATCGCCGACGAGCCGACAACCGCGCTCGATGTCACCATTCAGGGACAAATCCTCGACCTCATCAAAGTGCTGCAGGAAGAAGAGGGCATGTCCGTCCTCTTCATCACCCATGACATGGGCGTGGTGGCGGAGATCGCCGACCGGACGATCGTGATGTATCGCGGCGAGCAGGTGGAGAGCGGGCTGACGGAAGAGGTCTTCCTGCGCGGCAGGCATCCTTATACGCGCGCGCTGCTTTCGGCCGTGCCGAAGCTCGGTTCCATGAGGGAGCGCAAGTGGCCGACACGCTTTCCGGTCGTCGATATCAGGACCGGCGAGGCGGCGGAGCCGGCCGAAGTTTCCGAGACGGTGGACGCCGGCAAGACGCCGGTACTGTCGGTGAAAAATCTCGTGACTCGTTTCCCCATCCGTTCCGGCCTCTTTTCGCGCCAGACGGGTGCCGTGCATGCGGTCGAGGATATCTCCTTTGATCTCTTCCAGGGCGAAACCTTGTCACTGGTCGGTGAATCCGGCTGCGGCAAGTCCACAACCGGTCGTTCAATCATGCGGCTGATCGAGCCGACCAGCGGGGAAGTCTTGCTCGACGGCTATGATGTGCGGCGGCTGGACCAATCCGGCCTGCGCAATCTGCGCAAGAGCGTGCAGATGATCTTCCAGGATCCGTTCTCCTCCCTCAATCCGCGCATGACTGTGGGTGCGGCGATCGCGGAGCCCTTCATCAAGCACAAGCTCGGAAGCGCGAAGGACGCTCGCGACAAGACGGCCGATCTGCTCGAGCGCGTCGGTCTTTCGCCGGCGATGATGGGGCGTTATCCGCACGAGTTTTCAGGTGGCCAGCGCCAGCGCATCGCCATCGCCCGCGCGCTCTCGCTCGATCCCAAGGTTATCGTGGCGGACGAAAGCGTTTCGGCGCTCGACGTATCGATCAAGGCGCAGGTCTGCAACCTGCTTCTCGACCTGCAGCAGAGCTTGAACCTCGCCTTCCTCTTCATCAGCCACGACATGGCCGTGGTGGAGCGGGTAAGCCATCGCGTGGCGGTCATGTATCTCGGCGAGATCGTCGAGATCGGCCCGCGCGCGGCGGTCTTCGACAACCCGCAGCATCCCTACACAAAGAAGCTGATGTCGGCGGTTCCCGTGCCCGATCCTTCGCGCCGCGGCATCCGGCGGGGCATCTCGAACGAGGAATTGAAGAGCCCGGTGCGTTCGATGGATTACCGGCCGCCAAAGCGGGAATACCGAGAGGTTTCCGAAGGCCACCTGGTGCAGGTGGCGTGAGATCAGATCAGCCTGAGGCCTTTCAGGCTGGCATGGCCATCCTTGCCGATGATGATGTGGTCATGGACGGTGATGCCGAGAGGCTTGGCTGTATCGATGATCGTCTTGGTCATCTCGATATCGGCGCGCGACGGGGTAGGGTCGCCGCTCGGGTGGTTGTGCACCAGGATGATGGCGGTGGCGGAAAGTTCCAGAGCGCGGCGCACCACCTCCCGTGGATAGACGGGCGTATGGTCGACCGTGCCCTGGCCCTGCACCTCGTCGGCGATCAGGGCATTGCGCTTGTCGAGGAACAGGATGCGGAACTGCTCGCGTGCCTCGTAGGCCATGGCCGCATGGCAATAGTCGATCACCGCCGACCATGAGGAAAGCACCTGCTTGCCGCGCAGCTCGCTTTTCAGCATCCGGTGGCCGGCGGTGGCGATGAGCTTCAGGTCCAATGCCACGGTTTCGCCGACGCCGTTGACCTCCTGCAACAGTGAGGCGGGCGCGCCGAATACGCCGGCAAGCGTGCCGAAGCGATCGAGCAGCGCCTTGGCAATCGGCTTCGTGTCGCGCCTCGGGATCAGCCGGAAGAGYAGCAGTTCGAGGATTTCATAGTCGGCGAGCGCAGTATCGCCATGCTCCCGGTAGCGGTTGCGCAGCCGCTCGCGGTGGCCGTGATAATGCGCATGCTTGCTATCGTCAGCCGGGGCCGGCGAGGATTTTTTCAGCGGCCGGGATTTCGAAATGCTTTCCGAGAAGAAGCCCCGTTCGTCCGCCATCCCGTCGAAGGCGAACTCATTGTCATCTTCCGGCGGGGCGTCGCGGCGACCTGGCATGGTTATCTCGGGAGCGGCGGCAAGCCGGGGCGGTCCAAGCCGTCCGGCGACAGCGTCAAGATCTCGCAACCGGTCGCCGTGACGCCGACGGTATGTTCATACTGCGCCGAAAGGGAACGGTCGCGGGTGACCGCCGTCCAGCCGTCGGAGAGGACCTTCACATGCGGCTTGCCGAGATTGATCATCGGCTCGATGGTGAAGATCATACCCTCTTTCAGTTCTGGCCCTTCATCGGAGCGGCCGTAATGCAGGATGTTCGGCGAATCGTGGAAGAGCCTGCCGACGCCGTGGCCGCAGAAATCGCGCACCACGGAGCAACGTTCTGCCTCGGCATAGGTCTGGATGGCTTCGCCGATCGCTCCGGTGCGGGCRCCAGGCCTGACGGCCGCGATGCCGCGCAGAAGGCATTCATAGGTGACTTCCAGCAGACGCTCGGCGGCGCGTTTCACGCCTCCCACCGGATACATCCGGCTCGAATCTCCGTGCCAGCCGTCCAGGACATAGGTAACGTCGATATTGACGATATCACCCTCGCGGAGCGGCTTGTCGTCCGGAATGCCATGACAGACGACATGATTGATGGAGGTACAGGAGGATTTCGTATAGCCGCGATAATTCAGCGTCGCTGGAAGCGCGCCGTGATCCATGCCGAATTCGAAGATGAAACGGTCGATCGTGCTGGTGGCGACACCCGGCTTGACGATTGCCGCAAGCTCGTCCAGGCAGCGCGCCGTCAGGAGGCATGCCTTGCGCATGCCCACGAAATCTTCCGCGCTATAGAGGCGGATCGCACCCGTATTCTTCGGAGGGGCGGAGACCGCCTCAATGTAACTGACCATGTTTATTTCCCGCAATCTCTTCGTTCATAAAACAGCCGGGGCCGGTTCGTCCATGGCGATCAGCCCGGTCGCGGCAATTTCATGCGGTGTTACCCGGCAGTGCAGCGCATAGGCCTCGACTCCGCGGGCCGTCGCTCGACGGAAGGCGGCTGCATAAAGCGGGTCGAGATCGGCGCAGATCCTGAAGCGCGTGCAATCCTGCCGCTGCACAAGATAGAGCATCACCGCCCGGTGACCTGCTTCCGCCATGTCGCCCAGCTCTTCGAGATGCTTGGCGCCGCGCTTCGTGGCGGTGTCCGGAAATTCGGCAAGACCCGGCTCGCGCATGAAATGCACGTTCTTGACCTCGACATAAGCATTGGGGAGGCCTTCGCCAAGCAGGAGGAAGTCGATGCGCGAATTGCGGCCGTATCGCTGCTCCCGCAGGATCGTTTCATAGCCGGTGAGGCTTGGGAGCAGCCCGGCGCGGATCGCTTCCTCGGCAAGGCGGTTCGGAAGCCCGGTATTGATGCCGACGAGCGTGCCGTCCGCCTCGATCATCTCGAACATGTGCCGATACTTGCGGGTGGGGCTGTCGTGCTCGGAAACCCATATCCGCGAGCCGGGTGTGGTCAGCCCGCGCATGGAGCCGGTATTGGGGCACGAGCCGGTGAACGGCGTGCCATCCTCCAGCACGGCATCGAACAGGAAACGCTTGTAGCGTTGCAGCAGGGTGGCGGGAACGAGAGGCGGATCAAACAGCATTGCGGATGGGGTCAGGCGCGGGCAAGTACGTAGGTGCCGGGCGCATCGGCAATCGCTTCGAGCGCATCGCCGCCGGGTTTGCGCGCCGGCACGCGGTCGGCGTCCCTGGCCTCGACCCAGGCATGCCAATGGGGCCACCAGGACCCCTTCGTCTCGCTCGCAGTGGAAAGCCAGTCCTCATATCGTTCCTGGTGACTGCTGCCGCCCGTCCAATATTGGTACTTCTGCTTTTCCGGCGGGTTGACGACGCCGGCGATATGGCCGGAACCGGCCAGCACGAATTCCACCGGTCCGCCGAAAAGCGAGGAGCCGGTAAAGACGGATTTAGCGGGCGCGATATGATCGTCGCGGGTCGCGAGGTTGTAGATCGGTATGTTGATGTCCTTCAGCGAGATCACCTTGCCGGCGAGTTTCATCTCGCCCTTGCTGAGATTGTTGCTGAGATAACAGTTGCGCAGATAGTAGGCGTGATTGGCGGCAGCCATGCGGGTGCTGTCGGAATTCCAGTAGAGCAGGTCGAAGGGCAGGGGCTCCTGTCCCATCAGATAGTTGCTGACCACATAGGGCCATATCAGCTCAGAGGCGCGCAGCATGTTGAAGGCCACCGCCATGCGCGACCCTTCGAGATAGCCGAGCGCATCCATCTGCTTTTCGATGACGGCGAGCTGCTCTTCGTCGACGAAGACCTTGAGATCGCCCGCATGGGTGAAATCCACCTGCGCGGTGAGGAAGGTGACGGATGCGATGCGGCGGTCCTTTTCCTGCGCGTGCAGGGCGAGCGCGGCGGCGAGCAAGGTGCCGCCGACGCAATAGCCGATGGCGTTGACCTTCTTTTCGTCCGTCGCCTTCTCGATCGTTTCGAGCGCGAAATCTATGCCCTCGCGAATGTAGGACTCCCAGTCCTTGCTCGCATGGCGCTCGTCGGGATTGACCCAAGAGATCACGAAAACCGTGTGGCCCTGATCGACGCACCACTTGATAAAGCTCTTCTGCGGCGTGAGATCGAGAATGTAGAACTTGTTGATCCAGGGCGGGCAGATGAGAAGCGGGCGCTTCAGGACCGTTTCCGTGCTCGGCTCATATTGCAGAATCTCGCAGACCTCGTTGCGGGCGATCACCTTGCCGGGCGTGACGGCCAGATTCCGGCCGACGGCGAAGCTGGATTGATCCGTCTGGCGCAGCCGAAACTCCCCGCCGCCGGTCGCGATGTCCTCCGC
This sequence comes from Rhizobium sp. LCM 4573, assembly GCF_001854865.1. GTDB lineage: Bacteria > Pseudomonadota > Alphaproteobacteria > Rhizobiales > Rhizobiaceae > Neorhizobium. The sequence continues at coordinate 218,893 of NZ_MDDW01000005.1, read as the reverse complement.
CAGCATGCGCATGCCTTCAACGAGGTTGGCGCCGCTGGTGGCGATCGTTTCGCGATAGACCTCCGGATTGGTCAGCACGAAATTGGCCGGCGAGAGCGCCGCCGTGATCTGCTTCACATAGAAGGCGGCCTTATGCCTTGTATGATCGTCGAGACCTTCCGCTTCGGTGACGAGCCTGTCCGCCCAGTCCGCGGTCACTAGGTAGGTCTGTTTCAGGAAGGAGAAGAAGGGGTTTTTCGTCCAGTCCTCGTCGGCAAAGCGTTTGTCCTTCCGCGGAGGTTCGGCTTCCTCGTCTCCAGGCTGGCCGGAAAGCCGATCCAGCGTGCGCATCCAGATGCCCATATAGCTGGAAAGCAGCATGGTTTGCGCATCCAGCGTCCGCTTGGGATCGGACATCCAGTATTCGGCCACGTTGGACATGGTCTTCACGAGATCGGTGACCGGATCGGCGATGGAATCAGAGACCTCGCCTCTTTCGCGCGGACGGAGCCATTCGGAAGCGGCCTTGCCGAGATTTTCGAGCGCACGGGCGAGATTCATGGCCAAGGCGTGCGGGTCCTTGACCATGTAGGCCTCGACCGTTTTAGGGTCGAAGCCCGGGAAATCCTGTCCCGATTGCCCCGTTTCCCCGGTCTTTTGCGCCACTCGCAGCCTCCTCAGGAAATCCTGTCCAGCTTGTTGTTGTTTTCGTTTGTACATTGTGCCCGAAAACGAATACAAGTGCCAGAAATCGACACCTTCGGGCGAAGCGTGTTCGGGGCATGACAACTGGACAACGGAAATGGAAAAACTGAGGCACCGGATCGGGAGATTTTCCTTTTTCATAGGCCTCGGCCTGGTGATGCCTGTTGCGCTCGCCGGCTGTAACAGCAAGAGCTTTGCGCTCGATGACGGCATCCCGAATACCGCGCCGACCGCAACGGTCGTGGCGCCCGCGAGCGGACCTGCGCCGGGCCCGGTGACCCTGCGCAAGACGGGCACCTATCCGACCTTCGACAAGCAGCTCACCGCCGCCAATACGCAAATTGCCGATGACGACGCCTCCACCAGTGAAGGCCGTCTTGCCGCGCTCGGCCGAGCGCGAGCCTCCGGCGCGATCTCGGAAGCCGAGTATCAGCGCCAGGTGAACGAGCTCAGAAAGCTCGCCGCCGAACATGGAAGCGCTGCCCAGGCCCAGATCGAGAATTAGTTCTTGCGTTTTGAGCGAATTGCTCTCAAAGCAAAACTGCCCAAGATGCGCCAAGATTGAGCGGCTAACTTGGGTTTTATCATCCTTCCCGGGGAATAACATGGAAGAGTTTCATAAAGTCCGGCGTTTGCCGCCCTACGTTTTCGAACAGGTCAACCGTTTGAAAGCGAGCGCGCGAGCGGGTGGCGCCGACATTATCGATCTCGGCATGGGCAACCCCGATCTTCCGACGCCCAAGGCGATCGTCGAAAAGCTTTGCGAAGTGGTTCAGGACCCGCGCACGCACCGCTATTCTTCCTCCAAGGGAATTCCGGGTCTGCGCCGCGCCCAGGCCGCCTATTATGCCCGCCGCTTCGGCGTGAAGCTGAACCCTGAAACGCAGGTCGTCGCGACCCTCGGCTCCAAGGAGGGTTTCGCCAACATGGCGCAGGCGATCACCGCGCCGGGCGACGTCATTCTGTGCCCGAATCCCACCTATCCGATCCATGCTTTCGGCTTCCTGATGGCCGGCGGCGTGATCCGCTCCATCTCGGTCGAGCCGGATGACAGCTTCTTTCCGCCGCTGGAGCGGGCGGTCCGGCATTCGATTCCGAAGCCGCTTGCGTTGATCCTCAACTACCCGTCCAACCCGACGGCGCATGTCGCGACGCTGGATTTCTACAAGGAAGTGGTGAGCTTCGCCAGGAAGCACGACATTCTCGTGCTGTCGGATCTTGCCTATTCGGAAATCTACTTCGATGGCGATCCGCCGCCCTCCGTGCTGCAGGTGCCGGGCGCGATCGATGTCGCCGTGGAGTTCACCTCCATGTCGAAGACCTTCTCCATGCCCGGCTGGCGCATGGGCTTTGCGGTCGGCAACGAGCGGCTGATCTCGGCATTGACGCGGGTGAAGTCCTATCTCGATTACGGCGCCTTCACGCCGATCCAGGTGGCCGCGACCCATGCGCTCAACGGCGACGGCTCCGATATCGCCGAAGTGCGCAACGTCTACAGCCGCCGCCGTGACGTGATGGTGGAAAGCTTCGGCAAGGCGGGCTTCGAGGTTCCTCCGCCAGCCGCCACAATGTTCGCCTGGGCGAAGATCCCCGAGAAGTTCCGCCATCTCGGCTCGCTGGAATTCTCCAAGCTCCTGGTTGAGAAGGCGAGCGTCGCGGTTGCCCCCGGCGTCGGGTTCGGCGAACAGGGCGACGACTATGTGCGTCTCGCGCTGGTCGAGAACGAGCACCGCATCCGCCAGGCAGCGCGGAACATCAAGAAGTTCCTCTCGACGGCCGACGACACGATGCACAACGTGATTTCGCTCAACGCGCACCGTTGAGGCAATCCATCCAGGCGGCCCGGCCGGGCCGCCGATCTTCCATAGTCAGGAAAAGCAGCATGGCAGACGCCCTCAAAGTCGGCATTGCGGGTCTTGGAACCGTTGGCGCATCGCTGGTGCGGATCATCCAGAGCCGCGCCAACGAACTCGCCGTCACCTGCGGCAGGGCGATCGAGATTACGGCCGTTAGCGCCCGCGACAAGAGCCGGGATCGGGGCATCGATCTTTCCGGCGTCACATGGTTCGACACACCCGAAAAGCTGGCTGCCGAAGCCGATATTGACGTTTTCGTGGAACTGATGGGCGGAGCGAGCGGCCCGGCCGATCTTTCGGTTCGCGCTGCACTCGCCCGTGGTCTCCACGTGGTGACGGCCAACAAGGCGCTGCTCGCCCGCTGCGGCGTTGAGCTTGCGGCGATTGCCGAGGAAAAGGGCGCCCTTCTCAATTTCGAAGCGGCGGTCGCAGGCGGCATTCCGGTCATCAAGGCTCTCAGGGAGTCGCTCACCGGCAATACCATTTCGCGCGTCTATGGCATCATGAACGGCACCTGCAACTACATCCTGACGAGGATGGAGAAGGAGGGACTTTCCTTCGAAGCCTGCCTGAAGGATGCACAACGGTTGGGTTATGCCGAGGCCGATCCGACCTTCGATATCGAGGGGAACGATACGGCCCACAAGCTTGCGATCCTCACTACGCTCGCTTTCGGCACGCAGATCGCCGCCGATGAAATCTATCTCGAAGGCATCAGCAATATCTCTATCGAGGATATCCATGCGGCCGCCGATCTCGGCTACCGCATCAAGCTTCTCGGGGTAGCCCAGAAGACCGAGGGCGGGATCGAGCAGCGCGTGCATCCGACCATGGTGCCGCATGACAGCGTCATCGCGCAGGTGGATGGCGTCACCAATGCGGTGGCGATCGAATCCGATATCCTCGGCGAACTTCTGATGGTGGGGCCGGGAGCAGGGGGCAGCGCCACCGCCTCCGCGGTGCTCGGCGACATCGCCGATATCGCCAAAAGCCGTCCGGGCGCCCAGCGCGTGCCCGTTCTCGGTACGCCGGCAGCGGCGCTCGCGCCCTACAAGCGTGCACGGATGCGCAGCCACGAGGGGGGCTATTTTATCCGGTTGACCGTGGCCGACCGCACCGGCGTCTTCGCCAGCATCGCGGCGCGCATGGCCGAGAACGGCATTTCGCTGGAATCGATCGTGCAGCGCGCGCGGCCGGATGCCGGGACCTCGGAGTTCAAGACGATCATCCTCGTGACCCACGCGACGACCGAGGATTCCGTGCGCAAGGCGGTGGCTGCCGTCAAGGCGGAAAGCTATCTGATCGGCGAGCCGCAGGTGATCCGCATCGAGCGGCCGAAGGCATTCTAGAGCTCTCTTTCGATCGGGTTATCAACACCTCTATCCACCGCCCGGTGACATGCCGGGCGTTCCGCTTTTACAGGCGATGCGCTACAAGCGGTTGATGACCAGAATGATTAGCGGACTCCAATCGGCGGCCGAGGCGATCGATCCCGTGCCGCGGGCATTCCTCAACGTCGAGCGCTCCATAAGCGATCAGCGATGGGTGTCGCGCCTCGACCAGGCGGCGCAGAACCGCGCGCTTGGGATCGCGCAGGTGCACGGCATTCCCGAACTCGTTGCCCGCGTTCTGGCAGGCCGCGGTGTGGGAATGGACGAGGCGCCGGCCTTTCTCGACCCCACCATACGCTCGCTGATGCCGGAACCTTTCACGCTGACCGATTGCGAGAAGGCGGCTGGAAGGCTGGCGGCGGCGGTGAAGGCCGGGGAACGGGTTGCGATCTTCGGGGACTATGATGTCGACGGCGCGGCTTCCTCGGCGATCCTCTACCGTTTCCTTCGCCATTTCGGCATTCAGGCCGAGATCTACATTCCCGACCGCATATTCGAGGGTTACGGCCCCAATCCGGCAGCGATCCGCCAGCTTATCGCCAATGGCGCGAGCCTGATCGTCACCGTCGATTGCGGCTCTACGAGCCATGATGCACTCGGTGCAGCCCGGGACGAAGGCTGTGACGTCGTGGTGATCGACCACCACCAGCTTGGCCAGGAGCTGCCGCCCTGCCTCGCGCTCGTCAATCCGAACCGGGAAGACGATCTTTCTGGGCAGGGGCATCTCTGTGCGGCGGGCGTCGTCTTCATGGTGCTGGTGGCGACCGCGCGGCTGCTCCGCGAGCGGGGCGACGAGCGGGCGCGTACGCTCGATCTGCTTGTCTGGCTCGATCTGGTGGCTCTGGCGACGGTTTGCGATGTCGTGCCGCTCAAGGGGCTCAACCGGGCCTATGTGGTGAAGGGGCTGATCGCAGCTCGGCATATGGGAAATGCAGGGCTTGCGGCGCTCTTCCGCAAGGCAGGACTCGGCGGGCCCGTGACGCCCTATCATTTCGGATTTCTGATCGGGCCGCGCATCAATGCAGGCGGGCGGATCGGCGACGCGGCGCTCGGGAGCCGGCTGCTGACCATGGACGATACGACCGAGGCGGAGGTGATCGCCGGGCGGCTGGACGAGCTGAACCGGGAGCGCCAGGCCATGGAAGCCGCGATGCTGGCGGAGGCGGAAGCCGAGGTGCTGGCGGAATACGGCAATGGCGAGGGCGCCTCGGTGCTGGTGACGGCACGCGAGAGCTGGCATCCAGGCATAGTCGGCCTGATCGCCGCGCGGCTCAAGGAGAAGTTCAAGCGGCCCGCCTTCGCGATCGCATTCGATCCCTCGGGCAAGGGCACAGGTTCCGGCCGTTCGATCAATGGGTTCGACATGGGCCGCATGGTTCGGGCGGCCGTGGAGGCGGGGCTTCTCGTGAAGGGCGGCGGCCACGCAATGGCAGCGGGCCTGACGGTGGAGCGGGGCAATCTCGGACGTCTGCGCGCCTTCTTCGAGGAAACGGCGGCGGAAAAGGTGCCGGTGCTGGTCGCCAACCATGTGTTGAAGATAGACGGCGCTCTTTCGGCCTCAGGCGCGACGCTCGACCTCTTCGACCAGATCGAGCAGGCGGGACCCTTCGGCTCGGGCCATGCCCAGCCGGTCTTCGCGATCCCGGCGCATAGGGTGAAGGACGTCCGCATGGTGGGCACCGCGCATGTGAAGGTCACGCTGGAATCGGCCGATGGGACGCGGCTTGATGGCATCGCCTTCCGGGCCGCGGACACACCGCTCGGCAACCTGCTCCTCAACTCGCGCGGCAATCAGATCCACGTGGCCGGCTGCCTCAGCGCGGACCAGTGGCAGGGCAATCGCCGCATGCAGCTGCGCATTCTCGACGCTTCACCTGCTTTGTGAGCAGAAAGCTGAAACCAACTGAAAAATCAGGGAAGAAGTGGCACGCCCTAGGGGAATCGAACCCCTCTTTCCAGAATGAAAATCTGGCGTCCTAACCGATAGACGAAGGGCGCGTGCGGTGAGCGCCCTTATAGAGAGGGCATGGGATTCCCGCAAGCGCAAAAATGCGTTTTTCCCTTCGGGCGTGCAAAAAAATATTGGTGGAAAGCGCTTGCCTTTTCAGGTCGAAAGAAAAGCGGAAACAGCCGGTTAGGCCGATCGCGCCGCCGTGCAGGTCGGGCAGCGTGATCGTGCGGCAACTATGATTCCTGCGCGAGCTGCAGCGGAAAGATCCGGTCGTAGGCCCAATTGAAGACGAAAGCATAGACGACATAGAAGAGGGCGAAGGACACGTCCATCACCAGCGCATGGAGCAGGCTTACGCCGAGATACCAGGCGATGAACGGCATCAGCACGATCAGCAGGCCGACTTCGAAGAGAAGCGCATGCAGGACGCGCGTGGCGAGGCTCTTCTCCAGGCTTTTGCCGAGTTTCAGCAGGGCGTGATCGAAGAGCAGGTTGTAAAGATAGTTCCAACCCGTGGCGAGCGTCGCGCTGACGACGCCGACGATGCCGATATCGTGCGCCGGCATGCTGAATGCCCAGGCGCCGAGCGGCACGACGGTCAGAAGACCGATGATTTCGAAGCTGAGAGCGTGGCGGATGCGATCGCCGGTCGTACGCATTTTTCCCATCCAGTGTACCGGGCCGTCCCGAATGATTTCCCAGATGGGGGAGGTCGTCCTCGCTTGAACCGCCATATAGTGGCTTGCGGCATGCCTCGCAAGGCGAGGCCGAAAGGCGCGGGGGCCATCTTACATGAAGGTGCTGCCGAGACCATGAGATCTGGTACGCCCAACGGGACTCGAACCCGTGTTGCCGCCGTGAGAGGGCGGCGTCCTGACCGCTAGACGATGGGCGCCTGCTGTCCGAAGATCAGCACCATACTACGAAAAAGGATGTATAGAAACGGGGAAGAGTGGCACGCCCTAGGGGAATCGAACCCCTCTTTCCAGAATGAAAATCTGGCGTCCTAACCGATAGACGAAGGGCGCGTGCGCTGCGGTGAGCGCTCTTATAGTGGGGTGATTTCTTTCCCGCAAGCGCCAAAACAGACTTTTTTGCAAAAAAATGACAGCTCCGAAAAACCGTGGATATCTTGAGAGTAGGCTTGTGAAATCAGCAGCTTAGGGGCTGGCCCTGGGTGTCCGTTCCGCATGCCGGCGCATCTGCGGCAGATGAATTCTGCGGTGCGGCGCTGAAGACGCTGCCGGTTGTCGCGCTGATGCGCTGGGTCGGCTGGCCAGCCGGTATGGAGGCTGTGTCGGTAGGCTCCGCATAGGCCGCGGGCGCCTGGCCGGAAAAGATGCTGACGCTGCCGGCACGGATTCCCGTCGGGTGCGTCACGAGTTCGGCAAGCGATGCGGGTTGGGTAGCGGCGGCGGGATTTTCAGGCACCGGCGATTCCGTCGCTACGTTTGCGGCTTGCTGACTCAGCGAGGCGGCGGAGCGGACATAAGGGTCGACATAGCCGTTCGCGGTGGTTTCGCCGCCTTTGGCGAGTATGCCGCGGGCGCCTTGCTGTTTCGTCGCTGCGGCTGCGGAAGAATCGGCGTCGCTTGCGACTTCCGCAGGCTTCTTTGCCGTCATGCAGCCGGAAAGCATGATTGCGGCCAGGCAGAAGGCGCCAATCCTCAGGAGATCGTTGCGAGGAAATGACGGCATTTTCGACAAGACCTGGCCCACCGAGGTTCTTTTCGCAGCGCTGATGCCGCGAATCATCGCTTCCAGCATTTCGCGATGAAGCGGGAAGGACAAGGCCGGTGCGGAAGGAAACTCCCGCGCCGGGCGGGATTYCACCAGCTTCCGGTGTTCTGCATGGAAGCCCAGGGTTCGGCGGATGCCAATGCTGCGCCCTTCTGCAGGATTTCGATCGAAATGCCGTCCGGTGAGCGGACGAAGGCCATGCGGCCATCGCGCGGCGGGCGATTGATGGTGATGCCGTTGTCCATCAGCTTCTGGCAGAAACCATAGATATCGTCGACCTCATAGGCGAGATGGCCGAAGTTGCGGCCGCCGGTGTAATCTTCCGTATCCCAGTTGTAGGTGAGTTCGACGCAGGGGGCACCGCCGGCGCGGGCGGCCTCCACATCTTCGTCGGCAGCCAGGAAGACGAGCGTAAAGCGGCCCTTCTCGTTCTCCGAGCGGCGCACTTCCTTGAGGCCGAAAATCGTCGTGTAGAAATGAAGCGAGGCATCGAGGTCTTTGACGCGGACCATGGTATGAAGATAGCGCATGCCGTTCCTCCTTAAGCATTAAGTAGCAGGGCGATATTGCGCAGCCGCCAGCCTGGAGCAAGCCACCATAGATAGAAGGAGGTGGATAAAGCCAAGACGGGTACTTGCGCTGGATGGTTAGCGAGATGTTAAACTATCCTTCGAGAATCAGCGTACCGTCACATCGTAACGCGTAGTCGAGGGGCCGACAGATATGGCAGACAGGATGTCATCGAAAGGCGTTGCCAATTTCGAGGAGCTCTCCGGCGAGCCGGTCGAACTGCTTGAAATCACCGGCGTAGTGAAGTGGTTCGATGTGGCCAAGGGATTCGGCTTCATCGTTCCCGACAACGGCATGCAGGATGTCCTGCTGCACGTGACCTGCCTGCGCCGTGACGGTTACCAAACCATTCTGGAAGGAACGCGGATCGTCGCTATGATCCAGAAGCGGGAGCGCGGCTACCAGGTTTTCCGCATCCTCTCCATGGATCAATCGACGGCCGTGCATCCCTCGCAGATGCCGCCGGTGCGCACCCATGTACAGGTCGTGCCCACCAGCGGGCTGGAGCGGGCGCTGGTCAAATGGTTCAACCGGACCAAGGGGTTCGGCTTCCTGACGCGCGGGGAGGGCACCGAGGATATCTTCGTGCACATGGAAACGCTTCGCCGTTTCGGTCTGACCGAGCTTAGGCCGGGGCAGGTGGTGCTGGTACGCTTCGGCAATGGCGACAAGGGATTGATGGCGGCGGAAATCCATCCGGACAATCCCAATCCCGCAGGTCGGTCGCACTGATGAACGGATCTTTCATAGTGACGAAAGGCGCCCTCGTGGCGCTTTTTATGTTCATGGCGGGGCTTGCCTTCGCGCAGGTAAGCTTTGACCGGGAGGAATTGACGATCGAAACCGCGAGCGGTCGTCACGTTTTTTCCGTGGAGCTTGCACTGACGCCGGACCAGCGGTCCCAGGGGCTGATGAATCGCGAGAAGATGCCGGTGGATGCGGGCATGCTGTTCGATTTCGGCGCGGCCCGGCCGGTAGCCATGTGGATGAAGAACACGATCCTGCCGCTCGACATGCTTTTCATCCGCAGCGATGGGCGAATCTCGCATATCCACGAGAATGCCGAACCGTTTTCGGAAAACATCATCGATTCGCACGGGGCGGTGAAATTCGTGCTGGAACTCAATGCCGGGCGTGTGAAAGCACTCGGAATCCGGGTTGGCGACCGTGTCACCAGCGGCCGCATCGGCAATCGACGCTGAACCTGTTGGCCACTGGCAGGCAACTCCATTTTGAAGTTGCGGCACGGAGCCGAACGTTGTATTCGGCACACAGCGTCGGAACGGAGTGTAGCGCAGTCTGGTAGCGCATCTGGTTTGGGACCAGAGGGTCGGGAGTTCGAATCTCTCCACTCCGACCACGCTTTAAGAGGATGCCGATTGGCCAATCCCTTGATGGAGCGTGTTAAGAATGTCTGCGAAGATTTATCGTCCCGCCAAGACCGCCATGCAGTCAGGCAAGGCCAAGACCCATCTATGGGTTCTGGAATTTGACCAGGAGCAGGCACGCCGCATCGATCCCATCCTTGGCTATACTTCTTCCGGTGACATGAAGCAGCAGGTGAAGCTGACATTCGAAACGCGCGAGCAGGCAGAAGCCTATGCCAAGCGCGAGGGCATCGAATATCGGGTCATCCTGCCGAAGGAGGCCGCCCGTCAGGTGGTATCCTATACCGACAATTTCCGCTTTAACCGCTTCCAGCCCTGGACGCACTAGCATCCCGCTGCCGGGCAGAATGCCGAACAGCGGCAGAAGGTTAGGCCCCTTAGCTCAACTGGATAGAGCAGCTGCCTTCTAAGCAGCAGGTCGTAGGTTCGAGTCCTACAGGGGTCGCCAGCACTTTTCTAAGTACCTGCTTTCCCTTCGTTATTTCCACTCAACCCCTCACCGTCATTGGGGTGAGGGGATAGGCTGTTCGCCTTTAGTTTCTCTGCCGCCGCCTGGGCAAGCTTCCGCTTGTCGGCGTTTCTCGTGTAGAGTGCAGCCATCGCATCCGAGTTCCAGCCAAATAGGGCCTTCAGCTCGGCATTGCTTCCCCCGGCTTCGGCAAGCCTTTGCGCAACCTGTTTTCTGATGCCGTGCGCTCGTCCGCTCACTCCCGCATCTGCGCACGCTTTCCCGAACCAATTCCCGAACGACGCTTCACTCTTGAATGGCCGCCCGTGTTTGGGCGTCACGAGATAGGCGAGATGGCCCGTCTGAACCTTTTCCAAAGACGATGCCAAGATCGGGTCGAGTGGGATGAATAGCTCTTCTCCGTTCTTTTGGGCGCGGATCTCGATTACCCCGTTTTTGATATGCTGCGGGCCGAGCCTATAAGCATCGCTTCGCCTGAGACCGGTGAATAGCATGATCTCCAGCGCCAGACGTTCTTGCGTCCCGGCGCCGTGCTTTTTGTAGAATGCGATGACATCTTCTGCTGTCCATGGCTTGAAGCCGCTGGACTTCACCTTCGGGCGCTTGACCTCGCGAACTGGATTGATCTTCGCATAGCCTGCATCGACAGCCCACTCGAAGAGATATCCCATTACCTTCATGAAATTGATGGCGGCGTGGGGAGTTTCTGCCCGCCTGTCACGGCCGGCGGCGATTGTAGTTCGATTGATCTGGGAGACGAGGAGTTTTCCGCCGGTCTCACATACCTTTTTCAGGATGTTGCGGCGGTTAGCCTGGGTCGACGCTTTCAGGCCCTTGAAGGCGGCGCTTTGCTGGTACTTGTCCACCAACCATTGGAGGGTGTGTTTGCCAGCGGGCTGCTTTTCGATCGATTGCCCTGACATGAGAGCCTTCCAGGCCTCGACAAACTCCTTCGAACCATATTCATCCGGCAGGCGCGTCCGCGGTCCATCACCCACGCGGAAATACCAGACAACCGAACCGTGTCTGGTAATTTGGCGCTGAACATACTGGTAGCGGCGGCGTGGCATGTCCTCCATCAGAGATAGCCACCCGCACTTTCTTCAATCTGCCTTTCGGTGATTTCCCCGTTATCCCCGTTGATCACAACGGAACCATTCGGCTCGATGCGAATGGTCTTGACCTCGACGCCCGCCTTCTTTACGGCGCGGATCGCGCGGGACACTGAATCTTCGGTAAAGGCTACGGCGCGGCGTCCCATCAATCCCCGCTTTCCCCGTTTTCCACAGGCTGGTTGTCCACAGGCCGAGAGGAGCTTTCGCCATGGAACGAAGAGTGACCGCATAGGTTCGGGCCTGAAAAAACAGTGGTTTCCGCATGCCAAAGTTCTATTTCCACGTCCGACGCGACGGCGAGTTGGATGAAGACTGGATTGGCGCCGAACTCCCCTCGGTAGAGATTGCCTACGAGGAAGCCGTCGATGCCGCGCGGGAGATCCTGGCGGAGAAGGTCCGATTGGGTGRGGCGATCGACGGAGAATGCTTCGTCATCAGCAACGAGCAGGGGACGGTGGTGGGCGAACTGCCTTTCAGGTCCGTTTTGCGGTTCGATTGAGGCCAGGAAGATCATCGGCCTTCCTCCCTCGTTGCGGGCGATGGGGTTCGGTCATTGGTCATTCGCAGGCTCCCCATTGATTGCAGACGGTGTTGAAGTCGCGAGCGAGCAGGGAATATTGCCGACCGCCGCGATCAGTTTTTGCCCACTCGACCATGCGGCGGATGCCGAACTGTTCGAGCGAAAATCTCTCTATCGCCAAGCCGGTGCGTTCCAATTCAAGCCACTCAGCCTGCATCACGGGATCATTGACGAGATTGAAAAAAGTCGAATAGCCGCGCTTGCAGGCGTCGCTTACGATCGCTTCCCACTCTTCCAGCCGGTCGATCTGTTCGGGGAAATGTTGATCGACAAGCGCGAGCTCGGCTTTGGCGCAGTTGATGCAAGGGAAGCAGCCGACCCGCCGCAAGCCCCAGCCGTAAAGAGGGTTCGGATCAACGCCGTGCCGCCGCGCGATCGCGAACACCTCCTCGACGCTCTCAATGCGCAGGAGCGGCCGATAAACGTAGAGTTGGCCCGGCAGGTCTTCATGACCACCGACACGTTGAAATGGCGGCAGGTACTTTCGGACCTCACTTTCAGCGGCGCGGACACCTTGCCAGGAAATGACCGTCGCGCCTGTCGCCAGCAGCGGCCTCGTGACCTTTTGGTCAATCGGATTTACCTTCAGTTCTTCCGTGCAGAACTGCGCCTTGCGGCTGGGAAAGCGGCCTTTCCACAGGCATAGGTCAAGGAAAGGATTGCCAGTCGGGTGGAGCACCGCTAGCGCACGGGCCACGAGATCGGCGGGAACTCCATGCTTCTCCCAATTTTTTTCAATAAAGGCCCGCTTTCCGGCAATCTGCTGAGAGAAGTCCGCTTTCACCCATTCGACCTTGGGGCCGCCGGTCTTTAGATGGAGACTGTTGACAGCCTCATAGGTGGCTGGGTGTTCGTTGCCGGTATCGGCCGCGACGGCGCGGAAAGGCAAGCCGCGCTCGATCGCCCGGCAGTAGGTCGCCGTACTGTCCTTTCCGCCAGAAACAGAAACGACATGCATCATTCGGCTTCACCCCGCACACGTTGCGTGGGAGCGGAGGTATCATTCAGGCTCATGGCTTTGCCTCGAAGAGTGAACGCGGGGAAAGCTGAGGCTTTGCCTGCCGGCGTTCTGATTTTTCGGATTTGGGGAAACCCCTACCGGGGATGGGTTGCTTGGGACGCTTCAGCCCCTGCGACTTGTCGAACTGACGATTGGACTTCGCGATCTGCCGTTGATCTTTCTTCGTCTTGCCGTTCTCGCCGCGGTGGCAGCACTCTGTACCAAGGAGCTGACCCTCCGCGATGGTGATCTTCCGTTGCTTATCTGCTTCCGGCCGGAGACCTTCCGGAATGATATGGTCGATCTCGTATCGCTTGGCGCCCAGCACCTGGCCGCATCCCTCGCAATGGATGAAGCGGCCGCCGCGCTTTGCCCGAGTGACGATCTCGCGGCGCTGGGTTGGGGTGAACTCACGGCGGCTCATGCTCGCCTCCCGAACAGGCGCCGGAACCAAGAGACCTTCGCGCGCTTCTGAGCTTCGATCTCCTTCCGGAGGCGTTCCGTCGTCTCTTCTCGGCGGGCAAGATCGGCGAGGGTGGAAGGGCGGGCGTTGGGATAGCGCTTGAGGTGATCGTTGATGGTGGTCATGCCGCTTCCCTCATCTGGTCTATGTTGCAGAGATGGACGGTGTAAGCGTAGGCAACAACCCAAGGGTTCTTGGCCGCTGCTCCGGCGCCGTTGATGTGATCCCAGAGGGCGAAGTAGCTTTCGCGCGGGTCGCCGTGCCAGGTCGAGGCAATGCCGGGGATTCCGTAAGTCGGAGCGACCCACTCAAGCCCTTCGGCGATGGCGTCTTCCCGGCTGATGTCCTTTAGCCGTTCGATCTTCACACCGGTGACGATCAGCGTCATGCGAGAGAACTCGCGTGGCATATGGATCGAAGGCCAGAACTTGGCGTGCGGATATTCCGGGTTCTCGTCGGCTTGGTAAATTGCGTGGCCGAAAGGGCATCTACGCGCTTCCGAGATCGAGAACACATGATCCCCCGTATGCGACCAAGTCTCACGGACCCAAAGGCGATCGCCTTCTACAATGCGCACTTTGGCATACGCATGAATGATGCCACCCAAGGCATATTGCCAATTCGTCGGCTCTTGCGGGAATGGCCTATACCAGCCGCCGTTCTTCATCACCTTTGGCTGAGGCTTCAGCTCCCGGCGGGTGTTGGTCTTCAGGCCCTGACGATTGGCGCGGATCATTGAACCGCTGAAAAGGATGGGGCGGTCGGTCATGCGTCACCTGCCTTTGCCTTTGCGATCATGCGCTCAAGCGGTGAGAGGTGGTTTTCGATGGCCTTCGCCTTGAGCGGCGGCAGCCCGAACTTTTCGAGGTAGGCGCGGGAGTGCTTCGCCCAGACCTTCTTGCCCCAGCTCGTCGCGCCGAACTCCCATGGGCGAGCCGCGCGGAGTGCCTTCTTGCGGGCGGCAAGGTCGGCATCGGCCGGCAGGTTGCGGTGAACTTCGCCGATGACGTGGGAGGCGGTTTTCTGCCAGTCGATCATACCGACACCCCCAATGCTGCCCGTAGGGCCTGGGCATCGCGGCGAAGGTAATGAAGCTCTTCGTCCTTCTTGCTCCATGCGAACGTGCCGCCGGGCACACTCGGGTCGCCGTAGAAATCAGAACCGAACTCACTTTCCGGCTTTGCTTCGACGGCCTTGATTTTTTGGTCGATGATCCGCAGCGCTGTTTCCATGGCGGTCCGCAGCTTGGCGATGTGCTTATCCGGCGCGGTATCCTCCGGCACGTCGTCCTGATGGATCGCCTTCATGTGCCACGGTTCTACCGAAGCTTCCGCCTCGGCATCCGCCTTCGTGTACCGGCCGGCGTCGAACTTGAAGCTCGTGTAGCCCTGCTTGTTCGGGCGGTAGAAATACGAGCCCTTTTTGATGAGGTGGTCGAGAGCTTCGCTCATGCCGACCTCCGATCACGGTAGTCCCGCCACCTGATGTACTCCATGAAGGTCATGGACCCATCGTAGGCCAGGAAGTCGAGGTATCGCTGTTTGCTGCGCGAGAGCTTCGGAGGGGCAGGGCTTTCCGATACGACGGCGCGCTTGCCTTGTTCCGTCGCCCAAAAGCAGTCATCTCCGCCACTCAGCGGATGATCGCGACGAACAGCCATGAAGCCCAGGTCGACAAGAGCCATGCAATCCGCGTGATCCTTGCTGCCTTCGCCGGTGACGAAGTGGTTTCGGTAAAAAGTGCCGCGTCCATGCTGGTCGAGGCCGAGGGTGTGCTGAAGGATGTGGATCTGCTTCGGGGTCACGCCGATCTCCTCCGATCCTGCCGCTCAGGCATCACATCCTCCGGCRTCACGCCGAACTCGGAGGCGATGAAGCGGATTGCGTTGTTGAGGAAGCCTTCGAAGGTCGGCTCGTCCATGCTCTCGAAAGAGACGGACGACGGAACCTTGACCACGTAGCCGCTGATGATGACGTCATCGGTGTAGCCGGTCCGGAGCTTCACCATCTGATGCAGGGCCTTAGGGTGCGGCGCACATTCTGTCGCTTTCACGACTTCCCGCAGGAACTTGAAATAGAAGCGGAGGCGRCTGGGCACTCGACCGGTCCGAAGGTCAGCCTGGATGCGCTGGCCGACCGGGAACTCTCGGATCATTCCGCGATCCATTTCCATTTCGCCGATGAGGCGGTCACCATCGCGGACGAGATAAAACGGTGGGTGCTCGGGAGACTTCTTGATCATGGTCAGCCCGCCATCAACGGATGCTGCCGAAGTGCATCGAGTTCAGCCTGATTGCTGTTGGCGGGCGGCGCGCCATAGCGGCGAACCTGATCGACGATCTCGGCAAGCTCCTCGTTGAACTGCTTCACTGCGGTGGCGATGGTGGCGATGTAAGCCTCGTCCCGGTAAGCGCGCTTCACGAACAGCGGGAGTTTCGGCCAGTAGACGACGATATCGATCCATTCGCGCTCTGCTACCCAAAGCGCGCCCTGGCACTGAGCTTTATGCTCCGGCGGGAAGTCATCGCGCATAAGGCATTCAATGAGAAGGTGCGGGAGTTTCGACTTAGCCTCGAACATGCCGTTGGTGCCGATGAGGCCGTCCGGGCTGGCTCCCTTGTCGCCGTTGCGGACAAATCCGACACGCTGGATGTCAGCATCGGCGATAAACGAGTACATCTCGCGGGCCTCGACCTCCATGGCGTGCCCGCGCTCCATGTGAGAATTGGTATAGCCTTCCACGGCCTCACCGGTAATGACCTCGCCGGCCAGCTTGTACAGGTAGGTCTTGCGGGTCTTGCTTTCTCCACCACCACGGCCGGAGGCCATGACGGTATGAAATTCGGACGCTGTCGGGATGCCGGCACGAGCTGCGAACCACTCGGCTGTATTCTGATCGCAATCAAAAATCTGGATCATGCCCGAGCCCTCCGCTGTCCAATCATGGACATGGCGCGTTCGAATTCCCTTGCCGGGAGATCGGGAAGCGCCTCAATCTTGAAGAACCGGCAGAATTTTTCGATATCGGCGTCGGCGTCCTCAATTGCCTTCCGAAGCTGTGCCAACTGGTCCTCAGTGAGGCCGACATCATCCTCTGGAGCAGGTGCGTTGCCGTCCTTGTCATCCATGAAGGCGAGGTCGAGTGCACTCGCTTTCAGGTAGCGGCGGGCATAAGTCTGAGTGCTTCCCTTGGCTTGGATCGCAGTCTTGTTGACACGGCCGCCGGATCCGGTGGCGTCCAGAGGGAAATCGTCCTCGTAGATCTTCTCATGCCCGCCGGAGTGGCCGATAACCAGCCTCATGCGGATGTGGCCGGGAACGTCGCACGGGACAGGCGCCGATGTGGTGGAAAAGCCATGTTTGGTCAGGATCGGCGTGACGACGCGCTCAATATCCGCGAGGTCGGCGTATTTGGATTTCRTATGCTCGTTGTCGTTTGTCCGAAAAATCGGGCCTATTTCCGATTGGACGGCAGAGAAGGCGGCAAGCCACTCGCGGCGGGCCATGTCTTCCCGATCCTCACGCTCGATACGACGAAGTCGCTCCTGCTCATCGGCACGGACCTTGACGATGGCCTCGAACTTCGCGACGTCCATGCTCTTGTTGCTGGCAAGGCGTTCGATGATACCGAGAAGGCCATCGCCCTGGTTCGCGGGCTCATCGTATCGAGCGGCCTGCGTACCTTCCGCCATTTTAGCGAGCTGGTTCATGATCAGAACTCCATCTTTACGTGAGGGATTTCACCGGCAATGATCGCCAGAACGATTTTCTTGGCGGTGGCTTCGCCCGCGCCCTGGGCCATGAGGGCGGCTTTGACCTCACCCATCAGGCGACCGCGGTGCTCCCGGTCGCGCTCGCGAGCCTCGCGCTCCGCGATTTCGCGGTGGATGGCCTCCTGGCGCTCGCGTTCCTTCCGTTCCGCTTCTTCGCGCACGGCGCGGGCCTCAGCCTCGGCCCTGGCGATTGCTTCCCGAGCCTCGCGTTCCGCCTGCTCTCGGGCGAGTTGGGCGGCACGCTCTTCCCGTGCCTTCTGTTCGGCCGCTTCGCGCTCCTGCCGTTCCTTTTCCAGCCGCTGACGCTCGGCGGCTTCCTTGGCGAGCCGTTCCTTTTCGAGACGTTCCGCTTCGGCCCGGTCGCGCTCTTCCTTTTCGGCGCGAAGCTTTTCCAGTTCGATGCGGTCGGCTTCGGCTCGCTTATGGGCCTCGAATGCCGCTGTCAGCTTGTCGGTAGCGATCCGATGGGCGGTGCGTGCCTGGTCCTCGAACTCTGCCAATTCGGAGGTGACGACGAGTTTCTGTTCGAGTTCGCGAAGGAGGACCGGGAAAGCCTGCGGCTCGCCGCCGATGAAGCCGTTACCGCAGTCCTCGATAGCCTTGAGGAACGACTCGCAATATTCGATCCGGGCTTCTTCTTGGGCTTCCCATTGGTCAAGGGACCGACGCGCAAGGGCGGCTCGCTCGTCCAAATCGGACTTTACTGTCCGGCGCTTAGCATCGACGGCGTTGATCTGTTTGCGCGCGTCCTCGTTCAGCTTCTTGCCGGCATCGTCGATCGCCGTCTTGTAACGGGTGATCTTGTAGGCTTCGGAAGCGATCTTCTTCCGGCTGGTGACCGTCGAAAGGTCAGGAACGAAATCCTTGATCTTCTCGTCCAGGTGGGCAAGGAAGCGATCATAGAGGTTGTCGTCGAGAAGGACGGAGGAGGGGTTCTGCTCAACGATGGCGACGATGTCGACCGTGTCTTTCTCCGGCATATGCAACACTGCTGCTGACATTAAACTCTCCCTGCGATTTCGTGCCGCCGGTCCATGTCCCGCAGCTCGTTGATGGTGAGGCCGATACCGACGACAGCCAGGAAAAGGGCTATGACGATCAGGTAGTCGGCAATGGTGGGGGTGAAGACGCCGCGCATGTCGCGGGTCTTTGTGAAGCGGCCAAGATCGATCGCGACAGACCGGCATTCGCCGGGAGCGCAAGAACAGCCGTCAAAGGCTCGGATGGTGCAGTGGGTTTGCATGTCCACCTCAATCCGTGTACGCGATATAGGTGAACTTGCCGCCGCCGAACCGTTCGAAACGACCGCCAAAGGTGCCTTTCACGCGGGCCTCAACCTCTGCGCGGGTGGTTTCCGGTGGGTAGACCCCCTCAACCTTCTGCGAGCTATTGCTGTGCATGCTGATCGTGTAGTCGATCTTGGAGGGGTCTAAGACGCGCCGGACCTTCTCAACGAATGGGATTGGCGCGAAATAAACAGTTCCTTCCGCCTCAACCACGAGATCATCTGCCGCATCCCATCCACACGCCTCGCAGTACTCGCGAGGCGTTGTGCAAAAGCTGCACGGTGGGTTGATGTGGCATGAGCACCCGCTATCAGACGAATGCTGCTGGATGATCCCGTCGCACCCTTTGCGACCGCATACCTGCCCAGCCTCGAAACAGACGATCTCGCTCATTCTGCGGCTTCCATCTGCTTGAGGGGATAGACGGCGAAGCCCAGCTCGCGGGCGAGGTCGGTGAACTGATGCTCGACCGTCTCGCGATGAATGTTGCTGTGCTTCGTGTCGTACTGAGCAGCGACGAGAGCCTCGAGCAGTTCGGAGGCTGCCAGCTTCGCCAGCGGGAAATGGATGCGTTCGTTCATGGCGGCTTACTCCGCTGCGATCTTGAAATGGTGGGGGATAGGGAACGGGAAGCGGGCGAACACGCCCTTCCATTCCAGCGCCTTGCGTTCTTCGGCGGTGCGGCCGACAAGCTGGCTATTGAAGACGTCAGGCATCAGAGGCTCGACGAGCGGGCCGGTCGCGCCGAGGGCATCGGCCTTCACCTGCAGCTCGTAGACGTCCCTGATCTGGCGCAGATAGTTCCGGCCGGTGATCATCTCGCCCTTGCGGTGCTTGCGGCGGGCGCGCTCGATGGCTTCCGACAAATCCTGCACGGCGAAGCGAAGCGCGTCGGTCGTGCGGTTCATTTGCTCGAAGTGCTGCATTGTCGGTCCTCATCTTGCCGCCGTCCCGTCGGAGTTTCTCTTGCGAGGTGTTCGGGGCGGCTGATGGGGAGAATGTACGCAAATCATACATCGCCGTCAAGTATGAATGTATGAAAAACTTACATATGGCGCTGAATGAAGAATCTTAACGTTCAAGCCGAATCACTCTCGACTCTTCGTCCCGGTTCTGTTTTCGTAAGAACGAAAGGAGAACAAATGATGGGGCTGGAATTAGCGAGATCACAGTCGCCTGTGCGGCTGCACATTCGTTGCGAGAACTGCTTGCGTGAAAGTTCAAGGGTCCTGGAGCCGCGGCCGGGTGCTGAGCTATCGGATGATCCGTGTGCATTGGCGGAGGAGGGCTACCTCGACAACCTGCCGTTCTTTTGCGGCCACTGTGAAAGCGTCATCGGCCGCCTTTTCGCGATCAGCGGAGGAAAGCGTTATGGATAGGGAAGTGCTGGAATTCATCATCGTGCCGCCGTTCGATCGCCGGCATGAAATCACCAATTCCAAGGAGAGGATGGAGCATTATCTCGGCAATCGGTTTCCCGGCTACAGCTTCAAGCTGCTCCCTTTTGCACCAGTCGGTGACGAAGACGATTTCCGCGTCCTGCCGGTGATGAACTTCATCGACGGGGAGGGGGTAAGTCGGATGTGCGAGGAGCCGAGGCGTTGGTTCATTCAGGAGATCGCAGACGCTTGTATGGAATTCCACCAAGCACCTTTGAAGAGATTTGTGGCGTAAGCTCAGCGCGCCTGCTGCGATGGTCGCTTATTTGCTACATACTTCTGATTTGGATGATTTTTCATCTCCGGGTAGAGAAAACTCAGTCGCTCATCCTTGATCATCGGGTAAAGATAAGATTGCGCGACGTAGATGTTAGATCGTTCCAATAGCTTTGCCAGTTCGGAGGCTGAAAGTGGCCTCCAGCTGCAGAGCGCTTCGATCAGCGCGAACATTTTTTCAGGGGGAGCGCGTCGTCCCAGGGCTATCGCTTGGATCTGAACTCTGAGTTTAGCGGGGACGTCCTTTATCGAGATTTCGGAGTTATCTTGGGAGTTCGGGGCTTTGTCTTGGGAGTTAACTCCTAAGGTAAGCTCCGGGTCTTCCTGCGCTTCTATTAGGCGCGGGCCCGCCTCGTAATATGTTTTTGAGCTGCTGCCCTTGAGGACTAGCAACTCTAAATCGCGCATCTTTTTTAAACTTCTGCTGGCAGAAAGGGTATCGACACGGCTGAAAGATCTGAACGTCTGATTATCGATCGCGCCAACTTCTCGAACGAAGATCAGTGCCCGCTTTTGGTCCTCAGATAAATCGAGATCCGAGAACTGCTTCAACCACTCCCAGTCGGACCGGTTCAGGAAATGATGGAAGAGGAAGATGGCCGTAAACGTATCATTTACGCGGTCGGAATCCAGGGATGGGGCCGATAGGCCGGTGCCCTCCAGTTGCTCTCTCATTACACGTATGCCGCTGCCTTTATTCTCCGCGAACCTGGTGTCGTGTAATATAGCTGCGATATGCGGATTCCTGCTTATGGAGCCTGGATCGTCGAACTTCTCCTCAGCTTTCAAAGAGTAGCCAGGATTTTTAATCACCAGTCGGTTCGAGTATCTGATTATCTGGATTGGCTGATGTATCTGGTAGTTCCGGTGCATTAGTGCATTCACAACCGCCTCGCGAAGAACGCGGACGGGCAATATGGGAAGATCCGTTCTCTGCCCAGACCGGTTGTCTTCTAGTCGAAAAGTTTTCGGTAGATCGTCTGTAATTGCAGCGATGATCCTTGAGATAATAAGGATCATCGGTCCGCGCATGTCGATTGATTCAAAGCGGTTTTCTGGATCCGAGATCCAAACTCGCCCAGGCACGCGAATATAGTCGATGCGGTGAACAGGAAATAGCCTTCGAATCGCGTGGGTTTTTCCGAATATCAAAACTCCGGCTGCAGTAACTCTGAGCTTCCCGTCGAGGCGGCGAAGCGCACCGACTGCGTGCAGCAACTCCTCATCCGTCCAGTTCAGTTCCTCMGCTTCCGCGTTGCTCTCTGCCCGTGCCTTCCGATACGCAGATATGGCCGCAGGATCGATGTCATCCATTGAAGCGTCATCGATGACATGTGTGTCGAAAGCTTTGTTCTGCTTCCCATGGTAGAAGACTAAAAGGTCTTCTTCTGTGCACCGTACGTCCGCGCTCCCAATACGCCTGAAGGCTCCTCGCGGCAGCATTTGCCCTTTGATATAAATCGGCTTTTGGTGGCCCGGAACCTCCGGGACATTAACTCTAACGACGTTCAGTCCATCCACTGCTTCGGTCTTAATCTCCACTCTGAGCGGAACGTTGAAGAGCGTGTTGCAGTTGGTGGCGATCTCAAGCGCTATTTTGTCTGGATCTTTGACTCCACTAGCCGCGTAGAATGAGAATAGAGATACTTCCTTCTTGACGCCAAGTAGGATCGTTCCGCCACCCAGGTCCGGCTCATTCGAGAACGCACAGATGGTCTCGTAGATCGATTTCCCCACCGTGTTGCCAGAAATCTCTTTCGCCTCGATCTCTGAGGTTTCATCGATCTCGTTCAACGTTTTGACGATTTCGGCGGCTGATCGAAGGCTTATCATCAGAACCCCGGCATAGCGTTCATCACCATTCGTACAACGGCGATCACCTCGACTGACACTCCATCGTCAGTATCGAACTGTCGATGCACAATGATCGGCTTGTGCTTCGGGTTGCTCGAACGCGGATGGAATTCCGTCCGATCCTCGTAAATTTCGATCTGCTTGATCGACCATTCACGCATCAGGCCGGCATCGCGCGAGCGCTGGACGACCACGACCATGCCGTCGCGGAGAACCACGCGGTGTGCAATATCCCCGTAGGCGGTTGCCACTACCGTATCGCCTGGCAAGATCGGGCGAGGGCGCAGCTCATTCATGCTGTCTCCCTCTACCTCAAAGGTGAGCTGTCGAGCGTTGGGAAAATTCTCATCGCGCGGGACGGTGATCTCTTCCGGCTCCGACTGGTCGAACTCGTCGACTTCGCGGAATAGACCCGCCGCCACGATCCCGGCCTTTCGTGCCGGCACCCATTGAGATAACGAGGGCTTGAATTCGCCCACCGGCGGGTCAACGCCCAGATAGGCCGCGATTTTCGGTATCTCGTTGACCTTGAGCTTCCGCTTTCCTTTCAGAAGCTGCGTGATCTGCGGATGCGCGATCCCGAGGTGGGCGGCAAGGCCTACCTGAGTTTTGCCCGGCTGTTTCAGGGCTTCCCGGATCCAATCCAGATACATGTCGGTCGGTGCGTCAGTCATTGTACAATTTTCGCACAAGCCCGAAAAACATGCATTTAGGAAAATCGTACATTCACTATTGCCTAAACTGTATGAATAACGTACATTGCTGGTATGAGATGCGAACCGGCAAACACGATTATCAAGAAGTTCAAGGGCTTGAAGCCTCTCGCTGAGGTGACCAACGTCCAGCCGCACACCGTCATGCGCTGGCGCATGCCGAAAGAGAAAGGCGGGACCGGCGGTGTCGTGCCTCACTGGCATATCCCGGCCATTCTTGAAGCTGCTCGCGAACGCGGTCTCGACATCCGTCCATCTGATTTTGCACCGGTGCTGGAGACTGCAGCATGACGAACGCACACGGCGTAGCCCGCGACCAACTCCGCGCCTTCATTGAGCGCATCGAGCGCCTCGAAGAAGAAAAGAAGACCATCGCCGACGACATCAAGGACGTCTACGGCGAGGCCAAAGCCATGGGCTTCAACACCAAAATCCTCAAGCAGGTGGTTTCCCTTCGGAAGAAGGACGACCAGGAGCGCATAGAGGAAGAAATGGTGCTCGCCACCTACCTCCATGCGCTCGGGATGGTGCAGGGCGATCTCTTCGAAGAGCCGCACGACCCCGAAACCGGCGAAGTCCTCGACGCCAAGCTCGCACATACGGTCGTCACCGGCATGCAGACAGAAACCGGTCGCGCCGCGCTGATCGCCGCCGTCGATATCATGATCGCCCAGGAAGAGGCGGAAGAACACCAAGCTTCGGACGATGCCCCCATCGTACCCCCTTCGCCAGCAGAGAGCGAAGCCAAGGAAATCTCTGCGTCCAGTTATAGCCGGCCCGCAACCTTGGCGGTTTCCGGTGGCGAACCGAGCATACCAAGCTCCGATGCCGGCGGCGAAAAAATGGAAGGGCGCCCTGCCGCTCATCCAGGCCGGCCCGACGAACAGTCGGCTCATACAGACGCCAAATCGGGGCAAGCCACCAACACCAATTCGCCGGAAACGGCAAACGAGATGGACCGCGAGGAGATGCCTGGCGGCCGAGCCGTCCATTCCCTGCCAGCGGAAAACGCCCGTAAGGCAGTCCCGGAAACGGAAGACGGTAGCGTGACCCATGCTGGAGCCGGTGAAAGCCCGGCGACCGAATCCGCTCCGGCCTCTCAAGGCGAAGCCGAAGCCCCCAGCGCCGTGCGCGTAAGTCTCGATGAAGGAAGCAGCGCCGACGCCAACACAGGAGGCGACCATGTAACCGCTCAGACCTCCACCGCTGCAACAGCCGGTGCACTCGTCAGGTCTGCACCGGCCAAATCTCCACTCCGTCCTCATTGCCTGAACCCAGGCGAGCAGTGCGGCGGATACGGCACGAAGCATTGCCGGTCCTGCATGGCCGCAATGGAGGAGAGGGAGGTCGCATGAGCTACGAATTCTTCTCCCGAAAGACGGTAGTCGGGCGCAAGGGCCATTCCTGCGAGCACTGCCGGAAGTCGATCCCGCAAGGGGAAAGCCATTTCTACTGCGCCGGAAAGTTCGACGGCTACTTCGTCGACTACCGCGAGCACGTCGAGTGCGAGGAGGCTTGGCTGGCGCTGAACGAGGAACTGCGCGACCGCGCGCACGAATGCGGCGACGGCTACGCGTTCCTTGCCGACGACGATTACGACACTGGCGAGCGTGAATGGCTTCATGAGCGGTTTCCTGTCGTGGCGAGGCGCGTGTGGCCGAACCTCTTCGGAGGCGCGGCATGACGCCAATCCTCTCCCCATCATCCATCGACGCGGTTGCGCAGCGGGCCATCGAGCATCGCGCCGCCCATGATCGTAAGCAAATTCCACGCCCAAGGAGGTTCGCATGACACAGTTTCTTTCTGGTGCCTTCGCTGGCGTGTTGGTCGGCGGCTTCGTCGGGTTCGTTTCTGTGGCTCTGGTCGCTGCATCGAAAGTTATCCCGAGTGCCCGCCGCCAGGACGACGAAGAGCAGGTGGAAGCCCTCATAGCCAGCCGTATCCAAAACGAGATCGTGCAGGGCGCGCGTCTCCTGAATTGACGTGGGCGGGGAACCTCCATCCACCACGTCAGGGCTGCCGGTCCTTCTCCTCCTCCCGAGGACCGGAAGCCAACACTTTCACCTTCGGAAAGCCACCACGCAGTCTCAACACGACGGCAGCGACGGCATCACCGACAGGCACGAACGGGGCTGGCGGCGACGGCGGATCGCCACCAGCAGCAGAGCCAGACGAAGCGGCGGAATTGGCTCTGCGGAATGGAATAACGGTTGGCCCAGGCGGACCGGAGACGGCGGGCAAGAGCCCGGCAAGGCGCTTCCCGCCGTCTGTTTCATCATCTCTCCGGTGCATCTGAAAGCTCCTCTGAACAAGGGCGAAGATCGCACAGGAGGCTTCGGAATAATGCGGAAAAACAGTCGGAAAAATCCGAAAATGAGCACAGTAGAGTTTTGCCAGGAAGCACTAAGGACGCGCATCGCGCCGCCTTCGCTCGGCAGCGTAAAGCGTCGCATCACTGTGGCCGCTCGGGAAATGGGCTGGTCAGTCTCACGAACAAAAGACGTCTGGTACGCCGATCCACGTGTGTCGATCGACGGGGAAGAACTGCGCGAAATCGAACTAAAGGCAGGCATCGACTATGGCCGAGAGGAAGCACGAGACCTTGATGCAGCGATCGATCGAGCCACTGCGCTCCTGGTGGAAATGCAAGCGCATAGCCCTCGGACGCTGGCTCATGCGCTCATCGAAGCAGCTCGCATACTGGCTGGCTCCAGAGCTTAGGGACGAGGATTGAATGTGGCTCTACGTCCCGAACACCTCAACATCCTCTCCATCTGCACCGGAGGAGCCGGGCTTGATCTCGGCGTCGAGCTGGCAATTCAGAGCGCTCGAACAGTCTGTATGGTGGAGAGGGAAGCCTTCGCAGTCGCGACATTGGTGGCAGCGATGGAACAAGGCCTCCTTCATCCGGCTCCTGTGTGGAGCGATGCCCGAACCTTCGACGGCCGCGCATGGCGTGGCGCAGTTGACGGCCTCATTGGTGGCATCCCGTGCCAGCCTCATAGTCTCGCCGGYCGGAAGCAAGGTAGCCACGACGCCCGCGACCTCTGGTCCACGGCTCGCCGCATCATCGTCCAATCCAGAGCTTGGTTCGTCGTCATCGAGAACGTCGGTGGGATGCTCGCCGCGGGAGCTGACGAAATCGCTGGCGCGCAGCGCGTATTCCGAGACCTTCACAAGCTTGGTTTCGAGGTTGAGGGAGGATTGTTCACGGCGGCAGAAGTCGGCGCGAGCCACCAGCGCGAACGCATCATCATCCTCGCAGTGGCCGACGGCTGTAGTGACCGACAGCTTCGGAGCGCGGAACCGCACGTCAGGCCGATCGAATCCGGACAGCAAGCATCACGATGGTGTCACTCTGAACGACGCGATCCTGATGTGGGAGGCGTCGGCCAGGCCGACGCCTTCGGCGAGGGACTGGAAAGGAGCGACAGACGAACGCTTCGGCAGCAACAGCCGGCCGTTGAACGAGGTCGCGAAGCTTTGGTCCACGCCGACGCAAGTGCATCGGAAGAGCGAGAAGGCCATGCGTCCGTTTGCGGAAGGGGGGCAGAGCAGCCCACCGGCGATCGAGCAACAAGCGGAAGCTTTGATGTGGTCCACGCCATCGGTTGCGGACGTGCAGGGTGGCAGGAAGTCCCGCAGCGGCGATCGAGACAACGAGTTGTTGATGAATGGTCAGGCGGATCAACTTTGTTCCCACCTGGACCTAACGACCTCGACGGTTGGCGAAGCGCACTCGCGGCCGCGCCGGAGCTTGAACCCGCTTTTCGTCGAGTGGCTGATGGGCTGGCCTCCAGGTTGGACATTGGCCGCGTGGACCGACTTCGCATGCTCGGAAACGGAGTTGTCCCACTTCAAGCAGCGTATGCGCTCCGCACTCTTGCAACTCGGCTTGCCTCGCGAGGCTCCGCCGGCGCAGCTCGCCTTGTTCGGATGATGGAGGCAGCCGAATGACCGACCCTTCCGAAATGATCGCATGGCTCGAAAGCCGCATTGCCAGTGCCAAGACCTGGCTTGAAGACCATGGCCACGGCTCTAAACGCCCGCGTCCTGAAACCGAGATCGCCACCAAGGAATACGACATCGCCCGGTTCGAGGAGATCAAGGGCGCGTACCTGAAGGCGCTTGAGCGGAGAAATCGGGGAGGGGAGGCAGCATGAGCCAGAACACCTCCTCTGCCGTGATGCAGCAGCGCAGCGAGCCAAAGAGATCGCTCGACGACTTTCCTACTCCTCCATGGGCTACGCGTGCACTCTGCGAAGCATTGAAGGAGCACGGTCACGATCTTTCCGCAAAGACCGTCCGCGAGCCGGCGGCTAACCGAGGTTACATGGTCCGCCCACTTCGCGAATACTTCGCCGAGGTGAAGGCTAGCGACATCGCCGACTACGGTTATGGCTGGGCGATCGAAGATTTCTTGTTTCCCTACCAGATAGAGCAGGTGGATTGGACGATCACAAACCCGCCGTTCACGTTGGCCGATCGTTTCGTAGAGCGTGCTCTGGAGACGAGCCGAGTAGGTTGCGCGATTATTGTGCGCTCGGCCTTTCTGGAAGGTATTGGCCGCTACGAGCAGCTTTTCCGCGATAACCCGCCGGCGCTCGTTCTACAGTTCTGCGAACGCGTTGCCATGGTCAAAGGGCGCGTGGACCCAGAGGCGTCCAGCGCGACCGCATACTCCTGGGTCGTCTGGGTCAAAGGTCAGACGGACACGCGACAGCGCTGGATAGCTCCCTGCCGGAAGAGGCTCGAACGTCCTGAGGACTATGCCGCTTATCGCGAGGTGGCAGCATGAGCGGTATTTTCGGGAACTCAAGCGCTCGCAAACAGAGAGGCCGCGGTTGCAGCCTCTCCAACTCGCTCGATCGCTTAGAAGATAACGTGGCCACCGCCGGACTGGCGGTTGATCATCCACGGCCGGACTGCCGGAGCCTTCATGAGGATACCCTTCTTGGCTCCGAAGGCGCGGATCGCGTCACGAGCTACCCGGAGCGGCTTCAGGCCGTCTTGGGCCATGTAGCAGGTTCGAAGCGCGGCCTCATGGTCGAGGTCTTTATCCGGCTCCGGCCAATCCTCCAGAAAGTCGATGGCATCTTCGACGCAGTTTATCTCTCGAACCAGATCTCGTCGTTCTTTCAAGTAGACGGGTCTGTCGAACATCTTCGCGATCATTTCTACCTCACTGAAAACGTTGGTGATCAACAAGGAAAGCGCTGTGGCTCAGCGCCGATATTCGATTTGTGGTCTCTCGTTTTTTCGTTCAAGAGGGCCGGTGCGCGTCTCGCTACTCCTTTCAACGGGAGGGCTATCGCGTGACATTCTCCGAAGCCTACGCCCTCTTTGGCCCCGACACGATCGCCATCAGCGAAGCCCTCGGCATTCCTGAGCACGAGGCAGACCGGCTCATCAATGCTGAGATGGAGCGCATCCATGAGGAAAAGGGAAAATCCTCCCGCAGCGACTACCAGAGGGAATACCGGAAGGCGAACAAGGAACGTCTGATAGAGCTTCGGAACCGGCACAACGCCCGTATCCGCGCCGAGCTGCGCGAGATCCGAGCCAGGAGGCCGGCATGAAGGAATCCCAAATCCACAAAGCCGTCGTCGCACACTGGAAGGCTCTCGGTCTGCCGGGAACGCTGGTGGCCACGATCCCGAACATGGGGAGCATGGGGCAGTATGGCCTCACCAAGGGCCTGCCGGACCTGATCATCATCGGTCCGGGCATTCACGGCTATCTCGAACTCAAGACCGAGGTAGGCAAGCTCACCCAGCCGCAGCGCGAGTTTCAGGCGCTCTGCACCGACCGCGGCATACCCTTCTTCGTTACGCATGGCCGGGACGAACCTATCCGGCTGCTTGAAGACCTCGGCATCGTCAGGAGGGCAGCATGAGCGAGCAGCCGTTCTTGATAGGTGATGGTTGGATGGAGGTGAAGGACGGTAATGACACTGCTCGTTCCATCTTCGATCGCCACTACAGCCGGTACATCTATGCTGACGGTCGCAAGCCGAAAATCTTCGTCGGCCCAGGCGAAAAGTTGGTTTTGTTGACGGCCGATGCGCGAGCGCTCTGTGTCTGGCGGAAGTTCAAGAGCGCTGACGGGCAGGAAGGCGTCAACTGTGCCGTCTTCCGCAACGAGAGCAAGGAACTCGCCAGCGATCTCCTTCGAGCAGCTATGGCGGCAGCCTGGCAGCGGTGGCCGGGCGAGCGCCTGTTCACCTACATCGACACCTATTCCGTCCCACCGACTATTGTTCGTGGCAATCCAGTCTGGGGCTATTGCTTCCGCAAGGCGGGGTGGAAGTTCTGCGGCGTCTCCAAGGCAAGGAAACTGATCATCATGGAGGCGTTCCAATGAGCGAACGCCCCTTCATGCAGCTCTACGTCTCCGATTTCATCGGTGACACCCTGCATCTGAGCACCGAGCAGATCGGCGCTTACATGCTGCTGCTGATGGCAATGTGGAATGCCGGCGGGAAACTGCCTGCCGACGAGGCCAAGCTTGCCCGTGTCGCCCGTATGTCGGTGAAGAAATGGAAGGCGATCGCAGACGATCTCATGCCGTTCTTCGAGGTGGACGGTGAGGCCATCTGGCATAACCGCCTTACGAAAGAGCTTCAAAAAAGCGAGAGTAAATCTCAATCGAGAAGCGCCGCAGGGGCGGAGGGTGGAAGAGCTAAGGCATTGAAAGATAAAGAAGCGCGCCTAGCAAATGCTATGCGTTCGCCACAGCATCTTCCAGAAACCATAACCAGACTTCCTTCGGAAGACGCGCGCGCGCCCGAACCTTCTTCCGGGTTTGAACAGTTTTGGGAAATCTACCCCAACAAGGTCGGAGAGCCTGCGGCCCGATCGGCCTTTTCCAAAGCCCTAAAGCGCGCCGGCCTCGAGGAAATCCTCGCCGGTGCCCGAGCCTATGCGGCCAAGACCGACGATCGCCAGTGGTGCAACCCGGTGAAGTGGCTGTCTGAGGACCGCTGGAAAGACCGGCCTGCCAAACCTCCCGAGAAGCCGCCTCCGAAGCCGAACGGCTTAGCTCACCTGCAGAAACCCCAATCCCGAGAAGAATACATCGCCGCCGAACTGGCGCGTTCCGAAAGGAGCTTCACATGATTGCTTTACCGCCCGAGACCGAGATCATCGGATTGACGAGACGCCAGCTCCAGGTGATCGACGGCCTATCGACCGGCAAGCCGGCAAAGGCAGTGGCCGGCGAACTCAAGCTCACAATCAACCAGGTCACCAACGACGTCCAGCGGGCTATCCATGCGCTCGACGCTGGAAACACAGTTGGCCTCGTTGCCAAGGCGCTGCGGAAGGGTTGGATCGAATGACCCGGCTCGCTCGCATAGACCTGTACTCGGTGGCCCCGCTTCTCCCAGGTGACAAGGTTGCCGGCCGCGTAGCGGCGAGGGGAGAGCATTTCGAGTGGTCACCGCCGAACAAGGACAAGATCCACACGAATGACCCAATCGCGGTCAGGCGGCCGACGGTGCAGGAGCTGGGCCAGTCCACGTTCCTAGACCTGAAGGGAACCAAATTCGGCCGCTTCACCGTCCTGGGCATCGCTGCTGACATCGTAACCACGAACGGCGCCAATTGGGTCGTCCGTTGCGTCTGCGGTGCCTACGAGACGCGGAAGGCGAAAACGATCAAGGCCTGGCTGTCGGGCGATTGGAAGGGCGATCACGAGCCCATGTGCGATTGCTGCGGCTATACCCGGAGGCTCCAGATGGGCCGGTACGATCCAAAGAAGGCCGCGGCGGTTGCCGAGGCGATTATGGAGGCAGCGAGATGAGCGACATGGAAGAATTCAGCAAGGCGCTACGCCGGCTTCCTCAGCCGGTCTCGTGCTTCGCGGATGGCGCCTGCTGCCCCTGGTGTGGCGGCCTGAACAAGACCGTCAGCTTCGCCATGAACAACTGCGAGGAATGCGGCAAGGCTTACGCCTTCGGCTATCCGGATTGGCATGAAGGCAAGGACCCGGTGAGCTRGGTGCCGTTCCCACACATGGAGTTCGAGGCCCTCGGCGGTCGCGCGGATCTGATTCCAGAGTTCAAGCCGAATGAGCGGCTCCAGCAGATTTACTTCCAGAAGACCGAAGAGCATCTCGGCGTTTATGCCGACATGAGCAAAGCGAACTGACACCGAGCGGCGGCTCGAATACGAGGGTATGAAAATGGCGGAAACGAATTGGTATGCTGTCCGGACTGTGCCCGGCTCTCAGCGGATGGCGCGTATCCTGGAGCCGGCGAACGACGAGACGGAAGAGCAGAAGGCCACACGCGAGCGCCGCAAGGGCGAGAGCATCGTCGAGCGCAATCTCCGGAATGAGGGGATTGACGTTTACATGCCGTCCTTCTGGGCCATCACCCAGCACCAGCGCACGAACAAGATGCGCGAGAAACGCTTTCCGCTCCTCGTCGGGTATGCCTTCGTGAACATCCACCAGCGCGATTTCGAGAAGGTGAGGGGTGTCGAAGGGGTCATGTGCTTCATGCGCCCGTCGCCGGACCGCGGCCCGATCGCCTTTAAGGATACCGACATCGGCGGCTTGATGCTGGCAGACTTCGAAAAGCAGAAGATATGGGAGCAGGAGCGCGAGGAGCGGCTCGCCAAAGCTCAGTCGTACCGGCGCAACGCGCTGAACAAAAAGCTCGGCCTGATATTCCCAAAAGGAAAGCGGAAGAAGATGCCGCTTCGAATTCTGGCAGAGACGGCAATCGACGGTTTGTCACCTGCCAGCCGTCAACATGTTTTGTCGATCCTCAATGAATTGAAGGAGATGGACAAGGAGATGGAGGCTTGTCGCCTGAGCGCAAATCACCTATATTCCGCAGCGTGATTTGGCGTACGGTCGGACCTTCCTATGAGGAAAGGGAATACTCGACGGCCAAGCTGGGAGATCATCCGCCTCCCGCCCATCAGCAGAAATGTGCCCTTAATCCAGTTCATGCTCAGCCCCGTCGGGTCACGCCGGAGGGGCAGTCACGCTGCTCTTCGTGTCTACATCTCCGCCGCTGTCCGTCATCCAGGCTGAAGTGGCATAGACCAGCGCGCAGACGATTGCGGCGAACGCGAACAAGATAACAAAGGCTCGTCGGTCTGAGTGTTTCATCGGGCAATAATAGGTGAATGCCCCGAAAAGGAACATGTGGGCGAAGGTCGCATTAGTTTGCCAAGTACGCGGAGCCAACCAGAGCACCACCGTATCGGCTCCGTTCTCGTGGTGCATCGTCCCAAGCCCGTCGCCTAGTGCGGCGGGTTTCTCGTTTTGAAGAGTTAATGCGGTTAAAAGCGCCGGTGCGCTCACCTGTCTCATAAGCAGGATCAGGCGGTTCAACTCCGCGGCCGCAACCAAATACAAGGGGAAGCCGACGCGCCCCGACCTTATGAAGCGCTGGATACGCAACCAGTGCCGTCGGCCAAGCCGGGAGGGTAGCCCGGCACCAGTTCACCAGCGCCGGCACACACCCCGGCTTACCTCCATACCGTCTCCGGCAATCCGGGTGCGAGGGACAACGATAGCCGGCAGGCATTGACGCCTCTACGACGATGCGAGGGTCACAAGCCTGATAGCGAGGCGCGAACGGGTCAACATACCGGTCTACGGCGCGGAGTGGGGAAGCCCCAGCCTCGAAGTTTCGACCCGCCACGGTTTGGTGGCGGGATTTTCAGAGAAGTTTTAGCGGCTAAGACCTCAGCTTGACGTAAGCAACTCAACTACTGCGTCAAGCGGTTCGCGTACCAAGTATGACGACAGCGCTCCATCGGAACCTGATGAAGCGAACTGTATCATGGTGTGGCTTCCATTTGCCCGGACCGCGACGACATAGGCCGGATTGATGTATACTGGCGGATCATTGTTCGCTGAGTATGTCAGTTTGACTAACTTCATATTGTCCCCCCAAGGTTACAATGCCCGGTCAGATTTAGGGCTGCATGATTCTAACGTGCCTTTTGCCGCCTTCGTCTTGAGTAGCTGCACGTTGGCGACACTGTCATATGCTTGAAGCGCGGGCCATCGCTATAGGGTCTGACGTACCTGCCGCATTCGGCGCACACGAAAATGGATTTCGGACGGTACAGCGCATCATGGATGCTGCAGTCCTCCAGTTCGCCCATAAGGTTCCGGCGCTTAGCCACCACCATCTTTGGCATTCTCATCCCCAAAATTTATCCGTGCCCACGCAAATCAACGCACGGGATGAGAAGAAAGGCAAGAACCGGTAATGGCCGACATGCCGAAACGCCCTTTTCCGCCAGAAGACATGATCGAGGACACGTCCATCAGGTTCGAGCCCGCGCTCGACCTGGTAGAGTGGGCACGGTCAACTTTCATAGATGATGACGCCGACCTCCTGAACGAGGATCACGCGCATCTCCGCTTTGCTTCGATCGGCGCCTTGTGGACGAATGTCCCCAATGGGAGACATGGCCGCCGGATCGTCGGTCAGTGTGAGATGGGATTGCCGCCGGCCGGCAAATGGTCGCGCGCGAGGACTGAGCTTCAGTTACAGCAGTGGTTCGGCGACGTGCCGGATTTCCTGCTGACCTTCGATGCCCACTACGCCTCGACCTGTTCGGATGCAGAGTTCTGCGCGCTGGTCGAGCACGAGCTATACCATGCAGGGCAGGAGCGCGATGCTTTCGGCGTCCCGAAGTTCCGCAAGATGTCCGGGCTCCCGGCATTCACCATCCGCGGACACGATGTGGAAGAGTTCGTCGGCGTCGTCCGTCGCTATGGTGCAGACGCTGCAAATGTCCGCGCCCTGGTAGACGCGGCCAACCGGCCGCCGGAGATATCGCGGGCCAGCATAGGCCATGTGTGCGGGACGTGTCAGCTAAAGGTCGCCTAAAGACCCCATTTGGACCGAACCACGTCCGCTATCGAGTTCGAAGGCGCGAAGGGCGCGGACAGGCTTGGCGCATAATCTACTAGGGTCGGGTACCTTGTCGCCAAGGGAGCACTTCGCGGCTCCGTGGAGTTGATGAGAATACCCTTGCAGTGCCAGCCGGCGGCAATGAAGTGCGAGATGTAGTAGTCCGCATCGTGCATCATTCCCTTCACGCCCACGTGTCTAAGCGCGATCAAGAGGTGGGATGYATTCGTGCCGTTCACCTTGCTGACGATCGTTGCTGGTGTCTTMTGAGGAGGCTCCTGCGGTGCGCTGGTCTCGACATAGACCTTGCTGGCGCTCCCATGGACCTGCACGTCCCAAACGCGGCCCGAAGCGTATGCCCCTGTTAGCGCCCGGATAGTTGAAGACTTGCGCGAATCCGCCGCGCCTACGACAGCCCAAAATTCCATTCCGTACCCCCTAGATGAATTTGACCGGAATTTGACGCACCAATGGCTAAAGCAAAGCTAACGGATGAGGTGAAGACCTACATCGTGCAAGCGCTCGCGTGCTTCGATAGCCCGTCTATTGTCGCTGCTGCGGTCAAGAAGGAATTCGGTGTCGAGGTTAGCCGCCAACTCGTTGAAAGCCATGACCCCAACAAGAAGGCGGCGTCGGGCTTGGCGCCAAAGTGGAGAGTGCTCTTCGAGGAAACTCGCAAGACCTTCCTCGAAGACACTGCTTCCATTGCCATAAGTCACCGGGCGGTGAGATTGCGCGCTCTCCAGCGCATGGCCGAGAAGGCAGAGACCCAGGGCAACATGGTGCTGGCATCTTCGCTGCTGAAGCAGGCGGCTGAGGAAGTCGGCAACGCTTACACCAACAAGCGGGAACTCACCGGCCCAGGCGGCGGACCGATCCAGACAGAGAACCGGACATGGCGCGAGGTACTGCGGCAAGAGACGAAGGGCTGATTGCCGCCGCAACCCTAACAAACCCGGCGCTTTTCGACTTCTGGGAGAAGGTCTTCTTCGGAGAAAATGATATCGCTGTGCTGCACGGCGGCCGGTCGAGTTCGAAGACGAGGGACACCGCTTGCCAGTTGGTCCGGCTCGTGGACCACGTCCGGGTCAAGATGCGTGTGCTATGCATCCGTCGATTTCAGAACCGCATTCAGGAATCGGTCTACACCGAACTGAAATGGGYGATTGGGCACCTCGGCCTCAAGGCATCGTTCGACGTCCAGAAGACGACAATCATCCACATCGCCACCGGTGCGGAGTTCATATTCTACGGGATCGAGCGCAACCTTGAGGAAATCAAGGGAACGTCCGATATCGACATCCTCTGGGTGGAAGAGGCGGAGAAGCTCACAGAGGAGCAGTGGTCGGTCATCGCGCCGACCATCCGCAAGGAAGACAGTCTCGCTATCCTGCTCTTCAACCCGAAGATGACCACCGATTACGTGTGGAAGAACTTCGTCATCAACACGCCGCCGCACTGCGTCGTGCACCAGATCAACTATACGGAAAACCCGTTCCTTTCGGAGAAGGCAAAGCGCGACATCGCCGCGATGAAAGAGCGCGACCCCGAGATGTTCGAACACATCTATGGGGGCGTACCGCTGGGCGACAGCGAGCTTTCGATCTTCAAGCGCCGGTGGCTCGACGCCTGTGTCGATGCCCATAAGGTGCTCAAGTTCGAACTGACCGRCCGGAACATCATCGGCTTCGACCCTGCAGACGATGGCGAGGACAAGAGCGCCACGGCCGACAAGATCGATGGCGTCTTCACCGACGCTGAGGATTGGGCGTCAGGGAAAGACGAACTGGTCCAGAATGCCAAACGGGTTTGGGCCAAGGCAAAGAACGCCGGCGCGACGGTATCCTACGACACGATCGGGGTAGGTGCCTTTGTCGGCGGCTACATCGACGAGCAGAACCAGGAGAACGGCGCGGAGGTCGAGCACTTCGCCTTCCACGCTGGCGGCGCGGTCATGGATGCCGACAAGCCGAGCGACCCTCATAACAGCAATAGCCCGCTCAACAAGGATGAGTACCTGAACCTGAAGGCGCAGGCCTGGGCGAACACTGCCCGCCGGGCGATGCTCACCTTCAACGCAGTGACGCGGGGTCAACCAATCAGGCCGGAGGACGTCCTGTCGTTCTCGTCATCCATGGGCAAAGAAAAGCTCGACGCTCTCTTCACTGAGCTTTGCGTACCCTGGTGGGTCGAGACCGAAGGCAAGAAGCGCGTCGTGCCAAAGCTGAAGCTCAAGAAGGACTTGGGCGTGAAATCTCACAACCTGGCTGATGCTGTGATCGCGGCTGACAACGTGAATATCGGTTTCAACTACGGAATGCTGGATGTCGTTTGATGCTGCTGTTTGACCGATTACAGAACCTCGTCAGCGGCCTGGGCACGGCGAAGGATAAGAAGGTTGCGACCGTCTTCGCCTTCGCGCCGGTTGATCCGCAACAGCTCAACGCGATGCACCGGTCCGACTGGRTGGCTCGCAAGGTCGTGGACATCATCCCCGATGATATGACCCGCGAGTGGCGCGAGTGGAAAGCAGACGAGGCGGTCGTCGAGGCGATCGAGAAGATCGAGCGCGCGCCGCAGATCAACATTCAGGCCAAAGTCAATGAAGCTATGCAGCTTGCTCGCCTTCGCGGCGGTTCGGTCCTCGTCCTTGGTGTTGATGTCGGAAGCCCTGATCAGGAGCTTGTCTTTGAGCGGGTCGGAAAGGATGCGCTGAAGTATGTGCATGTGCTCGGCCGGGATCAGGTGAGCTATACCGACATCAACCGGGATGTGACGTCGCCCTACTATGGCGAGCCCGCCATGTGGCGGGTCAACGGTTCGAACGGGCAGCAGGTCGATATTCACCCATCCAGAGTGATCCGCTTTGTCGGTGCGCCGATCCTCGACAAGAACCTGGCTGAAACCGAGGTGTGGGGCGATAGTGTCCTGCAGATCGTCTACGACGCCTTGCAGAACGCGGCATCCTCGCAGGAGCATACGGCCTCGCTCATCCCGGAAGCGAAGACGGATGTGATCTACATCCCTGGCCTGTCGAAGTATCTTCAGAACGAGACCACGACGAAGAAGCTCACCGATCGCTTCACATATGCCAACACCCTCAAGAGCATGTTCAATATGCTCCTGCTGGAAGGGGACGGTACGGACGGCGAAAAGTGGGAGCAGAAGACCATCAACTTCGGGCAGTTCCCGGAGCTTCTGAGGCAATACCTTCAGGTGGCTGCCGGCGCGGCGGATATCCCGCTTGTCCGCTTCCTGCAGGATGCTCCTTCCGGTCTCGGATCGAATGGCGAGGTCACGCTCAAGAACTACTATGACAAGATCAGCGCCGACCAGCGGAACATGCTTTCTCCGGCGCTCTGGCGGTTCGATGAGATCTGCATCCGCTCGGCCACCGGCAAGCGAGACCCGGCCGTCTATTACGAGTGGGCGCCGCTCTATACCCAGACGGAAAAGGAGCGGGCTGAGGTCTTCAAAATAAACGCCGAGGCAGCCCGCGCGATTGTCGGCACGGCTGCCGGTCAGGAGCTTATCACCCGTGAGGCGGTATCGAAGGCACTGATCTCCCGGATTGAGGAAGACGGCAATCTTCCGGGCCTCGCTGCCGCCGTGGAAGAGTACGGGCTGATCGAGGAACAAGAGCCTTCCGAAGAGGAGATCGCCGCCGCAGCAGCCTCACAGGAGGCGAACGCTGGCCGTCGCCAGCAGCCCACCGCCGACGCTGCGCCGCGGTCGCTTTACGTGTCCCGGAAGGTGCTCAACGCAGCCGAGATCATCGAATGGGCAAAGGGGCAGGGGTTCTCGACCACGCTGCCGGCCGACGACCTGCATGTGACGGTGATCTATTCCCGCACACCGGTCGATTGGATGAAGGCCGGTCAAGACTACTGGAACGAGGATGGCACGCTGCTCATCCCGCCCGGTGGTCCCCGTGTGGTGTCCCGCTTTGACGGCGGCGCGGTCGTGCTCGAGTTCTCGTCTGCCTCACTGTCGTGGCGTCACCAGGAGCTGAAGCGCATCGGCGCCGAGACCAGCTATCCCGAGTACGCCCCGCACATCACGATCACCTATGAACCGGGCGAGGTCGATATCGACATGGTTGAGCCGTACCGGGGCAAGATCGAGCTTGGGCCGGAGGTGTTCGAGGAAGTCAACGACAACTGGAAATCGGGCGTCAGCGAGGAATAGCCATGCAGCTTTTCGACACTGTGACCCTGGACGGCCTCCGCCGTACCCAGGATGGATACCTTGTTGCCGACGCCCGCGTGGCCCGTACAGGCATCCAGCTTTACACCGGCCCCGAGGTTGACCCCGAGAACAAGCACGGCCTGCGCGACAAGGCAGTGGTGCGCGTCTACCGACCGGAAGATGAGGTCTTCGCAAAGGATGCGATGCACTCCTACGCCTACCGGCCGGTGACTGACGATCACCCCTCCGAGATGGTTACCGCCGACAACTGGAAACAGCACTCAGTCGGCCAGACCGGCGGGGAGGTAGTGCGCGACGGTGAATTCGTCCGCGTGCCTCTCGTCCTCATGGACAAGAATGCAATCGCCAAGGTCGAGGGCGGCAAGCGCGAGCTCTCGATGGGCTACTCGACCGAGCTCAAGTTTCAGGACGGCGTCACGCCTTCGGGCGAGCAGTACGACGCGATCCAGACATCCCTTCGCATGAACCACCTGGCGGTCGTCTCCGCTGCCAGGGGCGGTTCGCATTTGAAAATCGGAGACAAGTCCCAACCGAAGGAGAAGGACATGACCCTGAAGACGGTAACCGTCGATGGAATCCCGGTCGAGGTGACCGACCAGGGCGCCACGGTCATCGCCACGCTGCAGACGCGGCTTGCCGATGCCAACAAGAAGTTCACCGACGCCGAGACCGCGCATCAGACGGCAATCGCCGCAAAGGATGCGGACCTCGCCAAGAAGGATGCCGAGATCGACAGCCTCAAGGGCAAGATCCTGTCGGATGCTGATCTCGACAAGCGCGTTCAGGCCCGAGCCGACCTGATTGCCGTGGCGAAGTCCATCGCCAAGGACGTGAAGACGGAAGGCCTGACCGATGCCGGCATTCGCAAGGCCGTCGTTGCCGCCAAGCTTGGCGATGCAGCCGTGGCCGACAAGGCCGACGCCTACATCGATGYTCGCTTCGACATCCTCGTCGAGGACGCAAAGAAGGCCGGCAATCCCGATCCTTTCGCCAATGTGGTGAAGGATGGCCTCACCCCCGCCAACGACGCCGACAAGGCCGCCACCGACGCTTACGCGCAGATGGTCGCCGACATGCAGGCGGGCAAGACTTCCGCAACGGTCAACTGAGGAGGACGCTACGATGGCGACTTACCAGACCACCTATACGAACGCTCCTCCGAAGGGCCTACACGGTCAGATCGCTTCCGAGGAGAAGTGCAACAAGATCAGCCGCACGGTTGAAACCGCCGGCGGCATCGCCTTCGGCACGCCCGTTCAGCGCGGCGCTGGTGACCATGGCGTCGTCGTCATGGCTGCCGGCGAGTTCCTGGGCATCTCCGTGCTCAATCCGGCTGTACCGCCGAGCACGACCCTGCCGGATGGCTATCCGCAGTATTTCACCGGCGCCTTCATGACCATGGGCACGATGTACGTCACGGCCGGCGGCGCGGTCACCGATGGCGCCGATGTGTTCTACAACACCACCAACCGGCGATATGTCGCCGCTGCTGGTGCCAACATCATCGGCCCTCTGCCGGATACCTTCTTCGAAACCTCCGGCGGCGATGGCGACATTGTCGAAATCTCCGTCCGTCTCCGTCCGGTGACGCCGGCACCCGCCGCCTAACCGATCGCGAAAGGATCAAGCACCATGAACCAGATCATCCGTCAGCCTTTCGCCGACGCGCAGGCCGCGATGCCCTTCGTGATCGCGCAGGGGCGCAACATCGAGACCCGCATCTACCAGCGGCGTTATCCGACCTTCAACTACGGCGCCCATGTGCCCGTCGTGACGGAAGGCAACGCCTGGGCGATCGGAACCACCTTCTTCACCGTCGATACCGCKGGCGAGGCAAAGTTCCTCTCCGGTTCCGGTACCGATATGCCGTTCAACCAGCTCACGAAGGACATGGCGAGCCATGACTTCGCGATGATCGGCTCGGGCTGGGAGTGGAACATCGAGGAGATCAATCAGGCGGCGCTCTACGGCATCGACCTGAATGGCACCAAGGCCATGTCGGCATCCGATAAGGTCGAGAGGCTGCTCAACTCGATTGCCATGGCCGGCTCCACCGAGAAGAATTGGACCGGCTTCGTCAACGACCCCGGCATCTCGCGGGTTGATGCGGCGGCAAGCTCTGGTGGCTCCACCTTCTGGGCCGACAAGAGCAATGACGAGATCCTCGCCGATATCAACGGCGCGATCTCCAGCGTCCGCGAGAACACCTCCGAGGTGGAGTGGGTGGACAGCCTTCGCCTGCCTCCGGAAGCGTTCCGTATCATCGCCACGCGCCGGCTCGGCCAGGGCGACGGGCTCCTGACCCTCCTGGAGTATATCCGCCGCAACAACGTCTATACGGCGGAAACCGGGCAGGCGCTTGACATCCAGCCGCTGCGCGAACTCGCGACGGCATCCCAGGACGGAGGTGGCCGCATGGTCGTCTATCGTCGGGACACGGAAGTTCTCCGCTTCCACCTGCCGATGCCGCGCCGGGTGCTGCAGCCGCGCCAGAAGTCCATCATGGGCTTCGAAACCGGCATCATCGCCCGTACCGGCGGCACCGAATGGCGTCTGCCCGGTGCTGCCGCCTACGTGGACGAAATCACCGCGCCGCCGGCCTGACAGGAGGACTGATCCATGAAGGTCACCAACAACAGCAAGGCCGTGCAGGGCGTCCGCTCGAAAGGGCGGGCGGTCTTCATCCAGCCGGGAAAATCCCGCGACGTCGAGCTTGAAGGGAAGGAGCTGGAGCAAGCCAAGCGCCTGCCGTTCCTCAAGATCGAGGGGGCTTCCTCGAAGGCGGCCAGCAGCCAGGAATCCGAAAGCCCCAAGACGGCGCTCGAAGTCCTGGAAATGGCGAAGGACCAGAACGTGCAGTTTATGTCCTTTAAGTCGGCTGCCAAGAAGCTGCTCGGCGAAAAGACCCCGGCCACCAAGGACGAGATCGTCGCGGCCCTCGAAGATCTGGCAACTCAGCCCTGATATAGAAACCCGGCAGTTCGCTGCCGGGCCGACTTCATCCCAGGAGAACGACATGGCCGGATACGGTACCAACGAAGGCTTTACGGCTTACGCGGCAGCCGCCGGCTATGTCATTCCCGAGGGAACGACCGATGCCCAGATCGCGGCGGCACGCCAGCGCGGCGCTCTGGTGATCGATCGGTATGAGCCGCGTTTCAGCGGCCAGCGCACCGGAGGATTCCAGCAGGAAAGGGCATGGCCTCGCACTGGTGCTACCACACAGTGGGGAGAGGCGATCCCGGCCGACCAAGTGCCGGAGGCGATCGTCACCGCCTCCTACGAGGCGGCATGGCTGGAACTGACCAACCCCGGCAGCCTGTCACCGGTGGTGACAGGTTCCTCGACGGTGAAACGCGAGAAGGTTGGCCAGCTTGAGGTCGAGTATTCAACTTCCACTTCAACGGACATAGACGATGTCGTCGCGCTCGCCACTCCGGTGGCGACGGCGATCGAGGGCATGCTGTGGCCGTTCCTCGTGCCGTGCCTGCCGGGCGTGCTGGTGGTGTAAGGTTGAAGGAAGCAGTGCAACAGTCTGCGCGAGAGTTTCTACTGTAGATAGTTTGATTTATGGACGACTACTGGTTTTAGGCGTTACGTTTCGGCCTGGCAAAGAGGGGGCCGGAAATGAGAGTAAAAATCCATTCAATCCTTGGGATAATACTGCTAACGAGTTGCAGCACGCTTCAAGACTTGCCCGACCATAAGCCGGACAGCATCAATCTAATCGCTGATATGATCGAGTGCGAAATCGTCAAGGCATTCGCCGWGTACACTCAACCCGAACGTCTGAACTTCGCCGGTTGGACAGCAGGATACACCATCACGCAGAATACAACTTCCTATGTGAGTGGCAGTGCAAATCCACTTAGATGGATATCCCCGGCCGGTGTGGATAGCCTTGTTTACAGGGCCGACGCAGACGCTGACAAGGAGGGGTGGCGCAACGCTAAGGCTGACTACGTCTTTGTCGTCGGGAATGACACCGAAGCCTGCGAACGTGTTGGGTCGCAGAGAATGTTGGTGGTTACTCCGAGTGACTTCCGCCTGCGAGAATGGGTCGATCAGGTCTCCTCGTCGACTGGGAAGCAGCTCACCGGCTTTTCGTATTCAGTTAGAGTAACGATTACGTTCGGCGGCGGAATAGGCGCCGACTTCGAAGATGGAAGATGGACTGTGGGCGGTGGTATAGCTGGAAAAAGAACCACCATTCGCACCGTAGATTTCCAGTTCACGCCTCCTGCGCCACCCGCTGGACCGCAACTGGTGTTCGTAGTCAACCAGCCTTCGGCACCGTCGGCGCGCCCACCCAGTTCAGGGCAGAAGTCTAGAGCCAGGAGACCGGCGCCAAGCAATCGTGTGCCGGCAACACAACAGATTGTGCCGGACGCATCGATCCTGAGGAACAGGGCACTTCAACTACCTCAATTGCTGGATCGCGCGTCACCAGAGTTCAGACAGTAAGTGTCAAATTAGATAAGGGCGGCTCATCAATGGGCCGCTCGATCGCGGGGTCCAATGTCCAATCGCCTCTATGCCCGGCTACAGGCGACTGCCCATCGGCTTATTAGCTCATACGGGCAATCCGGCACGGTAACCCGCTTCAGCGCTCCTGACCCTGTAGAGGGCGGTGAGCCGCAGCCTTTCGACTACCCGGCCAAGCTCGTGCCCATGACTTACCTGGCGAACGAGATCGACGGGACGGTGATCCTCGCCGGCGACGTCCAGATTTACATCAGCAGTGTCGGCCTCGCGATCGTGCCCAGCCCCGGCGACACCGTCACCGCCAACGGCAAGACGTTCCGCATCATAAACGGTGATCCGAACCGATATGACGGGGTCACGGATGTGGTCCACATCGTGCAGGGTCGCCTCGCATGACCTTCGATGAACTGCTCGACACGTACGAGCCGCGGGTTGCCGCAGCTTTCCGCGAGAGCATAGAGGCGATCAAGTCGAGTATCGTGCTTGCCCGCGTGATAGAGCGTCTGGAGCGCGGCGACATCCTCGGCGCCGTCGAAGCCATGGAGCTTGATCGGGAGGCGTTCTCCACCTTGGAGATTGCACTGCAGGAGGCGTTCAATGCCGGCGGCATCAATATGGTCGAGGAGCTTCCGACTAAGGGGCCGGACGGTGCCCGCGTCGTCTGGCGCTTCGGTGTTCGCAACCCGGAGGCGGAACGCATCCTTCGGGAACTTTCCTCCTCGATGGTTACGCACATCACTGAGGATCAGCGGCAGGGAGTGCGCCAGGCGCTTGAATATGGGCTTGCTCGTGGCCTGAACCCTCGCGCCACCGCCCTCGACGTCATCGGACGGCAGAACCGTGTCACCGGACGGCGAGAAGGTGGTGTCATTGGGCTAACTGCCCATCAGATTGAGTTCATCGAGCGGGCGAGGGTGAACCTTGCATCCGGCGATGCAAAGCTCATGAGGCAGTATCTGGAACTGAAGACGCGGGACCGGCGCTTTGACCGGACAGTCTTGGCCGCCATACGAGACGAGCGGCCCGTCACTCCGGAGATGCTGCAGAAGATGATTTCGCGGCTGAACGACCGAAACCTGATGTTCCGCGGCGAAATGCTGGCTCGAACCGAAACCATGATGGCGCTCAGCTCGGCGCGGGACAATGCCATTCGCCAGCAGATCGCCGCCGGAAAGATCGAGGCGCAGGACGTCACCAAGATCTGGCGCACGGCTGGTGACAATCGGGTGCGCCATACCCATCGGGCGCTGAACGGCAAAAGCGTGGGAGTGGATGAGACATTCCAAAGCCCATCCGGTGCGTTGCTGCGCTATCCCGGTGACCCGCAGGCGCCAGTGAGCGAGATATCCGGCTGCCGGTGCCGGCTGCAATACAAGATCGATTATGCCGGTGCTCTCGTGCGTCGGTATCGAGCGGAGACCGCCTGATGGAGAGCCCTTGGTTTTACCATACAGCAGGTGAGTGGAATTTCCGGGCACGCCAACGCGCTGTCGGTGGGTGGTATGGAGAAGCGAAACGCGAGTCTTTCGTGGACTCGCGAGGCGGATTTTGGGAGCCGGGCCCTCTCTGGTTCCAATTTGCGGAAACGAAGGATGATGTTTTGCGGAAGCTGAAGGCGGAAGTGTTCAACTGATGGCCAAGCTCTCGTTCAGCGCCTCTGTTGCCGCCTGGGCTGACAAAGTACCGGGTGCGATCGAGGTCATCTTCAAGGAGGCGGCGCAAGAAGTCGTCGAGGAAATGCAGACGCCGACCGGGCAGGGCGGCCGAATGAGGGTGGACACCGGCTTCCTACGAGCATCGCTGCTGGCTTCGACCACGGCGATGCCCACGATCCAGGCGAACGCAA
This sequence comes from Rhizobium sp. LCM 4573, assembly GCF_001854865.1. Taxonomy (GTDB): domain Bacteria; phylum Pseudomonadota; class Alphaproteobacteria; order Rhizobiales; family Rhizobiaceae; genus Neorhizobium. The sequence continues at coordinate 174,918 of NZ_MDDW01000005.1, read as the reverse complement.
ATCCGGTGGAGGGTGGGAGCTACTCTCCCAACTTCGCCCAGATCGAAGCAGTCATAGCCGGAGCTGATATCGGGGATACCCTCTATTTCGGCTACACGGCCGCCTATGCGGCACATCGCGAGTACGGGGCCAATGGTCAGCCAGCAGACGCATTCGTCCGCATGGCGGCCCAGAACTGGCCGATCATTGTTGATCGGAAGGCTGTGGAGACAAGAGCCCGTCTGGGTCTTTGAGCTCTTCGGACCGTTTCAGCAACGACATCTGCAGTCCAGTCAGCACGAGCCTCGCCGCGTTTAACGAATTCTTCCCGAGGGCGGTTTCGCCCTCCACGCCCGTCAAAGGCTTCAGTGCCTTGTGCAGGCGCTCGTAGATCTCGCTGTCCGATAGGGGCGGCTTTCTAGACATTCCCATGGAGTATCATATGCGGGTTTCCTCGGACAAGGCCGACCCCGGCTATGCGGATTGGTGCAAGCTGAATGGCGATCGCAAGATTGTCACCGTCTACCTCGACGGGGAGAAGGTGCGGGATGCCGTGATGGCTGATGAGGAGGCAGGAGAAGTTCGCCGCTGCGTCCGCACCGAGGCCGACAACCTGGCCTTCGACAAAAAGACCGGCGACATCCTGAGGGAAACCCTCAGGGGCAAAGTGAAAGTCGTCGTCGAGGACCGTTTCTAATGCCGACGGGCACGGACGCAATCATCTTCAGTGCGCTGGCAACGCATTTGCGCACCATACCGAACATCCTGCCGATCGCTGGACCGAACGTCACGTTCCCGGCCTCAGGCCAGACGAAGCCGGGCAAGTTCATCGAACTCACCTTCCTGCCCAACCAAACCCGTCAGATCACGATGGGTGACGATCCGCAGCAGAAGCGGGGCATCATGCAGGCGTCGGTGATGTGGCCGCTCGGTATCGGGCTGACCGAAGCCCTCGAGGTCGCCGGGCAGATCATCGACCGCTTCAAGAACCAAACCCTATTCGCCTCTGGCGTGAAGATCACGATCAGCAGCGAGCCCTGGGCAGCAAGCCCACTCAAAGACGTGGACCGGATGAGGGTTCCCGTCTCCATCCCGTACTTTGCATTCACCCCGGAGAACTAACATGGCTGGTATCAAGACCACACTTCAAGGGGCGTTGGTGTCGATCAGCACCGCTCCCGTCACGCTTCCGCTCAACGCCGCGGGTTTCGGTGCGCTTACCTTCACGCCCGTCGGCTCGGTCGGCAACCTGGGCGACTATGGCGCCGCGCCGAACATCGTCTCCTACAACACCTTGGACACGGAAGTGACCTCGAAGGCCAAGGGAGTTGAGGATGCCGGCGAGCTGTCGATCGAGGTTGCTCGCATCTTCGATGACCCCGGTCAGATCGCCATGCGGGCGGCCGCGGGAACCAAGTTCAACTATGCGGTCAAGATAGAATATGCGGACGCACCCGGCCCGGAATGGTCGAATACGATCATGTATGCGGCTGGGCCGGTATCCGGTCCTCAGCTTCTCGGCGGAAGCACCGACGATTTCATCCGGGAAAGCTACACCGTGGCCTTCACCGATCAGCGCCCGCTCTTCATTGCCCCTGTCGAAACGCCCTGAGGTGATCCGTGGACCTTCTTACCCTCCAGCCGAATACCATCACGCTTGACCTCAAGCATCCGGCGACCGGCGAAAACCTGGGCGTCACTGTCGAACTTCGCAGTCTCGAAAGCGATGAGGTGAAGGCCGTCGAGCGCCAGTTGAAGAACAAGGCGCTCAAGGGCGGCCGGAACACGGTCACCGCCGAGAAGATCGATGACAACACCATCGCTCTCCTTTCGGCGGCCATCGTGTCATGGACCTTCTCCGGCGATGCCAATCTGGGCGGCGACAAGAAACCGGCCTGCACCGAAGCGAACAAGCGCAAGCTGCTCGCGGTGCCGGCGCTCGCCAAGCAGATCGACGTTGCTCTCGGAGACGAAGCGGCTTTTTTCGCACTCTCGGAGACCGCTTAACTCAGGCGGTCTCCATCACGGTCGAGTTCAACACCCCTGGATATGAACTCGACCGGGGCCGAGATGGAAAGGACATCGTCTCCAAGCGAGAGATGTACGAGCGCTTTGGCCGCGATGAACTGATCCAGGAGCCGGAGATACCGGAAGAGGGTGAAAGCCTGTGGGCGGCGTTCTGGCTGCTCAACCGGCGCCGCCCGCAGGGAATGAACGGACCCCAGCCGCTCACCTATGCCGAGATCGCCTCTTGGTCCCGTCTTACCGGAGAAATCCTCCTCCGAGAGGAAATCACCATCATCACCGATATGGACGACGCATACCTCGATGCTCTTTCCAAGGAGCGCGAGGCGCAGCGAGTGGCGAATGAAAAGCCGGGGAAGGGCTAGTCCAACCAAGCCCAACGGCGACCATTGTATATGTCACCAATTGTCCGCCGTGAGACGTTGAAGCGATCGGCTATGTCTTCTTGGGTTGCTTTGCCCCGCAGTTCACGGATAGCGCGGACGTCTGCGGCGGTAAGCTTAGCTCGTCCGTTATGCTCGCCACGGTTCGATGTGCCGTGTTCGATGCGGTCTTCGTGGTTGCCCTTGTGAGTGTCCCATCGCAAATGCTGCGGATGGATGCACCACTCATGGGCCATACCGCAGCTGTGGGCAGTCTCGTGGTCGGGCGATGGGGCAGGGCCATGCGCGATTTCGCACATGATACGGGTAGCCTTCGCCTTCCGGCCTTCGATGTAGGTATCGCCAGGTGCTACCGGGTGCTTATGAAAGGGCCACGTTAGGCATCCATCGCCGTCGTATTCCGCGTGATCCCTGATCCACTTTAGCAACTTGGCTTCACGCCTATTGCTGCCGAGCGGGTCTCCGGTGCGGCGCTGGCGCATGTAATGGCTTTGGCAAAGGCCGTGGCCGCGAGCTTTCTTGCCGCAACCGGGAACGGTGCAAGTGACGGGTGGCGGGGCCTTAATCGTCTCTCCGCCAATCAGAGGGTCACCATAACGACGGTGGCGAGTGTAATGGGCAACGCAGAAGCCGTTGCCATAGTGCTTCTTGCAACAGCTGGGAATCGAGCATAGACGAGAATTAGCCACGTTGACCTCCGACAAGGTTGGCTGGTTAGAGGCCGTTGCGGTGTTACCAGCACCCGACGGCCTTGCTCGTTTATATGCTCCAATCCCTTTAGAAACAAGGTATTGAGCATGGACGTCGCCTCACTGGGGATCGAAATTCGCAGCAAAGGTGCTGACCGGGCGACATCCGAACTGACCAGGCTCACCAATGCGGCGAAGGCAGCGGATGTGGCGGCTGATGGCCTGTCGGCATCCACGAAGAATGCTGGAGCCGTGGCAGCATCCGCTGCGGGAGGATTTCAGAAGGCGGCAACTGCGGCAAAGGCGCAAGCCGTCGCCATGAATGACAATGCTCGTCGTATGGGTGGCAGCATGTCGGGGCTGGCGGCGCAAGCGCAAGATGTTGCAGTGACGGCCGCCATGGGCATGAACCCGCTGCTGATCGCGCTCCAGCAGGGTACACAGATCGCCGGCCAGATGGAAATGGCGATGCAGGGCGGAGCTAAGGCTTCATCGGTCTTCGCGGCGGCTTTCGCCTCTCTGCTATCTCCGGTAACGCTGGTATCGATCGCCCTCACTGCTGTGGCCGCTGCTGGCTTGCAGTTGGTCGATTGGTCTGGTCTTGCCGCGGCAGCCTTGAATGGGCTTGCCGACGTTCTCCAGACGATTGCGCCTTACGCTGCCGCCGCGGCTGCTGGCCTGGCGCTTCTCTATGCTCCCGCCATCATCGGCGGCACTGTGCAGCTTATCGCGCTCCTTGGCCGTCTATCGGTCGCCGCACTCGGTCTCGCGGCATCCTTCGCCGCAGCTAACCCGGCGATTGCCTTCGTAGCCGGGATCACGGCCGCCGTTGCTGCCGCCAGCATATTCCGGGACGAGCTGACGAAGATCTTCGGAGTAGACATCGTCGGCGCGGCAAAGACCGGCGTGAACCTTGTCATTGGCTCGTTCGTCGCTGCCTTCGAAGACATCAAGTTCGTGTGGAACCAGTTCCCGAACATCGTTGGCGCCGCTGCCGTCGGGGCGGCAAATGCGGCCATCTCCGCCATGGAGAAGATGATCAACGCTGCTTCGGGCCTGCTCAATCAGCTCATCCAGAGCGTAAATGGTGCATTGGCCAATCTTCCGGGCGGCTTTCAGATTGGCGAAATTGGCTCTGTTGATTTTGGACAGTTCGAAAACTCGTATGCCTCCGACCTTTCCGAAGGTGTTGCGGCGCGCAACAAGGCGGTCGCGGATGCGCTGAACCATGACTACCTCGGGGATATCGGTGCGGCGATCAGCAATGGTGCATCTGCCGCCTCCGCTAAGCTCAAGGAACTTGCTAAGAGCCTGACGGAAGTCGATGAAAAATCGAAGAAGAAGGGCGGCAAAACCGAAGCAGAGAAGTATTCGGATATCGTCGATGGCGCAAACCGTCGTATTGCCTCGCTGAAGGCAGAGGAAGCCGCCCTCGGCATGACCGAGGAAGCCGCTCTCAAGCTCAAGTACGAAACCGATCTGCTGAACCAGACACAGCAGAGGGGCATCAACCTGACGGCTGCTCAGCGCGCGGAGCTGTCAGGTCTCGCGGGTCAGATGGCGGCCACCGAGCTCGCGACGAAGAAGGCCAAAGAGGCGCTTGATTTCGCCAAGGAAACGACTGCAGGCTTCGTCAACGACCTTCGGAACGGGCTCAAGAACGGTGAGGGCTTCTGGTCCAGTTTCGGTAAAGCTGCGCTGAATGTCCTCGATCGCATCACGGACAAGCTGCTGAACGAGGTAATGGATGCCCTCTTCAAGGTGAACTCCGCATCATCCGGTATTGGTGGCGGCGGTGGCGGAGGGTTTCTCAGCTCAATTTTTGGCGGTCTGTTTGGCGGTGGGCGTGGCACTAGCTACTTCCCGCCGGCGCCTTCGGTTGGCCTATACGCCTCGGGCACCGCATCCGCTCGTGCCGGCATGGCAATCGTGGGTGAGGAAGGCCCGGAACTCGTTCGGTTCAAGGGCGGCGAGCAGGTCGTTCCGAACCATCAGCTTCGTGCCGCAAACAGCAATCTTTCGCCGGCGGCGACCAGCGCGCCCGCGCGTCAGGAGGTAGTGCTTCGCGTCATCGGAGAGGAAGGGCCGATGTTCCGGCCGACCATCCGGGCAGAAAGCCAGGATATTGCCGTGACGGTGGTTCAGGAGAGCAACAAGGCCCGCGAAAACCGGTATCAGAACGGAGGTGTCGATTATGGCTGATCCGATCTCGATGCCGCTCGTGGGCTGGAAGGAGAGGGTGTTTGATCCCGTCCGTCCCCGCGATACCGAACGCATGGAAGGGCGCCGAACGGAAGCCCAAAGCTTCGGCACTCCCTACTGGACAATGCGGCTTCGCACCGTCTGGCTGGACAAGAAGGCTTACGGACTGATGGACGCCTTCATGATGGAGGCCGGAGACGATGGCGAGACCTTCCTTGGGTATGACGTGTTCCGGCCCCGGCCGATCCTGATGGACACCGGGGCTCCACTCTCGGGCACGATGGCGGCGGGAGGGGTGTTCAATGGTGACGCCGTCCTTCAGTCGATCCTCGACACTCGCACAATCGTCGTCTCCGGGCTGCCGGCAGGCTTCCAGCTTTCGCCCGGTGACTATGTGGAAATCCGCAAGTCTTCTCTTGTTCGGTCCCTTCACAGGATCCGGCAGGCGGCGACGGCGAATAGTTCCGGCGTGGTAACCCTCTCGATCAAGTACGGGCTCGATACCGGAGTGTTCACGCTGCCCTGCACGGCACACTTCGAAAAGCCGTCCTGCACCATGCAGATTGACCCAGGCAGCTACGATGGCCCGGCGTCCTGGGACAATCGTGAAATCAGCTTCACCGCGACAGAGGTGTTCATCAATGGCTCTTGATCCCGGTGTTCTTGAACTGGTCGATGAGGGGCAATTCGCCCGGCTGGACCTGATCCGCTTCGATCTGCCTGGAAAATCGGTCGGCTACCATCGAGGCGGCCGGCCGTACACCTACAACGGCCTCACCTACCTGCCGAACCGCTTCCTGCAGATGGGAAGCATGACCGGTGCGGTCGGGGTGGCCGTTACGACCCGCACGATTGTCTTCTCGAACATCCCCACGGCCAATCCGGATGATGCGATCGCGAAGATCGAGGAGTTCAACTATCAGAACTCGCCGGTCATCATTGCCCATCTTGCTGGTGATCCGGAGACTGATCAGGTGGTCGGTATCCTTGCCTCGTCCATCTATGAGATTGACCAGGTCCGATACAACGAAGGCGCGGTATCCGGCTCCGAGCGTTCGCTTACGCTCTCGATCGATCTGCAGCCGCCTGGGCGATCGGCGCGAGGCTCCACCGGCGTCAAGCGCTCCATAGCTGAACAGCAGTTCGACAATCTCGCGACCGATACGGGTCTCGAATATGTCGCCACGAATGCCACCATCCCCGAGGAATGGGGCCAGAGGTCAGGCTGATCCAATGAACCGTTTCCGAATTGTCGAAGCTGCGCTCACCGCGGAGCTGGCGAAGCCGTATGTCTATGGGGAAGGGGATTGCTTCTTCCTGGGCTGCGCGGTGGTCGATGCTCTTGAGGGGACGTCACTCGTTTCGAAGTACCGCGGCGCCTACAAGACGCTCGGCGGCGCCAATCGTGCGCTGCGCAAGCGTGGCCATAAGAGCCTCGTGAGCTTCTGGGCGGCAGAGCTCGGCAGAGAGCCCATTGCAGCCGCCGAGGCTCAACTAGGGGACTTGGTGATCCTTCGCCTTTCTGATGGTGCCGAGCACGTCGGCGTTTGCCTCGGGCTGCGCTTCGTCACGAAAGCTGACAAGGGCCGGCAGGACTACGGCCTTTCCGACGTCATCGCTGCATTCCGCATCGGGTAATCGCTGAATGGCTATTTTTTCCGCGATCGGTAGCGCAATTGCCGGGGCGCTGTTCACTTCGGCCGCGTCCATCGCACTGGCGACCAAGGTCATTGCAGGCGTCTTGGCTTTCGGTGCGCAGCTCGGCCTTAGCTATCTAAACCGCCCGAAGAAGCGGAAGTACGCTGCCGTCCAGGGTGAGACCCAATACGGCGGTGATGTGCCTGTTGGCACGCTCTTCGGCGCTGGAAAGGCCAAGGGACAGCGAAGCTACTATGCCAAGTTCGGCAGCGGCAACAAGTTCAATTCGGAAGTGTTCCTTCTCGCCAACGGCTGGTGCGACGGGCTGGAGCCGTATGTCTATTTCTACGGCAAGAAGCACAACCTCGTCGCGCGGCCGATCATCGGTAACGAGGTCGCGCATTATGGCGTGGAAGGCTTTGTCAGCGACGGTGCGCACTTCTTCTCGATCCGCTTCTATGACGGGCGGCCGGGGCAGGGCGTGGATCAGAAGTTGGTCAATGACACGGCTGCTCTTGGTCAGACGTGGAAGGCGACGAGCGTCAATGCAGGCATCTGCTATGTCGTCGTGGAGCGGCGCTACAGCAGCAGCCTTTTCAAGAACGGCAAGCCCGACATTGAATTTGTGCTCCGCGGTCTTCGCGAATACGACCCCCGCAAGGATTCGACCGTTGCTGGTGGCTCCGGTCCGCAGCGGCTTAACGATCCTGCGACCTGGGCACACACGAAGAACCCGGCAGTCCACCGGCTGAACTATCAGCTTGGCCTTCGCGCGCTTGTCTCGGGCCGGACGCTGATAGGGGAAGGAAAGAGCCTCGGCCAACTCGATCTCGGCACGTACTTCGCCTCAATGAACGTCTGCGACAGCCTGCGCAGCGACGGCAAGCGGCGATATGAATGCTCGCTCTGGGTCAATGGAGACGATGACCATACCGAGATACTGAAGGAATTCGATGATGCCATGGCGGGCTACGGCATCAATCGCCGTGGGCTCTCTGGCGTCATTTCCGGCGCTCCGCAGATCCCGGTACTTGAGGTCACGCCAGCGGACATTCCTATGGAGCGGGCTAAGGAGGTTCAGTATCGGAAGTCTGCCTTCGAGCGGTTTAATCACCTTTCCGGCCAGTTCACCTCGATCGAGGCAATGTGGAACCCGGAGAGCCTGAAGCCGGTCTATGTAAACGCGGATATCGCCGCCGACGGTCGCAACAGACAGGCCACCAACGACTTCCTTCAGGTCACCGATCCGGATATCGCGCAGTACCTGCTTAACATTCGCTACCGCCAGAACCGGAAGGGCGGCACTGCCACGCTTCCGGTTAGCCGGCGCGTCGGTATGCGGGTGCAGGAGGGGGAGTGGATCACCTGGCGCGGCCGCACGTGGATGATTTCCGAGTGGGCTGCCGATGAGCGTTTCAGGATCACGCTGAAGCTCTCCGAGACGGGCGCCGATATCTACGACGATCACAATATCGATCCCGGCCCAATCGTCATCCCGCCGACGCCTCCGGTCAATCCGTCGCTGCTCTCGACTATCCAGAACTTCAATGTCGAAGCTGGCTTGGTGGAAGGAGCCGAAGGCTATCAGGTGCCGGCACTGGAGTTCACTTGGACCCCGCCGGACGATCCGAGCATCATAGCAGTCCGGTTCTTCTACCAGATCGAGGGAACCACAGAGCTTTTCGAGGACCAGTCCACGGACCCGGAGAGCGGCATCCATCGAACGATGAAGGACGTGGTCTCGGGCGTGCGCTATGTCGCCCGCGCGACCATCACGACGGTTCCGGACCGGCTCAAGACCTATACGCCATGGGTGACGACGGATGATCCCACCGGGTTCTTTACGTCGCCCTATGCTGGCGTGATTGGCTTCGAGCAGCTCGGGCAAGACCTGAAGGAATACCAGGATTGGATAGGCTCGGGTCTCCGCGACATCGAGGAGACGCTTGCGGAGCTTGATGCGAGGGTTGCTGACCAGGAGTTCGGAAACAGCTATGAGCGGCAACAGCTCCGCGAACAGCTCAAGGTCACCTATGACACGGTGACGGCCGAGTATGAGCGCAGGGTTGAAGTCCTTGCGGAAGCCGACCACGCCCTGGCGCTGCGTATCGAAAGCCTCAGTGCCGAGATATTCGACCCAGAAACCGGCCTGCCTGCGGTTGCTACCGCAGTCTCGGCTTTGAAGGTCGAGGTCGAGGAAGTGGATGGCCTTGTAACGGCCATTGCGGATTCGGTGCTCGAGCTGGACAGCACGGTCGATCGTTTCTCCGCCGAAGGCAAATTCCGGGTCACGACCGAGGCAACGCCGTCCGGTGCCCTCGCGCGTATCGGGATGAGCGTTGCTGCATCGGGGAGCGGCCAAACATCCTCCGCTTCGATATTCCTGGACGCCATCGCCGGCGGCTTGAGCCGGGTAGCCATCAACGCTGACCAGTTCGTCGTCATCGCTGGCAACGACGTCAGGCGTCCCTTCGTGGTGCAGGGCGGCTCGATCTTCGCCAATGAGTTGTTCGTTAACTGGGCGAAAATCACCGACGTGCAGATCGGCTGGGCCGATATCCAGGACGCGGTGGTCAACAATCTGCAGGTGACGAACGCCAATATCGTGAACCTGACGATCGGCACCGAGAAGCTGCAGATCAGCGCGATCACCTTCGGGGGCGTCATTAATGGCTCCTATGGCGGCCAAGCTACTAACGGCTGGTACGTCATGGGGGAGTTGGGTGCAGACAATCCGAACCCGGCACCTGTGATGATCGATGTCGCTGGTTCGATGAACGGACAGACCCCCGGTCAAGGCTCGGTGCAGATCGAGTGGCGATTGATCAACATCACCACGAACGACGTCATCCATCAGGAAACTTTGCAGATCGGCACCAACGGCAGCGCCAGCCGGAACATCGAAAGGTTCCGGATCGGCATCAACAACGCGCAGGGATGGAACGTTTACGAGGCGCAGGTACGGGTCACAGGTGCCCCGATCGCTGTCGCCGCAAGCGCCAACTGCCGTTTCGTACTCTGGAAACGCTGAGGAAATCCATGAACATCAGTCTTGAGGTTCAGCTTCAGGAAGAAGCTGCGCTTGCCGCCATGCTGCGCAATCGAAGCCTCGTGCTGGCCCAGAAGCTGGCCGAGGTCACCAGCGAGCGCGACCAGTTCAAAAAGGAACTGGAAACGATGAGGAAGGCACTGGCCAGCAAGTCGAGCAAAGGCCGAGCCAAGCCGCAGGAGGTGAACGATGGCGCTGCTGAGTGATTACACCTCCGGCACGATCTCGGTTGCCGCAAATGGCACAGCGGTAACCGGCGTTGGCACAGGCTGGGTTGCTGCAGGCTTCCGCGAGGGTGACCTGCTGTTTGCAGACGGCTACACCGGAGTCGTCAAGTCCGTCGAGAGCAACACTGCTCTCACGCTCGACCAGCCTTGGAGGGGAGGTGCGCTTTCGGGCGCCGCCTACCGCCTGCGCTATCAGAGCGACGGATCGCGCTTCTCTGCCCAGGCGCGCGCCCTGATCGAGATGCTCGGCGGCTCCGGCAATCTGGAGGCCCTTGGTGGACTTGAGAGCGCGCCTAACACGCTGCCGTACTTCACCGGTTCTGGGCAGATGGGGTTGACGGCATTTGACCAGGAGGCGCGTGACTTTCTGGCTGCCGCGACGGAAGAAGAGCGATTGCAGGCGCTGGGGTTCAGCGCGTTTATGGCGGGGCTGCGCGATGATGCAGACGCGGCTGCGCATCGTCAAGGAATTGGCGTTAACGATGCCGGTGGATTCGTACCCAGCGCCCAAATGCGAAACGACCTCACTGCCGACAAGGCATTTCGGCGGGGGAACATTCTCGGTACGGTCTCGCAAACGGGTGGCACGCCTACCGGAGCACTTATTGAGCGCGGCAGCAATGCGAATGGGGAATACGTCCGCTATGCCGACGGAACGCAGATTTGTATCTCCCCGCTATTACAACCAACAACAAACGTCGCGGTTGGTTCGCTGTTCCGATCAAACCCGATTGCGCAGGCGTTTCCCGCAAACTTCGTAGCAACTCCTCACGGGTTTGGTCATGCCGCCGCTGACTCGGCATGGGTCAATGCACAAGTGGTAAGCGCCACGGGTGGTTGGAACATGGTCGCATGGGCATCATTCAACGGAGGCGTCTTCTCTCGTATTGGCGCAATTGGAAGGTGGTTCTGATGCACATCTCACTGTCTCCGCGTCGTGATGACGCGACACTCTCCGTTGTGAAATCCGGAGATATCCTCACCATCAACGGCGACCACTTCGATTTTACCGACCTTCCCGACGGCGCGACAATCCCGGCCAGGGAGATTCCATGTGACTGGATTTGCGGCCCGGTTGAGCGCGTAAACGGCAAAGTCCACCTATCTCTCTGCCTCCCGCATGGGCCAAACCCATCTCCGGCGGTCGCGTTTCCTGCGCCAATCATCGATCCGCCTGACGGCGATTTGATATTCCCCTCCGATCCAGTTGAGGAGGCCGACGATGTGGAAGCCTGATCTCTCCAAGATTGTCACGGCCGAGCAGAAGGCCATCGAAAGTCGCGCGACCCTGCTTTCAGCCTACAAGGCGGCCTTCGACGATCATCTCGATGCTGTCGCCCGAGAGCGGCAATACGATAGCCGCCTGACCATCGTCAGCTATCTCGGCAGCACCAACCCGCAATGGAACGCCGAGGCGGAAGCCTTCATTTCGTGGCGCGACGCCGCGCTGGCCTACATGTTTACGCAACTCGCCGCTGTCGAAGCGGGCGAGATCGATCCTCCGAGCATCGAAGTCTTCGTTGCAGGGATTGCGCCTATCGAGTGGCCTTAGACTAAGCCGCCTTCGCCAATCGCAACTGTTGCTCCTCGATTTTCTTGTGAAGGATTGTGACCCATTCGCCATGCACATCGTGCTTGCGACAATAATCCAGTATCGTTTTCAATTCTGTAAGCTGGGCAGGCACCTTAACTGATATAGTGCGGATCATGTCGGCCTCGAATGGTTCATTGAAGCACTCGGGATTCGGCACCCCCACTGCCATGAAGTTAAGGCGAGTCCGCACGCATTTTTCGCAGCGGCCGCAGTTCACGGCCTGATCTTGTCCCTCCCAGCACACTTTGAGGGTGCGTTTCGCGATGGAGTTAGTGGCGACAAGGGCGGCCTTTTCGGTTCGCGAGTAACCGGCTCCCTCGTGGACTAAATCCAAGCCTGCGCCGGACAACAAGTAATCAGTCGCCGGCGTAGATCCCCATGGGAATACGAGGTTGTCGTATGGTTCGGAGCTTCCGAACAGGGCGTAGGAGTAATCCTTGTAGAACAGGTGCATTACGCCGGCTGCCTGGGCGGCAAAGCTGTGTTCCCAACTCTGCAACTCATACTGTCGAATGTTGGTTTTCACCAAGTACGGCTTGATCTTCAAGCCTGACAATAATGGTTCCACGCGCGACACGAGCCGGTCAAAGGCTTCATCGTTATCGTAGCGAACGTCGAAGCCGTGGATCATTACAGATGCTTTGAGCGGGTACGTCCAATTGTGCGACTGAGACTGGCGGACTGCTAGAAAGGTTGCGTCTAAGCCGCCCGAGAAGGCTGACAGCGCTGTCTCACTGCGCCGAAGGGAAAGCCAGAAGTCGCCAACCTCTTTCTTGGCTGAGATTTTGCACGCTTTGTATCGGTCGGGCATCAGACAAGCCCACGCCTCCTGGAATGCATGAGCATTTCGGATTGCCTTGCGGCTTACAGGAGCGTCAATCTCGAATACGTCAAAGCCTTCCATCGCCACGAAAAGGAAAAGAAACATCAGGCCATCGTGGAGAGACGAGGGTTTGAAGCCTGTATATCCTTTCAGATGGAAGTAGATGCCGCCGTCTTGTACTTCGCGCGGCAGGCCGTCGCCAATCAGAAAAACGCGGATCACCGTATCGTTTCCCGTTTTCTCTACGGCGGTTTTTAGGAGAAGCTTTCTCATGTYTGACGCAGTCCAGTGGTTGTGCGTCAATGTAATAACCCGCCGGCAGATTGCGAGCAAGGCATGCCCGGCCGGCGCACCCCAAGACATGTGCACCGGCCCGCGACTGGCTGCTGAAGTGAGCGCCTTGCCGCAACCCTTATGTGGTCGTTTGAAGATGCTGGATCAAGCCAAGCATAGGACCGGCAAGTTTGGACGCCTGCCGGCCCTACAGTCGCGGATAATAGGCGGGTGGAGGTGCCGCGACGGTACCCAACGAGGTACGGCAACCGCGAGTTCCTACCACCTTTGGATGATGACCTTAAGCATAGGACCGGCAGTCCGTGCTCCTGCCGGCCCACGGTCGCGGAGGAGAAACGATCCAAGGAGCCCGCGACGTCAGCCAAACTCGCCGCTTCGGGGCAAGTTCCAAGTGAGAGATAAAGAGGCCCGACATAGGCTCACGATACCATATCGAGCCCCGCCGCTAGGGATTGGGGTCTCTTCACGGCGGCTCAATCCTACACGCCGCTGTGTCGAAGAAACCCATAAAAAATGAGGGATGAAAAGAGAGGTCTGGGCGGGCTGCGATCTCCTCCCTGACCTCTCTGCCGCGTCGGGTCGGGGAGGACTGCCACGGCGATAACTGCGTATGACCGCCATTGCCTCGGCGCAATCTGTTCCTCTGGATCAGGTAAATATCAAATGAAAGAGGCCTGGTGGCTGCTACTCCACCAGGCCTCACGGCTGCGAATTTCGATCGAGGGAGATGGGCGTTCGCAGCGGCACATAGAACACCGTTCGTCCTGAATCGGTTCCCTCGACGTCGAATTAAATGTGATCCTGGCGCCGAGGCAGCGTTCCGCGACTAAATCGCGCCCTTTTGCCTGTCGTGAGCCCCAACGCTCACCTGGGGCATCTGGCCACAGCCGGTGAGCACCGTCAGTACCTCGACTTCTACGGTGAGGCCGGATTCGTGAACCCTGCGAATGGCTTTGTTCAGGATCCGCATGGCCTCTACCATCGCTTCTTCGGCTTCGGCGCGTTCGTCCAGTGTCGAAAGTTCAATGCTCATTTAGCGCTCCCTAGGCCGGCGAAAGGTAACAGCCATCCCGGCGATTGATAATTCCTAGCACATAATCAGGAGAGAAAACCATGTCACGACGCATCAACGCGGCGGCGGATTCCTATTACGTTTATCGCCCGATGCTCGACCTCATCGGCTTCACGGAAGGCACCGACAAGGGCGACGGCTATAACGAAACGCTTGCCTATGGCGCTTATACCGACGGCGATGTGAACCTCGTCGCGATGACGCTGGCGAAGCTCGACGCACTGCAGTCGCAGATGCTCAAGCATCCGAAGAACAAGCTGAACTCGTCCGCCTGCGGTCGGTATCAGATTGTCCGCACCACGGCTCGCAAGATCCGGAAGGACTTGCCCGATCGGTACCCGGCGACCCGCAAGTTCGACCAGGAATGCCAGGACGAGATGGCCTGCTACCTGCTCGGCATCCGTGGGATCGACAAATACCTCGCCGGCCGGCTCAGCGAGGACACGCTCATCAATAACCTCGCCAAGGAATGGGCGAGCCTACCGACGACGGCGGGCAAGGGGCACTATGGCGGCCAGCATGCCGCGGTCTCAACCCTCAAGGTCCGTTCGGTCCTGGCCGAGGTGAAGCGACGACACGCGGAAGGCCAGCCGATCGAGACGGTCGAAGTATCGGTTGAAAAGCCAGTCGTGCCGGAAAAGGTCGAGGAGAAGGTGAAGGAAAAGTCGAACTGGCTGACCTGGCTGACCGGCGGTGGTGGTCTGAGCACCATCGGCCTCGGTTGGCTGGCTGGCATGGATTGGCAGGCGATCGTCGCCGGCGGCGTGGTTCTGGTGGTCGTACTTCTCCTTTTCGTCCTGCTTCGCAGCCAGATCATCGCCGCCGTTCGAGAGATCAAGGCGGAGGTCGGCTGATGGCTGCTCTCTCGCGAAAGCTTCGGAGCGTCGAGGGCGGACGGCTGATGTTCTGGTGCCCAGGCTGTGATGGAGCACATCAGGTAGGCGTCGGCACCGGTCCCGGTCCTCGATGGGGATACAACGGCAATCCCGATGCGCCGACTTTCACACCTTCCGTTCTCGTAACCTACAACGGGCCCGACGCTGGCGTTGATGGTGCGCCGCCGGCCGTCTGCCATTCCTTCGTAACGGATGGGAGAATCCAGTTCCTCAGCGATTGCACCCATGCGCTCGCGGGGCGGACAGTCGATATTCCGGATTGGGAGGAGGCGTGATGACCTTCTTCGACTGGATGAAGCTCGGCGTCGGCGGTCTCGTCGGCGCCGCCCTGGTGGCCGCTCCTGCCTATTTCTACGGGCGGCAAGAAGCGACCGAGGCCGCCAAGATCGAAGCGGCCAAAAACGCCCTCAATCGCATCGAGAACCTGGAGAAGAACAATGCGAATTTCCGCAAGCTTTCGGATCGCGATCGTTGTCTTGTTTTCATGCGTGACAGCGGCTTGCCAGAGCGGGAATGCGACTGACGGCTCCGGCTATCAGATCGTGCGCTTCTCCGACGCTCAGGCGGCGCGGCTGGCCTCGCGGGATGCCACGGCAGGCCCGGCGATCGCCTCCAACAACGATCAGTGCCGGCAGGATGCCGGGTGCCGGAAGTAGGCYAGTTCACCGTCTTCCCCGGCGCTCGGATAACCGATCGCATCATTCGCGTGAGGTCGGGCTCACGCTCTTCACCTTCATCCGGATTGCAAACGGGGCAGGGCATTCCGGCCGCGCCGCAATGGCATGCCTTCGGGCCAGCCCAGGGCTTGTTCGGGTGAGCCTCACAGATCCAACCGGTATCGTCGCACTTATCGCATCGCATATCGGCACCATTCATATGCCGCAGCATTATACAGGGGACAGAACGTGGCACCAGCGGATGATAACGCGATGCATCAACAGATCGGCTCACTCACTGCCAAGGTAGATATGATCCTGGAGACTATGCGGAGGTCGGAAGAAAAGTCGGACGTCAGCCGCGCCTCCATGCATCGCCGGATGGACGAGATTGTCGATCGGGTGAGCAAGGTGGAAGCCTCGGTCGATACCGTTCAGGATGACGTGAAGGATATGAAGCCAGTCACCGAGGATGTGAGAAGGTGGAAGCTCATGGGCATGGGCGCCCTGGGTATGATGGGGATCGCCGGGATTGCCTTGGGCGTTTCCTTTGCCGACGTATTGAAGAGAATTGCGGGACTTCTCATGGGGCGCTGATCAGGCGCTCTTTCGAGCATTCCTCTTGATCTCTTCCCACTGTGGATAGTGTTCGAAGCACCACCATGTGACCGGCTCCGCCCTGGTCCTGGCAAAGCCAAACCCTCCCCACTGCCCACATCCGTCAATGCAGCAATAGTGATTTACGTGAACCGATGCCTCCGGCTGGCTGGTTCGTCCTTCGTCGGCCATGCTGCTGCTCTCCTGCGTTCAGTATTCGGTTTCCTGGGCGTTCCACCAACAGATTTCTATGGCGTCGGCTTCCTCCGGCGGTTCATCCCAATCGGCAGGAAAGCATTCCCACCACAAGGCGAGAGCGGCCTCGCGTGAGGCTGTGTCGGGCGGAATAACCTTCCCGTCGGCGAGCCATTCGCCATCTTCTCGCCGCTCCATCTTCTTGCGCCCGATCAAGGCGGCCAGCTCCACATCGACTTCGCGATCCGGCGCCTTCATTGTCGAGAGCCGTTCCATAAGGCGGCGATAGCGGATTTTGGGCTCTCTGGTTTCCCACTCAATCCTCCGCATTTCTCGTGCCCAGGCCTCCAGGTCGAGTTCCATCGCACTTCTCCCTTGAGCTACAGCAGCAAGCCTTGCGGCTCCGGCGCTGCTTCCTCGCGTTTCGGCAAGAGCACCAGTTCATCATCGGGCAGGGGCCTTTGCAGCTTCCTTGCCTCTTCCCAGGGTGCTGTTAGCCAGGTCTCGATCTCATCCTCGTTCCGCAGGATCACCGGCATTGCCTTCTGGTGGATAGGACCGACGACACCGTTCGGGTCTGTCGTCAGGAAGCCGAACAGGTCGCATGTGATCAGCCCGTCCTTGACCTTGCGGACACATTCCCAATCCTTCACCCAGATCCCGGCGAAGAACATCAGCGGTTCGCTTTCGTCGCCGGCGAACCATGCGTTCGGGATGCGGCCACCTTCGGCACTGGCCGGATCGGGTTCGGCAAATCGGGTGAACGGAACCACGCAGCGGTTTGCCTCTCCGAGCCACCGGCGCCAGTGCTGACTATCGACGCGGCGGATATTCGTCGTTCCGCGGTCGGGCTCCATCTTCAGCAGCTCATTGAAATCCACTTCCTTGCCCTTGGCCCGCAGCTTGTCGGCCCTCTTGCTCGCCGCGTCCATGAGCGCCTTTTGCGAGCTTGGCATTCCCCACCGCACCCATGCCGCCTCGCGCTCTCCAGCGTTGTTCCTGACGATCGGTGCCATCTGGTCCGGATAGACGTCCAAGGACGGCTGCAGGTTGCCCAGGCGGTCGAAGGACTTGGTCAGCCGCCGCATGGCTTCCTGGTTGGTCGAAACGTTGTAGAGATTGCACATTCCGCCTTTCTCCCCTTAAAGCTTCGTGTCGCGCCAGATCGGCTTTTTCACCATCCTGATTTCCACGAGCTCGCGGATCCGCATGCCGGCGATCTCGCTACCCATCACGTTCTTGAACTCCACTGCCATGTAGTCTTTCCGGCCGCATTTCTCACAGTAGAACCGGCGGTGGAGCTTCAGGACATGAACATCGCCCACGAGCTTCAGAATGTCCAACGGGCGGTACATCCTCGTGATCTTGCACCAGCAACACGACATTTTGACATACTGGCCGGCTGAATGCGCATCGGTCAGCCTGGGTATCTGCGCTTCCACCCTCGGATGGGCAAAGCCCTTGTATTCGACGCTAGGCATCCTTCCTCTGTCTGCCTTCCCGCACAGCAAGTTCCCTGGCCGTCATAATCATCTGTTCGCTCATCCCCGGCCATGTCCCAGCGAGCTGAGCATCATAGCAATCCTCGGCCGCCTTCGCCGCGAGCCGCGGCGTATCGGCAATTCCTGAAGCAGCGCAAAGCGCAGGACCATGCGGATATTCCGACAGGTCCGCGAACCATTGCCAAAATCCCATGTGATGCTTTTGGATGCTACCTACGCGCCATTCGCCATCGAAACCGGCAAAGTGGTCAGGCGCCTCCGGGTCGGTAAGACGCCATTTATACCGTGGGTCAGGACCTTCGGTTTTAGGCATGATCCCACCTCAAACAATCTGCGGACACGACTTCTCCTTCGCGCCGAAGCGCGTTCTTCTTTTGTAACTTTTCATAGGGAGCGCCGCCGCAATGCGGCTCCGATGTTCTGATTATGTTCTCATCCGATGCGATGAGTCAATGATGAATGTTATTAAGAGCTCGCTGATGTAATATCGGGCATGACCAAGCGCCCAAAAAAGCCAGCCTCCAAGCCGCTGCTCAATGAAACCGATCTGCCGCTCCAAAGCCGGCCGATCCGCAAGCGCGATCCCAAGCAGCCGCAACTCCCTTTCGATCCTATGCCCGAGCGGGTAGAGCCGTGCCTCGCGCTCCTGAAACCGAAGGCACCGCATGGTCCTGAATGGCTCTATGAGATCAAATGGGACGGCTACAGGCTGGCGGTGCATATCGAGCCGAACCGCGTTCGAATTCTTACCCGGAACGGCCATGACTGGACGCACCGGTTTCCGGCGATCGTTGACGCGGCGAAGGCGCTAGGCCCGACGACGATGATCCTGGACGGGGAAGCGGTCGTCCTTGACGAGCATGGCCTGCCGAACTTCGGCATGCTGCAAAACTCGCTCGGCGGCCGGGGCGGCAAGCTTCCCTCGCGAAACTCGCTTCTCTACGCCTTCGATCTCCTCTACTTCGACGGCCATGATCTGAGGGGCATGGAGTACGAGGGCCGGCGATCGATGCTGGAAAGCCTCCTCGTGGGCGCTGACGGCTCTATCCGGCTTTCCGAGACCTTTGACAACGATCCGGATGAAATGCTGCGCCGCGCCTGCCAATCGGGCCTGGAAGGCATCATCGCCAAGCACCGGGATCGGCCGTATCGATCCGGACGCACCGGCGACTGGCTGAAGATCAAATGCGTCCTCAGCGACAGCTTCACGGTCGTGGGCTACGAGCCATCGACGAAGGTGCCGGGTGCGATCGCAAGCCTTCTCCTGGCTGCGTATAAGGGCGTGGATCACGTCTATGTCGGCGGGGTAGGAACCGGCTTCAGCCAGGACGAGGCGAGGCGTCTCAAGAAGCAGCTCGACAAGCTCAAGACGAGACTGCCGCCAGTGATGATCCGCGGCAAGAACCTGGTGCTGACCGCTCCGGCACTGATCGCTGAAATCGAGTATCGTGGCTGGACCCATGACGGGAAGCTTAGGCATCCATCATTCAAAGGGATTAGGGACGAAGCGGACGCGGGTGATGTCTATCGCCTGCCCGATTGAAATCTATCAATATTGGCAGATGGCGATTTTGGGGAATATGGCCTATCCCAAGTGAGAACGGCACAGCAGGGAGGACTCGCCGTGGGGATTGTAGTTTACGGATACCAGATCATTCCGGGCGACGACGAGGATCTTCACTTCGCCACCACGCTAGAGGCGTGCATGAAGGATGCATCCGACCTTTTGAAGGATTTGCGCAATGATCCGGAGGTCAGCCCAACCGAGTTCGGCGCCAGAGCGGTATATGAATGCACCCTGAAGATGTCGGACCCTGCAACCCTTGTTGCCTTCCTCAATGAGCACACAGAAGCGATCGAGAATTGCATAACGGACCGTAAGCTGGTGACCGTCGTCGGGACTTAGGCGCAACTATTCGAGCTTCCGCTTCAGCGCGTACAGTAGCGCCTCCACTTCGGCATTCGCGCCGGCTGCCAGCATGAGGTTGTCCGCGACCTCGATGATCGCCGTTAGAACCTCCGTCTCCTCCCATCCCGCCTTCACCGCACCCTCGATGAGATCCTGCAGCGGTATCTCAACCGCCATCTGGCAAAACAGGTGTCGGTTCTCGTCTCCCATGGGGAGGGTTGGGGAAGGGATGTCGCTCATAGAGGAGAGGATAGGGCGGTTTCGAGATCGCAAAAGGTGAGGGGACGGCTTAAAATTCGATAATCAAATCAATGGTGCTTGGATTCCCCTCACCATTGGCGATTTTCATTGAAAACACTCATAAATTTGGAACTTCTGGCATTCCTACAGGGGTCGCCACTATCCCGCTTTTTTAGCCGGGCGCCCAAAGGGAACCACGGCTGTCGTGCGCTTCCTGCTTTGCAGCATATCGGTGGCATCATCGATAACTCTGGAGATTTCCCGCCAAGCTTTTTGATGGAGCCCGAACCTTCTTCGGATCGGGTTTTCATATTCTATGGTGGTCTGGAAAATATGCTCGCCTCGGCGGTCGAGTGTGCTTTGTACGCAGATAGCAGGGCTTAGCTGGAAAACTTCGTTTTTCTTCCAGAACGCACCCCGTCGTCCAAACAGGAACGTATCCACCGGATCGAGGGTGCCTTGCCTGCTAAGGCTTACAATGATTTCGGCAGCGCGTCGTGACATGATGTATCCCGCAGCACCGAAATGAGAGCTATGCAGTCGGTGAATGTCATACCCCTCCCAGGAGTGAAGGGAGTGCTTCGACAATCTCACGGGGCTTGCAAATGTTTCGAGCTTCAGGATACCGATGTCCCGGGGAATAGCCATTCTTCCGGAGAGAATGTCCGCAGCGTTATCGGAAAGATATATGTCATCCTCGAATACTGCTGCGTATTCGCTGTTTCCTTCAAGGAAATATTCCCAGCATTTTCCATGGCTCAGGAAGCAAGCTATCTCGGTGGGCTTTAAAAACCGCCACTGCCCGCTTTGTAGCGGTATTGCCCCACTTTGGCGGCCGTCGATCGCTGGAATTCGTTCACAGGCCAAACCAAGCTTGGCAAACTGATCCTGCATATGACGCCACCGGTCGGTGGAGCGATCCAGGTTGATAACGAGAATCTGCATAAAACTCTATTAGCTAGGTGAATATAGCCATGAACTTGTTGAAATATACGGTAGCAGCGGCAAACTATTCAGGTCAATGCCAAGCAAGAGCCAGTCGTGTGGCATCTTGCTGATCCTGTTGACTTGCCCACGGGTTCGCGGTGTCGTCCGAGTCTGCAGCAAATGGGCAACGCGGATGGATCAATTCCATGTTTGCGAAAATTTCGGCTTGGGATGAGCCGCTTCCACTCTTATATTAGCGATGCATCGGTTCCGCCGTCATGTACGGGGAAGACCGGATTTGGATTTCGCGGGCAGGACCCACGAAACGCGTCAAGCACATTCAATGGCTTTTAACCGGGCGGCTTCGGCTGCCGTGGCGGGTAGATTATTTGATTTCGTCCGGGGGTTCTCATGACCAAGACGATTCGCGCCGGCATGGCGGCCATGGTTTCCATTCTTCTTGCAGCGGCTCCGGCAGTTGCCGATAGCGGGCGGCTGATCTGGCAACCGGCCAAGAATTCGGACACCAGTTATTCGGTGAAGATGGGCATGCGCTTGCCGACCAGGCTCGAGCCCGAGGCTGGTATCAATATCGGGATGTCGGCCTCCAAGGGCGGGAGACTGGTGGAGACCCCGGTCAATGTCTGGGGCAAGGTGAAGACCCGGGTCATTCAGAGACCCGCCTATGAAAGCAACCGCGACATCGATTTGTCCTTCGATGCGCTGCACGGCAGCGGCGCAATCACCATGAACTACTATGACAAGCGCGTCGCGACGCCGACGATCGATGTCGAGCGGCGCAGCAGCTATGCGATGCGCTATGATGGCCTCGCGCAGGAGTGGTGCGGGTTGGAAACGAGCCAGTCGCTGCGCATCGCGCGCCCCGGCACGCTGGGGACCGCTCTTGTCGTGAAGGGCAGGGCGGCCGACAATTTCGGAACGCTCGGCGCCGATCTCGGGCTGGAGCAGAAATTCGGGAAGAATATGACCCTCAGCGGCTCCGTCGGGCGGACGACGACTTCGACCGATACCGCGGTCAACGTGAACGCCCGCTATTCCTTCACCTGGTAGCAGCAGCGCGCTCCTCGAACAGGTATCCTCGAAAAAAAAGGGCGCCTTTTGGCGCCCTTTTTCTTGAAAGTCCCGATCAGTGCAGGATCTGGCTGAGAAAGAGCCTGGTGCGCTCGTGCTGCGGATTGTCGAAGAATTCCGCGGGCGAATTCTGTTCGACGATCTGTCCCTGGTCCATGAAGATCACGCGGTTGGCCACCTGGCGGGCAAAGCCCATTTCGTGAGTGACGCAGAGCATGGTCATGCCTTCCTCGGCAAGGCTTACCATGGTGTCCAACACTTCCTTGATCATTTCCGGATCGAGTGCCGAGGTGGGCTCGTCGAAAAGCATGATCTTCGGGTTCATGCAGAGCGACCGGGCGATCGCCACGCGCTGCTGCTGGCCGCCGGAAAGCTGGCCGGGATATTTATGCGCCTGCTCGGGGATCTTCACGCGCGCGAGATAGTGCATGGCAATCTCTTCCGCCTGCTTCTTCGGCATCTTGCGGACCCAGATCGGCGCGAGCGTGCAATTTTCCAGGATCGTCAGATGCGGGAAGAGGTTGAAGTGCTGGAACACCATGCCGACCTCGCGCCGCACCTCGTCGATCTTCTTGAGATCGTTGGTGAGCTCGATGCCATCAACGACGACGCGGCCGGACTGATGCTCCTCGAGGCGGTTGATGCAACGGATCATCGTCGATTTTCCGGAGCCCGACGGGCCGGCGATGACGATGCGCTCGCCGCGCATGACCTTGAGGTTGATGTCGCGCAGCACGTGGAAATCCCCGTACCACTTGTTCATCTTGATGATATCGACGGCGACGTCGGTGTCGGAGATCGTCATTTTCTTGGGTTTGGCTTCTGCCATCTTTTTCCCCTTTGTTATCGTTTGCTGCCAGCTCAGCGCTTATGGCCGGTGTCTAGATGCCTCTCCATGAAGGCGGAGTAGCGCGACATGCCGAAGCAGAAAAGCCAAAAGATGAAGCCGGCGAAGATGAGGCCGGTCAGCGGCGTGACGGGCGTGATCCAGGTCGTATCGGTGAAATTCAGGCGCACGATGCCAAGCAGGTCGAACATGCCGATGATCGACACCAGCGAGGTATCCTTGAAGAGACCGATGAAGGTATTGACGATGCCGGGAATGACCAGCTTCAACGCCTGCGGCATGACGATCAGCCGGATTTTCTGCCAATAGCTCAAACCGAGCGAGTCCGCGCCTTCGAACTGCCCCTTCGGAATGGCCTGCAGACCGCCGCGGATGACTTCGGCCATGTAGGCGGAGGCGAAGAGCGCCACGCCGACGAGGGCGCGCAGGAAGTTGTCGATCGTCCAGCCGGTCGGCAGGAAGAGCGGCAGCATCACGTTCGCCATGAAGAGCACGCTGATCAGCGGCACGCCGCGGATGATTTCGATGAAGCCGACGCAGAGCGTGCGGATGATCGGCATGTTGGACCTGCGCCCCAGCGCCAGGAGAATGCCGATCGGCAGCGAGACGGCGATACCCACGAAGGACAGGATCAAGGTGACCATCAGGCCGCCCCAGAGCGGGGTTTCCACCTCCCGCAGCCCGAACGCACCGCCGTGCAGCAGGAAGAAGGCGACGATAGGCAGGACGCCGAAAAGCAGTATGGCGTTGAGACCCTTGCGCGGCAGCTTCGGAATCAGGATCGGCACCAGGAGCGCGATGAACATGACGCCGACCAGTATCGGGCGCCAGCGTTCGTCATAGGGGTAGCGTCCGAACATGAACTGCTGGAAGCGGTCCCCGATGAACGCCCAGCAGGCACCTTTCCAGCCGTCGGGCTGGATGCCGCCCTGAGCGATGGTCGTGCATGCGCTTCGGTCGGTGCCCGACCAGACGGCGTCGAAGAACAGCCAGTCGAGCACGCCGGGCAGCGCCCAAAGCAGGAAGACGATTGCCAGCACGGTGAGGATCGTATCCCTCGGCGTTGCGAGCAGGTTTGCCTTGATCCAGCCTGGGACGCTCCTGGTGCTGAGCGGGGCCGGCTCGGCCGGCAGCATTTGAGGGCGGACGAAAGCGACGTTCTTTGCGCTCATGATCTTATCTTTCCACCAGAGCCATCTTGGCGTTGAACCAGTTCATGAACAGCGAGGTCAGAATGYTGATGGTGAGATAGACGGTCAGCATGATGAAGATCGCTTCCACGGCTTGTCCCGTCTGGTTGAGGGTCGTGCTGGTCGTGGAAAAGAGTTCGGGAAAGCCGATTGCGACACCGAGCGAAGAGTTCTTCGTCAGGTTGAGGTACTGGCTGGTCAGCGGTGGAATGATGATGCGCAGAGCCTGGGGAACAACCACCAGGCGGGTCGTCATCGCCGGTTGAAGTCCGAGCGCGGAGGAAGCTTCTGTCTGCCCCTTCGGCACGCCGCGGATGCCGGAGCGGATCACTTCGGCAATGAAGGATGCCGTATAGAGCGACAGAGCCAGGTAGAGGGCGACGAATTCGGGCAGGATACGGGCTCCGCCCGTCATGTTGAAGCGGCCGGCAATCGGAGGGTCGAAGGTGAGGGGAGCCCCCGCAGCCAGGAAGGCAAGGATCGGCAGCCCGACGACAAGCCCGATACCCGTCCAGATGATGGGGAACTGCTGCCCCGTTGCCATCTGTCTCTTCGTTGCCCATTGCGCGACCGCGAGCGCGGCGATGATGCCGAGCACGAAGGCGATCGGAACGGCGACCGCACCTTCTCCCCAAATCGGTTTCGGGAAGGCGAGACCTCGGTTGTTGAGGAATATGTTGAACGGAAGGGCGATCGAATCCCTGACCTGCGGCAGGGTGTCGAGCACGCCCTTATACCAGAAGAAGATCACGAGGAGCACCGGGATATTGCGGAAGACTTCCACATAAACGGTGCAAAGCTTGGCGATCAGCCAGTTGCTGGAAAGGCGCCCCAGACCGACGAGAAAGCCGATGATCGTGGCGGTGACGATGCCGAGGGACGCCACCAGCAGCGTATTGAGAAAGCCGACCACGATGGCGCGGCCATAGGTGGAGTCGTTCGTGTAGGGGATCAGCGTCGTGCTGATGTCGAAGCCGGCGCGGCCGTTGAGGAAGCCGAACCCGGACGCCGTACCGGCGCGCGCAAGGTTCTCTGTCGTATTATCGAATATCCACCAGCCGGAGATGACGACGATTGCGAGTGCGAGTATCTGGAAGAAAATACCCCGATATTTGGGGTCGTAGACATAGGACCGGAGAGTCCTCGCCTCGGGAGGCGCGAGTGCAGCGTCTGTCATGCTAGCCAAATCCCCTTATGACCTTGTTCAGGCCTTCTTTTTCTTATGCGTTTTTATGAGTTCTCATGAGAGATAAGGCGGCCGGGGCCGCCTTATCAATTCACGATCCGGAGATCAGCGGACCGGGGGCGCGTATTGCAGGCCGCCCTTGGTCCAGAGAGCATTGAGGCCGCGCTCGATCTTCAGCGGCGTGTTCTGGCCGATATTGCGCTCGAAGACCTCGCCGTAATTTCCGACCTGTTTGATGATGTTGTAGGCCCACTCGTTGGTGAGGCCGAGGTCGGTGCCGATCTTGGTGTCGGCTTCGACACCAAGGAAGCGGCGGATGTCGGGGTTGGTCGATTCCTTCATCTCGTCGACATTGGCCTGGGTAATGCCGAATTCCTCGGCCTGTACCAAAGCGAAGCCGGTCCAGGTCACGATATCGAACCACTGGTCGTCACCCTGGCGGACGGCCGGGGCGAGGGGCTCCTTGGAGATGATTTCCGGCAGGATCATGTGATCGTCCGGATTGGAAAGCGACAGGCGCAGGGAATAGAGGCCGGACTGGTCGGTCGTGTAAACGTCGCAACGGCCGGCCTGATAGGCGGCGTTGACTTCCTCGAGCTTCTCGAAGACCACCGGGTTGTACTGCAGGTTGTTGGCCTTGAAATAGTCGGCCAGATTGAGCTCGGTGGTGGTGCCAGACTGAACGCAAACCGCGGCGCCCGACAGTTCGAGGGCAGACTTCACGTTCAGGCTCTTCGGAACCATGAAGCCCTGGCCGTCATAGTAGTTGACATAACGGAAGTTCAGGCCAAGCGCGGTATCGCGGTTGATCGTCCAGGTCGTGTTACGTGCAAGCACGTCGATTTCGCCCGACTGCAGCGCCGTGAAGCGGACCTGCGCGGTGGTCGGCGTGTACTTCACCTTGGTCGCATCCCCGAAGACGGCGGCGGCGATGGCCTTGCAGTAGTCGACGTCGAAACCCGTCCAGTTGCCCGACGCGTCCGGTGCCGCGAAGCCGGCAAGGCCGGTATTGACGCCGCACTGAACGAAACCCTTGGCCTTGACATCAGCGAGCGTAGCCGCGGAGGCAGCCGAGCCGAGGCCCATGACTGCAGCGCCAATTGCGGCTGACAGAAGCGTCTTTTTCATTTTCCCAACCTTTATCTGTTTCTTGAATTGATACACCGCGCCGCTCCCCTTGTTCTTTGAAATGCAGCCGGCGGCCCGCTGACCCTCCCGGCGCGAGCATTCCTATCTCATTCGTAAATATCCGCATGGTCAAGTGTCGCTCGTCCGAATTGCGGCGGAAACGAGGTAAATTCGTTAATCATGCCTGATTTGGGAGCAGATGATTATCAATTGAGCATCCGTTGCCGAAAATCTCGCCCGTGATCGCGCAGTGGTTGTCGTCGCGGTTCGGGACAGACTGCAACGGGGTTGACCCGCTCTGAACCGGCTGCAACAAAACAGCGTCGTTAATTTCCTTAATGAAAGCTTCCCCGAGAGATGAAGAAGAAAGATAGCTTGCTCGCCGATGCCGGTCCCAACACCCGTCTGGCGCATATCGGCCATGATCCCCACAGCTTTCACGGCTTCGTCAATCCGCCGGTCGTGCATGGATCGACGGTTCTTTTTCCCGACAGCCGGACCATGGAAACGCGAGCGCAGAAATATACCTATGGCACGCGCGGAACGCCGACCACAGATGCGCTGTGCAGGGCGATCGACGAACTCGAAGGTTCGGCGGGGACGATTCTCGTTCCGTCGGGGCTGGCGGCCATCACCGTGCCGTTCCTGGCCTTTCTCTCCGCCGGGGACCATGCGTTGATCGTGGATTCCGTCTACACGCCCTGCCGGCATTTCTGCAATACAATGCTGACGCGGCTCGGCGTGGCGGTCGAATATTACGATCCGGAAATCGGCGCTGGRATAGAAACGCTCATCAGGCCCAACACCAAATTGATCCACACGGAGGCGCCGGGCTCCAATACGATGGAGATGCAGGATATCCGCGCTATCGCGGATGCAGCGCACCGGCACGGCTGCATCGTGACCATGGACAATACATGGGCGACGCCGCTCTATTTCCGGCCGCTGGATTTCGGGGTGGATATCTCGATCCACGCAACGACGAAATATCCTTCGGGCCATTCCGATATCGTGATGGGCTCGGTCTCCGCCAACGACAAATACTGGCCGCGGCTTCAGGAGGCGACGATCACGCTCGGCATCTGCGGTGCGCCGGACGATTCCTATCACATCCTGCGCGGCCTGCGGTCCATGGGAGTGCGGCTCGAACACCACCAGAAAAGCGCGCTTGCGATCGCCGAGTGGCTGGAAGGCCGGGAAGACGTGGCAAGGGTTCTCCATCCGGCACTGCCGAGCTTTCCCGGCCATGCCATCTGGAAACGCGACTTCAAGGGCGCGAGCGGCGTCTTTTCCTTCGTGCTGAAGGCGGATGCACCGGAGAAGTTCAAGCCCAAGGCGCATGCCTTCCTGGATGCGCTCTCGATCTTCGGGCTGGGCTATTCCTGGGGCGGCTACGAGAGCCTCGCGGTCCATGTGAACCTTTCCGACCGCACAATCCGGAAAGCACCGGAGGAAGGGCCGGTGATCCGGCTGCAGATCGGGCTCGAAGATGTCGCCGATCTCAGGAGGGACATCGAGGCGGGATTTGCGGCAGCCGCCGCCGTCTGATCAGTCGGGGATGCTGTAGCCGTAGAGCCAGTCGAAATCCGCCGCGAGCGATTGCGGCGGACGCAGCGACAGAACGACGTCGCGGCCGAACCTGAGGGGACCTCGGGCATGGTAGGCGAAGCGGTTGAACGCGCCGCGTGCTCTCACGCGGGCAATGCGCGCGCCCCGCTCGGTTTCGAATTCGGAAAGGGCGCGCACGAGGGGCAGGGGGCCGGCAACCTTCGCCGCCAGCGCAAAAGCGTCCTCGATCGCCATGGCCGCGCCCTGAGCGGCGAAAGGCATCATGGCGTGGGCGGCATCGCCGATCAGCACCATGTCGCGACCATTCTGCCAGCGCCCCGCGCTCACCTCGTAAAGCGGCCAGAAGATCGGCTGAACGGCCTCTTCCAGCATGGCGATGATTGCCCTGTTCCAGCGCAGGAACTGCCGGAGCAGCATCCGCCGCTGGCTATAGGTCGTTTCCGCTTCCCAGGTCTCCCCGGGGTTCATGCCCGAAGCGATCGCCACGATGTTGAAACCGCCGGTCTCCTTCAGGGGATAGGATACCAGATGGCTCGAAGGGCCGAGAAAGGCGGTGACCGCATCCTTTTTCAGGAAAGAGGGGGCGGCGACATCCGGGATGGCGAAGCGCCAGGCGATATTGCCTGAAAAATTCGGCACCGGGGCATTGGAAACCCGTGCACGGGTCTTCGACCAGACACCATCGGCCCCAATCACGAGATGAGGCTCCCGGCCGGCCTGAATCGCAAGCGCCCGGGGATCCGTATCCTTAATCCGGCTGCCGAGATGCAGGCGGCAAAGCGGGTTGGTTTCGACTGCGTTCAGCAGGGCGCGTTGCAGGGTGGAGCGGTGCAGCACTCCGTAGGGAGCGCCCCAGCGATGGCGGGCGAAAGCGCCGGCCGGCATATGGGAAAGGGGGCGCAGCGTCGTGCCCGAAACGAGCTCTATCCGCTCGGGCTCGGTCCAGGCCTTCTCCAACTCGTCGAGGACGCCAAGCCTCGCCAAAATGCCGGTGGCGTTCGGCGAAAGCTGAAGGCCCGCGCCGACCTCGGTGAGCGCTGGCGCCTGTTCGAAGATATCGGAAGCTATCCCGCGTCGCGCAAAGGCGAGCGCAGCGGCAAGCCCGGCCATTCCGGCGCCGATGATCGCAACTGTTTCGACGGGCATCGCCTATGCCGCGCGCAGGAAGGTCAGGCAGCCTTGACGTGGAAGACGCAACCCGGAGGGTCGGTCTGGTCCGCCTTGAGCGCCGGATTGTACCGGTAGAGCGTGGAACAGTAGGAGCAGACCTTTTCCACGTCGTCGCCCATGTCGATGAAGATATGCGGATGATCGAAGGGCACGGATGCGCCGGTGCACATGAATTCCTTCACGCCGATCTGGATCAGCCGATGTCCGCCGTCGTTCTGGAAGTGGGGAATGCCGTGTCCCGCCATGATGATCTCCGTAACTTAAGATTTCGGCCGGACATTATCGCTCCCGACCGCGAATGTGTAGTGATAAAAACCGACAGCCGGCGGGCCATTTTGCCGCTATCGGCGCGGCTCTCCACCGGGTGGATAGAAGCTCTTGCTTTCGAACCGAAACTTGTGGCCGCACAGGCAGCGCAGCATGTATTTCTTCGGATCGCGCGATGCGAATTCGGTGAAGAAACCTTTCGGCATTTCATCGACGGTAAAGCCGCGATCCTTGCGGCGCGGGTCGTCGTCCTCGGAAACTTCCGCAAAGCCGTTGTGGCCGCATTGGGGGCATTCGAGCTTGCGGGAATAGCGGTCGCGTGCTGCCAAAATTCCTGTCCTTTTCGTTCGGCCTGCTTATAGCGAGGGAGTTCGCTGGAGGGAAGCCAGGCGGCCGGCGGAAAATCTGCGGGCGAGGGTTCATTCCCCCGGAGCTATCCTCTATGGTCGCGCAAAAAAAACGGACCGCCGACAATGAATCTCAATGCGCCTTCCTTCTCTTCCTTTTCCCACGACGGATTGAAGCTCGCCTATTTCGACGAGGGCGATCCCTCCGGCGATCCGGTGCTGCTGATCCACGGTTTCGCATCCAGCGCGCTCGTCAACTGGGTGCATCCCGGCTGGCTTAAGACGCTCGGCGATGCCGGCTACCGGGTGATTGCCATCGACAATCGCGGCCATGGCACGAGCGACAAACCTTATGACGTCGAGGCGTACCGCCCGTGGGTGATGGCTGACGACGCGGCCGCGCTGCTCGATCATCTCGGCATTCCCGAGGCGCATGTCATGGGCTATTCGATGGGCGCGAGGATTTCCGTATTCCTGGCGCTGCGCCATCCCGAGCGCGTCCGCTCGCTGGTACTCGGCGGACTCGGTGCCGGCATGACGGAGGGCGTGGGCGATTGGGACCCGATCGCGGACGCGCTTCTGGCGCCTTCCCTGGATGATGTCGAACACGCCCGCGGGCGCATGTTCCGTGCCTTCGCGGACCAGACGAAGAGCGACCGGGCGGCGCTTGCCGCCTGCATTCGCGGCTCGCGCGATCTGGTTTCGCGCTCAGACATGGGGCGCATCGAGGCGCCGACGCTGATTGGTGTCGGGACGAAGGACGATATTGCCGGGTCGCCCCAGGAGCTTGCCGCGCTGATGCGGAACGCCCGTGCGCTCGATATTCCCGGCCGCGATCACATGCTGGCCGTCGGGGATAGGGTCTTCAAGAAGGCGGTTCTCGATTTCTACGCGGAAATCCGGACCTTGCCGTAATCTCATAGCTAGGATCAACGGAATGCGATTTCGCTCCCATTGGTCTTCCTGTAAGATTATTCTATATGAAGTCGCCTATGGAAAACATGGAGACGGCGATGGCCGCGAGAACCGAAATCCGCCAGAGGGACATGGTTTCCGCCGTGGACCCGATCTGGGATACGATGCGCCAGGAGGCCAAGGCCGCCGCGGAGAGCGATCCGCTGCTGGCCGCATTCCTCTATTCGACCGTGCTGAATCACCAGTCGCTGGAAGAATGCGTCATCCATCGCATCTGCGAGCGGCTCGATCATCCCGACCTGCAGGCGGTGCTGCTGCGCCAGACCTTCCTCGAAATGCTGGCCGACCGGCCGGAATGGGGCGCGGTCCTCAGGGTCGACATTCAGGCGGTCTACGACCGTGATCCCGCCTGCGTTCGATTCCTCGAGCCCGTCCTTTATTTCAAGGGCTTCCATGCCATCCAGACCCACCGGCTGGCCCATTGGCTGCTTGAGTGCGGCCGTCGCGATTTCGCGCTCTATCTGCAGAGCCGCTCGTCCAGCGTCTTCCAGACGGATATCAATCCGGCTGCGCGTATGGGCAAGGGCATATTCCTCGACCATGCGACCGGCCTCGTCGTCGGCGAGACGGCGGTCATCGGCGACAATGTTTCCATCCTGCACGGCGTGACGCTCGGCGGGACGGGCAAGGAAGGTGCTGACCGGCATCCGAAGATCGGCAACGGCGTGCTGATCGGCGCGGGCGCCAAGATCCTCGGCAATATCGAGATCGGCAGCTGCTCGCGCGTCGCGGCCGGCTCCGTCGTGTTGAAGCCGGTGCCTTCGAAGTCGACGGTTGCGGGCGTTCCGGCCAGGGTGGTCGGCACGGCGGGATGTTCCGAGCCCGCGCGCCTGATGGACCAGATCTTGATGTCCGAGGACTGAGTTCCGTTCCGCTGCCTGTCGGCGGCGGATGCTTTGCTGCCTTTACTTTCGCCTTTATACCGTGCCAAAAGCGCCGCAACGCGAAAAGCAACGGAGAAGCTCGTGAAACCGGACGAAATCAAGAAACTCGACGCCTATTTCAAGCGCACGTTCAACCCGCAGGTCGTTGTGAAGGCTCGCCCGCGCAAGACCGATTCCGCCGAAGTCTATCTGGGCGAGGAATTCCTGGGCGTCGTCTATATCGACGATGAGGACGGCGACCGGTCCTACAATTTCTCCATGGCGATCCTCGACGTCGACCTCTGATCGGCCGCAGAACGCACTCTCATGCAGYGGGCCTTCACGGGCCCGTTTTTTGTTCCCCCGCCATTCTTGTGCGGCGCACAATTCCGGCTTGACTTTGATGGGGCGAGGCACTTCTATCAGTGTTTCCGAATGAACAAGGGGCATGCCATGTTTCATTTCGACGATGCCGAGAGGACGACCAGGGAAGCGATGGACGCCATGCTGAAGAGCTATTCCGAGATGGCCAAGGGGTTCCAGGCAATCGCCGTCGAGGCGAACGATTACTCCCGCAAATCCTTTCAGGACGTGACGGCCTTCATGGAGGCCTTCGTCGGTGCCCGCAGTGTCGAAGCGGTCTTCGAGCTGCAGGCCAATTATCTGAAGTCGTCCTACGAAGGTTTCATTGCCGAGGCGACCAGAATGAGCGAAATCTATGCCGATCTTGCCAAGGCCGCCTACAAGCCGTACGAGGCGCCCATTGCGAAGCCTGCAAACCCGGCGGCGACCGCCGCCGCCTGAGCGGCCATATCGAAAAACGATCAACGGCCCTCCTCGTCAGAGGCCGGCGTCGCTTCGCGGCGCCGGCTTTTTCATTTCCACTCCCCGCGGCCGGAGTTTTCCGCCGCTAATGCACACGGGTTAGCGGATTAGTGATTGCGCGGCGGCGAAGGGGGCTTAAAATCTGCGTCCAATGAACTAAGTTAGTAAAAATCTGATGTCCGGCCGGAAACCGTTCGGAACTTCCACCGGATGATTGGGGAATGAATGAAGATGATCGCAGAGCCGATCTTGATGGAACGTGAAAAAGGTACGGACGGAGACAACGGCAACCGGGGAACTTCGGTTATCACCCGCACGAAGCCGAAGACCAAGAAGCCAAATCTCTATCGCGTGCTTCTCCTGAATGACGACTATACGCCGATGGAATTCGTCATTCACATTCTGGAGCGTTTTTTTCAGAAGGATCGCGAGGCGGCGACGCGCATCATGCTCCACGTTCACAACCATGGCGTGGGGGAATGCGGAATATTTACATACGAGGTGGCGGAAACCAAAGTGAGCCAGGTCATGGACTTCTCCCGGCAACACCAGCATCCGCTGCAATGTGTCATGGAAAAGAAGTGAGGAACCCCACGTGCCAACTTTTTCGCCTAGTCTTGAAAAGGCGCTGCATCAGGCACTGACCTTTGCCAACGAGCGGCATCACGAATATGCTACGCTCGAACACCTGCTTCTGGCGTTGATAGACGACGCGGACGCAGCGGCGGTCATGGGCGCTTGTAACGTCAATCTCGAAGTCCTGCGCAAGACCGTTAGCGACTATGTCGATAACGAGCTTTCCAATCTGGTCACCGGTTACGACGAGGATTCCAAGCCGACCTCCGGCTTCCAGCGCGTCATCCAGCGCGCGGTGATCCACGTCCAGTCTTCCGGCCGCGAGGAAGTGACCGGCGCAAACGTCCTCGTCGCGATCTTCGCCGAGCGGGAAAGCCATGCGGCCTTCTTCCTGCAGGAGCAGGAAATGACCCGCTACGATGCGGTCAACTACATCTCCCACGGCATCGGCAAGCGTCCGGGCTCCTCCCAGGTCCGTCCGCCGCGCGGCGCCGAGGAGGCCGATCCGGATTCCAAGCCTGCCCGCGAGCAGGACGAGGGATCGGCCAAGAAGCCGCAGGATGCCTTGAAGGCCTATTGCGTCAACCTGAACGACAAGGCCCGCGAGGGCAGGATCGATCCCCTTATCGGCCGCAATGCGGAAGTGAACCGCACCATCCAGGTGCTGTGCCGCCGCTCCAAGAACAACCCGCTCTATGTGGGCGACCCCGGCGTCGGCAAGACGGCGATCGCCGAAGGCCTCGCCAAGCGGATCGTCGAAGGCAAGGTGCCGGAAGCGCTTTCCGATGCCACCATCTTCTCGCTCGACATGGGCACGCTGCTCGCCGGCACGCGCTATCGTGGCGATTTCGAGGAGCGGCTGAAGCAGGTTGTCAAGGAGCTCGAGGAATATCCGGGCGCGGTGCTTTTCATCGATGAGATCCACACCGTGATCGGCGCGGGCGCCACCTCGGGCGGCGCGATGGATGCGTCGAACCTCCTGAAGCCGGCGCTGTCTTCGGGGGCGATCCGTTGCATTGGGTCGACCACCTACAAGGAATACCGCCAGTTCTTCGAGAAGGACCGGGCGCTCGTTCGCCGCTTCCAGAAGATCGACGTCAACGAGCCGTCGATCGACGATGCGATCGAGATCATGAAGGGGCTCAAGCCCTATTTCGAGGACTATCACAAGCTTCGTTATACCAACGAGGCGATCAAGTCGGCCGTCGAGCTTTCGGCGCGCTACATCTCCGACCGCAAGCTGCCGGACAAGGCGATCGACGTGATCGACGAGACCGGTGCGGCGCAGATGCTGCTGCCGGCCTCCAGGCGCCGCAAGCTGATCACCGAGAAGGAAATCGAAGCCACGATAGCCACGATGGCACGCATTCCGCCGAAGACCGTTTCCAAGGATGACGAGATGGTTCTCGCCAACCTGGAGAAGGAGCTTCGCTCGGTGGTCTACGGCCAGGACAAGGCGATCGAGGCGCTTTCGACCGCGATCAAGCTTGCCCGCGCGGGCCTGCGCGAGCCGAACAAGCCGATCGGCGCCTATGTCTTCTCCGGCCCCACGGGCGTCGGCAAGACGGAAGTCGCCAAGCAGCTTGCCTCCTCGCTCGGCGTCGAACTGCTGCGCTTCGACATGTCGGAATATATGGAACGCCACACCGTCTCGCGGCTGCTCGGCGCACCTCCCGGCTATGTCGGCTTCGACCAGGGCGGCCTCCTGACCGACAGCGTCGATCAGCATCCGCATAGCGTGGTCCTGCTCGACGAGATCGAGAAGGCGCATCCGGATATCTTCAACATCCTGCTGCAGGTCATGGACCATGGTTCGCTGACGGACCACAACGGCAAGAAGATCGATTTCCGCAACGTCATCCTGATCATGACGACCAATGCGGGCGCTTCGGAAATGGCCAAGGCCGCCATCGGTTTCGGTTCGTCCAAGCGCACCGGGGAAGACGAGGAGGCATTGAACCGCCTCTTCACGCCGGAATTCCGCAACCGCCTGGATGCCGTGATCCCGTTCGCGCCGCTGCCGACGGAAGTCATCCATCAGGTCGTGCAGAAGTTCGTCATGCAGCTCGAGACGCAGCTTTCGGAACGCAACGTCACCTTCGACCTGCACGAGGATGCGATCGCCTGGCTTGCCGAAAAGGGCTACGACGAGAAGATGGGTGCCCGGCCGCTCTCGCGCGTCATTCAGGAGCACATCAAGAAGCCGCTCGCCAACGAGATCCTGTTCGGCAAGCTGCGGAAGGGCGGCGTGGTGAACGTCACGGTCGGCAAGAAGGAAGACGGCAAGGATGGCCTCATCCTCGAAGCCATTCCGGAGACCGCGCCGGTGAAGCCGAAGCCGGAAGCCGAGGTGAAGGAGGCGGCCGAAGAGGCCGCCCCCAAGGCAAAGGCCAAGGCGCCGAAGAAGTCCGGCAAGGACAAGGACGGCGGCTCATCGGCCAAGGCGCGCGCCATGGTCGATGCCGATGTGATCGCTTCGGAAGAGCCGCCCAGGACATCGCCCCGCAAGGGCAGCACCGTTCCCAGGGTGCCGAAGAAGAAGTGAGGCTGGCGTGATCCAGCCGGACAATGCCGGGCTCGTCCCGGCATTGTCGTTTCTGTATTGAAGTCCATTTGCGCCCATCCGGATTTTTCATGTCCATAGACAGTGATACGCGGCCCGCTTCGTTCTGGTTCTACACCGGAATGAAGGGCATCACTTCGCTGCCCGCCCTCATACTCATGACGTCCTTCGTCGGGTTCAGCGCGTTTGCACTGGAGGCCGGGATCTCGCGCGGCGAAGCGATGTTCATGACCTTCGGCATATGGGCTCTGCCGGCGCAGATGATCCTTGTCGGCATGATGACCACCGGGGCGCCGCTCGCGGCCTGCTTCCTTGCCGTAACGCTGTCGTCCATCCGCATGATGCCGATGGTCGCCTCGATCGTGCCCGAGATGCGCACGCGGCTGACGCCGACCTGGCTCTTGCTCTTCGCTTCCCATTTTATCGCCATAACGGCCTGGGTTTTCGCTCTTCGAACCCTCCGCGACGTGCCGCGCGAGCATCGCGCCGTCTATTTCCTTGGATTCGGCCTGACGCTGACGACGATCAACACCGGCATCGTCGCCATCTGCTACGGGCTGGTGTCGCAGTTTCCGCCGCTCGTCGCCGGCACGCTCTTCATGCTGACGCCAGTCTACTTCGTCGCCTCGATCTGGGCGACGGCGCATCACAGCGTGGTGAGGCTCGCTTTCATGGTCGGCATCGTCGGCGGACCTTTTATGGCGCTGGTGGCGCCTGAATTCGACGTGCTCTATGCGGGGATCGGCGGCGGCACGGCCGCCTATCTCATCGACCGGTTCTATATCCGCCGGCGCAGGCGGACAGGGAGCGCGCGATGACCGAAGTCTGGTGGTGGAGCTATCTGGTGATCGCGGTGGCGGGCTTTCTCGCCACGGATATCTGGCGGTGGCTCGGGGTTCTGAGCGGCAATCGCCTGAAAGAGGATTCCGAAGCGCTGCATTGGGTGAGGGCGGTGGCGACGGCACTCGTCATGGCCGTCACCGCCAAGCTCATCGTTTTTCCAACGGGAACGCTTGCGGGCTCGCCGCTATGGCTGCGGCTGGCCGCTGCGGGCCTGGGCTTCGTCGCCTTCCTCGTCTCCGGCCAGAAGGTCGGCGTCGGGGTCGCGGTCTCCATGGCGCTTCTTGCAAGCGGGCTCTGGTGGCTCGGCTTCTGACGCCGGTGGGGTAGCCCGGGTCAGTTCCCGAGCTTGCCGATGATCTTTTCCGCCTGAGACGCGAGCACCTCATTATCCTCCATCTTGCCCGAATGGGGCTTGAGCGGCAGGCCCTCGTAGCGGGGAATGACATGGAAATGCAGGTGATAGACGGTCTGGCCGGCGGCTGGCTCGTTGAACTGGATGACCGTGATGCCGTCCGCCTCGAAGGCTTCCTTCGCTGCCTTGGCAAGCTTCTGGACGATCGGGACAAGGTTCGACAGAACCGTGGGGTCGGCATCCAGAATATTGCGTGAAGGTGCCTTCGGCACGACCAGCAGATGGCCTGGCGATTGCGGCATCACGTCCATGAAGGCGAGCGTATGGTCGTCCTCGTAGATGCGGTGGCAGGGGATTTCGCCACGCAGGATCTTCGCGAAGATGTTGTTCTCGTCGTAGGTCTGGCCGCTCATGGTAATGTCCTCTCCTTGATTGGTGAACGCGGTCGCGCCGGGCTCAATCCTGTTCCTGTTGCCGCTCGCCCTTGCGGAACGGGCTGTGCTCGGACAGGTATTCGCTCATATACTCCACCTCGTGGCGTTCGCGCTCGAGATAGTCGGCGACCGCCCGCCGAAGACCTTGATGGGCGATGTAATGCGCCGAATGGGTGGTGACAGGCAGGTAGCCGCGCGCCAGCTTGTGCTCCCCCTGCGCGCCCGCTTCCACCCGCTTCAAGCCCTTCGCCAGCGCGAAGTCGATCGCCTGATGATAGCAGACCTCGAAATGCAGGAAGGGATGATCCTCGATACAGCCCCAATGACGACCGTAAAGCGCGTCGCCCCCGATGAAGTTGATGGCGCCGGCGATGTATTTTCCCGCGCGCTTTGCCATGACGAGCAGGATGTCATCCGCCATCCGCTCGCCGATCAGCGAATAGAAGCTGCGGGTGAGATAGGGACGCCCCCATTTGCGGCCGCCCGTATCCATGTAGAAGGCGAAGAACTGGTCCCAGACATCTTCCGTAAGGTCCTTGCCGGTCAGCCAGTCGATGGTGATGCCGTTCTCGACCGCGGCCCGGCGCTCCTTCTTCAGCGCCTTGCGCTTGCGGGAAGCCAGCGTTTCCAGAAATTCGTCGTGATCGGCATAGCCCTGGTTGATGAAATGGAACTGCTTGTCGGTGCGATGCAGATAGCCAGCCTCCTCGAAGGCGGGTAACTCCTCTTCCGGCAGGAAGGTCACATGCGCGGAAGAGACGCCGAGCTGACGCGTCACCTCCTGGAGACCGGCGGCAAGCGTCGCGCGGGTGGCGTCGGGATCATAGCCGGCGGAGACGAGGAGGCGAGGTCCGGTTGCGGGCGTGAAGGGCACGGTGCATTGCAGTTTCGGATAATAGCGCCCGCCGGCCCGTTCGAAGGCATCCGCCCAGCCATGGTCGAAGACGTATTCGCCCTGGCTATGGCTTTTCAGATAGCCGGGAATTGCTCCGATCAGCGCTCCCGCATCATTCTCCAGAAGCAGATGCTGCCCAAGCCAGCCGGTCTTTGCGGCAGCCGAACCCGATCCTTCCAGAGAGGAAAGAAACGCATGGGAAATGAACGGATTATAAGGGATATCTAAAGAAGTATTCGAGGTGCCGGAAAGGCGCGACCAGCTTTCCCGGTTGATCGCGCAGAAGGATTTTTCGATGCGGATGGTGAGGTTGCCGGGCATTTAGGCGGAGGCCATCTCCCTTGGGTCAAAACCCTCGAATGTCATCTGGTCCGCATATTTATAGGTATGTTCGCGGGCCATTACATCCCTCACGGTCCAGGTGATCACCGGAATTTGCGCCTGTCTCTGTCCGGTGACGAAGCTGTTCGGCAGATGCGCCCAGTGATAGGAGATGAAATCGAGTCCGAGCTGCATGGCTTCGTCGTGCATGAAGAAATCCTCCGGCTTGTTTCCCTCCGCCGTAAGACCGAGCGGATAGGGAGCGCCTGCGGCTTTCAGCTCCTTCAGGAGGTGATGATCGAAGCTCATGAGGGCAACCTTGCCCTGATAGCCTTCCAGCACTTCGAGAACGGCTTCGATAAAGCCGTCATCCTCGCCTTCACGGCCCTTGAGCTCGATGACGAGCGGCACCTTTCCGGCGACGATGGCCAGCATCTGCTTCAGCGTGGGGATCCTGTCCTTCGTCCCGCCGACGGCGAGCATGCCGAGTTCGGCCGAGGTGCGCTCGCGCACATCGCCCTTGATGCCGCAGAGCCGCTGGAGGTCGTGGTCGTGAAAGACCACCGGCACGCTGTCGGCGGCGAGCTGGAGGTCGCATTCGATGGCAAAGCCCGCTTCCACCGCCCGGGAGAAGGCGGAAAGCGTATTCTCCCAGACGGATTTGTTCATGTCGTGATAGCCGCGATGGGCGACCGGCAGTTCCCTGACCCAGGAAGCGGAAGTCATGCTTCGATCTCGATGATCGCGTCGATTTCGACGGCGGCGTTGAGCGGAAGGGATGCCATGCCGACGGCGGCGCGGGCATGCTTGCCGGGCTCGCCCAGCACATTGGCGATGAGGTTTGAAGCACCGTTCATCACGAGGTGCTGTTCGGTGAAATCGGGCGTCGAGGCGATGAAGCCGTTGAGCTTCACGATGCGGCGTATC
This sequence comes from Rhizobium sp. LCM 4573, assembly GCF_001854865.1. Classification (GTDB taxonomy): domain Bacteria; phylum Pseudomonadota; class Alphaproteobacteria; order Rhizobiales; family Rhizobiaceae; genus Neorhizobium. The sequence continues at coordinate 135,651 of NZ_MDDW01000005.1, read as the reverse complement.
CTGCCGAGGTCTCCGGCAAGTGCCGCCTTGGCCTGGGCGAGGATGTTGATCGCGCAGAGTTCGGCGGCGCGCTGGCCCCTTGCAACGTCCACGTCGCGGCCGACCAGTCCGGTCACCGCAACTTTGCCATCTTCGATCGGCAATTGTCCCGAAAGGAAAAGAAGATTGCCGCTGATGGTGAAGGGCACGTAATTGGCTGCCGGCGCTGCTGCGGCGGGAAGCGTGATCCCCAGTTCCTTCAAGCGGCTATCGATGGCATCGGACATTTTCGGCTCCCGGTTTCGTTGTAATGTCTTCCAAAATCCTGCATCAAGCAGATAAGCTTGCTTGATGGCGTTCTTATAACACCGAGCCCTGAGTCCAACAGGAGATAATGAATGTATCGCATGAGCTTCGGGGCCATCCTGACCGCCGCGTTCGCCCTGGGCGGAACGATTTCCGCAAATGCCGGAGCGGAAAGCGCCCGAATGCTCGTGCCGCATCGCGCCGTGTATAATCTCAAGCTCAAGGAAGCCTCCGAGCGCTCCGGCATCGAGGGCATGTACGGCCGGATGGTCTACGAATTCACGGGCTCAGCTTGCACCGGCTTCACCACGAATTTCCGTTTCGTCACCAAGATCAGCACCGGTGAGGAAACGCGCATGACCGACCAGCAGACGACCACGTTCGAAAATGCGCTGGCCCGCGAGTTCCGCTTCGAGACGAAATCCTTCACGGACGAGCAACTCGACAAGGAGGTGAGGGGGGAAGCGGTCGCGGGGGAGAGCGGCGTGAAGGTGGAGATAAGCCAGCCGGAGCAGCGGCAGGTGGACCTCGCGACCAGCGATTTTCCGACCGAGCACATGTTGGATGTCATCGAGAACGCCAAGAAGGGCAATCGCTTCTTCGAATCGCGGATTTTCGACGGTTCGGAAAACGGCGATCAGAGCCTCATGACCACGACCGTAGTCGGCAAGGAGCAGGCGCCGGCGCCGGGGGATGCCGATGCGGACAAGGCGGGGGAGTTCTCCAAGACTCCCTATTGGCCCGTCACCATCTCCTATTTCAATGAAGGCACGAACGGTGACGCCACGCCAGTCTACAGCATGTCCTTCAAGCTTTACGGCAACGGCATTACCCGCGACCTCACTATGGACTATGGTGACTTCGTGCTGACCGGCAGCCTGGAGAAGCTGGAAATGCTGGACAAGGGGCCGGAGAACTGCTCCGAGCCGAGATAGGTCCGAAGTTCCGGAGAATTCATTCAACCTGTTGACATTTCGATTGAATTTTCCCTCTTTGTCATATCTCCCAACCCAAGAGGAGATAAGACATGCACCACCATTTTTCCTATATTGGTTCCGGCCCCTACTGCTATGCGAACTCCTTCGCGATGATGTTCGGCGATCACGCGCCGTCGACGGCGGTGATCGAATTTGCGACCGGCAGCCCCTTCGGCATGCAGCTGATCGGCGGCAAGCAGCCTTTCTTCGATCCGTATGGCTGGGACCCGGAAAAGGGCTTCGACGATGCCCTGCGTGCGCTCGGCTGGACTTCCAACGTCACCAAGTGCCGCTCCTCCGAGGAAGCGCTTCGCAATCTCGAACTGGCCCTGCGGGATGGTCCGGTCTGGGTCGGGCCCGTCGAGATGGGGCATTTGCGACACCAGCCGGGTATGACCGGGCCGATCGGCGCCGATCATTATGTCGTTGTGCTGGAGGTCTCCGGGGGCAGGGTGCTGATGCACGATCCGCAGGGCTATCCCTATGCGTCGCTGCCGCTTGCGGATTTCATGGAGGCCTGGCGCGCCGAGACGCTCGATTACGGCGAGCCCTATACCATGCGCACCGGCTTCGAGCGGCTGAACAGGGTTTCGGAGGAGGACACGATCCTGGCCTCGATCCCGTCGGCGATCCGGTGGCTTTCCATGGAGGGAAATCACAAGATGCCCGCGGGAAGTCTAGGCAATGGCGAGGCCGCCGAGGAGCTGGCGCGACAGATCGGGAATGGCTGCGACGACGAACTCCGGGGGCACTTCATTCACTTCGCGGTACGGGTCGGCGCGCGCCGGGCGAACGATGCCGCGGTCTGCCTCCGCCGGATAGGCTATCTCGAGGCATCGGCAGCGGCCGCCGTGCAGGCGCAGATCATAGGCTCGCTCCAGCATTCCTTGACCATGCGCGAGGATGCTGCTGCGGCCGCCTCGCTGCGCCGGCTTGCTCCCACCTATGAAAAGCTGCTTTCGGCGTTGAAGAAGGCGAGCTGACATCGTTTTGGCCAGCAAGGGCCGTTACTTTTTCTTCGCGGCCCTTGCTTTTCCGGCTGATCGACTGTAAGGGCAGCCCCATTCCACACGTGAGGCATGGGATCGTCCGGGAGAAATCCGGGCCATTCCGCCGGTGGCAGGTCCGAAGGATCTGCTGTTCGCCTTGCGGAGGTTCAACCGGAAAAGGAGAAAAAGGCATGGCATTGCCTGATTTCAGCATGCGCCAGCTTCTGGAAGCTGGTGTTCACTTCGGCCACCAGACCCATCGCTGGAACCCGAAGATGAAGCCGTACATCTTCGGCGATCGTAACAACATCCATATCATCGACCTCGCGCAGACCGTTCCGATGCTGTCGCGCGCCCTGCAGGTCGTTTCCGACACGGTAGCCCGTGGCGGCCGCGTTCTCTTCGTCGGCACCAAGCGCCAGGCTTCCGAGCTGATCGCCGATTCGGCGAAGCGTTCGGCCCAGTACTACGTCAACTCCCGCTGGCTCGGCGGCATGATGACCAACTGGAAGACCATCTCGAACTCGATCGCCCGTCTGCGCAAGCTCGACGAGATCCTCAACGGCGAAGCCCAGGGCTTCACCAAGAAGGAGCGTCTGAACCTGGAGCGCGAGCGCGAGAAGCTCGACAAGGCTCTCGGCGGTATCCGCGACATGGGCGGCACCCCGGACCTGATGTTCATCATCGACACCAACAAGGAAAAGATCGCCATCGATGAAGCCAAGCGCCTGGGCATCCCGGTCGTCGCCATCATCGACTCGAACTGCGATCCGGACCTGATCGACTATCCGATCCCGGGCAATGACGACGCTTCGCGCGCTGTCGCTCTCTACTGCGACCTGATCGCCCGCGCTGCCATCGACGGCATCGCTCGCCAGCAGGGCGCTTCGGGCCGCGACATCGGCGCTTCCGCCGAAGCCCCGATCGAGCCGGCTCTCGAAGGCGAATCCGAAGCCTAAGGCCAAGGTCGGAGCGGCTAAAGCCGCTCCCGCTTCCCAATTCGACCGAGGCCAGAGAGAAGATCCCTGGCCTCGGTGCGTTTGACGACCTGTCCGCCCGCGGCTTTCGCGGTTGAGGCGACAGGCTGGTGATGATCTTCATCACCCTGTCATACTTCCGGGTACATTCGTTCCCAAAACCTTGAGTTCGCCGAGGTTTTCCGGCGGCACGCAACATGAACCGACAAGAGGCTCACAATGGCTGAAATCACCGCTGCACTGGTGAAGGAACTGCGCGAAAAGTCCGGCGCAGGCATGATGGACTGCAAGAAGGCGCTGGCTGAAAACAACGGCGACATCGAAGCAGCAATCGACTGGCTGCGCGCCAAGGGTATCGCCAAGGCCGACAAGAAGTCGGGCCGCACGGCTGCGGAAGGCCTGATCGGCGTTGCAAGCGCCGGCACCAAGGCGGTCGTCGTCGAAGTCAATTCCGAAACCGATTTCGTCGCCCGTAACGAAGCCTTCCAGACGATCGTTCGCGGCGTTGCCGACGTGGCGCTCACCACCGACGGCACCGTTGAAGCCGTGGGCGCCGCCACCTATCCGGCGACCGGCAAGTCCGTCACCGACACGATCAAGGATGCTGTCGCCACCATCGGCGAAAACATGAACCTGCGCCGTTCGGCCCTGCTGTCGGTCGAAGACGGTGTTGTTGCGACCTACATCCACAACGCCGCAGCCGACCGTCTCGGCAAGCTCGGTGTTCTGGTCGCGCTGAAGTCGACCGGCAACAAGGAAGCCCTGAACGCCATCGGCCGCCAGGTCGCCATGCATATCGCCGCGACTGCGCCGCTGGCCATCCGCGCCGAGGAAGTCGACGCGGCCGTCGCCGAACGCGAGCGCAACGTCTTCATCGAGCAGTCCCGCGCTTCCGGCAAGCCGGATGCCATCATCGAGAAGATGGTCGAAGGCCGCATGCGCAAGTTCTTCGAGGAAGTCGCCCTTCTCTCGCAGGCTTTCGTCATCAACCCGGAAGTGACCGTCGGTGAAGCCGTCAAGGCTGCCGAGAAGGAAGTTGGCGCGCCGATCGAAGTGACCGGCATGGCCCGCCTGCTGCTTGGCGAAGGCGTAGAGAAGGAAGAGACGGACTTCGCAGCTGAAGTGGCCGCGGCCGCCAAGGGCTGATACAGCCTACCTTATCCTGTCAAAAGCGGAGGGCACCGGGTGACAAGCCGGTGCCCTTCGTGTATCCGCAGGCGGTTTGATATTTTCTCCGGCAGTTCGATTTCAAGGAGCCTTCATGTCGCCCGATCCCATCTACAAGCGCGTCCTCCTCAAGGCTTCCGGCGAAGCGCTCATGGGCAGCCAGGGTTTTGGCATTGATGTCGCGGTTGCCGATCGCATCGCTTCCGATATCGCTGAAGCCCGCACCATGGGCGTCGAGGTCGGCGTGGTTGTCGGCGGGGGCAACATCTTTCGCGGCGTGGCCGTGGCTTCCAAGGGCGGCGACCGGGTGACCGGCGACCACATGGGCATGCTGGCGACCGTCATCAACGCGCTGGCGCTCGCCACGTCGCTCCGCAAGCTCGATATCGAGACGGTGGTGCTTTCGGCGATCGCCATGCCGGAGATCTGCGAGAGCTTTTCGCACCGCCGGGCGCTGCACCATCTGGAGCAGGGCAGGGTGGTGATCTTCGCCGGCGGCACCGGAAACCCGTTCTTCACGACCGATTCCGCCGCCGCCTTGCGCGCAGCCGAGATCGGCGCCCAGGCGATCTTCAAGGGTACGCAGGTGGACGGCATCTATTCCGCCGATCCGAAGAAGGTTCCCGATGCGACCCGCTTCGAAACGCTGACCCATGGCGAAGTCCTGGAAAAGGGACTGGCGGTAATGGATGTGGCGGCGGTGGCGCTCGCCCGCGAGAACAGCATCCCGATCATCGTGTTCTCGATCCACGAAAAGGGCGGTTTCGCTGAAATCTTGACCGGCGGCGGTCGCAAGACCATCGTATCGGACAACTGAAGCGCGGCAGGGAAACTGCCGGACAGACAAATGCAGGGAGTAGTTGCATGAGTGACGCAATCGATCTCAACGACATCAAGCGCCGCATGGACGGCGCCATCAACGCCTTCAAGAGCGATATCGCATCGCTGCGCACCGGCCGCGCCTCGGCAAACATCCTGGACCCGGTAACGGTCGAGGCTTACGGGGCCCGTGTGCCCCTGAACCAGGTCGCCAACATCACTGTGCCCGAGCCGCGCATGCTCTCCGTCTCCGTCTGGGACAAGTCGATGGTCGGCGCGGTCGACAGGGCGATCCGGGAGTCCAATCTTGGTCTCAACCCGATCGTTGACGGCCAGAGCCTGCGCATCCCGCTTCCCGAACTCAACGAGGAGCGCCGCAAGTCCCTGGTGAAGGTGGCGCATGACTACGCCGAAAAGGCCAAGGTCGCGATTCGCCACGTTCGCCGGGATGGCATGGACGGCCTGAAAAAAGCCGAAAAGGACGGCGTTATCGGGCAGGACGACAGCCGCTCGCAATCGGAGAGGGTTCAGAAGATGACGGATGACACGATTTCCGAAATCGACCGCTTGCTTGTGGAGAAAGAAAAGGAAATCATGCAGGTCTGATACGAGCTCGCGTGTTGACCTGCCTTCGCCCGCCGAGGAACTGCTCTGAATATGGCCACTCCCGATCTTCCGATCATACCCGAACACGTCGCCGTCATCATGGACGGAAACGGACGCTGGGCGAACAAGCGCGGCCTGCCGCGCGCGGTTGGCCATAGCAAAGGCGTAGAGGCCGTTCGCGAAACGGTGCGCGCGGCGGGCGAGGCGGGGGTCCGGTATCTGACCCTTTTCGCCTTTTCATCGGAAAACTGGAGCCGTCCGGAAGACGAGATCAACGATCTCCTCGGCCTTCTGCGCAGATTTATCCGGCGTGATCTCGCCGAGCTCCACCGGGAGAACGTGCGCATCCGGGTGATCGGCGACAAGCAGAACCTCAGGGGCGATATCCTGCCGCTCCTGCTGGAAGCCGAGGAAACGACCCGCCTGAACACCGGCCTCACGGTCGTCATCGCCTTCAACTACGGAGCGCGCAACGAGATCGCGCGGGCGGTCGCCAAGCTTGCCCGTGAGGTTGAGGCCGGCCGCCTGAAGGCCGACGATATCGACGCGCGGAGCATCGGCGACAATCTCGACACTGCCGGAATTCCGGACCCGGACCTCATCATCCGCACCAGTGGCGAGGAGCGCCTGTCGAACTTCCTGCTTTGGCAGGCCGCCTATTCCGAACTGGTTTTCCTGCCGGAGTACTGGCCGGACTTCAACCGGCAGCTCTTTTTCGATGCGCTGAGGGTCTTCGCATCCCGCGACCGGCGATTCGGAGGTCTTTCGGCGAAGACTGCCGCTGCTGCGGTGGTCGGCTGATGGGATCGGAACTCAAGCGCCGGATCGTTTCGGCGATCGCGCTGGCGGCTGTCGTATTGGCCGCGACATTGGCGGGCGGTCTGTGGTTCCGTCTCATAGCAGCGCTGATGACGCTGCTCATCTACTACGAATGGTCGACGATCACCCGGCTGGATGAGGTTGCCTTCCGCGGCAACATGTTCGGCTGGGTGGCCGCGATCCTTATCGCGGTCAATATCGCCTTCGGCGAGGCGTCGCTCAACGTTCCCCTGCTCGGCGGGTTCACGATCACGGCCCTGCTCCTCGTCCCCCTCGGCAGCGCCAACTGGTGGCTGCCGGGCGGCGTTCTCTATGCGGGGCTTTCCGGCGTTTCGCTTGCGGCGATCCGCGGGGCCGACCAATCCGGTTTCGTGGCGACGCTGTTCGTCTTCGCGGTCGTCTGGGCGACCGATATCCTTGCCTATTTCATCGGGCGGGCGCTGAAGGGGCCGAAGCTCGCGCCGAAGATATCGCCGGGAAAGACCTGGTCGGGAGCCATCGGCGGGGCGGTTTCGGGCGTGATCGCCGGCTCGGCCGTCGCCTCCCTCGTCTTCTATCGGCTCTCGTTCTGGACGCTGGCGCTCGCGCTGCTGCTGTCGGTTTCCAGCCAGATCGGTGATCTCTTCGAATCGTTCATCAAGCGTCGATTCGGAGTGAAGGATTCAAGCCATCTCATTCCGGGCCATGGCGGGGTCATGGACCGGGTGGACGGCCTCGTTTTCGCCTGTTTCGCGGCCTTTCTTTTAACGCTTGTGTATGGGGCTTCGGCAGATCATCCTGATGCGTCGGTGGCGAGCTTCCTTTTCGGACTCTGACCGGCGCAAACGACGAAACGGACATGGCGATGGCGATTTTCGGACTGATCACTGGCTATATCATTCCCTTCATTCTGGTCCTGTCGCTGCTCGTCTTCGTTCACGAGATGGGTCATTACCTGATTGGCCGCTGGTGTGGCATTCGGGTGACGGCGTTTTCCGTGGGCTTCGGGCCGGAGATCGCCGGCTTTACCGACAGGCACGGCACGCGCTGGAAACTCTCGGCCATACCGCTCGGTGGCTATGTGAAATTCTTCGGCGACGATGATGTCGCCAGCCTTCCGGACGCCAGCGGCCTTGCGGGAATGACGGAGGCCGAAAAGGCGACGACGCTCGCCGGGGCGAAACTCTGGAAGCGCGCGGCGACCGTGGCCGCCGGGCCGATCGCCAATTTCCTGCTCGCGATCGCCATTTTCGCCGTCTTGTTCGCCACCTATGGAAAGGTCGTCGCCGATCCGGTGGTGGCCGAAGTTCGTTCGGAAAGCGCCGCGGCTTCCGCTGGCGTGGAGCCGGGAGACCGGCTGGTCGCGCTCGACGGGACGCGGATCGACACTTTCGACGACGTTCGCCGCTATGTGAGCGTGCGGCCGGAAACGCCGATCGTCGTGACGGTGGAGCGCAACGGCCGTGAACTGGACCTGCCCATGGTTCCCAAGCGCGAGGAGATCACCGATCAGTTCGGCAACAGGATCGAGCTCGGGATCATCGGCATCGTCACCAATGGCGAGCGCGGCAATTTCCGCGTCCAGACGTTCTCCCCGATCGCAGCCGTCTCCGAAGGGGTGAAGGAGACCGGCCACATCATCACCGGCACGTTCCGCTATATCGGCAATCTCGTCACCGGCCGCATGAAGGCCGATCAGCTCGGCGGTCCGGTGCGGGTAGCCCAGGCTTCCGGCCAGATGGCGACGCTCGGGGTCGCGGCGGTCATCCAGCTTGCCGCCGTGCTTTCGGTTTCCATAGGTCTTCTCAACCTGATGCCGGTGCCGGTACTTGACGGCGGGCATCTTGTTTTCTACGCAATCGAAGCGGTTCGGGGAAAGCCGCTCGGGGCAGGGGCGCAGGAGATCGCCTTCCGCATCGGAATGGCCATGGTGTTGAGCCTGATGGTCTTTGCAACCTGGAACGACATCAGCAACCTGATCGGGTGAGGGCCTTCATTTTAAATGATAAACCCTTTGTTTACCTTGTTTTGAAGAGTTGCGTGGCCATTGGGTCACGCCTCGGAAGGAAGTAAACAGAAATTAACGCGATGCCTTGCTTGTAGAGCAAAAGCAGGTAAAACGACACACGTGGCCGGAGTCGGGTTCCAACCCGCTGAGGACAACGGGAAAAGGTAAGAATTGAAAATGAAGGCTGGTTCAAAGTTTTTGAACGCAGTGTCGGCGTTTGCGCTGTCTGCTGGTGTAATCGCGTCGGGCGCGGGTGTTTTGGTACTTGCTTCCGCACCGTCTGCTGAAGCGGCAGTTATTCGCAGTGTCCAGGTTCGGGGCGCCCAGCGCTCCGGCGAGGAGGCGGTCCGTTCCAATCTGACCATTCAGCCGGGCGTCAGCTTCTCGGATGCTGACATCGACGAATCGGTCAAGCGCCTCTACGCAACCGGCTACTTCTCCGATGTCCGAATCAGCGTGTCGGGCAGCGCGCTCGTCGTGACGGTGAGCGAGAACCAGCTCGTCAATCAGGTGGTCTTCAACGGCAACCGCAAGATCAAGGACGACAAGCTGCAGTCGGTCGTCCAGACGCAGGCTCTGGGTCCCTACAGCGAAGCGCTGGTCAACGCCGATATCGAACGCCTGCGGGAAGCCTATTCCGCGACGGGCCGCAGCGATGTCGAAATCACCACCCAGGTGGTTCCTGTCGGTGAAGGCCGCGTCAACATCGCTTTCGTCATCAATGAAGGCGAGCGCACGAAGATTTCCAACATCAACTTCGTCGGTAACCAGGCCTATGGCGACGGTCGTCTCCAGTCGGTCATCACCACGAAGGAATCGGGTCCGCTTTCCTTCCTGACCCGCAAGGACGTCTACAACGAGGACAAGCTGCGCGCCGATGAAGAGGCGCTGCGCCAGTTCTACTACAATCATGGTTATGCGGATTTCCGCATCATCTCCTCCGAGGCCGTTCTCGACGAGTCGACCAACCAGTACAACATCACCTTCACGGTGGAGGAAGGCTCCCGCTACAAGTTCGGCGACATCTCAGTGGAATCCACGGTCGATGGCGTGAACTCCGCGGACCTGCAGGGTCTGGTGCGCACGCATGCCGGCGACGTCTACAACGCTCGCGAAATCCAGCGGTCGATGGAAGAGATTTCCCGTCGCGTGGCTGCGGCAGGCTATCCGTTCGCCCGCGTCACGCCGCGCGGCAACCGCAATTTCGATACGCAGACCATCGGCGTCTCCTATCTGGTCGACCAGGGCGAGCGCGCCTATGTCGAGCGCATCGAGATCCGGGGTAACACCCGCACGCGTGATTACGTCATTCGCCGCGAGTTCGACTTCAGCGAAGGCGATGCCTTCAATCAGGAGATGATCTCGCGCGCCAAGCGCCGTCTGGAGGCGCTGGGCTACTTCACGAACGTCAACATTTCCACGTCGGCCGGCTCTTCGCCCGACCGTGTCGTGGTCGTGGTCGACGTCGAGGATCAGCCGACCGGTTCGTTCGGCATCGGTGCCGGTTATTCCGCCGGCGGCGACGGCCTCATCCTCGAAGCCTCGATCGAAGAGAAGAACTTCCTCGGCCGCGGTCAGTTCATCCGCGTCGCAGTGGGCGGCGGTCTCGACGATGCGCGCAGCTACACGCTTTCGTTCACCGAGCCCTACTTCCTCGGTTATCGACTGGCTGCCGGCTTCGACATCTTCAAGAACCAGACCTCGTCGGAAGATTATTACGATTACGACGAGCAGGGTGTGACGTTGCGTGTGACCGCGCCGATCACCGAAGAGCTGGCGACGACGTTCCGCTATACCTACAAGCAGATCACCTACGAGGGAGAAGACGACTGGGAAGTCGGCAGCAATCTCTCGGAGCCCTATCGTGATCTGATCAGGCATGGCGAGTTCGTCCAGTCGTCGGTTTCGCAGACGCTGACCTACAATACGCTCGACAGCACGACCCTGCCGCGCGAAGGCATCTATGCAACCCTTACGCATGAATATGCCGGTCTCGGCGGAGACTCGGAGTTCTACAAGATCACCGGTCGCGCACGTTACTTCCACATGCTGTCGGATGAAGCGGACATCATCGGCTCTGTGGCCGTTGGCGCCGGTCATGTCGTCGCCACGGGTGATTCGCTCAACGTCTTCGATCAGTTCATGATCGGCGGACGCCAGATTCGTGGTTTCAAGAACGATGGTATCGGACCGCGCATGCCGAACGGCGACCCGCTTGGCGGCACGACCTACTTCAACGCGTCGGCTGAAGTTTCCTTCCCGATGCCGGGCTTCCCGCAGGACTTCGGCCTGCGCGGCGCGCTCTTCGCCGATGCCGGTTCGCTCTGGGGCAACGAGGTTGCCAATAGCGGCGGTGTGGTCGGTACGGACTCTTCGATCCGTGCGTCCGTTGGCGTCGGTGTGACCTGGGCTTCGCCCTTCGGCGCGCTTCGCTTCGACTATGCCGTACCGGTCGCGAAGGAAGACTTCGACGAGACCCAGGAATTCCGGTTCAGCATGGCGAACCAGTTCTGATCACGCCCGTCCAGAACTGCGGACAAAAACTGTTCTGGAGCTTAAAGGCTTGATGGAGAACAATGAATTCTTTCCGCCCCATGGTGGTGTGAGCCTGCGCGAGCTGGCTGCCCATCTTGGGGCAGAACTGCTTGATGAATCGGCAGGGGACCGGCTGATCTACTCGGTGGCGCCGGTAGCTCGCGCGCGGGAAGGGCAGCTCTGCTACATCCTTTCACGCAAGAGCAAGGACGAGCTCGCGACCTGCCGGGCTTCCGCCATACTTTGCGATGCGGCCTTGCGGTCGGCAATTCCCGAGCACATTCCCGTTCTTCTCAGCAAAACTCCCCATGCGGCATTCGCCCAGGCGGGAGCGTTGCTGCACCCGATAGCGATGCGTCCGGCGCCGGTCACGTCGCAGGCCGAGGGAATTTCTCCGGCCGCCTTCGTTGACCCGACCGCCAAGCTCGAGCCCGGCGTCCATGTGGAGCCGATGGCGGTGATCGGCGCGCGCGCCGAAATCGGCTCGGGCACCCGCATCGGCGCGGGCAGCGTCGTCGGCGCGGATGTCAAGATCGGCCGGGATTGCACGATCGCAGCCGGCGCCAGCGTTCTGGCGGCGTTGATCGGCAATGGGGTCATCATCCATAACGGCGCGCGTATCGGCCAGGATGGCTTTGGTTTCGCACCCGGTCCCAGAGGCATGCTGAAGATCGTGCAGGTAGGCCGCGTCATCATTCAGGACAATGTCGAGATCGGCGCGAATACGACCGTCGATCGTGGTGCCATGGACGATACGGTCATCGGCGAAGGTACGAAGATCGACAATCAGGTTCAGATCGCCCATAACGTGCAGATCGGACGTCATTGTGGTATTGCCAGCGGCGCCGGCATCGCCGGCTCCACCAAAATCGGCAATGGCGTGCTGATCGGCGGTGCTTCGGGCATCAATGGTCACATCACCATCGGTGATGGCGTGCAGATAGGCGCCATGAGCGGTGTCGTGGCCGACGTGCCCGCGGGCGCGCGCTATGGCGGTATTCCGGCCCGGCCGATGAAGGATTTCCTTCGCGAGGTGGCGGAGAAGATGGCGCGCTCCGACGAAAGGGCAAAACGCAAAGGAGAAAAGAATGACTGATGAGACCAAGCCGGTCCTCGGCGCGGCCGATATTCAGGAAATCATGAAGCTTTTGCCGCATCGCTATCCGTTCCTGCTGGTCGACAAGATTATCGAGATCGACGGGGACAATTCCGCGATCGGCATCAAGAACGTGACGGCGAGCGAACCGCATTTCACCGGACATTTCCCGGAACGTCCGATTATGCCGGGTGTTCTTCTCGTAGAAGGCATGGCGCAGACCGCCGGCGCCATCTGCGCGCGCAAGGAAGGCGAGTGCGGGAACCTGGTCTATTTCATGACCATCGACAATGCCCGTTTCCGCAAACCCGTCGTGCCCGGAGACCGTGTCGAATATCATGTGCAGAAGCAGAAGCAGCGGGGCAATATCTGGAAGTTCCACTGTGACGCCAAAGTGGATGGCGCCCTGGTTGCGGAAGCCGATATAGGCGCGATGATCGTGCGTAAGGACGCAGAATGAGCAAGATCGCTGCCAGCGCGCGCATTCACCCGCTTGCCCTGGTCGAGGACGGTGCCGTCATCGGCGAGAATGTCGTCGTCGGCCCTTTCTCGCAGGTCGGTCCGCGCGTCGTGCTGAAGGACGGAGTGGAGCTGATCTCCCATGCGGTGGTGACCGGCAATACGGAGATCGGCCATAATTGCCGCATCTTTCCGATGGCGGTGATCGGCGGTGTTTCCCAGAGCCTTCATGAAGCGGGCGAGGATTCGTCCCTGACGGTCGGTGACAACTGCACCATGCGCGAAGGCGTGACGATGAATTGCGGCACGGTGGGCGGCGGCGGCAAGACGGTGGTTGGCAGCAACTGCCTGTTCCTCGCCAATTCCCATGTCGCGCATGACTGCCAGCTCGGCAGCGGCATCGTCATGTCGAACAATGTCATGCTCGCCGGCCATGTGCATGTCGGAGACCGCGCCATTCTCGGCGGCGGCTGCGCCGTGCACCAGTTCACCCGTATCGGGCGGCAGGCCTTCATCGGCGGGCTGTCTGCCGTGAACTACGACGTCATTCCTTATGGCATGCTCAACGGCAATCCGGGAATTCTCGGCGGGCTCAACGTGGTCGGCATGACCCGCGCCGGTATCGAGCGCGCCACGATCCATCGGGTGCGCCGCGCCTTCAAGCAGATATTCGAGGGCGAGGGCAATATCCGCGTCAATGCGGCTGCGATCCGGAACGAATACCAGGATTGCGCGGAAGTGATGGAAATCCTCGACTTCATCGCCGCGGATAGCGACCGCGCGCTTTCGTCGCCCTATCGCGGCAAGGGCTGATGCCCATGGCCGCGCCTGCAAGCCTCGCGGCAAAGGGCCGGCTGGCCATCATTGCGGGAAACGGCCTCCTGCCGGTGCATCTGGCAGAGGCCGCGCGGGCTGCGGGGGAAGACCCGTTCATCATACTTCTGAGGCATGAAACCGATCAGCGTTTCGAGGGTTTCGAGACGACTACCATGGCGATTGCCGATATCGCCGGCTTCAATCGGATTCTTCGTCAGCACGGCATTGACCGCGTCGTGCTTTCCGGCGGCGTGACGCGCCGACCGGAATGGAGGGATGTCCGGCCGAACTGGAAGATGCTGCGCAAGCTGCCTGCATTGTTCCGCACGCTGGTCTCCGGCGGCGATGACGCCCTGCTGCAAATGACGATCGGCATACTCGAAGCTCAGGGATGCCGGGTCATCGGCGCCCACGAGATCGCTCCGAACCTGCTTGCAAGGGTCGGCCCGCTCGGCAGGCAGATCCCCTCCGACGAGGATCGCCGCGATATCGAAGCCGCCGCTGAGGCCGCCCGCCGGCTGGGCGAACTCGATATCGGGCAGGGTGCGGTGAGTGTGGGCGGTCGCGTCGTTGCGCTCGAGGGCGTGGAAGGCACGGACCGGATGCTGGAGCGTGTCGCGGGCTTGAGAGCCGAGGGGCGGATTTCGAGCCGCCGCAAGGGCGTGGTCGTGAAGCTCTGCAAGCCTCAGCAGGATGTTCGGGCCGATTTGCCCTCCATCGGCCCTTCGACGGTTCGCAATGCGGCCGCGGCCGGGCTCGCCGGCATCGTCGTCGAGGCGGGCCGCGCCCTGGTTCTGGAAGAAGCTGCTCTGATCGCGGCGGCCGATGAGGCGGGGCTTTTCGTTTGCGGTATCGATCCCGGCTTGGCCGGCGGAGGTTTGTGATGGCGGAGACGCTGAAAGTCGCTGTCGTCGCCGGCGAAGTGTCCGGCGATCTCCTGGGCGGCAACCTGATTGCGGCCTTGAAGGCGGCTCACGACGGGCCGGTCGAACTTGTCGGCGTCGGAGGTGAGGCGCTGGAGGCGCAGGGCCTGCGCTCGCTCTTCGATTTTTCCGAACTGTCCATCATGGGGCTGACACAGGTTCTTTCGCGCCTGCCGGGCCTGATCAGGCGTATCAACCAGACGGCCGCGGCCATTATCGCCGCGAGACCCGATGTTCTCGTCATCATAGACAGCCCGGATTTCACTCATCGGGTCGCCAGGAAGGTGCGCGCAGCACTGCCCGGTCTTCCCATTGTCGATTATGTCTGCCCGAGCGTATGGGCGTGGAAGGAATACCGCGCCAAGGCAATGCTCGACTATGTCGATCATGTGCTTGCGGTTCTGCCCTTCGAGCCGGAAGCGATGCGACGTCTCGGTGGCCCGGAAACGAGCTTTGTCGGCCACCGGCTGACGGACGAACCGGAACTCGTGAAGGTTCGCGGTCTTCGCGCCGCGCGCCCGGTAAAGGCGAAGGAAGAGCAGCGGACGATCCTGCTGCTGCCTGGCTCCCGTTCCGCCGAGATCAAGGCGCTTCTGCCGGTCTTCGGAGAGGCCGCAGCGGAATTCGAGGCGCGCAACGGCCCCACCCGTTTCCTGTTGCCGACGGTTGCGCGCCAGGAGAAGCTGGTGCGCGAGATCGTCGGGACACTTCCGGTGAAGCCGGAGATCGTGACGGGCGAGGAGGGCAAGTGGACCGCCTTTGCGGAAGCCGATGCCGCGATCGCCGCCTCGGGCACGGTCATTCTGGAACTTGGGCTCGCCACGGTTCCGGTTGTTTCCGCCTATAAGTCGGACTGGCTGATCACGATGCTGTCCAAGCGGATCAAGATCTGGTCGGCGGCCCTGCCGAACCTCATCGCCGATTATCCGATCGTGCCGGAATATATCAACGAGGTGGTGCGTCCCGGCAGTCTTTGCCGTTGGGCGGAGCGGCTTTCCGCCGACACCGCCCAGCGCCGCGCCATGCTGGAGGGCTTCGATCTCGTCTGGCAGCGGTTGCAGGTGCCGGTGCCTCCGGGCGAGGCGGCGGCGGGCATCGTTCTGCAGGTCCTGGAAAACAAGAAGCCCGGTCATCGCTGACCGGGCTTCCTTGTTTTTGCAGACTTGAGGTGTCGTTAGCGCTTGGAGATCGGCAGGTAATCGCGCTTGGCTTCGCCCGTGTAGAGCTGGCGCGGACGGCCGATGCGCTGCTGCGGATCTTCGATCATTTCGGYCCACTGGGCGATCCAGCCGACCGTGCGGGCGAGCGCGAACAGCACCGTGAACATGGTGGTGGGGAAGCCCATCGCCTTCAGCGTGATGCCGGAATAGAAGTCGATGTTCGGATAGAGCTTCTTTTCGATGAAGTATTCGTCGGTGAGCGCGATGCGCTCCAGCTCCATGGCGACCTGTAGAAGCGGATCGTCCTTGTGGCCGAGTTCGCCGAGCACTTCATGCGTGGTCTTCTGCATGATCTTGGCGCGCGGGTCGTAGTTCTTGTAGACCCGATGGCCGAAGCCCATGAGGCGGAACGGATCGTTCTTGTCCTTGGCGCGGGCGATGTATTCCGGAATACGGTCGACGGTGCCGATCTCGGTCAGCATGTTGAGCGCCGCTTCATTGGCGCCGCCGTGAGCCGGGCCCCAGAGGCAGGCGATGCCGGCCGCGATACAGGCAAACGGGTTGGCGCCCGAAGAGCCGGCGAGACGGACGGTCGAGGTGGACGCGTTCTGCTCGTGATCGGCATGAAGGATGAAGATGCGGTCCATGGCGCGCGCCAGTACCGGGTTCACCACATAGTCCTCGCAGGGAACGGCGAAGCACATGTGCAGGAAGTTCGAAGCGTAATCGAGATCGTTCTTCGGATAAACGAAGGGCTGGCCGATATGGTACTTATAGGCCATGGCGGCGAGCGTCGGCATCTTTGCGATCATGCGCAGGCTGGCGACCATGCGCTGGTGCGGATCGGTGATATCCGTGGAATCGTGATAGAAGGCCGAAAGCGCGCCGACCACGCCGCACATGACGGCCATCGGATGGGCATCGCGGCGGAAGCCGGTGAAGAAGCGGCTCATCTGCTCGTGCACCATCGTGTGGTGCGTGACGCGGTAATCGAAGTCCTTCTTCTGGGCGGCGGTGGGCAGTTCGCCGTAAAGAAGCAGGTAGCAGGTCTCAAGGAAGTCGCCATGCTCGGCGAGCTGCTCGATCGGATAGCCGCGATGCAGAAGGATGCCTGCATCACCATCGATATAGGTGATCTTGGATTCGCAAGACGCCGTCGAGGTGAAGCCTGGATCGTAGGTGAATGCGCCGGTGTTCTTGTAGAGGGCGCCGATATCGATGACGTCCGGACCGATCGAGCCCGATCGTACCGGCAGCTCCACTTTCTTATCACCCAAGGCGAGGTTTGCGCTCTTATCCGTCATGCTGATCCTCCAACTTTTTGGCGGCATGGCGCCCTAAAAGCGCCATAAGGGTTAAGCGTCACGAGTTTAGCTATATGATCCGAGAGCGGATGCCAAGCTATCCTGACGGGAAATTGTGCAGCGCGAAAACATATTAGGCACTGGTCTGGCAGCTGGAAGTTGCAAGGCGGCCGACCCGGCAAAAGCCCGCAAAACATGGGTTTGCATCCGCAGTTGACGGTTGCGCCGAGCTGCCGCACTCTGCACTTAGGGCTTGTATTGCGGGTGGGGCGTGGATGCCGGTGGAAAAGGAGGTTCCGGATATCGCGGAGAGGGCGAAGGGGCGCCCGCTGCATGCCGAACCTTCGGTAGAACAAGACATCTTTCTGCCTGCTTTTTTAGCAGATCCGCGAGGCGCGGTGGCCGCGTCGGACATGCGGCGGCCAACCACGATCAACCGTGGGTTTGCCGCGCGGGCCGCGGAAGGCCTTCAGCGCCTCCGGTGCCTCGTTCCCGCGATGATCCGCGAAGAGGCGGCGCATGGTCACGGATTTTTGTTCGTGCCCGTCGTGATCGGCGCAGGCGCCGCCTTCTGGTTCAGCCTGCAGAAGGACCCGCTCTTTCCGCCGCTTGCCCTTGCATTCGTCTTTTTTGCGGCCGTCGCGCTTGCGACCCGCTACCGTCCGAGCCTCTGGAGCATCGCTTCACTTGCGCTGACACTCTTCCTCGGCGGTATGATCCTTGCCCAATTGGAGACCTGGCGCCGCTCGACGGTTATCCTCGACTCGCCGGTGACCACCATGATCACCGGCCGCGTGGAACGCCTGGAGCCGGACGGGCAGGGGCGGTGGCGCTATATCGTCCGTCTCACCGCCACGGCGGACCCGGTGCTGCGCCGTCCGCCGGAGAAGGTGTCGCTCCTTGCGCGCAGCCGCCATGAGCCGATCGCAAGCGGGGAGGTCATCACCGGAAGGGCGCGGCTCTCGCCGCCCTCCGGGCCTGCCTTGCCCGGCCTCGTGGATTTCGCTTTTTCCGCCTATTTCGACGGCATCGGCGCGGTGGGCTTCTTCTACGGCGCGCCGAAGCAGGGGGGAGCGGCCGGAGAGGYGGCCGCCCCCTGGTTGGGCGAGATGGAGCGGAAGCTCTTCGATCTGCGCAGCACGATCGCCTCGCGCATCCGGGAGGTCGTTCCCGGCGATGCGGGCGCCTTCGCCGCCGCGATCGTCACGGACGAGAGGCGGGCGATCTCGAAGGAGACGACCGAGGCGCTTCGCGTTTCAGGCCTTGCCCATATAGTCGCGATCTCCGGTCTCAACATGGCGCTTGCCGCAGGCATCTTCTTCGTCGGCGTGCGGACGGTGCTGGGGTTTTTCATGGGCTTCGCGCAAGCCTGGCCGGTGAAGAAGATCGCGGCCTTCGGCGCGCTCCTCATGGCGACCGCCTATTACCTGATTTCCGGTTTCGCGGTTTCGGCGGAACGCGCCTATCTGATGATGGCGGTCATGCTCGTCGCAGTGCTTTTCGACCGCGCCGCCATCAGCCTGCGCAATGTGGCACTTTCCGCGCTCGTCATCATCGCGATTTCGCCCTCCGAGATCATGGGGCCGAGCTTCCAGATGTCGTTCTCCGCAACCGTCGCACTGGTGGCCGGCTATGCGCTCTGGAAACGCCGTGCCGCGGGGCGGGAACCGGAAATATTCCCCTTGCGTCACCCGGTGGTGACGCCTTTGCTGACAAGCTGGAATTTCATCGCCGGAATATTCGCGACCTCGCTCATCGGCGGGCTTTCCACCGCGATCTATTCCATCGAGCATTTTCACCGGATCGCCACCTACGGGCTGGCTGCCAATCTCGCCGCCATGCCGATCATCTCCTTCCTCGTCATGCCGGCGGGGCTTGCCGGCATGCTCCTGATGCCGTTCGGCCTGGAAGAACCTTTCCTCAAGCTCATGGGGCTAGGGCTTGAGGCGGTGATCGCGGTCGCCAGGCATGTAGCTTCCTGGGGAGGCGATATCGGAGCCGGGCGCCAGCACCCCTGGTTCATGCCTGTCGCGACCTCAGGCTTTCTGCTCCTGACGCTGCTCAGAACCAGGCTGCGGCTGATCGGCCTGCCCATATTCGCCGCGGCCGTGCTTCTCTCGTTGCTTGGGCGACCGGCCGCTCCACCCGACCTGCTGATTGCCGAGGACGGAACCATGGCCGCCCTGACCGAAGCGGACCGGACGGCGACGAACCGCACCCGGCCGCCGGAGTTCATCTTCTCGCAATGGCATCGTGCCTTGCTTCTGGAACCTCCAGAAGGTCCTGTCATGTCCCTGATTGGTGACAAGATCGCAAAACCGTCCACGGACGCTGCTGAGCGCCGCGATTTAACCTCCGAAGAGGTGGCGAGCGCGCGCGAAAGGTTGCGGAATGCGCTTGCCTCGGCAGATCCGGCTCGGTTCAGCTGCGAGCCGAAGGCCTGGTGCGCCGCAAAGACCTCGCAAGGCGCCGGCATCGTGATGGTGGAGGACTGGCGGCTGACGGGCGTGGCCTGTGATGTCGCGGCCATCGTCATAGCGCCGCGCGCAAGGTTCAATCATTGCCGCTCCGGCGCGCTCCTCTTCAACGGCAAGACCTTGCGGCGGACCGGAGCCCTGGAAATGGAATTCAACGGTAGCGGCGATCCTCGGCAATGGACTATCCGCGCCGCCATGGACGAAAAAGACCGCTCTTGGAGCCGCCATAGCCATTACGACTGGCGAAGCGGCGATTACGATGCTGCGCTGCCGGAGCCGCTGGCGGAATTTCTCAGTGATAGCGGCGGATGAGGCCGACCAGCTTCCCCTGGATCTTGACGCGGTCCGGTCCGAAGATGCGCGTCTCGTAAGCCGGATTGGCCGCCTCGAGAGCGATGGAAGCGCCGCGCCGGCGGAAGCGCTTCAAGGTCGCTTCCTCGTCGTCCACCAGGGCGACGACGATGTCACCGGGATGAGCTGTATTGGCGTTGCGGATGATGACCGTATCGCCGTCCAGAATGCCGGCCTCGATCATTGAATCACCCTTGACCTCGAGGGCATAATGCTCGCCCGCGCCCAGCATTTCGTGAGGCACCGCGATATCGTGGGTATTGTTCTGGATCGCCGAAATCGGAACGCCCGCAGCAATGCGGCCCATTACCGGCACCGAAGCGGAATTGGACTGCTCTTCGGCGGCCTTCGGAGGCGCGGGTGCAGGCTTCGGCTTGCCGAGACTGCCCTCGATAACGCTCGGTGAAAAGCCCCGCCGCGGCTGCAGGCTCGGCGTATAGGCTTCCGGAAGCTTGATGACCTCCAGGGCGCGGGCGCGGTTCGGCAGGCGGCGGATGAAGCCTCTTTCCTCCAGGGCGGTAATCAGCCGGTGGATGCCCGATTTGGAGGCCAGATCGAGTGCGTCCTTCATTTCGTCGAAGGACGGCGGGACGCCGGATTCCTTCATGCGTTCATGGATGAACAGAAGCAATTCCTGCTGTTTGCGCGTGAGCATGGCGTCGAACCCTTGAATCGGAAACAAATCCAGAACGGACACTATATGTTCCATATGTGTTCCGCAAGTCCCTAAATTTCCGTGAAAATCCCATGAATTTCGTTGAGGCGAACCACAAGGAGCCGCCTCGTCTGGCCGTTGTGAGCGTGCGCACCATATATTCAGACTTCTGTTCCATCCGCGTGTTTTCCGGAGTTGCCGTGAGTTCCCCAAGACCGATCGATCACCTCGTCCTGCCGGTATCGAATCTCGCAGCCGCCAGAAGCCGTCTTTCCGAGCTCGGTTTCACCGTCGCGCCGGATGCCGATCATCCATTCGGCACCCGCAATGCCTGTGTTTTCCTCTCCGATGGCAGCTATCTGGAGCCGCTGGGGGTCGCCAATCGCCGGCAGGCGTCGGGAACGGCAAAGCGGGGCAACGTCTTTACCGCGCATGATCTGGAATTCCGCGGCGGCAGGCATCGCGAGGGCCTGTCGGCGCTCGTCGTCGCATCCACGGACGCGGCGGCGGATGAGGAGCGATTTCGCCGGCACCGCATGTCCAGGGGCGAGATGCTGCATTTCTCCCGCCCGGTGACATTGCCGGATGGCTCGGTATCTGAGGCGAGCTTTCGTCTCGCTTTCGCGGCGGATGAGCGCGCGCCGGATTTCCTGATGTTCGCCGCCGAGCGTGTCAATCCCTTGCCCGCCAACCGGGGCGATCTGGAACGGCATGCGAACAATGTCGTCGGGCTTAGCCAGGTTGTGCTGTCCGCGCCGGCGCCTTCGGATTTTGCAGCCATGCTGGAGACGGTGATGGAAACCGGAGCGGAGGCAGAGGCCGAATCGGATGCCGTTCGCCTCCAGGCCTCGAATTGCGCGGTCCGCATCGTGCCGGATGGCGAGCTCGAGCCCGAATTCGCGCTCGCGCCGAATGGCGATCCTTCCGGCCTTCACGGCCGAGCCATAATTTTCCGGGTTGCCGATCTTGCCGTGACAGAGATCACCCTTGCTGCTAATGACGTCGCGTTCATCCGCAAGGCAGGCCGCGTTCTGGTCGCCGCGGCGCCCGGCCAGGGCGTATTGTTCGGTTTCGAGGAGTGATGATGGAAGTCTCCGCCAATACTGAGGTCTTCGCCGGTGAAGGTGAGGGGCGCGTCCTGTTTTCGCAGAAGTCGCGGCTGTCGCTGATCGCCGGCCCTTGCCAGATGGAGAGCCGCGATCATGCCTTCATGATGGCGGGCGCGCTGAAGGAGCTTTGCGCCAAGCTCGGCATCGGCCTCGTCTACAAATCCTCCTTCGACAAGGCGAACCGCACCTCCCTTTCGGGCAAGCGCGGCATCGGGCTCGAAAAGTCCATGGAAATATTCGCCGACCTCAAGAAGGAATACGGCTTTCCGGTTCTGACCGACATCCATACCGAGGAACAGTGCGAGATCGTCGCAAAGACCGTCGACATCCTGCAGATCCCGGCCTTCCTGTCGCGCCAGACGGACCTCCTGATCGCCGCCGCCAAGACCGGCCGCGTCATCAACGTGAAGAAGGGCCAGTTCCTGGCGCCCTGGGACATGAAGAACGTGCTTGCCAAATTCACCCAGAGCGGCAATCCCAATGTGCTGCTCTGCGAGCGTGGGGCTTCCTTTGGCTATAACACGCTCGTCTCCGACATGCGCTCGCTGCCGATCATGGCCTCGCTCGGCGCGCCCGTGATCTTCGATGCCACCCATTCGGTGCAGCAGCCGGGCGGGCAGGGCGGTTCTTCCGGCGGACAGCGCGAATTCGTGGAAACGCTGGCGCGGGCGGCCGTGGCCGTCGGCGTCGCCGGTGTCTTCATCGAGACGCATGAGGACCCGGACAATGCGCCGTCCGATGGCCCGAACATGGTTCACCTGAAGGATATGCCGCGGCTTTTGGAAAAGCTGCTCGCCTTCGATGCGGTGGCCAAGGCGGCATAAAAACGCCCATCGGCTCCGCATTGTAATTTTCATGTCATCGACTATGAGACATGGTCAGTGACCCCCAATGGACGTCAACTCGAGGGAGAGACCTTTGACCGCCATCACCGATATCATCGCCCGTGAAATCCTCGACAGCCGCGGCAATCCCACCGTCGAGGTGGATGTCTATCTGGAAGACGGCTCCATGGGACGCGCCGCGGTTCCCTCCGGAGCGTCCACGGGCGCGCATGAAGCAGTCGAGCTCCGCGATGGCGGCAAGCGCTATAACGGCAAGGGCGTGGAAAAGGC
Source organism: Rhizobium sp. LCM 4573 (assembly GCF_001854865.1). Lineage (GTDB taxonomy): Bacteria > Pseudomonadota > Alphaproteobacteria > Rhizobiales > Rhizobiaceae > Neorhizobium. Next base: position 113,025 of record NZ_MDDW01000005.1, on the reverse strand, counting down.
GGTAGAGGCGGTCAATACCGAAATCTTCGATGCTATCGGCGGCTTCGATGCCGAAAGCCAGATCCATATCGACAAGACGCTGATCGCGCTGGACGGCACGCCGAACAAGTCGCGCCTCGGAGCCAACGCCATCCTTGGCGTTTCGCTCGCCGTCGCCAAGGCTGCCGCCGATTCGGCCGGCCTGCCGCTTTACCGCTATGTCGGCGGCGCCGGCGCACACGTCCTGCCGGTTCCGATGATGAACATCATCAACGGCGGCGCGCATGCCGACAACCCGATCGACTTCCAGGAATTCATGATCCTGCCGGTCGGCGCCGATACGCTGCGCGATGCGGTCCGTGTCGGCTCGGAGATCTTCCATACGCTGAAGAAGGAACTGCATGCCGGCGGTCACAATACCAATGTCGGCGACGAAGGCGGCTTCGCGCCGAACCTGAAGAGCGCGCCTGAAGCGCTCGACTTCATCATGAAGTCGATCGAAAAAGCCGGTTACAGGCCGGGTGAGGACGTTTATCTCGGCCTCGACTGCGCCTCGACCGAGTTCTTCAAGGATGGCAAGTACGTCATGGAAGGCGAGGGCCGCACGCTGGAATCCGGCGCGATGGCCGACTACCTCGCGGAACTGGTTGCCAAATACCCGATCATCTCGATCGAGGACGGGATGGCCGAGGACGATTGGGACGGCTGGAAGACGTTGACCGACAAGATCGGCTCGAAGTGCCAGCTCGTCGGCGACGACCTGTTCGTCACCAACTCCGCCCGCCTGCGCGACGGCATTAAGATGGGTGTGGCCAACTCCATCCTCGTCAAGGTCAACCAGATCGGCTCGCTGACGGAGACGCTTGATGCGGTCGAGACCGCCCACAAGGCGGCCTATACGGCCGTCATGTCTCACCGCTCGGGCGAAACGGAAGATTCCACGATCGCCGATCTCGCAATCGCCACCAATTGCGGTCAGATCAAGACCGGCTCGCTTTCGCGGTCCGATCGTACGGCCAAGTACAACCAGCTCATCCGCATCGAGGAAATGCTGGGCCCGCAGGCTGCCTATGCAGGCCGGAGCGTTTTGAAGGCCTGATCCTGATTGTTATTCCTGAATTGAAAGCCCGCGCCACAAGCGCGGGCTTTCGCATTTCGTCATGGTCAACCATTGCTTAAGCATGTTCTGTCAGTTTGAAGCCTCGTAATGCGTGACGAGGTTGGTAAGGCATGTGGACCAGGCATCATAAGCAGAGAAAGTTCGGCCGTTTCGTACTTCCCGCCATAACTGTCGCCTTCCTTTCCTATTTCGGCTATCATTCCGTTCATGGCGATCTGGGTCTGATCGCGACCGACGAGTTCGAGCGCCAGCGAGTGGCCCGCGCAGCCGAACTTGCCAAGCTCACGGAACGGCGCGAGGCGCTCGAGCGCCAGGTTCAGCTTTTGAGCGACGGATCGCTGGAAAAGGACATGCTGGACGAGACCGCCCGCTATCAGCTCAACGTCTCGCGCGGCGATGAGATCGTCATTTTCAACGATTATTTCTGATTAACCGGAATTCGGTTAATTGGATATTTCCTTGTGTTTTCAGCTGCTTGTGCGGAATGCGAGCCATGCATTTATAGCATTGCTGGGGTCGCCTTTCTTCCCTATGCTGCGCGCCGAACGAACCTAGTGCAGCACGCAAGGGAGGGATGAATGGCGCCGAGCAAAAACGCGTCTGTATCCGGCCGCAGATCCGCGGCAAAGTCTGCTACCAAGACGACCTCGAAACCCGCTCCGAAGGAATTCACCGGCAAGAACACGCCGGATTTCGGCAAGGAAGAGGATCTTCACGCCTATCGCGAGATGCTTCTGATCCGCCGTTTCGAAGAGAAGGCCGGCCAGCTTTACGGCATGGGCTTCATTGGCGGCTTCTGTCATCTCTACATCGGCCAGGAAGCCGTCGTCGTCGGCATGCAGATGGCGCAGAAGGAAGGTGATCAGGTCATCACCGCCTATCGCGATCATGGCCACATGCTGGCGACCGGCATGAACGCCCGCGGCGTCATGGCGGAGCTTACGGGACGTCGGGGCGGCTATTCCAAGGGGAAGGGCGGCTCGATGCACATGTTCTCCAAGGAAAAGAACTTCTACGGCGGCCATGGTATCGTCGGCGCGCAGGTCTCGCTCGGCACCGGTCTTGCCTTTGCCAACAAGTATCGCGGCAATGACGCCGTCTCCGTCGCCTATTTCGGCGATGGTGCCGCCAACCAGGGCCAGGTCTACGAGAGCTTCAACATGGCCGCTCTCTGGAAGCTGCCGATCGTCTACATCGTCGAGAACAACCGTTATGCGATGGGCACTTCAACGGCCCGCGCCACGGCGCAGTCCAACTATTCGCTGCGCGGCTCGGGTTTCGGCATTCCCGGCATCCAGGTCGACGGCATGGACGTTCGCGCCGTGAAGGCCGCGGGCGACGAAGCCCTCGAACACTGCCGTTCCGGCAAGGGCCCGATCATCCTTGAAATGCTCACCTATCGCTATCGCGGCCACTCCATGTCCGACCCGGCGAAGTATCGCTCCAAGGATGAAGTGCAGAAGATGCGCTCGGAAAACGATCCCATCGAGAAGGTCAAGAACCGCTTGATCGAAAACGGCTGGGCCAGCGAGGACGAGCTGAAGACGATCGACAAGGATATCCGCGACATCGTTTCGGACTCCGCCGATTTCGCACAGAACGAACCGGAGCCGGATGTATCCGAGCTCTATACCGACATTCTGCTTTGATCGCGGGGAGGGAACCGTAATGCCAATCGATATTCTTATGCCCGCCCTTTCCCCGACCATGGAGGAAGGCACGCTCAGCAAATGGCTGAAGAACGAGGGTGACAAGGTCACCTCCGGCGACGTGATCGCCGAAATCGAGACCGACAAGGCGACCATGGAAGTGGAAGCCGTGGATGAAGGCGTGATCGGCAAGCTGCTCGTTGCCGCCGGCACCGAGAACGTCAAGGTCAACACCAAGATTGCCGTGCTGCTCGCCGRGGGCGAGAGCGCCGACAGCATCGACGTCGCCGCCGAGGCTCCGAAGCCGGAAGCTCCTGCCGTTGCGCAGGAGGAAAAGCCGACCGAGACCGGCTCCGCCGCCGCTCCGGTACCGGCACAGCCGAAGGTCGAGGCCGCTTCCGATCCGGATATTCCGGCCGGGACCGAAATGGTGACGATGACGGTGCGCGAAGCGCTGCGCGACGCCATGGCGGAAGAAATGCGCCGCGACGAAGACGTCTTCATCATGGGCGAGGAAGTTGCCGAATACCAGGGCGCCTACAAGATCACGCAGGGCCTCCTGCAGGAATTCGGTCCGCGCCGCGTCGTAGACACGCCGATCACCGAGCATGGCTTTGCCGGCGTGGGCGTGGGTGCGGCCATGGCCGGCCTGAAGCCGATCGTCGAGTTCATGACCTTCAACTTCGCCATGCAGGCGATCGACCAGATCGTCAACTCCGCCGCCAAGACGCTTTACATGTCCGGCGGCCAGATGGGCGCTCCGATCGTGTTCCGCGGCCCGAACGGCGCTGCTGCCCGCGTCGCCGCCCAGCACAGCCAGGATTACGGCGCCTGGTACAGCCACATTCCGGGCCTGAAGGTCGTTCAGCCCTATACGGCGGCGGATGCGAAGGGTCTCCTCAAGGCGGCCATCCGCGATCCGAACCCGGTCATCTTCCTGGAAAACGAAATCCTCTACGGCCACTCCTTCGAGGTGCCGAAGCTCGATGATTTCGTGCTGCCGATCGGCAAGGCCCGCATTCACAAGCAGGGCAAGGACGCCACGGTCGTCTCCTGGGGCATCGGCATGACCTATGCCACCAAGGCGGTCGATGAACTCGCCAAGGAGGGCATCGACGTCGAACTGATCGATCTGCGGACGCTTCGCCCGATGGACCTRCCGACCGTCATCGAATCGGTCAAGAAGACCGGCCGTCTCGTCACCGTCGAGGAAGGCTTCCCGCAGTCGTCGGTCGGCACCGAAATCGCCACCCGCGTCATGCAGCAGGCATTCGACTATCTCGATGCGCCGATCCTGACGATCGCCGGCAAGGACGTTCCCATGCCCTATGCCGCGAACCTCGAGAAGCTGGCGCTGCCGAATGTCGGCGAAGTCGTCCAGGCAGTCAAAACCGTCTGCTACAAGTAAGGGGAGGGTATCGCGATGCCCATAAACATCACCATGCCCGCCCTTTCGCCGACCATGGAAGAGGGCAATCTTTCCAAGTGGCTGGTCAAGGAAGGCGACAAGGTTGCCCCTGGTGACGTGATCGCCGAGATCGAGACCGACAAGGCGACCATGGAAGTGGAAGCCGTCGACGAGGGGACGGTCGCCAAGATCGTCGTCCCGGCCGGCACGGAAGCGGTCAAGGTCAACGCCCTGATCGCCATCCTCGCTGGCGAAGGGGAAGACGTGAAGGCGGCGGCTGCCGGCGGCGGCGATGCCCCGAAGGCCGAAGCCAAGGCGGAAGCAGCCCCCGCTCCGAAGGCGGAAGCCGCACCGGCCGAAAAAGCCTCGGAGGCTCCGAAGGTTCCGGTGACGGACGCAGCTCCGGCACCGTCCACGCCTGCCCCGACCGCCGATGGCAAGCGCGTCTTCTCTTCGCCGCTCGCCCGCCGTCTGGCGAAGGAGGCTGGCCTCGAGCTTTCCGCCGTCACCGGTTCCGGTCCGCATGGCCGCGTCGTGAAGGCCGATGTCGAGAAGGCAGTCGCCTCCGGTACCGGCAAGGCCGCTCCGGCCGCTGCCGCACAGGCTGGCGCTCCGGCGCTTGCGAAGGGCCCGTCGGACGATGCCGTCCTCAAGCTCTTCCCGGAAGGTTCCTACGAGCTCCTGCCGCATGACGGCATGCGCAAGACGATCGCCTCGCGCCTCACCGAGTCGAGCCAGACCGTTCCGTCCTACTTCATCTCGATGGATTGCGAGATCGACGCGCTTTTGAAGCTCCGCGCCGATATCAACAAGTCCGCCCCGGTGAAGAAGACGGAAAAGGGCGAAATCCCGGCCTTCAAGCTTTCGGTCAACGACTTCATCATCAAGGCGATGGCACTCGCGCTCCGCGATGTCCCCATGGCGAACGCCTCCTGGACCTCGACCGCGCGCGTTCTGCACAAGCACGCCGATGTCGGCGTCGCCGTGGCGATCCCGGACGGGCTGATCACGCCGATCGTCCGCAAGGCCGAAGAGAAGGCATTGTCGGTCATCTCTAATGAGGTGAAGGATATTGCCAAGCGCGCCCGCGACAAGAAGCTGAAGCCGGAGGAATACCAGGGCGGCACCACGTCGGTGTCCAACCTCGGCATGTTCGGCGTCTCCAACTTCACCTCGATCATCAACCTGCCGCAGGCATCGATCGTCTCGATCGGCGCGGGCGTCGAGAAGCCGGTCGTCAAGAACGGCGAGATCAAGGTGGGCACGGTGATGACGGCGACCTTCGCCTTCGACCACCGCGTCATCGACGGCGCGCTCGGCGCGGAACTGGCTTCCGCCTTCAAGCGCTACATTGAAAACCCGATGGCCATGCTGGTTTGATCCGGATTTCCCTCCCCCTTGCGGGGAGGGGGTCCACACGGGAGGGGAAACCGAGGTGCGTCCATGAAAACCGTTCTCTGCTATGGCGATTCACTGACCTGGGGCACGGATGCCGAGACCGGCGGCCGGCATGCCTTCGAAGACCGCTGGCCGGGCGTGCTGCAGGCCGCACTCGGCCCTTCCGTCAATGTGATCGCCGAGGGGCTTGGCGGGCGCACCACCGCCTATGACGACCAGTTGGGCGATTGCGACCGCAACGGCGCGCGATTGCTGCCGACCGTGCTTCATACGCACGGCCCGCTCGAGCTTGTCATCATCATGCTCGGCACCAATGACATGAAGCCGATCATCCATGGCACGGCAATCGGAGCGCGTCAGGGCGTGAAGAAGCTCGTCAGTCTCGTCCGTTTTCACGATTGGGCGCGCGAATGCGAACCGCCGGAAATCCTCATCGTATCGCCGCCGCCGCTCTGCGAAACGGCGAACCCGTTGACCGGTGCCCTGTACAAAGGCGCGATCGAACAGTCCCTGATGCTCGCCTCTCTCTATCGCGATCTCGCGGATGAATTGGGCTGCGGCTTCTTCGACGCCGGATCGGTCGCGCGCGCCACGCCCGTCGATGGCGTGCACCTCGATGCGGAAAACACCCGCGCCATCGGGCGGGGCCTTGAGCCCATCGTCCGGATGATGCTGGGGCTTTAAACACCTTCCCCGGAAGCAGGCCGCGTGATCCGCTGGCCGCCTCCAAGGAAAAGCACAAGGAAAAGGCAGGAAGAGAATGGCTCAATCCTACGACCTCATCGTCATCGGTTCCGGCCCCGGCGGCTATATCGCCGCCATCCGCGCCGCCCAGCTCGGGATGAAAGTCGCCGTCGTCGAGCGCGAGCATCTCGCCGGCATCTGCTCCAACTGGGGCTGCATCCCGACCAAGGCGTTGCTGCGTTCGGCCGAAATCTTCCACTATGCCCAGCATCCGGGCGATTATGGCGTGAAGATCGAAGGAACCGTGACGCCGGACCTGAAGGCGATCGTGGAGCGCTCGCGCGGCATCGCGCACCGGATGAACAACGGCGTCGGCTTCCTTTTCAAGAAGAACAAGATCGACATCATCTGGGGCGAGGCGAAGATCACCAAGCCAGGTGAAATCCTCGTTTCCAAGCCCACCAAGAAGCCGGTCGAGCCGATGGGTCCCGTGCCGAAGAACACGCTCGGCGAAGGCACCTATACCGCCAAGCACATCATCGTCGCTACCGGCGCTCGCCCGCGCGCGCTGCCCGGCATCGAGCCGGACGGCAAGCTGATCTGGACCTATTTCGAAGCCATGAAGCCGGAGCAAATGCCGAAATCGCTGCTGGTCATGGGCTCGGGCGCGATCGGCATCGAGTTCGCGAGCTTCTACCGCACGCTCGGCGTTGACGTCACGGTCGTAGAGGTCATGAAAACCGTCATGCCGGTGGAGGACGTTGAAATCTCGACGCTCGCCAAGAAGCAGTTCGAGAAGCAGGGCATGAAGATCCATCTGGAGGCCAAGGTCACCAAGGTGGAGAAGGCCGCCAACTCCATCACCGCGCATGTCGAAATGAAGGACGGCAAGGTCGAGAAGATCACCGCCGACCGGATGATCTCCGCCGTCGGCGTCCAGGCAAACATCGAGAACCTCGGGCTCGAGGCGGTCGGCGTGAAGACCGATCGCGGCTTCATCGTCATCGATGGCTACGGCAAGACCAATGTGCCCGGCATCTATGCGATCGGCGACGTCGCCGGCCCGCCGATGCTGGCCCACAAGGCTGAGCACGAGGCCGTCATCTGCGTGGAGAAGATCGCTGGCCTGCCGAACGTCCATCCGATGGACAAGCTGAAGATCCCCGGCTGTACCTATTGCCATCCGCAGGTCGCCTCCGTCGGTCTCACCGAAGCCAAGGCCAAGGAACAGGGCCGCGATATCCGTGTCGGCCGCTTCCCGTTCGTCGGCAACGGCAAGGCGATCGCGCTCGGCGAGGACCAGGGCATGGTCAAGACGATCTTCGACAAGAAGACCGGCGAGCTCCTCGGCGTGCACATGGTCGGGGCGGAAGTCACCGAGCTCATCCAGGGTTTCGTGGTTGCCATGAACCTCGAGACGACCGAGGAAGAACTGATGCACACGATCTTCCCGCATCCGACGATTTCCGAAACCATGAAGGAAAGCGTGCTCGACGCCTATGGCAGGGCACTGAACGTCTGATAAGGCCCTTGGGGCTCGCACCATTGTTCCAGGCTGCGCGCCCCACCATATGAAGGGTTCGGAAAGAACAGGAGAAGCGGATGGAAGGTGTGGGTTTGGTTGCCACGGTCGTCATCGGCGGCATAGCGGGCTGGATTGCCGGCAAGCTGATGGATATCCGCTTCGGCGTCTTCATGAACATCGTCATCGGCATTCTCGGCGCGCTGCTCGCCAATGCCATTTTCGATCGCTTCGGAATCCATGTCGCCAGCGGATGGCTGGGTTACCTTGTGCAGGGTTTCGTGGGTTCGTGCATTTTGCTATTTCTGGCCAAGATCGTCCGGCGCTGACAGGCTGACGCGGACTAAAGGCAGGTTTTTATGGTCACCATTCTCGACAGGATCGGCACGGGCGAGGAAAAGCGCGTCCGTCATCCGGAAAAGGCGCATCGCCCCGATACCGAGGTGCTTCGTAAGCCCGAATGGATTCGCGTCAAGGCTCCGGTTTCCAAGGGTTACATGGAAACGCGCGATCTCGTGCGTTCCCACAAGCTCGTGACTGTGTGCGAGGAGGCGGGCTGCCCCAATATCGGCGAGTGCTGGGACAAGAAGCACGCCACGTTCATGATCATGGGCGAGATCTGTACCCGCGCCTGCGCCTTCTGCAATGTCGCGACCGGCAAGCCGAATGCGCTCGACATGGACGAGCCGGAAAACGTCGCCAAGGCCGTCAAGCAGATGGGCCTGTCCCATGTCGTCATCACCTCGGTCGACCGGGACGATCTGGATGACGGCGGCGCCGAGCATTTCGAGAAGGTGATTTTCGCGATCCGCGCCGCTTCGCCGACGACGACGATCGAAATCCTGACGCCCGATTTCCTGAAAAAGCCCGGCGCTCTGGAGCGCGTCGTCGCCGCCAAGCCCGACGTCTTCAACCACAATCTGGAGACCGTGCCGGGGAATTACCTCACCGTTCGTCCGGGTGCCCGCTATTTCCACTCCGTCCGGCTCCTGCAGCGGGTGAAGGAACTGGACCCGACCATGTTCACGAAGTCCGGCATCATGGTGGGGTTGGGCGAGGAGCGCAACGAAGTGCTGCAGCTCATGGACGACCTCAGGACCGCCGACGTCGATTTCCTGACGATCGGCCAGTATCTGCAGCCGACCCGCAAGCACCACAAAGTCGATCGCTTCGTGACTCCGGAGGAATTCAAGTCCTATGAGACGGTGGCCTATACCAAGGGCTTCCTGATGGTCTCCTCCAGCCCGCTCACCCGTTCGTCGCACCACGCGGGCGATGACTTCGCCCGTCTGAAGGCCGCGCGGGAAAAGAAGCTTCTGGCCGCCGCCGAATAGCGCGAAGCTCCCGCCGAACTTCCCGATGCCGCAGCCGCGCCGATCCTCACTCGGCGGCCTGCGGCTTTTCCTTCTTGTCCTGGCCGCGCTTTCTATCACGCAGTGTGAAGCGGTTGCCGCGCGCCTCGGCCTTCGCCATTTCGATCAGATAGGCCAGCATCGGCATCTGGTTCATGTCTGCGAGCTGCTTTGCTGATTCGAGCAGCTTTATCATCTGGGAGAAGTCGTCCATCGGTCTTGTCTTTCGGATTCTTTTGGATGCTGGCTGCAACGCCCCTCATGTCTTGACTGCGCTCGAGGATCATAGCAAACGGTTTGCCCTTCACCGTCTTCTGATTGAATCCCGGCAGACTTATGGTTCGTTATATAATCGATCGCGGCGAAGCTGTAAGCCTTCTTGGAAGCTCTGAACGCATACTTGTGATCGGTTGCTCCGGAAGCGGCAAGAGCACCTTTTCGCGCAAGCTCGCGGGCCTGCTCTCGCTTCCCTATATTTCGATGGATCGCGAAATCTTCTGGCTGCCTGGCTGGCAAGCGCGGCCGCGGGCCGAAGCCATGGAGCTGATCCGCAAGGCGGTGGCGGAACCGCGCTGGATCATGGACGGCACGAGCCCCGGTTCGCTGCCGCTCCGCCTGCCGCGCACCGAGCTGGTGATCTGGATGCGCCCGCCTCGCCTCGTCTCCCTCTTCGGGATTATCTTCCGCTGGGCGCGCTATCGGGGGAAGGAGCGGCCGGAGATGGCGGAAGGCTGTCCCGAAAAGATCGACCGCGAGTTCCTACGCTACGTCTGGAATTTCGAGAAGACCGAGGTGCCCGAGATCGAGGAGATGCTGGCCCTCCACGGCGGCCATCTTTGCGTGCATGTGGTGAAATCCTACCGTCACGCCGATAGATTACTGGAGCAGCTCGTCCGCAGGACCTGATTCGGAGCCGGGATATGGATGAAACGCCGCGATCTTCCGTCGATTACGCCAGCAATGAGACTGCCGCCGCGCTGATCCGGCGGGCGAACCGCATTCTTGTGGTCGGTTCTTCGGGCGGCGGCAAGTCGACGCTCTCGCGGAAGATCGCCGCTCGGTTCGATCTCCCCTATGTTTCGATGGATCGCGAGTTCTTCTGGCTGCCGGGATGGGTTGCGCGTGAGCGCGCCGAGCAGAGGAGCATGATTGCCGCAAGGGTGGCGGAGGATCGCTGGATCATGGACGGCAGCAATCCTTCCAGTTTCGATATCCGGCTGCCGCGAACCGATCTCGTCATCTGGGTGAGGTTGTCTCGGTTCATTTGCCTATGGGGAATTTTCAGCAGAGCCATTCGCGGTTTTGGCCGCACGCGCCCCGATATGGCGCCCGGCTGTCCGGAGAAGCTGCCCGATGGCGTTTTCATCAGCTACGTCTGGAAATTCGAGGAACGGCATGCGCCGATCTTCATTCAAAACTTCGAGCGATACGGGCGAGGCGTTCCGGTTCTCGTGTTGAAATCGCGCCGCCAGATGCGCCATCTGCTTGATCTTCTCGATGGGGAGGCTTAACTCCCCTCCATGCCAAAGTTCGAAGTCCACCGCCACGTCAAGCAGCACACGCCGGAGCAGATGTACGCTCTGGTCGCCGATATCGAGAGATATCCGGAATTCCTGCCGCTCTGCGAAGCGCTTACGGTCCGTTCCCGCAAGGAGCGGGACGAGAAGGCGCTGCTCGTCGCGGATATGACGGTCGGCTACAAGGCGATCCGGGAGACCTTCACCACGCAGGTCCTGCTCAACCCCACGGAACGGGTCATCGACGTCAAATATATCGAGGGGCCGTTCAAGTATCTCGACAACCGCTGGCGCTTCGAGCCGGTGGCTGACGGCTGCAAGGTGCATTTCTTTATCGATTACGAGTTCAAGAGCATGATCCTCGGCGCGCTGATGGGCTCGATGTTCGACCGCGCCTTCCGCATGTTCGCCGAAGCCTTCGAGACGAGAGCGGACAAGATCTACGCCTGATTCCTATTCTCGGGCGGTTTCCACCAGCATGTCCAGAGCCGTCCTCACGGTCGCGAGCCGCACCTCATCGCGGCCGATATCGCCGTAGCGCATCTCCCGGTGGATGAGTTTTCCCGCGCGGGCCTTCGCGGCGAGGTGGACGAGGCCGACCGGCTTTTCCGCCGATCCGCCGCCGGGGCCGGCAATGCCCGTGACCGCAACCGCCAGCGAGGCGCGCGACCGGTAAAGCGCGCCATGGACCATCTGCAGCGCGGTTTCCTTCGACACGGCTCCGAAAGCGGCAAGCGTGCCTTCGGTCACTCCGAGCATGTCGGTCTTGGCCTGGTTGGTGTAGGTCACGAAGCTGCGGTCGACCACGGCCGAGGAGCCGGAAATCTCTGTCAGCGCACCGGCGATCAGCCCGCCGGTGCAGGATTCCGCTGTGGCGACCATCAGCTTGCGTGCCGAAAAATCGGCAATGATGCGCTTTGCCTGTTCCTCGATATCGGCCGGAAAGATGCTCACCGGCTTTCTCCGCGATAGACGACCGTCGCAGTCGCGATCGCGGCGATGCCTTCGCGGCGGCCGACGAAGCCGATCTTTTCGTTGGTCGTCGCCTTGACCGAGCAGCGGTCGAGGGAGATTTCGAGGATCGCGGCGAGATTTTCGCGCATTGCCTGCCTGTACGGGCCGACTTTCGGCGCCTCGGCGATCAGCGAAACATCCGCGTTCATGATCGTTCCGCCGTGCTCGCGTACGACCCGTGCGGCATGCTCCAGGAATATCTTTGACGGCGCGCCTTTCCACTGCATGTCGGAGGGAGGGAAGTGATCGCCGATATCGCCCGCGCCGCAGGTGGCGAGCAGGGCGTCGGTCAGCGCATGCAGCGCGACGTCGGCATCCGAATGTCCCTTGAGCTTCTGATCGTGCGGAATGAATACGCCGCAAAGGATCACGCCATCGCCCGGCTCCAGCTGATGCACGTCGTAACCGTTGCCGGTGCGCACGTCCGGAAGCGCCATGCGGGAAAGTTTTTCGTCAGCCAAATCGATATCCCGTTTGAGGGTGAGCTTGATATTGTCGGGCGAGCCCTCCACCATCCGGACCGCAAGCCCCGCCCATTCGGCGATGGAAGCGTCGTCGGTGAAGTCGGCGCGCCGCAGGGCGGCTGCCTTTTCGTGCGCCGCGCGAATGGCCGCAAGATGGAAACCCTGCGGCGTCTGAGCCGAGTAGAGCCCGGCGCGCGGAACAGTCTCATGCACCAGGCCATCGGCGCTGCCGCGCTTCAGAGTATCGGTGACCGGCATGAGCGGCAGCGCGCCGTCCTCTCCGGCCGCAAGCGCATCCGCTACCCGGTCGAGCAGCGCATGGTCGCAGAAGGGGCGGGCGGCATCGTGGATCATCACATGGGTGGCGTCGGTGCCGGAAAGCACCCGCAGGCCCTCGAAGACCGAACGCTGGCGGGTGTCGCCGCCGGATGTGGTGATGACGCGCCCGACATCGGCTACCCCCGAGGTCGCGGCGGCGAACAGTCCGTCATCGTCCGGGTGGGTTACGACGACCACCGGCCCGCTCCGTGGCCAGGAAAGGAAGCATTCGAGCGTGCGGGCGATCACCGGCCGGCCGCCGATCGGACGATATTGTTTCGGCCCTTCCTCGGGCGCGCCGGCCCGCTCGCCGCGGCCGGCCGCGACGATGACGATGCCGATTGTCATGGATTTGTCGCTCACGCGGCTTAACCCGTTTCTCGTCCTCAAGGAATTGACAGGCGAGCACTATAGACTCAAAACGCCGTTTTCCAGCAGGGCGCACAAAAATATCGCAATCAGGGAATTGCTCTTGGCAAACGCCTGCAAGCTGAATAAAAATAGTGCAGAAATCTCATGTGCCCGAAAGATCATCATTTGTTTTTTCAAGATCTCGCCAAGCCTTTCCGGATTGGACCGGTCGCCATCCGCAACCGTGTCGTGCTGGCTCCGATGTCCGGCGTGACCGATTTGCCCTTCCGCAGGCTTGCCTGGCGCTTCGGGGCAGGGCTCGTCGTGACCGAGATGGTCGCCAGCCGCGAGCTCGTGCTGAACCGCGGCGAATCCTGGGCGCGGCTGAGGAATGCCGGCATGACCCCGCATATGGTGCAGCTTGCGGGACGCGAGGCTCAGTGGATGGCCGAGGCCGCCAGGATCGTGGTCGATAACGGTGCCGATATCGTCGATATCAACATGGGATGTCCGGCGAAGAAGGTGACGGGCGGTTATTCCGGCTCCGCGCTGATGCGCGATCCCGACCATGCGCTCTCGCTGATCGAGGCGACGGTGAAAGCCGTTAACGTACCGGTGACGCTCAAGATGCGGCTCGGCTGGGACGAAAACTCCATCAATGCGCCGGAGATTGCGCGGCGCGCCGAGGAGGCGGGCATCCAGCTCGTCACCATTCACGGCCGTACCCGCATGCAGTTCTATGAGGGTCGCGCGGATTGGGATGCCATCCGCCTCGTCCATGATGCGGTCTCCATTCCCCTTATCGCCAACGGGGACGTGGAAAGGCCGGAGGATGCCGAGGATATTCTGAAGCGCTCCGGCGCCGATGCGGTCATGGTCGGGCGTGGCGCGCAAGGGCGGCCCTGGCATGTCGGCGCGCTTGCCGGCCATCCGGGCCCGATCGGCGATGACATCGCAGCGCTGGTTGCGGAACACTACGAAATGATGCTCGAATTCTATGGCCGCGAAGCCGGCCTTCGCCACGCGCGCAAACATCTCGGCTGGTATCTGGACCGCTTCGCTGCGGACCTCCCGGTCGACGAAAAAGCGGCGATCATGGTGTCGAAAGACCCCGCCGAGGTGACGCGGCGCATGGTCTCGGCCCTGACCGAGACGGCTGGTCTTGCCCGCAGGGAGGCCGCATGACGAAGTCGTCCGTCCAGACGGACGGCCTTGCCATGGCCGTCCTCAATTCCGTGCAGAATCCGGTCATCCTGGTGGATGCCGTAGGCCGGGTGGCCTTCGCCAACTGGGAGGCGGAGGCCTTTTTCGGCGCTAGCGCCTCGCATCTGGCCAAGCAGAAGATTTCCACCTTCATTCCCTTCGGCAGCCCGCTTCTGGCGCTGATCGACCAGGTGCGCGAGCGCAGGGCGCCGGTCAACGAATATCGCGTCGACCTCTCGTCGCCGCGCCTCGGCCAGGAAAAGCTGGTCGATCTCTATGTCGCGCCGGTGGTCAGCGAGCCCGGCTCGGTCGTGGTGGTGTTTCAGGAGCGCTCGATGGCCGACAAGATCGACCGGCAGCTCACCCACCGCGCCGCCGCTCGTTCGGTCACCGGCCTGGCCTCGATGCTGGCCCACGAGATCAAGAACCCGCTTTCGGGCATTCGCGGCGCCGCGCAGCTGCTGGAAACGTCCGTTGCCGATGAGGACCGCGCGCTGACGCGGCTCATCTGCGACGAGACCGACCGCATCGTCTCGCTGGTGGACCGGATGGAAGTCTTTTCCGACGAGCGCCCGGTGGATCGGGTACCGCTCAACATCCATTCCGTGCTCGACCACGTGAAGGCGGTCGCCAAGGCGGGCTTTGCGCGTGATATCAAGATTTCCGAGCTTTACGATCCATCGTTGCCTCCGGTCTATGCCAATCGGGACCAGCTCGTGCAGGTCTTCCTGAACCTCATCAAGAATGCGGCGGAAGCGGTCGGCGACCAGCCGGACGGCGAGATCATGCTGACGACGGCCTACAGGCCGGGCATCCGCTTGTCCGTTGCGGGCACGCGGGAGAAGATTTCCCTGCCGCTCGAGTTCTGCGTCATCGACAACGGACCGGGCGTTCCGCCCGACCTGTTACCACATCTGTTCGATCCCTTCATCACCACCAAGACCAACGGTTCCGGCCTCGGGCTCGCGCTCGTGGCCAAGATCATCGGCGGGCATGGCGGCATTGTCGAATGCGACAGCCAGGCCCGCCGCACCATCTTTCGCGTTCTGATGCCCATGCATAGGGAAGACAGCCTCGAAGGCCGACCCCTGAACTCCACAGGAACTGCTATATGACTGCCACGATCCTTGTCGCCGACGACGACGCGGCCATCCGCACCGTTTTGAACCAGGCGCTGACCCGCGCCGGCTATGACGTGCGGATCACGTCCAACGCCGCCACCCTCTGGCGGTGGATTTCCGCGGGCGAGGGCGATCTGGTGGTGACCGACGTGGTGATGCCGGACGAGAACGCCTTCGATCTTCTGCCGCGCATCAAGAAATCGCGGCCGGAGCTGCCGGTTCTGGTCATGAGCGCTCAGAACACTTTCATGACCGCCATCAAGGCCTCGGAAAAGGGGGCCTACGACTATCTTCCGAAGCCTTTCGACCTGACCGAGCTGATCGCCATCATCGGGCGGGCGCTCGCCGAGCCGAAGCGCAAGCCGGCGCGGCTGGACGACGAGATGCAGGACGGCATGCCGCTCGTCGGCCGCTCCGCCGCCATGCAGGAAATCTACCGCGTGCTGGCGCGTCTCATGCAGACCGACCTGACGCTGATGATCACGGGCGAATCGGGTACGGGCAAGGAACTCGTCGCCCGCGCCCTGCATGATTACGGTAAGCGCCGGAACGGGCCGTTCGTGGCCATCAACATGGCGGCGATCCCGCGCGACCTCATCGAATCGGAACTCTTCGGCCATGAGAAGGGCGCCTTCACCGGCGCGCAGAACCGCTCCACCGGCCGTTTCGAACAGGCCGAGGGCGGCACGCTCTTCCTCGATGAAATCGGCGACATGCCGATGGATGCCCAGACGCGTCTTCTTCGCGTCTTGCAGCAGGGCGAATACACGACCGTCGGCGGGCGCACGCCCATTCGCACCGATGTCCGCATCGTCGCCGCCACCAACAAGGACCTGAAGCAGCTCATCAACCAGGGCCTGTTCCGCGAAGACCTCTATTACCGGCTGAACGTCGTGCCGCTGCGGCTGCCGCCTCTTCGCGACCGGGCAGAAGATATTCCGGATCTCGTCCGTCACTTCATCCAGATGGGCGAGAAGGAAGGGCTTGACCCCAAGCGTTTCGATATCGAGGCGCTCGACCTGATGAAGGCCTATGCCTGGCCGGGCAATATCCGCGAACTCGAAAACCTCGTGCGGCGCCTCATGGCGCTCTATCCGCAGGACGTCATCAGCCGCGAGATCATCGAGACGGAATTGCGTGCCGACGTGCCGGATAGCCCGATCGATAAGGTGGGCCCCCGTACCGGCTCGCTCACCATCGCCCAGGCGGTGGAGGAAAACATGCGGACCTATTTCGCGGGCTTCGGCGATAACCTGCCGCCTCCCGGCCTCTACGACCGCGTGCTGACCGAAATGGAATATCCGCTGATTCTCGCCGCGTTGACCGCAACTCGCGGCAACCAGATCAAGGCGGCCGATCTCCTCGGCCTCAACCGCAATACGTTGAGGAAAAAGATCCGCGAACTCGGCGTATCGGTCTATCGCAGCTCCCGCGCGAGCTGAGCTCCGCTTGACACCTGCTCGGAATTCGTTGCATTTTCGCCACAATGCGTTGCTTAAAGGTCACGCATGGCGGACTTGGAATTTCCGGTGGCGGCAGACCGGCGACTTCCTCGAACGGCGTTCGTTTCACCCGATGAAATGATTCCGCGAGGAATGGGGAGTTTATTCGATGACGCAGCGTGCGACCGCGCCGATGGCTGACGAGGAGCCGTCAGGGGCCGTRCAGGACCGGAGAGCCTCCTTCGCTCTGCCGGGGCTTCTGCTTGGCGGCGGCGCGCTCATCTGCGCCATGCTCACCCTTTTCGTGCTGCTCGGGCTTACCCCGATCGCGCCGACCACGAACGTGGTGATCGCTTCCGCAGTCCTCAATTCCTTCTTCATTCTGGGCCTGATGTACCTGATCGGCCGCGAGGTCTCGCGCCTCGTCAAGGCGCGGGCCAGGGGGCGTGCCGCCGCACGCCTTCACGTGCGCATCGTCGTGCTCTTCTCCATCGTCGCCATCACGCCCGCCGTATTGGTCGCGATCTTCGCCAGCCTGACGCTCAATGTCGGTCTCGATCGCTGGTTTTCGCTCCGCACCCAGGCGATCGTGCGCTCGTCGTCGGACGTGGCGCGCGCCTACCAGCTCGAAAATGCGAGCTACCTTCAGGGACAGACGGCCTCGATGGGCAATGACCTGGAGCGCAACCGGGCGATGTTCTACCTCGACCGTACCGGCTTCATCGAGCTGATGACGCGGCAGGCGCGCGGGCGCGGCATGCTCGGGGCCTTCCTCGTGCGCGAGGACGGGCAGGCGGTCGCGCAGGCCGATATCAAGACCGAGCGGCCGCTGCCCGCGATCCCCCAGGATGCGCTGCAAAGCGCCGCCAAGGGGCAGCCGACGCTCATTCCCCCCGGTGTCACCAATCTTGTCGGCGCGGTCATCAAGCTCGACGGAATATCCGGCACGCTTCTCTATACGATCCGGGCCGTCGATCCGAAGGTGATGTCGGCGATGCGGCTCATGGAGGAGAATACGGTCGAGTACCAGGCCATGCAGGCAGGCCGGACCTCGCTGCAGCTCGCCTTTGCGGTGCTCTATCTCGGCTTTGCGCTGATCGTGCTTCTCGCCGCGATCTGGGCCGCCATCGCGGTGGCCGACAGGATCGTCCGGCCGATCCGCCTGCTGATCAGCGCGGCCGACAGCGTGTCGACCGGCAATCTGGACGTGGTGGTGCCGGTGCGCGCCGCCGACGGCGATGTCGGGAACCTTTCGCGCACCTTCAACAAGATGATTTCGGAAATCCGCAGTCAGCACGACGAAATCCTCGAGGCCAAGGACGAGGTGGACGATCGCCGCCGCTTCATCGAGGCGGTGCTTTCGGGCGTGACAGCTGCCGTGATCGGCGTGGAGGACGATCGCCGCATCACGATCGCGAACCCTTCCGCGGAAGAGTTCCTCGGCCTTCCGGCAGAGAAGCTGGTGGGCGAGCGGCTGCAGGATCTCGCGCCCGAGATCGATCAGGTCCTGACGGAGGCGGCGGCGCGTGCCCGCGGCGAATTCCGCAAGCAGGTGAACCTGATGCGCGGGGGCAAGGAGAGGACGCTTTCCGTGCAGGTGACGCGGGAGGAGCAGCGCTCCCCGAACGATTCCTACGTGATCACGCTCGACGACATCACCGATCTCGTCATCGCCCAGCGCTCCACCGCCTGGGCGGACGTGGCGCGCCGCATCGCGCATGAGATCAAGAATCCGTTGACGCCGATCCAGCTTTCCGCCGAGCGCCTGAAGCGGCGCTACGGCAAGCAGATCGACGAGAGCGACCGCGCCGTCTTCGACCAGTGCACCGATACGATCGTGCGCCAGGTGGGCGATATCGGCCGCATGGTCGATGAATTCTCCTCCTTCGCGCGCATGCCCAAGCCCGCAAAGGAGGAGGCCGACCTCAGGGATATCCTGCGGGATGCGGTTTTCTTGAGGGAGATGGGAACCACCCATATCGACTTCCTCAAGGATCTCGGCGAGGAGCCGTTGGTCGGCATGTTCGATGCGCGCATGCTCGGCCAGGCTTTCGGCAATCTGGTGAAGAACGCGGTGGAGGCCATCGAGGCGGTTCCCAGCGATCAGGAGCGCGACGGACGCAAGGTGCTTGCGCGCGCCCGCTTCGATCACAACCGCGATCTGTTCGTGGTCGATATCGTCGATAACGGCAGCGGCCTTCCGACCGAGAACCGGCATCGGATTCTCGAACCCTACATGACCATGCGTGAGAAGGGCACGGGCCTCGGACTCGCGATCGTCAAGAAGATCATCGAGGAACATGGCGGGCAGCTCGAACTGCACGACGCGCCCGCCGATTTCGATCATGGCCGCGGCGCCATGATCAGGGTGCTGCTGCCGCATGTCGTGYATGCGGCCGCGCCCGGAACCGAMAATAACAAGGAAGTGGCATATGGCGTCTGATATTCTGGTCGTGGATGACGAGGCGGATATCCGCGATATCGTTTCCGGCATTCTGTCCGACGAAGGGCACGAAACGCGCACCRCTTACGACAGCGACAGCGCGCTTGCGGCCATTTCGGACCGCGCGCCGCGGCTCGTGTTCCTGGACATCTGGATGCAGGGCTCCAAGCTCGACRGCCTGGCCCTGCTGGACGAGATCAAGAGCCGCCATCCGGAGCTGCCGGTGGTGATGATCTCCGGTCACGGCAACATCGAAACCGCTGTTTCGGCGATCAAGCGCGGCGCCTTCGATTTCATCGAAAAGCCGTTCAAGGCGGACCGGCTGATCCTGATCGCCGAACGGGCGCTCGAAAATTCCAAGCTCAAGCGCGAAGTCAGCGAGCTCAAGAAGYGCGCCGGCGATGCGGCGGAGCTCGTCGGTACCTCGGTTGCCGTCTCGCAGCTTCGCCAGACGATCGACAAGGTGGCGCCGACCAACAGCCGCATCATGATTTTCGGACCGTCCGGAGCCGGCAAGGAACTCGTCGCCCGGATGATCCACAAGAAGTCGTCCCGCGCGGGCGGGCCCTTTGTGGCGCTGAATGCCGCTACCATCACTCCGGACCGGATGGAGGTCGCGCTGTTCGGCACGGAAGGCGCTCCCGGCCAGCCGCGCAAGATCGGCGCGCTGGAAGAGGCCCATCGCGGCATTCTCTATCTCGACGAAGTGGGGGAAATGCCGCGCGAGACCCAGAACAAGATCCTGCGGGTGCTGGTCGACCAGCAGTTCGAGCGGGTCGGCGGTTCCAAGCGGGTGAAGGTGGACGTCCGCATCATCTCGTCTACCGCCTACAATCTGGAGAGCCTGATTGCCGAAGGCTCCTTCCGCGAGGACCTCTATCATCGTCTCGCGGTGGTGCCGGTCAAGGTGCCGGCGCTCGCCGAGCGGCGGGAGGACATACCCTTCCTCATCGACATGTTCATGCGCCAGATTTCCGAGCAGGCGGGCATCCGTCCGCGCAAGATCGGCGAGGATGCGCTTGCCGTCCTGCAAGCGCATGACTGGCCGGGCAATATCCGCCAGCTGCGCAACAATATCGAGCGGCTGATGATCCTTGCCCGCTCCGATGGCCCCGATACGGCGATTTCGGCCGACATGCTGCCCACCGATCTGGGCGACATGCTGCCCAAGGTTTCCTCCAAGGGGGATTACCACATCATGACGCTGCCGCTTCGCGAGGCGCGGGAGATGTTCGAGCGGGACTATCTCATCGCCCAGATCAACCGGTTCGGCGGCAATATCTCCCGCACGGCCGAATTCGTCGGCATGGAGCGCTCCGCCCTGCATCGCAAACTGAAATCGCTTGGCGTATAACCGTCCGCATCCTTGAGTCTACAGGCGGCGCGCCACCGATGAAAGTCCAGTCATGAAAGTCATCATTTGCGGAGCGGGGCAGGTGGGCTACGGCATCGCTGAGCGCCTGTCGCAGGAGGACAACGACGTTTCGGTGATCGACACCGAGGCTTCGCTGATCAACGTGATCACCGAGACCCTGGATGTGCGCGGCTATGTGGGCCATGGCGCGCATCCGGACGTGCTTGCCAAGGCGGGTGCGGAAGACGCCGACATGATCATCGCCGTCACCCTGCACGACGAGGTCAACATCGTCGCCTGCGAGGTGGCGCATGCGCTTTTCAGCGTGCCGACCAAGATCGCCCGCATCCGCGCGCAGAACTATCTGCAGCCGGAATATGCCGATCTCTTCAGCCGCCAGAACATGGCGATCGACGTCACGATCTCGCCGGAAGTCGAGGTCGGCAAGATGGTGCTGCGGCGCATCTCCTTTCCCGGCGCGACCGATGTCGTGCGGTTCGCGGACGACCGCATCTCTATGGTGGCGATCGAATGCATGGAGGATTGCCCGGTCGTCAACACGCCGCTCCAGCAGCTTTCGCAGCTCTTTCCGGATCTGATGGCGACCGTGGTGGGCATCTACCGCAACGGCCGCGTGCTCATCCCCCGCTCGGCCGACCAGCTCGAGGTCGGCGATCTTGCCTATGTGATAGCCCAGCGCGAGCATGTCCGCCGCACGTTGGGCCTGTTCGGGCACGAGGAGCAGGAAGCCGGCCGCATCATCATCGCCGGCGGGGGCAATATCGGCTATTACGTCGCCCGCACGATCGAGGAGCATCAGCCGCGCACGCGCATCAAGATCATCGAGAGCAATCGCGAGCGCGCGCTTGCTATCTCGGAGCAGTTGCGCAACACGATCGTGCTGCACGGTTCGGCCCTCGACCAGCATATCCTCGCCCAGGCGGATATTCAGGAAACCGATTTGATGGTGACGCTGACCAACAGCGACCAGATCAACATTCTCTCGGCGGTCATGGCCAAAGCCAATGGCTGCAAGTCGAACCTGGTGCTGATCAACAGTTCCTCCCTCAACCAGGTGACGGATTCGCTCGGCATTGACGCGCAGATCAACCCGCGCGCCGTCACCATTTCGCGCGTCCTCCAGCATGTCCGCAAGGGGCGCATCCGCTCCGTGTATTCGGTGCAGCAGGGAACGGGCGAGGTGATCGAGGCCGAGGCGCTGGAAACCTCTCCGCTCGTCGGAAGGCCGTTCCGCGAACTCGATCTGCCGGACGGCATCCGCATCGGCGCGATCTATCGGGGCGGCGAGGTGCTTCGCCCGAGCGGCGATACGAAGATCAAGTCGCGCGACCGGATCGTTCTCTTCGCCGTTCCCGAGGCCGTTCGCGACGTCGAGCAGCTGTTTCGCGTTTCCATTCAGTATTTCTGACAGATTTCGAGCAAGGAAAGTCCATGTCGAGGATTGCGTATGTCAACGGCCAATATGTGCCGCATTCGGACGCTGCGGTGCATGTGGAGGATCGCGGTTTCCAGTTCGCCGATGGCGTCTACGAGGTCTGCGAGGTCCGCAACGGCTTCATCGTCGATCTGACGCGGCATCTCGATCGTCTCGACCGCTCCTTGCGGGAACTGCGCATGGCATCCCCCATGGGCCGCGCGGCGCTGACTTTCGTGCTCCGCGAAGTGCTAAGGCGCAACCGGGTGAGGAACGGCATCTTCTATCTGCAGGTGACCCGCGGGGTTGCGCGGCGCGACCACTATTTCCCCGCCGAGACGACCCCGCCGACGCTGACGATCACCGCCAAGAGCACCGATCCTTCGGTCGCCGCCCGCAAGTACGCGAATGGCATCAAGGTTATCACGGTTCCGGAAAACCGCTGGGACCGGGTAGACATCAAGACCGTCGGCCTGCTGCCGAACGTGCTTGCCAAGCAGCAGGCGAAGGATGCCGGCGCGCAGGATGCCATTTTCATCGATGCCGCTGGCAACGTGATGGAGGGCGCCTCTTCCAACGTCTGGATCGTCGATGCCGATGGCGTTCTGGTCACCCGGCCCGCCGAGCACGGCATTCTCAGGGGAATCACCCGCACCACGGCCATGGACGTGGCCGATAAGCTTGGGCTGCGATATGTCGAGCGGGAATTCTCCGTCGAGGAGATGATGTCGGCGCGCGAAGTGTTCTTCACCTCCGCCACGGGTATTTGCGTTCCGATCATCGAAGTGGACGGCAAGCCCATCGCAAACGGCCATCCTGGCGGCGTTTCCCAGGATATTCGCGACGCCTTTTTCGAAGTTGCGGAAAAGACAGCGATTTGATAACCAAGGCATCCGGGGGGAAGGGGAAGCACGAGGCATTCCCACCCGTCTCTAAAAGCGTGATCACTCCCGGTCTTCATCGGCCGGCAAAAAAGAAAGAAGCGGCGCTATGGCGGAACGTTCTCAGAACCTGCAGGATTTATTTCTCAATACAGTTCGCAAGCAGAAGATCTCTCTCACGATTTTCCTGATCAACGGCGTCAAGCTGACCGGTGTCGTAACCTCTTTCGACAATTTCTGCGTCCTTCTTCGCCGTGACGGCCATTCTCAGCTCGTGTATAAGCATGCGATTTCGACCATCATGCCGGGCCAGCCCCTGCAGATGTTCGAAACCGAAGAGAACGCGGCTTAAGGACAGATAGAGATAGTCATTCGCGATACCTCGAACGATTCGCTGATCCCGGAGGCCAAGCGTCACCGGGACGATATGCGCGCGGCCGTCGTCGTGCCTGTCCTGAAACAGGGCAAGGCGCGGGCCGGGCAGGGGGATGCCTTGCCCGCTCCCCAGCGCTCCAACGAGGCGCGCCTGGAAGAGGCGGTCGGGCTTGCAAAGGCGATCGATCTGACGATTACCGAGGGAATGATCGTGTCGGTCGGCCAGCCGCGACCGGCGACCCTCATCGGCACCGGCAAGATCGAGGAGATCAAGGCGCTGCTCGACGAGCATGATGCCGGTCTCGTTATCGTCGATCATCCGCTGACGCCGGTGCAGCAGCGCAATCTCGAGAAGGAATGGAACGCCAAGGTCATCGACCGGACGGGCCTCATCCTCGAAATCTTCGGCCGGCGGGCTTCCACCAAGGAAGGCACGCTGCAGGTCGATCTGGCGCATCTCAACTACCAGAAAGGCCGCCTGGTCCGAAGCTGGACCCACCTCGAACGCCAGCGCGGCGGCGCGGGCTTCATGGGCGGTCCCGGTGAAACCCAGATCGAGGCCGACCGCCGGCTCCTGCAGGAGCGTATCGTCAGGCTCGAGCGCGAGCTGGAGCAGGTCGTTCGCACCCGCCAGCTTCATCGCGCCAAACGCCGCAAGGTGCCGCATCCGATCGTGGCGCTGGTGGGCTATACGAACGCCGGAAAATCGACCCTCTTCAACCGTATCACCGGTGCGGGCGTGCTTGCCGAGGACATGCTCTTCGCCACGCTCGACCCGACGCTGCGCCGCATGAAGCTGCCGCATGGCCGCACCGTCATCCTTTCCGATACGGTCGGCTTCATCTCTGACCTGCCGACGCATCTCGTCGCCGCCTTCCGCGCGACGCTCGAAGAGGTGCTGGAGGCGGACCTCATCCTGCATGTGCGCGATATGTCCGATCCGGACAATGCCGCCCAGGCGGGCGACGTGCTTCGCATTCTCGCCGATCTCGGCATTGGCGAGAAGGAAGGGGCCGAGCGCATCATCGAGGTGTGGAACAAGGTCGACAAGCTCGACCCCGAAACCCACGAGGCGATCACGGAGAAGGCTTCTGCCCGTGAAAACGTCATGGCGGTCTCCGCCATTTCGGGCGAGGGCATCGACGCGCTGACGCAGGAGATCGCCAAGCGGCTTTCGGGCGTGCTGACCGAAACCACGATCACCATTCCGGCAGACAAGCTTTCCCTGATTTCCTGGATCTATGGCGATGCCGTGGTGGATGACCGTCAGGACAACGAGGACGGTTCGGTGACGCTCGATGTGCGGCTGACGGAGCGCCAGGCCGCGGAACTGGAGCGCCGGCTCGGCAATGGCCCGAAACCTGTCAAGGAAGACTGGGAGCGGTAGGGCGTTTTCCCTGTGCGGATCGCCTGTCCGGAAGCGGCCGCTCGCCGCGTCATGATATTGCCCGTTTTTTGCAGTGCAAAATGAAACGTTGACGACGGCCGGGATTTTTGCAGTATCGTTGCGGGGCCGGCAATAATGGTATTTGCATGGTACAAACTCAGCCGCGTGAAGAAACCGGAACGCATCTTGCCTATCTGGATGGCTGGCGCGGTATAGCGGTACTCTTCGTAATATTGGGCCATTTCTGGCTTGATGAAATCAAGCCCGGTATTAGTACATTCGGCGTTGATCTGTTCTTCGTTTTATCGGGCCGACTGATGTCGGAAATACTGTTCGTCAAGCGAGCAGAATTGCCTACTTTCTTCTTCAGGCGTTTTTCCCGAATTTACCCGGCTCTCCTTGCGTTTGTAGTCATCACCACGCTTTTCTTTCAGGGTACCGAGTTGTCGCACGGTCCCGTGGCGGCGCTGCTTGCTTTGACGTTCACGATCAACTACGCGATGATCTATACCCATACGGTGGCATTATATGATCACCTATGGTCACTCTGCGTCGAAGAGCATGCCTATATTCTCCTGGCAGGTATCGCGTTTCTATCCCGCCGCTGGTTGTTTCCGGTCGGCGCCCTGGTCGTCGCACTCGGCGCGGCGGCGATGCTGAACGGAATCGTCCGCACGGAACTCGGCGCGAGCGTCCTTTATACCCATTGGCGCAGCGACGTTTCGGTCGCGGGCATATTCCTGGCAGGCGGTCTGTGGCTCATCCTCCGCGGGCGCCAGAGCCCGTGGTGGCTGTCGCCTGTGGCGCTGCTGCTCGCGGTCGTGGCGAAGATGCTGCCCGATCACACCCTCTCCTTCGGCCTGTCGACCTCCATGCTTGCGCTTTCGATCACCACGATCGATTCCTCGGCGGACGCTTTCCGCAAAGTCCTGTCGACCAGGGTGCTGACCTATGCGGGGCTGTGGTCGTATTCGCTCTATCTCTGGCAGCAGCCGTTCTACAAGCTCTACCGGGCTGAAACAGCTCCGACGCTTCTGCTGCTCCTGGCCGCCTTGCTGGCCGCCTTGGCGAGTTTCTATCTTGTCGAGAAACCTTCAAGAAAGGCGCTCAACAGCTTTTTCGAGAACCATCTGCGGAGGCGCATCACCGGGGAGCGGACGGTATAGGCTGCTGTCCTGTTCGAGGTCGTGGACTCATAGCGCGGTGCCAAAGCCCCATTGAGGCGAGCTGAACCATAGCAAGAAAGTTGGCAGCGAAACGCTCGATGCTCGCCGTGTTCAGGCCGCTGTTCCGAGCGCCGCGGCTAGCACGTCGGCCAGACCGCGCCCGGCACTGCCGTCCTCATCGAGGCGCGGATTGTAGATGGTGACCTCGATGCCGACTGCCTTGCCGTTCGCCAGGGCAATCCGGAGCGCTGTCTCCAGCTCGTCCCACGATAGACCGCCGGGCACGCGAAAATCGACAGCCGGCATGATGGCGTCGTCAAGACAATCGGCATCAAGGTGGATGAAGAAACCGTCGAGTTCCTCCCGCGTCAGGTGATCCACCGCTTCGCGTGCGGCGGCCTTGATGCCCATCATGCGCACGGCGGGAAGATCGAGGGCTTTGAGCTCTTCGGGGAGGGGTTGGCTTCCATACTCCTCCTGGTCTTTGTGATCGCGATACGCGAACGCGACGGCGTCTTCAGGACGGACCAGGGGACCCCGGCCCTCGATGTCAGATAGGAGCGAGGGACCGTAACCGGTGACAAAGGCGAGATCCATCGAGGCGCCCTCACCATTGGGTTCCGCTTCGGGCTGGAAGAAATCGGCGTTGCCGTCGATGAAGAGCAGACCGTAGCGGCCACGCCGCCGAAACGCGAGCATCGAGCCCAGCAGGATCGTGCAATCGCCGCCCAGCACGATCGGAAATTCGTCCGCGTCGAGCACCGCTTCCACCGCGTCGGCGAGTTTGGGCGACCACGCCGCAATCGCACCGGCGTTCAGGATGCCGGTCGCGGAATCGGGCACAGGATCCTTGGCGGGCACCGCCAGCCGCTCGGCGCGGCGCGCTTGGATACGCTCTGCAAATCCGAAATCCAAGAGCTGCTCGGGCAAGCGCTCCACTCCGTCCGTCGCCAGGCCCAATGTGGAAGGGGCTTGGAGAATTGCATAGGGAAGGGTCGGCATGCGCGCCTCCGATAGCGGCTATTTTGCAGAGTAGGTCACTGCCTCGATCTTGTGACCGTCCGGATCGCGGACGAAGGCCCCATAGTAGTTGGCATCATAGTTCGGCCGCAGCCCCGGAGCGCCATCGTCGCTGCCACCATGTTTCAATGCTGTTGCGTAAAATCGATCGACCATCGATCGGTCCTCAACGGCAAAGGCGATATGCGTGCCGTTGCCCACGGTTGCAGGCTTTCCATCGATCGGAACCTGAACACTGAAGTGAAACGTGCCGCTTCCGTAGCCTAGTCCGCCTTCGTCCTCGGTCATCGGCCCAATGCCGACGATGGGCAAAACGGCATCGTAGAAGCGCTTCGAACGTCCAACATCATTCGTACCTACCGAGACATGGTGGATCACAACTGCCTCCGTTCCAGCTTTGTCCCGTAACGGCAGCTTCCGGTTATTGTTCCCTCTAAGCCGAGTGTCGTTTATGCACCAATTCCGCTTTTTGCGTTCATAGATGCTTTGCTCTAGTAGAACAGCGGGATCAGCCGGTATCGCACTTTCTCGCAATAGGCTGCGTATCCTTCCAGTTTCAGGCGCAGGTGCTTTTCCTCGTCCGTCAGCCGCGCCACCAGCCCGCCGACAATGAGCAGCACTGGCAGCAATCCCCAGTACGATCCGAGAGCTAGTGGCGTGCCGACGAAAAGGAGCAGTGCGGCGCTGTACATCGGGTGCCGCACGATGCCGTAGAGGCCGTCGGAAACAACGGTCTGCCCGGCTTGCACGCCGACAGTCGCCGCCGCATACGAGTTCTGCCGGAAGACGATCAGGCAGCCGATGAAGCCCAGGGCGGTGAGGATATTGCCGATGATGACGATCGCCGTCGGCACCGACGACCAGGAGAACCGGTAGTCCAGGCAGGACACCAGGTAGAGCGCGATCATGACGACGCTGTTGTAGGCCTGAATGCGTTTCTGTGCCGGCTCGGTTTCCGCCGTCGGTCCCGATCTCATTCGCCTTTGCGCCAGCGCAGGATCGTATGTCACCACATACCAGCTGCTAACAGCGAGCCAGAAGGTGAAGTTTGCCAGATAAAGCCAGCCTTGCCAGTAGTTCAGCGTTCCGGCCGTGGCGAATATCAGAATGGCGAGAAAGACGATGAAAAGCACCGTCGCCCGCGCGGCGCTGGCGCCTAGCCGGACGCGATCTTCCTGCATGCCGTTCTCCTGACCCAATCCGATCAAGGATTAGATATCGCTGGGTTCCGGCAAGGCAAGCGCCGGCGGGAATGCTCAGCCGATCTGCCGCTCGATCGCCTTGGCCGCCTGCCAGAGCTCTTCCATGCGCTCCAGCGTGGCGGCCTCCAGAGTCTCGTTCGATTGTTGAAGAGACTTTTCTATATGATTGAATCGACGCCGGAACTTCGTATTCGTGCTGCGGAGCGCCTCTTCCGGATCGGCCTTCACATGCCGGCCGATATTGACGAGTGCGAAGATGAGATCGCCGAGTTCGTCGGCCACCTTGTCTTGGCTGCCGCTGTGCAGCGCCTCGCGAAGCTCGCCGATCTCCTCCTCGATCTTGTCGAGGATCGGTTCGGCCTCCGACCAGTCGAAGCCCACCTTGGCGGCTTGGCTCTGAAGCTTTACCGCCTCGGTCAGCGCGGGCTGGCTGCGGTGGACGCTGCCGAGAAAGCCCAGTTTGAAGTCTTCCGTGATGCCGCGCTTGGCCCGCCGCTCGGCGCGCTCGCGCTTTTCCTCGGCTTTTACCGCATCCCACTGCACCTTTACCGCGTCCGGCGTCGCGGCGTCCGAAACCGCAAAGACATGAGGGTGCCGGCGGATCATCTTCCTGGTGATCGCCTCGACGACGTCCCCGAAGGAAAATTCGCCGGCTTCCTCGGCCATGCGGGCGTGAAAGACAACCTGGAGCAACAGGTCGCCCAACTCCTCGCAGAGGTCGTCCATGTCGTTGCGCTCGATCGCGTCGGCAACTTCATAGGCTTCCTCGATCGTATAGGGTTTGATCGTCGAGAAATCCTGCTCGAGATCCCAGGGGCAGCCGGTTCCGGGTGTGCGGAGTGCCGCCATGATCTCGATCAGCCGCGAAATATCCTTGGATGCTTCCATGATCTTGTCCTGATCTCAGGCGAGAGGGATTTTGTTTTCGTCCTTGCCGGACTGGTAAATGCCGGAAAGCCCGTCATAGGCCGCTCTTATATGCGCAGCTTGCGTCTTCAGCGCGGCGCGCTGCGGCTCGCTTTCGGTCTCGACGAGGTCGCTGATGGCGTGGGAGTGCCAGAACGCGTTGCTGCGCCGGTAGCCGCCTGGCTCCAGGCCGAAGACTTCCTTCAATATCTTGAGGTCATGGGGGATCGCGAAGGCGTCGCGCGAATCCTCATTGCTGAAGAAATAGTAGAAATTGTCGAAACCGGCCCAGGTGATCGCCGACATGCACATCGTGCAGGGCTCGTGGGTCGAAAGGAAGATCAAATCTTTTGTCGGGATGCCCGGAGTGGTCTCGTAGAACCGCTTCAATGCGTGGACTTCGCCATGCCAGAGCGGATTTTCGAGCTCGTTATTGGTCTCGGCGATCACCAGCGAAAGGTCGGATTTCCTGAGGATCGCGGCGCCGAAAACCTTGTTTCCGGCGGCGACGCCTTGTCGGGTCAAAGGCAGGATATCGTGCTCGATCACGTCGAGCAGGCGGGCGGCAATCGTCATCGATGTTCAGCTTCCGGATTGTGCGTTGCAGTCTAGGCGGACGAGGTTGATGGCGGAAGGCAAAATTTGCGATTCCCCTTAAACCCCGGTGGAAAAGGAGCGGATTTCCGCCAGGCGGTGGCTTTTACTCCAGATCGTGCGCTTGCGAGAAGGAAAATGCTGTAGGTGCAATCTCTTGGCACATCCGTTTCTTCATTTTGCAGCCGTGTTCGCGATAGTGTGCGCGCATGGATCAGGATGTCCGCATGTTCAATAAATCCGAGCGCCTTTCGGTTTTTCCCGCCTTCTTCCGCGTCAGCGGCAAGAGGGTTTCCGTGTTCGGGAATGGCGAGGAAGCCTTTGCGAAGGTCCGGCTTCTGTTGAACACGGATGCGAAGATCGTTGCCTATGCCTCTGAACCGAAAGCGGATTATGCCGTTTTCCTTTCAGGGCAGGGGATCGAGGTCGTCGCGGATGAGTTTTCTTCCGAGCAGGTGGAAAATGCCGCTCTCGCATTTGCCGCTACCGGCGATGCGGCCCTGGATCGCGAGATCGTTCTTGCCGCCCGAGCGCGAAAAATTCCCGCAAATGCCGTCGACCAGCCGGAATTCTGCGATTTCTACACGCCCGCGCTGGTGAACCGTGCGCCGGTGGCGGTTGCGATCGGCACCGAGGGGGCCGGGCCGGTTCTCGCCCAGATGATCCGCGCCCGCATCGACCAGATGCTGTCGCCCTCGCTCGGCCGGCTTGCAAGCCTCGCCGCCGAATATCGGGACGCGGCCGAGCGGCTGGTGCCGCGCGGCGTCTCCCGTCGCATCTTCTGGCGCCGCTTCTTCTCCGGCGATGTCGCAGGCGCAGTGGATACGAACGATCTTGCCGGCGCCCGCCGCTCGGCCAATGCGCTGCTTTCGGGTTCCGGCCGCGCCGAGGGCCATGTCTGGCTGGTTGGCGCGGGTCCAGGCGCTGAAGACCTTTTGACGCTGCGCGCCCAGCGCGTTTTGATGGAGGCCGATGCGATCGTCTATGACGCGCTCGTGCCGCAGACGATCGTCGACATGGGGCGGCGCGATGCGGAACGCCTTTCCGTCGGCAAGCGCAAGAACTGCCATTCGAAATCTCAGGAAGAGATCAACCGGCTGCTGGTCGAGCTTGGCCGGCAAGGCAAGCGCGTGGTGCGGCTGAAATCCGGCGATCCGCTCGTCTATGGCCGCGCCGGCGAGGAAATGGCGTCGCTCCGCGAAGCGGGCGTGTCCTACGAGATCGTGCCGGGCATTACTTCGGCCTTCGCCGCCGCTGCCGATTTCGACCTGCCGCTGACCCTGCGCGGCGTAGCCTCGTCGCTGATCTTCACGACCGGCCATGACCTCACCGGCGACGTCCTGCCGGATTGGGCAAGCCTTGCCGTTTCCGGTGCCACCATCGCCGTCTATATGGGCCGCACGGTTGCCGCCTCCGTCGCCGAGCGGCTGATGGGAGCCGGGCTTGCAGCTGAAACGACCGTTGCGGTGGTCGAGAATGCCAGCCGCGCCGACCGGCGGCTCTTCCATGGTGTCCTGCGGGAACTGCCCGATCTGGAAGTGCGTGAGGATCTCTCCGGCCCGGTGATGGTGATTATCGGCGAGGCTGTCGCCGGTGCGAATTTCGAGAAGTCCGAGCCGCTTTCGGCGTTCAAGACCGAATATGATGCGAAGGCTCGCGAGGAAGTGGGAATGAGAGGATGACCGACAAGGTTCTGACCGCCAACCGCCTGTCCGACGGCATCGCCGTCTGGCTCGATGCGAACGGCCAATGGACGGAGAAGCTGCAGGACGCTCTGGTGGCGCGCCATCCCGAGGCCATCGCCTCGCTGGAAGCGATCGGCAAGCGCGATTTCGCCGCCAACCGCGTCGTGGATGTGAACGTCATAGAGGTGCAGGAAGCCGGCGGCCAGATCTGGCCGCTCCGCCTGCGCGAGCGCATTCGGGCCCAGGGCCCGACCATGGAATATGCCGCCGGCTTCCGCCCCGCCGATCCGGCATTCATCGCAGTCTGAGGAAATCATGTACCGTTACGACGAATTCGACCACGCTTTTGTAACGAGCCGCGTGGAGCAGTTCCGCGATCAGGTGGCGCGTCGCCTTTCCGGCGAGCTGGAGGAGGACGCCTTCAAGCCTCTGCGCCTGATGAACGGGGTCTATCTTCAGCTGCATGCCTATATGCTGCGCGTCGCGATCCCCTATGGCACGCTGAACGCGAAGCAGATGCGGATGCTTGCCCACATCGCGCGCAAGTATGACCGCGGCTATGGCCATTTCACCACCCGCCAGAACATCCAGTACAACTGGCCGAAGTTGTCCGATACGCCCGATATCCTGGCCGAGCTCGCGACCGTCGAGATGCATGCACTGCAGACTTCCGGCAACTGCATTCGCAACGTCACCGCCGATCATTTCGCCGGCGCCGCGGCCGATGAGGTCGCCGATCCGCGGCCTTACGCGGAAATCCTGCGCCAGTGGTCTTCCGTCCACCCGGAATTCTCCTTCCTGCCGCGCAAGTTCAAGATCGCGGTCACCGGCGCAGAGCGCGACCGTGCCGCGATCCAGGTGCATGACATCGGCCTGCATCTTAAGCGCAATGAAGCCGGCGAACTCGGTTTTGCCGTCTATGTGGGCGGCGGGCAGGGGCGCACGCCGCTGGTTGCCAAGAAGATCCGCGACTTCTTGCCGGAGGAGGATCTGCTGTCCTACATCACCGCGATCATGCGGGTGTACAACCTCCATGGCCGACGCGACAACAAGTACAAGGCCCGCATCAAAATCCTCGTGCACGAGACCGGCGTCGAAGAGCTGACCCGGCAGGTCGAGGAGGAATTCGTCCATCTGCAGGGCACCGAACTCAAGCTGCCGGAAGCCGATGTTCAGGCGATCGGAGCCTATTTCGCTCCTCCGGCGCTGGCCGACCGTGCGGAAGGCTGGGCGCAGCTTGCCGGCTGGAAGAAGACCGATCCGGATTTCGCCCGCTGGGTGCAGCAGAATGTGCAGCCGCATAAGCATCCGGACTATGGCATGGTGACGATTTCGCTGAAACCCATCGGTGGCATTCCGGGCGATGCCACGCATGAGCAGATGGATGCGATCGCCGACCTCGCCGAGGAATATGCCTTCGACGAAATCCGCATCAGCCACGAGCAGAACGTCATCCTGCCGCATGTCGCGCTGGCGGATCTCGAGCCGGTCTACCGCGCGCTGGTGGCGCAGGGGCTTGCGACCCCCAATGCCGGGCTCATCACCGATATCATCGCCTGTCCGGGGCTGGACTACTGCGCGCTTGCGAACGCCCGTTCGATCCCGGTGGCGCAGGAAATCTCCACCCGCTTCGGTTCGCCCGAGCGCCAGGCGGAGATTGGTGAGCTGAAGATCAAGATCTCCGGCTGCATCAATGCCTGCGGGCATCACCATGTCGGCCATATCGGCCTCTTGGGCGTCGAGAAGAAGGGTGCCGAGCTCTACCAGATCACCCTCGGCGGTTCCGGCGACGAAAACACCTCGATCGGCGAGATCATCGGCCGCGGCTTCGAGCCCGACCGGGTGACGGATGCCATCGAGACCATCGTCGATACCTATCTCGGCCTTCGCCTCTCGAAGGATGAGATCTTTCTCGAAGCCTATCGCCGCGTCGGGCCGCAGCCTTTCAAGGATGCGCTCTATGGCGATGCCAAGGCGGAGGCGGCGTGATGACGAAGATATGGAGAGAAACCGGCTTCGTCGCCAACGATCCGTGGGTGATCGAAACCGAGGAGCTGAAGGCGACAGAAGAGCAGAAAGTGCTGCTGCCGCTCGATGAGCTGATCGCCAGGGCAGAGGAAAGCAACGATGTCGGGCTCGGCGTGTTGGTCAAGCCCGCCGATGACGTGCGCAAGCTCGAACCCTATCTTTACCGCCTCGAGATCGTCGCGGTGGCCTTTCCGGCCTTCAACGACGGCCGGGCGTTCAGCCATGCCTCGCTGCTGCGCGAGCGGCTCGGTTATCGCAACGAGCTTCGCGCGGTTGGTGACGTATTGATCGACCAGATCCCGCTGATGCTGCGGGTTGGGATCGACAGCTTCGCCGTCAAGAACGAAACCGCGCTGAAGCGGCTGGAAGAGGGGCGCTTGCCGGGGATCGCCGTCCATTATCAGCCGACGGCGCGGCCGGCCGAGGGCCAGCAGGCCTATAGCTGGCGGCGAAAGGCCGCGGCTGCCGGTTAAATCCGGCGGGCCTCTTTCAAAACCGGAGAATGAGGCACATATTTTGCGCGAGGCGGCGACAAAGGCATTGTGATGCCTTCAAAAGCGGCCTCGCATGGTATAATTCGCTTGTCGCGAACCGAAGAAGACCAAGACGGACCAGGCATGAACGCTCCAGCAAAGAATGAAGATTTCGTAGCGGCCAAGATCCCGGACGGCGTCTATGCCGAGACGGTGCTTGACGTCGAGCATTACACCGAGCACCTGTTCCGCTTCCGGATGACCCGCCCCGACGCATTCCGCTTCCGTTCGGGCGAATTCGCGATGATCGGCCTGATGGTCGGCGATAAGCCGATCTACCGCGCCTATTCGGTCGCAAGCCCCGCCTGGGACGAGGAACTGGAATTCTTCTCGATCAAGGTGCCGGACGGCCCGCTCACTTCGCATCTCCAGAAGATCAAGGCGGGCGACACGGTACTGATGCGCAAGAAGCCGACCGGCACGCTCGTGCTCGATGCACTGACCCCCGGCAAGCGTCTCTACATGTTCTCGACCGGCACCGGCATTGCGCCGTTTGCGAGCCTCATCCGCGATCCGGAAACTTACGAGAAGTTCGACGAGGTGATCCTCACCCATACCTGCCGCGAGGTGGCGGAGCTGAAATACGGCTTCGACTTGATCGAGGAAATCCGCAACCACGAATTCCTTTCCGAGATCGTCGGCGACAAGCTCAAGCATTACCCGACCGTGACCCGCGAGGACTATCCGTTCCAGGGCCGTATCACGGACCTGATCGAGAGCGGCAAGCTTTTCACCGATCTCGGCGTCCCGCCGCTCGATCCGGCGATCGATCGCGGCATGATATGCGGTTCTTCGGCCATGCTGAAGGACACCAAGGAACTGCTCGAAAAGGCTGGCCTTACCGAAGGTGCCAACAACAAGCCGGGCGAATTCGTTATCGAACGCGCGTTTGTGGGGTGAGGAACGGTCGGGCGTAGCCCGAGCAATCGATCCAGTGAATCGATTGCAGTGACGAACGCCCGGAGCCCAAGCGAAGGGCCGGGCAGCACAGGATGCCGAGAGGGCATTGGTGGGGACAAAACCGCCACCCCACTCCAATCCCATCAACTACTTACCCCCTTTCTCATCCCCGCTCTTCAAACCTATGCCTACAATTACCCCGTTCCGTCGCGGATACACCGGCAGGCGTGCCGGCGAGGCGGAACCGGCGCGGGTCATGAGGGTCAGACGCAAAACCTCATGATCCGGGTTCGCGGAAAATGGTCTCCCTCCGGCGACACGGGGAGAGATGACGGTTTCGGACCGGCCTGTCATCTCTTGATGCCCCGAAAGAGCGCGCCGGGCGTGCCTGTGCGGCACACATGGTGGCGTCAGTGAATGGGTGGCGAGAAGGTTCGGCCTAAAAACGGCAAGTTCTTCGCCTTAATCTCCCTTGCGCGGCCACGGCAGAGAGACCGAAGTCGCGGGCAAAAACCGCCGAACGGGGCGCTGAGAGGTGTCACCTAAAACTAAAACTTAAGAGGCAGCTTTCAGCGCCCCATCCGATCCTCGGGTCAAGCCCGAGGATGACTACAGCCCTCGCCCTCGGGCGAGCGGTCCTCGGGTTCAACCCGAGGAAAGACCCGATGATCGCCAAGGGAGGAATCCGCGTTTTAAAAGAGGTGGGCCTATTGATTGATCTCCGGCTCGACAAGCTTCGCCAGGTTTCGCAGCGATTCCTGCCAGCCGAGATAGCAGGCTTCGGCGGGGATGAGGTCCGGCACGCCGGCCTGGGTAATATCGATCTCGGTCCCGACCGAAACCTTCTTCAAGGTCACGGACACCTGCATCTCGCCCGGCAGGTTCGGATCGTCGAACCTGTCCGTATAGCGCACCCGTTCGCCCGGCACGAGTTCCAGGTATTCACCACCGAACGAGTGGCTGTTGCCGGTCGTGAAATTGCGGAAGGACATTTTGAATTTGCCGCCTTGCGTTCCCTCGAACTGGTGAACGGTGCAGGTAAAGCCGTTCGGCGGAAGCCATTTGGCGAGCGCATCCGCCTCGATGAAGGCGCGATAGACCTTCTCCGGGCTGGTTGCGAGGACGCGGTGCAGACGAATGGTGCTTGGCATGGTCGTGATCCTTCTGAATTGATGGAGCGTACGACACGAGGACGAACCAAAGTTCGCCGATCCGACAAGGCCGGTTAAAAAATCAGGCGTGGTTCAACCGAAAAGCCAGGAGGCCCCTCCGCCGATGACGACGAAAACGAGGATCAGGCCGACGATACGGCCGGTTCCGGCGATCGAATCGGTATTGAAGACCTTGTTCCAGAGCGAGTTTCCGTTCGCGTTATCGTCCATGATTAGGATTCCTATCATTATCTGCCGGGACCAAAGCCATTTATAGCATTCATTCCG
Source organism: Rhizobium sp. LCM 4573 (assembly GCF_001854865.1). GTDB lineage: Bacteria > Pseudomonadota > Alphaproteobacteria > Rhizobiales > Rhizobiaceae > Neorhizobium. Next base: position 77,135 of record NZ_MDDW01000005.1, on the reverse strand, counting down.
GCGAGAAATCTGCCCCTCACCCTAAACCTTTCCCCGTTTTGACGGGGAGAGGGGACCTGCCCTACGTGACGGCGAGAACTGGCGGAGCGGGTGCTGCATGTTTCCTTCTCCCCGTCGAAACGGGGAGAAGGTGCCCGGCAGGGCGGACGAGGGCATCGCCGCTACTCCGCCGCCTCCTGATAGGCCTCCATCGGCGGGCAGGTGCAGACGAGATTGCGGTCGCCATAGACGTTGTCGACGCGGTTGACCGGCGACCAGTACTTGTCCACGCGGAAGGCGCCGGGCGGGTAGCAGGCCTGCTCGCGGCTGTAGGGACGATCCCATTCGCCGACCAGGTCTTCCACCGTGTGGGGCGCGTTCTTGAGCGGATTGTTGACCTTATCCATGCGGCCTTCCTCGATGTCGCGGGCTTCCTCGCGGATCGCCAGCATGGCATCGCAGAAGCGGTCGAGTTCGGCCTTGGTCTCGCTCTCGGTCGGTTCGATCATCAGCGTGCCGGCGACCGGCCAGCTCATGGTGGGCGCATGGAAACCGCAGTCGATCAGGCGCTTGGCGACATCGTCCACCGTGACGCCCGCCGATGCATTGAGCGGGCGCGTGTCGATGATGCATTCATGCGCGACGCGGCCGGCTTCCGACTTGTAGAGCACGTCATAGGCGCCCTTCAGCCGTGCGGCGATATAGTTGGCGTTGAGGATCGCCACCTTGGTCGCCTGAGTCAGCCCTTCGCCGCCCATCATCAGGCAGTAGGACCAGGAGATCGGCAGGATCGACGGCGAGCCGAACGGAGCCGCCGAAACGGCACCCTCACGGCCGTCTGCCTCTGGATGGCCCGGCAGATAGGGCGCCAGATGCGCCTTCACGCCGATCGGGCCCATGCCGGGGCCGCCGCCGCCATGCGGGATGCAGAAGGTCTTGTGCAGGTTCAGGTGGCTGACGTCGGAACCGATGTCGCCGGGCCGCGCAAGGCCGACCATGGCGTTCATGTTGGCGCCGTCGAGATAGACCTGGCCGCCGTGCTTGTGGGTGATCGCGCAGATCTCCTTCACCGTTTCCTCGAACACACCATGCGTCGAAGGATAGGTGATCATGCAGCACGACAGGTTTTCCGCATACTGCTCTGCTTTTGCTCGGAAATCCTCGAGATCGACATCGCCATTTTCGCGAGCCTTCACCGGGACCACCTTCATGCCGACCATCTGCGCCGAGGCGGGATTGGTACCATGCGCGGAGGTCGGGATGAGGCAGACATCGCGGTGCGTGTCGCCGTTCGCAATGTGATAATTGCGGATGGTGAGCAGGCCCGCATATTCCCCTTGCGCGCCGGAATTCGGCTGCATGGAGAAGGCGTCGTATCCGGTGATCTGGCAGAGCTTTTGCGAAAGATCGTCGATCATCTCCTTGTAGCCGAGCGCCTGATCGGCGGGCACGAAGGGATGGATGTCGGAAAATTCCGGCCAGGTGATCGGCAGCATTTCCGCGGTGGCGTTCAGCTTCATCGTGCAGGAGCCGAGCGGGATCATCGCCCGGTCGAGCGCCAGATCGCGGTCCGAGAGCCGGCGGATATAGCGGGTCATCTCGCTTTCGGCGCGGTTCATATGGAAGATCGGATGCGTCATGTATTCCGATTTCCTGAGCAGCGCGTTGGGCAGGCGGTATTCCGGCTCGAAATCCGAGACCTTGAAATTGCCGCCGAAGGCGCGCCAGACGGCTTCCAGCGTCGCGGGACGGGTACGCTCGTCGAGCGACATGCCGATCTTGGTGTTGCCGACCTTGCGCAGGTTGACGCCCTCGGCGACGGCGGCGCGCAGGATGAGACCCTGCATATGCCCCACCTCGACGGTGATGGTGTCGAAGAAGGTGTCGGGTTCGATCTTGTAGCCGAGCTTTTCGAGGCCCTTGGCCATCAGCACGGCCTTCTTGTGGACCTGCTGGGCGATCGCCTTTATGCCATCGGGGCCGTGGAAAACGCCGTACATGGAGGCCATAACGGCAAGCAGCACCTGGGCGGTGCAGATGTTGGAGGTCGCCTTTTCGCGGCGGATATGCTGTTCGCGGGTCTGCAGCGACAGGCGATAGGCGCGGTTGCCGCGGCTGTCCACCGAGACGCCGACGAGACGGCCGGGCATGGCGCGCTTGTGCGCATCCTTGACCGCCATATAGGCCGCGTGCGGGCCGCCATAGCCGACGGGCACGCCGAAGCGCTGCGAGGAACCGATCGCGATGTCGGCGCCCATTTCGCCGGGGGATTTCAGCAGCGTCAGCGCCAGCGGGTCAGCGGCGACGGCGGCGACCGCGCCGGTTTGGTGCAGGCGGGCGATCAGGCCGGAGAAGTCGTGCACATGGCCGTGCGTGCCGGGATATTGGAAGATCGCGCCGAAAACATCGACCGGGTCGAGATCGGTCATGGGATCGCCGACGATGACGGTCCAGCCGAGTGGGGCGGCGCGCGTCTCGATCAGCGCGATGGTCTGCGGATGGCAGGCGCTATCCACGAAGAAGGCGGTCGCCTTCGACTTCGCCTGACGCTGGCAGAGCGCCATGGCTTCGGCCGCCGCCGTCGCCTCGTCCAGCAGCGAGGCATTGGCGACGTCGAGGCCGGTCAGGTCGCAGATCATGGTCTGGAAGTTGAGGAGCGCTTCGAGACGTCCTTGCGAAATCTCCGGCTGATAGGGCGTATAGGCCGTATACCAGGCGGGGTTTTCGAGGATGTTGCGCTGGATGACCGGCGGCGTGATGGTGCCGTAATAGCCTTGGCCGATCAGCGAAACGAGCGCCTGGTTCTTATTGGCGGTCTCCCGCAGCTTGTCGAGCGCTTCGCGCTCCGTGAGCGCCGCACCCCAGGTGAGCGGCACCTGCTGGCGGATCGAGGAGGGCACGGTGGCATCGATCAGCGCATCGAGCGAGGGATAGCCGATCACCTTCAGCATCTCGGCCATTTCCGACGGCGAAGGGCCGATATGCCGCCGGTTGGCGAAATCGTAAGGCTGGTAATCGGTGAAATGGAAATCGGTGCTGTCGGTCATCCGATCAGGTCCTTGTATGCGGATTCATCAAGCAAAGCATCGGCATCWCCGGGGTTCTTCAGCTTGAGCTTGAAGAACCAGGCAGCACCCTGGGGATCGGAATTGACGAGCGATGGGTCGTCCACGATGGCTTGATTGATCTCGATGACTTCGCCATCCAGCGGACAATAGACGTCGGAAGCTGCTTTCACGCTCTCGACGGTCGCGGCATTGCCGTCCTTGACAAGCTCGGCGCCCACTTCCGGCAGCTCCACGAAAACGAGATCACCGAGCTGTTCGGCGGCGTGGCTCGTGATGCCGACGGTGGCGATATCGCCCTCGAGCTTCAGCCATTCATGTTCGGCGGTGAATTTCAGCATGGATTTGTTCCTCTCGTGATATTGGTTCGGCTCTTTGCCCCTCACCCTAACCCTCTCCCCGCAAGCGGGGAGAGGGGACTAGGCGGGCGTTCGCGGCAGGCGTCCTTCTCCCCGTCTCGACGGGGAGAAGGTGGCGGCAGCCGGATGAGGGGCAATTCTGGCCATGTGGTTAACGCTTGTAAGTCGGTGTGATGAAGGGAAGTGCGGCGACGGCGACGGGCAGATACTTGCCGCGCACCTCTGCGAAAACCTGTGTGCCGGCTTCAGCGAAATCGGTCGGCACGTAGCCCATGGCGACCGGGCCTTCGACCGAGGGACCGAATGTGCCGGACGTGACTTCGCCGATCTCCCGGCGGCCTTCCGCATCGGCATAGAGCTTGGCATGCGACCGGACAGGGGCCTTGCCTTCGGGCTTCAGACCGACGCGGCGTCGCGAAGTGCCGTTCGTCAATTCATCGAGGATGCGGGAAGCGCCGGGAAAGCCGCCCATGCGGGCGCCTGAGGCGCGGCGAGCCTTCTGGATCGCCCATTCGAGCGCTGCCTCGATCGGGGAAGTATCGGTGTCGATGTCGTTGCCATAGAGACAAAGACCGGCTTCGAGGCGCAGCGAGTCGCGCGCGCCGAGCCCGATCGGCATGCAGTGCGGATCTTCAAGGAAAGCCTTGGCGATCTGTTCGGCGCTTTCGGCGGGAACCGAGATTTCGAAACCGTCTTCTCCGGAATAGCCGGAGCGGGAGATGATGCACGGAACATCGTGGAGGCTGGCGTCAGAGACATCCATGAATTTCATGTCGACGACGTCCGGCCAGAATTCGGCCAGCACCGCCTCGGCGCGCGGACCCTGAAGGGCGAGAAGAGCGCGATCCTCAAGCAACGTCACGTCGCAGCCGGAAAGATGCGCCTCCATATGGGCGACATCAGCTTCCTTGCAGGCTGCGTTGACGACGACGAGCAGGTGGTCGCCGCGATTGGTAATCATCAGATCGTCGAGAATGCCGCCGTTCTCATCGGTGAAGAAGCCGTAACGCTGGCGGCCTTCCTTTAGGCCAAGAATATCGACCGGAACGAGGCTCTCTAGGGCGAGCGCGGCATCCTCATAGGCGCCGGACTTTGCTTTGACGATCACCTGGCCCATGTGGGAGACGTCGAACAGGCCGGAGGCGGCGCGGGTTTGAAGATGCTCCTTCAGCACGCCGGCCGGATATTGCACCGGCATGTCATAGCCCGCAAACGGCACCATCTTCGCACCGAGCGAAACATGCAGCGCATGAAGCGGGGTTTTCTTGAGGACGGTCGGATCGTTGGTCTTATCGTCCAAGGGGACGCCTCCAGGTTTGGCGCCCAATATCGAACGGCGCGCCGGCTCAGTTTCAGGCGCGGTGAAGCGCCGGTTTCGAGCCCCCTCTGTCCTTTTCGCCTGAGATTGTTATCCCTTCGGCGAGCCTTCCTTGCGAAGGCTTCTCTCCAGAGTCCTGTCGGTTGCCTGCTGGTCCTTTTGCCTGAGAGTTTCCGGGGCGGTTGCTCCTTCGGCACCGCATCGAAGCGGCTTCTCCCAGCGGGCTGGCCGTCATTATCGGCGAGGGTATCCGCTTGGCAAGAGCCAAATGTCGCTGTCAGCAAGATTTTCGTCGCGTCGCTTCAAGGCGAAGGAAGAGAGGACGCGACAATTCATCTTTTGCGCTTGCCCCGGAACTGCGGTATCGGAGCATGGTCAAACAGGTGAGGGCATGACGGGTGGAATGAAGACAGCGGCGAAGCTTTTGCGCATTCTCTGCGCAGCGGTGCTGCTATCGCTTGGATTCGCCCATCAGCCGGTCATCGCCGCCGCGCCGCTTGCCTCCTATGACGAGGCCTACCGGCTGCCGGACGGTACCTTCGCGGAGATCTGCACCGAAGGCGGGCATCGCGAGTTACCCGCTGCAAAGCCGGTCTGCGAAGCCTGCCTGCTCGCCGGCTCGATCATCCTGCCGCCGCCGAGCGACGAGGCCTGGCTTGCACGGAAACAGGCGTCCCTTTTCAGCCCGCTGACGGGCGAGGCGCCGATCCTTGGCGGAAGATCGCTCATCCGGCCAAACTCCCGCGCGCCGCCGCCGGCGGCCTGACTGCTTTACCCGAACGCATCACATCATTCCCGGATCGATGGCCGAAACGCGCCTTTGCCGGAAGAGGACATCCGATGAAGACCATCAACACGATCGCCCTGACGGGCATTTTCGCCGCCGCCGGCATTGCCGGGGCTCAAGCGCACGCAACCTTCACCCAGTCGTCTGCGACCGAGGAAAGCTATGTCGTGGCGGCGCTGCAGGTGCCGCATGGCTGCGACGGCAAGGCAACAACCGAGGTGCAGATCAAGCTGCCGGAAGGCTTCATACTCGCCAAGCCGCAGCCGAAGCCCGGCTGGGAACTGGAGGTCATCTCCGGCGACTACGCAAAGACCTATGACGACCATGGCGACAAGGTGACGTCCGGTCCGGTGGAGATCCGCTGGAAGAACGGCGACCTGCCGGATGCCTATTACGACACCTTCGTCGTTCGCGGCAAAATCTCGGGCGTGGCAGCCGGCACCGCGCTGGCGTTCCCGACCGTTCAGCTTTGCGGAACCGATGGCAGGGTTGCATGGGATGAGGTTGCCGCAGCAGGGGTCAATCCGCATTCGCTGGAAAGCCCGGCTCCGGTGATCGAAGTCGCCTCCAAGGCGAAAGAAGGGCATGGCGAACACGCCGGCCATGGGGATCACGCCGCCACCGCTCCTGCCCATGAGGAAGCGGTGAAGGTCGGAGATATCGAAGTGACGGGCGCCTTCACCAAGGCGATGCTGCCCGGCCAGCCGGTCGGCGGCGGCTATTTCACCGTGAAGAACAACGGCGGTGAGGATGACGTTCTGGTCTCCGCATCCTCCTCCATCGCCGGCACCGTCGAGCTGCACGAGATGGAAATGCAGGGGCAGGTGATGAAAATGCGCAAGCTGGAAACGGGCATTCCGGTTCCGGCCGGCAAGACGGTTGAACTCACGCCGGGCGGCCTGCACCTGATGTTCATCAAGGTGAAGGAGCCGTTCAAGCAGGGCGCAAGCGTGCCTTTGACGCTGACATTCGAAAAGGCCGGCAGCGTCGATCTCGTGCTGCCGGTGGAAGCGGCCGGACCCGGCGGGCACCAGCATAACTGAACAGGAACAGGGCCGCGTCGATCGCGGCCCTTTTTCATATTGAGCCCAAGAGCTTGTTGTTTAACGCAAGAGCTTGAGGCTGCCGGTCAGCGACTTCACCCATTTCGCCGGTCCGGCGATGCCGAGACCGTCTATGGTTTCCGCCGTCAGGTTCCGATCCGGGAACGTAGCCTCGTATTCCCGGTAATCGTGGAGCGAGCGGGCGAAGGCCGGAAAGGCGACGACCGAACGCCGCTCGGGATAGTCGATCGCCTTCAGCATGATCGAGCGGATCGCATCCGCATCGGCCTGGAGGATGGGAACGGGGTGGTTCGAGCTGATATCGATGGCGCGGCCATCGCGATCCGTCAGTTGCCGGGCGGCAAGAAGCGGCAGCTTCGCCCCGAGGCCGATGGAGACGGCGCCGACCGTATTTGCGAGAAAGCCGAGGGAAAGGGCAGGGTTCACGATAATCGCGAGGCGGATGTCGTCGTTCATGGCAATGTTCATGGGGATCTGGATAGCTTCCGTGAGGGTTGGCCCCTGAAACTACAGCCGATCTTCGGGACGATCCTGCCTTTTCGTTTTCTCTGCGCCTCAAGTTTGGTAGTTTCTACCAGAAATCACGGCTTGAAAGGTGAACGATTGTGGGAAATGAGCTTGAGCCGGTAGATCTGCGAATCCTGGAGGCCCTGCAGGAGGATGGCCGCCTGACCAACCAGGCGCTTTCGGAAAGGGTGGGGCTTTCGACCTCTCCGAGCTGGAGACGGGTGCGCCAGCTCGAGGAAAACGGCGTGATTCAGGGATATCGCGCCGTGCTCGACCGGCGGGCGCTGGGGCTCGGTGTGCTGGCCTTCATCCGCGTGAAGATCGACAGCCACAGCGCCGAAGAGGCCGAAGCCTTCGCGGCGGAGGTCATCGGTCTCGAGGAGGTGGTGGCCTGCTACAGTATCGCGGGGGACGCGGATTTCCTGCTGCAGGTGGTGGCGCCCGACCTCGACCATTATGCGGATTTCGCGATGTCGACGCTCCGGCGGCTGCCGCGCATCAAGGAAATGCAGACGACCTTCGTTCTCAAGGAGATCAAGCGGTTCGACGGGTTGCCACTTCGCTTTGCCGGCGAGCGGGGATAGCGAAGGCTCAGAAATCCAGCTCGCGATAGGCGGCTTCGGCCTGGCGCAACGTCGTCTGCTGCTGCGGCTGGCGGCCCGAACTCAGGACGTCGATGGAGACCGCGGCCGGAGGAACGAGGCCGGGGGCCGCGGGATCGCTGACGTTTTCGGCCCGGCGCACGTTGCGATCGGCATCGGCCTTCGTATCGGCGACCTGATCCTTGATCGATACGCGACGGACATGCCGCAGCGTTTCCGCCGCATAGGCAGCCGTATTGGCCGAAACACTCACCACCAGCGTCATAGCAATCCTTCCTCCATTCGGGAGAAGGTAAGCCGCCGCGGTTTGTTCACCGTTTAACCGGAAAGCCGGCATTTTATCGATTTCACCTTTTTTCTTTTTGGCTTACATGGGTTCCATGAACCACATTCTGCTCGTTGCCCTCGGCGGGGCCATAGGTTCCGTCTGCCGCTATCTCGTCGGCCTCTGGACGCTCCGCCACCTGGGAGCTGCGTTTCCGTGGGGAACGCTCGCCGTCAACGTGATAGGCTCCTTCATGATCGGCCTGCTGGCGGAAATCATCGTCCGCAGGTTCAATGCCTCGCCGGAAATGCGGCTTCTGCTGATCACCGGGTTCCTCGGTGGGTTCACGACCTTTTCCGCCTTTTCGCTGGATATCGTGGCGCTCTTCGAGCGCGGCGCGATGCTGATCGGCGCGGTCTATATCGGTGCGAGCATCGCCGTTTCGCTGGGCGCCGTCTTCGGCGGACTGGCGCTCGGGCGGGTAATGTTCTAAGGACCGCACAAACCTTCTAGATAACGAAAGAGCTTTGATGTCAGGCATCGAGCATATCCGCGTCGGGGCGGACGAGGGAGGCATGCGCCTGGACCGCTGGTTCAAGGTGCATTATCCCGGCCTCGGTTTCGGGGCATTGCAGAAATTGCTGCGGTCCGGCCAGGTGCGCGTCGATGGCGGCCGCGTGAAGAGCGACACCCGCGTGCAGCCCGGACAGACGGTGCGCATTCCGCCGATGGACGTGGATGCCAAGAAGGCCGGGCCGATCGCAGGCAAGGACCTCAAGCATGCGGGCGACTACGAGCTGTTGCAGCGCATGGTGCTGCACGAGGACGACAAGGTGATCGTTCTCAACAAGCCGGCCGGGCTTGCCGTTCAGGGCGGCTCGGGCGTGACGCGCCATATCGATCAGATGCTTGACGCGTGGATAAGCCCGAAGGGCGAGAAGCCGCGCCTCGTCCACCGGCTCGACCGCGATACATCCGGCGTGCTGGTGATCGCCCGCACGCGCGGGGCGGCGCAGAAGCTGACGGCCGCCTTCCGGGAACGCGACACAAAGAAGACCTACTGGTCGCTGGTGAAGGGCGTGCCGCGTAAGCACGAGGACAAGATTTCCACCTGGCTGGTGAAGGAGCAGACGCCGGATGGCGACCGCATGCGCATCGCCAAGCATGGTGAAGAGGGCGCCGATCATGCGGTGTCCTACTATCGCGTGCTGGAGACGGCGGCGCAGACGCTCGCCTGGCTGGAAATGGAGCCCTATACGGGGCGCACCCATCAGCTTCGCGTCCATGCGTTGCATATCGGCCATCCGATCATAGGCGATCCGAAATATTTCGACGACGACCACAACTGGGCCTTTCCGGGGGGCATCCAGAAGCGGCTGCATCTTCATGCCCGCCATATCGACATTCCGCATCCGAGCGGAGGGCGGCTGAGGGTCACGGCGCCGCTGCCGCCGCATATGGTGCAGAGCTGGAACCTTTTGGGGTTCGACATGGAAAATGGATTGAGAGACGACGACTGATGAAATTGGTGCTTTTCGATTGCGACGGCACGCTGGTCGACAGCGCCGGTTTGATCCACGAAACCATGCGTCGCACCTTCGTCCAGTTCGGCAAACCCGAACCGACATTCGAGGCGACCAAGTCGATCATCGGGCTCACCCTCGATATCGCGATCGCCCGCATGGACGGCAAGGAGCATGTCGACGACGAGGCGATCGAGATGATGGCCTATTACAAGTCGCTGTTCACTGTCGTGCGGCAGGATCTCGATTTTCGTGAGCCGCTGTTTCCCGGCATCCGCGAGGTCATCGATGCGATCGGGCCGCGCGAGGATCTGCTGATCGGCGCGGTCACCGGCAAGTCGCGGCGCGGGCTGAAGCTTGTCATGGAAACGCACGGGTTCGACAAGTATTTCGTCGTGGGCCGCACGGCGGACGACTGCCCCTCCAAGCCGCACCCCGCCATGGTGACGGAATGCTGCGATGAGACGGGCATGAAACCTGCCGACACTCTTGTCATCGGTGACGCGATTTACGATATGCAGATGGCAAAGGCTGCGGGTGCAACCGCGATCGGTGTCTCCTGGGGCTATGCCTCGGTCGAGGAATTGAGACAAGCCGGTGCCGACGCGATCGTCCACCATCCGAGCGAGCTGTTGAGCCATATCGGCCGGGAACATTCTCATGCGTGACATCTTCCCCGATCCATCCGAAGTGCTGAGCCATGCCGACCCGACACGGCGGGCGCAGATCCAGATGCAGAAGCCGCTGCCGAAGCGCTTCTACAAGGACGTGACGGTGGCGGAGAGCGAGGAGGGCCATGCCGTCCAGCTCGACGGCCGCGCGGTCAAGACCCCGGCGAAGAAGCCGCTTGCCGTGCCGACTGCCGCGCTTGCCGAGCTGCTGCGCGAGGAATGGGCGGCTCAGACGGATGTGATCGACCCCGCCACCATGCCGGTGACCCGGCTCGTCAACACGGCGATCGATGGCGTGGCCGCAGACACGCAGGCCGTTTTCGAGGATATTCTGCGCTTCTCCGCAAGCGATATGCTCTGCTACCGGGCAGAAGGGCCGGAAAACCTGGTCGCCCGGCAGAACGAACAGTGGGACCCCATCATCGACTGGGCGGCGAACGAGCGCGGCGCACGCTTCATCCTGATAGAGGGCATCATGCCGCAGGAGCAGCCGAAGGAGGCGATCGCCGCCCTAGCGGTGACGCTCGGGAAGTACGGCACGCCGATCGCGCTTGCCTGCCTGCACACCATCACGACGCTCACGGGGTCCGCCCTGCTTGCACTTGCCTTTGCCGAAGGCCGCATCACGGCCGAAGAGGCCTGGACGCTCGCACATCTCGACGAGGACTGGACCAACGAGCATTGGGGCATCGATGCGGAGGCGGAACATCGCCGCGCCAAGCGGCATGAGGAGATGCTGGCGGCGGTGAAGGTCTTCGCGGCGCTGAGGGCTGCCGCTTAATTCTTCTCTAACCCCGATCTGGGAACATTCGGAAAAGCCGTTCTTGCGGATTTTCCGATGTGCCGTTGTATTTCGCGTTCCTTTCTTATCCTGTCTTGCGTCCTGCCGCTGATGTCGTTCCGGATGGAACAGGCGAACATGCCGGCGGACAACCTGCTTTATGATGTACGTGGCGCCGTCGTGACGGCGCGGGCGGATGTCGCACACAAATTGGTGGCGGAGACCGACCGGCTGGTCGAAGAAGCAATCAGCGCTACCGTGAGGCAGGTATCCTTGCCGCGTACAATCCTGGCAGTCCGGATCGACCATACCGCCTATATGCCGCTCATTATCGGCGGCCGGCATGAGGCGAAGGTGATCGTCGAGGCGATCTCGGTTGGCAATGGCGAACCGATTGCCGAAGGCAGCTTCAAGGCTTCCGCCTTCGCGCTCGACCGGACGGATGGCGACACGCTTCTGGCGGAAAGGATCGCGCGGCGCATCGCGGCGGAATTCCGGCTGAAGGAGCGGGGAGGAACGACGCTCGCGACGGCTCTGTTTCCTTAAATCCCTGTCAGCCCAACCGCTCCGCGTGCCAGCGGAGATGGTCGTCCATGAAAGTCGAGATGAAATAGTAGGAGTGGTCGTAGCGCTCGTGCATTCTGAGCGTCAGGCGGATATCGGTGCCCTTGACGGCATCCTCGAACAGCCAGGGACGCAGACCGGTTTCGAGAAATCCGTCGGCCTTGCCCTGGTCGATCAGGAATTCCGGGAAGCGGGCGCCGTCCTCGACCAGCGCGCAGGCATCGTATTGCCGCCATGCGGCACGGTCCGAACCTAGATATTTTTCGAAGGCGGGCGCCGACCAGTCGGCGGTCGAGGGCTGCACGATCGGCGCGAAGGCGGAGCAGCTTTTAAAGCGCTCAGGATTTTTCAGCGCGATGGTCATGGCGCCGTGACCGCCCATGGAGTGACCAAAGATGCCCTGACGCCCCATGTCGATGCGGAAGTGCTGACGGACGAGGGCCGGAAGCTCCTCGGTGACATAGGTGTACATCCGGTAGTTTTCCGCCCAGGGCTTTTCCGTGGCGTCGAGATAGAAGCCCGCGCCCTTGCCCATCTGCCAGTTGGTGAGTTCATCCGGCACGTCGTTGCCGCGCGGGCTCGTATCCGGACAGACGATGACGAGGCCGAGTTCGGCAGCCAACCGGCGGTACTCGCCCTTTTCCATGACATTGGCGTGGGTGCAGGTGAGGCCGGAGAGATACCAGAGAACCGGGCAGGGCTCCTTGATCGCCTTGGGCGGGACGAAGACGGCAAAGGTCATCTCGCAATTGCAGGCTTCGGAATCATGCGCGAACACGCCCTGCATTCCGCCGAAGGCGGTGGTTTGCGAAATTATCTTCATCGGAAATTCCCTTGCATATCAGCCCGCCAGCGCGACGACGGCATTGACCGAGGCGGCGACGAGCACGGTGTTGAAGAAGAAGGATACGACCGCATGCACCATGTTGACACGGCGCATCGCGGTGGTCGTGATCACCACATCGGAAGTCTGGGCGGTCATTCCGATGACGAAGGCGAAATAGAGAAACTCCCAGCCGCTGGGGTCGGCGGTTTTGGGAAAGGTCAGCCCTCCGCGCTTGCCCGTGCCGTCGGCGGCCGGTTCCGGACGCCAGTAGAGATGGGCGTAGTGCATTGCGAACATGATGTGGATCGTGAGCCAGCCGAGCGCCACCGAAACGAAGGCGATGACGATTTCGAAAGGGCCGGCGGGGAGCTGGCGATTGAGGACGCTGAAAAGCGAAATGATGGCGGTGACGACCGTCAGAAGGGTGACGGCGAGGATGACGGGGGCGGGTTCGTCATCGCGCTCGGCGCGCCGCTTGAGAAGGGATGGGGTGAGCCGGGGAATGCGCTCCGCCATCAGCCCGAGATAGATCAGGAAGAAGACGACCACGGTCAGGCCGGGAGCGAGCCTCGGCAGGTAGAAAAGCAGGAAGGGCAGGCAGATGAGCGCGGTGACGGTGCCGGCGTAGAAAGGACCGTGCCGCTGATGCCTCAATCTTTGCCACAGCGCGTTCATCGTCCGGGCTCCTCAGGTGCCGGACTTGGCGCGGCGGCAAAGCCTGTCCAGGGTTTCGAGGAACTTGGATCGGTCGCGGGCCGTGAAGGCGGCATTGTAGCCCTTGCTTTCGCCGGTCTCGCGCAGATGCGCGCCGAGATCCCGCATGGCGGAAGCCATGCCGATATTCGTGTCGTCGAAAACACGGCCGCTGGGACCCGTTACGAGCGCGCTCTTGGCGACGCAGCGGACCGCCAGAGGCACATCCGCCGTGACGACGATATCGCCGGTGCCCGCACGTTCGGCAATCCAGTCATCGGCGGCGTCGAAGCCGGCGGAAACGATGACGTTGTGCACCATCGGATCGCGGGATGGCCGAAGGCCCGAATTGGCGACGAACGTCACTTCAAGGCCATGACGTTCGGCCACTTTCAGGATTTCCGGTTTGACCGGACAGGCATCAGCATCGACATAGATCATTCCACTGTCCCTCAGGCACGCATCACATCAATGCCGCGTATGACACATGCCGGGCATGTTCAAGTCGATCGCGGCTCGAGAGAGTATGTCGCAAGCATGAAGGGAGGGGAAATCACTCAGGCGAGGGCCACCGTCTGATCGTCGGTCGTCGCGCCGGGGGCGTTCTTCTGGATGGATTCGATGGCGGAGACGGCGGAAGACTTGGCCGAATAGCCTTCGGAGGAGAACATGATCTGGCCGTTCGGAGCCTTGAAGCGGAAACGGAACTCGCCGGCCTTATCCTTGTAGATTTCGAACTTGTACATCTGGGATGCCCCCGTTTGTTGGAACAATGGGATGATAGATGCGCTTGCCGGAATTGCAAGCGCGGCGCGAAATCCCGCGAGAGAGCGGGGTTTCGCACGATCCGGAGCGCCGATGGGCCGCTCCGGACGGCGAATCACAGGGCCTCAATAAACCACGACGCTTCGGATGCTTTCGCCGCCGTGCATCAGCTCGAAGCCCTTGTTGATGTCCTCGAGGGCCAAGGTGTGGGTGATCATCGGATCGATCTCGATCTTGCCCTCCATGTACCAGTCGACGATCTTCGGCACGTCGGTACGGCCGCGCGCGCCGCCGAAGGCCGTACCCATCCAGGTGCGGCCGGTGACGAGCTGGAACGGACGGGTGGAGATTTCCTGGCCGGCGCCGGCAACGCCGATGACGACCGACTTGCCCCAGCCGCGATGCGAGCTTTCGAGCGCCTGGCGCATGACCTTGGTGTTGCCGGTGCAGTCGAACGTGTAGTCGGCCCCGCCGATCTGGTCGGCGCCGCGCTTCGTCATGTTGACAAGATAGGGCACGATGTCGTCGCCGACCTCCTTCGGGTTGACGAAGTGGGTCATGCCGAAGCGCTCGCCCCAGGCCTTCTTGTCGTTGTTGAGATCGACGCCGATGATCATGTCGGCGCCGGCGAGGCGAAGGCCCTGGATGACGTTCAAACCGATGCCACCCAGCCCGAAGACGATGGCGGTCGCGCCGATTTCCACCTTGGCGGTGTTGATGACCGCGCCGATGCCGGTGGTCACGCCGCAGCCGATATAGCAGACCTTGTCGAAGGGCGCGTCCGGATTGATCTTGGCAACCGCGATCTCCGGCAGGACCGTGTAGTTCGCGAAGGTGGAGCAGCCCATGTAATGGTGGATCTTGTCCTTGCCGATCGAGAAGCGCGAGGTGCCGTCCGGCATGAGGCCCTGGCCCTGGGTGGAGCGGATCGCGGTGCAGAGGTTGGTCTTGCGGGAGAGACAGGAGGGGCATTCCCGGCATTCCGGCGTATAGAGCGGAATGACGTGGTCGCCTTTCTTCACCGAAGTGACGCCCGGGCCGACATCGACGACGATGCCCGCGCCCTCATGGCCGAGGATCGCGGGAAAGAGGCCTTCCGGATCGGCACCCGAGAGCGTGAAATCGTCGGTATGGCAGAGGCCGGTCGCCTTCACCTCGATCAGCACCTCGCCGGCCTTCGGGCCTTCGAGCTGCACGGTCATGACTTCAAGCGGTTTTCCTGCCTGAACGGCGACGGCGGCGCGGACGTCCATGATTTTCTCCTTCATGCATTTTCGAATCCGGGCGGACTTTGACACGCGCGGGCGGCGCGCCTCAAGCCGGAACCGACGATCTGGCGTCGCAAAGCGACAGGCGCCTCCTCATCAGGCGATTGCCGGTTCTTTCGTTTTCAGACGCTCCCGCCAGATGATGAAGAGGCCGGAGGCGACGATGATGGCGATGCCGATCCATTTCGAGAGCGTCGGAAAGTCGCCGAACAGTGCATAGCCGAGCACGGTTGCGGAGATAATTTCGAAATACTGGAAGGGCGCCAGCAGCGAGAGAGGCGCCAGGCGAAAGGCGCGCACGACCAGCAGATGCATGTAGCCGGATATCGAGCCGAGCAGGACAAGCAGGAAGAGGCCGAGCGCCGAGGCGGGCAGGGACGGTTCGAATTCCGCTCCGCCGAGACCGTGGCCCAGTCCGAGCCCCGCCGCCATGAACAGCGTTCCGCCGATGCCGGCCATGACCTGCATGGTGAGCGGCGAATCGGCCTCGCCGATGGCGCGGTTGAGGAAGAGATAGAGCGTATAGAGGAAGGCGCAGGCGACCGGCAGCAGCGCGGTCCAGCCGAAGATCGCATAGCTCGGCTGGATGACGATCATTGCTCCGCCGAAGCCGACAATGATGGCGAGCCAGCGGCGCCAGCCCACCTTGTCGCCAAGGAAGAGCGCCGACATCATGGTGAGCATGAAGGGCTCGACAAAATAGATCGCGAAGACATCCGCGAGCGGCATGTATTTGACCGCCGCGAAGAACATCAGGCTCGCGGATGCGTGAAGCGCGCCGCGCAGCAGGTTCATCCAGGGACGCCGCGCGCGGAAGATCGATCCGCCGGCGAAGAACACCAGCGGCAGCATGCAGACGAACTGGAAGAAGAAACGGTAGAAGGTGACCTGGCCCGGCGACATGCCCTCGAAGGTCGCCATGTATTTGGCGATCGCATCCATGAGCGGCAGGACGACCATGCAGGTGGCCATGATGGCCATGCCCTTCAGGGGATTTTCAGGCGTCGGGGCAGGGTGCATGTGGGCGCTTTCCGAAGAATGCGCCTTTCAATCACAGCCGCCGACCGTCTTCAAGCGGAAGCGTTCTCGATGACGCTCTCGCCGAAAACTTCCTCGAATGCCTCGCGCAGCCGCATATCGACATCCGCCATCATCACCGGCAGGCCGAGATCGACCAGGCTCGTCACCCCATAGGCGCTGATTCCACACGGAACGATCCCCGAGAAATGGGAAAGGTCCGGGTCTACATTGAGCGACAAACCGTGGAAGCTCACCCATCGGCGAAGCCGGATGCCGAGCGCCGCGATCTTGTCCTCCGCCATGGAGCCGTCGGGCAGGGCGGGCTTTTCCGGCCGGCGCACCCAGACGCCGACGCGATCCTCCCGCCGCTCACCGCGGACATTCATCATGTCGAGGGTGCGAATCACGAGCTCTTCCAGCGCGGCTACATAGGCGCGGACATCCTGGCGGCGGCGTTTCAGGTCCAGCATCACATAGGCGACGCGCTGGCCGGGGCCGTGATAGGTGTATTCGCCGCCGCGCCCGGTGGAAAATACCGGGAAACGGTCGGGCTCTATGAGATCGGAGGCGTCCGCGCTGGTGCCGGCGGTATAGAGCGGCGGGTGTTCTAGAAGCCAGACGAGTTCGTCAGCCTTGCCGTCGGCGATGGCGGCCACTTCCCGTTCCATTTCGGCGACCGCCTGCTCATAAGGAACGAGTCCTTCCGAAATGCGCCAGCGCACCGGCGGGGAACCGGAGACGGGGTGCATGGAAATCTGAAGATCGGTGCGGGTCAGCATGGAATTCTTCTGGCAAAAACGAAGGATGGCGGCAAGAGGCCGGGCGAAAGCCCTGTTCCATATAGGTATTCCACAGCCCGATTTTTATCCTTCAAAAATGTGTCACGGCAGGCTTGTGCACCCGGAATCCTTTTGCTACATGCTCGCTCGCCGGCGCAAATCGGCACCTACCACGATGCGGTCGTGGCGGAATTGGTAGACGCGCAGCGTTGAGGTCGCTGTGGGGCAACCCGTGGAAGTTCGAGTCTTCTCGACCGCACCATAATACAAGAACCCGCTTCGGCGGGTTTTTTGTTGCCCGCTTTTCAAACCGTACCGAAACGTAAAAAAGCGACCGGCAGCTTCCTGCCGATCGCCTTGAAGATTGCGTGTTTCTTTGGGGGTCAGAAGCCCGTCGCGTGAGGCAGCCAGGTGGAGAGCGCCGGGATGAAGGTTATCGCCAGCAGGATGACCAGGTAAGCCAGCAGGAACGGCGCCATCTCGCGCGTGATCTCGCTGACCCTGATCTTCACCACGGATGACACCACGAAGAGGAGCGCCCCGACCGGCGGGGTGATGAGGCCGATCGTCAGGTTGAGGATGACGATCATCGCGAACTGGATCGGATCGATGCCGAGCTGGAAGGAGATCGGCGCCAGGATGGGCACGAGAATCATTACGCCCGGCAGCGGATCCATGAACATGCCGAAGATCAGAAGCAGCAGGTTGACCGCCAGGAGGAAGGCGATCGGGCTCAGATTCCAGCCGATGATGACATCTGCCAGGAACTGCGGCACGCCCTCTATGATGAGCACCCAGGCAAAGGCGCGGGCGGAGGCGAGGATCAGCAGGATGCCGACCGTGACCATGGCTGAGCGGAAGATGATCTCCGGCAGGTCCCTCACCTTCAGCGAGCGATAGATGAATATGCCGCAGAAGAGGGCATAGAACACCGCGATGACCGAGGCTTCCGTGGGCGTGAACCAGCCCATGCGGATGCCGCCGACGACGATGACGATGAGCGCCATGGCGGGGACGGCATAGAGTGTGTTCAGGACCATTTCTCGCGCGGACGGGCGGATATCCATGGAGCGGTAGTCGCGTTTGCGGGAGATGTAGAAATTCACCGCGCACATGGCGACCGAGATGAGGAGGCCCGGCACGACGCCGGCGATGAAGAGCGAGCCGACCGATACGCGGCTGTCCTGCAGGGCGTAGATGATCATGGTGATGGAGGGCGGGATGATCGGGTCCACGACCGCGACGGCGGCGGCGAGCGCCGAGGCATAGCGCTTCTCGTAGCCGCTTTTCTCCATCATGCGGATGGTCATGGCGCCGGGGCCGGCGGCTGCGGCGAGCGCTGAGCCGGAAATGCCGGCAAACAGGGTGGTCGAGATGATGCTGGCATAGCCCAAGCCGCCGCGGGCGCGGCCGACGAATTGGGCGGCAAGGCGCAGGAGGTGGTGCGTCAGCGCGCCGCCGGTCATCAGTTCGGCGGCAAGGATGAAGAAGGGCACGGCGAGCAGCGGAAAGCTGTCGACGCCGGTGAACATCTCCTTGATCACCACGATCTGCGGGTAATTGCTGCCGAGGATGACGGCGAGCCAGGTGGAGATCGCCAGCGTGAAGGCAACCGGAACGCCGAGCGCCAGGAGAAGGAAGAAGGAGACGAAGAGAATGATGATCATGGATGGAAACTTCGAAAGGCGGCATCAAACGCCGCGCTGCAGTTTGCCGTGAAGCCTATGCGGCGACGGGCGGCGCGTCGCTTTCACCCTGCAAGCCGCTCATGCCGCCTGCCAGATAGGTTCTGAGCACGAAGAGGAAATGGACGATCAGCAGCCCGAACCCGATCGGCATGGCGAGATAGATGTAGCCGAAGGGAATGCGTGTGGAGGGCGTCGTCTGGAACATGGTGCGTTCCACATAGGTCTTGCCGACCCAGATCATCATCACGAAGAAGGCGAGCATGATGGCCGCCACGACGAGGCGGAGGAGGCGGGCCTTCCGGTCGCCGAGGGCCGCCTGCAGATTGTCGATCGCGACGAGCCCGCCATGCCTGAGCGTGATGCCGGCGCCGATGAAGGTGAGCCAGATCATCAGGTGGCGCGATACCTCATCGGACCAGGTGATGGAATGATTGGTGAGATAACGCAGGATGACGTTGAGGAAGACGAGGACCGCCATGGTGCTCAGGATGGCGATGAGCGCCCAGCGATTTGCCTCGACGAAAATGCGTTCGATCTTCTGCATGTGAAATTCCCCCGAGCGCGGCAGTCTGGCGGCAGCGCCGAAACGGAAGCACCCCGCAACGCTGCGGGGTGCCCCTGATCCGCTCCAAATCGGATTACTTGGTCGCGACGATCGAGTCGACCAGATCCTTGCCGTAGGTTTCGTAATAACCGTCATAAGCGGCCTGGATGGCCTTCTGGAACTCGGCCTTCTGGGCGTCGCTGAGCTCGTTCACCTGCATGCCGTTCTTCTTCGCGGTCTCGATGCCGTTCTTCTCCGACTGATCGACAAACGCGCGCATGGCTTCCTTGCCCTTGGTGGCGCCGTCGGCGAAGAGCTTCTTGTCTTCGTCCGAAAGGCTATCCCAGAAAGTCGGGGAAACGATCAGCATGGCCGGCGAATAGACGTGGCCGGAAACCGTGAGGTACTTCTGGACCTCCCAGAGCTTGGCCGAAACGATGACCGAGAGCGGGTTTTCCTGGCCGTCGATGGCGCCCTGCTGCAGGGCAGGGATGACTTCCGGCCAGGACATCGGCGTCGGTGCGGCGCCCGCCGTCTCGAAGGCGGCGATATGGACAGGATTTTCCATGGTCCGGATCTTGAGGCCCGCGAGATCTTCCGGCTTTTCGATCGGCTGGCGGTTGTTGGTGATGTGGCGGAAGCCCTGCTCGCCCCAGGCAAGCGCGATCAGCTGCCGGTCCTGGAACTTGGCGAGGATGTCCTGGCCGACCGGGCCGTCGAGCACGGCGCGGGCATGGGCGAGGTCGCGGAACAGGAAGGGAATGTCGGTGACGCCGATTTCCGGAACGAAGTTCGAAAGCGCGCCGGAGGAAACGACGACCGCCTGGACACCGGTGCCGAGCTGCAGGCCCTCGATGACTTCACGCTCGCCGCCCTGGGCGGAGGAGGGGAAATGGGTGAACTTGAACCGACCGCCGCTGGTTTCCGTCACGTATTTGTCCCATGCGTCGGCGGCTGCGCCATAATGGGAATCACGGGCAAGAGCATAGGCGATCTTGACCTCGGTGGATTGGGCGAATGCGCCGCCCGTCCAGGCGGTGGTGGCGACGATGCCTGCGATGGCCAGGCGACCGAAGAACGAATTCATACTATATGTACCTCCCTGAAGCGCAGACCTTGATCGGAATGCTTATGGAATTTCGGGTGCCCCTCCATCCGCGAAAATTCAAATCCGGTCAAGTTCCGGCAAGCTTATGACAAGAAGCTGCAGCTTTTTATTGGATTATGTCGCAGACAAGCCCCGCTTCGGGCGGATCATGAGGAAGAAATGAGCGAGATCAGGATCAAGCCGCGGCCGGTTGGAGTCACGGCGACGCTGGGGCGCACGGGCCGCCCGCAGGTGAGGACGGAGACCGGCGGCTCACTGGAACTCGTCAGCGGCGCGAGCGATCCGGGGTTCAATCCGCTCGATCTTCTCTATTCCTCGCTTGCGGGATGCCTCGTGCTGAGTGCGCGCATCGCCGCGAGCCGGCTCGGCATCCTCAACCGCTTCGACGAGGCGCGGGCGCATGTGACGGGAGAAAAGGCGGGCGAGGAGCCTTCGCGCGTGGTGCGCTTCACCGCCCGTATGGAGATCAAGGGGGAGTTCACCGAACTGGAAAAGCAGGAGATTGCCCATATGGCGGAGGATATCTGCACCGTCAGCAACACGTTGCGCGGCTCGCCGGAGATCGCGTTGCAGGTCGGCTAATCTTCATCGGGAATGTGGCTGTCGATGCCGGCAAGCCGCATATTGTTGACGACGCGGCGGACACCGGCAATGCCCTGGATGTGCCGCCCGATCCTGCGGGAGGTTTCGGCCTCGTCGACCACGCCTTCGAGAATTACGACGCCCTTCTCCACATGCACGTCGATGGAATCCATGTCGATGATGCCGAGATTGTCGATCGCATCGCTGACACGCTCCTCGAGGTCATCAGAGTCTTCCAGGCCCTCGGTGCCGGGAAATATGCTATCGGCCTGACGTTCCTCCAGCCCATCGAAATCAGCCTCGTCCACGCGATAGCCGCGATTGCGCTCCCTGTCGAAATTGGCGGAAGGTTGGCCATAGGGGGCATTGTCGACCGGGCGCTTGCCGGCGCCGGCTGCATCGTCATAGGGCCATCCCTCGTCGATGTTCCGGTCATCGTAGTCGCGGAAATCTTCCTCGCGGGAGATGTCGTCGGCGTTCTTCTTGGTCGGCATGGACGCCTCCTGTCATTTCAAACTCGGTCGAGCTTGGATGGAGTCGGGGCCGGCGCACCCGCTCGTGCGCCGGCTTCATCGAGATCAATGGCTTGTCGCGGATGGATCGCCATCCTTTCTGCCTGTCAATTTCAGATGGCTTTCGACGTCATGCACTCCATCCACGGCTTCCGCGCTCAGCACCGCCTTGCGGGCTGAAAACACGGTATCAACAGAACCTTCGAGTATGATCTTGGTTCCCTCGGCATGCGGGTGGATGGCGGATGCGTCGACGTCCGGCAAGCTCRCCAGCCGTGCGGCGACATCCTGTTCGATCTGGGCCTCGGTCTTGTCGTTGTTCGCAGTCATGATCGCAGCTCCTCCTGGTCGAGACAGGAGAACGAACAACGGCGCTTTTGGTTCTATCGGCTCTTTTCCCATTTGCGGACGAGCCGGTCACGCTTGAGCCGGGAAAGCCGTTTCAGCCAGAACACACCGTCGAGCTGATCGATTTCGTGCTGCATGCAGATGGCATGAAAGCCTTCGCAGTTTTCCTCATGCCGTACTCCATCCAGATCCTGGTAGCGGAGGCGGATTTTTCGCGGACGCTCGACCTCGTCGGTCGCTCCGGGCATGGAGACGCTGCCTTCGACATGCCGCATGGTTTCGGTCGAGATTTCAAGAATTTCCGGATTGATGTAGAAGAGCGGGCCCTGTTCGCGCGAAAGCTCGAGGACCACGAGCCGGACGTGTTCGCCGACATGGGCGGCGGTGATGCCGACGCCTGGAGCCGCCCGCATGGTCTCCAGAAGATCGAAGGCGAACGTGCGCAACTGTTCGTCGAAGCTCCGTACCGGCTCGCAACGGACCGAGAGGCCGGGATCGGGATATCTGAGGATGTTCAAAAGGGCCATGGAAGCTTCCGTGGAAGGGTGGTTGGGCACTCAGATAAAGCCGAAATTTCCATTGCTCAACCTTCTCCGGGAAGCGGGGGTGGACCGGCGAAGGCAATTGGTCTAGCAGGGAAGTGCTCGGGACCGGCAGAGCTCCCTGGCAAAGCGCTATCCGGTTGTTGACAATGGGCTTTCCGCCGCCATCCTCCTGGCGTCGGGCAAAGCAGGCGAGGGCGGCAGATGAGCAATATCGGCGAAGACGACCGCGTCCGCGTCCATGCCGGGGAGGCCGGCGAGGACATCTATGCCGAGGACGGCTCGATCCGCAGCGATTTCCTCGCCATGGTGGGCGCGGCGATTGCCGATCGCGACGTGCTTTTCCTGCGTCAGCATGTGGCCCGCCTGCACGAATCGGAACTCGGCGACCTTCTCGAGGCGATCCAGCCGGACCAGCGCCTCGCACTCGTCAGGCTGCTCGGTGACGATTTCGACCTTACCGCGCTCACCGAGGTGGACGAGGCGATCCGCCTCGAAATCGTCGAGCAGATGCCGAACGCGCAGATCGCGGCGGCGATCGGCGATCTCGATTCGGACGATGCCGTCTACATCCTGGAAGACCTCGACCACGAGGACCGGGAGGAAATTCTCGCCCAACTGCCCTTCACCGAGCGGGTGCGGCTTCGCCGGGCGCTCGATTATCCCGAGCAATCCGCCGGCCGGCGCATGCGCTCGGAATTCGTCGCCGTGCCGCCGTTCTGGACGGTCGGCCAGACGATCGACTACACGCGCGAGGACGCGGATCTGCCTGAAAGCTTCACGGAAATCTTTGTGATCGATCCGACCTTCAAGCTGCTCGGAGTGGTCGATCTCGACCGGATTCTCCGCACCAAGCGGCAGGTGCGCATCGAAAGCATCATGCGCGAGACCAACCATCCGATCCCGGCGGAAATGGACCAGGAAGAAGCCGCGCAGGTTTTCGAGCAATACGATCTTCTCTCCGCCGCGGTGGTGGACGACAACGGCCGCCTGGTCGGCGTGCTCACTATCGACGACGTGGTGGACGTGATCCAGGAAGAAGCCGAAGAGGACATCATGCGCCTCGGCGGCGTCGGCGACGAAGAGCTTTCGGACACGGTCACCGAAATCTCGCGCTCGCGCGTGCCGTGGCTGCTCATCAACCTGGTGACCGCCTTCATCTCCGCGTCGGTCATTTCGCTTTTCGAAGCGACGATCGAGGAAGTGGTGGCGTTGGCTATCCTGATGCCGATCGTCGCCGGCATGGGCGGCAATGCCGGCTCTCAGACGATGACGGTGACGGTGCGGGCGCTTGCCACCCGCAATCTCGACATCCACAATGCATGGCGCGTGGCGCGCCGCGAGGCGGGCGTGGGGCTGATCAACGGAGTGGTGATCGGCTGCCTGGTCGGCCTGGTGGCCGGGTTCTGGTTCCAGGATGTGCATATCGGCGGGCTGATCGCGACGGCCATGCTCATCAACATGTTCGCCGCCGCCATGGCCGGCATCATGATCCCGTTGCTTCTCGAGCGCGCCGGCGCCGACCCCGCCGTCTCTTCGGCGGTCTTCGTGACGGCGATCACCGATACGACGGGCTTCTTCTCCTTCCTCGGCCTGGCGACCTGGTGGTTCCTGTCGAGTTAGCCCTGTCGGTAAGCCGCAAATTGACTGTTACGTAAAAGTCAATTAATTTGGCGGTTCAAGGCAGGGAACGATCGTGAACAAATACTATAGCATTACGGAGCTGACGCGGGAATTCGGGGTATCGACCCGCACGCTGCGCTTCTACGAGGACGAAGGGCTGATCCATCCGGAGCGCCGCGGCCGGACGCGGCTTTTCCGCGCCGCCGATCGCCGGTTGATTCAGGAGATCCTGCGTGGCCGCCGTATTGGCTTCACGATCGCCGAGATCCGCGAGATCATCCAAGTCTACAAGGAACCTCCGGGCGAGATGGGGCAGCTCAAGCTCCTGATGAAGCGCGTGGACGAAAAGCGCGACGAGCTTCGCCAGAAGCGCAAGGATATCGAGGATACCCTTGCCGAACTCGATCATGTCGAGGAGGCCTGCCTGACACGGCTTGCCGAGATCGGCGTCGGCACCTGACCTTCCGTTTATTCCCTGATCTTACCGGGCCTGGGTAGCGCATTCCTGGGCGATGGTCAGTACCCGCTCATCGGTGTTCGGATCGATCGCGCCCG
This sequence comes from Rhizobium sp. LCM 4573, assembly GCF_001854865.1. Taxonomy (GTDB): domain Bacteria; phylum Pseudomonadota; class Alphaproteobacteria; order Rhizobiales; family Rhizobiaceae; genus Neorhizobium. Next base: position 52,797 of record NZ_MDDW01000005.1, on the reverse strand, counting down.
TTTGGACAGGCTGCAGGAGCGATTGCTCGATCAGCCGGTCCGCCGTGCAGCCGCAGAAACGCTGGCAGAGACCGRCATCGTTCGTCTGATCGAGACATCCCGCCTCGCAGCTTCGCACGTAGCTCTGCCGTGGATCGGGGGGCGCCGCCGGGTGAACCATCGAAAAGAGATAGACGAGTGCGATCAGCACCGGCTGGTGCACCAGATAGATGATGAGGCTGTGGCGCCCGGCCTTCGAGAGCAGGTTCGATTGCGTCTGGAAGGCCGCAAGACGGGGGAGCCAGTTTCCCGAGCGGACAAAACGCGCCACCGCAATGCCGGCGAGCAGAGCCGCAACCCATGGAAAGAGCGGCACGTAATCGTTGGAGCGTGGCGGGGTTTCGGCAAATCCGAGCCAGCTCAGGTATCGCGGATCGAGAGCGGCTGATTTCATCAGGCCCGGCATGTAGTTGTCGGCGATCATGGCCGCGACGATCAGCACAACCGCCACGGCGGTAACGGCCGGAGGAAGCCTCAGGAAGGCGAGGCCGACGAGGCTGGACACCGCTATATTGTGCAGGATGCCGAAATATATCCACTCGTCCGGCACTGCGAAAAGCGTCGCGATGCTGATGGCGAGCGCCGCTCCTGCAACGATCGCGAAGCGCTTCCAGAAGGACTGCCAGCGGATTTTCGGATAATGTGCCAGCACGAGGCTGACGCCGGCCAGGAAGAGGAAGGAGCTGGCAATCGTCCGCGCATAGAGGCGCCAAAGCCCCTGCGTTGCCGTTCCGGGTTCCAGATAGCCGAAAAACTCCAGGTCCCATGTGAAATGGTAGGAGGCCATGGCGACCAGCGCCAGGCCGCGAAGCGTGTCGATCAACCGGATGCGGGGAAGGGTGCCGGACGTATTGTGGCTCTCAGCAAGGGTCAAGGGAAGCTCGTCCTCATCTGGTTCAGGCTTTCTCGTCGCGATCGAGAAGCGCCAGCCGGGCATCCGAAAAGAACTGGCGGCGGGTGAGCACGAAGATCACGAAGGCGGTCGTCGCCATGAATACATAGGGACCGGCGAACCAGCCGAGATAGCCGATCGACAGGAAGATCGTCCTCAGCCCCGAGTTGAAATGCCCGGCGGCGATGATGTTCATGCGGATCACCTGATCGGCGGCGCGTTCGGCGGCAATGCGGTCGGCATGGGTCTCATGCGTCATCGGCAATGCGCCGAACAAGATGGTGCAGTAGTTGAACAGCCGATAGGACCAGCCGAACTTGAAAAAGGCATAGCCGAACATGATCGCCAGGCCGCCCACCTTGAGCTCGAAGGCCGTGCGCCCGCCATAGGGAACGAAGGCAAGCTCGCGGAAGACCGCCTCCACCTGGTCGGTCGCTCCAAGCAAGGCGAAGCAGCCGCCGAGCGCGAAGATGGACGTCGAGGCGAAGAAGGCGGTGCCGTTCTGAAGACCCGCCAGGATCTGGGTGTCGATCATCTTCAGGTCGCGCTTCAGCGAATTGTAGATCCAGGCGCGGCGGCGTTCCGTCATGGCGCGATTGAGGCTCGCACGCGGAAGAAAGCGCGCGCCGCCACCGGCGGTAAACCAGGAATAGGCGCTCCAAAGGAGTGCGAAAAAGGCTAAAGCGGTGTAATCTGCAGTCGTCATGACGTGAGTCGCCCTCGGCTGTAGGACCAAGCTATGCGTCACTTCGCCGGGACCGGCAAGTCCTCAGTGCCGTTAACCACTGGGATGAAATTGCGGCGGTGGAAGACGATGGCCGGAGGAGGGAAATGCCCGGATTTTCGGGATTGTTATGCGTGGGGTGCGCATCTGATCTGTGTAAATGCCGTGTTTCCGCCGCTTTTCGCAGTTGCGAGATGAGGGGCGTTTTAATATACGGTTAGCCATTGCGGCCGTTCGACGGCCGCAGCGCTATTCGCAATACGACTGGAGTGATCATGGAAGACACCGCTCAGAAATCCTGCTGGGGCGTCACTTTGAAAGCGCTCGCGGGATTTGCCGGGGTTCTGGCGCTCGCTTACCTTTTCGGCACGATCTGATTTGTGATCCGATTTCCTGTTTTCATAAGAACGGCGTGGTATTCGTACCGCGCCGTTCTTATTTTATGGACATGAGTATGTCGCTCTGATGAAACCGGATGTCGGGCGATTGCCACGGTATCCGAGCCATGTGGCGTAGCCTTCGTCATCGCTATCCGGGAGCTGTTGCTTCATGTTTTTGTCCGTATTCGACGTCTTCAAGATCGGCATCGGCCCTTCGAGCTCCCATACGATGGGACCGATGTCTGCCGCGAACCGCTTTCTGGCGCTGATCCTCACGAACGACTGGCCGCGGCCGGCCGGCGCGCAGGTCGCTGCGATCAAGGCCAGCCTGCACGGTTCGCTTGCCTATACGGGCATAGGCCATGGAACGGGCAGGGCGGTGATCCTGGGCCTGATGGGGGAGGAGCCCCATAGTGTCGATCCGGACCGGATGGACGAGATCATCGATGAGGTGGAGCGGACCGGACGCGTGACGCCGCCCGGCCATCCCGCCTACGAGTTCCAGCCGAAGACGGACCTGATCTTCGACAAGAAGCAGCCGCTTCCGGGGCATGCCAACGGAATGAGCTTTTCGGCCTATGACCGGAACGGCCGGCTGCTGCTCAAGCGCATCTATTATTCCATCGGCGGCGGTTTCGTGGTGACCGACACCGAGCTCGAGGCGCTGCGAAGCTCGAAGAAGGCTTCGAGCGATGCGCGCGTGCCCTATCCTTTCTCGACCGCCAGACAGATGCTCGACATGGCCGCGCGCTCGGGCCTGACAATCGCCCAGATGAAGCGGGCGAACGAAGAGACCCGCATGAGTTCGGGCGAACTCGACGCCGGGCTCGACGGCATATGGGAAGCGATGAACGGCTGCATCGAGCGCGGACTCAAGGTCGACGGCATCATGCCCGGCGGTCTGAAGGTGAAGCGGCGGGCAAGGGCGATCCACGACAAGCTGAAGGAAGAGTGGCGCAGCAACCGGCTGAACCCGGTTCTCGCCAACGACTGGCTGAGCGTCTACGCCATGGCCGTCAACGAGGAGAATGCCAGCGGTGGACGGGTGGTGACCGCGCCGACCAACGGGGCTGCGGGCGTCATCCCGGCCACCGCCCGCTATTTCCTGCATTTCCATGAGGATGCGACGGCGGAGGATATCCGCAATTTCCTGCTAACGGCGGCGGCCGTCGGCGGGATCATCAAGCACAATGCCTCGATTTCGGGCGCCGAGGTCGGCTGCCAGGGCGAGGTGGGCTCGGCTGCCGCCATGGCCGCGGCGGGGCTTGCGGCCGTCATGGGCGGCTCTCCGGAGCAGATCGAGAACGCGGCGGAAATCGCACTCGAACATCACCTGGGCATGACCTGCGACCCGATCGCCGGGCTCGTGCAGGTGCCGTGCATCGAGCGGAACGCGCTCGGCGCCGTCAAGGCGGTAACGGCCGCGTCGCTCGCCATCAAGGGCGACGGCACGCATTTCGTGCCGCTCGACGCTTGTATCGAGACGATGCGCCAGACCGGCAACGATATGAGCGAGAAGTACAAGGAGACTTCGACCGGCGGGCTCGCCGTCAATGTCGTCGAATGTTGACGCTGGTGGTGTGGAGCATCTCGATGAGAGGCTTGACCTGAAAGCCGGATAGGTTTTGAACCGAGCCATGGCTCTTCATCTGATCAAACTCTGCGTCGGGGCGGACACGCTCCAGGATCTCCGGGACTGGGTGGCGGAAAAATCGATGCGCGCCATGGCGGCGGGGCTCGAGCCGCACAGCATCCATACCACGCGCATGGTGCCGAAACGGATGGAGGAGCTGCTCACCGGCGGTTCGCTCTACTGGGTCATCAAGGGACAGGTGCTGGCGCGCCAGAACCTTCTCGACATTCGCACCTTTACCGGCGGCGACGGCATCCAGCGCTGCGAACTGATCCTTGGGCCGGAAGTGATCGAGACGGCGCCGCAGCCCCGGAGACCGTTCCAGGGCTGGCGTTATCTGAAAGACGAGGAAGCGCCGCGCGATCTCGGAAAATTGGGGGAAGGCGTGGCCGCGCTTCCCGAAGAGCTTCGGCGCGAACTCGCCGAACTCGGACTTCTCTAAGGGAATTCCGCTCTTACCGGAATTAACCGGCTCAGCGGAGCTTTAGGCGAACCGGCGACCGGCCGGACCTGAACGAAACATGCAGATGAATCGTCGCATCCGGCTGTGACTGGCGCCAGGCGCGCGCGCCGTGGCCGAGAAGCAGGGCCACCAGATCGCGGGTCTTTTCGCGCGGCCGATTGAGGCCGAGCCCCGCGAGCCGCATCGCGGCCTCGTGGAGCGGATGAAGGGCAACGCCCCTCGCGCGGCTCTTCAACTGGATCAGATCGCCATCAAAGCTTGCACTGTTCTCATTCGTACCCATCAGGAAACCTCGTTACACCATACTTCTTCGAGATTTCAGCGCGCCGGCGGGCCGGCGCAGCCATTGTCGTGGCTGGGAGCCAATCGCAATCACTGCAGCGATGCCCAGCAGCTGACGCCCTTCTTCTTCAGGACGTTGCAGGTATTGACCGCCGCCTTCTGGTCATCGAATCCGCCGAAGCGGGCGCGATAGAGCTGAGAGCCGTTGCTGTTGACGGCGACCGTGAAGGGCTTGGCGGAGCGCAGTGCCTTTCCACCCTTGTCCTGTGCGGACTGCAGGAGGTTCCGAGCTGCCTTCTCGTTTTCGGAGACGCCGACCTGGATCACCCAGCCGGAGACATCGACCTGCGGAATGCGGCTTCCGGTGGAGGCGGTGATGACTTCATCGACGGAGGATTCGTCACCCTCGGCGGATGCCGCTTCCGGCATGTATTCCGGGGCGGGAGCCGGGGTCGGCACGGCGGCGGCGCCGGCCATCGCGACGTTGATGGCTTCGTTGATGACCCGTTTCTGGGCAGGCTCCGAAGCATAGGCTGTCGCGGCGGGCTGCTCGCTGTAGCGGGTCTGCGGGACCGGGCCACTGTTCGGCAGGTCGAGCGCAGCCATGCGGCGAGCAGGGGAAACGGGCTCAGGTGCTGCCTGGGCGATCAGAGCGCTGCTGCCGCCGCGGGAAGCCTTGGGCAGATAGCTGGCGACGAGCTTGCGCATCTGGGCATCGCGGGCGGCGCTGGAGCTGCCGCCGAGAACGACGGCAACGATCAGGCGGCCATCGAGCTTTACCGAGGTGGCGAGATTGCTACCGGCGGCGCGGGTATAGCCAGTCTTGATGCCATCGACGCCCTCGACATTGCCCAGGAGGCGATTGTGGTTGCCGATCGTCTGCTTGCCGAACTGGAAGCTGCGCGTGGAGAAATAGCCGTAATACTGCGGGAAGTGCTGGCGAAGCGCTATTCCAAGCCGGGCCTGATCGCGTGCCGTCGTCATTTGTGCCGTATTGGGCAGGCCGTGGGCGTTCCGATAGGTGGTGCGCGTCATGCCGAGCGCGCGGGCCTTATTGCTCATAAGCTGCGCGAAACGGGCTTCGGAGCCGCCGAGATATTCGCCGAGCGCGGTGGCGATGTCATTGGCGGAGCGGGTGACGAGCGCCTTGATGGCCTGCTCGACCGTGACCGAGCCTCCGGCACGAACGCCGAGCTTGGACGGTGGTTCGGCGGCGGCCTTGGCAGAGACGGGAACCTTCGAGTCTAGGCTGATGCGACCGGCTTCCAATGCCTCGAAGGTGAGATAGAGGGTCATCATCTTGGTGAGCGACGCCGGATAGCGCAGGCCATCGGGGTCTTCGCCGTAAAGCACCTTTCCGGTGTTGGCGTCCACGACTATGCCAGCATATTTCGGGGCTGCCTCCGCTGTGCCGGCAAATACCGACAATGCCAGAACCAGCGTAAGAAAATAGCCAATGAACCGGTCCGGAACTCTTGCGCCATCCTTTGGAAAGGAGGCGGTGAACATCTTATTCGACACTGCCGCACTCATCGTTTTGTATTGTTTGCATCGTCCGGACGCTCCCCAGTCGCGGCCGTTTGGGCCAATCTAGGAGAACAGCGTTACCAAGAGGTTTATGATGAATGGCAGGTTTCCGGATTATGCTGAGTTTTAGTTAATTTCGCCCATTCGTTCCGTCTGGCCCGTCAACCAGCCGCGCTTCGACAAAAGCGGTAATCGCGGCATCAATGTGGTCCCAGTCGTTCAAAATCGCGCTGGAGAAGCGATAAAGCACGGTAAGGTCGCTTCCGAGATGGATGTCGCGCTGGCAATCGCCGCTGGTAGGAGCCTGTCCTTCGGCGGGGAGCAGGCAGCGAACCACGTAGGCGGGCCTGCCGGATCGCGGCGCGGTGAAGATCACTTCCTTGCCATAGCCGCTATCGATGCGCAGGCGATACATTGTCAGCCCGTGGGCGGTCTTCTGCGGTTCTTCCCCCGTGAAAAGCTGCGAATAGATGGGAGCGAGCCGGCCGGACATGTCCGCGGACATCGTGCTCTGCGACAATTGCAGGAAAATCAGCGAGCCGGATCGCGTAAGGTCATCAAAACGCAAGCGTTTTTCGCCGCTGTAGCCTTCCAGTTCGGGCCAGGTGAGATAGAGATCGACGCGCTCGGCCGCGCCGCCATGCCGCTGCTCACGGAAGCGGATAGTGTTGGCGGAAAGGCGCAGATCGTCCTGGCCGATGCGGATCAGGAAGGTCTCGGTGCTGTCGGTATGCCCGGCGAGCGCCATGCGCTGCCCGTACCAGCGGCCGGCGAGACTGATGCCTGCCGTCAGGACCGCAAGCACGGCGACGAATGCAGTCAACCGATAAAGGAAGCGGTTGGAAATGAGCGGGGATTCGTCGTCGGCGGCCGAGCCGGAGCCTGTCATGGATGCCTCCAGTTCGAAGGGCTTCAACTGTGGCAGCTTTGCTTGGTTATGGTTAATGAGAAGTAAATGAACGGTGTCCGACCATGGGACGCCGGCGTGTCAATTCGGGAGGGATGTTTCAGGGGAAGTTGATGCTGGGCAGGTACAGCTCGACCTGCTCGCGCGTTCTCTGGTCGAGGGGCTCGATATGCTCGACCCAGAACCTCTCCGCCTCGGGCGGGTCTTCCTCCCATTTGCGGATCGTGATGATGTTGTCGTCGGCCTTCAATTTGCGGCGGCCGCCGAGCCGCAGATATTCCTCCGCCAGTTTCCGTGTCTCGGTCATCTCGCTCATGGCTCGCCTCCTGCCGCCGCGTCCCGTCATTCAAAACGCGGGCTGGGCCACAAAGTTTCAGGTCATCACTCCGCTCCTCCGATAAGCCGGGCCGTCAGGTTCCCGCCGCAGCATCTGCGTCTATTCGGCGCCGATGGAAACCGTATCGAGTGATCCTTTCAGCCTCGAGGATTACTGTCCGACGCTGCCAACGGCGGTTGCACGGCCGTCCTGGAGCTTGACCCAACGGGCAGGATCATTCGAGGCCTGGCGCTTCAGGTAGGTGTATTCGGTATCCGACCAAAGCATGACCTTGTTGCGCATGTTGTCGAGCACGTAGTCGCCGCGATCGGTGCGGACGGTGAGCACCGCATGACCTTCGCCGTTCGGCTGAAGCACGACAGTGATCAGCAGGTCGGACGGATCGAAACCCTTCTTGATGAGCATCTTGCGCTTGAGCAGTACGAAATCCTCGCAATCGCCGACGCTGCGGGGATAGGCCCAGCGTTCCTCGACCCCGTAGATTTCCTGGTCGGTCATCGGCTCGATGGAAGTGTTGACGGTATAGTTGATGTCGAGCAGCGCGCGCCATTTCTCTTCGGTCAGCCGCATCGGGCCGGCATCCTCGTAGCTGCCCTCGCACTCGCTCGTGTAGGTCTGGCAGAACTCGTAATGACCGATCGGCGGGCTGGCCTCGCCGATGACGCGCATCGTGCCGGCCGGGGCCGCGAAGGACGAAGACGCGCTTACGAAAGCGATGAGAGCGGCAACAAATCCGAGCTTCAGTGCCTTGCGATCGTTCATTTTCTTGTCTCCCCGTTCATGGGAAGGACAATCGCAGGCAGGGTTTGAGCGAGCGCAAAATATAGTAGTAGAATCAAATCCTTATTTGAATCGAAGTTTCATAAAATTTGAATCGATAGGGTTGCGAATTGGAAAGAATCCCAGAACGGGACCGGGTGACAGATCAGTTGTCGGGGGCACTGGTTCGGCACGGATGTCGTATCTATCTTATTGTATTTAAATGATTTTCTTCCGCTTTCGTGAGACGTGCATGCACGGCTGCAGCTCACGGCGAACGCAGCGGGAAGGCCGCGGGAAACCTCGAAATGTGGGTATTATGCGGCCGCAAACCGGCTTCGCGAGAGGAAAAAGCCTTCGAAAAAGTTTCGAAAAGGCACAAAAAAATTGCGGCGAGCCGTTTCAGGACAGTCAAATAGCAGTTCGACTGCCTCCAATGGAGACAGTCTATCGTCGGGCTATAAAAGAAATAAGGGGCCACCGCGATCGGGTGGCGACCGTTCCTCAGAGGAACTGGGTGAGGGATTCGCGCGGCTGGATCGAATTGAACTCGACCGCCACGCCTTCCAGAAAATGGCGCACCACGCGGCCGCGCATATTGCCGAGCTGAACCGGGGTGCCGATCGCCGGGCGGATGTCGATGTCGATCGCCGCGCCGGAAAGCGAAAGATCCATGATGCGGCAGGAATAGCGGCGGCCGTCATCCAGCAGAAGCTCGGCGCGGCTGTTGCGGGGCGTCAGGCGGTCGTGCCGGCGATCCTCGGGCAGACCGAGCTCATGCTTGTTGGCGATCCAGGTGAGCTGGGCCGCGAGCTTTTCGCGCTTGCGCTCCGTCGCCGTGATAGACATGACGAAGCCGCTGCCCGACAGGTTGAGCACGCTGCCTTCCAGCCGGCCGATGTGATCGAGATAGGCGATTACCCGCTCGTTGACGGCGGGCCGCGCTTCGCAGGCGAAAGCGACGTCTCCCGGCGACATATCGATTACGCTGCAGGGAAATTCCTCATGATTGGAAAGCATCAGCCGGCCGGCAACGTTTACCGCCACCCGCTGGAACGCCCGCTGGTTCGGCATGTGATGCGAAGGAGCGTTCTGGGCCGGCTGAAACGAATACATTCGAGAATACTTTTCCATTCGGAACTATAACAAACCTCATACCGCGGCGCGGTTAACAGAAGGTTTTGTCGAAGCGCTTCAAGTCGCTCCGTTGTCGAGCAGGCGTGTTGAAAGAAAACGCAGGAGCGCTCGGGCAGGACCCGGATCATCGGTTGGGTCCGACGCGGCCTCCCGATCGGTTTCGAGAAAATTCCAGCCGTGAAGGGAAAGCCCGGAAAGCGGGCGCGTGACGGGAGGAGCGGGCGAGGCCTGCGGCAGGAGCGAGCCCAACAGGCGATCGATCTGTTCGCCGGAGCTGAGCGGCAGCAGCAGGACCTCGAACCCGATTGCGGTCTCGCCGTTCCGTGTCCATCCATCGAGGATTGCGGGCTGCTCGCGGCGCATGACATCGCGCGCGATTTCGGCAGGGTTGGGGTTCTCATCCCAGAGGCCGGTAAAGGCGGCACCGCGCAGTTCGCGGCCGAAGATTTCGCAGATGCGGGTTCCGGCAAGGCGGAACTCCAGCACGCCTTCGGCACCCGGCGTCAGGATGAACAGATAGGGCAGAAGGCGGCGCAGCGCCGCTGGGTCGATCTCGCTCCTCAGGGGAGCAGGACGATCGCCCTTGATGTGGAGCCAGTATTCATAAACCTTCCGGGTTGCCTCATTGCGCATGCTTGTGCCTGTCTCGTTTCGGACCAGTTCGCGAGGCGAACCGTGTCCTTTGCCGCTCGCGGAGCGAAATCCATGCCACCTGCGGCAGGTGACGGTTAACCGGCGATTGCCGATCTCTGGGGTTTGATCCGTGTGCGGGGATTTCCGCGGGCGCCGCATAGCGCCGCCAGCGCTTCCCTTTCGCCGGTGGGTCCTATATGGCTGGCGAAGTTGACGAGAAAGGGACGGAATGAGCGACAGGCCGGACATGGCCGAGGAGCCGCATGAGGAGGATGCTCCGGAGCGCGAATCGGTTCCGATATTCAACCTGCCGCGCAGCCTTGTAGTCACGATCGCGGTGCTCGCGGTGCTCTATGTCGTCGAGGCCTTTTTCCTCAATGAGGACGCCCGTGCCTTTCTGCTGTTCCAGTTGGCGTTCACGCCGCTCCGCTACGTTTATCCGCTGGCCGAACAGGGGTTTCAGTGGCTTTGGACGCCAGTGACCTATTCTTTGCTGCACGGCGGCGTCGAGCATCTGGTTTTCAACGTGTTGTGGCTGACGGCCTTCGGGGCGCCCGTGGTGCGCCGCATCGGGACCTTGCGTTATATTCTTTTCTGGATGTTTTCGGCCGCCGCCGCGGCCTTCTTCCACGCCATGCTGCATTGGGGCGACCAGACGCTGCTGATCGGCGCGTCCGGCGTGGTCTCGGCGCTGATGGGGGCGGCCTGCCGCTTCGCCTTTCCCGAACGCGGCGGCTATGACCGCACCCATGGTCATCTCTATCCGCGCCAGTCGATTTTCGGCGCCTTCCGCAATCGCACCGTCGTCTTCTTCACGGGGATCTGGTTTCTCGGCAATCTGCTGGTTGCGGCAGGGCTGCCGCTCGTGGGCGGGGATATGGGCGAGATTGCCTGGGATGCCCATATCGGCGGTTTTCTCTTCGGTTTCCTTCTCTTCGCTCTGTTCGATCCGCTTCCACAGGGCCGCCTTCCGATCACGGAACCTTGATCTCCTCCCTGGAGCGATCTAGATTCCACAAAGGCGAGCGCAGTTCCTGAGGAGTGGAACGGCTCTACCTGCAGATGCGCTAGGAGGGAACCATGTCGATTACCGTCAAGAACATGCTCGATGCCAAGGGCCGAAACGTGGTTACCGTGGAGCCGGACAAGACGCTGCAGGAGGTCGCGGAAATCCTGAACCAGAACCGCATCGGTGCGGTGGTCGTGGTCGGGGCCACGGGAAACATTACCGGCATCTTCACCGAACGCGACCTTGTCAGGGCAATCRCCGGCAAGGGACCTTCCGTGCTGCAGCAGTCCGTCAAATCGGCGATGACCGCAACCGTTTTACGCTGTCGGGAAGATTTCACCGTCAATCAGCTCATGGAGATGATGACCGGGAAGCGCTTCCGGCACGTGCCGGTGGAGGAGGGCGGCAAGCTGGTCGGCATCATCTCGATCGGCGACGTCGTGAAGTCGCGCATTCAGGAGATCGAATTCGAGGCCGAGCAGATCAAGGCTTATATCGCCGGGTGATAGACTAGCGAGCGAACGCTTCCTGCATGCGCTGGAGCGCGCCGATCTGCGCAATGGTTTCGGTATAGCCTCGGTCGATTATCTCGCCGGCACGATGGAATTCCGAAAGCCCTATGTCGGCGAGACGCGGATGCAGGGCCAGATCCGGCGGGTCGCCAGCCAGTCGCGCCCGCGAAATCCGCTCCTGGATGATATTGAAGGCCTGCACCATAACGCCGGTCATTCCAACCCGTGCCTCATCGCTCCTGTTCCTGCGGCCGTCATCGATCGGCTGGACGCTTGCGCTGTGCTTGACGACGGCTGAGCGGCCGAAGATCTCGTAATTGAGATTGACGGCTACCACGAGGGGTTGCTCATAGGCACGGCATACCGAGCTCGGCACCGGGTTGACGAGCGCGCCATCGACCAGGGTACGGTTGTTACAGTGAACAGGTTCAAAAATGCCCGGAAGGGCGTAGGAGGCGCGTAGCGCCGTAATCAGGTTGCCGCTGGTGATCCAAACCTCGTGACCGCTGTGCAGTTCGGTCGCGACCGCGACGAAGGGGCGATCGAGCTCTTCGATCGAAAGACCTTCCAAATGCTCCTGCATACGCTTGGTAAGGCGCATGCCGCCGAACAGACCGCCGCCACCGCCGAAGGTGAGATCGAGCAGCCCGGCGATGCGCCGCATGGTGAGTGAGCGGGCGAAGGTCTCGAGTTCATCCAGCTTGCCGGCGAGATAGCAGCCGCCGACGAGCGCGCCGATCGACGTGCCGGCGATCATGCCGACCTCGATACCGGCCTCATCCAGCGCCCGCAGGACGCCGATATGCGCCCACCCGCGCGCCGCGCCGCCGCCGAGCGCCAATGCGAGCTTGGCCTTTCTGGGTGCTTGCTGAGCAGGGGGAGGGGTGGTTTCCAGAGCCGGGGTTCCGCTCGTATCGGCTGCGGCCGCTCGCGGATCTTGGCGATTCCAACTCCAGTTCAGCATAGACTATACCACCCTTGAGGCTGAACGATCCCAGTCTCCCGATTAATCCATCGAGAGGTTGCGAAATCGTTTAACGTGCACCGGCGTGGCAGAAAACGAGGCAGTTGTTAATCGGTTCCCCCGCCGCCATAGACGCTCTCCGGATCAAAATGGCGCTGATCGTCGGTAATTTCAAGCGTGGCGCGGCCGTCCTTTTGTTGCACGACCCGGTAGAAACAGGAGCGGYGGCCTGTGTGGCAGGTTGCATCGTGCCCTGCGACCGACACCTTCAGCCAGACGGCATCCTGGTCGCAATCGGTCCTGATCTCGTGGACCGTCTGGAGGTTTCCGGAGGATTCCCCCTTCTTCCAGATTTTCCGGCGCGAGCGGCTGTAATAGTGGGCGATGCCTGTCTCGATGGTGAGCGCGAGTGCTTCCGCGTTCATATGCGCGACCATCAGAAGCTCGCCATCGCGAATATCGGTCACGACCGCAGTCACGAGACCGTTGGCGTCGAAGAGGGGCGTGAAGGGACCAGCGGCCTCGCGCTCGGCCTTGTCGACCGAGCGCTGTTCAAAGGTGAGCGGCATCTAAGAAATCCTGGGATCAACGGCCCCGGATGAGGCTGAGGAAACGGGCCTGGTCGGCTGCATTTCCCTTGAACTCACCGGTAAAGGTGGTGGTCAGCGTATCCGAGCCCTGCTTTTCGACGCCGCGCATTTCCATGCACATATGCTTGGCTTCAAGCATCACGGCGACACCGCGCGGCTTCAATACGTCCTGAATGACGTTGGCGATCTGCGCCGTCATGTTTTCCTGGGTCTGCAGGCGGCGGGCGAAAATATCCACCACGCGGGCGATCTTCGAAAGACCGAGGACGCGCCCGTTTGGCAGATAGGCGACATGCGCCTTGCCGATGATCGGCAGCATGTGGTGTTCGCAATGGGAGTGGAAAGGGATATCCCGCACCAGGACGATATCGTCGTAGCCGGAGACCTCCTCGAACGTGCGGCCCAGCACCTCTTCCGGCGACTGCTCGTATCCGCCGAACAGTTCCATATAGGCGGTGGCGACACGCTTCGGCGTATCAAGCAGACCCTCGCGCATCGGGTCGTCACCGGCCCAGCGGAGCAATACGCGCACCGCTTCTTCCGCCTCCTGCTGGGTGGGGCGGGCCTGCGGCTGGCTCGAGGCCGGGAAGTTTTTCACAATTGCATCCATTTACTGTCTCCTGATGCGGTTCAAGGCCGCACCCGAATGGCTCGTGACCTGAAGGCGGAATTTCCCGCCGAAGATCCACTCTTTAACGATCCGGCTGCTATCTGATCTCTGGCGGCCGGTTTTACAAGGCATCCTATCCCGATTTCGTGAGGAAATCGGCCAAAACATCCTTTCTTGATGATCGGGATGCGACATCACATATAATGGAACGAGCCTGCTAATCATAGCCCGCGGGCGGTGACGCTTTGTTCGACACGCGGCGCAGGACCCTAGGCTTTTCCAACGGGTATGGAATATGGACGACATATACAACAGCAAGATCCTCGAATTCGCCGGCAACATCACCCGTTCGGGAACGCTGCCGGACGCGGATGCCGTTTCGGAAAAGCACTCCAAGCTCTGCGGCTCCAAGGTGCGTGTCTACCTGACGATGCGCGACGGCACGGTGACGGATTTCGCTCATGAGGTGCGCGCCTGCGCGCTTGGGCAGGCGTCCTCCTCAATCATGGCCCGCCATGTGATCGGCGCCACGGCCGAAGAGCTTCGCAAGGCGCGGCAAGACATGCTGGCCATGCTGAAGGAAGATGGCGAGGGGCCTGGCGGCCGATTCGAGGATATGCGCTACCTGAGGCCGGTGAAGGACTACAAGGCCCGCCACGCCTCGACGATGCTGACCTTCGATGCGGTGGTCGATGCAATCGACCAGATCGAGGCGAAGCTGGTGGCGGCGGCAGGATGATCCGCTGCCCGGTTATTCCCCTCCCCAACCCCTCCCCACAAGGGGGAGGGGCTTCCTCCGCAGCGCCGCCTCGATACCTTTCATGGCTCGATATTCGTTTTGGCGCTCATTGTTTGTCAGGGACCGTGCCGCGGGTTAAGTCCCTCCCCCTTGTGGGGAGGGGTTGGGGAGGGGCCTGATGTGTAGCGCGCCCGATTGCCATCATCCCCAATCGAAGACGAAAATCTCGAAGGGCCGAAACTGGGCCGGGCCTTTCCGCAAGACGCCGGGCCGTCTGATGGGTGTCGGGCTGATCCGGTTCTACCAGCTCACTTTATCCGGTTTTATCGGCAATTCCTGCCGGCATATCCCGACCTGCTCGGAATACGGCTACGAGGCGATCGCCCGGCACGGGCTATGGACGGGCGGCTGGCTGACGCTTTTCCGCGTTGCGCGATGCGGTCCGGGCGGTACCTCCGGCCTCGATCCGGTTCCGGAAGCTTTCGCCACTCACCAACGCTGGTGGGCGCCGTGGCGCTATTGGGGCGTTTCGAGCAGGAAAGGCTGAAGCATGACGGTTCCTATGGAGTACAGGCAGGCCTCGCGTGATTTCGATGCTTTCCTGATCGAGGTCAGGGACGGCGCCATGCTTCAGACGACCAATCAGACCTATACGATGATCGACGCCGTGTTCACGATTTTTCGTAGCCGGCTTTCGATCCGCGATGCGCTTGCCTTCGCCGATGTGTTGCCGCCTGTGCTCAGGGCACTCTTCGTTTCCAACTGGGATGTCGATCAACCCTTGCGGCCGTTCGAGGATCGGGCGGTTCTGACGAGAGAGGTGAAGGCGTTTCGCGGCAATCACAATGTCTCGCCGGACGATTCCATTTCCGTCGTCGCGTCGGTCCTTCGGCGTCATGTAGGCGAAGCCGCTTTCGAGCGGGTTCTGGCAAAACTGCCGGCGGAAGCCGCCGACTTCTGGCGGGCCTGAGCCGATGATCTATGTGGCGCTGCTCCACAGCATCGTGCTCGGCGGCGGCAGGCGGGTCATCATGGCCGATCTTCGCGCGATGGCGGAGGGGCTTGGTTTCAGGAACTGCCGGACGCTGGTATCCACCGGCAATCTGGTCTTCGAGGCGGAGGAGTCTCCGGCCGGTGATATCGAACGGGTGCTGGAGGAGGCATTCGAGCAGCGCTTCGGCAGGCATGTGGACTTTATCGTGCGATCCAGTGACGACTGGTTGAAGCTCGCGGCGAAAAACCCATTCCCGAACGGGAATGGCGCGGATGTCTGCCTCCGGGTGATGCGGGCGCCGCTCGACGGGAGCGCTGTCGGACTGCTGGAGAAATACCGGGATCGGGAGACAATCGCGATCGTCGATGGCGATCTCTGGGTCGATTTCGGCGGCAAGCCGAGCGAGAGCCGGCTTCTTTCCGTCATGACCACGAAGAAACTCGGCATCGGGACGTTCCGCAACGCCAATACCGTCAACGGCATTGCCGAAATGCTGCGCTAGACGGCCGTTCGCCTTTACTAGGCCGCGAAAAATCTTTATCAGCCTCGCCTGCGCTCCCGCGAAGGCGAAGGCGCGTTCGTGCCAACACCACCCGCATTCGTTGGCGGGACTGGACAGGAGAAATACATGTCCCAATCCGTTTCCCTTACATTTCCCGATGGCTCGGTCCGCGCATTCGACGCGGGCACGACCGGCCGTGACGTCGCCGAATCCATTTCCAAGTCGCTGGTCAAGAAGGCTGTCGCCGTTGCGATCGACGGCACGCTGCGCGATCTTGCCGATCCGATCACCGACGGCCGTATCGAAATCATCACCCGCACCGATCCGCGCGCGCTGGAATTGATCCGCCACGATGCCGCGCATGTGATGGCCGAGGCCGTGCAGGAACTCTGGCCCTCGACCCAGGTCACCATCGGCCCGGTCATCGAGAACGGATTCTATTACGATTTCGCCCGCGATACGCCCTTCACGCCGGAAGATCTGCCGAAGATCGAGGCGAAGATGAAGGAGATCATCGCGCGTAACCAGCCGTTCACCAAGGAAGTCTGGCCGCGCAACAAGGCGCGTCAGGTCTTCAAGGACAAGGGCGAGACCTACAAGGTCGAGCTGGTCGACGCGATCCCCGAGGACCAGGACGTCAAGATCTACTATCAGGGCGACTGGTTCGACCTCTGCCGTGGGCCTCATATGGCCTCCACGGGGCAGGTCGGTACCGCCTTCAAGCTGATGAAGGTGGCCGGCGCCTATTGGCGCGGCGACTCGAACAATCCCATGCTGACCCGCATCTACGGCACGGCCTGGGCCACGCAGGAAGAACTCGACCAGTATCTGCATGTACTGGCGGAGGCGGAAAAGCGCGACCACCGCAAGCTCGGCCGGGAAATGGACCTCTACCATTTCCAGGAAGAGGGGCCGGGCGTCGTCTTCTGGCACGGCAAGGGCTGGCGGATGTTCCAGACGCTGGTTTCCTACATGCGCCGCCGGCTTGGCGGCACGTATGAGGAAGTCAACGCGCCGCAAGTGCTGGATACCTCGCTCTGGGAAACTTCAGGTCACTGGGGCTGGTACCAGGAGAACATGTTCGCGGTGAAGTCGGCCTATGCGCTGACCAATCCGGACGATCCGGAAGCGGACGACCGCGTCTTCGCCCTGAAGCCGATGAACTGCCCCGGACACGTCCAGATCTTCAAGCATGGTCTGAAGTCCTACCGGGAGCTGCCCATTCGTCTTGCGGAATTCGGTCTCGTGCACCGCTATGAGCCCTCGGGCGCCCTGCATGGTTTGATGCGCGTTCGCGGCTTCACACAGGACGACGCGCATGTCTTCTGCACGGACGAGCAGATGGCCGCCGAATGCCTGAGGATCAACGAGCTGATCCTTTCGGTCTACAAGGACTTCGGCTTCGAGGAGATCACCATCAAGCTCTCCACGCGGCCGGAAAAGCGCGTCGGTTCGGACGAACTCTGGGATCGCGCTGAAAGCGTGATGACGGACGTGCTGAACACCATCCAGAGGCAGTCGAACGATATCAAGACCGGCATCCTGCCAGGCGAGGGCGCATTCTATGGCCCGAAGTTCGAGTATACGCTGAAGGACGCGCTTGGCCGTGAATGGCAGTGCGGCACGACGCAGGTGGATTTCAACCTGCCGGAACGCTTCGGCGCATTCTATATCGACCAGAACTCCGAGAAGCAGCAGCCGGTGATGATCCATCGCGCCATTTGCGGCTCCATGGAGCGCTTCCTCGGCATTCTGATCGAGAACTATGCGGGCCACATGCCGCTCTGGATCGCACCGGTGCAGGTTGTCGTCGCAACGATCACCTCGGATGCGGACGATTACGGCCGCGAGGTGGCGGAAGCCCTTCGCGAAGCGGGAATGATCGTCGAGACCGATTTCCGCAACGAGAAGATCAACTACAAGATCCGAGAGCACTCGGTCAGCAAGGTGCCGGTCATCATCGTCTGCGGCAGGCAGGAAGCCGAGCAGCGCTCGGTCAACATTCGCCGCCTCGGTTCCCAGGCGCAGACCTCGATGAAGCTGGACGAGGCGATCGCATCGCTGGCGGAGGAGGCGACCCCTCCGGATCTTCGCCGTCGCGCCGAAGCGCGCAAGGCGGCCGCTGCCTGATCGACAGCCGGCGGCAGCTGTAACGCAGGTGCCGCCGTCCATGATGATGTCGAATGAAAAAAAGCGCCTGGGAACAGGCGCTTTTTTTGCTATTGCGGTTTCCCTAACCGGGACCGTTATTCCTGGGATACCTGTTGGCCGTCCTTGACGCCCGCCAACTGCGGATCGTAGCGCATCAGCACCTCGATATCCTTGTTCTCGCCGGACTTCACCGTGAATTCGCGCTGGTAGATCTTGTCCTTGTTGCGGGCGACGGCGGTATATTCGCCCTCCGCAAGCACCATTGTGGAGAAGGCGCTGACGCTTTCGCTGACGACGTCGCCCGAACCGGTGAGGACGGACCAGGCTGTATCGGCGATAGCCTCGCCGCCGGGCTGGGAGACGAGCTTCAAGGTGATTTCCGCCGCCTTATGCTGCAGCACCGCCTGGGTAAGCTTGCCGGCCTCCACCTGGATATCGGCGCGCACGACGGCGTTGATGTCGCCATATTCGGAAACCACGTGATAGGTGCCGGCGTTGAGCCGGACGATGGTGTTCGGCTTCACGTCGGACATGACGAGGCCGCGCTCGCCATCTTCCCGCACTTCCGACGAATAGACGGAAAAGCTGAGCTTGTTCTGCGGTATGGGCGCGTCGGAGCCGGCAACCGCATTCAGCACGAAGCCGCCCGCATCGAGGACGAGAACCTGCTTTTCCATATCGCCTTCAGCCGGCACGGCGAGCTTCTTCGTGACGCCCGCCCGCCCGAAGGCGACGTTGACGAAATAGTTGCCGGGAAGGAGCTGGAAATCGGCCGAGCCGCCCTCGGAGCTCGCTACCAGCGGAAGCTTGCCGTCTTCGCCCGGAATGGGGCTGAAGACGCGCCAGGAGAGCCCTTCCTGCATGGCCGCGCCGTCCGATGTCAGCCTTGCTTCCATCGCCACGTCGCGCGAAGCCATGGCATTCGGGTTGCCAGGCGTTGCGGAGAACGCGTTGAGCTTCGGCATTTTCGCGGTGCTGTCGAGCTGCTTGAAACTCTTGAAGGCATCCTGAGCCAGACCACCGAATGCCGGACCGAGCACGAGTGCACCCGCGAGAGCCCAGCGTACCGCGATGGAAATGCCCGTCATATTTCTGTACCGATTGACTCTTGAATACCGAATGCGTCACTTGAAGACCAATGACAAGGCAATTTCAAGACCTTCCCGCCATCTCCCGTACCGAATGAAGTCTCTCCACATGCAAAATGACTTGAAACTCATCGATTACCTGCGCCAGCGCCATTCCACGCCCGTTGCACAGATCAAGGAACCCGGCCCCTCGGACGCTGAAATCGAAGCGATTCTTTCCCTGGCGTCACGCGTGCCCGACCATGGAAAGCTGGCTCCCTGGCGCTTCATCGTCTACCGGGGCGCGGTGCGGGGGGAACTCAGCGCGGAGTTCCTGCGCTTGGCGCTTGAAAAGGACCCTGAGCTCAGCGATGCGGCCCAAGAGGCCGAGCGCACCCGTTTCCTGCGGGCGCCGGTCGTCATCGGCGTCGTCAGCAAGGCAGCTCCGCATGTGAAGATCCCCGAATGGGAACAGGTTCTCTCCGCCGGTGCGGTATGCCTCAACATGCTGATGGCCGCCGAGGCCCATGGCTTTGTCGCCAACTGGCGCACGGAATGGATCGCTTACGATGCCCGCGCGCTCGAACTCCTGGGCATTGCTCCGGATGAGAAGGCGGCCGGTTTCATCCATATCGGCTCCAGCGATTTCCCGGTGCCGGATCGCCCGCGTCCGGAACTCTCCCAAATCGTCACCTATGCTGGCGAGGGCAGGGGCTGATGTTCTACACCACCGACACCAACGCTCACGGCTTGAAGCACGATCCGCTGAAAGCGATCGTCGCGCCGCGGCCGATAGGCTGGATCGGTACCAAGGGCAGGGATGGCTCCTTCAATCTCTCGCCTTACTCTTTCTTCAATCTCGTCTCCGAGCGGCCGCGGCTGGTGATGTTCTCTTCCAGTGGCCGCAAGCACAGCTTGAAGAATGCGGAAGAGACCGGAGTTTTCACGGCAAGCCTTGCGAGCCGGCATCTGGCGGAGCAGATGAACGCCTCGTCGGCGGCGGTGGAATATGGCGTCAATGAATTCGATCTGGCCAGGCTGGCGCCGAAAATGGGGGAGGTCGTGGATGCTCCCTATGTCGCGGAGGCCTATGCGGTGCTCGAATGCAAGGTTACGGAGATCCTCCAGCCGAAGACGATCGACGGCGGGCATGCCGATTCCCACATGGTGTTCGGCCAGGTTCTCGGAATCCACATTCGCGACGAGGTGATCCGCGACGGCCGGCTGGACATGGGCCTCATACGGCCGGTCGCGCGCATGGGCTATCTCGATTTTTCCGATGGCGGCGCCGAAGTGTTCGAGATGGTCCGTCCTTCGGCTCCGTAACGGTTAACGGGTATGGTGAACCAATAATAAACCATTTGCCGATAGCGTTAACGGCAGCCGGTCGGGTTCGACGCGGCTCCGGTATCCGAGGCTGATGGTGATCGTACAGGCATTTCTTCGCTGGACCGCAACGGCAAGGGCAAGCGAGAGGGCGAAAGCCGCCGGTGCGCTCGGCCGCGCCTATCTCAGCGCCACGCTCGGCCGCGAAGAGCAACACGCAGCCGCGCTTGCGATGACCTATCTGCTGGACGACCCTTCGCCACGCGTGCGCCTTGCGCTTGCCGAGGCGCTGGCGGGATCGCCCGAAGCGCCGCGCGCCATCATTCTGGCACTTGCCGAAGACCAGCCGGAAATTTCCTGCACCGTCATTTCCTGTTCGCCGGTGATCACCGAAACCGACCTCATCGCTCTCGCAGGCCGAGGCGACAGGTTGATTCGAGGATTTATCGCGGCCCGCCCGCAGCTTTCGCGCGGTGCTGCGGCGGCTATCGTCGAGATCGGCGAAGAAAACGACGTAACGATCCTCCTGGAGAACGAAAGCGCTGTGATCGGCCGGCCGACGCTGAGGCGGATTGCCGAACGCTTCGGCCAAAGCGCCGATATCCGACGCCTGCTGCTGGACAGGGACTTGCCGGCGGATGTCCGCCACCTGCTGGTTCACCACGTAACTGCCGCCTTGAGCGGCTCGAGTCTGGTGCGCGCCACAATGGCTGCCAAGCGGATCGAGCATGTGGGCCGTGAAGCGGGCAATGCGGCGGCAGTAGTGATCGCCGGGGGCGTTCCGCATGAGGAAATTCCGGACCTCGTGGAGCATTTGCGGGGTGCCGGCCGCCTAACTCCAGCCTTTCTGATCCATGCGCTCTGTGCCGGAAAGATCGATTTCTTCGCCGGCGCCATCGCCAATCTATCGGGCCTTGAGGACCGGCGGGTGCGGGCCATTCTCGCGACTGGCCGAATGCACGCGGTGAGGGCGCTTCTCGAATCGGCGGGGTTGGGCAGGGACATCGCCGTCGTCTTCGTGGATGCGGTCTTCCTTCGTCGGCAGGAAGAAGCCGCGGAAACGCCGGGAAGCGTTTCGGCACTGCTGTTGGAGAGATTTCGACGGCCGGGAATGCCGGCCTCTCCCGTTTCGGAGCTTCTCGACATGGTGGAGAAGCTGCAAAGGGCCGAGATGCGATCGACCGCTCGTTCCTATGCGGACGACGCTTACCTGGCTGCTTGAGAACTTAAAGGCAAGCTACTGTTTTAAATAGATTAGCGGTCTCTACTATCGCTCGAACTTGCGGGCTACCCAGGAATAGCTGCCCTCGATCAGCCGTACGGGCTTGTGCATCAGCGTGCGCACGCCCTCCGTCGTGGGCAGGACGTTGCGAACCCGCTGGATGGCACGAGCAGCCAGGCTGCTTTCGCCTTGCGGCGTTACCTTGACCGGCTCTTCCGGCGTTTTCGCCGTCTCGGGAAGCGCCGTGGCGATTTCGGTATCCTCCGGTTTCTGGCAAACCGCGATGATGACCGGATAAGGAGCATTGGCGTAAGTGACGAGATGTTTTTCGGCGACGGAGTCGCACAGCTCGATCGTCGGCCACTTCTGTTCGGCTGTCGCGATGTAGTGGCAATCCACTCCGGTGTCGTCGCAGCCCAGGATGGTCATCACGATGATGGCGGCGTTCATGTTCCGTCCTCGATTCTCTCAGGCCTTTTGTGGAGACGAATCATGACCCGAGAAAGGCGCCTTTCCGGATGGCTGTTCTTCCTGTAACGCTGGGCTCAATTCGTTCAGCCAAGGGCATGCAATGACCGTCACGATCGCCATCGAACCGCCTCGCCAATCCGAAATTTTGCGGCTGCTGGAACTCTCGGACGCCTATGCCGCCTCGCTCTATCCGGCGGAGAGCAATCATCTGGTGGATGTGTCGACGCTGGAGAAGCCTACGGTTTCCTTCCTGGTGGCGCGGAAGGACGGCTCGATCGTCGGGTGTTGCGCGCTGGTCGAGGCAGGGGACGGCACCGCGGAGATCAAGCGGATGTTCGTGGACCCGGAAGCGCGCGGATTGAAGATCGGCAAGCTGCTGATGGATGCCCTCATCGAGCGTGGCAGGGCGCTTTCGCTTTCGGCGATCCGGCTGGAGACGGGTATCCACCAGCCGGAGGCGATCGGCCTCTATCGCCGCTACGGTTTCGTGGAGATCGAGCCTTTCGGCGCTTACAAGCCCGATCCGCTCAGCCTCTTCATGGAGAGGAGACTTTCCTGATAACCGGCATATCGGCCGGGGGAGAGGAAGGCGCTTCGGAACCCGTGGCAAGATCGGCCGATTCTATCTCGCCTGTATCGGCAAGCTTTATCTCGCGTATCCATTCGCGCCAGATGGACACGATGAGCGCCATCAGGACCGGGCCGATGAAAAGGCCGAGGAAACCCATGGTCTTCACGCCGCCGACGAGGCCGAAGAAGGTCGGCAGGAAGGGCAGCTTGATCGGTCCGCCCACGAGCCTCGGCCGCACCGTCTTGTCGACGATGAAAAGCTCCACCGTGCCCCAGACGAAAAGCGCAATGCCGGCGAAATAGGAGCCGCTTGCGACGAGATAGATCGACACCAGCGTGAAGGAGAGCGGCGCTCCGCCGGGGATGAGAGCCATGATGCCGGTCAACACGCCAAGGGTGACGGGCGAGGGGACGCCGGCGATCCAGTAGGCGATGCCGAGCACGATACCTTCGCCGATGGCGATCAGTGTCATGCCGGTAACGGTGGAGCTGATGGTGGCGGGCACGACGCGGGACATGCGCTCCCAGCGGTTCGGGAGGATGCGCTCGCCGAGAAGATCGATCTGGCGCGTGAAGGCCGCGCCGTCGCGATAGACGAAGAAAAGCGCGATCAGCATGAAAAGCAGGCTGAGGAGCAGATGGAATGCGCCACCGCCCGCTGCCACCACGGCACGGTAGATATTGCCGATATTGGCGCCGCTGACGAGCTGTATCAGTTCCCCGAACGCGCCCGGAGTGCCGATATAGTGGCGCCATTGTTCGCCGAGCCATGCGCCGGCCCAGGGGAGCGCAAGCATCCATTCCGGCGGCGGCGCGCCGACGCGGTTGGCCTCCACCGCCCAGCCGATCCATTCGCGGAGTTCGCCGATGGCGTAGGAGACCGCGATCCCGATCGGCACGATCAGAAAGGTCAGGATGAAGAGGATGGCGAGCGACGCCCCAACCGTGGTGTTTCCGCCTATGCGGCGCAGCAGCTCGCGATAGAGCGGCCAGCTTGCAAAACCGATGACGAGGGCCGCCAGAACCGGCACGACGAAGCCGTGGAAGAAATAGATACCGGCGATGACGACCAGTACAAGGAGCCAGCGCGCCGCCGAAATAGGCGGAATGAGGGCAATCCTGCTCGGAGCCACCGGCCCGAGCCAGCGAGGCCCCTTCGGCTGCTTCTTATCGTCAACTACGCTCACGGTTCGTTCCTGCTCCCTGTGACCGCTGGCATGTGGGCTGCCGAGGTCAATCGTACAAGTGTAGCCCCAATGGGTTTAAAATGAAGCTTACTTATAGGGCGTAGCCGGTAGATGCGATAGAAATATGAACAAAAGCGGACCGGACACTTTCGCGCGCCCGGTCCGACACGGCTTGCGCTTTTCTGAGCCGGTCAAATATCGAGATTTTCCGCGAAGGCGGCGCGTTCCTGGATGAAGCGGAAACGGGCCTCGGCCTTCGTGCCCATGAGATTGTCGACAGCCTCGCGGGTGCCTTCGAAATCCACATCGTCGATCTCGACGCGCAGCAGCGTGCGCTTTTCGGGATCCATCGTGGTTTCCTTCAGCTGCGACGCCATCATCTCGCCGAGACCCTTGAAACGGCCGATTTCGACCTTCTTGCCCTTGAAGACGGTCTCCATCAGTTCGGCCCGGTGAGCATCGTCGCGGGCATAGACGGTTTTGCCGCCCTGGCGCAGGACATAGAGCGGCGGCACGGCGAGGTAGAGGTGGTTGCCGCGGATCAGTTCCGGCATCTCCTGGTAGAAGAAGGTGATGAGCAGCGAGGCGATGTGCGCGCCGTCGACGTCGGCATCGGTCATGATGATGACGCGCTCGTAGCGAAGATCCTCCTCGCGGTATTTCGAACGCGTGCCGCAGCCGAGCGCCTGGATGAGATCGGCGATCTGCTGGTTGGCCGAGAGCTTTTCGCGGCTGGCGCTGCCGACGTTAAGGATCTTGCCGCGCAAGGGCAGGATGGCCTGATTGGCGCGGTTGCGGCCCTGCTTGGCCGAACCGCCTGCCGAGTCACCCTCGACGATGAAGAGTTCGGCACCTTCCGCCGTGTTCTGCGAGCAATCGGCAAGCTTGCCGGGAAGGCGGAGCTTGCGCACCGCCGTCTTGCGGTTGACTTCCTTCTCCTTGCGGCGACGCAGGCGCTCTTCGGCGCGTTCGATCACCCAGTCGAGAAGCTTCGCGGCCTCCGCCGGATTGCCGGCGAGATAATGGTCGAAAGGATCGCGAAGCGCGTTCTCGACGATGCGCTGTGCCTCGACGGTCGCGAGCTTGTCCTTGGTCTGGCCGACGAATTCCGGCTCGCGGATGAAGACGGAGAGCATGCCGACGGCCGAGATCATCACGTCGTCAGTGGTGATTTCCTTGGCCCGCTTGTTCTGCGTCAGCTCGGCATAGTTCTTCAGGCCCTTGGTGAGCGCAATGCGCAGTCCGGCCTCATGGGTGCCGCCCTCGGGAGTCGGGATGGTGTTGCAGTAGGAATGGATCTGCGGATCGCCGCCATACCAGGTGATCGCCCATTCAAGCGCGCCATGGCCGCCGGTCTTTTCCGTGCGGCCGGCAAAGATCTCGCGCGTGACGGTGAATTCCTTGCCGAGCGTCGCGGAGAGATAATCTTTCAGTCCGCCAGGGAAATGGAAGACGGCTTTTTCAGGAATTTCGCCGCCCGCGGGCACCTGGCCGGGGTCGCAGCTCCAGCGGATTTCGACGCCGCCGAAGAGATAGGCCTTGGAGCGGGCCATGCGGAAGATGCGGCCGGCATCGAATTTCGCATGATCGCCGAAAATCTGCGGATCGGGGTGGAAGCGCACCTTCGTGCCACGGCGGTTCTGCACGTCGCCGAGATGCTCCAGGCCGCCCTGGGGGGTGCCACGGGAAAAGCGCTGGCGGTAGAGCTTGCGGTTACGGGCGACCTCGACCTCCAGGAAATCGGAAAGCGCGTTGACCACCGAGACGCCGACGCCGTGCAGGCCGCCCGAGGTCTCATAGGCCTTGCCGTCGAACTTGCCGCCGGCATGCAGCTTGGTCATGATGACTTCGAGAGTGGACTTGCCGGGCACCTGCGGATGGTTTTCGACGGGAATGCCGCGGCCGTTGTCGGTCACCGTGAGATAGCCTTCGGCATCGAGATGGACCTCGATGAAATCCGCATGGCCGGCGACCGCCTCGTCCATCGAATTGTCGATGACTTCGGCAAACAGGTGGTGGAGCGCCTTTTCGTCCGTGCCGCCGATATACATGCCGGGCCGCATGCGGACGGGCTCGAGGCCTTCGAGCACGCGGATGGAGGAAGCGCCGTAATCGTCGCCCGTGCCTGCCGGGGCAGGGCGCGGCGAAGCGGGCTCCGACGCGCGCGCCGAAGGCGTCGGCTCAAGGTCAACGGGCTTTGCAGCGGCTACGGGAAGTTCCGCAAAAAGGTCGTTATTGTCATCCATCGGCTGCGTCGATACTACCTGTCGGGGTGCGGAGGAAGAGGCCATACCCATCTCATGCTGTTTCGAATCACCTGCGATTGTGCCAGAAACCCGGCTTTTTCGCGATGCCGCAGGGAAACGGTTTTCCGTGACCAATGCGGCCGTGTATCGGTAATGGCAAGCAGCCAAGCCTCGAACAAGCGGTGAGAAGGCGCCATGTCCACAGTTCATTTCATCCGAGGCGCGATTTTCGTCGGGCTTGCGGCATTGGCGGGAATTCCCGCCAGTGCGCAGCAGGGGCCGATCAGGCCATTCAAGGACGAGCTCTTCTCGCGCCAGACCGTGCTGGAAAGCAGGGATGGCGGCGCATACGAGGTGATCGACTACCAGGAAATGCGCGATATCAACGGGCGCGACCAGGTGCCGGAGCGCCGGGTGAAGAGTGCCTATGTCTCGACCGCGGTGAGGCGCGAGCAGCAGGACGAGACGCTCGATCTCGGCGGCCGGCGCATCGATGTCACCAGAGTGGGACAGGAAAAGGGCGCCGCCTTCACGGTGATCTTCATCCATGGGCGGGGCGGCGACCGGCGCCTCGGCGTCAACGACTATTCCTTCGGCGGCAATTTCAACCGGCTGAAGAACCTGACCGCCGGCAATGGCGGCACCTATTACTCGCCGAGCGTCACCTCCTTCGACGACAAGGGCGTGAAGGATATCGCGGCGCTCGTGCGCTATTCCTTCGAGCAATCAGGGGGGCGGCCGGTGATCCTTGCTTGCGCCTCGATGGGCGGCATGATCTGCTCCGGCATCAGCCGTGATGCTGAGGCGGTGYGGCATCTCAAGGGAATGGTGCTGCTCGGCGGTCCTCCGGATGTCGACTATTCGGCGACGGCGGCCGCAAAACTTCGCCTGCCGGTCTATTTCGCCCATGGCAGCGCCGACAGCGTCTATCCGGCAAAGCAGCAGGAGGCGATCTTCGGGCGGGTTCAGGCGGGCGGTTATCCAGCCCGCTTCACGCTTTTCGAAACCGGCACTCACGGCACGCCCATCCGGATGACGGACTGGCGAAAAGTGCTCAATTTCCTGCTGACGGCGCGCTGAGAGACCGGGAAGCCGTCATTCATGGCGGAATCCTTCGTCGTTTGCAGAGATTCCGTCATTTTTCATGGATTTTCCGAGAGACCTGTCTAAAACCTTCCGGGACGTTTTAGGATCGGCCGCTCGCGGTGGCCGCTGGAAGGGGATATCACGATCGATGACGCCTGATGTGCGCCCGCTGGTGGCGGGAAACTGGAAGATGAACGGCACGCGTGCCTCGCTGGATCAGATCAAGGCAATTGCCGAGGGCGTTTCGAGGAGTGGACTTCCCGACAAGGTGGACGCGCTGATCTGCCCGCCGGTGACGCTGCTCTACGTCTCCACCGCGCTTGCCACCGACAGTCCGCTGAAGATCGGTGCGCAGGATTGCCACCAGGAGGTTTCCGGCGCGCATACGGGCGATATCTCGGCCGAAATGATCGCCGATTGCTTCGGTACGCATGTGATCGTCGGGCATTCCGAGCGCCGCAGCGATCACGCCGAGACGGACCATCTTATCTGCGCCAAGGCCAAGGCCGCCCATGCCGCTGAGCTTACCGCCATCATATGCATCGGGGAGACTGCGGGAGAGCGGGATGCCGGCCAGACACTCGATATACTCAAGCGCCAGCTTGCCGGCTCCGTTCCGGACGAAGCGAGGGCGGAGAACACCGTGATCGCCTACGAGCCGGTATGGGCGATCGGCACCGGCGTCACGCCGACCGTTGCGGATG
The DNA here is from genome assembly GCF_001854865.1 of Rhizobium sp. LCM 4573. Classification (GTDB taxonomy): domain Bacteria; phylum Pseudomonadota; class Alphaproteobacteria; order Rhizobiales; family Rhizobiaceae; genus Neorhizobium. Next base: position 25,134 of record NZ_MDDW01000005.1, on the reverse strand, counting down.
TGGAGAAGGCGCATGCCTTCATGCGCGCCGAACTCGCGAAGCGGTTTGGCGGCGAGGGGAAGAAGATGCGTATCCTCTATGGCGGCTCGGTGAAGCCGGGCAATGCCGCGGAGCTGATGGGCATCGCCAATGTCGACGGCGCGCTGATCGGCGGCGCGAGCTTGAAAGCCTCGGATTTCCTCGCCATCTACGGCGTCTATGAGGGGCTTACGGCGTAATCCTTCGAAAACGTCCGGAAGGGCTTGGAATGCGCGCCAGCCTCATGTAAAGAGCCGCCAACCTTTTATTGTTGCCTCCTTCGGAGAGGCATGGATTGTATCATGCAGACCGTTCTTATCGTCATCCATCTCATGATCGTGCTTGCGCTCGTCGGCGTCGTGCTGATCCAGCGCTCGGAAGGCGGCGGACTTGGGGTCGGCGGCGGCTCCGGCTTCATGTCGGYCCGCGGCACGGCCAATGCGCTGACCCGCACCACCGCCATCCTCGCGACGCTGTTCTTCATCACGTCGCTGACGCTCGGCATTCTGGCGCGCTACCAGTCCCGGCCGACCGATATTCTCGATCGGATCCCGGCAACCCAGGGCTCCGGCAACGGCATTCTCGATTCGCTCGGCCCGGCGCCGACGCAGCAGACACCCGCGCCGGCCGGCAATGGCGTACCTTCCGATTCCGGCGCGGCCGCCCCGGCTCCTGCCGCACCGAATGCGGCGGCGCCCGCAGCACCCACCAATGGTGCCGCACCTGCAGAGCCCGCTCCCGCGGCTCCGACGGGTGTACCGACCGGCCAATAAGGCGCGGTAACGACTTCAATCTCCGGCAGGCCAAAAGCCTGCCGGTTTTCTTTTGTGAAGATTCCACAGCCGTTTTTCATCAAACGGACGATTTGGGCTGGCGGAATCACTAATGAAAAGGTATCCGATGACTCCCATGGCGCGATATGTATTCATCACTGGCGGCGTGGTTTCCTCCCTCGGAAAAGGAATTGCCGCCGCGGCACTCGGAGCGTTGTTGCAGGCCCGTGGTTATCGGGTGCGGCTTCGCAAGCTCGACCCCTATCTGAACGTGGATCCGGGCACGATGAGCCCGACCCAGCACGGCGAGGTCTTCGTTACCGACGACGGTGCGGAAACCGACCTCGATCTCGGTCACTACGAACGCTTCACCGGCCGTTCGGCCACCAAGACCGACAACATCACTACAGGGCGCATCTACAAGAACATCATCGACAAGGAACGCCGCGGCGACTATCTCGGCGCGACCGTACAGGTGATCCCGCACGTCACCAACGAGATCAAGGATTTCGTCACCGAGGGTAATGAAGACTATGATTTCGTGATCTGCGAAATCGGCGGCACGGTGGGCGACATCGAGGCAATGCCCTTCCTCGAAGCGATCCGCCAGCTCGGAAACGACCTGCCGCGCGGCAGCGCCGTCTATCTTCACCTGACGCTGATGCCCTATATCCCGGCCGCGGGCGAACTCAAGACCAAGCCGACCCAGCACTCGGTCAAGGAATTGCAGGCGCTGGGCATCGCACCGGACATCCTGCTGGTGCGCGCCGACCGGGAAATCCCGGAAGCCGAGCGCCGCAAGCTCTCGCTTTTCTGCAATGTTCGTCCGTCGGCCGTCATCCAGGCGCTCGATGTTGCCAATATCTACGACGTGCCCATGGCCTATCACAAGGAAGGGCTGGATTCGGAAGTGCTGGCGGCCTTCGGCATCGAGCCGGCGCCCAAGCCGCGCCTCGATCCCTGGGAAGAGGTCTGCAACCGTATCCACACGCCGGAAGGCGAAGTGACGATCGCCATCGTCGGCAAATATACCGGCCTCAAGGATGCCTATAAGTCGCTGATCGAGGCGCTGCATCACGGCGGCATCGCCAATCACGTCAAGGTCAAGCTCGAGTGGATCGAGTCGGAAGTCTTCGAGAAGGAGGACCCGGCCCCTTACCTGGAAAAGGTCCACGGCATCCTCGTGCCCGGCGGCTTCGGCGAGCGCGGAGCTCAAGGCAAGATCAATGCGGCGCGCTTTGCCCGCGAACGGAACGTGCCCTATTTCGGCATCTGCTTCGGCATGCAGATGGCGGTGCTGGAAGCGGCCCGCAATCTCGCCGGCATCGAAAAGGCGTCCTCGACGGAGTTCGGCAAGACCTCGGAGCCGGTCGTCGGCCTGATGACGGAATGGGTGAAGGGGAACGAGCTGGAGAAGCGCTCTGCCTCCGGCGATCTCGGCGGCACGATGCGTCTCGGCGCCTATCAGGCGGCGCTGAAGAAGGACACCAAGATCGCCGAGATCTACGGTTCGACCGATATTTCCGAGCGCCATCGCCACCGCTATGAGGTGAACATCGACTATATGGAGCGTCTGGAGAGCTGCGGCCTGGTCTTCTCGGGCATGTCGCCGGATGGCCTCCTGCCGGAGACGATCGAATATCCGGACCATCCCTGGTTCATCGGCGTGCAGTATCATCCGGAGCTGAAGAGCCGCCCGCTCGATCCGCATCCGCTGTTTGCCAGCTTCATCGAAGCGGCGCTGGAACAGAGCCGCCTCGTCTAATGCATTAAAAAGCCCGGCCAAGGCCGGGTTTTTCTTTGAAGGTTCGCTATGCTGCCTGCGGCAGTGGCCCGACATAGACCGATCGCGGGCGGATCAGCCTGCCTTCCAGCGTCTGTTCGCGGGCATGGGCGATCCAGCCGACCGTGCGGCCGATGGCGAATACGCCCGTAAAGGCCTCGCGCGGAAAGCCGAGCGCTTCCAGGAGCAGGGCCGTATAGAACTCCACATTGACCTCGAGCGGCCGATTCGGCTTCCGTTCCTTGAGGATTGCAAGCGCCGCCTGCTCGACGGCTTCCGCGAGCCGAATGCGGGCCCGATCGACCTGTCCGGTGGCGACGAGCGGCTTCAATGCGCCCTTCAGCGCATCGGCGCGCGGATCGCGCACACGATAGATGCGATGGCCGAAACCCATCAATCGTTCGCCGCGATCGAGCGCCTCGCCAAGCCAGGTCTTGGCATGCGCTTCGCTGCCCACGGCGTCCAGCATATCGAGGACCGGGCCGGGCGCGCCGCCGTGCAGCGGCCCCTTGAGCGCGCTCACGGCCGCGAGAACCGAGGAGGTGAGGCCTGCCTTGGTGGAGGCGATCACGCGGGATGCGAAGGTCGAGGCATTGAGCCCATGGTCGGAGATCGTGACCAGATAGGCATCGAGCGCCGCTACCTGTTCCTTGCTCGGCGGCGAGCCGTCCAGCATAGCCAGAATATCTGCCGACTGCGACAGCGACGGGTTCGGGGCGATCGGGGTTTCGCCCTTCCGGAGCCGCAGCACGGCGGGCAGGAATACGGCCGGTGCCGCCAGGAGATGCAAAGCGGTCTCGAAATCCTCGCCATCGGGGAGTCGGGCAATCAGCGCGCGCATCGCATCCACCGGCGGCAGCTTTTCCAGCATGACCTCCATGGCCCGGACATTCGCGAAGATCTCGGCGCGGGCCTGGCCGAGCTGTACCCTCAGCTCAGAAACAGAGATCGGGCGATCGAAAAAGCCGTCCAGCAGCAGGGCGGCCGTGTCTTCATATGTCGCCTGCGTCGCGAGATGGTCGAGCGATACGCCGCGGATGATCAGGCGGCCCGATTCTCCATCCACGTCCGAGAGCCGGGTTTCGGCGGCGATGACGTCCTCAAGTCCATTGTTCATGGTGTTTCTCCTTTACGGAGGGGATGATCGAACCTACAAGCATTGACGTCAATCTTGATATAAACGATCAATATGAACGCACTCTGGATCACCGCCGAAGAGGCACTCGCGCTGCTGGGAACCAAACCGCAGACGCTCTATGCCAATGTCAGCCGCGGACGCATCCGCGCCAAGCCCGATCCGGCGGATCCACGCCGCAGCCTCTACCAGCTCGACGACGTGAAGCGCCTGGCGGAACGCCATGCGGGCCGCCGAAAGTCATCGGCCGTGGCCGCGGACGCGATCCGCTGGGGCGATCCGGTTCTGCCAACGACGATTTCTTCGATTTCCAGCGAGCAGCTTTCCTATCGCGGCAACGATGCGGTCGATCTTTCGGCTCATGCGACCCTTGAGGAGGTTGCGGCTCTTCTCTGGGGGACCTCGGAGGTTCGCGTGGAAGCGGGCATGGCGGAAGGAGAAGCTTCGCGCATGGAGGCCGCCTTCGGCAGGCTCGCGGCTCGGGTGATGACCGATCTGCCGGCGCTCGGGCGCAAACCCTTCGTTCTGCGGGCGGAGGCGGTAGATGTATTGTCGAGCGTTGCCGCCGCGCTTGCGCCCTGGCCGGAGCCTCTACCGCTGCATGAGCGGCTGGCGCGTGGCTGGCGAAGGCCGGAGGCGGCCGATCCGATCCGCAGGGCGCTCGTGCTCCTGGCGGAACATGAACTCAACGTTTCCGCTTTCGCGGCCCGTGTGACGGCCTCTTCGGGGGCGGCGCTTTCGGCAGCAACGCTCTCGGGCCTTGCCACCCTGACGGGGCCCAGGCACGGCGGCGCTTGGCTCGGTGTGACGGCGCTGAAGGAGAAGGCTGCTTCCGTCGGCGTGCGTGAGGCGATCCGTGGCGTGCTTTCTTCTGAAGGCCTCGTCAGCGCCTTCGGCCACCGGCTCTACCCGCACGGCGATCCTCGCGCCAGGGCATTGATGGCGAGCTTCGAGGCGCCTCCGCTTTTCACGGCGCTGGCGGAAGCCGGAGAGGAATTGCTGGGCGAACCGGTCAACATCGATTTCGCGCTGGCGGCGCTCGCCGATACGTTCGAACTACCAGACGATGCGCCACTGGTCATCTTCGCGCTTGCGCGTACCGTCGGATGGCTGGCGCATGCGATCGAGCAGATCGAAAGCGGTCATTTGATCCGTCCGCGAGCGCGCTATGCCGATCCCGGTGAGGGAATATAGTCTCTCGGAGACCGGATCAGGGCCTTATCAACAGGATGGAGCAGGGCGAGCCGGCCGGCAGTTCCGGCGCATGCGGAGGGCGGATGATGAGCGCATCGGAATGCGCGAAAATCTTCATCATCGACGAATCCTGCTTCCGGAAAGGTTCGACCAGAAGATTGCCGTCGCGATCGATCGTCAGTTTCGAGCGCAGATAGTCCTGGCGTTGGTCATTGGCCGAAAGTGCGGTGACGGTAATGGCCTGAGCCTCGCGCCGCCGTTTCGGCAGATTGGCAAGTTTTCGGAGCAGCGGCTCGAGGAAGAGTATTCCGGTAACGAGGCTCGCGACCGGATTGCCGGGGAGGCCGAGCACCTGCATTTCTCCGAGCCTGCCGACCATCAGCGGCTTGCCGGGACGCATGGCGATGCGCCAGAAATCCAGCGCCATGCCGGCATCCTTCAACGTTGCCTGCACAAGATCATGGTCGCCGACGGAAGCCCCGCCGAGCGTTACCAGCGCATCGACCCCTGCGGCGCGGGCCTGCCCAATCGCCTCGGCAATCGCCTCCTGCCGGTCCGGCACGATGCCGAGATCGAGCACCTCGCCGCCGTTGTCGCGCACCAGAGCCGCAATGCCGAAAGTGTTGGAGGCGATGATCTGTGCTTCGCCGGGCTCGCCGCCGGGCGGGACCAATTCGTCGCCGGTGGCGAGAACCGCGACTTTGGGGCGGCGGAAGACGGGAAGCCGTGCATGGTTCATGGCGGCGGCAACCGTCAGATGCGAGAAGTCGAGGAGCGTACCTGCCGGCAGCACCGTTTCGCCTTCGGTAAAATCCTGGCCACGCGGGCGGATATGGCGTCCCTTGAAGACTTCGATCTTTGCGCGGATGCGGTCTCCGTCGAGCTTTTCGGCATCCTCTTGGATGAGGATGGAATCGGCGCCTTCCGGCACCGGCGCGCCGGTGAAGATGCGCACGGCCTCTCCCTTGCTGACGCGGCCCGCAAAAGTGTGACCCGCGGCGGCGGTGCCGATGACCGTGAATTCAGCGCCGGCATTCGGAGCATCCTCCAAGCGCAGCGCATAGCCGTCCATGGCGGAAGCATCGAAAGGCGGCTGGGTAAGACGGGCGAGCACGTCTTCGGCAAGAACGCGGCCGTTTGCCTCGGAGAGCGGCACCATCTCGGTCCCGGTAAGCGGTCCGGCATTATCGAGCAGGCGGTTCCTCGCTTCCGAAACAGGCACCAGTGCCATGGCTCAATCCTCCTCGCGGCGATAGATGCCCGATTTTCCGCCGGTCTTTTCCAGGAGACGGATGCCGCCGATCTCCATGCCTTTGTCGGCGGCCTTGGCCATGTCGTAGATCGTGAGGCAGGCCACCGAAACGGCGGTCAGCACTTCCATCTCGACACCGGTCTTGCCGGTGAGTTTCGCCGTTGCCGTCACCCGCAGGCCGGGCAAGGTTTCGTCCTCCGCGATTTCCACCGAGACTTTGGTCAGCATCAGCGGATGGCAGAGGGGAATAAGATCGGAAGTCTTCTTGGCGGCCATGATGCCGGCAAGGCGTGCCGTGCCGATCACATCGCCCTTCTTGGCATTGCCTTCGCGGATGAGCTTCAGCGTATCCGGCTGCATGAGAACATAGCCCTCGGCGGTCGCCGAGCGACTGGTTTCGGCCTTATCGCCGACATCGACCATATGCGCTTCACCGGAAGCGCCGATATGGGTGAGGCGCGGCTCTTCAGCCATCATTCAGCCGCCTGAATTGCTGTCTCGCCAGTCAAGAGCGCGCGTGTCGCGCCGGCGACATCTTCCTTGCGCATCAGGCTCTCGCCGACGAGGAAGGTGGTGATGCTGCATTTTTCGAGGCGCCGGCAATCGTCGTGGGTGAAGATGCCGCTTTCGCCGACCAGCAGGCGATCAGGCGGAACCATGGCTGCGAGCTTCTCGCTGGTTTCGAGGCTGACTTCGAAAGTGCGCAGATTGCGGTTGTTGATGCCGATCAGCGGCGAGGAGAGCTTCAAAGCCCGTTCCATCTCTTCCGCATCATGAACTTCGACGAGCACATCCATGCCGAGGCCGAAGGCCTCGTCCTGCAACTCCTTCGCCTCGTCATCGGTGAGCGAAGCCATGATGAGCAGGATGCAATCCGCACCCCAGGCGCGGGCTTCATGGACCTGGTAGGTGTCGAACATGAAGTCCTTGCGAAGGGCAGGCAGGGAGCAGGCATCGCGAGCCGCCGTCAGGAATTCCGGTGCACCCTGGAAGCTCGGCGTATCGGTGAGCACCGAAAGGCAGGCAGCGCCGCCAGCTTCATAGGCGAGGGCAAGTGCCGGCGGATCGAAATCCGGGCGGATCAGCCCCTTGGACGGGCTTGCCTTCTTGATCTCGGCGATCAGTCCGAAGGCGCCGGCCTGCTCCTTGGCCTTCAGTGCCTTGTAGAAGCCGCGGGGAGCGGTTTGATCAGCTGCACGCGCCTTCAGCTCGCTGAGCGCCACGCGCGACTTGGCTGCCGCGATTTCCTCACGCTTGTAGGTTTCGATCTTCTTCAGGATGTCCGTCATGACGGTCTCAATCCTCATCATTGGAAACAGCGACCAGACGATCGAGCGCAGCCGCGGCATTGCCGCTGTCGAGCGAATGCGCTGCGAGCCGCATGCCGTCCATGATCGTTTCCGCCCTGCCGGCCACGATCAGCGCGGCGGCGGCGTTGCAGAGCGAAATATCGCGATAGGCATTTTTCGCACCGGAAAGCACCTTGCGCAAGGCGGCGGCATTGGCCACCCCGTCGCCGCCCTTCAGATCGGCAATCGATGCCGTTGGGACCCCAAAGTCGGCAGGCGTCAGGTCGAAGCTGCGGATATCGCCACCTTCAAGCGCGACCACGTGGGTAGTGCCGGTGGTGGTGATCTCGTCCATGCCGTCGCCGTGGACGACCCAGACCGTCTCCGATCCGAGATCACGAAGCACTTCCGCGATGGGCTGCAGCCAACGGGGTGAGAAAACGCCAAGGAGTTGGCGCTTCGCGCCAGCCGGATTGGACAGGGGGCCAAGTAGGTTGAAGATGGTGCGGGTACCGAGCTCCACGCGGCTCGGGCCGACATGACGCATGGCCGAATGGTGCTGAGTGGCGAACATGAAGCCGATACCGGCCTCGCGAATGCAGCGGGCTATACGATCCGGCCCAATCTCGAGATTGACGCCGAGGGCAGACAAAGCATCGGCAGTACCCGATTTGGAACTCAGTGCCCGATTGCCATGCTTTGCGACCGGTACGCCGCAGCCGGCGACGATGAGCGAGGCAAGCGTCGAGATGTTGTAGGTGCCGATGCCGTCGCCGCCGGTGCCAACAATATCGACGATATCGGCCGTTGCCTCGACCGGCAGCATCTTGGAACGCATGGTCGCGACCGCGCCGGCGATCTCGTCGACGGTTTCTCCGCGCACGCGCAACGCCATCAGGAAGCCGCCGATCTGCGAGGGCGTCGCTTCGCCGGACATCAGGATGTCGAAGGCCTCGCGCGCCTCCTGCCGAGTGAGGCTTTCGCCGTTGGCGACCTTGGCGATGAGGGGCTTCAATTCCGGCATCCGTTCCGTCCCTTACCGGACCATCTGGGTCGCCTGGTCGGCGGCGGCCTGGTTGATCGTTACCCCGTAATCGTTCTGAAGGCGGTTGACCATCTGGTCCAGCATGTCGTCTCCGGCGGATTCGGCGATCCGGTCGAGCTGCGGGTCGCTGGAAAGAGCGTCGGCGGGCGCCTGTTCGCTACCGATCACCTTCATGAGAAGGCGGCTTTCGCCATCGGCGGCAAGCGCCGTGCCGGTCGCACCAACCGGGCCTGCAAAGGCGGCGGCGATCGCTTCGTTGCCGAAGATCGCATCCTCGGTATTGCGGCGAACACCCTGCTTCGTCTCGACGGAGAGGCCGAGCTCGCCGGCGATAGCGGCAAGCGTTTCTCCCTTGTCCAGCCGGCCCTTGAGTTCGTTGGCGCGTGCCGTCAGCGCCTGGCGCTGCTGTTCGGCGGTCCAATCCGCGACGACCCGTTCTCGCACCTCGGAGAGTGTGCGGTCACGCTCGGGAATGACCTCGCGAACCTCGAACCACAGATAGCCATCATTGCCGAAGTTGACCGGCAGGGCATCTGCACCCGGTTCGGTGCGGAAGACATCCTGGAGGAAATTGGGAACAGCGGGCAGGCCTTCGACCTTCTCGCCCTGATCGCCATTGCCGGAGGCGTCGGCCGTTACCGTGGCAGCCTTGAGATTGAGTTCCTTCGCGGCTTCCTCGAGCGTCGAACCGCCGGCCCGAAGTTCCTCGAAACGGTCATGGGCATTGGCCACCTCCTGCGACGCGGCGGCGATCGCCAATTGCTGGCGAACCTCTTCCTTCACCTCGTCGAAGCTCCTGGTCGTTTCCGGCCGGATATTCGTGACACGCAGGATGACCGGGCCGAAAGCGCCCTGGACGGCCGGGGTCGTACCGCCTTCGGTGTTCACCGCGAAAGCGGCGTCGGCGATCGACTGGTCCGGCATCTTCTCCTTGCTGAACTCACCGAGCATCACGTCGGCGGCGGTCTTGCCCTGGTCGGCTACGAGCTGATCGAAGGTGGCGGTGCCGTCCTTGAGCTGCGTGGCGGCAGCATCGGCCATTTCCTTGTTCGGGAAGATGAGCTGCTCGATGGTGCGCGCGCCATGCGTGGTGAAGCTGTCCTTTCGGCGCTCGTATTCGGCGCGCACTTCGTCGTCGGAAACGGAGGAGGGAACGGCAATATCTGCCGGCTGCAGCGTCACATAAGTGAAGGTGCGGAATTCCGGCGCACGGTAGCGGATCTTTGCGCCTTCGAACCAGGCGTTCAGCACGTCGTCGGCCGGAGCCTTGACCGGATCGATATTGGCGTTGGAGAGCAGGATATATTCGACGGTGCGGCTTTCATCGCGATACTGCTTCAACGCGTCGACAAGCACCTGCGGCGGCTTGAAGCCGTCCGAAACCGCCTCGACGATCTGGCTGCGGACAGCGACCTTGCTGCGCTCGGTGATGTAATCGTCTTCCCTGAGGCCGGCATTGCGCAGCCGCGTGGTGAAGAGATTGCGGTCGAATTGACCGTTCGTGGCATGGAAGGCAGGGTCTTCGGCGATCAGCGTCGCGAGACGATCATGCGACATGCCGAGGTTCATGTCGTCGGCGAGCTGATCGAGTGCTGCGCCCGCGGCAAGCTGTGCGAATACCTGGCTTTCGAGGCCGAAGGCGCGTGCCTGCTCGGGCGTGAGCTGGGTGCCGAACTGACGGCTGAGGCCGGCAATCTGGCGCTGGTAGGCGAGGGCGAATTCCTGCATGGAAATCTCCTGGTCGCCCACCGACAGAACGGTGTTGGAGCCGTTCGTCAACATCGACGTTGAAACGCCCCATATGCCGAAGGAAACGACCAGCAGCAGAAGCAGCGCCTTCGCAACCCAGGATCGGGCCGCGTTTCTGAGGGAATCAAGCATCGATCAACATACCTTGCACAACAAATCAGCCGCTCCACAGGCGGTTTGAAGGAATGTCTCTAGAACAATCCGGGGCGGAATTGAAGGCGTGGTGGAGGAAAACTAAAAGTGAACTTCAGCCGCGACGGGCGGCGCGCGGCCGAGCCGTTTCCGGGGCGGCATCGAGGCGGTTGGCAAGAGAGGCGGCATCGGCGGGTGCGCGCACCTTGGCGTCGTTGTCGAAATAGACGTAGACATCGCGCCCGCCGGCACGGGGAGGGGAGGCGGGCAGGACGCGCTCGGCTTCCCTCGGATCGCGGCCCTTGACCCAGCCGCGGATCAGATGCGCCCAGTTGTCGAGCGCCTTGTCGTCATAGCCGCTGACATAGAGCTGCTCCGAGCCGTGCAGGCGGCAGTAGACGAAATCGGCAGTCAAATCCATCAGCAGCGGCCATTCGACGGTATCCGCCACGACAAGGCCGGCGCGGAAATGCCGCAGCAGTTCGATGAATTCCTCCGAGCGGAAGCTGTCGTTGCGGATCTCCAGCGCGTGGCGAAGCGGGCGCTTTTCATCGGTTTCGACATGGGCGCGGTCGTCGAGCCGCGAATCGTGCTTCCTGGCGAGCGCGGCCGCCTTCTCGGTATCGGCCGGCAGCAGCTTCAGAAAGGTCTCGAAACGCTCCCGGTTGAATTTCATTCGCGGCGGAAACTGCCAGAGGATCGGCCCAAGCTTCCTGCCGAGCCGCAGCGGACCCGAAGCGAAGAAATTGGCGAGCGGCGTCTCGATATCCTTCAGGCGCCGCATATGGGTGATGTAGCGTGAACCCTTGACCGCGAAGACGAAATCCTCGGGCGTCGCATCATGCCAGGCGGCGAAGCTCTTCGGGCGCTGCAGGCCATAAAAGGTGCCATTGATCTCGATCGAGCGGAAATGCTCTGCCGCGTAAGGAAGCTCCTGCTTCTGCGGCAGGCCTTCCGGATAAAACACGCCGCGCCAGGGCTTGTAGGTCCAGCCGGATATGCCGATGCGGATTTCGCCGGTCTTCTTCATCGCGCCATCTTTCGTTTCGCCCTTATCCGAACGTCACGAGATGGCGAGAGTTCCGCTCAGCGGCTGAAGATGAAGAAGGCACCGAGCGCGATGAAGGCAAAGCCGACGATTTGTTTCCAGTGGATGGGCTCGCCGAGATAGAAGACCGAAAACAGCACGAAGACTGAAAGGGTGATGACTTCCTGGATGGTCTTGAGCTGTGCCGCGTTGAAATACCCATAGCCGATGCGGTTGGCGGGCACCTGGAAGCAGTATTCGAAGAAGGCGATCCCCCAGCTCACGAGGACGACGGCATAGAGCGCCTCGGTCTTGAACTTGAGGTGGCCGTACCAGGCGAATGTCATGAATATATTGGAAAGCAGCAGCAGACCGATGGTCAGGAAGGGAACGCCGGTGGTGGGCATGGAGAAATCCGTGAGGGGCGGGAGGAGTTGCGTATGCCAACCACGTTCCCGCAGCAAATACAAGCGGCGGATTTGGGGGCGGAAGCCAATCAGTGACGGGACCTCGCCCGGTGCGGGCGCGCATGCCGGGATGGGGGCGTTGCCGCCTTGCAGCGGGAGCGGAGAGGGCAGGCGGCGCAATCCGGATTGTGCAGGTGGCAGATATTCTGGCCGAGAACCTTGACCATGACGTGCAGGTTCATGAAGTCCTCGGCGGTCCAGTCCTCCATTGCCGCCACGACCGTTTCGGTTGCCGTCCAGGCGGTGCCTTTGGGGCCGATAATGCCGAAGCGCTGAAACACCCGCAGGACATGCGTATCCGCCACGAAGAGTTCGGCATTCAGATAACTGAAGTTCAGCGTTGCAGCCGCTACTTTCGGCCCGACACCATCGAGGGACTCGAGCCATGCCATCGCGTAGTTCCGTGAAAACTTATGCAGGAATGAGAGATCGAAATCCGGATGTTTAGCGGCAATCGCCCGGAGTGCCTTCTGGAGATTGCGCGCTTTCGCGCCGGCAAACTCCACGTCCCAGATCAGGTCGTGGATGTCCTCGACCGAGGCGGCTACGAGATCCAGCTCCTTCGGATAGACGGTGATCAGCCGGTCGAATGCCTTTTGGGAAACCGGATCACGCGTCCTGCTGCTGATGGAAGATTTCACCAGCTGCCTGAAAGGTGTAAGCGCCGGCAGAAGTCGCACGAAATTGAGTATCGGCAGGAGTTGCCTGCCAATCCACTCGACATCCTGCCGTGCGCCAAAATCCAGAGCGGTCTGCATTCCTCATTTAAGAACAAATGAGGAACAAAATCAAGCGCCGCCGTGCTCAATGCACCGTATTGTAGATTTCGTCTTCCATGATTCGGAACGCTTCATGGAGCGATTCGACCAGAATGTCGGTCAGCTCATCGGCGCCGCGCTCTTCCAAAAGCAGCGCAATCGTGGCGTCCGGGATATCCGTGTTCAGATCAACTTCGTTCGACATGTCATTCGTCCTCGTCCTCGCCGTATCACATCACGGCCGATAAGGCGACATACGAACCGGCGCTTGCGCCGAGCTTGAGAAATGATGGCCGGACGGCATGGAAGGCGTTGGAGTCAGCCAAGCCGTTAAGGGCAGGGCATCCCGCCGCACGCGGGACGCCCTCTTCGGAGGCTTCGCGCGGGATTATTGCGAAGGAGCGGGCGTTGTCGGCGCCGGCTGCGTCGTTGCCGGAGGCGTTGCGGGAGATTCTCCGGTCGGCTGGTTTGTACCCGGTATCAGGAAGAGCACTGCGAGGATGATAACGACGACGACCACGATGCCGATGATCATGTTTCTGTTGTTCATGGGCTTCCTCCATTTCAGCGGTGATCCTGGATTGCAGGACGGTCACCTTTGCGATGTGGAGCCATGCAAGAGTTTTTCAAGCCGGTGCATGTCCGGGAAATGTAAGAGGCTAGGGATCGCATCCGGCCGGTGGCGCTTCAAACCGGAGCTGGGCGATAGCAGGAGAGCGTAGCACCGCCGGGAACCTTCGGCAGCCGGTTTACGTTGTCCGGACCGAAAACAGAAGGAGAATCACATGCTGAAATGGGCTCTCATCTTCCTAGTGATTTCGCTGATCTCGGGCTTTCTGGGCTTCTCCGGAGTTTCGGCTGCAACCGCAACGATCGCCAAGATCCTGTTCTTCATCTTCCTGATAGGTTTCGTCATTTTCCTGGTTCTGGCCCTGATGGCCGGAAGCCTGGCTTTCTGAAGCCGTCCCTCGCGAAGCCGCCGGTCCCTCGGCTATTCGTCGGGCGGCATGCGCCGGAATTGTTCCACCGCTTCGTCTAGCTGCACCCAGCCGTGTTTCGATTGCTCGAATACCGACATGACGGGTGGCGCAAAGGTCGGATCGGCAAGTGAACCGACCGCCACCCCGATTGTGGAAGGCGAGGCGTCGGGCTTCCAATAGACGGTCGAGCCGCAAGCCGGGCAGAAATACATCCGGACCTTACGGCCGCTTTCTGCAACACGAACGAATTCCGTCGATGCACCGGAAATCTCTACACTCTCGATCGAATAGAACGCATTGGCGCTGAACGGCGCACCTGTTCTTCGCTGGCAGGCGAAACAGTGACAGAGAGCAGTCAATCGCGGCGGCTCGTTCAGTGTCAGTCTGAGAGCGCCGCAAGCGCATTGGGCATTGGCCATGGAAACTCCTCCCGCTTGTAGGGTGAGATACGTCAAATTTGCATTGAGGGATGAGGCGCCGGCCGAACCGCGATTCAGTGCGGTGGGCGATGCGGAGGGGCGGAGACCTGAAGCATTTCAGGCCTGCGATAGCATCAATGTAGGCTGGGAAATGCCGAAGGCTAGGGAGTTGTCACACGATGTTTTCTTGGGGCTGGTGCCGGCAGGGGCGCTAGGACTGACACCGCTCCTGCGAAACCCTCGGATGACAAACTAGCCGAGAGACCGGCATTCTTCCAATTTAGCGGATCAGAGGAAAAATGTCCAATCGGCGAACAATGCCAGCCCGGCGTTTGTCGGTGGACTTCTCATCAGCAGCGCCAACCGCTCAAGTTCAACGCGGGCATCAAGGCGATCAAGGTTATGCGGCGGTCTCTCCCCTGTTTCCCATCCCATTCAACGCCTCTCAAGACTTCAGTCCAGGTGGGCAAGGATATCGTCGACGACACTCGGCACCGTATCCGTCGCGTCGATCGCTATTCCAGCGGGAAAGTGCTCGCTGCTTCTATGGTACCGAAGAACTACCGCACGCTCGTCGGGTACATGGCCAGGCTCATTTGGCCGCTCATCCAATCTTCTGTTCAATGTCTCGACATCAATGTCGAGAACAAAAACTTTGTCGAACAAGTTCACGAACTTATGAAAATTGCGGGAGCCGCCACAGAAGAAGGTGACCGGATGGGTGGTGTCAGCCGCAATGGCCCGCACCTTTTCAACGGGCCAGATCCAGTGCGCGTAATCCCACACGGCTCGATCCGCACCTTGCGGTGGCCCTGCCAGCGCCTGGCCTGTTTCTGGGTCCCCAACATAGGCCAAGACCCGGTCACCATGAACGACATGATAGCCGCGCCGCTCCAGCTCAGTGGCGATAGACGTTTTTCCAGTGCCCGAGCTGCCTTCTATCAAATAGTTCTTGATGCCCATAAGTGTCGTTTACCACGGTTTTCAATTCGCTGAGAAGGGCCTGTGAGGTGTCCACTTCACACGGAAAAGCTTAACTTAACGGCCGTTTTTCGGGATCTCGGGATTAGCGGCGGAGGTCCGAGATGGGGACGGAAGCTGCCGTCGCTCTCTCAAGGATATATCGGGCTGTAGCGTAGAATCGGCGGCTAATGGCGGGCCGGGAACGATGAAACGGAGAATTACATCTACGCTATAGCCCTCCAAAAGTAAGGCACGGACGGTCAGCTACAGCAAGGCAAGACTGCCAAACCGGACGAGCGTGACCACGTTCTGCTTCTCCGAAGGCAAGATGCGACGACGGGCAGTGGCGATCTTGCGGCACACCTGAACTCGGTGGAAGCAAGCGGCTCCATCGGGGGCCGCATACTCCCGATCAATCAGGCTGCCGCAGCGCGATCGAGTTTCGAAACGACGGCGTCGATGAACGTGTCCATCGTTGCATCACCCATATCCACGGCCTTGGCACCTTCGCCATGGATAATCCTCACGTCGGTGATGCCGAGGACGTTGAGAATGGCCTTGAGGTAGCGTGGAGCAAAATTGAGGTGGTCAATGGGCGAGGCCTCGCCATAGATGCCGCCGGACGCCAGCACCACGGTGGCTTTCTTTCCGATCAGCAGTCCCTTGCCGTCGAAGCCAAGCGTTACGCCCTTGCGCACGATGTGATCGATCCAGGCTTTGAGACTGGCCGGGATATTGTAGTTGTAGACCGGCGTGGCGATGACAAGCTTGTCGGCTGCCAGCAATTCGGCAACCAGCGCGTCCGAGAGACGCAGTTGCTCGGCCATGTCCGCGGTGTGGGCATGCGGTGGCGTGAAATAGGCCGATAACCACGGCATGGTCACGTGCGGCAGCGCATCCACGGCCAGGTCGCGCCGCACGACCGCGCCATCCGGGTGCACATCGAGCCAATTGGCGACAAGGCGTTTGGTCAGCTGACGGGAAATCGAAGCCTCGCCGCGCGTGCTGGTTTCGACAACGAGTAGGTTGGGCATGGCGTCCTCAAGGTTTTGGGCTAAACAGCCGTGACAGATGCAGACGATATAAGGCTTTCCATCCAGCGGCGGGAGCGATAATAAATTTATTATCTCTATCGGCTATTGTGATGGATCATGATCGGCAGCCTCAGCCTCGACCAATTGCGCGTCCTGGTGACCATTGCTGATGCCGGCAGCTTTTCGGCGGCCGGGCGGCAATTGCGCCGTGCGCAATCGGCAATCAGCCAGTCGGTGGCGACATTGGAAGCCGCTCAGGGCGTCCAGCTCTTCGACCGCAGCGCCCATCGCCCCCGCCTGACTGAAACGGGCCGGGTTCTGGTCGATCAGGCCCGGCTGGTGCTTTCGAGCGCGGCCCGCTTCGAGGCCGTAGCGACCGGCGCGCGAGGCGGGGTCGAGCCCGAGCTTGCCTTGGCCATAGACCCGCTGGTGCCCACCGCCCCGCTCATCGAAAGCCTGCGCGCGTTGCACCAGACCTATCCGCATCTTCCCGTCAGCTTCTCGACCGAGGGACTGGGCGGGGCGCTGCGTCGTTTGCGTAGCGGAGACGTCGCATTGGCCTTCTGCCTGCTGCTGCCGGTGGTGCCCGAGGACGTCGTGGCTTCGCCGCTGCTGCGTGTGGCGCTGACGCCCGTGGTCAGCGCCGAACACCCATTGGCAGCGCTGGGCCGTCCGGCAACCCGCGACGACCTGGAGCGCCATATCCAACTCGTCCTGTCCGATCCGGTCGATCGGGAAGCGAACAATTACGGCTTAGCCAGCGCCACGCGGTGGCGCTTTGTCGACCTCGGACGCAGACTGGATTTCCTGCTGGCCGGCTTCGGCTGGTGCCGGATGCCGGAGCATCTGATTGCCGATCATCTCGCGGCCAGCCATCTGGTTCGGCTCGAACTGGCCGAAGATGCCCGTGACCCGGCAGACGCCCTGACCATCTACGCCGCCCGCATGGCGGGCCATGAACCTGGCCCGGCCGGCCGGTGGCTCCTTGACGACCTGCAGGTCCGGCTATCGCTCTGATCCGGCCAAACACTTCTCGTCAATATCGCCTAATCCCTCAGAGATACCGGAAGAGCCGCGATGAACGCGGTCGAAGTCGGCTCTTCGGTGTTAGTCGCACTGTCGCCAACGTCCGCAAATGGGTAGGTTGCAGTCATTGCCAAAGAGCAGCCAGGGGCTAATGGCGGAAGAGGTGGGATTCGAACCCACGGTACGGTTTCCCGCACGCCGGTTTTCAAGACCGGTTCCTTAAACCACTCGGACACTCTTCCTTGCCGTCGGCTTTATATCCCGCGCCGGCTTGACGTCAACCGGTGCCAAGCCCGATATCGGTCGAAGCGAAGCGGTCGGCGGTTGAAATCGGGCAGGGCGTCTCGTCAGTAATTCATTAACCATAATCCATTGAATTCTAATTATATCTGTGGATTTTATTCGCATTTTTGCCACGTTCCGAGCAAAAGTCAGCCTCGCTGTCCCGCGCGCGATGAACACTGTCGCCTGTTGGGACAATGTTGCGGGAAAGCGGTTCCTGCAACGGAAACTGATCGCCAGGTCTGTCGCTTTCACGAGGCGGGTGCGGCAGGCTGGCCGAGAAATGGACGGGGTTTCGGGTTTGAGTGGCGGCAAGCTTTCGCTCGCAGCGAAATGGCTGGGAATATCGATGGTCTGCGTCGGGGTGGCTTC
Source organism: Rhizobium sp. LCM 4573 (assembly GCF_001854865.1). GTDB lineage: Bacteria > Pseudomonadota > Alphaproteobacteria > Rhizobiales > Rhizobiaceae > Neorhizobium. The sequence continues at coordinate 7,436 of NZ_MDDW01000005.1, read as the reverse complement.
CTGTGCCACGACCGAGGCGCCGAAGAAGAAATCCCGCAGCAAGGAATATTTTTCCGAGAAGGAATACGGCGTCAAGGCGAGCCCGCGGGTGGTCGGCGATGGAAAGCCTGTACCGAAAGGCGGCGGGCGCTTCATGGTCGGCAAGCCCTATCAGGTGAAGGGGCAGACCTATGTGCCGAAGGAAGATCCTGATTATAACAAGAGCGGGCTTGCTTCCTGGTATGGTTCGGCATTCCACGGCCGCCTGACCGCGAACGGTGAAGTCTACGACAGTTCGCATCTGTCGGCCGCGCATCCGACCTTTCCCCTGCCGAGCTATGCGCGGGTGACCAATCTGGAAAACGGCACGTCCGTTGTCGTCCGCGTCAACGATCGCGGCCCCTATCATCCCGGCCGGATTATCGACGTTTCCGACAAGACCGCAGAACTGCTGGACATGAAGCGCACCGGCACGGCCAAGGTGAACGTGCAATATGTGGGGCGTGCCCGGATGGACGGCCGCGACATGCCTTTTCTCATGGCTTCCTATATCCGTAAGGGCGACCGCTTCCCGTCGGTCAATCCGGAAGGCCAGATCGCGTCCGGCGTCATGGTCGCTTCCAATGCGCCGCTCGGCGACCAGTTGCAGAGCTACGGATCGGCCGTTCCCACGCCGATCGCGCTGAACGGCTCGACGCCGAGCGTGCCGGCGCACCCGCCTGTACCGGCTTCCGCTCAGGCGTTCCAGGCTTTCGAGCAGTTCGCGTCCCTGCCGGAAATCGGCCCGACGCCGGCCCAACGGCCAATCGAGAACATCCTGAGGCTTCCTTCCAGCAGCGCGGCTTCCGCCTATGTCGCCGAACCGGTGCGGACGGTGGACATCGCGTTCGATGCGGTGACGGTTCGCAATGACGGCCTGACGGAACAGTCCATCCTCTCGCATGCCGTCCGGCAGAAGGCGCATAATCCCCGACGTTGAATGAAGGGCGACGGTTGCCGGTTCGGGTGACCGCTGTTACCGATAGAACGAACGTTGACGGATGACCATGCGATACCGGCTGCTTTGCCTTTGCCTGACGACGATCCTGCAGGCGCTTTGCCTGGCGGTCGTCGTGCGCGCCCAGGAAGCGCCGGCGCTTGCCTTTCCGACGAAGGCCAAGCAGGTCTACATGGTGGAGGCCAAGACCGGCACCGTGCTTCTCGCCTCCAACGAAAACCAGTCCTTTCCGGCGGCGTCGCTTGCCAAGCTGATGACCATGGAGATCGTTTTCGACGCCCTCAAGCAAGGCGATGTCACGCCTGATACGATGTTTCCGGTCAGCGAACATGCCTGGCGCAGCGGCGGCGCGCCCTCCGGCACCACGACGATGTTCGCGGCGCTGAAATCGCAGATACGCGTCGACGATCTCGTCAAGGGCGTCATCGTGCAGAACGCCAATGACGGCTGCATCATCCTGGCGGAAGGGCTTTCCGGCTCGGAAGGCGAATTTGCCGCCCGCATGACGGCCCGGGCGAAGGAACTCGGTCTTTCGCGGTCGGTTTTCGGCAATGCGACGGGTCTGCCGGGGGCGGAGAGCAGGACGACCGCCCGCGATCTCGTGGAACTCGCCCGCCATACCTATCGCAGCTATCCGGAATTCTACCCGATCTATTCGCAGCCGGATTTCGAGTGGAACAAGATCTTCCAGCGCAACAAGAACCCGCTCCTTTCGCTGAACATGGGCATAGACGGGCTGGGAGCCGGGTTCGCGGAAGGATCGGGCTTTGCTTTCGTCGCCTCGGCGGAACGTGACGGTACACGGCTTTTCCTGGCGATGGGTGGGCTTGCAAGCGACAAGGAACGCCTCGATGAGGCAAGGCGTGTGCTGGAATGGGGGCTCTCGTCGTTCGAAACCAAGGTGCTCTTCAAGCGAGGCGAAGTCGTTGGCCAGGCAAGCGTTTACGGCGGCTCCCAGCGCCATGTCGATCTCGTCTCGACCGAGCCGGTTGACATCTATCTGGCAACCAAGAACCCGGAACGCCTGACGGGCCGGATCGTCTATCGCTGGCCGCTGCGTGCGCCCGTGGTGGAGGGGCAGGAGGTGGGTACCCTTCGGATATTTTCCGGCGACAAGCTGGTGCGGGAGGTGCCGCTCGTGACCGCCTCGACGGTGGGGACGGGAAGCCTCGCCTCACGGGCGACGGACGCGCTTCTGGAGCTGATGTTCTTCTGGCTTTGAACCGTTTCCATTTCGCATGTGCGGCAACATGCGTTAAACAGGACCGATATTCGAATGAGGAAGCGTGGAAGAGCGTGTCGAGGCAATCCGGTTTATTCGTGACTTTCGAAGGCGGGGAGGGGGCCGGCAAATCCACCCAGATTCGCCGGTTGGCCGATTCGCTGCGTCGGCGCGGGCATGACGTGCTGGTGACCCGCGAGCCGGGTGGTTCGCCGGGTGCCGAAGCGGTGCGCCATGTCCTGCTTTCGGGGGCTGCGGAAGAATTCGGCGTGCGCATGGAAGCGATCCTCTTTGCCGCCGCGCGCAATGATCATGTGGAGGAAGTGATCCGTCCGGCGCTCGAAACCGGCGCCGTCGTGCTCTGCGACCGCTTCATGGATTCCTCGCGGGTCTACCAGGGCGTCACCGGCAATCTGGAGGCGGAGTTCATCGAAACGCTGCAAAGGATCGCCGTCAACGGAGTCGTGCCGGACTGCACGCTGATCCTCGACCTGCCGGCGGATAAGGGGCTCGGCCGGGCGCGCAAGCGTGGCGCCGACAACGCGCCCGACCGTTTCGAGCGCGAGGAGATCGAAACCCACGAGAAGCGTCGGGAAGCCTATCTGGAGATCGCGGCGGCCGAGCCCGAGCGTTGCCATGTGGTGGATGCGGACCGCGCCGAGGACGAGATCGCCGCCGAGATATTCGCGATCGTCGAGCCGCTCGCTCGCGAACTGAGCTTCGGTCACCCGAACACGGAAACGGTCGGATGAGCGAAGAGAGCCCCCATGTGCTCGACGGCGCGATGCCGCCGGCACGCAATCCGCACCTGTTCGGGCACAAGGCGGCCGAGGATTTTCTGGCCCGCAGCTATCGCTCCGGCAAGGGTCATCACGCGATCCTGATCGAGGGGCCGGAAGGCATCGGCAAGGCGACGCTTGCCTTCCGATTCGCCAATCACGTGCTTTCCCATCCGGATCCCGCGACGGCTCCGGAGCATCTCGCAGCGCCGGATCTCGATTCCGCCGTCAGCCGGCAGATCGCCTCCGGGGCCTCGCACAATCTCCTGCACCTGGCGCGGCCGGTGGACGAGAAGACCGGCAAGGCGAAGACCGCGATCACCGTGGACGAGGTACGGCGCGCGGGGCATTTCTTTTCCCAAACTTCCGGCACGGGCAACTGGCGGATCGTCATCATCGACCCCGCCGACGATCTCAACCGAAATGCCGCGAACGCCATCCTGAAGATACTCGAGGAACCGCCGCGTCGGGCGCTCTTTCTGGTGCTCTCGCATGCGCCCGGCAAGCTTTTGCCCACCATTCGTTCCCGTTGCCAGCCGCTGAAATTGTCACCGCTCGGAGACGACGACCTTATGCAGGCGCTAGGCGCATTGGGCCTTCGGCCCGATGGAGGAAAGACGGAAGAGACGATCCGCGCCATGTCGAAGGGCAGCGTCGCCCGCGCGTTGAAGCTCATGAACTATGGCGGAGCCGATATCGTCGCCGCCTTCGACGAGGTGATGGCGGCCGATGAGCCGGCCGCGCGCAAGAACATGCATCGGCTGGCGGATGTGCTTTCGGCGAAGGACAGCGACGTGATCTTCGGTTTCTTCCTGGAGCATCTCGGCGACCATCTGATGGAACGGGCACGGCAGGCGGCGTTGACAGGCAATCTGCAAGGGGCGGAACGGCAGGCCAAGCTCGTCAGCGACATCACCGAACAGATCACGGTGGCGCAGGCCTATAATCTCGACCGCAAGCAGACCGTACTTTCCATCCTGGAGGCGGCCAGGGCATAGTCGCCGAGGGCAGGGGACGGAACAAGGCACGGAACTTTGGGTTTCGCTCCTGCCAAACATGCGCTAAGAGCGGCATGAATTTCCTTCCATGTGCCCGAGTGCCATTCATGCCGAACAAGACGCCCTTCTACATCACCACCGCGATTTCCTATCCCAACGGCAGGCCGCATATCGGCCACGCCTACGAGTTGATCGCAACGGATGCCATGGCGCGCTTTCAGCGCCTCGATGGCCGGGACGTCTTCTTTCTCACCGGTACGGACGAGCACGGCCAGAAGATGCAGCAGACGGCCCGCGCCGAGGGTATTACGCCGGAAGCGCTGGCCGAGCGCAATTCCAACGAGTTTCAGGCCATGGGCAAGCTCCTGAACTCGTCGAACGACGACTTCATCCGCACCACGGAGCCGCGTCATCACGAGGCTTCGAAGGATATCTGGAACCGGATGGCCGACACCGGCGACATCTACAAGGACACCTATGCCGGCTGGTATTCGGTGCGTGACGAAGCCTATTACGCAGAGGACGAAACCGAGGTTCGCGCGGATGGCGTTCGCTACGGGCCCCAGGGCACGCCGGTCGAATGGGTGGAGGAATCCAGCTATTTCTTCAAGCTTTCGGCCTATGGCGAGAAGCTTCTCGAGTTCTATGAGAAAAACCCGGATTTCATCGGTCCGGCAGAGCGCCGCAACGAGGTGATTTCCTTCGTGAAATCCGGGCTGAGGGACCTCTCGGTGTCGCGCACGACCTTCGACTGGGGCATCAAGGTTCCAAACGATCCGGCTCATGTGATGTATGTCTGGGTCGATGCGCTCACGAACTACATTACTGCGACCGGCTATCTGGATGACCCGAACGGTCCGCGCGCGAAATACTGGCCGGCGGACGTCCACATCATCGGCAAGGATATCATCCGCTTCCATGCGATCTATTGGCCGGCCTTCCTGATGTCGGCGAAGCTGCCGTTGCCGAAGCGCGTCTACGCCCATGGCTTCGTGCTGAACAAGGGCGAGAAGATGTCGAAGTCGCTCGGCAACGTGGTCGATCCGTTCGAGCTTCTCGAGAAGTTCGGGCTCGATTACGTACGCTATTTCCTCTGCCGGGAGATTTCCTTCGGCCAGGACGGCAACTGCAACGATGAACTGATCGCGACCCGCGTCAATGCCGACCTTGCCAACGGCATCGGCAACCTGGCGAGCCGTTCGCTTTCGATGATCGTCAAGAATTGCGATAGCGTTATTCCGAAGCCCGGTGAACTTACCGATGCCGACCGCGCCATGCTGGCTTCTGTGGATGCGCTTCTCGACATCTGCCGCGAGGAAATGGGCAAGCAGGCTATCCACAAGGCGCTCGCCGCAACCATTGCCGTCGTTTCGGAAACGGACCGCTACTTCGCCGGACAGGAACCCTGGGCGCTGAAGAAGACCGATCCCGAGCGCATGGGCACCGTGCTCTACGTGACGGCCGAGGTAGTCCGCCAGATCGGCATTCTGCTTCAGCCGTTCATGCCGGATTCGTCGGCAAAGCTGTTGGATCTCGTGGCCGCGCCGGCCGACCGCCGCGATTTTGCCGCACTCGGCGAAGCCGGTCGCCTCGTGCCCGGCACGCCTCTGGAAGCACCAAAGCCGGTTTTCCCGCGCTATGTCGCTCCGGAAGCCAGCGGCGCGTGAAGCTGAAGGTTAGCCAATGCTGATCGATACCCATTGCCACCTGGATTTCGCCGATTTCGAAGAAGAGCGCGATGCGATCGTATCGCGCGCCCATGAAGCCGGCGTCCGGCAGATGGTGACCATCTGCACGCGGGTTCGTAAACTCGATACCATCCTGGCGATCGCGGACGAGTATCCGTCCGTCTTCGCCTCCGTGGGCACACATCCGAACAATGCGGGCGAAGAACTCGATATTCAGGCGGACGATCTCGTAAGGCTTGCGGAAAGCCATGAGAAGATCGTGGCGATCGGCGAAGCCGGCCTCGATTATTTCTACGATACGCAGACGCCGGCAGACCAGAAGACGGGTTTCCTGCGCCATATCGAGGCCGCGCGGCAAACACAGCTTCCGCTTGTCATCCACAGCCGCAGCRCTGACGAGGACATGGCGGCGATCCTGACGGAAGAAAGCGGGAAGGGGGCTTTCCCCTTTATTTTGCACTGCTTTTCCTCCGGGGCCGACCTTGCCCGGATCGGCGTGGAACTCGGCGGCTATGTCTCGTTTTCGGGCATCCTGACCTTCCCGAAATCCGAGGAACTCCGGGAGATCGCAAAAACCGTGCCGCTGGACCGGCTGCTGGTGGAGACGGACGCGCCGTATCTGGCCCCGAAACGCTGGCGCGGCAAGCGCAACGAGCCTTCCTATGTGGTCAATACGGCCGAAGTGCTCGCCGAATGCAAGGACCTGAGCTACGAGGAGATCGCGCGGATTACCACGGACAACGCATTCCGCATCTTCTCCAGGATGCCGAGRCTCTGACACGTGGCCTATCGCCGGCGCTTCACCATACTCGGTTGTTCGTCGTCTCCCGGCGTTCCGCGCATCAATGGCGATTGGGGCGCCTGCGATCCCGAAAACCCGCGCAACCGGCGGACGCGCGCTGCCTTCCTGGTCGAGCAGATAGCGCCTGATGGCGGCCGCACGACGGTGGTGATCGATACAGGACCGGATTTTCGCGAACAGATGATCGCGGCGCGTGTCGAACGGATCGATGCGGTGCTCTATACCCATGCCCATGCGGACCATCTGCACGGCATCGATGATCTGCGCGGCTATTTCATCATGCAGCGCCAGCGCATTCCCATCTATGCCGACGCGTTAACCATGGACCGTATTCGCCAGGGTTTCGGCTATTGTCTGGAAACGCCGCCCGGCGGCAATTATCCGCCGATCGTCGAGCCGAGGCTGATTGAGAACATGGACGAGCCTATCGTCATCGACGGTCCAGGCGGGCCGATCCGGCTCATGCCGTATATGCAGGTGCATGGCGATATCCATTCTTTGGGCTTCCGGTTCGGTGGCGTGGCTTATTCAAGCGACGTCAGCGATTTTCCGCCCGAGACGATTCCACGGCTCGGCGGACTGGACATGCTCGTCATCGACGCTCTGCAGTATCATTACCATCCAAGCCATCTGTCGCTGGAACAGGCGCTCGACTGGATCGCGCGGCTTGCGCCGAAACAGGCGGTCCTGACGCATATGCATACGCCGCTGGATTACGAGACCGTCCGCACCCATACGCCGCCGCATGTCGAGCCGGCTTATGACGGTATGGTGTTCGAGTTCGAGGTGGTCGAAGGCGCACTCTGAGTTTATGCAGAGGGTTAGGAACTTTTCATAAGTCTTTCGTCGTTCCTGCATATCCTATAGTTCCATAATCTATCTTATGTGATCTTTGGGTGTAGAGGCTATTTAGTATTGCGACAGTTGGGCCAGTTAGAGATGCGACACTCTTGCCTCTCGACGTTCTGGTC
>NZ_MDDW01000004.1 GCF_001854865.1 Rhizobium sp. LCM 4573 | reverse complement strand
GCATTATTGCGGGCGAGGAAGAGCTGCTACGTCTCTAATCCCGCCTCACAACCGTCGACCATCGACGCCAAAAAGATGAAGCGATGAGAGATCGAAAACAAGCGGAATACTCTCCCCGATCCGTACTCCGCGCTGGCCATCCAGCATGAGCGTCAGGCTTTCACCGCTCTCCTTGCCGGCATAGACAACCGTCGAGCCTCCGAGGTGCTCGACAAGCTGAACAATCCAATTACCCAGTGAGACGCCACCTCCCGCAATACTCAAATGCTCCGGCCGCAAACCGAAGGAGAGAGGCGCGTCATCCTCTGTCGATAGAGGCCGGTCGAGAACGATTTCCTGCCCTGCGACTTCGATCGTACGGCGGAAGGGATCCTTCTCCGATAACCGGGCATCCAGGAAATTCATCTTCGGTGAGCCGATGAAACCGGCGACGAACTGGTTGGCGGGATTGTTGTAGAGGTCGAGCGGACGGCCGACCTGCATGATGCGGCCTTCGCGCAGAACGACGATCTTATCGGCCATGGTCATGGCCTCGACCTGATCATGGGTCACGTATATCATCGTGCTGCCAAGCGTCTGGTGGAGCTTGGCGATCTCGACTCGCATCTGCACGCGCAATTCTGCATCCAGATTGGAAAGAGGTTCGTCAAACAGGAAGATCCTCGGCTCACGCACGATGGCGCGTCCGATCGCGACAYGCTGGCGCTGGCCGCCGGACAAGGCCTTCGGCTTGCGGTCGAGGAGCGGTGCGATCTGCAGGGTCTCGGCCGCCCGGCGGACGCGTGCTTCGATCTCCTGCTTCCTGTAGCCGGCCGTCTCCAGGCCAAAAGCCAGGTTCTTGTAAACGCTCATGTGCGGGTAGAGCGCATAGGACTGGAACACCATGGCGATGCCGCGCTTGGAAGCAGCCGTTTCGTTGACCCTTTCGCCATCGATCCGCAGATCCCCACCGGAAATCTCCTCCAGTCCGGCGATCATGCGCAAGAGTGTGGACTTGCCGCAGCCCGATGGCCCGACGAAGACGACGAACTCGCCCGCCTCAATCTGCAGGTCGATCCCGTGAATGATCGTCAACGCCCCGAAACGCTTGACGATATTCTCGAGCGCTATGCTGCCTGCCATTGAATCCCCTCCATCCGGCTGCACATCTCATCAAGGCCGCCAGCTCGCATATTTCGGATGTCCCGCCGTAATCGGCAGCATCACATCCGTTCCTGTATCGTTCGAATGGTAGATGGCCGTTACCAGCTCCAGCGAGCGCCGGGCGTCGAGGCTGGTCACCGGCGGTCGCGCGCCGGTCTCCAAGGCCTGATGGTAGGCCTCCATCTGCCCGTTGAACCGGCGCCCGACCAGCGGTCGCTCGCTCAGCAGCTTGTCAATCTTGCCGCCGATTTCCGCATTTGCAGGAATGATCCGCCAAGGGCCGTCACCGGGCGAATAGGCTTCATGCGAGCTTTCGAAGGTGACGTTCTCAAACGCGATCCTGAGCCGGCTTATTTCTTCCTGCGAACCGAGCGTGGCGGTGGCCGAGACGAGGCCGCCATCCTGCATCAGGAGGCTCGCGGAAACGCAGTCCTCAACCTCGATCGCGTTCACCCGTGTCACGGTGCGGGCAAAGACCTTCTGAACCGGACCGAGCAGATAGGTTATCATGTCATGCAGATGGATGGCGTGGGTCATCAGCACGCCGCCGAGCTCGGTCGCCCAGCGTCCTCGCCAGGGATTGTCGTAGTAGACGGCATCCCGCTTCCAAAGCGTCTCGGCGGTTGCGACATAGAGCCTGCCGGCAATACCGCTTTCGATGATATGGCGGGCGCTCGCCACCCCGTCGCCATAGCGGTATTGAAAGATCGGCATGAGCATGCCTGCTGCCTTCTCCTCGGCGCGGATCACCTCGTCTACCTCGGCGAGCGAACCCGTGAGYGGCTTTTCGCAGACCACATGCTTGCCGGCGGCGAGTGCTTGCAAAATGAGCGCGGTATGGATCGCCGGAGGCGTGCAGATGTCGATGATGTCGAGATCCGGCATGGCGATCAGCTCATCCGAAGACCGGGTCCGGCGCGGAACGGCGAATTCGTCGGCCATGGCGTTCAGCCGCGCCTCATCAAGGTCGCAAAGCGCCACGACCTCGTATTTGTCGGGGTGGGGGAGATATCCCTCGACCATATGCAGCCGGCCGATGCCGCAGCCGATGATGCCAACCTTGTAGCGCTTAGCCATTGGCTTTGCCTTCGGCGAGCGCCTGCGCCTTCAAGGCGATCTCCATGGCGGCGAAGCAGCGGGCCTGCGGCATAGCCGTCTCCGTACGATCGCGAATATCGGAGAGGAGCTGTTGTCCATAGGGCAGCGGCGTATCGGAGCAGTCGATATAGCTGACGCCCTTGGCATCGGTCAAAAACAGGTGGTCGCCGCCCGGACGACCGGCAACATCGACATATTTCCTGAGCTCGATCATGCCCTCCGTGCCGGTGATGAACAGGCGCCCGTCGCCCCAGACAGGCAGGCCTTCCGGGGTGAACCAGTCGACCCGGATGAAGCCATTTGCACCTGCCGTCGCCAGATGGATATCGCCGCTGTCCTGGACGCCCGGCCATTGTTGATGCGCGCGGTTTGCTACCCGCGCCGAGAGGATTTCGGCGGTGTTGGAACCGGTGAAGAAGAGGAACTGCTCGCACTGGTGGGAGGCGATGTCCACCAGGATGCCGCCATAACGCTCCCGTTCGAAGAACCAGGAAGGGCGCGTCGACGGGCGCATGCGGTGAGGTCCGAAGCCTGCCGTCGAGACGACCTTGCCGATGACGCCGGCCGCGACCAGCTCGCCGGCCTTTACCGTGGCGCGGTTTTCGAAGTGCTCGGAATAAAGCACGGAGAAGATTCGTCCGGTCTCCGCCTGCACCTTTCTCAATTCGGCGAGTTGATCAAGCGTCACCATGCCGGGTTTGTCGACCATGACGTCCTTGCCGGCGCGCATGGCCGCAAGCGCAATGCCGGCCCGGTCGCCGGGAATGGTGGCGCTCACGATCAGATCGATCGTGGGGTCTTCGATCAGACGCCGCTCGTCAACGGCACGCGGCACTCCGGCATATTTGGCGGAAAATTCGGCGACGAGGTCGTTTTCTTTTGCATGGAAGCCGACGAATTCGGCGCCGGCGTTCAGAAGGCAGTTCACCTGGCCGTAGATATGATTGTGATTGATGCCGACGACGGCAAAGCGAACAGGTTTCATAGGCGGCACCTTGGTTATCAGCGCTTCATACCGGTGGTGGCAATACCCTCGATTAGAAGGCKCTGGAAAAAGAGGAAGAACAGAAAGACGGGGACGAGAGAGAGGTTGGACATGGCAAAGAGAGCCGTCCAGTCGGAGCTGCCGGTCGAATCCACGAAGGAGCGGAGGCCGAGCTGGACGGTATAGGTGTTGATATCGTTCAGATAGATGAGCGGCCCGAAGAAATCGTCCCAGGTCCAGATGAAGGAGAATATCGCGGCCGTCGCCAGCACCGGAAGCGACAGCGGCAGCATGATCTTCCAATAGATGCGGAAGGGGCTGCAGCCGTCCATCACCGCCGCCTCGTCGAGTTCGCGGGGGATGCCGCGGAAGAACTGCACCATCAGGAAGATGAAGAAGGCGTCGGTCGCCAAGTATTTCGGCACGATGAGCGGCAGCGAGGTGTTCACCCAGCCGAGTTCCAGGAAGAGGATGTATTGCGGAATAAGGACGACATGATAGGGCAGCATCAGCGTGCCGAGCATCAGCGCGAACCAGAAGTTCCGGCCTCTGAAGCGCAGACGGGCGAAAGCGAACGCTGCCAGCGAGCAGCCCACGACATTGCCGATGGTGGCCAGTACCGCGATGAAGAGCGAGTTCCAGAAGAATTGTCCGAAGCTCACCTGCAACCCGGTCCAGCCGCGGATATATCCGCCTAGATCCACCGAAGAGGGGATCAGCGAGGACGATCCGAACAGTTCCTCCTGCGGTCTCAGCGATCCGGATATCATCCAAAGGATCGGATAGAGCATGGCGAGCGAAAAGAGGACCAAGGCACCGTGCAGAAGAACGGAACGGACCGGTGAACGCCGGCCCGAAGATGGGCGCGAAGAGGTGACGGCATCAGTCATCGTAATGCACCCAATAGCGCGCGCTCAGGAACGAGAAGGCGGTGAATAGCGAGATGATGACGACGAGCACCCAGGCGAGCGCCGAGGCATAGCCCATGCGGAAGAAGCCGAAAGCCTCCTGATAGAGATAGAGCGTATAGAACAGCGTCGAATTGATCGGACCACCAGTGCCCTCGGAGATGATGAAGGCCGGCGTGAATGCCTTGAAGGCTTCGATCGTCTGGATCACGGCATTGAAGAAGATGACCGGCGTCAGCAGCGGCAGGGTGATGCGGAAGAACTGCCGCGCCTTGCTTGCGCCATCGATCTCGGCCGCTTCGTACATGTCGGCGGGAATCTGGCGGAGCCCCGCGAGGAAGATGATCATCGGCGAGCCGAATTGCCAGATCGACAGGATGACCAGGGTATAGAGCGAGTAGTTCGGGTTCGAGATCCAGCTCGGACCTTCATATCCGAAGAGCTGCCAGAGCGCCATGTTGACAAGCCCGTCGGCGGCGAAGAGCTGGCGCCAGAGAACCGCAATCGCGACGCTCGAGCCGAGTAGCGAGGGCAGATAGAAAATCGCGCGGTAGAGCGTCAGCCCCCTGATGCCGCGATTGAAGGCCATGGCGATCAGAAGCGCGAAGGCGAGCTTCAGGGGCACGGAAAGCAGGACGTAGAGGAAAGTGACCTTCATCGAGGCTGCGAACTTCGGATCGGCGGTGGCGATGCGCACGTAATTGGCGGCGCCCACCCAGTCCGGCGATTGCAGGAGGTCGTAATTGGTGAAGGAGAGATAAAGCGATGYGAGCGCCGGACCGAGCGTCAGGCCGAAGAAGCCGATCAGCCAAGGCAGCAGAAAAACATAGGCATGGATATTGCGATCGAAAATGCGTCGCATGCCTCCCTTTCTCGGGAGAGCCGCAGCACGGCTCTCCTCAACAAGGGTATGGGAGCGGAAGGCCATGAACCCTACTTCCGTTTGAGAACGGTTTCGGCTTCCTTGACGAGGCGTTCGCCGCCTTCCGCGGGCGTCAGGTTTCCGAAGGCCACTTCCTGACTGGTGCGGGTCAGCACGAAGGCGAGCTCGCCGGCGCCGGGCGGCGGGGCAGGCGGAAGGTCGCCGACCTCCGGAGTGATATCCGCAATGAACTTCACCATGCTCTGGCTGACTTCATCGAGCTTCGGGGTCAGCTGGTCGCGCATGGAGGCCGAGGCCGGAACGCCGCGCTCGACGCCGAGAATATCGATGCCCTTCGGATCGGCGACAAGGAAGTTGATGAAGCCGACCGCAGCCTCGATCCCCTGGCTTCCATTGGCGACACTCATCAGCATGGACGGCTTGAGGTAATGGCCCGACGGCRCATCCTTGCTGATCTTCGGATAGGAAGTGACAGAGAGTTTCGCCTTGTTGAGCGCCTGGTAGCCGACGAACTGGTTGGAATGGGCGAAGGCGGTCGCAGCCTTGCCGGTCGTCAGCGGGTTCGTCTCGATGTTCAGCTGATCGAGCGCCTGGACATCGGCGGGAACGCAGGCGCCGGCTTCACGCATCTTGCTCCACATGGTGAACCAATCTGCGGCGTCCTTCGGCTCGTAACCAAGGCCTCCGTCAGGCGTATAGAGCGATTTCTTATTCTGCCGCAACCAGTTCTCGAAGCTTGGTTCGAGGCCGCTGGAATCGGCCGTGGCGAAATAGCCGGGTTTCGGTTTGTTTTCGCTCATCTTGGTGGCGTTCTCGGCAAACTCCTCCCAGGTCTGGCCCATGGCTGGGGGAGTGGCGCCGGATTTTTCCCAGGCGGCGGCATCGAAGAATACAGCGCTCGAGTTGACGCCGAGATTGATGCCATAGAGCTTTCCGTCCACCCGGCCGGAATCGATGTTCATTTGGCCGAAGTCCTCGATCTGGAGGCCCTTGCCGAGATGATCGTCGAGAGGTGCAATCGCGCCGCGCCGGGCATATTCGAAGATGTAACGATAATCCATCTGGATCAGGTCCGGGGCATTGCGTCCCGCAACCTGTGTGGCGAGCCGCGGCCAGTAATCGCTCCAGCCGGCGAATTCCCCATCGATGGTAAGATCGGGCTTTACTTCCTTGTAGGCTGCGATGGCCTTGTTGGTGCGGTCGGCTCGTTCTTGAGAACCCCACCAGAGCATGCGCAGCCGGGCTGCCTGCGCTACCGCGGAACCGCCGCCGAGTGTGGCCAGCGAAAGGGCCGCCAAACCTCCGGAAAGCACGCTGCGCCTGTGTAACATCATGGACATTGGCAAACCCTCCCGTGTTGATGCCAATTGATGATGAGAGCAAACGACTATTGCCGTTTTATAACTATTTGGTTACATGGGAACATTGATCAACGTCATTGTCAAGCGGTCGCCGCAGGCAAGATCTAGGGCAAGAGCGAAGCTGTGTCGGGATGAGTGAAGCCGTCGGCAAGGAAGAATCGCGCCGGGTGAAGGCGACACAATCGCGCAATCCGGAGCGCACGCGCGCCGCCATTCTGGAAGCGGCGCGCCGGGAGGTGGCGGCCAAGGGATTGGCCGGTGCCCGGGTGGATGTCGTAGCGCGCCGGGCCGGCACCAACAAGCGGATGATCTATCACTATTTCGGTGACAAGGATGCGCTCTATCTCGCGGTTCTGGAGGACGCCTACCGGCATATCCGCCATGCGGAACATCGGCTCGATCTGACGAAGCGGGCACCCAGCGACGGTCTGCGGGAGCTGGCGCTCTTCACCTGGCACTATTTTCTGGATCATCCCGAGTTCCTGAGCATTCTGGCGACCGAAAATCTCAATCAGGCGCGCTATCTTCGCCGGTCGGAAGGCATATTGGAGCTGCATTCCAACTTCATTTCCGAGCTTGCGGACGTGCTTCGGCGCGGCGCGGAAAGCAGGGAGTTCCGTAGCGGGCTCGATCCGATCGACGTCTATCTGACGATCGCATCGCTGAGCTGTTTCTATCTTTCGAACCGGTTCACTCTGTCGACGATCTTCCAGCGCGATCTGGTCGCACCGGACGAACTCGACCGATGGGGTCAGCATATCGCCGATACGGTTCTGGCGAGCGTCAGGCCCCAATAAGCTTAAGTCTCAATCTATTGCGACATGCTGCCTGCCGCAGCGCCTGTTCCAGCTCAAGTCATTGCCGGACAGAGAGGGGCGAAATGGGCTTGACAGAAACCGCCTTTGCTATTCAGAAATAACCAAATGGTTACAAGATTGGGATGAGGTGACGTCGCTGAAGCTGGCCGTCTGGGGGAGGGGACCGATCAACGAGGCTGAAGCGGTCGTGGAGCGGTTCGGCCAGGTCTTTGAGTGATTTCGAGGGAGAGAGAAACGGCATGTCCAAGATTCACAAGCGAAAGCGCTACGTGCTGGTTGGCACAGGCAATCGCGGCACGACCATGTGGGGGCGCGACCTTCTGGCGGGATGGGACGAGTTCGTGGAGCTGGTCGGTATCTGCGATGTGAACCTGATGCGGGCGGAGCGCGCGCGCACGATGATCGGCTCATCCGCTCCGCTCTACGAGGACTTCGACCGCATGATGGCCGAGGTGAAGCCGGATCTCGCGATCGTCTGCACGCCGGACGACACGCATGACGACATCATCGTGCGAGCGCTGGAAGCCGGCGCCGACGTCATCAGCGAAAAGCCTATGGCGACCACGCCGGAAAAGATCGCCCGCATCCGCGAGGCGGAGGCCCGCACAGGGCGCCGTGTCGACGTGTCCTTCAATTATCGCTTCTCGCCGACGGCTGCCCGCATCAAGGAACTGATCGACGAGGGTGCGATCGGCAAGGTTACCTCGGTAGATTTTCACTGGTATCTCGACAATCAGCACGGTGCCGACTACTTCCGCCGTTGGCACGCCTTCACGAACCGCTCAGGCAGCCTGTTCGTACATAAGGCCACCCATCACTTCGATCTGCTCAACTGGTTCCTGGATTCAGATCCGGTGGAGGTGAAGGGCTTCGGCCAATTGTTGCATTACGGCCGCAACGGCCCGTTCCGCGGAGAGCGCTGTCGCACCTGCCCGCACAAGGGGGAATGCGATTACTATTTCGACCTCTCGGACGATCCCTTCCTCGATACGCTCTACGAGGAACCATCCGAAGTGGACGGCTATTTTCGTGACGCCTGCGTCTTCCGCGAGGAGATCGACATTCCAGATACGATGACGGCCTCGATCCGCTATGCCAGCGGCGTGCAGGTTTCCTATTCGCTCAACACCTATATGCCGATCGAGGGCCACCATATCGCGTTCAACGGTCATCGTGGCCGCATCGAGATGCGGCAATATGAAAAGCAGCCCTGGACCGAACCGCCGGCGGACGAAATCCTGCTGGTCAAGAGTTTCGGTGGCAGCGTGGAGCGCATCTGGGTGCCGCACGAGCCCGGCGGGCACTATGGCGGCGACAACCGCATGCGCGACATGATCTTCAAGCCGGGGTCGAACGATCGGTTGCGCCAGCGTGCGGGTTCGCGCGCGGGCGCCATGTCCGTGCTTTGCGGCGTCGCGGCTCTGGAAAGTTCGCTGAGGGGTGGAGCAACGCAGGTGCAGCCGTTGCCGGCGTGAGAAATGCCTGGACCAATTGATTGGTCCTGGGCCGCGATCAGCCATTACGGCGATCTGGCAGGCGGCAGCACCTGCATGGCAAGCCGCATCAATTCAGCCTGTCGGGAGACGCCGGTCTTTGAGAAGATGCTGGCGAGATGCGTCTTCGCAGTGCTCGGGGCGATATCGAGACACTGCCCGGCTTCGGCAAGCGTCTGCCCGGAGAGAAGGCTCACGAGAAGACGCTTTTCCGCCCGGGTGAGTTGGAATGTCCTGGCAATCGTATCGGCAGCAGTTCCTTCATCCGGCGGCGTGCCGATGAAGATCGCGGCAACGGCGTCCGGCCGCATGTCCCTGCGCCGGTCGCTGCCGGCCATCGGCAGCACATGGGCGACGATCGGCTGTTCGCTGGGTGCATTGAGGTGTACGGCAAGGCCGGTCGCGCCGATTGCCGTCTCATCTTCCGCCGCCAGCTTTATCGCGGTTCTGAGTTCCCGCGAAGCGGCAGGATTGCGCGCTCTCAAAACGCCGCCGATATCCTGCAGGGTATTGCCCTTGCGCAGCATCTTCTCGGCCGTGCGGTTCGGATAAAGAATGGCTCCGTTTCTGTCGGTGAGCACGACGCCGCAATCGAGAGCATCGAGCGCTCCGGCGAGATGATTGTTCTCGATTTCCTTGGCCTCGAGAACCCGGCTGATCGTTACCGCGCGCCTCAGATGCGGCAGCAGGAGTGTTGCGAGCTCGATTTCCCGTTCGGTGGCGATGCCGTAGCTTTGATGATGCATGACGACGAGTTCGGAAACATGCGTGGGCGTCTGCATCAGGAAAATATGCATGACGTCCGCGATCCCGAGCGGCGCCAGCACTTCCTTCATGTAGGCGGAGTTGGCCAAGTGTTGTTGCGACAGGTGGCGGGAGGCGATGAAAGGCGTGTCGAGCGAAGGCGATACCGCCAGCCATTCCGAAAGCCGCGCATGGATTTCCGCCAGATGCCGGTCGCGGCGCTGCCGCCATTCCGGGGTCCATCCGACGCTCTTGTCGATCAGGAGACGGTCGGTGCGTAAATCGTTGAGTGAAAGAATGACCGATTCTCCCTGGAACACGTCCTTGATGGCAGCGATCGTCGCTTCCCATCGGGATGGGTCGAGGGTGCAGTCGTAAATCATTCCGATCAGTTCGGAGAATTGATGCTCGGGCAGTCGGCTGCTCATGATCGGCCTCCATCCCTGCCCCTCTGCTCTTGCTCAGGTTGCTGCGAGGGCCGGATAACTCCGTAATTTCTCCTCCAAACGGCTGATGCGCAAGTGTGAGACCCATGGTTGGCTTGCGGTGCCCGGCAGGACCCGGCGGGGGACAGCCGAAAATGCGGGTAAGGCCGGGTCCTCGGACACCGTGGAGGAGGCGTCATGTCAATCGCGCCATCGAGCGCCATGTTTCAGTTTCTGTTCGCCTATGCGCTCGTCATGGTGACGCCGGGCTCGATCATGCTGGCGACCGGCAGCCTGGCGGCGCTTCACGGGATCGCCCGGACCCTGCCTTTCATCCTCGGCATCGGTGCCGGGACGGGCGGCGTGGTGGCATTATTGGGATTGGCGAGCGGAAGCCTGTTTTCCGCCCTGTCTCCAATGCTTCTGCAGCAGGCGGGCGCGGTCGTGCTTTTATGCATGGCGGCAGCCATGATCAGGATGCCTCTTTACCCGGCAAGCCGGTCGTGTGAATGCAGGGGATCGCGCACATTGGTCGTTGCCGGCGCCATGACCGCCATGTCGTCGCCGTTTACGCCTGCCTTYGCGGCGAGCATGTTTGCCGGCCCCTGGTTCGAACTGCGCACACCCGCCATGGTTTTCATGCTGGCGCTCGTCATCTGTCTCGCCAATCTCACCTGGTATTTCCTGGTTGCAACGATCCTTTCACGTCCGCCGGCCCGAGCGGCCATATTGCGCCGCCAAGGCCTTTTCCGTGTCGCTGCGGCGGGCTTCCTCTGCCTCTTTGCGGTTTCCTCGATCATGAACTCCCTGGAAATCCGGCCTGGTTTCTGATCGCGTCGGTTGCCCGGTGCGGAAAATCCCAAATACGCTCTGGATGGTTTCGATATTTTGCAGCATCATGCAAAATACGAAAACATCGAAACGATAATGAAAGTCCGGCATGTATCTCACGCATCGGCAGATGGAGATCCTCGAACTCGCAAAGACCAGCGGCCGTGTCGTCGTTGAGGATCTTGCCGTCCGGTTCTCCGTGACGCCGCAAACGATCCGCAAGGATCTCAACGAGATGTGCGAAGGGCAGGTTCTCAACCGCATCCATGGGGGCGCCGTTTTCCCGAGCGGCAYGGAGAACATGCAATACGAGGCGCGCCGGCAGATTGCCGCGCCGGAAAAGCAGGCGATCGGTGCTGCGGCAGCCGGTCTGATCCCCAACAACACGTCGCTCTTCATCAATATCGGCACGACCACGGAAGCGGTGGGGGAGGCTCTCGCCAATCATCACGAGATGATGGTCATCACCAATAACATCAATGTGGCCAACCGCTTGCGGCCGGTGCCGTCGATCGAAGTGGTCATTACCGGCGGGGTGGTTCGAGGCTCGGACGGCGGCATCGTCGGGGAAGCAGCGGTCGATTTCATCCGCCAGTTCAAAGTCGATTATGCGGTGATCGGCGTCTCGGCGATCGACACGGACGGATCGCTCCTGGATTTCGATTTCCGCGAGGTGAAGGTCGCACAGGCCATCATCGCCAATGCGCGGCATGTCATCCTCGTGGCCGATTCCACCAAGTTCGAAAGGACCGCTCCGGTCCGCATAGGTCGTATTTCACAGGTCAACACCTTCATCACGGACCACTGTCCGGTCACCTCCATAAGACGTGTTTGCGCTGAGAGTAACGTCGCCTTGATCGAAACAGGCAAAGTTCACGAGGCGTAGTTCGAAGGTTCGATTGACATTCATATTCTTTCGTTTCTAATGGATGTCAGTTTCGCTTTCGCACCCGGCTGGTGCGAAGGGAGGGATTGTGGCGTCTTCGGTTTACGATATCTTCGTTATTGGCGGTGGCATCAACGGCTGCGGGATAGCCCGCGACGCCGCGGGACGCGGCTATGCCGTCGCTCTAGCGGAAATGAACGATTTCGCGTCCGGAACTTCGTCCGGAGCCACCAAGCTCATTCACGGCGGCTTGCGCTATCTGGAACATTATGAATTCCGCCTGGTGCGTGAGGCCTTGATGGAGCGGGAGGTGCTCTGGGCCATGGCGCCGCACGTGATCTGGCCGCTGCGTTTCGTGCTGCCCTATCAGAAAGGCGGCATCCGGCCTGCATGGCTGATCCGGCTCGGGCTTTTCCTTTACGAYCACCTTGGCGGCCGCAAGCTGCTGCCTGCGACGAGCACGCTCGATCTGCGGCGCGATCCGGCCGGCCGGCCTTTGAAGCCCGTCTTCGGCAAGGCATTCGAATATTCCGACGGCTGGGTGGATGATGCGCGCATGGTGGTGCTGAATGCCCGCGATGCGGCCGACCGCGGCGCAACGGTGCTCACGCGCAGCAAGGTCGTTTCCGCGCGCCGTGAAGGCGGTCTCTGGTCGATCTCGGTAAAGGACACCGCGAGTGGCGCGGTCAACGTCCATCAGGCGCGCATGCTGGTCAATGCTTCCGGTCCGTGGGTCGATCAGGTTCTAGCGGGCACTTTCGGCCGCAATGGCGTTCACAATGTGCGGCTCGTCCAGGGCAGCCATATCGTCGTGCGCCGGAAATTCGACGATCCGCGCGCCTATTTCTTCCAGAACCCGGATAACCGCATCATCTTTGCCATTCCTTACGAGCGGGAATTCACCCTCATCGGCACGACTGACCGCGACTATGTCGGGGACCCAAAGGATGCGAAGATCAGCGGGGAGGAAATCCGTTATCTCTGCGATGCGGCGAGCGAGTATTTCTCCGAACCGGTGAAGCCGGAGGATATCGTCTGGAGCTATTCCGCAGTCCGCCCCCTTTATGACGACGGAGCCTCGAAGGCGCAGGAGGCGACCCGTGATTATGTCCTGAAGCTCGACGAGGGCGAAGGCGCTCCGTTGCTCAACGTCTTCGGGGGAAAGCTCACGACCTATCGCCGGCTGGCGGAACATGCGCTGGAGCGGGTCGCCGAGGCGATTGGCGCAAAGGGAGCCCCATGGACGGCAACGAGCCGGCTGCCTGGCGGCGAATTTCCGGTTGATGGCTATCCCGCGCAGGTAAGATCGTTGCGGGCGTCATACCCATTCGTCGAGGAGACCCATGCAGAGCGTCTCGTCCGCTKTTACGGCGCGAGGGCCGCGGACATCCTCGGTTCGGCGACGACAAATACAGCGCTCGGCCGCTATTTTGGTGGTACGCTTTACGAGGCCGAAGTGCTCTGRCTCATGAAAAACGAATGGGCGCAGACGGCGGAGGATGTCCTCTGGCGTCGCACCAAGCAGGGATTGTTCCTGTCGGCGGAGGAGGCCGCGGGATTGGAGGAATACATGGCGGGGGTTCGGCGCGCCGCCTGAGGCGTTCCCATCTCCATGCAGAGCCGAGGGTTGGAGGAGGCCCGAGGAATCAATGCTCGAACTGCGTAACGTCTCGAAGATGGTGGGTGGCGAATACCATATTCGCCCGACCGATCTGATATTGCGGCACGGAACGCTGAACGTTCTGCTCGGGCCGACGCTTTCCGGAAAGACGTCGCTCATGCGGCTGATGGCTGGCCTGGACAAGCCGACCAACGGCTCGATCTTCTTCGATGGCGAGGATGTGACCGGCGTGCCGGTACAAAAGCGCAACATCGCGATGGTCTACCAGCAGTTCATCAACTACCCGGCTCTGACGATCTACGAGAACATCGCCTCGCCAATGCGCATCGCCGGCAAGGATGCCGCAACCCTCGATCGGGAGGTGAGAAAGGCCGCGGACCTCCTGCGGCTGACGCCTTATCTCGACCGCACTCCTCTCAACCTTTCCGGCGGTCAACAGCAGCGGACAGCGCTAGCCCGCGCACTCGTCAAGAATGCCAATCTGGTATTGCTCGACGAGCCGCTCGCCAATCTCGACTACAAGCTTCGGGAGGAGTTGCGCGAAGAGCTGCCGAAGATCTTCGCGGCATCCGGCGCAATCTTCGTCTATGCGACGACCGAGCCTTCGGAAGCGCTTCTCCTCGGCGGCAATACAGCGACCTTGAGCGAAGGCCGGGTGACGCAGTTCAGCGAGACGATCCGGGTCTATCGCGAACCCATCGATCTCATCACCGCCCGGACCTTTTCCGATCCGCCGCTTAACACGATCGACCTTGTTCGATCGGGGGACCGGTTCCTCCTCGACGAGCGGATCGCCATTCCGGTGCCAGGGCATCTCCAGGGTATTCCGGAGGGGCCGGTTACCGTGGCGATCCAACCGCACCATCTCTTTCTCAAGCCCGATGCCGGAGCGACGACACGGCTATCCGCGCGCACGCTCGTCTCGGAGATCGCCGGTTCGGAAAGCTTCATCCATCTCGATTTTGCGGGGGCGCGATGGGTCATGCTGACACCCGGCATCCAAAACATCGATCCGGACCAACCGATCGACGTCCATATCGATACGTCGCATCTGATGGCATTCGACCAACAGACGGGGCGTTCGCTGGCGCTCGCGCGGCAGGAGTAGGGGCGGTCATGGCACGCATCAACCTCGAACATATCCGCCATGYCTACAGCGCGAAGGCCGCCGCGGCGGGGGATTATGCTCTCAAGGAGGTTCACCACGAATGGGACGATGGCGGCGCCTATGCGCTGCTTGGCCCTTCCGGCTGCGGCAAGACGACCCTTCTCAACATCATTTCCGGGCTTCTGCAGCCCTCGGAGGGGCGCATCCTGTTCAACGGTGCCGACGTCACCGGTCTTTCGACGCAGGAGCGCAATATCGCGCAAGTCTTCCAGTTTCCCGTCGTCTACGACACCATGTCCGTGTTCGACAATCTCGCCTTCCCGCTTCGCAACCGCCATGTTCCCGAGGCGCAGGTGAAGCAGCGCGTCGCCGAAATTCTCGAAATGACCGATCTTGCGGGAATGGCGGGACGGCGGGCGCAAAGACTGACCGCCGACCAGAAGCAGAAGATCTCGCTTGGCCGCGGGCTGGTGCGGGCGGATGTCAACGCCATCCTTTTCGACGAGCCGCTGACGGTCATCGATCCGCATATGAAATGGGTGCTGCGCTCGCAGCTCAAGCGGCTGCATCGGCAATCCGGCTTCACCATGGTCTATGTCACGCATGACCAGACGGAGGCGCTCACCTTCGCCGACAAGGTCGTCGTCATGCATGACGGGCAGATCGTTCAGATCGGCACACCGGCGGAACTGTTCGAGCGACCTCGCCATACCTTTGTCGGCTATTTCATCGGCTCGCCGGGGATGAACCTGATGCCCGTCGCCATCGAAGGAACGAGGGCCAGCGTGGGAGATCAGGCCATACCGCTCTCGGGAGTTCCGAAGATCAACGGCGCCAGCAGGCTGGAGCTCGGAATCCGGCCGGAATTCGTCGAACTTGACAGTGTGGGCATGCCGGTCACCATCAACAAGGTCGAGGATATCGGACGGCAGAAGATCGTGCGTGCCACCTTCTGCGGCCACGCGCTGTCGATCGTCATTCCGGAAGGTCGGACAATACCAGCCGAGCCGCGCGTGACGTTCAGGCGCGACGCGATCGGAATCTTCGCCGATTCCTGGCGGGTGGGAATGGAGAGCTGAGATGGACAAGACCTGGAACAACAAGGCCTGGTTCATGGTGCTGCCGGTGCTGCTGCTGGTGGCCTTCTCGGCGGTGATCCCGCTGATGACGGTCGTCAACTACTCGGTGCAGGATACGTTCGGAAACAACGAGTTCTTCTGGGCGGGGACCGATTGGTTTACCGATGTCCTGGAATCCGACCGCTTCTGGGATGCGCTCGTTCGCAATCTCATCTTCTCCCTCGTCATCCTGCTGATCGAGGTGCCGCTCGGAATCCTGATTGCTCTCAACATGCCGAAAAGGGGCTGGGGGGTCCCTGTTTGCCTGGTGCTGATGGCATTGCCGCTGCTCATCCCATGGAACGTCGTCGGCACCATCTGGCAAGTCTTCGGCCGTGTCGACATCGGGCTCCTTGGCCGCACGATGAACAATCTCGGCTTCGACTACAACTACACGCAGGATGCGTCCGATGCCTGGGCGACGATCATCGTCATGGATGTCTGGCACTGGACGAGCCTCGTGGTGCTGCTGTGCTATGCCGGCCTCGTCTCCATCCCGGACGCCTACTATCAGGCGGCCAAGATCGACGGAGCTTCGCGCTGGTCGGTGTTCCGCTTCATCCAGTTGCCTAAAATGAAGAGGGTGCTGCTGATCGCCGTGCTGCTTCGGTTCATGGACAGTTTCATGATCTACACCGAACCCTTCGTCGTCACCGGCGGCGGGCCGGGCAACTCGACCACCTTCCTCTCCATCGATCTCGTGAAGATGGCGGTCGKGCAATTCGATCTCGGGCCGGCGGCGGCGATGTCGATCGTCTATTTCCTGATCATCCTGCTGCTGTCATGGGTGTTCTACACCGTCATGACGCAGGGCGATGCCGAGAGAGGCTGAGGAGGGGGATGAACATGGAAACCCGCAGCCGCTTCGGCTTCCTGATCCCGACGATCTACATTCTCTTCCTGATCCTGCCGATCTATTGGCTCATCAACATGAGCTTCAAGGAGAATTCGGAAATCCTCGGCGCATTCTCGCTCTGGCCGCAGAACCCCACGCTCCGGAACTACCGGGTGATCTTCACCGATCCCTCCTGGTATAACGGCTATATCAATTCCATCATCTACGTGGTGATGAACACGGTCATCTCGGTTCTGGCGGCCCTGCCGGCAGCCTATGCCTTCTCTCGCTACCGCTTTCTTGGCGACAAGCACCTGTTCTTCTGGCTGCTCACCAACCGCATGGCGCCGCCCGCGGTTTTCGCTCTGCCTTTCTTTCAGCTCTATTCCGCCTTCGGGCTGATCGATACCCATATCGCGGTCGCGATCGCCCATTGCCTGTTCAATGTGCCGCTGGCCGTCTGGATATTGGAAGGCTTCATGTCTGGCGTGCCGAAGGAGATCGACGAGACGGCCTATATCGATGGCTATTCCTTCCCGAGGTTCTTCGTGAAGATCTTCATGCCACTGATTGCCTCCGGAATCGGGGTGGCGGCTTTCTTCTGCTTTATGTTCTCCTGGGTGGAACTCCTCATCGCCCGCACGCTGACGACCACCGACGCCAAGCCGATCTCCGCAACCATGACGCGGACGGTCTCCGCTTCCGGGCTCGACTGGGGGGTGCTGGCCGCAGCCGGCGTGCTCACCATCATTCCCGGTGCGCTGGTGATCTATTTCGTCCGCAACTACATCGCCAAGGGTTTCGCCCTGGGGAGGGTGTAATGGCCACTATACCCAATCGCAACAGGCGCTGGCCCATTGCCCTTGCGGCAGTTCTTCTCGTCTACGGCCTTGCCGCCGCAGCGCTTGCCATCTCACTGCCGGTCGAGGACGGCGAGCGGGACTGGTTCGCGCCGCTGGTGCCCGGCGGATGGATGGCATGGTCGTTTCCGACGGCCATGTTCTTCCTCACCATATTCGCGCTGCTCGCGCTGATGGGTGTCTGGGAATATGCGAGGCCCGGCGGAGCGCCGCGCATAGGCATATTGCGCTTCGAGACGACGCGCGGCGACCGGCTGTTCGTGTCGCTGCTCGGGGCGGCATTCATTCATCTCGCATGGCTGGGCCTGGGAGGGCCCAGCCTGTGGTGGGCTCTCGCCCTGTCGGTGGTCTACGCGATCGGCGTATTCCGCTTCGTATGAGGCAAAGCCAATGCGGCTGCCGGAACCGCTCCGGCAGCCGGCTTAAAGAAATGCACTCGCAAACTGGGAGGTTAGCTATGCGACGGCATCTTATGACAACGACGGCAGCCATGCTGCTGGCAATGACCGGCTCGGCCTTCGCCGGCATGGAGGAGGCCAAGCAGTTCCTGGATAAGGAAGTCGGCGATATGTCGGCGCTTTCCCGCGCCGAACAGGAACAGGAAATGCAATGGTTCATCGACGCCGCCAAGCCCCTAGCGGGCATGGACATCAAGGTTGTTTCGGAAACCATTACCACGCATGAATACGAATCCAAGGTGCTGGCGCCGGCCTTTACGGCTATCACCGGTATCCGGATAACGCACGATCTCATCGGCGAAGGCGATGTGGTCGAGAAGCTGCAGACGCAGATGCAGTCCGGTGAGAACGTCTACGACGCCTATGTCAACGATTCCGACCTGATAGGCACGCATTGGCGCTACCAGCAGGCACGCAGCCTGACGGACTGGATGGCGAACGAGGGCAAGGACGTGACCAATCCCGGCCTGGATCTTCAGGACTTCATCGGCCTGAAGTTCAYGACCGCACCGGATGGAGACCTCTACCAGCTTCCCGACCAGCAGTTCGCGAACCTCTACTGGTTCCGTTACGACTGGTTCAACGACGAGAAGAACAAGGCGGATTTCAAGGCGAAGTACGGCTACGACCTCGGCGTGCCGGTCAACTGGTCGGCTTACGAGGACATCGCCGAATTCTTTACCGGACGCGAGATCGACGGCAAGAAGGTCTATGGGCACATGGACTACGGCAAGAAGGACCCGTCGCTCGGCTGGCGTTTCACCGATGCCTGGCTGTCGATGGCCGGCAATGGCGATAAGGGCCTGCCGAATGGCTTGCCCGTCGACGAGTGGGGCATCAAGGTGGATGAGAAGTCGCGTCCCGTCGGCTCCTGCGTGGCGCGGGGCGGCGACACGAACGGTCCCRCTTCCGTCTATGCGATCCAGAAATATCTCGACTGGATGAAAGCCTATGCGCCGGCCTCGGCCCAGGGCATGACCTTCTCCGAATCCGGTCCGGTTCCGGCCCAGGGCGAAATCGCCCAGCAGATGTTCATGTACACGGCCTTCACCGCGGACATGGTCAAGGAGGGGCTTCCGGTCGTCAACGAGGACAACACGCCGAAGTGGCGCTTTGCGCCGTCGCCCCACGGGGTTTACTGGAAGGACGGCATGAAGCTCGGCTATCAGGATGTGGGTTCATGGACGATCCTGAAATCGACGCCCGTGGACCGTGCCAAGGCGGCCTGGCTCTACGCCCAGTTCGTCACGTCGAAGACCGTGGATGTGAAGAAGAGCCATGTCGGGCTGACGCTCATCCGCGAAAGCACGATCCGGCATCAAAGCTTCACCGACCGGGCGCCGAAGCTCGGCGGCCTGATCGAGTTCTATCGCTCGCCGGCGCGCGTCCAATGGTCGCCGACCGGAACCAACGTGCCGGATTATCCAAAACTCGCTCAGCTTTGGTGGCAGGCGATCGGCGACGCATCATCGGGGGCGAAAACCCCTCAGGAGGCCATGGACTCGCTCTGCGAAGAGCAGGAAAAGGTCCTTCAGCGCCTCGAACGGGCGGGCGTCCAGGGTGATATCGGACCGAAGCTCGCGGAAGAGCATGATCTTGAATACTGGAACAAGGATGCCGTGGCGAAAGGCAATCTGGCGCCGCAGCTCAAGATCGAGAACGAAAAGGAAAAGCCGATCACGGTCAATTACGACGAGCTGGTGAAGAGCTGGCAGTCGAACTGATGTGATGGAAAGGCCGGGAATAGGTTTCCCGGCCTTTCCATCTGCGGTCGGGACTGGCTGCCGCCAACCCGTTAATGCGCATGCGCTCCGCCGGGCCGGGCGACTTCTTTCAAGCCCATGCCGGCGGCAGCGGTCTCGGCGAGTGCCGCGTCGCCTATGGAAACGACGCCGGTCAACCGCTTCTCCTGGCTGACCACCGGAAGGCGCCGGACCTGGATATCGCCCATGTTATGCGCGACCTCGTCGACATCCTCGTCCTCGAAGCAGTATTTGACGTCGCGGGACATCACTTCGCGCACCTTCGTCTCGCCTCCGAGACCATCGGCGACGGCACGGATGACAATGTCGCGGTCGGTGATCGTTCCAACCAGGCGATCATCCTCTCCCACCGGCAAGAACCCGATTTCCCGATCCGCCATTATCCGGGCGATTTCGGCAATCGTCTGCTGAGGGTTCGCGATCTGGACATCGCGGGACATGATTTCCGAAACTTTCATGGCTGACACCTCCCTTGTTGAATTGTCGAGCATGCCTTCAATGTTATTGAACTTCGAATGTTCCGGTGAGTGACGCCTCGGAAAGCGCGTGCTTGCGGGCCTCCTTCCACATTATCTCTATCCCGGCGGCATCCGGCACGGTGAGCTTCGGCACGTCGAGCGCTGCAAGCCGGAAGTGATAGTGATGGATGCCATGGCCTTTGGGCGGCTGCGGCCCGTCGTAACGGGCGTTGCCGAAATCGTTCCTGGAAAAACGAGGGCCTCCGCCCGGAGCGGTATCGGCGCTCTCCGGCAGCTCACTCCAGTTCGGCGGGATGTTGAACACGCCGCAATGGCGAAAAGTACCGCTCGGTGCGTCCGGATCCTCGATGACGAGGGCGAAGCTTTTCACCTCGGCCGGTGCGCCGCTCCATTTGAGGGGGGGCATGAGGTTTCTGCCGAGACGCGTGTATTTCTCCGGTATCTGCGCATCTTCCGCGAATGCCGGACTAATCAGAGTGAGACCCATCTTTCTCTCCCTGGCTTGTAGAATTCAGTGCAGTTTTTCCGGATCGGGCCAGAGCGCCTGTACGTCCTGCGGTAGGGCAGCCCGAACTTTGCGGACTTCGCCCGGATCGATGTAATGGGAGAGCACCCGGAATACGGAGCGTACCGCCTCCTTTGTATCCACCGGACGGGAGAAGGAAAGTTCCTCGTTCACCTGAGAAAGAAATTCATCCAGCGATCGCGAGCGGGTCGGCTGTTTGGAGGGTTCGTAGCGGTCGTAATAAGCGCCTCGCACCAAGAGCGGCAATTGTGCCGACAGGTGGGCGGCGAGATCGGGTTGCAGCCTGTCCCGCAGTGTATGCAGCACGGCACCCAGCATGTGCCAGGCAAGTTGGCGGTCCGGTCCGTGATCCTCCATGAGATCGTCCAGCCAGGTATTGGTGATCTGCAGGGTTTTGTCGAAGACTTGAATACCCGTAGCACTCATGACTCACCTCCATCACGATGTTTTACCCGTCGAACTACCTTTTCAGGGCATGGTTCCTTGGCGTTTTTGTTTTGCCGAAGGCTTAGTCGCGGGTGATCTCCTCCGGTCCCCTTTCTTCGATGAAGATGCCCCAGGCAGCTATGAAGAGAGCGGTGACGAGCGGCCCGATGACGAAGCCGTTTATGCCCAGTAGTGATATGCCGCCGATCGTCGAGATCAGTACGAGATAGTCCGGAAGCCTGGTCTCCTTGCCGACCAACGGGGGTCTCAGAAGGTTGTCGACAAGGCCGATGACGAAGATGCCGACGAACACCAGAATGGCGGCTTTGATCCAGGAAACGGCCAAAGCGAGATAAAGCGCGGCGGGAACCCATACGAGTGCTGCTCCGACAGCCGGAAGCAAGGAGAGGAAAGTCATCAGCACGCCCCATAGCAGGGCCGGCTCGATGCCGAGGGTCCAGAAGGCGAGCCCACCGATCATGCCCTGTATGACCGCGATGATGATATTGCCTCTGATCGTGGCGCGAATAACAGAGGTGAACCTCGAGGCGAACTGCCGGGTATGCTTTTCGCTCAAGGGAACGGCGCGCCTGATGGTGCGGGCGAGAAAACGACCGTCGCGGAAAAAGAAAAAGAGCATGTAAAGCATCACCCCGAAGGTGACGAAGAACTGCAACGTGTTCTGGCCGATCGTCAGAACACGCCCGGCGAAGAAGCGCCCGCCCTGCATGAAGGCCGAGGAAAGCCGCTCCTGCAGGGCGGCAAAACCATTCACCTGCAGCGAATGAAGCCATTCGCGAACGAACAGGGGCAGGATCTCTTCTGCTTGCCGGAGCAGGTTGCCCAGATCGATCTCGCCGCTGCTGACGCGCTGATAAAGGCTATTTCCCTCCTGGATCAGCGAACTCAGAATCGCCAGTCCCGGAATGATGACGAGGCAGAGGCACATGAGCACGGAGAGCGCCGCGGCGGCATTCCGATGTTCGCCGAGGTAGTTTTCGATCCGCGCATGGACCGGAAAGAAGATGATCGCCAGCACGATAGCCCAGAAAACAGCGGAGTAGAAGGGCAAGATGACAGCAATGAAGGCGATCGTCACCAGAATGAGGAGGACATAGAAGCTGATATGCTGCACGGGCATTCCGATGCCTCCGATCGCGAAACGCTCGGATAACGGCATAATTCAACGATGCGTTCCGGCCGCTTGGCGGAAGTCAATTTCGAGGGACCGCTGTGCTGCCGCGGATCTTCAGTGTGGTGGGCAATACTACGGGATCCCGCCAGCCGTTCTCGCTGCCTGCCAATATCTTCAGAAGCAGTGTCATTGCCGTGCGGCCGATTTCGGTGCGCGGCTGGCTGACAGTCGTCAGCGGCGGATAGAAAGCCTTGCTCAAGTAGAGATCGTCAAAGCCCACGACGGAGACATCTTCGGGCACGTTGTGGCCCAATCTACGCAACTCGTGCACGGCGCCGTAGGCCATCTCGTCATTGGCGACGAAAATTGCCGTGGGTGGTTCGAGTAGCTCGAAAAGTCTGCGGCAGCATTCCTGCCCGCTTCCCAGGAGGTAATCGCCGCGCACCTCGTAGCCCTCGGGGATCCTCAGACCAGACTCGCGCATCGCCTGCCGATAGCCTTCTCTGCGGTGAACGCTCAGGATCTCGGGAACGGGGCCGGTGATGTGCGCAATCCGCGTGTGGCCGAGCGTGATGAGATGTTCGACCGCCTCGCGCGCGGCGGCAACATTGTCGATCTGGACATGGGGAAAGCTTGAGTCGCCAACGAGTTCAAGTGCGACGACCACCGGAAGGTCGGCCCGGAAACGCATCGTCTCCTCGCTTGCGGAGGGCAATTTTCCGGTCATCAGGATCATGCCGTCGGCATGCCCGTCACGCAGCATGTTGAAATATTCGGCCTCGCGGGAGGCATCGTTCTCGGTATTTCCCATCAATACCGCGTAGCCGGCCTCGCGCGCTGTCGCTTCGACCCCCTTCAGGATGTCCAGATAGAACGGATTGCCGACATCCCGAACGACGAGGAGTACGGCCTGGGATTTACGGGTGCGGAGATTACGGGCACTGACATTCGGACGGTAATCCATCTGGCGCGCCAGTTCGTGAATGCGCCTGCGGGTCTCCTCGGTCACCAGATCGCTATCGCTGAGCGCCCGGGAAACCGTGGCGACGGAGACGCCCGCCAGTTCTGCAATGTCCTTGATCTTCGGTCGATCGCCCATGTGAACCCGCCTGTCAGGCCATGAAATGTCTGATGAGCAACGCCGCCCGATCACCGCATCATGTTCCGACTTAGCGGGATAGCCGATGTGAGGAAAAAATGAAAATCGAATAGAGCGTCCAGGCGATTCTCTCGAGGATTTTGCAAGAGCGCCCGCTGGCTGCCTCTTGGGCGGCTTCATATTGACACTTCTTGTATACAGGCCTTACCTTGAAGCCGGGAAAGAGGAGGAAGGTCGCGGTCATGCGTGTACGTTTGATCGATGTAGGTGCTGCTTTAAATTTCGAAGGAGTGGCGGAGGCTTCGGAGAGTGCGGACCCGGATGTTCGTGCTCCAACAAGCTCCGGAAAGAGATAGAATGTATACAATAGCGAGAAACCTGCCGTCATAACGGGCAGTGCCATCGTGAAATAGCATTGAATAAGCTCGGCGCAGGAGGTCGCCGGGCGTAAGAGGCGCCACTTAAGCTCAGGGAGGAGCAGAAATGGTAACGAGAAGAGGGTTGATGGCAGCTGGCATTGCGCTTGCCGGCTTCGTGGCTTTACCGGCARTGGCCCAGGAAACCGTCAAGATCGRCTTGATTCTGCCGATGACAGGTCCCTTCGCTTCGACCGGGCGACAGGTGGACGCCGGTGTCAAAGCCTATATGTCGCTGAAGGGCGATACGGTCGCGGGTAAGAAGATCGAAGTGGTGTTGCGGGATGATGCCGGCGTCGCGGATCAGACGCGGCGCATCGCACAGGAACTCGTGGTCAATGAAGGCGTGAAGATGCTGATGGGCTTCGGACTGACGCCGCTTGCCATGTCCGTTTCACCTGTCATCAATCAGGCCAAGATCCCYGCGATCATCACCTCAGCCACGACGTCGGCGATCATGCCGCAGTCCGAATACTACGTGCGGACAAGCATGGCTGGGCCGCAATCGGCCGTGCCGGTCGCCACCTGGGCCGCTCAGAACGGCCTGAAACGCGTGGTGACGCTGGTTTCCGATTACGGTCCCGGCATCGATATCGAGAAGGGCTTCACCGATCAGTTCAAGAAAGAAGGCGGGGAAATCGTGGAGGCCGTGCGCGTGCCGCTCCAGAACCCGGATTTTGCCCCCTTCCTTCAGCGTGTGCGCGATTCCAAGCCGGATGCGGTCTTCGTTTTCGTTCCCTCGGGCGTCGGCTCGCTGTTCATGAAGCAGTTCGTCGATCGCGGCCTGGCGGAGGCCGGCATCAAGCTGATCGCTACCGGTGACGTGACTGACGATGACCTTCTGAACGGGATCGGTCCTGCCRCCAAGGGCGTCATCACCGGACATTTCTACTCGGCCAATCACCAGAGCCCAGAAAACGAGGCTTTCGTGTCGGAAGTCCGCAAGACCAACAATATGCGTCCCAATTTCATGTCGGTCGGCGGCTATGATGCCATGCATCTGGCTTATGCCGCTCTGGAGAAGACCGGTGGGGATACCGATGGCACGAAGCTGATGGAAGYCATGAAAGGCATGGAGTGGATAAGCCCACGGGGACCGATCGCGATCGATCCGGCCACGCGCGATATCGTGCAGGACATCTACATGCGCGAAGTGAAGGAAGTGGATGGCGAACTCTACAATGTCGAGTTCGCGACGTATCCCAAGATTCGCGATCCGAATGTCGTTGCCAAATGAGACGGTCCCTTCGTGCCRTCGAGCGGGCGGATCGATGGGCCGAATCCCTGCTATAGCGAGAACTTATAGCCGTGGTTGGCGATATGATGAAACATCGAGAACGCGGCAGAGCTAGGATCTGGCATGCTTTCAGGCGGGATCGCAGAGGAATGATCGAGGAGGAATGCCGCAGACGCCACGCCGGAGAGCTTGCTTTACGGGGGTGGTTCACAAGCGGGATGAAGTGAAGATGCGAGCCTGGCTGCGCCGCTTCTTATGAACGGCACCAGTCGCAAGCCTATCAAAAACCTGGGAGGGAGGAATTCATGGTGAGAGGAATGTTGCTCGGTGCAGCGAGCCTGGTGATGGCGTTGGCAGGCGCCCTGCCGGCGGCGGCGCAGGAGGTGGTGAAGGTCGGCCTCATCTTGCCGATGACCGGCCCGTTCGCATCCACCGGCCGGCAGGTTTCCGCCGGCGCCAAGACCTTTATGGAAATGAAAGGGAACACTGTCGCCGGCAAGACCGTCGAGCTGATCATCCGCGACGACGCCGGCGTCGCAGACCAGACACGCCGCATTGCGCAGGAACTGGTCGTCAATGAAGGGGTGCAGGTGCTTGCCGGCGGTGGGCTGACGCCGCTTGCCATGGCGGTTGCCCCGGTCGCCACCCAGGCCAAGGTTCCCATGGTCGTCACGTCCGCCGGCACTGCGGCCATTACCAAGGCGTCGGAATTCATCACCCGCACTTCCGGCACTCTGCCGCAATATTCGCTTCCCGTCGGAACCTGGGCGGCTCAGAACGGCATCCGGAAGGTGGTGACGCTCGTCTCCGACTACGGCCCCGGCCTCGATGCCGAGAAGTGGTTCACCAAGGAATTCACCTCGAAAGGTGGCGAGGTCAGCGAGGCTGTCCGCGTGCCGCTCCAGAATCCCGATTTCGCGCCCTTCCTGCAGCGCGTGCGCGATGCCAAGCCGGATGCGGTCTTCGTCTTCCTGCCTTCCGGCGTCGGCTCGCTGTTCATGAAGCAGTTCGCCGATCGCGGCCTGGCGGAAGCCGGGATCAAGCTCATCGCCACCGGCGACGTTACCGATGACGACATCCTGAACAGCATGGGCAAGCCCGCACTCGGCACGATCACCGGCCATTTTTATGCGACGGCCCACGACAGCCCGGAAAACAAGGCCTATGTCGACGCTTTCGAGAAGGCCAATAACGGCATGCGGCCGAATTTCATGTCCGTTGGGGGATATGACAGCATGGCGCTGATCTATGCCGCGCTTGAGAAGACCAAGGGTGACACAGCTGGTCCGGGCTTTATGGAGGCGGTGAAAGGCCTCTCCTGGACGAGTCCGCGTGGTCCGGTCTCGATCGATCCGGAAACCCGCGACATCATCCAGAACATCTACATGCGCGAAGTGAAGGAAGTGGATGGCGAGCTGCACAATGTGGAGTTCGAGACCTTCGCAGCACTGAAAGACCCGGAAAAGGCAGAAGCCAAGTAGTCACCGGGATGGGCTGGCGAAGGAGTTCCTCGCCAGCCTGATTTGTTCCTGTCTTTCCTCGACTATCGGAAGGCGAGGCAGGATGCGGTTGCCAGTTAACGCTTGCCCGACCCAGAACGGCGGGCGCTTCAGAAGAAGAGCCAATGCTGACAATATTGTTCGACGGTATCGCGTACGGAATGCTGCTGTTCATTCTGGCCTGCGGGCTGACGGTGACGCTCGGTCTGATGAACTTCATCAATCTGGCCCATGGCGCGTTTGCCATGGCTGGAGGCTACATTACCGTCGTGATGATGAACCGTTACGGCATCTCGTTCTACTGGTGCCTGCCGGCGGCATTCCTGGCGACCGCCGTCATCGGAGCGATCCTGGAGCGGACGCTTTATCGCTGGCTCTATCAGGGGAGTCACCTGGACCAGGTATTGTTTTCCGTAGGCATCGTCTTCATGTCGGTCGCCGCCGCCGATTACTTCATGGGCGGGCAACAGCAGCTCATCAACCTGCCCCCCGAGCTTTCGGGGCGCATGGAAATCCTCGGGGCCGGGATAGGACGCTATCGGCTTTTCACCATCGTCGTCTGCGCCGTGCTTGCCGTGACTCTTCAGCTCATCCTTTCCAGGACGCGCTTCGGAAGCCGCCTTCGCGCCGCCGTCGATGACCGGCGCGTCGCGATGGGRCTCGGCATCAACGTCTCCTTCGTGTTCGCACTCACCTTTGCCTTTGGCTCCGGCCTTGCCGGCCTCGGGGGCGCCATGGGAGCGGAAATCCTCGGACTCGACCCGAATTTTCCGCTCACGTTCATGATCTACTTCCTGATCGTTGTATCGGTCGGCGGCACGTCGACCATTTCCGGCCCGTTCCTCGCGGCCATGCTGCTCGGCATCGCCGATGTTGCGGGAAAATATTACGTGCCGGCCATCGGCCCATTCGTGATCTATGCGCTGATGATCATCATGCTGATTATCCGCCCGAACGGTCTCTTCGCGCGGGGGGCC
Organism: Rhizobium sp. LCM 4573; assembly: GCF_001854865.1. Lineage (GTDB taxonomy): Bacteria > Pseudomonadota > Alphaproteobacteria > Rhizobiales > Rhizobiaceae > Neorhizobium. The sequence goes on along the minus strand of NZ_MDDW01000004.1, from coordinate 350,790 downwards.
GGACGATGAACGCCATTTCGCAGGACGTCACGGCAATGACCGCATCTTCCGCCGCAACTGCGGAGGGTCGCGCGGCGAAATTCATGAAGCGGCGCAATCGCATCAGGTTCTACGAGATTTTGGTGTGGGTTGCGGCTGTAGCTGCGATCTTCGTGGCGCCGACGAAACTTCTGATCCTGACCGAGATTGCCATATTGGCCTTGTTTGCCGTCTCTCTCGACCTTGTGCTGGGCTTTGCCGGAATAGTTTCGCTCGGGCATGCCGCCTTCTTCGGGCTCGGCGCCTATATCGCCGGTCTCATTGCGCTGCATTTCATCGCCGAGCCTGTCGTCGGCCTGATTGTGGCGGGGCTTGCATCCGGTGTACTCGGGTTCCTCACGAGCTTTCTCATTTTGCGGGGCTCCGACCTGACACGGCTGATGACGACGCTCGGCATTGCGCTGATGATGGCGGAGGTCGCCAACCAGATGGCTTGGCTGACGGGCGGCGCGGACGGCCTGGGCGGCTTCACTGTCGGTCCGATCCTCGGCATCTTCGAGTTCGATCTCTTCGGGCGCAACGGCTACATCTACTGCCTCGTCGTCCTCTTCCTTGTTACCATGATCGCCAGACGACTGGCATTCTCGCCTTTCGGCCTCTCCCTCAAGGCGATCAAGGGCAATCCGATGCGCGCCGGCATGGTGGGCGTACCGGCGAGACGGCGCATCGTGGCCGTTTACACTTTGGCCGCCGTCTTCGCCGGCATGGGGGGCGCGCTGCTTACCCAGACGACCAGCTTCGTCTCTCCGGATGTGCTTGCCTTTCACCGGTCCGCCGACCTCCTGATGGTCCTCGTCATTGGCGGCACCGGGTATCTGTATGGCGGTATATTCGGGGCGATCATCTTCACGCTGCTGAAGGACTGGCTGTCGGTGGTCACGCCGCAATACTGGATGTTCTGGATCGGCCTCATTCTCGTGGCGATGGTGCTGACCGGCCGGGATCGGCTTGCCCGCTGGATCGAGTACCTGCCCGAGCGCTTCTCGAGGAAGGAGGCAGACCGATGACCGGCATCGTTCTCGAAACCAAAGGGTTGAAACGCCGCTTTGGCGCTTTTCTCGCCACCAACGACGTCAGTCTGAAGGTGGAGCGGGGTGCGCGCCACGCGCTGATCGGTCCGAACGGTGCGGGCAAGACTACGCTCATCAACCTGCTCACCGGCGTTCAGCCTCCATCCGAGGGGCAGGTCTTTTTGGAGGGTGAGGATATCACCTCGCTCGCCTCCTTCCGGCGTGTGAAACGGGGCCTGACCCGCACCTTCCAGATCAACCAGCTCTTCACTGACTTCACGCCGCTGGAAACCGCAGCACTGGCGATCGCCGAGCGCGAGGGCATCGGTCACAATCTCTGGCGGTCCATCACAGGTTACGGCAAGGTGGTGGACGAGGCGGCCGCCTTGCTCGATCGCTTCGGGCTTGCTTCAGTCATGGGGGAGCGGACGGGCACTCTTCCCTATGGAAAGCAACGGCTCCTGGAAATCGCGCTTGCCTTTGCCTCGAAGCCGCGCGTGTTGCTTCTGGACGAGCCGGCGGCCGGGGTGCCGGAAGACGAGCGTCATGAGGTTCTAGCGATCGTCTCCGATCTGCCTTCGGATGTCACTGTGGTTCTCATCGAACACGATATGGACCTGGTCTTCTCATTCGCCAGCCGCATCTCGGTGCTGGTGGCAGGCGCGATCTTCACGGAAGGCACTGTTGCGGAAATCTCCGCCGATCCGCGCGTCAAGGCCGTCTATCTGGGGGAAAACGTATGAGCGAACCCGTACTTGTTACGGAAAAACTGGTCGCGGGTTACGGAGAAGCGAGCGTCCTTTCGGCCATCAGTTTCAGCCTGTCTCAAGGCAAGACCTTGGCGCTGCTGGGCCGCAACGGTACCGGCAAGACGACGCTTGTGGATACGCTTGCGGGACTGACCACATATCACTCCGGAACGATCCGGCTGATGGGCCGCGACATCACCAAGCTTCGGGCCGACAGGCGCGCCGCTGCCGGCATCGGCTGGGTGCCGCAGGAGAGAAACATCTTCAAATCCTTGACCGTGGAGGAAAACCTGACGGCGATCGCGCGTCCAGGCACATGGTCGGTGGAAAGGGTCTATGCGATGTTCCCACGGCTCAAGGAGCGGCGCAGAAATCTCGGCAATCAGCTTTCCGGCGGCGAACAGCAGATGCTGGCGGTTGGCCGAGCGCTAATGGTCAATCCGAAACTTCTGCTGCTGGATGAGCCGCTGGAGGGGCTTGCTCCGATCATCGTGGATGAATTGCTGGCTGCCATCCGACGCATCGTCGAAGGGGAGGGGATGTCCGCCATCATCATTGAGCAGAAGGCACGTAAGGTGCTGCCGCTTTCGGACGAAGCGGTGATCCTCGACCGCGGGGCCATCGTCTATCGGGGCGCCAGCGCCGACCTTCTCGCTGACGAAACGGTACTCAGYCAGCATCTGGGGGTGGAGAAAGGCATCCGGCACTGATCGGCGAGCTTGCTCGCGCGGGCGCTGGATAAGCCGGGCGGGAACCAAGTGGGATCGCGGTGATTATTCCTTGAAGCATCCGGAAAGCTCCGGCCCTTGAGAGGAAAGTCCGCGATGACCTCGCAGATTCATATCAAGCACTATAAGGGGCCCGCCGGCGGCTGGGGCTCAGTTCAATCTCTCCTCCGCAATGCGGTTCGCAGCAGGACGCGTATTTCGACCATCGATGCGCTCCTGCGCCAGAACAAGCCGAAGGGCTTCGTCTGTGTGAGCTGCGCCTGGGCGAAGCCTGCCCATCCGCATCCGGCGGAATTCTGTGAAAATGGCGCCAAGGCAACCTTCTGGGAACTGACGACCAGGCGCGCCACGCCGGAGTTTTTCGCCGCGCATACCGTTTCAGAACTGCGGAATTGGGACGATTACAGTCTGGAAGCTGCCGGACGGCTGACGCATCCGATGCGCTATGACCATCTGCTCGATATCTACGAGCCTGTTTCCTGGGAAAGCGCCTTCGAGGAGATCGGTCGGGAGCTTAAAGGGCTCCGCGAAAGTGAGCCCAAGAAAGTGGTCTTCTATGCCTCCGGCAGGGCGTCGCTCGAAGCCTCGTACATGTACCAGCTTCTCGCCCGGCTCTATGGTAACAACAACCTGCCGGACAGTTCCAACATGTGTCACGAGACGACCTCGGTGGCACTTCCGGAGGTGATAGGCCAGCCGGTCGGCACGGTCAGGCTCGACGATTTCGAGGACGCCGACGCAATCTTCTTCTTTGGACAGAATACGGGTTCGAACAGCCCGCGTATGCTGCACCAGCTTCAGGAGGCGGCGCGGCGAGGCTGCGTCATCGTCACGTTCAACCCGCTGAAGGAGCGAGGGCTGGAGCGCTTCACCAATCCTCAGCATCCGATAGAGATGCTGACCGGCGGCGAGACGAAGATTAGCCATCGCTACTACCAGGTGAAGGCGGGTGGCGATATCGCGGCGGTGCTGGGGACTTGCAAGTCGCTCTTCGAGCGCGAAGCGGCGTCCGGCGGTATACTCGATTATGCCTTCATTGCCGAGCATTGCCACGGCTTCGATGCGTTCAGAGCGTTTGTCGAGGAGCAGTCCTGGGGCGTGCTCGAAAAGGAAGCCGGGCTCACGCGTGACGAAATGGAAGAGGCCGCCGCGATCTATGGCCGCGCCAATGCGGTGATGGCCGTCTACGGCATGGGGCTTACTCAGCACAGGCTCGGCGTGGACAGCGTTCAGATGCTGGTGAATCTACTGCTTTTGCGCGGCAATATCGGCAAGCCCGGTGCCGGTATCTGCCCAGTTCGCGGCCACTCCAACGTGCAGGGGCAGCGCACCGTCGGGATTGCGGAAAAAGCGAGCCTGGTGCCCCTCGATAGACTCGCCGAGCTTTACGGTTTCGAGCCGCCAAGGGAGGACGGCATGACGACCGTGGATGTCTGTCGCGGCATTCTCGACGGCGAGGTGCGCGCCTTCATCGGTCTCGGCGGCAATTTTCTGCGGGCGGTACCCGACACAGGGCCGATGGAGGAAGCCTGGCCGAGGATGCGGCTTACCGTTCAGGTGGCGACGAAGGTCAACCGTGGCCATCTCTTCAATGGGGATGTGGCCTATCTGCTACCCTGTCTTGGAAGATTGGAGAGGGACGAGCAGGCAACCGGTGCGCAGGTGGTGACGACGGAGGATTCCACGGCCTGTTTTCACGCTTCGAAAGGGCGCTATCAACCGGCAAGCGAGCACCTGCTCTCCGAGCCGAAGATCATCGCGGAACTTGCGAAATCAACGCTGCCAACCAATCCTCTCGTGCCTTGGGACGAATGGGTTGCGGATTACGGAAAGGTGCGGAATGCGATCGAAGCCACCTGGCCCGATATGTTTCAGGATTTCAACAGGCGCATGTGGACTCCAGGCGGTTTCGAGAAGCCTTTGCCAGCCCGCAAGCGTGAATGGAAAACCGAAACGGGCAAGGCAAACTTCAAGGTTCCAAAGGCGCTTTCGGCAAGCTTCGACAGCGGCACGCAACAGAATGTGCTGCGGCTTATCACACTCAGGAGCAACGACCAGTTCAACACCACCGTCTATGGTTATCGCGACCGCTTCCGTGGTGTCGAAGGCACGCGCATGGTGATTTTCCTCAATCCGGCGGACATGACGCGGTTCGGCATATCAGAAGGCGCCGACGTGACGGTGGAAACGGTTTCTACCGACAACGTCGCGCGCTCCATTTCCGGTCTTCGGGCGGTACCCTACGATGTGCCGCAGGGTTGCTGCGCAGCCTATTATCCGGAATGCAATGTGCTGGTCCCGCTCTGGCAGCATGCGGAAAARAGCAAGGTGCCGGCGGCGAAATCGGTACCGGTGCGGATAGCTGCCGCCGGAGAAGGAAAAGATGAAGCAAAGCTCGGGAGGTCAGTCGTCTCATGATTATCCGGTCTGGAAGCTGTCTCTGCGGCAAGGTCAGATATGCCGTCAGGGATGCCCCGCTGAGGTTAGGTCTTTGCCATTGCGCCGACTGCAGGAAGGAAAGCGGATCGAGCTTCGTGACCTTCGGCATCTGGCCACGCCAGGCCTTCGAAAGCACGGGGGAGGTGAAGTATTTCCATGGACGCGGCTTCTGCCCCGAATGCGGGTCGCGCGTTTTCAATGCCGGCGGAGGCGACGAGGTGGAAATCCGTGTCGGCTCCCTGGACATGGCGCCGACGGATCTCGAGCCGACCTATGAAATATGGGTGAAGCGTCGCGAAAACTGGCTGCAGCCGCTGCCGGTTCAGCAATTCGATGAAGACCGGACATGATGCCATGTCGCCAAACAGCCTGATCGAAAAGGCGACCACCATCGCGTCCGAGGCGCATCGAGGCCAGTCGAGCAAGACCGGCGAGCCGTTCATCGAGCACGTTCGGCGTGTCGCGGAGAGCGTGAAAGGGGATGACGAAAGGCTCGTCGCCTGGCTCCATGATGTCGTGGAAAAGGGCTCCGGCTGGACACTCGACCGGCTGCGGCGGGAAGGTTTTCCGGAAAGGATAGTCGAAGCGGTCGATGCCATGAGCAAGCGCGATGGAGAGGATTATTTCGCCTTCGTGCGGCGTTCGATCGCCAACCCGCTCGCCCGGCCGGTGAAGCGGGCCGACCTGACCGACAATCTTTCGCAAACGCTCCGGATGGGCGGCGATGGCTCGAAATTCACCGAGGGCTTGCGCATTCTCAGGCAAGAATATCCGGAACCTTGAGCTTTTCCTGCCGTTCGTTTGACGAAGCATGTCCCCGTTAAGCACAGGAAGGATCGCTTATGGAACTTCGGTCGCAAGTCGCTCTGGTAACGGGCGCCGGCTCCGGTATCGGCAAGGCAGCCGCCGTCAAGCTTGCCGCGGCAGGTGCGAAGGTGGGCGTGCTCGGGCGAACCAGAAGCGAGATCGAGAAAACTGCCGACGAGATCAAGCGGGCAGGCGGTGAGGCCTTGGTGCTCGAAGCAGACGTTTCGGATGAAGCCGAGATGCGCGAGGCGCTGGAGAGACTGGCGGGCGAATTCGGACGGCTCGATATCGTCGTCGCCAATGCAGGCATCAACGGGGTCTGGGCGCCGATCGATGATCTGAAACCGGAGGAGTTCGATCAGACGATCGCGGTCAACCTGCGCGGTACCTATCTCACCTTCCATACGGCTGTGCCGCATCTGAAGAAACAGGGCGGTTCGGTGGTGGTCGTATCGTCGATCAACGGCAATCGCAGCTTCAACACGCCGGGTGCCACGGCCTATGTGGCAACCAAGGCGGCGCAGGTGGCGATCGTCCAGCAGCTCGCACTGGAACTCGGCAAGCATGGAATCCGCGTCAATGCCGTCTGTCCGGGCGCGATCGATACCAATATCGACGACAATACGATCTTGCGCGCCGGAAAGGAAACCGCCGTGCCGGTGCAGTTTCCGAAGGGCGATATTCCGATCACGGGTGGGAGGGCAGGGGAGAGTGAAGATGTGGCCGAGGTCATCCTGTTTCTCGCCTCGGAGCGTTCGAGGCATGTGACCGGCGCTCCCATCTTCGTCGATGGCGGGCAAGGCCTGCTCAGATAATTTCCATTCCACCTGAAACGCTCTATCGTGGTGCATTKCCATTTTTCCGGAGCGTCCATCCATGTCATCGCGCCTGCCGACCGAACGAGCCCCGCTCATTGTCATCGATCTCCAGACCGAAATGTTCGATGGTGTTGCCGAGCCGCCGGTGCACGAGGCCGATGCGCTTGCCGTCCGCGTTCGCGGGCTCATCGACTGGGCAAGACGCGGTGGTCGCAAGGTCGCCTTCATCCGTCATGACGGGCCGGATGGCGATCCGCTTGCTCCCGGCGCACCGGGCTGGCCGGTCTGGCCGGCGCTCGGCCAGGGAGATGACGAGCCGACCTTCGGAAAGAGCGTGGGCGATGCCTTCAGCAATCCGGACTTCGCGAGGTGGGTCGACGACCAGCAGGCTGGCGAGGTTATTCTCGTCGGCGCGCAGAGCGACTTCTGCGTGGCGGCGACGGTCAAGGGCGCGCATGCTCGCGGATTGAAGGTCACGGTTGTCTCGGATGCGCACAGTACCGTGGATCAGCCGACAGAGGCAGCCGAGAGGATCATCGCGCGCAAGAACGCGGAGTTCGAAGCCGCCGGCGTCAACCTGTTGTCCACGCAGGCTTTTGCCAATTCGCCGGCTAAGTAACCGGAGTGAGTTCGAAGCGTCTGGTGATGCCGATTGCCTCCAGAAACATCTCGTCATGGCTGACGACCATCAGTGCGCCGTCGTAGGCGCGCAATCCCGCTTCGACCGTCCCGATCGAATCGAGGTCGAGATGATTGGTCGGCTCATCGAGAATGAGCAGGGAGGGTGGATGTGGGCCGCCGAGAACGCAGGCCAGACCCGCTCGCAGCAGTTGCCCGCCCGAGAGGCTTCCGGTCGTTTGCAGAGCGGCATCCGCCCGAAACATGAAACGGGCCAAGGCTGCGCGACAGGCGTTCTCGTCCGCATCCGGATTGAGCAACCGAAAATTGTCGCGGATGGAAAGGGAGGTGTCGAGCAGGCTGACGCGCTGGTCGAGCATGGAAAATGGCACCATCACCCGCACGGCGCCTTCGAAGGGCTGCAGCGCTCCTGTGATGAGCGACAGCAGCGTCGTCTTGCCGGAACCGTTCGGTCCCGTAACGGCCAGCCGCTCCGGCCCGGTGATTTCCAGCGAAAGGTGGCGTAATACCGGCTGCTCCTGCGAGTAGCCGGTCGTTATATCGTCGATCCACAGCACCGTCTTGTTCGCGGGTAATCCCGTCGGCGGCAGCTTGACGGAGAACGGTTGAAGGATCTCGATCTTCTCCCGCGCGGCGGCGACGTCTTCCAGGGCACGATCTTGCCGGCGTTCGGCAAGACGGGCATTGTCGCCACTCGTGTTTTCCGCCCGGCGCCTCAGTCCGCCCGCAACGATGCGCGGCATGTCGCCCTTGGCCGCCTTCTTGCGTCCGACACTGTCCCTGCGCGCCTTGCGCTCGGCCCGCTCCTGCGCGCTGCGTATGACTTCCGTCACCCGCTTTTGTGTCTCCGCCAGATCGTGTTCGGCTGCGGCAAGTTCCAGAGCCTTGCGCTTGCGATAAGCGCTCCAGTTGCCGCCATAGCGGCTCGCCCCCAGTGTCGTGAGCTCGATGATGGCGTCCATGGTTTCCAAGAGTTCCCGATCGTGGCTGACGACGATTGCGCCGCTGCACCAGTCGGCGAGGAGGTCGATCACCGCCCGCCTGCCACCACGATCGAGATTGTTTGTTGGCTCGTCGAGTATCAGGAATTGCGGTTCGGCAAAGATGGCGGCGGCAAGAGCGGCGCGGGTACGCTGGCCGCCCGAAAGGGCGAGAAGCGGGGTGTGGATTTCTGCATCCAGACCGATCCGCGCGAGCGCCGAGGCCATGCGCGTTTCCAGCGTCCAATCCGCCGAGGTCAATTCCTCGGCTGTTGCCTCGCCCTTTTCGGCGCGGCCAAGCAAGGCAAGCGCATCGCGCACGCCGAAGAGATCGGCGATCGTCGCCTCCGGCGAAACCTGAACGCTCTGGTGCAGCACATGCAAATTGCCCGATACGGATACCGTGCCGGAATGCGGTGCTAATTCGCCGGTAATCAGCTTCAGAAGCGTGGTCTTTCCGACGCCGTTGCGACCGACCAGGCCAGCACGTTCAGCGCCGAAGCTCAATGAAAGATCGGTGAAGAGCGGCCGGCCGTCAGGCGTGGACCAGGAAAGATCGGAAAGAGTTATGGATGCAGGCATGGATCGGCAAGTTCCCAATGGCAAGGCGAAGCGGCTTTGCTGTCGGGGTGAAATCCATGATGCGTCACATCCTGTTGAAACTGCGGATGAACTCTACATATGGCGTCAAGGCGCCGGCTTCAAGCCTGGCGGAGGGGTTCAGGCGCGCTCCGCCCAGACCCTCGCAAGTTCGACCAGAGTCTTGACTGCCTTTTCCATATCCTGCCGGCTCACCCATTCGAGCGGCGAGTGGAAGGCATGGCCACCGGCGAAGAGATTGGCCGTAGGCAGCCCCATGAAGGATAGCCGGGAGCCGTCCGTGCCGCCGCGGATACTGCCGCGCACCGGCTGCATGCCTGCGCGTCGAATTGCCTCGATAGCGWTTTCAACGATTTCTGGATGACGGTCGAGGACCGTTTTCATGTTCCGATACTGCTCCTTGACCTCGAAAGTGAAGGAGGAGCCCGGATAGGCCGTCATCACTTCTCTCGTGATCCGCTCGAGCAGGGCCTCCTTCTCGGCAAGGCCCTGTTCGGTGAAATCCCGGATTATGAAGCTCAGGCTTGCCTTTTCCATCGAGCCGCGGAGATCGGTCGGGTGAATGAAGCCTCCCCTGTCCTTGGTGGTTTCGGGTGCGATCTCCTTCGGCAACCGATCGATGATCGCGCCGGCGATCTTGATCGCGTTCTCCATCTTGCCGAAGGCGAAGCCCGGATGAATGGCGACACCCTTGATGGAGATTTCCACGCCATCGGCGGAGAAGGTCTCATCCTCGATCGTGCCGGCGGTTTCACCATCGACAGTGTAGCCGAATTCGGCGCCGAGCTTGGTGAGATCGACCTTGTCGACGCCGCGGCCGATCTCCTCGTCGGTGGTGAACAGAATGCGGATCGTGCCGTGCTCGATATCCGGATTGTTCATGAGAAACTCGGCCGCTGCCATGATCTCGGCGATGCCTGCCTTGTCGTCGGCGCCGAGCAGTGTCGTTCCATCGGTCGTGACAATGTCGTTGCCGATCTGGTTCAGAAGTTCCGGGTGGTCACTGACACGGATGATCTGTTCCGGATCGCCCGGTAGGCGGATGTCGCCGCCCTGGTAGTTCTTCACGACCTGTGGCTTCACGCCGGTACCGGTGAAATCCGGCGCGGTATCCATATGCGAACAGAAGCAGATGATCGGCACCTGCTTGTTCGTATTGGAAGGAATGGTCGCGTAGACATAGCCATGCTCGTCGAGATGAGCATCGGAAAGGCCGATCGCCAGCAGTTCCGCCACCAGAAGCCTGCCGAGCGCTTTCTGCTTTTCGGTCGAGGGCTGAGTTTTCGACCGTGCATCGGATTGGGTATCGATGACGGCATAACGGAGAAAACGGTCGAGAACGCTATCGGTCATTGTGAAATCCGGGACAAAGGACGAGAGCCCGGACCTTAGCGGGAAGAAGAGCCCGAGTGAATGACAATCTGGTCGCGTCTGGCGAAGGAGCCTCACCAGCGGAGCAGCCTCGGGCCGACGAGTGCACCGATCAGGCCGGTCACCAATATCCCCAGCGAGTACCATATCAGCACGAAGGGCATGCCGTTCTCGGTGCAGAACCAAGAATAGACCCAGGCGCCCGCCGCACCCGAGGCAATGCCGGCAATAAAGCCCGCGAGCTTGAGATCAGTCGGTGCGGCACCGCGAAGAACCCAAAGGTTCGCCGCAAGCATGGGAAGGGCGAAGGCCAGGATCAGAAAAGGGCAATGCAGCGCCGACGATCCGAAGATGAGGATCGGATAAGCTTCTCGGGGAGAAGACAATAGCTGCATGGTGGCAACCACGGCCATTGCGGCCACGATCAGCGCGGCGATACGGAAGAATCGTCCTTGCGATCCGTCAGGACGGGCAAGATGATGAGCTGTGATGAAGGCGGCCAGTGCAAGCAGCGCGTTGTAGGCGGATTTGATCCAGAAGGCCGGCAGCATCACTGCTTGAGCCATGTCGACGCGCAGTCCCAGGATCGCCAGCATGAGGACAAGCGAAACGGCAAGCGCCGGAAGTACGCCCAGGGCAAACCGGCGTTCGAACGCGCGGCGCGGCGTGGGCCGCAAGTCGCGCACGAGAGCCTCGATCATGTCATCCGTCCGCTTCACGCATCGCCTCGCAATCTTTGTGAAAGGGCCTTGATGCCCCGGTGGATGCCGACCTTGATCGCCGATTCCGTCTGGCCGTAGCGATCGGCTGTGTCGGAGACCGACTGGCCTTCCAGCCTTACCTGGCGGATGAATTCCCGCTGCTTTGCCGGAAGGCTTTCGAGGAGCCGCTCCACATCCATCCGTGCGGTTACGGCTTCTTCTCTGAAGTCATCTTCGACATCCCCGGCGAGTTCAATTTCCGCTGCAGCCCGGCCGCCGCGCCCGCGATGGTGGTCGATCAGCTTGTAGCGGGCGATGGCAAAGAACCAGGCCGTGAAAGGCCGCTCCCGGTCATAGGTCGCCTTCCGGGAATGCAGTGCCAGCAATGTCTCTTGCACCAGGTCTTCCATGTCCGCTCTCGTCCCGCCGCCCATCCTGCGGCCGTAATAGGCTATGAGCAGGGTGCGCAGGGGAGTGAAGCAAACGCCGATACGCCCCCTCATCCCCGTCGAGGGAGAGAAGCATAAGCTGCTTCAGACTTTGTTCCGAATTTGCGTTTGCCATGCCGTTTCATCGGACATTCGTGGAAAGACGCGGACCGGTTACACAAGCCGGCAAAAAATCATTCCTCCGCGATCCGTATCACATGGGCGTGAAACTGTAACGGGATTCCAACCACAGCGAAGGGATGGCTGTGAACCTTCGGCATTCCGCTGGCGGACACGTCTATTGACTAACTTGGAGAAGCCCGATGAGGAAGCTCGTCGTCAATTCCGCAGCATGCATTCTTGCTGCCGGCCTTTCGCTCGCCACCGGTGCCGCCCAGGCACAAGACAACATGAGCGGCGATGCAATGAAATCCGATATGATGAAGCAGGACTCCATGAAATCCGATGCCATGAAGTCTGGCTCCATGAAGGAGGACAAGGCCGACTGCATGCATAAGGTCGACATGGAAAAGGACAGCATGAAGAAGGCCGAAATGGCCAAGGCCTGCGATAGCATGAACTGATAGAGCTACGGCCGCGGGATTCCGTTCCGCGGCCGCTTCCTCATTCGCAGCCTTCCCTATGATCGGAATTTCTCGTCAATGCCCTTGCAAGCAGAAGCTTAGTGTACTAATTAACTGATAAGGAAACTTAGCGCACTAACATTATGCCCACGATGAAACGCGACAATCTCTCTTCCGAATTTCTGGAATCGATCAACAAGGCGAGCCGAAAGATCCATACGGCCTTCAACCAGCAAGTGACGGCGCATGGACTGACCTATCCGCGTGCCCGCGTCCTCTTCAGGCTTGCCAAGAAGCAGGGCATGACCCAGAGCGAACTCGCCTGCGAGATGGAGCYCGAGCAGGCCACCATGGTTCGGCTTCTGGACCGCATGGAGGAAAACGGCGTCATCGAACGGCGTCCCGATCCCAATGACCGGCGCGTGAAGCTCATCGTTCTGACCCCACATGGGGAGGAGCAGGCCGCACTCGTGAAGTCGATCGCCGACCGCATGCGCATGCGGATCTTCGCCGATATCGACGAAGAGGGCCTGCGTGCTTCCATCGCGCTTATCGAAACCATTGCAGCCAACATCGCCGATCTGGAGATTGTCGATGTCTCTGCGTGAAGCTTCGCAAGCAACGGATGAACGGGATGACGGTGAACGGCGGGCAAAGCCCGCCGAAGCGATTTCTGCCGTTCCCGAGCCCGCTGCACCTGCTGCACCTGCGGCGCCACCAGCCTTCGTCCCGAAGCCTCTCTCATTGACCATCGCCTATATTCTGGCCGGCGCGCTGATCACCCTTACCCAGGGCCTCGGCATGAGCTTCCTCTCCACGAACCTGCAGCAGATCGCCGGTCCCATGGACCTGACACAGGTAGAAGCGACCTGGCTGATGGCCGTTTACCTCTTTCCGAACGCCAGCCTCACTTTGCTGCTCTTCAAGGTAAGAGCCCAGTACGGGTTGAGGAACTTCGCGGAAGTGGCGATCGTCGTCTACCTCCTCGTCTGCCTCGCCCATTTCTGGGTYAACGACTATCACAGCGCGCTCATGCTGCGCTTCTTCGCAGGCGTGGCGGCAGCGCCCATGACCTCGCTCGGTTTCCTTTACATCCTGGAGCCCTTGCCGCCCGCAAGAAAGATGAACATAGGCATATGCATCGCGCTTACGGCCTCGGCTCTTGYGACGCCGGTTACCGGCCTCATCTCGCCTGCCCTGATGGATATCGGCGACTACCATGCGCTCTACCGGGTCGAGATGGGACTTGCGATGATTTCGCTCGGTCTCGTCTATCTTCTGCCGCTCAATTCGCCGCCGAGGGCGAAGGTCATCAGCACGCTCGACGTGGTGAGCTATGTCTTCCTTGCGATCGGACTCGGCTCCTTTGCCGTGGCACTCACGGTGGGGCGGACCTACTGGTGGGTTGAGGCGGACTGGCTCGCCTGGCTGATCGTCATCGGGATTGCGGCCTCGGCGATCTTCGCGGCCATCGAGCTCAATCGCAAGAACCATCTCGTCGATATCCGGTGGCTGTCCTCGCGCGAGATCCTGCATTTTACCGGCGTTCTGATGGTCTTCCGCATAGCGTTGTCGGAGCAGTCGAGCGGCGCGGTCAACTTCTTGCGCAATGTCGGCATGCTGAACGAACAGATGGCCGGGCTCTACTGGGTCATGCTGATCGCTGCCCTGGTCGCAGGTATGACATGTGCCGCCTTCATGAAGCCCGGCCGGGAATCGCTGATCCACGCCGTCTCGCTGATCCTGATTGCCGCCGGCAGCTATATGGACAGCCGCTCGACCATTCTTACCCGGCCGGAGCAGATGTATCTGAGCCAAGCGCTGGTGACCTTCGCGAGCGGTCTCTTCCTGCCACCGGCGCTTGCCGTGGGCATGGGGGCGGCGCTGAAGCGCGGACCGAACTACATCCTCTCCTTCCTCGTGGTCTTCCTCGCCACACAGAAGGTCGGAGGTTATCTCGGCAGCGCGCTTTACGGCACATTCGTGCAATGGCGGGAGCAATTCCACTCCTTCCGCTTGGTCGCGCGGCTTGCGTCTGCCGATCCGCTCGTCGCCGCCAGGCTGAAGCAGCTCGGCGGGGCCTATGGAAAGGTTCTGGCAGATCCGGGCCAGCAGACGCTGCAGGGCACCGCCTCGTTTTCCAGACAGGTATCGCAGCAAGCCTATGCGTTAGCCTACAACGACTCGTTCCTTCTGACCTTCTATCTCGCACTCTTCGCGCTTGCCTGCCTCATTATCCATGTCGGCTGGCGCAATCGCGAACGATTGCGGATCGGCTGGCATCCCGCTCAAGCCAGCGCTTGAAACCACACGCAAGAACAACAAGAACAAGAAGAAACTGCAATGACCAAGATCTTTCGCTCCATAGCCACTTATATCGCTCTCTTCATCGGCGCCGCCGGCATACTGGTCGTCCTTTATGCCTGGAACCTGCCACCCTTCCACGGATCGGTGGAAATGACGAATGACGCCTATGTGCGCGGCCAGGTGACGCTTCTCAGCCCGCAGCTCGCCGGCTATCTGGTCGAGGTTCCCGTCCAGGACTATCAGAAGGTCAGAAAAGGCGATCTCGTCGCCAGGATCGATGACCGCATCTATACCCAGAAGCTGGAGCAGGCGAAGGCCACCCTTGCAGCCGCTGAAGCGGCGCTGGCCAACTCGGAGCAGAGCCGCAAGTCGGGGGAAGCCAAGATCGCCTCCGCCAAGGCCGCGATCGAAAGCACCAAGGCAGCCTTGCAGGCGGCCAGCACTGCCCATGCGCGCACCGAAAGCCTGTTGGAAAAGAACATCGCGAGCCAAAGCGAAGCGGAGAAGAACCGGGCCGCTTTCGACCAGGCGCAGGCTGCCGTTCATCAGGCGGAAGCTGCCGCGCTGGTGGCGGAGCAGGACCTCAACACCATCGTCGTCAGCCGGCGCTCGCTCGAAGCCAATGTCGAGAGCGCCAGGGCGGCCGTAAGGCTGGCTGAAATCGATCTCCAGAATACGCGCATCGTCGCGCCTCAGGACGGCACGTTGGGTGAGGTGACCGGGCGGCTCGGGCAATATGTTTCCGTCGGCACTCAGATCGGCTCCGTGGTGCCCGATCGGGTCTGGGTGGTGGCGAATTTCAAGGAAACTCAGCTCGATGGCATGAAGCCCGGTCAGCAGGTGACTTTCACCGTCGATGCGCTCGGCCATCAGGCCTTCACAGGCCATATCGAACGTTTCGCGCCGGCCACGGGTTCGGAATTCTCCGTCATCAAGGCGGACAATGCGACCGGCAATTTCACCAAGGTTGCCCAACGCATTCCCGTCCGGATTGCCATAGAACCGCAGCAGCCCTTCACCGACAGGCTCGTTCCCGGCATGTCGGTGGTCGCAAGCGTGGACCTCGCGCAGGGCGATGCGGCTGCGGCTCGAACGGCCGCCAACTGACTGTTGCCACCAACGGTCAGCGAAGTATTTGGACGGAGTACGCCCCGCGCCTGTTCAGCACATCGGCGCGGGGCGTTTGCTGTTTCTTGGTCAGCGATGCCGACTTTCAAACATCTCGTCGGGCTAGTGAAAAAATTGTCCAGCCGACGAATGCGAGGAAAGCAACGTCTTTCAGGAATTCCCCATGCGACTAATGGGCGGGGCGGGTGCCGCCACCCTTCTTCTCTGCATCATGCGTATGATGGCTGTCGCGCTCGCCGCCGCCTCCGGAAACCCGGCTCTGAGAGCGGCGGTCGGAATCGGCCGGCGGTTTTTTGATCTTCAGAGGCTCCTTCGCATTTTCATGAGAGGCGCCGGGCCCGCCTTGGCGGATGCTGGCCGGCGTCTTTTCGGATGTCGACATTAAAACCTCCTCAGCGGTCCTGCTGATAACCCTGATGGGTGGTGTTGATCTTGGTGTTGCCCTGCTGACCCTGCTTGGCGGGATCGTTTGCTGCATGCGATTTGCCCTGCCGTTCGTCTGTCTTATGGCTCTGCTCGCCGGAGCCTTTGTGGCTCAGGTTTTCGGGGGGAGTTGGAGGGAGTCGGCTGCTCATGTTGGACCTCCTTTGGTGATTATGGTTCTCCCAACCTAACCGGCACAGACCGCCAATGTTCCGGAAATCCAGGAACCCCCACAGCCGTTGGGCGTTCGAGCCAGAGAGTTGAGGGAGGCTTCCGATGGACCAGTTCAGCGATCAGCCCGCAGCCCATCTGATAGAGCAAGGGGTTTCGGTAGAGCCCAAATGGTGGCACACATCGACCGTCTATCAGATCTATCCCCGCAGCTTCGTCGACAGTAATGGCGACGGCATCGGAGATATTCCCGGCATCACGTCGAAGCTCGACTATCTGAAGGAGCTCGGGGTCGGCGTGATTTGGCTGTCGCCGATCTATGCCTCGCCGATGGACGACAATGGCTACGATATCTCCGATTACCAGGACATCGCTCCGGAATTCGGCACGCTCGCCGATTTCGATCACCTCGTTTCGGAAGCGAGACGCCGTGGCATCGGCGTCCTGCTCGATCTCGTGGTAAACCATACCTCGGACGAGCATCCGTGGTTCGTCGAGGCGCGAAAATCGATCGATAATCCCTATCGCGATTTCTATATCTGGCGGCAGCCAGGTGCGGATGGCGGGTTTCCGAACCGCCTGAGATCTTCCTTCGGCGGCCCCGCCTGGACGCTCGATCCGGAAACCGGCGAATACTATCTGCACATGTTCTCTCGCCGCCAGCCGGATCTCAACTGGGAAAATCCGAAGGTTCGTGCCGAAATCTACAAGATGATGAACTGGTGGCTGGAGCGCGGCATCTGCGGCTTCCGCATGGACGTCATCGATTACATAGGGAAAAAGGTCGATCAGGAGATCGTCAAGGACGGCCCGCACCTGCACGATTATCTGCAGGAAATGCACCGCGAAACCTTCGGCAGCCGGGACGTGCTAACCGTTGGGGAGACCTGGAGCGCGACGCCTGGCTCCGCATTGCTCTACTCCGGCAAGGATCGCCACGAACTCTCCATGGTCTTCCAGTTCGAGCACGTCACCCAACAGTGGGACGCGAAGTTCGGCAAGTGGCGCCCCAAACCTTTCGATCTGGTGCGGCTAAAATCCGTGCTCAGCAAGTGGCAATATGCGCTCTCCGAGGACGGTTGGAACTCGCTTTTCTGGGGTAATCACGACCTGCCGCGCGCCGTCTCCAAATACGGCAATGTCACCGGTTATCATATTGAATCAGCCAAGATGCTGGCCACCGTGCTGCACCTGATGAAGGGCACTCCTTTTATCTATCAAGGGGAGGAAATCGGCATGACCAACGTGCCCTTCACCAAGATCGAGCAATACAGGGATATCGAGACGCTGAACATGCACCGGCTGCATGTCGAGGCGGGCTACTCGCCGGAAGACTTTCTTCGGGGCGCCAACGAGAACGGCCGCGACAATGCCCGCACACCCATGCAATGGAGCGCGGCCCCGCATGGAGGATTCACCACCGGCGTTCCGTGGATCGAGGTCAATGCCAACTATGAAATGATCAATGCCGAGAGTGCGATGACGGATGAAAACTCGGTCTGGAATCACTATCGCAAACTGATCGAACTGCGGAAGAAACATCCGGTCATCGTCTATGGCCTCTACCAATCATGGCTGGACCAGCATCCGGACATATTCGTCTATTCCCGCACCCTGAAAGGGGATCGGCTGGTCGTGGTGGCCAACTTCACGCCACGGCCGATATCATTGACCATTCCAGGCGAATTGCAGATTTCGGGCGAGTGCCTCATCAGCAACTACTCGCCGGTTGAGGAACTCTCGGAGGGTGTTGAACTCCGAGCTTACGAGGCTTTTGCCATTCTCTGCGAGGCGCCGGCGAAATAGGAGAGGAACTTTGCGTTTCGTCAGCTGTTCGTTAGCCGTTCCGAACACATCCGCCGCTTCAACACCGGAACTGCCATGAGCAGCTTGTCAAAGTCCGCCAACCGGAAACGCTCCGATCATTCTTGCYTGGGGCGTCGTTATCCGGTGGGTGCGGAGCTTTTAGACGGAGGCGTTTCCTTCCGTGTCTGGGCTCCGGTTCGCAAGCAGGTCTCCGTTGTGCTCGAACACGGGGACCAATACGCCATGGCATCCGAGGAACGTGGCTATTTTTCGCTGCATGTATCCGGCATGAAGGCCGGCACGCTCTACCGCCTGAAGCTGGATGGTGTCGATGAATTGCTTGCCGATCCAGCCTCGCGTTTTCAGCCTCGAGGCCCTGCCGGACCCTCCATGGTTGTGGATCCCACAGCTTACCGGTGGCAGGATCAGGATTGGCGAGGCGTCTCGCCTGAAGGTCAGGTTCTTTACGAGATGCATATCGGCACGTTCACAGCCGAAGGCACTTGGACCGCGGCGGCCTCGAAGTTCGAAAAACTGAAGGATGTCGGCATCACCTGCCTCGAAGTCATGCCCGCCAACGAGTTCAACGGTACTTTCGGTTGGGGATATGATGGCGTGCTGCCCTATGCGCCGACCCATCTTTATGGCGAACCGGACGATCTTCGTGCTTTCGTCGATACCGCTCACCGCCTCGGGATCGGTGCCATCCTGGATGTCGTCTATAACCACTTTGGCTGCGGCGAGCGCTTCGGCGAGTTCTCCCCCGACTATTTCACCGACCGTCATCACAACGAATGGGGCGCTTCGATCAACTTCGATGGTCCGGGCAGCGCCGCAGTCCGAGAGTTTGTTTCGAAGAACGCGGCCTATTGGATCGACGAATTTCACTTCGACGGGCTGCGGATCGACGCCACGCAGGCGCTCTTCGACTCCAGCGAAGACCACGTGATAATGCTTATCGTACGGGAGGCACGTGCCGCCGCTGGAAAACGCCAAATCTACTTGGTGGCGGAAAACGAGCCGCAGGACACTTGGCTGGTGCGGTCGCCGGAGAACTCTGGCCATGGACTCGATGCGCTCTGGAACGACGATTTTCACCATGCCGCGATGGTGGCGCTGACGGGCCGCAACGAGGCGTATTATCACGACCACCGGGGAAGAGCGCAGGAGTTCGTTTCCGCGGCCAAATACGGCTATCTTTTTCAAGGCCAAAGATACGACTGGCAGGATGGGCCGCGTGGCCGTCCGGGCCTGGACCTCAGGCCTGCGAACTTCATCCATTTCCTGCAGAACCACGACCAGATCGCCAATTCGGGCACCGGCCTGCGTATGGACATGCTGACCTCCCCTGCACGCATAAGGGCCATGACGGCCCTGCTGCTGCTCGGACCGCAGACGCCGATGCTGTTCCAAGGACAGGAGTTCGGTGCTTCGAGCCCATTCCATTATTTTGCCGACCAGGGAGACGAGCTTCTGGAAACCGTCCGCCGGGGACGTATCGAATCCCTGAAGCAATTTCCCAGCCTCAGAGGGGAGGACTTCGCCCGCAACATGCCCGTTCCCGGCGATCCGGGTACGTTCGAGCGTTCGAAGCTGGATTGGAGCGATTGGAAGAAGAACGCCCACGTCGTCGCTCTCCATCGCGATCTTCTGAATATCAGGCGTGAGCAGCCGGCCTTCGATCCAAACAGAAGCAGGGTAGACGGCAGCATTCTTTCTGACACCGCCTTCCTGTTGCGTTACCTTTGCAACAACGCCGCCGACGAACGATTGCTGCTCATCAATTTCGGCAAGGATCTGATGATCACGAGCCTGCCCGATCCGCTTCTTGCGCCTCCGGAAGACATGCGATGGCGAGTCGTCTGGTCGAGCGAGGACCCTGTCTATGGTGGCAGTGGCGTCCGTCCGATCGATCTGCAATACCATTGGACGCTGACGGGTGATTGCGCCCTTCTTCTCGCGGCCACGCATGGCGAGTTTCGGCCGAAGCCAAATCCTAGGCAAATGCGGGCGTGGCAGTTGCGCCTATCCGGCGTCAAGCAGGAAAAGAGCGGCTGAGGCCTGATATGCGGCAAAGCTCTACATCGTCGCAAACAGCTTGTGACACGCACCCCACTTGCTGTAGACCTATCGGCAGACAGGGGCGTCCGGCAAAGCCGGGCTGAGAAGCACCCTTTGAACCTGAACCAGATCATGCTGGCGGAGGGAGTCGTTCGGGCCTTATCCCCAAAGGATGTTCGTGTCCCGCGCCGCCCCTCCTCATGAAGAAGGGCGAGAATGGATAGGACAAGACTCACACCGGGCCAGCTGCTGACGACCATGCGCGCCGCCAATCCCCTCGTGCAATGCATCACCAATTACGTGGCGATGAATATCGCGGCCAACGTGATGCTCGCGGCGGGCGCTTCGCCCGCCATGGTGAGCGCGGAGGAAGAAGCAGGCGAATTTGCAGGCATCGCCGCGGCGTTGACGATCAATATCGGCACGCTTTCCGCTGATTGGATCGGCGGCATGAAGAAGGCTGCCGCGGCAGCCGGGAAGGCCGGCAAGCCCTGGGTGCTCGATCCGGTCGCGCATTATGCCACCAGCTTTCGCCGCAGCGTTACGGCGGAACTGGTTGCGCTGAAGCCGACCATCATCCGTGGCAATGCCTCCGAGATCATGGCGCTAGGGGGCGGGCCGGCGAGCGGCCAGGGCGCGGACAGCGGCGATAGCGTCGACGTCGCGGAAGGYTCGGCTCGCGCGCTGGCGAAGCAACATGGCTGTACGGTCGCGGTCACCGGCGCGGTCGATTTCATCACCGACGGCCGCGACGCGGTGCGGATCGCCGGCGGTTCGGCTCTCATGCCGAAGGTTACCGCGCTGGGCTGCTCACTCACATGCCTCGTCGGAGCTTTTGCTGCGGTGGCCCCTGAGCATCCTTTCGATGCGGCCGTTGCTGCGCTCGCGACCTTCGCCGTCGCCGGTGAGGAGGCGGCCGAGAAGGCTTCGGGCCCGGGCTCCTTCTCGCCTTTTTTACTCGATCAGCTTTCCGCTCTCACCGGCGAGACGCTGGACGTAAGAGCCAGGATTACCTCCGCATGAAGAAAAGCTTCGATCTCTCACTCTATCTCGTTCTCGATCCCGATCTCTGCCAGGCGATCGGCATGGTGGAAACGGCGCGCCTTGCGGTTTCGGGCGGGGTGACCATGGTGCAGCTTCGTGACAAGCAAGCCGATACCGGCAGAATGATCGATACCGGCCAGGCGCTGAAGGTGGCTCTTGCCGGAACCGGCGTACCACTGATCGTCAACGATGACGTCGAAGCGGCGATCGCGATCGGCGCCGAGGGCCTGCATGTCGGACAGGATGATATTTCGGCAGAGGCCGCTCGCGCGCTGATCGGTCCGGACATGATCCTCGGCCTGTCGGTGCAGACCGGCGAGAATGCTGTTCCGGCCGATGCGGCTTTTGCCGATTATGCAGGTATCGGCCCCATTTTTCCGACTTCAACCAAACCGGAACATGCCCCAGCCATCGGTTTCGACGGGTTGAGGAAGCTCGTGGGCATTTCACCCATTCCAACCGTGGCGATCGGCGGCGTCAAGGCCGAGCATGTCGCTCCGGCGCTTGCCGCTGGGGCCGATGGCGTGGCGGTGGTTTCCGCCATCTGCGGCCAGCCGAACCCGAAGGCCGCCGCCGAACGCCTGATGCTTGAAATCCAAAAGGCACGTCAATGATCCGCAATATTCTCTCCATCGCCGGCTCTGATCCTTCCGGCGGCGCCGGCATTCAGGCAGATCTCAAAACGTTTTCCGCGCGGGGTACCTACGGCATGGCGGTGCTGACGGCGCTGACGGCGCAAAACACACAAGGGGTAAGCGGGGTACATGCCGTGCCGCCCGACTTCGTCGCTGATCAGTTACGGGCGATCTTTGCAGATATTCGCGTCGATGCGGTCAAGATCGGCATGATCGCCAATGCAGCGATCGCAGAAGCCGTGACCGATACGCTGACATCTACCCGTGACATGCCGATCGTGCTCGATCCGGTGATGATCGCCAAGGGGGGCGCACCGCTACTTTCGAGCGATGCCGTCGCGGTCGTTACCCGCAAGCTGCTGCCGCTTGCAACGATCGTGACTCCGAACCTGCCAGAGGCGGCGGCGCTGCTCGGCGAGGAAGTCGCCGAAAGCCGCGAGGATATGGCTGTACAGGCGGAGCGCCTGCGCGCGCTGGGGCCCGCCGCGGTTCTGATCAAGGGCGGCCATCTGTCTGGTGCCGAAAGTCCCGATGTCCTGGCAAATGCCGATGGCCTGACTTGGTTCGAGGCGCGGAGAGCCCCGACCCGCAACACGCACGGAACCGGCTGCACCCTATCGAGTGCGATCGCCGCGGAACTCGGCAAGGGAGCTCATGCGGCCGAGGCTGTCGCGATTGCCAAGCGATATCTCTCCGGTGCCATTGCGCAGGCGGACACACTTACGGTCGGTTCGGGCCATGGCCCGGTACAGCATTTTCATGCGATGTGGTGAAGGCTCGTCCATTCCCGGCTGAACATGGAACCTCGGAAGGCGCCTCGCGTTCGAAGACAATTCAACGCGATGGGGTTCTGATCATGCGTCTTTGCCGTCTTTCCGGCGCTCTTGCCGTCGTCATGCTGTGGCCGTCACTGGGGTTTGCGACGGAAAGCGATTTTCTCAAGTCGTTCGAAGGCAATTGGAACGGCAGGGGCATGGTGCTGACCAGGATCGGCGCCAATCCGATCAATGTGAGATGCAATCTCACCTTCGCTGCGGGCTCATCCTCGCTGTCGATGCAGGGGAATTGCCGCGGCCTGCTGGTGGTACGGCGCAGCATTTCCGCGGATCTTCGGGTCTCCGGTCAACAACGCTACAGCGGCACCTATGTCGGTCCCGGAGGATTGGCGTCTTCGCTCTCGGGGCGAAGGCAGGGCAATGCCATCAACCTTGCTGTCCGTTGGGCCAAGTCCGTGAATGGTGATCGTRCCGCCAACATGACCATTGAAAAGATCGGCAATAATCGCGTGCGGCTACAGACGATCGATCGCGATCCGGAAACCGGTAGTTCGGTCGTGACGAGCCGCATCGATGTCAGCGGGTGAGCAGGATGCCTCAGGCTGATCACGCCCGATGAAACCATAGCCTTCCCGGCACGTTGACGGCGCGAAACAATTCATTCCGGAGCTTATTTTGAATATCATCCGCATCCTTCTCGCCATTTTCCTGCCGCCGCTCGGCGTCTTCCTGCAGGTTGGCCTCGGGCTGCACTTCTGGCTGAACATCCTTTTGACCCTGCTCGGATGGCTTCCAGGCATCGTGCACGCTCTCTGGGTAATCCTGAGGAAATGAGCCGGTTGTTTCGGGAGCGGTCCGGCAATAGGGCTGGGTTTTCTGAAAGGCCAATCACCGAAAGTTGAAGCTGCCTTCGGTGCGGAGTCTCGCCGTCGTTCCATCCTGTGTTACATTTTTACGAACTCAACGCAGTGATTGGATCGCCCATGCTTACAACACTCGCGATACTCATGAGTCTTTCCTCGGGGCCGGTAATCGCGCAGGCTGGGGGGCAAGTGGATGTGGAGCTCGTCCTTGCCGTGGATACCTCCCGCTCCATGGATTTCGAAGAAGTCCGTATCCAACGCGAGGGCTATGTCGAGGCGCTGCGGCATCGGGAGTTCATAGATGCGGTAAAGAACGGGCTGCTCGGCAAGATCGCCATCAGCTATTTCGAGTGGGCGGGCGAGGTCGTCCCCGATTCCGTCATCGACTGGCAAGTGATCGAAGACGAGGAGGATGCGGCGGCTTTCGCGGCCAGGCTCGAGGCGCGGCCGATCTCCACTCAGCGCCGCACTTCCATCTCTGTAGCGATAGCCCAAGGTACGACGATGATCGTCGCCAATTCCTTCGAAGGCATGCGACAGGTGATCGACGTTTCGGGGGACGGCCCCAACAATATCGGCCAACCGGTGGTTCCGATACGCGATAAAGCGATCGAGGCGGGTATCGTCATCAATGGCCTGGCGATCATGCTGCGCCCATCGGGAACGCCAGGTGGCCTCGATAAATATTACGGCGATTGCGTCATCGGCGGGCCGGGTGCCTTTGTGCTGCCGGTTCACAAGATCGAGGACTTCGCTGTCGCGGTCCGGCGCAAACTGGTACTGGAGATCAGCGGCCTGACGCCCCAGCCCGAGGTGAGAAGGGTCGCTGCCGATCCGTCCTTTGATTGTACGATCGGCGAACGCATGTGGCAGGACTTTCTCGACCGCTGACGTCTTGCCTCACTGGCCATCCCTGCCGCCTTTTTTTCGTTCGATCTTATCGAGAACCTTCTCCGGCAGCACGTCATGCTTCAGCTCGTCGATATCCTCGTCGACATCGACTTCCAGCTTTCGTGCCAGCCTGGAGACGAGGGCGATCAACCGCGTCGTTTCATGTTCGTGCAACAGGGAAATCTGAAGGTTCAGGTCAGCCCGTTCATCATCGGCCGCCGCCATGCGATTCTGGCTGATCAATACGAAGGTGGAAAGGAAGATCGCCTCCACCGAGGCGATCATGGCGAGCAAGACCAGGGAGGGATCAAAAATCGAAACGATAGGTAAAAAACCGAGATTGACGAGAATCCAGAGCCCGAAGATCGCGACATGCACGTAGACGAAGGTCATGCTGCCGGCAAAGCGGGTGATGCGGTCGGCTACCCGTTCCTCCAGCGAGGCTTTTCCGGCATCCCGTGCACGTCTTTCGAGCAGGGCCTGAATGTTGCGGTCGAGAGYGCCGCTCAGCGCGTCCTTGCTTCCGTTTTCCTCGGAAGAGTGATGTTGGGGTGAGGGAGGCGAGAGCAGGTCCATGCGTCACCGGGAAAGTCACAAGCCATCCCTAACGATCGCCACGGACGAGCGTTCCCGTGATCTGCTCGGAACTCCGTTCCTCTGAGTTTCTGCAGGCGTTCACGCGCGGTGCAATCATTCTGGTCAATCGACCGAGYCCACCTATCTTCCTTGCGGAAGAAACGGTTCGTAACTGGCCGGAGGACATGTGGATCAATGACGATGGCCAAGCCCGGAAGGAGCGTGGAGAAGAGGCATCGAAGCCGTCACTTCCCGATAGGCCTCGGGCGCGGTGCTGCCGGAGCGATGATCTTCGGCATTCCTATGCTGATGACCATGGAGCTTTGGCACCTCGGCTTCTATATCGGCCGCTCGCGCTTGCTACTGCTGCTTCTCGTCAATATTCCGCTCCTCGTTCTGCTCGCCCATCGTATAGGCTTCGAACAGACCTTCACCTGGCGGGAAGCTTTTCGCGACGCGATGATCGCCTATGCGATCGCCATCGTCATAAGCACCGTAGTTCTGTTCCTGCTTGGCAACATCACAGCCGAGGTACCCTTTTCGGAAGTCATCGGCAAGGTAGCCGTGCAGGCGGTGCCTGCCAGTATCGGCGCCTTGCTCGGTCGCTCGCAGCTCGGTTCGCATCGCAACGATGACGAGGAACAGGAGGATAAGGCGGAAAAGAAGGGGGACCACGATATCGTGCCGAACGAAATGTCGACCAGCTATGGCCGGGAGCTTTTCCTGATGGGCGTCGGCGCACTGTTTCTGAGTCTCAACGTCGCGCCGACGGAGGAAATCATCCTCATCTCCTACAAGATGACGCCGCTGCATGCGCTGGGCTTGATCCTGTTGTCGATCGCCATCATGCATGGGTTCGTCTATGCCGTGGCATTCAAGGGAAGCCATGAGCTATCGGAAGAGACGCCGTGGTGGCATGCATTCTTCCGCTTCACATTTCCCGGCTACATGGTTGCCGTCCTGATCAGTATCTATGTGCTGTGGACCTTCCAGCGTCTCGAAGACGCCGCTCCGACGCAGATGCTGATGTCGGTGATCGTGCTTTCCTTTCCCGGCGCCATCGGCGCCGCGGCCGCCCGCCTTATCCTCTGATGGAAAACCCGTATGACGATCACAGCCAAGAACCGTCACACAGAAGCTCATGAGCCGCACTGGGTGGAGTGGGTAACGGGGATCGTCTCAGCGCTCATCGTCTTCCTGATGATCGCCTGGATCGCCAAGGAGGCGTGGATGGAGGACGGCGCGCCGCCCGAATTTTCGATAGAGGTTACCGGGCGCGGCGCGGCCGCGGATGGCTACCGGGTGGAGTTCGACATCGCCAATCGCGCAACCACCACTGCGGCTGCCGTTGTGGTACGTGGCGAAATCGTCGACGGCGGGGAAGTGGCCGAAGATGCGGAGGTCACCTTCGACTATGTGCCGGCTGAATCGAAGTCCTCCGGGGCTCTCCTGTTTTCGCAGGATCCCGGTGCCAGGGAAGTCAGGATCCGGACGATAGGCTACATCGATCCCTGATGTGCTCTTTCAATATGGGAGGCCCACGTAATTCTCGGCGAGTGCCGTGGAAGCGGYAGTCGAATGGACAAGATAGTCGAGTTCGGCTTCCTGGATCTTCTGACCGAACTCGCCGGTATCCGGAAAACGGTGCAGCATGGTCGTCATCGACCAAGAGAAGCGCTCGGCCTTCCAAACCCGCTTGAGAGCCCGCGAGGAATAGGCGTCGAGGCCGGCTGCTGATTTCTCTCGGTAATATTCCCGCAGGCCTTCGAAAAGATAATGTACGTCGCTGGCCGCAAGATTGAGCCCCTTGGCACCTGTGGGGGGAACGATGTGAGCGGCGTCGCCCGCCAGGAACAACCTGCCGAAACGCATGGGCTCCGCGACGAAGGAGCGAAGCGGGGCGATCGATTTCTCAAAGGAGGGGCCGGTCACCATGGCTTCGGCGTGTTCGGCCGGCAAGCGGCGGCGCAGTTCGTCGTAGAACCGATCGTCCGACCATTTCTCGATCTTATCGTCGAGCGGACACTGGATGTAATAGCGGCTGCGGGTGTGCGAACGCATCGAGCAGAGCGCAAAGCCCCGCGGATGATTGGCGTAGATCAACTCGGGGCTGACGGGCCGCACCTCGGCAAGAATGCCGAGCCAGCCGAAAGGATAGACTTTCTCGAAGATGCGAAGTGCGCTTTCGGGCACGGATTTGCGGCTGATGCCGTGATAGCCGTCGCAGCCTRCAATGAAGTCGCAATCGATGCGGCGGGTGGTGCCGTCCTTCTCGTAGGTCACGCAAGGACTGCCGCCATCGAAATCATGGAGGGTAACATTGGCGGCTTCGTAGATGCTGACCCCGCCGGTCGCCTCGCGCTTGTCCATGAGGTCGTGGGTGAGTTCCGTCTGTCCATAGACCATGACGCGCTTGCCCGTCAGCGCATGGAGATCGATGCGGTGGTCCCGCCCATCGAAAGCAAGCGAGAATCCATCGTGGGGAAGCCCTTCCTCATGCATGCGCGCACCGGCATCCGCTTGGTCGAGCAGGCCGACAGTGCCTTCTTCCAGCACGCCCGCCCGCACGCGACCGAGGATATAGTCCTTGCTGACGCGATCCAGAATAATGTTGTCGATGCCCGCATTGGTCAGTAGCTGTCCGAGCAGCAGGCCTGACGGGCCGGAGCCGATTATCGCGACTTTGGTGCGCATGAGAACCTCCCTAGTTCTTCCTCATGCTAGCGGACAGCGGACGCGTCAGAATGGACTTTTTGCGCAATTAATGGGACAAAACGAACATTTTGGTGGGCAGTATAGCATGGTTTTGTCGGTTCCTACTTACGACCTTTATGGTGAGCGCCGTGCTCGGAAGCCGGATTTCTGGATGCATTGCGAGACTATCGCCTCCCGCAGCAGCTTGTACCAATGGGAGATCGGTCTGCATCGGCATGACAGCTTCTTTCAGCTCTTGTACATTCGGAACGGATCGGGCGATGCTCTCCTGCGAGGCGAGACCCTCCCGTTCCGACCGCCCTGCGTGGCATTGGTTCCGCCCGGGATCAGCCATGGCTTCCGTTTCTCGCGCGATGTCGATGGGATGGTGATCACCGTCGTCGCCGATCAGCTCAGGCTGACGTCGGGTCTTTCGAGACGGTCGGCAGACTGGCTGGCGTCGCCGCGGCTGGTCGTCCTGGATCCGGAGGCTTCCGACACATCCTATCTCGCGGAGACCTTCAGCCGCATCCTGGAGGAGTTCGACGGGCGGCACAGGGGCCGGAACGACCTTATCGAGGCCCACCTCGTCTCAGTTCTGCTGCTTCTGCGCCGTGCCGCCGTTCCACAAGGGGGAGAGGAGACGCGTGACGTCAACCAGATGCGGGTCGAGGCCCTGGAGGATCTCATCGGCCGGCATTTCCGCGAGCAGTTGCCTGCCGAGGCCTATGCCAAGCTCCTCAATGTCTCACCAACGCATCTCAACCGCATAGTCCGCGAGGTGACGGGGTTGAGCACTCATGACCTCGTCATGGCGCGTGTCATCGACGAGGCCCGACGAGCTCTGGTCTTCACGCCCAACAGCATACAGCGCATCGCCGACAATCTCGGCTTTTCGGATGCAGCCTATTTCTCCCGTTGTTTCCGCAAGCGGACAGGGCTGACGCCGCGGGAATATCGCGAAATGGAGCGAGAAAAACTGCGGCAGGTGGAGTCGGCGCGATAGAGGCGGCATCACATTGCGATCATTCGCCGTGACAAATCGTGTTCCCGGCGAAATGGATCATTCTTCCGCCACATCCGTTATTCATCGCTGCCCGGCTGCTCGCAACGAGAGAATCGACGGGCGGCAAACACCAAAGGAGTACAGGGATGAAAAAGATATTTGCCATAGCGATTGCCGCCCTGCCGATCCTCTCCAGCGCCGGAGCAGCCTTTGCGGCCGACGTGATCTCCCGCCGCGACTCGATCCCGCTCGCCGAAGAGCCGGATCAGCGCGGCGGAGTACGGATCGGCTATCTGGATTGCACGATCGGTTCCGGTGTGGGCTACGTGCTGGGTTCCGCCAAGGAAGCCGACTGCGCCTTCCGCTCGGCAATGGGTAGTGAGCCTATCGACCACTATACGGGCGCTGTCCGCAAGATGGGTATTGATCTCGGCTTCACCACGCGCACGAGGCTGATCTGGGCCGTGTTCGCACCGACCGCAGGCTATCATCATGGCTCGCTGAGCGGCCTCTACCAGGGAGCGACTGCCGAGGCTACGGTGGGTGCGGGCGTTGGGGCCAATGTGCTTGTCGGCGGCACGTCCGGTTCGATCCATCTTCAGACGGTCAGCGTGACCGGTCAGCTCGGCCTCAACATTGCGGCGACTGGAACCTCCATGACGCTGACTTCGGTGAACTGACGGGCGGCCAAGCCGCTCGCAAGCAAGCCGTGGAAACGCGGCTTGCTTGCTTTCGTCCCAGCTCGGCAACCCCACTGACCTTGCACCCGGCCATCGGGCTCCATAATTGTAGGGAGAAAACTCGAGACAGACAGAACGATGACCGGCCGCCTCGGCCTCTGAATTCATTCGAGCCCGATACGCGGTTCATCAGGATTTCATCATGGATACCGAGAGAATTTTGCGGTCCGTCGTGGCCGTGCGCTCAACAATCCCGGAAGATGCCTTCACTGCCGGCACGCTCGGCACGCGACGGGAAGGAAGCGGCGTCGTTATCCGGGAAAATGGGCTGGTGCTCACGATCGGCTATCTCATTACCGAGGCCGAGGAGGTCTGGCTGACGCGGCGTGACGGGCTGGTCGTGCCTGCCCACGCACTCGCCTATGACCAGGAGAGCGGCTTCGGACTGGTGCAGGCG
The DNA here is from genome assembly GCF_001854865.1 of Rhizobium sp. LCM 4573. Taxonomy (GTDB): domain Bacteria; phylum Pseudomonadota; class Alphaproteobacteria; order Rhizobiales; family Rhizobiaceae; genus Neorhizobium. Next base: position 321,379 of record NZ_MDDW01000004.1, on the reverse strand, counting down.
CTTGCCCCGCTCGATCTGCCGGCGCTCAAGCTCGGCGACTCCTCGAAAGCTGGACTTGGCGATTCCGTGTTGCTGGCGGACGGCATGGGCCAGTTCGTACGGGCCTACATCGTGGCCAAGCAGGAATTCGCGGGATACTGGGAATACCTGTTGGACGAAGCGATCTTCACTGCGCCCGCCCATCCTTCATGGGGAGGCGCGGCTCTCATCGATGATGAGGGCAAGCTGCTCGGCATCGGATCGCTTCGCCTGCAGATGAGCCAGGCGGGAGAGGTAGCCGACRTCAACATGATCGTGCCCATCAACCTGTTGCAGCCCATACTCGACGATCTGCTCAATCGGGGGCGGGTGGACAAGCCTCCCCGGCCCTGGCTCGGCGCCTTTTCCGCGGAAAGCAACGGCGAGGTCGTCGTCATGAGCGTGACCGAGGGCGGACCGGCGGAGCAAGCGGGCCTGCAAAGCGGCGACATTATTTCTGAAATCCGCGATGGGGAAGTGGACGGCTTGGCCGACTTCTACCGCAAGATCTGGATGAGCGGCCCGGCGGGCGCGGAAATTCCGATGCGAGTGGTGCGCAATGGACGCGAGGCGTGGTTGCGGGTCAAGTCGGCCGACAGAAACGACTTTCTGAAGAAGCCGCACCTGCAATAGCTGTTTTCCGGCCAGATGCCGGCGTGTTGCCTTACCTGATTAGAATCGCTCTGAAATCGTTGACGTTCGTGCCTGTGGGGCCGGTGGCGAACAGGTCGCCGATAGCAAAAAAGCCGGAAAAGCTGTCATTGGCGTCGAGTAGCTTGCGACCGTCGAGGCCGGCGGCGCGTAGCCGGCGCGCGGTCGTGCCATCAACAAACGCTCCGGCATTGGTTTCCGAGCCGTCGATGCCGTCCGTATCGGCGGCAAGCGCGGTGACCTCATGACCATCGACGGCAAGTGCCAAGGCGAGCGCGAATTCACCGTTACGGCCTCCCCTGCCTCCCTTGCTCCTGAGGGTCACGGTCGTTTCGCCGCCGGAGAGCAGAACCGCCGGCTTGGCAAATGGCCGGCCGCGCAAGGCCACTTCGCGGGCGATCGCGGCGTGCACCAGCGCTACGTCGCGCGCTTCGCCTTCCACCGAGTCCGACAGGATATAGGGTGCTATCCCATGAGTCCGCGCCACTTCGGCTGCCGCCTCCAAAGAAACGGCGGCCGAGGCGATGACGTAGTATTCGTGGCGGGAGAAGACCGGGTCGTCCGGCCGCGGTGCATCGGCTGCCGGCGACTGCAGGTGCGCTATCATCGCTTTGGGAAGCTTCAGCCCGTATTGCTCGACGATTGCCAGCGCGTCATGCCTGGTCGTCCCGTCCGGGATGGTCGGACCGGAGGCGACGAAAGCAGGATTGTCGCCAGGAATGTCGGAAACAATGAGGCTGACCACTCGTGCCTTGGTTGCTGCGGCGAGCCGGCCGCCTTTGATGGTCGACAGATGCTTGCGCACGACATTCATGGCAGAGATCGGCGCGCCCGAAGCGAGCAGCGCCTCGTTGAGCGCAATCTCATCATCGAGCATCAGGCTGTCGGGAGGGGCGGGCAGGAGTGCCGAGCCGCCGCCACAGATGAGCGCAATCACCAGATCGTCTTCCGACAGGTCGGAGATGGCTTCCATGAGCCGCTTGCCGGCGACAAGGCCGGCTGTGTTCGGAACCGGATGCGAAGCTTCGATGATCTCGATATCCCTGGTTTGGCAGCCGTAGCCGTAGCGTGTGACCACCAAACCCGAGAGCTGGCCGGACCAGACGCTTTCGAGGGCGGCGGCCATCTGGGCGGCTCCCTTGCCAGCGCCGATCACAACTGTGCGACCGTTCTTCGGCGGTTGCGGCAAGTGCCTGCGGATGCCGGTCAGCGGGTCGGCGGCTTTCACCGCGGCGGCAAACAGCGCTTCCAGAAATTTTCTGTCTTCCATTCCGGCACTCCCCTCTGGCTGTCCGTTTCATCACGCGGGATAACGGGCGTCAACGGGTCTTGATCGTTCGCCGGCTTTGCGGCCGGAACAAAGCGAACGAGCGCCGGTTTCCTTGATGTTCTCAAGGAATGGAGGAAACAGGACCATGCCTGAACATCTCAAGGAGGTCGGTTATCCGGGGCAGATCGACATTGGTGGCGAAAGGTCGCCCGTTACTTACAAGCTCAAGGCACGTAAGGAAGATGATGGTGCTTTCCACGTTGCTGTCAGTCTAACCGCGCCCCGCGATTGGCTGTTGAAACATGGCTTCCGCAAGGAAGCGATGCTGGTGCGCCAGAGCGGAGAGGAAATGCCCGTGCACTTCCAGGAAACCTTGAATGTGGCCGACAACATCTCCGTCACGCTGCGGGCCAATGAAGCGGTCTGCGGTTCGTTCGAGGAGCTGCGGCAGAAATTTCCCGAACTCAGCGCCRCTTGAGGCATGCTTCACCTCATGGGCATGATCTCTTCGACGGCCTGCCGCAGCGTCTGCATCAGGATCGTCTGCGGCATCGAGGGGGTCGCGTCCGCCCGAATGGTCAACCCCACCGGCCCCTTGGTCTCGCTGGTGTCGATCGGCAGCATAGCGAGCATTCCGTCTTCCACGTCTGTCGCGATCACGCCAGAGGAAATGATCCAGATCGCATCGGTTTTTCTGACGAAGGCTCGGCCAAAGGCATCCGAGACGGTTTCGACCTGGGTAGGCAGGCTCGCGACGCCGTTGGCTATCAGGAATTGCTCCACGATCGGTCGGATGATGGAGCCGCGCGTAGGCATCAGGATGGGGTAGTCGGCCAAGCCTTCGAAAACCGAGCGCTTGCCTGCTAGAAGCGGATGGCCCGCCCGGACGGCAAAGACGATGGGGTCGGAATAGAGATGCTCGAAGGAGAAGCTTGCCATCTGCTCGGGTGCGGCGAGCCGTCCGACGACGAGATCGAGATCTCCGACCCTCAGCTGTTCGAGCAGCACCGCATTGTCGCCGGTGATGATCTTGATGCGGCTGCCGGTTCTTTCCTCAAGGAACAGCGACATGGCGCGCGGCATGATGCGGGTGGAAACCGTCGGCAGCGCCCCGACCCTCACGGGTGGCGCGGAGTCAAACAACTCCTGCGAAACGGAGTCGATTCCCTGCCGGAGCGCTGTCAGTGCCGCGCCCGCATGGCGCAGGAAGACCTCACCGTAGCGGGTTATCCGAATTCCACGCCCTTCCCGCTCGAAAACCGCAACGCCGAGCGCCTCTTCCAGCTCCCGTATCGTCTTGGTCACGGCCGGCTGGCTGATATTCAGGAGATCTGCTGCCTTGACGACGCTTTTCTGGCGCGCAACCTCGACGAATGTATGCAGATGTCGAAACTTGACGCGGGAGTCGATCAAAACCCATAACCTTGCAGTTAAGAAACTCGGGATGAAATATCATTTTACCTAACCGGATCGATACTGCAATCTTACAGATCGGAGGAGGCGACAATGCAGTTTGTACGCATCAACGACATCGTCATCCATTACGATATCCAGCGGACCGATGCGGCGAGGCCCGTTATCGTCTTCGTGAATTCGCTCGGAACCGACAGCCGGATCTGGCACCATGTGCTGCCGAAGCTCGCCGATGACTTCACGCTCGTGACCTACGACAAGCGCGGCCATGGCTTGAGCGATCTCGGCAACCCGCCCTACTCGATCGACGACCATGTCGCAGACCTCGCCGGGCTGCTCGATCATCTCGAGCTCTCACGGGTGATCGTTTGCGGATTGTCTGTCGGGGGACTAATTGCGCAGGGGCTTTATGCGGCCCGCCCGGACCTCGTGAAGGCTCTGGCGCTTTGCGATACCGCGCATAAGATCGGTACGCCCGAAATGTGGGCCAAGCGCATTTCCGCCGTCGAAGCCGATGGCATAGGCGRCATTCTGGAGGACATCATGGCGCGGTGGTTCACGCAGCCTTTCCGGAATGCGGGCAATGCCGCCTATCAGGGCTATTGCAACATGCTGACACGTCAGCCGATACTCGGTTACAGCGGCACTTGTGCTGCGATCCGGGATGCGGATTTCACTGAAGCAGCGCGCCGCATTGCCGTCCCGACGCTCTGTGTCGTCGGTCGTGAAGACGGCTCGACGCCGCCGGAACTGGTCCGGATGCTTGCCGATCTCATTCCCGGCGCTCGATACGAAATCATCGAAGGTGCGGCGCATATTCCTTGCGTGGAAGCGCCGGCTGCCTTCGCCGCGGTCATCCGCGGCTTTGCCAGTCAGCTGAATTGAGGGTACCGTCATGGCCGATTCTTCCGCAGGCTCCGAACGCTACCGGCAGGGCATGGTGACCCGCCGCGCCGTGCTGGGCGATGCGCATGTGGACCGGGCTCTGGAGGGAGAAACCGATTTCGACGGTCCGTTCCAGCGGTTCATAACGGAAGGCGCATGGGGTACGCTCTGGTCCGGCCCGAACTGGACAAAGCGTGAGCGTTCAATGGTGACGATCGCGCTGCTTGCCGCGCTCGGGCAATATGACGAGATGGCCATGCATGTGCGCGCCACCGTCAATACGGGTGCGACAAAGGACGATATCCGCGAAGCTCTGCTGCATGTGGCAGTCTATGCCGGCGTTCCGGCAGCCAATCATGCCTTCAAGATAGCAAAGGTCGCCTATGCCGAGATGGAGGCGAAGCAAGGAGCCCGCAACGTGGCCGGGGGAGAGATCGAATGAAAAACATGCCGCCTGAAACCACGCCCTTCTTCGCCCGCGACCGGGACATGCATCCGCCGGCCTATACGCCGTGGTACAAGACGACCGTGCTGCGCTCGCCGCAGCGGGCGCTGATATCGCTGGAAGGCACAATCAGCGAAATCACCGGCCCCGTCTTCGGCCACAACATCATCAACGAGTTCGACAACGACCTCCTCGCCAACTATGCGAAGCCGGGCGAGGGTCCGATCGGCGAACGCATCCTGGTGCACGGCCGGGTGCTGGACGAGCGTGGCATTGGGGTCGGCGGCACGCTGGTGGAGTTCTGGCAGGCCAATGCGGGCGGGCGTTATCGCCATAAGAAGGAAACCTATCTTGCGCCGCTCGATCCGAATTTCGGCGGTTTCGGGCGCACGATTACCGACGAGAACGGTTTCTACTGGTTCAAGACGGTCAGGCCCGGCGCCTACCCCTGGCCGAACGGAGTCAATGACTGGCGCCCGGCGCATATCCACTTCTCCATCTTCGGTCACGGTTTTGCGCAGAGACTGATCACGCAGATGTATTTCGAGGGTGACCCGATGATCTGGAAATGTCCCATCGTGAAGACGATTCCGGATGAGGAGGCGATCAAACAGCTGATCGCGCCGCTCGACATGAACGCGACCATTCCGCACGATATGCGCGCCTACAAGTTCGACATCGTGTTGCGGGGCCGTCGCTCGACCCTGTTCGAGAACCGCATGGAGGGCAACTGACATGGTCCAGCCGCTCGGTTATCTCAAGGAAACCGCCTCTCAGACAGCAGGTCCTTATGTCCATATCGGCTGCACGCCGAATTTCACCGGTATTCACGGCGTCTACGAGGCTGATCTCGGTTCCGGGTCTATGATCAACGATCAAACCCGAGGCGAGCGGATCACCATAAGGGGCCATGTCTACGACGGTGCCGGGACGGCGCTCAAGGACGCGCTCATCGAAATCTGGCAGGCGGATGCGGATGGCCTTTACAACAGCCCGTCGGAAATCCGCGGTAAGGCGGATCCGAACTTTTTCGGCTGGGCTCGTTGCCCCGGAGACATGGCGACCGGCGAATTCGTGTTCGAAACCATCAAGCCGGGGCGTGTACCCTTCCGCGACGGCCGCCTGATGGCGCCGCATGTGAATTTCTGGATCGTTGCGCGCGGCATCAATATTGGGCTCAACACGCGTATGTATTTCTCCGACGAAGAAGCGGCCAATGCGGAGGACCCGATCCTTTCCCGCATCGAGCATCGGGTGCGCGTTCCCACCCTGATCGGCAAGAGGGATGGAGATACCGTAACCTTCGACATCCATCTTCAGGGCGAGAACGAAACCATTTTCTTCGATGTCTGAGGGATCATGAGTATTTTGGCTTTCGAGCATCCGTTCCTTTCCGGCCTCGTCGGTAACGACGAGGTGGCGCGGCTGTTCAGCGCGGAAGCCGAGATCGAGGCCATGCTCGCCTTCGAACTGGCGCTTGCCAACAGCGAGGCCGCGGCCGGGCTCATTCCGGTAGCCGCAGCGGAGAGGATCGCCGCTGTCTGTGCGGATTTCAAACCCGACATGGCTGCGCTGCGGAAGGGGGCGGGCAGGGATGGTGTCGTCGTTCCCGAGTTGGTCCGGCAATTGCGTGATGCCGCCGGCGACGAGGCCGGACCTCATGTGCATTTCGGCGCCACGAGCCAGGACGTTATCGACACCGCGTTGATGCTGCGGCTGAAGCGGGTCAGCGGAGTGTTCGTCGAGCATCTTGCCGGGCTGGAAGACGCTTTCGAAGAACTCGACCGGAAATATGGCGGTCAGGAGCTGACGGGCTACACCCGCATGCAGGCCGCAATCGCGATCAGGGTTTCCGATCGCATCCGGGCATGGCGTGATCCATTGGTACGCCACCGGGAGCGGCTGACAGGCGTTTCGGCAAGCGGGGGTTTCTCGGTTCAGTTCGGCGGCGCGGCGGGTACGCTGGAAAAACTGGGCGACAAGGCTGATCTCGTTCGGGCCGCTTTGGCGAAAGAACTTGCCCTGAGTGACACCGTGCAATGGCAAAGCCAGCGCGATCGGCTGGCGGAGTTCGCGGGAATTCTTTCCCTGATTACCGGCAGCCTCRGCAAGTTCGGACAGGATATCGCGCTTCTTGCGGAGCTCGGTGCCGAGATAGAGCTTGTCGGTGGAGGTGGCTCGTCAGCGATGGCGCACAAGCAGAACCCGGTCGCCGCCGAGGTGCTGGTGACGCTGGCCCGCTTCAATGCCGTGCAACTTTCCGGAATGCATCAGGCCATGGTGCACGAGCAGGAACGCTCGGGTGCTGCTTGGACGCTCGAATGGCTGATCCTGCCGCCGATGGCGGCCGCTGCCGGCGCCTCTCTGCGCCTTGTGGCGGAGTTGACCGGAAATATCCGATCCCTTGGGCGTACCGGTTCGAAATCATAACCACCAGGATATGCTTGGGCGATTGCATTTCATTTTACATTACCGTTTCGTATGGGCACACTATACCTAGATGCGCTGACACAGGGAGCCTGTCAGGGCTTTCGATAAAAGGGAGGATTTCATGAAAAGGCTTGTCGCCGCTACCATCGCGGCTGCCGTTCTGTCGAGCGCGGCTTATGCCGACACTATCAAGGTCGGGGTTGTCGGTCCGTTTTCGGGTCCGTTCGCGCTGCAGGGCAAGAACTTCAAGGCAGGTATCGACGCCTATTTCGCGATCAACGGCAACAAGGTCGGAGATGACGAAATCGAGGTCATCTATCGTGACGTGCCCCAGGCGGATCCCGCCCAGTCCAAGGCGCTGGCGCAGGAACTGGTGGTGCGCGAAGGGGTCCAGTATCTCGCAGGCTTCTATTTCACGCCGGACGCAATGGCTGCCACGCCCCTGCTGGAGCAGGCAAACGTGCCAATGGTCATCATGAACGCCGCGACCTCGGCGATCGTCACGGCAAGCCCCTATGTCGTTCGGACGTCTTTCACCACATGGCAAACCTCCTCGCCGATCGCCAAGGTTGCCAAGGAAGGCGGTGTCAGCAAGGTGATTTCGGTGGTCAGCGATTACGGCCMGGGAATCGATGCGGAAAACGCCTTCAAGACGGCCTTCGAGAAAGAGGGTGGCACCGTGGTCGAGGCGATCCGCATGCCGCTTTCGACCAATGATTTCTCGCCGATCATGCAGCGTGTTAGAGACAGCGGCGCCGAAGCGATCTTCGCCTTCCTGCCGTCCGGCCCCACCACGCTCGGCTTCGTCAAGGCATTCAACGAAAACGGATTGAAAGGGGCCGGCATCAAGTTCTTCGGACCGGGTGACTTCACGCAGGAATCCGACCTGCCGGCGCTTGGCGATGCAGGTCTCGGCTTGCAGACCACGTTCCATTATTCCGTTTCCCATGACTCGCCGGAAAACAAGACCTTCGTGGAGGCTGCGACCAAGGCGATCGGCAATCCGGCCGAGCTTTCCTTTCCCTCGGTCGGTGCCTTCGATGGCATGTATGTCATCTCCAAGATGATCGAAGCGACCGGAGGCGAACAGGACGCGGAAAAGGCCGTCGAGGCGGTCAAGGGCCTCTCCTGGACGAGCCCGCGCGGTCCGGTGACGATCGATCCGGARAGCCGCCACATTACGCAGAACATCTACCTGCGTGAGGTCGTGAAAGATGCGGACGGCAAATACATCAACAAGGAAGTGCAGACATTCGAAAAGCAGGGTGATCCGGGTCTCGCTTTCGTTAAAAAGTAAGTCGCACGCAAGGCAACGGACGCGGGATCGGGCCACCGGTCTCGCGTTCGCGTAAGAGGAGGACCACCATGCAGACGGTGTTCAGTATAGCCATCGATGCACTCGCCTATGGCATGGTGCTCTTTGTGATATCGATCGGCCTTTCGGTGACCATGGGCCTGATGCGGGTGGTGAACCTTGCCCATGGCGCTTTTGCCATGATCGGTGGCTATCTAGCTTCCTATGCCGCCCGTGACCTCGGGCTCGGCTATGCGATCGCAACCCTGATCGCGGTGATCGGTACGATCATCGTCGCCATTCCAGTCGAACGCTTTCTCTACCGCCGCATCTATGGCGCGCCGGAGCTGACCCAGGTGCTGATGACGATCGGCATCACCTTCTGCATCATCGGGATCGCCAATTTCCTGTTCGGTCCGACGCTGAAGACCATTCCCCTGCCTCAGACCCTGCAGGGTTCGGCGGACCTCGGGTTCCGGTCGATCGCGACCCATCGCATTTTTGCGATTCTCTGCGGCCTCCTCGTTGCGGGTGCGCTCTGGTTCCTCATCGAATGCACCGCCTTCGGGATCAAGCTTCGCGCAGCGGTCGATAATGCTGCCATGGCGGCGGCGCTCGGCGTGCGTACCGAGGTGGTCTACGCTGTCAGCTTTGCCGTGGCCGTCGGCCTTGCAGCTCTCGGCGGCGTGGTCGGCGCAGAACTCCTGCCGGTCGAGCCCTATTATGCGCTCCGCTACATGGTGACCTTCCTCGTGGTGGTCGCTGTCGGTGGCGCAGGTTCCATTCCGGGAGCCCTGATCGCCTGCCTCCTGCTCGGCGCGATTGATACGACCGGACGCTATCTTGCGCCGGAATATGGTGAGTTCTTCTTCTACCTGGCGGTGATCTTGATCGTGACGATCTTCCCGCGCGGTCTGGCGGGGAGGCTCAAGTAATGGCGGTTTCCATGAATGACAGCGCCACGGCCAATCTTCCTGTCCGCAGAAAATTCGATGCGGGAAGCCTGATCGGCCTCGTTGCGATCGTCGCGATCGGGATCATCGGATACTTCCTTTTCCCGAACAACCTCGCGCTGCTGACACGCATCATCGCGATCATGCTGCTGGTGCTCTCGATCGATCTGGTGACCGGATATTGCGGCGTCGCCACGCTTGGTCATGCGGCGTTGTTCGGTGCCGGCGCCTATGGGGCGGGAATCGCGGCCGTCCATTTCGGCATTACCGAGCCGCTGACGATGACGGTGGTCGGTGCCGTCGCCGGAGCTTTGGCAGGCTTGGTTTCCGGCCTCGTCATCCTGCGTGCTCAYGGTCTGCCGCAACTCGTGCTGTCGATCGCCGTCATCCATCTTTTTCACGAGACTGCCAACAAAGCATCCGCCTGGACGGGTGGCAGCGATGGCCTTGCCGGGATCGCACCCGACGCGCTGCTCGGCATGTTCCAGTTCGATCTCTGGGGCCGCACCGCCTATATTTACGGGCTGGTTCTGCTGATCCTGGTTTTCCTTGGCTTGCGTATGCTGGTCCGTTCTCCTTTCGGTATGCTGGCCCGCGGCGTGCGCGAAGACCCGATCCGCATTTCGGCCATGGGTGCCTCGGTCAAATCCGTGCTGCTGYGCATGTATGTGATCTCGGGGGTCGTGGCCGGTACCGGCGGCGCCTTGACGGCGATCTCGACCCAAGTCGTGGGCCTCGACAGCCTTTCCTTCACGCTTTCGGCGGAGTCGCTGGTCATGCTGGTACTGGGCGGTACCGGGTCTCTCTACGGTGCAATGATCGGAACCGTGGTCTTCATGTGGTTCGAGGACCTCGTTTCAGCGGCCAATCCCTTCCATTGGCTCACCATGGTCGGGGCCCTGCTCATCGCGGTCGTTCTTTTCGCGCCAAAAGGGCTCTACGGCTCCGGCGCTGCTGTCCTCGGCCGCTTCAAGGGAGGTCGCAAATGAGCGTGCTCTTCCAAGTCCGTGACCTCAACAAGAATTTCGGCGGTCTTGCGGTCACCAATAATGTGTCGCTTTCGATGACGGCGGGTGACCGGGTGGCGCTGATCGGTCCGAACGGCGCGGGCAAGACGACCTTCGTCAATCTCGTGACCGGGCACCTGAAGCCCACGTCCGGCGATATCCGGCTGGCGGGCCAGGACATCACCGGTGCGAACGCCACGAGCCGCGTGCGCATGGGACTGGTTCGTTCCTTCCAGGTGACGCGTCTCTTCTACGACATGACGCCGGAGGAGCATGTGGCGCTTGCCGTGCTGCAGCGGGAGAAGCGTTCTGGCCGAGTGATAGGGCATTACRCCGGCATGCCGGAGGTCATGGACGAGGTGCGTGAAATCCTCGACCTGCTCGGTCTTGTCGAGCTTTCTCACCTGAAGGTCCGCGAGGTCGCCTATGGTCAGCAGCGGCTTCTTGAGATTGCCCTTGCAATGGCGCTGAGGCCCAAGGTGCTGCTGCTGGACGAACCCGCAGCCGGCGTGCCGCAGAGCGAGACGGCACGCATCGAGCACGCGCTCGCCAAGCTGCCGGGCGATCTCGCGGTGCTGATGATCGAGCACGACATGGATCTCGTCTTCCGCTTTGCCAAGCGGGTGATCGTGCTTGCCGCCGGCACGGTCATCTTTGACGGGTCGCCGCAGGACGTGACGCAGGACGCCCGCGTGCGCGAAGCCTATCTGGGGAGTTATGCGAATGTCAGCCGCGCCGCTTGAGGTCAAAGGCCTGTCAGCCGGTTATGGTCCGACGCGGGTGATCGAGGACGTATCCTTTTCGGTGCCGGCGGGTTCTCGGCTTGCCGTGCTGGGCCGCAATGGCATGGGCAAGACGAGCCTTTTTGCCACGCTTGCCGGCCAGACGCGCCGCTATGCGGGCGAGATCCGGGTCGGTGGCCGCGACATTTCCGGAGAGCGGAGTGCCGCCCGGGCGCTTCTGGGATTGGGCTATGTGCCGCAGACCAGAGACGTTTTCCCGACGCTGACGGTCGAGGAGAACCTCTTCGTCGGGCTGAAGAACCGGCCGAAGGATGCCATCCAGGAAGCCTATGACATGTTTCCGCGGCTCAAGGAGCGGCGAAAGAACTTGGGCAGCCAGCTTTCCGGCGGCGAACAACAGATGCTTTCCACGGCTCGCAGCATCCTCGGGCAGCCGACGGTGCTTCTGCTGGACGAGCCGCTGGAAGGGCTTGCGCCCGTCATCTGCGAGGAGCTGATGGCGGCTTTTTCGCGGCTTGCGCAATCCGGCGACATGACGATCCTGCTCGTGGAACAGCGCATTCAGAGTGCTCTTGATTTTGCCGATAATGTCATCGTGCTGGAGCGCGGCCGTATCGCCTGGTCCGGCACGCCGGCGGCGCTTTCCGCCGATCACGTCGCGGTCGAGCGGTTCCTCGGTGTCGGCGGGCTGCATTGAGCCGTTCGGTTCACATGGCTTGACGGGTTACTTCGCCTCGGCTCAGTTTGTACTTTGCACCATTGCCTGAGCCGAAGGATTCCCGATGAGCGCGCCGCAGACCGATGTCGAACGCATCTTCACGCATATCGATGAGAACCGCGAAAGCTTCGTTCGTCGGGTCATGGACTATGTCCGCCATCCCAGTATCAGTGCGCAGAATATCGGTATCGCGGAAGCCGCCGAACGCCTGGTGGAGATGCTGCAACGTCTCGGCATGGAAACGGAAGTGATCCCCACCAGAAACCATCCGATGGTGCTCGGCCGGCTCATGAAATCGCTGGAGAAGCCGACGGTGCTGCTTTACGGCCATTACGACGTACAGCCGCCCGAGCCGCTGGACGCGTGGATGAGTCCGCCCTTCGAACCGGAAATCCGCGATGGCCGCATCTATGCCCGCGGCATCGGGGACAACAAGGGCCAGCATTTTGCGCAATTGCTGGCGATCGAATCCTGGTTGGCTATCGCCGGGGAGCTTCCCTGCAACGTCATCTTCCTGCTGGAAGGCGAGGAGGAGATCGGCAGTCCGCAGATCGCCGATTTCGTGAGGGAACACGGCGAGAAGCTGAAGGCGGATTTCGTCGTCACGGCGGACGGCGCGCTGCATGAAAGCGATCGCTCGATCATCACCTATGGCGTGCGGGGTGTCGCCTCGTTCGAGTTGCGCAGCAAGACGGGCCGGCGGGACGCGCATTCTGGCAATTTCGGCGGCGTGATGCCGAACGCGATCTGGAAGCTCGTGCATCTGCTTGCCACGATGAAGAACGACAAGGGCGAGATCACCATCGAGGGCATTTACGATCCTGTCGTGYCGCCGACCGAACTCGAACGCGAGGCGATGGCCAGCCTTCCGCTCGATCTTTCGAAGATAAAGGCCGATCTCGGTATCGCGGAACTCGATGAGCCGGTAGACCGAAGCTATTACGAGCGGCTGATGTTCCAGCCGACGCTGACGATCAATGGGCTTCACGGCGGCTATGGCGGGCCGGGCAGCAAAACGGTTCTCCCCTGTGAAGCCGTTGCAAAGTGCGACATCCGTTTGGTGGAAAACCTGACGCCCGACTACGTCTACGAGAAGGTGAGGGCGCATGTGGAGCGCCATGCACCGGACGTGGAATTCGTGCCGTCGAACAGCATGCTTCCTTCCAAGACACCGATGGACAAGCCCTACGGCCGAATTATCCAGGACGCGATCAAGGCGGCGCGCGGCGTCGAGCCGCTGCTCTATCCTTCCCTCGGTGGCAGCCTGCCGGACTACGCCTTCACCAAGATTCTGGGCATCCCCTCGTTTGTGGTTCCTTATGCCAATGCCGACCAGGCGAACCATGCTCCGAACGAGAACCTGAAGATAGAGCTTTTCATCCAGGGGATCAGAACGGGCGCGGCCCTGCTTGCAAAGCTCGGAGAACGGTCCTCCGGGGGCGGCAAGTGATCTCAGGTGTTCGCGAATGCTTCCAGGGTTTCGCCGGAGAGTCGGTAGCGTATCCATTCGCTCATCGGCTCGGCGCCGATCGCCTCGTAGACACGGATCGCCGGCTCGTTCCAATCCAGCACGCTCCATTCGAAGCGGCCGCATTCGTTATCGAGCGCGATCTGCGCCAGCTTTTTAAGCAAAGCCTTGCCGGCCCCGAGACCGCGAGCATCCGGCGTGACATAGAGGTCCTCGAGATAAAGCCCGTTCCTTGCCTGCCAGGTGGAATAGCTGAAAAACCAGACCGCCATTCCGATAGGTTCACCATCACTCTCGCAGATAAGCGCGCGCGTCACCGAGCCTTCGCCGAAGATGGATGACGTCACAGTCTCAAGCGTCGCGGCAACCTCGTGCTCGGCCTTTTCATAGATTGCGAGTTCGCGGATGAAACGCAGGATGGTCGCGGCGTCGGCCGGAACGGCTTCGCGTATGATAAGTGCCATGATGCCTCCGCTTAGCTGGATCGCCAGAGGTCATGCGAAAGGTGTCGGCGGCTGTCAAGACATCTTTGGGCCCCGTATGCGGCCCTCTTTCATAACGCCATTCTTCTCGCCGCAGCCGCATGTTCGTTCATCCATTCGGCGCTTGCTTGGATGCCGCCCAAGGGAAAAACATGGACCTGCTCGATCAGGCTTGCGGGGTTGGACGCGCGGTAGCTGGCGAGGTCGTTCAGGAAATCGGTCGGCCCATAAGGAAGCAGCAGCTTGCGGAAATCGAGTGCGCGTTTTTGAAGGACGCCGAGCGACGGGCCCACACCGCAGGAGATGGCGAATTTGATAAGCGTCTGAAGCTTGGTCGGTCCTGCGACGCCGACATGGATCGGGAGGCGTATGCCTGCGGCCGCGATCCGCTCGGCCCAGGCGATGACGGGCCTGGCGTCGAAAGCGAACTGAGTAACGATCGCCATGCTGGCCGCTGTCTCCCCGGAAAAGGCCTGCTTCCAGCGCAGTGCGGCATCCGTCCCGGCGGTGCCGCCACCCTTATCGATATCCCGATTACCTTCCGGATGGCCTGCGACATGCAGGCGTCTGAACCCGTAACGATCGAAAAGTCCCGTCTTGATCATGGCGATCGAACTGTCGAGCATGCCAACCGGTTCGGCCGATCCGCCGCCGAGGAGCAGCGCTTGTTCCAYGCCTGCTTCTTCCCGGTAGCGTCGAATCCAGGTTTCCAGTGTGCCGGTATCCGGTATGTTGCGCGCCGGGAAATGCGGCATCGGATGAAAACCTTCGTCCGTCAGTCGCCTTGCGGTAGCGACCATGTCGTCGATCGGCGTATCGGCGATGTGGGCGATATAGACGCGGGTGCCGGCTGGAAGCAGCTGGCGAAAGTCCTCGATCCTGGCTGCGGTGCGAGGCATGACCTCGATCGAATAACCGGCCAGAAAGGCACAAAGATCACCGGCCTTCGGCGCAGCGTCACCCTCGCTGCGGAAGAGACTTGTCATTCCCATGCGATACCCCTGTTGACCAGTCGTGGAGGATCCGCCCGAAGACACCGGGCAGAGCGGCGCGCAAGACGCTTCCCGCGCGCCGTGGTCGGCTAGCCTGCCTTCCTCGTGCGCCAGCTTTCGGCGTAGCTTTCACGGGCCTCGCGGGCATAGGGCGTCGGCGAAACGCGTACCCTGATTTCCGCCTGCTTGTGCTTTTCGGTGGAAGTCTTCTCGGTGCCGCCGTTCGGCTCACCCCAGACGAGCGTCAGAACGTCACCGATCTGGACGTCGTCATCGACCACGCCGAGCGACAGCATGCAGCGCTCATTGTAGCTGTAGCCGTTGAACATCGACATGCCGACCATCTTTCCATCGCGCAGTATCATGTCGGCGCTGGTCGAAGCATAGTTCGGTTGCGGGAAATCGATCCACTTGTAGTGATCCTCGCCCGGACGGAAGGCGGATGCGATGACGTTGACCACATCCTCGGCATTCCACTCGAAAGTCACCTTCTTGCGGTTCTTAGCACCCTTCAGCTTTTCCAGAGCCGGTTTGCCGATGAATTCGGATTTCCAGTCGATGTAGAAGCCGTAGCCGAGTTCGAACGGATTGACGTAATAGTCCTCGATCTTATCGGAGACGAAGCTGCCGCCGATGGCGCCCGTTGCTTCATAGCTGTCGGCTCCCAACCAGTTGCGATATTCCTTCATCATGCCGTCGCCGGTATAGATGCCCGGCAGGGGCGAAGGTATCCAGCCGGATTCCAACGTATTGGTAGAATAGGCGCGGCTGCCGACCTGATGGAGATCGACGCCCGCCTCGCGGGCCGATTCCAGAATGACGCTTCGGATGTATTCCAGATCCGCATATGGCCCCCAGATTTCGAGCCCGGGCGCTCCTGCCATGCCGTGGCGCAGCGCCTGCACGCGCTTCGACCCCACTTTGATCCAGTCGACATGGAAGAACTTGATATCCGGAACCGGGCCGCCGTTCATCTTTTCGAAGATTTTTGGCGCATCCGGACCCTGGATCTGGAAACGGTAATGGGTGCGATAGACCGCCTTGCCGTCCGGGCGAGAGGGCGAGCGCGGGTCGCGGTGGATACGCACGTTCCACTTGCCGATCGCCTGCTGGAACTGCACCCAGTTGGCGGTCGGCGCGCGGCCGACGAGCACGAACTTGTCTTCCCGCTCGCGGAAGATGATCATATCGCCGATCACATGGCCTGCCGGCGTGACCGGCACGAAATGCTTGGCGCGATTGAGATCGAAATTCGTGAAGCTGTTGATGCCGACATGATCGAGGAACGAAGCGGCGTCCGGTCCTTCGACAATCACCTCGTCCATGTGATGCGACTGATCGAATAGGACAGCCGATTCGCGCCATGCGCGCTGCTCGTCACGCCAATTGGTGAATTCCGGGGCAACGACCGGGTATACATACATGCCGATGCGGGAGTTTCGCAGCATCTGCACGACATTGCCTTTTTGCCCGATAATCTCGGAAAGACTGGATCTCGTCACGATATCTCCTCCTCCAAAAAAACTCCTCTATGTATACATGACGCCATCAAGGGAGAAATTTCAAGAGCAAATATCGAGCGCGCCGATCACGATCGGTTCGTGATGTCGGCGCTATCGGCGAGACAGTGCTAAGAGGTGATGCCGGTGACAGAGTCAGGTATTGACGAGAACGAGGCCCGGCACCTGGAGGATCAGTTCGGGATCCTCGAACATGACATATTCCAGGTTCTTGCGGGCGATGCGGGCATGTTCGCGCGCGATGAATTCCGCGCGGGTTCCCTCACGGGCGGAGATCGCCGAAACCAGCGCCCGATGCTGCTCCTGTGCGATGTGAAGCGACTTGCGGAAGGCCATAACTTCGGGGCTAATCGAAAGAAAGGCCGAAGGCGAGGCGAAAGGCAGCCGGGTGGCACGCTCGATCTCGCGCTGGAGGACGGTGCTGCCCGAAAGTTCCACGAGGCAAGTGTGAAACCTGGCGTTCAGTTCGGAATAGGCTTCGAAATCGACATCGCCGGGTTCATCACCAAAGCATTCCTCAAGCCGGGCTTCAACCTCCCGAAGCTGGTCGAGCCCGCCCGCCGAGACGCCGCGTTCCGCGGCAAGGCGGGCCGCGGTACCTTCAAGCACGCCGCGCAGCTCGATCGAATCCACGACATCCGCGAAGGTGAAGCTGCGCACCACGAAGCCGCCATTTGCCAGCCTGTCGAGCAGGCCCTCCTCGGCAAGCCGCGACAGGACCTCGCGAACCGGAGTGCGGGAAATTTGCAGCGCTTCGGCAAGCGGCACTTCGAAAAGCCGTGTCCCACCAGGGAAATCGCCGCTGATGATCTTCTTGCGCAGCTCCATCAGCGCCCGCAGCGTCTGCGTGGTTCGTGCCGTATCGTCCAATGCCCGTACTCCCGGCAGTTCTGTCCAAGTGAATCTTAGCCGTATCTCATCAAATGCCAAGCGGCATGTATACAGAGAAGGGAGGTGTGCACCGGTCCTCAGCAAGCAGATTGCGGACGGCGCCCACGGCTGCGATACTGGCTGAAAACGGATACGCAGAATGCCGGCAGGGAAACGAGGCGAATTTCGATTGTTCCGAAGCGTGATCACCGGTGTGYAGGCGGTGGCTGCGGTGTCGGACCATCGTTTTTCCCGGCATACGCATGATCAGTTCGGAATCGGAGTGATCGAGCACGGCGCGCAGGTTTCCGCCAGCGGCCGCGGTCAGGTCGAGGCGGGTCCGGGCGATACGATCACCGTCAATCCCGGAGAGGTTCACGATGGAGCGCCGATCGGCGATCGCGGACGCTCCTGGCGGATGCTCTATTTCGAACCGAACCTGATAGCGAACGCGGCCACGGAGATCACCGAGGGTAAGAAATCCCTTGTCGAGTTCCCCGATCCGGTGCTGCGTATCAGCCGAGCCGCGGAGGGTTTCCGACTGCTGTTTGCAGCCGTTACCAGTCAGGAGGCGGCTGCGGCCGGCCTGCGCCGACAGGAACTATTGCTCACTCTGCTGGCCGGAGTGATGCAAGAGAAATCGAACCCTATGCCGGCCTTTCCCGCCGCCGTCGCGATCGCGCTCGAAAAGCTGAACGATGACCCTGCCGGGCCGGTAACGCTGCCGCATCTCGCTGCCATCAGTGGGCTTTCGCAATTCCAGTTCCTGCGTGCCTTTTCTCGGGCGACGGGGCTTACGCCGCACGCCTATCTGATCCAGCGCCGGGTTTCCCTTGCCCGCAGATTGATCGCCGGCGGGGTGCCGCTTGCGCAGGCGGCCGCCGAAAGCGGTTTTTCCGACCAGAGCCATATGACCCGTATTTTCAAGCGCACCTATGGGATTTCGCCGGGCAATTATGCTGACGCGGTGCGGTGATGTTCATCTCGTCAGAGCACTGGTCGATCTGAACCTTACCAATTGTTCATTTGACCCTTCATGCCGGCCCTTCCTAGGCTTTCGGAAGCCGCCATGACGGCGGTCAGAGGCTCGCATCCGGGTTTCGGGCTGGGGATCGCGAGCCTCGTCAGGCCCTGCTCACTTCAATACCCGTTCACCAGCCGCAAGATAAGCTGGTGGACATTGCCGCCTTCGCTGAGTTCGACCTTGTCGAAATCGCGGCTGCGCTGCCGTTGTGCAACGGAAAGCTCGCCGAGCCGCTTGGTGAGTTCGGTTCTGATCTTTTTGCAATCCGGATCTGCCTCGGCCCTCAGGCCGACACTGACGGCCTCTATCTGCCGCACCATGTCGATGATGAATTCGCCGTGCACTTTCTCGTGGGCCGTAACGCCGGTGATGAAGGTTTCCCAGTTCTGGCGTACTGCCGCGGGCAGTTTTCCAGGAGCTTTCGGCAGCGTGTAGGTGATGATCAGGTTCGGCCGCGCCGAGACCAGGATGCAGGATTCATCATCCTGCGGTTCGTATTTCCTCGACCATGTGAGCTTGAAATTCGTATGGGCGATCGCTCGGCCTACTCCGACATTCGGACCGCGCTCGCCTATCGATGCATAGAGTTCGGCTCCCGATTGACCTTTGATCGCATAGGCGCTGACCTTTTCCACCGCCTGCCACTGCGCCTCCGCGAGAGACGGCATGAATAGAAAGCCGGCGACGAGCAGGCGAAATGGAAAGGCAGGCGTCACGCGGATTTTCCCCAATGGCTATTTTCGTGCGCGGAGATTACCGGGCTCGCCGGCTTGCTTCAATCGGTCAGGTAACGGGATCTCCACTCATGCGCGGGGTTGGCGAAGGCTGCCCGAACTGCTAAGCAACGGTCGCTTTATTAGATATGTGAGCCATTCAATGGGTGCCAAGTCGTCAGACAGATAAGCCGCAGCAACAGTTCCTTGTTGTTGCGGCCTTCTGTCCGGTTCATATCCAATTATCGATGAAGTGGCAGATCGCCGCGGGATGAAATTCATTCAAGCGGATCTCCCATCGTGTCCAATTTACAATCGCAAACCTGGAATCATACCCTGCCGGCAGCACTCCTGCTGTTAGCGCCGTTCGATATTCTGGCCTCGCTTGCCATGGATATCTACCTGCCTGTCGTGCCGGCCATGCCAGGCATGCTTCACACCTCTCCGACCGTCGTGCAGCTCACATTGAGCCTCTATATGCTCATGCTCGGCTTCGGCCAGATCGTCTTCGGACCGCTCTCCGACCGGATCGGCCGACGGCCGGTCGTGCTCGGTGGGGCGGCTCTCTTCATTCTCGCCTCCTTTCTGCTGGCCATGACCTCATCCGGCGCGACGTTCCTCGGCTTGCGCATCCTGCAGGCGATCGGCGCCTCGGCAGCCCTGGTTGCGACTTTCGCCACCGTGCGGGACGTCTATGCCGAACGGCCGGAGGGCGCGGTGATCTATAGCCTGCTGGGTTCGATGCTGGCCTTCGTCCCGGCTCTCGGGCCGATCGCCGGCGCGCTGATCGCCGAGCGGTTCGGATGGCAGGCTATCTTCACCACCCTTGGCCTGTTGGGAATAGTCGCGCTGCTCAATGCCTTGCCCAACTGGCCGGAGACGCGGCCGAAGCGTGAAGGCATGGAAACCGTGGCGTTCGCGAGGATTCTCACGAATGCCTCCTTCTGGACCTATACACTGGGCTTCAGCGCGGCCATGGGTTCCTTCTTCGTGTTCTTCTCGACGGCGCCGCGACTGCTGATCGGACGAGTGGGCTTTTCCGAAATCGGCTTCAGCCTGGCCTTCGCCACCGCCGCTTTCGTCATGATCCTGACAAGCCGCTTCGCGAAGCGCTTTGTCGGCAGATGGGGCGTTGCGGGAAGTCTTGCCCGCGGGATGCTGCTGCTTCTTCTCGGCGCCTTGCTTCTCGGCATCGGGCAAGGTTTGGCAGAACCTTCATTCTGGAGCTTCCTGCCGCCGATGTGGATCATCGCTGTCGGGATCGTCTTTGCAACCTCGGTTGCGGCCAATGGCGCTCTTCGGGAGTTCGGCAGCGTGGCCGGTACGGCGGTCGCGCTTTACTTCTGCATACAGAGCGTAATCGTCGGCGTGGCCGGGACTTTGTCAGTGGTACTGCTCGGCGGTGATACGGTATGGCCRCTCGCCGGCTATTGCGCTGTCATGGCGCTTATCACACTGGCCGCTTTGGCGCGTCTTTCGAGACGATAGGAACTGTCCGGGTCGGCCTCGCGCCGGCCCGTTCGCCAATCATCGCTCGGAAAATGCCAGCCGGGCGCCGAGTGYCACGAAAGCGCCGGCAAAGATTCGCCGCATCCAGGTCAGGATGTACGGCCGTGACAGGAGCCGGCTGCGAATGGCCGCTGCAAACAGACCATATGCCACGAAGACCACAAAAGTCATCAGCATGAAGATCAGGCTGAGTTCGGTCATGCGCGTCAGCGGAGCGGTTTCGTCCTGTCCTATGAACTGAGGCAGGAAGGCAAAGAAGAAAATCGAGAGCTTGGGGTTCAGGAGATTGACGAAAATTGCCGAGACGATCACCTGGCGTGCCGAATGAGGAGCCGTTTCCTCATCCACCGAAAGGGCGCCCTTCTCCTTCAATACCTGCCAAGCCATGAAAAGCAGGTAGGCGACGCCGAGATATTTGATCGTCTGAAAGGCAAGCGCGCTTGCATGAAGCAGGGCGGCAAGCCCCGAGACCGCGGCTATCATGTGCGGCACGATGCCGAGCGTGCAGCCGAGCGCCGCGATAATGCCGGCGCGTACGCCGCGCGAAAGGCCGGCGGCCAGCGTGACGAGAACGCCCGTACCCGGCGAGGCGACGACGATGAAAGAAGTGAGGAGAAATTCAGGGCTCATAGCAACGATCCTTTGGTAGCCGACTCCTTCCTCGATATGTTGCCGTAGCTCTAATGGTCTTGAACGAAATTGCAGGCGGCCCTCTCTTGGGGAATGCACGTCGCATTTGCCGCCCAGGCATGCTATCAGGCTGCCGAAACGACGAAGGAATATCGAGAATGACCCTCCTGAAACCGAAGCTCAGCCGTGAAGTCGCCGAAACGCTTGCTGCCGGAGGTCCGGTCGTGGCGCTCGAATCGACGATCATCACTCACGGCATGCCCTATCCCGCCAATCTCGAAACCGCGCTGGCGGTCGAGGCGGTGGTGCGCGAGAACGGCGCGGTCCCGGCAACCATGGCCGTGGTGGAAGGCGAGCTGAGAGCGGGCCTGGAGAGCGCCGAGCTGGAATCGCTCGCCCGGGCGAAGGATGTGGTCAAGGCTTCCGGCCGCGATCTGGCGGTTGCGATGGTACGCAGGCAATCGGCCGGCACGACCGTTTCCGCCACCATGCTGCTCGCTGATCTGGCGGGCATAGATATCTTTGCGACCGGCGGYGTTGGCGGCGTGCATCGCGGCGCGGAGCAGACCTTCGATATCTCCGCCGATCTTACCGAACTCGGCCGCACCAGCACCGCAGTCGTCTGCGCTGGTGTGAAGTCCATTCTCGATATCGCCAAGACGCTCGAATATCTGGAAACCCAACGCGTGCCGGTGATCGCCTACGGCACCGATGAGTTTCCGGCCTTCTTCACCCGCTCAAGCGGCTATAAGGCGGATCACCGGCTGGACACGCCGGAGGAGATCGCACGTGCCATGCACCTGCATCATGGGCTCGGTACCGGCACCGGTCTGCTGATTGCCAACCCGATCCCGCAAGAGGCCGCGTTGGCGCCGGAATTCATTGATGGCACGATAGCTGATGCGGTGCGCGAGGCCGATGAACGTGGCATCGGCYGCAAGGAACTGACGCCCTTCCTGCTCGCCCGCATCAATGAGCTTTCCAAGGGGGAGAGCCTGAAGGCGAATATCGAACTCGTGAAGAACAATGCGATGYTCGCCGCGAAGATGGCCGTCGCCTATTCGGCATTGAAGAAGGGCTGATATCACCGGTTCTGATTGTTCAGGCGGAGCCCATCCGGCGCGCGAGCAGGCGCTCGAGCGCGGACAGTGCGTCATAGATCAAGACGGCAAGTGCGCCGACGATCAGGCCGCCCTGCAGCACGAAGGCGAGATTGTTCGATTGCAGCCCGGCAATGATGACCTCCCCGAGCGTCCTTGCCGCAACCGTCGAACCGATCGTGGCGGTCGCGAGGCTGATGACCACCGAAAGCCGGATGCCTGCGAGAATGACCGGAATCGATAGAGGCAGCTCGATCTTTGCAAGCCGCTGCAGGTCGGTCATGCCTGCGCCGCGCGCAGCCTCCATCACGGAGCGCGGCAGATTGGTGAGCGCCGTCAGGGTGTTCTCGAAGATCGRCAGAAGGCCGTAAAGGAAAAGCGCGATCAGCGTCGGTTTTTCGCCGAAGCCGACAGCGGGGACGGCCAGGGCCAGAACCGCGACGGGGGGGAATGTCTGGCCGATGTTCACCAGGCTGCGCGAAAGAGGCAGGAACTCCGAGCCGAAAGGGCGAGTGACCAGGATAGCCAGCATTACGGCGACAACCATGGCCGCCAATGTGGCGATGAAGACGGTGCGGAGATGCTGGATCGTCAGCAAAAGCAGACTGCCCTGATTGTAGATGGCGGGTGCGTTGGTCTGGGTCAGCGGCTTCAGCAACGGCTCGAAGCTTCCCGGCGTCACCAGGAAGGCGATCAGCAGGAGAAGCAGAAGCCCCCGCAGGATCGTCGGCAGCCACTGTTTCATCGCAGCCTCGCTGCGCGCTTCAACAGACCGCCGAGGGTTACCTTACCGATCGGAATGCCGCCTGCGGAGACGACGGGAAGCGCATCACGGCCGGTCCAGATGAGCTCTCCGAGCGCATCCTGTTGGCTCGTTTCTCCGGAGATTGCGGGGCCTTCGACCTCGCCGGGCTCGGCCGCATCGCTTGCCGTTGCGATGGAGAGCAGCCGGAAAGGTCTTTGTGTCTCGCCGATCAGCGTTTCGACGAAGGGCGTGGCCGGCGACCGGATGAGTTCGGCCGGCTCGCCATATTGCACCACTTTACCCTTGTCCATCACCGCAATCCTTGTCGCCAGGCGGAAGGCCTCGTCCATGTCGTGGGTGACGAGAATCACGGTCGTGCGGAAATGTTTCTGAATCGCGAGCAGGTCGTCCTGCGCCTTCGAGCGGATCACTGGATCGAGCGCGCCGAAGGGCTCGTCCATCAGGAGGATATTCGGTTCGGCGGCAAGCGCGCGGCCAACGCCGACGCGCTGCTGCTGCCCGCCGGAAAGCTCGTGAGGATAGCGTGGTCCGAACGTTTCGGGATCAAGCTGGAAAAGCGTGAGCAGTTCTTCAACCTTTGCGTCGATCCTTGCTCTTTCCCAGCCGAGCAAGGTCGGCACTGTGGCGATATTCTCCGCGACTGTTCGATGCGGGAAGAGCCCGTGCCCCTGAATGGCATAGCCGATCCGGCGGCGCAGTTCATGGCCGGGAATCGCCCTATTGTCTTCGCCGTCGATGCGGATCGTGCCCGAAGTCGGCTCCACCAGGCGGTTGACCATCCTGAGAAGTGTCGTCTTGCCGGAACCGGATGTGCCGACGACCACGGTAATCGTGCGGGGTTCGATCACCATCGAGACGTCATCGACCACGGCGGTGCCGTCGTAGCGTTTGGTGATGCCTTCGATCTCGATCATGCCGGCCTTCCTTTCGGTATGCGGCTGTTCATTTCAATCAGCGCGTCGAGCACGACCGCGGCGGCGAAGGCGAGAGCCACCGTTGGGACGGCGCCGAGCAGAACGAGGTCCATGGCCGTCTGGCCGATACCTTGAAAGACGAAGACGCCGAAGCCTCCGCCGCCTATGAGAGCCGCGATGGTCGCGAGCCCGATGTTCTGGACGAGCACGATGCGGATGCCGGTGAGGATGACGGGCAGCGCAAGCGGAAGCTCGATCTGGAATAGGCGCTGCTGATCGGTCATGCCGATCCCGCGCGCCGCCTCGTTCGCCTCGCGCGGCACGCCGGCGAGACCGACGACCGTATTGGCCACTACCGGCAGCAGCGAATAAAGGAAGAGGGCGACGAATGCGGGCGCCACGCCRATGCCGCGAATGCCGATCGCGGCAGCTCCCGGAACATTGGCGGCGATCCATCCGAGCGGCGCGATCAATATGCCGAAGAGGGCGATGGATGGAATGGTCTGGATGAGGTTCAGCGTATTGAGGACGGCGGCTCGCAGCGGCTCGACACGATGGCAGAGAATGCCAAGGGGCAAGCCGATGACAACCGCGGCAATCAACGAGCCGATCGCCAGCGTTACATGGCGGCTGGCCTCGATCCAGAAGACATCGGCGCGGTTTGCATATTCCTTCATGATCGACAGGCCGTTCCAGCTTCCGGACATAAGCAGCGCGGTAACCGCGATCGCGGCCATGATGAGGACCAGAACCCGCGTCAGCGGCCGGGGTTGCATCCGGGCGATCGCATCGGTGGCCAGAAGCGCGAAGGCGAAGATGAGTATCCAGAAACCAGAGGCCGGCGAGACGCGTGCATAGCTGTTGCCTTCCGGGGTCAGAAAAGTCGCGGCCAGCCCGATAGATAGCGCCAAGGCAACGAGGACCGCTGCGGCGGCAAAAAACCTCGACCGGATCGGTGTCCGCAGGACCGCGATCAGGGTGGCGGCGAGGAGGAGCAAGGCGAGGCCCCATCCCGCCCATCCCGGCAGCGCCGAGAGAATTGCCTTTGCTTCGCCCTGCACGATGCGATTCGGCTTCAGTGTCGCAAAAGGTGCCGCAAGCGCCCCGTAGGCGGCCAGAAGAGCGATCACGATGCCGAGTTTGTCGAACGGGACTTTCAAACCGCTGCCTCTGACGTCGAAAGTGGGCCGGGTATTTTCATAGTCCCGGCCTATCCCGGCGTGAAGTGAAGTCGAAAAGAATTATTTCAGGAAACCGTTCTGTTTCAGGAAATCCTCGGCGACGGCCTTTGCCGGTTCGCCGCCCACCTGCACGCGGCCATTGAGTTCCTGCAGCGTCACGAGGTCGAGCTTCTCGAAGACCGGTTTCAATACGGTTTCGATATCCGGATGTTCCTTCAAAACGGCTTCGCGGATGATCGGCGCCGGCTGATAGACCGGCTGCACGCCCTTGTCGTCTTCCAGGACGACGAGGCCGGAGGGAGCGATCCCCCCATCCGTGCCATAGACCATCGCGGCATTGGTGCCGTTCGTCTGGTTGGCGGCTGCCGCGATCGTGGCCGCCGTATCGCCACCCGAAAGCGTGATGAGCTGCTCGGGTTTCAAGGYGAAGCCGTATGTCGTCTGGAAGGCTGGAAGGGCCGCTGCGGAATTGACGAACTCCGAGGATGCGGCAAGCTTCACCTCGCCGCCACCGGCAACGAATTTGCCGAAATCGGTGAGTGTCTTCAAACTGTTGGCATCGGCTACATCCTTGCGGATGGCGATCGCCCAGGTATTGTTGGCAGGCGAGGGCGTCAGCCAGACTATCTTGTTGGCGTCGTAATCAAGTGTCTTGACCGTCTCGTAAGCCTGCGCAGCGTTCTTCCATGCGGGATTGTCGGCCTTTTCGAAGAAGAAGGCGCCGTTTCCGGTATATTCCGGATAAATATCGATCTCGCCGGCGATGATCGCCTGGCGAACCACCGGCGTGGCGCCAAGCTGGATGCGATCGGTGGTCTTAATATTGTTGGCGTTCAGCACCGACAGGATGATGTTG
Organism: Rhizobium sp. LCM 4573; assembly: GCF_001854865.1. Classification (GTDB taxonomy): domain Bacteria; phylum Pseudomonadota; class Alphaproteobacteria; order Rhizobiales; family Rhizobiaceae; genus Neorhizobium. The sequence continues at coordinate 295,527 of NZ_MDDW01000004.1, read as the reverse complement.
CCAAGCACGCCACCTTCCGTGTCGATCTTCGAGGAGACCACGACCTGGGCATTCGCCATGCCGACGGAAAAGGCGAAAACCACGGCGGCAGCGATGAACTTCGTCTTTAAAATCATTGATGAACCCTCCGTTGTCGTTCCCCATTATGACCTGGCGACCTCGGCACCTGCGGGGCATGAATTGCTATATGTGGCGGGGTTCGGGAAAAGGAAAAGGGGTTTCTGGCGATTGATGGCTAAGTTCCTTTCCGATTGTTCATCCGCCGATCAATAGGAGTTGAATTTTCCGGAGGCGCTTTGGCGCCCTAGATTGCTATGGAGGCGCTGATACCGAAAAGGAGTTGAGCTTGCAGTTCCACCGTATCCTATCGCTCGCCGCCATGTTGCTGGCTCTCGTGATCCCGCCTGCAATGGCCCAGGAGGCGCGCGAGCAGCCACAGCGGGGAAATGCTTCAAGCGGAATTTTCGATCTTATCCCTTCCGATTCCACCACGGATCACGTGCTGAAGATCGCTTCCGGCGACCTGCCCTATACGGCTACGGCCGGCACGCTCGATCTCTTCGGGCAGGATGGCAACCGCACCGCAAAGGTTTTCTACACGGCCTATGTCGCAAGGGACCGGTCACCAGGCCGTCCGCTCACCTTTGTGTTCAACGGCGGCCCGGGGGCGGCTTCCGCCTATCTGCATCTTGGCCTTGTCGGTCCTCGGGTGCTGGACTTCGGGCCCTCTCAAAACGACGGCACCACTCCGCAGCTATCGGACAACCCTGATAGCTGGCTTGCCTTCACGGACCTGGTGCTGATTGATCCCGTAGGCACCGGCTGRAGCCGCGCGGCGAGCAATGATGCGGCGGGCAGCTTCTACGGCGTGACACAGGATGCCGAGAGCCTCGCCAAGGTGATCGCCCTCTATCTTCAAAAGAACAACCGATTGGATGCGCCAAAATACCTGCTCGGCGAGAGCTATGGCGGGTTTCGTGCGGCCAAGGTCGCGACGGCTTTGAAGAACATTCAGGGCATTCTCACCAGCGGCGTGATCATGGTCTCACCCATGGTCGAAGGCCRGTTTCTTGCGAGCGCGGGGGATGATCCGCTGGCCGCGGCCCTCCAACTGCCCTCCCTTGCGGCAGCCGAGCTGGAGCGCACCAATGCCTTTAATCCGGAAAGAATAGGCGAGGCCGAGCGCTTCGCGATGGGCGATTATCTAGTTTCACTCGCGGGCCCTGCTCTTTCCGGAGCGGCCGCGGACGGCTTCTACAGCCGGATCTCGGAACTCACCGGCATTCCGAAAGAGGATGTCGCTCGAACACGCGGCTTTGTCGGCGATATTTATGCCAAGCAGGCAGCCGGTAGCGGACAGATTGCAAGCTCCTACGACGCGGCCTACAGCGCTCCCGATGCCTATCCCGAAGCCGGCTACAATCGGAACGACGATCCCATCCTGGATGGCTACACCCGCGCCTATGGCGCCGCCTTTGCCAACTACGCCCGCCATGAATTGGTTTTTCCGAGCGAAGTGACCTACACGCTCCTCAATGAGGAGGTGAACCGCCGCTGGGAATGGAACGGTGGGCGGGGTGGAGACAGCCGGGCAATGGCGAGCGCTTCAGGAGACCTGCGCGACCTGCTCTCGGTCATTCCTTCGTTCCGGATAATGGTGGTGCACGGTTACAGCGATGCCCTGACACCCTATGGCGTGAGCCGCTACGTGATCGATCACCTGCCGTCCGATCTCGCGGCTGGACGGGCCGAACTCAAGGTCTATCGCGGCGGCCATATGTTCTACACCGATCCGGCTTCCCGCCGCAGTTTTGCGGTGGATGCGCGACTGTTCTACGAGGCCAGGGCAACGGATTGAGGAAGCCGACCGCAGCACCGATCTGATCGTTTTCGAACAAAGCCTGTTCAGGATTGAGCATGGACCCTCCCGAGGAGCACTTCTAAGCTCCTCGCCGATCCGGCTTGTCCGGACGCATGGGAGGAGACATCGAAATGGATCGCATGAAGGACAAGGTTGTCCTGGTATTCGGCGCGGGCTCGGTTGGCCCCGGCTGGGGAAACGGCAAGGCGGCGGCGGTCGCCTATGCGCGCGAGGGCGGCAAGGTCGTCTGCGTCGACGTCAACCACGAAGCGGCACGCAATACGCTGGAGGTGATTGAATCCGAAAGCGGGGAAGGACTTGCGCTCGTAGCGGACGTCACGAAGTCGCAGGAGATAGCATCCGTGATCGAAGCGACAATGCAGCGTTTCGGCCGCATCGATGTGCTTCACAACAATGTCGGCATCAACGCGCCGGGCGGTGCTGCGGAAGCGACCGAGGAAAGCTGGCGGCGGGTGATGGACGTCAATCTCACGAGCGCGTTCCTGACCTGCAAGGCGGTTTTGCCGATCATGGAGCGGCAAGGCGGCGGTGCGATCATCAATATCTCGTCGCTGGCTGCCATACGTTGGACCGGCTATCCCTACGTTTCATATTATGCATCAAAGGCGGCGCTTAACCACTTCACGCGCGCCATTGCGGTGGAATATGCCGCCAAGGGCATCCGTGCCAACGCCATCCTTCCCGGGGTAATGGACACTCCGCATATCCAGAAACAGATCAGCGGCTATTACGGCACCGCGGACGAGATGAAGGCGAAACGCGATGCGCTTTCCCCCATGAAACGTCAGGGAGATGGGTGGGACATCGCCTGGGCCTCGGTTTTTCTCGCATCCGATGAAGCGAAGTACATCACGGGCATCGAATTGCCGGTGGATGGCGGGCTGCATGTTACCGTTTCCGGTAGCCTTGGCTGAGGTCTTTCAAAGAATTCCACGATATGGATCGATTTTGAAACTTTTTGTCGTCCAGGATATTTTCCGACTTGCCATGTAGCGCACTGTTGCGCACAGTTGCGATGTCTGAGCGAAGAGAAGATCCATATCGTGGACCAAGCGGACGGCAGGAGGAGCCGGACGTCGGGCAGGATAAGGCGGAGCGTGCCGAGGAGGGCATGTGACGCGTTCATCGCCATCGGCGATGCCATTCCGTCGAACGTCTTCCTGCACTGCGCGTGAGAAATGCGCGTCAAGGAGGATATGCAGGTGACGGCAGCCAACAATACGATCGACCCGTTCGAAGATGCGGCGATGCTGGCGGGGCTCGAGGGGATTGYGCCGCAGCAGACCGGCTCCGTATGGATGCGGCCGGTGGAAGCGGTCGCAGCGGTGCTGCTGGTGGCGATCATCGCGCTTCTCTTCACGGGCGTGATCTCGCGCTACGTCTTCTCGCTGCCGATCGTCTGGATCGACGAGGTGGCGTCGATTTCCTTCCTCTGGCTCGCCATGCTCGGCGCCGCAATGGCAGTCGATCGGAGCGAACACCTTCGCCTGACGCTCTTTGTGGGCATGTTTCCGGAGCGGATGCAGAAATTCGCGGGCACGCTCTCCATGCTGCTGGTCGCGGTCTTTCTCGGCGCCATGCTTCGACCGGCCTTCGAATATGCGATGGAGGAATCCTATATCACCTCCGCCGCGCTCAACATTCCGATGAGCTGGCGTGCCTCGGCCCTTCCGGTGGGCGTCACGCTGATGCTGATCCTGGCGCTCGTCCACGCTCTTCGCGGTGCGAGTTTCCAGCGGATCCTGACTTCGGTTGCGGTGATCGCCGCAGTGACGGCACTGCTGTGGGTGGGGTCGCCCACCCTCAAGCAGATCGGCAATTGGAACATACCAATCTTCCTGGTTGGGTTCGTTGCCCTCTTCCTGGTCCTCGGCGTGCCGATCGCCTTCTGTTTCGGGTTGGGAACCTTGGCCTTTCTCTCCTTCAGCACATCGGTGCCGATCTTCGTGATGATCGGCCGCATGGATGAAGGCATGTCGAGCATCATCCTGCTCTCGGTACCGATTTTCGTGCTGCTCGGCTGCATTCTCGATGCCACCGGCATGGGCAAGGCGATCGTGGAATTCCTGGCCTCTCTGCTCGGGCATGTACGYGCCGGCATGTCTTACGTGCTGCTCGGTTCGCTCTTCTTGGTGTCCGRCATTTCCGGCTCCAAGGTCTCCGACATGGCGACGGTGGCTCCGGCGCTRTTTCCGGAAATGAAGCGGCGCGGCCACAAGCCGCCGGAGATGATCGCGCTGCTCGCCACCGGCGCGGCGATGGCCGAGACGGTACCGCCGTCGATCGTGCTGATCGTGCTGGGTTCGGCGGCAGGCGTTTCAATCGCCGGTCTCTTCACCGCCGGCTTTGCCATCGCCATGGTGCTGCTTCTCGTGCTCGCGGTTCTCGCCCGCTTCAAATCCCGGCACGAATCCATGGCCGGGGTGAAACGTGCACCTCTTTCGCTGATCTGGAAGGTTTTCCTTGTCGCGGCACCCGCGCTTGTTTTGCCCTTCCTCATCCGTACGGCCGTCGGCGAAGGCATCGCAACGGCGACCGAAGTTTCCACGATCGCCGTTCTTTACGCCATGATCATAGGAGCCGTACTTTATGGCGGCATCAGCCGTGGGCGGATCTGGTCCATGCTGGTTGAGACGGCTGCTCTTTCCGGCGCGATCCTGATGATTCTGGGTGCGGCCTCCGCCATGGCCTGGGCGCTCACGCAAACGGGTTTCGCGGCGCAGTTGGTAGCGGCGGTGCAAGGCCTTCCGGGTGGCTGGATGACCTTCATGGGCGTCACCATCCTGATCTTCATGGTGCTCGGCTGCGTGCTGGAAGGTCTGCCGGCGATCGTTCTGATGGCGCCCATCATGTTCCCGGTCGCCCGCTCGGTCGGCATCAACGACATCCATTATTCCATGGTCGTGGTGACCGCTATGAACATAGGCCTCATGGCTCCGCCGATCGGCATCGGGTTCTATATCGCCTGCAAGATCGGAAACGTTTCGCCCGACGAGGCCATGAAGGCGATCTGGCCCTATATCGGCGCGCTGATGATCGGTCTCGTGGTGATCGCGGCCGTTCCCTATTTCTCGACGTTCCTTTTGTGAGGGGGAACGCGAGGCTTCATACGTCAATCCAATCAACTGAAATCGGAGGAGGATTTCATGAACGTCAACCGTAGAACACTACTCATGGGCGCGGCCGCGACAGGCGTGGCCACGACATTTTCGATCCGCACGCGGCCGGCCAATGCGGCCGAATTCACCTACAAATTCRCCAACAACCAGGCGCTTACCCATCCCATGAACGTGCGGGCGCAGGAAGCCGTCGCGAAGATCCAGGAGGAGAGCGGCGGCCGCATGGCGATCAACATCTTCCCCTCGAGCCAGCTCGGCGCCGATACCGACATGCTGAACCAGGTGCGTGCAGGCGGCGTTGAAATGTTCAGCCTTTCGCCGATCATCCTGTCGACGCTCGTTCCCAATGCCTCTCTCAACGGCGTCGGCTTCGCGTTTCCGAGCTATGAGCAGGTCTGGCCGGCAATGGACGGCGAACTCGGAAAATACGTGCGCGGCGAAATCGAGAAGAAGGGACTGCTGACGCTCGATAAGATCTGGGACAATGGCTTCCGTCAGATCACCTCCTCCAAGGGGCCGATCGAGACACCCAAGGACCTCGAGGGCTTCAAGATCCGCGTGCCGGTAAGCCCGCTCTGGACCTCCATGTTCACCGCCTTCGGCTCGGCACCGGCCAGCATCAATTTCGCCGAGACCTATACGGCGCTGCAGACAGGTATCGTCGATGGTCAGGAAAACCCGCTGGCGATCCTCACCACCGCCAAGCTCTACGAAGTCCAGAAATATGTCTCGATGACAAACCACATGTGGGACGGGTTCTGGATTCTTCTGAACCGCCGGGCATGGCAGGCCTTGCCGGAAGATCTGCAGGGGATCGTCGCCAAGCACTTCAATGCCGCTGCCGAACTGCAGCGCAAGGATGTCATGGGGCTGAATGCCTCGGTCCAGAAGGAGCTCGAGGGCAAGGGAATGACGTTCAACACGCCGGACGGCAGCCTTTTCCAGGAGAAGTTGAAAGAGGCGAATTTCTACGCCGACTGGAAGTCGAAATATGGCGACGAAGCCTGGGCGATCCTGGAAGGTGCGATCGGCAAGTCGCTCGGGTGACCGGAAAGACGATTACCGCGGGAAGCGCATATGGAGGCCAGCATAGAAGAGCTGTCGGCTGTCAGGGGTACTATCGCTTCCGGTTCGGGAGCGCAGGCCGTCGAAAGAGCGTTGCAGCTTCTGGCGATYGTCGGGCGTGGCGCCGAGACCGGCGTCACGCTGGGCGAGGTGGTGGTCGGCAGCGGCCTCAACAAGCCCACGGCGAGGCGATTGCTGATGGCCCTGATGCGCTCCCGTCTTGTCGAGCAGGACGAGATGACCCGCCGCTACTATCTCGGCGGGGAACTCTATGTGCTCGGCATGCTGGCTTCGCGTCGGCACGGTCTCCTGGAGATGGCCGGCGAGAGCCTGAAACGGCTTTCGTCGGTCACTGCGGATACCAGCTTTGTCTCGATGCGGCGCGATGATTATGCCGTGTGCCTGCATCGTGAGGAGGGAACGTACCCGGTGCGGACTCATGCGCTGCTCACCGGTGACCAGAACCCGCTCGGCGTGGGAGCCGGGTCGCTCGCCATGCTGGCGGCACTTTCGGATGCTGAGGTGAAGGCGATCATCGAACGAACCCAGGAAATCATAACGCGGCAATATCCTGGTTATTCGCCGGCTATTCTTCTTGAGGATGTCGCCCGTACCCGTGAGGCAGGCTACGCGATCAACCCGGGCCGCGTGGTTGCGAATTCCTGGGGGATCGGTATGGCGATCCTGCTTCCCGACGGCCGTCTTGCCGGAGCGCTGTCGATCGCCGCTATCGACAGCCGCATGGGGCCTGCGAGGCAAGCCGAGCTTGCCGACCTGCTGCGGATAGAGGTCGACCGTATCCAGGGGAAGCTGAAGGCTTTGTTCAATTCAGAGAGAGCTACGGCCGGAAGATTGTCGCGRCAGCCGGCACGGAAAGTGCCCGAACGCGTTTAGCCGAAAAGGAGACAAGGTCATGACACAGGCACAGATCGTCGGTTGGGCCCATTCGAAATTCGGGAAATCCGAAGCGCCCACCACCCGTGAACTCATGGCGGAGGTCGTCAATCCGGCTCTCGCCCATGCGGGCATCGACGCCAAGGATGTCGACGGCATTTTCGTCGGGGTTTTCAACAACGGCTTCACCAAGCAGGATTTCCAGGGCGCGCTGGTCGCCATGGCGGCAGATGGTTTTACTCATACGCCTGCCATGCGGGTGGAAAATGCCTGCGCTACCGGATCGGCAGCGATTTATTCGGCACTCGACCTCATCGCTTCCGGTCGCGGCAAGATCGCGCTCGTCGTCGGAGCGGAAAAGATGACGTCGCTACCGACCAAGGAAACCGGTGACGTACTGCTTTCCGCTTCATTCCGTGCAGAGGAAGCGGATGTGGAGGGCGGCTTTGCCGGCCTGTTCGGCCGGATCGCGAGCAATTACTTCCAACGCTACGGCGACCGTTCCGAGGAACTGGCGATGATCGCCGCGAAGAACCATGCGAATGGAGTAAAGAACCCCTATGCCCACATGCAGCGGGATTTCTCCTTCGAGTTCTGCAATACGGTTTCCGACAAGAACCCCTATGTCGCACCGCCGCTTCGGCGCACGGACTGCTCGCTGGTGTCGGACGGTGCGGCGGCCCTCGTGCTCGCGCATCCGGATGTCGCGGCCGGCATGAACCGGGCGGTGGCTTTTCGGGCGCGCAACCATGTCAACGATATCCTGGCGATGTCGCGTCGCGACCCGATTGCTTTCGACGGTGCACGCCTGGCTTGGCAGAAATCGCTGGAGGAGGYCGGCGTGTCGCTTTATGACCTGAGCTTCGTGGAGACGCATGACTGCTTCACGATCGCCGAGCTCATCGAATACGAGGCAATGGGGCTTGCTAAGCCCGGCGAGGGGCATCGTGTCATACGGGAAGGCATCACCGCAAAGAATGGCAGGTTGCCAGTCAATCCTTCCGGYGGCTTGAAATCCAAGGGGCATCCGGTCGGTGCGACCGGCGTTTCCATGCATGTAATGGCGGCCATGCAGCTCTGCGGCGAAGCGGGCGAAATGCAGGTGCCGAAAGCCTCGCTTGCCGGTGTCTTCAACATGGGTGGTGCTGCGGTCGCCAACTACGTCTCGATCCTAGAGCGAGCGAAATGAACATGATTGCCTCGGCCAGCGTGGAGAGTAAGGCGGAACCGAAGGGTGGACTTTTGCCGCGCTCCACCCGGGTCATGAATCTCGCCCGCTTCGTCACCCAGTCCATGCGACGCGATCCGCAGGGCATTGCTTTCGTCTGGGGGGAGAAGACCTGGACCTGGGCGGAATTCGACGCGCGCATCGATGCCATGGCGACCGTATTGCAGGAGCGTTTCGGGGTTTCCAAGGGCGATCGCGTTCTGGTGCAGTCGCAGAACTGCAATCAGATGTTCGAATCCATGTTCGCCTGCTTCCGGATCGGCGCCGTCTGGGTGCCCACCAATTTTCGGCAGACGCCGGAGGAGGTCGCTTATCTTGCCAAGGCAAGCGGTGCGACGGGCATGATCTGCAATGCATCCTTTCCGCAGCATGCGGAGGCGGTTCTCAGCAACAACCCGGATGTCGGATTCGTTGTTGTGATCGGCGAAGCTGGGTTCGGCCAATCCTATGATGGGCTGGTCGAGGAATTCCGCGGCCGCAAGCCCGTGGAGGCAGCGGTCGATCGCGACGATCCCTGCTGGTTCTTTTTTACGTCGGGTACTACCGGGCGACCCAAGGCTGCCGTTCTGACGCATGGCCAGATGGCTTTCGTCATCAACAACCATCTCTGTGATCTGATGCCTGGGGTCACTTCCGTGGATGCCTCGCTCGTCGTGGCACCGCTTTCCCATGGTGCCGGCGTGCATCAGCTSACACAGGTGGCGCATGGGGTGAAGACGATCCTGCTGCCGACCGAGAAGTTCGATATTGACGCCGCCTGGGCGCTGATCGAGAAATGGCATGTCTCCACCATGTTCACCGTGCCGACGATCCTGAAGATGCTGATCGAGCATCCGGCGGCGGAGAAATACGATCATTCCTCGTTGCGTTATGTGATCTATGCCGGGGCGCCGATGTACCGTGAGGACCAGAAGCGGGCGCTGAAGGCGCTCGGACCCGTCATCGTGCAGTATTTCGGGCTCGGCGAGGTGACCGGCGCGATCACCGTGCTGCCGCCTGCGCTGCATTCGGCCGAAGATGGGGAGAACGTCAAGATAGGCACCTGCGGGATGGAGCGGACCGGCATGCAGGTCTCGATCCAGAATGATGCCGGCGATGAATTGGCGCCCAATGAGACCGGTGAAATCTGCTGCACCGGTCCGGCCGTTTTTGCCGGCTACTACGATAACCCGGAAGCCAATGAGAAGGCATTCCGCAACGGCTGGTTCCGCACCGGCGATCTCGGGCACATGGACGAGGAAGGTTTCCTCTATATCACTGGCCGCGCTTCCGACATGTATATTTCCGGCGGCTCCAACGTCTATCCGCGCGAGATCGAAGAAAAGCTTCTTACCCATCCCGCGATCAGCGAAGTCGCGGTACTCGGTGTGCCCGATCCGCTTTGGGGTGAGGTAGGCTATGCCGTCTGTGTCGCGAAGCCGGGGRCATCCGTCACCGAGGAAGAACTCTTCGCGTTCATCGACGGCAAGATGTCCCGCTACAAGATGCCGAAGCGCTTCGTTTTCTGGGAAGCCCTGCCGAAATCGGCCTATGGCAAGATCACCAAGAAGATGATCCGGGAGGAATTGCAGAAGCGGGGCGAGATCGATGGCTGATGCTGCACGGAAGGAATCATCCGCAATGCGGCAAATCAGGCACCCCGGCCCGATCGCCGAAGTTCGGCGGGAAGCGGTCAGCACCGTCCTGAAGCAGGTCGAAGGAGAGCTCCGGCCTGGTGAGACCTTCATGGCCGGGATCGCGCGGGTCTTTGCGCAAGCTGGTTGTCTTGGCGGCTATGTGACGATCGAAGGCGGTGCCTGCGATCCTTTCCGCTATGTGCTGCCGGCACTTTCTCCGGATGAGGAACACGCTGCCTGGTACAGCGAAACCCATGCGCCCGAGGCAGGCGGCAGGTTCGTTGCTGCGACCGCGATGGTCGGCGAGCGTGACGGCGCGCCCTTCCTCCATTGTCATGGTATCTGGGATACGGGTGAGGGAAGGTCGCGCATGGGCCATGTGCTGCCATTCGACAGCGTCGTAAGCCGCCCGATCCGGGTAAGAGGTCATGGAAGCGCGGTTGCGACTTTCTCTTCCATCCCGGATCCGGAAACCAATTTCACCCTGTTTTCGGCCAAGGGTGAGAGTGGAAGCGGCAATGGCATTCTCCTTCGCGTCCGGCCGAACGAGAATATCGTGACCGCGGTCGAAGATGCTTGCGCCGAAGCCGGCATCGAAAGCGCTCGCATCCACGGCATCGGCAGTATCTATGAACCGGTCTTCGAGGACGGTCGACGGGTGAACTGCATCGCAACGGAAATCGATATCGAAAACGGCGTGCTGGAACGGACTGATGAAGGCCTGCGGGCGCGGCTCGATGTAGCCGTGGTGGACACTGACGGTGTCATTTATGACGGCCGGCTTGCTCGGTGCGAAAATCCGGTCGGCGTCACCTTCGAACTCGTCATTATCGAAAACCGGGAGGATTGATATGGCTCGGGGGAGCGTGGTCGTCACAGGAGCGGGGTCGGGGATCGGGTTTTCGACCGCCGAAATGCTGGTCGAAGCGGGCTGGCATGTGGTTGCGGCCGATCGCGATGCTTCTGCCCTCGACCGATTGTCGGATCGGCTCGACGACAAGGCTGCCATGATGACCCCRGTGGCAATCGATATTACCGACGAGAAGGCGGTTTCCCGTCTTGCCGGCCATTGCCGAGAGCTTGCGGTGCCGCTCATGGCTTTGGTCAACAGTGCAGGCATTGCCGCCAACACCCGCTTTTTCGACACGACCGCCCAACAGCTCCGGCGCATTTACGAGGTTAATGTCGTGGGAGCATTTGCTCTTTCACAGGCACTGGCGCCGCTCCTCAAAGAGAACGGCGGAGGCTCGATCGTGCATATCGCCTCCGTCTCCGGCATCAAGGGCAATCTCGGCCGTTCGGCCTACGGTGCGTCCAAGGGCGCATTGATAACTCTGACCAAGATCATGGCGGTTGAGCTCGCCGACGACCTCATTCGCGTCAATGCCATCGCGCCGGGACCAATCGAGACGCCGATGGTGAAGGAAAACCACACCGCCGCGACACGCGAGGAATGGCATCGCACGGTGCCGATGCGTCGCTATGGCCGGCCGGAGGAGATTGCGTCCGCGATCGCCTTCCTGATCGACGGGCGGCAGTCCTCCTACGTTACGGGTCAGGTTCTTTCGGTCGACGGCGGATTTACCGCTGCCGGCCTGATGAATTGAGCAACCCGAGCAACCGTCCCTTGCAGCAAAACCCTCATGAAAATCTCGAGCTGCAACCGCTGCGGCGCGTTGACATTGCGAAAGTAAATTAGAAAAGTGCGAGCATAGAACGCCAGCGACGGGGAGGACATCATGTCTAAGCGCGCGTTTATCGGCTTTTCCGCTCTCGTTCTTTCTGTTTTTGGCCTTATGCCGCCTGTGATCGCCGCGGAGCGGCGGATCGAGACCACACCCAATGGCGATTATTTCGGTTTCGATCTGCGCACTGTGCAGAATGTCAGCCAGGCTGAGTGTGAAGCCGTCTGCATCGGCGACAATGCCTGCAAGGCCTTCACCTACAACGTCAAAGCGCGGTGGTGCTTCCTCAAATCCGATTTCAACCAGCTCAACAGCTTCCCCGGCGCCGTTGCCGGCAAGATCATGGAGGTGGCTGCAGAGCCGGATATTGGTGCCGCGCCCAAACTCTCCTTCCTTTCCGAGGATTTGCTGCAGCAGGCGCGCAAGCAGAAGGAAGACCTCACGCTCGGAGACAACCAGAAAGGTTACGGTGCGGAAGAATTGCGCACGATAGCGCAAAACGAGCTCCTCTCCGGCAATGTCGACACGGCGCTCTACAATTTCCAGGGCGCACTTTCGATCCAGCGGGAAAACGGCGACCTCTGGATAGAGATGGCGCGCGCGGCCGGCACGGCTGAGGGCAATAGCGATGCGACGGCGCGGGGCGTTCTTGCCGCCGTCAACGGCTATCAGCTTACCCGCACCACACAGAAGAGGGCCGACGCGCTTGCGGTTTTGGCGGCAGGGCTGGCGAAACAGGAGAATTACCGCTCTGCGTTGACGGCCTATAAGCAGAGCCTTGCGCTTGTKAATGCCCGTACCGTTCAGGCCGCCTATAACGATCTGCGCGAGCGGCAGGGCTTTCGTATCGTCGGCAATACGATCGATGCCGAGAGCGCCAATCCGCGCGCCTGCGTGCAGTTTTCCGAAGCTCTGGTGAAGAACACCGACTATGCGCCTTTCGTCGTGGTCGATGGGCAGGCGCCCAAAGCAATGGAGGCCAAGGACAATCAGATATGCGTTGAGGGATTGACGCATGGTCAGCGCCTCAAGCTTTCGTTCCGACGTGGCCTGCCATCGTCGGTCGATGAGCCGCTGGAAGCGCAGGTCGATCTCGATCTCTATGTGAAGGATCGATCGCCGGCGGTGCGTTTTACAGGCGATGCTTTCGTTCTGCCATCCACCGCGCGTCGCGGCATTCCCATCGTCTCGGTCAATACCGAAAGCGCGGATCTGAAGCTCTACCGCATCGGCGATCGCAACATCGTCTCGCTGCTCACCAATTCGCAGTTCCTCACCCAGATGGATGGCTATGGTGCGTCGCGGATCGAGACGGAAAGCGGCGAACTGGTCTGGCAGGGTACGATCGATCTTGCGCAGGATCTCAACAAGGATGTGACGACGAGCTTTCCTGTCGACGAGGTGCTGCCAACCCGAAAGCCCGGCGTCTATGTATTGACGGCTGCCGTCACCAACGCCGTTTCGCAGGAATGGAGCAGTAAGGCAACGCAGTGGTTCGTGGTTTCCGATATCGGGCTCTCCACATATACGGGTACGGATGGCCTCAACGTCTTTGCCCGGTCGCTCGGCTCGGCCGAACCGCTTGCCGGTGTCGAATTGCAGCTTCTTGCCCGCAATAACGAGATTCTCGGTACCGCGACGACCGATGCAGACGGCCGCGCCACTTTCACCGCCGGACTGACGCGCGGCACGTCCGGCATGGCGCCTGCCATGATGACCGCAAGGAACGGCGACGAGGACTATGTCTTCCTTGACATGACCCGCGCCGGTTTCGATCTGTCAGACCGTGGCGTTACCGGCCGGCCCGCGCCCGGTGCGATCGATCTTCTTGCATGGACCGAGCGCGGCATCTATCGACCCGGCGAAACGGTTCATGCCTCCACGCTTGCTCGCGATGTCGATGCCGCTGCAATTGAAAACCTGCCGTTGACCTTCGTCTTCCTGCGGCCGGATGGAGTCGAGGACCGCCGCGTGGTCAGTACCGGTGCCCTCGGCGGTTACGCGCTCGACCTGCCCCTGCAGCAGACGGCGATGCGTGGCACGTGGACGATGCAGGTCTTCACAGACCCCAAGGGTTCGCCAATCGGCGAAAAGCCTTTCCTAGTGGATGACTTCGTCCCGGACCGCATTGAGTTCGACATGACGAGCGAAGCCAAGGATATCTCGGTCGGCACGCCCGTACCGGTCGAAATCGACGGGCGATATCTCTATGGCGCGCCTGCTGCCGGGCTTAATCTCGAAGGCGAGATGGTGCTGAAGACAACCAGGCAGAATGCTTCCTTCCCTGGCTATCAGTTCGGCCTGGCGGACGAAGAGGCCAATGAGGCGGCGCGTATTCCCCTCGATGCTCTCCCGGTCCTTGACGATCAGGGGAAGGCACGCTTCGATGTTTCCGTCACCGAAGCGCCGTCGACGACGCAGCTCGTCACCGCCGACATCGTGGTGCGCATGCAAGAAGCGGGTGGGCGTGCCGTGGAGCGTACCTTGACCTTGCCGGTGAAGGCCGAGGATGCGCGGATCGGCATCAAACCGGAATTTTCCGGCGACCTGGCAGAGAATTCTGTCGGAAAATTTCACGTCATCGGCGTGGACACCGCCGGCCAGAAACAGGCCATGCAGGCCCTCTCCTGGAAGCTCATCAAGATCGACCGGGACTATCAGTGGTATCGCGATGGGAATTCCTGGCGTTACGAGCCCGTCACCCGCACCAGCCAGGTTTCCAACGGCACGCTGGACGTGACGGCGGATGGCGGCGAAATCTCCGTTCCGGTCAACTGGGGGCGCTATCGATTGGAGGTGGAAACCGCCGATGCCGGCGGGCCGGCCTCCAGCGTCGAGTTCGACGCCGGCTGGTTCGTCACCGCGACGTCCACGGAGACGCCGGACGCGCTGGAAATCRCGCTCGACAAGCAGAGCTATGCGGTTGGGGAAACGGCCAAGCTCAAGGTTTCCTCTCGCTATGCGGGGGAGCTGATGGTGATCGCAGGTGCCGAAGAGCTGATTTCGGCAAAGACGGTCAGCATTGGCGCGGAAGGCGGAGAGGTGGAGATTCCCGTGACCGCTGAATGGGGTGCCGGTTCCTATATCACGGCTACCTTATTCCGTCCCGGCGTGGCGCAGGAAAGCCGTATGCCGATGCGCTCCATCGGTATCACTTGGCTAAAGGTCGATCCTGCCGATCGTGATCTCCAGATTTCATTGGATGCACCGGAGCAGACGATGCCGCGCAGACCGCTCGACATTGCGGTTCAGGTGGCGGGTGCCGGTGCTGATGAGGATGCCTACGTGACGGTCGCTGCCGTCGATGTCGGCATCCTGAACCTCACCCGCTACGAGCCTCCCGCGCCAGATGACTGGTATTTCGGCCAGCGGCGGTTGGGGCTCGAAATCCGTGATCTCTATGGGCGGCTGATCGACGGTTCACTTGGTGCGACCGGGCGGTTGCGGACCGGTGGCGACGGCGGCAGCATGGCGATGCAGGGCAACCCACCCAAGGAGAAACTGCTCGCGTTTTTCTTGGGCCCAGTGAAGCTCGACGCTCAGGGGAGGGCAAACGTCTCCTTCGACATTCCGCAGTTCAACGGGACGGCCCGCGTGATGGCTGTCGCATGGTCGAAAAGCGGTGTCGGTCATGCGGTGAAGGATGTGGTAATCCGTGATCCGGTGGTGATCACCGCCAGCCTGCCGCGTTTCCTTGCGCCTGGCGACAAGGCGAACCTGCGGCTCGACATCGCCAATACCGATGCGCCGGCCGGCGACTACAGACTGGAAATTGCTACAAACGATGCGGTCGCAGTCGAGCAGGGGGCGGAGCAAACCATTAGTCTTCAGGCGGGCGGCAAGCTCGATCTTACCATGCCCGTGACCGGCGTGGAGCCGGGCGACGGCACGGTCTTCATCCGTCTTTCGAACGCTTCCGGCCTTTCGCTGGATCAGGCGCTGGATATTCCCATCCGCCCAGGGGTGCTGCCGGTTACGACGCGGCGCCTCATCTCGCTTGCATCCGGCAACAGCCTGACGGTGAATGGTGACCTTCTGGCGGACAGCATCCTGCCCGGAGCCTCCGTCGCGKTGAATGTCAGCCGCTCCAGCGCCTTCGATATTCCGGCATTGCTGATGAGCCTCAGCCGCTATCCCTATGGCTGTGCCGAGCAGACGACCAGCCAGGCGCTGCCTCTGCTTTATCTCAGCGAAATGGCGACGCAGAACGGCCTGGCCGACGATGCCGAGGTGAAGAAGCGGGTTCAGGATGCCATCCACCGCGTGCTGTCCTACCAATCGTCCGCCGGCAGTTTCGGCCTCTGGGGACCGGGCGACGGCGATCTCTGGCTCGATGCCTATGTGACGGACTTCCTCACCCGGGCCCGAGAACAGGGCTACGAAGTGCCCGAACAGGCGCTGGTACAAGCACTGGAAAGCCTGCAGAATACGCTGGGCTATACCAACAATGTGGGCGACCAGGGCAATGAGATCGCCTATGCGCTCTATGTGCTTGCGCGCAACCGCAAGGCTGCGATCAGCGACCTGCGTTATTATGCGGATGCATCACTCGGCGATTTTCCGACGCCGCTTGCCAAGGCACATATTGCGGCGGCGCTATCGCTCTATGGAGATCAGCAGCGCGCCCGCACTATTTTCGCGGATTCGCTGCAGATGTCGGAGCAGGCGCAGGTTCAAAAGGTGAGCCTTGCCCGTTCCGACTACGGTTCGTCGCTACGAGACGGGGCTGCGGTTTTGGCCCTGGCCGCCGAAAGCCGGCCGGTACCGCCGATCGTTGCTCCTCTTGCCGATATCGTTGCCAAGGAATGGCGGGAGAAGAGTTATACCAGCACGCAGGAGCAGACCTGGATGCTCCTTGCAGCTCGTGCGCTTCAGAATGGTGACGATAGTCTGCGGCTAGACGTCAACGGCGCCGAACATCACGGCACGCTGATGTCGCAAATGTCGGGAGACACACTCCTCGACCATCCGTTGACCATCCGCAACGACAGTGGCGACCCATTGCAGGCGGCGGTTACAACCGTCGCCGCCCCTGCCGAGCCGCTGCCGGCGGGTGGCGACGGCTTCACCATCGAGCGCACCTATTACACAATGGATGGCGAGGTGGCGAATGTTACCGAAGCGAAGCAGAACGAGCGTTATGTCGTGGTGCTTACGATTACCGAAACCAATGACTGGCCTTCGCGCATCCTCGTTCAGGATCTGCTTCCGGCCGGTTTCCAGATCGACAATCCGAGCCTCGTCAGCAGTGCGCAGCTTTCCAATTTCGACTGGATCGGCGAGCTGGAGGCGGCGCATACGGAGTTTCGCAACGATCGGTTCGTAGCGGCCTTCAACCGCAATACCGGCGACAATCGCGAGATTACGCTGGCCTATGTCGTCCGCGCCGTAACTCCGGGTACGTATGATCATCCGGCGGCGAATGTGGAAGACATGTACCGCCCGCAATTTTCGGCTCGCACCGCGACAGGCCGCATGGAGGTATCGGCGGCGCAATAAGGTCCCGGAAAATGAGGCTCCAGCGGAAAATCCTGACCGGTTCCGGGGTCGCCCTTGCCGTGCTGGCAGGGATCGCCTTCGGTCTCGATGCTGCCGACAAGGCTTTTCCACCGCCGCTCGAGAAGGCGGGTGTGGTCTCCGCTGAGGTGCTGGATGCGGACGGCCAGCTGTTGCGCGCTTTCGCGACGCCGGAGGGCCGTTGGCGCTTGAAAACTTCGGTCGGGGATGTCGATCCGCGCTTCCTGACGATGCTGGTGGCCTATGAGGATCAGCGCTTCTTCGATCATTCAGGTGTCGATCCCTTGGCGGTCGGGCGTGCCGCCTTGCAATTCGTCACCAACGGTCGCGTGGTCTCCGGCGCCTCGACGCTTTCCATGCAGGTGGCGCGGCTGATCGAGCCACGCGAAACCCGCTCGCTTTCCGCCAAGCTGCTCCAACTCGTTCGTGCGGTTCAGATTGAGCGTCGGCTGAGCAAGCAGCAGATACTCGAACTCTACCTCACCCATGCTCCCTATGGCGGCAATCTGGAAGGGGTGCGGGCAGCGAGTCTCGCCTATTTCGGCAAGGAGCCGCGCCGGCTGACGGTGGCGGAGGCGGCATTGCTCGTTGCCCTGCCGCAGTCACCGGAGGGACGAAGGCCGGACCGGCATTTCGAAACTGCAAAGATTGCCCGCGAACGCGTGCTGATGAGAGCGGCTGTCGAGGACGTATTGGGAGATGGCGAAGCCGATCGTGCTGGAGGCGATGCTATTCCCACGCAGCGCCTCCAGCTGCCGGCCTATGCGGCGCATTTGGCGGAAGCTGCGATCCGTAGGGAGCCGAGGTCAGGCCGTCACGTCACAACATTGAAGCGCAGCATTCAGCAAGGGCTGGAGCAGGTTGTGCTCGAGGCGGCCGCCAAGCTCAGTCCGCGGGTTTCCGTCGCCATGGTGATGGCGGATATCACGACGGGCGCGATCGTCGGGGAAGTAGGATCGGCCGATTATTTCGATGCGAGCCGTTCCGGCTGGATCGACATGACGCGCGTCCATCGCTCGCCGGGTTCGACACTGAAGCCCTTCATCTACGGCCTTGCCTTCGAGCAGGGGCTGGTCAGCCAGGAGACGATTATCGAAGACCGACCGGCGGATTTCTTCGGTTACCGGCCGAAGAATTTCGATATGAGCTACCAGGGCGATGTCAGTGTCCGCCAGGCGTTGCAATTGTCGCTTAATGTCCCGGCGGTGCGGCTTCTCGATGCCGTCGGTCCCTCGCGGTTGATGTTGCGGTTCCGTCGAGCGGAGGTGCGGCCGGTCCTGCCGCCCAACGAGGCGCCAGGATTGGCGATCGGGCTCGGCGGCGTTGGCATCACATTGAAGGATCTGGTGCAGGCCTATGCGGCGCTTGCCAATCGCGGCCAGCCGCTGCGGCTCGGTAACGGCATAGAGGATCAGCCCGGCATGGTCGATGGCGAGCCGCTGCTGGAGCCCCAGGCGGYATGGCATGTCGCCGACATTCTTTCCGATGTCCTGCCGCCGCAAGGCAGCCGCAGGCTCGGCATCGCCTACAAGACCGGAACGAGTTACGGCTATCGTGACGCCTGGTCGGTGGGTTTCGACGGGCGCTATGTGCTCGGCGTCTGGGTCGGCCGGCCAGACAATGGCGCGGTTCCGGGGATCGCCGGTTACCAGACGGCGGCGCCGATCCTCTTCGAAGCCTTCTCGAAGTCAGGCGTTCCGATTACACCGCTGCCTGCCGCCCCCGCGGGCGCAATGCGGATTGCGCCGTCCGAGCTGCCGATCAGCCAACGACGCTTTTCAACGACATCGAGCGGTCTGATTTCCGCGTCGATCCGCGAACGGGCGCCTCAGATCGTCTACCCCCCGGAAGGGGCAAGGATCGATCTTGGTGCTCGTTCGGGAGAGATTTCGCCGCTGGCGCTTAAATTGCAGGGCGGCCGCGCGCCCTTCCGGTGGCTTGCCAACGGCAGGCCGCTTGCGGAGATTTCCCGCCGTCGCACCAGCCAGTGGATGCCGGACGGTGCAGGATATTCGACATTGACGGTGATCGACGCTGCCGGCCGCGCCGCCAGCGTCAGGATCTTCGTGGAGTAACTCGCCTTCCCTCAAGGAGGAAGTGTCAGGCCGCCGCCTTCTTCTTGGCGATGCGGGCCCGGATCGAGTCCACATCCGCCCGCGGGGTCGCCTTGAACAAGGTACGCGTATACTCGTGCTTCGGGTCGGAGAAGACCTCGTCGCGCGTGCCGTATTCCACCGCCTCGCCGAAATACATCACCATCACCTCGTCGGCGATGTAGCGCACGACGGACAAGTCATGGCTGATGAAGACATAGGTGAGTCCGAACTCGTCCTGCAGGTCTGCGAGAAGGTTCAAAACCTGGGCCTGCACAGAAAGGTCGAGGGCCGAGACCGGTTCGTCAAGCACGAGCAGCTTCGGGTTCAACATCAGCGCGCGGGCGATCGCGATGCGCTGGCGCTGGCCACCGGAGAACATGTGTGGGTAGCGATTGTAGTGCTCCGGACCGAGACCGACCTTTGTAAGCATTTCGGTCGCACGGTCGCGCCGCTCGGCAGCGCTCATTTTGGTGTTGATCGCCAGCGGCTCTCCGAGAACGTCACCAATCTTCTGGCGTGGGTTGAGCGAGCCATAGGGGTTCTGGAAAACGATCTGCACCTTCTGGCGCATCTCGGGCGTGAGATGGCCGGGCCGAGTGTCGATCTTGTCGCCGTCGATATAGAGTTCGCCGGAGGTCGGCTCGTCGATGAAGGTCAGCATGCGGGCGAGAGTGGACTTGCCGCAACCGGATTCACCGACGATCGCCAGCGTCTTGCCGCGCTCCAGCGAGAAGGAGACGCCCTTCACCGCATGGATGGTCTTCTTCGGCTTGAAAAGACCGCCGGGCAGCTCGTAGTCGCGCTTGATGCTGCGCACTTCGAGCATGGTGTTCTTGGTCAGGGTATCGGTCATCAGCGTGCCTCCGCGGGCTCGGGYGTGCCGTCGAAGAAGGCAGATACGGTGGTGAGCCGATCGCCTGTCGCGTTTTCCGGCAAGGCGGCGAGCAGCGCCTTGGTATAATTGCTCTTCGGGCTCTCGAAGAGGGAAAGCACGTCGGCCTCCTCCATCTTGCGGCCCTTGTACTGCACGACCACCCGGTCAGCGGTCTCGGCTACGACGCCCATATCATGGGTAATCATGATGAGGCCCATGCCGTTCTTCGCCTGCAGGGACATCAGGAGATCGAGGATCTGCTTCTGGATCGTCACGTCAAGCGCGGTGGTCGGCTCGTCGGCAATCAGAAGCTTCGGATTGCAGGCAATCGCGATCGCAATCATCACGCGCTGGCACTGCCCGCCCGACATCTGATGCGGGAAATGACCCAGCCGCTCCTCCGGATTCGGCAGGCCGACCAGCTTGAAGAGCTCGATCGCGCGGGCGCGGCGCTCCTTCTTTCCGAGGCCGAGGTGGATGCGCAAAACTTCCTCGATCTGAAAGCCAACCGTGAAACACGGATTGAGGCTCGCAATCGGCTCCTGGAAGATCATCGCTATATCCTTGCCGATCAGCTTGCGCCGTTCGGCCGGATCGATGTTCTGGATATCGCGACCTTCGAAGAGCATCCGGTCGGCGGTGATCTTCGCAGTCCAAGGCARCAGGCCCATAACCGCAAGCATGGAGACGGACTTGCCGGAGCCGGACTCGCCGACGATTGCCAGCACTTCGCCCTTGTCGACGGATWTGGACACGCCGTCCACGGCTCTGAACCAGCCGTTCGCAGTTTCGAATTCGACGGTCAGATTGTCGATTTGCAGAAGCGCCATGTCAGGACCTCTTCAGTTTCGGGTCGAGCGCATCGCGCAGCCCGTCGCCCATCAGGTTGATGGCAAGAACGGTGATGAGGATTGCGAGGCCGGGGAACGTGACTACCCACCACGCGCGCAGGATGAACTCGCGAGCTTCGGCGAGCATAGTGCCCCATTCGGGCGCCGGCGGCTGGGCGCCCATGCCGAGGAA
Source organism: Rhizobium sp. LCM 4573 (assembly GCF_001854865.1). Classification (GTDB taxonomy): domain Bacteria; phylum Pseudomonadota; class Alphaproteobacteria; order Rhizobiales; family Rhizobiaceae; genus Neorhizobium. Next base: position 274,528 of record NZ_MDDW01000004.1, on the reverse strand, counting down.
GCCGAGGGCGGCGGCATCGAGGATGGCGTTCGAAAAGGACAGCGTCGCCTGCACGATCAGCGGTGCGGTGCAGTTCGGCAGAATGGTGCGGAACATCAGCCGCAGCGGACCGGCGCCGGCGAGACGCGCAGCCGTCACATAGTCTCGGGTCTTTTCCGACATCACCGCGGCGCGCGTGAGGCGCACGAAATGCGGCTGCAAGGTGAGCGCGATGGCGATCATGCCGTTGGTCAGGCTAGGTCCAAGGATCGCGACAAGCACGAGTGCGAGCAGGAGCGACGGGAAGGCCAGGATGATGTCCATCAGACGCATGATGACGGTGTCGACCCAGCCGCGGTAGTAACCTGCGATAAGGCCGACGAGAATGCCGCCGGTGAGCGAAAGCGTCGTGACGAAAACCCCGATGAACAGCGAGTACTGCGCTCCGTAAATCAGGCGCGAGAGAATGTCGCGGCCGACAGCATCGGTGCCGAGCAGGAAGCTGGCGCGGCCGCCGTCCGTCCAGACCGGCGGCACCAGAACCGCATCACGGTATTGTTCGAACGGCGAGTGCGGAGCGATTACCGGCGCCAGCACAGCGACGACGACGAGTGCGAGGAAAACGAACAGGCCGATCACGGCGCCGCGGTTTTCGGAGAAGTAGAACCAGAACTCCTTGAGCATCTGGCGGCGAAGCTGGGCGGTCGAAGCCGCCTCGGGTGCCTTGTCGATGAGAGTATCGGCCATGGGGTTTCTTTCCTTCTAGTGGCGGATACGCGGGTTGATCAGGCCGTAAAGCAGATCGACCACGAGATTGACCAACATGATGATGCCGGCGATCAGAAGCAGACCGCCCTGGATGACCGGGTAATCGCGCCGGAAGACGCTATCGACCATCCATTTGCCGATGCCTGGCCAGGAGAAGATCGTCTCCGTGAGGATAGCTCCAGCCAGCATGACGCCGATCTGCAGCCCGATGGTCGTCACGACCGGGATCATGGCGTTGCGAAGAGCATGGATGCCGACCACGCGGAATGGCGACAGGCCTTTGGCGCGCGCGGTACGAACGTAGTCTTCGGAGAGCACTTCCAGCATGGCCGACCGGGTCTGGCGGGCTATGACCGCAAGCGGAATGGTCGCAAGCACGATCGAGGGCAGCGCGAGGTGGCTGAGCGCCGATGCGAAGGCACCCTTCTGACCGGAAAGCAGCGAGTCGATCAGCATGAAGCCGGTGACCGGCGGGAAGAAGAACATCAGAGAGATGCGGCCGGAGACAGGCGTCCATTGCAGGATGCCGGAGAAGAGGATGATGAGCAGCAGGCCCCACCAGAAGATCGGCATGGAATAGCCGACGAGCGCAATGCCCATCAACGACTGGTCGAAGAAGGAGCCGCGCTTGATCGCCGCAATCACGCCGGCAGGAATGCCGAGAACGATGGCGATGATGATGGCACAGATGGAAAGCTCGACCGTTGCCGGAAAGAGTGCGAGGAACTGATCCAGGATCGGCTGCTTGGAAACGATGGAAGAGCCGAAGTCACCGGTCACCACGCCGCCGAGATAGTCGAAATATTGCACGACCAGCGGACGGTCGAGACCGAGCTGCGCGCTGATCTGGGCATGGCGTTCCGGCGACATCACACGCTCGCCGGAAAGGAGGGCGACGGGATCGCCCGGCAGAAGTCGGATAAAGGAAAAGGCGATAATGGAGACCCCAAGGAAAGTTGGGATCAATACGGCGAGCCGCCGCAGGAGAAAGCCAAACATTCGAAACCTTCGATGGTTTTTGGTTCTTGACCGATTCATGGCCTTGTCAAGCCATGAGTGCGGCAATTGAGGCGTCTCCGCCACATTTTTCCGGGTCTCATAAAGCAATTGCCGCGGGAAACGCAACGCGCCCCGCGGCAAAAAATGCTAAGAAACGGCTATTATTCGGAAATATCGACCGCTTCGAAGGTGAAATCGCCAAGCGGGCTCTGGGTGAAGCCGGTCACGCCCTTACGCATCGGAACGATGGACAGGGAGTGGTCGAGCGTTGCCCAGGGAGCTTCGCGCTTGAAGACGACCTGAGCGTCTTCATACAGCTTGGTGCGCTCTTCCTGGTCCGCTGTGGTCTTTGCCTTCTTCACGAGCGAGTTGAACTCCTCATTGCACCACTGAGCGCGGTTGTTGCCGCCAACTGCGTCGCAGCCAAGCAGCGTATCGAGGAAGTTGTCCGGGTCGCCGTTATCGCCGGTCCAGCCGAGGATGGCAGCACCGTCGCGATCCTTCGCCTTGGAGCGCTCGAGATATTCAGCCCACTCGTAGGAGACGATCTCGACCTTCACGCCGATCTTGGCGAAATCATCCTGGATGATCTCCGCTGCGCGGCGGGCATTCAGCATGTAGGGGCGCGATACGGGCATGGCCCAGACCTTCATGGAAAGGTCCTTGACGCCGGCTTCCTCGAGCATCTTCTTGGCAGCGTCTAGGTCGTAGCTGTCGTCCTCGATCGCGTCGTTGTAAGACCACATGGTCGGCGGGATCGGGTTCTTGGCCGGCGTTGCCATGCCCTGGAAGACAGCGTCGACAATCGCCTTCTTGTTGATTGCCTTGTTGAGCGCCTTGCGGACTTCTACCTTGTCGAAAGGAGCCTGGGTGGTGTTGTACGCCATGTAGGCGACGTTCAGGCCTTCCTGCTCAAGAACCGTGAGGTTCGGATCGGCCTTCATGGACTCAACGTCGGCAGCGTTCGGATAGGGCATCAGGTGGCATTCGCCAGCCTTAAGCTTCTGATAGCGAACGGAAGCATCCGTCGTGATCGCGAAAACGAGATCGTCGATTTTCGGAGCCGGACCCCAGTAGTCGGCGTTCTTCTTGTAGCGGATCACCGCATCCTGCTGATAGCCGACGAAGGTGAACGGACCAGTGCCGACCGGCATCTGGTTCAGCTGTTCCTTCTTGCCGGCGGCGTCGAGGCTGTCAGCATATTCCTTCGACATGATCGAAGCGAAAGGCATGGCGAGGTTGGCGAGGAAGGGTGCTTCCGGACGGTTCAGAGTGAACTTGACAGTGAGATCGTCAACCTTTTCGATCGACTTAATGAGATCAGGGAAGCCCATGCCGGCCGCATATTCCCAGGAGGTGCCGGGGACGTACTGGTGCCACGGATCGTCCGTCTTGATCTGGCGGCCGATCGAGAACACCACGTCATCGGCGTTCAGCTCGCGGGTAGGGGTAAAGAAGTCCGTCGTCTGGAACTTCACGCCCGAACGCAGCTTGAAAGTATAGACAGTACCGTCTTCAGAGATTTCCCAGCTTTCGGCGAGGCCGGCAACCGGCTTGGTTGTGCCGGGTTCGAATTCCAGCAGTCGGCTGTAGATCGGATGGCCCGAAGCGTCGAAGGTGGTGCCGGCGGTGTAAAGGCCCGGATCGAAGCCTTCCGGAGAACCTTCGGAGCAATAGACGAAGGTTTTCGCGCTGGCTGCGCTTGCGAAGAACGTTGCCGACAGAAGCGCTGCGGCAAGTGCGAGTTTGACTTTCATGACTAGTCTCCCAATACCTTTGCCGGCAAAAGCCGGTCAGGTTGATTTCGTTTTTTTCAAGTGGCGCGCTCCCTTGGCGCCTCAAGTGGCATTGTTCTTTTCTTCACCTCCTGGCCGTTCAATGCTGCACCGACCGGCCGACTGCTGCTTTCCCTTCTCGGGAAGGTGGTCGCGAATTCTGCAAACTCTTCCCATCGTTTTGAATTCGGGGCTACCCCCAAATTTTTACGTCCGAGATGTATTGTGGAAAAATTTCCCCAGTTTCTGCAGTTCACCCAAACGTTTTTGCCGTTTTTTATTGTTCTGCGAAGTCACCGTCGGACCATGCGGCGGAGCATAGCGATTATGATTGACTTGTCGAGACACCACCGCGTGACAATTGCAGAGAGCGCCTCCGCTTGCGCTTTCTGCGTGCCGTCAAGGCTGCCGAATCCTTAATTTTCGGGATTGGCCGCATTCCCGAGGCGAAAAGAATGGGATACGGTCCACCCCTCCCACCGCAGACCACGTTAGCCAAGGCAGATATTTCATGACGACAGGCAGCTCCAATCGCCCGCTCATATGGGACCTCATCGACAAGAAGAAGGAGGTCTTTACCGAACTCAGCGACCGGGTGTGGGAGACGCCGGAGACCTGCTACATGGAGACGCTTTCGGCGGCCGCCCATCGCGAGATGCTGGAGGCGCAGGGCTTCCGGATCACCGAAAACGTCGCCGGCATTCCAACCGCGCTGATCGGCGAAGCTGGCGAAGGCGGCCCCGTTATTGCTTTGCTCGGTGAATACGATGCGCTTGCCGGATTGAGCCAGAAGGCGGGCGTTGCCCAGGTCGATCCCGTCACGGCGGGCGCAAACGGCCATGGTTGCGGGCACAATCTTCTCGGCGCAGCCTCGCTTCTTGCCGCGACTACGTTGAAGGACTGGTTGGAAAAGACCGGCACGCCCGGCCGTGTGCGCTATTACGGCTGCCCCGCCGAAGAGGGGGGCGCCGCAAAGGCCTTCATGGTGCGAGCCGGAGCATTCGAAGATGTCGATATCGCCATCAGCTGGCATCCGAGCAATTTTGCCGGGGTCCAGCGCGAAACCTCGCTCRCCAATTGCCGTATCGATTTCACCTTCACGGGGCGGGCCGCTCATGCTTCGGCAGTTCCCGAGCTCGGGCGCAGCGCGCTCGATGCCGTCGAGCTGATGAATGTCGGCATCAACTACATGCGCGAGCACATGCCGTCGGATTGCCGTATCCACTATGCGGTCCTCGATGCCGGCGGCATCTCCCCCAATGTCGTCCAGGCGCACGCCAAGGTTCGCTATGTCGTGCGCTCACCCGAGCTGCCCGGTCTCATCTCCCTGATCGAGCGGGTCAAGAAGGTGGCCGAGGGGGCCGCGCTGATGACGGAAACAAAGGTCGAGAGCACGATACTTTCCGGCGTTTCCAACCTCATGGTCAATACGCCGCTGATGGATGCGATGCAGGACATCTGGGAAAGCCTGGGCCCGCCGGAATTCGATGAGGCCGATCTCGCCTTTGCAGAGCAGATCCGCGGCACGCTGACCGCCGAGGACATTGCTGCGAGCTGGGCGCAGGAGAAGCTCGAACAGCGCGACATCGCGCTTACGGATTTCATCCTGCCGCCGCATAACGAAGTTCGCCAGATGGGCGGCTCGACTGATGTCGGCGATGTGAGCTGGGTAGTTCCGACCGTGCAGGCCTATGGCGCGACGCATGCGATCGGCACGCAGCTCCATACCTGGCAGGCGGTTGCCCAAGGCCAGAGTGCGCTAGCCCACAAGGGTATGATCTCGGCCGCCAAGGCGCTTGYCGCCACGGGTCTGGCCGCACTTGAAAGTGAACAGCTCCGGGAGGCCGCCTGGGCGGATCTCAAGAAGCGCCGGAAGGGACAGGAATACACGAGCCCGATTCCGGAGGGTGCCAAGCCGCCAATCGAGGCGATGACCGCAAAATGACAGCAGGTTCCTTGTGTCAATTATTTTGAACGAAAGGACGGCCGAATTCACAGGCACGGGCTGTCAAAGGTCCGTGTTTACGCCTATGAGATTTATATGCGCATGAAGACCGAACGCGCAGCAAATCTCACAGGAGATCGTCGTGACCATTCAGCCGAATTCCATCGAAGCCAGGGACAAGGCCTATCAGCTCCACTCCTACACCAATGCCCGAGCGCTCGAGCGCGACGGCTCGCTGGTGATGGACAGGGGCGAGGGAGTCTATGTCTACGACAACAACGGCAAGATGTATCTGGAAGCCATGTCCGGCCTCTGGAGCGTGGCGGTCGGCTTCGGCGAGAACCGGCTGGTCGAGGCTGCGGCGCGCCAGATGGCGAAGCTGCCCTATTACCACACCTTCACGAGCCGGACTCACGGACCGTCTGTCGATCTTGCCGAAAAGCTGATCCAGATGGCCCCGGTTCCCATGTCGAAGGCCTATTTCACCAATTCAGGATCGGAGGCCAACGACACGGCGGTCAAGATTGTCTGGTACCGGTCGAATGCGCTGAGCAAACCGGAGAAGAAGAAGATCATTTCGCGCGTGAAGGGTTATCACGGCGTCACCATCGCCAGCGCCAGTCTGACGGGCCTGCCGAACAACCWCCGCTCCTTCGATCTGCCGATCGCCGGTATCCTGCATACGTCGTGTCCGCACTATCGCGCTTTCAAGCAGGAGGGCGAAACGGAAGCGGCCTTCGTGCAGCGCTGCGCCCAGGAGTTGGAGGACCTCATTCTCAAGGAAGGGCCGGAGACTGTTGCCGCCTTCATCGGCGAACCGGTGATGGGCGCCGGCGGTGTCATCGTGCCGCCGGCCGGCTATTGGGAAGCGATCCAGAAAGTGTTGAGGAAATACGACATCCTGCTGATCGCCGACGAGGTGATCTGCGGCTTTGGGCGCACCGGCGAGATGTTCGCCACGACAACCTATGCCATGCAGCCGGATATCATCACCCTTTCCAAGCAGATTTCCTCCTCCTATCAGCCGATCTCCGCGCTTCTCATCAACGAGACTGTCTACGGTCCTCTGGCCGACGAATCCGCCAGGATCGGCACTTTCGGCCACGGCGTCACCGCTGCCGGCCATCCTGTCGCGGCGGCGGTCGTATTGGAAAACATTGCCATCATCGAGGAGCGCGATCTCGTCGGCAATGTTCGGGCACTGAGCCCGCATTTCCTGAAGAGACTGAAGGCACTGGAGGACCATCCGCTGGCGATCGAAGCGCGCGGTGTCGGTCTTATCGGAGCGCTGGAGCTCAAGCCTCGCGAGGGCTACAGCGCTGGGCAGCTCGGTCCGAAGCTGTTTTCGGTGATGCTGGAGAAGGGGCTGATCTCGCGAGCGATCGGGGATTCGCTGGCGCTTTGCCCGCCGCTCATCGTCACGGAAGAGGAAATCGACTTCATCTTCGATACCTTCGAAGCCTCGCTCGACGCTTTCGCGAAACAGCTCGACACTGCCTGAGGTGCTGCGGAGCCGGAACAAGCTTTGTTCCGGCTCCGATTGCGCAGGCTGTGCGCGTACCTATATCTTCGCGTCATGCTGGAACTCGCAGAAACCTACTGGCCGCATATACTCTTCACTGTTTCGGTCCTGGCGGGGACGGCGGCGGCGATTCATGCCGCGATGACCAAGGAGGAGGTTCGTTCCGCGATCGGTTGGGTCGGCATCATCGTGCTCTCGCCCATTATCGGGGCGTTGCTCTATCTCATAGCCGGTATCAATCGAATCCGCCGCAATGTCATCGGCGACCGCCGCTCGGACGTACAGGGCTATATCAGAGACCACGTCGCCTCCTATGACGTGACGGGCGAGATGACGGCCWAGAAGTTCGGCAATCGGTTTCGCGCCATGAAAACGCTCGGTGATCGGGTAACCCGTCATCGGCTGACGAGCGGCAACACGATCACCTTGCTCGATACCGGCGACGAAGCCTATGGTGCGATGCTGAAGGCGATCGACACAGCCAGCCGCAGCATCATTCTCGAAACCTATATCTTCGATCGCGACAGGATCGGTCACCGTTTCGTCGATGCCCTGATCGCCGCAGTCAAACGGGGCGTGACGGTGCGGGTGCTGATCGATGCGGTGGGCGCCCGATATTCGGTGCCGAGCGTTCTGGGAATGCTGCGCGAAGGAGGCGTCACCTCAGATGTCTTCAACGGCAATGTCATCATGGGATTGCGGCTTCCCTATGCCAATCTGCGCACGCATAGGAAGATCATGGTGGTCGACGGGAGCATCGCGTTTACCGGTGGGATGAATATTCGCGAGGGCTTTTCGAGTGAGATGAGCGGTAACAAATGCGCCTTCGACACGCATTTCCGTGTCACCGGACCCGTGGCGGGGGATCTTTTCGCGATCGCTGCCGCCGACTGGCGCTTCGCGACGGACGAGGTGCTGGAAGGCGAAGCCTGGAAGCTCCTGCCGCCAAGCACGGAACCGGGGTCGCCGGTAGCTATCCGTGCCGTCTCCTCCGGGCCGGACCGCAGCGTGGAGACCAACCATAAGATGCTGATGGGAGCCTTTTCCGTGGCACGCTCCTCTATCCGTATCGTCTCCCCCTATTTCCTGCCCGACCGCGAACTCATCACGGCGCTCGTCACCGCCGCCAGGCGTGGTGTCGAGGTGGATATCGTCGTTCCGACTGCGAACAATCTTGTTCTGGTCGACCAGGCGATGACTGCTCAGTTCGACCAGATGCTCAAGAATTACTGCCGCATCTGGAGGGCATCCGGGCCTTTCAATCATTCCAAGCTTCTAGTGATCGACGGATGCTGGTCCTATGTGGGTTCCTCCAATCTCGACCCGCGCTCCCTGCGTCTGAATTTCGAGGTTGATCTGGAAGTTCTCGATCGATCTTTTGCCGAGGCGCTGGAACGAAGGATCGATCTCGCCATTTCCTCAGCAACGGAAGTGACGCTGGAGGGCCTGCGATCGCGGCCGTTCCCGGTCCGGCTTATCGGACGGGTGCTGTGGCTCGGGTCTCCCTACCTTTAAATGCGAAACTGCTGGCCCGGCGGGCCAAACCTTCTATATTTTTGTGCATCTGCGAACGTAATGACGGTCATGCGAAAAAAAGGCGACACTCTTCCGGCAAGGATCATCGCTTCAATCCGTGACAGGAAGAATCGCGGCGGTAGAGGAAGCACCCCGCTGCGCGATCCCGCCAGCATGCTGATCGCCTCCTATAACGTGCATAAATGCGTAGGCGTGGACGGCAAGTTCGATCCCGCCCGCACGAGCCACGTCATTCGCGAAATCGCGCCGGATCTCATCGCATTGCAAGAAGCCGATACCCGGTTCGGAGAGCGCCGCGGCCTGCTGGACCTCACATGGCTGGAGCGGGAGGCGGGACTGTTTCCCGTACCGCTTTTGGGGGTCTCCAAGGCGCATGGCTGGCATGGCAATGCCGTCTTCTTTCGGGAGGGGCTGGTGCGCGACGTCCACCAGGTGAAACTGCCGGGGCTTGAGCCGCGTGGCGCGCTGATCACGGAACTGGAGCTCAACAACGGTCGCGCGCTGAGGATAATCGCCGCACATCTCGGTCTGCTTCATCGGTCGCGCCATCAGCAGACGCGGATGATCATCGATATCCTGCGTTCTCGCGAGGAGCAGCCCACCATCCTGCTCGGCGATCTCAACGAATGGCGGCTCGGAGATCGGTCCTCGCTCAACACGCTCGCCACCGTTTTCGGCCTGCCTCCTGCGATCCCGAGCTTTCCTTCCCGCCTGCCGGTACTGGCGCTCGATCGCATCATGGCAAACAGGCCAGGACTCATCGAAAGCGTCGAAGCCCATGACAGTCCCCTTGCACGGCTTGCTTCCGACCACCTTCCCGTCAAGGCCCTGGTGAAGCTGGGAGGGGCCTCCGCATCGGGGTCTTTGCGCGCCGTCGAGGAAAACATTTAGTCATACTATTGAATGCTCGGCCCTGGCATCGTAAAGCAGCAGCCATCGATGAAGCGAGAGGAGCCGAGCATGACCATCTACCAGAATTTGATCGACGGCGAATGGGTTGGGAGCGAAGCTTCTAAGAACATCAATCCTTCCGATACCAATGATGTTGTCGGCATGTACGCACAGGGCAGCGCGGAAGATGCCAAGGCGGCGATCGCGGCCGCGAAAGCTGCATTCCCTGCATGGTCCCGTTCGGGYATCCTCGAGCGGCATGCGATCCTCAAGAAGGCTGCCGACGAGATACTCGCCCGCAAGGAAGAACTCGGGAATCTGCTGGCCCGCGAAGAGGGTAAAACCTTGCCGGAAGCGATCGGCGAGACGATCCGGGCAGCCCAGATCTTCGATTTCTTCGCCGGCGAGACGCTGCGCCTGACAGGCGAAGTGGTGCCCTCGGCCCGCCCGAACATCGGCGTCGAGATCACTCGCGAACCACTTGGCGTCATCGGCATCATCACGCCCTGGAACTTCCCGATCGCCATTCCCGCCTGGAAGATCGCACCGGCGCTCGCCTACGGCAATACCGTTGTGCTCAAGCCGGCCGATCTTGTGCCGGGCTGTGCCTGGGCGATCGTCGATATCCTGCATCGCGCCGGCCTGCCGAAGGGCGTGTTGAACCTTGTCATGGGCCGCGGCTCCGTGGTCGGCCAGGCCATGCTCGACAGTCCGGATCTCGCCGGCATCACGTTTACGGGTTCCACCGGCACCGGCAAGCGTGTCGCTCTGGCCTCGATCGAGCATAACCGGAAGTTCCAGCTCGAAATGGGCGGGAAGAACCCGATGGTCGTGCTTGACGACGCGGACCTCAACGTCGCCGTGGAAGCTGCTGCCAATTCCGGCTTCTTCTCCACCGGCCAGCGCTGCACTGCTTCCTCGCGGCTGATCGTCACCGAAGGCATTCATGACAAGTTCGTCGCGGCGCTCACCGAGAAGCTGAAGACGCTCACGATCGACAATGCCCTGAAGCAGGGCACGCATATCGGTCCGGTCGTCGATGAAAAGCAGCTCAAGCAGGACACCGACTATATCAACATCGGCAAGAAGGAGGGTGCTAAGCTCGCCTTCGGCGGCGAAGTGCTGAAGCGCGAGACGCCCGGCTTCTACCTTCAGCCGGCGCTGTTTACCGAAGCCACGAACCAGATGCGCATCAGCCAAGAAGAAATCTTCGGGCCGGTCGCCTCTGTCATCCGCGTCAAGGACTACGAGGAAGCACTGGCGGTCGCCAATGACACGCCGTTTGGCCTCTCGGCCGGTATCGCGACGACCAGCCTCAAGTATGCGACGCATTTCAAGCGCAATTCGGAGGCCGGCATGGTGATGGTCAACCTGCCGACGGCGGGCGTCGATTTTCACGTACCGTTCGGCGGCCGCAAGGCATCCTCCTTCGGTCCGCGCGAACAGGGCAAATATGCCGCAGAGTTCTTTACGGTCGTGAAAACCGCCTATACGCTGGCTTGACCAGATAGGGCATTTCACCTCGGATACTCGCATGACCGACATCGCCATGATCGAAGCCGCCCGGAAACGTCTGGGCGGCAATATTCGTTCTACGCCCCTGCTTTCCTCCCCATTCCTGGACGAAATTGCCGGGCGGCGGATCTTCGTGAAACCGGAATGCCTACAGCACGCCGGCTCGTTCAAGTTCCGTGGCGCATGGTCGGCGATTTCAGCGCTCGAGCCGCAAGTGAAAGCGAAAGGCGTCATCGCGTTTTCGTCCGGCAATCACGCGCAAGGCATTGCGCTGGCGGCGAGGATGCACGGTATTCCAAGCGTCATCGTCATGCCTTCGGATGCGCCGCACATCAAGATCGAGAATACCCGGGCCTACGGCGCCGAGGTCGTTCTCTACGACCGAGCGAGCGAAGATCGCGACGCGATCGGCGCAAAGCTTTCCCAGGAGCGAGAGCTGACGCTTATCAAGCCTTTCGACGAGCCGTTAGTGATCGCCGGACAGGGCACGGCGGGGCTTGAGATTGCGGAACAGGCCGAGGAGCAGGGCATCGGCGGCGCCGAAGTGCTGGTGCCTTCAGGCGGCGGGGGTTTCATCTCCGGCATAGCGCTCGCGCTTGAGGCAAGGGCACCACAGCTTCGGACCCGCCCGTGCGAACCCCGGGGGTTCGACGATATCACCCGTTCGCTCGCATCCGGTAGAATCGAGCGCAACGCTTCGGTTTCCGGTTCGCTCTGTGATGCGATCATCACGCCGCAGCCGGGCAACATCACCTTCCCGATCATGGCACGGCTTTGCGGTCCGGGCATCGTCGTTAGCGAAGATGAGGCGCTCCACGCGGTTGYCCTTGCCTTCAGCCGTCTCAAGATCGTCATCGAGCCGGGTGGAGCCGTAGCTCTGGCAGCCGCGCTCTTCCATGGCGAGACACTCGGCGAGACCGTGATCGCCGTTRCTTCCGGAGGCAATATCGATCCCGATATCTTCCGGATGGCGCTCGATCGGTTCGATGGTTGAGCCTCGATTTTGCCTCAGAGTATAATAAACCGTTAATCGCCGAAATCGCCGCCACTCGAAAACAGATTTTCTACGGAACCTCCAGCCACTTAGAAACTTATCTCTATCGGCTTACTAGAGATAAGCTAGCATTGGGTCACGCTCGTTGCAGCGCAAAGGCTCGGAGAGATCAGATGCGGCAGTTCAGGCACAGTGTTCATACGCGGTCGATGCCGGTCCGAGGTGCTCATTCCGCTCACCGATGGCAGGTGGCCGTGCATGCCGCGCTCGTTACCGCGGCTTTCCTTTTCGTAGGTGCCGTGACGCTCGGCTTGTTCCCGTGATCCGTCTGATCCTCCCTGGATCATGAGGAACGAATAGGGCTCCGACCCGAACGCCTCCCGCGCATACAGGTGCGGGAGGCGTTTTATTTTCAATGGGTTATTCTACCGGCAGATAGGCTTCCGCCAATTCTACCCAGAAGGCGGTGCCAATCGGCAGGGCGTCGTCGTTGAAATCGAAACGCGGGTGGTGAAGCGGCGGATCATTCTCCGTCCGCCGTGTCCCCAGGAAGAAATAGGAACCCGGCCGCTCGGCCAGCATATAGGCGAAATCCTCGCTGCCCATCATCGGGCGGGGGATCTCTCCCAGGTTCTCCTCGCCCACCACGCGTCTGGCGAGATCCCGGACGAAATCCGTCTCGGCCTTATGGTTTACGGTCGCCTCATAGCCACGGTTGTATTCGATAGCGACAGTCATGCCGTAGCTTGCGGCTTGACCTTCGGCGATGGTGCGGATGCGCTCCTCCAGCTTGTCGCGAACGGCAGGGTCGAAGGAGCGGATGCTCATCACCATTTCCGCCCGCTCCGGAATGACATTGCTGGCAATCCCCGCATTGAAGGCACCAACGGTGACGACGCTCGGATCGAGCGGATGAATGTTGCGAGAGACTACGGTCTGGAGTGCCATGATGATGCTCGCTCCCGCAACGATCGGATCGGCCGTGTCCTGCGGTTCGGCTCCATGGCCGCCGCGACCGTTGATGATGAGCCGRCATTCATCAACGGCCGCCATGATAGGACCGTCCTTGACGAAGATCTGACCGAAGGGAAGCCCAGGATCGTTGTGGAGGCCGAAGACGGCGTCGCAGGGAAAGCGCTTAAATAGTCCGTCCTCGATCATCAATTTGGCGCCGCCGAAATTCTCTTCCGCCGGCTGGAAGATGAGGTGGATGGTGCCATCGAAATTGCGGCGCTCGGCTATGATCTTCGCCGCGCCAAGTAACATGGCCGTGTGTCCGTCATGGCCGCAGGCATGCATCAGGCCCTCGTTCTTGCTGGCATACTCCGCCCCGGTCTCCTCTCGGATAGGCAGGGCGTCGATATCGGCTCGAATCCCGACAGAGCGTATGCTGCTGCCGTTCCTAAGCGTGGCGACGACGCCGGTCTTGCCGAGACCGCGGGTAACCTCGTAACCGAGTTCGGTGAGCCGCTTGGCAATGAAATCGGACGTATTGAACTCCGAAAGCCCGAGTTCGGGATGCTGGTGAAGGTAGCGCCGCGTGGCGACCACCTCTGCCATGTAGTTCGAAAACTGGATCGTCATCGCGCAACACCAATGGTTCATGTCAGGAGGGCCATGAATAGCAGCGCGAACCCGCGGCGGTAAGGTCACTTCCGCCAAAATAAGCCGCCAATAAGTGGCTTGCTGCGGATTGCCCATGAGTCGTCGAAAAACGAGACGACATGCGGAAGGCGCGAATAATCCTCTCGCTCGAGYCGCTGGTTTCGTTCAGGCTTTATTCAGGCTCGCGGAGATAGATGCAAGTGATGCGAGAATCCGTAAAGAAGCAGGCAGTAGTTGCGTTCAATCGTTTGCAATATCGTTGCCGCCCTCTATTTCTTTCCTCCGCGGATGTGCATCCGGTCGGCCCTCATCAATGACGTGATGCGCGGCACCTACCGGGCAGCCGATCCAGGCAAGGCCGACAGCTAACCAGTTCTCACCGAAAAGTCGTATCCATGTCCCTTCATACCACGCCGACCGGTTCCCAACGCGAGAACGAAGCCAAGCAGATCGACCACAATGATTCGATCCGCTCGACCTATTTCAATACGGAGGAGCTGCGGGCGTGCGGGGAAGAACTTAGCCGCGACGGAGCGCGCAGCTTGCCGGGTTTCGGTCCTTTCGATTTCTTCCAGCGGCATCGGGAGAACGAAAAGGAAATCCTTCGCGTCTATCGCGCGACAGCGGCTGACGTGGATGCCGGCGCAACCATAACTCCTGCGGCGGAATGGCTGCTCGACAATCACTACATCGTCGAGGAGGCCATCCAGGAAGTAAGGCGGGACTTCCCGCGGCGGTTCTATGGACAGCTGCCGCGCATGCCGATCGGCGGCAATGAAATACCGCGCGTGYTGGCGCTCGCCTGGCTTTATGTCGCCCACACCCACAGCACAGTATCGACCGACGCGCTTGAAGCCATGGTCGATGGCTTTCAGGTCAGGGAATCGCTGGAAATCGGTGAATTGTGGGCGCTGCCGTCCTTCATCCGCTTCGTTCTGATCGAAAACCTGCGGCGTATCGCGACCCGGGTCGAGCGCTCGCGGAACATGCGCGGCAAGGCCAATGAGGTCGCGGACGAGATCATCCGTCTCAACGACGAGACGGCGAGCCTCGATGTGCTGAAGCGCGCCGAAGCGTTTGCGGACGACAATACCTTCATCGCGCAGTTCTTCTACCGCTTGCGCAATGCCGCGCAGACGTCCGGTTTCGCCGTCGCCTGGATCGAAGAGCGCCTGGAGCGCGCCGGCACGGATATCGAAGAGGTGATGCTCGCCGAGCAGAACCGGCTCTCGTCCGGTAATGTGACGATGGGCAACATCATCAAGAGCCTGCGCGAGATCGACGATACCGAATGGAGCGTCTGGTTCGAGGAAGTTTCCAAGGTCGACAAGATCTTCCGCGAGCACACCGATTACGAGGCGCTCGATTTCGGCTCGCGCAATGCCTATCGCAACCGTATCGAAAAGGTCGCGCGACGCTCGCGCAAGAGCGAGACCGAGGTGGCGCTCGCCGCAGTCGCACTTGCGGAAGAAGCGGCCGCGAACGGCAATGCCGATCCCCGCGAGACCAATATCGGCGCTTTCATCGTTGGCCGCCATCGGCGGAAACTGGAGGCGAGGGTCGGCTATCCGCCGGCGATATTGCAGCAGACCCTCCGGCTCGTCCGGCGCCTGAACTGGTTCGCGATTGCGGGACCGGTGATCCTGCTGACCGTGCTGGCCATGGCGATCGTCGGCTGGTTCATGGTGCAGGCGGATATGTCCTGGCCGGTCATCTCCTTCTTCATGCTGATGTTCGCTTTGCCTGCCTCCGAAGGCGCGACCGGCCTCTTCAACACTCTCGTCACCTATTTCGTGCGGCCGACGAGGCTGGTGGGATACGAGTTCAAGGAAGGCATACCCGAGGATGCGAAGACGCTTCTCGTCGTGCCGTGCCTGATTACCAATCGCGACAGTGTCGACGAGTTGATCCGCAATCTGGAAGTCCATTATCTCGCCAATCCGCGCGGGGAGATTTCCTTTGCGCTCCTCAGCGACTGGYGCGACAGCAATGTCGAGGAAAGTRCCGCCGACCTCGAGATTCTCGACTATGCCAAGCGCGAGATCGCGACACTGAACGCACGCTACGCGCATGACGGAAAGACGCGTTTCCACCTCCTTCACCGCCGCCGACTCTTCAACCCGAACGAGGGCGTGTGGATGGGCTGGGAGCGCAAGCGCGGCAAGCTGCACGAGTTGAACCTGCTGCTGCGCGGTGACCGGGATACCAGCTATCTGCCAGGTGCCAATATCGTTCCGGAAAACGTGCAATACGTGATGACGCTCGATGCCGATACGCGGCTGATGCGGGATGCGGTGACAAAGCTCGTCGGCAAGCTGCACCACCCGATCAATCGTCCAGTCCTCGATCCGAAGACGAACCGCGTAACTCATGGCTACGGCATTCTCCAGCCTCGTGTGACGCCGTCGCTGACGACCGGCAAGGATGCTTCGGTCTTCCAGCGCGTCTATTCCGTCGGACGGGGTCTCGATCCTTACGTCTTCACCGTCTCCGACGTCTATCAGGACTTGACCGGAGAAGGCAGCTTCACCGGCAAGGGGCTCTATCATGTCGATGCCTTCGAAGCTTCGCTGAAGGGCCGCATCGACGAAAATTCGGTGCTCAGCCACGATCTTCTCGAAGGTTCCTTTGCGCGTTGCGCCCTGGTGACCGATGTGGAACTGGTCGAGGACTTTCCGACACGCTATGAGGTCGAGGTCTCCCGTCAACATCGTTGGGCGCGCGGCGACTGGCAGCTCCTGCCCTATATCCTCGATACCAAGCACGGCGTCACCGCGCTCGGCCGCTGGAAGATGATCGATAACCTGCGCCGCTCGCTGACCCCGATCGCTTGGTTCTTCGCTTCCGTGCTGGGTTGGTACTTCATGGACCCGCTTGGGGCGCTGGTCTGGCAGATACTGCTGATCTTCTCGCTCTTTGTGGCGCCGACGCTTTCACTCGTGACCGGCATTTTCCCCCGCTCGACCGATATCATTCCGCGAGCGCATTTCTATTCTGTCTGGTCGGACATCCGTTCGGCGAACGCGCAAGTCGCGCTGCGGATCGTCTTCATTGCCGATACCGCCTGCATCATGACCGATGCAATCGCCCGCTCGCTCTACCGCCTTTTCGTCAGCCGTAAGCTGATGCTGGAATGGCGCACGGCGGCTAGCATCCAGTCGAGTGCCCAGGGCAGTCCACAGGACTACTACCGCTCCATGTGGCATGCGCCGGCCATTGYGGTGCTCAGCATCATCCTGTCCGCAATTCCCGGCGATAACGCTTTCCTGGTGGGCATTCCATTCGCCATACTCTGGATTCTATCACCGCTGGTGGCCTGGTATGTCAGCCAGTCGGCCGAGACGGAAGACCGCCTCTTCGTTCCCGAGCCGGTCTCCGTGGAGTTGCGCAAGATCGCTCGCCGCACCTGGCGCTATTACGAAGCATTCGTAACGGAGGAGCAGAATTTCCTGCCGCCCGACAACTTCCAGGAGCGTCCTGAGCCTATTCTCGCCAAGCGCACCTCTCCGACGAATATTGGCGTCTACCTGCTTTCCGTCATCTCGGCGCGCAATTTCGGCTGGGTGAACTTTACCGATACCATCGAGAGGCTGGAGCGGACCATCGCGACCGTCGACCGGATGGAGAAGTATCGTGGCCATCTCTTCAACTGGTACCATACCGATAGTCTGCAGACGCTCGGACCGCGCTACGTCTCGGCCGTCGACAGCGGCAATCTGGCGGGCCATCTGATCGCCGTTTCCTCCGCTTGCCGCATCTGGGCCGAGGCGCCCTCGGCGCATCTTCAGGGTAGCCTCGACGGCATCGGCGACGTTGCCGGCATTCTTGCTGAAACGCTCAAGGCCCTGCCGGACGACCGCAAGACCGTGCGGCCGCTGCGCCGCCGGCTGGAGGAGCGTATTGTTGGGTTCAGCAACGCTCTTGCAGCCGTCAAGCGAGAGCACGAGTTCGCCTCCATCCGCATCATTAACCTGGCCGTGCTGGCCCGCGACATCCAGAAGCTTGCGACCAACCTGCACCATGAGGTGAAGTCGTCCCAGAGCGACGAGGTGACGCGCTGGACCTCCTCGCTGGTCAATGTCTGCGAGGCGCATATCGCCGACAGTGTCTTCGATCACTCCAATATCGAACCGCTGCGGGAGCGACTGGCCGCTCTGCGTGACCGCGCACGCGATCTTGCCTTCTCAATGGATTTTTCCTTCCTGTTCCGGAAGGATCGCCGGCTGCTTTCGATCGGCTACCGGGTCGAGACCAACGAACTCGACGAGGCCTGCTACGACCTGCTCGCTTCCGAGTGCCGTCTGACGAGCCTGTTCGGCATCGCCAAGGGCGATCTTCCGAACGAGCACTGGTACCGTCTTGGTCGCCAGGTGGTGCCGGTCGGTGCGCGGGGCGCGCTCGTCTCCTGGTCCGGCTCGATGTTCGAGTACCTCATGCCGCCGCTCGTCATGCAGGAGCGGCAGGGCGGCATCCTGAACCAGACCAACAATCTGGTGGTGAAGGAGCAGATCGCTCACGGCAAGCGTCTCGGTACGCCCTGGGGCATTTCCGAAGCGGCCTTCAATGCGCGCGACCATTTGTTCAACTACCAATACACGAACTTCGGCGTGCCGACGCTCGGCCTGAAGCGCGGCCTCGGGCAAAACGCGGTGATCGCACCCTATGCCTCGATCCTTGCCAGCCAGTATGATCCGCTGGCGGCGCTCGAAAACCTCGAGGAGCTGCGCTCGCTCGGCGCTCTCGGCGCCTATGGCTTCCACGACGCCGTGGATTTCACGCCGACGCGCGTGCCCACCGGTGCACGCTGCGCCGTGGTCTATAACTATTATGCGCACCACCACGGCATGTCGATCGCGGCGGTCGCCAACGTAGTTCTCAACGGCATCCTGCGTGAGCTCTTCCACTCCGATCCGGTGATCGAGGCCGCCGAACTGCTGCTGCAGGAAAAGGCACCGCGCGACATTCCGGTGATGAGCGCCAAGCACGAGGAAACGCCCGGCAAGGGACAGGCGGAGCTTCTTCGCTCGGAAATCCGGACGATCGCCGATCCGGCGCTCAGCGAGCGCGAGCTGGTGCTGCTCTCGAACGGCCACTATTCGCTCATGCTCACGGCTGCTGGTTMTGGCTATTCGCGCTGGAACGGCCTTTCGGTCGCGCGCTGGAAGCCGGACCCGACGGAAGACCGATGGGGCCAATTCATCTTCCTGCGCGATACCGCAAGCGGCGAGTGGTGGTCGACTACCACCGAGCCCCGGCGAGCTGAGGGCGAGAAGGCAAAGACCGTCTTCGGCGACGACAAGGCCGAATTCCACAAGACTGTCGGCGACCTCACGAGTGTCGTCGAATGCATTGTGGCGACCGAGCACGACGCGGAAGGCCGCAGGGTCACGCTGTTCAACATGGGCGCGGAAGACCGCTTCATCGAAGTGACGTCCTATATGGAGCCGGTCCTCGCCAGTGATAACGACGACAGCGCACATCCGTTGTTCTCGCGCATGTTCGTCCGCACCGAAATAGGCAAGCGCGGCGATGTGATCCGGGCATGGCGCAACAAGCGCAATCCCAGCGATCCGGATATGATCGTCGCGCATCTTGCCTCGGACAATGCCGGCTCCGCTCGGCCGACCGAGTTCGAGACCGACCGGCGGAAATTCCTTGGCCGCGGTCGCACGCTTGCCGAGGCTGCAGCCTTCGATGCCGGCGCGACGCTTTCCGGTACGGACGGTTTCACGCTCGATCCGGTCCTGTCGCTCCGTCGCGTCGTTCGGGTGCCGGCAGGCAAAAAGGTCAGTGTGATCTTCTGGACAATTGCCGCGCCGAAGCGTGAGGAGCTCGACCAGGCGATCGAGCGCTACCGCCATCCGGATGCCTTTGCCCATGAGCTGGTCCAGTCCTGGACCCGCACGCAGGTGCAGATGCGCCATCTCGGAATCAATTCGCAGCAGGCCGCCGCATTCCAGCATCTCGCGCGCTATCTCATCTATCCGGACATGCATTTGCGGGCGGACCAGGCGACGATCGAATCCGGCATGCAGCCGCAGTCGGCACTCTGGCCGCAGAGTGTCTCCGGCGATTATCCGATCTTCACGCTGCGCATCAACGACGACACGGATATGCCGGTGGCCCGCGAGGCGGTAAGCGCCTACGAGTACCTGCGCTCGCGCGGTGTCACCGCTGATCTCGTCGTCTTCAACGAGCGGGCGACCTCCTATGCCCAGGACATGCAGCACGCGATCGAGGGGGTATCCGACAATGCCCGCCGCACAAGCCAGCAGGAAGGTGCCCAGCATGTCTTCGCGCTACGCCGCGACCTGATGACCGAAGAGGATGCGAACGGTCTCTTCGCGGCCTCTCGCGTCGTGCTTCACGCCAAGAACGGCAAGATCGTCGATCAACTCAATCGCGCCATCACCCTGTTTGCCRCCCCGCGCACGCAGGAACTCGACCGGCGTCCATTGCTCACCGGCGAGAATTTCATTGCCGGCGAAGCGGTGCAGGATGCAGGTGACCTTCAGTTCTGGAACGGCTTCGGCGGGTTTGCCGAAGACGGCAGCGAATATGTGGTTCGTCTTGCCGGAGGCCAATCGACGCCGCAACCGTGGATCAACGTGATCTCGAATGAGAGCTTCGGCTTCCATGTCTCTGCGGAGGGTGCGGGCTTCACATGGTCCCGAAACTCGCGTGACTATCAGCTCACGCCCTGGACCAATGATCCGGTCATCAACCGGCCAGGTGAAGGCTTCTACATCGTCGATCGCGAGGGCGGTGATATCGTCACGCCGTTCGCGTCGCTGTCTCGCCGTCCGTCCGCCCGTTTCGAGACCCGCCACGGGCTTGGCTATTCGAACTTTTCGACCGAGGACAACGGTTTCACGGTCGAGCTGACCCAGACAGTCGACAGGGAAAGGCCGGTCAAGCTTTCCTCGATGCTGGTCAAGAATATCGGTGCCAAGCCGCGCAGCCTCAGGATTTATGCCTATGCGGAATGGCTGCTGGGCAATAATCCCCAGCGCTCGCTGCCCTTCATCCTGACGAGTCGCGACGAGGAAACGGGTGCACTCGTCGCCACCAACCCGTTCAGCATCGATTTCCGCCGTTTCGCTTTTCTCTCGGCGAGCGAGGTGCCGTCGAGCGTTACGACCAGCCGGCGCGAGTTCGTCGGAAGGTTCGGCAGCATCGATCGGCCAGCTGCGGTTGCTGCCGCCGCGCCGCTTGCCGGAACCTTCGAGATCGACGGTGACCCCTGCGCGGCGCTTGCCTTCGATGTCGAACTCGGGCCAGGCGAGGAAAAGCTGCTCAACATCTTCCTGGGTGATGCGGAAACCCGCGAGGAAGCCAAGGCGCTGGTGGCACAGCTTCGCTACGACGACCCGGATCGGATTGTCGCCGGTAACCGGGATTTCTGGAAGCGCTTCACGGGTCGCCTGAAGATCGAGACGCCGGACGGTGGGCTCAACCATATGGTCAATCATTGGCTGCCCTACCAGGCACTTGGTTGCCGCATCATGGCGCGGTCGGCATTCTACCAGGCGAGCGGCGCTTACGGCTTCCGTGACCAGCTGCAGGATACGCTGGCATTCCTCGTCCACGAACCGTCACTTGCGCGGCGGCAGATCGTCAACGCCGCCGGGCGGCAATTCTCCGAAGGTGACGTGCAGCACTGGTGGCTGCCGCAGACCGGCGCCGGCGTGCGAACGATGATCTCCGACGATGTCGTATGGCTCGCCTATGCGGTCCATCAATACGTCGCCGCCACGGGGGACAAGACGCTTCTTGACGAGCAGCTTCCCTTCCTTTTGGGGCCGCAGCTCGCCAAGAACCAGCACGATTCCTTCTTCAAGCCTGATCAGTCCGCGGATGCGGAAAGCCTTTACGAGCACGCGGCCCGCGGCCTCGATCTGGCGATCGCACGAACTGGAGAACACGGTCTGCCGCTGATCCTCGGCGGCGACTGGAACGATGGAATGAACCGGGTCGGCATCGGCGGAAGAGGGTCAAGCGTCTGGCTCGGCTGGTTCCTTGCGAGTGCGCTGCGCGACTTCATCGGCTATGCCGAGGAACGTGGCGATGCGACCCGCGCGGAGGCATGGAAAAGTCATCTGGCGTCTCTGAAGCAGGCGCTGGAAACGGCCGGCTGGGACGGCGATTACTATCGACGCGGTTATTTCGACGACGGTTCCCCGCTGGGCTCCAGCCAAAGCGAGGAATGCCGCATCGACTCACTCGCTCAGTCCTGGAGTGTGCTTTCGGGCGAGGGCGATCCCGAGCGCGCAAAGCAGGCCATGGACGCGGTGCTGGAGAAGCTCGTCGATCCGGAAACCGGCATCATCCGGCTCTTCACGCCGCCCTTTGCCGATAGCACGCAGGATCCGGGCTACATCAAGGCCTACCCGCCGGGCGTTCGTGAAAACGGTGGGCAATACACCCACGCGGCGATCTGGGTCGTTCTGGCGCTTGCGGCGCTTAGGCGAGGCGACGATGCCTGGAAGTGCTTCCAGATCCTGAACCCCGTTAACCATGCACTCGATCGCGATGCCGCCGAGAAGTACCGGGTGGAACCCTATGTGGTTGCCGCGGACGTCTACGGCGCGGGCGATTACGCCGGGCGCGGCGGGTGGAGCTGGTACACGGGTTCCGCTGGCTGGCTCTATCGCGCAGCTGTGGAAGGCATTCTTGGCATCCGCCGCCAGGGCGACCGCCTCTTCGTGCGGCCGGCTCTCCCTTCCGATTGGGACCGCTATTCCGCCGAGCTGGTTCTCGACGGCAAGAGCTACAAGATTGCTGTCGAAAGAAAGAAGGGTGATCTCGTCGTTACCATTAACGGCAAGGCGGTGAAGGAAGACGAGGGCTTTGCCCTCGGAACCGGAAAGTCAAAGCGGCAGGCGCAGCCGGTCTCCGGCTAACGCAGGTCAGGTCAAAAGAAAGCCCGCCTCCGTTCATTCGGAGGCGGGCTTTTTGCTTTTTGGTATAGGTCATGAAGTCAGGCGGGTTCGGGTTCGCCCCGCTTTGCCTCGTCATCGGTGAGGATGCCGCTCGTCCTGAGCAGGGACGTGAAGCGGCCTCCGCTGTGACTGAGTTCTTCGAAGGAGCCCATCTCGAGGATGCGGCCCTGATCGAGGAAGATCACCTTGTCGGCATCGCGTACGGTGGAGAGCCGATGCGCGATGATGAAAGTGGTGCGGTTTCTGCGCAGCCGGTCGATAGCGGCCTTCACCCGCGCCTCGGTCTCTACGTCGAGTGCACTGGTGGCTTCGTCCAGCACCAGTATAGGTGCATTCTTGAGAATTGCGCGTGCGATCGCGATGCGCTGGCGCTCGCCGCCCGACAGTCGGTTGCCGCGTTCTCCCACCGGTGTTTCGTAGCCATTAAGGCGGCTTTCGATGAATTCGGCGGCGGCGGCTGCTTCGGCGGCGGCGGCGATTTCCTCTTCGGTAGCTCCTTCCCGACCGAGTCTTATGTTGTCGCTGATCGAGCGGTTGAGCAGTCCGGCATCCTGGAAAACGGTCGCGATGGAAGAGCGCAGCGACTTGCGGGTGACCGTGCTGGTGTCGACGCCATCTATGAAGATCTTGCCCTTCTGCGGATCGTAGACCCTCTGGAGGAGGTTGACGAGTGTCGTCTTCCCCGCGCCGGTTGGGCCGACGATGGCTACCGTCTCGCCGGCCTTGGCGATGAAGGAGATGTCGTGCAGGCCTTGTGTCGAATTGCCGAACTCGAAGGAAACGTCGCGGAACTCCACCTCACCGCGGACGGCTCCCATCTCTCCGGCGCCGGCAGGTTCCTCGCGTTCCTGCACGGAATCCTCCAGACGGAAGAAATCCTCGAGCTTGGCGCGTGCCTCGAAGATCTGGGTCGCGAATTGGCGCAAGAGATCCAGACGCCCGATCAGGAGATTGGCGAAACCAATGAACGCCACTACGTCGCCGACGCGAATTTCGCCGCGTTGCACGAGGATAGTGCCGATAACCAGGATCACGCCCATGGAGACGGTCGAGGCGGTGCGGTTCAGCGCACTTGCGAGCGCCCACCAGTCGAGAACCGGATACTGGGCGGCCAGCAGATCCTTGGTGTAGTCCTTGAGGGCCTTGGTCTCGGCTTCGATACGGTTATAGCTATGCAGCACCGACACGTTGCTGATCGAATCGCTAACATGCGAAAAGACGTTGTGATAATGGCTTTCGACCGAGGCCTGCCCTTCCTTGGTGCGGTTCATCACGGTCTTGCCGATGATCCAATAGAGCACGCTGAGAACCATCAGAACGATGCTGAGCCGCCAATCCATGGAGATCGCCGTCGGGATCAGTAAAAGCAGGGCAACGGCGGTTGCCAAATGCGTTCGCATGAATTCGAGCCACAACCCGAACAGGGTTTCTGCAGCCCTCAACAGGGTATGAAGGGCGTTGGAGGTGCCGCGCTGATGATGCCAGGCAAGCGGCATCGAGATGATGCGTCCGAAGGCTTCCGTCAGCAGGGAGGCGCGCCTGCCGTGGGCGAGGCGGTCGGCCTCGCGAGCGACGAGAACATAGGCAATCGTGTTGAAGACGCCGAAGCCCGCCCAGAGCATCAGAACGGAAGCGACGCTGCCTCCGGAAGAGATCGCATCGATGATTCGGCCGAAAAGAATCGGCTCTATGATGGTGATCGCCGCGAGCACGATGTTGGCGATGACGACCAGCGAAACCCTGAAGCGATTCGCTGCGAGATATTTCAGAGCTCGGGAATATACCTGGAGTAGTGACAACTGGTGTAACCCTCTTTCATGACATCCGCCGCTTTCCGTCGTAGGAACATGCGGCGACAATACTGCGTTAGGTGCTCATACTCCCGTTGAAATGAACCGACCCTGAAAGTTACGAAAAAAGATTGCGTGCGAATTTATTCCATCATTTCAACGGCGAACATGAATACGCAGGCGATCCGCAACGACATTTTCGCGACGGATGCAGGAAATAATAGGCTTCTGCATGAATGTTTCACCCCTTGCAGCTCAAGGTAGGTTTCAACAGACACGATTTTTGACTCGCCATAGCAAGATTTTGCTATCCCTTTTCAGTAATTTGCTAACCAAGCCGATCAACTATGGGTTACGCGATTAAGATATTTTTATCTCAGAGCGAGAACAGGACGTAAGGCATAATGCAGGATTTCGGGGGCAAGCTTGAGTATTCAATCCATCGTCCAACTTTTGGTATTGGTAGGCGAGACTAAGACAAAGAGCGATCTCGTAACGCTGCTCGAATCCCTATTGAAGACCTATGGATTTGAATATTATGGCGTTCTGACGCAGCCTAAATCTCAYGAGAACCCGATGAAGATGATGCTGGCAGGGCACTGGCCGGCAGGCTGGCGGGAAAACTATATTGCCAAAAAATATATCCTCATCGATCCAGCCATACGAATAATGGGAATCGCCCATAGATCCTTCCGATGGCGCGAGGCTTCCGCGATGTTGAGAAACGATCCGCTATGGCCGCGCGCGCAGCGCATGATGCAGGATAGCGGTCGCCACGGGCTCAATGACGGCTATACATTTCCCGTTCATGGCCGCGGCGGCTTGCTCGGCAGCATGATGATCAGCAGCAGCCGTTCCGTCGACTTGTCGCCTGCCGAAATGGCATTGTTCGAAACGGCGGCGAAAAAGGTCTTCTGGCGTCTCATGGAGTTTGCGGGCGAGGCGAAGAAACTCGAAAAGGCAACGGCTCTCGGTGCGCCTCTTACCCGCCGTGAGATGGAGGTGATCGGCCTTTTGGCGGACGGGATGACCTCGCACGACATCGCACGGACGCTGAGCATCTCCAATCATACCGTGGACTGGTACATCAACGGCCTGCAGGACAAGCTCAACGCTCGAAACAGGCAGCATCTGGTTGCCTTCGCGTTCCGACATGGTCTCGTCGCTTGAAGGACTGGGCGAGTTCACATTAATTTGAGAAGATGTTTTAGGAGAAATTGAACTTCGGCAGTTAAGGCGCTATTGGTTCTTCGCAGTGCAGCATTCTGCTGGGGTTTTGAGGAGGACCGCTTTGCCGATTTCGAAGATTCTTGTCGCCAACCGTTCTGAAATCGCGATCCGGGTTTTCCGCGCAGCCAATGAGCTGGGCATAAAAACGGTCGCAATCTGGGCGGAGGAAGACAAGCTCTCGCTGCATCGCTTCAAGGCCGATGAGAGCTACCAGATCGGTCGCGGCCCGCATCTCCAGCGCGATCTCGGGCCGATCGAAAGCTATCTTTCCATTCCCGAAATCATCCGGGTCGCCAAGCTGTCCGGCGTCGATGCCATTCATCCCGGCTACGGGCTCCTGTCGGAAAGTCCCGAGTTCGTGGAGGCGTGCAACGAGGCCGGGATCATCTTCATCGGTCCGACCGCAGAGACTATGCGCCAGCTCGGAAACAAGGTGGCTGCCCGCAACCTTGCGATCTCCGTCGATGTGCCGGTCGTTCCGGCAACCGAGCCGCTGCCGGACGACATGGCGGAAGTTGCCAGGATGGCAGCCGAGATCGGCTATCCGGTCATGTTGAAGGCCTCCTGGGGCGGTGGTGGGCGCGGCATGCGCGTCATCCGCTCGCAAACCGATCTGGCTCGCGAGGTGACGGAAGCCAAGCGGGAAGCCAAGGCGGCCTTCGGCAAGGACGAGGTCTATCTGGAGAAGCTCGTGGAAAGGGCCCGCCATGTGGAGAGCCAGATTCTGGGCGATACCCACGGTAATATCGTGCACCTCTTCGAGCGCGACTGTTCTATCCAGCGGCGTAACCAGAAGGTCGTCGAGCGGGCACCCGCGCCTTATCTTACGGATGCTCAGCGGCAGGAACTGGCGAACTACTCGCTGAAGATCGCCAAGGCGACGAACTACATCGGCGCCGGCACCGTCGAATATCTGATGGATGCCGATACCGGCAAGTTCTACTTCATCGAAGTCAATCCGCGCATCCAGGTGGAGCACACGGTGACCGAGGTGGTTACCGGCATCGATATCGTGAAGGCGCAGATCCACATCCTCGAAGGAGCTGCGATCGGCACGCAGGAATCCGGCGTGCCGGCCCAGAAGAATATCCGTCTCAACGGCCATGCGCTCCAGTGCCGCATTACCACGGAGGACCCGGAGCACAATTTCATTCCGGATTACGGCCGGATCACAGCCTATCGCTCGGCCGCCGGTTTCGGCATCCGCCTCGATGGCGGAACTGCCTACACGGGTGCGATCATCACCCGCTATTACGATCCGTTGTTGGTGAAGGTAACGGCCTCCGGCGGCACGCCGCAGGAGGCGATCAGCCGCATGGACAGGGCGTTGCGCGAATTCCGCATCCGTGGCGTAGCAACCAATCTTACCTTCCTTGAGGCGATCATCGGCCACCCGAAGTTCCGCGACAATTCCTATACGACGCGGTTCATCGACACGACGCCGGAACTGTTCGAGCAGGTGAAGCGCCAGGATCGCGCCACCAAGCTGCTCACCTATGTCGCCGACGTTACGGTGAATGGTCATCCGGAAACCAAGGGGCGCCCGAAGCCATCGGCTCAGGCCGCCAAGCCGGTGCTGCCCTATATCAACGGACCGATCCCCGACGGCACGAAACAGAAGCTCGAGGCGCTTGGGCCGAAGAAATTCGCCGAATGGATGCGGGGCGAGAAGCGCGTTCTGGTGACCGATACGACCATGCGCGACGGGCACCAATCGCTGCTCGCCACGCGCATGCGCACGTATGACATCGCGCGCATCGCGGGCGTCTATGCCCGCGCGCTGCCCAACCTCTTCTCGCTGGAATGCTGGGGTGGGGCGACCTTCGACGTGTCGATGCGTTTCCTGACCGAAGATCCGTGGGAGCGGCTCGCTCTTATTCGCGAGGGTGCGCCGAACCTGCTCCTGCAGATGCTGCTCCGCGGCGCCAACGGCGTCGGGTACAAGAACTATCCCGACAATGTCGTCAAATACTTCGTTCGCCAGGCGGCTGCAGGCGGGATCGATCTCTTCCGCGTTTTCGATTGCTTGAACTGGGTCGAGAACATGCGCGTTTCGATGGATGCGATCCAGGAAGAGAACAGGCTTTGCGAGGCGGCGATCTGCTACACCGGCGATATCCTGAATTCCGCCCGACCGAAATACGACCTCAAATATTACGTTGCGCTGGCGCAAGAGCTGGAAAAGGCGGGCGCGCATATCATCGCCCTCAAGGATATGGCCGGCCTCCTGAAGCCGGCGGCGGCCAAGGTGCTGTTCAAGGCGCTGCGAGAGGCGACCAGCTTGCCGATCCATTTCCACACTCATGATACGTCCGGCATCTCGGCGGCGACGGTGCTGGCCGCAGTCGATGCCGGCGTCGATGCAGTCGATTCGGCGATGGATGCCCTTTCCGGCAATACCTCGCAGCCTTGCCTCGGCTCGATCGTCGAGGCGCTCGCCGGTTCAGAGCGTGATCCGGGCCTCGATCCGGAATGGATTCGCCGCATCTCCTTCTACTGGGAGGCGGTGCGAGCTCAATATGCCGCCTTCGAAAGCGATCTCAAGGGGCCGGCCTCGGAGGTCTATCTGCACGAAATGCCGGGTGGGCAGTTCACCAATCTCAAGGAGCARGCCCGCTCGCTCGGCCTCGAAACCCGCTGGCATAAGGTGGCGCAGGCTTATGCCGACGCCAACCAGATGTTCGGTGACATCGTCAAGGTGACGCCGTCTTCCAAAGTGGTCGGCGACATGGCGCTTATGATGGTTTCCCAGGACCTGACGGTGGCCGACGTCGAGAACCCGGAGAAGGACATCGCTTTCCCGGAATCGGTCGTCTCGATGTTGAAGGGCGATCTCGGCCAGCCTCCGGGTGGATGGCCGGCGGCCTTGCAGAAGAAGGCGCTCAAGGGCGAGGAGCCTTACACGGCTGTGCCTGGCTCGTTGCTTGCCGATGCCGATCTCAATCAGGAAAGAAAGACGATCGAGGAGAAGCTCGGGCGCAAGATCGATGACTTCGAGTTCGCATCCTACCTGATGTACCCGAAGGTATTCACAGATTTCGCGCAGGCAGCGGAAACCTATGGCCCGGTCTCCGTGCTTCCGACACACGCCTATTTCTACGGGCTTGCCGATGGCGAGGAGCTGTTCGCCGATATCGAGAAGGGCAAGACACTCGTCATCGTCAATCAGGCGATGAGCCAGACCGACGCGCAAGGCATGGTGACGGTGTYCTTCGAGCTCAATGGCCAGCCCCGCCGCATCAAGGTGCCGGACAGGGCGCACGGTGCTTCAGGTGGAGCCGTGCGTCGCAAGGCGGAAAGCGGGAATGCCGCCCATCTTGGCGCACCGATGCCGGGCGTCGTATCGACGGTTGTTGTTTCATCCGGTCAGGCCGTCAAGGCCGGTGATGTACTGCTCTCCATCGAGGCGATGAAGATGGAAACGGCGCTCCATGCTGAAAAGGACGGCATCGTCGCCGAAGTGCTGGTCAAGGCCGGCGACCAGATCGATGCAAAGGATCTGCTGATCGTCTACGGCGGCTGAACAACGCCTTCACTCCACAGATCCAGGCGGCCTAAAGGGCCGCCTTTTTCGTTGGACTGAAATAACGAGCGCCGGTTATTGCATGTTTGTGCCGAATTGTGCATGTTGTTGCGCATGGATCATTTTGTCAGCGAAAGACAGTCGGAGATATTGGCGCAGCTGCGCGCCAAGGGACGCGTTTCTGCCCATGAACTGGCGCAGACTTTCGACGTGTCGGAAGATACGGTTCGGCGCGACCTGCGCGAGATGGCGGCGCGGGGCGAGTGCGAGCGCGTCTATGGTGGCGCGCTTCTGCCCGCCGGGCAGACTGTGCCGCTTCGAACTCGTATCGCCGACGAGCCAGACCGCAAGGCGATGCTGGGGCGGAAGGCGGCGGGCTTGCTCGCCGAGGGCAGCGCCGTCTTCTTGGATGCAGGATCGACCAATCTGGCCATCGCTCGCAATCTTCCCGAAGCGTTACGGCTGACGGCAATCACCAACACGCCGGCCATCGCCGCCGAGCTTGCCGGCCGGGCCGGCATCGAACTCGTGATGATCGGCGGGAAGGTCGATCCTGCCGTGGGGGCGGCGATCGATGCGACGGCCATCCGGCAACTGGAGACGATACGCCCCGACCTCTGTATCCTCGGCGCATGCGGCCTGACGCTGGACGAAGGACTGGCGGCTGACGTTTTCGAGGACGCCGCCTTCAAGCGGCTGGCAAGTACCGCCAGCAAACGTAGTCTCGCGGCGATCACTTCGGACAAGCTCGGGCTTCGGGCGGCCTTTCATGTGCACGATCTCGCCGCACCGCTGTCGCTGGTAGTGGAAGCTGATGCGGATGCGGCAGTGGTTGAGCAACTGGTCCGGCAGGGTGTCGAGGTACATCGCTGCGCCTCCGGCACAATCAACGACAAGAAACCAACAAGAGGAAACACTCCATGAGCCAGTCGGATGTCGAAAAGGCGGTGCGCCCGCTCGGGTCCTATCTGACCAGGGAACGCGCAGGTGTGGCGCTGTTGTTCCTGATGAACGGGTTCATGATCGGCGCATGGGCGCCGA
The DNA here is from genome assembly GCF_001854865.1 of Rhizobium sp. LCM 4573. GTDB lineage: Bacteria > Pseudomonadota > Alphaproteobacteria > Rhizobiales > Rhizobiaceae > Neorhizobium. The sequence goes on along the minus strand of NZ_MDDW01000004.1, from coordinate 244,473 downwards.
AGATACCGGAATTCGCATCGCGTCTCGGACTCAGCGAAAAGGAACTGGGGCTGATGATCCTGGTCTTTGGCGTCGGCTCCATCATCATGATGCCGATCGCCGGCAGCCAGATCGCCCGCTTCGGTTCCAGCACGGTGTCGAAGTTCGTCGCGGTGCTTCTGACACCGATGCTTCTGCTGCTTTCGCTGACCGGTGAGATCTGGAGCGGTGCGATTGCCATCCTCCTGTTCGGCGGGCTGATCGGTGCGATGGACGTGGCGATGAATGCGAATGCGGTGGCGACCGAAAAGCATATGCGCCGGGCAATCATGTCGTCCTGCCATGCGTTCTGGAGCCTTGGCGGGCTTGTCGGCGCGTCGACCGGCGGCTTTCTCATCCAGTCGATCGGCGTTTTTGCACATGCCGTTGTCGTCACGCTCTTCGCCGGACTGATGATCGCCGCCAGCTGGAAAATCGTGCTGCATGACGCGCCGCATCCCGACGAGCACAAGGACGGGACGCACAGCCGCTTGCCGCGCACGCCGCTACCCTGGCTGATCGGTGTTGTCGCGCTGTTCTGCATGATCCCGGAAGGCGCTATCCTCGACTGGGGCGCGCTTTACATGCGCAACGAACTCGGCGCTTCGGTGGCGCTGTCCGGCTTCGCCTTTGCCGGATTCTCGCTCACCATGGCGACCATGCGCTTTGCAGGCGATCTCATCCGCGACCGGCTGGGCGCTGTGATGACGCTCAGGATCTGCGGCACGATCGCCATTGCCGGGCTTGCGATCATCGGGCTTGCGCCGAATTCGGCGGTTGCCATTGCAGGCTTCGCGCTGGCCGGTATCGGTATTTCCAACATGGTGCCGATCGTTTTTTCCGCCGCCGGCAACCTGCCGGGCATGGCGGCGGGTGTCGGGCTTTCCGTCGTCACGACCATGGGCTATTCCGGTATCCTGCTTGCACCATCTGTTATCGGTTTCGTCGCCGAACATACCGGGCTTGCGTCGATCTTCCTGGCGCTTTCCGGCTTCCTCGTGGTCGTGCTGGCCGTATCGCGGTTGGCGCGGCATGCGGACGGGGCGCATCACTGATGAGGCGGCTTGGCCGGTCATGCCGTAAAAGTGCCTCAGGTGAGTGGTTGACAAGCTGCAAGTCATCCTCCACCTGAAAAGGCACTCAGATTTACAAGGTGACGAGAAGCCAGATGTCCTCACCGCTCGACTACGATCCGAAACCGCGTCGTGCCACCGTTGCCGTCGATGTCGGCGGCGTGATCGTCGGCGGCGGTGCGCCCGTCGTCGTCCAATCGATGACCAATACGGATACAGCGGATATCGACGCGAYGGTCGCCCAGGTCGCCGCGCTTTACAAAGCCGGTTCCGAGATTGTCCGCATCACGGTCGACCGCGACGAGAGCGCGGCTGCCGTGCCGAAGATCCGCGAACGCCTGCTGCGGCTGGGCATGGACGTGCCGCTTGTCGGCGATTTCCATTATATCGGCCACAAGCTCTTGGCCGATCATCCGGCCTGCGCCGAGGCGCTCGCCAAGTATCGCATCAATCCGGGCAATGTCGGCTTCAAGGACAAGAAGGACAAGCAGTTCGGCGACATCATCGAGATGGCGATCCGCTACGACAAGCCGGTGCGCATCGGCGTCAACTGGGGATCGCTCGATCAGGATTTGCTGACGACCTTGATGGATCGCAATGCGGAAGCTGGCTCTCCGCTTTCCGCCCGGCAGGTCATGCATGAGGCGATCGTCCAGTCCGCATTGATCTCGGCGGAGCTTGCTGAAAGCATCGGTCTGCCGCGTAACCGCATCATTCTGTCGGCCAAGGTCAGTCAGGTGCAGGACCTGATCGCCTGCTATTCGATGCTTGCCGAGCGTTCCAACCATGCCCTGCATCTGGGCCTCACTGAAGCGGGCATGGGGTCGAAGGGCATTGTCGCCTCATCCGCGGCCATGGGTTATGTGCTGCAGCAAGGTATCGGTGATACGATCCGTGTTTCGCTGACGCCGGAGCCGAACGGCGATCGCACCCGCGAGGTGCAGGTAGCCCAAGAAATCCTTCAGGTCATGGGCTTCCGGCAGTTCATTCCGGTCGTTGCCGCATGTCCCGGCTGCGGCCGGACGACCTCCACCGTTTTCCAGGAACTCGCCCAACGCATCCAGGACGACATCCGCAAGAATATGCCGGTCTGGCGCGAGAAATATCCGGGTGTCGAGGCGCTGAATGTTGCGGTGATGGGCTGTATCGTCAACGGACCGGGTGAAAGCAAGCACGCCGATATTGGCATTTCCCTTCCCGGAACCGGAGAAACGCCGGCGGCTCCGGTCTTCATCGATGGCAAGAAGGCCATGACGCTGCGCGGCCCTAATATTGCGGCGGATTTTGAAAAGCTCGTGGTCGAATATATTGAACAGCGCTTCGGTCAACGGACGGCGGCCGAATAGGCTCGAGTTCTCCTCGCTATCGCCGCATTTCATGATAAATGAAGTGTGGCCACAGACGACGGGGATATCGATTCGAATGATCAAGAAAGTCGCAATCGTTGCGCTTTGCGCGACCTATCTTTCCTCCTGCACCACCACCGACCCCTATACGGGCGAGCAGAAGGTCTCCAATACCGCAGGCGGTGCGGCGATCGGCGCGGGTCTCGGCGCGCTCGGCGGGCTTGTGGTCGGCGGCGGCAACAAGGGCCGCAATGCGCTCATCGGTGCAGCGATCGGTGGCCTCGCCGGTGGTGCGATCGGCAACTACATGGATAGCCAGGAAGCGGAGCTTCGCGCGCAGCTTCAGGGAACCGGCGTTTCGGTGACCCGTGCTGGTGATCGCATCATTCTGAATATGCCATCCAACATCACCTTCGCCACCGATCAGGATCAGGTGATCCCGCCATTCTACGCCACGCTCGATTCCGTTGCGATCGTGCTCAATAAATTCGGCAAGACCTATATAGACGTGAACGGCCATACGGACTCCACCGGCAGTCTCGCGCATAATCAGGCGCTTTCGGAACGCCGCGCCGCATCGGTCGCGAATTATCTTGCAGGCCGTGGAGTGGATCAGCGTCGCATGTCCACAATGGGCTTCGGCCCGTCGCAGCCGGTTGCATCCAACGCGACGCCGGATGGCCGTGCGCAGAACCGGCGCGTCGAGGTGACGATCGCGCCGATCACGCAAGGTTGAGGTTAACCTGAACCGCTCCAGAAGCGGGCCGGCTAAACCCGGCTCGCCAGGAGCTTCAAGCCGGCGGCGCCATAGAACAGCGCCATCGCGCCTTCGATCCAGCGCCGCGCGGCCCGGTAGCTGCGCAGGGCTCTTGGTGTCGAAAACAACACGGCATAGCCCGTGAAGATCATCAGACCGGAAATCATGCAGATACCGATGATCAGCAGGATCGCKGGGGCCGGTGCATTTTCCGGCAGACCAAGCGAGATGATGGCGAGCCAGGCGAAGATCGCCTTGGGTTCGTCACGTGTATGGCATATCCTCTCAGCCAAAGCTGCCGGGCACCGAGGTTCGTCGTCGTGTCGCCGATTGCTGCCTGAGCGTCGGGCAGATGTGCCGATTTGAAGGCTTTCCAGGCAAGATAGAGCAGATAAAGCTCACCGAGGATCTTCATGATTTCAAGCGCGATCGCATAGTGCCGCAGCACGGCTGCAAGCCCGAGCGCGGCTGCAGTGGCCCAGGTCAGCGATCCGCCGCTGATGCCGAAAGCGGTGATCAGGCCGGCGCGGCGGCCCTGCGCGATTGAGGTGCCGATGATGGCGAAGACCGCGGGGCCGGGGCTCGCCACGGCAATCAGATAGGCGACATAGGCCGGCCACATCTGCGGCAGGGAACTGAAAATCTCGGGTATTGAACCGCTCCTCAGTGTTCGCGGCTGGCGATAAAGCGGGCCGCTTCCTGAAGTATTTCAGCTTTTTTTCCATAAGGCGCAAGAAGATCCACGGCCTCAATGGTCAGCGTGGCGAGCCGTTCCTCGGCCCAGGCAATTCCATGCAAGGCAACTAGGGTGYCCTTGCCGCGTCCCGCGTCCTTGCCTGTGGCCTTGCCGAGAGTGGCGGCATCGGCGGTGATATCGAGAAGATCGTCGGCGAGCTGGAAGGCAAGTCCTATCTTTTGGCCGAAAAGATTGAGGCGCTCGCGATCGCTCTCTCCCGCTCCGGCCAGGATGGCGCCGGCCTCGCAGGCGAAGCGCAGGAGCGCACCGGTCTTCATGGCCTGCAACGTGGTGATGCCGGTCTCGTCGGGCGGTGATTTTTCCGCCGCAAGATCGAGCGCCTGACCACCCGCCATGCCGCCAATGCCGGCGGCGCGCGCAAGCGCCAGAACCAATTCCGCCTTGCGCCGATCGGGAAGTTCGGTTTCCGGGGCGGCGACCACATCGAAGGCATAGGTGAGCAGGCCGTCACCGGCGAGAATTGCGGTCGCTTCGTCGAAAGCCTTATGGACAGTCGGCTGCCCGCGGCGCAGGTCGTCATCGTCCATGGCCGGCAAATCGTCATGGATCAGCGAATAGCAGTGCAGGAATTCAAGGGCCGCCCCAACGCGGCGCGCGGCTTCAGGCTCGCCGTCGAAGAGCGCCGCACTCTCTTCCACCAGAAATGGCCGCAGCCGTTTGCCGCCGTTCAGCACGCCGTGGCGCATGGCGGCCAGCAGGTGGGGCGGGCGGGTGATCTCGCCGGTAAGGCACTGATCGGAAAGCAGCAGACCAAGCAGAGCTTCTGTCTCCGCCGCCCGCTCCCGCAAGTGATTTTCGAATGCTGTCCGTCCCATCGTCATGGCCGCTGTTTGGCATGACAGTGACTGGCTGGCAACGGCGATTCACCAGTACACTGGAAGTTTTCATCGACGGACTCGCCTTGCCTCTGCGCAGCGGTTATGAAACTTCCAAGAAGATAGGAAGAGTGGGGATCATTGGACGTCAGCTCGGAACAGTCAGTCGGAGAGGATGAGCCGTTGATAGCGCGAGTCGGCAGAAGGCGACCCCTTCAGTCGCTTCTGCGGCGGATCGTGCTCGCCGCCGCTGCGCTCGTGCTTTTTTCGTATCTCTTGATCTTCGTCTACGGGGTTCCGTTTGTTCACCCGATCTCGACGCTGATGCTGGCCGATCTTGCAGCCTTGCGCGGATATGACCGTCAGTGGGCAGATTTCGAAGACATCTCGCCGAACCTTGTGCGCGCCGTGATGATGTCGGAAGACGGGCAATTCTGTGCCCATGGCGGCGTCGACTGGGGGGAGATGCGTCTCGTAATCCAACAGACGATCAAGGGTGGTGCGACGCGCGGCGCAAGTACCATATCCATGCAGACGGCGAAGAACCTTTTCCTTTGGAACGGGCGCTCCTTCCTTCGCAAGGTGCTGGAGCTGCCGCTTGCGATTGCGGCCGACTTCGTCTGGCCGAAACGGCGAATGATGGAAATTTATCTCAACGTCGCGGAGTGGGGTCCCGGCATTTACGGTGCCGAGGCGGCGGCAAGGCATCACTTTGGTGTTTCGGCTTCACAGCTCAGCCGRCAGCAAGCCGCACTTCTCGCCGTTGCGCTTCCCAATCCCATCGAGCGCGTGGCGGGCAAGCCCGGCCGCGGCATGCGGCGGCTTGCAGGTTTGGTGGATCGCCGCGCGCGCAGCTCCGGCGACTACATCAAATGTCTTTATGATTGAGTTTCCGCGATTTCATTGGTCGTGAGGAAGGGCGGCCGATATAGGGACAACAGTGCTCAACCGGATTCAAATGGACAAGCTGATCCTCCATATCGGCAACAAGAACTATTCGTCATGGTCCTTCCGTCCCTGGATCGCTCTGACGGCGGTCGGCATCGACTTCGAGGAGGTTCTCATCCCGTTCGATTTCCCGGCCGGCAATCCGAAGTTCAAGGAGATTTCGCCGACGGGGCGCGTGCCTGTCCTGCATCACGGTGAGGTGCGTGTGTGGGAATCTCTCGCGATCATCGAGTATGTGGCGGAACTTTTCCCCGACAAGGGTCTGTGGCCAAGCGCGGCAGCAGATCGCGCCGTTGCTCGGTCGATCTCCATGGAGATGCTGTCCGGCTTTCGGGCGCTCCGCAACGCCTGCCCGATGAACATGCGGCGGCCAAAGGGAAAAATCGCCCTGCCGGAGGGCGTTGCGGAGGATGTCGCCCGCATCGAGACGATCTGGCGCGAATGCAGGAATAAATCCGGCGGGCCTTTCCTGTTCGGGCAGTTTTCTGCGGCCGACGCGATGTTCGCGCCGGTCGTCAACCGTTTCGAGATCTATGACCTGGTGACGGACAGTGATACGCTAGACTATATGGCGGCGGTGAAGGCGCATCCGGGCTGGCAGAAATGGCAGCAGGCGGCGCTCGCCGAGACCTGGATCGTGCCGGAAGACGAAGCATAAGCGGAATTCTCGAAAAAATCCGGTCGGGGACTGGTCAAAGCCCCGTCGGACATGTATAAGCCCGGCAAATTTCCGAAATCGAGACGTGGCGAGTTCGGCCTCAATTCCGGCCGAGGACCATGTCTTGCACGAAGTGGAGTAACAGAAATGGCTGTACCGAAGAGAAAAACGAGCCCGTCGAAGCGCGGTATGCGCCGCTCCGCTGATGCGCTCAAGGCCCCGACCTATATCGAAGACAAGAATTCCGGCGAACTGCGCCGTCCGCATCACATCGACCTCAAGACTGGCATGTATCGCGGTCGCCAGGTTCTGACGCCGAAGGAAAGCGCATAAGCTTTTCTTGCAGAAATTTGCATGAAGGGGCCGGCTTTGCCGGCCTTTTTTGTTTCTGGATATTCAGGCAGGCACTGGCACTGACTGTGCCTCGCGTCGTCGATAGGAATTGCATCGCGGTAGGGAGACGTCGGCGCGTCAGCTTCCCAGGCGGTCGAGCCGATTCTGAAGGTTGCGGAGCTGTTCCTTCAGCTCATCGATGTCTTTCGATTCCGCCTTTTTGGGTGTGGATGCCGGCGGCTGGGCCGTGAAGGGAGAGAACATCTGTACGGCCTGTCGGAACAGTTCCGTGTTGCGGCGCACCTGCTCTTCCATCATCTGCATCGGGACCTGCAGGTTCTTGGTCAGCGGCGTTTCACCGAAGGCCCGCGTCATCTGCTCGCGCATCTGTGCCTGCTGGTCGGCGAAGGTCTTCATCGAATGCTCGAGGAAGGTAGGCACGACCATCTGCATGTGGTCGCCGTAATAGGAAATAAGCTGGCGCAGGAAGGAAATCGGCAGCAACGTGTTTCCGGTCTTCGATTCCTGCTCGAAAATAATCTGGGTCAGCACGGAATGGGTAATATCTTCGCCCGTCTTGGCATCCTGAACGGTGAATTCTTCACCCTTCTTCACCATTTTCGCGAGATCTTCCAGCGTCACATACGTGCTGGTGCCGGTATTATAAAGGCGTCGGTTGGCATATTTCTTGATTATGATTTCGCCTTCGGTTTTCGCCATAGTTTGCCTCCTCGTCCCGTCAGTGTGTTTTTATGTTTGGTATTTCTTCTCCCAAAAGGAATGTAAGCCCAAATGACGCAGGCTGACAATCTCTTTGTGCAACGCGATGTCATTCGTGTTGCGCAGCAAATCCATGTATTTTCAAGGTCATTAACAGCATATAACCGACGGTGCCTGGCGTTTGACTCCGAAGGCGAGCTTTGCCAGTCTCGTGCAATGCACCATTAAGGAGGAGACACTCATGGCTACCCCATCCATCGTCATCGCATCAGCGTCCCGCACCGCTGTCGGCTCCTTCAATGGAGCATTCGCGACTGTCCCGGCGCATGAACTCGGGGCAGTTGCGATCAGGGGAGCACTGTCGCGTGCGGGTGTCGATGCCGCCGAGGTCGATGAGGTGATCCTCGGCCAGGTGTTGTCGGCAGGCGAAGGACAAAATCCGGTCCGGCAGGCTGCGATGAAGGCTGGCGTGCCGCAGGGGGCGACTGCCTGGGGCGTCAACCAGGTCTGCGGCTCTGGCCTGCGGGCCGTGGCACTCGGCATGCAGCAAATCGCACTCGGCGACGCGCGGATCATCGTCGCCGGCGGGCAGGAATCGATGTCCATGGCGCCCCATTGCGCGCACCTGCGCGGCGGGGTGAAGATGGGCGACTTGAAATTGATCGATACTATGCTCAAGGATGGGCTGACGGATGCCTTCTATGGCTATCACATGGGCATCACCGCCGAGAACATCGCCCGCCAATGGCAGCTTTCGCGTGACGAGCAGGATGAGTTCGCCGTGTCCTCCCAGAACAAGGCGGAGGCAGCGCAAGCCGCCGGGCGCTTCAAGGATGAAATCGTTCCCTTCGTCGTTCAGATGAGAAAGGGAGACGTGACGGTGGACAGCGACGAATATATTCGCGCCGGCGCAACACTCGATGCCATGGCCAAGCTTCGCCCCGCCTTCGACAAAGAAGGAACGGTGACCGCGGGCAACGCCTCCGGAATTAACGACGGGGCGGCGGCGGCCGTTCTGATGACGGAAGAGGAGGCGGCCCGCCGTGGTCTTACGCCATTGGCGCGCATCGTGTCCTGGGCGACGGCGGGTGTCGATCCTCAGGTCATGGGAACCGGTCCCATTCCCGCCTCGTGGAAGGCCCTCGACAAGGCCGGCTGGAAGGTTGCCGACCTTGATCTGGTGGAGTCCAACGAAGCTTTCGCCGCGCAGGCTTGCGCCGTTAACAAGGAGCTTGGTTGGGACCCGGCAATCGTCAACGTCAACGGCGGGGCGATCGCTATCGGCCATCCGATCGGTGCATCCGGTGCTCGCGTCCTCAATACGCTGCTCTTCGAAATGAAGCGCCGCAGCGCCAGGAAGGGACTTGCTACACTCTGCATCGGCGGAGGCATGGGTGTCGCCATGTGTTTCGAGGCCATGTAGCCGTACGAAAGCGCTTCGCCGATTGGCGGCGGATCGATCAGGAATGACAAACGCTCGTAGAAATTGCCGCTTAACCGGATCATCAAGAATCGGATGCGGTTAAGTAAAAGGGGAAATGTCGAGCATGAGCAGGGTCGCCCTGGTTACGGGAGGAACACGCGGTATCGGCGCCGCGATCTCCATCGCACTCAAGGATGCGGGCTACCGCGTCGCGGCGAATTTCGCCGGCAACGAAGAAAAGGCGAGTGCCTTCCACGAGAGCACGGGTATTCCGGTCTTCAAATGGGATGTCTCGAATTATCAGGCTTGTGTCGAGGGCATAGCAAAGATCGAGGCGGAGCTGGGTCCGGTCGATATCCTCGTCAACAACGCGGGAATCACACGGGACGGAATGTTCCACAAGATCACTCCGGAGCAATGGAACGAGGTCATTGCGACCAACTTGACGGGCCTCTTCAACATGACTCATCCGGTCTGGCCGGGCATGCGTGAGCGTGRCTTCGGGCGCGTCATCAACATTTCGTCGATCAACGGGCAGAGGGGACAGCTCGGGCAGGTCAACTATTCCGCCGCAAAGGCCGGCGATCTCGGCTTCACCAAGGCGCTGGCACAGGAAGGCGCGACGAAGAACATCACCGTTAATGCGATTTGCCCCGGTTACATCGCGACAGAAATGGTCATGGCCGTGCCGGAGAAGGTGCTGAGCGAGAAAGTCATTCCGCAAATCCCGGTGGGCCGGCTCGGCGAGCCGGAGGAAATTGCCCGATGCGTGGTGTTTCTCGCTTCTGATGACGCAGCTTTCATCACCGGATCGACACTTACGGTGAACGGCGGCCAGCTCTTCGTTTGACGGATCGCTTTCGCGCTCCGATCCGTTAACGATCGGATGGAAGAGTGATCAGGAAGCATTGGGAAATTTGTGGTTAACGGATTGTTTTGCAACGATATATAGCGGTGAACAAAACACGAAAACGCATCCGTCGCCGATTCGTCAGCGATTCGTTCCGGTTTCGGCCCGAAAGTTAACGGGCAAATAAACGGGCGCCGTTTAGACCGCGCCCGCTTGTTTCAGTGTCCCCGAAAGCCGGTACAGCTTAGCGGCAACGTGCCTCATAAGTCCGGCCGTAACGGTCGCGATAGACGCAATAGCCGCGCCGCTTTTCGGATTCACCAATTGCTGCGCCGACGAGACCCCCGGCTACTGCGCCGACGGCCGCGCCACCCCAGCTATCTGTGACCGCGCCACCAATGATGGCGCCGGATGCCGCGCCGATCGCGGTTCCCTTTTCGGTGGATGTGCAGGATGCAAGCGTTCCGATCAGGGCGCATGCGAGCAAGAACTTCTTCATCTGACTTTCCCTTCCCTTCTATGCGGGTGCCCCGCTCAGATCCTGCCCATCAGCAGGAGGATGATGAGGATCAGAACCACCAGGCCAAGTCCGCCCGAAGGGCCATATCCCCAATTTCGGCTGTAGCCCCAGTTTGGCAACGCACCAACCAGGAGCAGGATGAGGATCACGAGTAAAATCGTTCCGAGCATGGTTTTCCTCCTCCACTGCAGAATCTGTCAAGATGTGCGGGAACAAACGCTGGCTTAACAGTTTTGTTCCAGAGGGCCCTGTCTTTGTAAACAATGGGTAAATGGAACGGGAGAAAACGTTAACAACGGTCATCGATCGCCCGCCAAAATGAGTTTTAAAAACCTTGTTCTCGTGTCTTCCGCGCATTGCTGTCTACCAGATATTGTGAGAACAAATCATGAAAATTCTCCAGTCGCCGATTCGTCGATGATTCGTTCCACTTTTGGCCAAGATGTTAACGGGAGCTCCCTTATAAAGGGGGGCGAAGGTTCTGAATGCTGAAGAAAAATTAACCAAATCAATGGATTGACTCTTCCTGCGTTCTCTGAACAGCCGCGTCCAGCGCTTTGGGGTCGCTCTAGCGAGGGCGGCAGCAAGCAAGATTCAGAATGTCGTGGCACATTCGTCCACCTTCACTAAATATAGCGGTGAACAAAAGCCGAATCCTCTTGAGTCTTTGATTCGTAGCTGATTCGTTCGCGTTTGTTCGCCGATAGGTGGTCCCCGGTTGCAGGAAGCGCATGTTCGGCAAGGGAGATTCTGGAATTTTTGCGAAAGGAGAGGGCTTGCCGACTTGCGTTTCGCGGCGTGGATTGCCATGTGTGACACGGTCGCCGTTTCGTGCAAGCGAGGGAGCGGCCGGATAGGATGTTTGGGATCCGGCTTTGAACTTCCAGCCCATGACGCTCAGCGGGCGCGGCGTAATAGCCGTGCTTGGCCCCACAAATACCGGCAAGACTCACTATGCCATCGAGAGGATGGTGGCGCACGGATCGGGCGTCATCGGCCTGCCGCTGCGCTTGCTTGCGCGCGAGGTCTATACGCGCGTGGTGGAAAAGGTCGGGACCGCCCATGTGGCCCTAGTCACAGGGGAGGAAAAGATCACGCCCCCCAATGCGCGGTTTTCGGTCTGCACAGTGGAGGCGATGCCGCGCGAGACCAAGGCCGCCTTCGTCGCAATCGACGAAGTGCAGTTGGCCGGCGATCTCGAACGGGGCCACATCTTCACCGATCGCATCCTGCACCTGCGCGGGCGCGAGGAAACGCTGCTTCTCGGGGCTGCCACCATGCGCCCCATCTTGGAAAAGCTGCTTCCGGGGCTCACGGTGGTGGAGCGGCCGCGTCTCTCGCAGCTCTTCTATGCCGGGCAGAAGAAGATCACTCGCTTGCCGCAGCGCTCGGCGATCGTCGCGTTTTCCGCTGACGAAGTCTATGCGATCGCCGAGCTGATCCGCCGGCAGCGCGGAGGAGCGGCAGTCGTGCTCGGCGCGCTTAGCCCGCGAACGCGCAATGCCCAGGTCGGGCTCTATCAGGCAGGCGATGTCGAATATCTCGTCGCCACCGACGCTATCGGCATGGGTCTCAACCTCGACGTCGACCATGTAGCCTTTGCGCAGGACAGGAAATTCGACGGCTATCAGTTCCGCAACCTCAACCCGGCCGAGCTCGGTCAGATCGCCGGGCGCGCCGGCCGGTATCTCCGCGACGGCACCTTCGGCGTCACGGGGCGGGTCGCACCCCTGGACGACGAACTCGTCGAGCGAATCGAGGGGCATGAGTTCGATCATGTGAAGGTGCTGCAGTGGAGATCCAAGAGCTTCGACTTTTCCTCGCTCAAGGCTCTGCGCGAAAGTCTCGATATGGCTCCGACCCTGCCGGGGCTGGCGCGGGCACTCCCGGCAACGGACAGTCAGGCTCTCGATTACCTTTCCCGTTATCCGGAGGTGAAGGATGCCGCGACCACCCCCGAGCGGATCGAAAAACTCTGGGAGACCTGTGCGCTGCCGGATTATCGTCGTATAACACCTGCACAACATGCGGACCTGATTTCGACGCTTTTCTTCGATCTCGTAAGAGCGGGGACGGTGAACGAAGATTTCATGGCCGAGCAGGTTCGCCGTGCCGATCGGACCGACGGCGAGATCGATACGCTTTCCGCCCGGATCGCGCAGATACGCACTTGGACCTATGTCTCAAACCGCCCCGGCTGGCTTGCTGATCCGACACACTGGCAAGAAAAGACGCGGGAAATAGAGGATAGGTTGTCCGACGCGTTACATGAACGGTTGACGAAACGCTTTGTTGATCGCAGGACATCTGTGCTCATGAAGCGCCTTAGAGAGAATGCGATGCTGGAAGCAGAAATCAGTGTGAATGGCGATGTCTTCGTAGAGGGGCATCACGTCGGACAATTGGCCGGGTTCCGGTTCACGCCCGTTGCGGGTGCGGAAGGGCCGGACGCCAAGGCTATCCAGGCCGCGGCACAAAAGGCGCTTGCTCTGGAGTTCGAAGCCCGGGCCGCCCGGCTTTATGCGGCGGGTAACGGCGATTTCGCGCTCGCCTCGGATGGTTTCGTGCGCTGGCTCGGAGAGCCCGTCGGCCGCCTTGCCGCGGGCGACAACGTGATGCGCCCCCGCGTTATCCTCCTCTCGGACGAACAGCTTACCGGAAATGCGCGAGACCATGTCCATGCGCGCATCGAGCGCTTCGTTAATCATCACATCGCGACGGTTCTAAAGCCGCTCGACGACCTTTCCCGTGCCGAGGATCTTCAGGGATTGGCGAAGGGGCTGGCATTCCAGCTTGTAGAAAATCTCGGCGTGCTCTTCCGCCGCGACGTCGCCGACGAGGTGAAGGCGCTCGATCAGGATGCCCGTGCTTCCATGCGCCGCTATGGCATCCGTTTCGGCGCCTATCATGTTTTCATCCCGGTACTTCTGAAACCCGCTCCCGCGGAACTCATTACGCTGCTGTGGGCGCTGAAGAATGACGGTCTCGACAAGCCGGGCTATGGCGACCTCATTCCGGCGCTTGCTGCGGGCCGCACTTCTGTCGTCGCTGAGCCTGGGTTCGAGCGGATGTTCTACAAACTCGCAGGCTTTCGCTTCCTCGGAAAGCGCGCGGTGCGCATAGATATCCTGGAGCGCCTTGCCGATCTGATCCGGCCTCTGCTGCAGTGGAAGCCTGGCGCAACACCGCGTCCGGAAGGTGCTTATGATGGTCGGCGTTTCACGACGACCACCGCCATGCTTTCGATCCTCGGTGCGACGCCGGACGACATGGAGGAAATACTCAAGGGGCTCGGCTATCGGGCGGACGCAATCAAGGCCGAGGAAGCTCAGGCTTTCCTCGCGAGCCATGACGTCGGTGCCGCGGCTACATCCACACCGGCTGTAGAAACCGCAGTCGACACGGATGAAGAGGCTGATGCTCTCGGCGAGGAGCGGACCGCGGAAGCCCCGGCTGAGGGGCAGGCGGAAGAAACGGCTGCCGAAGCTCCAGCCCAGGAAGCAACCGCAGAGCCTGCTGCAGAGGCAGGGGATGCATCCGAGGCTGCCAAGCCCACAGAGCCGGAAGAACCGAAGCCGGTCCTGCTCTGGCGTCCGGGTGGCGGCCGCGACAACCAGCGTCGTCCACAGCAGGGCGAGCGGCGTGGTCAAGGCCAAGGCCAGGGTCAGCGAAATGCCGGTGCCGGCACGGAAGGGCGGCGTGAGGGCGGCAGGCCGAACCGCGAAAACCGTCGGCCGGACGGCAACAAGGGCGAGCGTGGGCCGCGGCAGGAGCGTGGCGAGCGGCAGGATCGGGCGGAGCGTGGCAAAACGTCGCAACCCTCTCGTTTCGAAGCCAAGCCCCCGCGCAAGGAGAAGCCGATCGATCCGGATTCACCCTTCGCAAAGCTGGCTGCTCTCAAGGAGCAAATGAAGAAATAGGTCTCTCATGTCGGAAAAGGAGCCACAACAGGATTCGCGGCAGCGCATCGATAAGTGGCTCTTCTTCGCCCGCATGGTAAAATCGCGCTCGCTTGCGCAATCGCTGATTTCGGCTGGTGCGGTGACGATCAATGGCGAGATCTGCGATCAGCCGAGCCGCATGGTAAAGCCTGGCGACAGGATCGAAATGCTCCTCGATAGACGCGACCTCGTTTTGGTGGTGCGAGCGCCCGGCGCCCGGCGCGGTCCCTTCGAAGAGGCGAAATTGCTTTACGACGACGTGACGCCGCCGGATCGGCAGAAGCCGCTCACGCCTTTCGAGCGTGCTCAGCGCGGACCCGCATCCAAGTCTTTTCGAAGATAGGTGCGATGGAAACGGGACGCTTTCCGATCCGGTCTCGGGGAGAATAAAGCACTCCCGACAGCCGGTTTAAAGGATTGTTTGTCCTTGCTATATGCCTGCAAAGGCTTTACCTGACGGACGAAATCCGGTCGCCTGCACCATTGGAAATGGGCGGGTTTCCGGTTTTCCTTGGCGCCTTTTCCGTTCGCCTTTGCTCTGACCGCGATTTTCTCGGAGTGCCGTAATGACGTATGTCGTGACCGACAATTGCATCCGCTGCAAATATACCGACTGCGTGGAAGTTTGCCCGGTCGATTGCTTTTACGAAGGTGAAAATTTTCTCGTCATCCATCCGGACGAATGTATCGACTGTGGGGTCTGCGAGCCGGAATGTCCCGCCGAGGCGATCAAGCCGGATACGGAACCGGGTCTCGACAAATGGCTGAAGCTGAACGCGGACTATGCCCAAATCTGGCCGAACATTACGGTCAAGCGGGACGAGCTACCTGAAGCCAAAGAGATGGATGGCGTTGAAAACAAGTTCGACAAGTTCTTCTCACCGGAACCCGGCCAGGGGGATTGAAATCTTCCAAAGTCAACGCGATATTCCGATAGTACATTGCTTCTGCCTTTTTGTTGGGCAGCAGCAATTGGTGCGCCGGAATCGACTTCCTAAAGCAAATTATTGATTTCGGCACTTTTTTGTGGTACACAACAAATACTGTTCCACAAGACGGCACTCGCGTGCCCAAAAAACATCACGAAAGCAACAGATCACCCGAAACGCGGTTCCCGTGACATTGCAACGCTGTAGGTTGTCAGTCGCCATTCGCGATGGGGTTTGTTTTTCGCGCGCGTTGGTCGGACCAGTATGGAAATGGCTTGACGGTTTTCCCCGTCTCATCCGGGCCTGATTGACCCGGTTCCCGACCCGGCAAACCGGGTGCGTAATAGGGAGTTTGTGAAACGAATGACGACTCAACAGAAGAAATCTCCGGCACGACAGGGCTTCAAGACTGGTGAATCGATTGTCTATCCGGCCCACGGCGTAGGCACTATCACCGCCATCGAAGAGCAGGAAGTGGCGGGCATGAAGCTTGAGCTTTTTGTTATCGATTTCGAAAAAGACAAGATGCGCCTCAAGGTTCCCGTTGCCAAGGCGGTCAGCATCGGCATGCGCAAGCTATCGGAAACGGATTTTGTCGAACGCGCTCTCAAGGTCGTTCAGGGCAAGGCCCGCATCAAGCGCACCATGTGGTCGCGCAGGGCGCAGGAATATGATGCCAAGATCAATTCCGGAGACCTGATCTCGATCGCAGAGGTGGTTCGCGATCTTTATCGCGCGGAGAACCAGCCCGAGCAGTCCTACTCGGAGCGTCAGCTTTACGAAGCAGCCCTTGATCGCATGGCGCGTGAAATCGCTGCCGTGAACAAGATGTCCGAAACGGAAGCCGTTCGCCTCGTTGAAGTCAACCTTGCCAAAGGTCCCAAGCGCGGCAAGGCCATAGATGAAGACGAATCTCAGGACGAAGCGGCCTGATCGAACCCTATAAAAAGCCAAAAAGACCCGGCCTTGAGCCGGGTTTTTTATTGGAACTTTTTGGTCTCTCTCGCGTTAACCCGCCGGAACGGCGAACTAACTGCTGCACCATCAGTTCTTCCGTTTCGACAATGGCGCGGACACGTCCGGCAGAGTCCCGGTCGAATTCGCATCACCAGCGAGGGGAGCAAAAGCGACAGGTTACTGCACAGCGTCCATAGTCCGTCCGTTCCAATCAACGGCATGGCGCGTCGGCTTGTCTGCTCGAGATCTCCTGTCTTTATCGGATCAGACCGTTTGACGGAGAACACGATGAAAGCCATGTCCGCAGACCGCAACATGATCAAAATAGCGATGTCGGCTCCGTATCTAGCCCGCGAGGAGGAGCGGGATCTCGCCGTCCGCTGGAAGGACAGCCGAGATCAGGATGCTCGCAACCAGATCGCGCTTGCGCACATGCGCCTTGTTATCGCCATGGCTTCCAAGTTTCGTGGCTTCGGACTGCCGATGAGCGATCTCGTTCAAGAGGGCTATGTAGGGCTGCTCGAAGCCGCGGCAAGGTTTGAACCAGCCCGTGACGTACGTTTTTCGACTTATGCGAGCTGGTGGATTCGTGCCTCGATGCAGGATTATATCCTGCGCAACTGGTCGATCGTGCGCGGCGGTACGAGCTCGGCGCAGAAGGCCCTGTTCTTCAATCTCCGCCGGCTGCGGGCCAAGCTCGCGCGTGGTGATTCCAATCTTACCGTTCGAGCCATTCACGAGGAGATCGCCATGGCGCTGGGCGTCAGCGTCGCTGACGTACAGACCATGGATGCCCGCCTTTCGGGCAATGATGCGTCGCTGCAGGCACCGTCGATTGCCGGTGATACGGATAGCGGCGAACGGCTGGATATGCTGGCAAGTGCCGAACCGCTGCCGGATGAGCAGGTCTCCGGCATGATCGACGGAGAGCGGCGGCTGAAATGGCTGCAGGGCGCGCTCACCAAGCTCAACGAACGGGAAAAGAAAATCATTCGCGCCCGGCGCCTCACCGATGAAGGGGCAACGCTCGAGGCGCTCGGTGCGGAACTTGGCATCTCCAAGGAGCGGGTGCGCCAGATTGAAAGCCGCGCGATCGAGAAGCTGAAATCAGCTTTGGTTTCCTCTAATCCGCAAATGGCCGCCGCCTGCTAAAGCAGTCGGCTCGGAAATAGTTTGGGCTATTCCGATATGATCTTGACCTTCTGGCCAGGCGAAACCGTCGCGCTGGCGGGCATCGCATTGATTAGCTTGAAGAGATCGAGCTTGCGGTCGGTACCCATCATCCGGCCGGCGAGAGAGGCGATCGTATCGCTCTGCGCAACCGTGACGACACGGATTCTCAGCGGCTTCAAGGCCGCGATCTCCTGGGGTGTCATCTGCCGGAAATTCGTCCGCAAAAGGTTTGCGGTTGGCTCCAGCATCGTGCTGCCCTTCGGCACGGCGGTCAGGAACCGGAATATCTGATTGTTGAGCCGGATGACCGTAACGTCGAAATCCCACCGTTCGGCGGAAGCGCGCGCGGTCGCGGCCGGAAGCCCGTTCACTTGAATTTCTCTCACCGTCTCCGGCTGAAGCCCTGCAACCCAACCGCTCGTAAGGTAATTGGTGAGACTGTCGTAATCGCCGGCGGCGACGCCATCGAAACGGATAGCGGTCTCGCCGGGGCCGGTTGCCAACACTGCTTCGACCTTGTTGTCGATCCGGAAAGCGGGGGGAACCTCGAAGCGGATGCCGAGCCCACCGTGCAGGAAGGTTTGGCCGCGGACATAGCCTTCCTGCGGGCTATCGCCATAGAGCAGGCCGTCGATGCCGGCTATGTAGTAGTCGCGTCCCTTGTCGCCGACAGTCCCTTCCTGCCCAAAATTGCGGGCGTGGCGGCGGGCAAGGTCGACACGCTGGGCCGAATTGGGATGGCTCGAGAGAAAGTCGAGGCTCTGGTCGCTATCGGGATCGACGGCGGAATAACGGGCATAGGCGGCCATCGAATCGAGGAATCGCGCGGCAGCATAAGGGTCATAGCCTGCTTCACCGAGCATTCGCACGCCGATCACGTCAGCTTGTAGTTCCTGCTGTCGGGAGAAGGCGGCCAGCCTGAGCTTGCCGCGGGCCAAGGCCTGCTTGCCGGCAAGATCGCTGGACAATACCTCGGACACAACACGGCTCGCGATCACCTCGGCTTCTTCGCGGCGTTGCCGTTCGATGCCGTGATTGGCGGTGACATGCGCCATTTCATGCGACAGAACCGCGGCAACCTCCGACGCGTCGTTGGCGAGTGCCAGAAGTCCCCGCGTGACATAGAGATAGCCCCCCGGCAACGCGAAGGCATTGATAGCGGGAGAATTGAGGATGGTGATACGGTAGGACTGTGCCGGGTTTTCCGAAACGGCCGTCAACGCGCCGGTGATCCGGGCGACCAGGCGCTCCGTCTTCTGGTCGTGATATTCACCCCCATAGCTTGCGACGATGCGGGGGTGCTCACGTGCGCCCATCTGCGCGCGAGGGTCGTTTTTCTGAACCTCTTCGACGATCTGCGGGTTCGAGGAGGGCGCTACATTCGGCTGGTAAGCCTGTTCGAGCACCGACTGGCAGCCGCTGAGCAAGATCGCGGCAAGAACGATACCGGTCACGCCCTGCGAGCCGGGCAGGATATCGGCAAAGCGCTTGATAGGGGCAAGCACTGCCATTTCGCGCTTTCTATTCGTGTTCCGCAGCTTCATGCCTCAAGACCCGCCTCCGAAACCGGTCTAGGAGACACAACTCATCTCCATCTTCATGCCGGCTCGGTTTCCGCTTCCATGTCGCTTAGCGATTTTTGCGTCACATGGACAGATGTTCTTATAGAAATTGGTGCCGTCGATGCATTTGCAAAGAAAACCCCGCCGGGCGATGCCATTATGGCACGTCCAAATTGTGGCGAGGGGTCTCCAGGCTAGGCGTTCAGGAARTCCGAAAGAGCCTGGACATCGGCAYGCGTCAGGAATTCCTCGATCGGCGCCTCCARCAGAATTTTGCCACTGTCGATGAAGATCGCATGGTCGGC
Organism: Rhizobium sp. LCM 4573; assembly: GCF_001854865.1. Taxonomy (GTDB): domain Bacteria; phylum Pseudomonadota; class Alphaproteobacteria; order Rhizobiales; family Rhizobiaceae; genus Neorhizobium. The sequence goes on along the minus strand of NZ_MDDW01000004.1, from coordinate 225,388 downwards.
GAGCCGGCGCAATTCATCGGGATCATGGGTGACGATCAGGATCGTGTTACCGGCCTCCCGGTGCAGCTCCAAAAGGAGGCTCGCCATCGACAGCCGCAGGCCTGGATCCAAGGCGGCAAAGGGTTCGTCCATCAGCAGCACGGGCTTCTGGCGGACGAGAGTGCGGGCAAAGGCTGCTCTTTGCCTCTCGCCTCCCGATAGCGTGCCGGGCATGCGCTTTTCGTAGCCGCCAAGCCCCACCCGTTGCAGCGCATCCGAAATCGCCTGGCGATCCGCTGTGCCCAGTTTCAGAGACGGACTGATCCCAAGGCCGATATTGGTGAAGAGATTCAAATGGCCGAAGAGATTGTTGTCCTGGAAAATGATCGAAACAGGCCGTTCGGAGGGATGCGTTTCCGTCACGTCCCCGCCTGCAATCCTCACTTGCCCTGTATCCGGCGTCTCGAAGCCGGCGACGAGATTGAGAAACGTGGATTTGCCCGAGCCCGAAGGTCCAGTGACAGCTATGATCGCGCCGGCCGGCAATTTGCAATCGAAGCGAAAATCCTTCGAGCCAAGCCGGAGTTCGACCTTATCCAGAACGATGCCGTATTCCTCAGCCACGACCATTGGCCCTTCTGTATCCGGCGGTGCCGATCATCGTCAGGATGAGGCAGATCACGCCGAGGATCAGCGCCAACCCATCGGCGTCGTTCGTGCGATAGCTGGATAGCCGGCTATAAACAAGCCAGGGGAGCGTCGTGAGATCGGCGGAACCGAAAAGCGCCACCGCACCGAGATCGCCGAGCGAAAGCGCCATGGCGAAAGAAAGCCCCACCAAAAGGGGTTTCGTCAAAGCCGGCCGGTCTATCCGCCAGAGTTTCGCCCATCCGGATATTCCCAGACCTGCGGCAAGTCGGCCCGTGCGCTTGCGGTGAAGTTCCATCGCCGGTGCGAGGACGCGCACCACGAACGGAAGCGCCATCAGCATGTTGATGACGGCGACCAGGGTCGGCGCGAAACGTGCGACATCGCCGAGGGGCCGCAGGAGCAGGAACCAGCCGGTTCCGAGAACGACCGGCGGAACCAGCAGCACCAGCGACGACATGCCGCCAAGCAATGTCGAAAAGCTTCTGGACGGCCTGCCCGGTCGCTTCATGTCGGTGATGGCGTTTCGGGCCCTGATGATGGCAAGCGCAACGGTTACCGCGAGCAGGCCGGCGGCAAACGCGATTGTGAGACTGGTGAGCGCGGCACGCAGGAAGACGGGGCTGGTGACGAGGTTCCAGAGATCGGCCTTGAGGCCAGACAGAACGATAGAGGAGAGCGGCAGGATCAGGAAGGCGGTCGCAAGCAGGATTGCCAGACAATCCCAAAGGCGTGCAGCCAGGTTTCTGCCGTCGAAACGACGCACGGCTCGTCCGACATCGGCGCTTGAATCCTCCGGGGCGGGGAAAAGAGAAATGGCGATCAGGATCAGCGCTGTCACACCGATCTGCAGGAACGAGAGGGCGATTGCGCGCGGCGGATCGAAATCGAAACGCAGCGCCTGATAGATCGCCACTTCGAGCGTGGTTGCCGCCGGCCCTCCGCCGAGCACGAGTACGAGGGTGAAGCTGGTGGCGCAAAGCATGAAGATCAGCCCAGAAATTCCGGGAATGACACCTCTGATCGCGGGCCATTCGATGAAGCGGAAGACGGAAAGGGATTTCATGCCGAGGCCGGAAGAAAGAAGCCAGTATTCTCCCGGCAGCCGTTCAAGCGCGGCAAGCATCAGGCGAGCGGCGAGCGGCAGGTTGAAGAACACATGCGCCAGCAGAATGCCGGAAAGGCCGTATATGCTCACGGGCTGATCCACTCCGAGCTTCAACAGCAAGCCGTTGAGTATTCCTTGTCTCCCCCAGATGCCGATCAGGCCGAGCGCGCCGATCAGAACCGGCAAGCCCATCGGTATGGCCATCAACCGGATGATCCAGATGCGGCCGGGGAAGTTCGTCCGGCGAGCGAGYGCCAGCGCGACGGGGATGGCAAGACCCACCGAAAGCACGGTGGAAAGTGTCGCCTGCCAGAGCGTGAAGCGAAGGATGCGCCAGGTATAGGCGGTGAAAAGGCGCTCGCCGGATGTCCCGGCGTCCCATGAAAGCAGCGCGCCCAGGGCGACGCCGATAAAGAGCACTATGCCCAGGAGGCTTGCTGCCCCAAAGGCGATGCCGCGTCGTCGCTCCGCGCCGGTCAGCATGGGGTCAGTTCATGCTCATCGCGGCAAGCCACTCGCCGATCCATGCCCGACGGTTCTTGGCAACCTCATCGGAACCCATAAGGAAGGTCTTCTGCGGCTGAACCAGTTTCCCGAAGGTCTCGGGAAGCGGTTGCGAAGTCTTCGCGGCCGGCATCATCCAATTGGTGGTCGGAATGATGTCCTGGAAGGCCGGGGAGATCATGAAGCTCAGGAACTGCCGGGCAAGGTCCTTGTCGGAGGCCGTTCTCAGCAGGCCGGCCACCTCAATCTGGATATAGTGTCCTTCCGAGAAGGCTGCTGCCTGGTAGCGGTCGGTATTTTCCTCCATCAGGTGGTAGGCGGGGGAGGTGGTATAGGAGAGCACCATCGGCACCTCACCTTTCGTGAACAGACCATAGGCCTCCGACCACCCCGGTGTCACCGTGAGAATGCGGTTCTTCAGCTTCGTCCAGGCTTCGGGTGCCTGATCGCCATAAACGGATTTCATCCAGAGCAGCAGGCCGAGGCCCGGCGTTGCCGTGCGCGGGTCCTCGATGGCGATTTTCTGCGAAGGATCGCCCTCCACCAGTTCCTTGAGGCTCTTCGGCGGGTTCTTTATCGCTTGCGTGTCATAAACGACAGCGAAGTGGCCGTAATCATAGGGAATGAAGGTGTCGTCCGTATAGCCGCCGGGTACATTGACGGCAGAGGTATCGATGCCGTGCGCCTCGAACAACCCGGTCGCCTTGGCTTCGGAAATGAGGTTCGTGTCGAGGCCGAGCACGATATCCGCGCCGGTGCTCTCGCCTTCGAGTTTCAGACGGGTGAGGAGTGCCACTCCATCGGCGATCCCCACCATGTTGAGCACACAGCCGCAGGTCTTCTCGAAGGCTTCCTTCACCTTCGGTCCCGGACCCCATTCGGAGATGAAGCTTTCATAGGTGTAGATGGTGAGTGTCTTTTCCTGCGCATTTGCGGAGGAAAAGCAGAGACCGGCGGCGGCGATCGTCAGAAAAATGGTGCTTCGCATCGGCGCCCTCCTATTGTGTCGTTGCGGGGAATAGGCGCTGAAGATGAGCCGTCTAATCCCTCCGCCGGTGTTAACCGGATCAGGTTCCGCGGGTTGGCCAAGCCTCTCAGCCGCGCGTCAGCGCGGCACCCCGTTAGATCGCAACGAGATTTAGCGGCGGGCGTTGCGGCTGACAAGCGGTAAGTTAGACCTGCCGGAACAGCCGCATTTCTCGGGGGGCGGGGGCTATGGCCCCGAGACGGCTTGCGACCGCATACTCGACCGATTGTTCAAGCACATGAGGCATGACCGGTTTGGTAAGGACGCCCAGCGAGTTTTGCCCTTCTTCGGCGATGTCCTCCGGTGTGGCCGTCATGAAAATCACGGTGACGCCGTAGCGCTCGGCCAGTTCCTGGGCAATCTCCGGCCCGGTTCTTCCGTCGGTAAGATTGACATCGACGATTGCCAGATCGGCCCTCGATGCGAGCTCCATTGCATTTTCTCGGGCATTGGCGAAACCTGTCACTTTCAAGCCCATGTTTTCGATCGTTTCGGCGATGTCGAGCGCTATCAGGAACTCATCCTCGACGATCAGCACCCGTTGTTTCATCGCATTCTCGGCCAGCCGACGACGCGTTACATTTGTCAGCATGGGATGTCCCCATCGTTGATCGGTTCTCAATCCAGGTCGAGAAAAATCAAGCTGTCCCGTCCAAGATTGCACTTTCGAACGGTTCGATTTCGAGAATGTTCCGTTTTGCGACAGAATTTTCGATCTAACTGGCTGGTACGGCTAATATTTCGTTAATTCATCCTTCCAGCTCTTCGCGCAACATTTCAAGCTCCAGCCATTCTTCTTCCATTTTTACGAGGCTTTCTCGCAGCTTCTCCATTTCGGCCGCCAGTCTGTTGAAAGCCGAAGGATTCTTTGAAAATAGGTCGGGGTCAGCCATCTTTTCTTCGCGAGCAGCGATTTCGGCTTCGGCCTTGGCAATCTCCTTCGGCAGGTTTTCGAGCGCGAACTTCTGCTTGTAGGAGAGTTTCCCCTTCGCCTTGGGCGCTTCTGCCGCAGGCAGGGCCTCCGCTTTCGGTTTTTCGGTCTTCTCAGCCCGGCGTTTCTCTTCCTGCGCGCCCTTCCGTTGCGCGAGCATATCCGTGTAACCGCCCGCATATTCGATCCAGCGGCCGTCGGGCGCTTCCGGATTGGCGGGCGCGATCGTCGATGTCACGGTACGATCCAGGAAGTCGCGGTCGTGGCTGACGAGAATGACCGTGCCGTTATAGCCGGCGACGATCTCTTGCAGAAGGTCCAGGGTCTCGATGTCGAGATCGTTGGTGGGCTCGTCGAGGATCAGGAGATTGGAGGGTCTCGCCATGATGCGGGCGAGCATCAGCCGAGCGCGCTCGCCGCCGGAGAGATTCCTGATCGGCGTCCTGATCTGTTCCGGCTGAAAGAGAAAATCCTTCATATAACCGGCGACATGCCTCTGCTCCCCGTTGACCAGCAGGGTTTCGCCGCGACCGTCCGTCAGATAATGGGAGAGCGTATCGTCCGGGTTCAGATCCTCGCGCTTCTGGTCGAGCGTAGCGATTTCCAGATTGGTGCCGAGCTTCACTGTGCCGCTGTCCGGCAGGAGCTGGCCCGTCAGCATTTTCAAAAGTGTCGTCTTGCCGGCACCGTTCGGGCCAATGAGGCCGATCCGGTCGCCGCGATGCACCCGGATAGAGAAGGGTGCCACGATGGTGCGGTCATAAGCCTTGGTGATGTTTTCCGCTTCTATGACGAGCTTGCCGGATTCGCGCGCCTCGCTGGCTGATGCTTGAACGGTGCCTTGCGGCCCCTTGTGGCCCCGATAAGTGGCGCGCATCGACTGGAGTTCGCCAAGTCGGCGCATGTTGCGCTTGCGCCTTGCAGTCACGCCATAGCGAAGCCAGTGCTCTTCGCGCTCAATCGCCTTGCCGAGTTTGTGCTGCTCGACCTCCTCCGCCTCCAGCACCTCGTCGCGCCAGGTTTCGAAATGGRCAAAACCCTTGTCGAGCCTGCGGGAAATGYCCCGATCCAACCAGACGGTCGCCGTCGACACCTTTTCCAGGAAGCGCCGGTCGTGGGAGATCAGCACCAATGCGCTCTTCGCCTTGCGCAACTCCTCTTCCAGCCATTCAATGGTCGGCAGGTCGAGATGGTTGGTCGGCTCGTCGAGCAGCAGGATATCGGGTTCAGGGGCCATGACCCGAGCGAGCGCCGCACGGCGGGATTCTCCGCCGGAAAGGGTTTTCGGGTTCTCTTCTCCCGTCAGGCCCAAATGCTCCAGCAGATAGGTGACGCGATAGGGATCGTCACCCGGCCCCAAGCCCGCTTCTGCATAGGCCTGCACGGTCGAAAAACCCGCGAAATCCGGTGCCTGTTCCAGGTAACGGATCGTCGCCGCCGGATGGCGGAAAACCTCTCCCGACTGCGGCTCGACCATGCCGGCCGCCATCTTCATCAAGGTCGACTTACCGGAGCCGTTGCGGCCGACGAGGCAGATGCGGTCGCCAGGTTCCACCTGAAGGTTGGCGCCAGCAAGCAGAGGCGTGCCGCCGAAGCTCAGGAAGATATCATCGAGTTTGAGGATAGGGGGTGCCACGGGCATCAGGCTCCGGAAAAATCACGAGGGCGGGCGATGATTATGGCTCTGCCCGCGAAAAGCGAAAACTCCACCGGACCTTCCGCGACATTGGAAACCGTACGAGACGAACCGAAAGGCAGCCCGAACTGTTTCAAGGGATATCTGGCGCCGGTGATGTCGAGCCCTTCCAGTGCCGAGAAACCGATGATGGAGAACAGCGAATCTTTCGGCAGATCGAGGACTTTCTTGCCCGGCAGAAGCGGAACGGCCTCTTCCTCGCCGGAGGTCAGGAGAATGTCCAGGCCCCGTTCCGCAAGGCTCATGGCGTGGACGAAGTGTTGAAGCAGGTGGTCGCTCCGCTCGCCGCCGATGGCGCCGGCGAAGATCAACCGCTCGGCGCCTCGGGAGATAGCCTCCGCGGTGGCGATCTCTCCATCGGTTTCGTTCTTGGCAGAAGGATAGGGCTGCCGCTGCACGTCCGGCCACCTGGCTGTGAGCGCGGCGTCGGTGGAGTCGAAATCGCCGACCCATAGTTCCGGCGTTACGCCAAGTTCCTCAGCGTGTTTCATCCCGCTATCGGCTGCGATGAAGCGGCTGCCGGCAAGCTCCGCACGAAGACGGTCCGTAATGGCGAGATCGCCGCCGAGCAGGATTGTGAAGGTCGAAGTGGTCATGGGCATTGCCCATAGCGCAAACAACGACAAAAGGGAAAGCTGCCTTCCGCTTGCTCTCCTTCCTCAACCGTTATGCGCCTTCCACCGGGTTTTCACGGCATGGCGCGCCCGTGGAAGATTTTGCTCCCATTGACGGATAATGAAGCAAGGCGTAATTGAAGCGTCGAGAATTCCGTGGTGATTTGGCCGGCCGGCTTGCAGCCACGTAAAAAAAGTCGCTAAAGGGCCGCGAGAAGATGCTTCCCACGGACCGGCTGCGATTTTTTCCGCCGCCGGTTTTTTCATTTGTGGGTTGATACATGCCGATCAAAATTCCCGATAGATTACCTGCCTTCGACACGCTCGTTCAGGAGGGCGTACGGGTTATGACCGAGACTGCGGCGGTCCGGCAGGACATCCGCCCGCTGCAGATCGGTCTGCTCAACCTCATGCCGAACAAGATCAAGACCGAGCTGCAGATGGCGCGTCTCGTCGGGGCAACACCGCTGCAGGTCGAACTGTCGCTTGTTCGTATCGGCGGCCATAAGGCCAAGAACACTTCCGAAGATCACCTGCTTTCCTTCTATGAGACCTGGGAAGAGGTAAAGGACCGAAAGTTCGACGGTTTCATCATCACCGGTGCACCGATCGAGACGCTGCCGTTCGAGGAGGTCACCTACTGGGACGAGATGCAGAAGATTCTCGACTGGACGCAGACAAACGTGCACTCGACCATGAACGTTTGCTGGGGTGCGATGGCGGCGATCTATCACTTCCATGGCGTGCCTAAATACGAGCTGAAGGAGAAGGCTTTCGGCGTATATCGCCACCGCAATCTTGCGCCTTCTTCAGTCTATCTCAACGGCTTTTCGGATGACTTCCAGGTGCCAGTCTCGCGCTGGACTGAAGTGCGCAGGACCGACATCGAAAAGGTGTCAGAACTGGCCATCCTTATGGAATCCGACGAGATGGGCGTCTGCCTGGTGCAGGAAGAGGCTGGCAAGCGGCTCTATATGTTCAATCACGTGGAATATGACTCCACTTCCCTGGCGGATGAGTATTTCCGTGATGTGAACGCCGGTGTCCCGATCAAGATGCCGCACGATTATTTCCCCCACAACGATCCCGAACTCACGCCGCAGAACCGTTGGCGCAGCCACGCGCACCTCCTCTTCGGCAACTGGATCAACGAGATCTACCAGACTACCCCGTACGAACTGGAGAAGATCGGCGCGGTACGGGTTTAGAAAAGCTTTTCCGCCGGCGAGACGTTGCAGAGAGACGGGAAATCAGCCTAGTTTGCCACCGGTCGATCGAACGGGAGAGGTGAGACATGGCGGGCGAGGCAAATCAACGCGAGGTTTTCGGCAAAACCGCGACCGGTGAAACGGTCTACCGCGTCACGCTTTCGGGCGGCGGGCTGACGGCCAAGGTCATCACATGGGGCGCGGTGATCCAGGATCTTCGGCTCGAAGGGCATCAGCCGCCGCTTGTGCTCGGTTTCGAGACGTTCGACGATTATCCCCGATACTCTTCCTATTTCGGTGCGACACCCGGCCGTTGTGCCAACCGCATCGGCAGCGGCCAGTTCACGCTCGACGGTCAGGATTATCRGCTCGAACTCAACGAGAAGGGTGTGACGCATCTGCACGGCGGCAGTGACGGCCTGGGCAAGCGCAATTGGGAAATCGTCGATCTCTCCTCCGACAAGGTCACGCTGCGGATCATCGATCCGGATGGGCGGGCGGGCTATCCCGGCAATTGCACCGTTGCTGYCACCTACCAGCTCAAGGGCGACGGCGTTCTGTCGGTGGTCTATGAATCGACGACCGACAAGCCGACCATCGCGAATATCTGCCAGCACTCCTATTTCAATCTCGACGGGCGGGAGGACGCCCTCGGTCACGACATCATGATCGCGGCCGATCATTACCTCGCGCTCGATGAAAGGCAGGTTCCGACTGGCGAGATCAGGTCCGTTGAAGGCGCCTTCGATCTGAGGGAAATGGGACCGATGAAGCGCTCCGAGAACGGCGAGCAAGTGCTTTTCGATCACAACTTCTGTCTTTCTTCCGAGCGCATGGAAAAACGTTCGGTGGCAATTGCGCGTAGCGTCAATTCCGGTGTTTCGCTGGAAGTGCGGACGACGGAGCCCGGTGTGCAGCTCTATGCTGCCTTCAAGCTCGACGTTCCCGTGCTGGGTCTGGAGGGACGGCGCTACGGTCCTTTCGCAGGCTTCTGCCTGGAAACCCAGGTCTGGCCGGACGCCATTAATCACGGGAACTTCCCAAATGCCGTGCTGCGGCCCGGCGAGGTGCTGCGCCAGGAAACCGACTACGTCTTCTCGAAAAACTGATCGGGACATTTGCGTCGGCTCGGGAACCATCGATTTACGGCCTCGTTGATTGGAAGCCGATCGACTTCCGAGGGAGGATCCGATGCCCGAAGCCGAGGAACAGGGCGTAAAGCTTCAAGTCGCCAATACCAGACCGCAGGATGCCGGCCACGGCTTGGCGCGTTTCAGCCAGGAAGCGCTCGCAGCGTTGAATGTCCGAGAAGGCGATGTCGTAGAGATCCTCGGCAAGCGGCACACGGCTGCCATTGCCGTGCGGGGCTATCCCGAAGATGAGGGCCTCAAGCTCGTGCGGCTTGACGGCCTCCAGCGGGTGAATGCGGGCGTTTCCAGCGGTGATTTTATCGAAATACGCAAAGCGGAGGTCCGGCCTGCCGCTCGTATCGTGTTGGCTCCGGCACAGAAGAACCTTCGCCTGGAAGGATCCGGCGAAGCTTTGAAGCGCACGTTTCTGCACCGGCCGATGGTCGCTGGGGACGTGATTTCCACCTCGATTTACCAACGCGTTCGCGCGGGCAATATTCCTGATGAAATGGTACGGGGGATGTTCGATCTTCCGGCTTACGGGCTGCAGGAAATCCGGTTGGCTGTCGTTTCCACCCAGCCGCGCGGTGTCGTCCAGGTTGGAGAGGGCACGGTGATCGAATTGCGGCCGCAATACGAAGAGCCGAAGGAAGCTCGGCGCGCCGATGTGACCTATGACGATATCGGCGGCCTCGGCTCGTCGGTGGATCAGGTGCGCGAAATGATCGAGCTGCCGCTTCGCCATCCCGAACTTTTCCAGCGATTGGGGATAGAGCCGCCCAAGGGGGTACTGCTRCATGGCCCGCCCGGAACGGGCAAGACTCTGCTTGCACGCGCCGTCGCCAACGAGACCGAGGCGAACTTTTTCCACATTGCCGGTCCCGAGATCATGGGCAGCCGTTACGGCGAGTCCGAGGAGCGGCTGAGGCAGGTCTTTCAGGAGGCGGGGCAGAGCGCGCCCGCGATTATCTTTATCGACGAGATCGATTCCATCGCGCCGAAGCGCGAACAGGTAACCGGCGAGGTGGAGCGAAGGATCGTCGCCCAGCTTCTGACGCTAATGGATGGGCTGGAGCCACGTCAGAATATCGTGGTGATCGGCGCGACGAACCGGCGGGATGCCATCGACGAGGCTTTGCGGCGGCCGGGACGTTTCGATCGCGAGATCGTCATCGGCGTCCCCGATCAGGAGGGGCGCAGGGAAGTCCTGGCCATACATACTCGAGGCATGCCGCTCGCGGAGGATGTCAATCTCGATGAGATCGCCCGCACCACCTATGGCTTCGTGGGAGCCGATCTGGGGGCACTAGCAAGGGAAGCGGCCATGGATTCGCTCAGGCGCATCCTTCCAGACCTGAACCTACGTGAAGGCATCTCTTCGGAGGTGCTGGAGAATCTCAGCGTCAGGCAGGATGATTTTCTGAGCGCCATGAAGCGTATTCAGCCAAGTGCGCTGCGGGAGATCATGATCCAGGTGCCGGATGTCGGCTGGGCCGATATTGGCGGGCTGGACGAAGCGCAGATGCGTCTAAGGGAGGGTGTCGAGCTGCCGCTCAAATCGCCGCAGTCCTTCCGGCGGTTAGGCATCCGGCCGGCCAAGGGATTCCTTCTGTTCGGCCCGCCGGGAACAGGCAAGACACTGCTTGCAAAGGCCGTGGCGCGGGAGGCCGAGGCCAACTTCGTCGCAACCAAATCCTCCGATCTCCTTTCGAAATGGTACGGCGAATCGGAGCAGCAGGTTTCCCGCCTTTTCCAGCGGGCAAGGCAGGTGGCACCGACCGTGGTGTTCATCGACGAGATTGATTCGCTTGCGCCTGCGCGAGGCGGCGGCATTGGCGAGCCCGCGGTGACGGAGCGCGTCGTGAATACGCTGCTTGCTGAAATGGACGGGTTGGAAGAGCTTCAGGGCGTCGTGGTGATGGCGGCCACGAACCGGCCGAACCTCCTCGATCCTGCGTTGCTGAGGCCGGGCCGCTTCGACGAACTGGTCTATGTGCCGGTTCCGGACAAAAAGGGCAGACGGAAGATCCTGGGGATACACACCAGGAACATGCCGCTTGCCGGCGATGTCGATCTCGACCACCTGTCGCAGGCGACCGAGCGCTATACCGGAGCGGACCTGGAGGACCTCACCCGAAGGGCCGGACTTCTGGCATTGCGTGAAAGGCTCGATGTTCAGGAGGTTGCACGTAAGCACTTCGAACAGGCGCTCTCCGAAACCAGGCCTTCCGTGACACCCGAAATGGAGCGGGAATACGAGGAGATACAGCGCACCCTCAAGCAGCAGGGCCCCAATCGCCAGCAGATCGGCTTCGTGCCGCTTCGCCAGGCCGCAGAATAGTTCCTGGGTAGCTTACCGGTTAGTCGAGCTTGCGGGTCTTTTTTGTGATTCCTGGGCGGCTGGCCAGGCTAACTTCCTTGCCGGAGGGAAGACTTGGCTGGTCCCGCTTCGAGTGCCGCGCTCACACCGGGCTTTTCGCAGGTGAAAAAATTCTTGGCCGTTCTCGTCATTTCCCTGTTGCATTTGAAATTCGGTTGCGCCATATAGCGCCCGTCGCCGGCGAGAAGCCGCGGCCCACGGTCCAGCGTCTACCCCGGATCGAGGTTTGATGAGCGGGTGTAGCTCAGGGGTAGAGCACAACCTTGCCAAGGTTGGGGTCGAGGGTTCGAATCCCTTCGCCCGCTCCAGATTTCCATCATATTTTCCCGGTTATCGATCGCATGGGCCAAAAGCCGCTGCGGTTTCCCACCATTCTCAGGATTTCTTAATTCATGCTCGCCAAAATGCCCTGATGGAGCAAGGAGCGGCGACATGGAGATGCGGCGTTCGCGCATAATCGCCACCGCGATCATGCTTGGGCTTCTCGGCGCCGCGATCCCCGTTGCCGCCATGGCCTATATGTCATGGGCGATTGCCCTCGATAAGGAGCTTGCGGTCCTCACGCATGCGGCGGAGCAGGCTCGTCTGAGGGCAACTAGAACCTTCCAAGATGCACGACAGGCGCTCGAGGCGGTAGAAGCTGCCGATTTTCCGCGATGCGCGGAGGAGCATATCAGGCGGATGCGGATGATAACCGTCAACACGCCTTCGATCGAGGAGGTAGGCTATTTCGACGACGGTTTGCTCAGATGCACGTCCTGGGGCAGGAGCGACGAGGGTGTCGCCAAGTCTCATGTCGATTACGTGACGCCGGACGGCATGGAGATTACGCTTCGCGTCCAACCGGCCATCAGCCACGGGCACCGCATGACTGCCATGCATCTCGGCAGCCATAATGCGCTCGTGGTTCCCTCCCGTTTTGTGGATATTCTGGTCGACGACACCGTATCGCTGGCGATTGCCAACACAGACGGCATGCTGCTCGACGGATTGAATGGCCCCGATCCAGCCTTCGTGCACTCAGTGCTTGGCCAGGCGGGCAGCGGAGTGGCGGGAGACACGATGTTCGCGGTGTCCCGCGGCGACGGTCTCGTCGCGATCGCCATGGAGCCGAAGGCCAATCTGAGCGGCAAGGTCAAGAGCGAGCAACTCCTCCTGCTGCCGATCGGTGCATTCATCGCCGCTTTCGTGGTCGGAACCATTGCCTGGTTTTCCCGCAAGCGCCTCTCCCCGCTTGCGGATTTGGAGGTTGCGATCCGAAAGCGGGAGTTCGTCGTCCATTATCAGCCGATCGTCGAGCTCAAATCGGGCATATGTGTCGGCGCGGAGGCGCTGGTACGCTGGCGGAGGCCGGACGGCTCACTCGTCCGGCCCGATCTTTTCATTCCGCTTGCGGAAGAAACCGGATTGATCATGCCAATTACGGACCAGGTGGTCGAGACGGTGATCGCCGATCTGAAGACGGTGCTGCTGCAGGATCGTACGGTTCATATCGCCATCAATCTTAGCGCGGCGGATATGGCTTCGGGCCGTATCCTCGATGTCATCGACGACCGGCTTCGYGGCACCGGCATCCGGCATGAACAAATCTGGCTGGAGGCGACGGAGCGGGGCTTCATCGACATCGAAGCGGCCAGAACGACCCTGYAGATCGCACGGCAGCGTGGACATTCCGTTGCCATAGACGATTTCGGAACCGGCTATTCGAGCCTGCAATATCTCCAGGAGCTGCCGCTGGACGCCCTGAAGATCGACAAATCCTTCGTCGATACGGCCGGAATGGAGGCCGCCACCAGTTCCGTTACTCCGTATATCATCGGCATGGCGAAGGAGCTTCGGCTTTTCACCGTGGCAGAAGGGATCGAGACCGAGCGCCAAGCGGAATACCTCAAGGCACATCATGTGGATTTTGGCCAGGGATGGCTTTTTTCCAAACCTTTGCCGGCGGCCGAGTTCATCAAGTTCCATCGGCAATCCAAGGAGCAGCATGGATCGGCGCCGGAAACAATCCGGGCAAGTGCAGCCTGACGCAGCCGGATCTTGCAAGGAACGGACATTCGCTTGGCCGGCCAATGCAATGCAGCTATAGTCGTGCCGCCCGCCTGCCGGTTCCGCCGGCTCATCTCAGAAATCCAGTCCTTCCCGCGAACTCATGACCAATTCCACGCCGAAAAAGCCTGAGGATCTCCTCCGTTTCCTCGACGATCTGGGCATTGCCCATTCCACCAAAAATCATCCGCCGGTCTTCACCGTTTCGGAATCGGAGAGCCTGCGCGACGAAATTCCTGGTGGGCACACGAAGAATCTTTTCGTGAAGGACAAGAAGGATCAGTATTTTGTGCTGACCGTGGAGGAGCGCGCCACGGTGGACCTCAAGTCGGTTCATAAGGCGATAGGCGCTTCCAGCAGGGTTTCTTTCGGCAAGCCGGAAAAACTGATGGAGTATCTCGGGGTCATCCCAGGCGCTGTGACGGTTTTCGGCGCCTTTAACGACACCGACGGAAATGTTACCTTCGTGCTGGATGAAGATCTTATGAAGCACGACATCATCAACGGGCATCCGCTGTCGAATGATGCGACGACCTCCATCGGCCGCGACGACCTCGTCCGTTTTCTCAAGGCGACCGGTCATGAGCCGCTTGTCTTGAAAGTGACCGACTGACATACGATCTTTGCGGCCAAGAGAGCCTGATATCCAAAGCGTTCCGGGAGAACATCTATGAGCGGCAGCAACAATCCATATGGCGGGTCCTATGGTGCCTCCTATGGCGGCCAGATGACCGCCTCGGCAAACTATGGCTCCCAGCCCGTTGCCGCKCCTGCCGGTAGTGGCGGCAACCATATCAGTGACACGTCCACCGCCGGTTTTGCCAAGGATGTGCTGGAGGAGTCCCGCCAACAACCGGTGCTCGTCGATTTCTGGGCGCCCTGGTGCGGGCCGTGCAAGCAGCTCACTCCCGTGCTCGAAAAGGTGGTCAACGAGGCCCAGGGACGGGTGAAGCTCGTGAAGATGAACATCGATGATCACCCGTCGATCCCGGGCCAGCTCGGCATCCAATCGATTCCGGCAGTTATCGCCTTTGTCGATGGCCGGCCTGTGGATGGCTTCATGGGAGCAGTCCCCGAAAGCCAGGTCCGTCAGTTCATCGACAAGCTCGCCGGTCCGGCCGGTGCCGATCAGGCCGCCGAAATCCAAGGCGTGCTTGATGAAGCCGACAAGCAGCTCGATGAGGATGATATCCAGGGTGCCGCTCAGCTCTACGGTGCAGTCCTGCAGGCCGATCCGGAAAATGTCAAAGCCGCGGCCGGCATGATGCAATGCATGATCGCCATGGGCGAGACGGCGCGTGCCAGCCAGATGCTGGCTTCCATTCCGGAAAATCTTGCCAAGGAAGTGGCAATCCAGGCTGTCGCACGGAAGCTCGAGCAGATCGAGGAAGCTCGCCAGCTCGGCGATCCGGCGGCGCTAGAGCACGATCTGGCGCTTCATCCCGACAATCACGAAGCCCGGATGAAGCTTGCGAAGATATTGAACGTCCAGGGCATGCGTGAGGAAGCTGCCGAACATCTGCTGACGATCATGCGCAAGGACCGGACGTTCGATGATGACGGTGCGCGCCGCCAGCTTCTGGAGTTCTTCGACGTGTGGGGACCGAAGGATCCGGCCACCATTTCGGCCAGGCGCCGGCTTTCTTCGCTCCTCTTCTCGTAGGGCGGTTGGGGCGCCCACTTGCGTTCAGCCGCCGCCGCACCACATTCTGGTCGGTAGAGTTTGTGCCATAGGCGAGCGTCCGGAGGTGATGGTCCCATGATCGTGGGAAATGCGAGGTATGTGAAGCGGGAGGATTTGCCCGACGCAATCCCGGTATTTCCTCTCACAGGCGCCTTGTTGTTGCCGGGCGGGCAGTTGCCGCTCAATATCTTCGAGCCGCGCTATCTGGCCATGTTCGATGCTGCTCTCGCTGGAAGCCGGTTGATCGGCATCGTTCAACCCTCGCTTCAGGAAGCCGCCGAGCCGCTTGAAAACTCTCGCCCTCCGCTCAGTACCGTGGGCTGCATCGGGCGCATCACGTCCTTCGCCGAGACCGGCGATGGCCGCTATATCATTTCGATCAGCGGCATTTGCCGTTTCCGTCTCCTGGATGAGGTGGGCGCGGGGCATCCCTACCGAACCTTCCGCATTGCCCCGATGGTGGCCGACCTCTCCTTCGAGGAGGATGAGGAAAGCGCGGTCGATCGCGCCGAATTGCTGCGCGTCTTCAGGGCCTATCTCGACGCCAATAAGCTGGAGGCGGATTGGGAGAGCGTCGAGCGCGCCGGCAACCGCACGCTCGTCAACTCGCTCTCGATGATGTCGCCCTTCGGTCCAGCAGAAAAACAGGCGCTCCTAGAGGCACCCGACCTGAAAAGCCGTGCCGAAACGCTGATTGCCATCACGCAGATCCTGCTTGCCCGGGATTTCGGCGATTCCGACACGATCCTGCAATAGGTAAGACCATGGACGAAAAGCTCAGCAAGGTCGATCCAAAACTCCTCGATCTCCTCGTCTGCCCGCTGACGAAGGGCCGGCTTTCCTTCAACAGGGAAACCAACGAACTCGTTTCGCGGAGCGCCCAGCTTGCCTATCCGATCCGTGACGGCATTCCGATCATGCTGGTTTCCGAGGCAAGGCGACTGGAGGATTAGATCGCCTGTCCGGCCAGGAGTTTTGGCCCGCTTTCGCCGGTTTTGCCCGCGGCCTGGCTGATGAAATAGTTCTTGAGCGCCGGCAGCCGTTCGACCACGCCGAGACCGAAATCGCGGGCAATGCGGATCGGAGTGACGTCGTTGGAAAACAACCGGTTCAGCACGTCGGTCGTCACGCCCATTCGGAACGTATCGAAGCGCCGCCAGGATTGGTAGCGTTCCAGCACGTTGAGCGCGCCGATATCGAGTCCGAGCCGATCGGCTTCGACCACCGTTTCGGCAAGTGCTGCCACATCCTTGAAGCCGAGATTGAGCCCCTGTCCGGAGATCGGATGGATGCCGTGCGCTGCATCTCCGGCAAGAGCAAAGCGAGGAGCGACGAAGGCGCGTGCAAGGGTCAGTCCCAGCGGAAAGGCGCGGCGCTCGCCGATGACAGTCAATTCACCGAGCTTATGGCCGAAGCGACGCTGCAATTCCTCCTCGAATACCAGATCGTYGGACGCGACCAGCCTTTCTGCTTCATCCGAGCGCTCAGTCCAGACGAGCGATGAACGGTTGTTCGTAAGCGGCAGAATCGCGAAGGGGCCGGAAGGCAGGAAATGTTCTTCGGCCATGCCCTCATGCGGCCGCTCATGCGCGACCGTCGCGACGATGCCGGATTGGCCGTAGTCCCAGGAGACGGTGCGGATGCCGGCCATGTCGCGAAGCTTGGAGCGCACGCCGTCGCAAGCGACCAGCAGACGGGTCTCCGTCGTCGAGGCATCCGAGAAGGTGACGATCGTTCTCGTGCTGCCGGTCTCGAACCCGGTTGCCGAAAGCCCATGCCGGATGGTGATGCCGAGCCGCTCGCAAGCGCACCTGAGCGCGCGTACCATGGCGACATTCGGAATCATGTGGGCGAATGGTCTGCCTTCCTCTACTGTACCGTCGAAGGTGAGGAAGACGGGCCGCACCGGATCGGAAGTACGGGAATCGGTGACGATCATCCGGTTAATCGGCTGGGCGTCGGGCAGGATTTCTTCCCATAGTCCGAGAACTTCCAGCATGCGAGTGGCTGCAGTGATAATGGCAGAGGCGCGCTCGTCTCTCTCCCAGATCATTTCCGGAGCCGCTTCGACGACTTCCACCTTGAGATGTGGTGCAGCCTGCTTGACCGCGACGGCGGCGGCAAGACCCACATAGCCGCCTCCAACAACCAGCATGTCCAGCATTTTCATCCGCTCCCGTGAGACTTGAGAATGTTACTCCGATGCATATAGATCATCCGGCATCCGCTTCCTATCACCGGAGTTCGCCATAATGTCGCGCCCTTCCGAATCCCCGTCCGCCATGGGGCAGCTTATCGCCACGCTCGACCTCGAGAAGCTCGAGGAGGACCTCTTCCGCGGTAATAGTCCGCAGATCGGCTGGCAGCGCGTCTTCGGCGGGCAGGTGATTGCCCAGGCGCTGATGGCTGCGCAGCRCACCGTACCTGCGGATCGCTTCGTTCATTCGCTGCATGCCTATTTCATGCGGCCAGGTGATCCCGCGGTGCCGATCGTCTTTCAGGTGGAGCGGATCCGTGACGGATCAAGCTTTGCCACCCGGCGCGTGGTCGCCGTGCAGCACGGCAAGGCGATCTTCTCCATGTCCGCTTCCTTCCAGATCGAGGAACCGGGCTATGACCATCAGATAGCCATTCCGCCGGTTACGCTGCCGGAAAAGCTGATGGGAGAAAAGGAATTCAGGGAACTCTTCCTGGCGCAGGCGCCCGCAGCGGTGCGCAAATACTGGAGCCACGAACGACCGATCGAAATCCGGCCCGTTTCCCTGGTGCACTATCTCACCAAGGACAAATTGGAGCCAAGGCAGGATATCTGGGTGCGCACCGTGGGGGAGGTTCCCGCCGATCGTCATTATCAGGCGGCGGTGCTTGCCTATCTCTCCGACATGACGCTTCTCGACACGTCCCTCTATGCGCATGGCACGTCGATTTTCGATCCCGACCTGCAGGTCGCAAGTCTCGATCATGCAATGTGGTTCCATCGTCCCCACGCTTTCGACGACTGGCTCCTCTACACTCAGGACAGTCCGAGTTCTTCCGGCGCACGCGGCATGACGCGCGRCAGTCTCTATACCCGCAGTGGTAGCCTGATTGCCTCCGTGGCGCAGGAAGGATTGATTCGGAAAAGAGCAAATGATTAAATTATGTGCAATTTCTCATTTTTGCACATAATTTTGCCATCCAAGCGCCGCTCAAATATCCGTTTTTGTCGCACCTACACATTATGCATTATTTTTCAATAAATTAAAGGTGCCAATGAATCTGGCACGCCCTTTGAATGTAGATCGCCAGTCGCTGTCATGATCCGCCAGCGATGAGGAGAGTCGGCTCCGCGCCGAGGACAAACAAAGGATGGGAAGCCAGATGAAAATCGTGATGGCCATTATCAAGCCGTTCAAGCTCGATGAGGTGCGCGAAGCCCTCACGGCTGTCGGTATCCAGGGCCTGACCGTTACCGAAGTCAAAGGTTACGGACGCCAGAAGGGACACACCGAAATCTATCGCGGTACCGAATATGCCGTGAGTTTTCTGCCGAAGCTGAAGATCGAAATCGCAGTCCCCTCTGACCTCGTCGAGAAAGCCGTGGAAGCGATCGCCTCAGCCGCCAAAACCGGTCAGATCGGCGACGGCAAGATCTTCGTCTATTCGATCGAGCAGGCCGTGCGCATCCGTACCGGCGAAACCAATACCGAAGCGCTTTAACGCGGCCGATCAGGGGAGTTACTACCAATGCAATTTTCCAAGATTTCAACCTCTCTCGGACGCTTGGGCGCTGCCTCCGCAGCTCTCCTCGTGCCGGTCGCCGCCTTCGCACAGGAAGCCGCAGCGCCGGCGGCTGAGGCAGCCGCTGCCGTTCCTGAGAAGGGCGATACCGCATTCATGTTCATCTGCACGCTTCTCGTGTTCTTCATGCTGATGCCGGGCCTTGCGCTCTTCTACGGCGGCCTCGTGCGCGCCAAGAACATGCTGTCGGTGCTGATGCAGTGCACGGTTGTCGGTGCCGCAATGATGCTCGTCTGGGTCATCTATGGCTATTCGTTCGCCTTCGGCGGCTCAACCAGCGCCTATTTCGGCGGCACGGCCAAGATGTTTCTTTCTGGCGTGACGATGGATTCCACCGCCGCGACTTTCTCCGACGGCGTCGTCATTCCGGAATTCATCTTCATGCTGTTCCAGATGACCTTCGCGGCCCTTACCCCATCGCTGATCGTGGGCGCCTTTGCTGAGCGCATCAAGTTCTCGGCTGTGGTGCTCTTCTGCATCCTGTGGGCCACTTTCGTATATTTCCCGATCGCTCACATGGTCTGGGATGCCAACGGTCTGCTGTTCGGTATGGGCGCGCTCGACTTTGCCGGCGGCACCGTCGTCCACATCAATGCCGGTATCGCGGGCCTTATCGGCGCGATCATGGTCGGCAAGCGCGTCGGTTACGGCAAGGACATGATGGCTCCTCACTCCATGACGCTCACTCTCGTCGGCGCCGCAATGCTGTGGGTCGGCTGGTTCGGCTTCAATGCGGGTTCGAACCTGGAGGCTTCGGGCGGCGCGATGCTGGCAACCGTCAACACCTTTCTCGCCACCGCCGCTGCGATCGTGTCTTGGTCGATCGTGGAAACCTTCGCCCGCGGCAAGGCTTCCATGCTGGGCGCAGCATCGGGCATGATCGCCGGTCTCGTCGCGATCACCCCGGCGGCCGGCATCGCCGGCCCGATGGGCGCGATTGTCATGGGCCTTATCGTTTCGCCGATCTGCTATTTCTTCATCGCAGTGGTGAAGAACAAGTTCGGCTATGACGACACGGCGGACGTCTTCGGCGTTCATGGCGTCGGCGGCCTTTTCGGCGCGCTGGCGACCGGCATCTTCGCCTCTTCGTCGCTCGGCGGCATCGGTTATGCCGAGGGCGTGACGATGGGCAGCCAGTTCATGACCCAGCTCACTGCTGTCGTGATCACCATCGTATGGTGCGGCGTCGTCTCCGCGATCCTCTACAAGATCGTGGATGTGATCGTCGGCCTGCGGGTCACGGTGGAAGCCGAACGCGAAGGTCTCGATCTCGCCTCCCACGGCGAAGCGGCATACCATCAGTAATCAAGGGGTTCGCGGCGGTACATACGTGCCGCCGCAAGAGAGCCCGCCACGGCTTTCGTTCGAAAGCCCGCTTTGAGCCCGGACCATCGGTCCGGGCTTTTTGCATTGCCGCGCCGGATCGTGGTTAAAGGGGCATTAACCACCCGCACCTTAGTCTTGGCTGAAATAGCACAATCGGCCGCCCCGCGATCGATTCGCATGGATGGCGCTTGGCAGGGACAGACGGGCAAACACGATGGGCAGAAGCAGTTCGGCGGCAATGGAAACCAGGTCCACCCGCTTGGTGCTGACCGCCTTCGTCATCCGCCAGCTCATGGCGCTCACCGGCTTCGGCCTGTTCATCGCCTTGGCACTTGCCGTCGCGGCACTTGCCACTTGGAACGTCGCCGATCCGAGCTTCTCCTATGCTACCGACAATCCGCCGACCAACCTGCTCGGCTTTGCCGGTGCTGCCTTCGCCGATCTGATGATGCAGTTCCTGGGGCTTGCCAGTCTGCTTGCACTTTTGCCGGTACTTGCCTTCTCACTCGCCCTGATCTCCGGCCGCAGGTATCACCGTATCCCTGCGCGACTTGCGGCCTGGGGGGGCGGCACTTTGCTTTCAGCAGCCACGCTCGGTTGTTTTCCGGCGCCGCCTACCTGGCCGATTCCGAACGGCATCGGTGGTGTCATCGGCGATATGATCCTGCGCTTCCCGGCTCTCTTCGTCGGCACCTATCCGACAGGTATCGTCGCCACCGTGCTGGGCGTTGTTTTCGCGCTGCCCTCCGCCTGGCTGCTGCTCTTCGCATCCGGATTGGTCGGCGAGGCCTTTGAAGACAGCGAGGATGACGAGGCACCGGTCGCGGCCGCCAAGGCCCGTTCGAAACGGGAGGAGGCCGAGGAAGACGAGGATGACGAACGCGGCTTTGCCGGTTTCCTGGCCTTCGGAGCGCTTGCCCATTATTGGTACATTGCTCAGGCTAGGCTGCGCCGTCTGGCAGGGATCAAGCCGCGTGCGAGGGTCAGTTTCGACCAGCCCTATGATTTCAACGAGGACGAATTCGGCACGCTCAACGAGCCGATGCGTGCCAAGGCTGCATCGGGCTCTCCGGGACGCCGGCTTGAGCCGTCGCTCGACGGTTCCTCGTCCGCAGCGAGTGGCTCCCGTCGCGTGGTCGCTGCCCCCGCAATGTCCATCGACGACGACGATGACGAGGATGATGATACGCCCTTCGACATGGACATGTCCCGTCGTCCCGCCGGTATCCTGCCGGACGACGACGATGCGCCCTTCGTAGCCTCACGGGCGCCGCAGCCGGTCGGGGCCGGTGCACGAATGGCGTCGCGCGTCACTCCTGCTGCGGCCCCGCCGAAGCCGAGCGCCCGCGTAGTGCGCGAGGCTCAGGCTTCCTTCATCGATCCCGACGGCTTCCAGCTTCCCTCCATTCATCTGCTCGCCGAGCCGAAAGCGGTCGCCCGCGACGCCTCTCTTTCGGCTGATGCGCTGGAACAGAACGCTCGCATGCTGGAAGGCGTGCTGGAGGATTTCGGCGTCAAGGGCGAGATCATTCATGTCCGTCCCGGCCCGGTGGTCACGCTCTACGAACTGGAGCCGGCGCCAGGCATCAAGTCTTCCCGCGTCATCGGCCTGGCAGATGATATTGCCCGCTCGATGAGCGCGATCGCTGCCCGTGTGGCTGTGGTTCCCGGGCGAAATGCGATCGGTATCGAGCTGCCGAACCGCACGCGCGAGACGGTCTACCTGCGCGAAATGATCGGCAGCAAGGATTTCGAGGCGAGCAAGGCCAAGCTCGCCATGGCACTCGGCAAGACGATCGGCGGAGAGCCGGTGGTCGCCGATCTTGCCAAGATGCCCCACCTGCTCGTCGCAGGTACGACGGGCTCCGGTAAATCGGTCGCCATCAACACCATGATCCTGTCGCTGCTTTACCGCTATACACCGGAAAAATGCCGTCTGATCATGATCGATCCGAAGATGCTCGAACTCTCCGTCTACGACGGCATCCCGCATCTACTCTCTCCCGTCGTTACCGATCCGAAGAAAGCGGTGGTTGCGCTCAAGTGGACCGTCCGCGAGATGGAAGAGCGTTACAAGAAGATGTCGAAGATCGGGGTCAGAAACATCGACGGCTTCAACACCCGAGTTGAGCAGGCCCTTGCAAAGGGCGAGGTGTTGACCCRCACGGTGCAGACCGGCTTCGACCGCCAGACGGGCGAAGCGATCTACGAGACGGAGGAGTTCGATCTCCAGCCTATGCCGTATATCGTCGTTATCATCGACGAGATGGCGGACCTGATGATGGTCGCCGGCAAGGATATCGAAGGCGCGGTTCAGCGTCTGGCGCAGATGGCTCGCGCAGCCGGCATCCACGTCATCATGGCGACCCAGCGTCCATCTGTCGACGTCATCACGGGCACGATCAAGGCAAACTTCCCGACCCGCATCTCCTTCCAGGTGACCTCCAAGATCGACAGTCGAACGATCCTGGGCGAACAGGGAGCGGAACAGCTCCTCGGTATGGGCGACATGCTCTATATGGCCGGCGGCGGCCGTATCCAGCGCGTTCATGGGCCGTTCGTCTCGGACATCGAAGTCGAGGAGATCGTTGCCTACTTGAAAACTCAGGGCGCACCCCAATATCTCGATGCGATCACGGCCGATGACGACGAGGATGGCGACGGCGGCGGACCTGCCGGTACTTCCAACCTTTCTGAATCGGACGACCCCTATGACCAGGCGGTGGCGATCGTGCTGCGTGACGGCAAGGCTTCCACTTCCTACGTCCAGCGCAGGCTGGGCATCGGCTATAATCGTGCCGCTTCGCTCATCGAGCGAATGGAGAAAGAGGGGCTGATCGGACCGGCGAACCACGCCGGCAAGCGCGAGATTCTGGTTCCGACCGAGGCGGATATCCTCGAGCGGTAACAGGTTGTTGAAGAGGGCGCCGGGCCATCAAGCCGCCGCCTTTCACGCGCAGGAAGCAGCGGAAGGAGATACAAATGAAGAACCAAAAAACCATCCTTTCGGGCGCTATCGGCCGCAGGCAGTTTTCTCTCGGTCTTGCAGGCCTGGCAGCCGCGGTCCTTACACCGGCATCCGGCTTTGCCCAAGGCGCCGGTGGCTCCGCGGCGGCACAGCGCATCGCCGATCATTTTTCCTCGGTCAAAACGATGATGGGCGAATTTGTGCAGTTCGGCCCCCGCGGTGAACAAACGGGCGGAAAATTCTTCATCGAACGTCCCGGCCGGCTGCGCTTCAATTTCGACGATCCCTCGCCGATCCGCGTGATTGCCGATGGTAAGAACGTTGTCATCGGCAATATGAAGCTGAAGACGTGGGACCTTTATCCGCTCTCCAAGACGCCGCTGAGCCTGCTGCTGGCAAGCAAGATCGACCTGTCGAACCAGATGGTGCGCGGCGTGCGTGTGGAGGACGATCTGACGACGATCGTTCTCGGCAACAAGACGATATTCGGGGATTCGACCATCACGATGATGTTCGATTCCAAGACTTACGACCTGCGCCAGTGGACCATCACCGATGCTCAGAACAAGGACACGTCGGTGATGATATACAACGTCAAGACCGGCATGGGCCTCGATGACAAGGTCTTCAACATTCCCTATGCGGAAGTGCATCGCCCCCGCAGCCGTAACTGACGGGGCAAGGCCTTGGAAGGCGACCGGAATGGCCGCCTTTTCGCTTCTCAGCGCCCATGAAATCTCCTAAACCTCGCTGGCCAAGCGAGGKACAGCGCATGACTTTTTCGATCACGACCTGGAACATCAACTCGGTGCGGCTGCGCATGCCGATCGTCGAGCAGTTCCTCGTCCGCCACAAGCCCGATATTCTCTGCCTGCAGGAGATAAAGTGCATGGAGCCGGAGTTTCCGCTCCAGCCGCTGAAGGACCTCGGATACGGGCACATCATCATTCATGGCCAGAAAGGCTATCATGGCGTTGCCATCGCTTCGAAAGTGCCGCTTCATGAAGACCATCGGCAGAATTATTGCGGGGTCGGCGATGCGCGCCACATTTCGGCGATCTTCGAACGTGGTTCGCGGCGCATAAGGCTTCATAACTTCTACGTTCCCGCCGGTGGCGACGAGCCGGACCGCACGATCAATCCGAAGTTCGGCCACAAGCTGGATTTCATCGAGGAGATGAAGTCGCTGAAGGCCGATGCCATGCCGGGCATCTCCTCCATCCTCGTCGGAGATCTCAACATCGCGCCCCTCGAACATGATGTCTGGTCGCACAAGCAGCTCTTGAAGATCGTCAGCCATACGCCTGTCGAGACCGATGGCATGAAGGAGGTCATCGCCAAGGGCGGCTGGCTCGACCTGATGCGCCAGTACACGCCGGAGCCGGAAAAGATCTATACGTGGTGGAGCTACCGCGCCAAGGACTGGGAAGCCGCGAACAAGGGCCGCAGGCTCGACCATATCTGGTCGTCCGCCGATCTCGGTCCTTTTCTGGAGCGTATCGAGGTGCTGAAGGAAGCGCGCGGCTGGAACCAGCCATCCGACCATGTGCCGGTCACGGCGGTCTTCAAGATCTGAAATGGAGTATCAGCGAAAGCGGTGCTGCATGGCAGCGGCCGCTTTGGCGAGATCCGCGATGTTTTCGCGTATGCGCGCTTCGACGGCGCGGCCCACTTGGGGATACTCCTCCAGCAGCCGGTGGAAGAGCGTGCGGGTGATGCGCAGCGCTTCGGAATCCTCCAGAGCAATCGCGGTGAACTTGCGTTCCACCATGGTGACGAGCGCAAGCTCCGAAAGCAGCGTGCCCGGCCCGGCGACCTTCTCGGCGACGAGATTGCCGTCGCGCCCGGCGGCCAATAACTCGAATCGGCCGCTTGCCACGACAAAGGCACTCTCGGCCGGCGATCTTTCGCGGAAAAGCTCCTGGCCCGCAGCCACGCCCCGCCGCTCAGCGCCGAACGCGATCAGCCGCAACTGATCGCCATCCAGCCCCCGGAAGAGCGGAACCTGGGAAATCAGGTGTATGTCATCGGCAAGCGCCATGGATATTCTTCTTAAGGAACGATCTTGTAGCCGCCGTTTTCGGTCACCAGGATCTCGGCATTGGAAGGATCGCGCTCGATCTTCTGGCGCAGGCGGTAGACATGCGTTTCGAGCGTATGGGTGGTCACGCCGGAATTATAGCCCCAGACTTCTTCGAGGAGCACGTCGCGGGTCACCACCTTTTGGCCGGCACGATAGAGATAGCGGATGATGGCCGCTTCCTTTTCCGTTAGCCGGATTTTTTTTCCATCCTCGGTGGTGAGCAGTTTCTGGCTTGGCTTGAAGAGATAGGGACCGACCGTAAAGGTCGCGTCTTCGCTCTGTTCGTATTGCCGGAGCTGGGCCCGGATGCGTGCGAGAAGCACGGCAAACCGAAAGGGCTTGGTGATGTAGTCGTTGGCGCCCGCCTCAAGGCCGAGAATGGTATCAGAATCGGTGTCGTGGCCGGTCAGCATGATGATCGGCGCCTTGAAGCCGTTCTTGCGCAGCAGCTTCACCGCTTCACGGCCGTCCATGTCCGGCAGGCCGACATCCATGATGAGGAGATCGACCTGGCTGGCTTTTGCCGCGCCCATGGCCTTGGTGGCTGTGGCTTCCTGCAGGAGGTTGAATTCGTCATAGAGCGATAGCTGCTCCACCAGCGTCTCGCGCAGATCGTTATCGTCGTCCACCAGCAGAATCGTCCGCGCTGCCATACGTCCTTGCCTCTCGTCTCGCGTCTTCGCTCAGCGCCGGCCGATAGTTTTCAGCGGCACAATTGGTTCGGGCGCTTGATCTAAGTCCCATCGTGCTATGAATTCAAACGAAATCATTTTCAAAGCAAAAACTTGTGAGAAAAATGGCGCATTTTCGAAAGAGGGGAACGGGTTCGCGCGGTGTCGTGACGGTACGGGCCGCTCCCCGCTGCTCCACGCGCGCGATCATCAACTTCGGGGGAATTACGGTTCCAGCAGCGATCGGCCGCTCTGGGCGCAGCATTCTCAAGAGAGAAGGAGATGGCGCAACGCCGATTGCCGCAATGCCGCTGCTTTACGGGTTCACGCGCGGAGATCGGGTGCGATCGCTCGCCACGTCCTTGCCGATAAGGCGAATCCGCAAGGACATGCTGTGGTGCGACCAGCCTGAGCATGCCTCCTACAATCGCCTGGTCAAGGCGCCTTTCCACCGAAGCCATGAGGAGATGATGCGCCAGGACGGCCTCTATGACATCTGCCTCGTACTCGACTGGAACATCACCTCGCGCCGGCGCCATCGTGGGTCGGCCATCTTTTTCCACCTGATCAAGCCTGGATATCAGCCGACGGCGGGCTGCGTTGCCGTAAGCCTCGCCGATATGAGACGATTGATCCGCTTCATGCGCAAGGGAACCGTAGTGCGGGTTCTATAAGGCAGTTTCATTTCATCTGAGTGAGCGTGGTGTGATGAAATGCTCGAGATGGCCTTGGGCGGGTTTGATATCTGCCCAGGAGGCGATGGCGAAGTTGAGCACGGCGAGTGCGGCCGTGGGATATTTCTCGATCATTCTCTCACGGGGATCCGCATCTCCTGTTCCCGTCAGCAAGAGCGCCAGTTCCTGAAGACCGGGATTGTGCCCGACGATAAGAAGATTTCGATAGGTGGCTTCGATGCTTTGCAGAAACCGGAGAATTTTGGGCGATGCCGTTTCGTAAAGCTCTGGGCATTCGCGGGCTTCCACCGCCTCCGGTAGCTTGTCGCGGACCAGAGCCCATGTTTCCCGGGTTCGCCGGGCGGGAGAAACGAGAGCAAGGTCGGGAATGAGTTCCTTGCGGGCCATATAGTCTCCCATGAGGGGCGCGGCTTTTTCTCCTCGTGCTGCAAGGGGCCGCTCCCGGTCGGGAACGTTTTCCGGCCATGCGGACTTTGCGTGCCGCAGCAGAATCAACCGGCGATGCGGGTCGTTGTGCGCTGCTTTCTGTCTCCCCGGCATGAAAGCTCCCTCTTCTGACACTTTCGTTATTATGTCGCGAAGCGCCGATCGGGTCTCCTGTTTAAAGAGCGACTTTCAAGAAAAATGCCGCCCTGAAGGGCGGCATTTATGTCTCCAGCAGACCGTAGCCTTACTTCCACTCGCGGATATCGACGAAATGGCCGGCGATCGCGGCGGCGGCCGCCATGGCCGGCGAGACGAGATGGGTCCGGCCTTTATAGCCCTGACGGCCCTCGAAATTGCGGTTCGAGGTGGAGGCGCAGCGCTCGCCCGGCTTCAGGCGGTCGTCGTTCATCGCTAGGCACATGGAGCAGCCCGGCTCGCGCCATTCGAAGCCAGCTTCCTTGAAGATCTTGTCGAGCCCCTCGGCTTCCGCCTGCTCCTTCACAATGCCGGAGCCCGGCACGATCATGGCGTTGACCGTGGAAGCAACCTTCCTGCCTTCGACGACCTTGGCCGCGGCACGCAGATCCTCGATACGGCCGTTGGTGCACGAGCCGATGAAGACGCGATCGATGGCGATATCGGTTATTTTAGTGCCGGGCTGCAGGCCCATATATTCGAGGGCACGCCACTTGGAGGCTCGCTTCGTCTCTTCCTGAATGTCATCGGGGTTCGGTACGACACCCTGCACCGAGATGACATCTTCCGGCGAAGAGCCCCAGGAGACGATCGGCGGCAGGTTGGCTGCATCGAGCACGACGACCTTGTCGAAATGCGCGCCTTCTTCCGTGTGCAGCGTCTTCCAGTAGTCGAGCGCCATGTCCCAAGCCTTGCCCTTGGGAGCGCGCGGCTTGTCCTTGATATACGCGAAGGTGGTCTCGTCCGGAGCGATGAGGCCGGCGCGGGCGCCGCCTTCGATCGTCATGTTGCAGACGGTCATGCGGCCTTCCATGGAGAGCGAACGTATCGCCTCACCGGCGAACTCGATCACATGGCCGGTGCCGCCGGCGGTGCCGATCTCGCCGATGATGGCGAGAATGATATCCTTGGCGGTGACGCCTTCGGGAAGCTTCCCGTCGACGCGCACCAGCATGTTCTTCGCCTTCTTCTGCGTCAGCGTCTGGGTAGCGAGAACATGCTCGACCTCCGACGTGCCGATGCCGTGGGCGAGGGCGCCGAAAGCGCCATGAGTGGAGGTGTGGCTGTCACCGCAGACGATCGTCATGCCAGGCAAAGTGAAGCCCTGTTCCGGCCCGACGATATGGACGATGCCCTGGCGGACATCCTTCTCGGAATAATATTCGACGCCGAAATCCTTGGCATTCTGCGCGAGCGCCTCGACCTGGATGCGGCTTTCCTCGTTCTTGATGCCCTCATGGCGGTCGGCGGTCGTCGGAACGTTATGGTCGACGACGGCGAGCGTTTTTTCCGGCGCGCGGACCTTGCGGCCGGCCATGCGCAGGCCTTCGAAAGCTTGAGGGCTCGTCACTTCATGCACGAGGTGACGGTCGATATAGAGAAGACAGGTGCCGTTCTCGTCCTGGCTGACGACATGGTCGTCCCAGATCTTGTCGTAGAGGGTGCGGGGTGCGCTCATGGCTGCTATCCGTAATGCTGACTGAAAGGATTTGGGTCGGCAGCTGCTGGCTGCCTCATGCTGAGTGAAGTCAGCTAAGTCGGTCGCAAAGCGCCCCGGAGACGCGCGCATAGAACCGTGCCGGCAGGCGCTTGTGGTCCTGCAGCACGATGAACTGCTTCGCGAGGCATCCGAATTTCGATCCCATGGCGTGAGCTTCTAGCAGTTTTTGCGGGGCGCGGCAATCTTGAAGCTGTTGGCATCATCTCTCCAGCTTAGCGCGTCCGATAGGAGAACTCTTGGTGCGCAGGCGTCTCTCGACGCTTCGCAGGACAAGCGAAAGTCCAATCGTCAACAGGAGATAGATATAGGTGACGATCGAATAGGTCTCGAAGAAGCGGAACGAGCCGGCTGCATAAACCTTGGCCATCTGTGTGATGTCGGCAACGCCGAGCACGGAGACGAGCGAACTATCCTTCACCATCGATACGAAATCATTGGAGAGRGGTGGAAAGATCACCCGCATCGCCTGTGGGAAAACGATCAGYCGGAAGCGCTGGAAGCGGGTRAGGCCAAGCGCCTTCGCTGCCTCGATCTGACCCTCGTCGACCGACTGGAACCCCGCGCGGAATATCTCGGYGATGAAGGCGGCATAACCGATCGTCAGCGCAATCACGGCTCGCCAAAGCAGAGAAACATCCCGAACGAGCAGGCTTTCCACCAGGCCGCTGTTGATCAATGGCTTCAGCGCCCAATTGTAGAGCGTCACGAAGACCGGTGCGCCGACGAAGGCAATGTAGAAAAGCAGGACGAGGATCGGTATGCCGCGGATCATCTCGACATAGAAGCGTGCCGCCTGCCGGAGCACGATATTGCCGGAAAGGCCAGCCAGCGCGATGCCGAGGCCAAGTACGGTCGCCAGGAAAAAGGCGGCAAGYGTCACGCCGATCGTTATGCCGATTCCCTTGATGACGACGCCGAAGACCTGCGCATAAAGTTCGTTGARGGCGATCACGCCGGCCAGCACGAGGCAAAGCATCCCGAAAGCGGCGAGCCACCAGGGAAAGTCCTGCGGTACGGCGACCTTCTGACCGGAAGCCCTCATGAGGCTCACTGGCCCATCTTGTAGTCGAGGAACCACTTCCTGTTCAGCTTATCCAGCGTGCCGTCGGCCTTCAGCGCGGCGATTGCGGCGTTGACCGGCGCGACGAGATCGGACCCTTTCTTGAAGATGAAGCCGAAGTCTTCCGTACCCAGCGGCTCACCGACGATCTTCAATGTGCCGCCGGAGGCCTTCACATAGCCTTCACCGGCGGTGCTGTCCGTCAGCACCAGATCGACATCGCCGGCCTTCAGCGCCTGCACCGTCGCTCCGAAGGTTTCGAAGAGCTTGATGCGCGGGTTCTGTTCATTGCCGTCGAGGATTTCGTAGACCGCCGTGTAGAACGGGCTTGTCCCCGGCTGAGCACCGATGAGAGCGCCCTCGGTCCCCGCAAAGCTCTCGGCATCGGTAAACCGGGCCTCATCGCTGCGCACCAGCATGAGCTGCTGCGAGCGTATGTAAGGATCGGAGAAATCCACCTTCTCCTTGCGGTCGTCCTTAATTGTGATGCCAGTCATGCCGATATCGTACTGCCCGTCCGCGACGGCCTGGATCATCGCATCCCAACTGGTGTTCTGATATTCCACCTTGAAATTGAGACGTTTGGCGATCTCGTTCATCGCATCGTATTCCCAGCCGATCACCGCGCCGCTTTTGGGATCGACGAACTGCAGCGGGGGATAGGCGTTTTCCGTCACCACGACCACGGCGCGTCCGCCGAGATCGGGCAGTTCCGCTGCCTGGCCGCAAAGCGGCGCAAAGAGGAGTGCAGCAAGGCCGGCGAGGAACGGGCGACGGGAGAGCATTGGAAACCCCTCATGAAGTGAACGGCGGAAAAGTCTCACACTTCAAAAGTGAATGGCAAGGCCGGCATTTGCCGCGCCGCCGAGAGGAAACAAAAAAGGCGGCCCGAAGACCGCCTTTTTCAGAATGATTGTTCGAAGCTTATTCGGCGGAGGTTTCCGCTGCTGCCTGTGCTTCTGCTGCTGCCTTTGCCTCGGCGGCTTCCGCTGCGGCCTTCTCTGCGGCGAGAGCCTGGGCGGCTGCCACCTTCTCTGCCTCGATGCGTGCCTTCTCTTCAGCAAGAGCCTGGCGCTCGGCTTCGTTCAACTTGCGGGCGCGGGTGCCGGTGTTCTCGACGATACGAGCCGACTTGCCGCGGCGATCGCGCAGGTAGTAAAGCTTGGCGCGGCGGACCTTGCCGCGACGGACGACATCGACGCTTTCGACGAGCGGCGAGTAGACAGGGAAAACGCGCTCTACGCCTTCTCCGTAGGAGATCTTACGGACAGTGAAGCTTTCGTTGAGACCGCCGCCGGAGCGAGCGATGCAGACGCCTTCATAGGCCTGTACGCGGGTACGGTTACCTTCGCGAACGCGAACGTTGACGCGGACGGTGTCGCCCGGAGAGAATTCCGGAAGGGTGCGCTGAGCGGCGATCTTGGCGGCCTGTTCGGCTTCCAATTCCTGGATGATGTTCATCGGTCAAACCTCTAAGTTCTTCWGAAACAGCCAGAGCGCTCGATGATATCCCTTGGATCAAGCCTCGGGATTTGCCGTCAGGCAGAGCGGATTCGCCATTCTTTGCTTGCTGGTCRACGGGATTATGTCCCATTTCCGGGTGCGCCAATACACGAAAGAGTCCCGATTGTCATCCCTTAATGGAAAAATTCCCGAGGGCTTCGGTACTTGCGGGCAGGATGGCGAAGACGAAGGCTGTGCATGGTGTGATTAACAATTTGTCAAATGCCGAGATAAGCAGCAGACTTGCTACGGAGCCAATGGCTCCAAGGAAGGCATGGGAGGGGATATCATGTCGGTCAGCAATCCGTCGCCATCGTTGTACAACGAGGATCTTGCGCCCGCCGAGGAGCGGAGATGGGGCGCTTTCAGCATTTTCAACGTCTGGACGTCCGACGTCCACAGCCTTTGGGGCTATTATCTTGCGGCAAGCCTTTTCCTGCTCTGCGGCAGTTTCGTGAATTTCGTCATCGCGATCGGCATCGGTTCGCTGGTGATCTTCGCCCTCATGAGCCTGGTGGGCAATGCCGGCGTGCGTACCGGCGTGCCGTTCCCGGTGCTCGCACGCGCTTCCTTCGGCACGTTCGGAGCCAACGCGCCGGCACTCGTCCGCGCGGTCGTAGCCTGCTTCTGGTACGGCGCTCAGACCGCGGCCGCCTCGGGCGCCATCGTGGCGCTGCTCATCCGGAACGAAAGCCTGCTTGCCTTCCACCAGAGCAGCCACATGCTCGGTCATTCGACGCTCGAGGTGATCTGCTACGTGATTGTCTGGGCGTTGCAGTTGCTGATTATCCAGCGCGGCATGGAAACCGTCCGCAAGTTCCAGGATTGGGCGGGCCCGGCGGTCTGGATCATGATGCTGATCCTTGCCGTTTATCTGCTCGTGAAATCCGGCACGTTCTCATTCGGCTCCGAAATTCCGCGGGATGTTCTTATCGAAAAGACCAAGGACGCCGGCGTGCCCGGCGAGCCGGGGTCGTTCGCTGCGCTTGCAGCGGTAGCGGCAACCTGGATCACCTATTTTGCGGCCCTCTATCTGAATTTCTGCGATTTCTCGCGCTATGCGAAGGATGAGAAGACCTTGCGGAAGGGCAATCTCTGGGGACTGCCGATCAATCTCCTAGCCTTCTGCCTGGTTGCCGGCGTGACCACCACGGCCGCTTACGCCGTCTATGGTGAAGTCCTGCTGCATCCGGATCAGATTTCGGCGAAATTCGATAGCTGGTTCCTAGCCTTGCTCGCCGCGCTCACTTTCGCGGTGGCGACGCTCGGTATCAACGTAGTGGCGAACTTCGTTTCGCCGGCATTCGACTTCGCGAATGTCTTTCCGCGCCAGATATCCTTCAAGCGAGGCGGATACATCGCCGCGCTGATCGCGCTTGCGCTCTATCCGTTCGCGCCATGGGAAACGGGTGCGGCGCATTTCGTCAACTTCATCGGTTCCACGATGGGCCCGATCTTCGGGATCATGATGGTCGATTACTATCTCATCCGAAAGAGCCAGCTCAACGTGGAGGCGCTTTACCGAGAAGATGGCGAGTTCCGCTTCCAGAACGGCTGGCACGGCAATGCCTTCATCGCCTTTGCGGTCGGCGCGCTCTTTTCCTCCATCCTGCCGACCTTCACCACGATACTGCCGGCCTGGTGGGGGACCTACGGATGGTTCTTCGGCGTGGCTATCGGTGGCGCCGTATATTTCATGTTGAGGGCGGGCGCACGCCGCAAGCCTGCCTTCGCCTGATTCCCTCCGATCAAGAGGATACCCGCCTGCTCAGGCGGGTATCCTCGTTTGCCTGTACTCGCTCCTTCACGTAAAAGCTCCAAGTTCCGAATCCGCTGATGACCCTTGCCTCTATCGTATTCCTGTTCGTCGCCGGCTTTCTTTCCGGCGCAGTCAATGCCATTGCCGGTGGCGGCACGTTCCTGACTTTCGGGGCCATGACGCTTGGCGGCATACCGCCCATTTCGGCCAATGCCACCTCTTCCATCGTACAGTTTCCGGGCTACGTCACATCAACGCTCGCCTATTGGGACGAGATATCCAGCCGCTGGCGCAGCGCACTTGCTCTGGCAGTCGTCTCGGTGATCGGAGCCATTGGGGGATCGCTGCTGCTCCTGTCGCTCGACAATCCATCTTTTCGCGCCATCGTGCCGTGGCTACTGGCCGCCRCCACGGCCGTATTCGCTGCCGGTCCCTGGCTGAAGCCGAAAGCATCCGCCGAGCGCCCAGCCAATTCGCTGCCGAGCGTGGCAGCGCAGCTTCCGACGGCAATCTATGGCGGCTTTTTCGGCGCCGGTATGGGCATCATGATGCTGGCGGTACTCGGCCTCACCACCGGAGGCAGCTATCACCATCTCAATGCGCTGAAGAATCTTCTCTCGATGCTGATTGCGGCGGTGGCGATCGTCATTTTCGTCGGTGGCGGGGTGATCGCCTGGCCGGAAGCGATCGTCATGATTCCGGCTGGCGCTCTTGGCGGCTATGCGGGCGTCTGGATGGCGAGACGGGTGCCGCAAGCCATATTGCGCTGGTGCGTGGTTGCCGTGGGCACGGCGCTCACCGTCTACTATTTCGTGACGGGCTGATCGGCGAGAAGGTCGGGGCGGCGTTCCTGCGTCAGCCGCAGCGCCTGCTCATACCGCCATTTTTCGATCGCCGCATGGTTTCCGGAGGTCAGTACGGCCGGTATTTCCCGGCCTTCGAAGACCTGCGGGCGGGTATAGTGCGGATGCTCGAGAAGCCCGTTCTCGAAGCTCTCATGGGTGCCGGAAAGCGCGTTGCCCATGACGCCTGGCAGGATGCGCACAACGGCATCGAGCAGGGTCAGCGCGGCGGGCTCTCCACCTGAAAGAACGTAGTCACCGATCGAAACTTCCTCGAGACTGCGGGCATCGATGACCCGCTGGTCAACCCCCTCGAACCGGCCACACACGATGACTGCGCCGCCGGCCGCTGCTAGTTCCCGCACCCTTGCCTGCGTCAGCGGCTTGCCGCGCGGGCTCATCAGCAGGCGCGGGCGGCTGTCTCCTTCCGAGACCTTGTCGATCGCGCGGGCGAGCACGTCCGGTTTCAGCACCATGCCGGCGCCGCCGCCGGCCGGCGTATCGTCCACCGTTCGATGCTTATCTTCTGCGAAATCCCTAATCTGCATCGTTTCGAGCGACCATTGGCCACGCTCCAGCGCTTTTCCGGCCAGAGAATGGCCAAGATGGCCGGGAAACATTTCGGGATAAAGCGTCAGGATCGTCGCGCGGAAAACCATAGGCCTTAACTGCCCTTGCGGCGGAAGCTCTTCCCGGGACCACTGTCATCGGGTTCTTCGGTCAAGCCGGCGGCCTGCGGATCGATCAGGATCTTTCCTCCCTCGAGGTCGATTTCCAGCACCGCGGCTTCCGAGAAGGGGATGAGGGCCGGGCGACGGCCGGCGCCCTTCAGCTCCAGAAGGTCGCCGGCGCCGAAGTCGAAGATGGCGCTGACGGTCCCGTAACTCTTGCCGTCGCGATCGACCACTTCCAGTCCCTCGAGATCGGCGTAGTAGAACTCGTCCTCTTCCAACTCCTCGTCGGGCAGGTTGTCGCGTTCGATGAAGAGTTCGAGCCCGTTCAAGGCCTCGGCCGCATTCCTGTCATTGATGCCGCGGAAGCGGATGATCACGACATTCTTGCTTTCGCGGATCTCGAGGATTTCGAAAATCCGGCCGTCCTCGCTATGGAGGTTGCCGTAGTCGCCAAGCGCCACGGGATCGGCTGTATAGGACCGCACACGCACTTCTCCCCGCAGGCCCTGAGGGGCTCCGATCGTCGCCATCAGAATGGGGTTCTCAAGCTTGGCCATGCGGGTCTTCATCTCGGTTGTGTCGCTTCATTTAAGCTCCGCGCGATCAAAAGCAAACAGCAAAACGGGCGGCATGTCGCCATGCCGCCCGTCGAAAATGCCGGAACGCTGAAATTATTCCGCTGCAGCTTCGGCTGCTGCGGCCTTGGCGTCTTCCTCGCGCTGGGCACGCTCGGCGGCGCGTTCCTGGGCTTTCTTGCCCGGCTTTGCCTTTTCCGGGTTGCTGCGGGCGTCGCGCTGAGCGATGCCGGCTTCCGCGAGGAAGCGCAGAACGCGGTCGGTCGGCTGCGCGCCGTTGTCGAGCCAATGCTTGATGCGATCGGCGTTCAGCTCAACGCGCTTTGCATCTTCCTTGGCCAGCATAGGGTTCCAGGAACCGAGCTTTTCGAGGAAGCGGCCGTCGCGTGGCGAGCGGGCGTCGGCAACAACGACGTGGTAGTACGGACGCTTCTTGGAGCCGCCACGGGCGAGACGAATCTTAAGGGCCATTTCAATTTACTCCTTGGGTTTTCTCTCGGCCGCCATCCGGCGGGCCGGGGTTTTTCTTGAGGCCGCCATCAGGCGGTCTGTTTCGTATTGCCGCCATGCTCGGCGGCGATCGCTTCATGATGCCGGATGACTTCCCTGATGATGAAGTTCAGAAACTTCTCAGCAAAATCCGGGTCCAGACGGGCTTCCTTCGCCAGTTGGCGAAGGCGTTCGATCTGGTATTCCTCGCGCGCCGGATCGGCCGGCGGCAAATCGTGCTTGGCCTTCAAGAGGCCAACTTCCTTTGTGCAGCGGAAACGCTCGGCCAGCATGTGCACGAGCGCCGCATCGATGTTGTCGATCGACTGGCGATAGCTCGAAAGCCGGGCCTTCACCTCGGAGTCAACCATCCAAATCCCTCCTCACTTCTTTTTCGGCAGGCCTGGAAGGCCTGGAAAGCCACCACCGAGACCATGCAGCGTGCCGCCGCCCAGACCGGGAAGACCGCCGCCCGGCAGGCCAGGCATGGAGCCGGGCTTGATGCCCGCCGCTTCCGCCTGCTTCTGCAGAGCCTCGAGCTGCTTCGGATCAAGCTTTGAAAGGTCAGGCATGCCGCCCATGCCACCAAGCCCCATCTTCGAGGCAAGGCCGCCCATCATCTGCTTCATCATGCCGCCCTTGCCCTTGCCGCCCATCATTTTCATCATGTCGGCCATCTGGCGGTGCATTTTCAGAAGCTTGTTGATCTCCGCCGCATCCGTGCCGGAACCGGCAGCAATGCGCTTCTTGCGGGAGTGTTTCAGTATATCCGGATTGGCGCGCTCGGCCTTTGTCATCGAGGAGATGATGGCGAGCTGGCGGTCGAACATCTTGTCGTTCATACCCGACGCCGCGAGCTTGTCCTTCATTCCGGCCATGCCTGGCATCAGACCCATGATTCCGCCCATGCCGCCAAGCGATTTCATCTGGCGGAGCTGATCGGCGAGGTCGTTCAGGTCGAACTTGCCCGACTGCATCTTCTTGGCCATCGCCGCGGCTTTTTCCGCGTCGATGTTTTCGGCGGCCTTTTCGACCAGCGAAACAATGTCGCCCATGCCGAGAATGCGGTCGGCGATGCGGCGGGGATGGAACTCCTCCATCTCCGTCATCTTTTCGCCCGTACCGATCAGCTTGATCGGCTTGCCGGTGACGGCACGCATCGAGAGTGCTGCACCGCCGCGGCCRTCGCCGTCCATGCGGGTCAGGACAAGGCCGGTAATGCCGACGCGCTCGTCGAAATTGCGGGCGAGGTTGACGGCGTCCTGACCGGTCAGGCTGTCGGCGACGAGGAGGATTTCATGCGGATTGGATTTCCGCTTGATCTCCGCCATTTCCGCCATCAAGGGCTCGTCGATATGCGTGCGGCCGGCGGTATCGAGAATAACGACATCGTGGCCGCCGAGCTTCGCGGCCTGCACGGCGCGCCCGGCGATATCGGTCGGCGACTGGCCGGCGATGATCGGCAGCGTGTCTATGCCGGTCTGGACGCCGAGCTGGCGGAGCTGTTCCTGGGCTGCCGGGCGACGCGTATCGAGCGACGCCATCAGCACCTTCTTCTTCTCGCGCTCGGTCAGCCGTTTGGCAATCTTGCCGGTCGTCGTCGTCTTACCCGAACCCTGGAGGCCGACCATCATGATGACGACGGGGGCTGCCGCATGCAGATCGATGCCGACGCCTTCGGAACCCAGCATCTCGACCAGTTCGTCATGAACGATCTTGACGACCATCTGGCCGGGTTTGATCGACTTCAGGACTTCCGCACCGACGGCYTTTTCGCGCACCTTGTCGGTAAAGGAGCGGACGACTTCCAGCGCCACGTCGGCCTCGAGCAGCGCACGGCGAACCTCGCGCAGGGCTGCGGAAACATCGGCTTCCGAGAGCGCGCCACGGCCGGTCAGTCCACTGAGGATGGAACCAAGACGGTCCTGGAGGTTTTCGAACATCGTTTCTTCCTTCTTCGCTTCCGGGTTACCGGAAACGTCGGGTGCTTCCGTGACAAAAACAAGACGCAAAGCCAAAAAGCACCCGAGGGCGCGACGCGCTGTCGGGTGTTGACCTCCGGGATCTCTTTATACCTTTGCGGGTCCCGGTCGGCGGCTTCAAGTTCTCGACTTGTCAGCAGATCGCCGGGCTTAAACAGGAAAAGGCAGCCAAAGTCAAGGGAGACAGGGCTTCATAACATTTCCGTGCTCCTCGACCATTCGCTTGAAGAGGTGTGCGGCAGCTTCTAATAAATGAAACATGAAGCGTCGCTCATTCTTGAAATGGACAGGCATTGGTGTGCTCGTGGCGATCACGGGCGGCTTTACCGCGAGAGGCGCCATGGCGGCCAACAAATATTATTCCGGTCCCATTTCCGATCACTTTGACGGAAAACTCTTCTTCAATCCCAATGGGGAAGAGCCGAGCGGCTTTTTCAACCTGCTACGCTGGAAGCTTGGCGGCGGCAACATTGCCTGGCCGGAGAGCTTTCCGAGCCCGTTTCCTCAAGCCGTTCCGGAAACGCGGGTGGAGGGCAGCCGTATCGTGGTCACCATGGTTGGTCATGCCTCGATGCTGATCCAGGTCGCGGGCCTCAACATCCTTACCGATCCGGTATGGGATGAGCGGGCRAGCCCCTTCCGCTTCGCCGGCCCGAAGCGCATCAATCCGCCGGGCGTCCGCATGGGCGACCTGCCGCCGATCGACGTGGTGATTGTCACGCACAATCATTACGACCATCTGGATCTGGAGACCCTCTGGGTCCTGCAGGACCGCGACAAGCCGCACTTCATCACCCCGTTGGGAAACGACGCGATCATTCGCAGCCGAGTGGCCGATGCGAAGATAACGGTGGTGGATTGGGGTGATGCCATCGAGATGGCGTCCGGTATGAAACTCCATTGCGAGCCCTGCCATCACTGGTCGGCGCGAGGGCTGGGGGACCGACGCATGGCGCTCTGGGCTGCCTTCGTTATCGAAACGCCGGCGGGCAAGATCTATCATATCGGCGATACGGGCTTTCATCAGGGTATCAACTATCGGGCCGCGCGGGAAAAGCATGGGCCTTTCCGGCTCGCCAACCTCCCCTTCGGCGCCTATGAGCCGCGGTGGTTCATGCGTGCGCAGCACCAGAATCCGGAGGAGGCGGTCGAAGGCATGCTTGCCTGCGAGGCGGCTTTCGTCGCGGGCCATCACTGGGGTACTTTCAAGCTCACCGACGAGGGTATCGAGGAGCCGGTAACCGCACTTCATGCGGCGCTCGAGGCGCGAAATATCTCCCGCGAACGTTTCCGCCCCATGCGGCCTGGCGAGGTCTTCGAGGTGCCGGCGGCGCATGTTTGAGCGTCCGACGCCGCGGTCAGCCTGAATGCGCGCCGGAGCCGTGGGCGTTGATGATGGCGTCCGCCTCCTTGCCGTAGAGCTCCTCGAAATGATCGAAAGTCTTGGAATAGTAGCCAATGCCCTGCGTGGCGGCACGCAACGACCGCGCCAGTTCCTCCAGTGCTCCGCCGGGAACGAGCGCCCGGAAGATATCCCATCCCTTTGCGTTCTCGTCCCGGTCGAAGCCGAGCACCTGCCCTTTGAGCGATGAGACGAGGGTCACCATGCCGCCGGAAAAGACCGAGGGTATATGGATCTCGACGCGGATCACCGGCTGCATCAGAACAGCCGACGCCTCGGACAAGGCCTGGCGCACGCCCATCTTCGCGGCCGCGCGAAAGGCGAAATCGGAACTGTCGACGGAGTGATATTGTCCGTCGGTCAAGGTCACGTCGATATCGATGACCTGAAATCCCAGCGGCCCCTTCTCCATGGCTTCGCGGGCTCCGGCTTCCACGGAGGGTATGTAGTTTCGCGGAACCGTRCCGCCCTTGACGGTTTCCCTGAACGCGAAGCCCTGGCCGCGGTCGTTCGGCCTGACGCTCAGATGGACATCGGCGAACTGGCCGGCGCCGCCCGTCTGCTTGCGGTGACGGTAATGCACGTTGGAGGGCTTTGAAATGGTTTCCCGGTAGACTGGGTTGGGCGCGCGCTCGGCCACCTCAACCCGGAAAACCTCCGAAAGCATCTTGCGAAGCTCACGCAGATGCACCGGACCTTGCGCGCAAATCAGCAGAGCGCCGGTGCCTTCTTCCTGCGTGACCTTCAGACCGCGATCGGTTTCCGTGAGTTTCGCCAGCGTCGCGGACAGCTTGGCCTCATCACGCTCGCTGCTCGGAACCAGTATTCGCTCCAGCATCGGTGTCGGCGGCATCGCCCAATCCGGTGGCTCGATTGCCCGGCCGGACGTCAAAAGCGATGGAACGGGAACATGGTCGGATTTGACCGCCGCGAAGACGGAGCCGGCCTCGCCGGCAGCCTTGCCATTGCCGTTTTCCTGGATCGGTCCCAACCCGGCGCCGCCGAGTGCCGCGCCCTGTTTCAGACCCTCGACAAGCGAGCGGATAAGGACCATTTTCCCGACATTCGCCCGATGAAACGCGTGGAAGCTCACGGCGGAAAGCTTTTCATCTTCCAGTCCGGAGGCAAGGCGGGCTTGCAAGACGGCGACCGGCGGCGCTTCATGGCGGAGCGCCTTCATCAGGCGCATGGCACCGTTCGCATGAGAAGCTGCACCGAACATGACGGGGATGACCCGATTTTCCTTCAGAATGCGCGAAGCGATCGTGAACAGTGCATCGCTTGCCGGTTCGCGGTCCTCGATCAGCTCTTCCAAAAGCCAGTCGTCGAATTCGGAAAGCTGCTCCAGCATCTCGGTGCGCGCTTCATGTTCCCGCTCGACGGTGTTCTGGGGCAGTTCGATCAGCGCGGATGGCTGGCCCTCCCGGTAACGCCAAGCCCGTTCCGAAATCAGGTCGCAACTCCCGACAACCTTGTCACCCTCGCGGATCGGCACCTGCCGGAGAACAAGGGGATGGTTCGAATAGGCCTGCAACGCGGCGATTACGTCACGCAGACGCCCGCGGGGTTCATCCATCCGGTTGACGAAGAGAACGCACGGAGTGCCCGAAGCTTCGATGACGCGCAGATAGGGTGCTGCCAGAACGGCATCGTCGGGAGAAGGCGAGACGCAGAGAACGCACACATCGCTCGCCAGCAGTGCATCCTGCGCGACGGCCAGCGCCTCGTTAGCGCCGGGGGTATCGAGTGCGCACCATGTTTCGCCGATGAATTGGAATTCGAGGAGGTTCAGATTGTAGGGAGAGCTTGTTTTTTTGGGGGTGCCTTCCAACGAGGCCAGTTTCGCGACAAGTGTCGATTTGCCCGTCTGTGACGGTCCCAGTACCGTGAAGCAGCGCATCGGCGATCCTCCCCTGCCAAAAGCACGCGTCCGAATGACAAGAATGCTCCTATCCGGCGTAAAGTGCCAGATAATTGCAATCATTCTTAAATATGAGGCAGGCGATCGAGAGGTCCAGTCATGGGAAGCTGCGGCCGCTTTCCTTTGCTCCCACTGGTATTTCCAACGCATTTCCGCCATATAGGCCGAAACTACAGACGAAACGGCTTCCATGAGTGCAACGGTCGAATTCGCGAAAATGAACGGGCTTGGTAACAAGATCCTAGTCGTCGACATGCGCGGCCGCACCGATATGGTCACGCCGGAGGCGGCGATCGCGTTGAATGCCAATGCGGCCACGCAATTTGACCAGATCATGGCGATCCATGATCCAAAGGCTGCCGGCACCGATGCCTGGATCGACATCCTGAATTCCGATGGCACGAAGGCCCAGGCTTGCGGAAACGGAACGCGCTGCGTGGTTCAGGCGCTCGCCGCCGAGACCGGCCGCAAGGCCTTCACCTTCCAGACGGTCGCCGGCATCCTCAATGCGGTCGAGCACGAGGACGGGATGATTTCGGTCGACATGGGCAGACCCGTCTTCGAGTGGAACCGTATTCCGCTGGCCGAAGAATTCTTCGATACCAGCCGCATCGAATTGCAGATCGGCCCGATCGACGATCCGGTCCTCCATTCGCCCTCCGCCATGTCGATGGGAAATCCGCATGCAATCTTCTGGGTGACCAGCGATCCGATGGGATTTGATCTCGAGCGGTTTGGCCCGCTTCTCGAAAACCATCCGATGTTTCCGGAAAAGGCGAATATCACGCTCGCGCAGGTCACTTCGACCGTATCGCTACGGACCCGCACCTGGGAACGCGGAGCCGGCCTGACGCTTGCCTGCGGTTCGGCCGCATGTGCGGCTGCGGTTTCAGCTGCACGCACGGGCCGCACCGGCCGGCGGGTGACAATCGACGTCGCCTCCAGCCCGGTTCGCCAACCGCTCGTCATCGAATGGCGGGATGATGATCATGTCGTGATGACCGGTCCGGCCGAATGGGAATGGTCCGGCAAGGTGAACCCCATGACCGGCAGTTTCACGCGCGACGAAGAGCCTCACGACAATGAACAGGGAGCTCGGGTCAATTGAGTGGCGTCGAAGTCATCACCTTCGGCTGTCGCCTCAATACCTATGAATCCGAAGTGATGCGGGCCGAGGCGGAAAAGGCCGGGCTCAACAATGCCGTGCTCGTCAATACCTGCGCCGTCACCGGCGAGGCGGTGCGTCAGGCACGCCAGGCGATCCGCCGCGCACGGCGCGAAAATCCGCATGCCCGCATCATCGTCACCGGCTGCGCGGCGCAAACCGAGAAACATACCTTCTCCGA
Organism: Rhizobium sp. LCM 4573; assembly: GCF_001854865.1. Taxonomy (GTDB): domain Bacteria; phylum Pseudomonadota; class Alphaproteobacteria; order Rhizobiales; family Rhizobiaceae; genus Neorhizobium. The sequence continues at coordinate 183,232 of NZ_MDDW01000004.1, read as the reverse complement.
AATGGCGGAAGTGGATGCCGTTCTCGGAAACGAGGAGAAGCTGAGGAGCACCTCCTATCGAGCGCTTCCGGATTTCGGCGTGGCGGCGGAAGAGAAGCTCCGCGTCAACGACATCATGAGCGTGAAGGCCACCGCGCCGCAGATGGTGAAGCATATCGACGGGCATGTGCGGGCCTTCATCCAGGTGCAGAATGGCTGCGATCACCGCTGCACCTTCTGCATCATTCCTTATGGCCGCGGAAACTCCCGCTCTGTGCCGATGGGCGCGGTGGTCGATCAAGCTCGAAAACTTACCGAAAGCGGTTATCGCGAGATCGTGCTGACGGGCGTCGATGCCACCAGCTATGGCGCCGATCTGCCAGGACAGCCGTCGCTCGGATATCTGGCGAAGACCATTTTAAAGCAGGTGCCCGATATTCTCAGATTAAGGCTGTCGTCGATCGACAGCATCGAGGCGGACAGGCATTTGTGGGATCTGATCGCTGACGAGCCGCGCTTCATGCCGCATCTTCATCTGTCGCTGCAGCATGGCAACGACCTGATCCTGAAGCGCATGAAGCGCCGCCATTCTCGCGCAGATGTGCTTGCTTTCACCGAACAGGCACGGCGATTGCGCCCGGACATGATCTTCGGCGCGGATATGATCGCCGGTTTCCCGACCGAGACGGAAGAGATGTTCGAGAGTTCCGCAACACTTGCGGAAGAGGCCGGCATCTCCTTCCTGCACGTCTTTCCCTTTAGCCCGCGGCCCGGAACGCCGGCGGCTCGCATGCCGCAGCTCGGCCGGGCCCTCGTCAAGGACCGCGCGTCACGATTGAGGGCACGGGGCGAAGCGCTGCATCGCGCGCATCTCGACAGAATGGTCGGAACGCACCAGATGATCCTGGTGGAGAACAATGGTCTTGCGCATACCGAGAATTTCTCGCTGGTGGCAGCGCCTGACCTCCCGCCCCGTGATTTCAAGCGGGTGGTGATTACCGGCCACAACGGCAAGCATCTGGAAATGCAGGTCGCGCCTGCGCTCGCAGCGTAACCGGAACAGGTTTTTCATGGCATTGAGCTTCATCAAGAAGGTCTTCACATTCGGCAAGGAAAAGCCGATCGAGGAACAGGCGCAGGAGGGCGTAAAGCCGGAGGAGCCGGGCACGGTCGAGACGGAACTCGAACCGAAGCTGGACCAAGAATTACCGGTATCGTCGATCGACCCTGTTTCTCCGACCGAGATGGAGACCGCGGGCGGACCTGCAGATGATGCGACTTCCGAGGATGCCGGCCCAGCCGATGACGCTGAAGACGAGCCATCCGCGGTCCTTCCGGGGATCGAGAATGCACCCGAGATCGGCATGGTGCCGCTTTCACTGCTGGAGGCGGAAGCCGAGGCTGAGGAGGGCATCGGGTCCACCGAAGCGCCCCCCTCTGTCCCTTCGGGATATCTCCCCCTCAAGGCGGAAGATCGCCCGGAGGATGACGAGCCGTATTCGGAAAAGACTCACTCCAATGGCCTAAGTGACTCAGCTTTCGATACAGGGCAGGACGACGCCGTTCTGCCAATCTCCCCTCCTGACGGGGAGATGTCTGGGAGGACAGAGGGGGGTATCCCTTTAGAAGAAGCGGCTGCCATCGAACCCGTCCTCCCGAAGGGCTTCTCCTCCGCCCGCCCGGAACCCGCGCAGGCACCCGCGGCGCCCGCGCCGAAACTTTCCTGGTTCCAGCGGCTGCGCGCCGGACTTGCCCGCACGTCCTCACAGCTTACCGGTCAGATCACCGCGCTCTTCACCAAGCGGAAGCTGGACGAGGATACCCTGGAGGAATTGGAGGATCTGTTGATCCAGGCCGATCTCGGCGTAGAGACGGCAATGCGCGTTACTGGCGCGTTGTCCTCGGAGCGCTACGGCAAGGACGTGACGGGCGAGGATGTCTCGCGCATCATGGCAGCGGAAATCTCAAAGGTGCTTTCGCCGGTCGCCAAACCGTTGCAACTCGATCTGTCGCACAAGCCGCATGTCATTCTGGTAGTCGGGGTCAATGGAACCGGCAAGACGACGACGATCGGCAAACTTGCCGCGAAACTGTCGGGCGCCGGCCTGAAGATCACGCTTGCCGCCGGCGATACGTTCCGCGCGGCGGCAATAGAGCAGCTCAAAATATGGGCGGAGCGCACCGGCTCCGATTTCATCGGCACAAAGCTCGGCGCGGATGCCGCTGGGCTTGCCTATGATGCTTACGAGCAGGCAAAGGCGAAGAAATCGGACGTGCTGATCATCGATACCGCCGGCCGTCTCCAGAACCGCACCGAGCTGATGGCGGAACTAGAAAAGATCGTTCGCGTGCTCGGCAAGCTCGATCCGGACGCGCCGCATACGGTGCTCCAGACGCTGGACGCCACGACCGGTCAGAACGCCCTCCAGCAAGTCGAAATATTCCGCAACGTCGCCGGCGTCAGCGGCCTCATCATGACCAAGCTCGATGGCACCGCCCGCGGCGGCATCCTCGTGGCGATTGCGGCTAAGCACAAGCTACCGGTTTATTTCATCGGGGTCGGCGAAGGCGTCGACGATCTGGAGCCGTTCGAGGCCGACGATTTTGCCAAGGCGATTGCGGGTTTGACGCATTGATGCCACAGAATGGCTGTTGGGCTTTGCTCACATGAAGCCGGAGAATTTGGGAACCATGCAGACGATGGAAAGCGATGTCACGCCGACCAGGGAAGAAAAGCATCATCCGGGCCTGAAGATGGCCCTGGAACTCGGTCCCCTGCTCGTCTTCTTCTTTGCAAACCTGCGCGGCGAATGGCTGTTGGAGAAAGTTCCGGCGCTTTCGGCAATCGGTGGTCCGCTGCTGATCGCAACGGCGCTCTTCATGGTGGCCACGATCATTTCTCTCGTCATCTCGAAGATCGTCTTCCGCCATCTGCCGGTAATGCCATTCGTTTCCGGCGTGGTCGTTATGGTTTTTGGTTCGCTGTCGATCTGGCTGCAGGACGAAACCTTCATCRAAATGAAGCCCACGATCGTCAATTCGCTGTTCGGCGTGGTCCTGCTCGGCGGCCTCTTCTTCGGAAAGTCGCTGCTCGGCTATGTGTTCAACGCCGCATTTCAGCTCGACGAGGAAGGCTGGAAGAAGCTCACCTTCCGCTGGGGCGTCTTCTTCCTGTTCCTGGCGGTGCTCAACGAGGCCATCTGGCGGAACTTCTCCGACGACTTCTGGGTCATGTTCAAGGTTTGGGGGACCATGCCGATCACCATTGCCTTCACGTTGGCGCAGATGCCGCTCGTGATGCGTCACACGGTGAGCGAGCCGACTGCGGAGGCCGAAAAGTGACGATCGACGGCTTAGCCGAAAGTCGTTCGTTGTCACGACGCTGGCTCATCGCAGCGGTCGTTCTTTTTGTCCTTCAGATCATCGTTCTCCACGCGATGGGGCGTATTCCGATCTGCGAGTGCGGCTACGTGAAGCTCTGGGAAGGCGAGGTGAATTCCAGCGGCAATTCCCAGCATCTCTCCGACTGGTATACACCCTCGCACATCATCCATGGCTTCCTATTCTACGGCCTCGGCTTTCTCTTGCTTCGAAGTGCGCCGCTCACGGCGCGGTTATCGTTGGCGGTATTGATCGAGGCTGCCTGGGAGATCGCCGAGAACACGCCCATGGTGATCAACCGCTATCGCACCGCCACTATGGCGCTCGGCTATAGCGGAGACAGCATTCTGAACTCCGCCATGGATACGATCTTCATGGTTCTCGGCTTTCTTGCCGCCGCGCGCCTGCCGGTATGGGTGACGGTTCTGATCGCTGTCGGCTTCGAACTCATGACCGGATGGATCATCCGGGACAATCTGACCCTCAACGTGCTGATGCTGATCTGGCCGATCGATGCCATACGCGAATGGCAGGGGGCACTGTAGTCAGCCTCCGGCTGCTTTCTCGATCGCCGGCATCAGCTCCTGGGTGAGGCTGCGCTCGTCGAAGGGGCCGACCTTCTTGTAAAGAATGGTCCCGTCCGGCCCGACGAGATAGCTCTCCGGGATACCGTAGACGCCCCAATCGATCGCTGCCTTGCCGTTCGGATCGACGCCGATCGCCGCATAGGGATTTCCGAGCTCCCCGAGAAAGCGCAAGGCGTTATCGTTGCGGTCCTTGTAGTTGATGCCGACGACAGTCAAACGATCGTCCTTTGCGAGCTCCTTGAGGATCGGGTGTTCCTGCCTGCAGGGCACGCACCATGAGGCGAAGACGTTGACGAGCGTCAGCTTGTTCCTGATCGCAGCGTCGGTGAGCGGCGCGGTTCCCGAACCCTCGAGAGGAGGCAGCGAAAGCGGCGGCGCGATCTTGCCGATCAGTGCCGAGGGGATCGCGGAGACATCGCGACCGTTGACGTCCTGGTCGTAGAGCATCTTTCCGGCGACGGCGACGAAACCCGCAAAGACAGCGAGCGGAATGATCGCCAGCGCATAACGGGCGTAGCTCCTGYGGACAGGCGTGCCGGTCTCGAGACTCATCTTGTCTCTCCCGCGGAGTGGGGCGCCGAACGTCTGCGGATGCCGGACATTTCCAGTTCCGCGAGTTCCCGTTTGCGTGCGCGGCCGTCGAGCATCACCCAGCCGATCAGACAGAGGGCGACCAGCGCGGTGAGGCCATAGGACATCGCGATATAGAAGGTATGGCTCATGAGGTCACTCTTCCTTTCCCGCCATGCGCGCGGCCATGCGGCGCTGTGCGGTCACGCGGCGACGCCAGATTTCGTTGCGCATCGCCGCTATATGCAGGGTGAAGAAGAGCAGGGTAAAAGCCACTGCCATGATGAGAAGGGGCCACAGAAACTCCGCGTCGATGGTCGGTCCGTCCAATCGGACGACGCTTGCCGGCTGGTGCAGCGTGTTCCACCAGTCGACCGAGAACTTGATGATCGGAATGTTGACGAAGCCGACTAGGATGAGCACGGCGCTGACACGCGCGGCACGCGAGGGATCATCCAGAGCGCGATTGAGTGCAATCAGCCCGAGATACATGAGGAAGAGAACGAAGACGGACGTGAGACGGGCATCCCAGACCCACCAGGTACCCCACATCGGTTTGCCCCAGAGAGAACCCGTGACGAGCGCGATCAGCGTGAAGGCTGCGCCCAGCGGCGCTGCAGCCTTGTGGCTCACATCCGCCAGCGGATGACGCCATACGAGGGTTCCGATCGCCGAGATCGCCATGACCGTGTAGCACATCATCGACAGCCAGGCGGCAGGCACATGAACATACATGATCCTGACCGTGTCGCCCTGCTGATAGTCGCCTTCGGTCGTGAAGCTCAGGTAGAGTCCGATTGCGAAGAGCAATGCGGTCGCTCCTGCCATCCAAGGCAGAATACGCGCTGCCAGCGCGAGGAACCGCGTCGGGTTGGCGAGATCGCTGATTTTCGTGATAGCAAGGCTTTCAGTCATGGATTCTTTCTGCGCTAGGATGGCGCCGGACGCTCTGATCCTAATCAATCACCGGCATTCTTCAACGCCAGTGCGGCGCCAACCGGTCCAAGTACCGCAAAAAACATCGTGAGCGCGATCAATATCAGGAAAGGCGGCATAAACGGGGCGGGCTCCTCCACCGCTGCATAGGAAGCGCTGACGCCGAAGATCAGCACGGGGATGGCAAGCGGCAGTACGAGGATCGAGACGAGCAGTCCGCCGCGCGGCAGTGCCACCGCGACTGCCGCGCCGACCGCACCGATGAAGGTGATGGCCGGGGAGCCGACGAGCAGGGTCAGCATCACCGCACCGATAGCGACTTCGTTCATGTTCATGAAAAGACCGAGCAGAGGCGCAGCGAGGACGAGGGGCAGGCCGGTCGCGATCCAGTGTGCGACGCATTTGACGAGTATCGTCAGGGCCAGCGGATGCTCCTGCATAAGCATTAGGTCGAGCGAACCATCCTCGCGGTCAGTCTGGAACAGCCGGTCCAGCCCGAGAAGGGCGGAAAGCAATGCACCGATCCATAGGATCGCCGGACCGATGCGGGAAAGCAGATTGAGATCCGGGCCGACGCCGAATGGAATGACGGCCACGACGGTTAGGAAGAACAATACGCCGATGAGCGCGCCGCCGCCGGCACGAACGGCGAGTTTGAGATCGCGGAGGAGGAGGTCGGTCATCGCCACATCCCCTCGCCGACACCGGCAAATCCTGTCATCCGCAATTCCCGCGCATTCGCCAGTCCGAGAGGTTGATGAGTTGCCGCGATCACGACACCTCCATGCGCGAGATGTTTTCCAATGAGAGCGGTGATGATTGCCTCAGCGCCCGAATCGACTGCTGCTGTGGGTTCGTCAAGCAGCCACAYGGGACGATAGGACAGTAGCAGCTTTGCGAAGGCCATGCGCCGTTGCTGTCCGGCAGAAAGATATCCGAAGGGCAGATGGAGGATTTCCTGGAGGCCCACCGCTTCGGCCGCGTGCTGAATCGCGATGCCGGTTCCACCTGGGAAATCGCCGAAAAAGTTTTTCCAGAAGGAGAGGTTTTCGGCCACGGTAAGTTCGGCCTTCATGGCGTTGCGATGGCCGAGATAGTGACAGGCCTCGCAGGCGCGTGCTCCTGCCTCGGCGTGTTGTGAAAACCAGGAAACGTTCCCCTTCTCCGGCCTAAGCAGGCCCGCGAGAACCCGCAGCAGCGTGGACTTTCCCGTGCCGTTGCGGCCGGTCAAGATGAGTGCTTCACCTGACGTCAAGGTGAAGGAGACCTCGGCAAAAAGCAGGTCTTCGCCGCGTCTTGCCGCGATGTTTTCGGCTGTTAGCCGCATGCTCCTCGCCTTCGTTTGAAATTTGATTGTCGGATGTGAAAAATCTTCAAAATGGTGTCTGGAACCCTTCTTAGAAATTATCTATAAGCGGTGCAACCACGCCAGCGGCCGGCGTGATTTCCACCTAGCGCCGAACCTGAAGACATCAAAAATCTTCTCGTGCGGACAGCGGAAATGGTCGCACCCGCATCCTGATGTGCATGAAGTGCATAGGCGTCCGCACGCGCGTGTTGGCTCTTARTATCAGCGGGGTTATTTTCCGTGGCCAAATCTCTCGACAGCTTCAATTGTCGCTCCGTCCTTACTGTCGGCGGTAAGGACTATGTCTATTACAGCCTGCCCAAGGCCGAGGCGAACGGGCTCAAGGGTGTTTCCAAGCTTCCCTTTTCCATGAAGGTGCTGCTCGAAAACCTCCTGCGCTTCGAGGACGGTCGTTCCGTTACCAAGGACCAGATTCTTGCCGTGGCCGAATGGCTGAACAACAAGGGCAAGGTCGAAAGCGAAATCGCCTATCGCCCGGCCCGCGTGCTGATGCAGGATTTCACCGGCGTTCCGGCTGTGGTGGACCTTGCGGCGATGCGCGACGGCATCAAGGCGCTCGGCGGCGACCCGGAGAAGATCAATCCGCTGGTTCCGGTCGACCTCGTCATCGACCACTCGGTCATCGTCGACGAATTCGGCACGCCGCAGGCATTTTCCCGGAATGTCGAGTTGGAATACCAGCGCAACGGCGAGCGTTACCGCTTCTTGAAATGGGGTCAGCAGGCCTTCAAGAACTTTCGCGTCGTTCCTCCAGGGACGGGCATCTGTCACCAGGTCAACCTCGAATATCTCGGCCAGACGGTCTGGACGAATGAGGAAGACGGCGAAACCGTCGCCTATCCCGACACCTGCGTTGGCACCGATTCACACACCACGATGATCAACGGTCTCGGTGTTCTCGGCTGGGGTGTCGGCGGTATCGAAGCCGAAGCCTCCATGCTCGGCCAGCCCGTTTCCATGCTCCTGCCGGAAGTCGTGGGCTTCAAGCTGACCGGTAAGCTCAAGGAGGGCGTCACGGCGACCGACCTGGTGCTTACCGTCGTGCAGATGCTGCGCAAGAAGGGCGTCGTGTCCAAGTTCGTCGAATTCTTCGGTCCCGGCATGGACAATATGCCGCTCGCCGACCGCGCGACGATCGGCAACATGGGCCCGGAATATGGCGCGACCTGCGGCTTCTTCCCGGTTGATGGCGAGACCATCAACTACCTCAACATGTCCGGCCGCACCAAGGACCGCATCGCGCTGGTCGAAGCCTATTCCAAGGCACAGGGCATGTGGCGCGAAGGCGACGGTTCCGATCTCGTCTTCACCGATACGCTGGAACTCGACCTCGGAGACGTCGTGCCGTCGATGGCCGGCCCGAAGCGCCCGGAAGGCCGCATTGCGCTGGAAAACATCGCATCCGGTTTCGCCGGCTCGATGGACGCCGATTACAAGAAGCCTGGTCAGCTCGATAACCGCTATGCGGTTGAAGGCGAAGGCTTCGACCTCGGCCATGGCGATGTTGCGATTGCCGCCATCACCTCCTGCACCAATACGTCCAACCCATCGGTTCTGATTGCCGCCGGGCTGCTCGCGCGCAACGCCGTTGCCAAGGGCCTGAAGACCAAGCCGTGGGTCAAGACCTCGCTGGCGCCCGGATCTCAGGTCGTCGGCGAATATCTTGCCAAGTCCGGTCTTCAGGCCGATTTGGACAAGCTCGGCTTCAACCTCGTCGGCTTCGGCTGCACGACCTGCATCGGCAATTCCGGACCGCTGCCGGCGCCGATCTCCAAGACGATCAACGACAAGGGCCTGATCGTTGCCGGCGTCCTCTCGGGCAACCGTAACTTCGAAGGCCGCATTTCGCCGGACGTCCAGGCCAATTATCTCGCCTCGCCGCCGCTCGTCGTCGCCTATGCGCTCGCCGGCTCTGTCCAGAAGGACCTGACCAAGGAGCCGATCGGCGAGGACCAGAACGGCAATCCGGTCTACCTCAAGGACATCTGGCCGACCTCGTACGAAGTGCAGGAGTTCATCCAGAAATACGTCACCCGYGAACTCTATGAGAGCAAGTATGCCGACGTCTTCAAGGGTGATCAGCACTGGCAGGCCGTCAATGCTCCGACGGGACAGACCTATGCTTGGGACGACAAGTCGACCTACGTGCAGAATCCGCCGTACTTCGTAGGCATGGGCAAGAAGGGCTCGGGCCTGAAGGATATCAAGGGCGCCCGCGTCCTTGGTCTCTTCGGCGACAAGATCACCACCGACCACATTTCGCCTGCCGGCTCGATCAAGGCTGCTTCTCCGGCCGGTGCCTATCTCACGGAAAACGGCGTCGGCGTTGCCGACTTCAACCAATATGGTACGCGGCGCGGCAACCATGAAGTGATGATGCGCGGCACCTTCGCCAATATCCGCATCCGCAACTTCATGCTCGGTCCGAACGGCAGGGAAGGTGGCTACACCATCCACTATCCGTCTAAGGAAGAGATGTCGATTTACGACGCCGCCATGAAGTACAAGGAAGAGGGCGTTCCGCTCGTCATCTTCGCCGGTGTCGAATACGGCAACGGTTCTTCGCGCGACTGGGCTGCCAAGGGCACCAATCTGCTCGGGGTGAAGGCCGTGATCGCCCAGTCCTTCGAGCGCATCCACCGCTCGAACCTGGTCGGCATGGGTGTCGTGCCCTTCGTCTTCGAAGAGGGCACGACCTGGGCTTCGCTTGATCTCAAGGGCGATGAAGTGGTCACCATCGAAGGCCTGGAAGGTGACATCAAGCCGCGTGAGTGGAAGACGGCCAAGATCACCTATGGCGACGGCAAGGTGAAGGAAATCAACATCCTTTGCCGCATCGATACGCTCGATGAGGTCACCTACATGAACAACGGCGGTATTCTGCAGACCRTTCTTCGCGATCTGGCTGCTTAAGCTTCATGATTTGCATCCGCCGGGGCATGCCTCCGGCGGATGCTGTTCTCTCTGTTTCTGGCGCCCGCTCATAGTGGCGTTCCGCCTCGATGAGGCCTGAGCAGCTTGTCCCTCGTCATCTTTGTCGGAATGGCCGTCACCGTGTTCCTGACGTCGCTTCTGTCAGGCATTTTCGGCATGGCAGGCGGGCTCATCCTGCTCTGGGTCCTGCTCTTCCTCTATCCGGTCGGCACGGCCATCGCGATCCACGGCGTCATCCAGATGACCTCAAACGGATCACGGGCCTGGTTTTCCCGTGCCTATATCGATTGGAAGATTCTCGGCATATTGTGCGTCGGTGTGTTCGTATCCGGTTCGGTTCTGTTTCTGATCGATTATACACCCAATCTGACGGTCGTTTTGATCGGGGTCGGGCTGATGCCTATCCTGGTATGGTTGCCGTTCAAGCGGCTGCAGCTCGATGCTTCCCGTCCTTCGCATGCCTTTGTCGCTGGCCTCATGTCCGGCGCCTTGACCATCAGTGTCGGTGTGGCAGGGCCCACCGTTGATGTTTTCTTCATTCGCACCGAGATGGATCGCCGCAAGGTCATAGCCACCAAGGCCTCGATCCAGACGCTCTCCCATATGGCGAAGATCGCATTCTACTGGGATGCAGCATCCAGGCTTCCGGCTGTCGATCTGATCTCGGTTCTTGTCGCGGCGCCGATCGCCATTATCGGGGCGCTGGCGGGCAATGGAATCCTGCAGAGGATCACCGACGCGAACTTCCGCTCCTGGACCCGCTGGGTCGTGACCGGAATCGGTGCGGTTTATTTCGCTCAGGGCATCGTGAAACTGCTCTGACTATCCTTTGTTTGTATTCGTCAATGCGCGTGAAAGCTGAATGTCCGCTGGTGCCGGGGAATATCTTTGCCTCACCCCATCGTGACTTCCTCTTTATGTATCGGGACGGTTACCTTGCATCATCCAGCTTGTTAGGTTCTTGGTTACGATATCACGTCGTCACCAATACAAAGTCCTTCGAAGAGGTCTGCACTTCATGACGCCCCAGTTCCGCAAAGCGATCTTCCTCGCGGCCCTGCTGTTTTCAGGTACCGCGGTCGCGGAGGATTCGAAACCGCCGAAGGGAGTCGTCGAATTGTTTACCTCGCAGGGCTGTTCGTCCTGCCCGCCGGCAGACACGGCCCTGCGCGACCTGGCGTTCCAGGGCGATGTCGTGGCGCTTTCCTACCATGTCGATTATTGGAACTATCTGGGATGGACCGATACGCTGAGCTCGCGTGAAAACACCGAGCGGCAATACGGCTATGCCAGGACGCTCGGAAGAAGCGGCGTATACACGCCCCAGGCGGTGATCAATGGCCGGGACCACGTGAAGGGTACGGACCTGGCCGCCATCAACGGCAAGATCGATCTCCTGAAAGCCAGCGGCAAGGGCCTCAACGTACCGGTCAAGGCATCGTTGCGCGGCAAGGAGATCGAGATCGAAATCGGTGAGGGCAAGGGCGAGGCGGAGGTGGTCGTCGCCTATTTCACCAGGCACGAGCAGGTGGAAGTCCTCAAGGGCGAAAACAGCGGCAAGCGCATGGATTACTGGCACAGCGTCTACGACGTCCAGTCGGTCGGCATGTGGAATGGCAAAAGCATGAAGATCACATTGCCGGGCAAGCTGATGGGCAAATCCAAGAAGGACGGCTGCGCCGTATTGCTTCAAGCCTCAGGCCCCGGCGGAGAACCGGCAGCCATACTCGGTGCCACCGTTCTTATGGTCGGTCGCAAGAAATATTGAGGTTCCTTGTCGGCGGCCCGGTCCGGGACACTGGGGGGCTGGGGGTAAGGGTCAATGTACCGGACCGGACCAAATTGGCGCAGAATCCGCGCCAATCGACGCAGTCAATCTCGCTTTTGAATCGGGCGCTGTTTTGTTCGAAATGGGGCAAGAATAAAAACGCCGTCTCTGGACCAATGTGGCACATGCGAAGGTTTCGAGGAGCAGGGTTGCATTTTCAATCCTCTCGGGCACACTGTCATCTCTCTGACATCTGATGACTTGGGAGCCTTGATGACCGATCAGCCGGATTTGCCGGGGAGCCAGAGTCCCCGTGACGCAGCCGTCGTCGTCGATCTCAGCGAATATCGGCAGAGCCGTGACCCCGCCCCGGTCACCTTCCACCGGCGGGAGCTGGACGCAATCCTGAAAATATACGGACGCATGGTCGGCGAGGGCGAATGGAAGGACTATGCCATCGACCATCTGAAAGACCGGGCGGTCTTCTCGATCTTCAAGCGATCGGGTGAAATGCCTCTCTATCGGATAGAGAAGAATCCGAAGTTCGCCAACAGGCAAGGCGCCTTCAGCGTCCTCAACACCCATGGAATGATCCTCAAGCGAGGCCATGAGCTGCCGCAAGTTCTGAAGGTCTTCGACAAGGCTCTGAAACTGATCGATTGAACAAAAAAGGCGGCTCGAAAGCCGCCTTCTTCGTATTCATGTCCTATGCCGTTATTCTTCGCGATTGCCGAGGAACTGCAGCAGGAACGTGAACAGGTTGACGAAGTCGAGGTAGAGCGTCAGCGCGCCCATGATGGCCTTGCGGCCCATTACCGCGGCGTCGTCGGCGTCGTAGTACATTTCCTTGATCTTCTGCGTGTCATAGGCGGTGAGACCGGCAAAGATCAGCACGCCGATCGCGGAGATGGCAAAGCCCATCGCCGAGGACTGCAGGAAGATATTCACCAGCGAAGCGATGATCAGGCCGAACAGGCCCATGATTAGGAACGAGCCCATACCGGACAGGTCCTTCTTCGTCGTGTAACCATAGAGCGACAGGGCGCCGAACGAGGCGGCCGTGACGAAGAAGGTCTGCACGATGCTTTGGCCGGTGAAGACCAGGAAGATCGACGACAGCGAGAGGCCCATCAGCGCGGCATAGACCCAGAAGGTCGTTTGCGCAGCCGCGACACTCATCGTGTTGATGCGGAAGCTGAGAAAGAAGACCATTGCCAGCGGAGCCAGCATGACCACCCATTTCAGCGGGCTGGTATAGAGGAGCTGGCCGAAAGCCGTAAGCTGGCCGTCGGCAACCGCCATCTGCCATGTCAGGAAGGCCGCCACGCCGGTGATCGCCAGCCCCGCCGCCATCAGGTTGTAAACCTTCAGCATATAGGCGCGGAGGCCCTCGTCGATCATCGCACCCGTCTGGACGCCGCTTCGCGCCATTCGGTTTTGATAGTTATTGAAGTCAGCCATTGTTTCCTCTTTAAGCTCCGGAATTGTTCACGGTGTCGGGCCCCCTTCGTTGACCCAGGCGCCGCTGCGGAGCTCCAGCAAGCCTGTCATCAAATATGATGCGAGACCGCGTTTCATACAAGGGGTGTAGTCCGCGAAACCGCAGGCCACAGCGCGAATTAAGCAACCTATGAGGCATTCTGACAGGATTTTGATCCGAGAGTTAACGCAATTTGCAACCCTTGGGAGAGTTAAAGCTCCCGCAGGACCGGAGCGGCCTTCTGTCCGAGGATTCGCCAGGTTCCGATGAGGCCGATGCCGACGGTCAGCACCAGCGAAACGGCGAGTGTGAGCACTGCCACATCCGGCAGGAAGGTCGATGGCAGGTTCATGATGCGGTTCACCACGAACCACGCGGAAACACTGCCGGCGAACAGCCCAAAGACCGCCGTCGCCGTCCCGAGTATCATATACTCGTAGCTGAAGGCCCGCATCAACATGCTCCGGGTTCCGCCGAGCGTTTTCAGCACGACGGCATCGTGGGTGCGGGCACGATTGCCGGCGGCAAGCGCGCCCGCAAGAACCAGTACCGAAGCGATGAGCGCGACCGCCGCCGCGGCGCGAATGGCGGTGGCGAGCTGGCCGACGAGCTGATCGACGATATCGATGGCATCCTTCACGCGGACGCTGGTGATGGTCGGGTAGGCATTGGTGACGGCGCGCAGGATCGCGGCTTCCTGCTGGGCGGTGGCCGACGGATCGCTCAATGTCGCGAGCCAGGCATGCGGCGCGCCGCGGAACGTGTTGGGGGAGAAGACCATCACGAAATTGATCGACAGCGATTCCCACTCGACCTGCCGGAAATTGGCAATCCGCGCGGTGATGTTGCGGCCGAGCACGTTGACGGTGACCGTATCGCCGAGCTTGAGGCCGAGTTCGGTGGCCTCCTCCGCCGAGAAGGAGACGAGCGGCTCGCCGGAATAGTCGGCCGGCCACCATTCACCCTGCGTAAGGATCGAATTCGTGGGCAGCTTTTCTTCATATGTTATGCCGCGATCGCCGCRCAGCACCCAGCGGCCGGCCGCCGGCACGTTCATGGCCGTCACGTCCTCACCGTTGAAGGCGAGGATGCGCCCGCGTAGCATCGGCACCTGGGTCACTTCGCCCTCGGGGGATTGCTGTTTCAGGATGTTCAGAAAGCCTTCGCGCTCCGCATTCTGTATGTCGACGAAGAAGAAGTTCGGCGCGCGTTCTGTCATGTTTCCAGTGAGCTCGCGGCGCAGATTACCGTCGATCAGCGCCAGCGTCACCAGGAGGGCAAGACCGAGACCGAGCGACAGCACCACAGAAGGGGTCAGGGCCCCGGGACGGTGAATATTGCCGATCGCCAACCTCAGTGCCGGTGAGTTGACCCTTGGGCTGCGGCGGGCGAGCGTTGCTATCCCCGCCGCCACGAGGCGCAGCAGGACGAAGGCTCCGGCGACCGAGGCGAGGAAGACCGCGGCAACGAAGCGTTCCTCCGCCGCGGCTATAGCAAGTCCGGCGAGCGAGGCGTGCGCCGCGCCGGCCGCCAGCACGTAAGGCCATGAGGGCCATCGCGCGGCGTCGAAACTCTGTTCTCTGAAAAGCGCCGTCGCCGGCACTTCGCGCGCATGGCCGAGCGGCAGGATCGTAAAAGCGAAGGTAATGAGCAGACCGAAGACAGCAGCAAGCCCGAGTGCAGAGGGATAGAACACCAATTCCCGCGGCACGGGCAGCACACCTTCCAGGAATCGCAGCGCAATGAAGGGGGAGGCCGCGCCGATCGCCAGCCCGATGACGATCCCTATTAACGCCAGCAGCAGGATTTGGGTGAGATAGATCAGTGTAACGACAAAGGCCGGTGCACCGAGGCATTTGAAGGTGGCGATCGTGGTACGCTTGGCATCGAGGAAAGCGCGCACGGCGTTTGCCACACCAACGCCGCCGACGATGAGCGCGGTGAGGCCAACCAGTGTCAGGAATTGCGAAAAGCGGTCGACATTCTCCGCAAGTGACGGCGCGGCGCGATCACTGAGACGGATCGACCAGCCGGCGCTCGGAAATTCCCGGTTGGCGCGGTCCTGGATGGTGCCACGGATCGCGGGATTGTCGAGCCGCACCTTGTAGGCGTGTTCGACAAGGCTGCCCGTCTGGATCAGGCCGGAGGCGACCAGGGCGGCGCGGCTGACCAGCAGGCGTGGCGCGAATCCAAAACCGTCGGAAAGCGCGTCCGGCTCCGTTACGACTGTCCCGGCTATCCGCAGGCGGGCATTGCCGAGCAGCAATTCGTCGCCCACCGAAAGCCCCAATCGCTCAAGCAGAAGCGGTGCGGCAAGCGCGCTGAAATCTCCTCCGTTCTCAGCCAGCAAATCCGGTAGCGGGGCTTGCGGGCTTGCGGTGAAGGTGCCGTAGAGCGGATAGGCGTCGTCCACTGCCTTCACTTCGACGAGGGCCTGTTCCGAACCATCCGGCTTGCGGGCCATGGAACGGAGATTGGTGGAGAGCGAAACCGTGCCGAGGCTGTCGAGGAAAGCGCGTTCTTCCGCCGTCGCTTCGCGATTATTGAGCTCGAAGCGGATGTCGCCGGCAAGGATTTCCTGCCCCTGAGAGGCGATCGCGCCGGTAATGGCGCGCGAAACGGAATTGACCGCAGCGATCGCGCCGGTGCCGAGCGCGATGCAGGCGAGAAAGATGTAGAAGCCGGCGAGGCCACCACGCATCTCGCGCCATGCAAGCTGGAAGGCGATCGCGAGACGGGGAAAGGCCGATCTCATGCCGAAACCGCCTGGATGGGTGCGACCTCGGCCGTATCTCCGACGATCTCGCCGGAACGAACGCGGATCTGCCGCGAGCAGCGCGCGGCAAGCGAATTGTCGTGGGTGACGAGCAGCATGGTCATGCCGCGCTCGGCCTGCTTGGCAAACAGAAGATCGGCGATCTGCCGGCCTGTTTCCGTGTCGAGATTGCCGGTCGGCTCATCGGCAATCAGAACCGCGGGCGAGGGTGCGAGCGCGCGGGCGATCGCGACACGCTGTTGCTCGCCGCCGGAAAGCTGACCGGGGTAATGGCCGAGCCTTTCCCCGAGGCCCACTGCGGTTAACTCGCGGCGGGCTATATCGAAGGGGTCCTTCACATTGGCGAGCTCGAGGGGCACGGCGACATTCTCGAGCGCCGTCATGTTGGCGATCAGGTGGAAGGATTGGAAGACGATGCCGATATTGCGGCCACGGAAATCGGYAAGCGTATCCTCCGACAGGCTGTGGAGCGCGGTGTCCTTGATGAATATCTCTCCGCTATCGAGCCGTTCCAACCCGGCAAGCACCATCAACAGAGTGGATTTTCCGGAGCCGGAGGGCCCGACGATGCCGACGGCCTCTCCGGCACGAATGGAAATATCGATTCCCTTCAGGACATGCACTGAGGCGGCAGCGCTGCCGAGCGTCAGATCGGCTTTCTTCAGCTCGATGATGGTTTTTGTCAAAGTCGGCTTCCTATATTGAGCTCAAACCAGGATCGTGAAATCGAATGCCGTAGCGCGGTAGCGCCCAATTTAAGGAACGGATCATGAGTTTTAAAGCAAGTCTCCTTCACTTCATCGTCATGTCCGCCCTTGTGCTTACTCCGCTGTCGGTTGCGGCACAGGACCGTCCGGTCCAACTCGTTGGCTTGGGAGACAGCCTGATGGCGGGCTATCAGCTCGCCCCCGGCGAGTCCTACACGGCGCAGCTCGAAACGGCGCTGAAGGCGAAAGGCCATAACCTGGTCGTCGCCAATGCGGGTGTTTCTGGTGATACGACGGCGGGCGGGCTCTCTCGGGTCGATTGGTCGGTACCCGATGGGACCGACGGTGTGATCCTCGAACTTGGCGCCAATGACGCGCTGCGAGGTATCTCGCCGGAGGAAACCGAAAAGAACCTGGATGCGATCCTGACGAGGCTCAAGGAGCGCGGCATTGCGGTGCTGCTTGCCGGCATGCTGGCGCCGCCGAACATGGGCGGCGATTATGCCGAAAGGTTCAATCCCATCTACCAGCGGCTTTCGGAAAAACATGGCGTTCCGCTCTATCCGTTCTTCCTGGATGGCGTGACCACGATGGAAGGCATGCAGCTCGAGGACGGCATGCATCCGAACGCAAGGGGTGTGGCGACAATGGTGGAAAAGTCGCTGCCTGCCGTGGAAAGCTTCCTGGGGGACATCGGGCGAGGGGGAAATTAGCGCTTGCGTGGAACCCCGTTGCGTGATTCGCTGTTGATATCTGCAAGAGATTCGAGGAGGTCCCCATGCCGAGACTTTTCACCGCCCTCGAAATTCCGCGCAATCTGGCCCTCAGTCTCTCTTTGTTGCGCGGTGGTCTACCTGGAGCCCGGTGGATCGACGTGGAGAACTATCACATAACACTTCGCTTCATCGGAGACGTCGATGGACGTACCGCCGATGAAATCGTCGATCGGCTGGATCGGATCGATCGGCCCGAATTTCAGTTGACGCTCACCGGTATCGGTTCGTTCGGCTCCAAGAAGCCGCATTCCGTCTGGGCAGGTGTCGCGCCCTCGGCGGAAATCCATGCTTTGCAGGCGGAAATCGAACGAATGTGTCAAAGGATCGGCCTGCCGCCCGATCCGCGCAAATTCACCCCGCATGTGACGCTGGCACGCTTGAAAAACTGCCGCCTCGACGACGTGGTTCACTATCTTTCAGGGCGCGGCAATTTCCAGACCGCGCCCTTTACCGTTCCGCGTTTCGTGCTGATGTCCTCGAAGGAGTCGGTGGGAGGCGGGCCATACCTCACGGAAGAGGTGTTCCCGCTGCAGGAGGTCGGCTTCGGCTCCTCCAGTTCGGTCGCGGATCTGATCCCCGCCAAGGGATTCTATTAGAGTAGACCCTGCTCCGGAGGGCATGCCAATGGCACGTGAAAAGCTCGACATCATAGCGATTGCAGGCGAACTCGACACCCTTGATGGGTGGGATCTGCGCTCCGAGGGTGATGCGATCTCCAGGAGTTTCAAGTTCCGCAATTTTTCCGAGGCATTCGGCTTCATGGCCGAATGCGCGCTTGCGGCGGAAAAACTCGACCACCATCCGGAATGGTTCAACGTCTACTCCCGCGTGGACGTCACGCTCAGCACCCATGATGCCAAGGGGCTGACGGAACTGGATTTCAAGCTTGCCCGGCTCATGGACAAGCTCGCTGCCCGTCGCGATTGAACTCGCCCTCCGGCCACCCATATAGGGCTGGCGCGGCTTGCTGCGGCGTTTTCCGGAGATCGACATGATGGATGACGTGAAGATTGGCGAAATCCTCCTGCCCGGCGACGAGGATACGCGGGAGCGCCGCGAGGAGCAGGTGAGGGCCAAGTTCTGGCCCACGCTGAAGCGCGCAGTCCGTTATGTCCCATTCAGCCGCGATCTGGTGGCAGCCTATTATTGCGCGATCGATCCAAGGACGCCGGCGCGCGTGCGTGGCGTGCTGCTTGCCGCTCTCGCCTATTTCGTCCTGCCTTTGGATTTCATTCCCGACTTCTTCGTGCTTGCCGGCTTCACCGATGACGTTGCGGTGCTGGCCACCGCTTTCAGGATGATCCAGGGTCACATTGCCGACCGGCACTATGAAGCTGCGGATCAAGCGCTCGCGGACGACCCGGAGCTTCGGGCCGACCCCTCGAAATAGTTGGTTACACCATGGCCCGACGTGGCCTATTCCAATCAATAGTTGAACAATCTAATGTCATCGAAGGGGTGGGAATGAAGACAAATTCTTGCCCCAATCCTTATGTCAGTGGTCGCCCTATGGGATGGAACTCTCGGTGGTCCTTACGTTTTTCGATGCCTCGTGACTGGTAACGATTGCGTGCAGACTGGCTGGGAATAAGACAAAAATCCAATTTTCAAGGCAGTGTTGACGGTTTGGTAACCAGAATTAAGTCAAATTAAACCGTATCACGACCATGCCTGACAAGCTTGCCCGGTCGGGCCCTTGGAAACGATAAGAAAACCGGCAGGAGATCATGTCTGTAAGAATTATTGCAACCGTATTGGCCCTCACGCTGGCGAGCGCCGGCATTGCATCGGCTCAATCGCCGACACGCATCCAGCAGTTCAAGGCTTGGGGCGCATATTCCTACAAATCCGGTAATGCCACGGTCTGCTATGTTCTTTCGGTTCCGACCGCCAAGGAGCCGGCTACCGTGGACCACGGTGATATCTTCTTCATCGTTTCGCAGCGTCCGGGTCAGAATATCTCCTACGAGCCGCAAGCGATGATGGGCTATACGCTGCAGGCCAATTCCAAGGTCAACGTGACTGTCGACGGCAAGAGCTTCGTGATGTTCACCAAGGATAAGGCCGCCTGGGTGGAGAATGCCGCCGAGGAGCCGGCACTGGTTGCCGCCATGCGGTCCGGCAGTTCGATGACGGTGAGCGCCACGTCGGCCCGTGGCACCAAGACTTCCTATTCCTATTCGTTGTCGGGGATCTCGGCTGCGCTGAAGCAGGTCGAGAGCTGCAGATAAATTCCGTTCGCTACCGGCGGATTGCAAAGGGCTGGTCTTTCGACCGGCCCTTGWGCGTTTGAAGGGGCGTTGCTTCCCGTCACACGCAAGTAGTGACGCGCAGGCGATTTGATGATAAAGCGCCTCGCAACGACAGTCCGGCGCCCATGCGCGATCGACTGAAACAGGTTTCACGCACAGACATGCCCTTGTTCCCCGTTCGCTGGTGCGGGAAAGGTCATGTGCATTCGAACAGGGAACAGAGACAGATGTCCGCAACCGAGGCTGCTATCGCCAGTCCCCTCAAGAAGCCGCTCGTGCCGCGGCCTGATCTGATGTCCGGCAAGCCGTCCCTGATCGGGCTGACGCGCGACGACATGGCGCAAGCATTGAAGGAAAAGGGCGTGCCGGAAAAGCAGGTGCGCATGCGCGTCAGCCAGCTCTGGCATTGGCTCTATATCCGCGGTGTGTCCGATTTCGACGCGATGACCAATGTCGCCAAGGACATGCGCGAAATGCTGAAAGCGCATTTCACCATCGCGCGTCCGGAAATCGTCGAGGAACAGGTTTCCAATGACGGCACCCGCAAATGGCTCTTGCGTTTTCCGCCGCGCGGTGCCGGCCGTCCGGTCGAAGTCGAGACCGTCTACATCCCGGAAGAAGGCCGCGGTACGCTTTGCATCTCGAGCCAGGTCGGCTGTTCGCTCACTTGTTCCTTCTGTCATACGGGCACGCAGCGCCTTGTGCGCAATCTGACGGCGGAAGAAATCCTCGCTCAGCTGCTGCTCGCCCGCGACCGGCTCGGTGATTTCCCCGGCACCGACACGCCGCCGGGCGCCTTCGTGCCGACCGGTGAACGCAAGATCACCAATATCGTCATGATGGGTATGGGCGAACCGCTCTACAATTTCGAAAGCGTCAAGACGGCGCTGCTGATCGCGACGGACGGCGACGGGCTTTCACTCTCGAAGCGCCGCGTTACCCTGTCGACCTCAGGCGTCGTGCCGGAAATCTACCGTACCGGCGAGGAGATCGGCGTGATGTTGGCGATCTCGCTGCATGCGGTGCGCGACGAGCTTCGCGACATGCTGGTGCCGATCAACAAGAAGTATCCTCTGAAGGAGCTGATCGAAGCCTGCCGCAATTATCCGGGGCTCTCGAATGCGCGGCGCATCACCTTCGAATACGTGATGCTGAAAGACGTCAACGACAGTCTCGAAGACGCCAAGGCGCTGGTGCAGCTCCTCAAGGGGATTCCGGCCAAGATCAATCTCATTCCGTTTAATCCCTGGCCCGGCACGAACTACCAGTGTTCGGAATGGGCGCAGATCGCGAAGTTCGCGGACTTCATCAACCAGGCCGGCTACGCCTCGCCGATCCGCACTCCGCGCGGCCGCGATATTCTTGCGGCCTGCGGACAGCTCAAGTCGGAATCGGAGCGGATGCGCAAGACCGAGCGACTGGCTTTCGAAGCCATGATGATCGCCGGCCACGGCGAGGATGAAGAATAGGGCAAGAATAAGCAGGATTAATCTTCGTCCCCGGTTTCCACCAATTGATTTTGGCTTGTCCTTTCCCTACAAACGCCGAGATCATAAACGGAGGAAAACATGCGCTCGGTTCTGCTCGCCTTTGCCGCCACTCTGGCGCTCTCTCTGCCTGTCCGGGCGGAAAATGTTACGGTCGCCGTGACGGCGATCGTGGAGCATCCTGCTCTCGATGCGGCGCGCGACGGCGTTCGCGATGCGYTTGCCGCCGCTGGCTACAAGGACGGAGAGAACCTCAAGTTCATCTATGAATCGGCGCAAGGCAATCCCGCGACGGCCGCTCAGATCGCCCGCCAGTTCGTCGGCGAAGATCCGAGCGTGATCGTGCCGATCTCCACGCCTTCCGCGCAGGCGGTCGTTTCCTCCACGCGCGATATTCCGGTGGTCTTCACGGCGGTTTCCGATCCGCTGGCAGCGCAGCTCGTCAAGGACATGGAAAAGCCCGGCGGCAATGTCACCGGTCTTTCGGACATGTCTCCCGTCGGCGAGCACCTGGCGCTGATCAAGGAGATCCTGCCGGACGTAAAAACCGTAGGCTACCTCTACAATTCGGGTGAGGCCAATTCGGTTGCGCTTCTTGCCGTGCTGAAGGCGGAAGCCGAAAAAGCGGGTCTGACGATCATCGAATCCGCGGCCACCAAGTCGGCCGAGGTGCAGGGCGCCGCCCGCGCCCTCGTCGGCCGCGCGGACGCGATCTACGTCCCGACCGACAACACGATCATCTCCGCTCTGGAGGGCGCCGTTGCCGTTGCCGAGGAAGGCAAGCTTCCGCTCTTCACCGCCGATACGGACTCCGTATCCCGCGGTTCGCTGGCGGCGCTCGGCTTCAACTACTACGATGTCGGCAAGCAGACCGGCGAAGTGGTCGTGCGCATTCTCAAGGGCGAAAACCCTGGCGATATCCCGGTGAAGATCGCTTCGGGCAGCGATCTGGTCGTAAACAAAGCTGCCGCCGCGAAAATGGGCGTCACGCTGCCGGAAGGCGTTCTCAGCCGCGCGAGCCGCGTGATCGAGTAAAGAACGTCCGAAATAGTCAGGCACGGCCGCTCCCATCTTGGATGGGAGCGGTTTCGTGTTATTTGAAACCATTCGTCGTCGCCAAAGAAGTGGCGGGGGCGCAAAGAAAAGAGACAAGGGGCTGACAAGGTGAGTCAGATCGCTTTCTGGGGAGCCGTCGAGCTGGGGCTGGTCTATGCCTTCGTCGCCATCGGCGTTTTCCTTGCTTTCCGGGTATTGGATTTTCCCGACCTTACCGTCGACGGGTCCTTCCCGCTCGGCGCGGCAGTAACCGCGGTTCTCATCATCGCAGGCGTCAATCCCTGGCTGGCTGCTGCGGTGTCGATGGTCGCGGGTGCGGCCGCGGGAATGGTGACGGCGCTTCTCAACGTCCGCTTCCGCATCCTCAACCTGCTCGCTTCGATCCTCACGATGATCGCCCTGTTCTCGGTGAACCTGCGCGTGATGGGAAAACCGAATGTTGCATTGATCAATGCCGACACGATGTTGAGCCCCTTCTTCGGCCTGGGTCTCAGGGACTTCTACGTTCGGCCGCTTTTCGTGGGCATACTCGTCATCGTCGCCATCGTATTGGTTTGGCGCTTCCTTGAAAGCGACATGGGGCTCTCGATGCGCGCGACAGGCGCGAACCCCCGGATGGCCCGCGCCCAGGGCATCGATACGAGCCGGCAAATCTATCTGGGCATGGCGGTCTCGAATGCACTCGTGGCCCTCGGAGGCGCGCTTTTCGCTCAGACCAACGGCTTTGCGGACGTGACTTCCGGCGTGGGCACGATCGTCGTCGGGCTGGCTGCCGTCATCATCGGAGAAACGCTGCTCGGCACCCGGGGCATATTGATCGCTCTCATCGGCTGCGTGCTGGGCTCCATCCTCTATCGCATCGCCATACAGCTCGCGCTCTCGAGCGACGTGCTCGGCCTCCAGGCTTCGGATCTCAATTTCGTGACGGCCCTGCTCGTCACAGTGGCGCTCGTTCTGCCTCGCCTTCGTCGCGGAGGGACCGCATCGTGATCTCGCTCAAGGACATCAAGGTTATCTTCGGACGCGGCACGCCGCTGCAGAAGCAGGCGTTGAACGGCGTCAGCCTGACGATCGAAGAAGGCTCCTTCGTTACCGTGATAGGCTCCAACGGGGCCGGGAAATCGACGCTGCTCGGCGTGCTTGCCGGCGATGTCATCGCGACGGAAGGGCAGGTGACGATCGGCAACAGTGATGTCACGCGCAAGGCAACCGCGGCGCGCGCGGGTCTCGTCGCCCGCGTCTTCCAGGATCCGCTGGCGGGAAGCTGCGGATCGCTCTCCATCGAGGAAAATCTCGCCCTTGCCGCACGGCGTGGCGAGAAGCGCGGCCTTGCCGCAGCACTCGGCCCGAAACGCCGCGAACTTTTCCGTGAACGGGTCGCGGACCTTAATCTCGGCCTCGAGAACCGCATGAGCGACCGGATGGATCTGCTTTCCGGCGGCCAGCGCCAAGCGGTCTCGCTCGTGATGGCAACGCTTGCGGGTTCCGAAGTGCTGCTTCTCGATGAGCATACTGCCGCGCTCGATCCGGGGATGGCGGAATTCATCATGAATCTTACCCGAAAGATCGTTTCCGAGCGCAAGCTGACGACGCTGATGGTCACCCACTCCATGCGCCAAGCACTGGACTACGGCCACCGCACAGTCATGCTTCATGGCGGGGAGATCGTGCTCGACGTGGCCGGAGACAATCGCAAGAACCTTCAGGTCGAAGATCTGATTGAAATGTTCCGCAAGATGCGTGGCCAGACCCTCGACGACGACGAGCTGCTGATCGGTTGAACCGATCAGCGCGCCTGGGTGAGGAAGATCTTCGCGGCGAAGACGGAAAAGACCCCAGCAAAGGTATAATCGATGCCGCGTAGCACCTTCGGATTTGACTGCAGCCAATTCGACAGCCGGTCGGCGGCGAGCGCCGCGAGCACGTTCACGGGCATGCCGAGCACGATGAAAAAGATGCCGAAGAAAATGAGCTTCTGCGTGACGGCCGGATCATGTGCCGTCACGAATTGTGGAAGGAAGGTCATGAAGAAGATAATGACCTTCGGGTTCAGGATGTTTACCCAGAAGCCGGTGGAGATATTGGCGAGCGCGCTGCTTTTGGATTGCTCCACCTTCTTGACCGAAAAACTGGAGCCGAAGCGGATCGCCTGGATGGCGAGCCAGAGCAGGTAAGCGGCCCCACCCGTCTTGAGAATGAAGAAGGCCGTCGGCGAGGCGGTGATCAGGGCGGAAATGCCAAAGGCCACCAGAAGCGTGTGGCAGACCACGCCGAGGCTGGTGCCGAGCACCACGAAAAGCGCCGCCCGCCGCCCTTGTCCCAGCGCCCGGCTGATCGAGAGCGTCATGTCCGGGCCGGGTGTCAGGGCCAGCAGCAGGCTTGCCGCCGTAAAGGCGAGGAGGGTAGAAAGACTGGGCAGGAAATCCATGGCACTCTCACGAAAGCCGATAAGCCTGCATCTTCAATATCCGGCTTTTCATCGAATGCCAATCATCCACGTCTGGCGATGAACGTTCTCGCCGCTTCGGCAAACTCGGGATGCCAGCGGGACAAAGGCGGCCTGTTCTCCGCTATGTCGCCGGCCGCCCAGAGAATGCGGCGTTCATCGGTCGCGCGGTCGACCTCGTTGTCTGGGCAAAGGATATAGAAATCGCCCCGTTCGAGACCTGCCGTCATGAACTCGATAGTCTGCTCGGGTGTCCAGGCGCCGTCCGGTTTTTCGGGGCGGCCATGTGCCGTCAAACCGGTATAGACGAAGCCGGGGATGAGGAGATGTGCTGTCACCTTGCAACCGGGCGTGTTTCGCAATTCGTGCTGCAGCGCTTCCGTGAAAGCTTTCACGCCGGCCTTGGCGACGTTATAGGCCGGATCGCCCGGCGGTGTGGTGATGCCTTGCTTTGAGCCGGTATTGATGATGAGCGACGGCTCGCCATGGGCGATCATGCCCGGCCCGAAGATGCGTGTGCCGTGAATGACGCCGAGCAGGTTGACCGCGAAGACATTGTCCCAGTTTGCCTGCGGCCCGAAGAGGCTGCTGCCCGGCTGGATGCCGGCATTGTTCATCAGCACGTGGACGCGTCCGAAACGCTGCAGGACCGCCCTTTCCAGCGCCTCGATCTCGCCCGGCTTCGAAACATCCGTGCCGATGGCGGCGACATCCGCCTCGCCGTCCTCGGCAAATGCAGCGACCTCGCGGCATGCTTCGGCAAGACGATCGCCCTCGAGATCGGCAAGCACTACCGAAAGGCCGAGGCGAGCGAATTCCTTGGCCGCGGCAAGCCCGATGCCGGAGGCGGCACCGGTAACGACCGCGACATTGTCTTTCTTCAGAGCAGGATGAGTGACAGGCATCTGCGATCTCCCGTTTGATATTGCGGTGCGGTAGGTTGCGATATGGTTTCCTGAATAGAGCCCGTCAACATGGCAGGGGTGTTACAGCAGCCGCTTTCCCTTGCACCTATCGATAAACTCGCTAAAAGTGCCGCGATCCCCTGAAAACTGCGGCTTGACCGGGCCGCCTCACCGTAGACGGACTTGAAATCACATGGCACTCCCGAAAGACGTTAAGAAGGTCGTTCTCGCCTATTCCGGCGGTCTCGATACCTCGATCATCCTGAAATGGCTGCAGACCGAACTCGGCGCCGAAGTCGTGACCTTCACGGCCGATCTCGGTCARGGCGAGGAGCTGGAGCCCGCCCGCAAGAAAGCCGAGATGCTGGGCATCAAGGAAATCTTTATCGAGGATGTGCGCGAGGAGTTCGTGCGCGATTTCGTCTTTCCGATGTTCCGCGCCAATGCTGTCTACGAAGGCGTCTACCTGCTGGGTACGTCGATCGCCCGACCGCTCATCTCCAAGCACCTCATCGAAATCGCCAAAAAGACCGGTGCCGACGCAATCGCCCACGGTGCGACCGGCAAGGGCAACGACCAGGTTCGCTTCGAGCTTTCGGCTTATGCACTGAACCCGGACATCAAGATCATCGCCCCTTGGCGCGACTGGTCCTTCAAAAGCCGCACGGATCTCCTGAATTTTGCCGAACAGCACCAGATCCCCGTCGCCAAGGACAAGAAGGGCGAAGCGCCGTTCTCGGTCGATGCCAACCTGCTGCACTCCTCATCCGAGGGCAAGGTTCTCGAAGACCCGGCTCAGGAAGCTCCGGAATATGTGCATATGCGCACGATTTCTCCGGAAGCCGCTCCGGACAAGGCGACCGTCATCAAGATCGGTTTCCAGAAGGGCGACGCGGTTTCCATCAATGGTGTAGCCATGTCTCCGGCAACGCTGCTGGCGACGCTCAACAATTATGGCCGGGACAATGGCATCGGCCGCCTCGACTTGGTGGAGAACCGTTTCGTGGGCATGAAGTCGCGCGGTGTCTATGAGACCCCTGGCGGCACCATTCTGCTTACCGCGCATCGCGCGATCGAATCCATCACGCTCGACCGGGGTGCCGCGCACCTGAAGGACGAGCTGATGCCGCGTTATGCCGAGCTCATCTATTACGGCTTCTGGTTCTCGCCGGAACGCGAAATGCTGCAGGCCCTTATCGACAAGAGCCAGGAGCATGTGGAAGGCGAGGTGACGCTGAAGCTCTACAAGGGCAATGTCATGGTTATCGGCCGCGAAAGCGAGAAGTCCCTCTACTCCGACAAGCTGGTCACCTTCGAGGACGATCAGGGGGCCTACGATCAGAAGGATGCGGCAGGCTTCATCAAACTCAACGCGCTCAGACTGCGCACGCTCGCAAAGCGCAATCTCGGCCGGTAAGCGAACCGAAAAGCGATCCTGCGGCCCGTCTCCTTCAGGAGGCGGGCTTTTCATTGCCGGCCGGTCAATCGGTAGACGAAATAGCTGCCGGCCGCGAGATATTGCATGCAGGGAATGATGATGCCGATCGCGCTCAGCGGTTCGCCGAGCGCGGAGGCGGCCACTCCGCCGACGAAGCCTCCGCCCATCTGGATGAATCCCATCAAAGCAGCTGCGGACCCCGCCATATGCGGGAAAGGCGCAAGGCCGATGGTAATGATATGAGGTGTCAGGAACGCGATGCCGAAGGTGGCGACCGCGACCGGCACCATGATCGAGAGAAACGAGGGCGGCAGGAGGAGGACCGAGAGAAGCATCAGCGTACCGCCCGCGCCGCTGAAGCAAAGYCCGATCACCACCGCATGCGGGCCCGTCAGATGTTTGGAGATCAGCCGCAAGATGACGGAGCCGCTCAGATAGGCGCCGGTCTGCATCAGCATGCCGAGGCCGAATTGCGTCGGGCTGAGGYCGACCACGTCGATCAGTACGAAGGGCAGCATGGTGCCTTGTGCGTAAAGCGCGCCGATCGTCCCTCCCAGCACGAGGGAGGGCAGGAGGAAGYGCAAGTCGACGATCAACCCGGCATAGGCAGAAAAGAGCTTCAGCGGTCTCAACCGATCTCTGTCCGGCACCACGGTTTCGCGCAGGAACAGCATGCAGCTCGTCAGGGCGATGAGTCCGAACAGGATCATCAGCAGGAATACCGATTGCCAGCCGAAGGTCGATGCCGCCAGCCCGCCGATCGTCGGACCGATGGCGGGGCCGATCGCCAGGATGATGCCGATCATGTTCATGATGCGGGCTGCCTGGGGGCCGACGAAAAGGTCGCGTACAACCGCCCTGGAAACCGTAAGGCCTACCGAGGCGCCGATGCCCTGCACAAGACGGGCGGCCAGTATCCACTCCACCTCCGGCGCGAAAGCCGCCATGACCGACCCAGCCAGATAAATCGAGAGGAAGGCGATCGTCGCCACCCGGCGGCCATAGGCATCGGAGACAGGGCCAGCGAGAAGCTGAGCAAGCGCAAATCCGCCGAAATAAAGCGAGAGGCTCAGCTTGATGGCCGCTTCCGTCGTGCCGAAGGCCCGAACGAGTTCCGGCATGGCCGGCGTATAGATAGCCATGGAGATAGGCCCTACCGCCGTCAGCAGCGCGCCGAGCAAGGTGGTGCGGCGCTCGCTCATAACGGCGGGCATGGGTGCGCAGCTATCGGCTTTCATCTGCCGCGGCGGTGGAAGGAGAGCTATTGGCCATCTGAAGGTTGGCGTTGAAGACTTTCAGCGTATCGTCGAGCATAAGCCGGTCTTCCTCGCTCATGCCCTCGGTCGCCTCGGCCAGTACGGCACGCAATTCGTTGCGCACGCGCTCGATCAGGTCGCCGGAGCTTTCGGTGAGGGTGATCCTTTTTGCCCGCCGATCCGCGGAGCATTGCTGACGTTCTATCAGCCCCAGAGCCTGAAATTTGTCGAGATAGCTGCAGAGCGTCATCGGCTCGACACCCATGCGCGCCGCTATATCGAGCTGGCGGCTGCCGCCGGCCGCGGCGATCGTGAGAAGGGCCCTGGCTTCGCCCGGCGTGATGCCGAGTCCGGCTTCGTTGATACGCCGCTCGAAGGCGACCCGCAYCAAGCGGGCGCTGTCGCTGATCAGAAAGCCGAGCATATAGATATCGGGACGGGTGCCCATCGTTCCTCACAAAATTCGTAAGGCACGCTTACTATCTTTCCGGGCAAGCGCCAACGAAAAGCGGCCGCAGATCGCGTTGACAACGCAAATGTGTTTGCGAAAGCTTTCAGGGAGGGACAAAACCTCGTCGACATGTGCTTTCTTGCCGAAAGCATAAATCGACCGGTAATAACATTCCTTCTGCGCCTATATGAAGGTGACCTGTCATTTCAAAGGATGTTCCGATGGCAAATTTCCCCAATCCCGCGCTCGTGAACTGGAACGGCCATCACGGCCTGCCGCAATTCGACCAGGTGAGGGATGAGGATTTCGCGCCCGCTTTCGATGCGGCGCTTGCGGCCCACGAAGCCGAGATCGAGCAGATCGCCAACAATCCGGACGAGCCGAGCTTTGCCAATACGGTCGTGGCGCTGGAAATAGCGGGCGATGAGCTTTCGCGGGTTTCGGCGTTGTTCTGGAACAAGGCCGGCGCTCATACCAATGACAGGATTCAGACACTGGAGCGCGAGATCGCACCGAAGATGTC
The DNA here is from genome assembly GCF_001854865.1 of Rhizobium sp. LCM 4573. Lineage (GTDB taxonomy): Bacteria > Pseudomonadota > Alphaproteobacteria > Rhizobiales > Rhizobiaceae > Neorhizobium. The sequence continues at coordinate 154,155 of NZ_MDDW01000004.1, read as the reverse complement.
GCGGCACTATTCCAAGATCGGCATGAATGCCGCTCTTTTCGCCCGCATGGATTCTCTTTGGGAAAAGCGGGAAGAACTCGGCCTTACCGTCGAGGAAAAGCGAGTGCTGGAGCGCCATTGGAAGGGATTCGTRCGTGCCGGTGCCAAGCTTGCCAAGCCAGATCAGAAGCGGCTGGCCGATATCAACGAGAAGCTGGCCGGATTTGGCGCGCGCTTCGGACAGAACGTGCTCGGTGACGAAAAGGACTGGTCGCTGATGCTTTCGGAGGAAGGCGAACTCGATGGCTTGCCATCCTTTCTGCGCGACGCCATGGCTTCTGCTGCCCGCGAACGCGGCAGGGAAGGCGCATATGCCGTAACATTGTCGCGCTCGATCATCGAGCCTTTCCTCACTTTTTCGACGCGGCGGGACCTGCGCGAGCAGGCTTTCAAGGCCTGGGTTGCGCGGGGTGAAAACGGCGGAGAGAGGGATAATATCCGCATCGTGCGCGAAATGCTGGCGCTGCGCGCGGAAAAGGCGGGACTTCTCGGCTACAAGAACTTCGCGGATTACAAGCTCGACGACACCATGGCGAAAACGCCGGAGGCGGTCGATAAGCTGCTGCGCCAGGTCTGGAGGAAAGCGCGAGCCAAGGCGTTGGAAGAAGAAGCGAGCCTCGCAGGATTGATCGCCGAAGAAGGGAAGAACCATGAAGTCATGCCTTGGGACTGGCGTTACTATGCCGAAAAACTGCGCGAGCGGACCTTCGATTTTTCCGAATCCGAATTGAAGCCCTATCTCCAGCTCGAAAAGATCATCGAAGCCTGCTTCGATGTCGCCGAACGCCTGTTCGGTATCGAGGCCGTAGAGATCGAAGGTGTCGCCGCCTATCACCCGGATGTCCGCGTTTTCGAAATCCGGGAAAAGGGCGGAGCGCTCAAGGCGCTTTTCCTCGGCGATTATTTCGCTCGGCCCTCCAAGCGTTCCGGAGCCTGGATGAGTTCATTCCAGTCGCAGCACAAGCTGCCGCTGAAGAATGGCGTCGAGGGTGAATTGCCGATCGTCTACAATGTCTGCAACTTTGCCAAGCCCGCCGAAGGCAAGCCGGCATTGCTCTCCCTCGACGACGCACGTACGCTTTTCCATGAATTCGGCCATGCGCTGCATGGTATGCTTTCCGATGTCACCTATCCTTCCGTCTCGGGTACGGCGGTCGCTCGCGACTTCGTCGAGCTGCCCTCGCAACTTTACGAGCACTGGCTGACCGTGCCGGAAATCCTCGAGAAATATGCCGTTCATCACCAGACGGGCGAACCCATGCCGAAGGCTCTTCTCGACAAGGTACTGGCTGCCCGCACATTCGGTGCCGGSTTCGCGACGGTGGAGTTCACTTCGTCCGCATCGGTGGACATGGCTTTCCACACGCGAGATGCGGTCGAAGACCCGATGGCGGTGCAAAGGGAAGTTCTTGGCGAGATCGGCATGCCGACTTCAATCGTCATGCGGCATGCCACGCCACATTTTCAGCATGTCTTTTCGGGCGACGGCTATTCGGCGGGCTACTATTCCTACATGTGGTCGGAAGTGCTCGACGCGGATGCTTTCGCTGCCTTCGAGGAAGCCGGCAATGTCTTCGATCCGGTGATGGCGCGCAAGCTGAAGAACAATATCTATTCCGTCGGCGCGTCGATCGATCCGGAGGAAACCTACAGGGCCTTCCGCGGCAAGCTTCCCGATCCCCAGGCCATGCTCAGGAAAAAGGGACTTGCCATGGTCGAGGAACTCGCCGGCAGCGATGCCTGATCGGCGCTGCAGGGCAGTCTTGCCGAGAGCGGTTGGCTAGACCCCTTTCGCAAATGCAAAAAAACGGGTATGAGCGCGCCAACGAAATATGGCGCGTCCTCCCGTTTAGTGCGCCTCAGCCTCAGAGATATCCAATATGGCACTTCGCAACATCGCGATCATCGCGCACGTTGACCATGGGAAAACGACCCTCGTCGACGAACTTCTGAAACAGTCCGGCGCCTTCCGCGACAACCAGCGCGTGGCCGAGCGCGTGATGGACTCCAACGACATCGAAAAAGAACGCGGCATCACCATTCTCGCCAAGGCGACTTCGATCGAGTGGAAAGACACGCGCATCAACATCGTCGACACGCCCGGACACGCGGACTTCGGCGGCGAAGTCGAGCGCATCCTCTCCATGGTGGACGGCGCGATCGTTCTGGTCGATGCCGCCGAGGGACCGATGCCGCAGACCAAGTTCGTGGTCGGCAAGGCACTCAAGGTCGGTCTTCGCCCGATCGTGGCGATCAACAAGGTCGACCGTCCGGACGCCCGCATCGATGAAGTCGTCAACGAAGTCTTCGATCTCTTCGCCGCGCTCGACGCGACAGACGAACAGCTCGACTTTCCGATCCTCTACGGTTCCGGCCGTTCCGGATGGATGAACACCGATCCGAACGGGCCGCAGGAAGAAGGCCTCGCTCCGTTGCTCGACCTCGTCGTCAAGCACGTTCCCGAGCCGAAGGTCGAGGAAGGTCCGTTCCGGATGATCGGCACGATCCTCGAAGCCAACAACTTCCTCGGCCGCATCATTACTGGTCGCATCGCATCCGGCTCCATCAAGCCGAACCAAGCCGTCAAGGTTCTCGGCCAGGACGGCAAGCTGATCGAACAGGGCCGTATCTCGAAGATCCTTGCCTTCCGCGGCATCGAGCGTCAGCCTATCGACGAAGCCCATGCGGGCGATATCGTTGCCATCGCCGGTCTGTCCAAGGGCACTGTCGCTGACACGTTCTGCGATCCATCTGTGACGGAAGCCATGAAGGCGCAGCCGATCGATCCGCCGACCGTGACCATGTCCTTCATCGTCAATGACAGCCCGCTTGCCGGCACCGAAGGCGACAAGGTCACCAGCCGTGTCATCCGTGACCGCCTCTTCAAGGAAGCGGAAGGCAATGTTGCTCTCAAGATCGAGGAAAGCGCCGACAAGGACAGCTTCTTCGTTTCCGGCCGCGGTGAACTTCAGCTTGCCGTGCTGATCGAAAACATGCGCCGCGAGGGCTTCGAGCTTGCCGTCTCGCGTCCGCGCGTCGTCATGCACAAGGACGAGAATGGCCAGCTTCTCGAGCCTGTTGAAGAAGTGTTGATCGACGTGGATGAGGAGCATTCCGGCGTCGTCGTGCAGAAGATGTCCGAGCGGAAGGCCGAGATGGTCGAGCTTCGCCCGTCTGGTGGCAACCGCGTGCGCCTGGTGTTCTACGCGCCGACCCGAGGTCTCATCGGCTATCAGTCGGAGCTTTTGACCGATACGCGTGGCACCGCGATCATGAACCGCCTGTTCCACAGCTATCAGCCGTACAAGGGCGAGATCGGCGGACGCGTCAACGGCGTGCTGCTCGCCAACGAGGCCGGCGAAGCGGTTGCCTATGCCCTGTTCAACCTGGAAGATCGCGGTCCGATGATCATCGACGCCGGCGAGAAGGTCTATATGGGCATGATCATCGGCATCCACAGCCGCGACAACGACCTCGAAGTCAACGTACTGAAAGGCAAGAAGCTCACCAACATCCGCGCCGCCGGCAAGGATGAAGCCGTGAAGCTCACTCCGCCGATCAAGATGACGCTCGAGCGGGCTCTCTCCTGGATCCAGGACGACGAGCTCGTGGAAGTGACGCCGAAGTCGATCCGTCTGCGCAAGATTTATCTCGATGCCAACGATCGCAAGCGATTCGAAAAATCCCGCGTCGCGCTGGGCTGAAAACATCCTCTGTTACCCTTGGAAACCCCGGCATGAACGCCGGGGTTTTTTATTTGTGTCTTCATTCGACGCAGACTTGCTGCCAGGGTTAAAAAGGCGTTAACCTTTCCGCATCGTTCACATGAGAAGTCTGTGGGCAATCCGTCGGCTTCCCCAGGCGGGAATGGCGGATCGACCGCAGCGGGACCACAATAGCGTTATGAAAACGTTGTCGATCGATGTCCGGCGGGCTGAACCGCAAGATGCCCGAGCCATTTCGGAGGTGCATCGCGCTGCCTGGACGCAAGCCTATGCCGGCCTTATCCCGCACAAGCCGCTCACCCAAATGCTCGAGCGGCGCGGCGAGAGCTGGTGGCGAAAGGCGACGCGTGGCCCCGCAACCCTCCTGGTGCTGGACGTCGCAGGCACGGTGGCCGGCTATGCGACGATCGGGCTGAACCGGGCTCGCGCCCTTCCGCATGACGGTGAGGTCTACGAGATCTATCTTCGGCCCGAATTCCAGGGTGTCGGGCTCGGGCGCCGCCTGTTCGGCGAAAGCCGCAGGCTGCTTAAATCGCTCGGCTGCGAAGGGCTCGTCGTCTGGTGCTTGGAAGACAGCGATCATGCGATCCGTTTCTTCCGCCGGTATGGCGGGATCGACATCGCAGAAGGCATGGAAGATTTCGGCGGTACGCAGCTCAGGAAGATCGGCTTCGTCTGGCCGTAGTATCATTGTGCCAAACCTCGTCGGGCAAGGCGCCGTCGCCGGGTTATGTTACTTCCGGATACATCCTGTGTCCAAAGGCTTGTTGCCTTGCAGCATGATTCCCAGTATCGAAGCCCCGGACAGTTAACCTCATCGGGGAAAAGAATGCGTATTGATGCGATTTCTGTTGGCAAAAATCCGCCGGAAGATGTCAACGTCATTGTCGAGGTGCCGGTAGGCGGCCATCCGATCAAGTACGAGATGGACAAGGAAGCCGGGGCGCTGGTCGTCGATCGCTTCCTCTACACGCCGATGACCTATCCGGGCAATTACGGTTTCGTACCCCACACGCTCTCCGAGGATGGCGATCCGATCGACGTCTTGATCTGCAATACACGTCCCCTGGTGCCAGGCTGCGTTATCAATGTCCGTCCGATCGGCGTCATGGTCATGGAAGACGATGGCGGCAAGGACGAGAAGATCATCGCCGTGCCGGTCCCGAAGCTCACTCAGCGCTACGACAAGGTCAAGAACTACACCGACCTGCCGGAAATCACGCTGAAGCAGATCGAGCACTTCTTCGAGCACTACAAGGATCTGGAGCCCGGCAAATGGGTGAAGATCGGTGGCTGGCAGGATGTCGATGTCGCCAAGAAGCTGATCGTCGAAGCGATCGAGCGCTATCAGGCCGAGAAGAAGTAAGTTCAGCCCCGCAAGGCGGCTTCGAGCCTTTCCATAATTTCCTCCGGGTCGCCATCGATCCGGAGGATTTTTTTGCGCGCCGTTTCTCCGGAGAGAATGGAAATCGACGATTTCGGTCGTTTCAGCTTGCCCGCAAGCAGGACGATGAGGGCCTTGTTGGCCTTGCCGCCCTCCGGAACCTCCGTGACGCGGGCTTTCAGGTAAGCCTCGCCGTCGGCTCCGATTTCAATTTCGTCGAAACCGTCGCGCCGGGCATTCGGCGTGAGACGAATTGAAAGGCGAACGTGATCCGATTGCCTGCTGTAGGGCCGGCTCACGCGACCATCGGGTAGATGGTCGTCMACATCAGCGAGCGCAGGAAGAAGATGATCAGCAGGACGATGACGGGCGAGATGTCGATGCCGCCGAGATCGGGAAGGATGCGGCGGATCGGCCGCAGGGCCGGTTCGGTGATGTTGTAGAGAAAACGGCCGATCGCATCGACGAACTGGTTTCGCGAGTTGATGACGTTGAAGGCATAGAGCCAGGAGAAGATGGCGCTGGCGATCAGCACCCACGTGTAGAGGTTCAAGGCCAAATCTATGGTCTGAAACAGCGCGTACATCCAAGTCTCCAATTCGTTGTTGACAGACATGTAGACATTGGCGAACTAACGGGCAAGTGCCGCATATGCACAGCAGGCGAAACAAGTCCCAGGCTTTCCGGGACTTGCCGCTTCTGCCCCTCCTGGAAGTCGCCCATGTCCATTCCCAGTACCGGTGATCGCTTTGCTGCCTTTCGGCATGCATCCTACGCGCGTTTTTTCGCGTCGCGGTTTCTCGCTGCCTTCGCGATCCAGATCGTGAGCGTCGCCGTCGGCTGGCAAATGTATGACGTGACCGGCAGTGCGCTTTATCTCGGACTGATCGGCCTCTTCCAGTTTTTGCCCTCCCTGCTCCTCATCCTTGTCACCGGTTCGGTCGCCGACCGGTTCAATCGCCGGGCTATCGTAGCCATCTGCCTGGTCATCGGTGCAGGTTGTTCGGCAGCGCTTCTGGGGTTGACACTTGCCGGCGCCTTTGCGCCCCTGCCGGTCTTCGGCATTCTGCTCGTCTTCGGTGTCGAGCGTGCTTTCATGGGGCCGGCGGTGCAGTCGCTTGCGCCAAATCTGGTTCCGGAAAAGGATCTCGCAAACGCGATCGCCTGGAATTCCTCTTCCTGGCAGACTGCGGCCATCCTGGGGCCGGTCATGGGAGGCTTGCTATATGGCGCAAGCGCTGTCGTTGCCTATTCCGTCGCGCTTGCGCTGCTGATCCTGGCTGCGGTTCTGGTGCTGATGATCCCCAAGCCCGCGCAGCGGAGCCCCTCGAAGGCGGTGAGTTGGGAAGAGATTCTCGCCGGTTTCCGGTTCATTTCCAAAGAAAAAGTGGTGCTGGGCGCCATTTCGCTCGATCTTTTCGCCGTGCTGCTCGGGGGCGCGGTCGCGCTGATGCCGATCTTCGCGCGCGATGTGCTGGCGCTCGGTCCCTGGGGCCTCGGCCTGTTGCGGGCGGCACCCGGCATCGGCGCGATCGTCGTTGCGGTCTGGCTCGCCTTTCATCCTGTCCGCCATCATGCCGGTATCGCGATGTTCATCGGCGTCGCTCTGTTCGGCATAGGGACGGTGATCTTCGGCCTCTCCGAAACGGCATGGATATCCATTGCGGCGCTGATGCTGATGGGCGCCTCCGACATGATTTCCGTCTATGTTCGCGAGACGCTGATCGTACTCTGGACGCCAGACGAAGTTCGCGGTCGCGTCAATGCGGTGAACATGGTGTTCGTCGGCGCTTCAAACGAGCTTGGAGAGTTCCGAGCGGGCACGATGGCATCCGTCTTCGGCGCGGTGCCGGCGGTGGTGATCGGCGGCATTGGCACGCTTGCGGTTGCCGTCACCTGGGCGCTTGCTTTTCCGAAGCTCCGGAACATCGACAGTCTGGAAGCTCCGGATCGCGAAAGTACGGCCGCTCAGCCCGCCTGAAGGCTCCGCTTGGGTTCCACCTCTGCTAGTGCTTTTTCCATTGCGAACTGCCGTTCGAAAACCAAGTCCAGGAACTGCCACAGCCATTCGCGCAGAGGCTGGTCGAAGATCATGCGCCCTTCCAGATGCTCCCGACCCTGTTGGGCATTCGGCATGAYGAAGCGATGTTCGCCACGAACCACCCATCGCTGCATCATTGCCCGGGTGAGTTCTGCATGGAATTGCAGGCCCCAAGCGTTGTCGCCGTAGCGGATCGCTTGATTCGGATAGGCATCGCCCTCTGCCAGAAGATGAGCTCCGCTCGGCAGGCTGAAACCTTCTCGGTGGAAGTGATAGACCATCTTCGGCCAGTGCATCAGAAGCCGGCCGTGTTCGGTTGCGCGCAAGGGATACCAGCCGATTTCAGTGAGCCCCTCCTTGTCGGCAGCGACCTTGCCCCCCAGGTGCCGCACCATCATCTGCGCGCCCAGGCAAATCCCCAGAAAGGCTCGGTTTTCCTTGAGGGGCACGCCGATCCAATCGATTTCCGTCTTGACGAAGGGGTCTGGGTCGTTGGCGCTCATGGGGCCACCGAAGATCACGGCACCGGAATGTTCGGCCAGAGTATCAAGGAGAGGGTCACCGAGGGCGGGTCGGCGGATATCGAGAGGATAGCCCTTTTCAACGAGCATCTGGCCGACGCGGCCAGGAGAGGAGCGCTCCTGATGGAGCACGATCAATATCGGCTGCTTCCTGGTACGGCGGGAGGGAAGAATCAGCATGTTACGGTCCTCAGTTTCCTCCCTGGTCTCCTCCCGAAACACGCGCCGCTGCCTCTTGACGCTGCAAGACTCGATCGCGTGCCGAGACACCGAGAAGATCGGCTATCCGCCAGATCACGTGATCTTCGATCTCGTTCCTGTCTCCATCGGCATAGACGATATCCCAGAGAATGCCGAGCAGTTCGATGCGATCTTCTTCGTTGACGAGATGCCGCTTAAGATCGGAGGTGAATCGATAATAGTCAACCGCTTCACGGCTTTCGTCGCGGCCGATCTCGATCAAGGCCTTCAGTCGCTCCTCGCCCAGATTGTAGCGTTGACGAATGAGGTCGCGGAATTTCTTCTGCTCTTGCTTCGATACATTGCCGTCCGCCTCCATCACCTGGAAACAGAGCGCGACGAAAGCCACGCGCGGATCGTCGGGCGCGAATTCGTCGGTATGGTGCGATGCGGTGAGCGTATGGAGGAAGGCCTGGATGCGATCCAACATCTATGCTTGGCCCTCTCCTTTAGAAAAGCCGGAGCCTCGTCGCAGGTTGGGCGGCGTCGGGATCCTTGACGCCGGGATCATCCGGTGGTCGCCCGAAAAATGGAACCACCTCTTCCTCTGTTTCCGACGTTTTTTCCTCTTGAGGCGTCATATTGCTGCGTGCTGGTGACCTTGCTGCAACAGGTGCCGCCTCCTTTTCGGCCTTCGAGACGGAAACCTCTATGGTCGCAGGCGCTTTCCGTGGTTCCTCCCGCCGCGGTGCCGGAGCGATTTCCGAAACCGGCGGAAGGGGGGCGATCGCATCGTCCACCGAAAGCGTGCCTTCCTCTACCGGTCCTTCGATCTGGCCGAAGGGGACCTTCCATTCAAAGGCATCGAGCCTGCCGGTTACCGGCGAGATCGGCAGCCACTTCTCCGAAACCATGCCGTCAGCCACCCAGGCCGGGTCACGTGCAGCCCGGAGCGCTTGAGCCATCCAGTGCCGCACGCGGCCSTGATCGCCGGTTTCGGCTTCCTCGATATCCGCAAGCAGCAGGTAGGCGGATTCGCGCGGATCCATGCGGATAGCGGCTTCCGCCTTGGTGCGCGCCTTCCTGAACTGTTGCGCATCGAGTGCGGCCTGAGCGACTGCTAAAAGCGATTCCGCATTGTTCGGGCGCATCGCCTCGAGCTTTTCGGCCCGTTTCAAGCGATCCACGGCGCTATCGCCGCTTCGTGCGCGGACATAGGTGCCGGCGATCTCCGGATGGGGGGTGAGTTTCCACGCGCTTTCCAGAAGGGAGGCGGCGCGCCGGACATTGTCTTCGCGCAAATGGGCCTTTGCCGCAATTACCGCCGCAGGCACCAGATCCTTGGCAAGCTTCAGGGCGGCGAGAGCGTCGTCGCGAGCCCCCTTAGGATCGCCTTCCAGCCGGTCCTCGGCCTTGGCCGTCAAAAGAACCGCCTTCCAGCGATCGGCTTGAGCCTTGTCGACGACATTAGCGACGCGCTGCTGGTCGAGAAGGCGGATGGCGTCGTCCCAATGGCCGGACTGACAGCGGTACTCGAGCGTAGCTTGGGCCGCCCAGGGCAGATAAGGAGCATTCTCAGCCGCCTTTTCCGCGTATTGGCGAGCTGCATCGTTGGCGCCCAGCCGGCGGGCCTCCATGTAGAGGCCTCTCAGTCCCAGCTCTCGAGTTTCGGGGTCCTCGACCATTTGTTCGAATTTTTGCCGCGCCTCGTCGTGCTTGCCCTCGATGAGGGCTGCCTGGGCTTCCAGAAGGTGGATCAGCGGCTCCTGGTCGGCGCTCAGCATTCCCTTGGTGCGGGCGCTCATCTTGCGCGCGAGGATTGCGTTTCCGGCTCCGGCGGCAATGAGGCCGGTGGAGAGGGCCTGATAACCGCGATCGCGCTTGCGGGCGCGGAAATAGCGGCGCACCGAATGGGGCGAATTCCAGACACCCTGCAGGAGCCACCAGATGATCATCGCGACGGCGACCAGCGCAACGACGAAAGTCGCGGCGATCATCACGCTCGTCTCGATCAAATGATTCTGCCAGGTGATGGAAATCATGCCCGGCCGGTCGGCGAGCCACGAAAAACCCCAGCCAAGCGCGAGGACGAGAAGGAGGAAAGCAATCAGTCTGACCATCGTCTACGCCCTCAGCCCTGCCTGCTCGTGCCGCTCACGATGCGGGTCAGCATATCACTCACCAGCTTTTCCACCTGGATGCGGCCATCGAGGCTCTGCTTGAACTGCTGTGATGCGGCCTTGGCAGATTCGGGCAGTTTCTCCCATTCCGCAGCTGCAGCCTCCAGGTTATCGCTGCGGAGATTGTTCTCGATGCGGGCGACGATCGCCTCCGGCGTGTCACCCTCGACATCACCCACACGGCGCACCTTTACCGCAGACAACGCGCTTGCCATCAGGCGGCTCGCTAGGCCCTGGTTAGGGTCGGGCTGGTTGACGGAATCGAGGATCGCATTGGCTACTGTCGGAAAGCCCCGTAGCAGTTCCGCGCGGGACGGAACGCCGATGGCTGAGAATTTCCGCAACTCGGCTATTGCGGGATCATCCGGAGCAAGGTCGGCAAAGGTTTCCAACTCGGTAGAGAAGGATCCGCCGCGGTCGATGGCAGACTTCAAGGCAGATACGGAAATGGCGCGCGCCACCTGCTCTTCCGCTCCGGGCCGGTTCAGCTTGGCCTCGGTCTCGACCAGCCGTCGCTCGAGCTCCGCGTCGTTTCCAGCGGTGGATTCCACGGCGGAGCGCAGGAGGTCGACGTCACTCTTCAGCGCGGCAAGCGCTTCGGTGTCGGCTGGGGCAGGTGTAGTGCCGGAAGCGGTTTCGAGAGCTTCGACACGTGCCTGAAGCCCGGCAGTATCCGCCACCGGTCGCTCCCTCAGCGTCGCGATYTCCTCCTGCAGGCTCGCAATCTGCGAGGAGAGTGCGCTGGTATCGGTGACCGGTGCCGGGGGAGGCGCAGGCGTCGCGCCGGGAAGATATCCTGCATATTTCATGCTGCCGGCAAGCGCGAGCGCCACAATGCCGCCGAATATGCCGGAGGCGATCAGGGTGGAGGTCGCGGGGCTCTGGCGTGGTCGCGCCTCTAAGGCGGGTCCCGGCTGGGGTGGGGCAGTGAAACCGGCCCTCGTGTCCGCCTCCTCTGCCTCGTCTTCCTTGATGGTCTCTTCGGTGGAGGATGGTTCGGACGAGGCTTCCACGCCGTCCTCCTTCAGGTCCTCGCTCTTGGTGGCGGCACCTATGGATTCGATATCCTGAAGGCTTTCGTTTTCCGCTGGTGTGACCGGCTCGTCGGTGTCGTTGCTGCGTATCGGCTCCGCGACCGCGCTCGTTTCCTCGGCCGAAAGGTCTATCGTGACCGGCTCATTGGCCTTTCTGGAACGGCGGGTCGGCTTTTCCGAAACCATGGGGACCTCATTCTGCATTTGCTCTTTGCAAACTAGTCGGCGGGCCCGGCGAAGGGAAGGGCCGCACGGGATTTTGCTCCTCACCTCGACTAAAGAAGGGCGAGAAGGCTCGGCTCCTCCGGTCTTCTTGCAATACGAAGATCGTTGCGGAAAGCTTGCGGAACGGCTTCGGCCACGTTTTCGCTCATACAGCAGAAGACCATGCCTGCAAATTCGCGGGCATTTTGCCGCACGACGTCCAGGCCGAAGAAGAGGTTTGCATTTTCCCTCGAGTAGAGGAGCACGGCATCGGCGGGAGGCTCGAGAAGCAGGCGGTCATCCTTCGGTTCTACTGTTATCATTTCATAACATTCCGTCGTCACGAAAGGTATGCTGTGATGGCGAAGCCCTTCCTCAAATGCAGGCGAACGCGGTTTTCCGGCGAGGTAGAGCAGCGGCGATGTCGCCCGGCGCGCGCTATCGGTGTCCGCGATATGCGCGGCCAGTTCCGCGCCGGTTCCCGGCCCGATTTGGATGGAACGGAAACCCGCCTCACGGGCCGCATCGGCAGTGGCTTCTCCGACTGCGAAGAGAATTTCGTCGCGACGGGGAGCCAGTTCAGGACCAAGTTCCCGCATGCAGCGAATGGCCTCGGCACTGGTGATGGCGATGGCGAAATGCGGCCGCTCCAGCGCTTCCATCGCGACTGCCGGATGGTGCCGCGCTTCGGTCAGCGGAAAGAGCACCGGCTCGTGGCCCATGGAGGCAAGCCGTTCGGCCGTGCGTCCAGCCGAGGCAAGGGGGCGGGTGACGACGACCCGCATGCCTTAGGTCCAGCTGTCGAAGAAGCTGGTGCCGGCAGCCGCACGCACGGCTTCACCGGCCCGCCGGCCGAGCTTTTCGGCCTCGGCGCGCGAGCCTTCGACGGTTATCGCATGCTCTTGACGGCCATCCGGAGTCAGAATGAGGCCGGAAAATTTCATTTGATGGTCTTCGCAGACCGCATAACCCGCGATCGGCGTGCGACAGGAGCCATCGAGCGTCGCCAGGAAGGCGCGCTCGCAGGAGACAGCATCATAGGTAGGCTTGTCGTTGATCGCTTCGAGAAACGCATTGATACGGGTGTCGTCTATCCGGCTTTCCACGCAGATGGCGCCCTGCGCCGGCGCCGGAGGGAAATCCTCGGGGTCGAGCAGTTCCGTAACGACCTCTTCTTTCTTCAGCCGCTTGAGGCCCGCGAAAGCGAGAAGCGTGCCATCCACCTGTCCTTCATGCAGCTTGCGGAGGCGGGTATCAACCAGACCCCGGAAGGTGATGACGGTGATATCAGGCCGGATGCGCCGGATCAGGGCCTGGCGGCGAAGAGAAGAGGAGCCGACGGTGGCGCCGTCGGGCAGGGCGGTCAGCGTGGGTGCGGTACGGCCGATGAAGGCGTCGCGAAAATCCTCGCGCGGAAGATAAGCCGAGAGCTGCAAACCGTCCGGCAGTTTCGTCGGCATATCCTTCGACGAATGCACGGCAAAATCGAGATCGCCGGAAAGGAGTTGCTCTTCAAGCTCTTGCGTGAAGAGACCTTTGCCGCCGATTTCGGCCAGCGACCGGTCGGTGATGCGATCACCAGCCGTCGACAGCACCACAATCTCGAACATTTCCTCCGGCATACCATGCGCCGCCATCAGCCGCGCACGGGTTTCGGAAGCCTGGGCGAGCGCCAGAGGGCTGCCGCGCGTGCCGATCCGGAAAGGTTTTGTTTGCATCCGTTTCATTCCATTGTTACCGGAGCTTTCGTAGACCGGTTTGGCCGGTATCGCAATCAACGAGGGCCTATGGCGACCTTTCTTCGCATCCTCGGCATCGAAACAAGCTGCGACGAGACCGCTGCGGCGGTCGTTGCGCGCCATCCCGATGGTCGCGGCGAGATCCTTTCCGATGTAGTGCTCTCGCAGCTCGAGGAACACAGCGCCTATGGCGGCGTGGTACCGGAAATTGCCGCCCGCGCGCATGTCGAGGCCTTGGACGGGTTGGTAGAAGAGGCGCTGAAGAGAGCCCAGGTATCGCTCGACGAGATCGATGCGGTGGCCGCGACCTCCGGGCCCGGCCTGATCGGCGGCCTGATCGTCGGATTGATGACGGCCAAGGCACTCGCCCGCGCCGCCGGCAAGCCATTGCTGGCGATAAATCATCTCGAGGGCCATGCGTTGACGGCCCGCCTCACGGACGGGCTCTCCTTTCCCTATCTCATGCTGCTCGTTTCCGGCGGCCATACCCAGCTCGTGCTGGTGCGCGGCATCGGAGACTACGAGCGCTGGGGCACCACGATCGACGACGCCCTGGGTGAGGCTTTCGACAAGACGGCCAAGCTGCTCGGGCTTCCTTATCCGGGTGGGCCGGCGGTGGAGACGGCTGCGCAGGTGGGTAATCCCGACCGGTTCTCCCTGCCTCGGCCGCTGGTCGGCGAAGCCAGGCTCGACTTCTCCTTTTCCGGGCTGAAGACGGCCGTCCGGCAAGCGGCGACCGAAATCGCTCCTCTGTCCGAACAGGACGTGGCCGATATCTGCGCGTCGTTTCAGAAAGCGATTTCTCGCACGCTGAAAGATCGCATCGGTCGTGGCCTTGCCCGCTTCAAGACGGAGTTCTCCAACCTCGATGTCGAGCCGGCGCTGGTGGTTGCCGGCGGCGTTGCGGCCAACCAGGAAATCCGGCGAACGCTGCAGGCGCTCTGCCTGGAGCATGGGTTTCGCTTTATTGCCCCGCCGATGAGGCTCTGCACCGATAATGCGGCGATGATCGCCTGGGCCGGCCTGGAAAGGCTGGCGCAGGATTTTCCCGCTGATGCGCTTGATGTTCAGCCGCGATCGCGCTGGCCGCTCGACAGTCACGCGAAAACTCTATTGGGGTCGGGCAAGAGGGGTGCAAAAGCGTGAGCGCGGCGGAAAAGATCGTTGTAGTCGGCGCGGGTGCCTTCGGGACGGCGCTTGCTGCCGTGATCGCCCTCGAGGGCCGATTTTCCGTCACGCTCGTAGGGCGGGACCCCGCGCTGATGAGCGATCTGCGAGAGGATCGCGTGCATGATGCGGCTCTGCCGGGTGTGCCTTTGCCCGATTCGCTGGAATTTTCCGCCGAGCCGGATGCGATCGAGGATGCGAGCATCGTGCTCTTCGCCATGCCCTCCCAAGCGCATGCGGACGCCGGCAAGCATTATGGCCCCTATCTCGGCAAGGACGCCGTGGTCGTCACCTGCGCCAAGGGGATCGATCGCGCCTCCGGTAGGCTTCTGACCGAAGTGCTGGAAAGCGAACTGCCGAACCACCCCGTTACGGTGCTCTCCGGTCCCGGCTTTGCAGCGGATATCGCCCGTGGCCTGCCGACGGCCATGTCGATCGCTGCCGAGGATTATGCACTCGCGGAACGGCTGGCGCTTGCGCTCTCGAGCCGGACTTTCCGGCTTTATGCGGCAACGGATCGAATCGGCGTCCAGCTCGGCGGCGCGCTCAAGAATGTCCTGGCGATTGCCTGCGGCATAGTCGAAGGGGCAGGCCTTGGCGATTCCGCCCGCGCGGCGCTGATTTCCCGCGGGCTTGCCGAAATGTCGAGGCTGGTGACGGCGATGGGCGGCAAGGCCGATACCGTGCGTGGGCTTTCCGGGCTTGGCGATCTCGTGCTGACAGGAACCAGCCACCAATCCCGCAACCTGCGTTTCGGTATTGCGCTCGGCAAGGGCGAGCCTGCGATCACCGCCGGTGGTCCATTGGTGGAGGGCGCCTTCGCGGCGCCGGTAGCGGCGCGGCTCGGGCAAACGTTCTCGGTCGAACTTCCGGTTACCGATGCGGTGGCGGCCATCATCGACGGCAGGCTTGATATCCGCACCGCGACGGAACAGTTGATGACCCGGCCGATCACCACCGAATAGAAGAATTTCCAGGAGAAAGTGATGCTGTTTGCCTTCCTATGCACTGACAAGCCCGGCCATCTGAATGTGCGGATGGAAACCCGCCCCGCACATCTGGAGCACCTGAACAAGCTCAATGACAAAGGCACGTTGAAAATGGCCGGCCCATTTCTCGACGACGAGGGCAAGCCGAATGGCAGCCTGGTGATCGTCGAGGCGGAAGACATGGCTGCCGCCCGCGCGCTTGCCGAAGCCGATCCCTATTATCTCGCCGGGCTCTTCGAGAAGGTCGAGGTGAAGCCCTATAACTGGGTCTTCAACAAGCCGGCGGAGTGAGCTTCCATGGCATATTGGCTTTATAAATCCGAACCTTCCACCTGGTCCTGGGAGCAGCAGAAGGCCAAGGGCGCGCAGGGTGAGGAATGGACCGGAGTGCGCAATTACCAGGCGCGCAACAACATGCGTGCCATGAAGCTCGGWGATAAAGGCTTCTTCTATCATTCCAACGAAGGGTTGGAGATCGTTGGCATCGTAGAGGTCTGTGCTCTGAGCCATCCCGATTCAACGGCCAAGGACGATCCCAGATGGGATTGTGTCGATATCCGCGCCGTCTGCGATCTGCCCAAGCCGGTCACGCTGAAGGACAWCAAGGCGAACCCGAAGTTTGAGAAGATGTCGCTCGTCACTTCCATGCGGCTTTCCGTGCAGCCGGTGACGGAGGAAGAATATTTAGAGATCTGCAGGCTCGGCGGTCTCGACAACCCGCCACGCTCGCCGGACTGACCGGCCGGTGAAGACCGATCCCCGCAGCTTCATCCTCGCCAATACGGACCTCATGGCGCCGCCGCATGTGCCGGAAATCCGGCTGCATCTGGCAACCGAGGCACATGAGCTGTGGTTGAAAACGGAGGAGGAGATCGAGCAGATCGGCCTGCCGCCACCCTTTTGGGCCTTCGCCTGGGCTGGCGGGCAGGGGCTCGCCCGCTATATTCTCGATCATCCGGAGGCCGTTGCCGGCAGCCATGTGCTGGATTTTGCCACGGGATCGGGATTGGTGGCGATCGCGGCGAAAATGGCGGGCGCTGCCCATGTCCTCGCCGCTGATATCGATCCGTGGGCGGAAAGCGCCGTGAAACTCAACATCGCCGAGAATGGCGTGGAAATCGACTTTACCTATCACGACCTCGTTGGAAATGAAATCGATGCCGATGTGATCCTCGCGGGCGACGTCTTCTATGATCGCGATTTCGCGGCCGGCCTCGTGCCCTGGTTTAGCCGGCTGGCGGCGGAGGGAAAGCTGGTGTTGATCGGTGATCCTGGCCGCAGCTATTGCCCCAGGGATCGATTGGAGGCATGCGCCGTCTATGAAGTGCCGGTCACCCGCGCATTGGAAGACAGCGAAAACAAGAAAACCACCGTCTGGCGATTTATATGATCGTCAGCGGTCCCCGCGGATCACGCATACGCCCATCTCATAGGAGCAGGCGTTCTTCGGATTGAAGAGACCGCCGGGCGGCTCGCTCTCGACATCGATCACCTTCGCCATGGGAGCCAGTTCCGGGCCGGAAATCCGGTATTCGCGGATCGAACCCGCAACGCGGTCGAGATTGAATGCCCAGGACGAGCTGCTGAAAGTTCCGACGCCGCGCATGCGCGAAACCGGATTGGTATAGCCGATCGAAGGCCGCCACTTCGCATGATAGCCGCCGTGGCGATGGCTGCTGTTGTAATCGCCGGCAAGAGCCGAGGATGCGGGCAGGGCAAGAAGTATCGCCGCAAGCAGCGTGCATGTGATCTGATTCGGCGTCATGCCGGCCTCCGGGCGCAAAGCTAACGAAAGGTTAACACGAAGTGCCGTCGAAAAGGTCCGGAAATCCATCTCGATGCGTTAACCTTTGGCGGATATGGTTAATGCCGACGTCGAAGATTGAGGCTTGCCTCCCGCAGAAAAAACACAATCGATTAAATTTGAAATCCGTTTGAATAGTGCTTGTCGTTGAGGATTTCGGGGATTAAACCACGCCGATGATGCAATGCACATTTCTTCGGCACGGTGCATTGCCGGGCGCTCTGCCCCTCGATACCGCATACGACGCCGCGAGGTTCTGATGGCGAATGTGACAAACAACCGGCCCCTGTCGCCGCATCTTCAAATCTATAAGTTCATTCCCACCATGGCGATGTCGATCGTTCACCGTATTACTGGCGGTGCACTCTACTTCGGCACGATCCTGGTCGCCGTCTGGCTGATCGCAGCCGCTTCCGGCGAGGAATATTTCAATCAGGTCAATTGGCTGTTCGGCACGATCGTCGGCCAGATTGTCCTGTTCGGCTACACCTGGGCGATCATCCATCACCTGCTCGGCGGACTGCGCCACATCATGTGGGATCTCGGCTACGGCTTCGAGAAAGAGTTCTCGACCAAGCTCGCCAAGGCCAATCTCGTGGCCTCCATCGCACTGACCATCCTGGTCTGGGCGATCGTGCTTCTGGTCCGCTGAGGAGAATCGTTCATGGATATGCGTACTCCTCTCGGAAAGGTTCGCGGGCTGGGTTCTGCCAAGAGCGGCACCGATCATTTCTGGAAAGTCCGGACGACCTCGGTCGCCCTCGTTCCTCTCATCCTCTTCTATATCGTTTTCTTGATCATGCACGTCGGCAAGCCCTATGCGGACGTGGTCGGCGCGCTCGCTAATCCCTTCGTTGCGACGATCAATGCGCTGACCATCATCGCCAGCATCGTGCACATGCGCCTCGGCATGGAAGAGATCATTCAGGATTACGTTCACTCGGAAGGCATGAAGCTTGCGGCCCTCGTCCTCAACGCCTTCTTTTCCCTTCTTGTCGGCGGGCTCTGTCTTTTCGCCGTCCTGAAAATCRCATTCGCAGGATAATCCGGTCATGRCATCGATTTCTCCCATCGCCCAGAACGGCAAGGCCTATACCTATGTCGATCATTCCTATGACGTGATCGTCGTCGGTGCCGGCGGCGCCGGCCTCCGCGCCACGCTCGGCATGGCTGAGCAGGGTTTCAAGACCGCCTGCATCACCAAGGTCTTCCCGACCCGCTCCCACACGGTCGCGGCGCAGGGCGGTATCGCCGCCTCGCTGCAGAACATGACGCCGGACAGCTGGCAATGGCACCTTTACGACACCGTCAAGGGGTCAGACTGGCTCGGCGACGTGGATGCCATGCAGTACATGGTCATGGAAGCGCCGAAGGCCGTCTATGAACTCGAGCACTACGGTGTGCCGTTTTCCCGAAATGAGGAAGGCAAGATCTACCAGCGTCCGTTCGGCGGCCATATGCAGAACTTCGGCGCCGGCCCGCCGGTGCAGCGCACCTGCGCGGCCGCCGACCGTACCGGCCACGCCATCCTACACACGCTCTATGGCCAGTCGCTGCGCAACAATGCGGAATTCTTCATCGAATATTTCGCGCTCGATCTGATTATGTCCGATGACGGCCGCTGCACCGGCGTTGTCGCATGGTGCCTGGACGACGGCACGATCCATCGCTTTGCCGCCAAGATGGTGGTGCTGGCGACCGGCGGCTACGGCCGCGCCTATTTCTCGGCGACCTCTGCCCATACCTGCACCGGCGACGGCGGCGGCATGATCGCACGCGCCGGCCTGCCGCTCCAGGACATGGAGTTCGTGCAGTTCCACCCGACCGGCATCTATGGTTCGGGCTGTCTCATCACGGAAGGCGCACGTGGCGAAGGCGGCTATCTCGTCAACTCCGAAGGCGAGCGCTTCATGGAGCGCTATGCCCCGTCCGCGAAGGACCTTGCCTCGCGCGACGTCGTTTCCCGCTGCATGACCCTGGAAATTCGCGAAGGCCGAGGCGTCGGCAAGAACAAGGACCATATCTTCCTGCATCTCGACCATCTCGATCCGGCCGTTCTGCATGAGCGCCTGCCGGGTATTTCCGAGAGCGCCAAGATCTTCGCGGGCGTCGACGTGACCCGCGAGCCGATCCCGGTCCTGCCGACCGTCCACTACAACATGGGCGGCATCCCCACCAATTATTGGGGCGAGGTGCTGAATGCCGACAGCGCCAATCCGGAACGCATCGCGCCCGGCCTGATGGCCGTGGGCGAGGCGGGCTGCGCTTCGGTTCACGGAGCGAACCGCCTTGGCTCCAATTCGCTGATCGATCTCGTGGTCTTCGGCCGCGCCGCCGCGATCCGCGCCGGGCAGGTGATCGACCGTGCCGCGCCGATCCCGGCGCTCGACATTTCGGCCTGCGACAAGATCATGGACCGTTTCGACGGTTTGAGAAATGCCAAGGGCGGCACCCCGACAGCGGTGCTGCGCGACAAGATGCAGCGCGCCATGCAGGAAGACGCGGCCGTGTTCCGCACCCAGGAATCGCTGGAATCCGGCTGCCGTCGTCTTTCCGAAATCTGGAGCGAGATGAAGGACGTCAAGGTTACCGACCGCTCGATGATCTGGAACTCGGATCTTGTCGAGACGCTCGAACTCGAAAACCTGATGGCGAACGCCATCACCACGGTCTACGGCGCGGAAGCCCGCAAGGAAAGCCGTGGCAGCCACGCTCGCGAGGACTTTACGGAAGGTCCATTCGGCGGACGCGACGACGTCAACTGGCGCAAGCATACGCTCGCATGGGTGAGCGAGGCGGGCGACGTGAAGCTCGACTATCGCCCGGTCCATACCGAGCTCATCGCAGACGGCATCGATCCGCACAAGATCGAGCCGAAGGCTCGCGTGTACTGATCTGAGGGAACTGCAACATGGTTGAACTCGCTCTCCCCAAGAACTCTCAGATGACCGAAGGCAAGGTCTGGCCGAAGCCGGAAGGTGCCAAAAATGTCCGGGAGTACCGCGTCTATCGCTGGAATCCGGATGACGGCCAGAACCCGCGCATCGACACCTATTATATCGATGTCGATGATTGCGGTCCGATGATCCTCGACGGTCTGCTCTACATCAAGAACAAGATCGACCCGACGCTGACGCTGCGCCGCTCCTGTCGTGAAGGCATTTGCGGCTCCTGCGCCATGAACATCGACGGTACCAATACGCTGGCCTGCACGAAGGGCATGGACGACGTGAAGGGCGCGGTGAAGGTCTATCCGCTGCCGCATATGCCGGTCGTCAAAGACCTCGTGCCGGACCTGACGAACTTCTACGCCCAGCACCGCTCGATCGAGCCGTGGCTGAAGACGGTGTCGCCGCCGCCGGCAAAGGAATGGAAGCAGAGCCATGAGGATCGCCTGAAACTCGATGGCCTCTACGAATGCATTCTCTGCGCCTGCTGCTCGACCTCCTGTCCGAGCTACTGGTGGAATGGCGACCGATATCTCGGTCCGGCCGTTCTGCTGCAGGCCTATCGCTGGCTGATCGACAGCCGCGACGAAGCCAAGGGCGAGCGTCTCGACAATCTCGAGGACCCCTTCCGCCTTTATCGCTGCCACACGATCATGAACTGCGCACAGGCTTGCCCCAAGGGCCTGAACCCGGCCAAGGCGATCGCTGAAATCAAGAAGATGATGGTCGAGCGCCGCGTATAACGGTCGCGCGCATCGTTCATAAACATGATGCTCGTCGCTGCCCTCACGGTGGCGGCGAGTTTTTTGAGCGCTGTACGAAACCGGAGCAGATGCCGGAATGACGCAATGGTGGCGAATTTTCCGGTACGACTTGATTAACCAAAGCGGTTTACGATAATTCGGTCTCAATTCAGGGGCATTCGCGGCGGGTACCAACTGAAACGCGGGAGTATGTGATGCAGTTCAGATATGTGGCGACGGGTCTTGTCATTGCGCTATCGCTGGCCGGTTGCCAAAGGACCTCCTTTAACCCTTCCAGCAATCTGCCGTCTCCGCCGCCTCTCCAGGCGCAGCCGGTTCCGTCGGTTCAGTCCAATTCCCTTCCGGCTCCCGGAGCAGGAAATCCATCGCAATTCCCATCCGCGCCTACAGCTTCCCCGGAAATGGCCGCTGCCGCTCAGACCGGAACGCCGCCGGCGAGCGCGCTCGACGTGACGAAGGAATCCATGGTCGGCAGCTGGCGCGTCGCGAATGCGGGCTCGAACTGCGATATGTTCCTGACGCTCACCAATCTTGGCAGCGGCTCCCGCGGCGGCACGCGCGGATGCGCCGGCGAACTTACCGCCATGGGCTCCTGGGAAGTCGCCGGCAAGACGGTGCAGTTCAAGGATCGGGCCGGCAATGTCCTCGGCCGTGTCTACAAAAGCGCCGACAATCGCTTCGACGGCACCACCAATTCCGGGCAGCCGATCAGCCTGAGCCGATAAGGTTCTCCGAGGTCCTGCCGGTTTGGAACCCATCCCTGAGTATACGCAGAGCGTTGGCGAGGAGCTCAAGGCGCTGACATCGTCTGGAGCGCTCGCGGCGGATTCGGYGCAATTGGAGGTGGCTGCCAGGCTGGACCGCGTATTGCATAACCTTCGCGATTCACGCCCGAAGAAGAAGAAAAGCGCTCTCGGCTGGCTCTTCGCCAAGGGCTCTGGAAAGCCCGGCGCCATTCGCGGGCTCTATGTGCATGGCAGCGTCGGCCGCGGCAAAACCATGCTCATGGACATGTTCTTCAAGAAGGCGCCGGTGGACCGGAAGCGCCGCGCGCACTTCCACGAATTCATGGCGGATGTTCACGGCCGCATCCACGCCCACCGCACGAAGCTCAAGAGTGGAGAAACACAGGAGGCCGATCCGGTGCCGCCAGTTGCGGCCTCGATCTTTGCCGAAGCCGAACTTCTCTGCTTTGATGAGTTCACGGTGACGGACATCACCGATGCGATGATCCTGGCGCGGCTCTTCAAGGAGCTTTTCGATCTGGGTTGCGTGCTGGTGGCGACGTCCAATGTCGCCCCGGAAGACCTTTACAGAGATGGGCTCAACCGCGGCCTTTTTCTGCCTTTCATCGATATCCTGCGCAAGCATGTGGATGTGGTGACGCTCGATTCCCCGACGGATTACCGAATGCAGAAGCTTGCGAGCCTTCCGGTCTACGTCACGCCGCTCGACGGTCGTGCCGATGCCGCCATCGAAGCGGCCTGGCATCAGGTCACGGAAGGAAAGCGGGCGCAGCCGGCGGAAATTCCCATGAAAGGCAGGGCGATCCATGTGCCGCTGGAAGCCGGTCGCGCGGCGCGCTTCACCTTCGCCGATCTCTGTGAAAAGCCGCTCGGCGCTTCCGACTATCTGGCGATCGCCGACCGGTACGACGCCGTCTTCGTCGAGCATATTCCGCAGCTCGGCCCGGAGAAGCGCAACGAGACGAAGCGATTCATCATTCTGGTGGATGCGCTTTACGACCATACCGTCCGACTTTACGCTTCGGCGGCTACTCCGCCGGAAGACCTGCTGACTGAACGGCGCGGCACGGAGGGCTTCGAATTCGACCGTACCGTTTCGCGCCTCTTCGAGATGCGCAGTCCGGACTATCTTGAGCTCCACCGTGAAAAGCGGCAGGGAGTTTGACGGTTTCATGTCAAAAATTCTTACGTTTACGTAAGAATTTTATGATCTAACCGATTGAAAAATATCGCCCGAAAATAATCGATTGCCAATTCTGGAAGATGCCGGTATGCCGTGAGCCACATTGGCGGGCATCGCCGTGCTCTGCAATGGACTTGGATCTCGAAAGGAAGCTTTTCGATGGCGCGCAAGAAGATCGCACTTATTGGTTCTGGCATGATCGGTGGTACGCTGGCACATCTTGCCAGTCTCAAGGAATTGGGCGACGTCGTCCTCTTCGATATCGCCGACGGTATTCCCCAGGGTAAGGGCCTCGACATTGCTCAGTCCGGCCCCGTCGAAGGCTTTAACGCCAAGCTTTCCGGCGCGAGCGATTACTCCGCGATCGAAGGCGCCGATGTCTGCATCGTCACGGCAGGTGTCGCCCGCAAGCCGGGCATGAGCCGCGACGATCTGCTCGGCATCAACCTCAAGGTCATGGAGCAGGTGGGCGCGGGCATCAAGAAGTATGCTCCGAACGCCTTCGTCATCTGCATCACCAACCCGCTGGACGCCATGGTCTGGGCGCTGCAGAAGTTCTCCGGTCTGCCGAAGAACATGGTCGTCGGCATGGCCGGCGTGCTGGATAGCGCCCGTTTCCGCCTCTTCATCGCCGAAGAGTTCAACGTATCCGTCCAGGACGTGACGGCCTTCGTTCTCGGTGGCCATGGCGATACGATGGTGCCGCTTGCCCGCTACTCTACCGTTGCCGGCGTTCCGCTGACCGACCTCGTGAAGATGGGCTGGACCACCAAGGAGCGCCTCGAAGAAATCATTCAGCGCACCCGTGACGGCGGCGCCGAAATCGTCGGTCTGCTCAAGACTGGTTCGGCCTATTACGCGCCTGCCGCCTCGGCGATCGAGATGGCTGAATCCTATCTCAAGGACAAGAAGCGCGTCCTGCCGGTCGCTGCTCACCTGACCGGTCAGTATGGCGTCAAGGACATGTATGTCGGCGTTCCGGTGGTTCTCGGTGCTGGCGGCGTCGAGCGCATCGTGGAAGTCGAATTCAACAAGGACGAAGAGGCCGCCTTCCAGAAATCGGTTGGCGCCGTTGCTGGTCTTTGCGAAGCCTGCATCAATATCGCGCCTTCGCTCAAGTAATTCAAAAAGGGATCAAGCCCCATGAACATCCATGAATATCAGGCCAAGGCTCTTCTGAAGGGCTACGGTGCGCCGGTCGCCGAAGGCGTGGCCATTCTGAAGGTCGAAGAGGCGGAAGCTGCCGCCAGGAAGCTCCCGGGCCCGCTCTACGTGGTCAAGAGCCAGATCCATGCCGGCGGTCGCGGCAAGGGCAAGTTCAAGGAGCTCGGCCCGGAAGCCAAGGGCGGCGTTCGTCTCGCCAAGTCGATCGATGAGGTCGTCGCTCACGCCAAGGAAATGCTCGGCAACACGCTTGTGACCGCGCAGACCGGCGAAGCCGGCAAGCAGGTCAACCGCCTCTACATCGAAGACGGTGCTGATATCGCCCGCGAGCTCTACTGCTCGCTGCTGGTCGACCGCTCCGTCGGTCGCGTCGCGTTCGTCGTTTCGACCGAAGGCGGCATGGACATCGAGGCTGTCGCTCACGACACGCCCGAAAAGATCCACACGATCGCCATCGATCCGGAAGCCGGCGTCACGGCTGACGACGTCGCCAAGATCTCCAAGGCTCTCGAGCTTACGGGCGCTGCCGCCGAAGACGCCGAGGCGCTCTTCCCGGCGCTCTACAAGGCCTTCAACGAGAAGGACATGGCTCTTCTCGAAGTGAACCCGCTGATCGTCATGGAAAACGGCCACCTGCGCGTTCTCGACGCGAAGATGTCGTTTGATGGCAATGCGCTGTTCCGCCATGAGGACGTCAAGGGCCTGCGCGACGAGACCGAAGAAGACGCCAAGGAAATCGAGGCCTCCAAGTGGGATCTCGCTTATGTCGCACTCGACGGCAATATCGGCTGCATGGTCAATGGTGCCGGCCTCGCCATGGCGACGATGGATATCATCAAGCTCTACGGCAAGGAGCCGGCAAACTTCTGCGACGTCGGTGGCGGCGCCGGTAAGGAAAAGGTCGCTGCGGCCTTCAAGATCATCACTGCCGATCCGAAGGTCGAAGGCATTCTCGTCAACATCTTCGGCGGCATCATGCGCTGCGACGTCATCGCCGAAGGCGTTGTCGCCGCTGTTCAGGAAGTCGGCCTGAAGGTTCCGCTCGTCGTTCGCCTCGAAGGCACCAATGTCGAGCTCGGCAAGAAGATCCTGAACGAGTCTGGCCTCGCGATCACTGCGGCCGACGATCTTGACGATGCGGCGAAGAAGATCGTCGCGGCGATCAAAGCCTAATCTGGAAGGACCGGAAAGAATGTCTATTCTCGTCAACAAAGACACGAAGGTTCTCGTTCAGGGCCTGACCGGCAAGACCGGCACCTTCCACACCGAACAGGCGCTCGCCTACTACGGCACCAAGATGGTCGGCGGTATTCACCCCAAGAAGGGCGGTGAAACTTGGTCGTCGGGTGTTGACGGCACTGTTCTGCCGATCTTCGCTTCGGTTGCCGAAGCCAAGGAAAAGACCGGCGCCGATGCCACCGTGATCTACGTTCCGCCGGCAGGCGCCGCTGACGCGATCATCGAGGCGATCGACGCCGAGATCCCCTTCATCACCTGCATCACGGAAGGTATTCCGGTGATGGACATGGTGCGCGTGAAGGCCAGGCTCGACAAGTCCAAATCCCGCCTGCTCGGCCCGAACTGCCCGGGCATCCTGACGCCGGAAGAGTGCAAGATCGGCATTATGCCGGGCTCGATCTTCCGCAAGGGTTCTGTCGGCATCGTTTCGCGTTCGGGCACGCTGACCTACGAAGCCGTGTTCCAGACCTCCAACGAAGGTCTCGGCCAGACTACGGCCGTCGGCATCGGCGGCGACCCGGTCAAGGGCACCGAGTTCATCGATGTCTTGGAAATGTTCCTGGCTGATGACGAAACCACCTCGATCATCATGATCGGCGAAATCGGCGGCTCGGCTGAAGAAGACGCGGCGCAGTTCCTGATCGACGAAGCCAAGAAGGGCCGCAAGAAGCCGATGGCCGGTTTCATTGCAGGCCGCACGGCACCGAAGGGTCGTACCATGGGCCATGCCGGCGCCGTCGTTTCCGGCGGCAAGGGTGACGCGGAATCGAAGATCGCTGCCATGGAAGCGGCCGGCATCAAGGTGTCGCCGTCGCCGGCTCGCCTTGGCAAGACCCTGGTTGAAGTCCTCAAGGGCTGACGCCACATAGTTACAAGCTTCGGGCAGGCGAACTGGAACATGGTTTGCCTGCCCGTGTTCAGCGTCAAGCGACGCGCGACGGGCCGGGTATCGGCCATGTCGCAAGGCAAATGAAAGCGGTRGCCGACGCTCTTCTTCGGCCTCATTACGTCAGGAGGCGGACGCGGCGTCCGCAAAGCATCATGGCACGGCAAGAAGCCAACGAGCAGTTCCTCATCACCTCTTTTCTCGACGGTGCGAACGCATCCTATATCGAGCAGCTCTATGCCCGCTACGAGGAAAACGCGAATTCGGTAGGCCCGGAATGGCAGTCCTTCTTCAAGGCGCTGGCCGATAACCCCGAAGATGTGAAGAAAGCGGCGACCGGGGCTTCCTGGCAGCGCAAGAACTGGCCGATCGCGGCCAATGGCGAACTCGTCTCGGCGCTCGATGGCAATTGGCCGGTGGTCGAAAAGGCGATTGAAGGCAAGGTGAAGGCGAAGGCCGAAGCCGCGGCTGCCACGACCGGCAAACCTGTCAGCGAAGCGGAAGTGCTGCAGGCGACGCGCGACAGCGTGCGTGCCATCATGATGATCCGCGCCTATCGCATGCGCGGCCATCTGCATGCCAAGCTCGATCCTCTCGGGCTTGCCGCTCCGGTCGAGGACTATAACGAACTGTCGCCGACGGCTTACGGGTTCACCGAAGCCGACTATGACCGCAAGATCTTTATCGACAACGTTCTTGGCCTCGAATACGCGACCCTCCGCGAGATGATCGATATCCTCGAGCGCACCTATTGCTCGACCGTCGGCGTTGAATTCATGCACATCTCCAACCCCGAGGAGAAGCAGTGGATTCAAGAGCGGATCGAAGGTCCGGACAAGGGTGTTGCCTTCACCGCGGAAGGCAAGAAAGCCATCCTGTCAAAGCTCATCGAGGCGGAAGGCTACGAGCAATTCCTCGACGTCAAGTTCAAGGGCACCAAGCGCTTCGGCCTCGATGGCGGTGAATCGCTGATCCCGGCGCTTGAGCAAATCATCAAGCGCGGCGGCCAAGACGGTCTCGAAGAGGTCGTGCTGGGCATGGCACATCGCGGCCGCCTGAACGTGCTGACCAACGTCATGGGCAAGCCGCACCGCGCGGTCTTCCACGAGTTCAAGGGCGGTTCGTTCAAGCCCGACGAGGTCGAGGGCTCGGGCGACGTGAAGTACCATCTGGGTGCTTCCTCCGACCGTGAGTTCGACGGCAATAAGGTCCATCTGTCGCTGACAGCGAACCCGTCGCATCTCGAGATCGTCAACCCGGTCGTCATGGGCAAGGCCCGCGCCAAGCAGGACATGCTGGCCAAGGCTTGGGAAGGCGACGTCATTCCGCTCAAGGAACGCGCTAAGGTGCTGCCGCTGCTGCTGCACGGCGATGCTGCGTTTGCCGGCCAGGGCGTGGTTGCCGAAATTCTCGGCCTTTCCGGTCTGCGCGGACACCGCGTCGCCGGCACCATGCACTTCATCATCAACAACCAGATCGGCTTCACTACCAATCCGGCCTTCTCGCGTTCGTCACCCTATCCGTCCGACGTCGCGAAAATGATCGAGGCTCCGATCTTCCACGTCAATGGCGACGACCCGGAAGCTGTGGTCTTTGCCGCCAAGGTGGCAACCGAGTTCCGGATGAAGTTCCACAAGCCGGTTGTCATCGACATGTTCTGCTACCGCCGCTTCGGCCATAACGAGGGCGATGAGCCGGCGTTCACGCAGCCGAAGATGTATAAGGTCATCCGCGGCCACAAGACGGTGACGCAGCTCTATGCCGATCGTCTTATCGCCGAAGGCCTCGTCACCGAAGGCGAATTCGAGAAGATGAAGGCCGACTGGCGCGCGCATCTGGAAACGGAGTTCGAAGCCGGCCAGAGCTATAAGCCGAACAAGGCCGATTGGCTGGATGGACAGTGGTCGGGGCTGCGTTCCGCCGACAATGCCGACGAGCAGCGCCGTGGCAAGACGGCAGTGC
Organism: Rhizobium sp. LCM 4573; assembly: GCF_001854865.1. Lineage (GTDB taxonomy): Bacteria > Pseudomonadota > Alphaproteobacteria > Rhizobiales > Rhizobiaceae > Neorhizobium. Next base: position 126,256 of record NZ_MDDW01000004.1, on the reverse strand, counting down.
CGATGAAGCAGCTCAAGGAAATTGGCCGCAAGCTTTCCACCATTCCGGAAGGCTTCAATGCTCATCGTACCATCAAGCGCTTCATGGAAAATCGTGCTCAGATGGTCGAAACGGGCGAGGGCATCGATTGGGCAATGGCCGAGGCACTGGCCTTCGGCTCGCTTGCAGTTGAGGGCACCAAGATCCGTCTTTCCGGTCAGGATTGCGAGCGCGGCACCTTCTCGCAGCGCCATTCCGTTCTCTACGATCAGGAAACGGAGGAACGCTATATTCCGCTCGCCAACTTGTCGCCGAGCCAGGCACGCTACGAAGTCATCAATTCGATGCTTTCGGAAGAGGCCGTCCTCGGCTTCGAATACGGCTACTCTTTGGCCCGTCCGAATGCCCTAACGCTCTGGGAAGCCCAGTTCGGCGACTTTGCGAACGGCGCACAGGTCGTCTTCGATCAGTTCATCTCCTCTGGCGAACGCAAGTGGCTCAGAATGTCCGGTCTCGTTTGCCTGCTGCCACATGGCTATGAAGGTCAGGGGCCGGAGCACTCTTCGGCACGTCTGGAGCGCTGGCTGCAGATGTGCGCCGAAGACAACATGCAAGTCGCCAATTGCACGACACCTGCCAACTACTTCCATATCCTGCGCCGGCAGGTGAAGCGTGACTTCCGCAAGCCGCTTATCCTTATGACGCCGAAGTCTCTCCTGCGTCACAAGCGGGCTACCTCCACGCTTGCCGAAATGGCGGGCGAGTCCTCCTTCCACCGTCTGCTCTGGGACGATGCGGAGGTCATCAAGGACGGTCCGATCAAGCTGCAGAAGGACTCGAAGATCCGGCGTGTCGTGCTCTGCACGGGCAAGGTCTATTACGACCTTCTGGAAGAGCGTGAGAAGCGCGGCATCGACGACATCTACCTGCTGCGCATCGAACAGCTCTATCCGTTCCCGGCCAAGGCGCTCATCAACGAGCTCTCCCGTTTCCGGAACGCGGAGATGGTCTGGTGCCAGGAAGAGCCGAAGAACATGGGCGCCTGGGCCTTCATCGACCCTTACCTGGAATGGGTGCTCGCCCATATCGATGCAAAATATCAGCGGGTCCGTTATACCGGCCGTCCGGCTGCCGCCTCGCCGGCCACCGGCCTGATGTCCAAGCATCTGGCACAGCTCGAAGCATTCCTCGAAGACGCGCTCGGAGGCTGATTTTCAGTCTCCACTCCCAATCATCGACACGAACGATATCTGAGAAAACGGAAACAGATCATGGCCACTGAAATCCGCGTCCCAACACTTGGCGAGTCCGTGAGCGAGGCGACCGTCGGCACCTGGTTCAAGAAGGTGGGCGACACGGTCAAGGCCGATGAGCCGCTGGTCGAGCTCGAAACCGACAAGGTCACCGTCGAAGTTCCGRCACCTGCTTCTGGCGTGCTGACCGAAATCGTCGCACAGAACGGTGAGACCGTCGGTCTTGATGCCCTTCTCGGCCAGATCRCCGAAGGTGGGGCGGGTGCTGGTGCGGCTGCTCCGGCCAAGCCCGCGGAGCCTGCAAAGGCTGCGGAGACCGCTCCCGCCAAGGCTGCGGAGCCGGCTCCGGCTGCTGCACCTGCCGGCGCTTCCTCGATGCCGCCGGCACCGGCTGCCGCGAAGATGCTCGCGGAGAACAACCTGTCCGCCGAACAGGTGGATGGTTCCGGCAAGCGCGGTCAGGTTCTGAAGGGTGACGTGATCGCCGCCGTCGCCAAGGGCATTTCCGCCCCGRCTGCAGCGGCTGAAGCTCCGAAGGYAGCGCGCAGCCCGTCGACCACGGAAGACGCCGCGCGCGAAGAGCGCGTGAAGATGACGCGCCTGCGCCAGACCATCGCGCGCCGCCTGAAGGATGCGCAGAACACCGCCGCCATGCTGACCACCTATAACGAGGTGGACATGAAGGCGGTCATGGACCTGCGCACCAAGTACAAGGATGTCTTCGAGAAGAAGCATGGTGTGAAGCTCGGCTTCATGGGCTTCTTCACCAAGGCCGTTACCCATGCGCTGAAGGAACTCCCGGCGGTCAACGCCGAGATCGACGGCACGGATATCATCTATAAGAACTACTGCCATGTCGGCGTCGCCGTCGGCACCGACAAGGGCCTGGTGGTTCCGGTCGTTCGTGATGCCGACCAGATGTCGATCGCCGAGATCGAGAAGGAAATCGGCCGCCTCGGCAAGGCTGCGCGTGATGGCCAGCTTTCGATGGCCGACATGCAGGGCGGCACCTTCACCATCTCGAATGGCGGCGTCTACGGCTCGCTGATGTCATCGCCGATCCTGAACGCGCCGCAGTCCGGCATCCTCGGCATGCACAAGATCCAGGAACGCCCGATGGCGATCGGCGGTCAGGTGGTCATCCGTCCGATGATGTATCTGGCGCTTTCCTACGATCACCGTATCGTTGACGGCAAGGAAGCTGTCACCTTCCTCGTGCGGGTCAAGGAAAGCCTGGAAGATCCGGAGCGTCTGGTCCTCGACCTCTAATAAAGGGAGAGCAGCATGGAACCCGCTTCGGCAGACGCAATGTATCTTTTGATACTGCTTGCCTTGAGCGTTTTCCTGCTGCTTTTCCATATCGGGCTGCAAGGAATGCTGGCGACCATGGAACTCGGCGTCGCCTGGAATGCGGGGCCGAGAGACGAGGGCAGGGAGCCGAAAGGTGTTCTGGCTGGCCGCGCTGCCCGTGCCTCCGGAAACTACCGGGAAACCTATCCTGTCTTCGTCGGCCTGTTACTGGCGCTGACCTTCACCGGCGATATGTCGGGAATGGGCCTTATCGGCGCCACGGTCTGGCTGGTGGCCCGGATCGTCTACATCCCGCTTTATCTCGCTGGAATACCCTATATTCGCTCCCTCGTGTGGCTCATCGGCATCGTCGGCCTGCTCATGATGATGTTTGTTTTGTTTGCCTGATGGCATTGGCGGTTCAATAAAAAGGACTCTGTAATGGCTTATGATCTCGTCGTAATCGGTAGCGGCCCCGGCGGTTATGTCTGCGCCATCAAGGCTGYCCAGCTCGGTCTCAAGGTCGCGGTGGTGGAGAAGCGTTCCACCTATGGCGGGACCTGCTTGAACGTCGGCTGCATTCCCTCCAAGGCCCTGCTGCACGCTTCGGAAATGTTCCACCATGCCGGGCATGGCATGGATGCCCTCGGCGTCGAGGTTGCTGCACCCAAGCTCAACCTCGGCAAGATGATGGCGCACAAGGATGCGACCGTGAAGGCGAATGTCGACGGCGTCGGCTTCCTCTTCAAGAAGAACAAGATCGATGGTTTCATCGGCACCGGTAGGATCGTCTCTGCCGGCAAGGTTTCCGTGACCGGCGAAGACGGCAAGAGCCAGGAGATCGAAACCAAGAACATCGTGATCGCCACGGGTTCGGATGTCGCTGGTATTCCTGGCGTCAATGTCGAGATCGACGAGAAGGTCATCGTTTCCTCCACGGGTGCCATTGCGCTCGAGAAGGTGCCGGAACATCTCGTTGTCGTCGGCGGCGGCGTCATCGGCATGGAACTGGGGTCGGTCTGGCAGCGCCTCGGCGCCAAGGTGACCGTCGTAGAATATCTCGATAAGCTGCTCGGCGGCATGGACGGCGAAGCCGCCAAGCAGTTCCAGCGCATGATGGCCAAGCAGGGCATGGACATCCGTACCGAAGCAAAGGTTACGGGTGTCGAAAAGTCAGCCAAGGGCGCCAAGGTCACCTACGAGCCGGTCAAGGGCGGTGACGCGCAATCCATCGAGGCCGATGTCGTGCTGATCGCCACCGGCCGCAAGCCCTATACGGCTGGCCTCGGACTTGAAGAAGCCGGTGTGAAGGTCGACAATCGCGGCCGCGTGGAAATCGACGATCACTTCAAGACCAATGTCGATGGCATCTATGCGATCGGCGACGTGGTGCGCGGACCGATGCTCGCTCATAAGGCGGAAGACGAAGGCGTCGCGCTTGCTGAAATCCTTGCGGGCCAGCGTGGCCATGTGAACTACGATGTCATTCCGGGTGTCGTCTATACGCAGCCGGAAGTCGCCTCCGTCGGCAAGACCGAGGAAGAGCTGAAGGCCGCCGGCGTTGCCTACAAGGTCGGCAAGTTCCCGTTCACGGCGAACGGCCGCGCCCGCGCGATGCTCGTGACCGATGGTTTCGTGAAGATCCTCGCCGACAAGGAGACAGACCGGGTCCTCGGCGGCCATATCGTGGGCTTCGGCGCCGGCGAAATGATCCACGAGATCGCGGTACTGATGGAATTCGGCGGTTCCTCGGAAGATCTCGGCCGCACCTGCCATGCGCATCCGACCATGTCGGAAGCTGTCAAGGAAGCGGCGCTCTCCACCTTCTTCAAACCGATCCATATGTAAGCGTATCGGTTTCGGACCAACATCCAATCAAAAGGGCAGGAGACGATCCTGCCCTTTTCATTGTGGCGCTCTGATACGGAAGTCACTCTACCCGCGTTACCTTGAAGCCCTGCTCGCGCAGCAGCTCGACCAGCCCCTGTTCGCCGGGCAGATGCAGTGCGCCGACCGCGATGAAGGCGCCGCCTTCGGTCAGAATGGGTGCAGCGCGTTCCGCCATGAGCTGGTTGCGTTTGACGACGACAAGTTCCTCGAACTCGCCGTAGCCTGATTGATCATCGGTCCCGTCCGGAGCCACGGCCTTCAGGAGAGGCATAGTCAGGCCGATATCCTCGGAAAGATAAAGTTCGGTCATGGTCTCGAATACGTCTTCCATGCGCGACCCGAGCTTGATCGTCTCGACAAGCGATTTCAGGTGAAGGTCCATCGGGATCGCGGCCATGGTGGAGAGCTGTTCGGCAAGGGTTTCCAACCCTTTCACCTGTTTGCCGGCGGCAATCGCATCCGTTGCGATCTTCTTGTCGAGAAAAGCGGCGTTCTGAGCCTTGCGCGCAAGCTCGCAGGGCGGCAGAGAAACGAAAGCCATCAGCATCCAGGGCTTCATTCGGGAAACGGCGGCAAGCGGGATCCCGCGTTGTTTGAGACCCTCTTCGAGAAGCGCCACGTCCTCCCTGGGCAAAAGCTTCTCGATCGAACTGCCGTCCGTGAACATGGTAAGTTCGGGCTTGGAGAGCAGAGCGGCTGTGGCCTTCTTCTCGTCCAGAATTTCGTCGGATTCGATGACGATGGTGCTGGCCTCGGCCTGGGCTTCAGCGGCGCCGGGCGGCATCTTCAACACGCGCGGATCGGAGACATGCATGGTGCCGAGCAGATAGGATGGTGCAATTCCGGTCTTTTCCACCTTCCAGAAGAGCCCCTTCCCATTCGGCACTCTGCTGCCTTCTGAAAGAATTTCCTCGTAAAGTCCCGGCTTTTCGGCCTTCAAGTCGGCAAGCAGGTTTTCACCTCCGCAGGCAGGCGTTGCCGCATCCGCTTCAGACAGCGAGCCGAGAACGAGAAAGAGGGAAGCAAGCAGCAGGATGTGCAGGGCGGCAAGCAGCCAGAGCATGGCATTCTGCGCGCGCCGGAAAAGCACATCGACATTGAAGGCAAGGGCGGGAATCGTCATGGCATCCGTCCGGTATCGTCACCGGCATGATAACGATGCCGGCTCCATATCCGCTTAACGTGGGTGGTTAAGAAATCGTTCACGCGCGTGGGTGGGCGCGATCATACACCTCCAGCAGGCGGGCGGTGTCTACGCCCGTATAGACCTGCGTCGTCGAAAGGCTTGCGTGGCCCAAGAGCTCCTGGATGGTGCGCAGATCCCCGCCACCTGCCAGCAGATGGGTCGCAAAGGAGTGGCGGAGCGCATGCGGTGTCGCGGTCTCCGGCAGGCTGAAAGCGGAGCGCAGCTTCTGCATTTCCCGCTGAATGATCGCCGGCTGGAGTTTTCCACCGCGCGCCCCGCGAAACAGAGGCTCGTCCGATGCCAGCATGTAAGGGCTGAGCTTCTTGTAGGCTTCCACCGCATCGAGCACGATCGGCAGCAGCGGCACGATGCGGGTCTTGTTGCCCTTGCCGGTGATGCGCAGCGAGGTGGCGCCCGGTGCGAAATCAGCAGGGAGGAGCCCCAGCGCTTCAGAGATACGCAAGCCGCAGCCGTAAAGCAGCGCCATCACGGCCGTGTCTCGGGCTGCAATCCAGGGCTCCTCATGCAGGGGTGCATCTGCCGCCATCAGGCCCAGTGCCTGGCGGTCGGTGAGCGGCTTCGGCAGAGATTTCGGCTGTTTCGGCGCACGAACTGCGCCGGCCGCTGCGGCGTTCACGAGACCCTTGCGCTCGAGATGGCGGAGAAAGGATCGCAAGCCCGCCAGATGTCGACCGAGCGAGCGGGCGCCGGCGCCTTCGCGCCGCCGCATGGCGAGAAAGGCTCGTAGGTCGGCCGGTCGCAGGGTGCGGATATCGCCGAGCTTCGGCGGGCCGCCGAGATGGCTGGTGAGGAATGTGAGGAATTGCCGCGTATCGCGTTCATAAGCGTCGAGCGTATGGCCGGACAGCCGGCGTTCCTGAGCCAGGCTTTCCAGCCATTCGCGGCGCTTTTCGACAAGATCCGGCGCGGCGATGATCAAGAGTTCGTTCAATCCGGCACCTGTTGATTCACGGAGGCAGTGCCCCAGATTGCTGTCGACGGGGTTACGAATTCCTAAAACGGCAGGCAAGTATGTCATTGTTAGATCACAGACGACTGAGATATAGGGTGGGGCCTGTTTACGGGAGTTTGCATGGCGCGCCGTGATTCCATGACCACGTTCGGGCAGTTCGCAGAAGCGATTGCCCTGGTTTCCCACGGTAGACCCGGCCACATTGTCGATACCCTAATCGCCGAAAGAGGCGAACGAATCGTCAAGCATCCGCTCTGGCCGGTGATGCGCCCCTTCCTTTATACATTGCTGCGTTATGGCAGGGCGATCGAATTCGCCAATGACATTGCGAATCTGCCGGGCTTTCAGTCCTTCGAGTACATGAGCAACCTCCTGAAACTCGATGTTAAGGTGGAGAACGCCGAACGGATACCCGAAACCGGTGGTTTCATTCTTGTCAGCAATCATCCGACCGGCATCGCGGATGGTGTGGCGGTGTTCGACGTTTTGAAGACACGGCGACCCGACATGATGGTCTTCGCCAATCGCGATGCCGTGCGCGTCAATCCGCGGTTTGCCGAGATGATAATTCCCGTCGAATGGCGCGAGGAATTCAAGAGCAAGCTGAAGACGCGCGAGACGCTGCTGCTCACCAACAAGACCGTGGAAAACGGCAAGGTGATGGTGCTCTTTCCGTCCGGCCGCATCGCCTATTGGGCGGACGGAAAGCTCAACGAGCGGCCGTGGAAAACCTCGGCCGTCGGGCTTGCCCGCAAGTACAATTTGCCGATACTGCCGGTGCACATGCGGGCGCGCAATTCCGGCCTCTTCTATTGGTTCGCCAAGTGGTCCACCGAGTTGCGCGACATGACTGTCTTTTACGAACTCCTGAACAAGAAGGGCAACCGCTTCGATTTCACTGTCGGACAGATGATTCAGCCGGATCAGCTGGACGGCGATGTTACCGAAGTGACCAGGGCGCTCGAGTATCACACGATCTTCGAACTCGCCGCGGACGGCAATTCCCGTTTTGCCGGCCCGCCTCGGGATTGATGCGCATTTCGGCTTTGTCAGCGATCATGTAGAAGTAGGGACATGCAGCTTCGCTCCATGTCCGCCGCCAATTACCGCTCGCTCCGCGCGATCCGCATGGATATCGCCGGCGTCAACCTTTTCATCGGCGAGAACGGCGTCGGTAAATCCAATCTCTACCGGGCACTGCAGCTCGTGCAGGCCGCCGTGCGCGGAAATCTGGCCCATGAGATCGCCGCCGAAGGCGGCATGTCGTCGGCCCTCTGGTCTGGTCCGCGTCGTGAGGAGAAGAATTTTCGCATCAAATTCGAAGTCGAGCTCATCGATGAGGAGCGGGCGATAATCTTCCGCTATCGTGTCGAGGCCGGGCTGCGCCCGCCGGCAGCGGCCGGCTTCGCCTTCGAGCCGCAGATCAAGATGGAGGAGCTTTCGATCGAGACCGGCTCCCGGCCCGTGACGATGATGAAGAGGGCAGGGCCAGGCATCATGGTCCGCGGTGAACGCGGGCGTATGGAGGAATATCCGGAGCGGGCACTGGCTTCCGAAACCGCGATCGCGCTTCTGGGCGATGCCGGACATTATCCGGARATCGGTACTTTTCGCCGTGCGATCGATGGCTGGAGGTTCTATCACGGCTTCCGCACCGACCGGGATTCGCCGCTCAGGCAGCCGTGCCTTGCGGTGACCTCGCCGCTTCTGGATGAGGATGGCAGCAATCTCGCGGCCGTGCTGGCGACCCTTACCCATATTCGCGAGGATACTGTCGAGCTCGACCGAGCCATCGCTTCGGCTTTCAACGGAGCAAGGCTTTCGGTGCCGCCTCCTGGCGTGTATGCGGATTTCGGGCTTATCTTTCCCGATTTTCCCAAGCGGGTTTTCCAGCCGCGCGAGCTTTCCGATGGGCAAATCCGTTTTCTCGGTTTGGCGGCAGCGTTGATGTCCTACCGCCAGCCGCCGCTGATTGCGCTCAACGAGCCGGAGGCAAGCCTGCATCCGGACATGCTGCCGCCGCTGGCAGATATGGTCGCCGGCGCGGCGCACAGCAGCCAGGTTTGGGTCGTTACCCATTCGGAGCAGCTTGCAGAATCGGCTGAAGCTCGATGCGGCACACGCCCTCGCCGGGTGATCCGCCGGGACGGTGCGACGTGGATCGACGGGATGCGGCTCACCGGTGCGATGGATAACGAGACGGAATAGCCGCTACGCGCTCTTTATGGTTTTCTTTTATTTCTCATCGGGGCATGGTCCCGGCTGATGGACAAGGATTCTTCCGATCTCTTCGGCACGCTGTTCGAAGCGCCCGCGGTAAGCCGCGTGGTGCCTGTCCTGGTGCCGCTGCCGGTGCCGGGCCCCTATAGCTATGCCGTGCCGGAAGGCGCTCATGTGGAACCGGGATCGGTCGTGCAGGTGCCGGTCGGTCCTCGGCAATTAATCGGCGTCGTCTGGGACGGCGAGAACGACGAGACGCTCGACCCGAAGAAGCTCAGGCCGATCACGCTGGTCTTCGATTGYCCTCCGCTTTCGAAGGAGATGCGCAGTTTCATCGAATGGGTGGCATCCTATACGCTTTCGCCTCCGGGTCTGGTGGCACGCATGGCGATCCGGGCGCCGGCGGCTCTCGATCCCGAGCCAATGGTGGAGGGGCTGCGCTATCTCGGCGCAGAGCCGGAGCGGATGACACCCGCCCGCTTGAAGGTCCTCCAGCTTGCCGGCGATGAAGACGTGCCTTGGACCCGCAGCGGGCTTGCGCATGCGGCCGGCGTTTCCTTGAGCGTGATCGACGGTCTGATAGCTCAGGGCATTTTCGAAACGATCTTCCTGCCCCCTCCGCCGGTGGTCGCCAAGCCGGACCCGGATTATGTGGAGCCGCGCATCCAGGGACCACAGAAGGAAGCCGCAACGGATATCGTTCAGGCGGTCCGCCAGGGCGGCTTTTCGGCCTCGCTCATCGACGGGGTTACGGGATCGGGCAAGACGGAGGTCTATTTCGAAGCGATTGCCGAGACGCTGAAGCGCGGAAAACAGGTGCTGATCCTCTTGCCGGAGATCGCGCTTACTTCGAGTTTCCTCGAGCGCTTCCAGGATCGGTTTGGCGCCAAGCCCGGCGAATGGCATTCCGATCTTTCCCCCCGGATGCGCGAAAAGGTGTGGCGCGGCATTGTGACGGGCGAGGTGCGCGTGGTGGCAGGCGCCCGATCGGCGCTCTTCCTCCCCTTCGAAGAGCTTGGTCTCATCATTGTCGATGAAGAGCATGATCCGGCCTACAAGCAGGAAGATCGCGTCTTTTATAATGCCCGCGACATGGCGGTCGTGCGTGCCCGGATCGGTGAGTTCCCGATTGTGCTGGTTTCCGCCACGCCCTCCGTCGAAAGCCAGGTGAACGGTCTTTCGGGGCGCTATAATACGGTTCATCTACCGACCCGCTTCGGCGATGCCGCGCTGCCGGATCTTCATGTCGTGGACATGCGCCGGCATCCGCCGGAAAGGGGAGGGTTTCTCTCGCCGGTGCTGCTCCGGGCGATCAGCAAGACCATCGAACGCGGCGAACAGGCCCTACTCTTTCTCAATCGCCGCGGCTATGCGCCCCTGACGCTCTGCCGCGTCTGCGGTCATCGCTTCCAATGTCCACAATGCTCGAGTTGGCTGGTCGAGCATCGTTTCAAAAACCAGATCCAATGCCACCAGTGCGGCTATGCCGAACCGACTCCCGAAGCCTGCCCGGAATGCGGCACGCTCGATCATCTGGTCGCCTGCGGACCGGGCGTGGAGCGGATTGCCGAGGAGGTGGAAAAGCATTTCCCCGATGCGCGGACGATCGTGATGTCCTCCGATCTCCTCGGTGGCGTCAAGCGCATGCGTCTGGAACTGGAGGCGATCGCCAGGGGCGATGCGGACATCGTCATCGGCACACAGCTCGTCGCCAAGGGCCACAATTTCCCGCTGATGACGCTGGTGGGCATCGTCGATGCGGACCTCGGGCTTGCCAATGGCGATCCGCGCGCAGCCGAGCGAACCTTCCAGCTTCTTTCGCAGGTGACGGGGCGTGCTGGGCGAACCGGCCTGAAAAGCCACGGCCTGCTGCAGACCTTCCAGCCGCAGCATCCGGTGATGCAGGCGATCGTCTCGGGGGATGCCGGAGCCTTCTACGAGCGGGAGATCGCCGAGCGGGAAAAGGCGATCCTGCCGCCCTTCGGACGTCTCGCTTCGCTTATCGTTTCGGCCGATACCAGAGCGGATGCGGAAGGCCATGCCCGCGGCTTGCGGGCAGCCGCCCCGCATGTCTCCGGGATTTCCGTGCTCGGCCCCGCCGAGGCGCCGCTTGCGCTGGTGCGTGGCCGGCATCGCTTCCGGCTGCTGGTGCATGGCCGGCGGAATTCCGACATGCAGGCATTCCTGCGGACCATGTTGGCAAACGGCCCCAAACAGAGGGGCTCGGTGCAGATCCAGGTCGACATCGATCCGCAAAGCTTTCTCTGACCGGTTTTTGCGGCTTGCTGCGGTATGCGATAAAAACACCGCGAATCGATTGATTTGAGGGCGGCATGGAAATCTATTTTCCCACCGAGCTAGGGGAACAGCTCGCGTTTACCGGGGCAGCGGCAACGGCGATCATCGGCCTTTTCGTGCTGGTCTTTCCGGCTACCGTGCTTCGTCTTTCCGCCTTTCACATCGGGGGCATCCGGCCGGAAGGCTATGCCTCCGTCCGCTCGATCGGCGCCCAGTATCTGGGCCTCGGCCTCCTGCCGATCCTGCTGGCGCAGGACTGGCTCTATATGGCGCTTGGAATTGCACTTGCTTTCGCGGCAATCGGACGCCTGTTGGCCTGCATTCTGGATCGGGCATTCACGCCACGGAATATTCTGATTTTCCTACTTGAGGTTGTTCTCTCCGTCGGTCCGCTCGCCTATGTCTTCGGCTATCTGTAAGACGTGCATTTGGCCGGCCCAATCGAAAAGCCGCCGATATTCCGCTGCTTGCGCCATAAAAATCGATTGAGCCCTTGCGCGGCAGGCTTTTTCCGTTATCACGCGTGTTGCGAGTCCCTACATCCTATGCTAGACGGACCGCGAAAGTCAGAAAGGGTAGGGCCGGCGCCCTGCAGGTTCTGGGGAATAATCAAACGATTTCAAGGCCTTGCCGGATCTCTCCCGGGAGGTTTGGCGCTTGGATGGCAATTCAGGGAAACTGTGCCCGTGGCTGACACGTCCCAGCTTATTTCCGGTGTGGCGGAGCGTTATGCTTCGTCGCTTTTCGAACTCGCTCTCGAAACCGGATCGATCGATGCGGTCGGAGCCGATCTCGATCGTTTTCAGGCGCTGATGGACGAAAGTGAAGACCTGCGGCGCTTGGTCGCAAGTCCGGTATTTTCCGCTGAAGATCAGCAGAAGGCTGTGGTCGCCGTCGCCGAAAAGGCCGGCGTGAAGGGGCTCGTCGCCAATTTTCTGAAGGTCGTTGCCGGCAATCGCCGCCTGTTTGCGCTGCCTGGCATGATCCGCGCCTATCGCGTGATCGCCGCCGAGCATCGCGGTGAAGTCACCGCCGAAGTCACTTCGGCCCATGCGCTGACCGTGGCGCAGGAAAAAGAACTCAAGTCGGCGCTGAAGGGCGTCACTGGCAAGGATGTGGCGATCGCCGTCACGGTCGATCCGTCGCTCCTCGGCGGCCTGATCGTCAAGGTCGGTTCTCGCCAGATCGATACCTCCCTTCGCACCAAACTTTCCACCCTTAAGCTTGCACTGAAAGAGGTTGGCTGATGGATATCCGCGCCGCGGAAATTTCCGCAATTCTGAAGGATCAAATCAAGAATTTCGGCCAGGAGGCTGAAGTTTCCGAAGTTGGACAGGTTCTTTCCGTCGGCGACGGCATTGCCCGCGTCTATGGTCTGGACAATGTTCAGGCCGGTGAGATGGTCGAGTTCCCGGGCGGCATCCGCGGCATGGCGCTGAACCTCGAAACCGACAACGTCGGTGTGGTTATCTTCGGTTCCGACCGCGACATCAAGGAAGGCGATACCGTCAAGCGCACCGGCGCGATCGTCGACGTTCCGGTCGGTCCGGAACTGCTCGGCCGCGTTGTCGACGCGCTCGGCAACCCGATCGACGGCAAGGGTCCGATCAATGCGACCCGCCGTGCCCGCGTCGACGTCAAGGCGCCCGGCATCATTCCGCGCAAGTCGGTGCATGAGCCGATGTCGACTGGTCTCAAGGCTATTGACGCTCTCATCCCGGTTGGCCGCGGCCAGCGCGAGCTCGTCATCGGCGACCGCCAGACCGGCAAGACCGCGATCATTCTCGACACGATCCTGAACCAGAAGGCCATCCACGACAATGGCCCCGAGAACGACAAGCTGTTCTGCGTGTATGTCGCCATCGGCCAGAAGCGTTCGACGGTTGCTCAGTTCGTCAAGGTTCTCGAAGAGCGTGGCGCGCTGCAGTACTCGATCATCGTTGCCGCGACGGCTTCCGATCCGGCTCCGATGCAGTATCTCGCTCCGTTTGCCGGCTGCGCGATGGGTGAGTACTTCCGTGACAACGGTCAGCATGCCCTGATCGGTTACGACGATCTTTCCAAGCAGGCCGTCGCCTACCGCCAGATGTCCCTGCTTCTGCGCCGCCCGCCGGGCCGCGAAGCCTATCCGGGCGACGTTTTCTATCTGCACTCCCGTCTGCTCGAGCGTGCTGCAAAGCTCAGCGACGAAAAGGGTGCCGGCTCGCTCACCGCTCTGCCGGTCATCGAGACCCAGGGCAACGACGTTTCCGCGTTCATTCCGACCAACGTGATCTCGATCACCGACGGCCAGATCTTTCTTGAAACCGACCTATTCTACCAGGGCATCCGTCCGGCCGTGAACGTCGGTCTGTCGGTTTCCCGCGTCGGTTCTGCCGCGCAGATCAAGGCGATGAAGCAGGTTGCCGGTTCGATCAAGGGTGAACTCGCCCAGTATCGCGAAATGRCCGCCTTCGCCCAGTTCGGTTCGGATCTCGATGCCGCAACGCAGCGCTTGCTGAACCGCGGTGCGCGTCTGACCGAACTCCTGAAGCAGCCGCAGTTCTCTCCGCTCAAGACGGAAGAGCAGGTTGCGGTGATCTTCGCCGGCGTGAACGGCTATCTCGATAAGATCGCTGTCAACCAGGTCGGCAAGTTCGAGCAGGGTCTGCTCTCCTACCTCCGTTCCGAAGGTAAGGCTGTTCTCGATGCGATCCGCACCGACAAGCAGATTTCCGACGATACGAAGGCAAAGCTGAAGGCGGCGCTCGACAGCTACGCCAAGTCTTTCGCCTGAGAACGGATCAAGCCTAACTAACCCCCAGGGGACCGATAACGGATGCCTTCACTTAAGGATCTGAAAAACAGGATCGCCTCCGTCAAGGCGACGCAGAAGATCACCAAGGCGATGAAAATGGTCGCCGCGGCGAAGCTGCGCCGTGCGCAGGAGGCGGCCGAAGCTGCCCGTCCTTACGCGGAGCGCATGAACAAGGTGCTGGCGGACTTGAGTGCCGCAAATGCCGGAAACGCGGAGGCTCCGCGTCTTCTGGCAGGGACGGGCCGCGATCAGGTCCACCTTCTGGTGGTGGCTACCGGCGAACGCGGGCTGGCGGGAGGATTCAACTCCTCCATCATCCGTCTGGCCCGCGAGCATGCCCTGAAGCTGCTCGCCGAAGGCAAGACCGTCAAGATCCTGACCGTCGGTCGTAAGGGCAACGACGTTCTGCGCCGGAGCTTCCGCGAGAACATCATCGACTACGTGACCTTCCGCGAAGTGAAGCAGCTCGGTTTCGCTCAGGCAGACGAAGTGGCCCACAAGGTCCTCGCATTGTTCAACGAAGGCGAATTCGACGTGGCGACGCTGTTCTATGCGCGCTTCCAGTCGGTGATCTCGCAGGTTGCGACGGCTAGCCAAATCATTCCCGCCAAGTTCGAAGTCTCGGAAGCGGCGGATGCATCCGCCGCGCTCTATGAGTACGAGCCCGGCGAACAGGAGATACTCGAGGACCTGCTGCCCAAGAACGTGGCTGTGCAGATCTTCCGGGCGATCCTGGAAAACAACGCTTCCTTCTATGGCGCACAGATGAGCGCGATGGACAACGCCACGCGCAACGCCGGTGAGATGATCAACAAGCTGACGCTTTCCTACAACCGCCAGCGTCAGGCTCAGATCACCAAGGAACTCATTGAAATTATTTCGGGCGCGGAAGCGCTCTGAGCCAGAGAAAGAGGGTAAGAAACATGGCTAAAGCAGCTACCCTGAATAAGGCCGCGTCCGTCGGCAAGGTGACGCAGGTCATCGGCGCTGTCGTTGACGTCGCATTCGAAGGCGATCTGCCGCCGATCCTGAACGCGCTCGAAACCGACAACAACGGCAATCGCCTCGTTCTCGAAGTCGCGCAGCATCTCGGTGAAAACTCCGTTCGCACTATCGCGATGGACTCCACCGAAGGTCTCGTTCGCGGTCAGCCGGTCAAGAACACCGGTGCTCCGATCTCCGTTCCGGTCGGCGATCAGACGCTCGGCCGTATCATGAATGTCATCGGCGAGCCTGTGGATGAAGCCGGCCCGCTCTCGACCAAGACCCTCCGCGCCATCCACCAGGATGCTCCGGCCTATGTCGAGCAGTCCACGGAAGCGCAGATTCTCGTCACCGGCATCAAGGTTGTCGACCTGCTCGCTCCTTACGCAAAGGGCGGCAAGATCGGCCTCTTCGGCGGTGCCGGCGTCGGCAAGACCGTTCTCATCATGGAACTCATCAACAACGTTGCGAAGGCGCACGGCGGTTACTCCGTGTTCGCGGGCGTTGGTGAGCGTACCCGTGAGGGCAACGACCTTTACCACGAGATGATCGAATCGGGCGTCAACAAGCATGGTGGCGGCGAAGGCTCCAAGGCCGCGCTGGTTTACGGCCAGATGAACGAGCCGCCTGGCGCCCGCGCCCGCGTCGCCCTGACCGGTCTGACCATCGCTGAAGACTTCCGCGACAAGGGCCAGGACGTTCTGTTCTTCGTCGATAACATCTTCCGCTTTACCCAGGCCGGTTCGGAAGTGTCGGCTCTGCTCGGCCGTATTCCTTCGGCCGTGGGCTATCAGCCGACGCTCGCGACCGACATGGGTGCGATGCAGGAACGCATCACCACCACGACCAAGGGCTCGATCACCTCGGTTCAGGCCATCTATGTTCCGGCCGACGACTTGACCGACCCGGCACCGGCAACCTCGTTCGCCCACTTGGATGCAACGACGGTTCTGTCGCGTTCGATCGCCGAAAAGGGTATCTACCCGGCCGTCGATCCGCTCGACTCCACTTCGCGCATGCTCGACCCGATGGTCGTCGGCGAAGAGCACTACGAAGTCGCCCGCAAGGTCCAGACGACGCTGCAGCGTTACAAGTCGCTTCAGGACATCATCGCCATCCTCGGCATGGATGAACTGTCCGAAGAGGACAAGATGACGGTCGCCCGCGCCCGCAAGATCGAGCGCTTCCTGTCGCAGCCGTTCTTCGTCGCCGAAGTCTTCACCGGTTCGCCGGGCAAGCTTGTCGCTCTCGAAGACACGATCAAGGGCTTCAAGGGCCTGGTCAACGGCGAGTACGACCACCTGCCGGAAGCTGCCTTCTACATGGTTGGCTCGATCGAAGAAGCCATCGAAAAGGCCAAGAAGCTGGCAGAGGCTGCCTAAGCAGTACAGAGCGGGCGCGTCGCGCTGCGACGCGCCTCTGCATGCAACACGTGAAGAAGTGAACCGCTATGGCCGACGCTTTCAACTTTGAACTGGTTTCGCCGGAGCGCCTGCTTGTCTCGGAGAAGGCGACGGAAGTCGTCATTCCGGCAACGCTTGGCGAGATGACGGTTCTGGCCAATCATGCGCCCACGATGACCACGGTCAAGCCGGGCGTCGTCACGGTGAAGCTGGCTTCGGGGCAGACGAACCAATACGTGGTGTTCGGTGGTTTTGCCGATATCCTGCCGAGCGGCTGCACGCTCCTTGCCGAGGCGGCCGTGCCGATGAGCGAGATCAACCGCGAGACGCTTCAGAAGCGCATCGACGCGACCAAGGCCGATGTCAATGCCGCGACCAGCCACGAGCACAAGACGAAGCTTGAGGAGTATCTGTCGCAGTTGACCGATCTGCACGGCGCGATCCTGCCGGCCTGATCTGGACAAAAATGGGAAATCATCAAGGCGGCTTCAAAGCCGCCTTTTTCCTTTTATCGCTGCGTTGCGCGCTGGCCATTTGCCGACCGGCGGAAATGGTTGGGCTAAGAGGCGCAGTTGTATCAAGGGTCGGAACGCGCTAGCCCTTGCATGGGAGTGAGCGCCGATGATCGACAAGCTGGAATTCTTCATTGCATTGGCCCGCGAAGGCCATTTCGGCCGTGCGGCGGAAGAGTGCGGTATAACGCAACCGTCGCTTTCGGCGGCCATAAGGCAGCTCGAGGATCAGCTCGGCGTCCAGCTTGTGGTTCGCGGCTCGCGCTTCCAGGGCCTTACCCCCGAGGGACAGCGGGTGCTCGAATGGGCGCGGCGAATTGTGGGCGATGCCCGCACCATGCGGGAGGAGATGCGCGCTGCTCGGAAAGGTCTTGCGGGCCATATCCGTCTTGCCTCCATTCCTACCGCGCTGGCGATGATTCCCCGGCTCACAGAGCCTTTCCAGGAAAAGCATCCCGATGTGACCTTCTCGGTCGTATCCCGCAACTCGCTGCAGGTGCTCTCCCAGCTCGACAATTTCGAGATCGACGCGGGCATTACCTATCTGGAYAACGAACCGCTCGGCCGAGTCACCAGCGTGCCTCTTTATGCCGAGCGCTATAATCTGGTGACGGCGGAGGGCACGCAATATGCCGACCGCGAGCAGGTCACCTGGAAGGAAATGGCCGATCTTAGGCTTTGTCTATTGACGCCCGACATGCAGAACCGTCGGATTATCAATCTGCATCTCGCCGAGGCGGGTGTGACGGTGAAGCCGATGCTCGAATCCAATTCGATGGTGGTGCTGCTTTCGCACGTGGGTACCGGCCGCTGGGCCAGCATTATGCCGCGCAATGTCGCTCGCTCCTTCGGGTTTTCGAAGCAAATACGCACCATTCCGATCGTCGAGCCGGAGGCAAGCCATATCGTCGGTCTCGTGGCGACACATCGCGAACCGTTTACGCCTCTGGTCTCTGCCTTGCTTCATCAGGCGCGCAGCCTCACGCCGGCCGCCATGGCTTGATAGCTTTTTTCTATCGCGTAACCGATCTCCTTTATTGACCCTCGCTTCTCCCTGTTGTGACATTCCGTCACTGTAGGCGAAGTAAGATTATCGGACAGCTTCGCCGACGACCTGTTCCCAGGTGGTGCGCTTCCGTGCCGGTCCTGGGGCCAGCCGGGAGGCAATGAAATATGAATATGCGCGTTTCCGCCGGTGATCTTGCCGAGCGGTCGCTTCAGATCATCAAGGATCTGAAGCATCTTGAAGGCCCGATGCTGCCGATCCTGCATGCGATCCAGGCGGAGTTCGGTTATGTGCCGGACGAGGTAAAGCCGATCATCGCGAGCGAACTCAACCTGTCGCGCGCTGAAGTGCATGGCGTCGTTACCTTTTATCACGATTTCCGCGACCACCCGGCTGGCCGGCATGTGCTGAAACTCTGTCGCGCTGAGGCTTGCCAGTCGATGGGCGGCGACCGGATTGCAGAGCGTGTGAAGCAGCTTCTCGGCATCGACTTCCATGAAACGACGCGTGACGGGGCGGTGACGCTGGAGCCGGTCTTCTGTCTTGGCTTGTGCGCCTGCGCGCCCGCAGCCATGCTCGATGATGAAGTCTACGGCCGCGTCGACGAGCACTGTCTTTCCGAGATCGTTGCGGAGGCACGCCGATGACGGTGACGATATTCGTTCCGCGTGACGCTGCAGCGCTTGCGCTCGGTGCTGAGAAAGTGGCGAAAGCGATCGCCCAGGAGATTGATGCGCGTGGCCTCGATGCCAGGATCGTGCGCAACGGTTCGCGCGGCATGTTCTGGCTGGAGCCGCTGGTCGAGGTCGAAATCGATCGCGGACGTATCGCCTATGGTCCCGTGAGGACCGGCGATGTGGCGGGTCTCTTCGATGCCGGCCTGCTGAACGGTGCACCTCATCCACTCTGTCTCGGGCTGACGGAGGAGATTGAATTCCTTCGTCAGCAGACACGCCTGACCTTTGCGCGTTGCGGGATCACCGATCCGCTGTCGATCGAGGACTATCGGAAACACAGCGGTTTTGCGGGCCTTGCGAAAGCCATTGCGATGGCTCCCGCGAGTATCGTCGGCCAGGTCACCGAAAGCGGGCTTCGCGGACGTGGCGGTGCAGGCTTTCCCACTGGCATCAAGTGGAAGACGGTAATGGATGCGGCGGGGCCRCAGAAATACATCGTCTGCAATGCCGACGAGGGCGATAGCGCCACCTTTGCCGACCGGATGATCATGGAAGGCGATCCCTTCGTGCTGATCGAAGGCATGATTATCGCAGGCATCGCGACCGGCGCCACCAAGGGCTACGTCTATACCCGTTCGGAATATCCGCATGCGATCGCGACGATGACCGAAGCGGCGAGGCTCGCCCGCGAGGCTGGTATTCTCGGCTCCTCCGTCATGGGTTCCGGACACGCTTTCGACATCGAGATTCGTTCCGGCGCCGGCGCCTATGTCTGCGGCGAGGAGACTTCGCTCCTCAATTCGCTCGAGGGCAAGCGCGGCATCGTACGCGCCAAACCGCCGCTGCCGGCGCTCAAAGGCTTTCTCGGCCGGCCGACGGTGGTCAACAATGTCATTTCGCTCGCCTCCGTGCCCGTCATCATGGAGAAAGGGGCGGCCTTCTATCGCGATTTCGGCATGGGCCGTTCGCGCGGCACGATCCCGATCCAGATTGCGGGCAACGTYAAACATGGCGGGCTTTTCGAGACGGCCTTCGGCCTGTCGCTTGGCGAGATCGTCGACAGGATTGGCGGCGGCACGGCCACGGGACGGCCGGTGAAGGCGGTGCAAGTGGGCGGGCCGCTCGGAGCCTATTTCCCGCGCGCCTTGTTCGATACACCGTTTGACTACGAAGCCTTTGCGGCGAAGGATGGCTTGATCGGTCACGCCGGGATCACCGTCTTCGACGATGCCGTGGACATGCTGAAGCAGGCTCGTTTCGCCATGGAGTTCTGCGCCATCGAAAGCTGCGGCAAGTGCACGCCCTGCCGTATCGGATCGACCCGTGGCGTYGAAACGGCCGACAAGATCGCCAGGGGCATCGAGCCGGAGAAGAATCGCGAGCTTCTGGCCGACCTCTGCAACACGATGAAGTTCGGCTCACTTTGCGCGCTTGGCGGCTTTACGCCCTATCCGGTGATGAGCGCGATGACGCATTTCCCGGAGGATTTCGCGCCTACGCCCCTTGGCACCCCTCTGATCGAAGCGGCGGAGTAACATCATGTCCTTGATCCAAGAAATCGACTATGGCACGCCCGCTTCCCAATCCGAAGCCCAGGTGACGCTGACCATCGACGGGCGCGAGATCACCGTGCCGGAAGGCACGTCCATCATGCGGGCTTCGATGGAGGCCGGCATCAAGGTGCCGAAGCTCTGCGCAACGGATATGGTCGATGCGTTCGGTTCCTGCCGCCTCTGTCTTGTGGAGATCGAGGGCCGCAACGGCACGCCGTCCTCCTGCACCACGCCGGTCATGCCTGGCATGGTCGTGCACACCCAGACCAGCCGGCTGAAGGACATACGCAAGGGCGTGATGGAGCTCTATATCTCCGACCACCCGCTCGACTGTCTCACCTGCGCGGCCAATGGCGACTGCGAGCTGCAGGACATGGCCGGCGCCGTGGGGCTTCGCGACGTTCGCTACGGCTATGAGGGCGATAATCACGTCAAGGCTCGCAACAATGGCGAGATCAACGCCAAGTGGATGCCGAAGGACGAATCGAACCCCTATTTCACCTATGATCCGTCCAAGTGCATCGTCTGCTCCCGCTGCGTACGCGCCTGCGAGGAAGTGCAGGGCACGTTCGCGCTGACGATCGAGGGCCGGGGCTTCGGCTCACGCGTCTCGCCTGGCATGCACGAGCATTTCTTGGATTCCGAATGCGTTTCCTGCGGCGCCTGCGTGCAAGCCTGCCCGACGGCGACGCTGACGGAAAAGTCGGTCATCGACATCGGTCAGCCGGAACATTCGGCGGTCACCACCTGCGCCTATTGCGGCGTCGGCTGCTCCTTCAAGGCGGAAATGCGCGGCGAGGAGCTGGTGCGCATGGTGCCTTACAAGGACGGCCAGGCGAACCGCGGCCATTCCTGCGTCAAGGGCCGCTTCGCCTATGGCTATGCGACCCACAAGGACCGCATCCTCAATCCGATGATCCGCGAAAAGATCACCGATCCCTGGCGCGAAGTCACCTGGGAAGAAGCCTATGCGCATGTGGCATCCGAGTTTCGGCGCATTCAATATCAGTACGGGCGGGATTCCATCGGCGGCATCACCTCCTCGCGCTGCACGAATGAGGAAACCTTCCTCGTCCAGAAGCTGATCCGCGCCGGCTTCGGCAATAACAATGTCGATACCTGCGCCCGGGTCTGCCATTCGCCGACCGGTTACGGTCTCGGCCAGGCCTTCGGCACGTCGGCCGGCACGCAGAATTTCGATTCCGTAGAACACAGCGATGTCGTCATCGTCATCGGCGCCAACCCGACAGACGGGCATCCTGTCTTCGGCTCGAGGCTGAAGAAGCGGCTTCGCCAGGGTGCCAAGCTGATCGTCATCGATCCCCGCCGCATTGATCTCGTCAAGACGCCGCATGTGGAGGCAGCCTATCATCTTCCTCTGCAGCCCGGCACCAACGTCGCCGTGCTGACGGCGCTTGCGCATGTCATTGTGACGGAAGGCCTGTTCGACGAGAAATTCATCCGTGAGCGTTGCGACTGGTCGGAATTCGAGGATTGGGCGGCCTTCGTTTCCGAAGCGCAGCACAGCCCGGAAGCGACCGAAAAATTTACCGGCGTTCCTGCTGATCTCCTTCGCGGCGCTGCCCGTCTCTACGCCACCGGCGGCAATGGCGCGATCTATTACGGTCTCGGCGTGACCGAGCACAGCCAGGGCTCGACGACGGTCATGGCGATTGCGAACCTCGCCATGGTAACCGGCAATATCGGCCGGCCGGGTGTCGGCGTGAACCCGCTGCGTGGCCAGAACAATGTGCAGGGCTCCTGCGATATGGGCTCCTTCCCGCATGAGTTGCCGGGCTATCGCCATATCTCGGACGATGCCACGCGCGAGACCTTCGAGAAGCTCTGGGGCGTCACGCTCAATAACGAGCCCGGCCTGCGCATTCCCAACATGCTGGACGCCGCCGTCGAAGGCACGTTCAAGGGCATCTATATCCAGGGCGAGGACATCCTCCAGTCCGACCCGGATACCAAGCATGTTTCCGCCGGCCTGGCCGCAATGGAATGCGTCGTCGTTCATGACCTCTTCCTCAACGAGACCGCCAACTACGCCCACGTCTTCCTGCCGGGTTCCACTTTCCTGGAAAAGAACGGTACGTTCACCAATGCCGAACGCCGCATCAACCGCGTCCGCAAGGTCATGAGCCCGAAGAACGGCTATGCGGATTGGGAAGTCACCCAGAAGCTGGCGCAGGCGATGGGGCTTGACTGGAATTACACTCATCCGTCCGAAATCATGGACGAGATCGCCGCAACGACGCCGAGCTTCGCGCTCGTTTCCTACGATTATCTCGAAAAGATGGGCTCCGTTCAGTGGCCCTGCAACGAGAAGTTTCCGGAAGGCTCTCCGATCATGCATGTCAACGGCTTCGTCCGTGGCAAGGGCAAGTTCATCCRCACCGAATATGTGCCGACGGATGAGAAGACCGGTCCCCGCTTCCCGCTGCTGCTTACCACCGGCCGGATTCTC
Source organism: Rhizobium sp. LCM 4573 (assembly GCF_001854865.1). Classification (GTDB taxonomy): domain Bacteria; phylum Pseudomonadota; class Alphaproteobacteria; order Rhizobiales; family Rhizobiaceae; genus Neorhizobium. The sequence goes on along the minus strand of NZ_MDDW01000004.1, from coordinate 103,765 downwards.
AGCCAGTACAATGTCGGCGCTCAGACCCGGCGCACGGAAAACGTCGCCTGGCATGCGGAGGACCGGCTGGAAATTCACCCRCATGACGCGGAGCAACGCGGCATCAAGGACGGTGACTGGATCAARCTCGCCAGCCGCTCGGGCGATACGACGCTGCGTGCGCTGATAACCGATCGTGTGGCGCCGGGCGTGGTCTATACCACCTTCCATCATCCCGATACGCAGGCGAACGTCATTACCACGGACTTCTCCGACTGGGCGACCAATTGTCCGGAATACAAGGTGACGGCGGTGCAGGTCTCGCCTTCCAACGGCCCGACCGAATGGCAGCAGGATTACGATGAGCTGTCTCGTCGTTCGCGCCGTATCGCCGGTAAGCTGGAGGCTGCGGAGTGAGCGTGGCGACCACTGCAAAGGTTCCCGAAATAGCCCGCCGCAATGGCGTCGTCCGTGCAGACTCGCGCCTCGTGCCGGAGGAAATGCCGATAGCTTTCACCTATGATGGCTCTACCCACGCTGTGATGATGGCTACGCCAGCGGATATCGAGGACTTCGCGGTGGGCTTCAGCCTGACGGAAGGCATCATTGCGTCGGCGGCGGAGATCGAGGCGATCGCCGTGATCGAGGAAGGTCAGGGTCTCGACGTGCAGGTTACTCTTGCTCAGGAGAGAGAGGAGGCGCTTCGTGCTCGCAGGCGGCATATGGCCGGACCGGTCGGTTGCGGTCTTTGTGGTATCGAATCGATCGAGCAGGCCGTGCGGCCGGTGCCGGATGTCTCGGCGGGCAGCRTGAAGCTTTCGGCACAGGATATAGCCGAGGCCGCCGCGGCGCTTGGAGGCGCACAGGCGCTGAATGCGCAGACCCGTGCGGTTCATGGTGCGGGTTTTTTCGTGCCCGGCGAGGGGCTCCGGGCGGTTCGCGAGGATGTCGGCCGGCACAATGCGCTCGACAAGCTCGCGGGTGCGGTCCTCCGCAAGGGGCTTGATGGGGCAGGTGGCGCGGTCGTCGTGACCAGCCGCATTTCCGTGGAAATGGTGCAGAAGGCCGCGATCCTGGGATCGTCAATTTTGATCGCCATTTCCGCACCCACGGCGCTGGCTATCCGCACGGCGGAAGCTGCGGGCATGACGCTGATCGCGCTAACCCGTGGCGAGGATTTCGAGATTTTCACGCGCGGCGATCGCGTCAGTACCGGAGCAGTAGCCGATGTCGCATGACCAGATCCACGACAAGCTGATCCGCATGGCGAACCAGATCGCCACCTTCTTCATGTCTCAGCCGGAAGAGGTTCGGGCGGAGGGAGTTGCCACGCATATCAACAAGTTCTGGGAGCCGCGCATGCGGCGGCAGTTCTTCGAGCATCTCGACCGGGGCGGCGAGGGCCTGCTGCCGCTGGTGATCGAGGCCTCCGTGTTGATCCGCAGGCCGGAGGACAAGGTCGGTTCTGTAAGTGATGCCCGGCAAGGCGCTGCCGGGAATGATCTAGCGGCAGGGGGCCGGTAGCGAATGAACCGCTTTCCCGGCCGAACATGCCGGAAAGCGCTGCGTGAATGCACCCGCCGGTCGGGGACAAGCCCGGACGGGTGACGATCTTCAGTCACGACATTCCAGAGGAGGGTATCGTTAATGGCATTTGCAGGAACAACGGACGAGGGCCTGACAGGCAATGTCGGGCTCCTCGATAGGGAACGTATTGTCGCAAAACCTGGCTTCAACCGCTGGCTCGTACCGCCGGCGGCACTCGCCATCCATCTTTGCATCGGGATGGCTTACGGCTTCAGCGTCTTCTGGCTGCCGCTCTCGCGGGCGATCCCCGGAACAGCTGATCCATCTTGTAGCAGCCTGAACCTGCTTTCCGCTCTCTTCACAACGACATGTAACTGGCGTGTTGCCGACCTCGGTTGGATATATACGCTCTTCTTCGTGTTGCTTGGATGTTCCGCGGCAATCTGGGGCGGCTGGCTGGAGCGGGTCGGTCCGCGCAAGGCCGGCTTCGTCTCCGCCTGCTGCTGGTGCGGCGGCATTCTGGTCGCGGCTCTTGGGGTGATGACRCATCAACTCTGGCTGATGTGGCTTGGCGCGGGGGTCATCGGCGGCGTAGGCCTCGGGCTCGGCTATATCTCGCCGGTCTCGACGCTCATAAAATGGTTCCCAGACCGCCGCGGCATGGCGACCGGCATGGCCATCATGGGCTTCGGGGGAGGTGCGATGATCGGCGCCCCGCTTGCCAATATTCTTATGAACTATTTCAAGACCGATATTTCCGTCGGTGTCTGGCAGACTTTCATCGTCATGGCGGTCATCTACTTCTCCTTCATGATGGGTGGCGCCTTCGGTTATCGCATCCCGCCGGCGGGTTGGCGTCCTGATGGCTGGACACCTCCAGCCAATAATGGCAAGGCCATGATCACCCATAAGCACGTCCACCTTCGCGACGCGCACAAGACCCCGCAATTCTGGCTGATTTGGGCGGTGCTGTGCCTGAACGTCTCGGCCGGCATTGGGGTTATCGGCATGGCCTCGCCGATGCTGCAGGAAATCTTCGCGGGCTCGCTGATCGGCCTTCCGGATCTTTCCTTCTCGCAGCTCGATGCCGGACAGAAGGCGCAGATCGCCGCCATCGCTGCGGGCTTCACTGGCCTTCTCTCGCTGTTCAACATCGGAGGACGCTTCTTCTGGGCGTCGCTTTCCGACAAGATCGGCCGCAAGAATACCTATTATGCCTTCTTCATTATCGGCATCGTGCTCTATGCGGCGGCTCCGACACTTRCCGACATGGGCAGCAAGGCGCTCTTCGTGCTCGCCTTCGGCATCATCCTGTCCATGTATGGCGGCGGCTTCGCGACCATTCCCGCTTATCTTGCGGATATCTTCGGCACGCAGTTCGTCGGTGCCATCCATGGCCGTCTGCTGACGGCATGGGCAACAGCCGGCATCGTCGGCCCGGTGGTCGTGAACTACATCCGCGAAGCACAGATCGCGGCGGGCGTGGCACCCGGTCCGGCGCTTTATACCGGCACCATGTACATCCTCGCCGGCATGCTGGCGCTCGGCCTCATCGCCAATGCGCTGGTGCGGCCACTCTCGGAGAAATGGTTCATGCCGGATGAGGAGGTTGCCGCTCTGCAGGCCAGGACCGCCGCGGCCGATGCCGGACCGACCGGTTCGTTCGGTATCGGCAAGGGCGGGCTCGACGCCAAGGCGGCACTCGCCTGGGCTCTCGTCGGCATTCCGCTTCTCTGGGGCATTTGGGTGACGTTGAAGAGCAGCTTCGCCCTGTTCGGCTAGTCTCATGCAAAGAAAAAAGGCGGCCCTCGGCCGCCTTTTTGCATTCATATCGATGCCGCAGCTCAGGCGGCGCGTGCTTCGGCCGCATGCACGGCGCGAGTGCTTTCTTCCCTGCGCAGGTCGCCGATATCGAACTGAGCGAGAAGCTTCCGCAGGCTTTCGGCTTCACCCGCAAGCGAGTGGCTGGCGGCCGTGGTCTCTTCCACCATGGCGGCGTTCTGCTGGGTCGCCTGATCCATCAGGTTGACCGCGTGATTGATTTCCTTCAGCCCGGTCGATTGCTCCCGCGAGGCTTCGACGATCGCTGCGACATTGCCATGGATTTCGGCAACCTGGCCGACGATCTCGCGAAGCGCCGTTCCCGTTTGGCCAACCAGATCGACACCGTTGGAAACGAGTTGGCTCGACGTGTTGATGAGCGTCTTGATCTCCTTCGCGGCGCTGGCGGAACGCTGGGCAAGTTCGCGCACTTCCTGGGCCACGACCGCAAAGCCCTTGCCGGCCTCTCCGGCCCGGGCAGCCTCCACTCCGGCATTCAGCGCCAGAAGGTTGGTCTGGAAGGCGATCTCGTCGATCACCGATATGATATTGGTGATCTCACGGGAGGATTGGGCGATCTGGTCCATGGCGGTGATCGCATCCCGAACCACAAGGCCCGATTGCTCGGCATTCTCCTTGGTGYGGGTCACCAGCCGCCCAGCCTCATCCGCGCGACGGCTGGCGTCGGCCACCGTCGTCGTGATCTCGTCAAGGGCGGCAGCGGTTTCTTCGAGCGATGCCGCCTGCTGCTCGGTTCGTCGTGCAAGCTCGTCGGAAGCATCGCGGATCTCGCCTGATGCGGCGGCAATCGCCGAGGCGTTCTCTGCAACCGTCTGCATGGCATCGCGAAGCTTTGCTGCGACCGCATTGAAGTCATGCCGGGTCTTTTCCATGCTTGGTACAAAGGGCCGGACGAGCTTCTGGGCAAGCTTTCCTTCCGCGAGATCCTGCAAGCCTTTTCCAAGTTCGTCGATGGCACTCATGCGCGGGGTGACGTCGGTGGCAAATTTCACAACCTTGCTCACCCGTCCGTTCATGTCACGGATCGGATTGTAGGCGGCCTGAATCCATATCTCCCGGCCACCCTTTCCATAGCGCATGAATTCATCGGCTATAAACTCCCCCGCCGCGAGCTTGCGCCAGAAGGCGGCGTATTCCGGGGAAGCCGCATAGGCCGGATCGCAGAACATACGGTGATGACGGCCCTTGATCTCGGGAAGCTCGTAACCGAGCCCACGACAGAAATTCTCATTGGCAATCAGGATCTCGCCCTCCGGCGTGAATTCGATGATCGCCTGCGACTGGTCCAGTGCCGCAAGCTTGCCCGCATCGTCGGTAGCCTTGAGCTTGGCTGCGGTGATGTCGGCCGCGAACTTGACGACTTTGTAAGGTTTGCCGGAGCGGAAGACCGGATTGTAGGACGCCTGAATCCAGACATCACCGCCCGATTTGGTGATACGCCTGTACTCTCCCGCGTCGAATTTTCCGGCGGCGAGATTGGCCCAGAAATCCCGGTACTCGGCCGATGCGGCATAGTCGGGATCGCAGAAGATGCGGTGATGCTTGTCCTTGATTTCCGCCAGGCCATAACCCATGACACGACAGAAGTTTTCGTTCGCGTAGAGAATGTTTCCCGTAAGATCGAATTCGATCATGGCCTGCGATCGCGATATGGCATCCACCACACGGCGCGCTTCCGCCGACTTGCCTAAACCCAACATGTTTGACCCCTCTGACAGGACGGGTGTCACGCCGTCCTCAGCCCATTTTCCAAATTTTTTAGATGATACTCAACTTCAGGTTTCATGCCTGTGGGCCCATTGGAGCATGTATAAATTAATAGGTAATTTATGAAAATTGCAGATACTGGCCACGCATGTAAGTTTTCGCTTACATGAAAGAAGAAAGCCGCCGGACAATGCCCAGCGGCTTTCGGATCGATGCGAAGGGGATTTCGGAATTATGCGGCGAGATCTTCGGCTTCGTTGCCCTTGAACATCTTGGCGAGATTCAGGAAGCAGATCATGCCGGCTTCGCTGGCGATGACGCCTTCGCAGAATGATTTGTCGAAAGAAGCGGAAACTTCCGGAACTGGCTGAACCTGGCTGGAAGGGATCGTCAGGATATCTGAAACGCGATCCACCAGCATGCCGATCACCATGTTGTGGACCTCCGCCACCACGATGGCGCTGCGCTCGTTGGCAACGGTGCTCTGCATTCCAAGCTTATAGGCGAGATCGATGATCGGAATGACCGAGCCGCGCAGATTCATGACGCCGATTACATCGGCGGGCGCGTGCGGGATCGGCGTGGAAGGCGCCCAGCCGCGGATTTCCCGGATCGTTGTCGTCTTTACGCAGAATTCCTGATCGTGAAGCCGGAAAGCGATGATCTCCAGCATTTCGTTGCCGTAATTTGTGGAACTGGCGGTCGCCATCGATGTTTCTCCCAATGATCCAAGGCTGGACGGGAGCACCGCGTCGGCGCGACCGTTGCCGTAAAGCCCGCGTGCCATATGCCGCTCGGGCCTTGGTCGCGCTTGGGTGATCCTATGGGAAGAGTGTTGCACAAAGCTGAATGGGCAAAGGCATTGTGCAATATTCAGGCCTCGGCCGCCGTGAGGCTCAAGCGGGGCGGGTCGGGCGGTCGAGCACGCGTTTGCCGAACAGGCTTGCGGTGAGTTCCACCATGATACGGGCGCTCTTGCCGCGATCGTCCAGGAACGGATTAAGTTCCACGAGATCGAGCGAGCGCACGAGGCCGCTGTCGTGCAGCATTTCCATGATGAGATGCGCTTCACGGAAGGTCGCGCCGCCCGGCACTGTGGTGCCGACACCGGGCGCGATATCGGGGTCGAGAAAGTCCACATCCAGACTGACATGGAGCAAGCCGTTTACTTTTTCGACGGCGGCAATGACCTGCCTCATGATCGCTGCCATCCCATGCTCGTCGATGGCACGCATGTCGAAGACATTGACGCCGTGTTTGGCGATCAGCGCCCGCTCCTCCTCGTCGACCGAACGGATTCCGACTTGGAAGACGTTTTTCGGGTCCACGAAGGGCCGTTTCGAATCGAGGATCGGCGCGAATTCCGCCTGGCCGGTAAAATAGGCCACCGGCATGCCGTGGATATTTCCGGAAGGCGACGTCTCCGGCGAGTTGAAATCGGCATGGGCGTCGAGCCAGAGCACGAAGAGCGGCCGGCCAGCTTCGGACGCGTAGCGTGCCATGCCGGACACGCTGCCCATGGAAAGACTGTGATCGCCGCCGAGGATGACCGGGACGGCGCCAGCGGCGGCGCTCTTGTAGGTCTGTTCGGCAAGCTGCCGGGTGAAGGCGCCGACGATCGGCAGGTTTTTCGCGCTCGGCCGGTCATCCAGGTCGGCGGCGGGGGAGGGGCGCAAATCGCCATTGTCGGTAATGGTATAGCCTAACCCGGCCAATGTCTTGGCAATGCCCGCCAGCCGGAATGCGGCCGGACCCATGGCGCAGCCGCCCCGCCCCGAGCCTTCCTCAAGCGGTACGCCGATCAGTGTGATCTCTCTGGATGCCATCGATTTTCCCTGAAGTCGCGGTCAGTATTCGCGTTCGTAGAATATGCCGGCGGTGCCCCCTTCGGTGCCCGCTCCGGCTTTCAGCTTGACGCCGCGGCCGACGTCGAGATTGATGGTAGCCCTTGCCCCGGCGCTGCCGCCCTGCTCGACCTGAAGGTAGGTGCGGTTGTTGATGTAGCGGCCGACGGAGACGGTCGTCTGGCCGGTATCGTCGGTGTTGATGTCGATATCGTCGACGCCAAGATTGCTTCGCAGTGTTTCCAGCAGCGAGTTGGAGCCGCCGCCGGCCAATTGGCTGACTGCATCGGCAAGCTGGGCGATTTGTACCGGCGAGAGGCGCGACATGGACTGGCCGAAGATCAACCGCGCCAAAACCTCATCCTGCGGAAGGGCAGGAGAAGAGGAAAAGGATATCTGCGGGTCGTTGGCAATGCCCGTCACGTTGACCGTGATCGTCGTCTGGGCGGATGTCGTGCTGGCTTCCATGTTGAGTACGGGGATCAGCCCGCCGCCGAACGTGATGTCGCCTTCGGTGAAATCCAGACGTTTCGTGAGAATGACGATGCGCCCACGGCGCATCTCGAAACCGCCGGAAACCTCCGGTGCCACGGCCGTGCCGCGCACGGTGAGCTCGCCGCCGAGCTCGGCATCGATGCCCCGGCCCCGCACGAAGATGCCGTTCGGCGCGCTGATGATGAGATCGAGGGCGATCGGCCGGGAATTGCCCTGTGCTTCCTTCGGACGCAATTCCTCCATCTGGCGCAGCACGTCGGCCGGAGCGTTGCGGTGGCGTATGTCGATCTCGGTCAGCGAAGTCGGCAGCTTGGCCGGCACGGTAATTGCGGCTTTTGTCAATGTCAGCCGGCCGCCAAGCGCCGGACCTGACACGAGCGGGCCGGTCAGCGTCAACGTCCCGTCCGCGGTCGCGGCGACAAGCGTGCCGTCGGCATAAGTCGCCTGTGCCAGGTTGATCCGGAGGTCGGCGGGAAAGCCTGAGCCGGGCGTGATGCCGACCGTGCCGTCCACGGTGACGCGGCCACCAGTTGAAAGGGCACCGCCGAGGTTCGAAATCGTGGCCCGATTGTCGTCGAAGGTGACGTTTGCGGCGAGATTGTTGATCGCGAGATTGCGCCGCACGTCGATGAGCCGCGCGCCGGAAGCGGTTGCCGTCCCGGTGATTGCGGGAGCGGTGGCCGTGCCGCGAATTGCGAGGTCGAGATTGGTGTTTCCTTCCAGCACGAATCCCTGGGCTGCCAATTGGCCCGAGAGAATGGAGAAGGGAAGCTGACCGTCGAAGTTCAGGTCGAGCGCTTTTTCTCCCGATAGCGAGACGGAGCCGCCGCCGGAAAGGGAGAGGCCGCCCTGGCCGGTGAGGCGGGTATCGAGCGTCACCCTGCCGTTGCCGAAGGTTCCGCCGGCCGTCACCTGCAGTGCGGAAAGTCCCGCATCCACCGTCTGCCGCACGCCGGCATTCGCCCAGGTCAGGTCATAGCGGATCGCCGGGGCGTTCGGCGTTCCGGTCGCGGTCACCTTGCCGCTGATCGTGCCTCGGGCGCCGAGGTCCGGTACGAAAGCATTGACGAGGCTCGCCGGAATGGATCGCGCGTCGGCATTGACGTCGAGTGCGGGAGCGCCGTTCTGATTGAGGATCACCCGTCCGGTGGCGGAAAGATCGAGACCATCAGCGCCGGAGAGGCGGGTGGTATCGAGCGCTACCGTCCCATTCTCGAACTTGCCGCTGGCCTTGAGTTGAAACGGCGCGACGCCAGCATCCCGCGTTTGGCGGAACTGCGCGTCGCTCCATTCAAGATCGTAGCGTATCGAAGGTGACGTGGCGGGGCCGGTAGCGTCGACCGTACCGGAAATCGTTCCGGCGGCGTTGAGGGCCGGGACGAAGGTGTTGATCAGATTGGCCGGCAGAGCGGCGATGCGCGCGTTGAGCGTGAGCGTCGATCCGGCGGTGCCGTTCACCGTGACGCTRCCATTGCCCGTCGCGATGGTGAGATCGGAAAGCCGCGCATTGCCGTCCACGACGGCGATTCGTGTGGGATTGGCAAGCCGGACCGGTATGTTGCGTGGAGCGGCGGAGAAACTGTCGAGGGAGATTATCATCTCCTCGCCCGTGCGGAGATTGCCGGCAGCGGTCAAGGGAGCGTTGTCATAACCTGCGGTGAGATTGAAGGTAGTGGTGCCCTCGCCGTGGGTAAGTCCGAGATCGACATCCGTCACACCGAAGGCGCCGCTTCCGATGCGGGCCGCCCGGATCGTACCTTCCGCGGCAAGCGCCTTGATATCGGGTACCGTGAGATCGATCGCGGGGCCTGCAATCGCGAGATTGCCGCGCGTAAGCCCCGAGCCGTTAGCGCGGATGACGGCGCCGGCCCGTCCGTCGGCATTGCTCAGTGTCACCGTGCCTTTCAGATCGCCCTGCGCCTGCTGCGCCGCAAGGGCGGCCAGAAGTGAGACATCCGGAAACTCGAAGGAGATCGTGCCCTCGGGCAGCATGTCCGGCGAGAAGTTCAGAGAGCCGGTCAGCCGGTTGGGGCCGATCTCGGCGCTGATATCGGGAGCGGAAGTCTGGCCGTTGGCGGAGGTCACATCGGCATTCACGCGGATCGGCTGGCCGTCCAGCGATCCAGTCGCCGCGACGTGCCCCATCGGAGCGGATGGATTGGCGGTTCCATTCACCGTGAGGCTCAGGTCTTCCAACAGCCGGCCTRCAAGGCGCGCTTCGGCGGAGTTGATGACCGCCTTGATTGCCGGAGCGTTCAGCGGTYCCTCGGCGGAGATGTCGAAGCCCGCCGCTCCCTCGGCGTCGGCAAGCCAGCGCTTGAGTTCCGGCACACGGCCGGCGAGCCGGCCGGATATGGCCTCCTTTTCGATGAGAACATTCCCGTGCGCTTCGACCGCGTTCGATTTGAGAACGATGTTCTCGAGGCTCACGCGGCCGCCGGAGATCGCATCGACATATCCTTCGGCCGCGACCTTGCCTTCAAACTTCGGCGACAGCGCCGGCGGAAGCACGGAAGGATCGGCGAAAACGCGGAAGTTGCCGGTCACGCCTTGCTTGGAAAGATCGTAGGCGCCGCTGACGGTGCCGCTGAGACCGGCGCTTTCAAAAGTTGCCGCATCGAGACCGACCGCTGGTGGTGCAAGGCGGATCGGCGCATCCAGAGTTACCGGCGCACGGATCACCCGGTCGATCTCCGCATTCTCGAAATGCGTTTGCCCGAGAGTGAGCCGGCTTCTTATGCTGCCGCTACGCTCGACCAGGTTCAAATCCTCGCTCTCCGCCTGGAGGCGGATTTGCTCGAAACGACCCTGAGGCACTTCTGCGGCGCTGAGGGCTGCGGTCGCGTTGAAGCGGGCTGCGGTCGCAGCACCGTTCAGGGTGAAGTTGATCGTCTCGAAGGAGAAGCGGCTCTCCTGTCCATCGATCGGCCAGACGACATCTACCGGGCCGTTGGTTCCGGCAAGGCTCGCAGTCAGGCTATTGTCGCCAGTCGGATCCCAGGCGCCCTTGGCGGTAATGCGCACCGCGCCCGACGTGAGGTTCCCGCGCTCTATGTCGACGCGGCCCGATTTGCCGTATCTAGCGGAAATGTCGATGTCCGTCGTGCCGTCGAAGAGCGGCCGGAAGGCGGGGGGAAGTAGGGTCGCAAGTTGGCCGCCACCCGTCACCTCTACACGATGGGCGTCACCTTCTTCGAGCACATGCGTGCCATTGACGGCGATGACCGGAGCGCCCCCGACGCTGCCGTCGAGCTTGCCGGCCCAGTTGGAAAGCGGACCTGCGCCATCGAGTGCCAGATCGACCGCCGGAGCGCCCGGCAGGCGGAGAATGCGGGCAAGCAGGCCGCCTTGCGGCTCCGATATCGAAGCTTTCAGCGTGAGCCGATTTTCGGCCGGAGCATAGAGGACATCGGCGAGCGCCTTGGCATTGGGCTCGTCCTTGCGGGTCGCTTCGAGATCGAGCGCGATGTTCGGCCCGGCGGCATTGACTGAGCCTCGAAGAGCGAGGGAGAAATCGCGACCCGAGAGCGCCGGGGAAAGATTGATGTCCGGCAGATCGATTTCTTTCACCTCAATTCCGACTGGAAGCGAGAAGCCGGATTGCGAGGCGGGTCGCGGCTGTGTGGGCGGTGTAGAAACCGGCGCGCGGAGGAAATTGATGTTTTCGGCCGAAATCCGCTCTGCCCGGAAGACACCGCTGACGAGAGCGGCTGGAGACCAATCGACTGTGATGCCGTCGATTTCGGCATAGGTTCCCGCTTCGTCGGAAAGCGTCAGGGCGCCGATGCGCAGGTCGCCTGTCAACAGGCCTTGCGGCGGTGAAAACGTGACGATGYGATCCGGGGTCGACACGATCGCAGCGATGCGGTCTGCCGCGATGCGGCCGCCCACCGGGGTGAATGCGACGAAAAGAGCGATGCCTATCGCCATGACGAGCAGGATCGCGGCCGCGCCAAGCGCGAGCGCACCAATCCATTTCAGCAGGCGAAACATCAGCATCATGCCCGAGATCATACCTTTCAGCCGGCTCGCAAGCCCCTCTTAGAATGCCTGGCCTATACCTGCATAGATACCGTATTGACTGCCGCCGTCATAGCGCTTCAACGGGACAGCGACGTCCAATCGCAACGGGCCGAAAGGCGTGGCGTACCGTATGCCGATCCCGGCGCCCGCGCGTATATCAGAGAAATCAGGCACTATTTCGGTGGAAACGGTTCCGACGTCAATAAACGGTACGATGCCGATCGAATCGGTCAGCTTCATCCGTACTTCGAAAGAGGCAAGCGTATAGGAGCGGCCGCCAAGCGCCTCGTCCTCATCATTGTAAGGCGAGATTTCCCGATAGCCGTAGCCGCGCACCGAGCCGCCRCCGCCGGCGAAGAAACGCCGTGTCACCGGAATGTTCGCGAGATCGCCACCGCCCGCGAGAACCCCCCCGGCGATCTTTGCCGCGAGCACTGTCCTGTTTTCCTCGCCGAGGCCGAGATAGCCGGAGAGCGACCCTTCGAATGATGAGAAGAAATTACCTTCAAAGGCTTCATAGCTCGGCTTGGCGGCAAGGGTCGCATAATAACCCTCCGTCGGCTCCAGCTTATTGTCGCGCTTGTCTCGCTCGAAACCCACCGGCACGCTAAATGTCAGGTATTCATTTTCTCCGAAAGCATCGTCCGCTCGGATCCAGGCAATTTCGCCGCCCGCTGTCAGCTTGTCCGTCTCATTGAGCTCATAGGCGAAGCCGGCGGATGCCGTCACGGACTGGGCTTTATAGATGTCGTCGGGGTTCTCGCTTTTCGCCTCGAGTCGCGATTCGAAGGTCGCTTCGGGCACGAAGGCGCCCGGCTTAGTGAAGATGATGCCCGCCGAATAATTGAGACCGTCGAGGTCGGTATCGGTTCCGAGCCCCGAGACTTTGCCTTCTATCCTGAGCGACTCTGCCTGGCCGAACAGATTTCGGTGTCCCCAATAGCCCTGGACGCCCGTGCCGTCGATCGAGGAATATTCCGCCCCGAAACCGAAATAGCGATGCTTGCCTTCCGAGACTTCAATGGTCAGAGGCAGTGAACCGTCGGGCGCCAGCGCATTTGCCTCGCGGATGTTGATGCTCGAGAAAACACCAAGTTCCCGCAGTCGCTCGGAGGCCTTTTTCAACTGTTCGGGCGAATAGCGTCCGCCCTTGTCGAGCCGTGAATAGCGGCTGATGAAGTTTGCGTCGACAGTGCGTGCTCCCTTGACGGCAACCTGCCCGAAAGGCGCAACCGGTCCGGAAATCGCGCCCATCACGACGTCCACGGTGTTGGTCGCGTGGTCCGCCGTCACTTGCCGTTCCGTCAGCTGCGCAAGCGRCCGGCCCTCCTCCTTGAGGTCGGCAAGCATTTTTTCTCCCGCCTTGATGATCAGCAGCGAGCCGGCCTCTCCGCCGGGAACGAGATCGTAGGCGGAAGGATCGCGTCCTGCGGCATCGCCTTCGAGACGCACCGTGCCAAGACGGAAAACCGGACCGGGATTGACGGCGACCGTGACCGGCACCGGTCCCGAATGATCGAAAGTCGGGTTTGGAGGCAGTTGGTCGATATCGGTGCCGGCAATTGAAATGTGGACTGTGCCGCCGTAGCGCGCCTCCTCGTAAAGCACCGCTACGAGCCTGTCCCGGTCCTCGCGGGCCTTGATGACGATGCCGAGGTCGCCGGAAACCGGTTTTTCCTCATCGGCCACGAGAGAGGCAGCGTTTTCCAGCCGTTTCGTTAGGTCCTTGTCCGCATCGCCTGCCGAAAGGGTAGCATCGTATCGTACGGGATTGATGACCTCGATGGTCTCTTCATCCTCGCCGAAAAGCGTGATCCCGAAAATCTTCAAGGCGTAGGCGTTTTCGGCGAGCCCGGGCCAAGACAGGAGAGCGAGGGCAAGCGCAATACTACCTGCTCCGCGAAACGTCCTCTCGTTTTTCCGCCCGGCGTCTTCGTTTCGCATACTCAACTTACTAACATTGACCCCTCCGGGCCTTACGGCCCTCGTCAGGGCTACGTATCTAACCGCAAATGAGTAAACGGGGTACCCCTTTCCGGTTGTCCTTCTTGTTTTTGCGACGAAAAAGCCCCGGAGCGTGCTCCGGGGCCACAATCCTCGGTGTGTTGGCCGATGGATGTGTCAATAGCGACGCGGGCAATCGTCGATATAGCGGCGGCCATACCGGTCGCGGTAGTAGCACTGGCCGGGCTGTTCGGAAACAGAGCCGATGAGCGCGCCGGAAACCCCGCCGATCGCAGCACCTACGGCGGCACCTCGTACGTTACCGCTGACCAATCCGCCGATCACGGCGCCGGAAGCGGCACCGATGCCGGCTCCCTTTTCGGTCTGCGTGCAGCTTGCGAGCGTCAAGCTGGCCAAAAGAAGCACCAGGGCTTTCTTCATGAAATCCTCCAGGATTGAGACTAATGTCGGTGTCCGACCCAAGCCCGCGATCTCGCCCTGATCGCTACTTTTGCAGGCTACCTAACGGGCGGGAACAATAACCGCTGAAATGTGGAAGTCTAGAACCAATCGACAATCAGATTTCGGGCCAGGTTCCGGCTCGGCGCGAGCCGGTTCAGGACGGGATTTCTGCTTCTCTTTCCTAGGCTGGCATGCATTCACGGGTGCGTCATCGCTCCCGTAAAAGCGCTTTCGCTGGAAACTAGCTGTTGATCCCCTCGGCAAAAAAGCAAATGATACCCGAGTGCTTGAGGAGGCACTGGGAGGAATAAGATGGCGAAAGTGACGCTTACGGTGAATGGCCGGAAGGTGAGCAGCGAATGCGAAGACCGCATGCTGCTCGTGCATTTCATTCGCGAGAAGCTCGGCCTGACGGGCACGCATGTCGGCTGCGATACGACACAATGCGGTGCCTGTGTCATCCATATGGACGGACGTTCGGTAAAGAGCTGTTCCATCCTAGCGGTCCAGGCCTCGGGCTCGACCGTCACGACCATAGAAGGCCTGGCACCGCAAGGCGAGCTGCACCCCGTGCAAGCGGCTTTCAAGGAGCATCACGGCCTCCAGTGCGGTTTCTGCACGCCGGGCATGGTGATGACTGCTGTCGACATGATCAACCATCATGGCGGAAGTCTCGACGAAGAAACCGTTCGCGCCGGGCTGGAAGGCAATATCTGTCGATGCACCGGCTATCACAACATAGTCAAAGCCGTTCTTGCCGCCGATGCCGAAWTGGCTGGCGCCGGCAAGAGGCAGGCGGCTGAATAAGCGAGTAGTGAGCAGTCGTTAGCAATTGGTGCCTCAGGCGGGCTTCGTATCCCAGCTTCTGAACTGCTCACTACCGACTAATTCCTACTCACTATTCGCTCATTTCTGGAGGAGATCGAAAATGGGTGTTGAAGGAATCGGTGCCCGCGTTGCCCGCAAGGAAGATAAGCGTTTTCTGACCGGCAAAGGCCGCTATACGGACGATATGGTCGTTCCGGGCATGAAATATGCCTGCTTCGTGCGAAGCCCGCATGCGCATGCGAAAATCAGGGGCATCGACGCTTCCRCCGCCAAGGCCATGCCCGGCGTCATCGACGTGCTGGACGGCAAGCAGCTCCAGGCGGATGGCATCGGCAATCTGATCTGCGGCTGGATGATCCATTCCAAGGACGGTTCCCCGATGAAGATGGGAGCCTGGCGTCCGCTGGCGGGCGATACGGTGCGGTATGTCGGCGATGCCGTTGCGATCGTGGTTGCCGATTCCGCAGGCGAGGCGCGGGATGCGGCCGAGGCCGTCGAAGTGGACTACGAGGAATTGCCGGCTGTTACGGAGGTGCTTGCAACGATGGAGCCGGGCGCCCCGCAGATCCATCCGGAAGCGCCCGGAAACCTGATCTTCGATTGGCAGCTGGGCGATCCCGAAGCAACCGATCGGGCGATCGCGTCGGCCGCTCATGTGACCGAGGTCGAGATCGCCAACAACCGCCTGTCCCCGAACGCGATGGAGCCGCGGGCGACGCTTGGCATCTACGATGCGGCTGAAGACCATTATACCTGCTACACCACGAGCCAGAATCCGCATGTGGCCCGCCTCGTCATGAGCGCCTTCTATAATGTCGCGCCGGAAAACAAGCTGCGTGTCATCGCGCCGGATGTGGGAGGCGGGTTCGGCTCCAAGATTTTCATCTATCCGGAAGAGATCGTCTGTCTCTGGGCTTCCAGGAAGACCGGCGTGCCGGTCAAGTGGACGAGCGACCGCACGGAGGCCTTCCTCACGGATGCGCACGGGCGCGATCATGTCTCTAAGGTGAAGATGGCCTTCGATGCCGATCACTGCATCATCGGACTCAAGGTGGATACGATCGCCAATCTCGGCGCTTACATGTCGTTGTTCTCGTCCTGCGTGCCGACTTATCTCTATGCCACGCTGCTCTCGGGCCAATACGACATTCCGGCGATCCACGCGAACGTCCGCACCGTTTACACCAATACCGCGCCGGTCGACGCCTATCGCGGTGCGGGGCGTCCGGAGGCGACCTACCTGCTGGAGCGGACGATGGAAATCGCCGCGCGGGAACTCGGCATCTCGCCAGCGGAACTCCGGCGAAAGAATTTCATCCGGTCCTTCCCGCACCAGACGCCGGTCATCATGAATTATGACGCGGGCGATTACGAAGCCTCGCTGAATGCCGCAATGCAAGCCGCCGATTGGAGCGGGTTTGCCGAACGGCGGGCGCAATCGGAGGCGCGTGGCAGAAAACGCGGCATTGGCATGAGCTGCTATATCGAAGCCTGCGGCCTTGCTCCCTCCTCGGCGGTCGGCTCGCTCGGCGCCGGTGTCGGTCTTTGGGAGTCGGCGGAAGTGCGGGTGAACGCCGTGGGCACCATTGAGGTCTTCACCGGCTCGCACAGTCATGGCCAAGGGCACGAAACCACGTTCGCCCAAGTCGTTGCCGATCGTCTCGGTATTCCGATCGACAGCGTCAATATCGTGCACGGCGATACCGACAAGGTGCAGATGGGAATGGGTACCTATGGCTCCCGATCCGGCGCGGTTGGCATGTCGGCGGTCGTCAAGGCGCTCGACAAGGTCGAGGCCAAGGCGAAGAAGATTGCCGCCCATCTGATGGAGGCGGACGAGAGCGATATCGTCGTCGAAAACGGCGAACTGAAGGTTGCCGGCACGGACAAGACCCTGCCCTGGCCTCAGGTCGCGCTTGCCGCCTATACCGCTCACAACCTGCCGTCCGGCATGGAGCCCGGCCTGAAGGAGAGCGCCTTTTACGATCCCTCCAACTTCACCTTTCCGGCTGGCTGCTACATCGCAGAGGTCGAGGTGGACCCGGAGACCGGCAAAACCGATATCGTTCAGTTCGTCGCGGCCGACGATTTCGGGAACATCATCAATCCCATGATCGTCGAGGGCCAGGTGCATGGCGGCCTTGCGCAAGGCATCGGTCAGGCGCTGCTGGAAGGCGTGCACTACGATCCTGAGACCGGCCAGCTTCTGACGGCAAGCTACATGGATTACACCATGCCGCGCGCCGACGACCTGCCCTCGTTCAAGCTCTCGCATCAAAACACGCCGTGTCCCAACAATCCGCTCGGCGTCAAGGGCTGCGGGGAGGCGGGGGCGATCGGCTCTCCGCCGGCGCTGATCAATGCGATAACCGATGCGATCGGCCATGATCGGCTCGCCATGCCTGCGACGCCGATGAAGGTCTGGCACGCGCTGCAGACGGCTCATTGAGGAGGGAGATCATGTACGCAACCGATTATCATCGTGCTTCCTCCGTGCAGGAAGCCGTCAATCTTCTCTCCTCCCGGCCCGAGGGAAAATATCTTGCCGGCGGCATGACGCTGATCGCCACCATGAAGCAGCGGCTGGCCGCCCCGAGCGACCTCGTCGATCTTCGTCATATTCCCGATCTCAAGGGGATTGCGGTCGAGGGCCGTAAAGTGAGGATCGGTGCGGCAACCCCGCATTCGGATGTCGCGGGGAGCGCTGCGCTTCGCGCGGTCTGTCCGGCAATATGCTACCTCGCCGACCGGATCGGTGATCCCCATGTGCGGCACATGGGCACGATCGGGGGATCCATCGCCAACAACGATCCTGCGGCGGATTATCCGGCAGCGGTCCTTGGTCTTGGTGCGACCGTCGTTACCGATCGCCGTTCGATCCCGGCGGACGACTTCTTTGTTGGTCTCTTCGAGACGGCATTGGAAGAGGGTGAAATCGTCACGGCGGTGACCTTCGAGGCGCCCGAGAAGGCGGGATACGCCAAGTTCGACAACCCGGCCTCGCGGTTCGCCCTGGCCGGCGTTTTCGTCTCTCGCGGTGCGGATGGGGTGCGCGCTGCGGTGACCGGAGCCGGCGCCGACGGCGTTTTTCGTCACCGCGGTATGGAAGATGCGCTTGCATCGTCCTGGTCCGGGGACGCTCTGACAAAGGTAGTTGTCGATTCCGCCGGCATGTTGTCCGACCTGCACGCCGATGCCGAATACCGGGCCAACCTAGTGAAGGTGATGGCAAAGCGAGCTGTGGCCGCTGCGGGATGAGCCCACGTTACGCTGCAATCCTTCTGAACAGGGCGGCTTCAGGGCCGCCTTTTTTGCGCGGGCTTGACGCAAATCAAATAATCAGTTTCAGAATTTCGGTAGCTATTCATTGGAATAATTCAAAAAAGTCGGGCCAAATGCCGCAGGCGGCTTTTATTCTCTTCTCGCGGGGTTGACGAGAAGCGGCCTACAAACCAAAACCAAGCAGGTTCTGGAGTGTGACATGGATTTCGAGGCGTTTTTCAAGAGCGAGCTGGACGGACTTCATCAGGAAGGCCGTTATCGGGTGTTCGCCGACCTTGAGCGGCATCGCGGCAATTTTCCGCGCGCCACGCGTCACACCCCCGATGGTCCGAAGGAAGTGACTGTCTGGTGTTCCAACGACTATCTCGGCATGGGCCAGCATCCGGCCGTGATCGCTGCCATGAAGGAAGCCATAGATCACTGTGGCGCGGGTGCGGGAGGCACCCGGAATATCTCTGGCACCACCCACCACCATGTTCTGCTCGAGCGTGAGCTTGCCGATCTGCACGGTAAGGAGGCCGCGCTCGTCTTCACCTCCGGCTACATTTCAAACTGGGCGACGCTCGGCACGCTTGGCGCCAAGATCCCCGGCCTGATCATCTTCTCCGACGCGCTGAACCACGCTTCGATGATCGAAGGCATCCGCTACGCCAAGTGCGAGCGGGTGATCTGGAAGCACAACGATCTCGCTGATCTCGAAGCCAAGCTCGCAGCCGCCGATCCCAGCGCACCGAAGCTGATCGCTTTCGAATCCGTCTATTCCATGGATGGCGATATCGCGCCTATCAAGGAGATCTGCGATCTCGCCGACAAATATGGCGCGATGACCTATCTGGACGAAGTCCATGCGGTTGGCATGTACGGGCCGCGTGGCGGCGGCATCGCCGAGCGCGAAGGCCTGATGGATCGCTTGACGGTCATCGAAGGCACGCTCGGCAAGGCATTCGGCGTCATGGGCGGCTATATCGCCGCCTCGACCGCGCTCTGTGATTTCATTCGCTCCTTCGCTTCCGGTTTCATCTTCACCACGGCGCTGCCGCCRGCGCTTGCTGCGGGCGCGGTCGCCTCGATCCAGCATCTGAAGGCAAGCCCCTTCGAGCGTGTCCGCCATCAGGACCGAGTGCGCAAGCTGCGCGCCATGCTCGACCAGCGCGGCATTCCGCACATGAACAATCCGAGCCATATCGTTCCGGTCATGGTCGGCGATGCTGCGAAGTGCAAGTGGATCTCGGATATCCTGCTCGATACCTGCGACATCTATGTCCAGCCGATCAACTATCCGACCGTGCCGCGCAAGACGGAGCGCCTGCGCATCACGCCGACCCCGCTGCATTCGGATGCCGATCTCCAACATCTCGTCGGCTCGTTGCATCAGCTCTGGTCGCGCTGTGCGTTGGCACGCCACGTGGCGTGATTGCTCTGAAATCTGGAAGAAAAACAATGGCCGCCTATGCGGCCATTTCCATGTTGGTGATCACTTCGGCAGCTCGCCGGCGCGCTTCGGCATCGGCGGCAAAGACCTTATCCATGGTGGAGGCGGCGTCGAGCTGCACCATGTCTTCCATCACCCGTTCGACGACATCCGCCATCGAGAGAAAGCCGATACGCCCCGCACAGAAGGCGTGGAACGCAGTTTCCTCGGCTGCGTTCATAACGGCACCCTGTACCCCGCCGCGTTCGAGCGCCGTCCGTGCAAGTCGGAGCGCCGGGAAGCGGACCTCGTCGGGCGCCTCGAAGTCCAGCCGGGCGAGCTTGGCGAAATCAAGCCGCTCCACGTCAAGCCTTGGCCGGTTCGGATAGGTCAGCGCATAGCCGATCGCAGTACGCATGTCGGGACAGCCGAGCTGGGCCAGCACCGAACCGTCCGTGTAGCCGACCATGGAATGGATGATCGATTGAGGATGGACAATCACCTCGATCTGCTCGGGACGGAGATCGAAGAGATGTTTCGCCTCGATCATCTCCAGCGCCTTGTTGAACATGGAGGCGCTGCCGATCGAAATCTTCAATCCCATCGACCAGTTGGGGTGCGCGCGGGCGATGTCGGCTGTCACGCCTGCCATCTGCTCCCGCGTCCAGGTACGGAACGGGCCGCCAGAGGCGGTCAGGACGATGCGCTCCACCGCATGGTGCTGGTCGTCCTCGAGCGATTGGAAGATTGCGCTATGTTCGCTGTCCACCGGGATCAGCCGTCCGCCGCCCTCGGCCACTGCCTTCACGAAGAGTTCGCCGGCCGAGACGAGGCATTCCTTGTTGGCGAGTGCGATATCCGTGCCGCGGCTTGCCGCGGCGAGCGTTGGCGCAAGGCCGGCCGTGCCGACGATCGCGGCCATCACCCAATCGGCCTCCATGGAGGCTGCCTCGATTAGTGCTTCGCGCCCTGCCGCAACCTCCGTTCCGCTGCCGGCAAGCGCCTCCTTCAATTCGGCATAGCGGCTTTCGTCCGCCGTCACTGCCAGCCGGGCGCCTGAGCTGCGTGCCTGCTCGGCCAATAGCGTGATGTTGCTGCTGCCGGTGATCGCGACAACGTCGTAGACATCACGTCCACCGAGCTGGTTGACGACGTCGAGAGTGTTGACGCCGATCGAGCCCGTGGAGCCGAGAATGCTGATACGACGTTTGCCAGCGGCCATGAAATTCCTCGTTCATGAAACTGCCGCTGGTCTACAAGCGAAAGCGGCGGCTCACAAGAGCAGCCTTGAATTCGATTCGGCTGCGACCATGTGCTGCTTGATCGGCGATCGGGATCGAAGCCAAATAGAATCATGAGCAAAAAAACTGAAATCAGCGCTACTTGCGCCATCGCGGGAGCCGGGCCGGCTGGGCTGATGCTCGGTCTATTGCTGGCGCGTGCCGGCGTGGATGTCGTGGTCGTGGAAAAGCATGGTGACTTCCTGAGGGATTTTCGTGGCGATACGATCCACCCTTCAACTCTGGAGGTGATGCGCGAACTTGGACTGATCGAGGAATTCCTGAAGCTGCCGCATACGCGCGCGCCGAAACTCTCGGCCGAAATGGGTGGCCGAACTGTGACGATCGCCGATTTCTCCCGGCTTCCGGTCCGCAACCGCTTCATCGCCTTCATGCCGCAATGGGATTTCCTGAGCTTCCTTGCCGGGCAGGCGAAGCTCTATCCGAATTTCCGGCTGCTGATGCAGGCGAGGGTGGATGGGCTCCTGGAGGAAGAAGGGAGAGTCGTCGGCCTTGTCCTAGAGTCCCCTGATGGACCGCTTTCCATCCGCTCAAAGCTGGTCGTCGGCGCCGATGGCCGCAATTCGATCGTGCGCGAGAAGGCCGGGCTGAAGGTTGAAAGTTTCGGAACTCCGAGCGAAGTCGTCTGGATGCGCCTGTCGAAACAGCCAGGTGATCCGCAGGAGGTGATGGGCCATGCCGGTCCGCGCCAGGGTTTCGTGCTGATCGATCGCGGCGATTACTGGCAATGCGGTTATGTCATCCGTCGAAGCACCTTCGCCGAAATTCGCCAGAAGGGGATCGAAGCGTTTCGGCAGATGGTGATAGAGGTTTCGCCTTTGCCGGCGGATCGTGTGCAGGAAATCCGTAGCTTCGACGATACGAGCCTTCTGACGGTGCGCATTGATCGGTTGAAGCAATGGTGGCGGCCGGGCCTTATCTGCATAGGCGATGCCGCGCATGCCATGTCGCCGATCGGCGGCGTCGGGGTGAATCTCGCAATTCAGGATGCAGTCGCGGCCGCCAACATCCTGTCGCGGCCGCTTCGCGAAAGGCGGCTTTCCGATGCGGACCTTGCCGCCGTCGAGAAGCGCCGCGACTTTCCCACCAAAGCCACGCAGAAGCTGCAGTTGATGATGCGGAGCAGCCGCCGTACCGATCAGGCGGATGAACGGAAGCGCCAGGGGCCGCCAGCCTTCGTCCGCGGTATTGCCCGCTGGCCGATCCTTGCGCATCTTGCCGGCCGTCTTATTGGTCTAGGCTTTCGCATGGAGCATGTCAGAACGCGCTAGGTGTTCCCTCTCCGTAGAGAATGCCTCTACTGCACGACATTGCCCTGGGTATGAGAAGACCAGTCGCCGTGGCTCACCGCAGCCATCTGCGCCGAGGTCTCCGGCCGGCGGATCGGGACGGGAACGATGGCAGGCAGCAGCAGTTCATCCTCCGAAGCCAAAATCTCCGTCGTTTCTGCCTGAGAGGAAGGCGCCGATGCGGCCACCGCGGCGGTCGTCGGTGTGATCGCCGCCGCTGTGACGGAGGCTGCCGTTGGTTGCGGCGCGGGCGCCTGCGCCATATCGGTTATCTTTGTCAGGCCCTCATTGGTCGATCCCGGCTGAGCAAAGCTCAGAACATATTCGCCGGACTGTTTCGGGGCGGGGGTTTGCAGATCGCCGTCACGGTCCCGTTTTTCGTAGAAGGCATTGCCGCCCGCGACAGTTACATAGTGCATGTTCCGATAGGGGAACTTCAGCCCGTTCTGATGGAAGAACATGGCGTTCTTCACCTGCGGGTGGCGTTCGCCTCGCAGGATCGCATTTGCCGCGTCCTCAAGTTCGGGAGCCGTGTCCTCTTCCATCTTGCGCGTCATTACCCCGGGGGCAAACTGTTTTTCCTGGGAAACAACGCCGCAAATCGTGCCGGGATAGGCGCCGGAGGTCAACCTGTTCATCACCACGCTGCCGACGGCCATGAAGCCGTTTTTGCTCGACCGCTCGGATTCGAAATACATTGCCCTTTTCAGGCATTCGCGGTCGGCGGCGGTATAGTGGTAAACCTGTCGCTTGGAACCGTCGCCCGTCTGGACGGCTACGGTTTTTGCAGCCCCTGACTTGATGGAAGATGTGGTCTGAGATGACGTGCAGCCTGCAAGAAGCAGCAGGCCAGCCAACAAGGTCAGCCCGCGAATCCGGGCGCAGCGAATCGCCGTCATGAGTCTCGTCCCCGCGATAAAAATTTCACAAATCACTTCGGCGGGGAAATAATTACTCTACCGTGGAACTTAGATCAACCCTGCATCCCGTGAATCGGCGGGCGGTCTGAATTGCGGCGGAAAATCGTTTCTAAAATGGCAAAAAAGCGGAAGAGGCGAGTCAGTTGAAGGGGTGTCACTGGCAAGCATTGAGAGGCCTTGCGGCTCAATGATTCACAGGTATTCTGATCGGACGAAGAGGTGGCCGGAGACTATCCACCCCGCACGAATGCCAATGCGAGGTCTTTGGTCGATGCAACCACCGTTCGGTGGGATATAAAGACAGCTTGCATCCTGGTTGAGCTCAGGGAGCCATCATGCGCACATCGGTCATTTTCTGGCGTCGCACGGATACCGAGGGCCTGGAGCGTTTGGAGCTTCTTGTGGAGCCCGAGGGAGTAAAGGTCACATCGACCGTCATCTGCTTGGAATCCGGTGGGTTCCGCATCGATCACCATTGGAGACTCGGCTCCGATTGGCGCGCGCAGTCCGTTGTCGTGGAGCGCTGGAACATGGCGGGCCGAGGATCGCTGAAGCTGGAGCGCGCTGAATCCGGCTGGAAGGTAGACGGCGAGCTGCGCGCCGATCTCGAAGGCGCTGCAGAGCCGGATCTGTCGATTACCCCGTTCTGCAACACTTTACCGATCCGTGAAATGGCGAAGGCCGGAAGCGAGAGCTTCACACTCGACGTCGCCTTCATCGATGGGCCGACGCTGACCGTCGCGCGTTCAAGGCAGCGCTACGACCGGAAAGGTCCCAAGAAACTCCGCTATGTCGACCTGGGGCTGTCTGCGGGTTTCGAGGCGGATCTTGTGGTCGATGAAGAGGGGTTGATAGTGCGATACGAACATCTCTTCGAGCGGGTGCCGGCATCTGCCTGAGAGCTTTATGGTGATCCCGGCGCGATTCGAACGCGCGACCCCCAGATTAGGAATCTGATGCTCTATCCTGCTGAGCTACGGGACCACTGCCGCACATCCATACAAAAGGCATCTGCCGAAGCCAAGTCTTTTCCTCGGCGGATGCCGGGATCACTCGCTCAGCCGCTGTTCGGCCAGCCTCACCCAATAGGAAATGCCAAACGCGATCGCTTCGTCGTTGAAGTCGTAGCCGGGATTGTGAAGAGGCGCGCTATCGCCATTGCCGATGAAGATGAAGGCGCCGGGTCGGGCTTTCAGCATATAGGCGAAATCTTCGCCTGCCATGCTCGGGTCGACATCCGTATCGACATTTGCGTCTCCCGCTACATCTTTCGCGGCGCCCGCGGCATGCAGGGCTTCCCGGTCATGGTTGACGGTTACCGGAACGTTCCGCTCATACGCGATTGCTGCCTCAGCACCGTGCGCATCAGCGATGCCTGCGACGATCTGACGGATGCGGCTTTCGGCAAGGTCACGGATTTCTTCGCTGAGCGTGCGCACCGTGCCTCCGAGCATCGCCTCGTCCGGAATGATATTGTGGGTGGTACCGGCGTCGAATCGCGTGACCGAAATGACGACGGAGCGCAGCGGATCGGCATTGCGGGCGGCGATCGCTTGAAGGCTGCCGACGATCTGTGATCCGATGAAGATAGGGTCGATCGTCCGGTGCGGCTGAGCGGCATGGCCGCCGCGTCCCTTGACGGTGATCGTGAAACGATCGGGGGCTGCCATGATGCCGCCCTTGCGGATCGCGAAGCGGCCGAGCGGGATTCCGGGCATGTTGTGCATGCCGTAGACTTCCTCGATACCGAAGCGTTCCATCATGCCGTCCTCGATCATCGCCAGCGCGCCGGCGCCGCCTTCTTCGGCGGGCTGGAAGATCAGGGCGATGGCGCCGTTGAACCTGCGTGTTTCGGAAAGATATCTGGCCGCGCCCAGGAGCATGGCCGTGTGCCCGTCATGGCCGCAGGCATGCATCCTGCCGGCCGTTTTGGAAGCCCAGGGCTTGCCGGTTATCTCGGTGAGCGGCAGGGCATCCATATCGGCACGCAGGCCGATGGTGCGGCCGGCCCCCTGTCCGCGGATGATCCCCACGACGCCGGTGCGGCCGATGCCCGTCACGATTTCGTCGACACCGAATTCCTTCAGTTTGGCGGCCACGAAGGCTGCAGTATTTTCGACGTCGTAAAGAATTTCAGGGTTTTCATGAAGATATCGTCGCCAGCCGCTGACTTCGTCCTGCAATTCGGCGGCCCGGTTCAAAATCGGCATAGTGTTCCCTTGTTTTCGCTCACGCGGTTATGACTCGTCCTCCCCAGACGATACTGCCCCTCACGATTGACGCAATCAATCTTCTTTGCCATTGCTTGGCCACATAGGCCAACTATCCGCCCTACTCGTTAATTGAAGAACAACGAGGAACTATCTTGCCTCTATCGAAGCACCGCCTGCCGTCCGCCACCCGGCTGATTTCAGCCCTGACGGCTCTGGCACTCCTTGGCTCCGCCGGCCATGCAGCCGCCAATCCGAAGATCGTGATCGATGTCAGGACAGGCCGTGTTCTTGAGCACGAGGATGCCTTCCGGAAATGGTACCCAGCTTCGCTCACCAAGCTGATGACGGCTTATGTAACCTTCAAGGCGCTGAAGAGCGGCCGGCTTTCGCTCGATAGCGAAGTGGTGATGAGCAAGAAGGCGGCCGACCAGCCGCCGAGCAAGATGTACTTCAAGCCCGGCTCCAGACTCACGATGGACAGCGCGTTGAAGATCCTGCTCGTCAAGTCGGCGAATGACGTCGCGGTCGCCATCGGCGAAACCGTGGGCGGCTCGCTCGACCAGTTCGTGGCGATGATGAATTCTGAAGCGCAGCGTCTCGGCATGACGTCCACGCATTTCATCAATCCGCACGGATTGCCGGGGCAGGGGCAGTATACGACGGCGCGCGACCTTGCCATCCTGGCGCTGCAGTTGAAGCGCGAATTCCCGGAATTCGCGGGCTATTTCTCGCTCGAAGGCATCAATACCGGCAAGAAGAACTATCCCAATTTCAACATGCTGATCGGCCGTTTCGAGGGCGCGGACGGAATGAAGACCGGCTTCATCTGCGCAGCCGGCTTCAACCAGGTTTCTTCGGCCACTCGCAACGGGCGCACGGTTATTTCGGTCGTGCTCGGCTCCGACAGCCTTGCCGGCCGCGCTGACGATTCCGCCAATCTGCTCCAGAAGGGGCTGACGATCCCGCCAAATCGTGGCGTGCCGCTTGCCTCGCTCGCTTCCTATGGCGATACCGCCACGGTCAACGACCTCAGCGACCAGATCTGCAATCGTGAAGCTGCCAAGGTTCGCAGTGAAGGGCGGGACGATGCCGGTCGCATGGTCGTGCATTCGCCCTATATCAAGGAAATGACCCGCCCGCCGGTCTATAGTTTCGCCGGCCTCATTCCGGGTTCCGAGGCTGTTGCAGCCAGCAAGGGCGGGGAAGAGATCGCCAACGTGCCGATCCCCTTGCCGCGTCCCACGTTCTGAACGGGAAAATCCCCATGTCACATCCGCGCGCCCGCATTCCGGTCTCCATTCTCACCGGGTTTCTCGGCGCGGGGAAGTCGACCCTGCTCAACCGCATTCTCAGGGATCCGGAAACGAGCGACACCGCCGTCATCATCAATGAGTTCGGCGAGGTCGGCATCGATAACTTCCTGGTCGAAACCTCAGGCGATACGCTGGTGGAGCTTTCGAACGGATGCCTTTGCTGCACGGTGCGCGGCGAACTGGTGGAAACGCTCGCAGGGCTTATGGACGRCATCCAGACCGGCCGGCTGAAACCGGTCCGCCGCGTGGTGATCGAAACGACCGGTCTTGCCGATCCCGCGCCTGTCATGCAGTCGGTCATGGGTAATCCTGTCATCGCGCAGAATTTCGAGCTGGACGGCGTCATCACCCTCGTCGATGCGGTCAACGGACTTGCCACACTCGACCGGCATCAGGAAGCCGTGAAGCAGGCCGCAGTCGCCGACCGGCTGATAATCTCGAAGCAGTCGATGGCGGAGGCCGCGGAGGTTGCCGCCCTGAAATCGCGCCTTGCCGTGCTCAATCCCCGCGCACCAATGGTGGATGGCGACAGCGCGGAGGCGGGAACCGCCATGATCCTCGAGAACGGCCTTTATGATCCGGCCACGAAAATCGCGGATGTCGATCGCTGGCTGCGCGACGAGATCGCGTACGATCACGAGCATCATCATCATGATGAGGGGCATCACCATGACCACCATCATGAGCATGCTCACGGCCATCACCATCATCACCACGCTCACCATCATCATGACATCAATCGTCACGGCGAGAACATCCGCTCCTTCTCGATCGTCCACGACGAACCGATCGATCCTATGGCGTTGGAAATGTTCGTGGATCTCCTGCGCTCGGCCCATGGAGAGAAGCTGCTGCGCATGAAGGCGGTGGTGGCGCTYGCCGACAATCCGGAGCGGCCGCTCATCCTGCATGGGGTCCAGAGCATTTTTCATCCGCCGCAGCGCCTGCCGAAGTGGCCGGAGGGTTCCGACCGGCGCACGCGCATGGTGCTCATCACGCAGGACCTGCCGGAAAGCTTCGTTGCGGACCTCTTTGCTGCCTTCACCGGTCAGCCGCAGGTGGACCGCCCCGACCGGGCGGCGCTGGAGGATAATCCGCTCGCCGTGCCGGGCATGAAGATGTGACTGAGATCAGCCTTTTCGGATCAGGAAAAGGTGGCCGGTTTCGGTCTTTTCAGAATGCAAAAGCTCGTGCCCTTCCTGCCGGCAGAAGTGCGGAATGTCGATCACTGCCATGGGATCGCTGGTTTCGATTGCGATCTCCGTTCCGCTTGGCAGAGCCGTCAGCCGTTTGCGGGTTTTCAGCACCGGCAGCGGGCACTTCAAGCCTCTGAGATCATAGAGGCTGTCAGCGGGAAAGGTCATTCCTTGGCCCAGAACTTCCAGAAAGGCTTCTTCTTGTCGTCCGGAATCTGCGGCGCGGCATAGGCGAGCGGGTTTTGCGCCGGGATCGGCACCGTGGTTGCCGTTCCTTCGGTGTTTGCCACCTGCGTTTCGGCGGGAGCCGGAACCTGTGCCGGCGCCTGGTCGCCCGCTGCCTGGGGCAGGCGGTCCTGCTTCATGCGTTCGGCGGCGGTGCTGGGGCGCGAGGATACGGCGGCGACGGCGGTTTGAGCGGACTTGTTCGGAGTTGCCGTGCGCTTCTGCATCAGGGCGGCGAACTCTTCTTCCTTCATCAGCTTGCCGGCGGCAAGCGAGGTGCCGGTCGGCGCATAGGCGAGATCTCGGCCCTTCCGCTTGTCGGCGACGATTGCCTTGCGCTCGGCTTCACTCGGTTCGTACCAGACCATGCCGTCAAGCTTCTTCACCGCCTTTTCATAGGCGACTTCATAGGTCTTTTCATAAGAAGCGAGGGCCATGGCGAGAGCCGGCGGCGTCGACATGGGCGGGCAGGCTTGAGCGGATCCCAGCTTGCCGCTGGCGTCCATCTGCTGGTTGAAGACATATTTCTTGTCGCAGACATTCACCTCCGGCGGGCGCTTGGTGACTTCGAAGTTATCGTAGCCGACCTTCAGCATCTTCCAGAAATCGTAGTGTTCGCTGTTGCGATGACGAGCCATGTTGTCCGCCGTCATGCGGAAGGGGAAGGCCTGCAACTGCACGGAAGTCTGGCCGCCCTTGAAGGCGTCCCGCGCGAAGGCATAGATTTCCAGAACCTGCTCGTCCGTCATCGAATAGCAGCCGGATGAAGAACACGCGCCATGAATCATCAGGTTCGAGCCGGTGCGACCCATCGCCTGATCGAAGCGGTTCGGAAAGCCGGTATTGATGGCGAGATAGTATTTCGAATTCGGGTTGAGATGCGCGGGCGTGAGGTTGTAGAAGCCCTCTGGCGCCTGGCGGTCGCCTTCCTTCACCTTGGGGCCCAGCTTGCCGGACCAGGCGCAGATCTGGTAGCTTGCGATCACGTCGAACCGGTTATCGGTCTTCGCCTTCCAGACCTCGAGAACGCCCTCTTCCTTGAAGATGCGGATCATGATCGGCGAGGTGCGCGGCATGTTCTTCTTCTGCATTTCCGCAACCCGGCGGGCAGGCAGAGGGTGCTCGACCTTGTTCTTGACGGTGGAGATATCGACCGAATCCAAGGTGTCGTTGCAGCCCGCAAGAGTTGTGGCCATGAGCAGGATGAAAGCGATATTTTTCAAGCGCATCGGTACAAACCAGTTGGACTGCGAATAGGTCGGCACGAAACTCGATAATAAAGCGGTAATCTTTATATCTTCTTAACCGCTGGTCCCCGTCTGTCCAGCAAATCGCGACCGCGACTCACTCTTATCAGCAATGTGGCCAAAATTGGCTATTTTCAGGCGTGGCTGTCCGAATCAGAGATTCCGGCCGATATCGAGGAATTTCTGYCGCCGCGCGGCGCGCACCTGGTCTCCTGAAAGCTTCGAAAGATCCTGCAACGCGGAGGCAATTACCTTGCCGGTGGCGGCGATCACGGTCTGCGGATCGCGATGCGCTCCGCCGAGCGGTTCGGGAATGATGTCGTCGATGACGCCGAGTGCCTTCAGATCATCGGAGGTGATCTTCATGTTGGTGGCGGCCTCGCGGGCGCGGGTCGAATCGCGCCAGAGAATGGAAGCGGCGCCTTCCGGCGAAATGACGGAATAGATCGCATGCTCGAGCATGTAGACCCGGTTGCCGGTGGCGATCGCAATCGCTCCGCCCGAGCCGCCTTCGCCGATCACGACGGACACCATCGGGACCCGCACGGAAAGGCAGGTCTCGGTCGAACGGGCAATCGCTTCCGCCTGTCCGCGCTCTTCCGCTCCGACGCCGGGATAGGCGCCGGCGGTGTCGATCAGCGAGATGATGGGCAGACCGAAACGGTCGGCCATTTCCATGATGCGGATTGCCTTGCGGTATCCTTCCGGGCGCGGGCTGCCGAAATTGTGCTTCAGCCGCGATTTGGTGTCATGGCCTTTTTCCTGCCCGATCACGGCGACTGCGGTGCCGTTGAAGCGCGCGAGACCCGCCTGGATCGCGGCGTCCTCGCCAAAATTCCGGTCGCCGGCAAGCGGCGTGAAATCGGTGAAGAGCTGTGCGGCATAGTGGACGAAGTGCGGACGCTGCGGATGGCGCGCGACCTGCGTCTTCTCCCACGCGCCGAGCTTGGCGTAGATTTCCTTCGTCGCCTCGCGAACGCGCGTTTCGAGCCGGTTGATCTCGTCGGAAGTGTCGATGCTTTCGTCCTCGGCCGCGAGTTTCTTCAACTCGTGGATCTTGCCTTCGAGGTCAGAAATTGGCTTTTCGAAATCAAGATAAGTCTGCATGAGATCCGGCTTCCGATCTTTATTATCTCAGGGACGCGGTGTTCCCATTCTTTGTTTGCGGCCTCTAATCCCGGTTTTTGGCCTGTTTTGCAAGAGGGTGGTGCGTTTGCACCAGCTCATGGAGCCTTTCTTCCTGCACATGCGTGTAGATTTGGGTTGTGGAAATGTCCGAATGTCCGAGCAGTTCCTGAACCACGCGAAGGTCCGCTCCATGGCGCAGAAGATGACTTGCGAATGCATGGCGCATCACATGCGGGGAGATTGCGGCGGCTCTAAGTCCAGCTCGTGCGGCAAGTCCCTTCAGGTCTCGGGCAAAGACCTGCCGCGGCAGATAGCCTTCCTTGCCCGTCGAAGGAAAGAGCCATGGGCTGTCGGCGATATGTTCCGAGGTCCTCTCCCTCGCTGCGCCGTAGTTCCGCATCGCCTCGATTGCAGAGCGGGAAAGCGGCACCAGCCTGTCCTTATTGCCCTTGCCCCGGATCATCAGGAAGCGGCTTTCCTGATCGARCACTTTCGCGGGAAGGGAAACCAGCTCGCTGACACGCATTCCCGTGGCATACAGCAATTCGAGGAGGGCGAGCATCCTGAGATGCGAAAGCTGATCCGGTCCCGGCTCGGCCGCTTCCCGTGCCGCCTGTTCGAGAAGGCGGGTCACATCGGCTTCGCTCATGATTTTCGGCAGCGCCTTGCCTTTCTTCGGTGCATCGAGAATGGCCGTCGGATCGTCCCCACGCAGCCCCTCTGCATAGAGGAACTTGTAGAATTGCCGCATAGCCGAAAGCCGCCGCGCCTGCGATGACGCGGCAAAGCCCTGTCTTCCCAGATGAGCGAGATAGGCGGTGAGATCGGCACTTTCCGCATTGAGCGGTGTGGCCTTGCGACTGACGAGAAAGGAATGCATGTCCTCCAGGTCGCGCTCATAGGAGACGAGCGTATTGCCCGCCGCGCCGCGCTCGGCGCTCATCATTTCCAGAAAAGCTTCGATATGGGCGCGGGAAAGATCGGCCATGAGCCACTCACTCCTTTGCCGGCGGGTTCAGCCGCTCCGAGGGCACCCGCACGGTCACGTCCCGCTCGCGCGGCTCGACGAGCATCACCAGCGCCTGCATGCTTCCATAGATCAAACCGGCAATCGCCGCGAGCACGAACAGGAAGCGAAAGAGAGTGGGCATACTGCGTCCTAGGGCTTTTTTCAGCGTTTCCGGATCGTCGACCGCCGACTATATGCGGAAAGCCTCGCCGGTGCGCAAGAAGCTCACCGAACCTGCCGTTTAGCCCACGATGGCTTGACGCTGCCGGTGCATTTGTCGATACCGTTTTTTGAAACGGACACCGGACAATGAACGAAGCTGCAACATCCGTCGCCCAAAACCTGAGCGAACAGGCGCGCGCCGCGCTCGGCAAGCGCAACCTCGTCTTCGTCGGTCTCATGGGTGCCGGCAAATCGGTGATCGGCAGGCTCGTCGCCCAGGCGCTTTCGATACCCTTCATCGATACGGATGCCGAAATCGAGCGCGTCTCGCGCATGACGATCAGCGAGCTGTTCGCCGCCTATGGGGAGCAGGAATTCAGGGCGCTGGAGACCCGGGTGATCGGACGGCTGCTGAAGGGCGGACCGCGGGTCGTCTCCACCGGTGGGGGCGCCTTCATCAACGAGAATACCCGGCGGCAGATCAAGCTCGGCGGCGTCTCGATCTGGCTGAAGGCCGATCTCGATATTCTCTGGGATCGGGTGAGCAGGCGCGACCATCGGCCGCTGCTGAAGACCGATAACCCGAAGCAGACGCTCGAGAACCTGATGATCCAGCGCTATCCGATCTACGCGCAGGCGGATCTCACGGTCGAGTCGGAAGACGTCCGCAAGGACGTGATGGTCAAGAATGTGCTGGCGGCTGTCGTGGGTCTTGCCGGCGAAGGTGAGAGACGATGAACATTTCCTCCCGGTATCCGGAACGTCTGGTGCATGTGCCGCTTGGCGAGCGCGCCTATGATATCCTCATCGGCCCTGGGCTGATTTCGCGGGCCGGCGGAGAAATCACCGCGCGGCTGAAAGGCCGCCGCGCGGCCATCGTCACCGATGAGCATGTGGCGCCGCTTTATCTCGAAGCCCTGATGGATAGCCTTCAGACGGATGGTATCGAGGCGGTTTCGCTGACCCTGCCGGCAGGCGAGAAGACGAAGAGCCTGGAGCATCTGGCAACCGTGACCGACATGGTGCTGTCGGCCCGCATAGAGCGCAACGATGCGGTGATCGCGCTCGGCGGCGGCGTGATCGGCGATCTCGCCGGTTTTGCGGCCGGCATCGTGCGCCGCGGCGTCCGCTTCGTGCAGATTCCCACCTCGCTCCTGGCGCAGGTCGATTCCTCCGTCGGCGGCAAGACCGGCATCAATAGCCGCCACGGCAAGAACCTGCTCGGCGTCTTCCATCAGCCCGATCTCGTGCTTGCCGATACGGCCGCGCTCGACAGCCTTTCCGAGCGCGAATTCCGCGCCGGCTATGCTGAAGTGGCGAAATACGGGCTGATCGACAAGCCGGATTTCTTCGCCTGGCTCGAGAAGAACTGGGGTCAGGTCTTTGCCGGCGGGCCGGAGCGGATCGAGGCGATCGCGGTAAGCTGCCAAGCCAAGGCGGATGTGGTGGTGGAGGATGAGCGGGAGACCGGAAGACGCGCGCTCCTCAATCTCGGCCATACCTTCGGCCATGCGCTGGAAGCGGCGACCGAATATGACAGCCGCCGTCTGGTCCATGGGGAAGGGGTCGCGATCGGCATGGTGCTCGCTCACCAGTTCTCCGCGCGGCTGAACCTTGCAAGCCCGGACGATGCTGGGAGGGTTGCGGCTCACCTGAAAGCGGTCGGCCTGCCGACCTCGATGAGCGACATTCCCGGCAAGCTGCCGCCGACGGAAAAGCTGCTCGACGCGATCGCACAGGACAAGAAGGTCAAGGGCGGCAAGCTCACCTTCATTCTCACTCGCGGCATCGGGCAGTCCTTCGTCGCCGACGACGTTCCTGCTTCCGAAGTCATGAGTTTCCTGGAGGAAAAGCGGCCGAAATGACATCTGCAGGAGGTTTCCTTTCGCGCTTCGTCAACGCGCTGATCCGCGGTCTCCTGCGTTCGTCGGGCACTCGCCTTTCCGCGGAAACCCTGGTGCATTCAAGCCATGACGATCTGCACGAGGCGCTCGACCTCATTCATCGGGAAGGCAATTTCGACAAGTCCGCCGACCGCGACCGCTTGAGCGGCCTTTTCGATCTGGAGGAGTTGGAAGTCTCCGACGTCATGCGTCACCGCACCGCCATGCGGGCGGTCAATGCCGACGATCCGCCCGAAGTGGCGGTCCGCACCATCCTGGAAAGCCCCTATACGCGCATGCCGCTCTGGCGGAACTCGACCGAAAACATCATCGGCGTGATCCATGCCAAGGACCTTCTGCGCGCGCTTGCGGAGCCCGGCATCGAGCCTCAGACATTGGACATCGTGAAGCTGGCACAGAAGCCCTGGTTCGTGCCCGACAGCACCAGCCTGAAGGATCAGCTCAACGCCTTCCTCCGGCGCAAGGTGCATTTCGCCGTCGTGGTCGACGAGTATGGCGAGGTGCAGGGCATCCTCACGCTGGAGGATATCCTGGAGGAGATCGTGGGCGACATCGCCGACGAACACGATATCGATATTCAGGGCGTTCGCCAGGAGGCAGATGGATCGATCGTGGTCGATGGCTCTGTGCCGATCCGCGACCTCAACCGCGCTCTCGACTGGTCATTGCCGGACGAAGAGGCAACCACGATCGCCGGCCTCGTCATCCACGAATCGAAACTGATCCCGGAAGAGCGTCAGGCCTTCACCTTCTACGGCAAGCGCTTCATCGTCATGAAGCGGGAGAAGAACCGCATCACCCGATTGCGCATCCGGCCGGCCGAAGAGGTTTCGCTGCCTGGGGAATAGCCGCTTTTTTCTTCCTCGGCAGCACGCGCAAGGCTTGGCTGCCGAGGAAGAAATCCCATATATGTCCTGGTGCTACCACCGCGTCGCTTCGCCGGGTGCCGCCGCCTCGACCGCGAGCGCATGAAGGCCGGCGTCGAATTCTTCCTTCAGGAGCGCATTCACCGTCCGGTGCCGTTCAAGGCGGCTCAGGCCTTCGAACTTCTTCGAAACGACGCGCACCCGCATATGCGTCTCGCCGTCTCCCGTCATGCTCGGCTGATGGCCGGCATGCTGGCTGCTCTCGTCGATGACGATCAGGCGCTCGGGTTCGAGTTCTTCGGCCAGCCGGGCTTCGATGCGTGCTTTGACGGACATTTCGGTCTCCGTTGCGTCGCGAAAGGGGCAACCCAAAAACCAGTAAGAAAGCGCTTTGTCAATTCTTGTCGTGCCCATGCCGGCAACCCATAATGAGGGCCTTATGAAGCTCGACYCCAAATATTTCGACCGCATCCGGACCCGCCGGAAAAGGGAGCAGGAAACTGCGGCCCAGGCCCCCACATGCCAGTGGGATGGCTGCGACAAGCCCGGTGCCCATCGTGCGCCCGTCGGCCGCAATGCGGAAGGCCAGTTCTTCCTGTTCTGCTTCGAGCATGTCAAGGAATACAACAAGGGCTACAATTACTTTTCAGGCCTTTCCGATAACGAGATCGCCCGCTACCAGAAGGAAGCGATCACCGGTCATCGGCCCACCTGGACCGTCGGCGTCAACAAGGCCGCCAAGGATGCGCCGCTCCATTCCACGGCACGCTCCGGATCTGCCTATACCCAGCAGCGCTACAAGGATCCGTTCGGCTTCGTTTCGCAGGCGCGGGCCGGTGGCGGCGGGCGCTTCCAGACGCAAGGCCGCAAGCTGAAGACGCTGGAGGCGAAGGCTTTCGATACGATGGAGCTTGCCGCGACCGCGACATCGGCCGAAATCAAGAGCCGCTACAAGGAACTGGTCAAGAAGCACCACCCTGATGCCAATGGCGGGGATCGCGGATCGGAGGAACGTTTTCGCGCGGTGATCCAAGCATATCAGTTGTTGAAGCAAGCCGGTTTCTGCTAAGCGATAGAATGAAAGCGGAATGGATTTGCGGCCGGGCGGCGGTCCCGCGCCTTGGAGAGATGATGAGTAAGATTGATCTTGATATTTCCAACCTTCCCGACACCACCGTTTCAGTACGGGAAGTCTTCGGCATCGATACCGACCTCAGGGTACCGGCCTACAGCAACGGCGATCCCTATGTGCCGGATCTCGATCCCGATTACCTTTTCGACCGTGATACCACGCTGGCGATCCTGGCGGGCTTTGCTCATAACCGTCGCGTCATGGTGTCGGGCTTCCACGGCACCGRCAAATCCACGCATATCGAGCAGGTCGCCGCGCGGCTCAACTGGCCCTGCGTGCGCGTCAACCTCGACAGCCATGTCAGCCGTATCGATCTCGTCGGCAAGGACGCGATCGTTCTGAAGGACGGCAAGCAGGTCACCGAGTTCAAGGACGGCATCCTGCCCTGGGCTTACCAGCACAATGTCGCGCTCGTATTCGACGAGTACGACGCCGGCCGCCCTGACGTCATGTTCGTCATCCAGCGGGTGCTGGAATCCTCCGGCCGCCTGACGCTTCTTGATCAGAGCCGTGTCATCCGTCCGCATCCGGCTTTCCGGCTTTTCGCGACCGCCAACACTGTGGGCCTCGGCGATACGACCGGCCTTTATCACGGCACGCAGCAGATCAACCAAGCACAGATGGACCGCTGGTCGATCGTGACCACGCTGAACTATCTGCCGCACGAGAAGGAAGTCGATATCGTCGCCGCCAAGGTAAAGAGCTTCGGCGCGACGGCGGAAGGCCGCGAAACCGTCTCCAAGATGGTGCGCGTTGCCGATCTGACCCGTTCGGCCTTCATCAACGGCGATCTCTCGACCGTCATGAGCCCGCGTACCGTGATCACCTGGGCAGAGAACGCGGAGATCTTCGGTGATGTCGCCTTTGCCTTCCGCATCACCTTCCTCAACAAGTGCGACGAACTGGAGCGCACGCTGGTTGCCGAACAGTACCAGCGCGCCTTCGGTGTCGAACTGAAGGAAAGCGCCGCCAGTATCGTACTGAGCGCATAAGGAATACGGCATCGCAAATGGCAGGCCGCGGAGACAATTCGAGAACTAGGGCCGGCGGGCCGGTCGATACCGAGCCGCTGCGTCAGGCGATAACCGGCTGTGTTCGGTCGATTGCCGGCAGCAGCGAGGTGGAGGTCACCTTCGCCAACGAGCGTCCAGGGCTTGCGGGCGAGCGCATCCGCCTGCCGGAAATCTCCAAGAAGCCGACGGCTCATGAGCTCGCGGTAACGCGTGGCCTCGGCGACTCGATGGCGCTGCGTCTCGCCTGCCACGATACCAACCTGCATGCGAGCCTTTCGCCTCAGGGAACAGACGCCCGCGTCATCTTTGACGCGGTGGAGCAGGCGCGCGTGGAATCGATCGGCGCCAACCGGATGGCCGGCGTTGCCGCCAACCTCAACTCCATGCATACGGAGAAATATGCCAAGGCGAATTTCTCCGGCATCGAGCGTCAGGAGGATGCGCCGATCGGCGAGGCTGTCGCCATGCTGGTGCGCGAGAAGCTGACCGGCGTCAGGCCACCCGAAAGTGCGGGCAAGGTGCTCGATCTGTGGCGGCCCTTCATCGAGGAAAAGGCGGCCGGCGATCTCGATAACCTGAAGAACGTCATCGACGACCAGCAGGCGTTCGCCCGTCTGGTCCGGCACATGCTTTCCTCGATGCAGATGGCCGAGGACCTCGACGGCGAGGATACCGAGCCCGAGGAGATGGAAAACCCGAGCGAGGAGGACCAGCCTCGCAGCGGAGAGACCGAGAACGAGGAAGTCGAGGAGGAAGCGGGTTCCGACGCCGCGCCGGCCGAGCAGAGCGAAGCCGCCGACGAGGAACTCGATGAAGGTGAGATGGATGGCGCCGAAATGTCGGACGACGACATGTCGGACGACGATGCCGATCATTCCGAAACGCCTGGTGAGACCCGCCGCCCGAACAGCCCTTTCGACGATTTCAACGAGAAGGTCGATTACAAGATCTTTACCCAGGAATTCGACGAGGAGGTTCTCGCCGAGGAGCTTTGCGACGAGACGGAACTCGACCGGCTGCGGGCCTTCCTCGACAAGCAACTCGCCCACCTGCAAGGCGCGGTGGGACGGCTTGCGAACCGCCTGCAGCGCCGCCTGATGGCGCAACAGAACCGCTCCTGGGATTTCGATCTGGAAGAAGGCTATCTCGACCCGGCCCGGCTTTCCCGCCTCATCATCGATCCGATGCAACCGCTCTCCTTCAAGAAGGAGCGCGATACGCAGTTCCGCGACACCGTGGTTTCGCTCGTCATCGACAATTCGGGCTCGATGCGCGGACGGCCGATCACGGTCGCGGCCACCTGCGCCGATATTCTTGCCCGCACGCTTGAGCGTTGCGGCGTCAAGGTCGAAATCCTCGGCTTCACCACCAAGGCGTGGAAGGGCGGGCAATCGCGCGAGAAGTGGCTTGCCGGCGGCAAGCCGGGAACTCCCGGTCGTCTCAACGATCTGCGGCACATTGTCTACAAGTCGGCCGATGCGCCCTGGCGGCGCTCGCGGCGCAATCTCGGCCTGATGATGCGCGAAGGGCTGCTCAAGGAAAATATCGACGGCGAGGCATTGATGTGGGCGCATCAGCGTCTCATTCATCGGCGGGAGCAGCGCAAGATCCTCATGATGATCTCGGATGGCGCGCCGGTGGATGACTCGACATTGTCGGTCAATCCCGGCAACTATCTGGAGCGGCACCTGCGCGCGGTGATCGAGCAGATCGAGACGCGGTCTCCGGTGGAGTTGCTGGCGATCGGCATCGGTCATGACGTGACCCGCTACTATCGCAAGGCGGTTACGATCGTCGATGCGGATGAGCTTGCCGGCGCCATGACCGAGCAACTGGCCGCGCTGTTCGAGGAAAACGCCGCCGGGCGGGGCCGCGCGCGCCGGGCAGGATAATGGCCGCATCCAAGGCCGTTCCCTTGCGGTTTGCGCTCTACGCCGCGCTGTTGTTCTGCGGCGCGGCGTCGCCCTTGGCTCCCGCGATGGAGTTTTCGCCTGTCACGGCGACGCCTGTCACAGCCTTCAAATCAGGTTCCGACCAGCGGGAGTTCGGCAAGCTCGAATTCCTGGGCGGTATCGATTTCCGCTCATCCGACTCGAGGGTCGGCGGTATCTCCGGCATACGGTTTCGTGCGGATGGGCACTCCTTTGTCGCCGTCTCGGACAATGGCGATTGGATTACCGGTTCGATCGTCAGAAATGCCGATGGCAGGCTTGCCGGTCTCAGCGAGGTTCGCGCGACCCCGATGATCGACGCGCGAGGCTACAGGAAGATCTCCAAATCCGAAATGGATGCAGAAGGGCTTGCTCTTCGGCAAGACGAGGCGATCGTCAGCTACGAGGGCCGTCACCGGATCGACGTCTATCCCGATCCAGGCTTTCAGGCCTCTAGGCCATCCAAATCAATGGATTTCGTCATCCCTCGGGAGGAGCTCAGGGGCAATGGCGGGCTGGAAACTGTGGTCGTGGCACCCGTCGAGGGCCCGCTTGCGGGGGCCGTGGTGACGATCGCGGAGAGAAGCATCGATACCGACGGCAACCTGTTTGCGGCCGTCCTCGAAGGCCCGCTCAAGGGCATATTCAAGGTGGCGAGGCACGATCCCTTCGACGTGACGGACGGCGCATTCCTGCCGAATGGAGACCTTCTCCTCTTGGAACGAAGCTTCACCTTTACGAGCGGCGTCGGCATGCGGCTGCGCAGGATCAAGGGCGACAGCATCCGCCCCGGCGCGCTGGTGGACGGCGAGGTACTTCTCCAGGCGGATATGGGTTACACGATCGACAATATGGAAGGGCTCGATATCATCGAAGGCCCGGACGGATCGACGCGCATCGTCCTTGTCTCGGACGACAATACGTCCTTCCTGCAGCGCAATCTGATACTGGAATTCCGCCTGACGGACTGATCGGCCAGCAGGCGGAAAGATCAGGCCGTCTTAGTCGGCGGCATAGGTTTCAGCACGCTCATCAGCGCGCCATAGGGCATCAGCAGCACGACACCCGCCAGGATCTTTACGCCGAGGTCGCCCAGCGCCCAGGAAATCCAGCGCGGTGCTTCCGTGGCGAATACGCCGAGGACTGGCGCCCATTCGATCGCGAAAGTGTCGTTCGGGCCGATGAAAGCGAAGAAAGATGCGAAGGCGAGCGAGAAGAACAGCGCCGTGTCCGTGATCGAGCCGAGGACGGAGCCGGCGAGCGGCGCGTGCCACCAGGTCTGYCGGCGCAGCCTGTTGAAAACCGAGATGTCGAGAAGCTGGCCGATCAGGAATGCAGTTCCCGAGGCGACCGCGATACGCGGCATGGCCGTCCAGAAAGACAGAATCACACCGGCCACGAAACCAACGAACACGACGCGGCGGGCAATGGCCGGGCCGAACTGACGATTGGTGAGATCGGTGACGAGAAAGGCGACCGGATAGGTGAAGGCACCCCAGGTCAGGAGGTCGCCGAGCTGGATGCCGAAGAACGAGCCCGAAAGCGGGAACTGCACCAGGAAGTTCGAGGCGACGACGACGGCCGTCATCAGTGCTGCGTAGATCGCGGTATAGCGGGTGTATCGCATTTTTTTATCCTGGGAGATGCCACCAGTTGGAGTTCTATGAAGCCTCAAGAGAAAAGGCTTGCCCGGATATCCGTTCAAGCCTTCTTCAAGAGCCGGATGTGAGACGTGAAGCTCAGGCGGCTTCCGCAGTCTTCTTGACGATCTGGCGGCGCAGCAGGCGAGCGCGCATCGACAGTTCGTTTTCATCGGACTTCAGCAGGAAAGCGTCGAGACCGCCGCGATGCTCCACCGAGCGCAGGGCATGGGCGGATACGCGCAGGCGGTAGCGCTGGCCGAGAACGTCGGAAATCAGCGTAACCTGGCACAGGTTCGGCAGGAACCGGCGGCGGGTCTTGTTGTTGGCGTGGCTTACATTGTTGCCGGTCTGAACGCCCTTGCCGGTCAGTTCGCACACACGGGACATGGATACACCTTTGTTCTTATTCAATCGAATGGTACTTCCGGACAATGCCCGGTGCGCCGATCCAATTGGTCCTGATTGGAAAGTTGGGCTCCCTATAGTCAGTGAGGTCCCCCGCGTCAAGCCAAAATCCGCCTTCGGGTCTGGCGAGCCTTCCCTTCATCCCCGGATAAGCCGCTATTTTCTTGCCATAGTGCAGGCTCTATATGATTGCAAAGGGCGGTTCCTCCGCTTGAAGTCAGGCAGGTGGCATCATGGTTCTTCGCGTTCGTTCCGTTCTTGCCCTCGTCGCGGCCGTGGCTCTCGCGCCCGTTTCAGCCGGCACGGCCGAAATCCGCCATGTGAGCGAATACGATATCTCGCTTGGTGTCCTGCCGATCGCGAAGGCTTCCTTCGCCAGCGAATTCGGCAGCAGCGACTACAAGATTTCCGGCACTTTCAGATCGTCCGGCCTCGTTGACATCATCACGAGGATCTCGGCGCAGACGACCGTGAGCGGCAGAAAGCGCGGAGACCGGCTGGAGGCGCAGCGTTACAATCTCGTCTATCGCAA
Source organism: Rhizobium sp. LCM 4573 (assembly GCF_001854865.1). GTDB lineage: Bacteria > Pseudomonadota > Alphaproteobacteria > Rhizobiales > Rhizobiaceae > Neorhizobium. Next base: position 62,992 of record NZ_MDDW01000004.1, on the reverse strand, counting down.
CGGCAAGCGCACCCGCATCTACGATGTTACCTACCGCAACGGCAATGTCACGGAGACGACGGTGAAGCCCGAGGCGAGGCGTCCGGAGAATTGGGTTCCGGTGACGGAAAGGGACCTGCAGGCGGTGCTCGATCCTCTCAGCGGCCTCGTCTTCCCGGCGGATGCGAAAGTCTGCCCGAGCCGGCTGCCCATCTATGACGGCGAATCCCGCATGGATCTCGTCCTCACGCCGAAGGGAACCAGGCAGTTCTCCACCAAGGGCTTCAAGGGAGAGGCCATCGTCTGCGATATCCGCTACGTGCCGAAGTCCGGTTACAGGCAAGGCCGGAGCGATATCGAGTTTCTGCGCAAGACGTCGATGGAAGTCTGGTTTGCCAAGGCCCAGCCAGTGAATGTATATGCTCCCGTATACGCCCGTATTCCGACGAGGATGGGGCAGGTTTACGTGACGGCCGTCAGATACGGGAACTGACGTCTTTCGCGATCTCGAGGGGGCAGAATTGAAAATCCGGGGAACCCTGATCGGCTTCACGGCGATCCTCATGTGGTCGCTGCTGGCATTGATGACGGCTGCCTCCGGCAAGATGCCGCCGTTCCAGCTTTCGGCCGTTACTTTCGCAATCGGCAGCCTGCCCGGCATCATCCTCTTCATCCTGAAGCCGCAGCGTATCGCCTTCCTTCGCCAGTCGCCGAAGGTCTGGCTCACCGGCATCGGCGGATTGTTCGGCTATCATTTTCTCTATTTCACCGCGCTCAGGAACGCGCCGGCCGTCGAAGCCGGGCTCATCGCCTATCTCTGGCCGCTCTTCATCGTCGTCGGCTCGGCGCTGCTGCCGGGCGAGAGGCTGCGCTGGTATCACGTCGCCGGTGCGCTGGCGGGCCTTGCCGGGACGGTGACGATCGTCTCGCGAAACGGCCTGTCCCTCGATGATGCCTATGCCGTCGGATATGGTGCAGCTTTCCTCTGCGCCTTTACCTGGTCAGGCTATTCTCTGCTGACGCGCCGGTTCGAGCGTGTTTCGACGGATGTTGTCACCGGTTTTTGCCTGGCGACCTCGGCTCTCTCGCTCGTCTGCCATCTGGCGCTGGAAACAACCGTCTGGCCGCAGAATGGCGGTGAGTGGCTGGCGGTCGTCGGGCTCGGCCTCCTGCCGGTCGGAGCGGCCTTCTATGCCTGGGACTACGGCGTGAAGAACGGAGATATCCAGATCATCGGCGCGGCAAGCTATGCGGCACCGCTTCTCTCGACGCTCATCCTCGTTGCTTCGGGGTTTGCGGACGCAGATTGGCGCATCCTGGTCGCGTGCCTGCTGATTACCGGCGGCGCGGTACTGGCGGCGCGGGACATGCTGCGGGCGAAGCGGGCGGAGACGGTCTTGGCGGAGTAGGCGCATCCGGGGGTGGATGTGTTGGGGGGACATCGTGGATTTTCTGGCTTTGGCGGTGCTTGCCGCCTCGATTGCGTTCGCGCTCGGCTATTTCCGTTGGCTGGAAAGGCCGGCGAGCCTTTACCGCGCAGTATTCAAGACGCTTCCTGTTCTCCTGCTCGCTGGCTATGCGGCACTTTCCGGCGCGCCGCCGCTGCTGACCGTCGCGCTGCTGCTCGGCGCCATTGGAGACGCTTTTCTCGCCTATGATGGCAAGCCTGCCTTCATCCGTGGCCTTGCAGCCTTTCTTCTGGCCCATCTCGCCTATGTCGGGCTTTTTTGGCCGGCGCTCGAACCCGAACTCATCGTTACCGAGGCCTGGCGCTATGCGGCCGCCTGGACGCTCGTCATTGCGTCTTCCATGATGCTCTTCGTGCTGTGGAAGCCGGCAGGCACGCTTGCTCCGCCGGTCGCGGCCTACGCGCTGGCGATCATCGCCATGGCGCTCTCGGCGCTTGCGGTGGGCGGGATCCCGCTCTTTGCGGGAGCGGCGCTTTTTACCGTGTCGGATCTGGCATTGGCGATCCAGACCTTCCTTGCCGGCCCGAAATCACCTGCTGCGAGAAAGCTGCGGCCATTCATCTGGGGCAGCTATTACGCCGCACAGCTGATCCTGACGCTCTCGATCGCCGGACTTCCTTTCCTAGCCAGCTGACGGCTCCCAACCGGGCGGGGCCATTTCGAAGCTTGAGAATTCGAAGCCGGGCGCCACCGTGCAGCCGACCAGCGTGAAACTGCCTGCCGGTTCCGCCGATTGCCAGGCATCCGCCGGAACGATCGCCTGCGGGCGCTCGCCCTTCGTCAGGTCGATACCGAGCGTCACCGTTTCGATATTCCGCCCGTCTCCGGAGATGCGCAGGAGCAACGGATCGCCCGCATAGAAGTGCCAGACCTCCGCCGCGTCCCGGACGCGATGCCAGTGAGATCGCTCGCCGGCCTGCAGCAGATAATAGATGGCGGTCGAGAGGCCTCGGTCGGTACCGTTCCCGTCGCGAAACGTCTGCACGTACCAGCCGCCTTCCGGATGGGGCTGCAAGCCGAGTGTGCGGATGATCTCCTCGGCCTTCGAATTCGAAAGAGACATGGTGTTTCCCGATATTGGCAGACGGCCTAGAAATTATCCTTGCGCTTGCGGATCTCGGCGAAGACCTCCTCATTGGTCTTCGATTCCATCACAAGGTTGCGGCGAATGGCAGGGTCGTTTGCCCGCAGGAAGGGATTGGTTTCCTTCTCCAGCCCCATCATGGTCGGGATGGTGAATTTTCCTTCGGCGCGCTGAGCCTCGATCTCTGCCGCCCGCACCTTCAGGCGTTCGTTGCCCGGATCGATGGTGAGCGCGAACCTGGCATTGGAAAGCGTGTATTCATGGCCGAAATAAATGGCGGTTTCATCGGGCAGCACGGCGAGTTTCTGCAGCGAATGCCACATGTCGGCGGCGGGGCGCTCGAACAGCCGTCCGCAGCCGAGTGCAAAGAGCGTATCGGCGGCAAACAGGAGCTTGTCGTCGGGAAAATGGTAGCAGATATGGCCGGCGGTATGGCCAGGCGTCTCGATGACCCTCACGAGATGCTCGCCGAATTGGAACTCGTCTCCGTCGGCCATGGTCTTGTCCAGGCCGGGGATGGCGACCGCCTCGTTGAACGGGCCGATAATTTCGAGATGGAACCTTTCCTTCAGCGCCAGATTGGCCTCGACATGATCCGTGTGGTGATGGGTGGTGAAGATATGAGTGATCTTCCAGCCGCGTCGGTTCGCGGCCTCCACAATGGGTTTCTCCTCGGGAGCGTCGATGGAGGCGGTCAGCCCGCTTTCCGGGTCATGCACCAGGACGCCATAGTTATCGCTTCGACATGAAAAGACTTCGATTTCCAAAGGTTTCATCAGAGGCCCCGTATTTTCCGAAAATGTGTTTGGAAACAATGTAGGGGGTTGCGCTTTGAAGTCCAACCACTCTCTGATAGCATTGAAGACAGAGACCCCGTCCATGCACACCGATATCGTCGATCTCCGTGAATTCTACCACTCGCCGCTCGGACGTTTTGCCGAGCAGTCGATCGTGATGGCGCTTTCCTCCCTCTGGGCCAGGTTGCCGGAGGAGCGGCTGGTGGGGCTCGGCTATGCGGTCCCCTATCTCGACCGGTTCCGTGCGGATACGGAGCGCAGCTTCGCCTTCATGCCGGCAGGCCAGGGTGCGGTGAACTGGCCCGTCGGCGAGCTTTCTTCTACGGCCCTCGTCTTCGACGAGGAGTTGCCGCTGCCGGACTCGTCTATCGACCGCGTGCTGATGGTGCATTCGCTGGAATTTGCCGAAAATCCTCGTGAGACGCTGAAAGAGGTCTGGCGGGTGCTGGCGCCCGGCGGGCGGCTGGTCATCGTCGTGCCGAACCGCCGTGGGGTATGGGCCCGCATGGAGCACACGCCCTTCGGTTCCGGCCGACCCTATTCGCGCGGGCAGCTCACATCGCTGCTCAGGGAAGCGAACTTCACGCCGGGCGCCAGCGCCGAGGCGCTGTTCTTCCCTCCATCGAAGCTCCGCACTGTGCTGAAGCTCCGGCATGGTTTCGAGCGGATGGGGCGGAGGTTCTGGCCCGTCTTTTCCGGTGTGATCGTGCTCGAGGCTCAGAAGCGGCTCTATCAAGGCCTGCCTGTCGCCTCCCGCGCCTCGCGCCGGGTCTTCGTGCCGGTGCTGGCGCCGCAGGGCGTGCCGACTACCCGAAGCCGCTGATTACGGTTCTAGGTCGAAGATCCCGAGCGGCGGACCGTCCATGGCAAAGGGTACCGACTCATGCGTATGGACAATCAGCCAGCGGCCATTTTCGCGGGCAAAGGTCACGGTCAGGCGAAACCAGGAGCCCAGCTTCCCCTGGCCGATTTTCTGGCCGCCGAGTCTCATCAAGGCGCTGCACCAACCGATGTCGCCGCCAACACGCAGGTCTGTATTCCTGATCTCGAAGTCGAGATCGCCTTCCCAGGTATCCAGCCAAGCCTGCAGGCCGGCCCTATCGTTTCCGCTTTCCTCCAGGGGAGGAGCAAGGGTGAATTGCCTGATCGTCGCTGACTGGCATTGGATGATCGCATCGGYATTTTTCGTGCGCAGCGCCTGTGCCCAGCTTTCCAGCAATGCCCTGACGTCGTCGTAGTCACCCTTGCTCATGGTTCGCTCCCTTGATGTTTCGAACAGCTTAGCGCTCCGACCATTACGCATCAAACAAACTGATCGCATCCACAAACGCACCGCCCTCGACAAAGGGTTCTTTCGGCTTTAATGCCACAGGATCAATTGCCGTCCTGGTATTCAAAAGGTCGATCGATGAGCATCGTGTTGAATGAGCCCGCTCCGCGTCCGGGTGTCCTGGATATTGCCGCTTATGTCCCGGGCAAGGATCATGCGCCGGGCGTGGCGCGCGTCTTCAAGCTCTCCTCCAATGAAACGCCGCTCGGCCCGAGCCCCAAGGCTATCGAGGCATTCAAGCATGCGGCCGAGCACCTGGAGCTTTATCCGGACGGGCAGGCGAAGGAGCTGCGCGAGGCGATCGGCGCCGTTCATGGGCTCAATCCGGCCAACATCATGTGCGGCAACGGTTCCGACGAACTGCTTGGACTGCTGTGCCATGWCTATCTCGGTGCCGGCGACGAGGCAATCATCACCGAAYACGGCTTTCTCGTCTACAAGATCCAGATCATGRCCGCCGGCGCCACTCCGGTCACGGTGAAGGAGAAGGATTGCACGGTCGATGTCGATGCGATCCTCGCCGCGGTCACGCCCAGGACCAAGATGGTCTTCATCGCCAATCCGGGTAACCCGACGGGCACCTATGTGCCGGTCTCGGAAATCCGTCGCCTGCATGCCGGACTGCCGAAGCACGTCATCCTCGTGCTGGATGCGGCCTATGCGGAATATGTCCGCCGCAATGATTACGAAGCCGGTCTCGAGCTCGTTTCCGGTAACCGCAACGTCGTCATGACCCGCACCTTTTCGAAGGTCTATGGACTTGCCGCGCTCCGCATCGGCTGGATGTACGGCCCCGCCGGCATACTGGACGCGCTGAACCGCGTGCGCGGGCCCTTCAACATGAACGCGCCTGCGATAGCCGCCGGCGCCGCCGGAATACGGGACCAGGCCTTCATCGAGAAGGCGGTGGAGTACAACAATCTCTGGATCGGCAAACTCACGCAAGCCTTCGAGGCGATCGGCCTGAAGGTCACGCCGTCGGTCACCAATTTCGTGCTGATCCACTTCCCGGATGTCGAGGGAAAGCGTGCGGCGGATGCTGATGCCTTCCTCACTAGCCGCGGCTATATCCTGCGCGCCGTAAAGGGCTACGGTTTCGCCAATTCGCTGCGCATGTCGGTCGGTCCGGAAGAGGCCAATCGCGGCGTCATCGAGGCGCTCGGTGAATTCATGGGAAAAACGGCATGAGTGAACCGCACTTCCAGCGGATCGCGCTGATCGGCATCGGCCTTATCGGCTCTTCCATCGCCCGCGACGTGAAGGAACTGGGACTGGCCCGCGAGGTGGTTATCTCCACGCGCAGCGCCGAGACCCTAAAGCGCGCGGAAGAACTCAAGCTCGGCACGCATTACGTCGCATCCGCCGAGGACGCGGTGAAGGATGCCGACCTCGTCATCGTTTCGGTGCCGGTCGGCGCTTCCGAGGACGTTGCCAGGCAGATCGCTCCGGCGCTCAAGGCCGGCGCCATCGTCACCGACGTCGGCTCCACAAAGGCTTCGGTCATCGCGCAGATGGCGCCGCATATGCCGAAGGGTGTGCATTTCATCCCCGGCCATCCGCTGGCGGGAACGGAAAAATCCGGCCCCGATGCGGGGTTTGCGGGGCTTTTCCGCGATCGCTGGTGCATCTTCACGCCTTTGCCGGGCACGGATGCGAACGCTCTCCAGCGGTTGAAAGATTTCTGGATCGCACTCGGTTCCCGGATCGACGAGATGGATGCCGAGCATCACGACAAGGTGCTGGCGATCGTCTCGCACCTGCCGCATATCATCGCCTACAATATCGTCGGCACCGCCGACGATCTGGAGACGGTGACGGAATCGGAAGTCATCAAATATTCCGCTTCCGGCTTCCGCGATTTCACTCGTCTTGCGGCATCCGATCCCACTATGTGGCGCGATGTCTGCCTGCACAACAAGGATGCGATCCTGGAAATGCTGGCGCGCTTCTCGGAGGATCTCGCCTATCTGCAGCGGGCGATCCGTTGGGGGGAGGGCGACAAGCTGTTTGAACTCTTCACCCGCACCCGCGCGATCCGTCGGTCGATCGTCCAGGCGGGCCAGGATGTAGATGCGCCGGATTTCGGCCGCCACGCACTGGACGCCAAGAAATAGCCGAGTCTCAGATCGGCGGAATCTCGCCGATCGGGATGAAGCCGCCTGCCAGGACCTTGCCGCGATTGATCGTCAGGTCGAGCGAGGCGTTCTCGCCGCCACTGAGAGCCGAGAGCATTTTCGTCGCGGTTTCGATCGTGCGAGCCATATCGGGAAAAGCCTGAGACAGGCCGTCGCGCCAAGCGTCGATCTTTTCGACCTGAAGCTTCAGGCGGCCGGAAAGATATCCCTCGCCGTCGAAGGAGAAGGGGCCGGTTACGGTGATCAGCCGTCCCTCGCCGAGATCGGCGGTCAGTCTGCGCATCTCGCCCTGTGTCCCATAGAGCGCCATGCCGTTGGGATCGCTTCCGTCGATCATGCCGGCGCGGCCGACAAGCGTGAGGTCGAGATTTGCCGAAAGCCTGGGCAGCAGCGCCGGTATGCCCTTGGCCGTCGTGTCGGTGTCGCGGATGGAGAGGGCGGCGTCCAGGTCCTGTCCGTTCTGGCGCATATGGATTTCGGTATGCGCGGCGTTGATGTCGAAAGACTGGCCGGTGGCCGCCGAGACGATGCTGGTTTTCAGATTGTCGAGAACGGCGGAGGTTCGCTCCACACCCTTGAGTTTAGTCACCAGGCTCGACTGGAAGTTTTCCCAGGTACTGGATACGGTCAGTCCGTGGCCGGTGCGGACTACCGCGGGCGAATCGAGTTCCCAGACGATATGGCCGGGATTGTAGATCTGGGCTGCCGAGCGCAATTGCCCGAAGGTGGCGGAAATGCCGTTGTTGCGGTCATCAACCGCGACCTGGGAGCAGAAGAGGCCGATACGGAAAGGATAGCCGCGATATTCGGCGTCCGTGCAGGCAGCGCTCACCCCTTTCGCCTCCTGGCTGCCGAGCAGGGCCAGCGTCTTTTCCTTGAGCACCGATGCGGCATAGAACCACCCGGCGGTATAAAGAGCGATGACGACGAGCACCGCGCTGGCCAGGAACCAAAGTTTTCGGCTGACACCGGACCGGCTTGACGCTGCCATGATGTTCTCCAATGGTGACTGCGAATCTCGAATACGGCTTGGCCTTGGATATGGACGAATTTTGGGTATTTGGCTACGGCTCACTCATGTGGAACCCCGGCTTCCCGCATGAGGAGACGCAACCAGCACGCGCCTTCGGCTATCGCCGCTCGCTTTGCATCCGCTCCTACGTGCATCGGGGCACGCCTGAAAATCCCGGTCTCGTGCTCGGGCTCGACCGCGGCGGCTCGTGCCGCGGCATGGCGTTTCGGGTGGGTCTTGAAGACCGCGGCGAGGTTCTCGAGTATTTGCGCAAGCGGGAACTGGTCACCAATGTCTACAAGGAACGGATGCTCGCGGTCATGCTAGGCGACGGCCGCTACGTAAAGGCGGTGGGCTACGTTGTCGACCGGTCGCATGTGCAATATGCAGGCGCGCTCGGCATCGAGGAAGCTGCCGAAATCGTGCGTCGCTCCTCCGGCCAATCCGGACCGAACGATGCCTATCTCTTCAATACGCTCGCCCATTTGCGGGAAATGGGCATACGCGATCTCTGGCTTGAAGGGGTTGGGGCCGGCGTGGAAGCGTCGGCCCGTGGGGTTCAGGCTGCGTTCTGAGCCCGCAGCTCCGCCAGCCGCTTGGCCGCCGTCGGCGGCAGCGGCAGATGCGGATTGGCTTCCACGGTCTCGATCAGAAGCTCGTCGCTCGCCTTCTCCATCCGGTCTATCAGCGTCTGGAAAAAGATGTCGGGATCGAGGCCCGGCTCGATCGGCGGCAGGATGCGCACCTTGAAATGGCCGGGATATTTGATCAGCTTTCGGCGGCCCCAGAACAGGCCCCAGTGCCCGACGATCGGCACCACCGGCACCTGCACGTCGCGATAAATGCGGGCAATTCCGTAGCGATATTCGGGTTCGGCGCCGGGCGGGTGGCGCGTGCCCTCGGGATATATGATGAGCTGGCGGCCCTTGGCCATCTCCTCCTTGGTGCGGATCATGACATCCACCATGACTTTGCCGCGGGCGCCGCGATTGACGGGTATCATCCGCTGCTTCATCGCGTACCAGCCGAACAGCGGTATCCACATCAGCTCGCGCTTGAGAATGTAGACCGGGTCCTTCTGAAAGGGCAGGAGGGCGATCGTATCCCAGGCGGATTGGTGCTTGGGCGCGAAGATGCAGCCACCTTCCGGCACGTTCTCCATCCCTTCGATTTCGAACGTGGCGCCGACGATCTTCGCCATCAGCCAGCTGGAGGAGGCCGCCCATGCCTTGGGAATCCGATAGGCGGCCCTGCGCGGCATCAGGAAATAGATCGGGCTCAGCACGATCATCCGGACGATGAGATTCGCATAGAAGGCGATGTTGAAAAGGATCGAGCGCGCCAGCAGCATGAAGACATAGTTCCCAGTGGACAGGCGTTGCCTACACGAGATCGCCGCGTGAAAAAAGCTCTTCTTCCGCGCTTGGCGCTCCGTCAATCTTCCGGAGAGGTTCTGCTTGCCGTCCGCTGCGAAGTGTCGCCGGTGCGCAGCCCGCTGCCGCGGTGGAACCCAATCCAGTCGCGGAGGGTCGCGAGAACCACTTTGCCGTATTCGCTGAGCATGGTGCGCAGCACATCCGGTTCGGTGAACCAGGCCTTTCTACTGAGGTCGGAATTGATCACGGGATAGGCGATGAATTCCGTTTCGGGATCGGCGCGGCGCAGTTCGTGAAGGCTGCGGATCATGTGGTAGTTGTTTGTGACGACCAGCACGGACTTGTAGCCGTGATCGTGTATCCAGCGGGCGGTCTCATTGGCATTGCCGATAGTGTCGATCGCATCGTATCCGATATCGACGCAGCAATCGAAGAGGTCCGCCGAGCCCTGGGTCACCTTGCGGATCTGCGCCGGCGTCGTGGAAGGATGGGCGCCGGAGATCAGGAGCCGGTGTCCGGCCCCGTCCCGCAGCAGGCCGAGCGCCTGCTCGATGCGTTGATAGCCGCCGGTCAGGACGACGATGGCGTCCGCCTTCACGCCGTCCGGCGCCTTGAGCGAGGTCACTGAATCGGCATACCAGAGAAAGCCGCCGAACAGGCCGGCCACTATCAGAACGCATGCCATGATGAGCCGCCTCGCCGACCAGCGCAGCCAGCCATCCCGCGAAAGCCAGCCCCCCTGGGGCGGGCGCGGGGTCGGTGTCCTGCGCATGGTCGGGCCCGAATTCATATCACAGTCCATAGCCGGAGATTCGTGGCGAGAACAGGGCTTCCTCGCAGCAAAACGATGGACAGGTTCAGGAAGGCGGCGCTCCTTCCGAGCGCGCGGGATCGGAGCGGATGAAATCGATCTCGTCGATCGTGCGCATGACGGTGAAACGCGCGGTGAGCGTCGTCAGCAGGGCGATCACGATCATCGTGGCGAAGATACCGAGATAGCCGCCGAACCCGATGGTGAAGGAGCCGAACAGGGCGGTCGCCTGGTCGCTCTCGGGGGTCGCCAGTGAGCGCGACTGCCAGAGGTTGGCCGTGGCGAACAACAGGGCAGCAAGCGCGCTTCCCGCAGCCGAGCCCTTGAGGCTGATCTTCAGGAAATGCTTCTGAAATTCGGTCGCCACGAACGAGCGCTCGGCGCCCACGAAATGCAGCACTTCCACGATGTGGCGGTTGCCGGAAAGCGCCCCGCGCGTGGCGAAGATCACGGTCAGGATCATCGCCGTGAAGACCAGCACGAGAACGCCGATGCCGATCAGCACCGTGGTATGCGCCATGGAGACCAGGCGATCCACCCAGGTGCGATGGTCGTCGAGGAAGGCTTGCGGAACCTCGCTTGCCAGAAGATCGCGCATGGCGGCGAAATCCGGCGGGTTCTGCTCATCGATCGTGATGATGACGAGGCGGGGAACCGGCAGCTCGCTCAAATCCAGACCGGTGCCGAGCCAGGGCTCGAGCAGGCGCGCGGTGRCGCCGTCGTCCATGATGGTGCCAGAGCGCGTGCCGACGAAGGTCAGAGCCAGCTCGCGCGCCTTCTGCAGCGCCGCATCCATATCCAGCCCTTCCTCGGGCTTGATCTGTATGGTGATCTCGCGGGAAATCTGGCTCTGCCAGCTGGCGGCGGTCGCGCGCACCATGCTGACCGCGCCGAGCGTCAGGCAGGCGAGGAAGGCCATGATGGCGATCACCACCATCAGCGCATTGCCCTGGATGTTGGAAGCCGGCAGGATGGGGGCGGTCGGCCGCACATGCATCTCCGTCCGCCGCGGCTGCTGCTCCGTGGCTGAGGGTTTCCCGACCTTGCGGGCTCTGAGGCGGCTCAGCTCATTCATATATGTCGAGGCGTCCTTCAGTCAGGATCATCCGCCGGGCATTGACCTGATCCATCAGTCCAAGGTCATGCGTGGCGATGACGACGGCGGTCCCGAGGCGGTTGAGCTCCAGGAAGAGATTGAGCAGACGTCTTGCCATGGGAGGATCGACATTGCCCGTGGGCTCGTCCGCCAGCAGGATTTCCGGCCGATCGATCAGCGCGCGGGCGATCGCGGCGCGCTGCTTTTCCCCGCCCGACAATACCGGCGGCAGCACGTTGATGCGCTCGCCGAGCCCCACCCATTTCAAAAGCTCGATCACATCGTTTCGGTAGGTACCTTCGTCCTTGCCTCGCACTCTGAGCGGCAGGGCGACGTTCTCGTAGGTCGTGAGGTGATCGAGCAGGCGGAAATCCTGGAAGACGATGCCGACCCGGCGGCGCAGCATCGGCAGTTCGGTGCGAGGAATTTGCGAAAGGTCACGCCCGAACATGTGGATCAGGCCGCGGGTCGGATGCAGCGACATCAGCATCAGGCGCAACAGCGTCGTCTTGCCGGCGCCGGAAGGGCCGGTGAGGAACTGGAACGATCGCTTCGGTATGTCGAAGGTCATATCCCGGAGGATTTCCGGGCCCATCCCGTACCGCAGGCCGACATTTTCGAAATGGATCAACGGAGAACCCAGTCTCTGGTTTTTCAAATCCCGCCATCTGTTAACGACGCGGGTAAACGAATTGCAAATCGCGCGCGGAAAAGGGCGATTTTCGGGCCATTTTTGCGAAGCATTAACCATTCGAATTTACGACTGGGAGGGGTTCGTTTCAATGCCCCGTTTTCCCTGAAACCCGGGAAAACGGTAGAAGGAGGCCTCCATGAGCACATCCGGCGCACGGCAGGAGAAGGTCGTGAGGATCGTGGATATCCTGCCGCCGGAACGTCAGGCGAGCCGTTCCGCCCGCAGGCCTTGTCCGCGTCGGGATGCGGATGATGCGGAGTTCGTGACGCTCGGCGCTAGCCTGCGCGGCCGCCACGGCTTCCAGAACGATAACAGCAAGGCAATGCCTCTCCCCACGGTCGCCCATAATCCGATTCGGGATGGCATCGTTGGCGCCGTCAATCGGCTCGAGAGGGTCCTGATGCGGCTTTCCGCCGATATGTTTTCTGCCGTGCTGGCCGCGATCTTCGTCGCTGTCTTCGGGCTTGCCGGCGGTTTCTCGCTCTTTAGGGGGGCGGCTGAAGCCGATGCCGGTCCTGCCCTCGACATAACGCATGTGAGCCTTACGCCGCAGGACGCCAACGGCATGCGCGTGCTCCTGATCAACGGTATCGTGGAAAACCGCGGGGAGGAAAGGCTTGAAATGCCCTCCATCCGCGCGGAATTGATGACCGATGAAAAGGTGCTGACGAGCACTCTCATCGGCGCACCCGTTGTCGCCATCGAAGGCGGGCGCAGCCACGGTTTTTCGGCCCGCGTGCCTCACCCCGGTGGAAAACTGCCCGATCTTCGCCTTTCCTTTGCTGCGCAGGGTGCCTAAAGCGACGTGGTTGTGCTAAGCGCGCATCTTTAGGGACACGCAGGAGAACCTCATGCCCGTCGTGCGCGGCAAGATCATCGAGCCGCTTTTCACCGCCGAACAGATCGCCGAGCGCAATCGGGCCATAGCGGCGGAAATCGCCAATGGGCCGACCAAGGACCTCCTGGTCATCGCTATCCTCAAGGGCTCCTTCATCTTCGCGGCCGATCTTCTTCGCGCGTTGCACGAAACGGGGCTCGCCCCGGAAGTCGAGTTCATCACCCTGTCGAGCTACGGCAGCGGCACGGTCTCGCAAGGAGTGCGCATCGTCAAGGACATCGATAGCGATGTGAAGGATCGCGACGTACTCCTGATCGACGACATCCTGGAATCCGGCCGCACGCTCAAATTCGCCAAGGAAATTCTCTATGAGCGCGGCGCGCGCAACGTCACCGTCGCCGTGCTGCTCGACAAGCATGTAAAGCGCAAAGAGGCGCTGGAGGCGGAATATGTTGGGTTCGAATGCCCGGACTATTTCGTCGTGGGCTACGGCATGGACGTTGCCTATGCTTTCCGAGAGCTTCCCTTCGTCGGTGTCGTCACCGGCGACGTGGATGAGGAAGCGCAAAAGTCGTAAGGTGTTAACCATGCCGGTTCTGAGGGCCCCGGCGTTTACTCCTCGACAAGAAAACTCTGGTGAGTTGCTCCCGATTTGACACATACAGGGAGCGATGATCGCTATGGCCAAGATCTTGATTACCGAGGATGAGGATACGCTGCGCAGCTTCGTTGCACGGGCGCTTCGTCTCGATGGTCATGAGACTTATGAGGCCGGCGATGGCGCCGAAGGGCTGGAGAGGCTCGGCGAAACGGATTTCGATCTTCTGCTCTCCGATATCCGCATGCCGGTGATGGACGGGATCGAACTGGCGCATCAGGCCGCGGAGCGGTTTCCCAGCCTCAAGATCTTGCTGATGACCGGCTATGCCGAGCAGCGCGAGCGTGCCGACGATCTCCAGTCGAAGATCGTGGATGTGGTCCAAAAGCCTTTCGCGCTGCCTGATATCCGCAAGGCGGTCGCCATGGCGCTTGCCGCCTGAGGCAGCGGCTTTGCCAGCCCGTAGCGGCTGAGGTCAGCGGATCTCCAGGAGGCGTTCCAGATATTGCCGCTCGGTTTCGCTTGYCGAGGGATTCATGAGTCTTTCCTGTATGGCCGTACCCAGCTTCTCGCGGATAGCGTTTAGAATCCGCCGCGCTTGCTCCACCTCGATTTCGTCGGGTACTTTGGTTCCGCCATTGTCGAGACCACTCTCTGAATCCCCACGCGGACGGCCAAGCGGRTCGCGGTCGTCCTGGCCACCTTGGCCCGCAATGCTCTGCTCGGAGCCTTGGCCTTCGCCGCTCTGCTRCATGGCCTGCATCATCTGCTGCATCATGTTCTGGGCGCCCTGGCGTAGCGCATTCAGCGCATTGCCTTGACCCTGAACGGCCTGCTCGCCCTGGCCTTGGCCGAGCGCGCGGCCGGCATTGCCCATTTCCCGCTCTGCCTGGCCGAAGCCTTCACTGGGCTGCATGCCCATCCCTTCAAGGCCCTTCTGGAGTTCCTGCAGTTTCTGTCCGAGGCCGTCCTGCTGGGCGCGCAGGTTCCGGAGCGCCTCGCGCAACTGTTCGGCTGTCATCTGGTCGGTGGGTTGCTGCCCTTGCTGCCCCTGCTGTTGTTGCTGCTGGCCGGGTTGGCCCTGCTGCGGCTGTCCGGGCTGCCCTTGTTCATAGGGTTGGTCGGGKTTGCCGCGCTGCATGCGATCGCGCAGGGCTTGGTCCAGCCTGAACGTCTGGTCCATGAGCCGCTGCTGTTCCTGCATGATGTCGCCGAGCCGGTCGATCTGTTCGCGCATCGGGCTGTTCTGCTGCTGGCCCTGTTGGCCTCGCTGCATGCGGCCGGCCTGGAGGTTGTTCATCATCCGCTGTAGTTCGGATAGGAGCTGCTGGGCGGCATCGCGGTTGCCCGAACGGGCCAGATTCTCGATCTGGTCCATCATGTTCTGCAGGTCCTGCTGACGAAGTACGTTCTGGGCCTGCATGTTCTGCGATGCCTGGGGATTGTTCTGCAGCCGCTGGGCAAGCTCGTTCATGAACTGCTGCATGGCCTCGCGCAGCTCTTTCATCAGCTGGGYGATCTCCTGGTCGGACGCGCCGTTTTTCAGGGCCTCGTTGAGGGCGTTCTGCGCGTCGCGCAACCGTTGCTCGGCCTCGGAAAGATCGCCATCCTCGATGCCCCGCGCGATCTGCCAGAGATATTCGGCAGTCTCCTTCAATTGTTCTTCGCCACGAGCCTGCTGCATGCGCCCGAGCGCCGAGCGGATCAGCAGAAAATGCTTCAGGTTGGGGATCGTCTCGTCGGGGCGCAGCGCAAGCGCTTCATTGAGCTCGATGGCGCGGGGCATTTGACGCGTATCGAGCGCAAAGACCTGGCGTTCTTCGGCGACTGCCGCAGCCAGAGGTTCGGAGAATGGCCGAGACGGCAGGATTATCTCCTGCGGCGGGCTTTGACCCGTCTGGCCCGCGCCGTCCTTCGCCACCAGGGTTACGCGAACCTTCTGTCCCGCCAGCGGATGATCGGTCAAGTCGCGCCCGGTCAGCCCCTTGACCTCGGCACCGCCCCGGCGGGGAAGCTCCAGGGGAAAGGTCGGGGGCGGATAAAGCGGCGTTGCCGCCGGATCGCTGGCTTCTATCGGTTCGATGATGGCGTGAGCTTCACGGATCCCGTAATCGTCCTTGCCGATAAAGCCGATTTCAAGTGCTCCATTGATGGCTCTGCGGGGGGGCTTGTCGAAGCTGATCTCAGGTGGGCGATCCGGGATGGCCTCAAATGTCCAAAGCTGGCCGTTGACCGTCAGCTCCCCGTTCTCTTCCAGTTTCATGGAATAGGTGCGGCGGGGCAACGGTCTGCCCTCGTCCTCCGCGTTCGCCGGGACGGCGTCCGCATTCTCGGCGCCTTCCTGCTGGGCTTTCTTCTGCAAGGCAAGCGCTTCCTGGCTTACCAACGCGACCGGGCCTTCTCCCGCGCTTGGCGCAAATTCTACGACCTCGAGCCCGTCGCCCCCGGTCAGTCGCACCGTCAGGTCCGAATGTTGCGGAAGCGAGAAGGTTTTGTTCTGGGCTACCTCGTTTCCCGTAAGAAACACTGGCGCGCGGCCGGTATAGGAGGGCGGCGTCAGCCAGGCATCGATGCGCAGGTCCGGGTTGGTGCTGGCGGCCGGCGCCGAGGCGCGGAAGATGTCGCTGAGCGAACCGCCGCTGTTCGAGAAGGAGTAGCCGAGCGCCACCACGAACACGAGCGCGGGGATGGTGCGCAGCGCGAAACGGTCATGCTTGGCGATATCCGGCTGCGGCAGACCGGCATCAAGCGCGGCGATACGCTCGGCCATGCGGATCTGGTGCTCCTTCCAGAGCGCCCGCGAGAAGGGTGTTTCGAAGGCGGGCTCGTCTTCCTGCACGGCGACTGGCTGGTGCGGCAGATCGTTTCGTTCCTCCAGAAGCCGGTCGGCCTCATGGGGTTCGGGCCAGCGCAACCGGGCCAGCGGAAGAAGCGTATAGAGGAAGGCGACGCCGAAGCCCGCCGCCAGGAGCCAGCAAAGCCAATCCGGCGAGAAGCGGAAAATGCCGAACCAGGCGACGGAAAGAAAGAGCGCGGCAATGCCGAGCGGCGGCAGGAGGAGCGGCAAAAGCCGCTCGAAGAACAGTACGACCCGCGCAAAAGAGCGCTTCAGCGCCACGCGGCGCGCAAGCAAGGGATGCGATTCGAATGCACCTTTGCGGGTGAAGCTCATGCGGTCCGTCTCCGATCGTGGCGGCGCAAATCCACACTAAGGATAGCGATCTTTATGGCGAAGACGAGGGCAGGGAGCTTTCCGTTCCCATTATTTGCCCGGTTTCCCGCAAAAGTGAACGCGGCGTCAGCCGGTCAACCGAGCCATTCGGGCACGGAATCGAGGCCGATAAGCTGCTCGTAGGTGCCGCGCGGGCGCACCACATGGAAGTCGCTACCCTTTACCAGAACCTCCGGCACCAGCAGGCGCGAGTTGTAGGTTCCGGCCTGCACCGCGCCATAGGCACCCGCCGAAGCGACAGCGATCAGATCGCCGGGCTGCGGTGCGGCCATCTCCCGGTCCAATGCCAGGTAATCGCCGGTTTCGCACACGGGACCGACCACGTCGCCCCTGATGCGCGGTGTGTCTGCCGACGGCGCGACGACCGGGCGGATCATGTGATAAGCATCATAAAGCGTTGGACGTATGAGGTCGTTCATGGCGCCGTCAACGATCACGAAGTGCTTCTCGCCCGTGTCCTTCACATAGATGACTTCGGTGACGAGAATTCCGGCATTGCCGACGATCAGCCGTCCGGGTTCGGTGACGATCTTGCAATTCAGCGAGCGAAGCTGGCGCTTGACCGTATCCGCATAGGCGTCCGGCAGCGGAGGCGGCGTATTGTCGTCCTTGTAGGGAATGCCCAGCCCGCCGCCAATATCCACATGATCGATGCGGTGGCCGTCGCCGCGCAGCGTGTCCACGAGTTCTCTCAGCAGCCGGAAGGCGTCCTCGAAGGGTTGCAGCTCGGTGATCTGGCTGCCGATATGCATGTCGATGCCGGTCACGTCGATCCCAGGCAAGGTCGCGGCATGGGCGTAGACGTCACGGGCGCGCTCGTAGGAGATGCCGAATTTGTTTTCCTTCTTGCCCGTCGAAATCTTCGCATGGGTTCCAGCATCGACATCAGGATTGATGCGGAAGGATACATGCGCCTTCTTTCCCGCCTTCACGGCGCGGGCATTCAGCACTTCCAGTTCCGGCTCGGATTCCACGTTGAAGCAATAGATGCCGGCTTCGAGAGCGAGGTCCATCTCGCCGGCCGTCTTGCCGACGCCGGAGAACATGATGCGGCTTGCCGGAATGCCTGCCGAAAGCGCGCGGCGGAGCTCGCCGCCGGAAACCACGTCGACGCCGGCACCCAGGCGTCCGAGCGTCTTCAGCACCGCCTGGTTGGAATTCGCCTTCATGGCATAGCAGACCATGGTGTCGACGTCGGCGAAGGCCTTGGCGAAGACCTTGTAGTGACGCTCCAGCGTCGCAGTCGAATAGACGTAGCACGGCGTCCCGACCGCCTTGGCGATCTCCGGGATAGCTACGTTCTCGGCGTGCAGCACGCCGTCGATATAATGAAAATGGTTCACGGCGAAGCTCTAGAGAAGCGGGTCGAGAAGGAAGGGCCGGTCTTGCGCAGGCTGCGCCTTCGCGGGGCCGCCGCGTTTGTTCTGCTGCTCTACGGGCGTGCTCGGCCGATCGAGGTCGCCCTTGCGGCCGCAGCCGACGGCTACGATGCCGGTGAGGCTCAGCACCAGGGTGAGGCGGGCAAGGTTTACCAGGGTTTTCGACATTTTCTTTTCTCCGGCGCGAGCAGCGGCACTGTCATAGCGAAGTTCCGGCCGCTTGTGCAGTCATTATTCCGGCATCGATCGCATCATCAATTCTTGGCGCGCCACCAGGCGATCTGCTTCCTCACCTCGGCGGGCGCGGTGCCGCCGAAGCTGGTGCGGCTGGCAACCGATGCATCGACCGAAAGCACGTCGAAGACCTTCTCGGTGATGGCGGAATGGATCGCCTGCAACTCGGCCAGTGAAAGTTCCGCAAGATCGCAGCCCTTGCTCTCCGCAAGCGCCACGGCGCGGCCGGTGACGTGATGGGCATCGCGGAACGGAAGGCCCGCCTCGCGCACCAGCCAGTCGGCCAGATCGGTCGCGGTCGAATAGCCGGAACCGGCCGCGGCGCGCATCCYGTCCTTGTTGATGGTCATGTCGCGCATCATGCCGGTCATGGCCGCAATGGCGAGTTCCAGGTTCTCCGCCGCATCGAAAACCTGTTCCTTGTCTTCCTGCATGTCCTTCGAATAGGCGAGCGGCAGGCCCTTCATGACGGTCAACAGCGCGACCAGCGAACCGTTGATGCGGCCGGTCTTGGCGCGCACCAGTTCGGCGGCATCCGGGTTCTTCTTCTGCGGCATGATGGAAGAGCCGGTCGAGAAGGCGTCGGAGAGGCGGACGAAGYCGAATTGCGGCGTCGACCAGATGACGATTTCTTCGGCCAGGCGGGAGAGATGCACCGCGCAGATCGCCGCCACGGACAGGAATTCCAGCGCGAAGTCGCGGTMGGAAACGGTATCGATCGAATTGCGTGTAGGTTCGCGGAAGCCGAGCGCCTTTGCCGTCATGTGGCGGTCGATCGGAAAGCCGGTGCCGGCGAGCGCGGCGGYGCCGATCGGGCTCTCGTCGAGATGGTCGATCGCGTGACGTACGCGGGCGCGGTCACGGCCGAACATCTCAACATAGGCCATGCAATGGTGGCCGAAGGTCACCGGCTGGGCGGTCTGCAGATGCGTGAAGCCCGGCATGACCGTATCGGCATGTTCTTCCGCCCGGTCGAGGAAGGCGGCGATCAGGTTCGTCAGCATCGCTTCCGTCTTGGCAAGCTCCTCCTTGACCCAGAGACGGAAATCGAGCGCCACCTGGTCGTTGCGCGAACGGGCCGTATGAAGCCGGCCGGCGGCCGGGCCGATCAGCGCGGCAAGCCGCGCCTCGATGTTCATGTGAATGTCTTCGAGTTTGCGGGAGAACTCGAACTTGCCGCTTTCGATCTCTGACATGATCGTGTTCAGGCCGGAGATAATCTTGTCTTTATCTTCGCGGGAAATGATGCCTTTTTCCGCCAGCATGGTCGCATGCGCCATTGAGCCGCGGATGTCCTGGGCGAACAGCTTCTTGTCGAAGCCGATGGAGGCATTTATTTCCTCCATGATCGCATCCGGCCCGGAAGCGAAGCGACCGCCCCACATCTGGTTGGAGGATACCGCGTCCTTCGTACCGTCTGCCATGATGACTGTCCTGGAGTAGTTGATGACGACCAAAAGACCCCTCGGCCTTCCTTCCGCCAGACTGATCTTGATTGCCGCCGTAGCCGGAGTGCTGGCCGGCGCCGTGGCGGTATACGTGAGGAGTATGGGGTCTGGCAATGGCGAGGAAGTCGCCGATATCGCCTCTGTGCAAACGGCGGGCATATGCGAGGGAGCGGTCGCCAGGGTGAAATCCGTTTCGGAGTTCGCCAAGGGGCAGGTCGCCGCCATGGTGGCCGCCGAGCCGCCCCGCCCGCTCGAGCTTTCCTTCAAGGGGCCGGAAGGGCAGGATCTCAAGACCGCCGACTTTGCGGGCAAGACCGTACTCCTCAATCTCTGGGCCACCTGGTGCGGCCCCTGCAGGGAGGAGATGCCGGCGCTCAACGCGCTCGAGAAGGAAATGGGCGGCGAAGATTTCGAGGTGGTTGCCGTCAATATCGATACCGGCAGTGACGAGAAACCGAAGGCCTTCCTTGCCGAAACCGGCGTCGATGCGCTGGGCTATTATCGTGATAGTTCAATGGGCGTCTTCAACGTGATGAAGAAGGAAGGCCTCGCCTTCGGCCTACCCGTCACCCTTATCCTCGACAAGCAGGGTTGCTTGATCTCGGCCATGAACGGCCCCGCCGCCTGGGACAGCGAGGACGCGAAGGCGCTGATTGCGGCTGCGAAAGGGGATTAGTTAATCTCGCTTTTGGACGTGTACCCCTCATCCGGCTGCCGCCACCTTCTCCCCGTTTGACGGGGAGAAGGGTTATGCCGCGCCATATCCGTTCCCCCTCACTCCGTTTACGGGGAGAGGGTGCGCCGAGCGAAGCGGAGGCGGGGTGAGGGGCAAATAACTACCGCGTCGGGACGGGCGTCTCACCGCGATAATCGTAGAAGCCGCGGCCGGATTTGCGGCCGAGCCAGCCGGCCTCGACATATTTCACCAGCAGCGGGCAGGGGCGGTACTTGCTGTCGGCGAGCCCGTCATGCAGCACCTGCATGATTGAAAGACAGGTGTCCAGGCCGATGAAATCGGCAAGCTGCAGAGGCCCCATCGGGTGGTTGGCTCCGAGCTTCATCGCGGTATCGATCGCCTCCACCGAACCCACGCCTTCATAAAGCGTGTAGATCGCCTCGTTGATCATCGGCAGAAGGATGCGGTTGACGATGAAGGCCGGGAAGTCCTCGGCCACCGTCACCGTCTTTTCGAGCGTCGCCACGAAATCCTTGGCGGCCTGGAAGGTGCTTTCCTCGGTGGCGATGCCGCGCACCAGTTCCACGAGCTTCATGATCGGCACGGGGTTCATGAAATGAATGCCCATGAAACGCTCCGGCCGGTCGGTGGCCGAAGCAAGCCGCGTGATGGAAAGAGAAGAGGTGTTGGTAGCCAGCATGGCCTCCGGCTTCAGGACGGGGCAGACCTGCGCATAGATCTTGCGCTTGACCGCCTCTTCCTCGGTGGCGGCCTCTATCACCAGATCCATCGGCGCGAGATCGTTGATGTCCGCGGAGCCGGAAATGCGGGCAAGCGCTGCCTGGCGATCCTCGTCGGAGAGCTTGCCGTTGGAGACCTGGCGGGCCAGGTTGCCGTTGATGGTGGCGAGTGCTGCCTCGATGCGATCCTTCGAAAGGTCGTACATCTGCACCGTGTAGCCGGCGACCGCGCTCACATGCGCAATACCGCAGCCCATCTGGCCTGCTCCGATGATGCCGATATTCTTCAAGGCTACCATACTCGCTCCCTCGTCTGCGCCCCAGCCGCGCATCCCACGTCTATCATGAAAATGCCGGACTGCGGTGATGCAGCCCGGCAGATTGTTATTCCGCTGGCGGGTATTTTTCCAGTTTTTTCGCGTTTGTGAAAGGCTCGTTCTTAGAGAGCCTTTTCAAGCTGCGRCAGAATCTCGAAGAGGTCTCCGACGATGCCATAATCGGCGACCTGGAAGATCGGTGCTTCCTCGTCCTTGTTGATCGCGACGATGATCTTCGAATCCTTCATGCCCGCGAGATGCTGGATGGCGCCGGAAATGCCTGCGGCGATATAGAGATCGGGGGCGACCACCTTACCGGTCTGGCCGACCTGCCAGTCGTTCGGGGCATAGCCCGCATCGACTGCGGCACGGGAAGCACCGACGGCTGCGCCGAGCTTGTCGGCGACGGGAAGGATGACTTCCTTGAACTTCTCCGACGAGCCGAGCGCGCGACCGCCGGAGATGATGATCTTCGCCGAGGTGAGTTCGGGACGTTCCGAGGAGGAAAGCTCGTCCGACACGAAGCTCGATATACCGGGATTTGCGGCGGCCGAAACGGTCTCGACCGATGCCGAACCGCCTTCCGCAGCAGCCTGGAAGGAAGCGGTACGGACGGTGATGACCTTTTTGGCGTCGGTCGTCTGTACGGTCTGGATGGCGTTACCGGCATAGATCGGCCGCTTGAACGTATCCGGCGAAACGACTTCGATGATTTCCGAGACCTGAGCTACGTCCAGAAGGGCGGCAACCCGCGGCATGACGTTCTTGGCTGCCGCGGTCGCAGGCGCCACGATCGTGTCGTAGGAACCGGCGAGCGAGACGATCAGGTCGGCCAGCGGCTCGGCAAGCCGGTTGGCGAGGCTGGCGTCGTCGGCGAGCAGCACCTTGGAGACACCGGAAAGCTTGGCGGCCTCATCGGCTGCGGCTTTTGCGCTGGAGCCGGCCACGAGAATGTGGACATCGCCGCCGATCTGCGTCGCCGCGGTTAGCGCCTTGGCGGTCTGATCGGAAAGGCTGTTGTTGTCGTGTTCTGCCAGAAGAAGAATGGCCATGATATGTTTCTCCCTATCTCTTCCGGTTCAAATCAAAGAATGCCTGCGGTCTTCAGGTTCGCGACGAGCTCCTCGACGCTCTTGACCTTGATGCCCGCCTTGCGGCCGGAAGGCTCCTCGGTCTTCAGCACCTTCAGGCGCGGCGCTGTATCGACGCCGAAATCGGAAGGCGTCTTCTTGTCGAGGGGCTTCTTCTTCGCCTTCATGATGTTCGGCAGCGAGGCATAGCGCGGCTCGTTCAGGCGAAGGTCGGTGGTCACCACCGCCGGCAGCTTCACCTCGATCGTCTGCAGGCCGCCGTCCACCTCGCGGGTGACCTTGGCCTTGCCGTCGCCGATCTCAATTTTGGAGGCGAAAGTCGCCTGGGCGGAGCCGAGGAGGGCCGCCAGCATCTGGCCGGTCTGGTTCGAATCGTCGTCGATCGCCTGCTTGCCGACGATGATCAGCCCCGGCTGTTCGGCCTCAGCGACACCCTTCAAAATCTTGGCGACCGCCAGCGGCTCGACCACGTCGTCCGTCTCGATCAGGATCGCCCGGTCGGCGCCCATGGCAAGCGCGGTGCGCAGCGTCTCTTCCGCCTTTGCAGGACCGATCGAAACCACCACCACTTCCTCGGCCTTGCCGGCCTCCTTCAGGCGCAGGGCTTCCTCGACCGAAATCTCGTCGAACGGGTTCATCGACATCTTCACATTGGCAAGCTCGACGCCCGAACCATCCGGCTTCACCCGGATCTTCACGTTGTAATCGACCACGCGTTTTACTGGGACGAGGATTTTCATGGGGTCCTTCCTTGAACGTTCTCCTGCCGCAAGATGCGGCTTCTCCCGTCTATCCGATATTCAATGGGCGACATGGATAAGCATTTTTTCCCCGAAGACAACGAGGTTTTCGCAGTCCGCCATGCTCTTTTCTCATGGCGCTATTCGGCCAGAGGCACGCTGGGAATGCTCGTCTTGGTCTCCATCGCCCGCGGCTTGACCAGCGTGCGGTCGAAAAGCGGCACGCCCTTGCGGCGCATGACGAGGACCAGGAGAGCGCCGGCCAGAATACCGCCCACATGAGCACCCCAGGAGATCATGCCGTCCAGATCGAAAACCAGCATGACGAATTGCTGGGCGATCCACAGCGCCAGCGGAATGAAGGCAGGCAGTGGCAGCGGTATGCGGAAAAGTACGAGAACCCAGACCCGCACGCGTGGATGCAGCAGGAAATAGGCGGCAACCACGCCGGATATGGCGCCGGAGGCGCCGATCAGCGGCCCTTCCGAGGTCGGGGCCACGAAGCCGTGCACCAGGGCGCCGGCCGCCGCGCAGAGCAGGTAGAAGATCAGAAAGCGCATGTGCCCGAGCGCATCCTCGACATTGTCGCCGAACACCCAGAGGAAGAGCATGTTCGAGGCGAGATGCCAGAAATCGAGGTGCAGGAAGGCGTAGGTGATGAAGGTCGCATCCTCCGGCACGATCACCAGCGAGGGATCGAGCACGGCATGGTTGAAGACGACCGCCGGGATGAAGCCAAATCCCAGTGCCGCCAGATTGGCGATCTGGTCCAGTGCGACGGTCGCGACCAGCCAGACCAGCACATTGGCGAGGATCAGGCCGATCGTCACGTACTGGACGCGGATATATTTGAGGTCGTTCCTGTCATGGAGCGGGATGAACATTGCTTCTTGCCTCCCCGCCTCGTCTCAGCGGTTCTTGCCAGGGACCCAGAGAATATCGGCCTTGCYGCCGCCGTTCATGTATCTCGCCGCCACGAAAAGGAAGTCCGAAAGGCGGTTTATGTATTTGAGCGCCGGCCGGCCCACCATCTCGCCTTCCTGGCGGGAAAGTTCCACCATCAGCCGCTCGGCCCGCCGCGCAACTGTGCGCGCGAGATGCAAATGCGCTGCGGCGGGGCTGCCGCCCGGCAGTACGAAGGAGTTCAGCGGATCAAGCCCGGCATTGAGCTGGTCGATCTCGGCCTCCAGCCGCTCCACCTGGGTGTCCACGATCCTCAGCGGCTCGTATTGGGGTTGCTCGCCGGTGTCGGGCGTTGCGAGATCGGCGCCGAGATCGAAAAGATCGTTCTGGATGCGGAAGAGCATGGCATCGAGCTCCCCTTCCCCTATGGTGTGGAGGCGCACCACGCCCAGCGCGGAATTGACCTCGTCCACGGTCCCGAAGGCTTCGATCCGCAGATCGTGCTTTTCTCTGCGCGGGCCCGAGACCAGCGCGGTGGTGCCGCTGTCGCCGGTGCGCGTGTAGATCTTATTGAGCTTGACCATCCGTCATCCTCAGCTCGGGCGTCCGCCGCCGGTCAACCAGAGCGTGAACATGATGAGCACGATCGCGATCGCCTGCAAGAGCAGGCGCATCTGCATCAGCTTGTTCGATTTGTTGCCGCTGCCGCCCTTCAGCATATTGAACAGCCCGCGGATCAGGACGAGCACGACGAGACCCATGACGAGAAGGGTAAGAACGGTGGCGAAAGTGGACATGAGTGGAATGCTGCCTTTTGATGATATCAGTCCACCCGGCGCATCAGCTTGTAGAAGAGCGTTGCGGGAAGGAGCCGTTTCAGAAATGCGCCCTGCTTGGCGGGCGTTGTGACAAGATAATGTGGCTTGGGGCGCGGCGCGGTCAAGGCGTGCTTCAGCACGTCGTAGACCGCTTCCGGACCGAGCTTGTGCCGGTTCACCGGCCCGGAGCCGTCCAGGCGTTTGAGCTGCCGCCTGTAGTCCTCCGCATGGGCGGAATTTTCAAGGTCGACATGCTCGTAAAGCTTGGCGAGCGCATTGGCCGTGAAGCGCGAAACGATCGGTCCGGGCTCGATGAGGCTGACATGGATGCCGCTGCCTTCGAGTTCCATGCGCAACGTCACGCTCAGTCCTTCAAGAGCATATTTCGAGGCGATGTAGGCGCCCCGGTAGCGATAGGGCAGCAATCCGAGGATCGAGGAACATTGCACGATACGGCCGTGCCCCTGGCGCCGCATGATCGGGATCGCCCGGCGCGTCAGCTCGTGCCAGCCGAAGAAATTGGTATCGAACTGCGCCCGCAGCACCTCGGTCGAAAGATCCTCCACCGCGCCAGGCTGGCCGTAGGCGCCATTGTTGAAGAGAGCGTCGAGCCGTCCGCCGGTGCGTTCCCGAACCGTCTCGATCACTGTGGCGATGGTCTCCGTCTTGGTATAGTCCATCAGCAGGGTCTCAATGCCGTCGGCTTCGAGCGCCCCGATGTCTTCCGGTTTGCGGACGGTCGCGAACACCCGCCAGCCGTCCTTCGCAAGCGTCCGGGCGCAATGGGCGCCGATGCCGGAGGAGCAGCCGGTGACGATGATGGACTTTTCCCCAGGCAATGCGTTCTCCCTGTACAATCGGTCCCGATTTCCCATATTCCGGAGGAAGTTACAACGGAGTCCCCAGTGCCGGAAGAAATCCGCCCGTACCGCTGGTACAGCCTCGCCTATAAGGTGCTTTACGACGCCTATTGCCACTTCAACGAAGACGATGGCTGGGCGCTGGCAAGCCATGTGGCGCTGTCCGGATTGCTGGCGCTCTTCCCCTTCCTGATCTTCGGCACGGCGCTTGCGGGCTTCCTCGGGGCGGACCAGTTCGCGGAGACGGCAGTTCATCTCCTTTTCGATATCTGGCCCGCCGATATCGCCGATCCGCTGGCGCGGGAAATCCAGCGGGTGCTCACCATTCCACGCGGCGGGCTTCTCACCGTCTCGGTGCTTGYGGCAGCCTATTTCGCCTCGAATGGTGTGGAGGCGCTGCGCATCTCGCTCAACCGCGCCTACCGGGTGCAGGAAACGCGTTACTGGTATGTCACGCGACTGGCCAGCCTCGGCTACGTCATCGTGGCCGTYATCATCTTCGCCGTCATCAGCATCGTGCTGGTCGCCGTGCCGGTGGCGCTGCGCTTTGCCGAAACCCGCTTTCCCTGGCTGGCTGCGGATCTTGCCGTCGTCTCCAGCTGGGGCCTGTTCGGCACGGTGCTGGTGYTCGCCGTCGGCCTGGTCTTCTCGCACAAATGGCTGCCGGCAGGATCGCGGCGCATCATCGACGTGCTGCCGGGCGTGGGGCTGACCCTGCTTTTGTGGTCGCTCGGCGCCTATCTCTTCGCCTCTTACCTCGCGACCTTCGCCAATTATGCGGCCACCTATGCGGGCCTTGCCTCGATCATGATCGTGCTGGTCTTTCTCTACATGGTCGGCGTGATCTTCATGCTTGGAGCGGAGGTCAACGCGGCGCTGATGAAATACCGGGTCTATTCCGTGGTCTCGCGCTTGCGCAGCCGCAGCAGGCGCCGCGAACAGCCTGGCTCAGAGCCCGACGAGGTGGCGGATGTCGAGGGGCGAAAGCCCCTGAAGTCGCAGAGCCGCTAGACCGGTCGCGCCCTCGCTCTTCGCCAGCTTGCGGCCATCCTCGCCCAGTACCAGCCGGTGGTGGTGGTAAAGGGGCTTGGGAAGGCCCAAAAGCTCCTGCAGCAACCGATGGACCGCGGTGGCCTCGAAGAGATCGAGCCCACGTACCACGTGCGTGATGCCCTGAACGGCATCATCCACCGTGACCGAGAGATGGTAGCTCGACGGTGCATCGGAGCGCGACAGCACCACATCGCCCCAGATTGCCGGATCGCAGGAAATCTCGCCTTGCGGTCCGTCGCCGGTTTCGCGGAAGGTCAGCGGCCTGCCGAGCAACTCCAGGGCCTTTCCCATGTCCAGCCGAAAGGCATGACGCAGGCCTTTGTCCATGAGGATCTTGCGTTCGCCCTCGCTTTTCAGCCGGTCATCTTCCGGATAGAGCGGCGATCCGTCCGGATCGCGCGGCCAGGTCTTTCCCG
The DNA here is from genome assembly GCF_001854865.1 of Rhizobium sp. LCM 4573. GTDB lineage: Bacteria > Pseudomonadota > Alphaproteobacteria > Rhizobiales > Rhizobiaceae > Neorhizobium. Next base: position 35,866 of record NZ_MDDW01000004.1, on the reverse strand, counting down.
CCGCCTCGAAGGCGGCGACCCTGGCCTTTACCTCGCCGCGGGTCATGAAGGCCGGGTAGACGAGACCCATTTCGGTCAAACGAGCGAGAGCCGAGCGATAGCTATCGAAGTGCTCCGACTGCCGCCGCACCGGCTGTTCCCATTGGAGCCCCAGCCATGCGAGGTCCCGGTAGATGGCCTCCTCGAATTCCGGCGTGGAGCGGGCAAGGTCGATGTCTTCGATCCGCAGCAGAAATCGCCCGCCGCTCGCGCCTGCCATGTCGTGGTTCAGGAGTGCCGAAAGCGCGTGGCCAAGGTGAAGCAGGCCGTTCGGGCTTGGCGCGAAACGATAGACGGGTTTATCAGAAGGCGTGACGGGCATGATTTTTCATTGCCACGCTTTTAAGGAAACGGCCATGGGAAAGCCGATAACGGTCATTCGCGACCATTCGCATATCGAGCAGGGGCTGGAAGCGCTGGCTGCCCTCGACCCTCGGCTTTCCGCCATCATCGAGGTAGCGGGGCCGGTGCCGCTCCGGCTGCAGGAACCCGGCTTTGCCGGCCTTGCCTCCATCGTCGTCTCGCAAATGGTCTCGAAGGCAAGCGCAGCCGCCATATGGGGGCGAATCACGGCGGCAGGCCCCGTAACGGCCGAGAGCTACCTGGCCCACGATCCTGCCGTGGTGGCTACCTTCGGCCTCTCCAGGGCGAAGGCCGCCACGCTGGTCGGGCTTTCCACGGCGATTTCCGAAAATAGCCTCGACCTCGAATCGATCGGCCGCATGGACCCCCGCGATGCCATCACGGCACTCACGCGGCTGCCCGGCATCGGACCCTGGACGGCGGAGGTCTATCTGATGTTCTCGGCCGGCCACGCGGATATCTTTCCGTCTGGAGACGTTGCCCTGCAGGCTTCCGTCGCCCATGCCTTTAGCTTGGAGGCGCGTCCTTCCTCGAAAAAGCTGGCGGAGCTCGCGGAAATCTGGAGTCCGTGGCGATCGGTCGCAGCAAGGCTTTTTTGGGCCTATTATGCGGCGCGGATGCGGCGGGACGTGACGCCGCTGCCGTGACTGCGGGCGAGAGTTATCTATCTGCATTTATTGGCTTCACAATCCTGTAACAACGGACCTAATATAGAAGATACGGAAGCCGAATCGGGTAGGAGCGTCACGTTGACGATCGCAGTCTCCCCGCAGGCCCTGCCGGCGCTCGTTTTGAACGCCGACTACCGGCCGCTGAGCTATTATCCCTTGTCGCTATGGTCCTGGCAGGACGCGATCAAGGCGGTCTTCCTCGACCGAGTGAATATCATCGCCGAATACGAGCACTCGGTCTCGTCACCCAGCTTCTCGATGCGGCTGCCAAGCGTCGTCAGCCTCAAGACCTACATCCAGCCGACCCGCAATCCCGCCTTCACGCGCTTCAACGTCTTCCTGCGTGACAAGTTCGAGTGCCAGTATTGCGGCTCCGATGACGACCTGACCTTCGATCACGTGATCCCGCGCGCCCATGGCGGCGAGACGACCTGGGAAAACGTCGTGGCGGCTTGTTCGCCCTGCAATCTCAAGAAGGGCAGCAAGCTGCCGAAGCAGGCGGGCATGTTCCCGCACCAGAAGCCTTACCAGCCGACGGTGCAGGATCTCCATAACAACGGAAGGCTCTTCCCGCCGAACTACCTGCACGAAAGCTGGATGGATTATCTCTACTGGGATACCGTGCTGCAGCCCTAATCGCTGCTTCAGGCCTTCTTGGCACCGATGAAGGCGAGGCCGGCCAGGACGAGGCTTGCGATGACGTTCCATCCCGCAAACGAAAGGCCGAGCACGCGAAGCGCCGCCTGCGTGCAGGAGGGCCCATGTACGGCGTTGAGGTCGTCAAGAAGGCTGCCGGCATTGGTGGTCATGGCGCCGCCTCCGCCGCAGCTCGCCGGGCCTTCCCAGAAACCCCATTCGACGCCCGCGTGAAAGACGCCCATGCCGGCGCCGACCAGCATCATCACGCCGATGACGACGAGAAGCGCGCGAGTGATCCAGGCGGGCAGGCCGAGCGCGGATGTGGCAATCGCAGCAATGCCAACGGGGATGCCGTAGTAGTAGGGATCGCGCTGGAGCAGGCAGAGCGCGCAGGGGATATAGCCGCCGATATGCTCGAAGGCGAGCGCGCCGCCGACGGTCGCCGCCATGCCGAGCGTGACGATAAGCGGGAAACCGATGCGGGACTGTCTGGCTGTGGCTGCGAGCGCCATGCGCTTCTCCTGAAATTTCATCCGGCTTCTGCCGGCCAGGTTCCTTAGATCACATCGGATTATGCTGTAAATGTGTGCGGGTGACGCAAGCCGGCCAGCCCCGGCAATTTTTCGTGAGGAATGGAAAGCGGAAGGCCGGCTGGCTGAGTTCTCCGGGAGAAAGATATTTTCCGGCCAGAATACTCGCGAAGGCTGCGTCCTTCCGCCTCCTTGCCTGCCGGTTTCATCTGTGACAGAGAGCCGGTGACTTGATTTTTATCAGTCGCTAAAAAAACAATTGCCGCGGCCATGTGCGGCTCATCGTCAGATGACAGGATTTGCAAAGTGACCACTGCAGCCTCCATCCTGGAACGCAGGGATATTCACAATTCGGATATTCCTGTTCTATGCCGCTCCTGCGAGGCGCGGCATCGCGGCGTTTGCGGCGCCCTGAGTGCGGAGCAGTTGGTCGCGCTTTCAAAGGCTTCATCCAGACGAAAGGTCGAAGCGGGCAGCGAGCTGATTGCCAATGCGGAAGCGGTGGATCATTATTCCAACATACTGTCCGGAGCCGTGAAGCTGACGAAGACGCTCGCCGACGGACGCCAGCAGATCGTCGGCCTGCAATTTGCCCCAGATTTCCTGGGACGCCCGTTTCATGATGCAAGTGCCGTCAATGCGGAGGCGGCGACGGTTACCTCCCTCTGTTCTTTCCCGCGCTCGGCGCTTGCCCGGATGATGAACGAATCGCCCGATCTTCAGCGGCGCCTGTTTGAACAGGCGTTGAGGGAGCTTGACGAAGCGCGGGAGTGGATGCTGACGCTGGGGCGCAAGAATGCCGGTGAGAAGGTCGCAAGCTTCCTTCTGCTGATTGCCCGCAATATCGACCCCGGCGACGAGACGGGGAACGGCGAGCTTGCTTTCGATCTTCCGCTGACGCGGGCGGATATCGCCGATTTTCTCGGTTTGACCATCGAGACGGTGAGTCGCGAACTGACGAAATTGCGCAGTAGCGGGATTATCAGCATCGAGCATAACCGGCATATCGTTGTCGGGAACATGGCGCGTCTTGTCGCCCGATCCGGTTCCTGAACGTCTGCGCAGGGTTGCCTGGCTCCCGCAGATCGTGGAGGATGTACGGATATCAGCAGCCATCTGACCAATTGGGGTAAGTCTTGAAGATTGCCGTCGTCACGATTTCCGACCGCGCAAGCCGCGGCGAATACGAGGATCTGAGCGGCCCGGCGATCGCCCAATGGCTGGCGGCGGCAATCGTCACGCCTTACGAGCTCGTTCGGCGCGTCATTCCCGACGGCGTGGCCTCGGTGCGTGATACGGTGATAGATCTCTGCGACAACGAGGGTTGCGACCTGGTTTTGACGACGGGTGGTACCGGGCCGAGCCCGCGCGACGAGACCCCGGAAGCCATGCATGCCATCCTGGAAAAGGAGCTGCCGGGTTTTGGCGAGCTCATGCGGCGCGCCAGCCTCGAGCAGACGCCAACTGCCATTCTTTCGCGGCAGACGGCGGGCACGCGCGGCAAATCCTTCATCCTGAACCTGCCGGGAAAGCCTGCCTCGATCGCGATGACGCTCGCTGCGGTCTTTCCTGCCATTCCCTATTGCCTGGATCTGATCGGCGCCGGCCGGATTGAAACCAACCCGGCCCTGGTCAAGGCGCATCGCCCTCAAGGCTGAGAACTCCGGTGCGGCGGGCGCCCGGCTTTGAGAATCTCGACGTGATATTCGTAAGCTTTGGTGCGGGCGGTCGGACTCGAACCGACATGTCTTGCGACGGCGGATTTTGAGTCCGCTGCGTCTACCAATTCCGCCACGCCCGCGCCGGGATGGTGCCAAGGCCTCTATCATGCTGCGGCGCCCGTGCGCAAGTGCACGTGCGAGCGATCTTTGCCAAGGCTGAAGCGTTTCATCCGGCGACATGGGCTTCATTGTTTTAGGCAATGCTTAACAATAGTTTCGGGTTGCATTCCGCTGACGGAAACAATCGATGATTTCGTGCATTCTTCTCCTGCTTAGCCGGCAATGGATGCCGGACTTCAGGAGGATGGAGATCATGCGGAAATCTCTTCGTATTGTGTTCTTGTCGAGCTGCTTCGTTCTTCCCTTGGCTGCATCGGGTTTTTCCCAAGGCCTGTCGATCGGGGGAGAGAATGGCTTGAGCGTCGGGGTGGATACCAGCGGCGGGCTCGGGGTCGATGCATCCCTCGGCGGCTCCAACGGTGTCAACGCTAGCGCGAACGTGGGCGGTAACGGCAGTCTCGCGGATGTCGATGCCTCGGTCGGCGGAAGCAACGGAATCAATGCGGATGCGAATGTGGGCAGCCGCAGCGGCGGCGGCCTTGGCGCAACCGCAAATGCATCCGTGGGTGGTTCGAACGGCATCAATACCGGTGCCGATGTCGGCATAGGAGGACGTGACGGCGTCGGTGCGGACGTCACCGCTTCCATCGGCGGGCGCAATGGCGTCAATGCCGGAGTGGGGGTGGGCGTCGGTTCCGGCGGCATCGACGCGGATGTGGATATAGGAATCGGCGGTGGCGGCTCGGGTGGCCCCGGCGGTCCGGGCGGCCCTGGCAATGGTGGTCCCGGTAACGGCGGCCCCGGCGCCGGCGGACCCGGTGCCGGTGGTCCCGGCGGAGGGCCGGGCCTGACCCCGTCACAACGGCAGGCTTTCAACGGCATGTCCCGGGCCGAGCAGCGCAGGCTGCTTTATCGCTGTGCCGATATTACGGCAAATGGTGGCGATGCGGCTCTGGTCAGCCTGTGCAAGATGCTGCGGACGACGGCATCCCGTTAACCGAGTGCTTCAGGGCTCGCCTCCAGCGGGGCGAGCCCGTTTCAGTCAGCTCGGCCGGTCATGGCCAGGATTTTCTGACGGAGCATTCGCGCCATGTTGCGCGTGTTGCGGTAGAGGTGAAGCTGCGTGGCCACCTGCCGCACGTCGCGGTCGCCGTTTTCGGTAAGCCCGATCACGAGGCTTCCCATCTCCTCGCGTTCCTCCCAGAAGCGGCTCATGATCGGGTGATCCGGCACGGCGCAGCTGTCCGTGCGCATGATATTGGCGTCTTCGAGATGCCACTCGGTCAGCTTCATCATCAGCAGCTTGCCCGGTGAGAAGCGGGCGAAATTCTCATCATAGGCCGTCTTCCATGTATAGGCTTCACCGGCCATGAGAAAGACGACGAGGGAGGCGATGGCGCGCCCGTCGAAATCGAGGGTATGAATGCGCACGGCATCCACCTCGGCGAGATTGGTGATCGCCTCGCGGGCGAAGGCCGAGCGGTACCGGTCGTTGATCAACGCCGAGCGCTTGCGGCCCTTCCAACCTCGAGCTTCCAGCGCCAGGAATTCCTCCATCCGCAGGCGGACCTCCTCAGGCTGGCGGGCCACGCTGTAGTCGAGCCTGCCTTGCTGGCCGAGCTGGCGCCACAGGCGTCGCATCTCCCGCAGATGATGGGCGGACACCGCCTGCTTCAGATAGGCTTCGCCATCGAGATCGCTCGCCAGCATGGGCCGGGTGAACGCGTCGGTGAGCGTGATCGGCAGATTTCGCCCGATCGCCACGGCTCTCGCGAGCTGGGCGAACCGGCCGTTCGGGCGGATATCCGGCATGACCAGAACGGAGGGCAGGCGCGCCTCGCGCCGGGCCAGTCCTTCCAGCAGGTTGTCGATGGTTTCGGCTGCGTCTTCCGCATCCACCAGCGGCGTCCCGAGCGGACCAAAGGGATTGGCCCAGACGCGGATGATCGAGGCGCCGACGGAAAAGCCGGGCCTTTCCAGGGTGAAGGGCATCAGCAGCCGCATGCGGCTCGTGGCGCCGCTCTCGTCGCGGATCAGCGCGAGTCGGACCTGCTTGTCCTCGACCCTCGGCATCGCCGGGACGAGCAAGCGGGCGCTGAAGAAGATGTTGGGTTCCATGGCGCGGTTGGAGAGGAATTCCAGCTCCTCCTGGAGGTCGTAGCCGAACGCGGCCGGATAGAGGCAGAGCTCGCGGCCCGGCCTGCCGACCTGCAGCCGTGTGTCGGCATCCGGACGCTCGGGACGGAACGGCTGGCCGAGCGCCGGAGGGAGAGCGCTTCCATTTCTCTGGGGATCGCCGCCGGTCGGGGTTTCAGCCATGTGGTCTTGCCTTTGAAGATGCGGCGGCGAGCGGCGCGGCAAAGGCGAAGAGCACGATGCCGAGCGTCCGACGAACCGCGATATGCAGGAGAACCGCTTCGATCGTCATGGCCAGCGCGGTTGCCATTGCCGCGCCCATGAGGCCGAAGCGGGGAATGAGGACGATGTTGAGGCCGATATTGATCGCGAGAATGGCGGCGTAGAGCGCCACGCAGAGTTTCTGCCGGTCGGCCATGCTCAGGAGAACCTCCCCAGGGCCGACCATCGCCTTGGCGAGGATGCCCGCGAGCAATATGGCCATCAGGCCGTAGCCGGCTGTGAAGGCCGGGCCGAAGAGCGATAGCAGCACCTCGCCGAACGCCAGAACCACKAGCCCGACGCCGAGCGCCGRCCAGAAGCTCCAGCGCGCCGCCTGGCCGGCGAAGGCGGCAAGTGCCGGCATGTCGCCCTCGGCGATGATGGCGGAAAAGCGCGGTCCGACCGCGGCCTTGATCGCGAAGGAGACGAACTGCACCAGCACGACGGTCTTTGCCGCCGCGTAGTAGATGGCCACTTGGTCCGGGGGCAGGTAGAAACCCACGACCACCACGTCGGCATTGGTGAGCAGGAAGCCGATGCCGTCCACCATGAAGACGGGGAGCGAGTAGCGGAACCAGGTGCCCGCTTCGATCTGCAGGCCTCCGGAGCCGTATTCCCGCCGCAGCCGTCCCCGCATGCGCAGGAATTGGGTGAGCGTCGTCACGTAGGTGGCGGCGAGCGCGGCCTCCATGGCGGTGGCGGCGGTCCGCGGCGCGCCCATCCAGAGTGCCGCCAGCATGAAGGCGAGGATCAGCGCCGGCCGGATGAGATAGGTGGGGCTCAGTGCTGTAATCGTCCAGCCGCTCGCCCTCGCGGTGCCGTCCAGCACGTCGCCGAGTGCGATCATCGGCAGCGTGAAGAGTGCCAGGAAGACCGGCACCGTCCAATAGGCTTCGATCGTGCCGCCGAAGAAGCGCAGGAAGAGAAAGCCGAAGAAGGCAAGCGTGATTGCCGAGACCATCGCGAAGATGCGGACGCTGACATGAAGCCCACGGATCGCGTCGAATTCRCCGCGTGACTTGTGGTGCGGCAGGAAACGGATCACCGACGTGTGGAAGCCGAGGCAGGAGAGATTTCCGGCGAGGACCACCAGAACCCAGACGAAGGCGAAGATGCCGTATTCGAATTCGCCCATCAGCCGGGCCAGCACGATCTGCGAGATAAAGGCGATCGCGGCGCTCAGAACGCGGATGACGAAAGCGGTCAGCGCGCGACGCTGGGCGCGGGCATCTTCGCTGTCTTCGGCAAGCGTGGCGGCGAGCTTGCGGGCGAGCGGCGACAGCCGGGCACGCAGACCTGGCGGCAGCAATCTTTCCGCTGTCTCGATGACCGCCATGATGGGCAACGCAAAACTCGAACACGCAAGGGACAATCGGAAGGATTGTTGCCACGGCGGAGTTAAGAAAGGGTTCGCCGCCGCCCTTCGTCATCCCTGTGACAAGCACAGGAATGACGGCATTTGAGCAGAACCGTAAAGAGTAATACCCACATAACAAAGACGCCGCCCGTTGGGCGGCGTCGCATCGTCCTGCCGGGCGCTGAGCCTCAGACCTGTTCGAAAGCCCCGTGGCAATGCTTGTACTTCTTGCCGGAGCCGCAGGGGCATGGCTCGTTGCGGCCGACCTTGCCCCAGGTGGCGGGATCTTCCGGCGTCCGGTCCTGCGCCACGGCGAGCACATTCTGGCCGCCGAAGCCGGCCATTTCGTCCTCGCCGGTCGTCGGATCGAAGTGATGCGCCTCCATGACCTGCGGCGGCTCGGGTGAGGGCGGGGCCTCGCGCACCAGCTCGACGCGCATGATCTGCGCCGTCACCGCTTCGCGCAGGTTCGCGAGCAGGGCCTGGAAGAGTTCGAAGGCTTCCGCCTTGTATTCCTGCAGCGGGTCGCGCTGGGCATAGCCACGGAAGCCGATGACGGAGCGCAGGTGGTCGAGATTGACGATATGCTCGCGCCACAGGTGGTCGAGCGTTTGCAGCACGACCGAGCGTTCGACATAGGTCATGATCTCGGGGCCGAAGCGCTCGCGGCGGTCCGCTGCGGCCTCGTCAGCAGCTTTGGTGATGCGCTCGCGTATATCGTCCTCGCCAATGCCTTCTTCCTGCACCCAGTCCTCGATCGGCAGATCGAGGTTGAGGAGACGCTGGACGTCTTCCCTCAGACCGACCGCATTCCACTGCTCTGCATAGGCGCGCTCGGGGATATGCTTGGTGACGAGAACCTCTATCACCTCGCTGCGCATGTCCTCGATCGTTTCCGATACGTCCTCGGCATCCATCATCTCGATGCGCTGCTCGAAGATCACCTTGCGCTGGTCGTTGGTGACGTCGTCGTATTTCAGAAGGTTCTTGCGGATGTCGAAGTTGCGGGCCTCGACCTTTTTCTGGGCGCGTTCGAGCGCCTTGTTGATCCACGGATGAACGATCGACTCGCCTTCCTTGAGACCGAGCTTCTGCAGCATTCCGTCCATGCGGTCGGAGCCGAAGATGCGCATCAGGTCGTCCTGAAGCGAGAGGTAGAATTTCGAGCGGCCCGGATCGCCCTGGCGGCCGGAGCGGCCACGCAGCTGGTTGTCGATACGGCGGCTTTCATGGCGTTCGGTGGYGATGACGTAGAGACCGCCGGCGGCGAGCGCCTTCTCCTTGAGGTTCTTCACCTCTTCGCGGATGGCGGCTTCCTTGGCGGCGCGTTCCGCCTCGTCCTCGATGCCTTCCAGCTCGCGCTCGAGGCGCATGTCGATATTGCCGCCGAGCTGGATGTCGGTACCGCGGCCGGCCATGTTGGTGGCGATCGTGACGGCACCCGGCACGCCGGCCTGGGAAACGATATAGGCCTCCTGCTCGTGATAGCGCGCGTTCAGCACCTGGAACTTGTCGAAGCCAGATTTGCGCAGCAGGTCGGCGAGCAGTTCCGATTTCTCGATGGACGTCGTGCCGACCAGCACCGGCTGGCCGCGCTCGTGCGCATCCTTGATCTCGGCGATGATCGCCTTGTACTTCTCGTCGAAGGTCCGATAGACCTCGTCGTCCTCGTCGATGCGCTGGATTGGCAGGTTGGTCGGCACTTCGACCACCTCCAGCTTGTAGATGTTGCCGAATTCCTCCGCTTCCGTCGAGGCCGTGCCGGTCATGCCGGCGAGCTTCTCGTACATGCGGAAATAGTTCTGGAAGGTGATCGAGGCGAGCGTCTGGTTCTCGGGCTGGATCTGCACCTTTTCCTTGGCTTCCAGCGCCTGATGCTGGCCTTCGGAATAGCGGCGGCCCGGCATCATGCGGCCGGTGAACTCGTCGATGATGACAATCTCGCCGTTGCGGACGATATAGTCCTTGTCGCGGGTGAAGAGCTTGTGGGCCTTCAGCGCGTTATTGATGTGGTGAACGATCGCGACGTTCTCGACGTCGTAGAGCGATTCGCCCTTGAGAAGCCCGGCCTGACGCAGCAGGTTTTCGAGCTTCTCGGTGCCGACTTCGGAGAAGTTGGCGGAGCGCTGCTTTTCGTCGATCTCGTAATCGGCCTCGTCCAGCATCGGAATGAAGGCGTCGATCGTATTGTAGAGATCGGAGCGGTCGTCCAGCGGACCGGAGATGATGAGCGGCGTGCGCGCCTCGTCGACCAGGATGGAATCCACTTCGTCGACGATCGCGTAATTGTGGCCCCGCTGGACCATCTGCGACCGCTCGTACTTCATGTTGTCGCGAAGATAGTCGAAGCCGAGTTCGTTATTGGTCGCATAGGTGATGTCGCAGGCATAGGCCGCGCGGCGTTCGTCGTCGTTGAGGCCGTGGACGATGACGCCGGTGGTGAGCCCGAGAAAGCCGTAGAGCCGGCCCATCGTGCCGGCGTCGCGGCTTGCCAGATAATCGTTGACGGTCACCACGTGAACGCCCTTGCCGGCGAGCGCGTTGAGGTAGACCGGAAGGGTGGCCACCAAGGTTTTGCCTTCGCCCGTCTTCATTTCGGCGATGGATCCTTCATGCAGGATCATGCCGCCGGTAAGCTGCACGTCGAAGGGACGCATCCCAAGAACGCGGCGCGAGGCCTCGCGCACCACGGCGAAGGCCGGTATCAGGATATCGTCGAGCGTCTTGCCTTCGGCCAGCAACTGCCGAAACTCGCCGGTCTTGGCCGCCAGCTGCTGATCGGTGAGAGCCTTCGTCTTTTCCTCGATGGCATTGATCGCATCGATCTTGGACCGGTAGGAACGGACGCGGCGATCATTCGCCGAACCAAACAATTTGCGGGCTATGCCGCCGAAGCTGACCATACGAATGGTCCTTTCTCAAGATGTCTGCCTAAGACTCGCGGGCTTGCGGCATCACGGGTTCCTTTGTCCTCAAAACCCCGTGCGTGGCCCGGAAACTCTTCTGGACGCAAAGTTGCGTGACAGATAAGAGGGGGGTCGAATTATGTCAACGGTGACGGCTGATACACAATGGCCACAATCCGGTGTTTGTGAGGGTTTCCGGCCGGAATCGGGCATTCGATACCGGCGTCTATCGAAAGGTTGAATCGATGTTGCGCAATAAATTTCTCGCAACGGCTGCGCTTGTCGTGGCAGTCTCGTTCCAGGCTCCGGTCTTCGCCCAGGAAGATGCGGTCGTTGCAAAGGTCGGCGATCTGGAAATCCGCCAGTCGGAGCTCGATCTCGCCGTGCAGAACCTCGATCCGCAGCTTCAGCAGTTGCCGGACGACCAGAAGCGCGTCGCCGCGCTGTCGGGTGCGATCGACGTGAAGCTGCTCGCCAAGGGCGCCATCGACGAAGGCATGAAGGATACCGAGGACTTCAAGCAGCGCATGGCCTATATCGAGGCTCGCGAACTGCACAACTCCTACTTCCGCAAGTATGTCGTGGATGCCGTGACGCCCGAAGAGGTCAAGGCCCGCTACGACAAGGAAATCGCCGCCATGCCGAAGCAGGAAGAGGTGCATGCCCGTCACATCCTGGTGAAGACCGAGGATGAGGCGAAGGCGGTCATCGCTGAACTCGACGGCGGCAAGGATTTCGCGGAAGTCGCCAAGGAAAAATCCCAGGATTCCAACAAGGACGACGGTGGCGATCTCGGCTGGTTTACCAAGGGCCGCATGGTTCCCGAGTTCGAGGAAGCCGCCTTCGCGCTCGAAAAGGGCGCCTATACCAAGACCCCGGTTAAGTCGCAGTTCGGTTTCCACGTCATCAAGCTCGAAGACCGTCGCGACGTGCAGCCGCCGGCGCTCGACCAGGTCGAGCCGCAAGTCAAGCAGCTCGTCATGCGCGACAAGTATCTGGCCGTGATCGAGAAGGCCAAGGGCGAGGAGAAGGTCGAGATCATGGACGAGGCGCTCCGCAAGGGCTACGAAGACGCCAACAAGGCGCCGGAAGCCGGCCAAGAGCCTGCGCCGCAGCAGTAACATTCAATCGAGGGCCCGGATTTCCGGGCCCTTCCACGTTCAGCCGGGTTGCTATCAGATGTCCGTCTCCGTTTCTCCCCTTGCTCCGAAATCCTATCCCGAGATGCCGGCGCTGCGCGGCGTGCGCATGGCGACTGCCGCCGCCGGCATCAAATACAAGAACCGCACGGACGTGCTTTTGATGGTCTTCGACAAGCCGGCTTCGGTGGCCGGCGTCTTCACCCGTTCCAAGTGCCCTTCGGCACCGGTGGATTTCTGCCGCGCCAATCTGTCGCATGGGGTGGCGCGCGCCGTGGTCGTCAATTCCGGCAATGCCAACGCCTTCACCGGCCTGAAGGGGCGGGCGGCGACGGCGCTGACCGCGAAATCGGCCGCCGCCGCCGTCGGCTGCGCCGAGAACGAGGTTTACCTCGCCTCGACCGGGGTTATCGGCGAGCCGCTCGATGCTTCCAAATTCGCGGGCGTCCTGGGTGACATGAACACTTCGGCGACAGGCGATTTCTGGCAGGAAGCCGCCAAGGCCATCATGACCACCGACACCTATCCGAAGGTCGCGACCCGCACCGCCGAGATCGGTGGCGTGAAGGTGACGATCAACGGCATCGCCAAGGGCGCCGGCATGATCGCTCCCGACATGGCGACCATGCTCTCCTTCGTGGTGACGGATGCGGATATCGCATCGCCCGTGCTGCAATCCTTGCTATCCGCCGGCGTGGAGCCGAGCTTCAACTCGATGACCGTCGATAGCGACACATCGACCTCCGACACGCTGATGCTGTTTGCAACCGGGGCGGCGGCGGCCGATGGCCAGAAGCGGATCGAGGATGCAAACGATCCGGCGCTTGGCGATTTCCGCGCAGCTCTTAACGACCTTCTGAAAGCGCTGGCGATCCAGGTCGCCCGCGACGGCGAAGGCGCGACGAAGATGCTGGAAATCACGGTGACCGGCGCCGAAAGCAATGCGGCGGCAAAGACCATCGCGCTGTCGATCGCCAATTCGCCGCTCGTCAAGACTGCCGCCGCCGGCGAAGACGCCAATTGGGGACGCATCGTCATGGCTGTCGGCAAGGCCGGCGAAGCCGCCGATCGCGACCGTCTGGCGATCTGGTTCGGCGACGTCCGCGTTGCTGTCAACGGTGAGCGCGATCCGGATTATTCCGAAGATGCTGCGTCGGACGTCATGAAGAAACAGGATATTCCGGTAAGGGTGGATCTCGGTCTTGGAAACGGCACGGCAACCGTCTGGACCTGCGACCTCACGAAGGAATATGTCGCCATCAACGGCGATTACCGGAGCTGAGGGAGTGATGCAGGCAATTTCCCCCCGTAGCGATCTGCCTCTCGTCAGGCGTCTGGAGGCCGTGGGCTTCCGCGCCTGGCCGGCCGCCTCGGTCGCCTATGACGGCAGCTGGCAGATACGCCTGACCGGCGGGCATCCCTCCAAGCGGCTGAACTGCGTCGTGCCACTCGATCCGTCCGACTGTCGCGACATGGAATTGCGGCTGGAGAAGGCGCGCCAGCGCTTCGAGGCCTATGGCCGGCCGCTGATCGTGCGCGAGACGCCGCTCGCGCCGCCGCCGCTCATCGACATGATGGAGAAGAACGGCTGGCAGGCTTTCGAGACGGTCAACGTGCTGACCGCCGATCTTACGAAAATCGATCTTCCCGATACGGTCCATCTCCTGCCCGGCCACAATGTCGGCCGTTTCGTGGATGCGAGCCTTGCCGTGACCGGCGAGGATGTCTCCTTGAAGCCGGCGCTGGCGGAAATCCTGAACGCCATCAAGCCGGCAAGCGGCCTCTTCGTGGTCGAGGACCCGAAGGCGGGACCGGTTGCGGCGACGCTCTGCGTGCAGGACAACGATCTCGCCGGCATCATCTCGTTTGCCGTGAAGCCGGAACGCCGGCGGAATGGGGTCGGCACCGACATGCTCTCCTCGGCGCTGCGCTGGGCGCGGGTCAGCGGCGCGCGCATGGCCTGGCTGCAGGTCGTCGATACCAACGAGCCGGCGCTGGCGCTCTACCGCAAGCTCGGTTTCCGCCATGCCTACGACTATCGCTATTGGTGCAGGGAGACCTGAGGTGAGCGAGGGTCCGAAGAAGCTTCTGCTCGTCGCCGCCTGCGCCCTCGTCGATACCGACGGGCGCATCCTGCTCGCCCAGCGGCCCGAGGGCAAGGCGCTTGCCGGCCTCTGGGAATTTCCCGGCGGCAAGGTCGAGCCGGGCGAAACGCCGGAGGAGACGCTGATACGGGAGCTTCACGAGGAGCTCGGCATCACGACCAAGACTGCCTGCCTCGCGCCGCTCACCTTTGCCAGCCACACCTACGAAACCTTCCACCTGCTGATGCCGCTCTATGTTTGCCGGCGGTTCGAGGGAGTGCCGGTCGGGCGGGAAGGGCAGGCCATCAAATGGGTTCGGGCGAAAGCGCTTCGCGACTATCCCATGCCGCCGGCCGACGAGCCGCTGATCCCCATTCTCCAGGACCTCCTGTAATTCAAATTAGACGGGCCGAATTCATTCCGTATTAACCGTTCATTTAGCCGGGCATGATAGGCCGGAGCCACCAGGCAGTATTTGCGTCGACGGGGCTTTGAGAGAATGGATGAGGAATTCTGGAAGACTGTGCGTGTCCGGCAGCGGGCGACGTACAGGTCCGGTATGACCGGTGCGCTCAATGCCGCACTTCTGTTCGGCACGGCCGCAATCGCTCTCTCGCTGATCATCACGCCCATGCTTTCGGATCGCACGGACGGGCGGCGGCTCGCCCAGGTGCAGGAAGAGTTCGACCGGATCACCACCGGCTCGATACAGGTTGATAAGGGCAGCAAGCACTACACCATCCGGCGCAGCGTCCTCCAGGAAACGCCGGGTTCCGTCTGTATCGTCAAGGGTTACGGCGCGGGCGGCGATTGTTGAAACGGCGAAACGTTCCGCATTCGAAGCCATCGGGCGGAAGGCAACGGGAATAAGAGCAATCCATGCATCTCCTTCGATCCTTCCTCCGCGACAGCCATGGAGCGAGCGCCGTCGAATACGGGCTTATCGCGGCGATCATCGGCGGCGCCCTCATCCTGGGGCTCGGCGCCTTTTCCGAAGCGCTGCAGAACACCTTTACGACCGTCGAAAACAGCATCGAAAAGCCGATCAACTAAGCTCATTCATTTCATCTACGGCTTGCTTGCGTCGCGCAGGGCATCGGCGAGCCGCGCCTTTGCCGATCCCGGCTTCAGCGGCTTCTGCTGGCTTTCATGCGGCGCCCAGCCCGAGGCGTAGATGATCGAGAAGGTCGCACGGACACGGCCATCCGGATCGGCATAGCGTTCGGCATAGAGTTCCGCCGCTCTCAGGAAGAACCGCCGTGTGACCGGCGTTCTGCTGCGGCCGGCAAGCGGATTGGTCATGCCCATGGCGCGCAGATCGCGCATCAGGGGAAACAGGGAATCGTAGCGGACCGTGTAGGTTTCCGCGTCGACCACGGGCAGCGCGAAACCGGCACGCTGCAGGAGCCCGCCCACATCGCGGACATCGGCAAAGGGGATGACGCGCGGGCTTGCTCCGCCGGTCAGCTCGGCCTCGGCTGCGAGCAGGACATCCCGCAATTCAGAAAGCGTGCCGGCGCCGGGGATCGCCGCAAGAAAGAGGCCGTCCGGCTTCAGAGCCCGCCGGATACGGATCAGCGTTCCCGGCGTGTCGTTGGTGAGATGCAGCGCCAGCGGCGAAAGCACGAGGTTGACGGATTCGGGGGCAAGCGGCACGTCGTCCAGTCCGGCCTCGCGCACATCCTCGCCGGGAGCGGCAAATATCCCGCTGGTCTCGATTCGGTTGATGCTGCCGATCTTGCCGGTTGCCAGGCTCTGCCTTGCAGCGGCACCCGTGCCGCCGTGAAGCTCGACCGCCGTTTCGAAGCTCCGCTCAACGACGGCGAGGCGTTCGGCCAACTCGCGGGCGGCGATCTCCAGAAGGAAGCCGGCGCCGTTGCCGTTCTGTAAGTAGGCTCGCTCGCGGCGGCGGGCGGCCAAGTGCTGATCRAAGATTATTTCCATGTTCACATCGCTTTCATTCTCCATTCGCAAAGGCGCCTGCCGTCGGTTAATGTCAAGATATGCCCGCCGAGCCGATACCTTCTGCTGCGTCAATTCTAGCATCCCTCGCGGGAGGGTGGATGAAATCGCTCGGCAACCTCGTATATCCGCCGACTTGCCTCGGCTGCGGCATCCGGACGGGGCGACACGGCGCTTTCTGCGGTGAGTGCTGGTCGCAAATCCGTTTCATCGAGCGCCCCTATTGCGATGTGCTGGGCCTGCCGTTCTCCTACGATCCGGGACCCGGCATGCTTTCGGCGCAGGCGATCGCCGAGCCGCCGGTATTCGACCGGCTGCGTTCGGTGGCGATTCACGAGGGCGCCGCGCGCAACCTCGTGCACTCCCTGAAATATCGCGACCGTACCAATCTGGCGCCGATGATGGCCGAGTGGATGCTGAGGGCTTCCGACGGCCATGTCGCCAACTGCGACGGCATCGTTCCGGTTCCCCTGCACCGGCTGCGCTTCGCGCTCCGGAAATTCAACCAGGCGGCCGAGCTCGGGCGGCATATCGCGCGTCTCTCGGGCAAGCCCTTCCTGCCGGAAGCACTCGCCAGGGTGAAGCGCACGAGCCGACAGGTGGGGCTGACCGCGCGGGGCCGGGAGGACAATGTGCGCGGGGCCTTCGCAACTCCTCCGGGCCGGGAGGGGGAGGTTTTCGGCAAGCGACTGGTACTGGTGGACGATGTCTACACCACTGGCGCCACGGTCTCTTCCGCCACGCGCGCGCTGAAGAAGGCGGGAGCCGCGGAGGTCACGGTTTTGACCTTTGCAATGGCTGTCGCCGGGCCTATATGACAAACAAGACAATTTCGCGCGGCCCGCTTCCGCTCCCGCCGTGCCTGGAGACATTCATGGCAGATGTGACCATTTATACCCGCCAGTTCTGCGGCTATTGCACCCGCGCCAAAGCCCTGCTTGAATCAAAGGGCATCGACTATGTCGAGCACGACGCGACCTACTCGCAGGAGCTCCGCCAGGAGATGATCGGCAAGGCGAACGGACGTTCGACCTTTCCGCAAATCTTCATCAACGGTGAGCATGTGGGCGGCTGCGACGATCTTCATGCACTCGACCGGGCCGGCAAGCTCGATCCGATGCTGGCGAATTGARGGAAGTTAGGAATGGCATTCAAGGCTGCAGCGATCCAGATGTGCTCCGGCGTCGATCCGGAGAAGAACGCCGCCGACATGGCCCGTCTCGTGCGGGACGCCGCCGCGCAGGGCGCTATCTATGTGCAGACGCCGGAAATGACGGGTGCCGTGCAGAAGGATCGTGCCGGGCTTCGCGCGGTGTTGAAGGACGAGGCGAACGACATCGTCGTTTCGACCGCCCGCAGCCTCGCCAGCGAACTCGGCATCCATGTGCATGTCGGCTCGACCGCAATCGCGCTGGACGACGGGAAGATCGCCAATCGCGGCTTCCTCTTCGCGCCCGGCGGCAGCCGCATCTGCACTTATGACAAGATCCATATGTTCGACGTCGATCTCGACAACGGCGAGAGCTGGCGCGAAAGCGCCGTCTACCGTCCCGGCGAGGAAGCGCGCGTAGCCGAACTGCCCTTCGCCAAGCTCGGCTTCGCGATCTGCTACGACGTGCGCTTCCCCTCCCTGTTCCGGACCGAGGCGATTGCCGGAGCGGAGGTGCTGACCGTTCCCGCCGCCTTCACCCGCCAGACGGGCGAAGCACATTGGGAAGTGCTGCTGCGCGCCCGCGCCATCGAGAACGGCGCCTTCCTGATCGCCGCCGCGCAAGCCGGGCTGCATGGGGACGGCCGCGAAACATTCGGCCATTCGATGATCATCGATCCATGGGGCAAGGTGCTGGCATCCGCCGGCGGCTCCGGCGAAGCGGTGGTGATCGCCGAGATCGACGTCACCGAAGTAAAAGCTGCCCGAGGCAAGATCCCCAACCTGAAGAACGCACGCGAATTCACGCTCGATATCGTCGCTCCGGCAGCCGGAGGAGTTGCCGCTTGATCCGCTATTCACTGTCCTGCGAGAACGCCCACACTTTCGAAGGCTGGTTTTCGACCAGCGCGGACTTCGACGGGCAGGTGGCGAGCGGCTTTCTGACCTGTCCTGTCTGCAATTCCGCCTCGATCTCCAAGACCCTGATGGCGCCATCCGTTTCGACCGCGCGCAAGAAGGAAGAAAAGCAGGCGGTGGCGATGGACATGGCGCGTGCGGCGGCCGAGGCCAAGCTGAAGGCGGCGGTCGCCGCCATCAAGGCCAATGCCGAGGATGTGGGCGACAAGTTCCCGGAAGAGGCGCGCAAGATCCATTACGGGGAAGCGGACGCGCGCGGCATCATTGGCCAGGCGAGCTTCGGCGAGGTGCGCGATCTCCTCGAGGAAGGCATCGAGGTGGCGCCCCTGCCGGCGTTGCCCGAGGATGCGAACTGAGCGCATTCGGTACGAACCCTCATTTCAAAGAACCGAAGGGCTGGACGGATAACGTCCGGCCTTTCGTGCATTTGCCGGGAGTGTAGCAGAGAATCGAAAGGCGGGGATGCCGAAATCATCCCGGCCTTTTCGCCAGCAGCATGTAGTTCACGTCCATGTCGGAGGAGAGGTTCCAGCGATCCTGCAGGGGATTGAAGAAGACGCCGGTGCGATGGATGATCTCCATGCCGCTTGYGGCAAGCGGCCTTTCCAGTTCTTCGGGGCGGACCAGTTTTTCATACTGGTGGGTGCCCTTGGGCAGCCAGCGCAGGATGTTTTCCGCCGCGAAGATGGCAAGCGCGCCGGCCTTGAAGGTACGGTTGATGGTGGCGACGAACATCAACCCGCCGGGGCGCACCATCTTCGCGCAGGTGGAGATGAAAAAGTCCACGTCCGCCACGTGCTCCACCACTTCCATGTTGAGGACGACGTCGAAGGTCTCGCCGGCTTCGGCAAGCTGTTCGGCGGTCACGGCCCGATAATCGACCGTGGTTCCTGTTTCAGCGGCATGGGTGGAAGCGATGCCGATGTTCTTTTCGGAAGGATCGGCGCCGATGACGGTGGCGCCCATCCGTGCCATCGGCTCCGACAGGAGGCCGCCGCCGCAGCCGATATCCAGCACACGCAGGCCGGCGAGCGGCAGATGGCCCTTCGGATCACGGCCGAAATTCTCCGAAACGCGGTCGCGGATATAGGCAAGCCGCACGGGATTGAACTTGTGCAGAGGCTTGAACTTGCCGGTCGGGTCCCACCATTCTGCCGCCATGGCGGAAAACCGATCGACTTCGCTCTGGTCGATGGTGCTGCGGCTGGTCTCGGTCATGGCGGTCATCCCTTAGTTTCGCCGGATGAAGTCGGATGATAGGGATTGGAAGTCAAGAGGGCAGGTCGCCGCGGCCGCCGCTTTGCCGCAGCGCGCACAAACGCATAAAGGAGGTCAATATCCGCATGTTCTTGCTGCATATCCTGAACCTCTTCCATCGCCTGTCTGTATATCTGGTAATATTCCGGCCGCTGGTGGGCCATGCAGATCGGGAGATCGGCGCAGGCCTTGCCGCTCAGCCCGATTTCCTTCTGCGCGTGGCCCTTCCAGATTTGATGCGGAGAGGGCTGCATCGGGCCGCTGCAAACGCGTAGCCGGCGGCGGCATTGGCGCAGGCGGCAAAAGTCGTTCATGACGTGCACGAGCGTCGCCGTAAGGCGGCAAAGTATTTCGTGCTGTGCCGCCCGCGTTTGTTCGTATTCGCTGAAGTCCGTCTGTTCTATTTCGGTCCTTTCTTTCAAGGCACACTCCTCCCTTGGCGATCTCGGTTGCTTTCGTTTCGGCCGGGACACGTCGTGTGCCTCGTATTTGTATTTTATGATGACACGCGACGTGTCCCGTTCGGTGTGTTTTTCCGCGCAACTCCGGTCCCTCTGCGGCGATCTGGGCTTATGTCGTTGCGGATTGCCATACCGGGTTGTGTGCGACACACGCACGCCCCRCCATCTTTCAGGCGAGAGGGGRACCATTTYCYGCGCAGCCCCYGACGRTCCGCCTGCATCACCAGCAGACCGAAAGGGCACCGGCCCCATCTCGCCGGCGATGCTTTTCCGGTGCAGCCGAAACGGGACGAGAGAGATTATGGAGGAGAATTGGAGAGCGGGGATGAAGAAGGATGAAGAAATGCGCCGCCTTACCTCTCCCCTTGCGGGAGAGGAAGAAAAATCAGCATCTTAGCTGCAGGCTAAGTGCTAGATTTTTTAGGAGAGGGGCCAAGTTCTTCCCCGCTGTATGCTGCAATTGCCCTCATCGACTGGCGACACCTTGCGCGGCCCTTGGCTTTGGCTTCTTAACCCCCCTCTCTTGGAATTTCTAACACTTAGCTGCGCTAAGATGTTGAAATTCCATTCTCCCCCCGCCAAGGGGGAGATGGGAGCGCGCCTTGCCGCTTGCAGTCCCATGCAAGGTTGTGCGTAGAGCAGATGATGAGCATGCAGAAGGCTTTATGCATCGCAATGTACCGGATCGGCATCGCAGATTCGCGAAAGCGATGCGCACCGATGCGACGAAAGCCGAAAACATGCTCTGGCAAGCCCTTCGCAACAAGCAGCTCGCGGGCTTCAAGTTCAAGCGTCAGGTTCCATTGGACGGTTATATCCTCGATTTCGTCTGCTTCGACGCCAGGCTCATCGTGGAAGTCGATGGCTGGCAGCATGCCGAAAGCAAAWCCGACGAAACGCGAGATGCTTTTTTCCGCTTCCAAGGCTTCCGGACGCCGCGCTTCTGGAACGAGGAGGTAGAGAAAAACATCAATGGTGTCTRCCTCGCGATCCTGGCCGAACTGCGGAACAGCGGCGAGTGAAAATGATGTCTCAGGGGCGCATCGAGAAAGCCCGCTATCGCAGAAGAAGAGCGTGAATGCCGACCGAACGGTTCATTCATGATCCGTTCAGCACTCATCCGGAACAATCAAGCGATCTCGGGCATTTAACGTGCCGGATCAACCCGTCTCGCGATGAGAAGGGCGTATCGAACAAGAACATCGTTCCTTCAGGAGGACATCCCTTGAAACGCATAATGATGAGTGCCGCGGCTTTCTGCGCCCTGCTCGTGGCGCCGTCGATCGCGGACGCAGCAGTCAGGGGCTTCGCGACGGCCAACGTCAACATGCGCTCCGGCCCCAGCACCGGCTACCCCGCCGTCACCGTCATCCCGGTGGGGGCGCCCGTCACCATCAATGGCTGCATGAGCAGCGTCAACTGGTGCGACGTTTCCTTCGTCGGCGGCCGCGGTTGGGTTTCCGGCCGCTACGTGCAGGCGGAATACCGCTCCGACCGCGTCTATATCGGGCCGGAATATTATCGTCCGCTCGGCATCCCGATGGTCACCTTCGACGTGGACACCTATTGGGGCCGTTACTACCGCGACCGCGATTTCTATCGCGACCGCGACCGCTGGCGCCGGTATAGCGGCGACTGGGATCGCCGCCCGCCTCCGCCCCCGCCGCCGCGCTGGGAGCGCGACCGTGACCGTGACCGCTGGGAGCGCGACCGGGAGTGGGAGCGCGACAGAGCCCGCGAGGAGTGGCGCGACCGCGACCGCGATCGGGACCGGGATGAATGGCGGCGTGACCGCGAGCGGCAACGCGAGGAAATGAACCGCGACCGTGAGCGGCAGCGTGAAGAAATGAACCGGGAGCGTGAGAGAGAGCGTGAACGGGCCCAGCGCGAGCGCGAAAGAGACCGTGACCGCGACAGGGATCGTGATCGCGACAGGGACCGTGATCGCGGCGATGCTCTCAGGGGCAGCGGCATGGTTCCCGGCGCCCGCGGCGGCCTTTGCGCAGCAAACGATCAGGCCTGCATCAACGGCAACTGAGCGTTTCCGGATATCCAAGGACGGCGGCGGGGCTCCAGGGCTCCGCCGCCGCCTGTTTTTTCGTGCCATGCGGATCCCGCGGCGCGGGCCTCATATATGAGCTGCCCATTGCGCGGCCCCCGCCTTTTCGCTAAGAGACCCCCGCAACTTTATGCCTTCGTCACAGAGGCGGTTTGAAAGCAGACGCTCCCCCGAGGTTTCCGGGGCGCGAACGGGTGGTATTGGTCGGTTATGGCTCGCATCGTCATGAAGTTCGGCGGCACGTCCGTCGCCAATCTCGAACGCATCCACAATGTCGCGCGCCATGTGAAACGCGAGGTCGAGGCGGGCCACGAGGTGGCGGTCGTCGTATCGGCCATGTCGGGCAAGACGAACGAACTCGTCGGCTGGGTGGAAGGCATGCCCAAGGTGACGGGGGCCAATTCGCCCTTCTACGACGCGCGCGAATATGACACGATCGTGGCTTCGGGCGAGCAGGTGACCTCCGGCCTCCTGGCGATCGCGCTGCAATCCATGGGCATCAACGCGCGCTCCTGGCAGGGCTGGCAGATCCCGATCCGCACTGACAGCGCTCATGGCGCGGCGCGCATCCTGGAGATCGACGGTTCCGACATGATCAAGCGGATGGGCGAGGGACAGGTGGCGGTCGTCGCCGGCTTCCAGGGGCTCGGCCCCGACAACCGCATCGCCACGCTCGGCCGCGGCGGTTCCGATACGTCCGCCGTAGCGATCGCCGCGGCGGTCAAGGCCGACCGGTGCGATATCTATACAGACGTGGACGGCGTCTATACGACCGACCCGCGCATCGTGCCTGCCGCGCGCCGCATGAAGAAGGTCTCCTTCGAGGAAATGCTGGAAATGGCATCCCTCGGCTCGAAGGTCCTGCAGGTGCGTTCGGTCGAGCTCGCCATGGTCCACAAGGTCCGCACCTTCGTGCGCTCCAGTTTCGAAGATCCCGATGCGCCGGGCATGGGCGACCTGCTTAACCCACCCGGCACTTTGATTTGCGACGAGGAAGAAATCGTGGAACAGGAAGTCGTCACCGGCATCGCCTATGCCAAGGATGAAGCGCAGATCTCGCTCCGGCGCCTTGCCGACCGCCCCGGCGTGTCCGCCGCGATCTTCGGCCCGCTCGCCGAAGCGCATATCAACGTGGACATGATCGTGCAGAACACGTCGGAAGACGGTTCGAAGACCGACATGACTTTCACCGTTCCCTCCGGCGACGTGCAGAAGGCGCTCAAGGTTCTCGGCGAGAACAAGGAAAAGATCGGTTTCGACGTCGCCCAGAGCGAATCAGGTCTCGCCAAGGTTTCGGTGATCGGCATCGGCATGCGCAGCCATGCGGGTGTGGCCGCGCAAGCTTTTAAGGCACTTGCCGAAAAAGGCATCAACATAAAGGCGATCACCACCTCGGAAATCAAGATTTCCATCCTGATCGACGGCGCTTACTCCGAACTTGCGGTTCGGACTTTGCATTCCGCCTACGGTCTGGATAAGAGTTGATTGTGAGCCGGCTCGACGCGCTTTGATTTTTCCTCGGCGCGGCGTATCCGGATGTGAGACGTCGTTTCGGGAGAACTAAGGCCGATGAGAGATCTGTCGGCGGGTCCACGCGTTCTGCTCAGGCGCCTGCGCGAATTGATGGCGGAGCCGCTTGATCCGCAGGAGCGGCTTGACCGGATCGTCCGCCAGATCGCCAGCAACATGGTGGCGGAGGTCTGCTCGGTCTACGTGCTGCGCTCCGACGGCGTGCTCGAGCTCTATGCGACCGAAGGCCTGAAAAAGGAAGCCGTTCACCTTTCGCAGCTGAAGATGGGGCAGGGCCTCGTCGGCACGATCGCCGCTTCGGCCCAGCCGCTCAACCTTTCCGACGCGCAGGCGCATCCCGCCTTCCGCTATCTCCCCGAAACGGGCGAGGAAATCTACCATTCCTTCCTCGGCGTTCCTATCTTGAGAGCCGGCCGCACTTTGGGCGTTCTCGTCGTCCAGAACCGGGCCAGCCGAAACTATCGCGAGGACGAAGTCGAGGCGCTTGAAACCACGGCAATGGTAATCGCCGAGATGATTGCGACCGGAGAGCTCAAGAAGATAACCCGGCCGGGCCTCGAACTCGACCTCACCCGCGCGGTGACGATCGAAGGAGACGGTTACAACGAAGGCATCGGACTCGGTCACGTGGTGCTGCACGAGCCGCGCGTCGTCGTGACCAATCTCCTGAACGAGGACGCGGAAAACGAGATTACCCGGCTTGCCGAAGCGTTGGGCTCGCTCCGCATCTCCATCGACGACATGCTGTCGCGCCGCGAAGTCGCCCAGGAGGGCGAGCATCGCGAGGTGCTGGAAACCTATCGCATGTTCGCGCACGACCAGGGCTGGGTGCGCCGCATGGAAGAGGCGATCCACAACGGGCTGACGGCGGAAGCGGCGGTGGAGAAGGTGCAGAGCGACACCAAGGCGCGCATGCTGCGTTTGACCGATCCCTATCTGCGCGAACGCATGCACGATTTCGACGACCTCGCCAACAGGCTGCTTCGGCAGCTCACCGGGTATAGCGGCCGCACGGTCGACGAGGGTTTCCCGAACGACGCGATCATTCTTGCCCGCGCCATGGGTGCTGCGGAACTGCTCGATTATCCGCGCATGAACCTGCGCGGCCTGGTGCTGGAAGACGGCGCCGTCACCAGTCATGTGGTGATCGTGGCGCGGGCCATGGGCATTCCGGTGGTGGGCCAAGCGGCCGGCGTCGTCGCGCTCGCCGAAAACGGCGATCCGGTCATCATCGACGGCGATGACGGACAGGTGCATTTGCGGCCGATGGTGGATCTGCAGAAGGCCTATGGCGAAAAGGTGCGGCTGAGGGCCCGCAGGCAGGAGCAGTTCCGTGCGCTCCGCGCGGTCGAGCCGGTCACCAAGGACGGCAAGCGCATCAACCTGCAGATGAATGCCGGCCTGATGGTCGATCTGCCGCAGCTTGCCGAGTCCGGCGCCGACGGCATCGGCCTTTTCCGGACCGAGCTGCAATTCATGATCTCCTCGACCATGCCGAAGATGGAGGAGCAGGAGGCCTTCTACCGCAATGTGCTGCGGCAGGCGGCCGGCCGGCCGGTGACCTTCCGCACGCTGGATATCGGCGGCGACAAGGTGCTTCCCTATTTCCGCAGCCATGACGAGGAGAACCCGGCGCTCGGCTGGCGGGCGATCCGCCTTTCGCTCGACCGGCCGGGATTGCTGCGCACGCAGCTGCGCGCGCTGCTGAGAGCCTCGGCGGGGGCCGAGCTGAAGATGATGCTGCCGATGGTGACCGAGGTTTCGGAAATCCATGCCGTGCGCGAGCTGATGCAGAAGGAAGTGCAGCATCTTTCGAAATTCGGTTACGGCCTGCCGCGCAAGCTGCAGTTCGGCGCCATGCTGGAAGTGCCGGCGCTGATGTGGCAGCTCGACGAGCTGATGGCGGAGGTGGATTTCGTCTCGGTGGGATCGAACGACCTCCTGCAGTTCACCATGGCGGCCGATCGCGGAAACGCCCGCGTCTCCGACCGGTTCGACAATCTGGGCAAGCCGTTCCTGCGTATTCTTCGCGATATCGTGCGGGCTTCGGAGCGGAACAACACGCCGGTCACGCTTTGCGGCGAAATGGCGGGCAAGCCGCTTTCCGCCATGGCGCTGATTGGCCTCGGCTTCCGCTCGGTCTCGATGGCGGCAACCTCGATCGGGCCTATCAAGGCGATGCTGCTTGCGCTCGATGCCGGCAAGCTCGCGGCCGAACTGAATGCCGTGCTCGACGATACCGGATCATCGGAGCCGGTGCGCGACCTGCTGGTCCGGTTTGCCGAGACCAACAACATCCCGATTTAGCGGGCAACAATAACAAGAACGGAGTAGGTCAGGGTGGCGAAGCTTCCTGTTGAAAAGATGCGCGAACTGGAGCGCCGCTTCGGCGAGATCGAGGCGCGCATGTCCGCGGGGCCTTCGGCGGAAGTCTACGTGAAGCTGGCTTCGGAATATTCCGAGCTTCAGCCGGTGGTGCGCAAGATTCGCGATTACGAGAAGGCGGTCGCCGAGGTGGCGGGTCTTCGTGCGCTGCTTGCCGACAAGGCGACGGACCGCGAGATGCGCGAGCTTGCGGAGATGGAACTGCCGGAGGCGGAGGAAAGCGTCGAAGCGCTGGAAAAGGACATGCAGATCCTTCTCCTGCCGAAGGATGCGGCCGACGAAAAGAGTGCCATCCTGGAAATCCGCGCCGGCACCGGCGGCAACGAGGCGGCGCTCTTCGCCGGCGACCTCTTTCGCATGTACGAACGCTATGCCGGCGCGCATGGCTGGAAGGTGGAGGTGCTTTCCGCCAGCGAGGGCGAGGCGGGCGGCTACCGGGAAATCATCGCGACGGTGACCGGGCGCGGGGTTTTTTCGAAGCTGAAGTTCGAATCCGGCGTGCATCGCGTCCAGCGCGTGCCGGACACGGAAACGCAAGGGCGCATCCACACCTCGGCGGCGACCGTGGCGGTGCTGCCGGAGGCGGAAGAGATCGACATCGAGATCCGCCCGGAAGATATCCGTATCGACACCATGCGTTCCTCCGGTGCCGGCGGCCAACATGTCAACACGACCGATTCCGCCGTGCGCATCACCCACCTGCCGACCGGCCTTGTGGTGACCAGCTCGGAGAAATCGCAGCATCAGAACCGCGCCAAGGCGATGCAGGTGCTGCGCTCTCGGCTTTTCGACATGGAGCGGCAGAAGGCCGAGAGCGAGCGTTCCGCGGACCGCAAGAGCCAGGTCGGTTCCGGCGACCGTTCGGAACGCATCCGGACCTATAATTTTCCGCAGGGGCGGGTGACCGACCATCGCATCAACCTGACGCTCTACAAGCTGGACCGAATGATCGAAGGCGAGATCGACGAGCTGGTCGATGCGCTGATCGCGGACTATCAGGCGGGCCAGCTCGCCCAACTCGGAGAGAACCAGGCATGACGAGGCTCGACGCCGTGGTGGCCCAGGCCCGCGCCAGGTTTTCGGCGGCCGGGCTTGCCGATGCGGCGATCGAAGCACGAATGCTGATCGGCGGACTGCTCGGGCTCTCCAGCACGGAGGTCTTCACCGGCGGCGACCGGGTGCTGACCGAAGGGGAACAGGAGAAAATCGCGCAAGCGGTGGAGCGGCGCTTGAAAAGGGAGCCCGTGCACCGCATATTAGGAGTACGTGAATTCCATGGCATGCAGCTCCTGATCTCGAAGGAGACATTGGAGCCTCGCCCGGACACCGAAATCCTGGTGGATTCGATGCTGCCTCACGTGAGGCGGATTGTCGCAGGAAAGGGCTCGGCCCGCCTGCTCGACATCGGTACGGGCACCGGCGCGATCGCGCTTTCGTTTTTGAAGGAATGTCCGCAACTTAGCGGGACCGGAAGCGATATCTCGCAGGACGCGCTCGACACCGCCGCACGCAATGCGGAGCGGCTGGGAATGGCTGCAAGATTTCAAACGGTGCGTAGTGCATGGTTCGAAAACATTTCGGGGCGCTTTGACATAATCGCGTCAAATCCCCCATATATACGCAGCGACGTTATCCCCGCACTGGAACCGGAAGTCCGGGATTTCGATCCGCTGGCGGCGCTCGACGGAGGTCCCGATGGGCTCGATGCCTATCGCGCGATTGCCGCGGAGGCAGGAAATTTCCTCCAGGAGGACGGCGTATTAGGCGTCGAGATCGGATTCGACCAGAAGCGAGCCGTCACCGACATTTTTGCTTCCCATGGCTTTGTGCTTCGCGAAGCGGTGCGCGACTATGGCGGCAATGATCGGGTGCTCGTGTTTTCAATCGATCGGCAATGATGTTGACCAGCGAAAGAAAAGGCTTGGATTTCCGAATGAAGCGGGATAGCGTGGCAGCACGCATCGGGGCGGCTGGGAATGAACAGCGATTCGTTCGGGTTATGAGGTCAACCCCAAAGCCTGCTCTTTTCGAAGAGTTGCGAAGGTTGAGCAAACCCGGTGCGTGAATCAGTTAATTCGACTTTCACAAGCGGCAGGACGCTTTTCCGCCCTGTGCGCGGCGCGCGAAGTCTTGCTCCGGCTCGACGCTGGAACGGCCGCGCGGCCCCTTACCAGCGAAGACAGATTATCAGCGTAGACAGAGAATTGGTGAACGATAGATGAGGCCAGGACAGCAGAACAAACGCGGTCGAGGGCGCGGCAATAACAATGGCGGCGGCGGCGGCGGTAACAACAACAATTTCAACCGCAAGGGTGGCAATCCGCTGACGCGGACTTACGACAGCTCGGGTCCCGATCTGAAAATCCGCGGAACCGCCCAGCATATCGCCGAGAAATACTCGGCTCTGGCTCGCGATGCCCAGAGCTCCGGCGACCGCGTGATGGCCGAGAACTATCTCCAGCACGCCGAGCATTACAACCGGATCATCGCGGCCGCCCAGGCCCAGATGCAGGAGCGCTTCCAGCGCGACGACCGCCACGATTACAACGACCGTGACGGCAATCTGGCGGATCAGGATGAACTGGATACGGCTGAGGCCGAGGATGGCGGTTCGCCGCAGCCCGTGATCGCCGAGGCGCAATCGGAACAGCCGCAGGAACAGCGCCCCGAACAGCGCAATGAACCACGCAACGAGCAGCGTTCCCGCGAAGGCCGCCGCGACCAGCAGCCGCGCCGCGAGCGCCGTCCGGAGCCCGCTCCGGTCGCCGAGGCAGCCGTCGACGGCAGCGGCCCGCAGCCGGTGATAGAGGGTACGCCGGCGGAAGTCGCGGTCGAGGAAGAGGAGCAGGCGGAAGCCGCTCCGCGCCGCCGCCGCAATGCCGGCAATCGGGCGCGTCGTCCGCGCCGTGGCGAGGCCGGAGGCGAGGAAGCAGCAGCCGGCTCCGACGAGCCCGGTGAAGCCCCGCAGCCGCCCGTGTTGGCCGCCGTCGCTTCGGAATAAGAGCGGCCCTCGTAGTTCGAGCGATATCAAACTCCGGCCTTTCGGCCGGAGTTTTTTACGTTCTTGAGGACCTTCACGGATGTTTCGCGCCGTCGCTTGACTTACTCATAGCTCGTCGGTTATGAATTTTTCATAGCCAACGAGTTATGGGTTGCGATGCCTGAATCCCACGACATCCTTTTCAGAACGCTTGCCGATCCGACGAGGCGGGCCATTTTCGAGCGGCTTTGCCGCAACGGAGAGCAAACGGTCGCTGCCCTGACAGCTCAGGCGGGCGTCTCCCAGCCGGCCGTCTCGAAACATCTCGGCGTGCTGAAACAGGCGGGCCTGGTTCGTGACCGTCACGAAGGGCGGCATACCCATTACAGCGCGCAGATCGACGCGCTTGCACCGTTGATCGACTGGACAGGCCAGATGACCGGCTTCTGGCAGGGTCGGTTCGACGCGCTCGAAGACTTGCTCAAAAGGATGGACCAATGAACGAAACGTCGACCGAAACGCTCTCCGTCGTTGTCGAACGGGAGATGTCTTATCCGCCGGAAAAGATCTGGCGCGCGCTGACGCAGCCGCATCTCATTCAGGAGTGGCTGATGATGAACGATTTCAAACCCGAGAAGGGGCATCGTTTCAATCTTCGCGCCGACTGGGGCTCCGTCGACTGTCAGGTCCAGGCCATCGAGCCGCAGAAGATGCTGGTCTATACCTGGGATACCAAGGACCTCAAAAGCATCGTCACCTGGACGCTCACCCCCACGGATACCGGAACCCAGATCCGCATGGAACAATCGGGCTTCCGGGCGGATCAGCAGCCGTATTACCGCGGCGCCCAGGCCGGGTGGCCGAGATTCCTCGATGCGATGGAACGGGCCCTGGAGCGGCTGGGCTGACCTCCAGGGGAATTTTTGTGCATGTCGCGCAAAACCGCCGCACACTTTTGCGCGACATGCATCAGACTTTGTTTTTAGGGAGGTTCAATTGAATTGGAATAAATGGGTCAGGCAGGTCCACCGTTGGCTATCCATCATATTTACGGTGACTGTCATCGCCAACTTCGCTTCCTTTGGGCTGGCGGGGGAACCTCCCGCCTGGGTGGTCTACTCGCCGCTGCCGCCGCTTTTCCTGCTGCTGTTCACCGGGCTCTACATGTTCGCGCTGCCCTATACACGGCGTGCCGTCGAAATAGAGTGAAGGCATAGCCAGCGGACGCGCGGGAGCGTCCGGGTAGCAAAACCTCGGTAGTTACCGGGAACCTCCGTCACCCGAGGGAGTTCCAGGGCAATGCCAGATCCCGCCACCTATGCCGCGTTTCTCGGCGCGGTGCTTGCCTATCAATTGTCCGGAGTGGGGCCGGACATGATGCTCGTCATCAGCCGCGGCATCGGGCAGGGGAGGAAGGCCGCCCTTGCCACGGCTTTCGGCTGCGTCGCGGCGGGCGCCATTCAAATACCCCTGCTGGCGATGGGCCTTGCCACCGTCATCATGTCATCGCCGCCGCTCTATAAAGCCATGCAAGTGATCGGAGCGGCCTATCTGATCTATCTCGGAATACGGTTTCTGACCGCCGGCGGCGAGACGGCCGTGGGTGACATGCGGGATCGCGCCGGGCCGCCCTCGCTTGCAGGCTCTTTCCGCCAGGGCGTCATCTGCAATCTGACAAATCCCACCGCACTTTCCTTCATGCTCGCGGTTCTTCCGCAGTTCGTGCACCCGTCCGCAGGCTCGGCGGCGCTGCAGTTCTTCGTTCTCGGGGCGACAATGAAGCTGACGGGTCTGCTCATTCTCGGCGCGGTGGCTTTGACGTCAGGGGCGTTCAAGCACTGGATGTCGCGCAACAGGTCCTTCATGGTCTGGCAGCAGCGGATCGCGGGCAGCATCATGATCGCTTTCGGCGTGAGATTGCTGCTTTCTCCCGCTTCGCCCTCCCTTCACCGCTGAGCCGTTCCGGCAGAAGGCGGGGTGTGACGGCGCGGCGGCGAAAACCTATCCGACTGATCCTTTAAATCCATGGAACCGCCTACCATATCTCCGTCAGCGCCGAGTTGATCGGCAGGGCTCGCCTTCGGGGAGCCCGATCTCAACCATCGGCCTGTGCCTCAGGAAGGGCAGGGCGATTCAGGAGGTATAAGCATGAATATAGAGAAATATTCCGAGCGCGTGCGGGGCTTCCTGCAATCGGCGCAGACCCAGGCGCTGGCCTCGGGTCACCAGCAGTTCGCGCCCGAACACGTATTGAAGGTTCTGCTTGACGACGACCAGGGCATGGCGTCCTCGCTGATCGAGCGGGCCGGCGGCAATGCCAAGGAAGCGCGTATCGCCAACGATGCGGCGCTTGCCAAGCTACCCAAGGTTTCCGGCGGCAACGGCCAGATCTATCTTTCCCAGCCGCTCGCCAAGGTGTTCTCGACGGCCGAAGAGGCTGCCAAGAAATCCGGCGACACATTCGTTACCGTCGAACGGCTGCTGCTGGCGCTCGCAATCGAAAGCTCTGCCTCGACATCCGCGAGCCTGAAAAAGGCCGGCGTGACCGCGCAGGGGCTGAACCAGGTCATCAACGAGCTGCGTAAGGGCCGCACGGCCGACAGCGCCAATGCCGAGCAGGGCTTCGATGCGCTGAAGAAATATGCGCGCGACCTGACGGCCGAGGCCCGCGAAGGCAGGCTCGACCCGGTGATCGGCCGCGACGATGAAATCCGCCGCACGATCCAGGTTCTTTCCCGCCGCACCAAGAACAACCCCGTTCTGATCGGCGAGCCCGGCGTCGGCAAGACGGCGATCGCCGAAGGTCTGGCGCTCAGGATCGTCAACGGCGACGTGCCGGAAAGCCTGAAGGACAAGCGGCTGATGGCGCTCGATATGGGCGCGCTGATCGCCGGCGCGAAATATCGCGGTGAGTTCGAGGAGCGGCTGAAGGCGGTRCTCAACGAGGTGCAGGCCGAAAACGGCGAAATCATCCTGTTCATCGACGAGATGCACACGCTGGTGGGCGCCGGCAAGGCTGATGGGGCTATGGACGCCTCCAACCTGCTGAAGCCCGCGCTTGCGCGCGGCGAGCTGCACTGCGTCGGCGCGACCACGCTCGACGAATACCGCAAGCATGTGGAGAAGGATGCCGCACTTGCCCGCCGGTTCCAGACCGTCATGGTGGACGAGCCGACGGTCGAGGACACGATCTCCATCCTGCGCGGCTTGAAGGAAAAATACGAACAGCACCACAAGGTCCGCATCTCGGATTCGGCGCTCGTGGCGGCCGCGACGCTTTCCAACCGCTACATCACCGACCGTTTCCTGCCGGACAAGGCGATCGACCTCATGGATGAGGCCGCTTCGCGGCTGCGCATGCAGGTGGATTCCAAGCCCGAGGAACTCGATGAGCTCGATCGGCGCATTATCCAGCTCAAGATCGAGCGGGAGGCGCTCAAGAAGGAAACCGACAGCGCCTCGGCCGACCGCCTGGCGCGGCTGGAAACCGAACTCACCTCGCTCGAGGAAGAGGCGGATGCGTTGACGGCCCGCTGGCAGGCGGAAAAGCAGAAGCTCGGCCTTGCTGCCGATCTCAAGAGACAGCTGGACGAGGCCCGCAACGAACTGGCGATCGCCCAGCGTAAAGGCGAGTTCCAGCGCGCCGGCGAGCTTGCCTATGGCGTTATCCCGGGGCTCGAGAAGGAGCTGAAGGAAGCCGAGGAGCGCGACAGCGCCGCCGCATCCATGGTGCAGGAGGTCGTGACGCCGGACAACATCGCCCATGTGGTCTCCCGCTGGACGGGCATTCCCGTGGACAGGATGCTGGAAGGCGAGCGCGAAAAGCTTCTGCGCATGGAAGACGAACTGGCAAAGGCGGTCGTCGGTCAGGGCGATGCGGTGCAGGCGGTCTCGCGTGCAGTCCGCCGTTCGCGCGCCGGTCTGCAGGACCCTAACCGGCCGATCGGCTCGTTCATCTTCCTCGGTCCGACCGGTGTCGGCAAGACGGAGCTGACCAAGACTCTCGCTCGCTTCCTGTTCGACGACGAGACCGCGATGGTGCGGCTCGACATGTCGGAATACATGGAGAAGCACTCGGTCGCCCGGCTGATCGGCGCGCCTCCCGGCTATGTCGGCTACGAGGAAGGGGGCGCGCTGACGGAGGCCGTTCGCCGCAAGCCCTATCAGGTCGTGCTGTTCGACGAGATCGAAAAGGCGCATCCGGACGTGTTCAACGTCCTCCTGCAGGTGCTCGATGACGGGCGCCTGACGGACGGGCAGGGCCGCACGGTCGATTTCAGGAACACGATCATCATCATGACCTCGAATATCGGTGCGACCTACCTCACCGAATTGCCGGAGGGCCAGGATGTGGAAGCGGTGCGCGAGCCGGTGATGGAGATGGTGCGGGCGCATTTCAGGCCTGAATTCCTGAACCGCGTCGATGAGATCATTCTGTTCCAACGCCTGCGCCGCGAGGATATGGGCGCGATCGTCGATATCCAGATGAGGCGTCTGGTTTCGCTTCTGGCGGAGCGGAAGATCGTCATCGACCTCGGAGAAGACGCCCGCGACTGGCTGGCGGCCAAGGGGTACGATCCGGTCTATGGCGCACGGCCGCTGAAGCGGGTGATCCAGAAGTTCATCCAGGACCCGCTGGCCGAGCAGATCCTCGGCGGGCAGATCCCGGATGGTTCCACGGTTGCGGTCAGCTCCGGTTCGGACCGGCTGCTCTTCCGCGTCAAGCGGGATGTCAGCGAAGCTGCGTAAGGTCAGCCTCACCGAGAAATGAAGAAAGGCGGCCGATAAGGCCGCCTTTTTGTCGTATGCGATGACTTGCGGAAGCCGATATCAGCGGCTGGCGACTTCGTCCGATTGACCGCCCGTGCCGAGCAGCGCATCGACGCGCTTGCGCTCGTCCTCGAAGCGGGCGAGCAGGCGGCCCGTCAGCGAGCTGCCGCCGGGAAGGCGGATCTTCATGGCGTCCACCTTCGTGCCGTTGACGATCAGTTCGTAATGCAGGTGCGCGCCGGTGGACTGGCCGGTGGAGCCCACATAGCCGATCACCTGGCCCTGGGTCACCTTGGCGCCGGGCCTGACGCCCTTGGCGATGGCGCTCTGGTGATTGTAGGAGGATTCATAGCCGTTGGCATGCCGAACGATCGTCTGGTTGCCGTAGCCGGAAGACCAGCCGGCCGATTCCACCACGCCATTGCCGGTCGCGATGATCGGCGTGCCGCGAGGGGCGGCCCAATCGGTACCGGTATGCAGGCGCGAATAGCCGAGAATCGGATGGCGCCGCATGCCGAAGCCCGAGGTCAGGCGGCCGTTCGGCACGGGGTTGCGCAGCAGGAACTGCCGGATGCTCTTGCCTTCGGGATCGTAGTAATCCACCGAGCCGTCTTCCGGGTTCTGAAAGCGGTAGAAGCGGGTATGCGTGTCGCCGAAACGGGCGTTGACGTAGAGCAGTTCGGATTCCTCCGTCGCCTGCCCCTTCTCGTCCGCCACGGAGAAGAAGGCCTCCACGCTGTCGGTTGGCTTCAACTGCGCCTGCAGATCGACGCTGCTCGCAAGCAGCTTCACCAGGAGGCCGGTCATATCCGTCGTCATGCCGTAGGAGAGGGCGGCGCGATAGATGCCGTCATAGACGCGCGGCAGTTCCCGGCCGGCGATGATCTGCGGCGGCTGTTCGCTGAAGGCGGATGCGACCGCATCGAGCATCTGCGGTTCATGCCCGTCGACGAAACGTCCGTGGTCGTCCACCGCCACCGTGACGACATGGTCGCCGCGGCGATAGACGCTGGCGCGAACGACCAGCACCATGTCGCCTTCCTGAAGCACGCCGATGCGCAGCACGTCGCCGGTGGAAAGTTCCTTCTTGCCGAGACGCTGCTCCAGATAGGTTCCGATCTCGTCGGCCTTGCCCTTGGGATAACCCACTTCCGTGAGCGCGGCGGCAACCGGCATGTCGCGGCGGATAGGGATGACGTCGTCGGCATATTCCCGTGTCTTCGGGGTGAACGGCTCGGAGGCCGAAACGGTCATGTTCTGCTCGACGACGCGGGCGGCCAGCCCGGCGGTGATGTCGAGATCGTCTTCATTGTCGGCCGAGAAGCGGCGTGGGTCCACGTAATAGAGCGCGGAAAGCTGCGCGTTGCCATCCGCCAGAACCGAGCCGTTGGAGCGGACGTTTTCCTCCACTTCCTCCAGCGTCATCGACGGCGCGTATGCATAGCTCGCGTCCTTAACGGGGAAAGCTACCGTCTGAAGGCTGACCTCGGATTCCACTTCCGAGCCATAGATCGCGCCGGTGCGGCTGGCTGCCGGCGAGCTTTCGGCGGAGGCGAAGATCTTCAAAGGGTCGAAGGAAGGATAGTCTTCCTGGGCCACGTGATTGACCGCGAGGTTCATCTTCACATGGGCGAAAGGTTTGCGGCGGATGACTTCCTTATTGCCCTCGTGGACGACCGTGGCCACTTCCATGACTTTCCGGTCCGTCGGCATGGCAACGATATTGCCGCCGAGCAGGCGGCCGCCGCGTGAAACCTCGCCGTCTCCGTCATCGGCGGGAAGGGCGGCGGAGGCTTCGGCGGGGATCGCGAGCTGCTGGCGACCGTCGAGAGCGGCAAACAGTGCGACGCCCATAAGGATCGAAGAGGTGATGCCCGTCAGGAAGGTTCCGGAAAGCCAGCGAAAGGAAATCTCACGCCGGTCGGGCGCGCGCCTGCCATCGGCAAGGATCGGCGGTTCGTTGCCGAGCGAACGGATCATGCTGCGCGCCGTCGTCATCCAGTTCGTCAAGTCCCCTTGTGCTGCCGGCGGATTGACACCCCCGCGCCGGACGTGGGCCAAACATGTGCCCGTTTCGGCGCCGGGAGTCAAACTCTCCGCGGCGGCATACGCCTCTTGAAATCGGGTTGCGAATCCCCATTTAAACCCTGCTAACCACGAGATTGTGAATTTGTCGGGGCAGTTTCGGGGCGTTCCACAGGAAGCGTCGCGAGCGGTCCGGGAAAAATGCCGTGGAAGCGGCTCCTTTTTCCGCAAAATTCCGCAGGGTCTCGAATTTTCCCATTGGAAACAGTCGGTTGTTCGATTTTTTGGATTTTTGAAAACAACGGTGTTGACTTGTTTCAGGGGGTCCGCTTATAACCCCGCTCACTGACGAGGGCGGCGGCGCTGCTGGCGACGAAGTTTCTCGTTCTTGAGGGATCCGGGTGTTCTGGACGACTTGAGAAACAATCACTGAGAAATTGGCGCATGCTGATTGGGACCGGTT
>NZ_MDDW01000003.1 GCF_001854865.1 Rhizobium sp. LCM 4573 | reverse complement strand
GCTTCAGGCCGCACTTGCGGGATCGGGAATCGCTCACCTGTTTGAGGACTATGTCCGCGACGATGTCGAACAAGGCAGGCTTATCGAATTGCTCAGCGACTGGAAGAAGAAGCTGCCGAGCTGGTATCTGTATTATCCGAGCCGGCGGCATACGAGCGCCGCCATGCGGACGTTTCTTGATTATGTTCGCAATCACAAATGGTGTTGAGACGCTGCGACCGGGACATTCGGCAACCCATATCTTCAACCAGACCGGGCGGTGCGCCAATGGACGATGCGATCTCAAGCCAAAAAATGGTGCAGGTGGTCGAAGGTTCTTCGGACATGTCAGTTAAGGAATACAATGCGATCTTGACGGCTGCGGAAAAAGATTCCGGGTTTCTTCAAAGGGTGCAGGATAAGCTTCAAAAAGCCGGGCCCGCACAGCAGTAGCAGCTATAAAAGGGAGTGCTCCCAGCAACGGGTTGAGCGCCCTCGGTGTTTTGTGGCGTGCCCGGTCTGAAGCCGCGTATAAACTCCCACCCTCGAAGTCTCAAATTCCCTCACGACCAGCGAGAGGGAACAAAATCGCTCCATTCGCGTTGGATGGCGTTTCACAAAACATGAAGATCGTGGGGCTACAAAGCTATGAAGGATTTATGGCAGCGAACATGGTTGGATTTCGGGATGCCACTTCTTATCATGAGTGCGGCGCTAGTCGTGACCTGGATAATCATCCACCTTTGACCTCGGCGGCAACTGTTCGGTTCTCCACAGCGGCCGATTTCTGGGGCGAAATAGAAACGGACGTGGACCGATCTTTCGATCTCCACACTTCGGGCCCATGGACATGAAGGGATGGAATACGAGTAGCGATCGGTGCTCGAAAGCCTTTCGCGAGCGCTGACGGCTCTGTTGGTCTTTGCGAAACTCTTCGATGTCGATCAGGATGAAAGCCCCGTCCTGTCGGCCAATCACGCCTATGTCGATGGGGCAGAAACTGGCTTCAGACAGGACGAGGGGGAGGCGGTCCAGAAGTCCCTCGACAAGCTCAAACGGCGCAAGCCTTATGGGGACCGGCTAATGAAAGTGCCGTTCTGAGGGATGTCTATCGGCTGGCCGCTTGATCGTGCTGGCCTAGCCAATCGCTGAATTCGGCATGATTTTGTGACGCGTTCGGAGTGACCTAGCCCGCAACGTGCCCCTTTACGGCCCATGCCCGAGCGGCCAGCAGAATTTCGCCGGCGGGCCCCGTAGGAAGTCTGCTTCGAATCCCGTCCTGAAGGCGTGCGCGGGCCTCTTCGTCGAGAGACATGCAATATTTGGGTGCCGATCCGGTCCCGCCTAAGAACGGTGTCCAGTAGTCGTCAAAGCTCTCGAAGGCCGTTGGGATGTCGATTGCCTGCACCTCTACGTCGTGCAGGCCGGCACGCGAAAACAGTTCGGACAGCGGACCTGGCCGACAGACAGGGGCCTTTATGCCGTCGTCGAATTCGCTCGCTCTAGGATCAAGGGCGGTGGCAACATCAAAGAAATAGCGCATCACCTGCATATGACCGGCGTAGTCCCACACATAAAGCGCGACTGTGCCGCCCGGTCTGGTTACGCGGACCATTTCCTGCACCGCTGCTTTCTTATTGGGAACGAAGTTGAGAACAAGTCCCGAAACCGCAATGTCGAAGGCATCGTCGTCTTCCGGGATCGCTTGTGCATCTCCTAGTTTGAAATGGGCTCGTGGGTCGGATACTTTGGATTTAGCCACCTCCAGAAAGGTTGTTGCGGTATCAATTCCGACGATTTGCCATGGCTCGCACTGTTCGAGTACGGCTAGGGTTAGCTCGCCCGTCCCGCAGCCAATGTCGATCCAATTCGCCCCGGGGCCGGTGTCAACCCAAGCGGCGAATTGCGGAGCGACCTTCCGACTCCACCGGCCCATATATCGCTCGTAGGCGGCGCCACCGCTCCAAAGGTCTGATGTCGAGGTCAGCATCCCGCGATCCCTTTTGGCGGTTGGATGGTAGCTCACCTTTTGACGCGTGGATAGCGCCACCAGGSAAAGTCGCATTGATGAGCTGCTGTTTTCCAGCTTTCGTTTCAGCGCCTGCAGTAGCGCCTCCACCTCCGCATTCGCGCCAGCTGGAATAGAAGGCCTTTCGCTGTCGGTCGAGGACCACGCTGCATGCTTGTCGAGTTTCAGCGGCATGTAAGTGGAGGCAAATATTTGACCTCCTCCCAGCATCCGCCTTAATTACCCTCTGTTAGGTGGAGTAACCAGCTATGCCCGATGATCCAATCCTCCCGATTGACGATCCCTTACTCTCGCAGCCGTCCCGGCCTGTAGAGGCGATCGATGCTGATATAAAGCAGCTCGCATCAATGATGTTTACCGTTATGGACCGAGAGCAAGGTGCTGGTCTTGCCGCCGTTCAGATCGGGGTGCCTTTGCGTCTGGTTGTCATAGATATGCCTGATAGCAGCGAGAAGTGGCATCGCTTTGCCATGGTCAATCCAGAGATCGTTGAGCGCTCCAAGGAGCTGGTCGTTGGCCAAGAGGGTTGCCTCTCAATGCCCGGATACGGCATCCCCGTACCCCGACACAAGGAGGTTGCGGTTTCTTATATGGACTTGGAGGGAGAAAGGCATCTACTGCATGCAACTGGCCCCCTAGCTATCTGCGTCCAACATGAGGTCGATCACGTCGACGGCGTCTTGTTCTTTGACAGGGTTTCCAGCTTGCGGCGGCAACGGGCGAGAGATTACTTTCGAAAAGTTCGACGCAGACACGAAGTCCGGATCAGCTAAGACTGCTTCTGGCACAACCCGGGCGCCGTCRCTCCAGCTTCCGTTTCAGCGCGTGCAGTAGCGCCTCCACCTCTGCATTCGAGCCGGCCGCGAGCATGAGGTTATCCGCGACCTCGATGATTGCGGTCAAAACCTCGACGGCCATTTGACAAAACAGATGCCGGTTCTAGTCTCGCATTAGGAGTGTCACGACTGCGGCCTGCGCGGCTTGAGGCTATCGCTGCATGCCCCAGCGGCGCACCGTGACGTTTTCGATCAGGCGGAAGACCACGCCTTCGACCACCAGGCCGATGATGATGACCATTGCGAGGCCGGCAAACACCTTGTCGGTGAATAGTTCGTTGCGGTTGCGGAAAATAAACCAGCCAAGGCCGCCGGTCGAGGAACTGACCCCGAAGACGAGTTCGGCGGCAATCAGCGTGCGCCAGGCGAAAGCCCAGGCGATCTTCATGCCGTAAAGGATCGAAGGCAATGCGGCGGGGATCAGGATACGCCAAACATAGCCGGGCCCCTTGAGGCCGTAATTCCGGCCGACCAGGCGTTGGGTTTCGGGTACGCTTTCGAAGCCGCTCAGAGTGGCGAGCGCGAAGGGCCAGAGAACGGCGTGAACCAGCACAACGAGCAGGCTCTTTTCGCCCAGCCCGAACCAAAGCATGGCGAGCGGCAGCAGCGCGATGGCCGGCAGCGGATTGAACATGGAGATCAGCGTCTGCAGGAGTTCGCGGACGAAACGGCTGACGACCGCGAGCGAGACGATGGTGAAGGCTGCAGCGATCGCGATCACATAGCCTTTGAGAAGGACGGTCAGCGATGCCCAGGAGGCGGCAAGCAGGTTCTCGGTGGTCGATGCTTCCCACAGCGCCGCCATGGTGGCGGTGAAGCTGGGAAAGAGGATCGGTTTGGCGCTGAAGCGGGCTGAAAGCTCCCAGATCAGGGCGAGCAGCGCCAGCACCAGGAGCTTTCGAAGGAGCGCGGAGTTCCAGGCGAAATCGCGGAGGCGATCGAGCACCTGGAGCTTTGCGGGCGTGCCGATCAAGGAAAGATCAGACATGTTCGAAAACTCCTTTCCTGGCCTTCGGAGAGAACAGTAGATCGTGCACTTCACGCGACAAGGATTTAAAGAGAGGACTGCCGACATCGTCACGACCGAACCCGCTTGTGTCGAGACTGGTTATCGTCCGCCCCGGATGCGGGCTCAGGAGATGCAGCTTGGTACCGATCAAGATTGCTTCCTCTATGGAATGGGTGACGAAAAGCAGCGTAAAGCCGAGCTCCTCGGCGAGATCGAGAAGTTCGCCCTGGAGCTGGCTGCGGGTGAGTGCGTCGAGTGCCGCGAAGGGCTCGTCCATCAGGAGCACGTCGGCATCGGTCACCAGCGCGCGGGCGATCGCGGCACGCTGCTTCATGCCGCCCGAAAGCGTGTGCGGATAGCTATCAAGCACCCGCTCCAGGCCGACCTTTTT
Organism: Rhizobium sp. LCM 4573; assembly: GCF_001854865.1. Taxonomy (GTDB): domain Bacteria; phylum Pseudomonadota; class Alphaproteobacteria; order Rhizobiales; family Rhizobiaceae; genus Neorhizobium. Next base: position 461,617 of record NZ_MDDW01000003.1, on the reverse strand, counting down.
CAGCGTCGCCTCGGTGCGGTTTCGTATTTCCGCCTTCGCAAGCCGGCTTGCCATGTGGAGCGGAAACYCGACATTCTGGCGCACCGTCTTCCATGGCAGGAGTTGATCGAATTCCTGGAAGACGACGATGCGATCCGGACCGGGGCCCTTGACCTCCCGGCCCCGCACCCTGATCGCCCCGGAAGCGGGTTTGAGGAAACCCGCCACGGCTTTCAGGATCGACGACTTGCCGCAGCCGGAGGGGCCGAGGAGCACGAGCCGCTCGCCCTCTCCGGCGCGCAAGGAGACATCGTCCACCGCCCGGACGGTGCCGGCCGGGGTCGGGTAGTCGAGGGTAAGATGATCGACTTCGAAAACCGCCGGGAAGGGATCGCGCGCCAGCATGGTTCAGCTTCCGCTTTCGTTGTGCAATTCCTCGAACGTGTAGTCCTTCCAGCTTTCGGCCTTCTTCTTGATGGCGCCGGTCCGGTGGAGGAAGTCGGCAAAGGCATAGGAGCGGGACGGGACAACGGTGAATTTGCTTTCGGGAGATTCGATCAGAGACTGCACGAAGGCGGGATCGAGCTTCGAGTTCTCGACGCGCACATAGGTTTCCGCGGCTTCCTTCTTGTTTGCCTCGATCCAGGCGTCGGCTTCCTTCAGAGCCTCGAAAAACGCTTGGAAGGTCTTCGGGTTTTCCTCGCGCCAGTCGGTCGTGGCATAGAGATAGGTCGGTGTCACCGGGCCGCCGAGGATGTCGTAGGAGGAGAAGACCTTATGGACCTTGGCATCCTTCAGGGCTTGCTCCTGGAACGGGGTGTTGGACAGGTGCGAGGTGATCTCGGTGGAACCGGAAAGCAGTGCGCTCGTCGCGTCGGGATGCGGCAGGCTGACGGTGATGTTGTCCAGCTTGTTCTGGTTGCCCTCGCCGAACTCCTTTTCAGCCGCGATCTGCAGGATGCGCGCCTGGACCGAAACGCCAACGGCGGGAAGCGCGATCTTGTCGGATGTGGTCAGATCCTTGAGCGATTTCACATTCGGATTGGTGGTGACAAGGTAGTTCGGCTGGTTCGCGAGCCCGGCGACGATCTTCACGGTGCCGTCGGTGCGGTCCCAGAGCGTCAGGAAGGGGCCGATCCCGGCCGCCGCGATATCGATCGAGCCGGAAAGAAGCGCGGCATTGATCGCGTCGCCGCCGGAAAGCTGAGCCCATTCAACTTTCACCTCGTGGAGACCGAGTGCCTTTGCGTGCTTCTCGATCAGGTTCTGGTCGCGGATCACGTGCAGCGGCAAGTAGAGAGTGCCGAATTGCTGGGAAATACGGATAAGGCCTTCGGCGGAAGCGCCCGTTGCGGGCGTGAGCACGCTCAGCACCAAAGCCGCGGCGGCAGCGAGCTTAAAGGGTTTCTGCATGGATCGACCTTTCAAAAGACAGACGGGAATGTGCGGAATGGGCCTTGGYGGTCAGCCCGCGGCATTGGCGAGCTTCGAGCCCCCGTAATTGCCGACGGCGAATTCGTTGGCGACGCTGTCGCGGAGTCCCTGGCGGCGGTTGCGATCGATGCCAAGCAGCGGGAAGAGGAGTTCGCCGACGCGATAAGCCTCCTCGAGATGCGGATAGCCCGAGCCGATGATCGTATCGATGCCGAGCGCCTGGTATTCGCGCAGCCGTTCAGCAACCTGTTCCGGCGTGCCGACAAGGGCGGTGCCGACACCGGTGCGCACCAGCCCCACGCCGGCCCAGAGGTTAGGTGCAACGAGCAGCTTGTCGCGGCGACCACCGTGCAGGGCGGCCTGCCGGCGCTGGCCGACGGAATCCATTTCCTTCAGAAAGCGCTGATAGCTGCGTTCGATCTGCTCGTCGGAGATATTGCTGATGAGCCGGTCGGCGGCGCTCCAGGCATCCTCTTCCCGCTCGCGCACGATGAAGTGGATGCGCATGCCGAAGCGAATCCTGCGACCGGCCTTTGCGGCTTTGGYGCGAACGGATTCGATCTTCTCCGTCACCTGCTCCAGCGGCTCGCCCCAGGTGAGGTACATGTCGACGGCATCGACCGCGAGATCCTGGCCGGCCTCCGAAGAGCCGCCGAAATAGAGGGGCGGATGCGGCTGGCCGATCGGCGGGAAATCCGAGCGTGCACCTTTGAGTTCGTAATACTTGCCCTTGAAGTCGACCGTCTCGCCCGCGAGCAGTCGTTTCCAGATATCGAGGAATTCCCCGGCCTGCTGGTAACGCTCGTCATGGCCGAGAAAGATGCCGTCACCTGCCAGTTCCGTGGGGTTGCCGCCGACCACGACATTGAGCAGCAGCCTGCCATTGCTCAAGCGGTCGAGGGCTGCGGTCTGGCGTGCGGCGAAGGTGGGCGAGGTGACGCCGGGGCGAAGCGCAACGAGGTATTTCAACCGTTCGGTAACGACTGACAGGCCGGTCGCGGTGATCCAGGAATCCTCGCAGGACTGGCCCGTCGGCAGGAGCACGCCCTCGAAGCCGAGTTCGTCGACGGCGATCGCAACCTGCTTGAAATACCGGAATTCCGGCCTTCGGCTCAGATGATCCGTGCCCAGATAGGTGCCATCTCCATGGGTCGGAATGAACCAGAAGAAGTTCAACGGTCCGGCGGCGGTCATCAGCGTCTCCTTTTCGAATGTAGGGGAGAGGCTAAACACGACATATTCGATAGAGAAGAAAGATTATTCTGTTCTCAACCGTACGGCGCCATGCGGCGACTAAGGTGAAGGCTCGCGGGCGAACGGCATTTCATTTGCTGTAGCGAATTGCGTTCTCGGCCCTTGGCAAGGCATTTTCCTAGGGATAAACATGAGTGAATTTATCATGGTTAAGCCTGCGCGGCGCCTAGGGTCCAGAATTGCATTGGGATCTACAACAGCTATTCCGTCGGCATTCCAAGGAACTCTTACGGTTTCTGCGTCGCAGCGGCGTGTCGGAGGATACGGCTTCCGATCTCGTTCAGGATGCTTTTTTGCGGCTCGCCACCCTGGGGCCGACCGCGGGTGAGGTCGTGGGCAATCCGCGCGCCTATCTGTTTCGGATTTCCCGCAATCTCTCGATAGATCATGCCCGCGCCCATGCCGTTCAGAGCCACTATATCCAGCCTGGGCTTCCGGCGGAGATCGCGGAAGCCAAACCTTCCGCCGAGCTGGAGGTCGATTTCAAGCAGCGTATCGCGCGGCTGGAAGGTGCGATTCAGACTTTGCCTGAACGACAGCGCCAGGTCTTCCTGCTCCACAAATACGAAGAGCTCAGCCATGCTGAAATTGCCGAACGGCTTGGAATTTCCAAGAGCATGGTCGAAAAGCACATGATGAAGGCCCTTGCCCATCTGCGCGACAGCCTCGTCGATCTCCTGAACTAAAAATCTCCGTCCCAGGTGTGGTCAGATATCCGTTTATCCGTCTAAGGAATGATTTTTTCGCCAAACGGCATGATTCAGGGCACAAATGGATCGCCTCGATGATGATATGACACCGGAAGAAAGACGACGGCAGGCGCTTTCCTGGTTTGTCCGCATGAATTCCGGCGAAGCCACGGCTTCCGATCGAAGCGGGCTTGCCGCATGGCTTGCGGACTGTCCGGAAAATCGGGAGGAATATGYTCGCCTCCAGCGGATGTGGTCCGATCTCGATCACGCCCGTGTGCCTGCGCGCAAGGAAAGGACCGGCAACCGAACCCAGACTGCCCGGTTATCACGGCGCGGCCTGCTTGGCGCCGGTGCGATGCTGGCGGCGGCCGGCGCTGCCGCCTGGATGGGCGGGGCGTCCGACTATCTTTACAGCGACCAGTTCACCTCGGTCGCCGAGATCGGCGAGTTCACGCTCGATGACGGAACGCGCGTGACGCTCGATGCCGATAGCGCGCTCTCGCTCGATTATACCGCCTCCCGGCGCGGGCTCGTGCTTCATCGCGGCCGGGCCTATTTCGATGTCGCCAGAGACGAAGCACGGCCCTTTTCCGTCGTCGCGGCCGGGGGCACGGTGACGGCGCTCGGGACGCAATTCGTGGTGCATCTCTGGGAGGATGCGGTGACAGCAAGCGTGCAGGAAAGCGCCGTTTCGGTCGTCGCGCCCAATGGCGCAGGTATTCGTGTCAACGCGGGAGAGGTCGTCTCCTTCAGCCGGGATGGTCTCGGTCTCGTCGAGGGGGCAGACACGGAGGTCGAGACCGCCTGGCGTCGCGGCAGGCTGATTTTCGAGGACAAGCCGCTCGGCCAGGTCGTCTCGGATGTAAATCGCTACCGCAGGGGCACGATCCGAATTCTCGACGACAGGCTCCGAAATTTACGCGTCAGCGGCATTTTCGACGTCGGCAATCCGGAGGGCGTGCTCGATGCGATCGTCGAGACATTGCCGGTCCGCGCGTTTGAAGTCACCCCATACATCGTCCTTCTGCTTCCGGCATGAGCATCGCGATTCTTTTTCATCTTTGGGGTGAGGTGGAGATCGCCTGATCCGTCTTAGCGCATGTGTGGCGAAAGCCGCCACGCTGGTAGTGGACAGGAATGGGGATCATGGTAGGCGCCGCGTCAAAGGGACAGCACAAGAACACGAATATGCAACGGCTCGCTGCGGCCCTGTTTGTGAGCGCGGCCTTGCTGCCGTTTACCGCACTGGCGCAAGGCTCCACGCCGACCGTTCCGCGCATCAACCAGCAGGCCGCCTCCTCCTATTCCATCCCGGCCTCATCGTTGAGCGCGGCGCTCTCGGCCTTCGGCGACCGCACCGACCTGCAGGTTCTCTATCCGGCAGCGCTTGCACGCGGCAAGCAATCGCCGGGCGTAAACGGCGTGATGAGCAGGGAGCAGGCTTTGGATCGGCTGCTTACCGGAACAGGGCTTTCCTATCGTTTTGCCAATCCAGGCACGGTCACCATCCATGCACCTGCGGGAGAGCTCGTCACGAGCAGCACCGATGACAGCTCGACGATCCTTCCAACGATCGTCGTTCAGGGCGAGAGCGCGTCCGGGCGGGTCGATGGCTACGTGGCGCGCGTGAGTTCGGCGGGCACCAAGACGGACACGCCGCTCATCGAGACGCCGCAGGCCATCTCGGTGGTCACCGCCGACCAAATGACCAGCCAGGGCGCGAGCTCGATTGCCAGTTCACTATCCTACACTCCGGGCGTCGTCAGCCAATCGGGTGCTTTCAGCCGGGCGGTGGACGATTTCACCATCCGTGGGTTCAACATCGCCACCGGCAATTCCGGAAACCTGCGCGACGGCTTGAAGTATCAGTCGAACGTCTATGACGGCGGGCAGGAGCCTTACGGGCTGGAGCGCATCGACATCATGCGCGGCGCAGGCTCGATGCTCTATGGTCAGCTCACCCCCGGCGGGGTCGTCAATGCCATTTCAAAGCGGCCGACGGACACGCCGCTTCGTGAGGTCAATATCGAATACGGCAGTTATGACCGCAAACAGATATCCGCCGATTTCGGAGGTCCTATTACCGATGACGGCGTTTTGACCTACCGTTTGACCGGACTGGTTCGCAACGCGGACAACTGGGTCGATGAGACGCCCGACAACAAGGTCTATATCGCTCCTGCTTTGACCTTCGCGCCGGACGACGCGACGTCGCTGACGCTGCTTTCAAGCTATACGCATTTCCATACGCGATTTGCGACGCCGCTGCTCTATCAGGATGTCAGCGGAGGCAACATCCCCCGCGATGCCTTTCTCGGCAATGATGATTTCGATCGCTACAACGGCGATGCCTATACGATCGGCTATCTTTTCGAACACGAGTTCGACAGCGGCATCAAGCTCAGAAACAACGCTCGCTATTTCAAGTCCGATGTCCAATGGGACTATATGATGGGCAATATCGCGCCCCTTTCGCTGACGGGTGGAGATCTCTACAGGCTGGCGAGCAAGCGTTATGAGCGTTCATACGGCGTCGCCGCCGATACCTCCGTCGAATACTCCTTCGATGCCGCCGGGACCGAACACACGCTTCTGGCGGGTTTCGATTATTACCGCCGCAGCTATGACAACGATCGCTATCGTGGTTCCGGATACAGCATTCTCGACCTCGACACCGGCGCGATTTTGACCGATCCGCCGGTCAGCTACGCAGTCAATCGGGGTTTTGACGATATCAGCAACCAATATGGCATCTACCTGCAGGATCAGATCAAATTCGACGATCATTGGATACTCCTGCTTGGCGCTCGGCAAGATTGGAGTGACGGCCGGAGACGGTCGTACCAGAACGGTGCGGTGACGGAGCTGAACGACAGTGCTCTGACGGGCAGGGCCGGTCTCGTCTATCTCTTCGACAACGGTCTCGCGCCTTATGTAAGCGTGGCCCAATCCTTCGAACCACAGGTCGGTTTCGATAATCGTACGGGAGAGGCACTGAAGCCGAACGAGGGGCTGCAATACGAAGCAGGTGTCCGTTATCAGCCCGATGGCAGCAATCTTCTTCTCAGCGCGGCGATATACGAACTGACGCAGAAGAACCTAACGACCGTCGACGCCGGCGGTTTAACCTACCAATATGGCGAGGTCCGCTCCCGGGGCCTGGAATTGGAAGCGCGCGCGGAGTTCGGCGATCTCGGCCTGATCGCCTCCTATACATACACGGATGCGAAAATCACCGAAAACGCTCTGCCCGCCTATATCGGGGAACAGATTTCGCTCGTGCCCAAAAATGCCTTCGCGTTGTGGGCCGATTACAAGCTTGACGACCTTGGCCTGGAGGGCGTCACCGTCGGCGCGGGTATCCGCTACATCGGCGAGACGAACCTGATCGACAGCAGCAGTGATGTCCCAGGCTATGTTCTCGTCGATGCGATGGCGAGCTTCGATCTCGGCGCCATGAACAAGGATCTCGAAGGTGCGACGCTGAAATTGAACGCGCGCAATCTTTTCGACAAGGAGTTCTACACCTGCGTCTATTCGGATGGCTGCCGTTATGGTGAGCCGCTGACAGTCACGGCGACGCTTTCCTATAAATGGTAGGATCGGTCGTTGCCAGAAGGGACTTGCTGAAGGGAGCGCTCGCTGCCTCCCTTTCCGCTTTCGCGCGCGACGGCAAGGCGGAAGGGAAGCCTCGCCGTATCGTCTCCATGGAGCTGCTGGTGACGGAGCTGCTGCTCACCCTCGGCATTGCGCCTCTGGCAGTCGCAAATGTGCCGCTTTATCGAAGGCTGGTGGCCGAGCCGGTGCTTGATGACGAAGCCGTCGATCTCGGTCCGCTGCAGGAGCCCAACGTGGAATACCTGCAATTCCTGAAGCCGGATCTGATCGTTATGGCGCAGTGGCAGGCAAGCGGGCTTGAAACCCTTCGCGCCATCGCGCCCACACTGTCGCTCAATTCCTTTCCCGCGAAAACGCCGGCGGTCCAGCATGCACAGGAGCTCCTGCGCCAGCTCGGGACGGTTGTCGGCAGAAAGCGTCAGGCCGAGGATTGGTTGGGGCGATGCGAAACGGCGATCGAGGAGGCGCGGGCAAAGCTGCAGTCGAAATCTCTGCCGCCGCTCTATCTGTGCCGCTTCAACCAGGATGGCCGTCACGCGGCCATTTTCGGCGGGAACGGCCTGGTCGGCGATGTTCTGACCCGTCTCGGCCTCACCAATGCCTGGCAAGGCCACGTCAACGCTTCCGGTGTCGCGTCCATCAGCGTGGAACAACTTGCCGGCAACCCACAAGCGCGCATCGTGCATTTCGATCGCGGTCGCGAAACGGATCTGGCGATGGCGAGGCTTGCCGAAAGCCCGCTTTGGCAGGCACTGCCCGCCGTGCGGCAAAACCGCGTAACCCGAATGTCTGTGGTGTATCCGAGCGGGGGCGTGGTAAGCGCGATGCGGCTTGCCGGCCAGCTTGCAGCGCTTCTGCCGGCGGAGGGCTGATCATGGCGATGGCCGGTTCACTGCCTGCGATACGAAACCATGGCTTTGCCCCGATACTGGCCGCCTTGCTGTTCAGCGCGGCACTCGGTCTCCTTCTGCTCAATATCAGTGCGAGGCTGACGGACTGGCGGCAGTTGTTCACGGCATCCGATGCAGGTCTCGCCACGATTGTCGTTCAGTATGGGCTGCTTCCGCGGTTCGCCCTTAGCCTCGTCGCGGGGGCGGCACTCGGTCTTTCCGGCGTCCTCTTCCAGCAGATGCTGCGCAACCCGCTGGCCGAACCGGGAACCTTAGCCGTATTTGCCGGTGCGAAATTTTCGTTGGTCGCCGCCACCCTGTGGGCGCCCGGTCTTCTCGTCCATGGGCAAGAGCCGATGGTCTTCCTCGGCGGCATGCTGGCGCTGGGTGCGGTCGGGTTGCTGGCGGTGCGCGCCGGTTTCGCACCGCTGACGGTCATTCTGGTGGGGCTTGTCCTGTCGCTTTGCCTTGAAGCCTTGAGCAGCATGTTCTTCCTGACCCATTTCGAGGAGCTGAGCGACCTGCTGGCCTGGCAGACGGGCTCGCTGGCGCAGGATAATTGGCATCAGGTACGGAGGCTTTCCCTCGCCCTTGTCGCCGCAGGTATTGTGACGTTCTTCCTCAGAAGACCGATGGACCTTTTCGACCTCGACGAGGCGAGCGCGCGCAGCGCCGGTGTTTCGGTTCCGGTGATGCGGATGGCCGTCTTCACCGCTGGGACCCTGTTGAGCGCGCTCGTCGCCGCCTATGCGGGGATCATCGGTTTCATCGGGCTTGCGGGGCCTGCCATCGCGCGGCTTTCCGGCGCCAGGCGGCTTTCCGATCGCCTGATCCATGGCCCGCTGATCGCCGCTGGCATTCTGGCACTTGTCGACCAGGGCGTTCTTCTTCTCGCTGGTGGCATAGATGTGCCGGCAGGAGCCGTAACCGCGCTTCTCGGAACGCCGCTTCTGGTATGGCTCATCTGTCGGATGCGGACCGAGATGCAACAGCCGCCGCGCGACGGCCGATCCGCCGAACATTCCGACGGCAGTGCTTCTTCCTGGTTCCTGATTGCTGCCTCGTTGCTGGTCGTCACGCTCCTGTTGGCCCTGTTTGTCGGCCGGTTGCCGGAGGGATGGTTCATCGCCGGCACCGGTCAAATAGGCGAGCTGCTGCCTTGGCGGCTACCGCGGATTGTCGCGGCGGCCGGCGGCGGCATCATGCTTGCCATTGCGGGGAGCGCCCTCCAGYGGCTGACAGGAAATGGGCTTGCAAGCCCGGAACTGCTCGGCATCTCCTCCGGCGCAGCGCTGATCCTGATGGTCGCCGTCTTCCTCCTGCCGCCTTTACCACGAGAGACCATGATGCTGTTATCGGCGGGCGGCGCGTTCACGGCGCTCGTATTCACCCTGTGGCTCGGCAGCCGCTCGATGTTCAGCCCTGAACGCATGCTGCTGGTCGGCGTCGCCATCGGAGCGCTCTCCGGCTCGCTGGGGTCGTTGTTGACTCTGCTTGGGGATATCCGTGTGCTGCGGCTGCTCGGCTGGCTTGCAGGCTCGACCTATTCCGTGACACAGAAAGATGCTTGGATCATCATCTCTATCGCGGGCCTGTCGCTCGGGCTCGTCCCGTTGTTCGGGCGCTGGTTGCGGATCCTGCCGCTAGGGGAAGGGGTCACCACAGCCATCGGCGTGCCGCTCGCGGCAAGCAGGTTGTTGCTGCTGGTGTTCACCGCCGTTCTGACCGGCGTTGCGACGCTGATCGTGGGGCCGTTGAGCTTTGCGGGACTTGCTGCCCCCCACCTTGCCCGCATTTCCGGTCTCAGGACGCCGCTGACGCAGGTCTATGGCGCGGCGATCATCGGCGCGATCATCATGGTGCTGGCGGATTGGATCGGCCGAAACATAGCCTTTCCCTGGCAGGTTCCGGCCGGAATTGTTGCCACACTTCTCGGCGGCCTTTACTTCATCCTGTTGGCGATCAGACGATGATATCTTCGCTCGCTCCGCTCTTTGCCGGTGATCTCGAAGCGCTCGGCGACCATCTTGTTCTTGCCGCCGACGAGCGCCCGCATATGGCTTGCAGCGCGCTCTTGGAAAAGAATAGGCTCGCCCTGCTGTTGAACCGCTTTGGTGAAAACTATGCCGAAGCGGAGCCTCGCGCCGTCGCCTCCCAATGGTCGAAATGGTATCTGTCGCGCCTGGTCACACCGGTCCTTGCCGCCAATATCGTTCTCGATCGCAAGCTGCCGATCGGTTTTGAGGAGACCGGCATCATCCTGTCGCCGGACGGCAGGGCAGAGGCCTTTCGATTGCGCGACGGGGGGCAGGCATTCACGCCTTCGGACTTCATGGTGCGTTTCGAGGATCTCATCGACGGGCATCTCTCCTTGATCATTCCGGCACTTTCGGCCGCGAGTGGTTTGTCGCAGAAGGTGCTTTGGAGCAATGCCGGCAACATCATCGAAAATGTCGTTGCCTCCTGCGCGAGAAAACTCGGCGAGGAACATGCGGGCGTTATCCACGCCAGACAGCTTCTGTCGAGCCGGTCCTGGCGTGACAGGCAGCCGAACAGGGTCTTCGAACCCGTCAGGTATTCGGCCTCAGGCGGGGAAACCGTGCGCAAGCGGCGCGTCTGCTGCATCCGCTACCTGATTCCAAGCCTCTCGCTTTGCAAGACCTGTCCGCTCGACGAGCGGCCGGCGAAGCGTGCCGGGTTGCCGCGTTAGTCGATCCCTTCAGACCCTCGGGAGACCTTCGGGTCCGAGTGCCTTTTTCAGCGCGGCGATGCGGAAGATGGCGTTCGGTGCGCCATAGCCACGATAGCCGCGGCGCTCGACGATCTCGAAGAAGAAGCCGTCGCCGAGCGTGCTGCTGTAGAGCTGGAAATATTCGCCGTGCTCGTCCTGATCGTAGAGGATGTTTTCCGCCCTGAGGCGTTCGGTGAGCTCGGCGTCCAACCCGAACCGCGCCTCCACATCTCCATAGTAGTTGGGCGATATGGGAAGCGGGCGAAACCCGTTCTTCCTGAGTGCTTCGGCGGTGGCGAAGATGTCGTCTGTATGGAAGGCGAGATGCTGGATGCCCGAACCGAACTTCTCCGCGATGAAGCGGCCGGCGAGCGTGCGGCGGTTTTCCGCGCCGTTGAGGGTGATGCGAAGCGCGCCGCTCGCGTTCTCCACCACCTGGCTGCGCACGACCCCGGCCGGATCGATGATGTCGACCATCGGTGTCTTACGGGCTTCGAAGATCGACGTATAGAAGAGCTGCCAGCTCAGCATCTCGTCATAGGAAACCGTTTGAGCGACATGATCGACGCGCAGGAGCCCGGCATCCGCGATCTTGCCGCCGTCATCGTCGACGGGTGTAAAGTCGATCTCCCAGATGCGGCCGAGATCGGTCTTTTCGTCCAGTAGGTAGATGAGCCCGCCGCCGACGCCGCGGATCGCCGGTATCTCCACCTCTCCGCTGCGCACCGGCTGGCTGAATGGCTCGGCGTCCAGTGCCAGAGCTCGTTCCATCGCCGCCCTTGCATCTGAGACCTTCAACGCCATCGCATAGGCCGAGGTGCCGTGCACCGCATAGGCTGCGTTGGCAAAGCCCGCTTCCTCCGTATTGACCAGGAGCCGGATATCGCCCTGGGCAAACAGGCTGACTTTCTTGCTTCGATGAACCGCCGTCCTGCGGAAGCCGAGCATCCTGAGGCTAGCGGTAAGATCGGCGGCATCCTTCTCGTCCGTGGAGAATTCGACGAAACCGACACCTTCGACGGTGGCGGGCTCGGGCATGGCGGCCACCGAGAGGCTTTGCGCATCCGGGCTGCGGCGCACCTGGTCGCCGAGATAGATCAGCGAGCGATGTCCGTCGGCAGCGATCGACCGGGTGGAGCCGCCGCGGAATTGATCGTTGAATATTTCCAGCGAGAAATAGCCGTCATAGCCGGTCTCGGCGACCGCCGTGGTGAATTCCGTCACCGGCAGATCGCCTTCGCCCGGCATGTTGCGGAAATGCCGGCTCCAGTAAAGAAGGTCCATGTCGATCAGCGGCGCGTCTGCAAGCTGGACAATGAAGATCTTGTCCTTCGGGATGGAGCGGATCGAATTGATATCGATCTTGCGCGACAGCGTGTGGAAGCTGTCGAGAATGAGCCCGATATTTTGATGATCGGCCCRCCGGACGATTTCCCAGGCGTCGCGGTGGTCGTTGATGTGCCGCCCCCAGGCGAGAGCCTCATAGCCGACCTTCAGCCCGCGGTTTGCGGCCCGCTCGCCGAGTTCGTGGAAATCCGCCGCCGCCCTGTCGATGCCTCCTTGCGAAACGGGAGAGACGTTGGAGCAGACAAGCAGAAGGTCGGTGCCGAGTTCCTGCATGACGTCGAATTTGCGCTCGGCCCTGTCGAAGGTGCGGGAGCGGTGCGAGGCCGGCATGCCCTCGAAATCGCGGAAGGGCTGGAAAAGGGTGATCTCCAGCCCCTTGTCACGCACCATCGCTCCYACATCCGCCGGGCTTCCGTCGAAGGCCAGGAAATCGTTCTCGAAAATCTCCACCCCCTCGAAACCGGCCTTCGCGATCGCCTCGAGCTTTTCGGGCAATTCGCCGCTGATCGATACCGTGGCTATGGAGGTTTTCATGGCTTAATCCTCGTATCGGTGGTTGCGGTCACCCTGTCATGGTCTGGAAATGGCGCATCATCCGCTGGGCGTCGGGTTCACGCCCGGTAAAGAGCCGGAAGGCGCCGACCGCCTGGAAGACGGCCATGCCGCCGCCGTTAAGAGTGCGGCATCCCTTTTGCCTCGCGATACGCAGGAGCTCGGTCTCCAGCGGGAAATAGACGATTTCGGCAACCCAGTGCTCTGGCCTAAGAAGCTCCGCCGGCATTGGCAGACCGGGATATTTTGCCATGCCGGTTGGCGTCGCGTGGATGATGCCGGCTGCCTTAGCCATCGCTGCTGCGATATCGCTCGAGGCATGAACGGAAGCCTCTGGAAAAAGGCCGGACATGCTTTCTGCCAACTGCTCCGCACGTTCCAGTTCTCGGTCGACGACCGTCAGGTGCTTCATGCCGAGGGTGAGGATCGCGTATGCGGTCGCCACGCCGGCGCCGCCTGCGCCAAGCTGGACTGCGGAGAAGAGATCGGCATCCGGGAGGCCGCGGCGGAAGCTTTCGGCAAACCCCCACCAGTCCGTATTGTGGCCGTAGCGGCGGCCATCCTTCAGCACCACGGTGTTGACCGCGCCAAGTGCGCGCGCCTCGTCCGAGAGTTCGTCGAGATGTGCAATGACAAGCTGCTTGCATGGATGGGTGATGTTGAGGCCGGCAAATCCCTCTGCTTCCGCCCGCTCCAGGAGGCCGGGCAGACCGTCGGGTGTTAGGCCGAGTTGAGCGAGATCGATGAGCTGGTAATCATAGGCCAGGCCTTGGGCTGCCCCCTCGTGCATGTGCATTGCCGGTGTCAGCGAGGCCTGGATGCCCGAACCGATTAATCCGGCTTTGAGAGTTTTCAGGAGTGTCTCGGCCATTGCGCTTGTCGTCCTCGCGGTATTGGAGAACCGGCCCGTCGCGGCGACGGGCCGGCATTGTCGTTATTTGCGGACGGCGTCCAGTTCCTTGAAGAGAAGCGAGACGGTCTCGGTGCCGATCTCGGTGCTGAACTTGTCGATCAGCGGCTTTACGGCGTCGCGCAGCTTCTGCGTCTCTTCCGGGCTCAGTTCGTCGACCTGCATGCCCGTCGCCTTGATCTCGTCGATCGCCTTGGAATCCGCCTCACGCGAGACCTGGCGCTGGAAGTCGCGGGCTTCGGTCGCCGCCGACTGTAGAACAGCCTTCTCTTCGTCGTTCAGGCCGTCCCAGAACTTCTTGCTGATCAGCACGATCTGCGGATTGTACTGGTGACGGCTAAGCGTCATATATTTCTGCACTTCGTAGAATTTGGCGTTGATGATGTTGGCAGCCGGGTTTTCCTGGCCGTCCACTGTGCCGGTTTCGAGTGCCGTATAAAGTTCCGTGTAGGGCAGCGGCACGGCATTTGCGCCGAGACCGTTGAACAGTTCGATCGGGATAGGCGACTGAAGCGTGCGGATCTTCAGGCCCTTGATGTGTTCGAGCTTGGTGATCGCATGGCGGTTGTTCGTCAGGTTGCGGAAGCCGAGTTCCCAGTAGGCGAGGCCGATCAGACCGGTATCGGGCAGCTTCTGGAGGAGGCTGTCGCCGAACGGGCCGTCCATCACCTTGTCGGCTTCCTCGCCGCTGTTGAACAGGAACGGCAGGTCGACGGCGCCGAAAGCCTTGACGTTGCTGGCCAGGATACCGGCGTTGAGCACCAGCATTTCGACCACGCCGCCCTGCAGCGCCGAGACGGTCTGCACGTCGCCGCCGAGCACTCCGCCGGGGAAGAGCTTGACCTCGATCTTGCCGCCGCTCTTCTCCTTGACGATCTCGGCGAATTTCTCCATGCCGGTGACCTGCGGATGGCCCTTGTTGTTGGCCGCCGCAAATTTCAGCGTATGCGAGCCTATTTCGGCAGATGCCGTGCCCGCCAGCAGCAGCGCCGGCAAGGCGAGCCCAAGTGCCAGTTTCTTCATCTTGTTGAACATGCTTTCCTCCCAGATTTGGCCGTTTCCCGGCCGGTTGAAATGGTTGTTCTCTCCTTGCGCCTCAATGTCCGAACCAGGCGACCGGAACGGTCACCAATTGCGGGAAGAGGACGAGGAGGAACAGGACGATCAGTTCGGCGATCATAAAGGGCATCACACCTTTCATGAGATTTTCCATCGACAGCTTGGCGACACCGCAAATGACGTTGAGCACGGTGCCGACCGGCGGCGTGATGAGACCGATCGAATTATTGATGATGAACAGCACACCGAAATATACCGGATCGATGCCCGCCTGCTTGATGATCGGCATCAGCACCGGCGTCATCACGAGGATGGTCGGGGTCATGTCCATGGCGGTGCCGACGAGCACGATGAGTACCATGATCGCGATCAGCAGCAGGGTCTGGTTGTCCATCAGCGGCTCGAGGAGACTGACGAGATCGCCCGGAACGTCGGCAACCGTGATCAGCCAGGCCGAAACGGCGGCGCAGGCGACGAGGAACATGACGACCGCGGTGATCTTCGCCGCCGAAACGAAGACCGGGAAGAGTTGTGAAGGTGGCAGTTCGCGGTAGATGACCATCGAGACGAACAGCGAATAGACGGCCGCCACGACGCCAGCCTCGGTCGGCGTGAAGACGCCGAACTTCAGTCCAACGATAATGATGACCGGCAGCATCAGCGCCCAGGCGGCATCCAGGAATGCCTTGAGCCGAACCTCTCCGCTTTCTCTTGCCGGCAGTTCGAACTGTTCCTTGCGGGCGATGATCATCCAGGTGATGCAGAGAGCGACGGCGATCAGCAGTCCCGGCACGATGCCGGCGAGGAAGAGCTTGGTGATCGAGACGCCGCCGACGACGCCGTAGAGAATGAAGCCGATCGAGGGTGGAATGATCGGGCCGATGACCGAGGCGGATGCGAGAAGGCCACCGCTGCGGGCCGGATCATGGCCGGATTTCAGCATCATCGGAAAGAGCAGCGCGCCGAGCGCTGCCGCATCGGCCACGGCCGAGCCGGAAAGGCTCGACAGCACACAGGCCGCGAAGATCGTTACGAAGCCGAGGCCGCCGCGAACGTGACCGACGAGGGCCATGGCGAGATTGACGATCCGCTTCGAAAGCCCGCCGGTGTTCATCACTTCGCCCGCGAGCAGGAAGAAGGGCACGGCCATCAGCGGGAAACTGTCTGCACCGTTCAAAACGTTCTGCGCGACGATCTGCGCATCGAAGATGTCCATGTACATCATCAGCGCGACACCGCTGAGGATCAGCGCGAAAGCGATGGGCACGCCGAGCGCCATGGGGCCGAGGAGAGCGCCGAGGAAGATCGTAAGCGTCATCTCGCGTCTCCTCCTCAGGCCTTGGTCGCGCCGGAGGCGGTGGCCGAAGCATCGGGATGGGCAACCTCCTCCTCGCTGTCACGAACGAGCTGTGCCGTCGCAAGATCGATGCGGCCGGTCGCCACCTGGAACATGTCCCAGAGAATGATCAGGAAAGTCGGAATGCCGAAGGCGAGCCCCGCTCCATAGAACCAGCCCATCGAAATTCCGGTGGCTGGCATACCGGCCGGCAGGTTGATGAGGGTCTGGGTCCAGCTTCCGCTGATCATCAGCCAGGTAGCGATCAGCATCAGCCCCTGTCCCAGGAGCACCGCGATCCGCGCGCTGCGCGGTGGCAGCCGCTTGAGCAGCGAATCAACGCCAAGATGTCCGTGCTCGCGCATCGCCACCACGGCGCCCAGAAAGGTCAGCCAGACGAAGAAGACGCGGGAGAGCTCCTCGGAGGTGGTAATGCCCTGGTTGAAGGCGTAGCGAAGGACCACGTTCCCGAAGACGAGAACGATCATTGCAGCCAGAAGCAGCGCAATGGCGACCTTCAGGGCGAAGAAGTAGAAATCGATAATTCGTGTCATGTCCGGCAGTCCTCCCGAGGCCTCGTCGCGGATGGTGAAAAATGGCAGCTACGAAAACAGCCGCCCTTTGACCTACCTTGGCAAGATGCCCTCCGTCACCGGTCGCCTCCTCAGGAACCGGCTGACATTTCCTCAAAATGTACGAACTAGTGAGTATGTCAAGCGGCATCTATTGAAAGCGACAGACAAGCCCGCTATGACTTTGGAAAAGATGCAGAAAATAAAGAGTGGGCAGATCGAGGCTCGCCGGCATCTCTCGACCAAAGGCAGGCGGCAGGCAAACGAAAGCGGCGTTGAGGATGGCGGCGAAGCGCGAGAACGGCAGAAAGAACGATCCGCAACGCACCCAGGAGGACATTCTGGACGTGGCTACGGAGGAGTTCGCTACGCACGGCTTGGCCGGCGGGCGGGTCGATGCGATCGCCGAGAAGACCCGTACCTCCAAGCGGATGATCTATTATTACTTCGGGAGCAAGGAAGGGCTCTACCTCGCCGTCCTCGAACGTTCCTATCGCAAGATCCGCACGCTGGAGGCCGATCTCGAACTCGCCAACCTGCCGCCGGAAGAGGCGCTCCGGACGCTCATCTCGACGACTTTCGACCACGACGAGGCCAATCCCGAATTCGTGCGCCTTGTCAGCATCGAGAATATCCATCATGCCGCGCATATGCTGCGCTCGGAAGCGATCCGCGACCTGAACGTCTCGGTCATCGAGATGATTGCTGCGATCATCCGGCGGGGCGTGGCAGAAGGCACCTTCTCGCGGGACGCCGATCCCGTCGACATTCACATGCTGATCAGCGCCTTCTGCTTTTTCCGCGTATCGAACAGATATACGTTCGGAACGATCTTCCGCCGCGATCTTTCCGCTCCGGAATTTTATGATCGCCACAAGAAATTGATCGCGGACGCGGTGATCAGCTATCTGACCGCGCCGGAGCCGGATCATTGAGCGCGGTGTCTTGCACTACGTCCAGCCGGGCTCAGTCCGGTGCGTCGAGCTGAGGCGCGAACGTGGTGGCGTTGAAGACTTCGAGCCTAGCCTCGTCCTTGGGGAAAGCAAGGATGGTGAGGCTTGCGGGGCCGGCTGGGATGATGCGGGCCGGCGGCAGCCCGAGCGCACCGTCGAGCGCGGCGCGTATCACGCCACCGTGGCAGACCAGCAGAACGGTTTGTTCCCTCGCTTCGATCGCGCGCTTCATGGCATGCCCGACACGGGCGCGGAAGTCGGCCCAGACTTCTCCGTTTTCAGGCGCGAAGGTTCCGGCCCGCCAGCCCGCATAGTCGTGCGGTGTCTCTGCCAGCAGCTGTGCGATCTCAGCACCCGTCCACTTCCCGACATTCTGCTCGCGCAGCAGCGGCTCTTTGATCGCTTCGGGATAGCCGAGCAGTGCGGCTGTCCTGGCGGCGCGGTTCAGGTCGGATGTGAGAACAAGGTCAGGATTGTAGGTCGCGACCATCGGGCCCAGCGCGCAGGCCTGTTGCTCGCCCCGTTGCGAAAGCTCGATATCGGCTTGGCCTTGCAGGCGGCGGACTGCGTTCCATTCGCTTTCGCCGTGTCGCACCAGTAGAATGCGTTTCATGAAATACGTTTTCCTTCTTTGACGAAAATCGCGGCCGGCGCGGCTGGCAGACGAAAGTGCAGCTCCGGCAGAATTCTGTTCGCATCGTCCGAAATCGCGGTAATCCGGATGCCGTTGGCGATGCCGGTCACCAGACGCCGGCCGGCCATGGGGACGATTTCGGCAAGCGTCAGATTCAGCGTGCGCTGCCCCGGCCTGTCGACCAGCTCGATTGCCTCGGGGCGCACCATGGCATGTCCGATGACATTGGGCAGGCTCGGGTCGGGGATGGTTCCGAACCATTTACCATCGGCTATCGGAATGAGGTTGGCCGGCGGCGTGCCGACGAAGCCGGCGACGAACGCCGAAGACGGGTCTGAAAGCAGGCGTTCGGGCGCATCGAACTGTTCGATCCGGCCTCGATTCATCACCGCGACATGCGTCGCCATCGTCATCGCTTCGACCTGATCATGCGTGACGTAGACGGAGGTGGCGCCGCTTGCAGCATGGACCTTCAGGAGTTCCAGCCGCATCTCGACGCGTAGCGTGGCGTCGAGATTGGATAGTGGTTCATCGAAGAGCATGATCTTCGGTCGGGGGGCGATCATGCGGGCAAGCGCCACGCGCTGCTGCTGGCCGCCGGAGATCTCGCCGGGATAGCGGTTGGCGAACTGCGAGATGCCGAGCATCTCCATGGCGGTTGCGATCCGGGTTCGTCGTTCTTCCGGGGGAAGCTTTGCCACCTTGAGGGGCCATTCGATATTGCCGGCCACCGTCATGTGCGGCCACAAGGCATAGGACTGGAAAACGAGGCCGGCATTACGTCCGGCGGGCGGAAGGGCGAAGCCGGTTTGGCCGTCGGCCACGAGTGTGTCGCCGAAACGGATTTGCCCGCCGGTCGGCTGATCGAGCCCCGCCAGCATGCGCAGCATGGTGCTTTTGCCGCAGCCGGACGGACCGAGCAGTACGAGGAAAGCACCCTCCGGTACCGAAAAGCTGACATTGTCGACGGCGTTGGTGCCGGCGAAGGACTTGATGACCTGGTTGAGCGAAATCACGGGGCGTGGCCTCAGGCAAAGTTCTGGCGCCGGCGGCCCTGCAGCAGCGTGGCGGCACCGGTGGCGAGCATGGAAATGACGAGAATGACGAGGGTGACGGCGTTGGCGAACTGGTGGAACCCATCCGAGGCATAGCTGTAGGAGAGGACCGCCAACATTGGCGACGTCGGCGTATAGAGCAGGATGGTGATCGCCAGATCGCCGATGACATTGACGAAGGAGATGAGCAGCCCGGCCGCAAGCCCGCGGATGGCGAGTGGCAGGGTGATTGCTCCCAGCCGGCGGAAAAACCCGGCACCGGTCATGCGGGCGGCCTCATCGATATCGCCAGAAATCTGTGCCACGGTTGCCCGCCCGGTCTGCACCGCGAAGGGCAGCATGGCGGCCGTCAGTGCGAGCGCGAGAAGCAGCTTCGTGCCATAGAGCGCCGGCAGCGGGCCGATCGGGGCGCCGTAGAGAGCTATATAGGCGGCAGCGAAGGCGATGCCCGGCAAAAGCATCGGCAGAAAGCTCATCTGGGACACCAGATTGCTCAGCATGGGGACTTTCTGGCGGGTGAGCGCGACGGCGATAAGAATGCCGATAAGATTGGCGGCGACCGCTACGATCGCGCCGAGCATCACCGTCGTGGTGAGCGCCGAGATCAGTTGCGGATTGTGGAAGATGCCTGGCTGCCCGCGGGCGAAAGCAGGGTCGGATTGGCCGATCCAATAATGCAGCGACCAGTTGGAGAAGAGCGACAACGAAGACGGGGCAAGGCTTGCGGCAAGCAGAAGCAGGATGGGCAGGATGGTGGTGAGGATGCAGATGGCCCATGCAAGTATCGCCAATGGCAGCCTTGCACCGCTGAGCGAGAAACGGCGCGGCCTGGCCCCCTTGCCGCTGATGGTGGCGAAGCTGCGCCGGCTGTTCAGGATCCTGTTGCCAATTCCCAGAAAAACCGCGGAGATCGCGATCAGCAGGATGGCGAGCACATAGCCACGTTCCGTCTGGCCGATCTCGATCATGCCAAACAGACGGGTTGATAGGGTCTGCATGCGCACCGGCAGACCGAGCAGGGCAGGGGCCGCAAAATTCGACACCGCGCCTGCGAAAGCGAGCGAGCCGCCAGCGATGATGGCCGGGGCGACCACGGGCAGGACGATGCCCAGCAGGATGCGCCTGCGCGAGGCTCCGGTCATCTGCGCGGCCTCGACGAGATCTCCGTTGACCGTGGCAAGTGCTGCGGCGATGACGGTGAAGGCGAGCGCGTAGTAGTGGGCGATGAGTACGACGATCGTCGGCACCATGCCCCAGGAAAGCCAGTCGGGTACGCTGAACCCGAGACCTTCGAGCAGCCCGCCGCCGCCGCCGACACGGCCGTTGCGAAAGACGCTGCCCCACGCAAGCGAGGTCGCGAAACTCGGGATCATGAATGGAAGGGTGGCCATGAAGGCGATGGCGGGACGGCCGGGAATGTCGGTCATCACCACGAGCCAGGCGAGGAAGCCGCCAAGCAGCACGCAGCCTGCGGCAACCCCCAGCCCGATGATCATGGTATTGGCGGTCGGGCGCCAGAACAGGTTGCGGGAAAGGCGGCCCGTAAGCACATCCGTCCAGGCGCCGGCACCGGATGCAGGCTGCAGGGTCTGGATGAGGATCGTGACGAGAGGAGCGGCCACCAAAGCGATGAGGATCACAGCCATCGCGATGGTCAGGCCGTGATGTGCGAGAGGCGATCCCAAGCGGCGAAACGGGAATGTCATGCGGAACTCCGGAGGAACGGGCGCTCGCGCGCCCGTTCCTCCTATCGGGATTTACTGCAGCGCGAGGATGAAATCGGCGACTTCGGCACGGATCTTTGCCGTCTTGGCGGGGTCGATCTGCCAGCCTTTGAAGTCGGCGAGGGGAATGGCATCCGAATGCGGGACGATATCCGTGCGGGTCGGCCAGTCGCCGGCGACATAGAAGGGTTTGAACCCGTCTCCGCCGGTCTCGCTCTCGTCTCCCATCATGAAATCGATGGCGAGCCGTGCGGCGGCCGGATTGGCTGCCTTTGGACTGAGCGCGAGGAAGGTCGGGAAGACGATTCCGTTGGAAGGCTCTACGTCGTTTGCAACCTGCAGCGCCCAGCCCTCATCCTCGTTGTCACGGCGGTCGGAATAGCTGGTGAAGCCGATCGGCGGGGTCTGCTGGCCTTTCGCGCCGATGGCCTTGTTGACGTCGTCAGTGGAGCCGACGAGCACCAGATCGTTGGCGAACAGATCGGTGATGAACTGTTCTCCGGCGTTCTCAATGCCGTCGCCCAGCTTGATCGGCTTGCCGAACGCGGCTTCATAGGCCTTGGCCATGTCGTCCGATTTCAGCACAAACTCTGTCATGAGATCGAGATAATCGCCTCGCTGCAGCGGATCGACCATGATCACGCGGCCTTTCCATTCGGGCGTGGTGAGAGCCCAGATGTTCTTGACCGGCGAGCCGTCCGGATGTGCTTCCTCGTTATACATCAGCACCTTGGTCGAAAGGCGCTGAGYCAAAAGCGGGGACTTGAAGTGTTCGGGCAGGTCGCCGGCAACGCGCGGCGGCACATAGGGTGCAACGAGGTTCTGGCTGAGCAGCTCGGTCAGCACGACCGGGGCGTCGGAAATGTAAATGACGTCGGCGCCCGCCACGCCGGCCGCGGCCTCGCTCTTGATTCGGGCGATCTGCTCGGTAGACGACATGTCGAAGGTCACCATGTCGATGCCCGGATAGGCGGCTTCGAAGGCCTTCTCGACGCGGCCGATGCGGCTGGTGAAGGCATAGACCGTCACCTTGGCTTCCTTCTGCGCCTGAGGCAGCAATTCTGCGGTGGATTGGCTGTCGAGAACCTGGGCATGGGCTGTGGTCGCCAGCGCAAGCGCGCAGAGCGGTGCAAGTATTCTGTACATGGGGCGTCTCCTCTTGGGTGGATTTATAGCCCATGTATAGTTTTCTTGCTACATTTTTATGACGTGCAAGTTTACTTGCAAATCATCCCTCAAATCTTGTTATGAGTTCGCCAAGCCGGTCCAGTTTGGCGAGCGCATCGGCTCCTTTGCGGTCGGCGAGCGCGAGGATGGTGGCGTTGCAAAGGGCCATTGGAACGGTCAGCGTCTGATAGCTGTCGCGGCTGCCGGCGCGTGGCGCGGACAGCAAAAGGTCGGGCTTCGGTTGCAGCGAGGGGCCGATCGTTCCGGAAATGACCAGGGCCGGCGCCTTCATTTCCTGGGCGATTTCCATGACATGGGCGTAGTCGGGGGGCTGCCGGCGAAAGGCGAAGAGCAGCACGCAATCTTTTGGCCCGACTGTCAGCATCTGCTCGGCCAGATCGCGCCGGTTGCCGGTCAGCCGCTGTGTCGTGGTGCCAAGCCTGCGCAGCCGGCGTTCCATCAGGATCGCCAGCGTTTCCGCATTCCCATGCCCGTAGATGAATACCCGGTCGCGGTCGAGCAAGGCAGCCGCCTTGATGATCTGGTCGTCCGTCACATGGTCCGAAACCGCGGCCAGGGCCGCAAGCTCCTGTTCGATCAAGAGAGGGAGGAAACCTTGCGACCTCGTATCGCTGAGGGTCGCCRAAATCCGGCTGGCCGGAGCGGAATCGCRCAGGAATTCGTCGCGCAGATGAGTGCGGAACTGCGCGTATGAGGAAAAGCCGAGCTTGCGCGACAAACGCGATGTCGTGGCTTCATGGACGCCAAGTCTTGCGGCAAATTCGCTGGAGGTACCGAGCGCGATCTCGCGCGGCGCCTTCAGGAGTTCGGAGATCAGCCGCTGTTCCGTTTCGGTCAGGCTGCCCGCGACTTCCTGAACACGCTCTACGAGTGCCTTGGTTCGCTCGGCGTTTGACATGGGTGATGCGACCGGTTTCTGCCTAAAGACGGGCTAACCGGTCGCGCGGGGAAAATCAACTCGGGATGTTCTTTCGGCGCGCCTCAGTGTGTCACGGACGGCTTGGGTTTCCTGTCCGTCCATTGCGGCGGCGCGCCATATTTGCTGGCCACGACTCCCACCAGGCCCGGCGATCGGCCGAATGCGTCACAGGCGGCGTATTTCGGCTTTCCGCCGAACCAGGATTGCACCCGCTGCCGCGATGGAAGCGAGAGATCGAGATCCAGCCCTTTTGGCTCCTTGCCTGTGATGAGCATCTTCGAAAAATCGCCGGCAAATTTCGTCGCGAGACCATAGGCGTCTCCCACCTCGGAAACGCGGGGACTGTTCTGGATCGAGTTTGCGCCGCGAGCCCAAACCATTGCTGCACGCTGCGTGCCGCTGCTATCGGCTGCCTCCGCCTCGACTGCAAGTCCGCCAAGGCCGTAAGGCAGGCGCGGCACGCTGACGGGCAGGGCGAAACTGCTGCCCACTGTCACGACGGTGGCAACCCCCGCCATTGTCTTGTTCGTCGGAACGATATCCGTAACGACGGATCGGATCGTCAGGTCGGCCGGTTGCCCGGCTGGCACCATTTGGTATCTGTCGCTCAGCGAGACGCAAAGCGCCCGGTCCAGCGCGTTGGATACCAATGCGCGATCGGCTTCCGACTTGATGCGGGAGGCGGCACTGAAGGAGAAGGTGGTCGGCACGATGCTGGCCGTCTTCACGGCAGCGAGACCTTGCCCATCGACGTATAGCCGTTTCTTGGAGAATTTTCCCTTTGGCGCGCCGAGATTGCTATAGGAGGTAAGCGTTCCACCCTCCTTCAAAGGCACCGAGGTGCATCCACTTATCATCAGCGGCAGAGCCAGGCATAAGCACAACGACGAAGGCTTTGCCGCGACAAGTCGCAGAAGTGATCTGATGTATGGATTGTTGCGCACGCTCTGTCTCCGTGAGGGATGATACGCGGCGAAAGTGCGAATGAAGGATTGCCGCAACATTACAGGTTCGCCTGAACAGAGATGGAAACCGGCGAAATGCCTCCGGGCGTCTCCATCACAGCCGGATCGCTATCTGTGTTCCGGTCGAACCGCTTTTGAGACTRACCTGTCCCCGATGATTGGCGACGATCTGCTTTACAAGACTGAGGCCAAGCCCGGCGCCTTTGCTCCTGGGTGTAACCCGATAGAACGGTTCGAATACCAGTTCTTGATGTTCAGCAGGTATTCCCGGCCCTTCATCCCTCACCGAGATCACGCCGGCCGGAGACACCGAAATGGTGATCATTCCTTGATTGCCGCCATGGTCGATGGCGTTGCGAACCAGATTGCTGACGGCACTCCGTAAAGCGGAACGACTGCCCTTGCGTTCGAGGCTTTCGATGTCGCTTTGAAAGGCGATCTGGTAGCCTGCGGCAATCGCCAACGGCGCGAGATCCGCCACGATCATGCGTGTGAGCTCGACGAGGTCGACCGCTTCATGGGGATCGGCTGCTTGATCGTTACGCTCGAAATCGAGGAGTTGTTCCGCCGTCTCCGCCAAACGCGCAACGTCGTCCAGCAAACGCCTGCGTTCCGGCCCCTCAGGCATGCCGTCGATCCGCGTCTGCATGATCGCTATCGGTGTTCTCAGCTCATGCGCCGCATCGATCAGGAAGCGTTGGCGCTTCCTGAACTCATCCTCAAGCCGCCCAAGMGCTCCGTTGAATGCCACCACGAGCGGTGCGATTTCCTTGGGAATGCCGTCCACCGGGAGGCGCGCGTCGGGCCGGCGCGCTTCGATCTCCGATGCCTTTTGAGCGACATCACTCACCCTCGCCACGGCACGCCTCACGATATTGAAGACGCTGAGGAAAATGGTAGGCACCGCGATTGCGACCAACGGTATGTAGATCGGATAGCTCCTGGCGAGAAGCGCCAGAGCGGGCCAGCCTAAGTCGTTGAAGCCGCCAAACAGAATCCGGACTTCGCCGATCACCGTTTCCACGTTTTCKATCGATGCGAGCTCGCTCGTACTCTTTGATCCCCGTAGATCCGCATCCTGGAACAGATGCGTCAGATGCGCGACCTCGCCGTAGACCTGCGGGACGGCGCCGTAGGAAACGGAAGTCCCGTCGACCGTCGCTACGACGTACCAAAGGCTGCGATGCTCGGCCTTGAGCGCCTTGAGCTCACCTGTCTCGCGAAGCTGAAGCCTGCCTTGCGCATCAAATTCCACTGCTCCGGCGATGACTTCGGTAATCATGTCTTCCCTGGCGACATTTGGTGAGACGACCGTGGTGGCCCATATACAAAGCCCGATGATGACTGCGACGACGACTGAGATAATGACCAGACTGAGTTGCCAGCTCAGCCTCCACCAAAGCGATGGATTCGTTCTGCTCGCCACGCGCATCATTCTTCCTTCAGGAGATATCCGACGCCCCGGATATTGTGGATCGCAACGCCAGCGCCGGCATCCTGCAGGCGTTTGCGCAGCCTGGAGATATGCGCATCGAGCGCGTTGGACTGGATTTCTTCCTCGTAATTATAGACCGCCGCTTCGAGCGTCGAACGAAGGACGGTTTTGTCCTTTCTCTTGGCGAGCGCCGCAAGCACGAGGAGTTCGCGGCGGGGCAGATCGAGGGGGGTGGAGGCGATTGTTACGTTCAGATGCAAAGGGTCGATGACCATCTGCCCGACAGCGATGCTCGGCTCCGCCAGGCTGGACGGTCGTCTCAACACCGCGCGCACGCGTGCCATCAGTTCCTCCACAAGGAAAGGCTTGCCGAGGTAATCGTCCGCGCCGATGTCCAGCCCTTCCACGCGCTCAAGCGGTTCGTTYCTCGCCGTCAGCACGATGATCGGTGTTTCGGTGCCTGCCCGCCTTACTTTCGGGATGAAGGTCAATCCCTCCCCGTCAGGCAGGCGGCGGTCCAGGAGGATGGCATCGTAATCGTTCTGGCGCGTCAGCTCGAACGCGTCATCGAGATGCATCGTGTGGTCGGTGACGATCCCGTGCTTGCTCAGCGCCGCCGACAGCGCGTTCGCCAATTCCGGCTCGTCCTCTATCAACAGAAGTCTCATCGTCCATCGCCCTAACGGTCCCGTCCTTGTCTGCCGCGAAGGTTGCGGCAGCATTACGGGGAAAGAAGGACCACCAGGTAATGTTGCCGCAATTGTTGAAGCCCAGGGTCGGCCTCTGGTAACCGGCTCGTCCGGTCGTGAAAACGCAGCCGACAAAACGAACCTCGGTTGTCGGCCTAGGCAGGAAACATGAACCGAAAGAMAGTCTTGCGCCTACTCGGCGGTCTGCTCCTATCCTCCATCCTGCTGATCGCGCTTTTGGGCGGGCCGGTGCTCATGCTGATTTTTTTGGCGGAACGGTTTGCCATGTAGAGGCAGGGGAGGGGTCGATGGCTCGATCTCTCCCGGCGTTGCTGGAGATGGCACGAATCCTGAAGGTGTTTCGCCTTTTTTTTGTAAGGCTCGCTCTTCTCGCTGAGATATCGTTCGCTTCCGCCTTGGAGGAAAGGCGGCGATCGCAAAGGTATGGAGGAGATTACCTTGGCAAACGCTGAAGAGCAAATGGTGCAAAATGAGCGGCCGGAAGACGAAAAGCTTAGCATTGGCGCCAACTTAGCATACGGACTTCAACACGTTCTCACCATGTATGGCGGCATCGTCGCCGTACCTCTGATACTGGGGCAGGCCGCAGGGCTGAATACAGGTGAAGTGGGCCTGCTCATCACCGCCTCGCTTTTTGCCGGCGGGCTTGCCACAATCCTTCAAACCCTGGGATTGCCCTTCTTCGGATGCCGGCTGCCGCTCGTTCAGGGCGTTTCCTTTTCCGGCGTGGCGACCATGATCGCGATCTCCGGCAATGGCGGCATTCAATCCATTCTCGGCGCGGTTATCGCTGCTTCCCTGATCGGCCTGATCATCACGCCGGTCTTTTCGCGGATCACGCGCTTCTTTCCGCCGCTCGTCACCGGCATCGTCGTAACGACGATCGGACTGACGCTCATGCCGGTCGCAGCGTTCTGGGCCATGGGCGGCAACAAGAATTCACCGGATTTCGGCAGCCCGGCCAATATCCAGCTGGCGGCGGTGACATTGGTGATCGTGCTGATACTCAGCAAGCTCGGAAGTCCGTCGATATCGAGGCTTTCCATCTTGCTGGCGCTGGTGATCGGAACGGGCATCGCCTTCGTTGTCGGGATGGCCGACTTTTCGCAGGTACCCGACGGCCCCTTCTTTGCCCTCCCGACGATCTTTCACTTCGGCTATCCGACATTCGAAATCGCCGCCATCATTTCCATGTTCATCGTCATCATGGTGACGCTCGTGGAGACGTCGGCAGATATTCTCGCGGTCGGTGAGATCGTCGAGACGAAGGTGGATTCGCGGCGATTGGGCGATGGGCTTCGAGCCGACATGCTGTCGAGCATCATAGCGCCCGTGTTCGGCTCGTTCACCCAAAGCGCTTTTGCCCAGAATGTAGGGCTTGTCGCGGTAACCGGCGTCAAGAGCCGCTACGTGGTGGCAACCGGGGGTGTTTTCCTGGTCGCTCTCGGGCTCTTGCCGGTGATGGGTCGCGTTGTCGCGGCGGTTCCGAGCGCCGTCCTCGGCGGAGCCGGCATCGTGCTGTTCGGCACGGTTGCGGCAAGTGGAATTCGCACCCTGTCGAAGGTCGATTATAACAACAACATGAACCTGGTCATCGTCGCCACTTCGATCGGCTTCGGTATGATCCCGATCGCCTCGCCAAACTTCTATGAGCATTTCCCCACCTGGGTGGCGACCATCTTCCATTCCGGGATCAGTTCCGCCGCGTTGATGGCGATCTGCCTCAACCTGCTGTTCAATCATTTCACCACCGGCAATTCGGATCAGCAATCGGTGTTCGTGGCGGCAAGCGAACGGACGATCCGCTATCAGGACATCGCGGTTCTTCACGACGGCGACTATTTCCTGAACGGCAAACTTTACAACGCCAAGGGTATCGAAGTGCCGCTGATACCTTCAGAAGCGCATTAGCTGTCAAGGAACAATGGAAATGACCCAACAGGAAGAGACGAACGGTCTCCTCGACGCCCTGCTCACCGCGATGGAAAAGGGCGTCATCCCCGCCACCGAGAGGGGCGTTGCGGCGGGTAATAAGGTCTTCGGCGCCGCGCTACTCAGGAAATCCGATCTTTCGACGGTGCTCGTCGAAACCAATAATGAAACCGAGAACCCCTTGTGGCACGGCGAGGTGCATACCCTGAAGCGGTTCTATGAAATGGCGGAGGCCGAGCGGCCCGACACGCGCGACCTCATTTTCCTTTCGACCCACGAACCCTGCTCGATGTGTCTTTCGGCGATTACATGGGCCGGCTTCGACAATTTCTATTATTTCTTCAGCCACGAAGATTCGCGCGATATGTTTTCTATTCCTCATGACCTGAAGATCCTCAAAGAGGTCTTCACGCTCGAGCCGGGCGGCTACAGGAGGAAAAACGCCTTTTGGAGAGCGCTGTCGATCCGCGAACTCATCGATGGCATGCCGGAGCCCCAGCGCGAGCTGCTGAAGCAGCGCGCCGATGCGATCAGCCGCAAGTATGACCAGCTTTCGGAAGTCTATCAGGCGAGCAAGGAAGGCAACGCCATCCCCCTTAACTGACCCGCCGCTGACGGGTGCCCGCGTCATCGGGCGCCCGATTGTCTGTCTAGCCACCGAACCTTTTCCACGATGGGCTTCAAATAAAGCGCCGACACCAGCAGATAGGGCTGGTTTCGGGGCTGGTCTTGCTATATCCATTATCTCAATATCTATTGAGATGTTGAGATAATTATGGACGAAAAACAAGCTCTCGACGCGTTCACCGCACTCTCCCAGGAGACCCGGCTGCGGATCGTGCGTTTTCTGGTGGCGGCCGGCCCGGAAGGCTCGGCTGCGGGAGAGATCGGCCAGGCGATGGACGGGGCATCCTCGTCGCGCATGTCCTTTCATTTAAGCCATCTCGAACAGGCCGGCCTTGTCCTGTCCCGTCGGGAAGGAAGGTCGATCATCTACAGCGCCGCTTATCCAGCGCTTTCCGGTCTTGTCGAATTCCTCATGCGCGACTGCTGCCAGGGTCACCCGGAGGTCTGCAATCCGGCGGTTGCCGCGCTGTCCTCCTGCTGCGAACCCGCGAAAGGCGCCAGTCATGCCTGATGCACACCAGCCCGACCGTATCTTCAATGTGCTTTTTCTCTGCACCGGCAATTCCGCTCGCTCGATCCTGGCCGAAAGCATTCTTGCCCAGGACGGCGCTGGGCGCTTCCGCGCCTTTTCGGCCGGCAGCCAGCCGAAGGGCGCCGTCAATCCCCTGGCGCTGAAGATACTGCAAAGCTTCGACTATCCGGCCGAGGGTTTCCGTTCGAAAAGCTGGGAGGAGTTCGCCAACCCCGACGCGCCCGTCATGGATTTCGTGTTCACCGTCTGCGACAGTGCCGCCGGCGAGGCCTGCCCGATCTGGCCGGGGCAGCCGATGACGGCGCATTGGGGCATCGAAGACCCGGCCGCGGTGGAGGGGCCGGACATCCAGAAGGAGGCGGCCTTCGTCACCGCCTTCCGCTATCTCAAAAACCGCATCACCGCCTTCGCCGCACTCCCGGTCGAAAGCCTCGACAAGGTATCGCTTGGCGCGAAGCTTGTGGATATCGGTCGGTTGGAAGGTGCTTCTTCAACCCAAAACAGCGCAGCGTAAGGTGCATCATGGACGTCATCATCTATCACAATCCCGATTGCGGAACCTCGCGCAACACGCTGGCGATGATCCGTAATGCCGGTATCGAACCGCATGTCGTCGAATATCTGAGGACGCCGCCGTCGCGGACGATGCTGGTGCAGCTCATCGAGCGCATGGGCATCTCCGTGCATGCGCTGCTGCGCGAGAAGGGCACGCCCTATGCGGAGCTCGGCCTGGGCGATCCGGGCCTGACCGACGACCAGCTTCTCGACGCCATGATGGCGCATCCGATCCTGATCAACCGCCCGATCGTCGTCAGCCCAAAGGGCGTGAAACTCTGCCGTCCTTCCGAATTGGTGCTCGACCTGCTGCCTGCGCAGCGCGGCGCGTTCATCAAGGAGGATGGCGAGCGCATCGTGGACGAGCAGGGTCAGCGCGTGGCGAAATGAGGGCGAACCATGTCCGGTTTTGAACGCTATCTTACCCTTTGGGTCGGGCTCTGCATCGTCGTCGGCATCACGCTCGGCGATGTCATGCCTGGCGTGTTTCGGGTGATCGGTGCTGCCGAGATCGCCAAGGTCAACCTGCCCGTAGCGGTGCTGATCTGGCTGATGGTCATTCCCATGCTTTTGAAGATCGACTTCGCCGCACTCGGCGAGGTCGGCCGTCATTGGCGTGGCATCGGTGTGACGCTGTTCGTCAACTGGGCGGTGAAACCCTTTTCCATGGCGTTGCTCGGATGGCTGTTCATCGGGTGGCTGTTCCGGCCCTACCTGCCCGCCGGCCAGATCGACAGCTATATCGCCGGTCTCATCATCCTTGCCGCCGCGCCCTGCACGGCGATGGTGTTCGTCTGGTCGAACCTGACGAAAGGCGAGCCGCATTTCACGCTGAGCCAGGTTGCGCTCAACGACGCGATCATGGTTGTGGCCTTCGCTCCGATCGTGGGGCTTTTGCTCGGCCTGTCGGCGATCACCGTGCCATGGGATACGCTGATCCTGTCGGTCGTGCTCTACATCGTCATCCCGGTCATCGTCGCGCAGCTCGTTCGTCGCTCGATACTGGCCGCTGGCGGACAATCCGCGCTCGATCGGCTTTTKGCGAGGCTCGGCCCTGCATCGCTCGCAGCTCTTTTGGCGACGCTGGTGCTGCTGTTCGGCTTCCAAGGCGGGCAGATAATAGCCCAGCCGTTGGTGATTGCGCTGCTTGCCGTGCCGATCCTGATCCAGGTCTATTTCAATTCGGGGCTTGCCTACTGGCTCAACCGGGTTACCGGCGAGCAGCATTGCGTCGCCGGCCCATCGGCGCTCATCGGGGCGTCGAACTTCTTCGAGCTGGCGGTTGCGGCCGCCATCAGCCTCTTCGGCTTCCATTCCGGCGCCGCACTCGCCACCGTCGTCGGCGTGCTGATTGAAGTGCCGGTGATGCTTTCGGTCGTCTGGATCGTCAACCGCTCGAAGGGCTGGTACGAGCACGGCGACAAGACGACAGCCGCCGTCGAGGTTAACCGCTGATGCCGCGTGATTTGCCCWATGTCGATGACAAAAGCCTCGACATGCCGTCTGTTGAGCGGCTGCGCGCAGCTCCCGCAAGTCATCCGCCTCGTATCCTGTTGCTGTACGGCTCGTTGCGCGAACGCTCCTATAGTCGGTTTCTCACGCTGGAGGCCGAACGGCTGCTGAAACTTTTTGGGGCGGAGACCCGTGTTTTCGATCCGCACGATCTTCCATTGCCTGACGGCGCCGAGATCGATCATCCGAAGGTGAGGGAACTTCGGGAATTGTCGCTCTGGTCGGAAGGTCAGGTCTGGACCAGTCCTGAACGTCACGGCGCAATGAGCGCGGTGATGAAGGCGCAGATCGACTGGATCCCGCTCTCCGTGGGAGCGATCYGGCCGACACAGGGGCGGACGCTTGCCGTCATGCAGGTATCCGGCGGTTCGCAAAGCTTCAATGCCGTCAACCAGATGCGGGTACTGGGCCGCTGGATGCGGATGGTGACGATCCCCAACCAATCGTCCGTCGCCAAGGCGTATCAGGAGTTTGACGAGGACGGTCGCATGAAGCCGTCCTCCTACTATGATCGGGTGGTCGATGTCATGGAGGAACTGGTCAAGTTCACGCTGTTGACGCGCGACACCTCAGCATATCTCACCGACCGTTACAGCGAGCGCAAGGAGGCGGCCGCGAAGCTGGCGTCGGCTATCGGGCTGAGGGCCATGTGACATGCGGCCCTGGACGGATGTCGCTTTACTCGGCCTGACGCAGATCATCGGCTATGGAACGCTCTACTACAGCTTCTCCATTCTCGCGCCCTCCATGGCGCGGGATCTCGGATGGCCGAACGAATGGATCTATGCGGCGCTTTCGGCCGCATTGCTGACAGGTGGGCTTGCGGCGCCTCTGGCGGGACGTTGGATCGATCGGTTCGGCGCCGCCCGCATCATGGCGATAGGCTCGGTGGCGGCGGCGCTGGCTCTTGCGGCCTGCGCGCTCGCTCCGTCCGGTATCGCCTTCGTACCCGCCTTGCTTGCGATCGAGATCGCATCGACCCTCGTGCAATACAGCGCGGCGTTTCCGCTGCTGGTCCAGCGCCATCCACGGACCGCGCAGCGCTGCATCGTCTATTTGACGCTGATCGCGGGCTTCGCCTCGACCATTTTCTGGCCGCTTACGACCTGGCTGCATGGTTTTCTGACATGGCAGCAGGTCTATCTCGTCTTCGCCCTGCTGCACGTGGTCTTATGTCTTCCGATCCACGCGTGGATGTCGCGGCGAACCGCAGGGGAAGCTGAATCGGCCGATGTCGAGGCGGTGGCTCACAGCCATTCGCCTCTTCAGGGGACCCTTCCGCCCGAAGTTCGCGGCAAGGGTTTCCTGTTCATGGCGGTCGCCTTCGCGCTGCAGAGCTTCATCAGCTCGGCGGTCCTCGTGCACATGCTGCCAATGCTCGCAGCACTCGGCCTCGGCCTGGCCGGGGTTGCCGTGGGCGCGCTGTTCGGACCCTCGCAGGTGGCCAGCCGCTTTATCAACATGATCTTCGGAGCTGAGCTGTCGCAGCTCTCGCTCGCGATCATCTCGGCGGGGCTGCTGCCGGTTGGGCTCCTCCTTCTGCTTGTCACGGCGCCTTCCTTTGCCGGCGCGATGCTGTTCGCCGCCCTGTTCGGCATGGGTAATGGCCTTTACAGCATCGTCGGCGGTACGCTGCCTTTGGCCTTGTTCGGCGCGCAGGGATATGGCGCGCGTCAAGGCCAGATCACGTCGGTGCGCCTGATCGTCGGATCGGCCGCACCATTTGCCTTCGCGCTGATGATGCAGCATGCGGGGGCGGCGTGGGCCCTGTTGTGCACCGGCATTCTCGGGGCAGGGGCCGTGCTGGCGTTTCTGGCGATTGGAAAGCTTGCGCATCATCGCCGGGAAAACAGCGCGTCAAACGAGCCGATTGCGCTGAGTTAGCGAAGAACCGAAGCCTTATTTTTCATCCGCCTGCCGCTGCCGCCTGCCGTCTTCGGTAAGGCGGCATTTTGCCGTTTGCGGATTATCGTTGTTGACAGGCGGGCGACTCTATCGATATATCAAAATAGAAACTAATATCTCAGTTAAAGAACTGATATGCCTGACACGGTTGAATTTCCTTCCTTGCCACTATCCGATCTCGTCAGTCCGGGAGAGCTGCCGTCCGGCGGCAACATGGCCAACCGTATTCATTCGCTGCTGCGCAAGCTCATCGTCGAAGTGAAGCTTTTGCCGGGGCGCGCGCTTTCGGAAAAAGAGATCGCGGCGTTGCTCGATGTCAGCAAGACGCCGGTTCGCGAAGCGATTATCCGGCTTGCGGAGGAGGGATTCGTCAAGGTGGTGCCGCAAGGAGGGACGTATATCGCCCCGATCGACGTGCAGCGCTACATGGAGGCCTGCTTCATCCGCTTCAAGCTGGAGGAAGGCGCCGTCGTCGAAGCGGCCAAGCG
This sequence comes from Rhizobium sp. LCM 4573, assembly GCF_001854865.1. GTDB lineage: Bacteria > Pseudomonadota > Alphaproteobacteria > Rhizobiales > Rhizobiaceae > Neorhizobium. Next base: position 428,109 of record NZ_MDDW01000003.1, on the reverse strand, counting down.
GCATTCCCTGGAAGACATCGCGCGCTTGAAGACCTGCCTTGCCAGGCAGCGAACGGCGGCAAAGGACGAGAAGTTCACCGACTTCTTTCTTCTGGATGAGGAATTCCATCGCACGATCTTCGCCGCCGCCCGGTTGCCCGGTGCCTGGAGCGTGGTCAACCAGGCCAAGGGCGAGATGGACCGTATGCGCCATCTCAAGCGTGTCTTCGCGGTTCGCCGTACCGAAAAGGTGATCGAGGAGCACGAGGGCATCGTGATCGYTATCGAAACCGGCGACATCGAGAAGGCGCGCGAGGCGGTGGTCCGTCATCTCGGATCGCTCGAATCCAAGATCGCCGAATTGTCCAAGAACCCGAAGATCTGGGCCTATATCGAACAGATCAATACGCGCGTTGCCAAGAAACGCGCTGCAAGAGGCTCCAAGACGATCGCCTGAACATCCAAGGCTTTTGAGGAGGGGCCTTTCATGTCTGCAGTCCAGATCAACGACGTCATCAAACGGTACGGCGCTTTCGAGGTCGTCCACGGCATCAGCCTGGCGATCGAGCCCGAGGAGTTCGTCGTACTCGTCGGACCCTCTGGCTGCGGCAAGTCCACGACGCTGCGCATGGTGGCGGGACTGGAGGATATTTCCGAGGGCACGATCTCGATCGGTGGCCGCGAGGTCAACAAGGTCGCCCCGAAGGATCGCGACGTGGCGATGGTGTTCCAGAATTACGCGCTCTACCCCCATCTGAGCGTCGCAGAGAACATCGCTTTCGGGTTGCGCGTGAGGCGGGAGCGCCGGGAGGTGATCAACCAGGCGGTTTCGGAAGCCGCGCAGATCCTGGGGCTCACCGAATACCTGTCGCGCAAGCCCGCCGATCTTTCGGGAGGCCAGCGCCAGCGCGTTGCCATGGGCCGTGCGATCGTGCGTAAGCCGAAGGTCTTCCTGTTCGACGAGCCGCTTTCCAATCTCGATGCCAAGCTGCGCACCTATATGCGCGCCGAGATCAAGCAGCTTCACCGGCGGATGAAGGCCACCAGTATCTACGTGACCCACGATCAGGTGGAGGCGATGACGCTTGCCGATCGCATCGTTATCATGAATGGCGGCAATATCGAGCAGGTCGGATCACCCATGGAGGTCTTCCTGGAGCCGGCGAACACATTCGTCGCCGGCTTTATCGGGTCGCCTCCGATGAACCTGCTCGATGCGTTCATCGCCAAGCGGAATGGCGAGGTGAGGGCCGTGCTTGCGGGCGAGGCGGGGCAGAGCCTCGCCGTGCCGGACAGCTTCGCGCGGGCCGCCGCGGATGGGCAGCCCGTCAAACTCGGGATCCGCCCGGAAATCATGTCGGTCAGGTCGGACAATGCCCGCGATGTTCTCGAATGCGCGATCGAACTGGTGGAACCGCTCGGCGCGGAGGCCCTGCTGCATGGCAAGGCGGACGGACAATCCTTCATCGCCAAGGAGGAAACCCTTTATTCCAATCACGAGCTGAATGCCGTCTCCCGGCTGGGCGTCGATAGCAGCCGCATCCACATTTTCGATGCTGCGAGCGGCCGCACTCTCAAGGTCGAAGCGTGAGGCCGGCATGAAACAGTCGTTTCGCAACACGCTACATTCATTCGCGGAAGATTTTCGGCGGGACTGGCAGCTCTACCTGCTGCTGGCGCCGATGGTCATCTGGTTCGCGCTCTTCCTCTACAAGCCCATGTATGGGCTTTTGATCGCCTTCAAGGATTTCTCGATCTTCCGCGGCATCGAGCGCAGTCCATGGGTGGGCTTTGCCCATTTCGAGGTGCTGTTCCAGAACGACATGTTCATCCGGGCCTTCTGGAACACGATCACCATCAGCGGGCTGGGGCTGATCTTCGCGTTCCCGATACCGATCATCCTCGCTTTGATGTTCAACGAGGTGCAGAACGCCGTCGCCAAGCGCTGGGCGCAGACGATCGTCTACCTGCCGCATTTCATCTCGGTGGTGATCGTCGCCGGCATCGTCATCAATTTCCTTTCACCCTCCACCGGCGTGGTCAATCTGCTTTTGACCAGCTTGGGCTTCGAACCCATCTATTTTCTGACCAGGCCCGAATGGTTCCGGCCCGTCTTCATCGGCTCGTCCGTATGGAAGGAGGCGGGTTTTGAATCGATCGTCTATCTCGCGGCGATCGCAGGGGTCAGCCCAACGCTTTATGAATCGGCGCGTGTGGATGGCGCCTCGCGTTGGCAGATGATGTGGCGCATCACGCTGCCCTGCATTCTCCCGACGATCATCATCATGTTGATCATCCGTATCGGCAACCTGGTCGAAGTCGGCTTCGAATACATCATCCTGCTCTATCGCCCGCCGACCTATGAGACCGCCGATGTGGTCTCGACCTTCATCTATCGGACCGGCCTGCAGGGGACCCAATACGATCTGGCGACCRCCGCCGGGCTGTTCAACGCGGTCATCGCCTTCGTCCTCGTCTATTCGGCAAACCGCATCAGCCGAAGACTCTCTTCAACGTCGCTCTGGTGAGGTCCGGGATGAGCAGTTTCAATCTCTATTCCCGCGGCGACAAGATTTTCGGCTGGATCAACGCCATTCTGCTTGGGCTATTCGTCCTGTCGACGCTCTACCCGTTTATCTACATCCTCTCGGCGTCGCTGTCGTCGGGCGCTGCCGTCACCTCGGGCCGGGTCACGCTCTGGCCGGTGGACATGACGCTCGCGGCCTACGACCGCGTGCTTTCGGACCAGATGTTCTGGGTCGCTTACGGCAACACCTTCATCTACACCTTCGGCGGCACGCTGATGAGCCTGGCGATCATGATCCCCGGCGCCTATGCGCTTTCGCGCAAACGGCTTCGCGGCCGCACCTTCCTCAATATGGCGATCGCCTTCACGCTCTGGTTCAATGCAGGGATGATCCCATTCTTCCTCAACATGCGGGATCTGGGGCTTCTCGACAGCCGGTTCGGCATCATTATCGGTTTCGCCGCCAATGCATTCAACGTCATCCTGCTGCGCAACTTCTTCGAGGCGGTGCCGAAATCGTTCGAGGAAGCCGCCAAGATGGATGGAGCAAGCGAGCTCCAGCTTCTGTGGAAGGTGTTCATCCCGCTTTCCAAGCCCGCCATCGTGACCGTCGCGCTGCTATGCGTCGTGTCGCGCTGGAACGGCTATTTCTGGGCCATGGTGCTGCTGCGCGGCGAGGAAAAAATCCCTCTTCAGGTCTATCTGAAGCGTGTGATCGTCGATCTGAACTCCAACGACGAATTCGCCTCGAGCCTGCTGACGGCCCGGTATTCCTTCGAGACGGTGACCTCAGCCATCATGGTCGCCTCCATCATTCCCGTCCTCATCATTTACCCTTACGCGCAGAGGTACTTCACCAAGGGAATTCTGCTGGGCGGGGTCAAAGAGTAATGCCACTAAGGGAGGAGAAACCTATGAGTGCATTGCATAAGGGAGCATCCGTTCTAGCGCTGATCGCGGCGATGATGACGGCGTCGCCAGGTCTGGCTCAGGAGACCACCAAGATCGTCGACGATCCGCTGGAATTGACGATCCATTTCCACTTCCGCGACAAATACGTCTATTCGGAAAAATGGCCGGTCGAACAGAAAGCGRCCGAACTCACCAACATCCATGTCCGAAACGTCGCATCGCTCGCGACCACCAGCAGCCGCGACGCCTTCAACCTGCTTATCGCATCGGGCGACCTTCCCGATATCGTCGGCGGGGATGCTTCCGGCGGATTGAAGGAGGATTTCATCCGATATGGCCTGGAGGGTGCGTTCRTTCCGCTCGATGACCTGATCGAGGAGCATGCGCCGCACCTGAAGGCCTTCTTCGACAGCCATCCGGATATCCGCCGGGCGATCTCGGGACCGGACGGCAATCTCTACTTCATTCCCTATGTGCCTGACGGGAAATTCTCGCGTGGCTGGTTCATCCGCCAGGATTGGCTGGACAAGCTCGGCTTGAAGCAGCCTGAGACGCCCGAAGAGGTCCATGAGGTTCTTAAAGCCTTCCGGGACAGGGACCCGAACGGCAACGGAGTCAAGGACGAGGTTCCGTATTTCGCCCGTGAGGAGGTCGACGCGGTCCGGCTGATCAACTTGTGGGATGCCCGCGTTTCGGGATCGGAACGCTATGGCGACTTTGCCGTCTACGACGGCCAGCTTCGTCATCCCTGGGCCGAGGAAAACTACAAGACGGGCATTGCCCATGTCGCCCAGTGGTACAAGGAAGGCCTGATCGACAAGGAGATATTCACCCGTGGCGCCCGTGCCCGCGAATATCTGCTCGGCAACAATCTCGGCGGCATGACGCATGACTGGTTCGCCAGCACCTCCACCTATAATGATGCGCTGACCGGCAAGATAGACGGGTTTGCGCTTCGGCCGATGCTGCCGCCCAAGACGGTGAGCGGCCAGAGGTTCGAGGACGCCCGTCGCCTGCAGGTGCAGCCCGCCGGCTGGGCGATCACCGCCACCAACGAGCACCCGGTCGAAACCATCAAGTATTTCGATTTCTGGTTCTCCGAACAGGGCCGTATCCTGTCGAATTTCGGGGTCGAGGGTTTGACCTATGAGATGGTCGACGGCAAGCCGCACTTCACGAAGGAGGTCCTGGGCAACAAGGATCCCGTCAACGCCCAGCTCTGGGCGGTGGGTGCGCAGGTCCCGCGCGGTTTCTGGCAGACCTACGATTACGAGGTCGAGTGGACCAACAAGATCGCGCTCGAAGGCATCGCCATGTACGAGGAGTGCAACTGCCTCAAGCAGGAATTCCTCGGTGTCTCGCTGAATGCCGACGAAAAGGCCATCTATGACCGTTATTGGCCGAGCCTACTCACCTACATGACCGAAATGCAGCAGACCTGGGTGCTCGGCGCCCAGGATGTCGACACCGGCTGGGATGCTTACAAGAAGCGCCTTGCCGAGCTTGGCTACGATAAGGTCATCGCCGTCATGCAGTCGGCGTACGAGCGTCAGTACGAAGCCGCGCGCTAGGCAGTCGTCTCATGTGGGTGGYGGCGATTACTGTCGCCACCCAACCCATATTTCCACAGGGAGTTCGAGCCGTGATGCGTCACTCTGCGCCGGCCATTGTCAAGCAAGCCCATCTCGATGAACCGCGTACCGGTTCGTTGACCATAGATTATATGCCGAGCGAGCAAAGACAGCCGCGCGAGAACCCGCCGCGCTTCTCCTGGCTTCCGGATATCGACGATGGCGCGCGTTATGTGGTCCGTATCTCGACCGATGCCGATTTTGCAGGTGGCGGGACGCGGACCTACGAGGACCTGGCCTGGAATTTTTTCACGCCGGAGGAGGTGTTTCCCGCAGGTCGCCATTACTGGTCCTATGCGCTTTGGGACCCTGCGGCGCGCGGCCGCGCTTCGAACTGGAGCGCCACGCGCAGTTTCGAGATCACCGATACCTTGCCGCAAACGCCGCTTGCCGATCGCAAGGCTCGCCACGCCGCTGCCGGCTCGGCTCATCCCCGGCTCTGGCTCAATCCCGACAAGCTCAAGGCCTTTGCCTCGGCGGTCGCGGACGACCCCAACCATTGCGGCTGGGCGGACTTCTATTCCAAATCTGTCGAGCCCTGGATCAACCGCGCGATCATCGCTGAGCCTCAACCGTACCCGAACAATATACGGGTCGCCACGCTTTGGCGTCAGATGTACATCGACTGCCAGGAGGTGATTTACGCTATCCGGCATCTTGCAATCGCCGGTAAGGTCCTGGGCAGGGAGGACCTCCTGGATACGTCCCGCACCTGGCTGCTGGCCGTTGCTGGCTGGGATCCGCAAGGTGCCACGTCCCGCGCCTATAACGACGAAGCCGCCTTCCGTGTCGTGGTGGCGCTCGCATGGGGCTATGACTGGCTTTACGACCACCTGAGCGAAGAGGAGCGGACAAAGGTTCGCGCCGTGCTTCTGCGCCGCACGCGCGATGTCGCCGAGCATGTCATCGCGCATGCCCGCATCCATGTCTTCCCCTATGACAGCCATGCGGTGCGCTCGCTATCGGCGGTTCTGACCCCGGCCTGCATCGCGCTTCGGGGCGAAAGCGACGAGGCGACGGAGTGGCTCGATTACACCGTCGAATTCCTCGCGACGCTCTATTCGCCATGGGCCGGAACGGATGGCGGATGGGCGGAGGGGCCGCATTACTGGATGACCGGCATGGCCTATTTCATCGAGGCCGCCAATCTTATCCGCGCCGATATGGGGGTCGACCTCTATCAGCGTCCCTTCTTCCAGAACACCGGGAGCTTTCCGCTCTATACCAAGGCGCCGGGGACCCGGCGCGCGGGCTTCGGCGACGATTCCACCCTCGGCGATCTTCCGGGCTTGAAGGCCGGCTACAATGTGCGCCAGTTCGCAGGCGTGACCGGCAACGGTCACTATCAATGGTATTACGAGCGCATCAAGGCCGACGCGGCCGGCACGGAAATGGCGTTTTATAACTATGGCTGGTGGGACCTGAATTTCGATGATCTGGTCTACCGCCATGATTTCCCGCAGGTTGCCGCAGCCTCGCCGGAGAACCTGCCGGCGGTCGCCTGCTTTAATGACATCGGCTGGGTGGCAGTGCAAAAGCACATGCACGATCCCGACCGGCACCTGCAGTTCGTCTTCAAGTCGAGTCCCTATGGCTCGATCAGCCATAGCCATGGGGATCAGAATGCCTTCCTGCTCTATGCCTATGGCGAGGATCTCGCGATCCAATCCGGTTACTACATCGCTTTTGGTTCCGGCATGCACCGGGACTGGCGCCGGCAGACGCGGTCAAAGAACGCGGTGCTGATCGGCGGCAAGGGCCAGTATGCGGAAAAGGACAAGGCGCTTGCGCGCCGCGCTGCGGGAAGGATTGTCGAGGTCGAGGAGAACCCCCAGCATTTGCGCATTCTCGGCGATGCGACCGCGGCCTATCAGGTCGCCAATCCGCTGGTGCAGAAGGCTCACCGGGAAATCCATTTCGTCAACGAAGCCTACTTCGTTATCGTCGATCAGGTGGAGTGCAATGAGCCGCAAGATCTGCAATGGCTCTGCCATACCAGCGGCGCGCCGCAAGTGGGCCGCTCGAGTTTCCGCTATCACGGGCACAAAGCCGGGTTCTATGGTCAGTTTGTGTTTTCCTCCGCCGGCGCGCCGCAGATTGCCGCCGTCGAGGGCTTTCCGGGCATCGACCCGGYGGAGCTGGAGGGGCTGGAGCTGCACCATCATGTCAGCGCCATAGTTCCGGCGGCGACGAGCCACACGCTGGTGACCCTCCTGGTCCCCTATGCCCTGAAGGAGCCGAGGCGCATCTTCAGCTTCATCGACGATCAGGGTTTTTCCACCGACATCTATTTTACCGATGTCGATGACCAGCGCTTCAAGCTGACGCTTCCCAAGAAATTCTAATCAAAGAGGTTTGTGATGAAACGTTTCGCCAATAAGACAGTCATTGTCGCCGGTGCCGGTCGCGATATCGGCCGCGCCTGCGCGCTGCGCTTTGCTGAGGAGGGTGCCAATGTCGTGCTTACTTATAACGGTGCCGAGGAAGGCGCCCGAAGTGCTATCCGGGAAATCGAAGAGCGCGGCTTGAAAGCGAGCGCAGTGCGCGCGGACCTGACGCGCAAGGAGGATGCCGAGAGAGTTGTCTCGACCGCTGTCGAAAGCTTCGGCGACATCCATGCGCTGGTGCATGTCGCTGGTGGCCTGGTGGCGCGCAAGACCATGTCGGAGATGGACGAAGCATTCTGGCGCCAGGTCATGGACGTCAATCTCACTTCGCTCTTCCTCATGTCCAAGGCCGTGCTCCCGAAACTTGCAAAAGGTGGCGCGATCGTCACCTTCTCGTCCCAGGCGGGAAGGGATGGTGGCGGGCCGGGTGCTGTTGCCTATGCCACCTCGAAGGGTGCGGTGATGACCTTCACTCGCGCGCTTGCCAAGGAGGCGGGTCCTGCCGTCCGGGTCAATGCTGTCTGCCCGGGTATGATCTCCACGACTTTCCACGACACTTTCACCAAGCCCGAAGTGCGTGAGCGCGTCGCCGCTGCCGCACTGATGAAGCGTGAGGGAACCAGCGAGGACGTTGCTGCCCTCGTCGCTTTCCTGGCTTCCGACGACGCCGCCTACATCACCGGTGCCTGCTACGACATCAATGGCGGCGTCCTGTTTTCCTGATGCTAGTAAAACCGAAACTGCTCATCTCCATGCGGCCGGAATTGCCCAAGGGCTTTTTCGGGCCGCACGAATGGGCGAGGCTCCATGCGGTTACGGATGTCATCCCCGGATATCCCCATATCGATCTGGATGCACCCGCCGGGGCAGCTGCACTTGCCCAGGCCAATATCCTGCTCGGCGCCTGGGGCGCGCCGTCGCTGACAGGAGAGCGCCTGGCACGCGCGCCACGTCTCAAGATGGTTGCTTATTCGGCCGGGTCGATACGCCCGATACTGCCCCCTGAATTCTGGGAAAGCTCCGACATCCTGGTGACGACGGCTGCGTCCGCCATGGCCATTCCCGTCGCCCAGTTCACCTTCGCCGCGATCATCATGTGCGGCAAGGATGTCTTCCGCTTGCGTGACGACCATCGTGCGGAGCGCGGAACCGGTGGTTTCGGCAGCAAGCGGGGACGCGGGCTCCCGCATATCGGAAACCATGGCCGGCGGATCGGCATCGTCGGAGCCTCGCGGATCGGCCGGATGGTCATCGATATGCTCGTACGGTCGAATTTCGAAGTGGGCGTTTACGATCCCTTCCTGGAGGCGAGAGAGGCGAGCCTGATCGGCGCCCGGAAAATGGCATTGCACGAACTGCTCGCCTGGTCGGACACCGTCTCGCTACATGCGCCCATCCTGCCCGGGACGCGTCACATGATCGGTGCGCGGGAACTGGCGCTGATGGCTGACCACGCAGTGCTGATCAACACGGCGCGAGGCTGGCTCGTCGATCATGATGCGCTTCTGGCCGAAGCGCGTTCTGGCCGTCTGCGCATCCTGATCGATACGCCCGACCCGGAGCCGTTGCCGCCCGACAGTCCCTTCTACGATCTTCCCAATGTCGTGCTCACACCGCATATCGCCGGCGCCATGGGCAACGAATTGCGTGCTCTTTCCGATCTGGCGAYCACGGAAATCGAGCGATTCGTCGGTGGGAAACCGCCCTTGTTTCCTGTTTGCAAGCAAGATCTGGAGCGCGTGGCATGACGGTGTTGAACCATTGCTTTTCGACGCTGGGCTGTTCGGAACTCAGCATGCGGGAGGTCGCCGATCTGGCAGAACGCCACGGAATCGGCGCGGTCGAGTTGCGCGGACTGTCCGGCTCGCTCGATATGTCTGCGGTTCTGGCGGCGGAGTTTGAAAGCCCGGCCGGGTTCGCGAAGTTCCTTTCCGGCCGCGACCTGCGCGTGGTTGCCCTCAATACCTCGATCCGCCTGTTCGAAGGTGGCTGCAAGCTTTCCGCTATCGAACCTTATTTGCCTTGGGCGGAAGCGGCCGGTGCGGCACATCTGCGTATCTTCGATGGTGGTGATCGGCTGGGCGAGGCGGATTTCGCTCGCGCCGCCGCTGATTTGACTACCTGGCAGGATTACCGGCGCTCGCATGCCATAAACGTCGATCTGATGATCGAGACCCACAACGCATTGGCGGATGTGGAGCAACTGGTGGAATTCATCGGCCGGGTGCCGTTTTCACGGATATTGTGGGATACGCACCATACCTGGGCGAGGGGAGCGGATGTGGTGTCCACCTGGAACCGTATCACTCGAAACCTCGTCCATCTTCACGTCAAGGACAGCGCCGTCGGCCCCGATGGAAAGCGTCATTACGTCGAACCGGGAAAGGGGACGTTCCCGATGGCTGCGCTGAAGCCTTTGCTGCTGGCCGATAATCGAAATCTTCCCGTCAGTCTCGAATGGGAGCGTCATTGGCATCGGGAATTGCCACCGCTTAAGGACGCGCTCATCGCAGCGCGATCCTGGTGGTGAGAGGGGAGCTCTGAATGCGCATTGCCGAAATCCGCCTGACGCCCGTAGCCATACCGGACAAGCCGCTTTTGAACTGCAAGGGCGTTCACCAGCCTTATGCATTGCGAACGGTCATCGAAGTCATCTGTGCCGACGGTACGGTCGGTCTCGGCGAAAGCTACGGAAGCATCAAGGCGCTGGAGGGATTGAGGCGTGCCGCACCTGCGCTGGTAGGACTTGATCCGTTCCATCTCCACGCGCTGAAATCCCGCGTGGCGGCCGCCTTGCCGGAGGGTGGCGGTATCAACGCCAAGAGCGCGGTCGCCGACCATAAGCTGGTGGACGTGGTGACATCGGCCTTTGAGGTTCCATGCATGGACATCCAGGGCAAGGTGCTCGGCAGGCCCGTGGCGGATCTGCTCGGCGGGGCGGTGCGCGAGACCGTGCCGTTCAGCGCCTATCTGTTCTTCAAGTTCGGCGCCCATATCGGCCAGGTCGAGGACGAATGGGGTGAGGTGCTCACACCGGACCAGATGGTGGGTGAAGCGCGCAGGATGGTTGCCGCCCATGGTTTTAAATCCCTGAAGCTGAAGGGCGGCGTGCTCCACCCCGATCTTGAAATCGAAACCATGCTCAAGTTGAGGGAGGCATTCCCCCACCATCCGCTCCGGATCGATCCGAACGGCGGCTGGACCGTCGAGACCGCCATTTACATCGCTCGCAAGCTCGAAGGCGTCCTTGAATATCTGGAAGATCCTGTCATCGGCATGGATGCGATGGCCGAGGTCGCTGCCGCGACATCGATTCCGCTCGCCACCAACATGGTCGTGCTCGAATTCGACCAGATCGCCGAAGCCTATCGCAAGCGTGCGGTGAAGATCGTGCTTTCCGATCATCATTACTGGGGCGGGCTGCGCGCATCCACGCATCTGGGCAAGGTTTGCGACGTGCTGGACATGGGCGTTTCCATGCACTCCAATTCGCATCTCGGCATAACCCTGGCGGCGATGGTTCACGTCGCATCCGCCACCCCCAATCTCAGCTATGATTGCGATACGCATTATCCCTGGACGGGAACCGACGTGATCGACGAGCCTTTCGCATTTCGCGACGGTTCGCTGGCCGTGCCCGGTGGACCCGGGCTTGGCGTGACGTTGGATCGGACAAAACTCGGCGAACTGGCGGCCGTCTACGAAGCCGCAAGCATCAGGGAACGTGACGATACCGCCTACATGAAACAGTTCGATCCAGGCTACGAGCGCCGCGTCCCGCGCTGGTAGGCCATGAAACGGTTCACAAACCGGCCGAGCTTCGGCCGGCTTGTGTTTCCAGCGGCGTACCGATTACTTCTTGCCGCCCCAGCGCTCGGGATAACCAGGCAATTCCTGGCAGCCGCACAGGCTGTAATGCAGTGGGGGCATCCGCTCGTCAACGAATTCGGCCAGCACGTCCTCGGTAATCGCCGGCTGCGGAAGCACCCATTCAGGGCCGGGCACTTGCTTTCCGTCGAGAACATCGAGCGCAGCGATGATGGCCGTCCGCCACTGATAGGTGGGATAGGAGGGGCCGATGGCGACAAGCTTTTCCGATTGCCACTTGCGCAGGAAATCCTGCTGGTCCTCGCCGCTGATCACGGGGTAGGGCAATCCCGCGTCCTCAAACGCTTCGAGTGCTGCGGTTGCCGTGTCGCCGGCATCCATCCAGATCGCCTCGATCTTCTCACCGCGATTGATGTAGTCTTCCACGATGGACTTGGTCTTGGCCCGGTCGCTGCCGGTGAACTCCGAACCGATCACGTTGATGCCGGCTTCGTCGAAAATGGTCTTGGCGGCCGAATAGCGGGTTTCCAGCACATCGACGCCGGGCATGATGCGCAAGGCGAGCACGTTGTCGCCCTTCGCCAGCTTGCCTGCGATGAACTCGCCCGAGGTGATGCCGAAGCCGTATCCGCCGACCGGATGGATATAGGTGACGGGGCATTGGGTATTGACCCCGCGGTCGAAGACGATGACGGGAAGCTTGCCGCAGGCGGCCTCGACGGCGGGCGTCAAGGCTGCCGTCGTATTGGGCGACACGATTAGGGCGTCGCACCGGCCGCCGCTAACGAGCGCCTCGATATCCGAGATCTGCTTCTCGTCCTTCCCCTCCGCATCGACGACAATCAGCTCCTTGATGCGGTCCTTGTGCAGCTCCGCTTCGGCGTTGAGGTTATTCAGGCCGACGACCCGCCACGGATTGAAGATGCCGGCATTGGAGAAGCAAAGGGTAACGGGCCCGTCCTTCTTGTATTTCGCGGTATCGACCATGCCGTCGCCAAGGTACTGGGCCCAGGGCTTTCCTTCCGGCCCCTGCGGCTTCATCGAAAGCTGCTCCCGCTGCTTCTTGAATTCCGCGGGATCATTGAAATTTTGAGCAAGGGCTTCGCCGGCGCAGATCAATGCGACGCTCGCTGCCAGAATTGTCTTCAGTTTCATTTCTCTCCTCCTCCAGAAAGCCGGAATTCCGGCATTAGACATTTTACCGGCCACGTCAGGTCTGGCGGCGATTGCGCCAAATGCTCGCGCCGACCGCCACGATCAGGATCGCTCCCTGTATGCTGTCTCTGAGGGCCTGAGGCAGGCCCATGAGATTGAGCAGGGTAAAAAGGGCAAAGAGACTGAGCGCGCCGAACACGGCGCTCCAGATCGAGCCGCGTCCGCCGAGAAGCTGGGCACCACCGACGACGCAGGCCGCGATCGCCTGAAGTTCCAGCCCTTCGCCGGCATTGACGGATACGCCGGAAAAGCCACCGAGCAGGATGCCGGTCGTGACCGCCGAAATGGATGAAACCACGAATGCGATGATGCGGGTGGCCGCGACCGGCGTGCCGGCCAGCTCGGCGGCTCGCGGATTGTCGCCGACCGCGAGCGCGCGTTTGCCGTAGACCGTGCCGTTCAGCCCCCACCACGCGATCGCCACGAAGCCGCAGAGCACGACCACGGCAAGCGGCAGTGATCCGATGAGCCAGACGTCGCGCCAGACCAGGCGGCCGAAATTCCGAAAGTTTTCCGGCAGGTCCCCACGTGCGGCGCCGCCGGACCAGGCGAGCGCCAGGCCATTGACGAGCAGCATGGTGCCGAGCGTTGTAATGATCGAAGGCACCTTCAGAAAGGCAACCACCAATCCGTTGACGAGGCCAACGGCAATACCCATGAGATAGAGCGTGCCGAGGACGGCCCAGGTGGCGTCGGGATCGCCGTTGATCAGGATCGATGCCGCCAATACGGCGAGCGTCGCGACCGCGCCGACCGAAAGATCGAAGCCGCCGGTGAGGATCACGTAGAGCTGCCCGCAAGCAAGAATGAGGAGGGGGGCCGCCCGCCTCAGGAAATTCATGAACAGGCCGGGCTCCAGGTAATTGGGCTGCACGACGGCGATGGCCGCGTAAAGCACGACAAAGATCACCAGGCCTGCATTGAGCGCGAGCTTCGGCGAGGGGCGGACGGGAGYAATCTGCGGGATTGGCGTCATGCGACATGCCCCTTGTAACGAACCGCGTGGATGGCGACGGCGGYGATGACGATCCCCCCGCGCAGAACCTRTTTCAGGAAGGCATCGATGCCGAGCATGTTGAAACCCGCGTCGAGGCTTGCGAAGAGCAGGACGCCCGCCAGCGTACCGGCCACGCCACCCTTGCCGCCTGCGAGGATCGTCCCGCCGATGACCGTGACTGCGATCGATTCGAGGTCATAGATGCCGTCCCGGCCGATCCAGGGCGTGCCCGATTGAAGGCGTGCGGCGAGATAGAGGCCGGCGGCTCCTGCAAATAGGCTGGCGATCACATGGGCGGCAAGCACGAATCGTTCGGTGTGGATTCCCGCAAGCCTTGCCCCGTCCGGATTACCGCCGACCGAATAGATCCGCGCGCCGAAGAGCGTCCGGTTGAGGATGAAGGCGGCGGCAAGCGCAAGCAGTGCCAGGAGCAGGACGGAGTAGGGAATGCCGAACCTGCCGCCATAGGCGAGCACCTGAAACTCGCGCGCCACGGCGCCTTGAAGATCGGCAAAGGATGCGGCCAGCACGCCCTGGATGATGAGCCCGGTTCCGAGCGTCGCGATCAGCGGGTTGATGCCGCCATAGGCAACGAGGACGCCGTTGACCAGTCCGACGGCGAGACACAGGGCGAGACAGGCGATAACGCCCGGCAGGATCATCGCCGGATCGCCCTGCATGAGAAGCGATGCCAACACGGCAACGGCGCTGATGAGGGCGGCGACCGAAAGATCGATCGATCCGACGAGGATGACGAAAGTCTGGCCGATCGCCACGAGACCCAGCGCCACCATGCGCTGCAGCAGGCCGACAACGCCCTGCGGGCTCAGCTGCGCGGACTCGCCGGTCGCAAGCGCGATGACGACGAAAAAGCCGATTGAGACAAGCGCGAGGACCGCCGCGATGGGCAAACCCTTCTTGCGTTTGAGAGAGGCGGGTTCAACGGAGATCGCACTGCTGCTCATGCGAAGGCCTCCCTCGGTTCCGGTTCAGCGATTCCGAGGGAAAGGCGCATGACGTCCTCCTCCCTGGCGCCACGCGGCAATTCGCCGGCGATGCGGCCCCGATGCATGACGAGGATACGGTCGGCGATGCCTATGAGTTCGGGCATGTCCGACGAGACAACGACGATGCCGCGGCCGGCCTCCGCGAAGGCCCTCATGACCTGGTAGATCGCTGCCTTCGCGGCTATGTCTATGCCGCGCGTCGGCTCCACGAAGACGAGGACATCCGAGGCTTGCGCGAGCCAGCGGACGATGATCGCCTTCTGCTGATTGCCGCCCGAAAGGGTTTGGATCTCCTGGCCGAAATCGGCGGCTCGAACGTCCATGTCGCGCAGCCTGTTATCGATCGCGGCCGGCGAAAGAACTCCGCTCTGGGGACGGGAGAAAAGTCCGGCCATGGAGCGCAGGGTGAGCAGCGCGTTGTCGCGGACGGATTGGCGAAGGGCAAGCGCGTCCCGCTTGCGATCGCCGGGGAGATAGCCGATGCCGGCCCTGGTGGCCTGCCGCGGTGAATGGATCGACATTGGTCTGCCGTTAACGCGCATGACGCCAACTGAGAACGGTTCGTCGCCCACCAGCGCCTGTGCAAGATGCGCCTTGCCGGAATCCTCGAGCCCTGCGACGCCGACGATCTCGCCTGCCCGCACGTCGAAGCTGATATCGCGCAACGCGGCATTTGCGCCGTCTTCAACGCTGAGAAGCACCTTGCCCGGCCCGGAAGAAGGTCGCTTTGGATAGAAATCCTTGAGGTCTCGCCCCACCATGGCCCGTATGATTTCGGGGATCGGCGCCGCATACCGGGCGCGGGTCCAGATTTTCTGGCCGTCCTTGAGGACGGTCACCCGGTCGGCGATCGCCGTGACTTCGGGCATGCGATGGGAGATGTAGACGATGGCGACGCCTTCCTCCTTCAACCCGCGGATCAGCGACAGGAGGTTTCGCGCGTCGCGATCGTCGAGCGCGGCCGTCGGTTCGTCCATGACGAGGATGCGGGCGTCGAGCAGCAGTGCCTTGGCGATCTCCACGAGCTGCTGCATGGCGATCGAGAGCGTGGAGACCTGCGCTTCAGGATCGATATCCGCGCCGACCCGCCTCAGGAGTTCCGCGGCCCGCTTATGCATCTGCCTTCTATCCAGCAGGCCGAAGCGGGCGAGTTCGCGCCCCATGAAGATGTTTTCTGCGACCGTGCGATAGGGCAGGAGGCTGAGCTCCTGATGAATGATGGAAATGCCAGCGTCCGCCGCCTGCCGGGGATGGGTGAGGTGCATCAGTCGTCCATTGAGGCGGACCTCACCGACATCGGGGCGGTAGCTGCCGCCGAGGATCTTCATCAGCGTGGATTTTCCCGCACCGTTCTCACCGCAGATGGCATGGACCTCGCCGGCCCGGCAGTCGAAATCGACGCCGTCGAGGGCGCGGACCCCGGGAAAGGTCTTGCTGATGCCTGTCATATCAAGCGCGGGAACGGCAGTCATGCCGGTGCACTCGCGGTTCGCGCGGCAAGCCTTTCGCCCGCGGCCGTCCATTCACGGCGGATATAGGCGATGCTTTCTGCAAAAAGGCCGTCGAGGTCATCGAAAAGGTCACGCCAGACCCTGGTGGCGCCCGCGAGTTCAGGAAGTGCTCGTCCGAAGGATTCCACCGTCAGCCAGCCGTCATAGCCGCAGCGCCGCAAGGCATCGAAATGGTCCGGGAAGGGAATATGCCCCGAGCCTGGGGTGCCGCGATCGTTTTCCGATACGTGGTAATGGTTAATTTCGCGGTGATGGCGCTCGTAGGTAGCCGGCGGGTCCTTTTCCTCGATATTGGCGTGGAACGTATCGAACATGTAGCCATAGTTCGGATGATCGACCTTGCGGTAGATGGCCGAGGCTTCGGCGATCGTAGACATCATGTAGCATTCGAAGCGGTTCACTGCTTCGGCCGAAATCCGGATGCCGGCCGGTTCGGCATAGTCGGCGAGCGCGCGCATGGCGTCCACGCACCATTCCAACTCGCATTGTGTGGGACCGAAGCCGGTGAAGACCCCGACCGGTGAGTGTACCGGCCCGGCTATAATCTCACCGCCCATGGCATGGGTGCAGTCGACGATCCAGCGGTGGTGATCGCGGGCTTTCGCCCGCACCAGCGGATCGCGGCTTACCGGATTTGCCTCAGGGGTCGCGACTGCGGCAGCGCCGGCCGAGAGGCCGATATCGCGAAGGAGCCTGCCGAGGCTCCTGTAGTGCTCGGGCGTTCCGGAAAAGACGGGCACTTCCACCGCATCATATCCGAGCGCCTTCAGCCTCTCGAGCTGGCGGGCATGATCAATGCTTATCTCCGCGCCGATGACGAGCAGATTGAATGCGACCTTCACGAATTCCTCCCGTGCGGGGCGGCGGAGATATTCCGATCACCCTCCGCGACCAGGGGTCAGAATGGCAGACTTGACTCGCTTGTGCTTGCGGCGGAGAACAGTGGTAAATTTCTTAAATCGTTTTGTGTTGGGAGGCGCGGGACATGAACAGGCACATCGTGGTACCTCAGTCGAATTGTCGTCCGTCGGTGTTCCGTCAGCCGGACTCGGCGATGTATGCGAACAATTGCAGGGAGCTCCAGGAAGCGGCCAAGCGCGGTGAGGTGGAACTGCATGCCTGGACGCGGGGCAGCTATCCCGGAATTTCGCTTGGCGAGCGCCTGCCGGGCATCCGGACCGTCGGCTTCTGGGATGCGCGGCAGAACCAGTCCTGGGGGCTCGGGCGGCATTGCAATGAGGGGTTCAAGATCGCCTATCTGGCGCGCGGAAGCCTTGAACTGGTGGTGGACGACAAGAATTATGCACTTCGCCAAGGGCAGTTCATCGTCATCCGCCCCTGGCAGCTCCACTCCATCGGAAACCCGAATGTCGGCCCCAGCCGGCTGCTCTGGATCATCCTCGACGCGGGATTGCGGCGGCCGAGCGAGACGCCGGATTGGCCCGAGTGGCTTGTCTTCTCCAGGGATGAGGCTGACAGGCTCGGGGATATCCTGACGCAGAACAATCAGCCCGTCTGGGATGGGGGCACCGAGCTTTGCCGCACCTTCGAGGCTATTCCGGCGATCCTGCTCGATCGCAGCCCCGAAGAGGGTGAAACGCGCCTGAAGGTCGCGATCAATTCACTGATGTTGAGCCTGATCGACCGCATGGGGGAACAGGCTCCGGAGCTCGATCCGGACCTTTCGACCTCACAGCATACCGTGGCGATCTTCCTTCGCCGTCTCGCCCATGCCCTGGATGAGGATTGGACGCTGGATGGAATGGCGGAGGAGTGCGGTCTGTCGCGCACACGCTTTGCCGACCATTGCAAGAAGCTCACCAACATGACGCCGCGCCAGTATCTGCAGCATCTGCGCCTGGAGCAGGCTTCCCGCCTGCTGCAGGCGGCTCAAAAGACCAGCGTGACGGAAATTGCGTTCACATGCGGCTTCAATTCTAGCCAGTATTTCTCGAACGCGTTCAAAAAGAGGTTTGGTTACGCTCCGACCTTCTTGCGGTGACATGTCCGTATTGTTCCCCCGCAACCAATGAAACTTGTACCCATCCATTCAGCCTCCTTCTTCCAAGGCTCGCTGACAGATTTAGATAGTTAACCTTTTCTGCGAAGTCGTCAGCTCCGATGACGCAAGCTCGTGGGGGAGCACGTCGCTGTACATATGGCGTGCCGTGTCCCGGCGCTTTCGCAAAGGGGTTCGTTGGTTCGGTGCATGAAGGTAGGCGCGGCCACGCTGCGTGATTAGCTCGAGCTCTTTCCGTCAGACTTCGCGCTTACTATCTCGTCCGTTGATTGAGGCGCCCTTATCCACGAGACGATAATCGACAGCCATATCAGACAGAAGATCGCGAATATCCCGAAGGCAATAGGGCGGTTGACGAAGTCCAGGAGATTGCCGTGCGACTTGATCAGTGTGGTGATCAAGTTCTTTTCGAGGATGGGCCCGATGACGATGCCGAGCACRCACGGAGCGATTGGGATGCCGTTCTCCTCCATCAGATAACCGACAACCCCGAAGACGAGCATGATCGTGACGCCGTAGACGGCGTTGTTGGACGCAAAGGCGCCTACGATGCAGAAGATCAGAATCAGCGGCATGAGAACCGCCTTTGAGACCCGCAGGATGTTCTTGGAGAATTTGATCAGGGCCCAGCCAAGCGGAATCATGATCAGATTGGCGAGAATGAAGATAAGGAAGACCGCATAGATCGTTTGTGGGTTGAAGATGAACAGGGTTGGTCCGGGATTCATTCCTTTCACGTAGAGCACGCCGATCACGATCGCAGTCATAGTGTCCCCAGGAATGCCGAATACGAGCGCAGGCACCCATGCGCTGGAAAGGGAGGCGTTGTTGGCCGCTCCAGCTTCAACCACGCCCTCGACATGACCCGTTCCATATTTTTCTGGCGTCTTGGAGAACCGGCGGCTGATCGCATAGCTGACGTAGGCCGCGACATCCGAGCCAGCGCCGGGCAGAATGCCGACTGCAGTTCCCGTGATGTTACCCCGAAGAAGCTGCCTCCAGTATGCCGTCAACATGCCTCCCCAGTCCCGGAAGATGTTGCCGACAGCCGTTGGCGCTTGTTGCCAGCCCTCTCCCCCGCTCAGGACCGTCCGCAAGACCTCTGAAATGGCAAAAATACCGATCATCACCGGGATGAAGTCGATGCCTGCCATCATCTCGGTTGAGCCAAAGGTCAGCCGCGGAACACCGGCAGGATTGTTCAAACCGACGGATGCTATCGTGAGGCCGATGAATAGGCTGAGAAGACCCTTGGCCGGACTGGATGCTCCCATGAACACGGCGCATGTCAAGCCGAGGAGCGCAATCCAGAAATATTCCGGAGAGGAGAATTTGACGGCGAATTCGGCAAGTGAAGGTGCTGCGAAGATCAGGACGACGGTGCCAAAAAGACCGCCGAGTGCGGAAAAGAGGACGCAGGCTCCCAGACCGAGCTCCGCCTGACCTTTTTGGGTTAGTTTATAGGTGTCTTCGACATAAGCTGCCGACGCAGGCGTCCCCGGGATGCGGAGCAAGGCACCTGGGATATCACCTGCGAAGATGGCCATAGCCGAACAAGCGACAATGGCGCCAACTGCGGCGACAGGTTCCATGAAAAATGTCAGGGGAACCAATAGGGCCGTGGCCATTGTGGCGGTTAAGCCTGGGACTGCTCCTACGAAGAGTCCGAACATGGACGCGGCGATGATCGTGAGAATGACATTGCCCGTTGCCACCAGCGCAAAGGCTTGAAGTATGACGTCCATCTCAATCTCCTACCAGGGAAGCCGGGGGACAATGCCGAACGGCAGGGGCACGAGCAGCATGGTCCTGAAAATGAAGTCGCACAGCAGGGCAGCAAGGATCGCGAGGATGACTGCCTTTGCAGGATGGACCTTCAAGATCAGGAACATCACCAGAGTAATGATTATCGCGGTCGGAATGAATCCGAGAACCTGCACGAAAAAAATGTAGAAGAGGATGAGAAGCAGGGTGGTTGCGACACCGGCGAGCCTGCGCGGACTTCTGAACTGGTCCGAGAGAAATACCAAAGGTTCGCTGCCTTGCCTGATGCCGGTGTAAAGGAGACGGACGGAACAGCCGACAAGCCCCGTCGCTATGAAGAGCGGGAAGGTGGCTGCTCCGTAGTTTTGACCCGGAATGGCGGGCAAGTTGAAGGAGTACCAGGCGAGTGAAATGCCTGCGAGAAGGAAGATCGCACCGAGCGTGGTATCGCTAAATCGCATGAGAACACCTGATTGATGATTGTCAGGCAGGCCCGGACGTATCCGGTCCTGCCGGATTGCTCAAGGTGACTATTTGGCCAGACCGATCGCCTTCATGGTTTCGCCGAAGTTCACATCGTTGGTTGCCATAAAGTTTTCGAATTCCTCGCCTGGAAGGAAGCTTGCTCCGAAGCCCTGTGCGCTCATGAACTGGTTATATTCCTCGCTGTTGAAGACCTTGTCTAAGGCAGCGATCAGGCGGTCGCGGACGTCGTCCGGCAGGCCCTTGGGGGCGACGATGCCACGCCACGCGCCGAACTCCCAGTCGGAGCCCGTCTCCTCCTTCAGTGTCGGCACGTCGGGGAAGAGCTTGGAGCGTTCCTTGCTCATATAGGCAAGCGACTTCACCCGGCCTGCCTCGATGAGGGCCCGGGCCTCGACCAGCGAGGATGGCACGATTTCCGTTCCACCCGACAGCAGTTCCTGAAGGCCGCTTGCGGCACCATCGCTTGGCACCCAGGTGACAGTGGAGGCGTCAATGCCTTCGGCATTGAGCAGGCCAGCGATCGCGACATGCCAACTCGACCCTTGGCCACTGCCGGTCGCACGGAAGGTGCCGGGCGGTGACTTCTTGATTGCCTCCAGCAGTTCGTGGAGGTTCTGATATTCGGAATCAGCAGATACCTGCACGCCAGCGGGGTCCTGGTTCATCAGGGCCAAGGGAGTATAGACCTTATAGTCCAGCTCTGTCAGCCCGAGCCAATGCATCAGATTGACCTCGGTGGTAGCAAGCCCAAGTGTGTAACCATCGGGCTCAGCGTCTGCCATGGCCGAGTGGCCGACGACGCCGGAGCCGCCAGTGCGATTGACCACGTTGACGGACTGCCCGAGTTCCTTTTCCAGACCGACAGCGACGACGCGCGCAACGGCGTCCGTACCGCCGCCCGCACCCCAGGCGACCAGCAGAGTGATCGGGCGATCGGGATACTCTGCCCATGCGGGTAATGCCGTTGCCGACAGCAAGAGAGCTGCAATGATACCTTTCGCGAATTTCATGTCGTTCCTCCCAAGGTTTCGCAAGTGGTAATGTCGTTGAAGCAAGCGTGTCTAAAGCTTTCTGCCCTTCGTCACAGTCCTCCCGCCACTGTAATGACGGTACCGGTGACGAAACCGGAACCCGGTGACGCGAGCCATAGTGCCGCTCGCGCAATGTCTTCCGGCTCGGCGATGCGTCCCATGGGTGTCAGGGCTGCGATCTTCGCCGGGCGCTGCGGGTTTCCACCTTCGAGGTGGATCCGGGTGTTGGTCGTTCCGACTCGAATAGCATTCACGCGGATGCCCTCCGGCGCCAGTTCCTTGCCCGTGCCCACTGTTATTGTCTCGACGGCACCCTTCGAAGCTGCGTAGTGGATGTACTCGTTTGGGCTGCCGAGTGCAGCCGCAACGGAGGACATGTTGACAATTGTCCCGCCATTTCCGCCGTGCCGTGTGGACATCCGTTGAGCCGCCTCCTGAGTGCAATACACGAGGCCATAGGTATTGACCGCAAATGTCCTCGCGAGCTCTTCGGGACGAAGTTCTTCCAGTCGGCAAGCTCGCCCGATGATGCCGGCATTGTTCACCAGGCAGGAAAGCCGGCCGAGTGCTTCGTCGCAGACGGCGAACAACTGTCTGACCTCTTCCCGCTCGCCGACATTGCCACGCACCGCTACCGCTCGGGCCCCCGCCGCCTCGCAATCGGAAACCACTTGGGCGGCGGCATCTGCGTCGCTAAAGTAATTCACGCAGACATCGAAGCCTTCTGCTGCAAACAGTCTTGCGGTCGCAGCGCCAATGCCGTGGCTTGCACCGGTGACGAGTGCAACGGGCCTCTTCTGTTGGACGTCTGCAGGATTCTTCACAGCCGTCATCACATCACGCTCTCAAGGATTTCCGTGTATTCCTCGCCGGTGAGATTACGCGGGTTGGTTTGATGACTGTGATCGGCCAGCGCGCGCTCACATGTCCAGGCGAAGACGTCGCGCGTGACGCCAAGGGTTGACAGCTTGCTGGGTATGCCGAGCTTGCGGTTCAACTCGTCAAGCGAATCTGCCAGCGATGTGCCTTCGATTCGCGCAGCGGCCTCGAGTCGGCTGATCTTGTCTGCTGTAACGGCAATCGAAGCGTTGGCACGCAGGACCGGTGGCATCAAAATGGCATTGAGGGTTCCATGGTGAAGCTTGAGATCCTTCAGCCCACCCAGTGCATGGCTGAGAGCGTGAACGGCGCCCAGTCCCTTTTGAAATGTCAATCCGCCCTGCAGCGCTCCCATCATCACCTCTGTACGGGCGGCTAGGTCGGTTCCATTTGCATAAGCCTTCGGTAGCGCCTCCCAGATGCGCGCAAAGCCATCCAAGGCGATCGCCTCGGCCGGCGGATTGTAGCGAGGCGACAAATAGGTCTCGATACAGTGAGACAAGGCATCGAGACCGGTTGCTGCAGTAAGAGCAGGAGGAAGCCCTATCGTCAGCTCAGGATCGCAGATCGCGCGCCGGGGAATGAGAAACGGGCTGATAAAGCCCAGTTTACGGCCATCGTCTAAAGTGATGAGCGCTGCTCGCCCAACTTCCGACCCGGTGCCGGCAGTCGTGGGGATCGCCACCAAGGGGGCAACAGCGTTGGTAATATTCGGGATGCCACCAAGAATGGCGGCGTACTGCTCCAACTCGCCCTCATGTGTYGCAAGGAGAGCGACGCCCTTGGCAAGATCGATTGGGGAGCCGCCCCCTATCGCGATCACACCATTGCAGCAGTGCTGCCGATACGCCACCAAAGCTTCCTTCACAGCAGATTCTGTTGGATTGGTCGGGACGTCAAGGAAGGCTGGAGCCGATGAAAGCACCTGCATTGCATTACCATCCAGCAGCCCTGCAGCTTTAACGCCGTGATCGCTGATCACCAGGGGTTTGGAGATGCCAAGCTCGCTCAAGGTATCGCGAAGAGAGGAAACCGAGCCCGCACCAAAATGAATGGTCGTCAGGTAATGGATGATGTTCATGTCTGCTCCCGGGAATTATGGCGGGGCTCAAGGCACCAAGCCCTGCTTGCTGATATGGCCGCGACAGCGGTCAAATTAGTAAACTGCTTTGGTATAGGTGAGAGAGGAGGCCCATCGGCTACATCGCGCCCAAGCGAATCCGATAAATTGCGGTCATGCCACCTCCCCTTGGTCAATTAGGCTAAGATTGCTTCCTCCAAAGCAAGCCTATGCTGTCCATATTGTGGGCAGTCTGTCCACTTCATGGTTGCTGACCTGGAAATCTTTGTCAACTGCAAGCTGGCGACCGGCAGACGTTTTCCTGCGGGTGGGTAGGGGCGCGGCGCGATTATATCTGTGCTGAGCTAACGTTTGCCTGTCTTCGTCCTTGCACAGGCTGGATTTGCCACGCACCATGCCGCTAACGTATGAAGCAATTTGTCTGGCGGTCAGTCACTTCGATTCGAGCGATAACACGATGAACGGGCACACGGCTATTTCTCAAGGAGAGGCGTTCGGCCGTGCCGTGCAAGGTACTGCATCCTTCTCGAAATTTATGACCGTGTTGCAAGCGATTGCCGACAATCCGGGAAAACTCGATATCGCGCAGCTCACCGCCACCGTTCGGTTTCCCCGTGCCACGGCTTATCGCATCGCCGCGGGTCTTGTCGCCGAAGGTCTAGCGATCCAGAACCCCGATGGCACCTACTCGCTGGGGAATCGGCTCATCCAGCTTGCATCGAAAAGCTGGGAAGCTTCCGATATTCGCACAGCAGCACGCCCTTTCATCGAGGCACTTCGCAACGCCACCAAGGAAACCGTTCACCTTGCGGTGCCAAGTGGCAACGGTATGGCCTACATCGACAAGCTCGAAAGCCCGAACGCAGTGCGCATGACGACCAGGATTGGAGCGCGCGTCGAATTCCATTCAACCTCCGTCGGCAAGGCTTACCTGGCGGCGCYTCCAGAGGAGCGTGCCCGGCAGATCATCGCAGGGCTCGAGTTGCGGCCGTTTACCGAGTTCACTTTCACCGATCGCGACCTCTTCCTTGATGAGATCAGGAAGACCCGAGATCGAGGTTATTCCTATGACCATGAGGAGAATGAACGGGATATCCGCTGCTTCGGCAGCACTATCTATGACAGGTCCGGCGAGCCAGTGGCGGGGGTGAGCATCAGCATTCCCCTCTACCGCTACGATGAAGGCAAGCACGCAGAGTACGCGCGTATGATCCGGGAGACTGCCGCGTCTATCACGCAGTCGTTGGCCACGGTGGTCAAATAGACGGCCGTCAAGGGAACCGGCCTGTAAAGAAGTTTGAGGCCTTGTGGGTCTGAAGGCGGGCTCTGCGGCGCTAACGGTTAACACCCGCCGTGCTGAGGAGGAGATTTTGCTAACCCGTCCCGGCCCGTGGTGATCCGCTAACCGCTTGCCTCATCCGCTGAATGAGATTTCGTTCCGCCGCGCGAGCGTGCTTCTCGACGATTTCCTGTGTTGCCTTCACGTCGTGACGCGCAACCGCCTCCATGATTGCGCGGTGCTCTTCAATCATGGCAACGCGTCGAGCCGGACTGACGGGATATCGACGCGCAAGTCCCCGAACGACTTCGCTATGGCGTTGCCGGATTGCCAAAGCCTCTTGGTTGAAATGTCGGTCATACATTATCCCGTGAAAGGCATCATCCAGCCGGTCCAACTCGATTTGGTCCGCAGGTCGCTCTTCTATGCGCAACTGAACCTGTTCCATGGCTGCCAGGTCTTCATCCRCTGCCTGTTCAACGAACAGGCTGACGAGGTAGGGCTCGATCAAGGCACGAATATCAAAGATGTTGCGAACGAAGGCCTCGTCCAGCGTCCTTACCCTGGCGCCGCGATTCCGATGAATGATGACAAAGCCTTCTCCGCTGAGCTGATGCAGGGCCTCGCGAATAGGATTGGTGCTGACCTTGTACCGGCGGGCGAGATCATGTGTCTTCAACCAAGAGCCTTCTGCGAGAACACCGTTGATGATGTCCTCGCGCATCCGTTCGTGTAGAGGCTGTAACGACCCCTCTACCAGCGCCCGTTGGGCGACGCCGGAAGGTTTGGAATTCCCATTCAACATCGAGGATCGCCTTTTCACCAGAGACATAGTCCATCTATCTCACGCGCAATCATACATCAATATGTATTGACTTTGTACAATTTTGACAGCTTTATAGGTTAAATAAACGCGGATTGGTGGAGGGGTAATTGCGGATGTTCATACTAAAAACTCACGTTTTCGGTGCCATGGTGCTGGGGGCTGCCATGGTGTTTGGCGCCGTCGCGACCTCGGCGGCAGAGATCAAGTTCGCTTTTGAGATGTTTGAGGGGGATAACCCCGAATACAATGCGGCGAAGTCCTTCAAGGACTACGTGGAAAACAAGAGCAATGGTGAACTTACTGTGCGCCTGTTTCCGGGTAATCAGATGGGGTCTGTAAGAGACACCACTGAAATGGTTCAAGCAGGTACGCTTGAGATGACACTGCCGTCGGATGGCGCTTTCGCTGGTTTTTACCAGCCGATCCAGGCTTGGTCGCTACCTTATCTGTTCCGCTCGGCCCCTGTGGCTTGGGAAGTGATGAACGGTGAGTTTGGCGAATGGATGCTGAACGATATCGAGGAGAAAACAGGCATCAAGGCTCTTGCATTCTCCCAAAACGGCTTCCGCTCCTTCGTCAACAATGTTCGCCCGATTAAGGTGCCGGATGACATGAAGGGTATGAAGATCAGAACAATGGAAAGCCCGGTCTACATGGAAATGGTAAAGGCACTTGGTGCCAATCCTACTCCGATCGCGGGCTCCGAAGCCGTTATGGYGCTGCAGCAGGGGGTGGTCGATGGCCTCGAGAACCCCCCGCCCGTCCTCTATGCTGGCGGAGCGGCCGATGTTGCGAAGCATCTGACGCTGAATGAGCATGTTCTAGGCCTGCATATTGTCGTTGCCAACAAAGCTTGGTTCGACGCACTAAGTCCTGCGCATCAGGCAATTGTGCGCGAAGGCGCGCGTGTGATGGCAACGGTCGAAAATGTCGAAAAAACAAAGGGCGACTGGATCTATGCGAAGATGATCGCCGATGAGAAGGGCGTAATGGTTCACACCTCTACTCCCGAAGAGAAGCAGGCCTTCAAGGATGCCGTCTACCAGCCTGTTCGGACATACATTGCCGAGCAGGTGGGTGAGGACCTGCTATCGAAGATGGAAGCCTCTGTCACTGAGGCTGAAAAGAAAGTCTACGGTCAGGCCGACTAATGATCGCCAGGGTGTGCCGCTTTCATGCCGGCGCACCCTTATTTGTTTAGCGGGATACCTGAACATGAAAATTCGCGCCATATCGCGCGGCCTCGCCCGGGGCTGTGAATTCATCGCCGCGGCCATCTTGCTTGTGGTTTGTCTCATCAATTTCACTCAGGTCGGCGGCCGGTACCTTTTGGGGACATCACTGAGCTGGGGTGAAGAAACCATGCGCTACATCATGATGTGGCTGATGATGTTGGGTGGTGTAGCGGCTGTCTATCGCGTCGAACACATGGCAGTGGAAGGGGTTCAAGACCTTGTCTTGGCAAAATACCGCCACTTCATAAGAGGCGCGCTCTATGCCTTGGGCGGCATCCTGTTTGTCCTACTCGCCTATTATGGCTGGTCGGCTGCGATGCGGAATGCCGCACAGAACGCTGCCRCATCAGGCATGCCTATGATCGTTCCCTATATGGCGATCCCCGTAGGCTCCGTCCTGATCCTGGTTCAGATCGTCCTCTGCTGGATCTCAGGCTTCGGCATCGAAGAGAATGACTGAGCCCGTCCCCTTCACTTCCTTTGAGGGCTGAAAATGCTTTGGATCGCAATCCTTTCAATGGTGCTGTTGCTGGGCGGAGTTCCCATCGCAATGGCGCTCGGGCTTGGAGGAACTTTGGGTGTCTGGCTGGCTGGCATTCCTTTGCAGGTCATCATCACCCGATTTTTCGCCGGGGTAGACAGTTTTGTTTTTCTCGCCATGCCTTTTTATATTTTGGCGGCGGAGATCATGAACCGAAGCGGAATCACGACCCGCCTCATTCATCTGTCTTCGATCTTCACCGGTCGCTTCCCCGGAGGCACCGCGTATACGAATGTAGGTACATCGGTATTGTTTGCTGGCGTATCCGGCTCTGCAGTGGCAGATGCAAGCGCGCTTGGCCGCTTCTTCATGACAGTCATGCCGAAGGAAGGCTATACAAAGGAGTATTCCGCAGCGGTTACCGCCGCTTCCTCGATTATCGGCCCGATCATTCCGCCTTCCGGCCTGGCGATTATCATGGCGGCCGTAACTGGTTTGTCAGTGGTGGATCTCTTCGTGGCTGGAGTCGTGCCAGGAGTGCTCTTCGGCTTGGCTTGCGCGCTAGTAATCTTCATCAAGTCTGTGAGGAGCGGACTACCCAAGTCCATCGTGACGGTAAATCGACAGGACCTTCCAAAGCTCCTGCTCGAAGGTACAGCCGTTATGCTTCTGCCCTTTATCATCGTCGGCGGAATGGTCACTGGAGCGTTCACGGCCACCGAGGGTGGAGGTATTGCCGTCTTCGTTGCGGCATTGCTTGGCCTGTTCCTGTTCCGGTCAATCACCTGGGCTGATCTGTGGGACGCGCTGATTGTCTCGGCCAGAGGAAGCGCGACCATCTATATCCTGGTCGCCGCCGCCTCTATTCTGTCCTACTCGCTTAACCTATTGGGCATCGGCAGCGTGGTGACGGCCGCTGCCCCATACTTTGAAGGTAGCCCAATGCTGTTTCTGGTCGGGGTCATGGCGCTGATGCTGTTCCTTGGCCTTTTTCTGGATATCGGCGCAGCGCTGCTGATCTTTGTACCGCTGGTTATGCCGACCATTCTTCAGCTTGGCATAGACCCGATCCAGGCATCGATGGTGATCATTCTGTCGCTGGCCATTGGCCTGATCACACCTCCTGTCGGTGTGGTCCTCTTCATCCTCATGAAGATCGGCAACATCAGGCTGACACCGCTGATGCGGGAACTGATGCCATTTATCTACGCAGAGATCGGCATCATCCTGCTTCTTATCCTCTTTCCATCGCTGTCGACCGGGCTGCCGAACCTGCTTCGCTAACGCCTTCTAAGTTCCTGGATGCTCGAATGAAAATCACCGCAATCAAACCTTACATCGCCCGTGTGGGCGCAAGAAATCAGCTTGTCGTCAAAGTCGAGACAGACGGCGGCATCCACGGCTGGGGTGAATCCGGTCTTTCCTACCGCGAAAAGGCAGTGGTCGGCGCGTTGGACCATTATGCGCAGTTCCTGCTCGGCCAGGATCCTCTTCGTTGCGGGGCGCTGTGGCAGGAAATGTACCGCAGCCAATATTTTGAGGGCGGCCGTGTGCTTGCGGCAGCAATCGCAGCGCTTGACATCGCCTTCCACGACATCAAGGGCAAGGCCCTCGGCGTACCGGTCTATCAACTGCTCGGCGGCAAGCAGCGAGACCTGGTGCCGGCCTTCGCCACGACCTCTGCCGAGCCCGGCGAGGAGATGGTCAAGCAGACGGTGATGTTGAAGGAGGCAGGCTGGAACTGCGTCCGCTTCATTGCGACGGGACAGGAAAACAGCGACTACTTCGAACCTCGCGAATCCATTGCCGTCACGGCTGAATGGGTGAGGCAGGCGCGGCGAGAAGTTGGGCACGCGATGACGCTGGGGGTCGAGTACCATCATCGTCTGAGCGTCGCGGAAGCAGCATCCTTCTGTCAGAAGATGCCGAAGGGCACGATCGACTTCCTGGAGGAAGGGATCCGTGATGAAACCCCCTCAGCCTACGAGGCTCTGCGTCGGATGACGGATGTGCCTTTCGCCATCGGCGAGGAATTCTCCTCCAAATGGCAGTTTCTACCCTATGTAGAACGTGACATCATGCAGTTCTGCCGCATCGACATCTGCAATGTCGGTGGATTTACCGAGGCCATGAAGGTCGCTGGCTGGTGCGAGGCGCACTATATCGACCTGATGCCGCACAATCCGCTCGGCCCGATCTGCACTGCCGCGTCTGTTCATCTCGGTGCTGCGGTTGCAAATTTCGGCTGGCTTGAATGCCGTAAGAGTCCCGCCGAACAGCATTGGGGCTTCGATAATCGGACGCTGTTTCCGAAGCAGATCGAAATGGACGGTGCCTTCTATGTCGTCCCGGATGCTCCAGGGCTTGGCATTGAAGTCAACGAGGAGGAGCTTCAGAAGATGCCCTTCGAGTATTCCGAGCCGCCGCACCTGCGGCGGACCGATGGATCGTTCACCAACTGGTAGAGGTCCTTGTGGATCTCGACATCACATGATTGCGTCGGCGGCGACGTCTCCGGTGGCGGAGGGAGACGGTGCCGCCACAAGATCATGAAGGCGCTTGCCGAGGAAACCCTCCGGATCGGCAAGATCCAGGACCACACTCATGTGATTGAGGCCAGGCGCAGAGATCAGGTCGGCATTACCGCTACTGGAGACCAAGAGCCTGTGAAGCTGACACGCCTGTTCCAGAAACGGAGCTGTTTCCTGTTCACCATAGGCGATGATCCGCCTTAACGAGTTATGAGAAGATAAATGCGGCGACCAGGCGGCCGCCTCTGCCTCTGTCATCTGCGCTTCGTCCCGAAGAAAGCTGCCTGGTATGCCTGACAGGTCATAAATTCCACTTAGGAGAAAGAGCCCTTG
Organism: Rhizobium sp. LCM 4573; assembly: GCF_001854865.1. Classification (GTDB taxonomy): domain Bacteria; phylum Pseudomonadota; class Alphaproteobacteria; order Rhizobiales; family Rhizobiaceae; genus Neorhizobium. The sequence continues at coordinate 398,169 of NZ_MDDW01000003.1, read as the reverse complement.
AATGTTTGGTAGAGCAGGGGGACGGTCTTCCTCAGGTCCACTGGCGGCGAGATAGGACGCAAGATGCGCGCCAGCCGAATGGCCGCTGACGGTCAAGCGTGCCGGATCAGCGCCGAAATCAGGGCAGTGTGCCTGCAGCCAAACGACTGCCCGGCGTACCTGGTCAACCAGAACCTCAAGACGTGCGTGAGGCATCAGGTCGTATTCCACGAAAGCGGCAACGCCGCCGGCCGCAAGAACCGGTGCTGCTACTAAGTGATAGTTGTGCTTCTCGCCAGAGCGCCAGTATCCGCCATGGACAAATACATGCGGCGGCGCTCCCGCGATCGGACGTTCCGGCAAAATGACGTCCAACACCTCTCGAGGCTTCTCCCCGTAGCGTAGATCTGCCACCACCCGCGTTCGCGCCGCAAGGGCCGCGCTCCGTTCGGTGAACTCCGCAGCGATGGCGTCGAAGTCGGGCACGAAATCGCGAATGCGATAGAGATCCTGTGCCGTCATACTGTCCTCCCTGATTTAGAACTCCACGGCATAGTATTTTGGCTCCATGAACTCCAGAATACCGGTGACGCCGCCTTCTCGCCCAAGGCCGCTTTGCTTGACGCCGCCGAAGGGCGCAGCCGGGTCCGACATTAGGCCGCGGTTGATACCTAGCATTCCCGTTTCAAGCCGCCTACCCACATGCATCGCCCGTTTCAGGTCTTTGGTATAAAGGTAGGCGGCGAGGCCATATTCCGTGTCATTTGCCAGACGAACGGCGTCATCTTCGTTTTCGAATTTGTAGACTGCGGCAACCGGACCGAAGATTTCTTCGCGGGCGATCGGTGTGCCATGGGAAACGTTTTCCAGCACGGTTGGCGGATAGAAATATCCGCCTTCCTGAAGCGGCTCGCCGCCAGTCGTTGCGCGTGCACCTGCGGCGATGGCATCGCGCACAAGACGATCGATCTTTAAAACAGCGTTTTGTGTGATCATTGGCCCGCATTGGGTCTGGGCGTGATAGCCGGGTCCGACCTTCAAGGCCGCCATCCGCCTCGTCAGTCCCGCGACGAAGTCGTCATGGATGCCCGCTTGAACAATGAACCTGTTCGCTGCCGTACAGGCTTCCCCGGCATTGCGCATTTTTGCAACCATGGCACCATCCAGCGCCGCTTCCAGGTCCGCGTCATCGAAGACCAGGAAAGGCGCGTTTCCGCCGAGTTCCATGGAGCAGCTAACAACGGATTTAGCCGCCTCGGCAAGCAGGATCCGCCCGACTCCGGTGGAGCCCGTGAACGAGAGCTTGCGGACGCGAGAATCCTGCAGCATCCTTTTGGTAACGTCCGCAGGCTTGCTCGTGGTCAAGATATTGACAACGCCTGGCGGCACACCCGCCTCTTCGCCGAGACGCGCCATCGCATAGGCGGTCAGCGGTGTCTCCGAAGCCGGTTTGAGGATGACGGTGCAGCCTGCAGCCAGAGCGGGCGCGATCTTGCGTGTCGCCATTGCGGCTGGAAAGTTCCAGGGCGTGATGAGGACCGCGATCCCGATTGGCTCATGATCCACCAATATGGCGTGCGAGCCGGATGGAGCATGGCGATATTCGCCAGCAATCCGCGTGGCTTCTTCGGCGTACCAGCGGAAAAACTCCGCGGCATAGGCGACTTCGCCGCGTGCGTCCGTGAGTGCCTTACCGTTCTCAAGAGAGATGAGCGTTGCTAGTTCCTCTGCATGCTCCGTCATCAACTGGAACCAGTGCCGCAGGATTTCGGACCTTTTACGAGAGGGGGTTTCTCGCCATGCCGCCGCAGCAGCCTGGGCAGCGTCAACAGCACGCAGGGCATCCTCCACGGATGCGTCTGCGACCTCGCCCAGGACCTGGCCTGTAGAGGGATCATAAACAGCGATACCATCGCCAGGTAACCATTTGCCGCCGATGTACAGGCCTGCGGTGTGTAGGGTAGGATCGGCGTAGTTCGGCGATTTCGATTGCAACATCATCATCGGAGTGGACCTTTCAGATTTAGATCAATTTGCTGAACTCGCCGCTATGGGCTGCGGCTACCAAGTTGCGCATTTCATGCAAGTTCAGGGGGCGGGGATTGTTCTGGATGAGCCGGGCGATGCCGAGGCTCTGCTCGGCAACCCAATCGATGCGATCCTCTGCAAGACCGAGAGCGCTCAGGGTTCCAGGGATGCCGATCCGCTCGAACAGGGAAGCCAGTGCTGGAATTACCGCATCGGCTTTTGCAAGTCCCGCAGCTTGCGYGATCTGTCCCAGTTCATCGCCGATCACGGGTGCATTCCAGGTCATCACATAGGGCAGCAAGCAGGCAACGCCGAGGCCATGCGCGGTGTGAGTGAGCGCGCCGACAGGATATTGGATTGCGTGAGCGGCGGCGGTGCCCGCTACGCCGAAAGCAAGGCCGGCAAGTGTGGCGCCCAACATGACCTTTTCGCGCGCGGAGCGATCGGAGCCATGCTGGCAGGCGGCCTCAAGTCCGTCCCACAGGAGAGTGATTGCGCTCAACGCGAAATGGTCGGACAATGCATTTTTTCCAACGAAGACGCGCTGCTGTGCGATCCCGGGAACCGGTTCGCGCCGGACTGCCGTGAAGGCTTCGATCGCATGGGTCAGCGCATCGGCTCCGGCAATCGCTGTTAGAGCGGCTGGACAAGAGAGCGTCAGGTCAGGATCGCAGATGGAGGCTGTCGGGATCAGAAAAGGACTTGAGACGCCGACTTTAAGCGTGCGTTCGGCATCAGAAAGCACCGCTACGGGCGTCACTTCAGATCCGGTGCCGGCGGTGGTTGGGACAGCGATGAGCGGCAGAATTGGACCAGGGACCGCATATTCACCATAATAGTCCTGCGGGCGGCCTCCATGCGTCAACAGCAAGGCGACGCATTTGGCCATGTCGAGGCATGAGCCGCCGCCGACTCCTATCACCAGGTCCGGCGCAAATGGGCGCGCTTCGTTGGCTGCCGCAATGGCAGATTCAACGGGAACGTCGGGAAGGGTGGAGCTATCGACTTTGCAAGCAATGCCGCCTTCTTCGACTTGCTGAACCATAGAGAGAAAGTCGGCATCTATTGCAAGGCGCCTGTCGGTGATGAAAAGCGCTCGCTTACCCAGCTTGGCAGCTATGCCGCCAATTGCGTGTCTTTGGCCACTTCCGAAAAGCAGTTCACGCGGCGCCCTTAGTGTGCCGAACAGGTTCATTTATCTCTCCTCAGGTTGGATCAGGCGGCCGCCAGGGCCGTTAATTGCTGAAAAAGTGGTTGTGGAATGTCGATCCCTTCCACGAGCGCTACGGCTCGACGTGCGCGCGCCCTGTCGCCTGGCACCGTCACCGGATTTGCGGGATCATGCGGCAAGGAACGGCGTAGCTGTGATAGGTAGGCTGAGAGGGCAGACGTGTTGCCCATGCCGGAAGTGGGATCAATCAGGACAAGCAGGTCGCCCTTATTGGCCACACGGGTGTCATCGAGCGTGCCGCCAACCATTGGAGCGAATCCGGATCCCGCAAGCGTGGCGACCAGTAGCTCGATGGCCAGTCCGAGGCCGTAGCCCTTGGCGCCTCCGAAGGGTGCGATCGCCCCACCTTTGGCCCGATTTGGATCCGTTGTTGCTTGTCCCTCGCCATCCACCGCCCAGCCCGCGGGGATTGGCTCGTCGCGAAGGGCATGATTGTTGATCTTTCCCATCGACACGATGCTGGTGGCGAGGTCCAAAACGAAGGGCTCTTCAGCTGTTGGGATCCCGATGGCCAAAGGATTGGTGCCAAGCAGCGGTCGCGTGCCGCCGAAGGGGTGAACGAGAGCCTCACTGGTTGACATGACAAGGCAAATCAAATCGGAGCGGGCCGCGGCTTCGACATAATAGGCAAGCATTCCGATGTGATTTGCATTTCGGATTGCTGCAATCGCAATACCGGTGTCTTTCACGACCGTGCGCAGGCTTTCCATAGCATGCATGACGACGACGGGGCCAAAGCCGCGCTCCCCGTCGACGCACAGCAGGGCATGCCTTCGCCATTCGCCGGTGCCGCGGGCATGGGCATTGATCAGCCCTTTGTTCAGCCGCGACAGCAGCAGCGGCAGCCGCTGCAAGCCGTGGGATGCCAGGCCACGAAGTTCCGCCTCAAGAAGAAGATCTGCCTGAAGTGCCGCGTGGGTCGCTGGAGCGCCGTGCTTTTCGAGCAGCGACTGCGTCAAGGACCGAAGTGCTTCAGGAGATTGCCGCATAAGTTATCCTATATGAAATCGTATATGATATTCTATTTGACATATGATACGGGATTTGCAACACAAGAATTCAAATTCAAACGGCTGGAGAGCAAATGGTGGCAATTGCGGCAGAACGAGACAGGCGCTCAGGTGTGGTTCGCCCGACGAGTGTCGTCGAGAGTGTCTACGACAGCATCTACCACCGCTTGATGTCGCTGGAGATTGCCCCGGGAGCGAGGATCCCCATCGACGTCTTTGCGAGGGAGTTGGGCGTTTCCCAGACCCCGATCCGCGAAGCGCTTACTCGGCTCGAGCGCGAAGGTCTCGTTCGCAAGGAGCATCTGATCGGCTATTCGGCCGCTCCACAGTGGACGCGCAAGCAATTCGAGGATCTTTATGTCTTCCGCTTGTTGATCGAGCCTGAGGCTGCCCGCCTTGCTGCGTTAAACATGACGCCGGAAGCGCTTCGGCAGCTCGAGATTTTCTCCGCGGACATGGGGCAGGGCGGCCCTCCGGTCGACCGCAACACGCGTTATTCCCGCTTTGCCCGCGCAGATGCAMAGTTCCACGATGCCATCCTGAAGATCGCAGGCAATGACGTCATCCGTAACACATTGTCAAACCAGCATATCCATCTGCACATCTTTCGCCTGATGTTTCACACGCGGGTAACGCAGGAGGCGCTGCAGGAGCATGAGGATCTGCTTACGGCGTTTCGCGCCAATGATCCGCAGGCTGCCTTTGAAGCCATGCGCGTTCACATCGAACGCTCCCGCGATCGTCTGTTGTCGGCCTTCGAATGAACGCCTCCGTCTCTCCCCACGTGCTCTCCATGGCGCCCAGTTCCGCCGCAACGCTCAGGGCAGAGGGGCTGAGCAAGACCTATGGCGCCATCAACGTGCTTTCGGATGTCACGCTCGATGTTCGCGCTGGCGAAATTCACGCGGTCATCGGGGAGAATGGGGCCGGAAAATCGACTCTGATGAAACTCCTATCAGGCCACGTAGCTCCTACGGCAGGCCAGTTGCTCCTCGATGGCAGCCCGACCAGGTTCAAGAGCGCCGTCGAGGCAGAAAAGGCGGGGATCGTGCTGGTGCACCAGGAGATCCTGCTGGCTCCGGATCTCACGGTCGCTGAGAACATCTTTCTTGGGCACGAGATCGGCCGCGGCCTTCTGACCAACGACAAGGTCATGAACCGGCGAGCGACGGAACTCCTGGCGCGAGTGGATTCGTCGACGCGTCCTCGAGATCGCGTGGGCGAACTGCCGCTTGCCCAGCGCCAGCTGGTTCAGATTGCGCGCGCACTTCTGGAAGAGCGCAAGGTTGTGATCTTCGACGAGCCGACGGCGGTTCTTGCGAATGACGAAGTCGCAGCACTCCTGAACATCATCCGCAACCTGCGGGACGGCGGGGTGGCTGTGCTCTACATCTCGCACCGCCTGGATGAAGTTCAGGCGCTGGCCGACCGGGTCACCGTGCTGCGGGACGGGTGCATGATCGGGACTTATCCGGCAAAGGGCCTTGGTACCCGTGAGATGGCCGAGTTGATGGTCGGTCGCAAGCTTGATGCTCTTTATCCGCACAAGCGTCCCGCCCCCGCCGCCGCTCCGCTGCTTTCCGTATCCGGTCTATGGGTGGAAGGTGCTCCGGAGAAGCTTTCTTTTGATCTGCGTCCAGGGGAGGTTCTCGGCATCGGCGGGATGATCGGTGCCGGGCGCACGGAACTGATGGAAGCGCTCGTTGGCCTGCGGCCGTCCAAGGCCGATAGCGTCGTCCTGAACGGCACAGAGATCCGCCAGCGAAACGTGCGTTCCATGATGGATGCCGGTCTGGTCTACCTTACCGAAGACAGGAAGGGAAAAGGGCTGCTTCTGGAGGAAAGGCTCGCTCCCAACCTTACGCTGCAGGCCCTGGACGCGGTCAATCCCGGGAGGATACTCGACAAGCGGGAAGAGACGTCCAAGCTCAAGAAGGCGGTATCCGACTACGACATCAGGGTCCRCTCGCTGCGCCTCGAAGCCGGCAAGCTGTCCGGGGGAAATCAGCAGAAGCTGCTTCTGGCCAAGGTGATGATGGCGGATCCTTCCGTGGTCATCATTGATGAGCCTACGCGCGGCATCGACATCGGAAACAAGAGTCAGATCTACGAGTTCATCGACGTTCTGGTGCGTGCAGGAAAGGCCTGCATCGTCATCTCTTCGGAAATGCAGGAGCTCGTCGGGCTGTCGGACCGTGTTCTTGTGATGCGGGCGGGGAGGTTCGTGGCCGAGTTCCGCGATGCCGAGATCAATGAGGAGAATATCGTCTACGCAGCCACAACCGGTGGCGGTGCAGGCATTGGGGAGGAAGAGCATGATCACAGCAGCAACCACGCTTGTACCTGCTGACGAGGGACCCCGGATACGCTGGGCGGAACTGGCGCCGTTCATCGCGCTTGCCTTGATCGTCGTGCTTGGGGCGTTGGTGAACTCCAACTTCATCGCGTCCGCGAACCTCATCAACGTGATCACGCGAAGCGCTTTCATAGCGGTCATCGCGCTCGGCGCGACCTTCGTGATTTCGTCGGGCGGGCTGGATCTCTCGGTGGGCTCGATGCTGGCCTTCGTCACCGGCATCATGATCATGGCGATGAACCATCTCGCGCCGGCCTTCGGTGCCTGGGCCATTCCGATTGGCGCAGCGCTCGCCCTGGTCGTCGGTTCCTTGTGCGGTCTGTTCAATGGTCTGATCGTCACCATCGGACGGATCGAGCCGTTCATCGTGACGCTCGGTACGATGGGCATTTTCCGGGCGCTCATCACCTTCATGACCGACGGAGGCTCGCTGCCCATCGACCGCAGCCTGCGCGACGCCTATCGTCCGCTCTATTTCGGTAACATCTTCGGCATTCCCTATCCGGTGCTCATCACCTTCGTGATGGTCCTGCTCGGCGCCGTCCTGCTCTACAAGACCAAATATGGCCGGCGCCTGACATCCGCAGGCTCGAATGTCGAGGTGGCAAGGTTCTCAGGCGTGAATGTCGCGGCGGTRCGAACCATAGCCTATGTAATCCAGGGCTTTTGTGTGGCCGTCGCCGCCATCTGTTACGTGCCCCGCCTTGGCGCCGTCACGCCCACCACTGGGCAGTTGTGGGAACTGCAGGTCATCACCGCCGTCGTGATCGGGGGCACCGTGCTTCGGGGAGGGCGCGGGCGGATCGGCGGGACCATCGCCGGCGTCCTGATCCTCGAGGTCATCGCCAACGTCATGGTCCTATCGGACATGGTTTCCGAATATCTCGTCGCCGCGGTTCAGGGAGCGATCATCATCATCGCCATGCTCGCACATCGCTTCACAGCCAGCCGTTAGAGACAGCAGACTTCAAAAGGAGGAGAACATGAAGTCACTACAACCGAGAGCAGGCATTTTGCTGACGTCTGCAGCATTCGTACTTGCCCTATCGTTCGGCGCAACTCAAGCGCAGGAGAAGAAGACGATCGCCGTGTCTATCCCTGCCGCCACACATGGCTGGACGGGAGGTGTCGTCTACCACGCGGAGCAGGCTGAGAAGGAGATCGAGGCGGCCTTCCCCAACATCGACGTCGTGCTTTCAACCGCCTCGTCCGCGCCCGCCCAAGTCTCGTCACTCGAAGATCTTGCAGCAACGCGCAAGCTCGACGCGCTGGTCATTTTGCCGTTCACCTCGGAGGAGCTCACCAGCCCGGTTGAACAGATCAAGCAGAACGGCACCTTCATCTCCGTCGTCGACCGTGGTCTGACGGATCCCAGCGTCCAGGACCTCTATGTCGCCGGCGACAATATCGCGGTCGGCGCCAATACCGCACGCTGGCTTGTCGACAAGCTTGGCGGTGAAGGTGAGATCGTCGTCTTGCGGGGCATCCCCACGGTGATCGATGACGAACGGATCAAGGGTTTTTCCGACGTCATCGCTCAAACGAAGATCAAGATCCTCGACATTCAGTATGCCAACTGGAATCAGGACGAGGCGTTCAAGCTGATGCAGGACTACCTCGCCAAATATCCCAAGATCGATGCTGTCTGGGCCAACGACGACGACATGCTTCTCGGCGTCCTGGAAGCGATCGACAGCGCCGGCCGCAAGGACATCAAATACGCGCTCGGCGGCAATGGTATGAAGCAGGTCATCGAGAAGGTAAAGGCAGGAGATGAGCGCACGCCGATCTCCACACCTTACCCGCCTTCGATGATCAAATCAGCTATCTACATGACTGCGTCTCAGTTCAACGGCCAGGCGCCGATGCGAGGCTCCTTCCTGCTGGGAGCACCGCTCATCACGCCGGACAATGCTGACCAGTTCTACTTCCCCGATTCCCCTTTCTGACGGACTGAGCGGTGCCGCGGCGAAGCTGCGGCGCCACCACGAAACAACACGATAGGAGACACGACATGAGCGGCAAGAAAATCCTCATGCTGACGGGCGAATTCACCGAGGAATATGAAATCTACGTTTTCCAGCAGGGGATGGAGGCTGTCGGGCACACGGTGCACGTGGTGTGCCCGGACAAGAAGGCGGGCGACCGCATCAAGACGTCGTTGCACGACTTCGAAGGTGACCAGACCTATACCGAGAAGCTCGGTCACTATGCCGATATCAACAAGACCTTCTCGGAAGTTCGCGTCGAGGAATACGATGCCGTTTACGCGGCGGGCGGCCGCGGACCGGAATATATCCGCACCGACAAGCGGGTTCAGGACATGGTCCGCCACTTCCACGAAAGCGGCAAGCCGATCTTCACGATTTGCCACGGTGTGCAGATCCTGATGGCCGTGCCAGGTGTCCTCAAGGGGCGGCAAGTGGCGGGTCTCGGCGCCTGCGAACCTGAAGTGACTGCTGTCGGCGGCATCTATGTCGATGTCAAACCTACTGAAGCCTTTGTCGATGGCAACATGGTTTCGGCGAAAGGATGGACTGGCTTGGCGGCCTTCATGCGAGAGTGCTTGAACGTTCTCGGAACGAAAATAGTGCACGGCTGAGCCCGATCAAAAACTGACATCCTCGCGATCCTAGGTCGCGGGGATGCTGCGGCGCAAAATTTTCTTATGCGCTCATTGACCTGCTAAAGGTGGGCGCCTCCATAATAGACCGGTCGAACAGAACAGTGCCACTATTCAGTGGCCTCCCGGATCGTTCCGACGATCCATTCGTTCAGGCTCTTGCCCGCTGCGGCGGCGGCGATGACTGCGGCGGCATGGTCGTCAGGGGTGAGGCGAAGATTGAACTTGCCGGAGTACTTCCGGCGCGGCTCGATGCCCTTTTCCTGGCACATTTCGAGGTGGAGGGCCAGAGATTTGCGACCTTCCTCGATCAGATCATGGACGTTTTCGGCATAGAAGTCGGCCCCGCCATTCAGGCCGACAAACTCACCGCGCAGCATTTGAATCTCGGGATCGAAAGCGACAACCGCCCTTTCGCCATTGATTTCAACGACATTGTTCATGGCTTTACTCCATGTTCGTTCAACTATTTGCGGTTACTGGCAATCGCGCCTTTGTCCGTAGCCGGTCGCGGATAATGACGATGAAAGACGTGCGACCTCAACCGACAGGGGCGCCGCGTCGCGTTTTGGCTGGCATTGGCGGCAATATGGCAGACTTCAAAAGCTGCGAGGCGGGGTGTTGCATGGCTTCGAATGATGCAGCCGGAAACTCCTCGACAATCCGGCCCTCATCCATGACAAGGCAGCGGGACGCGAAACGCCTCGCCAGCCTCAGATCGTGGGTGACGAACAGATATGCCATGCCGCTGTCGCGCTGAAGCTTTCTCAAAAGGTCGAGCGCGGATGCCTGAAGGTGAGTGTCCAGATTGGACACTGCTTCGTCAAGGATGATCAGCTTCGGGTTTGCCGCCAGCGCTCGAGCGATGCAGACGCGCTGCAACTGGCCGCCGCTCACCTGCGAAGGCAGCATGTCGGCGATATCCGCGGGCAGCTCGACCATTTCCAGCAGTTCCCGCATGCGCGCCTCGCGTCCGGCTCGATCGTGCGTGGTCAGATGCCTCAGCGGTTCGCAGATGATGGCCCGGACGGTAAAGCGCCCGTTCACGGCTCCCGGTGAATCCTGAAACACGAGCTGGACATCGCGTCGGAATCCCTGGGTTTCCCGGTGGCGCAATTCATCGATGGATCGGCCCCGATAATGCACCTCGCCGGAGGTCGGCTGCTCCAGGCCGACGAGCAGCCGCGCAAACGTACTCTTGCCGCAACCGCTGCGTCCCAGCAGCGCGACGGTTTCGCCCTCTTCAATGGCAAGGGAGATGTTTTCGAGGACCTGTTTGCGGATGCCGCGCCCGAGGAGCGCATGGGTCTGGTAGGTCTTGCTGACATCGACGGCGCTGATCAAGCTCATGCTTCCAGTTCCATGCCGTAAAGAGAAAGATGCGCCCGCACGAGCATGCAGGTGACGTGGTGGCGAGGAGCCTGGAATATGTCCATGACCGGGGCCTGCTCCACGATCCGCCCCCGATCCAGGACAGCGACGTCATCGGCGAGCCTTGCGGCCACACCCATGTCGTGGGTGACCAGCAAAACACCGAGATTGCGCTCTTCCACCAGCCGCTCCAGCAATTCCAGAACACGAAGCTGGACGACCAGATCGAGATCGGTCGTCGGTTCGTCGGCGAAAAGAAATGGTGCTTCGCTCAGCAAGGCGAGCGCGATCATCATCCGCTGCAGCATTCCGCCGCTCATCTCGAACGCGTGCAGACCGAGAACGCGTTTCACATCGTTGAGACCGACCGCGGTCATGCTCGCCTCGATACGATCCGCGGCATCGGATCCAAACCGTCCGAGCGCCTTCAGCGTCTCGATAGCATGATCGCTCATCGTCCGCACGGGGTTGAACGCGCTGCGGGGGGCCTGCATGATGGTGGCGACGTGGCGACCGCGAAGCGTCGCGGCATCCCGCGCCACGCCGTCGATGGTGACCCGCCCGGACGCAAGATCGACGCCCGGAGGCAGGACACCGAGCGCTGCCGAACAGGTCATCGATTTTCCCGAACCGCTTGCGCCGACAAGCGCCGATATCCGACCGCGGCGGACGGTCAGGGAGAGGCCGTCCACGAGCAGGCGGGTCTCTTTGCCGACGAGCGCTTCGACACTCAGGTTTTCTATGGAAAGGATTTCTCCGGTCAATGGCCGTGCTCCGCCTTGAGGTGCGGATCGAGGCGGTCGCGCAGGGCATCGCCAAGGATGTTGAAGGCGGTGACGCTGACGAACAGCGCAAGGCCCGGCCAGAGGATCAGCAGCGGTGCGGTCCAGACGAACTGGCGGGCGTCGCTGATCATCACGCCCCATTCGGCTGTCGGGGGTGCGATCCCGAGGCCGAGGAAGGAAAGCCCCGATACGTGCAGCATGATATGGCCGATATCGAGTGTCGCCAGCACGACCAGCTGGGAAAAGGTCGCCGGCAGGAGATGTTCGATGAAGATCCGGACCGGCCTCGCGCCGCTCAACCGGGCGGCAAGCAGGAATTCGCGGTGGTGAAGCGAGAGCACGATGYCGCGGACGATCCGCGCATACCAGGCCCAGTGGGACAAGGCGATTGCCACGATAACGTTGATCAGGCCGGTACCGAGCACGCCGACCATGAAGAGCGCCAGAACCAGCGTCGGGAAGGTCAGGAAGACATCGGCGACACGCATGATGATCCGGTCGGTCCGGCTGCCGGCAAACCCTGCCGCTCCGCCGATGACGATCCCCAGCATCAGGATGAGACCGAGCGTGACCGCTACCGATCCGAGGGAAACTCGAACCCCGGCGATGAGACGGGAAAGGATGTCACGCCCGAGATGGTCGGTGCCGAGCCAATGATCGGAGCTCGGAGGCTGAAGCCGGTGCGCCAGTTCCATCTGGTCGGGATGATAGGGAGAAATCCAGGGACCGGCCACGGCGGCGATGGCAAGCAGGAGCAAGACAAGGCAGGCAAGCCGTACCGGCCAGCTGCGCGGCAGGCGAAACCCCGTTCCCTCGGGTCTGGCGATCGGGTGAACCGCATCCGTCACGCCGCTTCCTCCTCGGACAGGCGGATTCTCGGGTCCGCCCAGGCATAAACAATATCCACGATCAGGTTGCAGATGACGAAGATCGTCACCATCGCCAGCGTGAAGCACTGGATGACCGGATAATCCCTGTTCATGATCGCCGAGACGGCATAGCGGCCGACGCCCGGCCAGCCGAATATGCTTTCGATGACGAGCGTCCCGCCGATCAGCTCACCGATATGCATCCCCATTGCCGTGATGATCGGTAGCCACGCATTGCGCAGGATATGCGCCCGTTCGATCCTGCTCTCGGACAATCCCCTCAGCCTTGCGTAGCGTACGTGCCGCTGCCCGGCCGCTTCCAGCATGCTCGCCCGCAAGAGGCGCGCATTGATCGACAGGGACATGAGGGAGATCGCGACCACCGGCATGATGAGATGTGCAAGTCCGCCGCGGCCCATCGGCGGCAACCAACCGAGATGGACCGAAAAGACCAGGACGAGCAGGAAGCCGAGCCAGAAATTCGGCATGGAGACGCCCATGAAGGCGACCAGCCGAACGATCTGGTCCGGCCAGCCCTCGCGATGACGGGCCGCCCATATGCCCATGGGAATGGAGAGCGCCAAAGTCAAAGCGAGTGCTGAGCCCGCAAGCTGCAGGGTCGCCGGAAGATAGTGGAGCAGGTCCGGGAGAACAGGTCGCTGGGTGGCGTAGGACGTCCCGAAATCGAGCGTCAGCGCCTTGCCGAGCCAATCGAGATATTGGCTTGCAATGGGCAGGTCCAGCCCGAGCATCCGACGCGCATCTTCGAGAGCCTCCGGTGTCGGAGGCACTTTCGACAGTCTCAGATAATCCATCGCCGGGTCGCTCGGCCCGAGCCTGAGCATCAGGAAAATGACGAGCGAAGCTGTCAGCAGCATGGGGATGAGGAGGAGCAGTCGGCGGAGGATGAAGGYAAGCACGGGGTCAGTCCGCCTTCGGTTCGAAGAGTTCGAACGGGATCTCGCTGGACATCGCTGCAAACCGGATCTTCCCCAGTTCGGGTTTTGCGACGGCAATCGCACTCACATGGGTGAGCGGCAGGTAGACCGCCTCTTCGTGAAGGCGCATCAGAATATCCCTGTAGAGTTCCCGGCGAACCGTTTCATCGGTCGAGATCAGGGCCTGGCCAATCTTCGCGTCGATTTCAGCCTTGTCCGGCAGGCCCAATTGCGCCTGATAATCCGCATGCGAGGGAAGGCGCATCGAGCTTACGAAGGCATGGGGATCATAGGGAGCGCCCCATGTCCTGTTGAAGATCATGCCGAAGCGGCCATCGCGCTGGCGGGCATAGACGCTGCTCTCCTCTTCGCCGACAAGGCGCACGTCGATGCCGATTTTGCTGAGATCGGCCTGGATGATCTCGGCCATGGATTTGCTGACGGCATCCGTGCCGACAAAGCACAGTTCCACCGTGAGCGGCTCGCCGTTCTTCTCGCGGGTGGCTTTGCCGGCCCTTGCCAGCCATCCGGCTTCATCAAGCAGATGGATCGCACGTTCCGGGTCATGGGCGTAGGGCTCAAGGCCGACATTTGCATAGGGAACATTCTCGGCGAAGAGGGTATCGGCCCGCTTCTGCGTTCCATGGAGCACGGTCGCGATCATCGTGTCCTTGTCGACGGCGTGGTTGATGGCCTTGCGAACCGGGAGATCCCGCGTCGGTCCGCGATTGGTGTTGATCGCCAGCACGCGCGTTTCCAGCGGTTCGGACAATTCCGCCGAATAGATTCCCATCTGGCGGAACCGCTCGAACGTATCGGGTGAGATCGGGCCGTCCACACCGTAAATGAGGTCGATCTCGCCGGTCTCGAGTGCTATGGCGCGGGTATTCGGGTCGGGGACGACCTTCACCGTAACCTCGTCGTAAGCGGGCCTATCGCCCCAGTAACTGTCGTTGCGCCTGAAGACGTCCCGCTCTCCGAGCAAGGTTTCCGTCAGCTTCCACGGGCCGGTGCCGATCGGCTCGACGATCCCGTCCGCCGTCCCGCCGTTCTTGAACTGCGATGGAGCGATGAACCGGAAGGGACGCGGCAGGGCCAATTCCTGCAGCAGCGGATAATAGGCGTCCTTGAGTGTCAGTTTCAGGCGATGGGGATCGACCACTTCGGCGGAAACGATCTGGTTCGCCAGTTCCAGCCAGCCATGGCGGGTGCGGTTTGCCAGTACCGCATCGATATTGGCTTTGGCGGCGGCCGCGTCGAAGACCTCTCCGTTGGAGAAGCGGACGTTTTCCCGAAGCTTGAATATGTATGTCTTGCCGTCCGGCGAGACATCCCAGGATTTAGCAAGCCAGGGCCCGACCGTTCCGTCTTCTTGGTACCGCACCAGCGGCTCGTAGACCATGGCCTGTGCGAACATCTGGTTGGGAGAATAAAGGTGCGGGTTGAGAGGCCCGACATTCACCGGCCACGAGAAATTCAAAGTCTGGCCGGAAAATGCATCGGACGCCGGCAGGGCAGGTAACAGTGCCAGCGCGAGCCTCAGCACCAACCGGTGCAGCTTATTCTTCCACATGAAAATGCTCTCTGACGAACGGCAGTCGGGTATGTGTTATTTGAGAAAACATCATACTCAGATGTCGTCAATCCGCACATACGCCATATGCCGTAAATCGGTCTGGACAACAGCCGAAGAGCAGGCGAGAACCATTGGAGCTTGTTGGTTTCTGTGGGGAAGGATTGGCTGTGCAGCGGATTACGATCACCATCGATGACGACCTCATGGCCGAACTGGATAGGACGATCGAAGCCAGAGGCTACCAGAACCGCTCCGAGGCGCTCAGGGATCTCGCGCGGGCCGGTTTGCAGCAGGCCTTGATAGAGGAAGGCCGGATGGAGAGCTGCGTCGGGGTCTTGAGCTATACCTACGACCATCATGCCCGGGATCTTGCCAGGCGACTGACCAATACCTTCCACGACCATCACGACCTTTCGGTCGCGAGCATGCATGTCCATCTCGATCAGCAACGCTGCCTTGAAGTCAGCGTGCTGAAGGGCAAGACGGAAGAGGTTCGCCACTTCGCCGATCATGTGAAGGCCGAACGGCGCGTGACGTACGGATCGCTTGCGCTTTTGCCGCTGTAGCGGCACGGGCTTTGCCGCCCAGTTTCACCTCTCGGCGATCCGCGCATAGGCGCCGAGGATGAACCGCTCGGCCCGCAGGAGATAGGCCTCCAGCATCTCCGTCGCGACGGCCGGCCTGCCGTTCTCCAGTTCGGTGAGGATTGTCAGATTCTGATCGATGAACGGACCGTGGAGGAATTCCGGGTCCTGAAGCAGGCCGAAGACGAGCCTCAGCTCCAGCGAGATCTGTGCATAGAAGCTCGAAAGCCGCGGGCTGTCGGCCAGTTCCACGACGGCGGCATGAAAGGCGATGTCGGCGCTGCCGACGCCCAGCCAGTCACGGGCTTCCCGGCAGTGATGGGCGGTCTCGACCGCGGCGCGCATATTCCGCGCTCCCGGATGACGGGGATGCGCCTGCGCCATTGCCGAACATTCGATAAAGCGCCGTACCCGGTAGATGTCGATGATTGTCGACATGCTGGGGGTCGAAACAAACACGCCTCGGTTGGCCTCGTAGCGTAGCAGGCCTTCCTTGGTGAGCAGCCGGAAGACTTCGCGCAAGGTGTTGCGCGATACCTGCAGTTCCTCACTCAATGTCAATTCGGAAAGATGGCTGCCCGGCGTCAGCATGCCGGAAATGACCTGCTCGCGAATGCGGGCCGCGACGGTCTCGGCCAGGGTCTGTGCCGGTTCAGGTCCGCGCACGCCTGCGACCTCCATCTGGCCAGAGGGTTTCGTCTCGTCTCGCTGTGATCTGCGTACGGCCAAGCCCGGGTTCCCTTCCTCTGATAAGGTCTTACCGCCTCCGGTAAAGTGCTTTGCGCCAGGCAACAAGCGAAATGCCGCCATGAAAGTGCCGGAGACGAGTTAATTCGTGCAGATTTCGATTCGTGCTTATTTTGTATGCAAATGACGTTTTGTCGAGCAATGTGCATTGATTGTTCAACACTATAGACATGATTGTTCTCCTTTGATAGCGTGCTGGCACCATATTGGGAGGATTGTTGTATTTTCATGCTGGCGATCGACCTCAACAGCGATTTGGGTGAAAGCTTCGGCGCCTGGAAGATGGGCGACGATCGCGCCATGCTGGACGTGGTGAGCAGCGCCAATGTCGCCTGCGGTTTTCATGCCGGCGATCCGGCAGGCATCCTGAAAACCCTCAAGGCGGCGGCCGAGCGCGGCGTGGCCGTCGGCGCCCACGTTGGCTATCGCGATCTCGCGGGCTTCGGGCGCCGCAACATGGACCCGACCAGCGAGGAGTTGATCGGCGACGTGATCTACCAGATTGGCGCCTTGATGGGGCTGGCGCAGGCCGCCGGCACGCGCGTCACCTATGTGAAGCCGCATGGTGCGCTCTACAACACGATCGCACTCGATCCGCGCCAGGCCGCCGATGTGATTGCCGCCGTCCTTGCCGTCGATCCCGGCCTGGTGCTGGTGGCGCTTGCCGGTTCGCCGCTCATCGCAAAGGCACGCGCCGCCGGGCTTGCGGTCGTCGCCGAGGCGTTCGCGGACCGCGCCTATACGGCCGAGGGCAATCTGGTCTCGCGTCGGGAAAAGGGTGCCGTGCTGCATGATCCCGAACTCGTGGCTCAGCGCATGGTGCGCATGGTCAGGGAAGGCGTGGTGGAATCCATCGACGGCAAGCTGACAAAGATCGATGCGCAGACGATCTGCGTCCACGGCGACAATCCGGAAGCGGTCGCCATAGCGCGCCGCCTGCGGGCGGTGCTTGAAGAATCCGGCCTTGCCATTCGGTCTTTCGCGAGCGGGATCTGAATAGAGCCATGCAGGCAGCACCTTTCGCCCAGTCCCGCGATACGTCGATGCGCATCCTGCCCGTCCGGGCAGACAGTATCCTCATCGAATTGGCGGATTTGGGTGAGGCCCTGGCGCTTTTCGAGGCTTTGCAAGCCGACCCGATCGCGGGTATCGCGGAGATCGTTCCAGCCGCCCGCACTTTGCTGGTGTCCTTCGATTCCTGTGAGATTTCAGCCGAGGCTCTGACCGGGGCAATCGCGGCTCTGGCCGGCGGCGAGCGCAAGGCAGCGTCCGGTGCGCTGGTCGATATCCCGGTCCGCTACGATGGCGAGGACTTACCCGAAGTCGCCGGAATGCTGAAYTTGAGCGTCGATGAGGTCGTGAGCCTGCATACAGGGGGCGAATATCTCGTGGCATTCACCGGGTTTTCGCCGGGTTTTGCCTATCTGGCGGGCGGCGATCCGCGCTTGACGGTGCCGCGGCGTGCATCGCCCCGCACGCGAGTTCCGGCCGGATCGGTCGGACTTGCCGGGGAATTCAGCGGCGTCTACCCGAAGGCGAGCCCCGGTGGCTGGCAGTTGATCGGCACCACGCCGCTCGTGATGTTCGACGTCGACCGAACGCCGGCCTCGCTGCTCCAGCCGAGGGGGCGAGTCCGTTTCCGCGACATCTCCAGGGACAAGCCATACGAGATTTCGACATCGCCCAAGATTGCGAAAACCGAGGCGTCGCTGAAACATGCGGATGGCACGAAAGCCGCGATCGAGATCACTGCCGTCGGCCTGCCCGTCCTTTTCCAGGATCTCGGTCGGCCGGGTCAGGCGAGCCAGGGCGTCAGCCTGTCCGGCGCGATCGATCGCGGCAGCCTGAAGGCGGCCAATCGGCTGGTCGGAAACCCGGCGGGCTATGCCGCGCTCGAAATTTCGCTCGGTGGCTTCGGCTTCAAAATGCATGGGCCTGGCGTCATGGCGGTGACCGGCGCGCCCTTGCCCATCTCCATCACCGATCGGCAAGGCGCCACGATAACGGCTCCCCATCGTAAACCCATCGCGCTCGACGACGGCGACGCGGTTCTGCTCGGAACGCCGCCAGCCGGAATGCGCTCCTATCTTTCCCTGCGCGGCGGGTTTGACGTGATGCCGGTCCTCGGCAGCGCTTCGACCGATATCCTGGCGCAGATCGGCCCGGCGGCCCTGGCGCCCGGTGATATCGTCCCCGTTCCGCCCGCTCCCGCGCGATCGGTCGTTTCGACGGAGGAACTGCCCGCTTTCGATATGCCGCGTCCCGGCGAGACCGTGGTGCTGGACGTGGTCATGGGGCCGCGAACCGACTGGTTCACGGCGGAGGCGGTCGAAGCGTTCCTGCGCCAGGAATGGACCGTCACGCCGCAATCGAGCCGCGTCGGCATCCGGCTGCAGGGCGAAGCGCTCGAACGCAGGAACCATGACGAATTGCCGAGTGAGGCGACGGTCAGGGGCGCCATTCAGGTCCCGGCCAACGGCCAGCCGGTTCTGTTCCTCGCCGATCATCCGCTGACCGGCGGCTATCCGGTCATCGCCAATGTCGCAGGACACCATCTCGATCTCGCCGGGCAAATTCCCGTAGGCGCGCGCATTCGCTTCAACGCGACCAGCCGCTTCGCCGCCCGGTTCATTCCAGGAAAGCAGAAATGAAGAAGGTTCTGATTGCAAACCGCGGTGAAATCGCGGTTCGGATCACCCGGGCCTGCAAGGATTATGGCCTCGCCTCCGTGGCGGTCTATGCCGATGCCGACGCGGGCGCTCTCTTCGTCGCCCAGGCGGATGAAGCCTATGCACTGAAGGGCGTAGGTGCCAGGGACACATATCTCGATATCGGAAAGCTCATCGACATCGCCCGGCGCTCCGGCGCCGATGCCGTGCATCCCGGCTACGGGTTTCTTTCCGAACGCGCCGAGTTCGCCAAAGCCGTGATCGATGCCGGYCTGACCTGGATCGGTCCGGACCCTAAGGTGATCGAGGCGCTCGGCGACAAGCTCAGGGCACGTGCCATTGCCCAGAAGGTCGGCGCTCCGTTGGTCGCCGGCTCGGATGGCGCAATTTCGTCGCCCAATGAAGCCCTGACATTCGCGAAAAAATTCGGACTGCCGATCGCCATCAAGGCGGCGCATGGCGGCGGCGGACGCGGCCTGAAGATCGCCCGCCATGTCGACGAAGTGGAAGAGCTCTTCGAATCCGCGACCCGCGAGGCCGTGGCCGCCTTCGGCCGCGGCGAATGCTATGTCGAGCAGTTCCTCGATCGCCCCCGGCATATCGAAGCGCAGGTGCTTGCGGATCGCCACCGCAATGTCGTGGTCGTCGGGACGCGCGATTGTTCCCTGCAGCGCCGCAACCAGAAACTCGTCGAGGAGGCGCCGGCGCCCTTCCTCTCATCCGAGCAGCGGGAGAAGATCCACAAGGCCGCCCGCGATATCTGCGCCGAGGCAGGCTATACCGGGGCGGGCACGGTGGAATTTCTGCTAAGCGCCGATGGCGTGATCTCTTTTCTGGAGGTCAATACCCGTCTTCAGGTGGAGCACCCCGTCACGGAGGAAACGACCGGGCTCGATCTCGTCATCGAGCAGTTTCGCATCGCCGATGGACTGCCGCTCAGCATCACCGAGATGCCTAAGCCACGCGGCCATGCGATCGAGTTCCGCATCAATATCGAGGATCCGGGTCGTGGGTTTCTGCCGTTGGCCGGTGAGATCACCCAGTTCTCGGCGCCCTCTGGTCCGGGAATAAGACTGGATTCCGGCGTAGCGGACGGATCGGCGATCCCGCCAATGTTCGATTCCCTCGTCGCCAAGCTGATCGTCTGGGGGGCAACCCGCAGCCAGGCCATCGCCCGCGCGCGCCGCGCGCTCGGCGAGTTCGCAATCGGCGGCGTCCCTTCCGTGCTGCCCTTCCATCGCGCCGTGATCGACCATGTCGATTTTTCCGGTGACGACTTCCGCGTCCATACCCGATGGATCGAGACGGATTTTGCCGAAACACTGGAAGCCATGGCCCGCCCGGCCCCGCCTGCGGAAAGACCCCTGCTGCGCGGCTGCGTTGAGATCGACGGCAGGCTCGTTGAGCTCGGCATTCCGGACGCTTTCCTGCGGTTGCTCGGGCAGACGCCGCAACAGGTGTTGCCGGAGGCCGGACCCGGCAAAAGCGATCCAGGTGCGATCCAAGCCCCGGTTCCCGGCACGCTCGTTCAGTGGAATATTGCCAATGGAGCCTTTGTCGAAAAGGGAGACCTGCTTGCGGTGATGGACGCGATGAAGATGGAAACGACCGTTGCTGCTCCCGCTGCCGGTATCATCACCATTCTCGCCGAAGTCGGGAGCTTCCAGCCGGCCGGCGCGCTGATTGCCCGCATCGCGACAAGTGAGGGGAGCGCCGTTTCGAACCCGACCGCACAGGCAAAGCCGGAGACATCCGCATGACCAACCCGATGGACAAACGCGAGCCGCTTCTGTCGGTCGAAGGCTTGAGCGTCGAATTCGGTTCCAACCGGGTCGTGGAGGATCTGTCCTTCGCCGTCGAACCGGGCAAGACGGTCGCGATCGTCGGTGAATCGGGCTCGGGAAAATCCGTCACGTCGCTGTCGGTCATGCGGCTGGCGGACATGATGGGGGCGAAATTTTCCACCGGCCGCATCATGTTCGGCGGGAAGGACCTGCTGCAGGCAAGCCAGAAGGAGATGCGCTCGGTCCGCGGCAAGGAAGTCGCCATGATCTTCCAGGAGCCGATGACCTCGCTCAACCCGGTATTCACCATCGGTGACCAGATCTGCGAAGTTCTCATCCTGCATGAGAAGATCGGCAAGGCCGCTGCCATGGAGGAGGCAAAACGCCTGCTCGACATGGTCCGCCTGCCGGATTCGGCGGAGCTTCTGAAGCGCTACCCGCATCAGCTGTCCGGTGGGATGCGCCAGCGCGTGATGATCGCGATGGCGCTCGCCTGCCGGCCGAAACTGCTGATCGCCGACGAGCCGACCACCGCTCTCGATGTCACGATCCAGGCGCAGATCTTGAATATCATGCGGGATTTGCAAAAGACGCTCGGCATGGCGATGGTCTTCATCACCCATGACATGGGTGTGGTCGCCGAAATGGCGGACGACGTCGTCGTCATGTGGAAGGGAAGGAAGGTAGAAGAGGGCCCGGTCAAGGAAATCTTCGCCAATCCGCAACATCCCTATACACGTACGCTCTTGGCCGCAGTACCGCGTCTCGGCAGCATGGCAGGGGAGGCGTATCCAAAGCGCTTGCCGCTGACCGTGCTGCAGGATGGCGAGCCGACGGTCATCGGCGAGGAGCGGGTGCAGGACACCGCGAAATACGATCAGAAGCCGCTTCTGTCGGTAAAAGACCTCTTCGTCCGTTTCGATATCCGCAAGAACCTGTTCGGCAAGGCCACCCACCGCCTAAGCGCTGTACAGAGGGTGAGTTTCGACATTCATCCCGGTGAAACGCTGGCGCTGGTCGGCGAGAGCGGTTCAGGCAAGTCCACGATCGGCCGGACGATCCAGCAGCTCCAGACGGCCATGGGCGGCGAGATCTCGTTCAACGGCCGCACCTATTCGTCGATGTCGGCGGCGGAACGCTTCCGCATGCGCCAGGAAGTGCAGTACATCTTCCAGGATCCCTTCGCTTCGCTGGATCCGCGCAAGACAGTCGGCTTTTCGATCGCCGAACCGGTCAACACGCATGGCCTCATTACCGGCGGCAAGGCGGTGCGCCGGCGGGTGGATGAGTTGCTGGAACGGGTGGGGCTGAGCTCGGCCCATGCGGATCGTTATCCGCATGAATTCTCCGGCGGTCAGCGTCAGCGCGTCTGCATCGCCCGCGCACTCGCCTCCGATCCGAAGCTCATCATCGCCGACGAGGCCCTCTCGGCGCTCGACGTGTCGATCCAGGCACAGATCATCAACCTGTTCATGGATCTGCAGGCCGAGCGTGGTCTGGCTTATCTCTTTATCAGCCATGACATGGCGGTGGTGGAAAAGATGAGCCATCGCGTCGCCGTGCTCTATCTGGGCCAGATCATGGAAATGGGCAGCCGTGCCCAGGTGTTCGAGACACCCCAGCATGACTATACGCGCCGTCTCCTTTCGGCCGTGCCGGTCGCCGACCCGACGGTGGAGCGCAATACGGCGCTGATCGAGGGCGAAATCCCCAATCCGGTCCGTCGCGTCGGCGACGAGCCCGCCATCCTGGCGCATGAGGAAATCAAACCGGGCCATTTCGTCGCGAAGAGTGCCTGAGAAACTGCCAAACAATCGCATTCATCTGAAGAGGAACAGGGAAATGAAAACGATCAAACGGGGACTGACAGCCACTTGCGCGGCGCTTGCCGTCTCAGGTGCTGTATTTTCGGCCGCACCGGCTCTTGCCGCCGGCAAGATGACCATTTCGTCGCCTCAGGATCCCGGCAGCTGGGATCCGGTCGATACCTTCCTCGTCCAGTGGGCGGCGGTCRCCACCAATATCTTCGACGGCCTGACCTATCGTGGTCCGGACCTCAAGCTCGTTCCGGGCCTGGCGGAATCCTGGGAAGAGCTGGATGAAGGCAAGCGCATCCGCTTCAAACTGCGCCAGAACGTCAAGTTCCACAACGGCGAGCCCTTCAACGCTGAAGCGGTGAAGTTCACCTTCGAGCGCCTTCTCGGCGAGCAGGGTGCGAAGGGGCCGCAGCGCTCCAACTATACCGCGATCGACAGCGTCGAGATCGTCGACGAGTTTACGGTCGACATGAAGCTGAAGGCGCCCGATCCTGTGTTGCTYACCAAGCTTGCCGGCTACGGGGCGATGATCGTTCCGCCGAAATACATCCAGGAAAAGGGCGAGGACAATTTCAACCTCAACCCGGT
The DNA here is from genome assembly GCF_001854865.1 of Rhizobium sp. LCM 4573. GTDB lineage: Bacteria > Pseudomonadota > Alphaproteobacteria > Rhizobiales > Rhizobiaceae > Neorhizobium. The sequence goes on along the minus strand of NZ_MDDW01000003.1, from coordinate 375,214 downwards.
CGGTACGGGACCGTTCAAGTTCGTGTCCTATGCGCCGAAGACCGATATCAAACTCGCAGCAAACCCGGATTATTGGGGCGGCGCGCCGAAGCTTTCGGAACTCGAATACCGCTTCATCACCGAGCCGGCGACTGCCGTTGCCGAACTGCAGGCCGGCCGCGTCGACCTGGTGATCCCGCCGACCATTCCGATCGGCATGATCCCGGTGATCGAAGGCGATTCGAATCTTGAGGTTCTCAGTGTTCCCGGTCCGACCGTCGATGCGCTGCGCTTCAACACCCGCGACGGCATCACTGCCGATCCGAAGGTGCGTCAGGCGATCATCATGGCCGTCGACCGCGCCACGATCGTTCAGTCGATCCTGGCTGGTCAGGCTTCCGAGATCGCGAGCTTCCAGAGCGCGCTGTCCTTCGGCTACGATCCCGAACTGAAGCCGCTGCCCTATGATCCGGAAGGCGCCAAGAAGCTTCTCGCGGAAGCCGGTGTCAAGCCGGGCGCGACGCTGCAGATCGACATCCGCGGCAATGACGCCACGATGAATGAAGTGGCGCAGGTCGTTTCCAGCTACCTGTCGATGGTCGGCATCACCGCCACGATCAAACCCTATGAAACCAATGTTCTGCTGAACGACATCATCCCGCAGGGCAAGACCGGCGGCATGTTCCAGCAGAAATGGGGTGGCTGGACGTTCGACTACGACAACACCGCCTACTCGATGTATCACTCGGGTGAGAAGTGGAACCCCTATGACAAGGACGAGACGCTCGACAAGCTTCTGGAGTCCCAGCGTCCGCTGACCGATCGCGCCGAGCGCGAGAAGATCCTGAAGGAAGTCGCCAAATATGCTGCCGACCGGGCTCTCGAACTGCCGCTCTACAACACCAACGCCATCTTCGGCATCAGCAAGCGGGTCAAGGGCTTCGTCGCTCCTCCAGACAACCGCATGAAGCTGACGGATGTGACCGTCGAGTGATCTGACACATGGGTGCCGCCCGCAAAACCGGGCGGTGCCCCACCGTTTTCAAGGAAAAGAACGTGGCCGGTTTCCTCATCAAGCGATTGCTGCAGGCGATTTTCGTCGTCATTGCGATCACGCTCGTCGTCTCTTTCGCCATTCGCCTGACCGGCGACCCGGCATTGATGATGTTCCAGGGCGGCGGCAGCATGACCGAAGACGATCTGGCGCGCATTCGTGCAGCGCTCGGAACCGATCAGCCGTTCATCGCCCAATACCTGACCTTCCTGAAGGGGCTGGTCACGCTCGATTTCGGTCGCAGTTTTTCGGGCGGAACACCGGTTTCGCTCTTGATCGGAAACGCATTGCCGGCGACGCTGCTTCTCGCGTTCATCTCCATGGCGGTATCGATCGCGCTTTCCATCCCGCTCGGCGTCAAGGCCGCGACGGCGCGCGGCAAAGGCGCCGACCAGTTCATCCGCATCTTCTCGCTGCTCGGCCTTTCCTTCCCGAATTTCTGGCTCGCCACCATGCTGATCCTGCTGTTTGCGGTCGCACTCGGGTGGCTGCCGCCAAGCGGCATGTCCGGCGCGGCGAGCTATGTCATGCCGGCCGTCACCATGGGGATCATCCTGACCGCGACCAATGTTCGTCTCGTGCGCACGTCCATGCTGGAGACCCTGCAATCGCAATACATCATGGTAGCGCGCGCGAAGGGCTTGAGCGAGAGCAAGGTTCTCTACAAGCACGCGCTGCGCAACTGCGCCATTCCGCTCATCACCTATTTCGGCCTGCAGTTCGGCGGGCTTCTCGGCGGCATCGTCGTGATCGAGCGGGTCTTCAACTGGCCGGGAATGGGTACGCTCGCCTTCGATGCGGTCGCGGCACGTGACTATCCCGTTCTTCAGGCCGTGATCACCGTGCTGTCACTGATGATCGTCGGCATCAATCTTCTGGTCGATATTGCCTACGGGCTGGTCGATCCGCGCATCCGTACGGAGTGATGACGATGGCCTCCAAGACCTCCCGCCTGTCGCGCTTTTCGAGCCTCGAATTCATCCTCGGCGCTTCGCTGACCGTCATCATCTGCCTCGCCGTCGTTTTCTCCGATCTTCTGTTCCCGGGCGGCGCCGACAAGATCGACCTGATGGCGCGCCTTGCCAAGCCCTTCACCAATGCGGCCCATCCGTTCGGAACGGATCCGCTGGGGCGCGACGTGCTGGCCCGTGTCGTGGCCGGCGGAAAGATTTCGCTGCTCGTCGGCTTCACCTCGGTGATCGGCGCCGTCATCATCGGCGTTCTCATGGGTCTGATCGCCGGCTATTACCGTGGTTTCTGGGACATGCTGGTGATGCGTTTCGCCGATCTTCAGCTTGCCATGCCCTTCATTCTCCTGGCGATCACTTTCATTGCCATCGTGGGAGGCAGCCTGACGAACACGATCATCCTGCTGATCGTCTCGCAATGGGTGCAGTATGCCAGGCTGGTGCGCGGCTCGGTGCTGACGCTGCGCGAGCGCGAGTTCATCCTGTCGGCGCGGGCGATCGGGGTGAGGGATTGGCGCATCATCTTCCAGCATCTGCTGCCGAACCTGATCGGGCCGGTGATCGTGCTGATGACGCTCAATGTCGCCAACAACATCCTGCTCGAAAGCAGCCTGACCTTCCTCGGTCTCGGCGTCGATCCGACCATTCCGAGCTGGGGCGGCATGCTTGCCGACGGGCGCACCTATCTGCAGACGGCCTGGTGGGTGAGCGTCTTTCCGGGGCTCGCCATCCTGCTGACGGTGCTCGGCCTTAATCTGCTCGGCGATTGGCTGCGCGACAGCCTCGATCCGACCGGCAGAACCTCAAGGTGAAATTCGCATGACCGAGATCTTCAGCAAGACGTTCGAACGCACGCTTGACCATTTGGTGACCCGGGCAGTTGCCGGCCAAACCTTCGAAGCCTGGACCTTCGACGATGCGAAGAGCCGCCGCGCGGCGGAACGCCGGCTGGCGGAAAAGGGCGTGACCGCCCGTATCCGCAGCGCCTACAAGCCGCTTCTCTTCTCTTTCCGGGAGGACATTGATCTTACAGGCGTGGAGGCCATCGAAGTTCACTATCCGGTGCATGCGGCAGCGCCGGCGAACCGTTTCCGCCTTGAGGCCTATCCGCTCGCATCGCTTGTCGGTGAGGCGAAGATCGGTTTCGTGCCGCGTGAGGATGACGGGTTCTTCTATGACGTTCTGCTGACGCGGGCCGGCGGAACGGAGACGTTGAAGGTGCTTGCGCCCAATCGGGTTCATAGCGACGCTGTCGGCGAGACGAATGTGTCGCCGACAGGCTGGCTGCAGATGGCAGGCGAGGGGGCTGGAGAGCGCCTGGCAACCGACTATGAGATGCTGTTCGAGGCGGCGATCAGCGCGGTTTCCGAACACGATTGGGGCAGACAGGAGCCCTATTTCGAGGAGCTGAACATCCGTGTGCGCCATCCGGCAGAGGACGAGTGGCTCGAAGTGGGGGACGAGAGTGTCAGTCTGCGCGAGGCGCTCCACGAGGATTTCTACTTCTCGCTGCTCGAATTCTTCCAGAAGAAATCCGGCCGGCCGCTCGGCGATCGCGGCCTGAAACCGGGCCAGATCGTTCCCGAGATTGTCCGCAGCGAAGGCGAGATATCGGTCCGGATCGAGGCGAAGGCGCTCTCCGCGACCTCCCTGGACTGCGACGATCAGGTCCTCGACACGGCGGTGGAGCCGCTTGCCGCAGGACAGGTCGCCAGTCTGCTCGAGGAGATTGGCGGCGAGGAATTCGTGGCCCGCTCCCGCTCGGGCCGGGTTGTCGCCGCACGTTATCATGCCGGCACCGATGCCGCGGTGATGATCAGCGGTGGTCAGCATCCCAATGAGACGACCGGCATTGTCGGTGCACTCAGGGCTGCCCGAGAGCTGGCGAAGATGAAGGGCGCGCATTTCACCATCTCGCCGCTCGAAAACCCCGACGGTTACGCGCTGCACCAGCGGCTGCGCATGGATAATCCGCACCACATGCACCATGCGGCGCGTTACACGGCGCTCGGCGACGATCTCGAATACCGGACCCGCGAGAATTCCGGGGAGCACATCAATGAGAAGGAAATCCGCTTCAGGGCACAGGAGCTCAGCAATGCCAAGCTGCACGTGAACCTRCATGGCTACCCTTCGCATGAGTGGACGCGGCCGCTTTCAGGCTATGTGCCGCGCAATTTCGCCATGTGGACGCTGCCGAAGGGGTTCTTCCTCGTCATGCGCCATCATGCGAAGTGGGAAGTGCCGGCCGAAGCGCTGCTTGATCGGGTAACGCGCCATCTCGGCGCCATCCCAGGTCTCCTGGAATACAACGACCGGCAAATCGCCCTTTACGAAATTCATGCCGGCGAGACAGGTTTCCGGATCATCAATGGTTTCCCGTGTCTCTCCTCGATCGATGATCGTCATACCGTACCGATGACGCTGATAACCGAATATCCGGACGAAACGATCTACGGGAGCGACTTCATCGCCGGCCATACGGCACAGATGGAGACGGTTCTTGCCGCCTATGCGGCATGGCAGGAGATCGTTGCCGGAGACGTGGCGGATTTGCTCCGCCACGGAACCTCAGCCACAGGAACGGTGGCATGATGAAGCCCGCTTGCGACTAAAATCCGCATCCGATCGTCAGCCGGCCATTTCTGCGCTCTTAGAAGTCATCCTCCACCTTCTTCAACGTGTGGCGGATGCGCTTGGGCATCGGGTCAGGTCAGTTTTTCATTGAGGCGGACATTGCGCATCCGCAGCCTGCGTGCGTCGTATTCAAACAGCGCATTCCGACGAATGAGGCAAGCTCGAAAACGATGTCCGATCTCGGGGCCTCGGTGCGCCTTTTTGGATTCTGGAGAAGGTCGTGCGGCTAATACCTGCGCGGTCGGCCAGTTCCTGGATGGACGTGACTATCCTACTCTCGCCAGGTCTAGCAGGTCTGGAACCGCGCCTTGATTGAACGGCACACCGCCCGCCGGTAAGTTTCTTCGGTCAATGCTCAGCGACGCTGGACTGCGCAATCGCGGCGATTGCGCTCCGGAGCCACCGCAGGGCTGGATCGGCTTGCCGGCGCCGGTGGGAGATTTGCATGAACGGGATTGCCGGAAGCGTGATCGGCGAGGGCAGGATGGCCAGCCCCTTATCGCCCCGCAGGGCCTCGATACTCCTGGCCGCGACGGTCAGAACGAGATCGGTCTCGATGATCGTTTTCGGCGCGACGCTCCAATGCGGAAGCACCAGCGCCACCCGACGACTGAAGCCGGCGGCGTGAATGGCCTCGTCGATCTCGGTCGACGCCTCTCCATGTACGGCGACCAGCGCGTGGGGTCGCGCGAAATAGTCTTCCAGATCAATCTGCCGCGCCGAGTGTGGAAGGGAGGCGCGGTCGGCGAGGCAGACATAGCGATCCGATAACAGAAGCTCGGGGTAAATCTGGGCAGGCAAATGCGGAAACACGCCTAGCGCCACATCGATATCTCCATCCACCACCCCGGCGATCATTCCCTCTCGGCTTAGCTGTGTAATAGACAGATCGATCCCCGGGGCCGATCGCCGCATTAGCCTCATCAGATCGGGCAGGATGATGTTGGCGCCATAATCCGACATTGCCAGCCTGAAGACGTGGCGGCTTTGCGCTGGATCGAAGCCATCGGGCCCGAGCACCGCGCGTATCTGCGCAAGCGCTTCGGTCAGCGCCGGTGAGAGTTCCAGCGCTCGGACGGTCGGCGACAACCCACCGCCCTGGCGGGTAAAGAGGGGATCGTCAAGCAACACGCGCAATCTGGCCAGCGCATGGCTGACAGCCGGCTGGCTCATGTTCAACCGGAGCGCTGCGCGCGATACGTGCCGCTCGGAGAGCAGCGCATCGAGCACCACGAGGAGATTGAGGTCCACGCCACGCAGGTTATTCATATTGTGCATGATATGCGGCGAAATCTGAATTTCAAATAAGAATAATGGATAATTACAAGAAGAATCCACCCAGTTCGAGAAAGGGTTCTTCTCATGCAGCTTTTGACCTTCCTTGTCGCTGCACTGATCTCAGGGGCGCTGGTTCCCTTCCAGGCCGGTGCGAATGCAGCGCTCGGCCGCGCTCTGGGCCATCCTCTGTGGGCGACCATGGTATCGCTTGCGGTAAGCGCCATCTGCGTCATACCGGTCATGATAGCGTTGCGGGTTTCCGCGCCGACGATCGCCAATCTCGCCGTTCAGCCGAAATGGATCTGGATCGGCGGCGTTGCTGGGGTGATCTACATCACCGCCGCGGTCCTCCTCGCGCCGAAGCTCGGGGCAGCGGGCTTCATGACAGCAGTCATTGCGGGCCAGATCCTCGCTTCGATGGCAATCGATTATTTCGGCGTCGTCGGTTTCGCCGCACGGCCGATTTCCGGACCGCGTCTTATAGGAGCACTGCTGGTCGTGGCCGGTGTCCTGGTCATGCAGGCGCCAAGTCTTTGGCGAATGGTGCAGTCGGCCACGCAGCTTTCCACTCAACATTGATCGACAGGAGAAGCATCATGAACGATCACGACGGGACTTCGCCGCGTGTGTATTCGCTGGGCGGGAACGCCGTTCCGGAGCAGGTGCGCATCGCCAGACCAACAGACAAGCTCGAAGACGTTATCGCCTTTTATCGCGACGGACTGGGCCTGCCGGAACTGGCGCGCTTCAAAGGTCATGCCGGCTATGACGGCGTCATGCTCGGTCTACCCGGCAAGTCCGTGCATCTTGAATTCACCCGGCACGCAGAAGGCAGTCCGTGTCCCGCGCCGAGCCTCGACAATCTGCTCGTTCTCTACGTCACCGAACCGGGTGCCTATGATCGCCTCAATCGACGCATGCAGCAGATGGGCTATGCATCCGTGGCGCCGGAAAACCCATATTGGCTTGAGCGTAGCTTCACCTACCAGGATCCCGACGGCTGGCGGGTGGTGATCTGCCGCGAAACCGGCATTTGACGGCGGCGGTTTACGCGCGCGAGCATTGGTGGCAAGCGAAGAGACGGATCGTATTCGCTCATCCATCCATCAATTCGCTTTCACTCGCGCTGCAACTGTTCCCCTCTTTACGCTTGGTTTTCTCTGAACAAGAACGATCCCCGCGATCGTCATGCCGCCGCCGATGAGGTGATAGACATGCAGCGCCTCATCCAGAAACAGCGCGGCGACAATCGCGGTAATGACAGGGATGAGGTTCATGAAGATCGCCGTGCGCCCGGCGCCCAGATGCTTCACCGCCGACATCCAGACGAAGGGCGCGACGATTGAACCGGGAATGGCGGTGTAAAGGATCATGGTGACATTGGCCGGCGTGAAGCTCGCCGCGCCTTCCATGAGATAGCCGGGCAGCAGCACGACAACGGCAGCGCCCATCTGCACATAGAGCGAAGTCCAGACGGCAAGCGGGATGGACCATTTCTTGATAAGAATCCCATAGCCGGCATAGGCAAGGACCGCGATCAGCATGATGGCGTCGCCGCGGCCAACCCCTTGCGAGAGAAGCAGCGACGGGTCGCCTTTGCCCAGCACGACGAAAATGCCGCAAAGCGAGAGAACGCCGCCCAGCATGGCAAGTGACGACGGCTTTTCGCTGAGAAAAAGCGCGCTCAGCATGAGAGTCAGAAGCGGCACCAGCGAGAGCAGGATCGCCATGTTGGTGGCGGAGGTGAAGCTCGCCGCATAGTAGCCCAGGCCTTGGCACACGGCCATGCCAAGCAACCCGAGAATAGTGAGTTTCGGCAAATATTTGCCGACCGTCTTCCTGTGCCGCCAGGCGTCCTTAGCAACGAAGGGCGTGACCAAGAGGAAGGCGAGGAACCAGCGGTCGAAGGCAATCACGCCGGGTGGAATGGCTCCGGCGGCGAGTTTGCTGACGATGGTGTTCCCCGCCCAAATGGCAACAGCCAGCAGTGAGAAGAGGAAATATTTGACGGGCATGGGCAATTCTCCGGTTTCCAGAATTGCCTTTGGCCTATCAAATGGCCGATTATCGTTATATAGCGTTTTTCAGACAAAGCCTTGCGATGATCGGACATGAAGGATGAAGCACCTAATCCAGGAAGGCGAACGCCCGGCCCCCGTGTCGTTCCGAACCGAGAGCTATGACGCGGGCGGGATGTTCGAGATGCGCCGCCAGCCCTGGTGCAAGGTGGGCTACGCGGTAAGAGGCGTGATGGAGGCCATGGTCGAGGGGCAGCGGTTTCTCTGCCCGCCGCATTACGCCACCTGGATACCCGCCGATGCGCTGCATTGCTGCCATAACCGGCAGAACGTGCAATTCGTCTCGGTCTATATCGAGCGTGCGCTTTGCGCCGACATGCCGGAGACAGCCTGCACGCTCGCCATGAGCCCCCTGGTCAAGGCCATTCTTGCCGATTTCGCCGCACGCAATGTCAAAGTGCCGGAGACCGAAGCGGATATACGCCTCGCGCTGGTGCTCGTCGATCAGCTGCGGCAGGCACCGCGCAGGGATACTTACCTTCCTGTATCGGAGGACGAATTGCTACGGCCCATCATCGAAGCGCTTCAGGAAGTCCCAAGCGACAGACGATCCTTGGCTGAATGGGGGCGGTGTCTTAATACCACCGAAAGGACACTCTCTCGACGTTTTCACAACGTGCTTGGAATATCGTTCAACGAATGGCGGCAGCGGCTGAAGCTGGTCGCGTCTCTCTCCATGCTTGAGAACGACACGCCTGTGCAGGAGATCGCGGATGATCTTGGCTACAGCAGCCCATCCGCATTCATCGCAATGTTCAGAAGGCAGACGGGCCTCAGCCCCACGCATCTATCCCATAACAACGCATAGACAGCCGAGCTTTCTCCCGATGAGGATTTGCGGCAGAACGCTTCAACGAATAGAGCCATTCCCCATCTCATGAAAGCCAATGGCAATCAGCCCATCGCGGCTTGTCGACACGGCGGGACAGGGCAGCTTCCAATCCTGTCTGCATTATCGCACTTTCATGAGCAGCCGATTCCCAAGCTCCATCGCCGCGCCTTCATCCGGAACGAAATGAAACGGCACGCCAAATGCCTTTCCGAATGCCTGGGCAGTCACTCGAAGAGGCATTGGCGTCGCCTTTGCTCCCTCAATCACGATCGCCCCGGCGCAATTGCGGAGGAAAAGCGCTTTGTTGCGCTTGAAGAACAAGGCGCGTGCCTTTTTTGCTTCCGGTGGCTCGTTGTCTTCGTCATGAGGCGGGTGGTCGGAAATCAAAACGAATGGCAGCCCATCGGTAAGGATGGCCTCCAGTTCGGCTTCGAGCTTCTCCGTTTGAGGCAATGCAGTCTCGCGAAGGAAAACGAGCGGATACCGGGATTTGTCGATTTGCATTTTATAACTCCGAAAAATCTGGCGAGCTCAGCACGAGGGGTTTCCACTGCTTGGCCCGGCAGATAAGTCCGATCGGGAGGCGCGCCGCTGATCGCGACCTAACCTTGTCATTCGCTTGCATTATGCGAGGCGAAGCATCCCGCGCGCCCGCAATCAGGACATCAAACCCCTCTAAACGGCCAAACCAAATCCATGTCGGACTATCTGGCACCATGTCTTGACACGTTAAGGTGCGTAAGAGGTCATGACCGATCGCAGGTGAGAATGATCAGCCTGCTGCCGGGCACCAGCGTTAATCGGCGTTGCGGGCGCGAGTGAGCGGCACCACATTACTGGCGGGCCGGCTCTTGTGAGGGCATCGGTCGCCGCAGATATGGATGACATCCTCTTTGCTGCCGCCGTTCATGTCAGTTGCCGTCTCAGAGAGATAGCGGGCCGGAGTCGTGCCGAGCATCCGCCGGAACATGGCGATGAATGCACTCGGGCTTTCATATCCCAGGTCGATTGCGATATTCGTCACGGATTCGCCATCCGCCAGCCTTTGAAGCGCAAGGCCGACATGCAACTGCTGCCGCCAACGGCCGAACGACATGCCCGTCTCACGTTGGAACAGCCTTGTCAGGGTACGATTGCTCGCGCCGACACGAGCGCCCCATTCTTCCAGATTCAGCCTCAGTGAAGGATCGTCGATCAGAGTATGGATCAGCCGCTTCAACCGCCGGTCGGCAGGCATGGGCAGACGCAGCGGCTCCACCGGCGCTCTCTCAAGCTCGTCCATCAGGACTGACGCCAGCCGCGCCTCGCGGATATCCCCGTCAGGGCGGCCGTGGGGCTCGTTTACGAAACGCAGGATCAATTCACGTAGGAGAGGTTGGACGAAAAGAATACCGCAATCTGTCCGCTGGCTGCGGCTCTCGTCAGGTTCGACATACAGATTGCCAATCGACACCTGACCGGCCGCTCGGGCAAAATGAGGCACGCCACTGGGGATCCATATGGCGCATTGCGGCGGGACGGTCCAAACACCTTGCTCGGCCTCGACCGTGATGAGTCCTTCGATGACGTAGAGCAACTGGTCCTTGCGGTGCTTGTGTGGCTCCATCTCGCCGACAAAGGCGAGTTCGACTTTCAGACCGACGACGGGGCGCGTGATCGTATCTAGATAATCATGAGGAAGAACGGGAATACTCATGATAATACCTCAATGTTTCCGCCTGGCTGCCGCTTTCCCTTCCGTCCTACGTTTCTCAACATAGCACGAGCCACCGCAATTTGGCTGCTGTAAACCGGCCATGGTATGCAGAGAAACGGCCACTCATGAGGCGGGCCTCGGTCGTGTTAAGGGGTTAACCGGCGCCCTTTTCAGGGTCGCGGCCAGGAGCAGTGCGATGATCCCCACCCAGAAGACGAGATAGAATCCATCCACATAGGAAAGGACAGCGGCCTCGCGTGCAATAACGGAAACGGCGCGCTGAACAACGATAGGCTGTCCACCCTCCACGCCCGCCTTCAGCATGGCGCTGTGGGTATCCGACGAAAGCCGCAAGATGAGGGCGATGACGCCACCTGCTACGCCCGGTGCGAAGACGCGCGCAAGAGGAGCATAGACCCCGATGGCCGCCGCGTGCGCCGGATTCATATTGATGACGATGGTCGGGATAATACCCATAAGCGTCAGGCATTCCCCGATGGCGAAAAGAATGAGGGCTGGGGCATATTGATCGGTCCGCCACTCGTTGTTGATGCTGGAACCACAATAGGCCGAGGTGAAGACGATGGTGCTCAAGCCTGCGATCAGCAGCAGACGCGCGTCCACACGCCGCGCGAGCCGCACAGCGACCGGCGTCATCGCCAAGTAAGTGCCGAAGACGATGATGGTGGCCGATCCGGTCTGGAGCGGCTTCAGCTTTCCGATCGCGGCAAGAAAATTCGGGATCAGAATTGATGTCGGCGCCATCAGAACCCCATAGAGGCAGGCGATCAGGAGCGCAGTGCGGACATTGTGGTTGCCGAGCGCGCTCAAATCGACGAACGCGTACTTGTTCGATGCGATGTTGACGATGGACATCACCAGCAGGAGCGCGCCTCCCGCCAGGCAGGCCGCGACCACGCCAGAATCGAACCACCCCAAGGTCTCGCCGAGAGAGCATCCTGCAAACAGCAGGGTCAGGCTCAGGCAGAACATCGCCATGCCTCCCCAATCGCTGTTGCGCAGCTTGTCGTGATCTATCGGCGTCAGAGGAAGTGCTTTCCATGCAATGAAGGCGATGAGAGGCCCGACGAGTGAGCCAGTCCAGTAGATCCATCGCCAGTCGACCATATCCACGTAGATGCCGGACAGGCCAACACCGAGGTCGGTGCCAAAAGAAGCCCGCAGGCTGTAGACCGCCATCGCTAGGAGCCAGAAATGAGGTTTGAGGCTGCGTAGCGCCAGTGAAATTGTGAGCGGGAGATAGGTTCCCAGGCACAATCCTACGATCACATGCAGGAAAACGAGCAATTCGTAGCTGCGCACGAAGGGTATTGTCAGAGTCGCCAGTGCAATCGTCATGCTCGGCACGATGATGACGCGAGCCGGCCCGAAAATCAAAGACAGCCAGACGGTAGCGGGCATGGTTAAAAGCTGCGCCGCGTTCATCGCCGTGCTCAGCCAGGCGCCTTCAATGACGTCAAGACCGAACGCTCCTCGCAGATCGGCGAGAGACATGGAGAAAAGTCGGCCCTGCAACGTGGTGAGGAATGCGCCCATAAAAACGACCGCCACCGTCAGCGCAGGATTTGGCGTTGAGGCACCGCGCCAAAGATGGGGAATCGAAGGGATCTTATCGAGCCGCATCGGCGTAGGTCTGTTTAATCACAGGGAGCGGCTCACGGCCGTAGGCGGCAACCTTCGCCCTGAGCGTGTCGATCCGCGCTTCGGCGGACATGCCTGGCCTTAGACGATCAAGGTCCGCTTGTTCTGGCTGAAGTTCGATGCGGACCGGAATTCGTTGAACAACCTTGGTGAAGTTGCCCGTTGCATTGTCTGTCGGGACAAGTGACGACTCGTTGCCGCTCATCGGGGCAATCTGCTCGACGCGCCCTTGAAAGCGATGTCCGGGAAGGGCATCGACCGCGACTTCCACTGGTTGTCCCGCCCGGACATTCCTGAGCTGCGTTTCCTTGTAGTTTGCAATCACATAGGGCCGGGCGAGAGGCACGATCGTGACGATCTGCGTTCCTGACGCCACAAGGTTGCCAATCTGAACATTGCGTCGGCCAAGCGTACCGTCAAAAGGTGCGATAATCCTGGTGTAACCCAGTTCGAGCTTTGCCGAGGCAAGGGAAGCCGCGCCAACATCGCGATCCGCTATGCGTTGGGCGCGTTGCCCTGCCAGCGTATCCAATTGTCTTCGCGCAAAAGTTAAAGCTGCCACTGCAGCCTCGCGGGAGGCTTTCGCTGAGGCCAGATCCGCCTTTGCATCCTCGAAAGACTTTTGCGAGACGGAGCCATTGGTCACGAGTTGGCTTTTGCGGTCATAATCCTGTTGGGATTGGGTAAGGCGGGCCTCCGAAGCGAGAAGCGATGCCTTGGCCTGCTCGATCGCGGCGCGCTGTTCGGCCTCCTCATTACTGAGGTTGTCGAGCACGGCTTGCGTTTTTGCCAGAGATGCTTCTGCCGCTTGCACGCGCACAGCATAGTCATCGCTTTCGATTTCGGCGATGAGATCTCCGGCTTTGACCGTTTGATAATCCGCGACGGGGAGGTTCCTGACATAGCCGCCAACGCGGGCGCTCAATACCGCAGGCTCGGCTTTGACAAAGGCATTTTGCGTCGATTGCGTAGGTCGGTTACTCGTCCACACCTCCCAGCTCGACACCGTGTAAGCGACCGCGATTATGACGACCGCACACGCCAGCAACGGGACTAATTTGAGATGCCCTTTGCGCGGCAAAGGCGGCTGTTTATCGGATGCTGAGGGTGATGTGGTGGTCGTTGCTGCGGGACTCGACATGAACTTCTCAACTCAAATCTCTCGTTTGATGAGGAGCATATTTCGACAACCGCGGATTCTTTGCCCTTGCGAGAAGGACAGAAAACCGTTCGATGCGGCCAATTAGCCGAATGTCGCGAAGTTATGATCAGACTAAGCTTTTCACCGCCCTATCGTACGACAGGGCCAGTTCAAGTCCCTTTTGGGACTCGATGTCGACTGCTTTGCGCCCCCACTGGGACGTCGAACAAGAGGGGTGCCGCGACCTGGGCGGTCGCGGCTRGAAATCATGCCACGTCTTGTAGTTGTGCCTCTCCATTGTGAAGGAAGCACGCCTTGTTGAATAGGCCTAGATCGACGAAGTTTGGTAGGCGAATGTCGCCGAGGTCAGGAAGACGTTTGCCTTGCGTCTCGAAGGACCTGTCTATCTGTGAAATGAATCCCAGGATGACGCCAGTTCGTTGTGCAAACTCACCCAGGCTTTTTACCTGTTCAGAGAGCATTGGTTTGCTTCGCTGCTGGTCAAGCAATTGAAGATAGTCGATGACTGCGATGGTGCCGGGTTCTAGTCCCAACATGTGTTGGACGATGTAGTTCACGCTTATCTGATCAGATGTTAAAACCTCGATGTGGGCGGGGATGTTACCTTCGTCTGTGTCCATCGAACTAAGGTGTTCTCGCGCCTGCAATTCGGTGAACTCCAAGGTAAACAGCAAGGCTTTGCGTCCAGCGCGAGCGGCGTCGAGCAGAAGCTGGAGACCCAGTTTGGTTTTGCCGTGGCCCGGTCTCCCAGCAATCAGTAGCAGAGATTCATGAAAAGGCACTTGGCCAATTGGGGGCGGGCCCATTGGAAGACATGATGTCTGACTGGCTGCTAGATAAATTGCAAGCCTTTCAGCCGTTCAGTCCTGCATTGAAGTTCGCCTTGTCATGCGTCCGGGTTGAAGCGGAACCCGCCTCGATACGACATCGGATCGCAGCCATGTCAATGTGACGGCCATAGAGCCAGTCGGGCCATCCCAGTCTTGATCCTGATGCGCCAGAAGCGGACATGGCGTCATCGATATTGGACGCCTGTTAAGGTTAAGGTTTGCTTGCCTTTCCTTTTCGTGCTTGTTCGAGCATTGCCTTGGAGGATCGCGATGAGCCGTCATGCCACGAAACTCGGCGAGTTTTTTTGGATTGGCAGAACGACACCCGTAGCGATCTGGATCGTTTGGATATCGTTCTGCACGGGGTAGGCGCTGGCCTTCGAAATCACCGAAGCAGTGAATGAAATCGCTTGCTCGGACCGGTGGACCTATAAAGGCCTACAGGTTTACCGGTCACTCAGCCCATCCAGCAGAGCCTGGTGGAACCGATCGGGATCCTGRATCTGCGGCGAATGGCCGAGATCTTCGAATTCCACCAGCTTTGCGCCTGGAATGGCCTTTGCCGCCTGCTTGCCGAGCTGTGCGTAGTCGCCGAGCCTCGAAGCGATCTCGGCGGGCGCACGATTGGCGCCCGGCGCCGTCTTGTCGGTCATGCCGATCATCAGAAGCGTCGGCACCTTGATCCGGTTGAACTCGTGCACCACGGGCTGCGTGAACAGCATGTCGGAAGTCAGCGCCTGGTTCCACGCCACCTGCTCGCCGCCTTCGCCACGATACATGCCGGCGCTCATGGCCACCCACTTGTCGTATTCCGGCTTCCACTGTCCGGAATAATAGAACTTCTGCTGATACTGCTTGATGCCATCGAAGCTCGTCTTCTTCTCACCCTCGAAAGCCGCATCGATGGTCTGGTAGGGGACGCCCTTCGCCTTCCAGTCCTCGAGCCCGATCGGGTTAACCAGCACCAGCTGCTCGGTGATACCGGGGTACATCAGTGCAAACCGCGTCGCAAGCATTCCGCCCATCGAATGGCCTACAACCGTCGCCTTCTCGATGCCGCGGCTGTCCAGCAGTGCCTTTGTGTTCTCCGCCAGCTGGTGGAAGCTGAACTGATAGGCCTGCGGCTTGCTCGACTTGCAGAAACCGATCTGGTCGGGGGCGATTACTCGGTAGCCGGCTTTCGTCAAACTGTTGATTGTGCCTTCCCAGGTGGCCCCGCAGAAATTCTTGCCGTGCAGCACTACCACCGTGCGCCCATTCGGGTTCTCCGCCGCGATGTCCATGAAGGCCATCTCCAACTGCTGCCCCTGGCCCGAAACGGTCAGGATCTCCGTCTTGAATGGATATTCGAACCCTTCCAGTCGTGGCCCATAAGTGGTGCTTTGAGAATTTGTTTGGCTACCGTCAGCTTGAGCGAGCACAACGTTTGTTGAGCTGACGATGAGGGCTGAGACGACTGCGGAAGATAGAAATAGATGTTTTAACGGCATGGAATTTCCTATTCTTGGACCTGCACTGTGCAAACGCGGGCCGCAAATGGCGTCTTCTGGATCTTCCGACAAGATCGCATAACAGCGGTGTGAGAATGTGTTATGTTAGCACCGCAGCACCTATTTCCGGTTGGGCGAAAAGCGACCTCGGGACGGTACGAACGCGGACTGTGTTGCCACCTGAATGGTTGTACAGGTAACGCGAGCCCTCATCGGTTTCGCGGACAGCCAAGGTCGTGAAACTAGCCTCCTTTGGGCATTGCCGCGGAGACTGCCTCAGCGCCGCGACCTGTGGAACGGGACGTGAAACCAACCGGTGAGACGTCTTCCGCTTTGCCTTCATGTCGGACGTTCAGCGACACAACAGACTTCCTGAAAGCTGACCCTGCTTACGACATCGGCAACATTTGACCTAACCCCGGCAGYGATCCCTCGCATCGGCGTTTACTCTTCACGAGATGTGCAATTGCAGATGCGCGGAAAGCGCCGGGCACCTGGATTACTTCGGAGGCTCGGTCACACTGCTCTTGGAGTCCACATCTCCGGCGGAGTCGGTCATCCATGCCGAGACAGCGAAAACCCCGGCACATACCGCCGCAGAGAACACCACTATAATTGCGAAAGCTCGCCAATCTGGAGGTTTCATCCCATGGATCTAGTGGGCGGCCTCAGACATTCAACGCTCCCTGTTCACATGGTGAAACGGCCTCGGATCATCGTCTTGAACTGGCAAAATGCTCCTCCTAAATCTGCCCATCATGTGAGCCTAGACAGGAGGTAAAGATGGCTTGCGATCTGTTTGACCGTCCAGTTTACGCACAGAGGAAATACTTCGTTCAGGAAATAGCTGGGCTGGATGAGGCGTTCGATTTTCTCGATGAATGGCCGCTGGAAAAGCGGGACGTCGCCTATGAGGCTGTGGTCAGGGCATGCAGGGAGGCGGCGTCTGGTCAGCGCCCGGCATTTGCCGCGCGGGAGGATTTGGCCCGCTTTCTTAAGAGAAACGGCAAACTCGCGAGCATAGACGATATGCCTCCTTACTTGCGGGGCAGAACGGATAGAACCATCAGCGGCATCTAAGGTATCGAGAATGGCAGCGGAGCTGCCGCTCACCTGCCTCATAAGCGGGGCCCGGTGGTTCAACTCCGCTGCCGCATCAGATATCAGGGAAGCCGACCGACGTGTCACGATGGCGGACCTTGATCACAAAGCTTGATTTGTTCAACACGCCTGAGGAGTGCTGCGGAAGCGTCAAGGAGCTGCCCGACTTAAGGGAGCCGGAGAGCCGCTTTGCTCGACATAGACGCTTGCCGTCTGCGGGTTGTCGGCTTGGTACATGACCAGTGCCAAGCCTCCGCATATGAACAGGATCAACAGGGCGACAATCGGCAGAAACGATTCATTGCTCTCGTGCAGGTGGTTTCGGGTTCTCGTTCGCATCGGGGTTCTCCCAGTTCTCGACTTGGGAAAACATTGGCTGGCCGATAGTAGTTCCTCATGCTCAGAATTTTTTGATCAAGGGCCGCAGGCGCGTTCCGTACCAATCTCAGGTAAAGCTCTATTGGACTGTGGCGATCCGCCGAGTTGAGCCCGGCAACTTCCTCGATATCACCAAGTATCTGCGGGCGGAGGCATCCGAAATTGCCACTCCAACGATGTTCGACATCTTCGAGAGCCGGGGAGAGGCGGTCTGATCAGCTCACATGTGCTTCGGCGGCTCTTCATTCTCATTGGGATTTGGAACAGGAGTTTCGTCCGGCAGCACGTCCGGATCGGGTTCCTCTATAGGCGGCGGCACTGGAATGTCCGGCGGCATATCCGGACCACGGTCAGGCGGCAGTCTCGGGGTAGGTTCGCGGGGTGTAGTCGCCATGTGGCTCTCCTCTCAGAGCCACAACCGAGCTAGGGCGGGCATTGTTCCGCAAGATGAGCATGCTGGCGTCAAGCCTTCGCCAGCACTCCTGCTTCTCTGGCGGCCTCTACAAAAGCTTCACGCGCTTCGTCGGGCTTGTTCTTCCGCTCGAGCACTCCGGCACACATTGCGAGAGCTCGCGTCAGTGCGGGACCCTCTTCGAGCGGCCAGTCCTCAATAAGGAGCCACGAGGCACCCTGAGTGGTGGCGATGGGCGTCTCAACTGGAGGGTCGCCGATGAGGACCACTACCGGTTTCAGCCAAGGCGTCTGCATGAAAATCGTCCCTTCGTTTCACCGTCTTCTTTAGGGTGATTCCAACCAGTTGACGAGGCGATCGCATGAATGCCCTAATAACCGAGGCAATCCCGTTCGAAGTCGCCTCGCGCCTTGAGGGGTCTCCGGTCAGAATAAAATGCTTGGACCCCTCTGCGCCCTCATCCCGGCCGTTCAGCCTGCTGGAAATCCCAGGAAAGCTGCCGGTGGCCCTAGGCAGGCTGAATATCCAGCTTGGGGTGGAGAGCGACCACGCTACGTCTCTGCGGCGTCGAACTGTTCGCGGGAACGTTCGATCGCTTGCCAGTTTTCCCGGATCCACGATGTGAATCCTTCGAGCGCCGGCAACATCGTCTTTCCGATCGGTGTTAGCTCGTACTCCACCCGCGGTGGCACCTCGGGATAGTAGTGCCGCTTCACCAGTCCATCGCGTTCAAGATTTCGCAGGGTGAGTGTCAGCATGCGCTGGGAGATCTTCGGGATGCCGTTTTTAATCGCCGAGAACCGCAATGATGTCTCGGGAGAAATCGCCAGGATCGACATCACGAGGATCGTCCATTTGTCGCCCATCCGGGCAAGGACGCTATGAGGCGCACACGGCGTCAATACCGGCCCCCTTACTCCTTCCCGATAAGGCCTTCCATGGATCGTCTTGCTCAACAGTTACCTCGCTGTGACCGGCACACAGAATTGTGYCGTCTTGTGAGGAAGATATAGCAGTGCCATCTTCCGTCGATCAATAGTTACGAAAAGGAACTTTAGCATGAGCGATGCAAGATCGGCACTGGTGCTTGGGGCGACGGGGCAACAAGGCGGAGCAGTCGCGAGGGCCCTGAATACGAAGGGCTGGGCAGTCAGGGCGCTTGTACGGGATCCCCAGGGTGACAAGGCGAAGGCGCTTGCGGCGCAGAGTATTGAGCTGCGTCAGGGCGATCTTGGCGATCCGAGCTCCATTCAAGCAGCCATGTCCGGCGTCGATGCGGTTTTCAGCGTCCAACCCAGTTCCGGTCAGGGATCAGCCTATGGCGTATCCGACGAACAAGAGGTTCTCTGGGGTACAATGGTCGCCGATCTCGCCAAAGCGTCAGGCGTCGGCCATCTCGTTTATTCCTCCGTGGGCGCTGCGGGGAAAGGCGTCACGGGCATGGGCCACTTCGACAGCAAGACGGAGATCGAAGAATACATTCGTCGCCTCGACATTTGTTACACCATCGTGCGTCCGAGCTCTTTCATGGAAATGCTGATGCTGCCGGGCATGGGTTTGAATCAAGGCGAATTCAACTTCCTCATGCGCCCCGATCAGGCCATGCAGGTCATCGCAGTGGACGACATCGGCAAAATCGTTGCTGCCATTGTGGACGCTCCTGCGGCCCATGCGGGGCGAACCCTGGAGATAGCCGGCGACGAAGTCACGGGCCTGGACCTGCAGGATGTGCTGAGCGGTGCCGCAGAGCGACCGATCACTTATCACCGCTTTCACGAACGCCTTCTTACGGAGAACCGCTTCCTTGGGCGTCTGGCTGAACTGGTCGATGATGGCCGCTGTGCCGGATCAGCTGACATCAAGGCGCTTCGTCAGGAGTTCGGGGATCTGATGGCACTGGACACATGGCTTGAAGGACCCGGAAGGCCGCTCCTTCAACATGCCCTTCAGGCCCCGGTGACGGCAGTGGCGCTTCGCTGACTTGTGGTGTGGGCGGATCATCGCCTTTCATCGAGCCGGTTTTAGCGCAAGATTAAGCTCTTCATCTTCCAGATCTCGACATTATGGAGACGCTTGAGATGACATCGCTTTGTGACCAGTACCGCGCCTATATCGGCTGCTTGAACGGCCAAAACTGGAATGAACTTGGAACCTATGTGGCGTCGGACGTTCAGCACAACGGCCGAGACTTCGGGCTTGCGGGCTATCGCCACATGCTGATCAATGACTTCGAACAGATTCCGGACCTGTTCTTCAAGATCGGGATACTCACCTGCGAGCCTCCCTTTGTCGCGGCGCGGCTGGAATTCGACTGCTCCCCCAAAGGGGCTTTCCTCGGTCTTCCCGTCAATGGACGTCGGATCTCGTTTGCGGAGAATGTCTTCTACCAGTTTCGTGACAAACGGATCGCGTCGGTCTGGTCCATTATCGATAAGGCTGCGATTGAGGTCCAATTGAACCTCTGATCGGGGAACGGTTCCGACCCCGGCGTGGGCAAGCGGTTCTCACACAAGAGCAACGTTGTCCCGACGCCGACCTAGCGCGTTGAGACGCCTTCAGAGTCTCCATTTCCATCATGCGGATCCTGTGGCGAGCGGTCTTCTTTCGGCCCCATCTCGGCCAGTGCGATCACGATGCGTATAGATTTTCTACGCGAAACGGAAACCATTCCGATTTGAGGGGGCGATATGCCGCTTTTACAAGGTCTCTAGCAGTCAGGCACCGCAACCAAACTTCCAATCAAGCTTGTCCCTCATAGAGCTTCGACATTCATGCATGCGTGAACCTGCCCCGACGCAATCTCTCGCAACTCCGGACGCGTCCGTCTGCAATGCTCGGTCGCAATTGGACAGCGGGGATGGAAATGGCAGCCCGAGGGCGGGCTGAGCGGCGAGGGGATTTCGCCCTGGATCGGCATGAACTTACGTCGCTCAAGCGAGATCTTCGGCATTCCCTCGAGCAGCATGCGGGTATAGGGGTGCGCAGGCGATGCGAAGAGCTGCTCGGTCTCGGCAAGCTCCACGACGCGGCCGAGATACATCACAGCCACCCGATCGCACAGGTGACGGATGACGCTGAGATCATGGCTGATGAAGATCATCGCAAGGCCACTGTCGCGCCTGATGTCCATCAAAAGATTGATGATCTGTGCCTGGACCGAGACATCGAGCGCGGCAACGGCTTCGTCGCAGATCAGCATGTCGGGCTTTACCGCCAGCGACCTGGCGATGCCGACACGCTGGCGCTGGCCACCGGAGAACTGATGGGGATAGCGTCCTATGCTATCCGCAGGAAGACCGACCCGGGCGAGGATCTCGATCACATATTCCTTCACACGTGAGCGCGGCACCAGTCCATGCAACACCGCCGCCTCGCCGACGATTTCGCCGACGCGCAGGCGCGGATTAAGAGAGGAAAGCGGGTCTTGGAAGACCATCTGGATCTTCAGCGCATCGCGCTTGCGGGCAAGAAGGCTATCGTAAGGCTCACCGCGGAAGTGCCGTTCGCCGGAGGAGGCTGGCAGGATGCCGGCGATCATTCGCGCCAGGGTCGATTTCCCGCAGCCGGATTCGCCGACGACACCGAGCGTTTCCCCCTCGCGCAGCGTAAGCGAGACGTTGTCCACCGCGCGCAGTACCGTTGGCGGGCGGTCACCCATAAAGCGGTTCGCCAGATCGCGAAATGCGCTGCGCCCCACCGTGAAGCTGCGTGACAAATCCTTTGCCTCGAAGATCATCTCGTTCACGCGTCAGCCCTCGAATGGATGGTAGCACCAGATGTGATGCGTAGCCGATAGTCGCGTCGCCGGTACCGGCTCGCTGCAGATCTCCGTTGCCCGTTCGCAACGGCTGGCGAATGGACAGCCCTTTCCCAAAGAAAGTAGCGAGGGCATGTTACCGGGGATCTGCCTCAGCTTCTCGCCCGGCGTGTTGCGCGAGGGAACGGAGCTGAGAAGCTTGCGGGTATAAGGATGGCGCGGAAAGCCGATGATGTCCTCCGTCGTGCCGATCTCCATCATGGCGCCGGCATACATCACCATAATCCGGTCGGCGAGTTCGGAAAGTGTCGAAAGATCGTGAGTAATCCAGATCATGCCGAGGCCGCGTTCGTCGATCTGTCGACGGATGTGGTAGATGATCTGGGCTTGGATCGTCACGTCGAGAGCAGTCGTAGGCTCGTCGGCAATGATCATGTCCGGTCCGAGCAACAACGCGGTCGCAATGACGACCCGCTGACGCATGCCGCCCGACATCTCGTGCGGATAGGCGTTCAGCCGCTCTTGCGGGGAGGGAATGCCCACGGCCATCAGCACCTCAATGCAGCGGTCGTGCATCTCTTTGCGGGAAACATCTCCATGCTCGCTGATCGCCTCGTACATCTGATCGCGTACACGCATGAGAGGGTTTAGTGTCATCAATGGGTTCTGGAAGACCATCGCGATCTTGCGGCCGCGAAAGCGGCGCATCTCCTCGAAAGTAAGGGCAGTCAGCTCCTGGCCGTCGAGCGAGATTGAGCCGGAAACGATGCGACCGGGCTCGTCGATCTGACCCATGATCGACATGCCGGTCACCGACTTGCCGGATCCGGACTCGCCGACAATGCCCAACACCTCGCCACGACGAAGATCAAAGGAAATGTCGCGCACCGACTTGATCACGCCCTGTCGCGTGAAGAACCAGGTGTTGAGGTCGTCGACTTGGAAAAAGGGTTCCGTCATCCCTGCACCTTTCCTAGCGGTCAAGCCGCGGATTGTTGAGATCGCGCAGCCGGTCGCCGAGCAGGTTCATCGCGACGATCATCACGAGCAGCACCACGCCTGGATAGATGCTGATCCAGTATTTGTGCGAGAAGATGAATTCATAGCCGCTGGCGATCAGCATGCCGAGGGAGGGTCTGGTGAGCGGCAGGCCAACGCCGAGGAAGCTCRGCGAGGATTCGAGCGAGATCGCGGCAGCGATATTGAGAGTGAAGAGCACGATAATCTGCGGCATGCAGTTGGGCAGCACGTGGCGCAGCATAATGCGCGTCGGGGAAAGACGCAGGCATCGGGCGGCCTCCACATATTCCTTGCCGAGTTCGCTCATCGCGAAGGAGCGGGCCGTACGGGCGTAATAGGACCATTGCACGATGACGATGGCAAGCACGACCTTGCTGACGCCATTGCCCAAGATGGCGAGGATCGCAAGCCCGACGAGCAGGGCGGGAAGGCCAAGCATGAAATCTACCGCGCGCATGATGACAGCATCGGTGACACCGCCCCGCCAGGCCGCGAGAAGCCCGAAGCCGGTACCAAGCACCATCGCGGCACCCGCAGCCACAAGTCCGACGAAGACGCTGATCCTGATGCCGTAGAGGATGGCGGAGAGCATATCGCGGCCGAAACCGTCTGTGCCGAGGCGGAAGACGAAATCCGTTTCCTGATCCAGGGATTTCGCGATGGCGAGGACAGTGAAGTTTTCAGGAAGCGGGCTGTTGGAGACTATCCTGACCCTGCTGCCTTCGGGGTTATCCACCGTCCACCAGGGTTGGACAATGTGCTTCTTTCCCCCTTCCACCGTGGCACCGGCCGGCAGGTTGCGGATCTGCAGACTGGCGAGCTTCGTGCCTTCCGGCTGCACACCGATGCTGAGACAGCTCGCTCCGCAGGATCTGGCTGTGATGCTTTGGCGGGCTTGTGCCGCCGATGCGGTTTCGACTGATGCGGTACCAGCCTCGATGCGGATATTGGCGCGGACTTCCTCTCCGGGCAGCATCCGCTTCGCGCCGGCGGRCTTCAACGCATCGGTCAATTGAAGCTGAGTCAGGTCGTAAGGGTTCGTTGGCGACAATAGCGGTGCGAAGAGGGCGCAGGCGACGAACACCAGGCTGACCATCAGGCTTATGACGGCCGTGCGGCTTTCGGCGAAACGCAATGCGAAATCGTTCAACCCAATCGTGCTCATGCCGCGCGCCTCAGGACTGATTTCACGCGTGGATCGATGGCCATATGCAGGATATCAACGATGAAATTGATGAAGATGAACAACAGCGCGGTATAGGTGAGCTGGGCGACGATCAGCGGCCGGTCAAGGACCTTGATCGAATTGATCAGCAGCTTGCCAAGCCCCGGCCAGGAAAACACCGTTTCGGTTATAACGCCGTAGGCGAGGAGGTTGGCGAGTTCGATCCCGGTGACCGTGATGAGCGGAACCAGAGCGTTGCGCAGGATATGCCTGACGACTACCTTGCGGCCGCGTACGCCTTTCGCATAGGCGAACTTCACGAAGTCAAGGCGGGAAATCTCCATCGTCGCGGCGCGCGTGACGCGCATCAGAAGCGACATCTTGAGGAGCGCCAGACTAAAGGCCGGCATGACGATATGGGACCAGCCGTCCAGCGTCCAGAGGCTGCTGGTGATGCCGAAATGGGTTGCGACCGCTCCCCGATCACCCACCGGCAGGATCGGCAAAGCGATGCCGAAGGCGACGATCAGGAGCATGCCCTGCCAGAAGGTAGGGATGCTGACGCCGATCAGGGAAAAGGTCATGACGCCCCGGCCGAGCAGCGATTCCGGTTTAAGCCCCGCATAGAGTCCGGCCGGCACTGAAGCGGCAATGGCGATGACGAAGGCGACCAGCCCGAGTTCGAGGCTCGCCGGCAGACGCTGCAGCAGGATGCTGGTGACGGGTTCCTTGTAGACGAAGGAGGTGCCCCAGTCTCCCTGCACTGCATTGCCGAGGAAGATCAGGTATTGCTGCCAGAGCGGCTTGTCGAGGCCGAGGGCGGC
Organism: Rhizobium sp. LCM 4573; assembly: GCF_001854865.1. Classification (GTDB taxonomy): domain Bacteria; phylum Pseudomonadota; class Alphaproteobacteria; order Rhizobiales; family Rhizobiaceae; genus Neorhizobium. The sequence goes on along the minus strand of NZ_MDDW01000003.1, from coordinate 350,891 downwards.
GATCGCCGCCAGCCGGTCGGCCTCCGAAGCTTCCGAGGAAATCAGCGTGTCGGCCGGATTGCCGATCAACCAGATCCCGACGAACAGCACGATCGACAGCACGAAGACCACGACCACGCTTTGCAACAGGCGCTGCAGCACGAAGGAGAGCATCAGCGGTCAGCCTTCAGATAGGCGTTGATATTGCGTTGCTCGGCTGTCGGCATCGATCCGGCTCCGATGTTCTCAACCAGCGATCCGAAATGCAGCGCATATTCGGCGCATATGCCGCCTATGCTGCCGGTTTCGAGCCGATCCTCGATCTCCATGCGCAGCGCCTGGCCGCCCGGCAATTGGGCAAGCTCATCCAGGAAAGGCGCGTTGCCGGCTGCGGCAGCCATGGCGGCGTCGTGCACCAATTCGTGGCCCTTGTGTTTGCCGAGGGTTTCGCCGAGCCGCATCATGGCGAACTCGCCGAGGATCGCGCCGTGCGACAGGTCCAGGTTGGACCGCATCCGCTCCTTGTCGACATAGAGGTCGCGCACCAGAAGTTCGGTCCGCACGAGAATCTCGGAAATGGCGCCGATCACCTCCGCCAATCCGTCCTCGAACATCTGGTTGGCGCTGCCGTCGGATTCGAACGGGCGGTGGGCACTTGCCATCAGCATGGCCGCACAGGAATAGAGCTTGTTGCTGTTGGCGATGATGCCATAGCAGAGTATCGGGTTGATCTTCTGCGGCATGGTGGAGGAACCGATCGAGCCTTCGACGCGGCCTTCATGCAGCTCGCCATATTCCTCCGAGGAACTCTGGTAGATCTCTTCCGCGATTTTGTGGCAGATGGATGCCGTCAGGCTCAGCGCATTGACATATTCGCACATATGCGTGCGGATCGCGCGCGAGGGAATAGCCATCTCGCCCATGCGCAGAAGGGCTGCCACGCGTGACTGGAGGGCGGGACCCTCTCTGCCCAGAGCGGAGAAGCAGCCAACCRCACCGCCGGTCATGACGACGAAGGCCCGGCTTTCCGCTTCCCGAAGCCGGTCCGCGGCCTGCAGGAATTCATCGATCCAGACCGCCACTTTGAAGCCGAAGGTGATCGGCACCGCATGGCGATAGTGGGTCCGCCCCGCCATGATGGTCTTCGCGTGGGTGCGGGCATGGCGACCGAGATGGCGCAGGATGTCGGCGAGCAACCCATCCAATGTCGTCTGGGCACGCTTGGCGAGCAGCAGCAATCCGGTCTGGATGACGTTCTGCGTGGTGATGCCCCAGTGGACATACCCGCCATGCTGTGGACCGGAAAGCCGGACAAGTTCGTTGATGAGCGGCATAAGCGGGTGACGGGTCGTCCGGTACGACGTATCGAGGCGGTCCGTATCCAGGTATTCGAAACGGCAATGTCCAGCGATCGCCTCCGCCGAGGCGGCCGGGATCATGCCAAGCTCTCCCTGAGCCAGCGCCACGGCCTTTTCGACGTCCAGGAAGGCTTGGTACATGGCCGGCGGCGCAAAAGCGTCCCGCAGTCCCCGGTAGTCATATTGTGACGTGAGGGCGTCGTTGAATTCTGTACCCATCTCGATTTCGCACTTTCATGAATGAGAGGGCAAGGCCGGCGAGGACGGCGGCCTTGCCGGCACGCCTTATTCGGGACGGGCGGTGTAGAAGATGTTGGTCAGGTTGGCATTGGCGTCATAGTGAACACCGTTGCGAACTCCCCAGACGCCGAACTCGTGATAGAGCGGCACGTAACCGTCATCCTTGTAGACCTCGGCGACTGCCGTACGCAGCAGTTCTTCCCGTTTGGCGTCGTCCAGCGTCGACTGTGCGTCCTCAAGCGCCTTGTCGGTGACCTCGCTGGAATAACGCCCAYGGTTTGYGCCACCCCAGCCGCGATCAGGGTTACGGGTGCCGGCGAGGTTGATCATCTGGCTCAGACCCTCGCCGGTGTCCGCTGCGGCGCCAGCGAGATAGAGGCTGAACTCATAGGCGCTCGCCTTGGTGAAGTAGATGCTGAAGGGAAATGTCTCCAGCGTCACGTTCAGTCCGATCTGCGAGAGCATGGCGGTGACCGCCTGGGCCACCTGGGCCCCATTGACATAGCGGTCGCTGGGCGCGTTCAGCGTCAACGAAAAGCCGTTTGGATAGCCCGCTTCGRCCAGCAGCCGCTTGGCTTCCGCCGGGTCGTAAGGATAGGCCTGCAGATCGGGATTATGGCCAAAGACACCGTCCACGATGATCTGGCTCGCCGGCTGGGCCATGCCGCCCATCACTGTCTCGGCGATCTGCTCGCGGTTGATGGCGAGATTGAGCGCCTTGCGGACGCGCGGGTCGAGGAAGGGGTTCTTTCCGTCGGTACCGGAAACCTTCGGCGTTTTCTCCTGGCCCTGGTCGGGAAGCAGGAAGATCAGCAGCGTCGAGGGCATGGACGACAGATGGTATTTGCCCGAGGACTGGATGCTGTCGATGCTGTTGATCGGCACCGCGTTGATGACATCTACCGAGCCGCCGAGCAGAGCGGCGATGCGAGCGCTGTTGTCCGGCAGGGATTTGACGAGCACCGATTCATAAGCGGCCGGCGTGCCGTAATACTGATCGTTGCGTTCCAGCTCGATCTCGACGTCCGGCGTGAACTTCTTGACGCGGTAGTGGCCGATGCCGGGCGAGGTCTTGCCGCTGTTGAAGTCCCCCGTCGCCAGCCAGTTGTCGTTGCCGCAGCTCTTGTCGTCATAGGCCAGCGTGCGGCCCGTCGGGTTCTGAACGATACCGATATTGCTCAGGCTGCGCAGCAGGTTCGGATCGGGTTTCTTGGTGTCGATCTCGATCTTGCCGTCGCCGGCGTCCTTGATATTGGCGATCGTGGCGATGAAGCTGCTGAAGAGGCCGGGACTGTTGGGAACATTGCGTACCCGGCAGATGGAATAGATCACGTCGTCGGCGCCGAGYGGGTTGCCATCGTCGAATTTTGCCTTGGGCTCGAGCGCGATGACCCACTTCGTGTCGCTCTGGATTTCCCATGATGTTGCAAGACGAGGCTCGACGGTGCCGTTGACGCCGTTCGTATAGACGAGTGCGTCGGAGATGTTCTCCCGAAGGTCGAAATTATAGCCGGCGCGATGGAAATGCGGATCGACCGAAGTCGCGAGCGCCGCGAGACCGACGCGTAGCTGTTCAGCCGCAGCCGGGGCAGCAGAAAGTGACGTCGCGGTCGCGAGCGCCACGCCAAAAGATGCCAGTGACAATTTTTTCATGGTCCTCCTCCCATTTATTTTGTGGGACCGTATCGCTGTGTTGTCCGGGGAAAAATCGAATTTTTCTGGATTCGATTGAGTTTTTCTCAATCGAAAGATAGAGATAGCCGTGGGGAGGAAACAACATGCAGACAAAGCGCAGGGACTTGCCGCCGATGACCGCGCTTCCGGTGTTCGAAGCTGTTGGGCGGCACATGAGCATTGCCAAGGCGGCGGACGAACTCTGTCTCACTCCCGGCGCCGTTAGCCGGCAGATTCAGAATCTTGAATCATTCCTCGGCTGCGATCTCTTCGAGCGGTCGCATCGAAGGATCACATTTACGCCGGCCGGCGAAGTCTACTGGGACAAGATTCATACATCCCTCGGCCAGATACGCGCGGTGACGAGTGATCTCTCCGTCGGTATCGACCGGCGGCCGCTCGTCATCGGCAGCCCGCGCGTCTTTCTGCAGAAATGCATCATGCCGGCGCTTGGAACGCTTTACGCACGTCGCCCCGATATCGTCGTAAAGTTCGTCACCGGCGGGCACGACATCGAAGGGCTGGACGGTACGATCCATGTGGGGGAGGCGATCAGCAGGAAGGGGTTCGTGTGCGAGATACTGGGTGACGCGGATCTCACACCAGTCTGCAGCCCTGCCTATCTTCACCGCGCGCCGCCCCTTGATACACCCGACGACCTGGAGCGGCATACCTTGCTGCGTTCCGCGGAATTCACACGCAACTGGGAGCGGTGGCTGGGGGCGCGTGCTCCGAGGATTTTTTCCAGGACGCGCTTCATCGATCTCGAGAGCTCTGGCCTCGAACTGACGGCCGCGGTCGAAGGACTTGGTATTGCGATTGTTCGCCAGAAGCTGGTCAAGCAGGAACTTGCGGATGGTCAACTCGTTGCGCTGTTCGAGAAAGATATGGTGCATGAGCACTATTTCTTCATGTTCGCGGATCCGAAACTTCGGTCCGACAGTTTCCGGTTCTTTCGCAATTGGCTGAGGGACGCGGTTGTGGAATAGAACAGGCCGGCGTTCAGTCTGCGGCGCGCTACCGCAACATTCTCCAGTCGTGCTCGGGCCTGCATATTATCAAAAAGGGTCTCCTTAAACATGCATTACTGGCATTGGTTCGACATCGCCTTTGCTTGGATTGGCGGCGTTGGGGCAATCGTCCTGTCGGTTCTGCTTTTTGCAACTGATCGTCTCCGGAGCGATTCAAGCCGCTCGCGATGGCATGACTGGGTGTGGTTGTCTTGGCTCGGGATGGCGGCCTACCTGCTTCACAATTTCGAAGAATACGGCATCGATCTGCTTGGAACGTTCCATGCATTTCCGGGCATGATTTGCGCATAGCTCGGTTTGCCTTATCCGAATTGCCCGATCCCTCCGGTGTTTTTCCTTGCGGTCAATGTCACTGCGTTCTGGGTCGCGGCTCCCATTGCAGCCCTGCTCAGCCGACGACACCCGCTTGTGGGGCTTTCTATATACGGCATCATAATCATCAACGCCTTGGTACATATGGCAGCCGCGCTTGGGGATGGTGAAGGGTTTTTCACCTCATTGCTTTTCGTGGCCTTGGCCGTGTGGGTTACCGCGCCTGCTTCGGTCCAGGGCGGATGAGCTACGGCGCGCTCGCCCTGCTTGTGGCTGGCGGGGTCATGGTTCACATGGTTTTAGCGGCTCCGCTGGTGCTGTTTCTCAATTTTGGCTTGAGTGCGACTGTGGTTGTCTTGCTGCAACTGGTGAATCCCTTCCTGCTGATGCTCATCTTATGGCTTGGGGAGCGGTGGCGTGACGGGGTGTTGATCTCGAACCCGCGAACCAACTGAGCTCGGAGGGCGCGACCTCACCGCAAATGTCCTCTTTCTGGAATCCCTAAGAAACGTCTGCTTCTGCATTGTGAGAGCCTAGTGCAGACCGTGCGAAATCCGGCAGCAATCAAGCCGCAATCAATTTCTGCTCCCAGGTCGCGAGCACAGAGTCGGCATGCTCATAGAAGGACTAAGCTGCTTTTATCGACTGGCGCACGAAGCGGACAAGCCAGTTAAGCGCTACCCAAACCCTGCGTTGTGTTGCATCGGCGCAGGGCTAGTGCAACACTGCACCACCAGCGAAGGAGGACGTCATGTGCCGAAACATCAAGTCGCTGTTCAACGTGGACCCGCCAGCCACCAAGGACGAGATGCACGACGCAGCCCTACAGTTCGTGCGCAAGATCTCTGGGTCCACCCGCCCCTCACAAGCCAATGAAGCCGCGTTTTACAACGCGGTGGAGGAGATCAAACGATCTGTGCACAAGCTGTTGCAGGCTCTGGAAACCAAAGTACCCCCTAAAGACCGCGAGGTCGTCGCCTCTAGGGCGAGGGAGCGGGCTAAGCAGCGTTATGGACGTGCCGTCTGAGCTGTTTCTTGGTTCCACGAGCAATTCCACGGTAGAGGGATTTTGGAGCGGGAGCCGTTTGATTGACAGGCTTCCGCGACTGCAGCGATGATTCCACTTGGAGCGCGGCGGCTGATTGCGGGTGCAGACCTTGGCCGACTTCGTCGGCGGCCTTCTCGCTGTGTCGTCAAAGAACAGCGGTTCAATACGGGCAGGTGGTTCAAGCATTTTTTGCTGATCTCGGTAACGTATTAATCGACTGAAATATAAGGTATTCGAGACTGGAAGTGGGAAGGTCGTAAGCGGTCGTATTGATAGCTTCGCGACTAAGGCAGCTATCGCCTGGGGGTATCCGAAACCGGGCGGACAGCTTTAACCGGCCCCTAAATCGGTCATTTCTTTTGGTTGGATAATCTCAACTACTGAAGCATTCGTGATAAAGTGCTTCTTCTAACAAGAAGGGCGTTGGTTCGGATTCGATTTAGGGCAACGCGTCTCAGTTCCGGGGATAAAAGTTCGACGCTCGCCGTAGAGACGTATTGGCGAATGCGGCGGTAGCTTTAACTGTAATCTCGTCGGCTGCTAAATGGTTGTCCTGTGCGGGCGGGTCGATGTATTCACGAGCCGGATCTTTCACTTAAACCTGCAGGCATATGGAAACTTCGCTTTATCTGCCCGTCAAACGCTTTCTTGAGAGGGCGGGTTATGCTGTCAAAGGCGAAGTCGGCGGTTGCGATCTCGTCGGCTTGAGCGACAAAGATCCGCCTGTTGTCGTGATCTGCGAGCTAAAACTGAGCTTCAATCTAGAGCTCATACTGCAGGCTGTCGACCGCGCAGCTGTTGCAGACGAGGTCTGGATCGCGGCTCGTGTCTCAGCCAAGGGTAAAGGTCGCGGTGCAGACAAACGTTACCGCGATCTCTGCCGCAGGCTGGGGATCGGCATGCTCAGCATTTCCGATACCGGCGAAGTTGCGATTATCGTCAATTCCGTAACACCGATGCCACGAACCAATCCGAAACGGCGTTCAGGGCTGATACGTGAACACCAGAGGCGACGGGGCGATCCGGCAGTAGGCGGGAGCACACGCGCCCCGATCATGACCGCGTACCGCCAACAGGCGCTCGGCTGCGCATTAGCGCTGGCATCAGGGCCGATGCGCGTGCGTCAAATCCGATCCAGCATACCGGATGCCGGGAAGATTTTGCTTGGGAACGTCTATGGCTGGTTCGAACGTCTCGAGAGGGGAGTCTATGGCTTGACCGGCGCCGGACGGGAGGCGCTGCAGCGATGGCCGCAGCAGGCAGTAGGCAAAGCGCGCGATTCCGAACCCGAGTGCTGGGCCGAGGGTGAGAAGGCCGATCTTGTCACAGGGACCATCAACGGCGACCGCCCGCAAGCCTGACGGCTGCCGGCGAGCGGCGAAGCGCCATCATTGCCCAGGCGCCGATGAAGGGACCGGGCGCGAGGATCACGAAGGGCCATTGCCAGCTGCCGAGCCACGCGGCGATGTGTGGCATCAGCCAGATAACGAAGACGGTGAGCGCAAAGCCGAGCCCCATTTGCAGAGAAAGCGCGGTGCCCACGAAGTCCCGATCCGCCAGTTCCGTCACGGCGGCGGAAAACAGCGGGGAATCTCCGACGATCGCCATGCCCCAGACGATGGCGATGAGGATGGTCAGCCAGATCGGTCCTGAAAAGGCAAAGCCGATGAGGAGGGCGCAGAGGCCGGACACAATCATCAGACCCGCCGTGGTGGCGGTGCGCCCAAACCGGTCCGACAGGAGGCCACCGGCCACGCAGCCGAAGAGGCCGGCGGCAATGGCGACAAAGGTGATGAGTGAAGCCATGTTTGGCGGGAGCGTGCCCTCGGCGGCGGTTCGCATGAAGATGAGAAGCCACGCCCACATCGCATAAAGTTCCCACATGTGACCGAAATAGCCGACATTCACCAGGAAAAGATCGCGATCGCGCAGGACGCGGCCGATCTGCCGCGGGTCGAACACGGCTTTGCCGAACGGATAGCGCCCCTCACGGGCAAACAGCAGGAAGCACAGGCCGGCGATCAGCGAGGCGGCGCTCGACAGGCCGATGACGAGCTGCCAGTCGATATGCTCTGTGATGGTGCGAAAGAGATGCGGCATGGATGAGCCAAGCGTCAGCGCGCCGACCACCGCACCGAGCGCGAACCCCCTGTTGCGCACGAACCATGTGGAGACGAGCTTCATCGCTGGGGGATAGACAGCTGCCAGCGCCATCCCGGTCGCAAAGCGGCAGGCGATGGCGCCTATGGGGCTGGGCTCCAGCAATAGCAGGACGTTCACACCCGCCGCCAGGACGGAGGCAGCCGCCATAAGGCGGTTGAGGCGTATGATATCGGGCAGGTTGACGAGGCTCGCCAGCAGTGCGCCCGTCACAAAACCGATCTGCACGCCATTCGTCAGCCAGGCGACTGTGCTGTCCGATAACTGCCACGCGGCCTTGAGTTCGGGTGTGACGGCGGTAGCGGAAAACCATGTCGTCATCGACAGGACGACGGAGATGCACAAGATGATGAGGACCGACCAGCGATTAGTGTTTGCTGGCCGGTCGACGGCATGGGGATCGCCGGTGTCGATGTCGGGCACGGCTCAGGCCTTCGCCAGGGGAACCGTGTAGACGGTCGCCGTGCCGCTCAGGCAGGTTTCTCCCGCTTCGTCGCGAACGCTGGTGACGATCTTGCAGATCGGTTTGTCGTCGCGGACCTCGGTGATCTCGACGCGCGCGGTGATCAACTCGTCCACCCCGACCGCCTTGACGAATTTCCATTCGACACCGAGAAAGACCGTTCCCGGGCCGGGCAGGTCCTCGGCAACAACCGCGTTGAGCATGCCGGATGTGACGCCGCCCTGGACGATGAGCTTTCCAAAGATCGATGCTTCARCAAGCGCACGGTCGTAATGCAGGGGATTGCGATCCCCGGTCATTTCGGAAAAGGCCTCGATGTCTTTCATTGTGGTGCGCCGCGACCGTTCGGCCGCGTCCCCGACCTTCGGCTTGCCTTTGATGATGCCGGCCCAGCCGTCCTGCTTTACGTCGCTCATGTCATACCCTTTCCTGGGATTGCTTCTGGCGGAAGGCAGGCAGGATGCGCCCGCCGATCCGCGTCGGGATCATTTCGACCGCTTTGCCTATGGCGAGCTCTTCTTCCGGTTTGCGCAGGATGAAGCTCAGCAGCGTCGGCCCTTCCTCGAGTTCGACGAGCCCGACGGCATAGGGCACGATCGGCACCCAGCCGGGGTGACCCGGCTTTTGGACGATCGAAAAGGATTTGAGACGGYCGCGGCCTGAGGCGTCTTTCCAGACGAGGTGCTCGCTCCAGCAGTGCGGGCAGATCCGGCGGGGATAGAAGACGGCGCCGCCGCACTCCTCGCAGTGCTGGATGCAAAGCCGTCCCTCCTTTGCGGCCGCCCAGAAAGGAGCCGTGAGCGCGGTTATGGTCGGGCCGGGTGTTTTCAGGAGATCGAGGTCCATCAGTCGGCTCCCAGAACAAGCGCTGTCGCTTCGCTGACAGTGGCGCCGTTGCCCGTGACGAGGGCGAGTTGCGGATTGGCGATCTGCCGGCCGGTTGCGGTGCCGCGCAGCTGGCGCACGGCTTCCACGATATGCGTCATGCCGCCGGCAAGGTCCGGCTGGCCGAAGCCGATCTGCCCACCATGTGTATTGAGCGGCGTGTCGCCGGAAAAGGAAAGATCGCGTCCCTTCAGCCAGTGACCGAACTCGCCCGGTCCGCAGAGGCCTGAATCCTCGATCGTCAGCGCGACCATGATCGTGTAGCAGTCGTAGAGCGACAGCAGGTTCATGTCCTGCGCGGACGTGCCCGACTGCGCAAATGCGCTGGCCATCGCCTGTTTCAGCGGACCGGTCGTCAGGTCGGGCGCCTGGGAGGCGGCACGGTGTGTGATCTTCTCGCCTGCACCGAGCAGGTGGACCATCGCCTGGCCACGCTCGCGCRCCCGTTTCACCGAGGTGACGATGACGGCCTCGGCGCCTGCGACCGGCATGACGATCTCGAAGAGGTGCAACGGGGAGGCGACGATCGGAGACGCAAGGACATCCGCGACGCTCGCCGGCTTGCCGTGGAATATGGCATCCGGGTTTGACTGTGCGTTGTGGCGGGCCCAATGCGCAATCCCCGCGAAATCCTCGGCCGTCGTACCGAAGCGCGCCATATGCGCCTGCATGAACAGTGCATAGGAAATATTGGCGCCGGATGCTCCGAAGGGTACGTCGAATTCGCGAATCGGATTGCGGTTCGGCGAACGCGGCGGGTTGTCGTCGCGTGCGTTACCGAGAACGCAGAGCACCGTCTCGCACATGCCGGCTTGGATGGCGGCCGCTGCGCGCCAGACCATGCCAGCGCCGGATGCACCGCCAAGATCGACGACATTGCCCATCGTCGGCTTCAGCCCGAGATATTCGGCGATTGTCGCCGGTACGTGCTGTGGTGTCTCTCCGACCTGTGGACCGACAAGAAGACCGTCGATTTCGTAAGGCTCGATGCGGGCATCCGCGACGGCCGCCGCCGATACTTCGGCGAGCATCTCCAGCGTGGTGATCCCTTCGGTTCTGCGCTGCGGCTTGAGTTCACCGATCCCGATGATCGCGCCCCTGGAGCGTGCTGGCGTCATGCCGCGGCACTCCTGTCAAGATTCCGGTACTCGTCGAGGCATTCCGGATTGGCGAGCGATCCCATGTTCTTGACCACGCCGCCCTCCAGAACGGTGCGGGCGGCACCCTCGACGCGCTTTCCGTTAAGAGTATAGGGGATGGCCCTGACGGCATGGATGCGATGGGGAACATGACGTGGTGACGCCATGTCGCGGATCTTGCGGCGGATCTCTTTCGCAAGACTCTCGCAAAGGCCCCCATCGTCCTTCRGCTTCACGCACAGCACGATTTCCTCGTCACCGGCAGCGGGTGCTCCGAAGACGAGGCAGTCCTCGATCTCCGGGAAGAGTTCGCATGCCGCATAGATTTCCGCCGTGCCGATGCGCACGCCGCCGGGCTTCAGCGTCGTGTCGGAACGGCCGTAGATCACCGCCGATCCGTAGGGTGTCATTTCCGCGACGTCGCCATGTGTCCAGATTTCGCGGCGCTGCGAGAAGTAGGTGTCGTGATACCGTTTCATACCGCCTTCGCCCCAGAAGGTGAGCGGCATGGACGGAAAGGCCTCGGTGCAGACGAGATCGCCCTGGCGCCCGAGGATCGGCGCATTGCGGTCGTCCATGACGGCGACGGCAAGGCCAAGGCCCTTGACCGTGAGGTGGCCTCGGCGCACCGGATGGATCGGCGAGCCGAGCATGAAGCAGCCGATGATTTCCGTGCCGCCCGAGATCGAGGCGAAGACCATATCCTGCTTGATATGCGCATAAACCCAGTCGAACTGGTGCGGCGAGACCGGCGCGCCGGCCGAAAGCACGGATTTCAGCGCGGAAAGGTCATGATGGCGCGCGGGGGAGTAGCCTTCGTCGGCAAGGGTCGACAGGTATTTCGGGCTGGTGCCGAAATGTGTGACGCCCGCCCGCTCCGCCGCTTTCCAGAGCGGGGCGACGTCGAGTCCGGTGGGCGACTTGAGGATCGGCGCTCCGTCGTAGAGCAGGATGGCGGCGTCGCAGGCCAGGGCCGAGACCAACCAATGATACATCATCCAAGCGGTGTTGGTGTACCAGCTGACAACATCGCCCGGGCACACGTCGCCGTGCAGCACATGTTCCTTCAAATGCTGCATCAATACGCCGCCCGTGGAGTGCACGATTGCCTTGGGTGCGCCGGTCGTGCCGGAGGTGTAAAGGACGTAGAGGGGATGGCGGAAAGGCACGCGCTCGAATGTCAGCGGCGCGTCATCGCCGAACGCCGCGTAATCGTGACAGGTGAAGCGCCCCTCGGCCGAGGCCGGTAAGTTGCCGCTGGTGAGAACCACATGCTCGACGCTGTCCATGCCACTGGCGATGTCGACGAGCCGCTGGGCGATGTCGTGATCCTTGCTACCATAGCGATAGGAAGCTGCCGCGAAGAGAACCTTCGGCCTGATCTGGCCGAGGCGGTCGAGAATGGCCGTGACGCCGAAGTCGGGGRAACAGGACGACCAAGTCGCGCCGATGGCGGCTGTTGCCAATAGCGCGACAAGTGCTTCTGTCCGGTTTGGCAGGATGCCGGCCACGCAATCGTCCCGGGTGACGCCGGCGCGGCGCAGGCCGTCCGCCGTGCGGGCCACCATGGCGCGCAGTTCGCCGCGCGTGACGGTACCGTGCGCGCCGGTTTCGTCCGCCTCGTGGATGGCGATGGCATCATCTTTGCCGCGCAGGAGGTTTTCGGCAAGGTTGAGCCGAGCGTCGGGGAAGAAGGCGGCACCCGTCATCGGATCGACGGTGCTCTCGACGAAACTACGGTCGCCGGTCTCGCCGATCACGCCGGTGAAGTCCCAGACTGCCCGCCAGAACGCGCCTTTGTCCGCAATCGACCAGCGATGAAGGGTGTCGTAGTCGCGCGGATCAAAGCCGTTGGCGCGGGCAAATCGCGCGAGTTTACTCGTTTCGAAACGCGCCTCTCCCGGTCGCCAGACAATATCCGATTGCATTCTTCCTCCTCCAGGGTCGGCTGCTTTTGTTGTTGCATAAGTACCGACCGATCAGTACAATGCAAGTCCAAAGTTGCGCTGTCAATGCGAAATCATGTCATGTATCGACGCTGGATGCGTCGGCGCATCCGGCGATTGAATTTACCGGGGAACCCAATGGAAGAGATTTTGAGCACGCCGCGGCCGGACGAGCTTTCCGAAAGCAAGCGGATGATCATGGAAGTGGCTGCGAAGCTTTTTGCGGACAAGGGCTATGGCAGCGTCGGCATCAGCGAGGTGGGCGATGTCGCGGGCTTCGGCAAGGGAGCGCTCTACTACCACATCAAATCCAAGGAAGACCTGCTCTTCGACATCATGACCGTCTACATGGTGGAACTGATCAATGCGGCGCGTGCCATCGAGATCAGTGGTGCGAGCGTGCCCGAGCGCATCCGCGCGCTGAGCCGCAGCTTCATGGAGATCATGTTCGCCAGCCGGCCGGAAATGACGGTCTGCTTCCGCGAGGTGCACGCCCTCAACGATGCAAAGCGCAGGGGCGTGCTGGCCCTCCATGCGGATTACCAGGACATCTGGATACGGGTCTTCCAGGATGGTGCGCGTCAAGGGGTGCTGCGCGCGATGTCGAAGACCGAGGTCAAGGCAATCCTCGGCATGTATTTCTACAGCTTCCTGTGGATCAAGGGCGACGGCGCGATGACGATCGATGCCATCGCCGAGGATTTCGCCGGCATTACCCTGCGGGCTGCGGGGAAAGGATAGACCATGGACCGGGAAATCGTCATCACCGCTGCGCGGCGAACTCCTATCGGCAAGCTGAACGGCGGTCTCGCCTCGCAGTCTGCGGCCGCGCTCGGTGCGTCGGTCATGGCGGCCCTGCTTGAGGATGCCGGTCTGGAGGGCGGAGATGTCGATGAAATCATCATGGGTCAGGTCCTGACCGGTGGCGCCGGCCAAAATCCCGCCCGCCAAGCCGCGCTTGCTGCCGGAATTCCCGTAAATGTGCCGGCGATGACCGTCAACAAGGTCTGCGGGGCGGGCCAAAAATCCATTCATCTTGCAGCCCAGGCGATCCGATGCGGCGATGCGCAGATCGTCGTTGCAGGCGGGCAGGACAGCATGAGCCAGGCGCCGCATCTCCTATACGGAATGCGCGAGGGCGTGCGTATGGGAGACGTGGCCGTCAAGGATTCCATGATCGTCGATGGTCTCTGGGATGCCTTCCACGATGTGCATATGGGCGTAACGGCCGAGCACCTGGCCAGCCGCTATCAGGTGCGCCGCGACGAGCAGGATCGTTTAGCGCTCGCCTCGCAGAACAAGGCATCCTCCGCGATCGAAGCTGGCAGGTTTGCGGCGGAGATCGTGCCTGTCACATATTCCACGCGTCGCGGCGATATCACGATATCCGTCGATGAACATCCCAATCCCCGGACGGATCTGGAAAAGCTCGCGAGCCTGCGCCCGGTGTTCGATCCGGCCGGCACGGTGACGGCGGGCAATTCCTCCGGCTTGAATGACGGGGCATCCGCGGTTCTGGTTATGTCGGAAGAGCGGGCCGCGGCGCTAGGGCTGGAGCCTCTTGCGCGCATCGCATCCTACGCGTCTGCGGGCGTCGAGCCGATGGACATGGGGCTCGGTCCCGTCGCTGCGTCGCGCGCGGCGTTGGCAAAGGCTGGCTGGCATGCGGACGACCTCGATCTCATGGAGGTCAACGAGGCCTTTGCTGCACAGGCCATCGCGGTCAATCGCGAAATGGGCTGGGATCCTGACCGCATCAATGTCAACGGCGGTGCGATCGCGCTCGGTCATCCCCTTGCCGGATCCGGCTGCCGCATCGTGGTGACGCTGCTGCATGAAATGACGAAACGGAACGCCCGGCGCGCCCTTGCATCCTTATGCATTGGCGGTGGCCTCGGCGTTGCGATCTGCCTCGAACGCTGACTGCTCGACATTTGCGCTGTCCCGGCCGGTCGCTTCGTGCGGGCGGGCAGATCTCCGTGTCCGGTTTCAGGTTTTCGCGGCGGATGGACAAAGGTGACAGCATGGGATTTGCAGATTCCTGCCGAATACTCTTGACACTTCTCACGGTCAGAAGCAAGTTGTACCGAACGGTCGGTACTTGAGTCGATCGTTGCCATCATCACCCTGACATGCAGCATCCACGAAAACCGGGGAGGAGGGCGCCTGTGTCCGCAGGCGCCGCCGGATCGTGGTGTCATGCGGGGCACACTCTGTGGGAGGAGCTATGACTTACAATGCAGCAGCGGCCGCGCCGGCCAAGGGACTGACCAAGGAGCATCGCAAGGTTGCGGCCGCGAGCTTCATCGGGACCGCCATCGAATGGTACGACTACTATCTCTACGGAACATGCGCGGCGCTCGTGTTTCCCTATGTGTTCTTTCCATCCTATGACCCGTATGTCGGGACGCTGGTGGCTTTCGCCACCTATGCTGTCGGTTTCGTGGCGCGCCCGATCGGCGGCGTTATCGCCGGGCATTATGGCGACCGGGTCGGCCGCAAGGCCATGCTGATGCTCAGTCTTCTGATCATGGGAGCCAGCACGGTCCTGATCGGGCTCATTCCGAGCTACGACCAGATCGGCATATGGGCGGCGGTCATTTTGTGCTTGCTGCGTATCGCGCAAGGGTTTGCCGTAGGCGGGGAATGGGGGGCGGCGGTGGTCATGGCGGTCGAGCACGCACCGGCCGGCAAGCGGGGCCTCTATGGCAGCTTCCCGCAACTCGGCGTCCCGGCGGGCCTGCTCCTGTCAACGGTCGCCGTGGCGATCGCCTCCGGCTCGATGGACAACGAGGCTTTCCTGTCCTGGGGGTGGCGCGTGCCGTTCCTGTTCAGCGCGGTTCTCATCCTGGTCGGCGTCTACATCCGCTCCAGCGTCAGCGAGTCACCTGCCTTCGAGGCGGTGAAGCAGAACAATGAGCAGGCCGAGCGGCCGGTGGTCGACGTCGTGCGGGGTGAATGGCGGATCCTGCTCCTGACGATCGGCATGAAGTTCCTGCAGAACGCCGTCTTCTATCTCTACAGCGTGTTCATGCTGTCCTACATCGTGAACTCTCTCGGCTTTGATCGCCAAGTGGGCCTGAACGCGGTCGTCATCTCGTCCATCGTCGGTTTCGTCACCCTGCCGCTCTGGTCGTGGCTGACGGACAAGATCGGCCGCAAGCCGGTTTATCTGTTCGGTTGCATCGCCTCGACCCTGTTCATCGTCCCGTTCTTCTCGATGGCACAGAGCGGGTCGATCTTCCTGCTGACGCTGGCGATCGTCATCGGCCTTAACGTGTTGCACGATTCGCTCTACGGCCCACAGGCGGTCTATTTCTCGGAGCTGTATGGCACGAAGGTCCGCCTCAGCGGCGCGTCAATCGGCTACCAGATCGGCGCTGTGCTGTCCGGCGGCATTGCCCCGCTGATCGCGACGGCGCTTCTCGCTGCCTATGACGGCGAACCCACCGGCGTGATCATCTACGTCTTCATTCTGGGTATTGTCAGCACCGGCTGCACATTCCTTGCCCGGGAAACCTACAAGGACAAATGGGAAACGGCGCCCGACTGAGGGGCAACGACCTCGATGCGAAGGGCCGCGGTGACACGGCCCTTCGTCTTTGCCGATTGTAGAGGCGGGGCCGCAACTTGACGAACGACGCAAAGCGCAAGATTGTAAATTTCTAGATGTAATCAGAAATGTGCCTTTATGGAAACCTTGAAGCCCCGGATGCGTGGCCGCCCGCGCTATGACGACCTCGACGACAGCGCGAACGATGCCTTTCAATCGATCGCCCTCAAGACACTGGATCGCGGCGAGACCGCGCCGCTCTGGGTGCAGCTCAAGAACCGCATCCAGGATGCGATCGCGTCGGAGAAGCTGCGGCCGAATTCCCGCATGCCGTCCGAGACAGCGCTTTGCGAGATATTCGATGTGTCGAAGCCCGTCGTGCGGGCGGCGCTAGGGGCCTTGGCCGCCGAGGGCCACGTCATCAAGATGCCGCGGAAAGGAATGTTCGTTGCCCAGCCCCGTCAGGACGTCGACTTCATGACGTCCAATCTCAGCGTCTTCGGTGACCTCACGGCCAAGGGGYATGTGGTCACGACCAAGACGTTCGAGTTCTACCGGGACAAGGCGAACGAGAGCGAGCAGAAGGTTTTCGGCATTCCGCCGGAAGGCGACGTGGTGCGCATCGAGCGCGTCTACTATTGCGATGGGCGCCCCATCACTCACACGCACATTTCCCTGCCCGCACACAAGGTGCCGGGCATGGAGAAACTCAACATCGACAACCGTTCGATCTTTCAGACCATCCGGGAAAGATATGGACTGACTGTTCAGCGCGCCGAGCGCTGGTTCACTGCCGAACTTCCGGATGCAACATCCTGTCTGCGCATGGGCGTTCCCGCAGACGCACCACTCATCGCAATAGAATCAATTGCTTACGACCATGATGGTGGCGCACTTGAATATTATCGCGCATTCTACAATTCCGCCGTCGCACGCATTCATTTGCGGATCGAATCCTGACCCGTAGACCGTTCGGTACAAAAAATTCCGATTTCTGGTGATAACCAGATTGACAGGCGCCATAGCGCGACCTATCCTGCTTTCAACGGCGTGAGGAGCGCCTGGGAGAAAGTTCACAGTTCAGATCAGCGTGATAACGCGGGAACGCACGGTTCCGCGAACCCCTGATCCATGTCTTGTGGGGATGCGGGAGGAAGCCATGGACTACCGAAACCAGTTCGATTTTTCAGACCATGTGGTCGCCGTCACGGGTGGAGCCAGCGGCATCGGCCTGGAAACCGCAAAGGCTTTCGCGTCCTGCGGCGCAGCGATCGCGCTTCTCGATCTCGGCGAGGCGGCACTGGAGACGGCGACCGCAGCGCTGGAGGCCTTTGGTGTCAAGGTTTCAACACATCTGGTTGATGTCACGGACCCGGCTGTGATCGATGCGGCCGCCGACGCAGTCGTCGCCGCGCATGGCAAGGTTACTGTTCTCGTCAACAGCGCAGGCATTGCCCGGCTGCATTCCGCCCTCGACGTTTCGGACGAGGAGTGGCGGCTTGTCATGGATGTCAATGTCAACGGCACGTTCTGGGCTGCGCGCGCCTTCGGTCGCCATATGGTGGAACAGCGTCAGGGCAGTATCGTCAATCTGGGTTCGATGTCGGGCCTGATCATCAATCGCCCGCAGTTCGCCGCGTCCTACATGGCGAGCAAGGGTGCGGTGCACATGCTGACGAAGGCACTCGCGGTCGAGTGGGTCGATAGCGGCGTGCGCGTCAATGCGGTCGCCCCCGGTTATGTCGGCACGGAAATGACCCTTAAGATGCGCGAGCGGCCTGAACTGTTCAACGTCTGGATGGACATGACGCCGATGAAGCGCTGCGGCGAGCCGTCCGAAATCGCGTCGACAATCCTCTTTCTTGCATCCCCTGCCGCCAACTACGTGACCGGATCCGTCCTGTCGGTCGACGGCGGCTACACCGCATTGTGAGCCCTTTCATSGATCAGAGCACTTTCAGCCCGACCGAACTGGAAAAGCGCCAGGCCATCATCAAGGCATGCCTCGAGATGAACCGCCTTGGCATCAACCAGGGCACTTCCGGAAATATCAGCGTTCGCCACGAGGACTATATCCTTATCACGCCGACGAGCACGCCCTATGAGAAGCTGACGACAGACAGCATCGTCCGGCTGGAAATGGACGGAACGGCGAAGGGTCCACTGGCCGCCTCCAGCGAATGGCGGTTCCATCGCGACATCATGCTGGCGCGGCCGGACGTGAACGCCATCGTGCACGCGCATCCGACCTATTCGACGATCCTCGCAATCATGGGCCTGCCCATTCCACCGATCCACTACATGATCGCCGTCGCCGGCGGCGACGATATCCGCTGCGCGCCCTATGCGACCTTCGGAAGCCAGGAGCTTTCAAAAAATGCTGTCGAAGCGCTGGAAGGCCGCAAAGCTTGCCTGCTGGAGCACCACGGCATCATCGCCGTCGGCGCCACGCTGCCCAAGGCGCTCTGGCTGTCAGTCGAGGTGGAAACGCTCGCGCGGCAATATCACGGGGCCCTGCAGCTCGGCGAACCTCGCCTTCTGTCAAAGGAGGAGATTGCCCGCGTCCTCGAGAAGATGGGCAGCTACGGGCACAAGGACTGACTGCGGCGGGCATCCCGCGCAGCAAATTGCCCTTCGGGGCAAAGGCCGGTCATCGGCGAAACTGGGACAACACTCGGGAGGAGAAGGTCCATGTCACAGACAAAGAACAAGAGCCGCCGCAATTTCTTCAAGGCGACAGCCGCTATGCTGACGCTCGCCGCCGGCGTCTGCGCCTGGAGCAGCGCCTCCATGGGGCAGAATTCCGGCACGGAAACGCTGTCGCTCTCTGGCAAGCGCATCGGCATTTCGGCGGTCGGAACCGATCACCACTGGGACCTGATGGCCTACCAGGGCATCATCGACGAGGTGAAGGCGCTCGGCGGCGAGCCGATCGCACTCGATGCCAAGCGCAATGACCAGACCCATGTCTCGCAGCTTCAGACGCTGATCGCGCAGAAACCCGACGCCATCATCGAGATGCTCGGCAACCTCGACGTCCTTAATCCGTGGCTGAAGCGTATCCGGGATGCCGATATTCCGCTCTTCACGGTCGATACGGCCACGCCCTATTCCCTCAACAACAGCACGTCGAACAACTATTCGCTGGCTTCCGAGGTTGCCTTGCAGATGGTTGCCGACATGGGCGGCAAGGGCAACGTGCTGGTGTTCAACGGTTTCTACGGCGTGCCGGTCTGTAAGATCCGTTACGACCAACTCAAATACGTGCTGCAGAGTTATCCGGACGTGAAGATCATCGAGCCGGAACTGCGCGACGTCATTCCGAACACAGTGCAGAGCGCCTATTCGAATGTGACCGACATGCTGACCAAGTATCCGAACGAAGGGGACATTTCCGCGGTCTGGGCCTGCTGGGATATTCCGCAGATTGGCGCGACGCAGGCGATCGAGGCGGCTGGCCGCAAGGGCATTAAGACCTACGCGATCGACGGCAGCCCTGAAGTCGTCGAAATGGTCGCGAACCCGGAATCGGCGGCCGGCGCCGTTGGTGCGCAGCAGCCCTACGAGATCGGCCGCTCGGCTGCCCGCAACGCGGCGCGCTACCTGGCCGGCGAGCATGTGCCGCCCTTCACCTTCGTGCCGGCGGTTCTGATCACCAAGGAAAACGCCAAGGAGACGGCTGGTCCTTTCCTCCCCAAGAAGGAAGGTGCGGCGAACTGAGCCGCGCTCGCGCCGTGCCGCCCATCGTGGGCGGCACGGCAAACTCTTTGAAAGTTCGCGGGAGGACACCATGGCGTCTGAGCAAAACCTTGCCATCGACATGCGCGGCATATCCAAGAGCTTCGGCGTCGTGAAGGCGCTCGTCGAGGCCGACCTCACGGTTGCGCGTGGTTCGATCCACGGGCTTGTCGGGCAGAACGGTGCGGGCAAGTCGACCATTATCAAAGTGCTGGCGGGCATCCTGAAACCGGATACGGGGACCATCCGCATCAATGGCGAGACCGTGTCGAGGCTGACGCCCGCAAGCGTCGAGCGCCTTGGCATTCACTTCATCCATCAGGACCGCCTTCTGGTGCCGACCGCCACGATCGCCGAAGCGATCTTCCTGCATCATGAACCGAAGATAGGTCCTTTCATCAATCACCGCGAAATGGCGCGGCGAGCATCCGCGCTTCTCAAGCAATATTTTGACCTCGATCTGCCATCCGGCACGCTCGTCCAGGACTTGACCACCGCCCAGCAGAAGATCGTCCAGATCACCCGTGCTCTTGCCCAGAAGGCTTCGGTGCTCGTGCTCGACGAGCCGACCGCCGCGCTGGTGAAGAGAGAGGTCGACAGTCTCTTCCGCGTGCTGCGCCGTCTCAAGGAGGAGGGCATCGCGGTCATCTTCATCTCACATTACATGAAGGAGATCGAGGATCTCTGCGACACCGTCACGGTGATGCGCAACGGCACGGATGTCGGCGTCGTCGACCCGCGAACCACTTCAATCGATGATATCGTCGCGATGATGATCAACCGCGACGTCGGCGAGATGTTTCCCCGGCGCAACAATACGGTCGGCGCGCCGGTTCTTGAGGTGTCCGGCCTTGGCTCAACCCCACATTTCCACGATATCTCCTTCGACGTGAAGGCGGGGGAGGTCGTCGGCCTGACCGGGCTGCTCGGTTCTGGCGTGAAGGAACTCATCCAGTGCCTCTTCGGCCTCGACCGTCCCGACCGCGGTTCTGTCACCATCGATGACAAGGTGGTCCACTTCCCGTCGCCGGTGGCGGCCGTGTCGGGCGAGGTGGCGCTCGTGCCCGAAGACAGGCGCGCGCATGGCGTTGCACTTGGGCTTTCGGTGCGCGAAAACATCTCGCTTGCCAGCCTCTCGCGCTATAGCAAAGCCGGCTTCGTCTCGCGCGCTTCGGAAAATGCATCGGTCGACGGGTTCATCCAGGAGCTTTCGATCAAAACGCCGCACCGCGATGCACTGGTCAAGACACTGTCGGGCGGCAACCAGCAGAAGGTGGCGCTCGCCAAGTGGCTGAGCTGCCAGTCCAAGGTCTACATCCTCGACGAGCCGACCGTCGCCGTCGACGTCGGCGCCAAAGTTGAGATCTATACGCTATTGAACCGCCTTGCCGCCGAAGGTGCTGCGATCCTTTTCATGTCGTCGGACCTACTGGAGCTCGCGGGCTTCTGCGATCGGGTGCTTGTCATCTATCGCGGCGAACTAATCAACGAATACGGGGTCGGTGAGCTCGACAGCGACGTGCTGCTCTCGGCAGCGTCCGGCGCAAGGATCTCCCCACGGAGGATATCGGCATGACCATGACCCCAGCAAACCGAGAATTGGTGATGAGCGGAGTGGAAAGTCCGGTTGTGACTGGAACGGCACGTCGAAAGGCACTCGGCACGATGCTCGTGCGGACGGGCGCGATCGGCACGTTTGCTGTCATCCTGATCTACTTTGCGCTGATGGCGCCGGGCTTCTTGAACTTCTACAACATTCTCAACGTCGTGGAGCAATCTGCGGTGCTCGGTGTTCTGGCCTTCGGCATGTCGGTCGTCGTCATCGGTGGTGGAAGCGATGTGCAGACCGGCGGCATCGACCTCTCACTTGCCGCCAATACCGGCCTGTGCGCGGCGGTTTTCGCCGTCTCGACGACGGCGGGTTTCCCGCTGCCTGTGACGCTTGCCATGACCGTCGGCACGGGCATCCTCGTTGGGCTCCTCAACGCCGTGGCCGTCGTGTGGCTGAATATCCTGCCGCTGCTTGCGACACTCGCCGTCATGAACATCGTCGCGGGTGCGGAACTCATCCTGACGCAGAACACCGTCGTCTCGATGGCGTCCGACTTCACGATGAACATCGCCGTCGGATCCTTTATGGGCGTCTCCGTGCTGGCCTGGTGCCTCATCGTCTTCACGCTCTTCATGATGGCGCTCCTGCATTTTACGGGCTCCGGCCTCAGGCTCTACGCTGTCGGCGGACATCCCGAGGCGGCGCGCGCGGCGGGCATCGATGTCGGCGCTTATGTTGGTGGTACCTATCTCTTCGCGGGTCTCTGCGCCGGGTTGGGGAGCATCCTGCTCGTCTCCCGCCTCAGCGCCAGTACACCTGGCACGGGAGAATTGCTGCTGTCGATTATCGCGGCAGCCCTGCTTGGAACCGTCTTTTCCCGCCGTTTCGTGCCCACTGCCGGAGGCACCATCCTCAGCACCCTGTTCATCGGCTTCCTCGCCAACGGCTTTCAGCTCCTCAACGTGTCCAGCTATTGGGTAACCGGTGTACAGGGCACGCTGATCCTGCTTGTCGTCGCCGCCACATCCTTTGCCAAACCCTCGGAGCGTTGATCATGAGCGCGCAAGCACAGTCGCGAGCCGGCAATATCTTTTCTGCGGAGAAGGTCTCCCGCTACGCAGTCGTCCTCGCCTTCGCCGGCCTGCTGGTGGCGTTCTCGCTGGCGAGCCCCACGTTCTTCACAGGGGCCAATCTCTATAACGTCCTCTTGAACAACGTCGTGATGCTCGCGATCGTCGCACTTGGCATGACGATCGTCATCACGGCTGGCGGGATCGACCTGTCCGTCGGCGTTTCCGTGGACATGGCGAGCATGGTTTTCATCATGTTGCTGGCCGCTGGCTATGGCGCCTTCTTCGGCGTTGTCGTCGGTGTGGGCGCCGCCGCAGCGGTAGGCCTTCTCAACGCCATTCTGATCACGYGGCTGAAGATCAGCCCGTTCCTGGCGACGCTCGGCGTGCTCTTCATCGGCCAAAGCGTGCAACAGATCGCAACCGGCGGCGGCCAACCGATCTATCTCGTGACAGGCGATTTCGCTTCGGTGTTCAACGCCATTGTCCGCTCGCAGCTACTCGGTCTTCCCATACCACTCCTCGTTCTGGCCGTGTGTGTCGGCGCCGTTTACTGCGCACTGCATCACTCCGTCTTCGGCCGCTATGTCCGCGCATTCGGCACGCAGCCGGGTGTTGCCTGGTATTCGGGCATCCGCGTGCCGTTCAACATGTCGCTGGTCTATGTGGGCTGCGCCATCCTGTGCGGCGTCGCCGGCATCCTGCTGTCCTCGACGGTGCGCTCCTATGTTCCGCTTTCCGGCAATGCATTCCTGCTCGATGCGATCGGCGCGACCTTCATTGGCACGACGATCAGCGCAGAGCGGCGCCCGTCGGTGGTCGGCACGCTGCTCGGCGTGGCGCTGCTCGCCATCGTCAAGAACGGTCTGCTGCTCGTCGGCTGGAACTTCTATTGGCAGCAGGTCGGCGTCGGCGTGCTCGTTTTCCTCATCCTTGCCCTCAGCTTCGGCCTGCGCGGCCGCAGCCACTGACATTCGGAGACTTTGTCCATGGCACGTTTTGATGTGAGTTCGATCGGCTTTTATGTCCTGGATATCCTGGGACGTCCGGTGACGCGGATACCGGATGGCGGGCGTGYGGACTATATCGAGGAAATCCGCATGACCGTGGCAGGCACGGCAGGGGCGACGGCCGTCGATTGCGCCATCCTCGGCCTTTCCACCCAGGCAGTCACCACGGTTGGCGATGACGAGATGGGCGATTTTCTCCAGGCCAAGATGGTGAAGTTCGGCGTTGATTGCCGGCTCGTCAGGCGTAGCGGCGAAACCCAGACCTCCGCGACCATCCTGCCGGTCCGGCCGAACGGCGAGCGCCCGGCGCTACATGTACCAGGCACCGCGGCCGTCTTCACCGTTGCGGAAGCGGACCTCGACGCTGCGCTCGACGCCCGCGTCGTGCATGTCGGCGGCACCGGCCTCCTGAAGGCTTTTGACGGTGAGCCGACGGTCCGTCTCCTCAAGAAGGCGAAGGGGCTCGGGCGCATCACCACCTTCGATCTCATCCAAGCCAATCCGGAGACCTTCGCGCTGGTCGAACCCTGCCTTCCCTTTATCGACTATTTTGTGCCGAGCATCGAGGAGGCCGGAGAGATGGCCGGAACGTACGATCCGCGCGAGGTGGCCCGCTTCTACAAGGCCCGCGGCGTCAAGAACGCCATCCTGACGATGGGGGCGGATGGTGTCTATGTCTCGCCGGAAAACGGTGAGGATTTCGTCTTGCCCGCCTTTGATATTCCCGTTTCGGACACGACCGGCTGCGGCGACAGCTTCACCGCCGGCATCATCGTCGGCATCATCAAGGGCTGGGAGTTGCGCAAGGCCGCGCAATTCGCTTCTGCCGTTGCGGCTCGCGTCGCCATGGGCCTCGGCTCGGACGGCAAGCTCGTTTCGTTCGATGATACGCTTGAAGCTATGAACAGCCTGCCCGTCCGCCGCAAGAACGCCGCGTGAGCCTTATCATTCAGGAGTGGAATACCATGCAGATCATGCCAACAGGCAGCGTTGCCGTCGTCACCGGGGCAAGCAGGGGCATCGGCCGGGCCATCGCTGTCGGCCTTGCGGAATTCGGCTACGACGTCGCGATCCTCGACCTCGGCGCACAACGCGCAGCCCTCGACGAAACGGCTGCGGAAATCCGGGCTGTCGGCCGCAGGGCCTTCCTGCACGAACTCGACGTGACCTCGAAGCCGCAGATCGAGGCGACGGTGAAGACGATCCTCGGCGAAGCCGGCGGCATCGACGTTCTTGTCAACAATGCCGGCATCCTCAAACCGTCGACGCTGGAGGACCTCAGCGAAAAGGACTGGGAGGCTCATTTCGACGTCAACGCCAAGGGCGTGCTTTTGATGTGCCAGGCGGTGCTGCCGCACATGCGCTCGAAAAAGAGCGGGCGCATCATCAACATTGCCTCGATCGCCGGCCGTCAGGGTGTCGCGACGCAGGGCCATTATGCTGCGACGAAATCGACCGTCATCACGCTGACGCGCGTGCTTGCGCAGGAGGTCGGCATGGACGGCATCACCGTCAACGCCATCTGCCCGGGCATCATCCTCACCGAAATGGGCAAGAACAATCTCGGCAGCGATGAGGCCATCCATCACTGGGAGACTGTCGCATCGTTGAAGCGGCTCGGCTATCCCGATGACATTATCGGCCCCGTCCGTTTCTTCGCTTCCAACCAGTCGGACTTCGTGACGGGCCAGTCGCTCAATGTCTGCGGCGGCATCTATTTCCACTGACGGAACGCAGCGCGGTACCATCGCGCCTTCCCGCCCATCCTATCGAGGACTGTCATGCACGCGAACGCTTTGAAATTCCTGATCAACGGAACCTGGGTCGAGCCGATCGGTACCGGCCGCCATACGGTCATCAACCCTGCCACCGAGGAGGCAATCTGCGAGATCGCGATGGGCGATGCGAACGACGTCGATCGCGCCGTAGCAGCGGCCAAGGCTGCCTTTTCGTCCTATTCGATGACAACACCGGCAGAGCGTCGACGTCTGCTACAGCGCCTTCTCGAACTCTACAACGAGAACTACAACGAGATTGCGGCGATGATGACTGAGGAGATGGGCACGACCGCGAGCTTTTCGCAATCAGCGCAGGCTTGGGTCGGCCGCGCGCATCTCGAAACCATCATTGATGTGCTCGCCACCTATCGGTTCGAGGAGCTAAGAGACGACGTCCAGATCTCACGCGAGGCTGTTGGCGTCTGCGGCCTGATCACCCCGTGGAACTGGCCGATGAATCAGCTGGTGGTGAAGGTCGTACCGG
Organism: Rhizobium sp. LCM 4573; assembly: GCF_001854865.1. Lineage (GTDB taxonomy): Bacteria > Pseudomonadota > Alphaproteobacteria > Rhizobiales > Rhizobiaceae > Neorhizobium. The sequence continues at coordinate 325,471 of NZ_MDDW01000003.1, read as the reverse complement.
CGCTGGCCGCGGGCTGTACGATGGTCGTTAAACCCAGTGAATATTCGCCGCTCAGCTCCATCCGCTTCAGCGAACTGGTGAACGAGGCGGGCTTCCCGCCTGGCGTTTACAATTACATCAACGGTGAGGGCCAGATCGTGGGCGAGGCGATGTCGCGCCATCCGGATATCGACATGATGTCGATCACGGGATCGACCCGTGCGGGTATCGCCGTCGCAAAGGCCTCCGCAGACACAATCAAGCGCGTGCACCAGGAGCTCGGCGGCAAGTCGGCCAATATTATCCTGCCGGACGCCGATTTCGAGGAAGCCATCGTTCGCGGCGTGCACGGCTGCTACACGAACTGCGGCCAGGCCTGCAAGGCGCCCACCCGCATGCTGGTGCCGCACGACAGGATGGAAGAGGCCGCCCACATCGCCGCCCGCACGGCCGATGCGATCCGCGTGGGCGCGCCCAGCGATCCCGCTTCGGAACAGGGGCCGGTGGTCAACCGCCAGCAATACGAGCGCATCCAAGCGCTCATCGAAAGCGGGATTTCGGAAGGCGCTCGTCTTGTCGCGGGTGGTCTGGGCCGCCCGCAGGGCCTAAATCGTGGCTACTATGTGCGCCCGACCGTTTTTTCCCATGTGACGCCGGATATGACGATCGCGCGCGAGGAGATCTTCGGCCCCGTTCTGTCGATCCTCGGCTATACGGACGAAGACGATGCCGTGCGAATAGCCAACGACACGATCTATGGTCTCGCCGGCTATATTCAGACGAAGGACAATGCCGCGGCTCGTCGGATCGCGCGGCAGCTGCGCGTCGGAATGGTCTATATCAACGATGCCGACTGGGATGCCGCATCCCCATTCGGCGGCTTCAAGCAGTCGGGCAACGGCCGCGAGCACGGTGAATTCGGCCTTGCGGATTTTCTGGAGATCAAGGCGACCGGGGGCTATCAGATTGCCTAGACCGGAGTTGAGCAGATCGGTTTTTCGCGTTGGTGCCTCCTGGAATTGGTTCATGCAAATGAAAATAGCCCTGCATTTTGACCATGCCGACCTCCTGCCGGTTGCTTGGCTCTGCTCAGTAGAGGTGGAAGAATTCCGCCTCCGCCAACAGCAGATTTTGCCGAAGGGTTTCAGCGATTGCGCACGCATCTACGAAAGCGGCAAACCTATTTGCAAACAGGCCTAGAGTAAGTCCGCATCCATTTCCGCAAGTGCAGAGAGTGCTTCACTTCGTTTTTCATCTCGGGCTTTTTTATAAGCAAACAGTCGATCCGCGTTGATCCGCCTATGCCGTCCCGCAAGGGTGTGTTCGATTTCACCCTTCTCAAGAAGGGATATCAAATACGGACGGGAGACATTAAGGATATCAGCTGCTTGTTGCGTTGTGAGCATCTGGTTTACCGGAACAAGAATCACAGCGTCACCCTTCCAATATGACGCAGTAACTCCAACAACAGGCTGGATAATGCCGGCGTGAGCGTGACCTCAAACGACTCTTTGGTTGTGTCATCGCCGCCCGGCAGCAATTGGCAATCGGTCGGTGGTGTCTCTGACCGCATTTCTGCTAAAGCTGGGGAAGCAAATCGCCTGCGATGTCACCAGCTGCGAGCTGTGGACGGCGCAGCGGGCTGATGGGCCTCCCGCTCATCGGCCTCTTGTCTTGAAGAGGAAGCTTAGGGTGGGCACCGACCTAGACACAGTGCGGTCCTATGATGCGGTCGCGGCTAAGTACGCTGCCGAGGCTGCGGCGATGCCCGAATGGGTCGCGTCAGAGATCGATGCGTTCGTGTCCGGGCTGGGCGGCTCGGGTAGGGTGCTGGAGATTGGAAGCGGTGGCGGGAGAGATGCACTTGAGCTTGAGAAGCGGGGAATTAGCGTCAGGCGTACCGACATCTCGAAGGGTTTCGTCGAACTGCTTCGCGAGAGTGGCTTCGAGGCTGACCTGTTGGATCCGCTGACTGAGGACTTGGCCGACCCGCAGCGCCCCGGCATGCCGTATGACGGGATCTGGGCCTGTGYCTGCCTGATTCATGTTGCGCGCGAGGATTTCGGCACGGTGCTTGGACGGCTTGCCGAAGCGACCCGGACCGGCGGCCGGCTACACGCCTCGGTAAGAGAGGGCGACGGCGAGGATGTGTCCACGCATGGCAGTGCTGCAGCGCCTCGGCGCTACGTTGAGACGTACTGGCGCGAATCTGCCCTGCGGAGCGCACTCACAGACGCCGACTGGATCGTCAGCGAGATACGTCGGTGCGTCGGAAGGCCTCATGATCGATGGCTGAGCGTTCGGGCGAGGCGGGCGTGACGCCCACAGAACTTGCGGGAGTGGTCGGTTGTGGCGCGACTATGAACTCTAGATGGGGCACCGCAATGTCGACGTCGAGTGAAGGCAAAGATCCTTTCTGGCTGACTTGGGGCGCAGAGGTGCCGTTTTATGGGGCGTTACTACCTGACCACCTTTTAAAAGCAACGTTTTGCCCCAAAGCGATCTTTCGCGGCAATTGACAAGGGGGTATTCAGGCTCTTTTTCGCTGCGTGGTGACGGCCGCATACATGCCCGTCGTGCGGAAATCGCTCGGGTTCGTGCCATAAAGGCGGCGGAATACCTTCGAGAAGTAATTTGGGTCCTCGAAGCCGCAGAGTGCCGATACTTCCTTTATAGGCATTTCGGCGGCTTTCGTCAGCAGCTTGGCGGCCCGACGAAGCCTCTTCTGCAGAACGAATTCGGCTGGCGGCAGTCCCTCGCTGGCCGTGAAAATGCGGGAAAAATGGGCCCTGCTCAGACCGACCACGGCCGCCAGATCACTGACCGAGAGACGCTCATCCAGATGACTGTCGATGTAACTGAGCACATGTTGCATCGTTCGATATTCCTGGCTGAATGTGGGATGTGAGCCGAAGACGTCGTCATAAAGCAGCATGGCTGCCTCATAGGCGGTCGCCGATGCCGCGCCCGGTGTTTCTCCGCCGGTCATGAGCCGATGGCAGCAATGCGCCAGGCGATCGATCGTCTGGGGTTGCAGGTGCAGGATTGGACCGGTCATCGCCAGGATGGAACGGTGGATCCTCAAAGCCTCCTCGCCATTCATCGATATCCAGAAAAATTCCCATTCCTCATCGCGCTCGAGCCAGTAGCGGTGATTATGTGGAATGAGCAACAGCAGTGTTTCACCGGGTTTGACATGCATCCTGCGATTTTCGTAGCGCAGGTTCCCCCGTCCGCTGATGCAATGTTGCAGGACCGTGAAAGGCGCCTGACCACGCTTTCGCCCGTCCCAGTCATAGGTGGGACCCTTCCTTATCTCATAACCGCTACTGGTCGGCATGGTATGGAGCGTCTGGCGTCCACGCGGCAGCGAAACGGTTCGCATGCCAGGGCCGGCTGCAATGAGATTCCGCAGCACAAAATTACCCATAATAGCATAATCCTTCTCTGGCCCCCTGCCGGAATATACGCATAATCCTTGTCCGAGGAGAAGTTGGAGGAAGGTTTTCGGGAGGATTTGGCATCGCTATGCCAGCTTTTCCAAGCTTTTCATGCCGCAGCTTTCGGGACTGTCATCCTGTAGCTACCACCGCCGGCTTCCGCCTTCAGTTCGCAATGAGGATGTGAATCATGAGTTTCAAAATCGCTATCATCGGAGCAGGCAGCGTCGGCTTCACGAAGAAACTGTTCACGGACATCCTTTGCGTTCCAGAATTCGCCGACGTCGAATTCGCTCTCACCGATATCAGCGAGCACAATCTTCAGATGATCAAGGCGATCCTCGACAAGATCGTCGAATCCAACAAGCTGCCAACGAAAGTGACGGCGACCACCGATCGCCGCAAGGCATTGGAGGGTGCGCGCTATATCATGAGCTGCGTGCGCGTCGGCGGCCTGGAAGCCTATGCCGACGACATCCGCATTCCACTGAAATACGGCATTGACCAGTGTGTCGGTGATACCATCTGCGCCGGCGGCATTCTCTATGGTCAGCGCAACATCCCGGTCATCCTCGATTTCTGCAAGGATATCCGTGAGGTCGCAGCCCCCGGCGCGAAGTTCCTGAATTATGCGAATCCGATGGCGATGAACACCTGGGCAGCCATCGAATACGGCAAGGTTGATACCGTCGGTCTCTGCCACGGTGTCCAGCATGGCGCCGAGCAGATCGCCGAGGTCCTTGGCGCCAAATCCGTCAAGGAGCTGGACTATATCTGCTCCGGCATCAATCATCAGACCTGGTTCATCGACCTGAAATTGAACGGCCGCAAGATTGGCAAGGACGAGCTCATTGCCGCCTTCGAGGCCCATCCGGTCTATTCGCAGCAGGAGAAGTTGCGCATCGATGTCCTGAAACGCTTCGGCGTCTATTCGACCGAAAGCAACGGGCATCTTTCCGAATACCTGCCCTGGTATCGCAAGCGGCCGGAAGAGATCACCAAATGGATCGACATGTCGAACTGGATCCATGGGGAGACCGGCGGTTACCTGCGGCATTCCACAGAGACACGAAACTGGTTCGAAACGGAATTCCCGCAATTTCTCGCCTCGGCCGAAAAGCCGATCGATGCGGCCATGCGTTCCAACGAGCATGCAAGCCATATCCTGGAAGCGCTGGAGACGGGGCGCGTCTATCGCGGCCATTTCAACGTCAAGAACAACGGCGTGATCGCCAACCTGCCTTCGGACGCGATCATCGAGTCACCCGGTTTCGTCGATCGCTTCGGCATCAACATGGTCTCCGGCATCACCATTCCGGAAGCCTGCGCCGCGACCTGCATTTCCTCCATCAATGTGCAGCGCATGTCGGTGCATGCGGCGATCAGCGGCGATATCGATCTTCTCAAACTCGCCGTCCTGCACGATCCACTGGTGGGGGCCGTCGCGACGCCTGAGGAGGTCTGGCAGATGGTCGACGAAATGGTCGTCGCCCAGGCTCGCTGGCTGCCGCAATATGCCCATGCGGTTCCCGCCGCCAGGGAGCGGCTTGCAAGTGCGAAGGTGAAGACGCGCGAATGGGCGGGTGCGGCGCGGCGCAACATCCGCTCCATCGAGGAATTGCGGGCCGAAAAAGAAGCGCTCAAGCGGGCTGTCTGAGGTCTGGCGGAAAGCGTCGGGAAAGGCCTCCGAGGAGAGAGGTATTGGGGAGCTTTTTTCATTGTCGTTCGAGGAGAAGCGGAGGCGTGTCGAAGCGCTCCGGAAGAGGAGGAGAAAGACGATGACGAATTTACGAGAGATCGGCATTCGTGCCGGATTGGCGCTTGGCGTTTCAATAGCGGCGGTGAATGCCGCCGCATCCGAGCCGACCACCCCGCCGGTTCCGCCGCAGTTTCCGGCGGAAGGCAAGATCAAATACGTGACCCGCGATTCCATTCTCGAATTCAAGGCGCTGCCTGAATATCGCGAGCCGGATTGGGTGACGAAGAATTTCGTCGAAACGGGCAAGCTGCCGCCCGTCAAGGATCGTCTGCCCAAGGAGCCGCTCGTCTTCAAGACCGAAAACATGCCCGACGGTATCGGGGTCTATGGCGATACGATGCGCCATGTCATCGGCGGTCGCCCTGAGGGTTGGAACTATGGTGCCGGCCAGACGCAGGGCTGGGGCGGCATCGACATCGGCCTTTCGGAATGCCTGACGCGCACCGCACCGCTCTTTCAGATCGAGGCGAAGGATACCGAACCGCTTCCGAACCTCGCCAAGAGCTGGGAGTGGTCCGAGGACGGTCACAAGCTGACCATGCACCTGATCGAAGGCGCCAAGTGGTCCGACGGCGATCCCTTCGATGCCGACGACATCATGTTCTACTGGGAAGACGAGGTCATCGATCCCAATGTTTCGCCGCTTGGCGGCGGCGCGTCGCCGGAAGCCTTCGGCGAGGGCACGGTGCTGAAGAAGATCGATGCCTATACGGTGGAATGGACCTTCAAGGAGGCCTTCCCGAAACAGTATCTCTATACGATGGCCTATCCGAACTTCTGCCCGGGGCCGTCACATCTGCTGAAACCCCAGCATCCCAAATATTCGAAGAACACCTATAACCAGTTCAAGAATGCCTTCCCGCCGGAATTCCTGAACATGCCGGTCATGGGCGGCTGGGTTCCGGTTGAATATCGCTCGGACGACATCATCGTGATGCGCCGCAATCCTTATTACTGGAAGGTCGACGAAGAGGGCAACCAGCTGCCTTACCTCAACGAGCTGCATTACAAGCTCTCGACCTGGGCCGACCGCGACGTGCAGGCGGTTGCGGGTTCCGGGGATATTTCCAATCTCGAGCAGCCGGAAAACTTCGTGGCCTCGTTGAAGCGCGCCGCGGAGGAAACCGCACCCGCGCGTCTCGCCTTCGGGCCGCGCCTCATCGGCTACAATCTGCGCATGAATTTTTCCGCCAACGGCTGGGGCGATCCCGATCCCCGCGGCCAGGCGATCCGCGAGCTGAACCGCAACGAGGATTTCCGCAAGGCAATCACGATGGCGGTCGACCGCAAGGCGCTGGGCGACTCGCTGGTCAAGGGACCGTTCACGGCGATCTATCCCGGTGGCCTGGTATCCGGCACGAGCTTCTACGACAGAAACTCCGTCGTCTACTATCCCCATGATCTCGAAAGCGCCAAGGGGCTGCTTGAGAAGGTCGGTCTCAAGGATACGGATGGCGACGGTTTCGTGAACTTCCCGGCCGGCACCGAAGGAGGGAAAAACGTTGAGATCGTGCTTCTGGTCAACAACGGATACAGCACCGACAAGAGCCTTGCCGAAGGCATTGTCGGCCAGATGGAAAAACTGGGGCTCAAGATCATCATCAATGCGCTCGACGGTCCGAAGCGGGATGACGCTCACTATAGCGGCCGCTTCGACTGGCTGATCCAGCGCAACACCACCGAGCTGGCTTCGGTCGTCCAGAGCACGGAGCAGCTTGCCCCTGTAGGCCCCCGCACGAGCTGGCATCACCGCGCCGGCAAGGATGGCAAGCTCGACCTCATGCCCTATGAGGAGGAGCTTGCCGATATCATCAACAAGTTCCGCACCAGCCAGGACAATGACGAGCGGGTTGCCCTGATGAAACAGTATCAGAAGACCGCGACTGAGAATGTCGATACCGTCGGTCTGACGGAATATCCCGGCGCGCTCATCATCAACAAGCGCTTCTCCAACGTGCCGCAGGGCACCCCGATCTTCATGTTCAACTGGGCTGAGGATTCCGTTATCCGCGAACGGCTGTGGGTCGCGGCCGACAAGCAGGGCAAATACGAACTCTTCCCCGAGCAGCTTCCCGGCAAGCCGGGCGAAAACGGCCCTATCAACTAGAGCTCCTCCCTGACGAAGCGAGTATCCGGCCGCGCGTGGTGCGCGGCCGGACGGGACCAACAAGCCGGTTGCATCGACAAGGCGTGACCGGCCGCAAGGAGAGCGAACCGTTCGATGTTGCGATTCCTGCTCATGCGCATTGCGTCTGCGATCCCCGTGCTCTTCGTTTTGAGCGTGGTGACTTTCGCGATCATCCAGGCGCCGCCCGGCGACTATGCCGACTATATCCGTTCGCAGCTCATCAATCAGAGTGGCGCATCTTACGCCCAGGCAGAGGCGCAGGCGCAGGCCTATCGCGCCGAGCACGGCCTCGATAAGCCGCTCGTCATCCAATACGTCAACTGGATCAAGGGGATCATCACCGAGGGCGATTTCGGCTACAGCATGTACTACAACAAGCCGGTCGCAGACGTTGTCGGCGAGCGTCTGCCGCGCACGCTCGCTTTGGCCCTCGTCTGCCACTTGCTTGCCTCTGTGCTCGGCATCGCCTTCGGCATATGGGCGGCGACGCGCCAGTATTCCTGGATCGACAACCTTCTTTCGGGCATTTCCTTTCTCGGCATGACGGTGCCGCGCTTTCTGATGGCGCTGATCATCGTCTACCTGCTCGTCTTCCACTTCGATGTATCGGAAATCGGCAGCTTCTTCTCGCCGCAATATGGCGGTGCGCCCTGGTCATGGGCGAAGTTCGTCGATCTCGTCAGCCATGTCTGGCCGGTCGTGGCGATCGCCACCTTCGGGGGGCTTGCCTATAACATGCGCGTCATGCGCGGCAATCTGCTGGACACGCTGAATGCGCAATATGTCGAGACGGCGCGGGCCAAGGGCCTGTCGGAGGGTGCCGTCGTGATGCGCCATGCGGTGCCGAATGCGGTGCACCCGCTCGTCATGTACCAGGGTGTCGTGCTTCCCTACATGCTGACCGGCGAGATCGAGACGGCGATCATCTTCGCGCTGCCGACCGTAGGTCCCGCCATCGTCGGCTCGATGGCGATCGGCGACGTCTACGTGACCGCGACCTTCATGATGGTGCTGTCGGCTACGCTGATCGTCGGCAACATCATCGCCGACATGCTGCTTGCGATGCTGGACCCGCGGGTCCGCCAATACGAAGGAGCCTGAGATGTACGCTTTGGACTCCTCATCTTCACCGCAGCAGGAAGAAGCTCTCAAGAGCGGCCCGCACGGCAACGAGAGCTATCTGGCGCTCGTCTGGCGGCGCCTGAAACGCTCTTGGACCGGCATGATGGGGCTGATCCTCGTCGGTCTTTTGATGATCATGGCCGTCTTTGCGGACTTTCTGGCGCCGGTGGACCCCAAGGCGACGGATATCGGCTTTGCGCCGCCGCAGGCGATCAGCTTCCACGACAAGGAGGGTAAGCTCGTCTGGCCGCGCGTCTACGCGCTGGCGGATTCCGAAGAGCTCGATCCCGTCACCTTCCAGCCGATCGTTGGGCCGGACTATGATAATCCGCGTCATCTCGGCTTCTTCGTGAAGGGTGCGGAATACAATCTTTTTGGCTTCATTCCGGCGAACCGGCATTTCTTTGGCTCGGTCGACGGGCAGCCGGTGCATTTCCTCGGCACCGACAAATTCGGCCGTGATGTGCTGTCGCGTGCGATCATCGGCTCGCGAATCTCGCTGATGATCGCCTTGATCGTGGTCGTCATCATAACGGTCGTGGGCACGACGATCGGCATGGTCTCGGGCTATTACGGCGGAAGCTTCGACGTCTGGGTGCAGCGCTTCGTCGAACTGGTGCTCGCCTTTCCGCAATTGCCGCTCTATCTGGCGCTGACCTCGCTGATCCCCATCACCGCGCCGACCAACGTCTTTCTCGCCTTTGTCATCTTCGTGATGTCGGCGCTCGGCTGGGCGCAGATGTCGCGCGAGGTACGCGGCAAGACGCTTGCTCTGGCGCGCATCGATTATGTGCGGGCGGCGATGGCGATCGGTGCCACGGACCGACGCATCATCTTCCAGCACATCTTTCCCAATGTCCTGAGCCATGTGATCGTYGCCGTGACGCTGGCGATCCCGCATGTCGTCCTCCTGGAGTCCTTCCTAGGCTTCCTCGGCTTTGCCGTGAAGCCGCCGCTGATCTCCTGGGGACTGATGCTGCAGGATACGGCAAACTATTCGGTCATCGGGACCTATCCCTGGATTCTCGCACCCGTCGGCTTCGTGCTCGTCACCGTCTTTGCGTTCAACGCCTTGGGTGACGGTCTGCGCGATGCGGTCGATCCATATTGAGGTGATGAAGATGGCTCTTGCACTCGTCAGTTCCTTTGCGCCGTCTACCCGCCGCGACCACGGTGTCCGGTCGGAAAATCCTATCATCGATGCCCGCAATATCGGCGTGAACTTCACGGTGGAACACGGCCTCGTGGAAGCGGTTAAGGACGTCTCTTTCCAGCTCTATCGCGGCGAGACGATCGCTATTGTCGGGGAATCCGGCTCCGGCAAGTCGGTGACGGCACGTACCGTCATGGGCCTGCTTTCCAAGCGCGCCAGCGTGTCGCCGAAGGCGAGCGTTGAATATGATGGGGCCAATATCCTCACATTCTCCGAAAAGGCGCGTCGCCGGCTGAGAGGCGACCGGATTTCGATGATCTTCCAGGAGCCGATGAGCTCGCTCAATCCGCTCTACTCGGTCGGCACCCAGATCGTCGAGGCGATCCGTGTTCATCGCAAGATGAGCCGCAGGCAGGCCGAGGCCCGCGCGCTGGAATTGTTGAAACAGGTGCAGATTCCCGATCCGGAGGCCCGGCTCCGGCAATATCCGCATCAGCTTTCCGGTGGACAGCGCCAGCGCGTGATGATCGCCATGGCGCTTGCCAACGATCCCGATGTGCTGATCGCCGACGAACCGACCACGGCGCTCGACGTGACGGTGCAGGCGCAGATCCTCAATCTCATCCGCAGCCTGCAACAGCAGCGGGGCATGGCGGTGGTGCTGATCACCCATGACCTGACGATCGTCCGAAAGTTCTCCGATTACGTCTATGTGATGCAGCATGGCGAAATGCGGGAGCACAACACGACGGGGCAGCTTTTCACCAACCCGCAGCATCCCTATACCAAGCAACTGCTTGCCTCGGAGCCGCGCGGCCAGGCCAAGCCGCTGCCGGAGAGTTCCGATATCATCCTCGATGCGCGAGGGGTGYGTGTCTCCTTCATGCTGCGTCATGGCGGTTTCTTCAAGCCGGCGCTTCGCGAACTGGTGGCTGTCGACAGTCTGAACCTGACGCTGCGCCGTCACGAGACACTCGGGCTGGTCGGCGAATCCGGCTCGGGAAAGACGACTTTCGGGCAGGCGCTGCTGCGGCTCACCAATGCCGAGAGCGGGGAAATCCTTTTCGACCGCCAGCCGATCCATGGTCGCTCGCGCGCCGAGATGCGGCCGCTGCGCTCCCGCATGCAGATCGTTTTCCAGGACCCGTTTTCCTCGCTCAATCCCCGTATGACGATCGGCCAGATCATCGAGGAGGGGCTGGTCGTCAACGGGCTCGGCGCCAGCAAGGCCGAACGGTTGGACCGGGTGCGCGAGGCACTGATTGCGGCCGGCATGCCGGGGAACATCCTCTCGCGCTTTCCCCACGAGTTTTCGGGCGGCCAGCGCCAGCGTATCGCGATTGCCCGCGCGATCGCGCTGGAGCCCGAATTCATTCTGCTCGACGAGCCGACCTCGGCGCTTGATCTTTCGGTCCAGGCGCAGATCATCGATCTCCTGCGCAGACTGCAGGAGGAGAGGGGCTTGAGTTACCTCTTCATTTCCCACGACCTCAAGGTCGTGAAGGCGCTCTGCCACCGTGTCATTGTCATGCAGCACGGCCAGATCATGGAAGAGGGACCCGTCAACGAAGTTCTATCCAATCCCAAGACCGCCTACACGGAACGGCTCGTCAAGGCCGCTTTCGAAGTAGCATGATTGCCGAATGCCGGAGGTTTGTTATGGCACGAAATCCCAGGATCACGTTCATCGGAGCTGGCTCCACTGTTTTCATGAAGAACATTATCGGCGACGTCTTGCAGCGTCCGGCTCTGTCGGGCGCGACGATCGCGCTGATGGACATCAACCCGCAGCGGCTGGAAGAAAGCGCGATCGTCGTCAACAAGCTGGTCACCACGCTCGGCGTTAAGGCGAAGGTCGAAACCCATCTCGACCAGCGCAAAGCGCTGGCGGGCGCGGATTTCGTCGTCGTCGCATTCCAGATCGGCGGTTACGAACCCTGCACGGTGACCGATTTCGAGCTGCCGAAGAAATACGGCCTCCGCCAGACGATCGCGGATACGCTCGGCGTCGGCGGCATCATGCGGGGCTTGAGGACCGTGCCGCATCTGTGGAGGATCTGCGAGGATATGCTCGCCGTTTGCCCGGACGCGATCATGCTGCAATACGTGAACCCGATGGCGATCAACACCTGGGCGATCGCGGAAAAATATCCGACGATCCGGCAGGTAGGGCTTTGCCACTCGGTGCAGGGCACTGCCATGGAACTGGCGCACGACCTCGACATCCCTTACGAGGAAATCCGCTACCGCTCGGCTGGCATCAACCATATGGCGTTTTACCTCAAATTCGAGCACCGGCAGCCGGACGGTTCCTACAGGAACCTCTATCCCGACCTGGTGCGCGCCTATCGCGAGGGACGCGCGCCGAAACCCGGTTGGAACCCGCGCTGCCCGAACAAGGTGCGCTACGAGATGCTGACGCGGCTTGGCTATTTCGTCACGGAAAGCTCGGAGCATTTCGCGGAATACACGCCCTATTTCATCAAGGAGGGGCGCGAAGACCTGATCGAGAAATTCGGCATTCCGCTCGATGAATATCCGAAGCGCTGCATCGAGCAGATCGAGCGCTGGAAAGGACAGGCGGAGGCCTATCGTTCGGCCGAGAAGATCGAGATAACCCAGTCGAAGGAATATGCCTCCTCGATCATGAACTCGGTTTGGACCGGCGAACCTTCGGTGATCTACGGCAATGTCCGCAACAATGGCTGCATCACCTCGCTGCCGGAAAATTGCGCCGCGGAAGTGCCGTGCCTCGTCGATGCCTCGGGCATCCAGCCCACCTATATCGGTGAGCTGCCGCCGCAGCTCACGGCGCTTATCCGCACCAACATCAACGTCCAGGAACTGACCGTGCAGGCGCTGATGACGGAAAATCGCGAACATATCTATCATGCGGCGATGATGGACCCGCATACGGCGGCCGAACTGGATCTCGACCAGATCTGGTCTCTGGTCGATGATCTGATCGCGGCTCATGGCACCTGGCTACCCGAATGGGCGCAGGCGCCGATCAGGCACGCGAAAGCGGTCTGAACCGCACGGGACCTCACACCGCCGCGACACGCACGTCGCGGCGGAAGTCGGAGGGCGCCATGCCGGCAATCAGCCGGAAAGCCTTGTTGAAGGCGCTCACCGAGCCGAAGCCGCTGTCCATGGCGATCTGCAATATGCTGTCGTTGCCGTTCACCAGCATGGCCTGTGCGCGCGAAAGCCTGAGCAATGTCAGGTATTTGATCAGGGTCATCCCGGTTGACCTGCGGAACAGGTTCATGGCGTATTTCGGATGCAGCCCGGCGGCGGCGGCAATGTCGGCGGCATCGATCTCCTCCAGGAAGTTGGCGGCGATGAAGTCGCACATGCGCACCACGCTGATCGAAGGCGTGGCCGAAGCATTGTCGTTCGCCGAGCCCTTCTCGGAAGTCACAACGGAATAGGGCTCGAAGAACATCCTTTCAACGCGCAGCAGCAGTTCCTCCACCGCATGCTGAGCCCTTGCCTCATCGCCCGAGTTCACATAGCGGACCCAGCGCGGGAAATTCTCCTTGTCTGCTCCGTCGGTCGCCGATGTCAGCATCGTGGCGCCATTCATCAGCATGCCGGAAACCGCAGGGGGAAGGCGCATGCGGAAGAAATGTACGAGCGGCAGGTGGGCGCCGGCATAGAGAGAATCATCCGACGATTCGTCCATCTGATGTGGCTGGCCGCCCCAGAACAGGCACATCTGCCCGGCATCGAGCCGCACCTTGTGGCTTCCCATGCGGTAATGAACGGTGCCGCGCATCAGATAGTTCACTTCGATCTGCGCATGCCAGTGAGGGCGGAGCATGATCCTGGGATGGCCCTGGAACAATTGCAGCGTGGTCGGAAAGCCCTCGATGCTGCTGGCGCCGGGGTGGTAGATCGCTCTTTCGTCAACCTTACTTTCCGCCAAATCCATATTCCCTTTGTACGAGACAGATTTTCGTCGGGCGATAATCTGCCCATGTTCGATGAAGAACGGCAATTGAAAAAGGGAGGTTTTCAATGGACGCCAAATTCCTCGGCGTAGCGGTCTCGCTTGCGCTCCTCGGATCAGGGCCTGCCGCTGCGCAGTCCACCGAAATCACCATATGGAGCTGGAACGTCGCAGCCTCGGCTTTGAAATCCACGCTTGAAGGCTTCAACAAGAAATATCCCGACATCAAGGTCACGGTCGAGGATCTTGGCAATAGCCAGGTCTTCGACAAGGCCCTGGCAGCCTGTGCTGCCGGCGGGGACGGCCTGCCGGATATCGTGACCATCGAGAATTTCGAGGCGGAGGTGTTCTGGAACCGCTTCCCCGATTGTTTCACCGACCTCACCGCACTGGGCTATACCCCGGAAATGCAGGCGCTTTTCCCCGAATTCAAGCGCACGGAGCTTGAGGTTGACGGTGTCGCCTATGCCATGCCGTGGGATTCGGGTCCGGTCGCCGTCTTCTATCGCCGGGACTTTTATGAAAAGGCGGGTGTCGACCCGACGGCGATCAAGACCTGGGACGATTTCCTTGCGGCCGGCAAAAAGGTCATGGAAGCCAATCCTGGTACCGTGATGGCTCAGGCCGATTTCAACGGCGACAGCGAATGGTTCCGGATGATCGCCAACGAGCAGGGATGTGGTTACTTTTCGACAGATGGCCAGAGCATCACCATCAACCAGCCGGCCTGTGTCGCGACGCTCGAAAAGCTCAAGGAGATGAAGGACGCCGGCATCATCACGGCCGCCATCTGGGATCAGAAAATTCAGGCGRACACGGCGGGCAAGGCCGCCAGCCAGATGTATGGCGGCTGGTACGAAGGCACCATACGCTCCGGCTCGCCCGATCTTGCCGGGAAATGGGGCGTCTATCCCATGCCGAGCCTGACCGCTGACGGTCCCCATGCCGCCAATCTCGGCGGATCTTCGCTGGCGATCAGCGAGGCATCGCAGAACAAGGAAGCGGCCTGGAAATTCGTCGAATATGCGCTCACCACGAATGAAGGACAGGTCACGATGCTGAAATCATTCGGTCTCGTTCCTTCGCTCCTGAGCGCGGTCCAGGATCCCTTCGTCAAGGAACCGCAACCCTATTGGGGCGGTCAGGCTGTCTGGTCGGACATTCTTGCCACCCTGCCGAAGATCGTTCCGGCCAGAGGGACTGCCTTCCAGGCTGACGCTGAATCGATCTACCGGGCAGCCCAGACCAAGTATTTCGCAAACGATTATCCCGATGCAAAGGCGGCTTTGGACGAAGCCGCCAAGCAGATCGAGACGGCAACCGGACTTCCCATCGCTGAATGAACGAGCTCGGCCGGGCGGAAAAACGCCCGGCCGGTCCATTCCATTGAAATTCGGTGACGGGAGAAGACGATGCCCCTGCGCAACAGGATCGCCTATGCGTTCCTTGCCCCCTATCTGTTGATCTTCGCGACCTTCTGGCTTTGGCCGATCATCAATTCGTTTCTGATTTCCTTTCAGAACACGCGCGTCAATCCGTGGAAATTCAGCCTTACCGTCAACTGGGGCCGGCTCGTCGCCGATCCGGCTTTCTATAATGCGCTCTACAACACGCTGATCATCCTGGTCATCCAGGTGCCGGTGATGATTGCGCTCGCGACGGTGATGGCGGTGCTTCTCAACTCACCGCTCCTGAAGGCGCGACCGCTTTACCGCTTTGCCTTCTTCGCTCCCGTGGTCGTCGGCGAGGTGGCCTATGCGGCGGTCTTTCGGCTAATGTTCAGTATCGATTTCGGGATCATCAACAAGTTGATCAGTTCGGTCGGGCTWGCCCCCGTTTCGTGGTTCGACAATGGGACTGCTGCCATGGCGCTGGTCATCATAGCGGTGACCTGGCGATGGGCCGGTTACAACGCCATCATCATCCTGGCGGGCCTGCAATCCATTCCGGGCGACGTCTACGAGGCGGCAACGCTCGACCGTGTCGGCAAGGTGCAGCAGTTCTTCCATATCACGCTGCCGCTCTTGAAACCGATCATCCTCTTCTGTGTGGTGCTCTCGGTCATCGGCACGATGCAATTGTTCGCCGAACCGTTCCTGATCACCAACCGCGGCGGCCCTGGYGGCGGCACGGAGACGCTTGGCCTGTTTCTCTACAGGCAGGGCTTTACCTCGCTCAATTTCGGTTACGCGTCGGCAATAGCCTATACGATCGCGGCGCTCGCCGTGGCCATATCGCTCCTTAATCTGTTCATCGGGAGGGAGGCGAAATGAAGTCGAAATTCCGCACACTGATGATGCAAAGGCTTGCCCTGCATGCGGTGCTGACGCCGCTTGCCATCATCTGGCTCTTTCCGCTGTGGATGATGTTCGTGTTCTCGACGATGCCGGACTACGGCATTTTCAGCCCTGATATCGTTCTCTGGCCATCGACGAACTTCGTCGAAAACTTCAACAATCTGCAGGCGGACACGAATTTCCTGCGGGCGATGTTCATCTCCATCACCGTCGCCGTCATCTATACTGTCCTTTCGGTGATGCTGACCTCGATGGCCGGCTGGGCACTTGCGCGCTATCGGTTCGCCGGTCGCTCCATGGTCATCGCCATCATTCTCGGCACGATCACGCTGCCGTTCGCGGTGGTGGTCATCCCGCAGTTCATCATGGTGGCGCGGGAGTTCAAGCTTGCCAATACCTGGGTGGCGCTGATCGTGCCGCCGCTGTTCAATTCGCTCGGCGTGTTGTTCATGCGGCAGTCCTTTTCGATGATGCCGGGGGAGCTGTTCGACGCCGCCCGCGTCGAAGGCATAAAGGAATGGCGCATCTTCCTGCATATCGCCCTGCCGCTGGCGCGGCCCACCATGGCGGCATTGTCGATCATCCTCTTCCTGGCGTCCTGGAACAATTATCTCTGGCCGCTGCTCATTAATTCGAGACCGGGAATGATGACGGCGCCGGTCGCGCTCGGCACGCTGATCGGTCTCACCAAGGTTTCATGGGGCGGGATCATGGCGGGAGCGGTGCTGTTGACCGCCCCGATCCTTGTCGTCTTCGTCTTCCTGCAACGCCATTTCATCTCCGGCATTGCGGCCGGCGCGATCAAGTAACCGGAGGCAGCATGGCCGGACTTACACTCACAAACGTCGTCAAGCGGTTCGGGGCCTATGAGGTTATCCATGGCGCCAATCTCGAGATAGGAGACGGCGAATTCGTCGTCTTCGTCGGCCCATCCGGATGTGGAAAATCGACGCTGCTGCGCATGATCGCCGGGCTCGAGGATACCTCGGCTGGAACGATCGAGATCGGCGGTAAGGTGGTCAACGATGTCGAGCCGTCGGAGCGGCGTATCGCCATGGTTTTCCAGTCCTATGCGCTCTATCCGCATATGACGGTGCGGCGGAACCTCTCCTTCGGCCTCCAGATGAATGGCAACCCGAAGGAAGACACCGAGCGTCGCGTCGCGCAGGCAGCCAACATCCTGCAGATCAACGAGTTGATGGACCGGCGTCCCGGCCAGCTTTCTGGCGGCCAGCGGCAGCGCGTCGCGATCGGCCGGGCAATCGTTCGCGAGCCTCAGGTGTTTCTATTCGACGAGCCGCTGTCCAATCTGGATGCTGAGCTTCGCGTGCAGATGCGTGTCGAGATCTCCAGGCTGCACAAGCAGCTCGGAACGACGATGATCTATGTCACCCATGACCAGACCGAGGCGATGACGCTCGCAGACAAGATCGTCGTGCTCAGGGCAGGGCGCATCGAGCAGGTGGGGGCGCCACTCGATCTTTATGACGATCCGGCCAATCAGTTCGTGGCCGGGTTTGTCGGCTCGCCGAAGATGAACTTCATGAAGGCGAAGGTAGAAGGGCAGGGCGCTTCCGGCACCACCGTCTCCTTGCTCTCGGACCCTGCGGTCAAGCTGACGCTTCCCATTTCCAGTGCCGTGGCGGCCGGTTCGCAGGTCACGTTCGGCGTTCGGCCGGAGCATTTCGTCAATGGGGGCGCYGGCGACGCGGACCTGACTGTCCGGATCGATGTCGCCGAACATCTCGGTCATACCAGCTATGTTTATGCCACGATCTCAAACGAGCCGCTGATCATCGAACGTCCGGAATCGCGGCATGGCGGCGATAGCGACAGTCTCACGATCGGGCTCTCCGCCGCACGCTGTTTCCTTTTCGACGCGGAAGGWAGCCGCCTGCGTTGATCGATCCATCCCATCTCTCCCAAGACTGACCAAGAGGAAAATCCATGAGTTCAGAACAACAGATCCGCTGGGGCATTATCGGCCCCGGCACCATCGCGCGGACATTCGCGGAGGGGATTGCGCATTCCACGAGCGGCAAGCTCGTCGCGATCGCCAGCCGCAATCCCGACAAGCCGGGCCTTGGCGAGGGCTTTCCTGGTGCGCGCATCGTCAAAGGATACGAGGCGCTGCTTGCCGACGAGGAGGTCGACGCCGTCTATGTCGCGACGCCTCATATCGGACATGCGGAATGGGCGATAAAGGCCATTCGCGCGGGCAAGCATGTGCTGATTGAAAAGCCCATGGCTCTCTCGGCCTTCGATGCGGATGTCGTGTTCCATGAGGCAAAAAAGGCCGGTGTGTTCGTCGGCGAAGCCTATATGTATCGCTTCCATCCGCAGACCGCGCGTATCGTCGATCTGGTGAGGGAGGGGGCGATCGGCGAGGTGAGGCTCATCCGCTCCAGCTTCGGCTTCGACATGGGCTCTTTCCGGCCCGAGCACCGCCTGTTCGCCAATGACATGGCTGGCGGCGGCATTCTCGATGTCGGCGGTTATCCGGTATCGATGGTGCGCATGCTGGCGGGCGCTGCCGAGGACAAATCCTTTGTCGAACCTGTAACCGTCTCCGGTGTCGCTCATCTCGGCCAGTCCGGCGTCGATGAATGGGCGTCGGCGGTGTTGAAGTTCGAGAGCGGCATCATTGCGGAAGTATCCTGCTCGATCATGGCGCAGCAGGACAATACCTTGCGGATCATTGGTTCGAAGGGCCGCATCGAGGTCAAGGATTTCTGGTTTGCCTCCGGCCGGCAGGGCGGTGTGGGCCGCATCGAGATCATAAAAGGCAACGAGAGGCAGACGGTTGAGGTTGAAGAGAAACGCTACCTCTATTCCTTCGAAGTCGATGCCGTGGGCGAAGCGATCCGCACCGGTCAAACGGAATTTGCTTTCCCAGGCATGAACGCCGCAGACTCGATCGGCAACCTGCGTGTGCTCGATCGCTGGCGGGCGTCAGTCGGGCTCGCATATGGGGTCGAGACGGCTGCCAAGCGCATCACGAATATTGCGGGCGAGGTCGTCAGGGCCGGCAACAGCATTCCAAAGCGCCGGATTCCCGGTCTCGACAAGCCGGCCTCGGCTGCCGCTCTCGGCTTCGAGTTCTTCCCGAATTTCGCTGCCGCTTCGCTCACGCTTGACGCCTTTTACGAGGCAGGGGGCAATGTCTTCGATACGGCGTATATCTATGCCGGGGGCAAGACGGAGAGCATTTTCGGCGATTGGCATACCAGCCGCGGGGTGCCCCGCGAGGAGATCGTGCTGATCGGGAAGGGCGCGCATTCGCCGCTTTGCTATCCGGATGTGATCGCCAGGCAGTTGGATCAGTCGCTGGAGCGGCTGAAAACCGATTATGTCGACGTCTATTTCATGCATCGTGACAATCCRGATATTCCGGTCGGCGAGTTCGTCGACGCCATGGATGCGGAGGTCAGGCGAGGCCGGATTCGAGGCATTTTCGGTGGCTCGAATTGGAACCGCGAGCGTATGGACGAAGCAGCCGACTACGCCGCGAAAAACGGCAAGATCGCTCCGGCTGCGCTTTCCAATAACTTTTCACTTGCAGAGATGCTGGATCCGATCTGGGCAGGATGTGTCGCGGCCTCCGATGCCGACTGGAAAAGATGGCTGAACGAGCGGCAAATTCCCAATTTCGCCTGGTCGAGCCAGGGGCGCGGCTTCTTCACGGAAAGGGCCGGACGCGACAAGCGTGATGATGAGGAGATCGTCCGGGTATGGTACTCCGAGCGGAATTTCGAGCGTCGCGATCGGGCGATCGAGCTGGCGAAGAAGCGGGGATGCAGCCCGATCCATATCGCGCTTGCCTATGTCATTGCCCAACCGTTTCCCGTCGTTCCGCTCATTGGCCCCAGGACCGTAGCCGAACTTGAGGATAGCCTCTCGGCGCTTCAGATCGAGCTTTCGGATGAGGAAGTTCGCTGGCTCGAGGGCTAATCACCATCAAGCGCGGACCGACGATCGCTTATTCGCTCGTCGGTCCGATCAGCCGCGGTCAAAGCTCGCTTTCTGTTCTAATTCCACCAACCGCTCCTTGCAGATCGTCTCGATGAGGCGGTGGAGATGCTCCGTCCGCTCGAGAAGCCAGGCGAGCGCTTCCTCGGTGATCTCGAAGTGCTTCGAATAGCGGGCCTTCACATAGGCCTCGTTGAGGATGTTGTACCAGGCGGTAAAGCGGTGCTGGTCGCGCGGCCAAGCTTCGATGAGCCGGCGATCATGATCCTCGGCAAGGCCACRCAGGAATTTGAGATTGTGCGATGGTGGGCTGTAGTTGGTGAGCGTGAGGAGCAGGCAGGAGTAGGCGATCTCGATTGACTGGTGCAATTCGAATGCTGAATGATTGAACTGACTCTTCTTGAACAGATATTGTGATGTATCGAGAAAGCTGGCCGCCGCCGAATATTTTTTGTCGAAATGCTCCTTCGCCACCCTGAGCGCATCGGCGGGAGTAAGCCTTCTCGGTTCGGCCAGTGGCCGATCGTCGAGTTCGTAGAGCACGATGCCCTCGCGCAGGATGTCGACGAAGAAATACTGCCCGTCGGCCAGGAAGTTGTTCACCTCGCGAGCGCAGTGCACGATTAGGCCGACCGGTGTCGAGACACCCTTGTCCCACATCAGCCGGTCGGTCGCCTTATCCCAATATTGCGGCTCGGCGAGTTTCTTCGAACTGACGATGACCAGGATATCGTAATCGGAGCGGTAACCCTTCATCGTATGCGGCTCATCGACAAAGGTGCCGCGGGCATAGGAGCCGAACAGGATGATTTTCAGGATCCGCCCACGCGTCTTGAAGGCGGCCGAGCTTCCCGCGAGTGTATCGGCAAACTCCTCGTGGATGATC
Organism: Rhizobium sp. LCM 4573; assembly: GCF_001854865.1. GTDB lineage: Bacteria > Pseudomonadota > Alphaproteobacteria > Rhizobiales > Rhizobiaceae > Neorhizobium. The sequence goes on along the minus strand of NZ_MDDW01000003.1, from coordinate 304,783 downwards.
TCGACGACGCGGGCAAGCTCGCGCTGCTTCTTCTCGGGCAGATGTTCGAGGCTCGATTTCATATCCCATCGATAGGGCAAACGCGATTCGCCGTCTACTACCGGAATTCATGGGTACTGCGTTATGAAAGAATTGAAGATTGATCTATCTGAGATAACGAATGACGCCTTGAGTTCTTGGAGGTTGCTCAGCAGATGAAAAAGCAACCTGAGCGTTATCGCAAGGATGCCCCAGACCGAGCCTTCTCTATCCTCGGATGGGCAGATAAGTTTAGATGGCCGCCGCGCCCCTTGACGATGCCGGCAGGTGAGGCGGCCAGCGCGCCGAACATCAGCCCGAGATGTTCGATCTTCCGCGATGCGGTTTCTTCGCCCCAGACACCGTTGCGCTGGAAACCGATCGCTGTCAGCGTCGAGGTCTTGAAGCGGATCAGATCCGCCATCTCCATCGCCAGCGAAGCATCTGCATACACAGCCTGGCCTTCTGACGGAGCAGTACGCCATACTGGAAATATTGTGAGCTTGGTGCTACATAAAGTCCGATTTTGTAGCGCAAAGGTCTCACATGCCTACCCCACATCAACCCTCAGCAGCAGTTCGGCGGGCTTTGCGAAAGCTTGGTACGGATATCCAGGACGCTCGTCGCCGACGTAGGTTGCCGATGGCTGTGGTAGCAGAGCGAGCCTTTACGTCGCGCTCGACGCTGCAAAAAATAGAGGCGGGCGACACGAATGTCAGCATCGGCATCTACGCCGGGGTCCTTCAAGCCCTAGGCCTCCTCGACGGGCTGACCCAGGTTGCTGACATCAGCAACGACAGTGTTGGCCAGGCGCTTGCCAGCGCCGACCTGCCAAAGCGCGTTCGCCTGAAGCCTGCGTCAGGATCATCTCGCGATGGCTGACTTCGAAGTTCATATCGACCTTGCTGGAGATACCCGCAGAATTGGTCTTGCGAGGAGCAATCGCATCCGCGGCTCTGAGACCATACTGTTCGAGTATGACGATGCCTGGCTGAAGGATCCTGATCGCTTCTCGCTGGAACCTGCGCTTTCATTGACACGCGGGGCCTTCGCTCCGCCGGCAGGGTTGGCAACGTTCGGGTCGATCGGTGACTCCGCTCCCGACACCTGGGGGCGGCGGCTGATGCAGCGCGCCGAGCGACGGATCGCGGAACGCCAGGTACGAGCCGTTCGCACACTCGCCGAAAGCGACTACCTTCTGGGTGTCGCCGACGAAACCCGTCTCGGCGCGCTGCGGTTCCGGTGGGTCGGGGAGGAGGTCTTCCAAGCTCCCATCCAGACCGGTGTCCCGGCCGTTATCGAGCTTGGTCGCCTTCTGCAGATCACCGAGCGCATTCTGCGTGACGAAGAGACAGACGAAGACCTCCAACTCATCTTTGCCCCCGGCTCGTCATTGGGCGGCGCACGGCCGAAAGCCTCCGTCGTCGATCAGCATGGCCATCTTTCCATCGCCAAGTTTCCGAAGGAGACCGACGAATACAGCATGGAGACCTGGGAGGAGATCGCCCTTCGGCTTGCTGACAAGGCCGGTATCGCGACTCCACAACACGAACTTATCGAGGTGGCCGGCAAAGCTGTCATGCTGTCTCGACGCTTCGATCGTAGCGGCGCCATCCGCATTCCATTTTTGTCAGCGATGGCAATGATGGGAGCCAGGGATGGCGAGCGCGGCAGTTATCCTGAAATTGTCGATGCGCTCGCGGAGCACGGGGCGCAAGGAAAGACCGACGCCCATGCCCTCTATAGGCGCRTGGTTTTCAACGTGCTGATCTCGAATGTCGATGATCACCTGCGCAATCATGGATTTCTGTGGCTGGGCAAGTCAGGTTGGTCGCTGTCGCCGGCCTACGATCTCAATCCCGTGCCGACTGATCTCAAGGTTCGGGTACTGACCACCAATATCGACCTCGATGAAGGCACCTGCTCACTCGATCTTCTGGAGGCTGCATCGGGATATTTTGCGCTCACGCTGACGCAAGCACGCGTCATCATCAAAGAGGTTGCAACCGTCACATCAGCCTGGCGAGATACTGCCAAGGCAGTCGGCGCACGTGGCAGCGAAATCAATCGCATGGCCACCGCCTTTGAGCATGACGACCTGAAGCGAGCGCTGGCACTGTAACGAAGGCAGTGGCCTGAATCTTTATTGGCTTATTTGAACGTATCCCGCGCTCATGACATTATTTCAAATATAAATGATCGTTTTCGATGTAACCATCGATACTTCTTCAGAGAGCCCTTTCTCATCCAGGGCCTTGTCAACACGGTCATTTACGCGCTCTCAACTTCGGCCGCGAAGACGGTATTCGGCCTGCTTCTTGCAGTATTGCTGACATCCGGCATATGGGCACAGAGCTTTCTGCGCACTGCGATATTCTTCCCGGTCCTTGTTTCCACCATCGGTGTAGGCATCACCTTTTCCGTTCTCATGCATCCCACGCGCGGAACGTTCAATGTCGCGCTGGCTGCACTCGGCATCACCGGCCCCGGCTGGCTGACCAATCCGGATTGGGCGCTCTATTCCATCATCCTGGTCGACCTCTGGCAGGGTGTTGGCCTCGCCACGGTCATTTTCATCGCTGGATTGGCGTCTATCGGSCCGGAATATTATGAGGCCGCGCGCATCGATGGAGCAACGCGACGACAGATGTTCTTCCGTATCACGATACCACTCGTCAGACCGGCCACGGTCACCGTCGTTACCTTGTCCCTGATCGGGGGCTTGAGAAGCTTCGATCTGGTTTGGGCCATGACGAGAGGAGGTCCCGGCTTCTCCTCGGATGTTCTGGCCAGCGTCATTTACAAGCAGTATCAAGCCGGGTTTTACGGGCTCTCCACCGCAGGCAACGTTATCCTGTTCCTGCTGATTGCGCTGATCGTGCTGCCGCTCACGGTGTGGTTCAACCGCAGGGAGGTCGATGTATGAGCAGGCGCCAATTCTTGATCGGGATTTCCGCACTGGTGGCCTGCGGCTTCATTTTTGTGCTTCCGTTTTTGTTCATTTTCCTGACGGCTGCCAAGACACGGCAGGAGGCCGCGCGGCTAACCTTCAGCCTGCCCACCGAGTGGCGGCTTTGGGAAAACTTCATGGACGTCATAGAGGCACGCAACTACATGCTGCTACTGGCCTACTTCAACTCCATCGTGATCACGATCTTTGCGGTATCGTTTCTCGTCCTTTTCGGGGCGATGGTCGGCTACATCCTGCAGAGGCGACCATCGCGATGGAACAAGTTCATCTTCGCCTTCGTGCTTGCAGGTTTGATGATCCCGCCCGCGGTCGTGCCGACCATATGGGTCTTGCAATCGCTTGGGCTATTCAAAACCCTTCAGGGCATGATCCTTATCCATATTGCCTACGGTCTTGCCTTCACGATCCTCCTGTTTCGGAGCTTCATCGCTACGATCCCACGCGATCTGGACGAGGCAGCGATCATAGATGGCGCTAAGCCGTTGCAACTCTTCTTCAGGGTCATCTTGCCGCTCTTGAAACCGGTGACGGTGACGGTCATCGTGGTGCAGTCCATCGCCATCTTCAATGATTTTACCCATCCCCTTTATTATCTGCCCGGGCGTGAGAACGTGACCGTCCAACTAACCCTCTATAATTTTCAGGGACAATTCCAGACGCAGTTCAATCTGCTGTTCATGAACATCCTGCTGGTGACCATTCCGCCGCTCATCGTTTTCATCTTCTTCAACCGGCAGATCGTCGCCGGCATGACCGCAGGTGCGGTGAAAGGCTGATCCATGGCAAGTGTGCTACTCGACAAGGTTTCCAAAAATTTCGGCAGCCTGGAGGTTATGAAGAGCATTCAATTGAGCGTCGAGGCCGGCGAGTTCTGTGTCTTCGTCGGCCCCTCTGGCTGTGGAAAATCGACCTTGCTGCGCATGATTTCCGGCCTCGAACCCATCAGCTCTGGGAGGATATTCATCGATGGTCACGACGTAACCGATGCCGAGCCCTCCAAGCGCGGCATCGCCATGGTGTTTCAATCCTATGCGCTTTACCCGCATCTGACGGTCGCAGAAAACATAGGCTTCGGCCTTTCGCTGGCTGGTTTGCCCAWGGCCGAAATTGCCGAGAAGGTGAAGAAAACTGCAGAAACCCTGCAATTGTCTCATCTTCTAGATCGAAAGCCAAAGGTGCTTTCTGGCGGTCAGCGTCAGCGCGTTGCGATTGGCCGGGCAATCATTCGAAATCCGAAAGTCTTCCTGTTCGACGAGCCGTTGTCCAACCTCGACGCCTCGCTTCGATCACAGATGCGAGTTGAATTGACCGATCTCCATGCCAAGCTCCGTACGACGATGATCTATGTCACGCATGATCAGGTTGAAGCCATGACGATGGCCGACAAGATCGTGGTGTTGAACGGAGGCAGGATAGAGCAGGTGGGAACACCGCTTGATCTCTACAACAACCCGACAACACCTTTTGTAGCGGGCTTCATCGGTTCGCCGAAAATGAACCTCTATGAAGGTTCCTATGTTCGTTTCCGTTCTAGAGCGCTGGTTCAGATTCGGCGCTATCGAGCTGAACATGACTTAAGTGCCCGTGCGTGATACGTCCGTATTCCTTTCGACGCTCGAGACCTGCAAGAATGACTGCACAAATCGATATGTTTTCCGATGATGTTGTTGCTCGACCCGAGAAGGCGGCGCGGCATCAAAAGTGGTCCACACCGCCGCCAGCAAATGAAGAGGCAATGGCAGCCCATTTGGCCGCCACAGGGCGGTATCGCATCCTGAGGAAACTCGAACCCCGCCCGATCACCCCAAGCATTCGGCCTGAATTTCCGCTGAAGGGCGTCATCCTTGATACGGAAACAACCGGGCTCAACCACCGCAAGGACGAGATCATCGAAATAGGGGCGATTGCCTTCACGTTTGATGAGCGTGGCAACATCGGAGACGTCACCGGTCTCTACGGTGGTTTGCGGCAGCCGAGCATTTCCATTCCTGGCGAAATCACCAGGCTCACAGGCATCACCGATGAGATGGTGGCCGGGCAGTTCATCGACATGAGCGCGTTGACAGCGTTGATCGATCCCGCCGATCTGGTCATCGCCCATAACGCAGGGTTTGACCGCCCGTTTTGCGAAGCTTTCTCGCCGATTTTTTCAGGCAAGGCATGGGCTTGTTCCAACTCCGAGATCGATTGGTCCTCACGCGGATTCGAGGGAACGAAACTCGGATACCTGGTTGGCCAAGCTGGCTTTTTTCATGATGGCCATAGAGCGGTCGACGACTGCTTTGCTCTGCTRGAAGTACTCGCTCGGGAAACGGCTTCCCACACCACGACAGCATTTGCGGAGCTCTACAGCGCAAGTCAGCGCTCACGAGTTCGTATTTTTGCCAAGAACAGCCCTTTCGACATGAAGGATCAGCTCAAGGTCCGCGGTTATCGGTGGTCGGACGGYAGCGACGGGCGCCCGAAATCCTGGTGGATCGAGGTCGATGAACCGGAACTGGAAGGCGAATTGCGGTATCTGAGGTCCGAAATCTACCRGTACCCTGAGGCAGATCCTCCAACCAAATACCTCACTGCCTTCGATCGGTTTAGGGCATGATGGCTGTAACCATGTGCCCCAACCACCGTTGCGGCTGATGCATAGCTGCGGTGCAGCATAAGCGCTGGCGGATCGCGCTGGCGCGAGTATGGTCACATACATCGAAGCAATGCTCCTCCTCCCGCAACGCTTCGAAATTCAGACGGCCCACTCCTCCTCCCAAAGGGACGTCTGTGGGAACAGCGACACTCCTCCTCCCAGGTCGCTGTTCGGTTCTTTTAGGAAAGCCTGCCGCACCTCCTCCCGCGGCAGGCTTTTTTATTTCGCGGCGATGGCTTGTCAGAGCCCGAGATCAAGTTGCGGGTGTGCATCGCCGATTTCGGATGCCGTCAGCGTTGAAAGCGTGACGCCGAGCAGCCGCACTGGCCGCTTGAACGGATAGACGGTGGCCAAGAGGTCCGACGCCGCGGCAAGGACTTCAGGAATGCCCGCAAAGGCGCCTGATCCGGTCCGGCTGCGCGTCGCCTGGGTGAAGTCCGAGTATTTGATTTTCACGGTCACCGTCTTGCCGCTGATGCCTTGCGCCTCGCAGTAGCGCCAGACCTTCTCTGCGAGCGGTTTCAGTTCCGCGGTCGCCAAATCGAGATCTGCTATGTCCTCGACAAAGGTATCCTCCGCGCCCACGGACTTTCGAATCCGGTTAGGCTTCACCTGGCGGTCGTCGATGCCGCGGGCGATGCCGTAGAAATACGGACCGGACTTTCCGAAATGCTCCTGCAGGAACGCGAGCGACTTCGATTTCAGGTCGAGCCCGGTCTCGATGCCATATTTCCGCATCCGCTCTGCAGTCGCCGGACCGACACCATGGAATTTCTTGACGGGGAGGGTCTCGACGAAGGCCGGTCCGTTCTTCGGCGTGATGACGGCCTGGCCATTGGGTTTGTTCAGGTCACTCGCCATCTTGGCGAGGAACTTGTTGTAGGAGATCCCGGCCGACGCGTTGAGGCCAGTGACCGCTTTGATCTTGGCACGGATCTCCAGCGCGACCTCGGTGGCGATCTCCATGCCTTTCAGGTTCTCCGTGACATCGAGATAGGCCTCATCAAGCGATAGCGGCTCGATCAGCGGTGTGTATTCCGCAAAAATTTCTCGGATCTGCTGGGATACGGCCTTGTAGACATCGAAGCGCGGCGGCACGAAAATCAGGTCCGGACATTTTCGCTTGGCGGTGACCGATGGCATCGCCGAATGGACGTCAAAGGCGCGTGCCTCATAGCTTGCCGCGGCCACCACACCGCGAGCGGCTGACCCACCAACCGCAATGGGTTTGCCACGCAGGGCCGGATTATCACGCTGCTCGACCGACGCATAAAACGCATCCATGTCCACGTGGACGATTTTTCGGATGGGGGGCTGGGTCATGTCATTCATGGCGACGTCGGCGATCAATGGGATCGGCGCATCATCGGGCGATCGTTTCCGAAACAAATAGAGAACATACCAGTCTTTGTCGCGAGATCAACTGTTTCGGCCGCTTCCTTGGCCCAAGTCCCGCGAAACTACGGGCCATCAACGGCGTTGTCGTCCCGTGAACTTCAACGATCGRCAGACAGACGCAGGGCCGCTCCCAGTGATACTAGCTTGGTGTTGGGAAATAATCTGGACAAACCGGACAATCTGTATTATCTAAATGGCGATCGAGAAGGAAGATAAAAATGGTCGCTATCACTCGGAAATCGCAGGTGGACGCAGGTGTCGGAGTCCATTCAGCCGCGCTGGCCGACCTCCTGAAAGTTCTTGCCCGGCACAATCCCGGCCTTTCTAGGCCAGCACTCGTCGCGACCGGCAAGATGATGGCTGTGGTCTCCGCTGCGGCAGCACGCCTTTCTGTTGAGCAGCAGCGGCGGCTCGCCGCCGATGAAACAGAGCTGGCCCACATTGTAGAAGTCGCCGTCGCCGAACTGGCGGCCAAGCCTAGCCAAGCGCTTGTGGAAGTATCGGTTGAGAAGCCTGTGGAGGTCAGCAGGGGTGCTGGTGTCGGGCAATTGGTGGATCTTGAGGAAGGGCGCCAAAGGCTTGCTCAATTTGCGACGCCGACCCGACTAGAAGACTGGGCCGGCCCAGTCGCTGGCCCGGGCGACATCGAGAAGATGTTTGGTACGAAGCGGTCGACGCTGCACGAATGGCACAAGCGCGGAGCCGTCATCGGCCTGCTCAAGGGTGAGCGAAAACATGTCTTTCCCGTGGCTCAGTTTGTGGATGGTCGTCCAATCGAGGGCATGTCTCAGATTACGAAAATCATCCATAACCCACGCGTGGCGTGGCAATGGCTGATCCAACCGAAGTCAAGCATCGGAGGAACACCGCTGGACAACCTCAAGAAGGGCAATCTCGACGAAGTTCTGGACGCAGCCAACCGCGATTTTGGTTAAATCGAACCGTGAAACTTGATCCCAAAGCGGTTCGTGATCTCGCGCTCGCATTTCGCCCGGAAGCCTATCTTCGCATCATCCCTGCAGCATACATGGCGACACCGCTTGGCATGGGTCTCAGTCAATCACGATTCTCGAGCCCTAACCAGATGTTCCGGCTTCTCTATGCTGCATATGATCTTGCGACAGCGATCGCCGAGACGATCGTTCGCGATCGGTTCGAGGAGACGCAGGACCGTGTTCTGGATGAAAGTGAGATCGAAGACTGGGCGGTCGCTGAGGTGATGGCCACTGATCCTCTCGTCCTTGTCGACCTGCGCACCACCGGCCTTCTGAGACTGGGCGTCAGCACGGACGCGGCTCGCGCAAAGGAGCATCGAGAAGGCCAGAGACTGAGCGAGACGATCCATGAATCCTACGCGGTCGATGGCCTGCTCTATTCCTCCCGCCTCACGGCGGCAGATTGCATTGCAGTCTATGATCGGGCCGTCGAAGCAAAACTTGTCGCTTCGCCGGCGGTCGAATTGGTTCGGCAATCCGACTTGATACCTGCGCTGCTGTCTCTCGGCGTCTCGATCCGTTCTGGGAAGCAGTGATATCAGTGATCGCCACTTAACCAGACTTCGCGGCGCGATTTTGCCCCATTGAACGCCCAGAAAACGCCGACGGCGACACACGCCGCTTCATCCGCTCATTGTTGATGGTCGGCTATGCCCAGGCCCCGCGCCAGTCTGGCGCCATGGTCTCGTTACTGCTCAATTGAACGAAGATGAAGTCCGATCTTGATCCGAAGCGGATTTTACCGTCCGCACCGTGCCAGCGCTGCTTGCGAAAACCACTGCCTGGCAGGACAATTGTGAAGGTGAGTGTCCGCTCGAACAGGCGATCAAGGCTTGGGAAAATCAAAACGGCCGCGTGAGCACTAGGGTGCTGGCCCGGACCAAGACCGATGGACGAAGAAGTGAAAGATCAATCTTCCACGCCCACGCGTGTGGGTGCGACGACCGATCTACCCCATGACCGAATAACGGTCGCACGGTTTCGGGAGGCGTTTCCGCGCGCCCGTTGGAGTGACAGGCTGAACGCATGGTTCGTTCCGGGGCGCACTGCCGAAAAGCGCATCAGCCGCTGGCTGGCCGACATGGAGGCGGAAGCGGATCGATTCGCTGATGAGAAGGGCAGGGACGCGTTCGCCTTCGAGCCGATCGAAAGTCGTTATCTCCAGGCGACGCCGACGGTCATTCAGATTCGAACGCCCTACGCGCGCACCGTCGTCAATGAGATCCGGGAAATCCCGCATGCCCGCTGGGACGCCGATCGGCGGCTGTGGACCGTGCCCTACAGATCGTTCGAGGAACTGCGGCGGCGATGGCCGGCGATCGAGATAGCGGCAGAGCGCAACGAGCCGGAAGCCCGGCGTGCACGGCGCGAAGCGATCAAGGGGACGCAAGAAGACGAAGCATCCAAGGCAAGGATGAGGGAGCGCCGGCGAAAGCGATATCCCGTTCCTGCCGATGATGCTCCGCCCTTCGAGCGCGCAATCGGCACGCATATCGGCGTCGTCTTCTTCATCGGTACGGACGGCGAGCTGGCTGATCCTGCGACGATCAGCACGTTCTATTTCCCCGCTCCAGGTGGCGGGGAATATGTCTGGGCATTCTGGCGACCGGGCTCGCTCGAAGAACTGGTGACGACCTGGCCCGCACGAACGCCACCTAATAATCGCGAGCTCAAAAGGGGTTGGTGGATACCGACCCTGGAGGAGTTACGGATAGCGCGCCGCGCCGCCAAATCCAGGCGACGGGCCAGAGAGCGCAAGGACAAGAAGGATGCTTCGAGTGAAAAACCAGCAGACAGCGCTTGAGGAGTTCCGAAGCCTGCAGCCGATCGCGCCGCACGAAATGGTGGGGCTTTGGAAAGGACACGGCATCCCGACGGAGCATCCGTTCGATGGTGTGCTCGAAAATCTTGGCTGGTTCGGCAAACGGTTCACGCCCGACATGCGCGCCGATGCCTTGCTGTTTCGATCGGGAGACTGGCGACTGGTCGCCATTGATCCGAAGTGGATCCCGCTTCGGCTGGCGTTGCGTTTTTATAAGATCGGCAGGACGCGCGTCGCGCGAAACCTGTTTTCCTATCTCCAGCGTCGGCTGCGGGCGAGTGGTCCCGTCGCTTCCGTGAAGACAACCGTGTTTGGCGGCGTAGAGAGCGCGGCCATGGTCTATGACGATCAACCCATTATCGATCATTTCCGACGGATCGATGCGGTAAGGATTATGGGCGCGATGATCATCAAGGGCGAGGAGCGGATCTACTTCTTCGAACTCTCGCGGGTTGAAGGACCCTGAAAAACGGGGAGCTCACCATCATCTACGGTCATCACCCGTATCGATGATCGCTTTGCCGAGCAGCTTGTCTGTCGCGCGGTCGTCCGGATCCGACAGGGCGCTCCCCGCAAGGGTCGAGCGCCCTGTTCTTTTATTGGCTGTTCTCAAGTCTCGATGGCGTCATCTTTGGACAGTGCCGGATAAGGATCAGTCCTGCTCACCCTTCTTGCGAGCCACTTCGGAAACTGCCGCGCTGCGGCACCACTTGCCAAATTCGGCCAGTGGGAGCTCCTCTTGATCCTCGAAAATGCCTCCTCGCAGGGCTTTGCGGCTGTGCCAGTAGGATGCCCGGGCCAGCGGTAACTGGTATCCAGCCATGTCGGAAAACTTCTGCGCAACGATAGACGCATCCGCCAGACTAATATGCATTTTGTCCAGGAACAAAAGCTGAAGGGCTTCTTCAAGGTCCGAAAAAACGCAAATGCAGATACATCACAATGATCGGCGCTAGCCGGATCGGCAAGCTTTGACGCCAGCAGCTCAGCCGACAGCTTCGTCCCGTAAGGGGCGTTTACAGTAGACAAGACTGTTATAGCGACCGACGTCATTGATGTTACCGCAGTTAAGCCAGTGCCCATATAGGTCTATTCAGATAACGGGGACAAGGAACAGCTCGCCTGGCTATATCAAGCATCGCTACCGGTCAGGTTATAACAGCTTACGATATCTATGTCTTGCGACCCACACCAATGCCGCAGGAACGCGCTTCGTCGCGTCGGTTGTGGCTGTGTTTGACCGTCGGTGCTGAATTGTGTGCCGGTCACTTCCTCGATCCAGTCGGCAATGCGGTCGCCGTGGTAACCTCCAGCAATCAGGCGTCTAGAACATCACACCACGCCAGGAACTCGACGGCCGCCTTCGCGTGAGGTCTAGATCTCGACAGTCCTGACAGAGGATATAAGACCGTCCCCGCTGCAGATGATTGACAATATCAGGGCTGCCGGTCAGCCATCTTGTTGCTAATCAAACTCGCGGCGATGGTGGACACAGCTTTCAGCTGCCGTTCGACATCAATGTCTTCGAAAGCCTCATCCAGCAGTTTGACATACGCGTCGAACCGTTTGAGTTCCAACCCGAAAATGTCGCCGTGTGAGGCCTCGCCATAGTGCACGTCACCGAATTCCTGTGCGGCTGCAGCGAGGATAAAATAGCCCGCGGCGCGTTGCGGTTCGGCAAGCGCTGCCTGTCGGGCGGCGGCAGCGGCGGCTTGATAGGCACGAGCACCATTGCCCTTAGCGCGAATGATGTCGGTAATCCTGCTGAACATGGAAACGTTCGCCTTTCCTGTCTGATGTGACGGTTTCGCCCGGACGGAGGCTTCAGCGAAGTCGGCCAGGAAATGGTAGAGGATGTCGGTCGCGATGCCAAAGTCGGTGATCTCCATCGCCTCGTCCGGATTGTGAGAGCCGTTGCGATTGCGGATGAAGATCATCGCGGAGGGAATCCCCGCTTTGGAGAAGACGGCGGCATCATGCCCGCCACCCGAGGGGATTTGCGTGAACGGATTGCCGACTGCCTGCGATGCCTCGCCGAGCATGCCGATCAGCGTCTCGTCGCAGGGCGCCGGGCTCGTCCAAAGCGCCGTGCCGAGATCAAACCGGACGGCACGTTCACGCTCTATGCGGGCGACGTTGGAGAGAACCAGCGCATGCATCGACGCGAGCATCTCGCTGTCCTGGCTGCGGATATCGAGGCTGAACTCGACACTGTCGGGAATCCGCGACAGCGCGTGTTTCTGCTGATCCGTCGAGACCATGCCGCTGGTGACGACGAGGTCGCGTCCCTTGGCGACGAAATCGTGCCAGGCGGCATCGAGCACATTCAGAAGCTCCACCATCGCCAGCACCGGGTCATGTCGGTAGGCGAGGGGAACGGCRCCCGAATGGCCGGCTTCGCCATGGCAGGCTATCTTCTTGTAGCGGAAATTACCGCGGATGCCGGAGACGATCGCCGCCGGCAACTGGCGCTCGACGAGGACCGGGCCCTGTTCGATATGCACTTCCAGATAGGCGCTGACGCTTGCCCCATCGAGAAGCGGCTTGCCGGCCCGGATAGGGACCATATCGATGCCAATCGCTTCCATATGTGCGTCGAGGCTGCGGCCATCCGCTCGATGCTTTGCGGCAAGTTCATCCGCCGAAAGAGCACCGAGTAGCGCCTTGGAGCCGATATAGCAGGGACCGAACCAGGCGCTTTCCTCGCCACGCATGGCTATGACTTTTACCGGCTGAGGGAAATGGATTGCTTGCCGCCGTGCGCGCACAAGGCAGACAAGGCCGGAGAGGACACCGGCCAGCCCGTCGAAATTGCCGCCGCGCGGCACGCTGTCGACATGCGAGCCGACCAACACATAGCGCTCGGCCGTCTGGTGTTCCGGCAGTGAAAAAACGACGTTGCGGCCCGCATCCCATTCCGCCACCAGGCCTTCCGAGTGGGCATAATCGATCAGGAACTCCAGCGTTTTCGTTTCGATGGCGGAAAAGGCCGGTCGGCTGACGCCTTCGGCATCGGCGGTATGGGCGGCGATCTCGGCAAACAGGCGTGCGGCCTCGCCGGCCAGGTCATAGGTTTCAATCGTCTTCGGAAGGGCAACGGACATCAGGCATACTCCGCAAGGGTGGTCGTTTGACCGCTGAGCCTCGCCGTGCCGATCAATGCCTCGACGGAGGCTAGCCCACGGGCGGCAAGCGCTGCTTCCAACTCGCCGACAAGGCGCGGCATGGTGTTGGGGCTGATGAAGGTGGCGGTGCCCACCTGCACGGCACGGGCGCCGGCCATCAGGTATTCGATGACATCATCGATCCTGGATATTCCGCCGCAGCCGATCACCGGAATGGCAACGGCTTTCGCGCATTGATAGGTCATGCGCAGCGTGATCGGTTTCAGAGCCGGGCCGGAGAGCCCGCCCATAAGGTTGCCGAGGCGGATTTCGCCGCTGCGGCTGTCGATTGCCATGGCGAGCATGGTGTTCGCCGTCACCAGGGCATCGGCGCCTGCCGTCTCACACGCCTGCGCCACTTCGACCACCTCTCCCGTATTGGGAGACAGCTTTGCCCAGACCGGCAGGTCGGTGGCGGAGCGGATTTTCCTGATGACGTCCTCGGTCGAGCCGGGTCGCATGGCAAAAGCCTTCCCGTGATCCTCGATATTCGGGCAGGAAATGTTGACCTCGATTGCCGCCACGCCTGGCACGCTCACCTCTGCGGCAAAGCGGGCGAAGTCGTCCGCTGTGTTGGCCGAGATGCTGATGACCAGCGGTGCATCGTAATCGGCATAGAAGGGGATGGTATTGTTGACGAACCAGCCGGCGCCCTTGCTCGGAATGCCGATCGAATTCAGCATCGCGCCATTGAGCTCGCAGACGCGTGGGACAGGATTGCCGGAGCGCCTTTCGCGGGTGATCGTTTTGGTCACATGCGCGCCGAGGCAATCGAGGTCGAAGACGTCGGCCAGTTCCTCTGAAAATGTGCCGGACGCCGGCATGATCGGGTTCTTCAAGGTCAGCGCGCCGACCCGGGTGGAAAGATCAGCCATCACATAGCCTCCTGCAGATCGAAGACCGGGCCGTCGCGGCAGACCCGCAGGTTGATCGCGCCATCGGCGCGCCGGAAGGGCCGCACGCAGGCATGGCACATGCCGATGCCGCAGGCCATGTGCTGTTCCAGCGCCACCTGTCCGCCAATCCCGTGACGGCTTCCGATATCTTGCAGCATTCGTGTCAGGCGGGCTGAGCCGCAGGTGAAGAAGGCGTCGATGCCACGGCTTTCGATCAATCCCTCGATCAGGCCCGTCAGGCTCTCGACACCGGAACTGCCCTCCGCATCGGTCACGGTGATGACTTGCGCCCCATAGTGGCGAAAAAGTTCGGTCGACATGAGAAGCTCTGGGGATCGGGCGCTGCAGATCGCCGTCAGCGACCGACCGAGGCTCGCGCATTCCCTGGCGAGCGGCGCAAGCGTTGCCAGCCCGACGCCGCGGGCGAGAAGCAGCGGGCGCTGCCATTCCTGCCTGATGTCGAAACCCTGTCCGATCGGCCCGACGATATTCAGCGTGTCGCCTGCTTCCAACTCGGCCATCGCGCGGGTACCGGCGCCCGCAACCTTGTAGAGAAAGGCAAGCTCGCCCTTTTCCAGGTCATAGGAATAGATGCTCATCGGCCGGCGGAAATAGGGTTGGAAGCGATCTGTCTGCGGGCAGAGAAGATGGAAGAACTGGCCGGGTCGGCAGTCGAGTACCGCCTTGGGCGCGGCAAGCACCATCAGGCGGTACTGGCCATTGACCCAGTCGTGGCTTTTGATGCGTGCCTCGACCTCATGGATGGAGTGCTGGCGCCCCGGAGTGTGGGCGGCGGATGTGGTATCGGGAACGGCACAGAGACTGGCTGGCATGGGAGTTTCCGGAAGAGGGAAATGAATAAGCGGTCCCCGCAGCGGTTTTGCCGCGAACGAGGCTTGTGTCTGTCTTGGAAAGGCTGGCGACGACTAACGCGTATCCGTCATCGCATGGGCCGGTTGCTGAAAGTCAGCGTCGGGCGAAAAGGCGATCGGACGTCATAGGGCTCTCCCTGCGTTCAAAAACAGAGCCTATTTTGGAAATGCGGATACTGTCAAGACGATTCTCAAAAATGAGATTTTTCGCAGATCGAAACATCTTCGTTGCGAATTTTCGCGGTTTTGTTTAGGAATTCGAAAATTTACAGCCACAAACGGGGAAGAGAGCCTTGGACTTTGTAAGTTCCACTGAGGATGTCGGGCGTCGCCTCCGCGCCTTCCGTATGGGTGCGGGGCTCACCCCGGAAGAGCTGGCGACGAAGGCTGGTGTTTCGCGCGCGGCCATTTACCGCTACGAATCCGGCAAGCCGCCGAAGGTCGATACGCTCGGCAAGATCGCCGATCTCTTGGGGGTCTCGCTGCCGACGCTACTCGGTGTCGGGGTGGAGTATATCGCGTCAGCTATCAGCTTCTTCGAACGCATGCGGCAGATGGAAGAAGATGTCGACCAGATCACGGTCATGTTCGGGCCGATCTCCTATCTGCTCACCACCGATCGTTACGACCAACTGCTGCCGAAGATCTTTGACGAGAGCATTCCGCAAGATGTCAGAGACCGCGACGCGGCCATTCGCGAGATCGGTGCGTTGATGGAAATCCTCAGGATGCGTAAGGAAACCTTTCGCCGCCGCAGCCCTAATATCGTCAGCCTCGTTTCGGCTGCCGAGCTCGAGGAATTCGGCCGCGTCGGTTTCGTCGGCGCCCATAATCCGCCCGGTGTCGATCTGGCGGAACGGCAGGCGGCGGCACATGAAGAAATCCGCAATATCGTCCGCATGCTGCGCGAGCAGCCGATCGGCGTGCAGATCGGCGTTGTGATCGATTCTATGCCGGGTGCTAGTTTTCAGGTGTTCAAGCGGGCCGACCGAGCTCAGGTCGCCGTCAGTCCCTTCCGGCTCGGCTCGTTCGCCAATATCCGCGTCGGCGTCGCCACCATCACGGCGGCGGCCGAAGCCGTACAGCTTTACGGCAGCGTGACCGACCAACTCTGGCGCCGCAGCCTCAAGGGCGATCAGGCGGCGGACTTCATCGAAAAAAGCGTTTTACATCCTAGGCCGATCGATCCTCATATTTAAGTTGTATTCTTTTTGATATAAATCTCAACTTTGAGAATTCAGTTGCGTGGTCGGATATTTTGTGAAAGCTTGCACGCTTCCCGGGGGAGACTGGCGGTGCGAGAGGGCGGAGCGCTCCAAGTCCGCATTGCATTCCCGTTTCTGACGTACGGAGTTTTTGGGTGAAGCAGTCTGAGCGGATGATCGATATTGCGGGTGTTCACAAGACATTCGTCGCGGACCATGGAACGGTAACGGCGTTGGAGCCGGTGAGCATCGCCATCAAGGAAGGCGAATTCATATCGATCGTTGGTCCGTCCGGTTGTGGCAAGTCGACGCTTCTGCGTCTCATCTCCGGTCTCGACCATGCCAGCGGCGGCACGATCACGCTCGATACCGCCGGCCGCAAGCGACCCGTCGGCTTCGTCTTCCAGGAGCCGGTGCTTCTGCCGTGGAAGACGATCCTCGAAAACGTTCGTTTCCCGCTCGATACCGCCGGCGTATCTCGCGCCGAGGCCGATAAGACGGCTCTCGACCTGATCAAAATGGTCGGCCTTGCCGGCTTCGAAAAGGCCCTGCCGCGCCAGCTTTCCGGCGGTATGCGCCAGCGCGCGGCCATCGCCCGCTCGCTGTCGGACGATCCGCCGATCCTGCTGATGGACGAGCCCTTCTCTGCCGTCGACCTTCTGACCCGCGACACTCTCAACGACGAATTGCTGCGCATCTGGCAATCGACCGGCAAGACGATCCTGCTCGTCACCCACAGTGTCGAGGAAGCCGCCTATCTCGCAGATCGCGTCATGGTGATGACCGCACGTCCCGGCAAGCTGAAATGCGTTCATAACGTCGATCTTGCCCGTCCGCGCGGCGAGGAAACCAAGCTCGATATGGCCTATCACGCACTTGTTGCCCAGCTTCGCCGCGATCTGCGCACGCCGGGCGGTTTCGATGAGGGGGCGCACTGATGATCAGGCGCGTCACCGCTTGGATCGATTATGCGCTGGCGCTCGCCGTGCTTCTCGGCGCCTGGTGGTTCGCCACCGGCCCGATGGCGATGCCGACCTATCTTCTGCCGTCGCCGGCGCGCACCTGGAATGCGCTTGTCGGCATCGCCGTGAGCGGCGAGCTCTGGCTGCATCTTGGTTTCACCATCCAGAACATCGTGCTCGGCCTGATTTTCGGTCTCGTTGCCGGCATTGCGCTCGCCTATGTGATGACGCGCTTTCCGAAACTTGCCATCTGGCTCGACGGGCCGCTCGTCATCCTCCAGACCGCACCGAAGATCGCGCTGGCGCCACTTTTCGTCGTCTGGTTCGGCTTCGGCATTCTGTCGAAGATCATCCTGATCTTCTCACTGGTGTTCTTTCCGGTCTTCATCGGCGCGGTGGCCGGTTTCCGCACGCTCGATCCGAAGATGAAGGATCTTTCGAAGCTTCTCGGCTTGGGCAATATCCAGCGTTTCCGACAGATCGAGCTGCCGTCCGCCATGCCCGAAATCTTCGTCGGCCTGAAGATCGGTGCGGTTCAGGCGCTGGTCGGCGCGGTTCTAGCCGAATGGATGGCCGGCAAGCTCGGCCTCGGCTACCTGATGACMTTTGCCGGCGCAACCTATAAGACGCCGCTTCTCTTTGCCGCCGTCCTGCTGACGGCCGTGCTCGGCCTCCTCATGCATGTCGTCCTGACCATGCTGGAAAACCGGCTTCTCTCGTGGAAGGGAGCAAAGCGGTGACGAGCGCAGCGTTCCCCTGGAAGAATGGCCGTCCACCGCATCTGCCCTGTGGTCCGGGCGATATCGCTAAGAACGTCCTGACCCCCGGTGACCCTGATCGCGTGAGCCTACTTGCCGATATGCTGGAGGATGTGACGGATTTCGGCCGTAAGCGCGAATTCGCTGTCATCACCGGCACGTACGAAGGACAGCGGCTGACGATCTGCTCCACCGGCATCGGTGGGCCATCGACCGAGATAGCGCTGGTCGAGCTTGCCATGCTCGGGGCAAAGCGTGTCGTTCGCATCGGCGGCATGTCGGCGCTGGTGGCGGGCTATGCGACCGGCTCGTTCGTCGCCGTCGACCGAGCCATCGGCGATACCGGTACGGCGCGTACCTATCGCGCAGCCGGCGGCGAGGCGAAGGCTTCGCCTGCAATCGTGACAGGTCTCATCAATGCTGCGGCCGATCTCGGGCTCACCTGCCGTTCCGGCATGGTGGCGTCCACCGACAGCTATTATTTCGGCCAGGATCGCCGTTATCGCCCGGTGGATGATGGACGGGATCTGGCCGGCGCTTTCATCGAGGGCTTCCAGGCTCAAGGCGCGATCGGCGTGGAGATGGAAAGCGAGATCATCATGACGGTCGGGAGCGCAATCGGGCTTGAGACCGGTTGTCTGCTCGGCATTCACGGAAATCGCGCCACGGACGAGTGGCTCGACGATTACGAAGCCACCCAACGAAATCTCCTGCGCATTGCAGGACGTGCCTTCTCGAAACAATGAACAATTAGGGGATCCAGACAATGTTCAAGTTCCGCGTTACCACGGCAGCAAGCCTTGCCGCTCTGCTTGTGTCGCCGCTCTACGCCATGACAGCCGAAGCCGCMGACAAGGTGATCCTGCAAATCGACGGCGCTGCCGCACCATTCTACGCGCCGCTTTATGCCGGCGTCGAACAGGGCATCTTTGAGAAGAACGGCATCGAGGTCGAATTCATCTATGCCGCAGCCGCCGATATCCTGACCAACATTGCCGCCGGAAATGTCGATTTCGGTTTCCCCAACGGTGACGCGGTGGTTGCCGCCGCCGCTAACGGGCTGCCGGTGAAGGTGGTTCACACCACCTACCAGCGGGGGATCGGCGCGCTCTTGGCCAAGGAATCGAGCGGCATCAAGACCTATGCCGACCTGAAGGGCAAGAAGATCGCCGTCACCAGCCTGGCCAGCCCGAACTACCTCCAGCTGCAGGTTGGTTTACAGCAGGCAGGTCTGACGATCGACGACGTCAATGTCGAAGTCGTCGCCACCGGGGCGATCGTCCAGTCCCTGCAGGCCGATCAGGTCGATGCGATCGTCTTCTCCGAACTGCGTAAGTACAACCTCGAAGCCGACGGCACGAAGATCACGATGATCCTGTCGAACGACTTCCTGCCGTCCTTCGGCAATGTCGTTGTCACCAGCGAGGACAAGCTCGCGGAAAATGCGGACGTCGTCAAACGCTTCACCACCGCCATCACCCAGTCATACGAGTGGGTGATCGGGGGCCATGTGTCCGAAGCGCTCGACATCGCGCTCGAAAAATATGCTCCGACATGGCCAAAGGACCAGAAGTCGATCCTCACCACCGCCTTCGAGCAAACCTTTGTGCCCTCCGTCTGGCAGAGCGCGTTGACCAGGGAGAAGGGCCTGGGTGCCGCGGATATCGCCGGTTGGCAGAAGAATGTCGATATTCTTGCGCAGTACAAGGTGATCGACACCGCGCCGCAGGCTGCGGACTTCGTCGTCGACCCGTCCACGATCGGTCAGTAAATCATGCTGCTGCGTGGCATAGCGGGTCTGATCGCGACCCTCGTCCTTTGGACGGCGATCGTTTTCATCTTCAACGTCCCGGCATATCTCCTGCCGGGGCCTATTGAAGTGTTCGACCGCGTCGTTTTCCTGTTCGAGAACGCCAAGCTTATCCAGCATGTCTGGGTGACCTTGTCGGAGATCATCGCGGGGTTCGTGTCCGGGACCATTGCCGGTATTGTCGCCGGTGTTGTCTTTGCGCGCTTCCCCCGCGTCGAACGCTTTGCCACGCCGCTCATCCTGCTTCTGCAGACGGCCCCGAAGATCGCGATTGCGCCGCTTCTGCTCCTGTGGCTCGGCATTGGCCCGATGCCGAAGATCGTACTGATCGCGATCGTCACCTTCTTCCCGGTTATGGCCGGTATGGTGACGGGCCTGCGCTACGGCGAAGGCAGTTTCCGCGACCTTGCAGCAGTGCTGAAGCTCAGCCCATGGCAGCGCTTCGTCCATATCGAACTGCCGTCCGCGCTGCCTTCCGTGCTCGCGGGCATGGCGGTCGCCACGACGCTTGCGATGACCGCCGCTGTCATCGGTGAACTGATCGGCGCCAACGAGGGTATCGGCTATCTTCTGTCGTCGGGTCAGGAAAACAGCGATACCTCGGTCGTCATCGGCATGGTCATCCTGCTGTCGCTGATCGGCTGGGCTTTCTACGAGGTCATCGAGCTGATCCGCCGGCGTTCGCTCGGTCGGTTCCAGCTTTCGTGAGATAGGCCATGCCGCGCGTCTTTCTGTGCGTTCTCGATTCCGTCGGCTGCGGCGGCGCACCCGACGCGTCTCACTATGGCGACGAGGGGGCAAATACTCTCTTGCATATCGCGCAAGCTTGCGCTGCAGGTCGCGCCGAGAACGGCAGAAGCGGGCCGCTCAAGGTGCCTCACATGGATGCGCTTGGCCTCGGCGCGGCGATCACTCTTGCGTCGGGCATGGTCGCGCCGGGGCTGTCCGCTGTTGCCTCTGCTCGTTATGGCGCGGCTCAAGAAGTCTCTGCCGGAAAGGATACCCAGTCCGGCCATTGGGAGCTTGCGGGCGTCCCTGTGGAACGTGACTGGCATTATTTTCCGCGCACCGTTCCGGCTTTCCCCGCCGAACCGATGGCGGAACTGGTTTCACGCGCAAGTCTTTCCGGTACGCTTGCCAACAACCATGCCTCCGGCACGGAGGTCATCGATGCTTTTGGTCTGGAGCATATCGCGACCGGCAAGCCGATCGTCTATACGTCCGCCGACAGCGTCGTGCAGATCGCTGCGCACGAGACCCATTATGGGCTCGAGCGGCTGCTAGACACCTGCCGCATCGCCGCCGAAATTTTTCATCCGTTGAATGTCGGGCGCATCATCGCACGGCCTTTTGTCGGCGAAACACCGGGCGGTTTCATCCGCACCGCCAACCGCAGGGATTTCGCCATCGCACCCCCGGACGGGACGATCTGCGATCGGATTGTCGAAGCTGGCGGAGCGGTTCATGCAGTCGGAAAGATCGGCGATATCTTCGCAATGAAGAGCATTACCGACGTTTCCAAGGGCAAGGACGATATGGCACTTTTCGACCATGTTCTTGACTGGACCAAAAAAGCCGCCGAGGGCGATCTCGTCTTCGCGAATTTCATCGAATTCGACAGCTTGTGGGGCCATCGCCGCGACGTTTCCGGTTATGCTCGCGCGCTCGAAACTTTCGACGCCCGCCTGCCGGAGCTGACTGGGGCGCTGCGTGAAGGAGACCTGCTGATCATCACCGCCGATCACGGCAACGACCCCACCTGGGCAGGAACGGATCACACCCGCGAGCGTGTGCCTGTACTGGCAACCGGTCCAGGCATCATCGGACAATCGCTAGGCATTATTCCGTTCGCCGCGGTCGCGCACTTGACCGCCTCACATCTTGGGCTGCCGGTGCAAAGCGAGTTCCGAACCTCATTCTAGTGAGGAACGAGGGTTGGCTTGTCGCCGACCCTGATCCCGAACTGCGCGCACCGTTGTCCTGGCGGCCACCACCATTCCTTATTAGGTGCTTTGGGATCCAATTCACGATGCCCTGTGCCGGAGGCTACGCTGTGCCGTCAACCAAAACGGCGACGGGTGATGGCGAGCGTTTGGGCCCGGCCTTCGAATATGCCTGCCGCTACCAGTGATATCGAGCACCGCATCACTGGGCAAAGCATCCGCGGACCGCGGGAACTGCGGATGCTACTACCGTTGGGTGGGGAGGGGCGCTGGGCACTGGACACTGGGTGCCGGCGTATGAATGCCCTGTTCGATCGCGATGGTGATCAACCTCTCGCAGAACTGGCCGAGAGTTTCGGAGGCAAGGGCGATCGGTGCCGTCCGACGTTCGACGTCTGTGGAAGTCACGCCCTTGGTGTTCCAGGTGCCACCCTCGGTGAGGAAATTGTGAAGCGTTGGYTGCAGCCGGTCCATGGCATTGGCGAAGCGAGACTCTTTTGTCGCCTTCAACTCGAATTCATCCCAGAGCTCCCGAAACTCCTTTGCCTGAGCTTCGGGCAGAATCGCAAATATCCGGTCGGCGGCCTTGATTTCCCGCTCGGCTTGGCTGAGCTGGGCAACGTGATCATAGGCGAAAGTGTCGCCGGCATCGATCTCAACAACGTCATGGATGAGCAGCATCTTGATGACACGTAGGAGGTCGACGGGTTCCCGCGAATGATCTGACAATACCATGGCCATCAAGGCCAGTTGCCACGTATGCTCTGCATCGTTTTCCACGCGGGAGCGGTCGAGGAGCGAAGTTCTTCGTAGGATCGTTTTCAGCTTTTCCACTTCAAGAATGAAGGCCAGTTGCTGCATCAGGCGTTTGTTACCAAACAGGCTCTCGAGATGGGCTGCAGTGGTGCGTTCCGGCATGTCAGGCCTCCMCGGCCTTCCGGGTCAGGAGGGTTCTGGGGATCATCACATGCACACCCTTCTTGATATTGACGACTTGAGTGATACGGACATCGGCAGCCATGCTGCAAAGGCTGTAGGCTTGCGCCGAGGTTATCCCGGACCAGTGCGAGATCATCCGGATCGCGGCACGGAGCGCGGCCTGCATCGCTTGCTGCAGATCCTCGTCGAAAGCCATGGCAATCAGGTGATCGGGCGTTTCCGCATAGGGTATTGAGAGCGTCGCGTTCTTGATGAGGTCGAACCTGAACGTCCCGCTCAATCCGGTCTCCACGGCGGTCAAGCAGACTTCGCCATCACCTTGCGACGCGTGCCCGTCGCCGGCGGAGAACAAGGCGCCTTCGACGGACACAGGTAGATAGAGCACGGAGCCGGCGGTCAGTTCCCGGTTGTCCATGTTGCCGCCGAAGTAACCCGGAATGATCGAGGTCAGGCGGCCGTCTTCGGCGCGTGGCGCCGTCGCCATGACCCCGAAAAAGGGCCGAGCTGGAAGGACCATGCCCCAGGGTGTGGCGATTGTCCCGGCTTCACGGTCGATGCTCAGATGCACAATCTGGCCTTCGGTGAAATCGTCCGGCAGCGCGCCCTTGCCTGGCCTGATGATATTGAAGGCCCAATTGTCGCGCAGCTGTATGTCGAGGATCTCGACACGCAGCATGTCACCAGGCTCCGCCCCGCGAACATGGATGGGGCCTGTCAGGATATGCGGGCCCGGCGAGGGGACGTGGGCCGCATGGATCGCCCGCAGTTCCGACCTTACCGAATGCGCTGCATCGTTGGAGATCTCATCGGGTGCGCCGCTGACACTGTGCACCGTCACCGTGTCTCCCCGCTCGATCTCGAGAACCGCCGGGAGGCTGGCGTCGAGCCTGCCCCAATGCACGGTTCGAGGTGTGGGGAAGAGGTCGTGATGAGGCATACCGATCAGGCCAGTTCGAAGCGAATGGGCTGGGCGCCCTCCCAAAGTGTCATGTTGCCGAGTGCCTTCAGGTTCTCGAGCCCTGACGTCAGGGTGATAAAGTGATTGCCGGCAAGCTGCCCCATCTTGGAGGAGAAGTCGACGCCGCCATATGCAAGCAGTATTTCCGTCTCGCTGATGCCGCCCGGGTAAAGAATGATGTGCCCCGGGGCCGGATGGCTCGTGTGGTTCTCATAGGTGACTCCGAAGTCTTCATCGCCGAGCGGAACCCAGACGCCTTCACCGCTCCAGCGGACGTGAACGATCTTGCTTTCGTATGGGAGGCGCTTGAGGAATGATGCGCAGGTCTTCGGCGCATCCTGAGTTTCCAGTCGGGCATCGAAGGTGAAGGGGCCGGCGGTGATCCTGAGCTTTGTCATGAACGTTCCTGTGAATGTGGCTTCTCTCGACGAGGGAGGTTTTACGAGAATGGGTTGGAAAGATCAGCCGTTGGACGCGAAATCGTCGCTGCGCACTGCCCAGCCGGTCACGCGGGCTTCGATGGCGGAGAATACAATGTAGAGGGTGACGCCGAGGCTAGCGAGAATGAACAGTCCGGCAAAGACGAGCGGCACGTCGAAACTGGAACTCGCAATCATCATCAGGTTGCCGATGCCTCGATTCGAGGCGACTGTTTCGGCAATGACTGTACCGACGAAGGCAAGCGTCGCAGCGACCTTAAGCGATGCGAAGAAATAGGGCATCGTTCGCGGCAGGCCGATATTCCAGAGGATCTCGAGCTTCGTTGCCTTCAGGGTCCGCATGACATCCTGTAGTTCGGGCTCCGTCGACGCGAGCCCTGTCGCGACGTTGACGACGATTGGGAAGACACACATGACCATCGCCGTGAGAATTGCCGGTACCGTTCCAGCGCCGAACCAAAGCACGAGAATTGGCACGATGGCGACCTTGGGGATCGAGGAAAAGCCAACCAGCATCGGATAGGCGACGTCATAGGCAAGCCTTGAGGAGCCGATCAACATGCCGAGAAGGACACCGATCAGGATGCCAAGCCCAAGCCCGACCAAAGTCGTATAAATGGTCTGAAACGCGTGCGGCCAGATCGCGGGAAACTGCGAGACCAGCGTGTAGATCGCTTGTGTCGGTCTTGGCAGCACCATTTCCGACACGCCGAATGCAAGGCAGATGGCTTCCCAGGCAACGAAGGAGCCGAGAATGCAGCAAGCGGAGAGGACGCGGCGTCTGGTGTCCGGCTTCATGGCTGTTGCTCCTTGACGGCTCGCGCCGCGACGATGCGCTCGCGGAGCCTCTGAGTGAGGGAAACAAAATCAGGTTCGAAAGACACATCGATGGTACGTGGCCGGGAGAAAGGCACGGTACTGTCTTCTATGATGCGCCCCGGCCGCGCCTGCATGACGCAAATGCGCGAGGCGAGGTAGGCTGCCTCCTTGAGGTCATGGGTCACCAGGAGAACTGTCGGCTTCTTCTCGATCCAGAGATTCTGCATGATTTCCCAGAGCTCCTCGCGGGTAAACTGATCGAGCGCGCCGAATGGTTCGTCGAGCAGAAGCAGGGTTGGATCATGAATCAGTGCGCGGCACAGGGAGGCGCGCTGTTGCATGCCGCCTGAGAGCTGCCACGGGAATTTTTCGCCGAAACCAGACAGCCCGACCTTGGCGAGAAGCGCCTCGGCGCGTTCCCGATACTCGCCGTTCTTTTTCTTCGTGTAGCCATGTTTGTAGGGCGGAACGATCTTCAGTGGCATCATCACGTTGTCGCGGATGTTGAGCCACGGCAGCAGGGTCGGATTCTGGAACGCCATGCCGATCCGTACCTCGTTCGCGCCGATCTCCCGTCCGGTGACGAAGATATTGCCTTCTGACGGCGAGAGCGTGCCGGCTACGAGTTTCAGGATCGTCGACTTGCCGCAGCCGGATGGCCCGACGAGCGCGACGAACTCCCCTTTTTCAATCCGCAGCGACGTTTCCGCCAAGGCCACCGTCTTGTTCTTTTCACCCCCGAAGGTGACGTTCACACGTTCCAGATCGATCACAGGATTACGGGGCACGACCCCAGTCGCGAGAGCTTGGTTCATGGCGATCAACCCTTCCGGGGAGCAGTGACGGCTGCCATTGTCTGGTCGGCGTTACGGACCTCAGGTATCGGCATCTGCTGGATCGCATGAACCGAACGGCCCCAGCCCTTCGCTTCGTTCTGCAGTGTACGGTGCTTCATCACGAAGCGGCCGCGTACGATGGTATGGATCGGCAACGCAGTCGCCTTCATGCCGTGCCATGGCGAGATTTTGGCCGTCGACTGGATCTTGCCATCGTCGATCGTCCACTCGCGATTGGTATCGACGATGGCAAGATCTGCGTCGGAGCCGACCATCAGCGCGCCCTTGGTCGGGTACAGACCCCAGCATTTTGCTGGCTTTTCTGCGCTCCAGCGAACGTAGTCTGACAGGCTCGCCTGCCGACGGGCGACCTCGGTCAACATCAGCGGCATCTGGGTTTCGACACCGGGGAAGCCGCAATCGACGGTCCAGATGTCCTCACGCGTTTTCTCTTCGACGGAATGGGGGGCATGGTCGGTGGCGATCATGTCGATCGTGCCGTCGACGAGCGCCTCCCAGATAGGCCCCTGGTTCTCGATCTCGCGCACCGGCGGGTTGACGCGGATGACACCTCGCTTTTCCTCGTAGTCGTTGGTCGAGAGGAGCAGATATTGGGGGCAGGTCTCGCCGGTGATGTCGACACCCCGGGCCTTGGCCTCTGCTAAAGGCCGAAGTTCGGCCGCTGACGAGATGTGCAGGATATGGATGCGGGCTCCGGTCCATTCCGCAAGCGTCGCCGCGCGCTCTACGGCTTCGGTGGCGACGACTGCCGGGCGGGCGGCGAGGTGCGCAAGCGGATCAGTGCGGCCCATGGCGCGCAGACGCGCCTCACGGCGTTCCATGATCGAGTTTGTTTCGGCATGCAGTGAGATGCGTTTGCCGGTCGGCGCCACGATCTCGAAGAGTTCGAGCATGGCACCGGTTGTCGGAGACGGGATGCGGCCGAATGTATTGCCCATGTAGCATTTGAAGCCGATGACGCCGCCTTCGATCAACTCTGCTATATTGGGTAAACTGTCTTCACCGAGCACGGCGTAGAGGCCGTAATCAACATGGGCTTTGGCGGCGGCAAGCGCATGCTTGTCAGCCAAGGACTTGGCATCGGCGACCGCGGGTAGCGTGTTCGGCATATCGAAGACGGTGGTCACACCGCCAAAGGCGGCGGCTGCCGTGCCGCTGGCAAAATCTTCCTTCTGCGGATAGCCGGGATCGCGGAAATGAACGTGCACGTCGATTGCGCCGGGCAGAATATGGAGGCCTGTTGCATTCAGGCTCTCTTTCGCCTCGGGCATGGCTTCTTCATCGCCGATCGCCAGGATCTTGCCTTCCTTGATGGCGATGCTGGCCTGATATTGCGTATCCGGGGTGACGATCGTTCCGCCGTTGACGACGAGGTCCGCGATGATCTCGCTGTTCATTCTGAAATCTCCTTTAAAGGGCGGCCCATCCGCCATCGACGGGCAGATCAACGCCGGTGATCTGGCGCGAAACGTCGCTGGCGAGGAACAGGCAGGCACTCGCGACGTCCTCATCGACGGTAATACGCTTCAGTGCATAGTCTTGCGCATGACGGATGGCGGCCTCTTCCTCGGAAATGCCGAACTTAAGGGCCATGGTCTTGCAGACCTTGTCACGGAAGCGTGGCCCATCGACCATGCCCGGGGCGACGCAGTTGACGTTGATATTGTGCTGCCCGACTTCCAGCGCAAAGCTCTTGGTGATGCCGCGCAGGCCCCATTTGGAGGCGGAGTAGGCGAGACGCCCCGCGCGCCCCTTCATCCCAAACGTGCCGCCGACATTGATGACCTTGCCGTATCGGTTCTCGATCATCGACGGCAGGACCGAGCGGATCGTGTGGAAGCAGCCGTTCATGTTGAGCGTGACGATCTCGTCGAATTCGTCTGGCGTGGTTTCGACGCCGGTCTTGCCCATCGGACCGGAGCCACCAGCAACATTGACCAGGACGTCGATGCGGCCGAAGGTTTCAACCGTCTTGCTGGCAGCCGCGTCGCATTGTGCGGCATCCGTCAGGTCGCAGCCGATGACGAGAGCCGAGCAACCTTTGGACCGAGCCTCTTCGGCCACCGGTTCTATGGCCGCCGTATCGCGGCCGACAAGGGCGAGCTTGCAGCCTTCTTTCGCGAAGGCAAGGGTTATTGCCGCGCCCATGCCCTTAGCCGGGCCGGTGATGAACGCGACCTTATCCTTCAGCATCAAGTCCATGATGTTGTTCCATTCTAATCGTCTGGGGGAGGGGGAACGGCGCGTTGCGCGCCGTTTCTTATTCGACCGAGGTCAGGAGTTCGCTTCTGGCCGGCAGGAAGCTCCGGTCGAACACTTCGCCGACCGATGGCGTGCGTGGCAGGCCGTTTGCCTGGACGAGGATATCGATGGACTTTGCAAGACGTGCCTCCTCGATATCACCGAGGCCTATCTTGGCGACTTCGGGATGGGACATCTCGTCAGCCAGCGTTGCGTCAAAACGTTCGCGCTCTACATCGGTCTTGATCAGAGGTTCGCGTGCCTTTACCGCCGCGACGGCTGCATCGGGGTCCTTGATGGCCTCCTTGATGCTCCTGTTGAGCGCGCGCAAAAATCCCCTCACGGCCTCCGGGTTTTCCTTCGCGAAGCTCTTCGCAACGATAATGGCATTGGAGTAGAGGTCCATCCCGTAATCGCCGTAGCTGATGAAGCGGATTTCCTTGTCCGGATCGACACCGATCAGCTTGGCGCTGAAGCGGATGGTGTTGACATAACCGAAGACGCCGTCGACCTGACCCTTCATCAGCATCTGTTCGCGCAGGTTCGGCTGCATGTTGGTCACTTCGACCTTTGAGCAATCGGTCTTGGATATCGAGCACAGAGCAGGGAAGAGCTTGAGGGCGCCATCATTGGCCGCACCGCCAAGGATGTGGCCGGGGAAATCGGCTGGCGACTTGATGGGGCTGTCCGCCTTGACCGCGATGGTAAAGGGAGGCTGGTTATACATCATGAAGACGCCGACCGGCGCATCGTCGGGCTTTTTAGCGGCAAGTTCGATGAGCGCGTTGATATCGCCGAATCCCATGTCGTAGGCGCCATTAGCGACAAGCGGAACCGCTGCGCCGGAGCCGTTGCCCTGGTCCATGGTCACGTTCAAGCCTTCTTCCTTGAAGTAACCCTTGTCCTCGGCGAGGAACAGCAGACCCTGTGGCCCTTGGTATTTCCAGTTGAGGACGAGCTTGATGTCGGTCTCGGCCTGCGTCGCGGTAGCTGCGCCGAGTGTTGAGAAAGCCGCGATCGCGGCCAGTACGGTTCTACGGGCACGCGTCTTCATTTGGTGATCAGCCATATTTTTGTTCCCTTGTCTGGTCGGTGGAGGCCGCCGTTCGCGACAGCTCATTCAATTATGTTGCAATGCGAGAGTACACGGTCCAGTGTGTATCTCAACCGCAATTTTCGTTCATTAGCGGTGCCAAAAAGGCATCACTGGGAGTATGCGATGCGTCACCTGAAATTGCTCCAGCAGGTTTCTGAAATTGCCAGGGCGGGCTCGATCCGGCAGGCTGCGGAGCGGATGAACATCACGGCCTCGGCAATGAACCGCAAGATCCAGGATCTCGAGCTCGAAATAGGAACCCCGATTTTCGAGAGACGTGCGCGAGGCGTGAAGCTGACCACTGCCGGCGAGATGTTCGTTCGCTATGCCAGAAGCCAGATCGCCGATGCCGAACGCCTCAGTTCACAGGTGGAGGATTTGCGCGGGCTACGGCGGGGCCCGGTCAAAATCGCCTGCAGCCAGGCTTTGGCACTTGATTTTTTGCCGTCGCAGATCGGCGAATTCCGAAAGGATAACCCACGCTTGGTTTTCGATCTTAAAGTGATGGATCACGACGCCGCGATCGCAGCACTGATCGAATACGACGTCGATCTCGCTCTCGTTTATCGTGCCGTCATGCGGCCTGCCGTTCGCATTCTCACGTCGGTTCCGCAAAGGCTGGTCGCGATCATGCGGGACGATCACCCCTTGGCCGCAAAACAGACGCTACGGTTGTCGGATTGCGTCGGCTATCCGCTCGCATTGCCCGATCAAAGTCTCGGAGGCAGGCAAGTTCTGGATGAAGTCATCGCCCGCCGCGATTTTCGTTTCGATATCATGGCTGAATCCAATTCGTTCGAGATGTTGAGAGGGCTAGCCCTTCGCGGCAACATGATCTCGTTTCAGATCGAAGCTGGAGCGCCGCGCGAGGATTTCGGGATGGGGGTCATCGGCCGCGCCATCGACGAGCGCGACATACCCCGCTCGGACCTCGTCCTCTGTCAGCTTCGAGGGCGGGTCCTTCCGATCGCTGCAGCCAGCTTCGCAGACAGGCTGATCAAGGCAATGAAGTAGGAGTGGGCAGGAACCTGCGGCTACGAGCCGATCTTTTCCGCGCGGCCAGCGGGCGGCCTTAGCAGCAGCCTCGATAATGTTCGCCRATCAATGGCTCAAGTGCTGAAAAAGCCTCCCGGACATGCCGCGTCGAACCGATCGCCGCCCGATATTGCTGACGAAGAACGTCCTCTGTGGCATCCAGGTCGAAACCGACCACCTGTCCATCCCGAACAATCGTCCGCCCGCCCTTGATGACTTCGATGATGTGCTCGCGTGTGGCGCGGGCGAAGAGATAGTGGCGTGGGTCGACCTCTGTGACGCGGTCTTTATCGAGCCGGTCGAGATCGAGCAGGAGAAGATCGGCAGGCATGCCGACCTCGATTCGCCCTCCGGTGCCAAGGCCAATAATTTCCCGACCGGTTACGCAGGCCCCGGCCAACGCGTCTGCGGGCGTTATCTCCTCGTCAAAGGCAATTCCTGCGTTGAGCAGGCGGAACAGGCGTAATTCCCGCAAGGCGTCATCATCCTCGTCGAATGCGCATCCGTCCAAGCCGAGCCCAAACCGCAGGCCGGAAGCCTTCATCCGCCCGACGCGTGCGACGCCCGACCGCAGGTGCAAGTTCGACGATGGATTGACGGCGATCGTCACTCCATGCTGCGCCAGGACAGCGAGTTCCACCGGCCTTGCCCAAACACAGTGAGCAAGTGTGAGGCGTGGGGACAAAAGGCCGATTTCGCGCAAGCGCTCAACAATGCCGCCAGGATAGGTGCGGTCAGCCCATTTCCGTTGTTCGCGGGTCTCCAGGAAGTGCATGTGCACACGACGCCCGGTCTCTGCCGATGCGTTGGCGATCGCTTGCAGGAGGTGATCGGAGCACCACTGCACGCCGTTGGGGCCGAACTGCACATCCACGTGGGGGTGGCTTTGCATTTCCGCCGCTACATCGGCGACACGCTGGACCTGATCCTCTGGCGACATGGTTTCGGCCCGCCAGATATCGTCTATCCGAAACCGATCCGCCAGTTTCGCAGCGATCGCCGAATGATTGCCGTAGACGATCGGATTGCGGTCCCGCATGGCGACCGCAAAGCCGATCGACAGGCCTGTGTCAGATGCGGCCTGTGCATAGGCGTGTACTTCTTTCGTCAAAGGTTCGCGCCCCATGGGCCGGATAAGATGCACCATAACACCGACGCAGCCGCCGCGAGCGGATCGACCGAACGAAGCGGCCGCAGCAAGATACGGATCTACGGACGGGATACCGGCGAGGGACGGCAGCCAGGACTCGAGTGGCTTCATACCCGCCCCGAACGACGTCGGCGACAGAGGTCTTGCATGATTGTGCCCATCGACCAGAGCCGGGATTGCCAGAACCCCTGGTGCCGTGTCCTCTCGAGATACGGGCCGGATTTCGCGGAGATGTCCCGCTTCGATCCGAAGTTCAACAGGTCCTGTCGGCTCGTAACCAGGGCCGATCAGGGCCTGCGAAACTATGATTTGTCGGTCGGTCATGATCATTCCGGCATAAGTGGTGGCGGGCCTTGGACGATTCCGAAGCCTCGCAAGGGCTAGTCAACAGTGCGCTCTGCGACAGGCGGCAGGTATTCGGCCGAGAATATCTGTTCCGGCGCTATATCACCTTCGAGCTCATAGGCTGCCTTGATGCTCTCGATCGAGCGGGCAAGGCGGGCAACATCCATGCCGCCCAATCCCACCTTACCGGTCTCTACTGAAACGATCAGGTTCTTGATGGCGAACTCGATCCGGCGCTTTTCCAACGCTTCGTCGATGAGCGGCTCAACCGCCTCGACTGTGGCAGCACCGAGCGCCGGATCGCCGACGATCTCCACCATGGCGCGATTGACCGCCTTTACCAACCCCCGGACGGCCTCTGGGTGCTCGTTTATCAATTTGCGGGAAACCATGAGGCCATTCGAGTAGATGTCCACACCGCGGTCGCCGTAATTGTACCAAGTGAAGTCCTCGTCTGGATTCAGGCCGAGGCCGACAAGATTGAGATAGCTGGTGACGTTGAAGACCAGGCTCGCATCCACATTGCCCCGGATCAGCATCTGCTCCTGGAGGTTTGGTGCGACATTGACGATCTCCACGCTTGCCGGATCAAGGCCGGCTTTGGATGTGAGCGCGGGAAAGAGGCGACCTGCTGCCGAGCCGGCCGGGCTACCGACCCTCAGGCCTGCGAGCTGCTGGAGATTTTTGACGGGTCCATCCTTTTTGACCAGCACGGAAAATGGCGGCTGGTTGTAGATCTGGTAGACCATGACGGGTGCTTCGTCGGGCTTTGACAATGCGTTCTGGATAATGGCGTTCATGTCGCCGAAGCCCGCATCATAGGCGCCTGACATGATGCGCGTGACGGTCACCGCCGAGCCTTCGCCTTGATCGATCTGAACCTCCAGTCCCTCCTCGGCGAAATAGCCTTTATCTCTGGCCATGTAGAACCAGGAGTGGATACCCTGGATTTTCCAGTCGAGCGTCAGCTTGATCGGTAGATCTGCGGCCTGTGTCTGCGAGGCAAACATAAGTACGGGTATAACCAGCGATCGGATGAGTTTTCTCATTTCTGTTCCCATTCTGAAGGTCGTGTCTTCATCGACACCGTCGCAAGGCGTGCATGGCTTAGCCGGTGCGCAGCCCGATCCTGCGGGCGGAGGCTTCCTACCCGATCTGTGGCTTGCCGATCATGACGCGCTAAGGAGCATCTGCTGCGGTGGTCGCCCCGGATCCTGTGATGGCAGGGTGGAGGCAGCGCAACGTTACGTGCAGACCGTCGGGCGGGCTATTGCTGTTTTCGTGCAGATGTGATGCCGAAATGGTTGCACTGGCTCGTCGGGTTCAAGCGAGTACGACCTCAACCGCAGAGCAGCCCGGTGCTGCTTCTGCCGAACGGCGGCCAGAATCCCAAACATCAGTTCCTGCTATCTGATGCGGATTGCCTCGAAATAGCCGATCGGCGGAAGTCTCACTTTCTGGCGGCCGTTGCCGTCGGTTTCGACGGCCAGAGCCTTGCCTGCTACCAGAGCGCGGCAGGTGACAACCGGCAGGTCAAGCAGGAGATCCATGTCGTGGATGGTGATCGGCTCGTCATAGCAATTGTCGTTCTGACCGGAGTAATTCACCAGATGCACGACGAGATCACCGCTTTCGCGATGACGCTGCACGGTCATTTCGAGCCGCCGCGGCGCGGATAGGGAGATTTTCGCCGGTGCGAACTTCAACGCCAATTGCGCGAGCAGCGCACGGTGCTCGAGCAGCCCGTGCTCGTGGTAGAGCATGTCGACGTTCCATGGGATATAGATCGCCTGTCCCTTGCCGTGACCTGCAAGCAACACACCTGGCAGGTCGGTGTCGAGTTCCGGATCCGGATAGCAGAGTTCCGGCGGCCCAAAACGCTGCGGCAGGAGGACCGAATAGAGTGTCCGGGCGCCGGGCTTGGGGATGACGCGTCGGTAGGGACCATCCAGCAGGATGAGATCGGAATCGAGCCCGCCGAGGGTGCGGGTGCCGGGGCTCGTCCTGACATAACCGCCGCGCATCTCCTCGAGAACCTCCTCCACCTTGGTGAAGGGACGGGAGTTCAACCGGTTCTGCGGCAGCGGCTCGCCTGTTTCGTCATAGCTGGCGGCATCGCCGATCATCAGCAGCGTGCCGCCGGCCTCGACAAAGGCGTCCAGCGACGTCGCCTCGGCCTGGCTCATGCAGCCGGCGCCGGCGAGGATGATCGTCTCATAGCGGCTGTGCGCCTCGGCAAAATCCGCTTCACCGGCCCGCAGGTCATGGATCGTGTCGAAAGCGATGCCGGCATCGACCAGCGCCCGATAGGCACCGCGGAAGGCGGCGATGGAAGCTCCACTGCGCGGATGGTAGCGGCGCGACTTGTGTGACGTGTAGAGCGCGACGCGGGCGGCGGATTCCAGATCGCCGTAGAGCGCTTCGTTGTCGCGGTGATAGTCGAAAATCGCCCGCACGGCCGGTAGTGGCTTGCGGTCGGCCTGATCGAGCTTACCCATGAAATAGTAATGCGGATCCGCCCCRTTGGCGAGCTGCTGGGCGAGGCGCAATGCCTGCGCGGCGCCCGTCTCGGCGCTGTAGCGCCAGGGAAAGTCGACAAAATGCGTCAATGCGCTGGAATAGCGAGTATGACCGCCGCCAAGTGAGCGGAAGTTGCGGGCCTCTTCGCCGGAGAGGTGCACCCATTCGGGATGCGGACGGTCCAGCCGGCGGTTTACCTCGCCGCGGAAGAAGTCGCTTCTGCGGCCCATGTTCGAGACGGCAACGCCCGGACGGACCGATTTGACGACGTCGCAGATCTCTTCCGAAAGCGCCCGGCTGGTGATCTCCTGGAAGCGCAGATAGGCGCGGTACAGCCTGTCGGAGACATCGGCGCGTTGGGGCAGCTCCTCGCCCGAGAAGGCATGAAATTCGCGCCGGCAGTTTTCGCAGTGGCAAAGCCCATACTGCCGGTAGCTGTAGTCGGTGCTGAGATAACCGAACATGTTAAAGAACAGCCCGTCGATATCGTAGCGGCCAAGGGATTCCTTGAGCACCTGGACACCCTGATGGTGATACCAGCCGCCGTTGACGCAAGCCTGATAGGTGCCGTTGTATTCGAAGGCGTGTCCTTCGCGGTCGCGGCAGAACCATTCCGGGTGTGCATCGTAGGCGATCCGGGTTGCCTTTGACAGGTCGTACCGGCCTATGAAGCGGATGTCGTGACGATGCGCGGCATCGATCATGCGGCGGAGCAAGTCACCCTGAAGCATGGGGTTCTTCGCCTGAAGACCAAGTTCGGTCGGGTACCAGGCGAAGATGCCGCCGACATTGAACAGCATCGCCGTCGCGCCGAAGGCTGCGACGTCGGCCGCCAGCCGCTCGGGATCCAGGGTGCCATCGGTCAGCCGCAGATTGGTCTGAACAATGCGCTGCGTGCGGCGCCACCACTCCGTCATGATTTCCTCCCGATTTTCGGATTTGCGGGCGCGGCCGGCCTGTCCGAGCATGCGTTATGAGTAAATAACACATAAAATGTCCATGATTATGTGTGATATGTCAATATCCTGCCGAATGAGTGCCGGGTTTTATGGGGAACGTGTAAAATTCTTGATCCGTGCCCTCAGATTGATGCTAATCTTCGCGAACAGTTGTCCAACCGCAAAGGGAGAGATCATGGAGCAGCGCGCTGCCAGGCAAGGACAGACATCCGCAGTACGCGGCAAGGCAGCCGAGGGCCGGGAGGTGCGCGAACCGGGTTATGGACGCCTGCAGCAGCTGCTGCGCGACGACATTCTCGAAGGCCGCATCCCGGCCGGCGCGCGGCTGAAAGTGTCGGAAATCGTCGAGCGCTACCAAACGAGTACCAATCCGGCCCGTGAGGCACTGCAGGCCCTGGAAGGTGAGGGGCTCGTCGTCATCATGCATAACCGCGGCGCCCGCGTGCGGCTGATCAACGAGGATCTCGTCCAGAATATCTTCGATATCCGCGGGCTCCTGGAACCCTATTTTGTCAGGGCTTTCGTGGAATACGCGACACCTGAGGACGTCGCGGTCCTGAAGCGCTACCAGGAGGGCTGCCAGGCCGCGGTTGACGCAGCCGACTATCCGAGCTTCCACCAGAACAATCTCGCCTTCCATGATTTCATCATCGAGCGGCATTTCAATGTCGAGGCGGTGCGGATCATGAAACAGCACAATGGTTGGCTGCGGGCCCTGTCGCGCAAGAATCCGCTCACGCTCGCCCACATGCGGCGATCGAGCAGTGAGCACTGGGAATTGATCGAAGCGGTGGAAAAGGGCGATCCCGACAAGGCCATCGAGGTCATCGAGCGGCATATGCGCAATTCGCGCGCGGTGTTCCTTGCCAACATGCGGCGCGATCGCCTGAGGGATGCGGGTGAGGAGGCAATGTGAGTTGCCGGAGTTGCGATGTGCCCACTATTTATCTGAAATAACACATTAAACTACCTAACATTCGCAACTTAATGGATTTTTATACAAAAATCGCACATTATCCGATATCATCCCCAATGTGAGGTGAATGCCTGCGCGGTTTGCGGTGATCCGTCTGAAAAGACGGAGGGCAGGCGGGCAGTAACACGGTCACTTCCTATACGCAGACTTTGGGAGGAGTCGGATGAAGATGCTTGCGAGAATGTTTGTGGCTGCGGCGGCCCGGCGGATGTCGGTCGCCTGCGGCCTTGCCCTTGCCTTGGGCGCCGCGCTTCCCGCGGCAGCCGGCGAATCGCCGATGCTGGCAAAGCTGGTCGAAGCAAAGAGCCTGCCGCCGCTTGAAGAGCGCCTGCCGAAGAACCCGCTGGTCGTCAAGCCGGCCGAACGCGTCGGTGAATATGGCGGGACCTGGCGCTCGGCCTTGGTCGGCGGTTCCGACGATGGCTGGATCCTGAGAACGGTCTCTTATGAAAACCTGATGCGCTGGTCTCCCGACTGGAAGGAAGTCGTGCCGAACATCGCCGAATCGATTGAGGTCAGTGAGGACGCCAAGAGTTTCACCGTCCATCTTCGCGACGGCATGAAATGGTCGGACGGTGCCCCCTTCACCGCCGACGACGTGCGCTTTTGGTACGAGGATCTTTTCACCAATAAACAGTTCACGCCGACCCCTTCGGAACCCTTTATCAATACCGATGGTTCGCCGGTCGACTTCAAGATGGTCGACAAGACCACCTTCCAGTTCAATTTCAAGAACCCGAAGGGCATCTTCCTGCAGTATCTCGCCACGGCGCGGCCGCTCGACAATGCAACGGTCCGTTATCCCCGGCATTATCTGGAAAAATTCCACCCCAAGTACAATCCCGACATCCAGAAGGAGATCTCCACCTCCGGCCAGTCCGACTGGGTGGGCCTGATGGTCAACCGGTCGAACTTCTGGTCCAATGTCGACGTGCCGACGATCAACCCATGGATATTCAAGACCGGTTACGGCAGCGGTTCGGCAACGCAGGCGATCGCCGAGCGCAATCCCTACTACTGGAAGGTCGACACGGAAGGTAACCAACTGCCCTATATCGATATCCGCCATTTCGACGTGCTCTCCGATCCCCAGGTTCTCGTCGCGAAAACGCTTGCCGGCGACATCGACTTCCAGGACCGCAATCTGGCGGTCGCAGCCAACAAGCCGGTGCTCTTCGAGGGCCGCGAAAAGGGTGGCTTCGAATTCTTCGAGGAAAAACCGGCGAGCCCGAACCTCATGGTCATGATGTTCAATCTCAACCACAAGGATCCCGATACGCGGGCGATCTTCCAGAACAAGGATTTCCGCATCGGCCTCTCTTACGGCATGGACCGCCAGGAAGTGCTCGACGTCGTCTGGCTGGGGCAGGGCGAAATCGCCCAGAGCTCGGTGACGCCAGGCTCGGTTTACTACAACGAGCGCCTTGCCAAGCAGTACACCGAATACGACGTCGAACAGGCCAACAGCTTCCTCGACAAAGTGCTGCCGAACAAGGGGTCGGACGGCATGCGCCTGCGCCCCGATGGCAAGCCCTTCGCCTTCACCTTCGCCTATAGCGCTGCCAATCCGGTCTTCGGCGACGCATTGGAACTGGTGGCCGCGCAATGGGCAAAGGTCGGCATCGCGATGACRCCGACGCCGCTCGACCGTACGCTGATCCAGACGCGTCAGGACGCCGGGGAACTCGAAGGAGTCGCCTGGGAGCGCGGCGGCGGTTCCGGCCAGGAGGTCGTTCTCGATCCGCGCTGGTGGTTCCCGTCCAACACCGACAGCTATTATTGGGCGCCTGCCTGGGCTGCCTACTTCCTGGGCGTCAATCCGGACTCCGCTCAGGTCAAGCCCGAGAAGCCCGTTGCGGCCGCCCTCAAGCAGATGGAACTCTACGGCCAGTTGCAAGCCTCCGCGAGCGCCGACGAACAGGTCAAGCTGATGAACCAGATCCTCGACATTGCCGCCGACGAGTTCTGGACGATGGGCATCGCCTGGGAGGCAAGCGGTTACGGCGTCAAGAAGACGAACTTCCACAACGTGCCGGCTTCTATGCCTGCTTCATGGATCTATCCGACGCCGGGTCCGACCAATCCTGAGCAGTACTTCATGACCAAGTCGTAGGGCTGCTGGGGCCCGCCCTGTCGTCTCCTCCGCCCGGGGCGGGCTTTTTCAGGCGTCATCTTACCGGGCGGGCAGGCGCAGTTGCCCGCATCCTGTCAAACAGCAATCCAGGAATAGTTA
This sequence comes from Rhizobium sp. LCM 4573, assembly GCF_001854865.1. Lineage (GTDB taxonomy): Bacteria > Pseudomonadota > Alphaproteobacteria > Rhizobiales > Rhizobiaceae > Neorhizobium. Next base: position 266,763 of record NZ_MDDW01000003.1, on the reverse strand, counting down.
TCGATGTCGGAACCTATTGTCTTCGTCGCGCGCGACCTCCCTTTCGACGCCGGGCACTGGCAGCGGCTGGAGGAAGCGATCGGCTCCGACCGCATGCTGCTCGTGGATACCAGGGATCCGGCAGCGGTTTCGGCTGCGCTTGAAAAAGCCGAAGTCGCCATCCTTTCCGGCGACCTCGACGATCGCCACATCGCTGCTGCGAACCTGAAATGGGTTCACTGTGACCATGCCGGCTTGACGAAATCCGCAAGGCCCGAAGTCTTTGAACGCGGCCTCGTCGTCACCGGCTCTGCCGGCCGGTCGGGTCCTGCGCTTGCCGAACATGTGCTGATGTTCTCGTTGATGCTCTGCTCGCGCTACCCGGATTTCTATGAGGCGCAGAAGCGCCACGAATGGCGGCGCACGCCCGAGATGATGGATCTTCGCGCGCTCTACGGCCGCACGATCGGCATCCTGGGCATGGGGCATACCGGCGTTGCGCTTGCGAGCCGGGCCAAGGCCTTCAACATGCGCGTTCTCGGTTATCGCCGCCGCGATCTCCCGCCGCCGCCGGGTGTCGATCGAATGTATAGCGCCGACAGGAACGAGACCATCGACGAAATCCTCGCAGAGGCTGACATTCTGGCGCTGGTGCTCAACCTTTCGGATGCGACTTACCGGATGATCGGACGCGAGCAGATCGCCCGAATGAAACGGTCGGCGATCATCGTCAACCTGTCCCGCGGCGGTGTCATTGACCAGGATGCGATGATCGAAGCACTGAAGGACGGGCGGCTGGCGGGCGCCGGTCTCGATGTCACAAGTCCGGAACCGCTGCCGGCTGATCATCCGCTGTGGGATACGCCGAACGTGCTGATCACCCCGCATTTTACCGCGGCCCTACCCGACAAGGTCGACCGGTCGGTCGATGTGATCGTCGAGAATTTCCGCCGCTACCGGACGGGGGAAGCGATGCTTAACCGGATGACGAAGGAAGATCTCTGGACCCGGGACGCTTAAGCAGGATCGAGGGGGAGGACTGCCATGCCGCGCTACGTCTTGAAACGTCTGCTCTACATGATACCGACACTGATCGCGATCTCCATCGTCGCCTTCGCGTTGATCCAGCTGCCACCCGGCGACTTCGTCACCACACTGGCGGCGCAGATGTCGCAGGCCGGTGATACGGTCGATCCGAACACGCTGGCCATGCTGCGTCGCCAGTACGGGCTCGACCAGCCGATCTGGGTGCAATACTGGATCTGGATCTCCAACATCGTGCTCTACGGTGACTTCGGCCGATCCTTCGACTGGGATGCGCCCGTTTCCGATCTCCTGTGGAACCGTCTCGGCCTGACCGTGGTCCTGTCGCTGACGGCTCTGGTCTTCACCTGGGTGATCTCGCTGCCGATCGGCATCTACTCTGCGGTCCGCAAATATTCGATCGGCGACTATGCCGCCACCTTCTTTGCCTTTGTCGGCCTGGCGGTCCCAAACTTCCTGCTCGCCCTGATCCTCATGTATGCGGCGTTGCGTTTCCTCGGCATCAGTATCGATGGGCTCTTCTCCCGTGAATATGTCGATGCGCCCTGGAGCTGGGGCAAATTCATCGATCTCGCACAGCACCTGATCGTACCGGTTATCGTGCTTGGCTGCTCCGGCACGGCCGCGCTCGTACGCATCATGCGCGCCAACCTGCTCGACGAACTCTACAAGCCCTACGTGACGACTGCCCGAGCCAAGGGACTTTCTGAATGGCGGCTGATCCTGAAATATCCGGTTCGCGCCGCTCTCAACCCCTTCGTTTCGACGCTCGGCTGGACGCTGCCGGAATTGGTATCCGGTGCGACGGTGACCGCGATCGTCCTCAACCTGCCGACGACAGGCCCGCTCCTGCTGCGGGCGCTGATCGCGCAGGACGTCTATCTCGCCGGCGCGATGATCCTGATGCTCTCGGTGCTGACCGTCATCGGAACACTGATCTCGGATCTGCTGCTTGCATGGCTCGATCCCCGCATTCGCTACAAATGAGGCACGGGTGATGGYACGAACTGAGGGAGTAAGATCTTTGTTCACCTGGACCCGGAACAAGACCGCCAGGACCATGGCTGCCAAGGGTGCGGGCGCAGCCGAGGAGGTCACGCATATCAAGGACGCAGAACATGCCGGCGCTTGGCAGCTGGCCTGGTGGAAGTTCAAAAAGCATCGGCTCGCTGTCGCGAGCGGCATCGTGGTGATCTGCATCTATCTCGTGGCGGCCTTCGCCGAATTCCTGGCGCCGCAGGGAGCAGGGGACTATTCGGCCCGCTATACCTATGCGCCGCCGCAGCGGCTGCACATGTGGGACAATGGCGAGTTCGGCCTCTATGTCCACGGCTACAAGGTGCGCGTCAATCCCGAGAGCTTCGCACGCGAATTCGTCATCGACCCRGAGACGAAAATTCCCGTGGGCCTGTTCGTGCGCGGCGCGCCTTACAAGCTCTGGAACCTCATTCCTTCCAGCATCCATCTGATCGGTCCCGTCAAGGCCGGCCAGCCCATGTATCTGTGGGGCGCGGATCGGCTGGGTCGCGACATGCTGAGTCGCGTCATCCATGGCACGCGCGTGTCTATGACGGTCGGTCTCGTCGGCGTGTCGCTCAGCCTTGTCTTCGGCATCATTCTCGGCGGTCTTTCCGGCTATTATGGCGGCGGCATCGATACGGCGATCCAGCGCGTCATCGAATTCCTGCTCGCCATTCCGACCATCCCGCTGTGGATGGGACTTGCCGCGGCGATCCCGCCGACCCTGCCGCCGCTGCAGGTCTACTTCATGATCACCATCATCCTCTCGCTCGTTGGCTGGACAGGCCTGGCGCGGGTGGTGCGGGGTCGGTTCCTAGCAATGAAGAATGAGGACTTCGTCACGGCGGCACGCCTCGACGGCGCCCGCGAAATGAGCGTCATCTTCCGTCATATGCTGCCTTCCTTTGCCAGCCACATCATTGCGGCGGTGACGCTTGCGATCCCGGTGATGATCCTCAGCGAAACGGCGCTTTCCTTCCTTGGTGTCGGTCTGCGTCCGCCTGTCGTCAGCTGGGGCGTGCTCCTGCAGGAGGCACAGAACATCCGTACCGTCGCCACTGCGCCGTGGCTGCTTCTGCCCGGCGTCGCTGTGATCACGACGGTTCTGGCCCTCAACTTCCTCGGCGATGGTCTTCGCGACGCTGCCGATCCCTATTCCGATTAGGAGACCGTTGATGAGCGAACCCATGACGGCAGACGTTCTCAAGGTGGAAAAGCTCTCCATCGAATTCCAACTGCGGACCTCGGTGTTCAAGGCGGTCAAGGATGTCAGCTTCTCGATCAAGCGGGGCGGCACGCTCTGCCTCGTGGGAGAAAGCGGCTCGGGCAAGTCGGTGACGGCACGCTCGCTGCTGCAGATCGTCGACAAGCCTGGCCGCATCACCTCCGGCAGGATCGTGTTGACGCGCGAGGCCGAGGTGATCGACATTACTACCTTGAAGGCCAATGGGCCGCAGATCCGTGCCGTCCGCGGCGGCAAGGTCGGGCTGATCTTCCAGGAGCCGATGTCGGCGCTGTCGCCCTTCCACACGATCGGCGACCAGATAGACGAGGTCCTGCAGATCCATCTTCATCTTGAAAAGGCCGAGGCGCGCAAGCGCACCATCGAACTGCTGGGCCAGGTCGAGATCAAGAATCCGGCGGAAATGGCCAACCGCTATTCCTTTGAGTATTCCGGTGGCATGCGCCAGCGCGTCTGTATCGCTATGGCGCTCGCGTGCAATCCCGACGTGTTGATCGCCGACGAACCGACGACGGCGCTCGATGTGACAACGCAAGCCGAGATCCTCGACCTGATCAAGCGGCTGCAGCAGCGCCGCGGCATGGCGGTTCTGCTGATCACCCACGATATGGGCGTCGTAGCCGAGGTGGCAGACGAAGTCGCGGTGATGCGCAACGGCGAGATCGTGGAGAAAGGGCCTGTGGAGGCGATCTTCCACGACCCCCAGCATTCCTATACCCGCCACCTGCTGGAGGCCACGCGCAAGCTCGAGCACAGTTCTCGGGAGCGTGACGATCGCGCCGCAAGCAGGGTCGAACCGGTGCTCTCGGTCCGCAATCTCAGCAAATATTACGGATCGAAGCAGGCCGCTGACGGCAGCTGGAGCGGCGGCCTGCGTGCGGTCGATGACGTCAGTCTCGATCTTTATCCCGGCGAGAACCTCGGTATCGTCGGTGAAAGCGGTTCCGGCAAGACGACGCTCGGCCGGCTGATCATGCGGATCACGGAACCGACCACGGGATCGATCAGTTACCGCCAGGCAAATGGCGTTACCAGCGACGTCCTGGGGATGCGCAGTGCCGCCCTGCGCGCCTATCACGCGCAGGTTCGGCTGATCTTTCAAGATCCTTTCGCCTCGCTTAATCCGCGCATGACCGTGAAGCAGATCGTTGGCGACCCGCTTCGTATCGCCGGCAGGGCGAGCGGCAAGGCGCGTGACGGTCGGGTCGCGGAACTGCTGAGTATGGTCGGCCTGTCGCCGGACACAATGGACCGCTATCCGCACGCCTTTTCGGGCGGCCAGCGGCAGCGCATCGGCATCGCACGGGCGCTGGCGCTCGATCCGAGGGTCATCGTCGCCGACGAGGCGACGTCTGCGCTCGACGTCTCGATCCGGTCCCAGATCCTTGATCTGCTGCTCGACATACAGACGCGCCTCGACTTGAGCTTCATCTTCATCTCGCACGACATATCGGTCATCCGCTATTTCTGCGACCGTGTCGCGGTGATGTACAAGGGCAGGGTCGTGGAGGTCGGATCCTCGCAAAAGATCTGCACCAGCCCCGACGAACCCTATACCAGAGCCCTGATCTCGGCCGTGCCCAGTCCTGATCCGCGCCAAAAGCGCATGATGCATCGCGTCCGCTTTGCACCGGAGATCGCTGGCGCATGAACGGGCAACAGGGTTAGCGCCGAAGCCGTGAATGCCAGGATCCGGGGCCTGGCGGCCCTGACGTCTGGCGGACGACCAGATGCGGGACCAGACTGACACGCATCGGCGTCGGATCGGCAACAGGCAGAATTAGGYCCGCCCGTGAGAGCAGCAGCCGCACGGCGGTCAGCCCCATCTGCCTGTGCGGCAGGTGCAGCGTGGTGAGTTTCGGCGATATATGCAAGGCTATCGGATCGTCGGAATGGCCGATGACGCTGACATCATCGGGAACCCTCAGTCCCATTCGGACAAGCTCTGAGACGACGGTGACTGCCACGCCGTCGCTGCCGCAAAAGAAGGCCGTCGGCACGAAACCATCGTCGATCATCGCGATTAGCGACGAGCGGAAGGCCGAGGGTTCCTCATCAGATTCGAGGGTCATCGCGCGGACGCCCGCATCGTTACGGTCGGCGACCATGCGGGCAAAACCGTGCAAGCGCGCCTCGCGATCGGGATAGTCGGCCTGCCCCTGCACATAGACCATCCGGCGATGGCCGAGGCCGAGCAGGAAATCGGCGACGAACTCGCCAGCTTCGACATCGGTGGACGARACCTGGTCCATGCCGTCGAGGGGCGGAACGCGGTGGTTGACTGTGACGGCTGGCCGCTGGCTGTCGCGCACCGCCTTGTGCATATCGGCGTCGTGAGGACCGACGAGAATGAAACCGACCGTCGATTTTTCAATCCGGGAAACGATCCTGTGATCTCTGGTCCAGCGCAGCGCCATCGAAAGACCCCAGCGGTTCGTTTCGGCCTCGATGCCGAGTTGCAGGTCACCCCGAAGTTCGCGATTTGCGACGTTGCGATCGTGGAAGATCACGCCGATCGAGCGGCTATCGCCGCTCTTCAGGCGGGGAATGCGATAGCCGAGCTGCTCGGCGGCCGCGATGATACTGCGCCGCGTCTTTTCGCTGACACCGGGTTTGCCGGAAAGCGCACGCGAGACCGAGAATTTCGAGACGCCGAGCTGCGTGGCGATCATGTCGAGGGTGACGTTGCTCATCGTGTTCCGATATCTCGTCCACCGCAGCGCTAGGCCTCGGGGAGGCTGGCGAGCGTCTCCAACGTGCGGATCAGCGCGGAGTGGTCCTTGCCGCCGTCGCCGAGCGCAACGGCGGCATTCATCATCTGCTGCACCATGGCGACATTCGGCAGGGCCAGATCCAGCGCCCGTGCGCTGTCGACGGCCAGTGTCATATCCTTGCGGTGCAGCGCAATGCGGAAGCCCGGATCGAAAGTGCGGTTGATCATGCGTTCGCCATGCAGCTCGAGTATGCGCGAGGCGGCGAACCCTCCCATCAGGGCCTGCCTGACTTTTGCCGGATCGGCGCCGGCTTTCCTGGCAAAGAGCAATGCTTCCGCCACCGCTTCGATCGTCAGCCCCACGATGATCTGGTTGGCGACCTTCGCGGTCTGGCCGTCGCCGACGCCGCCGACCAGCGTGATGTTCTTGCCCAACTTCTCGAAGAGCGGCAGCGCGCGGCGAAAGGGTGCCTCCTCGCCGCCGACCATGATCGTCAGCGCCGCGTTTCGGGCGCCAACCTCGCCGCCCGAAACAGGTGCGTCCAGATAGGCGCAGCCGAGCTTGCCGATCCTGGCGGCAAAATCCTTGGTGGCGATCGGCGAGATCGAACTCATGTCGATCACCAGCTTGCCTGGCGACAATCCCGCGGCGACGCCGTCTGCACCGAAAAGAACCGCCTCTACATCGGGCGTGTCGGGCAACATAAGGATCACCACGTCCGACTGCGAGGCGACCTGCGCTGCGCTTTCCGCCGCAAAAGCGCCTTTCTCGACGAGATCGCGCGAGACTTCCTTGACGCGATGGAGCGACAGCGAGTGGCCTGCGTCAATCAGGTGCCCGGCCATCGGCCTACCCATGACGCCAAGCCCGACAAAGCCGATGTTCATGAACGTCTCCTCACAGGTTCTCTCGTCGTCAAAGCTTGGACTTCCAGGATTTCGTCGTTGCCGGCGCGGTCGACTGCCGCTCGACCAGGTGCGGAACGAGGCTCAGCCGCTGCGGCGGCAGGTCGTTCAGCTGCCCGTTGAGGCCGATACGCGACAGAAGCTGGCGCACGGCAGCGATCCCCATCTGCTTGTGCGGCATGTGGATCGTGGTCAGGTTGGGCGAGACCTGGGTAGCGATCGGATAATCCGCATGGCCGACCACCGAAATGTCGTCAGGCACGGAAATGCCCATGCGCATCAGCTCGGAAACGACGGTGACAGCAACACCGTCGCTACCGCAGAAGACCGCTGTCGGCTCGAAGCCCTCATTGGCCATCTTCACCACTGCCTCACGAAGGTCGGCTGCCATATAGTCCTCCTTGAACGCGATCTCCCGCAACTCGGCGCCTTCCAGTTCGGCGATCGCCTCGGAGAAGCCCCGAAGACGCGCATAGCGGCCGGGATAGCCGAGCTGTCCGTGGGCATAGACCATGCGCCGGTGTCCGAGGTCGTAGAGAAATTTCGCGACGAAGACGCCGGCCTCGACGTCCGTCGCGGTAATCTGGTCCATCGTATAGAGTTCGGGAACGATATGGGCGACGACGACGGCAGGGACTGAACTGTCACGGGCGGCGTCGAACATCTTCCGTTCCTGAGGGCCGACCATGATGAAGCCGACCGAAGCATCCTCCAGCCGCTCTATGATGCGGTGATCGTTCGTCCAGCGCACCGCCATCGAACAGCCGAAGCGTGTCGCTTCCATCTCGATGCCGTGCTGGACGTCGATCCACAGCTCACGGTTGGCGACGGTCCGGTCGTGAAAGATCACTTCGATCGATTGCGACGTCACTTTCGTGCGCCTTGCGATGTACCCAAACTGTTCGGCGATGGAAAGGACGCTGCGCCGCGTGTCCTCGCTGACACCGGGCTTGCCGGTCAGCGCTCTGGAGACGGCGAATTTCGAAATTCCGAGATGATCGGCGATTTCCTGCAAAGTGACACGGCTCATCGGTGTTCTTTTCCAATAGGGCAAATTGCGGCAAGGCAAGAAGCGCAATTTTTGTATTTGTTAGGTTACTGTTGCGGCGCCTGTCAATCAAAACACATTCTGCATTGCACTATGTTCTCACGACGTACCTACGCAAATCACCATTTTCTCCGCCATATGTCGATGGATTTCCTACAATATCCGCGTTTTCGCAGGYGCAGCAAGGTCGTTCATATCTGCCTTTTTGATCGTTGCGAGCAAACAATCCGCTTGACGCCCGGTTATTTTGTCATAAAGTTAGGCTAACAATAAGCAAACATTGCTCCTATTTTCGATGTGGAGTTGCGGCTAAGGGAGGAGCCTGTGGCCATGTCTGCGTTGCCTTGCGATGGGATCAACAGCCTGGCCAAAGATGCCGGCCGGAGTACACCGAAATGGCGGTGATCGCAGATGCTCCTGCGCCGCCGCAGACTGTAGCCGCCGCTGCGGCCATCGGTCTTGCCAGCCAGCGCCAGCTGATATGGCTTAAGTTCAAGGAACACAAGCTCGCCTATTGGAGCGGGATCGTTATTCTCCTGATCTATCTCGTTGCCATCTTCGCGGAGTTCCTGGCGCCGCGCACACCTGACCATTATGATTCCGCCTATACGATGCTGGCGCCGCAGGGGATCAAGCTGTTCTTCGTGGACGAGGCCGGCTCCTATCACTTCGAGCCGCATGTGACCGGGTTCAGCTCGAAGCGTGATCCGAAGACACTGCGCAAGGTCTTTGCGGCCGATCCCAATGTGCGCATACCGGTCGGCCTGTTCGTGCGCGGCGAGCCCTATAAACTCTGGGGCCTGTTTCCCTCCAACATCCACCTGATCGGGCCGAAAGATCCGGCGCAGCCCTTCTATCTCCTGGGTTCGGACAGGCTCGGGCGCGATGTGCTCAGCCGCCTGATCTACGGCACGCGTGTGTCGACCTCGGTGGGTCTGATCGGCGTGGCGATCAGCCTCGTACTGGGCGTCCTACTCGGCGGTATCTCCGGCTATGTCGGCGGCATGGTGGACAATGCCATTCAGCGGGTCATCGAATTCATCATGTCAGTGCCGACGATCCCGCTGTGGATGGGTCTCGCCGCGGCAATCCCGGTGACCTGGTCGCCGATCCTCGTCTACTTCATCATCACGATGATCATCTCGCTGATCGGCTGGACTTCGCTTGCCCGCGAGGTAAGGGGGCGATTCATGTCGTGGCGCAACGAGGTCTTTGTCGTCGCCGCCCGCCTGGACGGCACTTCGGAGATGAAGATCATCACTCGCCATCTCGTGCCGGGCTTTATCAGTCACATCATCGCGGCGACGACGCTTGCAATTCCGGCGATGATCATCGCCGAGACTTCGCTCTCCTTCCTGGGGATCGGCCTTCGCCCGCCCGTCGTTAGCTGGGGCGTGCTGCTGCAGGAAGCCCAGAACATCCGCTCACTGGCAGAGGCGCCCTGGCTTCTGGCGCCGGGCGTCCTTGTCATCGTGACGGTGCTGTCCCTCAATTTCCTCGGCGACGGCCTCCGTGATGCTGCGGATCCATACTCATGAGCACTACATCCGAGACACCCGTCCTTTCGGTTCGCGGACTGAAGACCCACTTCCATCTTCGCGAGGGTCTCATCAAGGCGGTCAATGGCGTTAATCTTGATGTTCGCCGTGGCAAGACCCTTTGCGTCGTCGGCGAATCCGGTTCCGGTAAGTCGATGATGGCGCGTTCTGTGCTGCAGATCGTCACGCCGCCCGGCCGCGTCGTCGACGGCAGCATGGTGTTCAGCCGTGACGGCAGCGGCAGTGTCGACATCGCGGCGCTCGACCCGACGGGCAAGGAGATCCGCGCGATCCGCGGCCGCGACATCGCGATGATCTTCCAGGAGCCGATGAATTCGCTAAGCCCCGTGCACACGGTTGGCGACCAGCTGGTGGAAAAGATCCTGCTGCACCACAAGATCGGCACCAAAGCGGCGATCGAGCGAACGGTCGAGGCGCTCGATCGCGTCGGCATACCCGATCCGCGCCGGCGGCTCGCCGCCTATCCATTCGAGTTGTCTGGCGGCATGCGGCAGCGCGTGATGATCGCGATGGCACTTGCCTGCCGGCCGGCCATGCTGATCGCCGATGAGCCGACAACGGCGCTCGACGTCACCACACAGGCGAACATTCTCGAGCTCATGCGCACACTTCAGGATGAAACCGGCATGGCCGTCATGTTCATCACCCATGATCTCGGCGTGGTCGCGGAGATCGCCGACGAGGTGGCAGTGATGTATCTCGGCCAAGTCGTCGAACGTGGCAGCGTCGAAGATATCTTCTACGACCCGCAGCATCCTTATACGCTCGCGCTGCTCGCCTCCATCCCCAAGCTTGGTGCGCGGCATTCGGCCGGCAAGCGCCTCACGGCGATCGAGGGTATGGTGCCGCATCCGCTGAACCGGCCGACCGGCTGTCCGTTCAATACGCGCTGTCCGGAGGCCGTGGCCGGCCTTTGCGACCGGGCGGATCCCGCGCTGAAGGAACTGCGGCCCAACCATTTCGGCGCCTGCCACCTTCGCGACCCGCAGCATATCAAGAGCAGCAATCCGGTGGAGGCGGGAGTATGAACATGATCCATACCGGCCATACCAGGAACGAGCTTTCTGCCGGCGAACCGCTGATCCGGGCCGAGAATGTCAAGGTGCACTTCCCAGTGACGTCGGGCTTCCTCAAGCGCCCGGTGCGCCATATCAAGGCGGTGGATGGCGTTACGCTTGCCATCCGGGCCGGYGAGACGCTGAGCCTGGTCGGGGAATCCGGCTGCGGCAAGACCACCTTCGGACAGGCGCTGGTGCGGGTGCTGGAACCGACCGACGGCCGTATCCTCTACCGGAAGGATGGTGAGACGGTCGACCTTTCGCATCTGACGCCTATCGAGATGCGGCCCTACCGTGCCGACATCAGAATGATCTTTCAGGATCCCTTCGCCTCACTCAACCCGCGCCGGAGGGTAGTCGACATCATCGCCGAGCCTCTGCGCAATTTTGGGGTGACCGACCAGGCGGAAGTCGAAAGTCGCGTCGCCGACCTGATGCGTCGCGTGGGACTTCGCCCGGAATATATGGCTCGCTACCCCTATGCCTTCTCCGGCGGCGAGCGGCAACGCATCGGCATTGCCCGCGCCCTGTCGGTGCGTCCGAAGATCGTCGTCGCCGACGAATGCGTTTCGGCGCTCGACGTCTCAATCCAGGCGCAGACGCTCAACCTGTTGCAGGACCTGCAGGAAGAGTTCGACCTGACCTACCTCTTCATCTCGCATGATCTCGGTGTCGTCGAATACATTTCCGACCGCGTCGCCGTTATGTATGCGGGCAGGGTGGTGGAGTTGGCGACGACTGACCAGCTCTTCTCGCGCCCCCGCCATCCCTATACGGCCGCACTTCTTGCTTCGGTGCCGCGTCCCGATCCGCGCCTTGCTCGCAGCCAAAAGCGCATGCGGCTGAAGGGCGAGGTTGCCGATCCGGCCAACCGCCCGGTCGGCTGCGCCTTCCATCCGCGGTGTCCGTTCGCGACCGACCTCTGCCGGACGGAGGATCCGGCGGCCAAGGACGTTAACGGAACGCAGGTCGCTTGCCACCACGCCGAAAATCTCGATTTGAAGGGAGTAACCGAGAATGCTGCTTGATGCTGTTGAGAACAAGGCCGCGGCCGCGGCGCGGCCGGTCTGGTGGAGGCGGCCCTACCGCATGGTGCAGACCAATCTGCGCCAGCCCGACGCGCTCTACGATCAAAAGAAGCTTGCGAAGGAGGTCCGTGAATTCGGCGCCGACGTGTTGCTTTACAATATCGGCGGCATTTTCGCCTTCTATCCAACCAAACTGCCGCTTCATGCCATCAACCCTTTCATGAAGGGTGACGCTCTGGGCGATGCCATCGAGGCGGCACATGCGGAAGGCCTCTCCCTGGTCGGCCGCTTCGACATGTCGAAGGCTACCCGGATCGCCTACGAGGCCCATCCCAACTGGTTTGTGCACAACATCAAGGGCGATGCGCTCGAATACAACGGCACCTACCAAGCTTGCGTCAACGGCGGCTGGTATCAGGACTACGCGCTGGAAATCATTTCGGAATCGCTCGGCAAGTACGATGTCGACGGCGTGTTCTTCAACATGTTCGGCTATACCAACTTCACCTATTCCGGCGACTATTTCGGCATCTGCGTCTGCGATAATTGCCGCAGACGCTTCCGCGCCATGTACAAGAAGGAATTGCCGCTCAAGGAGGATTTTTCCGACCCGTCCTATGCCGACTATCTGAGCTTTAAGGAGCGCACCTCGCTCGAGCTGCGCAGTAAGGTCTATAAGCATATCAAGCAGGTCAATCCTAAGGTGGCGATGACAGGCCATCGCGGCGATTCCGACCTGATCCGCATGGAGGTACAGCGCGCCGTGGACCGGCCGCAGCCGGAATGGCCTTACCAGGCCGGCGAACAGGCCCGGTGGGCGGCTGCCTATGGACAGGGCAAGACCTTCTCCTCGACCTCGACCAATTTCGTCGATTTCGCCTGGCGCTTCCATTCCGAAACCAGCGGGTATCACATGCTGCGCTTCGCCCAGCAGCTCGCCAGCGGCGCGACACTCGACTACTACCTGCTGGGTGTCATGGATCAGGACGACAAGACCCCCTTCGATGACATTTCGAACCTCTTTCGCTGGCACCGGGACAACGAAGCGTACTATACCGGGCTGCGCTCCGGCGCCCGCATTGGTCTCTATCACTCCCACAGCAATGGCGTTTTCCGCAAGCGGACAGACAGTGCAGCCCTGGGCGATACCGCCTTTCGCGGGGCATACCGTGCCCTTGTCGAGGCACGGCTGCCCTTCGATTTCGTCAGCGACGATCTGGTCAAGGGGGAAAACGGCAAGGATATACTTGCCGGCTACGACGCCATCGTGCTTGCCAACATCTCCTGCCTCGGCGACGAGGAGGCAAGGTGCCTCGATGACTATGTCAAGGGCGGCGGCGTCCTACTTGTCACCGGCGATACCGGCTTCTACGACGAACGCGGCAGTGCACGCGACAAGCCGGCGCTCGACAGTTTGCCCGTCAAGGACAAGCCCTCCGTCCGCATGCATATGCGCGGATCTTATTTCCGGATTGCGGACGGCGAGCTGCCGACGCCGCTCAGCACGCTGCTGATGCTCGATGGCCGCTATTTCGTCGCCCATCCGAAGGACGGCGCCGAGACGCTGTTGACGCTTCTGCCTCCCCAGCGCTTCGGCCCGCCTGAACTGTGCTTTCCCGATATCGAGAGCGACTTGCCCGGCGTAATCACCGGTGGTTACGGGAAGGGCAAGGTGGTCTACATCCCGTGGAATCCGGAATGGCAGTACTTCCGCGACAGCCTGCCCAACCACCGCCTGCTGATTTCGGACTTGCTCGAACGCAACATTGCGCCAGCGCCGGTAAAGCTCGATGGCCGCGGTTCGCTGGAGGTGACGATCCAACATCAGGCGTCGACCGGGCGCATGCTGGTGCACGTCGTCAATTTCGGCGGCCAGCGCAACAATCTTTACGAGGATGCGCCGGCCGTGCACGGGYTGCGGCTCGGGATCCGCAATGCCGACGGAAAAGCACAGGCGCTTGTCTCCGGACGGTCGCTGATCGCGGCTTCCGGGCCTGACGGCGACGGCTACACCTGGTTCGAACTGCCACCGGTCGATGCATTCGAGGCGCTTTCCATGGAGGGGAGGCGCTGACGCGCAGAAAATGGAGGAACAGGGCTGACGGCAGTGACCGTCCTGCTTCGAGGAGGAAGAAATTATGGACGTGAATATCGGAATGAAACTGCTGCGGCGGCTATCGACGGCTGCCGCCTTGCTGGTGCTGACGGCGGGTACCGCCCTTGCGCAGGACTACAAGGAAGCACCGATCCTTGCCCAGGAGGTCGCAGCCGGCAAGTTGCCGCAGGTGAGTGAACGGCTGCCGAAGGAGCCGCTGGTCGTCAAACCCTTCGAAAGCGTCGGGCAGTACGGCGGAACCTGGCGTCTGACCATGGCTTCGGCGAGCGATATTTCCTCGCTGGTCCGCACGATCGGCTACGAAAACTTCACCCGCTGGGAAACATGGCAGCCCGGGATGGAGCAGAAGGACATCGTTCCCGGCGTCGTCATGAACGTCGCCAAGTCGGTCGATATCAATGCCGATGGCACGGAATATACCTTCAAGCTACGCGAGGGCATGAAATGGTCGGACGGCCAGCCCTATACGGCCGCCGACGTGATGTTCTGGTACGAGGACGTGTACTCCAACACCGAGGTCATGCCGACAAAGCCGACCTGGTCCGTGCGTGGTGGCAAGCCGCTCGTCGTCGAGAAGATCGACGACTACACGGTGAGGTTCAAATTCGCCGCGCCGAACGGTCTGCTTCTGCAGGCGCTCGCAACGCCGGCGAACGATCCCGAACCGAACGTGCCGACGGCCTATCCGAAGCACTATCTCGAGAAGTTCCACGCCAAGTACAACCAGAATGCCGATGCAGAGGCGAAGTCCTCCGGTGGTCAGAACTGGGTGTCGAACTTCAACGCCAAGGCGGACGCCTGGCGCAACCCCGACCTACCGCGGCTCAATCCCTGGATCGTGTCCAGCGGCATCGGCCAGGGCAATGGCAGCCAGGTCGTGGCGAAGCGTAACCCCTATTATTTCAAGGTCGATACAGAGGGTAACCAGCTGCCCTACATGGATCAGTCGACGATCGACATCATCTCCGATCCGCAGGTGACGCTGCTCAAGGCGGCCAACGGCGACTTCGACATGGTCGACAGCTATATCGGTTTCGTCACCACGCCGGAGAACAAGGGAACCTTCTTCGATAACCAGGAGCGCGGCAACTACGATTTCTACGAGGTTCTGCCGAACCGCGCCAACCTGATGATCGTGTCGCTCAATCTGACGAACAAGAACCCGGTCAAGCGCGAGATCTTCGGCAACAGGGCTTTTCGTGAGGCCCTATCGTCAGCGATCAACCGCGATGAGATCATCGAGGTGGTCTGGCTCGGCCAGGGCTTGCCATACCAGACCGTTGAACGTCCCGAGTCACCTCTCTTCGACGAGGAAATGGCGACACAGTTTACCAAGTTCGATCCTGCCCTGGCCAACAAGATGCTCGATGAAGCCGGATTCGCCAAGAAGGACGGCAACGGCATCCGGCTCGGTCCGGACGGCAAGCCGATTCAGTTCACCATCGACATTTCCGTGCTGCGCCAGCCGTGGATCGATACCGCGGAGCTCATCAAGAAATACTGGCGCAATGTCGGCATCGACCTTCTGATCAACACGACCGACACGACGGCCCTTAACCAGCGTGTCGAATCCAATGATCACGATGCGGCGGTCTGGTCCGCCTCGGGCGGCGCCGATACGCTGTTCGATCCAAAATATTTCCTGCCGTCATCCTGGGCATCCTTCTACGCTACGGCCTGGGGCCAGTGGTATGCCAAGGACAGCAATGCCGAGGAGCCGCCGGAGGTCGTCAAGAAGCAGATGTCACTCTACGACGAGATCTTCGCCACCGTCGATGTCGGCAAGCGTCTCGAACTGATGAAGCAGGTGATGCAGATCGCCAAGGAACAGTTCTACACGATCGGCATCATGCAACCGACGACGGACTACGGCATCGTCAACAAGCAACTGCGCAACGTGCCGAAGACGCTGCTCGCCAGCACCGAATACACACATCCCGGCGCCGCAAATCCCGAGCAGTTCTATTTCGCGCCGAAGTAGGGCGCGAAGATTGGCCTCCGCTCCTGATAGCGCGGGGGCCATCGGCCTCAAGCCGGCATCAACTTCGGAGAGATTTATGGCAGCCTTCATCGCACGCCGCGTTCTGTATATGCTGGTTACCTTGTTTGCGATCTCGGTGATGACCTTCATCATCATCCAGCTCCCGCCGGGCGATTTCGTTACCTCGATGGTCGCCCAGCTCAATCTGCAGGGCACGACCGTTGATGCCGGCGCCATGGCCGTGATGCGCGAGCGCTACGGTCTCGACGACCCGATGTATGTGCAATACTGGAAGTGGATGAACGGCATCTTGCTACGCGGAGATTTCGGCTATTCGCTCGAATGGCRCCGCCCGGTCGCCGATCTCCTGTGGAATCGGCTCGGCCTCACCTTCGTGCTGGCGCTTTGCAGCCTGCTCTTCATCTGGGCCGTGTCGCTACCGATCGGCATCTACACGGCGGTACGCCGGAACACGGTAGGCGATTATGTCGCCACCTTCTTTGGTGTCATCGGCCTCGCAATTCCGAACTTTCTCTTCGCGCTTGTATTGATGTATATCGCCTTCCGCTATTTCGGCGCCGGCATAGGCGGACTTTTCTCGCCGGAATACGAGGCGGCGCCCTGGAGTTTGGCCAAGGTCGCCGATCTTCTGATGCACCTGATCATTCCGACCATCGTGCTCGGGCTTCATGGCACTGCGGCGCTGATCAGGCTCCTGCGCGCCAACCTGCTCGACGAGCTGAACAAGCCCTATGTCGTCACCGCTCGCGCCTATGGTCTTTCCGAACGCAGGCTGCTCCTGAAGTATCCCGTTCGCATAGCGCTCAATCCTTTCGTCTCGACGGTCGGCTGGGTGTTGCCGACGCTGGTCTCAGGTGCAACGATCACTGCGGTTGTGCTCAACCTGCCGATGACAGGTCCGCTCCTGCTGCAGGCTCTGATTTCGCAGGATATGTATCTCGCCGGCAGTTTCATCATGATGCTGAGCGCACTCACGGTGATTGGAACGCTTCTTTCGGACCTGTTGCTTGCCTGGCTCGACCCTCGCATCCGCTATACCTGAGGCAAGCTCAAATCTCGCCAATTTCTGTAATATCCTGGAAGCGGTATTTTGAGAGTGTCTAATCTAACCCTCCGTCCTCTAGGCTGTGAGCCCCCAACGAAGTCTATCGTTCGCACACTGTTAGGCGCAAAGACGTAGAGCCGAAATGGCTCCCCATGCGGCTTCGATCCTGCACCCTCAATCATTCCAATCTGAACCTCGAATAGTCCAGCGATACCGCCTCTCGGGCTTGGCTCAAGATCTTCTTATAATCTTCCCGAAATGGGGCAACCAACTGTGATTCCAGGGAAGTCAAAACACCCTGCAATACCGCCCACTCGCTTGGGTGATCAAAACTGTCATTACCGGGCGGGCTGTTATCGTCAGCAACCCAGCGAGACAGAAGCTCGAAAAGCACGATCGCTTCGGAGCTGGTTAGATCAACGGAGATTTCGGTAGGCTCTTCATAAGATTTGTCGTCCATGCGGTTTAGCCTTCATCGTCAAGTGTCTCCGATCATCTGTGGAATGATCACGCGCTGCTTCGCAAATACGCTAGCTTAGGATTGCGAGATATCTGCGGTAGCTGGAACACGGCCGCGTTCACGGTCCGTCGCGGAGGTACTGATCCTTTAGCTGCCAGTCGATAAAACATCAGCGGGCCGCCGGTTCAATCCGTTCGATTCAAAAGTCCAATCTAGCCCGCGAACTGATTCAGTCCAGCTTGAAACTCGGCAAGAGCCGCCTGCACGTGTCGTGCGAAGCTTTCCTCCCCTTCGTCGGCGCGCCAGTTCTGCAGCGCAACTTTCCAGATGGCTGCGCCAATTTCAGCTATCACCCGCGAAGGTGAAGGCTGCATGCCCCGCTGCTGTAATGCCAGATCGATTGCCGACGCTAGCATATGGAGCTTCATCAATTCCCGCTCATGCAAATCGCTATGCGTGGAGATCAGGAGCTGGCGAAGCTTCACGATCGGGCGATGGCTATCGATGAACGGAGCGACTGCCTCGAAGCTGCTGGCAACAACGGTCAGCGGATGTACGCCGGCAGGTGCTCTCGCGATTTCCCTTGTTATGGAGGCCTGATGYGCGCCGGCCCGCCAGAACAGTACTTCTCGCTTGTCCGCAAAGTAGCGGTAGAAAGTTCGCTCCGTTAATCCAGCTTTGGAGGCGATCTCCGGAACAGTCGTCTCGGCGTAACCCTGCTCGCCGAAAAGCTCGTACGCGGCAGTCTCGAAACGTTCGCGCGCATTCTCCGCTCTTTGCACCATTCAAGCACCTCTCTGTTTTGTGAACATAGGTCAATTGTCAGTTTCTGACAATGATGGTACGCATTGTCAGAGGCTGACAATGTTCTTGGTTGGTACGGAGGATGACATGGCCGACAAAACGCCCGACAATCCCGGCAGCATAGAGGTTACGCGGCGCTTGGTTCTTGCGGTTGGCGCCGGCACAGCCGCCGCGGGCATCCTGCCGGCAGTGCCGCAAGTTGAGGCGCAACAGACTGTCACACGCGTCGAGCCCGGCCAAACGGTTCAGGTCTCGGCGACGGTGAATGGGCAGCCAGTCACTCTTGAAATCGATTCGCGCGCTTCGCTCCTGGATCTGCTGCGCGAGCGGCTAGGTCTCACCGGAACGAAGAAAGGATGCGACCACGGACAATGCGGTGCCTGCACTGTTCACCTGGACGGCCGACCGGTTTCGTCCTGTCTTACCTTGGCAGCGAAGATCGAGGGGCGGGACATTACCACGATTGAGGGACTGGCTAGCGGTTCGGACCTTCACCCGATGCAGCAGGCATTCATCGACAACGACGCACTCCAATGTGGGTATTGCACGCCAGGTCAGATCATGTCCGCCGTCGCCTGCGTGACCGGCGGGCACGCAGGCGACCCGGATGCGATCCGCGAATTCATGAGCGGGAACATCTGTCGATGCGGCGCCTATGTCGGAATTCTCGCTGCCATCCAGCAGGCGGCCAAGGTCATGGAGGGCTGAGGGATGCAGGCGTTGAGCTATAGTGTCGTAACATCTGCGGAAGCTGCCGTCGCGCAATTTTCGGATGCCCGCGGGCCAGCCCGATATATCGCGGGTGGCACCAATCTTTATGATCTCATGAAGCTTGGGATCGAGCGCCCGACCCACTTGATCGATGTCAGCCGCATAGAGGGAATGGACGCGATCGAAACCGGCGGCGAGGTTCTACGTTTCGGTGGTCGCGCTTTGATGACCGACGTAGCCTATACGCCAATCGTCCAGGAGCAATATCCCGTCCTTTCCGAAAGTCTGCTCAAGGCGGCGTCGCAGCAGCTACGAAACATGGCCACGGTGGGAGGCAATCTTCTGCAGCGCACTCGCTGCATGTACTTTCGCAACGGCGCGGGATCTTCCTCGGTGGTCGGTGTCTATCCTTGCAATAAGCGTGAGCCTGGCTCCGGTTGCTCTGCCATCGGGGGGCTCGATCGTGGTCAAGCCGTACTTGGCACGAGCGAGGCTTGCACTGCGGTGGCGCCAGGTGATTGGCCAGTAGCGCTGATGGCGATGGATGCGACGATCGAGTTGCTTGGTCCTCAAGGGCCTCGCACCGTTCCCATTGCCGAATTTTACCGTCTGCCCGGTGACGCGCCCGACCGTGAATTCAACCTTCATCCCGGCGAGCTGGTGACGGCGATTACTGTTCCCAAAACGCCTGCGGGTCTTAAATCGACCTATCGTAAGATCCGTGATCGCGAGAGCTATGCCTTCGCGCTGRCCTCTGCTGCGGTGGCCCTTGAAATGGATGGTGCTACGGTCCGCGTCGCCCGGATCGCTCTTGGCGGCGTCGCGACAACCCCGTGGCGTTCACCCGCGGCCGAGGCCCTTGTCATCGGCTCGTTACTGACACCTGAGCGTGCACTTGAAGCTGGGAGGGCGGCGTTCGCCGATGCGCGCAGCGGTCAGCATAACRCATTCAAGATCGACCTCGGTGCGAGAGTCATCGCCGACGCGCTGACCATCGCCGCTGGAAGGAGAGCCTGATGCCGACCCAAGCCTTTTCGGAAATTGCCCGCGTCGACGCCAGGGATAAGGTTCTCGGTCGAGCGCAATATGGAGCCGACGTGAAGCTGGCGGGGATGCTTTATGCAATGCTGGTGCCGGCGACCATCGCCAAAGGCAAGGTCAGCGCGCTCGACATCGCGCCGGCGACCGGAGTGCCTGGTGTGGTGAAGGTTCTGGCCCTGGGAGATTTCCCAACCCTTCGTGCAGAGATTTCCTACCGAGGTCAGCCGATCGCAATGGTGGTCGCGGAGACGATCGAAGCGGCAATTGAAGGCGCCGAGGCAGTGAAGGCCGTCTATGAGACCGCATCGTACATTCCATTGATGACGAGTCCAGGTGCGCAACGCATCGAGGCTGAGGGCTTCAATTCAGGCGACGTGGATGCGGCATTCGAAAACGCAGCTCATATCACCGAGGGCATTTTTGAAACACCAACCCAGCATCACAACCCAATGGAGCTATTCGGCACGGTTGCGGAATGGACCGACGGACGGCTGACCGTATACGAAGGATGTCAGAACCTTGACGCCGTCAAGGGCGCGCTCATGAGGGCATTCGAGCTCTCGTCGGACCGCATCGTGGTCAAATCAGAACAGGTTGGCGGTGGGTTCGGGCAAAAATCGCCTCCGAAGATCCAGACTCCCTTGGTCGCGCAGGCGGCACGCTTGACACGTCGTCCGGTGAAGCTGGTAACGCCTCGCGGGCAGCTCTTCCATATAGCCAACTACCGGCCACGCAGCGTCCATAACATCCGGCTTGCTGCCAGTGCGCAGGGGCGACTGCAGGCCATCGATTACGATGTGGTGCAAGAAAACATCCCGGACGGAGGGTTCCGTTCGACCGGCTACCATGAAGATATCGCGCGCCTGTATGCGATCGAGAATTTTCGGGCGACCGCAGGCGACATTCACATCGACCGCCAGATGCCGCGCCACACGCGAGGCACACATCCCTTTCCGGCAGGCTTTGCGCTGGAGAGTGTGATCGATGAAATGGCCTACAAGCTTGGTAAGGACCCAGTACAGCTCCGGCTGGACCACGAAGCCAAAAACGACATTGTCGCCGGCCAACCGCTATCGCCACATTTTCTGAACGACTGCCTGAGAGAAGGTGCCAGCCGTTTCGGTTGGAACAGGCGCCTTCCCGAACCGGGCTCCATGYGACTGGCCGGTGGGACATTGGTCGGACTCGGTGTCGCATGCGGCATCTTCGGCGCGTCGATGTCTGCAAGCGAGGCGACACTCACGGTTCGTGCTGACGGCTCGACACGCATTATCAGCTCCGGCCATGAGATGGGCCAGGGAATATTGACAGCGATCGCCAACGTCATCGTCCAGGGACTGGACATTAATCCTGACCGCCTGGAAATACGGCTCGGAGACACAACATTGGGTCCGCAGCTCGCCACTGTGGGGGAGCGCGGGACGGCTAGCTGCGTGCCCGTGGCAGCAAAGGCAGTGGAAGCGCTTCGCACCAGATTCGCAGAGCTCGCCGGATCTCATCCGCCAGCTGGTAATTTGCACCAACAGCTGGCGCGGCTGAAGCGGCCGTATATCGAGGTGAAGGTTGCGGAGCTGGCGCCAGGTCAAGACGTATCCGTCATCGATGCCTATCGTACGGGCGGCCGAGCGGGGGCCGGACCTGATTACCCCGGCTTCACATCGATGAGTTACATCGCGCARTTCGTGGAGGTCCATATCGAGCCGACAACCCGGCGAATTCGCATGCCGCGCGCCGTCAGCATTGCCGACGTTGGAAGGGTTGTGAGCCCGAGGACGGCAAAGGGGCAGATGTACGGCGGTATTGTCTGGGGGTTCAGCACGGCGCTTCGGGAAGAGTCGGAGGTCGACCCGCGCTTTGCCGGCTACCTCAATGATGATCTGGCCGACTACGTGATGGCAGTGAACGCGGATATCGGCGAGGTAGATGTAGGGCTGATCGACAAGCCTGATTCCAGGATCAACTCGGTTGGCGTGAAGGGGATGGGTGAACTGGTAATGCTCGGAACCGCCCCGGCGATTGCCAATGCGATCTATCACGCGACAGGCAAACGCATCCGAAAGCTCCCCATACGCATAGACGACGTGCTCTGAGACAGGATGAGCCGTTAGGCACTTACTTTCACCCTAGTAGCAACCGACTTAAACTCTCTGGAGATGAACATGGCCGCTTGGCAAATTCCCTATATCCGAAACTTCGCTCCCCATCTTCTGAGCGTCTTGCGCATCGTCGCGGCTGGGTCGTTCTTCACTCATGGCACCATGAAGCTGTTTGGCTGGCCTGCACCCTTTGAGTATCCTCTCAACACGTTGCTTTACACAGCTGGAATCCTTGAAGTTGTTGGCGGCCTCCTGTTGGTGGTTGGTCTCTTTGCACGCCCGATTGCTTTCCTGCTTTCAGGGCTGATGGCTTTCGCATATTTCATCGCACACGGCTCGGACGGTTTCTTCCCGGTACTCAACCACGGCGAAGCCGCGATGCTGTATTGCTTCCTGTTTCTCTACATTTCCGCAGCCGGGCCTGGTGTCTGGAGCCTGGATGCGCTCCAAGGACGTGGAGATGGAGCAACTCAACCCGCATAGTCGGTGAGTGGCAATGCAAATGAGCCCACGGCGCATCAGGACGGAGCTGGCAAGACCCCCTTTGGTACAGGCCAGGCAGGCAGCCGAAGGCGCTCCAGCGCTTGCGGTTAACACCATAATGCAGTCCGGGCGTTCGAGGCGCCGGCCGATCCCGCGACAGGTGAGGTATTCGAACGACTGGACATGCCGCCCGGACTCGTCGTTTCGGGACTGGGATCCGACGGCGGCGATCGCTTTTCTGCGGCGATGGAAGCGGCGGATAGCGAGAGCCATTTCCAAGCTGGCGCGCGGTTCAGTGCCTAGCGGGCTTTCAGATTGTCGGAATGTCCCGTCTCCAAGCGGCGCCATTGAGAGATGGGCCGGCCGTCGCATCGAAACGGATGATTGGATTCGCCCCAATGCTGTGGCCAGCCGGCTGGCGAGTTTTCCCAATCCTCCTGCCGCCCATAGACGGTCAGGTCTAGCAGACGGTAGCTGTTATCCATCGCCTCTACACCGCGGCGGGTGGTCCAGTAGGTCTCGAATACGTCGACCCCGCGCCTCAAGTAGCAAACGAGGTACATCAATCCGATGCGGCGGCCGACGAGCAGCGTATCGAGTGAGCCTTGGGCCGAGTACCAAGGCATCTTCCAGCCCATGAACTCTCGGTATCGGGCGCTCTCCTCATAAGACCCCTGGCTGAAGGTGGCGTAAGTGGCGTCGCGGGAATGTATATGGGAGAGTTCGTGCACCTGCGTCGTGAAGAAGGTGCAACCCTCGCATTGCTCGGGTGCCGGTTGGCCTTCGAACCACATGTAATAATAGGCGATGAGCATCTGGCGCCCCTCGAAAGCGTCCAGCAGCGTCACCGGTCCACCTTCGCCTATCAGTGGAGTGGCGCCATCGACCTTCACCATTGGGAGCTGCCGGCGGGCAGCCGCGATTGCGTCACCCTCTCTGGTATGTGCCTTCTCACGAATGCGCAATGCGCCCAACTTGGCCTGAAACGTCGCTCGATCGACGACCTCGGGTGCTGCAGAGTTTACCTTGTCGTCAGACATGATCGTCTCCTATTGTTTGATGGATGGCGTTCGAGCTAGTGTGCCGGGCGTTGTCCCTGCGTTCACTCGGCAGGGGTCACGCCGAAGCAGGCATCTGCGAAACCGCATCGGGAGCCCGTTGCGTGCCGATCAGGATGGCTGCAAGCAGAGCACAGGTGACGGTCACATAGAGCGGCGCGCTCGTCCCAAAGCTGTCGACAGCGATCCCGCCGACGATGGCACCCAGGGTGATGCCGAACTGAATGACGGCCAGAAAGAGCCCACCCACACCCTCGAGCTGATCGGGCGCGGCCCGACCCATCCACGTCTGGGTCATCACCGGTCCCGCACCTATGGCAATGCCCCAGGCGGCGGCGAAGGCAAAAACTGCGACGTAGCTGGTGCTAAGGGCCAACAGGCCTATCGTGGCGATCCCCAGCACCAGGAACGTGGTGGCAAAACCGTCGCGAAGCACGCGGTCGGCGAACACGCCGGCGATTGCGCTTCCGAATAGACTGGCGAGGCCGAGAACCATTAGGACGGGAGCGATCGAAGTTGCATCGAGCCCGCCTTTGGTTTCCAGATAGGGCCGCATGAAGGTGAAGCCGCACACTTCTCCACCGAAGAACAGAAGACCGACGACCAACCCCACCCGCACGTGCCGCCGCTTCAGTAAGCCGAACAGGCTCGAAAGGCTGGTTGCACTCGTCGCCGGCACGCTCGGCAAGCAGATGGTCTGTAGCAGCAAGGCGAGCAAACCGGCCCCGGCTGCGGCCATGAACGCCGCTCGCCAGCCGAACGCTTCCCCGATGAGGGTACTCGCCGCTGGCGCGACGACCAGGCCTGCGGAAAGGCCCATGAATACGATCGACATGCCCTTGCCCATATCTTCTATGGTCACGAGGCGGACTACGGTCGCGCCAGCGAGGGCAAAAAACCCGCCAATGGCCACGCCCAGGAGCATGCGGGCGACCAGCAGCACAAAATAGTCGGATGTGAAGGTGACTGCGGTGTTGGATGCGATCACCAGGGTGCAGAGAGCCAGATTGATCAGCTTGCGGTCCAAGCGGCCGATGACAAGTGCCACAGTGGGGGCTGCGATGCCGGCAAATAGTGCCGTGAGGGTCACCGCCTGACCGGCGGCGCCTTCGGTAACGCCTAGATCAGCGGCCATAGGTGTAAGTACTGCCATGGGCAGCAATTCACTGCTGATCAGAGCAAAGCTTCCGAAAGTGAGCGAAACGACTGACAGCCACGTCGATACTGGCCAGGTGCTGCTCTTGGGGATCGCTTCAGACATCTTGTCCTCCTTGTTCGATTGTCGCCGTTCGTGGCAGCTGCACAAGGCTAACGCCGGCACGACATCGAGCGAGAGTGACAAATGTGTCGGAATTTAACGGGCCAGGGGCGGGCCGCCGTCCCTAATCGCGCTTCCCCCAGATAAGGTAGAGTTTGCCCAGGCGATTGTGCGCGCTCACTTCGGAAATTCGGCACTCTCAACTTTTTAAACACAAGCTGCCCATGTGACCGTCGGGTTGCGCTTCCTAGCTGGGGCCGCGAGCGGATTGCCGCATAAATGATCTGTTTGCAGATCAAGAACATAATTGATGATCCTTATTCATCTCTCTTGATGTCGTTAGCAAGAAAAGATACGTTAATGCATCATTTTGTTAAATAAAGATATGCGTAGGTATCATATGCGGGCGAGATCGGATGCATTGATGGAAATCGGTCGTCTCTTGAAAACGACGCGGAAGGGCCTTTCTCTCACTCAAGAACAGGTCGCGGACATGGCTGGCATAACGCGTCCCCGGTATCGCGACATCGAAGCCGGGAGCAGCGCTGCCCGCACGACAACCCTGATTAATATTGCGCGGGCGCTCAGGCTCGAACTGATGCTCATCCCGCAGGCCATGGTCCCGGCGGTCGATGCTCTGCTGCAACCGCACGATGGCGACGACGATCTTCCTGCCTTCGTCGCCAGCCCTGATGGCGGCGCAAATGCCTGAGCAGTATCTTGATCCGAAATCCATYTCGTCGCTTGAGGTCCTATTGAACGACCTGAAGATCGGCACGATTGTYAGAACGCCCGGCGACTTCAATGCATTCAGCTTCGAAGACAGCTATCGCGCGACGGGTGGCTTTCCTGTGCTGAGCTTGTCCTTCCGCGCGGCCACCGGAGGTTTGCGCAAAGACCCCAAGCCTGTTGCCGGAGCCTTACCGGCGTTTTTTGCCAATCTTCTTCCGGAGGACAAGCTGCGCGAAGCGATGGAGAAGCACCATGCCGATAGCGTTCGCGCTGGGAATGATTTCGATCTACTCATCGCGCTCGGGTCGGATCTGCCGGGTGCTGTCCGCATCGTGTCAAATGGAGGGGCCGTTTCTCGTCTCGACGATCCGTCGCACCTCAAACCGAAAGCCCGGTTTTCGCTCGCCGGCGTGCAGATGAAGCTTTCTGTTATCAAGAATACAGGAAAGGGTGGCGGCCTTACACTGCCATTGGGAGATGAGCAGGGCTCCTATATTGCCAAGTTTCCGTCGACATCTTTTCCTGGTGTCTCGGAAAACGAATATGCCAATCTTGCTCTAGCGGAAGCGATCGGCATGGACGTGCCGGAACGCGAACTTGTCGAACAATCTGAGTTCGAGGGCATTCCTGAGGAGTTCGAGACGCTGTCGGATGGAAAAGTCCTGCTCGTCAAACGCTTCGATCGCGGCGCTGGCGGCGAGCGTATCCATATCGAGGATTTCGCTCAGGTGTTCGGCATCTATCCTTCACGCAAGTACGAAGGYGCAGCCTATCACGATATTGCCGCTGCTCTCGGCATCGCCGTATCGTCCGCGGCCCCGATTGAATTCGTCCGCCGCCTGACTTTGGCGGCCATCACCGGCAATGGGGACATGCACCTGAAGAACTGGTCGCTGATCTATCACGGCGAAGGGGACAAGCCAGCACTCGCGCCTGTCTATGATGCACTCTCGACCATTCCCTATATCCCGGCAGATGCCATGGCGCTGTCGCTCGCCGGCGAGCGCTCCTTCAAGGCAATGAACGCGCAGCGATGGAAAGCCTTCGCCAATCGTGCGCGTCTGCCGGAAGCTGCCGTTCTCAAAGCAGTGATCGAAACAGTCGAGCGCGTGAACCAGATCTGGTGGTCGTTGCYAGAGCGCGAGGTCGTTCCAGCAAAGGTGCTCGCCCGGATCGACACGCATATAAAGACGATGACTCCGATCCTCGGCACGTGCGCGGGCTAGTTTCTCGCCATGTCGTAGTCTGGAAGTGGACGGCATACCTCTATGCTTATCCTTTCACGATCAGGAAAAAGGAAGGTATCGAGCAGCCCGCGGTCTTGGCCATCTCGTTCGCAGCTAAAGACGCTGACGCGGCGGAAGCGAAGTAATCAGCGGTCCCCGTCCATTTCCGCAAGCTTGCGAACTCGTCGCCGGRAGTCCTCGTCGGTCGAGAACTCCGCCGCGAGATACGCCGTGACCAGGTCTTTTGCCAGCCAGGCGCCGACAATCTGGGCGCCGATGCACATGACGTTAACATCGTCATGCTCCACCGATTGATGCGCCGAGTGCACGTCGTGGCAGACCGCGGCTCGAATCCCTTTGATCTTGTTGGCAGCTATCGACGCACCGACGCCGGTGCCGCACACCAGCAGACCACGCTCGGCTGCGCCGGCCGTGATCGCGGACGTGACGTTTTTCGCGACGTCAGGGAAATCGACCGGGTTGGGATCATAGGAGCCGACATCGGTGACCTCGTGTCCGAGGGATTTGATGTGGTCGATGATCGTGGATTTGAGCGGAAAGCCGGCGTGATCGGAGCCGATGACAATGCGCATTTTATTCCTCCAGGGTTACTGAGCAATGAGACGGGGCAGCCACAGCGTGAAATCCTTCGCAAGGGTCAGGATAGCAAGTGTGGCAAGGAGCGGGACGTAAAAGGGTAGTAGGGCACGCAGCAGTGCCCGAACCGATACCTTGGCGATGTCGGACACGAGAAACAGCGACAACCCCATTGGCGGGGTCAGAAGACCCATCATCAGATTGAAGATCGTGACGATGCCGAGTTGCACCGGGTCGACCCCGGCCAACACGAGCGGTGGCGCGATGATCGGCACGAGCAGCAGGGTTGCGGTCGTGGAGTCCAGGAACATGCCGGCAACAAAGAAGATAAGGTTGGCGATGACCAACAGCATCAGCGGGTCTTTGGAAAGGCCCAGCAGGACCGATGCGAAGCTCTGCGGAACCTGCTCCACCGCCAATATCCAGCCGAAGAGGGCGGCCRCCGCCACGATGATGAGGATTGCGCTGGAGCTTCGGGCTGTCAGAACCGCGGAGTTCCAAAGATGCGCAACGGTCAGCTCGCGGTAGAATGCGCCGCTGATGAATATGACGTAGACAGCCGTGATCGCAGCCGCCTCCGTCGGCGTGAAGGCGCCGGCGGTCATGCCGCCGACCATGAGTACCGGTGCGATGATCGCCGGCAAAGCAGGCAGGAGAGTCTCGACGATTTCACGCCCTGTCGGCCAGCGTTCCGCGCGTGGATGGCGGTGCCGCATGGCAACGATCAGGACGGTCAGCATTAGCAGGATCGTACATACGATAGCGGGCATGATGCCGGCGACCAGCAATTGCACGATCGATACGCTCGTCACCGAGCCATAGACGATCAGCGGGATGGAAGGCGGGAAGATCGGCCCAAGCGTTGCGGAGGCCGCCGTTACTGCGCCGGCGAAGGCGGGATTGAAGCCTCGCTTCTTCATCGCGTCGATTTCGATGCGCCCAAGTCCGCCGATATCCGCCAGCGCGGCCCCTGACATCCCGGAGAAGATCAGGCTTCCGAAGACGTTCACCTGCGCCAAACCGCCGGGAACACGACCGACGAACGTGTAGGCAAAGCGAAAAATGCGATCGGTAATCCCGGAAAGATTCATCAGGTTGCCGACGAAGATGAAGAGCGGGACGGCAACGAGAGGAAACGAATCCAGGGCGTAGGTAATGCGCTGGGCGAGCAATCCGAGGGGCAGTCCTTCGATCAGCACATAGGCGATCGACGGCAGCAGAATAGCATAGACGACCGGGAAGCCGAGAATGAACAAGCTGAGGAAAGCGATAACCACAAGGAATCCCATGATCGCCCCTCACACCGCAATGTTTGTGTCCGCCTGCGGCGGTTTGCGCAGATGGATGAGGTGAACCAGGACGGCACCGGCGAAGCCAAAAGCCGTCGCGCCTAGGAACAGCCAGAAGGGAATGCCGAGCGTTGGCGTGGCATTCGCCAGATTTTTGGAAATGTTGGAGACCGTGACCCAAGCGAGGAACCCCGTGATGGCGATTGCACTGACGGATATGCTGACATTGATGATCCGTCGCAGGCGAATGGGAAGCGCGGCCTTGATTTCGCCCATGACAATATTCTCTCCCTTCAAAACCACGAGGGGATAGGAGCAGAAGACCAGGCAGATCAGCAGGAATCGGGTCAGTTCCTCAGCGCCTATGAAGGGTAGCGTGAAGACGCCACGCATGACGACCTGAGCGGTCGGTACGAGAACCAATCCGGCAGTCAGCAGGGCGACGACGGCGGTCAGGACGCGTTCGGCTAGACGCATCGGGCAAACTCCATGAAAAGTGGCAAGGCGAATTTGAGGGGCAACGCACGGCCACCCCTCGATGCGGATCTACTTGACGGCTTCGATCTGGCCGAGCAGCTGTTCGAAGTTTGGAAAGTCCTGCTTTATCTGAGCGCTCACTTTTTCACGGAAAGCGGCCACGTCCAGACCGTCTGCTTCCGTGATGACGGTCATTCCGCGGCCTTTCAGATCTTCGGCGAGCTTGGCCTCGGACTCCGTCGCCATCTGAAGCGACTTGTCAGCCTCTTCATCCAGCACCTTGGTGATTGAGGCGCGCTGCTCGTCGGTTAAGCCCTGCCAGACCTCCTCGTTCACGAACACCGCAAGGACCGCGCGCATGTGCCCGGTCATGGCCAGGTGCGACTGGACTTCGTTGAGATTGTTCGACGCGATCATCGTCAGTGGATTCTCCTGCCCGACGACGACGCCGGTCATCAGGGCTGTCGGGAGTTCCGCGACCTCGACCGGCGTCGGTATGGCGCCAAACCCCTTGACCATCGAAACCCAGAGCTCCAGCGGTACGGCGCGGAACGGCTTGCCGGCCAGATCCGCCGGAGTCTTCACCGGAAAGTTAGATGAAATATGCCGATCACCGCGGTAGATGCGGCCGATGATGCGCACGCCCTGCGCCACGAGCTTCTCATTGATGGCCTGGAGCGCGGGCGACGATTCAGGATCGGTGGCGGCAAGCGCGTGAGCTCCGTCACGATAGATGAACGGCGCGTTGAAGACGGYGACTTCCGGAACAAGTTTGCCGAGGGATGCGAAGTCGTGATGGCCCATGGAGATCGAGCCCATGCGAACGCCATCGACCATTTCCGCGACGCCGCCAAGCTGGCTTGCAGGATAGACGGTGACGGTCACCTCGCCATTGGTGGCCGAATTGATACCTTCGGCAGCCTGTGCCGCAAAGACTGTCTGGATGTCGCCCTCCGCTCCGACATGAGCATACCGAAGTTCGGCAGCGCTCAAGGGATTGACGGCGAGCGAAGCACTTATGGCAAGGGCCACGGTCATGCCCCTGATAGAGATATTCAGCATTTTCTTCTCCTCCCTTGTAATTGAGCAGGCCTGCGTCACTCCTCCTTCGGCAGGTCTTTCTTTGTGAATGCGGCGATGTAGCTCTTTCGCCRAAGCTCATCGCCAATGGCGAAGTGTTGTCGAAGCTTGCCTTCCGCCTGGTCCGGGTCTCGAGCGAGAACGGAGAGGTACACCTCCCGGTGAGCCTCCACGAGGTAGTCCAGGATCCCGGCCGTTTCGCTCGTCTCCAGACGCCGTTGGACGTGGCTGCGCTTCAACAGTGTGGCGATCGACTGGTAGATGGTGACGAGGGCAGGGCTGCGACTGGCTTCGACCAATGCCATATGGAAGGCGAAATCGGCAGCGCCCCCTTCTTCCACATCATGGATCGTATCCATGAGCCGTGTGAGGAGGGAGCCGATCCTCGACAAATCGCCGTCCGTCGCCCGCACGCACGCCAGACGGATCGCCTGACACTCGATGGCGACACGAGCCTGCATGATATCGTCCATCATGTCGGGCTGCTGGGCGAGACAGAAGGTTAGGAAGTCTCCGATAACGGCCATGTCGGCTTTGCGGACATAGGCGCCCTTGCCATGACGGATGTCGAGAAAGCCTAGGTTTGCGAGCGATCGTAGAGCCTCTCGAAGGACTGGCCTCGAAACTCCCAGTGCCAGCGCCAGCTCACGCTCGCCAAGAAGGCGATCGCCCTCACGTAGAGTACCGGAGAGAAGCTGCTCGCGAAAGAAGGCGAGCACCTTCTCCGTGCCGGCGAGGTCTGTAGGTGCGTCTACGACAAGTGAGTTCACGTTCAAAGTGGCCTCCAGTGGTATTACCACTCAATCACCACCTGAAACCACTGTCAACTCGTTCCCGTCGAACTGGAGGAAGAAACTGGGTGACAGGGGTTCCGTCTCCCCATCTACCTCGTGCCGTGCCCCCCGCATGGAGATGGTTGCCCCGAACGATCTGACGCCTCGGCGTCGTGCCGTTGGGCCCCAAGCTAATTCAAATGCAGAAAATGTCATGACAATGTCTGGCGACGTGTGGTAGAGTGAACCATAGAGGTGAACACATGGCCACACGCAGCACCCGCACCGAAAAACTTGACCTCCGCCTGACTCCGGAGGCAAAGCGCACGCTTGCCGCCGCCGCGCAGGCCGAGCATCGCTCACTGACCGATTTCGTGCTCGAAAGCGCGCTTGGCCGTGCCGAAGAGGCATTGGCCAACCGGCGCGTATTCCAGCTTGCCCCAGAACAATGGGAAGCGTTCGTCGCAGCTCTCGACGAGCCGCCGCGCGACCTGCCGCGGCTTCGCAAGCTGCTGAATGAACCCAGCATCTTTTCCGGCAGCGGGTCCGCGTGACACTGTTTCGTGTCGAAAAACTCCATCGCCGTCATAGCGTCGATGTGTTCGATTGCGGCGAAGAACCTCTCAACCGGTTTCTTGCGCGTTTTGCGCTTCCAAACCAACAGGCTAACGCCTCCCAAACCTATGTGGGGCTGGCCGATGATGCCGTGATCGGTTTTTACACGCTGGTCGTTGGGGAGGTCGGCTATGGCGATGCGCCGGAGCGACTGACTAAGGGGCTTGCCCGCCACCCGGTGCCGGTCATGCTGCTCGCCCGCCTTGGCGTCAGTGTCGATTGGCAGGGTAAGGGTATCGGTGCGGGCTTATTGCGGGACGCCGTTTTGCGCACATTGCAAGCCGCCGATATTGCCGGTATCCGGGCGATTGCCGCTCACGCCAAGAACGAAGCAGCGCGTGCCTTCTACCAGCGATTTGATTTTGGGGAATCGCCCACCGATCCGTTGCATCTCTTCGCCCTCATCAAGGATCTGAAAAGTCTTTGACTGGCACGATTGGGTCATTATGGGCTGCGATCACAGATTTTACGCCGAGAGCCAGGATTTAAAGGCTCTTACAATTACTTAAGGAGCGCTTTCTTCGTTATCGAAGATAAACCTCCGCAGTCCCTTCGTGTTCAAGGGACAACTCGACGAATATGTCAGCCAAGCCCTGGACCACAGTTCTTACCTAATCACAGGAGCTACCGCTCCCGTTCAAATTGCCGATCCTCGACTGGGAATGCAATTGGCCTCAGCCGCAGATTTACCCGCCCCGTCTATAATACGCGACAGCACCATGACCAGATACAGGGAGCGGTTATCCGCCCCCTGTTGGCGCGAGTTGATCAGGCCTTGGCAAAAGCCAGCAGATCTGCGTTGATCAGCTCGGGATGTGTGGCAAAAGGTGCATGCGAGAGCCCAGGATAGGTCTTCAGCGTGCCATTCTTCAGCAGCTTGATCGCCTTGTGAGCCGAATTCTCGATCGGAACAATCTGGTCGTCTTCGCCATGCATCAGCAGGACCGGGATGGAGAGGGCCTTCAGGTCCTTGGTGAAATCAGTTTCCGAAAAGGCCTTGATACTGTCGTACTGCGCCTTGGCACCGCCCATCATGCCCTGCCGCCACCAATTCTGGATCTGGCCCTGACTGACATTGGCGCCTTCACGATTGAACCCGAAGAACGGGCCGGACGGGACGTCCAGGAAAAACTGCGCACGATTGGCAATCAACGCGGCACGGAAGCCGTCGAACACCTCGAGCGGAATGCCATCCGGATTGTTTGCGGACCTGGCCATCACGGGCGGCACCGCGCCGATCAATACGGCCTTGGCGATGCGACCCTTTTCGGCCCGTGCCGCGTAACGGGCCACTTCGCCACCACCCGTAGAATGGCCGATATGGATCGCATTCTTCAGGTCCAAGGCGCGGGCCAGCTCGACCACGTCATTGGCGTAGGTGTCCATCTCGTTGCCCGTGTCGGTCTGATCGGAACGTCCATGTCCGCGACGGTCGTGGGCGATAACCCGATAACCCTGTTCGAGGAAGTAGAGCATCTGATTGTCCCAGTCGTCGCTGGACAACGGCCAGCCATGGTGGAACACGATGGGCTGGGCGTCGCGAGGGCCCCAATCCTTGTAGAAGATATTGGTGTCGTCCTGGGTCTTGATGGTAGCCATGATAAGCTCTCCTTGGGTTTGAGCAGTGGGTATGCGTTGCACGACAAGAAGGGCAGTTGCAGCAGTTCCCATATTGGCGGTGTGGGTCGGGTGTGTTGCGCTGCCTCTCTGTTCGATGTTGACAAGATAGGCGCTGTATTTCAGGGCCGGGATTGGCAGAAATGACAATAGTCGGGGCAAAATAGACAATGGCAAAAACAACGAAGCTGGTGGCCGACATCGGTCTGCTGATCTATCCGGGATGTCAGTTGGCGGCGATCTATGGATTGACCGACCTCTTCCGGATCGCGGGGGAGTGGTCGGGGGACGACCCGCGCGCCATCCGTGTCTCGCACTGGAAGGCGGACGACGATCATGTCACCTGCATATGGGACAGCCATCCAGGAGCAAACCACAGGCTCACTCATGTCATTGCGCCGCCGAGTATCATCATGCCCGAGCACATGCCCCCCGCACCTCGCGCAGCGTCATGGCTCCTTGATCAGCATTCCGCAGGTGCGACCCTGTGTTCAGTATGCGCGGGAGCTTTCGTCCTGGCGGAAACCGGGCTGATGGATGGTCGCCGCGCCACAACGCACTGGGCCTTTGCGCAGCAACTCGCCGCGCGTTTTCCCAAGGTGCAGCTGGCCGACGAGCACATGGTCATCGACGAGGGCGACATCATGACCGCCGGTGGAATTCTTGCCTGGGCAGATCTCGGCCTCACTTTGGTCGATCGCTTGCTCRGGCCGGCCACGATGCTGGCAACCGCACGCTTTCTACTGACCGAGCCGCCCCGTAACAGCCAGCGTCCGTTTGCCCAGTTTCTACCGCGCCTCGACCATAACGACGATGCGATCCGGAAATGCCAGCACTACATCCATTCGCATGCCACCACGATGCAAGGCGTGGCCGACCTTCCGACCGCAGCCGGGATGACGGGCCGCACCTTCCTGCGCCGGTTCAGTGCGGCGACCGGGTTTACGCCCGTCGAATACCTGCAGCAGGTCCGCATCGGCAAGGCGCGCGAGGCGCTCGAGAGGACCTTGACCCCGGTGGACCGTATTGCCTGGGAGGTGGGTTATTCCGACCCGGCCGCATTCCGCAGGATCTTTCAGAAGCTGACGGGGCTGCCACCGGCAGCGTATCGCCAGCAGTTCGGGATCACGGGCAGATAGACCTGCACCTTAGACAAGGCTTGCGGCGATGCTCTGGAGCGACGCAACAATTCGGTGGCTATGCGGTGCGGTCGGGAAGGCCGCATCTGCCATCTATATGCGACTTTGAGCGCGGGCGAGGTTACCTGCGCTCGTGCTGAGACGGTTACGAGCAGGCGCTGCCCTTCTGACCGATCGGCGAGGCTGCGATCCCACAAAGAAGGAGTGGCCAGGCTGAAAGCCGCCCCGATATACCCCCCTGAAAGATGGTCTGCATCCCAAGTCGCCGTGACGGGGCTGATGTTTTGAGGGACGCCACACAGGAAAGCGCGTGTATGCTGGCATCATTCGATGATTTCCGGTGACCACTCTGTGACGGTGGAATGGCGTATGACGAGTTCGCCGCTTATTGGATTCCGGCTGGGCGGCAAAGAAGGCGTCTCCAGCTGCTGGGTGACCAAGCTCACGGTCTTTTCCACAATAGCATCAATGGGCTGCCGGAAGGTGGTAAGCGAGTAGTGCGGCCATCGTGCCAACGCCACGTCGTCAAAACCGGCGACAGCGACATCCTCCGGTACACGCAATCCGGCGTTTTCCCTCAGCGCGTCCATGCCGCCCGCTGCAAGAATGTCATTGGCGAAGAATATCGCATCCGTCTTCTCTCCGCGTGCGATTTCAAGCGCTGCCCGATGACCCGCCTCGTAGCTGTACTCCCCGGCGGCGACGCAGTGGATGAGCCGCATCCCAAGTTCCGCCACCCGTGTCACGAAGGCGTTTTGCCGTTCGAGATTGGTTGAGGTATGGGGCAGGCCAGCGACATAAGATACCCGGTGCCGGCCAAGTGCATGGAAGTGATCGGCAATGGCGCGAGCGCCCTCGACGTTGTCGCAGCTGACGGAGGTGAGGGGGAGATCGGGAATGGTGCGGTTGACAAGGACGGCGGCCCGTCCATCGGTTGCCCATTGTACTGAAGCGCCGGACAGTAC
Organism: Rhizobium sp. LCM 4573; assembly: GCF_001854865.1. Classification (GTDB taxonomy): domain Bacteria; phylum Pseudomonadota; class Alphaproteobacteria; order Rhizobiales; family Rhizobiaceae; genus Neorhizobium. The sequence continues at coordinate 231,581 of NZ_MDDW01000003.1, read as the reverse complement.
CGTAGCTGAGATGATGATAACCGCATCCACATTGTACTGCCGCAGTGCGACGAGTTGCTCTTCGATATTGGAGCCGCGAGTGATGTTGAACATCAAGCTTTGGAGCCTGACCCGCTGCAGTCCGCGCGAGAGTTTTTCGATCAGCGTCGGATAGAACGGATTCTGCATCTCGGAAACGACGATGCCGGCGATATTGCTGCGTCGGGTTGAGAGCATGGACGCAATCGCATTCGGTTGGTAGTCGAGTTCGCCGGCTGCCTTGAGGATCCGTTGCCGAAGCTCGGGAGAAATCGAGCTTCCTGGCGTGAAGGCCCGTGATACCGCAGACTGGCTCACACCCATCAGCCGGGCGAGTTCACGCGCCGTTAGCGGCTTGCCCCGAGGCGAGGCTGTATTGTCATCGGCGTTGTTCATCATCACTCCCTGTCGTGTTCTTGCCGCACGACCTGCAGCAGCATGAGCGGTATATCGCACAAACATGCATCCGTATGCAAATCGTCGCTTGCATACGGATGCAATGTTCCCTAACCTTGGTTCACGAGGCGGGAAGGGAGCCGGTCTTGGTCTTGCGTATGCTTGCCTTTGGGAGGAGCTATGAGGGGCGCTTTCAGCCATCTGCGGGTGGTCGACTACTCCGATACGTTGGCGGGGCAGTACTGTGCCCGGCTGTTTGCGGATTATGGTGCAGCGGTGATGCTGGTGGAGGGGCCGGAAGGTTCGCCAATCCGGCATTCTGCGCCATTTTCGCAAAACGGGGACTCGCTGCCATTCTTCCACTTCAATTCCGGAAAGAGCTCCTATGTGCTCGATCGCGGCGATCCGGGAGCAAGCGGCCGGCTGGATCGGATCCTTGCCGCGGCGGACGTAATTGTCGTTCCTCCGGATGAGAATGCGGACGAAATAAATCAGAGCAATCCCAATGCAATCGTCRTGCAGCCGAGCAGTTTTGGTGGCGACGGCCCGCGCGCGGATTGGCAGGGGCCGGAAATTGTCCTTCAGGCCTTGTCGGGGATGATGCACAACAATGGCGCTGCAGATCGGGAGCCGCTGTTTGGGACCGGAAACCGCGCCGGGGTGGCGAGCGGCATCGGCGCCTATATCGGCGCCTTGGTGGCCCTATATGTCCGTGAGGAGACCGGGCGTGGTCAGGTCGTCCACATCGATGCGGCCGAGACGGCCGCATCGATGTGTTTCCCCTATGTGATGCAGTATATCTACAATGGCACGACCAGGCAGCGGACAGAACAGGCGGTGCAGGCGGGGCAGGTCCTGTGCCGTGACGGCTGGGTTTGCATCTGGATCTATAATTTCCGGTGGCACGCTCTGCTGGAAGCGCTTGGCCTGCTGGAACTGGAAAACGACGAGCGCTTTGCCGATCCCGCCAACCGCCGCGCCAACTGGGATGCGCTGTTTTCTGTCTTCCAATCGAAGGTGGCTGAAATGGCGGCCGAGGATCTCGTGGAAACCCTCCAGAAGGCGCAAGTCATCGCAGCCAAGGCATACCGACCGTCCGAGCTGATCAGGAGCCGCCATCTCGTCGAGCGAGGGTACTGGGAAACACTGGACGGTCGCACCATTCTCGGGGCACCATTCCGTTTGTCGGCGACGCCGCGCCGGGTACGTGGGCTGGCCCCGGGCCTCGGTGATGCAAATGCCCGTTACGAAGACAGCGCTCACTTGCCTTCGAAAAAAGCGCCGCTGCCCGCTTCGGTTCGCAAGGACCGTCCCTTGGAAGGCCTGCGCGTCATTGAGCTGACCACCGCATGGGCTGGCCCGATGGCCGGGCGCGTGCTTGCCTATTTTGGCGCCGAGTCGATTCATGTGGAAGCGCCGAACAGGGTCAATTCCTGGCGCCTCAACAAGGATGAACCCAACCCGATCAACTTCCCTGCACGGCAGCCAGGTGAGCGCTGGTACGACCGGTCGTTCCTGTTTAACTCTCAAAATGTCAACAAGCTCAGCTGTATTCTCAATCTGAAGACTGAAGAGGGCCGGGCAACACTACGTCGGTTGGTGTCGGTCGCGGATGTGTTGATCTGCAATTTTCGACCTGGCACCCTTAAGAAGCTCGGTCTCGACTACGACGCTCTAAAAGCGATAAAGCCGGACATCATCGTCGCCGAACTGCCGGCCTTTGGTACAAAGGGGCCGATGTCCGGCTATGCGGCCCTCGGCCCGACAATGGAAATGGCAGCGGGCATGTCGGCGATGATCGGCTATCCGGGTGGCCAGCCGGAAGTGACCGGTCCGTCCTATCTGGATCCAATCGGCGGGTTCAACGCTGCTGCAGCAATCCTGACGGCGCTCATCCACCGTCAGAGGAGCGGCGAGGGCCAGTACGTGGAGGTTCCGCAAGTCGAAGCCGCGATGCACCTGATCGGCCCCGAAATCCTGCTTTCCAGTGAAACGGGGCAGGATCCGGTACCGAATGGTAATCGCGTCGGTTTTGCCAGCCCACATGATGCTTTCCCCGCCCGGGGCGAAGACCAGTGGATCGTCATCGCGGCGCTTGACGAGGGCCAATGGCAGGGCCTTTGCCGGATCATGGGTCGGCCGGAGCTCTCGGCGGACCCGCGTTTTTCTTGCCTGGCGCGGCGGCGCGCCAATGAAGATCAACTCACCCGGCTCATTGCTGCCTGGACGGCGGGCGAAGACAAGCATGAACTGGCTGCGCGGCTGCAGGCTGCCGGGGTGGCGGCGGCGCCGGTGCAAACGCCCCGGGATCTGGCGGAAGATCCATATCTCGCCTATCGCGGTTTCTTTACGGAACTCCAGCACCCCGACGCGGGGTGGCACAAACATCCCGGCCTGCCGATCCATCTCAGCGACACTCCGGGGGCGCAGCTGGCGTCGGCCCCGCCTTTCGGCTGGCATAACCGGCACGTACTCGAGCGCATCATCAAACTTACGCCGGATCAGATCGATGCCATCGAGAGAAGTGACGCCATGGCGACCGAGCCATTACAGGGAGCGTAAGCATGGATCAGCCGACGCAACTTTTTCCGCGCTGCTTCGATGTCCGGATCCTCCTCGACGATGCGCCCCGTTACAAGGGAACGATCCATGACGACGCTGTCGCCCGGGCCCGCGGTTACAAGGCCGCCCTCATTCCCGGCGCCTTTGTTTATGGTCACATCAGCCGGGTGGCGATCGACGGCTGGGGCGCCGATTGGGCCGACCGAGGCGCCATGTCGGTGCGGTTTCGCAAGCCTGTCTACAATCGTGACGAGGTGACTGTTTCAGCAGGGTCACTCACCGACGATGGGGTGTTTCAGCGCAGCATGGTGAGTGTCCGCAATGGGGACGACGAGGAGGTGGCGACCGGATGGGTCGCGCTGGCTCACGCAGCGGTTTTACCGCCGGATCCGGCTCGATTGCGATTGCTTCCGACACCGGAAGAACCGCCTGCTGTGAGCCCCGGCAAGATTCAAGCGGGTGCGCCGCTCAAAAGCCGAGAGCGGGTTCTGTCGGCCGCAGACTTCAGCGCCTCGTTGTCGGCCTTTGCCGAAACCCACTCGATCTACGGCGATATTGGTTTCGTCCATTCTGGGATGCTGATGCGCACGGCGATGGGGGATGTCAATTCAAGTTGGAAATTCCCGGCGGCCGTTGTTCTGGTCGAAGTGGAAACGCAGCATTTTGAGAGGGTTTATCCAGGTCAGTCGATCCGCACGGCCGGACATGTGGCCGAAACCTTCGAACGCAAGGGTAAGCACTACCTGGTCACCGATGAGGTTCTTCTCGCCGATGGTCGACCCGCTGCACGGTTCAGAAGGACGCAGATCTATGGCTGATCAGCTGAGCCGGACGGTGACAGGCCTGATGGCATCCTATGCAACGACGGTGCGAGACGAGGATATCGCCCGTTTCGCGGAGCTGAGCGGCGATGACTACGAGGCGCACACGGACGCCGAGGCCATGGCCGGATCCCGTTTCGGCGGCATCATTGCCCACGGCGCGCTTCTGGTGGGTTATATGTCGGCAGCCGGTACCAAGGCGATCCACGAGGCGCGGCTGCGGGGCAGCACCATGATCCCCGTCTCGCTCGGCTTTGATCGGTTGCGCTTCGTGGCGCCGGTCTATCCCGGCGACAGGCTGGCCGTCACCTATCACGTGAGGGAGATCGACCTCGAGCGACAGAGGTCGGTCGCCGATATCGAGGTGACCAATCAGTCCGGCACCGTCGTGGCTGTCGCCGAACATCTGATGAAGTGGTTGCAATCGTGAAAGCGTTCTCCACAGTATCGCTTGCATACGGATGCAAAGGATGTATCCTGAGGGCAGACTTGGAGTGCAGCGCCGGGGAGGGCCTGCTTCAAAGTGGGAGGTTTCGAAAGATGGACGCATCTTTGTCGCGCATGCATGCGCCACGGTTGTGGCTGCCATGACGCAGCGCGGGCCGACAGAACGGCGGCAGGCTTTCGCATGGTTTACCGCCGTATCGCTGCGATGGAACGACATCGACATCTTCGGGCATGTCAACAATGCCCGCTATTACGAATTCTTCGACAGCACCGTGCTTGGTTTCCTCCATCAGAAGGAACTGGGGCTGGGCAGGGATGGCGGGGCAATGGTGGTGGTCGAGAATGGCTGCCGCTATCATCGCGAAATCGTCTTTACGGACCGGCTCGACATGGGCCTGCGCGTAGAAAGTATCGGGACCTCCTCGGTGCGATACAGGCTTGCCGCGTTCCTCAACGGATCGGATGAGGCGGCGGCTGACGGCCATTTCATTCACGTGTTCATCGATGCCGTCAGCAAGCGCCCCGCGCCGTTTCCGGCGCCGCTTCGGGCTCATCTCGAAACGATCTTGCCCCTTCCAGCTTGAGGAGTAGCTCATGGATAGAGCGTCCGTCATCAAATCCGTCGAGGCATTCCAGGTCGCCTGGAACGCGGAGGATCCGCCAGGGCGGCGCAGTGCCGTTGTGCGGGTCACCACCGAAGAGGGGCTTGTCGGGTATGGCGAGGCGTCACCGATGTTCGGCGGAGAGCATTCGCTTTGGGTGATACGCGATGCCGCAGCATCGCTGATCGGCACAGATGTCCTGGATCACGCAGTCATCTACGACCGCCTGCTGCACCGCTATGTCAAGCTCGGCCCGGAGGGCGCTGTAACCGGTGCGCTCGCGGCGCTGGACATCGCGCTTTGGGACATCAAGGGCAAGCTCTTCGGCCTGCCGGTATACAAGCTTCTGGGTGGTGCCTGGCGTCAAGAGGTGCCGTTCTATTCGTCGATCGGGGGCAATGCCAATCGCAGCGTCGACGAGACCGTGCGGGTGGTGGAACGGCGCTGGCGGGCGGAGCAGCCGGCCGCAATCAAGATCCGCTGGGACGGGGACCGCACCCGGCAGGACTACGACATCCCCGGTGACATCGCCAAGGCAAGGGCCGTGCGCCAGCTGGTGGGTGAGGGGTTCCCGCTCGCTTTCGACGCCAACAACCAATATTCGGTTGGCGGTGCCATCCGGGTCGGACGCGCACTCGAGGAACTGGGTTATGTCTGGTTCGAGGAGCCGGTGCAGCACTATGACGTGAGGGCCATGGGCGAGGTGGCGCAGCGGCTCGACATCACCGTGTCGGCGGCTGAGCAGACCTATACCACGYAGGCATTGGTCGACATGATCAATGCGGGCGTGCGCATGGTTCAGCCGGACATCGTCAAGATGGGAGGTATCACCGGGCTCATGCAGTGCGCGGCCATCGCCTATGCCCACGGAGTGGAACTGGTGCCACACCAGACACAGCCGACAATCGGCCACACTGCCAATCTGCATGTGCTCGCGACGATCATGCATCTCACCAAACCGGCGGAATTTGCCGACCCGGACACACGCATGCATCCGGCTTTCCGAAATCCGCCCAAGCCGGTTGACGGCAAGTTCGCGATCCCGATCGGGCCGGGCCTCGGATTGGAGGTAATAGATGAGGAACTGGAAGCGCGCCGTGTTGGCTAGGCATTCCACACCATGGAGGGTCACCAGGCACGCCGGAGACTGCATCGCGCCGTAGGGCGTAATCCGTGATGGCGCGGGCGAGGGGCCGGCGCCGCATATAAGCTGGGAGGAGGAACCCATGGCTTTGACAAGACGCAATTTCCTGGAACTGGCCGCGGCCACCACGGCGCTCTCGGCGGTTGGCATCGGCGCTGCCCGGGCGCAGGATGTCGATACCTTGCGGATGGGCATTGCCGCCAATGGTCCACGCCACTCGGATCCGAACCTGACGACCCAGGGATCGGACAACTGGGCCACAGAACAGATGTACGAGCAACTGGTGCGCCCGGAAGATGGGCGTTTTGCGCTTGCCCCGAATGAATACCTGCCGACGCTGGCCACCGAATGGACGCAGTCCACTGATGCCAAGGTGTGGACTTTCAAGCTTCGCCAGGGCGTGCAGTTTCACCGCGGCTACGGCGAGATGACGTCAGACGACGTCGTCTTCTCCTTCGAGCGAGCCATGAAGGAAGGAACCAATCGCACCATTCTGTCAAACATCGACAGGGTGGTCGCAAATGGTCCCTATGAGGTGACCATTCATCTCAAGCAGCCGGATGTAAACCTGCTCGGTACGTCGATCTTCAACAACAACACGTCCATCGTCTCTAAGAAGGCCTATCAGGAAATCGGAGCGGAGAAGTTTGCTACCGATGCTGTGGGGACCGGGCCCTATGAACTGGTGAAGTTTGATCCGGAAACCGGAACGAGCCTCAAGCGCCACGAAGGTTACTGGGGCGAAAAGGCGAAGATCGCCAGGGTGGAATGCGTTTACATCGCCGACACCACGGCGCGGACGCTGGCGCTGCTTTCGGGCAATGTCGACATCATAGAGGCGGTGCGGGCACCCGGATGGATCGATTCCATGCTGCAGCGCGACCCGACTCTCAAGATCGACATGACATCACCGGGCTCGTTCAACACGCTCCATGTGAACCTGACCCGTGCGCCCTTCGATAACCTCAAGGTCCGCCAGGCCTTGATGCACGCGATCGACCGACCTGCTGTAGCCCAGGCGCTTAAACCGATGGGAGGCACGATGCCAGGCCTGCAGCCTGATTTCTTCCCCGCGGGCTTCAAGACGGAGGACCTGCCACCGGAGCTGCAGTATCCATACGATCCCGAAAAGGCCAAGGCGCTGCTTGCGGAAGCGGGGCATCCCAACGRCATCAGTTTCGAGGCGCTTTGCAGCCAACGCGAGGATTATTCCTCAACCATGCTGATCGTTCAGGAGCAACTGCGCCTTGCCGGCTTCAATATGAACCTGAAGATCATGGACCACACGGCTTACCACGCGGCGAACCGCTCGGATCAGAACACGCTGGCAATGCATTCGTCGAGCTATCCACCCATTCCGACGCAGATCTATTTCCAGCAGCTGGCGAAGGCATCGGAGGTCAAGGCGGATGGTTCCGGGGGCGGCAACTACAGCCATTACGGCGCTGCCATGCCCGGTATCGACGACAAGCTCGCAAAGGCCCTGCAGGCGACGGACTACGATACCTACCTCGCGCTCTGTAAGGAGATCGAGTTGCAGGTTCTGCGGGATCTTCCTTTGATCGGTTTGTCCTCTCTCGGCTTTACGGCGGTCCGCGCCGCCCGCGTCGATCTCGGCTACCCTGTCCAAAGCGGCTATGCACGGTGGCGTTTCCATCGCGCGACCAAGACGGCCTAGTGCTTCCTCAACAATCCAGGGATCTTCGCCTTCGCGAGGATCCCCAAACTTGGTGATCCGCATGGCCCGCTACATCCTTCTTAGAATGGCTGACGCAATTCCGACGCTTTGGTTGGTGCTGACGCTTGTCTTTATCGCGATGCGAATTCTGCCCGGTGATCCGGCGCTTGCTGCACTCGGGGACGCGGCTTTGCCAGAGCAGTTGGCGGAATTTCGCGAGCGCATGGGACTGAACGTACCGCTTTGGCAGCAGTATCTGAATTTCCTCGGTGGCGTGTTGACGCTCGATTTCGGACGATCGCTCCTGTCCAATACGCCGGTGCTCACCCTGATCGCCCAGAACCTTCCTTACACGATAGAACTTACCGCTGCGGCGATGCTGATGGGGATCGTCGCGGGCATTCCGCTCGGAGTGCTCGCCGGCACCAACCGAAACAGGATCCCCGATACGGGCGTACGTGTGTTTTCGCTGATCGGCTACGCCGTCCCCGACTTCTTCCTCGGCGCCGTCCTGTTGATCACCTTCTCGCTCAATCTTGGATGGTTCCCGATCAATGGGGCTGGCACAGATTTCGCGAGCCGTATCCACCACGTCTTTCTTCCGGCACTCACGCTTGCCTTCGTCAAGGCGGCCTTTCTTGGTCGACTGACCCGCACAAGCCTGCTCGAAGTGCTCGGGCGGGATTACGTGCGCACTGYCCGGGCCAAGGGCGCCAAGGAGAGCAGGGTGATTTACCGGCACGGCCTGCGAAACGCTCTCCTGCCGATATCGACAGGGCTTGGGCTCAGCCTCCTGTCGACACTTTCTGGATCTGTTGCCATCGAGCTGGTGTTTAACCGGCCCGGCATTGGTCGTTTGCTGATCGATGCGATTGCCCAGCGCGATTATGCAGTGATCCAGGGTGGGGTACTGGTTTTTGCCGGCTTCGTCGTCCTCATCAATCTGTTGATGGACCTGGTCTATGTTGTTGTCGATCCACGCGTGAGGGTGAAGTAAGATGTCGCTCTTTACGGAAGAAACCCTCCGCGTTCCGGCTGTTGAGCCAGGCGTTTTCACCAAGGTCAGGAAGATCCTCTTCGGCCGGGCCGAGACTGCCTTTGCCAGCGCCATCATCGTGGTGTTCGTCCTGGTCGCCCTGTTGGCCCCTTGGCTGGCGCCTTACGATCCATTGGCCCAGTCGATCATCAAGATCAACCGCCTGCCCAGCCAGGACAACTGGCTTGGGACTGATCAGTTCGGGCGCGATGTGTTGAGCCGGCTCATCTATGGCTCGCGCAATTCACTGCTTTTCGGCTTCATCTCTCCAGTCCTGGCGGCCTTGTTTGGTACGATACTTGGCGTGATTGCCGGATATTTCGGGGGGGGCGCCGACCGCCTGATCTCTCGCCTCATCGACCTGCTGCTGGCATTCCCTGAATTGCTGCTTGCGATCTTGATTGCCGCGGTACTGGGTGGCGGCTTCTGGAACATCATTGCGGTGATCACGGTGGCCTTCATTCCAGGCTTTGCGCGCGTGGCCAGAGCCCAGACGCTGTCGATAAAGCAGGAGCCTTATGTCGAAGCGGCAATCGCGGTGGGCGTGCGAACACCCGTCATCATCATCCGGCACGTCATCCCCAACATCATGGCGCCGATCGTCGCGCTGATGACGCTCTGGGTTGCATCGGCAATCCGCATCGAAGCCTCGCTGAGTTTCCTTGGTATAGGTACCAGAGCCCCCAATCCGAGCTGGGGCAACATCATCCGTGACGGGCTCAACAGCCTTTTCGGCTCGCCGTGGCCAATCATCGGGGCGGGTATCGCCATCACGCTGGTGGTGCTGTCCTTCAACCTGGTCGGTGATGCCATCCGCGATGCGCTCGATCCGTCGACGGCACGATAGGAGAACGGCATGAACGCGGTAAGTACGGTAGCAGAACACATTCTCCCCGTTGGCGGACCCGAGCCACTGCTGTCAGTGCGCAACCTGAGGACCTCGTTCCTGACCCAGCAGGGCTGGACCGAGATCGTGAAAGGTATCGATTTCGATATCGGGGCAGAAGAAACGCTGGCGGTCGTGGGCGAGTCTGGTTCGGGAAAATCGGTAACGGCGTTGTCGATCATGCGTCTACTCGACCCCGAGATGAGCCGGATCGAGGGATCTGTCAAGCTGGCTGGCCAGGACCTGCTGAAGCTCTCTCCGRCCGCCATGCGCAAGATCCGGGGCCGGCAGATCGGGATGATCTTCCAGGAGGCGATGACAAGCCTCAATCCGCTCCAGACGGTCGGTCAGCAGATCGCCGAAGTGCTGACCATCCATGGTACGCATTCGGGGCAGGCAGCGATGAAGGAGGCCGGGCGCCTGCTTGAGCGCGTACGCATACCCGCCGCGTCCTCACGTCTCAAAGACTACCCCCACGCCCTGTCGGGCGGCATGCGGCAACGCGTGATGATTGCCATGGCGCTCGCCTGCAAGCCGAACCTTCTGATCGCCGACGAACCGACTACCGCGCTCGACGTGACGATCCAAGCCCAGATCCTGCAGTTGATCAAGCAATTGCAGAAGGAGGAGGGCATGGGCGTTCTGTTCATCACCCACGATATGGGGGTTGTCGCCGAGATTGCTGATCGCACCGTTGTGATGTTGCAAGGCAGTGCGGTCGAATCCGACAGCACCGACGTGATATTCGAAGCTCCCCAAAACCCCTATACCCGCGCGCTGATTGCCGCTGTGCCGCGACTGGGGCAGGGCAGCGAAAAGGGACCGCAGCATTTTCCGGTGCTCGACCGTGCCACGGGGCTGGTAGTCGCCGGCCGCGAGCGACCGGACACTGTGCGCAAGGCAGAGCCGGTGCTGCGCGTCAAGGAACTCGTCAAGCGGTTTGATATTGCCGGCGGATTGTTTTCCGGTCCCGCAGGTCGTGTGCATGCAGTGGAGAAAGTGAGCTTCGATCTAAGAGCCGGCGAGACACTGTCGTTGGTGGGAGAATCCGGGTGCGGCAAGTCAACGACCGGGCGTGCCATCATGCGGCTGGTCGAACCGGACAGCGGTGAAATCAGCATAGATGGCACCGACATCAGAGTGCTTGACAGGCATCGCATGCGTGACATGCGACGACATATCCAGATGATATTCCAGGACCCGTATGCCAGCCTCAATCCGCGCATGCAGGTGGGCGATGCCATTGCAGAGCCATTCCTCACTCACAGGCTTGGCACAAGGGCGCAGGCTCGTGACAAAGCCATGGACCTCCTGGAAAAAGTAGGCCTGGCCACCGAGATGGCCACTCGCTATCCGTCGCAATTCTCCGGCGGGCAAAGGCAACGCATCTGCATTGCCAGGGCCCTTTCCCTGGAACCGAAAGTGATCGTCGCAGATGAAAGCGTGTCGGCCCTCGATGTCTCGATCAAGGCCCAGGTAGTCAATCTGATGATGGATCTGCAGGAGCAGTTCGGACTGTCTTACCTGTTCATCTCTCACGATATGGCGGTTGTTGAACGGATCAGCCACCAGGTCGCGGTAATGTATCTGGGTGAGATCGTGGAGAAGGGACCGGTCGCAGCCGTCTTCGGTAATCCGCAGCACCCCTATACCCGGCGCCTGATGGCTGCCGTGCCTGTGCCCGACCCGGCGCGCCGGAAGCAGTTGCGGCCAGTTAGCAACGACGAGGTCAGAAGCCCGATCCGCCCCGTCGACTATAGCCCGCCGGTGAGAACTTACCGGCAAGTTTCGCCTGGTCACATTGTCCAGCTTTGGGGCGACGACTGGAAGATCTAGGAAGTCCTGCTTCGGTAGCGAGGATAAAGGTGCAGCTTTGACGCCGAGCCCGCAGAAGATGCGGCTAGAAAGGACGGTCACATGACTTATCAGGCTTTGGTAACCTCGCGCGGAGAAGACGGAAGCATATCCTCAAGGGTCGAAACCTTGAGTGAAGATCGTCTTCCTGAAGGCGATGTGACCGTTGACGTGGAATGGGCAGGGCTCAACTACAAGGACGGACTTTGCCTTACAGGTGGCGGGGGGCTCGTGCGGACCTACCCCCATGTGGCGGGGATCGACTTCRCCGGCACGGTGCGTGACAGCCTCGATCACCGCTACAAGCCTGGCGACCGGGTTGTGCTGACAGGATGGCGCGTGGGGGAAACCCATTGGGGTGGTTATAGCCAACGAACCCGGGTCAAGGCGGACTGGCTCGTGCCCCTGCCGAACCGGCTTTCAACGCGGGATGCGATGACCGTTGGAACGGCAGGGCTGACCGCCATGCTGGCGATCGGCCGATTGGAAACGCTCGGACTAAACACCGAGGGCGGCGAAGTGCTGGTGACAGGAGCGGCCGGCGGAGTGGGGTCCATTGCCATCGCACTTCTGGCTCGTCTCGGTTATGAGGGCGTGGCGCTCTCCGGCCGACCGGAACATTCGGAGACTCTGAAGAAACTCGGCGCCACGGCAATCTTGCCGCGCGAGGAGTTTCTCGCTCAGTCGGATAAACCGCTGGAATCGGCGCGTTGGGCAGCGGTGATTGACAATGTCGGCGGTAAGATCCTCGGCAAGGCACTCAGGCAGGTGAAATATGGTGGCGCCATTGCTGCCGTTGGCAATGCGGCGGGCATCGCTCTGGAGACGAATGTGTTGCCCTTCATCCTGCGAGGGGTAACATTAAGCGGTATCGACAGCGTCATGCAGCCGTATGCCGCGCGCATTGCCGCCTGGGAGCGCATCGCCAAAAACTTCGATCTTGCCGCCTATGGCGGACTTGTGGAGGAAGTCGGTCTTGCCGATCTGCCCGAAGCGGCAAACCGCATTCTCGCGGGGCAGGTGCGGGGCCGAGTAATCGTTCCGTTGGTATAAGGCAAAGGCGCAACCGACCGCTCAAGTCTTCCTTTGCGCGTTCCCATCCAGGCCCGCATCCCTGGGCATAAAGGATACCCATGGCTATCACCTATCTGAAGCGCGGCAAGCCCGATACGCTTCGCATCGAAGAGAACACCCAGGTACGTTCAGTTGTCGAAGGCATCCTCAGCGATATCGAGATGCGCGGCGATGCTGCGATACGCGAATTGTCGGCCAAATTCGACAAGTATAAGCCGGAGTCGTTTCGCCTAAGCGACGGAGATATCGATGCCCTGATGAACAGGGTGTCGCCGCGAGATATGGCAGATATCAAGTTTGCGCAGGCACAGGTTCGCAACTTCGCGCAGGCTCAGCGCAATTCCATAAAGGATATAGAGGTCGAGACGCTGCCCGGAGTGATCCTTGGTCATCGGAACATACCGGTCCGCTCGGTGGGCTGTTACATCCCTGGCGGCAAGTTCCCGATGGTTGCGTCGGCACACATGTCCGTGGTGACTGCCGCCGTCGCAGGCGTTCCCCGTATCGTGGCAGCTACCCCGCCATTCAAAGGGGAGCCGAACCCGGCGGTCATCGCAGCAATGAAGCTCGGCGGTGCGCATGAAATCTATGTCATGGGAGGGGTTCAGGCGGTCGGGGCGATGGCGATCGGGACCGCTTCGATCAAGCCGGTCGACATGCTTGTCGGTCCAGGCAATGCATTCGTTGCCGAAGCGAAACGCCAGCTTTACGGCCGAGTCGGCATAGATCTATTTGCCGGCCCAACCGAGACCATGGTCATCGCCGACGACACGGTCGATGCGGAAATCTGCGCCACGGATTTGCTTGGGCAGGCCGAGCACGGCTACAACTCTCCCGCGGTCCTGTTGACCAATAGCAGGCTCCTCGCAGATGCCACGCTGCGCGAAATCGACCGTCTTCTCGCCATCCTGCCGACTGCGGATACGGCGCGGCCCAGTTGGGAGGATTATGGCGAAGTGATCGTCTGCGATACGCATGAAGAGATGCTCGACGTTGCCAATGAAATCGCAAGCGAACATGTTCAGGTCATGACCGATCGAGACGACTGGTATCTGGAGAACATGCACAGTTATGGGGCCCTGTTTCTCGGCGCACGCACCAACGTCGCCAATGGTGACAAGGTCATCGGTACGAACCACACACTGCCCACGAAAAAAGCCGGTCGCTACACCGGCGGTCTGTGGGTTGGCAAATTCCTCAAAACCCACAGTTACCAGAAGGTACTTACGGACGAAGCGGCCACAACGATTGGCTCTTATGGTTCGCGCCTTTGCCTCCTTGAGGGATTTGTGGGCCACVCCGAGCAATGCAACCTGAGGGTCAGGCGCTTCGGGGGGCGATCCCTCGGCTATGGACAGGCCGCCGACTGATTTTTCGTAAGCCTGCCGTCGAGGGGGTGTTGAATGCCTTTGTGATGGCGGGACTGCGCCGTGAGTGTATCTAGAGAGCACACGCGCCTACTTATATCCGCCATCCGCCCCGGCAAAGAACGAGACTTTGTCCGACAACTCCCCTAGGTCATCCTTGAGGCCGTTTTGCACTCAACCGATTCCACGGTCAGCCGATGCACCTGGCCATCCCGTCCGCTCCAATTGATCGATTGGCCGGGAGCCAGTCCAAGCAGAGCAACTCCAATCGGCGTCAATACGCTCACCATTGAACGCTCGATATCGGCTTCGCCTGGATAGCAAAGTGTCACCGTTCTTACTTGGCCGGTCTCGGTCTGATATGACACGGTTGACCCGAGACCAACGACATTCGCTGGGAATTGATCGTCTAGGACGACCGATGCCCTTTCGAGTTCGCCCAGCAATTCATCGGCGACGTCGAGATCGCGGCCAGATGCGGCGAGCGCCAGCGAGGTCAGGCGAGAGTGCTCTGTCTCACGCACGATGATCTCCGGCTTATTGTTCAGGGGGGATTTCGCTTCCATAGTTCAAGCCTCTTCACGCGATTCTTAGGCCGCGCACCAACGGGTGGATGGTATGATGGAATAGGGTGGTATCGCGCAGGACCGGTGGGGGTTAAGCTCCCGGGATTAGGTGCGCGACAGCAGCCAAAACCCGGGCTAGTGTCCTTCGATTGGACACTCTCGGCGAAGACAGAAGCTATGGAGATCCGAAATCTTCATCATGTTTTCATAGATGAAGCCGCTTGGGGAAGAAGTCAAGGTATGTCCAAAGTAGCCGCGTTTGGCGTTTATATTCCTGTCCGTGCTATGTTCCGGTCGATGTCGGCGGTTCGCCTACAAATCACTGCGGCCAAAGGCGCGACGAACGATGCCGCGGCGCTGGAGCTTATGGCTTGTCTGAGCCTGATTTTGAGGCTCAGGTCCGTCTGGCGTTCGCCAAACTCCAGGCAGCCGGGAGATGTAAGCTTGAATATATCGTTGATGTGGCGACCTTCCACACCGATCCCGAAAATCAGTTCGGCACGGCAGCCGCTGGTCCAGTGCGTGCACGGTCGCGCCGTGTTCCGCCGCGATGATCAGTGACGTGCCGAGACAGAGCAGCATCAGTAGCGATCGCCATCCCGCATTGATCGTACGAGATCGGTGGCACTCTGGGACTGAGGCGACATCGCTGCCGTCAGCGATTGAAGCAGGGCGGCATCGATCGGCTTGCGCCGTCTAGCCACGGCGGTGAGTCGCGCAACCGGCTTGCCGCGGCGGGTAATATCGATCGAAACGCCTGCCTCGACGCGGTCGACCAACTCACTCAGATGGGCTTTGGCATCCGCCAGATTAATCGTGTCCACGCAATTCTCCTGACCATACAGATGGTAATATAGTATGTTGGTCTTCCGAATTACCACCGGCTATCCTTCTCCGTTCCTYATTGAAAAGGCGCGGCGAACGATGCCGTGACGCTGGAGTTTGTCGTAGAAAGTCTTGCGGGGAATGYCGAGCGCGGCGATCGTTTCCTGGACATTGCCGCCATGGGCCGAAAGCGTGTCGCGGATGATTTCTGCCTCGAGCCGCTCCAGCCTTTCAGGAAGGGTGCCGGAGGCCGCCTCAGGCGTGGCTGTATTCGACGAGACTGTGGCTGGGGCCATCCCCAGCACGGCGCGCTCAGCAAAATGGGAAAGTTCCCGGACATTGCCCGGCCAGTCGTGTTCCCGCAGGTGACGGAATATTTCGGGGGAGATGGCCGGGACCTCCCTCTRGAAACGCTGCGCCGCCCGCTCCACAAAATAGGTGTACAACAGCGGAATGTCGTCACGCCGCTCGCGCAGCGGCGGAATGGAAAGCGCCACGACGTTCAGCCGATAATAAAGGTCCTCGCGGAAAGACTTCCGTTGTGCGGGATCGGCCAGATCGACCTTGGCGGCCGCCACGACGCGGATATCCACCGGGCGGACTTCGTTCGTGCCGAGCGGTGTCACCTCACGCATTTCAAGCACGCGCAGCATCTGGACCTGCGTGGAGGGCGGCATGCTTTCCAGCTCATCGAGAAAGAGCGTGCCGCCGCTCGAATGCTCGATACGGCCGACCCGCCTTTTCTGCGCTCCCGTGAAGGCACCCGCCTCGTGGCCGAACAGTTCGCTTTCGATCACCTGTTCCGGAAGGGCGCCACAGTTGAGCGCCACGAAATTACCCTTTGCCCGGCGGCTCCAGTCATGGAGCAGCCGGGCCACGACTTCCTTGCCGCTGCCGGTTTCGCCCGTCACCAGCACGTCGACATCCGTATCGGCGATTTGCCGCAGCGTTTCGCGGAGCCGCTCCATGACGGGTGTTTGGCCGAGAAGAGGGAAGTTATCCTCCATTTGCCGGGAAGCTTCCCGGAGGTGGCGGTTTTCCATGATGAGACTGCGCTTTTCCGCGGCGCGCCGGACGCATTGGATCAGGCGCTCGGCGGGGAAAGGCTTAGCGATGAAATCATAAACCCCATCCTGAATGGCTTTCACGGCAGTCGGAATGTCGCCGTGGCCGGTCACCAGGATGACGGGGATTTCGGCGTCGAGGTCGCGGATGCGCTCGAAGAGCTGCAGGCCGTCCAAGCCGGGCATACGGATATCGGAGACGATGACGCCGGGAAACGTTGCATCGAGCAAGGGTAGGGCGTCCTTGGCGGATGCAAGAGGGGAGACATCGAAACCGGCAAGCTCCAGCGTCTGCGCTGTGGCACGCAGAAGCTGCCGATCGTCGTCGATCAGCAGGATGGGTACGGCTGCGTTCATTCTCCAGCCTTTCGTAAATGGACCAGGAAGCGGGTGCCGCTCGTCCCAGTTTCGACCTCCAGGCGTCCGCCATAATCCGAGATGATGTCCTTCGCGATCACGAGCCCGAGGCCAAGGCCTCCTTCCTTCGACGTATTGAAGGGCTCGAAAAGGGAGTTCAGGATATCAGGCTCGATGCCAGGTCCATTATCGGAGATCGAGACGGTGACTTCGGAACCTTCGGCGGCGATAGAGATGTCGACGCGGCCGTCCGGTCTGGTCTCTACCGCCTCGAGCGCGTTCTGGAAGAGGTTGATGAACACCTGTTCCAACCTCAATCGACTGCCCATGACCCGAAGCCCATCCGGCATTGGGTCGATCATCAGCCGCTCGAGCCTTCCGGTGAACCGGCTGCGAAGCAGCATGACCGCGCCTGCGATGACCTCGCTAAGATTGACCGGTTCTTCGCCGGTGCGTCCCTTGCGTGCAAATGTCTTCAGGTTTTCCGTGATCGCCGCGATCCTGTCGGTAAGCCCGGCAATGAGATCGAGGTTTTCGTCCACGGCATCCGTCTTGCGGCGTTCGAGGAATATCTTCGAATTATCGGCATAGGCGCGGATGGTGGCGAGCGGCTGGTTGATTTCATGGGCCACGCCCGCCGCGACCTGACCGAGGATGGCCAGCCGGTTTGCCTGTACGAGATCCTGCTGCACGGCCTGTAGCTTCGTCTCGGTTTCGCGGTGGTCGGCGATTTCGCCCTGCAGGCGATCGTGGGCAAGGCTCAGATCGCGGGTGCGGTCGATCACGCGGCATTCGAGTTCTTCGCGCGCTGCCTGCTCTCTTATTGCATTGGCAAACGCCGTCTGACGTCGACGCAGCCAGATGGCGGCCGCAACGGCGATCGCGCCGAGGGCGAGCAGCGCCAGTAGGCGCGCTTCCCGCACGCCGGCGGCAACCGCTCCTTCGGTCGGGACGAGATATTCGAACTGCCATGGCGTCGAGGGAACCTGCGTCGTGATCCTGAGATAGGTTTCAGAACTGCCGCCGGGCTGCACGGCGCGGACAAGAGAAATGCCGCCGTCAAGCGCCTCCATCGTCCGAAGAGGCAGCGGAAGAAGAGGAGCTTCGCCGAACTGCAGGCTTTGCCGGATGGCGGAGAGGCTTGTCGGCGGAAGCCTCTCCGTCGTCATGAAGCGCCAGGAGGGAATGCTGGTGATCAATACGACGTCGTTGGGGTCGACGACGAAGGAGGGGCGCGATGTCTCGTGCCAGTCCTTTTCCAGCTGGTCGAACTCCATCTTGACGACGACGACACCGAGCGGGGATGCCGCCGGTCCGACCCTGTGGGAGATATAAAGGCCTGGCCGCTTGCTGACCGTGCCGAGCGCGAAATGCTCCGCGGTGCCATCCTTCATCCCACCGGAGAAATAGGCCCGGAAGGCATAGTCGTTGCCGACGAAACTGGTCGGCTCACGCCAATTGCTCGCCGAGATCGCCACCCCCTTGCGGTCGATAACATAGATGACCGCGGCACTCGTGCCGGCCACCAGCTCTTCGAGCTTGCGGTCGAGGGCCTGCCGTTTCGAGGACTCTGTGCTTGTCAAGGCGTCCTCGACGTCGCGGTCGCGGGAAAGCAGGAAAGGCAGGGCGCGCGGACGCTCCAGGACGGCGCGCAGAAGAGCAACCTTCAGGTTCGCGTCGGTTCGGCCCTGGTCCTCCAATACCGTCAGTGCGGAGGAACGCCCATAGTTTCCGGCTGCGTGGAGCATGGCTGCCGATATCAGGAGAAGTGCTGCCCCAAACGCGATCCATTGCCGCCGCGCCCGGCGGAGCAGTTCTGCTTCTTTGTTCGCTGTGGCAAGCGCATCCATCGGAAATGTTGAGCATAAAATCGCACTTTGCTCAATCAAAATTGTGCGAAACTTCGCACATGCGTCGCGCATACGCGACATGTCTGTGGCGAGAAGAAAGTAATTTCAAGGCATTAGCGCTCCCGCTACCCGATTGGCACGATGCTTGCTGCTCCTTTCTGGATAACAGCAAGTAGTCCCCGGGAAGAGCCAGGTCTCCTGGTCGGGGTGCGAAAGGAGGAAATCGTGAACATCCCATCCGCCGTCACGGAGAAGCGTGACGCTCTGCCATTTTATCGTCACCTCTATTTCCAGGTGATCGTGGCAATCGTTGCCGGCATGCTTGTTGGCCACTACTATCCCGATTTCGGCGCCGGCCTGAAGCCGCTCGGCGACGCATTCATCAAGCTGGTGAAGATGATCATCGCCCCGGTGATCTTCCTTACGGTTGCGACCGGCATAGCCGGCATGTCCGATCTGAAGAAGGTCGGGCGCGTTGCCGGCAAGGCGATGATCTACTTCCTGACCTTCTCCACGCTGGCGCTGGCCGTGGGCATGATCGTCGCCAATGTGGTGCAGCCGGGAGCGGGCATGCACATCGATCCCGCGTCGCTCGATGCGAACGCCGTGGCGACCTATGCGACGAAGGCGCATGAATCGACCATTACCGGCTTCCTGATGAACATCATTCCGCAGACCATCGTCGGCGCCTTCGCCGATGGGGATATCCTGCAGGTCCTGTTCTTCTCGGTGCTTTTCGGCGTGGCTCTCGGCATGGTCGGCGAGCAGGGCAAACCGGTCGTCGATTTCCTGCAGGCGCTGACGACGCCGATCTTCCGCCTGGTGGCGATCCTCATGAAGGCGGCACCGATCGGCGCATTCGGTGCGATGGCGTTTACGATCGGCAAATATGGCATCGGCTCCGTCGCCAATCTCGCCTTCCTGATTGCGACCTTCTACATCACCTCGTTCCTTTTCGTGTTCGTGGTGCTTGGCGCGGTTGCGAAATACAACGGCTTCTCGATCCTGGCGCTTATCCGCTATATCAAGGAAGAACTGCTCCTCGTGCTCGGCACATCCTCGTCCGAGGCAGCGCTTCCGGGCCTGATGCAGAAGATGGAGCGGGCCGGATGCAAACGGTCGGTTGTCGGTCTCGTCATTCCGACGGGCTATTCCTTCAATCTCGACGGAACCAATATCTACATGACCCTTGCCGCGCTCTTCATCGCGCAGGCCGTCGACATCCCGCTGTCGCTGGGGGATCAGATCCTTCTGCTGCTCGTCGCCATGCTGAGCTCGAAGGGAGCGGCCGGCATCACCGGCGCCGGGTTCATCACGCTGGCTGCAACGCTCTCTGTGGTGCCGTCCGTGCCGGTAGCCGGCATGGCGCTCATCCTCGGCATCGATCGGTTCATGTCGGAATGCCGTGCGCTCACGAACTTCGTCGGCAATGCAGTGGCGACGATCGTCGTTGCCCGCTGGGAAAATGAACTCGATGTCGAGAAGCTCAATGAGGCCCTGAAGGGCACACCCGGGTCGACTGCCGAGCAACCCGCTTTGCAGCCCGCCGAGTAATCGGCCACAACCAGTATCGACCCCATTGAAGCAGTAAACCCCGCGAGAGCGGGGTTTACTTTTTTGGGAAACCTCAGTTTTACCCCGCGGCACGGCGGATCGATTTGGACATCCGGACGAGAAAAGCAGGCCGCGAGGAGGCCAGCAGCTTCCAGGAAAGCACCGCCGTCGCCATGCGCTGCGGAAGCACTCCGACTGCCAGGAACCAGGCCGAAAGGACCATGCGTCGCCGCAGCGACATGTTCATCTTGAGGCTCGCCTCCGCACCGGCAACGGCAAGACCCAGTCGGGAATCGTCCGGGACAGGATGCTGATGACGATCGACGCAAAGGGAGGCCAATCTCTCTTCGAGATGGACCGGATCGTGAAGAGTGACATTGTCCGGCACCTTGATCCCGACCTGGGCAGCCTCGCCGGTCAGGGCCTGCAATCGCAGGAAATCATGCTGGACGCGCCAGCGGGCCCTTTGCCCGAGCTTTTCGGCGAAGACCGAATGGTTTTCGCCATGGATGCGATAGGCGCCGAGGCATTCTTCGATGGATTTCACCCGGCCGTAAAGCGGCGCGACGGTAGCGAGATAGCCATCGGCTCCTTGCCGGAATTCAGCCTCCGGAACCGGCATGATCCGGTTCAGTGTTGGTCGGTCGAAGGCAAGTCCGCTGGTGACGGTGGTCTGGTACCGACCTTTTCGTAGGAGCTGCCGGGTTACGTCTCCCGAATCGAAAGGCACTTCGGGTGGAGGGAAGACGTCCTTGATGTTCTGGCCCTCGTCGACGATGTGCAGGCGGAACTGCACCTGTGACGTCGAGGTGTCGTGAGCCTTCACGATTTCGGAAACGGCGTTCGGGTAAAGATAGTCGTCCGCATCGAGGAAGAGGACGATTTGGYCGTGGCTGGCCGCAAAGCCGGTATTGAACGCGGCGCCGTGACCGCCGTTGATCCTTTTTAAGAAGGATTTTATCCGCTCTCCGTAGGAGTTGATGACGGGAACTGTATCGTCCGTGGATGCGTCATCGACGACGATGACCTCCACATCCGGATGTGTCTGCGCAAGAGCGCTGTCTATCGCGCGCCTGAGAAAGCGGGCGTAATTGAAACTGGTGATAATGATGGAGACGGGGATACCGTCGGCAGTCATAGAATACATCGCGGAACCTCGCACTGGTGCTTTGGTCGTGACGAATTCTTCATAAGACGCTGCTGTGGCGATGACGTGGCCGCAAGCTCTATTTGGAGAAGCTTGCGGTTTTCGACCGTTTCGTTAGGCGGAGCGCAGGATGTTAGCGCGATCGTCAGACCTTCCAGACTCCGCTGGCTGCGGTACGGCGGACATAATCGGAAAAGTCCCGCGCGGGGCGTCCCAGCGCCTGTTCCACGCCGTGCATAACTGACGTATTGCGTCCGTCCAGCACGACCGTGAAGAGTTCGAGCAGCAGGTCAATGACGCCCTGGGAAGCATGAGGAGCCAGGCTTTTCGCGAACTCCTCGGGCGAAATCTGCCGGTAGCGGACAGGTCTTCCAATCGCCTGCGAGATTTCTCCGGCTGCCTGCGCAAACGTGAGCGCACGAGGTCCGGTTACCTCATAAAGCTGGTTCATATGCCGATCGCCGGTCAGCGCCGCCACCACCACGTCGGCAATGTCATCCACATCGATGAACGGTTCCGGCACCGGGCCCGCCGGCAATGCGATCTCGCCCGCCAGTACGCTGTCCAGCAGATAGCTTTCCGAGAAATTCTGGCTGAACCAGCTTGCGCGAACGATGGTCCAGGGAATGCCGGAAGCCTGCAGAGCAGCTTCCGCGCGCTGGGCGCCTGGTTCACCGCGACCCGACAGAAGGACCAGGTGCTTCAGTTCTTTCTCCTGCGAGATCCGGCAGATCTCTTCGATGGCTTCTGCAGCGCCCTCCACGGCCAGATCCGGTTGGAACGTGACATAAGCGCGCGTCATGCCATCGAATGCGGCGGCCCAGCTCTCGGGCCGTTCCCAATCGAACGGTATCTCGCTTGATCGCGAAACGGCGCGTGTCTCAATGCCGCGCTCCTTCAGGCGCGCATTCACGCGAGCGCCGGTCTTCCCGTTGGCGCCGATGATGAGGATCCTGTCCTGTTGCATGGTCATTCCTCCGAGTTAATACGAGGAAATCTCGTATTTGACAAATCGATAAACTCTCGTATTTTGAAAGTCAAGTGAATTAGAAAGTTCTTGAAAGATGCCGAAGGCGCGAGCCGAGCAGCTTCATACGGTAAAGGGTACGGCAGGGGTCGCTCGATTGACGCCGACGCAGAAGCGTAGCCGGGAGCGTTTCGAGAAAATCCTGGCCTGTGCCGAGGGGTTGCTGCTGGAGAAGGGGAGCGATGCTTTCCGCATGAGCGACATCGTCGAACGCGCGGGTGTTCCGTTCGGATCGCTCTACCAGTATTTTCCCGATAAGACCGCTATCATCGGAACGCTTGCGGAGCGATACAATCTCCTGGGACACGAATGCGTTCGCAAGGAGCTGGAAGYGATGCGCGGCACAGAGGACGTGCACACTGCTCTCGCCAACATCACCGATGGCTTCTACCGAATGTATCGTGATGAACCGGTCATGGTGGTGATCTGGCAAGCGACGCTCGCCGATCGTGCCCTTCAAAGCTTCGACAAATCCGACGGGGAGTATCTGGCAGGTCTTTTCCAGGACGCCCTGTCGCGCTTCATCGACAGTGATCCGAAAGAGTTAAAGACCTTTTCACAGCTCAGCATGACGCTCATCGCGGCGGCTGTTCGCTACGCGATCACGCTGGACGAGCCGGACGCGAAACGCGTGCTTGCCCAATTCAAGCGGACACTGCCCAATCAACCCGCGCAGCTATGGGCTCAATGAGCCAGCTGGAACTCTGGAAACGCGCCGCCTAGACAGACGTCAAATGCGGCGACCCGTCTGCTTGTCGAACAGATGAACAGCGGTGGGGTCCATGGCGATCCCGACCGTATCGCCGAAATGGATATCGAGACGCTCCCGGAACAGGCAGGCGATATCCTCGCCCCCGGCATCGAGCCGGACATAGATTTCAGAACCGGTTCCCTCGACAAGCGTCGCCTTGCCTTCGATGCCGCCGGAAGCCGCCCGAATGTGTTCCGGGCGAATGCCGTAGACCAGATCGCGCCCTCCTGCCGTGGCGGGTACATCCTGCGGCAAGGGAAGGGCTAGGCCTCGCGTGGTACGAAAAACACCTTCCTCGATGCGGCCGGCGAGAAAGTTCATTGCAGGAGATCCGATGAAGCCGGCGACGAACATGTTGGCTGGGCGATCATAGAGTTCCAACGRCGCTCCCACCTGCTCGATATAGCCATCATGCAGCACGACGATCTTGTCGGCCATGGTCATTGCTTCCACCTGATCATGCGTGACGTAGATCGTCGTCGTGCCGATGCGCTGGTGCATCGTCTTGATCTCGCCGCGCATCTGCACTCGAAGTTTGGCGTCGAGGTTCGACAGCGGTTCGTCGAAGAGGAAGACCTGAGGGTCCCGCACGATGGCGCGGCCCATGGCGACGCGCTGGCGCTGGCCGCCGGAAAGCTGTTTCGGATAGCGGTCGAGCAGCTTGTCGAGACCGAGGATGGCGGCGGYGTTCTTCACCTTGCCGTTGATCTCGGCTGGGTCGGCCTTCTTGAGCTTCAACGCGAAGCCCATATTGTCCTCCACCGTCATATGCGGGTAGAGCGCATAATTCTGGAAGACCATGGCTATGTCGCGGTCGCGGGCTGGGAGGTTCGACACCTCGCGCGGACCGATCCGGATTTCGCCGCCGCTGACTTCCTCAAGGCCCGCGATCATGCGAAGCAGGGTGGACTTGCCGCAGCCGGATGGCCCGACCAGCACGACGAACTCGCCATCGGCTATATCGATGYTGACGTCGTGAATGACCTTGACCGGGCCGAAGTGCTTCTGGACGTTCTGAATATTGACGTGTGCCATGATGATTGCCTTTTGCGAGGGAAGCGGAGCTGCTTCATCCTCCCTTGACTGCGCCTGCGGTGAGACCCGCCACGATTTGCCTTTGTGCGAACATCGTCAGAAGCAGCACCGGCAGGGTCACGATCAGTGCTGCTGCGGCCAATGGTCCCCAGCTTACCTGCTCGAAGGAGAGCATGTTGTAGACCGCAACAGGGAGCGTGCGCGTCTCGCGGTTCGCCAGCACGATGCCGAAGACGAAGTTGTTCCACGAAAAGATCAGGGCAAGGATGAAGGAAACCACGATGCCGGGTTTGGCGATCGGCAACGCGATCAGGCGGAAGACCTGCCAGGAGGTCGCACCATCGATGTTGGCTGCCTCTTCCAGCTCCATCGGCGTCGTCTCGAAATAGCCGATCATGATCCACACGACGATCGGCACGGTGACGACCAAGTGAATGATGATCTGGGGCCACAGCGTGCCGATGAGGTTCAGCCACTGGAACAGAAGGAAAAGCGGAATGAGGAAGGAGAGGCCTGGCGTCATGCGGGCGATCATGATGACGACCGCCGATTTCTCCGCCTTCAGCCGCGCGATGCCGTAGCCGGCCGGTACGCCGATCACAAGCGCGAGCAGTGTTGCCGCTCCTGTGACCAGCACGGAATTCCAGAAATAGAGAAGGAAGTTATTTTCCTCGAATACCTTCAGGTAATTCGACCAGGCGAAGTTTTCCGGAATGAGTATGGGCGGATAGGCGCCGTTGTCGATTTCGTATTTAAGCGACAGTGAGATCATCCAGAGGAAGAACAGGACGACCGGCGAGACCATCACCAGGGCGACGAAGAGAAGACCGAGTTTGTCGAGCGTCTTGCGTCTCATCAGCGGTTCTCCACGTCGGACCAGTTGGCGCGCTGGCGGACCATCAGCAGCACGAAGGACAGCGCAATGATGACGAGGAAGAATACGACGGCCATGGCCGAGCCGTAGCCGATGTCGTAATAGGCAAAAGCCGTGTTGTAGAGATAGATGTTGATCGTTTCCGATGCCGTGCCGGGCCCGCCTTGCGTCATCGCATAGATGATGTCGAAGCTTTTGACGGCATCGATCGAGCGGATGATTACGGCAATCATCAGGAACGGGGCGATCATCGGCATGGTCAGGTATCGGAATTTCTGCCAGGCGTTTGCACCATCGATTTCAGCGCTTTCATAGGGCTCGCGCGGCACCGCGGCCAAGCCTCCGAGAACGATGAGCATGACGAGCGGAGTCCATTGCCAGGTCTCCACCAGAACCAGGGAGGGAATGACCGTCGACTGGTTGTAGATCCATTCCTGCGGACCGAGACCGACGAGCAACAGCAGATAGTTCAAGACCCCGAGCTGAGGGTGGAACATCATCGTCCAGACGAGCGCCACCGCCACGGGGGTCGCCATCATCGGCATGACGAAGACGCCGCGCAAAAAGCCACGCAAGGGGAATTTCGCATCGAAGACAAGCGCCGCCAGCGTACCGAGAAACAGGGGCAGGACCACGGAGAGGGCCGTGTAGACCGCCGTGTGCCACAACGATTCCCAGAAGCGGGCGTCCTGCGCCAGGCGCACATAGTTCGCAAGGCCTGCGAAGACACGCGGCTGGCCAAGCGTCCAGCTGTTGACGCTCATCCATAAGGTGAAGACCCAGGGAAATACGATCACGGCCGCGATCACGATCAGGGCGGGCAGGACGAAGGGCCAGTAGTTGGGAGCAAGCCGTGAAGGCTTGCTCCTTTTCTTCTGCTTGCCCCGCGTCATCGGATCATCGATGCTCACGGACGCCATTATCCCTCGCTTCGCGCCRGAACCGGTTCGAACTGAGCGGTTGCGCTCTTGAGTTCGGCTTCCGGGTCGGCCCCGCCGATCATGTTGGTGAGAGCCACGCCGTAGATGTCGCGGAACTCGGTGACCGGGATGATGACGGGGAGGGCGAGGCGGGAGACCTTGCCAGAAGCGACGACGGCGTCGAGCCATTCGCCGGRCATCTTCACGCCTTCGCGCACTTTCGCATCTTCCAGGATCGACTGGCGATAGGGCACGCCCGCGCCGGCTTGCAGCAGTCGAGCTCCCATGTCATGCGAAATCACCCATTGGCAGAAGAGATAGCCGGCTTCCTTCTTGGTGCTGGCCTCGACCACGCCTATGCCGTCACCGAAGGTGCCAGCGGCTTGCGCGGCCGGTCCCTTGGGGATGACGCCATAGCCGACCTTGCCGACGACGCGGGATTTCTGCGGATCTTCGATCGGGGGCGCAAAGCCGACGCCATCGAACCACATACCGACCCTGCCCTGCAGAAAGGCGGATTGCGCCTCTGCCCAGTTGAAGCCGGAGACGCCAGGAGGAGCGGCTTTCGTCATCAGGCGCTGATAGAGCTTGGCGGCTTCCACAGCTTCCTTCGATGTGGCCTGCACCTTCCCATCCGCGCTGATCGGGGTTGCGCCATAGCCGAGCATCAACGAGGTCCATACCGGCGTATTCGCGTTCTTGAGGCCGCGCGCCACGAAGCCATAGGTGTTGCTGGACGGGTCGGTTATCTTCTCCGCGGCCGCAACCAGCTCATCGAAGGATGTGGGGTAGGAAAGGCCGTGCTTTTCGAAAAGCTCCCGGTTCCAGTAGACGATCCAATAATCCACGGAGAAGGGCAGTGAGCGCATCGTGCCGTCGGAATCCTTGGCGAAGAGCAGGCCGGCTTCCGCAAAATCGCCTTCCACCAGTGACGGGTCGGTCAGCGATGGGTCGTTCATGAAGCCGCTAATGTCGGCGAGCCAACCGCCTTTTTCGAATTGTCGCTTCTGCACGTGATAGCTCAGATGCACCACGTCGAAGCTCGGTTTGCCGGTGCTGAGCTCGATGACGGTCTTCTGCCGCTGCTGCTGTTCGGGCGTGGCTTCCGCGTTGACCTTGATGCCGGTCAATTCTTCGAATTCCGACAGGTGCTTCAGAATGATCTCGCTGCGCGGGCTCTTGACCAAATTCACGTCGAGCGTGGTGCCTGCGAAGCGCTTCCAGTCGACCGCGGCGGAAGCCGGACGGCCACCGATGAGCGCAGCACCGCCGATCGCCGCGCTTGCAGCCAGGAACTGCCGTCGTGTCGGTTTGAGAATCGAAGTCGTCATACCCTGTCCTCCCTTGGCGGCCACGCCTCCTCGCGTGGCCGGTTGACGTTCATACTGCCAGTGCGCGGTCCCTCGCGTTGCAGATATGTGCCGTAAGGCACTGGACCGCATCCTCTACCGATCGGCTCTCGATCGCTTCGAGAACCAAAAGATGCTCCTTCATGACCGGTCCCACCCGGCCCTCGATGCGGAAGCGCTCCTGGTTGATCAGCCGCATCTTGATCGAGTTTACCCTATAGGCATTGGAGATGATCGAATTGCCCATGGCATCGATGAAGGCGTCGTGCATTCCCCAATCCGTCGCCTGGGCGCGCTGTTCGAGCTCGGGCGAGGGGCCGGCGGCGGCAAGTTCCCCGGCGATGTCGCGATGCTGCTTCAGGAGCCGCTGGACCTCGGCATCGCTTGCATTGCGGGTGAAAAGCGCCACTGCTTCCCTTTCGAGGATCAGGCGGAATTGGAACGCCTCGCGGATAAGATGGATATCGATATGGGCGATCTGCAGCCCGCGCTGGGGCACCGTCTTGATCAATCCCTCGGCCTCAAGCCTCGGGATGAGTTCACGGATGGCCCCGAGCGTCAGGCCGGTCAGCTCGACAAGACGGCGCTGGGAGATGAACTGACCGGGACGCACATCCCGAGCCAGCAGGTGGCGTGTGAAGCTTTCATACGCCTTTTCCCTCAATCTCACCTGTTCGCCGGCTTCATCCACGCGATGCGCTCCTACTTGACCTCAGGCCGCCTTGGGCGAGAACGCCTCTTCAAATGAGCGCGCAATCCGCTCGCGTCCTTCGGATGGAATCGTCACCAGAGGTGGCCTCACATTCAGCCATATCTGATTGCCGCTTGCCTGGGCAACCAGGGCCTTGACGGCCGGTGTCACCGGAAGTGTCAGGAGCTCCTCGACAAGGCGGATAATGCGCTCGTCGTCCCGGCCGTCGACCGCCATGGCGCCGATCTCCTGCGGGAATATGTTGGCCATACCCGAAATGGCGCCCTGCCCACCGAGACGCGTGCCCTGGGCCAGATGGCGCTCGTCACCGATCAGGATAGTGAGGTCGCCATGCTCCTTGAGCAGCCGTTCCGTATAAGGCCAGTCGCCGCCTGAATCCTTCACCCCGGCAACGACCGTGGGAAAGGCATTGCGCAGGCGGCCGACCAGTTCCACGGAAAGCCCCACCATCGTCACCGAGGGGATATTGTAGAGGATGATGTCGCGCGCCTTGGCGCCGAGCAGCGCAAACACTTTCGAATACCATTCGAAGACGCCGTCATCGGCGACGTTCTTGAAGTAGGACGGCGGGGCCAGAAGAATGTTGCGCACGCCGGCATCCAGCGCCTGGGCGGCCTGTTCGGCCGCGTCATGCGCGGCATCGACCAGGACGCCGACGACCAGCCTTTCCGGCGCTATCCCGGCATTGGCGAATGCCTCCAAGGTCAAAGCCCGCTCCCTGTTGCCGATCGAGCTGCCTTCACCCGTGGTGCCGAACAACGTGACGCTGTCACAGCCGGCTTCCAGGCAACGCTTCGCGTGCTCGGTCATGAGAGGCAGGATGATCTCGCCTCCGTTATCAAAGGGGGTCGTAAGTGCCGCCGATAGACCGAATCTGGGTTTCAATGCCCGCTCCTCCAAACTGACATCGTCATCCTATATCACTAACATGTTAGTTGTAAATGGGCATGATGTCGGAGATGGCGGTATGCTTCAGGCGCTCTTGCCGTACCTCCTGCTGGCGCCAAGAAGTCGCTGGGAATAGGGATGCGTAATGGTGCCTTTCCGGAGATTTTCGATATCTGTCTCCTCCACTACCTCGCCGGCTTCCATGATCGCGATGCGCGAGCACATGTGGGAGACGACAGCGAGATCGTGACTGACCAGCAGATAGGTGAGACCGCGGTCTTTGCGCAGGTCCTGCAGGAGATTGAGAATTTCCGCCTGGACCGAAACGTCGAGCGCCGAAGTCGGCTCATCGAGCAGCAGGACCGCGGGATTTAGGACGAGTGCGCGCGCTATGGCGACGCGCTGCCTTTGGCCGCCCGACAATTGATGTGGGAAGCGGTAACTCAGCACCGGATCGAGGCCGACCGCCTGCAGGGCATCGTCAAGGCTTGTCGATTTTGTCGAGATACCCTGATTGCGTAGAGGCTCCTTAAGCTGGGAACGGATCGTCTTTCGAGGGTGCAAGGAACCGTATGGATCCTGGAACACCATCTGAACCTGGCGGAAGAATGAACGCTCCCGCCGATGGTCCAATATCTTGCCGTCCAGCCTGATCTGTCCCTCGTAATTTGGATTGAGGCCCGAGATCGCACGCAGGACCGTCGACTTGCCGCAACCGGATTCTCCGACCAGACCGAATGCCATGCCCGGCTCGATAGAGAGATTGAAATTGCTGACGACCGGCTTCTTGCCCGCRCCGAAACGGATCGTGAGGTTTTCGACTTCGATCATGCGCGTGCCTCCGTGGCGGTATCGTCAAGCCAGGAGCGTTCACGCTTCAAGACCGGCAGCCGGGCAGGGGGCTCCTCGATCGAGGGAAGCGATGCAAGCAGGCCCTGCGTATAGGGATGTTTTGCGTTTCCGAGATTCCTGGCCTCCAAGGTCTCGACGATCCGTCCCGCATACATGATCAGCACGCGATCGCAGAAATGCCGAACCAGGTTGAGATCGTGGCTGATGAAGATCAGGCCGAGATTGCGCCGTTCGACGAGCTCTTCCAATAGGCCCAGCACCTCAAGCCGAACAGTGACGTCGAGAGCCGAGGTTGGCTCGTCGGCGATCAGAACATCGGGTTCGGCGATCAGCATCATCGCGATCATGACGCGTTGGCCCATGCCGCCTGATATTTCATGCGGGTAAAGCCGTGCCACTCGTTCGGGATCGCGGATCTGTACCGCGGTCAACATCGACAGCGTTTGCTCGGTCGCTTGCTTCGCGCTCGCCTTGGGAACGTGCAGGCGGTAGGTTTCTGCGATCTGCTCACCGATGCGCATGACTGGGTTGAGCGAGTATTTGGGATCTTGAAGGATCAATCCGATCTGCCGACCGCGCACGGTCATCATCTTCTCTTCGCTGGCACTCAGCAGGTCCACGTCCTTGAACATCATCCGTTCGGCCGTGACCTTCGCGGTCGGGGGAAGCAGCTTCATGATCGCACGGCCGACGGTGGACTTGCCCGAGCCGGATTCGCCGACGATCCCGAGTTTCTCCTGGCCGAGGGTAAAGCTCACGCCGCGCACGGCTTTCACCGCACCGCCGCCGAAGGCGATCTCAAGATTGCGGATATCGATCAGTGGATTTGTCATTCGCCACCCCTTGGATCAAGCACGTCGCGAAGGGCGTCGCCGACGAGGTTGAAGGCGAGGCTGACGAGTGCAATGGCAATACCAGGCGCCGCGATGACCCAGGGACTGTCCAGCATGAATTCGCGGCCGGTGGCGGCCATGGCGCCCCATTCCGGCCATGGCGGCTGTGCGCCGAGGCCGAGAAAGCCGAGGCCCGCCGCCGTGATGATGATCCCGGCCATGTTCAAGGTCACACGCACGATCACCGAGGGAATGCACATCGGCAGGATGTGACGGGTAATGATGGCCATGGACGACGCGCCTTGCAGGCGGACGGCGGCGATGAAATCAGCGTTGCGCAGGCTGAGCGTTTCGGCACGCGCCAGCCTGGCGATCGGCGGCCAGGCCGTCAGCGAAATCGCGATGATCGCATTGGTGATGCCGGGGCCAAGCGCCGCGGCAAAACCGAGCGCGAGTACCAGGCCCGGGAAGGACAGGAAGATATCGGTGATGCGCATCAAGATCTCGTCGACGACCCCGCCGAAATACCCTGAACAGGTGCCGATCAACAGGCCGATCGGCGCGACGATCACGGTAACGAGGATGATGATGTAGAGCGTCGTGCGCGCGCCATAGATGATGCGTGCAAAGACGTCGCGTCCGAAATTGTCCGTGCCGAGCCAATGCTCCGCCGATGGAGGCGCCAAGCGGCTCGCCATATCCTGGACGATCGGATCGTATTGCGTCAACAGCGGTGCGGCAACGGCCACGAGTATGAGCAGAATGATGACCGCCAGCCCGACCAGGCCGAGYGGATGCAGCCGGAACTTGAGCCAGCCCTGATAGAACTGCTGGACGGATGATTGAAACAAGCCCTCCGGCTCGGGCGCCAGCAGCCATTGGCGGAAGCCGCCAGGCCCGGAACGGTTCGTCTGTTCGATCGGTATTGTCATCTTGTCACCGTGTCCTCGGGTCGAGGATGCGATAGAGCACATCCGAAATCATGTTGATGGTCAAAAAGACGGCGCCGATGGTCAGCACTGCGCCCATCACCACGTTCATGTCGTTCATCTGAAGACCACGCGTGAGGTACTGCCCGAGCCCCGGCCATCCGAAGACGGTCTCAATCAGGACGGCTCCTTCCAGCAGGCCGCCGAAGGTCAGGGCCATGATCGTGAGCAGCTGGACGCGGATATTCCTGAAGGCATGTCGCCACACGACCTGACGTCGCCCAAGTCCCTTCGCCTTCGCGGTGAGAATGTATTCCTGTCCTAGCTGCTCCAGCATGAAGGATCGCGACATGCGGCTGATATAGGCGACGGAATAATAGCCGAGGATCGATCCCGGCAGGATGATATGGCTGAGCGCATTCCGGAAGACCTCCCACTGGCCTTCAAGGGCCGAGTCGATCAGCAAGAAGCCGGTGACCGGGGTGACGAGGCCTTCGTAGAACACGTCGATCCGCCCCGAGGCCCCGACCAGACGAAGTTTCGCGTAGAAGATGAAAAGAGCCATCAGCCCGGTCCAGAAGATCGGGACGGAATGGCCGGCCAAGGCCAGTATGCGGACGACATGGTCGATGATCGAGCCACGACGGACCGCGGCGATGATGCCGAGCGGAATGCCCACTACGATGCCGACGACCATGGCGACCAGGGCAAGCTCGATGGTTGCCGGAAAAATGGTCAGGAGATCGCTGAGGATCGGCTGGCCGGTGGTCGTCGATCTGCCGAGATCGCCGGTTGCGACATTGCGCACATAGGTCAGGAACTGCATCCAGATCGGCTGGTCGAGGCCCAGCTCCCTGTAGACGCGGTCATAGACCTCCTTGCTAACCTCGGCTCCCGTGATGGCGAGGACAGGATCGGCCGGCAGCAGCCGCCCCATTGAAAAGGTCAGGAAGAGGAGCCCGAGCAGCGTGGTGACGATCGCCACCACGCGCCCCGCCAGACGTAGCAACATTATCAGGACCGGGTGTGGCGACGCCGCTGCGAAGGCGTCGATGTTCCGGTTCGGATCACGTTCCGATTGGAGATCGGCGCTTGCCACGTCGCTTACTCCTTCGTCACATCATGCCAACGCGTCGACCATGTCGTATGGCCCTGGTAACCCTTGACATTGGCGCGCATGACATAGGGGTCGGTGCGCTGGAAGAAGATCATCAGCGGTGAATTCATGCCGCCATAGATGGCGTCGATCTTCTTGAAGATCTCCGTGCGCTTGGCCGTGTCGCGTTCCTTCATCGACTGATCGACCAGTCCGTTGAGTTCA
This sequence comes from Rhizobium sp. LCM 4573, assembly GCF_001854865.1. Taxonomy (GTDB): domain Bacteria; phylum Pseudomonadota; class Alphaproteobacteria; order Rhizobiales; family Rhizobiaceae; genus Neorhizobium. The sequence continues at coordinate 198,842 of NZ_MDDW01000003.1, read as the reverse complement.
TCGACCTTCATTGCCGTGCGCCACAGATAATAGCTGCCGAGGCGGGCCTCGTCGCTGTTGTCGGGGTTATAGGCATATTGCGTCGCGACCGCGAAAGGATCGGGAAGACGGGCGCCGGAATTGCCGAGCAGGACTTCGTATTTCCGTTCGCGGAAGGCCGGCGTGAACTCGCCGGGCACGAGATCGAGCTCTATGCCCGCGGCTCGCGCGCTGGCCTGCAGGGCCTCGGCGAAGGGCAGCGTCGGCGCGCCGGACGGATTGAGCACCTTTTTCAGCCCGTTCGGATAGCCCGCTTCCGCCAAGAGCTGCTTGGCTTTGGCCGGATCGTAATTGTACCGGTCGGTGACCTCGCTCGGAGCGCCGATCATGCCGCGCGGGATCATCGACTGCCAGGGAAAGCCGGTATAGCGCATGATATTGTCGGCAATGGCCTTCCAGTCGAAAGCGTGCTGGAAGGCTTCGCGGACCTTGGGCTTTTGAAGGTCGGGATCCTTCTGGTTGAGGGCGACATAATAGAAACCGAGGCCCGGAACGCTGTCGATGATGATATCCTCGCTCTTGGAAAGCGCATCGAGATCGCCGCTCGCCAGATAATGTCCGACGTCGACGTCGCCGGCTTCGAGTTGCAGGCGAAGATTGCCCGATTCCGGTATATGGCGGGCAACCACGCGCGCCATGGCCGGCTTGCCGCCCCAGTAGTCCGGCTGGGCGTTGAAGATGGCAACGTCGTTCGGGCGCCACTGAGCGAGTGTGAACGGGCCGCTGCCGGCGGAATTGGCCGAGAGCCAGGCGCCGCCGAAATCGCCGTTGGCCTCGTGGGACAGCACCGTCTTCTTGTCGACGATACCGATCGAAGAGCCGGCGAGCGAATAGAGAACCAAGTCGGTGCTGACCGGCTGGGGCAGCTCGATTTCCAGCGTATGCTCGTCCTTTGCCCGGACCAGCTGCTCGACGTTTTCGGGTGTAAAGCCCCACAGCGCGATGTCGGTCGAGCCGACCTGGCCCATCTTGATGACGCGCTGGATGGACCAGGCGGCATCTTCCGCGGTGACCTTGTTTCCGCTCTGGAAGACCGCATCATCGCGCAGAGTGAGGGTGATGAGCTTGCCGTCCTCCGAAACCTTCCATTCGGTGGCAAGCATTGGCTTCAGCGTCTGCAGATCGTCCGGCGATAGCTGAACGAGATTGTCATAGAGGTTGGAAATCAGCTCGGAAACGGTCCGGGCATTGTTCTGCGCCGGATCGAGCGTGCGGATGCCGGTCAGATTGGTGCCGATCACCAGCATATTGGGCGGGGAAGCCGCCCAGGATGGCTGGGCGGTGAACATGGCGGCGGTGACCGCAAATGTTGCGAATAGTTTCTTCAGCATCGTTAAGACCTCCCAATCTTATCGCACGGCAATCGCCGCGCATTCGTGCTCATTCATGTGAATATGCGAACCTGAATGGTTCTCAGCCGCTCGCTCCTGCGGCTGCCTGTTGTGCGTTTCCGGTCTCCTCCCATCCCTTGAGCAGGGCAAACAGCTCCTTGCGATCCTCCGCATCGAGCCGTGGCAGGCCGGGAACGCGAACGGGGCCTACATCCAGACCTGACTGTATGACCGCTTCTTTGACGACGGTGACGTTCGCCCCGTTGCGGAATTTCGTCCGCATCCGTTCGAAGGGCTCGATCTGGGTGACGATCGCGCGCGCCGCTTCGTAGTCGCCGCTCGCCAGTGCGCGATGGACGGCAAGCGACAGATGAGGAGCAACGTTGACGAGGCCGGATGTGAACCCCCGCGCCCCGGCCGACGTGAAGCTCGGCGCCCAGCTTTCGGCAAGGCCGCAGACGAACAGGGCACCGGCAGGGTCCGATGCGGCGATGGCGCGTGCGAGAAGCATGAGGTCCGGCGTCGCGAACTTGATGCCGGCGATATTGGCATGGCCTGCCAGACGGACCATGTCTGGAACGCTGAAGCCATCGGCCCGCACATAGGCAACCAGCGGCAATGACGAGGCGTCGGCGAGGTTGCGGAAATAGTCGATCTGGGCAGCCGGTGCGGCAAACGGATCGACCGGCTGATGCGCCATGACCGCCGTCGCGCCTATGGAGGCGGCATCCTTGGCCATGGAGATCGCTTCGCGCAGGGATCGACCTATGGCCGCGGTTACCGGCGCTCTGCCGCTCACGCCGGATACGGCAGCCTCGAAGACCTTGCGGATTTCGCTCGGCGTCAGGGCATAGAATTCGCCGGTGTTTCCGGCGGCGACGATGTTATGGATGCCGGCAGCGGCCACGCGGGCGTAGACCGCCGAGGTGACCCGCGGATCGACCTCCCCCTCCGAATCATAGGCTGTCACGGGAACGCCCGACACACCCGTGAGTGCCTGACGAAGATTTGCGATACTCATGTTCATTCCCCTCCCGATCGAACTCAGACGCCTTGGAACATGCGGGCCCGAGCATTCAATATGTGCGTCTTCATCGCCTGGTAGGCCTCGGTTTCCTCCCGTGCGAATATCGCCTCTACGATCACCGCATGCTCGTCCTGGACGCTGCGTATCTGATCCGGCGTCCGCTTGAGGCTGAGGCTGCGGGTTACCGAATGGCCAATGGCAAAGTGCGGACGGAACCACTCCCTTACCGTTATGTGGAACTGGTTGTCCGTCGCCCTTGCGATCGCATCATGCAGCGCCTGATCTTCCTCCGCCCCGAGCTTTCCGCTTCTCAGACATTGCTCGATGGCCGACAGGGCAGCGCTTATCCGGTCCTTGTCGGCGGGCTGCCAGTTCCGCGCCGCAAGCAGCGCGGCTTCTGCTTCCAGCCCCGCGCGAAACTCGAAGAACCGTTGGACGTCGGCGAGCGACCCGACCGGCACCATGGTGAGCATGGAGGAATCCGGGCGCTGCCTGACATAGGAGCCGGACCCTTTCTGCGAGACGACCAGACCATCAGCCCTCAGGCGCTCGAGCGCCTCGCGGACCACGGGCCTGGAAGCCCCGAATGTCTCGGCAAGCCTGGCTTCGGCAGGCAGTCTCTCGTTCACAGGGAAACTTCCATCGACGATCATTCCCACGATCTTTTCGTAGATGATGTCGCTGAAGCGCGTCGCGGCCCTGCCCATGTCGGTGCCGGTTGCCAGTCTCATGATCGACCCTTCTGCTGCCGGTAGCGGCGGAATTTCTGCATCCGATTTCTCGCCTGGCAGTCGGGAGGCGGATGTCGCCCGGTTCTTAACTTTCGGGCATGAGGGCTACTAAATCTGTCAATATCTGTCAACTCTTGTAATTATCTGAGAACATGTCTATCGTTCTCGTGACGTCGAGGAGGGCGTTGCGCGGCGGTTTGGGAGCCGTCGTCATTGATCTGAAGGACACCCGTCCTTTTCGGTCCAATATGGGGAGGATATCAATGCGCGATGAAATCTTGTCTCGCGGCGTGACACGCCGCGCGGTGCTTGGCGGCATGGCTGGCGTAGCGGCGTTGTCGCTTGCCGGCCGTGCGTTCGCGGCCGGCGGCGAAGCGCCTGCCCTGGCGCAGCTTGCCAAGGAGGGAAAGCTGCCTCCGCTTGCCGAACGCCTGCCGAAAAAACCGATGATCGTGACGCCCTACGAAAAAGTGGGCACCTATGGTGGAACGCTGCGACGCGGGCTGAGAGGATCGTCGGACCATAACGGCATCCTGCGCATGGTGGGCAACCAGGGCCTGGTGCGCTGGAACATGGATTTCACGGAGGTCCTGCCCAATCTGGCCGAGCGCTGGGAAGTGAACGATGACGCATCGCAATTCACCTTCCATCTGATCCAGGGCGTGCGCTGGTCGGACGGCCATCCGTTCACTGCCGACGATGTGGTCTTCGCCATCGAGGACGTCGTCAAGAACAACGAGCTTTATAGCGCGCCGCCGGCGCAGATCGTGGTGGCCGGCAAGCCGGTTGTGGTCGAAAAGCTAGATGACTACACCGTCAAGTTCACCTTCGCGGCGGCCAATGCGCTCTACCTTGAAAATCTGGCTACTCCACTCGGCCAGCACCCGACCCTGTTTGCCAAGCACTACTGCAGCAAGTTCCTGCCGAAGTATAATTCCAATCTCGATGCGGACGTGAAAGCAGCGGGTGCGGCCGGCTGGACGGAACTTTTTCGCGCCAAGTGCGGCGACATCGAAATTCCCTCGCGTTGGAGCAATGTCGAGAAGCCGACGCTCGATCCCTGGGTGGTCAAGGAACCCTATTCAGGCGGCGCGACCCGCGTCGTCATGGAACGCAATCCCTATTTCTGGCAGGTTGATACCGAAGGCAACCAGCTTCCCTATATCGACGAGCTCAACTTCGGCATTTCGCAGGATGTCGAGTCGCTGATGCTCAACGTCATTTCCGGCAAGATCGACATCCAGGAACGGCATATCAACAGCCTTGCGAACAAGCCGACTCTTTCCCAGAACATGGAGAAAGGCGACTACCGGCTGTTGTCGCTGGTGCCGTCGGCGGCCCAGCAATGCTCGCTTTATCTGAACATGACCCACAAGGACCCGGAGCTGCGAAAGATATTCGCGGACAAGGCCTTCCGTCAGGCGCTGTCGATCGGCATCAACCGTCAGGAGATAATCGACATCATCTATTTCGCGCAAAGCGAAGGTTATCAGACGGGGCCGCGTCCAGGGCATCCCTGGTATCACGAACAATTGGCCCGCCAGTTCACCGAATACGATCCGGACAAGGCGAACGCCATGCTCGATCAGATCGGGCTGGACAAGAAGAACGGCAACGGCATCCGCCTTCGCTCRGACGGACAGCCCATATTCTTCGCGATCGACGTCATCCCGACGCTTTATCCGGATCTTGTCGACGTGCTTGAACTGGTGAAGTCGCATTGGGCGCAGATCGGCGTCGACGTCAAAGTCAATACGATCGAGCGGGCGCTTTACTATACGCGCGGCGATGACAATGCCCATGATGCGCAGGTCTGGCCGGGTCCGGGAGGGCTCGACCCGATGCTCGATCCGCGCGACTATTTCGCCTTCCATCCGCAAGGCTCGCGCTACGCCATACCCTGGACGCTCTGGTATACTTCAAATGGCAAGGAGGGCGAGGAACCGCCCGAAAGCCAGAAAAAGCGCATGAAGCTCTTCGACGAGGCCCGCTCCACCGCGGATCTCGACAAGCGCGGGGCGATCATGAAGCAGATCTTCGATCTCGCCGCGGAAGACTTTGAGGTAATGGGGATTTGCCTCGCCGTCGGCGGCTTCGGGGTCATCCGCAATAATCTCCGCAACGTGCCGGAGAAACAGCCGGATAGTTGGTCCTGGCCGAACCCTGGTCCGGCTCTCCCCCAGCAGTTCACCTTCACCAGTTGATCCTGTTCATGGGGCGCCGCCGCGAGAGTGGCGGCGCCCCTGGAATTCGTTGCGGCCCGTCGAGCAGATCTCCTGATCTCGTTCGATGCGCCGTGCAAACCTGAATGCGGGTGTGCCCCATGCTGAAATTCATCGTCATGCGACTTCTGTGGATGATCCCATCGCTGTTTGCCGTGAGCTTTCTGGCCTTCGTGCTGATCCAGCTTCCGCCCGGCGACTTCGTCACCACCTACATCGCCACGCTCGCCTCGTCCAACGAGGTCGTCGACCAGAACACCGCGGCACAGCTGCGCGAACGGTTCGGGCTCGATCAGCCGATGCTTGTGCAATATCTCAAATGGATTTGGGGCATCGTCACGAGCGGCGATTTCGGCATCTCGTTCGAATGGCAGCAGCCCGTTTCCGGCCTCATCTGGGAGCGCATGGCGCTGACACTCGTGCTTGCGGTGGCAAGTCTGCTTGCGACATGGGCCATTGCCTTGCCGATCGGCGTCTACTCCGCTGTGAAGAAATATTCGATCGGCGACTATGCCTTCACCGCCTTCACCTTCTTCGGGCTTTCCATCCCGTCCTTCCTGCTGGCGCTGGTGCTGATGTATGTCGCCGCCGTCGAATTCGGGCAAGATGTAGGCGGGCTCTTTTCCCCAGAATACGAGACGGCCTCATGGAGCATCGGGAAGATGCTCGATCTGCTCGCGCATTTATGGTTGCCGGTGGCGATCCTCGCGGTCTCCTCCACGGCGAGCCTTATCCGCGTCATGCGTGCCAATATGCTGGACGAACTGCCCAAACCCTATGTCACGACGGCGCGGGCCAAGGGGCTGTCGGAATTCCGGCTACTGACGAAATACCCGCTGCGCATCGCGCTCAACCCGTTCATCTCGACGATCGCCTGGCTGTTACCGAACCTGATCTCGGGTTCGGTGGTCGTGGCGATCGTCCTCAATCTGCCGACGGCGGCACCTCTGCTGCTGCAGTCACTGATGGCGCAGGACATGTATCTCGCCGGCGCCTTCGTTCTGCTGATCTGCGCACTCACTCTCATCGGATCGCTCATCAGCGACATCCTGCTGGCGCTGGTCGATCCGCGTATCCGGCTCGAATAGGAGGCTCTCCGATGGTCGATGTCTCCATTTCCAATATACGTCCCGATCGCGCTGCCGTTGCCTCGCAATGGCAGCTCATCTGGTGGGCCTTCAAACGGCACAAACTCGCAATGGCCGCGCTCGTCGTCACGGTTGCCATGTATATCGTGGCCTTGGTGCCTGGCTTCTTCGCAATCAACGATCCGACTGCGCAGAACGCCCGTGCGACTTTCCATCCACCGCAGAAGATCCATTTCTTCGATACCTCGAACGGCATCGAGTTCGGCCCGCACTACTATCCGATGCGGTTGACGCGCGACCCGAACACACTTGCCGCGATCTATGTGGAGGACACGTCGAAGAAGGTCCCGGTCACCTTCTTCGGACGCGGTTACACCTATTCGGTGCTCGGCCTCTTTGAAACCGATATCCATCTGCTCGCATCCGCCGACAATGCGCGGCCTCTCTTCCTGTTTGGGGCCGATCGCCTCGGTCGCGACGTTTACAGCCGCGTGGTGCAAGGCGCACAGGTCTCGCTTTCCATCGGTCTCGTTGGCGTCTGCCTGTCGCTGCTGCTCGGCATCGTTCTCGGCGGCATCTCCGGCTATTACGGCGGCCGTATCGATTTCGTCATGCAGCGGGTGATCGATTTCGTGCTGTCGCTGCCGACCATTCCGATCTGGCTTGCACTTGCAGCAGCCCTTCCGCAAGGTTGGCCTGCGACGCTGCAATACATGATGATCACCATCATCCTGTCCTTCACCGGCTGGGCGCAGCTCGCCCGCGTCGTGCGCGGCCGCTTCCTGTCTCTGAGGACGGAGGAATTCGTCGCCGCCGCCCGCCTTGACGGCGTGCCGGAGAGCCGCATCATTTTCCGTCACATGCTGCCGAGCTTTTCGAGCCACGTCATCGCCTCCGTCACTCTCGCGGTGCCGGCGATGATCCTTGCGGAAACGTCGCTCTCCTTCCTCGGTCTTGGCCTGCAGCCTCCGACCATCTCCTGGGGCGTGCTGTTGCGCGAGGCGCAGAACATCCGCTCGATTGCGACTGCGCCATGGCTTTTCATGCCGGGGCTGGCCGTCGTCATCGCCGTCATGGCGCTCAATCTCCTCGGTGACGGCCTGCGCGATGCAGCCGATCCCTACAACAAGTGAGGCGCCGATGACCGATATTCTCACCATTACGCCTCGCAAGCCGCTGCTCGAAGTCAAGAACCTGGTTACGGAATTTCCGTTGCGCACCGGCATCTTCAAGGCGGTCGACGATCTCTCCTTCTCCATCGAGCCCGGCAAGACGCTTTGCGTCGTGGGAGAAAGCGGATCGGGCAAATCCGTGACCGCTCGATCCATCCTGCAGATCATCGATGCCCCCGGCCGGATCGCCTCCGGCTCGATCGTGCTCAACCGCCAGGACGGTACCTCGCTCGATCTGGCCAAACTCGATCCGCGGGGAAGGGCGATCCGCTCCGTTCGCGGACGCGACATCGCCATGATCTTTCAGGAGCCGATGTCGTCGCTTTCGCCGGTCCATACCGTCGGCGATCAGATTACTGAGGTGCTTCGCCTGCATCTCAACATGAGCAAGGCGGAGGCGCGCAAGGAGGCCATCTCCCTGCTGCGTCAGGTCGAGATTCCCAATCCGGACAAAGCGATCGACCGCTATGCCTTCCAATATTCCGGGGGCATGCGTCAGCGCGCGATGATCGCCATGGCGCTGGCCTGTAAACCCCAGCTTCTCATTGCCGATGAGCCGACCACGGCGCTGGACGTCACCACCCAGGCGGAAATCCTCGATCTCATTTCGCGCCTCCAGAAAGCACACGGCATGGCCGTGTTGTTCATCACTCACGACATGGGCGTGGTCGCCCAGATCGCCGACGACGTCCTGGTGATGCATCATGGGGTGGCCAAGGAATACGGACCGGTGGATGAGATATTCCACTCGCCGCAGGATCCCTATACGCGCATGCTGATAGGCTCGGTGCTGAAGCTGGAGCAGAAGGCGGAAATCCGCCTCGCCAGACCGCCGCTCGATACCAGCGCGGAACCGATCCTCGACATCCGCGGGCTCTCCATGCAGTTCGGCGACATGAAGGCGCTGGACGAGGTTTCGATTTCGCTGCTTCCCGGCGAGACTCTCGGCATCGTCGGCGAGAGCGGCTCGGGCAAGACCACCATGGGCCGCTCAATCATGCGGCTTTACGATCCGAGCGCCGGTGAAATTCGCTACCGCCGGGCCGACGGCAAAACCATCGATCTCGCCAGGATCGATGGCGCGGAGTTGAAAGCGGCACGACGCGAGCTGCGCATGGTCTTCCAGGACCCGTTCGGTTCGCTCAACCCGCGCATGACGGTTTCCCAGGTGATCGGCGAGCCGTTGCTGGTCAACGGCATCGCAAAAGGCAAGGAACTCGATGAGCGCGTCTGCCATCTGATGGAGCAGGTGGGCCTAGACCCGGCCACGCGGGAGCGCTACCCGCATGCCTTCTCAGGCGGACAGCGCCAGCGCATCGGCATTGCCCGCGCGATCACCCTCAATCCGCGCGTCATCGTCGCGGACGAGGCGACTTCGGCGCTCGATGTTTCGGTGCGCTTCCAGGTGCTCGATCTTTTGATGCGCCTGCAGGATCAGCTCGGCCTTGCCTACATCTTCATAAGCCATGACATCGGCGTGATCCGCTACATGTGCGACCGTGTCGGCGTCATGTATCGCGGCAAACTCGTGGAGGTTGGCGAGGCGGACAAGGTCTGCAACGCGCCGGATCATGCCTATACCCAGGCACTCATCTCGGCCATCCCACGGCCGGATCCGCGTGACCGTGATCGTTCAAGGCGGTTCCGTTACGTCGAGCCTACCGCCGCGAGCATGGCAGTCATCACGAATGGAGGAGCAGCACGATGAAGATCACCGGTATCCGGACCTTTCTCATGGGGGCGGGGGCTCCGGATGTGGGCGCGCGGCAAGGAGTGCCGCTTTCCAAGGCCGAACAGCCGTTCGCGGGGACCCGCAACTGGCTGTTCCTCAAGATCGAGACCGACGAAGACATTACCGGTATCGGCGAGTGCTCCGGCTGGCCGCGGGTGATCGAAACCGCCATCAAGGACCTGGCGCCGCTTCTGATCGGCGAAGATCCGGTCCATACCGAAAAGATCTGGCAGAAGATGCAGGTGGCGATGATGGGTCACGGCATGCTTGGCACGGTCGGCGGAGGCGCCATGACCGGCATCGACATGGCGCTGTGGGATATCAAGGGCAAGGCGCTCGGCGTACCTGTGTGGATGCTGCTCGGCGGCAAGCTGCGCGATCGCATCCCGATCTATTCGCATGCCAATTCCGTCGAACGGGCCCAAGAACTCAGGCAGCGCGGTATCAAGGCGATCAAATGTAGCGGTCTTGCCGATCCGGTTGAGAAGGTCGCCATGCTGCGTGAAGGTTTGGGCGACGACATGGATATCGCCATAGACCTGCACGGCCCGCCATGGCTGACGCCGGCCGATGCCGCACGGCTGGCCAGGGCGCTCGAACCTTATGATCTGCTCTGGGTGGAGGAGCCGCTTGCCCCTGAAAACATCGAGGGCTATCGCCGCATCCGTGATGCTGCACATGTGCCGCTGGCAGCGGGCGAGCGCGCTTCGACGATCTTCGGCGAGCGTCAGCTCATCGAGGAGGAGCTGGTTGACGTCATCCAGCCCGATACCGGACGCGCAGGCGGCCTCACCCAGATGAAGAAGATCGCCGCCATGGCGGAAGCCCATCACATTCAGATGGCTCCCCATTCCGGGTCGCTTGGCCCGGTGGCGGAATATGCCGCCCTGCACCTGATGGCTTCCATCCCCAATGCGCTGATGCTGGAACGGCTCGACGACGATTGGGAAGGCCGGCAGCTGACCATCGTGCCGCATCCTGTGCAGCAGGATGGATCGCTCGCCGTGCCGGACGCGCCAGGGCTCGGCTGCGATATAGACGAGGAATTCGTCGCCCGCTTCCCAAGCGAAGGCAATATCCCGATTCCGGCGCCCGAAACCGCGGGCTCCAACCGCGAGCGCCTCTATGTGCAGATGCGTCTTTCACGGCGCAGCTACTTCAATCCCTAGAAATCCTGGCAAAACCACAGACTGACCATTTGAGGATAATTGAAAATGAAGATTGATCGGATGCGGGTTTTCATGACCCGCGACAAGGACCGTCCGCGTGTCATCGTCGCTCTCGATACCGATGACGGGCTGACCGGCTGGGGCGAATGCTATAATCACGGTCCTGACAAGGCCTTGCCGCCTCTGCTCGACTATCTCTATGGATTCCTCGCCGGCCAGGATCCGACCCGCATCGACTATCTGGTCAATCTGCTGCTCCAGCAAAACCGCTTTCCTCCGGGCGCGCTTGGGCTTGCAGCCATTTCCGCCCTTGACCATTGCCTGTGGGATTTGGCGGCAAAGGCTGCCAATGTTCCCGTCTACAAGCTGTTGGGCGGCGAGGTTCGCGACCGCATCAAGGTCTATGCGGGCGTTTATACGGCGCCGGACGCGCCGGCGGCCCGGGACGAATTCGATCGGCTCAACGCGGATTGGGGCTTTACCGCCTTCAAACTCAGYCCCTGGCGGATCGATATGCATGCCCATCGTTGGGGCAATGTCGTAAAGGCCTCGGCCGATTATTTCCGATCACTGCGCGAAACCGTGCGGGACGATTATGAGATCGCCTTCGATGCTCATGCCAAGATATATGAGCCCGTTGCCGCTCGTCAGCTCGGTAATGCGCTTGCGCCCTACGATCCGCTCTTTTTCGAAGAGCCGCTGCGGCCGGAAAATATCGAGGCTTGGGGCGATCTTAAGCAGGGTCTGAATTGCACACTGGCAACCGGCGAGTCCCTTTACAGCCGCTATGAATTCCTGCGTCTGCTGCAGGTAAAGGGTGCGGACCTGATCCAGCCGGACATCTGCGTTGTCGGCGGCATCAGCGAAATGCGTCGCATTGCTACGCTGGCCGAGGCCTTCTTCGTCGGCGTGGCGCCGCACAACCCCATGGGGCCGTTGGCAACGGCCGTCAATGTCCATTTTTCCGCCGCCACGCAGAATTTCAAGATCCTCGAATACCGTTTGCCGGTCGGCCAGGGTTACGTCTATGGCGGTACCGAGGTGGAGAAGCGCATCGACGCCACACGCTATGTCGCCGACCCCTATCTACCGAAGGACGGCTATCTGGAGCTGAGACCCGATCGGCCCGGCTGGGGCGTGGAAATGGACGAAAAGGCGATGAATGAGGACGGTTATGTGCATTGGCAGCGGCGTGTGCCAAAGCGGCCGGACGGATCGTATGCCTTTGCCTGAGGACGTGACCGTTCTGGAAAATGGTCCGCTGACCGCCGTCTTTCAACCGAAAGCCGGCGGCCGGATGCTGCGACTTACACACCGGGATCACGGCGAAGTTCTGGTTCCCATGGGGGCGGAGCCTTTCGATCCCCTCTACTGGCCGAAGGCCGGCGCCTATCCGCTTTTCCCGTTCCATAATCGGCTCGAAGGTGGAGCCTTCACATTCGAGGGACGGTCGTTTCAGGTGACGCCGCACCCCATGAGCCCGCCGGATGCTATTCACGGCCCAGCTCACCGGCGGCCATGGAGCGTGACGGCACACGACCGGACGTCGTTGACGATGGTGCTGGACTATGCGGCGGATGACGATTGGCCCTTCGATTTCCGGGCGGAGCAGAGCTTCTCGCTCGGCTCTGGCGGTCTCACTCTCCGGCTTTCGCTTAAGAACAAGGCGGAAGCCGCGATGCCGGCCGGTTTCGGATGGCATCCTTATTTTGCAGCAGAACTATCACGCCCGGCCTTTTGCGGCGCGTCTTTGGAGCACGTGACCGACGCGATTGGCCTTCCGGCAGGTGAGACGTGGCCGCATATTTCAGCGGACATGCTCCCGGCGGGCGAATTCACGCGGCATTTCTCGAAAGCCCGAAGCGCAGAAGTCCTTGTCGATTGTGGTCTCGTCGTGCGCATGGAGTGGCAATCGCCATTGGGTTACTTCGTTGCCCACCGCATGCCGACCTATCTTTGCCTCGAGCCGACCTCGCATCTTGCCGGCGCCCTTCGCTATGCCGACAGCGAGAAGAAAGCTTTCGGCTTTACCGCCCTGTCTCCGGGCGAGGTCATTCAAGCTGAGATAGCGGTGACCGTTTTTAAATCGCACCGATAGACACAGGCGCCCCTTTATTGCGTCTGCTGAACGGAACCGTTCATACGCGAGCGGTGAAGCTCTCAGACGAATTTTTCGGCTGAAGTGCGGTCGTTTCGCGTATAACCAAGTGCGTTTCAAGCACATAGCGCACGTCGCGGACGGCCCGTGATTGCAGCATATCCAGGAGCAGGGATACGGCAACCCGACCGGCTTCCATCGAGCGGTTCGAGACAGAGGTGAGCGCGGGATAGGTAACGGCACCAAGCACGTCGTCGCAGCCGATCAAGCTGAAATCCGAGGGCACGGAGATCCGCTTTTCCGCCAAGCCCGCAAGCACCCCCTGTGCGGTCAGGTCGTCGAAGGCGACCGCGGCCGTGGCGCCCGTGGCAAGAATCGCGCCGACGGCGTTGCGGCCGGACTTGTAGCTCGGCAGCACCGCCGGCACGGTTTCCATCGCGATCCCAAGGCTGGAGGCAGCGGACCGCATGGCGGAGCGTCGCTGTTTGTTGGACCAGGAGGTGGAAGGGCCGCTGACATAGGCGATCTTGCTGTGCCCGAGTTTGACGAGATGTTCGACCGCTTCTCGTACTCCCGAGCCGCTGTCGATCAGGACGCGCGGGATGCCGTCGAGATCACGGTTGATCAGCACCAGTGGCAACTGGCTGGCGTGGGCGCGGATGCGTTCGTCGGAAAGCCGCGGGGAGGCAAGCACGAGACCTTCCACCTGGCTTGCGAAACGGCCGACCAGTTTGTCCTCCTGCTTAGGGTTCTCCTCGGTATTGCCGAGAAATATGCAGAAATCCGAGCGGTCGGCCTCGAGCTGGGCTGCCTGGATCATCGGCGGAAAGAACGGGTTGGCGATATCCGGTACGATGAGACCGATATTGCCGTGCCGGCCGGTGCTCAGCGCGCGCGCCGTATGGTTCGGCACATAACCCAGGCTTTCGGCGGTCTTCATGATCCGCTCAACCGTTTCCGGGCTTAGCATGTCCGGCCTTGTGAAGGCACGCGAGACGCTGGAACGCGCCACACCTGCCGCTTCCGCGACCTGGCTGATGGTAACGCCCTTGGCTCGCTTGATCATGGTTTCTGGAAACTCGCCCTATTGGACCCGCTTATCACGAATTCCGCAGCTTCATCAATTCGAGCGGGAGACTGCCATTGCTCGACTTGACATGCAACCGGTTGCATGGAACTCTTTTGCTAATCGGGGAAGGGAACGTCGCAGCAGGCGCGATGGACCGGTTGCTCCCGGATGTGACCGCTGGAGGTTATATTGAATTTAACACCCCCCCTTCGTCCTTCGCCGCAAACCCGGCGCATCTCCGATCGACTTTCGGTCGAGAGTTATGCGACGCGAGCCGAAATGGGCGCGGCGGCGGCGATGGACATTGCAGCGGCAGTTGTTGAACGCCTATCAACAAAATCCAATGTGCGCATGGTATTCGCAGCTGCTCCCAGTCAGGCTGACATGCTTGCAGCACTTTGCTCCGCACCAGGCATAGACTGGACCCGGGTCACAGCCTTCCATATGGACGAATATATCGGTCTCTCTCCATCCTCGTCGGCCCGCTTCGGCAATTGGCTGGATGAGCATGTCTTTTCCAAACTGGCCTTTGCTGCTGTCCACCGCATTACACCGGAGCCGGACCCGGTTGCGGAAATCCGGCATTATTCCGATCTTCTGAATGAGGCGCCGATCGATTTCGTCTGCCTCGGCATCGGGGTTAATGGTCATATCGCGTTCAACGATCCGCCCGTGGCGGATTTCGACGATCCGTTGGATGTCAAGATCGTCGAACTTGATGAAACCTGCCGCCAGCAGCAGGTGGATGACAAGTGCTTTCCGGATCTCGCGGCCGTGCCTCATGAGGCAATCACGCTGACGGTGCCGCGACTGCTTCGAGCCGACCGCTTGTTCTGTGTGGTGCCGGGTGCCGTCAAACGTGATGCAATTCACGAAACTCTTTACGGTCCGCTGAGGACCGATTGTCCGGCGAGCATTCTACGCACGCATACTGCCTGCACCCTCTATATAGACAAGGATTCCGACCCAGATGCCTGAGAAAACCGTCATCGATGCGGATGCGCTCTGTGAAGGGTATCTTGCCTCCACCCAGGCTCTCATGCGTCGGGTTCTGGAGGAGGAAAAGGACGCGCTTGAACGGGCTGCCTCGAAGCTCGCCGATCAGATCGCCGCCGACCGGCTGGTGCATATCTACGGCCCGGGCGGTCATTCCAACCTTGCCGCACAGGAAGTCTTCTTCCGCGCCGGCGGATTGATGCATGTCAGCGCCATTCTTGACGAAGGGACGTTGCTTTCCAACGGCGCGTTGCGCTCCATGGCGATCGAACGCACGCCTGGTTACGGCAAGGTTGTGATCGCCAACCAGCGGCTTGGCGAAACCGACCTGCTCATCCTGGTGAATGCCTATGGCATCAACGCCGCACTGATCGATGCGGCGCTGGAGGCGCGGCGGTGCGGTGCATTCCTGATTGGCATCAGTTCTCGTCAGCACGCCTCGAACACGTCGCCCGATCATCCAGCGCGCCACCCAACGAAGCAGAATCTGCACGATATCGTCGATATCGCCATCGACACCAAAGTGCCGGTTGGCGATGCAGTGGTCGCCGTGCCGGGTATGGGGGAAAATATCGCGGCGATCTCGACCTTCGCCAACGCTTTCACGTTGAACTGCCTTGTCATCCGCACGGTCGCCAGGCTCATCGAGCACGGTATCGAGCCGCCGGTCTGGCGCAGCGGCAACGCGCCAGGCGGTGACGAGGCGAACAGTCGCTTCATCGCCGATTTTCAGGGCCGGGTGAGGGCACTCTGATGAGGACAGTCGACGGCATCGATCCGCGCACCGGCAAAGGGATTGCAATCGATATCGCCGATGGAAAAATTGCCGCTATCCGCCCGGCCGAGAATGCCGGTTCTCACTACCTCTCGGCAGGTTTGATCGATCTGCAGGTCAATGGTTTCCGGGGCTTCGATCTGAACAGCGGCGGGGTGACGCCGAATGTTGTCCTCTCGCTCTGCGAGGAGCTCTTGAGCGTCGGCGTGACCACCTGGCTGCCGACCATCATCACCGCGTCAGAGGAAGCAATCCTCCAGGCGCTGGAAGCGATCGCAAAAACCCGTGCCGGGCACCAGCTGATCGCTGAAATGGTGCCGGGCATACACATCGAAGGTCCGTCGATCTCCGACAGAGACGGCCCGCGCGGCGCACATCCGTTGCGGCATGTCCGGCCACCCTCGATTGCGGAGTTTGACGGTTGGCAGAAGGTCTCCGGTGATCTCGTTTCAATGGTGACTGTCGCACCGGAACATGAGGGCAGCATCGATTACATCCGGGCTTTGGCCGGGCGTGGCGTGCATGTAGCGCTTGGCCATACGGCGGCAACACCCGAGCAGATTCATGCGGCGGCGGAAGCCGGTGCGGTGCTCTCCACGCATCTCGGCAACGGTGCGGCGGCCATGTTGCCGCGTCATCCGAATTTCATCTGGGCGCAGCTTGCCGACGACCGGTTGACGGCGAGTTTCATCGCCGACGGCTGGCACCTGCCATCGGATACGTTCAAGGCCATGCTACGCGCTAAGGGTATGGAACGGGCGATCCTCGTTTCCGACATGGTGGCGCTTGCCGGCATGCCGCCCGGCCTTTATGATCAGCCGGTCGGTGGCCGCGTCGAAGTTTCGCCGGAGAGGCGCATCAGCATAGCCGGCACGCGTTATCTGGCAGGCGCCGGTCTGCCGCTTTCCGCCAATGTGGCGATTGCCGCCGAGATGGCCGGTATTCAGTTGGCCGATGCGCTTATGCTGGCAACGAAAAATCCCGGCCGTTTCGTCGGCGGCCGCGGACGCATGGAAGTCGGTGCGCGTGCCGATCTCTTACGTTTTGACTGGTCGCCAGGCGACCGCGAGATCACGGTCCGTGAAGCTTGGATCCATGGCGAGAAGGCGTTCTGCGCATGATCGGAGCAGGGGCCGCTGTCGTTGATATCACGCCGCCGCCGGGGCTCTTGATGTCCGGCTTTGCGGCCCGCAGCCTTCCTGCAAAAGGTGCCCATGACGGGCTGACGGCCCGGGCGGTGGTGGTCGGAGATACGGCCGTCGTCGTCGCCGACGTCATCGGTGTCGATGCCGCAATGAGCGCCCGCATTCGCGGGCGCTGCACACTGCCTGCCGGAAACGTGATAGTCGCGGCACTCCACAATCATGGCGGACCGGTTTCCATGGCGGGCAGGCTCAGCATCGCCGCCGATCCAGCCTATCTGCAGCGGCTGGAAGATGCCTGTGTGGCGGCGATCGACAAGGCTGCCGCGGCCCGCCAGCCGGCAAGGATTGCCGTGGGGCAGGGGAGCGACCCGGGGATAGCGCGCAACCGGCGCCATCCCGGCGGACCGGTGGACGCTTCCCTGCCACTGCTGCGAATTCGTGGCGAGGATGGGACAATGATCGCCCTCGTGACGGCCTATGCCTGCCATCCGGTGGTGCTCGCGGCCGACAACCTGCTATGGACGGCGGATTATCCGCATTTCGTGCGCCAGGCACTGGAGGAGGCTCATCCCGGCGCGCTAGCCCTTTTCATGACCGGCTGCGTCGGCGACGCCAATACCGGCCATTCGGCGCATGCGTCCATCACGCTCTCCGCCAATGAGGACCGGACCTATGAGGTCGCCGAGCGGATCGGCCGCAAGATTGCCGAAGCAGCCCTCGCCGCCTCGGAGACTCTCGTCCCGGAAACCGTCAGTGCACGAAACAGGACCGTCATGCTGAGCTTCCAGCGTCGTGAGACGGATGCTCCGGAAATCCTCGAGAGACGTTGGCGAGAGGAGGCTCTGACCGCCGAACCCGCGCGGAAGAACCTGTTGAACTGTTGGGCCGAGTGGGCACGCGATATCGCTCCCGTCGAACCTGATCCGCTTGCCGTGCGGGTGACCGTGCTCGACTGGGGGGGCGTGCACATCGTGGCTCTGCCGGGTGAGATTTTTGCCGAAACGGCTTTGTCGATACGCGCCGCGTTCGACTCCCAAAAGCCTGCCTTCGTCATCGGCTTTGCCGACGACAATCCGGGCTATATCCCGCCCGTCGGCGAGTTTACCCATGGCGGCTACGAAATCGACGAGGCGCACCGCTATTACGGCATCGCCGCGAGCTTCGCGCCTGGCGCGGCCGAAGCCCTTGCCGACTGCGCCATCGCACTGGGAACGGCGACGAAGGAGGGGTGAAGCGGCAGGCCTCGAATGGCGTGCGGGACTGATCCGATGCTTGACACGCAACCGGTTGCATGAGAGCTTTTTATCAATAACAAGAGGGAACAGGGCCATGAAAAACGTATCCGTGAAAAACAGGGTTTCCACCCGCGCGCTGCTTCTGAGCACGGCATTCGGCGCGATTATGCTTTCCGGCTTCTCTTCGGCTTCGGCGGAAACGCTGACCGTCTGGAGCGGCTATCCCGAAATGGCGCCTTTCTACGAACATGTCGCCCAAAGCCTGAAGACCAGTTATCCGGACCTCGAAGTCAAGGTCGAGGCAATTGCGCTGCGCGAGCATGAAAAACGCGTCGCGCTCGGCCTTACAGGTGGTCAGGAAGGGGTCACCGTCATCGAGCTTTCCGGCTCGACCGCCACTCGCTATCTCGAAAACGGCCTTCTGCCTGAAGCCCCGGATGATGTCGCGACCTTCGTCACGGACCCGAAGAACTTCGACAAATTCTTCAGCGAAACGGCCAGTTACGAGGGCACCGTCTATGGCGTGCCGCTCTTCCGCGGCCAGGGTTCTCTCTATTACAATACCGACATGTTCAAGGCGGCAGGCCTTACCGAGCCGCCGAAGACCATGGAGGATTATTCCAAATATGCCGAGGAACTGACTCAGCGTGACGGCTCCGGCAAGGCAACGGTTTCAGGCTGGAGCCTGCGCCTTTCCGGTGGTGGCCAGGGCATAGCTGAAAAGTTCTGGATCAACATGCACCAATATGGCGGGGCGATCCTGGTGCCGGCCGGTGATGGAAAATGGAAGCCCGATTTTGCCAATGAGGCCGGCCGCAAGGCGCTGAAACAGTATCTCGAAAACATCTACACGCTGAAGACCGTCACGCCGGAAATGCCTGCCGACGCCGATGCGTTCGAGCGTGGCCAGACCGCCATGTTCATACGCGAATCCTGGGTAATCGGCGATATCGCCAAGAAGGCGCCCGATCTGAAATACGCCACCGCGCCGCTGCCGAAGGGCTCGATTGCGCTGCCGACCAATCTTTATGTCGCCGGCGACGATGCTGATATCGGCTGGGAGTTCGCCCAGGCGGCCAATTCGCCAGAAAACCTGGTCTGGCTACTGGAGAATGTTGGCTGGCTGCCCAATCGCTCGGGCGTCGATTATTCAAGCGTTACGGCCAAGCAGCCGGCCTTTGCCGCCTTCGTCGATTATCCGCAGGGCTATGAGTTCTTCACATTGCCGTCGATCGGCCCGATCGAGGAGATCCTTACCCGTGTTGCGGCCCAGCTCGTGATCGCCTTCGGGGATGCCTCGATGGCGGCCGACGACGCCAAGATCGATGCCTTCCTGAAAAAGGCGAGTGACGAAGTGAACACCATCCTCGATCGCGAAGGGCTGCTGGCGAAGTAAGTCGCCATCACCCTCGCCAATCGCATCCGCCCGGGGCATCATCCGTTCCGGGCGTTTTCCCGAGGATCAGGGTCCGACCCGTTTTATGGCCGAACCCTCCTGTCTATAGGCCATGGTGTAATGCTGAAGCGCAAAAGATTTATCTTTGCGATCCTCGCAATCCTGCCGACGCTGGCGATCTTCGCCTATGTGCGGCTCTACCCGATCGCCGATACGCTGAGGCTCAGCCTTTTCAAATGGGATATTTTGTCCAAGAACAAGCCGTTCATTGGGCTCGCCAATTTTCGCGAGCTGACGGGCGATCATCTGTTTCTCGACGCACTGGTCAACACCACGATCATTGCTTTCGGCGTGCTTCTGCTGACCATTCCCATGGCATTGGTCATCGCAGCTTTGATCTTCCATCGTACGCGGTCGAGGATGGCCGGCTTCTACGAGACTGCGGTTTTCATCCCGCATGTCGTCTCGTTGGTGYCGGCTGCCATGGCCTGGAAGTGGATTTTCGACGCACGGCTCGGGCCGCTCAATGCGCTTTTGGATTTTTTCGGCATTCCGATGCAGAATTGGCTGTTCGACCCGGTACTGTCCGTCATCTGCATTATCATTCTCTGCTCCTGGCAGGCACTGGGCTATGCTGTGCTGATCTATATCGTCGGCTTCAAGAATCTGCCGGTCTCGCTTTATGAGGCGGCCAAGCTTGACGGTGCCTCCGGTCCGCAAAGCTTCTGGCACCTGTCGATCCCGATGCTGAAACCCATCACACTGTATGTTTCGGTCGTGACACTGGTCTCGGGCTTCAACGTCTACGCCCAGGCCTTTGTGTTGGCGTCGGATGCTCAAGGCGCACCGGGAAGGCAGGTGCGCGTGCTGGTCCTCGACATGCTGGAAAACAGCTTCCGCAACTATCGCGTCGGCTACGCCGCGTCCGAAGCGGTGGTGCTGCTGGTTATCGTACTGGTGCTGACGCTCATTCAGTTCTCGATGTTGCGGGAAAGGGGCAGGGCATGACCGCAGAGATCGCGACTTCCCATCTCGAGCAGACCTCGGACGAACTTGCCGAGGGCCGCCGCCTGCGCCGCAGGAAACGCCTCACCAATCTCGTGATCGATGTCTTTCTTGTGGTCGTTTCTCTATTAATGCTGCTGCCACTTGTTTTCCTGGTGGCGAATGCCTTCAAGACGCCGGCCGAAATGCTCGCCTGGCCGCCGACCATCCTCCCCCGCGACCCGACGATTGCCAATTTCTCGGCGGTGCTTGGCGAAACGCCGCTCATCCGCTGGATTGGCAACAGCCTCGCCTTTGCGGTGCTCTCGACCGTCGCTATCGTCGCTACCTCGGCGATTGCCGGCTACATCTTCGGTAAATTCCGGTTCGGAACCTTGAACCTCATCTTCGCGCTGTTTCTCGCGACCGCGATCGTGCCCTTCGAGGTTTACATGATCCCGCTCTATTTCCAGGCAAAAAGCCTCGGCATCCTGAATTCGGTCTGGGGCCTGCTGCTTGGTTACCTGGTAATGAGCTTCGGCATCTTCCTGATCCGCCAGAACGTAATCCATTCGATCCCCGACGAGCTTTTGGAAGCGGCGCGCATCGACGGCGCGGGCGAGTTCTGGATCTTCCTGCATATCGTCCTGCCGCTCTTGCGTGGAGCACTGGGCGCACTGGCGGTCCTTGCCTTCTTCCAGGCCTGGACCGCCTTCGCCTGGCCGATGATCGTTGCGACCACGCGGACGAGCTACACGATCGAGGTAGGGCTGGCGCTCTTCCAGACAGGCTTCACGGTCGATCTTGGCCGCTTGAGCGCCGCCTCCGCCACCGTGCTCATCCCGTCGATCCTGCTCTTCGTCATTCTGCGTCGCAATTTCGTGCAGGGTGTTGCCAGCACCGGCCTCAAGGAGTGACTGGATGGAGTTTTTCGAAGAGGCACGCACCACCTATGCCGCGGCCAATGCCGGCACGCTCTACTGGATGCTGCAGCGGCCGGTGCTTGCCGGCGGTTTCCTGAACACCAAGCAAAACAGCATAACGTTGAAGGATTACGGGGCGCAGGACGACGCACGCGGTCCCGCTTATACCTATGGCTGGATCCAGGGTAGGGGCCTTGAATCCCTTGTCGCCCATGCGGAATTCTTCGAACGGGAGTTGCCACCGCTGGCAGATAAGCTCGACGTCGCAGGCCGCCGACTTTACGATCTGCTCGCCGGCCTGCAGCGGTCTGATGGCCACGCCTATTTCTGCTACGATCGCGACATGGTGCCGGTTTATGCGGATGCCGCCGACGTCGTGCACAAACAGGAAAAGCCGGCGCTGATCCACACCTATTCCGACGCCTTCGTGGCCAAGGGCCTGGTTGCCGGCGCGAGCCGCTACGGCCTGCCGGACGTGACAGACCACCTTGCTTATTTCGAGGAGATCATCGCCTCGATAGAGAACGGCCGTTTTCAGATGGACGAGCGCCGGCCACTGTCGCTTGAAAGCCTTGCTACCCAGGCGGATGATTTCGGACCACGCATGATCCTGCTGGGCGGTGCAGGCATGTTGAAACGCTTCGGGCACACCACGCATCTTACTTTTGCAGACCGGTTCATCGCCCATGTCATCGACCGGCATTTTGATGCCGGAACGGGCCTGCTTCGCAATGTGCCGGGCGAAGATGCGTGCAATGTCGGCCACGGCATCGAGTTCGTCGGTTTCGCACTGGACTATCTCGACGATAGTGCCGATCCGGCTCTCATCGAGACGCTGGAGCGCATTCTGGTCTCGTCCTTTAATAAGGGCTTCGTTGGACCGGGCATCACGCTGACGGTTTCGATCGCGTCCGGTGAAGCGCACAGCGCCTATTGCCCTTGGTGGTCGCTGCCGGAGACGATACGTTCCGCAGCCCTTTGCCATGAACGCACCGGCAGCGCAGAGAGCCTCGAAGTCTGGAAGGTGGCGCATTCGGTTTTCTTCGATCGCTATTGGCGCGGTACCCCGCCGATTGCCTACCAGACCATGACACAGGACGGGCCGGTCGATTTTGTGCCCGCCACGCCGGATCTCGATCCCGGTTACCACACAGGCCTCAGTCTGCTCGCCGCCATCCGTGCCGCCGATCGGCTCAGGCTTAAGTCACATGCAATATCGGGGTAAATCATGGCTGCCGTTGAAATTCAGAACGTCCRCAAGGCTTATGGCGATTTCGAAACCATCAAGGGGGTTTCCGTGGATGTACCGGACGGCGCTTTCGTCGTGCTGGTCGGTCCATCGGGATGCGGCAAGTCCACGTTGCTCAGGATGATTGCAGGGCTGGAAGAAATCACCGGCGGCACGATCCGCATTGACGGCCGCGTCATCAACGATGTCGAGCCGAAGAACCGTGACATCGCCATGGTCTTCCAGAATTATGCTCTTTATCCGCATATGACGATCGCCGAGAACATGGGGTTCTCGCTCAGGCTTGGGAAGAAATCCAAGGAGGAAATCGCCACGCGGGTGGCGGATGCGGCACGTATCTTGGGTCTGACCGACTATCTGCAGCGTTATCCCAAGCAGCTTTCGGGCGGCCAGCGCCAGCGCGTCGCCATGGGACGCGCCATCGTGCGCAACCCGAAGGTCTTCCTGTTCGACGAGCCGCTATCGAACCTTGATGCTAAGCTGCGAGTACAGATGCGCGCCGAGCTCAAGGACATCCATGCGCGCATCAGGACGACAACGGTTTACGTCACCCACGACCAGATCGAAGCCATGACCATGGCTGACCGGATCGTGGTCATGAAGGACGGTGTCATCGAGCAGATCGGGGCGCCTCTTGAACTCTACGACAAGCCGGCAAACATGTTCGTCGCCAGCTTCATAGGCTCACCTTCGATGAACTTCCTCGCCGCCAAGGTGGCTGAGGATCGCAAATCGTTGGTAACCGAAAATGGCAGTCGGCTGCCACTTGGCCGGGAAGTTCCGGCGGCGTCAGGAACAGCCGTTACCTATGGTATCCGCCCCGAACATCTTGCGATCGCAACGGCGGGCGAGGGCATTGCGATGACAATCACGAATATAGAACCGACCGGTTCCGAAACATTCGTCCAGGGAACTGTCGACGGTCAAAAACTCTCGGTTCAGCTGCGCGAGCGCCTCTTCGTTCGCACCGGCGAGATGCTCAATCTGTCCCTCGCGCCCGGCAACGGCCATCTGTTCGATCCTGTGACAGGCGTACGGCTTTGACATCGCCAGCAGCGATGTAGACACCGGCTGCCACCCGAAATGGACGGAATGCCGGTCTCTTTATTCCTGAGTGATGGCTCAGCGGACTGGTTTGGCAGACCAGAACGCTAAAGCGAGCGTACCAGCTGACGCAACGCCTCAAACGTCCTCTTGCAGATAACGCTCCGCAAGCCGAGCCCACATGGCCGCCCCTGTCGTGAGGCTGCCGTCGGCAAAGTCATATTTCGGGCTATGCAGGATCGCCGAACCCATCCCGTTCCCAAGCCGCAGGAAGCTGCCGGGCTTGTGCTCGAGGAAATAGGCGAAATCCTCGCTGCCCGGAATGAGGTTGCAGGTGGAGACCTTGGCCGGTCCGACGAGCTCCTCCGCAACCGTGCGGRCAAAGGCGGTCTCGGCTTCCGAATTGACGACCACCGGATAGCCGCGTTCGTAATTTATTTCGATCRCAGCCCCGAAGCCTTCGGCAACCGATTGGGCGAGCCTGGTGATCCGCTCCTGTAGAAGGTCGCGAACCTTCGGTTCGAAAGAGCGGACGCTGAGCGCCAGCCGGGCATATTCCGGAATGACGTTGACGGCTTCGCCGGCATGAATTGTACCCACCGTCACGACGGCGGTCTGGGTCGGATCGACATTGCGTGAAACGATGGTCTGCAGCGAGACGACGAGATTGCAGGCGACCACGACTGGATCGATCGTCAGATGGGGACGCGAGGCATGGCCGCCTTTGCCCTTGATCGTGATGTTGACCGTGTCCGAGGAGGCCATCATCGGGCCGGAGCGCAGGAGCAGCGTGCCTTCGGGAGCGCCGGGATGGTTGTGGAGACCGAAGATCGCATCGATCGGAAAACGTTCGAAAAGACCGTCGGCGATCATCTTCTGCGCGCCGCTCGGCTTGCCCGCCTCTTCGGCAGGCTGGAAGATCAATGTCACGGTGCCGTTGAAACGGCGGGTGCGCGACAGATATTCGGCGGCGCCGAGAAGCACTGTTGTATGCCCATCGTGGCCACAGGCGTGCATCTTGCCCGGAATTTTGCTGGCATAGGCAAGCCCCGTTTCTTCCAGGATCGGCAATGCGTCCATGTCGGCGCGGATGGCGATAGACTTGCTTCCCGTGCCGGCGCTAAGGCGAGCGACCACGCCATGGCCGCCGACATTGCGGGTGACTTCCCAGCCCCAGCCTTCGAGCTTTTCGGCGACGAAACGCGCCGTTTCGGCTTCCTCGAAGGAAAGCTCGGGATTGGCATGCAGGTGATGGCGGGTCGCCTTCAGCTCGGCTTCCATGGCGTCGAAATCGGAGACGCGGGCGTAGAGATTGTCTTGCGAGGGCATTGGAGGTCCAGAGGTTTCGAATTCAAAAAGACCCCGGCCTTTCGAGCCGGGGTAAGGTGGGGAGTTTATAGGAAGCGCGACAGGAAGGCCTGGGTGCGCGGATGCTGCGGATTGCCGATTACATCCTCAGGCTTGCCCATTTCGACGATTTTGCCGCCATCCATGAAGACCACCCGGTCGGCGGCCTCGCGGGCAAACCCGATTTCGTGTGTGACGACGATCATGGTCAGGCCCTGCTTCGCCAGATCCCGCATGGTCGAAAGTACTTCGCCGACGAGTTCGGGATCGAGTGCCGAAGTCGGCTCGTCGAACAGCATCAGCTTCGGCTTGATCGCCAGTGCACGGGCGATCGCCACGCGCTGCTGCTGGCCGCCGGAGAGCTGGCGGGGATAGGCGTTCGCCTTTTCCGACAGGCCGACGCGTTGCAGAAGCTGCTTGGCATTTTCGATCGCATCCTTGCGACTTTCCCCGTGGACGCCAACGGGTGCTTCGATGATGTTCTGCAGCACCGTCATGTGCGGGTAGAGGTTGAACTGCTGGAACACCATGCCAATCTTGCGACGTTGGCGGGCAATGCCGTTGGGCGAAAGCTTTTCCAGCCGATCGTTCTTCACCCGGTAGCCGATCTGCTCGCCATCCACCTCGATATAGCCTTTCTGGATGGCTTCGAGGTGGTTGATGCAGCGCAGGAAGGTCGACTTGCCCGAGCCCGACGGCCCGAGGATGACCACTACCTCACCCGGCATGACGTCGAGATCGATGCCCTTCAGGACTTCGAGCTGGTCGAACGCCTTGTGGACGTCACGGGCCTGGACGAGAGGCCGTGCATTGTCGATGGTCGTCAATGGCTTGCCTCCTCTGTGACAGCAGGCTTGGCGGCACCGCCATTGCGGCGATCGCTTCGGCCGTAATAGGCTTCGATATAGCTCTGGCCGACATTGAGGATCGAGGTGATGAGCAGATACCAGATGACGGCAACCATCAGCATCGGGATGATCTCGAAAGTGCGGTTATAGATCGATTGCACCGAATAGAGCAGGTCGGCCATCGCAATGACGCTGACGAGCGAGGTCGCCTTGATCATGCTGATCAGCTGGTTGCCGGTCGGCGGCACGATCGAGCGCATTGCCTGCGGAATGATGATCCGCCACAGCGCCCGCGCCTTGGTCATGCCGAAGGCTTCCGCGGTTTCGGACTGGCCGCGATCGACGGAAAGCAGACCGCCGCGGATGATCTCCGCCATGTAGGCTGCTTCGTTGAGCGCAAGGCCGACGATCGCCGCCGTCATCGGCGTGATCACCGAATTGGTGTCCCAGCTGGCCAGCGTGGGACCGAAGGGAATGGCGATCGACAGCTGCGGGAACAGCGTCGACATGTTGTACCAGAAGATCAGCTGGACCAAGAGCGGCGTGCCGCGGAAGAACCAGATGAACAGCGAGGCGAACGAACTCGCCAGCCGGTCGTTCGACATGCGGGCGATGGCGATCAGCAGACCAAGGATGACGCCGAGCACCATGCCGACGACGGTCAGGCCGAGACTAACGTAAAGGCCTTGGATGACGGTGGGGTCGAAGAAATACTGGGCGACGACCGGCCAGCCGAAATTCTCGTTGTTGGAGACGATCCAGCCGAAATCGGCGACGATGATGGCGACGATCAGCCAAAGAGCGAGGCGGCCGAAACGGAATGGCACATGGGCCGTCGCCACATCGCGAAAGTCCGCAGCGCCAGGAGGCGCTGCGCTTGTTACGGTCGGCTGGCTCATTTCGGCAACTGACCCCCGAGATTGATGCCCGGCTCCTTGAGCATGTTGTTCTCAAGGCCCCACTTCTTCATGATCGCGGCGTAGGTGCCGTTGTCCATCAGAACCTTGATGGCGTCCCGAAGGACGGGTCCGAGCGGCGAACCTTTGGGGACGACGGCGCCCTGATAGAGGTCGTCGAAGCCGTTCTTCTGACCGACGCCGGTCAGTTCCAGCTGGCCGTTCGCCTGCGATACGAAATAGGTGAGCGGCGCCTGGGAGGAGAAGAAGGCGTCGGCACGCCTAGAGCGGACCGCCAGAATGGAGCTCGGCTGATCCGTATAGGATTGAACCTCGATAGGGTCCTTGCCGTCGGCCTTGCATTTTTCTGCCTGCGCCTGGATCACCCGCTCGGCCGAGCCACCGGCCATGACGGCGATGCGGTTGCCGCAAGCGGTATCCAGCGAAGTTATGCCGTTTGGATTGCCCTTCTGCACCGCGAAGACGACGAATTCCTGCACCCAATCCACGAAGTCGTTGGCTTCTTCACGGCTCTTGAAGTCGCCGACCGGGCCGAAGGCGAACTGGTAGCGGCCGGAATTGACTCCGGCCAGCAGTGCCGGAAGGCCGCCGACGGTCGCATGCTCGATCTTGACGCCGAGCACCTGCCCGAGCGCATCGGTAAGATCGGCACTGGCACCGGTCATCTCGGTGCCGGTGACGATCTCATAGGGAGGAAAGGAACCGTTGTTGACCGAGATCATCTTGCCTTCGGTGCGGATGTTTTCAGGCAAGCGCGCGCGCAGTTCCTCGTTGACTGATAGCTTCGGAATGGCCGCATCCTGCCCAAGCGTGGGGCTTGCGAGCAAGAGGCCGATGAAGGTGGCTGAAACGATCGATTTCGATGGCATTGGTATTCCCCTTTTTGGTTCTGCCAGCTGGTTCATTCAATGGCGAAGGATAGAGGTTTCATCTGGCTTTCGCATGCCAGGGAAAGAGTTCGGCGGGCGTCAGTCGTCGAGGAAGGATCTTCTGCTCGAAAAGCTCGGTGGCGAAGTCGTCGATCATCTTCTCGTTTGCCTCTAGCCCGCTGATATTCCAGGAGGGGGGCAGATCGGAGGCACAACGACGTAGCTCGTCTATCATCCAAGGTGTCGTGTCCGCGTATTTCTCGCGCTTCTCCAGCCAGACGCGCTGCGATTCATCGATGAGCGCGCTGAGCTCGTCCATGATCCACGGATGCTCCGCCACAATCTCAGCCTTGAAGCCGATAAGATGCATGCCCGGCACATAGCCGACTTCGTTGAAATAGGTAACTTCGGCGGCGCGGAAATCGTCGAGCACCTGGCGAAACGGAGAATCCTGGTCGAAGAAGCCCTTCGGCATGAACGGGGTGAAGACGGCATCCAGGCCGCCGTCCAGCAGAAGGTCGGTCATCGGGCGCTCGCCGGGTGCGGCCTCAATACGGCCCGGACGGCCGAAACCGTCAAGACGATCGGTAATCGGATGCGCTTCCGTCAGCCGCCCCGCATACCACATGGCATCGTCCACTCCGACCCCTTCGCGGCGCACCGCCGCACGGGTCCAGGTATTTCCGGAATCGCGCCAGCCGGTTACGCCGATCTTCTTGCCGGCAAGGTCCGAAAGCTCGCGGATCGGGCTTTCCTTGGTGGTGATGATACAGCGATGGCGAAAGCCGCGCATGATGAAGTTCGGCATGCCGACAACGCTCTCATCACCGTCGTGGCGCAGTTGGGAATAGCGGCTGAAGGACATTTCCGCCGCGTCATGCGCTTCGTCCTTGGCGATATTGGAGACGAGTGTCCCAACGCGATCGACCTTAATGTCGAGCCGGGGCGAGGAGACGTCTCCGAGAACCAGCGGGGTCATATAGTCCCAATCGCGGAGGGCTAGGCGAAGCTTCACAGTCATGCGGAAAAAACTCACAAAAATTCTCGACGGGCAGGAAGCTAAATGTTCAAAATATGAAGCACAAATGTTATTACGTTATTGAACATTTATCTGGGTCAAAAATGAGCGACACCGTCAAAGCCGCCTGGTTTGCCGAAAAAATAGCCGATCGCACCATTCGCGGAATCGCACTGGGAACGAGGGCGCTCATTCGCGCCGGAGCCTTGCCGATCGGTACCCGCCTGCCGCCCATCCGGGATATTGCCTATGAAATGCGGGTCAGCCCGGCTACGATTTCCGAAGCATGGAGCGAGCTGAGGCGCCAGAAAATCATCACGGGCCGCGGCCGGAACGGCACCTGGGTGAGTGGCGACCGCTTCGTCGCCAAGCCGGAGCGGCTTGCAAGTTCGGGCAATTATGGGCCGGGGGCCCTTGATCTTACCAAGGCCGTGCCCGATGCCAGCCTTCTGCCAAGACTTGCGGAGGCTATGGCCTACGGTGCTTCCGTCCAGAACCTCAACAGTTATGAACGCAGCCGCATCGTGAAGGAGCTGGAAGAGGTCGTCTCGCCGCGATGGCCTTATCCAGCGGAGGCTTTTCTGGCCACCAACGGCGGATACAACGCAGTCTATACGGCACTGCATGCCCTGGTTTCACCGGGCGCTTCCGTTGCCATCGAACATCCGACTGCGATGCGGCTTCTCGATATTCTGGAAGATCTCGGCGCGAGGATCATACCGGTCACATGCGACGAGGAGGGGCCTCTGCCGTCCTCTCTGAGGGATGCGCTGCAGCAGCGTCCGACCGTGTTTCTCTTTCAACCACGGCTTCATTCCGTTACCGGCACCACAGTCAGTCCCAGCCGTCTTACTATGCTTGGAGATATTCTGGCGGGGAGCGACGCATTGATTATCGAGGATGACGGCACAGGCGATATTTCCGCCATGCCGCCCATCTCGCTGGGCAGCCGCTTTCCGGAGCGCACGGTCCACATCGTCTCCTATTCCAAGACGCTGGGTCCGGATCTCCGACTTGCCGTGCTTTCCAGCTCGCCTGCCATTGTCGATCAGATACAGTCCTATCGAAGCTTCAGCGCCGGATGGACCAGCCGCATCCTGCAGGCGGCCACCGCCTGGCTGCTGCGCGATCCGGTGACGCAGCAGGTGATCGCTGATGCCCGCGATATCTATCAGAAGCGAAGGGACGGCCTTGCACAGGCGCTCGCGCGAAAGGGAGTTCACATACCGCCCGGCAGTGGGCTTTGCCTATGGGTGCCGGTTGCGTCGGAACAATATGCGATGGTGACGCTTGCCGCGCGCAATATCGCGGTCAATCCCGGCAGCAAGTTCTCCATCATGCAGGACAACCATATACGCGTGGCGACCGCCACGCTTTCAAGCCGCTGCGAGGAGGTGGCAGAGGCAATCGCTCTTGCCAATGCTCTTTAGCTAAACCTCGCCAAGGCAGCGTCAGGCCGTTCCGTCGACCAGAATGAACCTCTGGCCGCGAGAGCATGTTTCGATCCGGGCTGACACCCTGTAGACTTCGCGCAGCATTTCCGGGGTGATGACGGTGGTGGTGTAGCCGCTCATCGCCATCTCCCCATCCGCGATCACGATCGTGTTTTCGCAGTAACGCAGGACATGGTTGAGATCGTGCAGTGCGATGAGGACGATCATGCCGCTTTCCCGGGCGAGTCGGGAGATGAAGTCCAGAACCTCCACCTGACGGTGCAGGTCCAGCGCCGAGGTCGGCTCGTCCATCAGCAGGATTTCCGGTTTCCGCACCAGCGCTTGCGCCAGAGAGACGAGTTGGCGCTGGCCTCCTGAAAGTTCGCCAAGACCGCGGRATGCCAGATTTTCGATCCGCAATGCCTTCAATATGGCGTCGATCTCGAAAAGCTCGTCGTCATGAACGCGCCAACCGCTGCCCTGCTTGGAAGCCAGCAGGATTGATTCATAGACCGTCAGCACGGCATTGGCGCCGGTATCCTGCGGCATGTAGCATATGGTGCGGTCGCCGCCCGTGGCATTGGAAAGCTGCACCAGTCCGGGACCGGAAATGAGACCTGCGATCCGCTTGAAGAGCGTGGACTTGCCGGCGGCATTCGGGCCGATGATGGCGGTCAGACTACCGCTCTGCAGCATGTCGATGCTAACGTTCGAAAGAACGGTGGTGCGCCCATAGGATGCGCCGACTTGCCTGAGCGCGAGGGTTACCATGCGCGCCTCCTGTTGCTGAAGATGAGCACGAAGAAGAAGGGAACGCCGACAAGCGCGGTTATCACCCCGATGGGCAGGACCGCGCCAGGAATGATCATCTTGCTGACCACAGAGGTTACGGAAAGGAGGAGGGCGCCGCAGATCACAGAGCCCGGCAGGAAGAAGCGCTGGTCTTCGCCGACGACCATGCGGGCGATATGCGGTCCCACGAGCCCGACGAAGCCGATCGTTCCGACAAACGACACTGGGATGGCGGCCAGCAAGCTGACTGTCAGCATGGTCTGCAGCCGAAGGCGGCGCACGTTGACGCCCATGCTGGCCGCCTTGTCGTCTCCCAGGCGCAGCGCCGTCAGGGCCCAGGCGTTCTTCATGAACAGCGGCACCGTAAGGAGGAGGATGGCCCCGGTGATGTAGACCTTCGGCCAGGTCGCCTTGGTCAGGCTGCCCATGGTCCAGAACACCACGGCGGCAAGCGCCTGTTCGGACGCCAGATATTCAAGCAGCGAGAGCGCCGCGTTGAAGGTGAAGACTAGTGCGATGCCGAGCAGGACGATGGTTTCGACGGTGACGCCGCGCATCGTCGAGGCGAAATGAATGAAGAGCGCCGCGGCCATCGCCATCAGGAAAGCGTTGAGCGGAACCATATATTGCACAGCGCCGGGAAAGAGCGCCACTCCGCCCACAAGCGCCAAGGCGGCGCCGAAGCTCGCGGCCGCCGAGATGCCGAGCGTGAAAGGGCTTGCCAGGGGATTGGACAGGATGGTCTGCATCTGCGCGCCGGCGACCGACAGGGATGCACCGACCGTGACGGCCATCAACGCGATCGGCATGCGGATATCCCAGATGACGACGCGAAGCTGGTTACCCGCGGCTGCGGGGTCGAACAGTGCCGAAAGCACCTGGGAAAGCGGGTAGTTTGCGGGACCGAGCGCCATATCGATGGCAATGCTGACACAGAGCGCGACAAGGAGGCCGGCGAGGATGACGATTCTTCTTGCGGCAAGAGCACGATAGCGATCGCGACCGGCCGTCTCGAAGACTGCTTCCGTTGTCGAAGCCATCAGTTCAATCCCTTATCGAGAGAAACGAAGTAACCCGGCTTGTAAGTGACGGGAAGGAATTTCTCGTAAAATTCCCTGAATGTCTGCTCGGGATCCATATCGGCAAAAAGATCGGGATGGAACCACTTGGCGAACTGCTGGATCGGATAAAATTCATAGGGCGCGCCATAGAACTGATGCCAGACAGCATGAACCTGGCCAGTCTTCACCGCCCGCACTTCAGGAAAGGGCATGCGCGTCATCAGCTTTGTCAGCCGCTCGCGCGCAAGCGTCATATCGGCACCTCTTCCGACGGGAACGAACTGGTTGATGTCCGACTCCGCCGCCCAGTTCGAGCCTGTGACGATCACCTGATCGGGATCGGAGACAACCAGTTGTTCGGGATTCAGATCACCGAAAGTGGTCTTGATGACATCGGCGGCAATGTTGTGGCCGCCCGCCTGCTCGACCATGGCGCCGAAATTGACCGGACCGAAGGTGCGGCAGCAATTGTTCTCGCCCGAAATGCCTGGGGCGCGCTCGATGAAGACCTTCGGCCTCTTCAAGTCCTTGATCGCGGCCAGCCGATCGGTGACCCGCGCGATCTCCGCACGGCGATAGGCGATGAATTCCTTCGCGCGCTCCTCCGCGCCGAAAAGACGGCCGAGAATCTCGACGGAGACCTCGCTGTTCTT
This sequence comes from Rhizobium sp. LCM 4573, assembly GCF_001854865.1. Classification (GTDB taxonomy): domain Bacteria; phylum Pseudomonadota; class Alphaproteobacteria; order Rhizobiales; family Rhizobiaceae; genus Neorhizobium. Next base: position 166,479 of record NZ_MDDW01000003.1, on the reverse strand, counting down.
CACCGGGTCGAGGCGGAAATCAAGATAGACGACCTTGATCCCGGCCGCCGCCGCCTTTTCCTCGAAACCGCTTTCCTCTGCGGCTTTCTGGGCTTCGAGATTGAGCGTGATGACATCCGGAGAAAGCGCGATGGCAGCCTCCAGGCTGAAATCGCCTTGCGGCACATAGCCGAAACGCGGCAGCTCCTCGATCTCAGGAAAGCGTTCGAGATAGGCCGTGTAGCTGTCCGGGTCCTTCTTGATGAGGTCGTCGCGCCAGCCCACCACCGTCTCGAATGTCTTGTTGCCCATGAGCGCGGCGATGACGTGGATCTGACGCGCCTCGCCGACGATAACGCGCTTGGCAGGAAGATCGATTTCGACTTTCCGACCCGTGATGTCGGCGATTTCCGCCGCCAGGGCAGGTCCCGCCAAGAGCCAGAGCAGGAGGACGGCAATGCGACGGAGCGCGACGAACCGCATGAAAGGTCCTTTCAAAGGCTGAGCCGGCCGACGATGCCGCCGGCCGGAGGGTCTCAATGATCCGCCTTCAGTGAGACGAAATAGCCGGGCTTGTATTCAAGCGGCAGGAAACGGGCGTGCAGTTCCTTGAACGTTACTTCCGGATCGAGATCCTTAAACAGGTCCGGATGCAGCCACTTGGCGATCTCCTGGATGGCGACGAACTGGTACGGATTGTTGTAGAACTGATGCCAGATCGCGTGGACGTTACCCTCATTCACCGCCTTGACGCCGGTGAATGCAGGACGCTTCGTGAGATTTTCCAGTTTGCGGCGCGCTTCGTCGATATCTGCGCCATAACCGACGCCGACCCAATCGCCGCTTGGCACATAGGCTTCCCACTTTCCACCCGTGACGATGATCTGGTCGGGATTGGCCGCGATGACCTGTTCCGGATTGACCGTGCCGAAAGTGCCCGGAATGATATCCTTGGCCATGTTGATGCCACCAGCGATCTCGACCATCTTGCCAAAATTCTCGTCGCCGAAGGACATGCAGCAATCTTCGGAATAGCCGCCAGCGCGCTCGACGAAGACGACGGGCTTTGCCGGGTTGTTCTTCTCAAGGACGTCGGTCACGCGGCGGATGCTGTCGGCGCGGAATTTGATGAATTCCTCGGCAATCTCTTCCCGAGCCAGAAGCTTGCCCATGATGCGCATGCTCGGCTCGGTGTTTTCCATCGGCTTCTCGCGGAAATCGACATAAACGAGCGGAATGCCCACCTTGCCGAGCTTCTCGATGTAACCGGCTTCTTCGGTCGCCGTTTWCGCGTCGATGTTCATCAAGATGACGTCGGGCTTCAGGGCCACGGCCTGCTCGATATCGAAAGTGCCGTCCTTCATTCCGCCGAAAGTCGGCAGCTTGGCGATTTCAGGATATTTCGCAAGATAGGCTTCGTAGGTTTCCGGGTCGGCTTTGGGCAGGTCGTCGCGCCAGCCGACCACGTGCTCGAACGGAGCTTCCTTGTCGAGTGCGGCCAGGAAGTATATCTGACGGCCTTCGCCGAGAATGACGTTCTTGACGGGCACATTGACCTCGACTTCGCGTCCCGTCACGTCCTTCAGCGTGATCTTGTCAGCCAAGGCAGGCCAGACAGCGGAGAGAAGAAGGGCCGTTGCAAGGACCGCGGCTTTGCCTGTAATGCGCATCGAAAGGGCTCCGGTGGAAACTGCGCGCGCTGTATTATTTTATGATTGCAGCGGTCAAGTTTTATCTTTTAGAGCAATTCGAAACTGATCCCGCCAAGTCGTTTTGAGGACGAGAAACCATGGACATACCCGGCCGGAATTATGATCTTCGCGATGAGATCAAGGCCTATTGGTCGGCGCGCGCGGCGACATTCGATCTGTCGCCGGGGCATGAGATTTTTTCTGAGGAGGAGCGGCAGGCCTGGCATGCGCTGATGCTGAAACATCTGGGTGCGGGCGAAGGGCGCAAGGCACTCGATCTCGCCAGCGGCACGGGGGTCGTGTCGCATCTCATCGATGATCTCGGCTACAAGGTCACCGGCCTGGACTGGTCGGAAGCGATGCTGGAGCGCGCCGGCGGCAAGGCAAGGACACGCGGCCGCGACATTCGCTTTCGCATCGGGGATGCTGAAAACACCATGGAGCCTGACGCGACCTACGATGTTGTCGTCACCCGGCATCTCGTTTGGACATTGGTGGATCCGGCGGCCTGTTTTCGCGAATGGCTGCGGGTCCTGAAACCGGGGGGGCGGCTGCTGATCATCGATGGCGATTTCGTCAATGCCGGTCCGGGCGAAAGGTTCGTGAAGCGGATGGCGTCTCTTTTGGAGAGGATGGGCATGGTCAAGCCGGATGCGCAGCACGCGCCACAGGAACTGGCGGAGAGCCACAGAAGCATACTTTCCCGCGTATATTTTTCCGATGGCGCGCGCGCTGAGGCCGTGGCGGCGCTCCTGGAAGCGGCAGGGTTCGAGTTGCTCGCCATCGATACCGATCTCAAGCGCATCCATAAGACGCAGGCCAAGAACTGGTCCTATTTCAAGGCGCTTGCACGGGGAATGCAGCACAGATACGCGATCTGTGCCACAAGGCCGACATCGGTTAGTGATCGAGATCGAAAGCCGGAACCCGCGAGCCTTTGATGCGGAAAAGGCTTTCCAGTTCCTCCAAATCCGGGCGGGCGGGGAGAGCGTGCAGGGCGTCGATGGCCTCTTCGCTATTCGGTAGCGCCATCGCTGCGGTGAAGAGCACCGTCGTGCCGGCTTCGATCTCACCGCGCAACTGCGGCAACACGGTCTTGGCATGTATGAGATTGGTGTTTGGGATGGGACTTATCGCGCAGCCCATCCGCCTATGGCCTAAGGCAAGATCGCGGATCGCACTCACATCGGCCTGACCATGCCATAAGGCTCGGCCTTCGCCTTGTTCCGGCCGGTCGGCGTTGAAATCTGCCCGCTCTATCGGAAATCCACCTTCCGCAGTTTCAAGCTTGCGGGGGGTTACGACGCGATGAACCCGGATATGCCAGGGGTTTGCCGGCACGAGCCAGGTCTCGACAACGACGTCGCGCCAGGGGCGCCAGCGGGAGTAGAGCCGGTCCTCGGCAACGAGGGCCTCCTCCAGCGTCTCCCGCATTCGGAAGTGTACGCCGTCGTCGGAAAGCCCCAGCATGCCATCAAAACCTGCGGCGGCGAAGTTCCTGTCATCCGCCTCGATGTTGAAGGCATAGCGGGTGGAATAGACGAATTTCGAATATTTCTCGTTTGCGCCGCGCATCTTGTCATGCTGTTGCCCGCAGGACAGGACGACGACGTTTCCAGGCGTGTGCATGGCGATCATGCCGGCTTCCTTGAGCACGACAGGCTGCGAAAACTGCGGCTGCGGCGCTTCATCCGCCGCCCAGAACGGATGGTCTTCGGCAAGCGCGAGCGGCAGGAAGAACTTGAGTGCCCAATAGGGCGAGCCTGGGGAATTGTAGCTCTCGCTCATCAGAAGATTGGGATAGCCGTAACCGATCGAGAGGACCCCGTCGCGGTCGGCGATCGGCATCTTCGCCCACCATCGGATATGGCGCATGTAATAGCCCTTGATCTCGGACCATGGCAGCGCGTCGACTTCGGCGAAGGCCAGTGCTCCCCAGAAGCCTCCGGCGGCGAAGCGGTAGGTCTGGCTTCGTCCGAAGGCGAGAGCCGCACCATCCGGCCCGAACCAGTGACGGATATCCTCTGCGAAGATCCGGGCACGATCCCGGAAACGGCTCTTGCGCGCCTCGTCTCCAGCAGCCAGCACCGCATAGATCAGGCCATAGAAATGCATGGCGAAAGGAATGTAGTGATCGACCCGCCGGACGGGCCCGTCGCGATACCATCCTTCCCCGAGGTCGAAAGCTTCCAGTTCATCAAGATAGGCTATGGTTTTGCCGTGATCGAATTCGATGCCGACCCGCTCCAGCCCGAGGTCGATCAACACGCGGAAGAACTTCCAGTTGTTGTCGACGAAGTCCTTTTCACGGGCGGCGAGGAGATAGGCGGCGACCACCTTCTTCTGACGGTCGGTCAACGGCTCCCAGATATGTTCGGGCACCATGGCCAGCGCAAAGCCAATGGCCGCCAGTTCCACGAGGCGTTGGTTGCGGTCGGCCACATCGCCCCAGTATTCCGGGTGCGTGGGATCCGTTCCGTTTGCCAGTCCGCGTCGATAGATATCCCAGTACGGAAAGTCACCGCCGCCTGCGACAAGCGGGACGATCCCCCAAAGCGGTCGGGCAAACCCTTCCAGATCAGCCGCGGCCCGGTCGAAAATCGCACCTGTTGCGGCAAGGCGCACCCTGGCGCCTCCTTCGGAAAAATAGGGCAAAAGCGGCTTGAAGAGGTCGAGGACAGCCTTGGAAAGGTCTTCTCGGGTCCTCAGAGGATTGCCGAAGAGAGGATTGGCCTTGGCGGGATCGTATATCATTGTCGAACTCAAATGCTGCCAAACAGGACCGGTCGCGGGCAAGAAGTCGGCCCGCGACCGTCGAGATGTTGTGGAGTTACTTGATGGCCTTCACGCCGTCGGCCATTTCCTTCAAGCCATCCTCGATGGAGATGTTGTCCGTCATGATCGAGTCATGCGCACGATTGAGCACGACCTCGATTTTCGCGGCATTCGGGTCGACGGCCATCTCGAGGTAGGATTTCCCGGCCTTCAACGCCTCCTTGCTGGTCTCATCCTGCGGGAAACCGGGCAGGGAGGCAATCTTCGCGCTCACGTCGTCGGTGCGAAGAGCGGGGAAGGTGCCTGTCGCCGCGATGACTTCCGCGCCCTCCGGYCCGGTGACGAACTTGATGAAATCAAGTGCGGCCTCCTTGTGCTCGGAGTTGGTGTTGACCGAAAGGCYGGAAATCTGCGCCGCTGTCGTGCCGGCCGCGACGCCATCCGGATGCGGGAATTTCACGATACCCCAGTTCTTGCTCTTGGATTCACCGGAGGCAACCTTGGCGATCTGCGTGCCGACGAACCAGGTTCCCATCGGCAGCATGCCGATCGTGCTGTTGAAGAAATATGCCGAATAGTGCGTGTTCGACGTCTTGAGCGAGGCGTAGGACGGAATGGTCCCGTCCTCCTGCAAGGCCAGAGCCCGCTCGTACCACGGCTTCAGGAAGTCATATTCGCCCTGAACGAGCGTGTGTTTCCCGTCCAGGATGCCGGGTAGCTGAACGGTGGAGCGCCAGGTATGCAAAAGCGCCCCATAGGTCTTGTTGGCGCCCATGCCGCCCGTGAGCTTGCCGGCGATCTCGTCGAACTGCGCCCAGGTCATGTCGTTCGTCGGATAGGCGACACCGGYCTTGTCGAAGATGTCCTTGTTGTAATAGACGACCCAGAAGTCGGACCGGAATGGCAGGGAATAGATCTTGCCGTCGATCGTCAGTTCCTCGATCAGTCCGCCATAGGGAGCCGGATCGATTTTCTGTTCGGTCATGAAGGCGCTGAGATCGGTGATATTGCCGGCGCGCACCAGATTGGCGTAGCCGGGAACATCCTTGATGGTGACGATATCGATATCCTTCGAGCCGCCGGTCAGCTGCGTCGAGATCATCTGCTGATAATCCTGCGACCCGAGATCGACAGGTTCGAATTTCACATTGGGGTGCTTGGCCTGGTAGGCCTCGATCAGGGGCTTGTAGTAAGCGACCTTGTCCCAGTCCCAAAGCGCCCATCTGAGCGTTACGACATCGCCCGATTGGGCGAGTGCGGTGTTTGCGGTGGTTGCCGCCAAGGCCAGTCCGGTCAGGGCTAATTTCACCGACCTCCCGAGATGATCCAGATACATTTCAAACTCTCCTTCCCTTGAGTTTTTTCAGTTTAGACGCGCTGCGAAGCATTACGGACATGCGGTTCACTATCCTGCTGGGTTGCCAAAACCATCGTCGCTGCACGATGGACGGCGAAGGTGACCGCGAACATTCCAAGCGAGAAATTGAGCGTTGCCGGCATGAAGACCGACACCGGATAGAAGGCGATGTGAACGAGCCAGAGGGTGGTTGCGAAAGCCAGAGCACCGAGTGCGGGCAGCGGGCGGAYGATGGAAGCGAGTGCCGCAAGGCGCAGCATCTTCAATGTCGAAAGATCGCRCATCACCAACAGCACCAGCAGGTGGCAAGCGACGACCGCGACGAAGACGAACATCACCAGGCTGATTGTGAGCGGCACCGCCAGGAGGAGATTGTCCCTTGCACTTGCTGCATAGGCGATGACGGCATAGCCCCATATGCCGAGAACGGCGGCAAACGCGAGCCCCCAGGCCGTTGCGCGCCAGAAGTAGCGGGCAAGGGCCTCCAGGAAATCGCGCAGCAGGTATGTGTTGCGATCCTCGGTGAAGGCGATGCAGACGCGGGTCATGGCTACCAGTGCCGCGGGGAGCGTCACGACGAACATAGCGGTGAGCAGGAACAAGATGTTGAGCTTCACCATCTCCCACCATTCGCGGGCGAGAATGGCGGCGAAAAGGGCAAGGCCGGTCTTCTTCGGCGCATCCTTGGAGATGCCCGCTCCCTCCTTCGTCCACATGTTCTGCAGCCACTGCATGGCCGTCCCCCCGACGGTCGTCTCAATACAAGATCGAGCGCTMCGTTTCCGTGTCGAAAAGCTGCACGTTGGTCACGTCGGCAACAAGCGTGACTTCATCGCCGATGCTCGCCCGGAAGCGCGGTGAGACGCGGGCGATGAGGCCGCGTCCGCCGGCAACCATGTTCAAGTGCACCTCCGAGCCCATCGGTTCGGCGAGTTCCACGACTGCCTTGAAGGGCGCCAGGTTTTCCGGCGGGATATCGCCTGGCGGCAACTCGTGGAAATTTTCGGGCCTGATGCCGAGCACCAGTTCGCGCCCCTCATAGGGCGCAATGCGGCTTTTATCGAAATGGGCCGGAAGCGGCAGTTCGCGGCCATCGAAACCGGCAAAGAAGCGGTCGTTGCGGCGATGGATGACCGAAGGCAGCATGTTCATCTGCGGCGCCCCGATGAAGCCGGCGACGAACATGTTGACCGGACGATCATAGAGGTTCTGCGGCGTATCGACCTGCTGGATATGGCCGTCCTTCATTACTACGATCCGGTCCGCCATGGTCATGGCTTCCACCTGGTCATGGGTGACATAGATAAAGGTCGCGTCCAGGCGCTTGTGAAGCTTGGTGATCTCGGCGCGCATCGTCCCGCGCAGCTTGGCGTCGAGATTGGAAAGCGGCTCGTCGAGCAGAAAGACCGCGGGATTGCGAACCATGGCGCGGCCGAGCGCGACGCGCTGTCGCTGCCCGCCGGAAAGCGCTTTAGGCTTGCGGTTCAGCAGATGCGTGATGTCGAGAATTTTTGCGGCATCCTGGACCTGTTTGTCGATGATATCGCGAGGCGCTTTTCGCAGATGCAGACCGAATGCCATGTTCTTGTAGACCGTCATATGCGGATAGAGCGCATAGTTCTGGAAAACCATGGCGATGTCGCGATCCTTGGAGGGGACCTCGTTCATGAGATCGCCACCGATCTTGAGCTCACCTCCGGAAATCTCCTCGAGGCCGGCGATCATGCGCAATGTCGTCGACTTGCCGCAGCCTGACGGCCCCACCAGGATGATGAATTCCTTGTCGGCGATCTCGAGATCGATGTCGTGAACGACAGTGAGAGCGCCGTAGGTCTTGTTCAGTTTCTTGAGCGAAATGCTGGCCATCGGTCCTCTCACCAGTAGGAAGACCAATTGCGCAAAAGGCGCGTCAAGGCTTCCATATAATAGTAATCTCCCCAGGAGACGCATTCATCGACGCCCTCGCCGCGGCAGGTATTGAGCGGCGACTTCTTCGAATAGGTCCCGTGCAGGACGAGGCCGTTCGAAATGGCCGGGTCCTTCACGGCGTAGTGCTCGGTGAGGCTCTTCATCATGCGGCGGGCCAGCTCTCGGTAGCGCGCCGCGGCTTCCGGCTCGACGAGTTCGGCCATCTCGAGAAGCCCGCAGGCGACGATGGACGCGGACGAGCTGTCGCGAGGCTCCCCGTCCTGATCCGAGAAGATGAGGTCCCAATAGGGCACCATGTCCGCCGGAAGTCGGTTCAGATAGAAGGCGAGAAGCCGATCGAATATCCGGCGGTATTCCTCTATTCGCTCATAGCGATAGGAAAATGCCATTCCGGCGATGCCCCAGGCCTGTCCGCGCGCCCAGAAGCTTTCGTCGCTGTATCCCTGTTTGGTGACGCCTCGCACCGGCGCGCCCGTCACCGGATCCATGTAGAAAGTGTGATAGGTGGAATCGTCCGGGCGAACGGAATTCGCAAGCGTCGTTCGCGCATGGGCGAGCGCGATGTTGCGATAGTTCGGATCACCCGTCTCGCGGCTTGCCCAATAGAGAAGTGGCAGATTGAGCAGGCAATCGATGATGAAGCGATATTCCTCGGCAACGCCCTTGCGACCCCAGGCCTGGATGAACTTGCCGATGGGCTGGAAGCGTTCGATGAGCTGGTCGGCCGCCAGGATCGCGGCCCTGCGGCCGTCCTCGTCTCCAACCAGCTTCCAGGCCGCGATGCAGGAAGGCGAATAGAGAAAGCCCATGTCATGGTGATCGGTCTCGATGCGGTTTTCGATCCGATGCAGGAAGCTCTGGACTTGAATCTGCGCTGCATCCCGGAAGACCGCGTCGCCGGTGTGTTCGAAGGCCAGCCAGATCTCTCCCGGCCAGAAGCCTGCCGTCCATTGGTCGTTCGCCACCGCCGGATAGAAGTTGCCGACGCTCGAATGGTTCTGTGAGGCATGGGTGAATTGCGGAAGGTTCAAACGGACCTGCTCGACTGCAAGATCGAGCGCGGCCTTCACCTCGGTATCGGTGATCGGCTGAGGGGTGAAGGGCGAAACTGCATTCATGGACTTAGCCCTTGAGCCCCGTCGAGGCGACACCCTCGACGAAGAACCGCTGGAGTGACAGGAAGACGATCAGGACCGGGATGAGCGCGACGACCGATGCGGCCATGATCAGCCCGTATTCGGCCGAATATTGCGCGATGAACATGCGCAAACCGATCTGGACCGTCTTCAGCTCGGTTTTGGTCAGATAGATCATCGGGCCGAGGAAGTCGTTCCAGGTTGTGACGAAGGTGAAGATCGTCAGGGTCGAGAGAGCCGGTTTCGACAGCGGCAGCATGATGCTGGCCCAGATCTGATACTCGTTCATGCCGTCGATGCGGGCGGCCTCGCAGAGCTCGGTCGGGATCGACATGTAGAACTGCCGCATCAGGAACACCCCGAAGGCGGTGAAGGCCTGTAGGCAGATCAGTGCCAGATGCGTGTTGTTGAGACCGAACTCGCGCATCAGCAGGAACTGCGGCACCATATAGACCTGCCAGGGCATGGCGATCGTGGCGATGTAGCCGAGGAATAGTGTGTTCTTGTAGGGGAAGTTGAGCTTGGCGAAGGCATAGGCCGCAAAGCTCGAGGTCAGGAGCTGCAGGGCGGTGACGATGATCGTCAGTTTCGACGTGTTGTAGATGAACAGTGCGAGCGGAATCTTGGTCCAGATATCCACGTAGTTCTGCCATCTCGGCTCCGACGGAATCCATTCGATCGGGAAGACGAAGACGTCACGACTGAGCTTCAGCGAAGCCGAAAGCATCCAGGCGAAGGGCATCAGCATCACGACGGTGATGGCGATGACCAAAACGTAGATGGCGGCTGTCTTTGCGGTGATCCTGCGTCCGGCGACCCTCACGATCTCAATCCTCCCTCTGGCGACGGAACTGGACGATGGTGACGGCCAGAACCAGGAAGAAGAGAACCAGTGCGACCATGCTGGAATAGCCGAGATCCCAGGAGATGAACGCCTCGTTATAGATGTGGTAGACGAGGACGAGTGTCGATGTGCCGGGTCCTCCTTGGGTGATCATGTAGATCTGGTCGAATACCTTGAAAGACTGGATCGTCAGCATCACTGTGACGAAGAAGGTGGTCGGGCCAAGCTGGGGCACGGTGACATAGAGGAACTTCTGCCAGGGGTTCGCCCCATCGAGGTCAGCCGCTTCATAGAGCTCGGAATTGATGCCCTGCAACCCGGCCAGATAGATGACCATGTAATAGCCCATGTTCTTCCAGATGCCGAAGAGGATGACGGTGACCATTGCCCAATGACGGTCGGCAGCCCAACCGGGCATGTCCTTCGGATCGACGCCGAGCGTGTAGAGAATCATGTTCACCGGACCCATTTCCGGATTGAAGATCATGTTCCAGACGACCGCCACGGCCACCAGCGATGCCACATAGGGGAAGAACATGGCGGTTCGGAAAAAATCCCGCCCGAATATCTTCTGATTGAGGAGGATCGCGAGGCCGAGTGCGCAGGCGAGCGTCGCGGGCACGGATACGGCCGTGTAGATGACCGTGTTCCAGAAGGCTGAAATAAACGCTTTGTCTTCGAAAAGGCGCCAGAAATTGTCGAGGCCTGCAAAGGTTATCGCATTGGAGCCGTCCCAGTGCATGAAGGCCAATACGAAGGCGAAGAGAATGGGGCCAAGCGTGAAGACGGCAAAGCCGATGAAATTCGGCGCTATGAAGGAATAGGCGATCAATGCGTCCTGGATTTTCCGGCGACGCCTGGACAGAACCTTGGCCTTCCGGGCAGGGGCAGCCGGCGCGCGGTTCGTGGCGATGGCCGAATTGGATATGGACACCGATATTTTTCCTCCCAACTTGGCGTTCTGCGCCTCATGGTCCGGAGCCTGAAGCTCCGCACGTCGGAGCCGACGGTCATGGCGTCTGCTCCTGCCTCCTGGTGACCACATAGCATATATCGCGCATTGGTCAAACAAGTTCTGAATAGATCATACGAATGTTATAGAAATTGCTGAAGACGTATGATAGGTGAGCATCGAAGCCGATGCCGCCATCGCTCTTTCGATGCGGGGGGAGAGATATGTTCAGCGAAATTGCGGGCAGCCTGCCGAGAGTTCTGGATGATTTCATCCCAAGGGCTGTCTTTTCGGAGCGCGCCAGCTGGAGTGCCATCTCGAAACCGCTGTTCGAGCGCGTCATCAAGGATGCGGAGGAAAGACTTTCGCAGTCCTGGCCTGTCATCATGGCCTCCGATTATCGGGAATATGCGTTATCGGGCAATCGGTCGCGATTCGAAGATCTGTATTTTACCCGCCGTTGCATGCTCAACGATCTGGTGCTTGGCGAACTGCTCGAGGGCGAGGGGCGGTTTCTAGGTGCGATCATGGACGGCATTTTCCTGATCGCGGAGGAAAGCGGCTGGCAGCTCCCGGCACATAACGGTTATGAGAGAGGCAGCCCCCGCTTGCCTCTTCCCGACATTTCGCAGCCTGTCATCGATCTCTTCGCGGCCGAAACCGCCGCGCAACTGGCGACCATCGCCGCATTGCTGCGCGATCAGCTCGACGCGATCAGCCCGCAGGTCGTTATCCGCATCGAGCGGGAGGTCGAAACGCGCCTCTTTTCGCCCTATCTCGGCCGGCATTTCTGGTGGATGGGCCGTGGCGAAGAGAGGATGAACAACTGGACCGCCTGGATCACCCAGAACGTCCTGCTTTCGGCCTTTTGCCTCAAAACCGATCAGGCGGTGCGCCGAGAAGTCCTGGTTAAGGCACTGGGTAGTCTCGATGCCTTCCTGAAGGATTATGCCGGGGACGGTGCCTGCGAAGAAGGTGTCGTCTATTATCGACACGCAGCACTTTGCCTGCATGGTGCGATGACAATTCTGGACGCCGTGGCTCCGGGCGTATTCACGCACCTTTGGTCGGAACCGAAAATCCGCAACATGGCCGAGTACATTGTCAACATGCATGTGGCGGGCCGCCACTACTTCAATTTCGCGGATTCCTCGGCCGTTGTCGAACCTTGCAGCATACGCGAATACCTGTTCGGGAAAGCGGTGGGTTCGGAGGCGCTGGTCGCCTTCGCCGCGGCCGATAGGGCCAATAATGAAAGCCCGCATCTGCCGAAGGAGTGGAACCTCTGGTATCGCGTACAGGAATTGCTGGTCGGTTCAACGGTCGGCGCCGCCGAGCCGCGACAGACAAATAAACAGGATATCTTCTATCCTGGGATCGGCCTGTTCATCGCCCGCGACGAGCGCTTCGCGCTTGCCGTGAAAGGCGGCAATAACGGCGAGAGCCACAACCACAACGATGTCGGCAGTGTGACGCTCTACAAGGACGGACGCCCCTTGCTGATCGATGTGGGCGTGGAGACCTATACGGCCAAGACCTTCTCATCAAGGCGGTATGAAATCTGGACGATGCAGTCGGCGTTTCACAATCTCCCGAGTTTCGGCGAGGTTATGCAGTCGGCCGGCGCGCAGTTTGCCGCCCGTGATGTCGAGACGGAATTTACGCCGACCGAAGCCCGCATGTCGCTCGATATCGCAAGCGCTTATCCGCCAGAAGCCAAGGTGCGCAGCTACCGGCGCACCGTCACTCTTCGACGGGGCCGTGAGGTCGAGATCGTCGATGTTCATGACGGCGGCTTGCCGGCTGTCCTCTCGCTGATGACATGCGTAGCACCGACCCTCTCGGCGGGCAGGATCGATCTTCCCGATCTCGGAAACGTTCTGCTGGAGGGGGCCGGAGAGGTCGAGATCGAGCCGATCGATATCGAAGATGCCCGGCTTCGGCTCTCATGGCCGGCCCGGATCTACCGGCTGCGCATCCCCTTCACGAAGAACTACCTGAAAATGCGGATCGTCTGAGGAGGACGAGGATGGAATTGACGTTGAAGGTTGTGGACGCCAAGGGCGCGGTCCTGGCCAGCGCGACGGGAGGGAACGAGACCTTTCTCGTCTATCGCCGGATGTATGACGAGGGCGACCGGCTTGTCGTGGAGGCCTCGGAGGCCGGTCATGTGGTTCTGGCGTTTGATGACGCGATCAGCCCGGCGGTGGTCTACCTCAAGGGGCATTCCTATTCGCTGGCCATACCCTTCGGAAACAAGCGCGCCTCCTATTCTCCACGCGCCTTCAATGGCGATATCCACCGGCTCTATGTGCGCAAGGCGCGGCGGGACGAGATCGCGTTACGGCGTAATCTTGCTCTCAATCCCTGGGACGATCACGCCAACGGGACGCTCTTCCCGCATGCGAGGGCGAATGTCGAAACCCGTGGCGAGGCGGCATTTGCCGCCCGCAACGCCATCGATGGAGAAAAGGCCAACGACAATCACGGGTTCTGGCCCTATACGAGCTGGGGCATCAATCGCGATCCGCAGGCGTCGCTGACGCTTGAGTTTGGCCGTCCCGTGCAGGTGGATGAGATCGTTTTTTATCTAAGGGCGGATTTCCCGCATGATTCCTGGTGGGAGAAGGCGAGCATCACCTTTTCCGACGGCCAGACCTCCTGCTTTGAGCTGGCCAAGTCGGGCGCCGCGCAATGCGTCTCGGTGGAACCGCGCACTGTTGAATGGATCAGGCTGCACAGTCTGATCAAGGCCAAAGACCTCTCGCCATTTCCGGCTTTGACGCAAATCGAGGTGTGGGGGAAAGAGTTGAGGCAGGAGGCTGGCTGATCGTCGGCGCGCTGTGGCGTTGACCCTTAGCTGGAAAAGGCGCGAAAATCCTTCAGCATATCCCGATAGCGAAGCTGGCTGCCTCTCAGATGGTCTCGCATCGCATTGCGCGCGGCTTCCTCATTCCGATCCGAAATCGCCATCACGATCGCTTCATGCTCCTTATGGATCATTCGCCGGTAGGCGGTCTGTTCCGCTGCTCGTGATTCCGGCACGACCCTGGAATGGGGAATGGCCGCAGGGCCATGGGATTCGAGGAATTGGCCGAAGAGCGGATTGTTCGTGGCTTCGGCAATCGCAACGTGAAGCGCCAGGTCCGCGTCGCGGATGGATCTGTCATTCTCGATGCATCTGAGGATATTGCGGTGGCATTCGAAGATCGCCTCCTCCTGCGCCGGCGAGCGCCGCAAGGCTGCAAGCCCCGCAGCTTCGATCTCCACGGGTGTCCGGATCTCGAGGACCTCCAAATCCGAGGAGACGCGCGCCCTGTCGATCTTCCGTCCCGAAGCAGAAGGGCTCGCCTCGCCGCCAAGGACGAAGATTCCAGCCCCCTGGCGCACCTCGACGAGCCCATCGGAGCGAAGGGCCGCGACGGCCTCGCGGATCACCGTTCGGCTGACGTGATGGGTTTCGGTGAGTTCGACCTCGCTCGGAAGCTTGTCGCCGGGTGAATACTGCCCGCTCGATATGGCCTGACGGAGGCTTTCCCCCACTTGTGAGACCAGCGATCCAGGACCTCTGCTGCGATCCTTCACTTGCATAGCCACGCTTTCATATCCTCGCCCTGGCTTGAACGAAGCACGTATAAGTGTGCCCCTTTGACTCATCACATGTATGACAAATATCGCTTCCTTTCAACGGACGAGTTGCGAACGGCGCGAGCGTGCCTCATCGGGTCGTGGACGGAGCCCTGTATGTGAGGAAGGCTATTGCAGCGCTTCCGCATAGGGCCGCGCCGATGCCGATCGCCAGGTGGAAATCGGCGATCGTATGGGTTCCGTCTGGAGCGAGCATTCCCAGCAAACCGCCCGCGATCGCGAAGGAGAGCGCCGATGCCACTGGCCGCGAGACCGCGGCAATGGCGGTGGCGTGGCCGGCCTGTTCGGGCGTTGTGTCGGCGACAGTCAGAACAGCATGCCCGGTGAAATAGATCGACCGGATCAGGCCGTTGACGAAAAGCAGCGCGACGATCAGCAAGGCCGGCGTGTTCGGCATGAGCGTCGCCTTGATAGCGATCCCGAGACCCGCCAGAAGCGCGGAATAGATCATCGCCCGGYGAAATCCGAGACGCCTGAACAATGGCGCGACGATGAATTTTGCCGCGAGAGCGCCGATCGCTCCCGAAAAGACGAGGAGTCCGGACTGGAACGCGGTCATTCCGAAGCCAAGCTGCAGCATCAATGCGGTAAGATAGGGTAGGGCGGCGCAACCCATCAGCATCAAAGTGGCGCCGATCGTCGTTGCCCGGAAGGTGCGTTCGCGGAAGACGGTGAGATCGAGCACTGCGTCTGGCGAGCCCCGGGCATGCAGGTAATAGATCGCTCCCGCGCTCGCACCAAGTGCGATACACGCCAGGCCGAACCATGTCGGCAGGACCGGCATGCTGATGAGAGATATGCCGAAAACGAGGCCGGACAGACTGATGGCGACGAGGATGAGGCCTGTCAGGTCAAGGCGTCGGGCCGGAAGTCGGGGCGGCTCCGGCATGAGGCGCGTTATCAGGACGATGCCGGTCAGGGCAACGGGAAGATTGACGAGGAATATCCACTRCCATGCGACGAAGGTTGTGAGAAAACCACCAAGTGGCGGCCCCAGCATTGGAGCGACGGTCGGCGGGATCGTCAGCCAGGATGTCGCGCTGACGAGGTCCTTGCCGGGCGTGAGGCGGAAAAACGCAAGGCGGGCGACGGGAGCCATGAAAGCGGCTCCTGCGCCTTCCAAGAACCGGGCGCAGACGAAATGGGCAAGCGATTGAGATGCGGCGCATCCGAGCGAGCCGATCATGAAGAGTGCGATCGAGAGCCGAAGCAGGTTCCGGCAGCCGTATCGGTCGGCAAGCCAGGCGCTCATGGGGACGAACATCGCCATCGCGACAAAGTAGGCGGTGAAGGCGAGTTTCAGCGCCACCGACGTGGTGCCGATATCGGCAGCGATTGCTGGCAACGAGGTGGATATGACCGTGGCGTCCATGCTCTCCATGAACAGAGCCACTGACAGGATGAGCGGGACGCGAGGCACGGGGAAACCGATTGAGGACAGGTGACCAGCGTTGTTACTTGTCTGCTGTATTTCGTCAAGCCAGATGATTTTTTTGAGATTGGTACGATGACTTCTATACAGGCTACGGCCTGCCGTTTCAGCCTGCCGGCACGTCACTTGTAGACGACTGTTATAAATGCCTCGATCGATCCTTGCGGTAACCATTTGTTAACCATGGTTCGCGTACATCGGAGGCAACGAAAAATTAACACAGATGACCAAAGTGCTAACTGACAGTCGTTCCATCCGCATCAAGGGCCGTTCGTTTCTGGCGGTCGTTCTCTCCCCGGAGCATCCGTTCGACGACTGGATTGCCCGGCTTGACGACCTGGCAGCTCGATCCGCCGGTTTCTTCCTCGGCCGACCGGTCGTTCTCGACGTGTCCGAGATCGAGATCGATCGTCCGCAATTAAAGGGTCTGATTGCCGAACTCGGCAATCGTAATGTGGCCATCATGGGTATTGAAGGCGGGCGTGCGTCACTTTTCGAACCTGGAATGCCCCCGTCCATGAAGGGCGGCAGGCCTGCGGCCGACGTCGAGGTTCCAGCGGTGGAGGCGAACGCCAAGTCGCCGGTCTCCAGTCGCAAGGAGCCGACGCCCCCGCCGGCGGAGCCGGCTGCCGTGGCGGTCAGAGCGTTCCCCTCGATGGTGGTGCGTGAGCCCGTGCGTTCAGGCCAGTCGGTCATCTTTCCGGAAGGCGATGTCACCGTCATCGGCTCGGTCGCTTCGGGAGCGGAAATCATCGCCGGTGGTTCGGTCCACATATACGGGACGCTGAGGGGCAGGGCGCTTGCCGGCTCGGTGGGCAACGCTTCGGCACGCATTTTCTGCCGCAAGCTGGAGGCCGAACTCCTGGCGATCGACGGAATTTACAAAACGGCCGAAGACCTGGCCCCCAATCTTCGCGGCAAAGCTGTCCAGCTCTGGCTCGAAGGCGATGCGATTATGGCAGAGACACTCGTCTGAGCCCCCGGCGCTCAGCATACAGGAGAGCAAAATGGCGAAAGTAATCGTAGTCACATCCGGTAAAGGCGGCGTCGGCAAGACGACGTCGAGTGCCGCCATCGGAGCAGCCCTGGCTCAGAGGAACGAGAAGACGGTCGTCGTCGATTTCGACGTCGGGCTGCGCAACCTTGACCTCGTCATGGGCGCCGAGCGGCGGGTCGTCTATGACCTCGTCAATGTCATTCAGGGGGAAGCAAAGCTGCCGCAGGCGCTGATCCGCGATAAGCGGCTGGACACTCTCTTCCTCCTGCCGGCTTCTCAGACCCGCGACAAGGACAGCCTGACGCCGGAGGGCGTGGAGCGCGTCATGAATGACCTGAAGCGGCATTTCGACTGGATCATCTGCGACAGCCCGGCCGGTATCGAGCGTGGCGCGACCCTTGCAATGCGTCACGCCGACATGGCTGTCATCGTCACTAATCCGGAGGTCTCTTCGGTTCGTGACTCCGACCGCATCATCGGTCTGCTCGACGCCAAGACCGCAAAGGCGGAGCGGGGCGAACGGGTCGAAAAGCACCTGCTGCTCACCCGCTACGATGCAAATCGCGCGGAGCGGGGCGACATGCTGAAGGTGGACGACGTGCTGGAGATCCTCTCCATTCCGCTCCTTGGCATCATCCCGGAGAGCATGGATGTCCTGCGCGCCTCCAATATCGGCGCGCCGGTGACGCTTGCCGATGCACGCAGCGCACCGGCAATGGCCTATCACGATGCCGCCCGGCGGCTTGCCGGCGAAGCCGTGCCGATGACGATACCTGGCGAGAAGCGCGGCCTTTTCGGCAAGATATTCGGACGGAGGGCAGCATGAGCATCTTCAGTCTCTTCAAACGGCAGAATTCGGCGCCGACCGCGCGCGAACGTCTGCAGGTGCTGCTCGCTCACGAGCGTGCTTCGGTTGGCCACTCGGACCTGGTCAGCCTTCTGCGCGAGGAAATCCTCGCCGTCATCACCAAGCATGTGCAGGTCGATGGCGACAAAGTCACCGTCAAGATGGATCGCGGCGAGCAGGTGTCGATCCTCGAAATCGATGTCGAAATCCCGTTGGATGCAAGCGCGCGCGCGGCCTGAACGAATTCGGGATGTTTTCATGGCTCCGCCGTACGGATACGGCGGAGCCGTGCTGTTTATGGACGTGTGCGGTTATTCTTGAGTTGAAACTGAAAGTTTTTGTTGCCCCCGGCGCAGAGCTCCGCTATTGAGCCATCGTCATTGACCGGTTGTCGGTCACGTAAGCGTTAACGTCACTCAACGCGCATGATCGAACGGCTGTGCGGCTTCGATCGGCGCGACTGTGTCCTGCAGATCGCGTTCGGAGCCGCGGAAGGATACGGATGGACGATACTTCGCTTCAAACCCCGCCTACGCCCGGCATCGAACGCATCCGCCATGAATTGAAAAGGCGGTATCTGACGGTTTCGAATACCGAAGATGTCACGCCGAACATGAAGCGCATCACGTTGACCGGTGACAGTCTCGTCGATTTCGTCAGCCTGGCACCTGATGACCATGTGAAGATCTTCGTGCCGATGGGAGATGGTTCCGAGGAACATCGTGATTACACGCCTCGGCGGTATGACAATGCGGCGTGCACGTTGACCATCGATTTCGCGGTCCACGAGGCGGGACCAGCGACCCGGTGGGCGATTGGTGCCCGTCCGGGCGATGCGCTGACCATAGGCGGGCCGCGCGGCTCCGCTGTCGTTTCACCGAGCGTAAGACAGTGGCTATTGATCGGCGACGAGACGGCGCTGCCCGCAATCGGCCGAAGGATCGAGGAGAGTGGTCCGGAAACGGAGATCACCGTCATCGCGGCGGTTGCGGGACCTGCCGAAGAACAGCAATTCAAGACGAAGGCGCAGGTGGTTTGCCACTGGGTATACAGGCCGCTTTCCGAACAGGCGGATGCTGCCGGGCTGCTGGATCAAGTCCGCCGCACGCAGATCAAGCCAGGAACCTTCGTGTGGATCGCGGCCGAGGCCTCCGTCGTCCGCGCCTTGCGTGCTCATCTCGTGGAGCGGGGCCTTCCACCCGGCTGGCTGAAGGCTTCCGGCTACTGGGTGCTGGGCAAGGCCGATGCGACGGAGAAATTCGAATAATCGGCGGAAACGGCAATATCCGCAACAATCGTTGAAGCCTCTGCGGTTCTGCCGAACGGTCCTCACTTCAGCAGGAAATCGATGACAGCCCTGGTGGCGCCGGAGAGGCTTCTGTGTGGCGGGTATATCAGGGAGAAAGGCCTTGACCGTCCCGCCGTCTGCGGCAGAAGCTCTACGAGGATGCCGCGTTCGATACGATCATGAACGATGAAGTCGTATGTCTGGCAGATGCCCATGCCTGCGTCGGCGAGAGACAAAACGCCGAGCACGTCATCGAGAACCCGAATGGTGCCCTCGGGTGTCCATTCCAGCTTCTTGCCGCCAACCGAAAAGAGCCAGGGAGCGGGCCGTCCCGTGCTTGGCATGATGAAGGGAAGGCATCGATGTCGCGCCAGGTCATCGATGGTCTGTGGCGTGCCGTTGAGCTTTAGATAAGCCGGCGATGCCACCAGGCGCAGTGATGCGTCTTCAAGCTTCCGGCCGATGAGACCGCTGTCCGGAAGCTGGCCGAGGCGGATCGCAAGGTCGTAACCTTCAGCCACGAGATCGACATTGCGGTTGGTAATGCTGACGTCGAGGTCCACCTGTGGGTACTCCGCGGTAAAATGCGCCAATTTTTGGGGGAGACGGAAATGCCCGTAGGTCGTCGAAACGCTGAGGCGCACGCGACCGGTGATGGTTCCGCTCTGTCCCTGAATGACCCGTTCTGCGGCATCGATCAGGGAAAAAGCCGCCCGCGTTTGTTCCAGATAGGAGCGTCCCGCTTCGGTTAGGCTGAGGCGTCGCGTGGTTCGTCGCAAGAGCTGCGTGCCGAGGCGCGCCTCGAGCCGTGTGATCGCACGGCTGAGAACCGAAGGGGTTGTCGACAGAGCGACTGACGCATCGGTGAATGATCCTTTCTCGACGACGATGACGAAGACTTCGACATCTGCAAGGTGATCGAAGCGACGCGCCATTTTTGCCTCCTGCGAACAAATGATTTGCGCGGGTGATCATTTATCATCGATGGAGGCGATAATACATCAGCCTTATCGAAGGAGGCGGTGAAACAGCCGCCTCGATTAACAGGAGAAGGCGATGTCGAACCCAGCAAACCGGAAGTCCCTAAAACCCGTTCTCTTTGTTCTGACCAGTCATGGGGTCAAGGGAGAGACTGGCCAGCCGACGGGCTTCTATCTCGGCGAGGTCACCCATCCGCTCGCCGTGCTCGATGCTGCCGGCATTCCCGTGGAGTTCGCCTCGATACAGGGCGGAGAACCTCCGGTTGACGGGCTCGATCTGGAGGACAGTATCAATGCGCGTTACTGGAATGACGAGGTCTTCCGGAATTCCATCCGGAACACTATGAAACTGGCGGAAATCGACCATGTTGGCTATTCGGCAATCTTTTTTGCAGGTGGCCATGGTGCCATGTGGGATCTGCCGACGAGTCCTGCCGTCAAAAGCCTCACTCGGGATATTTTCGAGGCCGGCGGTACGGTGGCTGCTGTTTGCCATGGCCCGGCCGCCCTGGTGAATGTCACGTTGAGTGACGGCAGTTATCTGGTCGCCAACCGCAATGTCAGCGCGTTCACCGATTCCGAAGAACGGGCGGTCGGTCTAGATAAGACGGTACCGTTCCTGCTGGCAAGCACGCTGGTGGGGCGTGGCGCCCGGCATCATCCGGCTCCCGACTGGAATGCGAAGGTGATCGTCGACGGTCGGTTGGTCACCGGTCAGAATCCGCAATCGGCGACCGGTGTGGGAGAAGCAATCCGGGATATTCTGCTGGCTGCGTGACGACAAGAATGAGACGTTCGGCGAAACTATCGGCTCCGGCAGCCTGATCGGGGCCGCTCTTTCGTGAAGGCGTTCGCGCAACGAGGACCGGCGGTTGCCACTACAGGCGGCGCGCGGCGGTTATCTATGCAATACGCGCATGGGTGTGCTGATTGTTTGGCACTGCAAGTCGGACCGTGCGCATAGTATATATTGGGCATCGAAGCAAACGGGCGCCGAAGACTGGCAGCCGGCTTCGAAGTCCGAAGAAAGGGGACCGTTATGAACATCGCACGTTCTTTCAACAATTGGCGCAAGTATCGTCAGACTGTCGCAGAACTCGGCCGTATGTCGAGCAGAGAGCTGCAGGATCTCGGTATCGAACGCGGCCGTATCCACGCCGTTGCTCGTGCTGCGGTCGGCTTCTGATAAAGACTTCTGACAGCCATTTACGAAGCGCTCCGCCAAGCTAAGCGGGGCGTTTTTGTTTTATGGGGTTATTGGGGCCCTGATTGCTCGGATCGCTCAAGAGATATTCGATATGTGCATACCTGCCCTGTAAATTCGTGCCTAGGAATTGAGCCCGGACGAAGGTAACTATCAATCCAACGAAGCGATGTACCTCCTCCCACAGAGCTTCGTGTTAGCGAAGAACCCACTCCTCCTCCCAGGGTTTTTCGCGAGGAACAGCGGCTCTCCTCCTCCCATGCCGCTGTTCGGACAGTTTGAAAAAGCCTGCCGCACCTCCTCCCGCGGCAGGTTTTTTCATTTCTGGCCGAGAGTTTCAGCATTGATAAGTATCAATTTGCGCCTGCGGCATTCATCCTATCGATGCGAAGCGGTCGAAAATGTCCTCATTGCCCATTTGCCCGCCCTTCAACATCAGTCTCATGCCATCCCGGCCGGGATCATCGCTTCGCCCGATCGAAATCGTGACGCCGGGGGAAATCTGGCCGCCATATGCAAGCCCCCAGAGACTGAGTGACTGGGCGATATGGCTCGATGTATCACCTCCGGCGGCAATCAGGCTGCGTACCGGAACCTCCATCAGAAGCCGATCGACGAAGCGTCCGGTTGTTCGTGCAAGCCGGGCATCCGCCGCGATCATTGCGGAAGGATTTTCCGGCGCGGTGGTGATGAGCACATTGCGCCCGCCGCCAAGGATAGAGCCGATCTCTCCGKCAAGGTGCTCGCGGTAGGCTTCTTCGTCGACGAAGCGCGCCGCATCGGCTTTGATGCGGGTAAATGTGCTCGCGGCCTCGACCTGCCGGCGCGTCAGCGGCGAAAGGGATCCCGCAACTGCCAAAACCGGACCCTGCGTGTTTCCCGCGGGTTGCCTCGCAACAACGGGCTGATCGTGGTACACCGCTTCCGCGACGCTGCTTGCGCCGACAATCAGAAAAGACCCCCGGCGCGCGCGGCGCTTCAGTTCATGCCCGATCGCGGTCACATGCTCGTCCGTCAACGCATCCAGCAGGATGTCGTCTTCCGTGTCCACATCAACCTTGCGGCTGTCGAGCTTGGTCCAAGGCAGAAGGGTGATTTCGCCGGCGCCAAGCATTTGGAAATGCTGGAGCAGATCGGCTTCTGCCATCGGTGTCGACGGGTGCCGGCTCATCGTCGGATGCCGATCGAGCCGGTAGACCGCGCCGCCCGCTCCGGCTGAGGCGAAAAGATTGCCGAAGGCGCAAAACCGTCCAAGTGAGGGTTGCCCGCCAAGGATGACAGCCTGCGATTGACTGCAGGACTTTCGCAGCACTTCCATCGCCACGGCGATATTTCCGATATCGACTGCACTGTCGAAGGTCGAGCAGCACTTGTAATGTAGAATGCGCACGCCGGTATCGGCGAAAAACCGTCCCACTGGCTCCAGTTCCGCGCGCATTTCGGCAGGCGCCATGGAGCGTGCCGAGCCGGCAATGCCAATCGCCTCGAGGTTGCCGATCTCATCGACGTGGCGCGCCGATGGAGGACCGAGAAAGAGGAATGACTTGACCCCATGCATGGAGAGGGTCGCGAGCGTATCCGTCGCCCCGGTAAAGTCATCGCCATACCAACCGTAGAACGGCTTCGACACCGAGCCTCTCATGCGACCTTCCCGAAGAAATCGAGCGCCTTGCGAAGCGGCTGTGATGTCTTGGCGGCGTCCTCGAGCGTCTGCTTTTCCCGCATGGCGCGGAAAGCTGCCCGGATGCTTTCAATGCCCTCCGCCAGTCCGCCTGGATGGCCCATGATACCGCCGCCGGCCATAAACAGGAAATCGTCGCCGCCGACCGCCTGCCAGGTGGCAGGCACGGTACCTGCCCATTGTCCTGAGGAGAATGCCGGCAGCACGCGATCGTCTGATTGATCATCGAGCGGCGCCAGGCAAAGCGCAGTGCTTTCGACGACTTCGCTATTCTCTTGGGCGAATTTCCCGTCGAGACCATGGACGTGCATGTGGTCAACTCCGGCAAGCCGCCAGAGCGTTTGATAGGCGGGGAAGGATATGCCGAGCGCATCGCAGCGCGACAGCGCGCCGAAGCCGTTTCGATGGCCGTGCAGAACGAGATCGGTCGAGCGGCGAAGCGTCTCGACGGCGGAAAAGCCACACCAGTTCAAATTGGCCATCACGCAGGTTCCACCTTCGCGCGCGACGAGATCGGCGTTCCGGCGCATTGCATCCGTCTCGTCCGTGATGTTGAAGGCGATCATCACGCGACGGCCAAGCTTGTCTTCGGCTCGCTTGACGGCTGACATGACGTGCGTAACCCGCTCCGAAAGCGGCGCGTGAGCCGGGTTGGCTGCGATTTCATCGTCCTTGATGAAATCGATACCGGCTTCGCAAAGCCGCTCGACCAGCTTGCCGATCTCAGCGGCCGACAGACCGACATTGGGCTTGATGATGGAGCCGATCATCGGTCGGTCGGTGACGCCTGCAAGCCGCCGCGTCCCGGCAATGCCCTGTTTCGGCAAGGCATATCGGCGCCGCCAGGATGGCGGAAGCGTAATGCTTTCCAGCCTGAGGCCGGTTACTTCGCCGAGGTCGTAGAGATTGCCGGCGGCAGTCGAGGCGAGTGCCGCAAGATTGACGCCGACATTTGCAATCGGAAACCGGAGCTTGATCCGAGCTCTGAGCGAGGGACTGGTCATGCCGCGCCGATGGAGCCAGGCGCTCGGCAAAGTGGGCTTCTCCACCTCGCCGAGGGGGGCGATCCCGATGACCTGTGCGCCTGCGCGAGCACGCAGGTCATCGGTCTCTCCCTCGACTTTGGTGAAGGTGCCGCAGGACTGTTCACCAGCCATGATCTCCGCGACCTTCGCCAATGGCAGCGGTGTTTCGACCAGATAGTCCGCCTCAAAATGCGTATCGGTCACCACCAGCCCTCAGATTTTGGAAAGGTCGGGAAAGGGGCGCACCGGATCCTTGCCGTCCCAGCCCTCGGAAGCGTTCCGAATAACGTCGAACATGCGGCCCTTGGGGCCTGCGACCTCGGAAAGCTCAATTACGGTGCCTGGATGATAGTGGGTGTCGAAATAGACGAAACGGCCGTTTTCACCCACTTCGCCACTCATGACCGTCTCGAACCCTTCCCTCGCAAGGCGCTCGAGATCGGCATCGAAACTGTCGGTCCAATAGGCGACATGTTGAAGCCCCCGATGTCCGGCATCCCGAAAATCCTTGTACATCGAAGGAACGTCATTGYGGGTCTGGATCAGCTCGATCTGCAATTCGCCGGAATTGGCGAGCGCCACGGAGTTATGCGGAGCATGGCTTTCCCCGCGATAGCGATAGTTCACGATCGGAACCCGCTCATTGTAGAAGAAGGGGCCGACGCCCAGAACGCGGGTCCAGTAGTCCATTGCCGCCTCGATGTCGTCGACGACATATCCCGCCTGGCGGATCTTTCCGAAAAAACGACTCATTTGATGTCTTTGTGTCTTCATGCTTGATGTATTTTGATGCGGCGGCGAACGTCGCCGCCGCTTTCGTAAGATCAGGCCAGAGTGCCGACGACGCTTTCCAGCGCGTCCCAGGCCTCATCGCCGAATTCCTTGCTCCACTTCGCGTAGAAGCCGTTTTCCTTGAGTTTGGCGCGGAAGCTGTCGGTTTCCACGGCATTGAAGGCCAGTCCGGTCTTTTCGAGGTCCGACTGGACGCTCGAATTCAGCGTCCGGATGTCCTCGCGCTGCTTGAGACCGGCTTCGTTGATGGCGCGGGCGACGATTTGCTTGACGTCATCCGGAAGGCCCGACCATTGCCGGCCGTTGGCGATGAACCAGTATCCGTCCCATATGTGGTTCGTCAGCGCGCAATTCTTCTGGACCTCGTAGATCTTGGAGACCTGGATGATCGGCAAAGGGTTTTCCTGCGCGTCCACCACCTTGGTTTGCAGCGCCGAATAAACCTCGCTGAACTGCAGGCTGGTCGGTGACGCGCCGAGGGCCGAGAACATATCGATGCTAAGCGGGCTCACCGGCACGCGGATCTTCAATCCCGCCATGGAGTCGGCATTTGCAATGGGATCGCCGCTCGTGGTCGTCTGGCGGAAGCCGTTGTCCCACATGGTCTCCAGCGCATAAAGGCGGGCATCCGCGATCTTGCTGCGGACGAGAGCGCCGACCGGGCCGTCCATGGCCTTCCAGACCTGATCGTAATCCTTGAAGGCGAAGCCGACCGCATTGAGAGCCGCGGTGGGTACGAGCGTCGCGATGACCAGGGACGAGGGCGTGAAGAAGGTCAGGGCGCCGCTGCGCACCTGGGACAGCATGTCCGTATCCCCGCCGAGCTGGTTGGCCGGAAAGATCATCATCTCAACCCGGCCGTCGGTTTCCTTGGCGATCCGGTCTGCCGCCTCCTTGGCGCGGATGTTCAGCGGATGGCTGACCGGCAGGTTGTTGCCGTAACGGAGCTGGATTTCGGCCGCATGAGCGAAACGCGGAATGGAAAACGCCATGCCTGCGGCGGCCGGCGCGGCGGCCATACCCTTCAAGAGGGCGCGGCGGCTGAGTGTCATCGTCATTTTTTCCTCCCCATAGGAAAGTCACTTCCCAAGCCGGAAAATCGATCATATGAATGATGAAGTCAAACGCGATTTCTGATGTAATTTGATGTGATCATATGTTTGAGACGCCTCTCGAAGCGATTGAAAAGGGCCGCCGGCCGACCATTGTGGACGTCGCGCGGCATGCCGGAGTCTCGACCGCGACCGTCGACCGTGTGTTGAACGGGCGGCAAGGGGTCCGTGCGCCGACGGTCCATAGGGTGATGAAATCCGCCGCGGAGCTCGGCTATGTCGATGAGGAGGCCCTGGATTCGGCGGAGCCGCGCAGGCTTGCCAACATCTCCTTTCTCCTGCCCGCCGGCACCAACCGTTATCTTACGCATCTGGGCCGATCGATCGTGGACCAGACGCCCTTGTTCGAAAGGCACGGTATCAAGCCGACCGTCGAATACATCAAGAGCTTCAATCCGGACATTCTGGCCGCCGCGCTGCAAAGACACGGGCGCTCGGCCGATGGCGTCGCCTTCATGGCGCTCGAGCACCCCGCCGTGCGCGAGGCGGTGAACCGACTGGCGGACAAAGGCGTGCCGACTGTTACTCTGATATCCGATATCGCCAATGCCCAGCGCGCCGCCTATCTCGGGCTCGACAATCGTTCGACCGGACGGCTTGCCGGCTATCTGATCGCCCGCTTCGTCGGCAAGGCGCCCGCCAAGGTGGCGATGATCGCCGGCAGCCTCAGCTATCGCGCCCATGAGGAGCGCGAGATGGGTTTCCTGCATGTGCTGAAGGAAAGCTATCCGCATATCGAGGTCGTGGGCATCCGCGAGGGGCACGACGACGAGACGATGAACTATCGGCAGATGCGAATGCTGCTGAGCCAGCATCCGGATCTTGCCGGCATCTACAATATCGGCGGCGGCGCCAGCGGCGTCGGCAAGGCGATCAAGGACGCCCGGCGTGAGCATTCGCTCGTCTTCGTCGGCCACGGGCTGACGCCGGATACGCGGGCTTTCCTGATCGACGGCACGATGGATGCGGTCATCACCCAAAACCCCAGCGACACGATCGGGCGGGTTGCGCGCGTGTTTCAGAACCTGCGCGCCGGGCGTCCGGCGGATGAGGACGTGGCGCCGCTACGCAGCGAAGTGATTTTCCGGGAGAACCTCCCGTGAGCCGCGGGCATGAACCCGTCGATAGTTGAGTTTCAGGAGACGGCGGAACCGAAAGCGGCCGCCGGGGAGGATATGTCATGACGATGAATACAGATGCCGTGAGCGATCTTGCGGCGATCGAGCTCGAACAGCCGGCACGAGGCTCGATGTGGATGCGGCCGATAGAGATGATCTGCGCGGCATTGCTCACCTTCATCATCGTGATCCTGCTGATCGGGGTCATAGCGCGTTACGTGTTCTCGTCCCCGATCATCTGGGGAGACGAGACGGCATCCATTGCTTTCCTCTGGCTCGCGATGCTTGGGGCGGCCATTGCCATCGATCGCCATGAGCACCTGCGGTTGACGGTGTTTCTCAATCTCCTCGGTGAACACAGCCAAAAATTCGTCGCCACCGTCGGGCTTCTGCTGACGGCGGTTTTTCTTGGCAGCCTTCTCTATCCAGCGGTCGAGTACGCGATCGAGGAAAGCTACGTCACGTCCGCCGCGCTGATGATCCCCATGAGCTGGCGCGCCTCGGCTCTTCCCGTCGGTCTTGCCATGATGCTGGTCATGGTGATCCTTCATGGCGTTCGTCTTGGGAACATGCGAATGCTGTTTACTGCGGCGGCGGCGATCGGGGGTGTGGCCGGTGCGCTCTGGGCTTTGACACCTGCGCTGCAAATGCTTGGAAACTGGAACATCGTCCTCTTTCTGGTTTTCGGTGTCGGTGCACTGCTGGTCATGGGTGTCCCAATCGCCTTCTGCTTCGGGCTCGGCGCGCTTTCATTCCTGACCTTCGCAACCAATGTGCCGATCTTCGTCATCGTCGGGCGTATGGACGAGGGCATGTCGAGCATCATTCTGCTCTCGGTACCGATCTTTGTGCTGCTCGGCTGCATTCTCGATGCCACGGGCATGGGCAAGGCTATCGTCGAATTCCTGGCCTCGCTGCTCGGACATGTGCGCGCCGGCATGTCTTACGTGCTGCTCGGTTCGCTCTTTCTGGTCTCCGGCATTTCCGGCTCCAAGGTCTCCGACATGGCGACCGTCGCTCCGGCCCTGTTTCCGGAAATGAAGCGGCGCGGCCATAAGCCGCCGGAGATGATCGCGCTGCTCGCCACGGGCGCGGCGATGGCCGAGACGGTGCCGCCGTCGATCGTGCTGATCGTTCTGGGTTCGGCGGCCGGTGTCTCGATCGCCGGTCTCTTCACCGCCGGTTTTGCGATCGCCATGGTGCTGCTTCTCGTGCTCGCGGTTCTCGCCCGCTTCAAATCCCGACACGAATCCATGGCCGGGGTGAAACGTGCGTCTTTCCTAACCGTGCGCAAGGCTGCCTTGATCGCCGCGCCGGCTCTGCTGCTACCCTTCCTGATCCGCAGTGCGGTTGGCGGTGGCGTGGCGACGGCGACCGAAGTCTCCACGATCGCCGTCGTCTATGCGCTCATCATCGGCGCTGTGCTTTACGGAGGCATCGGATTTCGCAGGCTCTATTCCATGCTGGTGGAAACCGCAGCACTTTCCGGCGCGATCCTCATCATCCTGGGCTGCGCTTCCGCCATGGCCTGGGCACTGACACAGACCGGCTTCGCCTTCCAGCTCGCCCAAGCGGTCACCGATCTGCCGGGCGGCTGGCTCTCCTTCATGGCGGTGACGATCGCAATCTTCATGGTGCTCGGCTGCGTGCTCGAAGGCCTGCCAGCGATCGTGCTCATGGCCCCGATCATGTTCCCGATCGCCAAGACGCTCGGCATCAACGACGTGCATTATTCCATGGTCGTGGTGACGGCGATGAACATCGGCCTCATCGCGCCGCCGATCGGCATCGGCTTCTACATCGCCTGCAAGATCGGCGCCGTTTCGCCGGACGAAGCCATGAAGGCGATCTGGCCCTATATCGGCGCGCTGCTGATCGGACTCGCCCTGATCGCGGTCTTTCCAATCCTGTCGACAGCTTTCCTATGAGCGAGTGGCAGGTTCGTCAGCGCGGGCCGAAGCCACGAGCGAGGCGCGGATGCGGCGCTTGCCGACTTCGATGACGTGACGCATCGCGGCGATCGCCCTTTCCGGATCACGGGAGGCGATCGCATGGGCAATACGCAGGTGGTTGGTCGCTACCTCGTCGATCTTCTCAGGCGAGGCGGCGGGTGAGGAAAGCTGGAAGGAAATGGAAAGCGCGGCTTCGATCAGCGCGCTTGCCGCCCGCATGAAAGGATTGCCGGACATGTGGGCGATCGCCAGATGGAATTCGAGGTCGACCTTGGCGATCGTTTCTGGCGTATGGGAAAGGTCGTCGAAGCGGGCGGCAATCGCGTAAAGTGTCACGATATCGTCGCTTGTCGCCCGCAGGGCGGCGGCCGCTGCTGCCGCTGGCTCCAATGCCATGCGCATTTCCGCGAGGTGTTCGATGAATTCGAAATCGAGGCCGGCCTCGCAACGCCAGCTCAAGACATCCGAATCGAAGAAATTCCAGCTCGCGCGGTTGAGAACACGGGTTCCGACCTTTGCCTTCGGCTCGACCAGGCGCTTGGCGGCAAGCGTCTTCATGGTTTCGCGCAACACCGTCCGCGATACACCAAAACGGGCGGAAAGCTCGGCATCGCCGGGGAGCAAGGAGCCTTCGGGAATTTTTCCGGAAACGATGGCGCTGCCCAGCTCGGCCACGACATGAGCATGGCTGTTCCTGCGCTTGCGCCCTGTGATCGTCGTCTCCAGAAGTCCCATTATGCCACCAAACGTCCCTCGGCCATGCGCCTGTTTGAATACCAGATGATTCCCCGCTGCAAGACAATGAAGGCGAAGAGCAGAATACCGATCACGATCTTCGTCCACCAGGACGACAGGGTTCCATCGAATACAATATAGGTTTGGATCAAGCCCTGGATGAGAATTCCGACGAAAGTGCCCGCCACAAGCCCCGTACCTCCGGTCAGGAGCGTGCCGCCGATGACGACCGCGGCAATCGCGTCGAGTTCGACGCCGACTGTCGCCAGCGAATAGCCGGAGGATGTGTAAAGGGTATATGCAATGCCGGAAAGCCCCGACAGAAAACCGGACAGCGCATAGATGCCGACGGTGGTCGGGCCGACCGGCACCCCCATCAGTTCGGCCGACTGCTGATTGCCGCCAAGCGCGTAGACATTGGCGCCGAAGCGGGTGCGGCCGGCGATGAAGGCGCCGATGATGAAAACCGCAAGCATGAGCATAGCCATGGCGGTCAGCCGCCCGCCGCCGGGAAAGCGGAAATAGAAGCCCTGAATGGCATCTATCATGGGATGCGAGATCGGCACAGATTCGGTCGAGATCAGATAAGCCGCGCCGCGCGCGAGGAACATGCCGGCGAGCGTCACCACGAAGGGTGGGATGACGAGAAAACGGATCATCGCACCCATCAGGCTGCCGAAAAGCGTGGAGATCATCAACGCCGCCGCAAACGCCAGTAGTGGATGAACTCCGAGCGAGCCGACCATAACCGCTACGAAGACGCTGGTGAAGGCAATGACCGAGCCGATCGAAAGATCGATGCCGCCGGAAAGGATGACGAAAGTCATGCCGACCGCGGCGATGCCGAGAAAGGCGTTGTCTGTCAGAAGATTGCCGATCACGCGTGTCGACAGCATGTTCGGGAACTGTATCACGCATAGAATATAGGCGATGACGAAGATCGCGAGCGTGGCGGCGAATGGGAGATTGCGGCTGTGGATCATCGGGCCGTTCCTTCCGCTTTGGCCGCCGTTGCCTGCCGGCGCGCAGGCCTCAAGAAACCGAGAAGGCTCATGATTGCCGGCGATTGGAGCGTCAGGACCACGATGATGATGCCGGCCTTAATGATGAGGTTGAATTCCGGCGGAAAGCCCGAAACCAGGATGCCCGTGTTGATCGACTGGATGATGAGCGCACCGATGAGCGAGGCGAGGATAGAAAAGCGTCCGCCATTGAGAGACGTCCCGCCGATGACGACGGCAAGGATCGCGTCCAGTTCCAGCCAGAGCCCGGCATTGTTGGCGTCGGCGCCGCGGATATCGGCCGTCACGATCAGGCCAGCGACCGCCGCCATGATACCGGAGACCGCATAGACGAAGAAGAGCAGGAATCGCGCGCGAATGCCGGCAAGCGTTGCGGCCCGGCGATTGATCCCGGTCGCCTCTATCAAAAAACCGAGAGCGGAATTGCGCACCAGCAGGCCGATCAATAGTGCGGCACCGATCCAGATCAGGACCGGGATCGGAACACCGGCAAATGAGCCGGAACCGATCGCGGCGAAGCTGTCATTGTTGAAGGTGAGGATCACACCCTCGGTAATGAGCTGGGCGATGCCGCGGCCTGCAACCATCAGGATGAGCGTCGCAATGATCGGCTGGATATCGAGAACCGCAACCAGCAGCCCGTTCCAGAGCCCGCAGGCAAGGCCAACCCCCAGGGATACCAGGATGACATAGGGGAGGGGATAGCCGTTGCTGATAAGAGTGGCCGCCACCGCGCCGCAGATCGCGATGACCGCGCCGATCGACAGATCGATGCCGCGGGTCGCGATGACGAGCGTCATGCCGATTGCCAGAAGCGCGACCGGCGCGGCGCGAACCAGGACATCGATCAGGCTGCCGTATAGCCGGCCATTCTGGAACGAGACGTTGAGGAAGCCCGGCGCTATGGCCGTGATTGCGGCCAGAATGACCGCCAATGCAATAATCTGAGGGGCGATGCGCCGGATGCGCCTTGCAATGCGGTTCATCATGCGGCCTCCGGGGCAGTCGGCGCCGCAATCGCGTGCATGATGTTGTCGGCAGTCACTTCGTCGCCCCTCAGCTCGGCGACATGCCGCCGGTCGGAAAGCACCACCACTCGATGGGCGATTGCCGTCAGTTCCTCGATCTCCGAGGAGATGACGATGAGCGACATGCCATCGGCGCAGAGCTTGCCGATCATTTTCAGGATTTCCGCATGCGCGCCGATATCGATTCCGCGGGTGGGTTCGTCGAGGATGAGGAGGCGTGGGTCGGTGGCCAGCCAGCGTGCCAGGATGGCTTTCTGCTGATTGCCGCCGGAAAGGAATTTTATCGGCCGGTTGGCATCGGCAGGACGGATATCGAGCGATTTGATGAAGCCTTCCGCAAGAGCAGTCTTTTGTCGGGAAGAGAGCGGCTTTGCCCATCCCTGGCGCGCTTGCAGGGCGAGCGCGATGTTGTCGGCTACGGAAAAATCACCGATGATCCCGTCGGTCTTCCGCTCCTCGGGGCAGAAACCGAAGCCCTTTGCGATCGCCGCTTCCGGAGAGGTGAGCTTCACCTCGACATTGTCGACGCTCACCGTGCCGCTGTCGGCCCGATCGATGCCGAAGAGGAGAAAGGCGGTTTCGGTGCGGCCGGAGCCGAGGAGACCGGCAATGCCCACCACCTCGCCGGGGCGGATTTCGAGATCGAAAGGCGCGACGCTGCCGCGCTTGCCGTAACCGGAGAATCGGATCGGCGCCTCGCCGGGTGAGAGCGTTTCGTCGCTCGCCTGCTGTTCGCGGGTGATATGCTGCAGCTCGCGGCCGAGCATCATCGAGATCAGCTCCATGCGCGGAAGACCCGAAATATCGCGGCTGCCAACCAGTCGGCCGTTGCGCAGCACGGTAACGCGATCGGCAATCGCGTAAACCTGATTGAGGAAATGGGTGATGATGATGATRCCGAGCCCTTCGTCGCGAAGCTGCCGCAGGACGGCGAACACCATTTCCACTTCATGCGTATCGAGGCTGGCGGTCGGTTCGTCGAGCACCAGGACCTTGCCGGAGAGATCGACGGCGCGAGCAATCGCGACGATCTGCCGGACGGCGACCGAGTAGGAGGAAAGCAGGGCATCCACGTCGATGTCGAGACCGTAGCGCTGCAACAGTGCCCGGGCGTGACGGCTCATCTCGCGCCGATTGACGAGGCCGAAACGGCGCGGCTGCCGGCCGAGGAAGAGATTTTCGGCGACCGTCAGGTTTTCGAGGAGATTGACCTCCTGATAGACGGTGCCGATTCCCAGCGTCTGGGCCTCCCCGACATTTGCCGGTGCGACTTCCGCACCGTCGAGCTGGATCGCCCCGCGATCGCGGGTATAGACGCCGGTGAGAATCTTGATGAGCGTGGATTTGCCAGCACCGTTTTCGCCGAGCAGCGCATGGATCTCTCCGCGCTTAAGGCTGAAATCAACACTGTCGAGCGCGGCGATGCCGAGGAAGCTTTTGCCGATCCCACGCGCTTCCAGAAGGGATTGGAATTCCGACATGATCAATTCCCGCATTTGTCTGAGAAACCGGAGCGGCAGGATCCGCCGCTCCGGTCGTCGTGCCCGGGTCTGGTCCCGGACAGCGGGAGATCAGTAGCCGAGGCCTTTCTTCGCCTCATAGACCTTCATCGGGTCGTCAGCGGCGGTGTAGAGCTTCGATTCGGTCTGGATCCACTTCGGCGGCTCCTTCTTGTCCTTCAAATAGGCGTCGAGGGCGTCGAATGCCGGGCCAGCCATGTTCGGCGTCAGCTCGACGGTGGCATTGGCTTCGCCGTCCGCCATGGCCTTGAAGATGTCCGGAACGGCGTCGATCGAGACGATCTTGATATCCGAACCCGGCTTCAGGCCCGCTTCCTTGATCGCCTGGATGGCGCCGACGGCCATGTCGTCRTTATGAGCATAGACGGCACAGATATCCTTGCCGCCGCCCTCGGCTTTGATGAAGCTTTCCATCACTTCCTTACCCTTGGTGCGGGTGAAGTCGCCGGTCTGCGAGCGGGCGATCTTGATATTGGCGTGCGAGGCGATGCCTTCCTCGAAGCCCTTCTTGCGGTTGATGGCCGGCGAGGAGCCCGTCGTGCCCTGAAGCTCGACGACCTTGCAATCCTTATCGCCGACTTCCTTGGCGAGCCATTCGCCGGCGACCTTGCCTTCATGCACCTGGTCGGAGGTGACGGCCGTGAGATAAAGGTCGTCGGGAGCCTCGATCTGGCGGTCGAGCAGGATGACGGGGATGTTCTCTTCCTTGGCTTCCTTCAGAACGGCATCCCAGCCGGTGGCGACCACCGGTGCGATCAGGATCGCGTCGACGCCCTGCGCGATGAAGCCGCGTACGGCCTTGATCTGGTTTTCCTGCTTCTGCTGGGCGTCGGCGAATTTCAGGTCGACGCCGCGCTTTTCGGCCTCTTGCTTCGTGACGGTCGTCTCGGCGGCCCGCCAACCGGATTCGGAACCAATCTGTGAAAAACCGACTGTAAGTGATTGTGCGGAAACGCTCGAAGCCATGCAAACGGCGAACGCCATGGTGAGCGTCGCAAGTGCCTTTCTCATCTTTAATCCTCCCAGAGATGAAATAGCAATGACGCGAGTAGAATGGGCATATCGTATTACTTTTGCAAGCGATATTTCCCTCGCCTTTTTCATTCCGGAGAGGCGTGCGGTGTAAGATATCGTCATAACATACTGAAATATAACATATATTTTTTCGACAGCTTGGTTGTGAGCTTTGCGGCTCCCATGTTTCGCCAGCTTGACAATGAATGTAGCAATCCAATAGTGCTATTTTATATCCGCTACGGCCAGCCGGCGTCGGCGGGAGGAGTTCGGGGCCGAGGTCCCGTTGGAAAAACAACGTTTTGCAGGTCGATTTCTAATGCTGCGAATTCTTCAAGTACTGGATGGGGCAGGCGCGACGAAGGTCGTAGCATGGGACGGTGAGGGAGCTGCGCGCGTCGTCAATGGCGTCTCCTCCACTTATGATCTCGCCGTGCAGGCGATCGCGACGGGGCAATCGCTCGCAGAAAAGATTGCCGAGCTGGGGCAGGGCGACGAGATCGATCTGAAGAACGCGGCCGACGAGAAACGGCTTGCCTTGCCCGTTTCCCATCCCGATCCGGCGCATTTTATCGTTGCGGGCACGGGCCTCACGCATCTCGGCTCGGCAGATGGCCGCGACAAGATGCACAAGGCCGCTCAGGCGGCGGAAAAGCCCACCGATTCCATGCGCATGTTCTTGATGGGCGTGGAAGGTGGCAAGCCRAAGCCTGGCGAGGCGGGCGTGCAGCCCGAATGGTTCTACAAGGGGGACGGTTCCCAGCTGCGGCCGACCGGTGCCGATCTCGTTTCTCCTGCCTTTGCGCTCGACGGTGGCGAAGAGCCCGAGCTTGCCGGCATTTATATTATTGGGCCGGACGGCACGCCGTTCCGCCTCGGCTTCTGTCTTGCCAACGAATTCTCCGACCATGTGACGGAGAAGGGCAATTATCTCTGGCTCGCTCATTCCAAGCTGCGTCAGGCCGCGCTCGGGCCTGAGCTTCTGATCGGCGATCTTCCGGACCATGTCGAGGGTACCTCTCGCGTACGCCGCGGCAGCGAAGTGATCTTCGAAAAGCCGTTCTTTTCCGGCGAAGCGAACATGTCGCACACGTTCGCCAATCTGGAACACCATAACTTCAAATATGATCTCTTCCGCCGTCCGGGCGACCTGCATGTGCACTTCTTCGGCACGGCGACCCTTTCCTTCTCGGAAGGTGTCAAGACCGAGCCAGGCGACGTCTTCGAAATTGCGGCGGCGCCCTTCAAGCTCCCGCTCGTCAACAAGCTTACGGTAGCGGCTGCGACCTCCGTCGCGGTGCGCAAGCTTTGAGGAGCGAAGCAATGGTACCCATCCGTCTTGCCATTGTCGGTCTCGGAAAGATCGCAAAGGATCAGCACCTCGCCGCAATCGAGGCTATCGAAGGGGTGGAGCTGGTTGCCGTGGCAAGCCGCAATGCGTCGCTCGAAAGCGTGGCCAGCTTCCACGATATCTCGGAGCTGCTGGCTTCCGACCTACAGATAGACGCGGTATCGCTCTGCACCCCGCCGCAGGGCCGTTTCGCCTTGGCGAAAGCGGCGCTCGACGCGGGCAAGCACGTAATGCTCGAAAAACCGCCTGGCGCGACGATTTCGGAAGTTTTGGCGCTCGACGCCCAGGCCGAGGCGAAGGGCCTCAGCCTCTTTTCCACCTGGCACTCGCGCGCGGCTGCGGCCGTTGAGCCGGCCCGCGTGCTTTTGGCCGAGCGTACGATCCGCAAGGTCCATGTGGAGTGGAAGGAAGATGTCCGCCACTGGCATCCGGGTCAGGATTGGATCTGGGAACCGGGCGGTCTCGGCGTTTTCGATCCGGGCATCAACGCGCTGTCCATTGTCACACGCATCATGCCGGAAAGTTTCCATCTCGTCCGCTCCGAGCTGTCCTTCCCCGAAAATCGAGCCGCACCGATCGCAGCGAGCCTTGCATTCGAAACCGCATCGGGCTTACCGGTAACGGCCGAGTTCGACTGGCGGCAGACCGGCCCGCAGACCTGGGATATCCGTGTCGAGACTGACGAAGGCCCGGTGGTGCTGACTCATGGCGGCAGCCGGCTCTCGGTCGACGGCAAGGACCAGATCGTCGAGGAAGATCGCGAATACCGCAATCTCTATAAGCATTTCGTTTCGCTTGTCGGCGAGCGCCGCCGAGATGCGGATTTTTCGCCGCTGATCCATGTGGCCGATGCCTTCATGCTTGGCCGCCGCCAGGTCGTCGAGGCGTTCGACGACTGACGCCCCTTATCTACCGCTATCACGAGACCGACACCGATGAGCAATTCAGAGAACCTGCCTTCCACCGATATCGCCGAAACGAACGCGAAGCGCGGAGAAGTGCGCAAGTTGCGCTCGCGCGCATGGTTCGACAATCCGGCCAATGCCGACATGACGGCGCTCTATCTCGAGCGTTACATGAACTTCGGCCTCAGCCAGGCCGAATTGCAGTCGGACCGGCCGATCATCGGCATCGCCCAGACCGGTTCGGATCTTTCACCGTGCAACAGGCATCACCTTGAGCTCGCCAAGCGGTTGCGCGAGGGCATCCGCGAAGCGGGTGGCATCGCCATCGAGTTTCCGGTTCATCCGATCCAGGAAACCGGCAAGCGCCCAACCGCCGGCCTTGACCGCAACCTTGCCTATCTCGGCCTGGTGGAAGTGCTCTACGGCTATCCGCTCGACGGCGTGGTGCTGACGATCGGCTGCGACAAGACCACGCCTGCCTGTCTCATGGCGGCGGCCACCGTTAACATACCCTCGATCGCGCTCTCCGTTGGCCCAATGCTGAACGGCTGGTTCCGCGGCGAGCGGACAGGTTCCGGCACCATCGTCTGGAAGGCCCGCGAACTTCTCGCCAAGGGTGAGATCGACTATGCCGGCTTCGTGAAGCTCGTCGCCTCCTCGGCGCCGTCCACCGGCTACTGTAACACCATGGGCACGGCCACCACCATGAACTCGCTTGCCGAAGCGCTCGGCATGCAGCTTCCCGGCTCCGCCGCCATCCCGGCGCCCTATCGCGACCGACAGGAGGTCTCCTACCTGACCGGCCTTAGGATCGTGGAAATGGTGAAGGAGGACCTGAAGCCCTCCGATATCATGACCAAGGAAGCCTTCATCAACGCCATCCGCGTCAATTCTGCAATCGGCGGTTCCACCAATGCTCCGATCCACCTGAACGGTCTTGCCCGTCACATGGGCGTCGAACTCAGCGTCGACGATTGGCAGAAATATGGGGAAGACGTTCCGTTGCTCGTCAACCTGCAGCCCGCCGGTGAATATCTCGGGGAGGACTATTATCACGCCGGTGGCGTTCCGGCAGTCGTCAACCAGCTGATGAAGCAGGGCCTCATCCATGAGGACGCCATGACGGTGAACGGCAAGACGATCGGTGAGAATTGCCGCGGCGCCATTATCGAGGACGAGAAGGTCATCCGTCCCTATGAGCAGCCGCTCAAGGAACGTGCGGGGTTCCGCGTGCTGCGCGGCAACCTGTTCTCCTCGGCGATCATGAAGACCAGCGTCATTTCGCCGGAATTCCGCAACCGCTATCTCTCCAACCCGAACGATCCGGATGCCTTCGAGGGCCGGGCGGTAGTGTTCGACGGACCGGAGGATTACCACAAACGTATCGACGATCCCTCGCTCGGAATCGACGCGAACACTGTCCTGTTCATGCGCGGGGCCGGTCCGATCGGTTATCCGGGCGCGGCGGAAGTCGTGAACATGCGCGCGCCCGACTACCTGCTCAAGGAAGGGGTGACCTCGCTGCCCTGCATTGGTGATGGCCGCCAGTCCGGCACGTCCGGCAGCCCGTCGATCCTCAACGCCTCGCCCGAAGCGGCGGCCGGCGGCGGACTTGCGCTGCTCAAGACCGGCGACCGCGTCCGCATCGATGTCGGCCGCGGCAAGGCGGACATCCTGATCTCTGACGAGGAGCTTTCGGCGCGCCGCAAGGAACTTGAGGCGCAGGGCGGCTACCATTATCCGAAGCACCAAACGCCGTGGCAGGAAATCCAGCGCGGCATCGTCAGCCAGATGGAGACGGGCGCGGTTCTCGAGCCCGCCGTGAAATACCAGCGGATCGCACAGACGGAAGGAATTCCGCGCGACAACCACTGAGTTGGAAAAAGGCGGCAGCAGAAGCGGCCGCCTATAACTCGGCAGGCTCAGAGGGAGCCGGGCCAAAAGGAGGAGAAGTCATGAAACTGCTCAAGTATCTGACGGCCGCAGCAATGCTGGCCTCGGCGGCTCTGGCAATGCCGGCCGCCGCGCAGGACAAGGGTCTGGTTGGCGTCGCAATGCCCACCAAGTCCTCGGCCCGCTGGATCGCCGATGGCGACAACATGGTGAAGGTGCTGCAGGAGCGCGGTTACCAGACCGACCTTCAGTACGCCGAAGACGATATCCCGAACCAGCTCTCGCAGATCGAGAACATGATCGTGAAGGGCGCCAAGGTTCTCGTCATCGCCTCGATCGATGGTACGACCCTTTCCGACGTACTGCAGCAGGCCGCAGATCAGGGCATCAAGGTCATCGCCTATGACCGTCTGATCCGTGATACGCCAAATGTCGACTACTACGCGACCTTCGACAACTTCCAGGTCGGCGTGCTGCAGGCACAGTCGATCGTGAAGGCGCTCAAGGCCGACACCGAAGCAGGCCCCTTCAACATCGAGCTTTTCGGTGGCTCGCCGGACGACAACAACGCCTACTTCTTCTACGATGGCGCGATGAGCGTTCTGCAGCCGCTGATCGACAAGGGCACTCTCGTCGTCGGCAGCGGCCAGACCGGCATGGACAAGGTTGCGACGCTTCGCTGGGATCCGGCAACCGCCCAGGCCCGCATGGACGCTATCCTTTCGTCGACCTATTCCGACAAGAAGTTGAATGCCGTTCTGTCTCCCTATGACGGTCTCTCGATTGGTATCCTGTCTTCGCTGAAGGGCGTCGGCTACGGTTCGGGCGACATGCCGATGCCGTTCGTTTCCGGTCAGGACGCTGAAGTTCCTTCGGTCAAGTCCATCATCGCGGGCGAGCAGAATTCCACCATCTTCAAGGATACCCGCGATCTCGCCAAGGTGACCGTCGACATGGTCGATGCCGTCATGAGCGGCAAGGAACCGGAAGTGAACGACACCAAGACCTATAACAATGGTGTCAAGGTCGTTCCGTCCTACCTGCTGAAGCCGGTTGTCGTCGACAAGACCAACTGGGAAGAAGTGCTGGTCGGCAGCGGTTACTACACCAAGGATCAGCTTCAATAAGCTATTATTCGCAGACCGCGCGACAGGTGTCGCGCGGTCTGTTTTTTTATGACGGAGCTTGGCCCATGCCCGCACCTGCCCCCAAAGTCGAACGCCCGCCGGTGCTGGAAATGCGCGGCATTTCCAAGAGTTTCGGCGCGATCAAGGCTCTTTCGGATGTGACCTTCAGCGTAGAGGAAGGCGAAATCCATGCTCTTGTCGGCGAAAACGGCGCCGGCAAATCGACGCTGATGAAAGTGCTTTCCGGCGTTTATCCCCATGGTGCCTACGAGGGTTCGATCCTTTTCGATGGCGAAGAACGCCATTTCCGCGACATCAACGATTCCGAAAAGCTCGGCATCATCATCATCCACCAGGAGCTTGCGCTCATTCCGTTGATGTCGATCGCGGAAAACATCTTCCTCGCCAACGCGCCATCCAAATTCGGTGTGATCGACCGTGACGAGCGCTACATCCGAACCAAGGCGCTGCTCGCCAAGGTGGGGCTCACCGAGGCGCCCGAAACGCTGATCACCAATCTCGGCGTCGGCAAACAGCAACTGGTGGAAATTGCCAAGGCGCTGTCGAAGGATGTGCGCCTGCTGATCCTCGACGAGCCGACAGCGTCCCTTAACGAAACCGACAGTGCGGCCCTTCTGGAACTGCTCAAGGAGTTCCGCCGCCAGGGCATCACCTCGATCATGATCAGCCACAAGCTGAACGAGATTACCGAAGTCGCCGACCGCATAACCGTGTTGCGCGACGGCAAGACAGTCGGCACGCTGGATAACCACGATGGCGCGGTGGATGAGGACGAAATCGTTCGACGCATGGTGGATCGCGATCTCGAGAGCCGCTACCCGAAGCGCACGCCGAAGATCGGCGACGTGATCTTCGAGGTGGAGAACTGGACCGTCCATCATCCACAGCATGTGCATCGCAAGATCGTCAAGAATGTCTCGATGAAGGTCCGCGCCGGTGAAGTCGTCGGCATTTCCGGCTTGATGGGGGCTGGGCGTACCGAGTTCGCCATGAGCGTGTTTGGCAAGGCCTGGGGCCGCGATATCTCAGGCACCGTCAAGATCCACGGCAAGGAGGTCGATACGTCAAATGTCCACCGGGCCATTAAGGCGGGCCTGGCCTATGTCACGGAAGACCGCAAGCAACTCGGGCTGATCCTGGCGGAAGACATTCGCAAGAATATTTCGCTCGCGCATCTTGGGGGTGTTTCGTCCGGCGGCGTGATCGATGACATCCGGGAAATGCAGGTGGCACAGGAATTCCGCACCCGAATGCGGATCCGCAGCCACAACGTCTATCAGGAAACCGGCAAGCTTTCCGGCGGCAACCAGCAGAAGGTCGTGCTGTCGAAGTGGCTGTTCACGGGACCGGACATCCTGATCCTCGACGAGCCGACGCGTGGGATCGACGTCGGTGCCAAATACGAAATCTATTCCATCATCAACGAACTTGCGGATGCCGGTAAAGCTGTCATCGTGATCTCGTCGGAAATGCCTGAGCTCATCGGCACCTGCGACAGGATCATGGTCATGCACGAAGGCGAATTTGTCGGCGAAGTCGCAGGCGAAGAGGCAACGCAGGAAAACATCATGCGCGCTATCATGCGCCGCAAGGGGAAATGATCATGAGCACTCCACAGGAAGCAATTTCGGTTCCCAAGAGGGGAACCGGTTTCTGGAAGGATAACCTCCGCGATTACGGCATGCTGATATCGCTGGTCGCGATCGTCATCTTCTTCCAGATCGCCACCGGCGGCATTCTGCTGAGGCCTCTCAACGTCACCAATATCGTGCTGCAGAACAGCTATATCGTCATCATGGCACTCGGCATGCTGATGGTGATCGTGAYGGGCCATATCGACCYTTCCGTCGGCTCCGTCGCAGGCTTCATAGGCGGTCTCGCCGGCCTGTTGATGGTCAGATGGGGCGTCAATCTGCCGGTTGCCATCTTTATCTGCCTGGC
This sequence comes from Rhizobium sp. LCM 4573, assembly GCF_001854865.1. GTDB lineage: Bacteria > Pseudomonadota > Alphaproteobacteria > Rhizobiales > Rhizobiaceae > Neorhizobium. Next base: position 125,183 of record NZ_MDDW01000003.1, on the reverse strand, counting down.
TGTCGGCGGCTTGATCGGCGCCGTTCAGGGCTATTTCGTTGCCTATTTCAAGATACCGTCGTTCATCGTGACGCTTGCGGGCATGCTGGTCTTCCGCGGTTTCATGATCGCCATTCTCGGCAGCCAGGCCATCGGGCCGTTCCCGCCGATCTTCCAGAAACTGTCCTCCGGTTATGTGGCCGAATTGATCTCTTCGGGTACCGGTTTCTACGCGACCTCGTTCATCGTCGGCCTGATCCTCGCCGCTTTCCTGATCTGGCAGAACTTCAAAGGCCGCTCGCGGCGCATCTCACATGATGTGGAAAGTGAGCCTTTCAGCTTCTTCGTCGCCAAGAACGTTCTGGTCTTTGCTGCGATCGCCTACGTCGCTTACCTGATCTCGTCGCATCGTGGCCTGCCCAACGTGCTGATCATCATGGCGGTGCTGATCGGCGCCTATGGCTTCTTCACCAATCGAACCATTATCGGTCGGCAGATCTATGCCGTCGGTGGCAATGCCCGCGCGGCGGAGCTTTCCGGCATCAAGGCAACGCGCCTCGTGTTCTGGACCTTCGTCAATATGGGGGTGCTTGCGGCTCTCGCCGGCCTCGTCGTCGCTGCGCGCCTGAACAGCGCCACCCCGAAGGCCGGTACGGGCTTCGAACTCGACGTCATCGCCGCTTGCTTCATTGGCGGTGCATCCGCCTATGGCGGCGTCGGCAAGGTGACCGGGGCTGTCATCGGCGCCTTCCTTATGGGCGTGATGAACAACGGCATGTCGATCCTTGGCATCGGTATCGATTATCAGCAGGTGATCAAGGGCCTCGTGCTGCTAGGTGCCGTCTGCGTCGACGTCTATAACCAGAGGCGATAAGCAGCACGCCTGAACGGTTGAAAGCGGCCGGCTGAAAAGCCGGCCGCTGTGCATCATGTTCAGTTGCTCTCGAGAAGGCCAGGTGTTGCAACACGTTCCGCAGGTTCAAATCCCGCAACCATTAATGCAAGTAAATACCACTCCCGTTGAACATGCGGGTCCGTCGACAAGAGAACCCGCCATTTCTGACGGGTTGAGAATCTGACCGTTGAAGGGGTGAAGCCGGTCAGCTTCTACCGCCATTTCTGCGGTTCTTGTCCAGCTTGCCTTTCGCCGGTGACATCTTCGCATCATACCCCTGGCCGAAATTCGTGCCTCCGAGATGCCCGCCACCGCTGGTGTTGGCAACCTGGCGCTCTGCCTTCTTCGACTGCTGCTGCGCGTCTGTCTTTTTCATGAAAATCGCTTTCGTGAGAGAAAAATAAAAGGCCGGGTGAGAACCCGACCTTCTCCAAAGCTTCTATGATCTGTGCCAGTACATCCGTGGTCAAAGACCAGAAGCGTGGTGGATTAGGCAACCTGAAGGTTTTCGGCCGCGCTCTTGCCCGAACGTTTGTCCGCTACGAGGTCGTATGTGACCTTCTGGCCTTCGCTGAGGTAGGTCATGCCTGCGCGCTCGACGGCGGAGATGTGAACAAACACGTCCTTGGAGCCGTCGGAGGGCTGAATGAAGCCGAAGCCTTTTGCGGTGTTGAAGAATTTAACGATACCACTGTTCATGCCGATTTCCTTTCAATCGTAAGGGTTCGCAGCCGGCCGATTGCCGGATGCGGTCATCATCGAGTTTGAGAGGGAAGATCAGCTCGGGCACCCAAGGCGCGAAAACATAGCTCAACAAGCAAAGTCGATGGGACCCATATAAGCCTCAACTGTGGTGAGAACAAGGTGTGCGGGAAATTAATTAAGGTTGTACTTGGAGATTGATGTCGCAGCCTGACGGTCCGGCCGCCTTGGCGGCATCCCGAAATGAAACCAGCTTGTTGCTCCTTTCGTCCCACCATCTCCGCCAACGATGTGCAGACCAATCGCGCTGTTGTCGAACAAGTCCTCAAGATCGGCGCTCTTGCGGCGGACCTCTTCTGCCATTGCTCTGTGCGCGGCAATGTCCTGGAAACAGTTTGTCGCCCCTTGAATTATGCCGTCGTGGTCCCTCAGGGCGCGAATGTTGAAGGACAACGATGCGAGACCCATCCGGCCTTTCGACGACGACTTCGGCATTGCGGGTCGGATTACCGCTGAAGACAGCCTTTGCCATCGGACAGACTTCGTGCGGCAACGGTGTGCCATCCAGAAGGAAGAGGCCATGCGAGCCGCAGAAGCGCTCACGTTTTTCGTTGAGCGGCGGAGTTCGCACCAAAGTTCGGCTGCCTCTGCGTTGTAGCGAACGAGCCAGCCTTCATGATTGCAGAGATAAACGGCACCCGGAATGGCATCAAGCACGCTCGGCGCTGCCGCCGCCAGCGCACCGTATTCGCCTCCATTAGCAGCTTTGTAGGATTGTGGCCCTGCGTTTCCGGAATGGTAGCGGAAGAATGAGATCAAGATCCAGATGCCGCAATCGAAGCGGCAATGTCACTGATCGAGCGAAACAGGACCAGCGGGTCATCCTTCGACACCATGAAGCCGCGCCGCTTCCAGAACGCAGCAGCTTCGTCGTCCACCGCGTTCACGATAAGGGCGCGTCCTCCGACAAGCGAGGCGGCCGTCACGCAGCGTTGGAGTGCGTGTTTCACCAGTCCTGTACCGATGCCTCGACCGGACCATCGCTCGTCCGTGGCGAGCTGTCCGAGCAACAGGCATGGAACCGGGTCGGGCGGCTGCCCGGTTCTTATGGAGCGCGGCAGACGCCCAGGAACAATCGCTGTCGGCGCAAGACCATAGTACCCGACCACTCGATTATTTTCATGGACCACAATAACTGCTGTGAAGCCTTTCTCCTGGTTGGGCAGGGCACGCGTTTTCAACCAACGATCCAGGGCCGGCTTGCCGCAGGAGAAATCCGAAACGTCGTGTAACACCGTGAGAGGTTCGGGGCCGAGAAGGGGCAAGCCTCAGTTCCCGGTTTTTTGGGCGCCGTTCTCCCACGGCGCGGGTCGCCGAAGCAACTCGACCATCTCGGGTACGGTGGTTGCAGGCGAGGACAGAGCCTTCAGGAAGGCGCCAAAACCGTCCGCGCTCATACGGATCGGCGCGCTTTCCATCAGCACGTCCTCGGCCGCGCGCACCGCCGCCTCGCGCACAAAATCGGTGCGGGAGCGTCCGCGCAGCGTGGCGGCACGGTCGATGATGGCGATGTCGGCTTCCGGCAATCGCATCGAAAGCGGATGTTCTTTACGTTCGGCAGCGCGAGGCATGGCGTTCTCCTAGCATACGCTACATATACATATATGTAGCGCAATTTACAATACAATTATGGAGTTGGAAAAGTAATTTGGAGCGTTCACGAATCCTCGTTCCCTGAACCATGTCCAATCTGACTGGTCTTGAGGCGATGAGCGGTCGCGCTAACTAACGCGCTTTCCTAAACGATCGTAGTTTAAAAGGAGTACCGCTTCCAAATACCTGATCGAAATCATACTAAGCCTATGTCTGATTTCGGTCCTAATCCACGCCTTAGGCGTTATGTCGAAACAATAGTCGCGAGCGAAATAGTTTGAGACTTTACACCAACGACTGTCTACGCCGCCAACTTTGGTATTTGGCGCTCGACTAATCGCAGGAATCGGATGTTGCGAGCCCCCGCAACCACGCCACAGCACGCCACGCTAGCCGAAACTACGATCCAGCCCCTGGCCCTAYGATGCATTGCGGCACTAGCGGCAAAAGGATCGCAGCAATTGAGCGAGGGTGCTCACAAAAAGTTCTCAAGCACCGCCATAAACGTATGTCGATCACCTTGCCCCTCGGTTAGCCGGCCCCGACTTTCTCGGAAGATATCGACGTCACTGTCTTCCGTGACGATCTGGGAGAAGCAGCCTCTATCACGGAACTGGAGAGCTATGGCGGCGACTGAGAACACAGGGCTTTCGCGGTTTGCGTCGGGTCGTGAGTGAATGGGTCACACGGCGGAAGCGGGCCGACAAAGCAGATGCGGAGACGTTGAACCGCATTCCCTCTGCCCGAACGATTGCTCGCCTTTTTAACGACCAGCAGAGACAACCTGACGAAATCTGAGACTGTCACCATCGCTGCAACAGAAGGCGGTGTTCCCTTGCTAGTTAAAGCTTGCGACATCATCGCCGAGTTCCATCGCTGATCCGGCGCAAAGCGGAAAACGAGCTCGCGCCGTGGATCGACCGCGCTCGCGACAGCTTGGTTGCTTCCTTTGGCAATGGCGTTGCAAAAGACGTTCAGGCTGTCCGAGCAGCGATCGTATCACCGTGGTCGAATGGACAAACCGAGGGGCAGATCACCAAGCTCAAGCTGGTGAAACGCCAGATGTACGGTCGCGGAAAGCTTGATCTTCTTCAAGCCCGCCTGATAGGCGCGACATGAGAGAATTGCACCAAATCTGCGTCAGAGCCAAAATTGGCCGCCGGTCACCCCGCCAGAGGGGCCAATATTCCACGCCGAAACACAGCTATGCCGCACGCTCGGTGCCCGTAGGCCACAAACTATGGGATCGAACTGAAGCTCAAAGCGGCCGCCGCAGCATCGGAACGAGCGTGGGTGACAAACCGACCTGGATCGCGCCAAGCGGCTCGAAGCCGTGGCGTCGGTAGAACGGAATGTTGCGCGGGTTGGAGGATTCCAAATAGGCTGGCGCATGGTCGTGATCGCATCGTGCGAGTGCGTACGTCATCAGCGCGTCGCCGTGACCTTCGCCTTGATGCGCCGGGTCGACGCCGATCAGGGGCAGGTACCAATGCGGTTCGGCCGGGTGGTAGGTCGCCATCTGTTCGAATATGGCTGCGGTTTCGGGGACAAGAACGCTCGCAACCGTGCTCTCCAGCACCGCACCAAGCTCTTCCTCGTCGGCATGCACCCCGGGCGGTAGCCACAGCGCCGTCCCGGCGTAGCCTTCGGTGCAAAAGGCGCTTCCGTTAGCAAACGCGCTGCTCCCGAACGCCCGGATCATCCGCGGCATGGCCGCAACATACTGGTGTGCATGCGGCCAGGTCCATCGCGCCATAGGATCCGCTGCAAACGCCAGCATGATCGTTTCGATCGCCAGATCTTCCTCGGCCGCGGCCATAACTCCCACTGTGGGCGATTTCACACTGCCCTCCTGATGTAGGTGGTCCGGCACGGCGCCCGCGCCCATTTTCAGCTACGCATGATAACGCGGATTGCATGGGCGCGATAGCGAGGCCTTCTTCAGGTGCCGCGAGCCGGGCCTCCGCCCAAGATTGTCGGATCAGATCCGCCGGCAGCTTCCTTTCGCGGCACTGGCGCAAGCATGATGAACTRCACCCGCAGGAGGTAGGAAGGAAGAGCAGGGGTAACCGGATATGTCAGCCAGTGGTTAGAGCTGCGAACTCCCTCGCTGAGTCACCGGCTATCCTGGACCTTGGGCAGGCTCGGCACGGCGCTTTCTCTTCTCGGCAATCGCGATCGATCGAGGTAAGTGCGTTGTGGAGCACTCTCAGATCGAAATTTTCGCAAGCTCACTTTGAACCCTGAGCAAGGCCGGAAGATATTTTCCGACGATTTCCTGCATCGGCTCCTGGTTTGCCGGAAGGCCGACATTGAGCGCAGCCATGGTCTGGCCACGGGCGTTGACGAGCGGGACGGCCAAGGATCGCAAGCCGATCTCCACCTCCTGGTCGATCTGTGCATAACCTCGCGCTCGCGTCGCCGCAAGCTCGCGCATCAGCGCTTCGATATCCGTCAGCGTATTCTCCGTTCTTGCGACGAGTGGCTTGGCTGAAAGGATCTGTCGCGCCCTTTGCTCGTCAAGCGCTGCAAGCAGCACGCGCCCCATGGATGTACAATAGGCTGGAAGGCGGGAGCCGGGCATGAGCGCGATAGACATGACCCGCTGCTGAGCAGCGCGTGCAACGTAGACGATCTCCGCCTCGTCAAGGATGGAGACGGAGGTACTTTGACCGATCTCCTGTGAAAGCCGGTCGAGCCATGGCTGTACGAGCCGCGGCAGCGGCATGGTGGCGAGACAGCCTGTACCCAGTCTCAAGACGCGCGGGGTGATCGTGAAGAATTTGCCGTCGTAATCCGCATAGCCGAGTTCGGCCAGCGTTAGCAGGCAGCGTCGTGCCGTCGCCCGATCCAACCCGGCAATTTCGGCGGTTTCGGTGATGCTAAGCCTCGGGCGTTCGACGCTGAAGGCTTCTATGACCTTCAAGCCCTTGGCGAGGCTCCCCATCATGTCGCGCTCTTTCATCTGCAAACTTCCGCGCCTGGTTTGTGCGATAATCGAACAAAGTGCATATAACGCACAAATTGATTGCCGTCGATGATCCTCCGCCGTATTTCTGGGTTTATGGTTTGCGCGGCTTGGCACGCCATGAACGGGAGAAGACCAGATGGACAAAACAATCGCGAGCCTTGCCGAGGCCGTGACCGGCATCGGTGATGGCGCCACGGTCATGATCGGCGGCTTCGGCGGCTCCGGCGCGCCGATCGAACTTATCCATGCCTTGATCGACAAGGGGCCGAAGGGCCTCACCGTCATCAACAACAATGCCGGCAATGGCCGGATCGGTATCGCTGCGATGATCGATGCCGGCATGGTGAGGAAGATGATCTGCTCCTTCCCCCGCTCCTCCGATCCCCGTGCCTTCACCGAAAAATACMTTGCCGGCGAGATCGAGCTTGAATTGGTTCCGCAGGGGACGCTTGCCGAGCGCATTCGTGCCGGCGGCGCGGGCATTCCCGCCTTCTACACGCCGACGAGCTACGGTACCGAGCTTGCCGAGGGCAAGCCGATCGCCGAATTCGATGGCCGGAAATATGTGCAGGAACGCTGGCTGAAGGCGGATTTCGCGATCGTCAAAGCGCATGTCGGCGATACCCACGGCAATCTCACCTACAACAAGGCGGGCCGCAACTTTAACCCGCTGATGTGCATGGCGGCGGAAAAGACGATCGCCCAAGTCTCAAAGATTGTGCTGCCAGGAGGCATAGACCCGGAACAGGTCGTCACCCCTGGCATCTTCGTCGATCATGTCGTCGAAGTGACCGACCCGCAGCAGGAAGAAGAACTCATCCAGGCCGGAGTGGCATACATATGACCCGCGATACGAACGCGATCGACACCCGAGAAGACATCAAGCTTTCCAATGCGCAGATCGCCTGGCGCGCGGCGCAGGACATCGCCGATGGCGCCTATGTCAATCTCGGTATCGGTTTTCCGGAAATGGTGGCCCGTTACCAGCCGCCGGGGCGGGAGGCGATCTTCCACACCGAAAACGGCATTTTGAACTTCGGCGAAGCACCGCCGAAGGGCGAGGAAGACTGGGACTTGATCAACGCGGGCAAGAAGGCCGTCACGCTGAAGCCGGGCGCTGCCTTCTTCCACCATGCCGACAGCTTTGCCATGGTGCGTGGGGGCCATCTCGACGTCGCTATCCTCGGGGCCTATCAGGTCGCTCAGAACGGCGATCTCGCCAATTGGCGGGTGGGCAGCAAGGGCGTGCCGGCGGTTGGCGGTGCGATGGACCTCGTGCACGGCGCCAAACAGGTCTTCGTCATCACCGAGCATGTGGCAAAGAATGGTGAACCGAAGCTGGTCGAGAAGTGCACCTTCCCGCTGACCGGCGTAGGCTGCATCACGCGCGTCTATACCAGCCATGCGGTAGTGGATATCAAGGACGGTCATTTCGTGGTGCGCGAGAAGCTTTCCGCCATGACGATCGAGGAACTGCAGGCTATGACGGGTGCACCATTGCACATGGAAGGCCAGGTGGCCGATCTCGTCGTGCCGGAACTTTGAGGAGGAAGCCATGACCGAAGCCTATATCTGCGACTATATCCGCACGCCCATCGGCCGCTTCGGCGGATCGCTCTCCTCCGTCCGCACCGACGATCTTGGCGCCATCCCGCTGAAAGCCCTGATGAAGCGTAACGCCAAGGTGGATTGGGAGGCGGTTGAGGACGTCATCTTCGGCTGCGCCAACCAGGCGGGCGAGGACAACCGCAATGTCGCGCGCATGTCGCTGCTGCTGGCGGGCCTACCCGTCTCGGTGACTGGCACGACAATCAACCGCCTTTGCGGCTCGGGCATGGATGCGGTGATCACCGCCGCCCGCGCCATCAAGTCGGGCGAAGCCGAGTTCATCATCGCCGGCGGCGTGGAGAGCATGAGCCGCGCGCCGTTCGTCATGCCGAAGGCAGACACGGCTTTCTCGCGCAATGCGGAGATCTACGACACGACGATCGGCTGGCGGTTCATCAACCCGCTGATGAAGAAGCAATACGGTGTGGATTCGATGCCGGAGACCGGCGAGAACGTTGCGGAAGACTTCAAGGTGAGCCGCGAAGACCAGGATGCCTTTGCCGTCCGCAGCCAGGCGAAGGCCGCGGAAGCTCAGACAAACGGTCGCCTGGCGAAGGAAATTGCTCCGGTGACGATCCCGCAGCGCAAGGGCGATCCTATCGTCGTCGAGAAGGACGAGCATCCGCGCGCCACAACGATCGAGGCCCTTGCAAAGCTCGGTACGCCCTTCAAAAAGGAAGGCGGTACGGTGACGGCAGGCAATGCCTCCGGCGTCAATGACGGCGCCGCAGGTCTTATCATCGCCTCGGAAGCCGCCGCAAGAAAACATGGCCTCACGCCAATCGCACGCATCCTTGGCGGCGCAACGGCAGGCGTTCCTCCGCGCATCATGGGGATCGGCCCGGCACCGGCGTCACAGAAACTGATGGCGCGCCTCGGGCTTACGCAGGAGCGGTTCGATGTGATCGAACTCAACGAGGCCTTCGCCAGCCAGGGCCTTGCCACGCTGCGCGAGCTCGGCATTGCCGACTACGACGTTCGTGTCAACAAGAATGGCGGTGCGATCGCGCTCGGCCACCCACTCGGCATGTCCGGCGCACGCATCACCGGCACTGCGGCGCTCGAACTGCAGTTTTCCGGCGGCAGGCTCGCACTCGCCACCATGTGCATCGGTGTCGGTCAAGGCATTTCGATCGCGCTCGAACGGGTCTGACCTTGGAGCGGCCGCCATCCGCCGCCCCGTGAAGGGACGGCGGACATTTTTCGACGTATCAATCGTCGTCGGAGGAGGAATTCGAGCTCGAGTTGCTGGATGAGTTGGACGAGCTGTTCGAGCTGGAATTGCTCGAAGAGTTCGAGTTGCTGTTGGAGCTCGAGTTATTGGACGAATTGGAGTTGCTATTGGAACTGGAATTGGAATTCGAGTTGCTCGATGAATCCGACGAGCTGTTGGAATTCCGGTTCGAGCTGGAGTTCGACCAGCCTCTGCGGCCATCATCATCCCGACTACGACGGGAGGAGGCATAGGTTGCCTTGCCGCTGTGGAACGATTTGTCGAGGAAGCGCGTGAGCGGATCATCGGCATTGGCCGGTGCGGGAGTCACGACCCCAAACGCTAGAAATGCGCTTAACATTGCGATGACTTTTTTCATGGTGTTTCTCCTTCAAAAACAACCGGTTGACGGTTGCAAAGGAGAAACGGCGTGAAGTCGCATTTATTCCAAAATATTCAAAATATTTCAGTCGCTTATCGATGTTTTCTCACGCGCAAGCGCCGTCGCCGGCTTTGTATCCCGGCGACGGTATCAGATGCATTTTTCCTGATCGCGTTATCGCTGGGCGCGCGCGAACTTTCTGTACCAGCCATCTGAAGCGAGCGTTTTGCGGAAGATCGTCTTTCGGACCACCTCTTCCTGCCCGTTTTCGGCGCGGATCTCGGCTGGCAAATCCGACGTCTCGCGGCGGAAAGGAATGATCTGCACGATCGGGGTGCCGCGTTCCAGCACATGCAGGCCGTCCTCACCCGTGGCGAAGAAGGGAAAATGAATCTCCGACTGGTAGCTATCCGTATCGACGATGCCCGCGACGATCTCGAATACGCCGTTCGGCCGATTGAGCGGCGGCACGAAAAGGCAACTCCAGCCGGGGGGCGTGCGGATGGTCCAATAGTTGTGGAACTTGCAAGGCGGCAGTGGTTCGCGGGGATTTCCGGCCACTTGGTGGCCCGCGTGATTGCTGACCATGGTGCGATCGAAATCCCAACCGCATCTGACCGTGCTGCCGTTATCGGCGATTTCCATCCGCACCGTTGCGGCAAGGCCTATCACCCAGCCGGCAGCCATGGCGTCCAGAAACGGCATGCAGCGTTTTACTGTGAGTCCGCTGTCATTGGGCGAGACGTGGTCTTCGCTGACGGGTGGCAGCTTGCGAAACCAGGCGGGCAGGGCAGTTTTTGCCTGCACCGGCGCAGGGATCACGCCTTCGTCTTCCTTGCGGCAGAGGAAGGTTATCATCGGCTGCGGCTTTCTCAGCAGAGAGAGCTTCATCGCGGTCTCCTCACACGTTCAATGGTGAGGGAAACGGCAGCGAGTTCGGATTATTCCCTTAAGCAAGCAAATTTTCAGCGAAAGGTGGCAAGTGCTTCCCGTTCTTCCTCGGGAGTAAGCGGCGCGCCTGCGTGGATCGAAGCAAGATAGGCGTCGATCGTTTCCTGGGCGGAGGCCGTGGTATAGCCCTCGGCACGCGGAGCCGACAATGCCAGCCGGGTTACCCAGGTGCCGGCCTCGCGGCATGCTATCGAAACCGTACTTACGCCGTGATGCCTGCGCTCGTATTCGCGGCAGAGATCGCCATGTTCGTCTCGGAAGCTGGCAACCACACGCAGTGTTTCACCGGAACTGCCGAGCGTCACGTCGCTTCCCGAGACTTCCCGATCGAGCGCGGCGGTAAGCGCGGCACCGGCGTCCGATCCCGTGACACCGATCTCCCGCCCGAGCATGAAGCCGCCAAGGCCTGCTACGACGGCCAGGAGCGATGCGGCGACGGGAATGAGCCAACTGCGAAGTGGTTGCTTGAGTGCTGCTTGCTTCTGGCGGAACGCGATGACATTTCTCGCTCGCACATCTTCAACCGGCTTGGCCTTTTCAGCCATGTGCCTGACGGAAGTTAGAAGCGCTTCGGGCACTGGCTCATGAATGAGGGGTTTCAGCGCAGAAGCGACCGCGGCCCGGCTGTCGAGAAAGACGGCGAGGCGTGTGGCGAGGGCTTCATCGGCTTCGAGAGCGGCCTCAAGCCCGGCGGCTGTCTCATCGTCCAGCTCGCCATCGGCATAAGCCATCAATGTTTCGTCGTCGAATTCGTGCTTCTTCATGCCACATCGCCCTTCATGTTCGACGAACGTTTTTCCTCCCCGCTTATTCCCATCAGCTCGGCCAAATTTTTGCGGGCGCGCGCAAGACGGCTCATCACCGTGCCGATCGGAATAGACAGGACCTCGGCGGTGTCGCGATAGCTCAACTCCTCGACGCATACGAGGACCAGGACTTCCCGTTGCTCTTCGGGAAGTTTTTGAAGCGCTTCGGTAACTTCCAGAAGCGTCATGCGCGCTTCCGAGGCTGCTTCGCCAGAAGGGGTGGAGACCTCTCGAGCCTCTTCGAGATCTTCCTGCGGTCCGGCTGTCCTGGCGCGCCGCAGATGATCAATCCACAGATTCCGGAGAATCCTGAACAGCCATGCGTCGAAGCGGGTGCCCGCCACGAAGGTATCCGCCGCGGCGATCGCCCGCTCGCAGGTGGATTGCACCAGGTCATCGGCAAGCTCGCGCGAATGGCAGAGCGAGATCGCGAACCGCCGGAGGTTCGGCAGAAAGGCGACCAGCCGTTCGGGCACATTGAGCGTATCGTTCGTCATCGGAAATCTTTGGCACGGCATGGAATATTCTGTCGAGTCATCCGTCTACTCGCAGTAGCATAGAGCGTAGTAGCGCCATATAAATCGGCATTGTTTCAATCGGAGATAGTGAAATGACCTGTTTGCCTGCAAGCCGTGCCAGCCGGTTGGCTGTGCTCCTTTGCCTGGTTCTTGCAGGAGAACTGGCGCTGCCTGGCATACAACACTTCGGTCTCGCCGGCATCTCCGCCGCCTATGCGGATGATGATGACGATGGGGGAGACGACGATGACGGGGATGATGACGACCGGGGCGGCGGGTACTACCGCGACGATGACGATGATCGGCGCAGGGACAGCCGCACGCTATGGCGCGCGCCTCGGCGTGAATCACGGCCGGCTCCGGTCCGCCGCCGGATCATCGTCCCCGATAGAGCGCCGAACGAGATCGCTGCGCTCGGACTGGACGAAACATCGATCGCCACCCTAGTGCAGACCGGCTTTGTGGTGGACGATCGCCAGCAGATTGCGCTTACCGGAAGCGAGTTGGTGCGGTTGACGATTCCGCAGGGCATGACGCTCGACGCTGCCCGTCAGGCGGTCGCGGCACAGGCCCCGTCGGCTTCGGTGGATTTCAACCATTACTACCAGCCCGAACAGGCTGGCTCAGCAGCCTGTGGCAAGAGTGGCTGCGCCCTGGTGCGGCACATGGTCGGCTGGCCGGTCGAACCAGGCAAAGACGGTGCTTGCATCACGCCGCAACCGATCGGTCTCGTTGATACGGCCATCAATGCCGGCCATGCCGCTTTCGACGGTGCCCGCATAGAGGTGATCCGCCTCGGCAAAGAGAGCTTGCCGCGATCGGGTGAGCAGCACGGCACGGCGGTCGCCGCACTTCTCGTCGGATCGCCTGAAGGCCGAACGCCCGGATTGCTTCCATCATCGGAGCTGATTGCCATCGATGCCTTTCACCGGTTCGGCAATACGGCGGATATCGCCAGCGCCTACGACCTCGTGCGGGCGCTGGACCTTCTCGCCGGGCGTGGGGTAAGCGTAATCAACCTGAGCCTCACGGGCCCGCCGAACCTGCTGCTCGAGCAAGCGGTCCGCACCGCGGTCGGACAGGGTGCCATCCTGATCGCGGCCGCCGGCAATGATGGCCCCAATGCAAAACCGGTTTATCCCGCAGCCTATGAGGATGTGATTGCGGTCACCGCCGTGGATCGCGCAAGAAAGCCCTATCGCCGCGCCGTACGCGGGCCGCATATCGATATCGCCGCTCCAGGCGTTGGTGTCTGGACTGCCGCGTCGATTTCCGGTGCACGGCAAAAGAGCGGCACGTCGTTTGCCGCCCCGTTCGTCACCGCGGCCGCAGCCGTCATGCGGGCCACCCGCCCGGAACTCACCCCGCGGGAGATCGAGACGGAACTGATGCGAACTGCCGCGGATATGGGAACGCCGGGCAAGGATGTGATCTATGGATGGGGACTTCTGAGTGCAGCTACGCTGTGCGCTAGATAGCGAAAGCGCGTCTCTACTGGCCGCAGATCGATGATTATGTCTCGGAAGTGGGATGAGACGCGTCTAAATCGTGACGGCGTTGACGAGCAGCCATACCGGAAAACCCGCAACCATGATTGCGGCCACCCAGGCCATGAGCATCTTGATAAGGTAAGCGTCCCACTCGAAAAACACGGCTCGTCCCCTCGCACGCACTGTCCGCCAATCGATACATGCGGCCTGCGGAGAGTCGAGTGCATACATGCAACATCCCAGAATAAGAGTCATATAGCCCCGCCGTTGCTGTCGCGATCGGCTGGAACAACATTGCTGGATCCCTGTTCGTCTTTCAGTTCCATTGGAAGGAGAACTAGATGAGAAAGATCGTTTTCATGGCCGCCATGCTGGCGGCCGCATCGGCCCTTGCGCAATCCGCAGCGGAAAAATCCGGCGTCAACACGCTGATGGGGGTTGCTCCCAAGACCGAGGATTTCGTGAAGGAGGCGGCATCGAGCGATATGTTCGAGATTGAATCAAGCAAGCTCGCGGCCGAACGCAGCGATGCGGCGACAAAAACCTTCGCGCAGCAGATGATCGAGGATCATCAGAAGACGACGGCCGAGCTCAAGCAACTCGTTGACGGTGGAAAGGTGAAGGCGGCCCTGCCCACGGCCATGACGCCGGCTCATCAGGAATTGCTCGACAAGTTGAACAGCCTGCAGGGTGACGAATTCACCCAGCAATATCGGTCGGACCAGGTTGAGGCCCATGAGGAAGCCGTGGACTTGTTCAAGCGCTACGGTGAAGAAGGTGAAAACGCGGAGCTCAGGTCCTGGGCCGCCGGCAAGGTCTCGGCACTGGAACATCATCTTCAAATGGCGAAGAAGCTCAACGAATAGTGCGCTGGAGAGATATCCGGTGAACGAAGCCGGGGCATGACCGGGGCTTTCGCCCCGGTCATTAAGAACTCATTTCTTTGCGGCCTGGGCTGCATACATGTAGCTGTCGTAGCTATATTCCGCGACGCGGAACCACTCGAAGGATTCATCGCGGAACTTCTTCCAGCCGGGGTAGATCTTCGCCCATGCCGGGTGCTTCTCGGCATATTCGCCGTAGAGTTCGAATGCGGCCTTGTAGGCGGCATCCATCACGTCGCGGGGCAGGGGGCGCAGCTTCACGCCCTTGCCGACGAGCGAGCGGATCGCCGTCGTGTTCTTGACGTCGTAGAGGGCCTGCATGTTGACATTGGCCGCCTTGCAGGCTGTGTCGAGAGCCGCCTTGTAAGCTTCCGGCAAGCCTTCGTACTGGGCCTTGTTGATGAAGAAGTGGATCGTCAGACCGCCTTCCCAATAGGCCGGATAGTAGTAGTTCGGGGCGATCTGATAGAAGCCGAGCTTCTCGTCGTCATAAGGTCCGATCCATTCGGCCGCATCGATCGTGCCGCGCTCCAGCGCCGGATAGATGTCGCCGCCCGGAAGCTGTTGCGGGACGACGCCGAGGCGCGACATCACCTCGCCGGCGACACCGGCGATGCGCATCTTGACGCCCTGGAGGTCGGCCGTGCTCTTGATCTCCTTGCGGAACCAGCCGCCCATCTGAGCGCCCGTGGCGCCACCCGGAATGCCGACGACGCCATAGTCCGCCAGAAACTCGTTATAGGCCTCGTTGCCGCCCCCATGATAGAGCCAGGCATTCTGCTGGCGGCCGTTGAGGCCGAAGGGGATGGTGGAGCCGATCGCGAACGTCGGATCCTTTCCGGTGAAATAGTAGCCGCAGGTATGGGCAAGCTCGACGGTATTGGCCTTCACCGCGTCGATCGCCTGGGCGCCGGGAACCAGTTCGCCGGCCTGGAAGACCTGGATCTGGAACTTGCCCTCGGTGATCTTGGATAGCGCCTCGGCCATGACGACGGCGCCGCCGTAGATTGTGTCGAGGTTGTTGGGAAAGCCGGACGTCAGACGCCAACGGAGCGTCGGAAGCTCCTGGGCGATGGCCGGGGCGGCAAGCGAGGCGCCCGCTGCGGTGGCCGCGCCGGCGATGGCTCCCTTCGTCAGGAAGCCGCGACGGCTTAGTGTATCGGTCATGTCTGTCCTCCTCATTTGGGTTGGATCACGGTCAAGTGCCTTGACCGGATAACGGCACGCCCGGAATGCCGGGCGTGGATTTGACGATCAGGGACTGGTTCCGCCCGACTGGGGGGCTCCGAAGCTCGGGGTGGGAGAACCAAAATCCGGAGTGGGCGAGCCGAATGTCGGCGGTGGGACCTCGCCTTCCGAGGGTTCGGCGCCGAAGGGCGGAGCCGGCGTGCCGAACGGATTGCCTCCGTCTTCTCCCGGCATCGGCACATTGAGCTCGATCGTGGCCGGATCGACGACGGTTTGGCCGGACTTGTAGTGCGTCACCAACTGCGGGAAGGTGATCACCACCGCCACCATGACGAGCTGTATGGCCAGATAGGGGAGGGCGCCCATATAGATCTGCCCCGAGGTGACCGGCTGAATGGTCTGGCCGGTTACCCTGTCCTTGTAGGCGCGGTTCGGCGCGACGGAGCGCAGGTAGAACAGGGAGAAGCCGAATGGCGGGTGCATGAACGAGGTCTGCATGTTGATCGCCAGCATCACGCCGAACCAGATGAGGTCGATGCCGAGGCTGTCCGCGACGGGAGCCAGGAGCGGGATGATGATGAAGGCCAGCTCGAAATAATCCAGGAAGAAGGCAAGGAAGAAGACGAGCAGGTTGGCGACGATCAGGAAGCCGACTTCTCCACCGGGAATGGACGTCATCAGGTGCTCGACCCAGATATGGCCGTTCACGCCGTAGAAGGTGAGCGAGAAGACGCGGGCACCGAGCAGGATGAAGATCACGAAGGAGGAGAGCTTCACCGTCGCGTAAAGGGCGGACTTGATCATCGAGAGATCCAGCCGCCGGTTCATTGCCGCAAGCACCAGAGCGCCCACGGCTCCCATCGCGCCGCCTTCCGTCGGGGTCGCAAGGCCGATGAAGATAGTGCCGAGCACCAGGAAGATCAGCACCAGCGGCGGCACCAGGGAAATGATGACGCGCTGAAAAAGCTTCCAGCCTTTGAGTGTTCTGGCTTCCGGCGGAAGTGCCGGGACGCTCTGCGGCTGAATCAAGGACATCAGGATGATGTAGCCGGCATAGGCCGCGACCAGCAGAAGACCGGGAACGAGTGCGCCCTTGTACATGTCGCCAACCGAGCGGCCGAGTTGGTCGGCCAGGATGATCAGGACGAGGCTCGGCGGGATAATCTGAGCGAGCGTTCCGGAAGCGGCGATAGTCCCGGAGGCGACCTTCCGATCGTAGCCGTAGCGGAGCATGATGGGCAGTGAGATCAAGCCCATGGAAATGACGGAGGCGGCGACCACGCCCGTAGTGGCGGCAAGAATGGCGCCGACGAAGATGACGGCGAAGGCGAGGCCACCCCGAACGGGCCCGAAAAGCTGTCCGATCGTGTCGAGCAGATCCTCGGCCATCCCGCTTCTCTCCAGGATCAAGCCCATGAAAGTGAAGAAGGGAATAGCCAGCAGAGTCTCGTTTGACATCTGCCCGAATATCCGGTCCGGGATCGCGCCGAACAGATTGGCAGGGAGCAGGCCCATTTCGATGCCGATGAAGCCGAAGACAAAACCTACGAAGGCAAGGGCGAAGGCGACCGGATAGCCGATGAGCAGCACCACGATCAGCGACAGAAACATGATCGGGGCGAGATTTTCCGCGAAGAATGCAAACATCTATGGAATTCCCTCAAAGGGCCTTGGCTTCGGCATCGGCCAGCGCCACCGTGTCGGGCAGATCGCCGCGCAGGATAGCGATGCGCTTGATGAGTTCGGAGACGCCCTGCAGGGTGAGAAGAGCGAAGCCTAGCGGGATCATGGCCCATACCGGCCAGAGGATAAGGCCCCCGGTATTGTTCGAAACCTCACCGGTCATGAACTTTTCCGCCACCGTCGGCCAGGACAGGTAGATAGTGATCAGGCAGAACGGGAAGAGGAAAAAGATCGTGCCGAGGATTTCGACCCAAAGCTGCGCCTTGCGTGGCAGATTGCCGTACACCAGGTCCACTCTCACATGCTCGCTGGAAAGGAGCGTATAGGCCGCGGCAACCAGGAAGGCGGCTGAGAAGAGATACCACTGGGCTTCCAGCCAGGCATTGGAGCTGAGATTGAAAAGCTTGCGGGTGGTGGCGTTTACCGCGCTGATGATAATGGCCAGCAGCAGCAGCCAGGATACGGCCTTGCCAAAAAACGTATTGATCGCGTCGATCGCGCGCGAGAGCGATAGCAGCCCTGTCATGAAATGTCCTCCCCGATGGCCGCTTGGAGCGACCGTCGGATTGGACCTACGTCCTACAGACTTGCCTCACAATATGGCTGCAAAGGCAAAAGAAATGCAGCTACCCACTTCTGGGTATGCCATTACGCCTCGGCGATCAGGCCGCGCTCCAGCGCGAAGCGGGTCAGTCCGGCCGTCGTCGGAATACCCAGTTTTTTCTTGATGCTCTTCCGGTGCGTTTCGACCGTAAGCGCTGAAATCGCCAAGACCGTCGCGATCTCCCTGTTGCTTTGCCCCGCCGCGAGCAGGATCAGGATTTCCCGCTCGCGCGAGGTAAGGGGAAGGACCGCCGCATCTTCGGGCTCCCGTCGCTGGAGCAGGGCCTCCGGGACGCCGGAGGAGAAATAGGTGCCTCCGCCTGCAACGGTCTCGATTGCGGCGACGATCTCTTCGTTCGGCACGTCCTTGAGAACATAGCCGGCCGCTCCCTGAAGAACAGACGCCGAGATGTATTCCCGGCTGTCATGCATGGAGAGCATGAGGATCTTCGCATCGGGGACTTCGCGCTTGAACAGCTCGATAGCGTCGATGCCGTTCAGTTGCGGCATGTTGATATCCATCAGCACCACGGTGGGGCGCGTGCTTGCGGCGAGATCCAGCCCCTGTCTGGCGAGATGCGCCGTGCCGACGACCATGATATGCGCAAAGGTCTCCAACACCGCCTTCAATCCCTCCAGCACGAGCGGATGGTTGTCTATGAGGAGGACCTTGATCTTTTCGCGCTCGCTCATGCGGCCTCGCGGGAAATGGCTTTGCCGAGATTGGCTGATTTTGGAAGCATAGCGGTCAGGATGGTGCCTTCACCCGTCGATTTTGCCAGAAGCACACCGCCGAAATGGGCGAGGCGCTCCTGCATGTTTCTAAGCCCAAGCCCGCCCGATCTCGATCCGTTTCGTCTGGAAGACTCGTCGAAGCCTATTCCATCGTCCGAAATCGTCATCCTGACGCGCCCTTTCGTGCTCCATATGCTGATTTCCACCTTCGTCGCGCCAGAGTGCCGCTCGACATTCGTCAGCGCCTCCTGGGCGATACGATAAAGCGCCGTGTTCGCTTCCGGATTCAAGACTTCCCTGGATGTGGATTCGATCTTCGTTTCGATGCCTGTCCGTTCCGTGAACTGCTCTCCGAGCGCGGTGAGGGCGGCGGTCAATCCCAGATCATCGAGCATGYGCGGTCTGAGCTGATGGGAGAGGTTGCGGACTTCCTTGATCGCTCCGTTCAAGGCCTCGATGCCCCGGTCGATCGCGATGCCGGCTTCTTCACCCTTGCCGCTGACCTTTCTGCTGGCGAGGTCGAGCACGTAGCGGACGCCGATGAGGTTCTGGGATATTCCGTCGTGAAGCTCCCTTGCAAGCCGCATCCGTTCCTCTTCCTGGGCGTCCACGATCCGCTGCGTCAACTGTTTCAGCTTGCCGTCGGCCATCCGTCGCTCGTGAAGGGTGATCCACAGGCCGGTGGCAAAGACGATCAGAACCGAGGGAACGGCGATCAGCATCACGATCAGGAATGTCCTGCGGATATTGTCGCGCAGGTCGGCCTTCGCCGCTGCCGTTTGCGCGAAGACATCGTCGAGATAGACCCCGGTGCCGATCATCCACCGCCATTTGTCGAGGCCCACGGCGAATGAAAGCTTGTCCGCCATCTCGCCGCTTGAGGGCTTTTCCCACTTATACTGATGGAGCCCGCCGCCGGCCTCAGCTTTTTCAATGAGGTTGGCGATCACTCTGTCGCCGTCGGGATCGACGAGATCGAGCCAATTGTGTCCGGGCCGGAACGTCTGACGGGGATGCACGACGTTGTTGCCATTATAGTCGTAGACGAAGAAATAGCCGTCCTGGCCATAGTCAAGGGAGGTCAGGATGCGCTGGACTTCCTGTTTCGCCGCATCGTCGTTTTCCCCCGCCGACTGATAAACCTCGGCGATCGCCGAGAGCGCCAGGTTCGTGAGATTCAGAAGTTCGGTCTCCTTGGCCTTCAGCATGTTCCGCTCGAACGTATCTATGCTCGTCTGGACGAGTGTCGCGGATTGCCACGTGATAAAGGCCGTGATCGTCAGAATGGCGATTATCAATGGGACGATGGCCAGGGCGACGATCTGATGACGCAGGTGCACGGGCGGAGCCTTCTGTTTCTTGGAGACTGCCCCTTCTTATCTTAGGAAATACTCTCGCGCTCAAGGGCCCCTTACGTTGCCGTCATCCGGTGGCGGCCGATCGGAAGCATGATGGGCCGGCCTGAGAGCGGGTCGGCGATGATGCGGCTTTCGAGGCCGAAGACATGGCGTACGTTCTCTTCCGTCAGCACGTCTTCCGGCTTACCGGAAACATGCAGTCGTCCCCCTGCCATCGCAACGAGGTAATCGGCGTAACGCGCGGCAAGGTTCAGGTCATGCAGAACCATCACGATCGTGGTCCCGCGCGTCTGGTTTAGGTCGGTCAGCAGATCCAGCACTTCGATCTGGTGACTGATGTCGAGGAATGTCGTCGGTTCGTCCAAAAGCAGAAGATCGGTCCGCTGTGCGAGCGCCATGGCAATCCAGACACGTTGGCGCTGACCGCCGGATAATTCATCCACGGGGCGGTCGGCCAATGCCGCGGTCTTGGTCGCCTCCAGGGCGGCCGCCACGGCTTCGTCATCGCCGCGGGTCCAGCGGGACAGCACACCGTGATGGGGGTGACGGCCGCGGCTGACGAGATCGGCGACAGTGATCCCCTCGGGCGCGATGGGAGACTGGGGCAGCAGCCCCAGCGCGCGCGCCAACTGCCGCGGCGGCATGCGGTGGATCGACTTGCCGTCCAGCAGGACCTGGCCCTGGTGTGGCGACAAGAGCCGCGACATCGCACGCAAAAGTGTGGATTTGCCGCAGGCATTGGCGCCGACGATGGTGGTGATCCGTCCGGGCGGCACCTCCAGGTCCAGGCGCTCCAGGATGACCGTGTCGCCATATCCTGCCGAAAGCTGGCTGGCGGTCAGAGTACGGGCGGTCATACGGAACCTCCGCTTCGGTTGACGCGAATGATGAGATAGATCAGGTAAGGCGCTCCCAATGCGCCGGTGACGACGCCCACTGGGTAGCGGCCAGGTAGCAGGAACTGACCGACATAGTCTCCGAGCAGCACCAGCAGGGCTCCGATCAGGGCTGAAGGGATCAGCAGCGATCCGTTCCCGCCGATGATGCGGGCGGCGATCGATCCGGACAGGAAAGCCACGAAGGAGATCGGACCCGTCACGGCCGTCGCGACCGCTATCATACCGACCGCGGTGACCATCACGACGATACGGGTAAGGGCGACGTTGGTGCCCAGTGCGGCGGCGGTGTCATCGCCGAGTTTCAGCGTGTCGAGATCACGGGCGCGGCTTAGCAGTAGCCCGCCAAGGACTGCGAGCGCCAGCAGCACCGAGACAGCCTGATCGAGCCGCGCGCCGTTGACGCTGCCGGTCAGCCAGCGCATCGCCTCTTGCAGGTTCCATGCGGGCGCCTGAGAAAGGGTGTAGGCGATGAAGCTTTCCAACATGGCAGCCACCCCGATCCCCACGAGGATCAGCCGGGTGCCGGCGACACCATTGCGGAAGGACAGTGCATAAATCAGCAGCGCTACGCCAAGTCCCGCGATCACGGCGAAGACGGATACCGCGGGACCGTTCAACGACAGCACAACGATGGCAAAGACGGCGGCCGCGCTGGCGCCGAGATTGATACCGATGATGTCCGGGCTGGCGAGCGGGTTGCGCAGCATGATCTGGAATGCCGCTCCCCCAAGCCCAAAACTGAGCCCGGCGAGCAGTGACAGTATCGCGCGGGGCAGGCGTAATTGACCGACGGTGAAGGTGGCGCCCGGCACGTCCTCGCCCAGCAGTACACGCATGACGTCGCCAGGCGCCGTATAGTTTTGCCCGAGCATGAGGGTTAGCGCGAAGATCGCGGCGAGCAAGATCAATAGAAGGGCAATCACCAGACGGCGCCGGCGCGCGCGGCTGCGGCGGCCACGAATGACGATATCGACGGGTAAAGGCTGCGTCATCAAAGATCACGAACCCGCTGGCGTCTGACGATCCAGATGAAGAACGGCGCGCCGACAAAGGCGGTGACGATGCCGACTTCAAGCTCGTTCGGACGGGAGATGATGCGGCCGACGACATCGGAGGCCAGCAGCAGGCAAGCGCCTGCCAATGCCGAGAAAGGCAATAGCCAGCGATGATCGACCCCGACGAGGAGGCGGCAGAGATGCGGTACGATCAACCCGACGAAGCCGATTGGCCCGCAAACGGCGGTGGTCGCGCCGCATAGCAGGATCGCACTGAGCGCCGCCATTGCGCGGGCCAGTTCGACGCGCTCGCCCAATCCCGCTGCCAGTTCGTCACCCAGGGCAAGCGTATTCAGTTTTCGCGCCGACATCAGCGCAAGCAGGAAACCCACCGCAAGGAAGGGCAATACATGCGAGACGGCGTTGAAGGTCGCCCCGCCTACGCCGCCGATCTGCCAGGAACGGATGCCGCCTGCGATATCAGCGCGCGGCAAAACGACAGCGAGGACAAGTGACGAGAAGGCGACAGACGTTGCCACCCCAGCCAGCGCCAGCTTCAGCGGTGTCGCCCCGCCGCGGCCGAGCGAACCGATGGTATAGACGAAGATCGCCGAGACACCGGCTCCCAGTACAGCCGTCCAGATATAGGCGCTGACCGAGGCGATATTGAACCACGCGACCCCGACCACGACCGCAAGCGAAGCGCCGAGATTGACGCCCAAAATCCSGGGATCGGCGAGCGGATTTCGGGTCACTCCCTGCATGATCGCTCCCGCGAGCCCGAGCGCCGCGCCGGCCAGTCCCGCAAGCAGGGTCCGGGGAATGCGCGCGGCCACCGCCGCCTGATCGATACTGTCGACCTTGCCGCTGAGCGCGGCCATGATGTCGACCCATCCCACGGAGCGTGTGCCGACTGCGACCGAAAGGGCGAGCAGGAGGCCGAGGCCCGCGACCACCGCAAGCAGCCACAGCAGTCTCAGTCCGCTTGCCCGGTAGGAAGGAGCCGCCCCCGCCGAAGTTATGGTGCGCGCCGTCATTCGCTTCTTGCGGAGGCTTTGGCCAGCAGGTCCACGTAGTCGTTCAGAACCCACGGGATCGACAGCGGTGTCGGATTGGCCGCCGTACCCAGCGGATCACGGCCGAGCATGACCACTGCGTCATGCTTGACGGCAGGCATTCGAGACATCAGGGGATCGGCGGCCAATGCGGCCCGCAAATCCTTGCCTCCATAGGTCACGACGATATCCACATCGTCGAAGGCATCGATCCGTTCGGCGCTGATCCCGCCCGAATATTGTCCCGGCTTCGATGCCTCGACCACGCTTTGTGGAGAGCCAAGTCCCAGATCCTGAAAGAATTTCACTCGTGTGTCGTTGGTCGTGTAGAAATTGACGGTGCTGAGGTTGGTGGTGTCCAGATGGGTGATGAACATCGCCGACTTGCCCTTAAGCTCGGAATGCCGTCCGACGACTTCGGCGATTTCACCCTCGATCCGCTTGATCAACGCGTCGCCCTCGGCCGCCATGCCCAGCCCGGCGCTGTTGAAGCGGATCATCTCGCGCCAGTCAATCCCCCAGGCGGATGAAGGATAGGCAACGACCGGAGCAATCTGGCTCAGCGTGTCGTAATCCGATTGGCTCAATCCGGAATAAGCGGCCAGGATCACATCGGGCCGGGTTGCGGCGACCGCCTCGAAATCGATCCCGTCGCCTTCATCGAAAAGCACCGGCTTTTCGGCCCCGAGTTCTGTAAGCCTTTTCGCCACCCATGGCAGCAGCCCGTCGCCATCGTCATCGCCGAAATTGGCCGAGGCAAAGCCCACGGGAACGATACCGAGCGCCAGCGGCACTTCATGGTTCGCCCAGGCTACGGTCGCTATCCGCTGAGGCTTCTTGGTGATGGTCGTTGTACCGAGCGCATGCTTGATGGTGATCGGGTACGAGGTGGTTTCATCTGCCCATGCCCAGCCGAAGCCTGCAATCATGAGGCATATCGCGGCCAATGGCACGGAAGAACGAAAGAACCGCAACATCGGCAAGCCCTCCATGGTTTGAAGTGGACTTTCCGTTTCAGGTTTATCGAGCAACGTCAACTCCGATGCCCGCGCACCACCGAAAGCGCGGCGAAGTTTCCGTAGATTCGTACAAAAACAGGGAAATTTACAATACTGGACAAATCGTCTCAAGTTAGTGGAAGAGGCGAGGGGCATGAAATCCAGCTGACGGGGCCGGCAGTCCGGGGAAACTCGGTCGTACCGGGCCCGCAGATGCGTGCGATGGTGCTCCCGGCAAGCCCTTCGGCAATGCCGGGCTCATCATTGCCGACTGCCTGCGACAGCAACATTAATTTTGGAATTTAATCTATGGACATCAAAAAAGCAGGCGGCAAGAACGGGCAGACCCTCGCACGCTATCGCAGAGCGGTACTTCTCGGCTGCACGGCGCTCGTCGCCCTCACGCCGATTTCCTTGCTGGCTCAGGAGGTCGAAGATACGGGTGCCGGCACGGTCCTCGAGACGATCACCGTTCAAGGTGCTGCGCGCGACGACGATGCGAATTCGATTGTCGCGACGCGCAGCACAGGCGCCGGCAAGTTGCCCACGGACATTCTTGAAACGCCTGCATCCGTCTCCGTCATCACTTCCAAGGAAATCGAGGAGCGCGGCGCCACCAGCATCGAACAGGTCGTGCAATATACCGCCGGCGTGGTGACCGACTTTTACGGTTCGGATGATCGTTATGACTATTTCGATATCCGCGGCTTTACCCCCTATACATATCGCGACGGCTTGGCCATCGGCAGGACGTTCGGTGGAGTTCGGGAAGAGCCTTATGCCTATGAGCGCATCGAGGTGCTGAAGGGCACCAGTTCCGCGGGCTTCGGAGCGTCGGAACCCGGCGGCTCGGTCAATTATGTGACGAAGCTGCCCAAGAGCGAGCGCTTCGGCGAAGCCTACGTCACCGGCGGCTCGTTCAATCACAAGGAAGTCGGTCTGGATTTCGGAGACAATATCACAGCGGACGACACCCTTTCCTATCGCCTGACCGGCAAGCTCCAGGGAGCGGATGCCGAATACGACTATTCGCGGGACGACGAGAAGTTCATCATGGGGGGGCTGACATGGCGTCCCACCGATATGACCAGCCTTTCATTCGTTTTCGACCATCTGAACAAGGATGGCGTTCCGGGTAGCGGTGGGCACCCGCTCGGTACTAATTTTGACAGAGACCGCTTCTTCGGAGAGCCGGACTACTATTTCAGAACCACGAACCGCAACTCGTATAGCCTCATGTTCGATCATGATTTCGGCAACGGATGGAGCTTCGGTTCCAACGCCCGCTATAGCAGGTCGCGCGATGCGTTCGGTGGCGCCTATCTTTCCACCACGCGGACCGATGGTTCGAACCTGGCAGACCGCTATTACTTTGGCAGCGACAAGTCGACCGAACAGTTCATCATCGATGCGAACCTGGTTTATGAGACGAGTATCGACAATGTCGATAGCCGCACACTTGCCGGTATCGAATACAACAATTTCAATTCGGAAAATTACGGCCTTTACATTCCTGGCGCTCCTCCCATCAATTGGGAGAACCCGACCTATTCGGGTGGCCCTATCTCGACGGCGCCCAATTCCGGAACGCGAAACGACCAAAAGACCAAGGCAATCTATCTGCAGCAGGAACTGACCTTCTCCGACAGGCTGACCGCAAGCGTCGGCCTGCGCAACGACTGGCTTGATCTGAGTGAAACGGACCTGTTCTCAGGCGCCACTGAGGCCGATGATCACAGCGAGTTCACCAAGCGGTTCGGCCTGAGCTACAAAATCACCGAGGAACTGGCGGCCTATGCAAGCTATGCCGAGTCCGCGGCACCTCCCGGTATCGGGAGCGATCCCACGACCGGCAAGCAGTATGAGGCGGGCATCAAGTATCGGCCGGATGCCTTTCCTGCCTTGTTCACCGCCTCCGTCTACGACCTGACGAAGGGGAACATTACCGTCTACGACAGTGTCTCGTATCTGCCGACATCGGTCGAAAAGGTTCGGCATCGCGGCATCGAGCTCGAAGCCAAAGCCGAAGTAACGGATAATATCAGCCTGATCGCGGCCTATAGCTACATCGATTCCAAGATAGAGGAGCCGGGCGGAGCGAACGATGGGAACCGTCTCATGCGCGTTCCCAAGCATACGGCTTCGGTATGGGGCACCTACACGCTACCAGGAAACGGCATGCGTGGAGACATGACGTTCGGGATCGGGGCTCGCTACACGGATTCCTATTACATGAACATCGGCAATACGACATCTTCGGACAGCGCCGTCGTTTTCGATGCTGCCTTCACCTACAAGATCCAGGAGAACACGACGTTTCAGTTGAACTTCAGCAATCTGTTCGACGAGAAGCACGTCGCCAGCCAGGATAGCGGCGGGATTTATTATAATCCCGGACGCGCGATCTACGCGACGCTGCGCCAGACTTGGTGAGACAATTGTCCTGCCCGCAGCATTTGCGGGCGGGACAATTCTTAATTATCAGCGATGCTGCTGCAGGCGCCGCCAGGCAGCCGGTGTTTCCCCCGCGATCTGCCGGAAGGCCTTCGTCAGGTGGGCCTGATCGGAAAATCCAAGCTGGGCCGCGATGTCCGCCACGGTAAGATCGCTTTCCGACAGCAGCTTTTGGGCAAGCTCGATGCGTCTTCCGAGCTGCCATTGCAGCGGCGTCTTGCCTGTCGTCTGCTTGAAGACATTGGCAAACCAGCTTTCCGACAAGCCGACGGTCCCGGCCATTTCGGCGACGGTGAGGCGGCAATCGGGGCGGTCGTTGACGCGCGAGATGAGTTTCTTCATCTGCGCCTGTGTCAGCCTGCCGTTTGTCGGCTCCGCGCCATGTTCGGGGATATCGAGAAGCCCGGCAACGATGCTGCCCACAAGGCTTTCGGCAAATACCGGATGTTTGGATGGGTTCGAGACTTCATCGACCACCAGGCTCGCAAGCGTCTCGATGACACGAACATCCTGAATTTCTACTGGGCGGCGCAAGGCTGCGAGCGCGGCTGAAGTTCCCACAGAAGGTGACAGGAACCTCAAGAGCCGGTCCTTGTGCAAATGCAGGTCGAGATGCGAGAAGCGATGCGTGGATGTGAAATTCGTCCATAGGGGGACCCCGGCGGGCACGTAGAGCGCGCGGGTCATCGGCCGGTCATGCTGACCGAAACCTCCCTCTCGGTTGGACATCCTGATATGGGGCGACACGTCGTTGAAGAAGATCACGATCCGCGGATCGGGTGACAGATAGTAGGCCCTTGCCCCGGACTGGCCTTCCGCATCCCAGAAAACGCTCATCATGCCGTCCAGACCGCGCCATTGGACCGGCGCGACCGGCCGAATGCCTTCGGTATAGCAGGTCATGGAGTGCCGGTAGTTCACGGCCGCGATCCGCGCATGCTTAAGAGGGGGGAGGGTACCTGTACCGACAAAACATTGCGATGGAACATGGTATCAGTCCCTCCAACGGCGTTCGGAGGCCATGGCCAAACGTCGGCCCGCCCGCCTTTAAACTTGAGACTGAGTAGCATGTTTGTTTTTTATGGCAAGCAATTTGCGGCTGCGCGCGATGCGACAACATCAAAACAAGTTTGCGAGGGGCCTGGATTAGGAGGGAAGAGTGACGTAGCTGAGGACGAATTGCTTTATGTGATCCAGTCGTTCCAACCGGGCCTCTTCACTCAGGAGATTTCTCCCGAAGATCGCGGAGAGCGTGTAATTGTTCGAGAGATAGAAATACGATAGCGCGGCGATAGAGATGTATAGCTGGATCGGGTCGATATTCTTCTTGAATGTTCCCTGCTCCTCTCCGCGCTTGAGAATGGATCCCAACATCGAGACAAGAGGGGAGTTAAGGTTCTGGATGTTTGGTAGCGTCTGTATGTGCCGCGCCCGATGCAGGTTCTCGCTATTGAGAAAGGTGATGAATTCCGGGTTTTCGACGTAGTAGTTCCAGGTGAACTCGGCCAAACGGCATACCGCTTCCGAAGGGTCTAGTTCTGTCAGATGGAGTTCGGATTCCGCCCTGCGGATCTTTGCGTAAGCGTCGGCGAGAACCTCCGTATACAGCCGTTCCTTGTTGTCGAAGTAATAGAAGATCAACTTCTTGTCGATGTTCGCTCGCTCGGCAATCCGCGCCATGCGCGCACCGCCGAGCCCGTGCTCGGCGAATTCAACCCCCGCCACTTCGAGAATTAATTTCTTCGATCGGTCGGCATCGCGGAACTTTGTGAAGGCGTCCGCCTGCATAGCTTCCTCAGACCCGGATGCGTTCAATTTACGTCGCGCCATTGGGCGTCAGCCTTTCACTAAAAATAGAGGCGGTCAGGGGGTCGTCGGAGCGATCGACCAAGTCCAACCTCGAGCTGCTTCCTCAAGCAGCTTTCCCAAATCCACTATAGTCCAGACATTGGAGACGACCAGTTGTGCCCTCGCATCGCTCCCGTGCAGCCTGTTTCGCAGATCAGAATTGCGAATTGAAGGAAGGCTTTGCGAGCGCATGGATGTTCCGGTTCCCGATGGTCCAGATCTGGTCCTGCGACATTCCTGCCGTATTGAATGAACGGAGGGTCTCTCGGACGAGATACGACCCGCCCTCGGCGTCGAACGGGAAATCGGTGGCGAAGACCACATGGTCGAAGCCGAAGAAATCGATGCCGCATTGAAGCGCGCCGGCCGCTCCCGAAAGGGAAGTGTCGCCATAGAATGCCTTGAAATACTTCGATACGGGGTGTTTCAGGTCGCTTGGAAGCAGATGTGCATCGGAAGGCGGCGTTCGTGCTCCCATCTCCAAACCCAGGCCCTGTTCGATGCGTCCGGAGAAGAACGGAATCATACCGCCCATATGGTGGGTAATGATTCTGAGATGGGGATGGCGGTCGAACAGACCCGAAAGCGCGATCCGCGACATCGCGACGGTCGATTCGTAAGGCCAGCCAAAGCACCACCAGATCTCGAATTTGGACTTCTCCTCCGTGGGATAATCGGCCGTTGGCCCCTTGATCGGATGAAGCCAGATCGGCCGGCCTGTGGCGGCGAGTGCGTCCCAGATCCCGGAAAACCTTTCCTGATCGAGAGCGGCACCCCTGACATGCGTGGGCAACTGAAACCCGATTGCGCCGAGCTGGATCGCCCTTTCGATCTCCGAGACCGCGGTATTCTCGTCCGTCATCGCAATTCCTGCCACGAAGTACGGGAAGCGGTCCGGAAAGAGCTGCACCAATTTTGCCAGACCGTCGTTCATGATCCGGGCCAGGGCTGCCGCCTCCTGAGCATCGGCGATCTCGTCGAAGGCGGGCATCGAGGGTGTCAGCACCTGCTGATAGCCCCCGAACTTGTCCATCAGCCTGAATCGTTCATTGAGATCGAACAGAGGCTTCAGGCTGACCMAGCGCTTGAGCGGCCCGGATGYGGAAGAGACGCACCTGATCTTCTCAAAGTACTCCTCCGGGAAGATATGCGTCCACCCATCGATGAGGTTCGAAACCTCTTTCAGTCCGGGAACCATCGTCACGTCTCCTTGCGGTTTGGCAGCACGCTGATCGGCTTCATCAATAGGAGGGGGCGATCTGACGGCGGTTGCGGATGTGGGGCTTTCCTTGGCGGTTCAGGCCCTCATCTCGATGAATTCAAATAATTCACCGAACGATGAATTGTCAACTTGCCAAGCGCGCCAGCGTCTGCAATAAAGATGTCAATTCTCCAATTGGTGAATTAAATTCTAAGGCAATTCCGAAGGACGGTCGTCCGACGAAGCGGGGAGGCTACTCGTGGCTAACGACAGGAAGATTGGCATTGTAATGCACGGCGTGACGGGCCGGATGGGAATGAACCAACATCTCATCCGCTCGGTGCTCGCGCTCAGAAACCAGGGCGGGTTGGTTCTATCTGACGGAGGCCGGGTCATGCCGGATCCGATCATCGWCGGCCGTGACGGTGTAAAGATCGAGCGTCTTGCCAAGGCTCACAATGTCGAACGCTGGACTACCGACCTCGATAGTGCCCTGGCCGATYCTTACAACGAGATCTTCTTCGACGCTGCTTCCACCAAACTTCGTCCGACGCTTCTCCGCAATGCCATCGACGCCGGCAAGCACGTCTATTGCGAGAAGCCTGTATCCGAGGGACTTGAGGAAGCCATCGAGATTGCGAAATACGCGAAGGCGAGGGGCGTGAAGAACGGCATCGTCCACGACAAGCTCGATCTTCCCGGGCTGGTCAAGCTGAAGCGCCTCCGCGACAGCGGCTTTTTCGGAAAGATCCTCTCGGTGAAGGGGGAGTTCGGCTACTGGGTGTTCGAGGGTGACTATCTCCCCGCGCAGCGTCCAAGCTGGAACTATCGCGCGGCGGATGGCGGCGGCATGGTCTCCGACATGCTTTGCCATTGGCGCTACGTTCTCGACAACGTCATCGCTCCCGTCAAGTCGGTGAGCTGCACGACGGCCACCCACATCGACAAGCGCTGGGATGAAGCTGGAAAGGAATACAAGGCTACCGCGGACGATGCCGCCTACGCGACGTTCATGCTGGAAGGCGGCATCGTCGCTCACATCAATTCGAGCTGGTGCACCCGCGTCCGTCGTGACGACCTGGTGACTTTTCAGATCGACGGCACCCACGGTTCAGCCGTCGCCGGTCTCCACAAGTGCTACAGCCAGCATCGTGTCAACACGCCGAAGCCTGTCTGGAATCCGGACGTTCCGCAGCCGCTCAACTTCTACGAATCCTGGGAGGAGGTCCCGGACAATGTACCGCTTGATAACGGCTTTAAGGTTCAGTGGGAGCAGTTCCTCCGCCATGTTCTGGAGGGTTCTGAATGGCGCTACACGCTCGCCGAAGGCGCCAAGGGCGTTCAGCTCGCCGAAGCGGGATATAAAAGCGCCCGCGAACGGCGCTGGATCGATCTCGAAGATCTAGGGCTGTGACGATGGCTTCGGTTATCCTTCCTACAAAAGGTGGTGGGCTCGAGACTTTTGAGATCGGCCCAGCCGTTGCGGCCGCCCAGGGGGGCGAATGGAACCGCACTGCCTATGCGGCGGCGCACGTGGTCGTCGATCCCTACGCTGACAATGATCCGTGGTTGGACTGCGCGGTCGACTGGGACAGAACGCTGGCCTTTCGCGAACATCTATGGGCCAAGGGCTTCGGTGTTGCCGAAGCCATGGACACCGCACAGCGCGGCATGGGCATGGACTGGCCAACATCGCTCGAACTCATCAAGCGGAGCGTCTCGCTGGCAAAGTCGGGCGGTCATCTGATCGCCTGCGGTGCCGGAACTGATCATTTGGCGCCATCGGACGCTTCTAGTCTCGATGACGTAATTGCCGCTTACGAAAAGCAGTGCGAGGCCGTCGAGGCGGCTGGCGGCCGGATCATCCTCATGGCGTCCCGCGCACTTGCCAGGGTCGCGAAGTCTCCGGATGACTACGGCAAAGTCTACGGTCGCATCCTGGGGTCGCTCAAGGAACCTGCCATCCTCCACTGGCTCGGCGAGATGTTTGACCCGGCGCTGGAAGGCTACTGGGGCGATAGCGACCACATGACCGCCATGGACACCTGCCTCGGCATCATCGCCGGCAATGCGTCCAAAGTGGACGGCATCAAGATTTCCCTGCTCTCCGCGGAGAAGGAGGTCTCCATGCGTCGCCGGCTGCCGAAGGGTGTGCGGATGTATACCGGTGACGACTTCAACTATCCCGAACTGATCGCGGGAGACGAACAGGGCTACAGCCACGCTCTCCTCGGCATCTTCGATCCAATCGCAACCGCCGCTGCTCAGGCGCTCAGCGCGCTGAGCAGCGGCGACATGGACGTCTATCATTCGGCCTTCGATCCGACGGTTCCGCTCTCCCGCCACATATTCAAGGCGCCAACTCGCTTCTACAAGACCGGCGTCGTCTTCATGGCGTACCTGAACGGTCACCAGGATCATTTCACGATGCTCGGAGGTCAGCAGAGCACCCGATCAGCCCAGCATCTTGCCGATATCGTGCGCTTGGCCAGCAAGGCAGGTCTGTTCGATGATCCCGATCGTGCGGCCACCCGCGCGGCACGTGTATTCGCAACTTGCGGGATCGGGATCTGACATGCTCACAGCGCAACAGCTTTCCCTCAACACAGCGACGGTCCGGTCACAGTGGAATCTCCGCCAAGCGATCGAAGGCTGCGCCCGGCACGGCTTCGGTGGCATTTCGCCTTGGCGCGACAAGCTTGAGGAGCTTGGCGCGGAAACGGCGGCAAGGTTGATCCGCGACGCGGGCCTTTCCGTGTCGGGACTTTGCCGCGGAGGCTGGTACACGATCGCGAGCCCGCTCGATCAGAAGGCGATCGATGACAACAAGAAGGCGATTGATGACGCGGCGACCATCGGTGCGGGKTGCCTCGTCATGGTCGTCGGCGGTATGGTTCCTGGATCAAAGGACATCGCAGGAGCCAGGGAGATCGTCGAGGAGGGGCTCACGAGGTCGCTGGAATATGCCCGCACCTGTGGTGTCAAGATCGCCATCGAACCTCTGCATCCGATGTATGCAGCCGACCGCGCGTGCGTGAACACCATGCGCCAAGCGCTCGATATCTGCGACAGGCTCGGTCCTGGAATTGGAGTGGCCGTCGATGTCTATCACGTCTGGTGGGATCCCGAGGTCGAGGAACAGATCGACCGGGCAGGGCCCGAGCGTCTCATGGCCTTCCACATCTGCGACTGGCTGGTGCCGACCACGGATCTTTTGCTTGATCGCGGCATGATGGGCGACGGGGTTATCGATATTCCGAAGCTGAGGTCGCGGGTCGAGGTGAATGGTTTCAAGGGCCTCAACGAGGTGGAGATATTCTCCGCGAACAACTGGTGGAAGCGGGATGCAGACGAAGTGATGCGTACGATCGTCGATAGGGCAGTCGACTGCTGACATATGCCTGGAGGGGAGAATACGCGGATTGGGCTCTAAGAAATTCGTGATGGAGAACTAAGTCCTCGCGCGGTTTTCATAGAAGATCATTCAACATCGAGCGTCCGGCTTATTGACTTTCGAGGCGAATTTTTTCATTAATTCCCTGGATGGTGAATTAATGAATTGGCCGAATTGCTGATCCTATACGGCTTCGCCGCGGCATGCTCTGGGTTGGGGGACCCGGTATCCAGAACGCCAGCAAAGACTGAAGTTCACAGACCCCAACTGGCCGACACCACAGAGCTCTCTAGAGGAGGAGAATGCGTGATGCGTCGTACCCACCAAACGGAAATCCGGGGGCCACACTGATGCGGTCGATCAACTCTCCGATCGTGAGGCCGGTGCTGCTGGTCCTCTTTCTGGTTCTCGTCTGGGATCTTGCCATTCGTCTGTTCGACATCCCGGCCTACCTCATTCCGGCTCCGATCGATGTCGCTGTGCAGATGTATGCCCAATGGCCCATGCTGCTGGCGGAGACCATTCCCACCCTGCAGGCGACGATCGGAGGCTTTCTGCTTTCTGTTATGATTGGCGTGCCGCTGGCAATGCTCATCGCCTATTCCAAGACGATCGAGAGCTATGTCTATCCGTTGCTCGTCTTTTCGCAGAGCATTCCGAAAGTCGCAATCGCGCCCTTGTTCGTCGTCTGGTTCGGCTTCGGCCTCTTCCCGAAGGTCATCGTGRCATTCCTGCTCGGATTCTTCCCGATCGTGGTTTCCACCGTCCTYGGCTTCAAGTCGCTCGAATCCGACATGATCGACCTGGCAAAGTCCATGGGAAGCACCAAGCTGAAGATGTTCTACAAAATCAGCCTGCCGAATGCGCTTCCGGCGATTTTCGCGAGCATGAAGGTCTCCATCACGCTTGCAGTCGTGGGAGCAGTCGTCGGCGAGTTCGTGGGTTCGAATTCGGGGATCGGCTATGTGCTTCAGCGGGCGAACGGCAATTTCGATCTGCCGCTGATGTTCTCTGCCCTGATCATCCTGTCGCTCATGGGCGTGCTGCTCTTCGTGATCATCGACATCGCCGAGAAGCTGATGCTGCCGTGGCACATCTCAAACCGCTTGGCTACCGCCGGCACGCATTGAAGAGTTCATCAAGGAGGAGGAAAATCTGATGAAAATTTCTGCCCTGTTTTTCGGCGCAGCCGTCGCCGTCGCCAGTACCTTGTCGCAACCGAATCTCGCCGCTGCGCAGGAGGCCGAGAAGGTCACGTTGATGCTCAACTGGTATGTCACGGGACTGCATTCGCCAATTATTCTCGGCAAGGAGAAAGGTTTCTTCAAGGAAGAGGGCGTCGACCTTGAAATCCAGGAGGGTCGCGGCTCCGGACCCACCGTTCAGGCAGTTGCTGCCGGCAACGTCACCATGGGCTTTGCAGACCTGACGACGATGATGGCGCTTGCCGTCAAGGGCGCCCCGGTCATCTCCATCGGCTCGGCGCTTCAGCGCAGCCCCTTCGCCGTCATCAGCCTCAAGGAGAAAGGCATTGACACTCCGGAGAAGGTGAAAGGGCTCACGATCGCCATGACAGCCGGGGACTCTCCGTCCCAATCCTGGCCCCTTTTCCTGGAGAAGAACAATCTCACGACGAACGATTTCAAGACGGTCAACGGTGACGCCAAGACCAAGGTCAACTCCGTCATTACCGGCCAAGCTGACGCTCTTCTCGGATTCGCGACCGACCAGGGCACGCAGATCGAAGCGGCCACCGGCAAGCCGGTCACGAACATGCTGTTCGCGGACTTTGGCGTCAACAGCATCGGGTCGTCGTTCATCGTGAACACTGAGACTGTCGAGGAAACCCCCGAACTCCTCAAGAAATTTATGCGCGCGGCCACGAAGTCGTTCGAGTATGCATCCGAGCATCCGCAGGAAGCCGTTGACGCAGTCCACAAGGCGTATCCGAATTCCGGCACGCCGGAGAGCCTGATGACTGGATTGCAGACCGCCATCCCGCTCTTCAAGGCCAAGGGGGCTGAGAACCTGCGGCCGCTACGCGTCACGAATGCGCAGGTCGAAGAGACCATCGCAACGATGATCGCAGTCGGTACGCTCCAGGCATCAGACAACGATGTCGGCAAGTACTACACCGCCGCGTTCCTTCCGTGAGGTGTCGGCCATGAGATCGCTCCGCGCATCCGAGGAAATGATGACAGATAGGTTCCCGAAGCAAGTAGACAGGTCGACCCTCATCCAGCTGAACGGCGTCACGAAGAAATTCGGTTCCTTCGAGGCGCTTAAATCGATCGACCTTTCGATCAGGGAAGGGGAGTTCGTGTCGGTCGTAGGCCCTTCGGGCTGCGGCAAGAGCACGCTCCTTAAGCTTGTCGCGGGGCTGGCACCGATTTCTGACGGCGAGCTTCTGCTCGCCGGAAAGAAGATTTCGGGACCTCAGACCGATGTTGGCATCGTGTTCCAGAGCTCGGTGCTTCTGGCTTGGCGGAACATCATCGACAACATCCTCCTCCAAGCGGAGATGCGCAACATGAATAAGGCGGAGGCGCGTCTACGCGCCGAAGCCCTGATCGCGATGGCTGGCCTGCAGGGTTTCGAGAAGAAGTATCCGGGGCAGCTTTCCGGCGGCATGCAGCAGCGTGCCTCGATCTGCCGTGCATTGCTTCATGATCCGCAGGTGCTCCTCATGGACGAGCCTTTTGGGGCGCTGGATGCAATGACGCGCGAGAAGATGAATGTGGAACTGCAGCGGATCTGGCTCGAGTCGCGGAAGACTGTCCTGCTGATCACGCACAGCATACCAGAAGCGGTATATCTGTCGGATCGGGTGGTCGTCATGAGTGAGCGACCCGGCTCTATCGCGGCGATCTACGACATCGATCTGCCAAGGCCGCGAGACCTGAGCGTCATGGCATCAACGCAGTTCGCCTCGTACACCAAGACAATCCGCCAGCATTTCTACGCTCAGGGCTCCCTCGACGACCACTAGCAGCGGGGCACCGAAGTGCTCTCCTCTGCGCCGCAAAGACAACTCGCTTCGGAACGAGGACGTTCTATAGACACGATGGAAATGCTTCGCCAGAACGAGGCGCTCAAGTGCGCGACCTCCGGGCTGTGGAAACGGTCGTCGGTCATGGGCGATGACCGGGAATATCCACTTCCATCCAACCAAAACTTCGCGGCAGTGCCCTTAGGCGGGTGGGTGGCTTTGTCCTGGCCTGTGGTGAAACCAATACCCAGTGTCAACGGGTCACCTTTTCAGGAGGCCCTTTACGACATCAGGGCCGAGTGCGCGTTCGAGTGCCCTGACACCGTTCATGGGCAGTCTCGACAAGCCGCTAACGATGCCCTCCTTCCACGCGTCCCCGCGCTCCCAGGCTTCTTCGCAGGCATCGGCCAACTCGTCATTGTGGCGCGTCTCCGTGAGAGCTTCAAAGAGCAAGGCGGCTTGCGTTAGGTCTTTATCGGCCTTCACACGGCCCAGCGCGTCCGTGAGCCTTCGCGAGGACACGATAAGTTAGTGGATAGCATACCGCTCGGGAGTGGGGACGAGAACGTTCACGCCCTCGCGAAAGAGGAGCACCGGCCGGATCGCGGGGCCAACGTAGTTTCGCTTGTTCTTGCCATGGGGTAGGGAGATCGAAATACCAATAATCGCGATCTTTGACGGTCACAGTCACAAACCACCCTTCCAAGGGGAAGTCAGCCCCGAATTGGGCATCAAGGCTCCGCTGCACTAACTCTGCGAACATTGTTCGATTGCTAATGTCGCTCTCTTTTATCACAGACATCTCCTTTTCGAGTGCAGCAGCTCTCTAGGCGGCAAATCCTCCCACCGCCTTTCGCAGTGCGTCGTCGACGTAAGAAGTTATCTCCTACTCACTTCACTCGTGGTTATAAGTCTCTGCCAAAACCTTATAACAAGGCGGTCGCGCGCGGACGACCATTCCCTGGAGGACAGTTCGCCAAGCCTGGTGAAACTTCGGAGAGTCGTGAATCGCATCGATGCGGGTTTCGTCTTCACAGTCTTGACGAAAAGCGTGGCGRCACAGCCGTGGCCGACAAGCGTCGTGACGAAGAGCGTGGAAGGATTGGCAGAACATCATTGCAAAAAGGCTCGAATGACCAGGCCGACCGCCGTGACCGTACCAACGCCAGCCAACCACAGTCCAATGAACCACGCTGTCTTGCGGAAGTTGTCATTCATCAATGATAGCCCTCTTCAGGATCAACCTTGCCTCTGAACACCCAGTAGGCGTAGCCCGTATAGGCCAGGATCGTCGGCACGAGCACTGCAGCGCCAACCAATAGGAACTTGAGAGAGCTTTCCGGCGCTGCGGCATCCTTGATCGTTAGAACGCCGGGGATCATATATGGATAGAAGCTGATCCCGAGTCCTGCGAAGCTCAATACGAATAAGCCGAGCGCCGCCAGGAAAGGCTGTAGGTGCTTGTCGTGGGTGAGCCCATGCCAGAGCGCAATGGCGCAGACCGCCAGCAGCAGCGGAACGAAGGACGAAAAGAAGGCGGTGGGCCAGCCGAACCAGCGCTCGAAGTACATCTCGTTGATGAACGGCGTCCACAGGGATACGATGCCGATGAGCGCGAGAAGCAGGAGGCTCAGAGGCCTAGCAAGCTTGGCAGATCGAGCTTGGATGTCTCCGCTGGTCTTGAGATTGAGCCAGGTAACGCCAAGGAGCGCGTAACCGACAAGAACCGCCACGCCGGTCAACCCCGAGAAGGGGGTCAGCCAATCCCACCATCCTCCCGCATACTGCCTGCCGCTCACGGTGATTCCCTGTACAAGAGCGCCAAGGGCGATACCCTGCATCAGAGCCGCGACGCTTGAACCCATCCAGAAACCGAAGTCCCACAGCTGGGACTCATGATGGGTCCGCCAGCGGAACTCGAAGGCCACGCCCCGGAAAATTAGGCTGATAAGCATCAGGATGATCGGCATATAGAGGGCCGGAAGGATAATTGCGTAGGCGAGCGGAAAGACCGCCATCAATCCTCCACCGCCGAGTACCAGCCACGTCTCGTTGCCATCCCAGACGGGCGCGATGGTGTTGGTCATGATGTCCCGATCCCGACGGTTGCGAAAGAAGGGAAAGACGATGCCGATGCCAAGGTCGAAGCCGTCCAGCACGACATACGCCAGTACCGCGAAGGCGATGATGCCGGCCCAGATGAACGAGAGATCAATGTCCATAATGTCCTCCTTGCGGATGATCCTGGGCAGGTCCCGGAGTGATGCCCGCAGTGCGAATTGGACCTGCCTCCAACTCGTGGTCTTCAAGCGGAGTCGGCGACCGGCGCATCAGCTTTAGGAGGTAGTAGACGCCTGCGCCGAACACGACGAAGTAGACGAGGATGAAGGTTAGAAGCGACGCGCCTACAGCTGGGGCCGAGACAGGCGACAGGCTCTCGGCTGTTCGCAGGTGGCCATAGACGGTCCATGGCTGTCGTCCGACTTCAGTCGTGTACCAGCCGGCGAGGACGGCGACGAAGCCCGAACCTCCCATGACGACCGCCATACGGTGAAGCCACGGCGTGTCGTATAGTTGCCCMTTCCAACGGGCCCAGAGCGACCAAAGGCTGATGCCGAGCATCAGGAACCCGATGCCTACCATGACCCTGAACGTGATGAAGGGCATGAGCGCGGGAGGACGCTGGTCACTCGGCCATTCCTTCAGCCCTTTGATCTCTCCATCAAACTCATGCTTCAGGATCAGCGAGCCAAGCTTCGGGACTTCGAGGGAGTAGTGGGTGGTTTCGGCGTCGTCGTCGGGGATGCCGAACAAGATCAGCGGGACACCATCTTTATGAGTCTCGTAGTGTCCCTCCATGGCGGCGATCTTGGCGGGCTGGTGCTCCAACGTATTCAAGCCATGCAGGTCGCCGACGAGTATCTGGATCGGCGTGACGATGGCTGCCATCCACATCGCCATCGAGAACATGATCCGAGCCTGGCGATTCTCGCGATCCCTGAGGAGATGCCATGCGCCCACCGCACCGACTGCGAAGGCGGTAGTCAGGAAGGCTGCCAGCACAGTATGGGTCATCCGGTACGGGAAGGAGGGATTGAAGATGATTTGCCACCAATCTTCGGGGATGAAGACGCCATTGGCGTCGATGCTGAACCCGGCAGGAGTGTGCATCCAGCTATTGGCGGAGGTGATCCATGTGGCCGAGATTAGAGTGCCTATGGCCACCATAGCGACGGCGACCATATGGGCAACATCGCCGACCCGCTTGCGGCCGAACAGGGCGATGCCGAGGAAACCAGCTTCCAGAAAGAAGGCGGTCAGGACCTCGTAGCCCATCAGCGGCCCGATGACTGGACCAGCCTTGTCGGAGAAGGCGGACCAGTTGGTGCCAAACTGATAGCTCATGACGATACCGGAGACCACGCCCATGGCGAAGGTCACGGCGAAGATCGTCTTCCAGTATTCGAAGAGCCTGAGGTAGGCTTCATCGCGCTTCCAGAGCCAGAGTGCGTTCAGAACTGCCAGATAACTCGCCGTCCCGATCGAGAAGGCTGGGAAGATGAAATGGAACGAGACGGTGAACGCGAACTGTATTCGCGCAAGCATCTCTGCTTCGAGGCCCATGAAGGTCATGACGGCTCCTTGAAACGACATTGGCTCTAACCGCCGCAGTACTTCGGGGGGCAGTGTCTCCGACGAAATTCGGCGGCGCTGTTCCAGAAATAGAGGCTGCTGGATCCCAGCCAAGCCTGTCCGATGTCGCGCGGCCGAATGCCACGCCGTTTTGTGATCGGTGGTCGGCCTCCAACTCCCTGCGGATGTCCTAGGGATTGAAGTGGGCACGCTTCTCGCTGATCCTGCTATCCTTCAGTCGAGCCCCTACGGGACGGCGACGTATGTAGTGCAGGATCCAGTTACTATTTTTTAATTCGCCTGTCGGCACGGGGCGCCGACAAGCGTCCTTGGAGTCGCTACACGATTTCAATGACCGTGAGGAATCAGGAGGCCGAAATGATGAAACTTTACGGACTGGGCCCGACGCGCTCGCTTCGTGCACGTTGGGCTCTTCAGGAGCTTGATGCGGAGTTCGAGTTCGTGCCAGTCAATATAATGGCTGGCGAGAACCGGCATCCCGACTTCCTGCGCATTAATCCCGCCGGGAAGCTTCCGGTTCTGGTCGACGGCGACTTCGTGCTCACAGAATCCGCTGCGATCGTCATGTATCTGGCCGAGAAATATGGCGACAAAGGCTTGATGCCTGCCGACCTGAAGGAGAGGGCGCTGGTCTATCGCTGGTCGCTGTTCGGGGTCACAGAGCTCGAGCAGCCGCTATGGCGCATGGCCAAGCATGGCTTCTTGTATCCCGAGGACAAGCGACTGCCGGAAGACATTGCTCTCGCCAAAGAGGAATTTCTGGAGATGGCAGCTGTGCTTGAGCGTCACATGGACGGGCGTGAATTCATCGTCGGGGACAAGATCACGGTCGCCGATTGTGTCAACGCCTATGTTCTGGATTGGGGCGACGAAAACGGACTGATCGACGGCTTCCCGAATCTTAAGGCGTATCTCGAGCGAATGTATGCACGCCCCAAAGCTCCACAGCGGATCGCCGAGGCGTTTGCAAACCTCCAGCCAGTCGCCTGAAGATCTAAATCCTATCCCTGCGCGGCGTCGTTTCGGGCGGCTGTTAAAGGCGGAGCGCAAAGACAGAGCTCACTCAAACTGGCAGGATCCAGTGATATCTCACATTCCATTTAGGATCAGAGGTGCTTCATAAGCATTGTAGTCGAGAACCCTAAGTTGCCTCAACACCCCTGTAAGTAGTTGAGTTTATTGAGGCGTAGAAAGACGCGAGAACCCTACATTTCCCAGAGTGAAGCCCGGGATTTCCCAAATCGCAAGGACAAAAAAAAACCGGGCTTAGCCCGGTTTTTCATTTTTGGGAGGCAATGAACATTTTTACATCGTCGCGGAGGTAGAAATTTTCCCCCACTCGCCACTTTGGGATTTGCGCGTTCAAGCCTCGTTTAAGCGTCTCGATCGTCAATCGGCCCCCAAGCTTTTTGACAAATCCGTGAAGCTTCCGCTCGGCCAAATACCGATCCGAAAATCGGCGTAGTTCGAGTTTCGCATACTGAGCGGTGGCAGACGGCCGGGGGAATACCTCTTTAAGAAACCCCTCATGCGCGAGAGCCAATACAGTGGTTTCGCTTACGCGAAGTTTGACCGAAGCATCGCGTGCAGAGACATGGCCGGAAGGCTCGCTTCGGTATGCGTCAGAGGAAGCTTTGAGTGCCGTGACGTAGGCATCCTCATGGCTATCCTTTATTCGACGATCCCGCACTATATCGACGACATGTTCCATGAAGCGAACCTCAAATACCTCTTGCTCACACGCCAAGTTGGATTTTGCCATGGTGCTCGCGGGAGCCAGTTTGCCGAGTTCCTCAAGCACCGTTCGGAGCGAACTGGCGGGCACGCCGTATTCGCGTGATGCCGAAGATACAGAGTGGTACTGGCGCATGGTGACGGCACCAAGGAATTCGTCGCCGCGTCCCAATGCGAGATGTTTTACCCCGACATCGTGCATGATCGCCAAGACTTCCGAGTACCCCGGATAATTGGCGAACTGCAGCGCTTCCGACGCAAAGGTACCAAAGATGCTGGCAGGGCAATGCCGCCGTCTTGAGCGAAAGTTCTTCGACGCCCTGGCTGCAAGCACCTTCTCGAGTTCATGCGCGCCACCTCGCAGCTGCTCGAAACCTAAGCTCGCAGCCGAACCCAGCTCCCGATCGGATGCGGTTGACCAGTCTCGGTCCGGGTCTTGCAACTCAGTCCCGACCATCTCGCACAGATGGACCGCCGTCTGGAGAGGAAGGTCATCGAGCCAGCTTGCCGCTGTCGGAGGACGCCATTCGAGCCGCTCTCGTGCATATTGCTCAAAGGCTGTTTCCTGCCTCGCGAGTGTCCTTTCGCAGAGGCTTGCAATGCCGCCCGGCTCTCGACTCAGTTTGAGTGCGAAGTCAGGACCGAGATGCCAGTTGATACGCGGCAGACCCACGAACTCGACATGATGGATCGGGCAGGCTCTAAGGAACTTAGGGAGCCAATTTAGGCGAGCGTAGGCCCGGTTGCCTCGCCT
The DNA here is from genome assembly GCF_001854865.1 of Rhizobium sp. LCM 4573. Lineage (GTDB taxonomy): Bacteria > Pseudomonadota > Alphaproteobacteria > Rhizobiales > Rhizobiaceae > Neorhizobium. Next base: position 83,589 of record NZ_MDDW01000003.1, on the reverse strand, counting down.
TCCCATCGCATTCTGTTCGTCGTCAGCAAGGCACATGGGGCATACCCGGTCCTGGGCCAGCGAGACGAAACGACCCGCGAGCCGATGTCCTCGAACAGCGAGGTCCGAACCCGACTGAAATGCTCCCCTCCGGTCCAAGTGGATGCGAGGACCAAGCACGCGCTGAAGCACGGCGACCAGGTCCGACCTTCCTTTCGTGAGCTCGCGAAAGTCCAATCCGAACAGCGACCAAAAAGCGGACGCATTCTCGGCCCCATGTAAGGCTGCCGTCCGCGAGCAGAAGCTCGCAAGCGTTTCGCCCTCCTGTACGCGCGCCTGCAGCGCCAACGTATTCATGGGCGGTCTCCGAACTTGATTTTCTTCTGCCCACGCGCCCGGTGCTTGCGGGGCGTTTCATCGTTGACGCGCATAAATGCCTTGAGGGGCTCAAGCTCGTGCCAGTTAGGGTGCGTGAAGACGTTCTCTTCCTCCAAGCATCCGGAATAGGCCAGATACATGTTCTTAAAATGGGTCTCAGTTACCTCCGAGGACCCGTCAAGTACCGCCAGTTCGACTGCTCCGCGGATCATCTGCACGATGGTCCCGAAATTCCCGGCACCTGCATGGCTTAGGCGCTTTTTGAACTTGTCATCGATTTCAACGCCAATGGAAACCTCCCCATGGGCGGCGATCTTCGAAAGAATTTCGTCGATCGTTGCCAGTCCTGTTTCGCCCTCGAGCTTCTCAAGGCGAATGGCGGTGCGTCGAGTGTACAGCTGCTCGTGCTTCGAGAGGAACTCGGCGAGAGGGGGCACCCCCGCAAGGACCAGGCGCACAGGCCAATCAGGCATCTGCACAAGCCCCTTGAACGCGTCCGCGATTTTCTGCTGCTCCACGGCATTTGCGGCGACGACCGCATGCTGAGCTTCGTCGATTACGACAAAGATGACCTTGTGCGCCTTCAAAGCCGTGCGGAACGCATCCCATGCCTCATTCTCGCGGATGTTGTTCCGCACGGGTACGCCGAGTTTACGAAGTCCCTCGATCGCGAGCAGTTTCGGCGTGCATGGCGATCGAGGTTCGTAAATCAACACAGGATTGATCTCGTTTCCATCTTCGTCGACGTACCGCCCCATCGCGGAAAGCAAGGAAATATGTTCCATGATTGCCCGCGTCTTGCCGGCACCGGACTCTCCGCAAATAGCGAGAATGCGTCTCTTGCCAGGTCGGTTTTCGTCTGCGGCATCATGCCAGGCAACGCTCGCCACGAGGTTTTTGAAAGCGAGCTGGATGGCGGTGTCGCGCGTCAGGCCGAGGTAGCGATCATTGATCCGCTTCACCTTTTCGGCGCTCGCCAGTTCGTCAGGCGAGAGAGTGGCACGGATGCGGGCGATGGCGGCGGCTTGGTTGTGGTTCCAGTCCATAGGTGTTCTCCTGAGTTGGTGACTTGGCTCGGACAGCCGGTCATTTCGGTCGAGTTTCGCCTCAGGCACGCGGGCGCGTGCCGGTCTACGCTTTGGTGGGGCTTGCCTATGCGTCGGTCTTTACGGCCGGCCCGCCGCGCAGCCTCTGGATTTCTGCCGAGGAAACGTTCGCGGGATTGGCTTGGCGGACTTGGCGGCGGCAGCGCTGGTCGCTGATGATCATGGGATGCATCAGCGGTCGAAACCGGCATCGACGAGGCTGTTCGTCGACGCCTTCGGAGTCGACTTGTTTTCCACGACGTCGGGCTTACCCGTATGCTCGGCCGCGTCGCGCCAATCGGTTTTCCCGACCGGCAGATCGATCCCGATGGTACGGTAAAATTCCTCGGCGAGTTGACCGGTCGACATGAAGTCCTCCGGTACAGAGCTCTCGCGAGCGGTGATCCGCAGCTTCAGGTCCATCTTCTTTTCCCACTCAAGGTACGCCGTCTCGGTGGGCACGGGATTGTCGAGATCGGCCTCCATCCGCAGGATTTCGGCCCGCTTGCGGGCGTCTTCCTTTGCTCTGCGGACGGTCGAACGAGAAAGCTTGGCCTCCACCGCGTTGATAGCCTTGAGTTCGGCGCAGATGGCGGTCCACGCCCATACACTCATGCCTTCGAACTCTTCGTCGACCGCAGGCACTGTCATCCAGCCCTCGCCGGTCCACACCGAGATGGAGCCGAGGTTGTACCGATCGACACGGACGAGGGCGAGATGATCCTTCCTCCACCTGCGGCGCAACGCTTGCAGTTCGACCGATTGGAAGTAGACACCGAGGAAGCGGATGCCACCCCTGCCGATCACGCGCTGGACATTGATCCCGAAGATGTGGCGGCGCTGTTCCGGAGATGGCGGCGGTGTGATGCCGTGCTTGGCAAGACGGTTCCAAGCGTTTCGCGGCGTTTCACCGCCCAGCCCCTCGTGAGGCGTGTTGTGGTAGACATCGATGAAGTAGCGCGTGAGGATGGCCGCGGCGTCCTCGAACGTCACGCTGGCTTCGGCCTCAGGATCGCGATCGCCTTTCGCCTCGATCGAGTTTCCGGTCAGGCCCGAGAAGTATTGGAACGCGTGCTCCGCGGTGGTCCGGAAGAAGCGCTCGATCGTTCCACGCGCGGATGCTGCGCCCGCTGGCGGCAGGAGCAGCGTTGCTCCAAGGTCATTGACCGTGACGCGGAAGGGATGGCTCGAATACCAGCTGGCGGAATCTGTTGCGACTTCCTCCAGCGTACCGCAATACTCCCATGGCGAGGTGCATCCGTGGAGCTTGGCGATCGACGACTTGACGACGGTTGTCATCTCCAGCGTCGCGATCGCAGTCATGACCGAAGGTGCCTGCCTATGGACGCGGAAGCCGAGCAGACAGCGGGTGGCGACGTCGATGATTGCGGTGAGCCATAGGCGGATGCGCTTGACCTGGGCGCGCTGCTTCTTCGACAGTTTCTGCCAGACACCAGCCATCACCAGAAGGACCTCGAGGTCTACACGCCACTCGTCCATCTCGCCGCGCTGAAGAGGGCGGAAGACTTTCAGCCCGTCACGGGCAGCGGCATATTCGCGTTCGGCTGCAGCCTTTCCATGCCGCGAGAGCGCGACATACGCCGGCGGCAGGTCACTGATGCGCTGGCTGAAGGTCTTGAGAGACGGAGTACGCAACTCGGGAATTGAAGTTGCAGGCTTGCTGTTCTCCTGGTCGGTGAGGCGGAGGCCATCATTGATGTCCTCAATTTCGGCCGCCATCAGCGCATGGACTTCGGCCTTGCTGCTGTCCGGGTGCGCGAGATAAAACTCGATGTACTTCTGAAGTACGGCACACTCTTCCGCAGTGTAGTAGGTGTTCTTCTGGTTCCGTCCCCATTTCTTGACCTGGTTGAGGGCGCTGGCATCGCTCTCATACGCGCGAATCCAGTTCCGGACCGTCCGAGGGTGCGGGATCGATTTGACCTTATCGGTCAGATAGTTCCTGCGCTTGTTCCCCTTGTCCGCGATTTCGTCCCAAATTTCGGGAAGCGTTTTTTTCATCACCTTGTCAGAACGCGTGAACCCTTTCTCCGCGCATTCGCGGCGGAGGAAGATTTCGCACACGCGCGTTTGGAACAGGCTCTGTTCCTGCTGCTTCTCGTCGAGGTCGCCGAGATATGCGCGAGGACGCGCCGCGGCGCGGGAACCCTTGTGCGAGTAGTAGTCCGCCCGGTGCTCCATCGGCGCTTCCGGATCACGGAACATGTCGGCGATCTCCTCGTGCGTAAAGGTCTCGCAGAGCCCGTTATCGACGCGCTGCAAAGTATGCGTCTGGAGGTCGCTTTCGACCGGGCGATAAAAGATGTCCTTGTAAAAAAGGGCATCGAAGGGCTTGAACTTGTAGACCGGGGTGAGCGGACCCGCTGCCTGGATTTCAAGGTGCTTCATGGGGCTTCTCCTGATTGTCTGCCATAATGGGGCTGCACTTGCATTCGCTCTCAGCCGATAGGTCGATCGGCTTGTCGGCCGGGAGGGCTATGGCGGCGCTCCCGAATCCAACCAAAGGCCAGGGCAGGCGGGGCCAGGCGTAACCGCAGGCACACGAGCTCCCTGCGGCACTTCGACAAAGTGCATCATTCCGTTCTCCCGATTGTCGGAGTTAGCGTGCGAGGCGAACGAAGGGGCGTTCKAGCAGAAGGCGGTCCGGCTCCACATGGACCAGCACGCGTTCGTGGATCAGGCAGATCGCCGCGTTCAGTCCGCGCGCATATTTGCTGGCACGCTCGGCGAGGGCATACAGGCTTACTTGGCCATGGATGCCCTGAACCAACTGGCGCATCTCTTCGCAGTCGCCAACGTTGCGATTACGCACCGCATTGCGGATGACCTGGGAGTTCGCTGACCGAACGCGGGTTGCGTGCTTTTGTGTGACGAGCACCATTTCGTCAGCGTGGCCCTGAATGACGGGCTTGAGACGCTGGATGACGTTCTCGATGCCCGTCTTTTCGACCTGATGGGTCGGCTTGACCGCCACGTAGAACGTGTTGGTTTTGGTCGTGATGCGGTAGTCCGGCGTGTGCTCCGAGTGTGACCCCTCGGCATCCGTAAAGTGCAATGCCGATGGCTGGTCTTCCAAAAGCTTCACATCCCGACATGCCAGCGCCATCTCCGCGAGCGCCTTCTCATGCGTGCTTTCGAAGCTGATCGCACGGTTGTGCTGATGGTCTACCAAGTAGCCGCGGACATGGCCCTTCGTGCGTTCTGCCGGCTTACGACTGCCCGTTGACCGCTGGACCGGAATCCAGATGTCCGCTTTGATGGGCTTGCCGTTTTCGTCGACGAGCGAGATCGTCGAATAGCGGCCGGAGGTGGGGCCGTCCGGCAACAATTGCGTATCTTCGTATCCGCGGTGCTCACGACCAAAGCCCGCGTTCTTCTCACGCATATAGCGGAGGACTGCCTTTGCGTTCATCTCATGTCCTTTCCAGACACGCGTTGACGTCGCTCCGCGGCCCGAATGGCTGCGGAGTTAAAGAGTCCCTGGATGCGGCGGCTAAGCCGTGGGACTACGCGCGAAGGCGTATGGTCGCGTGGGTGGAGAAGGAGGAAGGAGCAAAATCGCGCAAGCGAACGGGCTCGAACGAACTTGCGGCGTCAAGGTCAGAGAAATTGTCGGAGGACGATGCGTCAAAATCGACGGCGCAAACGAAAGCCAGAGCCCCGCGGCTCGAATGACTATTCCGATTTTTGCAGATCGTCGTGTTCATGACATTCTCCAGTTCGAACAATGTTGAATAGATCATTGCTTACTGGGGATAACCGTAACCTATCAGTCACGGTAGAATGATACCGGACTATAGGTTAGCGGGCGTCCCGCGTTTCTATATGTATCATCCTAGCAGTCATGAATTGGCTTCCCGTTTCGACTGGCGCTTACCTACAGGCAAGCATTTCCCGTTTCAATCCCAAATCCGGACTGTAAGTGCCCGGATTCGGAACAACCTCTCGGTATGGTTAACGGTTGTATACCCGCGTTAACACTCTTGAAGCAATTCGTAGAAGCAACTGCGCGGTTGATCACAGGCGTTGACCAAGGGTGACCGCGCTGGGCGTTCTGGAGAGGCTTGCTTCCACAAGTACCTTGTGGTCCTCGGGAAACCACAAAGGCGCTGGTTGTCCACGGATCATCCGGTTTATGAAATGGGAGTTGAGGCCCGCACCGTGAAGCATCCTGTTATCGTCCACGAAGAGTTCCGAATACGGGGTGCGCGCAAGGACGTCCTCGCTGGTCGGGTGGACGGCTAAGGTCGTTAGGTATTGATATCCGATCACCATTTTCACGAGGAAGGTGGCGTACGGTGCCACGAGAGTATAAGGGCTTTCCCTGCCGAAACCGTGATCGAGACCCCATTTTGCCACTTCCAACCGATGCATTTCGCTCTCCACTTCGTCGAGAGGAGCGTGCGTGATTGGTAAGCAAGTGACAAAGTCGCCGGCGTCCGTGACCGCGAGCGTGCCGCGGTCTGCAGCTGTTAGCTGCCCCCGAGAATGCCGTGGGACGCAGAGAGTGGCAATGGTTGAGGGGGGCTTCGTCTTCTGCCTATGAGACGAGAAACCCGGCGAACGCACCGGGTCTTCTCGAGCTTTCTGGATGTTGGGGCAGCCGGACAATGTCGCCGCCGGCGTCGTCGTCGCGATGCGTTCGTAATTTCGCGTTTGTCGCGGAACCCACGGCTCTAAAGCATCGCTTCGCGAGTGCCGACCTTTCGGCCTGGTCTGGCTAGGCCGCCTCTCGGATGGAACAAGAGCGCGCGAGAACTCCTTTCAGTTGATCGTACGCGTTTTCGAGGAAAACCGCCGCCATATGGGATGGACCTTCGTCCTCGATCTGGCGGAGACTGACAAGGGTCATCATCATGAAGGTCCGGACTTCACTTTCYTCCCGCGTGAAGACCTCAAGTGCCGCCTTTGAGGTCACCTCGTCCTCAAAGCACAAGAACTTCCCGACTTTGCCGGTCGTGGTGGCTTCGATATGGAGCTCGTGTACGTCGCTGGGGTCGCCGAAGGAGACTTTGTCGAAAGACATAAGCAGGAACGGCAGGGTGTGTGTCTTGCCGCTTGCTGCCGCTGTTCGGAGATCGTTGTAAAACCGGTCGACGACTTCCTTTGCGAAGGCCATGATCGCCTGCACGTCGGGATGGTTCTCGAGATCGAGAATTGCGCTGCTGAGTAGCTGATACGGGCTCTTCATCTTAATGCTCCGAAGATGGCAGGAATTAACTACAACTGAACTGCGTTGAGCGAAGGGGAAATAGGTGGCGTTAGAGGTGGGGTCACCTCTGCGAGCGTGGCAATATAAAACTCTCCCTGGCTTAACCCTCGCCAGGTAGCATGCCGCTGAAGCAAGACACCTTCAGCATTCTGCGGGGACAGGTTGTTGTCTGGGCCGCTCGCTCGTCTTGGGAGTTAGTGGATTCCGCGCGGCTACCAACCCAAGCCCGCGGCACGTCTCCAAAGTGAGCCCTACATAAACATTAAATCGAGCTCTTCAAGGATATTATTGCACTTCAGAAAGAAGGCATATCAATTTGTTTTTTAAACAAAATTAAGTAAAATTTTAATCATTGAACAGTTCAGCTGCAGTGTCCGAAACTTGCTGCAATCCGCTTGCATCGTGCTCGAAGTCCGAATGTGCCACCGCGGCAACACCATCGCGAGTTTAGGCTGTCGATTTCTCGCACCCGGCTTGTGAGAGCCAGTAAGGAATTGGTTTCCGTGGAGGTCGCCCGTTTGGCGTGACCAAACGATGCGGGTAGCGAGGGCTGGCTGTTGATTTCAGGTGCTGCATACCCAAACACATTGAGAGGCCCGTACCTATCTAGCAATTGCCACAACGCAGACGGGGTCTCTACCCAATTGAGCAGCAGACGAAGCATGATCGTATTACGATGCTGTGTAGAATGGCCGAGTATGCTAATTTAATTATGTCATATCATAAATTTGCGGCATTGTGGAGCAAGTGCCACAAGGCCGTGGGTGATAACCATGGGCGTTGAAACGAGGAAGAGCTTGCCTCTTGACCTTGGCCGTCTGAGCCCCTAAATATGCTGCGTGGCATAAAGAGCATTTTGAGTCGGCTTCACCTGTAAATTGGCCCGCTCATGTGGATGGTAGACCTGACAGGAGGTCTATTCGCAGGACATTAAGTTGGCATCCGACCCTTTAGGCTAAGGAGGCGCTGCTACTGCGAACACATTACAAAAGCACGGACCCCACAAAGGTGCCGTGCTTTTTGTTTGACCTGTAAGCGGTGATCACAGACCAAAATGGTTCGTCCCTGTCTCGCAGTTCCAGGATTGCAGTCCAGGCAATCCCTCTGACGGCCATCAATCTTGAATATCGAAAGCTCTCGCCGCTGTAATAGAGCTGCGATGCTGCCGTGATCACGAATGCGACGTACGCAGGAACAGCTGCCTCATTCTCAAAGCCCTCGGCCATCATCTCTCTGCTATGTTCGGCCCAGATGTGGCAGGCCCCGAACCCACGATTGGGACCGGTATGCTTGCCGCGCAGCAAATGAATTGCCCCTCCGGGAAGTTTGACACCGCGCTTTGAAATCTCGGGAACCTTGCCAAACAATAGTGTGTTTGTGGATGGATTGATAATCGGCGTGTTTGGCATGAAATTCCCACAGCGTTTGCTTGCATATAAGGCGCGACAGCCGAAATTGAAATGCTGAAGATTGCACGTCATCTCCATCTTTGATTGCGACTCGACGCTCTCCTGGTATGGGACCTTCATGTTCAGATCGATACGAATAGAGCGCTGACCTTCTGCTTCCGTCCTTCGACGGAGTTGTCGCCTATGTCCTGCGTATCGACCGGAAACCTGCACATGCTCCAAAAGCGAATTCCCATCCTGAGGCCCAACTCCTACGACCCCTTCTCCGCTGGAGACCGGAGGTTCGAAATACGACCGCTGTGGTCTGAAACGCCCCCGCACAACGTCGTTACGAAACATGCACGCTTGTCGACAACCAAGCTCGAGTTGAGTAAGGTGTTGCTTGTCGAGATCGTGGAGCCGCCGACGATGTCCGAGAACGAGAGTGAAAAGCAATCTCTGAAGATAGGCGATGCCTCGTTCGGTTCGGGGTTGGGGCCTGACTTCGAGCCACTCGGAAGACGTATCATCATTGGCCCAGCTCGAAATCACCGGAAGCTGGTTGTGCGCACCGGTAGCCACAAGGTCCGCGAGGCGACTACCTACGAGGGCGGCACCGATTAAATCCGTTGAAGATTACGGTTGATCCTACCCTCCAGCTTGCTCGCCCGTCGATCCTCCTGCGCCTGGATTTCACGTTAGGAACGACTCCGCCTTGCACGAGTTAACTTTAGTGGCCGTGGAGGAGAGCGAGATGACGACGCCGAAACCACGTCAGCAGCAGACATAAATTCCCCATCAGCGATAAGTGCCAACCGATTGGAGACGAGGATTTTCCGCGGCCTTCAAAATCCCGAGGCCTTTGCTTTGCTCTGTGTGCAAGGACGTAATTTTCGAGGAGCCAAGTCCGCTGTCATCGGCGAGCGGATAATTTGCTTTTCAATTCCGGGCTTTTGATCCGCCAAGTTGTTTGTCCGTCAGGTCTGCTCAAATGCTTGCGAAGTTGCTACCTCAATGAGGCGCTTCCGGATGTCCTCGGTTCCTACAGAGAGATCAACCGACGCAAACCGGATCGCGTGACCCTGTATCTTCGCAGTCTCGTCTACTTGTTCGCCTATTGCAGGATGCAATAGTAATCCAGTTGAATGAAATGACATCGCGTCGTCGCGTTTCACTTGCGATCGCAGGTAGGCGTACATCTGATAAAGGTAGCCGCTTCGAAGAGTTTCGTCGCGGTACCATCCCTTCGTGAGGAGCGAGTTGAACTTCGTGTCCACTATGATCCGACGGCCTAGCTGCGCGTTCTCCAACACAATGTCGTACTTCATGGCGGGCAATATCGCGCCGATYCCGCTTGTCTGCTTCTCTACCTGCCAATTAACGATTTTCCCTGGGTGGACGCGCCATCCGGCGGGCCGTAGGTTGAAATCGTAGAAGCCCGCCACCGCCTTTTCGTAAAGTTTCCGTATCCAGACCAGCTCTTTGTCGGGTTCAAAGGTCCTTATCGGGCCTGCGGCTTCGGTTGGGAGCGCAAGATCAAAGGCGAGCTTCGACGCCGCGACCATTAGATGATCGCGGGCATCCGCCCGGCCCATCCGATCCACTGATATCTCTGACCGACTGGGCGCTTGGCCTTTTACGCCATAGCGCGCCATCCGCTCCGAAAGCGTCCGACACCGGCGTGCGAGGTCCTTACGCTTCAGCATTGGAACGATCGTTGCGAGGGCCGCCTTAACATAGCGGTTTCGTGCAGTGTCCACTGTGAGTTCCATGAAGTCGCAAGCGATCGCCCCTTTGTCGAGAAGGCGCTTCCTCTCCGTTTCGAGCAAGTCAATACGACCTCGGACGCGGTTCACGACAGCGTGCCGCTCCGCGTAAGATGGCGTCAGGCTCTGCTTCAGGCGAGCTTCTACGCTCTGTGCTAGGATTTCAGCGACTAGATCAGCGATGTCGTCGGGATTATCCTCTACCGCTACGCTCGCCGCTCCGAGATGGCGCAGCAGGTCCGATGCGTAGAGCATAAGAAGCCATAGGTTCCGCACGGGGATTCGTCCCACCAGTCTTGCCGCCCGGAGGTCCTCCGAAGTCATCTCCGCTGTCACGGTAGTTGCGCCGACGCCAGAAGCTTTATCTGCTCGCGAGCCATGTCGCGCGTGTCGTACCAGTACTCTTCAAGTAGCGGGCCGATCTCCGTTTCCACAACCTGCCGGAACCAGTCCGCGGGCCTTGAAATCTTGGCGTCGGTTGGAGGCGTAAGGAAGCTGTGACCTATTCGGAACTGTGGTCCAAGTCCTGGGAATGCCTCAATCGCAGCGTTTAGCCGTTCGATCCGAAGCTCGATCTCGGCCAGGAAGTCATTGGAGAACCCGTGGGTCGCTTTGACCCAGTCTCGCCAGCGGTCGCCGAACGTTGGCTCGAGGTCGATGAAGGCGAAACGCCTTCGGAGTGCCAGATCAACGAGCGCCAGCGATCGGTCAGCTACGTTCATTGTGCCGATGACGAAAAGATTTTTGGGGACACTCACTCGCTCCCCCTCCCACCTCCGGTATGAGAGCTCAAGTCCTTCACTGGGGGTTCGCTTGTCCGCTTCCATTAACGTCAGCATCTCGCCGAGAATCTGGGCGGGATTTCCACGGTTGATTTCCTCGATGACCACGACGTAGCGACCTTCGGAATCGTTGTTGGCCGCTCTTATCATCTCCATGAAGGGACCATCGACGAGAGTGAGACGGCCGTCTCCGGACGGTCTCCAACCCCGCACGAAATCTTCGTATGAGAGGTTCGGATGGAATTGCACAGGGCGCACTTTCCGTTCGTCGATCTGACCGACCATCGCGTAGGCCAATCGCTTCGCAAGCCAGCTCTTGCCGGTCCCGGGTGGCCCCTGGAGGATGACGTTCTGTTTTTTCTCCAGCCGGTCGAGGATTGCCTCAAGCCTTTGGCGCTGCATGAAGCAACCTTCCTCGAGTATCTGGTCGATCGAGTAGGGCTTGATAGGTGAGCCAGCCGAGGACTGAGATGTGTCCGCAGGTTCCGCTCCTTCCGGTTCTCCATCGACTACGTCTCCCGAGAGCTCCCCAGTATATCCGAAAGCAGCCAACGACAGCTCGGGAAACGAATGCACGGGATAGGCGTCTTCCAGAAACCTGGTTTTGACCGCATCAAGAAGACCGACGTACTCCTCGGCATTGCATCTGCCGCCGGTGCCGGATGACCCTACCGTAATACCGAGCTTGGCCTTAATGTACGTTCTCGAACGTTCGTCGAGTGAGACGAAACTCCACGGGCGTATCCAGTAGCACCCAATGCTCAGATTCCAGCCGACACCGTGATGTGACAGGGCGACGTCGTACGAACGCTGGAAGGCTTCCTTTTCCTCGGGTGCTTCGGAATCGGCCAGGGCGATTGCGGCCGCGAAGACGTCCCAGAGAGCTTCGATGTCGTCCGCTCCCCGATCACGCTCGAACGCGAAGAACCATGACCTCATGTTGCTCAGGAGTGGTATCCCCTCGAAACCTGGAGGCACCGGGACAGTGACACCTAAGAGCCGCGCGAGCTCCCCCGCTATACTTTTTCTGTTCGCTTCCGTAATGCCCCTATTGAACATGCCTATTACAGTGAACGGGCAAATGTCCCGGAGTGGCCCCCGCGACCCGTCCTCGTAGAGGTCGGGAGCGATAGAAAACCCGTCGAGGCGACCCTCGATCTCGTAGATTCCAGCTATAAGTTCGTCCCGACGGGTCCTGAATTTCAGGAGGCCGTCCGCCACGGCCTCATAGAAGTCCGTCCAAATGAAATGGCGGGGCTGGTCGCCGAAACGATCCCGCCAGTGAGGGGCGTTCCGGAAACGATCGAGGTCCTGTTTATCTCCGGCGAAAGCGAAGCGGATTAGGTCGTCTGAGTTCAGATTCCCTGGAAGGACACGCCAGACGGTTGCCCGGTTCGTGTAGAAGTACCACTCACGCGGAGGATCAACTGGGGTCCAGTCAACCTTGAGGGTGCGCCCGTCACCGAAGTTTTCTACCACCACGCCTATGGCCTTCACCGCCATCGTGGAGACGGTATGGCCCTTGTTGTCGAAAGGAAGATTCTTCTTCCGTGTGTAAGCGGCCTTGATCGCTATGCGGTCGCCGGGCTGAATCGAGCGTACAGCATCCAAGTACTTATCTCTGTAGCCGTTAACCCATATCCCTTCTGCCAGAAACCTCGATAATTGATCATCATTTCGATCGCTGTAGGTCGCTCCCACAAACCAGCAAGCCCGTTCACCAGCTCCGTCGAGTCTGCTTGCAGCCACTTGATGTCCTTTCGTTATGCAAATGCTATCGCGCCAGGCGATGTCGGCGACCTTCCCGCTAAAGCGGCGGGAGGATAATTCCGTGAACAAGTTTATTTTCGATTGAGCCTGAACCTTAGGAACCATCTATGAACTTTGGTACACATTGAGCGACTTTGAGGAATGAGCGCACTTGAAGTGTGTCGATTCTATCCCGTTGCTGCTAGAGCTGAAGAATGTGGCAGGGTCGGACTGGAGAGCACGACTGGGAGCTACATGAACGCCGTTGGCCAAATTCCAGATTACCGCTGCGGAGGTTTGCACTCGGCTTGGGATTTCTTAAGCTGCTTTTTTCACGTTCGTCACCGCAAGACGCCTATGCCACTTGCTTTTGAGCGCATCTCCCGGCATGCCGCGATAGTAACTTATGATTTCAGCAGCGTGGATAGATTTGCGTCGAGGTCTTCTTTTCTCTCGCTGTTCAACGCACTACAATCGATGAGCAAAAACGAGGGTCTCGATCTTGGAACGTCGCATGCATGAGTGGAGCAGGGTCGAAGGTGAACGTCGAATCCGGGAGGTTCTCGACAACGCCAAAGCCGGGAATCCGCAAACTATCCGCGACGTTGACGGATCGTTTGAAATTCGATTTGTCTCTATTTCAGAGAAAGAGCGGGCGGGAGAGTTCCTCGCGCGGGGCGGTCCGAACAACCAGTAGTAGCGCGGAGGAGATTGCTAATTCTCTGCGGGTCAGTTCACTGTCCGGTCGACGTCAAACGCGTGTCCCCCAGCCTGATCGCGACGTTGCGGCCATTTTGCGCTGGATGAACTCCAGTGATTGTCGGAACGCCGATCTGGCTGTCGCCACTGAAGGATTTTTCGCTCTCTAATTCCGCGCTATCCTGAACCATCTTGCGAACATCGAAAGGAGAATGCTCGATGAACGCAAAGAAGATACTCGAGAAAATAGCAAGGTCCTCGGAACGGAGGACAGACGTTCCGACACCACCACCTGTCGAGTTGGTGGCCTTTATCGTGAGATGGGCACGCACCCTGAGGAACTGGAAGGTCTCGACGCTGGCAGATTTTGCCTGTGTATCAATTTCGACTGTCGAGAGAGTGGAGCGGGGGGAGAAAGTCGGCGAAGAAGCTCTCGATAGGATCGCACTTGCGCTTGGCTACGACAAAGGAGCGTTTTACGCACCCCGTATTCCGCTTGGGCCGGAACAGGTAGCAGGGGAGACGCTCGATACCCTCGCCAATCTCGAAGAGGTCTCGGTCGCACCCATGAAAACGCATCGGGCGGTCAGGGAGGCGATAAATTGTCAGGCCTTCCTGGTGCACCGACCTGACGTTCCCGACGCCTACGATCAGGACATCGCAAATCTCGTCGAGTGGCTCGACTTCGCTTCCTTCTCGTTGGCGGGCGAATTTCACTTAGACGGCGAGGAACTGCCGGGGCGTCGTAAGCTCTACAACGACATTTTGACGTCTGTGGCCGAAATGGAGCGCCGCGGTCTGACCGTCCTCGTGGGCGTCATGCATGCTCCCCAGCCGAATCTTCCTGACTGGAAGGTCGCTATCCTCTCCATCACTCCGAAACTGACCGATCCCGGCGCGATCAAGCGTGATTGTGTTTTCGTCGATCGACGAAGCGTAGTGCTGTCGGATATGTCGTTCGGTGACATCAGCTCGATCATCCGGAGCTCTTGAAAAATGAGCCGGTACATCACACTTAGAGGCCATCACCCGTCATAGATGGCTTGCCGCAGTGAGCTAGTCGCGCGCGATGCCGTCCGGGTTAATCGAAGGGCGCTCTCCGAAGGGATCGAGCGCCCTTCGTGCGATCAGCGGCAGAATTCAAGTCGGCGGGGGAGGCTACTTTGTCAGGCAACCATGACAGGTGCGGTTTCGATCATCTCGTCCTCATTATCGCATCGCAATCTTGGTATCGCCCATGTGCCTTTCGCTGGATTATAGACCCCTGGAAGAGGGAAGATGCGGTCGACGGTTTCGAAATCCCTGACGTTCAATGTTGCGATGGGCATATCGTAGACGATTGACGTTGCCGCTATGAAAAGGTCCTGGCCTGGTTTCTTCTTGTTTGCACGCTCGTTCACCAGCCACAGATGAGTCAGCGGCCTGCAACAAAGCATTTTTCCTAAAATCCGGGCGACCTCGGGTGTTGCAGCCGGGTACTCGAAGTCGGTTTCCAGTAGTTCATCCATCCACCGTCGAAGCTCCTCAGCTTTCTCCGGGTTAGATCGATGCTTATCTGCTATCCCGGTTTCTACTTCCAGGATGACCGCAAACGGAATGGCGACGCGCCTCTGCTGCCGAAGCCACGCAGATACGATGGGATGGGGTCGAGGCTTGCTAGATTCACTAAGTATGTTGGTGTCGAGCAGGAAAATATCGGTAGCCATGCTTGCCAACGTCCGCTGAATTTTGGCGGACACGGTCGCCGCTTGTGGTTAATACGATGTAAACCAACAAGTTGATTTACGTGAAGGCGTACAGGGTAGTTGACTCGCGGGCGAGTGTTCTCTATATGTTCCGCCATGACCCAAGCCACCCTGTTTCCGATACGAATACGTTGAGTGACGGCCGCGCGAGCGGAAGTTCCCATACTATTTGTATCGAGGTCATGTATGGCATCCCGAAATCATGCTCAGCCGAAGCTTCGCGGCATTATCGAAGCCCCTCAACGCACCAGTTTCCGAACGACGGTTAAGGGACCGGAACGCCCCATGTTCCGCTCGAAGGCCGTCCGAGACCTCTCCGCTATTCTGGAGCTAAACCGAAACATTCTCTCTTGGTCCTGCAATCCACCTCCGCTGACCTTGGACCGAAGGGACCACACGCCCGACCTTCACATGCAAGACACCGACGGCGGCTGGTGGATGCTTGATGCATTCGACCGTAAGCTGCCGGCAGACGCGGTGACTATTGCTGAAGCTGCCGCCTCACTGTCGTACCGCTATCGTGTGGTCGACAGATCGGAAATCTACGATGGCTTCCGTTTGAAGAATGCAGTCGATCTTCTTCGATATGTCGGCCATAATGTCCCGTTGGGAGATCGGGTAAGGCTTCTCGCCATCCTCGACGAGAGCGGACCACTTTCATTTGCGGATTGCCTCCGCGTCCTTCGGGAAACCCAGCCCATCGCAGCGCTCGCTTCCCTTATTCTCCAAGGACTCGTCGATGTTGAGCTCGATGAAGACCTTATCGGCCCGGAAACGATGGTGAGACGAATACGAGCCTGAGGCCGCTCGTCGTCAAACCCATCATTACCGAGGCAAATTATGACCTATTTTCCAACGCGGGCCACGCCGCCGCATAACTTGGCGACCCTTGTTGCGACGATGCTAATCAGACGCGCCATCCGTCCGTTTCTGTCTGCATCAAGCTTTGTAATCGCGATCAAACTCCCAAATGGAGTTGATGTGGAACTCTATGAACTGGCTGCCCGCAGGCTGTTGAACCCGGACCACATCATTGACACCGATGTAAAGCCACTCGTCGATGCAGCATCCGARATCACGCCGGTCGGCTGGAATTTGATTTCGAAGTTCCGGCACGTTAACCGCGCCGTCCTGTTCTACACGGACGAGGACGAAATCTCCGCCGACCTTAGTCTCATGATCGACTATCGGACTGAAATCACGCCACCTGACGCGGGTCACTTCAAGGCCGCGGCGAAGAAGCTAGGATTGCCGATCACTGAGTCTGACGCCATCTACTTAGCCACAAAGTCCCTGCGCGATGTGAGACTGGCAATCCGCCCAGGCCGTCCAATCGATCGCCTTGTTCGGCGGTTGAAAGCGCTTCCGCCGGCAGATGTCGAGCCGTCTCCGAAGATGGCCGCACCTGGGACGCTCCGGCTCGAATGCATGGATGGATATGGCCAAGCGAAGGCCTGGGGCCTTCAACTGGCAAGCGACATCAAGCGGTGGATGCGGGGTGAAATCGAATGGAGAGACGTCGATCGCGGTATCCTGCTCAGCGGTCCGCCAGGCTCGGGCAAGACCACATATGCCCGGGCGCTGGCGAACAGCTGCGGGATCACGCTCATCGCCGAATCCGCGGCTTCGTGGCAAGCGAAGGGGCATCTGGGCGACATGCTCAAGGCCATGCGTAAAACGTTTGCAAGTGCTCGTGCCGCGCAACCCGCGATCTTGCTTCTGGATGAATTCGATAGCTTCGGCCATCGTGGAGTAGCAACGGATGGCCAAAATCACGACTACAAAGTGCAGGTCGTAAACGGGCTCCTCGAGTGCCTTGATCCAGGGGATGGGCGGGAAGGCGTTGTCGTGATCGCCACGACGAATAACCCGGAAGCGATCGATCCGGCCTTCCTGCGGCCAGGACGACTTGAACGGATCATCGATATCCCTTTGCCCGATGGGGAAGCACGGAAAGCAATCCTTGAGTTTCATCTTCGTCACGAATACGTGGGCGACATGGAGCAATTCCGCCTCTCTACAGAGGGTTGGTCCGGCGCGGATGTCGAAAAGCTCGCCCGGGACGCTCGTCGCCTAGCGCGGCAGGACGGAAGGGAGGAGGTCACGGAAGATGACGTTCTGGCCGTCATGCCGCCTGTGGTTAGGCTCACAGACGACGAGCGGTTCCGGCTTGCCGTTCATGAGGTTGGCCATGCCATCGTGGGATACACCCTTCGGCCTGAAAGTCTCGTCAAGGTAACAATTACTGAGAGAAGACCCCCGACGGCAGACCGGAACCACATGGGCACGACGCAGTTCGATGAACCGGTGCCGTTGATGGCCACGGCCAAACACTTCCAGGACATCATTGCAATCTTTCTCGCCGGCATGGCGGCAGAGCGTGCCATGTTAGGAGACCACTTCACCGGCTCCGGAGGCAACGCGTCGGCCGACCTGGTTATCGCGACCGACTTTGCGACCATGATCGAACGAAGCTTCGGCTTTGGAGATGACTTGCTGACGGACATGGGATCGGGTGGGCGACCAATGGAAAGTCTGCGCCTAGCCGACCCCACGTTACAGAAAGCGGTACGGCAAAGACTGGATGCCGAGTACAAACGCGCCACAGGAATTCTCCTAGACAACCGTCGCGCTCTGGAGGTTCTCGCAAGCCGTTTATCCGAAAACCTCGAACTCAGCGCGGACGAAGTCCGGGAGGTTTGTTCTGTCTCGGGCTCAAAGACGACCCGTAAAAATCGACGGAGGTTGGGATCATGAAGATTTGGGCCTTCTCGGACTTGCATCTGGAATTCGGGGTTCCTTTCGTGCAGCCATCGTCTGTTGACGCCGATGTGCTGGTTTGCTGCGGTGACTTGCTGACACGCGGTGTCGTTCCGAGCATAGAGTGGCTCGCGCGCCACATCGATCCTTCGCTGCCCGTTGTCTTTGTCGCCGGCAATCACGAATTCTACAGGGGGTCCGTTCAAGAAGGCCTTCGGGATGCGCGCGAAGTCGCCAGCCTCTATCCTAACCTGCACTTTCTCGAAAATGACGCGGTCGACATCTCAGGTGTTCGCTTCATCGGCGGCACATTGTGGACCGACTTCCGCATCACCGGACGCGATCCGCAGCTTGCAATGGCCATCGCTCAGTCCGGCATGAACGATTTTCGAAACATCAAGTTCGAAGTTGCCATTTCAGAAGTTCAAGCCAATCCACGCCTTTCGCAAACATATGGAGACACGAGCGTTCCTCGCGCGCGAACTGACGAATGCGGGAGATCGGAAAACCGTGATGGTTACGCATCACGCTCCGTCTGCCCGTTCTATATCGCCGGATTTTCGAGATGATCCACTTTCGGCTTGCTATGCCTCCGATCTGGAGGCCTTGATCGCCGAAGCGCAGCCGGCATTGTGGGTCCATGGACACGTCCACCACCGGAACGACTATCTGCTTGGGAGCTGTCGCGTCGTCTCGAATCCCAGAGGATATCCTGGCGAGAGGACGGATTTCGATCCATCATTCACCATTGATATTTAGGACAGGTTTCTCCATCGCGGCCGCCTCGTTGGTGCCCTGGTCGCATCAACGAGAGCGATCCGACGAATTTCGAAGACGCCAGAGTAGACTGGGAAATCATCGTTCCAGAGGTGGCCAATGTCTGTTCATATCTGATCTTCCCGCCACATCTACCGGATGTGTGGCCAGTGGTTCTGGAATTCGAACAGAGCTTTGTCAGCGCTTCCAAAGGCGAACGACGGAATTTCTGGTTAGACCTCATTACGGAGGATTACGCCGTCTGAGTAAAAGAAATGCTCGGAACCTTCGACGAGTTCATGAAGGAAGCCACGGGGCGGCAGAATGCGAAAACGCGGGAGTGGTGGAGGGAAGCGGGAAGGAGAAGGGAACGCCTCGTTAACGGGCCTTTTGTATGGAAGCCGTGTCAATAGTTATTGGGGGCACATATGAAAATTGGCACTACGATCCCGACGAAGCTGGGTTTCACATGTCCGATTCAGGGCGTCGCCCCAAGTGACCTGTAGCGTCGCGCATTTTCGATTTCTTCATTAGAGTATCGAGATTCGAGTACGCCTTGGCTTGCCATGGCCCTGATGTAAGGGTGTTCTAAATTCAACGCAGCGCCTGGGCCGTGCCTGTTTTCGATTTGAATTAGCTTCGCCAATGTGAGCTGGGCCTCCAGTATCTTGATACCGTCCTTTTCGGATAGATGATGTTCATGTCTAGGAATTTCATCTTTCAGCCAATTCAGCAGAAATCGGACATCGCCAACGGAAATACCGTAGCTCAGCAAACCGACCCGAGCTTCGGCGATCTCGCGCTTGGACAGCGGTGGGTAGGCCGCGTTGAAGGCATGGTCCTCGATCTGTCGGAGAACTATAGGCGATTTGAGTCGCGGTTGCCGTTTCAAGGTTTGATGGTTCGTAGAGGAAAAGGTATCCATAGCCGCTCCGTTTTCCCAATTCTGCTTTAGCGGGATGGCCGGCGCAATCACGCAGGCTTACGGACAGGTTTCCAGTTCACTGTTGGTAGTTCGGAACCATGGGTCACAGGACTTGGCAGTTTCGCGCCGAGCCGAGTTCGATAGTTCTACTGTCGATCTACCAAGAGTTGATCTCCGCTGATCGAGCGAACCTCTTGGGGCGAGGTCATATCAAACGGCGGCAGCCGCTTTTCCTCAACGGCAATGCGTATACACTGCAGAACCGTTGCAGTAGAAACGTTCGCGACGCCACCAGGGGTTTCGAACGTTACGAAACCGAGTGACGAAATATCATACTCATTTTCCGACAAGATGGCCTCCAACTCTCTGAGCGATTGCGAGCAATCGATCATTTCTCTGCGCGCGTTCAGGTGCGGTGTTCATTAGGGCCGCGAAACGTGCGTCATCGAAGACCACCTGCTGCTCAAGGATCAACGGCGCTTCTCCACCCCACGGAGCGGTTCCGAAAACTCGCATCGTCACGGATTCCTCGGTCTTCGCGTCAGGCAGAGGGCGTGTACGATGTCCTATGAATTCAAACGTTACTGAATAAAATGCGTCGCCTTTAGCTAATGCCTGCCTTTCGAATGTCGCATTCGGCTCGTTTTCCTGTATCGCTGCCACCAGCTCGTCGTTCCCCCAGATTGGGCGACCAAAGAGCGATTGTCGCCGAGAGAAATATGCGATCATCCAGGGAACATTCCTTAGGTGGGCACCCGTATAAAGATACCCTTCCTCTGCCAGCCAATCTCGGAGCATCTCCTCAGCAAGTGTTGTCGAAATGTGAAAGCCGAGTGTTTGAGACAACACATAAATAATCCGATCGAACTCTTCGATTGCGATTCTGATTATTTTTCTTCCAAACTCGGAAATATCCCGACGATCAGCCTTGTTTATGACTCTAGGGCGGTCGTACGCGCAGAAATCGTTCGAAATCCGATCAAAGTACGGGAAGCCATCCTTAGGCCGCCCCACATGACGCCCATGGGGCGTTACACCACCGGTATATAGGCCAATTAGACGCACCGGATTGTCGCATCTGGAGCAGACGGCAAAGTAGCCGGGGTCGTTGCCCCGAGGTCTGTACCAGGGATAGTTTCTTCCCAACACCTTTTCTGCGGTGTCCCGATCCACCTCGTAATCCTGCCGAGAGTCATGCATTTTCTTGAAATACCTTGCCATGGATCGCCGCCGCCTGATTAACCCAATCGAATGACAGGGGCGGGATAGCGCCGGTCTCTGAACAAAAGATCAATGCTTGGAGTATCTCGTGCAGGTCGAGTTGGAAGCGTTCGCCATTGCCTCGCACAAACTGGAATATCAGTGTTTCGGCGGTGGGCTCGAAATCTCCAATCAAGACCCCTTCAAGAGTTGCTATAGTCTGCGGGTCAAAAGGCAATGTGATCTTTTCATACATTTGACATGCTCCTCCCCAGCAAGCGTGCTGCAGGTTTTCGCAGCAAGCAAACGCCGATTTCACGTTATGAGTCAAAACCGTCCGAACCAGCCATGGCTTGGTTAGGGAAGAGGACGACTTCAGTCCAGAAGGGATGGATGGGTCGGTCTGCAGCGGAATGTTCTTCCTTGCAGCAGCCGGCCTTCTGAAGGGCAGTGCGGTTGACGCGCTGGGCTGTCGCGCAGGAGCTTGCCACGCTTCCCCGACACCCGTGTTAAGGGCGACGCGATCGTGTCACGGATGGCCTATGCGCACATCCGCAAAGAGCCAGTGAGGCATGATCTTGTTGTTGGATCGATCGCGCCGGATGTATGATTGAACAGATGGGGGCGCTGATGGATGTAGACGAGGCCTTGAGAAGGATTAAATTGATTGCGCCGATGTTGAGGCAGGACGTCGGTACCGCAGTTGCTTCGCATTCGGTGATGGAGGCTTGCAACGACGTGATCCCGCGGGGAATGAACGGCATCCATACCGTTTACAACGACACATACGGGATTGTTCAGAATGCGCTAGCGCTGAAACTGGCGATGGATATCGCCCGCATCTTCGATGTTGGTCAAAATCCGAAATTCCCTCCAGAGACGCAAGACAAAGCCTCTGTGCAGGTGTTGGGGGCGCTTTTCGAAATCCCTGGCGTAAAGGAGAGGTTGCAAGCTGAGGCGTCGAACTGGCTTCCCGGGATCGAAGACCTCAGGAGCGATGAGGAGGAGCAACCCTCGCCCGAAATTGCGGCAATAATAGAGGAAATCGAAGCCGAACATCGGGCTGGAGACCGTGAGACCTGCAGCAAGACGATCACAGCCTACCTCGAGATAGTTGCTCGCCTTTCAGAGGTAGGCTCCCACGAGGAGGCGGCCATCAAACGTGTCCGCGACTTCCGCAACCGTCGGCTGGCGCATTCGCTTTTCGATAAGGAACCCGACGCTTTGCCGATGTATTCTGATCTCAATCTCCTCCTTGCTCTCGCGATGGATGCCGCGAAGCATGCCTCATTGATCGTAGAAGGGTTAAATACTGAGTTCGATGAGCAGGCCGATCGGGATCGTTCGACAGCGGAAGGGTATGCTGCTTGCGTCCTGCAAGGACTTCGATGGGCCGAGTCGGCTTAGGGCAATACCACCTCCCGCTGGAGCCCGGCTTGATGTCGGACATTCCCAAGCTGGAGTGTTGATACGTCGGTGAGATTGTCAGGCTCTGCGACCTCAACTACGGCACATCAGCGAAGCGCATCGAAGTCGCGCTTCTTCGCTATAACAAGAACGRCCTCGTCGTTTCGAAAAGAATGGCCAGAGGGTTCTTAGCTTGGTACGGGTCACGGCATCTGTACGCGAATGGAAAACGGCTAGCAATTTCGGAATCCCCGCGCAAACTTCGATCGTTGGATGCAATGGAATTCGGTGGAGGTTGTGGTCCCATACCGGGCAAATATTGTGAAAGCGGGAGGGCAGATGCCGACGCATGGCGAGGACGATGAAACCGACGATCTTTTGAAGACGTTGATTTTTACGCTCGGGGTGATTGTCAACAGTGACGTGAATCGCCGCAGTTGCATCTCAGAAGCGTACGCCAACGCTCAGACGTTCGCCGCCACGATTCCGTTGGACGGTGGGTCGGYCCGGCCACGAATTGTCGCCTGTCTTGAACGTTTTGCGACGCACAGAGAAGCTGGAAGAGTGGAGGCAGCCGGCTGGATGCTCACCGCGATCGAGGAACGAATTGCCGAAAAAACATTGCCACGATGGAAAGAATTGCAGACAGTCGTCGATAAGGCCAAGCAGTTGCTTGTGGGACATGAAAGCCTCCATTGAAGTAATTAAAGTAGAGCGTTTAAGCTCGTGCAGCGGCGACGGCGACAGTGAACAGGAAAATTAAACTGAAAGACGGCCTGCGATACGAAGTATCACAGGCCGACGAAGAAAATCATATTGCTCGACTTAGCGAAGCAGATCAGAGAAAGGATGTCGTGAGCAGCCCGACCAATATTCAATACGAAGCCCTTAGTCCGCAACGCTCCGAATAGGTTCAACATCTACTTCAAACGCTATCGGCCGATAACGAAATTACTGTGACCCTTTCTTCGGAATTAGCTCATATGATCGCCAAGTTCCTCTCCGTTGCTCTGGATACTGGAGCAGTAGCGATCTTGCCGATCAGCCCAAAGATCACGCCCGAGCAAGCGGCGAAAATTATCGATAATGATTTCCCAAAGTAGTTGAGGCTACAAGCCCTCCAAAAATTCTTAGGTTCGGCCAGCCTGTTGGCGAAGGCTTAGATTCCTGATTCGTTTAGCGAATTTTCCCCGCGTTCTGGATGCGGCGCGAACACTGCCGTTTCACCCGCTTGACTCGAAGTATTAAAGGGAACAGAAGGAGAACAAATGTCGTTTTTGCACATAACATTCGCTTTCAACGCCAACAAAAGGAGGTTCGCGAACGATGACGCATGCGCGTACCTCAAGACTGATCGCCGAGCTACGAGGGAGGATCGCGCATCTCGAAGGCAATTCTACGCGGAAGGCTATCTCGTTGCCCTTCGGCGTGCGCGAGATAGACCTGCGGCTCCCGGGTGGTGGCCTCGCTTTCGGTGCCTTGCATGAAGTGGCAGGGGGCGGGGCGGGCACTGTAGATGGTGCGGCCGCTGCACTGTTTGCGGCGGGCATCGCCGCGCGTTCCACGGGAAAGGTTCTCTGGTGTCTGACGCGCCCCGACTTGTTCGCGCCCGCGGTCTCTCAGGCCGGGCTCCATCCCGACCGGGTCATCTACTGCGAAGGCGACAAGGACGAGGATGTCTTGGCTTCGATGGAAGAAGGCTTGTCTTTCGGCGGCTTCGCGGCCGTCGTTGGCGAGTTGGTTCGGCTACCTATGACTGCTTCGCGGCGTCTTCATCTTGCGGCGGAGAAGACAGGTAGCTTGGGCATCGTTGTCAGAAGGTGGCGACGGCAAACAGAGGCTTCCGACTACGGAAATCCGACGGCCTCAACGACCAGGTGGCGCATCAGCGTCCTGCCGTCGGAGCCGTTGCCAGTGGCGGGCGTGGGGAGGCCTCGATGGCTGGCGGAACTGATGAGAGTGAAAGCAGGCGAGTGTGCTGAGTTCGAAATAGGAGCCTGTGATGCCAAGGGTCGTATCTGTATACTTCCCGTTTCTCGGGACGGATCGCATTCGTCGTCATGGCATGGGAGCCGTGCCGGCTGACAAGCCGCTTGTCGTCATCTCGAAGTCGGGAGCGAAGCGGTGGGTCTCCGCCGTCGACATGGCCGCTCGCAAGGTTGGCCTGCGTGTGGGTATGCCCGCGAGTAAGGCTCAGGCAATGGTAGCCGATCTGGTGATGATCGATGYCGACCCGGTTGCGGATGCCGCCGCTCTCGAGCGGTTGGCCCTCTGGGCGCTCAGGCAATACAGCCCGATTGTCGCCGTCGATAACAGCGATGGCATCGTGATGGATACGGAGGGCGCAGCCCACCTTCATGGAGGTGAGGAGATGATGCTTTCCGGTCTTGTCAATCGGCTCCGAGGGCGCGGCCTGACTGCCCGAGCTGCAGTGGCAGACACTTGGGGTGCCGCACACGCGGTAGCAAGGTTGACGTCCGCAGAAACAACAATCGTTCCCGCTGGCGAAACGACGAAGGCCGTTGTCGCTCTTCCCATCCATTGTCTGCGACTGCCATCAGAGACTATCCAGAGTTTGCGTATCCTTGGTGTCGAAACCGTCGGAGAATTGTCGGCGATGCCCCGCGCTCCGCTGACATTGCGTTTCGGCCCGGAACCAGGACGACGGCTGGACCAGCTTTTCGGTCGTATTTCTGAGCCGATCGAACCTCTCCGAACACCAGAGCTTGTCGAGGTTTCCCGCAATTTTCAGGAGCCGATCGGCGCTCCGGAGACGATCGAAAAGTACGTCCGCCGTCTCGTCGGCCAACTGACGGCGGAACTGGAGAAGCGCGGTCTAGGCGTCCGTCGGTCTGACCTCGTCGTCCATCGCGTCGATAACACCCGCCAGTGTCTGCGTGCTGGCCTCTCAAAGCCGGTGCGCGATCCGTCCCGGCTTTCGAAGCTCTTGTGCGACCGCATTGAAAAGATCGATCCTGGTTTCGGTATCGAGAAGCTCACGCTAGTCGCCATTATGGCCGAGCCTCTCAAGGAGAAGCAGGTCGCGTCTTCGCTGATCCAGGAAGAAGCTGTAGATGTCACGCCAGTCATGGACATCCTCGGCAATCGTGGTCAGCGGCTGTACCGCCTGACCCCTGTTGCATCTGATGTTCCCGAACGCTCCGTAGCCCGTATCGCCCCGACGGCGGAGGAGACGGGAGCTGACTGGACCGGGAAATGGCAACGTCCAACAAGACTGCTTCCTAATCCGGAGCGGATCGAGGTGGTCGCCTTGCTGCCCGATCAGCCGCCCGCCATGTTCACCTGGCGTGGCAAGCGCCGCCGTGTCAAACGCGCCGATGGCCCAGAACGCATATTCGGCGAATGGTGGCAGCGCCCTCGCGAAATGYAGGCCGTGCGTGACTATTTCGTCGTCGAAGACGAGGTTGGGGAGCGCTACTGGGTTTTTCGGGCTGGCGATGGCGTGGATATGGAGACCGGATCACACCAGTGGTTCATGCACGGAGTCTTCGCATGAGGTATTCGGAACTCCAGGTCACGACTCATTTTAGTTTCCTTCGCGGCGCGTCGAGCGCCGAGGAGCTGTTCGCCCGGGCTGCCGAACTTGGGATCGAGGCTCTCGGTGTCGTCGATCGTAACTCCCTGGCGGGGATCGTGCGGGCATGGGAAGCTTCCAAGACCACCGGCGTCCGCCTGGTGGTCGGTTGCCGCCTCGACCTCGCGGACGGCATGTCGATCCTCGTCTACCCGACCGACCGTGCGGCTTACTCGCGCCTGACACGCCTGTTGTCGCTAGGAAAGAGCAGGGGCGGCAAGGGAAAGTGCATCCTCGATCTCACGGACGTGGAAGCGTATAGCGAAGGGCTGATCGGAGTTCTCGTTCCCGACGAAGCCGACGATGTTTATGCGCAGCAGCTCCGCAAGGTCCGGACTATCTTCGGCGACAGGGCATATGTCGGCCTGTGCCTGCGCCGGCGGCCGAACGACAGGCTCCGGCTTCACAATCTCTCGAACATCGCCCTCCGGCACAAAGTGAAGACCGTCGTCACGAACGATGTCCTCTTTCACGATCCGGGCCGGCGACAGCTGCAGGACGTCGTGACCTGTATCCGAAATCGAACGACGATCGACGATGTCGGCTATGATCGGGAGCGTCATGCTGACCGTTTCCTCAAGTCTCCGGAGGAGATGCACCGACTTTTTTCGGAATACCCCGAAGCGCTGGCTCGGTCGCGGGAGATCGTCAGCCGATGCAAGTTCGACATGTCCGAGCTCCAGTATCAGTATCCGGAAGAAGCCATTGTCCCCGGCTTGGACGCGCAGCAATCGTTAACCAAGTTCGCCTGGGAGGGGGCGGCCGATCGGTATCCCGAAGGCATTCCCGACAAGGTTCGTAAAGCGATCCTGCACGAACTCGAGCTTATCCGCATCATGAAGTACGCCCCGTATTTCCTGACGGTCTACAGCATCGTCAGGTTCGCGAGGTCGAAGGGCATCCTGTGTCAGGGGCGCGGCTCGGCCGCCAACTCGGCAGTGTGTTATTGCCTTGGCATCACCTCCATCAATCCCGAAACAGGCGATCTTCTGTTTGAGCGCTTCGTTTCGATGGAGCGAAATGAACCACCGGATATCGACGTGGACTTCGAGCATTCCCGCCGCGAGGAAGTCATTCAGTGGATTTACGAGACCTACGGACGTTCGCGGGCGGCCCTCTGTTCCACCGTCACACGATATCGAGCCAAGGGCGCGCTCCGCGACGTGGGCAAAGCCCTTGGGTTGCCGGAGGACCTCATTGGGCAATTGTCGTCGGGTGTCTGGGGATGGTCCGAGGAACGGGTGGGCGAGAAGCAACTCCGCGAAAACAATATGAATGCATCGGACTACCGCCTTCGACTCGCGCTCGAGTTGGCTGGCCAGTTAATGGGCGCGCCGCGGCATCTTAGTCAGCATCCGGGAGGCTTCGTGCTGACACAGGATCGTCTGGACGATCTCGTGCCGATCGAACCGGCCGCGATGGACGACCGACAAGTCGTCGAGTGGGAYAAGGACGACATCGAAGCCCTGAAGTTCATGAAGGTCGACGTGCTCGCTTTGGGCATGCTCTCCTGCATGGCGAAGTCTTTCGAACTCCTGACGGAGCACAAGGCGCTGCCTATGGGACTGGCGGATGTGCCACAGGAAGACCAGCGCACCTACGCCATGATCCGGCGCGCCGACACGCTCGGCACCTTCCAGATAGAAAGCCGCGCGCAGATGGCCATGTTGCCGCGCCTGAAACCGCGGACATTTTATGACCTGGTGGTGCAGGTGGCCATCGTCCGACCTGGCCCAATCCAGGGGGACATGGTCCATCCGTACCTCCGTCGCCGCGAAGGAAAGGAGAAGGTGGAGTTCCCGACGCCCGAACTCGAAGCCGTCCTCGGCAAGACGCTCGGCGTCCCGCTTTTTCAGGAAAGCGCGATGAAAGTTGCAATGACCTGCGCGGGCTTCACGGCGGGCGAGGCCGATCAGCTAAGGCGCGCCATGGCGACTTTCAAATTCACCGGCGGCGTCAGCAAGTTCAAGGACAAGCTCGTCGATGGAATGGTCGCCAATGGTTACACCCGAGAATTCGCGGAGAAGACGTTCGCCCAGCTGGAGGGCTTCGGGAGCTATGGCTTCCCCGAGAGCCATGCGGCATCTTTCGCGCTTATTGCTTACGCTAGCTCCTGGGTGAAATGCCATCATCCTGACGTCTTCTGCACCGCCCTGATTAACAGCCAACCGATGGGGTTCTATTCGGTTGCCCAGATCGTGACGGATGCCCGTCAACACGGTGTAGAGGTCCGGCCGGTGTGCGTGAACGCGTCACGGTGGGACTGCACGATGGAGAGGGCCGGAAACAGCGACCGTTTTGCTGTCCGGCTCGGCATGCGCGTGGTCAAGGGCCTATCCCAGGTCGACGCCGCACGGATTGTCCTTGCACGCGCAGA
Source organism: Rhizobium sp. LCM 4573 (assembly GCF_001854865.1). Taxonomy (GTDB): domain Bacteria; phylum Pseudomonadota; class Alphaproteobacteria; order Rhizobiales; family Rhizobiaceae; genus Neorhizobium. The sequence goes on along the minus strand of NZ_MDDW01000003.1, from coordinate 55,765 downwards.
TCAGCCATTCGAGAGCGCCGACGATATGTGGCGGCGCTCAGGCGTGCCGACGGCTTCCCTGGTGAAGCTCGCCGAAGCCGATGCATTTCTGCCGTCGTTGAAACTGGAACGCCGTCAGGCGCTCTGGGACATCAAAGCCTTGCGCGATGAACCCTTGGAACTGTGGGCGGCGGCTGACGAGCGCGAGGCTCATCCGGTCTCCGAAATGAATGAGCCCGCGGTCAAACTGAAATCCATGGCAGAGGGTAGGGAGGTCGTTGAAGACTATTCCCATACTGGGCTTACCCTCAGGGCGCATCCGATGTCTTTCCTCCGCCAGGACCTCAAGGCAAAGCGAATAGTCACGTGCGCGGAGGCCATGGGGGAGCGAGATGGTCGATGGCTTTGGACAGCAGGGTTGGTGCTCGTTCGTCAGCGTCCCGGGTCCGCAAAAGGCGTCATGTTTTTGACCCTCGAAGACGAGACCGGGATCGCCAACGCGGTGGTCTGGCCCTCTCTGTTCGAGCGCCAGAGGCGGGTACTTATGACGGCATCGATGATGGGCATCCACGGGAGGATTCAACGCGAAGGCGACGTCGTCCACCTCGTCGCTCAGCGGCTGTTTGATTTCTCCGGTGATCTGGCGAGCTTGGGTGAACGCGACAACGCATTCCCGCTGCCTCATGGCCGTGGTGATCAGGCAAGGCATGGAGGCGGGCCTGATCCGCGGGATAATCCCAAGCCTGCCGTGCAGGCGAGAGATATCTATATCCCAGACCTGCACATTGATACCTTGAAAGTGAAATCGCGGAATTTCCATTGAAGTTGAGTTGGCTTGCTCGTTCGAGAGCTGAGGGCAGTTGTCAAATTGGTTAGAACGAGACGACGAAAGCCACCGAACAATGGTGCCGCAGCGCAGAAAAACGTGGTAAGCGCCCACCAAACATCTACAGGAGTACAGAGTGAGCGAACCTACGGTAGCAGAGGCAACAAACCGGATTTATGAGTCCCTCCACGCGGACAATGCCGACATCGACATGCATATCGAAACTCTCAAGGCAGCGTTGACCCGAGCGGGTTTGAAAGAGGCCATATTCGACCCGGCTAGGCTCGTGCAGAACAATCGTTCTGGTCGGAAGTTAATGCAGGCCTATTTTCGGCAGCGCGGCGTGACGGTCAAATTCGCGGCCTCGTGACGCATTTCTCCGTGATGTGGAGTGGGCCGACTGCCCGATCGCTCCCACCAATACCCGACCGTGCCGCGCTCCAGGGCAGGCGTGGCACAAACGATCAAGCCGCATCAATTTATCGTCACGGGAACGACTTGGCCTCAAACGAACGGGACCGAAAAGTCCGCCCTCCGGTGTGTCTTCGAGGACGACGGGTGTCAGCGGCTCGCTACGGCCGCACATCAATAGTCCCTACAATATGTAGTTGAAATCGAGCTGCCATGTGTTCTACGGTTCTCGCGATCGTGGGGGCGAATATGAAGGTTGCGGGGCGCGCATTCTTGGCGGCTCTTCTCATGTCTGTGGCGTCAGCGCACGGGCATGCGAAAGAGCCCAAATCATCGGGCACAGGTTTCACGGTGACAGCCGACGGATGGCTGATGACCAACGCCCACGTCGTCGAGGGATGCGAGCGCATCGAGGTCAAGGGCAGGGGGATTGCAACCGATCCGCGGATCGATTCTATCAATGACCTAGCGTTGATCAAGGTATCATCGGATAAACCGTGGACGCCACTGGCGTTCCGTCGCGCTCCGACGCGGCTCGGCGAGGACATCGTCGCCATAGGTTATCCGCTGGCCGATCTCCTGTCGAATTCAGTCAAGATCACCACGGGCAACGTAAACGCACTGGCGGGCTTGAAGAACGACACCCGTTACCTCCAGATATCTACACCGATTCAACCCGGTAATTCGGGCGGTCCCGTCGTCGATCGTGACGGTTTACTGCTCGGGATAACCAGCGCCACGTTTTCGAAGAAGGCCGCGGATGAAATCGGGATCACTGCCCAGAACGTGAATTTCGCCATCAAAGCATCGGTCGCCGACCTGTTCATGCAGTCGCAAAACGTCACAAGCCTTTCGGGCGACAAGGACGGCGGGCACCCAGTTTTATCCACCGCCGATCTGGCGGATAAGGTTTCGCCGTCGGTTCATCAGGTTCTGTGCTATGGAAACGTGGAGCTACAGGCATCGGTGCAACGCGAGGAGATGGTAAAGAGCCTGCCGCGCCAGGTTGCCCCGACGACCTTGGTCGATGCCGCAGGTTACGACGCTATCGGCTTCGATTACACGACCCTGAAGGGGGTCAGCTATCAAGGATGTCGGAATGCTTGCGACGGTGACGGCCGGTGCAAGGCGATCACCTACAACGCCAAGCACCGTTTTTGCTTCCTAAAGGATAACGTGGTCGCCCTCATCCGGAACAGGGACGCCAGGGCCGCGTACTCCTCGTCGAAGGCGGCCGACCTCATCATATCAAACTTCACTAGCTACTCAGGCATGGACATTCCCGGAGGCGACTACAAGCGGCTTCGGCAGACGAACTACCTTGAGTGCTTTGTATCCTGCATCGGTGACAATGCCTGCAAGGCCTTCGCCTATGTGGCGAAAAAAAAGGAATGCTGGCTGAAGGATGAGTTGGGACGGCCGGAAGCGGCGAAGGGCATCGAGATAGGCGTAAAATGACCTGCGGCCGTTTTCGGTGGTCCTTTCCACCAATGCCGTATTTCTCACAAGCCTCGAACTTTCCAACTCCATGGTTGCTGGTGACGTTCCAACAATCTGATTTCTAAGTCGCGTTTGCGGGCGCGCCGGGTTGTAGTGATGCCACGCGTTCCGCATTTGCTATTTGATTGGCAAATTTCATTCTGACCCAACGTCGCTCATTGAACACCGCCATCATTTTCTCATGACTGAGATTCAAGGCTGCGCCGGGGCCTTCCTGTCTCTCTTGTTCTTGCCACACCTCGAGGCGTTTGCGGATGGCTTCGCACCTAAGCCTCTGTTCAGGTGAAAGGTTTTTGGACAGCCATTCGGACTTCGCTTGAAAGAGGTAGGAGACGAATGTCGCGTTGCCAGAATCTTCGAAATTGACGAGAAGATCAAAAGGCGTGGGTATAGAGTTTGACATGACGTTGTAAACCATACGCGCTCCCTGAAAGCCGACTTTCAAATGACCGGCTCTCCAAGCATCGCCCTATTATCTGACCGGCGCAAACGTTGTCGGAATGGTTCTTCTAAGCATTGCACTGGAAGACAAAGGGAATCGCCCAAGTGTCCATGAGCAACGACTGCGTCGCTGCGAGTAACTCGAGCTGGCCTTTGTTCTGTTGGCGGATAGCCTCTGCCTTCGAGGTCATGACGGGCTGTTTCACCCGACGTCACGCAGTCCGTGACGTTATCTTCTGGGCGATGAGCAAAGGGCGGCCTAGCGGCAGGCAAGGTACTTAAATAAGTCCACCGCGCTTGTCTACGATAGCAACTATTCTTGGCACAGGCCTGTTGTAAGCATTCACCACCGACGGATGCAACAAATCAAGGCAAGCTCCAACACCTTCGCGCGCTTCCTTCTCGGTCATGGACATCACTGCTGACTGGATTTCCTCGAATTCGCGTAGCTGATCTTCGTTGGCGTTCTGCCGATAGAACTCCTCGTTGYGATCCAATATGTTTCGAAGTGTGAACACGTCACCCATCTCTCGAAGGGAACGCATCACCCGCAATCCGCCTGACACTCTGTCAATAGCTATCTGATACATACCGAACCTCTCTAGTAATAGGTTCACCGAAGAATACAGCCGGCGCAAACGGGCAGAAAAGCAGTCAACCATCATATCCTTCGGGCGGTGCGCAAAGGAATGGGCGCAGACTTCACCGCCATTTCTGGCAATCAGCTGCCTGTCGCAGCCGAAGCACGCGCATCCGCATGCCAATCCAACGACAGCATCCCTCGCGACTAGGATCATGCTCTCTGTGCGCCCGCGCCGCCTGAAGCGCCTCGGATGGCGTGGCAAAATCACTGATGTACCCGGACGGGCTATAAAGATAGCTACGTAACCAAAGCTTTCGCCCGCCGATGATTTTGAAGAACGTCACGGCAACATAACCCGGAAGATCGTCTGCTCCGAGGCATTCAAAACTCTCGAAGTCGTCCAGGGGCACGTAGACATCGCTATCGTACCTATCGAAGTCAACCTCAGGGGGGGCTAGGATAAACTGGTCTGTCCCCAAAAGCTGGCAATTGCTAATCACCTCCGCGTAAAAGACGTGACGCATCGAAATCTAAGACCGCCTGGTCGGGCTGCTCGTTCCTGGCCGCATTGCATTCTTGGGAACAAGCCTCTAGTCTTCGATTGGCCGCCAGGCGGACCGGACGGCTAAGAACACGAGGCAGTCGAAACTGCCCGAAGAATCTCCAAGCGGTATCCAAGCCGCCCGCCATTTTCCCCTGTGAACCGAGCGTGCGTCGTTTCTGGCGCGGCTCATGGCTGTTTGGAGATGACAATGAAATATGCCCTCGTAGAAGGAATCCGTGTGGAGGCGACGGCAGGCGTTCGCGGGATTTGCCCCGGATGCTCATCGCCCATGATCCCCAAGTGCGGTCTCAGACGACTGCACCATTGGGCTCATAAGAGTACCATCGCTTGTGACCACTGGTGGGAACCCGAAACCGAATGGCATCGCGGGTGGAAGAACCAGTTTCCTGCGGAGTGGCAGGAGATCAGGCATGCCGCATGCAACGGCGAGGTCCACATAGCCGATGTAAAAACGGCGAGCGGTAGCATCCTCGAGTTCCAGTATTCGGCTATCACGCCCGAGGAGAGGGCCTCTCGCGAGGCCTTCTACGGCCGCATGGTGTGGATCGTGAACGGCACTCGGCTAAAACGCGATCTGCCGTCATTCCAGGAGTCGCTGACCCATGCTCCATCGGCCGAAACGAAGGCGCGGGCATGGCTTCTGTCGGATCAGACGTCGGCGATCATCGGACGCTGGAGAGGAGGCAGTCACCCCGTGTACCTAGATTTTGGTGATGCGGACTTTTCGTCGCCTTGGCTGCCTTCCACGGGATTGATCTGGTGGCTGACCTACTTTCCCCGCGGTCGCGTCATCGCGACGCCCGTCTACAAGCAGAGTGTCATCGACCATTTCCTTTCCGGCACTCCCATACGCGGTTTTGCTAGACCCATGCCACCTCGGTCTCGTCGATCTGCATTGCCGGTAGCATATCGTGCGAGGAAAGTTGCCCGGCGGTGGAGGTTTTGACCAAGCTCTCACAAGAGAAATTAGGTTGGCGGGGTGACATCCACCAATCATTCAGCCCAAACCCTAAGACGAAGCCTGAATTTGTAGAGCAGTTGCCGCTAGGATGAAGGGGAATCGGCTTCGGGATACAACCACGTACTTGAATGAAGGACTTGGGGAGGCGCTCGACTGCGCGGTGGTCAGCCACATGAGCAAGCTCACCCACGCTTTCGGTGTGGGCAATCTATTAAACGGAGTTCGAGGTGGGGGGCGATATTAATGGGCCGACCTGAGGTCTGCGCACCACTATCCTTGGCCTCTTTTTTACAGCTGTCGTCTTCGGCCAATCTCGGCGCATGTTCGTTCGCAGGTTGTTTACGCTGCCTTGATACGAACACCTCGTTCGAACATGAGGTATTTTATGACAGAGATCGTAATCAGCAAAGGCCCGAAGAAAATCATCATTGAGGGCTTCACCTTCTTTGAAGCACGCTCTCACATGGGTGTGTTCCTTGGAGCCTTCAGTGATGAAAACGCCGCATGGGGCGTAAGTGCTGATGTTCAGATAAAGCTCGTAGTCGAGAGCATCCTCAATAAACGACGCGAGGTTCAGAGAGAACAATGGTTTAGAGCGACGTTGTTCAAGCCCGATGGTCGGACAACTGTGCGTTATGCTGCTCTCGTATCCGGTTCTTGGACGGAAGCGTTTGAAACCGAGGAAGACCTATCGGGGGCACTGTCATACGAATCCTCGCGAGCGGCGACACCATATCCGGCACGTTGAGCGCGAATGGCGTTCAGCCTCCGAAGAATGGGATGATCGGTCTTCAACAGGCTGCCTTCACCATGAACATGCTCGTACTCTTCGCTTTTGGYGAGCCAATTTCTAGCGGCCGCGAAGACATCAGCCCACGGAGCCTGCCCAGATGTCTCAACGAATTCGCTCCATTCTTCCAGAATGAATGCGACACGCCGAACGCTCCCGACATCCATCGCGACCATTATGCCAGCAATGTAGATGGATTCGAATTCTTCTATGTCTCGTTGGTCAAGCATGAGCGGCCCCTTTCGATACCTTATTGCTGAATGGTAAACCTGATCAACGGCCGGCGCATCAACGATCGCCTCATGGCAAACAATCGCGCATCCCGACTCACTTCACGCGTCCCCAGCTTAAAGGTCTCGGCTTTGCCGCCCAACAAGGCCCACGAGCGCCGGCTCGCTGATCGCGCCATCGCCTGATGCCTAAGGTCAGGCGTGCCTCTCATCGCCAGGCCAGTTTGAACGTCCCTTTCATCAACTTTGCGGTCGAACCAGGTCCTTCGTCACACACTCCACAGAAATCGTCTCAATGGCGCTCCTTCAACGCTTCCCCCCTTTGTTCAAGAAAATTGACGTCAGTTGGCAATTCTGACGGCGTTGGAGCACTGCGCCGAGCTCGCTATGTCTCCTCCCAACGCTACCAACCCGGTTTTGCAAGAGACCGCTGACTCCCGAGAGCGGTCGTGCTGGCTGTCAAATAGGGAAGAAGGACGAATGGCCTACAACCTCAACATCAATGGTCGCAGCATGACCGTGGAAGCGGACGGCGACACGCCGCTGCTTTGGGCTTTGCGTGACATCCTCGGTTTCAAAGGCACCAAGTTCGGGTGCGGCGTGGGTCTCTGCGGTTGCTGCACCGTGCATATCGATGGTGTCGCGACGAGAGCTTGCCAGACGCCGATCGACAGCGTCGGGGCATCCGAGATAGCCACGATAGAAGGCTTGGCGACCACGGACCCCGGACGTCGTATTCAGAAGGCGTGGCTCGATCTCGAGGTTGTTCAATGCGGCTATTGCCAACCTGGTCAGATGATGTCGGCAGCCGCACTGCTGACCGAAAGCCCTGATCCTACGGATGAGGATATCGACGCGGCGATGTCGGGAAATCTGTGTCGTTGCGGAACCTACAACCGCATTCGCGACGCGATCAAATATGCCGCTCACCTCGATGCAACGACGATGGAGAACGCACAATGAAGCCCGTCTCCGATCTGCCACAGGCCGGGCTATCGCGTCGTTCCTTTCTCCTCGCCAGTGCAGCGGCTGGAGGAGGTCTTCTGATCGGTGTTTCCTTCGACCCGGCTTCTGCGAAGGAGGCTGTCAAACAGACCTTCGTCCCGAATGCATTCATCAGAATTGAGACGGACGGCACAATTATCCTTACGATGCCGTACGTGGAGATGGGGCAGGGCACGTACACCTCCGTTCCAATGTTGATCGCGGAGGAACTCGAGGTCGGTCTGGACGCCGTCCAACTGGAGCACGCACCAGCCAACGACACAGTGTACGCGCATCCGATTATGGGAGCGCAGGAAACGGACGGATCGCTTTCGATGCGGGCTGCATGGGACCCCATGCGGCAGGCAGGTGCCGCTGCTCGCATGATGCTGATCTCCGCCGCGGCGGCGCGATGGGGCGTAGACGCGACCGATTGTCATGCTGACAGTGGTTTTGTGATACACGGCAAGTCTGCTCGACGCATCGCTTATGGTGACCTTGCCGCGGACGCCGCAACGATGCCCGTGCCCCAACAGGTCATCCTCAAAGACCCTTCGTCGTACAAATTAATTGGTACGCCGCAGAAGCGGCTGGACGCACCGGAAAAGGTGGCGGGCACAACGCAATATGGGATCGACGTCGATTTACCCGGCATGAAAATCGCCGCGGTTATCGCATCGCCAGTGCTTGGAGGGCGGGTCGCTAGTGTTGACGATAGCGCCACGCGGAAAACAGCGGGCGTGCGCGATGTAATAAGCATTCATGATGCCGTTGCCGTCATCGCGGATCACTGGGCCGCGGCAAAGAAGGGGCTGGATGCGCTTGTGGTGACATGGGATGACGGGCCGAATGGCCAGTTCTCGACAGCTCAACACATGGCCAACCTCGAGAATGCCGCGGACGGCGATGGAGTCGTCGCTGTGCAGAAGGGCGACGTCGCGGGCGTGTTTTCACGGGCAGAGCGTCGTCTCGAGGCGGACTACCGGTTACCGATCTTGGCGCACGCGCCCATGGAGCCGTTGAACTGCACGGCACACATCCACGATGGCAGGTGTGATGTCTGGCTCGGAACCCAAGCCGCAACGCGGGCGCAAAAAGCGGCTGCCGCCGCTGCGGGCCTGCCGCTAGACCGCGTCGAAATCCATAACCAGTACCTCGGGGGCTCGTTCGGTCGACGGGCCGAGGCCGATAACGTCACACAGGCGGTTCTGATTGCGAGGCAGGTGGATTATCCCGTCAAGGTAATCTGGAGCCGCGAAGAGGATACTCAACATGACTTCTATCGGCCCGCCTACTTCAACCGACTGAAGGCTAGCCTCGATAGCGAAGGCCATATCACAAGCTGGCTTCACCGCGTCGTCGGTCCGTCGCCCCTGGCACGGTGGCTGCCGATCGCCGTGCAGAACGGTCTTGATCCCGATGCTGTGACCAGCGCGACAGGGCCCTATGAACTCTCGGATATTCACGTCGACTACGTTCGTTACGAGGATCACTCGTTCCAAACGGGATTCTGGCGGGGAGTGGGCACCACGCACAATGTCTTCATCGTCGAAGGTTTCGTCGATGAACTCGCGGCTCTCGCCGGGAAAGACCCGCTAGAGTTCCGGCGCGAGCACGTAAAGAACAACCCCCGGGCGCTCGCAGTGTTGGATAAGGCCGCAGAAGAATCCGGTTGGGGTACTCCGCTACCCGCCGGCACTGGACGAGGCATCTCCCTCCTGCAGGACTTTGGCGGCACGATCCTCGTTCACATCRCCGAGGCCACCGTGGATAAAACCGGGGCGGTGAGAGTTTCCAAGGTCACCTCGGTGGTCGATTGCGGAAAAATCATCAATCCCGACACCGTCAAAGCCCAGATACAGGGCGGCGCGATTTTTGGGCTCTCAGCGGCTCTGTACGGGGAGATAACCTTCACCGACGGACGTGTCGACCAGGGCAACTTCGACACCTATGCGGCGGTCAGAATGGACGAAGCGCCACGTGTGACGGTGCATCTGATTGGTAGCGGTGACAAGCCCTTCGGCGTCGGGGAATCCGGCACCTCAGGTATAGGGCCGGCCGTCGTTAACGCAGTCTACGCCGCGACAGGGAAGCGGGTCCGACAGCTTCCGGTCACCCCCGAACTTCTCAAGCCGTAATCAATTCCGAACGTCACCTAGCACCGCATCGAGTGTGACGATTGGCGCAGCCAAGGAGGCTACATTGCATCGCTTTTCCAAGTTTGCCCTGATCACGATCATGGCCCTTCCGGCTAACCTGTCTTCCGCGCTGGCAGAAAGCAGTCTGGAACAGGGAGAGAAAGTATTCAAACGGTGCGCTGCTTGCCACGCCCCGTCCGATCAGAACAAGACGGGACCTGGACTCGCTGGGATCGTGGGAAAGACCGCCGGGAAAGCTGCCGGATACAATTATTCTCCGGGTCTCGCATCCTCGACCCTGGTCTGGGACGAGCAGACTCTGGACAGCTTCCTTCAGAATCCGCGGAAGCTGATACCGGGGACAAAGATGACACTCAGCGTTCCTAAGCCGGACGACCGACAGAGCGTGATTTTGTATCTCAAGTCCTTGACCGAGGGACAGTGACGGCTCTCGCCGCCGCGCCGACGAACGCATTCGAAAACTTTAACGACGCCTTGCACCGCTTTACCGCTTGATCGGCCACTAGAAGGGTTTTCCGGTCGTGGACCGGCGTGGCGGGTCGGCTGTCTGGGGCGGGTACGCGAGCACCTTCGGATTGGAAAGGGGCCGCCACCTTTCAACGATTCCTGGTGCCATACAAGACGGCTGGGGCGAGCGTCGGGAATTTCGGGACTTCCCAAGACGGAGCAAATTTAAATGAACGATGAAAAGAAGAAACCACTCACCACCGCTTCCGGGACACCGGTCGTCGACAACCTCAATATCCAGACCGCAGGCCCCCGCGGTCCAGCGCTTCTGCAGGATGTCTGGCTGATCGAAAAGCTGGCGCACTTCGATCGCGAGGTCATCCCGGAGCGCCGAATGCATGCCAAGGGCGCGGGTGCTTATGGGACCTTTACCGTCACACAAGACATCACCCGGTACACCCGCGCGAGGCTTTTCTCCGAAGTCGGCAAGAAGACGCCGATGTTCGTGCGCTTCTCAACCGTCGCCGGAGAGCGCGGCGCAGCGGATGCCGAGCGCGATATCCGTGGCTTCGCGATGAAATTCTACACCGAACAGGGCAATTGGGACCTCGTCGGTAACAACACGCCCGTGTTCTTTTTCCGGGACCCGTTGCGCTTCCCCGACCTAAACCATGCCATCAAGCGCGATCCTCGAACCGGGATGCGGAGCGCCCACAACAACTGGGATTTCTGGTCGTTGCTCCCGGAAGCGCTTCATCAAGTCACCATCGTGATGAGCGACCGCGGTATCCCGCGGAGCTTCAGGCATATGCACGGCTTCGGTAGCCATACTTTCAGCTTCATCAATGCGGAGAATGAACGGTTCTGGGTGAAGTTCACCTTCAAGACGCAGCAGGGCATCGAAAACCTGACGGACGAGGAGGCTGAGGCCGTCATCGCGAAGGACAGGGAAAGCAACCAGCGGGACCTCTTCTACAGCATCGAAAGCGGAGACTTCCCGCGGTGGACGATGTATGTGCAGATGATGCCGGAGGCGGACGCGGCGAGCTATCATCTGAACCCATTCGATCTGACCAAGGTCTGGCCTCACGCTGACTACCCGTTGATCGAAGTCGGTGTGATGGAGTTGAACCGGAACCCTGAAAATTTCTTCGCGGAAGTCGAGCAGGCGRCATTTTCGCCGGCGAATGTCGTGCCGGGTATCGGCTTCTCGCCCGATAAGATGTTGCAGGCCCGCCTGTTTTCCTACGCGGACACTCAACGCTACCGCCTCGGGGTCAACTTCAACCACATCCCCGTCAACGCCGCGCAATGCCCGGTACACAGCTACCACCGCGATGGACAGATGAGAGTGGACGGCAACCTCGGCAGAACACCTTCGTATTTTCCGAACAGCGCAGGGGAGTGGCGGGATCAACCCGATTTCTCGGAGCCGCCGCTTCCCATCGACGGTCCCGCGGCACATTGGGACCATCGCGTCGACGAGGACTACTACTCGCAGCCGGGTAACCTCTTCCGTATGATGACGCCTTCCCAGAAACAGGTTCTGTTCGAAAACACGGCACGCGCGATCGACGGGGCGAGCGAGGAGGTTATACGGCGTCATATCGAAAATTGCCGACGCGCCGATCCAGAGTACGGAGCCGGCGTGGCGAAGGCTGTCGGTTTGCTTTAGTCCAGCTCCGCTTGAGCGACGTAAGCGGCGAGCGCTCCGAGACGGCGATTGGTCGTCTCGGAATACCTCGCGAAGGCCGGAGCTTCGGGGCTTCACCGCAGCCGTGTTGAGGTTCCGCCAAACCAAGCGCTCGCGATCACGGCATATGGCTTAAAGTGGCGGCCACCGCGCAAAGCCCCAGAAGCAAAGTATAGGTGGCCAGGACGTTTGAAAGATTGGGCAGCTGGCGAACGGTTGCCTTGCGCTTGCTGATCATGACTGTATCCAGAAACAAGAGTAGAGATCGGGCCCGATAGGGCGTGGAGTTTCCAACTGGTACGATCAACGAGGCTTGGTCGTCCGCGGCTGACGGCTGTGGCCTTCCTTTTTCTTCCCATGAAGTGATCGACTTTGGGTGGACCTGCCGTGGCCCGTAGGGTCGCCCCGGTCACGCGCGATTGGCGTCGGGATGCGTTCGGGGAACGCGAGGTTGAGCAGGTCGGCCGATGCGAGGCCGGGGAAAAGGGAAAGTGATATCCCTGCTGCAGCGACTACTTTTCTGTAAAAGTCCGGCATCGTGTTTCCTCAATCTGAAGCGGCGGGCAGGTCTCGTTCGAGACTATGGATCAGCCGAGGCGACCTGGCCCTGAGATGCGCTGTAGCGGCGGGAAATTGGCTGCGTTCGTGGCCATGGATGCCGACGCAGCCATCTCCGGTTTTGTCGCTTTAGTTGTTGGAGCGAACGCGGGAGACGAGAGACAAGCTCCGGTCAGGAGCAATGACGTAGGTCTCGCGGTAGTGTTCGCCGTTCGAATAGAAATCGTGGGGGACAACACTGCCGATTGGAGCCTTCGTGAGACGGGTAGCCTGCTGCCCGCCGTACGTGATGCTCCCCTGAATCGGTTCGAGTGCGAAAGCTTGCGGAGCCGTGACTGCAACGGCTGCGATAGTGGCGATGGTCGTGGTGAGTGCGATGAGTTTGAGGGACATTTCGTATTCCTTTCCGTTGTTCGGGAGTTTCGTGAACCGCTCTATGTCGGTGAGGAAAAGATACGGGGGAGCGACCTGTCCCGGTATTAGACGCACGGTCTGCCACCTAACGCTTAGGTTTAACGCTTCACACCCTGCTGTAGGGTTCCGCCGCGACGGGCGGGAACAACGTACGAAGATAGCGTTCAATACGCTCCCGAAATGCGTGGGTATTCGTGCGGGATAAACGCATGAGGAGTGACCTATGGACGTGGTTGAAAAATACGATCTGATCGTTTTCGGGGGCGGCAAGGCTGGAAAGACGCTTGCAATGGACGAGGCGCGAGCAGGAAAACGAGTGGCGATGATCGAGGCCGGCATGATTGGCGGGTCATGCATCAACGTCGCTTGCATTCCAAGCAAGACCTTAATCAGGAGCGCTGAAATCGCGCACCTTCTTACCGCATCCGCGCAATTTGGAATGCCGGGATCAGCGGTGGGGCCGGATATGAGCATCGTTGCCGCCCGCACCGGCAATGTCGTGGCTGAGATGGTGAAAACAAACCAGTCAGGTTTCGACGCTAGTGGCCTGGAACTCGTGATCGGTTGGGGTAGGTTTGTTGCACCCCGGACTATCGAAGTCACGGAAGTTGGCGGGTCACGCCAACTAACGGCTGACCGGATTTTCCTCAATCTCGGCACCGTCGCGGATATCCCCGAAATCCCCGGGCTACAGGAAGCTGACCCCCTGACGCACGTAGAGGCGCTGAGGCTTACCGGACCTGTGCGAAAGCTGTTGATCCTCGGCGGCGGGTTCATAGCCCTTGAACTTGGGCAGGCCTTCAAAAGATTGGGGGCAGACGTCACGCTCATCGAGCGCGGTCCGCGTCTGCTGCCCCGAGAAGACGCTGACGTTGCGGCGGCGATTTTGAAGACGATGGAGGACGAGGGCATCAAGATCGCGCTTGGTTGCAATGTATCCCAGGTAAGCGGGAAGTCCGGCGAGGCAGTGACCCTAACCGCGGCTGATGGCAGTACGTTCGATGGTACACACCTGCTGGTGGCAACCGGCCGTAAGCCGCGTACGGAGAACATGGGACTAGAGCTCGCCGGCGTCGAAATGGATGACCGAGGATTTATTAAGGTGGACGATCGTCTACGGACGACGGCGACGGGAATCTGGGCAATGGGTGAGGTTGCGGGCACTCCGATGTTCACCCATGCGTCGCTCGACGACTACCGGATCGTCAAGAGCGACCTGTACGGCGGTCCGCGGCGAACGTCAGACAGGACCATACCCTATTGCGTATTCATAGACCCTGAATTCGCTCGTATCGGCCTCGGCGAAGATGAGGCGCGTAGGAAAGGGGTGGACCACCGCGTCGCAAGGTTGCCGATGGACGTTATTCCGCGTGCTCGAACCTTATCGCGACGGGGCGGTTTCATGAAGGCGATCATCGCGGCGCAAAACGACGAAATCCTCGGCTTCAGTATGTTGGGTGTTAATGCCGGCGACGTCATGAGCGTTGTGCAGATGGCCATGATCGGCAAACTTCCATACACCTCCCTGAGGGATTGCATCTTCGCTCATCCCACGATTTCCGAGGGACTTAATATGCTATTCGCAAACGTCCGATCGCCTATTTAAGTTGGAGGTTTTCAGGTGCAGCATCCTGCGGCGGTCCGGATTGCTTCCGTACCGACAATGCAATGCTCCGGAGTTCTCCATGGCCCTGGCCGCCCGCCACGGTGCTCTATCCTAGTATGAGGGCGCTATCGTTCGAACGTTTTGGATGCAGCAGAACGTGCCGGCGCGTTGTCCCTTTAGGAGGTAGGGCGTGCACTACACAACGGCATTTTCTAGGTCGATCAGGGGTGTATTGGCGTCAGGCGATCATGCCTTTTAAGATTGCAGCAAAAATAGCTGAAAACCCTTGAAGCATGATTGGATTGAGGCAATCTTCGGGGTGGCTAGTGAGTCCACAGTCTCAACCGGACGCCTGAGAACACTTCTCGGGTATCCTAAGCGCGGTGTAAACGCGCGGCAACTTGGCATAGCCCGAGTTTTCATGGCCCTCGCTTGCGGGGGCCATTTTCTCGGAGCGTGGCCTGCATCACGTGCCGTTGTTGCTCGTTTTCATTTTCCACAGAGTCCGGACGGTGCAAAGTCGCATAAGATGGGCAGAAGCGTAGGCATCAACTCCGTCTCTGGCRCTTGGACCAGTTGCGATGCCGGCTCGCAGCAGGCACCGCCTCAATTTAACGTTTTAACGCGAGCTCGATGAAATGGATCAGGCAGGCGACTTCCACCGGTTTCGCCAGGAACGCCAACGCGCCTCCATCCAAAGCAACGCTTCTCGTTTTCTCATCGCGATACGACGTCATGAAAATGATTGGCGGTTTGGATGGCTGCTGGTTAAGCCGATCCTGCAGTTCGAGGCCGCTGAGCCCCGGCATTTTGACATCCAACAACATGCAATCGATTGTCGCCCTATCCTGATGGGCCAAAAAATCCTCGGCGGAAGTGAAGAGGCGGCTTTCATACCCGCATGACTGCACAAGGCTGTCGAGAGCTTCGCGAATGGCGTCATCGTCGTCAACGATGGCAATGGTAGATGTCTGCGGCACGGCACTGGGCTTTCGTGGGTTGTTTCGATTACTGACCGTACCCCGAAAGCCCTGTCGGGGGTATCATACGTCAGTGTGAGTCCGATAGGACGACAGCGTCTCGAACTGTTTTACGAGTTCGGCGACCGATTTCGCTTCCATTTTCCGCATAGCGTTACCCCGGTGGATTTTTACCGTGATTTCGCTGATGCCAAGGTTATACGCGATCTGCTTGTTCATCAGGCCTTTGACGACCTCATGTATCACCTCGCGCTCCCGCTCGGTAAGGCTCCTGTACCTCCCGTCGAGTAGCTGCATCGCCTCCGACTGTTTTTGGCGTGACGCGCTGACCTGGAACGCCGCGTTGACCRCATCCAACACGTCCTGGTCTCGGAACGGCTTCGTCAGGAAATCCRGTGCTCCGGCCTTCATCGCCCTCACGCTCATCGGGATATCGCCGTAGCCGGTCATAAAGATAATCGGCAGGCGGTTCCCGGCCCGCTCGAGCTCGGCTTGAAAATCGAGGCCGTTGATCCCGGGGAGGCGGACATCGAGCAGAAGGCAGCCGAGGGCAAAGTTTCCAGCCTGGCGAAGAAACTCCGAGGTGTTCGGATAGCTCGCAACGGCGATCGACACGGATCGGAACAGATCGGTCAGTGATTCTCTAAACGCTTCGTCGTCCTCAACGATATGAACAGTCGGAACGGGAATTGCCGTGGCCGTTGTCTTCTGCAAGCTCATTGGATTGCCTTGATGGGAATTGTCATCTCGAAGATGGCCCCTCGCAAGGGGTGGTTCGCTGCCGTCAGGCTGCCCCCGATCGCCTCCATGGTGGTCCGGCAAATGGAGAGACCCATCCCCATGCCCATTGCCTTCGTGGTGAAGAATGGCGCAAACAGCTTGTCCATGACAGCGTCCGCGATCCCAGGACCGGAGTCCCGGACCTTGAGCGCGAGCGTGTCGTCGGACTTTCTGGCCAACGAAACATGGATCAGGCGGTCCCCACCTGGCACTGTGGCGATCGACTGAATGCCATTGGCGATGAGGTTTATCAGGACTTGCTGGAGCTCAATGCGGACTGCGTGGACGGTCGGGAGTCCCTTCTCCACATCGACGATCAGTAGAACGTTTTCGCGCTGGAGGTCGTGATCCATCAAGGCGCGTGTTTCCTCTACAAGCTCGGGTACCGATACATCCTCGAACGTTCGCGCTTCCTGCTTTATGAGGTTGCGGGCGTTTAGAATGATGTCACTGGCCCGCTGGCTGTCCCGGATCATCCGTTCGGCGGAGCGTCTCGCCGCACCCAGGTCGGGAGGTTCCTTGTCGAGCCACCGGATCATCGTCTGAGCGTTGACCACGATAGCGCCGAGCGGCTGGTTCAACTCGTGGGCGAGCGAAGCAGACATCGCTCCGACAGTCGCGGCTCGAGCGGCGTTCGCCAATTCTGCCTGCGCGTCCCGTAATGCACGCTGGGTCTTCTCGCGCTGCGTGATGTCGAGCATGCCGACGGCGATACGCCGGAATGCACCGGGATCATCAGGAAACCGTAGACTGAGTAGGACCTCGCGTTCGGTGCCATCGCGTGCAACGATATAGCATTTACCTTCGAACCTGTTTCGACCGCTGAAGATGCAGTCGAGCATCTCAAGCATCGATTCCGTGTCCGTCGACAGGTAGGAAGTTAGAGAGACCGGGAGGTCTTCCTCCGGAGGAAGTCCGAGAAGCTCTCGCGCAGCTTCGTTGGCAGCGATCGTTCTTATCCGAGACACCGCGTCCGCCATTATATCCGGATTGGCCAGGGCATATGTGCGGAAGTCGCGGATTCCGTCCGCTTTCAAAGAAATGAGGAAATCCCGAACGAGTGAGTAATCACGTTCCCAGAGGGCGACGCGGCTCTGCTCGAAAATAGACCGATATCGCGTTTCGCTTTCGGAAAGGGCGCTGTTTGCCGCGAGAAGCTGATTGTGGGCGGCATCGTTCCYAAGGATCAGAGCACTAGTGATAGAGAGGGCAGCCAAAGACACGACGAGCCTGAGCGTGCTTGCCACATCGATGCTTTCCGCATGTCCGATGGCAAAGGCAGCGAATGAAAGCATGCCGCATATGCTCGCCAACAGCACCGTGCCGGAACGAGTGAGCAGTGGAGCTGCAAGGAGGAGTGCTATGACGTAGAGGACGGCTATCGCGCTTTCGATAGTCGTAAACGCGTCTATGTAAAAAACCACTCCAACCAGAATGAACGCAAGTGCCACTCCGGGAGCGTCATGAACGAACTCCCTCGTGGCGACTCCCTCTTTCAACCAGCTGTTTGATGCCACCCAAGTACCCCTGTAGTCATGGACAAGATGTTCCGTGAGGCAACCCGACGGCGAGATAGTGCCCAATGTGGGCGGACTACATCCCTCGAGCATGACCCGAACGGTTCGAAACCTATCACACGAGAGAAGAGCAGTAGGATTATACTCGAGCATAAGTGACTGCGGACGGGTAGGCCTCTAATCCGCGTCCTCCTCGGAGGGGGCGAGGCCGCCTCTGGCGGAGAGGCGGCCTCGGCGGACTTATGTCCGCGGCGCTTCGGGGGGAGGGGGGACACCGAAGCGAGTATCACGCGATAACGCGTGGTCCGCTACGCCAGGGGAGGACAACTTCGCTACGGACGAGAAGAAGCTATCATTGCTCCCGCGCTCTTTGAATTATACTCGAGTTTGGTGAGAGGATAGTTTTGTAGGTGTATTCGCATTTGTAACGAGCGAAAAACCATCACCCTACCTGACCGGCACGTAGATTGAAGACGCCACCGTGTATCCTTAGATGATACCTTCGAACGGAAGGAGACTGCGACCCGTGGATCGGCTGAAGACAATGGAGGTATTCGTCCGCGTAGTGGAGGCGGGGAGCCTTTCCAAGGCTGCTTCGACCTTGTCATCCCCCCGTTCCTCGGTAACGATGGCTTTGAATCGGCTCGAGAAACATCTTGGCGTGCGATTACTTCAACGAACCACGAGAAATCTCAGTCTTACGGCCGACGGAGAGGCATATTACCGTGAATGCCTTCGCATCCTGCAGGACATAGGTGCTGTAGAGGCGAGCTTGCGCAGGGACCCGACCTCTCTCCAGGGCCGGCTCCGGGTTGATATGCCAGTGTCTATCGCGACTTCGGTCGTCCTTCCCGCGTTGGACGTTTTCAGGAACCGTCACCCCGGCATACGGCTTGCGATCGGAGCAAATGATAGGCGGCTGGACCTCGTACAGGAAGGTGTCGACTGCGCGATCAGGACCGGCCAGTTGACGGATTCGGCGCTGGTGGGAAGACGTATCGGCGGCTTTCATTGGGTCACCTGTGCCACCCCGCAATATCTCGCCTCTAATCCTGCGCCGCAGACACCGAGCGACCTCAGGGCACATCAGCTGATCGGCTATTTCCATGGTGACGGTGCTGCTGAGAAGTGGGCCTATGGCAGTGGCGAGGAAATGGAAACCGTACCCGTTGACGGAGCGGTGACAGTGAATGAGACTTCCGCCTATCTTGCCCTCGGCCTTCGCCATCATGGTGTTGTAAGACTGGCTGACTATATCGTTCAGCCCTATTTGGAAGACGGTCTTCTCGTCGAGTTGCTTCCGGATTTCCGTCCGCCGGCTACTCCGATTTCGATACTTTATCCGACCTCACGCCACCTCTCGCCCGTCGTGCGCGCGTTCGTTGACTGGRCATCGTCTTTGTTCGAAACGGCTCTGCCACGAGGAGCAGCAATCGGCCAGGTGTGATCCGCCCTCACGCTCGCTTGCGGGGCGACATCTGCGAACGGTAGGCTCCAGGAGTTGCCCCGTAGAGATTGGTGAATATGCGCGTGAGATGAGCTTGATCGGTAAAGCCACAGTCGTAGGCGATGCTGGCAATGCTCTCATCCGACTCGGCCAGGAGGCGAGCCGCCCTTTCAGTGCGGCGTCTCCGTAGCCATTGGTGCACGGCCATTCCGTTAGTCTGCCGGAACGCTTTGGCAAAGGTGCTAACCGGCATTCCGCAGATTGCTGCGATAGATTCCAGCGTGTGATCCTTCGTCAGATCGGTGAGTAGATATTCTTCGATCTTGTTCATCTGCGAACGCGATAGTTCGCTTGATTGAGCCAGCGGGCGGGAGCCGCCCCGGTAGTTGTCGAGCAGATACGCGGCAAGAGCGATGCCGACATGATCGAAGAACAATCGTCCGGCGCTCTCCGGATTCTCAAGGGCTGGAAGCAGCGAGCGGCAGAGGTGCGCAGCAACCGGGTCGACCCGCGCTTCACTCCCTTCGAGACCTTGGAACGCCGGAAGGTCCTCCTGTTCGCAAAGTTCGCCCAATACAAGATCGGGTATATGAAATTGAAGGCAATCGTAGCTGGTAGGAAGATGCGCCCTCGGCTCCTCTTCGAGATGAACCATACTGATGGTGTCCTTTTCGAAGCCACCGGAATAGACGAGCCGATCGAATTTCCACAATTCGTGGTGCCGAAGAGTCTTCAGCTGGAAGCTGACTACGGATGCCTTCTCCACTGGTATGGCGGCCGTCATCTCCTTCGTTCCTTCGTCGGTCCACAGTCTAGTGACTGTGATCTGCGAGGTTCTGAGGGAGGAGGTCTTTAGCGTCTGATAGTCGGGGATGCCGAAAAGGCTGGCTATTTGCGCCCCAGTTGCCGGGCGCGAATGCTTCCGGTCGTAGCTCATCTATTTCTTCTCCAGACACTTGGCGTCATTCCGACGCTCGCGCTAAAGGCCTTGGTCAGGTGGCCCTGATCGGCGAATCCGCATCGGGCGGCTATGTCCCTGAGGGCAAGACCCGTCGTAAGAAGCAGGTCCTGGGCCAGATCAATGCGATAGCGGCGAATCCACTGAGCCGGGCTCAACCCGGTCGCCGCCCTGAAGGCTCCGGCGAAGCTGGATACCGGAATTTTGCATTCGCGGGCCAGATCGACGAGAGCCGTCTCACCGCCGTTCTCGGATACCAACATCTCCTGCGCGATTTTGAGCTGCAGTGGCGAAAGGTTCACGTCATCATGGCGAGACCGCTCCCGCGTGCCGTAACGGGTCGTCAGTTCGTTGAGCATGCCGAAGATGACCTGATCTATGAAGAGACCCGATGCGATATTCGAGCCGGCAAGAGCAGGCAGCAGGGCGTTTCCCAGGTTTGACAGCACCTCATTTATCTCGCCCGGGTTCACCTCGAACCCTGTTGTCCGACGTTGATGATTGTCTTCGGCGAACGCTCCGAGGGCGGAATCGCTCAGGTGAAGCTGGAGACAGTCGAAGGGGTCGGGGAGGAAAATCCGTGGTTCCTCGGCCAGGCTGACGATGCTGACGGAGTCTTTCTCGTAGGGTAGGGCGTTCGAGAACTTCCCGCCCTTCCAGAGTTCATGGCGTCCGATCCGCTGAAGTTGCAGGCTGACGATGTAAGTATTCTCAACGGGTATCGGTGCGGTCATCTCGTCTCCGAGTCCTTCGGATACGAGGCGCACGGCGGTGAAGCCGGCAGAGCTTCCGGATAGACGGCGGGACGTCCTTGTTGCTCCGACATACCTCTCTATTTGCAATCCGTGCTCGGACGACATCGGTCCCTTCACCCCTATACTGCGACGCAGCAGGACGATACGTCAGGAGCGGACCGTGAATCTATTGGACGGGGAGAAGGGTTACCCCCTACCATTGGAGGGGGTAGGGCGTCAGGGCTCGCGATCTGGCCCGTAATCAAGCTCCTGCGCGAACCGCACCAATTCGGGAAGGGACTGAAGTTTCAACTTCTTCATAACCTGCCCCCTATGCGCTTTTACCGTGGGTTCGCTGATCCCCAGCAGATGCGCCGCCTGCTTGTTTCCGTGGCCAACGACGATAAGGGACATGACATCTTTCTCGCGTGGGGTCAGGGCGTCGTATAGCCGCCTCGACGCGTTTGCCATCATTTGCCGGGCTCGTCGGCGGGAATCGCTTTCGAGCGCGGCATGGATGGCGTCAATCAGGTCTTGCGGGCGGACCGGCTTGGTCAGGAACTCCGCAGCTCCTGCCTTAATTGCCTTCACAGCCATGGGGATATCTCCATGGCCGCTGATGAAAATGATTGGCAGCTCGTTTCCCAGACGGTTCAGGTGGTTTTGCAACGCGATACCGCTCTGCCCGGTCAACCTGACGTCCAGTACCAGACAACCCGGCTTGTCCAGGGCCACCTTGCTCAGGAACTCCTCGGCCGAGTTGAAGGTTGTCACGTTGAAACCGACTGAGTCGAGTAGGGCTTCGAGGGCTATCCGGATATCTTCGTCGTCGTCGACGATATATACGGAGCGCGACTGGTTTGTGTGGCTACTTGGCTCGTTTTTCATCTGCGACCGGGAGGCTTAAACGAAAGGTTGCTCCGGGGTCGGAGTGGATGATGTCTGCCATGATAGTCCCTCCATGAGCCTCGATGATAGAGCGGCAGATCGACAGGCCCAACCCCATTCCCTCTCTCTTGGTCGTGAACATGGCATCGAATACTCGTTCAGGGTCCACCGGTCCGAGACCCGGTCCGGTATCCGACACGAAAAGCTCTACTCCATTCGCATCTGAACGGCGCGAGCCGATGGTGATTTTCTTGACCGGTACCGCCGCCGCCGACATCGCCTCGAGAGCGTTCATGACCAGATTCAAGACGACCTGCTGGAGTTGGACGCGGTCCCCGTGGACGAGTTGCGGCACCGGCGTCAGTAGTGTTTCCACGTTCGCACCGTGCCGGCGTATCTCGCCTCGAAGGAGACCTACCACCTCCAAGACGACTTGGTTCAAGTCGATCTCCACGAACTTATCGGGGGCGTTCCCAGCAAGGCTGCGTATGCTTCTAACCACTTCGCCCGCACGGTGGCTGTTCTGCGACATCCGTTCTGCTGCGGCCTTTGCCTGTTCGAGATAACGCAGGCACGTTTCCGCGTTGGAAACGATCGCGGTCAGCGGCTGGTTAACCTCGTGAGCGATCGAGGCGGCGAGTTCCCCCAGTCTCGTGAGCCTTCCGACAAGCGCTAGGTCGGCTTGGGCCTGGCGCAGAGCATCATCCATCTGCTTTCGGTGACCGATATCCCGGAAGACGAGTACAGCCCCGGAGATTTCCCCATGGTCGTCGATGATCGGTGCACCGCTGTCGTCGATATGGATTTCGGCACCGTCTTTAGCAATCAGGAGAGTGTGGTTTGCCAAACCTACGATCGTGCCAAGGCGCAGCACCTTTGCTACCGGGTCTTCAACAGTCTGGCGGCTGTCTTCATTGATGATCCGGAATACCTCGACGACTGGCTTTCCGATCGCCTCGGCCATTTTCCACTTCGTCAACCCCTCGGCGATCGGGTTCATGAACGTGATGAGGCCAGCGGAATCGGTCGCGATCACGGCGTCACCGATACTCGAAAGGGTTGTCGCGTACCGTCGTTCGCTTTCATGCAGACGCTTCTCCGCGGCGTGCTTATACAAAGCCATTTCGATGGCAGCTCTGAGTTGCGTCTCTTCGAACGGCTTGAGAAGGTAGCCGAAGGGTTCCGAATCCCCTGCGCGCTTAACGGTTTCGTCGTCAGCATAGGCTGTTAGATAAACGACCGGCACACGGAGCTGATGCCGGATCGTCGTAGCGGCCTGTATGCCGTCCATATCGCCCTCGAGCCTGATGTCCATCAGTACGAGGTCTGGCTTCAAGGACGTCGCCATGGCGATCGCGTCCTCGCCGGTGACTGCAGCACCGGCGACATCGTAGCCTATATTTCGAAGCTGGAGTTGGATGTCACGGGATACAACTCGGTCGTCTTCCACGACGAGAATAGACTTACGGTTCACTCGCTGTCCTCAGGCCTGAATTTGTTCTGAATGTAATCTGGAATTTTGTTCCCACGCCAGTTTCGGTCCTCATCTCTCCCCGGAGCTGGTCGACGAGGTCTTTCACCAGTTGTAGGCCAAGCGTCTCGGTGTTCTCCCAGCTAGTTAGGCCTACACCGTCGTCCTCGACAACGAGTTCATAGACCGTCGGCTGGCGCGCTGACAATGCCACGCTAACTGCTCCTGCCGGGGCGTTCGGAAAGGCGTGTTTGAGCGCATTCGAGACGAGTTCGTTGACGATCAATCCACATGACACGGCGCTGTCCAGATCGAGGTCCACCTCATCGACGTTCACGTTCAATGCGATAGACTTCTCCCGGGTGCCGTAGGCGCGCATGAGGTGTGCGCAGAGAGTCTTCAGATGGTTTGCCATCGAGATGCGGGCGAAGTTTCCGGCCCGATAGAGGTTCTCATGAACCAATGCCATCGAGCGTACCCTGTTCCGGCTGTCCTGGAAGAGTTCCGCGACCTTGGCGTCCCCCACGCGCGAAGCCTGGAGGTTCAGGAGACTGCTGATAAGCTGGAGGTTGTTTTTCACCCGATGGTGCACCTCCCGAAGAAGAGATTCCTTCTCGTCGAGTGAGGCATTTTCCAGGGAAATGGCGGCTTGTGCTGCGATAAGTTTCAGGACCGCGATGCGCGCCGGCGAAAATGCGTGCTCATTCAGCCTATTCTCGAGAAGGAGTATGCCGACGGATTTTCCCCGGGCCACGAGAGGCACGGCGAGACCGCTCGTGAAGCTGTTTTCGTTGGCGTCACTGTCTTTTGGGAGTTCGTTGCCATCGAGGACGACCGGTTCCTGGTGCCGAAAGGCATCACGCAGTTTCCGTGCCGGTGCATCGCTGTCCTTTAACGGCTCACGCCGGAACCTCACGTCGATCACCTCGCCATCGGCCACCGCTTCCGCTTCCGTCCAAAAGCTTTGCTGTTTCGGCAACACTAGTAGTGCTCGCTGAGCCCCGGCGTTCTCGAGGGCGACCGACAACAGCGTCCGGACCATCTTTGACTGGACGACTTCGCCTGCAACGCTCGCCGAGGAACGCACGACGGATTGGATGTCCAACTCCCGGGGAACGGCATCGGTCGTCGGAGTGAAGGAAACGGCGTAGGTGCTCGGAAGGTGTGGGTATTTAACCTCGAGGTCTCTGAGCTTTCCGTTTGCTCCCCAGCGCCGATAGGCGGCGTAGGCTCTCTCCCGATGGGCTTGAGCCATTGTTGCCATATTGAGAGTTTCCGCAAAGCTCGCGGCCAATTCGTGCGACAAGGCTTCGATGTGGGGAAACTGGCTTTCTCCTGCCGCGGAGATCGCATCCTCGTAGTGCTTCAGGGCGTCCATATGGCGGCCTTCCAGTCGCGCCAGTTCTGCTGTGGCCAAAGCCGCGTGAGCGCCAAAATTATCGGAACTATTATCGCTCCAGGTGCGCAGCCTTTCACCGTATTCACGCAGCTTTGTTAAATCCGATTGTCCGGAAAGCGCCAAGGTTTGCGACAACGCGAGGTATTTGTAGAACGTGTATTCGACCCATTCGAGATGTCCGGCAGTAGTCCATAAGAGCGGCTCGGCTTTCTCCCCGTACCGGACTGCGGCGTGGAAGTCGGCCGCGTAGACAGCTGCTTGCATCTTCCTGATCCAGTGCCAGCAAGCGGCGATTTCCAGGCCGGGCGTGGTGTCCAGGCGAGTTTCGAACGCTACCTCGTCGAAATCCCCATCATCGAAAGTCTCCAGAGAGAAAGTCAGCCCCTGCAAGCTTCTGACGAGCATTGTCTGGCTCGTGATAATATCCGCGATCAGCCCGAAATTGATCTGCCGGACGAAATCGAGTCCGGAGCTGGCCCGGCGCTCGATCACCCCGAGTTGATCCCCCGCTAGCAGCATGTTGCTGATTGTCGTGCAGGTGCAAAAGCCGGCATAAGTCAGATCGCCGGACTCCTGCGATACCGCTAGTGCCTGTCGGTGAAGTTCACGTCCCGACCGTATCGGTTCGGAATAGGGGAGCACGTGATAGGCGAAGGTCATCGAAACACGGCCGCGGAAGCGTGCGAACGCCGGCTCTTGAGCCATCTGGAGCGCCAGTTTTCCGAAGCGATAACCTGCCGCATAATCTCCGAACATCGGTCCAAGCACCATCCCAAGGTAGGCGTAACCAAGAGGTGATGCCGGAGAGTTTCCACGTTCCCGGCTGATGTTCGCCATCCGGCAGAGAACGAGACACACGAGATTCTGATCGCTGAAGAAGGCAGGCGGGAGCACGGCACCGAGGACATCAAGGATCGGGACCTGCGTCGACGATTGTAGAGGAAGCTCGAGGCGCGTTTCGATTGCGCGTTCCCGTATTTCCTCCGCTATAGGCCGGAATTCCTCTTGAACGGTTTCCCAGGTTGGATTTGCATCCCAGTGAATGCCTTCGTGCCGCAAGTAGTCCAGGCAAAGGTCAATGGCGAGCGCGAGCTGACCGATGGCCGTATAAAGGGTGATCTGGGACCAGGTAACGCGCGCCAGCGCCTCGCGATTCAAATTCTGTCGTCTGAGTGAACTCAATCTTTGTTCTGCTCTCGCTCCGTCACCCAAAACGAATTCGCAGTCGGCCATGCCGATCTCAAATTCAATGAGCAAGTCGTTCACGGCTTCGGCGGGCAGCGTTGCTGCAACTTCCGCGCCGGCTTTCAGATAGGTCAACGCGGTTTCGAACGCCGAAGTCTCCTCCGCCCTGCGTCCAGCCGCTAGGTTGAACTGGGCGATGCGCATCCGCTCGCTAGCGTCGTCTACAAGATCGATCGCGCGGTTGTATTGTTCAGCAACCGTGAAGATGCGGCTCTGCATTTCATCCGACGGTAACCTCGAAACCATTCGTCTTGCTACGTCGAGATGGAGTCGCCGACGACTTTCATCGGTGGGAACGAGGTAGGCTGCTTCCTGAACCCGGTCGTGGACGAACATGACGCCTTGATCGCGTTTGAGGATCAGGCTGGCATCAACGGCCTCATCCAGTCCTGCCTCGAACGTGTCTTCCGGCAGGYCTGTCGCAATGTGCAGCAGCTGACGGCACACCGTGCTGCCGAGCAGCGCCATAGTAGTGAGCATCTCGCGCGTTGGGGAAGACAGTTTCCTGATTTTCGAGGAGATCAGATCGGACAGGTCCCCGGATGAAGTCTGTTCGATATCCTCGCGCCGCCATGTCCACTGCCCTGACTGCTGGTCGAACGACACCTTTCCATCCTGCACCAGGGCCGCAAGAAGCTGGGTTGTGAAGAGAGGGTTCCCTCCGGCCTTCTCTCCTATCATCTCGGCTAGAGGATGCGCCTCCTCGTGGTTCACACCGAGACTGTCGGATACGAGCTGAACTACATCAGGGCCCGACAAGGGCGCGAGTTGCACTGTCGAGACCATTGAATCCGGTTGATCGATTTCATCGAGCCACTCCCGCAAAGGATGACCCGGCGGCACCTCGTTGCTTCGGAAAGCGCCAATGAGGAGAGTGTTTCGGATTGATTGCGTCCGAAGCGTCCTCCTGAGGAAATCAAGTGTTGCGCCGTCGATCCACTGGAGATCGTCCAGGAAAAGCACAAGCGGGTGACCGAGATGAGAAAACGCTCCGGCGAACCGGGATAGCACATACTGGAACCGGTTCTGAGCCTCGTTAGGAGGCAGGTTGGGCAAGTCTGGCTGGACGCCGATTATCGGCTCAAGCTCTGGGATCAACGACGTGATAAGTCGGCCGTTCGGTCCAACCGCTGCCTTGATAAGGTTTCCAAGGGTATTGCCACCGAGATGGTAACGGGATGGCAAATGAGAGATCAGGCCGCGGAAGGCCTGAACGAGGGTGGCAAGCGGAACGTGGTGGTTGATTTGGTCGAACTTCCCTTCGGCATAAAGGCCGACTTCGGGATCGAGCCTGCGCTGAAACGCTCTGACGAGGGACGACTTTCCAATGCCGGAGAAACCGGACACCAGGGCTAGTTCCGTTTTCCCCGTGAGCGCTACCCTCTCGAACGCTTGGGTCAGTCGCAGAAGTTCAGGCTCCCGGCCATATAACTGATCGGGGATGGCCAACGTACCGCGGGCGTCTTGGGAGCCAAGTTCGAAAAGCTCGATCCTTCCATGCCTTGTGATCTCTGTCAGGCAATAATCGAGATCGGCTTTTAGCCCTTCCACCGTTTGGTATCTCTCCTCCGCTGCTTTCGACAGGAGCTTCAGAAGTATCGATGCCACGGCACTCGGTATGTTTGTCGCCCAGCGTCCGGGAGGAAGCGGCGGACGGGCAAGATGACTGTGAAGCCATTCCGCGGGCGTATGCGCGGCAAACGGAAGTTTGCCCGTAAGGAGTTCGTAGAGCGTGATGCCCAGCGAGTACAGGTCGCTACGGAAATCCGGGCGGCGATCAAGCCTTCCGGTGAGTTCGGGTGAGACATAGGGCAGGCGGCTAATCGTAAACGTATCTCTGCCGCCGGGCAGGGGACGCTGCGAGGCTCGGAAGGCCGATCCGAACCCGGTGAAGTAAACCTTTTTCCGTTCGTCGACCATTATGTTCGCTGGACGGATGTCGCCGTGTACGAGACCCGCATCGTGGACGCGCGACAGTGCTTCACAGATTGAAATGGATAGAAGAAGATATTCCCTGAGCGGACCTCCGGCAGTCCATGTCTGCTCGATCGGGAGGCCACCCAGGTCTTGAAGGAGAATTCCCTTTCGACCCTCGGCAGTGATCGCATTCAGTGCCCTGGCCCCACCTGCTACTTCGATCTGTTCTGCCAGCAGAAGTTCGTTTTCAGCTTCGCGCTGCTGCGCGGGAGTGAGCGGTCCCGGCTTGGCGGACAAGATACCAAGATTGGTGCGACCATCGGGGAAGCTGAACCGGACCAGGTGCGAAAAACCATCGGCCCGAAGGACCGTTAGATCGTAGCCAGGCTCTAAGCCGAAATTCTCCATGCGAAGCGATCCCGATAACGACGCGAGGGCGACGTCTCTGAACTCGATAGATATTTGCTCACGGGGAAGTTGGCAACGCGGTCACATGGCCTCATCGTACCCGGGAGGAGGTAAGGCGGGCGAGGCGTCGCAAGAAGTGGTGCAGACCAACTCCGCGCGAGCGGCATCGACCAAGGCTTGAATCTCCCGGGGCATCGCCCTGCAATAGCGCGCAGCTTCCAGGGCCGTGAAACCGGCTAACTCCACCAGTATAAATGCGAGCCGCCGCTCGAACGGGAGCTGCCTCAACAAGGCCACCGCATGCTCTGAACTATCCACGAAAGCGCGGTCGACGCCTGAGACACTGTTGCATCCYGCTTGTGACACGGCCCTTGCCTGGTCGATCAGACGGGAAAGAAACGACTGGGGRCTTTCCGATTGCACTCCGGTTGGAGTGACGAGGATAGCCGAGAGAAGTGCGTCAGCTTCATCGCGGCCCCCCAGCAGCATAACAACGATAGCCCTTGCCGTCGGTAGGAACTCAATCAATGTCGCGCTTTGGGTGCCTACCTTGGGCATAGAAGACCTCTTTGCCCCATCGCTATGCGACGGGTCCTCAAAAAACGATAGTTACGGACGAGGGCCGACGTAGTACCCAAGCCGTTTTTCGATATCACTGGGATGCTGGAGCCCGAGCTTGACGAAATCCGACAGCCTTTCCTGTGCGAACGGTTGACCGACGGAGGATACGAAAGCCTCCCACGCCGGCTGCATCTCGGAGTCGGCCGGCAAGCTGACGTCGTCCACGAAACGCTTGGTCGCAGCGATTGCGTCGCGGTTGAAGGAGGCGATACGTCGGGCGAAGCTGTCTACGAAACCGTCAAGCTCGTCGTCCGGTAGAGCACGGTTCACATATCCATAGAGTTCCGCGAGTTCCCCATGAATGTCGTCAGCGCCAAGAAGGACCTCGAGCGCTCGTCCGCGCCCCATCAGGCGGGGCATTCTCGCCATTGGGCCGCCGCCAGGAACGAAACCGGCTCCGACCTCCCAATGGGAAAGGACCGCCTTCTCCCTGCTGGCAAACCGGATGTCGCAAGCGAGCGCTATCTCGCTGCCAGACCCCGTAGCCCTGCCGCGGATCGATGCAATCGACACTACGGGCAATCGACTTAATCTGACGAATGCGTCCGGTACCGGATGCATGCCTGTCGGCCCCGGTGCCATGTTTATGGACTCGGCCGGGTCGCGAAGAACATCGTAGTGGGCCATGAAGTAGTCGGGGTTGGTGCTTCCGATGACTACGACCTTCAATTCGTGATTATTTTCCATCTCTGTGACGAGCTCAGAGAATTCCCGCACCATCTGCGGACCCATGATGTTGAGTGGCGGGTTATTCAAATTGACACGCCAGTAGTGCTCCGAATGGCGAATGATCTCGATCTGGCTTTCTTCTACATCGGCACCGCGAGCGCTGATGGCGTCCATGGAAACTCTCCTTCAAAAACGGGGGACGAACGGCTCCGAACAATAGGGCCTCTGTCGCGCCGTTCTTGAACCTGCACTCGGTCCGTTGAAGGAGGCGATGAGTGAAAGAAGGAAGGATTGCACCTCGATTATTTCGAGGTGCGCAATATTGACTTTCAAAAAGGAGGAATTCTGCCGAGAAAAGAAATTCTGTACGTGTTTGTCATCGGACTGAACGCCGAGTTTCAAAAGGAGAACGATATGACGAGCGCGATGCATGCCTACCCGGCAATCCACCACAAGACGATCGACATCGAAGGTACGGAAGTGTTCTATCGGGAGGCCGGACCTAGCGACGCCCCCGCTGTGCTGTTGCTCCACGGATTTCCAACCTCGTCACACATGTTTCGCAACCTGATCCCGGTCTTGGCCGACAAGTATCACGTAATCGCCCCCGACTATCCGGGCTTCGGTCTCAGCGCGATGCCAAGCAGGGATGAGTTCGCCTATACGTTCGAGCGATATGCGGAAATCGTTGATGCGCTCGTCACAAAGCTCGGCGTCAGGTCGTATACCATCTACGTCATGGACTACGGAGCTCCGACCGGGTTCCGGCTCGCGCTTCGTCATCCCGAGCGGATAACCGGGATGATCGTCCAGAACGGCAACGCCTACGAAGACGGCCTTTCGCCCTTCTGGGATCAGCTTAAGGCCTATTGGGCAACAAATTCTCAGGAAACCCGGGATGCCCTTCGCCCACTGATGTCGCTGGACGTGACAAAGTTCCAGTACCTGGATGGTGTGCAGGACGTCTCCCGCATCGATCCCGCGAATTGGCTGTACGATCAGCAGTTCCTCGATCGTCCTGGCAACGTCGAGATTCAGCTTGATCTCTTTTATGACTACCGGAACAACGTTGCGCTCTATCCTCAATTCCAACAGTTCTTCCGGGATCGTCAGCCGCCAACGCTCGTCGTCTGGGGCAAGAACGATACGATTTTCCCTGCATCGGGAGCTGAAGCGTTCAAGCGGGATTTGCCCCAAGCCGAGTTCCATCTGATCGACAGCGGCCACTTCGCACTCGAGGATCGCGCCGACGAGATCATTCCCCTGATCCAGGATTTCCTCGGACGCACTCTTGCGCGATAAGTCACATGCCACCGGCGCTGCCCACTCCGTGTGGGCAGCGTTGTCGGCCTACTTGGCGTTCTTCCCTGCGGTGTTCTTGCGAGTGGATAAGCGTTTGTAGTTTTCGTCGGGCGAGGGAGCCCGTTCAAACTTGAACCCGACGGCTTACCAATTCTTCAACACGGCTCGTAGCGGTCTGCCCACTGCGATGGGCGATGCCCGTGTGGGCGACCGCAAGCTCCAGAGCGTTCACTTTGATCCCAGCCATTCATACACTCCAAACTCAGTCGCCTCTTCTGGGGCTTAATTCGTTTTTGGCTTGGATTCAAAGGTCGGCGCGGCCCGTCGCTATGTCTGCTGGAGAACCACAGCATCCGCTTCGACGCAGTCAGTACCGTCGGCCGCTCCATCCGCGTGTTTCCTCGTCCCTGAGCATTCTCTCGTCCTTGATCACCAACAGGGTCAGGATCGAACCGTCGGGCGCGCGTCTTGTCTGCTCCGTGATTTGATAACGATCCGCGTCATATCGGTCGAACCAAGAGTCCGCGTCCACCTTTCGGGCAATCTTGCTCTCAGGCGCTTTGCCAAAAAGGACGTCAAATGACGGGCTCTCGCGTTGCAGTTCATCACGCGGGAACCACCGTTCCGGGACACTCTTCGACCGCGCGAACCACCGTCGCCCATTTGGTCCATGGGATACGAGAAGCGCAGGGGTGTGGTCCATGTCGATCAACCGTATCGCGGTTGCGGTTAAACTTGTCTCGAACGCCGACGCCACTTGAGCGACCGTATCAAATGTCAGGTCTTTGTACTGTCGGGTCACCGGCCTGAAAACCTTCCATGGCATCAGGAGATTTGAGGCGTAGTTGTCGGCGACCTTTTCCTCGGCCCTTTTCGGGGTTGGTTTTCCGGGTGCCAGTGAGCCGATATCTTCTGGCTTGCAGTAGAGCGCCCTCCGACGATGATGGCACCAATGGCCCAATTCGTGCCCGATCGAAAAGCGCTGCCGGGGACGGAGGACCTTATCGGAAACCCGGATGATCGCCCTGTCGTTTGCCCCCAGGATGCAGGCCTCGCAACCGTCGACCTGGCAGTACTTGACCTTGGCCCCGAGGTGCCAGGCGATCGCCTCGATGTCGATCTCGTGCGGTTCGGTTATTCCGAGATCATCGATGACTTTGTCAGTTACCAACATAATCAGTCGCCATCATCAATATCGATGCCAAGCTCGATCATGTCTTCTATGAGATTCAACTCGTCATTTGTCGACATATGAGTTCCATTTCGGGCGGCGAGCGTCAGCCCCTCACCAGACCTGACCGCTTTCCGATATCGCTCGATCACTTCTTTGGACTCCAGCTTGACCACGTTGGTGTTCTGGCGATCCTCGTCAACGGCCGCGCGCGCCGCCCTGAGCTTTGCCTTCGACAAATCTGCCTCGGCAGCTTTGAACCGACCTTTTACGCGAGCGAGCGCATCCTCGGCCGAGATACCATCTTCGATGGCCTCGGCGAGTATTTCCTCGTCAGACATTTTCAGGATATCCTCAACCAGGATATCGGCGAGAGCCAGCTTCTGTGCGGCATCATCTCTATCAGGCATTGTGTACATCCTTCAGGGAGCGCTTCTCGAGCCTCCTCTTGATCCGCCTAACGACCGTGTCATAACCGTTGGCGTCGAGATCGCAAAGTTCCATGATCTCCGGTCGGCGGAAGCCGGCGTCGAGCGCGTCGATGAAACTCGTGGCGACGTCGTCATCGGCGAACATCTCCTTTGACAAGGCCAGTTCGTCCTGCTGGCGGACGATTTCCTCCGGATTAGGCCCGGGGTCGGCCATGTTGTCGAACGTCAATTGCTCCCCATGCTGCGGGACCAATTGAAGCCCGGGCTGGCGGACGCTGTTGCGACGGTCGGTCGAAGCGATGCTCCGCATGACCTGGGCCATAAATGGCAAGAACTCAACGTTCGTCGGCCAGTTCCTGCGCCCCTCCAAAATGCGTGAGAACGCCTCTTGCATGAGGTCTCCGGCGTCGCGGGGTTCAACAAAGCGCCGCGCGATCTGCTCCAGCTTCAGGGCTTCTGCGCCCGTCATCCGATCTATCCGCTTCCTGACCTCGTCGAGTTCATGGACGTCCTTGGGTATGGTTTTCGTCACTTGCCCGCCGTTCCTGTTGAATACTGACATTTGCGCGCCAAAGCCCCCGATCCGGACATCGTTAAATTTTTATTTACGTCGTGTCCGGCTCCCCCCGATCCTGGCGCACACTCAATCAGGACGGGTCGATGCCGTGAATTATGACCCACCGACAAATGGAGTCCAAGACGTGATTTACGCCATCAGCTACGACCTCAGGAAAAAGGGCCAGGACTACAGCGGACTGTACGAGGCCATCAAGACACTCGGGGCCTGGGCGCATTACCTCGAATCCATGTGGCTCGTAGATACGGCGATTGGCGCTGACGCCATCGTCGACAGGTTGAAGGGGCACTTCGACGGAAACGACAGGCTTCTCGTCATGAAAATGACAGGGGATCGTCAGGGTCTTCTTTCGAAAGCCGAATGGGATTGGATCAAGAAACACGAATAAGCGCTGAAGAACATCGATCCACGGCGAAGGGGAGGGCGTCGGAGACAATAATTGGGAGGCGGAAAGCCTCGAACACGGAGAAAACGACATGAACTTCATGAGGCCTTCCGGGATCAATCCGTTCCTCGATCCCACTGACCGGTTCCTGGCGGAAATCGCTTTTACCATCCAGCTTCCACCGTCACTCCACGCGAAAGCGGACGGCCGTTACGCCGCCGCGAGGCGGCATCTCGAGGCATCAACCTTCTTTGCTGATGGCATCGAGCACTTCTATCCGCAGGGGTCGATGGCGATCGATGCTACGATCTCGACGCGCGGCACCGACGACGAGTACGACATCGACATCATTGCACAGCTGGCTGGCCGTTTCCGGCACCTTGGTCCGCTCGCCATACTCAAGGCAATTGAGGCCGCCTTCAAGGATTACCCGGTTCAGCAGGTCATCAGGCAGACCCGTTGCATTACCCTCGTCTATAGCGACCGCATGCACCTCGACGTCAGCCCCGGCTTTCGTGATTTGTGGACCCCTGACCGGCAGAGTCACATAATGCACGCCAAGGGACCCGCTGCGTCAACCGACGACCACGAGGTGCCGACCAACGCTTACGGGTTTGCGGAATGGTACAAAGCGCGGACCCCCGTCGAACTCGCGGTGCAGGAAGCGTTTCGCCGGAAGTGGGAAGACCACCTCCGTATCCGAGCCGATGCGGACGTCGACGAGGTCCCGGATCAGACCCCGTTCGTGGTCAAGAACATGGCGACGCTTGCCCTCCAGCTTCTCAAGCGCTTCCGCAACATCCGACATGACCAGATGGGAAGGCAGGGGCGGATGGCACCGTCGGTCTTGCTCGCCTACTATGCGGCACGCTCCGCGTCCCCGGGACAGACACTGACGGACGCGCTCCTCAACCTCTGCACCCTGATCATAAGGGACATCGATAGGGCCAGTATGCTCGGCCGAACGCTGGAAGTCCGGAATCCTACGTATTTTGACGACGTCTTCACGGATCGGTGGCCGGGCTCGATCACCCAGCAGAACGAGTTCGCTTCCGATCTCCGGCTGCTTGTCGAAGCAATCAAGACCCTGCGCTCCGAGCGCACCGATCCAGTCGAAATTCCGGGCATCCTGAAACGTCTGTTCGGAGACTACGTTGTCACGGACTCCATTCGTCGTATCGCGAAGGCCACGGGGTCTTCAATTCAAGGTGCGACGCAATCCTACACCACAAAGGGGGGCCTCCTCGTTCCGGCTGTCATAGCCGCGACACCGGCGGCTGCGGCACCCAACGTCATCTCCCCGATCGCTGCCACCAGGCATCGGTTCTACGGAGACCCCTTGTAATGAGTTACCTGCCGTACTCCATAGATGAACAGACGTCGGCCATGCGCGAGGATTGGCCCAGGTTTGGGTATCGTTTCGATGTCCAGCGAGGCCAAGCCGTGTGGCTAGGCCCCCTGAAACCCCAGAACCGTACCTACCTGGTCGAAGTCTCCTACGGCATGGATCAGGTTCTGGAAGGTCCAAGTGTGCGGGTTATGTCGCCTCAACTGACCCGTTTGCCAGGAAACGCCGAGGGGGCACTGCCTCATGTCTACAACCGCAACCGTGACCCGGTGCTTTGCCTRTTCGATCCGGCGGGCGAGCAGTGGACAGGCTGGCGGCTGATCTCGAAGACCACAATTCCATGGGCGATCGACTGGCTCGTTTGTTACGAGTTCTGGCTGATGACGGGAGTTTGGGATGGCGGCGGTCGACACCCTCCGTCTTCCGGAAACAGATTTGTGGCGGAGAACCTGACATGAACTACGTTCCTCCCAAGCGCTCCGACGGCACATACCGCGACTTCCGAGAGAAGCTTCCTTGGCCGAAAGGTCGTCTCTTTCGTATCCTTTCGCTCGACGGTGGCGGCATCCGAGGGCTGTTCGGGGCCTCGTATCTTGCCGAGCTCGAACGCCGATATCTGAATGGCGCGTCGATCGGCAGGTACTTCGACATGGTCGCGGGCACGTCGACCGGCGGCATCATCGCGCTCGGTCTCGCCAGCGGCATGACAGCTTCCGAAGTCTCGAAAATTTACACAGAGAGGGGCGAGTTCATATTTCCGCCCCCGACGATGCTGACAGGATGGTGGCGCTTCCTGAAGTCGATCCGCTCACCCAAGCATCGTACGGAGGACCTCAGAAATGAACTCCTGAGGGTATTCGACCACAAGGTCCTCGATGACACAACTTGCCGTGTCGTCGTACCCTGTTTCGAGGCGGAGCACGGGGAACCCTTTATTTACAAGACCCCGCATCACCCGATCTATCAACGGGACCGCCACAAGGCGCTCGTGGATATCGCCTTGCACACGGCCGCAGCACCGTCTTACCTCGCTGCAGTAGAGAACCACGGATACAAGATGGTCGACGGCGGCGTGTGGGCGAACAATCCGGTGATGATCGCGGTAGTCGATGTCCTCGCAAACTACGACATTTCGCCCCACGACATCCGTATTCTCTCGATCGGAACCGGCGACGAGACGGTCAAGCTCGCCGAGCGTCATTTGAAGGGCGGCCTATTCGACTGGGGCTTTTCCTTCCAAGCACCGCTGTTGTTCCGGATGGCCACCACTGCACAGTCGCAGAACGCAATAGGTCAGGCAGGGCTTCTGGTCGGGCGGYCAAATCTCGTGAGGGTAGACCTCGGCGTGAAAGAAAAACAGATCGCCCTGGATGACGTCAACCAAGCCAAGGCAGACCTGCCCAACGCGGCCCGGTCCCACGCAGAGGGTAACGGTCAGATGGTCCGCGACATGTTTCTGAACGAGAGGGCGGCACCCTACGACAACGCATTCAAAGGAAGGGAAGGTTAGAACAACCGACGGCGTTAATCGCACGCGTGGGAACACCGAACGGCGGCATCTACGACATCATTTCGGAACGGCAAGGTCGAGATTTCTCCGCGGAAATAGCTCTTGGCCTAATGGATATTGAATCAAATTGCGGCCTTACCTTCGGAAAGGCTTTCATGGCTTGGGCGATCCGGCACCTCAACGAAAGTCAACTCAGCGAGTTACAATCCAACGCTGTGCACGGGATTGCAGTCGCGGAGTTGCTTGAAAGGTCCGGAATCGAGTGGTCGGCCGAACCCGGGATGGCCTACAGCTAGCGAGTCATGACTGCCAAGGAGGGCTTTCATCCTGAACAGAAGCGGGACCGATCCGAAAACTCCTTGCGGAGCAACGGGACCGCGAAATCCACAAATGCCCTGACCTTCGGAACGGACAAACGCCCCTCAGGAGCGACGATATGCGCGGGCAGGGGAGGTGGCTCGTCATCAGGAAGGACAATGCGTAGTTCCCCGCGCCTCACGTATTCTGCGATCTGGTATGAAAACACCCGTGTCACGCCGTTCCCTTCGAGGGCAGAGGCAATGACACCTGCAACGCCGTTGATGGTGAGCCTCGGCTTTATGTGAACCGTGCGCTGTGCTCCACCGGCCTCACGCGGCGGGAACGTCCAGCTATCCTGCCCAAACTGCGCAAGAGCAATGCATCGGTGCTCCGACAGATCGGACGGGCTGCTGATTTCAGGTGCTCCGTCGAGATACGACGGAGCAGCGCAAAGGACCCTCCGGACTTCACCCACCCGAATGCCGATCATCGTCGAGTCGGTAAGGTGCGCAATGCGCAACCCGACATCGATGCCCTCGTCCACCAAGCTGACCGGCCGATCCAGCAGGAGCAACTTCGCGTTAACGTCGGGATGTTCACCGAGATAGGCATCAAGGATCGGACGGACGATCGAAACGCCGCTGATCAGGGGCGCAGTGACCGTCAATGTGCCTCTAGGGGCCTTCGTTTCACCCGCAGCCAGAAGGTCGGCCTCTTCAAGATCGGTCAGCACGCGCCGACAAGCGGCTGCGTATCGCTCGCCTGCTTCGCTCAGTTTGATAGTACGGGTCGTACGATGAAGTAGTTGAACGCCGACGTGACTTTCCAGAAAGCTGATCGCCCTTGTAACCGCGGCAGGCGAACGGCCGAGCTTCCTGCCAGCAGCGGCAAGACTTCCTTCGTCCAGGGAGCACACGAACACCTTCATGGCATCGATGCGGTCCATATTCTTCCTTTCCGCGAAACACTGACTTACCGAAGGCGCACATTCTGCCGGCGGGCGGAACTTACTAGATATTCAGCAGGCAAGGCAACAAGCCCGCCTGACATTCCTACCAACCACTGATGCGGACAGGACAGGACGCGGTGAGTACGCGCCCGCCGTGTGACCGCGCGCAATTGAGAGATTTGAAAATGAGCAATGAAACGAAGGTAGCAGTCATCACCGGGGCCTCGCAGGGTATCGGTGCATCGGTTGTCAGCGCTTACCGCAACCGTGGTTACGCTGTTGTCGCGAATTCCCGCAACATCTCCTCGGGGAGMGATAGCGGCATCGTGGCGGTGGGTGGTGACATCGGGGACCGAGCGGTCGCCGAGAGAGTAATTCAGACGGCGGTGGACCGCTTCGGCCGCATCGATACGTTGGTCAACAACGCCGGCATCTTCATAGCCAAGGATTTCACTGAATATACCGAAGACGACTTCCGCAACGTTCTGAACGTAAACGTCGCCGGCTTCTTCTATGTGAGCCAGCTCGCCGCCAAGGAGATGCTGAAGCGAGGTGCAGGCCATATCGTCCAGATTACGACTTCTCTGGTTAACCAGCCGATTTCAGGCGTTCCTTCCGCACTTGCCTCCTTGACGAAGGGCGGCCTGGATGCGGTTACCCGCTCGCTGGCCATCGAGTACGCCCCGAAGGGCATCCGCGTTAATGCGGTGTCTCCCGGTATCATCAAGACCCCGATGCATCCTGTTGAGAACCACGCGTTTCTCGCTGGTCTTCATCCAGTGGCTCGGATGGGTGAGATCGACGAGATCGCCGATGCGGTCCTTTTCTTGGAGGACGCGAAGTTCGTCACGGGGGAAACCCTTCATGTCGACGGCGGCCAGCACGCCGGCCGTTGGTAGTTCCTGAGAGCCAAAGGAAAGGAGGCACTTATGCCTTACGTGAGTATACAGGTAACGAGAGAAGGAACCGCTCCGGGCGCGACCAGCACCACCCCCGAGCAGAAGGCAAAACTGATCAAAGGCGTAAGTGACCTCCTGTTCGAGGTCCTTGGGAAGCCTCCCGCTGCCACGTTCGTCGTGATCGAGGAAGTGGATATGGAAAACTGGGGCGTCGGAGGTCTTCCGGTGGCGGAGTACCGCAGCCAGTCCAAGCCCGGCGGCAGCTGAAATGGGTCCGCCGCGTATCCTGATGGTGGTTACGTCGCATGGAGAACTGGGAGCCACAGGCCTGAAGACAGGCCTGTGGCTCGAGGGCTTCGCGGGACCCTATTATGAGTTCGCAGACCACGGGGCAATTGTCACGCTGGCGTCCATCGACGGAGGGCTTCCACCAATCGATCCCGTTAGCGTCGGGCGAGATGATGTGCCTCCCGCAACGCGCAGATTTCGATCCGATCCCGCTGCCCAGACGGTTCTTAACCAYAGCATGGAGATTTCGTATGCCCGGGCTGCCGAGTACGATGGGGTATTTTACCCCGGTGGCCATGGTCCAATGTGGGACCTCGCCACGGATAAGGTCTCGGCGAACCTCATTGGCGAGTTTGCTATGCAGGGGAAATGCATCGGCGCGGTTTGTCACGCCCCGGCAGCTCTCCTCCAGGTTCAGCTGCAAGGCGTCGCGTTCCTAAGTGGGAAAAGGTTGACGGGGTTTTCCAACGCCGAGGAGGAGCTGCTCGGGCTCACGGACGAGATGCCATTTCTGCTGGAGGATGCACTGAGCGATGCGGGTGCGGACTACGTTTGCGGCAAACCATTCGAACCATTCGTGATTGCCGACGGAATGCTGGTCACCGGGCAGAATGCGGCATCGTCGACAGCGGCGGCATCCGAGTTCATCAAAAGGCTGCAGTCGAAAACGCGAGGCTATTGACCGACCAGGCACGTCGATCTCGCAGATCAAGGCCTACCCGTGGGTTTCGGGTAGGCCTTTGTGGTTGGGAGGCTGATGCGGTTGCTTAGTTCGGGCGGTCAGCGCCCTGGTAGTAGTCGCCGTTGTCGATTTTCATGGACCAGACGGCGTCGCGATTGGACTTCTGTCCGTGGGAGGCGATGCTGCCCGTTACGGCGCGGTCGAGGGAGACGCCGGCATTGCTGTTCACGCCGTTATAGTATTCGCCTTCGCTGGCGAGGGCGGCACCGGCTACGGCTGCGGTCAGGGCGATGGCGGCGGCGGTGTTGAAGAGGCTCTTGATCATGATTTGGTTCCTTTCTCTGGTCGATGTCTCGGGTTCATCCAGTCCTCTTGGCTGGTGAGAGAAAGTTACTTCGGCTAACCCCTTCTTTGGTATCGGACGCCCGTATGCGGAGCTCATACACCGGTATGGGGCGTCTACTACTGGGTAAGCAGCGCAGGCGAGCGCGGGAGAGTAGGGAGGTGAGATTTGGCAGTACGAGGTAGCAACTCTACCAGCTGCAGTTCCAGAACTGGTCTGAATATGGGGTGGTCAGCGGAAGGGCAGGGGCTGGCAAGTATTGGCTGACGCTGCACGTGTTTCCGAAACTAAGTACCCGATTTCGCAACGGCCGGCTCCTGCCACTGGTCTCATCGCAGCCGTACACGAAACTTGACTCTTGCGAGGTGTTTTCCATTCTGAGGTGATGTCGAATCTCGCAACGCAATCCCCTCCCACCCGCGTCACCTACGACACAAACACGTGCAACGTACTCCATAATCCCGGCAAATGGCCCGATCTTGTCGCACCTGATGTTGCACGGAAAATTCGGTCGGCTATTGAGGTTGGACGGATAGAGGCATTTGTCTCCGAAGCATCGCTCTTCGTCGAATGCCTCAGCTTCCCAGACAAATTGGCTTATCTCGCCGTCGCAGGTACATCAGACCCCCGACCAGCTCCAGACCCGCGCATGCGGGAGATGTTCGCTGATTTGGGTTCGCTCGGCTTCAAGGTGTTGCACGCCCCTCTAATTGGGGCAGAAAAGTTTTTCGACGCAATTCCCTGGGCGGGTGACGACGTATGCCCGTTCGATACACGCCATCAACGTTTTTGCGACTTTGTCGGGCCTCTGGACCGGCACCATCCTTTACGGGATTACGGGACGTCGCTGTTGGCACATCAGCCTCCGGTCCCCACGCGTCGTAGCACGAGAACTGGGCCTAACTCATTCTCGGTTCCGCTCACTCAAAAATGGGCAGTAGCGCTGAAGCGGGAGTGGGATAGCGGTACTCCAGACGGCGGCGCGAGAGCCTTTCGGAAAAAGGTCGGTGGTTACATTAGCGAGTGGTGCGATGGCCTGATCGTCGGTTCGCATGTCGGCTACGGGCTCGACATCTTCTGCACAACAGACGAAGGCAAGAATGCCGGATCGGGAAGCTTGCTGCACCGCTCAAACCGCTCGACCTTGGCTAAGCAGGGCATTCGCATCATGACCCCGCACGAGCTAGTGTCGCATCTCGGCCTTTGAGTGAAGAGTTCCCTACCGGAAGTTCCAGGTGAAAGCGACGAGTTTTCACCCCGCCTGATCGACATCTGGTGGCTTTCACTACGTCATCTCGAGAACTCGCGGTGCAGAGGAAGCATAAGACAACCTCCACTTGATGGCATGCCGAAAGAACTAACGGAATCACGGACGGCTGCCGCAAAAMAGAACTAATACCTCCGTATACTGATACGCACGTATAATTGGAGCCCGGGAGGGCGAGAGCTAGGGTCTTCCGGTTAGTTGTTCCGGAGGTTTCCATGCTTGGCCAGTCACTTGCATCCACATTCGGAAATCGCGCCTGGGGTCCCTACGCGATGGATCGGGTGGTCCACACGTCGGTGACCGCAGAAGGGCATTCGCTCGCGGCCATCCACCAAGCGCTAAAGGGCGACTTCAAAGGGCCGACGCGCCACATGGAACAAGGTGAGGACGCCTATCTGATCACCAGCAGCATGGCGACGAATCCGGAGTACCAGCTTTGGGAAGGCACTAGATTCGTCGAAGAGCGGCCGGTGCGGCAGGCAGGGATTGCTATGACCGATCTGCGCCGCTGCCGCAAAGAGTACCTACCGACGGTTCCAGACGGTGTGCATTTCTACATTCCTCGGGGCCGCCTAGCTACTCTTCTGGAACAGGAAGGTGAGAGACCGGATTACGAATTAGAGGTTTCGTCAGCTGACAATGACCAGCAACTCTATGGCCTTGCGCTCCTGTTTCTTCCCATGCTCGATGATACGCAGGTGGCGGAGCCAGCTTACCTGAGCCATCTCGCGTCTGCGGTATCCTGGCATATGCTGACGCGCTATGCCGGCAAGCAAACGCTTGTGAATATGAACGCCGAGCAGCTCAGTCCCTCACGAGTAAAGCGAGCGAAAGAGCTTCTTTCTCTGATGCCTGGAAACGGCATGACAATAGAGGCGATCGCGGCGGAATGCCATTTGCCTCCCGCTCGATTTGCAAAGGCGTTCGAGAGGACCTGCGGCACACATCCACTGAAGTGGGCGAGGGCGCAACGAATAGAGCTCTCGAAGCACAGGCTATTTGCGACAAAGCTGTCTTTGAATGAGATCGCATACGAGTGCGGCTTCGCCGACCAGAGCCATTTTACGAGAAGTTTCGCGGCCGCAACAGGGCATACCCCGGCAGTATGGCGGCAGGCACGACGTGGGTTGTAAGCGCGGCCACCGACCAAATCGGTGACCGCGGGCCGATAGGTCATGCTGCGCCGCGGCCACTTTCGAAAAGGAACCAGACGCGTCCCTCCGTCTCGTCCAGCCAGGTCTCTATAAAGCTCGCGGTCGCGATATCACCGTGCTCGTCGCACAGCTGGTGGACCTCCTTCATACGACGGGCAAGATCACGGTTATCCTCCCGAAGTTCGGCAAGCATGTCCGCCGACGTTACGAATTCGGCGTCATTGTCCTCAACGCGCTGCAAGCGGGAAATTTCTCCAATCGAATGGATGGTAAGGCCCCCGAGCTTACGTACGCGCTCCGCTATCGTGTCGGTCATATTCAACAGCTGGCCAGCCTGCTCATCGAGCATGAGGTGGTAGTCGCGGAAGTTCGGGCCGAAGAGATGCCAGTGGAAATTTTTGGTTTTGATGTACAGCGCGAATACATCGGCCAGCAGCCCATTCAGCGCCGCCGAGAGATCGACGACAGCGTTCGACAGAAGGTTCGTTGGCGTGCGCAATGGGGAGGAGCGGCGGGTCTCGAGATCGAGGCGATCCATTGGTAGTCCTTTCGTTTTGGGTTAGTTTCGCGAGCAATACTCAGCACGATGAACGCAAACGTCTTGGAGGTCCCGGAAGTTTGTTGAATGTCGGTCCCGCCGCTAGGCGGAGTGGGATCGCGCTGAAACGTCGGCAACTACACTTTCGAGAAGCCGACCCATACGGACCAAGGCTTCCCCGGCCATGTGGCCGATGGCGTTCTTGTGCCCGATTTCCATAGGATCGTTATAGGCAAGCCATGTTTCGCCCGTGACCGTGGACCAAACCAGAACTTTCAGCGGGAGATCGAGACCAGTCGTCGGGGTGTCTTGTACAAGCAAGCTACCTACTTCGGGGTTGCCGAAAATGACGAGAGTGGTCGGCAAGAGGTCTATACCGACCGCGGCTGCGTCGGTGGTGTAATCGATTGTCGCGAAAACTTTGATATGCCGTTCGGAGAGCGCATCAAGCAATGCCGCCAGGGTTTCCTTGAACGAGAGTCGGCTTGGGAAGGCCTTCGTGTGAACAGGCACCATCGGCTATTCCCCTAATCCATCTGGCGTAAAGGATGGCGCGCAGACGATCCGCATCTCGACGTCTGCCATTTTCAACGCCAACTCGCTTTGGGTAATGATCCCACTTTCGAAGAGGGCCTTTGCAAGCGCTACAATACAGTGCTCGTAGTGACCAAGCCTCCTCGATGAGCCATCACCTGGGGCGACGACAGACGGATTGCCACGATCTGGAATCAAGATGTCCTGTAGACGGAGCACCGTGACAATCGCTTCGAAACGGCGCTCCCACTCCGCGAATTGTTCTGGCTGCGCACACACGACGTCGCTCATTGCGAGGTAACCCGGAGATCGCCTAAGGAGCATGCCGTAACGCCGATGCCGGCTACCTCCGCTTGAAGCCTGATGTCATCGGCACCAATGATACCTTTCTCGAGCAGCAACTCACGAACCGCTATTTCCATCAATTCGTGGAAGCGCGGGATGTGTTTCGGCCAAGCGGGTTTCTGCGGTTGTTTGATAAGGTCGGCCATGGCCAATCCTGGACCTCGCGTACTTGGACGGCGGAACACGACACATCAGTTGATATCGCCGGTTCGCGGTCGCGAATTTGGGACGTAGAAATCGTATTGGCGATCGACGCTGAACAATTGAACAGGGAAACCTTCTCTGGAAGGTCGTGCCAATATTCCACCGATTGAGGAGTTCCTCCTCGATGCAATGAATGCTCCGTGCGTGCAATGCGTTGAACATAGCTGCTGCTAAACGAACGGTGCGGCTGCAGTACCTCTCCCTGAGCCGGCCGCAATTCGACCGCGGCTCGCGACCACCGCGGTCGGCGGCCCTCCGCGCGCTCCGCCCGTGCGAGAGGGCCGCTTTTTAGGGGACGCGATCAAAATCGGCGAAAGAAGAAAGGACCGCGCAATGACTGAAAGCCCTCAGACAATCGCAGGAATTCGCATTCCGGACAGCCAGATGGCACGAGATGCCACTGAGCTCGTGCGTGACACGGAAACCGATCTCCTGTACCACCATTCGCGCCGGGTGTTCCTATTCGGAGCCCTCACTGGAGAGCGCCGCGGGCTCAAGTACGATCCTGAACTTCTTTACATCGGAGCGATGTTTCACGACATGGGGTTGATGGACTCCCATGCCAGCGAAACAGAACGTTTCGAAGTAGACGGAGCCAATGCCGCGAGAGCCTTCCTGCATTCGTACGACGTATCCGAACGCGACGTTGACGATGTTTGGGACTCCATCGCGTTGCATACAACGCCGGGCATTCCTCAGCACAAGCGGCCTGTCGTCGCCCTGGTCACGGCCGGAGTCGAAATGGACGTGCTCGGAATAGCCTACGATGACTTTT
The DNA here is from genome assembly GCF_001854865.1 of Rhizobium sp. LCM 4573. GTDB lineage: Bacteria > Pseudomonadota > Alphaproteobacteria > Rhizobiales > Rhizobiaceae > Neorhizobium. Next base: position 11,582 of record NZ_MDDW01000003.1, on the reverse strand, counting down.
CCCAGGAACAGCGGCAGGAAGTGTGCGCCTGCCATCCGCGCGGGCTGAAGTTCAAACACGGCATTCTCTCCGCGTTCTGCTACGGTACCATCCGCAAGCCGCATACCACCGCCGGAAACGTGAAGGCTGACGTCCTGGAGGCGATGGACCCGACGTTCGAGCGCTGGAATTTCGTAGACACGATCCTCAATTCGAAATGGGAAAGCTGATCGGGACCACTCGGGCAGGTTTGAACATCAGACCTGTCTTGGTCGGTACTGGTCAGTCTCACCATGAAGCAGGAGTACGGCCCTTCATCTCAAGCCATAAACAAACGCGGGCATTGCCCCGCGTTTCCACGTAGTCGGCAGGTTATTCTCGAAAGAAGCATGTTTAATTGTCAGTTCGCCGTCTAAAACGATCCGCCATTTTTAATGGGGAGTTTTTCTACTTCACGTTCAGAGCTTGCTCTCAGTGGATAGGTCGCCGGCAAGGTGCAAGTTTGCGATAGCAGAAAGTCCCGCCACGAAATCGATGAGCCGCCGTCTTTGTGGCGGCTGCGGCTGCCCCGAGATAAGGATCGGGAAAAGCCAGTGCTCTCGAGCGTTAGGTAGGCTGACGGCAATCGTGTGTATCTCCGGCACTTCAATAATCTCGACGTGGAAATCGCCGCCGACGCTACTGATGAATTCTTCGGCCGCTTCCAACGATTCGATCGTGTAGTCGGCGACTTGTCCACGCAGAATCGATGAGGGCGTGGATTGGTCTTCCTCGTCAATATCCACTAATAGGGCGTCACCGTTCAATTCGACCACGTATCGCCATACTGACCGAGTACGCTCGTCTGCTTCCAAAACTCCGTTCGCAAGTGCCTCAAGAGACACCGAGACGACAGGTATCGGAGGAAGGTGCCGGAATTCAGAGCTCTCGCTGACACCTAAGTCAGGGAGAGATGCCTCGAGGAGTGGGGTCATCCATGCTGGTTCCTGGGCAATTCTCACTGGCATGGCTCACGGTCCAATATCGTCGTAGCTGATTTCGTCCTCAAAAAACTCGACGCCCCCTGAGAGCGGCWCGAGCCACGCCTGGCAGGCCGCTGACTGCCTCGGTGCGAACGCTCTGAATATCCATTGGTGGAGGTTGCATCGTTCCCATGCGAGAGACAATGCGCAGGCCTTTCGCGAGAGTTTGGCCTGTCACGAGCAGATTGCGCCTGGCGACATCGGCAGCAAGAGCAGTTTGTCGGTCAAGGGCGGGTGAAGCGTTGAAGGTAATTGCTACTCGGACGCGGCTTGTCAGCCATCACCGCTGTAAGACCTGAAACAGGAAAGGGCGGGACTTCTCGCCCCGCCCAGTGCGCTATTGCCCTTTCGTTAGAGCAATCATCAGTTTTTATTCTGGCTTGCCGACGCGCTGACGCCCGTCTTTTCCCAGTAATCAAGAACCGGAAGCCCACCCACACCCCAATCCTCGAATTCGACCTCATCGATCACGACCCATGTCGCTGCGGGTGCCTTGTCGATTACATCCCGGAGCACGTTGGTCATCCCTTCGATGATCTTCGCCTTCTGTTCCGGCGTTGCGCTGCCCTTGGTGAACTTGACGTTGATGTACGGCATTTTCTACTCCTCACCAATGACCGGCATGCTGGCCGCCGTCGACGTGAAGCGTCTCGCCGGTTACGAATGCAGCGTCTTCCAGATAGAGGACCGCCTGAACGATCTCGCTGATCTCACCCATCCTTCCAAGCGGGTGGAGGCTATCGAGCATCGAATGGGTTTCAGGGGCATGTAGCGGCGTTTTGATGATCCCCGGGGAAACCGCGTTGACGCGAATGCCTGAAGACGCGAACTCGATCGCGAGACCCCGCGTTGCTGAATCGATGCCACCTTTCGTCAATGAGGCGAGAATGGCCGGGACGCCATTGATCGGCTGATCGACCAACGTCGTCGTTATGCTGACAACATGGCCCGTGCTATCCGCCTTCTTCAGTTGCGCGACGAATGCCTGCGTCACGTAGAAAAAGCCCGCGAGGTTCACTGCGATCTTCCGGTTGAAGTCGGCCGGAGTGTAGTCGGTGAAAGGCTTGGCGATGAAGATGCCCGCATTATTGACGAGCGTATCGACGCGGCCAAAGCGCTCCAATGCGGTTTCGACAAGCCGCTTGGCAGTTTCAGGTTCACCAACATCGCCCGCGACGGATGCAATGCCTACATCATTTCCGTAGAGCTCGGGGGAAATGTTGCGGGAATTCGCGACTACGTTCCAGCCGCGCTGGCGGTAGCCGGCGACGATGCCAGCTCCGATACCTTGCGACGCGCCCGTAACGATGGCGACTTTCGTGTCGATGCTCATTTTTTCTCCATGACAATAGGCGTGACCACCGTTCGGTGGCCACGGGGAGGGTTGGATGGTTTGAGGTCAGTAGACGCGGCTAAGGAAGTCTCGCATCAGCGGGACGATTTCGTCAGCCTTGTCCTCGAATGCGAAGTGCCCGCTGTCGAGCAGGTGAAGCTCGGCGTCCGGGTTGTCGCGCAGAAACGCTTTCGCTCCTTCTGGCGGAAAGATGCTGTCATTCGCTCCCCAGACGAGCAGCGTCGGCGGGCGATGCTCGCGGAAGAACTTCTGAAACATCGGATAGAGCTCGACGTTGTTCCGATAGTCATAGAAAAGGTCGAGCTGGATTTCGACGTTGCCAGGCCGATCGAGGAAATGCTGGTCCACAATCCAGTTGGCAGGGTCGATCCGGGTCACGTCCTTGACACCATCGACGTATTGGAACTTCGTGATCTCCAAGGTCATGAAGGGACGCAGTGCATCGCGGTTCTCTTTGGAATTATTCTTCCAGAGCGCTTTGATCGGGTCCCAGAATTTCTGGAGTCCATCCTCGTAAGCGTTTCCGTTCTGCGGGATGAGCCCTGCAACACGCTCGGGATGCATAAGCGCAAGCCGGAAGCCGGTGGGCGCACCGTAATCCATAACATAGAGAACGTACCGCTTGACGTTAAGTTGCTCAAGCAAGTCGTTGACGATGTTGGCGAATRTTGCAAAACCGTAATCGAACTGCTCCCGCGGAGGCATAGCCGATAGACCAAATCCCGGTAGATCGGGGGCAATGACGTGATACTGGTCCGCAAGCGCCGGGATCAGATTGCGGTACATATGCGAAGAGCTCGGGAAGCCGTGCAGCAGGACCACCGCGGGTGCGTCCGGGGAGCCGGCCTCGCGGTAGAATATCTCGATTCCGTTTACCGTAGCCGTGCGGTGGTGGGTGACCGGATAGGTTTTGGACGCGTTCATCAGCATATGAGACTCCGTGGTTTATGTTGCCGACGAAGACTCCGCCGGCACCGGGTTTATTTGAGAAGAGCGAGAACCTGGCGAGCGGCTTCGGCCGAAGAGGCGGGGTTTTGTCCGGTCACGAGATGACCGTCCGTGATAGCGAGAACCTGCCAGTCACCTACCTTTTCGTACTTTCCGCCCAGTCGCTTCAGCTCGTCCTCGACCAGAAACGGTACGACGTTCGTGAGATGAACCGCCTCTTCCTCGGTATTAGTGAAGCCGGAAACGCGCTTTCCGCTGACAAGCGGCTTGCCGCCGATTTCCACACGATGGAGAACGGCTGGGGCGTGGCACACCGCTCCGACTGGCTTGCCCTCGTTGTAGAATTCCTCGATCAGCCTGATCGATGTCGCGTCCTCGGCGAGGTCCCACATGGGGCCGTGACCGCCGGGGTAGAAGATCGCATCGAAATCACGGGAGTTGACGTCAGCGAGGCGAACCGTGTGAGCCAGGACCTTCTGCGCGGCCGGATCGGCCTTGAAGCGCTCGGTCAGCGGGGTCTTCCCTTCGGGGGTGTCGCTTTTCGGGTCGATCGGTGGCTGACCGCCCTTTGGGGATGCGACGGTGATTTCCGAGCCGGCATCCAAAAAGGTGTAGTATGGCGCGGCGAACTCCTCGAGCCAGAAGCCTGTCTTCTTCCCGGTATCGCCGAGCTTGTCGTGGGAGGTTAGGACCATCAGGATTTTCATAGGTGTTTCCTTCAGTTTCGTGATGGGGCGGCGCAGGGCTGCGCCTTAACCGGCAGTGACTTCGAGTGCGATTTCGGTGTTCAGCGCTTTCGAAACAGGGCAACCCGCTTTCGCCTGATTGGCGATGGCAGTAAGTCCCTCGACATCGAGGCCGGCGACATGTCCGCTCAACTTCAGATGGCTGGATGTTATGGCGAAGCCGTCCCCAACACTCTCGAGCGTGACCCGCGCCTCAGTCTCAAGCTTCTCGACCGAGAAGTTGGACTTCGCCAGCATCATGGCGAGCGCCATCGTGAAGCAACTGGCATGAGCCGCGGCGATCAGTTCTTCGGGATTGGTGCCTTGCACCCCTTCGAAGCGGCTGCCAAAACCGTAGGGATAGCCATAGAGCGCGCCGCTCTGGGTCGATACCGCCCCCACGCCGTCCTTCATGCCGCCCGTCCAAGTTACGGTCGCGGATCGAACTATACGCACTGTCGTCTCCTGTCGTTGGAGCGCCTCACCATTTGGGCGCGTGCCGATCCTGCGACGAACAGGGGAGGGGTTATTGAACAGATCGCCGATCTCTTGAATCAGCGGGGTCCCTTGGGAGAACCTTCAATGCTTTCCGGATTCGTCCAATACGCGCGCGAACGACGATTGGAAGCTCCGCTCCGAGCCGACACGGCCAACTCGATACAAGGAGCTTCCGATGAAAACCGTCGCAGCAGTCGCCCGCGTAGAAAAGGCACACTTCTCAGTCGAGGAGGTGGTCCTCCCGGAGCCCGAAGGAACGGATGTCCTCGTCCGGATCGCCGGCGTCGGAATCTGCCACACTGATCTCGCCAGCCGCGACGGTACCCTTGGGGCTCCCTTCCCATCGATTTTCGGGCACGAAGGTGCCGGGGTGGTGGAGAAAGTTGGACCGCTGGTGACAAAGCTGAAGCCGGGTGACCACGTGGTACTCGYGCCAGCGTCGGACGGAACCTGCCGCCACTGCCAAACAGGCAATCCGATGTACTGCGAGCACTTCACCGAGCTCAACTTCCAAACAGAGCCTAGAGCTACGGGGGCGACGCTGTCCGATAACAAGACGGCCGCGCTGCGATACTTCGGGCAGTCTTCATTCGGACATCATGCCCTTGCTTCGGAACGCAACGCCGTCAGGGTAGCCGCAGACATCCCGCTTCATCTACTTGGACCGCTGGGCTGCGGCATTCAAACTGGCGCAGGAACCGTCATGAACGGATTGCGGCCGGAAGCCGGGCAGAGCATCGTCATACTGGGCACTGGCGCAGTGGGACTCGCCGCCATTCTCGGAGCGGCCGTCTGTGGCTGCGGGGATATCATTGCCGTTGATCGCGTCGACAGCCGTCTGGAGATGGCCAGGGAGCTCGGAGCAACCCACACGATTAATACCTCCAAGGTGTCCGACCTTGGGACCGCAATCATGGAGATCGTGCCCCACGGCGTCGATTTCATCGTCGACTGCGCCGGCGTGGCCGGCTTGCTGAACGCGGCTATTCTCGGCCTCGGCAAACTAGGTACGGTTGGACTCGTAGCAGTACCGCCAACCACAGACCGGAAGCTGGAACTCGCCTGGTTCCCGACGCTGCTTCAGGGCCAGTCGGTTCGCGGCTTTGTGGAAGGCAATTCGATCCCCGACATCTTCATCCCGAGGATGATTGAACTCTTTTCCCAGGGCCGGTTCCCCTTCGACAAAATGATCAAGACCTACCCGTTTGACCAGATCAACAAGGCGGTAGAGGATCAGCTTTCCGGCGCGACCATCAAGGCTGTCCTCAAGGTAGGTGACTAGCGATGTCGAAGATCGAATCCCAAGGGCTTGATGCCCTCCAGATGGGCCACATCCGGCACTTTGACAACCTCTCGCGGCAACTGCCCAATGACTGRTCCCTGATGAAGGGGCGCGGTGTAGGGCAGGACGATTTCGGGGGGTATCGGTTCCAACTGGCCTACATGGCTTACGCCCTCGGTCTCGTCCACCGTCATCGTCTACCGGCTGCGCCGGCGGTATTCCAGCCCATCATGAAACGCCTCATCGACAAGCTGATGTTGCCGGAGGTTTGGATGTATTGGCACAACGTCAGCCGCGGCGGCAGCGTCTTCAATGCACATCTGGCCCATACCTATCAGGAGGAATGGGACCCGGTTGGCCGCGACAACATCATGTACAGCGCCTACGTACAATCGCTCACGCTCCTCTACCATTACCTTTTCGACGACCCCGTGTATGAACGGGAAGGGGCGATCACATTCCGATATTGGTCGTACTTCTGGGGCGGCGACGCCAAGGAGTACCGCTATGACCAGAAATCCCTCAACGACCATCTCTACTGGATGATGGTACGAAGCGGTTATATCGGGGTCGCCTGCGAACCGAATTGCGTATTCCAGATATGCAATCAACCTGCGATCCTTGGATTCCGTTTGCACGACCTCATCTATGGAGGCTCGATCGCGGAGGAGGTGACCCGGGAATACGAGGCTGCCTGGAAGGAGTTCGGCAGGTTCGGGGAAAACGGCCACTACCACATCATGCTCGCTGAGGATACGCGCGCGCCTCGGCTGAATGCCGCCGCCTATCCCTGGGTGGATGCATGGCTCGGCACACTCATGAACATGTGGAACAGAGACTTCGTTCGGGAGAACTATCCGCGCCAAGTGAGCGATTATCTCATCCAATCTCCTGATGGCCTTCTGTCGGTGCGGTCCACCCCACGTCCTTCGATCAAGGGAGAAAATGTCGTCAATGATGACTGCGACTTCGGGTGGGTTGCGGCCTGGGCATCGGAAATGGGCGATGACGATACGTTGTCCGGGATGCTCCAATATGCGGACCGTTATTTCTGCCCCAGCTGGCGCGACGGGGGTCTGTACTATCCGCGGAACGACGAGGAGGTCGATAATTTCGGCAATCGCCTTCTAGTGGAACCCCAGACCGGGAACGTGTTGCTCGGGTATGCGCGCCTCAATATCGCTGACGGCTTGTGGAAGCTTTACAACGAGCCGTGGTCCAGGGAACGCTTCAAACAGCCCGCCCTCAGGGAAGCAGCGGACGACATCGATGTCAGTGCTGCCTTCTATAATAGCGCCGAGCAGACGCTACACCTGGTGATGCGCAGGAGCGCGGACCGCAGAGGTGTCGGACGCGTCGGAATCGGGCCAATCCCCTCAGGGGCGAGATGGGCTCTCGGATGCGACGGTGCTGAGATTGCCTTGGGGCGCGGTGATGAAATCCTCTCCAGCACCCTGGATGCCCTTTCGGCACAGGACGGCACTATCCGTTTTGAGTGCCCAACTGGCCCCAGCCGGAACTTCCGGCTTGCGATTTTGTAGGAGACGCCAATGCAAACCGAGTTGCCAGTTGCCTTTGCACTCACGGATCATTTCGGACAACAGGTCAATGCATCCAGCTACGCTGGAAAATGGATGCTCGTATTCTTCGGATTCACCAACTGCCGGGTAGTTTGCCCCCGAAACCTCGGCAAGCTCAGTGAAGCTCTTGACCTCGTCGACCCGGGGATCGCGCTGAACATCCAACCACTATACATCACCGTTGACCCAGCGAGGGATACGCCAGAGGTCATGCGCGAGTTCCTAGAGAATCGGTTCCCCCGATTCAGGGGGCTAACTGGCGATGAACATGAGATCAACCTCGCGAAGGAGAACTTCGGCGTATTCGCTAGACGGGTGGACGAGGGCGATGGGCAGTACCAGATGCCGCACACGTCCCTGACCTATCTCCTCGATCCGGATGGTCGATATCACAGTCACTGGCCATCAGTTCTGGAGCTTACGGAAATCCATGATCGGATCAGAGACGCGGTAGTTGGCGCGGAGTTGGTCACCTAGTCACCTATTGAGCAACACCTTCATGGTTCTACTCTTTAAGTTCAGACTCTAGCGACGTGTGAATACAACCGTCCGCACAAGATCGCGCGAACTTCGATCGCAAAAGCGTAGATTGCTGTTCACCCGTGGATACCGGCAGCAAGGCTAAGAACCGGATTCGCGATAGTCATTTAAGACCGAATTGGGCCTTTGAAATGAGCTTGTTGTTTTGAAACGTGGCATTCATATTCCCGGCCCACGAATTGCCTCGCCATGTCACCATAACAGTATTGTAGCCCAGCATGTCGGTCTTGGCAGCCAACTCACCACTGCAACCAAGCTTGCGGCGTGCAGCTTGATATGAATCGTTGGTTGCCAAGGAATAGAACCCATCGAGAGTTACCTCGCAGTCTGGCGAATCAGGATTACGTCGCGCCTTCGCGTAATCTGACGAGTCCGAGTTACTTCGGGCTTTCGCCTCGGGTGGTGATTTCTCACCAGGTGATTGGGAGGCAAGCGAGCCGACAATAAGCGCTGCCAAGATCGCGCATACACTAAACTTTGTCACACTGGAAAGCACAAGAATTTCCCCGATTTCTTTGGGCTAAGCTATTCATCAGCGGTAAACGTTAGTTGAATCAAGTAATTATAAATGCATCTTTCACGTACGATACCCTGCAGAGCCAACACACCATGGTGTCCTAAACCGCTGCTACGTTCAGAAAGCTGGTAATATTTAATTATTTCAGATTCTGCAGTGGATTGTCTCGTTGCCTAGCAAAAACGCATAGTCGCGCCCGCACGTCGCGTCGACATTAACGTTTTGAAACAATGGAAGCAGTCAACGTTCGTCGTGGTAATATTTGCTGGACTGTCGCTGGCGCGCTTCAACTGAGTGACGTCAGTGCAGAATGTGGAAACAAGCTCCCAGTTTCGTCCTGTGCCGTTCCTTCGGCCATTATATCCCCACAACAATAGCATCCCAGCAGTCAGGTCCAGGCGATCAATCAGGGCTTGGCCGAATACCTCCGAAGCCGCCTGAGGACTTACGAACGTTGCCAGGCGTATTACCCGTCAGCGCCACAAAGAGGCGGGTCATATGCGCTTGATCGGAGAACCCGCAGGCGTACGCGATTTCGGAAATGCTCAGCCTGCTTTCCCTCAGCAGGTCCGTTGCTTTCCTCACTTTGTATTCGCGTAGCCATCTATGGGGCGGCAGCCCAGTGCTTTTCTTGAATGCCCTCAAAAACCGCTCCACGGGGAGCTCGCAGGAGGCCGCAAGAGCTTGGATTGTCACACCGTCTTCGACGGACGAAGCAAGCATTTCAGTAGCCCGCCGCAGTTGCCACTCCGCCAATGTGCCTGTTTGAGGTGGCGGTCGGTCGACACCGCCATAGGTCCGCGCGAGATGAAGGTAAGCCGCAATGGCAACGTGGTCGAAGAAGAGCGATCTGTCGCTCATGGGTTTGCCGAACAACGGGGCTAGAACCTTCGCGAATGTGTGCATGGCGGGATCGGCGACTGTGGGGAGATACCTCAGCTCTCGTATCGCGGGCATGTCGTTCGTCTGCGCAAGTTCGGAGAAGATGATTTCGGGGACGTAGAATTTCACGCAGTCATAGAATGTTGGCAGATGTAGTTGCGGCTCGTCCTGCAGGTTCATGATGCTCATGCTGCCTGCCTCGCAGCTACCCTTCCACGTCAATTTCCCGGCTCGGAAGGACTCGAATTTCGCGATGCCCTGGAGGCGTACGGTAACGATGTATGCCTTTTCGACGGGTATGTAGTCGGTCAAGCCCRATCCGCGGCTGCCAGTCGTCACGCGGGTGRCAGCCAGCTGTTCGGATTTAARAGTTGAGGTTCTCATGAAGGGCGCGTCGTCGATATTGAAGCGCCGGGCGAGTTCTACTCCATATGCACCGTATTGCATGTCAGCCTCCGTTCGTCCGCTTATTTGCGGGGGAAGGGGGCTTTGTGTCCATTATACCGGGGTACATGAGCAATAGCCGCCGCATAGTGGATGTCTCGGTTCGTAATCGGCGTTTGAGTAACGTGTGCCCAAAGACCTCAGTCAGGCCGAAGCGGACTTTCGACCCGCGATCTGACAGCTGTCGTTCAACATTTGTCGACCGATTTCGCTTATAATCATGCCGGCCGCGCGTTCTCATCTGCAGCACAACTATCGGGACTCAACTCAATGGAAATCTCACATCGAATGGTTGCGGCGATCTGCTCCAAGTCGGGCTGTGGCCAAGCGATTCATGTCTCGATCGGCCGCTGGCCAGGCGGCGTGAATGATCGCGGCGGGTTCGTTATCGAATGTGACGAGTGCGGCAGCCGGTCGTACATTCAGGTTTCAAACCCGAACGATGCGTCGAGCGTGACAAGCGGCGGGCGGCTTGTCGCGAGATGGGACGACGATATTGACGAACTGAATGATGTGCTTCGTGCTCACGATCTGACAGCGGAAAACGAATTGAAGGAAAGCATGCTGGTCATACCGTCGAACGAGTCTGACGGCCCCCAGTTCGTGCTCGAAGACCGAGCTGTCTACAGATGTCTCGATTGTGATCACGGGCTGGAGAGCCCGGCCTACGATGCATTAGGCAAAGCACTTGGCGCTATAAACAAAAATCTCGGTTCGTTCTTCACTCACTATCTCAAAGGCGGGATTCCAAGGCCCGATACGATCAGCGTGACGCTCGAGATTGGTTGCGCCTGCACCGTCCATCGTATGGTTTTTCATCGGCCATTCTCCGACGCGGACCGAGGCGTGAGAAACCCATTAGAGTTCGTCCTGGCCGGGCCCGACGATCCAGCAATGCTAACCGACATCGACGGGGTTTTCAGCCGCGACGACTGCATCAGTATTTTCAAGAAGCTACTGTTGCGCTGGCGAGCGCGGCATCGGCTAGTGATGCTGGTCGTCCCATTCATCGGCCTCGACTATCCGGGCCGAGAAGAGAACCGCGTTGACCTGTGGAACATGGTCCTTGGCTACACCGACCCGGGCCGAACGGTACTGGTAACCCGCCGCGCCACCTATAAAGGCTTCCTCGAGGCAGCGAAATCTCAGGGGACGGACATTGATATCCTCGCAAAGTTTAAACTTCTTACCCCGCTCGTTGGAGTGCTCCCCGTTTCACCGGACAGTCGGCTTAGGTTGAGATAGCCCTGATGAACTGGCGAGGGGAAGCCATTTTCAGAGCGGAATGGGGATGGATTTCATTATAGTCCTCGATCCATCCATCGATCTGCCGGAGCGCAGTTTCCGCGTCCGGAAGGGTTGAGATGCGGACATAGTCCCGCTTCAGGGTTTTGACRAAGGCTTCGGACATGCCGTTTGACTGTGGACTGRCGACGGGTGTGAAGCATGGCGTCAGATTAAGAGCCTGGGYGAACAGCCGAGTTTCCCGCGCGGTATAAGGCGAACCGTTATCAGACAAATGCTCGATGGCATGCGGCGCTCGGGCTACGCCGAAGCGCTTCTCAACAGCCTCCAGCATCATGTCACGGACATCGGAGCCGGATATTCCGGCATTAGCGACAGCCGCCCAGGCGATGATCTCACGGTCGAAGGCGTCGATAATGAAGGCGAGCCGGATAATCTCACCGTTCCAGCAGGTGAACTCCAGGCCATCCGAGCACCAGCGCAGGTTCGAGCGCATGACCATGACCTTACCGTCGTGGAGGCGACCCTTGCGCACTGCTGTGTGTTTCTCCAGCAACATGCCATGA
>NZ_MDDW01000002.1 GCF_001854865.1 Rhizobium sp. LCM 4573 | reverse complement strand
CTATTCGCTATTCGCTATTCGCTATTCGCTATTCGCTATTCGCTCATTTCACCCACCCAACCCTTCGAACAACGCTGTCGAAAGGTAGCGTTCCGCGAAGGAGGGGATGATGACGATGAGGTTCTTGCCGGCGTTCTCCTCCCGGCTGCCGACCTTGACTGCCGCCGCGAGTGCCGCGCCCGATGAGATACCGACCGGAACGCCCTCGAGCCGGGCGACGAGACGCGCCATCTCAAGCGCTTCGACGCTATTGACGGTGATGATCTCGTCATAGATCGAGGTGTCGAGAATTTTCGGCGCAAATCCCGCGCCGATCCCCTGGATCTTGTGAGGGCCGGGCTGGCCGCCGGAAAGCACCGGAGATTCCTCCGGCTCTACGGCGATCACCTTGAGGTTCGGGTTGCGGTCTTTGAGAACCTGGCCGGCGCCGGTTATCGTGCCGCCCGTGCCGATGCCGGAAACGAAAATGTCGACCTTGCCTTCGGTATCATTCCAGATTTCCTCCGCCGTTGTCTTGCGGTGGATTTCCGGGTTCGCCGGATTTTCGAACTGTTGCGGGATGATGGCATCCGGAAGCGAGGAGACCAGCTCCTCGGCCTTGGCGATTGCGCCCTTCATGCCTTTCGCACCCTCGGTCAGAACCAGTTCGGCGCCGAGCAGCGTGAGCATCTTGCGCCGCTCGATGGACATGGTTTCGGGCATGGTCAGGATGAGCTTGTAGCCCTTGGCGGCAGCCGTGAAGGCGAGCGCGATGCCCGTATTGCCGGAAGTAGGTTCGATCAGCGTCGTGCGGCCGGGCGTAATCCGGCCCTCGGCCTCCAGGCTTTCGATCATCGCCACGCCGATGCGGTCCTTCACCGAGGAGATCGGATTGAAGAACTCCAGCTTCGCCAGAATATTGGCTTTGACGCCCTTTTCCTTCGCCAGTTTGTCGAGCCRCACGATCGGCGTGTCGCCGATGGTTTCGGTGATGGAGGAATAGATGCGGCCGCGGCCCGGCTTCCTGGTCTCTGTCATGATGGTCTCCCTCAGCTTCGCCGAAGAAATTAGGGCGTCTTCCGGCTGAATGCCAGCAGTTCATCTGCTACTTGGAAACTGCTTCACCTGAGCCGGAAAGAGAGGGTCAGGTCAAGCGCCCGTCGAGCCGAAGCCGCCGGCGCCGCGCGTCGTCGTGCTCGCTTCGGTGGTCTCGGTCATGCGCGCCTGCACCACGGGTGCGATCACCATCTGCGCGATGCGCATGCCGCGCGTGATGGTGAAATCCTCCTCGCCCAGATTGACGAGCAGCACCTTCACTTCGCCGCGATAATCGCTATCGATCGTGCCGGGCGTGTTGAGGCAGGTGATCCCGTGCTTGAAGGCAAGTCCGGAGCGGGGCCGCACCTGGGCCTCGAAACCGTCGGGAACCTCGAAGATGAAACCGGTCGGCACAAGCGCCCGCTTGCCCGGCGGGATGATGGCCGGCCGGTCTTCGGCAACCGCTGCGCGCAGGTCCATGCCTGCGGCTCCCTTGGTCTCGTAGGCGGGGAGATCGAGCCCCGCTCCATGCGGCAGACGGATGAGGTTGAGCGTGGGACCGATGATATCGCGCATGGAATCTCCCTGATCTTCAGCGTTCTCATTTGCATATCGGGCTTCAAATCGCTAGATACGCCGCGACCTAAAGGATTTTTATCGACATGGCCGAAAGTCTCGCCGAGGCGGTATCCCGCCGCCGCACATTCGCGATCATTGCCCACCCGGACGCGGGTAAGACCACGCTCACCGAAAAGCTGCTGCTGTTCGGCGGCGCGATCCAGCTCGCCGGCGAGGTGAAGGCGAAGAAAGACCGCATGCAGACCCGCTCCGACTGGATGAAGATCGAGCGGGAGCGCGGCATCTCGGTCGTCACGTCGGTCATGACCTTCGAATATGACGGTAACGTCTTCAACATCCTCGATACGCCCGGTCACGAAGACTTCGCGGATGACACCTACCGCACGCTGACGGCGGTGGATGCGGCGGTGATGGTCATCGACGCGGCAAAAGGTATCGAACCGCGTACGCTGAAACTCTTCGAAGTCTGCCGCATGCGCGACATCCCGATCATCACCTTCATCAACAAGATGGACCGCGAAAGCCGCGATCCTTTCGAAATTCTGGATGAGGTGGAAGAGAAGCTGGCGCTCGATACGGCGCCGCTCACTTGGCCGATCGGCCGTTCGAAGACTTTTTGCGGTTCCTATCACCTGGCGGATAACACCGTGCGGGGATCGGATACCGAGGTCGAGGTCACCAAGGTCAACGGCCCGCAGAGTGTCGCGGATCGCCTTCCGGAAAACGAGCGTAGCGCCTTCATCGAGGAGGTGGAACTCGCCATGGAAGCTTGCCGGCCGTTCGATCGTCAGGCTTTCTTGGAAGGGCATATGACGCCGGTCTTCTTCGGTTCGGCGCTTCGCAATTTCGGCGTTCGCGATCTCATCAATGCGCTTGGCGATTTCGCGCCGCCGCCGCGCGATCAGGTGGCGGATATCCGCAAGGTTCATGCCTCCGAGGACAAGATGACGGCGTTCGTCTTCAAGATCCAGGCGAACATGGACCCGAATCATCGCGACCGCATCGCCTTTGCGCGCGTCTGCTCCGGCAAACTGGAGCGCGGCATGAAGGCGAGGCTTTCGCGCACCGGCAAGCAGCTTGGCCTGACCGCGCCGCAATTCTTCTTTGCCTCGCAGCGTCAGCTCGCCGATACGGCTTATGCGGGGGATGTGGTCGGCATCCCGAACCACGGCACGCTCAGGATCGGCGACACGCTGACCGAGGGCGAACCGCTGGTTTTCCAAGGCGTGCCGAACTTCTCGCCGGAAATCCTGCGTCGCGTCCGGCTGGAGGATGCCATGAAGGCCAAGAAGCTCAAGGAAGCCCTGCAGCAGATGGCGGAAGAGGGCGTCGTTCAGCTCTTCTCGCCGGAGGATGGTTCGCCCGCAATTGTCGGCGTCGTCGGCGCTCTCCAGCTCGACGTGTTGAAGGAGCGCCTGATGGCGGAATACGGTCTGCCGGTCTCCTTCGAGATGTCGCGCTTCTCCGTCTGCCGCTGGATTTCCGCCGATCAGCCGGCCGAGCTAGAAAAATTCCTGACCGTCAAACGCGGCGATATCGCCCGAGATCTCGATGGCGATCCGGTCTTCCTGGCGCAGGACAGTTTCTCGCTGCGTTATGAGGCAGAACGTTATCCGGCTATCAAGATGGCGGCCATCAAGGAATATCACGTCGCCAAGGCGGCGTGATCCGGGCGCGGACGAGACGGCTTATTGGTCGAACTTGACTGCCGTCGTGTTGGCACCGCAGACGAGCACGCACACATGTTCGTCGGGTTCTGGCACGTACTTGCCGGAAAGCAGCGCGGCGAAGGCCGCGGCCCCGCCGGGCTCAGCGACGATGCGCGCACCGGCCCAGAGTGCCTTCTGGGCGGCGAGGATCTCATCGTCCGTCACCAGCACCGGCGGCTGAACGTATTCCCGCGCCAGCGGAAACATCAGCTGGCCGACCTGTCTGGGAGCAAGCGAATCCGCCGCGATGCCGCCCGCCGGCGCATCCACGGGTGCGCCGGCCTTGAACGCCTCGTGAAGCGTCGGCGCACCGTCGGGTTCCACGGCGACGATCGTCACGCGTCCACGGAACCAGGCGGCGATGCCGCCGATCAGCCCGCCGCCGCCGACGGCGACCAGGAGCGTCGTCATGTGCGGCAGATCGTCTTCGATCTCCTTGCCGAGCGTGCCCTGACCGACGAGAGTTTCCACCTGGTCATAGGCATGGATGGCAAGCGCGCCGCTTGCCGCCACATAAGTCTCGCTCGCGGCCAGCGCATCCGCATAGCGGTCGCCGCCGATCACCAGATCCGCGCCATAGGAGCGGATGCGCTCCGCCTTGGCGGGTGAAGTGACGCTCGGCACGAAGATCTTTGCAGGCACGCCGAGCCGCATGGCCGCATAGGCAACCGCAGCGCCATGGTTGCCGCCCGATGCCGCGACCACGCCCGCCTTGGGCACCTCGCGGGTGAGCAGGTTCGTGAAGGCGCCGCGCGCCTTGAACGAGCCGGAATGCTGCATGAACTCGAGCTTCAGATCGACCTCGCGGGAGGCCGCCGCACCGAAATCCCTCATGTCGATGCGCATAACCGGCGTGTGGCGGATATGCGGGCGGATCAGCTTTTCGGCTTCCGCGATGCGTTCGGGGGAAAGGCTGGGGTCGATAGTCATGGGGCCTCGCGGCAATAATGGATGTGATGAAGGATTTCTAGATTTAGCCCTTGTCGAGCTTCTGGCAAAGGAATTCCACCACGGCTCTCACCGCGGGCAGTTGTCCCCGACGGTGCGGCATCAGAATGGTCRTCGTGATGCTTCCGGCAGTCCAGCCGGGCAGCAGGTGCGTGAGCTCCCCGGCGGCGATCGCATCGCGGCACACGGATGTCGGCAGGCAGGCGATGCCAAGGCCGGCCGCAGCCGCCCTCAGCATCACGAAAGGTTCGTCCGCACCCATGACCGGCTTCGGGGCGACCCGTACCTCTTCGCCATCCGCCGACGTAAGGCGCCACCCAGCGTCAGAGAGACCGCTGGTGATGGCGTCATGCTCTCCCAGTTCCTGGGGATGAGCCGGCGCGCCGCGTCGCCGGAGGTAGTCCGGCGATGCCACGACGAAGAAAGGGTGGGTYGCCAGTTTACGCTGTACCAGCGTGGAGTCCGGCAGCGGGGCCTGATGGCTGCGAACTGCGATATCGAAGCCTTCCTGCACGATGTCGACGAAGCGGTCCGTCACATGGATGAAAAGCTGAAGTTTCGGATAATGCCGGGCAAGTTCCGGCAGGTGAGGGGCGATCACGAACTGCGCGGTCGGCACGGCAGCCGTCAGCCGCACCGTGYCGCTCGGTTCGCCGAGATGCGTGCGTACCAGGCTTTCGGCCATCTCCGCCTCGATCATCGCGGCGCGCGCATGCTGGAAGAAATCTCGGCCGAGATCGGTCAGCGAAAAGCTGCGCGAGGTACGGTGGATCAGCCTTGCGCCAAGTCGGCCCTCCAGTTCAGCCACCCGCTTGCTGACGGTGGATTTCGGCACGCCGAGCAGCCGCGCGGCGGCGGAAAAGCTGCCGTTCTCCACCGCCTGAACGAAGAAATGCAGGTCGTTAAGATTGAGACCGTTCATCCAGCATCTTCCATGTATGTGAACTTTGCGATGCAAAATTACAGTCTACAGCTTTATCGTCCACAAAAGCATATTCCCGGCGTCACCGCAGTTCAATATTGAAAGGAACGAAGACAATGACACCGATCCTGTTTTATGGCGTTCCGGAAGGATGCTCCTTCGGATCCATCGTCGCGCTGGAATGGTCCGGACTGCCTTATAGGCTGAGYCGCATCGGCATGCCGGATGTGGTTTCCAGCGACATTTATCGCCCCATCAACCCGGTGGGCGAGACGCCGTCCCTGATGCTGCCGGACGGCCGGCTGATGAGCGAGAGCATGGCGATCCTCAACCATATCGCCGCCCGCTCGGTCGATAAGGGGCTCGGCTTCGCACCCGGAACGGAAAAGTTCGACCGGCTGAACCAGATGCTCGCCTTCCTCAACACGAGCTTTTTCGGTGCTTTCGGCCCTCTCTGGTACACGGTCGAGCACGAGATGGAACCGGCTCGGAAACAGGCCTTGCGCGATTATGGCATAGCCAATGTCGAGAAGGTGCATGCGACGCTGGAGCGTCTGCTCGCCGGGCGCGAATGGCTGGTCGGAGACGGCAAGAGCCTTGCAGATGCCTATTTCGCGGGGATCGCTCGCTGGAATGATTTCCACAAAGTCGTCGACCGACGGAAGTTCCCGGCTCTCAACGCGCTTTACGAGCGCCTGCAGGAAGATCCCGCGGTTCGCTTCGCCTGGGCCATCGAGCATCAGGAGGAGGCGAAGACCACAGGCAATTTCCTCGGCCATGTCAGCCTGGATGAGGCGCTTGGCCAGGTAAAAAGCGCAGCCTGATGATTGCGGCGATGCGCCCTCGCCTGAGGGCGCATCGCCGATATTTTCCTAAAGGCCGAGGGAGGCCTTCACGGCATCGGCCGCCGGCTTGCCGTCCAGCGTGGTGACGCCCGAAAGCCAAGGCTCGATCGCCTGCGGATTGGCTTTCAGCCAGGCGGTCGCCGCGGCCTTGGCGTCCTCACCGCCGAGGATGGAGCCCATCAGGGCGTTTTCCATGCTGATGTCGAATTTCAGGTTCTTGAACAGCGTCGCGGCGTTGGGGCACTTCTCCGGCCAGCCGGTGCGCGCCAGGGTGAATACTTCCGCGCCGCCGAAGTTCTGGCCGAAATAGGCGTCTCCGCCGGAAAGATACTCGATCGAGAACTGCTCGTTCATCGGATGCGGCGCCCAGGCGAGGAAGACCACGAACTCCCCGCTTTTCTCGGCGCGCCCGACCTGGGCCAGCATCGCCTGCTCGCCGGATTCCACGAGTTCCCAATCCTTCAGGCCGAAGTCATTGGCGTCGATCATCTTTTGAATGTTCGAGTTCGCCGGTGCTCCGGGTTCGATGCCGTAGATCTTGCTGCCGAATTCCTCGGCATGCTTTTGAAGATCGGCGAAATCCTTCACGCCCTTTTCTGCAACGTAAGCGGGCACAGCGAGCGTGAATTTCGCGCCTTCGAGGTTCTTGGCCAGCACCTCGGCCGCCTTGGCGGCATTCAGATCGTCGATGAAAGCTTTCTGGGCCGGCATCCAGTTGCCGAGGAAAACGTCGATTTCCCCGTTCTTCATCGATTGATAGCCGATCGGAACGGAGAGCGTCTTGACGTCCGGTTCATAGCCGAGCGCGGTGAGAATGACGCTGGTCACGCCGTTCGTGGCGGTGATGTCGGTCCAGCCGGGATCGGATAGGCGAATGGTCTTGCAGGATGCGTCATCTGCCGCCGCGGCGGAGCCGATCGTCAAGGCGGAGAAGACAATCCCGGCGGCAAGACGCCGGATTGCGGAAATTCCTGTCATCGTATTTCCCCTTCTTTGGCATTTGATGGCTTTATTGAACATCATTATCCTTTGCCATGTGAAGCTGGCATTTTTCGATACTTGCTCAAAGGATTCTTTATGGCAGAACCTGCTCTTGATCTTGGATGGATGCGCATCTTCGCCGAAGTCGGGCGCACGGGAAGCCTTTCGGCGGCAGCGGGACTTCTCGGCCTGACGCAGCCTGCCGTCAGCTATCAGATCCGCCGTATCGAGGAGCAGATGGGAGTGCGCCTGTTCAGGCGTCAGCATCGCGGTGTGGAAATGACGCCGGAGGGCGAGCGCCTTTTCGACGTTGTTTCGCGCAGCGTCGGCGAGATCGATCAGCTCGCGCGCCGCTTCCGCAGCGAGACCGACCGTCCGGCGATCCGCCTGAGGACGGACTACGCCTTCTCCTCCCTCTGGCTCATTCCCCGCATGCACGGCTTTCGCCTGCTCTATCCGGATACGGACATCCAGATCGTCGCCACTCAGCGCATGGAGCGCGACCTTTCGGACGATGGAGAGGTAGCCGTCGTCTTCGGCACGCGCGGGGATTACGGAAGGAACGGCATTCTCTTGCTGCCGGAAAAGGTCATGCCGGTCTGCACGCGCGGGTTTCTGGAGCGTCACGGCCCATTCGATGGCATTGCGGATCTCGCTCAGGCCCGCCTCGTCCATCTCGATACGACGTTTCCATCGCCATGGCATGATTGGCGCAGCTATTTTGCGGCCCACGGCATCGACCGGGGCGTTCATGGCGGGCAGGGGGATATCAGCTTCAATACCTATTCGCTCGTCATTCAGGCGGCGATGGGAGAACAGGGCCTGGCTCTCGGCTGGATGGGCCTTGTCGATGCTCTTCTCGCCACCGGCATGCTGGCGAGAGCCGGTCCGGAGCTTGAGGCCGCAGATCGCGGCTATTGGCTGCTGCGTCCGGAGAGGCAGAACGTCCTCGGAACCTGGCTGAGCGGCTGGTTGATGGCGGAAGCCGGCGTCGGCTGAGCCTCTCACTGAGGCGCCGTCAGATCCTTCAGGAAATCGTCGCACCAGCRCATCACGTCGTGCTCGAGCAGGTGGTCCATCATTCGCTTCCATCGGTCCTGCCGCTCCTCGAGCGGCATATTGAGCCCGCGAGCAATGGCATGGGCTGTCCCCTCGATGTCGTAGGGGTTGACCAGCAAGGCCTCGGTCAGCTCGCGCGCCGCGCCGGCAAAACGCGATAGCACCAGCACTCCCGGATTTTCCGGGTCCTGAGCCGCGACATATTCCTTCGCAACCAGGTTCATCCCGTCTCGCAACGGCGTCACGAGACCGACCTTCGCCATCCGGTAGAGCCCTGCCAGAACCGGACGGCTGATCGACCGGTTGATGTAGCGGATCGGCACCCAGTCGACGGCGCTGATCGCGCCGTTCACGCGGCCGGCCTGTTCGGCGACCGTCCGCTGCATCTGCTCGTATTCCGGTACCTCCGAGCGCGATTTGGGCGTGATCTGCAGATAGGTGACGCGATGCTGATGGGCGGGATTGGCTTTGATGAACCGCTCGAAGGCATCGATGCGCTGGGTGATGCCCTTGGAGTAGTCGAGCCTATCCACGCCGATGATGAGATCGCGCCCCTCGATGCTCTGGCGGGCCCGGCGAACCAGCGCATTGTTGGCAGCCCTGCGGGCGTAGTCCGCGAAGGCGGCGGTCTCGATGCTGATCGGATAGAAGCCGCCCCGAAAGGTTCGGCCGAAGGAGGATATCCTTCCGTCGCCAAGGGATTCGGCGATGCCTTCCCGCACTAGGCCGCCCTCAAAATTGGCAAGATCGTGATCGGTCTGGAAGCCGACGAGATCGTAGCGGGAAAGCCCGCGCATGATTTCCTCGTGCACCGGCATGGTGAACAGCACGTCCGCCGGTGGCCAGGGAATGTGCAGGAAGAAACCGATGCGGTTCTTGAAGCCCATTTGCCTGAGCTCGGCTGCGAGCGGGATCATATGGTAGTCATGCACCCAGATGATATCGTCGTCTTTGAGCAGCGGCGCGAGCCGCTGCGCGAAGAAGCGGTTGACGCGGAAATAGCCCGCCATCTCCTTGCGGCCATATTCGGCGAGGTCCAGCCGATAGTGGCAAATCGGCCAGAGCACACGGTTGGCGAAACCGTGATAATATTCCTCGACATCCGTATCGGTGAGGTCCGTCAGTGCATAGGTGATGTTGCCGTGGGTCTGCAGCGACAGCGCCTCGGGCTCCCGGCCGCCGCTGGATTTTCCGGACCATCCCATCCAGATCCCACCACGTTCCTCCAGTGCCGCCTTCAGCGCCACGGCAAGCCCGCCGGCGGGCGCCGTATTGCTCTTGTCGGGAACGGTAACCCGGTTGGAAACGATAATCAGGCGGCTCAAAGGCACTTTCCTTTTGTCTCTGAAAGGGCTCGGCGGCCGCATTCGGCAAGCCCGGCGAGGAGGCGGCGCAACGCGGCCGCGGAAGGAAGATGGTATTGCGCGGCGGTCTCGCCTCCCGGCTCGCCGATGCGGATCGACAGCCCGCCAAGCGCGTTGGCCTCGCGGAACATGGCTTCGTCGGTAACGTCATCGCCGATCGCGATCGGCAGCCGACCGGCAAACGGCGGCTCCTCCAGAAAGGCTTTGAGCGCGCTACCCTTGTTGGCATGCGAGGGGCGGATTTCCACCACCATCTTGCCGTTCTGAAGCGTGAAGTCGGGCCCCGCCTGTTTCAGATAGCGGGCCATCACGGCCTCCAGCTCCTCCCGGCGCTCCGGCGCCTGCCGGTAATGTGCGGCGATCGCCGCGCCCTTGTCCTCGATCAACACGCCCGGCCAGGAGAGCGCCTCGTGCGTCAGGTCCGCCTTGATGAGATCGAAATCGGGGGTCACCTCGATACGGTCCACGCCGCCATCAGGGCGCCGCCGCTCCGTGCCGTGGAGGCCCGCGATCGGGAAACGATGGGGCGAAAATAGCTTGTCTGCATAGACGAGCGCCCGGCCGGTCACCAAGGCCAATGCGCCGCCGAAAAATTCCGAAACCAGGTGAAGATGTTCCGGCAGCTCGGGTGGAACGGCGACTGCATTCGGTCTCTCCGCGAGATCGATCAGCGTGCCGTCRATATCCATGAACAGAGCCCATGCGCCGGGCTCAAGGGCGATCTTCGAGATGAACTGTTCAAGAGGCCGATTGGGATCGACGCCTCCGGCCTGGCTGGACTGTTCTTCACGCGACATACCGGCCAATTTAGGTCATGCGTCCCGCTTGGCAACCCTTCCAATCTGACGTTCTGTTGCAAAATGTGATTGGGGGAAGAGCAGGAAAGCGGTCATGAAGTCTGCCGGATTTACTTTTCGTTATCCATTTGACCTAAGCCTTGTCTGCGTCTCACAGGTCGTCCTTACTCTAACGGAGTCGATCGAACATGTGCCGTTGGGCAGCCTATCGCGGCGCTCCCCTCTACCTCGAAGAACTCGTCTCCTCGCCTGCCCATTCGCTGATCGAGCAGTCCCATTGCGCCACGCGCGCCAAGACGGCCACCAATGGCGACGGCTTCGGCATCGCCTGGTATGGCGACCGGTCTGAGCCCGGCCGCTATCGGGATATTCTGCCCGCTTGGTCGGATTGCAATCTGAAAAGCCTCGCCAGGCAGATACGCTCACCGCTTTTCCTTGCCCATGTACGGGCAGCCACCAACGGCGGCACGCGGCGCGACAACTGCCATCCTTTCGTGCATGGCTCATGGTCCTTCATGCATAACGGTCAGATCGCGGGTTTCGAGCGCATCCGCCGGCGCATGGAGGCGATGCTTTCCGACGAGCTTTTCGATGCCCGCACCGGTACGACCGATTCGGAACTGCTTTTCCTGCTTTCGCTGGAATTCGGCCTGGAGCATGATCCCCTGGGCGCTACGGCGCAGGCGATCGCCACGGTCGAGGCTCTTTCGCGCGAACATCTGGACCACGCTCTCGTGCGCTTCACCGCGGCTTTTTCGGATGGCAAACGGCTTTACGCCGTGCGCTATGCCACCGACCGCAAGCCGCCGACCCTCTATGCAGCTCCGATCGGTGGAAAGTCCGGCTATTGCCTCGTTTCCGAGCCCTTGAACGATGAGACCGATACCTGGATGGAGATCCCGGACGGCAGCGCGATCACGGTGGGTGACGAAGGCGTGGAGGTCTCGGCCTTCGACCCGCAGGTCGTGAGCCCTTCGGAGGAGATCAGGAAGATAGCCTGATCCCCAGCTCCTGCCTCAGCTTCTTGGTGAGACCGGCCACCACCAACTCGTAGGAACGGGTGAGATAGTGCCTGAGCTCGTCTTCGGAAAGCGGCGAGGAGCGGGCGATCTCCACCCACTTCCGCTTGGCGGAATAAGGGGCCTGACGTATCCCGTCGAGGGCGGTTAATATCTCGAAGCTTTCCTCGGGGCATTTCGCCACCACTCGTGCATCGGCGCCCTCTCCGGAGAGAAGGGTGAAGACCTTGTCGCCCACCTTGGCGACATGGCTGTCCCACTGGTCGACGAGCGACGTGCCGGGAAGGGCGGTCACGAAAGCGTCGAAACCCTTGCGCTCGAAGAGGTTCATTTCAGGCGCTCTGCGATAAGCCGGGCGAGCCTTTCGGCCACCTCATCTTTGGAAAGGTCGGGCCATTCGTCGATGCCCTTGGTGCTGATGATCTTCACCCGGTTCCGGTCTCCACCCATGATGCCCGTTTCGGGAGAAACATCGTTGGCGACGATCAGGTCCGCGCCCTTGCGCTCCAGTTTCGCGCGGCCGTTCTTCTCGACGTCCTGGGTCTCCGCCGCGAAGCCGACGACCAGCTTCGGGCGCTTCTCGTGATGGCCGATAGTCTTGAGGATATCCGGGTTTTCCGCAAGTTGAAGCGGCGCCGGGGCTTCGCCCGGCTGCTTCTTGATCTTCTGATCGAAGGAGGAAAGGACGCGCCAGTCCGCAACCGCCGCCACCATGACGGCGATGTCGGCCGGCAGGCGGGAGACCACGGCGTCCCGCATTTCTTCGGCGCGCTCCACATGCACCGTCGTCACGCCCGCCGGGTCGGGAATGGTGACCGGCCCCGAGACGAGCGTCACATCGGCGCCGAGTCTCGCCAGCGCCGCCGCGATCGCATGTCCCTGCCGGCCGGAAGACCGATTGGCGATATAACGCACCGGGTCGATAGGCTCGTGGGTCGGGCCGGAGGTGACGATGGCGGTCCTGCCGGCAAGCGGCCGGTCGYCGCCTTGCAGCAGGGTTGCAGCAGCCGCGACGATCTCCAGCGGCTCTGACATCCGACCAAGGCCGGCCTCGTTGCTTTCGGCCATCTCACCGGAAGCGGGGCCGACGAAATACACGCCGTCAGCCTTCAGCGTTTCCACATTGCGCCGTGTCGCAGGCGCCGCCCACATCTTCGGGTTCATCGCCGGCGCAATCAGCACCGGCCGGTCGGTCGCAAGCAGCACGGCGCTGGCGAGGTCGTCCGCCAGGCCATGAGCCATCTTCGCCATCAGGTCGGCGGTCACCGGCGCCACGAGCACCAGGTCGCAATCGCGCGCCAGCCGGATATGGCCGACATCCTGCTCGTCCTCGCGGGAAAAGAGGTCCGTATAGACATGGCCGGAGGCCAGCGCGCCGACGGCGAGAGGCGTGATGAACTCCTGCGCCGCGGCAGTCATCACCGGGCGCACGGTGGCGCCGCGCTCCCGCAGCCGCCGGATGAGGTCGAGGCTTTTATAGGCGGCAATCCCGCCCGAGATGATCAGAAGAATGCGTTTTCCCGAAAGATCCATGTCTCACCCGCCATTGGCGTCTTATTGGGTCGGAAGCTAAGCCTTTGTTGCGGAACATGCAATCAGGCCCGCCTTCCGAGGGAGGAACAGTTGTGGGGGAGTTGCGTTGTGCTCGATCAAAGGAGATCGAGACATGGCGAAGAAAAAGAATGCTATCCCGAAGAAGATTGCGGGATTTAGGATTCCCAAGGCGGTTCRCAAATCGACGGTGGTGCGTGGTTTGCTGGCCAACGACCTTGGGCGCGATATCCTGGCGAATGCCTTGACTGCAGGTGCAGGGGCCGCTGCCGCGGTTCTCATGGGCGAACGGGAGGAAATCACCGATGCCGGCAAGAAGGGCGCGCGTAAAACCGCACGCGCCGCGGCCATAGTCACGCAAGCCTTTGAAAACGGAGCGAGCGCGGCAATGGACGTGGTACGGGATTCGGCGCATTCCGTTCTCTCGGATGACAAGGGGAAGTCTCGACGGAAACGCCGCGATTTCAGGAAGAAGGGCGATCGCCCTTTCGTGCAGACAACGCATTAGAAAGAAAACGCAAGCCGTCTCCGAAACTGCACAGCGGCGTGCCCGTTGCCATCGAACGAAGGATCATGAAGCGATACGGCAATTCGGCTGCGGGGCGTATCGGCGCGGCTGCTACCCTGAGGGCACTTGGCGTGCTGCTTCGTGATCATCCGCGTACTGCCGTGGAGATGGCAGGCGCCGGACTGGTGGAAGCTGGCCGCGTGGGGCTTGGAGAGATCAAGGAAAAGCTTCCCTTTTCGGAGTCTAAGAGCGCCTCGCCCGATGGAGGCGAGAGTGGACAGCGGGACGATCTTTCTCGAGAGGAAGATTGAGTCCCCGCTTGCGGGATGGGCGTTCCGGAGCTACTTTCCCGGCTGGCCGGATGCAGCCAGCCGCCCGCGGCGTAAAGCTCAGGTGAATGCATCCTTCCAAACCTCATCCTCTGCCTTTCGGCGAAYGATGACGAACGGATCGGCAATGCGGGCACTAATTCGCCGTTCGTCCGTTGAAAGGATGAAGAGATGCGCGATTTCCGCGATGCGAAGCTTATGGCCAAATCACTCCGCGAGGCACTTGCAGAGCGTAACCYACAGGTTACGCACAGCCAGGCGCTGGAGTTCGTTGCGGCCCAGTTCGGCTATGATGACTGGAATATCCTGGCCGCAAAGATCGATGCGGCAGGCCAGAAGAGGCCGGAGGCGGTATCCATCCAGCCGGCCATTCCGATCTTCCGCATATTCTCCGTCGAAAAGGCGATGGAGTTCTACTGCGATTTCCTCGGCTTCCAGGTGGATTGGGAGCATCGGTTCGGGGAGAATTTCCCGCTCTATTGCCAGATTTCCAGAAGCGGCATGCTCATGCACTTGAGCGAACATGCCGGCGATGCCTCGCCCGGCGCCCGCGTCTTCGTTCCCATGACGGGAGCGCGTGCTTTTCAGAAGGAACTGATCGGCAAGAACTATCCCTATATGAAACCGGGGCTCGAACAGGCGCCCTGGGGGCTTGAGGTCACGGTGACCGATCCGTTCAGCAACCGCATCACCTTCTGCGAGCAGGAGGAAAAAGACTAGTTCTTCTTCTGCGCCGTCGCGACCGGCTCGGTCGTCAGCTTGAATTCCGYCATCTCGGCGGGGGTCAGGTAGTAGAGCCGGTCGGGCGGCGTTTCGAGCGCGTTGATCCAGAGCCCCGCGCCGATGCCCATTTCGTCGAGATGCCGGGCGACCCTGGCCGTGGTTGCCTGTGCGCTCGCCATCGCCTGCTCGGGCGAAGGGCGCTCGGTCCCGCCGTTGAAGACCTGGTGCACGCCGATCACCGCATCCTCTTCCGCCATGCGCGAAACGCCGCCTGCGAACACGATCGGGCATGAGGAGGCACAGAGCGCCTTCGAGGCGACCCGCGTGCCAAGCGATTTTTCCCGGATCAGTTTCGACATGGCTATCGCATCGTCCACTGAGCCGCCGGGAGAATTGAGCGAGATCGTCTTCACATATTCGCCGCGCGCCTCGATTTCCTTGGAAAAACGGTCCGCCGCGCCGGGATCGATGGAGCCTTCGGCCAGCAGCACGCCGCCGGAAAGCAGCTCGAACCGTATCGGCTGGCGCAGCACTTCCGGCGGGCTTGCCGGCTGCACCGGCGGCGCGTTCGGCACGCCCTCGGTCAGCGCCGGCGGCAGCACGGGCTGGCCGGTCCGCATCGGATCATGGCCGGGAAGGGCGGTATTCATGACGCTGATCTCGCGGAAGTCGATCGCCACGAAAATAGCCGAAGCGCCGAGCAGCGCCAGGAAGGCATGGCGCATCAGCGTCCCATCGTCGGTCGCCAGAAAGGCGGCCTTGAGGCGGGCGAGGGCGGTGAGCGGCCTCACGCGGGTGGACCCGCTCTCGGCGATTTCAGGTCGAAGCTGGTGATGTTGTTAGCCCCGTGGGATTCGCCATTCTTCAGGCTCGCGATCGCCTCCTTCAGGTCGATATCGTTGCGCCCGAGCGCGCGCTGGACCTCCAGGGCCTCCAGAAGCTCCGCGGCGGTAATGCGCTGGGCAAAGGGAAGCCGCTCTTCCTGCCGGCGGATTGCACCGTGCACGACTGCGAGAATGAAGACCAGCACCGCGGGCAGGAGGTCGATCGAGATCGCGCCGGCCCAGGCGGGAATGAAATCGGCCGCATAGCGCAGCACGGCCTCGGCCGAGGAAAGCGGCACGAAGCGCCGCTCCGCCACCGGCTCCTGCGCCAGGATCTCGTCGGCTGCCTGCGACAGCACTCTGGATTGCGCAGCCACCGAGGTGCGGATCGTCTCCATCACCTGGTCCTGCCGGTTGGCGAGATCGGCCTCGCGTCCATCGGCGACCGGGGCGATGAAGCCGAGTGAAAGGTCTTCCGCAGCGCGCTTCACGGAAGGCGCGATCGAGGTCTGCTGCAGCGAGGCGATGACGCCGGTCAGCGTCACTACTTCCGCCGAAAACTGGTCGGCACGCGGCGCGATCGCGCCCGGCGCGGAAACCAGGGTGCGCATGGTTTCGAGATGCTTGCGGCCTTGATCGAAGAGCGTCGTCACCCTCTCGCGGGAAGCGGCAATGCCCGTTTCCAGTTCCCGAAGCTGGGAGGACATCTGCGAGAGAAGCTGCACCACGCTGCCCGAACCCGTGGTACCCGTCAGCGCACCGGACTGGCGCTCTTCCTCGGCAAGCCGGGCGAAGCGTTCGGAAGTACGCTGTATGTCAGGTAGCAGGCTTTGTGCGGCGAGCGCGTTCTGGTGCGCCTTGTCGAGATCGGCCGTGTAGTCTTCCAGCGTTTCGGCGAGGTGCTGTTCGAGCGCCGCCGAGCCCGCGAGTGCCGCCGCGTTCAGCCAGCTCGACATGGCGATGATCAYCGCGCAGCCGAGCGCCATGACGCCGAGCATGGCTCCGCGCGCCGCCGGCCCCGTCACATGCGGGTAGAAGCGTGCCATATAGGACCAGAAGGCGTAGATCGCCACCGAGACCGAAGCCGAATAGATGATCGCTGCGAAGAAGACCGCCATCGGCGATCCGTCGAGGATGCTGCGCACTCCGAGATAGGTATAGACGCCGGATGCGAGCGCCAGGACGGCGAGCGCGAAACGCGTCATGGTCTCGACGGCGGCGACACCGTCGTGCAAGCGATGBGAAGCGCCAAGCGCCATGGTAATTCTCCGGAAGGAATGTATTCCTTAACAGAGAATTAAGAACARGGCGAAATGAAGGCCGCCTCAAGAGGGGCGGATATAGGGCACGTCCTTCTTCGCCACCTCGTCCAGCGCTTCTTCGTAGCCCGCATCCGCATAACGGATCACCCCGAGCGTCGTGTCGTTGGTCAGGGCGTGGTCAAGCCGCTCGTCGGCCTCTTGCGTGCCGTCGGCCACCACGGTCACGCCGCAGCTCGTCATGTAGCCKGCATACCCGCCACCGCCGGAATGCACCACCACGAGATCGGCCATGGAGGAGCAGAGCATCATCGCGTCGAGCAGCGGCCAGTCGGCGATCGCATCCGAGCCGTCCTTCATGCGTTCGGTCATGATGTTGGGATGCGCCATGGCCCCGGCATCCAGATGGTCGCGCGAAAAGGCTATCGGCCCTTTGATCTCGCCGCTCGCGACCAGTTCGTTGACGCGCCGAGCGAGAGCCGTGCGTTCGCCGTGCCCCAGCCAGGCGATGCGCGCCGGCAGGCCTTCAAAGGGGATGTTCTCCCGCGCCAGCCGCACCCAGTTGGTGATGATCCGGTTGTCCGGAAACATCTCGATCAGCAGATCGTCGATGCGGGCGATGTCGCTTTCCTCGCCTGAAAGCGCCATCCATCGGAAGGGGCCGATCGCGCGGCCAAAGAGCGGCCTGAGATAGGCTTCGGTAAAGATCGGGATGTCGAAGGCGTTCTCTATCCCTCCCTGCTTGGCCTGGGTGCGGATCAGGTTGCCGTTGTCGAACACTTCCGAACCGGCTTGCTGGAAGTCGAGCATCGCCTGCACGTGATCAACGATCGAGGCGCGGCTTGCGGCCATGAGCTGACCCTGTCCATCTTTTCGGAGACTGCGCACCGTTTCGAGGCTCATGCCCTTCGGCACATAGCCGTAGACGAGGTCGTGCGCCGAGGTCTGATCGGTGACGATGTCCGGTACGATGCCGCGGCGCACGATCTCGGGATAGATATCGGCGGCATTGCCGACGAGCCCAACCGAAAGCGAACGCTTACCCTTGACCGCTTCCGCGATAGTGGCCAGAGCCGCATCAAGGTTAGGTGCGATCTCGTCCAGATAACCGATCTCCTTGCGCTTTTTCGCCCGCTCCGGGTCGATGTCGATGCAAAGGATTGCCGCGCCGGCCATGCGGCCGGCGAGCGGCTGCGCCCCGCCCATACCGCCGAGCCCGGCAGTCAGGATAAAGCGCCCCGCAAGATCGCCGCCGAAGCGCTTCTCGGCGATCCGCATGAAGATCTCGTAGGTGCCCTGGATGACACCCTGGCTGCCGATATACTGCCAGGCGCCGGCCGTCAGCCCGCCCCAGCAGATCAGTCCCTTGCGCTCCAGTTCGTAGAAATACTCCGCCTTCGCCCATTGGCCGACGATGTTGCAATTGGCCATGATGACGAGCGGTGCCTTCGCATGGGTCCTGACAAGCCCGACCGGCTTGCCGGATTGGATCAGCAGCGTCTGATCCTCCTCCATCGTGGTCAGCGTCTCGACGATGCCCCTGTGCGCCGCCCAGTTGCGCGCCGCCTTGCCGAGCGCTGCATAGACCACGAGATTGTCCGGATCCTCGCCGACAGCCAGCACGTTTTCGAGAAGCCTCAGCAGCGCCTCCTGCCGCCAGCCCTTGGTGCGCAGTTCCGGCCCGCCCGGAATGGGGAAGTTGGGATGGCGCAGGTTCGGTTTCGGCATGGGTTTTCCTCCAGAAATTGCCTCTCCTCGAGCCTCCATTAGGAGGTCCTACCTTCTCCCCGCCGGGGAGAAGGTAGCCTGAAGGGCCGGATGAGGGGGAGGCGAAGCCTCATGTACACCCCCATCATCGCGTCGCGTTGCTCGGCACTTCTCCCCGCTGGGGAGAAGTAAGTTATTTCTCCAGCGCATATCTCGCGATCTCGATCCCCATGGCCTTCTCCACCGAGGGGTAGACGGTCGGGTCGAGAACGCTCGCCGAAAGCGGGATAATCTCCTTCGGCACGTGCAGGATATGAACCTYCATACCCACTGAAAGCTGGCCGACGCTCAAGGGTTCGCCCTCCGGCGATAGCGTGGTGATGACGGACGGGAAGGTGGCGAGGCGGTTTCCGCCCGCATCATCCACCGCCATGTATTCGTTCATCACATGCATGGTTACGGCCTTGTCGCCGGAACCGACGCTGATCGTGCCGATATCGAAGGCTTCGCTCGTATAGACGACATTCTTGGCGGTGATTTCGCCCCCTGCGAGAATATGGCCGCCGGTCGTCCCGCAGATGGCGTCGATCACCGCATGGCCGCTCTTCTTTTCCGCCTCGATGATCGCCTCGCCGAGCGCAAGCGCAAGGGAAATGCCGCCGAGTGCGGCATGTGTGCGCACATAGGAGGCGCGCAGAGGATTGCGGCAGGAGGCGATGAAGCCGCCCGACTGGTCCGCTGCCGCGCGCAGCACCGGCGAGATCTTGGCCGTCGCGCCGCGGATCACCAGCTCGATATAGCGGTTCTCCGAGCGGTTGCCGCCAACGGCGGTCTGGATCATGGGTTCCGGCGATCCCGCCATGCCGATCGAGCCCATGTCGCCGGTGGGGTGCGCGCGCACGTCTCCCACGGCATCGACCACCTTCATGCCGAGAACGGCCGCGGGCAGCCAGCCGTTCAGCGTCGATGAGCGGCCGTTCTGGCCGATCATCAAACCGGAAAGCTTTTCGCTGAGCGTTTCCTGCAGGATCTGCACCGCGCGTACGTAATCGACGCCGCGCATTTCCCAGGGCGTGGTCGAGGCGGGCGCGCCGATCGCCGCGGCCGTGGCGATCCAGTCGTCGTCCTTCAGCTCCTCCACGGCCACCAATTCCGGCTTTCCGATCGAGACGGCGGCATAGCCCAGCATACGTCCGTGATCGGCCCATCCGCCGCCGCCTGCGGCATAGACCGAACCGCCCTTCACCGCGGCCTCCACATCCTTCTCAACCAGTATGCGTCCCATGTCAGCTCTCCTGGCCTTTATCCATCCGCAGCACCGCTTCGAATAGCACGGCGGCACCGAGCGTGATGTCGTCGATCTCCGCCCATTCCTCGGCGCAGTGGCTGCGGCCTTCCTTGCAGGGCACGAAGATCATCGCGGCCGGGGCGACCTTGGCGATCCATGCCGTATCGTGTCCCGCACCCGAAGCCATGCGCCGATGGCTGATGCCGCACTCGTCAGCGGCATCTTCGAGAATATCGATCAGCCGCTCGTCGCAGGGGCTTGCGGCAACATCGGAAATGCGCACCGGCGCGGCGATCGTCACGCCCCATTTCTCGGCCACGCGCTCGGCGGTATCGTCGATAAAGGCGCAAAAGCTTTCCATGTCCTCGCGGATTTCGGCGCGCGCGTCGATCAGCATCCTCACCCTGGAGGGGACCACATTGGCGGCGTTCGGCTCGATCTGGAATTCGCCCACCGTTGCGGTGAAATGCCCCGGCGATCGCGACATGGAAAGCGCGGCCTGCTGTACGTCCAGCACGATCTCGGAGGCTGCCACCAACGCATCCGCCCGGTTGGTCATCGGCGTCGTGCCGGCATGGTCGGCGCGTCCTTCCACGATGATCTCGATGCGCGTGATGCCGGAAATGGCGGTCACCACGCCGATATCGATGGCTTCCCGCTCCAGCACCGGCCCCTGCTCGATATGCAGTTCGATAAAGCCCCTGAGATCGGTGCGCACTTCCGTGACCGAGGGATCGCCGCCCACCTGGCTGATCCCGCCCGCAAGGCTTCGCCCCTCCGCCGTTCGGGATAGCCAGGCCTCCGGCCGTTGCCCGGTCATGCCGCGGCTGCCAATGCAGGAAACGCCGAAAATGCTCACTTCCTCTGCGAGGAAATCGATGACCTCAAGGTCGTGGTCGAGCTCGATCCCCCGGTCGGAAAGCGCCCGCGCCACTTCCAGCGCGGCCGCCATCCCCGCAATGCCGTCGAAACGGCCGCCATCCGGAACCGTATCGGAATGGGAGCCGAGCATCAGCGTGCCCCTGCCCGGTACCCGGCCGGCCCGTCGTCCGATGAGATTGCCGGCGGGGTCGATACGTGTCTCAAGGCCGGCCGCCTTCATCTGCCGTTCCAGATAGGCCCGGCCCTCGAGGAAAAGCGGCGAGAAGGCGCGTCGTGTCCAGGGGCGCGCGGGTTCGGTGATCCGTGCGAGTGCATCGATATCGGCGCCGATCCGCGCGGCCTCTACGGGCAGGTTCCTGCTCAAGCTGTTTCTCCTGTCAGAATGTGTTGGCGCGGCGGCCGCTGGAAACGCCCGCTGCCGGGTTCGGCGAGCACCTTCCCGTCCTCGCAGACGAGCTTGCCGCGCAGATAGGTTGCCGCAACCGTCCAGGGCAGGACCATGCCGTTATAGGGGCTCCATCCGACGACATTGTTGCCGCTGGCCGCCGCATCATAAATCTTTTCCCTGGGCAGGAGTACGACGATATCCGCATCGCGCCCGACGGTGAGCGCCCCTTTCACGTGATCGAGGCGGAAGTGCCTCGCCGGGTTCTCGGCCATCAGCTTCGCCGCCCAGGTGAGCGGAATGCCGCGTTCCAGCGCGCCCTTCACGAAGAGCGGCACCATCACTTCCAATCCGGGCACGCCGGAGGCGTTCTTCAGCATGTCGGGATCGGTCTTGCGGTTCTCCGACCAGCTCACATGGTCCGTGGAGACCAGCCAGACCTTGCCCTCCGAAATCTTGCGCCACAGCGTCTCCACCTCGGCACGGGGCCGGATGGGCGGATTGATCTTTGCCTTGCCGCCCAGCCGCCGTACGTCGTTTTCCTCGTCCAGCGTCAGGTAGTGGATGCAGCACTCCACCGTTGCCGCAAACCCGTCGCGCCGGTAAGCCGCTGCGATGTCGTAGCCGCGCCCCAGCGAACAATGCACCACATGCGCCGGGCAGCCGGTCTCGGCACCCGTTTCGAAAATGGTGTGCATGGCGAGAAGCTCGGTAATCGGCGGTCGGGAAAGGCCGTGCGCCCGCCAGTCGGTGATCCCGCTTGCCTTCACCGTTGCCATATAGGCGCGCACAGCTTCGTCGTCCTCGTTGTGCACGCCGGCCGTCAGGCCCGTTGGCGCGATCGTCGTGAAGCAGGCATCGAGCAGGGCAGGCGGAATACGGGGAAACCGCTTCGGATCGGTGCCGAAGGTGGAGAATTTGAAGGCCGCGACACCCGCCTCCACCATCTCCCGGATGCGGACCGGTCCTTCCTCGGGATCGATCGTCCCGTAAAGGGCGAAATCGACGCGGGCCTGCGCGCTGGCATGGGCGATCTTCCGCTTCACGGCGTCGGCGGAGCAGACGAGATCGCCTTCGTCATAGGGCATGTCGACGATCGTGGTGACGCCGCCCGCTGCCGCCGAGCGGGTGGACCAGATGAAATCCTCCTGGTCCTTCTGCGAGAGCGAATGCACCTGGGCGTCGATCGCTCCGGGCAGGATCAGCGCCCTGCCGAGCAGGTGGCGGTCGCGGGCAGCCGGCGGCACCCCCATGCCGATCTGGGCCACCTTGTCGTCGCGGACCGCCACATAGCCGGCTTCGACGATCCGATCGGGAAGAACCACGGTTCCCTGCAGCACGAGATCGAAATCGGCCATATCCTTCTCCCTTTCCGCTTCAGGCCCTCAGCGGTTGCGGCTGGCGCATTTCGTTTCGGCCGAATCCGCCGAGTGCGAAAAAGCCGTCGATGGCATGGATCGGCGAAACATCGATCAGCCGGGTGAGAAATTCCTCCGACGAAAGCTCTTCTTCAATCGCCTCCACTTCCGCCGAAAGCGGCCGGTCGACCGTATAGTATTCCGCGTGCCGGCGAACGGCGTCGTAGACCAGTTGCACTGCTCCGCCGGGGCGGTCGCCGTGCATATCCATGGCTTGCGCCGCGAGCAGGGCCTCGATCGCCGCAAGGCGCTTGAGCGCCTCCACCTGCCGTTCGAAGCGCTCGATGACCAGCGGCAGGAAGGCAGCCTCGTCCTCCATGCCCCCCGCCACGACAAGCGATTGCGCCGATACGGGATTGGTCATGGAAAGCACGCGCGAGAAGATCTCGCCGGCAAGCTTGATGATCGGGCCGAAACCGGTGGCGATCGCACCTTCCGGCACGAGATTCACCGGCAGGCCGCGCCGCTGGCCGTTGCCGAGCAGGACGCAGCGGTTGAAGGCATTGCGGGCCGCATGCGCCATGCAGATTGAAGCCGCCTCGAGAAGCACGGTCACGTCCAGCGGCAGCGAGCCGCCGGAGGTGAGCACGCGGCCCTCCGCGATGACCGGATTGTCGTCGGAGCGGCCAGTGGCGGCCAGGATCTTGTGCCCTGCCATCAGCAGGCTCTCGAACACCGCGCCGAGAACCTGGGCGATCATGCGCAGGCTGAGGGGGTCCTGGATATGCGTTGCGCTCGGCCAGTCGCACTCTTCGGAGGCGGTGCAGAGCCAATTGCCGATCATTGCTTCGCGAGCCGTGCCGACATGGGTGACCGCGATCCACGGATCGCGGGAGACGCCCATCGCGCATGCCGCGGTCATGCCGGTGGCAAGCAGGGTCCGGATCGCGCCCGCGGCCCCGCGGGTGGCTTCGGCCGCGGCCGCGAAGCTCACGGCATTGATGCTGAGGGAAGCGAGGCTATCGCGCGGCGCCATGCGGAAAGGTTTCAGCCCGGCTTCGGTGAACGCTTGCGCTGCCGGCAGGCGCCGGCCCTTGTAGATCGCCTCGCCCACGCCGGTCAGCACGGCGCCGATCTGGCCCATGAGGCCGATATCGGCGCAGCCGATCGAGCCCGTGCGGCGCACGACCGGAATGAGGTCGGCTTCGAGCAGGTCGAGATAGGCATGCACGAGCTCCACCGAGCAGCCCACATAGCCGGTGAGCGCGGTATTGACGCGCAGCGCCATCGCATTGCGCACCACGGAGATCCGGAAGGGAACGCCCGTGCCGAAATGGTGGGCGCGCACCAGCCCGAGGTTGAAGGTCTCGAGCTCATGGCTCGACCACTCGACGTCCTTCATGGCGCCGACGCCCGTGGTGGAGCCGTAGACGGGCTGTCCCTGCGCGATCGCGCGGTCTACCACGTCGCGGGCGGCCTGCACGCGCGCGAGCCCCGCCGGCTCGGCCACGGGGCGGATGCGTCCTTCTCCGATATGCAGGAGCTCGGCGAAACCGAGCGGTTGCCCTGTCAGCTCGATCACGGCTCTCGTTTGCGGCATGCTGTCTCCTTCGATTGCTCCTAGGAGATTAGCGGAGAGGCCGGCGAATGGAATATCCTGAGGTTGGCGGAAGTCGCCGTGGTCGGAAAGGTCCGGCTCAGCCGACCGAAAAGGCGAGATAGAGAGCCGAAAGCGCGATGATCCAGAGCGCGACCCGCCCGGAGCGGCTATAGCGTGCCTCCGCCTTGCCGATCGCTTCGGCCGTTTCCGGATCGAAGCGCAGGCCGTGCTCGCTCATGTGCATGATATCCTCGTGGAACTTCTCCGTCCTGACGGCGATTTCGGGCAGCGCTTCGGCGAGTTTCACCGCCGCCTTCACCCCGTCGCGAAGGTCCGACATGACCCGTTTCGGGCCGAGATTGTCGCGTATCCATTCGCCGACCACCGGCTCGGATGCCTTCCACATGTTGAAGCGGGGATTGAGAATGCGCGAAACGCCTTCCACCACCACCATGGTCTTCTGCAGCAGGATGAGTTCCGGCCGGGTCTGCATCTCGAAGAGGTCGGTCACCTCGAAAAGCAGCGCCAAGAGCCGCGCCATGGAGATCGTCTCGGCCGGCTGGCCGTGGATCGGCTCGCCGATCGCACGTATCGCCTGGGCGAAACTCGATACGTCGTGATGGGCCGGTACGTAGCCCGCCTCGAAATGCACTTCCGCCACCCGCATATAGTCCCGGGTGATGAAGCCGTAGAGAATTTCGGCGAGAAAGCGCCGTTCCTTTTTGCCGAGGCGTCCGACGATGCCCATGTCGACGGCCACGATCGTTCCCGCCGGATCGACGAAGAGGTTGCCGGGATGCATGTCGGCATGGAAGAAGCCGTCGCGCAGCGTATGACGCAGGAAGGACTGGATGAGCGTTTCTGCGAGCCGGTCGAGATCGTGTCCGGCGGCGCGAAGCTCATCGATGTTCGACATCTTGATGCCGTCGATCCACTCCATGGTCACCACGTCGCGGCCGGTGCGCTCCCAATCGACCGTCGGCACCCGGAAGCCCGGATCGTTCTTGGTGTTTTCGGCGATCTCGGAAAGGGCCGCGGCCTCGAGGCGCAGGTCCATCTCCACCTTGGTCGTTTGTTCCAGCGTCCGCGTCACCTCCACCGGCCTCAGCCGGCGGCTGGAAGGCATGAGGCGCTCCTGCATGCGCGCCAGGAGATACATGCTTTCGATATCGTGCGCGAAGCGCTGGCGCACGCCCGGCCGCACCACCTTCACGGCGACCTTCCTGTCTCCCACCATCGCCGGATGAACCTGCGCGATGGAGGCGGCGGCGATGGGTTCGCCGAAATCGGAATAGAGATCTCCCACCGGCCGGCCGAGCGAGGCTTCGATCGCAGCTTCGGCAGTTTCAGTCGGGAAGAAGGCCATGCGATCCTGGAGAAGAGCGAGATCCACCGCCCAGTCGACGCCCACCACATCCGGGCGCGTGGCCAGGAACTGGCCGATCTTCACATAGGAAGGTCCGAGCCTGTCCACGGCGCGGGTCAGCCTTATGCTGCGCGCCTGCTGCTTGGAGCGGAAACGGGCAAACGGTTCGACCAGCGATTTGACGAGGCCTATCGAGGGCGGCAGGTCCCGCGTCGGCAGAGCCGAGACCACGCCTTCGCGCACCAGGACCCAGGCCACACGGGCCAGGCGGAAATAGGCGCCAACCGTAGTCATGATACGCCCTTATGCTTCTTTACGGATCCGCTCTGCATCGATCAGAGCTTCCATCCGGAATGCAGGGCGGCGATCCCTCCGGAATAGTTCGTATAGGTCACGCGCGAGAAGCCCGCCGCACGGATCATGGTGGCGAAATTCTCCTGATTGGGGAATTTGCGGATCGATTCCACCAGATACTGGTAGGGTTCGGCATCGCCGGTCACCAGCCTGCCGATCTGCGGAATGGCCTTGAACGACCACTGGTCGTAGAAGCGTTCCAGAAGCGGCATCTCCACTTCGGAAAACTCCAGCACCAACAGCCGCCCGCCGCGCTTCAGCACGCGATAGGCCTCCTTCAACGCCACGTCGATATGCGGCACGTTGCGGATGCCGAATGCGATCGTATAGGCATCGAAGGTGTTTGCCTCGAACGGCAGGTCCTCGGCATTCGCCTCCACGAAGGTGAGATTGTCGGAAAGCTTCCGCTTGGCGGCCCGCTCGGCGCCGACGCCCAGCATCGAACCGTTGATGTCGAGCACGGTCGCATGCGCCTTGCGGCCCGATGCCTCCACGATCCGGAAGGCGATGTCGCCGGTGCCGCCGGCCACGTCGAGCACCTTGTAGGAAGGATCCTTGCGTGGGTTGAGCGCATTGATCATCGCATCTTTCCAGATCCGGTGCATGCCCGCCGACATCATGTCGTTCATGATGTCGTAGCGCTTGGCCACCTTGTGGAAGACGTCGTTGACGAGACCCTGCTTTTCGCCGTCCGCAACTTCGCGGAAGCCGTAGGATGTTGCCATGCTGCCATCGCCACTGGTGCGGGCTTCGGTCATCGGAAGAACTCCATGCTCATCATTTGGTCGCGACCATAGCGAAATCGCATCGGGCACGCTATCTGTGCCGCGCGTCTTCAAGGAGAATGCGGGCCAGCGGTTCTATAGATCAGGAACCTGGCCGTTGGAACGGGAAGTTAGGAAATCATGCCTGAATTGCCAGAGGTGGAAACCGTCCGGCGCGGCTTGCAGCCGGCCATGGAAGGGGCTCGGATCGAGCGTCTCGAGCTTAGAAGGCCCGATCTGCGCTTTCCCTTGCCGGAAAATTTCGCCGAAGCGGTCGGGGGGCGGCGGATCGTCGCGCTCGGGCGCCGGGCGAAATATCTGCTCATCGATCTGGAGGACGATCTGACGATCATTTCCCATCTCGGCATGTCGGGATCGTTCAGGATATCGGAGGGGCGGCAGGAAGCCGTCCAGGGGGAATTTCACCATCCCCGCTCGAAGGATGGGAAGCACGACCACGTGATCTTCCATCTGGAGGGCGCGAAAGGTCCGGCCCAGGTCATTTATAATGACCCGCGCCGTTTCGGCTTCATGCACCTCTGGAAGCGCAGCGAACTCGATCTTTATCCGGCCTTTGCCGAACTGGGGCCGGAACCCACCGGCAACACGCTCGATGCCGAGTATCTCGCGGCGCGCTTCTCCGGCAAGGCCCAGCCCTTGAAGGGCGCGCTTCTCGACCAGACGGTGATTGCCGGGCTCGGCAATATATATGTGTGCGAGGCGCTCTGGCGGGCGCATCTTTCCCCGAAGCGTGCCGCCAGGACGGTGGTCACGAAGACCGGCCGGCCGAAGAAGGAGTTGGTCCACCTGACGGAGGCGATCCGCGCCGTGATCGCCGATGCCGTCGCCGCCGGCGGCTCCTCCCTGCGCGACCATATCCGGACCGACGGGTCGCTCGGCTATTTCCAGCATTCATTTTCGGTCTACGACAGGGAAGGCGAAGCCTGCCGCACGCCCGGCTGCGGCGGCACGATCGCCCGCATCACCCAGGCCGGCCGTTCGACATTCTATTGCCCGACCTGCCAGAAATGACCGGCGCCGACGGACACCGCCGATCCTAGGCCCGTAAAACCGGCATCTTCCTGTCTTGGCGAGAGAAATTGCGCGTTGACTGGCAGGCCCATTCCGGTTATATGCCCGCCCACAGTTGGGAAAGCCATTGGACGGCTTCCTCTATTGCTCCCGAATTGCTGAAGATGAGGTCGCGAGACCGGCGCGGCGACGGTGGAGTTTGGTTCGAATTCGTAGAGAGGCATGAGATGGCCAATACAACTTCGGCGAAAAAGGCGACCCGCAAGATCGCTCGCCGTACCGCAGTCAACAAGACTCGCCGTTCGCGCGTCCGCAGCTTCATCCGCAAKGTTGAGGAAGCCATCGCTTCCGGTGATGCCGCCGTTGCTGCCGAAGCCCTCAAGGCTGCCCAGCCGGAAATCCAGCGGGCCGCTTCCAAGGGTGTGGTTCACAGCAACACCGCATCCCGCAAGGTCTCGCGTCTTGCTCAGCGCGTGAAGGCTCTGTCGGCCTGATCCCGACAAAATTCTGTCAAGATTGAAAGCCTGGTCTCGCGACCGGGCTTTTCGTGATTCTCCACGTTATCCACATCCTTACCCGGCTCATTGACAGTTCAGTGTCAGAGCCGTGACAGATTTTATCATTAAAAAACAATTGGTTGTGAGAGGTTGTGCAACTTGATGCCTCTCCCGCGCGCATCCTGAGCCCGACAATCCGAGTCAA
Organism: Rhizobium sp. LCM 4573; assembly: GCF_001854865.1. Lineage (GTDB taxonomy): Bacteria > Pseudomonadota > Alphaproteobacteria > Rhizobiales > Rhizobiaceae > Neorhizobium. Next base: position 283,924 of record NZ_MDDW01000002.1, on the reverse strand, counting down.
GAAGATTTTTATTTTTTGTCGTGGAGAAGGCTGCCACGCGACTGTCATTTTTGAATCTCATTGATTCAACAGCGATTCTCCATCGAGCCGCCGGCGACATTCAAAGCACGCTGTGAGAGTCAACGCCCGCCTCTTAATTTTGCGTAAAATTCATCATTGATCTTGGCATTTGATCCTGCCTAAATGCGTTCCAGCAAGGGGTGCGGGGATCACTTCAGGATTGTTTCCGGCAGCCGCCCGACGAGGGTGGCAGTGAGATTTTCTGACCTTTTGTTACGGACGATCTGTCTTCCGTTTTCACGTAACCGTCGGTTGTTCGCCGGGAATCCGTCTGGATTCCGGAAGCGGCCGATTGCGCCCAAAGCAGAGGTCTTGGCGGATCTCGGCAAGAACGAGGAGGGAAGGAATATTGAGCGGCTCATGACGAGGATGGGGCGCTCGGGCGGGTAAAGCAAACCCGTAAACGCAAGGCCGCTTTCCGAGGCGGCCGATGACGGCCCGGCCAGCTGAAGAGCGCGGCGGGGATTTGCCATGAAACGGACGGCGGCGGCTCTCATGAGGGGAAGACGTTGCTGTGTCTGGAAACGAGGTTTGTCCTGGCGGAAACACGAAAACCGCCCGGCAGAAAAAATTTGGAAGGCGGCGCATAATGCAAATGAATTCCGTATCGGCACGTGCAGAAGGCAATGGGGACCCTGCACGGCAGGCACTTGATTCACTTCATTCCCAGGCGGCGGGGGAAAACTCGGAAATGAAGCATGATGCTCTTTTTGAGCGGTTCAGTGCCCGTTTGAAGGCGCAGGTCGGCCAGGATGTCTATGCAAGCTGGTTCGGACGTCTGAAGCTTCACACCATTTCGAAGAGCGTGGTGCGGTTGACGGTTCCGACCACTTTTCTCAAGTCCTGGATCAACAACCGTTATCTCGATCTCATCACCAGCATCTTCCAGGCGGAAGATCCGGAAATCCTGAAGGTGGAAATCCTGGTGCGCAGCGCAAGCCGCAGCACCCGTGCGCCGGCGGCCGAAGAACGCGCGCTTGYAGCCGAAGCCGCTCCGGTGGTCAGCTCCCATTCCGCCCGTCAGYCGGCTGCCAGGGAAATCGGCAAGATTGCCCAGTTTCCRCAGCCCGCCGCGGCACAGCAATCCCGTCCGGCCCATGCCGGTCCGCTGTTCGGCTCTCCGCTCGACAGCCGCTTCACCTTCGATACTTTCGTGGAAGGGTCTTCCAATCGCGTGGCGCTGGCCGCGGCCAAGACCATTGCGGAAGCCGGCGCGGGCGCGGTGCGCTTCAATCCGCTGTTCATCCATTCGGGCGTCGGTCTCGGCAAGACCCATCTCCTGCAGGCGATCGCCAATGCGGCGATCGGCAGCCCGCGGACCCCGCGCGTGGTCTATCTGACCGCCGAATATTTCATGTGGCGCTTCGCCACGGCAATTCGCGACAACGATGCCCTGACGTTGAAGGACTCGCTGCGCAATATCGACCTGCTCATCATCGACGACATGCAGTTCCTGCAGGGCAAGATGATCCAGAACGAGTTCTGCCACCTGCTCAACACGCTGCTTGATAGCGCTCGCCAGGTGGTGGTCGCGGCGGACCGCGCGCCCTGGGAGCTGGAATCGCTCGATCCCCGCGTTCGCTCTCGCCTGCAGGGCGGCGTTGCGATCGAGGTGGAGGCTCCGGATTACGAAATGCGCCTCGAAATGCTGAAGGGCCGCCTTAAGGCCGCGCGCCAGGACGATCCGGCGCTCGAAATTCCCATGGAAATCCTTTCCCATGTGGCGCGTAGCGTGACCGCCAGCGGACGCGAACTCGAAGGCGCCTTCAACCAGCTCATTTTCCGTCGTTCGTTCGAGCCGTCTCTCTCGCTCGACCGGGTGGAGGAGCTGCTTGCCCATCTCGTCGGCGCCGGCGAAGCCAAGCGCGTTCGCATCGAGGATATTCAGCGTATCGTCGCAAGGCATTATAATGTGTCGCGCCAGGAGCTCGTCTCGAACCGGCGGACCCGCGTGATCGTCAAGCCGCGCCAGATCGCCATGTATCTGTCGAAGACGCTGACGCCGCGCTCCTTCCCGGAGATCGGTCGGCGTTTCGGCGGACGCGATCATACCACCGTGCTGCATGCGGTGCGTAAGATCGAGGAATTGATTTCCGCCGATACTAAGCTCAGCCATGAGATCGAGCTTTTGAAGCGGCTGATCAACGAGAACAACGCTTGAGGTCTGACGGGCATTGATGTTCCTGCTTTCCGTCGCGATGATATGGGCCGTGGCGGCCATTACGCCAGGGCCCAACACGCTGCTCATCATGCGCTATGCGCTGATGGCCTCGCGGCGGGTGACGATCGTGGCGGCCATGGGAACGATCACCGGCACCGTCTGCTGGGGCCTGGCCGGCTGGCTCGGCATTAACGTGCTGTTCCAGGCGGCTCCCTTCGCCTATCTGGCGCTCAAGATCGTTGGCGGTCTCTATCTCGTCTGGCTGGGCCTGCGCATCTTCTGGAGCTTCCGCAAGCCTGCCGCGACGGAGGGACTTGCGGCGGCTCCTCGGGAGATCTCGCTGAAGAGCGCCTACCGCATGGGGCTTGCTACCAATCTTGCAAATCCCAAGTCGGCGCTGTTCGTCGCGAGCCTTTTCGCGGCGACGATGCCGGCCGGAACGCCTTGGATATACGGGCTTGCCGCCATCGCCGTGATGGTGGCGGTCTCGACCGTCTACTACACGATCCTGATTGCCCTCATCACCCACAGGAAGGTCGCGGCCGCCTATCTGAAGGCGCGCCGGAAGATCGATCTCGCCGTCGGCATGGTCTTCGTCGGCTTCGGTGCGAGGCTCCTGCTGTCGCAGAAGTAAGGTCCAGGGGCATGGAAAGCGATCCAACCTCCCGCTTCTATGCCGATAACGCCGCCGCCTATGCAGCCAGTTCATCGAACCCGAACCATCTTAGGCTCGATGCTTTCCTTGAAAGGCTGGAACCGGGAGCGGAAATCCTCGAACTCGGCTGCGGCAACGGCCGTGACAGCGCGGAAATGCTGAAGCGCGGCTTCCGCGTGACGCCGACCGACGGCACCTTGGAAATGGCGCGGGAGGCGGAACAGCGCCTCGGCATTCCGGTGCGGGTTCTCCGCTTCGGGGAGATCGAGGCGGTTTCAGCTTTCGACGGCATCTGGGCCAGTGCCTGCCTGCTGCATGTGCCGCGCGCCGATTTCGAAGAGGTTCTTGCCCGCATCCACCGGGCGCTGAGGCCGGGCGGTGTCTTTTACGCCAGCTTCAAGGCGGGGGAGGCGGAGGGCCATGACAGCCTCGGCCGATACTACAACTATCCCACGGAGAAGTGGYTGCGGACTGTTTATGAAGCCAGACCCTGGGCTTCGATCGAGATCGACGGGAACAAAGGGAGCGGCTATGACAACCAGCCGACCGACTGGCTACATGTCACCGCGATGAAACGCCCGCCCTCCTCCCCTTGAGGGGCGATCGCCGTTCTCAACACGCCAGGTCGGCGACCACGGCGTCAAGGATGAGCATGCCGGAGGGCGTGCAGCGCAGGCGGGAATTGCCGAGCCGCTCGATGAAACCGTGCTCCAGCAACCGTTCCTCGCGGACCGGGTCCGGATCGCGGCCGGAAAGCTCCTGCCAGCGGGCAAGATCGACACCCTCCTTGAGCCTCAGACCCATCAACAGCAGCTCGTCAGCCTGTTCCTCGTAACCGAGGATTTCCTCTTCGATCATGCCGTGGCCCCGGCCCTCCACAAGCTCGAGCCAGGTTTCCGGCCTCCGCTCCGTCGAAGTCGCGATCTTCTGCCTGCCGCGCGTGAGCCGGCCATGCGCGCCGGGACCGATGCCGGCATAATCGCCATAGCGCCAGTAGGTGAGGTTGTGGCGGCTTTCCGCGCCCGGCCGGGCATGGTTGGAAACCTCGTAGGCCGGCAGGCCGTGGCGAGCGGTGATCTCCTGAGTGGCTTCATAGAGCAGCGCCGATTGGTCACCATCGGGCACGATCAGCTTGCCGGCCTTGTGCAGGCCGTAGAAGGGCGTGCCTTCCTCTATGGTGAGCTGGTAAAGCGAAAGATGGTCCACCGCATAGGAGATCGCCTCCCGAAGCTCCGCCTCCCAGGCCTCCACCGTCTGTCTGGGACGTGCATAGATGAGATCGAAGCTCATGCGCGGAAATATTTCGCGCGCCAGCCGGATCGCCTTCAGCGCATCCGCAACGTCATGCAGCCGTCCGAGAAATTTGAGATCGGCATCGTTGAGCGCCTGCACGCCGAGCGAGACGCGGTTCACGCCGGCGGCGCGGTAGCCGCGGAACCGCTCCGCCTCCACGCTGGAAGGGTTGGCTTCCATGGTGATCTCGATGCCGTCGGGCACATGCCATTGCCTGGCGATCCCGTCGAGAATGGCGGAAACCGTTGCCGGCTCCATCAGAGAGGGCGTGCCGCCGCCGAGGAAGACGCTGGTCACCGTCTTCGGTCCGCTCAGGCGCCGCATGGATTCCATTTCGGTCAGGAATGCGGCGGTGAAGCGCGGCTGATCCACCGGCTGGTGGCGCACATGGCTGTTGAAATCGCAATAGGGACACTTGGCCGCGCAGAACGGCCAATGGACGTAGACCCCGAAGCCCGGCTCCCCAGTATCGGGCAGCAGGCCCGGTGCGAGGGCGGGGGCGAGGTTCATTCCGTCATGCCTCCAGGCAGGTTTCCACGAAGCGCTTGAAGGCGCGGGCGCGATGAGAGAGTGCTTGCGCGTCGCCCGGCTTCCAGCCGTGCTTTTCCTCGGCGCTCATCTCGCCGAATGTAGTGTCGTAACCCTCCGGCTGAAAGACCGGGTCGTAGCCGAACCCTTGGCTTCCGCGCGGCGGCCACACGACCTTTCCTTCCACCTCGCCGCGGAAGAGTTCGGTATGTCCATCCGGCCATGCGAGGCAGAGTACGCTGACAAAGCGGGCGGTCCGCTGTTCCGGCGTCGTCGCGTCGCGATCGGAAAGCGCCTTCTCCACCTTTTCCATGGCCATCGCGAAGTCGCGCGTGCCGTCCTCGCGCTCCGCCCAGTTGGCGGTATAGACGCCCGGCGCCCCGTCGAGCGCGTCGATGACGAGGCCGGAATCGTCCGAGAGAGCGGGCAGGCCGGAAGCCTTGGCCGAGGCGAGCGCCTTGATTGCGGCATTCTCCTCGAAGGTCGTGCCCGTCTCGTCCGGCTCTATGAAATTCAGGTCCGCGGCGGATTTGGCCGAAAAACCGAACGGGCCGATGAGATCGGCGATCTCGCGGATCTTTCCGGCATTGTGGCTGGCGACGACGATGGTGCGGGTATCGAGCTTGCGCATTCTTGAAAATCCTATCCAAGATCCCAAAGCTTGGGTTCGGAACATTCGAGGCTGTTGCCGGCCGGATCGCGGAAATAGATCGAGCGCGCGCCGTTCGGCCAGTGGAAATCGCTTTCGAGGGTGATGCCGGCGGCTTTCAGGCGCGCCGCCATCGCATCGAGGTTTTCGGGCGAAAGCCGGAAGCAGGCATGCCCCGCTCCCCTTGCACCATGGGGCGGAACCGGGAGCGATCCCTGTTCCGGCGGCTTTGCGGTCTCGACCGGATTGAAGATCAGAAGAACGCCAGGCCCGCAGCGGAAGAAGACATGCCGGTTGGCGATGCGGGCGATCTTTTCGAGCCCGAGCACCCCGCCGTAGAAGGCCTCCGCTGCATCGAGATCCTCGGCATAGAGCGCGGTTTCGAGAACACCTTCGATCACTGGCACCTGCCTTTCATCTTGCCCCTCATCAGGCTGCCGTCATTCTCACCACGCCTGCAGGGAGATGGTTCGGCTGAGGGGTATGATTTTTACCCGATCGTCTGTTTCTGCAGCGCCACCAGTTCCTGAGTGCCCGCCTGGGCGAGCGCCAGCAGTTTCAGGAATTCTTCCTGGCTGAAAGGCGCGCCCTCCGCCGTTCCCTGCACTTCGACGATCCCGCCGGAACCGGTCATCACGAAATTCGCATCCGTCTCGGCCGCTGAATCCTCCAGGTAATCCAGGTCGATCACCGGTTGGTTCGCGAAGATGCCGCAGGAGATCGCCGCCACGTGGTCCTTCAGCACCTTCTCCACCTTTACCATGGAGCGGGCTTCCATCCATTTCAGGCAGTCGTAGAGCGCCACCCAGCCGCCGGTAATGGCGGCCGTGCGGGTGCCGCCATCGGCCTGGATGACGTCGCAATCGATGGTGATCTGCTTTTCGCCGAGCGCTTCGAGATCGACGACGGCACGCAAGCTGCGGCCGATCAGGCGCTGGATTTCCTGGGTGCGACCGCCCTGCTTGCCGGATGCCGCCTCGCGCTTCATGCGCTCGCCGGTGGCGCGCGGCAGCATGCCGTATTCGGCCGTCACCCAGCCCTTGCCGCTGTTGCGCAGCCACGGCGGCGTCTTCTCCTCGAGGCTTGCCGTGCAAAGCACATGGGTATCGCCGAATTTGACGAGGCAGGAGCCCTCCGCATGTTTCGAGAAGTTGCGCTCGAAGGAAATCTTGCGCATCTGATCGGTTTTTCTGCCTGAAGGCCGCATTCGTTGCTCCTGAGAGAGTAGGGTATCGCCTTCTACGGCCCGCGGCCGCATTTTGCAAAGAAAAAGCCGTGGGCACCGCCTTGCCGGCGAGCGGAAGTCCGCCGATTTCCCTTTTGCCGGCCGGTTTGAATGATTATATTTTCCGGGGTTGAACCAAGGATATGGTGGAACGGCTTATGGGTTTTTCGGCACCGATGGCCAGGGACAATGCCTCAGCGCTCGACGACCGCTCGCGGGAAATCTTCCGCCGCATCGTCGAAAGCTATCTGGAAACCGGCGAACCGCTCGGCTCCCGCAATCTTTCCCGCCTGCTGCCCATATCCCTTTCTCCCGCTTCCGTGCGCAACGTCATGAGCGATCTGGAGGCGCTGGGTCTCATCTATTCGCCGCATATCAGCGCCGGCCGCCTGCCCACCCAGTCGGGCCTGCGCTTCTTCGTCGATGCCTTCATGCAGATCGGCGATCTTTCCGAAGAGGAAAGGAGCAATATCGAGCGGCAGATCCGGCCGGACGATCGCGACCAGCCGATCGAAAGCCTGATGAGCGAGGCGAGCCGCATGCTTTCCGGCGTCTCGCGCGGCGCGGGCATCGTCATCACGTCGAAGAGCGACCCGGTGCTGAAGCACGTCGAATTCATTCGCCTGGAACCGACAAAGGCGCTGGCCATCCTGGTCGGCGAGCATAATCAGGTCGAAAACCGCATCATCGACCTGCCGGCGGGTGTGACGTCTTCACAGCTCACCGAGGCCGCGAACTTCCTGAATGCGCATCTGACGGGCCAGACCCTGCCGGAACTGCGCACCCAGCTGCAGGAGCTGAAGGAAGAGGTGCAGACGGAGCTTCATTCGCTCTCGCAGGATCTCGTTGAGCGAGGTCTCGCCGTCTGGTCGGGCGATAGCCAGGACGGCAAGCCCATGCAGCTCATCGTCCGCGGCCGCGGCAACCTTTTGGAAGGTCTGGTCGGCGTGGACGATCTCGACCGGCTGCGGCTGCTGTTCGATGATCTGGAAAAGAAGGAAAGCCTTCTCGATATCCTCGATCTCGCTGAAAGCGGGCCGGGCGTGCGTATCTTCATCGGCTCGGAGAACAAGCTGTTCTCGCTTTCCGGCTCCTCGCTCATCGTCGCGCCCTATCGCGATGGCGAGGATCGTATCGTCGGCGCCGTCGGAGTGATCGGTCCCACGCGGCTCAACTATTCCCGCATTGTGCCGATGGTCGACTATACCGCCCAGCTTCTTGCCCGGCTTTCGCGCAATCCCCTCTGACGAGATATCCAACCTGCCCGCAAAGCCTTGATTTTTTCACGGCAAACCTCGATATCGGGCTCGAAATCAAGATAAGAACAACCGGAGTACGTCATGACCGACGAAACCAAGAAGCACGGACCTGACGCAACCGCCGCCGAAAACTCGGCGGAAGCCGTGGCGTCCGCCCTGGAGGACGCGGCCAATGCGAATGCCGAGAGCGAGGCAGCGGCCGAAGTGCTGGCCGAGCCCGATCCGCTGGAAGTGTTGAAGGCCGAGAATGCGGACCTGCGTGACCGCTTCCTGCGTCTGGCTGCGGACATGGATAACTTACGTCGCCGCACCGAGCGGGAGATCAAGGATACCAAGTCCTATTCCGTCGCCGGCTTTGCCCGCGACATGCTGGCTGTCTCCGACAATCTGCGCCGCGCACTGGATGCCGTTCCGACGGAAATGCGCGCGGCTGCCGATGCAGGCTTGACCACGCTTCTCGAAGGCGTGGAAATGACCGAGCGCTCGATGCTTTCGGCGCTGGAACGACACGGCGTGAAGAAGATCGAGGCGGAAGGCGAGAAGTTCGATCCGCATTTCCATCAGGCCATGTTCGAAATTCCGAATGCCGAAGTGCCGAACAACACGGTCATGCAGGTCGTGCAGGCAGGCTATACGATCGGCGAGCGCGTGCTGCGTCCGGCGCTTGTCGGCGTCGCCAAGGGTGGGCCAAAGGCGGAGGCGCCGGTTTCCGAAACCGCATCCGGTCAGAAGAACGACTGATACGGCTCAGTCGGTCTCGAAACATAGATAGGCCGTGGCGTCAGATCGGCGCCGCGGCCTATATTTTTGCCGTTATCCCGCTCGTATCATCAAGAAAATCGCCGCAAAAAGCCATCGCCCCGGCGCTCATGGGCGCCGGGGCGATGGCTTGTCTTGCGTCTGAAATAGCCGTCAGGCCGCGTTGGAAGCCTGTTCCTCGTTGAGGAAGGCATAGATGGCGGTCGCGGAATCGGTCTTGCGCAGCTTCGCCACCAATTCCTGGTCGCGCAGCACGCGGGCGATACGCGACAGGGCCTTCAGGTGATCGGCGCCGGCGCCTTCCGGAGCCAGCAGCAGGAAGACCAGATCGACCGGCTCGTCGTCGAGCGCCTCGAAATCGACCGGCGTTTCCAGCCGTGCGAAAATTCCCTTGATGGAGGAGATGCTGCCCAGCTTGCCGTGCGGGATGGCGATGCCATGGCCAACGCCGGTGGAGCCCAGTCTCTCCCGCTGCAGGATGACGTCGAATATTTCCCTTTCGGGTACGCCTGTAAGTTTGGCCGCCTTCACAGCCAGTTCCTGCAGCAATTGCTTCTTGGAATTCACTTTCAGGGCAGGGATAATCGCATCTTGTTGCAGCAGATCTGCCAATGCCATTCTTTTCATCCTTCGTGCCGCCAGAGGGCGAAGGAGCGCGTCGGACCCGACGCTCTCCCGGGGATTGTTATCCTTTGATCTTGGTGGAATCGATCCAGCCAATATTGCCGTCGTTGCGGCGATAAACGATGTTGAGCTGCTCTTTGCCGGGGCTGCGGAAAAGAAGAATCGGTTCATCGGTCATGTCCAGTGCCATCACGGCGGTTGCTACCGACATGGTCTTTATCGGTTTTGAGCTTTCCGCAACGATGGTCGGCGCGAAATCCTCAGGAATTTCATCCTCCGCTTCCGATACGGCATCCATGACCGTATAGGCGATCTCGGCATGGCCGTTCGTGTAATTGCCGGCGTGATGATCCTTCAGTCGCCGTTTGTAGCGGCGCAGGCGCTTCTCGATCCGCTCCGCCGCGGCGTCGAAGCTGCCTTGCGGGTCATTGGCCTCGCCGGCCGCATGCAGCACGATCCCGGTGTCGAGATGGATCTTGCAATCGGCTGAAAAACGAGAACCGGACTTCTCTACGATGACCTGGCCAGCATACCCCCCATCGAAGTACTTGGTAACCGCATCTCCGATCTGGCTTTCGATCTTTTGACGGAACGAGTCGCCAATTTCCATATGCTTACCGGATACACGCACACTCATGGAGTTCTTCCTTCTTGTCGTGACTTGCGTGTTCCAGTCTACGCCAAGCCGTCCCCTCATCCAAGCGATTCACACAGGCCAAGACCAATTTGCGCCTAAAAGCCTATGGCTATGGGGATAACCTACGGGATGCCCCGTAGCGATTGCGGCGGGCTCTTAAACCCCTCCCATGCAAATGTCAACCGCCGCCTCGATGATGGCGAACTCCGGGCTTTCTCGAGGCGCCCGATCCCCGGATCAGCCTGCTCAATAGGCCGCCACTTTGGCAAGCGCCCGCTTTTCCCGGCGGCGCTGCACGGAGGAGGGGATGTTCATCGCCTCCCGGTATTTGGCGACCGTCCGGCGGGCGAGTTCCACGCCGCCACGCCTCAGGCTCATGACGATGTCGTCATCGGAGAGCACCGCGTCCGGTGTCTCCTGGGAGATCAGGGCGCGGATGCGATGGCGCACGGCTTCCGCCGAATGCGTGTCGCCGCCTTCTTCCGCCGAGCCGATGGAAACGGTGAAGAAATATTTGAGTTCGAACATTCCGCGGGGCGTCAGCATGTATTTGTTGGAGGTGACGCGGCTGACCGTCGACTCGTGCATCTTGATGGCTTCCGCCACCGTCTTGAGGTTCAGCGGGCGCATGTGGTCGACGCCGTGTGTCAGGAAAGCATCCTGCTGCCGGACGATCTCGCTCGCTACCTTCATGATGGTCCGGGCCCGCTGGTCGAGGCTGCGCGTCAGCCAGCTTGCGTTCTGCATGCATTCCGAAAGGAAATTCTGATCCTCGCTCTGCTTGGCGCAAGTCTTTGAAATCGTACGGTAATAGGCCTGATTGACGAGAACGCGCGGTAACGTGTCCGGATTGAGTTCCACCAGCCATCCGCCGTCCGGCGCATCGCGCACGATGATGTCCGGCGCGATCGCCTCGAAGGCGCCGCGCTCGAAGCCGGCGCCCGGTTTCGGGTTCAGCTTGCGGATTTCCGCCAGCATGTCGATGAGGTCTTCCTCATCGACGCCGCAGAGCTTCCTGAGTGTCGCGAAATCCCGTTTGGCGAGCAGTTCCAGGTGCCCGGTAAGCGCCTCCATGGCGGGATCGAACCGGTTCTTCTGCCTGAGCTGGATCGCAAGGCACTCGCTCAGGGAACGGGCGAAGATGCCCGGCGGATCAAGCGTCTGCAGCGATTTAAGGAGGGTTTCCAGCTCTTGCGGCTGCTTGCCGAGGCGCTCCGCGATTTCGTCGAGATCGCCGCAAAAATAGCCGGCCTCGTCCAGTTGTTCGATCAGATGCTGCGCAATCAGCCGGTCGGTCGCATTGTCGAGCGTAAACGGGATCTGCTGATTGAGGTGGTCTCTCAGCGTCACCTGGCCGGCAACGAAGTCGTCGAGGTCGTAATCGTCCCCGGCCTCTCCGCCGGGCATGGATTTCCATTGGCTCAGCAGCTCCGGCGCGTCGGCCTTTCGCGGCGGCCCATCGTCGGGAAAGATGTTTTCGAAACCGGCATCGAGTTCGCCGAGCCGCTCGGCCGTCGTGACGGGCGCCCGCTCGTACCAGGCCTCGTTTGCATCCGCCTCCGCCGATCCTCCCGCGTCGTCGCCGCCCGTTTCGCCGGATGCGAAGGCGTCCTCGTCCGCAAAGGCGATTTCCGTGTCCGTATCGCCGTCACCTGATGCAATTTCGAGCAGGGGATTTTTCTCCACCTCCTGCGCGATGAACTGAACCAGCTCGAAATGCGTCATCTGCAGCAGTTGAATCGACTGCATCAGTTGCGGCGTCATCACGAGCGACTGGGTCTGGCGCAGCAAAAGACTGGCGGACAAGGCCATGATGGACGCGAAACTCCCGTTCAACCCCTTGAAATGGGCCTGCATGGATGCTGGTTGCAGTTATACTCAACCCTTCTGCCGGGGCTGAAATATACTTGGCACGAGAATTGCTTTTTTGAAAGATTTGGTCAAGCGCCCGCAGGGCGAATCTTGATCTCTACAGGCTGAACTTGTCGCCCAGATAGAGGCGGCGGACATCGGGGTTGTTCACGATGTCGTCGGCCCGCCCATGGGTCAGCACTTCGCCCGCATGGATGATATAGGCCCGGTCGATCAGGCCCAATGTCTCGCGGACATTGTGGTCCGTTATCAGCACGCCGATGCCGCGCGCCGTCAGATGCCGCACGAGGTTCTGGATATCGGCGACCGAAATCGGGTCGACGCCGGCAAAGGGTTCGTCGAGCAGCATGAAGGCCGGGTCGGTCGCCAGCGCGCGGGCGATTTCCAGGCGCCGCCGCTCACCGCCGGAAAGCGCCACCGCCACCGACTTGCGAAGCTTGCTGATGTGGAATTCTTCCAGGAGCTCGTCGAGCTTGCGCTCACGTTTGTCGCGGTCCGGTTCGTGGACCTCGAGCACCGCGCGGATGTTCTGCTCCACCGTCAGCCCGCGGAAGATCGATGCTTCCTGCGGCAGGTAGCCGACGCCGAGCCGGGCGCGCCGATACATCGGCATGCGCGTCACGTCGTTGCCGTTGATGGCGATCATGCCCTGGTCCACGGGAACCAGGCCGGTGATCATGTAGAAACAGGTGGTCTTGCCTGCCCCGTTCGGCCCGAGCAGCCCCACGGCCTCCCCGCGCCGGACGACGAGCGAGACGCCGTTGACGACGCGCCGCGAGTCGTAGCTCTTCGAGAGCCCGTGGGCCACGAGCGTTCCCTCGTAACGCGTCTTGTCGCGTACGTTGAAAAGTTCGGGGGGGCGCGGCTTGCGCGCCGTCAGGTTGGATAGCAGGGGTATTTTCACGACAGGCCTTAGCGTTGCTGCTGTCGGGATTTCGGATCGAGCAGGATCTCGACGCGTCCGCCGCAGCTGTCGAGCTTGGCTTCGCCCGTCTGCATCCGCACGGTGAGCTTGCAACCCTTGAAAACGTTCGGCCCGTCCGACAGAACCACCTGCTTGCCGGAAAGCACGAAGATCTGCGTGGCCATGTCGAACTCGCCCTTCTCGGCCGAGGCCTGCTGGGTGCCCGAGGTCAGGAGCACGGTCTGCTCCAGGAATATCTTGTCGATATCGGCGTTGCCGGCGGTCATCGCCGCGCTTCCCTCGCCGCGATAGAGCACGATCATCTTGCCGGCCCGCATGGTGGTGGTGCCCTGAACGACCTTCACATTGCCGGTGAAATAGGCCTTCTTTTCCTGCTCCTTGATCTCGAGCTGGTCGCTCGCGATCTGGATCGGCTGGTCGTTGGAAAGCTTCAAGCCTTCCATCTGGCTGGTGGTTGCCTGCGCATGAGCGGAAACCGAAAGCGAGCAGGCGATGAAACCTGCCGCGATCGCGACCGCGGTGTTCTGGATAAGGAAGCGGCGATAGCTCATGGCGGCCGGGCCCTAGTTTTCTTTGTTGCGAATCGCGACCGGGTCGACGTTGACGAGAACCTGACCCGCGAAGGTGATGTTACGTCCCTTATCCGTTATCTTCAGCGACTGTGCAACAATCGAAGATTTATCACTCGAGATCGAGACGCGATCGGAGGTCTCCATTGTTCCAGCGTGGATGTCAAGGAAGGCCGACTGGAAATGCGCGGTGACGCCGTTGCTGAGGTCCACATCGAAGGGATGGGTCATTTGCAGCTTGTCCGTTCCGCGGTCGAAGATGCCGCCCGCGGCGGTCACCCGCGCGATCACGTCCTCGCGCATCGGCACTGCCGCCTTGACGTTTTCCAGCGTGATCATGTTGGGATTTGCGATATCCTGCAGCGCGCGCGTCGCCGTCATGGAATAGCTGATGCCGTCGCCGTTCCGCCCCGCGATCGCCGGCCGCTCCATCACGATCATGCCGTTCTCGATCGTGGCGCTTGCGATCGACACGTCGTCCGGCAGATAGGCGCGGACGATCGCGACCACGATGAAGGCAGCGGAAATCAGGCCGGCCGCCACCGGCAGCAGGACTTTCATCCTGCGGACGCGTTCGGAATGGGCAAGCGCCGCCTCATAGGCGTCGCCATACATTCCGAGGGCCGCCGAGAGGCCCGTTGCTCTTCGAAGTATCTGCAGCATATATGCGAATGTCGTCCTTTTCGCGCGCAACTCTCCCCTGCATCGGGAGATGCGGGTGGGAACTGGGGTCAGCGCTTTCGCCTGTCAATATGGTTTAAATTCATCAACAAACAATAATGGCCGACACAAAATCGTGATATCACCCGATGAAGCGGGCGGCCAGATGCCTATTTGGGCATGGTCGCAAATGAAGGACAGGTTTTATGGATCAAATGGCAATCGTGGACCGGCGGCAATTGCGCCGGAAACTGAGCTTCTGGCGCGTCGCCGCACTCCTTCTTCTCGTCGGTATCGGATTTTCGCTTTACCGCTACGGCTTTGCCGATGAGGCGGGTTCGGCGCGACCGCATGTCGCGCGCATCAAGATCACCGGCCTCATACAGGATAGCGACGAACTCCTGGAGCGCCTCGACCGAATCGCCGAAAGCGACAGTGCCAAGGCATTGATCGTCTCGATCTCGTCTCCCGGCGGCACGACCTATGGCGGCGAACGCATCTTCAAGGCTATCCGCGAAGTGGCGGAAAAGAAGCCCGTCGTCTCCGATATCCGCACGCTTGCGGCCTCCGCGGGCTACATGATCGCGACCGCCGGCGACACGATCGTCGCGGGCGAAAGCTCCATCACCGGTTCGATCGGCGTGATCTTCCAGTATCCGCAGGTCTCCGGAATGATGGAGAAGCTCGGCATTTCGCTCGAGGAGATCAAGTCCGCGCCGTTGAAGGCCGAGCCCTCTCCGTTCCACGAGGCGAGCCCCGAGGCGCAGGCGATGATCCGCTCCATGATTATGGACAGCTACGACTGGTTCGTTGATCTCGTCGCCGATCGCCGCAAGCTGCCGCGCGAGGAAGCCTTGYGTCTGTCGGACGGCTCGATCCTCACCGGACGCCAGGCCCTTTCGGCCAAGCTGGTGGATACGCTCGGAGGCGAGCCGGAGATCCGCTCCTATCTGGAGACCCGCGGCATCTCGGAGGACCTTCCGATCGTCGAGTGGAAGGAGAAAAGCTCCTCCTCATCCTTCTGGTTCGCGAGCGCGATGGCCGAGTTCCTGCGCATGACCGGACTGGGGGAAATGCTTGGAGCGACGCGGCTCGACACCTGGGGCACCGATAAGTTGTTTCTTGACGGTCTTGTCTCCGTTTGGCAGGTTGGTCGCGGTTGAAAATCTAATTCTTTCAGGGGGCAACCGTGATCAAGTCCGAATTGGTGCAGATCGTTGCGGCACGAAATCCGCACCTCTATCACCGCGACGTCGAGAACATCGTGAATGCCGTGCTCGATGAGATCACCGATGCCTTGGCAGCTGGAAACCGCGTCGAGTTGCGCGGCTTCGGAGCCTTCTCCGTGAAGAACCGTCCCTCGCGCTCGGGCCGCAACCCGCGCACGGGGGAGACTGTCTTCGTGGAGGAGAAATGGGTGCCGTTCTTCAAGACCGGCAAGGAGCTCCGCGAGCGCCTCAACCCCGATCTCGCCGATGATGGCGACGCCGATTGAGCCGGCAGCGGCCATCCGCCGCTCTTGAAACCCGCCGCCGCATCCTTATCCTGCATCGGACGTGTTTTGCGGAGGTTTGATGGACAAGGTCAGGAAAATCGTCAATCTCGCGGTATTTGTGCCGCTCGGCATCGTGCTGATCGTGCTTGCGGTCGCCAACCGGCAGGTGGTGACGCTGGCGCTGAACCCGTTCCGTCCGGAAGATGGAGTGCTTTCGGTCAGCGCGCCGTTCTTCCTGTTTCTGTTCGTCGCCCTCATGTTCGGAATGCTGATCGGCTCGGCCGCGACCTGGTGGGCACAGGGCAAATACCGCAAGCAGGCGCGCAAGGAAGCGCGTGAGGTCATCCGCTGGCAGGCGGAGGCGGATCGCCACAAGGCCGCCGCGGTCCAGGCCACGAACTCTCCGCAGCTGCCGTCTCCCTAGGGGATTGCTACCGGGAAATGAATTAAACCGTTGCCGGCTCGGCCCCGACGGCCGAGTTGAAATCGGCGAAGAATTGCGTGGCGAGCTTCTGCGAGGCGGAGCCGATCAGGCGCGAGCCGAGCTGCGCAAGCTTGCCGCCCACCTGCGCCGTGGCGGTGTAGCGCAGCAGGGTCTCGCCTCCATCCTCCGTCAGCGTCACGTCGGCGGAACCCTTGGCGAAGCCGGCGATCCCGCCCTTGCCTTCGCCGGTTATCGTGTAGCTTTCCGGTGCGTTGACATTGCTGAGCGTCACCTCTCCGTTGAAGTTCGCAGAGACCGGTCCGATCTTGACCCTTACCACGGCGGCAAGTTCCGTCGGCGAATTCCGCTCCAGGCTCTGGCAGCCGGGAATGCACTGCTTGAGGATCTCGGGATCGTTCAGCGCCCTCCACACGACGTCGCGGGGTGCCGATATGCGCTCTTCGCCGGTAATCTCCATGAAACCCTCCCTGTGTTCCCGGAAAGATTAGGGCAGGTGAAAGCGCTTTGCCAAGGTGGACCTAGGTGCTATTTGCTCCAGCGGATACGAACATGAGCGGATCGAGGCATTGAAGAACAGGCAGAGACAGCCGGGGGCGAAAGCCGGAAGCGGCGATACGAGGCGCCCGACAAGGAAGGACGCTCYGGCCGCGAAAGCCCGTGGCGCTATTCCGGAAAAGGCCGCGAAGACGCCGGCCCCGCCTCCCGTCGAACAGCGCCCTCTCATCGTCCGCACTGGCGAGCGGCCGGCGGAACGCGTGCCGGTCATCCTCGAATCCTCCGGCGCCGGTGATTTTCACCTGATCGATAGCGGTAACGGCCTGAAGCTCGAGCAATACGGTCCCTACCGCATCGTCAGGCCGGAAGCCCAGGCGCTTTGGCGGCCCTCGCTGCCCTCCCATGCTTGGGAAAAAGCCGATGCCGTGTTTACCGGAGATACCGACGAGGACGGCATGGGCCGCTGGCGTTTCCCGAAGGAAGCGCTTGGCGAGACCTGGCCGCTTTCTCTGCTCGACGTTGATTTTCTCGGCCGCTTCACCTCCTTTCGGCATGTCGGCGTCTTCCCCGAGCAGATCGTCCATTGGGAGTGGATGAAGAGCCGCATCGAGGAAGCCCGAAAGGGAAGGGAACGCCCGGTAAAGGTGCTGAACCTCTTCGGCTATACCGGCGTGGCCTCGCTCGTCGCCGCTGCCGCTGGCGCGGAAGTCACCCATGTCGATGCCTCGAAGAAGGCGATCGGCTGGGCGCGAGAAAACCAGGCGCTTTCCGGGCTCGAGCGCGCGCCGATCCGCTGGATCTGCGAGGATGCCATGAAGTTCGTCCTGCGTGAGGAACGCCGCGGCAACCGCTACGATATCATTCTCACCGATCCGCCGAAATTCGGTCGTGGTCCCAGTGGCGAGGTCTGGCAGCTCTTCGATCATCTGCCGCTGATGCTGGATGTCTGCCGCGAGCTTCTGGATCGGCAGGCGATCGGCCTCGTGTTGACCGCCTATTCCATCCGGGCAAGCTTCTATTCCATCCACGAACTGATGCGCGAAACCATGCGCGGTGCGGGTGGTGTTGTAGAATCGGGCGAGCTCGTCATTCGGGAAACCGGCCTGGACCGCAAGAGCCTCGGCCGCGCGCTTTCCACCTCTCTCTTCAGCCGCTGGGTACGGGAATGACCGACGATATTCGCAATGCCGGACCGCGCCGGGTCGGCCAGGTGAAGGAAATCACCTCGCTGGCAAATCCCATTATCAAGGATATCAAGGCGCTTTCGAACAAGAAGGACCGGGAAGAGACGGGCACCTTCATGGCCGAGGGCCTGAAGCTCGTCATCGACGCGTTGGAGCTCGGCTGGAATATCCGTACCCTCGTCTATTCCAAGGCCGCCAAGGGCAAGCCTCTGGTGGAGCAAGTTGCCGCTAAAACCGTCGCTAAGGGCGGGCTGGTTCTGGAGGTCAGCGAAAAAGTGCTTTCCGCCATCACCCGGCGCGACAATCCGCAGATGGTCGTCGGCATTTTCGAGCAGCGATGGAAGCCGCTCGCCGATCTGAAGCCCGGCCGCGACGACACCTTCGTCGCGCTCGACAGGGTGCGCGATCCCGGTAATCTCGGCACCATCATCCGCACGGCCGATGCGGCCGGCGCTTCGGGCGTCATCCTCGTCGGCGAATGCACCGATCCGTTCTCGCTCGAAACCGTGCGCGCCACCATGGGCTCGGTCTTCGCCGTGCCGGTCGTCAGATGCACGGCGGAAGATTTCCTCGCCTGGCAGAAAAAGTCCGGCGCGCAGGTGGTGGCGACGCATCTCGCCGGAGCAGTGGATTACCGCATGGTGGATTACGCGAAGAAGCCCGTCGTGCTCCTGATGGGCAACGAACAGTCCGGCCTGCCGGAAAATCTTGCGGGCGCTGCCGACCGCACGGTCCGAATACCGCAGCAGGGCAGGGCGGATTCGCTCAACCTCGCGGTCGCGACCGCGGTGATGCTCTTCGAAGCCCGCCGCCATCTCCTTTCCCTGGACGGTGCAAAATGAACGGACGACCCGCCTTGCTCTCGCGGCCGCTCGTCGCCGTGGCCCTCATCGTGCTCGCCGTCCTCCTCGACCAGGCGATCAAGATGGCCGTCGAAAACTATCTGCCGCTGGAGGAGCCGGTCCGCCTGCTTCCCTTCCTGGCGCTCTACCGCACCTATAATCTCGGGGTCGCCTTCTCGCTTCTCTCGGGCCTTGAGCGGGAATTCATCGTCGGCATGCGCATCGTCATCGTCGCCTTCGTGCTTTGGCTCTGGCGCCGCACGTCGAAGGACCGCCCGCTCGCCCATCTCGGCTTTGCTCTCATCATCGCCGGCGCCATCGGCAATCTGATCGATGGTTTCCTATGGGGTCACGTGATCGATTACATCCTCTTTCATACGCGGACCTGGTCCTTCGCGGTCTTCAATCTGGCCGACAGCTTTATCTCCATCGGCGCATTTCTGGTGATTCTTGACGAAATCTTCGGCCCGAAGAAGGTGAATCCATAAAATCTTAGGTATTCACCGAAAATATTGGGAAGAAACCTTCGCTAGTTTTTCCCATGCGCAGCATTGCCGACATACATGATCGTATCGCCAAGGCGTTCGCATTTTCCGTCGCAAGAGGCGGCGATAAACCGTCTGCGCAAGAGCGGCTTCCGACAAATCCATCGCCGGATGGCAGGGTTGACACCGGTGGCGGGCTCGAAAACCTCCTTTCCCGCGTTCGCGGCTGGTGGTCTTCCGACGGTCTCCAGGAAGCGAGGGCGCAAAGTGCTGCCAAGTCCCGGCAGATCGCGACCGTCGTCCACGAAATCCGCACGCCGCTCAACGGCATTCTCGGCATGGCGCATCTGCTCGGCCAGACGAAGCTGACGGCCGAACAACAGAACTATCTGAGCGGCATCCGTCAGTCCGGCTATGCRCTGGCGCAGCTGGTCGAGGATCTTCTCGACCAGGCCACAATGGAGGCCGGCCGCTTTCGGCTGAACAACCGCGCCGAAAACCTCCGCCAGTTGATCGAGAGCGTCGTGGAAATGCTGGCCCACCGTGCGCACGAGAAGYGCATAGAGGTCGCCGCGACCTTTGCCGCCGACCTTCCGGAGCTTCTGGATTTCGATCCCGCCCGCATCCGCCAAGTCCTGTTCAACGTCATCGGCAACGCGGTGAAGTTCACCTCGGAAGGCGGAGTGCTGGTGCAGGTGCGGACCGAGGAGGGCAATGTCGTGATCGCCGTTGTCGATACCGGCCCCGGCATGACGACGGAGGAGCAGGGCCGCATCTTCCGTGAATTCGAGCAGACGGGCGCTGCGGAGGCGAGGAGCGGCGGCACGGGTCTCGGCCTTGCGATTTCGGCGCGCATCCTCGCCGAGTTCGGCGGCTCGCTCTCCGTTTCCAGCGTAAAGGGCAGGGGCAGCACCTTCACCATCCGTTTTCCGATGCGTCTTGCCRAAGATGCACCGGCGGGCAATGGCGTGCGCGCCCTGCTGCTTTCCCGCTCCCGCGTGCTGCTCCTGGCGCCGGACGGGCCTGCCGCCAGGGCAACCGTCTCGACCATCGAAACGCTGGGCGGCGGCTRCCGGCATGTGACCGAGGCAGGCGAAGTCCAGTTGCTGATCGACAGGTCAGCGGCGGAAGGCAAGCCCTTTACCGATCTCATCGTCGATCACCGGCTGGCTTCGAGCTTCGGAGCCGAACTCACCCCCTCCTCGCCGCATCGCATCCTGCTGGTAAACCCGGAGGAACGGGCATCGCAGCCGCAGGATCTCTACGATGCCTGGCTCGTCCGTCCCTTGCGCGAAAAATCCCTGATTGACGTGCTCAGCGGACGCCTGCGCGGCTTCGGCACGCGCGATACGCACGTCGATGGCCAGCCGAAGGGTTTGGCAACGTCTGAAAGCCCGGATTCTGGCGGGTTAGATGTGCTGCTCGGGGAGGACGACCCGGTGAACGCGCTGCTCGTCCGCGCCGTGCTGATGAAGGCGGGACATCGGGTGCGGCTGGTCGAGGATTTCGAAAGCCTTCTATCCGAAGCCCTGTCGAGTGAGGCTCGTCCCGACTTGCTGCTTACGGATATGCACATGCCCGGCGGCTCCATGCTGGAGGCGCTTTCCGCCCTGCGCGAGGGGGAGCGGAGCCTCGGCGTTTCGCCCGTACCCGTTCTCGTTCTGACGGGAGAGGGGAGTGACGCCGCGCGCAGAAAACTGCTCGCGAACGGCGTGAGCCGCGTACTCGAAAAGCCGGTCGAACCCCGGCGCCTGCTGGAGGAAGTGCGGCGTCTCGGCGCCCTGGCAGCCACTCGCCGTTAGGCCCGTTGACGCGCCTTGCGGGCGCACCTATTGTGACACCCTGTGTCACGTTCCTGTCGCAGAGTCATGGTTTATGGCGGTGATCTCAACCGGGACGGGACGAATCACCGTGACCATTGAACTCCTGAACCGTGAATTGACGCTGGATACCCAGGCTCCGGCCCTGACGCCGACCGACACCGATATCCTGGGCCGCATAGGCTCGCTGGAAACCCGGCTCGCACGCAATGCGCGCGAGATCGATGCCGCGCAGGCCGTGCGCTATAGGGTCTTTTCCGAGGAAATGCATGCGCAGCTCGGCGCGGAATCGGATCGCCGCCGCCGCGACGTCGATGCCTATGATGCGATCTGTGATCACCTCCTCGTCATCGATCGCGCGATCGAAGGGGATGTGGAGGATCAGATCGTCGGCACATACCGCCTGCTGCGGCAGGAGGTTGYGCTCGCCCATGGCGGCTTCTATTCGGCTTCCGAATTCGATATCGCCCCGCTTCTGGCTCGCCATCCCGACAAGCAGTTCATGGAGCTCGGCCGTTCCTGCGTGCTGCCGGCCTATCGCACCAAGCGCACGGTGGAGCTTCTCTGGCAGGGCAATTGGGCCTATGCGCTGAAGCACGGCATGGGTGCCATGTTCGGCTGCGCCTCCTTCCCCGGCACGCGTCCGGAAGAGCATGCGCTGGCGCTCTCCTTTCTGCACCACAACGTGGCCGCGAAGGGCGAATGGGCGGTTTCTGCTCTTCCCGAGCTCCACCGCGAGATGGATCTGATGCCTGTCGAAGGGGTGAACGCCCGCAAGGCGCTTTCGGCCATGCCGCCGCTCGTCAAGGGTTATCTGCGCCTCGGCGCCATGATCGGCAACGGCGCGGTCGTCGATCAGGCTTTTAACACCACGGATGTTCTCGTGGTGCTGCCGATCGCCTCGATCTCCGATCGCTACATCAACTATTACGGCGCCGATGCCGGCAGGTTCGCGAGCTAGTCCCGCCTCAGCGAACCAGCCTTATCGGTCCGTTGTATTGTGCGATCGTCTCGTCCGAGGTGAGCAGCAGCATCCCCTCACTCATGCTCTGTGCGACCAATATGCGGTCGAACGGGTCCTTGTGGATCGGTTGAAGCAATTCTACTTCAAGCGCATGAGTGGCGGTGACGGCCAGTTCCTGGAAGTCACTTTCGATCAGCACCCGATAGAGCATGCGAGGCGGAAGCTCGAGTCCGATTTTTCCGGACGAATATTTGATCGATAGTTCCCAAATACTGGCCGAACTGAAGAAGATTTCATGGTCCGGGTTCTCAATGATTTCGCGAGCGTCCAAAGGCAGCCTGTAGGATGCTCCAACGAGCCACACCAAAAGGTGAGAATCCAGCAGGACTTTCATGCGCCATTGCCGTAAAACAGCTCCTCGATCTCCTTATCCATTCCCTGGTCCAAATCATTGGGAATGAAAAATTGTCCATCGAGGACACCTATGCGTCGCTTTTTCTTCGGCTCTTCCTCCAGCGGCACCACCTTGACCATCGGCTTGCCGGCCTTGGCGATGACGAACGGCTCCCCCTTTGCCGCATCTTCTATGAGACGCGACAGGTGGGTTTTGGCTTCATGAATGTTGACCGTCTTCATGGAATGCGCCCCAAGTGGACTTAGTTCACTAAACTTAGTCCACTTGGCGCGCGGATACAAGGAACCTCACGTCCCGGCGTTATACGCCGCGATCGCCGCCATGTTGACGATGTCGCTATCCTTCGCACCCATGGAGGTGATCTGAACGGACTTGTCGAGACCGACGAGCAGCGGACCGATCAGGGTGGCGCCGCCGAGTTCCTGCAGCATGCGGGTGGCGATCGAGGCGGAATGAATCGCCGGCATGACGAGCACGTTGGCGGTGCCGGAAAGCCGGCAGAAGGGATATTGCTCCATCCGGTGCGGATTGAGGGCCACGTCGGCGGCCATCTCCCCGTCATATTCGAAATCGACACGCCGCTGGTCGAGGATCTTAACTGCCTCGCGCACCCGCTCGGAACGCTCGCCGGTCGGTTGGCCGAAGGTGGAATAGGCCAGCAGCGCCACGCGCGGCTCATAGCCCATGCGCCTGGCGACGCGTGCCGCCTCCACCGCGATATCGGCGATATCCTCGGCGTTCGGCATGTCGTGAACGGCGGTATCGGCGACGAAGACGGTCCGCCCGCGCGAGATCATCAGCGAAATGCCGATCACCTTGTGGCCCGGCTTGTCGTCGATGCAGCGGCGCACGTCCTGGAGAGCCGTCGCGTAATTGCGCGTCGCACCCGTCACCATGGCATCCGCGTCACCCACGGCCACCATGGTGGCCGCGAAATGGTTGCGGTCGTTGTGGATCAGCCGCTGCACGTCGCGCAGCAGAAAGCCCTTGCGCTGCAGCCGGGCGTAGAGGTGGTCCACATAGGTATCCACCCGGTCGGAAATGCGGGCGTTGACGATCTCTATGCCGGGGCGGTCGAGGTCGATGCCGGCCTTTTCGGCGGTCGTGCGGATCACGTCGTCGCGGCCGAGCAGGATCGCGGTGCCGAGCCCCTGGTGGCAGAAGGAGATCGCCGCGCGCATGACCTGTTCTTCCTCGGCTTCCGCGAAGACGACGCGCTTCGGGAACCGGCGCACCCGCTCGTAAATGCCCTGCGTCGTTGCGGCCATAGGGTCGCGGCGGGCCGAAAGCTCGTGCCCGTAGGCCGCGAGGTCGGCGATGTTCTTCTGGGCGACGCCGCTTTCCATGGCGGCCTGCGCCACCGCCACCGGGATCGCCGAGATAAGCCGCGGGTCGAACGGTACCGGAATGATGTATTGCGCCCCGAAGCGCGGTCGGTTGCCCTGGTAGGCGGCGGCCACATCGTCCGGCACGTCCTCGCGGGCGAGGTTGGCGAGTGCACGAACGGCGGCGATCTTCATCGCATCGTTGATCTGGGTGGCGCGCACGTCCAGCGCACCGCGGAAGATGTAGGGGAAGCCGAGAACGTTGTTGACCTGGTTCGGATAGTCCGAGCGTCCGGTCGCCATGATCGCATCGTCGCGGATGCGGGCGACCTCCTCCGGCGTGATCTCCGGATCCGGGTTCGCCATGGCGAAGATGATCGGCTTTTCCGCCATCGAACGGATCATCTCTTCGGTGAAGGCGCCCTTCTGGGAGAGGCCGAACACCACGTCGGCACCCTTCATCGCTTCGGCGAGCGTCCGCTTGTCGGTCTTCACCGCATGCGCCGATTTCCACTGGTTCATGCCTTCGGCACGCCCCTGATAGATCACGCCCTTGGTGTCGCAAAGGATGATGTTGTCCGGGTTGAAGCCCATCGCCTTGATGAGCTCGATGCAGGCGATCGCCGCCGCACCCGCGCCGTTGCAGACGAGCTTCGTCGTCTTGAAGTCCCGGCCGGTGAGTTCCAGCGCATTGATGAGGCCGGCGGCGGCGATGATCGCCGTGCCGTGCTGGTCGTCGTGGAAGACAGGGATATCCATCAGCTCGCGCAGGCGGCTTTCAATGATGAAGCAGTCCGGCGCCTTGATATCCTCCAGGTTGATGCCGCCGAAGGAGGGGCCGAGATAGCGCACGCAGTTGACGAATTCGTCGACATTCTCGGTATCCACTTCGAGGTCGATGGAATCGACGTCGGCAAACCTCTTGAAGAGGACGGACTTGCCTTCCATGACCGGCTTCGAGGCAAGCGCGCCGAGATTGCCGAGCCCGAGGATTGCCGTGCCGTTGGAAATCACCGCCACCATGTTGCCGCGCGTTGTGTAGTCGTAGGCGGTGGCCGGATCGGCGGCGATCGCCTTCACCGGCACCGCAACGCCCGGCGAATAGGCCAGCGAAAGGTCGCGCTGGGTGGCCATCGGCTTGGTGGGGTTGATCTCAAGCTTCCCCGGTCGGCCTTCCGCGTGGAAGTCCAGCGCTTCCTGTTCCGTCACCGAAGCGCGCGCCCGGACGTCCTTCTCCGTGGCCTTCTCTTTCGCGGGCATGAACTCCTCCAGCTTTTTGTGGGCAGCCGTCTTCGAGAGCGTAGCGGCTGTTGTCTTTCAGGGGCCAACATCGATAGTGTCGCCAATTCCCTTGCGCAACAAAAAATCGATTCCGTGACTCAATTCGAAAGATTCTCCCCCCGGTCTCAAATTGGCGACGCCTTGAATGCCGCCGAGCTTGCCTCGGAGGAAAGCCGCGCTTCGGCCACGCCGATGATGGAGCAGTATATCGAGATCAAGGCGAACAATCCGGGTTCGCTGCTCTTCTACCGCATGGGCGATTTCTACGAACTCTTCTTCGAGGATGCGGTGGATGCGTCGCGCGCGCTCGGCATCACGCTGACGAAGCGCGGCCAGCATATGGGACAGGATATACCCATGTGCGGCGTGCCCGTTCATGCGGCGGACGATTATCTCCAGAAGCTGATCGGGCTCGGTTTCCGCGTCGCGGTCTGCGAGCAGGTGGAAGATCCCGCCGAAGCCAAGAAACGCGGTTCGAAGTCCGTGGTAAAGCGGGATGTCGTGCGCCTTGTCACCCCCGGCACCATCACCGAGGACAAGCTCCTTTCTCCCTCGGAATCGAATTATTTGATGACGCTCGCCCGCATTCGCGGCGGGTCCGAACCGCTGCTCGCACTTGCCTGGATCGATATCTCCACCGGCGTCTTTCGCCTGGCGGAGACCGACCAGTCGCGGCTCTTGGCCGATATTCTGCGCATCGATCCGCGCGAACTCGTCGTTGCGGACACGATATTCCACGATGCCGAACTCAAGCCTGTTTTCGATGTGCTGGGCCGGGTGGCAGTGCCGCAGCCGGCGGTCCTGTTCGATAGCGCCAGCGCCGAGGGGCGCATAACGCGCTATTTCGGCGTCGGCACGCTGGATGGTTTCGGCACCTTCTCCCGTGCCGAGCTTGCCGCTGCCGCTGCTGCCATCGCCTATGTGGAGAAGACGCAGATCGCCGAGCGCCCGCCGCTTGGGTACCCTGAGCGCGAAAGCGGCGCCTCCACGCTTTTCATCGATCCTGCCACGCGCGGTAATCTGGAGCTCACCCGCACGCTTTCCGGCGACCGCGACGGCACGCTCCTGAAGGCTGTCGACCGGACGGTGACCGGCGGCGGTGCCCGCCTGCTTGCCGAGCGGCTGATGTCGCCGCTGACCGATCCGGATCGCATCAACCGGCGGCTCGATTCCATCTCCTTCCTGCTGGAAGAACCCGGCCTTTGCAGTGAGTTGCGTTCGGCGCTGAAACACGTGCCGGACATGCCGCGTGCCCTGTCGCGCCTGGCGCTCGACCGTGGTGGCCCGCGCGACCTCGGATCGATCCTGCAGGGTCTTGAGGCTGCCCGCAGCGTGGCGGGGTCTCTGGACCCAGCCATGCTGCCGGAGGAGCTCGGCGATGCCTTGGCGGATCTGAAAGCCTTGCCGCTGCATTTGGAAACAATGCTTGGCAGCATGCTGGCGCAGGATCTGCCGCTTCTGAAACGCGATGGCGGCTTTCTGGCGGAAGGTGCCGATTCAGAGCTGGATGAGGTCCGTGCGCTCCGCGATCAGTCCCGCAAGGTGATCGCCGGCCTGCAGCTGCAATATGCCGAGGAAACCGGCATCAAGTCGCTGAAGATCAAGCACAACAACGTGCTCGGCTATTTCATCGAGGTGACGGCCGGCAATTCCGGCGCGATGACCGACACGCCGGAAGGCAAGGCGCGTTTCATCCATCGCCAGACCATGGCGAACGCCATGCGCTTCACCACCACGGAGCTTGCGGATCTGGAAAGCCGGATCGCCAACGCCGCCGACCGCGCACTGACGATCGAACTCGAAGCCTTCGAGAAGATGGTTGCCGCCGTCACCTCCGAGGCCGAGGCGATCAAGTCTGGCGCGCTTGCGCTCGCGGTCATCGATGTGGCGGCCGGTCTCGCCATGCTCGCCGAGGAATGGAACTACCGCCGGCCCGTGGTCGATGCCTCCCGCATGTTCACCATTGAAGGCGGCCGCCATCCGGTGGTCGAACAGGCACTGCGCCGCCAGTCCTCCGGCCCGTTCATTGCCAACGATTGTGATCTGTCTCCGCATAATGGCGGCGAGTTCGGCGCGCTGTGGCTGCTCACCGGTCCGAACATGGGCGGTAAGTCGACCTTCCTGCGCCAGAACGCGCTGATCGCCATTCTGGCGCAGATGGGCTCCTTCGTGCCGGCGGCATCTGCCCATATCGGCATCGTCGATCGGCTCTTCTCGCGTGTCGGCGCCTCCGACGATCTAGCGCGTGGCCGTTCCACCTTCATGGTCGAGATGGTCGAGACGGCGGCGATTCTCAATCAGGCTACCGATCGCTCGCTGGTCATTCTCGATGAGATCGGTCGTGGCACAGCCACTTTCGACGGTCTGTCGATCGCCTGGGCGGCGGTCGAGCATCTGCACGAGGCGAACAAGTGCCGCGGGCTCTTCGCCACCCATTTCCATGAGCTGACTGTCCTCTCGGAAAAGCTCGGCCGGCTTTCCAACGCCACGATGCGGGTGAAGGAATGGGATGGCGAGGTGATCTTCCTCCACGAGGTCGGCCCTGGTGCGGCGGATCGGTCCTATGGCATTCAGGTCGCCCGCCTTGCCGGCCTGCCGGATAGCGTCGTGGCCCGCGCCCGCGACGTGCTGACCAAGCTCGAGGATTCCGACCGCAAGAACCCCGCGAGCCAGTTGATCGACGATCTGCCGCTTTTCCAGGTAGCCGTCCGCCGCGAGGAGGTAAAGCGCCCCGGTTCTTCCAAGGTGGAGGAGGCTCTCAAAGYCCTCAACCCAGACGACATGACGCCGCGCGAGGCCTTGGATGCGCTCTATGCGTTGAAGAAGGAGCTTGGAGGCTGAGAGCCGAGTGCTCCATCAGCGTCCTTTATAGAAACATCACGATAAAGGCCGCTTGATTTGCTCTCCGTCCCGCTGCCGTTTCTTGCCGGTCTTGTCTTCGCGCTGACGCTCTATCGCAGCTTGAAGGGCGTCGAGACGCCCGGCTCCCGGCGTTATTTTCACGCCTTCCTCATCCTCTATGCCTTGCAGGGTGTCGGCATCGGCCTGCGCTTCGGCTATGGCGTCAGCCAGCTCATACCCTTTCTGCCGATCACCGCTGCC
The DNA here is from genome assembly GCF_001854865.1 of Rhizobium sp. LCM 4573. Lineage (GTDB taxonomy): Bacteria > Pseudomonadota > Alphaproteobacteria > Rhizobiales > Rhizobiaceae > Neorhizobium. Next base: position 256,195 of record NZ_MDDW01000002.1, on the reverse strand, counting down.
ATGATGCCGCCGCTCGCCTTTCTTGCCTTTCGCGGCCTGACGGCGAAACCCCTGAGAAGGCCTTGGCTTCACCTGTTGCCACCRCTGGTCGTTGCTCTCGCCGTCAGCTTCTTCCGCGATTTGGTTGATCTGCTGCTGCTCCTGATCTTCCTGTCCTATGGCCTGGCGCTGTGGCGGCTGACGATGAGCGATGGGGATGAGGTAATGGYGGAAACCTCGCTGCAGCGCATGCGCCCGGCGCTGCGCGCCGCCCGGCTGATGGCCTGCCTGATGCTCTTCTTTGCCTTCAGCGATGCGGCGCTCGCCCTCTACACCAACCTTTCTGGCCCGAACGATGTGCCGCTGGCGGTCGGAATCATGAACCTCACGGCGATCCTCGCTGTATTGGTCTATTATTTCGCGCCGGATATTCCGTCTCCCGAGGTCGCCGAGAGACCCGCGTTGCAGCCCACCAGCGAGGATCGCGCCATCCTCGCCAAGGCGGAAGGCGCGCTCGATCGCGATGCGCTCTACCGGAATGAGGATCTGAGCCTTGCGAAGCTCGCCCGCCGTGCGGGCCTCCCGGCCCGCGAGCTGTCGGCCGCCGTCAACCGCGCCACCGGCCTCAATGTCTCGCAATTCGTCAACAACCGGCGGATCGCCGAGGCCTGCCGGCTTCTGCAAGATACGGAAAAGCCCATGATGACGGTGATGTTCGAGGCGGGTTTCGGCACCAAATCCAATTTCAATCGCGAGTTCCGTCGTGTGACGGGCGCCAGCCCCTCGCAATACCGGGCGCGGCTGAAGGGTGAAGATCGCGTTTCGGGAAAGGGCGCCGAGCCTTGACCTTCGCTCGCCGCGGAGCCAACTTTGAAACATCGGGGTTGATATTTCTTGGCCAGTTTGCCCAAAAGGACTATAGCCTCCCAGGCGGCCCGGCATCGACAGGATAACATGGCCAGAGACGATATCGATTTTTCCGAACTCCTCGATGTGGAGCGGCTGAGCGCGGAATGCCGGCAGGTCGCCGAAGGCAAGGATCGTCCGCTTCTCGAGCTGCGCTCCGCACTGCTGCCGCTGCTGAAAAAGGCGAGCGCCGAAGGCCGCGGCAAGGCGCGCGAGCTCCTTGCCAGGGACGGCAGCGGCCTCAATTGCGCCCAGCGCATCTCATGGCTCCAGGATCAGCTGATCCGGGTCCTTCACGAGGTGATTGCCGAAAGCATCTACAGGGATGCGAACCGCATCGCGATCGCCGCGGTCGGCGGCTACGGCCGCGATACGCTCGCGCCGGGTTCGGATATCGATCTTCTCTTCCTGCTCCCGGAGAAGAATTCCGAGGACATGCGCAAGGCGGTGGAATTCCTGCTCTACCTCCTGTGGGACATGGGCCTGAAGGTCGGCCATGCAACCCGCACGGTCGAGGAATGCATCCGCCTGTCCAAGACGGACATGACCATTCGCACGGCGATCCTGGAAACGCGCTATATCTGCGGCGCCGAGGCGCTGGTGAGCGAACTGGAGACCCGTTTCGACACCGAGATCGTTGCCGATACCGGGCCGGAATTCATCGCCGCCAAGCTCGCCGAGCGCGACCAGCGCCACCAGAAGGCCGGCGATACGCGCTACCTCGTCGAGCCCAACGTCAAGGAAGGCAAGGGAGGTCTGCGCGACCTCCACACGCTTTTCTGGATCGCCAAATATTATTACCGCGTCCGCGACACGGCCGAGCTCGTCAAGCTCGGCGTCCTCTCGCGGCACGAATTGCGGCTTTTCCTGAAATCCGAGGATTTCCTCTGGGCGGTGCGCTGCCACATGCACTTTCTCACCGGCAAGGCGGAGGAGAGGCTGTCCTTTGATATCCAGCGCGAGATTGCCGAAAGCCTGGATTATCACACGCGCCCCGGCCTTTCCGCCGTCGAGCGCTTCATGAAGCATTACTTCCTCGTCGCCAAGGACGTGGGGGATCTCACCCGCATCTTCTGCGCCGCGCTGGAAGATCAGCAGGCCAAGGCCGCGCCCGGCATCAAGCGTGTCATCTCCCGCTTTACCAAACGGGTGCGCAAGATTCCCGGCACGGTGGATTTCGTCGAAGACCGCGGCCGCATCACGCTTGCCGATCGCGATGTCTTCAAACGCGATCCGGTCAATCTCATCCGCTTTTTCCATGTCGCCGATATCAACGGCCTGGAACTGCATCCCGATGCGTTGAAGCAGATGACGCGCTCGCTTTCGTTGATCGACCACGCTCTCAGGGAGAACGAGGAGGCGAACCGGCTCTTTCTGGCGATCCTCACCTCCAGGCGCGATCCGGCACTGATGCTGCGGCGCATGAACGAGGCCGGCGTGCTCGGCCGCTTCATCCCGGAATTCGGCAAGGTCGTCGCGATGATGCAGTTCAACATGTATCATCACTATACCGTCGATGAGCACCTGATCCGCTCGGTGGAGGCGCTGTCGGAGGTGGACAAGGGCGAGGCCGCCGATATCCATCCGCTCGCCAACAAGGTCATGCCCGGCATCGAGGAGCGCGAGGCGCTTTATGTCGCCGTCCTGCTGCATGATGTCGCCAAGGGCCGCCAGGAGGATCATTCGATCGCCGGCGCCCGCATCGCCCGCAAGCTCTGCCCGCGCCTCGGCCTTAACCCAAAGCAGACGGAGCTGGTCGTCTGGTTGGTCGAGGAGCACCTCGTCATGTCGATGACCGCCCAGACGCGCGACCTTCACGACCGCAAGACCATCACCGATTTCGCCGAGAAGGTGCAGTCGATGGACCGGCTGAAGCTTCTTCTGATCCTGACGATCTGCGATATCCGCGCCGTCGGTCCCGGTGTCTGGAACGGCTGGAAGGGGCAGTTGCTGCGCACGCTCTATTACGAAACGGAACTGTTGCTGACCGGCGGTTTCTCCGAGGCTTCCTCCCGCAAGGAACGGGCGAAGGAAGCGGAAGTCGCCCTCTTCGAGGCGCTCGCCGACTGGAGCCCGAAGGATCGCCGCACCTATGCGAGGCTCCACTACCAGCCCTATCTGCTCTCGGTGCCGCTGGAGGATCAGGTTCGTCACGCGCATTTCATCCGCGAGGCGGACAAGGCCGGCAAGGCGCTCGTCTCCATGGTGCGCACCCATTCCTTCCACGCCATCACCGAGATCACGGTGCTCGCGCCGGACCATCCGCGGCTTCTGTCCGTCATCGCCGGTGCCTGTGCCGCGGCGGGCGCCAATATCGCGGACGCGCAGATCTTCACGACCACCGATGGCCGCGCGCTCGATACCATTCTCATCAACCGGGAGTTTGCGGTAGATGAGGACGAGCTGCGCCGCGCCGCCACCATCGGCCGCATGATCGAGGATGTGCTTTCCGGCAAAAAGCGCCTGCCGGAAGTCATCGCCACGCGCGCCAAGGCCAAGAAGCGCAACAAGACCTTCTCGATCCCGCCCTCGGTCATCATCTCCAACGGGCTATCGAACAAGTTCACCGTCATCGATGTGGAATGCCTCGACCGCACCGGCCTGCTGGCGGATATCACCGCCGTTCTCGCCGATCTCTCGCTCGATATCCACTCGGCCCACATCACCACGTTCGGCGAGAAGGTAATCGACACGTTCTACGTGACCGATCTCGTCGGCCACAAGGTCACCAACGAGAACCGCCAGGGCAATATCGTCGCCCGGCTGAAGGCGGTGATGACCGACGAGGACGAGCCGAAGAGCAGCACGCCCGCCGAAGCGGCGCCTGCACTCTCCGCCCAGCCCCGCAAGACCAGGGCCAGCGCGTGAGCCCCCGCCCGATGATGAGCCTTGGCGTGATACATAATCGAAAACGACCCGTAAATCTGGGCCATACATCACCATGAGTCTCGTCCGCAAATTCGCAACCGTCGGCGGCGCCACGCTCGGCAGCCGCATCTTCGGCTTCGCTCGCGAAACGCTGATGGCGGCCGCGCTCGGCACCGGGCCGATGGCGGACGTCTTCTATGCCGCCTTCCGCTTTCCGAACCTCTTTCGCCGGCTTTTCGCGGAAGGCGCCTTCAACGCCGCCTTCGTGCCGCTCTTCTCCAAGGAGATCGAGGCGAACGGCGTGGAGGGGGCCAAGCGCTTTTCCGAAGAGGTCTTCGGTGTCCTCTTTTCCGCGCTGCTCGCCATCACTATCGCGATGGAACTCGCCATGCCATGGCTGGTGCAGTGGATCATCGCTCCGGGCTTTGCCGATGACCCGGAAAAGACCTCGATCACCATCCGGCTGGCAGCCGTGATGTTCCCCTACCTCATGTGCATGTCGCTGACGGCCATGATGAGCGGCATGCTCAATTCGCTGCATCACTTCTTCGCGGCGGCAATCGCGCCCGTCTTCCTGAACGTGGTGATGATCGCGGCCCTCTTCTACGCGCTCTGGACGGGTGCGGATCCGCTTTCCACCGCCTGGTATCTTTCCTGGAGCGTGCTCGTTGCCGGCGTCCTGCAGCTCGCCGTCGTCTATGTCGGCGTGCGCCATGCCGGCATCAATATCGGCTTTCGCCTTCCCAAGATGACGCCGAACGTCAAGCGGCTCCTGGTGCTCGCCGTGCCGGCGGCGATCACCGGCGGCATCACCCAGATCAACCAGATCATCGGCCAGGCGATCGCTTCCGGAAAGGAAGGCGCGATTGCCGCCCTCCAATATGCAGACCGTATCTATCAGCTTCCGCTCGGTGTCGTCGGCGTGGCGGTCGGCGTGGTGCTGCTGCCGGAATTGTCGCGCGCCTTGAAGGGCGGCTACAGGCAGGAGGCCGCCAATATCCAGAACCGCTCGATCGAATTCGTGCTGTTCCTGACCTTGCCGGCCGCCGCGGGTCTCTGGGTGCTGTCGGATGCCATCATCCGCGTGCTTTACGAGCGCGGCGCCTTCTCGGCCGAAAACACCGCCGTCGTTGCCTCCATTCTTGCCATTTATGGCATCGGCCTGCCGGGCTTCGTGCTCATCAAGGCGCTGCAGCCCGGCTTCTATGCCCGCGAGGATACCAGGACGCCGATGCGCTTCACCATGATCTCGGTCGTGGTCAATTCGGGCTTGGCGATCTCGCTCTTCCCGCTGCTGGCGGAGCGCGGCATCGCGACTGCCGAAGCCGCCGCCGGCTGGATCAATACGATCCTGCTCTTTACGACGCTGCTCTGGCGCGGCGATCTCAAATGGGAATGGGCGCTTGCAAAGCGTACCGCGCTGCTGCTGGTGTCTGCCGGCGTCATGACCGCGGCGCTCATCTATGCGCTGCCTTATGCCTCGCCCTGGCTCGCTCCCGAAACATCGCTGCTCTATCAGGTGGCCGCACTCGGCGTGCTTCTGGCGCTGGCCATGGTCGTCTATTTCGCAGTCGCCTTCCTCATCGGCGGCGCCGATATTGGCATGATCCGCCGAAACTTGAAGCGGAAGGCGAAAAGCCAACCGGAATCCTAGACCGCCTTAGGAGCGTCTTCCGCGCTTTCCGCAATGGGCCCAGCGCCGCTTCGGACCGATGTCGACATGCACGATGCCGTTGCAGTAGCGGCCGATCCCGCCGACCCCCGGCGCGCTCGCCGCCGCCGCAAGGATCTTCCGCTCGGAAACACCGGRCACGCGTATATCGGCTGCGTAACAGTGGCTGTGCTGGGATCGGCCGGAACGCGGCCTGTGTCCCGAAGYCACGACCGGCTTCTTGCCGGTCTGCACGGCGATATGGGCGAGGATCGCCTTCAGTTTGGTTGGAAAGCAGCTCGCACGAACGCTGACCCGCTGCAGGGTATAGGCGGCGGAATAATCGTGTTTGAACAGATTTCCGCGACGTTTCTGACTGCTCTGCGCATCGGCAGCCGCGGCAAATGAAAAGGTCACCAGGCTGGCAAGCGCGACAAGAATAAAGCTGCGCATTGGGTATCCCCCGAGTGGCGTCTGTCCTCACGACAGGCGGACTTGGCTGGGCGAGGCATTTCATTCCGAAAAGTGGCGCTATTAAGGAGATATTTGCTATATTTTAGGGAAATGTATGCCGCATAGGTTAAATGGCATTAACCATTACTGCTTTTGGCTGAGCGTATCGCCTCATTGCTACGCCTTTTGGTGGAGTTTCTGGTCGTTTTGGGGAGGCGGGTTCTCGCCGCTGCTTCCGCGCGCATACTGCGGCATACGCAACGTGTGATGCGTGCAAAAACAGCGCGGCATACTTCCTTCTCCCCGTAGGACGGGGAGAAGGTGCCGGCAGGCGGATGAGGGGCCGTTCTCGTCTGCCACGCTGCCGTAGTTTGCATTTGGATCCTCGGGACATCCTCGGATTAAATCCGATGTCCCGAGAATCCAACCACCAACAAGCCATTCTCTCCGTTCAAGCGGGGATGATCCGGCACCTCGTTCCCGATATTTCAATAACTTGATCCCTCCTTCATCCCCGCTCTCCGATTCTCCCCCATAATCTCTCTCGTCCCGTTTCGGCTGCACCGGAAAAGCATCGCCGGCGAGATGGGGCCGGTGCCCTTTCGGTCTGCTGGTGATGCAGGCGGATCGTCAGGGGCTGCGCAGAAAATGGTCCCCCTCTCGCCTGAAAGATGGCGGGGCGTGCGTGTGTCGCACACAACCCGGTATGGCAATCCGTAAGGACATAAGCCCATATCGCCGCAGAGGGACCGGAGTTGCGCGGAAAAACACACCGAACGGGACACGTCGCGTGTCACCTACAAAACTAAATACGAGGCACTCGACGTGTCCCGGCCGATTGAAAGAAAACGCAACACGCACCAAGGGAGGAGTCTGCCTGCTCGTTACCCTCGGGCGAACGCAGTGAGACCCGAGGACACCTTCGTCCTTGCGGTAACACCGGGGATTTGATTGAGAACTCGGTTCATCAGGCCCTTGATCCCGCTTCATCCACCGTGCATAAGCCCGCGCGTTAGCAACATGGCCCTTCGGGCCTGGGGCCCTCCACCAGCCTAATCGAGGACGATATGAATACCTTCAAGCCGCTTGTCTTTTCCGGCGTTCAGCCGACCGGCAATCTCCATCTCGGCAATTATCTCGGCGCGATCCGCAAGTTCGTCGCACTCCAGGAAAACAACGATTGCATCTACTGCGTCGTCGACCTGCATGCCATCACCGCCCAGCTCGTTCATGATGACCTGCGCGGCCAGATCCGTTCGATCGCCGCCGCCTTCATCGCTTCCGGCATCGATCCGGTAAAGCATATCGTCTTCAATCAGTCGGCCGTCCCGCAGCATGCGGAACTCGCCTGGGTCTTCAACTGCGTCGCCCGCATCGGCTGGATGAACCGCATGACCCAGTTCAAGGACAAGGCCGGCAAGGACCGCGAGAACGCCTCGCTCGGCCTGCTCGCCTATCCGAGCCTGATGGCCGCCGATATCCTGGTCTATCGCGCCACCCATGTTCCGGTGGGCGACGACCAGAAGCAGCATCTGGAGCTTGCGCGCGATATCGCCATGAAGTTCAACCTGGATTTCAAGGACAAGATCCGGGCAACGGGCACGGGCGTCGATATCACGGTCGGCGACGAGCCGGTTCATGCCTATTTCCCGATGGTCGAGCCGCTGATCGAAGGGCCGGCGCCGCGCGTCATGTCGCTGCGCGACGGCACCAAGAAGATGTCGAAATCCGATCCCTCGGACCTCTCGCGCATCAACCTGATGGACAGCGCCGACGATATCGCCAAGAAGATCCGCAAGGCGAAGACCGATCCGGAAGGCCTGCCGAGCGAACTCGACGGGCTCCAGGGCCGCCCCGAGGCCGACAATCTCGTCGGCATCTATGCCGCGCTCGCCGACAGGTCCAAGGCGGACGTGCTTGCCGAATATGGCGGCCAGCAGTTCTCGGTCTTCAAGCCGGCACTTGCCGATCTCGCTGTTCATGTGCTCTCCCCGATCACCGGCGAGATGCGCCGCCTGATGGACGACACGACCCATATCGACGCCATTCTGCGCGACGGCGGCGAGCGCGCCCGTGCCCGTGCCGAAAAGGTCATGGGGGAAGTCTTCGATATCGTCGGCTTCCTGCGCTGACCGTCAACGGGCTGAAAGACATATCCGCCATGCATTCGCGTGGCGGGTTTTCATTTCGGGCCGAAGGCTCTAAATTCCGCAACACGACTGCTTCGGTCGAGTACGTGCGAAATAGGGGCAAGGGATGGTTTCGAAACGGCTTTCGCGGCTCGAAGGACACCGGCGCAAGTTCATGGCGGTCATCGATGCCACGCCGGAATGCGAGAAGGCCGTCCACTATGCAGGMCGCCGCGCCAAGAATTCCAATGGCGGTCTGGTCCTGCTCTTCGTCATCCCGGAAGGCGATTTCCAGCAATGGCTGGGCGTCGAGCAGATCATGCGCGCCGAGGCGATGGAAGAGGCGGAAGCCGTGATGGCGAAGGCCGCGCAGAAGGTGCGTGAGACGATCGGCATCGATCCGGAAATCGTCATTCGCGAAGGCAGCGCCACCGAGCAGATCAACGCCCTGGTGGAGGAGGATCGTGATATTGCCATCCTCGTGCTCGCTGCCGGTTCCGCCAAGGAAGGTCCGGGGCCGCTGGTCTCGGCCGTTGCCGGCCGGGCGGCTGCCTTTCCCATCCCCGTCACAGTGCTGCCGGATACCCTGACGGCCGAAGAAATCGATGCCCTTTGTTGAAGATGGGCTTGACCTTGGAACAGGGAAACCGCACTTGAACGGAAACCTGATAAGGCTTATCTTCTTTGGAAGAATTCTAAATTTAGGCTCGGAGAAACACGAACACTTCGGCCAGGAGAGATGAGATGTTCATTCAGACGGAAGCCACGCCCAATCCGGCGACCCTGAAATTCCTGCCTGGCAAGGTGGTGATGGAAAAAGGCACCGCCGAGTTCCGCAACGCGGATGACGCGCAGAGCTCTCCGTTGGCCTCGCGTCTTTTTACCGTTCCGGGCGTCACGGGCGTCTATTTCGGTTACGATTTCATCGCCGTCACCAAGGATAGCGCCGAGTGGCAGCACCTGAAGCCGGCGATCCTCGGCTCCATCATGGAGCATTTCATGTCCGGCCAGCCGGTCATGGGCGGGGCTTCCACGCTTGCCGAGGCATTCGACGAGGAAGGCGAGTTCTTCGACGAGGACGATGAAACCATCGTCGCGACGATCAAGGAACTGCTCGAAACCCGCGTCCGCCCGGCAGTGGCGCAGGATGGCGGCGATATCACCTTCAAGGGCTACAGGGACGGCACCGTCTATCTCAACATGAAAGGCGCATGCTCCGGCTGCCCGTCTTCGACGGCCACGCTGAAGCATGGTGTGCAGAACCTGCTACGCCATTTCGTCCCCGAAGTGCAGGCGGTCGAGGCGCTCTAAGCCTCGGAGCATCCGATGATCGTGCTCGCTATCGATACCGCCGGGGTGGATTGTTCCGCCGCGCTTTATGACGGCGCGGCCGGCCGGCTGCTTGCGGAAACCACCGAGACGATCGGCAAGGGCCATGCCGAGCGGTTGATGGCGGTCATCGACGAGACGCTGGAGAAGGCCGGCTTGCGGCTCGATGGGGTCGGGCGGATCGCCGTGGTGACCGGTCCCGGCTCGTTCACCGGCATCCGGGTGGGCGTCGCCGCCGCTCGTGGCCTGGCTCTGGCGCTCGGCGTGGAGGCGGTGGGAGTCACGACGCTGGAAGTGCTGGCCCACGGCGATCTTGCTGCAAATCCGGGACGCCCGGTCGTCGTCGCCATGGATGCCAAGCGCAATGAAATCTATGCGCAGGCCTTCGGCGCGGATGGCTTGCCGCTGACAGAGCCCGCCGCACTTTCTGCGGATGAGGTCGTCGAACTGGCGAAGTCGCACGGCGCGGAAATGACCGGGTCCTGGGCGGTCGGTAATGCGGCCGGCAGCGATCGCTTCGATATTGCCATGATCGCCCGTATCGGCGCGGAAAAGCCCGCGGGTGTGGAGAGACCGAAACCGCTTTACCTTCGCGGGCCGGATGCTAAACCGCAAAGCGGATTCGCTCTTGCCCGTGCATGATGACTGCGTGATGACCGATGCTGGATGACTATCTCACCTGGAAGCCCTATTTCGAAGTCGTCGCGCTCGAGAGCGATGATTGCGTTGAGATTTCCAACCTTCACGGTCAGCGTTTCGCACGGCAATGGAGCGACGGCGAATTCCTGAACCTGCTTTTGCAGCCGAATGTCTTCGGCTTCGTGGCGCGCCAGACCAATGCCTTCTTCTCCAAGCCGCTCGGCGGCTTCGTGCTGGCGCGCGAGGTGGCGGGCGAGGCGGAGATCCTCACCATCGCCGTGGCGGAGAAGTTCGCCCGTGCTGGCCTCGGCTGGCGGCTGATGCAGGCGGCCATGCGGGAAGCGGCGAGCAGGGGTGGCGAAGGCATGTTCCTGGAGGTCGAGGGCGGCAATCAGGCCGCGGTCGGGCTCTACCGCAAGCTTGGATTCCAGCAGGTCGGTGAGCGGCCCGCCTACTATTCCGGAGCCGATGGCCAGCGGTCCACGGCGCTTGTCATGAAGCGCGTTCTTCGCTAATCGCCTCCTTTTAGACTTTCTGATCGGGGCCTACGTCATGACAGACCTTCCCAAGACCCTGGAGGAGCTGTGCGCTGAGCGGGGCATGCGCATGACGGAGCAACGGCGCATCATCGCCCGCACCCTCCAGGAGTCCGACGACCATCCCGATGTCGAGGAACTTTATCGCCGTTCCTCGAAGATCGACCCGCGCATCTCGATCTCCACGGTCTACCGCACCGTGAAGCTTTTCGAGGATGCCGGCATTATTGAAAAGCATGATTTCCGCGATGGCCGCTCGCGCTACGAGACGGTGCCGGAAGAGCATCACGATCACATGATCGATCTGAAGACCGGAACGGTCATCGAATTCCATTCGCCGGAAATCGAAGCCCTGCAGGAGCGGATTGCCCGCGAGCACGGCTTCCGCCTGGTCGGTCACAGGCTCGAGCTTTACGGCATCCCGCTCGACAAGGACGACAATTGATCACCTGGTTGCGGATCGGCCTCATCGTCATCGTCCTTTTTGCCGTCACGCTGATCCTTCTGCCGTTGCAGCTTCTGGGGCTGGCCTTCGATCTGAAGATCCGCCGCTACATTCCCCGCTACTGGCATCGTATCGCCTGCCGCCTCCTCGGCATCCGCATTCACGTCCATGGCAGGTTGGAGCGTCAGCGACCCCTGATGCTGGCTGCCAATCACGTCTCCTGGAAGGATATCCTCGTCCTGGGGGCGATTGCCGACGTCGCCTTCATCGCCAAGAACGAGGTGGCGGACTGGCCGGTCTTCGGCACGCTCGCCAAGCTTCAGAAGAGCATCTTCGTCGCCCGCGACCAGAAGCGGCGCACCGGCGAGCAGGTGAACGAGATCGCCACCCGCATGGCGGCGGGCGAGATCGTCGTGTTATTTCCGGAAGGAACAACGTCCGACGGCAATCGCGTTCTGGAGGTGAAGTCGTCGCTCTTCGGTGCTGCGGCGGCCGCCGCGCCGAATGTGCCGGGCGGCGTGGTTCATGTGCAGCCGGTGGCGATCGCCTATACCCGCGTTCACGGCATGGCAATGGGGCGCTATCACCGCCCTATCGCCGCCTGGCCGGGTGATATCGAGCTCGCGCCGCATCTTTTGGGAGTCCTGAAGGAGGGGGCGATCGACGTGGACGTCGCTTTCGGCGAAACGATCGATTTCCGGCAGGGAGACAACCGCAAGCATCTGAGCCAGGCCGTGGTCGGCAGGCTGCGTCGCATGCTGGCCCGCCATCTGCGCGGCCGCGAATACGAAGAGCTTTAGGAAAAGCTTCAATTCCTGGGCTTCTTGGGGTATGGAGCCTCGCATGAACGAGCACGTTTCCATTCCCGTGGCGGGCGAAGACGCCGCCAAGCGCCAGAACAGCCGCAAGGTCTTCATCAAGACCTATGGCTGTCAGATGAACGTCTACGATTCCGGCCGCATGAGCGATGCGCTGGCCAGCGAAGGCTATGTGCCGACCGAAGAGATGGGCGAGGCCGATCTCATCCTGCTCAATACCTGTCATATCCGCGAGAAGGCGGCCGAAAAGGTCTATTCCGCGCTCGGCCGGCTGCGCGACATGAAGAACGAGCGCGCCGCGGATGGAAGGGAACTGATGATCGGCGTCGCCGGCTGCGTCGCCCAGGCCGAGGGCGAGGAAATCCTCCGCCGCGCGCCGGCCGTCGACATGGTCATCGGCCCGCAGACCTATCATCGTCTGCCGGAGGCGCTGAGACGCGCCCGCGACGGCCAGCGGGTGGTGGATACCGAGTATGCGGTCGAGGACAAGTTCGAGCATCTGCCCGCGACTGACAAGGCCAAGATCCGCGCCCGCGGGGTGACAGCCTTCCTCACGGTGCAGGAAGGCTGCGACAAGTTCTGTACCTTCTGCGTGGTGCCCTATACGCGCGGTGCGGAGGTTTCCCGCCCGTTTTCCCAGATCGTGGACGAGGCGCAGCGGCTTGTCGACGGCGGCGTGCGCGAGATCACGCTCCTCGGGCAGAACGTCAATGCCTGGCGAAGCGCAGGCCCGGACGGGCGCGAATGGAGCCTCGGCGATTTGCTTTACCGGCTGGCCGAGATCCCTGGGCTCGCCCGCCTGCGTTACACCACCAGCCACCCGCGCGACATGGATGACGGGCTGATCGAGGCGCATCGCGATCTGCGGGCACTGATGCCCTACCTGCATCTGCCGGTGCAGGCGGGTTCGGATCGCATCCTGAAGGCCATGAACCRCCGCCACACGGCCGCGGAATATCTCCGCCTCATCGAGCGCATCCGCAAGGCGCGGCCCGACATTGCGATGTCGGGCGATTTCATCGTCGGCTTCCCCGGCGAGACGGATGCCGATTTCGAGGATACACTGAGGATCGTCGAGGAGGTGAACTACGCCCAGGCCTTCTCGTTCAAGTATTCGACGCGGCCCGGCACGCCTGGCGCCGAATTGTCCGACCAGGTTCCGGAAGAAATAAAGGCCGAACGGCTGGAAAGATTGCAGGCCCTGCTCTTGAAACAGCAGGCGGCCTTCGCCAAATCCTGTGTGGGCAAGGTGATAGACTTGCTGCTGGAGAAGCCGGGGCGCATGCCTGGGCAACTTATTGGGCGGTCCCCCTGGCTTCAATCCGTGAATGTTGATGCAAAAACATCGCAAATCGGTGACATTATCCAAGTACGAATCACGGGAACCGGCCCGAACAGCTTGTTTGCCGAACCGGCAGAGCGTTTAATAGGGGCCTGATTATTTGAGGAGCTTGCCTGCTTGAACGGACGCGAACTGGTTTCTTCTTCCGCGCGACAGCCACAAACCGCCGCTACCGACGCAAATCACTTCGTCCTGACGTTCGAGAACAACAGGTTCGCCAGCGAGCTCTTCGGTCAATTCGACCAGAACCTGAAACTTCTGGAAGAGCGCCTCAACATCGATGCGCGGGCGCGGGGCAATTCGGTCACCATTTCGGGTGACGTGATCACCACCAATCAAGCACGCCGCGCGCTCGATTTCCTCTATGAAAGGGTGCAGAAGGGTGGCTCCGTCGAGGTGTCCGACGTGGAAGGCGCCATCCGCATGGCGCAGGCCGCCGACGACCAGTTGACGCTGCCGACGCTGGAGCGCAAGGCAAAGCTTTCCATGGCTCAGATTTCCACGCGCAAGAAGACGATCGCCGCCCGCACCCCGAACCAGGACGCCTATATGCGGGCTCTGGAACGCGCCGAGTTGGTCTTCGGCGTCGGGCCCGCGGGCACCGGCAAGACCTATCTCGCGGTCGCCCACGCAGCCCAGCTTCTCGAGCGCGGAGCGGTGGACCGCATCATCCTGTCGCGTCCGGCGGTGGAAGCCGGCGAGCGCCTGGGCTTCCTGCCCGGCGACATGAAGGAGAAGGTCGATCCCTACCTTCGGCCGCTCTATGATGCGCTCTACGACATGATTCCGGGTGACAAGGTGGAGCGGGCGATCACTGCCGGCGTCATCGAAATCGCGCCGCTCGCCTTCATGCGCGGCCGCACCCTCGCCAACGCCGCCGTCATCCTGGACGAGGCTCAGAACACCACGTCGATGCAGATGAAGATGTTCCTGACCCGTCTCGGCGAGAATTCCCGCATGATCATCACCGGCGATCCGAGCCAGGTCGATCTGCCGCGCGGCGTGAAATCCGGTCTTGTCGAGGCGCTGCATATCTTGAAGGGGGTCGAGGGCATATCGGTGATCCGATTCAAGGATACTGATGTCGTGCGCCACCCGCTGGTCGGCCGCATCGTCCAGGCCTATGACGCGCAATATGCCGTGCACGAAGAAAGCGAGGACGGAGACCGCTAGCGGTCTCCGTGGCCATGCCGAAACTCGACATTCAGATCAGCGTGGAAGACGACGGCTGGCCACCGGAGCCGGTGCTGGCCTCCTTGAGCGAGCGGACCCTTGCTGCCGCCGCCGACTTCCTGGCCCGCGAGGAAGGTCAGCCCTTTCCTGAAATGACGCCGGAACTCTCCCTGGTCTTCACCAGCGATGATGAAATCCAGGCGATCAATGCCGAATGGCGGGGCAAGGACAAGCCCACCAACGTGCTTTCCTTTCCCGCTTTTCCGCTTACGCCCGGTAAAATGCCGGGACCGATGCTTGGCGATATCGTCGTCGCCCGCCAAACCGTGGAGCGCGAGGCGGCTGAACTCGACAAGACTTTCGAGGAACACCTGACCCATCTCCTCGTCCATGGTTTCCTCCATTTGTTCGGCTATGACCATATGGAAGCGGAGGAGGCGGAAAAAATGGAAGGGCTGGAGACTCGCATTTTGGGAGTGCTGGGCCTATCTGACCCCTATGCGGGACAGGGTCCCTTGGTATAGTATGAGCCTATGAACGATCTATCGAACAATGTTGCCCCTGAGGGCAGGGACAGTTCGGACGCTTCCTCCTCGGACGAGGGCAGTAGTTACTCGCGACCCGAACAACCCACCAAATCCTACAATACATTCTGGTCTCGGGTGCTGAGATTGCTGCGCCCTTCGCAGGGCGAAAAGCTGCGCGAGGACCTCGCCGACGCGCTGATGACCGATACCAATGTCAGCAATGCGTTCTCGCCCGAAGAACGCGCGATGCTGCATAATATCCTGCGTTTCCGCGAAGTGCGCGTCGAGGACATCATGGTGCCGCGCGCCGATATCGAGGCGGTCGATATGGATATGACGCTCGGCGAGCTGATGATCCATTTCGACAAGACCGGCCGCTCGCGCATGCCGGTCTATAGCGACAACCTCGACGATGCGCGCGGCTTCGTCCATATCCGCGACCTTCTCTCCTATCTTGCCAAGGAAGCGCGCAACAAGCGCCGCAGCGGTTCGAAAACCGCGGCTACGGCGAGCAACGGAGAAAAGCCGGCGCGCACCACCCGCCCGGCCTTCGATCTCGGCCGCGTCGATCTTGGGAAGACAGTTGCCGAGGCGGGCCTCGTGCGCAAGATCCTGTTCGTGCCGCCCTCCATGCTCGCTTCGGACCTTTTGCAGAGCATGCAGGCGGCGCGCACCCAGATGGCGCTCGTCATCGACGAATATGGCGGCACCGACGGCCTCGTGTCCCACGAGGACATCGTCGAGATGGTGATCGGCGATGTCGAGGACGAGCACGACGACGAAGAGGTTATGTTCTCCCGCACGGCGGATGACGCTTTCGTCGCCGATGCGCGTGTCGAGCTGGAGGATATCGCCGAGGCGATCGGTCCCGATTTCGATATCCGCGACAGGCTCGAGGATGTCGACACGCTCGGCGGCCTCATCTTCTCCGCGCTTGGCCGAATTCCGGTCCGGGGGGAAATGGTGCAGGCGGTGCCGGGTTTCGAGTTCCAGATTCTCGATGCCGATCCGCGCCGCATCAAGCGGGTCCGCATCATCCGCAAGCGCGCGCTTGCGCGCCGGCGGCATGCGAAGGGCGAGGGGGAGGGCGCTTTGCCCGACCATGCGCCTTCGACCCTCCTGCCGCCGCCGTCTTCCAAACCGCCGGAAGGTGACCGAGCCGGCCAGTGATTTCGATTTGCCCCTCACCCTAGCCTCTCGCCGCAGACGGGGAGAGGGGACCGGAGCGTGCGGCTTGGGTCATTCTCCCCGTTTTACGGGGAGAAGGTGGCGGCAGCCGGATGAGGGGCAGGCTCTGCCGCCTGTCATGCTTCCAAACCGCAGTGCTTTTTCACCTCACTGACAAGTCAGTCGTTTTTTGAAAGACTGCGGCGGCTGATTCGGGGCAATAGGGGAATTTCCATGGAGCGGCTGGCGGGCAGGATCATGCTTCTATGGGGCTGGCCCCGTGCTCTTTTGGCCATAGCCGCTGGAGCGTTCGGCGCGCTTGCCTTGCCACCCTTCGGATTTTTCGCCGCCCTCTTTGTCTCCTTCACCCTGCTCGTCTGGCTGATGGACGGGACGACCGGCAATCCGGACGGTGGCTATCTTTCCCGTCTCCGGTCCGCCTTCGTGCTCGGCTGGCTTTTCGGCCTCGGATACTTCGTGGCCGGGCTTTGGTGGCTCGGCAATGCGCTGCTGATAGAGGCGGATGAGTTCGCCTGGGCGCTGCCTCTCGCCATCCTGGGGCTGCCGGCTTTCCTGGCGCTTTTTTACGGCTTGGCGGCGGCGATCGCCCGCCTTCTCTGGTCGGACGGCATGGGGCGCATCGCCGCGCTTGCGGCCGCTTTCGGTATCGCCGAATGGCTGCGCAGCTTTCTCGCCACCGGCTTTCCATGGAACGCCGTCGGCTACGGAGCCATGCCGATGCCGCTGATGATGCAATCGGCGGGCGTCATAGGCATTTTCGGCGTTTCGGCTTTTGCCGTCTTCGTTTTTTCCGCGCCCGCATTGATCGGAACACGCAGGGGCATGCGCATCGGACTCGTCCTCGCAGGGCTACTCCTGTGCGCCCATCTCGGCTACGGCGCCTGGCGCCTGACGGAGGCGGACGCCACCGCTTCGATTCCGCCGGAAGGACAGACGGTCGTCCGCCTGGTGCAGCCAGTGATCGATCAGTCCCGCAAGCTGGAGAACGGCGATCGGGCCGCGATTTTCGAGGAGCATCTGGCTCTCTCGGTCCTGCCGCCCCAAAATGGCGGCAAGCGCCCGGACATCATCGTCTGGCCTGAAACCTCGGTGCCCTTCCTCCTCACTCGGAGCCAGGACGCGCTGACCCGCATTGCAGACATGCTGCAGGATGGGCAGATCCTGATTACCGGGGCGGTGCGGGCGGAGGACGCGGGTGCGGGACTGACGCCGCGCTACTACAATTCCGTCTATGTGATCGACAGCAACGGCCAGATCGTCGCCGCCTCCGACAAGGTGCATCTCACCCCTTTCGGCGAATACGTGCCTTACGAAAACATCTTGCGCGGTTTCGGGATCGACAATCTGATTGCCTTGCCCGGCGGCTTCACCGCGGCCTCCCAGCGTTCGCTCCTGACCCTGCCGGACGGCCAGGTCTTCTACCCGCTGATCTGTTACGAGGCGATCTTTCCGGAGGAGATAGGGCCTGAAATCCAGCGCGCCAATGCCCTTCTCAACATCACCAACGATGCCTGGTTCGGAGAGACGCCGGGTCCCTACCAGCACTTTCAGCAGGCGCRCATACGGGCGATCGAGACGGGATTGCCTCTGATCCGGGCGGYCAATAGCGGCATTTCCGCCGCCATCGATCCACTTGGGCGGGTTGTTGATGGACTGGATTTCAATCACAAGGGTGTGATAGATGCAACCATTGCACGCGAAATGCGTTCAGATCAGCAAAACTTCACACGTCAGGATCACTTCTGGTTGATATCGCTGGTTCTGGCATTGATTGCAGTTTTTTCGCGTGTTGGTTTTAATTTTAGTAAGAATTGACCGAAAAACCCTAAAAATGCATAGTGGAAAAACCTTCCGTCCGGCCTAGGCTGAAAACGGAGGTGTCTGTAGTGACGCCGCAAGAAATACATCTTCCACACGCAGACCGGGTTGGGGATTAACAAGCAACTTCGCAGGACATCGAGATGATTGAGAACAAGAAGAAGCCGAACCCGATCGACATTCATGTCGGTAGCCGGATCCGTCTTCGTCGTACCATGCTCGGAATGAGCCAGGAAAAGCTGGGCGAAAGCCTCGGCATCACCTTCCAGCAGATTCAGAAGTACGAGAAGGGCACCAACCGCGTGGGTGCGAGCCGGCTGCAGAACATCTCCAGCATACTGAACGTCCCGGTTTCCTTCTTCTTCGAGGATGCTCCGGGCGACCAGTCCGGCGCGCAGGGCGGCATGGCGGAGGCCTCGAGCTCGAACTACGTCGTGGATTTCCTCTCCTCGGCCGAGGGCCTGCAGCTCAACCGCGCCTTCGTGAAGATTTCCGATCCGAAGGTTCGGCGGCGTGTGGTCGACCTCGTGAAGGCGCTCGCGGCGGATGCCGACGTGGAGTGATTTTCCGGCTCCTTCGGGACTTTGGACAGAAAGCGGCCTCCGGGCCGCTTTTTTGTTGCGCGCTCGCGGCCGAATATAGCAGACGTTTCTAGGCATAAAGATATATTTATGTCGTTGTACGCTTGTCTTTGAGGCGCGAACTTACTACACAAGGGCGGCCTATTCTTTGAGGGGAATCCCGCAATGCGCCCAAGCTACCTGTTCACCAGCGAGTCCGTTGCCGAAGGCCATCCGGACAAGGTTTGTGACCGTATCTCCGATGAAATCGTCGATCTGGTTTACCGCRAAGCCGCAAAGACCGGCATCGATCCCTGGACTGTCCGCATCGCCTGCGAGACGCTTGCCACCACCAATCGTGTCGTCATCGCCGGCGAGGTTCGCCYTCCGCCGAGCCTGATGAAGAAGGACAAGAACGGTAAGGACGTTATCAATCCCGCCAAGTTCAAGTCCGCGGCACGCAAGGCGATCCGCGACATCGGCTACGAACAGGATGGCTTCCACTGGAAGACGGCGAAGATCGACGTTCTCCTGCATTCCCAGTCGGCCGATATCGCGCAGGGCGTGGACAGCGCGGCCGACAGGCAGGGCGACGAGGGCGCCGGCGATCAGGGCATCATGTTCGGTTATGCCTGCAAGGAGACGCCGGATCTCATGCCGGCGCCGATCTACTATTCCCACAAGATCCTTCAGCTGCTTGCCGCCGCCCGCAAGAAGGGCGAGGGCGATGCCGCCAAGCTCGGGCCGGACGCCAAGAGCCAGGTGACGGTCCGCTACGAAAAGGGCAAGCCGTCCTGCGTGGACTCGATCGTGCTTTCGACTCAGCATCTCGATGATAGCTGGGATTCGAAGAAGGTCCGCTCCGTTGTCGAGCCCTATATTCACGAGGCGCTTGGCGACCTGAAGATCGCCGAGGATTGCAAGTGGTACATCAATCCCACCGGCAAGTTCGTGATCGGCGGTCCTGACGGCGATGCCGGCCTCACCGGCCGCAAGATCATCGTCGATACCTATGGCGGCGCGGCCCCGCATGGCGGAGGCGCTTTCTCCGGCAAGGATACGACCAAGGTCGACCGTTCGGCCGCCTATGCCGCCCGTTATCTGGCGAAGAACGTCGTCGCTGCCGGTCTCGCCGACCGCTGCACGATCCAGCTTTCCTATGCGATCGGCATCGCGCAGCCGCTGTCGATCTATGTCGATCTGCACGGCACAGGCAAGGACGTCACCGAAGACCAGATCGAGGCCGCGATCCGTAAGGTCATGGACCTGTCGCCATCGGGCATCCGCCGTCACCTCGACCTCAACAAGCCGATCTATGCCAAGACGTCGGCTTACGGCCATTTCGGCCGCAAAGCGGGCCGCGACGGTTCCTTCTCCTGGGAGAAGGTGGATCTCGTTAAGCCGCTGAAGGAAGCGCTCAAGGCCGAGACGCTGAAGAAGGCGGCCTGATCGCCCTTTACGGACGCGCCAATAAAACTGTAAAGCGGGTGCCTCTGATCGAGACGCCCGCTTTTGTCATGAAAGAACCGCCGATGACCGAACAGCAGCACCCGAGCCGCTCGACCGAAGCCTTCTTCGGACGCCGCAAGGGCAAACCGCTGCGGGAACGGCAGGCCGAATATCTCGCCTCGCTGCTTCCGGCCCTGAAACTCGATCTCAACGCGCCGGCACCGGCAAGGCTCGAGGAGCTGTTTCCCATCCCGGTGGAGGAGGTACGGCTGGAAATCGGCTTCGGCGGAGGCGAGCATCTGATCCACCGCGCGTCCGAGAGCCGCAACACGGGCTTTATCGGGGTGGAGCCATTCGTCAATTCGATGGCCAAGCTGCTGACGCGCGTCGATGAACTCGGTTTGAGGAATATCCGTCTCTACGACGACGATGCGACCCAGGTTCTGGACTGGCTGCCGGAGGGTTCGTTGGACCGGATCGACTTGCTTTATCCCGATCCATGGCCGAAGCGGAAACACTGGAAGCGGCGGTTCGTCTCGCAGGTCAATCTGGATCGCTTCCATCGGGTCCTGAAGCCCGGCGGCCTGTTCCTGTTCGCGTCCGACATCGACACCTACGTCAACTGGACGCTGATCCATTGCCGCGATCACGGCGGTTTCGAATGGACGGCCGAACAGGCTTCCGACTGGCTGACGCCGTTCGCGGGCTGGCCCGGAACCCGTTACGAAGCCAAGGCCCGGCGCGAAGGCCGCTCCTCCGCCTACCTGACCTTCCGCAAGGTTTGAGCGAAGTTTTCCGTCAGTGCAGGCTGACGGTCTTCAGCTCGTCTTCAGCCGCCTTGAAAAAGGTGCTGGAGCGGTTGTCGGTCAAAAGGATCGGCGTGCCATCGGCGCCGAACAGGGCCCAGAGGTCGAGATTCGGGTCGATTTCGGGTGCTTCGGGAAAGCAACGGGAAACATCTTCCGACCGTATCTTGCGGATATATCCGACTTCCCCGGTGCCGAGATGAGCAAGTTCGGACTGCGTCAAACGCGAAGTCGCTTCTTTCAGGAGCATTCCAGCCTCCAGTATTGAGGGCGCAACGGCATTCACGCCGTTGGCCTACTTTGAGACGGAAATGTTAATTTTTCGCACCATCCGCGCCGGTTCCGGGCGGGTGAGATCGACGGAGAGAAGACCGTTTCTGAGCCGCGCGCCGGAAACCTGCATGCCATCCGCAAGGACGAAAACGCGCTGGAACTGGCGGGCGGCAATACCGCGATAGAGATAGTCCCGTTCCAGCTGGTCGGTCTGGCGCCCGCGGATGAGGAGCTGGTTTTCCTCCACCGTCACATCGAGCTCTTCTTCGGAGAAACCGGCAACGGCAAGGGTGATGCGCAACCGTTCCGGCGCGCCCGAGCTGTCCGCATGGATGCGCTCGATATTGTAGGGAGGATAGCCGTCATTGGCTTTGGCGAGACGCTCCAGGGTCTTTTCCATGGCGTYGAAGCCCAGGAGCAGCGGGCTCGCGAATGGCGTCATTCGGCTCATCGTCAGTCCTTGTATTCAAGCGACCATGTCCGCGCCCTGGAACGGCGCACGAACTTTTCCTGTATATGGGAGTTGAGCGGCCGATCGCAAGAAGTCTGCCGCGCCGGCAGCCTGCCCGGCCTTGCGTCATGCCGACGCGGGCACACACTTGACAAGCGATGGGCCGAGGCTCCAACAAGCCAGCGGAGAAAACAGGGGCTGACGCATGGCAGAGCGTAGGAAAATCATCATCGATACCGATCCGGGGCAGGACGATGCGGCTGCCATTATGCTTGCTTTCGCAAGCCCGGACGAGCTGGACGTGCTCGGCCTGACGRCGGTCGCCGGCAATGTTCCCTTGAGTTTCACGAGCCGCAACCTGCGCATCGTCTGCGAGCTTTGCGGACGTTCCGACGCCGCGGTTTATGAAGGCGCCGAAAAGCCCATCGCGCGGCCGCAGGTGACCGCCGAACATGTCCACGGCCGGACCGGCCTCGACGGCGCCGAACTGCCCGAACCCACCATGGCGGTTAAGGAGACCCATGCGGTCGATTTCATTATCGAGACGCTGCGGCGGGAGCCGGAAGGAACGGTGACGCTCTGCACGCTCGGGCCGCTCACCAATGTGGCGCTCGCGCTCGAGAAGGCGCCGGACATTGCGCCGCGTATTCGTGAACTGGTGATGATGGGCGGCGGATTCTTCGAAGGCGGCAACATCACACCGGCCGCCGAGTTCAACATCTATGTCGATCCGGAGGCGGCCAAGATCGTCTTTGCGTCTGGCATACCGATCGTGATGATGCCGCTCGACGTGACCCATCAGTTGCTGACCAAGAAGGACCGGGTCGCGAAGATCGCAGCACTCGGCACTCGGCCGGCCCAGGTTCTGGTCGATTGGCTCGCCTTCTTCGAGCGCTTCGACGTGGAGAAGTACGGCTCGGACGGCGGGCCGCTGCATGATCCGAGCGTGGTTGCCTATCTTCTGAAGCCGGAGCTTTTCTCCGGCCGCGAGTGCAATGTGGAGATCGAGACCGGCTCCGAGCTGACGGCCGGCATGACGGTGGTCGACTGGTGGCGCGTTACCGGCCGCAAGGCCAATGCCCGCGTCATGCGCGATGTCGATGCCGAAGGCTTCTTCGAGTTGCTGACGGAACGCGTCGGCAGGCTGTAGGGCGCCCAGGGAGACATTGTTGCCCCATGAAAAAAAGCCGCCGGTCTCCCGACGGCTTTTTCGGTTGATCATGGGAAATATCAGAACTCTTCCCAGTCATCGGCGGAAAGCGCATTCGCACCCTGAACGGCCGGTTGCGCGGGCTTGGCGCGCGGCGCCCTGGCCTGGACCGGGCCCGGTGACCGCATGGTCTCGGCCATGCGTCGCAGCCCTTGCACATCCGTTTGCGCCGGCCCTGCCTGACCGGAAATGCGGAAGCGGGCCACGAGCGACTTCAGGTTTTCCGCTTCGCCGCGCAACACCGTGCTGGCGGCCGTGGTTTCCTCCACCATCGCGGCGTTCTGCTGGGTGACCTGGTCCATCTGGTTGACGGCAGCGTTGATCTCCTTGAGACCCGTCGCCTGTTCGCTGGCGGAGGCGGAGATTTGCCGGATCAGGCCGTTGATCTGCATGACCTGGACGGCGATCTTCTGCAGCGTGTCGCCCGACTTGCCGACCAGTTCCACACCCTCGCTGACCTGGCTTGCCGACGCGTTGATAAGCCCCTTGATCTCCTTGGCGGCATTGGCGGAGCGCTGCGCGAGTTCGCGCACTTCCTGGGCGACTACGGCGAAACCCTTGCCTGCCTCGCCGGCGCGGGCGGCTTCCACGCCCGCGTTCAGCGCCAAGAGATTGGTCTGGAAGGCGATGTCGTCGATCACGCCGATGATGCGGGAAATCTCCTGCGAGGATTGGGCGATCCCCTGCATGGAGGCGACCGCTTTCTGCACCACTTCGCCGGACTTTTCCGCATCGCCGCAGGCCAGATCGACCGTGGAGGCCGCGGAGCGGGCGTTTTCGGCGCTCGAATTGACCTGAGCCGTCAGCTCATTGAGGGCGGCGGCGGTCTCTTCGAGGCTTGCCGCCTGCTGTTCGGTGCGGCGGGAGAGATCTTCGGCGCTGCCGGTGATCTCCGCCGTGCCGTTGCCGATGCTGTGCACCGTGGCGCTGACGGTGGCGATGGTTTCCTCGAGGCTGGTAAGCGCCTGGTTGAAATCCACCTTCAGCTTGGCGTATTCGCCGGGGAAGTCGTCCTCGATGCGATAGCCGAGATTGCCGTTGGAAAGCTGGGCGAGACCATTCGCCAGAACGGCGACGATGTGCGCCTGCTCATGGGCGATGGCTTCGCGCTCTGCTTCCGAGCGGTTCCGCTCCGTTTCCGCGGCATGGCGCTGAGTGTCGGCTTCCGCCTGTACCCGCTGGGTATCCGCCAAGGCGAAGCGGAAACCTTCCAATGCCTTTGCGACGGCGCCCAGTTCATCGGCACGGTCCTGGCCTTGCACGGGCGTCTCATAGTCGCCATCGCTGAGCCGATTCACGCCGGTCACCAGCCCGGAGATCGGCTTCGCGACGAAGCTTCTCGTCGCGAAGTAAAGCGCCATCACGACGGCGGCCAGAACGGCAAGCCCGCCGAGGACCATGACATAGGTCTGCTCGTTGACCGGCACGTTGATCGCGGAATGGGGAATATCAACCAGAACGATCCAGTTGGTGTTCAGATCAGGAAGAGTGAACGGATAGACCAGCCTGTCGAAGGGAGGATGCCCGTCGAAGGTGAGATCCTCGATGATGCCGGGCTTGAGRCTCGTCAGCGTCGACTTGATGACATCGGAGCCCTCGCCGTCATAGGGCTTCATCAGGATGTCTTCGATCGGCGAAACGAGCCAGCTGCCATCCTGCGAAAGAAGCGTTACCCGTCCTTCGCCGAAGGGACGCAGGGCTATCAGCTTCTGCGACAGCGTCGTAAGCGAGATGTCGATACCCGTGACGCCGACCAGTTCGCCCTTCGACACGACCGGATAAGCGATCGATGTCATCGCATTGTTCTCGCCGGTCGAATTTTCGATATAGGGCCGCGTCAGCGCTCCCTTCATCGAGGTGGCGGCAAGCTTGTACCACTCGGCCTCCGGATCGTGTTCGAACGTAGAGAGGCTTATCTCGCCGGCCTTGTTCCTCGTCCAATAGGGGGCGAACTCGCCCTTCTTGTTCCCGCCGAAATCCGTCCTGCCGATCAGGTCGTCGTTGAGGCGGTCGAAGGCCCTCGGCTTTTCGCCGAACCAGCTGCCGAAGGCAAAGCTGTTCTGTTCCAGATTTGCCTTCAGGATGTCCATGTAGCCCTTGCGATCGAGCCGCCTGCCTTCATGCGCCTTACCGATCATTCCCGCCATCGAACGGGCTGACCCGGCGATCTGGCCGATTTCAGCGGCGATGTCGTTCGCGATGGCCTGCGCTTCGGCCTTGGCCTGATCGAGCGTCAGCGCGGAGATGCGCTCGCGGGTCTGGAGAATGAGATAGAGGTTGGAAACGATCAGGAGAAAGGCGATCGCAACGCCGGTCACCAGGATGAGTTTGGTGGAAAGGGATCTGATCTGCAACGGAAACATCGTCGCCTCATGAAAGGGCTGCGGGGAAATGCCGGAAACGGCGGAGGGTGCCGCCCCTTCATGGAGCCGGTGCCGCGGGCATGACGAGGCCGTCGCGGCGATCGATGGCGACGCTAGTGGGGATGTCTTAAATTTGCATAAAACCCCGAAGAACCGGGAGGCGCAGGGTGCCTTACATTCGCACCTGAACATCCGCCGCAAGCGGGATCGACGGCTGTGCGCCGCGCGTGAGGCAGGCAAGAGAACCGGCGACAGCCGCCCGGCGCAGCGCCGCGGCGAAATCGAGCCCCTGTTCGAGGCCGGCCGCGAGATAGCCGCAGAAGGTGTCACCGGCGCCGACGGTGTCGACCGGTTCGATCTTCAGGCCCTCGGCCGTGAAGATGCTGCCGTCGCGAATGGCGACGACGCCTTCGGCGCCGAGCGTCACCACCAGGGTCTGCCCCGTCTCGTCATGCCGTGCCCGAAGCGCCGCTTCCCGTGCATTCCGATCGGAAACGGATTTGCCGGTCAAGAGCTCGAATTCGGTCTCGTTGGCGATGACAATATCGGCGAGGCGCGCAAGCCGCTCCGCCTCTGCCGTGAGCGGCGCAGTGTTGATGACGGTGAGCACGCCCTTGTTCCTAGCGGCCTTGAGCGTGGCCTCAACCGCCGTGGCCGGAATTTCAAGCTGCAGCATCAGGATATCGCCCTTCTGCATGGCCTCGACCGCTGCGATCGCCTGCTCCTCGCGCACCGTGCCGTTGGCGCCCGGCACGACGGCAATCATGTTCTCGCCCGTTCCGCCGACGAGGATCAGCGCGGTACCGGTGGGTTCCTCCATGCGCCGGACGGAGGAAAGATCGACGCCCGCTTCATCGAGAAGGGCAAGCGCCGGATCTGCAAAGCCATCCTTCCCGACGGCGCCTGCCATCGCCACCTGGCTTCCGGCGCGGCGGGCGGCCAGCGCCTGATTGGCGCCCTTGCCGCCGGYGGCGGTGGAGAAATTCGACCCGGCAACCGTTTCTCCCGGCTTCGGCAGGCGTTCGGTGGAAGCGATGAGATCCATGTTGATGGAGCCGAGGACGGTGATCATGAGGGCCTGCCTGCTGTTGAAGTGCGCGAGACACTGCCCGAGAGCATCACTCCTCGTCAACTACCCGGAGCTTCAAGAGGCCGGTCCTGCTCTCGACGGCGCGCATCGGCGGCTTTTCGGCCGCCTTCTCCGACTCGGCGGGAGGCTCGAGTTCCAGCATGCCGATCTTGGCTCCGCGCCGGTTGAGCTTTTCGGAGGAGGTGAGGATCTGCTCGACATCCTTTTGCGCCGCGAAGAAATGTCCCTGGAGCTTCCGGGTGCGCTCGTCGAGCCGGCCAAGGTCCTCCATCAGGAGAGCCACTTCGCCCTGGATGAGATGGGCCTGTTCGCGCATGCGCTGGTCCTTCAGCACCGCCTGGATCACCTGTATCGACAGCATCAGCAGCGAGGGCGAGACGATCACCACGCGGGAGCGCTGCGCCTTCTGCACGACCGCCTCGAAATGCTCGTGGATCTCCGCAAAGATCGATTCCGAGGGCACGAAGAGGAAGGCCATCTCCTGCGTTTCGCCGGCAAGCAGATATTTCTCGGCGATATCGCGGATATGCACTTCGAGATCGCGCCGGAACTGTTGCGAGGCCGCACGCCGCGCTTCCGGAGCAGCCGCCTCGCGAAAGGCGTTCCAGGCTTCGAGAGGAAACTTGGCGTCGATGACGAGCGGCGGCGCGCCGTTCGGCATCTTGATGGTGCAGTCCGGCCGCGTCCCGTTGGAAAGCGGGGTCTGGAAGCTGTAGGCGCCGAAAGGAAGGCCGTCGGCGACGATCGCTTCCATGCGCCCTTGCCCGAAGGCGCCGCGCGTCTGCTTGTTGGAAAGGATCGCCTGCAGGCCGACGACGTCCTTGGCGAGCGACTGGATGTTGTTCTGCGCCGCATCGATCACCGCAAGCCGCTCCTGCAGCCTGCGCAGGTTCTCATGGGTCGATTTCGTCTGCTCGGTGATGGTGGCGCCCAGCCGGTGGCTCATGCCGTCGAGCCGCTGGCTGACGGCCTGGTTGAGCTCGGACTGGCGCGCCGACAAGGCTTCGGCCATGGCCGAAAGCCGCCCTTGCGTTTCCGATTGCAGCCGCATGAGTTCGCCAAGCCGTGCCTCGGATTCCGCTGCGCGAAACGCGGCTTCTTCGCGTTCCCGCCGCGCCGCGCCTTTCAAATGAAACGCCAGGACGATGGCGACCATCGCCACGAGACCAGCCGCGGCAAGCGGAATCATGTTCGCGGGAAGGCCGGTCAATGCTGCCGAAATGCGGTCGAGGAATGTTTCCATGCGGGGAGACTAGCAGAATTTTGCCGGAGGAAAAGATCAAAACGTGAACATTTCTGCTCAAGCCATGGCGATTCCTGTTCCATCTGGAAAAAAGATGCGCTAAGGGGAGGCCATGACGATCAAGCCTCTTATCATTCTGCCGGACCCGTTGCTTCGCCAAGTCTCCAAGCCTGTGGAGCAGGTGGATGACGACGTGCTGCGGCTTGCCGACGACATGCTGGAAACCATGTATGACGCGCCGGGCATCGGRCTGGCGGCGATCCAGATCGGCGTTCCGCGCCGTCTTCTGGTGATCGACGTGTCGCGTGAGGACGAGGAAAAGCAGCCGCTGGTCTTCATCAATCCTGAGATCGTGAAGTCCTCCGATGAACGCTCGGTCTACGAGGAAGGCTGCCTGTCGATCCCCGATTACTACGCCGAGGTGGAACGCCCTGCCACCGTGACCGTCAAACATATCGGTCGCGACGGCAAGGAGCACATGGTGGAGGCCGACGGCCTGCTCGCGACCTGCCTGCAGCACGAGATCGACCACCTGAACGGCGTGCTCTTCATCGACCACATCTCGCGGCTCAAGCGCGAGATGGTCATCAAGAAGTTCACCAAGGCCGCGAAGGCAAGGGCCGTCTAAGCATTCGTTGAAGCCGCAAGCCTCGCGGGAGCGCCAACATGTCTCTTCGCATCATCTTCATGGGTACGCCGGAATTTTCCGTGCCGACGCTTCGGGCGCTGAAGGAGGCCGGGCATGAGATCGTGGCGGTCTATACCCAGCCGCCGCGGCCGGCCGGCCGGCGCGGGCTCGACCTCACGAAATCGCCGGTGCATCAGGCGGCCGAATTGCTCGGCATTCCGGTTTTTACGCCGGTAAACTTCAAGGAGCCGGAGGAGCGGGAGAAATTCCGAACGC
Organism: Rhizobium sp. LCM 4573; assembly: GCF_001854865.1. Taxonomy (GTDB): domain Bacteria; phylum Pseudomonadota; class Alphaproteobacteria; order Rhizobiales; family Rhizobiaceae; genus Neorhizobium. The sequence continues at coordinate 228,045 of NZ_MDDW01000002.1, read as the reverse complement.
TGAATGCCGATGTGGCAGTCGTCGTGGCCTACGGCCTGTTGCTGCCGGAGGCGATCCTCACCGGCACGCGGCTCGGCTGTTACAACGGCCACGCCTCGCTTTTGCCGCGCTGGCGGGGTGCGGCGCCTATCCAGCGGGCCATCATGGCCGGTGACGAGAAGACCGGCATGATGGTGATGAAGATGGAAAAGGGGCTGGATACCGGCCCGGTCGCGCTCACCCGCGAGGTTTCCATCGGGGAGAACATGACCGCCGGCGAATTGCACGACAAGCTTATGCTGGCCGGTGCAAGGGCGATGGCGGACGCGATGGAAAAGCTTGGAGCGGACGATTTGCCGCTGACGCCTCAGGCCGAGGAAGGCGTGCTCTATGCCGCCAAGATCGACAAGGCCGAGACGCGCATCGATTTCTCCAGGCCATCCCGCGAAGTCCATGACCACATTCGCGGCCTTTCGCCTTTTCCGGGTGCCTGGTTCGAGGCCGAGATCGGTGGGAAGCCGGAGCGCATCAAGGTTCTGGCATCCGAGCGAGCGGAAGGGCGGGGCGTTTCCGGCGAGATTCTGGACGACGCACTGACGATCGCTTGCGGAGAAGGGGCCGTCCGGCTTGTGAAACTGCAGAAGGCGGGCGGCAAGCCGCTGCCTGCGGAGGATTTCCTGCGCGGCACGCCGCTTGCCCGCGGCACGAGGCTTGCCTGATGCCGCGCTATCGTATGACCGTCGAATATGACGGCACCTCCTATGTCGGTTGGCAGATGCAGGAAAACGGCCATTCGGTACAGGCCGCCTTGCAGGAGGGCATCCTTTCGCTGACGGGCGAGAAGGTCTCGATCCGGGGCGCGGGACGGACCGATTCCGGCGTCCATGCGCTGGGGCAGGTCATTCATGCGGATCTTTCGCGGCAATGGGCGCCCTACAAGCTGCGCAATGCGCTCAACGCGCATCTGATGATGGCCCGCGAGAAGGTTTCGGTGCTGGAGGTGCAGGCGGTCGGCGACGATTTCGACGCCCGCTTCTCGGCGATCCGCCGGCATTATCTCTACCGTATCCTGAACCGCCCATCGCCGCTCGCGCTGGAGGCGAACCGTGCCTGGTGGGTGCCGAAGGAGCTGGACCACGAGGCCATGCACGCGGCCGCGCAGATGTTGGTCGGCCATCACGATTTCACCACCTTCCGCTCGGCCCATTGCCAGGCCACGAACCCGGTGCGCACGCTCGACCGGCTGGACGTGATGCGAACCGGCGATCTCATCGAAATCCGCGCGACGGCGCAGAGTTTCCTGCACAACCAGATACGCTCCTTCGCCGGCACCCTGAAGCTGGCGGGCGACGGCAAGATGACGCCGGATGACGTGCGCAAGGCTCTGGAGGCGCGGGATCGCAAGGAGTGCGGCCCGGTCGCTCCGCCGGAGGGACTCTATTTCATGAAGGTCGATTATCCGGAAGACGTCTAGATCGCTAGAAGGGATAGACGCCCAGGAAGCGCTCCAGGATATCCGAGATCAGCATGGCGGGCACGATGAGCGCCGTTGCGAGGGCGGCCACCATCAGCGGCTGCGGGCCGCAGATCATCCGGAGAATTCGCGAGATCGAGACGATCAGCGCCAGCATCAGCGCGAGCCAGATGACAGCGAGGCCGCCCCTCAAGCCTGGAAGCAGCATCACGCAGAGGCTGAGCAGACCGTAGGCGTAGGAGAAGGGGACGGAGAGCCAGTTCACGGTGACGACGATCGCCGGGAAACGGCGCTGGATGCCGAGCATCAGGCAGAGGACCGCGGCCAGGATCAGCGGCACGAACCAGTTGAAGACCTCCAGCATGGCTAGCCGGAAAAAGAACACGCCGCCGAGGCGCGTGCCCGTCGGCATGCCGTCGAGATAGAGCGACCGCCACCAGAACCAGGAAAGGGCGCTGGCGGGCAGGCACCAGAGGATCGCCCAGAAGGACCGCATGACGCCGCGATCCGAGATATCGAGGAAGCGGAAGCCCTGCGGGTCTCCGCGTACGAGCAGCCACAATCCGTCGAGATAGAGCCTGACTTCGCTATAGGTGGGCATTCTCGAACCAGCGGGTGATGAAGGTGCCGTAAATCTGGGTCAGCGTTTCGAGATCGGCAACCGCCACGCGTTCGTCGACCATGTGCATCGTCTGCCCGACGAGTCCGAATTCGACGACGGGGCAGAAGTCCTTGATGAACCGTGCGTCAGAGGTGCCGCCGGTGGTCGAAAGCTTGGGCGTGCGCCCAGTCACGGTCTCGACGGCCTCCGAAAGCGAGGCGATCAGCGCGTTGTTGCGCGTCAGGAAGACATGGCTCGGGCGCTCGCCCCAGGCGGTCTGGTATTTGATCGGCTCGCGGCCAGGCCTGAGTGTTACGTCGGCGGCCGCGGCATTGAGGCGGCGGATGATTTCCGCCTGCAGCGTCTCGGCGCTCCACGTGTCGTTGAAGCGGATGTTGAAGGCGAAACTTGCCTTTTCCGGAATGATGTTGGTGGCCGGATTGCCGGTGTCGATCGAGGTTACCTCGAGATTGGACGGCGGAAAATCGGCCGTGCCCGCGTCGAAGGGCGGGTCCATCAGGGCATGGGCGAGCGGCAGAAGGCCGCGCAGCGGGTTGTCGGCCAGATGCGGATAGGCCGCATGACCCTGCACGCCGGAAACAGTGACCTTGCCGGAAAGCGAGCCGCGCCGCCCGATCTTGACCATGTCGCCGAGCTGGTCCGGATTGGTGGGCTCGCCGACCAGGCAGGCATCCCAGGTCTCGCCCTTTTCGGCCGCCCATTTCAGGAGCTTTTCCGTGCCGTTGACCGAGGGGCCTTCCTCGTCGCCGGTGATGAGGAAGGAGATGGAGCCCTTCGGCGGGCCGTGTTTTTCGATATGCCTTGCGACGGCGGYGGCGAAGCAGGCGATACCGCCCTTCATGTCCACGGCGCCGCGTCCGAAAATTTCGCCGCCGGCGATCTCGGCGGCGAAGGGAGGATGGCTCCAGGAGGCCTCGTCGCCCGGCGGCACCACATCCGTGTGTCCGGCGAACATTAGATGCGGGCCCTCCGTGCCGATCCGGGCATAGAGGTTTTCCACGTCCGCCATGCCCGGCTCGCTTGCCACCATGCGCTCGACCCGGAAGCCGAGCGGTTCCAGCATTGCCTGGAGCGCGGTCAGCGCGCCGCCCTCCGCCGGCGTCACCGACGGGCAGCGAATGAGGGTTTGCAGGTTGGCGACGGGATCGGAAGCGGACATGGAATGATTCTGGAGCTTAATCGCGAAGCAGTTCGTTGATGCCGGTCTTGGAGCGGGTCTTCTCGTCGACGCGCTTGACGATCACGGCGCAGTAGAGGCTGGGGCCCGGTTCGCCGTTGGGGAACGGCTTGCCCGGCAGCGAGCCAGYGACCACGACCGAATAGGGCGGCACTTCGCCATAGGTGATCTCACCGGTGGCGCGATCGACGATCTTGGTCGACTTGCCGATGAAGACGCCCATGCCGAGCACCGAGCCCTCGCGGACGATGCAGCCTTCCACCACTTCCGAACGGGCGCCGATAAAGCAATTGTCCTCGATGATGGTCGGGCCGGCCTGCATGGGCTCCAGAACGCCGCCGATGCCGACGCCGCCGGAAAGATGCACGTGCTTGCCAATCTGCGCGCAGGAGCCGACGGTCGCCCAGGTATCCACCATCGTGCCTTCGCCTACATAGGCGCCGAGGTTGACGAAGGAGGGCATCAGGATGGCGTTCGGCGCGATATAGGCGGAGTGGCGGACGACGGCGTTCGGCACGGCCCGGAAGCCGGCGGCGCGGAACTGGTTCTCGCCCCAATTCTCGAACTTCGAGGGCACCTTGTCCCACCAGGTTGYGTTGCCGGGGCCGCCCTTGACGACTTCCATGTCGTTGAGGCGGAAGGAGAGGAGCACGGCCTTCTTCAGCCACTGATGCACGGTCCAGTTGCCGTCATCGCCGCGGCTGGCAACGCGAACCTCGCCTCCGTCGAGAAGCTTGAGTGCGGTTTCAACCGCGTCGCGGACCTCGCCTTTCGTGGAGACGGTCACGCTGTCTCGGTTTTCGAAGGCTGCCTCGATCGTCTTTTCGAGGGAGGAGAGATCCGTGCTGCTCATGGGAAATCCTTAAACGTCACTCGTTATCGTGATTGTGGGAGGGGACTCGCCAACTGGCCAAATGGCATCATTTGCTCTAAGCGACCCTCACTCGGGCGTCAATGTGATTTGACGGCAAGCGAATGCGAGGAATCAACGAATGGTAAAGGTCAAGAACAACGGACCGCGGCGCAAGGACGGCATCTGGGACCCGCTGAAGGACAGCACCGCCGACAAGCGGGCGGCGGCTGTGCAGCCGAAGACACCGCAGACGGAATCGCCCTCCTACCGGCTCGCCTATACCGACGATGATTTCCTGTGCAGCGAGGAATTGCGGCCCGTGCGGCTGCAGCTCGAGCTCCTGAAGGCCGAGACGATTCTGGCCGAGCGCGGCATCAAGTCGACGGTCGTGCTGTTCGGCGGCGCACGCATTCCGGCACCCGRCCAGGCTCCCTGGGCGGCGCATAACGAGGTCCAGCGCAACAACCTGCAGGCGGCCTCGGTCTATTACGAGGAAGCACGGAAATTCGCAGCTCTCTGCGGCGAGCAGTCGGCGCGCTACAACCATCAGGAATATGTCGTCGTCACCGGCGGCGGGCCGGGGGTCATGGAAGCGGGCAATCGCGGCGCCACCGAGGTCGGCGCCCCGACGATCGGCCTCAACATCATGCTGCCGCACGAGCAGGCGCCGAACCCGTTCGTGACGCCGGAACTGAGCTTCAATTTCCACTATTTCGCGATCCGCAAGATGCACTTCATGATGCGCGCGAAGGCGGTCGCGGTCTTCCCCGGCGGGTTCGGGACGCTGGACGAGATGTTCGAGGCGCTGACCCTGATCCAGACCAAGCGCATGGAGCGCATACCGCTGATCCTCTTCAGCGAAAAGTTCTGGCGCGGGATCATCAATTTCGAGGCGCTTGCCGAATTCGGCACGATCGCGCCCGCCGATCTCGATCTCATAAGCTTCGTGGAAACGGCCGACGAGGCCTGGAAGATCATTTCCGAGTTCTACGAGCGCTGAACAGGGCCCGAGAATCAAGAAACCCGCCTCGTTGGGAGGCGGGTTTCTTTCGACGAAGCCAGAGCTAGTCCTGCGGGGGCGGAGACTAGAGGGGGCGGTCCGGCATGTCGTCGATCGTGATGATGCCATCCTTGTTGCGATCCATCCGCGCGAAGAGCTTGTCCACGGCGGCGGATACCTCGGCCTTGCTGAACTGGCCGTTCTCATCGGTATCGGCCATGCGCACGAGGCGGAGGCCCATCATCGGGCCGCCGTGGCGCATTTCATGGCGGCGCCAGCCACGATCCCGGCGGTCGTCGCGATGGTCACCGTCCCGCTCGGCCATGCGCTGTTCGCGGCGTTCCTCGCGGTTTTCGGCGCGCTCCGGGCGCGGGTTGTTCTTGCGGAATTCCTCGATACTGGCCTTGCGGAAGGTGCGCAGCTCGCCGGGAGTCAGAATATCGTCCTTGTTGGCGTCGATCTGGGTAAAGAGCGCATCCTGGCGCGCCGTTACCTCTTCCTTGGATACCTTGCCGTCCTTGTTCGTGTCGGCTGTCTTGAGAAGCCGCACGAACATCAGCTCGCGCATGACGCCGCGCTCTCCCGGGCGGTGGAAACCGGGTGCGGCAAGGGCGGGCACGGCGGCCGTCGCGACCAGGGCCGTCGCGAGAGTGGCCAGGACGATCTTCTTGGAGGTCATGGAGAGGGTCCTTTTCCGTTTGCCTTCGATAGCTAGAAGCTATGGCCGGCCGGCGGTCGGGACCACTTAAACATCCGTAATGTGGATGAATTTTCCGTAAGGTTGGCTCAATCGAACTGGAGGCCGGAAAGAAAGCCGGCGAGATCGTCGGTCACGTAGTCGATGTGATCGTCCTCGTCGGAAAGCACTTCCCAGCGCTCCATCAGCACCTCGTCGAGATTGCGGGGTACCAGAAGGATGGTGCGCATGCCGAGCGCCTTCGGGACTTCGAGATTGCGCGGCAGATCCTCGAACATGGCGGCGTTTTTCGTATCGACCCGATGGAGGCTTGCGAACTTGTCATAGGTCGCGCCCGCGGGTTTCGGCACGTAATCGGCCGCCACGATATCGAAGATGTCGTCGAAATTGTCGAGGATGCCGAGCGCGCCCGCCGCGGCTTCCGCATGTTTCACGCTGCCGTTGGTGAAGATGAACTTGCGGCCGGGGAGCGCCTTGATCGCCTCGCCGAGCTCCGGGTGCGGCAGGAGCGCGGAATAATCGATCGCATGGGCCCGTTCGAGGAAGACGTTCGGATCTATGCCGTAATGGAGCATCAGGCCCTGCAGCGTCGTGCCATGCTCATGGTAATAGCGCTTCTGCAGCGCCCTGGCCTCGACCGGATCGAGCTGCAGCAGTTCCGAGACGTAAGCCGTCATGTTCTTGTCGATCTGGGCGAACAGGTTGACCCGGTGCGGGTAAAGCGTGTTGTCGAGATCGAAGACCCAGTCCCTGATATGGGCGAAGTCTCGGGTGTCGGGTGCGGTCCTGGGGCTCTTTTCCATGAGGCGGTTATGCACCGCGCCGACGGCAAAGAAAAGGGCAGGTCGATTTTGCCCGAAACCGGCCTTGGCGGTATGCCGGGCGCGGTGATATCGCCGCAATATGGAACTCTGGATCCCCATCACCATCGCGGCCGCCTTCTTGCAGAACCTGCGCTCGGCGCTGCAGAAGCATCTGCAGGGCTCGCTCGGCACGCGCGGCGCGAGCTTCGTTCGCTTCGGCTACGGCTTCCCGGTGGCGATCCTCTATGTTCTCCTGCTGCGCTACGGCTTCGGCTATCCGTTTCCCGCATTCAACTGGACCTTCGCCTTCTGGTGCGTGATCGGCGGTCTCTCGCAGATCTATGCCACCATCATGCTGGTGCATCTCTTCTCACTTCGGAATTTCGCGGTCGGGACAGCCTATTCCAAGACCGAACCGGTACAAGCCGCGCTCTTCGGCTTCATCCTTCTCGGGGAGCGGCTGACGCCCGGCTCGATCGCCGCGATCATCGTTGGTGTCATCGGCGTGATGATGATTTCGATGGCGCGCATGYCGCTCTCGATGCGCAACACCGTATCGGCGCTGACCAGCCGCACGGCGCTGATCGGTATCGCTTCCGGYGCGGTCTTCGGGATTTCGGCGGTCTCATACCGGACTGCCGCCCTCTCACTCGGCGGGCCGGGACCGGTCATGGAGGCCGCCGTGACGCTCGCCTGCGTCACCACTTTCCAGACGGTCTTCATGCTGATCTGGATGATATCGAAGGATGGAAACGAGATCGTGCAAGTGGTCCGCTCCTGGCGCTCTTCGGCGCTGGTGGGACTTGCCGGGGTGCTGGGCTCGGCCTGCTGGTTCACGGCCATGACGCTGCAGCAGGTCGCCTATGTGCGGGCGCTCGGCCAGATCGAACTCGTCTTCACCTTCATGGCGTCCTTCTTTCTTTTCCACGAGCGGGTGAACCGCATGGAGGTGCTCGGCTGCCTGCTGATCGTCTGCGGCATTTTGGGCCTGTTGTTSTGGTAGCCGCGCGGGTGTAGCCATTTAGAAGATCGGCGCCCGATTTGCGGCGGCAACGGTTTTCGGGATGAGCTACAGCAGCGGCATCGGCCAGGGAGGAAGAGGCAATGGACCAGAACGGCAAGGCGGGAGCTTTCGGCGCACTTCACCGGAAGGGAAATCCCGTCATTCTCTATAATATCTGGGATGCGGGCACGGCAAAGGCCGTGGCGGAGGCGGGCGCGAGCGCGCTTGCGACCGGAAGCTGGTCGGTCGCCGCCGCCCATGGCTATGCCGATGGCGAGAACCTTCCGCTCGATGCCCTGCTCGCCACGGTTCGCGAGATCACGGCGGCGGTTGATCTCCCTCTCTCCGTGGATTTCGAGGGTGGCTACACGGAAGATCCGGCCGCACTCGCGGATAATGTTGCGAAGGTCGTCGAGGCTGGCGCGGTCGGCATCAATTTGGAGGACCAGGTGGTCGGCGGAAGCGGCATCTACCCTGTCGAAAAGCAGGCTGAACGCATCCGCGCTATCCGGGCGCTTGCGGATCGGCGAGGCATTTCGTTCTTCATCAACGCCCGCACCGATCTTTTCCTGAAGGAAAGCGATCGCGGCAGGCATGCGGCCCTGCTGGACGAGGCGATCGAACGGGCGAAAGCCTTCGCAGACGCGGGCGCCAGCGGTTTCTTCGCGCCGGCGCTTGCGGATGAGGAGCTGATCCGCAGGCTTTGCGAGGCTTCTTCGCTGCCGGTGAATATCATGATGATGCCAGGCGTTCCCGCTCCGAAGCGGTTGGGTGAGCTGGGCGTCGCGCGGGTGAGCTACGGTCCCGGCCCTTACCGGGCGATGATGGCCAGGCTGAAGGAGGATGCCGCGGCGGTCTATGCCGCCGCGGGCTGATCCCGGTCGGTATCAGGGAACGATCAGCGTGCCGGCGCCGCGCTCGGTGAAGATTTCGAGCAGCACGGAATGGGCGGTCTTGCCGTTCAGGATGACAACGCCCTGAACGCCGGCCTTGATAGCGTCGATGCAGGTCTCGACCTTGGGGATCATGCCGCCGGAAATCGTGCCATCCTTGATGAGCGCCTGCGCCTGCGCCACCGTCAGTTCCTTGATGAGTTCCTTGTTCTTGTCGAGAACGCCCGGAACGTCGGTCAGGAAGAGGAGGCGGGTGGCGTTGAGCGCGCCGGCGATGGCACCGGCAAAGGTATCGGCATTGATGTTGTAGGTCGCGCCGTCGCGGCCGGGAGCCACGGGAGCGATGACAGGGATCATCTCGGATTTCGCGAGAAGGTCGAGCAGGGTGCGGTCGACTTCGACCACTTCGCCGACATAGCCGAGGTCGAGGACCCGCTCGATATTGCTGTCGGGATCGATCACGGTCTTCTTCGCCTTTTCGGCGAAAACCATGTTGCCGTCCTTGCCGCAAAGGCCGATCGCCCATTCGCCGGTCTGATTGATGAGTGCGACGATCTCCTTGTTGATCGAACCGGCGAGCACCATTTCGACGATCTCGACCGTCTTGCGGTCGGTGACGCGCAGGCCGCCCTCGAACTTGGATTCTATGCCCATTTTGGTCAGCATCGCGCCGATCTGCGGTCCGCCGCCATGCACGACGATGGGGTTGACGCCCGATTGCTTCAAAAGCGCGATATCGGCGGCGAAAGCTTTGCCGAGCTCGGCATCGCCCATGGCATGGCCGCCATATTTCACGACGATCGTCTTGTTTTCATACCGCTGCATATAGGGCAGCGCCTGCGCCAGAAGTTTTGCCTGAAGCTCGCCGTCGGTACCGCTCATCGAAGACCCCTCAAGAGTAAGTGGGGCCTTGTAACGCATGTTTTTGACGGAGGAAACAATGCTTGCTTCAACTTTCGGCCTCTCGGGCTGTAAAGTTCATTTTGAAGTGACATCGGAGAAAAAGCGTGGTCCGATAGAAGCGAAGGGTTGAGAGGAGAAGACCCGGAGATGACGATACCGAAGCAAAGCAGGGGAGACCGCTCGCGCGATCAGCTATTGGCGGGGGAATATGTGCTCGGCGTTCTTTCGCCGGAGGCCCGAAGGCTCGTGGAGGAGCGCATCGGCCGCGATCGCAGCTTTGCGCAAATGGTGATCCAGTGGCAGCGGAACCTCGCCACGCTGGAGGAAGACTACCCGCTGGAGCGCCTGCCGCCCGCGATTTCGCAGTCTTTCCTGCGGCCGCCTTCGCGACGCCTTTATAGAGGTTCCCTGCGCCAGTTGGCGGCTCAGGTCTGGGGATCGCTTTTCCTGTGGCGTTCGGTGGCGCTCATCTCGCTTGCCGCGCTGCTGACCACGCTCTCCGCCTGAGCCCAGACCCCTTAGACGGGCTGTCCCACGGTCTCGGAGATCGCCTGCCTGAGATCGTCGAGGCCCTTGCTCTTTTCGGAAGAGGTGGCGAGCACGAAAGGATAGGCCGCCGGCCGCTTGCGGATCTTCTCCGTCGTTTCGGAAATCAGCCTGGCGATTCCCGCCTCCTTGATCTTGTCGGTCTTGGTGAGCACGATCTGATAGGAGACGGCAGCCTTGTCGAGCAGGTCCAGCACCTCTTCGTCGTTCTTCTTGACGCCGTGACGGCTGTCGATCAGCACATAGACGCGCTTCAGGGTCGCGCGGCCGCGCAGATAATCGAAGACCAGCTTCGTCCAGTTGTCGACCTGTTCCTTCGGCGCCTGCGCATAGCCGTAGCCGGGCATGTCGACAATCGCCATCGGCGGCAGGTCGCCGCCTTCGCCGGAATAGCCGTCCGGCACGAAATAGTTCAATTCCTGGGTGCGGCCGGGCGTGTTGGAGGTGCGGGCAAGCCCTTTCTTGCCGACCAGCGCGTTGATGAGCGAGGACTTGCCGACATTCGAACGCCCGGCGAAGGCCACTTCCAGCGGTCCTTCCGGCGGCAGGAACTTCATCGACGGCACGCCGCGGATGAAGATCCAGGGGCGTCCGAAAAGCGGCCTGTCGTTATTCATGTCCTCTGCCGGCATCGGTGCCACCTGTCTATCGCTTGTCTGTCCGTGTAGGACGGCTTCCGTATTTTGGCCGACAAAGTCAAGCTCGCGACAGGTCGTGCAAATGAAAAACCCCGCCGAGGCGGGGCTTTCCGTGCTTATTTCGTCGGTTCCGGTTTTCGTCGGAAGACGCCCTTCAGATTGTCGAAGAGCTCGATCTTGGCGCCGTGGCGCTTCATGATGACCGCCTGCTGCATGATCGACAGCGTGTTGTTCCAGGCCCAGTAGATGACGAGACCAGCCGGGAAGGTCGCCAGCATGAAGGTGAAGATCAGCGGCATCCAGTTGAAGATCATCGCCTGGGTCGGGTCCGGCGGCGTCGGGTTCATGCGCATCTGCAGGAACATGGTGATGCCCATGATGATCGGCCAAACGCCGATCATCAGGAAGTGCGGCACGTCGTAGGGAAGCAGGCCGAACAGGTTGAAGAGCGAGGTCGGATCGGGCGCGGAAAGGTCCTGGATCCAGCCGAAGAAGGGCGCGTGCCGCATCTCGATGGTGACGTAGATGACCTTGTAGAGTGCGAAGAAGACCGGGATCTGCAGCAGCACCGGCCAGCAGCCTGCGATCGGGTTGATCTTCTCTTCCTTGTAGAGCTGCATCATCGCCTGCTGCATGGCCATGCGGTCGTCGCCATGCTTGGCCTTCAGCTCTTCCATCTTCGGCTGCACGCGCTTCATGTTGGCCATGGAGGCATACTGCTTGCTGGCGAGCGGGAAGAAGATCGCCTTCACGACGATGGTGGTGAGCAGGATCGCGAGGCCGAAATTGCCGACATGACGGAAGAAGAAGTCCATCAGTTTGAACATCGGCTTGGTGATGAAGTAGAACCAGCCCCAGTCGATCAGGAGGTCGAAGCGCGGAATGGAATACTCCGTCTCGTAGCGATCGACGAGGGGCACTTCCTTGGCGCCGGCGAAGATGAGGTTCTTGAGTTCGGCGGACTGGCCGGGCTGAATGGTCAGCGCATCGGTCTTGTAGTCGGCCTGATAGCGCGGCTGGCCGTCGGTGAAATGCGAGAAGCGCGATTCATACGCAAGCGCCTGCGGCGGAACGATCGCGGCAGCCCAGTACTTGTCGGTAATGCCGAGCCAGCCGGTGGTCGCCTTCGGGTTGGTGACGGCGGCTTCCTCGATATCGTGATAGCTCTCTTCCACAAGGCCGGTATCCTGGCCGATCACGCCGAGGAAGCCTTCGTGGATGACGTAGACGGAAGGCGTCGCCGGCTTGTTGTAGCGGATGACGCGGCCGTAGGTCGCAAGCGATACCGGCTCGCCGGTGACGTTGTCGACCTTGTCGGCGACGGTGATCATATAATGGTCGTCGACCGAGATGGTACGGGTGAACGTGATGCCCTTCTCGTTGGTGAAGGTCAGCGTCACCGGCGTTTCCTGCGTCAGCTTCTCGCCGCTGGTGAGCGTCCACTGGGTGGCCGGACCAGGCACGGCGCCGGAAGCCTCGCTCTGAATATAGCCGATTTCGGTGAAATAGCCGTCGCGGGTGTCGGCCGGAGAGAAGAGGGTGATGATCGGGCTCGAGTCGTCGACCGTCTCATGATATTCGCGCAGCTTCAGGTCGTCGAAACGGGCGCCGGCGAGATTGATGGAGCCGGAAAGGGCCGGGGTATCGATTTCGATGCGCGGCGTCTTGGCGAGAGCCTGCTCGCGGGTGGCGTTGGCCTGGGCCTGCGCCTGGCCCGGAAGCGCGCCGCTGACCGTGGCGCCGGGGCTCTCCGGCGTGATCGTCTGCGTCTGCTGCTGTTGGGCGCGCGCTGCCTCTTCGGCGCGCCGCTGGGCTTCCAACCGCGGGCCCATATAGAAGAACTGCCAGGCAAGGACGATCGCCACCGAAAGCGCGATCGCGATGAAGTAGTTGCGGTTTTTTTCCATCATGCTTTCCTGGAACGGGTCTCCTCGGACCGCTTCGGTTTCGGCCGTGCTTCGATGCGCTCGGCAAGCTGGGCCGTCAGTTCGGCGAAGGGTGTCTTCAGCACCTCGCGGCGCGCGACAATGACATAGTCGTGTCCGGCCTTCATTGCAAACCCGGCAGATTGCCTTACCGCCTCCTTGAGGCGCCGCCGCATGCGGTTGCGTTCCACCGCGTTGCCGTGTTTCTTCGTAACCGTGAACCCGACACGCGGCGCCTCTTCGGGCGCCTTGCGGTCAAGAACCTCCAGAAGGAAGGTGCGGCCCCTGCGGCTTTCTCCCTCCCGGACAGCAAGAAACTGCGGCCGGCTTTTCAGCCGCCCGACAGCCTTTTTCGCATTTTTCTCGTTCGTCATCGCCCGGATACTTGTCGGGCTTGCCCGGCCTTAGGCCGAGAGACGCTTGCGGCCACGTGCACGGCGGGCGGAAAGAACCTTGCGGCCGCCGGCGGTAGCCATGCGGGCACGGAAGCCGTGACGACGCTTGCGAACAAGCTTGGACGGTTGATAGGTACGCTTCATTTATTTGATACCGCGGTGTGCGGCCCTTCTTGAGTTTGCTTAAAAAGCAAGAGCGTTTCGGAAACGTCCGGCGCAATAGGCCGCGTACGCGCGAGCCTGCTGGAGCTGAACGTGCGCGGCTTATAAGAGGACTCCGCTGCGAAAGTCAATCGCCCAGCCGGCGCGCCTGCGGCCTGTGTTCGAAACGCCGGCACTTTAGGGAACATCCGGAAATAGTAAAATTTGAAGCAGCCTATTAACGATTGTAATTTGTCGGGCAATTTGCCTCGCTCCTGAAATGTGGAAAATAATTTCAGAATCTATACGCTCTTGCCGGGAGTTGTGGCGCAGTTACTTGCTAGGAGATGTTGTCCTTAAGTAAATTTTCTCTTTGCCGCGTTCTTTTAGCTGCTCAAGCTTTATTAATTTCTAATTGTTAGTTTTCGCATCAGGGGATGGGGGAGTACCGGTATCGATGCCGTTCTCCACGTTCAACATTTCGTGGGCATAGGAGCCGGCATTGAAAATCAGGGCAAAGATCAATCTTCTCGTCGGGCTGATGAGCCTCGTCGCCTTCTTGATCGGCGGCATTTCGCTCTTCGCGATCGGCGAATATCGACAGCAGATGCAGGAATATTCGGACGTGGCCGACCGCGTCTACAAGGGCGAGCACCTGAACCGGCTGGTGACCGCGGTGGTAATGGACGCCCGCGGCATCTATGCGGCCAAGGATAAGGAAGCCGCCAAGCAGTTCGGCGAGGGCATGCTGAAATCGCTCGACAAGATGGATCGACTTGTCGCCGAATGGCGGCCGAAAGTGCCGGCGGAGCAGAAGGATGCCTTCGAGAAGCTCGTTGCCCGCTCCGCGGAGTTCAAGAACTTCAGAAGCGAGACGGCACGGCTCGGCCAGGCGGAAGGGCCGCAAGCGGCCAATCTTCAGGGTAACAACGAGGCCAACCGCGCCAACCGCAAGGCCTATCAGGCTGAAATCGATGCCATCGTGAAGGCGGATCAGGACCAGCTTGCCAAGTTGAGGGACGGAATGGATGCCTTCAACAACACTGTCTTTTATGCGGTTCTGGCAACGACTCTGATTGGTGTCGCTGCCGGCGCGGGTTTCGGCCTCTATCTCGGCCGCCGCCAGYTCAGCCAGCCGATCACGGAGCTCACCGCGATCATGAAGCGGATCGCTTCGGGCGATTTCGATGCACCGGTGGGTTCAGCCGGCCGCGCGGATGAAATCGGCGACATGGCGGCCGCGATCGAGGTCTTCCGCAGGAACGGTATAGAGGTCGCCCGCATGAACGCTCAGGAGGCGGGCACGCGCGCCAGGAGCGACGAACTCAGGACCCGAATGGGAGCGGTCGTCGCTGCAGCGGCCATGGGCGATTTCACCCGGCGCATCGACAAGCAGTTCGATGACGAAAGCCTCGATCTCTTCGCCCGCGACGTGGACCAGCTCATGGCGAGYGTCGATGCCGGCATTTCGGAGACGCGTCGCGTGGTGAAAAGCCTGGCCGAAGGTGACCTCACCGATACGATGGAGGGCGATTTCAAGGGCGCGTTCGCGGAACTCCAGGAGAACGTCAACGGCACGATGGAGACGTTGCGCGGCACCATGCAGAACGTGCGCGCCGCGACCGGTTCCATCAACGGCAGCGCCGCCGAGTTGAGCAACGCCACCAACGACCTTTCAAGGCGCACCGAGCAGCAGGCGGCAGCACTCGAGGAAACCTCCGCGGCGCTTGAGGAGATCACCTCCGTCGTGCGCAATTCCACCGAACGGGCGCAGGAGGCCACCGTTATGGTCGGCGAAGCCAAGGAGGCGGCGGTGCAATCGGGCGATGTCGTGCGCAGCGCGGTGGAAGCCATGGGACGCATCGAACAGGCATCCCGGGAGATCGCCCAGATCACCAATGTGATCGATGAGATCGCCTTCCAGACCAACCTCCTGGCGCTGAATGCAGGCGTCGAGGCGGCCCGCGCCGGCGAGGCAGGCAAGGGCTTTGCCGTCGTTGCCCAGGAAGTGCGCGAACTCGCGCAGCGTTCCGCAAGTGCCGCCAAGGATATCAAGGCGCTGATCAGCAAATCCGGCGGGGAAGTCGCCGGCGGCGTCAAGCTGGTGCAGAAGACCGGCGAGGCGCTTTCGGAAATCGAAGCCCGCGTCCTGCGCATCAACGACCATATTCATTCGATCGCGGTCGCATCCCGCGAGCAGGCGACCGGGCTTGCCGAGGTCAACACCGCCGTCAATGAAATGGACCAGGTGACCCAGAAGAATGCTGCCATGGTGGAGGAGACCTCCGCAGCGACCCAGAAGCTCTCCTCCGATGCCGACGAGTTGTTCGCTCTCGTTTCCGGTTTCAGGATCGGGGAGGGGGCTCAATCGGTCGTCCCGCAGAGGCCGCGGCAGGCGGTGCCTGCAAATGCCGCTCCTCGCATAGCGGCCGCGACGCCCAACCACCGTCCCAAACCATCGCCGGTGCGGACGATGACGGGCGCTCTTTCAAGGGCCTTCGGCGGTGGCGCCGCCGCTGCCGCGCCTCAGGCCGCGGGCGACTGGGAAGAGTTTTGATCTGAAGCTGCTATCGCATTGGAAAGCGGGGAGAGGCAGGCCTCTTCCCGCTGCTTTTTTGCCGCTGCGGCACGCACTGGTAAAACTGCCATAATGTTCTAAAATATCGGCCACGATCCATGGCCGCCACGATTCCTCCCGTGGCGTGCTCGAGCCTTGAAACGGAGATCCGCATGAAGGACGAGGCGGAGACCTCGGGGCAAGCCGCAGTTGAGAAGACGGAAGGTACCGGCCCTGAGCCGATGCCGCGGCTTTTCAGCGGCCTCTCCGGCAGGTTGCTCTGGCTCACCGTCGTCTTCGTCATGCTCGCCGAAATCCTGATCTTCATGCCTTCCGTGGCGGGCATGCGCATGAATTGGCTGCGGGACCGGCTGGATACGGCTGCCGCCGCGGGCATCGTCATCGACGGGCTCCAGCCGGCCGAGCTGCCGCGCGCGGTCCAGGACGACACGCTTCTTGCGACCGGCACCAAGCTTATCGCGCTGAAGAAGGACGGCACCTCCCGGCTGCTTGCCGCCGTCGACGTGCCGCCCCAGGTGGACGACCAGTACGATCTTGCCGACACCTCTATGCCCACTTCGATGAAGGATGCGTTGAACACGCTCTTCTTCGGCGGGGGGCGGGTGATGCGCGTCTATGGCCCGATCGGCGAAAGCGAGATGATCATCGAGCTGGTGATGACCGACGACGCGCTGCGCAAGGACATGCTGCGCTATTCCAAGATGATGTTCGTGCTGTCGCTGGTCATCTCGCTGATCACCGCCATACTGATCTTCCTGGCCATCAACCGCATGATGATCCTGCCGATCCGCCGTCTCACCCTTTCCATGCGGCAGTTCTCCGAACAGCCGGAGGATCCCTCGCGGGTATTCACGGCAGACAAGTCGAGGGGCGAGCTTGCGGTCGCGGGCCGGTTTCTGACCAATATGCAGGTGGAACTGCAGCGGACGCTGAGGCAGCAGAAGAATCTGGCCGATCTCGGGCTCGCGGTTTCCAAGATCAATCACGACATGCGCAACATCCTGGCCTCGGCGCAGCTCATGTCGGACCGCCTTGTCGATGTGGAGGACCCGATGGTCCGCAGCTTCGCTCCGAAGCTGTTGCGCACGATCGACCGAGCCGTCGGCTATACCAGCGAGGTTCTGGCCTATGGGCAGGCTTCGGAAGCCGCGCCCAGGCGGCGGCGCATCCGCCTTGCGGATCTCTGCCAGGAAGTGCGCGATATCCTGGCGATCGACCCGGATGCCGGAATAGAGTTCGTGGAGCAGATCGCCGCCGATCTCGAGGTCGAGGCCGACAGCGAGCAGCTGTTCCGGGTGATCCACAATCTCTGCCGCAACGCGGTTCAGGCGCTCGCCAATCTCGATCCGGAGGATGCGACCGTGGTGCGCCGCATGACGATCTCGGCGCAGCGCATCGGCAGCGTCGTCAGCATCACGATCGACGATACCGGCCCCGGCATGCCCCGCAAGGCACGCGAGAACCTGTTCTCCGCCTTTCGCGGTTCCGCGCGCTCGGGCGGTACGGGTCTCGGCCTCRTCATCGCCCGCGAGCTCGTGCTTGCCCATAGCGGCACCATCGCGCTGGTGGAGAAACCGGGCCCCGGAACGCAGTTCCGCATCGAAATTCCCGATCGACCCGTCTCCCTGGAGGATTACCGCGCCCGCGCGTGATCCAAAAAGCGTGTTGTTTCAATGCGTTGATGACAAGTTTACAGTAAAATGACGCTTCTTGCGGTAAAATCGCTTGCAATCGCGAGAAGGACGTTTTAGAGGATCGCCACGCAAGCGGCACCGCGCCGCTCTGGTACGCACCCGTAGCTCAGCTGGATAGAGCACCAGACTACGAATCTGGGGGTCAGGAGTTCGAATCTCTTCGGGTGCGCCATTTTTCTCCCTGTGTCGAATAACACGATAATTTGCCTTTTTGGCCACTATGTTGCCTTTGAGGCAGGCAAGCTGCCCTCTTCCCTACGATGCCACCCCCAAAAGCTACGGTCGCGGTTTTCGGATGTTTCGGCCTGACGCCATGTCCGTTTCCGGCCCTAAACCGGTCATCCCTGTCCTTCTGTGCCATGCACCGCCTAATATAGGGCCGTGTCGCTCTCCTTCTCGCTTGCCGCCACGTGTAATCTTTGATTTTCTCATGTGGCTTGTAGGGCGACAGGAGCGACAGGATGCCGAATTTCAAAACAACATATTTGTTTATCGCGCTCATACCGCTGGCGGCTGCTGGTTGCGTAAGCGCGAAAGACCAGCGAGCGGCGGATCAGGACAAGTGCGCTTCTTACGGATACCAGCCGGGAACTAATCGCTTTGCTGATTGCATGAGGGATCAGGACTGGCAGCGCCAGGATGACCAGCGCCGTACAATGGATGATCTCGAAAGGCAGGAACGAAGAGACCAGAGAAGGACTGACAGAAATTGGCAGGAGGGGCAGGATATGTTCTATAAACGCCAAGACAGCAGCATCGACACAACGCCGCAATTCGACAAGGACGGCAATCCGAACTTCGATGCTCAGGGCAACTATCAAGGTTGCCATGGCATCGGCTGCGAGGTGGATAACCCCGACGATGGCACCCAGTAACCGGCCTCAACTCTACCCGACAGGGCTGAAGGCACATCTGCTGAAGGCTTAATGCCCGTCGTCGTACTTTCCCGTAAAGCGAAGGATAGAAAATGGATGAAGTCGCTCAATCCTATTCTTTTCGCAAGCTACAAACAGGCAAAGGCTTATCCGCCTGATGAATTCGGCGCGCGCTGGAACGAAGTCGGCGCCGAACAGGCAGAGCAATTCAAGTCTGAGATAGGCTCGGATCTGCCGGCCGACTATCTGGAGTTCGTCGAAAATTTTGGCGAGTTCACCATCTGGACCGACGATTTCGAAAAGCTCTATGCCCGGGCGATATGGGAATCGGGAAAAAGCGCAAACGTCGAAATCAGCAAAATCTTGGGACCGGCGGGGATGCTGGAGTCATGGCAATCCTATCTTGGTGCTGGAGGCAGGGCGCGCATTCCGGAGAATCTTGCGCCGCTGACGTACGATAGCGGCTACGGCCACGCCATGCTCGACCTGTCGAAGGACAATTTCGGCAAGATCCGGTATCTCCAGGTAAAGACCAAGCCCTTCGGAAGCGATGGATATGGTTGGGACCAGGTTGAGACTATCGCCGGTAGCTTCACTGAGTTCGTCAGTCAGATCAACAGCAAGAGAGGCCTCACCAAGGCTCTCGGAGCGCCAAAGAAAGCATGGCTATGGGCATGAGCTTGCAGTGCGCCACGTTGCCGAAGAACGCCCTCATCATCTGCGACGGTRATCCCTGAGCATCGAATTCGGTAAAGATAAATTATCTTGGCAAAAATGGTAATTTATCTGCTTACCTCAAAGTTTTACCTCTTGATTTTCAATGGGTTACGTTAGGTTTAAAGGCAATTTATCGTGTCATTCGACACTTTGATGTCGAATGACACGATAATTTGCCTTTTTGGCCACTATGTTGCCTTTGAGGCAGGCAAGCCGCCCTCTTCCCTTACGATTCCAGCCGCATCCGCCAGAAAGCCCCGGTCGCGGTTTCGGATGTTTCGGCCTGGCGCCTTCTTCAACGATATCGGCGCAAAGCTGCCTTCGGCGGATGGCGGGCCAGAATAGATCAGGCCGGCGAATGTCTCTGGCCAAAGAGGCATTCGCTTAAGGACTCATTCGCCTTGAGCAGAACCGGTCTCATGGCTTCGCGGCAAACGCTCATTCATGATTTGTCAGTTAACTTGAAAATTGTTAGTTCTAAAAAGAGCAAACCAACGAAGGAAGCACGGCATGCGCGCATCAGCCTTTGTTGCATTTTCGGTGCTTACCGGTTTTCTGGTGGGCTGTACGACAAGCAATGGAGATGCAGGGCAAAGCTCGAAAAACGAGGCCAGATGTGCGGGCTTCGGTTTTGAGGAAGGCACGGATGCCTTTGCCAATTGCATGATGCAGCTTTCAATACGGCAGGGTGATCAACAACCACCTGATCGCGATACACTTGTCAATCAATACAGAAGCCGCAGCATGGCCCGACAGGGTGACGATCGCTATCCCGTATGCAGCGCTTCAAACATGGATGCCGAGCTGGACTTTGAAACGGGCAAGTGGGTAGGTCCAAATTGCCAGATGGCGTCAGATTAAAGGCTCAGCCATATGACGTTCACGGACGCGGTCACGACTGGTTTCAGGAAGTTCGCTGTCTTTTCAGGGAAAGCCGGACGTTCCGAGTTCTGGTGGTTCGCCATTTTCGTTTTCGCAGGCTACGTGCTGTTCGATCTGCTGGATGGCTTGATCTTCGGCTGGCCGCAGGGAGCTGATCGCCAGCTTGGGATATTTGGTATTCTGTTTCGCCTTATAACCATAGTTCCCCTGGTTGCCGCGACGTGGCGGCGACTGCACGACGCAGGCAAGTCGGGATGGTATCTCGTGCTGCCACTTGCCGTCACCGTTTTCACCATTCTGGGTATGCTTGGCGGAGTGTTCGGCTTTACGATGCTCGAGCGCGTTGTAAGCGATCCGTCCGCCCTTTATGGACCCGCAGCCTTGATCGGCACTGTAGGAGCGGCCGTAGTCGGCTTGATTTACCTCGCAGTCCTGGGACTGCTTGTCTATTGGCTGATGAAACCCGGAGTAGTGCCGGGGGAATAGAGGGGATTTTCGATGCTCAGATATCTAGCGATCGCCGCCATCGCGCTCAATGCTCCTCACCTTGTCGCGGAAGCGCAGGCACAGGCGACCGT
The DNA here is from genome assembly GCF_001854865.1 of Rhizobium sp. LCM 4573. Classification (GTDB taxonomy): domain Bacteria; phylum Pseudomonadota; class Alphaproteobacteria; order Rhizobiales; family Rhizobiaceae; genus Neorhizobium. The sequence goes on along the minus strand of NZ_MDDW01000002.1, from coordinate 207,672 downwards.
TGAATGCCGGTCGCGACATTACCAATACGATGAATGCTATGCGGGGCCACTTTCCCGACCGCAGCTCATCCATCAGACCTCAAGCGCTCCCTGCATTTTGAACCGCACCTGGGGATACAATCCAAATAGCCAATATGTCTGGGTCGCTCAGGGATGCGCGGGCGTGTTTGCTGACGTTGGCGGCTATCACTATGGCCGCGGTGATGGCTTCGATCCGGGTGCGCGCATGTACGATCATCGTGGTCACGATATCGGTGGCGTCGTCGCGGGCGCAGTGCTTGGATCGATCATTGAGGGAATTGCCGAAGACAGCAAACACAAGCACCACCATACCACCAGCAATTTCATTGATGATGACGGCTTTAACGGCTGTCACGGAATTGGTTGCACGGTGGATAATCCCGACTCCGGTGGCAACGACAATGTCGACACTACTCCCCAATTCGACAAGGATGGCAATCCGAACTTCGACACTCAAGGCAACTACCAAGGGTGCCACGGGGTAGGATGCCTGGTCGATAATCCCGATGACCCCGGCTAAAGGACTGATCTTCTAGACGACCTCTACCTCCAAGACGGCGTGGATGGGAGCGAGGCGCAGCAAGGCTGCACATCAACGCAGGCTATCGCGCCTCTCAAACTCGGCGTGCCAGGTCTGAACAATACCATCACGGATCTGGCCAAAAGCTACGGGGTAACGCCGAAAGGGTCGTCGTTTGTGAGTTTTAGTAGCATATCGAGCGATGCTACCGGGTTCGAGGTTACCAGAACGATTCATTACAAGTTGGACGGCAGCAATGTCACGGGCGTTGCCGTTTCCCAGGTGACTACCAATTAGCCGCGAAACTCATCGACAGCCGAATGACACAATAATTTGCCTTTTTGGCCACTATGTTGCCTTTGAGGCAGGCATGCTGCCCTCTTCCTAACGATTCCAGCCCTCCGTCATGCTTGGATGCAGGCGCAACACGAATACCGCACTCGGCAATGCGGCCCAGAGCGAAGTTCATTAACGGCATGGAACCCGATGTCGAAGGCGAAGAAGTTAAAATAAGGGCGTAAAATTTCGATTGTATTGCGTCGACAGATGCAACCCGCACATTGACTTTGCCCAGCTTCGCGTACAATTTCGGGCGGGGGAATTTAATTCGGGGGCAGGATGAATATCCAGCTATTCGTCATGGCGTCGGCTACCTGTGCCGGGCGTCAGACAATCGTGCCTTCAGCTTTCTTATCTCCCACGCATCCGTGAAACCGTGGAGACCAGAGGGCATCTGATGTTCGCTCAATCGCTTTCGTTGATTACCAGAAATTTTTGGTTGTTCGCCGTGATAGTCTCAATCATGGCTGGGTTTTTCGTGTTCGAAGATGTTAGCGGAAGTGAACCTAGTAAGGGGACTTACGTCACGTGGATATTTTTATCATTTTGGATGCAAAACGCAGTCATATCAGGAAAAGAGAAAATCTCCGGTGATGCTGGGAGGCCTCACGGGTTGTGGTCTTTTCTTTGGAAGAACCTCGTATTGATTTTCTCCAGCATGATTTTGCCAGTAATATTGCCTATTTTGTTAGGTTTTTATAACTTGATTTTCATCATCTTGGTGGCCATTTTATTTATGGCTGGCGCTTTCGCGATCCTCGGTACGTGGCCTGTGTCAAACGCGGCTCGGGGGGACACTTCTCTTGCGGCCGCGTGGCGTCGCGGTGCAACCGGCTTTTGGGTTCGGTTTTTTCGCTTGGTCGCAGGCTACGTGGTTCCCGCCTTTCTTTCCCTTCTTTTAATAGTCCCGCTGCACCCAGGCGCGGTCGGCGATAATGTCGGGATGACTGATCCGGTCGTTGTTCGCCTCCTCCTTTTCTACCTGCTTACAATTTCCATCAACCTCATCGGCACCGTGTATGTTTCGGTGGTCATCGCTAGAAGCTATTTGGCCGGTGATCAAAAGTCCGGGCAGCCCGCAGTAGGCTTGGCGGAGTAGTCTTCTCAAAAAAAATCCAACCCGCATGTCACACTGGCAGTTCCTGTCTCGTCATGGTGTCGTAACCAACAGAAGGAAGCGAACCATGACTGCCAAAGTTGATATTTTCTCTGCCGCCCCCGCGCTGATGAAGAAGTGGATGAGCGTATCGATCGATGTTGCCGGGAGCCTCGAGCCGAGCCTCATCGAACTCGTCAAGATCCGCGCCTCGCAGATCAATGGCTGCGCCAACTGCATCAACATGCATACGGCCGAAGCCCGCGCGAAGGGCGAGACGGAGCAGCGCATCTATCTCCTGTCCGCCTGGCGCGAGGCCCCTTGCTATTCCGATCGCGAACGGGCAGCACTTGGCTGGACTGAGGCGCTGACCAGGCTGTCGGAAGGCCATGCGCGTGACAGCGCCTATGAAACCCTTTGGGGGAACTTTACGGCGGAGGAACAGGTGAAGCTCACATTGATGATCAATGTCATCAACGGGTGGAACCGCCTCGCGGTCGGCTTCGGCCTTTGGGTCGAACCGGCGGCCGCAAAGGCCATCCAGGCGGACGTCGCCGCGTGATGGCGGAGATCGGCCATGAGGATGCAGCGGCGAGTTTCGATCCGCTGCGTCCGAAACTCATGCGCGTCGCCTACCGAATGCTCGGTTCGGTGGCCGATGCGGAGGACATGGTGCAGGAGGCCTTCATCCGCTGGATGAAGGCCGATCGCGCGCAAATACGCGAGCCCGAGGCTTTTTTGCGCCGCACGGTGACCCGCCTCTGCCTCGATCAGCTGAAGTCGGCGCGGCGCCAGCGTGAAACCTATGTTGGTCCCTGGCTTCCCGATCCCGTCGTCGAGGAGGAAGAGGAGGAGGACGTTACTCTGCCCTTGATGCTGGCGTTGGAGCGGCTTTCGCCGCTCGAGCGGGCGGCCTTCCTGCTGCATGATGTGTTCGGTCTCGGCTTCGAGGAAGTCGCGTCCACGATCGAGCGAGATCCGGCCGCGTGCCGTCAGCTCGCCGCCCGCGCGCGCACCCATGTCCGTGAGGCGAGAACCCGGTTTCAGGTGGACAGACAGCGCGGCGTCGAGTTTGCGGAAGCCTTCTTCGCCGCTTCGCGCAGCGGGGATATGAATGCGCTCGGCGCCATGCTCGCGGCCGATGTCAGCGTTCATGCCGACGGCGGCGGCAAACGTCCCGCGGTTATGGAGCCGATCCTGGGCTTCGATGCGGTGATGAAGGTGCATGAGAACCTGGCGGCATTGTTCCGGAAACACGGTTCGCAGCTCGTGCGCGCGGGTTTCATCAATGGTCTGCCCGGCTTCATCACGCTGGAGGCGGATGGCGAACTCCAGACGACCGCGCTCGATATCGAGGACGGAAAGATCGCCGCCATCTACGTGGTCCGTAATCCCGACAAGCTGCGGCACCTGCATTAACCGTCCCGTGGGGTCGGAAATCCCGCTCGTTTGAAGAGCCGCTTCCGCGTGTGATAGAAGGTTCCATCACGGAAACGGCAACCGATTGGAGCGGACCGATGACACCTGCGTTTGTGAAGTCTCTCTCGGCCGGCCTTGCCCTGCTGGGGGCGACGATCGCCGCCGCCCCTGCGATGGCCGCGATCAAGGCGCTGGAGGGTACGGTAGCCTATAGGGAGCGCATGGCGCTCCCGCCCGGCGCCTCCGTCGAGATCAAGCTTGTCGACGTCTCGTTGGCGGATTCTCCTTCCAAGACGCTCGCTGAAATCACCTTCACGCCCGAGGGCCAGGTCCCGCTGCCGTATCGTCTGGAATATGACGATGCCGAAATCCAGCCCGGCCGGAGCTATGCCCTGCAGGCGCGGATCACTCTCGGCGACCGCCTGATGTTCATCACCACGACGCGCCACGCGGTGTTTACGGGAGAAGCAGGGGAGACGAACATCATGGTCGAACGGGTGGTGGCGGCTCCGGCCTCCCCGGCGGGACGCTGGCTTGCGGAGGACATTCGCGGCAGGGGCGTCATCGATAACCTCCAGACGGTTCTGGAAATCGCCGAAGACGGAAAGGTCTCGGGCTCGGGCGGCTGCAACCGGATGAGCGGCATGGCTACCATTGCCGGGGATGATATTGCCTTCGGGCCGATCGCTTCCACCAAGATGGCCTGCGCCCCCGCCGTCATGGATCAGGAGACGAAATTCTTCGCGGCTCTCTCGGACGTTCGGACCTGGCGAGCCGACCCTTCTCGCGGAAAGCTCACGCTTCTCGACAAGGGTGGAGATGTCCTCGTCGTGTTTTCTCGGATGTAGGCCGTCTCGACGCTGAAGCAGCGCGGCCCCACTTCTCCGTTCGGCGGCTTTTGCCGATAGGCAAAAGCCGCGCTCCGTTATATCTCTCCATAAGAACCGCGTTCGTGCGGCGGGTGACAGGGAACGGAGAAGATCATGACGGAGACAGCGGAACGACCGGTGGCATTGATTACCGGCGGCGGGCGCGGCATGGGCGAGGCGATCGCCCGCGAACTCCACGAGGAGGGTTATCGCCTGGCGCTGATGTCGCCCTCGGACAGCTGTGAAAAGCTCGCGGCCGAACTCGGCGGGGTCGCCTCGCGCGGCGTGGCGGAGAAGGCGGAGGATATCCAGGCGATCTTCGACCTTGCCATGAAGACCTATGGCCGAATCGACGCAGTCGTGAACCATACCGGCCATCCGCCGAAGGGAGATCTTCTCGACATCAAGGACGAGGATTGGACGCTCGGCTCGGACATGATGATCCTGTCGCTGGTGCGCATGGCAAGGCTCGTCACGCCGGTCATGCTGAGACAGGGCAGGGGCGCCTTCGTCAATATCACCACCTTCGCGGCCTATGAGCCCTCGCTCGTCTTCCCGGTCTCCTGCACATACCGGGCGGCGGCCGGCGCCTTCACCAAGCTCTATGCCGACCGCTATGCCGCGAGCAATATCCGCATGAACTGTATCCTGCCCGGTTATATCGACAGCCTGAACCACAAGCCGGAAACGGCGGAAAAGGTGCCGATGAAGCGCATAGGCCATGTGGAGGAGATCGCCAAGACCGCGGCTTTCCTGCTGTCCGATGGTGCGGGCTACATCACCGGCCAGAACATCCGCGTCGATGGCGGCATAACCAGGCACGTCTGAGCGGAGTTGCAGAGATGAGATGGAAACGTACGATCCAGCTTCTGGATGTCCATGCCGAGGGCGAAATCGGTCGGGTGGCGATCGGCGGCGTGCCGAAGATTCCCGGCAATAGCGTCGCCGAACAGCTTCACTGGCTGAACAGCGATCCGAAGGGACAGGAACTTCGCCGCTTTCTCTGCCTGGAACCGCGCGGCGCGCCGATCGGTTCGGTCAACCTCCTGCTGCCGCCCAAGCATCCCGATGCCGATGCGGCCTTCATCATCCTCCAGCCGGATCAGGCACATGCAAGCTCGGGTTCCAACTCGATCTGCGTGACCACGGCTCTGCTCGAGGCGGGAATCGTGGAAATGCGGGAACCGGAGACGGTGGTGACGCTCGAAACGGCGGCCGGGCTCGTGAAGGCGGTCGCCACCTGCCGCGACGGCCGCTGCGAGAAGGTGAGGCTCACCATGGTTCCCTCCTTCGTGCACGAGCTGGATGTAAAGCTCGAGACGCCTCATTGGGGCACGGTGACGCTCGATCTCTGCTATGGCGGGGTCTTCTACGCGCTGGTGGATGTCGGCCAGATCAATCTGACGATCGAGAAGGGCAATGCGGCCTCGCTCGTACAGGCGGGAATGATCCTGAAGGAACTGGTGAACGCCAAGATCCCGGTCGTACATCCGGAAATTCCGGCGATTTCCGGCGTCGCCTATGTGATGTTCCGCGATACCGAGGCTGATGGCACGGTCAGGACCTGCACCACCATGTGGCCTGGAAGGGCGGACCGCTCACCCTGCGGCACAGGCAATTCCGCCAACCTCGCAGCTCTCCATGTGCGCGGCAAGGTGAAGGTGGGGGACATCTTCAAGTCGCGCTCCATCATCGGCACGGAATTCGAGGTCGGTCTGCTGCGGGAAACGCAGATTGCCGGAAGGCAGGCGATCGTACCGAYCATTGCCGGACGCGGCTTCACCTTCGGCCTGACGCAGGTCGCCCTCGATCCCTTCGATCCGCTGTCCGAGGGTTTCGCGATGACGGATGTGTGGGGACCATCGGCGGGGGATATCTGAGCCCTCAGATGCCCTTCGCCATGGAGGAAGGTATTTCCATATCCCCTTCCTTCAGCACCAGCCCTTCCAGCTCGTCGTTCAAAGCCTGGCCGGAAGGAGGAGGAAAAGTGCCTGCCTGCTGCATCTGCATGAGCTTGTAGGCTCCGAAGACGTCGCCCCGCTCCGCTGCCGAGGCATACATTTCGGCGGCTTTCGTGGGATTGGCGGCAATGCCTTCGCCGGTCTCGTACATGATGCCGAGATTGATCATGGCATCGGCATTGCCGCGCTGCGCGGCAATATCGTACCAGGCGATCGCCGTCTGGTCGTCCTGCGGCAGGAGATTGCCCTCGTCATAGATGACGCCGATGTTGAAGGCTGCGGTGTCGTCGCCGGCGCCGGCAGCCGTCTCGAACCAGCGTAGCGCCTGGCCGACATCCTGCCTTGTCCCGAGACCGTCACGATAGGCGACGCCGAGATTGTAAGCGGCCAGCATATTGCCGCTTTCGGCGGCTTCCCTGTAGAGCCGGAATTCGGAAGGCTCGTCTCCGAGGCGCCCCATCAGCATGCCGAGATGCACCTTGGCGGCGGGATAGCCGGCCTGGACGGCTATATCGAAGGCGGCAACCGACTCGCCCATGCGCTGGGCGGTGTTGAGCGCCCGGCCAAGCTGGAAGGCGAAGCGGGGATTGCCGGTCGCATCATGGGCCGTGCGGCAGGCATCGATCGCGGCCGCGTCGACCTTCTCGGCATCCACCGGGCTGTGGACGCCGTTCCGCTGGTTGTCGGTGGGGCTGCCGGCGAGCCGGTCGCAGTCGTTTGCGGCTGTCATGACAACGGAAGGACTGGCGCTCTCTCCCACGGCGGGCAGGGTGGTGAGCGTGCAGAGCGCGGTCGCAGCACCGGCGGCCACGGCGAAAACTTTATTGACATTTAGGAAGCGGGATTTCATCCTTCGCTCCTTTGATTCGCCGGATTGCCATATTGAACGCGGGAATCATTCGGCGGTTCCGCGCCACAACCCATCCGCGATCATCTTTCGGTCAACATTTTTCACGCTCCGGTGAATGTCGGGTTGTAGCGCCGCGTCCGGTCTTTCTTTCGCGATGCTGTTCGTCATCATTGTTTTGCGCGGCGGAACGATGATATGCGGAGCGGAACGATTGAATACGGAAGCCGCCCATGAAGACGCTCACCATCCGCCGCCCCGACGATTGGCATCTGCACCTGCGTGACGACGAGGTGCTGAAAGGGGTCATCGGCGATACGAGCCGGCATTTCGCACGCGCCATCATCATGCCCAACCTGGTGCCGCCGGTGGTGACCACGGTTGATGCGGAGGCCTATCGCCAGCGCATCCTGACGGCGCTGCCGGCCGGCCATCGCTTCGAACCGCTGATGACGCTCTATCTGACGGAGCGCAGCGATCCGGACGATGTCGAGGCGGGAAAGCGCAGCGGTCTCATTTCGGCGGTCAAGCTCTATCCGGCCGGCGCGACCACCAATTCCCATGGCGGCGTACGCGATATCGAAAAGGCGATGCCGGTGCTGGAGCGTATGGCGAAGATCGGCCTGCCGCTCTGCGTGCATGGGGAAGTGACGACGCCGGAGGTCGATATTTTCGACCGTGAGGCGGTCTTCATCGAGACGGTACTCGATCCGCTCCGCAAGCGGCTACCGGAGCTCAAGATCACCATGGAGCATGTGACGACAGCGGACGGTATCGACTACATCAAGTCTTCCTCGGGCAATCTCGCCGGCACGATCACCACCCATCACCTGATCATCAACCGCAATGCCATTCTGGTGGGCGGCATCCGCCCGCATTACTACTGCCTTCCGGTCGCAAAGCGCGAGAACCACCGGCTGGCGCTTCGCGCGGCGGCGACCTCCGGTGACGCCCGTTTCTTCTTGGGCACCGATTCCGCTCCGCATGTCGATCCGTTGAAGGAATGCGCCTGCGGCTGCGCCGGCATCTACACCTCGCTCAACACCATGAGCTGCCTGGCGCATGTGTTCGAGGAGGAAGGCGCGCTCGACAGGCTCGAGGCCTTCGCTTCGCTGAACGGCCCCGCCTGGTATGGTCTTGCGCCGAACGAGGAGACGATTACGCTGACGCGGGATGAGGCGCCGGTGGAATATCCCGCGAAGCGGGAGACGGCGGCCGGCCCGATCACGGTTTTCGACCCGATGTTCCCTCTCCACTGGCGGGTTGCCGACTAAGGAACAAACCCTTCAAGTTCGCGCAAAGATAGTAACGGTTTGGAGAGGAAGCACGGTTAGCTTGATGTCCTAATTCGCGGCGAGTTCTTGCCCGAAGAGAAAGATTGGCGGGATGCTTGACTACAATTCTCTTCTGCTCGCCCTGGGCTTTTCAGCGACCTGCATGATGGTTACCCTTTTGGGGACCTGGGTATCGCGCCGGACGGATTCATTCCTGCTGACATTGGTCGTAGCGCTCTGCCTCGTCGTTTCAGGCATCTTCATCTATAGTTCCTATACCGTCCGGGCCAATCCCCTCACGGTCTCGATCGCCTATGTCTTCCTCATGGTCGGCTTCAGCACGATCTATGCGGCTTCGGTCCAGTTTCGTACCGGTGTGAAACCGTGGAGGCTGGCGGYGATCTTCTCGATCGCCACGGTCGTGCCGGGCCTTCCCCTGATGGCGGGCGGCCTCGACGGGTTGGGCTTCATCTTCATGAACGTCGCCACGGCCCTGCTGCTTGTCGGCACGGCCCGCCAGTACTGGCTTGCGCGGGAGGAAGCGCCAGGGCCGCTCAGCTGGATGGCGGTGCTCTATACCGTAAGCGGGTCGTCCTTCGCCCTCTGCGCCGCCGTGCTGATCGCCGAGGGGCAAATGGTGCTCGGCCATGCGCCGGACAATTGGGCGGAAAACCTGAACATCGGCATCTGCATCGCCGGCATGTCCGGCATCGGCGCTCTTTCRCTCGCGATGCATCAGTGGCGGCTGGCCGCCCATCATCGCCGTGAGGCGAATACCGACCCTTTGACCGGGCTTTTGAACCGCCGGGCGCTTTTCGACCAGCATGGCAGCCGCACGATCGGGCCATCCACCGCCGTGATCGTCTTCGATATCGACCGCTTCAAATCCATCAACGATCAATATGGTCATGCCGCTGGAGACGCCGTTCTCAAGGTCTTTGCCGAGGAGCTGATTGCCGGCACGGAGGGCAGGGAGACCGTGGCGCGGCTGGGGGGCGAGGAGTTCGCCATGATCCTCGCCAGCACGATGCCCGGCCGGGCCGAGCGGGTCACCGGCGATATCGCCCTCAGGTTCGCGGAGCGGCAGATCGCGTCGGGCGAAGCCTGCTTCCGCTGCACCGTCAGCGCCGGCATCGCCTTCGGCACGCCGGAAAGGCGGAATTTCGAAGCGGTTCTCAACCTTGCCGATAGCGCGCTCTACGAGGCCAAGCGCGCCGGCCGCAACCGCGTCGAGATCGCCGGCTTCCTGCGGTCGGTCGAAACGGTGGAAACCCGCACCTCCGCGTAAGTCCCCTAGGGTCTGGCGTCCGCCGCCGCTTGCTGCTATTCGCGCTCAGTAGGCGAGTAGCAAGGAGCGGGCGCATGATCCAGACGACATTTCCCGAACGCGGCGTTATGGCAGAACTGATGGCAAGGATGCTCTGGGAGATCGGAGCCGTCCATTTCAGCGCGGAAAAACCCTACAAATTTGCCTCCGGCATGATGAGCCCGGTCTATATCGATTGCCGCAAGCTGCTTTCCTATCCGCGCGTTCGCTCGGCGATCATGGATTTCGCGGCCGCTACCATTATGCGCAATGCGGGCTTCGAAAAATTCGATTGCATTGCCGGCGGCGAAACGGCGGGCATACCCTTTGCGGCACTTTTGGCGGAACGGCTCAGCCTGCCGATGATCTATGTCCGCAAGGCTCCGAAGGGACATGRCCGCAATGCCCAGATCGAGGGGCACATGCCGGAAGGCGCGCGCGTGCTGGTGATCGAGGATCTGACGACGGCCGGCGGCAGCATGTTCAAGTTCATCGATGCGGTCCGCGCCGCGGGCGGCGTCGTCGATCACGGCATCGCGCTCTTCTACTACGATATCTTCGATGAAGGCGCGCTCCGCTTCGCCGACGGCAAGGTGAAGCTGCACTACATCGCCACTTGGCGGAACGTGCTTGACGTGGCCAAGGAGCAGAAGCTTTTCGATGACAGGACGCTTTCCGAGGTCGAATCCTTCCTGGATACGCCGCTTGCCTGGTCGGGTCGCAATGGCGGCATAAGCGAGCTTTCGCTCTAGATATTTTACAAAAGCTCGTTTAATCGATTGAAGCCGGCGAGCGAGCATGGCGGGAGGACTTCTGATGATCTTGTGTTGTGGCGAAGCTCTTATCGACATGCTTCCGCGCGAAACGACCGCGGGCGAGAAGGGCTTTGCCCCCTATGCCGGCGGCGCGGTGTTCAACACGGCGATCGCGCTTGGGCGGCTGGGCGTTCCCACGGGCTTCTTCACCGGCCTTTCCGACGACATGATGGGCGATATCCTGCGCGACACGCTCCGCAGCAGCAATGTCGACTTCAGCTATTGCGCAACGCTGTCGCGGCCGACGACGATCGCCTTCGTCAAGCTCACGAATGGCCACGCGTCCTACGCTTTCTATGATGAGAACACCGCCGGCCGCATGATTACCGAGGCTGATCTGCCGACGCTGGGCGACGATTGCGAGGCTCTGCATTTCGGCGCGATCAGCCTGATCCCCGAACCCTGCGGCTCTACCTACGAGGCGCTGATGAAGCGCGAACACGCCACCCGCGTGATCTCGCTCGATCCGAACATCCGGCCGGGTTTCATCAAGGACAAGGCTTCGCATCTTGCCCGCATCCGCCGCATGGCCGCCATGTCAGACATCATCAAGTTCTCCGATGAGGATCTCGCCTGGTTCGGCCTTGAGGGCGACGAGGATACGCTTGCCCGCCATTGGCTGCATCATGGCGCCAAGCTGGTGGTGGTCACCCGTGGGGCAGACGGCGCCATTGGATACACCGCAAACCACAAGGTGGTTGTGCCGAGCGAGCGCGTGACGGTGGTCGATACCGTCGGCGCCGGCGATACCTTCGATGCCGGCGTGYTGGCCTCGCTCAAGATGCAGAACCTGCTCACCAAGGCGCAGATCGCAAGCCTCACCGAGGATCAGATCGCCAGCACCCTTGCGCTCGGTGCCAAGGYCGCGGCGGTAACGGTTTCCCGCGCCGGTGCCAATCCGCCCTTCGCGCACGAGATCGGGCTTTGAGTCTCATCCGATCCGGTCGAGAAACCCGAGCACTTCGCGATTGAAGAGCTCCGGCCGCTGCAGCGGCGCGAAATGGCTGACATCGGGAAGGATGATCAGCTCGGCGTCGGGAATGCTGCGTGCCAGATAATCGGCATGCTCCGGCCGGATGAATTCATCGTTCTCGCCGATGACGATGGCGACCGGCACCTTGATGCCTTCAAGCTGTTCGAGAGTGTAGTTCGGCTCGCTCTGCATCATGCTCGAGACGTCCTTCACGAATCCATCGAATTCGGCAGGCCTCGCGGATAGCGTCTCGTAATCTTTCCTGTGGCGGCTGAAACAGCGATCGATCACCGGTGTCGGCTTGAACTCGCGAGTGCCGCTCGGGTCCATGTTGCAGGCGAAGAAGAAGACGCCCGAGACGCGCTCCGGATGCTTGTCCGCCAGGATGAGCGCCGTGCAGGCGCCATCGCTCCAGCCGACCAGCGCCGCTTTTTCGAGGCTGAGGTGATCCATCACGGCCAGCACGTCGCCAGCCATCCTTTCATAGCCGAAGGGCCAGGCGTCGCGCGTGCTGCGGCCATGCCCACGGCTGTCGATCACCACGACCGTCCAGCCGGCCCGGACAAAAGCCGGTACCTGATAGCCCCAGTTTCCCGCATTGCCGAGCCCGCCATGCAGCAGGACAACGGCCGGGCCGGAACCATAAACGGCATGCCAGATGCGCGCGCCGTCATTTTCCACGAGCCCCTCTTTTGCGGATGCCGGCAGCGGTGGCGCGCCGTTCGCCTCGAAATTCACCAGGTCGTCATCCGTCGTCTGCATCGGCCTCTCCTTCCATCCTTCGGATAAAGACGATCAGATGTGCCGGTTTCCGACGGCGTCAAACAAAAAAGCCCGTCCGCATCGCCTCGGACGGGCTTCGATGCTCGAAGTCGCTGAGATTACCGGGCAAGCCCGGCGAGCGCTGCCACAAGCCCCTGGGTGGAGCTGTCATGTCCCTTGGCGCTTTCCTTGCCCTGAACGACCGGCAGCAGCCCCGTCGCAAGCTCCTTGCCGAGCTCCACGCCCCACTGGTCGAAGGAATTGATGCGGAAGAGCACGCCTTCGACGAAGACGCGGTGCTCGTAGAGCGCGATCAGGCGACCGAGCGCAAACGGCGTCAGCTTGTCGTAGACGAAGGTGATCGATGGCCGGTTGCCGGTGAAGACGCGGTGGGGCGCGATGAAATCGGCCTGTTTGTCGTCCATGCCCTTGGAGGTGAGCTGCGCTTTCGCCTCTGCCAGCGTGCGGCCCTTCATCAGTGCTTCGGATTGCGCCAGGCAGTTGGCGATAAGAAGTTCGTGCTGGTGGCGCAGATTGGACTCGAAGCCGTTTGCGGCGATCATGAACTCGGCGGGGATGATGCTCGTGCCCTGGTGGATGAGCTGGTAGAAGGCGTGCTGGCCGTTGGTGCCGGGCTCGCCCCAGACGACCGGCCCGGAATTGCCTTCCACCGGCGTGCCGTCGATCGTCACGCCCTTGCCGTTCGATTCCATGTCGAGCTGCTGCAGGTACGCAGGGAAACGCAGCAGGCGCTGGTCATAGGGAAGGATGGCGCGGGTCGGGTAACCCAGAACGTTGCGATGGTAGAAGCCGATGAGGCCAAGCAGCATCGGCAGGTTTTCACGCACGGGCGCGGTACGGAAGTGATTGTCCATGGCATGCGCGCCGTCCAGGAACTTGCCGAAGTTCTCCGGCCCGACGGCGATCATCAGCGGCAGGCCGATGGCCGACCAGATGGAATAGCGCCCGCCGACCCAGTCCCAGAAGCCGAAGACGCGTTCTTGATCGATGCCGAAGGCTGCGACCTTGTCGAGTGCGGTAGAAACGGCCGCGAAATGATGCTTGACGGCAGCCTCCCCGAGCTTGTCTGCCACGAATGCCCGGGCGGAGGCGGCATTGGTCATCGTTTCGATGGTCGTGAAGGTCTTCGACGCGATGATGAAGAGCGTCGTTTCTGCATCGAGCAGCTTCAGCGTGTCGGCGATATGGGCTCCGTCGACATTCGAAACGAAATGCGCGCGCGGGCCGTCGTGGAAGGGAGCGAGCGCCAGCGTCGCCATCACCGGACCGAGATCGGAGCCGCCGATACCGATATTGACAACGTCGGTGATCGCTTTGCCGGTTGCACCCTTCAAGCTCCCGGAACGGATGCCGTCAGCGAACTTGCCCATGGCCGCCAGAACCGCGTTGACATCCGGCATCACATCCTTGCCGTCCACCAGAACGGGCGTGTTGGAACGATTGCGCAGCGCCGTGTGGAGAACCGAGCGCCCCTCGGTGAAGTTGATCGGTGCGCCGGAGAACATCTCGTCGCGCTTCTTGGCGACGCCGCCGGCTTCCGCGAGCTTTTCGAGAAGAGCAAGGATATCGGCGTTCACCGCGGTCTTGGAATAGTCCATCAGCAGGTCGTCGAAGGATGCGCTGAACTTATCGAAGCGGGTGGAATCGGCCGCGAAGGCGGCGCGGATGTCCGTGGCCTTGGTGGCGGCGGCGGTGGATTTCAGCTCTTGAACGAGGGCCTGCATGGCTACTCCTTGCATTCCTGGGAGGGATGCTGGGGAACCTATTCGCTTTCTGGGTCAAATCAAGGCGCAAGAAGGCACGAGGAGCGTTTCCTGGCGAGGCTTGAAGAGAGAAGTCCGGAAAGGTATATTCCAGGAGTGGCGAGCGGAGTTCGCGATCCGCCCGCCGTTTGCTTATCTGCTTAGTGTTACCCGGACGGCTATAGACCAGCCCGTCCGGGTTCTCTTCAAGACAAGCGCGATGCTAAGCGGCCGAAACCACATCACATCACCTCCATTTTCGAAGGCAAGGCCTCTGCCAAGGTCGGTGCGGCCCATCCTTACCGACGCGCCGGCTGGTCGCGGCGCATGCTGCTTTCGCCCCCGAAAACGGAAGCGATAGCGGCACACTTCATGGTTGTTGGCAATTGCCGGATGAACTACCCGCGCAGCTCGCGCCGCAGGATCTTGCCGACATTCGATTTCGGCAGTTCGGTGCGGAATTCGATGAAGCGCGGCCGCTTGTAATTGGTGAGGTTGGCGGCGCAATGGGCCTTGAGATCGGCCTCCGTCAAATTCGGATCCTTCCTCACCACGAACAGCTTCACGGCCTCGCCGGAATGCTCGTCGGCAATGCCGATTGCGGCGCATTCCAACACGCCGGGATGCATCGCGGCCACTTCCTCCACTTCGTTCGGATAGACGTTAAAGCCGGAGACGATGATCATGTCCTTCTTGCGGTCGACGATCTTGGTATAGCCCTGGCGATCCATGTAGCCCATATCGCCGGTGCGGAAGAAGCCGTCCGCGGTTATCGCCCGGGCAGTCTCGTCCGGGCGGTTCCAGTAGCCGGCCATTACCTGCGGACCACGGATGCAGATTTCGCCGATATCGCCCAGCGACACCTCGTTGCCATCGTCATCGCGGATGGAAATCTCGGTGGAGGAGATCRGCAGGCCGATCATGCCGGTGAATTCGGTCGTATCCAGCCGGTTCGCGGTGGCGACCGGCGAGGTTTCGGAAAGACCGTAGCCCTCGGTGATCGGGCAGCCGGTCATCTTGTACCAGCGCTCGGCCACCGGCCGCTGCACCGACATACCGCCGCCGAAGACGAGGATCATCGAGGAGAAATCCAGCTTCTGGAAATCGGCGTTGTTCATCAGCGCGTTGAACAGGGTGTTCAGGCCCGGAAATACATGAATCTTGTATTTCTGGATTTCCTTGACCAGCGCCGGGATGTCGCGCGGATTGGCGATCAGGATATTATGGCTGCCGGTCGCAACCCCCATCAGCGAGTTCACCGTCAGCGCGAAGATGTGGTAGAGCGGCAGCGCGCAGAGGAAGGTCAGAGCCTCCGGCCGCGGCTTGTTCAGGAAGGCGGTCGCCAGCCAGATAGCCATCTGCTCCTTGTTGGCGAGCAGGTTTCGGTGAGTCAGCACCGCGCCCTTGGAGACGCCGGTCGTCCCGCCGGTATATTGCAGGAAGGCCGCGTCCGAGCTCGAAACCTCGACGGGCTTCAGCGTTTGCGGCGCGCCTTCGGCCATGACCTGCCTGAAACTCCTGGCCGAGGGAATGGACCATACCGGAACGAGCTTCTTGACCTTGCGGACAACGAGATTGACCAGGTGGCCCTTGAGACCGAGCATGTCGCCCATGGTCGCGACGACCACATGCCGGATATCGGTCCGAGGCAGCGCCTGCTGCACGGTATGAGCGAAGTTTTCGAGCACGAAGATGACCTTGGCGCCGGAATCCTTCAACTGATGCTCGAGTTCGCGCGGCGTGTAGAGTGGATTGACATTCACCACCGCGAAACCGGCGCGCAGGATGCCATAGACGGTCACCGGGTTCTGCAGGATGTTGGGCATCATCACCGCCACGCGGTCGCCCTTTGCAAGTCCCTGCGCCTGCAGCCAGGCGCCGATCTTGCGGCTCTCGACTTCAAGCTCACGGAAGGTGAGGACTTTCCCCATGCTCGAAAAGGYGGGGCGCTCGGCAAATTTTGCGCAGCTGTCTTCGAAAAGAGCGCCGAGGGACTGGTGGGCAAGCGGCGGAATCTCGGCCGGCACGCTGGGCGGGTAGGAGGCGAGCCAAGGCTTGTCGGATGCGCTGCCGTCCACGCGCGCGGGCAGTTCTGTCATAGTGTTCCTCCTCCTTGTTTTTCGGCCTTTCGGCGAGCCTCTCGCGGTGAAGTCCTCCACTTTGCCGCGAAAAACAGATTATGCCATGCCCCTTCTGCTTCCAATAGCAGGGGAGATGATTTCAAGAGCTATATAACCTTGACGTAAACGTCAATACGGTGGTGCGCCAGAGGCTATCGAGATCGGAACCATCACCAGAGGAGGACGTTTCCCGACGATAGCGATCACAAGCAAATCACAAAGGAGGAACACCATGGTACATCATGAACCGCGAGCCGGGCAGGACCCTTATGTCAAGGATACGCCGATGCTTATCGCCAGCGACAAGGTCGAAGGCACGGCTGTCTACGGCGCCGATGGCCGCCGGATCGGCTCGATCGAGCGCATCCTTCTCGAAAAGCGCGGCGGCCGCGTCGGCTATGCGGTGCTGAGCTTCGGGGGCTTCCTCGGGATCGGCGATGACTACTATCCGCTGCCCTGGGAAAAGCTCCACTATGACGAAGAGCTAGACGGCTATCGCATCGACCTGACCAAGGAACAGATCACCGGTGCGCCGCGCTATCGTGATCGGGATGACGAGAGTTGGTATCGCGAAAACGATCGGACGATCTACGATTACTACGGCGTGCCTCCTTACTGGATGTAGCCTGTACGAACCGGATTTCGGAGGCTTCGCGAATGCGGAGCCTCTTTTCGTTTGCTTAAGCCTATTCTGGCAAGCTCGGTCCCGCACGACCTGGGGCCGGAGAGCGGGAAATGGGCATGATGAGCGACCGTGGCGGCGGCGTCCGAGATCTGGAGCGGGAGGATCTGCCCTCCGTCGCCCGGCTTTTCCAGAAGACCTTTCGAAATTCAGAGCCTCCGCGGCCTTCCATGATCCAGTATTTTCGGGAGGTCTTCTTCGAGCACCCCTGGTACGACGAGGAGATAAGATCGAAAGTCTTCGTCAATGCCACGGGGGAAATCGAAGGCTTCATCGGTGTCTTTCCCTCTCGGCTCGAATGGAACGGCAGGCCGATCCGCGCCGCTTTCGCGGGCTCGATGATGGTCGAAAGGCCGGAGCAGAACCCGCTTGCCGGAGCGCGCCTCCTGCGCGCCTTTCTTGCCGGTCCGCAGGACCTCTCATTGACGGAAACCGCCAATTCGCTCGCCCTCGGCATGTGGCAGAAGCTCGCCTTGCCGCTCGACATCGCCTACAGCCTGAACTGGTTGCGCGTCCTGCGTCCCGCGGCAACCGCCGTCCAGGTCATGGAGCTTTCGGCCAGGCCCGCCCGTCTCCTCAGGCCCATCGGCAGGCTTGCGGATGGTTTCATGGAAAAGACCGGCTTGTCTGCTTTTCGGGCTCCGGAAATCCACGGCGCACGCCGGGCGAATTTCTGGGATGCGTCGCGCCAGGAATTCGCGGACGCGGTGCTGAAGCTCGCGGATACCTTTCCGCTGAAGCCCCGTTGGGACGGCCAGTCGCTGCAATGGTTCATGGACCAGGCCGAACAGAAGCGTCAATACGGCAAGCCGGTCTGGCGCATCGCCGAATCCCGAAGTGGCGAGCTCGTCGGCTGCTATGCCTATTTCGGCAGGCCCGGCGRCATCGCATGGCTGCTTCAGGCGCTGTGTTCGCCGGCCGTCGCCGGTGATCTCGTCGAGGACATGTTCGCCCACGCGGATGCCGAAGGCTGCGTGGCGATCCGCGGCGCCGGCCATCCCTGGCTGACGCCGGAACTCATCAGCCGTAAGACCATGTTCTATGGCAGGGCCTTCTTCGTCGCCCATGCCAAGGATCATGCGTTGCTGGAGCCGGTCCGCAGCGGGCAGGGCCTGATCTGCGGCCTTGCGGGCGAAAACTGGACCCGCCTGATCGGCGATACCTTCGACTGATCTCAGCCGAGCATGGTCACCGCCGGGCTGTGCAGGTACTCGGCGACCTTGCGCTTCGAAGCGATGTTGCGCCACACGGCATCCACCTGCTCGGGCGTAAGCCCGGCGGCGAGGCCGACCGCTTCGCGGGAAACGCCATTATCGAGGCCGTAAAGGCAGAGATCCATGCGGTCGTAGGAAAGCGAGAAATAATACTCGTCCTGACCCTGCGGCAGAGACCAGGTATCGGTCGTCGGAGGGCGGCTGCGGATCTCGGCGGGCACGCCCAGCGCCTCGGCAAGCTGGTAGACCTGGCTCTTGTAGAGATGCGCGATCGGCTTGAAATCAGCCGCACCGTCGCCGTTCTTGACGAAGAAGCCCTGGTCGTATTCCAGCCGGTTCGGCGTGCCGGCGACGGCGAAGTTCAGCCGGTCGGCGTGATAGTATTCGATCTGCTTGCGGCTCCGCTGCTTCATGTTGGCGGCCGCGATCATGCCGAGATAGACATCGAGCGGCATGCGGTGGCGGCTCTGTTCGCCGGCCGGATTGGCGACCACCAGCCAGGAGATGTTGTAGCCGCGGCCCGCGAGCGCGTCCTCCAGAACGACCTTGCAGCCCCAGCCTTCGCCGAATTCCGGCACCACCTGTCGGATGAAGCCGTCACGGCGGGCATAGCAGCCGGCGGCGGCGAGCGCGGGGCCGATATCCTCCAGCACGGTCTCGATGCCGACGGCTTCGGCAAGCGCACGGCCGAGCCGAAGGCTCTCCGGATCGGAATCATGCTCCGGCATGAAGATGCCGGTCACCTTGCCGGGGCCGAGCGCGCGGGCGCAAAGCGCCGCCGTGACGCTGGAATCGATGCCGCCGGAAAGGCCGAGCACGACGCCGCGCTTGCGGAGCCCTTTCAGCACGGTTTCCCGGATCCAGCCGCAGATGCGCTCGATCTCCGCTTCCGCATCGAGCTTCAGCGTATCGGCCGAAAAATCTTCCGCCTTCACGGCAAGCTTCACATTTCCCATCATGCGGCATTCCCCCGTAATGTCGTTCCGTTGGCGTCTTGGGCGTTGAGGCGGATTTTCCCGGTCGTGGTCCTCGGCAGGGCGTCGCGGAATTCGACGCTCTTCGGTACCATGTAATCTTCAAGCTGGCGGGCACAGTGGCGGATGATCTCGCGTTCGCTGAGCAAGGCATCGTCTTCGAGCACTACATAGGCGCGGATCGCCTGGCCGAGGAACGGGTCCTCGATGCCGCCGACCGCCGCCTCGCGAATACCCGGCAGGGTGTAAAGCGCGCGCTCCACCTCCTGCGGACTCACCTTTTCGCCGCGTGTCTTGATGATGTCGTCGCGGCGGCTGACGAAATATAGAAAGCCGTCGCTGTCCTCGCGGAAGAGATCGCCGGTATGGAGCCGCCGTCCATTCGCCGCCGGCGAAAGATTGAGGATGCTCGAAAGCTCGTCGCCCCAATAGCCGGGCATCACATGCGGCCCCTCGATGACGAGCTCGCCGATCGTGCCCGGAGGTACGGGAAGCCCGTCCTCGTCCACCACGAAGGCCCGCGTGCCGGGAATGGCCTTGCCCACCGAAAGCGGCCGGCGGGCGATTTCCTCCGGCGGCAGGTAGGTGCCGCGCAGGCATTCCGTCTGGCCGTACATCAGGAAAAGCTGCGCATCCGGAAGCAGGTGTCGCAGCCGTTCGCTAAAGGCCGGCGGCATGGCGGCGGCCGCGCTGGTGATATAACGCAGATGCGGCAGGAAACCGGGTTCCAGGTCCTTGATGCCGGTGATCAGCGCCGCCATCGACGGCACCAGCGGAAAGCCGGTCGCCTGTTCCTCGGTCAAGCGCTCCAGGATCTTCATGGGGAAGGCGAAGCTCTTTTCCAAGACCAGCGTGCCGCCCGCCATGGCCATGGTCACGATCTGCGTGATGCCGTAGCCGAAAGAAAGCGGCAGCACGCTCAAGACGATATCGTCGGCGGTATTGCCTAGATAGCCGCAGATCGAAAGGCAGGCGGCCTCCACGTTGGCATGGGTCAGCATCACCCCTTTGGGCTGCCCCGTCGAGCCGGACGTATGGATCAGGAGCGCCAGCGCTTCCTCGTCCTCCAGGGGCGGCAGGTCTGCCGATGCGCTTTCCGCCAGCAGGGCTTCGTAACGCAACACGCCATCCGGCAGCACCTCAGCACCGGCAACGATGACGACGGGCCTCGTCCTGGCGAGGTCAAGCGCCGCCTCTGTCGTGGCAACGACACGCGTCTGCGTGATGATTACCGATGCTTCGGTACTGTCGAGGATTGCGGCGAGCTTCTCGGCCTTGATCGTCGGATGAAGCGGGCAGGGGACCGCACCGGCTTTCCAGGCGGCGAAGAAGGTCACCACCGCCTCGTGCCCGTTTTCCAGCAGCATGAGGATGCGCTCACCCGGACGGATGCCGAGATCGATGAGGCTGCGGGCGAAGCGGTCGGAAACCTGGTCCAGTTCGGCATAGGTCAGCCGTCTGCCGCCAGCCACCAGCGCGGTCTTGCCGCCGAAGCGCCGGGCACTGTCCCTGAGCCTTGCCTCTATGCGCATCGCCCGGCCACCGTTTTCGAAGGTCAGGCTGCGGCGGGCAGCTTGGACGCCAGATAGCCGGTCATGCTGTCGATGCTGTCGAGATTTTCCGGAATGATCTCCTCATCGGCGATCGTGATGCCATAGGTCGTTTCCAGGAAGGCGATGAGTTCGAGGACGCCGGTGGAGTCGATCACGCCGCTTTCCAGCAGCGACTGGCTGTTGGAAACCTCCGCATCGGCGCGAAACAGGAAATTCTCGGCGATGAATTCGCGCACGGCGGCTTCAAAGCGTTCGGTCATCGAACAGTCCTCTCCAGAAGAAATCGTCCGCGCATGCTCATGCCGGTGAAGCGGCGAATACATGCGCGGCTTTTTACTGTGTGCATCTTCGGCGACACTCCTGAATCTTTCGCTAATCCATCCCGTTTGTTTTGAGGGAATCCCGATTTTGCATCCAAAACCGCTCCCGCGCGTTGTTTCGCGGATTTAGGCAACCGGGGCGAGGCATGAAGATCGCGACCTTCAACGTGAACGGCGTCAACGGCCGCCTCGGTCTCCTGCTCGAATGGCTGGAGGAGGCAAGGCCGGATGTCGTCTGTTTGCAGGAATTGAAGGCGCCGCGGGAGAAGTTTCCCGCCGCGGCGATCGACAAGGCGGGCTACGGCGCTGTCTGGCATGGACAGAAAAGCTGGAACGGTGTTGCGATCCTTGCCCGCGATGCCGATCCGATTGAAACTCGCCGGGGGCTTGCCGGCGATCCCGAAGACAGCCACAGCCGTTATATCGAGGCGGCGGTGCGCGGCGTTCTCGTCGCCTGCCTCTATGCGCCGAACGGCAATCCGGCACCGGGTCCGAAGTTCGATTACAAGCTGCGCTGGTTCGAACGCTTTCGCCTCCATGCGGCCGGACTTCTGGAAACCGGCGCGCCTGTGGTGCTTGCCGGCGATTTCAACATCATGCCGACCGATCTCGATGTCTATGCGCCGGAGCGCTGGCGGGATGACGGGTTGTTCCGGCCGGAGGTCCGCGCGGTCTTCGCAACGCTTCTTGCGCAGGGATGGACCGATGCCATCCGTACGCTTCATCCGGATGAACGCATCTACACGTTCTGGGATTATTTCCGGAATGCCTGGGGCCGCAATGCGGGCCTGAGGCTCGATCACCTGCTTCTCAGCCCGTCGATCGCGCCGAACCTGCGGAGCGCGGGCGTCGATCGGCATATACGCGGGCGGGATCGTGCCAGCGATCACGCGCCGGTCTGGATCGAGATTGACGGCGTCTAAACGAGGTTGAGCGCCATTTCCGATTGGGTCAGCCTGCTCTTGCGCCAGCCGGTGCGGCGCATGAAGCGATCGAAGAGGCCTTCCGGCAGGTTCTCGATGATATAGAGCTTGCGGCCGGAATAGAGCCCGGCAAGCCCGTCCGCCAGTGTCCGCCCCATGCCTTGCCGGCGATGCGCGGGATCGACGGCGAGGCCGTAAAGCCGCACGTCCTTGCCGCTGTCGTCCAGCAGCGCCACAGCCTTCCCGCCGAAGGTGAAGCCCTTCAGCGGCGGCCTCTCTTCACGGAAGCAGCGGGGATCGGTCTGCCAGGTTGGATTTGCATCCGCGAAACGCTGGAGCATGTCCACCGCCGTCTCGATATCGCACTCGACGGTTCGTCCCGCCTCGGGTGCGGCAAGCTTGCCGCTGCGGCCGAAGCCCACCAGCTTCCGCGTCACTTCGAAGCCGAGGGTCCTGTAAAGTGCCGCGGCGCGCTCGTTGGAATTGATGACTTCCAGCACGAGCTTCCGCTCTCCACGTTTTCGTGCCGCGTCGATCGCTTCCAGCATCACCTGTCGCCCGAACCCCCTGCCGCGGATCGACGGACCGACACCAAGCGCGCTGATGCGGGAGATGTCGCCGCGTCTTGCCACGAGCAGGATGCCGGCGGCTTTTTCGCCGTCGAAGAAGACTTCGCTGGCATCCGGGTCGATGTCCTCTCGCTGGATGCGCAGGCGGAGCGCTTCCGGCCTTACGTTCACCGGCACCACATAGCCGGCGAAACCCTCGGTAAAACCGGCGGCGGCTTCCTCCAGGCTACAGTCGGAAAGAAGGCGGCGGCTCGTATTCGAAGTCTGTTCCATGTCCGTGCTCCTCTCACAGGACGTTGGAGGGACTGCCTTTCTCGAAATTCTCGACGTTTCCGACGACCTGCGCCCAAAGCGCCTGCATGGCCTCGTCGCTTGCCCAGGCGACATGCGGGGTGACGATCACGTTCGGACGCTCCAGCACCGTCAGCAAAGGATTGTCCGATTCCGGCGGCTCCTTCGTCAGCACGTCGAAACCTGCTCCGGCGATCAGACCTTCGTCGAGCGCCTGCACCAGAGCCGCCTCGTTTACCAGCCCGCCGCGCGCCGTGTTGATGACGAGTGGCTTTCGTTTCATTCTGCGGAATTCCGGCATGCCGATCAGGTCGCGCGTCGCGGGCGTCAGAGGCATGTGCAGGGTGATGATATCGGCCGTTTCGAGAACCTCGTCGAAGGGCGTGTAGCCGGGCTCCATCGAGGCGGCATCCTTGCGGGCCGCGAAGACCGGTTTCATGCCGAAGGCCTCGCCGATCCGCGCCACCGATTTGCCGAGCGCGCCGCGCCCGAAAATGCCGAGCACCGAGCCGGAAAGGTCGCGGATCGGATGATTGAAGAAGCAGAACTGGTTGGCGCGCTGCCACTCGCCGGCGATCACGTCCTGCCGGTAGCCCGCGATCGAGCGCCTCAGAGCGAAGATCAGCGCGAAAGTATGTTCCGGCACGGTGTTGACCGCATAGCCGCGGACGTTCGAAACGGTGATGCCGCGCTCCTTGGCGGCGGCAACGTCGATCACGTCATAGCCCGTCGCCGTCACCGCGATCATCTTCAGGCGGCTCRCCCTGGCGATCGCATCGGCCCGGATCGGCGCCTTGTTGGTGACCGCGATATCGGCATCCGCTATGCGTGCGGCCACGTCTTCGGGAGCCGTCTTGCCGTATTCGATCCACTCATGGGGAAAGCCCGGCCGGTCGATCGAAACCGACGGCCCGATCGTGTCCCGATCCAGAAATACGATTTTCAGCATTCTCCACCCCGCATCGCCATCTCGTGCGGACGATCTGTAGATCATCCCGAAGAGACGGGAAATAGGATAACGGCTTTGCGGCCTTGCCTGGCGGAAGAGGGAGATGGAATTGGAAAATGGTGCCGCTTACGTGACTCGAACACGTGACCCCATCATTACGAACGGCGGGGTTTTAAGCTAGAACTCCCGGTTTTTCGGGCTTTTCGTTGCCGTTGATTCCCGCAGAATCCACCTGTTTCCCGTTGTTTCCGGAGATATCGGGAGACATAACCGGAGACGTCTATTCCGCTGCTTCGAGCGCTGGACCTTTGCCGATAGCCTTCTTTTTGGCGGCGGCGGCCTTCTTCATGATCTCGCTGCGGGCCTCTTTCCTAGCATCGTTGATCTCCTGGTGGAAGTCGGGCGAGAAGTGGCCATAGTGCTTCAGGATCACTTCCTCGGTCGTCGACAGGTAGCTGGCGATGATCGACAGAGGTACACGCTTCTGCATCAGCCAGGACGCGCAGGTGTGCTTGCAGGTATGTCGGTTGACGACTTTCGCCCTGTCCTTCGTGAAGACCTCGTGTTTCAGGTTGAAGAATCCCTTGCGGGTTGAACCCACCCCGCGGGGAGACCGCACCACATCGTCACCTTCCTTAGCCCAGCGGCGGAGATGCGATAGGAGGTCGTCCGAAATGCGGACCGGATCGGCGCGCTTGTTCACGGGGGATTTGTTGGCAACCCCTGCACGGTAGAAGATTCCGTTCTCCAGGTCGATCCAGGGTCGATCCGGAAGGTTCTTGAACGACGCGGTTTCGATGCGCTCGGAGCGGGTGCCAGTCTTCACGGCGATTAGCAGGAAGCGGGCGATATGCTTCGAGGTGTAGATCCCGACACCCGGTCTGCCCATTGCCATGTTCTTGCGGCGATAGGCCGTCCACACGAGTTTCGCCACCTCCGACCGGGTGTAGAAGGTCATGCGCGGTTCGGGGGGAGGCGGTAGCTCCCAGTCGATGATGTGGCCACGGAGTTCGCACAGACCCTTCTGGATCCCGAAGTTGATGATGGATTTCAGTTCTGCGAGTTCGCGGAGTGTCGTCGTCGCCGCAAGAGGTTTTCCGGGACGGGCTTTCTTCTGATATTCGGCGATCGTCTTCTCATTGATCTGGTAGACGGTCTTGCCGTGCCAGAACTTGATCAGGCGCTCCATCATGTTGAGATAGTCGCGCAGCTTCGTTTTCGACTTCGCCTGGATCTTCGCTTCGTGGCGTTCCATGAAGAATCGGATGAGATCCACGACCAGAACGTCCCGAACGCCTCGCCCGCGTTCCTCGACAATCTCGTGGACCGATTTCTTGGCGTGCTGCTCTACTTCGTACTGGAGCCGRGCTGCCTCAGCCTGTTCACGAAACTCAAGGCCGAATCCCGTGCTAATTCTGGTCGTGCCGTCTGCGATCGCCCAGTAGCCGTTAGCCCGGATCCGCCCGTCCTTGGTGAATTTGGGTTTGACCCAGATGAGATGGGGAGGCTGCCGTCGTCGCGCCATTCAATCCATTCCTTGATGAGTTTACGAGTTACGAAGAATTTTCCAGGGCCRCTGTTTGCGGCCAGTCGGAGTCGACCGGCACCCACTTCCTCATAGAGGCGCTTTCGACTGACGATGCCGCCAAGCTCGGGCAGCTTGCTCGCGGCTGCTATTGTTAGGAGTTCATCTTCGAGATGATCTGAGACTGCAGGTGCGGGCACAGGATCCAGCGACTGGATGCCACGAAGGATTCCGATACACTCCATCGCTTCAACGTACTCGTGACGTTGCCGTTCGACYGTCGCTTCGAATTCCTCCATGAGATCATCGACGACATCGTGCTGAACGGCTTCTGTAAACTTCATGGAGTCCTCCAGGATACTCACTGCTAACTCACGAGAGCGCAAAGCGATTTCTCATGGAGATCATTCCCGAAGAGGCGCAAGCGCTGCGAATTCAGCCATAGTCCAGTCCGAACATTTTGTCCGGGGGATTTCGGGAGATCGGGTGAAGAGACCGTTAATGCCGCGTCTCATCGGCATCATCCACATCCTCGTTGGCACTAGCCTGCGTCTCCTGCAGCTCCTTCATCATGTCGATACCGTCACCGTAATCGGCAAGGAAATGCGCCATGGCTTCCTCGGCGGACTCGAACATGAACCCAACCGGATCCCGCGACCACTCCACGGCATCGACGACATACTCGTGCCGCACGCACCGCACCCGCGCGTGCTCGCCGGCATCGACAAGCTTGCCCGGACGACCGCAGCACTCGCAGGTCGCTAAGGATTTCTCGCGCGCAGTTTCCCGGATCCGCTGGAGAGAGCGCCACGGATGCGGCAGCTTGCGCTCCGGCGGCAGGTGGTCGTCCAGCGGCACGTCACCGCTGACATAAGTGGCCGACAACTTGAGAGCGCCGTCGACGCGCTCGGCCATTGAGATCTCGAAGCACCATTCAGCCGGCAGCTTACTGGCTTCTTCGACGACCTCGGCGAGGATGTGCTTCCATCCGTTAGCGACGGGAATAACCGACATTGTAAACTCCTTGGTCGGAAATACCCGACATCACTCGTTGTTGCGCTCGGCTTCCTGTTTGAGCCTGACGCTCTCGTATTCTTCAAGGATAAGTCCATGGAGATATTCGCGGAGGAATTCCTCGTCTGATTCCGTCAGCGGCTGCACTGCATACTCCCGCCAAGACGCAACTTCGTCGCGGACGTAGCCCTCGAGGTATTCCTCTTTGACGGCCGCTCCGTTGACCGCGTCTTGCAGATGCCACCCGAATTCAATCAGGAGCTCCTGCTCGCGGCCAGACTTCGACCATGTGTCGTCATCGATGCGCCTCCCAATGGGCATCGAGCGAAGTGGATCGGTGACGTGCTCCTTGGGACGTGGCCGCACGGGATCCATGCCTTTCAGCAGCTCGGCGGACTCAGCAGGATATTCGTCGCCGCTCTGCCGATTGCGGTACTGGACATCTCCCATGAGTGCTCTGCCTTTGCTCAGGACGTCGTCAATGTAGTTCTCGAGCGGTCGATCCTCATTCCAGCGCCACGGATCCGCCCAGCGGCCATCGTCTTCGCGCAGCTCGCCCAGTACGCCGACATGGGCATCGCAAACCGTCTTCGCAAAACCCGACAAACGCAGYCGGCCAGACGATCCGCAGATCTCGCAGGTTGCCAACGACCGCAACCGGATCTCCGCGAGGAGCCGTTCGACCTCGCTGCGGCAGCCACGAGCCGAATAGTCGCACACGRCGAATAGTACGCAGCACCCGAACTTCTCCTTGCCGCCGTCGAGCGAAACCTTCCAGGTCGAGGGGTATGTGCGGACGCGGTCGGCCGCGTACTGCAGCAGAGGGATCCATCCGATGTCCATCGCAAAACGGGCATCGGCATTGATCACGTCCGCGTTGTCTGTGCGAAGCTTTTCAAAGGCCGCGGCACGCGTAGCAACGGCGTTGTCGCGAATACGCTTCCACGCCTCCAGTCCTGCCTGCTCGCGCAGATACGCATGATCCWCCGCCGACAGCTCCGACAGGTATCGGAAATCGTCGCCGTGTTCGAACCACTCTGCATCGACGAAATGCGTCCGGCCGCGCGCAAAGTGCTGCGTCGCCTCGATGATGCGGTCCTGATACGCTCCGCGGAGCCAAGCCTTCCTTTTGTCATCGATCATGCACTCATCCTCCGCCCTAGCTTCACCCAGCCCTCGTCCGTGCGCGCCATCGCCTTGTCCCTGTTGAGGTACAGGAGCCGCGTCCAGACCCAGCAGCGTTCGTGATCACGATGATAGACGGTCCCGCCCAACTTCCAGAACGCCGGCGACGAGCCAGTCTGGAAAAGGATCAATGACCATGGCTGCAATATGGGCGCCGCGAACAGCTCTTCCTCGGTCGGCTCCGTCTCGCGGCACATCCGGAACTCAGGCGGCGGCACGAGCGCGCGGCCCGGGAACGTCAGCTCGAGCAAGCGCCGACCGAGATGAAAAAGGCTACCGGTATGCTTCACGAGGTGCCATCCGACGCGGCGGCAGGTCTCGTCGTCAGACTCCCAATATACCGACAGAGCGCGCTCGACTTCCTGGTCGCGCATGATGGCTTCGCAGAGCAAGGATTCGCGATCCATGGATTCGATGCTGACGCGGCGCGGCACGCCAAGGCTGCTGCGGCGACGGCGAAGTGCAAGTGCTATCATCGGCTCCATCCTTCGGGCGGATCGCTCGGTACCATCTCGTCTTTGTCGCGGTCGTAGCGGTACCATTGGCCGCCGCGGGTCTGCATCATGCCAGTCATCCTGCCCGGATCACGACGAGGCCACGAGCGCTGGTCTTCGGAAGCATGCTCGTCGCAAAGACACCGCCACCAGGCAAAGCGGTCGGCAGGCGGCCGACGGACGAATCCTTCGGAGCCGCAGACTTCACACGTCAGGCTGCTCTTGAATTCGGCCTTGCCCTTCGCCAAGCGCGCGCCGAGCACGGGCGTGTCGCACCAGATGCGCATCGTCCCGAATTTCTCTTTGATTTCGTGAACGCAAAGAGCGGGATCGTGCGGCAGCGCCTCCGTCACGAATGTCTGGATCAAGCCGAGCCATCCGATGCCAACGTCGACCCAGCGCGCGCTGTCGAAAACGCCCGGGTAGTCGCTCTGGAGGTCGTCAAGCTTGACACGCGGGAAATCATCCATGGGCATCGCAACGCTCCTTCTGATCCTCGCATTCGTCGCACATCACAACACGGCGCTCGCCGCGGTCTCGGCCGTGACGGGATCCGCAACATTCGCACGTGGATAAGGATTCAGTGACGTATCGCTGAAGCCAACGATCCAGCGCCACATGACGAGTCCAGTCGCGTCCGTCGGCCGGCAGCGAAGTGTCGATATGCAGCCAACCGCAGCCGCAGAGGCCGACGATGCGTGCGTCGGGATACTCGCTTGCGATATCTGTCAGCAGACGGTCGACGAGCGAGATCCAGCCGCGGCGAAGGAAAACTTCGGATTCGGGAGGCATGCGGTCGCCGTGCTTCGCCAGAAGCGCCTGATAAAGGTCGGGGCGGATGGGGTCAGTCATCTGCGAACTCCTCACAAACAATTTCTTCAAAGCGGCGTTCGATGGCCCAGAACGAAATCTCGAGACACAGAGCTTGCGCGCTGCGCGGATCGACGGCAGCCGCCAGCTCCTTCTCGATCTGAGTGCGGCCTGAGGCGGTTGCGACGATCCCAGTGATGCGGACTTCGGCGTCGAGGCCTTCCTCGCGCATCACGCGTAGGAGACTGTCGAGCGCAGGAAGCTGACAATCGTGCAGCCGCAGCCGATCTCGCACAGGGACGGCGGCGCCATGGCTAGCGACGAGGTAGGCGTATTCATCGTCTGTCATCGCGCATCCCTTTCGTCAGCTCCTTGAATGTCCGCGGCGTGAAGTCCACGTCAGGCAAGTCGACCCCGACATCGCGAGACCGGCCCTCGGCAGGCAGGCGACCATGCGCGTGACCGTAGAAATGCCACGCGCCCTTGCCGCGCCCCTGCCAGCACCGCTGCGCGTAATGGCTGAGGACGATGTGGTGACCTTCGTCGCGGGCGAACATCAGAGCTTCCGGCCGCGCTTCCCAGCCAAGGCCGGCGATAGTCGGATGAAGCTCGCCGTCGCGGCGAACATCGTGGTTGCCGTAGACGAGAAACTTGCGGCCGTTGAGACGCGCGAAAATCCAGCGGATGCGGTCCGAATTATTGAGACCCATCCCGAAGTCGCCGAGGTGGTAGACGACATCATTTTCTCCGACGACCCCGTTCCAGCGTGCGACGATCGCCTCGTCGTGTTGCTCGATCGTAGAGAACGGACGAGGCTGCATGGCCAAAATGTTGGTGTGGCCGAAGTGGGTGTCTGCGACGTAGAACTTGCGGACGAAGGACATGCTGGACTCCAGAAGATGAGCAAACGAATGCGGCTCCGCGCGGCGGCGGGGTCAGGCTATTCGGGCTATCTTCAGTCCTGCGATCATGTCGTTTCCTTCGATTTCCGGAGTCATAGCAGGACCCGGAAAAGTTGTGAGCCCCTACCGGGAAGAAAGGCGCCGGCAGGGTTAAGATTGCGCGATCGAGTCAGAGATGGGTCCGTGACGCTTGGTGCTGAAGGCGCTGATGATGGGCGGTACGCAACGAGGATTCGATTTCAACACGCCTCGCGGCCGCACGGGCATCGTCTTCCTCATCGCGCTTGATGCAACGCGCGATCTCTAGCGGCTTGTATTCTCTCTTGGCCTCGGCGATCTGCGCAGCGGTATAGCCAACCTTCGCTCCATGACGAGCGATCCAGTCGGCCGCCGCCCACGGTGTCATAAGAGTATACGACAGACGCAGTTCCTCAGCCGTCATCTGCATCCATTCAGGAACATCCCGAGGATCCTTCCCACTAGGGCAGCGATCGACGACACGGCTGTGCAAGGTGTTCAGGCCGGCGACCGCAGCTTCGAACTCATGCTTGGGCATCCTCAACACGCGCTTCGCGATATCGAGCGCATGCCCGAACTGGTCGCTCACGCTCGACCGGGTGAAGTCTTCCGACTCCGTCATAGACTCGAGCTGCTCGCGGATGGATTYGATTTGGCGTTCAAAGCTCGCCCGATGTTCATGCTCCTGCGCTGCCTCTTCGGCCGCCATTGCCAGCAGGTTCGCCTTCAGTGTCTTCTTCCCCAATTTCTTCGTGCTCATGCTGCGTACTCCATCTCTTCGATGACGTCCTGGTTGGCGTGCAGAAGCAGCGCCAGGTCGCGTTCAGTGGGGGTGACCTTGATGTCGTGCTGGTGATCCTCGCCGTCGACGCTCCAGAGTATCCGGATCGTCATCGTCGAGGATCCTGTCCAGAGGTGCTCCTCGATGGCGGACGCTGCGGTGTCGAGACCGTATCCGTCGGCAAGTGTCACGAGGATCGTGTTGGCGGCATCGAAGTCGACCTCGGCATCGTCCTCATCCTCGTCGGCGGCAATTTCCTGCGCCCTAACCCAGGACTCGAAGGCAGCGATCAGACCTTCTCGTTCGAGCTTCGCCATGATCGCTTCGTCCGCGAACGCTTCAGTCCACATCGTCGCGATCTCGGTGACCGGCTTTCCGAGACGGGTGGCTGCGCGTCGCAGGACGGTCTCGTTCGGCATCTGAGTCGCGAAGTCGACGGCGGCCTCGCTGGCGATGCGGCGGACGATGGTGCGGGTGCTCTTGGTCATGTCGGCCAGCCTCATCTCGTCTTCCGTCGAGATTGCCTTGCCGACCGTGATAACGATCTCACTCACGGGATGGCCACGTCCGGATCCCCTCACGTATTCGCAGGTGATCTCAAAGCGGCGAACATGCTCCTGAATGTCGGCGATGACCGGCTTCAGTACACGGGCTTCGAAATTGCCGAACTTCCATGTGTCCGGCCGCCATCCGAGCTGCTCTGCCAGTTCCTCAGGAGTCCAGCGCATCGGGGGACGTTGGTCGCGCCCGGACATAAGCGCGAGCTTGGGGTAAAGGCGCTGCGTGTACTTCGATGAAAATCGAGGAAAGGCACCGAGTTCGAGGTGCGTATAGATCTCGGCGGCGAGGATGGCCTTCCGGACGCTAGGAAACATCTCGATCTCGATAAAGCGCTCTTGGGTCGGCGAGATCACTTCCGAGCAATTCATGAGTTGGACGCGGCGGCCAATCTTCTGAAACCCTTCGGTGGATTCCAGGAAATCGTAGGAGACCCACGTCGATGACAGCGCGGACATGTATTCCCTCAGACGAGAGGTCTTTTCGATCTGGAGGTATGCCTTGGCATCGGCGAACGGGACGCGGCAGGTTTCGTTGTCCTTGAGCTTCGGCCTCGCCCGGGCCATCAGGTACTCGTAGAGTGCGGCGGACATCGCAGTCATTGCTTCGGCCGGAGAGTTGCCCTCGCGAGCGCCGTAGAAGCGGATGGAGTTCACCATGGCCTCTCCCCGCTCTGATGTCGGCTCCTTGTCCAGGCTGGCGCGTTCCTTGGAATGCACGAGGCGGATGTCGCCTCGAACGCCTTTCCGATCAGCTCCGATCGTCTTTTTCCGAGTCCATAGCCTGGTCATGTCGTCCTCCTCATCTGTCATGCTGACATGACTATGGTTCTTGCCGGCGGTGAACAGCACAATAGTCCATCTACAAATTATTCTGCGATGAGACGGAATAATGGATCCCGTAGTGATGGGTTCGGCAGGTCAAGTTGTAGACAGAAGAGCCGCTTTTCGGGTCAAGTTGTAGATTGAACGATTCTGGGAGACCGCTAGGGGCAAATGGCGGTAAACGGAATTGCCGGGGAAGACTAAGAGAATATAGCTCGTTCCTCGCTATGAAAGTGAATCTGCCCTGGCCGGGTGAGACTTTTAGTCTCCCGTAGACGCTACGCTCCCGCTCCGCTCGACCAGCTCCGCCAATCCCTTATTTTCGTAGTGACGGGCTGATAGCCTTTGTCGCTTGCAACGCCGAGCGTGACATTTCCCGTAGTGATGGGAGGGAGTGACGGGCATGCCACGGCAAGCCGATCCGAGGAACGAGTTGGGTCGCCGCGCGACGGAGCGGTGGAGAGCAGGACTGCGAACAGCCGCAGTGCCTGAGGCGTGTCACGTCGATACAGCCATCGCCGCGGCGGTCTCCGTTGCATTGGCGAAGCTCCAGGAGTCGGGAGCGGATCTCCCCGCGCCGATCAAGTCGGTTCTTGCGGACGCTCTGAGGATCCTGGAAGCGCGGGGCTACGATGCGGCAGCTTCGAAGAGGAAGACCATGGGTCGTCTGCTATACCGCCGAGACCGAGCCGCGCTGCGGAAGTCCGCAGAGAAGGCGTCGAGGAGCAAGTCACTATGACCAGAGTCCTCGTTGTCGGCTCCCCCCATTACTTCATGATTTGGAATCGCCATTCCAAGCATTTCCGTAGTGACGGAGGTGGTGAATGAGACATTTCCGTCCCCCAGCGTCGTCTCGCGATCCGCGCTGGGGCAAAGCCCGAGAAGCTCTGCTCGTCATCGGCGCGGTGGCAGCCGAAGACTCCGACTATGCCAAACAGCAGAACGGAGTCGGATTCTCGAAGTCTGACTCAACGAAGGGGCATGCTCTTGCCCGCCTCAGCGTCGTGTCCGTCCTTAGCAGCAACGCAACCTTTCAAGAAGTGACGAAGTTCGCCGGCCGATATCGCCGGCAGGCATCCCGCATATCCCAAGGCACGTTGCTCTAAGTCGGAACAAATTGCGGGCATCCGATCTGCGAATTCGCCGGCCATTGAATCTTTCAGTCAGTCGCAGCGATCATGGATCTCGACATCCGGAGAATCCACATGGCCGAAAAATCCGCTGACATCCACACACTCGCTCCACGGCTCAGCTATGTGGAAGATCTCGCGAATTGGCTCAAAGACAACGGCGGCTCCGGCGGTGGCACGCTTGACCAGCGTCTCTGGCGCGTCACGGTCACGGGAGCACAGCCTGGTTTCAGCTTCTCGGACGATCCATGGACGGTGACCGACCTCATCTACGGACCCGGAAGTCCGAGCAACCTCTCGATGCACCAGACGATCTTCGGAACCAACTCCGCGGGAGCCATCGCCTGTCAGGACGGAAAGGGATTCTACGGCCGGGTCTTTCGCGAAAACGACATCACCTGGAGCTACGAGAATGYGGGCCCCGCCGCTATGTCCGACTACATCTTCGGCGCGCCCGCGTCCGGTCTCTCGGCAGATGAGCTAATCAGCACTAACGCGTCCCTAGCTGATGAAATCTTGGCGAAACTCGAGGAGTTCGTCGAGCAGATACAGCAGTTGCGCGACGACATGGAATTCGAGATCAATCGGATCGAGAATGTCGTGATCCCATTTCTGAAGGATCATTGGATAACGCCGCAGCTCGACGACATCCGTGCTCGTCTCGCCGCCGGGGGTCTCTGATGACCGATCTCACGCCTCGCCAAGCCATCTACGCATACCTCGGCGGCGAACCCGTCGAACCGCAGGTTCTGCGCGCGGCGGTGGCCCAATACGTCTGCGCATACGACACCATCGTCGACCTTGCTAGCGATGCAGTCGATGATCCCGATTGTCATTCCTCGATGGACGACCTCGCCTCCGAGATCCTCATGCAGCAGACGCTACTCGAGGAATACTTGGTGCTCACCCAAGCCGCGACCGTGCTGCCAGATCTCGTCCGCAGCCGCCGCGCCACCGTGCGGAGCGCGTCATGAATCCGCTTGCGCCGATGGTGGCCGRCACAAATCATCATCGTACCGCAGAATTCTCTCTTCGGTTCCTTCGACTTGGCCCCTGGCTGCGCCTGTCCCGCGCGCCGGGGCTTCTTTTCTTGTGAGGTGGGACATGGCGAAGGACGATGTCTTCCAGTTCGATACCCGGAACTTCGAAAGATACATGACGCGGCTCGAGAAGCAGGTGTTGCCGCAGGCTCAGGCAGGATTCCTAAGCGGCCTCGCATTCGACGCCCGCAAGAGTCTCCTGAAGCACGCCGACGCTACTATCCAAGGCAAGCCGACGGCATGGACACGAAAAGGATTCGTTGTCGACAAGGCCACGCAGGGCACTCTGGAGGCCGTCGTCAGGATACAGCCGCAGCAGGCTGGCTACATGACCTACCTGATCAACGGCGGCGTCCGCAAAAAGGGCGATGTCGGTGCGACACCGTACGATGTCCTGACCGACGCGCCCGATTCTGAGAAGAATGCCTTTGGCAATCTCAGGCGCGGTTACCTGAAGAAGCTCGCACGGCAGGCCAAATCCGAGAAGACGAAGCGCGCCCGGCTGGCAGCGAAGCGTGACAAGCTCCGCGCCGCTGGCAAATCCACAGGCCCCGCAAGATGGGCTGCCAACAATCCATCCGGAAAGCCCGGCATCTTCTTCGGCAAGATCGGCGATCAGAAGGGCTACTGGCAGCGCGCCGCGAAGCGTGACGGCGACTACAAGATCAGGCTGCTAGCCCGCATGTCCGACGAGGCTGTCTACAAGCCGACATTCCGTTGGGATGCGACGATCTCGGCGAGCGTGAAGGATTCGGATCCGCAGAAGCTCTACGCTGCCGAAATCACCCGCGCCCTCCGCAAGCTCAACGGGGGCTTGTAGACGGCCGCGTTTACCTGGGCTCAACGGTCCCACACTATTCAATGGAGATATCCATGTAATGAGGGTGAGAAATGGCTGGGCCGCGAAATGGGATGGGATTCATTGAGCTCTTCGCGGGCGCAGGTGGCATGGGCATCGGCTTAGAGGCTGCCGGTTTGGATCACATGCTGAGCTTCGAGTGGGAGGAAGYCCAGCACTCGATCTTGTGTCACGCGGGCAAGGATGCCATTCGCATGGATCTGAACGACGTCGCGGAAGCGTGCTTCGCGATGAACGAGCAGCCAGACGTCATCGTCGGCGGCCCACCGTGCCAGGACTTCTCGAGAGYAGGTTTGCGTGTTCCGGGGGAGCGCGCGGAGCTGACAAAGGTGTTCGCGCAAATCATCTGTATCCTACGTCCACAGTGGCTTCTGTTTGAGAACGTTCCAGAAGCTGCAAAGAGCAGTGAATACCGATACGCGCGGGGCCTATGGAAGCGACATGGATACGGTTTGACGGAGATCGTCGTCAACGCCTCGTATTATGGAGTTCCGCAAGACCGTAACCGATTCTTCTGCATTGGCCGGCTGGATGAGCGGGACGATTTCCTGAGGTCGGCAATTCTGGAAGCGGCATCTAAGAAACAGATGGTCGTCCGGGACATGCTCAATCCTCGCGAATTCCCCGAGGACAAGGAACTGCTAGAAAAGGGCGCATTCTTCGCCCGCCCATGGATGGGCAAGAGCGGCGAACCGAATGGCCGCGGCGTGAGGTCGATAGACGAGCCTTGCGCGACCATCGCACGACATACTCATCAACCCGTTGGCGATGCCTATATTCCGCATCCGGACGATGCGGCAGAAATTAAAGACACCCACTTCCTGACATCTTCACAGGTCGCGCGGATACAAGGCTTCCCATTCGATTACGACTTCCAGCGAAAAAAGAAGAAAAACGCACGCGGCCCTGGTAGCGGATGGTCTGAAGAGACCATCAACATCATGATCGCCAACGCCGTCCCTGTGACGCTCGCTCAGGCTCTCGGCAAGTGCATCTCTGATCGGCACCATGGCGACTCGATTCCGAAGCTGGACAAAGGTTTCACCGCGTTCTTGAAGCGGCCAGATCCAGAAACTGGCAAGGTCCGATCCAAAGGCTCCGTCTACAACATCCGCACGTGGCTCAACACGGCTCGGCGAATGCTCAATGGGCGGATTTTGGCGAACATCGCACTCGAGATCCAAGCTCTGGAAAGTAGCGATGGCTTCGCCGATCTCGAGACCAGAGAGCAATCGGATCTCCGCGCTGCTCTGCGGCTGCACCATGAATATTGCGCCACGCTTCCGCCGTCTCGTTACGCTCCGCCACCTCAGCCTGTGCCCGTTTTCGGACGCACTGATCAGAGAAAGCCGAAGAAGCTTCGTCTCAAGCGGAAGAAGAAAGGCGATGCGCTGCTGCCGACGACAGCCCGTAAGATCCTTGGCCCTGTGTCAGCGCTGAATCTCAACGCGGGCGGAGACGAGTTCGAGAGGTCGTCAGGTATTCCTGATGATGTGCTCGAGCTGCTGCTCGAAGGATACGTCGACGAATCTTGATTCAGTCCTCGCCGGCACAAACAATCTTCCTACACGACAAGGAGGATTGTCATGCATGCAGCCGCTTACAACATCGAACGCTTCCCCGCTTGGGCGATCCGCGCCAACGCTCAATCAGCACCGCGGATTGACTGGATCCAGCTCGGCCTCGAGCACGACATCCGCAAGATGGTCGACCTTTGGCAGCGGTATCTGTTCAAGCAGGTGACGACGCAATGCGATCTGCTTGCGTTGCCGGACGACAACGGGGTCATGTGGCAGCTCTATCGCCGTCTCGTCGCCAGCGAGCTTCGTCAGGACCTCGTCCGCGTCCGTGATGGCTATGTCTCCATCGACAAGCGGCACCTCGGAGATCTCCGGGAAGGTTTCGCTCTGCTCGCCGAATTTCTCGAAGACGACCACCCTCCGCATCTGCACGTGTGGGACGAGGAGGCCTGGGACTACGTCCGCAGGGTCGATGCGCCGCCGCCAGTCGTAGATCGCCGGGAAGCGAGATCAATGTATGCTCACATCGATCGCATCAACGGCTTGGCTGCCGACAACGTCGTCTTCCTTCGGGGCGAAGCGTAATGGCACCTCGCAAGCCCAAGCCCACCCCCGCGGCCGCCGCCCCGGATCCCGCTCCCGAGCAGCCRGCCATCCACTATCTGGCGGATCCTGTCACTGTCGCTCATGCGACACCGAAGACCCGCGACGACATTGCAATCCGTGATGCCGTCCGCGCTCGGTTGGCGGTCATCGAGAATGCGATCATGGCATTTGTAGATGAGAAGCTCCGGGAGGGGTTCACCCCCGCCGAGATCGATCAGCTCTATGCCCTCGAGCTGCCGATCCTGTTCGGATATCGCGTCGAGGACGGGAGGATCCGGGCATCGTATGATGCTCAGATTGTCGAGCGCGCAGGGTAGCGTTGCTACAAATTGGGCGGGTAGCAAGAGGCAAGTCGCCTCAGCGGGAGGCTTTTCTTGTGCGTGTTCAGGCTTCAGATCTTGAAGGCATCAGGCCGTTTTACGAATCCGTCAGCAGTATTCCAGAGCGACTCCACGAGAAACGGTGTCCGCGGCGCCATCGTATCTGGATCCGCAGGATATCTGAGAGGATAGCCTCCGCCGGCGTGCAGTTCGCCCAGTGCTCGGACGTACGCGTCGATCGCTGGTAGAACGTCCTCTTCCGTCGGGACATCCGGGTAGCTTCCACGCTCACGAGCTTCCATGGCGACGATGATCGCGTTGGCGAACAGGTGTCCGCGGAGAGGTGCGCAGGTGTCGGACTCCCACATGGATATGACCGCATGCCCCGCGCGGCCGCTTGTAATTGGTCGCTCACCGTTCCACAGGACACATGCCTTAAGCATCAGTTCCAGTCCGTGCCCGGCTAGGCCGAGCGTCGGTCTGAACAGGATCTTCCCGCGTTCCGCCTGAGCCTCGCTCAGGACACGCGCTCCCTCCATGTACTGCTTCGCAAGACTGGCGAACTGACCCGCTTCCGTGTCGAAGARTGCCGTCATCGAATAGGTCTGTCCTTGCTGATGCCGTACCTGTTGCCAATCACGCCGCCTACGAGTGCCAGGATGATGGCTGCCGGCACACCCGCTGCTCCACCCATGGCCGCGATCCCTACGCCACCGACCAGCAATCCGAGAGCAGCGCCAGCCGCAGCCCCGATCAGCGACCACCGTGTCTCTTCCGGACGAGCTTTGGCTGCTGCGGCAACTTTGCGTGCGTTCGATTCCAATCTTTGCTTCATGTCCCCTCAAGCCCTATCTGAGAGCATCGACATTATCCTGTTGCAACCTTTTCGCTAGCCATGGCTGACACACTAGACCCAAAATCCCGCTCGGAACGRATGTCCCGGATCCGGAGCAAGGATTCAAAGCCGGAACTGGTGGTCCGCCGGCTGGTCCACGGTATGGGATTTCGGTATCGTCTCCATCGAAAAGATGTGCCCGGCACTCCCGACCTCGTTTTTGGTAGTCGAAAAAAAGTAATTTTCATTCATGGTTGCTTCTGGCATCGCCACGCTGATTCGTCGTGCAAACTCGCGCGTCTACCGAAGTCCAGACTTGACTTCTGGTTGCCGAAGCTCGAACGGAACGCGCAACGTGATGCCGAAAACAGTGCCCGTTTAGAGGCGCTGGGGTGGGATGAGATGGTCGTGTGGGAGTGCGAGGTGAGCAAGTCGAACCTCCCAGTCCTTGGCGATAGAATACGAAAGTTCCTTTGCGATGAAGTCGATTGAGCTGTTCGCCGGTGCCGGGGGGTTGGGCCTCGGCTTACATGATGCCGGATTCCGGCCGGTCAGCGTTTACGAGTGGGACGATTACTGCGTCGATACCGTGAGGGAAAACCAGCAGCGCGGAATGAAAGCCGTCAAGGGCTGGAAAGTCCGCCACGGCGATGTGCGCGATGTCGATTTCCGCCCTTTCGAAGACAAGATAGTCCTCGTTTCAGGAGGGCCTCCATGTCAGCCTTTTTCCATGGGAGGCAAGCATGCGGCCTACGATGACCACCGCGATATGTTCCCTCAGGCAATCCGTGCTGTCCGTCAGGCTCGTCCGAAGGCATTTATATTCGAGAACGTCAAAGGACTCACCCGCGCTTCGTTTCGCAACTACTTCGAATACATCCGCCTGCAGCTCGAGCACCCGGAGATCATCAAGGGCGATGACGAGTCCTGGGGAGATCACCTTTCTCGTCTCGAGCAGCATCATACGAGCGGCAGCCGTGAAGGACTCAACTATCGCGTCGTTACACAGCTTCTGAATGCCGCGAACTACGGGATCCCGCAGAAGCGCGAGCGTGTCTTCTTCGTCGGCATCCGCGAGGATCTCGGGAAGGCATTCCACTTCCCTCACGAGACGCATTCGCGTGAATCCTTGATCTGGGATCAGGYAATGGGCGAATACTGGGATCGCCATCGCGTTGCAAAGAAGGATCGGCCAGAGATCGTTGGAAGCGACCGCATCAGCAGGATGTCGATGCCGGACGAGCTGCCGTGGCGCACCGTTGCCGACGCGCTTGTAGGGCTTCCGGATCCCACCAAAAAGATCCCGGGCGACATCATCGTCCATAACCATCGCTACCAACCGGGTGCTCGTTCATACCCCGGGCACACTGGCAGCCCTCTGCACGAGCCCGCCAAGACCTTGAAGGCTGGCGTTCACGGTGTTCCGGGCGGCGAGAACATGCTTCGTCGTCCTGATGGATCTGTCAGGTACTTCACCGTTCGCGAAAGCGCGCGCCTGCARACTTTCCCGGACGATTACGTCTTTCACGGATCGTGGACGGAGACGATGCGCCAGCTCGGCAACGCCGTGCCGGTCGACTTGGCAGCCGTTGTCGGCCGCAGCGTCGCCGCTCAGATCGGAGTCTGAGATTGGCGGAGGGCTTCGTTGAGTTCGAATTCGATCTGCCGTCGGCCTTGTTGAAGAGCTTGGTCGACAAGTTCGCAGAGATGGATTCGGCGTCGCTCACCCACGAGCACACCATGCAGGTGCCGGACGAACAAGGTGTCTATCAGCTTCTCGTCGGCGGCCAGGTCGTCTACGTCGGCAAGACCGATGCAGATTCAGGGCTACGCGGTCGCCTCTCGAAACACGCGTGGACGATCCAGCATCGCCAGAACCTGAAGCCCGAGGACGTGCAGTTCAAGTGCGCTCGCGTCTTTGTCTTCACGGCCATGGATTTGGAAAAGTTGCTAATCCGGCACTACGCGCAGACGGCGGATGTCTGGTGGAACTTCAGCGGCTTCGGCTCCAATGATCCCGGCCGCAATCGCGATACCACGGAGCTCAAGGCCGCAGGATTCGACGCCCAATATCCCATCGACCTCGATCATCCCGTCGATATCAAGACCGACGGCGGCGTTCCGGCTGCACGGGTGCTGGACGCRCTACGAGCCGAGCTTCCGTACACGCTTCGAGCGGAAGGAGAACCCGGTAAAGTCAGGAAACCTCATCCGGATCTCGTGAATAGCATCGTGCCGCCATTCGCCGTTAAGCCGGCGACGACGCGGGAGGTCATCCTTGCCGTCTTGTCAGTGCTCCCAGCGGGCTGGCAATCGACTGCCCTTCCTGGGCGCATTATCCTCTACCGCGAGAACAGAACCTACACCGCTGGCACCATCATCGGGCGATCCTGATTTCCGCCGGCGTTTGCGCCGAGCGGCGGCTGCGCACACCATCCTTGTAGGCACCGAAACGAGGAGGATGTGATGCCGAAAAAGGGAGACCGTCGCGAGAAGGACGGAAAAGGACAGGTCTGGCACCACGAGTTGGGCTGGGTTTCGAGAGATATGGCAGGATGGAACGCCGCCGAGAGGGCTGAAGAAGCGAGCCTGGCGA
Source organism: Rhizobium sp. LCM 4573 (assembly GCF_001854865.1). Lineage (GTDB taxonomy): Bacteria > Pseudomonadota > Alphaproteobacteria > Rhizobiales > Rhizobiaceae > Neorhizobium. Next base: position 167,095 of record NZ_MDDW01000002.1, on the reverse strand, counting down.
CGCTACTGGATTCGTATGGGAAGGTGCTGCGTGCGCAGGTCGACATGGATCTCAGCAAAACCTGCGACCGCGATTGGAGGAACCTACAGACGCTCCTCGTTGAGCGCCCAGAGATCGGTGAGCGCACGATCAGCTATCTGGTCAACGCATTGCAGGACGCAGCCGAGAAGCGGATGTCGAAGTATTGCGAGCGTTCCGATGCCGAGAACGAGCGCGACTTTGAGCGCCTGCAGCCCGGCACCTGGACGACGCTCCCGCCTGATTTTGGATACGATGTCGTCACGGACTGGCCGTACGAGGCCACGGATTCGGAGGAGCAGATCGTCATCGCTGGTGCTGACACGCAGTCTGACGGTACTATGGCGGCGTTCTATACCGTCGATCTCGGCGAGCCTTGGAAGGAGACAAACGAAACCCCGGCAATCGAAATCACCCCTGCCGGACTGGCGGCGCTCGCCTCCGCCGAGATCTTCGAGACTCCGCTATCTGACGAGGCCATCATCGACATCGCGGTGAGCAACAGTGCACACAAAGAGCGGTCGTCGACTGGCATCGCATACGAGGTGATCTCGCACGCCGGCCTCATTGAATTCGCCCGGGAAATCGAGGCGCACGTCGTCGACGCAGCAGTAAAGCAGATCAGGGGCACGACAAAACGTCCGTAGTCGTCTCGTAACTGCCGAAAATGTCCGTATCCGTCTCATAAGACCCCGATCCGCCGTCCGGCTCATCCTCGGCGGCGGATTTGATTTGCGCGCTACCGATCAAGGCTGCCGGATGGTTCTCGCGCCTTTGATCATTTTACAAGCCATCGCCGCCACCGCGTTGTCGCAAGTGACGACATACCCGGTGCCCCTTAGATTTCCCATCCAGGCCGCTGTCGTATCATGAGCCTTGGCGGCAGCGTGGCCGGCGACGCTATCCTCATGGTTGTCGAACTCGAATTCGAAGGTGGGCATAGAACGCTACCCGCGCTCCCTTTGTTTCTCTTCCCGGATGCGCGCCTCCTCGGCAGCCTTCATGGCACACTCAAGCTCTGAACGATAATCCCACTCGGTCCCGTCAGTGTTGCGGCTCTTCCCTACCCGCATCAGGCACATCACAGTCACGACCACAGCCGCACCCACGACCATGATCGCGATGCCTATCGTGGTACTCATCTCTGGCGACAGCCAATTCAGCACGCCCCATTCAGTAGTGATCGAGACCGCGGCATCAGCGAGGAAAAGCAGCATCAGAAGATCCATGACAAGAACGACCGCTCTCCGAGCCCATTGATCGCGGATACGCTCCTTTAAGGTCACCGGCACGAGTTCACCTTTTCGGATCACGAGGACTTCGCCACAGCGGAATGCGTCTGAAGCGTTCCAACGCAGGTCGTGCAGGAACTTTTTCGTCCAGTATTGCCCGAACAGCCGTTTCCACCCCATCATCGTCGGTAAAGGGTGCTTCTCGAACAACTCAGCGGCCTGTTCAGTGAAGACGATCAGCGACTTCGCTTCGAAGCGAGATGTCGCACCCGACTTGTTGTCGATGTCATCGAGGGCGTATGCATGCCCCTGAGTTCTGACTTCAAACCTCGGATCATTATGTGAGAAGACGTCCAGYGACTTCCTGGACCAGTGGTAGAGAGTTTTAGGCATGAAATCCCCGGCCTGCCTGAATGACTGGCCGGGTGTCTACGCCGCGAAACTTATGGATCCCTCACAGGACTAGGTACAACTTTAGGGATTCCGCTTCAGCGGGCCTGCATTCTTCTCGAAATTGCATTCGTAGCATTCGGCCTGGATGTTCGAGATGTCGTCGGTGCCGCCGTGGTAGATCGGGATTTTGTGACCTTTCGTCCAGACGTGCTTATAGCGGGGGTCCGGACGTTTCGGGATCGCATCCCACGGTCGCTTGCACTCGGCACATACGGGACTGGCGGCAAGGAGCGCCTTCCATTCGGCTGCGGTATGTTTCCCGCCGTTCGCCTTCATCCTTTCCTGCCGGACGCGTCCCCGGGCGTTCCTGCAGTCCATGCAGCGATCCCAGGTGTTGAAGCGCGTGCCTCCGCATTTGGTGCACTTCTTGATGTTGATCGCGTCCATTATTGCCCCGTCGAATCATCGAGACCGTGATCATACGATTTCCGCCGGCGTTTGCGCGAGGCACGGCGGGCGCGCACCATTTTCTGGATAACAGGAGACTGGAGATGACGGAGAACTCGWTTACGACCTTTCGGATGGAAAACCGGAGAAAGCTGGAGGCAGCTCTCGCGCTTCCTCTTCCGAAGACCACCGACGAGATCGGCCTCGATACGTTCAATCCGTGGAATCATGTCATCCAGGGAATTTCTGGCTCATACTGCAGCGAGTCCGACGACATCATGATCGAGGTTCTCGAAGCGGTGCGGGATCGCACCACATTCGATCTCATCGAGCGCAGAGGCTTCATCGCCGAGTTCATGCTCTACGTACTCGCCGGGCATGACCTTATCAACTACGGCACTTCTCCTCGTGGAGGATGGCCGGAACACTCCGATCTCTGGCAGCCGCTCATCGATAAATGGAAGGCTTATCGTGACGTCGCGTGGGCGGATGACGACTGATCCGATTTCCGCCGGCGTTTGCGTCAGGCTGATCGGGCGCACACCATTATCCTGTCGAATGCGAAGGAGGTGCGGCGATGGGCGTGATCAAGTGGGAAGATATGGGTGGCGGCGATGAGTACGGATATTTCGGTCGCTCGCTGATTTGTGTGATTTACAAGAACACAGTTGGGGGTCAAACGACCTCCTGTATTCTCAACATCCTGAAGGCCTTTCCAGGAAAGGCTGCGGATACTCACCGCGACTTTGACATCCCCTCCTCTACCCAAGAGGGCGCGCATCTGATTGCTGAAACAATCCTGAAGTCGTGGATGGACGAGATCGGTTTCGTGCCGAAGGCGGATCTGGACTACGCAAATGAAGCATACAGCAGCCTCCACGCGGAGTACCTTTCTCGCATCGATCAGTCGCTGGAGATAGCCAAGGATCTGCGCTGGGCACAGGCAGATAACGATCGCCTCAAGCGCGTTCTCAAGAAGATCCGTCGCGAGATTGATCGAGAAGCCAACCGGGATATCTACGGCAGGCTGATGAAGATCGTGATTGATGCCCATGAGTGGGCGAAGGATACGACGGCGAAGCCGCGCACCGAGGCCGATTTCCGCAACGCCGATATCGATGCGAACGGGTACGTCACCTTCAGGGATGGGGGTGCGGCATGAGCACGACTCCTTGGGCACCAGAGCGCCACGCTCAGATCGACATCGCTGCCGGTAAGCCGGGGAGTGTTCACGCCGAGCAGTTCGCGGCAATCATCCGTGCGCGATTCTCGGCCGACGATGCAGCCGCGCTGCCGCCCTTCAGGTGGATGCAGGCATACCATGCCGAGATGAAGCGGCAAGGCTACGAGTACGGCAGCCTGACCTCGGCACCCTCATTCGATACCGAGATCGTCTTCAGGRAGATCATGACCGATGACGAGAAAGCAGCCGCATGGGCTTCTATTGAGAAGCGTATGGCGAAGGCAGGTGATGCCGCGTGGGCGTACGTTGAGGAGAGGCTGCCGGTGGGAGATGAGGCATGAGCAAGATCTATGACTACACCAGCCGTGTCGACGTCGTTTCCACCGACCCGCTTGTTGCCAGGCTCACCTTCGAGACCGACTATTCGAAGTCGACCGTCCGAGTGTCGTTCGACCCCGCTCTCGAGAAGCTGTGGGTTCAGGCCAACGGCTTCTGCGCCGCTTTCGAGAGCTTTCGCCATATCAACACCGAAGCTCTAGCCATAGCCATCTACCTCGAGACCCGGCAGAAGTTCGCTGAGGGGCTGGGAACAAACGACATCTCGGTAGAAAACTCAGGGGCCAGTCTCGTCGTCCACTTCGACAACGAGGATGCGACCTGGACAGAGATGCCAGACGAAGACCTCCGGGCGTTCGCTCTGCACGTCATCAAGGAGTTCGACACTAGGTATGTGCCGTCGCTCGAGGAGATCGAGCGTGCGGTCGTGGCTGGGTTGAGGGAGATGGGAGAAGCGGCATGACCATCGCATCGAAACTTGATCGCGGGTTCTGGAAGGCAGATGCCGACGGCTCTGAACCGGATCCGTTCGCGATGTCTCCGGAGCAGGAAGCGCGTCTCTTGGCCGAGATCGCCAAGCGCGAAGCCGACGAGAAGGCGAAGCAGGAGGCGGAAGCAGCCGAAGAGCGTCGCTTGGCACGGGAATGGAAGATCTTCGTTGGGCTGCTGTCGCTGCTGTGGTTCTTAGGCTTCGTTCAGCTCGTGGCCAAAAGCCTTCGGTGACCGCCGGAGGCTCCTGAGGGGGCGGGTCTAGTGCGGGTAATTCGCGACCCCACGTCGTCGCTCCGCCAAAATTTTTGAAATTGCATTCAGCATCAGCACCCTCCCGTCCATGAATTGAATCTTGCAGACGCTGGCCGCCTCCTAGTCCCAGAAAACACTGGGACTTTCACGCATGGCTCCTCGCAAGACCGCATCCTCCCGGGTGCTGAAATCGAAAAATTCCACCCCGCAGCCTCCCGCGTCGGAGACAGAGGATTCAGCACCCCTCGCATCCACGCGATCGGAAGCTAAGGCGCGGCACATGTCGCTTCAGAAGCTCGCCGCTTTCCTTAACAGAGACCGCAACACCGTCCAGAAGTACATTGATCAGGGCATGCCGGTCGTCGAAAAGGCTGATCGTGAGCGCGGCATCTCGTGGGTGATCGACAGTGCCGAAGCCGTCCGATGGCTTGAAGAACGAGCTGCCACCAAGGTTGCTGAGAAGATCGGCGATGTGCGTGGCATGTCGGAGGACGAGGCCAAGGCCCAGACGGCCGTCATGAAGATGATCTCCGCGTCCGTCGCCGCTGCCGAAGACATCCGCATGGTGGCGAAGATCCAGGACATGCTCGACCTCGTGCGCCGCGATTATGCGGAGCTTCGCCTCCGTCTCATCGCGATCCCTGACACTCTTGCAGGCAAGGTGGACGCCAAGATCTCGTCGAAGATCCGCGATGTCGCCGAGGAGCAGATTAAGGGAGCGCTGAAGGCGCTGGTTGCCGACACCGAGGCCGACGCGCTGCGGAAGGGCTGACCATGACCCTGAATCTCCATGACATCCGGGCGGAGGCGACCGAGCTTCTGGCGGAGTCCGACTTCGCCGAGGGTCTGGAGGAGTTCAAGCAGCTCCTCGCGGAATATCGCGCAACCTATCTTGGGTGGCCGGAGAAGCCGCCTTTCGTTGAATGGGTCTATGACAACGTCAACCTGACGGCGCAGGAATCCTCGCGTGCCGGTCCCATGCGCCTGTCCGTCTACCAGCGCGCCATCGGCAATGCCGTCTTCCACGATCCGAACTGCCGACAGGTCACCGTCCTCAAGGGAGTCCAGATCGGCTATTCGAAGCTCCTTCGTGTCATCTTCGCATATTGCGTGGCCGTCCTCGCCAAGCGCATCTCCGTCGTCTTCCCGACCGACGGAGACACCGAGCGGTTCTTCAAGGACGAGATCGCCACGCTCTACGGCCGTGTCCAGGCCGTCGYCGATATCATCCGCGAGATCAAGCGCGGTGAGCCCGCCGACACCATGGCCGAGCAACGATATCGCAATGGTGCCATCGCCTACTTCCGCGCGGCCTTCAACGAAGACAGTCTTCAATCCTTCACGTCGTGGCTCCAGCTCGCCGACGAAGCCGACCGCGACGGATGGCAGCCGCGTGGCCATTCTGCTGGCGACAAGGTCTCGCAGCTCAGAAACCGCGGTACCGATTTCGTGGATTCGAAGCTGATTATCGGCAGCACGCCAGGCATTCGTGACGTCTCTGTCGTGTGGCGCGAGTGGCAGACCTCGGACAAACGGAAGCTCTTCATCACTTGCCCGAACTGCCAGACGACGCAGGAGCTGCGCTGGGGAAGCGACAAGACGCGCTACGGCTTCCGCTGGGATCTCGACGAGCACGGCCATGTCGCCCGCGCCTACTACAAGTGCGACACCGACCGCGATTGCTTCATTTACGAGGACGAGAAGGAAACCATTATCGAAGCCGGCGAGTATCGCCCGACCGCCATTCCCACGCAGCCAGGCAACGTCGGCATCCATGCGCCATCGTGGATCTCCATGTCGCCTGGTGCCGCGTGGAAGATCCTCGCGCAGCAGTGGCTCGAGGCGCAGGGCGACCCTCAGAAGCTCAAAGAGTTCATCACCTTCAAGATGGCGGAGCCTTGGGACGATCTCGGCGTCGGCCTCGACGAGAGCACTGTCTCGCAACTTATCCGGCCGTATCCGGAAGAGGTTCCTGACGACGTAGTGCTGCTGACCTGCGGTGGGGACACGCAGAAGAACAAGGAGGGCAAGCGAACCGCCTACGAGATCAACAGCCGCGAGTTCTCTGTCGTCGGGTGGACACGATACGGCGGCATGCGCGTCATCGGACACTGGGTATTCCAGGGACAGCCGGGCGACCCATCTTCTGATGAGGAAGTGCGCGCCTTCCTTAACCGTCACTGGAAGCGCCGAGACGGCCGCACCATGCAGATCATGGCGACGGCGATGGACTCGAATGGCGGTTTCACGGACGAGGTGCGCCTATTCGCAGCGTCTTTCCCCGTTTCCCGCTCCGTCTGGGCCATCATCGGTAACAACAAAACAAGGGGCGAGCGCGAGACCTACGTCTGGCCGACAAAGCCGACAGGGCACAAGAAAACTAGAACCCAGTACTACAGGATCGACTCCGGTCTGGCGAAGGATCACATCTACCGACTCCTGCAGCGTACGGATGAAGACGGCACCATGATCCCGCCTTCCATGCGCCCCGACTACCTCGACAAGCTCATGTGCGAGGAACGGGTGAAGGTCAAAGCTGGCTACTACTGGCAGAAGAAGCGCGGTCGCCGAACCGAGGAAGAATGGATCTGTCTGGCGTACGCCTATGCGGCTTTGAAGGGCCTGCAGCTCGCCAAGCCAACCGTCTGGTCAAACTTGAATCTTGCAGCGGGAACCCTCGGGATACCGGAGACGATCCATGATCCGGAAACGGGAGAGATCGGCTACCGCGGCCTCGACATGTCGGCACACGCACAGGAGCGTCGTGCAGCGGAAAGTCCGCGTCTAGTCGTACCCGAGCAGCCGAAGCGTAGATCCACGGCGAAAGCGCAAGCCCCGGAGCAGACGGCTGCTCCTCCAGTGGCTCAGGTCGCGCAGAAGCCGACAAAGTCCACGCTCGTCGAGGTGCAGCAGCCGCGGCGGGTTATGAAGCAGATCAAGGCGGGATGGCCGCGACGGTGAGGTAGCATGAATAGGTTTGGCGAATTTTGGTCCGCCCTCGAGATCCGGGAAGCGATTGTCGCTCTCGAACAGGGCATTTCCACGGGAGCCGCGTCGGTGACGACCTCAGGCCCAGGAGGCGGATCCGTCACATGGACCTCCCGCGACAACTACAAAGCCATCCTCGCCGACCTCTATGCTGCGTGGGATCGCATGAATTCGCCCGAAGTCCCGGCCGCGCAGCCCGCGCTTCGCAGGATTCGCCAGATCTCGAAGAGAGGCTGGTAACATGGCGGCTCGCACCACGACCTCCCGTACATCCAAGGCGAAGACCACCACGTCGCCGGCTGCCGTCATTGCCGCGAACACCAAGTTCCTTGCACGACATGGCATCGTCCGCCAGTTCCAGACCGACCTTGGTTCTAGCTTCGGGTTCGGCGCATCCCGCTCGTTCTACGAGGCTGCCAGTAATTCGCCTTCTATCGAATTCGCTCCTGACTATGGGCCGAATTCCGCCAACAGCGAACTAGACAAGATCCGCAGACGCAGCCGCTGGACATTCGCCAACGATGGTTTCTATGCCAATGCTTGCCGTCAGGTTGCGAACAATGTGATCGGATACGGCATCAAGCCGCGCATCAAGGWTCCTATCCTTCGAAAGCTTTGGAGACGCTGGGAACGGGAGGCCGATRCCCGCGGTGTGCTGCCGCTGCATCTTCTCGCTCACGGAATCTATGTGGCCAAACCCCGCGACGGTGAATCCTTCGTGCGGTTCCGCCCACGCCGGAAGGAAGATATGCGCTCCGGCGTGCCATTCCAGCTCCAAGTCCTGGAAGCGGACTACGTGCCGACCGAGAAGAACGAGCTAGCTCCGAACGGCAACCTAATCGTCAACGGGATCGAGAAGAACCCCATCGACCGTGTCGATGCGGTCTGGATGTACGATCACCACCCGAAGGATTTCGCCCGACTCGACAAGCGGTCGTTGCTGCCGAAGCGCGTACCGGCATCGGAGGTGCTGCACCTGTATCGGCCAGATCGCTTCGAATCCATGCGCGGTGTCCCGTGGGGTGCCCCAGCGCTCAACAAGGCCGAGAACCTCAAGACATACGACGAAGCCGAGCTGGAGCGAAAGAAGGGCCAGGCGATGCATGGCGGTTTCATCACACCGCCTCTCGGCGAGGACGGCAAGGCCACGCTCGGCGTAGACGGTGTCGACAACAACGGCATCGACTTCGCTGGCATGACCCCCGGCACCTGGACCATTACGGATCCCGGATATGAGATCACCTTCTCGCAGCCGCAGGGCAACGACCAGAACTACCCCGTGTTCCGCCGCGAGGGCATGACGGAGGTCGCCGTCTGCTTCGGATTGTCCGTCGAGCACGTCACCCTCAATTTTGAGAAATTGAATGACAGACAGTGGCGCGCCAACAACCTCGAAGTCACCAGAGCGATCGAGGCAAATCAGGAACTCGCAATCAGCCAGTTCTACCGCCCTGTTTGGAAGCGGTTTGTGGACGCTTGCTACCTCGCCGACCTTTGGAAGCCGGAGCCGGGCAAGACCCTCGACGACTACTACGACGTGGAGTTTATGCCGCCGGCGCGTGGCCATATCCACCCGGTCCAGGAAGTCGCCGCTCTCAAGGAAGCGATCCGTATCGGCGTTATCAGCCGCAAACGCGTAGCCTCCATGTTCGGCGACGATGTCGAAGATATCGACGAGGAGAACGCTCTCGACCAGCAGCGCGCCATGCGTCTCGGTCTCAAGTACGATGTCTATGCCGGCCTCGACGGACTGGATTTCAACGCCATCCTGCAGTCGACCATGGTCGAGGACGAGCTGGAGAATCTGGATGGGAGCGGTGCGTCAGATCCGGGTTCGATTATGTCTGCGGGGTGACGGCAAAACGGGTTTACAAGCTCCGAAAATATCACGGAGAAATCCTTGAGTTATGGAAACGCTGATACACTAAGTTCTTGCCAAGAAACGGCTATTTCTGATCGTTATCGTGCCAATATGTGTTGACGGAGGAGATGAGGGTCCGGTAGTTCTGCCGCATCTGATCAACCAGCGAAGGAGCAAGTCAGGTGTTTGAGAAGTACGGATTCGAGACCCCCAGCGTCCCCGAATATAAGGAGCTCTGCGACGCCAATGAGGTGTTCCTCGGCTACCTTGTCGACCACTACCGCGATCGCATGGACGAGYCTCTGCCGTTCGACCGCCTCCCGAATTTTGCTTTGGCAGTCTGCCAGGACGGCCGTGGCAAGTGGTCGGTATGCCTACCGCTCGACCGCGCCGACGACGAAGTCAAAGAGTGGGTTGACCTCGCGGAACAGGGCGTGAAGACGCGCGGCGATCTCATCGCATACATGGGTTCCGACGAGTGGAAGTGGTTCCTGCGCTGGGTCGCCGGTGTTGATGAACACGGCAATCCGCTTCCCGTGGAGGATGATGTCGACTAGCTACCTGAAGCCCCCGAAATCGGGAGCTTCCATTTTTCTGCTTCCTCCGTCTCGAATCTTGCAGCGCGCCAGGTGACGCTCCTCGTCAGATACCTCTGAGACGAGAGCGAATGCCCGCAAAACCTTCGACATCGCCGACAACTGACCAGCGCGCGCCGCGTCCTGGATCCGTTCGCGCGTTCGCTGGTGCACCGACCTCTGTCGACGAAACTACGCGGTCTTTCGACGTCGTGATCACGACGGAACATCCCGTCAGACGCTTCCTCCCGGATCCTCGCCAGCCGCAGCCGATCCCCGACGGCATGGATTGCTCCTACATCGAGATGGACGAGGTTCTGGTCGCAGCGGGCGTTGACCTATCCCGCGCCCCTCGCATGCCGCTGATCGACTGCCACGACACGTATTCCGGCATCGAAAAGATCCTCGGCAAGATCGATGACGTTCGCGTCGAAGGCACCGCAGTCGTCGGCCGCGCCTCCCTCGCTCGCAAGCACGCCGAACTGCTGCCGGACATCATCGACGGCTATTTCGGTCAGATCAGCGCCGGTTACGACTATGACCTGCGCCGCGACACCGAGCTGGTCGAGCGCGAAGGCGACGTTCCGCTGCTGCTCGTCAAGAGATGGCTCCTGACCGAAGGCAGTCTCGTGCCTGTCGGAGCCGATCCGAATTCCTTCATCCGCAGCCTCCATGGATTCGTGCCTTCGCCGACCGTCCGGAGTGCGGATTCCAACAAACCTGAGGAGAAGAAAATGGACATCGAAGCCCTCGTAAAGGCTGCCGAAGACGCTGTCGCATCGGCCGAAGAGGCAATCGGCGCTGCCGAGGACGCAATCCCCGAAGACCTCGTTGAGCGGATCCGCGCACTGCGTGGAGCACGCGCCGAAGACGACACCACTGCAGCCGCCGAAGAGGAGACGACCGACGGCGAGCGTGCCGAAGGCGACGACCCGACTGACGAAGAGAAGCAGGAAGTCGAAGCCGTCCGCAGCATCGCAAAGGGCTATGGCCTTGAGAAGGTTGTCACCGACATGCGCGCTCTCGGCGCTCGTGCAGCCGACATCAAGTCCGCCGTCGCGAAGACGATTGCCGAGCGCGGCGCTCCGACAGCAGACGTCGCCGTCGCAGTGAAGCCCGCAGCTCGGTCGGCCGTCGCCGCATTCGATCCCTCCGCCGTCTTTGCGGCCAGAAACAAGCGCTAAGCGCCAACCAGGAGAAACACCCATGCCCACAGTCCTTACGCAAGGCACAGCCGACGAAGCCTTCCTGCACGGCGAGGAGACATCCGGCCGCAGCCGTGAAGTCATCACGCTCGCAGCCGGCACCTACGTGTCCGGATCCGTCGTGATCTCGGATGAAGCCGGGAACTACGCTCTCGCTACCCAGGCTCTCGTCGATGCAGATGTCGATGGGGATGCGAAGTACGCCATCGTCTGTCGCAACGTCGCCGGAGCAGTCGCCTTCAAGGCCGCCGCCATCGTCCGTGAAGCATCCGTGAAGTCGAGCGAGCTGGTCACAGGCGCAGGCCTGACGGTTGCCGAAGCCACGCCGCTGCTCGCCAAGACCTTCATCATCGTCCGCGAAACCGTCTGATCGCTCTCGGAACAAAACACGAACAGGAGTTCAAAAAATGAATCTGGCAAACGTATTCAAGAGCGATGTCTTTTCGTTCATGTCGCTCACGGCGGCTATCAACCTGCTGCCTCCGCAGCCAACCTCGGTCGATGGTTTCGCGACCTTCGTCGAGTCCGGCATCAACACGACGACCGTCTCGGTCGAGGAGAAGGACGGGAAGATCGGTGTCGTGAAGTCGCAGCCCCGTGGCTTCATCGGTCGCGGTCAGTCGTCCACCAAGCGCCGCCTGCGCAAGTTCGACGTGCCGCACTATCCGGAGTTTGATTCCATCATGGCCAGCGAGGTCCAGGGCGTGCGTCAGTTCGGCTCCGACAACACGATGGAGAGTGTAGAAGCCAAGCTCGCCGAAAAGCGTGCTGACCTGCTCGGCAAGCTCAATCTCACGATTGACGCTGGCAAGTGGGGAGCAATCCAGGGCGTGCTCTACGACGCAGACGGATCCGTCCTCTACGACTGGTTCGACGAGTTCGGTGTTGCCCGCAACGAGATCACGATCGATCTCTCGGATGCGACGATCAACCTGCGCGACAAGATGATCGCCGCCAAGCGTCTCGCTGAGAAGGAACTCGGTGGCTACACCTTCACCAAGTTCACCGTCGCACTTCCGGCTGCCGTCTTCGACGAATTCGTGTCGCACGTGTCGAACAAGGAAGCTTACGATCGTTGGCAGGACGGCGCGTTCCTCCGTGCCGACAACCGCTCGGGCTTCATGATCGCGGACAACATCGAGGTGAAGTCCGTCGACATCACTGACCTTGGCAACGGCCTGAAGACCATCCCCGACGACGAAGGTTTCATGGTTCCGAACGCGAACGGTCTGCTGAAGGTCAACTACAGCCCAGCCGACACGCTCGAGGCCGCGAACACCATCGGTCTGCCTTACTACATGGCTTCCGAGCCGATGCCTTTCGGCAAGGGTGTCGAGCTGCAGGCTGAGACGAACTTCTTGGCCTACGCCGAGAAGCCCCGCGCCATCGTCAGAATCCTCTTCATCTGATCCTGAAGAGGCACAGCGCAGCCGGGGTTTCCTCCTTTACCCGGCTGCGCACCATTCCCTTTCATTACCGGAGCCGACCATGGCCAACACGATCCCCACCGCCGTCAGCTCGCTCGGCGACAGCTTTGAGTGCATCGTTCTCGATTCCGCGAGGGTCTCCACGCTTTCCGTCGCGTCGACATCCGCCGACACCGTCCATGAGCTTGGCGAGACCACGACCCTGATGATGGTCTCCGTCGGCACCGAAGGATCCGGCGTGCTCGTCTACCGCGGCGACGTCTTCAACGGTGCCAAGAGCTGGCATCTGCGTCCCGGCGACCATCCCTTCAACGTCGCCGGCGGTTCTCGAACATTGCGCTTCCGCGCGGTCGATACCGCGACCACGACCAAGATCCTGGAGAACTGATCCATGATGGGACCATCTCTCGCAATCGGCGGATCAGGCGGCGGTACTCCCGGCGCTCCCGGGAAGTCGGCCTATCAGATCGCCGTCGACAATGGATTCACCGGCACCGAGACCGAGTGGCTGGAGTCGCTCGAGGGGCCTGAGGGCCCTGCTGGCGCGGACGGTCCACAAGGCCTGCAGGGGCCGAAAGGCGATAAGGGTGACGCTGGCACAGGCCTGACGAACCGCGGAGCCTTCGTCCTCGGTGCGACCTACAATCCGTCAGACTATGTCTTCGCGGCCGGGTCGGCCGCAGCGTCCTCAATGTTCATTTCTCAGGCAGCCGCTCCGTTTGTGTCTGCGGCCGAGCCGAAGGACGATGCCACAAACTGGGTCGAATTCTCTGCGCCGGCTGGTGCCGACGGGCAAGACGGCGTCAATGGTGTCGACGGTGAGAACGGCAAGTCGGTCGAACTACAGAAAGCTGGCTCCGCAATTCAGTGGCGGCAGACGGATGGAGCTTGGGCGGATCTCATCGCCCTTTCCGAGATCACTGGACCACAGGGGCCAGCCGGAGATACCGGACAGCAAGGGCCAAAGGGGGATCCTGGAGACCAGGGTGCAAAGGGCGATACCGGAGACGTAGGGGCGGCGGGCCGAGACGGTATCGACGGGGCTCAGTACACGACATCCACGATGTCGACGGTCACGCTTCCGTCGACTGTCACGGCTATTCGAGTCGGCGGCTATTACACCCCCGGCGACGGCGGAGCTGCTCTATACAAGGTCGTTGGTGCCCAACCTGCGCATGCGGGTAAGTTCCAAACGGCAGATTCGAGGTGGTGGGAGCTGCAGTTCGATGGACGCATTCATGCAGCTTGCTTCGGCGCGAAGCCAGAAGCCGGATACAACAACGCCACCAGCGTGAATGCAGCGACAGACTTCGTCGTCGCTAAAGGCGGCGGTGTCATCGAATATTCGCCTGGCGAATACTGGGTCGGTGGCGAAGTGGCGCTGAAGAGCAAGGTCATCCACCGCGGATCCGGTCGTCGTATCACCTGGTTCAAGCGCCTCGCCGGGTACATCGGCGACATCTTCAAGACTCAGGATTTCGAGAGCCTGTACACCGGGGACACTGCCGGGGGGCCCCATCGTTTTGGTCTCGAGCGCCTCACAATTAACGGACAGAAAGACCAGGTTGCCTCGGCCACGGGATGGAACATCCGTATCTACGGTCGCGCCTATAGCATCAAAGATGTTGAGTCCGAATACTGCGCCGCCGGCGGCTTTTACAGCCGTTGGGGCGCAACAGCGGCCGCATGGGACAACGACAACACGGATTCCATCATGGAATCCACGATTGACGGCTTTTACGTTCAATTCTCCCGGGAATGGCCCGTTTTCGACGGCCCGCATGACACGCAAGTATCAAAAATGATCGTGTCGATGAGCCGTCACAATCAAGCGGCACTCGCCGGTAGCGCGACTTTCGAGATCGGCACCAGAGCCGGAGGCTGMCAGTTCATGGGGCTGCACGTGTGGGGAGATAGCCCCGAATGGGCTCTCATCAACAAAGCTACCGGCATCTCGCTCACCGATCTGGTTGTCGACGACGCGCGGCCGGGCGGCGGACTGCTGATGCAGCTCGGCTCAGAATGTCACATCGTCGGACGAGGCCTGCAGTATGGCACAGACGGTATCAAAGGCGTCCAAGTCGGAGGCACAGGATACGCTGTTCGCGGAAACAGGATCTCTATGATCCTGACCGCAACGCCGACGGTTGCGGTCGATTTCGCGAACGATGCTGGGAATGACCTCGATATCACTGTGAATTCACCGACATCGACGGCGAATTTCAGTGGCACGCGCTCGGCGAATACAACGCTGCGCTACGCAGAGCGCGGCAACGGTGCAGGCGCAACCGACTATCTGCACGCGTTCGGCGCACTGGCGGTCAACAAGCAGACTGTGCAAGTCCTGCCTCGCAGCGGCACGCCTACTGAGACGTGGGTCGCCGGGCTTATCTACTACGATTCTAGCACAAGCAAGCTGCGCGTCTACAACGGCACATCGTGGGTGGATCTGCACTGATGGTAGCCCGCATCTTCGCCCCACTCCCCCGGATCTTCCTCCGCACCTTCGCGGTGCCGTCCGCTGCTACATGGATCCGGCATCGCGAGGATGGCACGACCGCATCCGATAATCTGCAGGTCATCTTCAACGCGTCGTCGACGAGGGTCTCTGCAGACGGCCTCGGTACGGACTTCAATGTCCCCATCATGCGCTGCGCCGTTGCCGATGCCCTCAAGCTCGAGCCGACGCGCGGCGGCGACCTGACGCTTCTTTTCCTTGGATCCGGCCGGGATCAGCTCGTCATCGGAGGCGTGACCTACGAAGTCGAATCTTGCACGGCCGATGGTTACGGTATGTGCGAGGTCGACCTTTTTAGGAAACGCACATGAGCCACATCCGCACGCAACTTAGAGACGCAGTCGTGGCCCGACTGCGCGCTGGCGGCGATTTCGGCCTCGTTGAGCCACGGCTTCGCATGCTCCGTGGCGTCCAGTCTGACCTATTTCCGCTTGCGTTCGTGTCCGTCTCTGACTCCGCGATCCCTGTAGGCAAGAATCCCCCGGGTCAGCGCCCACTGCAGCGGCAGATCGTCGTCAACGTGCAGGTTCTGCAGATCGCCGACGTGGAGGAGTTGGACGAGAAGCTCGACGCGCTGGCTGCGAAGGTCGAGGAGACCCTGACGGATCCGGCGACCCTCGATTTCGGAAAAGTCCTCGACTGGACATACGTCGGCACGTCCGAACCCACCGAGCTGGAAGCCGAAGAGCAAGGCACCTCGTCCTTGCGGGTCACCTTCCGAGGCATAGTCACAACCAAGGAAGGTTCGCCTTCCACAAACATCCACTAATTTTGGAGAGAACATATGGCGAACAAGTTCCTGCCGCTAACGGAAGACTACACGAAATACTCGCTTCAGGGCTCGTTCCAGCCTCATGGCGAGGAAGGCGCCTACAAGCTCGGCGACCTCGAGGCCCTCGGATACACACCGGAAGTCCAGGAGATGGAACGTTGGTCGCGCGAGTTCGCAGAAAAAACGCTGGTGCGCACCGATCCTCTGCAGAAGGGCGCAACCATCAGCCTGACAGCTCTGTCAATCTCCGACCTAGTCCGCGCAGCCTTCGTGATGGACGACGTTGACCAGTTCCTTGAGCAGGCAGCTACCACGAAGACTGTGACCTTCACGAAGTTCGTCGCCGGCCGCATCTATTCGACGGGGCTCCGCGACGCCACGGTCACGACATTCGACGACGGAGCAGTCACGGACGCGATCGAGTTCGTCGAAGGGACGCACTACCGTTGGGTGGGCGAGACTGGCGACTTCGAATGGCTGTCCAAGACCGCCGGAGCCGACGGCGGCGAGATGGAGGTCTCCGGTGCGGCTATCACCGCAGCCGAAGGTCGCCAGCAGCTCGGACTCATGGCGAACAGCGGTCTCCGTGGAAAACTGACGCTCTGGGGATCCAACGAGATCGGCGATCCTGTCCATGTGGAATTCTGGGACGTGAAGCTGACTCCGAGTGGCGAAGTCGCGCTGCAGGGTGGTGATGACTACACCCAGATGCAGTTCACGGGTCGCGTGTACGCCGACGGCACCAAGCCTTCCCGCTTCCGTTACGGCCGCATGACCGTCCTCAAAAGCTAATTCCGATCGGGGCCGGATCTCTTCCGGCTCCTCCTTCCATCCGTGCCATTTCAAGGAGGAAACATGGCCCAGAACACCAAGCAGAATCTCAAGGCTTCGACAGTCCCCATGTCCGGCATCGCGGCTCTCATGGCAGCAGCCGGCCATAAGTTCGAGGACTTCGTCTACGGCGATGTCACCGTCCCGATGCGCGCAGTGACGATCCTGCAGATGCTCCGCCTGTGTCGCCGCTTCCCCAGCCTCATCCAGGTGATCGAGGGTAAAGATCTCCGCGCTGCGCTGCTCGCCGCGGGCGATGATGCGGTCGCCGCCTTCATCGCGTTCGCTTGCGATGCAGAGGGGGATGCTGAGTTCGAAGCGTGGCTGAAGTCTGCGCCGGACGACCTTCTCGAAGATATCGCGATCTTCGCCATCAAGGTCACCTTCCGCGATGAGCCCGTTGAAGTTTTTTTTCTCAAGTTCCTCCGTCGGCTGCAGGCGGAGGGGATCATTCCAAAGGATCCGGAGGACGAGAACGAGCTGCTGGCCGCGTGACGCACTGCGCAGACGGTCTCCCGGTCGATGGCCGCATCGTCACCCTCGTGAAGATGGCGCTGCAATACGAAGTCGAGACCGGCCGCCCCGGAATAGATCTCACGCCGTCGGAGCTGATCTGGCGCACCGAAATCCTGAAGGAGCGCGACAAGCTGGAGGCACTGAGAACCGCGTGCGCGATGGCTACGGCACTGTCCGGCAATGAGAAGGCATTGGCTGCACTGACCGAATGAGACAATAGATGGCAACGACACACGAGATCAAAACCCGCTTTACCCTGGCCGGCCTGAAACAGGCCGCGACGGGGCTGCGCGGGTTTGCTCGGTCGGTCTCAGACGCGCTTGGAGACGCGCGGCGCCGCGGAGGTCATGTCTTCGATCCCATCGGACGTGGGCTAGATGCCGTAGGACGCAAGACCAAGGTCGTTTCCAAGGAACTGACGAAACTCGGCGCTGTCGGCTCCTTCCGCGGGATTCGCGTTGGGGCGCTCGGTGCGTCTGTTGCCGTCGGCGGGCTTGCGACCAAGATGTCGTCGCTATCGGCCGCATCCCTCAAGGCCGCCAAGGATTCGGCTGCGGCCCTCAAGTCCATCAGCATTGACGCGCAGCGGATCGGCGGGTCCACCTCTGATGTCGCCGTTCTCGGATACGCTGCCGACCTCACTGGAACCGACCGCGACGAGGTAATCACGCAGATCGCGACCATCAGCAACGAGTTGTTGACGTTGCGCGAGAATATCAAGAAAGCGCAGGGGCAGTATCGCGACTTCTACAGCATGGCGGCGAAGGAAGCCGCTGTGGCAGCTCGTCTAGGACGGCGCGATGACCTGAACGAACTCATTTCCGGTTTCTCCGGTGCGGAACTCGAAGCACGCAAGGCTTCCATCACTGACATCGAAGAACGCCTTGCTCGTATCGGCGGCGCGCTCAACACCATCGAAGCGAGCAAGAATGTCTTGTATGGCGGGCTCGATCTGACGACTGCCTACGACAATATCGATACTATCGGTGTCTCTGCGCCGACATACGGCAACAAGGGCACGGATGCAGTCGAAGGACGTTTCAAGCTTGAGAAAGAGCGCCGCGAGCTGATGCAAGCACGCGACGATTTCTGGAGCAGACAGTCACCGCAAGCACAGGCGCTCCGCGAACTGCAGCAGTATGGGATCGACATTGATCGCGCTTCCAAGGGCGGCGTCGAAGGTCTGCTTGAGATTTCGGACGCATTCCAGAAAATTGAGAACCCCAGCCAAAAGGCTCGTGTCGCGATGCGGCTTTTTGGTGAGGATTCGGGCGTCAAACTCATCCCGCTGTTGAACGGTGGTCGCAGAGCAATTGATGAGTATCGCAAAACTCTGGAAGAATCGGGTGCCATTGCGACCAAGCAGGATATTGCGAATGCTGAGGCATATTCGCGCGCAATTCTGAATTTGAAAACAGCGACGTCGGGCGTTCAGCTCACGATCGGCCGCGCGTTGACGCCTGATCTGACCAAGGTTTCGCGGGAATTGACGACATGGCTCATCAAATCCCGCGARGAGATCGCCAAAGCTGCCGTGGAAGCCTTCAAGGACACGCGCGTCTTCGCGGAGGATGCATTTTCGATCTTCCGCGGCGACACGAGCAACATCCAGACTGCGTGGCTAGATTCTGTAGTCAAAAAGACAGTGATCCTGCGCGATGTGTGGGCGGACGTCCGTCGGCAGGTCTCGCTGCTCTGGGAAGGCAAGGATTCAGATTACGGCTGGGTAAACTCCATGCGCGACGCCTTCGCTGAGGTGAAGAAGTTCGCCGTCGATGCCTGGGCAGTCGTGTCCGGCGGAAACGCTGTCGACTTCACCTGGATGAACACCGCGAGAGATCAGGTCGTGGCATTCGCGAAGAGGTTCGCCGATGCATTCGACATGCTGAAGGGCGTGGTTAAAAGCCTCGGCGAGTTCTTCAAGCCGATCCTAGATTATTTCAACACTGACATCGCGACCCTTGGTCTGTTCGTCGGGTTGACGCGCATGGTTGGCTTGTTTCCTGTGCTGGCCACCGGAGCCGGGCTGCTCTTTAAGGCACTTGGTAAGGTATTCTCGCTCGCTGTCGGCGCTGAAGCTGCCGCAGGAGCTGCTGGTGCGGCTGCTGGCGGGGCCGCTGGAGCTGCAGGTAAAGCGGCAGCCACAGCAGGAGGTCTGCGTGTTGCGCTCGCGGGCGTGGGCGCGGCTATTGGTAGCCTGACATCGGCGGCTATTGTCCTCGGCACCACCTTGGCTGCGGCATTCGCGCTCGGGCAGAAAGCAGCGGAGTATTTCTACCAGGATTCTCAGAAGGCGTATGATAAAGTCTGGAAGCAGCAGGCGGCGTTGATCCGGGCGCAGGATCTCGGGCAGGTAAACACCCTACTGCGCGAGCGTGGAACCGACCGATCCCGCGCATTTCAGGGGCGCTATTGGTCGGCGGAAGGCGTCGACATCGGCTGGCACGGCATGACAACGGCCGAGCAGATCGCTGCCGGCCGCGAGAAGTTCCGGCAAAACGGCTTCGTCAATGACCCGTCACTGTATGAAGGCGGTCGCGTTTATGGCGGCGATGTCATCGGCGACAGCATCCGCAGGCGGAACGCCCCGCCCAAGACGACTGCACGTTTTGAATACGACATCACGGTCAATGGTGTGCGCGGCTCCGGGGAAGGCGACATCTCCCTGAAGCGTGCCCTGGACGAACTCAATAAGGGATACTCATGATGTACGAGTCACCCACTTCGCTGATCTGTCCTGCCCTTGGTATCGGCTGGCAAACCGGAAACAACCTTTCCGAGGACTGCCGTCTGATCCAAGGTGCGCGACAGTGGGAAAGGAACTGGAACGCGGTTCCGAAGGATCTCGCGGATCCCGAATTCAATTTGATGTCGATCCGGATCTCTTCTGGAGACGGCGAGCTTCGCCCACCAGCCATCGACTCGGTCGATGAACTAGAGTTCTTCGACATCGTGCCGATCAAACTCTTCAGCCGCGTCATTCCTGTTGGATCGACGACCACCGTGTTCGCCCGCGACCTCCATCCCGGTTCCGTGCGCTGCCTCGACCTTGGATTCGAGGATGTGGCCTTCACAGTCTCTGGCAGAACAGTGACCCTCGATGCCCCGGCAGCCTTGCCAGTGCGCGTCTACGCTCGTTGCGTTCTCACCGTATTCGCAAAGGACTGGAGCCTGACCAGCATGGACTCGTCAGCAGACGTTTCCTGGTGGATCGAGATGGAAGAAGTCGGAGGGCTGTCCTGATGCTTGGCCTTCAGTTCATCGCCGCTCATGACACCCCTTTCGAGCCGGAGACGGCGGCAGATGATGTCTATTTCGTGCTTGCCGGAACCATCGTCGAGCAGCGCGTGGGCCGCAAGATCGAGCCGTATTTCAAGGTCACCATCGCCAATCCGGGTGTTGGCGGATGGATGCCGACCGCGCTCCGCTATGCGATCCTCTGGGAGCAGCGCGCCGAAGACGAAGAACCTATCGTTCTTGCGCGCGGCCGTCTGGTGCCGCTCCCGACGGGGATGGCGGGCAAGACCATCGAGCTTGCATTCCGCTGCCTGCCGCCGTCCTCTGACGACATCCTGACGGCCGCCGCGGACGCGCTGCGCATCGGCGAGGACTTTGACTACGATCCCGACGCACCGATCGCGGACCGTGTCGACGCCGAATATTACGACCCCCTCTGCTTTGGCGCTGGCGCTAAAGACGATCCCGAGAGCGTACTCGTTGCTCGGCCGGAGGTATGGCGGTGGGATCGCGCAACGCTCGCGCTCGGCCGCACGCACCTCGTCGACAGCGATATCGTCCACGACGTCGGATATCAGGGCATCGGCGAGCCGCCGTCGCTGTCCGTCACACACCCACCGAAGCCGATCAGCAAGCTGCGCATCGTCGCCTCGTGGACGCAGGTCGCGAAAGGCAAGCAGTCCGTCAGCGAGCCGGATTCGGTGTCCACGTACACTTGGGATGACTTCCTCAGCTCGTTTCCGCAACCTGGCACGGCCATCGGCGCGGCGACAGGATGGACGCTCGCGGAAGCCGAGGTCGAGTCTGTCCTCGACGACACGCCGACATGGATCAACATCTCTGGCTCTAAGTTTGGGAGCGCTTCCGGTGGCCAAGTGCGCCTGCAGCCGAAGACCATCAACTTCCGCCTCCGCGCGGCATACGACTACAGCCAGCAGCGCGAGGAGATTCTGGACATCGTTATGCCGAGCGGCCTGCAGGAGCTGCCGGATGAGGACGATCAGAGCGAGCTCATCGAGACCGTCACACTCGGGCCGCTCAACATCGACTCCTCGACGTCGGAATGGCTCTACGAGGACCCGGACACGCTTGAGGTCATGCACTACGTCGTCGGCGACGAGGTTCTCGCTGCCGGCCGTGCGTGGATCTGCGCCACCGAGCACGACGCGACTGAAACGTTCATGGTGCGGGACTACGATGGCGGCCCGACATTGTGGGTGCAGCGCGAGAAGCGTGCGCCCATGCGGGACAGCAGGAATTCGCGCTTCCTCGACATCAACCGCGGGATCCGCACGGTTCGTCACGGAGTCCTCCGCCTATACCGAGCTGTCCTCGAGCGCAGCCAGTGCGCCGAAACGACATTCGAGGTGCCGTGGCTGATTGGCCGCGGGATCACGACCGAGCACTCCTGCCGCATCGCCCACAGGCGGCTCCCCGGAGGCGAACTGACGGGCAAGGTCGTAGGCATCGAACTGCTCATCGAAGAAGGCGGCCGCCGCGCTGCACGGATCACGCTCGCATCAATACCTGGAACGGGGTCGGTCGTACCAACTCCGGGGCCGGATCAGCAGCAGACTGGAGACATCGTCTATTCGACCTCGTATCGCGGCGTCCGCGAGCCTGTCGACGCCTTCTCTCTGCAGGCGCAGTCGCCGAGGATCTATGAGTTCGAAAACGCATGGTCGTCGCAGCACGCCGCCGCTGTGGCATCTTCGGATCCGGTCGGGACCATCGGCACCATGCCGACGAGGCTCCGCATCGCCTTCACGCCGCTCCGGGAGGAAGACCTCCTGACGAGGCGCATGTCGGTGTCGTGCCTCGCACCCGCGCTGCCGAAGCAACTCAATCTACGTCCTATGGGAGGTCCGTGATGTCGCAGCGGACGATGACGATGTTTTCAGGATTCGTGCAGAAACGGATCCGCAGCGAGGTCGATGGCCGGCCGCGGACGGTTACCGTCGATGTCATGGCGCGCTGGGATGTCGACAACGACAGCGGGTTGGTGATCGGCTCCGAGGGGACGATCGATGCCTCGAGCTGCCAGATCGGGACGAAGATCGATTTCGTGGCGCCTAGCTGATCACTCTGCCTTTTTTACCTCGGGTATGCCAAGGTCGACCGCATACTCTTCGTTGTTCTGCACCTTTTTCAGCAGGTCGACGGCATCCTGCGAGTACTTGTGGAACACGGTGTTGTTGACCTTGTCGGCACGGTGATACCGATTGTCCGACTTCTTGATGTTCACACCCTTCTCGTTGACCACCCGAGTGATCAGATGATCGGCCGGGTGCCAGTTCTTGTGGCCGAGCGCCTGTCCAACCTGCGTCAGGCTGAAGCGGTGGTACGCGCCTGCAGCACTGTAGTCGTGGATGTTGGCGATGCCGAATAGCTTCGCGAACGTCTCTGGTGTTTCAACAGCGTCATTGAGCATCTTGAAGTCTGCTTCAACGGTCATCTTCGGAATGTCGTGCCGCACAAGCTCATAGGAACGTGCGATMAGCGAGCGCAGAACGCGGGTGTTGACGTGGGCCAGAGCAGGGTTGGCTGCGAAGGCGTCGAACACCCATGAGAAATCCTTGGCGACGATCATCTTCACGCGGACGCTACGATCCTCTTCGGTCGGGATGACCTTCTCGCGCTGCGGCCAGCTATCCTTAGTGATGGAATCGTCCCACTGCAAGATGTAAACATTCGGTATGATGCCGCCCTTTTCCGGAAGTGCCTCATCAATGTCCGACAAGATGGCTCGGATGTTCGGGTCGCCCGCATTGTATCCCACGAAGACGAGCGGATGCTCGTTGAAGAACGTCAGAAGCTTGGCGCTCAAGAACTTCTTGCGCTTCATGAACTCGTCGTAGTCGTCCTCGGTAAAGACGATGCTGTCGTGGTCAGTGACGCAGCCGTGGATCTTGTAGATCTCGCCGATGCAGACCTGCTGACCTTTCAATATCTGCTGACCGATAATCGGTTCGTGATCCGGGAAGATCAGTTCGAGCATCTGGTCGTAGTTCGTGGTTATGATCGCATGGGGCTTCACCTTCGAGAGGACATCGATCTCGGCTTGGTATTCCGCCTTCAGTCCCTTGGCGTCGCCGGGGTTGAGGCTGGTGAGGTWTTCCGCAATCTTGAACTTGATGTACGACTGAGCATGGACATTGTCGCCGAACATCTCCTTTGGGAATTCGTTGTTCCCCGCACCCCAAGCCCATTCGTGATAGAGCTTCGCAAACTCTTGTCCGATCTTGATCGCGGACCCAAGCGACTGCTTGTAGAAGCCCAAGCCCTTGTCGATCGTTGAGCATTTGTCGGCTAGATGGCCGAGCAATTCCTCCCAATTCGGTGCGTCCATATAGCGCTTGGTCAGCCCGGATCCGACGAAGAGGATCGGCTGGCACCCGAACTCGTCGACTGTGTTCGTGATGTCTTCGGTGATCTCCTCGATATACCGTTCATAACGGCTTTGCTTTGCCTCTGCTGCAGCCACCTGATCGGCCATACGATCCCCCGACTCACTTCCTCTTAGATTGTGATCAGATGACACTGCACCCCAACTTTTCGCAAGGACTCGGCCTCGAATCTTGCAGATATCCAGGCTGCACTCATGTCATCGACTAATCCGTAGACATGAGCGCCCGCATATGACCGATAGCATGTTGCCGTCCGGCGAAATCCTTGAGCTGATTAAAGGACAAGCCAGGCTCGAGACCAAGCTCGACCAGTTCTTCTCTGCCCGGACTGCCATGAAAACCGAGATCGACGGATTGAAGGCAGACATCGGCGCGGTCAAAGCCGATGTCGCCGAGATAAAGTCCCAGCGCAGCGCCGCCATCGCCTACATTTCGGCACTCACCACGGCCGCCGGCGTGGCGTGGATACTGGTCGGCGAAAAAATCAAAAAAATCTTCGGCTTTTAAAGCGAGGCGGCAGTTGGTGTGGTCAACAAAGTGTCGAAAACGCAGGCCGGAACAAGGCGTTGACGACTTGCGAGGGAGTCCGCCGACGACAACCATCCTTTCAGACCGCCCGAAAAGAGGCGGCGAACGAAGGGGAATTGAAATGAATGAATCCACCGCGTCGGCCAGGTCGGGCCAGTCTCTTTCAGACATCACAGCAGCTATCGCATCGCTCCTGTCCGAGGGCAGGAAGCCCAAGGAAATCACGGAGGCCCTTGGCATCAGCGGCCGAAAATTCCGTCGACTTCGCACCCAGGTCCCCGCCGTTGAGCAGTCAGCTCCGGCACCAGTCACCTCCCAGATCAAGATTTCGAAGCCGCAACCGTCCGAGGAACACATCCGGGAGCGTATCGCGACTGACGAACTCACGGTTCCGTTCTCTAACTGGCTCGGGAACGGATGGATCCGAGAGGCCGGAGAGCCGCAGGACATTTACGAGACCGACGAAAACGGCGAGCAGAAACTTGTGGGCGTGAAGCTCGATCCAGGTGTCCTTTGGCCTGAAGAATGGGACGGTCCTCGTTCCGTTGACGATATCTGGATCTCCCCGAATGTGCCGGCACCGCGGCGCACGCTCAAGCAGGGGTTCATTCTGTCCGGCGCTCAGAACATGACTCCAGCGCATGGCCCCCTTGTCGTCAACATGCATGYGCTCGCCACCGCGCGTGGCTACGATTGCATCGAGATCGGGCCATTCACCTACGGCAAGTCGCTTTTCACCGCGAAAAAGAAACGGGACATCGTCGAGGTGGCGCCGTGGTCGAGCATAATTTCCGACCATATCACCCGCAGCCGCCGACATTTGTCGCCGACGATCCAGGCATGCTTCGAGATGAACATGCGCCCGACCAAGGCCAATCCTTTAACAGGATTGAACACCTACATCCGCGGCAAGACATCCGTGTTCGCTCACCCCAAGCGCGCCATGATCTCGGTTCCGCGGCCGCAGTCATCAGATCCTGTGACGATGTGGACGACAGGGGCTTGCACCGTGCCGAACTACGTCGAGATGGAGGCCGGATTGAAGGCGATCCCGCGACACACGATAGGGTTCCTGATCGTTGAGATCGACACCGAGGGTCGCGTATTCCCTCGAATTGTAGATGCAGATCCAGAGACCGGAAATTTCCACGATCTCGATCTTTTCGTGACCGCTGGCAGCGTCTACACGCTCAACGAGGCCATCGAGATCTCCGGCGGCCTTGTCGATCGTCCCTTCATGCCTGTCGGCTGCACCCATCGCAAAGGCCTGCATGCTCCGTTCGCGCGGGCGATTTGGGGCTACGGCGGGAATCCCGAGAGTGACCTCCCTCTCATTGATGTCGTCCGCGCCAAGGGCCAAGCCGTCAACGACCTCACCGACGGCGTCTCGATAAATCACCATGAGGATAAGAATCCAATCGCCCTGTACAAACGGCACGCCAAGAAGAACCATCTTTTGGAGCCTGAACTCGAAGAAGCAGCGCGCTTCATCGCTGAGACCTCGCGGCCGTGGTGCAAATCCTATGTTGTCTACAGCAACCACGACGATTTCGTCGCTAGGTGGCTTCAGAGACCTTCCACCGAGATCAGCCCCGAAAACTCCAAGCTATGGCATCTTGCCAACTGGAAATGGCGAGACGCGATCGACCGCGGCGAGGAGTTCGATGTCTACGAGTGGCTCCTCCRGGAAGCTTGTCCGCATGCCGACTTCGAACTGGTCRACGCCGACACCCCCCTTATCCACTATGGAGTTCATTACGAGTTCCATGGTGACAAGGGAGCGAACGGAGCTCGCGGATCCACGGTAGGTCTGTCTAAGATGGGTCTGAAGGTCACCAAGGCCCACAGCCACTCTCCAGGCATCCATGACGACTGCATGGATATAGGCAATCTCATCTACAAAGCCGACTACGCGACTGGTCCGTCATCGTGGGGCAACGCATGGGGTCTCGGGCACTCCGATGGCAATCGCCAGATCGGACTCCTCGCCGGTGACAAGTACCGGGCGTGATGTGGAAGGGGGCGGCATGCGGCCGCCCCCTTCCATCGATGTCAATCCTCGTCTTCTTCGGCTTCGAATCCAAGTTCCGCATAAATCGCATCGCGATCGATGGCTCCATTACGTCGGAAATCGCGCAGTTCAGAAGCGATATACTGACCACTGCGGAGCGGCGTGGCTCCTTCCAGCGATGAAGCCGAGAGAAGGCCGTATCCGCCACGATCCAGCGGGTACATGACAACCCCGAACTCCTCGGCCCACTCGACGACTTCCGTCCGGAAGGCTGTCTTCAGTCGTTTCCTCTTCGAAATCACCTTCAGCGTTTGATCGCTGATACGAGCGCGTGTTTTTCCGCTGCGATGAAGCATGGCGGCAATCAGAAGGGCAGCGTCTTCGGCAGACATATAGATCATATGAAAACTCCTGTTTGAAAATCATATTAATCCTAAAACAGGATTATTTTGATCCCGTCAACAGATTTTTTCAGCCGTCGGCGCTTCCGCCTGTCGCTTCGTAATGTTAGAACATTACATGAATGATCGGGAGCGAGACATGCGGCCACTAGACACCATCGCAGTGCACTGCACAGCCACGCCGGAAGGCAAGGAATACTCCGTCGACACGATCCGCGGCTGGCACAAGAAGCTCGGCTGGAGCGATATCGGCTATCACTTCATTGTCCACCTAGACGGCAAGGTGTCGCCCGGACGACCACTGGATAAAGTCGGGGCTCACGTCGCGGGTCACAACTCTGGATCCATCGGGATTTCGTACATCGGCGGCTGCGCTACGGACGGCACGACGGCCAAGGACACCAGGACGAGCGCGCAGAAGGCTGCGCTTCGGAAGCTCATCGGCGATCTCGTCCGGCAGTATCCATCGATCAGAGCCGTGAAGGGCCACCGCGACTTCTCACCGGACAAGGACGGCGACGGCAAGATCACGCAGCGCGAGTGGCTCAAGGCATGTCCTTGCTTCGACGCGATCCCCGAATATGCCGACATCCTGAAGAAGGTGGCGTAACATGGGCGTCTGCTACATCCCCGAAAAGTACAAGTGCTTCACAATCTCCGAACTGGAGAGCCAGCTTTCGGTCGCCGTCGCCGAACACATTCAGGCCCACGGCCTGACAGCAGTCGAGATCAAAGAGCGATATCCAAGCATCCGCGCTGGCCACATCGCCAAGCTCCTCCGCGGAGAGCCGCTCTGCATCAAGATGCTCGGGGCGATCTCGGAAGCCACTGGGATGCGCTGGAATCTGGAGTTGGCAGCATGACCAAGCAGAAGTCCCGCTCGTACTCGAAGAAGCTGACCGCGTGGTCGCTCGCCGGGATCTTCGCGCTCGCGTTTTGGGGCGCGACCGCCGATGTCATCACCGTCGTTGGCAGCGCGGCCATCGCACATCTCGCTCTCTACATCGGCGTCGGCCACCTAGATCTTCGGAGCTGGGTCGCCTCCGGCCTGCTCGATCTCAGGAAGAAGGGAGGCGCCGAATGATCTCATTGTTCGATGGATTCAAGATCGCGCTCGTCGTCGCCGTTCTGGCCCTCATCGGCGGCGGATACTGGCATTATCGAAGCGTCGTCGCCGACCTCCAGGAAGCCGAGGCCGCCAATGTCCTGCTGACAAGCCAGCGCGACGCCGCAATCTCGGCCGCCAACTCCAATGCCCAAGCAGCCGCCAAGGCAGATGCCGATCGGCTGCGTGTCGTCGCCGAACTCGAGATCGCGCATGCCGAAATCGCCGCCGCGGCAGCGCGGGATATGGAGACGGTCAGGGAGATACTTAGGGCCCCGGACGAGGAAAATGGCCCGGTGTCGCCGCTGCTCGAGAAGCTGCGCGCCAAGCGTTTCGGAGGTCGGACATGAGGGTGTGGATGCTCCCTGTCGCGGCCGTCCTGATGACTGGCTGCCAGTCCACTCCGAAAGAAGTCCTTGTCGAGAAGGTCGTCGAGCGGAAGGTCGAGGTGCCGAACTCTCTGCTGACATGCTCAGCAGAGCCCGTAGCCGGATCCACCTGGATGTCGCAGCGGGATGTCGCGCAGTACTTGGTCAAGCTCGCTGCGGCCRGCGAGGATTGCCGCACGAAGYTGGCTACCGTCAAGCGGATTGTCGAAGCCCGATAGCTCGTCATTGCGACGTGACCGAACGGTGCTTATCTCTATGGCGTTACAACCGGAGAGGAGCCCATATGGCCGACCGCGACATCTTTGAATACGTCTACGAATGGCTTGGTGAGAACGTCGAGCTGCAGTCTTACCTTGATGAGGAAGGCGATGATAACCGTCCGCAGCAGTATGCGGAGCAGTTCGCTGCGAATGCCGAAGCGGAAGGATTTTCGCCAGAAGATATCGAGAGCATTCGTCCTCGACTACCTGAAATCATCGGGCAGTATATGACTCAGCAGACTGATGCAGAAGTTCGCCGCCTGGCGGACGAGGACAACTGAGGCCCTTGCGTTCTCCTCCGCCGGCACACACTATCTTCATGTGTCGCGGATGAGGCGGCTTCTTTCGAAGTCCCGCGATTAGCGCACCCGGTACCGGGTCTATATGGGATATGGTGAGACGCACAGCCTCAGTACCATCTGAGGATGGACAAAGGCCCCGGTTGTTGCGTTCCGGGRCCTTTTATGTTTCAGAACATCGACCGCTGCCCTGCATTTTCTCTTGCCTCGATCTCGTCGATGCTGCCCTCGCGGTGCCAGTGCGAACTGGCTCGCGGAAAGAACCCGGGCGTCCATTGAGTAACCAAGCTGTCGGTCTTTTCGTCCCACGAATGCTTGATCCACCGTGCTTTCGACCTCTTCGCCGTCGTCCGCTGCCCCTTTATGACCTCCGCGTACGCGACCTGCTTTGCGGCGGACTTCTTGGATCCTCTGGTCATGCGGCAATCCTTTCTTCTTCRGCGACGCGGGTGACCGCACGAAGCAGCCGGTAGCCGATGTAGTTCATTACAGGCACGCTCATCGAGTTGCCGAGCGCCTTGTATCGATTGCCATCAGTCGCAGGTTTGTTGCCCATCGGCACATCGGTCCATCCCTCTTCGAAACCCTGCAGTCTCTCACATTCAATCGGCATCAGGCGGCGGCAGACGTATTCCCCACCCCCATCTGCCGTATGCACGATCGTGAAGTCGAGATCGCTACCGGACGACCCCTTCGGCTTTAGCGCTTGTAGGGTTCCTACGATGCGTGGGTGCACTACGACGAAGTCAAGTTCGTTTGCCTGCCCCGCTGGTCTCGCAAGCCCCGCGCCGCTAGCACACAGTGTACCGACCGTCTTCGGGTGAATTACCGTCGTCGGTTCCTTTGCCTCGTGCGCGGTCAGACAGAACGCTACATCCGGATCCAGCGAGAGCGATGCCTGACTGTCGCCACGGATCAGGGCCGTGGGCCGGGTTCCAGAAGCACCTGTCTCACGATTTCCGGGATCTTCTTTTTGCGTTTGGTCGCCCGCTTCAGGATTCCAAGTCTGGCCGTCGTACTCAAAGAGTACTGATCCGGCATCAAGGGCTGGATCAAAACTTGCGACAAGGAACACTCGCTCTCGTCGTTGGGCGAGGCCGAAACGTTGAGAATCAAGCACTCGCCAGGCGACGGTGACGTCGTCAACGTCGTCCGTTGCCCCGGCCAGCACGTGACCTGAATTTGGCCAGCTCTTCCCTGGCGCGACCAGAGGATCTTCTCCTCCGGCAAGGGCTGCCAAGAGACAGCCGAATCCGTTGGTTTCATCAGACAGAACTCCTTTGACATTTTCCCACACGATGAAGCGTAGGCCATTGATTTCACGCATCCTCAGAGCGAGCCGTGCGAATGCCAGTGCCAGATTTCCGCGGTTGTCGTTCAGTCCCCTTCGCAGCCCCGAGATCGAGAATGCCTGGCACGGCGACCCGCCTTCGAGCACGTCGACTTGACCCAGCGCGCGGAGATCGTCGTCCGAGATCTGCGTGATGTCGCCAAAATTAATGACGGATCCGTCCACTATCGTCCTGTATTTCCTCGGGTTGAAGTCGCTTCCTCGAGGCAGGTACTTCGGAGCCGTTGCCTCTACACGCTTGTTGAGCACGTGGCACGGGAAGGCGGAGGGTTCGCAGTATCCTACAAACTTGAAACCGAGCGGCTTCCAGGCGGCCGATGCGGCGCTGATGCCGCTGAAGGTCGAGAGGACGCGCATCATGCCGCGATCCTTTCCTCAAGGGCGGCGATCCAGGACTCCTGCGGCGGGATCCGGAACGGCACGTATTCGATGCCAATGCGCAGGACGCTGTATTCGCAGTACCCGGACAGACCCATGAGGATCGGCTTGATCTCCTCGGGCTTCACTTTCTTCCGGAGAGCAAAGACGGCCTTGCGCCAGYGGCTGCGCAGCAGCGCCCGGCCAGTCAGCCTCGGAAGCAGATTGCGATCGATGACGCGCGGGCCCGAGATCATGCCGCCGGCCTCGTCCGCGAGTTCTTGCGCCCGCGGGAGGAAGAAGTGCCTGCTGTCGGCGTAGACGTGGTCACGCTCGACAACGTCGTATGCGAGCGGAAGAGCGCGAGGACCGTCAACGCCTTCTGCCGCAGACCATTTCGAGAGGAAGACCGTCATCGAGTGCCAGAATGTGTCGACGGCGGTGGCGCGCAGCTTGTCGAGATCGGCTGATGGGATCAAACGATGCTGGGCGCTTTCAGGGCTCACGGAATATTGCTTGAGCGTCTGCGCACTCTTGCCAAGCAACGAGGCGCGGCGGCGGGTGCTAAATCCCACCTCAGTCAGGAGGATGTTGACCTCTTTGTAGTGTTCGACGATCGCCTCCGGCGACGCCGTCTTCTCGATATACATATGACCTCCTAGTGTTGATGCGTGTTCCCTGCGATGCGTCGTCATCTGTTGTGAGTTTGGCTACCGCGACCTCCCGGAAGGAGGTTTCGGCCTYAGCCAAGAGRCCATCGTCAGGCGGCGCGCGTTGAGAAGTCCTGCGCGAATCTCAGTTCCTCCCACTCGATCCCCTGGAAACCGGGGCCGCTCCAGTAGGTGTTCGCTTTAAAGAGTCCACCAACAGGAACCTCCTTACCGATAGACGTAAAGTTCCGCTCGTGGATCCATTCAGCCTCCTTGCGGGTGACCACTTTGGCCTCCTTGTGTTCGAACGCACTGAGGAAGTCCTCACGATCCTTCTTCGACTCGAACCGGACCACCGCCCACGTGTTGATGAAGCCGTGGTTGCCGCGATTGAGGTCGGCGTGGGTGTTGTATGCTCCGTAGTACATTTGTTTCTCCTTGTTCCAACAGCTCCTCGCTGCCGTTGAATTAATGATGTGTGTCTACCCTGACGTAGACAAGAAAAAATCTAATCTCATCCGGGGCTTACAAAAATGCTCCCGGATATATCGGCCTCCGTCAACTAACTTTTTTCAAAATCCGCCGGCGAGTTCAGGCGTTTGTCGCTTTCGGCCGCCGACAGGATCCTAAACTCGACAAGACAAGGAGGTGTCGTCATGGAAAAGAAGAAGAGGTCGATGCGGGCGTTTCTGAATCCGCTGGAGTGGATTGCCGGGTTCTTTCAGGTGCTGGCAGCCGTCTTCGGGCCGCTGCTCCGCTGGATGGGGATGCTCACGCCTCCGAGCACGGAAGGATTCCAAAACACTCAGGTTGCCGACGTCGAGGATGCGAGGAAGCTCGCTGAGGAGCAGGAAGCTGCCGTCGACGCGATCGTTCGTGAGATGTCGCCTGGGGAAGTCGTCCGCGCATACGCTCGTGCTGATGCCGCAACTCGCGCTGAGATGGATCTTTCCGCGCTCGACCTCGCGCAACAGGACTGGCTGATGAGGCTGTCAGACGAGGATCTCAGCAAGCTCGGGATGTCGACGACGGCGGCATGCGCGCGGAGCCTGGAAGCGAAGACGGTGAAACCAGCGTATCCGAAGGCGGTCGCGGAAATGGAAGCGGTCGAGATCCTGAAGACCCCGACCGAGGAAGAGATTGAGGAGATGAAGAGACAGCAGATCGCGGCCTTGTTCAGGCAGGTGCAAAGGGAGCTATTTCATGCTCCGGGGGTTCCCAACCTGAATCCGAAGCATACCCCGGCCACGCTCCACTGAGATTGAGTTGCCCCTGACATTGAAACCGCCCGGAACCGACTTCGGGCGGTTTTGCATTTCAAAGCGTCGCAGTGCCTCGAAAAGCTCCGGCAGCTCGTTCACGATGTCACCGAACTGTGCCGCGATACCAGCATCAGACATATCAGGGATCATGCTCATGCCGCACCTCGCTGACGATCGATGAATGCCTGCCGCTGCTCGAGAGCGGTGCGCAGACGGCGGACTTCGGCCTCGAGCGCGGCCACGTGGCGGACAGCTCGCATAGCGACACGCCCGAGATCGTCAGCACGACCACGTGCTTCGGCGAGTTCCGTCGCATACTTATATGCCGCGCGCTTCTCACGGCGCTCTTCGGCAGCCTGCTTTCCGGCAGCGTGGGCAT
Organism: Rhizobium sp. LCM 4573; assembly: GCF_001854865.1. Taxonomy (GTDB): domain Bacteria; phylum Pseudomonadota; class Alphaproteobacteria; order Rhizobiales; family Rhizobiaceae; genus Neorhizobium. The sequence continues at coordinate 134,413 of NZ_MDDW01000002.1, read as the reverse complement.
CAGCAAGCGTACTGACGATGCCTGCAGTCAGGAGGCCGAGTTCGAGAGCGGCTCGTCCGGCGGGGTCTCGGCTCGTGAAGATCGTCATACGCAGCACTCCTGTTGATCGGGATGCCGACGCTATACGGACCCACAGTCCTTTGGAGCCCCTAAAATGCCGGCGAGGTTAAGAGAGTGCGATCGCTACCGTTTGATCCTACCCGTCATCCACGTGTTGTTGCCTTTGTTGCCACACGCTGTGCACCGCAGCCGAGGTATGAGAGCCGCGATGACGGCGTGCCTGCCGACGCGCCGCGCAAGCTCCCAGCGATCGATGAATCCTTTATGGACACATGCGCTGCACTTGCCACCGAGCACATACCATTCCTCGAGCTGCGCCAGCGTCATCCTGTCTGCATCATATGATTTGAAGACTGCGGCCGTCTCCGCCCTAACGGCCGCAGGAACTCCGGGACAGGAGGATCCGGCGCCTTATCGGCTGACATCTGATGCCGGCCATTGAGATGGATCAGGACCTTGCCGGGCCGCTGTCGGATGGCTGCTCTAAGCGCCGCGCACGACACCGCGAAGTCCGTTGATCTGGATATCGTCTCCAATAGCTCGCCTTCGGCCTCCGGCGGGTCGCTCCAGACCTCGATACGATAGTGCTCCCTCGAGTCCGATCCTGAGGATCCACGTCCGCTTCCTTCACCGACGGTGTAGCCCGTGTCGGTGCCGTCCCTGACCAGGTCGATGCCGCGGCGGTGCTTCATGGGACTCGCTCGTATTGCGGCTTCCATCCCCGGGAGATGCCTTTGCTCATCAGGTTGCTGGCGATCCAGAGCTGGTCCCGCAGAAAGTCGGCGTCGAGGAGCAGAGACCAAATCGCGGCGACCGCATCGCCATTGTGGGCGCGCAGTACTGATTCGGCGAGATCGACTTCGACAGGTGGCGGGGTGTAAGTTTCGTCGACAGGAATATCGAGGACGAGCTGCTGTGGCATGAGAACCTCCTAGGAATGCTTTCCGAAGTCAACGGATTTTGTTCCTATTTTGTTCTCGCGCGCCGGAGAGTCAAGCGGTGTCTGCAGAGACCGTCGCGACGATGCGTTTGTTCCGGAGAATTAGGTCGCCGAGTTCGGCATCACCGCTGAGAACGGACAGGATCTGATCGAGATCCGGGCGATATAGATCGAAGGCATAGACCTCCGATGTCGGGGCTTCGTAGCCGTCCTCGAGCGCGATCTCAGCACGGACCTCGCGAAGCTCTTCGGTGACGCTCTCGATGGAGTTGCCGAATCCGGTGACGGTGCTGGTGGAGGGATCGACTGCATAAGCGTAAACGGTGATGCCCATAACGGCCTCCTTGCTGATCCCAGAGATATCCCGGATCTGGTGCTCGGTGTCTATTGTTGGATTCTACAAGGTTTCTTGCGTCAACGATGGAAGCTTACAGATCATCGCCATCTCCACTAAATCCGCAGACCAATTCTCAATCGGGAGACATTTCGGGAGACGTGGATTCCGGGAGGCGTCGCGGATTTCGCGATTTCTTCAACCATTTCAAATGGAAGGAAGTGGTGCCGCTTACGTGACTCGAACACGTGACCCCATCATTACGAATGATGTGCTCTACCGACTGAGCTAAAGCGGCACGGGCAGCGCCGGAGGCCGGGCTGCAATGTGATGCGGCTGATACAGGCAATGTCTCGCGATTTCAAGACGGGATTTGCCGGGATTATGGATTTTCCTGGAGAAAGGCAGTGGCGGCCTGGCCAACCGCCTGTCGCTTCAGGCGGCAAGCCGCTTGCGCGCCGCGAGATATTCCCGTTCCAGCCGGTCTACGAGAGCCGAAACCGGAACGATCTCGTTTACCGCGCCCACGCCCTGGCCCGCGCCCCAGATTTCCTTCCAGGCCTTGGCACCGGTCGTGGCCTTGTCGAAATCCATCTTGGAAGGGTCGGCGACGGGGAGCGCATCCGGGTCCATGCCCATCGCCCGGATCGAGCCTTTCAGATAGTTGCCGTGGATGCCGGTGAAATAGTTCGAGTAGACGATGTCGGCCGCACTGCTGTCGACGATCATCTGCTTGTAGCCGTCGGTGGCGCGCGCCTCCTCGGTGGCGATGAAGGGCGAGCCGATATAGGCCATGTCCGCCCCCATGGCTTCCGCGGCAAGGATTGCCCCGCCCGTGGCGATCGCTCCGGCAAGCAGCACCGGCCCGTCGAACCATTGGCGGATTTCCTGCACCAGCGCGAAGGGCGAAAGCGTGCCGGCATGGCCGCCCGCGCCGGCCGCCACCGCGATAAGCCCATCGGCGCCCTTGCGGATCGCCGAATTGGCGTGCCGGTTGTTGATGACGTCGTGCAGGACGATGCCGCCATAGGAATGCACCGCCGCGTTCACCTCCGGCACGGCGCCGAGCGAGGAGATGACGATCGGCACCTTGTATTTCACGCACAGCATCAGATCATGTTCCAGCCTCCTGTTGGAGGTATGGACGATCTGGTTGACGGCAAACGGCGCGGCCGGCCGCTCGGGATGCCTTGCATCATGGGCGGCAAGTTCTTCCGTGATCATCGCCAGCCATTCGTCGAGCTGGCTTTCCGGCCGGGCGTTGAGCGCGGGGAAGGAGCCGACGACACCCGCCTTGCACTGCGCGAGTGTCAGCGCGGGGTGCGAAATGATGAAGAGCGGCGAGGCGACGACCGGCAGGCGTAGCCTGTCTTTCAGTACCGGCGGAAGCATGACGGAATGAACCCTCCCGAATTACGTTTACGCAAACGTAAGAATGACTAGCAGATGCGCCGCCCCGCGAAAAGCCGGTGGAAAAAATTCTGATGCGCCGTATTGCCAACAACATCGCCGGCTTTGTGCTTTCAAGGCGGAGCCATGGAGGGTACGGAAAAGCTTGCGGAAAATGCCTCGCGCTTKCAGTTCCGTGGAGGAAAGACTAACCAATCGTGAATGTCCGTGATCCTGCGGAACACGAAGAAGAATGAAGGACCGGCAGTGAGCGGTTTGGAAACGGCCATCAGAAATGCGCTGGAGCGTTCGGACCGGACGGACGCGGAGATCCGCGCTCGCATCTATCAGTCCGCGCGCGAGGCGCTGGATGCGGGGCTGCGTAAGCAGGGCGTGACCGATGTCCAGGTCGTGGCGGCCCAGCGGCAGCGGYTGGAAGGAAAGATTCGCGAGATCGAGATGGAGGAGCGAGGCCGCGTGGCGCGGGCTGAGGCACCGCCGCCTGTTTCGCAGCAGCCTGTTCAACAGCAGCCCTCGGCTCAATTCTCGGTCGATCCGCCCGTGGCGCCGGCCACCAGGATACCGGAGCCGCACGGAGGCGTGCTTCTCGGCGGGCAGACCCGCGATGCAGGCCCGAAGCCGGCCGGCCCCACCTCCGCACCCGCACTCGCCGGCGATCTCGGCAGCCTTGGTGCCGCACGTCCCGAACGGGCGAACCCGGCGCCTAAACCGATATCCGAACCGAAGCCTGCCGACCGCAGGAAAGGCGGACCCGATGACCGCGTCCTCGACGTTCCGCCCGAACGGGCCGCCAAGCCGCGCCGCCGCCGTGGCTGGGTCTCGCGGCTTGCCGTCTGGGGCCTTTGCCTTGCCGTTCTCGGTGGTGCTGCCTGGTGGGTCTACAGTTCCGAGATCGTGCAGGGAGTGATCCGGCAGGCATCCAATGCCGGCAGCCGGCCGGCGGCCGGAATTGGCGCGCCGGAACTCGATCCGCAGCAGGGTTTTTCCGCCGATTGGGCGGAGGTCTTCGTGCCGCAGAATATGGCGGCGCTTCAGCCGGCCGCCCAGGCGAGGCTGGAAGCCGTCGCCGCTTCGGAAGGGCCGGCGGTGCGTCTCCTTTCCGCTACGCCGAACGAGGCCGGCGATGTAGCGGTCCAGGTGCCGGTGGAGCTCCTGAGGGAAATGGCCGGCAAGAGCTCGACCGTCGCATTGACGCTTCAGTCCGGCGCCAACCGTTCGGTGCATCTGGCGGTGCGCTGCGATTTTGGAAGCCTGGGAGATTGCTCGCGCCACCGCTTCACCGCAACGCAGGAGAAGACCGACGCTCTCTTCCAGGTGAGCTTCGATCGCTCGCTTGCGCCCAACAGCCCCGGCCGCATCCTCATCAATACGGGGCTGGACGGCCCGGATCAGCCGCTCCTCCTCTATTCCGTTCGCATTCTGCCCGGCCAATAAACCTGGCTATTTGAGGAAGCCCGGACCCGTGCCGAGGATCTTGCCGTCGATCTCGCCGATCGCCTGCTTGTCCTTCCCTTCGTAATCCAGCGAGCGGAGAATGTGACGGATGACGTTGATGCGGGCCCGGCGCTTGTCGTTCGCCCGCACCACCACCCAGGGAGCCTGCTCCTTGTGGGTTTTTTCCAGCATCACGTCGCGCTTTTCGGTGTAGTCGTCCCACTTGTTCAGCGCGGCGATGTCCATGGGCGAAAGCTTCCACACCTTCAGCGGATCGTGCYGGCGGTCGTGGAAACGCTTCAGCTGCATCTCGCGGCCGATGCTCAGATAGAACTTGTGGAAGAGAATGCCCTCGTCCACGATCGTGTCTTCGAAGCGGGGCGTTGCCTTCAGGAAATCCTTGTACTGCTGGGGCGTACAGAAGCCCATGACCGGCTCGACGCCCGCGCGATTGTACCAGGAGCGGTCGAAGAGCACGATTTCGCCGGCTGTCGGGAAATGCGCGATATATCGCTGGAAGTACCACTCGCCAGCTTCTTTCTCGGTCGGCTTGTTGAGTGCGACCACCCGTGCCGAACGAGGGTTGAGATAGGCATGGATCGAAAAGATCGTGCCGCCCTTGCCGGCCGCATCGCGGCCCTCGAAGAGCGCCATGAGCCGCTTGCCGGTGGCCTTCAGCCAGAACTGGACCTTGACGAGCTCGATCTGGAGCTTTTCCAGCTCCTTGTTGTATTTGTCCTTGTCCATCTTGTCGTCATAGGGGTAGTCGCCCGAGGCGAGCGCCTTGTCCTCTATCCAGCCGGGAAGCTTCGGGTCGTCGATGTCGAAGAGGCGTTTCTTGCCGCCGATCTCCAGTTCCACCGTTCGGCTCTGGCCGCTTGCATCCATGATCGTCCTCTCCCTTTTTCCTCGATGGCGGGCGTGTCGTGAACCCGGCATCGCCGGCGTTCGCGAATGCAATTTATACTCTATCCCCACTCGGACAATGTATATCTGTCATGATAGGGCTATATGAGCGCCCGTTCATCGGTCGAGATGTGGGATTGCGGCTTTGGAAAGAGTGCTGACGAGATGGCGGCAAACGGGGAGGGCGTTTTTCCTCCTTGTGGGCGAAAGGGTGGAGAGGGAGCGGATTCTGCTCCTCCTCGTCTCGCTCCTGGCATTGCTGGCTTTCGTCCTGGGGTTGGGGGGTATCGAGGCCGCGCTCGGCTGGCTCCTGCTAGGGGCGGCCATTCTCGCTCGCGCGCCTACCGCCGAGCCCGACGACGCGCCGGCCGCGGAGCCCTTCGAGCCACGGCGGGTTTCCGATCCGCTGCCGGGGGTCGTCGCAACGCTCGGTGCAATCGATGCGCCCGCTTTCGTGCTCGGCCGCGACGCGACCGTTCTGTTCCAGAACCGGGCGGCCGAAAAGGCGTTCGGCATCCTGCCGCCCGGCTCGCATATCTCCGCCCGCCTCCGTTCGCCGGGAATTCTCGACATGGTGCGGGAGACCATGGCGACAGGCGAACCCAACCAGATCGAACATTCCGAGCGCTTGCCCTCCGAGCGGGTCTTCATCCTGCGGATCGCCCCCATCGAGCTTGCCGAACCGCATCCGGCGACGGGGAAGCTCTATCTCCTGTCCTTCCGCGACGTATCGGAATTGCGCCGCATCGACCGCATGCGTTCGGATTTCGTCRCCAATGCCAGCCATGAACTGCGCACGCCGCTCGCCTCATTGCGCGGCTTCATCGAAACCCTGCAGGGGCCGGCGCGCGCCGATCCCGCAGCGCAGGACCGCTTTCTCGGCATCATGCTCGATCAGGCYACCCGCATGAGCAGGCTCGTGGACGATCTGCTCTCGCTCTCGCGGCTGGAGTTGAAATCGCACATCGCCCCGGATGAAAGCGTCGATCTCGTGCCGCTGCTCGGTCATGTGAGGGATTCGCTCGTGCCCTTGGCCGACGATCTCGGGGTAGAGATCCGCATGCATCTGCCCGAAGGCAAGGTAGAAGTGCTCGGAGACCGCGACGAACTCGTGCAGGTCTTTGAAAACCTTATCGAGAACGCCTGCAAATACGGACAGGAGGGAAAGGCCGTCGACGTGTACCTGCGCAACGGCTCTTCGCAGCCGGTCGAGGTAAGCGTCGTCGACCAGGGACCCGGCATTCCCGCCGAACACGTGCCGCGTCTCACGGAGCGGTTTTACAGGGTCAGCGTGGCCGACAGCCGGTCCAAAAAAGGTACGGGATTGGGCCTTGCGATCGTCAAGCATATCCTTACCCGCCACCGCGCCAGGCTGCTCGTCAGGTCCGAAATCGGCAGGGGGACCGACTTCACGGTACGCTTTTGACATAAAACCGCGAAGGTTCCTGAGATAATTGAAATTTATGCAATGGTTCCAATAAATTGAGCTGTCACAAATGTTTCATCGAACTGACATAAAAGGGAGATGCAACAGCGGCTAAGAGAGGCGAGCCGAACGTCGGCGAGAGCGAGAGCCGGTAACGGCCGCATTCACACAAGCCCATAATGGGAGATTTCTGATGAACATCGTGAAACTTTCTGCAGCAGCCCTCGTGGCCTCCGTCGCGTTTGCCGGCGCTGCCGCCGCGCGCGATCAGGTCCAGATCGCTGGCTCCTCCACCGTTCTTCCCTATGCAAAGATCGTCGCTGAAACCTTTGCCGAGACCTTCCCGGACTTCAAGGCTCCGGTCGTCGAGTCCGGTGGCACCGGCGGCGGCCTGAAGTCCTTCTGCTCGGGCGTGGGCGAAGGCACGATCGACATCGCCAACGCCTCGCGCGCCATCAAGGAAGACGAGCTGGCCGCCTGCAAGGCAGCTGGCGTGAACGACGTTCAGGAAGTCAAGATCGGCTATGACGGCATCGTCTTCGCGACCGATTCCAGCAATGGCGACATGAAGATCGAGCCGAAGGATCTCTACAAGGCTCTCGCCGCTGAAGTGGTCGTCGATGGCAAGCTCGTCGCCAACCCCTACAAGAACTGGTCCGAGATCAACCCGACCCTGCCGAACGGTCCGATCGCAGCCTACATCCCTGGTTCCAAGCACGGCACCCGTGAAGTCTTCGAAGAGAAGATCATGGCTGAAGGCTGCAAGGAAGCCGGCGCACCGGAAGTCATCAAGGCTGCCATCACCGATGCCAAGCAGGCTGCCGCCAAGTGCGTTGCAGTCCGCAAGGATGGCGCTGCTGTCGACATCGACGGCGACTACACCGAAACGCTGGCTCGTATCGCCGCCAACAAGACCGGCCTCGGCGTATTCGGCCTGGCCTTCTATGAAAACAACAAGGACAAGCTGAAGGTCGCGACCGTTTCGGAAGTCGTTCCGTCGACCGAAACCATCTCCAACGGCGAGTATCCGGTTTCCCGTCCACTGTACTTCTACGTGAAGAAGGCTCACCTGGGCGTCATTCCGGGCCTCAAGGAATATGTCGAGTTCTTCCTGTCCGACGACATGGTAGGCCCCGACTCTCCGCTGGCGGAATACGRTCTGGTTGCCGCTCCCGATGATCAGCGCGAAGCTGCTCGCAAGRCTTTCGAAGCCGGCACCACGATGTAATCGACAACCGGCGGGCGCCTCATTGGGTGCCCGCCGGGTTTTGCCGCCTGCGGCGGATAGATAAGATCTCAAGTATTGTCATCGCCGGCTGTGCTCCGGAAACAGCTATTGACGCGCCATGGCATCGTGAATGTCGGCGCATGGCATGCCGAGGAAGCCTCTTATGAATACTTCGATCCTTTTGCTGATCCTGGCGCTGATCGGCATAGCCAGTTATCTCGCAGGCACGCGCCGGGCGGTTGCGCTTGCCGGAGGCCGTTCGTCCGGCATGCATTCGCGGCCGGGCTATTACGGCTCCTATGTCCTGATTTGGGCGCTCCTTCCGGCGGCTCTTATTCTTGCTCTGTGGCTGGCCGTCAGTCCGCTGGTCGTCAACTCGGCCGTCCGCTGTGAGTTCCCCGAAGAGGTGCGCGCGCAGCCGCAGGCGGCCCAGAGCCTCGCCTATGGCATGGTCAGCACGATCGCGCGCGGCCTGCAGGTGCTGACGCCGGAAGAGCGGGAGCAGGTGACGGCGGGTACGGCGGATGTCCGGCCGCTTCTGGCAAGCAGGGGCGTGGCGATCGCCGGCGATCCCGAGCCGTATATGATAGAGGCTGCGCAGACCCTCAACAGCATGACCAGCACGAGCCGCATCGGCATGATCGCTACCGTGCTGGCCGTTGCGATCGGCGGGTTGCTGCTTGCCTATAGAAGGATCGCGCCCCGCTTCCGCGCCCGCAATCAGGTTGAAAAGGTCATTCTCGGCGCGCTGGTGGTCGCGTCCTCGATCGCCATCCTGACAACCGTCGGCATCGTCTTCTCGATGCTGACCGAGGCGATCCAGTTCTTCACCATGGTGCCGGCGTCCGAATTCTTCTTCGGCACCGTCTGGGACCCGCGTTTCGCGGCCGCCGGCGCGACCGACTCCGCAGGCCAGTTCGGCCTGATCCCGCTTTTGGCCGGCACGCTCTATATCGGCGCCGTGGCCATGGCGGTCGCCGTTCCGGTCGGCCTCTTCTCGGCGATCTACATGTCGGAATACGCGTCTCCGCGGTTCCGTTCGGTGGCGAAGCCGCTGCTTGAAGTGCTCGCCGGCATCCCGACCATCGTCTACGGCTTTTTCGCGCTCACCACGGTCGGGCCGTTCCTGCGCGATATCTCCGCGCAGATCAACGAGCTTGCGACCGGCAACTACCAGAACTTCATCCAGGCCCAGAGCGTGATCACGGCGGGCTTCGTGATGGGCATCATGCTGATCCCCTACGTGTCCTCTCTTTCGGACGACATCATCACGGCGGTCCCCCGCGCGCTCCGCGACGGTTCGCTGGGGCTCGGCGCCACCAGGTCGGAAACCATCAAGCGCGTCGTGCTTCCGGCGGCTCTGCCGGGCATCGTCGGCGCCATCCTGATGACCGCGTCGCGCGCCATCGGCGAAACCATGATCGTGGTTCTTGCCGCCGGCGTTGCAGCGCGCATGCAGTTCGATCCCTTCGAGCCGATGACGACCGTGACGGTCAAGATCGTCAGCCAGCTGACGGGCGACCTCGAATTCACCTCGCCGCAGACGCTGGTTGCCTTCGCACTGGGCATCACGCTCTTCACCATCACGCTCTGCCTCAACATCTACGCGCTCTATATCGTCCGCAAATACCGGGAGCAGTACGAATGACCGACGCAATCACTCCCGCAGCGATACCGGCCAGCGTGAAGCCCGCGCGGCGCGATATCGGCATCAAGCGCCGCTACGCCGCCGAGCGCCGTTTCCGAGCCTATGGAATTGCCRCCATCTCCTTCGGCCTGCTCTTCCTCTTCCTGCTCCTGTGGTCGGTCTTCTCGAAAGGCTATACGGCCTTCCAGCAGACGATGATCACCATTCCGGTGGAGTTCTCCGGACAGATCATCGATCCGGATAACGAGCGGCAGAGCAATCCCAACAAGCTGATGACCGCCAACTATCCGAACGTGGCGCGCAATGCGCTGGCCAAGGTGCTTGGCGTTTCGACCGACGACCRCACGGCGCTCCGCGAGGTGAACGGCCTGATCTCCGACAGCATCCGCACGCAGCTCCGTGACATGGTCGTCGCCAATCCGGCCATCATCGGCACCACCCAGACCGTCTCCCTGCTTGCGCACGGCAATATCGACTCGGCCTTCAAGGGGCAGGTCGATCTGACGGTAGGGGAGCAGAACCGCCGCATCAGCGACCGCCAGGTCGCCTGGATGAACGAGCTTTCGGCAAGCGGCGCGCTCGCCAAGCAGTTCAACGCGGGCATCTTCGTGAACGGCGCCTCCAGCCGTCCGGAAGCCGCCGGCGTCGGTGTGGCGCTGATCGGCTCCTTCTACATGATGCTGATCGTGCTGGTGCTCTCGCTGCCGATCGGGGTTGCCGCCTCGATCTATCTCGAGGAGTTCGCGCCGAAGAACAGGTTCACCGATCTGATCGAGGTGAACATCAACAATCTCGCGGCCGTTCCCTCGATCGTCTACGGTCTTCTCGGCCTCGCCGTCTTCATCAACTTCATGGGCCTGCCACGCTCGGCTTCGCTAGTCGGCGGCCTCGTCCTGACGCTGATGACGCTGCCGACCATCATCATCGCGACCCGCGCGGCGCTGAAGGCGGTGCCGCCGTCGATCCGCTCGGCAGCGCTCGGCCTCGGCGCATCGAAGATGCAGACGATCTTCCATCACGTCCTGCCGCTCGCCATGCCGGGCATCCTGACCGGCACGATCATCGGTCTGGCCCATGCGCTGGGCGAAACCGCGCCGCTGCTCTTGATCGGCATGGTGGCATTCGTGGCAAACTATCCGACCACGCCGCTCGATCCTTCGACGGCGCTGCCGGTGCAGATCTACATGTGGGCGAACGAGGCGGAACGTGCCTTCGTGGAACGGACCTCCGGAGCGATCATCATCCTGCTCCTGTTCCTCCTGGTTATGAATGTCGGCGCAATTCTCTTGCGGCGCCGGTTTGAGCGGCGTTGGTAGAAGGAGTAGACACGATGAACATGATGTCGGAAGCCGCAGTTGAGAAGGCGTTGGAACAGAAGATGAGTGATGTTTCCCACAAGATGATCGGCAAGGATGTTTCGGTCTATTACGGCGAGAAGCGCGCGCTTTTCGACGTGAACCTGAACGTCCGGGAAAATACGGTGACGGCGCTGATCGGCCCTTCCGGTTGCGGCAAGTCCACCTTCCTGCGCTGCCTCAACCGCATGAACGATACGATCGAGAACTGCCGGGTGACGGGCAAGATCACGCTCGATGATGATGACATCTACGACAAGGAAATCGATGTCGTCGAGCTGCGCGCGCGCGTCGGCATGGTCTTCCAGAAGCCCAACCCGTTCCCGAAGTCGATCTACGAGAACGTCTCCTACGGCCCGCGTATCCACGGACTTGCCAGAAGCAAGGCGGATATGGACCAGGTCGTGGAGTCGAGCCTGCAGAAGGCAGGCCTCTGGTCGGAGGTGAAGGACCGCCTGCACGAATCCGGCACGGGCCTTTCGGGCGGCCAGCAGCAGCGTCTTTGCATCGCCCGCGCCGTTGCCGTCTCGCCGGAAGTCATCCTCATGGACGAGCCCTGCTCGGCGCTCGATCCGATCGCGACCGCCAAGGTCGAGGAGCTGATCCACGAGCTTCGCGCCAACTACACGATCGTCATCGTGACGCACTCCATGCAGCAGGCCGCCCGCGTTTCGCAGCGCACCGCCATGTTCCATCTCGGCCAGCTCGTCGAGGAGAATGATACCGACAAGATGTTCACCAATCCGGATGACCAGCGCACCCAGGATTACATCATGGGCCGCTTCGGCTGATCGGGCTCTGGTGGTGACCCCCGAATTTTGAGGATAAGACCATGGCTTCGACACATATCCTGTCGGCTTATGACGAAGAGCTGAAATACCTGACGCGCCGCATTTCCGAAATGGGCGGGCTTGCGGAGCAGATGTGCGCGGATGCCGTCCGTGCGCTCGTCAATTCCGATACGGCGCTCGCCCAGAAGGTCATCTCGGACGACGTGATCCTCGATCACGCGGAGCGGGAGATCCAGGACAAGGCGATCGTCACGATCGCCAAGCGCCAGCCGATGGCCGCGGACCTGCGCGAAATCGTCGGCACGCTGCGCATCGCCGCCGACCTGGAACGCGTCGGCGACCTCGGCAAGAACACCGCCAAGCGCGTCATCGCGGTGCAGGGCACCGGCGTCCCGCGCAAGCTCGCCCGCGGCATCGAGCATCTTTCCGAACTCGCGCTCGTCCAGTTGAAGGAAGTGCTCGACGTCTTCTCCAATCGCTCCGTGCAGAAGGCCGAGGCCATCCGCCAGCGCGACGAGGAGATCGACGCGATGTACACGTCGCTGTTCCGCGAACTCCTCACCTACATGATGGAAGACCCGCGCAACATCACCACCTGCACCCACCTTCTGTTCTGCGCCAAGAACATCGAGCGCATCGGCGACCATGCGACCAATATCGCCGAGACCATCTACTACATGGCCACCGGCGCCCAGCCGGAGGGAGAACGTCCGAAGGATGACACGTCGAATACCGTCGGCGCAGTCCTGACCAGTGAGTGAATGCTGACGGAGTAGAGGTGAGAATGCAGCCCAAGATCGTGGTCGTGGAAGACGAAGAAGCGCTGAGCGTGCTTCTTCGCTACAATCTCGAAGCCGAGGGCTACGAGGTCGATACCATCCTGCGCGGCGACGAAGCCGAGATACGGCTTCAGGAACGCGTGCCCGACCTCCTGGTCCTCGATTGGATGCTGCCGGGCGTTTCCGGCATCGAGCTTTGCCGCCGGCTGCGCATGCGGCCGGAAACGGAGCGGCTTCCGATCATCATGCTGACGGCACGCGGCGAGGAAAGCGAGCGCGTGCGCGGCCTTGCGACGGGAGCGGACGATTATGTCGTGAAGCCCTTCTCGACGCCGGAACTAATGGCGCGTGTGAAGGCGATGCTGCGCCGCGCCCGTCCGGAAGTGCTTTCCAGCGTCCTGCGCTGCGGCGATATCGAACTCGACCGGGAGACCCATCGCGTCCACCGCAAGAGCCGCGAAGTCCGCCTCGGTCCGACCGAATTCCGCCTCCTGGAATTCCTGATGGCATCGCCCGGCCGCGTCTTCTCGCGATCCCAGCTCCTCGATGGCGTCTGGGGGCATGATATCTACGTGGACGAGCGGACTGTCGACGTGCATGTCGGACGCCTGCGCAAGGCGCTCAATTTCTCCAACATGCAGGATGTCATCCGCACCGTCCGCGGCGCGGGCTATTCCATGGAAGCCTGATCTCACCCGGCCGGTTATTGCGGCCGGGCGTTTGACTTGAAGCCCATGACGGTTTCGGCCCAGAATTCCACGCTCCGGATCATTGCCGGAGCGTGCTCGGGATCGTCGGCAAGTTCGGCGAGCTCGGAAAGCCGGTGCATGCCGGAGAGGATYGCGACCCGCTTCCGGTCGATCTGCCGTCCCGTCTCCGCCTCGTAGGCCGCGATGATCCGCGCCGTCAGGTCCGATGAGACGAGATTGGAATAGATGAACTCCTGGTGCAGCGGCCCGAAGCCGGAATCGGCGAAGTCGTAGATGCCGTTGAGTTGCTGGCATTCATGGTCGAAGGCCATGTTCCAGCCGTGGCCGTCGAAAAAGCCGTAGGTCTCGCCATAGGGGTCCGGCCCCAGGGTCTCGAATGCGTCTATGGTCGATGCGGCAAGCGCACACAATTCCTCCGGCAGGGCAGGCAGGGCCTTCGCGCGGATCTCGTCAGGTGACAGCCAGGGTTTGATGGGCCTTGCGCCGGCGTCGGCCATCTGCCGGTCGTCGATCCCATGGATCTCGGCATAGAAGCGCCCGAGCGCCTGGCCGAGTTTCTGCCTTGCTGCTTCCGGAAGCGCCTCATACTCCGCCGTCACCAGATGCTCGCCCGAAAGCTTCTCATGCCTCGAGAAAAGCGGCGGGCCGGGATGGATGCGCAGATCCGGCACGGGCAGCGAAACGGCGGGCCGGATCACCGCCAGTAGTCCCGCTTCCCGCAGCAATCCTTCTTTGCCGGCCTCGTGCCGGGGAAACTTGAATATCCAGCGGTTGTCGGCATCCACCGCCACGGAATCCCACCCGGCCGTGGCGAGCCGAAATGTGGAGCCGGCCAGCTCGGGAAAGGTGGCGATAATGGCGGCGCGATAGGTGTCGAGGTCGGTCATTTCCGTCTTTCAGGCTCGCTGCAAACCCTTCGAAAGAAAAAGCCGTCCAAACGAGTTTGGACGGCTTCTATATCGCAATTCAGCTCGTTGCGCGTCGCCTCAGAGGCGGACGGATGCCTTGCGGCGATCATGCACCGGCTGGTAGGCAAGGCGGGCATGATAGGTGCAGTAAGGCGAGGAATCCGGGCTGTCGCAGCCGCAGAAGTGGAAGCCTTCCTTGAGCGGGTCGCCCACCGGCCATTTGCAGGTGCGTTCCGTCAGTTCTGTCAGCGAAAGCCTGCGGGAGATCGGCACCACCACGTTGGCGGCGGGTACGTATTCCATCTCCTCGAAGGCTTCGACTTCGATCTCTTCCTTGAGGACGGTCGCGCCGACTGYGCGAGCCACGGTCCGGGTGGCCACCCGGGACGCATAGTTCGGAGCGCGCGGAGCGGATGTGGTGCGCTTGGTGGCGCGGCTCGTTGCGACGGTGCCGCCGGCCTTTGCGCGGCCGGGCAGGCTGAGCCGGTGAACCTTGYCGATCACCGCATTGCGGCTGACACCACCGAGCTGTGCCGCGATCTGGCTCGCGCTCAGGCCTTCCGACCACAGTCTCTTGAGTTTCTCGACACGTTCGTCTGTCCAGTTCATGCCCGTTCTCCGCCTTTGAACGTTGCCGGCAGGCAGAATCCCTCACCCTTGGCTCGAAGTCATTCGAGCCAGCCACTACATCTATACGTTGGGTGACTAGTTCCGCCGCATGCAGTCTAGTAATTGATGTTTAACCTAGTGTGAGGCTGACTCCGTGGCAAGAGTCGGAAGAATCTGCGGGAATCGATTTCCGGGTTTTCCCCAACTTGCTTTCGGGTAGAGTCTTTTTTGTCACAGGTGCCGGTTGCGGCACGTGCCGCCGATGGCCCGAAAATGCCGAGCTTTTGTTGACATCAATCCCCGAAATGGGGATAGTGCCCGCGCCGCCCTCCGGGCGGCATTTTTGATTTTTTGCCACCGAGATCGCCCGACTAAGAAACGCGATTGCCGAAGGAGGAATGTCGCCATGGCCGAAGCCTCGCTCTACGACACCTATGCACGGGCGCCCCTGCGCTTCGAGCGAGGCGAAGGGGTCTGGCTGTTCACGGAAACCGGCGAGCGCTATCTCGATTTCGCGGCGGGTGTCGCCGTCAATTCGCTGGGTCATGCGCATCCTCATCTGGTGGAGACCTTGAAGAGCCAGGCGGAGAAGGTCTGGCATCTGTCGAACCTCTACGAGGTTCCGGGCCAGGAAACGCTCTCCCGCCGGCTGACCGC
Organism: Rhizobium sp. LCM 4573; assembly: GCF_001854865.1. Classification (GTDB taxonomy): domain Bacteria; phylum Pseudomonadota; class Alphaproteobacteria; order Rhizobiales; family Rhizobiaceae; genus Neorhizobium. Next base: position 119,218 of record NZ_MDDW01000002.1, on the reverse strand, counting down.
CGCGACCTTCGCGGACAAGGTCTTCTTCACCAATTCGGGTGCGGAAGCATTGGAGTGCGCGATCAAGACCGCGCGCCGCTACCAGTATTCCAAGGGCCATCCGGAAAAGTTCCATATCGTCACCTTCGAGGGCGCCTTCCACGGCCGCACGCTGGCCACCATCGCCGCCGGCGGTCAGGCGAAATATCTCGAAGGCTTCGGTCCGAAGGTCCAGGGCTTCGACCAGGTTCCCTTCGACGATCTTCCGGCCTTGAAGGCGGCCGTCACCGAGGCGACCGCCGCCATCCTCATCGAGCCGGTGCAGGGCGAGGGCGGTCTGCGCACGGTTTCCAAGGATTTCCTGCGGGCGCTGCGGGCGCTCTGCGACGATAACGGCCTTCTCTTGATCTTCGATGAGGTACAGTGCGGCGTGGGCCGTACCGGCAAGCTATTCGCCCATGAATGGGCGGGYGTGACGCCGGATATCATGGCGGTCGCCAAGGGTATCGGCGGCGGCTTCCCGCTCGGTGCCTGCCTTGCGACGGCGGATGCCGCCTCCGGCATGGTCGCCGGCACGCACGGCACCACCTATGGCGGCAACCCGCTCGCCATGGCGGTCGGCAATGCGGTCCTGGATGTCGTGCTGGAAGACGGTTTCCTCGAGCATGTTCGCGATGTGGCGCTTATCTTCCGTCAGGGTCTGGCAAGCCTCAAGGACCGCTACCCGGAAATCGTCGAGGAAATCCGCGGCGAGGGGCTGATGCTCGGCATCAAGGCCAAGGTGCCGTCCTCCGAGCTCTTGTTGGCGATGCGCGACGAGCACATCCTCGGCGTACCGGCGGGCGATAATGTCGTCCGGCTCCTGCCGCCGCTCGTGGTGACGGCTGAAGAGGCCCGCGAGGGTCTTGCCCGTATCGAAAAAGCGGCGGAAAAACTCTCCGCCGCCCGCATGAAGAAATCGGCCTGAGGGCATTCGGAGGGGAGCATTTTCTGTTCCCTCTCCAAGGGAACAATTGGAAATGGCAGCACCGAAGCACTTTATCGATCTTTCCGCCATGTCCTCGCCGGACCTGCGCTCCATCCTCGAGGATGCCAAGAGCCGCAAGCAGGCGACCAAGGCGGGTACGGCTGAAAAGCCGCTGGCCGGCAAGATGCTGGCGATGATCTTCGAAAAGCCCTCCACCCGCACCCGCGTCTCCTTCGATGTCGGCATGCGCCAGCTCGGCGGCGAAACCCTCTTCCTGTCCGGCACGGAAATGCAGCTCGGCCGGGCCGAGACGATCGGCGATACGGCGAAAGTGCTTTCGCGCTATGTCGATGCGATCATGATCCGCACCACCGATCATTCCCGCCTCTTGGAAATGGCAGAGCACGCCACGGTGCCGGTCATCAACGCGCTGACCGACGATACGCATCCCTGCCAGATTATGGCCGATATCATGACCTTCGAGGAACATCGCGGTCCGATCGCCGGCAAGACGATCGCCTGGACCGGCGACGGCAACAACGTGCTGCATTCCCTGGTGGAAGGTTCCGCCCGCTTCGGTTACCGCATGAACATGGCCGTGCCGATGGGCTCCGAGCCGCATGACAAGTTCCTGAACTGGGCGCGCGATAATGGCGGCGATATCATGCTCTGCCACGATGCCGAACGCGCCGTCGAGGGTGCTCATTGCGTGGTCACCGATACCTGGGTGTCGATGAACCAGGAGCACCGGGCGCGGGGTCACAACATCTTCCAGCCCTATCAGGTGAACGGCGCCCTGATGAAGCACGCGGACAAGGATGCGCTCTTCATGCACTGCCTGCCCGCCCACCGCGGCGAGGAGGTCACCGACGAGGTGATCGATGGTCCGCAGTCGGTGGTCTTCGATGAGGCGGAAAACCGGCTGCATGCGCAGAAATCCATTCTCGCATGGTGCTTCGGTCTCGTCTGATTGGTTTCCGTCGGCACCTTGAATTTTCTTGGGGAAGGCCCCATTTGACGGCTTTCCGAACGCAGCGCTGTAACGCGCATGGCGTTTCATCAATCGACATCGTCGACTCCTTTTCGTGCCGCTTGGCGGGTTCCGCTCGGCTTTGCGCATGTGTAAAACTCGGAGTCGGCGGCAAGGAGTAAGTCATGGCGGAAGCGACTGTGGAACTGAATGATCTGAACTTCGCCGGAGATGACCGTGTCGTTCCATTCCAGGTGGAGGGACTCGATGTGCGCGGCCGCGCGGTGCAGCTCGGGCCGCTGCTGAACGCGATCCTGGGCCGCCATGATTATCCGCCGCCGGTTGCGCGCCTGCTGGCTGAAGCCGTGGTGCTGACCGCGCTTCTCGGTACATCCCTGAAGTTCGACGGCAAGTTCACGGTGCAGACCAAGGGCGATGGCCCTGTCGATCTGCTGGTCGCCGATTTTTCCACGCCCGACGCTCTGCGCGCCTATGCCCGCTATGACGAGGAAGCGCTTGGCGTCGCCATCAAGGAGGGCAGGGTCTCACCGCCGGAGCTGCTCGGCCGTGGCGTGCTCGCCTTCACCATCGATCAGGGACGGGGCATGCAGCCCTATCAGGGCATCGTGCCGCTCGACGGTTCCTCGCTGGAAGAGATCGCCGGCGTCTATTTCCGCCAGTCGGAACAGATCCCGACCAAGGTGCGCCTGGGCGTCGCCGAGCTTTTCGATCGCGATGAAGAGGGCAGGGCCCGCCACAACTGGCGCGCCGGCGGCCTGGTCGCGCAATTCCTGCCGCAGGCTCCGGAGCGGATGCGCCAGCCGGACCTGCACGGCGGGGACGGCGACGAGCGCGATAGCGATCATGCGGCCGACGACGCCTGGACGGAAGCCAGCACGCTGGTGGAAACCATCGATACGGATGAACTGACCGATCCGCAGGTCGCGATCGAACGCTTGCTCTTCCGCCTGTTCCATGAGCGCGGAGTAAGGGTCTACGAGCCGCAGACGGTCCATGACCGCTGCAGCTGCTCGCGCGAGAAGATCAAGAGCGTGCTCGACGGCTTTACGGCGGAAGAGATCCAGGCGAGCCAGGAAGACGGTCAGATCGCCGTCACCTGCGAATTCTGCTCGACCACCTACCGCTACGACGCGGCGGAATTCGCCGCCGCGTGATTTCCAATAATGGCGATGAACAGGTGATTGCCCCTCACCCTTAACCCTCTCCCCGCTTTGACGGGGAGAGGGAACGTGCCATACCGAGCGTCAAGAGGTAGGAGAGCATTGCGGCATATCCCTTCTCCCCGTCAAAACGGGGAGAAGGTGGCGGCAGCCGGATGAGGGGCATTCTTCATTATACAATTACCGTTGGCCGAGCGGAGAGAAGAACTCTCACGGCATCCTGCACGCGAAATTCGTGCCGTCGTTCACATCCCCGCTGCCGGAATATTTCGCCACTTGGGGATAGGGGCATAACGGGCGGCTGCGAACCGGCCTACCGTCCTTCATCTGGCGGGCCTGGATTGCCTCCGGCGCCTTGCCGTTCTCCACCCAATCCATCAGCGGCGTGAAGGCGTCGAATGTGTCGGTGCCGTAGCCTTCGCGGCAATGGAACATGCCGGGCACCATGAAGAGTCGGTAGAATTCGGCGGCTTTCTCCTCGCCCATCTCCTTGCGCACAGCCTCGTAGTAATTGACGCCCATCATCGGGTTCAACGCCGGGTCGGCCCAGCCGAAATAGCTGATCATCTTTCCGCCGCGCTTCTGGAACTCGCTGAGGTCCGGATCGGTCGCATTCAGAATGTCCCGGATCATGCCGATCTTCGGATATTCCTTGTCGAAGTCGAAAGTCTTCCAGTCGATTTCCTTCCCGGAAGCCGGCAGCATCGCCATGTTCTTGAGAAAGGTCTCGCCATAGGCGAGCTGCCGGCTCGCGCCTTCCTCGGAAACGACCCACAGGTCCCAGCCGCTTGCGCCTGCCCCATCCAGTCCTTCCGTGCCCCATGGAATGCCGGGAAAGACCGTCTTCCCGCCTATCTTGACGCCTTCGGCAAGCGTTTTGATCGTCTCGGCCTGCGCCGGCGTGAAGCAGTCGTTTCCGCCGGCCTCGCAGATATTCAGGTCCTTCCGCGGATCGAAATTGCATTGGCGGGGATCGGCAATCAGCCCGTCCATGGCTCCATCGATCGCATCGCATTTGTCCATCACCGCCTTGGCGAGTGTCGGGAGCTGCGCCCTGCTGATCGGCGCCTTTTCCAGCGCACGGGCGTTCCACACGCCCCATACCTGGGTATTGGTGAAATCGAGCACCGGCGCGCCGGCGAGAATGCCGTCGAAATCGCCCGGATGGCGCTGTGCCGACATCAGGCCCTGTCGACCGCCTGTCGAACAGCCGTCCCAATAGGAAAAGGCCGGACTGCGGTCATAGTAGCGCGCGGCCATCGCCTTCGCCGTCAGCACGGTGACGTGCACCGCGCGGGAGGCGTAGTCGATCAAGAGGCTCATGTCCCCGGCGAACTCGCCGAGCCTGTAGGCCACGGCATCATGTCCGGTATTCTGCTGCACGGTAAGGAAGCCGCGGGAGAGCGCGGCATTGCGGGTGGCGATGCGCGAGGGGGCGGCAAGGTCCTCGCCGGCATAGCCGCCATTGCCGAACATATAGAGCCTGCGGTTCCAGTGGTCGGGCAGGGTCACCTCGAAACGGATCTGCGGGCGGATATAGCCCGTCACCTGGCAATGGCCGGGAATATCGGGCGTCTCTTCCACATGCACGGCCTTGATTGTCGAAATGTCGGGGAATGCGGCACTGTTGAGCATCGCACAGGCAATGCGCGGCTCCACCGGCGCGGCGGAAAACTCCGGCCGATCCTTCTGATCGATGAAGCTGCTTCTGTTCTGCGCCGATGAAGGCGCGGCGGCGGAAAGTGCGAGAAGAGTGCAGGATATCAGCAGAAGGGATCGTCTCATCAGGGCTCCTCCCAAAGACCGTGCGTGAGGTCTTCAAGATGCCGGTGAGTCCGCGCGGCGACAAATAATAAGAAGGAAGCCGTCCATAAGGGGACGGTTATCGATGGGCGCTCAGTTCAGGACCCGCAGCAGGCCGGGGCTGTCGAGGGAGAAGGCGGGGATCTCAACGTCGAAGGTCTCTCCGCTGTCCGTCACCATTTCATAATGGCCGAACATCATGCCGGAGGGTGTGTCGAGCGGGCAGCCGGAGGAATATTCATAGGAATCGCCGGGCTTGAGCCTCGGCTGCTCGCCCACGACGCCTGGTCCGTCCACCTCGTCCACCTGGCCATTCTGGTCGGTGATGTGCCAGTAGCGATGCGTCAGCCGCACGGCGACGGCCGAGTGGTTTTCAATGACGATGCGGTAACCCCAGACATAACGGCTTTCCTCCGGATTGGATTGCTCCTCCAGATAATAAGGCTCGACCGCCACTTCGATGTCTCTTGTCCGGGCGCGATACATGCGAAACCTCGAATGCCCACGCATTGGATATCTATCAGGATACCGGCAGCGTCAAGGAAGTCGTGGAAATCGTGCGCCCTGGCTGCCGGCTTCCGGCGAGATTTCCGCCGTTAATACTAACCGGGAGAGTTAACGCGGCCGATGCGTTTACTCTCCCGATATCATTGTCCCGGTCAGGCCGGAATCCTGGCAAGCGCCTGGGCGAAGTCCTCGATCAGGTCCTGCGTGTCCTCGATGCCGGYCGAAAGGCGAACCGTGCCCGCCGAAATGCCGAGTTCGGCGCGCGCCTCGTCGGAGAGGTTCTTGTGCGTCGTGGTGGCCGGATGGGTGATCAGGCTGCGCGTGTCGCCGAGATTGTTGGAGATCGTCGCCACCTTCAGCGCGTTCTGCAGCGCGAAGGCCGCCTCCTTGCCGCCCTTGAGTTCGAAGCAGATGAGCGTGGAACCGCCCGTCATCTGCCTGGCGATGATATCGGCCTGCGGATGGTCCTTGCGGCCGGGATAGACGACCTTGGCGATTTGCTTCTGCTCGGCCAGGAAATCGGCGATCTTGGCGGCGTTCTCCGTCTGCTGCTTGACGCGAAGCGGCAGCGTCTCGACGCCCTTCAGAAGCGTCCAGGCGTTGAACGGCGACATGGCCGGGCCGGTATGGCGGAAATAATCGTGCAGGTGTTCGTCGATCCAGGCCTTGTCGGAGAGCACGACGCCGCCGAGGCAGCGGCCCTGGCCGTCGATATGCTTGGTTGCCGAATAGACGACAACATGGGCGCCGAGTTCCAGCGGCCTCTGGAAGAGAGGAGTTGCGAAGACGTTGTCCACCACCACCTTCGCGCCGATCTGGTTGGCGAGCTTGGCCACGCCTGCGATGTCGATGACTTCCAGCGTGGGGTTGGTCGGGCTTTCGAGGAAGAAGACCTTGGTGTTTTTCTGGATCGCCCTTTCCCAGTTTCCGAGATCGCGGCCGTCGACCAGCGTGCATTCGATACCGTATTTGGGGGCGAGCGTCTCGACCACCCAGCGGCAGGAACCGAAGAGCGCCCGCGCAGCCACGATGTGGTCGCCGGCTTTCAGCTGGCAGAGGATGGCGGCCGAGACGGCGGCCATGCCGGAGGCGGTGGCGCGGGCATCTTCCGCGCCTTCCAGCATGCACATGCGCTTCTCGAACATGTCGTTGGTGGGGCTGCCATAGCGGGCGTAGATGAAGCCGTCGGTCTCTCCCTTGAAGCGGGCTTCCGCCGCTTCGGAATTCTCGTAGACGAAGCCCTGCGTGAGATAGATCGCTTCCGACATCTCGCCATATTGCGAGCGCAGCGTGCCACCGTGAACGAGTTGAGTTGCGGGGCGCCAGGAATTGGACGGCTTGCTCATGCTTTTTCCCACCTTCAAACAACAAAAAAACCGGCCGCGAAAGCAGACCGGTTTCCATCAACCCGGTCTCTTTAGCCACTTGTTTTACGTGGCTGCAAGCCGACCGRCCAAATCACCACGGGATAAAGCTGCCATACGCCTGCTCTTGGCTTGCGTCAATGGCATCTATTTGGTTTTGTCCGGCAACATAGGGAAGAAGGCATGACGAGAACCACGGGAATTCTGGCCGACCGCGCGATCGCGGCGCTGTTCGAAACGGGACGCCTCACGTCGGAAAAGGAACTGGATCGCGACCAGATCCAGCCGGCGAGCCTCGACCTGCGCCTGGGCGCAAAGGCCTTCCGCGTGCGTGCGAGCTTCATGCCCGGCCCGGACCATCTGGTGGCCGACAAGCTCGACCGGCTGAAACTGCATGTGGTCGATCTTTCGGAAGGCGCGGTGCTGGAGACGGGCTGCGTCTACATCGTGCCGCTGATGGAGCGACTCGACCTGCCGCAGGACATGTCGGCTTCCGCGAACCCGAAGAGCTCCACCGGCCGGCTCGATATCTTCACCCGCGTGATCACCGATTACGCCCAGGAATTCGACAAGATTCCCGCCGGCTATTCCGGCCCGCTCTACCTCGAGATCAGCCCGCGCACCTTTCCGATCGTCGTGCGTCGCGGCTCGCGCCTGTCGCAGATCCGCTTCCGCGTCGGCAACGCGCTGCTCGGCGAACCGGAGCTCCTCAAGCTCCATCGGGAAGAGACGCTGGTCGCCGCCAAGCAGCCGAACGTCAGCGGCGGGGGGATCGCGCTGTCGATCGATCTCACCGGCGACCGGGAAGGCCTGATCGGCTATCGCGGCAAGCACCACACGGCCGTCGTCGATGTCGACAAGAAGGGTGAGCACGATATCTTCGATTTCTGGGAGCCGCTCTATAGCCGCGGCCGCAACGAGCTGATCCTCGATCCGGACGAGTTCTACATCCTCGTCTCGCGGGAAGCCGTGCACGTCCCGCCGCTCTATGCGGCAGAGATGACCCCGTTCGATCCGCTGGTGGGCGAATTCCGCGTGCATTATGCCGGCTTTTTCGATCCCGGCTTCGGCCACGAGGCCGCCGGCGGACGCGGCAGCCGCGCCGTGCTGGAAGTCCGCAGCCACGAAGTTCCGTTCATCCTGGAGGATGGCCAGATCGTCGGGCGCCTAGTCTACGAGCATATGCTGGAAAAGCCCGAAGGGCTTTACGGCGCGGGTCTAGGCTCCAACTATCAGGCGCAGGGCCTGAAACTCTCGAAACATTTTCGCGTCTGATCTCTGGCCTGATCCGTGGGCTCCCTGGCCCTTGACAGCGGGCGCCAACTGTTGGAAGTCTGGCCCTGAGAGGCGGGTGTAGCTCAATGGTAGAGCAGAAGCTTCCCAAGCTTACGACGAGGGTTCGATTCCCTTCACCCGCTCCAGTTTGATTTTCAGGCATTTGAGCCAGTTTCCATCGGCAGGACCAGCTACGGCTTTGCAGCCTGTTTTACAGGGACATGCCTGTCTTTCACGCGAGCCTTCCCCAGGCGGGGTTCCACTCCACGCCTTCCGAAAGCTCGATGAAGATCCGGTGTCTGTCCGGTTCGCGGTTTTTGTTCTCCGCCATGCGAAGAGCGGTCTCCGGATCCATTTCCTCGCCCGGAAAGATCGTATCGTCCTCGGCGGGATCGGCGACCTTGCGGATGAAGCCGCGGATTTCGTCGCCCGAATGATAGAGCTTGATGATGAGCGAGCCGGGCTCCGGCGCACCCTCCCTGTAGCGATAATAGGTATGCATCTTCTCCTCCGTGGTCGGCCCGCCTTACCTGACCTCGGAGGTATGAAAATGTTCCGCCTTCGCACCGTTTCGCGTGGAAGCCACGGGCGCATGCGGCGTCTTGTTCCAGAAGAAGGGCTTGGACCGCAGCTCCGCCACGGCGCGCCATGCCGCATAGGACACCATCAGCCAGTAAAGCGGCATGGCAAGCCAGCGCCGCCCCAGAAGCTGTCTCTCGTGCGCGATCATCGGGAAATAGCCGAGCCCCAGAAAGACGAAATAGCTGCCGACGATGTTCGTGAAGTCCATGGCGAGAAGCGTGAGCCGGAGAGGGGATAGAGGCTCCTCCGCCTGGAGGACATGTATGATCCCGCTCGTCACGAGCAGCACGATCGAGGGATGGATCAGCGCAGAAAGCAGCATGCCGCCGATGAGCATGTGGAAGGTCATGAAGGCCGCAAGGCCCATTTCGCGTGCCGAGCGGCGCGGATCGCGCATCATCACCAGCCAGGTCTGCAGCCAGCCCTTGTACCAGCGGGTTCTCTGGCCGATCCAGACGCGCCAGCTCGTCGGCGCGTCTTCGAGCGTCTGCCGTTTCAGTGTTTCGGTCCGGTATCCGAGGCGGTAGAGCCGCATGCCGAGATCGGCGTCTTCCGTGACGTTGAATGGGTCCCAGCCGCCCGCCGCCTTGAGGATGCGGGTCCGGAAATGGTTGGATGTGCCGCCAAGGGGAAGCGGCAGGCTGAAATTCGCAAGGACGGGCAATGTCGCGCGGAAATGCGAGGCATATTCCATCGCGAACAGGGCGGAGATCGGCGATTGATCGATATTGCTGATGATGAGCGGCGATTGCAGGCAGGCCACCTTGTCGGGAGCATTGCGGAAGCGGGCATAAGCCTCCCGCAGCTGTTTGGGATGCGGCCTGTCCTCCGCATCGTAGATCGCCAGGAATTCGCCGCGGGCGCCGCTCAGCGCATAGGAAAGTGCCTTGGGCTTGGTGCGGGGTCCGAAATCCGGCACTTCGACGATTTCGAATTGCGGGCCGAGCGCCTGAGCCTTCAGCGCCTCGATCGTTTCGCGGTCGTCCGCCTCGCAGACAAGCTTGATATCGAGTTTGGATACTGGCCAATCGAGCCGTTTGAGAACTCCGGCCAGTTGTTCGGCGACCGCCGCCTCGCGATAGAGCGCCACCATTACCGTGTAAACTGGCACAGGGCCTTCCGGGGCCGGCTCCTCCTTCGGCGCCTTCAGGCCGAAATGGAGCAGGAACGTGCCCAGCCGAAGCAGGAGTAGCGCGAAATAGAGAAACGTGGCGGTCAGATGCAGCGCAAGCAGGGTGGGGGAAGGAATGATGGCGAGCGCCGCAAGCAGGGTGAAGAGCACCACGCCGCACCAGAAACCCTGCCGGCCGGAGATCACGATCCGCGCAGAGAGACCGGGAGCATCGTCGAAAAGACCTGAAACCACAGCCCGCACGCGGCGCTTTGCGCCGGCTGCCCAAACCGCCTCCCTTACCGCCCGCCGTCCCGTCACCACCATGCCTGACCGCAGGTCGGGCATGGCATCCAGCATCCCGGCAAGGGTGGCGAGCTTCGCCGCTTCGGGAACGATCGCGATCTCCGGCGAACGGGATGCGTGCTCGAGCCGGATTTGCCGGGGCTCGCGCAATTGCGAATCCTGCCAGGGCATGTCGCGGACGCAGTCGGGGTCGAGCTCCGGCAGGAAGGGCAGGCGAAGCAGCCGCGCCACCGCGCCGTAATAGGCCTCCTCGTGCACCTGGCCGTCGCTTAGAAGCTCGGTCTCGAGTGTCGTTCCATTGCGCCGGGCCCTCTCGCTCAAGGTTGCGATCAAAGGTTTGGAGAAGCCGAGCGCCGCAAGCACGGCGCCTTCATCGGAGGCAAGCGCGGTTCCGATGTTCTTTTTTTGAAAGGGGATGCTGAATTCATAGCGGTTCGACGGCCGAAAGGCCTGAGAATATTCCCCAATACGCATGACTCTGATAAACCCCTGGCCATAGAGGCCGCCTGTCCCGTTTCGGATCATAGAGATGCACGTTATGGTTTCACCCCTGGGAAAACGGGGGTTATTGAAGTTTTTACTGTGCCTTTCGGTGCTGGCGATTTTGCCTGTTTCTGCCCTTGGCCAGGAAGCCGGCAAACTGCCTGTCCTGTTCGATGCGCGGGAGCGGCTGGCCCGACCGGACCTCTCGACCGTGATGCGGGTGCGGATACTGACCACCGTCGATTTCCCGCCCTTCAATTTTGCCGATCAGAACGGCAGGCTTTCCGGCTTTCATGTAGATCTCGCCCGCGAAATCTGTGCGGAGCTGAAGATAGAAGCCAAGTGCCAGATCCAGGCTTTGCCTTTCGAGGAGCTGGAAAAGACGCTCGAGGAGGGCGGCGGAGAGGCGGTGATGGCGGGCATCGCCATTACCCCGGAGCGGCGCGGCCGCTTTGCCTTTTCCCGGCCCTATATCACGGTTCCGGCGCGCTTTGCCCGCAATCGCTCGGCCCGGATCGAGGGCGAGACCGCCGCCGCCCTTGCGGGCCGGCCGGTCGGGGTCGTGAAGGATACAGCTCATGAGCTGATGCTGAAAGCCTTCTTCCCGAAGATCACCGCGACGCCTTTCGAGACCAACGAGGCCATGCTTGCCGCCCTGAAGGCGGGCAAGGTCGATGCGGTCTTTTCCGATGGCCTGAGATTGCCCTTCTGGGTGGTCGGCGAAGCCTCTGAAAACTGYTGTGCCCTGTTCGATGGACCCTATATGTCGGAGAAGTTCCTGGGCGAGGGGCTTTCGGTCATGCTGCGCGGCAACGAGCCCGATCTCGTGCTGGCCTTCGATCATGCCCTTGCAACCTTGTCGCGCAATGGCCGATTGCAGGAGATTTACCTGCGCTATTTCCCTTACGGACTTTATTAACCAAGTCGAAGCAGGAAATTAGTCCTACTCACTACTCACTACTCACTACTCACTACTCACTACTCACGTCACTGGCTCGCCCATATGATCCGGGCCACCCACTCCACCTCGGTCATATCGAAGCTGCGGTTCGGATGCTCGGGATTGAGCGATGTGAGTTCGATCGCGCGCGCGCTCTGGCGCATGAGGATTTTCGCCATCACCTCGCCCTCGCGCGTCTTGACGACGACGCGGTCGCCTCGCCGCACCTGTGCGCCCGGATCGATGATGAGTACGTCGCCGTCCCGGTAGAGCGGCATCATCGAATCCCCCTGTACCTCCAGCGCGTAGACGCCTGCCTTGTGGGAAGGAGCCGCGGGAAATTCAACCACGTCCCACCCCTGTCCGGCCGGAAAGCCGCCATCGTCGAAAAAGCCGCCGGCTCCCGCCTGGGCGAACCCGAGCAGGGGGATTGCGCTTCCCTGTGGCGGGAAGGCGCCTTCCGGTATTTGCGAACGGCCGGATGCGGAAGTGAGATAGCCGGTGAACTGCTCCATCGTGGTGCCGGTGGCGTCCAGCACTTTGGAGATGGACTCGGTCGACGGCCAGCGCAGCCGGCCATCCGTGCCGAACCGCTTCGATTTGTTGAACGAGGTCGGGTCGAGACCGGCACGCCGCGCCAAGCCCGAGGGAGTGAGCTGATGGCGTTCGGCAAGAATGTCGATCGTCTTCCAGATATCCTCATGTTTCAGCATCATCATCGCGCTCCGGTGCGGGGACCTTCCCGCGCGCCTGTTCACGGCCGAAACCGCGGTCGGGACTTTGTCCGTCGGTCATGTACCCGCAGCTTGGTGCGGGGATGCCTCGGTCATTCTTTGTTTACCCTGGATATTATCCAAACCGGAATTGCGCGTAAAGACGGGAGAGGAATAAAATCCTTTCCGATCGAGGCTCTGAAGGTTGTTTGATCCTACGCCACCAGCGCCATGTTGATCTTGCCGAGCTTGATGACGGCCTGCGTGCGGCTGTCGACATTGAGCTTCAGCAGGATCGCCGAGACATGGGCCTTGATGGTGGCTTCCGATACCCCGAGCTCATAGGCGATCTGCTTGTTGAGCAGCCCTTCGCCCAGCATGGTGAGCACGCGACTCTGCTGAGGCGTCAGCGTCTTCAGYCGGTCGATGATCTCCGTGAGCCCCGCATCTTCTTCCGGCGCGGAGAGATCGCATTTCGGCGCCCAGATATCGCCCTCCARCACCGCCTGCATGCCGGCACGGATATCGTCGAGGCCGGAGGATTTGGAAATGAAGCCCGAAGCGCCGAGTTCCAGCGCCCGGCGGATCGTGCTGCCGTCGTCGCTTGCCGAAACGATCACGATCGGCAGGCTGGAAAACWCCGCCCGGAGCGACATCAGGCCGGAAAAGCCGCTGACGCCGGGCATTGCCAGATCGAGCAGCATCAGGTCGGCATCCGGGTTTTCCGCCGCCGCCTGTCGTGCYGCCTCGAAGTCTCCCGCCTCGATAATGACCTGACGTTCGGCAATGCCCTGCACCGCCTGACTCAGCGCGCCGCGAAAAAGAGGGTGGTCGTCTGCTATGATGATGGTGAGTGTCTGCATTCCCACGCCCCCTCCCAAGAGCATAGTCGTGCCTTTTCCTTGCGGTCTGGCCGCGTCACAAATTTGTAAACCTCTCCGCCCACGGAGACAAGAGCGGGAAATCAGGTCCGGTTCGGCTGCGGCTCGTCAGTGTTCCGCTCGCTGGTGAAGTCCTGGACGATCGCCATGAAGCGCCGCATGAACCGTTCCATGATGGAAAGCGTCTGCTCGATCTCTTCTTCGCCGGGCACGCGGCTTGCGGGTGGATTGGCGCTCTTCTGCTCCAGCGCCGCAACCCGCTTTTCGAGAAGCTCCAGTTCCCGCTCATAGGCCGCCCGCTCGTCCGCCGCCATCCGGCAGGTGAGGTTTCCGCCTTCGTCGCGGCAGAGTGTCATCGCGCCGGTCTGGGTATCGAGCCGCACGAACCCGCCGTTTTCCGTTTTCTCCAGCCGGAAACGCGTTTCCTGCGGCTCCTGGGCGAGGCCTGTGCCTGGTAGAAGGAGGGCCCCGATGAGAAGCGCCTTTGTCGTGAATGCCGGTCTTTTCATGTCGTGATCCTCTTGACCCCGGTGGACAAGCGCCGGTCTTTGCGGCAAACCGCTGCCGAAAGCCCCACCAGTCTACTCCCGCTCCGAGAGCCTGATATGACGAATATAGTGTATAAGATCGTGCCGGAAATCCTCTGGCAGGAAGCCCGGCAAAAAGGCGTGTTCGAAGGCGCGGAAATCGATCTGCGCGACGGCTATATCCACTTCTCGACCTCCTCGCAGGCAAAAGAGACGGCAAGGCTGCATTTTGCCGGCGCCACCGGTCTTCTCCTCGTCGCGATCGAAGGAGACCGCCTCGGAGACGCGCTGAAATTCGAACCCTCGCGCGGCGGCGATCTCTTCCCGCATCTTTATGGAAACCTGCCGCTTTCGGCTGTGCTATGGGAAATGCCGCTGCGTCTCGGCGTCGATGGCCAGCACGCCTTTCCGGAGATCATGCCATGATCGGCCGCTTCTCCGATCTTGCCCGGCAGGGCCTCTTCCTCTTCGATCCAGAAACGGCGCACGGCCTTTCCATCGCCGCGCTGAAATCCGGGGTCGTGCCCGCCTGCCGGGTGCCGCACGATCCCCGTCTCGCCCAGACGATTGCCGGCATTCGCTTCGAAAACCCGCTCGGCATGGCCGCCGGCTACGACAAGAACGCCGAGGTGCCGGATGCGCTCCTGAAGCTCGGCTTCGGCTTTGCCGAAATCGGAACCGTGACGCCGAAACCGCAGGCGGGTAACGACAAGCCGCGGATTTTCCGGCTGGCGGCCGATCGCGCCGTCATCAACCGGCTCGGCTTCAACAATGAGGGCCATGAGGCGGCCTTGGCCCGGCTGTCCGCCCGGCGCAATGCGCTCGGTGTGGTCGGCGTTAATATCGGCGCCAACAAGGACAGCGCCGATCGTATTGCCGATTATGTCCTGGGCATCCGCAAGTTCTATGCGGTCGCTACCTATTTCACCGTCAACATCTCCTCGCCCAATACCCCGGGCCTGCGCGACCTGCAGGCGCGGGAAAGCCTCCGCAGCCTGCTGGAGGCCGTGCTTGCCGCCCGCGCCGAGGAGGCCGTTCGCCACGGCCGCTCCGTGCCCGTCTTCCTGAAGATCGCCCCGGATCTGGCCGAGGAGGGGCTGGACGATGTGGCGGCGGAGGCGCTGGWTCATCCTCTGGATGGACTCATCGTTTCCAATACGACCCTTTCCCGGGATGGGCTGACCGACCGCGCTCAGGCTGGCGAGGCGGGAGGCATGTCCGGCGCGCCGCTCTTCAAACGCTCGACGGCCGTTCTGGCGAAGATGCGCAAGCGGGTAGGCCCCGCCCTGCCGATCATCGGCGTCGGCGGGGTGGCAAGCGCCAGGGATGTGCTGGAGAAGATCCGGGCGGGCGCCGATCTCGTGCAGCTCTATTCCTGCATGGTCTATGAAGGGCCGGGCCTGCCTGCAAAAATCCTGCGTGGGCTATCCAGTCTTCTTGATGCGGAAAAGGTCTCTTCCATCCGCGATCTGCGGGACACCGCCGCGGATCGCTGGGCCGATATCAAGCTTTAAGCCGAAAGCACCATGGCCCAATAGGGCTCCGACGCCGGCGAGGCGCGGGCGACCGCGACGCCGAGACCCCGATAGCCGCCGAGCATGTTCTTCAAATGACTCGGCGAGTCGATCCAGGCCTGCACGGCGGCTTCCACGCTCGTCTGGCCGGCCGCGATGTTCTCGGCCGCCGGCAGCGCCACGCCGTTGCGTTTCATTCGTCCGCCGAAATCGTCGCCGAAGCCGATCAGGTGCTTCATCTCATTGGCCTTGGCCATGCGCATGGCCTGCTGGACCGCGGCCTTTCGGGCCGGAGTATCGGGAGAAAGGCTTGCGAGCCCGCTTCCCTGGCGAACCCTGTTGACCATGGGAAGGGCCGCCGCCGTTTCGTCCTCGGCGCCGGGCGTCGGCGTCAGGACCCTGGTGGCGGAGCAGCCGGAAAGCAGCAGACCCATGCCGGAAAGCACGAGGAAGCCCCGCCGCGAAGGTGTCAGGAAATGGCTCATGGCTAGCGGCGGTAGCTGAGAAGGCGCAGGATCAGGAAGATGGGGATGACGATGATCGCGCCCAGCACCAGATAGTTGCCGACCCGTCCCAGCGCCCTGAAGCCGTTATACCACAGGTCGAGGAACCAGTAGCGGATGCTGTCGACGATGTTGTCCGGCGTGAAGCCGAAAAATGCCAGCACGAAACCCACGATCAGGCACACCACGATCAGCTTGATGATGGTCCGTCCCAGAGTATCACCGAGGAACCTGTTTACCGGGTCCGACATGCTCTTCCTTCTCCGAATTGCCTGAAAGCCAGATAATCACGGCTTTCCCGCGCCGCAAGCATTTCGAGGCCCCACCTCAGATAGAACTTGAGTTTTTTTGTGGCTTCGGCCAAGAACCCGCACCCTTCTTCTGGAACGCGCATGACGCCCAATCAGTTTTCCTCCGGCGATGTCATCGCCGATCGCCGCGCCGATTATGCCCGCATGCTCGATGAGGGCGGCGATGCGCCGGCAGCGGCGGAGCTGATGGAACAGGCCCTCGAACTCGTGCCCGGCTGGGCGGCCGGCTGGTTCCGGCTCGGCGAATACCGGGAAAAGGCGAAACTGAAGACTGGCGCCGTGGCGGCTTTCCGCCAAGCGCTCTTTCTCGATCCCGAAGATGTTTTCGGCGCCACGCTGAAGCTCGCGCTCCTCGGTGCGGAGGAGGTTCCGGATACGCCCCCGAGCCGCTATGTGGAGGGTCTCTTCGACGGCTATGCCGATCGCTTCGATACGGCGCTTGTCGAAAAGCTCGACTACAGCGTTCCGCCGAAGCTCGCCGCGCTCGTGAGCCCCCACCACCCGTTCCGCCTGACGGTGGATCTCGGCTGCGGAACCGGGCTCTTCGGGGAGGAAATCCGCGCATCGACCGAGTGGCTCGAAGGTTTCGATCTTTCCGCCAACATGCTGGCCAAGGCGGAGGCGAAGGGGCTCTACGACCACCTCGGCCAGGCGGACCTGAGCCTGTCCGCGGAAGGATCGGGATTGTTTGCGGAAGGACTTTCCGCCCATCGCGCCGATCTCGTCTCGGCCGCAGACGTGCTGATGTATCTCGGCTCGCTCGAGACGGTGTTTCCGCTCGTGACCGAGCTGCTGGCGCCCGGAGGGCTCTTCGCCTTCTCGGTGGAAGAAGCAGGGGAAGGTTTCACCCTGCGGGACTCGCTGCGCTACGCGCACTCGGAAACCTATATCCGCGATCTCCTCGATCGCTATGGCTTCCCGCTTTTGGCGATGGAAAAGACCGTCATTCGCACCGATGCTGGAAAGCCCATTCGCGGCATTCTGTTTCTGTCGCGCCGGCCAGCCTGAACGGGTTCGCCTACTCGGCATCCGCCGGAACCTGTTCCGAAGGCGAATCGGCTCGGGCGATAACGAAATCCAGAAAGGTTCGAAGCGTCGCCGGCATGTGCCGGTTGCTCGGATAGATGATGTTCATTGAGCCGCCGTCGACGCCGTGGTCGGGCAGGACCTGTTCGAGGGTGCCGGCCTCCAGATCGTGGCGGATGAGCGCCAGCGGCAGCAATGCAATGCCAAGCCCCGCGAGCGCCGCCTGGACCTCGGCGTAGGAGCCGTCGACGGCAATGCGCGCCCGCACCTTTACCTCGCGCCAGCCGCGCGGCCCTTTAAGGCGCCATACTTCGTTGTCGAGCGAGGGACCGAAGGCCACGCAATCGTGGTTTTCCAGGTCTTCGATGCGGCGCGGACGGCCCCGCCGTGCGAGATAGCCGGGACTGGCGACGAGCACCAGACGGCTGGTGCCTAGCCGGCGCGCAATCAGGCTTGAATCGGGCAGCCGACCGGTGCGAAAGGCGAGATCGAAGCCGCCGCCGATCAAATCCACGGGATCATCGGTCAGCTTCAGCTCGATCGTCACCTTCTCGTGGTTCTGGAGGAATTCCGAGATCCACCGCATCAGCTTGCGCGTGCCGAAACCCACGGGCGCGGCGATTCGCAACCTGCCGGCGGGCTCGGCCTGCGCAGCGGCGATTCTTTCCCGGCCCCTTTCCATGCTGGATAGTCCGGCAATCGCATCCTCGTAATAGGCGTGGCCAAGGGCGGTCAGCGTGACGCGCCGTGTCGTTCGTTGCAGAAGCCGTGCGTCAAGCTCGGTCTCGAGCTGCGCGATCTTGCGGCTGAGCGTAGCCTTCGGCATGGCGAGCGCGCGGGCGGCGGCGGAAAAACTGCCCGTCTCCACCACTTTGGCGAAGAGCGCGATGTGGTTCAGGTCGAGCGTCATTGTTGCTTTGATCGAGACAGTTATTTGCAATTGTCCTGACTACCACAACAGGCAAGCAAACGCCATTCTGGTTCCGAAGAGACTTTTCAGGACAGAGGAGCGAGACCATGCTGGACAGGATGAACATTTCGCGCCGGTCGGTGCTTGCCGGCGGCGCCGCCGTCGCAGCCTTCGCCGTGACCGGCAAAGGATGGGCTCAGGCACCCGCCGGTGAGCGGCCCGTCGTGCTCATCACCGGCACCAGCTCCGRCTTCGGCAGGCTTATGGCGGAAGGCTTTGCGCGGAAAGGCGCATATGTGATCGCCACCATGCGCGAAATGGAGGAGCGGAATGCTCCGGCCGCCGGTGAGTTGCGGGCGCTTGCGGGCGATGACATGGCCATCGACGTGCTGGAGATCGATGTTCTGGATGAGCGATCGGTCGAGGAAGGCGTGGCGCGGGCGGTCGCAAACGCCGGGCGCATCGACATTCTGGTGAGCAATGCCGGCATCGTCGTGCCCGGCCCCGTCGAACTGCAAAGGCAGGCCGACTTTGCCTCGAACATCGAAACGAACCTTGGTGGCGCGCTCAGGATGTACCGCGCCGTCGTGCCGCATATGCGCGAACGGGGACGGGGAGCCATCATCCAGATGTCGAGCGCGCTCGGACGCGCGATCGATCCGATGCTGGGCGGCTACTGTGCCTCCAAGCTGGCCGTGGAGGCGGCTGCCGATGCGCTTGCTTACGAAGTGGCGGCCTCGAACATCGAGGTTTCGATCGTTCAGCCGGCGGGAGCTTATCCGACGCGGCTTCAGGAAAATGCGATACGCTATTGGGAAGAGATGCTGTCAGGTCTCGGTCCGGCCGGACAGGCGAAGCGCGATCTCTATGCGAGGCACATTAAAGCCATGCTTGGAGGTCTCGAGCCAGATCGCAGCCTCGATCCTCGGGAAATTTCGGAAGCCGTGATCGGGCTTGCCTCGCTGCCCTTCGGCGAGCGGCCGGGTCGTCTCACCATAGGCCCCTACAAGGATGGCATCGATCTCGTGAACGCCGCGCATGACCGGCTGCAAAGCGATATGATGCAGCACAATCCGATGGCCGATATCCTGACGCCTAGCTGAGCCGCCGCCGAAAAAGCACGCCGCCTGTGGCATCGATCCTTCAAGGCCGTTGAACTCGCTTGATGAAGATTATATTGCGGTGCAATATTCATCGACGCGACAAGGGAAGACGGGATTGCAACAGCAGGCTGAGGTGCAGAAGCGAAGCTTTGGGTTCTATAGCGCCGATCCTTCGCAGCACACCTATCTGGAAGATAGCCAGGGGCTGCTCACCGGCGCCATGGTCTGCGCGCTCGGCTTCTATTTCCTGAACCATGTCGGCCTGCTGACGGGCGGCACGGCGGGTGTCGCCTTCCTGCTGCATTATGCCTTCGGCATTTCCTTCGGCCTGCTCTTCTTCATCGTCAACCTGCCGTTCTACTATCTCTCCTTCCGCCGGCTCGGCTGGGCCTTTTCGCTGAAGACCTTCATTGCCATCGCGCTCGTTTCGGTGGTGACCGAGGTGGAAGGGCGGCTATTCCTCATCGACTACCTGCATCCTCTGTGGGCGGCGCTGCTCGGCGGTCTGCTGCTCGGTTATGGCCTGCTGGCGCTTTATCGTCACCGGGCAAGCCTCGGCGGCGTCGGCATCCTGGCCATCTACATCCAGGATCGTTTCGGCATTCCGGCAGGCCTCATCCAGCTCGCCTTCGATCTCTTCGTGATGATCTCGGCCTTCGCCGTGGTTTCGCCCGCCACGGTTCTCTGGTCCGTGGCAGGCGCCGTCGTGCTCAACCTGTTCCTCGCCATCAATCACCGCTCCGACCGTTACATCGTCGTGCGGTGATCGACGGCTGACACGTCAGGCGGCCTTGGCCGGCTGGTCGACCGGATGCAGCGCGCGGAAGCCGACGCAGAGCCGGTTCCAGACATTGATGACGCCGATCGCCACCGTGATCTTCACCATCTCCTCTTCGGTGAAATGGGCCTTCAGCCCTTCATAGACGTTCGCCGGAACGTGGCTGTCGGCAACCAGGGTTACCGCATCCACCCAGGCCAGCAGGGCGCGTTCCTTCTCGTCGTAGATCGGCGATTCTTCCCAGGCGCTGATCAGGTTGATCCATTGTTCCGAGAGCCCGTCATGGCGGCTTTCCTTGACATGCATGTCGATGCAATAGGCGCAGTGGTTGAGGATCGAGGCACGCAGCTTGATGAGATGGATGTGGCGGCGCTCGAGACCGCACTGCTGAACATAGATTTCGAGATTTTTGACGGCGTTATAGGCTTCCTGCGAAGCTGTGAAGAAATTCAGACGCTGCTGCACGGTCTTCTCCTGGGTTGGCCCGGTTATCGGGCGGTTTTGCGTTCATGGATTTCGAGGAAGGCGCATCCGCGCGCGGCGATGGCGCCGTCGTCATATGCGCTCAGATCCGCCATGATATCGGCGATCGACACCTTGGCGAGTTCGGCGCGATAGGCCTTTTCGGCCCTCAGCATCGCGACATTGATGCCGCATGGTTTTGCCGTATACCGCCCCGGCAGCGGGTTCGGCCCGCGCCGGCGTATCTCCGCGCAACGAAAGGCGGGGGCGGGGCCTTCCACCGCCAGCACGATATCGAGCAGCGTGATCTTCTCCGGCGGTTTTGCCAGCCGGTAGCCGCCCTTCGGCCCCGGCACCGTATCGAGCAGGCCCGCTCCCGAAAGCGCCTGCAGGTGCTTCAGCAGATAGCTCGTCGAAAGGCCGTGGAATTCCGCCAGGGCCGCTGCCGAAAGCACGCCGTCTTCCGAAAGCGTGGAAAGCATGGTGACGCTGTGGATCGCCTGTTCGACGCCRTCGCCGAGTTTCATCGTTCCCTCCTGATCATGGATAGTTTTTATCCACGATTCGGCGGTGATGTCAATCGGGCTTCTTTTTCCCGCGCTTCTGCTTATCTTGGCCCTCGTGGATATCGTCGAAACCCATGCTTCCGGCCGTGATGCCGCGCTTCTGCCCCGGCCGTTCCAGAAATGGTTCGCGGAGAAGGGCTGGCAGCCGCGTGCGCATCAGCTTGAATTGCTTTCTCGCGCTACGGCCGGCGAGAACATGCTGCTGATCGCGCCGACCGGCGCCGGCAAGACGCTCGCCGGTTTCCTGCCCTCGCTCACCGACCTGACGCGGCGCGGAAAAATCCCGCCGGGCTCGGCCTTTACCGGCGTCCACACGCTCTACATTTCGCCCCTGAAGGCGCTTGCCGTCGATATCGAGCGCAACCTCACCAAACCGGTTTCCGAAATGGGACTGCCGGTCACGATGGAGAACCGCACCGGCGATACGCCGCAGTCCAAGCGCCAGCGCCAGAAGCTCAATCCGCCCGATATCCTCCTCACCACGCCGGAACAGGTGGCGTTGCTGCTTGCCAACAAGGAGGCGGAACGCTTCTTCAAGGACCTCAAATATGTGGTGCTGGACGAGCTGCATTCGCTCGTCACCTCGAAGCGCGGCCATCTCCTGTCGCTTGGCCTTGCCCGTATCCGAAAGCACGCGCCGCATATGCGCACCATAGGGCTTTCCGCGACGGTGGCCGACCCCATGGACCTGCAGAAATGGCTGGTGCCGCAAGGTGAAATTCCCGCGCAGCCCGCCGGCCTCGTGCATGTCACGGGTGGGGCGGCACCGAATATTTCGATCCTGCGCACCGAGGCCCATATTCCCTGGTCCGGCCATGTCTCCACCTACGCCATCCCGGAAATCTACGAGGAGATCAGGCGTCACAAGACGACGCTGATCTTCGTCAACACGCGCTTCCAGGCGGAGTTGCTCTTCCAGACACTC
This sequence comes from Rhizobium sp. LCM 4573, assembly GCF_001854865.1. Lineage (GTDB taxonomy): Bacteria > Pseudomonadota > Alphaproteobacteria > Rhizobiales > Rhizobiaceae > Neorhizobium. The sequence goes on along the minus strand of NZ_MDDW01000002.1, from coordinate 97,531 downwards.
TGGACCGTCAACGAAGACAACCTGCCGATCGCCCTGCATCACGGCTCGCTCGATGCCGGCCAGCGGCGCAAGGTGGAGGCCGCCATGGCCGCCAACCGGTTGCGGGCCGTGGTCGCCACCTCGACGCTCGATCTCGGCATGGATTGGGGCGATGTCGATCTCGTCGTGCATGTCGGCGCGCCGAAGGGCGCCTCGCGGCTTGCCCAGCGCATCGGCCGCGCCAATCACCGCATGGATGAGCCCTCGAAGGCGATCCTCGTGCCCGCCAATCGTTTCGAGGTGATGGAGTGCCAGGCGGCGCTCGATGCCAACTATCTCGGTGCGCAGGATACGCCGCCGGTCGGCGAGGGTGCGCTGGATGTGCTTGCCCAGCATGTGCTCGGCATGGCCTGCGCCGAACCCTTCGATGCGCTCCAGCTCTATGACGAGATTACTTCCGCCTCGCCCTACGCCGCTCTCCCTTGGGAAACCTTCGAGCGCATCGTCGATTTCGTCGCGACCGGCGGCTATGCGCTTCGCTCCTACGAGCGCTACGCCAAGATCAGGAAGACGAAGGAAGGGCTCTGGCGCGTCTCCAATCCGCAGGTCGCCCAGCAATACCGCCTCAACCTCGGCACCATCGTCGAGGCGACCGAGCTGAACGTGCGTCTGGTGAAACGAAACGCGCGGGRCACGCTCGGGCGAGGGGGGCTTTCCCTAGGTAAGGTCGAGGAATACTTCCTCGAACAGCTCGTGCAGGGCGATACCTTCCTCTTCGCCGGCAAGGTTCTGCGCTTCGAAGGCATCCGCGAGAACGAATGCCTCGTTTCCAACGCCTTCTCGCTCGATCCGAAAATCCCGGCCTATGCGGGCGGCAAGTTCCCGCTCTCCACCTATCTGGCGGATCAGGTGCGCGGCATGCTGGCGGATCCGGACCGCTGGCAGGCATTGCCGGATCAGGTGCGCGACTGGCTGGCGATCCAGAAGGATCGCTCCCTGCTGCCGCAAAAGGACGAGCTGCTGATCGAGACCTTCCCGCGCGGCAAGCGGTTCTTCATGATCGCCTATTGCTTCGAGGGAAGGCTGGCGCATCAGACGCTCGGCATGCTGCTTACCCGCCGGCTGGAGCGGGCAGGCGCCCATCCGCTCGGCTTCGTCGCCACCGATTATTCGCTCGCCGTCTGGGGGCTGAACGATATCGGCGGAATGGTGAAGTCCGGGCGGYTGAAACTCTCCGATCTCTTCGATGAGGACATGTTGGGCGATGATCTGGAGGCCTGGCTCGCCGAAAGCTACATGCTCAAGCGCACCTTCCGCAATTGCGCCGTGATTTCCGGCTTGATCGAGCGCCGTCATCCGGGGAAGGAAAAGACCGGCCGGCAGGTGACGGTCTCGACCGACCTGATCTACGACGTGCTGCGTACCCACGAGCCGGATCACATCCTGCTGGAGGCGACGCGGCGGGATGCGGCGTCGGGCCTTTTGGATATCGGCCGCTTAGGCGATATGCTCAGGYGAATCAGGGGGCACATCACCCACCGCGATCTCGATCACGTCTCGCCGCTTGCGATCCCCATCATGCTGGAGATCGGCAAGGAGCCGGTGCCGGGCGGCGAGGCGCAGGAAGCGGTGCTGGAAGAAGCCGCCGAAGAGCTGATCGCGGAGGCGCTGGCGTGACCAAGTGTCCTCCGTCATTCCTGTGCTTGTCACAGGAATCCAGCAGCGCCGCGTCTGCGGCGCAAGAGACTCCTTTCACGCGAAAGACTTCGCGTGGCTGGATCCCTGTGACAAGCACAGGGATGACGACGTTAGGGCATTGGGAAGAAACGAAATTGATGCACCGCCTCGGCCTCGCGGCCCGGACACAGACAATGGGAGCAGCCATCGGCACGGAGGAGATCGTGGTAAACGGCGTGGTCGCCGTTTGCGATCCGCTGGGCGGTCTCTACCTGCCCGAAACCGGCATGCTCGTCGTTTCCGATCTGCATCTGGAAAAGGGCGCGGCCTTTGCGCGCCGGGGCATGCTGCTGCCGCCCTACGATACGGTCGCGACCCTCAACATCCTGTCAGCCGTCATCACCCGTTACGATCCGAAGATCGTGGTTTCGCTCGGCGACAATTTCCACGACCGCAAGGGGTCGGCGCATCTGCCGCAAGAGCTGCGTTCGCTAATTGCGGCCATGGCGCGCGGCCGTGACTGGATCTGGATCAACGGCAACCACGATCCGGATGGAACGGTGGATCTCCCCGGCACCTGCGCCGACGAGCTTGTCCACGGCGGACTCGTCCTCCGGCACGAGCCGAGCCTGATTTCAGGAAAGGGAGAGATCGCCGGTCACCTGCATCCCGCCGCCACCGTCCGCCGGCGGGAAAAGTCCGTCCGCCGCGCCTGTTTCGCGACCGACGGCAATCGTCTCCTGATGCCCGCCTTCGGCGTGCTCTCCGGCGGGCTCGATCTGCGCCACAAGGCCATGCACGGCCTCTTCGACCGTGCGGCGCTGGTCGCGCACCTGCTCGGGCGCGACCGCATCTATTCCGTCAGATATGCCAGCCTGATGGGCTGATTACCGGTAGATCAAAACGGGTGTCTTGGAATTGGCGAGCACCCTCATGGCAACGCTGCCGAGCATGAAGGCCTTGAAGCCGGAGCGTCCGTGCGAAGCCATGGCGATCATGTCGCAGCCCGCCTTTTCCGCCACCTCGATAATTGCGCTTGCCGGGTCGGTATGAGTGATCTTGAGGCCCTTGCAGGGAACCGACCGCTTCTCTGCGGCTTCCCGTGCCTTTTTCAGGGTTTCGTCGGCAACGAGATTGTTGGTCTTGTCATATTCGGCATAGGCGGTTTCCATGCCGGAGGGGTTGACCGTGAAGACCTGCAGCGGCTCCATCACGGTCAGCACCGTTGTTTCAGCGCCGATGTCATGGGCAAAGTCGAGCGCTTTCTCCAGGGCTCCCGTCGAAAGTGGGGAGCCGTCCGTGGCAATCAGAATATGCTTGGGCATGTTCGTCTTCCTCGTTATCGCCGCCAGTTTCTAGGGAGAATGATTGTGCAGCCTTGATCTGCGTCAAGGCCGCCAACCCGTTCACGAGAGGTTGCGGGGCTCATAGCGCAGGATCACCGCGCCCTTGGCTGTCGTGGTGGAATCGATAAGCCTCAATTCCGTCTGCTCATCGGCCGTCTTGAACAGCGGATTGCCCTTGCCGAGCAGGACAGGCACGATGCAGAGCCGGATTTCGTCGATCAGCCCTTCCTTCATCAGCGAGGCCGCGAGCTCCGCGCTGCCGAAGATGAAGATCGTCTTGCCCTTCTCCTGCTTGAGCTTCCTGAGCTCGGAAACCGGATCGGAGACGACGCGGGTATTGTTCCATTCCGCCTCCTTCATCGTGCGCGAGACGGCGATCTTCGCGATACTGTTCATGCTGTCCTTGGTTTTGCCGCTCTCCTCCGCCGTCGGCCAGTAGGCCGCCATGCCCTCATAGGTCCTGCGGCCGAAGACCAGCAGGTCTCCTTCCTGGTCGAACGATTCCGAAATGGCCTCCAGTTCCGGCCCCCAGGCGAGACTGTGGAAATCGATATCCCAGGGTTTCTCGCCTTCGAAATAGCCGTCCAGCGTCATCAGGTTCCATACGATCAGCTTTCTCATGTCCTCATCCCTCCATTAACCAGTTGCAAAATGAAAGCGGTTGATAGTTACGTCAACTGATTTTATAATGCAAGCGGTTTTGGAGAATAGAATGGACGAAGCACATCGCTCGGGCTGCCCGATCAATCTGACACTGGAGGTTCTGGGGGATCGCTGGAGCCTCATCGTCATCCGCGACATCATGTTCGGCAATCGCCGCCACTTCCGCGAGCTCCTGCAGAAGTCGGATGAGAAGATCGCCTCGAACATCCTGGCCGACCGGCTGAAGCGGCTCGTCGAAAAGGGCCTGCTCTACCGCGAGGACGATCCGAGCCATAAGCAGAAGGCGATCTACAGCCTGACGGAGATGGCGATTGAGCTCGTGCCGCTGCTCGCGGAAATGGGCGCCTGGGGCCGGCGCTTCCTCCCCGTTTCGGAGGAACTCGCCATCCGGGCCGAGCTTCTGGAAAAGGGCGGCCGGCCGCTCTGGGAAGATTTCATGCAGGAATTGCGCGTCCAGCACCTGCATGTGGCTCCCGATCCGTCGAAGCCTTCCGTCTTCGAGCGGCTGACCGCGGCATACCAGGAAGTGCTCGCCAGAAAGCAGGCCGCGGCGGCGGAGTGATCAATCTCTCCGGAAGAGCAGGCTGGCGCCCCAGCCGGTGACGACGGCGATCAGCACGCAGAACATGCCGTAGACGATCGGCCGGTTATGCGCCGCGTCGGTGATCGCCTGTTCGAGGCCGGTCTTGACGACGCGCAGCGGCTGCTCCCGTTCCAGAAGCAGTTCCCCGCCCTTAAAGAGATAGGCGCGCACCATATGCACTCCGTCCGGAATGTTGGCCGGCAGTCTCAGCGAGGCGCGGAACAGGTTGGAGGAGAGGAAGCGCACCCCGCTCGTATCGTTCTGGTAGAGCCCGCCCGAAAGCTTGAGACGCCGGTAGGCCTCGCGGAATTCATTGAGGCTCGCCGCATTCCCCACATAGCCGATCGGCGAGAGCGTCATGTGGTTGATGYCGATGCCGATATTGTTGAGCGCGGGCGCGGAATCGATGCTGTCGATCTGCCGCGTGCTGGCGATCGAATAGCTTTCCGGCACCTGCTCGAAGGTCATGGATTCCGTGTTCATCCATATGCCGAGCACGCGTTCCTTCCGGCGCACCGTCGCATAATCCTTCGGGCCTTCGAGCGTCACCACGATATCGTATTGGCCGATCGCCAGGAACAGCTCGTCCGCATTGGTCACCGCGCCGAAGACGGTCAAGTCCGCGCCCCGGAAATCGGAGGTGATGGCGATTTCGCTGGTCGAAGTGCCGATCTCCAGCCCTTCCTTCACGGTCGAGGCCTCGCCAAAGGGCACCTGCGCGGCGGCTGGCGAACCGAGCGCGAGGATGAGAGCGAGAAGGAACGGCGGAAGCAGGCGGGCCATCAGTAGGAAAGCCCTCCCACCGCGATCGAATAGACGTCCTGGGGCCTGACGACCAGTGCGATCGCAAGGCGGATGCCGACGGCGAGAACCAGCAGCGCAAGCAGCGCGCGCAACTGTTCGCCGCGCAGCTTCTGCCCGACGCGCACGCCATACTGGGCGCCGATCACGCCGGCGATCATCAGGATGGTGGCAAGCACGATATCGACCGCATAGTTGGTCGCCGCCTGCACCATGGTCGTGTAGGCGGTCACGAAGATGATCTGGAAGAGCGAGGTGCCCACGACCACATTGGTCGGGATGCGTAGGAGGTAGATCATCGCCGGCACCATGATGAAGCCGCCGCCCACACCCATGATCGAGGTCAGAACGCCGATCACGAAACCGAGCACCACGACCGGAATGGCGCTGAGATAGATCCGCGATTTCTTGAACCGCATCTTCAGCGGCAGGCGGTGCACCCAGTTGTGCTGGCCGGGGCGCTTCAGCGGCAGCGGCTGGTTCTGCTTTGCCCGGCGCATGGCGCGCAGGCTTTCCATCAGCATCAGCGTGCCGATCGTGCCGAGCAGCACCACGTAGAGCAGCGAAATGAAGAGATCGAGCTGGCCGACCCGCCTCAGCCAGGAGAATATCCACACGCCCACGGTGGCGCCCACGAGGCCTCCTACCAGAAGCACCGAGCCGAGCTTCACGTCCAGCGTGCCGCGCCGGAAATGCGTTATCGCGCCCGAGATCGAGGAGGCGACCACCTGGTTCGCGCYGGTTGCCACCGCCACCACCGGCGGAATGTTGTAGAAGATCAGGAGCGGCGTGATGAGGAAGCCGCCGCCCACCCCGAACATGCCGGAGAGGAAGCCCACGGCCGCACCCATGCCGAGAATGATGAAGATGTTCACCGATAGCTCTGCGATCGGCAGATAGACAGTCACGGCCGAACCTCGAAAAGGCAGGAATCCTCACCCTTGCGGGCGGTTGGCGACCGCGTCCCGTCCGCTGCGGCGATCTCTTTCAAAACATGCCACACGTGAGGTGAACAAGGCATGAAGATAGGATCGGTCATGCGCCCCGGTGCCGGTCCAGTCAATCCGCAAGTGCCGGATAATCCGGCAATTTCGCCGTTTTTGTCCGGGCGTGATTAATATCACGCAACGCCGCATACCCGGTCGGGTAAGTAGACTTAGAGCGTTTTAGGCATTGCGGGCGAGCAGTTCCTTCACCAGCGCGTCGTCGATCCTGCCGGTTGGCTTCTGGCCGACGGAGGTCTGGAAGGCCTTGATGGCGGCCGTGGTCTTGGCGCCGATCTTGCCATCCGCCGCGCCGGCGTCGAAGCCGTTCTTGTTCAGGATCGCCTGGATGTTGCGGACCGCCTTTTCCATGTCGACCGATGCCGTGGTGAGCGGCTTTGCGCCGGCCCATTCCTCGGGCGCGTTGATGGAATTGGCATTGGCGTCCAGCGGCTGCACCTTCCAGGCCTCCACCTTGGCGCGGGCGCTGTCGAGCTGTTCCTTGCGCATGGCCTTGGCCACTTCGTCGCGCTTGTCGGCGGCATCCTTGTCGCCGCCCTTGGCGGCGATCGAGAACCACTTGTAGGATTCTTCCAGGTTCTGCTGAACCCCGTTGCCGCGCGCATAGAGGATTGCGAGGTTGAACTGGCTGTCGGCGACGCCCAGTTCGGCAGCCTTGCTGAACCATTCGACAGCGGAGGCATAGTCCGGCTCGCCCTGAGCGCCTGAGGCATGGAGCACGGCCAGATTGTGCATTGCGCTGGCATTGCCGGCTTCGGCTGCCTGCTTGTAGTAGGTCACCGCCTTGTCGAGGTCGCGCGAAACGCCGGTGCCCTTCTCGAAAAGATTGGCGAGACGGTATTGCGCCGGTGCGAGGCCGCGGTCGGCGGCAAGCTTGTACCAGTTGGCGGCCTCGGAAAGATCGGTGCCGACGCCGCGGCCTTCCGTATAGCGTGCGCCGATCTCGAAGAGCGCGGCCGGATCGCCGGCAGCGGCGGCGTCGGCAAGCGACTTCGGCTCGAGGCCGGTCGGAACGACGATCGCRGCGGGCTGCTGCGCGGCGGTAGCATCGGGAGCCGGGCTCTCGGCGGCCGGAGGCATGTTTTCCGGCGGCGTGAAACCGGCCGCGGCCAGATCGGCCTCGACAGGCGGCTCGATCGAAGCCGGCATGTCTTCGGCGGGGACGGGATCGGTCAGGTGGTTCGCCGTGCTTTCCTCCGGCTGCGGGACGGCAGGCGCGGCCTCGCCCGTCGTGTCGCTGCCGTCCATGGCGGGTGCGGCCGGGTCCGAAGGCAGAAGCTCGCCGCTGGCGGGGGCGGGCGCGCTGTTCTCGGCGGGAGCCTCGATTGCCGGCGGTGCCGGTTCTCCATGTGTCAGGGTCTTGACCAGCGGCATGGCCATCACCGCCAGCAGCACGGCGCCGACCGCCATCAGGATCGGCCGCTTGTGCCGGGAGAAGGCACCTGCGCGCCCGGCTTCGCTCGAAGGCTTTACTCCCTTGCCCATGAGCCTGGCCATCGGCTCGCTCTGGGAAGGATCGGTCTCCTGTGCGGCGGCCTTGGCGGCCCGGCGCGCGGCGGCGATATAGTCCGCCCGTTCGGCGGTTGCCRCCCGGTCGCTCTCGAAATCGCCGGCGGCCTGGCTGGCCCGCACGCGCTCGAGGATCTTCTTCACGTCCGGAACGCCGGAGCCTGGTTCCAGCAGATCGTTCTCCCGCTCGGGCGGCAGCATGTCTACGGGATCGATGGAAGGCGCCGGCTCCACCAGCGTGCGGCCCTGCTTGGGAGGCTCGCTTTTATTGCCGGGCAGCAGGCGGGAGAATCCGGCGAGCAGGCTCGACTTGGATTCCGTTGCCGCATCGTCGGCAAAAGCGGTCTCCGCGTTCGGCCGCAGCGGTGCGGCTTCACCTTCGACCGGCATCGGATCGCTCCGCACGGCGGTGGCGGTGCTCGCCATGAGGCTGGCTTGCGAGGTCAGAGGCCTGGACGGTGCTGCCTGGGGGGGCGGGGCGGCCTCGGGCGGGCGTGGCTCCGCCCGCTGGCCGGGCGATGCCAGCCGGTCTTCCATGCTGTCCAGCCGGTCGGCGATCTGCACCAGCGTGCTGTGCAGCGCCTCGAAAGTGTGCTGCGTCCGCTCCTCGGAACCGCGCGTCAGGTCCTGCAGGTGCCTAAGGTCGTCGGCGAGAGCGGTGAGAGCGGCTATGTCGCTTGCGGCAAGCGGTGCACCTGCCGCAGCGTTGCGGGAATAGGCTTCGACGACCGCTTCCGCCGCCTGCCGCGCCGCTTCCAGAATATATTCGTCGCTGGTCGCCACATAGCTTTCGAGCGTCGTCAGGCGATCCTCGACATGGCTCGGCAGCATTGCCGCGTTGCGCGGTTCGCTCATCAGCGTGGAAAGATGGGCGATCTGGGCTTCAAGGCCGCGCAGAGCCTCGCTGTCGCCCTGTGGTGCGATGGTCGCCTCGTCGAGCTTCAGGGCGATGTCGCTCAGCCGCTCCTCGATCCGGCCGAAGGCCGCCTGGTCGGCAGGCTGGCGGTTCGGGTGGAATTCCATCTCCTCGATCCGCCGGGAGAGCAGGTCGAGCCGCTCGGCGAGCGTATCGTTGATCGTTCCCTGCGCCAGGCCGTCGATCTTGCGGGAAATGTCGGCAAGATAGCCGGTAAGCTCCGGCTGCAGCGCGGCCTTCTGTGCCCGGTCGAGAACCTGCGAGAGCTGGTCGAGCCGTTCCTCCAGCCGCAGCGCCGCCCGCTCTTCGGAGAATTCTTCGATCCGGGCGGTCAATGCCTCGATCCGGGTGGTGAGCCCGTCGGCGGCGTCCGCCTGGTTGGCGGCGCGGCCCATGGCCTCGATCTGGTCCGCCATCGTTCCGAGGCGGCCTTCCAGATGCTGCAGCGCCGATTGATCGATGCCCGAAGCGGAGGAAGCCCGGCCGCTCACGGCAATCGCCCGGCTGATTTCGTCCAGCCGCTCGTCCAGCGTGGCGAATTGTTCGGTAAACCCTGTATCGGCCGGCTGCATGCGGGAGCCGAACTGCTCCATCGTTCCCGCGAGAGCAATCAGCTTCTGTTCCAGTGCGCGGATGACCGGGTTGTCGCTCATCGCGCCGAGTTGGCTCTTGATCTCGTCGATCCGGTAGGCGAGCGCCACGAGTTCCTCGCGCACGGCGGCGGAATCGAGCTCGATCATCCGCTGCACGGATTCCTCGCGCGCAAGCCCGTCCATGACGGCGCGCAGTTCCTCGAATTCGGCGCGCAGGCCCTCGGCCTCCGGCGTTGCCTGGCTGTTGAGTTGGCTGATGCTCTGGGCGAGGCGGGCGAGATCGCCGCGCAGGTCCTCGGTGAAGTGCTGATCTTCGGCCATGGAGCGGATGCTGCGGATCTCCGCCCTGAGCGTGTTCATTTCGCGGGCGACACCTTCGGAGATGTCGCGTTTCAGCTCCTGGCGCAGGCTGACGAGCGCTTGGGCGATGTCGCGCATCGCCGCGTCGGTCTGCTGGGCGGCAGCCTGCTCCCTGGGAGCGGAGGCCTGAAGCGCCGGTGCCGAAGCCGCCGGTCCGGCGGCGGTGTCGAAGGCCGTCCGTGCGGTCTGGGTCGGGGCGGGAGCGAGGCGGTAAGCTTCCGGGGACTGAACCCTGGGGCGCAGCGCTTCATGCCGGCTGCCGGCATAGCCGGGCTCGGTACGGCTTGGTTCTGCAAAACGAGGCTGAGGGCGTGCCGGTTCGGCTGCCGCAACTGGACGCTCGGTACGGGCGGCGTGGTCGCGTGCGGCATCCAGCATGCGCTGCCGTTCGCGGATTTCCTGAAGCGGGTTGGCGGAAGTCGTGGCAGACGGCCGGGCGGTCGCGGAGGGCTGTGCCTCGGCGCTTCGATGCCGTGCATCGCGCGATGCCGCGCTCATCAGGCCTTCGATGCGCGCCTCCAGCCCTTCGATCGTGCGGCTGAGYGCGTCCAGTGACGACCGATCGCCGGGGCGGGAAGGATTTGGTCGTGATCCGTTCATCTTCTTTGCTCGCTTCGACGTCGTATCGGCCGGCTGCTCGATTTCCGCTGAACCGGCCGATGCGGCCTTTCCAGCATTGCAGACGTGGTTTGGAGGCGTCCTGAGCAAGCCTTGCACGTTCGGGTGACGCTGTGATGCCGAAACCGATGCAACGCGGGTCGCCCCTCCAACGCACCACTATTTTCAGAAACATGGTCAACAAGTGGTTAACGCGAGTTCTAAATTCTGACTTTTTCAGTGATTTTCGTCTCGGACCACGACTGTTTCACATGCGTGCGCTATGGTTGAAGCGAGGGTGCCCGGCCACAAACACCCGCCTTGTTGCAGGCAAGCGCCTGCAACCTGGAGCCGACATCCGGATAGCTCACGCAAAAATGTGAGAGCGGCATCATCCTTTGTTTGACGTTTACGCAAACGTCAATTATTCATGTTGTTCAAGAGTGGACGATTACGTCCGGTGAGGATTACGGAGGAAACTCGGATATGCCCGTTTACAAGGCGCCCGTAGAAGATACGCTTTTCATTCTGAACGACGTGCTGGGGCTTGAGCGCTACGGCAATCTGCCCGGCTTTGCCGATGCCACGCCGGATATGCTCGAAGCGATCGTCGGCGAGGCCGCCAAGGTGGCGGAAGAGGCGCTTTTCCCGCTCAATCTATCCGGAGATCAGGAAGGCTGCACCCGAAACGATGACGGCTCGGTCTCCGTCCCGAAGGGTTTCAAGGAAGCCTATGACCAGTATTGCCAGGGCGGCTGGATCGGGCTTGCCGTGCCGGAGGAGTTCGGCGGGCAGGGGCTTCCCTACACTCTGCACGCCGCCGTCGGCGAATACATGTCGTCGGCCAACATGTCGCTGATGATGTATCCGGGCCTTACCCAAGGCGCCATCGCCGCGATCCTCGTCCACGGTTCGGACGAGCAGAAAAAGACCTATCTGCCGAAGATGGTGGAGGGCACCTGGTCGGGCACCATGAACCTGACCGAGCCCCATTGCGGCACCGATCTCGGCCTCCTGCGCACCCGCGCCGTGCCGAACGGCGACGGCAGCTACAGGATCTCCGGCCAGAAGATCTTCATCTCCGCCGGCGAGCACGGCATGACGGACAACATCATCCACCTCGTGCTGGCCCGCATCGAGGGCGCGCCGGAAGGCACCAAGGGCATTTCCCTCTTCATCGTGCCGAAGTTCATGGTCAAGGAAGACGGCTCGCTGGGCGAACGCAACGGCGTTTCCTGCGGCGCGATCGAGCACAAGATGGGCATTCACGGCAACGCAACCTGCGTCATGAATTACGACGAGGCGACCGGCTATCTTATCGGCGCCGAGAACAAGGGTCTTGCGGCCATGTTCGTGATGATGAACGAGGCGCGCCTCGGCGTCGGCCTGCAGGGCCTGTCGATCRCCGAAACCGCCTATCAGAACGCCGTCATGTATGCCCGCGAGCGCGTTCAGGGCCGCTCGCTTTCCGGTCCGAAGAACCCGAGCGGCAAGGCCGATCCGATCATCGTCCATCCGGATATCCGCCGCACGCTGATGACCATCCGCGCCTTCAACGAGGCCGGCCGCGCCTTTCTCCTCTGGACCGCGCTGAAATCCGATATCGCCCACCGCTCGGAAGATGCGGCCGAGCGGCAGAACGCCGACGATCTTCTCGGTCTCGCCACCCCGATCCTCAAGGGCGTCATGACCGACAAGGGCTTCGACCATGCCGTCATGGCCCAGCAGGTCTTCGGCGGCCACGGCTATATCGAAGAGCACGGCATGAGCCAGTATGTGCGCGATGCGCGCATCACCATGATCTACGAAGGCGCCAACGGCATCCAGGCGCTCGATCTCGTCGGCCGCAAGCTGGCGCTGAACGGTGGCCGCGCCGTTATGGCCATGTTCAAGGAGATCGGCGATTTCTGCGAGGAAAACCGTGCCGACGAGAACATGGTCCTCTTCACCAAGGGCCTCAAGAAAGGCTTGAACGACCTGCAGGCCGCGACGATGTGGTTCATGCAGAACGCCATGGCCAAGCCCGACAATGCCGGCGCCGGCTCGACCGATTATATGCACCTCTTCGGCCTGGTGACGCTCGGCTATATGTGGGCGAAGATCGCCAAGGCCGCGCAGGAGAAGCTTGCAGCGGGCGATGCCCGGGAGGATTATCTGAAGAACAAGCTCATCACCGCGAAGTTCTTCATGGAGCGCATCATGCCGGAAACGGCGCTCCGCAAGGCCCGTATCGAGACTGGCGCCGATACGATGATGGAACTGGCTGCGGAAGCGTTTTGATTTGCGCCGACGCGCTCCCTCCCCTTGTGGGGAGGGCTGGGGAGGGGGGCTTAAATGGTTGCGAAAGCTGATTTGACCGACTGGGTAATCGAGGCCTTGAAGGCCAATGGCGGAGCGGGCTCAATCCTGTATGTCGCGCGTTATATCTGGGATCATCACGAGAAAGATCTGAAAGGTCATGATCTGTTTTATTCATGGCAATACGACATGCGGTGGGCTGCCACCAACCTTAGAAAAARGGGTCTATTGATCGCTGCGGACGATGATCTACGTGGCAAATGGACTCTGAAATAAGATTTAGCTGCTGGTTAACGGCTGTAGGGAGATGACACCATGACCGAAGTCTTCATTTACGACCATGTGCGCACCCCGCGCGGTCGCGGCAAGAAGGACGGCAGCCTGCACGAGGTGCCCTCCGTCCGCCTCGCCGCCAGGACGCTGGAAGCGATCCGCGACAGGAACGGCCTCGATACCGAAACCGTCGATGACATCATCATGGGCTGCGTTGATCCGGTCATGGATGCCGGTGCCGTTATCCCCAAGGCCGCCGCCTTCGAGGCCGGTTACTCCACCAGGGCGCCCGGCATGCAGATCTCCCGCTTCTGCGCCTCCGGTCTCGATGCGGTGAACTTCGCGGCCGGCAAGGTCGCGGCCGGTTCCGACGACATCGTCATCGCCGGCGGCGTGGAATCGATGTCGCGCGTCGGCATGGGTATGTCCGGCGGCGCCTGGTACATGGATCCCTCCGTCAACTTCCCGGCCTATTTCATGCCGCAGGGCGTCTCGGCCGATCTCATCGCCACCAAATACGGCTTCTCCCGCGATGATGTCGATGCCTATGCGGTCGAAAGCCAGAAGCGCGCCGGCAAGGCCTGGGCGGAAGGTTATTTCAGGAACTCCGTCATTCCGGTGAAGGACCAGAACGGGCTGACCATCCTCGACCGCGACGAGCACATGCGCCCGGAAACGGACATGCAGGCGCTCGGCCAACTCAATCCCTCCTTCCAGATGCCGGGCGAAATGGGCGGCTTCGAAGCCGTCGGCATCCAGGCCCATCCGGAAATCGAGCGTATCAATTACGTCCACCACGCCGGCAATTCGTCGGGCATCGTCGATGGCGCTGCCGCCGTCCTGATCGGCTCGAAAGCCGGCGGTCAGTCGATGAACTTGAAACCGCGTGCCCGCATCAAGGCCTTCGCCAATATCGGCTCGGACCCGGCGCTGATGCTGACCGGCCCGGTCGATGTCACCGAAAAGCTCTTGAAACGCTCCGGCATGAAGCTCTCGGATATCGATCTCTTCGAGCTGAACGAAGCCTTCGCCGCCGTGGTTCTGCGCTATATGCAGGCTTTCGACATCCCGCATGACAGGATCAACGTCAACGGCGGCGCGATCGCCATGGGCCATCCGCTCGGCGCCACCGGCGCGATGATCCTCGGCACCGTCCTGGACGAGCTGGAACGCCGCGATCTCAACATCGCGCTCGTCACTCTCTGCATCGGCGCCGGCATGGGCACGGCGACGGTGATCGAGAGAGTTTGAGGAAGGCCATGAAAGCCCCTCACCCCGCCTCCGCTTCGCTCGGCGCACCCTCTCCCCGTAAACGGGGCGAGGGGGAACGGAAGCGTCGCGGCATGTCCCTTCTCCCCGCAGGCGGGGAGAAGGTGCCGGCAGGCGGATGAGGGGCAGTTCAGAGCCATAAGATTTCAAGGGAAGAGGAAATCCCGACATGAGCACCTACAAGAACTTCACCGTCGAAACCGATGCGGACGGCATTGCACTCGTCACCTGGGACATGCCGGAAAAGTCGATGAACGTCTTCACCATGGAGGTGATGGACGAGATCGAGCAGATCGTCGATGCCACGGTCGCGGACAGCGCCGTCAAGGGCGTCGTCTTCACCTCCGGCAAGTCCTCCTTCTCGGGCGGCGCCGATCTCACCATGATCAAGTCCATGTTCTCCATGCTGGAGGAGGAGAAGGCGAAGGACCCCGCCAGCGCCGCAAAGAAGCTCTTCGATGCCGCCGGCCGCATGAGCTGGCTGTGGCGCAAGATCGAGACCAACGGCAAGCCCTGGGTCTCGGCCATCAACGGCACCTGCATGGGTGGCGCCTTCGAGCTGTCGCTGGCCTGCCATGGCCGCGTCGCCGCCAATTCCAAGTCGGTCAAGATCGCGCTTCCGGAAGTGAAGGTCGGCATCTTCCCTGGCGCTGGCGGCACCCAGCGCGTGCCGCGGCTGGCAAACGCGCAGGATGCCCTGCAGATGATGACCACCGGCCAGTCCCTCACCGCCCAGCGCGCCAAGGCCATGGGCCTCGTGCATCAGGTGGTCGAGCCCGCCGAACTCGTCAACGCGGCGAAGCAGATGATCAAGGACGGCCTGAAGCCCGTCGCCCCTTGGGACGAGAAGGGCTTCAAGGTGCCGGGCGGCGGTGTCTGGACCCCCGCCGCGGCGCAGCTCTTCCCCGCCGCCCCCGCCATCCTCCGCCGCGAGACCGGCGGCAATTATCCGGGCGCGCTCGCCATCCTCAAATGCGTCTATGAGGGCCTGCAGCTTCCCTTCGATACGGCCTTGAAGGTCGAGCAGCGCTATTTCACGGAAATCCTGCAGACCACCGAAGCCTTCTCGATGATCCGCTCGCTTTTCGTCTCCATGCAGGAGCTCGGCAAGGGCGCCCGCCGCCCGGCCGGCGTCCCGAAGACGGAGTTCAAGAAGGTGGGCGTCGTCGGCGCCGGCTTCATGGGCGCCTCGATCGCCTATGTCACGGCGGCCGCCGGCATCCCCGTCACTCTCATCGACCGCGACCAGGAAGCAGCCGACAAGGGCAAGGCCGTTTCCGAAAAGCTGGTGGCCGATTCGATCGGCAAGGGGAGGATGACGAAGGAGGAAGGCGAAAAGCTCCTCGCGCTCATCACCCCGACGCCGGATTATTCCGCCCTTTCCGATGCCTCTCTCGTGGTCGAAGCCGTCTTCGAGGACCGTGCCGTCAAGAAGGCGGTCATCCAGCAGGTGGAGGCTGTCATCCCGGAAACCACCATCTTCGCATCCAACACCTCGACGCTGCCGATCACCGGGCTTGCCGGAAATTCCAAGCGTCCCGACCAGTTCATCGGCGTGCATTTCTTCTCGCCGGTCGAGAAGATGATGCTGACCGAGGTGATCCTTGGTGAAAAGTCCGGCGACAAGGCACTTGCCACGGCGCTGGATTATGTCGCGGCCATCAAGAAGACGCCGATCGTCGTCAACGATACGCGCGGCTTCTATGTCAACCGCTGCGTCTTCCGGTATATCAACGAAGCCTATGACATGCTGATCGAGGGCGTGCCGGCGGCGATGATCGAGAACGCCGCCAAGATGGCCGGCATGCCGGTCGGCCCGCTGTCGCTGAATGACGAGGTCGCCGTCGATCTCTCCCAGAAGATCATGAAGGCTTCGATCGCCGACCTCGGCCCCAATGCCGTCAAGGTGGAGCACATGGCGCTCATCGATCAGATGGTCGATGTCTTCGACCGCCGCGGCCGCAAGAACGCCAAGGGCTTCTACGAATACCCGCCGAAGCCCGCCAAGAAGTTCCTCTGGCCGGAGCTGAAGACCCTCTACCCGCAGAAGAAGGCGGAAGATGTAGACGTCAACACGCTCAAGCAGCGCCTGCTGGTGACGATCGCGCTCGAAGCCGCCCGCACCATGGAAGAGGGCATCGTCACCGACCCGCGCGAGGCCGATGTCGGCTCCATCCTCGGCTTCGGCTTCGCCCCCTATACCGGCGGCACGCTCTCCTACATCGACGGCATGGGCGTGAAGAAATTCGTGGAGCTTTGCGAAAAGCTGGCCGCGAAATACGGCGACCACTTCAAGCCGACGGAACTGTTGAAGGACATGGCGGCGAAGGGCGAGACCTTCTACGGCCGTTTCGATCCGTATGGTGAGGGGAAGAAGGCGGCGTGAGCCGCCCTCAACTTCTCCTTAAAGGGGCGTGAGTTACCTATAGGCGCACGCCGGAGAACTCACATGGCAGATACATCTATCGAATGGACTGATGCTACGTGGAATCCGGTAGCCGGCTGCTCAATCATGAGCGCGGGCTGCACAAATTGTTACGCAATGCGTATGGCCGCACGGCTCGAGGCCATGGGACTCGACAAGTATCGGGGGCTGACCCGGAAAAGCGGCGGACGTGCCAAGTGGACTGGTGAGATATATCTCGACGAGGCTGCCTTAAGGATTCCGGAAACTTGGACTAAGCCAAGAAACGTTTTCGTAAATTCAATGTCTGACCTTTTTCATCCGAATGTGCCTGAGACGTTCGTTGAGAAGGTATGGGCGTCGATGGCCAAAACTCCGCGCCACACATACCAAATTCTCACCAAGCGCCCTGATCGTATGGCCGATATATTGGCGAGAAWTTTTCCTGTTCTCCCAAATGTTTGGCTTGGTACAACCGTTGAAGATAGCCGCGTACTCAATCGGTTGGATGATCTGAGAGATGTACGTGCGGCGGTACGTTTCGTGTCTTTCGAGCCCCTGATTGGTTCGGTAGGGAGTGGAAACCTCACAAATATTCATTGGGCAATCGTAGGTGGGGAGTCTGGCCCCAATGCTCGGCCAATTCGTCCTCAGTGGATTGATGAGATTTTTGAAATGTGCGTCGATGCGGGAGCCGCCTTCTTTTTCAAGCAATGGGGTGGAAAAAACAAGAAGGCGACTGGCCGTATCTATCGAGAGCGTACTTGGGACGAAATGCCCGCTTTGAGTATGTAATTGGCTATATCACTAGCCACTCTGACGGCAGCAGGTTTCGGGTTGCTCACGGCAAAGAATAGCGATGCCATCGGTGCACCGTTTGAGTGCTTTAACCGAAGCGGTTTTAACACAGTACCTTTGAAGACAGATTTTAGCCGATTATGAACCCATTCTTCGATACGATCGACGTCGGCGATACGGGTTCTGCCAGCTGCCAGTTTTCCAAGCAGATCATATTGCTCGTCTTTTGCCTCGTACCATTCTTGTCGCCAGCTCTCCGTACCAAAAACACGCGTTAAGGCGTCGGTTTTAAACTGATCGAATTTTAACGAGTCACGAGGTGCATTTCTGTACAAACCGGATAAAGGAAAAAAGTACCAGCAATCCAGCGCTTTAGTATTGGCGATAGCTTCAACCGTTTTCCAGCTTACTTCCATTCCATACGGGTCGAGAAAAATTACACCCCGCATTTTCTCCCGATGCCAATCATATCGCGCACATATGTGTTGCACGATTTCATTCGCATCTCCTTCCCTGACGTGAGCCCGGTTGCCAGGATATTCGCAAACCGCATTTTTGAGAGTTGAGATTTTTTTGGGGTCTTGTTCGATTAGCACTACTGAATGGAAAGGAGGATCAACCTCCAAAGCGATTCTCGCTGATCCAGGAGTAGTAACCTCCTCGGTAGTTTCCGGCGTTTGGCCAAAAAAAGGTAATGCCGGCCTTGTTTCCGTCCGGCTCCCCGTACCAGCAAATGCATCAATATAAATTCGACAGAAACGCTGAGTTTTTAGCGCCGTAGAGTATGCGGAGAGATATGCGCGGAGACAGCTAAGTTTACGCTCCGTCTCAGAGCTTCCGAAAAAATGCTTTTCATCCATTTCAAGTTATTCCCCTTCCCCGTCTGCAACTTTAAGGTTTTTGTCCGGTTTCTCCATTAAAAAATGCTAAGCTCATAATTGCTGCGTTAAAGCGAGGGGAGTTGGACCTACTAGTGGAAGATATGAGAGTACGCCTCAATCCCATCAACTACTTACCCCCTTTCTCATCCCCGCTCTTCAAACCTATGCCTACAATTACCCCGTTCCGTCGCGGATACACCGGCAGGCGTGCCGGCGAGGCGGAACCGGCGCGGGTCATGAGGGTCAGACGCAAAACCTCATGATCCGGGTCCGCGGAAAATGGTCTCCCTCCGGCGACACGGGGGAAGCGGATTGGTTACGGACCGGCCAACCGCTTCTGATGCCCGAAAGAGCGCGCCGGGCGTGCCTGTGCGGCACACATGGTGGCCCGATGGATGGTTTCGCCGAATTTTCATAAGTCCGCCGAGAACATCGGAAAACCGGCGGCGGCCGTCTGGATTGTTGGCGATAAGTCGGTTCGCCCGTGGTCCGGATGGTCAGACGAACACCGTCCGGAAAGGCCACGGCAGAGAGACCGAAGTCGCGGGCATAAACCGCCGAACGGGGCGCTGAGAGGTGTCACCTAAAACTAAAACTTACGAGGCAGCTTTCAGCGCCCCGTCCGACTTGAAAATATCGAGATCGCCAAGGGAGGAGTCTGTTCGCTCAACCTTGGGCTAAACCGGAGGACCACCCGGGGATGACTAAAGCCCTTGTTCTCCTGCGAGCAGTCCTCGGGTTCAACCCGAGGAGAGGCCCGTGGAGCGCCGTGCCACCTGAGCCCTTATGCCTTCGCCCTCACGCCCCATCCAGCGCCATCGTCAGATCGGCGATCAGGTCGTCCGGATGCTCGATGCCGATCGAAAGCCGGATGGTGCTGTCCAGCACGCCGATCCGCTCGCGCACCTCCGCCGGCACGCCGGAATGGGTCGTGGTCGCCGGATGGCTGGCAAGCGATTCCGTGCCGCCGAGGCTCACCGCCAGCTTGAAGATCGCAAGCGCGTTCAGGAAGCGGAAGGAGGCCGGCTGCCCGCCTGCGATGTCGCCCAGGATATCGAAAGAGAAGGTCGAGCCGCCGCCGGTGCATTGCCGGGCGAAAACCGCGCCGGTCGGCGAGGCCGGGTCGTCGAAGGGCAGGTAATGCAGCTTCTCGACCTTCGGGTGGCTCCACAGGAATTCCGCCACCGCCTGGGCGTTGGCGTTCGCCTTTTCCATGCGCAGCGAAAGCGTCTCAAGCGAGCGGCCGAGCATCCAGCAGGAATGCGGGTCGAGCTGCGTGCCGATCGCCCCGCGCAGCGCCTTCGCCTGCTTTATAATGGCCTTGGAGCCGAGCGCGGCACCGGCGATCAGGTCCGAATGGCCGCCGACATATTTTGTCAGCGAATAGAGCGAGATATCCGCCCCGTGCTCGATCGGCCGCTGGAAGACCGGGCCGAGCAGCGTGTTGTCGCAGGCGATGACCGGCGTGTGGCCCTGCTTCCTGCCGATCGCATCGGCCACCCGGCGCATCATCGCCACGTCCACCAGGCTGTTTGTGGGGTTGGCGGGCGTCTCGATCAGGATCACCGAGACGCGGCCCCTGGCCATCGCCTCCTCGGCGGCGGCGGAAACCGTCTCCTCGTTCACCCCGTCCGAAAAGCCCACCGCCTCGACGCCGAGATTGTGGAAGGTCTTTGCCAGCAGCGTTTCGGTGCCGCCATAGAGCGGCTGGGAATGAAGGATGCTGTCGCCGGGCCTCGCGAAGGCCAGAAGCGTGGTGGCGATCGCCGACATGCCGGAGGAAAAGAGCGCGCAGCTCTCCGTCTGCTCGTAGACGGCCATGCGGTCCTCGACGATCTCGCTGTTCGGGTGGTTGAAGCGGGAATAGACGAGCCCCGCTCCCCTGCCGGGCGGCGGCTCCTTGCGGCCGGAAACGAAGTCGAAGAAGTCGCGGCCCTCTTCCGCCGAATGGAAGACGAAGGTGGAGGTGAGAAAGACAGGCGGCTTGACCGCGCCTTCCGAAAGCTCCGGGTCGTAGCCGTAGTTCAGCATCTGGGTTTCGGGGTGGAGCTTGTGGTTGCCGATATGCGTCTTGGAGGGATGCGGCGCCGTCATGATCTCTCTCCTGCGGTGAGAAGCTGCCATGAAAGTGAGATAAGCGCTCGGCGGCGCCTGCCAAGATGGGTTCCGGGTCACGTCTTCGGCAGTCCGCGCTGCGCCACGCTCGCCGGGAGCCGGGAATGTCCATTGCATACCATTGACATCAAGCCGTAACCTTTATAGAAATCCTATGAACTGGTAAGGCCAGCTTACCAGTTGCGCGCCGAAGGAGAGCGGCGTCGCGAGGAGGGTTCATGTTCACTGTGGTGGAATCGCGCCGCCTTTACCGGCACGTCGCGGACCAGATGCGCAGCCTGATCGAGCGGGGGGAGTTCGCCGTCGGCGAAAAGCTTCCGGCCGAGCGCGACCTTGCCGAAATGCTGTCCGTCTCCCGCCCCACCGTCCGGGAAGCCCTGATCGTGCTGGAAGTCGAGGGCTTCGTGCAGATCCGCATGGGCTCCGGCGTCTATGTGCTGCGCCGGGCCGAGTCCGTTGCCCTTTTCCAGCCGGAAGATGTCGAAGGTCCCTTCGAGCTTCTGCGTGCCCGCGCTATCGTCGAGTGTGCGATCGCGGAGGAGGCCGCCCGCGTCGCGCGGCCTGACCACATTGCCGCTCTCGATGAAAACCTCGCCCGCATGGCCGCTTCGCTGCATGACCGTCCGGCAGCGCTAGCGCTCGACCGGGCCTTTCATGTCGCCGTTTCCGGCATCATCGCCAATGCGACGCTGAACCGTTTCGTCGGCGAGATCCACGATCTGAGGCTGACCGCCTATTTCGAGCGCCTTGCCAGCCATTTCGAGAACCCGGAAACCTGGCGCGAGGCCATGGAGGAGCACCGGGCGGTGCGCGATGCGATCGCCGCCGGCGATCCGGAGACCGCGCGAAAGGCCATGCGCATCCATCTCGACAAATCGCAATCGAGACTGTCCGAAAGCTTCGGCGAGGAGCCGGCGGACAACATCAAATCGGCCGGACAGCCAAAACTGGCCGGCCGGCAGTAACCCGCATGAGAAACTGACTTCAAACCCGGGAGGAATGAAAATGAAGTACAGATTGACCAGCATCCTCGGCGCCGCCGCCGTTGTCCTGACCTCGGCGCTTGGCGCCCACGCTCAGACAACGCTGAAATGGGCGCATGTCTATGAAACATCCGAGCCGTTCCACACTGAATCCGTCTGGGCCGCCGGGGAGATCGCCAAGCGCACCGAAGGCCGCTACAAGATCGACGTCTTCCCGGCCTCTCAGCTCGGCAAGGAAGCGGATATCAACCAGGGCCTCAAGCTCGGTACCGTCGATATCATCATCTCCGGCTCGAGCTTCGCATCGCGCGAATATCCGCCGATCGGCGTCACCTATTTCCCCTATATCTTCCGCGATCCGAGCCATCTGATCGCCTATACCAAGAGCGACGTCTTCAAGCGCCTCGCCGAAGGGTATGAGGAAGCCTCGGGCGGCAACCACATCACCGCCGTCACCTATTATGGCACGCGCCACACCACCTCGAACAAGCCGATCGCAAAATGTGCCGACATGGCCGGCCTGAAGATCCGCGTTCCGGACGTTCCGGCCTATCTCGCCATGCCGCGCGCCTGTGGTGCCAACACTACGCCGATCGCGTTTGCCGAAGTCTATCTCGCGCTGCAGAACGGTACGGTCGAGGCCCAGGAAAACCCGCTGACCACCATCGAGGCGAAGAAGTTCTACGAAGTCCAGAAGAACATCGTACTCACGGGCCATATCGTCGACCACCTGAACACGGTTGTTTCCAACATGCTGTGGTCGAAGCTCTCGGACGAGGACAAAAAGATCTTTACGGAGGTCATGCAGGAAGCGGCCGAGCGGGCCACCAAGATCGTCGAGGAGCGTGAAAACGCCCTGGTCGCCAAGTTCAAGCAGGATGGCCTGACCGTCACCGAGGTCGACAAGTCCGATTTCGAGAAGACCGTCATGGAAAAGGTCGCCCTGGAGGACTTCGGTTACAAGAAGGAAGACTGGGAAGCCATCCGCGCCGTCAAGTAACGCCATGCGACGCCCGGCGCCATCCCGCCGGGCGTCCGCCCACCTTTCCGAATTTGGCGGAGTTTTCCGAATGAATGAACAGCAACACGCTCCGATCAGCGTCGAAGAGATGGCGCATTCCTTCGAGGAAGAAGTCGGCCCGGTCGATCTTTCTCCCTATGCGGTGGAAGACTGGATCAACATGGCGGTCTTCTGGGGCATGGCGGCCTGCGTCTTCCTGCAGTTCTTCACCCGTTACGCGCTCAACAACAGTCTGGCGTGGACGGAAGAAATGGCGGCGAACTGCCTCGTCATCCTCGTCTTTCTGGGTTCGGTGATGTGCGTGCGCATGGCCCGGCACATCCAGGTGGACCTTCTCTACAATTTCCTGCCGCACAGGGTCGGGCGCATCCTTGAGCTCCTGGTCGATTTCATCGTCATCGGCTTCTTCGCCTACACGACCTGGCTGATGTGGCGCTATATCGCCATCGTCGGCAACGAGCGCATGGTCACGGTAAACCTGCCGCGCGGCTACGTCTTCTACACCGTGTTCGCAGCCTTCGCGCTCATGCTGGCGCGCTCCGTCCAGAACTTCGTCAAAGACATGATCAACGAAAAAACCGTTCGCGAAAAGGCGAGCGAAACCGGCGTACAGGGGATCTGACCACATGCTGCTTCTCATCGGATCCTTCCTGGCTCTCATGATCATCGGCGCGCCTGTCGCCGTCTCGCTCGGCGTCTCGTCGCTGCTCTATCTGGTGATCTACGGCGTCGCGCCCGATATCATCGCCGCCCAGCGCATGATCGCCGGCGTCGAAAGCTTTCCGCTGATCGCGGTTCCCTTCTTCATCCTCGTCGGCAACCTGATGAACATCGCCGGCGTCACGGGCCGCATCTACAAGTTCGCGCTGTCCCTCGTCGGCTGGATGAAGGGCGGTCTCGCCCAGGTCAACATCATCGGTTCGGTCGTTTTCTCAGGCATGTCCGGCACGGCGCTTGCGGATGCCGCCGGCATCGGCACGATCGAGATCAAGGCGATGAAGGATCACGGCTATCCGGTGGAAGCCGCCGTCGGCGTGACTGCCGCATCGGCCACTCTCGGCCCGATCTTTCCGCCGTCTCTGCCTTTCGTCATCTACGGCATGATGGCCAATGTCTCGATCGGCGCGCTGTTCATGGCGGGCATCCTGCCGGGCATCGTCATGACGCTCCTGATGATGCTGACCGTCTTCATCTTCGCCTATCGCAAGGGCTGGGGGTCGGACACGCCGTTCGAGCTGAAGAAGCTCATGTCGGCCTCCCTGGAAATCGTCATCGTTCTCTGCTTCCCGGTGGCGGTCTATCTCCTCGTCCTGGCCGGTCTGTCCATCAATATCGCGGTGCTGATCGCGCTCGTCGCCCTCATCGCGCTCGACTGGTACTACGACTTCTCGGCGGTGATGGCGCTGATGGCGCCGGTGCTCCTGATCGGCGGCATGACCATGGGCTGGTTCACCCCGACGGAAGCGGCGGTCGCGGCCGTCATCTGGTCGCTCTTCCTGGGGCTGGTGCGATACCGTACCATGACCCTGAAGACCTTGGCCAAGGCCAGTTTCGATACGATCGAGACCACGGCATCGGTGCTGTTCATCGTCACCACCGCGTCGATCTTCGCATGGCTTCTGACGGTCAGCCAGGCGGCCCAGCTGTTCTCCGATTTCATGTTCTCGCTGACGGATAATTGGTGGACTTTCCTGATCATCGTCAACATCCTGCTGCTGATCGTCGGGGCCTTCCTCGATAYGATCGCTGCGATCAGCATCCTGGTTCCGATCCTGATGCCGATTGCCGCGCGATACGGGATCGATCCGGTGCATATGGGCCTGATCTTCACGCTGAACCTGATGATCGGCCTGCTGACCCCGCCGATCGGCATGGTGCTCTTCGTGCTGTCGCGCATCTCGAAGCTTTCGGTGGAGCGGACGGCGCTCGCAATCCTGCCCTGGATGACGCCGCTGTTCATCGCACTGATCCTGATAACCTTCATCCCGGCGATCACGCTCTGGCTGCCGACGCAGCTCGGGCTGATCAAGTAAGGATTGAAGAGATGCGCACGCGACTGGCACGTCTTCACGGCCAGCGGGACCTCAAGATAGAGGAGGCGCCGGTTGTGGCGCCTCGCGAAGGCGAGGTGCTGCTGAAAATGGCGGCGGGCGGCATTTGCGGCTCGGACCTGCATTACTATCAGRACGGCGGCTTCGGTCCCGTCCGGGTGCGGGAGCCGATCATTCCGGGCCATGAGGCGGCGGGCTATGTGGAGGCTCTGGGGCCGGGCGTTTCCGGCCTCAAGGTCGGCGATCTGGTCTCGGTCAATCCGAGCCAGCCCTGCGGCCATTGCCGCTTCTGCGGTGAGGGTCTGGCGATCCACTGCCTGAACATGCAATTCATGGGAAGCGCCATGCGCCTTCCCCACGCGCAGGGCATGTTCCGCGACTGGCTCGTGGTGCCAGTGATCCAGTGCCATCCGGCCGGCGAGACGGTCAGCGCCGGTGAGGCGGCCTGCGCCGAGCCGCTGGCGGTCTGCCTGCATGCGGTGGCACAGGCGGGCAATCTGTCAGGCAAGAAGGTGCTCGTCACCGGCGCGGGGCCGATCGGCGCCCTGGTAGTGGCGGCGGCGAGCCATGCGGGAGCTTCCGAAATCATCGTCACCGATCTCATGGATGCCGCGCTGGAGCGTGCGGTTGCCATGGGTGCGAGCCGCGCCATCAATGTCGCGAAGAACCCGGAAGAGTTGGCCGGGTTCGAGAAGGACAAGGGCCAGTTCGATATGGCCTTCGAATGCTCGGCGGCTGGCCCTGCGATCCGCAGCGCGATCGCGACCGTCAGGCCGCGCGGGCTGATCGTGCAGGTGGGCGTCACCGGCGATATGCAGGTTCCGCTCAATGCGCTGGTCGGCAAGGAACTCCGCTGGATCGGATCGCAACGTTTCGACAGGGAGTTCGCGATGGCTGTCGACCTGATCGGACGACGGGAAATCGACGTGCGGCCGATCATTTCCCACACATTTCCGATCACCGAGGCGGTTGCCGCCTTCGAGCAGGCGGGGGATCGCTCCGCCGCCTGCAAGGTGCAACTCACATTCCTGGCCTGAAAAGCATTTCAAGGATAATCCGATGAGACATACATGGCGTTGGTTCGGCCCGGTCGACAAGGTAACCGTCGAGGATGCGGCGCAGGCCGGTGCGAGAGGCATCGTCAGCGCGCTGCATCACATTCCCACGGGAGATGTCTGGCCGGTCGAGGAGATCGCGAAACGCCATGAAGAGATCAAGGCGGGCGGCCTCTTCTGGGATGTCGTGGAAAGCGTGCCCGTCTCCGAAAGCATAAAGACGCAGACCGGCGAATGGCGGAGCCACATCGCCAACTGGCAGGAGTCGCTGCGCCGCCTTTCGGCCTCGGACATCCGCACCGTCTGCTACAATTTCATGCCGGTGCTCGACTGGACCCGCACGGACCTGCGCTGGACGGCTCGCCACGGCGCCAAGGCCATGCGTTTCGATCTCATCGATTTCGTGGCCTTTGACATCCATCTCCTCCAGCGCCCCGGTGCGAAAGAGGATTATGACGAGGCGACGCTGGAAAAGGCGGCGAAGCGTTTTGCTGAAATGCCGGAGGAGCGGCGCTCGGCGCTGTCGAAGAACATCGGCGCCGGTCTGCCGGGCTCGGCGGACGGCTACACCCTGCCGCAGTTGCGGGAGCATCTGGCGACCTATTCCGGCATCAGCCGCGAGAAACTCCAGCAGCATCTCGTCGATTTCCTCTCGGAGGTGACGCCGGTGGCGGAACAGGTCGGCATCAATATCTGCGCCCATCCGGACGATCCGCCGTGGGCGCTGCTCGGTCTGCCGCGCATTCTGTCGACTGAGGAAGACTATGCACACATGCTGCGGCAGGTGGATAGCCCCGCCAATGGCGTGACCTTCTGCACCGGCTCGCTCGGAGCTCGCGCCGAAAACGATCTGCCGGGCATGGTCGAGCGTCTCGCGCCGCGCATTCACTTCGTCCATCTGCGCAACGTCCACCGGGAAGAGGAGGGCACGCCCTGCTCCTTCTATGAGGACGAGCATCTGGAAGGCCATACCGACATGGTCGCCGTCATCGCCGAGCTGCTGAAGGAAGAGAAGCGGCGGCGGGCGGAAGGCCGCGCCGATCACGAAATCCCGATGCGGCCGGACCACGGACAGGAAATCCTTGATGACCTGAAGCGCGGTGCCCAACCCGGCTATCCGGCCATCGGTCGCCTGAAGGGACTTGCTGAACTTCGCGGCATCGAGCGCACGCTCTCCCACAGCGAATACGGGCTTTGAACATGGACCGTCTTTCCGCCTCCACAGAGTTCGCCGGCCCGGTCATCTCGCCGGCCTATGACCGCAAGGCGCTTCAGCCCGRCATTCTGCATATCGGCCTCGGCGCGTTCCATCGCGCCCATCAGGCGGTCTACACGGATGCCGCGCTGGCCGAGGATTTCGGCCCGTGGGGCATCGTCGGCGTCAGCCTCCGCTCAGCCGATATCGTCCGCGAACTCAACGAGCAGGACGGGCTCTATTCTGTCGTCACCCGCAGCGGCGCTGGCGAAAGCGTGCAGGTTGTCGGCTCGATCGTCAGGGGTCTGGCGGCGGCCGAGCAGCGGGACGAATTGCTCGGCTTGCTTGCCGATCCGCAGATCAAGATCGTCACCATCACGGTGACGGAGAAGGCCTATGGCCTCGATCCGGTGAGCGGCGGGCTCGACCGGAACCATCCTTCGGTGAAAGCCGATCTCGAAAATCCATCCGCGCCGATCGGCATTCTCGGCTATCTCGTGGCGGGGCTCGCAAGCCGCAAGGCTGCCGGCCTGCCGCCTTTCACCGTGCTCTGCTGCGACAACCTGCCGACCAATGGCCGTATCGTGCGGCGTCTGGTGATCGAGATGGCGGGCGCCAACGATCCGGCGCTCGCCACCTGGATATCGGAAAAGGGAGCGTTCCCGTCGAGCATGGTGGACCGAATCGTGCCGGCCGCGACCGGGGAAAGCCGCGCCCGCGCAACCGCAATGCTCGGCGTCGAGGATCGGCAGTCGCTGGAAACCGAGCCCTTCATGCAATGGGTGATCGAGGATCACTTCATTTCCGGCCGCCCGAAATGGGAGGCTGGCGGCGCGCTCTTCGTGGATGACGTCGAGCCTTACGAGAAAATGAAGCTTCGGCTCCTCAACGGCGCGCACTCGATGATCGCCTATCTCGGCCAGCTGAAGGGTCTGGAATTCGTGCGCGACGTCATGGCCGTGCCGGAATATGCGCAATTGGCGCGGCGGCATATGCAGGCGGCGGTGAAGACGCTCGACCCGGTGCCCGGCATCGACCTCAAGCATTACATCGATGAGTTGATCGAGCGCTTCGCCAATCCGACCATCGCGCACCGGACGCGCCAGATCGCCATGGACGGCACGCAGAAACTGCCGCAGCGCATCTTCGCTGGCACGGTGGACGATCTCGCGGCGGGCCGCGATGCCGCCTCCTTCGCCTTCGCGACGGCGCTCTGGATCGCCTACGCGAAGCGGACCCCGGATATCGACGACCCCCGCCGCGAGCAGGTTCGGGCGGCTGCCGCGCAAGTCTCGCCGGATGATCCTTCCGCACCGTTCTTTGCTCTGCCCGGATTGTTTCCGCAGGCGCTGATCGGGAACCGCGGATGGCGGGATCTGGTGAATGCGGAGCTTGCGGAGATCGAGGCGGGTCGCATCTGACAGCTACGCACTTTGCCCCTCACCCTAACCCTCTCCCCGCCTGCGGGGAGAGGGGACGAGGCTCATGCTGTGTTTGAGATTGCGGAAACGGTGCGGCATATCCCTTCTCCCGCGTTCGACTGGAAGAAGTTAGCCATCCTCGACACTTGAGAAGGGTTTGGGCGAGTGTCACGCGTGTCCTTYTCCCCGTCAGAACGGGGAAAAGGCGCCGGCAGTCGATGAGGGCAGACCCTGAAATTACCCCCTGAACGTGTAGTCCGCGATCGACTGCGGCTTCATCTCGATCGAGAACCCCGGCCGTAACGGCGGCATGTAGGCGGCGTTGCGGATGACGCAGGGATCGACGAAATGCTCGTGCAGATGATCGACATACTCGATCACCCGGCCTTCCTTTGTGCCGGACACGGCGACATAGTCGATCATCGAAAGATGCTGGACATATTCGCAGAGACCGACACCGCCGGCATGCGGCCAGACGGGCAGATTGTATTTCGCGGCGATCAGCAGCACCGCCAGCACCTCGTTCAGCCCGCCCATGCGGCATGAATCGATCTGCACGATATCGATCGCGCCCTCGGCGATGAACTGCTTGAACATGATACGGTTCTGGCACATCTCGCCGGTCGCGACCTTCACGGGGCCGATCGCCTGACGGATCTTGCGGTGGCCGGCGACATCGTCGGGGCTGGTCGGCTCCTCGATGAAGAAGGGCTTGGCGAAGGCAAGCTTCTTCACCCAGTCGATCGCCTGATCGACCTCCCAGACCTGATTGGCATCGATCATCAGGTAGCGGTCGGGGCCGATCACCTCGCGGGCGATGGTGAGCCGCCGGATATCGTCCTCAAGGTCGCGGCCGACCTTCATCTTGACGTGGTTGAAGCCTGCATCGACAGCTTCCTTGCAAAGGCGGCGCAGCTTCTCTTCCGGATAGCCGAGCCAGCCTGCCGAGGTCGTGTAGCAGGCATAACCCTCGCGCTTCAGCGTCTCGGTCCGCTCCGCCTTGCCGGCCTCGGCCTTTTTCAGGATGGCGACGGCTTCCTCGCGGGTCAGAACATCGGTGAGATAGCGGAAATCGACGATATCGGCGATTTCCTCGGCCGAAAGCTCCGAGACGAGCTGCCAGACGGGCTTGCCCTGCTGTTTGGCCAGAAGGTCCCAGAAGGCGTTGACTACCGCGCCGGTCGCAAGATGCATGGCGCCCTTGTCCGGGCCGATCCAGCGGAGCTGGCTGTCGCTGGTCAGGTGCCGCCAGAACTTGCCGGGGCTGGCGCGGAAGGCTTCGAGTTCCTGCCCGACGACCAGGTGGCGCATGGCCTTGATCGCCATGCAGCAGATGTCGTTGCCACGGCCGATGGTGAAGGTGAGCCCATGGCCCGCCAGTCCCTCGCTATCGGTATCGAGGATGACGTAAGCCGCCGAATAGTCCGGGTCCGGGTTCATCGCGTCCGAACCGTCGAGGCTCTGCGAAGTGGGAAAGCGCAGGTCGAAGACGCGGAGATCGGTGATGCGGGTCATAGGTCTCTCTTTATGGTGGGGTCAAATGGTCCAGCCGCCGTCGATGGCGAAGGCCTGGCCGGAAGTGTAGGTTGCGCCGGCGATATAGACCGCGAGATCGGCGATCTCCTCCGGCGTGCCGAGCCGGCCCATGGGCTGGCGGGCGATGAAGGCGGCGCGGGCTTCCTCGTAATTGCCCTGGGCGCGCATGCGGTCCTGAAGCGAGGGGCTTTCGACCGTCCCGGGGCAGATGCAATTGCAGCGGATGCCCTGCGTGACGTAATCGGCGGCGACGGCCTTGGTGAGGCCGATCACGGCGGCCTTGGTGACGCCGTAGGCGAAGCGGTTCGGAACGCCCTTCACGCTGGAGGCGACCGAGGACATGTTGATGATCGAGCCGTCCTTCTGCTCCAGCATGCCCGGCAGCACGGCGCGGATGGTGCGGATCATCGCTTTCACGTTGAGGTCGAAGGCGAATTCGAGGTCGCTATCCTTCATTTCGAGGATCGAGCCGCCATGCACGACGCCGGCGCAATTGAAGAGGATATCGACCTTGCCGATCTTCTCGACCGCCGCCTTGACCGCCGCCTCGTCCAGCACGTCGAGCCTCGTCGCCGTGAGATTGGGGAGCTTCGGCAGTTCGGCGAGTGCCTTTTCGTTGATATCGGTCGCATGAACCGTGGCGCCGGCCTTGGCGAAGGCGATGGCGCTGGCGCCGCCGATCCCTTGCGCGGCGGCGGTGATGAGTACGGTCTTTCCTTCAAGCGTCTTGGTCATTCTATCCTCGATCTTGTCCAGTCGGTCCGGCGGTCAGTCGTGATGGAAGACCTCTTCCATCATCGCCCACCATTCCCCTTCCTTACGGCTTTCCAGCGGCTTTTGGCAGGGGATGGTGAAGGACCACCATTCCTGATTTTTCGGATCGGCGGCGATCTTCGCCATGTCGGCCTCGAAATCCGTGCCGTGATATTCCCAGGTGCCGAAGAGCAGGTTTTCCGGCTCACGCAGGAAGATCGTGTAGTTCTTGATGTTGGCGCGGCTGATGAGGTCGAGCACCTCCGGCCAGACGGCGGCGTGCAGCCGCTTGTATTCGGCGATCATGTCCGGCCGCACGCCGATCACCATGCCCATGCGCTGCATCGCTCGTCTCCTCAGACTTCCACCAGCGCCTTGACGACGCCGGCGGCGGGATCGGTAAGGCCCGCGAAGCGCTCCGGCACGTCGGCAAGCTTCATGCGGTGGGTGATCAGCGCCTCGGGCACCTCGCCGGCGCGCATCGCCTCCATCACCCGCTCGAAATCGGCGGGTGTCGCGTTGCGGCTGCCGAGCAGGGTCGTTTCCCGCTTGTGGAATTCGGGATCGGAGAATGTGATGTCGCTCGCGACGATCGAGACCAGCACATAGGTGCCGCCATGGCCGACGAGCGAGAAGCCGCGCTCGATGGCCTTCGGATTGCCGGTCGCATCGAACACCACGTCGAAGAAATCGCCGTTGGTGATCTCGGAAAGCTCCTCCACATCGCCGGAGCCGAGCTGCACGGCATGCGCCGCGCCGAGATGCGTCTTGCCGAATTCCAGCCGGTCGGCGCGGCCATCGATGAGCGTCACCTCGCCGCCGTTGAGGCGTGCGAAGATCGCCACCGCCATGCCGATCGGGCCGGCGCCGACGATCAGCACCTTCTGGCCCGGCTCGACCCCGGCGCGGGCGACCGCATGGGCGCCGATCGCCAGGAATTCCACCATAGCGGCCTGATCGACGGATAGGCCTTCCGCCTTCAGCACGAACTGCTCGGGCAGGGAGAGATATTCCGTCATGCCGCCATCGCGGTGGACGCCGAGCACGCCGATATTGCGGCAGCAATTGGTCTTGCCCTTGAGGCAGGCGCTGCAACGGCCGCAGGAGATGTAGGGAATGATCGAAACCGTGTCGCCCGCCTTGAGGCGGCTGCCGGCCGGCGCTTCCTCGACGGTTGCGGCGAGCTCGTGGCCCATCACCCGAGGATAGGAGAGATAGGGCTGGTTGCCGGTGAAGATGTGGAGATCGGTGCCGCAGACGCCGATCCGGCGGAGTTTGACCAGAACTTCGCCGTCGCCGCGAGCCGGTTTCGGGCGGTCGATGGCGGAAAGCTTGCCGGGGGAATCGCAGATGATGGTCAGCATGATTTCAACCTGTCAGGAAGCGGATGGGTGGGAGGCGCCCAGCCGATAAAAGGATTTGGCATTGCCGCCGAAGACGGCGTCGTGATGTTCGGCCGGCACGATATCGAGGCATTGCGCGAGCCAGCTCTGGTAATCGCCGGCGAGCCGGAGCACCGGCCAGTCGCTGCCCCAGATCACCCGATCCGGGCCGAAGAGATCGAGGATGGTTTCGGCATAGGGCCGGATCGCCTGCGGCTTCTGGTCTCCGGCTTCGGTCAAAAGGCCGGAGAGCTTGCAGCGAATGTTCGGCAGCGCCGCGAGCGCCTTCATCCGCGAATGCCAGTCGACAAAGAGGCCCTCCGCGATCAGCGGCTTGGCGCCGTGGTCGATCACGATCGGAAGCTCCGGATGACGCCGGGCAAAGGACAATAGGAGCGCAAGGTGGCGGGGCAGCACCAGCGCATCGAAGACCAGCCCATGATCGAGCATGGCGGCGATGGCCGGATCAAGTGACGGATCGTCGATCCAGCCATCCTCGGCTATGTCCTGCAGCATCGGCCGGAAACCTTTCAGCTTCGGATGCCGCGCCAGCCGGGCGATATTGGCCGGTGCGCCGGCTGCCTTGAGGTCCGTCCAGCCGACGACGCCGAGGATGAAGGGATGGCGATCGGCAAGCTCGAGCATGAAGGCCGTATCGGCTTCATTCTCCATGGTCTGCACCAGCACGGTTCCATCGACTTTTGCCTCGGCAAGGATCGGTTCGAGATCCTCCGGCATGAAATCGCGATGGATGGCGGCAAGCTCCGCCGGCGGCCATTGGCCCACCCGGTCGGCGATCCGCCAGAAATGCTGGTGCGCGTCGATCCGCATGAGGTCAGGCTCCGTCGCCCGGAACCGGCGCGCCTTCCGCGATCAGCCCGCGTTCCTTGAGCCGTGTCCAGAAGGAGGCTGGAATGGTTTCGGAGAACCAGTCGACATTCGACTTGATCTGCTCGGCGGTGCGGGCGCCGGAAACCACGGTGACGACGGCGGGATGGGCGAGCGGGAATTGCAGGGCGGCTGCCTGCATGCTGACGCCTTCCGCCTCGCAGGCCGCGTGCAGCGCATCGACGCGGGCGATCATTTCGGCCGGCGCGTCGGCATAGTTGAACTTCTTGTTGCCGGCGAGAATGCCGGAATTGAAGGGGCCCGCCACGACGATCGCCACGCCCTTTTCGGCGCAGTCGTCCATGAAGGCGAGGCTCTGCTGCTCGAGCAGCGTATAGCGGCCGGCGAGCATCGAGACGTCGATGTCGAAGACCTGCATAGCGTCGCGGATGATCTCCCATTCGTTGACGCCGAGGCCGATGGCCTTCGCCGAACCCTCATCGCGCAGCTTGCCGAGCGCGCGGAAGCCGCCGCCCGCCGTCAACTGGTCCCAGTAGTGCTCGTGGCGGTCGCCATGGGTCATCCGACCGATATCATGGATATAGAGGATATCCGGTTTCAAAATGCCGAGGCGCTGCTGGCTCGCCTCGAAGGAGCGCATGATGCCGTCATGGCTGTAGTCGTAGACCGGCCGGAACGGCAGCGGCTCGACATAGCCGTCCTCCTCGGGGCCGACCGTCTCGTCCGGCGTCATCACCCGGCCGACCTTGGTGCTGAGCGTGTAGCTCTCGCGCGGCAGGTCTGTCAGCATGGTGCCGAGCCGCCGTTCCGAGCGCGTGAAGCCATAGAAGGGCGCGGTGTCGAAATAGCGGATGCCGGCATCCCAGGACGCCTTGAACGCGCCGGCAGACTCCTCATAGCTCGTCTTGCGATAGAGGTTTCCCATCTGCGCGCAGCCGAGGCCCATGAGGGTGACTTCGACCGGGCGGCGGGGCAGGGCGCGTTTTTCGGCGACGTTCATCTGCAAATCCTTGGGATTGAAAAGGGGCACGCGCCATTCGCGACGCGTGCCCAGCTGGGAGGATCAGTAAAGGACGTTCTTGGCTTCCGGCTTGTCGATATTGTCCTTGGTGACGACGACCACGCCGGTATCGACGAACTTCTCGACTTTTTCCTTGTTCATGACCTTCTTGACGGTCTGGATGCCGAGTTCGCCCATCTGGAACGAGCCCTGGACTGCGATGCCGGCCAGCGTGCCGTCCTTGACGAATTCCTGAAGGTCCTGGTTGCCGTCGAAGCCGATCGCGACCACCTGGCCGGCCTTGCCGGACTGTTTCAGCGCGCGGCCCATGCCGATCGCGGTCGGCTCATTGGCACCGAAGATGCCCTTGAGGTCGGAATTGGCAGCCAGAACGTCGGTCGTCTGGTTGAGCGCGGTCGCCATCTGGGACTGCGAGTAGAACGGGCCGACGATCTCGAGCTTCGAATTGGCCTTGATGTAGTCCGTGAAGCCGCCGACGCGGCCGATTTCGGAACCGGCACCCGCCACGTAGGACATGACGGCGATCTTGCCTTCGGTGCCGACTTTTTCGATCAGCGCCTGGGCCGCGAGCTCGCCGGCTTTCTTGTTATCGGTGGCGAGGAACGACTGGTAATACTGCTCGGAGCCTTCGGCCAGCATGGAGTCGATGATGACGACCGGAATGCGGGCTTCCCATGCCTTCTTCACGGCCGGGACGAGAGCATCCGGATCGGACGGGGCGAGCACGATGCCGGAAACACCGCGGTTGACGGCATTTTCGACCATGTTCACCTGGTCGGCGATCGCGGATTCGGCGGCCGGTCCCTGGAAGGTCATCGTATCCGAGCCGCCGGCCTCCTTCATGGCGGCATCGGCTCCCTTCTGGACGTTCTGCCAGAAGGTGGAATTCACGGTCTTGACGATGACGGCGATTTCGCCGGCCTGAGCCGGGATCGCGGCAAAGGCGATCGCGGATGTCAGCAGCGCGGCTGCAAGTTTCTTCATTTCTTCCTCCTGCTTCGATTGGCCTGACCGGCCGGTTTTCGGGAGCTCCTCACTCCCTGTCACTCTTTCTGTATGCCGCGGAAAAAGGTCCGCGTTGCCCTCTCTTCACCGGCGGTTGCGCAGCTGGTCGATCCAGACGGTGACCAGGATGACGAGACCGATGATGATCTGCTGTGTGAAGGCGGAGACGCCGTTCATGTTGAGGCCGTTTCGAAGAATGCCGATGACGAAGGCGCCGATCGCCGTGCCGGAAATCGTGCCGACGCCGCCGATCAGCGAGGTACCGCCGATGACGGCGCTGGCGATCGCGTCGAGCTCGTACATCACGCCTTCGTTCGGCTGGGCGGTGACGAGGCGTGACATCAGCACGCAGCCCGTGAGACCCGCCAGCGTGCCCGACAGGATATAGGTGAAGCTGACCACCCGGCTGACATTGACGCCGGAAAGGCGCGCGGCATCGGCATTCGAGCCGACCGCATAGATGTGCCGGCCRAGCACGGAACGGTTCAGCATGAAGGAGACGGCGATCGCGATCACCACCATCAGGATGACCGGGTAGGGGATGCCGGGGAATACTACGGTCGGAAAGCCGTCGTCGCCGATGTTGACGATGCGCAGGAAAGAGCCGTTGCCGAGCACGCCGAAGGACTCCCCGAGGCCGGAGACGGCACGGGCGCCGGTGATTTCGAGCGCCACGCCGCGGGCGATCAGCATCATGCCGAGGGTGGCGATGAAGGGCGGCAGTTTCAGCCGGGTGACGACGAAGCCGTTGATCCATCCGCAGAGCGAGCCTGTCAGGATGCCGAGCAGCATGCCGACGGGAACCGGCATGCTCCATTCCTTGACGGCGAGCGCGGCGACCACGCCGGAAAGCGCCAGCACCGAGCCCACGGAAAGATCGATGCCGCCGGTAATGATGACGCAGGTGGCGCCGATGCCGAGAAGGGCGATCGAGGTGACTTGCAGAG
Source organism: Rhizobium sp. LCM 4573 (assembly GCF_001854865.1). GTDB lineage: Bacteria > Pseudomonadota > Alphaproteobacteria > Rhizobiales > Rhizobiaceae > Neorhizobium. The sequence goes on along the minus strand of NZ_MDDW01000002.1, from coordinate 62,246 downwards.
CCACCGTCATGCCGTTGTTGACGGTGAAGAAGGCGCTGCTCGTGAACGAGAAGACGGCGATCAGCACGAAAAGGCTGCCGAGCGCGGCAAACTTCTGGATGATGTCCTTCTGCCGGTCGTTCAGCGAAACGCTCTTCTGCTTCGGAGTTTCGGTAATCTCAGCCATGCTCTGCCTCAATTCGAACGCGCGTAGCCGGACGCGTATCGCATGATTTCTTCCTGGTCGGTCTTGCGGGTCTCGAGAATGCCGGTGATGCGCCCGTTATGAAAAACCGCCACCCGGTCGGTCATCCCGAGGATTTCCGGCAATTCAGAACTGATGAGGACGACGCCGATGCCTTCGGCCGCGAGCTCGTCCATGATCTTGTAGATCGCGAATTTGGCGCCCACGTCGATGCCGCGGGTGGGTTCGTCGAAGAACAGCACCCTGGATTTGCGGAACAGCCACTTGCCGATGATGATCTTCTGCTGGTTGCCGCCGGAAAGCAGCCGCACCGGCTGCTTGATCGAGGGCGTGCGGATGTTGAGAAGGTTCACATAATCCTTCGTGACCTTCTCGTGCTTGGCGAAATCGATGAGGCCGAAACCGTTCGAGACCTCGTCCATGTTGGCGAGCGTCATATTGGCGTCGACCGGCATCTTCACCGCCAGGCCTTGCGCCTTGCGGTCCTCGGAGAGATAGGCGATGCCGGCGGCGATCGCATCGCGCGGCGAACTGATCGAAAGCGTCTCGCCATGCAGGGTCACCGTCCCGGTATCGAGCGGATCGGCGCCGAAGATAGCGCGGGCGACTTCCGTGCGGCCTGCACCCATCAACCCGGCAAAACCGAGGATCTCGCCACGGCGGAGCGTGAAGGAAACATCGCGGAACAGCCCGGCGCGGCTGAGCCCCTCCGCCTTGAAGATGACGTCCTCGGAGGGCGTGGAGGTACGGTCCGGAAATTTGTCTTCGAGCGAGCGGCCGACCATGCGCGCGACGATGGCGTCCACTGTCGTGGCGGCAAAGTCGTCCGTCGCGATATAGCGGCCGTCACGCAGCACCGTAACGCGATCGACGATTTCCGCCATCTCGTCCAGCCGGTGGGAGATGTAGACGATGCCGACGCCGGCGGCTTTCAGATCGCGGATGACCTTGAAGAGCAGCCGAGTTTCCTGCTCGGTGAGCGAGGACGTCGGCTCGTCCATGATGAGCACTTCGGCATCGAGCGAGAGCGCCTTGGCGATCTCCACCATCTGGCACTGGGCGACGGAAAGGCTGCGGACCGGCGCATCGGGATCGATATCGACCTCGAGCCTGTCGAGACAGCGCTTCGCATCGGCCTTCAGCTTCTTGCGGTCGACGAGGAAGCCCCGCCTTGGCTCGCGGGCGAGATAGATGTTTTCCGCGACCGAGAGATGCGGAACGAGGTTCAGTTCCTGATGGATGATGGCGATGCCGGCGGCTTCCGATTCCAGCGGTGAGGAGAAGCTGCGTTCCTCGCCCTTGTAGACGATCCTGCCTGCATTGGCCTGATAGACGCCGCTGATGATTTTCATCAGGGTCGACTTGCCGGCGCCGTTTTCGCCGCAGACCGCATGCACCTCGCCGCGCCGCAGGTCGAAATGCACGTCGGAAAGCGCGCGCACGCCCGGAAATTCCTTGGTAATGCCGTCGAGCCTCAGCAGCGGCTCGCCTGTTGCGCCGTGGCTGGGCGCAGGCGAATGGGCTGGCGCGTGCATGCCGTGACCGGCTGATCCTCCCATGAACTCCCTCCCGTGCGGCTATGGCCTTGAACAGCCGGACTAGCTCCACCCGCCGGCTTTTGCCTATTGGTTAAACCCGATGACTGAACTGGTCAAGCCAATTATCTTAGAGAGGAGGGTGAGTGCTGCGGCGCAGACCTCAGATGGTTGGGTATCTGGATAAATATCCTTGTAAATCAACCATATGTTTTCATCCTTGCTCTCGCCCGACACAATGGCTATGGTAAGGCCACGTTATCCAGCGCGGCAAAAAGATGAACGGATCGATCAAGGCGGCGGAGCCGCGAAGGCTGTATCAGCAGATCGCGGACCAGATCCGCACGCTCATCAATGGCGGGCATTTTCCGGCCGGGGCGCGGCTGCCGGCGGAGCGCGAGCTTGCCCAGCAACTCGGCGTTTCGAGGCCTTCGCTGCGCGAGGCGCTGATCGCGCTCGAAATCGACGGCAGCGTCGAAATCCGCATGGGATCGGGCATCTACGTGACGGCCGAGCCCGAGCGCCGCACCTGGCAGACCGGCTCCATGGGCGAAAGCCCGGTGGAGCTGATGGAGGCGCGCGCGGCCGTCGAGGGAGCCGTGATTTTGGCTGCAGCGGCGAGGGTCACGCCCGAGGGGCTGAAGTCGCTTCGCCAGATCCTCGATACCATGCGCGTCGAGATCGAGGCGGGCCGCAAGCCGCTCGATCAGGACCGGCTCTTCCATCTGACGGTCGCCACCCAGAGCGGCAATTCGGTGCTGGCGCATATCGTCGGGGATCTGTTCGACGAGCGGCACAGCCCGATCTCGGCGCAGATCAGGACGCGTTTCGAGACGCCGGACACCTGGCATCGGGCGCTGGAGGAGCATGAGGCGATCTATGCGGCGCTGGAGGCGCACGATCCGCTTCTCGCCCAGGCGATGATGCATGCGCATCTGGAGGAATCGAAGCGCCGCTGGATGGAAAACGAGCCGCGTTGAATTCTCAGCGCGCATTTCGAAGCGACAGACAAAAAATCCTCCGGGGAGGAGGGAGCGAACATGGACGTAATGACATCGCCGATCATCATTCTCAACGCAGCCGACGACGTCGGTGTCGTGCGCCGCTCCGTGCAGCCGGGCCAGCCGGTCGGCTACGGCGACCTCACCGCGCGCGAGCTGATCGGCCGCGGCCACAAGGTGGCGATCAAGCGCATCCCGTCCGGTCATGAGGTGAAGAAATACGGGCAGGTGATTGGCCTTGCCACGCAGGATATCGAACCGGGCAGCCATGTGCATCTGCACAACCTCGCCATGCTGCCCTCCGAGCATGAGCACCAGTTCAGCGTCGATATCGAGGAAAAGGGCATGCTGCCGGAAAGCGAGCGGCGCACCTTCATGGGATACGATCGCGGCATCGGCGGCGCCGGCACGCGCAACTATATCGGCATCATTTCCTCGGTGAACTGTTCCGCCACCGTCTCGCGCTACATCGCCGACTACTTCAACCGGATGGGCGGGCTGGAAGGCTTCGGCAATGTCGATGGCGTCGTGGCGCTGACGCATGGCGGCGGCTGCGYGCTCAACAACAAGTCGGAAGGCTACAGGCTGCTGATCCGCACCATCCAGGGCTATGCGCGGCATCCGAATTTCGGCGGCATCCTGATGATCGGGCTCGGCTGCGAGACCAACCAGATCGCGCCGATCCTCGAGCATTACCGGATGGAGGAGGGCGACCGCCTTCGCACCATGACCATCCAGCAATATGGCGGCACGAAGAAGACGATCGACGCGGCGATCGAAATCATCAAGGAAATGCTGCCGGCGGTGAATGCCGCAAAGCGCACTCCGCAGCCTCTCTCCAAGCTCAAGCTGGCGCTCGAATGCGGCGGCTCGGATGGCTATTCCGGCATTTCCGCCAATCCGGCGCTTGGATACGCTTCCGATCTCATCGTCCGTCACGGCGGCACGACGGTTCTTTCCGAAACCCCGGAAATCTACGGGGCCGAGCACCTTCTGACGCGCCGCGCCGTGACGCCGGAAGTGGCGCAGAAGCTTCTGCAGCGGATCGAATGGTGGCGGGACTATACCGCCCGCAACGGCGACGAGCTGAACAACAACCCCTCGCACGGCAACAAGCTCGGCGGGCTGACCACGATCCTCGAAAAGTCGCTGGGCGCGGTCGCCAAGGGAGGTTCCATGCCGCTGAAGGCGGTCTACGAGTTCGCCGAAACGGTGACGGAGCCCGGCTTCGTCTTCATGGACACGCCCGGCTATGATCCGGTCGCGGTGACCGGGCAGGTGGCGGGCGGCTGCAACGTCATCTGTTTCACCACCGGCCGCGGCTCCGTCTCGGGCTTCAAGCCGGCCCCTTGCATCAAGATCGCCACCAACTCCGAAATGTACGAGCACATGAAGGAGGACATGGACATCAACTGCGGCGGCATCGTCACCGGCGAGGAGACGATCGAACAGTCGGGGACGCGGATATTCGAGGATGTGATCGCGGTGGCTTCGGGTAAGAAGACGCTGAGCGAGATCTACGACTATGGCGACAACGAATTCGTGCCGTGGCAGGTCGGTGCGGTGACGTGAGGTCACGCTGCTGGATTGCGGAAAAGTCTCTCGATTGACGTCATCCTCGTCCTCGGGTTTAACCCGAGGACGAGGATGACGTCGAGCAAGAGCATAACGTCCAGAAGGTCTTTAGCTTTGGAAATTTTAAGAGCGGCGGCCTGAGTCGTCGCCCTGAGAATTTGCGTTCGATCTGCAAAGTCACCTTACCTGATGACCATCTGCTGCGGCTTGGCGTGTTCCGCGCGCGCCTCGGCCGGCTGCTGGACGCCGATGYCGAAGAGCTTGTCGCGTTCTCGCCAGAGCGCGGGCAGCGCGAGAAGTGCGACGCCGACCAGGGCGATGGCTGTCTTGGTCACCTGGCTGAGTTCCGGCGAGCGGCCATCGAAATAATAGACCRCATAGACGATCGCCACGTGCCAGACATAGACATAGAGCGAATGGCGGCCGAGAAGCTGCAGGAACCGGATCGAGAAGACCCAGGTGATCGCCGCGGCCACTTTCTGCACCCAGTTGCTCGGATGCTTCGGGCCGGCGACCAGAAGCCAGGTGACGAGCGCTGCCACGGCGGCGAAGTTCAAGAGATAGACCGGACCGAAATCGGCACGGATTTCCATCGTGGCGAACTTGCCGACCATGAAGCCGGGCATCAGGTTATGCGCCGTGATGATGCGCAGCGGTAGGAAGAACAGCACGATCAGCAGCGCCATCTTTGGGATGAAGGTGTTTTCGGGCGTCAGGATCTTCTTCCAGTCGATCTTGCCGGTCGCGGTCATCGCACCCAGCACGAGGGCCGAATAGAAGACGATCTGCCAGCCGAGCAGGTTGAACGACACGCGAATGYCCTGGTCGTCCGCGCCCATGACGAGCTGATTCAGTGGGCCGGTGACGACCTGCTGCAGCCCGAGCTGCCCCGCCATCCAGACGATGATCGAGCCGGCGAGCACATAGGCCCATTTGTCCTCGAGCACGAGCTTCACCAGCATCGGCGCAAACAGCATGTAGATGACGTATTGCGGCAGGATGTCCATGAAGGTCGGTTGGAACAGGAAGGTCGCGATCGCGGCGAGCCGCAGCGGATCGTCGAAGGTCGTATAGCCGAGCCAGTTGAACCAGATCGTATAGGCGCCGGGCAGGAACATCTGCGCCACCATGACGGCGATCACGATGCCCATCGCATAGCGATAGAGTTCGAAGGCGCGCGCATAGATCAGCTGCTTGCCCATGGCATAGCCGTTCTTCGCCATTTTCTTGGCGTAGACCATGCCGATCAGCAGGCCGGACAGGAAGACGAAGCCCTGGGCATCCTCCACGAAGGCAAGCTGGTTGTGATTGATGCTCACCAGCCAGTAGCCGCCGGCGAAGACGAGATGGTTTATCAACATGAAAACGAGGAAGTAGCCTCGCATACCATCAATAATATCAAAGCGCTTCATCGTTTCGCGGTCTCCATTTTTGCCGTACCGAAGGCTTGGGAGCGCCGCTCGGTTCGTAAGGCCTCTGTGGGCCAGGGTTACGCGCCTAAACGTCACGAAACCGGGAGGGTTCCGCCTTACGACGGTTTAGGCAATATCGGTCGTAAACAGTACGTGATGACTGTGGGATGAACAGGGCAGGCGAGCCTGTGGACTGCGTTATTCCGCCGCAACCCGTTTGACGCTCGCGACCTGCGTGAGGTAGGCGCGAAGTGCCGCCGGACGAACCGGCTTGTGCTGAACCCCGATATCGTGCTTTTCCGCCTCTGCCCGCACCTCCGGCGTTCTGTCGGCTGTGATGACGAGCGCGGGGATTTCCGCGCGGTAAAGCGAGCGGAGCATAAGGATGGCCTCGATGCCGTCGCCGTCATCCAGGTGATAATCGGCGATGATGACCTCCGGCGGCGGTTCTCGCCGGGCTGCGATCTGGTCGATGGCCGCAAGCGATTCGGCCTGGCCGACGGTGCAGCCCCAGCCCGAGACGAGCAGCGCCATGCCTTCGAGTATCCTCGGCTCATTGTCGATGCAGAGCACGCGAAGCCCGTTGAGCGGCTGCGAACGGCTCCTGCCTCCCGCCACTTCCGCGCTGCGAACCATCTTGGGGGCGGCGAGATCGACCGGCACCCGCACGCGGAAGATCGTGCCCTTGCCGGGGTTGGAAGAAAGCTGCACCGGATGGTTCAGGACACGGGAAATGCGGTCGACGATCGAAAGCCCGAGCCCGAGGCCCGATGCCGTTTTCGCGCCTTCGTCCAGCCGGGCGAACTCCTTGAAGACGGTGCGGAACTTGGAGGGCGGTATGCCGATGCCCGAATCGAGCACCTCGATCATGACATGGTCGCCGCGCCGCCTGGCTCCGATCAGAACCTTGCCGTCGATCGTGTATTTGATCGCATTGGAGACGAGGTTCTGGATGAGACGGCGCAGAAGGTTGGCATCCGAGCGAACCTTAACCGAACTCGGCACGACGGTGAATTTCAGCTTCTTCTCGCGCGCCATGGGAGAAAAATCTGTCTCTATCCGCTTCATGAGGTCGTCGAGCGGCACGGAGGTGAAACGCGGCTTCATGGCGCCGGTGTCGAGCCGGGAAATGTCCAGCACGGCGCCGAGGATGGTTTCGACCGATTCGAGCGAAGAATCGATGTTTCGCACGAGCGGGCTGTTCTCCGAAGCGCCGAGCCTTTCCACGAGTGCCGACGAATAGAGCCGGGCGGCGTTCAGCGGCTGCAGAATGTCGTGGCCGGCGGCGGCGAAGAAGCGTGTCTTGCCGATATTGGCCTCCTCCGCCGATGCGCGCGCTTCTCCCAGCTCGCGATTGACGCGGGTGAGTTCGGCTGTGYGCTCCTCCACGCGCTGCTCGAGCGTTTCGTTGGCCTGCTTCAATGCCCGGTCGGCCGCGACGCGCTCTGTAATGTCGGTGAAGGTCGCGACAATCCCCTTGTCAGGCATGGCGTTCGACCGTACCTCGATGATCCGCTCGCCACCGGAAAGCACCAGTGCGAAAGGCGCATCGAGAGTCTGGAAATGGCGGACGACCTCCGCCTGATCGTCCGAGGGGATATCCCCGCGCTCGGAAAGGATGGAGACGATATCGGAGAGCGGAAAACCGACCTGCCCCACCTGTTCCGGCAGGTCGAGGAGGTTGCGGAAGCGGCGGTTCCAGATCGTCAGCCGGTGGGCRCTGTCGAAGACGGCGATTCCCTGGTCCATCTGCGAAAGCGCAGTCTGCAGCATGTCCTGATTGTATTGCAGGGCCTCGCTCGCCTGGTCCAGCAGCCAGGCCGTATCGGCATTGGTATCCTCCGCCTTTTGCAGGATCAGCGAGAGGACGAGCCTGGCGGACGACGAGCCGATCGCGCTGCCGAGGAGCTGTTCGGAAAAGTGGACGAGCGCCATGTCGGCGGGCTGGTCGTCTTCCAGACGGCGACCGGCGGTGCTTTCGTAATTGGCGAAGGAACGCCGCATACGCTCCTCGCCGAGATAACGGGCGATCGCGGCTTTCAGGTCGCCGACGCTGACGCGGGTCTTCCAGCCGCGCGTGGCGAATTGCGAGCGGGCGTGGCGCTTCACGAAAATGCCGGCCTGGATGCGCTCCACCGGCCGGGGATTGCGGGATAGCGAGCCGACCACGAAGGCAAGCGTATTCAGCATCAGGCTGAAGAGCGTGACGTTGACGAAGGGATCGGTTTCCGGTCCCGAGAAGATCGAGCTTCCGGGGAAGAGGAAGGCCAGCACGGCGGCGGCGATGGGGGAATTATCCGGTCCGCCGAGGCTCGGCACGAAAAGCAGATAGGCCCAGACGAAGAAGCCGAAGGACATGCCGAGGATGGCGCCGCGCGCATTGGCCCTGCGCCAGAAAAGGCCGCCGATCAGCGCCGGCGCGATCTGGGCGATCGCGGCAAAGGCGAGTAGCCCGATCGAGGCGAGCCCCGACTGGCTGTCGGCGCCGCGATAATAGCCGTAGCCGAGGATCAGTACCACGAAGATGGCGGTGCGCCGGATGCGCAAAAGCACCTTGGCGAAGTCCTCGCGATGCCCGGAACGCCGCATCAGCTTATGACGAAGGAAGACGGGCATCACGATGTCGTTGGAGACCATGATCGAGAGTGCCACCGATTCGACGATCACCATGGCGGTGGCGGCCGAAACACCGCCGATGAAGGTGATGAGCGTGACGACCGGCAGCTCGCCCGCAAGCGGCAGGGTCAGCACGTAAAGGTCCGCGTCTCCCACGCCGCCGAAGGTGATGAGACCGGCGATCGCGGCCGGCAGCACGAAGAGATTGATGGYGATGAGGTAGAGCGGCAGAAGCAGGCCCGCGACCTTCCGCTCCTGCGGCGTGCGGTTCTCCACCACCGTCACATGGAACTGCCGCGGCAGCATGATGATCGCGAAGGCCGACAGCACGATCAGCACCGCCCAGCGGCTGAGCGGCGTCTCGTAGGAAAGTGCGGAGGTGACGAGTAGGTTTTCCGATGCCTTGGCGAAGAGGTCGGCCGGGCCGTCGAAAAAGACGAAGACGACCGAATATCCGACGGTTGCGAAGGCGAGCAGCTTGACGACGGATTCCATCGCGACGGCCAGGATCAGCCCGTCCTGGTGCTCGGTCGCATCCGTATGGCGGGTGCCGAACATCACTGCGAAACAGGCCATCAGCAGCGTGATGATGAGCGCCAGATCGAGGAAATAGAGGTTGCCGCTGCCGATGCCGTAATCGGACGGATCGACCATGACGGCAACGGAACTCGATACCGCCTTCAATTGCAGGGCGATGTATGGGATCGCCCCGACCAGCGCGATGACGGAGACGATCATCGCCACGGTCGAGTTCTTGCCGTAGCGGGCGGCCACGAAATCCGCCACCGAAGTCAGTTTCTCCGCCTTCGCGAGTTCCACGATCCGGCGAATGAGCGGCATGCCGAGCGTGAAGGCGAGGATCGGCCCGATATAGATGCCGAGGAATTCGAGACCCCGCTGGGAAGCAAGGCCCACGCCGCCGAAATAGGTCCAGGAGGTGCAGTAGATCGCAATGCTGAGCGCATAGACCACCGGCCGGCCGTTCGCCGGCACGCCGAGCCGACGGCTCCGCCCATCGCCATAGCTCGCCACCGCGAAAAGCAGCAGGATATAGGCGAATGCCGACACCAGGATAACCCAGCCTGGAAGCATGGTTCCTCCGCCAAGAAAAGGCTGACGGGAGGACTCTAAGGGAAAATCGAAGGCTTGGAAATCGGCGCCTTCTTGGTAAAAAGTCCTATAACATCCGGTTTTTAGTGCGGTTGCGGCCTTTCAACCGCGCACAACTGCGTTATGTTGCGACTTGGAACTTTTTACCATCCAGGAAGGGGCAAGCATGTCGGTCATCAGCGAATTCAGGTCATTCATCGCCAAGGGCAATGTCATCGATCTCGCGGTCGGTATCATCATCGGCGGGGCTTTCACCGGTATCGTCAATTCACTGGTGAACGATATCGTGATGCCGATCGTCGGTGCTATCACGGGCGGCGGTTTCGATTTCTCCAATTACTTTCTGGCGCTCTCGGGCAACGTGACCGCACCGAGCCTTGCCGCGGCACGCGAGCAGGGTGCCGTTTTCGCCTATGGCAGCTTCATAACGGTTCTCATCAATTTCCTCATCCTCGCCTGGATCATCTTCCTGATGGTCAAGGCGGTGAACAAGCTGCGCGCGATGGAAGAGAAGAAGCCGGAACCGGAGGCTCCGCCGCCGGCCGACATTCAGCTCCTCACTGAAATCCGCGATCTTCTGAAAACCCGCTGATCGGGTGGAATGATCACATATATCAATATTGGCCTCACGGATTCTCATGGGAATTCGTGAGGCGGCTGCGCTAAAAGACATGAAAACCTCGAAGGGATTCTCATGTCGATCGTCAGCAGCCTCAGCCCCCGTGCCCTCGCAGCGCCCGAAAGCGGCATTGTCGAGGTCATCACCTATGCCCGCGGCCGGGAAGGGCTGATCCCGCTCTGGGCGGGCGAGGGCGATCTGCCGAGCCCCGACTTCGTCAACCGCGCCGCAAGCGATGCGCTGCTGGCGGGCGAGACCTTCTACACCTGGCAGCGCGGCATTCCGGAACTCCGCGAGGCGTTTTCGCGCTATTACGCCCGCCACTTCTCCGTTTCGCTGCCGGTCGAGCATTTCTATGTCACCGGATCGGGCATGCATGCGATCATGCTATGCGTGCAGGCGGTTACCTCGCCGGGCGACGAGCTGATCTATCTCTCGCCCGCCTGGCCGAACATCGTTTCCGCCGTGGAGATTTCCGGAGCGAGCGCCGTCGGCCTGCCGCTCGACTTCAAGGACGGGGGCTGGTCGCTTGATCTCGCGAAGCTCGAGGCGCTCATAACGCCGCGCACCAGGGCGCTGTTCATCAATACGCCCTCCAACCCGACCGGCTGGACGGCCACGAGGGAAGATCTCGCGAATATCCTGGCGCTCGCCCGCAGGCATGGCCTCTGGATCATCGCCGACGAGATCTATGCTCTCTACTACTATGGCGATGCGCCGCGCGCGCCTTCCTTCATGGATATCATGGAGGAGGGAGACCGCATTCTCTTCGCCAACTCCTTCTCCAAGAACTGGTCCATGACCGGCTGGCGCGTCGGCTGGATCGTCGCTCCGCCCGAACTCGGCCAGGTAATCGAAAATCTCATTCAATATTCCAATTCGGGCGTGGCGCAGTTCATGCAGCGCGGCGCGGTGGTGGCGCTCGATCAGGGCGACGATTTCGTGCGCGGCAATATCGAGCGGGCGACCCGCTCGCGCGACATCCTCTGCGATGCGCTGATCGCCACCAACCGGGTCGAGACGCTGAAACCCGATGGCGCGCTCTATGCCTTCCTCAAGGTGGACGGCGTGACGGACAGCCGCCGAACCGCGCTCGATATCATCGACAAGACGGGCGTGGTGCTGGCGCCGGGCTCGGCTTTCGGCAAGGGAGGCGAACTCTTCCTGCGCGCCTGCTTCCTGCGCGATCCGCGCCAGGTGGAAGAGGCCGCCGGCCGGCTCCGCGACTATATCCTGAAGCTTTGAGGCGGATCGCTAAAATCCGAACAGTTCGGGAAATCGGCGGTTAGCCCTGCCTTCAGATATAGTTGAGCGGCACCCGCCCGAGTAATCATTGCTGCACGGGCCGCATGCTTCGATGCCTCGACGACAAGAGGCGGGGAAGCATCGAAATGGCGGTTCTGGTTACCGGAGGCGCGGGTTACATCGGCAGTCACATGGCCTGGGCATTGCTGGATGCCGGCGAGGAAGTGGTCGTGCTCGACCGGCTCTCCACCGGCTTTCGCTGGGCGGTGCCCGCGGAAGCGCGCTTCTATCTCGGCGATGTCGGCGATCATGAGGTCCTGAACCGGATATTTTCGGAGAACGGGATCGATGCGATCCTGCATTTCGCGGGCTCCATCGTCGTGCCGCAATCGGTCGCCCAGCCGCTCGACTATTATGAGAACAATACCGGCAATACCCGGCTTCTGGCAGCCGCCGCCGTCGAGGCCGGTATCCGCCATTTCGTCTTCTCCTCGACCGCCGCCGTCTATGGCGACCAGAAGGACGATGCGCCGGTCTTGGAAAGCGCGCCGCTTCTTCCCAAGAACCCTTACGGCCAGTCGAAACTGATGTCGGAGCTGATGCTGCGCGATGCGGCCGCCGCCCATGATTTCCGCTTCGTGGCGCTACGCTACTTCAACGTGGCGGGCGCAGATCCGCTCGGCCGCACGGGGCTTTCCACGGAAGGCGCCACCCATCTCCTCAAGATCGCCTGCGAAGCGGCGCTGGGCAAGCGTCGCGGCGTGGATGTCTACGGCACGGATTATCCGACGCCGGACGGCACCGGCATCCGCGACTATATCCACGTGGCCGACCTCGTGAACGCGCATCTGAAGGCGCTGAGCTATCTCAGGCGCGGCGGCGAGCCGCTGGTCGTCAATTGCGGCTACGGCCGCGGCTATTCCGTGCTGGAAGTGCTGGAAGCGGTGATGAAGGGCGCGGGCCRCAAGTTCGAAATCCGCTACGGGCCGCGCCGTCCGGGCGATGCGGCGAGCGTGGTGGCGAATTCCACCCTGGCCCGCCGCCTGCTCGACTGGACGCCGCGTCACGACGATCTCGATTTCATCGTCGAAACCGCGATCGCCTGGGAGAGGGGACTAGCGGCGAAGAAGGCCRAAGACCTCAGGACGCTCCAGAACCGGCTCGCCTCGGCAAGGTTCTGACCGGATCATCCGCCGGTCAGGGCATCGAAGGCCGCCGTGGCGCCATCGGCCACATGCTTCAGCGCCCTGTGGTCTCCGCCATCCCGGGCAAGGATCGACATCCCGTTCTGTACCGTCGCATAGAAGGTCGCGATCGCTTCTACGTCGATCGAAGCCGGCAACTCCCCCTCCGCCACGGCGCGCTCCAGCCGCTGGCGCAGTTTCACGATATTGTCGGCCCGATGGCGGCAAAGCGCATCGCAGATCGGCTTCGTCACCTCGCCGGAATGGAGGCCGCCGAGCGCGATCAGACATCCGTGCGGCTGGTCCGGCTGCGAATAGGCTCTGGCGGTCGCAAGCAGGAAGCTGCCAATGGCTTCCTTTACGTTTGGAACTGTCTCCAGGGCGGACCAGATTTCCGTGCCGATGGTGCGGCTATAGAGCTCCATCACCTCCAGATAGAGCGCTTCCTTGCACCCGAATGCGGCATAGAGGCTGGGCGGATTGATGCCCATGGCGGAGGTGAGATCGGCGAGAGATGAGCCCTCATATCCCTTCTCCCAGAATACCTGCATCGCACGCTCCAGCGCGGCGGTGCGGTCGAAACTGCGGGGACGGCCTCTTTCGGACATGGCTCCAACTCTTTTTGTAATGAGCGATAAATAAATCTCTTGACGCGATCTGGCAAGCACGGCAGTTAATTATGTATCGTTTGATACAAAAAAAGGAGTTTTGCATGACCTCGATCAAATTGGACGGCAAGGTTGCCCTCGTGACCGGCGGCAGCCGGGGCATCGGCGCGGCCATCGCCAAAAAGCTTGCGGCCGAGGGTGCTGCGGTGGCGCTGACCTATGTGAATGCCGCGGACAAGGCGGAACAGGTGGTTCGCGAGATCGAGAAGGCGGGTGGCCGCGCGCTTGCGATCCGGGCGGACAACCGCCAGGCGGAAGCTATCGAACAGGCGGTCAGCAAGACGGTCGGGACCTTCGGCAAGCTGGATATTCTGGTGAACAGCGCCGGCATCTGGCATGCCGCGCCGCTTGCAGAAACGAGCGTTTCGGATTTCGACGAGGTGATGTCCGTTAACCTGCGTGCGCCTTTCGTGGCCGTTCGCGCGGCGGCGGGCCACCTCGGCGAAGGCGGGCGGATCATCTCGATCGGCAGCAATCTGGCCGAACTGGTGCCGTGGCCGGGCATCAGCCTCTATTCGGCGAGCAAGGCCGCGCTGATCGGCCTGACGAAGGGGCTGGCGCGGGACCTCGGCCCGCGCGGCATCACCGTCAACGTCGTTCACCCCGGTTCGACGAACACCGACATGAACCCCATAAACGGCGATCATTCCGAACCGCAGCGGGAGCGTATCGCGACCGGCAGCTTCGGCGAGCCGGAGGATATTGCAGGCCTGGTCGCATGGCTGGCGGGGCCGGAAGGAAAATTCGTCTCGGGCGCCTCACTGACCATCGACGGCGGCGCAAACGCCTGACTGGACCAAACCACGGCCGCCTCGCGCGGCCGTGTATTTTTCTACGGCAAGACCCAATGGTCCCGCAGCCGGAGGGCTTGCTGTAGAGAGCATCAAAGAGGGGAGGAGGAAAGAATGGTGCTGCTAGAGAGATTTGAACTCTCGGCCTCTCCCTTACCAAGGGAGTGCTCTACCCCTGAGCTATAGCAGCTTCGGCCTCGCCCGGATCGGGGCGTGTCGTCAGGCGAGGGGGCTATTGCCATAGCTTGGCGGAGAGCGCAAGCCGCAAATTGGAAGTTATTTTGCCAATGCGCGGGAAAAGCCGCGAGGCGCTTTCGGAAATCCGGTTTTTTCGCTAAGGAAAGGAGCATGGTGAAAGACGACGAGACGAAGATTTCCGAGGCTGAGGGGGGTCATTCCGGCGATCGGGAAGCGCGGCGGCGCGCGGCGGAGGAACGCGAGCAGGCCCGCAAGGCGCGCGCTTCCGCAAAGCTTCGGGAAAACCTCCAGCGGCGCAAGGGGCAGGCCCGGGCGCGGCGTGYCGGCGAGGCCGATATGGTAAACGGGCTTCCTGCCGCAAAAACGGACGAATCATCCTGACCAATGCCGGCCACCATCAGAACTGCCCATTCAAACCTCCTGTTAACCTGGATCATCAAAGATTGATGCCGCGCGGGAATTCGTCTAAGGACGCCCTTTCCTTTCGCGCTCGACAAGAAAGAGAGGCGGGCCCCGCCCGTTGAACCCCCATGGATCGCATCAGAATTACCGGCGGCAACCAATTGAACGGCACCATCCCGATCTCGGGTGCCAAGAACGCGGCGCTGCCCTTGATGATCGCCTCGCTTCTGACGAGCGATACGCTCACCCTCGAAAACGTGCCGCATCTTGCCGATGTTGAGCTGCTTCTGCGCATCCTCGGCAATCACGGCGTCGATTTCACGGTCAACGGCCGCCGCGAGAACCAGAGCGGCAGCTATGCCCGCACGATCCACTTCACCTGCCGCACCATCGCCGATACGACCGCGCCCTATGCGCTGGTCTCGAAGATGCGCGCAAGCTTCTGGGTGATCGGTCCGCTGCTTGCCCGCGAGGGCAGGGCGCGCGTTTCGCTGCCCGGCGGCTGCGCCATCGGCACGCGTCCGGTCGATCTCTTCCTTGAAGGCCTGCAGGCGCTCGGCGCCGAGATCGAGATCGACGGCGGCTATGTGAACGCCACCGCTCCCAAGGGTGGCCTCATCGGCGGGCGCTACAAGTTCCCGAAGGTGTCGGTCGGCGCCACGCATGTTCTGCTGATGGCGGCGACGCTCGCCAAGGGCACGACGGTGATCGAAAACGCCGCCCGCGAGCCGGAAGTGGTCGATCTCGCCCGCTGCCTCACCTCCATGGGAGCGAAGATCGAAGGCGCCGGCACGAGCACGATCACCATCGAGGGCGTACCTTCGCTTTCCGGCGCGCGCCACCGCGTGCTGCCCGATCGCATCGAGACCGGCACCTATRCCATGGCTGTCGCGATGGCCGGCGGCGACGTGACGCTTGAGGGCACCAACGCCATACTCCTCGACAGCGCGCTCGATACCCTGCGCCAGGCCGGCGCCCATATCACCGAGACGGAAAGCGGCCTTCGCGTGGTGCGCAACGGCAACGGCATCCAGCCGGTCGATATCACCACCGAGCCTTTCCCGGGCTTCCCGACGGACCTGCAGGCGCAGTTCATGGCGCTGATGACCCGTTCTTCCGGCGTTTCCAACATCACGGAAACGATCTTCGAGAACCGCTTCATGCACGTGCAGGAGCTTGCCCGCCTCGGTGCGAAGATCTCGCTTTCGGGCCAGACGGCCCGCGTCGAGGGTGTCGCGCGGCTGAAGGGCGCTCCCGTCATGGCGACGGATCTCCGCGCCTCCGTATCGCTGGTGATCGCCGGCCTTGCCGCGGAAGGCGAAACCATGGTCAACCGCGTCTACCATCTCGATCGCGGTTTCGAGCGCCTGGAAGAGAAGCTCACCCGTTGCGGCGCGGTCGTCGAGCGCGTCAGCGACTGACCTTTCCCAAGGTAAGTTTAAAATCGAAGGACGGCGAGGCGATGCCTTGCCGTCCTTTTTTGCATTCCTATCTTCCCCATGTCTCACCTGCCATTCCCAATCCCGATCCGCCCTTCGTACGGAGAATCTCCCATGACTGACGTTTCCGCACCCGTCTGGTTCATCACCGGCTGCTCCACCGGCTTCGGCCGTGAGCTGGCGAAGCTCACGATCGCCAGAGGCTGGCCGACGGTGGTGACCGCGCGCGACAAAAGCCGCGTCGCCGATCTCGCCGAAGGCCGGGAAAATGCGCTGGCGCTCGATCTCGACGTCACGGATGCCGGCGGGATCGCCGCGGCGGTCAAGGCGGCCGAGGAGAAGTTCGGCCGTATCGACGTGCTGGTGAACAATGCCGGCTATGGTTATCAGGCGGCGCTCGAGGAGGGCGAGGAGGATGAGATCCGCGCCCAGTTCGACGCCAATGTCTTCGGCCTGTTCGCCATGACCCGCGCCGTGCTGCCGGGCATGCGCATGCGCCGGCGCGGTCACGTCATCAACATCACTTCGCAGGCAGGCTTTATCGGCTTTGCCGGCTCCGGCTACTACGCGGCAAGCAAGCACGCTGTCGAAGGCTTTTCCGATGCGCTTTCCGCCGAGGGTGCGCCGATCGGCATCAAGGTGACCTGCGTGGAGCCGGGGCCGTTCCGCACCGATTGGGCCGGCCGGTCGCTGAGGCAGACGCCCAACAGGATCGCCGAATATGCCGAAACCGCCGGCGCCCGGCTGAAATCCACCGCCGAAATCAGCGGTAAACAAGCCGGCGATCCGGTTCGCGCCGGCGAAGCGATCATTGCGGCGGCGCAGGCGGAGAACCCGCCCCGCCATCTCGTGCTCGGCGCGATCGCCTATAATGGCGTCACGCAGAAGCTGAAGGAGAGGCTCGCGCAGATCGAGGCGTGGAAGGAAACCAGCATTTCCGCCGATTTTCCGAGTTGAGCGGAAACAACCGGTTGTTGCTTCTTGACCGTCGGCATCCTATTTCCAGCATGTAATCTTTCGGCGCGGGACAAGCGCCATCACTGGAAAGCGAGACGATGACCGAGCTGAAGCTGCTGGCCCTGGACAAGGACGACCTGGAGATCATTTCCGCCCATATGCAGGACAGCGTCTTCAAGGTGGGCGACGTGCACTGGTCGCCGGCAAGCCGGCTGTTCTCGTTCGAGGCCAACCGTTTCGTCTGGGAAAACGCCGGGACCCGGCGCAAGACTTACGAGCGCCGCCGCGCCGCGCTCGTTTTCAAGCGTGTGGAAGCCGTACGCTCGACGGGCATCGATCCGAAGAAGAGGGACGAGGTGCTTTCCCTTCTCGCCATCCGCTTCGTTCAGAAGGGAGAGGGGCCGGAAGGCACGGTGGAACTGGTCCTGGCGGGCACCGCCACGATCGCTCTCGATGTCGAATGTCTCGAAGTAGCGCTTGCAGATATCGGCGGCGCATGGGAAACGGCCTCGAGGCCGCGTCACCCTTAAGGACCCGGCGGGCATCAAGGTTTTCGAACTGGAAGGATTATCTCCTTGGCGATCTGGCTGGAGCAGGTAGCGGAAGACTTCGAGGCGCGGTTTTCCGCTTTTCTTTCGACGAAGCGCGAGGTTTCGGAAGATGTGAACGCCGTGGTGCGGGCCATCATCGATGATGTGCGGGCGCGCGGCGATCAGGCGCTGATCGATTATACGGTCCGATTTGACGGCATGGACCTCGGCAATGCCGGCATTCGCGTCGGCGATGCGGAGATCGATGCCGCCGTGGCCGAGACGGACCAGAAGGTGCTGGATGCCTTGAAGTTCGCCGCCGAGCGCATCGAGAAGCACCACGCCCGGCAGATGCCGAAGGACGATATCTATGAGGATGCGATCGGTGTCGGCCTCGGTTCGCGCTGGACGGCGATCGAGGCCGTCGGGCTCTACGTGCCGGGCGGCACGGCGAGCTATCCGAGCTCGGTGCTGATGAACGCCGTGCCGGCACGGGTCGCCGGCGTGCCGCGCGTCGTCATGGTCGTGCCGGCCGGCGGTGGTCGTATCAATCCGGCCGTGCTGGCGGCAGCCCGGATCGC
Organism: Rhizobium sp. LCM 4573; assembly: GCF_001854865.1. Lineage (GTDB taxonomy): Bacteria > Pseudomonadota > Alphaproteobacteria > Rhizobiales > Rhizobiaceae > Neorhizobium. The sequence goes on along the minus strand of NZ_MDDW01000002.1, from coordinate 44,199 downwards.
CGGCGTCACTGAAATCTACCGCATCGGCGGGGCGCAGGCCGTTGCAGCCCTTGCCTATGGCACCGAAACTATCGCGCCGGTCGCCAAGATCGTCGGTCCGGGCAATGCCTATGTCGCGGCCGCCAAGCGTCAGGTTTTCGGCACGGTCGGCATCGACATGATCGCGGGGCCGTCCGAAGTGCTGGTGATCGCGGACAAGGAAAATGATCCGGATTGGATCGCCGCCGATCTTCTCGCCCAGGCCGAGCATGATGCCGGCGCGCAATCGATCCTCGTGACCGACGATGYGGAATTCGGCAGAGCCGTGGAAGCGGCGGTCGAGCGGCAGTTGAAAACGCTTTCGCGCTCCGAGACGGCGGCCGCGAGCTGGCGGGATTTCGGGGCCGTCATCCTCGTGCCGGAGCTGAAGGCCGCGCTGCCGCTCGCCAACCGCATCGCCGCCGAGCACCTGGAGCTTGCCGTGGCAGATCCCGATGCGCTGATGCCGGGCATCCGCAACGCGGGTGCGATCTTCATCGGCCGGCATACGCCCGAAGTGATCGGCGATTATGTGGGCGGTTCGAACCACGTGCTGCCGACCGCCCGCTCGGCCAGGTTCTCCTCCGGCCTTTCGGTRCTCGATTTCGTCAAGCGCACCTCCATCCTCCGGCTGGGGCCCGAGCAGCTTCGCCAGCTTGCGCCGGCGGCGATCACGCTTGCCCATTCCGAAGGGCTTGATGCCCATGCACGTTCCGTGGCGATCCGGCTGAACGACGGGAGTTGACGGATGGGCCGGCCGGACTTCCGTCTCTGCGAGGTCGTCCTGGACGATTCCATCGGGCGTTCCACCCCCGATGTGGAGCATGAGCGGGCGGTTGCCATTTTCGACCTCGTCGAGGAAAACTCCTTCGAGCCGATCGGCCATTCCGGCGGCCCCTACCGGCTGAAGCTTTCGCTGGTGGATTCCAAGCTGATGTTCGGCATCACCACGCAGGCGGATGAGGACGTCGCCACCCATATCCTCTCGCTGACCCCCTTCCGGCGGATCATCAAGGACTATTTCATGATCTGTGAGAGCTATTACGAAGCGATCCGCTCGGCGACCCCGAGCCGCATCGAGGCGATCGACATGGGCCGGCGCGGCATCCACAACGAAGGCTCCCGGACCCTGATGGACAGGCTCGAGGGCAAGATCCGCATCGATTTCGACACCGCGCGGCGCCTCTTCACGCTGGTCTGCGTGCTCTATTGGCGGGGGTAGSGGCCGTGGAGGAGTTTCCCGCCCCGCAAGTGACAAGCGGCAGGCCGGGCGCCATCCTCTTCCTGTGCGGCTGGAACGTCATCCGTTCGCCGATGGCGGAGGTCATTGCAAAACGGATCCTTCCACCCGATATCTATGTGCGCTCCGCAGGGGTTAGATCCGGCGAGCGCGACGCCTTCGTGGATGTCGTGCTGGAGGAGATCGGCCTTTCGCTCGGCCGTCATCACCCGCAGACTCTGGAAGAGCTCGAGGACGATTTCTTCGATCTCATCGTGACGCTGACACCGGAAGCCCATCATGCGGCGCTGGAGCTGACGCGTTCCAGCGCCGTCGATGTCGTCTACTGGCCGACCATGGACCCGACGGCGGCGACAGGCAGCCGCGAGCAGATGCTGGAGGCCTACCGGGAGGTGCGCGACCACCTCTGGCGCCTCGTCGACGAGCGGCTTGGCGGAGCGCATCGGCACCCCGCGGAGACGGCCTGAGCGGAATCGCAAATATGCGAGTTCACAAAGCGGACATGATTGTGTAGTTTCCGCCCAAATTTCCGGCCAGCCACCTTTCGGTGATCGCCGGCCGATTTCAAAACCACAGGAAGAAAACCCATAGATGGCTAAAGAAGAAGTCCTCGAATTCCCGGGCGTCGTGACGGAACTGCTGCCCAATGCGACGTTCCGCGTGAAGCTCGAAAACGAACACGAGATTATCGCGCATACCGCCGGCCGAATGCGCAAGAACCGCATCCGCGTTCTCGCCGGCGACAAGGTTTTGGTCGAGATGACGCCCTACGACCTGACCAAGGGCCGCATCACCTACCGCTTCAAGTAATCCCGGCTAGCGGCAAGGCCTCCTCATGGCGCTGGAACAAAAGCTTATCCTGGCCTCCGGTTCGCCGCGCCGCCTCGACCTTCTCAATCAGGCGGGCATCAAGCCGGCAAAGCTGATGCCGATGGATATCGACGAGACGCCGAAGCGATCCGAGCATCCGCGTTCGCTCGCGCGCCGCCTTTCCACTGAAAAGGCGGAAGCGGCGCTCTCCGCGTTGCGGGACGACCCGGCCTGGCGTCACAGCTATATCCTGTCGGCAGACACCGTCGTGGCCGTCGGCCGTCGTATTCTCGAGAAGACCGAATATACCGACGAGGCGCACGCGGCGCTGCACCTGCTCTCCGGGCGCGGCCATTGGGTCTATACCGGCATCTGCCTGGTGACCCCCGGCGGCAAGTTCCGGCAGAACGTCGTGCAGACCAAGGTTCGCTTCAAGAGGCTTTCCAGCCGCGAGATCGAGAACTATATCGCGTCGGGACAATGGCGCGGCAAGGCGGGAGCCTATGCGATCCAGGGGATCGCCGGCTCTTTCGTCCAGAAGCTCGTGGGTTCCTATACGAACGTCGTCGGGCTGCCGCTTTACGAAGTGATGGCGCTGCTGGCCGGTGAAGGCTTCGACGTGGCGGCGGGCTGGCCGGAGGGCTGAACCATGGCACAACCGATCAGGACTGGCGGCAAGGTGGAGCCGCTGCGCAAGACGAGACCCTGCCCGGAATGCGGCAAGCCTTCGGCACGCGAACACTATCCCTTCTGCTCCGACCGCTGCCGCACGCTCGATCTCTCGCGCTGGCTGAAGGGCTCCTACACCATTCCGGTGGCGGAGGACGAGACCAAGGCCGAACCCTCCGACGACGAGCGTCGTGACGGCTGATTTTGCTGGCGAATTCGCGATTTTTGCAAACCTGTCAAAAAAGTCGGTTTCGGTGCTGGACAAGGCCGAGCAAGATGCTATAACCCCGCTCGCTTCCGGGGGAGATGACCCCCGCCGGCCCTGCCGGAAGGCTTTTTGAAGCCCAGATGCCCGGATAGCTCAGTTGGTAGAGCAGCGGATTGAAAATCCGCGTGTCGGTGGTTCAAATCCGCCTCCGGGCACCATTATCTCGCTAAAGTTCGCTTGGTTGGTGCAATAGCCACACCGTGTTTAGCGTTTGTCGGTCTGAACTTTCAGGTTGCGCATATTTTCTACTTATACGATTGTTTTGTCTCCTGTTGGCGCTCTCAGGTAAGGTGAAATGGGCCACGCATCGCGTGAAAACACGCTACATCTGCCGTTGGGTGCAACTTATATGAGGGAGTTCCTATCATCGGACGAAGAGCGAGCGCTTGCCGCGCTCCTTGATGCAGGCGAGTGGAGCACTGAGCTGAAGCGCCGTGTTCAGCATTTCGGCTACCGCTACGATTACAAAGCCCGGCTTGTCACGGCGGACAGTTATCTGGGCCCGTTGCCTGCCTCACTTGAGGAGCTTGCGGCTGGGCTTGTTGCTCGCAATCTGTTCGCCGTGATGCCCGATCAGGTGATCGYCAACGAATACCTGCCCGGCCAGGGGATCAGCGCCCATGTGGATTGCGTCCCCTGCTTCGACGATACGATAGTCTCCGTCAGCATGCTTTCTTCGTGCGAGATGGTTTTCCGCCAACGGGAGGGTGGCGAACGCCGGAGAGTCCTCCTTGAGCCCGGATCGGCAATCGTGCTGCAGGGAGAAGCCCGCTACGACTGGACGCACGAGATCCCGGCACGCAAGGCGGATATCTTCGGAGGTCGCAAAATCGAGCGGCAGCGACGTATCTCGCTCACTTTCCGTAAGGTCGTGCGCGGCGCCGGATAGTCCGAAGCTACCTATCCTCATTCCCTCGCCACGCCGGCAGCATGGCGATCGCGAGTGCCAGGCCGATGCCGATCCCCATGCCGATATTGTCCATCGCCGCGCCGATGGCGACCCCGAGCACGACGCCGAGGAGGACTGGAATGCCGTTCTTCTTCTCCATCGGGCAAGCATAGCAGCGGAATGCGTCGGGCCCATGGCCTGCACCATAGGCCCTCCCGAACTTGCCGGTTCCGCGGTCTTCCCGTAAGTCATGGCCCATGAGCGACAAGGCCAAAGCATCGGGGCAGGGCGATTTCTTCGAGCGGAGCGCCGTCGAGGTGGCGCGCGAGCTGATCGGGGCCGAGCTCGAATTCGCAGGCGTGGGCGGCATTGTCGTCGAGACCGAGGCCTATGAGCCGGACGATCCGGCTTCTCACAGCTTTCGCGGGCAGACGCCCCGCAACAGAACCATGTTCGGCCCGGCGGGGCATGTCTATGTCTATCGCTCCTATGGCATCCATTGGTGCGTGAACTTCGTCTGCCGTCCGGGCAGCGCGGTCCTCATCCGCGCGTTGGAGCCGGTCTGGGGGATACCCGAAATGGAGGCACGTCGGGGCCGTTCCGATCCGCTTCTGCTCTCAGCCGGTCCCGGCCGCGTGTGTCAGGCGCTCGGCATTACCGGGGAGCATGACGGGCTTTCCCTGTTCGAGCCGCCGTTCCGCTTCAAGCCGGCGGAAGAAGCGCCGCTGGTCGTCACCGGCAGGCGGATCGGCATCAGCCAGGCGATCGATCTGCCCTGGCGTTTCGGCCTTGCCGGCTCGATACATGTGAGCAAGCGCTTCGCCTCCGGCATAACGGCGCGCGCGAAAGGCTGAACCCTTTTACAGCCTAGATTTGCAAGGGAGCGGATTGCCTCGCTTCCGGCGCGTCGCCCGTGCGATTACGGCGCAAAAGCCGGGGCCGGTCTACGATCCATTAACCTTCGGGCAAGGAATTAACCATACAAATTGGAGGACCACGGCGTAATGGGACCTCTGCGGTCTCCCAAAGGCATGAAGCCGCGCTGCCGTACCGGTTTCGATCCGGTATCCGCTCATGACAATCCAGGAAAAGACTGCGGTCTCGCACCCGCCGACGCCAATCGTTGGGCCGGGCGCGCGCCCCGGCTGCATCCATTCGCCTGGCTGGCAGGGCTGCTTCTTTGCCGATCCTCCGCCGGAGGTCGGCCGTAACTTTGGGGATGGATTTGGGGCAGGAAACGGCATTGGATCAGGCGCGGCGGGCTCAGGCGGGCAGCCTGGGCGAGCGGCTGGCGTTTGCCGGCCTCGACGGTGATCTCAGCGATCTTCTGCGCCGCTTCCGCCCGATGCTGGAACCGCATCTGAAAGCGGGGCTGCGCAATCTTTTCCAGCGCTACCAGTCTTCCCCGGAAGCGGCTCGCAATTTCCAGAGCGAGAACCAGATCGACCGGCTCCACGATCTCCAGGCCTCCCACTGGAGCGTGCTGACGGACGCCCGCTTCGATGCGCTCTATGCCGAGCGGGTGAAGATGCTTTCCGATACGGAAAGCCGCATGGGGCTTGATCCGCGCTGGCATGTGGCAGGCCATGCAGTAGTGCTGGAGCACCTGATCTCCGGCGCGCTTTCCGAGATCGGCGGCAAGGCGATGCTGCCGGCCGCGCGCCGCCGCGAGCGCGAGATCATGGAATTGGTCGGCGCCATCGTCCGCCTGGTGATGGTGGATGTCGAAATCGCCGTTTCGCTGCGCTTCAACGAACAGCGCCAGAAGCACCAGCGCGCGCTTGCCGAGCAGCGCGAGGCCGACCAGGCGGAAGTTGTCGGGCTATTCTCCGATGTGATTGCCGGGCTGGCGGAGCGGGATCTGACGATGGCCGCCCCTGCGGACGTGCCGGAAGCCTATGGCGAACTCGCCGGTCTTCTCGGGCAGGCGGTCGAGACGATGCGCTCTTCCGTCCAGCGGGCGGAAATGCAGGGCAGGGAGGCCGCAGGCCTCTCGGAAACGCTGGGCCGGGACGCGCGCGCCTTCGCCGCCGCTTCGGTCGAGCAGTCGGGCCGTCTCGACGAGGCGGCGCGCCAGCTCATGGCGATCACCGRCAAGGTGAAGGAAAGCGCTACCGAAATAGCCGCCGCGGAAAAGGCGGCCGCATTGACGCGCCGTTCCGTCGAGGAAAGCGGCGAGGTCGTCGGCCGGGCGATCAGCGCCATGGCGGATATCGAAACTTCGGCCGAGAAGATCGGCCAGATCATCGGCTCCATCGATGAGATCGCTTTCCAGACCAATCTGCTGGCTCTGAACGCCGGCATCGAGGCCGCCCGCGCGGGCGAAAGCGGCCGCGGCTTTGCGGTCGTCGCCCAGGAAGTTCGCGCGCTTGCGCAGCGCTCGGCGGAAGCGGCCCGCGAGATCAAGTCGCTGGTGAACGGCACCAAGACGCAGGTGGATGCCGGTGTGGAGATGGTTCACCGCACACAGGATGCGATCGGCGGCATCGTCCGGCAGGTCTCTGAAATCAACGATGCGATTGCGGGCATCGCCCGAGACACGGGCGAGCAGGCGGCCAATCTCGACCACGTGGCGGCGGAGATTGGTGCGGTCGGCGAAGGCGTCGCCTCGAATGCGGGCATCGCTTCCCGTGCCGGAGAAGGTGCCGACGAGCTTCATACCGTGATCGTCGAGCTCGGCCGCACGATCCGCGAGTTCCGCATCGAAAGAGAGGTCCGCTATCGCTCGGATGCGCCTCGGCCGCCGGTCGTGAAATCCTCGCCGTCGCTCGTTGCAATCGGCTCTTCGGCCGGCGCTCGCTTCGATGAGGACGAATTCGAAATGCACAAGCGACAGGGAATGAGCTGATGGCGAGCAAAAAGCCTGCACAGGAAAACTTGAAACTGTCCCCAGTGCTGGACCTCAACGAGGCTTCCGTCCTGCACGGCAAGCTGATGTCCATGCGCGGAAGCGACGTCGTGGTCGACGCGTCGGAGGTGGAGCGGGCCGGCGTACAGTGCGCGCAGGTGCTTGTCGCGGCCGCCAGGGCATGGGCGACGGACGGGAAATTCTTCCTGGTCGAGAGCGCCTCGGATGCCTTCGACAAGACGATGCGGCTTATCGGAATCGACGCCAAGCAATTGGCTGCCAAGGAGATTTGAGCATGAAGAAGAAAGTGCTGACGGTAGATGACTCGCGGACGATCCGGAACATGCTTCTGGTGACGCTGAACAATGCGGGCTTCGAAACCATCCAGGCCGAAGATGGCGTGGAAGGTCTCGAGGTTCTCGAAGGCGCCAATCCGGATGTGATCGTGACGGATATCAACATGCCGCGGCTGGACGGCTTCGGCTTCATCGAGGGCGTGCGCCGCAACGAGAAGTACCGCGCGGTGCCGATCCTCGTGCTGACCACCGAAAGCGATCAGGAAAAGAAGAACCGGGCCCGCCAGGCCGGCGCGACCGGCTGGATCGTCAAGCCCTTCGACCCCGCGAAACTGATCGATGCAATCGAGCGTGTAACCGCCTGAACCTGGATTTTCTCCGATGGACATGAACGAAATCAAAGAGATCTTCTTTCAGGAATGCGAAGAGCAGCTCGCTGAACTGGAATCCGGTCTTCTCAAGCTGAACGACGGGGATCGCGACCCCGAGACGGTGAATGCCGTTTTTCGCGCCGTTCATTCCATCAAGGGGGGGGCTGGCGCCTTCGGGCTCGATGATCTCGTCTCCTTCGCGCATGTCTTCGAGACGACGCTGGATTGCGTCCGCTCCAACAAACTGGAGCCGAACCAGGACGTGCTGAAGGTGATGCTGAAATCGGCCGACGTGCTGGCCGATCTCGTGAGCGCCTCGCGTGATGGCGGCAGCGTGGATGTGGCGCGCAGCCGTGGCCTGGTGAAGGAACTCGAGGCGCTTGCCAATGGCGAGCTGCCGGCTCCCTCCGTTCATGTCGAGGCAGCCGCTGCCAAGCCGGCTGCAGTCGCCCCGCAGCCGACCGATGAAAGCGGTTTCCAGCCCATTCCGTTCTCGTTCGATGGTTTCGACGATGAAGACGAAGAGGAAGTGGCGCTCGAAGGCTCGACCTACGAGATCAGTTTCAGACCTCGCCGTGAGCTCTACTCGAAGGGCAACGAAGCAGCTCTCCTGCTGCGCGATCTTTCCCGCATCGGCGAGATGAGCATCCATTGCGATACGGACGGGCTCCCGGCTTTCGACCAGATGGACCCCGAGGAAGCCTATTTCGCCTGGAAGATTTCGCTGAAGACGACCAGGAGCGAGGAAGATATCCGGGCAGTCTTCGAATTCGCCGAATGGGATTGCGATCTCGAGGTGAAGCTTGCCGAACCGGCCGGCGCGGACGAGGAGCTGCCGATGGTGCCGGTTCCCTTCGACCTCTCGATTCTGGATGAGACGCCGGCCTCGGAAGAGGAAAGGGAAGAGCCTTCCTCGTCCGGAACCGTCGCTGCCGCTGTCATGGCTGCGGAGACCGCCACGAACGTCACGCGGCTTGCAAGCGTGGCGGCGCGGGTGGCCGAGCGGCAGGAGGCGGCTGCAGCCGCCGCCGCACCGGCGATCGCCGCACAGAATACGGCCGCGGCTTCCAGTGCCGGTCAGACGATCCGCGTCGATCTCGACCGTGTGGACCGGCTCATCAACCTGGTGGGCGAACTCGTCATCAACCAGGCGATGCTTTCCCAGAGCGTCATCGAAAACGATGCGACCGGAACCTCGTCCATCAACATGGGCCTTGAGGAGCTGCAGCAGCTCACCCGCGAGATTCAGGATTCAGTCATGGCGATCCGCGCTCAGCCGGTGAAGCCGGTCTTCCAGCGCATGTCGCGCATCGTCCGCGAAGTGGCCGACATGGTGGGCAAGTCGATCCGCCTCGTGACGGAGGGCGAGAACACCGAAGTGGACAAGACAGTCATCGACAAGCTGGCCGAGCCGCTGACGCACATGATCCGCAATGCCGTCGACCACGGCATCGAGACGCCYGAAAAGCGCGAGGCAGCCGGCAAGTCCGCGGAAGGCACGATCAAGCTCACCGCGAAGCACCGTTCGGGCCGCATCCTCATCGAGTTGCAGGACGACGGCGCCGGCATCAACCGCGAGCGAGTCCGTCAGAAGGCGATCGACAACGATCTGATCGCCGCCGATGCGAACCTTTCCGACGACGAGATCGACAACCTGATCTTCATGCCGGGCTTCTCGACCGCCGACAAGATTTCCGACATTTCCGGTCGCGGTGTCGGCATGGATGTGGTCAAGCGCTCGATCCAGGCGCTCGGCGGCCGTATTTCGATCTCGTCCAGGCCGGGGCAGGGCTCCACCTTCACCATGAGCCTGCCGCTGACGCTCGCCGTGCTCGACGGCATGGTCGTGACGGTCGCGGGCCAGACGCTGGTGGTGCCGTTGACGGCGATCGTCGAAACCCTTCAGCCCGAGGCGTCCGCCATCCATTCCTTCGGAGCGAACCATAGGCTGATCTCGATCCGCAACTCCTTCTGCCCGCTGGTCGATGTCGGCCGCATCCTCAATTTCCGCGCCATCCAGGCAAACCCGGTCGAGGGTGTCGCTCTGCTGGTGGAATCGGAAGGCGGCGGCCAGCGCGCTCTGATGGTCGATGCCATCCAGGGCCAGCGCCAGGTCGTCATCAAGTCGCTCGAAGCGAACTACACGCACGTACCGGGCATTGCGGCGGCCACCATTCTCGGTGACGGGCGCGTCGCTCTCATTCTTGATGTCGACGCGGTCGTTGCCGCCTCGCGCGGCCAGGCCCTCAAGCCGGAAACGTCGCTGAAGCCTGAAATGTCTCTTGCAGCTGCGGGTTAACCCATGTCGTACGCCGTAAAAAATCTGGCCCAGGGAAGCCGCGAACTCATCGCCTTTCGCATCGGCGATCAGGAGTTCTGCGTCAACATCATGTCGGTCCGGGAAATCCGAGGGTGGACGCCCGCGACGCCCATGCCGCATGCGCCCGCCTATGTGCTGGGCATCATCAACCTGCGCGGCGCCGTGCTGCCGATCGTCGATCTGTCGGCCCGRCTAGGAATGAAGCCGACTGAGCCTTCGCCCCGCCACGTCATCATCGTGGCACAGGTGAGGAGCCGGGTGGTTGGCCTGCTGGTGGAGGCCGTTTCCGACATCCTGACGATTACGGACGAGAACATGCAGCCGGTGCCGGAAATCTCCTCCGATATCGAAAAACAGTATGCGCGGGGCATTCTCGCTATCGAAAAGCGGATGATCTGCATGATCGAGCTGGATGCGCTCTTCCCGGAAAAGGAAAGCGAAGCCGCATGACGCCGCTGAGCCTTGCCGAAAACCGGCCGCATCCCGACGAGATCATGGCGAACGGAGAATATCCGCTGACGCGGCGCGACCTCGCCGATATCGCAGCGATGATCTATTCCGACGCCGGGATCTATCTCAACGAATCCAAGGCTTCGCTGGTCTATTCGCGCCTGTCGAAACATATCCGCGCGCTCGGTCTCAAGGGATTTCGGGATTATTGCGCGCTTGTCGCCTCGCCGGAAGGCGCGACAGCGCGGCGCGAGATGCTTTCGCATCTGACCACCAATTTCACCCGCTTCTTCCGCGAGAACCACCATTTCGAGCACCTGCGCGATCACGTGCTGCCGGGGCTCGTCGCCCGGGCGAAGAACGGCGGCCGCGTTCGCATCTGGTCGGCGGCCTGCTCTGACGGGCAGGAACCCTATTCGATCGCGCTGACGGTCCTTTCCATGCTGCCGAATGCGACCGACTACGATTTCCGCATCCTGGCGACCGACATCGATCCGAAGATACTCGCGGCGGCAAAGGCCGGCGTCTATGACGAGGGCGCGCTGGAGACGGTATCGCCGCCCATGCGCAAGCAGTGGTTCCGCGAGGTGGAGGCGGGCGGCCGCCGCAAGTTCCAGGTCGACGAGCGCGTCAAGAAGCTCATCACCTTCAACGAGCTGAACCTGATGGCCCAATGGCCGTTCAAGGGAAATTTCGACGTCATCTTCTGCCGCAACGTCGTCATCTATTTCGACGAGCCGACGCAGATGAAGATCTGGTCCCGCTTCGCCGCGCTGCTTCCGGAAGGCGGCCATCTCTATATCGGCCATTCCGAGCGCGTTTCGGGAGATGCCAAGCATCTCTTCGACAATACCGGGATCACCACCTACCGCCATATCGGCAAGGCCGCGGGGAGGAAGGCATGAGCGCGCCTGCACGCGTCCTCGTCGTCGACGACAGCCCCACCATGCGCGGGCTGATCACGGCCGTCTTGAATTCCGACCCGGAAGTGAACGTGATCGGCCAGGCGGGCGATGCGCTCGAAGCGCGCGAAGCGATCAAGCGGCTCGATCCCGACGTGGTGACGCTGGATATCGAGATGCCGAACATGAACGGCCTCGATTTCCTCGAAAAGATCATGCGGCTGCGTCCCATGCCGGTCATCATGGTTTCGACGCTGACCCATAGGGGTGCGGACGCGACGCTCGCTGCCCTCGAGATCGGCGCCTTCGATTGCGTCGGCAAGCCGGTTCCAGGCGATGTCAGGCCGTTCATCGATCTCGCCGAGAAGGTGAAGGCGGCTGCCCGCTCGCAGCGCCGCGGCCGCAGTCCGGTTTCCGCTCCCGCAGTCACGCCCGCCGCCGACTACAGGGTCGGTCGCAAGGTCGTGGCGATCGGCTCTTCGACCGGGGGCGTGGAAGCGCTGATCACGGTGCTGCAGAAGTTCCCGAAGAACTGCCCGCCCACCATGATCACTCAACATATGCCGCCGACATTTACCAAAAGTTTTGCCGAACGGCTTAATCGTATCTGCGCTCCCGTGGTGCAGGAAGCGACCGATGGCGCGCGGCTGGAGATCGGCAAGGTCTATATTGCGCCCGGTGGTGAACGGCATCTTCAGGTGGTCAATCCGTCTGCGCCGAGCTGCCGTCTCGTCGAGCGGGAACCGGTCAACGGCCATAGGCCGTCCGTGGATGTCATGTTCGATTCGGTCGCGGAACTCGCCGGCCGTAACGCCGTCGGAGTGATCTTGACGGGCATGGGCCGCGATGGAGCGGCCGGACTGCTGAGGATGCGCAGCGCAGGCGCGCGCACCATCGGGCAGAACGAGAAAACCTGTGTGGTCTACGGCATGCCGAGGGTTGCCTACGAGATGGGAGCCGTCGAGCACCAATTGCCGCTGGGCTCCATCGGAGAAGAAGTTTTGAAATTAACTGCCGCCCGGAAGGAAGGTACCGAATAAATGTCTCTCGCGGAAAAAATCAAAGTCCTGATCGTCGATGATCAGGTGACCAGCCGCCTGCTGCTCAGCGATGCTTTGACGCAGCTCGGCTTCAAGCAGATCACCGCCGCCGGCGATGGCGAGCAGGGCATGAAGATCATGGCCGAGCAACCGCATCATCTGGTCATCTCGGATTTCAACATGCCGAAGATGGACGGCATCGGCTTCCTGCAGGCAGTCCGCAGCAATCCGAACACGAAGAAGGCGGCGTTCATCATCCTGACCGCCCAGGGTGACCGCGCGCTCGTGCAGAAGGCCGCCCAGCTCGGCGCCAACAACGTTCTCGCCAAGCCATTCACCATCGAGAAGATGAAGGCAGCCATCGAGGCGGTGTTCGGAGCGCTGAAATGACAGACGCCGCCGCGGCCAGGCGTGTCCATATCATCCAGGGCGAGTACAAGGTCGAAAACGACCCGAACGTCGTCCTCGCGACGATATTGGGCTCGTGCGTGGCTGCCTGTCTTCGCGATCCGGTCGCCGGTGTCGGCGGCATGAACCATTTCCTGCTTCCCGGTTCCGGAAGTGCGGCAGCCTCCGGCGGGGATGCGACGCGCTACGGCGTGCATCTGATGGAGCTGCTGATCAACGGTCTCCTGAAGCGGGGAGCCCGGCGCGACCGGCTGGAGGCGAAGAWATTCGGCGGCGCGAAGACCATTGCGAGCTTTTCGAATGTCGGCGAGCAGAACGCGGCCTTCGCCATGCAGTTCCTCAAGGATGAGGGCATTCCGGTGGTCAGCTCGTCCACCGGGGGCGAGCACGGCCGCAAGCTCGAATACTGGCCGGTCAGCGGCCGGGCGCGCCAGTATCCGCTCACCGGCGCCGAAACGCAGAAGACCGTGGACATGGAGCAGCGCCCGGTGCGCGCGCCCAAGCCCGCCGAAAGCTCCATCGAATTCTTTTAAGCAACGCCTTTTCCGGCGAGGAAACCATGAACGAAGTCGTGACACACGCCGCCTCCACCGAGGAGTCCCTTCCAGAGGTCCTGATGCGGCTGGTTTCCGAACTGCACGATGTCGCCTATCTCATCGAGCGCGTCGAGCCGCAGCTGCTGGAGCTTGGGGGAACCGCCATCCTCCAGTCGCCGGAGAGCATCAAGGTGCTGCAGGGCATCGACCTCGCCGTCCAGAAGACGCGGGGGCTCGCCGAGTTCATCGACACCATTACCGCCACCATTCCGGACCAGTGGACCGTGGACGTTTCCACGGCGCTCAGCCTCGTCAAGCTTGCCGATATGCGCAAGGCGCTGGCGAACGGGCTTCGTCACGGGCATTCCCAGCCGCTCGGCAAGGCGGCCGGCGATTTCGATTTCTTCTGATCGCGGGGCCGTCCTGCGCGGCCGGCGATAAATCACCCGCCACTTTTCACCGTCTCATGAGCGTCGAGCGCACGCGTTCGAAACGCTCGCACAAGCTTCGCTTCCTAGGGTGAGCCTGGAAAAGGCTCTATTTCCTTGTTTGCGATGTGGGACAGAATGAATCTGTTGGCTCAATTTTCACCTGTTTTCAAGAATCTGGCGGGTCTCGGCCAGACACGGCTCATTGCGTTGGCCGGTGTCGGCGTGCTCTCGATCGCGATCGTGCTCGCGGCGGCGATTTTCGTGAACAAACCCGCCTATGAGACCTTGTATGTGGGGTTGGAAACCGCCGACCTGAACCAAGTGAGCATGGCGCTCGCCGAAGCCAACCTGCCCTTCGAGGTGGGTCAAGACGGARCCAGCATACGCGTGCCCGTGGGCAGTACGAGCAAGGCGCGGCTTCTGCTCGCCGAACGCGGCCTGCCGAACAGCGCCAATGCCGGTTACGAACTCTTCGACAATGTCGGCTCGCTCGGCCTCACCTCCTTCATGCAGGAAGTTACCCGCGTGCGGGCCCTCGAAGGGGAGATCGGCCGCTCCGTGCAGCAGATCAACGGCGTGTCCGCCGCCCGCGTCCACATCGTCATGCCGGACGTCGGCAACTTCCGACGCGGGGAGCAGAAGCCGACCGCCTCCGTTATGATCCGTGCGAGCACGTCGGCCGGCCGGAAGGCCGCGGCCGCGATCCGGCATCTGGTGGCTTCCGCCGTGCCGGGCCTCGATGTCGATGACGTCACTATTCTCGATTCCACCGGTCAGCTGCTCGCAGCCGGCGATGAATACGGCAACAACGAACTCAATCGCTCCCTGAACATAGTCCAGACCGTCCAGCAGGAAGTCGAATCGAACATCGACAAGGCGCTCGCCCCTTTCCTCGGAATGGACAACTTCCGCTCCAGCGTTACGGCGCAGCTCAACACCGACAGCCAGCAGATCCAGGAAACGGTTTTCGATCCGGAATCACGCGTGGAGCGCTCGGTGCGCGTCACCCGCGAAGAGCAGCGCTCGCAGCAGTCCCAGAACGATTCCGCCACGACCGTCGAGCAGAACGTGCCCCAGGCCGCGCCCGAGCCGGGCGGAGCCGCCGGCCCGCAATCCTCCGACCAGTCGAACAAGCGCGAAGAGCAGACCAATTACGAGATCAACTCGAAGACGGTCGCGACCACGCGCAACAGCTACCAGATCGAGAAGCTCTCGGTGGCGGTGGTGGTCAACCGCGGCCGGATAGCCAAGATGGTCGGCGAGCCCGCCGATCAGGCCAAGATTGATGCCTATCTCGCAGAGATGCAGAAGATCGTGACCTCGGCCTCCGGCTTGAACACGGAGCGCGGCGATGTGGTCACGCTGACGGCCATGGACTTCCTGGAGACCCAGCTTCTTGATGAGGCCGCGGGTGGTCCCGGCGTCATGGAATCGCTCAGCCGCAATCTCGGCACCATCGTCAACTCGCTTGCCTTCGTCGCGGTCGCCTTCCTCGTGGTCTGGCTCGGCATCCGTCCGCTGGTGCGCAGCGTCACCGGCACCGGAGTGGCGGCGGAGACGACGGCGGATGCAGCCGGCCTGGAACTGCCCGACTTCTCTCCGGCCGGCGGCAACCCGTCGCTCATGGAGGGGTTCGGCGCGGACTTCGGCTTCGACAGCTCCGACGACCTTCTGGGCGGAGGCGACGAGGGCGGCTTCAACCGCCGCCTCAAGGAAGGTCCGGAACGGCGTCTCTCCCGCATGGTGGAGATCAGCGAGGAGCGTGCCGCCAAGATTCTCCGCAAATGGGCGGTCGACGAAGCGGCCTGAGCAGCCTTCACAAAAAAATGATCAGCATGGGCCGGACAAAATCCGGCCCATGTCATTTATTGGGTGTGTACATTCGGTCCAGGACAGGCGTATCAGTAGACGCAGTCGTCCAGGCCACAGGAAACGGCGGAAGCTCGCATGGCTATTCCCCGGACGTTTCCTACAATGCTCTCGATTCGATGAGATGCGCAGAACCATGATGGTGAGCCTGCGGGAATGCGGCAGCGAGTATTTTTTTGGAGGTGAACTTGCCGGTGTCGAACCGGCAAGGCGACACGGATAGGAATGGGATTGTTGGGGGCAGACACGGCATCGGAAGGGCGACATTTGGAGCCCACGGAAACCAAGGCCTTGTCGCGCGAACAGTTGGCCCGGCGGATCACTGTTGCTGGGCGCGCCAACAGCATCCAGGCCGTCATGCGCATCCTGGCCGATTACGTCGGAGCCTCGCACTTCCTGCTCRCCAGATACGACCTCATTCAGGAGCAGGGTCTCGATTTCATCGTCACCTCCAACTGGCCCTTCGATCTCGTCCGCAGGCTGGGATCGGAGCTTGCGAGCGGTTATTCCCGCTCGACCGAGCTGGAAAAATGCCTTTCCCTGTTGACGCCGGTCTTCTCGATGCTGCCGGAAGATGCGCAGGTTCCCGATGAACTCGGCAAGCGATGCTGTTCGCTTACTTTCTGCGTCGGGCGCACGCGCTTTTCCCTGATACTGCTGTTCCTCGAAGGGGCCATTCTGTCCCAGGAGCGCCTGCGCGAGATCGGATTGCTGGCCGCTTACGGAGCGAGCTTCGCGGAAAGCAGGGATGTCCGCTCGGAGCGGGATTTCGAGCTGACGGAACGCGAGCTCGAATGCCTGTTCTGGATCGCGGAGGGTAAGACCAGCGACGAGATTGCCGTCATTCTCGGTATCTCGCGCAACACCATCAACAACTACATCACCAGCGTGATGCGCAAGACGGCGACGAAAACCCGCTCCGAGGCGATTGCCTATGCGGTGCGGAACAATCTGGTTTAGGCGGGCATATGGCGTATACACGCGGCAGTTCAGAAGGCCAGGGGGGCATCCAGTATCTGCGCCTCCAGCGCGCCTCCAGCCGATCGGATATCTTCCCGAAAATGGTCGCCATGCAGACGAACCTGAAGGCCCGCAATTTCGCGGTCTTCCGGATTGCCGGCGCCGGTCTGCCGAACAAGCGCAAGCTGATTTGCGAGCTGGAGAATTGGGGCGTCGGCGGTGGCGAAAACGGCAAGGCTCTGATCGACGCCTATGGCGAGATTTTCCTGGAGCACATGGAACTCTCGCTATTGCCGCTGGCCTGGCGCGGCGCGGAAGCCGGTGCTCCGATCGATCCAGATGAAATTTCTCCCCTTGTCCGCCGGCTCGATCCGGATGTCGTGCCGGTTTCCGGCATCGCCTTTCCGGTGYGGCTCGGAGCTCTCGGCAACGGCTATGTCGTATTCCTCGGCAATTCGATGGATCTGGGAAGTGATGCCATCATCGAGCAGCACATCCGAAGCTCTCAGGTGATGATGGACCTGCTGGCCCTCGACGAGAAGCGAAGCGTGCCCGCAGAATCGCTCAGCGAGCGCGAGATCGCCTGTCTGCAGCTTGCCGGAGACGGCAGGATCAGCGAGGAGATTGCCGAAATCCTTGGGCTTTCGGTCCACACCGTCAATGCCTATCTCGGCTCGGCGACCATCAAGCTGGATTCGGTCAACCGTATCCAGGCGATCGCCAAGGCCATCCGGCTCGGCTACATCAACTGACGCAGGCTGGCCGCTCACGTCAGTTCGTATTGATTTGAAGATAGCTAAAATACCGCCGCGGAGGATTCGCTCCGTGTGAATTGCGCTTCCGCAAGGCTCCGCTCCAGAAAGATGGTGTTCTCCTCCGGGCTTTCCGAGGGATCGGCGAAGGCGATATGATCGATTTCGATCCCCGCCTGAGCGTCGGTGAGCGTCAGGCGCGCGTAGACGGTTATGCCCGGCGGCTTGATCTCCAGGTCGAGGATGACTTCCGCGGGACCGCTCCATTCCAGCCTGTATTCGCCGCCGGCGCCRAAATTGACGGTTCCGGGGTGGAAATAAAGCTCCGCGGCCGAGGCGACCAGGTCGGAGAGATTGCCGTAGCATTCGAAGCGCAGCAGGGAAATGAGGTCTGCGGCGTCGAGAAGTCGCAATTCCGTCGCCACGGGGCTGAGCGCACGGGCGAGGATCTTTTCACGTTCTGTGGAATGGGAGCATTTCTTCATGACGCCTAGCGTGTCCGTTGCTTGAGCGACCGGGTTGCGTAGACCCGGTGCACGAGTTCTGCCACTGCCTTGTAGAAGGCTGGTGGTATGACACTATCTACCGAGACTTGCGCAAACATGGAGCGCGCAAGCGGCGGGTCCTCGAAGACCGGGATGGAATTGGCCTCCGCGATCTCGCGGATTTTGAGTGCGATGAGATCCTGGCCCTTGGCGACGACCACCGGCGCATCGTTTTCTTCCCGCACATAGCGGAGCGCCACGGCATAGTGGGTCGGGTTGGCGATCACCAGCGTGGCGCGGGGAACATTATTGATCATGCGCCGGCGGGCGCGATCGCGCGCCACGGACCTCTGACGGGATTTGACCAGCGGATCGCCCTGCGACTGCTTGTGTTCGTCCTTCACCTCCTGCTTCGTCATCTTCAGTTCGGTGAACCAGTGATGGCGCGTCCAGAGAAAATCGATGACCGAAAGCATGGCGGTCGACAACAGGATGACGATGACCATCTTGCGCGTGATCGCATCGAGTTTGACGAGAATCACCTGCGGATCGGAAAACATCGCATCCAGCGAGGCGAAGAATTCGCCGCGCAGCGCGAAATACATGATGACCGAGACGATCACGATCTTGAATACCGATTTGCCGAACTCGATGAGCCCCGGCAGGCTGTAGATGCGCTTGAAGCCCTTGGCCGGCGAAAGCCGCGAGGCTTGCGGCCTGATTCGCTCGAGTACCAGCGAGGGCATATTCTGCGAGATCGAGGACACGACGCCGAATACGATGAAGAGCAGCATGGCGGGCGCCAGCACGGCGGCGGCCGCCCAGGCGAGATGCACGCCGAGCGAAATGAGGTCCTGCGTATTCTCCAGGCGCCATTGGTCCGGCTGCTCGAAAAGGTCCTTCAGCGTTTCTCCGAGTTGCGAGACGCTGGAGGGGAGGAAGAAGACGAGAAAGAGATAGAAGGCGAGCGTCGAGGCGAATATCGTCACCTCGCGGGAAAAGGGCACATTGCCTTTCTCGGCCGCCTCGGTCAGCTTCTTGGCTGTCGGGTTTTCTGTTTTGCTGTCTTTATCGTCCGACAAGGCTCATCCCTGCACGCGAATCGGCTCCTTGCCTCGCTTCACGTTATCTCATCGCCGGCCAAATCCCATTCGGGACGGCAAAAAGCCTGTGTATGAGAGCGCCGAAACGACAAGGGCGGAGCCGGCATGGCGGCTCCACCCTCCCATCTAATGATACTCAGCTCAGGCGGCTTCCGCGGCCTTCTCGTCCTCGGTCTTTTCCTTGAGCAGGATCTGGCCGGAATTGGAAAGCCGGATCGCCTCCTGGGCGATGGCGCGGCGGGCGATCGCGATCTCGCGCGGGTTGAGCGGCGCGCCGAGAACTTCCAGATCGGATTCGATCATGCGGCGCTGGCGGGGGCTGATCGCCGAAAGGACGCATTCCTTCATCTCGACCGTCGCGCCGCGCAGCGCCATGGTCAGCACGTCGGAAGCCACGTCGTTGAGCAGAAGAACGCGGCTGCGCTGCGGCATGTACAGCAGATCCTCGAAAAGGAAGATCTTCGGGCGCACCTTGGTCGCGGCTTCCTTGCTGATCGATTCCAGCGAGGTGAGAAGCGTATCGACCTGCGGTTTTTCGAGCTCGTTCATCAGCTCGGCAACCTTGTTCGTGCCGTTCGAGTTGCGTTCCGCCTCGATCGCCTTGGTAAGTTCGACCACCCGGTTCTCGATGATCTGCGCGGCCTTCGGGCTCACTTCCTTCATGTTCACCGTACGGTTCATGACATCGGCGCGACGGCTTTCGGGAAGCTTGAGCAGAACCTTGGCGCCGAAGGAGGAGGGCATCATCGAAAGGATGTAGGCGATCGTCTGCGGGTGTTCGCGCGAGACGAACTTCGCCACGAATTCCGGCTCGGCTTCCTGCAGCTGATCCCAGATGGAGGCTTCATAGGGCTGGAAGGCGGTGCGGCGGCCGAGCAGTCCGTCGACCTCTTCCGGCGTCAGGCCTTCCTCCAGAATCGCCTCGATCGCCGTGGCATTGTCCATGAGGCCCGTGCCTTCGGTGAAGAGGTCCTCGAATTCGTTGACGAGCTGGGCAAGTTCGTCCGGTGGAATCGCCCGGAGCGTCTGCGCCGACGCGATGATCCGCTGCAGCTCGTTCTGGGTGAAATATTTGAGAAGCTTGCCGGCGACACCCTTGCCCATAGCGAGGAGAACAGCCGCCGCCTTTTCAGTCTGGGACAACGGTTTCTCGGCGACTGCACCGCCACCGAAATCGTCAAAGTCCATCATGGCCTTTCCTCTCTGTCCCCACAGGGATCAGGTTCTTCTCGTGCTCAGCACTTCCGTCAGCTTCACGCCGAAGCGCGTATCGTCATGTTCCAGCACGGTGATTTCGCCCTTGCCGATCCGGCGCCCGTTGACGGTGATTTCCACGGGCTCGCCGATCCTCTTGTCGAGGGCGATGGTCGCGCCTTCCTCGAGGTTCATCAGGCCGGAGACCTGCATGCGGCTGGAGCCCAGCACGATCTCGACGTCGATCGGAATGTCCATGATGAGGTCGAGATTGGCGTTGAGCGCGCTGCCGGGCTGCGGCATGGTCTCCGCGGAAGCGGAGAAATCCTGGCCGCCGAAGCCTGCATCGTTCATGTCGAAGCCGCCGCCGAAGGCCGGGGCCTCGGTGGAGGAAAAATCGCCGCCGCCGATGTCGAAATCGGTGGCCGGCACGTCGGCATCGGCCTTCAGCACGCCGCGCAGATCGTCGATGGCCTGATCCAGTTCGACTTCATTGCCGACTGGCATCAATGCGTCGTCTTCGGTGAGAGGTGTTTTCTTCGTAGCCATGCAATCATTATTCCCATTGAAACTTGCGTCAGCCTGCCCTTGGCGTATGAGACATGCGCTCGGCTTGCGAGGCTCATCCCATGAGGTGCTTCAGGATCTCGTCATCGCTGCTGATATTGTCCTTCACGCGGACCGTATAACGCTCGCCCGAACGCCCGAACTCGCACGAATACATGTCCTTGCCGTTGGCGCTCACCCGAACCTGYACGTCTCCCTGATCCTTGAAGGCGATGACGTCACCCACCGCGAGGCGGGAAATCGTACCGAGCGTCAGAGCCTGCAGGCGGATCGTCGCCTCGAGCGTCACCTGGGATCGGCGGACCTGCTCTTCCATCCGCTCGGTCCATTCCTGCCTGCTCTTCGAATCCTGCCCCTTCGATCTCGGCGCTACCACCTTGGTCTTGAGAAAGGCGCGTTGGGGAATGACGAGAGCGAATTCCGAAACGACCGGGCCGAGCTCCAGTCCCATGCGGATGGYGACGCCGTATTCAAGCGGAGCGGCCTCGTCCGGCCGCGGCCGATCTTCGGCATTGTGGGGCCGTTCGAGGCTTGCCTCGAAACCGCCGGGCGCGTTGACGCCGGAGCGCAACACATTCGCCATGCGGTCGAATACCATGGAGGCAAGGTCGAGTTCGATATCGGAAAGCGGCCGCTCGATCGGCTGTTCGACGGTATGGGGACCGGCGCCCAGCATCAGCTCCATCAGCGCGATCACGAAGCTGTTGCCGCAGGCGAACACGAAATTCGGACACCAGTTGCGCAAGGCGCCGTCGGCGAGAGCGAAGGTGTCCCCTAGATCGGCGATGAGATCCGGCATCAGGCCGGATGTGCAGCCCTGATAGGAGACGGCGATATCGATGCCGGTTTCGCTCTGGAACACGTCGGGGAAGAATTCGGTGTAGAGCTGCGCGAACTCGCCGCCGATCTTCTCAACCGTAGCCCTGTCGCCGAGCCCTCCCGTCAGCTTCGCGAGAAGGGCGTGGTTCATGGCTGGTGGTGTGCTTCGCATCGCCTGGCTCATCGTCATGCCGCCTTTTCACCGCCCGGATTCATCATTTCCTGCTCGACGGAGTCGATCGACGGGCGCTCCTTGTTGGAAATGGTCTTGCGGCCGTATTCCAGCGCGACCTGCGGCACCGAGCCGTTCATGTAGGCGAGCAGGGTCTGCTTGACGATGATGTAGAGGCGGTGCTGCTTGTTGCGCACGATCTTGATCTGCGAGGCGAGCGGATTGCAGACCGAGTAGGAAAGCACGATGCCGAGCATGGTGCCGACGAGGGCCGCGCCGACCAGGCCGCCGAGAACTTCCGGCGATTCGTTGATCTTGCCCATCGCCTTGATGACGCCGAGCACGGCCGCGACGATGCCGATGGCCGGGAARCTGTCTCCCATCGCGGTGATCGCGTGATACGGCTTCATCTTGTCGTGGTGCATGGTCTCGATTTCCTCGTCCATCAGCGCCTCGATCTCGTGGCTGCGAGCATTGCCGATGATGATGAGGCGCACGTAATCGCAGATGAACGCGGTCAGTTCCTTGTTCTTCAGCACGGATGGAGCGGACTGGAAGATCGAGGATTCTTCCGGATTGTCGATATGGGCCTCGATCTCATTGCGCGACTTGGTGCGCAGGTCGCGCATCAGCGAATAGAGCACGCCGAGAACGTCGAGATAATCCCGCTCCTTGGGCACGATATTCCTGAAGGCTTCGCCCAGCGCCTTGCCGGAATCCTTCACCACCTTCATCGGGTTCGCCATGATGAAGCCGCCGAGGCCCGCACCGCCGATGATCACCAGCTCGAACGGCTGGACGAGTACGTCGATGTGGCCGCCCATCGCCATGTAGCCGCCGATGATGCAGCCGAAGGTGATGACGAAACCGATGATAATGTTCATCCCATACCTGCGCTTGGTCGTTGTCCAATGCTCTCGGGATAAGGCGTCTGGCTTGCGTGAGGCTGATTGGCCAGGCGTTTTCGCCATCGGGAAGCGGAACAGTTTCGCACAAGTCTTTGCGCATAGCTTGAGCAGGATCGGACCGGATTGCCGGCCGTCGAGCGATTTTCTCCTGCTTGCGCGAATTTGGGCGAAGAAGATGATCACCACCTATGCCAGCTATACCCTGATCAGCCGCGACCTTCCGAAGTCGCTGGCCCGCGTCGCCGAGAAGCCGGACGTGGCGCGCGAGACGGAATATTATCTTTCCAAGATCGGCAGCATCAAATCCGTTGACGAATTCATGGCTGACAGCCGCCTCTATAACTATGCGCTGAAGGCGCATGGCCTGGAGGATATGGCCTATGCCAAGGCCTTCATGCGCAAGGTGCTGACCGAGGGTAATCGCGACGAGAAGGCCTTCGCCCGCCAACTGGCCGACAGCCGCTATTCATCACTGGTCGAATCGCTGAACTTCGAGGCTCAGGGCGCGGCGGCGACATCCTTCGAACGGGCGCAGAAGGGCGTGGTCGACAAATTCCAGCGCCAGACCCTGGAAGAGGAGGCGGGCGAGGAAAATCCCGGCGTGCGCCTTGCCCTTTATTTCGCGCGCATGGCTCCTTCCATCAAGTCGGGCATGGAAATCCTTGCTGACGAAGCGCTGACCGAAGTTGTTCGCACCGTCCTCCAGATGCCCGGCGAGATGGCGTCGCTCGATGTCGACCGTCAGGCGGTCTTCATCGAGGAAGCCCTGAATATCGAAGATTTCCAGGACACGACGAAGGTCAACAAGTTCCTGGAACGCTTCTCGGCCATGTGGGAGCTGCAAAATCCCTCGGATAGCGGAACGAGTGCAGCAGCGCTCTTTGCGCCCGCCTCGCAGGGGATTTCACCCGATCTCCTCCTTTCCATCAATAACCTGAAACTCGGAGGCAAATGATATGCAGTCCGGACTTTATGTCGGCATTTCTTCGCAGATCGCGCTGGAGCGTCGCCTGAACACGATCGCCGACAACATGGCAAACATGAACACTGTCGGGTTCCGGGCCACCGAGATCAAGTTCGACGAGGTTCTGAGCAAGACGCGCAACGAGCAGAACGCCAAGATCGCATTCGTGACGCAGGGCAACGACTATCTTGCCACGCGCACCGGGCAGTTGCAGCAGACCGGAAATCCGCTCGACTTCGCCGTCAAGGGCGATGCCTGGTTCGCGCTCGATACGCCCGCCGGCCAGGTGCTGACCCGTGACGGCCGCTTCACGATGGACGAAACCGGCCAGCTCCGCTCGATCCGCGGCTTTTCCGTTCTCGGCGCCGGCGGCGCGCCGATCCAGCTGAACCGCGACGGCGGCCCGCCGAGCGTCGGCGCCGACGGCATCATCATGCAGGATGGCCGGCCGGTCGCCAATCTCGGTCTCTTCACCGCGGATGTCTCGAAGGGTTACCTGCGCTACGACAACAGCGGCGTGATCCCCGTTCAGGCGCCGCAGCCGGTGGTCAACAATTTCGAATACGGCGTGGTCCAGGGCTATATCGAGCAGTCGAACGTCAACGGTCTCGGCGAGATGACCGAGCTCATCCAGGTCAATCGCGCCTTCGAGAGCATTTCCGCGCTTATGCGGGATTCCGAATCGTCCTTCGCCGAGGCGATCAGGACCCTCGGCGGCGCCCGCTAAGGCTGAGAAAGACGGCGGATCATGAGCATTCAGGCAGCGGTATTCGAAACGGCGAATGGCGGAAGGCTGGCGCAGCTCGCCGGGCTTACCGCGCGCTATGCCGATCCGGCATTTTCGGTTGCGCCGGGCGGGCATGTACGCACCATCGCCGCCGGGCACTATACCGTTGCCGGGCTTTCGCGGCATGTGCGGCTCGGCGAGTTCGTGGCGCATCGCAGCGCCACCGGCATCCATCTTGGCGAAGTGGTACGAGTGGAGCCCGACATCGTCTATGTCTGCCCGATCGAGCCCGGCGAGCCGATCGGCATCGGCGATACCGTCATCCGCAAGGGCGCCTTCCGCGTCGCGCCGGACCATAGCTGGAGCGGCCGCACCATCAATGCTCTTTGCGAGCCCATAGACGGCAAGGGACCGCTCTCGAAAGGCCTCGATCCGCGCTCGATTTCCAGCACCGCGCCGCCGTCCATGACGCGCAGCCGCGTCGAGACGGGCTTTCGCACCGGGGTGCGCGCGATCGACATCTTCTCGCCGCTCTGCCTCGGCCAGCGTCTCGGGATTTTCGCGGGCTCGGGCGTCGGCAAATCGACGCTGCTTTCGATGCTGGCGCGCGCCGAGGCTTTCGACAGGGTGGTGATCGCGCTGGTGGGCGAGCGCGGTCGCGAGGTGCGCGAATTCATCGAGGATACGCTCGGCGAGCATATGGCGAAATCGATCGCGGTCGTCGCGACGAGCGACGAAAGCCCGATGCTGCGCAAGATGGCGCCGCTGGTCGCCATCACCATCGCCGAGCATTTCCGCGACCGGGGCGAGAACGTCCTCTTCATCGTCGACAGCGTCACGCGCTTTGCGCATGCCATCCGCGAAGTGGCGGTCGCCTCCGGCGAGCCGCCGGTGGCGCGCGGCTATCCGGCATCCGTCTTCACTGAGCTTCCGCGTCTTCTCGAACGCGCAGGGCCGGGCATTGAGGGCGCGGGCACGGTGACGGCGATCATCTCGATTCTCGTCGATGGCGACAACCACAACGATCCGATCGCCGATTCCACCCGCGGCATTCTCGACGGCCATATCGTGCTCGACCGCAGCCTCGCGGAAGAAGGGCGCTATCCGCCCATCAATCCGCTGGCGTCCATTTCCCGTCTCGCCCGGAAGGCCTGGACACCGGATCAGGAAAAACTGGTCTCGCGGCTGAAATCGCTCATCCATCGCTATGAGGAGACGCGCGATCTGCGGCTCATCGGCGGCTATCGCACCGGCAGCGATCCCGATCTCGACATGGCGATCAAGCAGGTACCGGTGATCTATGAGGTACTGAAACAGACGCCGGGAGAAAAGCCCGCGCCCGATGCCTATGCCGATCTCGCGTCGGCACTCCGAGCCGGAGCGGGCCAGCCGCCGGCACCGCCTGCCAGACAGAGGTAGCAGATCGTGAAGCAGAAAGAAGAGCCCATGGCTTCGGCCCAGTTCCCCCGGAAAGCGTCGCGTCTGAGCGACCGCGTGCTGGTCGCCACAGGCCTGGCGCTTGCCACGGCATCGGCGCTTTTCCCATGGTATGTCTTCTTCAATCAGGACAAGTTCGGCATCAACGCGAGCGATCTGGACCGCACCCGCGATCTGCCGCCGATGGCTCCCCGCGACGTCTTCAGCGTTTCGCCCCTCGCCATGGTGGACAATACGCCGGACGAGGCGCTGCCGGCTCCGCGCGAGCCCCTGGATGCGCTGACCACGGCCACCGTCTCCTCGATCGGCGAGGAGCGGCAGGCCAAACCGCTGCACGAGGAGCAGCCGTTTCCCGGCAAGGGCAGTTTCCGCCTTCTCCATGTCGCCAATGGCCGCGCCCTCATAGAGGACGGTTCGGGCATGTACATGGTCCGCGTGGGCTCCACTCTGCCCGACGAAAGCAAGCTTGCGAAGCTCGAGCAGCGCGAAGGGCGCTGGGCCATCATCACTTCCGCCGGCGAAATGGTTCAGGAGCCGGAAAGCCCGTAAGTCTGACGCAAGTTTACCGGCCTAGGCTTCGACGCAAAGATGGAGAGAAGCCTATGCAACCGATTCAACTGTTTGCCCTCGCATCGCGCCAGGCCGAATGGCTTTCCGTGCGGCAGGAAGTTGTTGCCGGCAATATCGCCAACGCCAACACCCCGAAATACACGGCCAAGGACGTCACTCCCTTCGAGGCGGTGCTGAACCGGACCTATGTGCCGATGGCGCGCACGCATGCGGGGCATCTCGCCGAAAGCACGTTGAGCGACGACATCCGGATCGAAGACAGCGAACTCAATAACGAGATCGGCATGCAGGAATCCGGCAACACGGTCTCGCTGTCGCAGGAAATGACGAAGACCGGCGAGATCAAGCGGCAGTACGAGCTCAGCACCAGCCTCGTGAAGTCGTTCCACAACATGATGTTGATGACTGTAAGAAGGTAAGA
Organism: Rhizobium sp. LCM 4573; assembly: GCF_001854865.1. GTDB lineage: Bacteria > Pseudomonadota > Alphaproteobacteria > Rhizobiales > Rhizobiaceae > Neorhizobium. The sequence goes on along the minus strand of NZ_MDDW01000002.1, from coordinate 17,755 downwards.
TCATGGATCCTCTTTCAGCCGCGTCCAAGATTGCCGGCTCGGGACTTGAGGCGCAGTCCACGCGCCTCCGCATCGTCTCCGAAAATATCGCCAACGCCCRCACGACCGGAGATACGCCCGGAGCCGATCCCTATCGGCGCAAGACGATCACTTTCGGCGAGGTGATGGATGCCAGCCGGCAGGTGGATCTGGTTGGCGTCAAGAAGCTCGGCGTGGACAATTCGGAATTCCACGAGGAGTTCGATCCCAACCATCCGGCGGCCGATGAGCGCGGCATGGTCAAGACGCCGAACGTCAACCTCCTGATCGAGATGGCGGATATGCGGGAAGCCAACCGCTCCTATGACGCCAATCTCCAGGTGATCAAGCAGACGCGCGAACTCGTCGCCTCCACCATCGACCTTCTGAAGAGCGGACAATGATCGACAATATCCAAAAAGTCAGTTCCCTTTCGCTGACCCGAGGCCTCGAAGAGGCCGCGAGCGAAACCACATCCAGTCTCGGCGGCGCCGCGCAGGTTCCCGGTCAAAACACGGGTCTCAACTTCGCAAGCGTTCTCGGCAATGTGGCGACGGACGCCATGAACAGCCTGAAAGGCGCGGAGGCCATGTCGTTCAAGGCGATAGAAGGCAAGGCGAACACCCGCGAGGTGGTCGATGCGGTTTTGGAAGCGCAGCAGTCCCTCCAGACGGCGATCGCGCTTCGCGACAAGATCGTCTCCGCCTATCTCGAAATCACGAAGATGCCGATCTAACGCATTGAGGACGAAGACATGAGAGCGCTTTCCGTCGCGGCGACGGGCATGGATGCCCAGCAGACCAATCTCGAGGTCATCGCCAACAACATCGCCAACATCAACACGACCGGCTACAAGCGCGCCCGTGCCGAATTCGCCGATCTGCTCTATCAGACCGAGCGTGCCCAGGGCGTACCCAACCGCGCCAACCAGGCGATCGTTCCGGAAGGCGCCAATATCGGCCTCGGCGTGCAGACCGCCGCCGTGCGCAACATCCATACGCAAGGCGAGCTGACCCATACGGAAAACAGCCTCGACCTCGCGCTCGTCGGCCGCGGCTGGTTCCAGATCCAGACGCCCGACGGCAATACCGTCTATACCCGCGCCGGCGCCTTCAACCAGAACGCCGACGGCCAGCTCGTGACGATCGATGGCTATACCGTCGTCCCCAACATCGTCTTTCCGGCGGATGTCAGCGAGACGGTCATCAGCCGCACCGGGCAGGTGAGCGTGCGTGTCGGCAACGAGACCGAGTTCCAGGAGATCGGTCAGCTGACGATTGCCAACTTCGTCAACGAAGCCGGTCTGCAGCCGCTCGGCGACAACCTCTTCGCGCAGACGGCCGCATCCGGCGAACCGATCGTCGCCGTGCCGGAAGACCCCGGCTTCGGTTATGTCAAGCAGGGTTATCTCGAAGCTTCGAACGTCGATGCGGTCAAGGAGATCACCGACCTGATCTCGGCCCAGCGCGCCTATGAGATGAACTCCAAGGTCATCACCACCGCCGATGAGATGGCGCAGATCGTCAGCAAGAACCTGAAGTAAGCAGGAGACGGGCAGACATGATGTTTCGCCGGAAGAACAGGATTGGAGGCAGGCTCGCCCTGCCGCTCTTGGCCGCCTTGCTCGTTCTCGCCGGTCGGCCGGCGCTTGCCGACATGGGTTTCGCGGTCGTGCCGACGCAGACCATCTATCCCGGCGAGGTGATCTCCGCCGCGCGGGTCGAGGAAGTCGAGGTCACCAATCCCAATCTCACCGGCGATTATGCCCGCTCCACCGGCGAAGTCGTAGGCATGGTGAGCAAGCGTACGCTGCTGCCCGGCCGTATCGTCCTCGTCTCGGCTCTGCGCGCGCCCTATGCGGTAACCCGCGGCTCCGCCGTGCGGCTGACCTTCGCGATTGGCAATCTCGCGATTTCCGCCGGCGGTTCGCCGCTGGAGGATGGCGCGGTCGGAGACGTGATCCGGGTGCGTAACACCGATTCCGGCATCACGGTAAGCGGCACGGTAATGGCCGACGGCACGATACAGGTGATGGCGAAATGAGATCTTTCCGCTTCCTTGCCGCACTCGTCATTCTGGGAGCGCTTCTCGGCGTCCAGGCGGAGCCCGTGCAGGCACAATCGGCTCGCATCAAGGATATTGCTTCGCTGCAGTCCGGCCGTGACAATCAGTTGATCGGCTACGGCCTGGTCGTCGGCCTGCAGGGATCCGGCGATAGCCTGCGGTCCTCGCCGTTCACCGAACAGTCCATGCGGGCGATGCTGCAGAACCTCGGCATCTCCACCCAGGGCGGCCAATCGAACGCCAAGAACACCGCGGCCGTCATGGTGACCGCGAACCTTCCGCCGTTCGCCAGCCCCGGCAGCCGCATCGACGTGACGGTAAGCTCGCTTGGCGATGCCACGTCGCTGCGCGGCGGCACGCTTATCATGACCTCTCTTTCCGGCGCGGACGGGCTGATCTACGCGGTCGCGCAAGGGGCGGTCATCGTCTCCGGCTTTACCGCGCAAGGGGATGCCGCGACGCTGACGGAARGGATCACCACTGCCGGCCGCGTTCCCAACGGCGCCATTATCGAGCGCGAGCTGCCGTCGAGCTTCAAGGATTCGGTCAATCTCGTCCTGCAGCTCCGCAATCCGGATTTCTCGACCGCCGTTCGGGTGGCCGATACCGTCAATGCCTTTGCCGGCCGCCGCTATGGCGGGCCGATTGCCGAGCCGCGCGACAATCAGGAAGTGATCGTGCAGAAGCCGAAGACCGCCGATCTGACGCGGTTGATGGCGGAGATCGAAAACCTCGTGGTCGAGACCGACAGCCCGGCCAGGGTGGTCATCAACGAGCGCACCGGCACCATCGTCATCGGAGCGGACGTTCGCGTCGCCCGCGTCGCCGTCAGCTACGGCACGCTGACAGTTCAGGTGACCGAGACGCCGCAGGTGATCCAGCCTGAGCCCTTCTCGCGCGGGCAGACGGCCATGCAGCCGCAGACGGATATCATGGCGATGAAGGACGGCGGACAGGTCGCGATCCTGGAAGGGCCCGATCTCAGAACGCTGGTCTCCGGCCTCAACAATATCGGCGTCAAGCCGGACGGCATCATCGCCATCCTGCAAGGCATCAAGTCCGCCGGCGCCCTTCATGCGGAGCTCGTGCTGCAATGACCGACGCGCCTTTCTTGAGCATTTCCGTTTCCAGGAAAACCGCGCAGCGCTTCCTTCTTCTCGGCGCGGTGCTGATGCTGGTGCCGCAGGTCAGCGCGCAGCAGCCTACGGTCGTCTCTGAACTATCGACCGCCGACGAGATCCAGAAATTCTGTACCAACATTGCGGATGCCGCGCGCGATCAACGCTATTTGATGCAGAAGCAGGAGCTGGAAAAGCTGCAGGCCGACGTCGACACCCGCATAGCCACACTCGAGAACCGGCGTACGGAATACGAGGATTGGCTGAAGCGGCGCAACGATTTCCTGAAACAGGCGGAAGCCGGTCTTGTCGAGATCTACAAGACGATGAAGGYCGACGCCGCAGCGCCGCAGCTGGAGCAGATGAACCTCGAGGTCGCCGCGGCGATCATCATGAAACTTCCCGCGCGCCAGTCCGGGCTCGTCCTCAGCGAAATGGACCCGCACAAGGCTGGCATGATCGCGACGATCATCTCCAGCGCTTCAGACCCCAATACCTCGAAAGAACCCTCATGACGAAGCGCGTTCCCGCCCTTATGGCCGTCCTCCTGCTTGCCGGCTGCCAGAGCCAGACCATGCGGGAGATCGGCAATGCTCCCGCGATGAGCCCGATCGGCAGTGGTCTGCAATATGCCCAGACGCCGCAGATGGCGTCCTACCCGAAGCAGCCGCGTCAGCTCGCGAGTGGCTATTCGCTCTGGAGCGACAGCCAGGCGGCGCTCTTCAAGGATGCCCGCGCGCTGAATGTCGGCGACATTCTGACGGTGGATATCCAGATCAACGACCGCGCATCTTTCGACAACGAAACGGAGCGCAAGCGGACCAACGCCACCAGCCTCGGCTGGGGCGCGAATGTCAGCAACCTGTTCGGCTGGACGCCGGAAGCCGGTACGACGGGTGATCTCGGCACCGACTCCAGCTCGGATTCCCACGGCAAGGGTTCGACCGAACGCTCCGAGCGGCTGAAGCTTCTGGTCGCGGCCGTCGTCACCGGCATCCTGGAGAACGGCAACCTGCTCATCAGTGGCTCGCAGGAAGTGCGCGTCAACCACGAAATCCGCATTCTCAATGTGGCCGGCATCGTGCGGCCGCAGGATGTCAATGCGGACAACATGATCTCCTACGACAAGATCGCCGAGGCCCGCATCTCCTATGGCGGCCGCGGACGTCTGACGGAGATCCAGCAGCCGCCGGTCGGCCAGCAGGTCGTCGACCTGTTCTCGCCATTCTGAGCGAAGACGCATCGCAGCGGTTTGAAGGTTGAAGGCCATGGCGGAAGAAGCGATATCCGGCGGTTCGAACGAGAGGGGCAGGAACCCGCTCGTCATGATGATTGCCGGCCTGGCGGTCCTGACCCTTGTCGGCGCGGGCGGCGGCTGGCTGGTCGGGGGCCTGATCGCGCCGGCGCTGCCGGAAGCTGCGGCACCGTCTCCCCAGACCGCAGCCGGCGGGCAGGCTGCCGATGGCAATGCCGGAATTCCGCGGATATCGACCGAGGCGAACGGAATCGTCGCGCTCGATCCGGTCACCACCAACCTGGCCTATCCTTCCGAAAACTGGATCAGGCTCGAGGTGGCGCTGGCCTTCAAGGGGCCGCCGGACGCCGCACTCGCCGATGTCATTCACCAGGATATCCTGGCCTATCTCCGAACCGTTTCCCTGCAGCAGATCGAGGGGCCACGGGGCTTCCAGTATCTCAAGGACGACATTCAGGAGCGGGTCGATCTGCGCTCGCAGGGCAAGATCACGAAGGTTCTTTTCCGGACCTTCGTAATAGAGTGACCGGCTCGCACTCAACCGCAGGCAGAAGGCCGGCATCTTCCTGTTCAAGACCTCCGTGCGAGGGTCTTATTCGGTTGACCGCGCTTCCCGGCGGTGTCTATCGAGGAAGGGTGTCCAGGACCTTCGTGACGGCATGATTCGGCTGATTTCTCTGATTGCCGCCCTTTTGGCGGTCCCCGGGTTCGCGTTTGYGCAGCAATCGCCGGCCGACCTCCTCAATTTGCCGATCGACGGGTCCGCCGCGGCCTGGATCATCCGTACCTTCGGGTTGCTCACGGTGCTTTCCGTCGCGCCCGGCATTCTGGTGATGGTGACGAGCTTCCCGCGCTTCGTGATCGCCTTTTCGATCCTGCGCACGGGAATGGGGCTGGCGAGCGCCCCTTCCAACATGATCCTGATCTCGATGGCGCTGTTCATGACCTTCTACGTCATGGCGCCGACCTTCGATCGGGCCTGGGACGAAGGCGTGCAGCCGCTGCTGCAGAACCAGATCCAGGAAGCGGAGGCCGTGCAGCGGATTGCCGAACCCTTCCGCGCCTTCATGAGCGCCAACACGCGCGACAAGGATCTCGCGCTCTTCGTGGAACTCGCCCGCGAGCGCGGCCAAAGCGTCGGAACGCCTGAAGCCGTCGATTACCGCGTGCTGGTTCCGGCCTTCATGCTCTCGGAAATCCGGCGCGGCTTCGAGATAGGTTTTCTCATCATCCTGCCCTTTCTCGTCATCGATCTGATCGTCGCCGCCATCACCATGGCCATGGGCATGATGATGCTGCCGCCGACCTCGATTTCGCTTCCCTTCAAGATACTCTTCTTCGTGCTCATCGACGGCTGGAACCTGCTCGTCGGCAGTCTCGTGCGGTCGTTCAGCTGATCGTTAACCATGCCTGCTTACCGGGCGTTCACCATAGCTAGAGCCATCACCTGAGCCTCGCTCGGATTTAAAGAAGTTGGCAAGAATTGGCTGCCAGTTTCTCCCTCACACGACGGGGTTGGTAGCCAAAGATGCGGCACCGAATGGCATGAAGCCGGGCTGTCGTGCCGGTAAGTTTTTCTCAGTCCGGTATGTCCCCATCCAGTATCTCGTTCAAAGGGACAACAAAATCATGGCAAGCATTCTCACCAATGCCGCTTCTATGGCAGCACTCCAGACGCTGCGCTCCATTTCCAACGACATGACGACCACCCAGGACCGCATCTCCACCGGCCTGCGCGTTGGTTCCGCGTCGGACAATGCCGCATACTGGTCGATCGCGACCACCATGCGTTCGGACAACCAGGCGCTCGGCGCCGCTCAGGACGCTCTCGGCCTCGGCGCCGCCAAAGTGGATACCGCCTATGCAGGCATGGAGTCGGCGATTGYGGTCGTCAACGAAATCAAGGCCAAGCTGGTCACCGCCAGCGAAGAAGGCGTTGACAAGGCCAAGGTTCAGGAAGAACTGGACCAGCTCAATCTGCAGCTCGCAAGCGTTGCCAAGGGTGCATCCTTCAACGGCGAAAACTGGCTGGTTGGCGCGGCCGAAGACAAGACGGTGGTTTCCGGTTTCGTGCGCGATGCTACGGGCGTTAAGACCACGACGGCAACGTTCACCACCAATCCCCTGTTCACGACTGTGGATGCCGCGACTGGCGTAGGCACCGGTGGCATTCTGGGCGCTGTTGTTGCCCTTGATCTCAATGGGGCCGATGGCGCTGACGCCGATGCTCTGGCTGCTGCCCTGACGACGGTTGAAACCGCTCTGAAGACCATGCAGACTTCGGCTTCGCAGATGGGATCGATCTCCAAGCGCATCTCCCTTCAGGATGATTTCGCCTCGAAGCTCTCCGACTCCCTCGAAAGGGGTGTTGGCCGTCTCGTCGATGCCGACATGAACGAAGAGTCGACCAAGCTCAAGGCTCTGCAGACCCAGCAGCAGCTCGCCATCCAGGCTCTGTCGATCGCCAACAGCGACTCGCAGAACATCCTGTCGCTCTTCCGTTAATAGGAAGCTCGGTTCGCGGCCTTACGGATTGCGAACCGTTTTCTCAACATATCGAGCCGCATCCGGAAACGGGTGCGGCTTTGTCATTTCTTAAGCTTTTTCGGTTACGCGCGCGTGCACGCGATGGCTGCWAAATAAAATTCAGGGGTGTGCCGATTTTCAGTTCCGTTTAGCTCTTCATTAACCAAGACAAGGTTACGTAAAGCCCATCGAAACGGCGAGTTAACCTTGTTTATTAATGGGTTGGCAAGCATGACGCTGACCGCCGTTCGCCGGTGAATACCGGAATGTCCCTTCTTAATCAGCCACTAAGGGGCAAATCTACCATGACGAGCATTCTCACCAACATCGCAGCGCAGTCCGCACTCCAGACGCTCCGTGGCATCGGCCAGAGCATGGAACAGACCCAGGGCCGCGTCTCCTCCGGCCTTCGCGTAGGCGAAGCCTCCGACAACGCCGCCTACTGGTCGATCGCAACCACCATGCGTTCCGACAACATGGCGATCTCCGCCGTACAGGACGCGCTCGGCCTTGGCGCCGCCAAGGTTGATACCGCCTATGCCGGTATGGAAAGCGCCATCGAAGTCGTCAAGGAAATCAAGGCAAAGCTTGTTACGGCGACGGAAGAGGGTGTCGATAAGAAGAAGGTCCAGGAAGAAATCGATCAGCTGCAGGAGCAGCTCGTTTCGATCGCGCAGGGCGCATCCTTCTACGGCGAAAACTGGTTGGTCGGAGCGGCGACCGTCGGCGCTACTCCGGCTGGTACGGCTCCGGACAAGAGTGTCGTATCGGGCTTTGTTCGGGGCGCTGGCGGCAGCGTTACCGTAACGACGACCAAGTATGCACTCGATACTGCTGGTACCGGCAACGTGCTGTTCGCGAGCATTACGGCTGGCGTTCCTTCTGACGACGGTATTCTGGGAACGACGAGCGCGCTTACGCATGCAGACGGTACGACCGCCGCAACGCAGTCCGTCTACACCCTGAACATCATGGACAGCGATGGTGACACCACTGCTGATGACGCATTCGACACCGACCAGATGGCAGATGCGTTGCAAATGGTTGAGAACGCGCTGACCGCAATGACGAGCGCTGCCGCGGAACTCGGTTCGCTTTCCATGCGCATCGGTCTGCAGGAAGACTTTGCTTCCAAGCTCTCCGACTCGATCGACAGCGGCATCGGCCGTCTCGTCGACGCCGACATGAACGAGGAGTCCACCCGCCTCAAGGCCCTGCAGACGCAGCAGCAGCTCGGTATCCAGGCTCTCTCGATCGCCAACTCCAATTCGGAAAGCATTCTCACGCTCTTCCGTTAATCGGAACAGCTTTTCTGGAGAAAATCGAACCGCGCCCTCGGGCGCGGTTTTTGCGTTTCCGATGCGGCTCCGCGAGGCGAGAGAAATGTTCACCCACTGTTAATTTCCGTAAACCGCCGTTTAACCTTTGTTAACCATCCCTATCCTAGAAGGGGTCATCGAAAGGATGGGTTAACCAAGACGAAGCAAAGGTTAACAGGTATCAGGCCGCGCCATCCTCTCCGGCGAATTCCGGAATGTCCCTCCTCAGTCCAGCCAAGCTAGGGGCACGTGATGACCAGCATCCTGACGAATACCGCAGCCATGGCTGCCCTCCAGACTCTCCGCGCGATCGATTCCAAGATGGAAGAGACGCAGTCCCGGGTATCCTCCGGCCTTCGCGTCGGCACGGCGTCCGACAACGCCGCCTATTGGTCGATCGCCACCACCATGCGTTCCGACAATCWGGCTCTCTCGGCCGTCGAAGATGCCCTCGGCCTAGGCGCCGCAAAGATCGACGTCGCCTATTCGGCGATGGAAAGCTCCATCGAAGTCGTCAAGGAAATCAAGGCGAAGATCGTAGCTGCGACAGAGGAAGGCGTTGATAAGGCCAAGATTCAGGAAGAAATCGACCAACTCAAGGAACAGCTGAAGAGCATCGCTGAAGGTGCTTCCTTCAGCGGCGAGAATTGGCTTCTCGGAGAGGGCGACAAAACGGTCGTGTCCGGATTTACCAGGACTGCAAGCGGCGTCTCGGTCACCCAAACGACCTATACGCTTAGGGACACGGCTGGGGCTGAGCCTGCCAATGTTCTTTTCGGCTTGGACGCTACAGGAGCGATCGACACCACGACGGGCGTTATCGGCAGCAATGGTGTGGCATCGGGCATCTCCATCTATGAAATCGATCTGAATGCACTCGATGACACCGCCACGCCGCCAGTCACCACCGCCACTCTCCTGACGGACGTGGAAACCGCATTCCAGTCGCTCAGCAGCGCCGCATCCGCGCTCGGCTCCATCGCCATGCGCATCGGCCTGCAGGAGGATTTTGTCTCCAAGCTCACCGACTCCATCGACAGCGGCATCGGCCGCCTCGTGGATGCGGACATGAACGAGGAGTCCACCCGCCTGAAGGCCCTGCAGACCCAGCAGCAGCTTGCGATCCAGTCGCTTTCGATCGCCAATACCAATTCGGAAAATATTCTGTCGCTCTTCCGTCAGTAAGCGGCGTCCAAAGCTAGGGCTGGCTTGGCCTAGGGCGATTTCGTCCCGCTTCGGCAACGACATGAATTTTCCCGAAAGAAGACCGCGTCTCGCAGGAGGCGCGGTTTTTCCGTTTCGGCGAGGCTTGCGCGAAACCTGCGGGGGCGTGGCGGTCCGTCGATTGGCATCTTGCAATTGGCGGTTACCCTTTGTTAACTGCGCTCTTAACGATTTGTTAAGAACGACAGGCCGCCCGACCGCTTGAGGGGAGGGCCGGTAAGCATGATGCCCCTCGTCGTTGCCGGTGACCGACTCCGGATTTCATCGAGTTTCCGACCAGGGGCGACTGCCATGACGAGTATCCTTACCAATGCCGCGGCCATGGCCGCGTTGCAGACGCTGCGTTCCATCGACCGCAACATGGAAACCACCCAGGCGCGGGTTTCCTCCGGCCTTCGGGTGGAAACGGCGGCCGACAACGCCGCCTATTGGTCGATCGCGACCACCATGCGGTCCGACAACTCGGCGCTTTCGACGGTGCAGGATGCGCTGGGCCTAGGCGCAGCCAAGGTCGATACCGCCTATGCCGCGATGGAAAGCGCGATCGAGACGGTCACCGAGATCAAGACGAAGCTCGTCGCCGCCTATGGCGTCGGCGCAAACCGCGGAAAAATCCAGGAAGAGATCGCACAGCTCCAGGAGCAGCTGAAGAGCATCGCGGAATCCGCGACTTTCTCCGGCGAGAACTGGCTGCAGGATAGAATCGGCAACGGCGCCACGCCGCCCGTCGAGACGCCGGTGGTCAAGCAGGTCGTCGCCTCTTTTACGCGGACGGCATCGGGTGAGGTCACGGTTCAGACGGTCGATTACTCCCTGGATAGCAAAACGGTTCTCTTTGATTTGAGCGGCGGGAAGCTCGGTATTCTCGACAAGGAAGCCACGCTCGCGCCGACGACGCCGCCCGGCCCTGCCGCTAGTCTGGGCTTCTCCGTTTCCACCCTCGACATTACCAAACTCTCGGCTGTCGCGGCGACGATGAACGGCATAGAGGCCGGTTCCGCGCCGACCGACGAAGCCGTGCTCGACATGATGGYGCGCTTTGTCGATCGTCAGCTCCTTGCAATGACCAGCGCCGCCTCCAGCCTCGGCTCCATCCAGAGCCGCATCGACCTGCAGGAAGACTTCATCGCCTCGCTGATCGACGTTATCGACAAGGGCGTGGGGCGTCTTGTGGATGCAGACATGAACGAGGAATCGACGAGGCTCAAGGCGTTGCAGACGCAGCAGCAGCTCGGCATCCAGTCGCTCTCGATCGCCAATACCAATGCAGAGAACATTCTCCAGCTCTTCCGCCAGTAAAGGTCGCAGGCGAGCTGACGGTCCGGCGCTGGCTTCCATCATCCTCGCACAAGTTTGACTGCCTAGGGTCTGGTACTGTCCGCCGATTGTTCCGGCGGCCAGTAATGAGTTCTGCAAGACGGATGAGGCAGGCAGGGAATTTGCGATGACGGCTTCGATAGCGCGCTACTTGAAGGATTTCGGCGAGCCGCAGCCGGTCGTCCCGCCGGTCCTCGTCGACGATTTCGGCGCCGGCTTTCAGGGCGGTATCGAAGACTTTCCGGCGGCGCTCAATGAGCCGATGGATATCGAGGCCGAACGGACGGAAGCCTACGCCAAGGGGCATGCGGCGGCATCGGAGGAATTGCAGCGGCAATGGGCCGACGAGCGCGGAGAGCTTCTCGCCAGCCATGCCGCGGAACTGGATGCGCTCCGGGAGCAGTACGAGGTTCAGGCTGCCGCGATGATCGAGGCCAGGTTCCAAGAGATCGCCGCTGCGACCGCCGAGGCCGTCAGCGACCAGACCGCGAAGATCCTGGCGCCGCTTCTCGAGGAGACGCTGGCCGGCAAGGCGATCGCCGATATGGCGGACCTTATTCGTGCGGCCGTTCTCGAAGGCGATGTCGGCACCCTGACTGTCAGGGGACCGACGCACATGTACGAAAAACTGCAATCGGCGCTCGGCGGCGAAACGCCGCTCCTGCGCCATGTCGAAGCGCCCGATCTCGATATCGCGGTCGATATCGGCGAAACGGTTCTCGTGACCCGGATGTCGGCCTGGGCAGCGAGCTTGAGGAAAGTGCTGGGATGAGCGAAGGCGAAAATCACCACCACGGCAAGAACGCAGTCATCATCGTCAAACGCCAGAAAGGCGGTGACGAGGGGCATCATGGCGGCGCCTGGAAGATCGCCTATGCCGATTTCATGACCGCCATGATGGCTTTCTTCCTCGTCATGTGGCTGGTCAATGCCGCCAACGAGGAAACCAAGGCCTCGATGGCGAGCTATTTCAATCCGATCAAGCTTTCCGATGAAACGCCCGCCGAAAAGGGGTTGGAAAAGCCGGTGGACCGGGCGGAAGGCCGCGAGACGGACGAACGCTCGCGGATCAAGGACGATGGAGATGTCATCGGTTCGGCGGCGGCGACCGGCGAGGACATGACATCCACCTCGGGTGACGAGCCCAACTATTCGGAGGCGGATTTCTTCGAGAATCCCTATTCGGTTCTTGCCGAAATTGCCCAGGAAGTCGGCCAGCAGGCAAATGTCAGCGCCAAGGGCGAAGGCGGGGCCGCCGATTCCGGTCCCGCGACGGGTGCGGAAGGCGGCGAAGCCTATCGCGATCCATTCGATCCGGACTTCTGGACAAGGCAGGTGCAGGTGACGCGCGCCACCGGGCCGGAACAATCGGAGACTTTTCCGCAGACCGAGCAGCCGACACCCACCGAAATGCAAACGGCCTTTGCCGCTCCTCAGGCCCAGCCGGACGGCGTCCGTATCGATGCGGAGGTCTCGGAACGGCAGCCAGGTGCGGAAGAGAAGCGGAATGTGGCGGATGCCGAAGCTCGCAAGCCGGATGAACGCGATCAGGCGCAAAGCGAAGCCCCGGAAAAGCAGGCCGACCAATTGCGCGAAGAAATCGAGCGGCAGATTTCCGGCGTTGCAGGCAAGCTTGCCGAAAGCCTGATCGTGACGCCGGCCGAGGGCGGCCTTCTGGTTTCCATTTCGGAGCAGACGGATGCGCCCATGTTCAACATCGGCTCGGCGGTGCCCCGCAGGGAAATGGTGCTGGCGATGGAGAGGATCGGGCAGATCCTGAAGGACCGCCCGGGTGATATCGTCGTCCGTGGTCACACCGACGGGCGGCAGTTCAAGGGGACGGAAAACGACAACTGGCGCCTTTCCATGGCGCGCGCCCACAGCGCCTATTATATGCTCGTGAACGGCGGGCTCACGGAAGACCGCGTCAAGCAGGTCTCCGGCTTTGCCGACAGGCGGCTGCAGGTTACGGATGATCCGCTTGCCGCCGCCAACCGGCGTATCGAGATACTCATACAGGCAGGCGAGGGGTGATGATGGCATCATCACCGCTTCGCGTCCTGGCTATCGCGACCCTGCTTCTGGGCACGGCTCTGACACGCCAGGTACCCGCCCAGGACCGTGGCGACCTCGCGCCGCATTCGATATTGCGGTCGCTGCAGTTCGTGCAGGATTCCGTCGTGCTCGGCGATCATTCGGCGGGCGAGATGCAGCGGTTCCTGCTGGCCAAGATGGACGAGCGGCTGAGGACGGCCGATCCTTCCGTCTTTGATGACCCGCGCAATGTGGATGCCGCCCTGATCTATGCCATGAGCGGCGGAAACCCCGCCACGCTGGAATATCTCGCCTCGCGCGACGTCGCCGGAAATTTCGACAGCCGCGTGGCGGATGCCCTGAGGAAATATCTGGGCGGCAAGGGAACCCTCGTCGCCAAGAGCATTGGCGCCATGGCCACGGAATACCGGGATCAGAAGATCGGTCCCTATCTGGCGCTCGTCAGCGGTAATGTCTCGGTCGCGCATGACCCTAAGGAAGCCCTGGCCTTCTATGACTGGGCGCGGCTGACAGCGCCCGGAACTATTGTCGAAGAGGCGGCACTCAGGCGCTCGGTGGCGATCTCTCTGGATGCCGGCCTGGTCGATCAGGGCGTGGCCTATTCCAGGAAATACGCCCGGCGCTTTGTGCATTCGCCTTATGCCAGCCAATTCGTCGATCTGTTTGTCGATCTCGTCGTCAAGCATTACGGGCAGATCCATGAGGAGGATCTGGATGCGACGGTTGCCTTCATGGATGCCGATCGCCGCCGCGAGGTCTTCCTGCGGATCGCGCGCGCCGCCGCGATTGCGGCCAGAAGCGATCTTGCGCGCCTTGCTTCGGAGAGGGCGGAGGCACTCGCCGGTGCCCCCACCGGCGGACCGGAGGCCCTGGCGCGTCTTTACGGCGGCTTGGCGAATATCCCGACGGGCGATGTCGCGGAAGCCATGCGTGCCATCACCGACATTCCGCAGGACGCCCTGTCGCCGCGCGACAGGGCATTGCGCGAGGCCGCGCAGGCGATTGCCGAGCAGGTGCTGAACCCGCCCGCGCAGGCAAGCCTCGGGCAAGCCATTCCGGTCAAACTGAACGGCACAGATGATGCGGGAACACCAGCCGCGCTGCCCGGAGATGAAGTGGCCGGGCCCGCCGCCTCAGGAGAGATTTCTCCGGATGGCCGCGCTGTAGAAATCGATCCGGAATTTCAGACATTCGTCGACAGCGGCCGCTCGAAATTGAGCGCTATCGACGACTTGCTGAAGGAGGAGGACCCATGATTACGGACAATGCGGGCCGGACGAGCCCCCTCGACGCCGCCTCGGGTACGAAGCCTGAAAAGGGTGGCCGCAACACGGAGGGCGGCTCCGATTTCTCGCTCACCCTTTCCAATCTCGAGCGCAAGGACCCGCAGCAACGGGGCGATGCCGGAACAGGCGAGGGCAGGCCCGTTTCCGTCGAGGAGCGGTTGGGCGCGGCCCGGCAAGGGGAGGATGGCAGGATGAGGCCGCTGATCGACCTGGGCCCGGAGACGCTGCGGCGGCAATCGGCAGCCGGCGAGAATACGATGCGCGGCAATTCGGGCGAAGGTGCCGAAGAGGGCGGAGCCGCCGGGAAATCGGCAGGCAATCGCTTCTCTCTACCCGCGGGCGTCAAAGGAGAGCAGAACGCCAGGACGCTGCGGCATAAGGCGGAGGCGGCCGAAACTGCGGAAGCTGAAACAGCAGCACCGGAAGCGCCCCAGGCCGATCTGCGGCCAGCGACGGTTCTCGCCGACATGCTTTCGCTGCTTGCGGGCGGGGAACATTCCATGGCGGCCGAAGCAGCGGGCCTCGGCATGTCCAAGCCGAGTGGAACGGCGAATGCGACCGCGACGCGGCGCGGTTCGATTGCTATGGAGGATGGAGCCGCCGGTGGTGTGGGCCCGCGCCGGGCGAAGGATGAGGTCKAGGATTCCGAGCTGATTTCCATGCCCCCTTCAGATGGAGCCAGCGTCGATCGCGACCGGCTGTTCCGCTTCTCGAATACGCGCGGCGGGCAGAGCGTTGATATGTCGGTAGCGGGCGGGCGAGGCGAAAAGGCTGCGATAGAATTCAAGAACTCGACCGGGGCTTCCGCCGAAAACATCACCGTTCTCGATTCCCGCCGCTTTCTTGGGCTTGCGCCGAATTCCAACAGTGCGCTGCTGACCTCGGCCATCTCCGGCAATCCGGAATGGGTAAGCGCCATGCAGCCGAGTTCGGGCCTCTCCGACGTGACGGGGGCCGGCAGCACCGGCGGCGTGGTGAATACACTCAAGCTGCAGATGAACCCGCACGAGCTGGGGTCTGTCACGGCCACCCTGCGGCTGGCGGGAGACGAGCTGAGCGTGCATCTGACGGTGGAGACGCGCGCCGCCTATCGCCAGCTCAGCGAAGACAGCGGCGGCATCGTGGATGCCCTGCGCGCCCAGGGCTTTGCCGTCGACCAGGTGACGGTCAGCGTAGCGTCCACCGCCGACACGGATGCGAACAAGGGACAGCAGAGCGGCGGGCAGTCGGGCCAGCCGATGACGGCAAACGGCGAACGCCAGCAGGATGCGCAGGGCAGGGGGCAAAGCCCGGCAAACGAGCGCGGCGCACGCGAAGCGACGGGGAATGGGAATGAAATGGTCTCGGAGAATGCGGCGGCTGGTATCCCTGGCAGCACTCGCCCTGGCCAGCTTTACCTCTGAAGCCTTGGCAGCGCCGGGGGCTTGCGAGCGCGAGATCCAGGCCGCTGCGGCGAAATACGGAGTGCCGGAAGGCATTCTCTATTCCGTCGGCCTCACCGAGACCGGCCGAAAGGGGAGCCTTTCGCCTTTCGCGATGAACGTGGAGGGCAAGGCCTATTTCCCGCCCTCGCGGCAGGAGGCCATGGCGACGTTCGAGACGGCGCGGCGCGATGGCAGGAAGCTCATCGACATAGGCTGCATGCAGATCAACCACCATTTCCATGGCGAAAATTTCGCTTCCGCCGCGGAGATGTTCGACCCGAGAYGCAATGTGGAATATGCGGCGAAGTTCCTTCGCAACCTACATGACAGGCATGAAACCTGGACCATGGCCGTGRCGCGCTACCACGCCGGACCGAACAATGACCCCGCCCAGAAGAAATATGTGTGCCGGGTGATCAGCAATCTGGTCGCGACCGGCTACGGAAAGTGGACGCCGAACGCGTCRCATTTCTGTAACAGTTAAGCAACTTTAAATTGAAGAAGAAGCGCATAAGACTCGCGATGCGGCATTGAGGCAAGTTTGGGGCAAGATTCGGATGCGCAAGCCCTTTTGCGCGGATTATTAATTTTTCCACGAAATAATTGTGTCCATTTTGGAAGGGCATACTACATCTAGTGCAAATCGCTTCCAAATGGTTAATCAACTATTAATTTGTTTAGTTAACTTCCCACAGCTTGTCTGGGATTCCTCCGATTCGTACCCATAGCTCACCAAGGCACCACAAGTGATTCGGAGGCGGGCGAATGATCGTAGTGGTTGATGAGCGCGAGCTTGTTAAAGACGGATATACTTCTCTTTTCGGACGCGAGGGCATTCCCTCGACGGGTTTCGATCCAAAGGATTTCGGCGAATGGGTGAACACGGCGGCCGATACGGATATAGCCGCTGTCGAAGCGTTCCTGATCGGCCAGGGCGATCGGTCACTTGATTTGCCGCGGGCGATCCGCGACCGTTCCACGGCGCCGGTGATCGCCGTCAGCGATCAGCCTTCGCTGGAAGCCACGCTCGCTTTCTTCGACAGCGGCGTGGACGACGTGGTCCGCAAGCCGGTCCATCCGCGCGAGATTCTCGCCCGCGCCGCTGCGATCCGCCGGCGCATCAAGGCGATTTCCAACTACACCGACATCGGTCCCGTCCGGGTCTTCTCCGACGGCCGCGATCCGGAAATCAACGGCGATGTCTTCCCCTTGCCGCGCCGCGAGCGCCGCATCCTGGAATATCTGGTCGCCAACCGCGGCCGCCGCGTTTCCAAGTCACAGATCTTCAATGCGATCTACGGCATCTTCGACGAGGAAGTCGAAGAGAACGTCGTCGAAAGCCATATCAGCAAGCTGCGCAAGAAGCTGCGCAAGAAGCTCGGTTTCGACCCGGTCGATTCCAAGCGCTTCCTTGGCTACTGCATCGACTGGAGCTGATTTTCAGCAGGGCATTTTTCTTCGGGTTCCTCCGAAGGAAGCGGAAATCAGACAGCCTCACGCAAGGCCCGCCGCATACCCTCCTGAACATGGGCATAACGAGGATTTGGACATGAGCCTTTACGGAACGATGAGAACCGGTGTCTCCGGCATGAACGCGCAGGCCAACCGCCTGAGCACGGTCGGCGACAATATCGCAAACGCGAGCACGGCCGGCTACAAGCGCGCGTCTACCCAGTTTTCCTCCCTCGTCCTGCCGTCCTCGCAAGGCGCCTACAATTCCGGCGGCGTCAACACCACGGTGCGCTACTCGATCTCCGATCAGGGCACGTTCAGCTACACGACCTCCCCGACCGATCTTGCGATCAACGGCCAAGGCTTCTTCATCGTGCAGGGTTCGGATGGTGTCGAGTACCTCACCCGCGCGGGCTCCTTCGTGAAGATGGACGACGGCACGCTGCTCAATTCTGCCGGCTTCAAGCTGATGGGCTACGAATATTCCTCCACGGAAGACCCGACGATCGTCATCAACGGGTTCGAGGGGCTGACCGAGATCAACCTTTCGGCCGGCGGTCTTTCCGCAACGCCTTCCGCGACAGGAACATTGAAGGTCAACGTTCCGTCGAACGAAGCGACGGGCTGGTCGAAGTCCACGTCGCTCGTGGCCTACGATAGCCAGGGCAATAGCCGCAAACTTGACTACACATATACG
>NZ_MDDW01000001.1 GCF_001854865.1 Rhizobium sp. LCM 4573 | reverse complement strand
AATTGCTCAGCGACTGGAAGAAGAAGCTGCCGAGCTGGTATCTGTATTATCCGAGCCGGCGGCATACGAGCGCCGCCATGCGGGTTTTCCTCGAATACATCCGCAATCAGAGATGACGCCCAATCACCAAGTAACGCCCAGCGCGCCGCCGTCTTGACGACGCCTATCGTCGATCCAGGGGAACAGCGACTTCCCGGCGTAGCGGCATGAATGTATCTGACGCCTCGCCCTAATCCGTTGGAACGAATACGCTATCCGGCACCCTTCCAAGTCGTCAGAAGCATTTCGATGAATTTTTCTGCCGCTGGGGATAGTGCTCCGCCTCGCCTTCGAACGATACCTATCGTACGTGTAACTACTGGATCGACAATCGGTCTCGTGATGAGAAACGGGTGTTCTTCCTGGGGGGTCGCCAAGTTAGGAAGGACGGATATGCCCAGGCCCGCTTCCACAAGGCCCAAGGACGTATTGAGGTGGGTGACCTCATAGAACCAGTTCAGTTTGAGGTTACATTTGGCGAGGGCGCCATCCAGCAGCGTTCTGTTCCCGCTTGAGCGGTCCACCACGACGAGTGGATACGGTTCAAGCTGACTCCACTGGATGGTCTCGAAATCCGCCAGCGGATGGTCCTTGCGCGTGGCCAGAACGAATGGATCGTTGATCAGGGGCTCGAACAGGAGATCCGGATCGGAATTGCCCATGAGATTGATGCCGAACTCAACTTCCCCCCGCGCGACGGCTTGCAATCCTTCATTGGCCGTCAGATCACGTATTCGCAGTCTGATGTGAGGATATTCCGTGCTGAAGGTTCGTATGACGGTGGGCAGAAAATAGAATGCCRCCGTCGGAACGCACGCCATGGTGATCAGCCCGCGCCGTTGTGAGCCGCCATCCTTGATGGCAAAGAGCGAGCCGTCGAATTCTTCCAGCATTCGCCGAACCAGCGGCATCACTTCCTGGCCCATGGCGGTGGGGGCGACATGACGCGTCGTGCGCTCCAACAGAGGAGCCCCGATGGATTGCTCCAGTTTCTGAATACGCCGCGTCAATGCTGGCTGGGAAATATGAAGCGCCTCCGCAGCCCGATGGAAACTTTCAAGCTCTACGACCGCCTGGAAGGCTCGGAGATCCAATATCTCGCAATTGATGCTCATATCGCAATAATCCCGTAAAACATTGCATTTAACAGATACATCTTTGTTGCCCATATTGCAATAAGCGGACTCATTGATCCAAACTGTGCAATACTGAGGCTGATATGAACGATCTTCTCAAGATTCCTTGCGTGTTGATGCGTGGAGGCACCTCCCGAGGACCGTTCTTTTTGGCATCGGATCTTCCAAGCAATCGCGGCGAGCGTGACGCGGCGCTGCTGTCAATCATGGGGTCGGGRCACCCGCTGCAAATCGACGGTATTGGCGGCGGCAATCCGGTGACCTCCAAGGTCGCGATCATCGGCTCCCCATCGATTGCCGGCGCCGACATCGACTACCTCTTCGCGCAGGTGCGCACCGATCGGCAATACGTCGATTATTCGCCGAACTGTGGAAACATGCTCGCTGCGGTCGGTCCCTTCGCTATCGAGGCTGGTCTTGTGCGCGCCGGAGAGGTCGAGACTTTGGTGCGCATCCACAATGTCAATACCGGCAAGCTGATCGAGGCAAAGGTCCCGACGCGCGGGAATGAGGTGATCTATCTTGGAGACGCGTCGATCGACGGCGTTCCGGGTCTTGCCGCGCCGATCTCTCTTACGTTCGTCGATGCCGCAGGCGCCAAAACGGGAAAGTTGCTGCCGACGGGCAGGCCGAAGGATGAAATCGATGGTGTGCAGGTAACCGCAATCGACTGTGCAATACCCATGGTTTTGATGAGATCGAGCGATTTGGGCGTCACCGGCTACGAGGATGCCCAGGCCCTTTCGGCCAACCGTGATCTAATAGCCCGGATGGCGAAAATCCGCACCGAGGCGGGTGCATTGATGGGCATGGGCGACGTCTCGGACATGGTCATTCCCAAACCTGTCCTGATCTCGCCAGGCCGCAGGGGCGGAACGTTATCGGTCCGCTACTTCATGCCGTATGAGTGCCATCCGGCGCTCGCAACGACGGGAGCAGTCGGTATCGCCACTGCAGCCGTTTCCGATGGGACGATCGCAGCCGAGATCGCAGGCCATCCAGACGTTCCTGCACAAATTGGCATCGAGCACCCTTCCGGACGTCTCGACGTTCAATTGGAGATGAGACAAGGGGCTATAGTAGCCGGCCTCGTCCGAACGGCCCGCCGGCTTTTCGAGGGCTATGTCTTCGCTAAACCTGCGGAAACCGTCGAGGACGCAGCGTGAATTCGCAAATTCCGCGAAAACCAGAGTTTCAAATTGGAGGAGAAACTATGAGTAAATACCTGATTGCAACCGCCGCTCTCTGTGCGTTCGCGGCTTCAGCAAATGCCGAGTCCGTTCGGATGAGCGTTGGTTCCTACAACCTCAATAACCTTCCTTTCCCGGTTGCCGAAAGCCTTGGCTTTTATGAGGAGGAAGGCCTGGATGTAACGACTGAAAACTTTGCCCAAGGCGGTTCGAAGGTCCTGCAGGCGCTCGTCGCCGGGTCTACCGACGTAGCGGTGGGCTTCTACGATCACACGATCCAGATGCAGTCGCAGGGAAAGCATGTCGTCGGCTTCATTCAGCTCGCACGCAATTCCGGCCTTGTGCTGGCGGGTACCAATGATACCGATTTCGATCCTGAAAAGCCGGAAACCATCAAGGGGAAGAGGGTAGGCATCACGTCTCCGGGGTCATCTTCGGACTTCTTCATCCGTTATTACCTGAAGCAGCATGGCCTGACGGATAACGATGTTTCGATCATCGGGGTCGGATCAGGTGCGGCCGCCGTTGCGGCTCTTCAACAGGGCAAGATCGACCTTCTGGTAAACTATGATCCGGCTGCAACCATCGTAGTCGAGCGTGGGCTGGGGAAGATTCTCATCGACGCACGAAGCGATGAAGGAGCGAAGGCGGTATACGGCGGCATCTATCCGACCTCCGTGCTCTACGCCAATCAGGATTATATCGACGCCAATCCGGAGGTGATCCAGAAAGTCACCAACGCCACGGTCAAGGCGCTTCATTGGATGAACGAGCACTCGGCTGAGGAGATCGTCGAACAGCTTCCCGATGACTTCGTGTCCGGAGACAAGCAGACGTATATCAAGGCCGTCGAGGCGGCAAAAGCCATCTTTTCGACCGATGGGAAATTCGTTCCGGATGACCTCGAAACGCCGTTGGCAGTTCTCAAGAGCTTCAATGAAGCGGTTGGAAAAGCGACCATCGATCTGAACACCACCTACACGAACAAATTCGTCGAGGCTGCTGCGCAGTCGGCCGCGAACTGAGAGGTTAGCAATGTCCTTGTCAGCTAGAAAGTTGGAGCCGGTGACGTCCGTCGCCAAGCCGATGGTTTCTATCGAAAATGTAACCATGGCGTTTGGTTCATTCGTCGCGGTGCAGAACGTCGACTTGGAGGTAGGTAACGGCGAGTTTCTTTCGATCGTCGGACCGACCGGATGCGGTAAGTCGACCATCTTGAACGCTATTGCCGGATTGCTGAAGCCAGCCGAAGGCGATGTTTCAATCGATGGAGCGCCCGTTAAAGGCGTTCAGAACAGTATCGGATATCTGTTTCAGCAGGATGCGCTGCTCCCCTGGAAAACGGCTTATCAGAACGTAGAGCTCGGCCTTCTTTTTCGAGGCGTTGACGCTCAGGAGCGGCATTCAAAGGTCATGGCGTGGCTCGAAAAGGTGGGSCTGAAAGGCTTCGAGGGCCGTTTCCCTCATCAACTGTCAGGCGGGCAGCGCAAACGCGTTCAGATGGCGCAGGCTTTGATCACGGAGCCGAAGGTGATCTTGATGGACGAACCCTTCTCGGCACTTGATATTCACACGCGGCATCTCATGCAGAACGAACTTCTCAGGCTCTGGCAGGAGGACCGCAGGGCAGTCGTCATGATCACACATGATCTTGAGGAAGCAATCGCGCTTGGAGATCGCGTTGTGGTGTTGGCGGCCGGGCCGAAAAGCCGTGTGATCGAAAGTTTCCCGGTCGATTTGGAACGGCCGCGAAACGTGGCCGAAATCAAACTCGATTCACGATTCATGACCCTCTACCGCGATATTTGGGCGTCGCTGCGCGGCGAAGTGGAGAAAAGCTATGCAAGCCATTAATGTTCGCCTAATCCAGATCGCCCTCCTCGTTTTCATCCTCGGYGGATGGCAGATGGGGGTTGCTTCCGGCACCATCGATCGGTTTTTCTTTCCGGCACCTTTGGACATTGTGAAGCAGGTCATCGACTGGGTCGTCGATCCAGGCTTCTACAAGCATGTCGGCATCACCCTCAGCGAGACTGTCCTCGGCTATTTGATCGGTACCGGCCTCGGGGTCGGCGCTGGCGTCTGGCTCGGGTTGAGTCCATTCGTCGCGCGCGTGCTCGATCCGTTCATCAAGGCGGTCAATGCGGTGCCGCGTGTCGTGCTCGCGCCCATTTTCGTACTCTGGCTGGGGCTGGGCCTCTGGTCGAAAGTTGCGCTTGCGGTGACGCTCGTCTTCTTTGTGACCTTCTTCAACGCCATGCAGGGTGTCCGGGAGGTCAACCCTGTCGTCCTATCCAACACCCGCATCCTGGGGGCGAAGCGTTCTGATCTTCTCCGCCACGTATACTTCCCGGCGGCGGCAAGCTGGATACTGTCGTCACTCCGCACTTCGGTAGGATTCGCGGTCGTCGGCGCCATTATCGGGGAGTACCTAGGGGCGTCGGCTGGCCTCGGCTACCTTATCGCCCGATCCGAGGGCAATTTCGATGCTGTCGGCGTCTTCGCCGGGATCATCATTCTGGCCATCTTCGTGTTGATCATCGATCTCATTCTCGATGTGGCCGAGAAGAAGCTCATCACCTGGCGGCCGAAAGCCGGTGAGGAACGGCCTGCCTGAGCGTTCATCCGTGTCTTAGCTGCGCAGAGCAGGGCAATTTTCCAGCACTGCGCAGCTTTCTTCGGCCGCTTTCAGCGGCAAGCCAGCGTCATTCCGGTCGGCGGTTTTTCGCGGCAAAGACCCTTGCGACGCCGGAGGCGGGTTCATGTCCAAGCTTCGCACATGTCTCCAGCGCCACCCGGCATAGCGCATCGATGTCGATGCCCGTGCGCATGCCCATGCCTTCAAGCATATAAACAAGTTCTTCGGTCGCGACATTGCCGGTTGCGCCCTTGGCATAGGGGCATCCCCCAAGCCCTCCGACCGAGGCGTCGAACACCCGCACGCCTTCTTCGAGGCAGGCCAGTATGTTCGCGAGCGCCTGGCCATAGGTATTGTGCTCGTGAAGCGCCAGTGCCGTCATGGGAACCTCGCCCGCGACGGCGCGCACCATGGCGGCTGCTGCGTGGGGAGTGCCGACCCCTATTGTATCGCCGAGCGAGATTTCATAACAGCCCGAGCGGTACAATCGTTTCGCGACATTCACCACCGCCGCAAGCGCGACAGGCCCCTCATAGGGGCAGCCCAGCACGCATGACACATAACCACGGACGCGGATTTTTGCCGCACGCGCGCCTTCCATGACCGGCGCGAACCGCTCGAAGCTTTCAGCGATCGAGCAATTGATGTTCTTTTGCGAGAAGCTTTCCGATGCAGAGGCGAAGATGGCGATTTCCTCGACGCCGGTGTCCAGGGCGGCTTCGAAACCTTTCAGGTTGGGCACCAGCATGGGTAAGTTCAGTCCTTCGCGCTTGGTCAAGCGGCGAAAAACCTCGGCCGAATCCGCCATTTGCGGCATCCATTTGGGCGAGACGAAGCTGCCCGCCTCAATGGTGGTGAGGCCCGCGGCGATCAGGCCTTCGATCATGGCCACGCGGTCCGCGACGCCCAGCGGGCGCGCCTCGTTCTGCAGGCCGTCGCGGGGGCCGACTTCGACCAGCCGGATATGTTCCATATTTTCGCTCATGTGTCCGATGTTCCAAGTTCCTGGCGCAAGAAGGCGCAGAAGCGGGGATCCGCGCCATAGGCGACATTGACCCGCATTCCCGGCCGGCGGGGTGGGTCGCGGTCGGTGTGAAAGACGCTCGCCGGTGCTACAAATATGTCGGCTGCGGCGGCCCGGCGGCAGAATTCACGCTCATCGACGGAGTGAGGCAGGGGGACCCAAAGGTAGAATCCGGGCACGCGCGGCAGCGCCACTTCGAGCCCGATATCGGAAAGTGCGCGAATGGTCGCCTTGCTGGCATCCTCCATGCGGCTGCGCAGGYGGCGCAGATGCTTGAGATACTGGCCGCTTTCGATCATGTCCGTCACCAACCGCTCCACATGGGCTGAGGTGGCGACCGTGGTGATCATCTTCAGGTCGACCAAGCCGCGGATCAGATCAGGATCTCCCGCGACATAGCCACAGCGCAGGCTTGCCGAGAGCGTCTTGGAAAAGGACCCGACATAAAGCACGCGCCGCTGCTGGCCGAAGGCCGCTAGGCGCGGCAGGGTGGGAGCCAGCAGATCGGCGAAGATATCGTCCTCGACGATGCGGAAATCATGGATCTCCGCCAACTGCAGAAGACTGAAGGCGGTGGCGGGCGAAAGCATGCCGCCGGTCGGATTATGCGCCTGGCTTTGCGTGAAAAAGACCTTCGGATGATGCTGCGCAAGCTTTTCCTGGAGGTCGGCGAGGTCCGGCCCATCCTCGAGGCGGCGCACCGGAATGACCGTCGCCTTGACCAGTCTGAGTTTGGCGAAGAGCGGATAATATCCGGGACTATCGACAAAGACCGTATCGCCCGGCTCGATAAGGTGACGGATGATCAGATCAAGCCCATGGTTGACCCCGCTGGTCAGCATGATGCCATCCGGTTCGGTGGGGATCGATCTTTCGGCAAGCGACATGCGCAGCCAGTCCCGCAATGCGCCGAGACCCCAGGAACTGCCATAGCCGAACTCGATCTCCCCCGTCGCGGTTCGCCCGGAGCGCAGGATGCGGCGCATATGTCCGTCCTCGGTCCAGCTTGCCGGAGGGCGGCCATCGCCGGGGCGGGTCTCGTAATGTTGGTCGAGCTGCTCGCGAAGCAGCGAAACGATGCTCGTCGCCTCGGTGACGTCCGGCCGGATGCGGGGCGCGGGAGGAGGACGGTTGCCGGTGATGTAATAGCCTGAACCCTGCCGCGCCACGGCCAGCCCGCGTGCGACGAGGCGATCATAAGCTTCGGCCATGGTGTTTTTCGAGACGCTGAACTGTTCCGCTCCACCCCGCACCGATGGCAGTTTCTGTCCGGCGCGGTAGAGCCCGGACGAAATCTGCCCGCTGATCTGCGCGACGATGTTATCCACCCGGCTCATGACTTGTCCCAAAATCATGCTGGGACAGTGTTGTTGATTTACCCATCAACTGTCCCTTGATTGATGCGGGAATTTTAGGACAGTTTACGTCGAACGCAAGCTTCGGCTTCGTGATTGCAGACTGCCGGGAGGATTTTTTGAATAGGACGCCAAAACGGACCGCGACCTCGCGGCTCGAAAACTTTCGCAATCTGGCGCCCGCAGAGCGGCTGGATCAGGTGGCCGCCGCAGCCGGGTTAGACGATCAGGCGCGTGCGACACTTGCCGCGCCCGATGCGCTGCCGGTCGATCGCGCCAACGGCATGATCGAGAACGTGATCGGCACGTTCCAGCTGCCGATGGGCGTCGCGACGAACTTCTTGATCAACGGACGCGAATATCTGGTGCCGATGGCGGTGGAAGAGCCCTCGGTCGTCGCGGCGGCATCCTACATGGCGCGGATCGTGCGCGGCTGCGGCGGCTTCCAGACGTCGTCCACCGCTCCCGTCATGCGGGCGCAGGTCCAGCTTCTCGGCATCACCGATCCGTTCGGCGCGCGCCTCGCCATCCTTGCCTCGCGCGATGAAATCATCGAGGCGGCGAATGCCAAGGACCCGGTTCTGGTCAAGTTCGGCGGAGGATGCCGCGACATAGAGGTTCACGTTTTTTCCTCGACGGCGCGCGGCCCGATGGTCGTCCTGCATCTGCTGGTCGACGTTCGCGATGCGATGGGCGCCAATACCGTAAACACCATGGCGGAAGCGATCGCTCCGATCGTCGAGCGCATCACCGGCGGCGAGGTGCGGTTGCGCATCCTGTCGAACCTTGCCGACCTGCGCCTGGCGCGCGCCCGTATCGAGGTGACAGAGGAAGCGCTGGCGACCAAGGATTTTTCGGGCCGGCGCATGATCGAAGGGATCATCGATGCCTATGAATTCGCTGCTGTCGATCCTTATCGCGCGGCGACCCACAACAAGGGCATCATGAACGGCATCGATCCCGTGGTGGTGGCTACCGGCAATGACTGGCGCGCGATAGAAGCGGGCGCTCATGCCTATGCGGCGCGCACCGGGCATTATACGTCGCTCACGACGTGGGAGATCAACGCGAAGGGCAATCTGGTCGGCACGATCGAAATGCCCATGGCGCTCGGCCTGGTAGGCGGGGCGACGAAGACCCATCCGGCGGCACAGGCCGCGCTGCAGGTTCTGAATGTCGGTTCTGCCGTGGAACTGGCCGAAGTCACCGTGGCGGTCGGGCTTGCGCAGAACATGGCGGCGCTCCGGGCGCTGGCGACCGAGGGGATACAGCGCGGCCATATGGCGCTGCATGCCCGCAATATCGCCATCGGTGCCGGCGCGACCGGCGAGGAGATCGATATCGTCTCCCGCAGGCTCGCCGCCGATCATGACGTGCGCGCCGCGCGGGCGGAGGAAATTCTGGCCGAAATCCGCAAAGGCATCTGAAAATCCGCGATCGGGGGAGGGGGAGCTTCGCCGGTCGCCCAATCATGGGAGGACAACATGACGGATCGAACTCCGGCCCGCGCGGCGGGCACGGAAGGGCAACTTGCCGAAATCTGGGGCGATGTCGTATCGCGTCCGCAGCTCGGCAAGGCCATTCTCATCGGCGCGGCGGTAAGCCTCGCCGTTTATGGCGTTGCGCTTGAAACCATCGCACCGCTCGCCGCAACGCCAGCCATCGGCAAGGCGCTCGCAATGCTTGCGGGCATTATCGGCTGCATTATCGGCGGGGCGATCTGCGCCCGCGCCTTCAGGCCCAAGCGCGTCGTCGTCGAGGAGATCCCGACCGGCGCCATGTGGCAGACCGAAGTGCTCGACCAGCTCGTGCAGGAAGGTGGCCCGATCGGCAATGTGGAAGACCTGCCCGCCTCCGTTGCTGGAGAGATGAAGGAGGTCGGGCTTTACGACCTTTTCCGCGACTATGAGCGCAATCGTGTCCGCAGCGGGGAGGGGAACTGATATGGACGGCTTGCTTTACGAAATTCTCATTGCGCTGGCACTTGGTCTGCTGGGTTCCGTGCTGTTCTCGGCCATCGGGCTGGTTTCGGGTACCGATGAAACAACGACGATCGCGCCGGTAACGCTGCTGGTGGTGTTGCTCGGCGCCCCGCCGGCCGGCGTCTTCACCTTCTGGATGTGCGCGGCGGTTTCCAAGCACATGACGCATGCGGTGCCGACGGCGTTGCTGGGCATTCCGGGCGACACGATGGCGCTACCGCTGTTGCAGCAGGCAGCGGCTTTGCGCAATCTCGGTGCGCCGCATATCGCATTGCGCAAGATGCTGGCCGGATCGGTCATCTCGGCCTTCATCGCGGTACCTCTGGCGGTGCTCTTCGCGGTGATCCTCGCGCCTTTCGGCAGCTACATCACCGCCTCGGCCCCCTGGCTTTTCATCGCGGCTTCCGTGCTGATCGCCTATTTCTCGGCGGGGCGCTGGGCTTCTATCATCGCGCTCATCCCCTTCACCTTGCTCATCGTGGCACTGCAGGGGTTTACCGCGGGGCATGACGTGAAGCTGGGCGTCAGCTATTTCCTGGGCATCGCCGTTGGTCCCCTGGTGGCCGAACTCATCTCGGCTTCGTCGCCGCTGGAGCGCAAGCGCATGAATCGCAGCGAACTGCGCGAAACCACGCTCGCTCCGGACGTGAAGGGATGGGGCGGATATTTCCCCAACCCGTTCCGCGTGCTCGACCGCAGCCAGACGCAGGCCACGGCTGCGGCCGCCGCCGTCACCAGCGCGACCTTCGTTTTCAGCCCCGTGGCAATGACGGTGATCGCGGGCGAGGTGGTGGGTGCGCGCATCAAGCACGCCTATCATCGGCTGACCTCCGTTCTCGCCGTTCGAAACGGCGTGACGGAATCGACCTATATCGCCGAGGCGCTGATCCCGTTGATCGCTTTCGGCCTGCCGCTGAGCCCGGTTGCCGCCGGTCCCGCCGCGCCTTTGTTCAACGCGCCGCCGCGTTTCACCGTCAATAGCGAGACGGGCGTGGTCAACAACCTGCACACGATGCTTTCGGTGCCGGAATTCCTGATCTGGGGGCTGGTTTCGGTCGTGATCGCCACGCTGATCGCCTATCCGTTCGCGATGAACCATGCACGCAGCGCCGCGGCCTTCGTCGCCAAGCGCATCAGCCATGAGGCGATCATCGCCACATTCGTCGGACTGGTGCTGGTGATCGGTCTGTGGGAGGGCGGTCTCCTGGCATTGCTGGTCATCCTCACCGTGGGACTGGTGGGCGGTCTGCTCTATCGCGTGCTGGGCATGAATACCGGCGTCCAGTTCATGGGCTATTATGCAGCGGTGCTCAGCGTTCCGGCCCTGCTCAAGCTCATCGGGTAGCCGGAGCTATTCCGAGCTTTCCAAACGGCAGTCGGGGCGTCCCTATGCTCACCGGCGGGACGCCCTCGATCGTAGCCGTTGAGGCGCAATACTTTGACGCCTGCCGTCGTTCGCCCCAAGGCACGCATCCTGGAGAGCTGATGCGCGTCTCTCCGGAGCTACCAATAGCCGTTGGCGCACAATGTTTCGAGTTCTCCGATGGTAAGCTTTTCGAGACCGAGATGCGGCAGAAGATCGTTCTCGGCGGCGAGGTCCCTGCCGGTTGCAGCGGAAAGAAGGGCCGTTCCTGCTTCATGCAGGAGAGCAGGATGGCCACTCAGCCGGCCGAGCAGCGAGGTAGGCACGAGGCCGAAGGGGACATCCTCGAAAATATAGCGGCTGTCGATCGTGGAAGGGCCGAAGCCGCCGCGGCCTGCCGCGTGCATCTGCTGGTTCATTTCCGAGACGGTGCCGATCGGCACGTGGAAGGAGAGCGAGAAATGCTCCCGGACAGTGCGGACTGAAAGGCCGAAGCTCTTTGCTATCGCCAGCCGCTCCTCGTCGAGCGCCTCGATCACCCGGCCGACGGTCGGCGTGATGTTGTCGCCCTGGCCCCAGGTCTCGCCCTTTTCCATGCGGGTGAGATTGAGGAGGGCGATGCCGAGATGGTTTTGCGGATTCAAATTGCTGAGCGCGATCGCGAGTAGCCCGTCGCGCTTGACGAAACGGTCGCCGAAAAGCTCCGTGCAGAGCGCATGGCCGGCATCGATCTCGGATTTCGGCAGGGTGGCGACATCGATCTTCTGGCGCACCGTGTTGACGTTCACGGCCGTTTCGCCCTGCTGACGCCCGGTCAGCACGGTCGTGCCCCAGACGGAAATCGGCAGGCGCACGCCGCGGGCGGCGAGACCTTTCGAAAGGTAAAGCGCGCCGAAGGAGCTATGCGAGGAGATGATGACCGGCTGGCCTGGCCGCAGATGCGGGATTGCGGCATCGAACGCCGCGCGGTGGCCGTTGGCGGGCATGGCAATGATGACGACTTCGCTGTCATTGACGGCTTCGGCGCAATCCTTCGCGACGCGGACCTTACCGGAGAATTCCACGGCGCCCTTTGCGACCAGGGCTTCTCCCTCGGCTAAGGCGCGGGTGCGCTTGCCCGATGGGGACCAGAGCATCGGATCGTGGCCGTTCCTGGCGAGATAGGCGGCGACACCGAAGGCGATTGCTCCGGCTCCGAGAATGCTGACGCGCATGGGGGTTCCTTCGTCTGCTCGAGGGGCGGCTGGGTGGGAGGCCTTACATGTATTTCGTCGGCAAGGCCGTTGTAAACTTCATTTCCTCCATGGCGATGGAGGAACTGAGGTCGGAAAACTCCACGCGGCTGATGAGGTTCTTATAGACCTGATCGTAGACGTCGATGTTGGGAACGACCGTGCGCAGCAGGTAGTCGGTCTCGCCGGTCAGGCGGTAAGCCTCCAGGATTTCCGGAATGTCGCGGATCTCCTTGCGGAAGGTATCGAGCCAGGTCGTCGTGTGCCGTGGTACCTTCACGGAGATGAAGATGGTCATGGGGACGTTTGCCATGCGGCGGTCGATCAGCGCCACGCGGCTGCGGATCAGGCCCATGTCTTCCATGCGCTTGATGCGGCGCCAGCAGGGCGTATGGGAAAGGCCGACTTCGTCTGCGATCTCGACCACCGATTTCTCGGCGTTCTGCTGGAGTATCTCGATGATCTTTCGGTCGATGTGGTCGAACATGCTCGCCTCCGGGACAGATTTTCAATTCTTGCGATTTCGTAGGTGAATTTTTTCAGTTCCTGGCTTCCGTATGAAGAGGGCTTCTTGGCTTCCGGGCTGCTTCGGCGGTTATAACCCGGCGGAAGGCGCTTTCGATTTCTCAGCTCACCCAGGAAACCCGGCCCAATTTTCAGGCGTTGTGATTATGATTTAAACATTCCTCCTGATTTGTATAAATGTCCTATGCAATCCATTTCAAATAGGATGATCTTACGAAATCTATCCCTTTATGGGGCGAAAAAGCAACCTGCCTTCTGTCGTTGTTGGATATCGTCCCAGGATCAAGACAACAAACCGAAGGGATGGAAAATGAAAAGGATAGGCATGATCGGCGGCATGAGCTGGGAAAGCACCGCCGTTTATTATC
The DNA here is from genome assembly GCF_001854865.1 of Rhizobium sp. LCM 4573. Taxonomy (GTDB): domain Bacteria; phylum Pseudomonadota; class Alphaproteobacteria; order Rhizobiales; family Rhizobiaceae; genus Neorhizobium. The sequence continues at coordinate 1,039,522 of NZ_MDDW01000001.1, read as the reverse complement.
GGAGGGTCAACGAGCAGGTACGAGAAGCATTGGGAGGTCTAAATTCTGCGGATGTGGTGCTGCGCTCCGTGAATTTTCACGATATCGTAACCCTTCAAAAATTAGGGGCTTGGGAGCAGGCAGCCGGTGAATTGAGCAAGGTGGCGAAGGAACTCGAGCAGGCGGGTGCGGATATGATCCTGATCTGCACCAACACGATGCATCTGCTGGCGGATGAGGTGCAGGCTTCCGTCGGAGTGCCGCTGATTCACATTGCCGATGTGACGGGCGAGGCGATCGCCGAGGCCGGATGCCGCCGTCCGCTACTGCTCGCCACCCGCTATACGATGGAGCAGGACTTCTATCGCAAGCGCATGGAGGAGAATTTCGGCTTCGAGGTCTTGATACCCGATGCCGACGATCGGCAGGATGTGCACGACATCATATTCGGGGAGCTGTGCTGCGGCGTGGTGAAGGACAGCTCGCACCGGCGCTACAAGGAGATCGTTGAAAAGGGGAAAGCCGCCGGCGCCGACAGCGTCATCCTTGGCTGCACCGAGATCGGCCTTCTGGTGAGCGCTGCGGACTTCGACATTCCGACCTTCGATTCCACCCTCCTGCACGCGGATGCGGCAGTGGGGATTTCGCTTGAGCCGATCCGTTCGGCCAGGGGAGAAATGGGGCTGGCAGCGCCGATACACTAGCTGGGGGTGTGAAGTCTGCATGCCGTCAAGAACCCGGACAAGATGAAAAAGGAGAGCGACATGAAAGACTTCAGACAAACCCGCCGTTCGACCCTCAAGCTCCTTGCTGCCGGTACCGGCGTGCTGGCAGCCCCCTCCATCATTCGCCCGGCTTTCGCGCAAGGCAAGGTCGTCAACATCACGACCTACGACAAGTTCGTTCCGCAGGAATTCATCGACCGGTTCCAGAAGGATACGGGCATCGAGGTGCGCGTGCGCCTGACGGACGACCAGGGCAAGCAGTACAATCTGCTTTCGGCCGAGGGTTCGTCGCCCTCGACCGATATCGTGACCGTTACTGGTCACCGCATCTCGCAGTTCATCAAGTCAAATCTTCTGGCGAAGCTCGATACTGGGCGGCTGAAGAACTGGGGCAATCTCGCCCCCGCCTATACCGGCGCGCCGCAGCTCACCATCGACGGCTCGACCTACGGGATGCCGCTGCTCGCCGGCTTCGAGGGCCTGGTGCGCAACACGGACTACACCAAGGCCAGCGATAGCTGGTCGATCATGTTCGATGAAGAATACAAGGGCCTCACTTCGTACATCATCTCCGACTTCCTCTCGATCACCATGCGCTATCTCGGTGACGACGGCGATTATGTGACCTATGAAAACAAGCCGGACGTCGCGCAGGCGGCGACCAACAAGGCCCGCGACTACCTGATCCAACACAAGGACATGGTGCGCAAATATTATGACGCGGGCTCCGAAGTGCAGCAGATGTTCGTCAACGAGGACATTTATGTAGCGCAGGCCTGGTCTGGTCCGGCGGCGAAACTCATCATGGATGGCCATCCGATCGAGCTTTCGGTTCCTAAGGAGGGCACTTACGGCTTCCTGTATTCCTTCAACGTCGTCAACAACGCGCCGAACGCGGATGCGGCCTATACCTTCCTCGATGCCATCCTCTCCTCGCCGGAGATCGGCGCGGCGATGACCCGCCAGTCCGGTTTTGCCTCGGCGTTTGCGGGCGTCGACAAGGTGCTCAACGACCGCGAGCGGGCGGCAAACGCTCTGCCGGACGAGCAGATGCAGCGGGTGCAATTCTTCAGCCCGATCAACCGCGACATGAAGAACGACATGATCGACAAGGCCACGGCAGAAATCAAAGCCGCCTGACCGGCAATTTACCTCCGATCGCACAAACAGGCTGGCCTCCGGTGGAGGCCGGCCGATAAAAGAGAAGTCCGGGAACAGATGAAATGGTCGATAGCAGCATGACTGAGACAAGAGCCTCGGCGCCCCGCGCCGGGCCGGCTTATGCCGGTTGGATAGGGAAAGTCACAGCCTCGGGGCTTTATTCGGCCACGATCGGCCTGGTCGCCAACAGTGCCAGGGCAAAGCTTGTCCTGCTGCTGGCGGTGCCGCTGGCATGGATCGTCTTGCTTCATGTCGGCCCGATCTACCAGATGGCCCGGATCAGCTTCCTGGACAACTATCCGCCGGCGGCGGAGGGCCCCATCCATACGCTCGGCAATTACCGGCTGTTTTTCCAGGAGCCGCTCTATTTCCTGCCCTTCGTGCGCAGCCTGATCTTCGCGGCGGTGGTGACGGTGGCCGCGCTGGTCGTCACCTATCCGGTCGCCTATTACGTCGCCAAGATCATCAAGCCGCAGAACCGCACGCGGGCGCTGCTGCTGCTGCTCATTCCATTCTGGGCGGGCGAGCTGATCCGCACCTTCTCCGTCATCATGCTGCTTGCCAATCGCGGCGCGGTGAACGTGCTCTTGCGGGAGATCGGTTTCATCGACCGGCCCATACCGCTCCTCTACAATTACTTTTCCTTGAGCTTCGGGGTCATCTACCTGCTCGCCCTCTATATGCTCCTGCCGCTCTATTCGGCGATCGAGAAGATACCGCCGCAGCTCATCGATGCCGCGGCCGATCTCGGGGCGGGGCCGTTCCAAAGGTTCCGCCGCGTCATCCTGCCACTTTCCAAGGACGGGATCGTATCCGGCTGCAGTCTGGTCTATCTGACCTCGATCGGCGTGTTCGCCGCGCCTCTACTGCTCGGAGGCCCGAATTCGGTGATCTTCCCGGAAATCATCGCGAGCCTCTTCCACGGTTCGAGCGATAAGTGGCCGGAGGGTGCAGCCTTTTCCATCCTGATGCTGGCCGTTTCGCTTTCGACCGTAGGGCTTTTCATGCGGGTCGCGGGCGGACGCTCGGTCCGGCTGATGTGAGGGGACGACCATGCGCCATTATTTCTCCGATGCCCCGAAGACTGCGCTCCAGGCCTCCTACTGGGTCTTCGTCATATACCTTCTCCTGCCGCTCACGCTGATGATGGCGATGAGCTTCAAGGATGCCAACTTCATCGCTTTTCCGATCGGCGACTGGACGCTCGGCTGGTATGCCAAGGTGGTACAGGACAAGCAGTTCCTGGAGGCGTCCGGCTATTCGATCTTTATCGCGCTGATGACGACGATCTTCGCCACCATCATGGGGGTATGGATCGCGCTGCTGATCTCGGCCGAAGGCATATGGGGACGGGCGGCGATCTTCGCGTTCGCCTGCCTTCCCGCCGTCGTTCCGGGCCTCATCAACGCGATCTCGATGCGCATCTTCATCCGCGTGCTCGACATTCCGACAGGGACGGGCGCGATCATCCTCGGGCATACCGTGCATGCCGTGCCCTTCGTGGTGATCATGGTGCTGACGCGGCTGCGTTCGATGCCGAACAACCTCATCGATGCCGCGCGCGATCTCGGCGCCGACAGCTTCATCGCCTTCATCCGGATCACCATCCCCTTCCTGGCGCCGGCGCTTGTCGGGGGCATGATCTTCTGCGTGCTGACCAGTATCGACGATTTCGTCCGCACCTTCTTCCTGGGCGGTTATCAGCCGACGCTCCCCATGTTGATCTTCGCCAAGGTGCAGGGCGGTATGTCGCCCGAAATCAACGCCATGGCGACGCTGGTCCTGATCGTGACCGCAGCCGTCGGCCTTTATGCCGAGCACTTCACCCGCCGTTCGAGGACCTGACCGATGCAGCCCGTAGTTCAATTCCGCAACGTCAACAAATATTACGGCTCCTCGGTCGCGGTCGACAATCTCGACCTTTCGATCGAGCCCGGCCAGTTCGTGACGCTGCTCGGCCCGTCGGGCTGCGGCAAGTCCACGACGCTGCGTATGCTCGGGGGCTTCGAGACGCCGACCTCCGGCGAGATCTATCTCGACGGCAAGGAGATCAGTCGGCTGCCGCCCAACAAGCGCAACGTCAACATCGTCTTCCAGGACTATGCGCTCTTTCCGCATCTCTCCGTCCGTCGCAATGTGGCTTTCGGCCTGGAGCTGAAAGGGCTTGCCTCGGAGACAATCCATAAGCGCACCATGGAGCTTCTCTCTCTCGTGAGGTTGCAGGAATTCGCCGACCGGATGCCTGCCCAGCTTTCGGGCGGACAGCGCCAGCGCGTGGCGCTGATGCGGGCGCTTGCGCCCAACCCCAACGTTTTGCTTCTCGACGAGCCCTTGAGCGCGCTCGACGCAAAGCTGCGTCAGCAGATGCAGGTGGAGCTGAAATCCATCCAGCAGACGACCGGCAAGACCTTCATCTTCGTCACTCACGATCAGGAGGAAGCGCTCACCATGTCCGACGTGATCGTAGTGATGAACAGCGGCCGGATCGAACAGATGGGCGATCCCCACACGCTCTATTCGCGGCCGCGCAGCCGCTTCGTGGCGAACTTCATAGGCGAGAGCAATTTCATCGAAGGGACATTGAAGGGAACCAAAGGTGGCCTCGCTGCCATCGAATGGAACGGCAGCATCGTTCATGCCGGCCTGAATGGTCATGACCTTCAGATTGGGAGCCGTGTCGCTGTGGCGCTCAGGCCCGAGGCTGTATCTGTCTTTGCGTCCAAACCCGTCGAGAAGCTCGCCTTCGAGGGGCGGATTACACAGCGTCTTTTCAAGGGCGACCATACCTCGCTGACGATCGAGCTTCCGAACGGCCAGGCGATCGTGGCGCAGCTCGATCCGGTGGCGTTGTCGCAGATCACGGATGATCGGGTGTGGATCGGCTGGCGCGAGGAAGACGCCGTGGCGCTCGCCGACTGAGGCTGAAACAAATGATGATGACCGGCTGTCCGACTGCCGGGTGATCGACCTTTGAACGACAGGACCGAACGATGACCATTCTCGACGATCCGAGGCTTGCGGAGCTGAATGCCCGCGTGAAGCAGGACCTGGATTACCTGAACTATCCGCCGGCAAACTGGTCTCCGGCCCTTTCCGAAGTCGATGGCAAGCCAGTCAGCGATGTGGTTATCATCGGCGGAGGCATGTGCGGCCTGGTTGCCTGGTTCGCGCTCAACCGCGTCGGCATACGCAACCTGCGCATCGTCGATCGCGCCGCCCGCGGCAAGGAAGGTCCCTGGAAGACCTATGCACGGATGGAGACGCTCCGTTCGCCGAAGAACCTTCTCGGGCCGGCGCATGGCATGGCCTCGCTCACTTTCCGCGCCTGGTACACGGCGCTCTACGGCGTGTCCGCCTGGGAGGAACTCTTCCGCATTCCGCGGCCGATGTGGATGGATTATTTGGACTGGTACCGTGAGGTGCTGTCCATCCCGGTAGAGAACGGCACGCATGTGACGCGCATTGTTCCCCGCGAGGACGGCCTGCTGGAACTCGAGATCGCTGGCGGTGCCGATCCCTCGATCCTGACCCGCAAGCTGGTGATGGCGACCGGCCGCGACGGCCTTGGTGCTGCCGATATTCCGGATTTCGTCAGGGGAATGCAACGGCACAAATCGTGGGCGCATTCCTCCGATGAGATCGATTTCGAGGCGCTCAAGGGCAAGCGCGTAGTAGTGATCGGGGTCGGCGCCTCGGCGGTCGACAACGCTGCGGAAGCGCTGGAGAACGGTGCCGGCGAGGTGCGACTGCTTGCCCGCCGCAAGAAGATGCCGACGATCAACAAGCTGATGGGCATTGGCTCCTACGGTGTGACGGCCGGCTTCCCGGAGATTTCGCCGGAATGGCGCTGGCGGATCATGGATTATTCCACCAAGCAGCAGACGCCCGCGCCTCATAACTCGACGCTACGCGTCAGCCGGCATCCGAACGCCTATTTCCATTTCGACTGCGGCATTCAGTCGATGCGCGAGGAGGGCAGCGAAGTCATCATCACGACGATGAACGGACGTGTCTTCCGCACTGATTTCGTCATTCTCGGCACGGGCTTTACCGTCGATCCGCTCGCCCGCAGCGAGCTTTCGCCCTACCGGGACAAGATCGCGTGCTGGGAGGACCGTATCACTCCGCCGCCCGGCGAGAAAAATCCGAGCCTCGGCCGGTTTCCCTGGCTGGACGATGATTTCTCCTTCACCGAGAAGGAGCCGGGAATGGCCCCGTGGCTCAAGGATATTCATTGCTTCAACTACGGGGCCACGATGAGCCTCGGCAAGGTGAGCGGCGACATTCCGGCGATCAGCGAAGGGGCCGCCTGGCTTGCCCGCGGCGTGGCCGCCCGTCTCTTCATCCGCGATATCGACCATCACTGGCAGGCGCTCCTCGACTACGAGAAGCCCGAGCTCGACGGATCGGAATGGGTGGATGCCGATGCCGACCTGCCCGAACAGAAGACCGCCTGAGGAGCGCCATGCCCAAGACCGTCTATTATTATCACGCGCTGAGCTCCCCCTGGGCCTATCTCGGCTGGCCGCAATTCAAGGCGCTGATCGAGAAGCACGATCTCGACGTCGTGGTGCGCCCGACGCGTATCGTGCCGGAAAACGGCGGCGTGCCGCTGCGCTCCCGCCCGCAGCCGCGCCAGGATTATCATGCCGTGGAGCTCGACCGCTGGCGCAAGCGGCTGAACATGCCGCTGGTGCTGAAGCCGAAATACTACCCCACGAACAACGAATTCTCGGCCCGTATGGTGATCGCCGCCGACCGACTGGGCCTGCCGGCGCTCGAACTCAGCCACGGCCTTCTCCACGCACTGTGGAGCGAGGAAAAGGATGTGACCTTGCCGGAAGTGCGCATCGAAGTCGCGAACCGGCTTGGTCTGGACGGCGCAAAACTTCAGGCGATGGAAGACCAGCCGGAGATCATGCAGGCCTGGATCGACAGCCATGAGGAGGCTCGCGTCAAGGGTGTCTTCGGCACGCCGACCTGGATCTACAAGGACGTGCTTTATTGGGGCCAGGATCGCCTGAGTTTCCTCGACGAAGCTCTGTCGGAAGATTGAAAGGAACCTCTCCATGACGACCGCACCGACGACGGACGTGATCGACCATGTCCTCGGCCTCGAACCTTCCTCGCCGCTTGYCGCGCTTCGTAACGAGCGGGCGAAGCTCAAGCAGTTGACGCAGACGAGCTACGAGGCGGCGCTTCACCCGAAGGAGCCACGCAATTTCCCTTATGCCGAGCGGGCAGCACTGGCCGCCCGCATGGCCGGGCTCTGGAAGTCGACGGAGCTTGCTGGTCATTATCGCGACCTGATCGCCAGGGAAGGCGGTGCAGGTGAGGTGGTGACGATCGCCGATCCGGCCTGGAAGCCGGCCGACGGGAAGAGCCGGCTTGCCGCGATTCTGCGGCATGTCGATCTCGTAACGCTTAACCCCAAGCAGGCGACCCGTGGCAATATCGAGGCGCTTTATGCCGCCGGGCTCGACGACCGGGATATTGTGACGCTTGCCGGTTTGATCGCTTTCGTGAACTACCAGGTGCTGGTGGTTGCCGGCCTGAAGATGCTGAGGGACAACTGACATGTCTGACGTCGTGCACGAATTTACGCTTGAGCCGCTCGAATGGAACCCCTACGTCAGGCCGGTCGAACTCGAAAAGGCAACGCCCGAGCAGCTCGACGCGCTCAAGGTGACGCCGTCCAACACCAAGGTTTCGGCCTACGTGCTGGTGCTGGCGCAGGAAGCCGAGACGCTTGCCGAGCGCACGCCGCTCTTCAACGATATCATGTATAGCGAAGGCGGGCTTTCGCGTGGCGGCCGTGAGCTCGGCGCGCTGGCGGCTTCCTTCGTCAATCATTGTATCTACTGCGCTTCGGTGCATGCCAACCGCTTCATCCAGCTCGAGAAACGGCCGGAGGTGGTGGACGAGATTTACAAGAACGGTTTCGATGCCGATCTTGAAGCCTATGACCAGGCGCTGTTCAATTTCGGCGTCGATCTCACGGCCCACCCCGACGATGTAGGCGTCTATCAATTCTACCACCTGCGCGAGGTGGGTCTCAGCGATCTGGAAATCCTCGATCTCATCCATTCGATCGCGATCTTCGGCTGGGCGAACCGGCTGATGCATACGCTCGGCGAACCGCTCCGGAAAAGCTGATTGTCCGCGGAAATTGCCCATAGCGCGCCGGACACCGCGCGTTCCTTCGAGGTYACCCATCGGGAGGTATTGCGCATCGCCATTCCGATGATGGTGGCGCATATCTCGACGCCGCTTGTCAGCCTCGTGGCAACAGGTGTGATCGGGCAGCTGGGAGATGAGGCGCTGATYGGCGGCGTGGCTCTTGCCGCGGTGATATTCGATGTCCTGTTCATCACCTTCAACTTCCTGCGCGGTGCGACCACCGGCTTTACGGCACAGGCGCTTGGCGCGGGCGACCGGCGGTTCGAGCAGCGTATGCTGCTCGGCGGATTGCTGATCGCCGTGGTCTCGGGCCTCCTGATCCTTGTCCTGCACCTACCCATCGGAGCGGCGGGTCTGGCGATCCTCGGCGCCGAGGGGGAGGTGGCGGAAGCTGCCCGGACCTATTACGGCTGGCGGGTCTGGTCGGCGCCCTTCGTGCTCTTCAACTTCGTCATCTTCGGCTGGATCATAGGCCGCGGCGAGGCGCTGACGGCGATGCTCCTGCAGACGCTGCTGAACGGCCTCAACCTCGTTTTGAGCTTCTGGTGGGTGCTCGGCCTCGGCTGGGGCGTGGCCGGTGTGGCGCTCGCAAGCCTGGTTGCGGAAGCGGTGACGGCGCTTGCCGGATTGTGGCTCATCGTGCTCAGGACGGATCGCCATTCCTGGGAACTGCCGGACCTCAAGAGCGTGCGGCGGCTGTTTTCCGTCAACGGCGACATGATGATCCGCTCCTTCGCGCTTCTGATCGGGCTTTCCTTTTTCACGCGGCAAAGCGGGATGCTCGGCATCGAGATACTTGCCGCGAACACTATCCTCCTGCGTTTCTACTTCTTCGGCGTCGCCTTCCTGGACGGCATCGCCACCGCCGCGGAACAGCTTGCGGGACGTGCGGTCGGAGCGAATTACCGTCCGGCTTTCGACCGCATGGTGCGGCTGACGACCTTATGGGGCTTCGTTTTCGGCGCGATCGTCTCGCTCGTCTTTCTCTTCAGCGGCCCGTGGGTGATCGAGCTTGCCTCGCCGAACGCGGCGATCACGGCGCTTTCGCTGACCTTCCTTCCCTATGCGGCGCTCCTGCCTCTTTTCGGTGTCGTCGCCTTTCAGATGGACGGCATCTATATCGGCGCGACATGGTCGCGCGAGATGCGCAACCTCATGCTGCTGTCGCTCGCCCTCTATTTCGCCGCATGGGCGATCCTGCAGCCGCTTTTCGGAAATCACGGGCTCTGGATTTCGCTGATCCTCTTCCAGAGCGCGCGCAGCATCGCCTTTCGCTGGATGCTGCCGCGGCTGGTGCGGCGCACTCTTCCGGAGCCCGTTCCCGTCTAAGCGATCTCTCCGAGGCAGACATATTTGATCTCGAGGAATTCCTCGATGCCATATCTTGACCCCTCGCGTCCGAGACCCGAGAGCTTGACGCCGCCGAAGGGCGCTTCGGCCGTGGAGATGAGCCCGGTATTGACGCCGACCATGCCGTATTCCAGCGCCTCGGCCACCCGGAAGACGCGGGCAAGGTCCTTCGCGTAGAAATAGGAGGCAAGGCCGAACTCGGTGTCGTTGGCCTGTTCGATGACATCCGCCTCGTCCTTGAAGCGGAAGAGCGGGGCGACCGGACCGAAGGTTTCTTCGCGAGCGACCATCATCTCGCCTGTGACATCGGCCAGGACGGTCGGCTCGAAGAAGGTGCCGCCGAGCGAGTGCCGCTTGCCGCCGATGACGATGCGGGCGCCCTTGCCGGTGGCATCGGCCACGTRCTCCTCCACCTTCTCCAAAGCGGCGTTATCGATCAGCGGCCCGAGGATCACGCCCTCATCGAAGCCGTTGCCGGTCTTCAGCTTTCCGGCGGCCGCGGCGAGCTTTTGCGAAAACGCCTCATAGACTCCGTCCTGCACGTAAATGCGGTTGGCGCAGACGCAGGTCTGACCGTTGTTGCGGAACTTGGCGATCAGGGCTCCCTCGACGGCGGCATCGAGATCGGCATCATCGAAGACGATGAAAGGTGCGTTGCCGCCGAGCTCCAGCCCGAGTTTCTTGATGGTCGGCGCGCTCTGCTTGTAGAGCTGTGCGCCGATCTCGGTGGAGCCGGTGAAGGTGAGCTTGCGGACTGTCGGATTGGACGTCATCTCGGCGCCGATTTCGGAGGCCGAACCGGTCAACACGCTGAAGAGGCCTTTGGGCAGGCTGGCGCGCTCGGCAAGCACGGCAATGGCGATTGCCGAAAACGGCGTCTGAGATGCCGGCTTCAGCACCATGGAGCAGCCGGCCGCGAATGCGGGACCGGCCTTGCGGGTGATCATGGCGTTCGGGAAATTCCACGGCGTAATCGCCGCGACGACACCGATCGGCTGCTTCATTATCATGATGCGCTTGTCGGGCTGATGGCCGGGAACGATGTCGCCATAGACGCGGCGTGCTTCCTCCGCGAACCATTCGATGAAGCTTGCGCCATAGACGATCTCGCCGGTCGCCTCCGCCAGCGGTTTTCCTTGCTCAAGTGTGAGGATTTTGCCGAGATCTTCCTTGTTCTCGATCATCAGGTCGAACCATTTGCGGAGGATCGTGGAGCGTTCCTTGGCGGTGCGGGCCGCCCAGCCTTTCTGCGCCTGTCGTGCGGCTTCGATTGCCTCTTTGGTTTCCTTCGCGCCGAGTTTCGGCACACGGCCGATAATCTCGCCGGTGGCGGGATTGTTCACTGTGATGGCGTTGTCCGCTGCCGCCTCGATCCAGTTGCCGCCGACGAGGGCTGCCTGACGGAAGAGAGATGGGTCTTTCAGCTTCATGGCGGTATCCTCCTTGTTTCCGCTACAGGCGCAGATATCGCGCGCCGCCCGAGAGTGGCGTGCCGGACTATATCTGACGTCTTTTCGGAAATGAGGAAGGCCGCGGCCGGCATTTTTCCGGCTTCGAAAGGACAGCAGGCTATTTCGGGAAGCCGTAACGCTCCGTGATATCCCAGAACATGCGGTTGATGCCGGTGAGCGAGGTTATGCTTTCCCTGATGCGGCCGATCTCCTGCTCGTCGAGCTTTTCGATCTTTCCGTACTTGATCTCGTCCTTGCTTTCGAAGATCCGCATGGATTGGGTGAGGCCGAGACCGCTGTCGGGATCGAAGGAATAGATGCAGTGGTTGTACTTGTTCCGAAGCTTGGCTTCCTCCGAAAGACGGCGTGTCGCTTCCAGAACCTCTGCCCGGCAGGCCGGCGGGGTCTTCTGCATCTTGGTGAGCCGCTCGACGAGATCGATACGGGCGCGGGTGGTGTTGAGCGTCAGGAAGATGACGATCGCGGTTTCCTTGTCCACCCCGGCAAGGCCGGCGATCATATGGATCAGCAGGCTCTCGGTATTCGTCCAGGTATAGTTCAGTTGCCCAAGAAGGAGCAGGACGTCCCGGAACCTAGCTATCGTCGCCCGAGGTCGATCGACTGTCCTGGCCAGGGTTCTGGTCGCGTGCATCGTGAAGGGCTTCCTTGCGCTTGTGCTCGAAATAAAGGGCGACGACTTCGGTCCTGTTGTGCACACCGAGCTTGGTGATGATGTTGTGGATGTGGATCTTGACGGTGTGCTCGGAAAGCCCGAGCGCGGCGGCGATGATCTTGTTCTGATTGCCCATGGCAATCCTGGCGAGGATTTCGTTCTCGCGCTTCGTCAGCTTGCCGATCGAGCGAAGGGAAGGCGTTTCGCCTTCCGGCAGCATGTGCTCCCRCTCGGRYCGGCCCTCGCCCCGGTCCCAGGCGGCGGCGGACGGTCGATAGCCGATCGAGGGGAAATAGGTGCCGCCTTTCAGGATGATGCGCAGGACGGAGAGAAAGACGTCGAGATTGACCGAGAGGGGAAGGATGCCGCGAACGATTTGCGGATCGATCGCTGCCAGCCGATCCTCGGTTATCGCCACGTCGTCCATTCCGACAAGCGCGAGCGATGCGGTCGGATGGTGTTCGGCGAAGGTCGACCAGTGATCCCTGAGCGGCCGCGCAAAATCGATATCGGCGAGGACGAGCTGCACGGGATTTTCGAACTCCGCCAGGGCGAGGCTCAAATCCGGCACGGTCCTGACGCTGAGCCAGGGGAACTCGCTTTCTATGGCGGCAGCCATCGCGTTCGAGATGGTACCCGGCGTACAGATGAAGAGCAAAGTGCGGAAAGAATTCATTTTTCTCAAGGCGGCGGTAGCAAGATCCGCATTGAGATTTTGCAGGACGTCTTGCGGAATCTGCATGGGTCAAGCCCCTCCCTATCTCCACGAAGCCAATCCGCGCAGTGCTGCTGACCTCTTTTATTAGAGAAACGTAATCCAAGGCCCGGCCCGTGGGAATAGACCAAAAGAGCTATGGAACAATGGGCTAAACCTGTCTCAGAGTCGGAAAATGCGGAACAAAGAGAGACTGTTCGCCCGCTTTTCCCGCCTTGATGTAGATCGAAGCATACTTTGGGAGAAGGCTTGCCGATTTTGGCTACTTCTTCTTGCTGGGGTGCTGTCTAGACCATCTGCCTATGYGCAAGATTGCTTCACCAAGTCGCGCTAGCTCTAACTATCACCTTAAAACYGATAGGCAATGAGGCCACAGTATGCCTCCGTTCCGGGACGGGGTCGCGGTCGAACGCGGCGTGCGTCGGGTATGGTCAGGAACCAGCGTACAGCGTGCTGACCACCGAGCTTCAGCCCTCTCGGATATGCAGGGAGGAAAAGAAAAATCAGACATCGCAAGAAGAAACCGGCGAACGGTCGCGTCGATGCGCGCCCTGATGCCAAAGCAGATCTGATTCCACTTCAACAGCCGCAGGCAAAGACCCCAAGAAGATGAATGGCGGTCACGCTGTCGCGGCGAGACAGAGGACACAGTCATGGTAGACAGACGCAACCCATTCGACACGTTTCTCGATGACGACAGTCAGGAACAGCAGCAGCAACAGCAGCAACGCGAACAACAACAGCAGCAGCAGAGCGAGGAACAGAGCCAGGAACAGAGCCAGAGCAGCGAGTCCGACAATTACAACGGTAACCTGAATGGCAACGGAAACGGCAACCTCAATGGCAATTTGAATGGCAATCTGAACGCCAACTTCAACAAGAACGTCAATGAAACCACCGTCGACGTGACGGTCGACGTCGGCGTGAGCATGGAAGACTATCTTCCGACAGACGACGATTTCGCCGACATCGATGTGTATGAAGGCGGTTCGATCGATGGCATGTTCAACATCCAGATCGCAGACAACCTCAATGGCGCATTGACCGGCGGCGGTAACGACGTGGGTAACGTCTTCAGCCAGGTTGCCAATATCCAGGACAACGACACCCTGAGTAACGCCACGGTCGATAATACTGGCGGGTTTACGCAGAATTCCGATCCGCAAGGCGGCGTCGCGATTGCATCCGACGGCATCGACGCCGGCGGCGGCGGTGGCGGCGGTGGCGGTCATGCCGATGCCAATGGCGGTGCGGGCGGCGAAGGCGGTGGAGCCCTCGGCGGCTTTGCGGCCGGTGGTGACGGTACCGGTGGTTCCGCGATATCCAGCGCATTCGGCGGTGTCGGCGCAGGTGGTACTGCGACTGGTGGTTCCGGCACGAGCGGCGGCGCAATCTCCGGCGATACGGCCGGCGGCAGCGGCACCGGCGCCCGTGGTGGTGACGGCGGCCTTGGCGCGGGCCTCGGCCTCGGTCTCGGCCTCGGGCTTGGCGCAGGCCTTGCACTTGGTGGTGCTGGCGGCGCCGGCGGTAGCAATACTGCGGGCAGCGGCGGTTATGGCGGCGACGCCGGTAATGCCAATGGCGGCGATGCAACCGATGCCGGCCGCGGCGGCGATGCCGACGGAGGCGACGCAACGACGCTAACCGGTCTGAACCTCGGTTTCGTCAATCCTATCATTGCGGCTGGCGGAGATGCCGGCACCGGCGGTGACGGTGGCAGCAATACCGGCGGTGACGCCGGCGATCCGACAGGCGGTAACGGTGCTGCCGGTGGCGGTGCCTCGGGTGCCTCCGGCGGCGGCGGCGGCGATGCCACCGGTTCGGGTAGCGGCACGGGCTCTGGTGCGGGCACTGGTTCTGGCACGGGCGGCGCCGGTGGTGCCGGTGGCTCAGGTGTCGGTGGAGCCGCGATGAGCGGCGATGCAACGACCGGAGACGCATATGGAGGTGATGCTTGGGCTGGCGGCGGCAACGGCGGCAATGCACTGAGTGGGGCATGGGCCGATGGTACCGGCGGCGACGGTATGGGCGGCTGGGCCTTCGGTGGAGCCGGTGGAGCCGGTGGAGCTGGCGGCATAGCAACGACAGGTTTTGGCGGCGCCGGCGGCGCAGGCGGGACCTGGGGCTCCAACAACGGCGACGACGGCTACGTCACCGGGACAAGCAGCGCTTCTGCCGATGCGTTCGTCGAAACGAGCGCGTTCAACCAGGAAATCGTGCTTGGCGCGAACCTGCAGCAGAACGCCATCGACATGACGATCGTGGGCGGTGACCTCTCCAGCACCACGGTTGGCGAAGACGACGATGGTACCGCGTAACGCTCTCCTTCGTCGTGATTAGCGACAAATCATAATCTCCAGGACTGCGCAGCCAGCCTGCGCAGTCCATCTGTTCCCGGAAATCATTGAAAGACGGCAGTCGAAAGGCGCCAGTCATGACGACGATGGACAAGATCACAGAGGAAATCTCCCACTTTATCGGTCTGTTCCATACAACCATCGAGGACGTGCGCCTTCGCGAGGCCTATACCGATTTTAGCTATTACGTGACGCAACAGCCTCTGCGGGTCGAGCCGGTCTTCGATTCCAGTTTCGAGGCGCCTTTCGAGTTCCTCGGCTTCGACCCCGGCGTCAGCTACAAGGCGCCCGCCTATGTGAAGCCGATCACGCACCCGGCGTTCCTTTCGCATATCGAGCATCCGCCGATCCCTCTCGTCGATGGACAGCGCGAGTTTCCTCACATGGACCTGCCAAAGGATCTCGGTCCGGTTGGTCCGCGTACCATGTCGGTGACGCTCGAGATCGATCCTCCGGGGTCGGTCGCGAACTACATGGTGCAGGCGGCGGGTCTTTCCGACGACGACTATTTCAATGTCGGCGGCAGCGGCCTGATCTTCAAGCCGGACCCGGTCGATGATGCCGATCTGCTGGAGGTCGCCGAGGATATCCTTTCCCAATCGCCGATCGGCGATCCCGACATGCCGGGCTCCGGCGAGGAAATGGTCGAACTCATCGAGACCATTGCATCGCAATTGAAGAGCTGGACCGCTGAGGCTGAAGGCCCGATGGAGGTCTTCGTCCATCAGGCGACGACCATCGAGGGCATCTATGTCAACGGCGAGCTGGTGTCCGAGGCGCCCAAACTTTCCGATTATCATTCCTTCGATGATGAAGAAGAGGGCGACGACGATCCCGAGGACGGTCCCGAGCCCAATGTCGTCGTGCATGCCGACGGAACGGTCACCATCGACGTCTCGGTGGAAGTCGTCGCCGGCAGCAATACCGTGGTCAATAACGCGGTGATGCAGAATCTCTGGGCCGCGGCGACGGTTACCGCGGTTCTGGGCGATCATTTCGAGATCAACGCCGTCATCCAGATCAATGCGATCTGGGATATGGATGCGATCACCTCTGCGATCGGAAGCTGGACGAATGATGGCGCTCCGAACGAAATCTTCAACGTCGCGACTTTCGAACGCTTCGACACACTGGAGGAGGACGTTGCACAACCGGTAACGGGCGGCTTCCCCAGCGCCTGGGCAATCACCGAGATCCAGGGCGACCTGATGATCGCCAATTGGCTCGAGCAGTATGTCTTCGTGTCCGACAACGACATCGGCATCCTGTCGTCGTCAGGCGTGACCACGAGCGTTATCGCCGGCGACAATACGAGCACCAACCACGTATCGCTCTACGAGCTTGGGCTCTCCTACGATCTGATCATCGTCGGCGGCTCGGTATACGATGCCAACATCATCCATCAGTTCAACTTGCTGTTCGACAATGATGTCGTCGGAGCGGTATCGGGCTTCGAGACGGCGGGGAACGGTTCCTTCTCCGGTTCGGGGAACCTCCTGTGGAACCAGGCCTATATCTACAATATCGGTGCAGACCGGTTCGAGGCGCTTCCTTCCGCCTATCTCGATGCGGCAAACGGAATAGCCGCCGGCAGGAACAGCCTTCCCAACGGCGTGCTGACGGACCCAGCCTTCGCGGGAATGGAAGGATTGCGGGTTCTCTATATCAGCGGAGACCTGCTCAACATCCAATATATCCGCCAGACCACGATCATGGGGGATGACGACCAGATCGCGCTTGCGATGAATGCGATCAATCCGCATCCGGATGCGTCCTGGACTGTTTCGACGGGCGACAACGCGCTCATCAACACAGCGGCGATCCTCGATCTTGATTCCATGGGCAAGACCTATGTGGGAGGGGAGCAGTATTCCCAGGAAACGCTCATTCAGGCGGAGCTGATTTCGAGCGAACCTGAGCTCGCCGCCCGTGATCCCAATGAACTGGTGAATGAAGCCGTAGTCTTCCTCGACGACTCGATGCTGGCGGCCGAGTCCGATGCGCCCGGCCTTCCGGCGCCCGAACACGACAGTCATTATCAGAACGACGGACTGCAGCATGTGCTCGGATAACTGGGGGGAAGCATGCCGGAGATTCCAAAAAGGGCCGAAGCGCCGTCAATGCCGAATTTGCAACCGGGGCCCGGGGCTGAAAGCGAGGATATCTATGAAAAGCTGGAGCGCGCTGTGGAAGAATGTCTGAAGCTGTCGTCCGATACCGCCACCAGTTCAGCAACGATATCCCGATTGGAACCCAAGAGCCCGCAACCGAACACGGCGCGGCCACCTGACAATTCCCAAACAGCCGACATCCTGCCCATGCCCGCGAGCGAGCGGGTCGTCGAGCCCGAGATCGAAGTTCGGCCGAAACCGGCCGGCGAGCAACCTGCCGAGGGCAAAGGCGCCGAAGGCATGGTCACTATAGAGGGGGATACGGGGCCGCTCAGGACTGGAAGCACTCCTCCCGGAAAGTCGCCCACCGCCGGTGGCGGGACCGGCTCGGGCGGAGGAGGCGGAAAATTTCATAAGCGGCTCGAGCCGGTGGACTTTTCCGCAAGCCTCAAGGCCGGCGTCGATGCCGTGCGCACGAACCTGACGTTCGTGATGCTGTTCACGGTCGCCAGCAATATCCTCGTGCTGGCCATTCCGATCTATCTGTTCCAGATATCGGACCGGGTATTGACGAGCCSCTCGCTCGACACTCTGGTCATGCTGACGATCATCATCGTGGCGGCAGTCGTGCTGCAGGCGGCATTCGACGCTTTGAGGCGCTGCATCCTGATGCGCACGGCGGTGGAAGTCGCCGCGCAGCTCGGGGCTCCTATCCTGAGTGCTGCCGCGCGCGCCTCGCTGCAGAGCAACGGCAAGGAATACCAGATCCTCGGAGATCTGCAGCAGGTCCGCTCCTTCCTGGTATCGCGAACCCTGCTGTCCTTCCTGGATGCGCCGATCGCGCCGGTTTTCGTGCTCGCCGTTTTTCTGATCCATCCCCATCTGGGATATATCGTCGTCCTGACGGCGCTCCTGCTTCTCGCCTTCACGCTCGTCAACCAGCGCATGACGGCTGAACCCTTCGCGGAAGCCAATACCGCCCAGGTGAAGGCCAATCTCCATCTCGAATCCATGTCGCGAAACTCGCAGATCATCAACGCGCTGGCGATGATCCCCGAGACCGTGCAGATCTGGGGAAGGGATACCGCCTCATCGCTGAGGTCGCAGGTCGTCGCGCAGGACCGCAATATCACCATCGCATCCATTTCCAAGGCCTGCCGGCTCGTCACCCAGATCGCCATGCTCGGCTGGGGCGCGTATCTTTCGATCGAGGGAGAGCTTACCGGCGGCATGGTGATCGCGGCATCCATCATCGCCGGCCGTGCGCTTGCACCGATCGAAGGCGCTATCGAGGGCTGGAACCAATACAGCCAGTCGCGCGCCGCCTATGGCCGCATCACGGCGCTCCTGAAGTCATCGCCCCTCAATTTCGAGCGGCTGAACCTGCCGAAACCGGAGGGCCGCCTAGATGTCGAGAGGCTGCTTTACGTGCCGCAGGGGACCAAGCGCGTGGTGCTTAACGGCATTTCCTTCTCGCTACAGCCGGGGGATTCGCTTGCGATCATCGGTAATTCCGGAGCGGGCAAGACGACGCTCGGAAAGATGCTCGTCGGTTCGATCCTGCCCACATCCGGAAATGTGCGGCTGGACCTCATGGACCTTCGCAACTGGGATCAGCGGCAGTTCGGCGAAAATATCGGCTACCTGCCGCAGGATGTGCAGCTCTTCCCCGGAACGATCAAGGCGAACATCGCCCGCATGCGGCAGGATGCCACCGACGAGCAGATCTATCGGGCCGCGATGCTTGCCGACGTTCACGAGATGATCGCCAATCTTCCGCACGGATACGAGACCGTGGTGGCGACGGATGGCTCGCCGCTCTCCGGCGGCCAGAAGCAGCGTATCGCCTTGGCCAGGGCTTTCTTCGGCGACCCGCGCATGGTGGTGCTGGACGAGCCGAACTCGAACCTCGACGGCGCGGGCGATGCGGCACTGCTGCGTGCGCTTCAGCATGCCAAGGAGAACCGGATTACCGTTGCTACGATCACCCAGCGGCCGGCGCTTTTGAACACGGTCGACAAGATCCTGCTGATCGTCAACGGCACGGTTGCGCTGTTCGGCATGCGCATGGAGGTCCTCAAGGCGATCGAAGCGCGCGGCATCAGCATCGAGAACGGCTCTTTCGGCCATCAGCTGCAGTAGGAAATGAGAGGTCAACATGCCCGAAGGTCCGAAGCTCCACGACATAGAGTGGTATTCCGAGGTTCCGCGCTCGATCTGGAAGCATACGACAGCAGGGATCGTCCTCGTGGCGGTCGCCTTCGGCGGGTTCGGAACATGGGCTGCGACCGCGCCGCTTGCTGCGGCGGTGATCGCGCAGGGCAGTTTCGTCGCGACCGGCCGCAACAAGGTCGTCCAGCATTTCGAGGGCGGTATCATCAAGGAACTGCTTGTGAAGGAGGGTGATCAGGTGGTCGAGAACCAGCCACTCGTCCTGCTCGACGAGACGGCGGCGAAGGCCAAGAAGCGGGAGCTTTTCCTGCGACGGGTGAGGTTGGAGGCGACGGCTGCCCGGCTCGCGGCGCAATCTGAGATCGCCGATACGATGACGCTTCCCGATTTTCTTGGTGATATCAAGGACGACCAGGACGTCTCTTCGCTGGTGCTGACGCAGCAGCTCAACTTCAAGGCTCAGCGCCTCAAGCTCGCCACTGAGCTTTCCCTGCTGCGGCAGAACATCAAGGCACTGGAATTCCGCAGCGAAGGCTACAGCCGGCAAAAGGAAGCGCTTTTCCGCCAGCTTGCGCTTTTGAAGGACGAATATGAAACAAAGCGCGTTCTTCTGGCCAAGGGCCTGCTGCGGGCAACCGAGGTGAAGGCGCTCCAAAGAGCGATCGCCGATGCCGAAGGTCAGATCGGCCGGCTCGAGGCCGAGGTCGCCGAAACCGGCGCGCAATTGCTGAAGGAGCAGCAGGAAATCGCGCGCGCCGAGGATACCTATCGGGAAGAAGYGCTCGACCGCCTGCAGTCCATTCAGGGCGAGCGGGATGCCGTGCGCGAACAGTTCCGCGAAGCCGACGACGTCTTGCGGCGCGCCACGATCGTGGCGCCGGTTACCGGCACAGTCGTGCGGACCTATTACCACACCACCGGCGGCGTCATCGAAAGCGGGAAAGGGATCATGGAAATCCTGCCGGCGGGAGTGCCGCTGATCATCGAGGCGAAGGTTCCCCGTAACGAGATCGACAGCGTGAAGATCGGGCAGACATCGAGCATACGTCTGGTGGCGCTGAACCAGCGCACGACGCCCGTCATCTACGGCGATGTCATCTATGTCTCGGCCGATGCGCTGGAAGACAACAAGGCGAATCCAGCCAACAACCATGATGTCTACATTGCCCGCATCAACGTTTCGTCGCAGGAGCTTGCTAGGGTGAGGGGCTTCACCCCCCAACCGGGCATGCCGGCCGAGGTGATGATCCAGACCGCCGAGAGAACCTTCTTCAGCTATCTCGTGAAACCGATCACCGACAGCATGTCGCGGGCATTCRCCGAGCGCTGACGGGCATCGGGAAAAGGGAAATTGCCTGCGGCTGGCGGCAGGCTGCGCGCGCGGCGGTGACCTGAGCAGGCACGCCCGCCGAGCGGGAATGYCGGGGCCTCCTCTCCCTGGCTATCCCATCGTGCGGATCGATCAGTTCTTGGCCGGTCTCTGCTGTTCCTTGATGCTCGTATAGGACCCCAGCCTAGCTCCGCACCGGAAGCACCAGAGAATATCTTCGCTGTCCAGAAGCTCATCATCGTGGATCGCCACGGTGTGATGGCAGCCGGCACAGTGGAACGTCATCCTTTTCAGGAGATTGGTGTGCATTTTGTCCTCCTCCGTCAGGTGGAGCATTGATTCCGCTCCGAAATAGAGTGTCCAAAAAGACAAATGCGCATGCGATAGAGAGGCCGATGGGCCGTATGCTGTTTGATACTGTCCTCGTGGGAACGGCACCTCACCTCCCATTCGCCGGAGGTGCCAAAGGACAGGACGTCTGAACGTGAAGACTACAAGCCTCGGGGCGAACGATATCACAGGCTGAGGCCGAAGTCATTTTCACCAAAAAGATGAAGGCTCGACCGTTTTTCCCGTTCGAGCCTTCAATTGGACTGTTTTGGCGGGATAATTTTCTTTTGGTTGCATTCTGAAGTCAATTCAATCGAATGGTCTATGCCCGGAGGGTCCCCGCCAGGGGAAATTGCAGCGCGGGTGTTGCCGGTTTGCAATTTCARGGCTTCGAGGTTGTGCTAGGCTTGCCCGGCGGACTTGAGCAGAACGCCTTGGGTTTCGGCGGGGTGAAAAGGCCGGTCGCCGCTTCGGTGACCGGCCTTTTTCGTGCGCGGCATCACGCCACGAAAGCGTTATAAAGCTGGCTGCCCCAGGAAAGCGAGCGATCAAAGAACTTCTGCCGGCCCTTGGCCAGCATATCCTGCAGCTCGTGCAGTTTTTCGGTATCGTTCGCCAGCGAGGCCAGCGCGGATGTCAATGCTTGCGCATCGTCCGCGGGAAACTCGACGCAGGCTTCGGCGACGAGCTCCTTCGCGGGCACGACCGAACTTAGGATCGCAGGAACTCCGTGTACGGCCGCTTCCACCACCACGAGCGCCAGCCCTTCGGGGAAGGTGCTTCGGGTCGGACAGACGAGGAGGTCCGTGCGCTCGAGCTCCCGGTGCACGTCTTCCGCACTGAGCTGTCCCAGCATGCTGATCCGGCTGCGGTGCGGGGATAGAGCCATGCGCCTGCGCAATTCGCTCTCGACCTCTCCGGTGCCCGCGAAAGTCAAGGTCAGGCCGGGGTTTCGAAACGCCACGGCTTCGAAGGCTGTCAGAAGATCGAAGACCCCTTTCTCCTCCTGAAGACGGCCGAGGAACAGGATGCGGGTCAATTGCTCGGACCGTCGCGGAACCCTCAGGAATTTCGAGAGTACCTGCGGTACTTCCGAGTAAAGGCCGGTTCCGGCGCCGGGCCGGAGTTCTATGACCTGCCGCCTGGTTTCCTCGGAAGTGCAGACGCCGGAGCAGACGCGCTGCATCGACATGCTCGTCATCCGCCGCTTCAGCCGATCCTTGAGAGTGTTCGACTTGAGGCCCATCGGCCAGAAATTGTTATGCGCTGTCAGCACGACGCGTGTGCTTTTGGGAATGGAGCGCATCAGCCACCAGGGAGTGTCGACACCGAGCAGAACGACATGAGGCTCGAATTTCTTCAATTCCCGGGCCACATTCCGGCTGAAGACGATGCTCGCCTTGCGATAGGAGAAGCCGCCGTTTGGGCGGTCGCGCGGGACCCTCACGAAACGGAAGCGAGGGTCGCGATGCTTCGGCAGACCTTCCGGTTCCGAGATGACGAGTGCCATGGACTGCAGCTTCTCGATCAGCGTGTAGAACATCGTGGAATAGGCGACGACAGGCGTGCGCGGGTCGAAACGCCCTTCGATCCAATGATCGAACGTTCCGGCGACGTCGCCGGGCCCGGCGATGAAGGCCACACGAGGCGTTTCGCTGGGCATCAATCCCAGCCGCGACCGGAAGCGCAGCGGAGCATTCTCCGGTATCACGACGAAATCGGAGAGGTTGTCAGTCATACGGATCCCCTGAACCATCGTGCCGAGCATGTCCGTGGACGTTCTACGGCGGCAGCGCTCCGCCCGCCGTTTCGATCATACCGAAGCCGGGCCGGGTTCAGGAACATCACCAGGGATCATCCCTTGGACGTAGGCGTTCCGCGCGCAGCCGCAAGCCCGCCATAAGGATTAGACTACGCTTATTGGAGCACTCGTCGTGATCCCTTCCCGACGCTATCAAGCAACAGGGGATGCCGAGAGGCATCCGCCGCGCTTCCGTCGGCGAGGGCTCATGATGAAGGTGGCTCGCATCCCGTTCGTTTCCAACGGCTTCGTCTCCGCAGGCATCCTCGCGATCGCTTTCGCGATGCTCTACGCGGTCGGAATAGAGGGAATGCTGAAGGCCGCCCCGATCGGCGACGACTTCCTCGTTTTCTATCGCAGCGGGACTCTTTTTCTGGGCGGCACCGATCCCTGGCTGGCATTGATGAATTCGCCACAGCCCTATTCCTATCCGCCGCACTCGCTTTCGATTGTYGCCGCCTACAACTTCCTTCCGCAGCCAGCCGCGCTCTGGCTTCATATCGCCATCAGCCTGATCTCGATCGCGGTTCTTTGCTACCTCGCCAATATCTGGTTCCTGCATATCGACAGCTTCAGGACCATGACGATCGCCCAGGCACTGGCTCTGGCTCTCATCATCGGCAATCCCTATACGGCCACCAGCCTCTATCAAGGACAGATGACCTTGCCGGTCACCGCCGCGCTGCTTCTATCCTGGCACTTCTTGCGGAACGGCCGCTGGTTCGTCTCGGGCCTCCTGCTCGGGATCGCGACCCTGAAGCCGCAGCTTTCCATCCTGTATGTCCTGTGGCTCATCCTGTCGCTCAATATCGCCGTGCTGGTGGTCGGCGGCTTGCTCGCCGCGCTGATGATCGTGCCGGGCGCGCTCGTGCTCGGACCTCTCGTGCCCTTCGAGAGCTGGCTCACCTCGCTCGGGGGATATTCGAGCGTCGCTATCAACGCACCGGGATCGCCATTCGTGGTGGGGCTTGAAAGCCTGCTGGTGGCGCATGGTTTTGCAGCCAGCCGTATGTTGATGGTGATCTCATGCCTGGCGGGTCTCGGCCTTCTCTACGGCTATCGACGTTATCTGAACCGAACGACGACGATCCATGCTCTGCTCGTGCTTTCGTTCACTTTCCTCTATGCCCATGACTATGACTATGTCGCGGTCATCCTGCTGTGGAGCTATGGATTGCTGATGGTGCTCGAAAGCGGCAGTTTCGCCAGGTTCGGATTCTATTCCGCGACGGCGCTCCTCTTCTTCATCCCGCAAAGGCTGTTTCGCGACATCGATTTTCCGCTGCTCGTCCATTCGCGGACGCTCGTGCTCGTCGCGATCTGTATCGCCGTCATCATCTGGAGCAACCGGGCCAGTGAGGCTGCGGTCTTCAGGCGGGCGCAATCCTCCGCCCCAGCCTGATAAATCGTCATGAAAGGGAAGCGTAGCGGCGCGGCTTGCGCCCCATGGCGACCGGCTTGAGGCTGGGTGCGGTGGTGGTTGCCTCGATCCTGCGTCGGACGATGTAGATCGGCCGCTGCTTGATCTCCGAGTAGACGCGGCCGAGATACTGGCCGAGGATGCCGATCCCCAGGATCTGGATACCTCCGAGAAAGAGCATGCTGACCAGCAGCGAGGCATAGCCGGGAACATCCACACCGAAGAGCAGGGTCTTGGCGATGGTAAAGACGCCGTAGAGGAAGGACACGCCGGAAATGCCGGCGCCGATATAGGTCCATATTTCAAGCGGCAGCGTGGAGAAGGACGTGATGCCCTCAAGCGCGAAATTCCATAGCCGCCAGCCAGAGAACTTGGACTTGCCGGCGATCCGGGCCTCTCGCACATATTCGACCGTGGCTGTCCTGAAACCCACCCAGGCGAACAGACCCTTCATGAAGCGTCGGCGCTCGGGAAGCGCCTTGAGCGCTTCGATCACCTGACGGTCCATGAGACGGAAATCCCCCACATCCGCGGGGATCGGCTGCGAGGCGATCAGGTTGTGCAGCCGGTAGAACATGGATGCCGTCCAGTGCTTCAGAAACCCGTCGCTCGACCGGTCGGCGCGCTTGGCGAGCACCACCTCGTAGCCTTCCCGCCACTTTTCCACGAGCAGGGGGATGACTTGCGGAGGGTCCTGCAGATCGCAATCGATAGGGATCGCGGCGTCGCTCTCGCAGGCATCGAGACCGGCCGTCATCGCGGCTTCTTTGCCGAAATTGCGTGAAAGATCGATGATACGGATGCGCGGCTCGCTCAGCTGTGCCTCCATCAGGCATTCCAGGGTGCGATCCCGGCTTCCATCATTGATGAAGATGAAATCGAAGAACACGCCCCGCCGCGACATTGGTTCGAGAACCGAGCGTACGGTCTCGATGAAGGGGCCGACGGTCGCCTCCTCGTTATGGACGGGCACGATCAGGCTGATGGTCGAGAACGGTTTTTCGCCTGCAATCACATTCGTCATGGGAGCGCATCCGGCTTTTCTGGAGAGCTCAACTCTAGGGCTCTGCCCCGCCGTCTGCCGACCTGCCCATTCGGATAAGGACTATGCAAAGGGGTGGAAGAAGAGACGCGCCCTACGCCGATTGGAGAAGGGCGCTCACCCCTTGATGAAGTGCTGGATCGCCTGCCACTTGGGATGGCTCTCGCCCTCGACTTCCAGAAGTCCCCAGCTTCCCCATTTGCTGGGCTCGCCCATGGACGAGAAGACCGCATAGAGATCACCGCCGGAGGCCCACCAGGTCTTCAGGTGCCGGATATAGAGTTCCCCCATACGGGGATCACGGTTTGCCGCGATGAAGAGGCTGGTCAGCTTTTCATTGTTTTCGGCCCCGCCGTGGCCGACCAGGTRCTGGCCACCCTCATAGGCATAGAGCTTGACGCCATATTCCCTGGCGACCGCCGCCTGGGCGAGAATGGCCTTCCTGTTCTCCGTCTCGATTTCACGCTCGAGTTCCAGAAACAGCCGATCGAGCGACCATCCCGAAACCTCCTCCGCGCGTTCGGGCGAGCCGAGCCCGCCTCCGAAATAAGGCGCGATGGCCAACACATCGGCATGTTGCTTCACGCCCTTCCAGGAGAGGATGGTGGTGCTGGTCCAGTCGTTGACGGACTGGGCGGCGTAGATGCCGACGACCCGCTCTTTCTCGGCGCCGAACACATCTTCCCAAATGGCGAGGATTTGGCTCGTGCGGTGGGCATAGTAGCGAAGCTGCGCCTCATAGCCGTTTTCCGAGAAGCCGAGCGCCAGCCCCTGCTTCCCTGAATAATCGGCTTGGCCGAAAATCATGTTCCAGACTTCGTTGGAATATTCGACATTCACTCTGAGATTCGGGTCGAGGCCATCCTTTACCGCAAGCGCGAAGCGGCGGACGTAGTCGTCATCGGCCAGATGAGGCATGTTGAACCAGGGATCGATCTTCACCAGGTTGCAGAGCTCGATCATGTACTCAAGCGGCACGCCAAGATCGGACCGGCCGAACTGACCGACCCTTGGCCGGTCAGCCCACGTGCGAACCGCCGAGTTATTGGTTCCCATCCAGTCCATGAAGCGAAGCGCGGCCATACCTTCGAGACGTTTCAGGAACGGTTCCCGAAAGTTGCTTTCGGGCGTCTGACCGCGCTCGTAGACACGAAGATTGCGGATGGGATCGGCCGGGTCGGTTTCCAGGATGCGGGCAGTGAAAGGATCGGGCTTGCGAAGATTGCGGACGTCGTCGCGTCCCGGCGCGCGTGCCTCCAGCTCCGCCCCGCCCACATAGCCGATCCGGCCCTTGCCGTCGTAGTGGACCGAAAGTTGGACAGGAAGGTTTCTGCGGTGCTCCGTAAAGATCAGGAAACTGTCCAACACCGCTCCCTTCGGAACTTCCTTCGGGTAGCCTTCCGGCGTCATCGGCGGCAAGGGCGTGTCCCATGTGAAAGGCGCGCCTTCGATCTGAACCCGCCAGCGAGCTGCATTATGGGCGAGGTTGGAAAAGACCTGT
Source organism: Rhizobium sp. LCM 4573 (assembly GCF_001854865.1). Taxonomy (GTDB): domain Bacteria; phylum Pseudomonadota; class Alphaproteobacteria; order Rhizobiales; family Rhizobiaceae; genus Neorhizobium. The sequence goes on along the minus strand of NZ_MDDW01000001.1, from coordinate 1,013,224 downwards.
TCCGTCGCCCAGTAGCTCATGCCGCTGAGATTGAGACCCAGGTGGCCCGAAGGCAGGCCGCCCTCCGTCGTGTGATCGGAACTCGCGCTCGTCAGAAGCAGCACGATAGCCGTGGTCGAGAGGAGTTGCAGAAGCGTGCGGCGGCTCACGGCGAGGTTTTGTTTCCCGGTCCCCATGTCTGCTCCCGAAGGTTTTCGCTGAAAGGCGCCGCGCTCGCATGGCCGCGGATCGCCCGGAATCGAAAGGCAGCAGGGTAGAGAAAACAATCACTCCAAAAGGGGGTGCCATAGGCAGGTCGAAGTAGACGTTACCTCCTTTGGGCAGGCTGTGGCGGCGAGAGCTCGCCTATACGCTGGCGTCGGAACCGTGCGCATGAACACCGCACGATGCCGCATGAGCCCCGGGGAGCGGATATGGAACAGGATGATTGCGAGCGGGAAGCCCCACCATCCCGTCGTGCCGAGCGTGAGCCTCCAGATGCCTGAATATCTTCGAGCACTCACCTATGTTCTGATCATCAGCCTTCCTGCGTTCTACATCGCCAGGAGGATAGCCGTTCCGCTTATCGACGATGATGAGTTCCGGCTATGGCGGAACTGCTGGTTCGCGACCACATGCGCGACCTTCCTGTCGAGGAGCTTTCTGGACTTCGCCTTCGTGCTCGTCCTTATGAGCATTTACATACTTCGTTATTCCAAGCGGCCGGTTCTTCTCTATCTCGTCCTGATGTTTGCGGCGCCATGCGTCGCCGTGGGGATGGGAATTCCGCCAGTCTTCAACAGGATCATCGATCTCAACCCCCCACGGCTGCTTGCGCTCCTGATCCTTCTGCCCATTGCCGTCGATCTCTGGAGAAACCGGGAAAATCGGGAACTCCGCGGCACCGACGCGGCGATTCTGGCCTTCTTCAGCTTCCTTTRCCTGCTTTCGCTGCGGCTCGGAGACTTCAACTCCGTCCTGCGGGTAGTGCCGGGCTATTTCCTCGATATCCTGCTTCCCTACTTCGTTTTCAGCCGCGCCCTGCGGTCGGCCCGGGAGGTGAACCAGGCGCTCCTCGCCTTCGCGGTTGCGACCATGCCGCTTGCGGCAGTCGGCATGTTCGAGATCTGGAGAAGCTGGCGGGTCTATTACGTGGTGCTGCAGGAGTGGGATGTCTTTCTGCTTACCGCATATCTTTTCCGTGACGGGCTGTTGCGCGCGGCCACGACTTCCGTCGAATCCATCGCCTTCGGCTTCCTTTGCATGGTGGGAGGGGGCTGCCTGCTGGCGCTTCGGACCCAGCAGGCCGTCGGCCTGTGGCGCTATGCGGCGCTCGCCCTGATGGTGGGCGGGCTGTTGTCCAGCGTATCGCGCGGTCCGTGGCTCGGCTTCGCATTCTGCGCAGTGGTGCTGCTCCTCACCAATCTGCGGAGATCGCTCCGATTGCTTTTCGGAGGCGTTCCCGTGCTGCTCGCCGTGGCAGCCCTTCATCCGACCGTCATCGACCGGTTCATCAACCTGCTTCCGTTCGTCGGTTCCGCCGACCGCGGCAGCGAGACTTACCGCTCGCAGCTCTTCGAAAACTCGATGATCGTAATCGGCCGTTATCCGCTACTCGGCTCGGAGAGCTTTCTGGGCGAGCCGGAGATGCTGCGAATGATCCAGGGTCAGGGGATCGTCGATGTCGTGAACTCCTATCTGCAGGTGGCCCTGCAATACGGCCTGATCGGCCTCGTCCTCTTTCTGCTGGTCTTCGGAATGGTCGCCGCCAAGATCGCGAGCCTCTTCCTCAGGAGCAAAACGGATATGGTTAGTTATCAGGGCTATCTGGCCCTCCTGCTGGCTGTGCTCTTCACGATCGCGACCACGAGCAGCGTATCGGTCATTCCCCATATCTACTGGGCGCTTGCGGGCATCGGCGCAGCGCTCGTGCGGCTTGGCCTCGGCATCCAATGGGAATTCGTGGACAGGGTCACGAGCAGGATGCGTACCGTTGGGATCGGCCCGACGCCTCCCGTCGCGCAATCGACCGGACGCTTGCAGAAAATGCGCGTGGTGGGCGGGCGATGAGTGCTGCGAAGCAGATCTTACCGATGCGGGACCTCATGAAGCTGGCCGAACAGCTTTCGCGCTTCGGTCTCGTCGGGCTTGCGGCGACTTGCGTGCATCTTCTCGTTTTCAGCCTGGTGATCGATTTGGCAAACCTCGAGCCGTCGCTTGCGAACGTGGTGGGCTTCCTCGCCGCCTTTATCCTCTCGTTCGCGGGTCAATCGAGCTGGACTTTCCCCTCGAAGAGCATCGACCGGCCGCAAAGGCGGCGGCGCTTCCTGCGGTACATCGCCGTCTCGCTAACGGGTTTCCTCATGAATGCGGCCGTCGTTCACGTTGTCGTGGACGTGCTTGCCTACCCTTATACCTACGCGCTGCCGATCATGGGGGTGGGCGTGCCGGCAATCCTTTTCGCCCTCAATAAATACTGGGCGTTCGCGGATATTCGAAAGGAGTGAAGAACATGCGCATTCTCGCAAGACTCGGCGCTGCGCTTGCCGCCTCGGTGCTGTTTTCCGCCGCTCCGATGTCCATGGCAACGGAAGGGGAGCGGCAGTCCGCCCAGGTGCTCTATACGGGCCACAGCTTGATGGACAATCCGCTGCCGGAATATATCGAGCTTATCGCAAGAAGCCTCGGCAAGGAGATCGGCTGGGAACAGCAGATCGTCATCGGTTCGCCTCTGCGGGTCCGCACCTGGGGCGACGGAGGCTGGGCCGGCTACAGCTATGGCAAGAACCGGAGGGGCGACGGGATGAACGTCGTCGAGGAGTTTCGTAACCCGAAGYGCCTGGTGAAGGGCCGTCGCTACGATACGCTGGTTGCGACCGAAGGGCATTCGGTGATCGGTACAGTGATCTGGGAAAATTCCGTCGGCTATCTCAGAAGCTTCCATGATCGGTTGGTGGATGGCAATCCGAAGGCCCGCACGCTCTATTATCACGTCTGGTTGGGCGTGGATAAGGCCGATCCCGAACCTTGGATCAGGCATGAGAGGAATGCCTCGCTGGTTTTCCAATGCGTTGCCCGCAAGGTGCAACTCACCCTCGAGGCGGAGGAGCGGCCCGCCCGGCTTTCGGTCCTGCCCGGTGGCACCGCGATGGTCGAGCTCGTAGAACATGCGCTGAAGGGAAACGTGCCGGCCATATCGGGCACGGTGCAGCAGAAGCTCGACCGGATATTCAAGGACGACGTACACCTGACCGATCTCGGCATCTATTTCATGGCGGCCGTGCACTATGCATCGATCTATCATGCCTCTCCCATCGGGGCGAAAGCGCCGCCTATGCTGCGCCCGGAAACGGCAAAGGCGCTCCAGACGATCGCCTGGAACCATGTGCGCGAATTCGAAGCCAAGACCGATCTGAGCAGCCTGACGATGGAAGATTGCCGCGAAGGAATCGCCAAGAACGCCTGTGAAAGCTACTGGACGATGAAGGGAGAGGTCGGCGAGGTCGGGCGCTGCCGGGATTACTTCGCGAATGCGCGGCCCGAGGCCGACGGTAATCCCTTCGTCTGGCCCGACCCGAACTGGAAGCCGCTCGCCTATCCGGTGGGGCACTGACGCTCATTTGTATTCGATGATCGCCTGCCGCCGGCCGATGAGCCTGTTGACATGGAAACGGGCGATGCCCTGCATTTCGGCGAATTTGCCGAGCACGGCGAAGAGGGCATTGCTCCAGCAGTCGGGGATGGCCTTAGACCTGTGGGCCAGACGGACGACCTGAAGCGGATAGGCCAGAAGAAGCCCGAGAGCGGCCGGCTGGACGGCCGCGCCGACAAGCGCGATCAAAGGCAGGAGAGCGCCCCAGAAAACCGAGCGGCGGACATTCCGCGTCCAGATGCGGAATGGAGAGCCGCGATGCAGATGCGATACTTCCGCATAGGCATGTCCGCAGCGCACGCTTCGTTTCCACCATTGGCCGACGCGGGTTATGTCGGCATCGTGACGGGTCATTTCGGCGGGCAGGCGCCAAATCCGCCAAGCCTTCTCGCGCAGCCGGATACAAAGCTCCGGCTCCTCACCCGCGATCAGATGGTTCGAATAGCCGCCAAGTTTCCGCAGGGCGGAGGCTCTGATCAGAATGTCCCCGCCGCATTCCTGGACCTCGCCCGGAACACCGTCCCATTCCCGATCGCACATGGCGTTAAAAATCGTGCGTTCCGGATGACGCTCCCGACGACGCCCGAAGACCAGGGCGACATCCTTTCGCGCGATCAGGAAGGCGGCGGCGGTTTCGATCCAGCGTCCGTCGACTTCGCAGTCACCGTCGACGAACTGGACGAAAGCCGTACCGGGCCAGCGTTGCATCAGGGCGTCGAAGCCGGCATTGCGGGCGCGAGCCGCCGTGAAGGGCCGGGTCATGTCGAGCTGAAGGACGAAGGCGCAGCGTTCGGTGGCAGCCTCGATGCTGCCGTCGGAGGAGCCGGAATCGACATAGACCGTGCGATCGCGGTATGGCGCAAGGGAATCGAGGCAGCGGATCAGGCGCTCACCCTCGTTCCGCCCGATAACGACCACTCCGGTTGTGGCGCCAAGGGTGGGAAAATCACGGTGAGCTATGGTTGCCGTATCCATCCGGGCGCGCCTCCGGCGCCAGCCGTTTCTCGGATAAGTCTCTCTAACGTTTCTAAAATTTAGCTCGTGTCATGTAAACTTACCCCTTTGGTGGAAGAGGTGAGGGGCGCCTACGCTTTTTGTCCGGCTCAGACTTCGCGGCGTGTTTTGCTATATCCGAAGGAGGAGGCCGCCATTGCGAGCGGACAGGAAAAAGGCGCTTGCGAAATGCGTATCGCGTATTTCACCAACCAGTATCCAGCGCCGAGCCACACGTTCATACGCCGCGAAATCGCCGCGCTCGAAGCACGGGGCCACGAGATCGCAAGATATGCGGTGCGACCCTTCCGAGGCGAGTTGAAGGACCCCGGCGATCTGCAGGAGGCGGAAAAAACCAAGCATATTCTGAAGACGCCCGTACAGCGCGTGCTCGGAAGCCTCTTGCGCAATCTTTCCGCCAATCCCGCTTCGACAATGCGGGCATTCGTCAGTGCGATCCGCTTCGCGCGGGCCTCCGGCGGCCAGTACCTTCGGCATTTCGCCTATTTCTACGAAGGAGTGATCCTGGCTGACTGGTGCCGAAAGGACCGGGTCGAGCATCTGCACGTCCATTTCGGCACGAATCCGGCCACGGTCGCGGTGCTGGCACATCAAATAAGCGGGCTCAGATTCAGCTTTACGGTACACGGGCCGGAAGAATTCGACCGGCCGGAAAGGCTGGCGCTCAACGAAAAGATTTGCGCCTCTTCCTTCGTCGTTGCGGTCAGCTCCTACGGCCGCAGCCAATTGCTGCGCTGGGCTGATCTCAAGGATTGGCGAAAGGTGCAGGTGGTGCGCTGCGGGATTGACGAGCGCTACCTGAAGGATGACGTGGAGGCTCATGGCGTCGAGCCGAGGCTTCTCTGCATCGCGCGCCTATCGGAGCAGAAAGGACATATCCTGCTGCTGCAGGCAGTCGCGAAGCTCAGGGCGGAAGGATTACATTTCAAACTGGTGCTCGTAGGCGACGGACCGCTGAGAGCGGAGATCGAACGGGAGACTGGCCGGCTCGGCCTCGAGGATAGCGTAATGTTGACCGGCACGCTCGCGCAGGAAGCCGTCCGAAGCGAGATCCTGCGGGCAAGGGCGCTGGTCCTGCCGAGTTTCGCGGAAGGGCTGCCGGTCGTGCTGATGGAAAGCCTGGCATTGAAACGCCCAGTAATCTCGACCTATATCGCCGGCATTCCCGAACTGGTGCAGCCGGACAATGGCTGGCTCGTTCCCGCAGGCGACCTCGATGCGCTCGCAAACGCAATGCGGCAGGCGCTTTCGGCCAGCGATTTCGAACTCTTCCGGAAGGGTGAGGCAGGCCGCCGGCGCACGCTGGAGCGGCACGACATCAACAGGTCGGCGGCACTCCTGGAAAGCCTGATGGCACAGGCCGGTACCGCCTGAGGCCGCGGCGCTAATTCAGGCGCCGCGGAATGGGCCGGCGTGGCGGATGAAATCCTGCAGAATATGCGGTGGTGCATTCCCGTTTCTACCTTCGACCAGAAGCCGGGTGCGCCACAGCAGATGGCCGGCGAGCCAGGCGAGGTCGGCGATGATCGCATAAACCGCGCCCTTGTGCTTGAGGTAGTATCGGCGCCTGGATTCGAACCAGTAGACCGGGCGCCTGGAAGGGCGATCGTGCCGCGTGACGCCCGTCGACTGGCCGACGAGATGCACGACCCGGCTCTCCGGCACATGCCAGCAGGGCCAGCCGGCGCGGGCCGCGCGAAGGCAGAAATCGAGCTCCTCGTAATAGAGGAAATATCCCTCGTCGAGATAGCCGACCTCGTTCAACACATCAGTGCGTATGAGCATGCTGGCGCCCGATACCCAATCGATCCGGCTGGCTTCTCTCGGCATATCGGGAGCGATGCGCCAGCGATCGAGCAGGCGCGTGACCGGGCCGAGTTTTGCTTCGCTTTCGAACTCATTGGCAATGGAGGGGAAGCGGAAGGCGCAGGCTTGGCCCCTGCCATCCGGATGCTCCAGGCGGCTGCCGGCTATGCCCGCCTTGCCATTGGCGTCCATGAATTCGACCAATCGGGTAATGCTGCCTGGCCGGGCAACCGTATCGGGATTGAGCAGCAGGACATAACGCGGGTCACCGAAATTGGCCCTGGCATATTCGATGCCTCGGTTGTTGCCATAGGCAAAGCCGCCGTTCACCTCGAGAGCAAGGCTTGTGGTATCGACCCAGCCGTTTTCGATAATGGTTGCAGAGATGCGCTCGGCCGAGCCATCGCCAGAGGCTCCATCGACGACGATGACGCGGGTTTCGGAAGGTACGGTTCCCGGCACATGCAAGGACGCCAGACAATCCATGACGAGATCGGCGGTGCGGAAATTGACGATGACGATCGCCAGCTTGAAGCCGGTGCCGTCGAGGAGATCATCCGGGCCGGAAGACATCAGAGACCGTGCCTCTTCGTCTTGTTGAGGACGACCTGCATGCCCTTGCCGGGCTTGAGATAGCTGCGGCAGATCTCCAGTTCGGAAAGCTTCGAGCGGTTGACCGCCAGGACGAAGACGATCGTGTCGGACTCATCCACGAAGGGAACGGCCTCATCCGAACTCAGCATCGGCGGCAGATCGAGCAGGGTAATCGTGGGCTTCAATATCTGGCGGGCATAGCGCACCTGCGCTCTCATTCGCGCCAGATCGGCCGCAAGCGGAACCTTGCCCGGTCCCCAGGCGGCGCGCAGAAGGTGGATATCCACCCCACGCAGGCCCACCGAGGTCAACCAGCCGCCGAGGGGATCATCCAATAACGGTTCATCGGGCAATCCGAGAACATTTCCGACCGCCGGCCTGCGCGCATTGGCGTCCACGAGCAGTACGCTCGTTCCCGGCACCCGGGCGAAGCTGAAGGCCAGATTGACGGCCGTCACCGTCGCGCCGCAGCCGCGTGTCGGGGCGGTGACCGAAATCACCCGCATGTCACGGTCTTCCGGCTCGTTCAGCAATTGGTTGCGCAGGGCGTCGTAGGCGTGAGCCATGGAGCTATCGCTGTCGAAGGCGATGATGCGCTTGGCGTAGAGAAGCGCGGCGGAGAGTTGCTCGACCTCTTCGCCAGCGGAACCCGCCTCCGAGACGTGGTGCCCGTTGACCGCAATATTCGCCGCTCGAGCGTCGAACTCGACGACCTCGGCATCGTCCAGCCGGTCCACCATTCTGCTGTTGGGCGAGAGATTCTTGATGATTTCCATGGACGCTGTGCCTTTGTAATCTATGCGACTTCCATTCAGGGCATCTCTATCTGCTAGGTTTCTGCGGGGCCGGCGTTCCCGCGGGCCCGCCAATAGGCCGTTACTCTGCGCCGCTCCGGGGTCCAGCGCGGGATCACCACCAGTGTCTGGCCCGCGAGGGCCTGCGCGAGGTCGAATGTGCCGCGGATCGAGCCATCGAAGAGATGGGCGGCGTAGATCCCCGCAAGACCGGCGGCGCCGGCGGCGACACAGACGGCGAGCGCCAGATAGAGGCGCCGCGGGCCGGACGGGCCGGTCGGAATCTCCGGTTGCTCGACGATATCGATCTGCTGCATGGCCTGGCGCTCCTCGAGCCGCTCGCCGAGAAGCGCGGTGTCGAGCTTGGCTTGCATCTCATCCATGCTTCTTTGCAGGGAAAGCTTTTCCGCCTCGTTGGCCTGGATCTGCGCCTCGACTTCCGGAGCACGCGAGATGATTTCCCTCAACCTATTGATCCGCCCGGCGAGTTCGTTTCGCTGATTTACAGTCTGCTCCTGGCGCGGCTTGATATTGGCGATGCGCTCGGCGACCAGGATGAATTCTGCGGGCAGGTTCTTGATCTCCTCGGCCGTCGGCATCTCGGCCGCGGCAACCGGAGATGCGACGGCAATYCGGGATTGCAGTTCCTCGAAGCGTTGCCTCATCGCGCGGACCTGCGGATGGGCATCGGAATAGACGAGCGATTTGGCGGCAAGATCGGCCTCCAGTGCCGCGATCTGGGAGTGCAGACGGTTCGCATCGCTCGCCTGCTCGACACCCATGCGGAGCTGCGCTTCCAGCAGGCGAATTTCCTCGTTGAGGGCGACGATGGTCCGCTCGAAGGTCGCAAGCTCCTGTTCCTTGGCCTGGAGCTCGATCAGAATGGTCGGCATCCGGGAGGGATGGGCCTCCTTGTTTTCCTCGATGTATCCAGTCCAGGCGGCCTCGCGTTCGCGGAAACGCCGTGCCAATCCGTCCATCTCCCGGTTGAGGAAGGTCGCCGTTTCGGAAGCTCGTGCGGTGCGCAGGCGCTTGTTTTCATCAACGATCCGCGACACGAGGTCCGAAACGATCGGCGCAGTCAGGGCCGGATCGCCGTATTTGAAGCCGACCCGCACCGTCGCGCTCCTCGCGACCTGATCCGCCCCGTCGGTCATCTCGATCTGAAGCGTTATGTGATTGCGCACGATGCCTGCGAAATTGTTCTTGGGCAGGGCGTTTCTCAGTCCGGGAAAAAGATCGTATTTGTCCGCGAGCTCAAGCAGGTTGTTGCGGGAGAGCACGCGCTGTTCGATGAACTGCAGCCGGTCGTTGGAGACTGTCGGAGACACAAGGGTCGACGGGATCTGCTGGAACTCCATCAACAGCAAGGCTTCCGAGTGATAGTTTCGGGGCATGCTCAGGATGAAACCCGCTCCGGCCACAAGGGCGATCAGCACCGGCACAATGGCATAGAAGGGTTTGGCGAGCGCAACCTCGCTATAGTAGATGATGTTGCGGATCAGCTCGTTGATCATTTTCGCGCCTCATCGCGTCGCTTACGGCATTGTCTTGCTGCCATGATCCTCTCCATCATCGCGCCACCGTTTCCGTGGATTGGGTGGAGGGAGGCTCGTCCGGCCGGGATGCAGGAGCGGCATTCGCGACGGGGGCGGGCTCTACATCGCGGTAGGACAAGCGCAACAGATCCCCCGGCATAAGGGGTGTGGTCTCCGTGGCATCCAGCTCCCGTATTTCGCCATCGACGGAGCGGACGATGCGGTAGGAGAGCACGCGCCGGGCCCGCTGCTGGTTGGCCAGCGCGTTTTCTCCATAGATCGACATGATGCGGGTACTGTCGGAAAGCCTAGCCTGGGTTTCTTCCTGATCGCGCCGGGCGGCGTTGAGCTCCACGAGCAATTGGGTGTGGCGCTCCTGCCTTGCGCTTTCGTAACGGGCGTTTTCCGCAAGGCGAGCCCGATCGGCCGTCGCTATTTCCGACATCAGACGGCTGATCTGCCCCTCCAGCTCGGCGATCACGCCTTCCTGAACCATCTGCTGGGAGCTCTCCGCTCCCCCTTTTGCGACCAGCGTGGTGATGCTTTGCAGCCGGCGCTTGGCGAGGTCGACCCGCTTCGAGACCATATCAACCTGTTCGCGCAAGGCGGCGGCGTTCCTTTCGGTGAGTTCCTCGGCCTGGCGCTGAGCCCTCTCCTCCAAGGAAACCGCCTCGCGGCGGGAATTCAGGAGCGACTGCTCCTGTGCCAGCGCGGGGTTGGACGCGAGCTCCTCGGGCGTGCCGAGGGTGGTGGCTTCCTTAAGCTCCGCCTCCAGGCGCTGGATGCGGGCTTTCAGCTCTTCCAGATGCTTGCCTGCGTGCTCCACCTCGCGCTGCACGACCACGGACCTGTCCTGATCGGCGGCAAGCAAGGTGGTCCGGTAGACGCCGCCGGCGACGCTGATACCGTGCAGCACCGTCATGTCGGGGCGATGGGGATATTCGCCGGGCGTGACCACCTCGCCGGTAACGTAGATGAGCGACTGATGCTGGGCRTTCGGGCGCAGCATGATGGTGAGATTGGGAACGTCCTTGAAATAGGGTTTCAGCCGATCGAGGAGTTGAGCTTCCAGCTCGGACAGGGAGAGGTCGGCTCCCTTCAGGTGTCCGGCCAGCGGAAAGGAGAGCCAGCCATCCGGGGCGATGACGATTTCGCGGCCGAGTTCCGGCTCCTGCGCGATCCATACCTGCAGCGTATCGCCCGGCTGCAGGCGATAGGTGGTTTGCGCTGCAGCGCCGATGAACGACAGGCAAAGAAACAGGCCCGCGAGACTCGTCCTCCCACGCATTCAATCACTCCAGATGATTATTTGCAGAACCCCTGCCCATCCCTCCGGGGATAGGGTGACCAATATTACGGCGGCGCCCGACAACTGGAAACGAGGCACAAAGGAGTACGCCTCGGCTTTTGGATATAGCCCGAATGGATGAGGCTGAACGTCATGCTCGCGCCTTTAGGGTATGGCGGTCCGCCCAATCGTAAGCTTGTGAAATCGAACTGCCGGCACAACCATGTGGTCCCATAGACGCGCGTGAACCTGCGATAGGTCGCGGAGGCGGAGCGACGGAGAATGAGCTTTTCAAGAATGTTCGCGATTGCCTGCGCAAGTTCGACAATATTCTCGATTGCCGTCGGGGCGGCCATGTTCAGACCGGAAACTATCGAAGTTCACCCTTCCTCCGGGCCGCAGCAGCCTTTCCTGTCTTCCGACAAGGGGCATGCGCTGATTTCGGGACACAGCCTGACGGATCGCCCCTTTCCCGATTATCTGAGCGAAATCGCAGGCAATGCCGGCATTTCCATTTCATGGAAGATGCAGCATGCGAACGGTTCCTCCATCGGCCAGCGGCTCGCGGGGAAATTTCCGCGTCTCGATGCCAGGCCCTACGATCTGCTCATCATCACGGAGCAGCATGGGCTTCTCGATTCGCTTGCATGGCACGATACGGWTTCCTCCCTCTACCGGTTCCACAGCGACTTCATCGCCGCCAATCCTGCCGGATCCACCTATTTCTACGCGCCATGGATCAGCCTGGCGGACAGGAGCAATCCCGCCGACTGGATCGACTACGAGCGGCAAGCACTGCCGGTCTGGCGCTGTGTCGCGGAGCGGGTGAATGCCGAGATCGCGGCGACCGGGCGTCAGGACCGGGTGCGTTTCATCCCAACATCTCTGGCGCTTGCGGAACTTGTCGAACGCCYCATGTCCGATCCCGCCTTCGGCGGCTTCGAGGATCGGGATGGCGCGGCCCGCATGGATGCAATCTTTGCCGATACGGTTCATCTGACACCACTCGGGGCTTACTACGTGGCGGCGGTCAGCTTTGCGACGATCTATGGCCGCGGGATGGACGGGCTTTCTCCGCCGCCGATGCTGGATGCGTCTCAGGCCTCCGCGCTACGGACGTTTGCGGCGGAGTTCGTGAGAAATTATCGGGTTGAAGCGTCGGGCGATGCCGCGGATTGCGCCAAGCCGGTCCCGCTTGCTTTCGTGCTGCGATACATGGCCTACACGGCTCAGATCGAGCGAGCCGACGAGCGCGGCCGTCTGATGAAGCAGCTTCACCGCCTGAAGAACACGATCCATTTTGCCTGGCGGTTCAGAAATGGACTTGGGTGAGCATCGATGACCCAGAAGATCGGTTTCTTCATACCGGAGTTTCCAGGGCAGACCCACATCTTTCTCTGGCGGGAGCATCAGGCCCTGGCCGAACTCGGCATAGAGGCGGAATTCGTTTCCACTTCGCATCCGCCGAAGGCCGTGGCCTCGCACTCCTGGGCGGAGGAAGCCCGCGGGAAGACCAGCTATCTCCTTCCCTTCGGTGCGCGTGATACGCCTGCCGTGCTCGGGGAGTTGATGCGGGCGGGGCCGAGCGGGATAGGCCGTAGCCTCGCCGCGGCCGCGAGCGCCGAAGTCAGGTCTCCAGTGGGTCGCTTGAGATTATTGGCGATGATACCGGCTGCCGCCAAGCTTGCCTGGTTCGCGCGCCGCGGGCAATGGACGCATATTCATGTGCATTCCTGCGCCGATGCTGCCAATGTCGCAGCTCTCGCGTCGCTTCTTTCGGGGATACCTTACAGCCTGACGCTGCATGGGCCGACGCTGGAAGGATACGGACCCAACCAGCCGCAGAAATGGAGGAACGCCGCCTTCGCGACGGTGATTTCAAGGCGGCTGTTCGACGTCGTCAGCGAGCGGCTGAACGGCGCCAAGCCTTCCCGGATCGCGATAGCGCCCATGGGCGTGGATCTCGATCAAATACACCGCAGCCGACCCTATGTTTCCTGGAAGCCGGGCGAGCCGTGCCGGATCTTCACGTGTGGCCGGCTCAACCCGGTAAAAGGCCACGACATCCTCCTCGAAACCGTGGAAATGCTGCGCGAGCGGGGTATCGATGTCCGCCTGCAGATTGCCGGGGAGGACGAGCAAGGTGGCCGCGGCTATCGCACGACGTTGGAAGCTATGATCCGCGACAAGCGTCTCACGGAAAGTGTCGAGCTGCTTGGGGCGGTTTCCGAAACACGGGTTCGGCAGGCTCTGGAAGACGCGCATATCTTCGCGCTCGCCAGCCTGGACGAAGGTATTTCGGTCGCCATCATGGAGGCGATGGCTATGGAACTGCCGGTGATCGTGACGGATGTAGGAGGAAACAGCGAACTCATCGACCACGGGGTGGATGCGATACTGGTTCAGCCCCGGCAGCCGAAGGAAATGGCGGATGCGATAGAGGAGGTGCTTGGGAACGAGGATTTCTCGCGCCGCCTCAGGCAGGCCTCGCGGGCCAAGATCGCCGCCCGCTTCCATCATCGGATCAGCGCCCAGGCGATCGCCGGTTTTCTGCGGCAACAGGAACCGACGCATGCCTGATACATCGAAATGAGTAGGCCGATAGCCCAATGGCTACGGCGAAAGCCGCGGCAACTATGCGATTATCTTCATGAGGGCGTGGAACAAATGGAGGCGTGCTTCTGCTCATTGCGCCCGATAAACGCAGCGGAGACAATGAGTTGATTTCGTTTCGGCCCATCGTGCATTCGTTCAGGAAAGCCGCCGGCATGCCCTTCCCGGATATCGAGGCGGTTGCCTCGGAACGCTGGACGATCGCACCGGCCACCAAGCGTTTCATTCCTCCAGCCAAGTTCCTGCCCCAGCATCTCGACCGCATCCGCGGCGCGGAGTTCGGTTCCGTTGCCGAAGTGCTGAAAGGCTTCCGGGGGAAATACGAAACCACCCAGGAGGCGACGATCGGCTATCGGCTCAAGGATGTCGATCTGATCGATGGCGTGCTCTATGCGCGAAACGCTTCCAAGAGCCTGAGGCCGCGGGCCCGGCGACTGCCCGTCTATGCTCCCCCGAAGGACACTACCAGCGGCGCGCTCTTCGAGAGCTGGATAGGCAATCGCTGGTTCGGCAATTGGCTTTCCGATGATTGCCTGACCTATCCATTGGCGGAGGAATACGGCACGCCGGTCACGACACGGCCGATCACGCGCGGCCATGAACCGCAATATGCGCAGAAACTGGACCTGAGGCCGATCTATGTCGGCGACATCCATTTCGACGAACTTATTCTCTTCCGGGACAAAGGTCAGAACGAAGGAAAGAAGAAGCGCGCCCTCGATATCAGGGAAAAGCTGCTCGCCTCGGCCAAGCCTTCCAGTCACCCCGGCGTATTTATTCTCAGGGGCGACAAGGGCGACCATCGCATCTTGTCGAACGAGACGGAGATTGCCGAGCAGTTCGTCGCTCGTCACGGCTTCCGGATCATCGATCCGCTCGCCTCATCCGTCGATGATATCGTCAGCGCCTGTGCCGGTGCCCGCGTCGTCGCAGGCGTCGAGGGTAGCCATCTGGTTCATGCGCTCACCGTCATGCCGCAGGATGCCAGCCTTTTCGTGATCCAGCCGGCGGACCGCGTGGTCTCCGTTCTCAAGGTCATCACGGATCGTCAGGGGCAGGGCTTCGCCTTCGTCGTGGGCGATGGAGATCGCAGGAACTTCCGTGTCGAGTGGAGTGATATCGAGCGAACAATGGAGCTGGTGCACGCATGATTTCGCGGCTTCTCATGATCGCCTCCCGATCAGATACGGCCGAGCCGCAGAAGGCGGACTCGTTCCGGGCAGAAGTCCGTAAGGATTTCGAGCGGCATGGCGGTACGGTTTTCAACGCCGGCTTCATCACGCTTCTCGTATATCGCTTCGGCCGTTGGGGGGAGGAACGCCGGGGCGCCCTTCTCCGCAAGGTCTGTAGGAAAATCTACGGCGTGGTCAGCGCCATCGTCGCAACAATCACGCGGGTCTGGATCCCGGCACAGGCGACGTTGGGCGAAGGGTTTCACATCATCCATGCAGAGGGGTCGATATCCATCCATCCCGGCGCCGTGATCGGAAAGCGATGCGGCGTCATGCACAATGTCACGATTGGAACGAACATGACTGCGGGTGCGCCGACGATTGGCGACGACGTCTTCATCGGCGTGAACTCGACCATTCTCGGCGAAATCCGCATCGGCGACCGGGTTCGCATTGCCGCCAATACGGCGGTTACCACCGACATTCCCTCGGATTCGATTGCCGTGGGTTCGCCCGCGAAGATCTACCCCCGTCTTGGACCATTTCTGAGCCGGGCCGGAAAGACCGATACGGATACCTGAGAGCCGCCGATGCAGGCGAGGAGCCGCTCATGAACGCACTGACGACAAGCTTCTATCAGCTTCTGGCCGACAATATCGACATGCGACCCGGCAAGCCGGCGGTCATCGATGGCAACCGGGCGGTGAGTTATGCGGCGCTGGCGTCGGAGGTGGATCGGCTGGCGGGCTATCTTCAGGGCCGCGATATCCGGCCGGGCGACCGGGTGATCGTACATCTGCGCAAGAGCGTAGCCGAAGTCGCCGCCATGTTCGCGGTGGCGAAAGTCGGCGCGGTGATCGTCAACGTGAATACCCAGTGGACGGTGGAACAGCTCGAATACGTTGCCAACGATTGCGGCGCGCGGCTGATGATCGTCGAGGCCCGAACTGCCGAGGCGCTGGCCGTGCGAAGGCTTCCCAGCACGGTGGAGAGCGTGCTCGTCCGGGGAAAGCTGCCGGCCGAAGCGGTGTTCGATGCCTGGGATCATCTGCCCGACGATCTGGCGGGCGACGAGATACCGCGGCTTGATACCGAGCTTGCGATGATCATCTACACGTCCGGCTCCACCGGAATGCCGAAGGGGGTGATGCTCACCCATCGCAACATCGTTGCGGGCGCGCGCTCGGTGGCGCGCTATCTCGGGCTTCGCGAGGACGAGCGGCTGTTGAGCGTACTGCCCTACAGCTTCGACTATGGCCTCAATCAGCTCACCACCATGATGCTGGTCGGCGGCACGGTGGTTCACCAAGCCGTTTCCATGGCGGCCGAAATCATCCAGACGATGCAGAGGCACCGGGTCACCGGCGTTGCGGCCGTGCCGCCGCTCTGGAGCCAGATCGTGCGCCTGCTCGCGGAAAGACCGGCGGAATTTTCCGATCTCAGGCGGATCACCAATTCCGGCGGCAAGATATCGCTCAATATCCTGCAGGAGATTCCGCGGGTGTTTCCGGATGTCGACGTCTACCTGATGTACGGGCTGACCGAGGCCTTCCGATCGACCTATCTCGCGCCGGAGAAGTTCCGGCGTAAGATGGGAGCGATCGGACAGGCGATCCCCGGAGCGGAAGTCTATGTGATCAAGCCTGGCGAGGGTATCGCCCATCCCGGCGAGCAGGGTGAACTCGTGCATCGCGGGCCGCTGGTGAGCCTCGGTTACTGGGGCAAGCCGGAGGTGACGGAGCAGAAAATCAGGCCCTGTCCGGAACTCTGGCACCTGATCGGTGACGAACCGGTCGTCTATAGCGGCGATATCGTCAGGATCGATGCCGACGGAGATCTCTGGTTCGTCGGCCGCAATGACGCGATGATCAAGACGAGCGGTTTCCGCCTGAGCCCCGACGAGATCGAAGACCTCATCTGCCGCAGTGGGGTGATCGCCGAGGCGGTGGCGTTCGGCGTCGATCATGAGGATCTCGGGCAGGCCGTTCACGTTGCGGTTACGCCCATCGGCGGCTTCGAAGAGGAGGCGCTGCTGCGCTACTGCCGCCGCGCCATGCCTTCCTACATGGTGCCTCACCGGTTCCATGTCTGGCGGGAAAGCATGCCGCGCACATCGAGTGGAAAGCTCGCGCGGCCGGAAGTGGTTCGCCTCTGCCGCGAATGGATGCAATCCGGCGGCCCGGCCGAGATCGGCGCGCTGGTCAATCCCGCAAATATTGAGATCAGGGAGAACGTATGATGGCGCTTACCCATGGAAAATTGCTCGCTTACCTGAACGATACGCTTAGCATCGGAGACGCGGATAGCGAGATTGAGCTCTTTTCCTCCGGCCTTCTCGATTCGGTCTCGATGGTGAACCTGCTTGCCTTCATCGAGGAGGCGACGGGCACGGCGATCCGCGGGGAGGACGTGACGCTCGAGAATTTCGATACGCCGGCCCGAATCCTTCGCTTTGCCGAAGCCATCGTCTGATGAACCACACCTCGGCGCTCGATGTCTGGCTTCAGAGTGCGGCGGCGTCCTTCGGGACGCCCKCCTATGTCTACTTCACGCAAGCGATCGAAAGCCGTTCCAGGCTGTTGCGGGAGGCGTTCGAAGGTCGGTTCGCGCTGAGCTTTGCCGCAAAGAGCAATCCCAATCCAGCGCTACTCGCGTTCATGAAAAGCCAGGCCGAGTTTCTCGACGTATCCTCGATCGGCGAATTCAGGACGGCGATCTCCGCCGGCTGGGAGCCGGGCCGGATCAGTTTCACGGGCCCTGGAAAGCGAGACTTCGAAATCCGCGAAGCGATCGGGGGCGGGATCGGTGAAATGATCCTGGAATCGATTCGGGAAGCTTACCTGGCCGACGAAGCGGCGCGCAGCGTGGGGCACGTGCAGGATGTGCTTGTCCGGATCGCACCTCCGGTGGTTCCGAAGGGATTTGGCGACCAGATGGCCGGCAGGCCGTCGGCTTTCGGCATCGATTGGGAGGATGTATCGAGGGACCTGCCCGGGATCGCGGCGCTTCCCAACCTGCGGATTGCCGGCCTGCATATCTATGCGGGCACGCAATGCCTGAAGCCGGAGGCGATCTGCGAGAATTACCGGAATTTCCTCAATATCTTCCGAGAGGTTTGCGGCCGCTATATCCCGCGCCCGGCAAAGCTGGTTTTCGGTTCCGGCCTCGGCATTCCCTATCATGACGGTGATATCCCGCTCGATCTTAAGGTCGTCGCGGAGGGTATCGCAACCGAGCTCGACGCCCTCAAGGCCGAACCRCAATTCGCGGATACGCGCCTGATCCTGGAGCTAGGGCGTTATCTTGTGGGTGAAGCGGGATATTTTCTGACGCGCGTTGTCTCGATCAAGGAGTCCCGCGGTGTGAAGATCGGCATCTGCGATGGCGGAATGAACAATCACCTGCCGGCATCCGGCCATTTCGGAATGGTGATGCACAGGAACTATTCGATGCACAAGGTCGGAGGGCAAGGGGAGACCGAAAAGGTCAATCTGGCAGGCCCGCTCTGCACGTCCATCGACCGGCTGGCCATCGGCGTCGAACTTCCGCAGCTGGAGGAAGGCGATCTCATCGCTATTCACAACAGCGGCGCCTACGGGCTGACGGCCAGCCCCATCCACTTCATCAGCCATGCGGCACCGCGGGAAATCCTGATAGAGCCTTCGGGGATCCGGGACGTCAGCCGGCTTTGAATGGTCTGATTTTTCTGGCGCTCAATAGGCCTTGCCGGAATGGCAGACTTGGACCGTTRTTCGCGCGATGATCTTCATATCCAGCCAGAAGGACCAGTTGTTAATATACCAGAGATCGTGGAAGACGCGTTCTTCCATCTTCTCGATATTCGGCGTTTCCCCGCGGCAATTGTTGAT
This sequence comes from Rhizobium sp. LCM 4573, assembly GCF_001854865.1. GTDB lineage: Bacteria > Pseudomonadota > Alphaproteobacteria > Rhizobiales > Rhizobiaceae > Neorhizobium. Next base: position 994,905 of record NZ_MDDW01000001.1, on the reverse strand, counting down.
TTGCGCCCAGCCGGTGAGCCCCGGCTTCACGTGCCGCCGGAAGGCATATTTGACGATCTGGGCATCGTAGAGATCGTCATGAGCGAGCGCATGGGGACGAGGGCCAACGATCGACATTTCCCCGCGAAGGACATTCCATAGCTGCGGCAGCTCATCGACGCTGGAGGCACGGAGCACTTTTCCGAGCCGCGTCACGCGCGGGTCGTTTCGGGTGGCCTGACGGATGTCGCCGCCGTCCTCCATGACGGTCATGCTGCGGAATTTCAGAATGCGGAAGGGACGGCCCCCATATCCCTTGYGGTACTGCCTGAACAGCACCGGCCCCTTGCTTTCCAGTTTAATGGCGACGGCGACGGCGGCCAGCAGCGGCAGCAAAACCAGAAGTGCCGTCAGAGAAAAGACGATGTCGAATATGCGCTTGGTGCCGCGTTCATAGAAATTCAGCGGCGGGCGCTGGGTCTGGAATGCAGTCGTTCCCCCGATCTTGCGGGAAGGGGCGCTGGTGAGGCGGCCGACGACGCCATCGAAAGTGACGTTCACGGGCAAGGCGGAGCGCCTGAGTTCGCCGAGATAGAGTTCCAGATCGGCGACATTCGGATCGCGCCATATGATGAAGACCTCGTCCAGATGCTCGGCCAGACCCCGCTTTAATCTCTCGATCGAATCCGCCGCCAGCAGGCTGTCTTCGGAAAGGCGCAGAACCTGGGCCACGGTCATGCCGCTTGCCCTGGCGCCGAGCTGCCATTGCTCGACCGAAAAATCCACGGGGCAGATCAGCAGCACGCGCTTCAAGCGGAAGGAGGCGGAGGTGGCCGCCGAGGGCAGGTACCAATGCCAGAAGTAGCGTGTGCATATGAGGCCGGCGATGGACACGGCGGCCGTGACCAGTGTTGCCCCCCGCGAAAACATCGTGCCGATCTTCAGAAAAAAGATGACGGTCAGAAGAAAGGCCAGCACGCTCGGGATCAACACGCATATCAGGCCGATTTGCTGTCTGCGAAGCTGTATGCTTTCCGGGCTGTAGGCCTGGCTGCTGTGCATGGCGAGCACGAAGATCATCGATAGGACAAGTCCGGTGCCGATGAAGAGCGAAGGGTCCGGAGTGGACCGGAAGACGAGGTAGTCGTAGCCCGTGAAGCCGATCGCGCTTGCTCCGAGAAGATATAAAAAATCCACGGCGGCGGCGACATAGGGGATCACGCCATAGTCGAGCCCGCCGCGCTGCGGCACCTGTTCAAGTGGGGAATGGTGCACTTCGTTTTTGGGCTCGATCGGCGTCAACATCGTAAACAATCCCTTAACGGGACTAGAAGTATCATTGTCTACGAAGCGGAAACAACGTATCCGAGCTACACCTTAGGAAGTATAGTTTTAGGGTAAATCTTTGTCTCCGACGTTCTTTTTCCGGAGGCTGGAGCTAAACGGCTTATGGGGTATTCGGTATTTAGTTTTAAATCGTGATAAGTGGACACAAATTGCAATGTTTTTTATAACCACGCTCAGGTGAAATCCTTCAGGTCGTCCAAGCCGGATCGCGGCTGCTCCAAAGACGACCAAAGGGCCGGGCCGTCCGAGGAGAGGGCAACGCCAAGGCTCTGAAGCCTCTATCCTGCAAGGGAGGCGCATATGGAGTTGGAGTGGGACGTCGCCATAGTCGGTGCCGGCATGGGCGGTGCGGCGCTCGGTTACTCGCTGGCAAAGGCCGGGCACCGGGTGCTTTTCATAGAAAAGGGTCTCTCTAGGTTTTCACCGGATGTCGAAGACGACCCCGACACCTTCGATCAGGAGGCTCGCCTGAAAAACGGGCGCTGGCCGCAGCAGATATCCGGCATGGTGGACGCCCGTCCGGTGCGCTTCTTTCCGGCGCTCGGATGCGGCGTCGGCGGATCGACTCTTCTCTATGCGGCGGCTCTCGAACGCTTCTCGCCAAGCGACTTCGACATCATCGACAGCCAAGGCGAGCCGGCCTGGCCGATCCGCTACGAGAGCCTTGATCCCTATTACCGCATCGCGGAGAGACTGCTGCAAGTCAGAGGCAGCCAGGACCCGCTCGAGCCGCCCGCGGAACTGACCGAGCCGCCTCCGATGACCGCATGCGACCAGCATTTCTTCCAGTCCACCCGGTCGAACGGCATGCATCCGTATCGGGTCCATACGGCCTGCCGCTATGTGGATGGATGCGATCAGTGCGGCGGCATCGTCTGCCACAAGGCCTGCAAGCAGGACGCCCGCAGCGCCTTCATCGAGCCTGCGCTGGCAACGGGAAATGCGATGATCCTCGATCGATGCGTCGTGGAGCGCGTCGAGGCCGACGAGAAGGCAGTCAGCGCGCTCTCGTGCCGGAAGGACGGAGAGACACTTTCGGTGGCGGCGAAGCTATATGTCCTGGCCGCCGGGGCCCTGTCGACGCCCTTGCTGCTTCTCAATTCCGCAAACGGGTTCTGGCCGAAAGGGCTCGCCAATTCATCCGATCTCGTGGGACGTAATCTGATGTTCCATATTTCCGATTTCTTTGCCGTCTGGCCGAGGGGGCGGACGCGCGTGTCGGAGCCCGGAAAGTCGATCGGCCTGCGCGATTTCTACGAGCACCAGGGTTCCAGATTCGGCGTCATTCAATCGACCGGGCTGACCGCGACGACCAGCAATGTCCTGCATTTCCTGAGATCCGTTATCGACCGCCGCGGCTGGCATTGGTTCAAGCCGCTGATGCCATTCATGCGCGCGCCGGCGATGATCGCCGCCCTGATCTTCGGGAAAGCGACGATATTCGCTTCGATCATGGAGGATCTGCCTTATCCGGAAAACCGCGTGCGGCCCAATGTTCAGGAACCCGGCGCGATCTACTTCGAATATACGGTTCACAAAGAGCTGCGCGAGCGCATCCAGGCATTCCGACGCCTTTATCGGAGGGCTTTCGAGCGGCACAAACTGGTGGTGCTGAACAGCGACGTCAACCTGAACTACGGACATCCCTGCGGCACCTGTCGTTTCGGCACCGACCCCGCAACCGCGGTTCTGGATGCCAACAACCGCACCCATGATCTGCAGAATCTCTACGTCGTGGATGCGTCCTTTTTCCCCACGAGCGGCGGCGTCAATCCCAGCCTGACGATCGCGGCCAATGCCCTGCGGGTAGGCACGCATATCGCTGCCGAACTCACCGCCATCAAGAGCGGCCCGAAAGCCGATGCAATTTCGGCGTCGGCACGGTGCCCGACATCCTGTTCGTGACCGCGCTCAGGCGCCGGGAAACCTCTCGCGGTCGGTCCTGACCCAGGTTGCGCTACCGGCTGCGATGGCCTGGTGTGGGTAGAGCTTCAGCTTTGTCAGCGCGAATCCCGGCAGCCTTCCGAGAGCATCCAAGGGGAGCACGTCCCTTCCCCAGATCCACCACGCGGTTATCAAGGCCGCGCTGAACGACATCAAGCTGACGGCGGAAACCAGCAGAGGCAAAGTAGTACCGCCAATTGCCGCAAGCAGAGCTGCCGCCGCAAGCGACAGCAAGAGAAGGGCGGTCAGCAGCGTCACGGGCGGGACGAGGGCGTCCAGAACCAGGAGAAGATAGTTCGGACTGCGAAAAGTATCGGGGTCGAAGAGGGCTGAAAGCAGAGGCTTCATGAGCGCAAAACGGCCTGCTTCCCAGCGGGTTGCCTGCGTTTCCAGCCCTTTCTTGGTGCAAGGGAATTCGCTGGTGACTACCGCCTCATCGCAATAGCGGGGTTCGTGGCCGGCGCGCGCGAGGTCTAGGCCGAGCTTCATGTCCTCCACCAGGTTCCCGCTGGCCAGCTCCGCTTGCCGCAGCACCTGCCAGGGAAATGCCATGCCGGAACCGGTCAATTGCGCCGGAAGCCCGAGCGTCGACAGTCCGCGAAGCCTGATCCGGTTCTTCAGAAGAACGGCGAACTCCGACACCGCGATACCCGCCCCGGCGCCCCTAGGGGCGCTCAGCAAATAACGCGACTGAACCGGCTTGCCGGTCGCGGAGGCCATTGAAACAAGGCGATCGAGAGCATCCGGGTGCAGACGGCAGTCGGCATCGACGATGACCACGACTTCCGCCGGTGTTGCCGCAAGATAATTCATGCCGGCATCCAGAGCATATCCCTTGCCGCGGCGCATCACATCGTTGCGCTCGACCACCTCGGCGCCGGCGCTGCGGGCAAGAGCGGCCGTGTAGTCCGTGCAGTTGTCAGCAATCACGATAAGTCGATCGCCTTCCCGCATTCGGTTCTGAATATCGAGCACGGTATCGGTGATATTCAGTTCTTCGTTGTGAGCGGGCACAAGGATTGCAGCCGACGGTCGGTGATGAACGGGTATATTTGTTCGATTTTGCTTACTAATACTCCCGGCGATACACTCTATGACAAAAATGGCTGTCGGAATAAACAGCGCGATAGACAGCATGATAGCCGTGGAACTCAGRATGTAATGCAGCATCCCGGATCGCCTTCAGGCTTAGATTTCCATGCATTCATCATAGTCGAAGGATGCAGCTTTCTTAGCCAGCTGCGCTACGCCGTTCGAGTGATCGGCGGCTCATCCTTTTTGAACCAGCGGGGAAGCAGTAGCGCCTTTCTACCCCCATTTGATATGCGCCGGGGAATTGAGACGCCATAGGCGATCTCCCTAGAATAACCCAATCAAAGCAATGTTTTAGTTGAACGGTACCCGCCCCCGACGGGTGCCGTGTGGATGCATTGTGTGGGAAGGGGCAGGACTATGACTGTTATTGATGTTCCGTCACCGGACCTGGATTTCCTCGACCGTGAGGGGCGGCGGCATTTCATGGGCGCGCCATTCGATTACCTCACGGCCGACGCCGTTCTCGCGCTTCTGCGCCAGGCGGAGCCGCAGATGCCGTTCCGCTACATCGTCACGCCGAATGTCGACCATGTTGTCCGCTTGAAGGGTAATGACGAAATTCGACGTTACTACAGCCGGGCATGGCTGTCGCTCTGCGACAGCCGGCCGATTTCGGGTTTGGCCTGGCTGCTGCGCTTCCGGTTGCCGGTGGTCACCGGTTCCGATCTCACCGCAAGCATTTTCAGAACAGTCCTTTGCGATGGCGATCCGGTTACCCTCATCGCGGCCAGCGACGGCATCGTTCGCGATCTCCGGGCCGCTTATCCGAAAGTGAGATTCCGCGCGCACATGCCGCCTCAGGGGGTGTTGCACAATGCCGAGGCCTTGCGGGCTTGCGTGGAATTTGCAGCCGGCGCCGAAGCCCGGTTCGTCTTCATCGCGATAGGGTCGCCTCAGTCGGAAAAGATCGCCTATGAACTATCGCTCCGGCCCGATGCAAAAGGGATCGGGCTCTGCATCGGTGCATCGCTGGAATTCCTCGTCGGGGCAAAGAAGCGGGCCCCGATCTGGATGCGCCATTCCGGGCTGGAGTGGCTGCACAGGCTGGCATTCGACCCGAAGAGGCTCTGGCGGCGATATGTCTATGCGGTTCTTCCCCTGGCCCGRCTTTTCTCGCACGAGCTCTTCGGCCGCAGGCAGCGGATCGGATAGAAGTGCCAAAGTCTGATTAGCGGAGCATCGCGCCGGCGGCGATGTGGTCCTCGAAGAATCTTATCCTGCCGTCCAGTCGATCACCGTGTCTGAAAGGCAGAACATCGGCTTCGAAATATGCGGAGAACCGTTTTTCCGGCAAATCCAGTTCAATTCGCAGCACGTCAAAATCGAAGATCGATTTCGTAATCGGATACTGACATTTATATGCACTTTCCTTGGCGCAGAAGATGACCTTCAGCAGCAGGCCTCGTTCACCCGCGGGCCGGTGGGCAAGCCATTCGCGCTCGCGGATTGTGCAGATCTCTTCCGCGAAAACCTCTTCCAGCGGCGAGGTCTCCTCGATATCTAGACCGATTGCCGTTATGCCGTCCGAATGTCGGGCAACGGCGGCTGCGCATCTGGTGACCGAATGGCTGATGCTTCCGGTGATGCCTTCCGGCCAGATCGGCGTCCTGTCGGCGCTGACCGGAATTGCCGCAGCCGGCAGGCCGAGCGCATCCATGGCCTGCCTGGCGCAAGCACGACCGGTGGAAAATTCCAGCCGCCGGCGATAGACTGCGCCGGCGATCGCGGCCCTTTCTTCCGGATAAAGCATGCCGATCCTGTGCGGGAGAACCGCTTCGCTCACCGCCACCGCGGGATCGAAAAGGTTCGCGAGCAGCATTGTCAGGGCCGGACCAGCGCCGGGCGTCGTTCCAGCGCGTTCCGCCGCATTGCTGCCCGCTCCGCCGCTCTTCCCAACTGCGCATTCGCTTTGCTCTGGCCGGAAATATGATCGGCAAGCAGCGCCACAGTCGGAAAACGGAAGATATCCGTGATCGTCAGGTCCGGCGCGAGCCTTGCCTTTATCTCGCGGTGGATCTGGACAGCCAGCAGCGAGTGGCCGCCGAGCGAGAAGAAGTTGTCGAAAATGCCGACCCGGTCCAGTCCGAGCGCCCGACTGAACACGTTGCCGATCTCCTGCTGGAGGCTGTTGGCAGGCTCCGTGAAGGTGACTGCCGCCGGCTGTGCCTTTTCCGCCGGTGCGGGCAGCCGATTGCGATCCACCTTGGCATTCGGTGTCAGCGGGAAGGTTTCCATCGTCACGAAATGCGAGGGTATCATGGCATCCGGCAGAGCCTCGGCGATATGCGCGCGTAGCGCCTGCTCGCAGACGGGCGCGCCCTCCGTCCGGATATAGGCAACCAGCCGCGGGTCTCCCGGCACATCCTTGCGGGCGACCACCACCGCCTCACGAATGCCGGCGAAGGAGCCGATCCGCGCCTCGATCTCCCCGAGCTCGATACGATAGCCGCGTATCTTCACCTGATGGTCCGTTCGCCCGAGGAAATGCAGGACGCCGTTCTGCTCGAAGCGGGYAAGATCGCCGGTGCGATACATCCGACCTTTCGAGAACGGGTTGGGCAGGAAGCGCTCGCTCGTGAGCTGTTCGCGATTGAAATAGCCGCGCGCAACGCCATCGCCGCCGATATAGAGCTCTCCGATATCGCCGGGCGGCACCGGCTTCAAAGCGCCGTCGAGCACGTAGAGCTGAGTATTGGCGATGGGTCGGCCGATCGGAACGATACCGGTCGAGGACGTGGCGGCGAATGTCGAGGACCAGATCGTCGTCTCCGTCGGGCCGTACATGTTCTCGATCGTGGCGTCCGTCACCGTCCTCAATGCGGCAAGCTGAGACCCCTGCAGCGCCTCCCCTCCCAGGAACAGGTGCCGGATATCGGCCAATGCCGCGCGGTCCTGATCCACCATCATGAACATCCGCGCCATGGAGGGCGTGCATTGCAGATGGGTGACGGCATGCTTGCGGATTTCGTCCGCGAAGCTTTCCGCCGGTTCGTCAACTGCCGGGCTGTGGTTCAGCCGAACCACGTCTGCCAATAGCCCCAGACGCTCGAGGACTATGCCGTCGGGCAGCCCGAAATCGATCAGGCAGGCGATCTCGTCGACGCCGGCCGCCTTGACCTGATCGAGCCGCGCCATGGCATCCTCTATGGTGCCGAACAGGCCGCTGTCCTCGAAATAGCGAAGAAAGGCGAATTCCAGTATGGCGTCCATCTCTTCTGGTGAGAGCGATTGGAGATCGATATCCATCGGCTGAGAGATGCCCTGTGGCTTCTTGAAGGCCGGGAAAGCCCAGGCATATTGCTTGATGAGAGCCGCCGCGCTGCGCAGGTATTCCTTCATCGGGTCGCGTGCGAGGTCGCGAACCTCCTCGCGATCGCGACCGAGAAGGGTGTGCAGCATCAGCGTGACCTTATGGTCCGCCGGGTTGCGGCCGGTTTCGGCCAAGGTCCGCCTATAGATCGCGATTTTTTCGGCGAGCTCCTCAACCGATTGCCCCAGCAGATGGGTCAGCACGTTGGCGCCCAGTCTCGCGGCTTCGCGATAGCTTTCGGGATTGCCCGCCGTGGTCAGCCAGACGGGAAGCTCCTTCTGAACCGGGCGAGGCTGGGTGAGGACGTCGACCGTGCCAGTGCCGAAATCGAAGCCCACGCGTTCACCGCGCCATAGCTTGCGCACCGTCTCTATGTCGCGGATGAGGCTTGTCTTGTTCTTCGGAGGCGCGTTTTCCGGGCGCAGCACGAAATCCTCCGGCATCCAGCCCGAGGCGAAGGCGAGCGCCACCCGACCATTGCTCAGGTTGTCGATGACGGCCCATTCCTCGGCCACGCGAGCGGGATGGTGAAGCGGCAGAACGCAGCTGCCGGCCCGGATCGAGAGATTTTTCGTGACTGCGGCGACTGCGGCTCCGGTTACCGCTGGATTGGGATAGGGACCGCCGAAAGCATGGAAGTGGCGCTCGGGCGTCCAGATGGCATCGAAGCCGTTCGCATCCGCGAACTTCGCTCCCTCGATCAGAAGGCGATATTTTTCCGGTCCCGCGCCGCCGTCATTGCCCCAGTAGAAGAGGCCGAAATCGAGGTTCGTGCCCCCGCCGGCGGAAGATGTGCCCTTCGCCTTGGCTTCGAGCACTTCCGAGGAATGGATGACGACCTTGAAGCCACGCGCAAGCGTCCAGAAGAGTTCGAGAACGGAGATGTCGAAGGAGAGGCTGGTTACCGCGAGCCAGACATTGCGCCGATCGGTCTCGAGCGGTACCCGCTCGTCCATGCCGGAGAAGAAGTTCACGACATTGCGGTGCTCGATCATGACGCCTTTCGGCAATCCCGTGGAGCCGGACGTGTAGATGACATAGGCGAGATTATCGGGCGCGACGCCGCTCGACGGGCGGTTCGCTGGCGGTGCGCTTTTCAGAACATCCTCGACGCACAGGAAGCTGGAGCCGGCCAGTGTCGCGGAGTTCGCCATGCGCCGTTCCGTCAGCACCAGCCTTGCCTTGCTGTCCTTGATCATGAAGGCGAGCCGGTCTGCCGGGAAATGCGGATCGAGCGGGATATAGGCGCCACCCGCCTTCATGATGGCGAGCGCGCCGACGACCAGATCGAGCGAACGCGGAAGATAGAGCCCGACCGTCGTGTCCGGCCCTACGCCCTCTGCACGAAGCGCCTCGGCGATGCGGTTGGCGCGTTCATCCATCTGGCGATAGGTGAGGGAGCGGCCATGGAAAGCGAGCGCTTCGGCATCCGGGGTCAGGTCGACCTGACGCTCGATGAGTTCGTGGACGCAGGCGAGCTTGTCATATTCCCGTTCCGTACGGTTCCAGTCGTAGAGGACTGTATTCCGTTCATCATTCGACATCAGAGGCAGTTCATGAAGCGGGGTGGATCGCTGTTCGAAGGCTGCCGCAAGCACGGCGAACCTTGCCGCCAGTTCCTCCGCTCGTGTTTGATCAAGGCGCGTGCGGTCGTAGAGCAGATCGGCTTTCGTTTCGCCGAGCCGGAATGTGAGCGCGCAGCCCGGCAGGGCAGCCGCGTTTGCCGGAGTTCTCGTGTCCACGACGCCGGCCGTCAGTTGCGGCGCATGGAGGCTGGGATAACGTTCGATGAGATCGAGCGGGTAGGTTTGCCGCTCGTCCAGGTCTTTCAAGGCTTGGCCGATCGATGCGACCAGACTATCGACCGAAGCATGTTTCGCGGGATCGACATGGAGCGGCAGGCGTTCGGCGAAATATCCGGGATGGCGGGCACAGAAATCCGCRAGGCCGTCGTTTGCATAGGCAATATCGAATGCAGCTTCTCCCGAAAGGCGCATCAGGAAGGCGGTGACAAKCGCAACCCTGTCTTGCCGTGTGAAACCCTCAGGAAGGGAAAGCGGAATTGCCGCGATATCCGGAGCAGCACTTGCCTCCCGGCCTTTGACATAGGGAAGGGAAATGTCGGCCGCATTCTCCAGCTTGCGGCAAAAGAATGCCTCATTCGGCGTGACGGTTGCGAGGGCCTCGGACAGGGAAATCCGCTCCGGCTCGTTGAGGATCGGCAAGCGATCACCTGCGTGCAAGACGGACGAGAGCAGGACCTCCGTCCCATTGTTCTTCAACACGGCTTCGAGATGAACCGGCATGTCGGCGGTTCCGACTGTCAAGCCATCGGGGCCTACCGACAGAACTAGGCCAGGATTATTTCTCAGTTCACTGTCGAGAATACGCAAGCTGATGACGGTGAAGACATTCGCGCCGAACCGCACCTTGGGCGTGGCGAGCGGGTTCAGATAGGTGGCGCCGAAATCCAGACCACGCACGAGGCGGGAAAGCTCGGCCGCCGGCCGGGTGAAATCGAGCGTGCCGGCTGCCTCGGGGCGCTTCAGGCGCTCGTAATAGGTTCTTGCGGAAAAATCCTGCCGCTGTGGCCGTAGCGCACCGCGTTCGATATCCTCCAGCATGGCGGAGAAAGTCGCCATGCCAGCCTCGAAGCATTTCGTATTGAGCGTGAGCGCGGTCTCGTCCGGGCTGATCTCGAAATCCTGCTGGACGTAGATATCGCCCTCGTCGATCCCGTCATTGATCGCGTGCCATGTCACCCCGTGCCGGTACCGTCCTTCGAGGATCGCCCAGGCTGGCGTGTTGAGGCCGGCGGTGGCGGGCAGCAGGCCATCGTGAAAATTGGCCGCGCCGAGGCGGGCGTGCTGCCAGGCAGTCTGGGKAACAATCCTGAGATTGGCGATGCTGAAGAGCCAGTCGTAGTCGTGCCGGGTCAGCTCCGAGGCATAATCGCCGTCCTGCGCGACGATCGGAATGCCCTGAGCCGAGGCCCAGTTCTTCACCGGACCATTCGAAGTGACGACGGCCTGAATACCGTGCCCGCGTGCCTTCAGGATTTCCGCGCACTGGACGAGCAGCAGCCCGCCCCCGATCAGAACACACTTCAGCTCGCCCATGAAAGTCGTCCCCATTCCTCGTTATTTCCAGGCACTTCGATAGAAACTGGGGGCACCGTGAAGATCAACATGCGCCGGATCACCCATGGGGATGATTGCGCCTAAGCCTGAAGCGCGGGCAGGGGCAATGCCCCCGCCGAACGGATGATGACGGCTCCGAAAGGAGTAATTGCGATTGCCTCGGGGCTGACAGCACATTGAAGGTGCCGCGAATTTTGGCGGCAGGATCGGTGGGGGAAGCGGAATGATGTCCATGGCTCATCCAGCATGATGCCCTGGTCGGAATTTCACTTCAGACTGGGGCGGATTTGATGCTTGAAGGGTCGAACCAGGTCTGCGCGAGCGATATCGCCATCGTAGGCATGGCGTTGCGGGTTCCGGGTGCCCGAAACCTGGACGAATTCTGGAAAAACCTTCGCGAAGGGGTGGAATCCATCCGCACGTTTTCGCCGGAGGAGCTTTTAGCCGAAGGCGAGGACCCGGAGCGCATCCACCATCCGAATTACGTGCCTCGCGGCGCGGAACTCCCCGATATGGAAATGTTCGATGCGGAATTCTTCGGACTCAACCCGAAAGAAGCTGCGATCATGGACCCCCAGCACAGGCATTTCCTGGAATGCGCCTGGGAGGCCATGGAAGACGCCGGCCGGCTGCCTCACACCCATTCCGGGCCGGTCGGCGTTTTTGCCGGTTGCGGCATGGGAAGCTATTTCTATTTCAATGTCTGCAGCAACCGGAACCTCATCGATCAGGTCGGCATGTTTCTGCTGCGCCATACCGGCAACGATAAGGATTTCCTCGCGACGCGGGCCTCCTTCACCTTCGACCTGCGCGGACCGAGCGTGAACGTCCAGACGGCCTGCTCCACCTCGCTGGTGGCGGTGCACTATGCCTGCCAGAGCCTGCTTTCGGGCGAATGCGACATGGCGCTTGCGGGTGGGGTCACCATCGAGTTTCCGCACCGGCGCGGCTATATGTTCCAGGAAGGGGAGATACTCTCGCCGGACGGGCGTTGCCGGAGTTTTGACCATCGGGCCGCCGGAACGGTCTTCGGCAGCGGTGTCGGCGTCGTCGCCTTGCGGCGGCTTTCGGATGCCCTGCGCGACGGTGATGTCATCCATGCGGTCATCAAGGGCACGGCCGTCAACAATGACGGCAACAGCAAGGCCGGTTATCTGGCGCCGAGCGTCAGCGGCCAGGCTGAGGCGATCATCGAGGCGCAAGGACTGGCCGGTGTTAGCGCAGATTCGATCCAATATGTAGAGTGCCACGGGACCGGCACATTCCTGGGCGATCCGATCGAGATCGAGGCGCTGACAGCAGCTTTCCGGCAGAGCACGGACCGGAGCGGGTTCTGCCATGTGGGATCGGTCAAGTCCAACATAGGCCATCTGGATACGGCAGCCGGTGTCGTCGGCCTCATCAAGGCCGCGCTTGCCGTCGGCCATGGAGAGATACCGCCGACACTTGGCTTCGAGCGCCCGAATCCGGCGATCGATTTCGAGAAGAGCCCCTTCCGGGTTGCCGGGAAGCTGATGAAATGGCCGCATGTCGCCGGTCCGCGCCGGGCGGCGGTGAACTCGCTCGGCGTCGGCGGCACCAATGCACATGCCATCATCGAGCAGGCGCCTTCCCGCTATCTGCCGGATATCGACATAGACCGCGCGGCTGCGGATGATCCGATGCTGCTCTTCCTTTCGGCGCGGCAGCGCAAGGCGCTGGACCAGGCCTCGGATCAGCTTGCTTCGACGATCAAAGATCAGCGGGAACTCTCGCTTGAGGACATCGGCTATACGCTCCAGCACGGCCGCAAGCATTTTGAGCATCGCATGGTGCTTGCGGTCCGTGGCCGCGAGGATGCCGCTGCGGCGCTTTCGAATACGGCAAGCCGGGGATATATCCATACACCCGTCCCGGAGAATTCCGGCCCCGTCTTCCTCTTTCCGGGCGGGGGCGTTCAATATGTGGGAATGGCCAAGCGGCTCCATGCGGAAGACGACGGTTTCCGCGCAAGCGTGGAGGAAGGCCTTTCCTATTTGCCGCCCGATGCAGCGAGGGAAATCCGCTCGACCTGGCTGGGTGAGGGCGGGGCGGTCGCCCGGAAGGCGTTCCTGCGTCCCTCTCTCCAGCTTCCCGCCATTCTCATAACCGAGATCGCGCTGGCGCGACTCTGGATCGTCTGGGGCGTGAGGCCGAAGGCTCTCATCGGCCATTCCATGGGAGAGAATGCAGCGGCCTGCCTCGCGGGCGTGATGTCGTTCAAGGATGCCGTGAACCTCGTGCATCTGCGCGGCAAGCTGTTCGAAACGGTTCGTCCTGGCGGAATGCTCAGCGTGCCATTGGATCATAAGGCGCTTCTGGAGCTTCTCCCTCCGACTCTCGAYATCGCGTCCGTCAATGCACCTTCGCTCTGCGTCGTCTCCGGTCTCAACGAGGACCTCGAGGCTTTCCGCAGGCTTCTTTCCGAAAAGGGTATCGACGCGACCCGCGTTCCGATCGACATCGCCGCCCATTCGCGGCTGGTCGATCCGATTCTCAAGGGATTCGAAGCTTTTCTCCGCAGCATTCCTCTTCACGCTCCGGCAATACCGATCCTATCGAATCGTACGGGCTTGCCGCTCAGCGCCGAAGAGGCGACCGACCCGATGTACTGGGTCGGTCACCTTCGTTCCACCGTGCATTTCTCAGACGGAATGGCGACGCTCTCCACCGATCCGGGTCGCATCTATATCGAGGTCGGCCCTGGGCGAGTGCTGTCGTCGCTCGCAAAGGCGCAAGGGGCAATTCCCGGTAACCAGGTCATCAACAGCCTGCCGCATCCGGATGAGGCGGGCGACGACCGGCTCTACTTCCTCTCTGCGGTCGGGCGTGCCCATGCACTGGGTCTCGAGGTCGATATCGATCGGCTGTGGCGGGGGCGTTCGCCGAAAAAGGTCAGACTGCCGACCTATCCCTTCCAGCATCGCCGCTATTTCATCGAGCCGTCTACAGCCGGCGCGAGAGGCAACGATCCCGAGCGGACCTTGGCCAAGGAGCCTGACATCGCGCGCTGGGGATATCGCCCTGCCTGGAAACAGACGCTTGCAGGCTACGAGGCGGGTGCGGAGAGGGAGCCGCAATCCTGGCTCTTCTTCCTCGACGAGGCCGGTATTGGACTGAAACTAGCGGCGCGCCTCAAGGCCCGCGGCCATCGCGTCGTGACGGTATCTCTGGGGGATGCCTTCATCCGCCGCAGCGCGGAGGAATACGTGCTCTGCCCGGAATTTGGCCGTGCCGGATACGATGCATTGATCGCAGGACTTCTGGCAGATGGTGGCCTGCCGACACGCATCGTGCATATGTGGCTTCTGACGCAGGACGAGATCTTCAGGGCCGGTTCCAACTTCTTTCACAGAAACCAGGAATGCGGTTTCGACAGCATGCTGCATCTCGCGCAGGCGCTCGGCGACGCGGGCGGCAACCCCGGTATCCACGTCACGATTGTCTCCAACGGGATGCAGCAGGTGGCGGAAGAAGCGCTGYCCTATCCGGAGAAGGCGACGGTGCTGGGACCCGGCCTCGTATTGCCTAAGGAGATGGCCGGCGCGACCGTGAAGCTGATCGATATCGATCTGCCGCACCGAAGCAGCGAGCGGAAGAAAGGGTTCTCCCTGCGGGGCATCACGCGGCGCGGCGCGGAAGACGCTCCGGAAAGCGCACCGCTTCAGGAGCAGCTTTGGGAAGACCTGAACGCCGCACCGATCTCCGAAGTCGTCGCTTTCCGCAACGGTCGGCGCTGGACGCAGGTTCATCAGCGGTTCGCCCTCAAGGAGATTGCCGGCGAAGACGTGAAGTTCCGTCAAAACGGGGTCTATCTTTTCATCGGCGGGCTCAGCGATATCGCATTGGCGCTTGGGGGAGAACTCGCGCGGCAATGCCGGGCACGGATAGCCCTTGTGGGCCGCACGGCCCTGCCGCGGCGCGAGGAGTGGGAGTTCTACAGCCGCACTCACGGCCATGACAGCATTCGCCGGGCGATTTCAGCGATCCTGATGCTGGAGGAAAATGGGGCCGAGGTGCTCTACCTCACCGGCGATGTCGGCAATTCCGAACAGATGGACCGGGCGGTAAGCGAAACGCTTTCCTGGTTCGGGGAGATCAACGGCGTCTTTCACGCTGCGGGAGCGGTGGATGACGGCCTGATCCAGACGAAGACGCGGGAAAGCGTCGACCATGTGATGACGCCCAAGGTGCTCGGCACGGCCGTGCTGGATGCAGCCTTGAAGGATGTATCGCTCGATTTCCTCGTCCTCTTCTCCTCCACCAGCACGGATGTCGTGCGCGCCGGTCAGGTCGATTATGTTGCGGCGAACGCCTATCTGAACGCCTATGCACAAAGTTGTTCTCAGCGATCCGATCGCAGGACGATTGCGCTTCACTGGGGCATCTGGAACGAGGTCGGTCTCGCCGCCCGGGCGCTGGGGGCGCCGCAGAGCACGGCCCGGCTGAAACCCGTCGAGGGACCAGCACTCGGCCCCTTCTTCCGGCACTGGAAGGAGGACGAGGCAGGCGTTCCCTGGCTCGAAGCAATCATCAGCCCCGAGGCCGAGTGGATGCTGAACGAGCATAGGCTGGTTTCTGGTCAGGCGGTGATGCCCGGCACCGGCTATCTCGAAATCATTGCGCAGGCGGCTCGAGAATACGGGCTATCCTTCCGGTTAGAGGTAAGCGACCTCGTCTTCCTTAGGCCGATGGTCTTCAAGGATGGTGAAGCCAAGGTGCTACGCCTTCGCCTTGAACCAGAAGGCGAATGCTACCGGGTAACGCTGCTTGCGGGCAGCCCGGCTGATGAGAGCATGGCTTTCGCGAAGCATGCGGAAGCCATGTTGAAACCATTGATACGGGAACGACCGGAAGCGATGGACACCGCCACACTTCTTTCCCGCTACGAAAAGAGGCAGGCAGCGGAGGGGAGTGGCACTCTTCGGGCGATTCAGGAAAAGCATATCCGTTTCGGCCCCCGCTGGGGCGTGCTGCGTTCGATGGCGATGCGGCCGGGCGAAGCCATGGCCGAATTGCGCCTCAGCCCGGAGTTCACCGGCGATCTCGCGTCGGGTGTCCTGCTGCATCCGGGCCTGCTCGACATTGCCACCGGCTTTGCCATGCAGCTGGCCGAAGACTACGATCCCGAGGCTTCACTCTGGGCGCCGGCGACCTATGGTCGGGTATTCCTTTACAAGCCGCTCCCGGCGGAAATCGTGAGCATGGTCCGTGTGGCGGACAGCGGCGATTTCGGTGAAGGCTATGCGGTCTTTGATGTGACCATCACGGATCGGAACGGTCAGGTGCTCTTCGAAGCCCTCGGCTTCGTCATGCGGCGCCTCGAAAACGATCTCGTGCTCGGAACTGCCGGGGACACGAATACGCCCGCAAGCCAGGCGGCAAGACGGGCCGGCCCTTCGCCGGCAATGCTGAAGCTCGGCGTGCAGGTGCGCAACGGCATTCTGCCCCCGGAAGGTTTCGAGGCGCTGGTGAGGGTTCTCGGCACATCCGAGCCTCAGCCGATCGTCAGCTCGATCGATTTCGACCTGCTGAAGGATTGGGTCTCTGCATCGACGGAAAACGCGGTGCCGGCAGGTGAGGAATTCGAGCGGCCGGCGCTGGAAAACGAATTCGTTGCGCCGCGCAATCCGGTGGAAGAAGTGCTTGCCGGCTACTGGCGGGAGCTCCTCGGTATCGGCAAGAT
Organism: Rhizobium sp. LCM 4573; assembly: GCF_001854865.1. Lineage (GTDB taxonomy): Bacteria > Pseudomonadota > Alphaproteobacteria > Rhizobiales > Rhizobiaceae > Neorhizobium. The sequence goes on along the minus strand of NZ_MDDW01000001.1, from coordinate 978,386 downwards.
CGGCATCCACGATGGTTTCTTCGACATGGGCGGGCATTCACTGATCGCCGTCCGTCTTTTCAGGATGATCAAGAAGGAATACGGGCTCGACCTGCCGATATCGACCCTGTTCGATGCGCCGACGATCGCGCAATGCGCGGAGCGGATCATAGCCGAGCTTCCGGATGTTGGAGAAGGCGACGATTCCTCGCCCAAGCCGGATGCAGAGGCGCCGAAGCCGATCCACCTGGTGCTCATGAAATCGTGCAAGGACGCCGCGGCAACGCCGCTCTTCATCTGCGCCGGCATGTTCGGCAACGTGCTCAATCTTCGCCATCTGGCGATATCGATCGGAGCGGATCGGCCGGTTTATGGGCTGCAGGCGCGCGGACTCTACGGAGATCACGAGCCGCATGCCAGTTTCGAGGACATGGCTACAGACTACATCGCCGAGATCAGAACCGTGCAGCCGCATGGGCCTTATCTGCTCGCCGGTTATTCCGGGGGCGGACTCATCGCTTACGAAATGGCCCGGCAATTGGTCGAGGCGGGGGAAGAGGTTTCACAGGTCGTGATGCTCGACACCCCGCAACCACGACAGCCGCATTTGTCGCTCGGTGACCGCCTTTTCATGAAATGGCAGGATATACGACGGCACAAAACCAATTATCTGGCCAAGTATCTGCGCGACCGCAACCGACATCAGGCCGAGAACCGCAGCAGGCAGGAGGCCGAACACAAATCAGGTCCGTCGGAGCAGTTCAACAACGAGAAGATCGAGGTCGCATTCAGGCGCGCCGCCCAGCAATACCAGGTGCGGCCCTATGCCGGAGCGGTAACGCTCTTCCGGCCCAAGCCAGCGATTTTCTATCGCTTGGGCGGCGGGCGCTGCCTTCAGGAGAGCCGGAACATCCTTCTGGCGGACAATGGCTGGGCCGAACATGTCGCAAATCTCTCGGTTCACGAAGTGYCGGGCGACCACGACAGCATGGTGCTCGATCCCTATGTCCGCGTTCTTGCCGAGCGCATGCGCGCAATCATTGCCGCGTCCGACATGGGCAGCCGAGCAAGGCATCAAGGCGAAGCTGAAAGAACGCTTTCTCATCCGCAAATTGCCGCGCTCTCAAGGGCGGCCGAGCTTGCATGACGTGACGACACAAGGTTTCGACCATCGCAGGAATATCTTGCCAAGCCATCTGTCCTCCCGTGATGGCGAGGTTGCCTTTCAGATCGTCCTGTCTCCGATTTCGAGGCGGGGCCGGAACACGCACCTCGTAAAAGCAGGAGTCCCGCAGTGGCCGAAGCGATGACTTCTCCCGGTTGGAAACGGAAGCCCCCTGCCGCGGAAGGGGAGGAGTCGAGCGGGGCTTCAAATGCCGAAGCGCCGGTTCAGGTGCAAAAGGGTGGTTTTCGCGGCCTCATCATGCGGGCCGCCGGCTGGTCGATGGTCGGCTATGTCGTCGTGCAGGTGCTGCGGATCGCCAGCAGTCTCATCCTGACGCGGCTCCTGATCCCGGAGATGTTCGGCATCATGGCCATTGCAACCATGGTGCAGGTCTCGGTGGCGATGCTTTCCGACCTCGGCCTGCGGCCCGCAGCGATCCAGAGCCGGATGGGGGATGACCGGTCCTATCTCGATACGGCATGGATGCTCCAGATCATCCATGGATGCTTCATCTGGCTTGTTTGCGTTCTCATCGCCGTTTGCATCGGGCAGGGAGCCGTTCAGGGATGGTTTCCTCCAGGCTCCGTCTACACCGTTCGCGAGCTTCCGGCAGTGATCATCGGGACATGTTTTTCGACCGTCATCATGGGGCTGCAATCGACGAAGCTGATTTCCGCCTACCGGCATCTGGATCTCGGCAGGATCACGGTCATCGAGATCGTGGCCCAGGTCATAAGCCTCACGGTCGCGGTCCTGCTTGCCTGGTATACCGGATCGATCTGGTCCTTCGTTCTTTCGACGCTGGTTTCCTCAGCCGCTACGACCGTGCTCAGTCATCTCTGGCTTCCAGGCGAGAACAACCGCTTGCGCTGGGACAGGGCGGCCGTCGCCGATCTCATCCGGTTCGGCCGATGGATCATGCTGTCCTCGATCCTGACCGTCATTGCAGCGAACGGCGACCGCATCCTGCTTGCGGGATGGACGAGCCCGGCCATGCTTGGTCTCTACATTCTTGCCTTCAACCTGATCGCCATGCTGGAGGGGGCGGGCGGCCGCCTGTTCTCGAGCGTGGCGATGCCAGCCCTCAGCAAGGTTGCCCGCGAGCGGCCGGAACAGTTGAGCAGCGTCTACCAAAAGGTGCGGCTGCCGTTCGACCTTGTATTTATCGGCAGCGCCGGTGCCGTCTATGCCTCCGGCAAGGTCATCATCGATCTGCTTTATGACGATCGCTATCTGAATGCCGCCTCGATCATCGAGATACTGTCCTTCAGCCTGTTGGTCACGCGGTTCGGCGTCATGTCGGCCGTATACCTGGCCATAGACGAGCCTCGGAACCAGAGTGTTCTGAATTTCATCCGCGCCGTCTCGGTCTTCGTCTGTGTTCCGCTCGCCTATTATGCTTTCGGATTTTCCGGCGCCTTGTGGGCTATCGCCCTGCACGCGTTGCCGACGCTGCCGGTGATCTTCCATTTCAACAGCCGCCACCGGCTTAACAACCCTCTTTATGAGACCACCGTGCTGCTTGCCTGGCCCGTCGGCTATGCYGCCGGCTGGATCACCACGATGGTTTTCGAGCATTTCGGCAAAGTATTGTGATGATAACGCAATCGGAGCTGGTTCCCGGTTGCGGTTTCCTACCCCGAAAGTGGTAAGCTTCTCCTACTTCTGGTAAATTGATAGGCAGCTATGGGCAGTAATAAACTTTCATCATCTGGAATTACTTTTAACGGGTAGAGGACGGCAATTTCATACTCCTGCGGAGTTAGCCGATGCTCGTGGAAATCAAGCTCGGAATACTCCATGTGGGCATGTTTTAAATCGTTGGTTTTTCAGGATGTGGCAGTTTGTGTCGTGCTCCCGGCTGGGCCCATGAAAAAGGCTTCTTGCCGATGATCGTCGTGGGGCAGAACATCGGCGGCTTCCTCCAGGCTTTGCACAGCCTGGTTTTCCGGAAGCCCTCAGCCGAAAAAATCTCGAAAGCGAATGTTTCCGGGCGCCGGACAGCGGCGCGAGGAGGACGTTTGCGCCCGCTCCTGATCGTGGAAGCCGCCAATCCGGAATGGACGAGTGTGCCGCTGGTCGGCTGGAATCTCGCGCGCGCCCTCATGGACCGGACGGATGCTCTTATCGTGACGCAGATCCGGAACCGCGAAGCCTTGCTGCGTGCCGGACTGATCGAGGAGAAGGATTTTGTCGTCATCGACAACGAGCGCACGGCGCGAAGGCTCTACCGGTTCGGCGAGCTCTTGAGGGGCGGCGACAACAAGGGCTGGACCCTGGTGACGGCGCTGTCCTCGCTTTCCTATTACAGTTTCGAGCGGCAGGTCTGGAGACTTCTGGGCAAGCGGCTGGTGGCCGGTGAATTCGACCTCGTGCACAGAATTACGCCACTCAGTCCGACGAGCCAGAGCCCGGTCGCGCGAAAGCTGAAAAAACATGGGATTCCGTTCGTTCTGGGTCCCCTCAACGGTGGAGTGCCGTGGCCTCGAGGTTTTACTGATGTTCAGAGCCGCGAGCGGGAGTGGCTTTCCACGGTGAGGAATATCCACGCCCTGATGCCGTTTTATAGGGCGACGAGATTAAACGCGGCAGCGCTCATCGCAGGCTCCCGTCATACGCTGAGCGAGTTCCCGAGCGAGTGCGCGGATCGGGCCTTTCTCATTCCGGAAAATGCCGCCGATCCCGATCGATTTCCCTTTCAGCTCCGCAGGCTCGCGGATGGCAAGYTGGCAATCGCCTTCATCGGAAGATTGGTTCCGTACAAGGGTGCGGACATGCTGATCGAGGCCGTTGCGGCCTATCGCGGGACGCTGGACATCGAAGTTCTCATCATCGGCGATGGGCCGCAGCGGGGCGAACTGGAAGCGGCGGTTCGGCGGCATGGGCTGGAGGCGCGCGTTCGTTTCGCCGGCTGGGTGCAGCAGAAGGACCTTGCGGCCACCCTGTCCCGATATCATGCGCTGGCCTTGCCGAGCGTCCGCGAATTCGGCGGCGGCGTGGTTCTGGAAGCCATGGCGATGGGCCTTGTTCCGATCGTGGCGAATTACGGCGGGCCGCCGGAACTCATAGACCGGCAAAGTGGGGTCGCAGTCGATTTTACCAGCCGGGAAAGCCTGATCGCCGGTTTTTGCGACGTGTTCTCGATGTTCGAGCGCAATCCCGAACTGCTTGCCTCGATGAGCGCCGAAGCGGGACATCGTGTCAGAAAGCGATACACCTGGGAAGCCAAAGCGGATCAGATACTTCAAGTATACAACTGGGTTCTTTCCTTGGGGCCGAAGCCAATTTTTTGACGTTAACGTAAACCTGCGAGGAAAATGTAAGTATCTATCAGCGCTTGCTAGGTCCACTTATTGAGAGTTTCTGCAATATTTATTTACATGAAGATGGACTAAATTAGGTATAGGTTGTATATTGAGGTTAACTAATAATGGACAGGTAAAAACGGCAGACTGTTTGGGCACTCGTAAGTCAGGGTCCTGAACGTGGGCATTATGCCCTCGCTCAGGCAAGGGGGTAAGATGAGTTCAACGATAAACGGTTATGGGCGTACTCCGGCTGTCGCGGAGGCCTTTCGCATTCCGAGTGACATTTCCAAGTCAGCCGACAGAGCTGGCAAGGGGGACATCGAGACAGGCTATAGGGGTTGCCTTCTCATCATCGATCAAAGGGCGTTGGATAGGGAATGCCTTGCGCGCGCGCTTATCGGGCGCGGGCTGAAGATGGACGTATGCGCTGTCGGCTCCGTGGAAGAGTGGAGGAGAGAGCAGGATATCCATCCTCCTCTCGAAGCCATTCTGTTCAACATCGGCAGTCGCCGGGCAGACGATACCACTCTGGCAAGCGATTTCTCCAGGTTCGCCGCCGAGTTCAAGTCGATCCCGATCATCGTTCTTTCGGACACGGACGACCTGACACAGGTCGTGAAGATGCTTGAATACGGCGCGCGCGGTTTCATTCCATCCTCGGTCGGCATCGCCGTCTGTGTGGAAGCGATCGGGCTGGCTGTGGCGGGCGGCATTTTCGTGCCGGCAAGCAGTGTGCTTTCCGTCAGGCATTTGGTGAACGAGGCCCCAGGGGCCGCGCCACGCGCCCTGTCGGGAATGTTCACGCTGCGGCAGGAAGAAGTCGTGGAGGCACTTCGCAAGGGCAAGGCCAACAAGATCATCGCTTATGAACTCAACCTGCGGGAAAGCACGGTGAAGGTTCACATTCGAAACATCATGAAAAAGCTGAAGGCCACCAACCGGACCGAAGTGGCCTACAAATTGAACAACCTGTTCGCATCGGGGACGACGAACTAGGGACGTTGCATAGGGTTGCTACCTAAATTCTGCGGCTTAGGTAGCAACCGGCCAAATGGCTGGGATTCAACGAACAGGCCGCGACGCGCTCAATCGCGCGTCGCGGCGATCGCTTCGTCACGGATCTCGTCGGTAAGCTTCAGACGCAATTCCGAGAATTCCGGGCTGACCTTGACGGTGTAATGGCGCGGATGCGGCAAGTTGACCTCGGTGATGGATTTGATCCGCCCGGGGCGAGCGGTCATGGTCACGACCCGGGAGGCCATGAACACGGCTTCTTCGATATCGTGGGTCACGAAAATCACCGTCTTCTGCTCACGCTCCCAGATGCCGAGCAGCAATTCTTGCATGAGGCCGCGCGTCTGGTTGTCGAGCGCGCCGAAGGGTTCATCCAGCAGGAGGATCCGCGGATCGTTGGCAAGCGCCCTTGCGATCGCGGTGCGCTGCTGCATGCCGCCCGAAAGCTGCTTGGGCCAATGGTTTTCGAAGCCGTGCAGGCCGACCTTATCTATATAGCTGTCGACGATCTCCCGTATCTCTTTTGCCGGCACGCCACGTTCGCGCAGGCCGAAGGCGACGTTTTCGCGTACCGTCAGCCAGGGGAAGAGGGTGTAGGACTGGAAGACCATTCCCCGGTCGGCGCCTGGCCCAACGACTTGCCTGCCGGAAAGCGTCACCGTGCCGGTCGTCGGCCGGTCGAGGCCGGCGATGATGCGAAGGAGAGTAGATTTGCCGCAGCCGGAAGGCCCAAGGATTGTCACGAAATCGTTGCGCTGGATTTCGAGATCGGTCGGCTGCAGCGCCTGCACGGGCTTGCCGCCGCGTACACCGGGAAAGGTGCGGCTGACGCCCTTGATGACGAGTTCGCTCATGCAAGCCTCCAGGCAAACAGCCAGCGGTTCAGGGTCTTGAAGGCGAAATCGGAGATGAGCCCGATGAGGCCGATGACGATGATGCCAAAGATGATCTGCCCGGTAGCCATCAAGGCCTGGCTGTTGATGATCATGTAGCCGATGCCGGAAGAGGCGCCGATCAGTTCCGCGACGATCACATAGGTCCATGCCCAGCCGAGAACCAGGCGTAGCGTCTCGGCGATCTCCGGCGCGTTGGCGGGGATCAGGACGCGGCTGACGATCCCCTTGTCCTTCGCGCCGAGCGTATAGGCCGCCTCGACCAGATCGCGGCGGGTTCCCGCCACGGAAACGGCTACCATGAGGATGATCTGGAACACGGCACCGATGAAGATCACCAGGAGTTTCTGAAGTTCGCCGATGCCGGCCCAGAGGATGAGAAGGGGTACGAAAGCGGAGGCGGGCAGATAGCGCGCGAAGGAGACGAAAGGCTCCAGCAATGCCTCGATCGGCTTGTAGGCGCCCATGGCTATTCCGACCGGCACGGCAATGACCGCCGCCAGCACGAAACCGCCGACCACCCGCCACACCGTCACGCCGATATCGGCAAGAAACCCCTGCTCGGTCAGGAGATAGATGCCATCCTTTACCATGGTAATCGGATCGGCAAGGAAGGTGGGCGAGACGAAGCCRCCGAGTGTGGCGATACCCCAGACGGCGAAGAACAGGATGAAGAAGAGGATGCCCAGCAGGACGCGCGCCTGTGGGCTGATCGGTTCGAGAGGTCGCATGGTTACCCGCTGCTATGGTCGGCRGAGCAGGGCTGCTCCGCGATTGTCGGCTGCTTTATTTGATGAAGGAGGTATCCACAATCGTTGCAAGATCGGGCTTGGTCTTGATGATACCGATTTCCATCAGCAGATCGGCGGCCTTTGCTGAGAAGGACTTGAACTCGCCTTCGAAGAAGGTCTGGTTGGCGGCCTTGTCCTGCCATTCGAGGAATTTGGCGGAGCCGGCAAAGGCTTCCGCCGACTGTTTCACGTCGGCGCCCATGATGCCGTAGGATTTTTCCGGCTCGGCCTTGATCATCTCGAGAGCCTCGAAATAGCTGTCCGCGAAAGCCTTGGCGGCTTCCGGATTTTCCTTCAGGAAGGCCGGCGTGCAGCCGAAAGTATCCATCACCGCCGGATAGTCGAGCGTGGTCGCAAGGATCTTGCCCTGATCGGGTGCCGCCCGGACGGTGGACAAATAGGGCTCATAGGTCATGGCCGCATCGTTCTGCCCCGCCACGAAGGCTTGAGCGGCCGGGCCGGGTTCGAGGTTGACGACGTTCACGTCCTTCATGGTGAGGCCGTTCTCCTTAAGGATATAGGCCAGGAAGAAATAGGGCGAGGTACCCGGCGCGGAGGCAGCGATCGTCTTGCCCTTGAGATCGGCGACGCTGGAAACGTCGTTGCGTACCGCAATGCCATCGGCCCCATGGGACTTGTCGAGCTGGAAAATCTGGATTGCCGGAACCCCGTTGGCATTCCAGACGATCCAGGTTTCCACCGTCGTGGCGGCGCACTGGACATCGCCGGAGGCGAGCGCCAGATGGCGGCTTGCCTGGGGGATCTTCTTGATGGTGACGTCGAGACCGTTCTTCTCGAAAATGCCGGCTTGCTTGGCCAGCGTCAGCGGCGCGAAGCCGGTCCAACCCGAGATGCCGATGGAAACGGCGGTCGCGGCATGGGCTGCCGAACACACCAGGATGGCGGCGGCGGTTAGGGCGGCGGTCTTTTTCATGGTGATCCCCATTTTGTGCAATTATTCGGCAGGTCTGGCGACTGCCTAAAATCCATACTACGCATGATGCCGTGGCCCTGTCCATAGAACGACGGCTGTGTAGACTTCAGGAGGAAATACTGTCCCGCAACTCGCGTTCGGCTCGTTCCAAGGCGCTGGAATTCAAGACCTTGCGTAGCAGCGCCACGGTTACGGCGCGCATCCTGAGATTGTACCAGCCCTCCGCCTCGGCACCGGGCAACTGATAGATGTCGAGCTTTTCATAGAGGCTCTGCAGCCGGTTCTGGACACTTCGGAGCGACAGCCTCTTTCTTCGTGCAATGGCCTTATCCGTAAGGCCGAGGGCAACGTCTACCAGGATCTCGTATTCGGCGTCGCTCAGACCGTGGACATTTCCCAGGCTCTTCTGCTGGATGCCGCGGACTTCGCGGTCGATGACGCATTGCGACTCCACGAAAACGCTTCGGAGCGCCAGCCTCAGCCGTTCGTCCGAGGTCGATTTCAGCACATAGCCGTAGGTGGCCCCTTCCGGGACGATCCTGGAAACACCGCGGACATAGGCTTCATCGGAGTAGTTCGACCAGAAGAGAATTTTGGTGTCCGGCCTTTCCCGCCAGATCGTGCGAGCCGCCTCGAWGCCGTTCCGCTCGCTCATCTGCAAATCCATGACTACGTGCTCGGCGCGGGATTTCCTGGCCTGGATTTCGCCGTTCGCGCCGTTTTCGGCCTCAAGCACGGWATCGCATTCCGGAAGCGCGGCACGCACCGCCTCGTGCAGGTAGGAACGATGCAGCGGATCATCCTCGACGATCAGGACTTTCATGGTCATTCTCCGAATGGTTACGGCTCGACGGGCAGCGCGACCCTGACGAAAGTGCCGTTGCCGTTATTGTTCCGGCCCATCTCGAATTTCGCGGAGATCAGGCGGGCCCGCGTTTTCATATTGTCGATCCCATGCCCCCTCTGACCGTGCGGGTCCTCCATGCCGTCGCCGTCATCGATCACCTCCACCAGGAGGGATCGCTCCAGCTTGCGGAGACGGACAATGATGTCCTGCGGCTGGGCATGCCGTATGGCGTTGTTGACGGCTTCCTGTACGATGCGGAACAGGGCGGTCGCAACCGTCTGGTCGAGGCCCTGAAGCGCTCCGTCGCTTTCATCGATCATCCGCCATTTGATGGGCAGGCCGCTGTCACGGCCTGAACGGTCGAGGTGGTTTTCGATCGCTTCGGCGACGCCGAAGAGCTGGAGGACGGAGGGCTTTGCCTCTTCGATGATCTGGCGCAGGTCGTGCATGCATTGCTGCATGGCGCGGCACAGGGGTTCCAGCGTCTCGCCAGGCATATCCGGCAGGCGCRTCAGACGCTCCATGCGCCGCGTCAGCCTTGTGAGATCGGCGAGTGTCTGGTCGTGGAGGTCCATGCCGATCCGCTGGCGCTCGGCCTCGAGTGCTTCGGTAAGTTTCAGCGCACCAAGTCTCAGCCCTTCCTCTCGGGCGCGGGCTTCTGCTTCCACGATCGCGGAAAGCTTGGCCTGTTCGGCGGCCCGCAATGCGAAAAAATAGGGAGCAAGAAGATCGGCAATCGAACGGGCGTTCTCAACGTCTTCCATTGTGTAGGCGTCGATCTGGTGGCTGGAACAGCTCAGCGCTCCGATGATGCTCCCTTGCGCTTTCAGCGGCACATGCAGGCGGCTGTGCAGCGACAGCTCTATTATCGGGCTCGAAAAGGCGCCGTCGAAATGGAAGCGAGGATCGGAACAGGCATCCGGCGACAGAAGGAAATCGGCTTCGCCCGTAAGAAGCGTGCGGATCGGGCTGCCGGTCAAGAGGGCAGGCGGATGYTTGCTCCAGGCGGTCTCCAAGCCACTCTCGTAAGCGATGTGGTATTTGCCGTCCAGCATCTTGATGCAGACGTCGAGATGGTCATGCGGGATGATGTGGCTGATCTCCACGGCCACCGCCTGGATGATCGAGTGGAAATCGAGCTGGCCCGCCAGCAGCCGGGAAATGCCGAGATAGCGGTCGAACAGCGAATTCTGCGCCCGGTTGAGCATCGGCGGACCTCCTCCAAGTCCTTCACGTGCAATTAAGCGCCAGCTTTGGGCGCTTGTCCTGCGGGAACCCGCAGATTTTGCGCGAAAGCCCGCAAACGGCTTGCTTGTATGCGCCTATACAGCACCTGAATTCTCCTCCATGCTGGCTTTACTGAGCATAGGGGGCTCAGCGCAATCATTATCTTCGGATGGCCGTTGAGGAGCGGACCGAAGTGACCCCCGAGGGAGCTTTAGGGAGGAAATCATGACTATCGGGAAGATGCTGTTCGCATCGGTCGCCATCGCGTGCATCGCAGGGCCGGTTTCCGCGCTCGCGGACACGGCCGACAAGAAGATCGCCTTATCCAACAATTACGCCGGCAATTCCTGGCGGCAGGCGATGCTGACGAGCTGGGATAAGATCACCAAGGAGGCGGTGGAAAAGGGCATCGTGGCCGCGGCCGATCCCTTCACCACGGCTGAAAACCAGGCGACCGAGCAGGCCGCGCAGATCCAGAACCTCATCCTGCAGGGCTATGACGCGATCGTCGTCAACGCGGCATCGCCGACCGCTCTGAACGGTGCGATCAAGGAAGCCTGCGACGCCGGCATTACCGTCGTTTCGTTCGACGGCATCGTGACCGAACCTTGCGCCTGGCGCATCGCCGTGGACTTCAAGGCCATGGGCGAAAGCCAGATCGAATATCTCGCCAAGAAGATGCCGAACGGCGGCAACCTGCTTGAAATTCGAGGCCTTGCCGGCGTTTCGGTGGATGATGAAATCCATGCGGGCATCCAGGCCGGCGTCGAGAAGAACCCGCAGTTCAAGATCGTCGGCTCGGTCAACGGCGACTGGGCTCAGGATGTGGCCCAGCGCGCCGTTGCGGGCATCCTTCCGAGCCTTCCCGAAGTCGCCGCGGTCGTGACGCAGGGAGGCGACGGATATGGCGCTGCCCAGGCCTTTGCCGCCGCAAACCGCCCGACGCCGACCATCGTCATGGGCAATCGCGAGGACGAGCTGGTCTGGTGGAAGAGTCAAAAGGACAAGGACGGCTACGAGACCATGTCGGTCTCGATTGCGCCCGGTGTCTCGACGCTTGCCTTCTGGGTGGCCCAGCAGATCCTCGACGGCAAGGACGTGAAGAAGGACCTCGTGGTGCCGTTCTTGCGTATCGATCAGGACAATCTGGAAGCCAATCTGGCGAATACCCAGAAGGGCGGCGTGGCGAATGTGGAGTATTCGCTGGAGGACGCCCAGAAGGTGATCGAGGCCAAGTGACGGCCTGAAGTGCTCTTATGCGGCGGGGGCGTTTCTTCCGAAACCGCTCCCGTCGTTTCCGATGTTACCTTGCCGAATACCGATCATGATCCCGCATGACTGAAGCCGTGTTGAAACAAGAGGTGGTTGCCGCGCGCGGCATCAAGGTGACGTTCGGCGCCGTCAAAGCGCTGGACGGGGCGGATCTCATCATCCATGCCGGCGAATGCGTCGGGCTGGTCGGCCATAACGGCGCCGGCAAATCCACGATCGTCAATGTCATCAATGGCGGCCTCAGTCCGCATGAGGGCGAGGTCAGCTATGGCGGCGGTTCCGGCGAGCACGGAATTTCCGTGGCGCGGGCCAATGGCGTACGCTGCGTCTTCCAGGAACTGTCGCTCTGCCCGAACCTGACGGTGAACGAAAACGTCCGCGTGACGCATAGCGAACTCAAGGGCTGGAACTGGCGCGCCCGCGCCCTTGAGCTCGTCAGACGGCAGCTCGAGGAAATATTTCCCGGTCACGGCATCGATTGCGACAGCACGGTGGACGATCTCTCGATCGCCGAGCGCCAGATGGTGGAGATCGCCATCAGTTTTTCCGGTGCGAACGAGCGCCCGAAACTGGTCATTCTCGACGAGCCGACCTCCTCGCTAGATGCGGGGCTTGCGGCACAGCTCATGGCCTATATCCGCCGTTTCGTCTCGGAGGGCGGAGCGGTGCTCCTCATTTCCCATATTCTTGGCGAAATCCTTTCTACTTCCGACCGCATCGTGGTGATGAAGGATGGCCGCGTGGTCGCGGATCGTGCGGCGAAAGAATTCTCGACGCGCAGCCTGGTAGAGGCGATGGGCAATGTGGTGCGTGAACTGGAATGGCAGCGGTCCGCGACGGCGAGAAGCTGTGCGCCCGTCCTGACGATGCCGCCGCGAAAGGGACACGGCCTCCCCTTCGAGGCCCATCGCGGCGAGATGATAGGACTTGCGGGCCTTGGCGGGCACGGACAGACGGAGGCGCTGCTCGACCTTTATCTTTCCGGCAACAGCAATTGGTGGCCGGAAAGGCAGCGGGATATCGCCTTCGTTGCCGGCGATCGCAGTCTCAACGGCACATTTCCACTCTGGAGCATATTGAAGAACCTCAGCATCGCCTCGCTCGGCCAGCTTTCTTCCCGGAGCCTGGTCGATCAAAGCCGCGAGGATCTGCTTGGCGCGAGCTGGAAGAAGCGCATCGAGATACGCACGCCCGATATGGTGAACCGCATCCTGTCGCTTTCCGGCGGCAATCAGCAGAAGGTGCTTTTTGCCCGTGCGCTCGCGACGACCGCGAAGATCGTGCTGATGGACGATCCGATGCGCGGCGTGGATGTCGGCACCAAGCAGGAAGTCTACGAAATCCTTCGTGCCGAGGCGAAATCCGGCCGAACCTTCATCTGGTATTCCACCGAAATGGACGAAATTCGCCTTTGCGACCGTGTCTATGTCTTCCGAGAGGGCGCGATCGTCGCGGAACTTACAGGCGACGAGATCACCGAGAAAAACGTGCTTGCCGCATCCTTCCATGGAGATGAGGCGGCATGAAGCTTTCCTCGGGAACTATCCGCCTCATCATTCCGGCCCTGTCGCTTGCCGTTCTGCTCGCCGCGGTCTTTTACATGCAGCCGCGGGCAATGAGCTATACGGGGCTGAACCTCCTCTTCAATCTGGCGGTGCCGATCGCGCTTGCGACGGTTGCGCAGATGCTCATCATCGCGGTCAACGACCTCGATCTTTCGATGGGTACTTTCGTCAGCTTCTGTGCTTGCGTGACGGCCACCTTCCTGCAGGCCTCGCCCGCAATCGGCATCCTGATTTTCCTCTGTGCCATCGCGGTCTATGCCGCTATGGGCATCATCATCCACCTCCGCGAACTTCCCTCGATCGTCGTGACGCTCGGCATGAGCTTCATCTGGGGCGGGCTTGCGGTCCTGATACTGCCCGCGCCCGGCGGCGAGGCTCCCGGCTGGGTACGCTGGGTGATGACCTCAAGGCCACCGTTCGTTCCCATGGCGATCGTGGCCAGCGTCATCATAGCCGTCGTCACGCATTTCCTCATCATGCGTTCTTCCTTCGGCGTGCTGATCCGGGGTGTCGGCGGCAATTTCCGCTCCGTCGAGCGGGCCGGCTGGTCGGTGATCCGCATTCGCGCGGGAGCCTACGCACTGGCAGGCTTTTTCGCGGTGCTTTCGGGCATTGCGCTGGTGGGACTGACAACCTCGGCGGATGCCAATATCGCCTTACGCTACACGCTGCTCTCGATAGCAGGCGTCATCCTCGGCGGCGGCGAATTCGTCGGCGGCAAGGTTTCCCCGATCGGGGCGGTGATCGGCGCGCTGACGCTGACGCTTGCCGGCTCCTTCCTCTCCTTCATGCGTATCTCGCCGGACTGGCAGATCGGTGCACAGGGCGCGATCCTGATCGTGGTGCTGGCGCTGCGGCTCTTTTTGAACCGGCTCGAGAAACGGGAGAAGAATCGATGAACCTCTTCCGCTCGCTCCCCTCCAGGCCGTGGATATGGTCTTTCGCCGCAACCGCCATCGTCTGGATCGTGACCGTGCTGTTCACCGGCGGCGCAAGCGCGTTCGGGCTGTCGCAGGCGGCGCTCACCTTTGCATCCTTCTACGTGATCGTCGGCATAGGGCAGATGTTCGTCATCACGCTTGGTCCCGGCAATATCGACCTTTCGGTTCCGGCGACCATGACGCTTTCCGGCACGCTGGCGCTGAAGCTGATGGATGTTCAAGACAGCATGATCGTGGTCGGCCTGCTCATCTCGATCATGCTCGGGATCGCGGTCGGCGTCGGCAACTATGCACTCATCAAGCTCCTGCGGATACCGCCGATCATCGCGACGCTTTCCATGAGCTTCATCGTGCAATCGACGGCGATCTGGGCGAACCGCGGCTTGCGCATCAAACCGCCGGAGATCCTCGCGAATTTCACCACCTCCACCCTGTTCGRCATTCCGAATGTGGCGATCGTGGCGCTGATCCTTTCCGCAGTGGCCTGGCTCCTGCTTGAGAAGAGCATTTACGGCCGGTGGATTTCGGCGATCGGCCAAAGCATGTTCGCCGCCCGAATGACGGGTATTCCGGTCGATGGCACAAGGCTCGTCACCTATATTCTCTGCGCTGTACTCGCTTCCATCTGCGGCTATCTGCTCGCGAGTTTCTCGGGCGGGGCGGCGCTCAACATGGGCGGCGAATATCTGCTGCTGTCGATCGCCGTCGTGGTGATCGGCGGTACGGCGGTCGCTGGCGGCAATTCCAACATTCCAGGCATATGGGGCGCTTCGCTCTTCATGTTCCTGGTGGTCTCGATGCTGAACACCTATGGTTTCGGCGCCGGCTTCCGCCTCATCCTGACAGGCCTCATCATCATTGCGGTCATCCTCGTTGCCGGCGGGCGACAGGCCGGCCGATAAGCCACTTTCAATCGGACAATCATCATGCCGCAGACCCCCTCTATCTACGAAATCCATGACGAACGCTTCCGGCATCTGATCGTCGGCAGTGCGAGGCTGGAAGAGCTCTATTCCGGCTGCCGCTGGGCAGAGGGGCCCGTCTGGTTTGCCGATCTCAACTGCCTGATCTGGAGCGATATTCCGAACCAGCGGATGCTGCGCTTCGTGCCGGATGGCGGGGTTTCCGTCTTCCGGGAGCCCTCCAATTTCGTCAACGGCAATACCCGCGACCGGCAGGGGCGGCTGATCTCCTGCGAGCATGGCGGCAGGCGGGTGGTGCGCACCGAGATCGACGGTTCGCTCACTGTTCTCGCGGATAGCTATCAGGGCAAGCGGCTGAACTCGYCGAACGACGTGGTGGTACGTTCGGACGGCAGCGTGTGGTTCACCGATCCGACATATGGCATCAAATCCGACTATGAAGGCTTCAAGGCGGAGCCGGAGCAGGCGACGCGCAATGTCTACCGCCTCGATCCGCAGACCGGCGAGCTGGACGCTGTGGTCACCGATTTCGGCCAGCCGAACGGCCTCGCCTTCTCGCCGGACGAGAGCAGGCTCTATGTCGCGGATTCGGCCTCCAGCCACAACGTCAATGCGCCGCGCCATATCCGCGTCTTCGATGTCGTCGACGGCCGGAAGCTCACGGATGGCGGCGTCTTCTGCTGCCTCGACAACGGACTGCCGGACGGTTTCCGCGTGGATATCCACGGCAATGTCTGGACGAGTGCGGGAGACGGCGTCCACTGCTTCTCTCCCGAAGGCGCACTTCTCGGCAAGATCCTGGTGCCGCAGACGGTGGCGAACCTCACTTTCGGCGGTCCGCGAAGGAACCGCCTGTTCATCACGGCGACGAATTCGCTCTATTCGGTTTATGTCGCGACCAATGGGGTGGCGCTCGGCTGAGTTCAATTCGGCATAACTTATCCAATTGGCATGCCGGCCTATTCGTGGCAGCTTAGCGCATGGAAGACTGTCGGCCGCATAATCCTTTTCCGTATCCGGATGACCGCGTGCCGCAGCCGCGGAGAAGCGCCGTTTGCCCGGCGCCAAGGATAGGAACCGATATGCCCGCCCTGCCCAATTTGAACATCGTGCCGTTCATCAGCGTCGAGAACATGATGGACCTGGTGCTCGGCATCGGGGTCGAGACCTTTCTCGCCGAGCTTGCCGCTTATATCGAGGCCGACTTTCGGCGCTGGGAGGCTTTCGACAAGGTACCGCGCGTCGCCTCCCATTCGCATGAGGGCGTGATCGAGCTCATGCCGACCAGCGATGGCCGGTTCTACAGTTTCAAATATGTGAACGGCCATCCCAAGAATACGCGCAGCGGCCGCCAGACGGTGACTGCTTTCGGGGTCCTCTCGGACGTTGACAGCGGCTATCCGCTGCTGATCTCGGAAATGACCATTCTGACGGCGCTCCGCACGGCGGCGACCTCGGCCGTCGCAGCGAAACATCTCGCGCCGAAGACGGCGGATTGCATGGCGATCATCGGCAATGGCGCCCAGAGCGAGTTCCAGGCGATTGCTTTCAAGGCGCTTCTCGGTGTCCAAAAACTGCGTCTCTACGATATCGACCGGCAGGCCACCGAACGTTGCGCGCGCAACCTGGAGGGGCTCGGCCTCGAAATCCATTCCTGCCGAAGCTCGGAGGAGGCGGTCGAGGGCGCGCAGATCATCACCACGGTTACCGCCGACAAGCAGAACGCCACCATTCTCACCGACAACATGGTTGGGCCCGGCGTTCACATCAATGCCGTCGGCGGCGATTGCCCCGGCAAGACGGAACTGCACCGCGACATCCTGCTCCGCTCCGATATCTTCGTCGAATACCCGCCGCAAACGCGGATCGAAGGTGAAATCCAGCAGATGCCGGCCGAGCATCCGGTGACGGAGCTGTGGCAGGTCATCACAGGACTGGCGAGGGGCCGGGACGGCGCCAGCCAAGTGACGCTGTTCGACAGCGTCGGCTTCGCGACCGAGGATTTCTCAGCGTTGCGCTATGTCCGCGACAAGCTTGYCGGTACCAGCCTCTACGAAAACCTCGACCTGCTTGCCGATCCGGACGAGCCRCGCGATCTCTACGGCATGCTGCTTCGGCGCAAGAAGCTGACCGAGGCGATCCAGAAACCGGCTTAGATCGCCCCAAATTTCGAAGCTTGGTCTCTCCGGCTGACACCCTCACTGCCTCGAAATAAGTCATCATACAAATTGTGATATCTTGTATGTTGACATCGCCATCGGTTGTGCCTTAGCCATATGAGGAGCCGAGGAGGGCGGTATCGTGTTCGCATCTGAATGACATGACGGTTGGGACGGGCGTAAGCGCTCGGCCGCAGCGCTATGGGCTTTTCGATGCGAAGCCGAGAAGACGATCACCCGGCACTCCATCTCCTTTGCAACATAAGCACAAGGGGAAGGGAGGGGAGTGAAGAGGAGTTCGACTTTATCAGGGAGGCTGCCGATCCGCGGTTAAGGCGCGTCGGCTTCGAAGGCGCGAGGGCGCCATGCAAACGGGAGGAAACCATGTTGCATTTCAGGAAATTAGCTGCGGCTGCCGCGGTGGTCGCGTTGTCGTTCGCGGGGACGGCCGGAGCGCAGACCGTGCTGCGGTCATCAGACACCCACCCGGACGGTTATCCGACAGTCGAGGCGGTCAAGTACTTCGGTGAGCTTATCAAGGAGCGCACCAGCGGCCGCTATTCAGTGGAGGTCTATCATTCCGCTCAGCTCGGCCAGGAAGCGGATACGATCGAGCAGGTCCGCACAGGCGTGATCGATCTCAACCGCGTGTCGATGGGGCCTTGGAACGGGCTGATCCCCGAGACCACTATCCCATCGCTTCCCTACATTTTCCGCTCGGTGGAACATGCCCGCAAGGTGATGAACGGACCGATCGGCGACGAGATCCTTGCCGCTTTCGAGCCGCATGGGGTGGTGGGCCTCGCCTTCTATGACGGCGGCGCCCGTTCCTTCTACAATTCCAAGAAGGCGATCACCTCGATCGATGATCTGAAAGGCATGAAGTTCCGCGTCATGCAGTCCGACATCTTCGTCGACATGGTGGCGGCACTCGGCGCCAGCGCGACCCCGATGCCCTATGGCGAGGTCTATACGGGCATTGAGACGGGCGTTATCGACGGCGCCGAGAACAACTTCCCGAGCTACGACACCGCCAAGCATGCGGAAGTCGCCAAGTTCTTCTCGCTCGATGAACACCTTATCGTTCCGGAAGTTCTGGTGATGTCCAAGGTGCGCTGGGATCAGCTCTCCCCTGAAGATCAGACGATTTTCAGGCAAGCAGCGAAGGACAGCGTCCAGAAGCAGTACGAGCTCTGGGACGCGCAGGTCGCCAAGTCCCGAGAGACAGTCGAAGCCGGCGGATCGAAGATCAACGAGCTCGACAAGCAGGCCTTCATCGATGCGATGAAACCGGTCTACGACAAGCACGTCACCGATCCTAAGCTTCAGGATCTCGTAAAGCGCATTCAGGAAACCCAGTAACGGGCTCCGATGCTCGGGAGACGGGTTCGCCTGTCTCCCATAAGGCAAATGAAAAAGCGGGAACGGTGATGGCAGAAGCTAAAAGCATCGGGGAGGCGCATGATACGGCCGAAAGGCCGCGCATGAACGCCGTCGTCCGATTGTTGAACAGGATTTGCAACGGAGCACTTTATATCGCGGGCGCGGGACTGGTCCTCATGACCTGTATCGTGTTCTGGCAGGTTTTTGTGCGCTATGTACTGAACTGGACGAATACCTGGACCGAACTCACGGCCGTCATGCTGATGAGCTGGTTCATCTTCCTGGGCGCCGCCGTCGGCGTGCGCGAGAATTATCACCTGGGCTTCGATGTCCTTCTCTATGCCCTGCCTCCGGGCGGCAAGAAATATCTGCGCGCGATCTCCGATTTGGTGGTGCTGGCCTTTGCCGTCGGGATGATCGTCTACGGCTGGCAACTGGTTCAGCTCCAGTGGCGGGCACGCCTGCCGGCACTCGGCATTCCCGAAGGCATCCGCTATCTGCCTCTGGTAGGCGGTGGCCTGCTCATCAGCCTTTTCGCCCTGGAGCGGCTGGTATTGCGCTTTTCCGGCTTCGACGTCGATGCCGATGCGGTGACCGAAGAGCCGATCCCGGCACTCGATCAGGTCAAGGAGGTCTGAGCCATGGAAAACTGGATCCTGTTCGGAACCTTCACGCTCCTGATGCTGATCGGCACGCCGATCGCCTTCTGCCTCGGCGTGGCGAGCTTCGCGACCATCCTCTATATGGGCCTGCCGCCGCTGGTCATTTTCCAGCAGATGAATTCCGGCATGAGCGTCTTCACGCTGCTTGCCATTCCCTTCTTCATCTATGCCGGCGACCTGATGGTTCGCGGTGGTATCGCCCAACGCATCGTCGCCTTCGCAGGCTCGCTGGTCGGGCATATGCGTGGCGGACTTGGGCAGGTGAACATCGCCGCCTCGACGCTTTTCGGTGGCATTTCCGGCTCCGCGGTTGCGGAGGCTGCCGCAGTCGGCGGGCTGATGATCCCGCAGATGAAGGCTCGCGGTTACGGCGCCGATTACGCGGTCAACGTCACGTCCATGGCTGCGCTCATCGCGCTTCTCCTGCCGCCGTCGCACAACATGATCATCTATTCGATCGCGGCCGGCGGGAAGATATCGATCGCCGACCTCTTCACCGCCGGCATCGTGCCAGGGCTGCTGTTTGCGGCAGCACTCATGGTAACCGCCTATTTCGTCGCCCGAAGCCGTGGCTACCCGACGGAGACTTTCCCGGGCTTCCGCCGCGTGGGCTATTTCTTCCTCAACTCGCTGCCGGGCCTGATGCTGATCGGGATCATCTTCGGCGGCGTGCGCTCCGGTATCTTCACGGCGACGGAAAGCTCGTGCATCGCGGTCTTCTACGCGTTTCTCGTGACGCTGCTGGTTTACCGCTCGCTGAGCTGGAAAAACTTCGTGCATTCGACGCTGGGTGCCGTGCGCACCACCGCCATGGTGCTCCTCATCATAGGCACGGCGGCGTCTTTCTCCTGGCTCATGGCTTACCTCCGGGTGCCGGCGCAGCTCATCGACCTATTGAACAATATCTCGCAGGATCCCTTGATGATCCTGCTCTTGCTCAACCTGCTCATGCTGCTGCTCGGCACGTTCATGGACATGGGGCCGATGATCATCATCTGCACCCCGATCTTCCTGCCGGTCGTCGTCGCCTATGGCATCGATCCTGTGCATTTCGGCGTGATCCTGATCCTCAATCTCGGTATTGGCCTCAATACGCCGCCCGTGGGAGCGGTGCAGTTCGTGGCCTGCGCGGTCGGCAAGATAACGGTCTGGGAGGCGATGCGCTCGATCTGGCCTTTCTATCTGGCCGGCATCGTGGTCCTGGGCCTGGTCACGTATATACCGGCCATCTCGCTGTGGCTGCCGAGTGTATTCCGGTAAAGGATGGACATGGCAAGCGACCTGACCGCGACTTCACGGGCCGAGCGGAAGCCCAAGCTCTCGGAGCGGATCGTCGCCGCCCTCCGCTCGAAAATCCTGTCGGGGGAAATCGGTCCGGCCGAGAGGCTGCCGACCGAGAGTCAGCTGACGGAGCTGTTCGGCGTCAGCCGGACCGTCGTGCGCGAGGCGATCGCCAGCCTTGCGGCCGACGGGCTCGTGGAATCGAGGCAGGGAGCCGGCATGTTCGTCTGCGAGCGGCCGGCCATGGCATTCAGTTCGATCACCCAGGACATAGGCAAGATATCGCATGYGATAAACGTCCTCGAGGTGCGCATGGGGCTTGAGATCGAAAGTGCGGGTCTTGCAGCCGTCCGCCGCAATGCCGCGCAGGAAGCGGCGATCCAGGAAGCCTTTTTCGAATTCGACCGGCTGCTTGAAAAGGGCAAGACGACTGGAAGAAGCGATTTCATGTTCCACAAGGCGATCGCGGAAGCCACCAACAATCCCTTCTATGTCGAAGTTCTCGATGCCCTCGGCATACGGGCCATCCCCTGCGACATCACCTCGCCCTGGGGAACCGATAGCACCTTGAGCCGGCAGTATCAGGAAGGGCTTCAGCAGGAACATCTTCGTATCCTGCAGGCCATTTCCGCCGGAGATCCTGAGGCCGCCCGGAATGCCATGCGGCATCATCTCACCGCGAGCCAGCAGCGCTACCGGGAGCGTTTGAACGACCAGAAGACCGAATACCGATTTGGCCGTGCGAACGTGCGTGCCGACCGATCGTGATACCAGGAAGGAAGAAGGATACCATGACCGAGAGCCACATCCGCCACACCACCCGTAATGCGTTCGATCCGGCGACCGCCGCCAAGATGGGAAGCGCGGACTTACGCGAAAATTTCCATATCGGCGGGCTGTTCGAAGCTGGAAAGATCAATCTCACCTACACGCATTACGACCGGATGGTGGTTGGCGGGGCGACGCCTGCTGGCGAGCCGCTGGCGCTGGAAACGATCCGGCCGCTCGGCACCAAGAGCTTTCTGGAACGGCGTGAGCTGATCGCCGTCAATATCGGGGGGGCTGGCTCGATCGAGGTGGACRGCGAGAAGTTCCCGCTCGGCCCGCGCGACATGCTCTATGCCGGCATGGGCAGCAACATGAGCTTTTCCTCCGACGACGCGTCTAGCCCGGCGAAATTCTACCTCCTCAGCGCGCCGGCGCATCAGAAACACCCGACCAAGCTCATCCGAATCGGTGATGCCAAGCGCCTCGACCTGGGCAGCCAGACGACATCGAATGAGCGTTCGATTTTCCAGTTCATTCATCCGGAAGGCGTCAAGACCTGCCAACTCGTGGTCGGCATGACGCAGCTGGCCACCGGCTCGGTATGGAACACCATGCCCTGCCACGTGCATGACCGGCGGATGGAAGCCTATCTCTATTTCGACCTGCCGGAAACGGCGAGAGTTTTCCATTTCATGGGAGAGCCGACGGAAACACGACACATCGTGATGGCCAACGAGGAGGCGGTGGTCTCCCCGCCGTGGTCGATCCATTCCGGCTGCGGCACTGCCAACTATGCCTTCATCTGGGCGATGGCGGGAGACAATGTCGATTACACCGACGTCGAAGTCGTGCCGATGGATGTCCTGCGGTGATTTTCGAGGGGGCCGGGCTTGCCGGCTCCAATCCCTTTGATGTGAGAAATGATATGACGACCAAGATATTTTCCCGGCAGAACGAAGGCGAGACGACCGATCTCGGGAGCGGCAACAAGCGCCGTGTCCTCCTTCATACCGATGAACTCATGATGGTGGAGTTCACCTTCGAAAAGGGTGGTGTGGGTGCGTTGCATTCGCACCCCCATGTGCAGGCAAGCTATGTCGCGGAGGGGCAGTTCGAGGTGACTGTGGGTGACGAGAAGGCGACGCTTTCGGCAGGAGACTCCTTCATCGTGCCTTCGAACGTGGTGCACGGCGTGGTGGCGCTCGAAGCCGGCAGGCTGATCGACAGCTTCACGCCGCATCGGGCCGATTYCCTCGCCTGACGGCCGGAATTACTGAGCAGGCGTCCGCCCGGCCTGGTTGCGCAGGGGCAGACGCCACAGCGCGGAGCGTTTCCCCTTGAGGAGGAGCTGGATCGGCCGCTCCAGGCATTCATAGGCGGCAATGCCGGCTATGGTGCCGACAATGACAGCGGCGAGCGCGATGGCGGGCACGGAGAGCGAAAGCGCGGTTCCGATGGCCGCGACGACCGAGATCGCGAATGTGTGCCAGAGATAGATGGAATAGGAGCTGTCGCCGAGATAGGTGAGCGCCGGGAATTTCGGAAGCTTGCCGTGGACCTCTATCGCAAGCGCCCCGGCAACGAGCATGATCGCCAGCGGGCCACAGGTCCAGGCATCGAATTCAAACCGCATCAGGTGTATCGTGGCAAAGCCCGCAATCGACAGGCAAACGAGAAGCAGGCCGATCCAGGGCGAGGGGAGGCGTCCGGCCTGCCAGATTTTCGCGATGGCGGCGCCGGCCACGAATTCCAGGATGACCGGTGCGGTATAGAAACCGGCGAGCGGATTTTCCGGCCGTAGCAGGGCGCCGCCGACGACGAGCAGACTGAATAGAAGCGCCAGAGCGGACAATCGCAGTGCCGGTTTCAGGAACAGGACGAGCGCGAAGACCGCATAGAAGAAGATTTCGTAATTCAGCGTCCACCCCTGAACCAGCACCGGCCAGAGGTTTCCGGAATTGGGCGAGGCGACCGGAATGAACAGGAACGATCCGGCGATGTGTGCCGGATCGAGCTTCAGGTTGGGAAAGAGGCCGAGGATCGCGCCGAGGACCATCACCACGGTCGCTATCCAGTAGGTGGGTGCGATGCGCAGGAGGCGGTTTCGGAAGAAACTCGCGGGTGAAGCCGGGCGGCTGTCGCTGATCGCCATCATGATGAAGCCGCTGACGACGAAGAAGATATCGACACCGGCGGCGCCAATCGTAAACGGCAGGCCCATGCGGTGGGCAGCATGAAAGATCACCACCGCGATCGCGGCGAATGCCCTGAGATACTGGATGGAATAGAGCGTCGGCATGCGGCTAGTCCTTCAGCCTGGCTGCGCGCTGCTGGAGCCGGAAACGAAGGGCTCGAAATGGGTTCGGACGGTGCGGCGCTCGGGAACCGTGAGCTTGCCCGCCGCGAAATAGAACAGGAAAGAGCCGATGTGATACGGGTGGATAATGTCCACTTCCACGAAGGAACGGACGAGAAGAAGGCTCGCCACGCCGAGGAGGACGAGCGATTCCGGGCTCCGTTCCACGGTCAGGAAACGTCTCAGATGGCCGGTGAGCGTCGAAAGCAGGATGAATGCCAGGATAAGGGTTCCGCCCAGCCCGGTTTCCACCATGGCTTCGATATAGGTGTTGTGGAAATGGAAGCCGCTTCGCGATCCGATATAGAACTCCTGCCACAGCCTCTCCGCCTCGGCAAAGCCCGGAACCCAGTAGCCCTGATAACCGACCCCGAAGAATGGGGTCTCGCCGGCCGCGGCAATACCCTGCTGCCAGAGATAGGTTCTGCCCGTGAGGGTGGAATCCTTCCCGAAGATTGCAAGGATCGCATCCATGGCCCCGAATTGCAGCGCGGCAGCGCCTGCGCCCGCCGCAAGCACGAGCGCCGCTCCGAAGAATAGCCGCCGGTTACGCGGAGCGAGCATCATGATGGCATAGAGACCGGCGCAGAGGGCGACGACGGCCAGCGTCGTGATGACGGAAGTCGCGGATTGGGAGGCGAAAAGGGAATAGGTGGAGAGAAGCCCGACCATTCCGCAGCCCGCAAGCCAGAGGTTGCGCGCGCGGAAAACCGCTGCCATTGCGAAGGAGAAGAAGACGCCGAGCGAGGCATAGAAACCGAGCTGGTTCTTCGAGGCGAAGGCGCCCACGAAGCTGTAGGTGCCGTCCAGCGCGTCGTAGTGGTAGCCGCCGAACAGAAGCGAGTAGACGAGCACGAGCCCGCAGCCGAGGATTGCTCCGCGGCAAAGGGTCTCGACGGACATCGTTCGCATGGCGATGAGCGCGCAGATGAGATGCGTCAGATACTGGACGGCCGCGCGCATCGAAACCGAGGGAGCAAGAGACCAGAACACCGATAGGAAGCAGAAGAGCGCGAAGCCGAAGATCCAGAGATAGCGGAAGGAATTGCCCGCCACGCGGCGATAGTCGACTAGGAGCAGGGGAAACCACAAGGCATAATAGGCCAGGATGGAGGCCGCTCCGAAATTGCTCGAATAGGCGAACACGAAGAAGGACAGGGCGATTGCCGCCATCCCATAGAGATCGTTACGCTGAGGCTCGATAAGAACCGACTTGGCGATCTTCATGCCATCCTCATTGCATCAGCAGTTCGGAGCTGACCTTCACCACATCACCGGGCCGAAGCTGTACGTGCTCATCGACGGAGACCTCTTTCGGTCCCTGACCTTCGTCGCGCACCACCACGTATTTTATCGTAGCAGCCTTGCCGTTCGGATCGAACTTCAGGGCCTCTGCCGATTGCGCCAGGGCTTCCGACATCAGTTCGCGGCTGGTGGAGATCTGCAGACCGAGCTTGTCGAGTTCGGCTTCCGTGTCCTGCAGCTCCTTGGCGCGCTGGGCCACCCAGTCGTTGCGGAGATTGATCTCGTCCTGGTTGGCCTTCGTTATATCCTGCTTGGCACGCAGGGTAGCGGTATCGATATCCAGAAGCGTCGATTCGACATCAGCGGCATCCTCCTCGACGGATAGACGCCGGGCGCTGGTGGCGAGGCCCTGTTCGGTGAGCCGGCTGACCCTGTCCCGGTCCTGCGTGACCAGTTCCAGCCGCTGCTTCTGGGTCGCGGCCTTCCGGCCGAGAGATTCGACCTCGGTCTCGAGGAGTGAACGCAGGTCGGCGAGCGCCTTGAGCTGCGCTTCATAGCGCTCCCGGCGGGACTTCATCAGCGCAGCCTCGCTCTCGATGAGTTCCTTGGCGTTGCCCACGCTCTCCAGTTCCTTGGGAACATTCAGTTCGCCAGCGCCGGAAACCTCCGCAAGCAAGCGGGCGCGGCGCGCCAGAAGGCGGCTGCGTTCGGAATCGTACACGGCGGCATCGCCGCGGGCATTGATGAAGTCACGAGCGAACCGCTGGCCCGCATCGGATCTGCGGAGCCCCCCGGCAAGGCTCACCGCCTTCAGCACGGTAAGGTTAGGCTTGAAGGGATATTCCCCCGGAGTATGGACGTCGCCCGCCACGAAAATCGGCCGGAATTCAGCGACTTCCACGGAGGCAGAGGGGAGATTGCGCAGGGCGAACTCGCTCTGCAGCCGTTTCCCGATCTCAGCCGCCACTTCGGACGTCGTTTTGCCGGCGGTATCCAGATCGCCGACAAAGGGAAGCGAAACGGCCCCCTGAGGGCCTACCGTATATTCGCCGCCGATCACATCCCAATTGCGGACGCTACCGTCAGCAGGCTGCCATTCGGCAACCCGGACACGGATCTTATCCATGACGCCAAGCTTGTAGGAGGTGTCCTCCGCTGCCGCAGCCGGGCAGGCGAAGGCAAGCAGAAGGAAGCCCGCTGCAATGCGCAGTCGTCCGGAGCTGCGGGCGGTAATGGAGTGGCGTGTCATGAAAGAATTCCTTCGTTCAGYGCGGGAATAGCCCCGCGCGAAGGGGCCGTGAGCCTGATCTGAATTGTGCATTCTGCTTCGGCTTGGCCGATGTTCAGTAGCTGCCGCGGGAGAGGCAAACGGCAGGTATGGTCATGGCGATGATCCAGACGTCCCGCCGCAGCGACCAGTTCTCGACATAGTGCGTGTCGAAAGCAATCCGGCGTTCATAGGAGACGTCGTTGCGGCCGCTGATCTGCCACAGACCGGTGAGTCCCGGACGAGTGCGCAGATAATAAACCGCAGAGGAGTCGTAGAGGCCGAGTTCCTCATCCACCACGGGCCGGGGGCCGACAACGCTCATCTCGCCTCGGATGATGTTGATAAGCTGGGGAAGCTCATCGAGGCTCAGTTTGCGCAGAACGGTTCCAACCGCGGTGACGCGTGGATCGTTTTTCAGTTTCCGGGTCGCGCGCCATTCTTCCGCGGCTTGCGGGTTCGTGGCGAGATGGTTCCGCAGAACCTCGTCGCCGTTGACGACCATGGTGCGGAATTTCAGGCATTTGAAATACTTGCCGTTATGACCGATCCGGCGGTGGCCGTAAAAGACCTTGCCCCCATCGGTGAACTTCACCAGCCCCATGATCATCAGGAAGATGGGGCTGAGCAGGACCAGGGCCAGAACGGCCGTGGTCACATCGAAACTGCGTTTTGCGATACCACCTATGGGCAAGGAGAGTTCAACCTCGCCGTTGGTCGAAAACGGAGAATCTGCCGAACGTGTCGCGGACTTCATAGAGAGAACTCCATTTAGGTTTTGCGATAGTCGGTGCCGTCGCTGGCATCATGCCGTAACGATGGGATAATATGTCTGTGTTCTGAATTTGATGCGAATGTTCTTTTTTCGAGGCAGCTGTCCTTGAGGGTAGAGGAAGGATTCGGGAGGGGCATTTGTACCCGGATCGGGTCGATTAAATCTCGCCTACGTCTAAATGATTACTTGGGCGGGTGCGTAAAGCCTCTGAAAAACATATTCGGTCTTTAGAGATCGAAGGGTGTTTCCGTGATTTCTTGTATGGGTAAGCCAAGATTAGCGCTTGCCTGTTGCAGCGAGCTCCGACCAAAGAATCTTCCCGTTAGGACCTAAGGCCTAAGTTTTTTGCACTGCAATACAATGCTGCAGCGCAAAGAGGCAGTTTGCCGGCTCAGAAGTTTGTAACAAAAGTTGATCGCAGTTCCGGGGAAACTTCACGGCCGAGCCCGCGATAGCCCCAACAATGAGGCCAACTGGGGCGATAAGGTGGCAAAAATGCGGCAAAGATCTTGCGGCGATGTTCTTTGCTCGGCCAAGAAAGCGATGAAAACTTACGAAAGTTTCACGAAATGCGTGGCATGAGATGGGTCGAAAACCTTGAAACATTGCAGTCATCCCAATATGGTTCTCGATGAGAGGAGCCAAGAGGACCGACAAACTGAGAAGATATCGGTTTGGGAGGAAAAGTTCATGTACGCACCACGTGTTTTTGTAAGCATGACTATGGCACTCCTCGCTTTCGCGATCGCCTCATACTTTA
This sequence comes from Rhizobium sp. LCM 4573, assembly GCF_001854865.1. GTDB lineage: Bacteria > Pseudomonadota > Alphaproteobacteria > Rhizobiales > Rhizobiaceae > Neorhizobium. Next base: position 950,871 of record NZ_MDDW01000001.1, on the reverse strand, counting down.
TCAACGGTTCCATCCTGACGACGTTTGTACAGACCCTGATCTGTGCGGTTCTGCTGCAGGTCGGCTATTTTATTGGCGTGCTCTACCTTGTACGTCGCGAAAGGATGTCGCGACAGGAAAAAGCCACAGATTCGGCGGCAGTCAGGCGCAAGGGAGATGCGAGCCGGCACGATGATCTCCCGGCGAAGGCCGCCGCCAAGCTCGAGATTGGCGATCACTGAAGCAAACACGCGAATCCTCCCAGCCGGTGGACATAACCCCGGTCTCCTCCATACAGTCGTCATTTTCCTCACTTCATAGTCTGCGGGACAAAAGCGAAGGGAAGTGACATGAACGCCACCTCGACCGAAGCAATCTGCGTCATCATCGCCGCGAAGAACGCGGCAGGCACCATCGGGGATGCCATTCGTTCCGCGCTGCGGGAACCGGAAGTCGCCGAAGTGGTGGTGGTAGACGATGGATCATCGGATGATACGGCCCTTGCGGCGAGCCGCGCGGATGATCGCTCGGGACGGCTCAACGTCGTCTCGTTCAGCCAAAATCGCGGACCTTCGGCGGCGCGCAATCACGCGATCTCGGTTTCGCGCTCGCCCCTGATCGCCATTCTGGATGCGGACGATTTCTTTTTTCCAGGCCGTTTCAAGCCGATGCTGCAGGAGCAGGGGTGGGATCTGATCGCGGACAATATCGCCTTCATCCACGGCTCCTCGGGAGCGGTGGAACCAGCCCGCTTCGAGCCCCGGCCCCGCCAGATCTCGCTGGTCGAGTTCATCGAGGGAAACATTTCCAAGCGCGGGCTCAAGCGCGGCGAGATCGGCTTTCTTAAGCCGGTAATCCGCCGCTCGTTTCTCGACACGCATGGCCTTCGGTACAAGGAGGATTTGCGGCTCGGAGAGGATTACGAATTCTATGTCCAGGCGCTGGCGAAAGGCGCACGCTATACGGTGATCGAACATTGCGGCTATGGCGCGATCGTTCGCCACGACTCGCTCAGTGGTCGCCACCGCACGGAAGACCTGAGACGGCTCTATGAGGCCGACCGCGCACTACAGGCAGTTCCGGGCCTGCTGTCGCCCAAGGGAAGGGCGGCGATCGTCCGCCATGAGCGACATATCCGGGAACGTTATGAATTGCGGGCGTTTCTCGACACGAAGGCGCAGTCCGGCAAGGCGGCGGCGATTGCCTGGACATTGCGTCGGCCGATGGCGGTCCCGGCTATTGCTACGGGTATTCTCTCCGACAAGCTGGAAGCCCTGCGCAAGAGATCGGGCCTGGACAGGCCCGTTCCCACTCAGAACCTCCGCTACCTGTTGCAGGGCGTGCCGGCTGCTCAGAAGTAGTCGCGCCTAATTCCTTCCAGGACATCGCGGAAGCGCCCTTTCTGGCGCTCCAGCGCCTCGTCGGAGCTCAGTTGCGGTTCAGCGCGGCTTGCCTGCCAGAGCGCCAGCACGGAAGGGGCGGCGAGCAGCTGCTTCGCCATGCCCCTGAGACCGGCTTGGGATGGTGCGGGCCGCGTCAGCACGTCATCGCTTTGCTGGTGGCCATTATTCGGGGCTGTGGCGGCTCCCTGGGCATCGAAACGCATGCCCCAGAAACGTGAACGCTTGGCGATCGCCTCCGCGCGGGTCGAAACCGGAACATGGCGAGGCCGATAGGTTGCGCCGACGGTGCTTGCCCAATCGGTCCACTTGAAACCGTTGATCGCGCGCGACGTGCTGACGGCGATCCAGGGCACTCGGAAGGCGTCGGCAAGGATTGCGCCGTGCATGGATTCGGCGATCACGAGCTCCGACTGCGCGATGTGGCGAATGACGGATTTCGCCTCGCCGCGCGGATCGAGATAGGTGAGGCCGGCCGGTTCGCAAACTGCTTCCCACATGCCGAATTCGGCCGATTCCCAATGAGGAACGAAGGTCTTTTCGTAAAGCTTCGGCAGGTTCTGGAATTCCGGCATGTCGGAAATCATGACCGCCGGATCGGTGATCGCGCGCTCCGGCGGAAGCCCGAGCTTGCTGGCGGTCAGCGGGCCGCGCACGCACCGGACGTYCCATTCCGTCGTGTCGCTCACATCCGGCTGTGCGCCGTAGCCGGTGCCGCTGCCAACCACCAGCTTGCGGGTCCCGGCCGGCAGAAGATCGGGGGTCAGGACCGTTCCGACTCCGACAAGCAGCATGTCCGGCTGCACCTCCCGGAACCCCGGCAGGAGGAAATCCCATAGCCAGAGATTGAGGTCGTCGCCGAAGTTTCCGTGATGCGATTCCCAGTAGTAGGGCTTCATGATGGCCTCCTCGGGAGGGTTTCTGAGAATGGATGATTGGCTGTCATGCGATCAACGTCCGGCGCGGCTGAACTTTCCGGCGCCGAGTTCGAAGGCGGCTCGCAAGAGACCTGGATCACGGACGGCCCAGCGTGCGAGCAGGCTCAAATCGGGCACTCTGCGRCGCTTGACGAGGCCCGCCTGGCTCCACAGGGCCTGCCGCCTCGTGGTGTTCTTGTAGGAGGCGATCGAGGCGACGTCCTTCGGGCGCGCCGCAAACCGCTGCTCCAGGGTGTCAAGCGCAATCCAGGTGTTGAATTGCTGACGCAGGAACTGGGGCGATTGGTTGTCGATGCTGTGGAAGATGTTGAGGCCCCTGCCGCGGGTCGCACCGTCGTCATCGCACAGCAGGGTGCGGTTCGCCTTGAGTATGCAATCGCAGAAGAACAGCACGTCTTCTGCCGCAAGGCGCAGCGATGGTTCGAAGCGGACGTTTTCGAAAAGTGGCCTTCCGATCACCATGCAGGAGAGATGTAGGAAGCTCCAGTTCTTCAGCATCACGCTTGCGAGGTCCGGCATCTCGATCACCAGCGGAGCTTCGCTGAGACGTGTGCCGCCTTCCTGCTGCTCGAGCTCCGCCATGCCGAAGTGGTAGTAGAAGTCGTCACTCGCCTGCATCGAGGCCCAGTAGCACTCGGCATCGAAGCGGGTCATGGTGTCGTAGGCATTCTGCAGGTGATGCGGCAGCCATAGATCGTCGGAATCGAGAAGGGCCACGAAACGGGTGGAGGCCGGAACGTTGTTAAGGCCCGTATTGCGCGCGCCGCCCGGGCCGGCATTCGCTTGCTTGACCACCTTGATGCGGGATTTCTGTGCTTCTTCAAGAGGTTGAAGCTCGACATCCGCGGGGAGGGGTGACTCGTCGTCCACGACGATGATATCAAAATCCTGGAAGCTTTGTTCGAAGACCGATTTCAGCGCGCGGCGCAATATTCCGGATTCTTTCTGGTAAAATGGGATAACAACCGTGAACGTCGCCATTCTTTCGCCCCTGCTTTCTTCAAAGAATTGCCCGCCGAGGACCTCGTCGGGCTTGGGTAAGCGGCAGTTCGTGCCGTATTCCGGTAAACTCCAGCTATAGGAATCTAGATATGCCTCCAACGCAAGGCGTGAAAACGATCACGACGAACGTCGGCTGGAGCGTGCTATCAAAGACCGCGACATTCGGGCTGAAATTTGTCACGGTACCTATTCTGGCGCGGTTGCTCACTCCGGAGGACTTCGGCGCGGTCGCCGTCGCGCTGACGGTCGTGCAGTTTCTTGCCATGATCGGCGGCGCGGGTTTGACGTCTGCCCTGGTGGTCGACCGGGAAGGAGACGAGGAGACCACCCATACGGTCTTCTGGGCGAATCTGGCCATGGCCTGCCTGATGGCGCTGGCGCTTTTCTGGTGGTCCGACGAGCTTGCGGTGCTCATGGGAGCGGCCGAAAGCGCCTATTTGCTGCGGATCATGGCGTTGCTCATCCCGCTTCAGCTTGCAGGCGACGTCGCCTATTCGCTGCTCGCGCGGCAGATGAATTTCAGCAAGGATGCGGTTCTCAGCACGGTTTCCGAATGCGCCGCCGCGCTCCTCGCCGTGGCGCTCGCCTATTTCGGCTTCGGAGTATGGGCGCTCGTGGTGCAGCTCTTCTCCTCCGCGCTGATCCGGCTCGTCGGCCTTTATTTCATCTCGGGTTATGTCCCGCGTTTCGTCATGAAGCCGCGCAAGCTTGTTCCCCTGCTGTCCTTCACTTCGGGCATCATGGGCTCCGAAATCGCCAATTTCGTTACCTTCCAGTCGCCGATGATCGTCATCGCGCGTCTTCTCGGCCTCAGCGATGCAGGCGCTTTTTCCGCCGCGAACCGGTTTGCCAGCATTCCCAATCAGGTCGTGCTATCGGCCGTCATGGGCGTGCTTTTTCCGGCATTCAGGCTCATGGGCGACGACCGCAAGCGCCGCTCGGATGCCCTGATGCTGAGCACGCAGGTGACCACGGTGCTGCTGGCGCCTGCGATGTTCGGACTGTGGGCCATAGCGGAACCGGCCATGCTGGTGCTCTTCGGGCCTCAATGGGCCTATGCCTGGCCGGTGCTCGGCCTGCTGGCGGTATCGAAGGCGATCGTCACGCCCTGCAGCACCTTCATCCCCTATCTCAAGGGTACGGGTCACGGCCAGGTCCTATTCTGGTCGGCGGTCATTCGCGCGATCGCGACCACCGTGGCGATTGCCGGAGCCGCCTATTGGGGCGATCTCGTCGATGCCATGGTCGCGCTCTGCGTCGTCAACGCCATCACCCTCTTCGGGTATTCCTGGGCGGTATTCAGGGTCGATGATATTCCCTTCTTCAAGGGGCTGATGACCACCAGCCGTTCCATGATGACCGCGCTTGCGATGGGACTCGGCGTACGGCTCTTCCTGCACGCCTTCGCATCACAGTTAACCAATCCTTATCTGCAGGTGGCAGCGGGCGGGATTGTCGGCGCTGTCCTTTATGGAGTGCTGGTGTTGATCACCGAAAGGGCGTTGCTGCGGAAAATTTTCCAGATGGTCCGCCGGCGTGGAATTGCCCCGGAGAGTGCGATCTCTTCGGCCTGAGTTCGCCTTGCAATTGCCCATATTTTGCCACATTTGAGTCACGATGGCTCGCGGGCGCGTCTTCCCGCGAGCTCGGAACGGAGCTTTTCCACATCAACGGAAATTTATTTTTGGTGATGCTGCATTGCGGTAAAATGCAAAATAAGCACTTTCGAATTTAACCGATGTTCCAGGCGTTCGCGTACGACTGGAGGAGCGATTTAGGTCGCCGGCGGCTACGTTAGGTGACACTATCATGACAGTCGTTTTCGCAAGCCGCTGGAATTTTTGCTGCACCGCCACATTTTGTACCAAACTGGATATGATCCTTCTCGTTGCGGGCTCAAGTCTGCTCTGATTGAAATGGCGGTGACGGGAGGCACTGCCCCAAAAGGAGTGACTCGTTTTGACTGTCGATCAGAACATCTCCTCCCGTATCAATTTGATGCGGATCGTCCTGATCTCGGGYATTGTCTTCGTACATGTGCCCCACAATCCGGCAACGAGCCCCTTTCTGGGGGCGAACGGCCTATTCGACTGGTTGCGGGTTTTCATCGGCGATAGCCTGTTCCGCATCGGCGTGCCGTGCCTCAGTGTAATTTCCGGCTATCTCCTATTCCAGCGGGGACGGCAGGCGTTCGACTATGGCAAGGTGCTGCGTTCGAAGGCGAAGACCGTCCTGCTTCCGTTCCTCCTCTGGAATGGTGTGCTTTTGGCCGCCGTCCTCGCGATGCAGCACGTGGGGATCGGAGACGGCTATTTCCCGGATCTGTGGAGCGCCTCTCCCCGCGAGTTCGCGAGCCATGCCGTGGCAGYGGAAGGCTTCCCGATCAACCTGCCGCTCTATTTCCTGCGTGACCTGGTGGTCTGCATCCTGCTTTCTCCCATATTGGCGTTTCTGGTGCGCCGTTACGCGGCGATCACCCTGTCCGTGCTGTTCCTGCTGGCCATCCTGCCGGATGTGACGATGGGTATCGTGCTGAAGAAGTCGATCCTGTTCAGCTTCACCTTCGGCATCTTCCTTGCCCTTCGGCAATTCGATCCGAAAGCATTGGACGGATACGCGCTTGTGGGCTCCATCGCGGTGCTGGCAGCGGCGATCCTGCTCGCCATCGGGCAATATCACACCGGTCCGGATTTCCCCTTCTGGCTCGAGCTTGGCCGCAACACACTTGCGATCGTCGGCGCCATCGGGTTCTGGCTGATGTCTTCCTTCCTCATTCGAAGTTCGATCGGCAAGAAGCTCGCAGGCACCGGAAGTCTCAGCTTCTGGATGTTTTGCGGTCATTATCCGCTGCTGGTGCTTCTCTGGATGGTCTGGAACCGGGTCGGCAGCGAAGACGCCTACCCCTATTTCTATATCGGCGCGATCTCTCTCGTCTTCCTCATCCTCATCGTTTCGAACCGCCTCGTCCTGCGCGTGGCGCCGTCACTCTACCAGGTGCTGACGGGTAGCSGGGGGCGCAAGCGTTTGCCTCCGGGGCCGAACGAAGAACGCACACCCGTCGGCCCGAACGTGGCCGGCGAGGCAATGGTACAACAGCAGAGGTGAACGCCATGATGATTTCCCCGCATCTTCGACGAACCTGCAAATCGGGCGCTCTTGCTCTCGTTCTCACCTTCGGCATTGCGGCTCCGGCCGTATCGGCTCAGGATGATGCAAACGGAACGTCCTTCGTAGAGAACTTCGATCGGTTGGATAGCTCGTTCTGGTATGTCTCCGATGGATGGAGCAATGGCAGCCATCAGAACTGCACCTGGTCGAAAGGGCAGGTGCGCGTCGAAAACGGCGCGCTTCAGCTCGGATTTGTCGAGGCGGCTGCCGGTGAGCGGAAATATGCTTGTGGCGAGATTCAGACCCGAGCTCGTTTCGGTTACGGCACTTATGAGGTGCGGATGAAGACAGCAACCGGCTCCGGCCTGAACTCCGCCTTCTTCGGTTATATCGGTCCGGTGGATCATAAGCCGCATGATGAGATCGATTTCGAAGTCCTCGGCAAGAACACCGGCGAGGTGCAGGTCAATCAGTACATCTCCGGCAAGGGTGGTAATGAGAAACTCGTGCCGGTCGCCGGTGGCGCGGACCGGGACTTCAACGATTATGCCTTCATCTGGGAAGAGAACCGTCTGCGTTATTTCGTGAATGGCGAATTGGTGCAGGAGGTGACGGACGCGTCCAAGATCCCTTCCAATGCCCAGAAGATATTCCTGAGCCTGTGGGGTTCGGACACGCTGACAAGCTGGATGGGAGAGTTCTCCTATAACGGCCCGGTTTCCATGATTATCGATCGAGTTGCGTACACGGCGCTCGGAGAAAACTGCCACTTTCCGGAATCCGTCGTCTGCAAGCTCGACTGAACCGGTCGGCTCTTCCCACGAAAATGGAGTTGGAACGGGTGACCACGCATATCCTCTATCTGGCGCATGATCTCGCCGATGCGGCCATCCGGCGGCGTGTGCTGACTCTCAAGGCGGGAGGAGCGACGCTGACCATTGCCGGATTCCAGCGGGGAGAGAGCCTGCTGGCGGAGGATCCGGACGTCACGACCATCGAGCTCGGCAGGACCGCCGATGGTCGGTTCGCCCAGCGGATCGGTGCGGTGATCTCTGCGCGTTCGAAGCTGAAAACCCTTCTTACGGGCGTTCCGAAACCGGATGTCATCATTGCCCGAAATCTCGAGACGCTGGCGCTTGCCGGTAGTGCCGCCTCGCTCTTCGGTGGCGGCATTCCGATCGTCTACGAATGCCTCGACATCCACCGGCTGTTGCTCGACGAAGGTGTAAAGGGCCGTATCCTGAGGCTGGCGGAATGGTTTTACGGGCGACATGCGCAACTGCTGATCACCAGCTCGCCGGCTTTTGTCGAGAACTACTTCAAACCCCGCTCCGCGCTGAACCTGCCGGTCTTGCTCCTTGAAAACAAGGTGCTCGAACTCAATCCATCATCCGCGCCGAGCCCGTCGGCTGCACGGCCACCCGCTCCGGGAAAGCCGTGGCGCATCGGCTGGTTCGGAGCGCTTCGCTGCCGCAAGTCTTTGGAACGTCTGGTGGAATTCGCAAGACGGATGGATGGCCGCGTGGAGATCGTCCTGCGCGGCCGGCCCGCCTATAGCGAATTTTCCGATTTCGACGCGATCGTGAAGGCGGCGCCTCATATCGAATTCCATGGTCCCTATCGAAACCCCGAGGATCTGGCGACGATCTATGACGACGTTCAGTTCACCTGGGGGATCGATTTCTTCGAGGAAGGGCTGAATTCCGAGTGGTTGCTGCCGAACAGGCTTTACGAAGGCGGCTTGCACGGCGCTGTGCCGATTGCGCTTTCCCGGACCGAAACCGGCCGCTTCGTTCAGGAACGGGGCATAGGATTGACACTGAAAAGTGCCGATCCTGACGAATTGGTGACACTTTTTGAAACGATGGATGCCGCCCGTTACGCAACGCTCTTTACCCGCCTCGCATCGGTGGAGCGTTCGCAATGGGTAACCGGACCGGCGGAATGCCGCGGGCTTGTCGGCAAGCTAGCGGGGCTCGGTTCCGGGCGATCCTCACGGGCAACCAGTCCGGTCGTCTCAACCGTCCAATCCTGAGGTGGAAGTCATGATCTCGCGTCCTCTGCCCGATATGAAAACGCTGATCGTCATTCCCTGTCTCAACGAGGCGGCCAATATCGCTCGTCTCCTGCGCCAGTTGACCGATAGCCGCGGCAACATGAACTTCCTGATCGTCGTGGCCGATGGCGGAAGCACGGACGGGACGCGCGAAATCGTTAGTGGCCTGAAAGGCGAAATTCCCGATCTCGTACTATTGGACAACCCGAAACGCCTTCAGAGTGCGGCAGTCAACCTTGCCGTCGAGCGATACGGTGAGGGAAGGGACTATCTGATCCGCATCGATGCGCATGGCGACTATCCGGCGGATTTTTGCCAGGTCCTTCTCCAGGAGGCGGTCGATACCGGCGCCGATTCCATCGTGGTCGCGATGGATACGATCGGTTTCGGCACGTTCCAGAAGGCGACCGCCGTCGCGCAGAATTCCAAGCTCGGCAATGGCGGCTCGAAACATCGAAGCGGTGCCGCCGGGCAGTGGGTGGATCACGGTCATCATGCGCTGATGCGCATCGCGGCGTTCCGCACGGTTGCGGGTTATGACGAGAGCTTCAGCCATAACGAGGATGCGGAACTGGATTTCCGGCTGCGAAAGGCAGGGTTCCGAATCTGGATGACCGGCAAGACCCACATGATCTACTATCCGCGCTCGAGCGCGGGCAAGCTCTTCCGGCAATATCTCGGCTATGGGCGCGGGCGCGCCAGGAACCTCATCAAGCATCGCTCGGTTCCGAAGCTCAGGCAGGCATTGCCGCTGGCGGTGGTGCCGATTGCGATCGGCGCCTGTCTTGCCGTCCTGCACTGGTCGGCCGCCATACCCTTTCTTCTCTGGGCGGCTGCCTGCCTTGGCTACGGCATCTGGATCGCCATCGGCCAAAGGAATGCCTACGGGCCGCTTGCCGCGATCTCGGCGATGATCATGCACTTTGCCTGGTCTGCCGGTTTCTGGCTGGAGCTTCTGCGCATACCCTCTTTGCGCATACCGTCACGGAGGACGACCGGATGGGCGAGCTGATCAAGCTGCAAGCGCCAACCCGCATCGATATCGGCATCTGTACTTTCCGGAGGCCGGGGTTGGAAGACACGCTCCTGTCGCTTTTCGCCTTGCGGGTGCCGGAGGGCGTCAGGCTCCGCCTGATCGTGGCGGATAACGATGCCGGCCCGAGCGCCCGGCAGCTGGTCGATGGCCTGCGCCAGCAGTCGCCCTTCCCGATCGCTTATGTCCATTGCCCGAAATCGAATATTTCGATTGCGCGCAATGCCTGCCTTGCCGAATGCGATGCGGACTATCTCGTTTTCATAGACGACGACGAGACGGCATCGCCACAATGGCTGGCCGAGCTTTTGAAGGTCGCGAGAGAAACCGGAGCCGCCGCCGTCCTCGGACCGGTTCGCTCGCTCTATGATGCGGAAGCGCCCGACTGGATGCGGCAAGGTGATTTCCATTCGACCATGCCGGTCTGGGTCGGCAAGACCATCAGGACCGGCTACACCTGCAATGTGTTGCTGGATATGCGGTCCCCTGATGTGGAAGCACGGCGGTTTTCCCGGGCTCTCGGGCAGAGCGGCGGCGAGGATACGCAGTTCTTCTCAGATATTTTCGAATCGGGCGGCGTGATCGCCTTTGCCGAAGGCGCACTGGTCTACGAACCCGTGCCGGCTACCCGTGCGAGCCTGAGCTGGCTGGTCAAACGGCGCTTCCGCTTCGGCCAGACGCATGGGCGTATCCTCGCGGAAAAGAGCAATTCCCTCGGCGTGCTGAAGCACGCAGCCGTGGCGGGGCTGAAGGCGGCCTATTGCGCGGTCTTCACGGCGGCGACCTGCCTCTCGCCAGTGCGCCGCAACCGCAATTTCCTCAGAGGCGTCCTGCATGTGGGCACGCTGAGCGGTGTTCTTGGAATACGTGAAATTCGGCAATATGGGACTGCGGAGGCTGCATGATCGCGAGCACGGTTTTTCCTGACGTCAGCTTCGTGATAGCCGCCTATAATTCGGAGGATACGCTGGAGCGCGCGATCRACAGCGCGCTCGCCCAGGAAGCGGTGACCGTCGAGGTCATCGTTGTGGACGATTGCTCGACCGATGGCACGGCCGATCTCGTTCGCAGATATACCGATCCGCGGGTTCAGCTGATCTTGCAGGCCCGCAACGGCGGCCCCGGCGCGGCGCGCAATGCCGGTATTGCCGCGGCATCCGGGCGATGGATCGCTACCCTCGATTCCGATGATGCCGTATTGCCCCACCGCCTGGCATGCATGATCGCTCGCGCCGAGGCGGCAGGCGCGCAGATCGTCGTCGACAATCTCGACGTCGTCGCCATGGACGGTTCCAGGACGACGATGTTCTCATCGGACGATCTCGAACGGCGCGCGGTGGTGACCCTTCCGGATTTCATCCGCTCGAACGTGATTTTCGAATCGACCTTCAATTTCGGCTATATGAAGCCGATCTTCGAAAGGGCCTTTCTTGTTGAACATGGCCTCGGCTTCGATGAGGCCTTGAGGATCGGCGAGGACTACATCCTCTTCGCTTCGGCGCTTGCAAGCGGCGCACTCTGCGTCATCGAGCCGAAGGTCGGTTACATCTATCATATCCGCCAAGGGTCTATTTCGCGGGTTCTCGAGCATCGCCATGTCGAGGCGATGCTCGCCGCGGACAAGGTGTTCCTGTCGCGTTTCAAACTGGATGCCGAGGCTATGGCGGCGCAATATCAGCGCACCTCCAGCCTGGTGGAGGCGAGCTCCTTCCTGACGCTCGTCAATGAGATCAAGAAGCGGTCCATCGGCGGCTTTTTGAAAACCGCGATCGAGAATCCGCGTGCCCTCCGGCATTTGCGGATGCCGATCGCAATTCGCATGCGCCGGTTGATAGGAGCAGCCGGCGTTCACTGACCTGCCACCCGGACAAAGGGCAGCCCTTCAAGAAAGGACTAAGCAATGGAGCAGAACAGACCAGTTCGGAAAGCCGTTATTCCGGTCGCCGGAAACGGAACCCGATTCCTGCCGGCCACCAAGGCGATGCCCAAGGAGATGCTGACGATCGTCGATCGTCCGGTCGTGCAATATGCGGTCGATGAGGCGATGCAAGCCGGTATCGAGCACATCATCTTCGTGACGAGCCGCAACAAAACCGCAATCGAAGACTATTTCGACAGCGCGCCCGAACTGATCGCGACGCTTACCCGTTCGGGCAAGACCACGCAGGTCACACAGCTCGAGAAGATGCTGCCGGTGGCAGGAACCGTCAGCTATACGCGCCAGCAAGTGCCGCTCGGGCTTGGACATGCGGTATGGTGCGCGCGAGAGCTGGTCGGCAACGAACCTTTCGCGCTCCTGCTTCCCGATATGGTCTCCTATGGACGCCAGGGCTGCATGGCAGGTCTCATGGAACTCTACGAGGAAGTCGGCGGCAATGTCATCGCGGTGGAAGAATGCGCGCCGGAGGAAACCTCCAGCTATGGCATCGTTGCCATGGGCACGTCGGTACAGCATGGTTTCGAGGTAACGGGCATGGTTGAAAAGCCGGATCCCTCCGTAGCGCCGTCGAATTACTACATCAACGGGCGCTACATCCTTCAGCCGGAGATTTTCGAACTGCTTGCCGGGCAGGAGCGCGGCGCAGGCAACGAGATCCAGCTGACCGACAGCATGCAGCGTCTTGCGACGACGCAGTCGTTCTACGCCCATCCCTATCAGGGCCGTACGTTCGATTGCGGCAGCAAGCGCGGCTTCATCGAGGCGAATGTCGCGTTTTCCATGTTACGCGCGGACATGAGGGATCAGCTTTCCGTATCCCTGCCGGAGATTTTGTCTTCGCACGAAACGCGGGTTCAGGCCGCCTGACGGCATTCCGCAATCGAAGGAGATGACAGGGATAACCTGTCATCTCCAAAACAGAGTCCCATAGGGTAAAATGGCCATGGACCAGGTGAATTTCCGATCGAGAGCGGTCTTTCCGAGCGAACCTCGGGAAAACGATACCTTCATTGATCTCGACAAACTCTGGGCTGCGGCAGTGCGCCGTGCCGGCGTGATCGCGGCATGCGTCGGGGCTGCGGTGGTTTTGGCCGGTCTCTATCTCTTCATGGCGCAGCCGATGTATTCGGCCATGACCCAGATCCTGGTGGACGACGATCTTTCCCGCTATGCGGAGGAAGAGCAGAACGCCCAGACCAGCCAGCAGATCGACAACCGCATGTCGAGCGCGGTGGAAATCCTGAAATCCAAGGCGCTTGCCCTTAGGGTCGTGGACGACGCGGGCCTGGCAGACAACGAATTGCTGGCCAATCCGCCGCAATCCCCGGCTGCGCTCGTCAAGGGCAGCATCAAAAGCATCGTCTCCCTGCTGACACCCGGCAAGCCGCCGGTTTCGGAGGAGGCGGCAAGGGCCGGACGCCGGGAGACGGTGGCCGCCGTCCTGCAGCAGTCGCTGACCGTGGAACGGGTCGGCCGCAGCTCGGTGATCGCGGTCTCGATCCGCTCTCCCGATCCCCAGCTCTCCGCGATGCTGGCGCGCACCTACGCCAGCTCCTATCTGGAAGAGCAGCTCAACGCCAATTTCGACGCGACGGAGYGCGCCTCCGTCTGGCTGCAGGAAAGGCTCAACGATCTCAACACGCGCTCGCAGGAAGCGGCGATGGCAGTTGAAAAATACAAGATCGAAAAAGGGCTGATATCGCCACGCGGCGAACTCCTGTCCTCGCAGCAGCTGTCCGATCTCAACAGCCAGCTCATCGTCGCGCAGGCCGACGCGGCAACGGCATCGGCGCGCTACAATCAATACAAGGCGATCATCGACCAGGGATCGGAGGCGGCGGTCAACAATGCGGTCGTTTCCTCGCGAGATGCCGACAATTCGGTTCTCCAGGACCTGCGCAAGCGTTACACCRCCATCACCGAACGCGAACAGGGCATCATCCAGCAATTCGGCGCGGACCATCCGCAGGCCGTCGCGCTCCAGGCCGAGAAGGGCGATATCTCCAATCAGATTTATCGCGAGCTTCAGAACCTCACCGGCAGTTTCCGCAACGAATACGAAGTGGCGAGCTCGCGTGAGAGATCGCTGAGGGAAAGCATCGACCGCGTTGCCGGCCACAATTCCGAAGCCAATGTCGAAATGGTGCAGTTGCGGGAGCTGGAGCAGAAGGCGACGGCGTTGAAATCGCTCTACGAATCCTATCTCGGACGGTTCGAGGAGGCTTCGCAGCGGCAGTCCTTCCCGATCGCCAAGGCTCGCGTGATCTCCGAGGCAGGCGTGCCGACCGCGCCCTCCAGTCCGCGCAAGACGATGACCATGGCGCTTTCCCTGGTGCTCGGCCTGATGGCGGGCGGCGCGCTTGCGACGCTTCTGGAGTTTCGCGAGCGGTTCTTCCGTACCGGTCAGGACGTTCAGGACAAGCTCGGCGTCCGCTTCCTTGGTTATCTGCCGCTGATCGGCACTCAGCAGAATGCCGAAACGCCTGCGACTGCTGCCAAGGAGGAGCAGGATCAGACGAAAATGCCGGAAGGCGATCCGATCGCACTCCGGAAAATGATGCGCATTTCCGTCGATTCGCCCCGATCGAGCTTCGCCGAGACGCTGCGCAACACCAAGCTCGCTTCCGATATCGTGCTGCAGGGCAGAACCTGCCGGGTGATCGGCGTCGTTTCAGCGCTGCCGGGGGAGGGCAAGTCCACCGTCGCGGCAAACTTCGCCGGCCTGGTTGCTGCTTCGGGGCTGAGAACGCTGGTGATCGACGGCGATCTTCGTAATCCCGGCCTCAGCCGTATGCTGGCGACAGAGCCTCAGGTGGGGCTTGTCGAAGTCATACTGGGGGAGACGCCCTGGACGAGCGCTGCGCGCGTCGACCGCCGTACGCGGCTGACGATCATGCCGATGACTTCGCGCAGCAAGAAGCTGGCCCATACCAGCGAACTTCTTGCTTCGCAGGGCATGAGCAAATTCCTGGAGACCGTCAGCGACAAATTCGACGTCATCGTCGTCGACCTTGCTCCTCTCGTCCCGGTGATCGATGCAAAGGCATTCGCGCATAACGTCGACGGGTTCGTCTTCGTGACGGAATGGGGCGTCACGCCGGCCAAGACCGTTCAGAACGTGCTCAACAGCGAGCCGCAGATCGCCTCGAAACTGATCGGCGTGATCCTCAACAAGACGGATATGGAAGATCTGCATCGCTACGCTGACCCCGGCGCGCCGGAGCGGTTCCGCGAGCGGTATCTGTCCTATTACGGAGAAGAGGCTACTCTGAAAGGGTAGGCTAAATCAAATCTGTGTACCGATCGGATGAGGCCGCGCTTTCGGGCGCGGCCTTTTCGCTGCGGCTCGCCTGCCGGCCGAAGGTAAGGCGCCTCTATCGGTCAAAAGTCCGATAGCCGAAGGCAAAGGTCCGAAGCAGGAACAGCCCTCAATGGCGGGCGTTCTCCAATCAATCAGGAAAGGAGAATTGCGATGAAAAAGCTGCTTGTCATGTCGGCTGCGATCCTTGGCCTTGCCTCGGGGGCACAGGCACAGGAAAGCACGGTCAACGGTGCGGTGGGCGGTGCCGTGACGGGAGCCATCATCGGCGGGCCGGTGGGCGCTGCGGTTGGCGGCGCCGTGGGTGCGGTCGCAGGTACTGCCATCGATCCGCCGCCGGACAGGGTCGTGACCTATGTGCGCGAACAGCCGTTGCCGCCGCAGGCCGTGATCGTCGAACAGCCCGTGGTCGTGGGCAGGCCCGTTCCGGAGCAGGTCGTACTGATGCCGGTCCCCGAGGAACCTGCCTATGCCTATGCCGTCGTCAACGAACAGCGGGTGATCGTCGATCCGGGCAGCCGCACGGTCGTCCAGGTCCTGGACTGATGCGAACGGAAGGGCCGCGCAAGTCATCGTCCCCGCCGCCCCACGTGGCCCTTTCAAGAGCGGTGTGAAGTTTCCCTTTCAGCCGGGAACCTCACGCCGCTCCCTTGCCGATGATTAATGGCGCGCTAATTGAGCCATCCCTAATCCCATAAATATCGAGGGGTATTTCGATGCCGGACAAAAAATCAAACGAATCCGTGGTCATCGAGGAAACTGAAGCGGAACCGGTGCACGATGCTGCCGCCGAGATAACCCTGGCGGAGATAACCCGTCGTCTCGCCGAGCTTGCAGAACAGGCGAAGAGCCTCGTGGATCAGCCTCCGGAGGAAATGCCCTAATCGCTTTCCTGGAAATACCTGCTCGCCATCGCCATCTGTTCATTCGAGCAGATAACGGCCCAAGGAGGCCACATGATGACCACCACTACCGGCGCGGCCGGGTTCGGCGGGCGAGCACAGGATTTCGAAGGAATCGAACGGTTGCGCCGGTTAAGGCGCCTTTCGGCGCTCGCACGGCTCATGGATACCGCAATCCGCATTCCCGGCACGAATATCCGCTTCGGAGCCGATTCCATGCTCGGTCTTCTGCCGGTCGTGGGTGACGCGAGCGGCGCGCTCATCGGTCTGCTGATTATCAACGAGGCGCGCCGGATGGGTCTTCCGAAGGAGAAGATGGCGCAGATGTTCGGCAATCTCGCTGCGGATGCGGTCGCCGGCAGCGTGCCGGTCATCGGCGATCTGTTCGATATCTACTTCAAGTCACATCGGCGAAATGTGAGGATCATCCTCGATCACTTTGGACTGGATGAGGCCGATCTGAGGCGATCTCCTTGAACAGCACGCTTTGGTCGGTGAGATAGCGGGCAAAAATCGGCAGGCTGGCGCCGCCGACCGCGCGAGCCTGCGGACCGACCGCTCCCTCCACGATCTCGGGCATGACGACACCCTGAAGATCGAGTTTTCTCGCCTCTTCGTTTGTCGCCCGTACGATCCGTTCGCGCACCCAATCTGGAAAACCGCCGTCGATCACCGCAGCACTGAAATCGATGATGGAGGCGGCGGCCACGATCGCTTGCGCAAGAGCCTTTGCGGTTTCCTGAATCCAGCTTTCCAAAGGTTCACCGAAGTCGATCCACTCGTCGGCCGAGTACCACAGCGGCTCGGGATCGATACCTTTTTCCTGCAGCATCCGTTCCAGCACGAAAATGGAGGCGATCTCCAGGAGTTGCCGCGTTTCGCCGTTCTTTCCGCGTACGGGAAGCGGCCCCACCGCTCCCGCGGTTCCGGTGCGGCCGGAAAAGATCGCCGAATTCAGCACGATGCCGCCGCCGATGAAGGAGCCGATGAAGAAATAGACGAAATCCGGGTAGGAAGGGCCGATGCCGAAGACGAGTTCGGCTCCGCAAGCGCTGGTGGCGTCGTTCTGCAGATAGACGGGATAGGCGATTCTGGCGGATGCCTCTGCCTGCAGATCGAAATTGCGCCAGACATCCATCGCCCCTTCGGGCGCTCCCACTTCCTTTGCCCAGTTCCAGAGTTCGAAGGGGGCGGCGATGCCGATGCCGGCGATGCGGCCGCGCTGCGTTTCATCGAGCTTGGTTTCGAGCGCCGAAATACCCTTCGTAATGAAGGTCATGATGCGGTCCGGCAACGGAAAGGCGAAGGTCTCGTGAAGCTGGAGACGGATGCGTCCGACGAAATCCATCAGCACGAGATCAGCGCTGCGGCGGCCGATCTTGACTCCGAAGGAGTAGACGGCGTCCGGGTTCAACTGCATGGGAATCGAGGGCTGGCCCACCTTGCCGCGCACGGGCGCGCCGCGCAGCAGCAAACCTTCCTTTTCGAGCGAACGCATGATGACGGATGCGGTCTGGGCGGAAAGCCCGCTGCGGCGCGCGATCTCAGCTTTGGAAAGGGACCCATGGAGGCGGATAAGCGAAAGAACGAGCCGCTCGTTATAGGCCCGCACGCGCACCTGATTGGCTCCGCCGGCCGGGGTCAGCGTCGGTGAAAACGTTGATGTGTGAAGCATATCCTCCATGGACATTGGCATAACCTCCCGATGCCACGCCTGTCCAACCTTTACGTCCTCCCGATTAATAATTCAATCGGATTTATTTATTGACAAGAATTTCAAATCCCCCTTAATTAGCGGCTGTGAGGAGCGTGGCGGCTTGGAGGAGGTCTTGAGCAGTCTCTATGGCGTATGCCGCGCCCAATAGTTCTTGAACCGCTTTCGTCTGTAATTCTGGGAGGAGAAATCATGAAGAAGACCGTTTTATCAGCAGCTTTCGGTGCGCTTGCGCTGGGCGTCGCCTTTTCCGGGCCGGCATCGGCCCAGGAAGTATCCGCCTGCCTCATCACCAAGACCGATACCAATCCGTTCTTCGTGAAGATGAAGGAAGGCGCGACCGCCAAGGCAAAGGAACTCGGCGTGACGCTGAAATCCTATGCGGGCAAGATCGACGGCGACAGCGAAAGCCAGGTCGCGGCGATCGAAACCTGCATCGCCGACGGCGCGAAGGGCATCCTTATCACGGCTTCCGACACCAAGGGCATCGTGCCGAACATCAAAAAGGCGCGCGATGCGGGTCTTCTGGTGATCGCGCTCGATACGCCGCTCGAGCCGATCGATGCAGCCGACATGACGTTCGCCACCGACAACCTGCTCGCCGGCAAGCTAATCGGCCAGTGGGCGAAGGAGACGCTGGGTGATGCCGCGAGCGAAGCGAGGGTTGCCTTTCTCGATCTGACGCCGTCGCAGCCCTCTGTCGACGTGCTCCGCGACCAGGGGTTCATGATGGGCTTTGGTATCGACGCGAAGGATGCCAATCGCATCGGCGATGAGGACGATCCGCGGATCGTCGGCCACGACATCACCAACGGCAACGAAGAGGGCGGCCGCACCGCGATGGAAAACCTTCTCCAGAAGGATCCAACCATCAACGTCGTCCATACCATCAACGAGCCGGCAGCTGCCGGCGCCTATGAGGCGCTGAAGGCGGTCGGTCGCGAGAAGGATGTCCTTATCGTTTCGGTCGACGGCGGCTGCCCAGGCGTCAAGAACGTCGCGGACGGCGTGATCGGTGCCACCTCGCAGCAGTATCCTCTGCAGATGGCCGCGCTCGGCATCGAGGCGATCAAGAAGTTCGCCGATACCGGCGAGAAGCCGAAGCCGACCGAAGGCAAGGATTTCTTCGATACCGGCGTTACGTTGGTGACCGACAAGCCCGTTTCCGGCGTGCAGTCGATCGACACCAAGGAAGGCTTGTCCAAGTGCTGGGGCTGATGCCCGGCTGACACTCGCGCGGGGGCGCCTCGGCATCCCCGCGGCTTTCACCGATTTTTGACAGCGCGCCGAAGAAGGCGCAGCATAAGCCCGTCCCGCCAAGGGTTTCGTCTTGGCCGGATTACCGTGGGAGCGGGCTTGAGGCGGAGGAAACCCATGAGCGACCCAACGGCGGCCGCGCCGCATCACGATTACGAAAAGGTCCTGAAGGACAGTTCCACCGAGATCGCGTCATTCGATGGAAATGACCGCTCGGCGGTCCAAAAGTTCCGGCATTTCCTGCATACGAGCCCTTCGGCCGTATCGCTCATCGTGCTCATCATCTCGCTTCTGATCTTCGGATCGCTGCTCGGCACCAAGTTCTTTTCGGCCTTTTCGCTGACGCTGATCCTTCAGCAGGTGGCGATTACCGGTATCGTCGGAGCCGCGCAGACACTCGTCATCATGACGGCCGGCATCGATCTTTCGGTAGGCGCCATGATGGTGCTGTCGTCGGTGGTGATGGGCCAGTTCGTATTCCGTTACGGTCTGCCGCCGGAGATCGCCATTCTCTGCGGTTTCGGCGTCGGCGCGCTCTGCGGCTATATCAACGGGGTTCTGGTGGCGCGTATGAAGCTGCCGCCCTTCATCGTGACGCTCGGCATGTGGCAGATTGTGCTTGCGACCAACTTCCTCTATTCCGCCAATGAAACCATCCGGGCGCAGGATATCGAGACGACGGCGCCGATCCTGCAGTTCTTCGGCAGCACGTTTCGGATCGGCGGAGCAGTCTTTACCTATGGCGTGATCGCCATGGTTCTGCTGGTGGCATTGCTCTGGTACGTGCTGAACCATACGCCGTGGGGCCGGCATCTCTATGCGGTTGGCGACGATCCGGATGCGGCGGAGCTTTCCGGCGTGAACGTCAAGCGCATGCTCATCTCGGTCTACACCCTGTCGGGTCTCATCTGCGCGCTCGCAGGCTGGGCTCTCATCGGCCGCATCGGTTCTGTTTCCCCGACGGCCGGACAGTTCGCCAATATCGAATCCATTACGGCGGTGGTGATCGGCGGCATTTCCCTCTTCGGCGGAAGAGGCTCCGTCCTCGGCATGATGTTCGGTGCGCTGATCGTCGGCGTGTTCTCTCTGGGCCTGCGCCTTCTCGGCACGGATGTGCAGTGGACCTACCTCCTCATCGGCGTCCTCATCATCGTCGCCGTTGCAGTGGACCAGTGGATCAGAAAGGCGTCTGTCTGATGGCTCAGGAACAGAACAGAGAACCCATCCTCTCCGCTCGCGGGTTGGTAAAGCGTTACGGCCGCGTCACCGCCCTCGACCATGCCGATTTCGATCTCTATCCGGGAGAAATTCTGGCCGTTATCGGCGACAACGGCGCGGGAAAGTCCTCGCTCATCAAGGCGATTTCCGGCGCGATCCGTCCCGACGAGGGCGAGATCCGTATGGAGGGCAAGGAGGTGCATTTCTCCTCGCCCATGGAAGCTCGTGAGGCCGGCATCGAAACCGTCTACCAGAACCTCGCCCTTTCGCCGGCGCTTTCGATCGCCGACAACATGTTCCTGGGGCGCGAGATCCGCAAACCGGGCTTCATGGGCAAGGTCTTCCGCAAGCTCGACCATGGCGCGATGGAGAAATTCGCCCGAGCCAAGCTCTCGGAACTCGGACTGATGACCATTCAGAACATCAACCAGGCGGTGGAAACGCTTTCCGGCGGCCAGCGCCAAGGTGTGGCGGTCGCGCGTGCCGCGGCTTTCGGCTCCAAGGTCATCATTCTGGATGAGCCGACCGCGGCGCTCGGCGTGAAGGAAAGCCGTCGTGTGCTGGAGCTGATCTCGGATGTACGGCAGCGGGGCATTCCGATCGTGCTCATCTCCCACAATATGCCGCATGTCTTCGAGGTGGCAGACCGCATCCATATCCATCGCCTCGGCAAGCGGCTCACCGTCATCAATCCGAAGGATTACACGATGTCGGACGCTGTGGCCCTGATGACGGGTGCAAAGGCGGTAACCCCGGAAGCCGTGCCTGCATGAACGGACGCCTGGACGAGATCGCGGATGCCCTCATCGGCCGGGCCGGCGACGCGCGCCGTTTCCTGATCGCCATTGCCGGACCGCCAGGGGCGGGAAAGTCGACCTTCGCGGATAAGCTCGTCCAGGCTCTCCAAGAAAAGGGCGAGCTTGCGGAAGTCCTCCCGATGGACGGTTTCCATATGGATGACGCCGTCCTGAAGGAAAAGGGTCTGCTTTCGCGCAAAGGGGCGCCGGAAACTTTCGACGTCCGCGGTTTCATCGATATTATCAAGGCGGTACGGCAGGCGGAGGAAGAAGTGCTGGTTCCGGTTTTCGACCGGAGCCGCGAACTTGCCGTGGCGGCGGCGCGTGTCGTTTCTCCGGAGCATCGTTTCATCGTCGTGGAGGGGAACTATCTCCTCCTGAAAGAGGGGCGCTGGGCAATGCTCGCGGCTCTCTTTGACTATACGATCATGCTCACGCCGCCCGTCGAGGTGCTGGAGCAACGGCTCATTGACCGCTGGCGGCATTTCGGGCTTGCCGAGGATGCGGTCGAGAGCAAGGTTTCGGGCAATGATCTTCCCAATGGTCATCTGATCCTTGCGGGATCGCATACGGCCGACCTTACGCTTGCCGGAGCCGAGTGACGTTACCGATTACTCGGAGCCCTTTTGGGAGGCCTCGATCCGCTCTTGCACCTCCCGCTTCAGCTTTTTGCGGGGGCTCTCCGTCAACTTCTCCTTCGTCCGTTCGATCTGCCGGTCGCCGGCTTCGATCGGACTGCCTGAATCGTCCGGAATGCCGGGACCGCTTTGGGCGATCGATGCGGATTTCGGGCGGTCGTTAAGGCCGGTCGTGATCTTGCTGTTGCCGGGCATGGCGGCACCTCCTTTGGTCTCTCACCGTCAAGACCGGAACCGGCGCCCTAACCGATGGTTCCCGTTCTTTCGGCGGAACAGTCCTTCCCTGCAAAGGTTGGGACCGGTGAAGGAGGCAAAGAATGTTCAGGCAGAGAGATCGGTTTCGGATTGCCGCTGCGGCCTTGCTGATTGCGGTTTCGGGCCTTTTCGCGGCGCAATCCGGCTTTGCGGAGGAAAGAAGGCCGGCGAACGGAGACTGCGCCGCACCGCCCGATAGCCGGCCTCAAGACCGCTCCCAGCGCAATGGCCGAAATCTGTCGCAGAAGCTCGACCGCTGCAATGGTGAGTTGAAGGCGCCTGACGTCGGCGACAGCGATCTCGTGGAGCCTGCGCCTTCAATCGGAAATACACCCGTCATAAGGCCTGATGACCTGCCGCCCCATCGCAACCCTTCCAGCAATCCTGGCGGGCGATAAGCCTCTTCCTGGAACTTACGGGTTCCGGCTCGGTTCGGCCGTTTTTACCGCTGAGGATCAAGGAGGCCGCCATGGCTCATATAGACGCTGGCATGAGGGAGTGTATCGACAATTGCCTGAACTGCTACAGCATCTGCGTGTCCACGGCGATGAAGCATTGCCTGGAGGCGGGCGGCGAGCATACCGAGCCGGCGCATTTTCGCCTGATGATGGCTTGTGCCGAAATCTGCCGGACCTCCGCCCATTTCATGCTGATTGGCACGCCGCATCACAAGCATACCTGCCGGGAATGCGCCGAGATCTGTGCCGAGTGCGCGGATGACTGTGAGCGGATAGGCGAGATGCAGGAGTGCGTCGATGCCTGCCRCAAATGCGCGGAAAGCTGCCGCCGCATGGCAACCTGACCGGCTGCCATGCTCTTCTCACAGGCCGAAGGGATAGGTCTCCGGCTGTCCTTCGCGGGGATGTTCCGGTCCGAGCGGGGTGACCGGAGTGGTTTTATCGAACCAGACGAAAGCATCGAACTGCCTGGCGAGCGAAGCATACATATAGTGGCTCAGCCGCTCCGTTTCAGGGCGGTAGATCACGCCGATGAAGCGTTCCAGCAGCGGCTCCTCGAGACGCTGCCGGAGCGTCGCATCTCTTTCGAAATCCAGCAGAAACCGCTCCTCGCCCGCCTGATGAAACAGCTCCTCGAAACTGTCGCGCATCGCCGGGCGAATGGTCTTGATCTCCATGTCCCCGTCCCAATCCGTCGCTGCGGCAACCTCGCCCTCATGCGTGCCGAAGCCGATCAGGGCAGCCTCGTCGCCGAAACGCTCGCGGCAGAGCTGGCCGATGTTCACCTCTTCGCGCGCGTTGCCCATGTCGGTGTGGCGGGCGTCTCCGATATGGGAATTATGCGCCCAGACGACGGCCTTCGCCTCTGCGCCACGCGCGTCAAGCACATGTTCCAGCGTCTCGAACATATGCGTATCCCGCAGGTTCCAGGACTCGGCCCCGCCGTAATACATGATGCGATAATAGCGTTCCGCGGAAGCGACCAGCCTGGCGTTCTGAGCGGCATCCAGCAGGTCGTCTCCGTCCCTGGAGGCGCGGTCGAGCTGACGCCCGAGCATCTCGCGGCATTGGGCGATCACCGCCTCTTCGCATCTGCCGTAGCCTTCGGTCAGCACCGCGCGTCCATAGGTCGAAGGCTCGTTCTGCCACGGTGTAAGGCAGCCGTAGCGCTCCCGGGCGATCTTCGCCGCTTCCGGATCGGTCCGGTCGAGATAGGCAAGAACGGCGGAAATCGAGGCACTCATATTGTAGATGTCGAGGCCGTAAAAACCCGCCCGGCGCTCCGGATCGGCAATCGAAAGATTGTGTTCGCGCATCCAGCCGATGAAATCCGCCATTTCACGGTTACGCCACATCCAGGTGGGGAAACGCTGGAAAGGCGGTTCCATCGGCCTCCCGCCCGGACGATCCCGGACATAGCGGTCGATCGCGCTCGCATCCGGCCAGTCGGCTTCGACGGCGACGATGGTGAAACCATGTTTTTCGACAAGGCGGCGGGTGATCGCGGCACGGGCGCGGTAGAATTCCGAGGTGCCGTGGCTCGCCTCGCCCAGCAGAACGACCCGCCGGTTGCCGTAGCGGTCGAACAATCGGCCGAAAGCGGGATCATCGAAATCCGGCAATGTTTCGGCCACCTCGGCTATCCGCAGCGGCAGAGTAGGGGCACGCGCCGGCCTCAACCGTCCGAAGCGATCATCCCTCCAGCCCTGTTCGCCGATGAGCGGCACGAAGCGCACGCCGCCGAAGTCCTCTTCCTCGAAGGTTGTCGCGCTCATGCGGGTGATCCGGACGAGCCGCTGTTCTCCAGCCGAGYCGATCGGGATGATCAGGCGTCCACCGATCTCGAGCTGTTCCTTGAGGGCTTGCGGGGCCGACGGCCCGCCTGCGGCGACCAGGATCGCATCGAATGGGGCGGTTTCCGGCCAGCCTTTGGTGCCGTCGCCTATCCGGACGACGATATTGTCGAAACCGAGCTGGTTGAAACGGCGCCTGGCCTCTTCGCCAAGGCTGGCATATCGCTCGATCGTATAGACCTGCTCGGCGATCCGGCTCATGACCGCGGCTGCGTAGCCGGAACCGGTGCCGACGTCGAGCACGGTATCTCCGGGAGCGATCTCGGCCATCTCGATCATCAGCGCGACGATATAGGGCTGGGAAATGGTCTGGCCTTCGCCGATCGCCAGCGGCGAATCCTCATAGGCGAATTCCTCAAAGCCGGGGTCCACGAAGACTTCCCGCGGAACCTCGCGCATGGCACTGAGCACATGCGTATCCTTCAAGCCACGTCCGGCAAGGTGGACGTCGACCATCCGGTTTCGTGCATAGGAGAGGTCCAGCATGATGTCAGCCTCGGCTTGGACAAGAAGCCGCTTTCAGCTCTGCTAACTTTTTGCGGGAAGATAGGTTTCAGCGGAAGCTGATCTTCCTCGACAGGCCGCCTGCCTACCCGGTCGAGCGATAGATGCGGTCGAGCACATCGGCGACATCCACCAGCTTTTCGCAGGCTGCATCATAGGTCTCGCCTGCGGCCAAGCGCATCGCCCATTCGGAGGCGGCCCGGCCGCCCCAGGCATCCGGCGGTCCGCTCAATAATTCCGTGGAGGTGCCTTGGTACCGCTCAGCCTTGAAATCGTAGAACGAGCCGTTGACGTTCCGCATCGCGGCGCCGCCATTCGTTCCGAAGAAGCTCGCGCCGATGACGGCCTCCCGGCCCGCTTGCAATCTCCAGGAGCAGGCGATCCGCACGATTGCGCCGCCTTCGAGCACCAGCGTGGCGATGGCGAAGTCCTCGACCTGATCGCCGTCTGCCGGCAGGGGATTTCCGCCGCTCATCAAATGGCTTTGAACATGGGTCACCTTCGGAAAGTCGAGCGACCAGAGCGCCATATCTACGAGATGCACACCGAGATCCATCACGCAGCCGCCGCCGGAAAGTGCCTTGTCATAGAACCACGGCTTGTCGGGTCCGTAAGCATTGTGAAAGGTCAGGTCCGCCGCGAAAATCTTGCCAATCTCACCGGATCGGATCAGGCCGCGGATTTTCCGCATGGCTTCCGTCTGGCGATAGGATAGGTCCACCGCGAGCAGCCGGTCGGCGGCGCGGGCCGCTTCCACGACCGATCGAACTTCTTCCGCGGTGCGGCCTAGCGGTTTCTGACAGAAGACGGAGATGCCGTTTCGCAATGCGCGGATAGACTGTTCCGCGTGCTGGGCACTCGGGGTTGCGATTACGATACCGTCCAGTTCATGGGCGAGCAATTCATCGAGGCCGGAGGCAAGCTCGGCTGCCGGGGCGAGTTCTCGCGCTTCCGCCGCCATTTCGGGGGAAGGATCAGCGATCACCACGGCCTCCGCTGCGCCGGTATTGAGGATCGCCTTCATCCGATGACGGCCGATCCAGCCGACTCCGAGAAAGCCCAGCCTCACTGGTCTGGCAGGGGAAAGCAGATTTCGGTCCGGAAGCGCTTGGTTCATGGATAGATCACCAAAGCCTTGAGGAAACCTTCGGGGTGATCGCGCGTGGCGTTTAGCGCCTTGTCCAGTTCTTCCAGCCGATAGCGATGCGTATAGAGCGGCAGCGGATCAAGCCTGCCTTCCACCACGGCGTCGACGGCTTCCCGGATGCCCTGTATATAAACTCTCGGGTCCCGCTCGTGGGCGTTGACGACATCCAGGCCCCGCCAATTCCAGAGCTGCATGTTCACCTGTCGCGGTCCATCCTGATGATAGCCGGCGATGATAAGTCTGCCGCGTTCGCGGGTCAGCTCGGCGGCGAGATCGAGCGGCCATTGCTTACCGGTGGCCTCGATCACCCGGTCGCAGCAATCTCCGCCGGTGAGTTGCTTTACCTTCTCGATGATCTCCCAATGATCCTTCATCTCGATCGCATCCGCAGCGCCCATGGCCTTCGCCAGCTCGAGTGAGAAGCGACGCCGCGAAATGGCGATCACGTGTGCTCCCGTCCTTGACGAAAGCTGCGTCAGCAGGGCGCCCAGAAAGCCGATGCCGATGATCGCCACCGTCTGCCCGGCGGAGATTTCGGCGCGGCGGACGATGTTCATGGCACAGCCGAGCGGTTCTCCGGGAAACGGTTTGCCGGCGAGCTCTCTGGGCAGCTTGACGACCGCATCGGCCGGCGCGATATCGTATCCGGCATAGGCGTGATAGCTCAATGCGGCGACACGATCCCCCACATCAAGCCCTTCAACTCCTTCACCGATCGCGTCGATCGCTCCCCAGCCCTCATGGCCGAGGCCACCGGGCTCCGTCGGGAAGCGCATCCACTCAGGTCCGGCCCAGGGAGCGAGGTTGGATGCGCAGACGCCGCACCCTTCGAGCTTCACGCGCACCTCGCCGAAGCTTGGCTCCGGGACAGGAACGTGCCGCACCTCCAGTCGGCCGGGGCCGGTGACTACGGCGGCCGGCATCATCCGCACCTTTGTCATGACGCTGTTCATCCTCGCCCTTTCCGGTTTTGTTCAACCGCAATCTCGTGAAGGGATTAATGGCGAAAGCCCGGTTGGGTTCCCGGCAAGGAAGACATTGAAGTTGATGTCAAAGATGAACCTGCGGCTAGCCCCTTCGCACACAAGGGAAATTGGCCGGAACATTTTGGCTGAAGCTTAGTTCCGCCCTCGTCAGCATCATCATCATCCCTCAAACGACAGGTGAGCCCAGTGCCTCAGAAAGTGCTCGTTACCGGAGGATGCGGCTTTATTGGCCGCTATGTCACAGAGGAAATGCGCAGTGGCGGCTATTCGATCCGCATCCTTGACGCGATGATCGATCAGGTCCACGGCGATGGCTCGGCCACAGTACCCGAAGGTGTCGAATTCCTGCGCGGCGATGTCTGTGACAAAGGAGTTGTGACCGAGGCTTTGCAGGATGTCGACGCCGTCATCCATCTCGCCGCGGAAGTGGGCGTGGGGCAATCCATGTACGAGATCGCCCGTTACGTCGGCTGCAATGATTTAGGCACGGCTGTCCTGCTCGAATCCATGATCGGCATGCCGGTGAAACGCGTCGTCGTCGCCTCGTCGATGAGCGTCTATGGCGAAGGCCTATACAAGACCGCCGACGGTCAGCGGCTGGGGCAGATCCGGCGCAGGGCGTCGCTTGTCAAAGCGGGCGAATGGGAGCCGCTTGGTCCGAACGGCGAGGCGCTCACGCCGGTGCCGACGGATGAGGAAAAGCCGGTCGATCTCGCTTCCATCTACGCGCTTACGAAATACGCTCAGGAGAAGCAGGTGCTGATCTACGGCGAAGCCTATGGCGTCGAGGCGGTTGCCCTCAGATTGTTCAACGTCTTCGGGGCGGGCCAGGCGCTCTCCAATCCCTATACGGGGGTGCTCGCGAATTTCGCCTCGCGGCTAGCCAACGGCCAATCGCCGATGATCTTCGAAGACGGCAGGCAGAGGCGCGATTTCGTGCATGTGAAGGATGTCGCCCGGGCTTTCCGCCTTGCGCTTGAAAAGCCGAATGCGGCAGGCCACGTCATTAATATCGCGAGCGGCCAATCCTATACGGTCGCCGATGTCGCCCTGCTGCTGGCACAGGCGATGGGTGTGCCGGGGATCACGCCCGACATCATGCACAAGGCGCGCTCCGGCGATATCCGCAACTGCTTCGCCGACATCTCCAAGGCGCGCGAACTCCTGGGTTTCGAGCCTCTATACAGGCTGGAAAATTCGCTCGGCGAGTTCGCCGAATGGGTTCGCGGCGCCGTCGCTGTCGATCGCGGCGCGGAAATGAAACGGCAACTGGAAGAGCGGGGACTTGTGTCATGAGCGCATCCGGTTCCGCATCCCGCAAGGCGGCAAGGAAGCCGTCAGGCCCAATCCGGAGTATGGCTCCGATCGTCGTGACGGGCGGCAGCGGCTTCATCGGAACCAATCTCGCGGAAAGCTTTCTCGCCGAAGGCGAAGAGGTTGTTATCCTCGACAATCTCAGCCGGCCGGGAGTGGAGCAGAACCTCGCCTGGCTCAAGAAGCGGCACGGAGACCGGGTGCATCCGGTGCTGGCCGACGTGCGCGATTCAGGCGCCATCGAAGGGGTCTTTGCCGACGCCAAGGCGATCTTCCATTTTGCGGCCCAGACGGCTGTGACGACCAGCCTTGCCGATCCGATCGCCGATTTCGAGGCGAATGCCCGCGGCACCATCAATGTGCTGGAGGCGGTGCGCAGGGCCGGCAGAAAGGCGCCGGTGATCTTCGCAAGCACCAACAAGGTCTACGGCGCGCTTGAAGACGTCGGGATGCTGGAGCTGGCAGACCGCTATATTCCCGCCAGCGAGGACGTGCGTGAGCACGGTATCGGGGAAGACCGGCCGCTCGACTTCTGCACGCCCTATGGATGCTCCAAGGGTGTCGCCGACCAATACGTGCTCGATTATGCCAAATCCTTCGGTATTCCGACCGCCGTGCTTCGGATGAGCTGCATCTACGGACCGCGCCAGTTCGGGACCGAGGACCAGGGATGGGTTGCGCATTTCCTCATTCGCGCGCTCGCCGGTGAGCCGGTCTCCATCTACGGCAACGGAAAGCAGGTGCGCGACATCCTGCACGTAGACGATGCAGTCGCGGCTTATCGCACCGTCCTTGCAGCGATCGACCGGGTGAGCGGGCAGGTGTTCAATCTCGGCGGCGGTGCCGGCAATGCGGTCARCATTCTCTCCGTATTGCGCGAGATCGAGAAACTCACCGGCCGGYCGCTCGAAACCTCCTTCAGCGAATGGCGCGCGGGTGACCAGTACTTTTTCGTGGCCGATACCCGCAAGCTGGAAAGCCGTCTCGGATGGCAGGCACGGGTGCGTTGGCGGTCCGGCCTTCGGCATCTGGCCGAATGGCTGGTCGAGCATCGCTTCGGCGGCGCGCCGATCCTCGACGAACGACGGAGGGTGACGGCATGAACGGAACAAAGAACAAGATTGGTGTCCACCGCGTGCTGATGAGCCTGGATGCGGTCGGCGGGGTATGGCGTTATGCCATGGATCTGGCCGCCGCGTTGACGGCAAGGGGTATGGAGGTCGTCTTTGCCGGTTTCGGTCCACCGCCATCCGGTGACCAAGGGAAGGAAGCCGAAGCGATCGGCAAGCTCGTCTGGCTTCAGACGCCGCTCGATTGGATGGTGCGCGGCGAGGCTGCCGTCGAGGCCGTGCCGCGGCTGATAGCCGACCTCGTGGCGAAGGAGAATATCGATCTCGTCCATCTCAATCTTCCTTCCCAGGCGGCGGGGCTCCGCGTGCCGGTGCCGGTGGTGGTGGTTTCCCATTCCTGCGTCGTGACCTGGTTTGCGGGCGTGCGCGGTACGGCGGTTCCGGAGGACTGGCGCTGGCAGTATCGCCTCAACCGGGAAGGCTTCGACAGGGCGGATGCGGTGCTGGCACCCAGCCACAGCCATGCGCTGATGCTGGAAGAGGCCTATGGCCCGATCTCCAGCCTGCATGTGGTTCATAATGCCAGCAGCCTGGAAAACCTGCCGGGTCCCAAACGGGATTTCGTTCTTGCGGTCGGTCGCTGGTGGGACGAGGGCAAGAACGGCGCGGTCCTCGACCAGGCCGCGCGCACCATCGACTGGCCGGTGGTCATGGCCGGCTCGAATATCGGCCCCAACGGGCAATATCTGGAACTTGGCAACGTCGATCATCGGGGCGAACTCTCCCATCGCCGGGCCATGGTGCTGATGCGGCAGGCGGCGATCCTCGTTTCGCCATCGATCTACGAACCGTTTGGCCTCGCGCCTCTGGAAGCGGCGCGTGCAGGCGCCGCCCTCGTGCTTTCCGATATCCCGGTCTATCGGGAGCTGTGGGATGGCTGCGCGCTCTTTGCCGATCCGCGCGACCCACAGGCATTTGCCGATGCCGTCAATGGATTGGCGAAGAATACCGATCATCGGGCCGCGCTCGCGGTGAAGGCCTATGAACGATCGAATGCCTTCACCGTCGAGGCGCAGGCGGCTGTCGTGAAGAGCATCTACGAGCACCTTTTTCGGCGCAACCACACCCTGACGGCCGCGGAGTGACCATGAAGTTCGTCTTCTACACCCATTCGCTCGTTTCGGACTGGAACCATGGCAACGCACATTTCCTTCGCGGCGTAATGCGGGATCTCATTCGGCGCGGGCATCAGGCCCTTGCGCTCGAACCTGAAGGGGCCTGGAGCCGCGAAAACCTCCTGCGCCAACAGGGGCCGGCCGCGCTGCGGACATTCGGCGAGACCTTTCCCGCACTCAAGTCACGGGTCTATGGCGATAGCTTCGGCCACGAGGCCGCGATCGAAGATGCCGATGTGGTCGTGGTGCATGAATGGACCGAGCCGGCACTGGTGGCGAGGCTCGGCCGCGCCCGCAGGAATGGCGGCCGCTTCACGCTCCTCTTCCACGATACCCATCATCGTGCGGTCTCGGCCGAGAAGGATATCGCCGGCCTCGACCTCAGCGACTACGACGGCGTTCTCGCTTTCGGCGAAACCCTGCGCCAGCGTTATCTGCGGGCCGGCTGGGGCAGGGCGGTGTTCACCTGGCACGAGGCGGCGGACGACGTGTTATTCAGGCCGATGCCGGAGGTGGAAAAGGCGAGCGACCTGATCTGGATCGGGAATTGGGGYGATGACGAACGGTCCGCCGAGATCGCCGAGTTCCTTGTGCGGCCGACCAGGAGACTCGGGCTCAAGACCACGGTTCGCGGCGTGCGGTATCCCAAGCCGGCGCTTGCCGCGCTCAAGGACGCCGGCATTTCCTATGGCGGTTGGATCGCCAATGCGGAAGTTCCGCTTGCCTTCGCCCGGCACAGGGCGACGATCCATATCCCTCGGCGCCCCTATGTGCGGAACCTGCCGGGCATTCCGACCATCCGCGTTTTCGAGGCGCTTGCCTGCGGCATTCCGCTGATTTCGGCTCCTTGGGACGATGCCGAGCATCTCTTCCGTCCCGGCATGGATTATCTTCTCGCCCGCAGCGGAGGGGAGATGGAAAGGTTGCTGAACGAGATCCTTTCCGACCCCGATCTTGCAAAGGACCTTGCCGCATCCGGGCTCGAGACCGTTCGGGCGCGGCATACCTGCCGCCATCGCATCGATGAGCTGTTCGCCATCCTGGGAGAAGTCGGCACGGCTCGCGTCATGCAGAAACTGAAGCCAAGGGAGGCCGCCGAATGAAGATCGCCTTTTACGGATCGAGCCTTGTTTCCGCCTACTGGAACGGTGCCGCAACCTATTATCGCGGGCTGCTTCGTGCGCTGGCCGAAAAGGGATACGACATCACCTTCTACGAGCCGGATGTCTACGATCGACAGAAGAACCGCGATATCGACCCGCCTGATTGGTGCAAGGTCGTGGTCTATGAGGGCACGGTGGACGCGCTGAAGCGCGTGGCAGCGGAGGCAAGGCGAACCGATGTCGTCGTCAAGGCGAGCGGCGTGGGCTTCGAGGACGATCTCTTACTCGCGCAGGTGTTATCCGCTRCACAGCCCGATGCGTTGAAGATATTCTGGGACGTGGATGCGCCGGCCACACTTGCCGRACTCCGCGCAAATCCCGATCATCCGCTGCGCCTGGCGCTTGCAGATGTCGATCTTGTGCTCACCTATGGCGGCGGCGAGCCGGTGGTGGATGCCTACCGCACGGTCGGGGCGGCGGATTGCATTCCCATTTATAATGCGCTCGATCCCGAGACCCATCACCCGGTGCCGGAGGACCGGCGTTTTGCCGCCGATCTCGGTTTTCTCGGCAATCGGCTGCCGGACCGCGAGGCGCGCGTCGAGCATTTCTTCCTCGAACCCTCTTCCCGGCTGCAGGGGCAGACTTTCCTGCTCGGTGGCTCCGGCTGGCAGGACAAGTCCATGCCGCCGAACGTGAACTATATCGGGCATGTCTCCACCCGCGATCACAACGCCTTCAACGTCACGCCCAAGGCAGTGCTCAATATCTCCCGCGCGAGCATGGCGGAAACCGGCTTTTCGCCGGCAACCCGTGTCTTCGAGGCCGCCGGGGCAGGCGCCTGCCTCGTCACCGATCATTGGGAAGGAATTGATCTCTTCCTGAAGCCGGACGAGGAGGTGCTGGTCGCTCGCGACGGAAAGGACGTTGCCGATCTTCTCGCCGGCCTCAGCCGGGAGCGGGCGAAGGCGATCGGAGAACGGGCGCTCGCCCGCGTGCTTGCCCAGCACACCTATGCCCATCGCGCCGAGAAGGTGAATGCGATCTTCCGCGCCCATGCCGCCGCCAGAGGGGAGGCCGCCGCATGACGAAGCCGCTCGACATCGTCTTCCTCGGGCTGACGCTCTCTTCCTCCTGGGGAAATGGTCATGCCACCACATTCAGGGCATTGATCCGTGGCCTCGAGGCGGAGGGACATTCCGTGCTGTTTCTGGAGCGGGACGTGCCCTGGTATGCGAACCAGCGCGACCTGCCTGATCCGGACTTCTGCCAACTCGCCTATTATTCCGATATCGATGAGGTGGTTCGCCGCTATTCCGACCGCATCCGGTCTGCCGATGCGGTCATCATCGGCTCCTATGTGCCGGCCGGTATCGCRCTGATCGACAAGGTGACAGCGCTTCGGCCGAGGCGGCTCTGCTTTTACGATATCGATACGCCGGTCACGCTCGCCAAGCTCGACCGCGGCGATGAGGATTATCTGGCACTCAGGCAGGTGCCGCTCTTCGATGTCTATTTCTCTTTTTCGGGCGGCGAGGTGCTGGCGCGGCTCGAAAGGGAATATGGTGCTCGCAATGCGGCGGCGCTCTATTGCTCCGTCGATGCCGATCGGTACGGAAATACCGGCGAGGCCTTTCAATGGGATCTCGGTTATCTCGGCACCTATAGTCCGGATCGTCAGCCGTCGCTCGAACGCTTGTTGATCGAGCCGGCGCGCCGGCTGCCGCAGATGCGCTTCGTGGTGGCTGGCCCGAAATATCCAAGAGAGATCGATTGGCCGGAGAATGTCGAGCGGATCGAGCATTTGCCGCCGGCAGAGCATCCCTCTTTCTACAGCCGTCAACGTTTCACCCTCAACGTCACCCGATCCGACATGATCGCGGCGGGCTGGTCGCCGAGTGTGCGGCTGTTCGAAGCTGCAGCCTGCGGAACGCCGATCATCAGCGATTTCTGGCGCGGGCTGGATGACCTTCTGCCGGACGGCGAGGCGCTGGTGATCGCACGGCGGAGCGAGGACGTAATCGAGGCTCTGACACGGATCGATGAAGACCGCCGCAAGGCTATCGCCGCGGCGRCTGAGGCGCGCGTGATCGGCGGTCATACCGGCCTAGCCCGCGCCCGCGAGCTCGTCACCGCCCTTGAGACCATCGGGGAGCGGGCGCCAATCGCCACACAGGAACGGATTTCAGCTTGAAGCTCAAGGAGAGTGTCTAATGCTGCAACGGACCCGCAACGGAAAACGCAAGACCATTCTCGTGGCCGGCGGTGCCGGTTTCGTCGGCTCGCATCTTTGCGATGCACTGCTCGCCCAGGGTGACCGGGTGATCTGCATCGACAGTTATATCACCGGCTCCGAAACCAATGTTCGGCCGCTGATGAACCATCCCGAGTTTCGAATGATAGAGAAGGATATCTGCGACTTCCATGAAATGGACGAGCGGCTGAACCAGATCTACAATCTCGCCTGCGCAGCCTCGCCGCCGCAATACCAGGCGGATCCCGTTCATACGATGATGACCTGCGTTGCCGGCACCGGCAATCTGCTGGCGCTGGCCGAACGACATGAAGCTTCCTTCCTGCAGGCCTCGACAAGCGAGGTCTACGGCAATCCGGAAGTTCATCCGCAGCGGGAAGACTATCGGGGAAACGTCAACTGCACCGGGCCGAGGGCTTGCTATGATGAGGGAAAACGCGCAGCCGAAACGCTGTGTTTCGATCTGCTGCGCTCCGGCCGGGTGGACGCGCGCGTCGCCCGCATCTTCAACACCTATGGCCCGCGCATGCAGCCGAATGACGGACGCATCGTCTCCAACCTGATCGTCCAGGCGCTATCGGGTGAACCGCTCACCATCTATGGCAGCGGAGAACAGACCCGCTCTTTCTGCTATGTTTCGGACATGGTGGCTGGCCTGATCGCGCTCATGAATGTCGACCCCAATCCCGAAGCCCCTGTCAATCTCGGCAATCCGGGCGAATTCACCATCAATCAACTGGCGGACATGGTGCTCGCCATGGTGCCGTCCCCCTCCGAAATAGTCCACAGATCGCTGCCGAAGGACGATCCGCAACGCCGCCGACCCGACATTTCCCGGGCGAAGGCGCTTTTGAAATGGGAGCCGGCCATATCACTTTCGGAAGGGCTACGGCAGACGGTGGACTGGTTCTCCACGACGCCTCTCCGGCAGGAGCGGCCGCGGATCAAACCGTCTCTTCGGCGGTTGCCGACTTCGACAGGCATTTCCCTGGGAGCTTGACCCATGGATGCGAGGAGGAATAACGCGAGAGCGGATTTGGAGGAAAAGATCGCGGAACTAGGTCCCTGGTTCCACAACATGGAAATCGACGGGATCAAGACCGCGCCGGATCATTTCCTCGGAGACTATCCCGCCTTCAAGTGGGCGAAGTTCAAGCAGGTATTGCCTGACGATCTCCAGGGCCGCAGCGTACTCGACATCGGATGCAATGCGGGTTTCTATTCACTCGAGATGAAGCGACGCAATGCCGGCCGGGTGCTCGGCATCGATTCCGATCCGCACTATCTGCGGCAGGCGAGATTCGCGGCGGAATATTCGGACCTGGAAATCGAATTCCGGGAAATGTCGGTCTATGACGTGGCGAAGCTCGGCGAGATCTTCGATCTGGTGATCTTCATGGGCGTGCTCTATCACCTGCGCCATCCGTTGCTTGCGCTCGACCTGATCCACGACCATGTGGTCGGCGACCTTATGCTGTTCCAGTGCCTGCAGCGTGGCAGCGAGCGCATTCCCGACCTTGCGGGAGACTATGATTTCTCAGAGGAAGAGATATTCGACCGGCCGGATTATCCGAAGCTCTTCTTCGTGGAGGAACGCTATGCCTCCGACCCGACCAACTGGTTCTTCCCGAACAAGGCCGCAACTGAAGCCATGCTAAGAAGTTCCGGTTTCGTGATCGAAGCCAATCCCGAACCGGAGGTCTATCTCTGCCGGCGCGGTGAGCGGCACTATGCGGCCGATCCTCCGCCGATCCCGAGGTGAAGCTTCAATAGCTGACGGTGACCGCCTTGCCTTCTCTTGCCGCGCGAACCGCCGCATCCGCGAGCGTCAGAGCGATCAACCCGTCCTCCGCTGTAGGCGAAGGCGGCGTACCGGCCTCTAGGCTATCGATGAAGGCGGAGATTTCCGCGGCATAGGCCGCCGTGTAACGCGTCATGAAGAAATCATGCAGTGGCGGCCGGGTATAGCCATCCTTGGTGGCGAGCTMGATCGAGACCGGCCGCTGGTTTTCCGCTGAGACGGAACCGAGCGAACCATGTACCTCGATGCGCTGATCATAGCCGTAGCTGGCGCGCCGCGAATTCGAGATCACGCATTGCCTGCCGCTCGCTGTCGTCAGGATCAGGCTCGCGCTGTCGTAGTCGCCGAGTTCGCCGATCTTCGGATCGACGAGCACGGAACCTGAGGCCATGACGCTGACGATCTCCTCGCCGAGCAGGAAGCGGGCCATGTCGAAATCATGAATGGTCATATCGCGGAAGATGCCGCCGGAGACCTTGATGTATTCGGCGGGCGGCGGGCCTGGATCGCGGCTGGTGATGGTCACCATTTCTACCGTGCCGATCTTTCCGTCGTCGATCGCCTGACGTACAGCGCGGAAATGCGGGTCGAAGCGGCGGTTGAAGCCGAGCATTACCTCGGCGCCGGTCTTACGGACCGTTTCCAGGCAGGTTCTCGCCCGGGTCAMGTCGAGATCGATCGGCTTTTCGCAGAAAATTGCCTTGCCAGCCCTGGCGAAACGCTCGATCAGGTCCGCATGGGTGTTCGTAGGGGTGCAGATGATAACCGCATCGATCTGCGGATTGGCCTCGACAGCATCGATGGTGCTGACCGCGCAGCCGGCGCTATCGGCAATCGCCTGAGCGGCCGCCGGCATGGCGTCCACAACGGCGACGAGCTTCGCCCGCTTATCTTCCGCGATCGCGCGGGCATGCACCTTGCCGATGCGCCCGGCTCCGAGCAGCGCGAGTTTCGTCACCATGTGTCTCCTCCCAAGGATGTCTGAGCCATTCCATTTCGGAGCCGTCTTCAGCTTGCGCCACTGGTCTGAAATGATAGTGCTCGAATTGTCCAAATCTCGATTTGGAATATATGTTCTATTTTGCTAGATTGCGATTTCGTTCATGTCAAGCAGTGAAGCAGGAAGTGAAGTCATGGGAGAGACCGGCGGGCCGGCCACCATCAAGGCGTTCGAGGAGCGATTGCTGGAAGTGTCGGAAGACCTTCCTAAGCGCCTGCGCCAATGCGCCGATTATGTTGCGGCCAACAAGGACCGCATCGCCGTTTCTACCGTCGCGGAAATGGCGGAAGGCGCCGGCGTTCAGCCGTCCGCCTTCATGCGCTTCTGCCAGATTCTCGGCTTTTCCGGCTTTTCGGAAATGCAGCGGCTGTTTCGCGATTCCTATGTGGGCGGCTGGCCGGATTATTCGACGCGCCTGCACCACCTGCGGGAAAAAGCGGAGGGCAGCCCCTCGGCGCTGCTTGCCGAGTTCGTGGAGGCGGGGCGTGCTTCGCTGGAGAACCTCCTGAAGACGATCGAGCCGCAGACGATAGAGCAGGCGGTACAGGCGCTCGCCGGCGCCCATATGATCCATATCATCGGGCTGAGGCGCTCCTTTCCCGTTGCCAGCTACATGGCATATGCCTTCGAGAAGATGGATGTGCCGGCTATGCTGCACAGTGCTGTCGGCCGTCTCGACAATCGCAATGCCATTCGCTCCGGGGACGTGCTGCTCGCCATCACCTTTTCCCCTTATTCGTCCGAGACCATCGAACTGGTTGAATCAGTGAGGGAGCGCGGCATTCCGGTGGTGGCGCTCACGGATACGATCGTCAGCCCATTGCGGAAATTCGATGCGATCGCGCTTTCGGTGTCGGAGGTGGATTTCGGCGCTTTCCGCTCGCTTTCGGCGACCCTCTGTCTCGCGATTGCGCTTTCAGTTGCCGTCGGAACGCGACGTTCTGTCTGAATATTCGTATTGAAATGTAAAAAAATGGAATTTATAGTCCATTATTGAGATGTGCGGAATGCCAAATGGAGGGGCATTCCGGAGCGGCTCGCTGCCGGCAGGGAGGAAAACTTGACGTCACTCGATCTCATCACGATCGGCAGGTCCTCCGTCGATCTTTACGGCGCTCAGGTCGGCGGACGCTTGGAGGACATGGCTTCTTTCAACAAATATATCGGCGGTTCGCCGACCAATATCGCCGCCGGCGCGGCGCGGCTTGGTTTGAAATCGGCCGTCATCACGCGGGTCGGTGCGGAACATATGGGGCGGTTCATCCGCGAACAGCTCATCCGCGAAAATGTCGATGTGCGGGGCGTGAAAACCGATCCGGAGCGGCTGACGGCGCTGGTTCTGCTCGGCATCCGGGACCACCATCAGTTTCCGCTGATCTTTTATCGCGAGAACTGTGCCGATATGGCGCTTTGCGAGGACGATATCGATCCGGCCTTCATCGCCGAGGCGCGCTGTGTCTGCGCCACCGGCACGCACCTGTCCCACCCGAACACCGAAGCCGCCGTACTGAAAGCGTTGCGGCTTGCAAGGGAGAACGGCGCCCGCACCGCCCTCGATATCGATTACCGCCCCAATCTCTGGGGACTTGCGGGGCACGAGGCGGGCGAAAGCCGCTTCATCGAATCCGAGAAGGTGACGGCCAAGCTCCAATCGACGCTTCATCTGTTCRACCTCATCGTGGGCACGGAAGAGGAATTCCATATCGCCGGCGGCTCCACCGACACGCTGGAAGCGCTGAAGGYAGCGCGCAAGGTTTCGAACGCGGCGCTCGTCTGCAAGCGCGGGCCATTGGGTGCGGTGGTTTTCGAAGGCGAAATTCCGAACAGCCTGGATGATGGACAAACCGGGGAAGGATTCCCGATCGAAGTCTTCAACGTGCTCGGCGCTGGAGATGGTTTCATGGCCGGCCTCATGAAGGGATGGCTCACCGGCGAGGACTGGCCGACGGCCTTGAAATACGCCAATGCCTGCGGTGCCTTTGCGGTCTCGCGGCATGGCTGCACACCCGCCTATCCGAGCTGGGAGGAGCTGCAATATTTCTTCCGCACCGGCATCCGCAACAAGGCGCTGCGCAAGGATGCCGCGCTGGAACAGGTCCACTGGTCCACCACGCGTACAGGCGACTGGCCGGAAATCCGGGTTTTCGCCTTCGATCATCGGATGCAGCTGGAAGCGATAGCCAAGGAAGCCGGAAAGGAACAGGTCCTGATCGACGACTTCAAGGCGCTCTGCCTCCGGGCTGCGCTGGAGGTTTCGGGGGAGCGGCATGGCTACGGCATTCTCTGTGATGGCAGGCTCGGGCGCGAAACCCTCTACAAGGCGACAGGCACGGGCCTCTGGATCGGCCGCCCCGTCGAGTGGCCAGGGTCGCGGCCGTTGACGCTGGAGCCGGAGCTTGGTTCGGATTTTGGCGGGCTCAACGAGTGGCCGCTCGATAACGTCGCCAAGGTGCTCTGCTTCTACCATCCGGACGATGCGCCGCAGATGAGGGCCGAGCAGGAAGAAGTCATCCAGCGCCTCTTTGCGGCGACACGTCGGAACCGGCTGGAAATGCTGCTGGAAGTCATCCCCTCGAAGGTCGGCCCCGCCGACGACGGAACGGTGGCGCGGGTGATCGAGCGTTTCTACGAGATCGGTGTCTATCCGGACTGGTGGAAGCTCGAGCCGATGAAGACGGAAGCCTCCTGGGGCAATGCCTGCAAGGCGATCCTGAAGCATGATCCCTATACACGTGGTATCGTCGTGCTTGGCCTTGATGCGCCGATGGCGGAGCTTAGGGAGAGCCTGAAGACGGCCRCACGCTTCGACCTCGTCAAAGGTTTTGCAGTGGGGCGCACGATCTTCGGCGAGGCTGCGCGACGATGGTTTGCCGGCGAGATCCGCGACGAGGAGGCGGTGGCCGAGATGGCGGGCAAGTACCGCGACCTCTGCACGTTCTGGGATGCGGTTYGGGCGGAGGCGAAAAGCGGAAAGGGAGAGACAAGATGAAGACCGTGAGGCTGACGGCGGCGCAGGCGATGGTGCGCTACCTCGCCAATCAGATGACCGAGGAGGATGTGCCGTTCATTTCCGGTATGTGGGCGATCTTCGGCCACGGCAATGTTGCGGGCATCGGCGAGGCGCTTGCGGGCATCCAGGAAGAGCTTCCGACCTATCGCGGCCAGAACGAGCAGTCCATGGCGCATGCGGCGATTGCCTATGCCAAGCAGCTTCGCCGCAAGCGGGCCATGGCGGTGACTTCCTCGATCGGGCCAGGTGCGGTCAACATGGTGACGGCAGCGGCGCTCGCGCATGTGAACCGCCTGCCGGTGCTTTTCATTCCGGGCGATGTGTTCGCCAATCGCGGACCCGATCCGGTATTACAGCAGATCGAGGATTTCGGCGACGGTATCGCCACCGTCAACGATTGCTTTCGGCCCGTCAGCCGTTATTTCGACCGTATCAGCCGGCCGGAACACTTGCTGACCGCACTTCCGCGCGCCATGCGGGTGATGACCGATCCGGCCGATTGCGGACCGGTGACACTTGCCTTCTGCCAGGACGTGCAGGCCGAGGCCTATGATTATCCCGAGAGCTTTTTCGAGAGAAAGGTTTGGCACTGGCGGCGACCGAAGCCGGACGAGAACGAGCTGAAACGCGCCGTCGAAGCGATCAGGGCCGCGAAGCATCCGGTCATCGTAGCCGGCGGCGGCGTGCATTACTCCGGTGCGACGGAGGTGTTGCAGGATTTTGCCGCCAGGTTCCGCATTCCGGTCGTCGAAAGCCAGGCCGGTAAATCCGCATTGCCCTGGGATCATGCCTGCAACTTCGGCCCCGTGGGTGTTACGGGTGCGTCAAGCGCCAACGCGATCTGCGAGAATGCCGATCTGGTGATCGGCGTCGGCACGCGTTTCCAGGATTTCACCACCGGCTCCTGGGCGCTCTTCAAGAACCCGAAGCGGCGCATCCTTTCCCTCAATGTCCAGCCCTATGACAGCGTAAAGCATGAAGCCATCCCGCTCGTCTCGGATGCCAAGGTCGGGCTTGAGCTGATCGGTGCGGCGCTCGGCGAACATCGGTTCGAGGAGCCGGACAGCCGGTTGAAGGTGGAATGGTTCGCCAAGGCCGATGCGGTGACGGCCGCCCCGAAGGACGGCAATCTGCTGCCGACGGACATGCAGGTGATTGGCGCCGTTCAGCGCGCATCGCGCGACAATACCGTCGTGATGTGCGCCGCCGGCACCATGCCCGGCGAGCTGCATCAGCTCTGGAAGGCGGGCAGGCCGCTTTCCTATCATATGGAATACGGCTTCTCCTGCATGGGTTACGAGATCGCCGGCGGACTCGGCATCAAGCTGGCGGAACCCGATCGTGACGTCATCGTGATGGTGGGCGACGGCTCCTACATGATGATGAATTCGGAGCTTGCGACAGCCGTCGCCATGGGGATCAAGATCACCGTCGTCATCACCGACAACCGCGGCTATGGCTGCATCAACCGACTGCAGATGGCTACCGGTGGTGCCGAGTTCAACAATCTTTACAAGGACACCAATCAGGYCAATCCGATGCTGATCGATTTCGCCGCGCATGCGGCCTCAATGGGTGCGGAGGCGCGAAAGGTATCGACCATAGCGGAACTGGAAACGGCACTCGATGAAGCGCAGGGAGCCAAGGCCGCAACYGTGATTGTCATCGATACCGATCCTTATCCAACACCGGATGCAGGGGGTTTCTGGTGGGATGTGGCGGTGCCGGAGGTTTCCTCCCGCAGGCAAGTGAACGAGGCTCGCGCGGCTTACGAGGCGGCGTTGAAGGAAAGACGGT
Source organism: Rhizobium sp. LCM 4573 (assembly GCF_001854865.1). GTDB lineage: Bacteria > Pseudomonadota > Alphaproteobacteria > Rhizobiales > Rhizobiaceae > Neorhizobium. Next base: position 909,844 of record NZ_MDDW01000001.1, on the reverse strand, counting down.
AAGATGATTTTGTACGGCACCAATCCCATCGCGTGGTCGAACGACGACGACCGCACGCTCGGCGCGCATATCAGCCTCGACCAGTGCCTGGATGAGGCTTCGAAAATAGGCTTCGACGGCATCGAGAAGGGGCACAAGTTCCCGCAGGAGCCGGGCGCGCTCAAGGCCGTGCTGGAGCCGCGCGGGCTGCGCTACGTCTCGGGCTGGCATTCCCTAAATCTATTGACCAACTCCATCGAAGAGGAAAAGGCAGCCATGCAGCCCGCCCTCGATCTTCTGAAGGCGATGGGTTCGAAGGTCATCATCGTCTGCGAGACGTCGAACGCCATTCATGGCGATGATGCTAAGGCTTTGAACGAACGGCCGCGCCTTGAGGAAGATCGATGGCAGGCTTTTGGCGCGGGCGTCGAAGCACTGGCGGAGTTTGCTGCAGGGCAGGGCATCACGCTCGTCTACCATCACCACATGGGCACGGTGGTCGAGAGTGAAGATGAGATCGACCGGCTGATGCTGCACACGGGCCCGTATGCGAAGCTGCTGCTGGACACCGGCCATTGCCTCTTCGGCGGCGGAAATCCGGAGCGGCTAGCCAGAAAGCACATGGCGCGTGTCGGGCACATCCATGCCAAGAACGTGCGGCCGGAGATCGCCCGCCAGGTTCGGGAGGATAGGCTTTCCTTCCTCGAAGGCGTGCGGCGCGGCGTCTTCACGGTGCCGGGCGATGCGGCAGGTGGTGTCGAGTTCACACCGGTGCTGAGGATCGCGGCCCAGCACGGCTATCAGGGGTGGCTGGTCATCGAGGCGGAGCAGGACCCGGATGTCCGCAATCCCTTCGAATACCAGAGCATGGGTCTTTCCTCGCTCAAGGCGATGGCGCAGGCGGTCGGTCTCGACAAGGTTCCGGCGGCGGAGGCGAGATCATGACCAATCTGTTGCRCAAACCCGAGGGCGCGAGGGGCAAGGTGCACGACGTGACGCCGAAGGATGCCGGCTGGGGTTATGTCGGCTTCGGGCTCTACAAGCTGAAACCGGGTGAAAAGGCTGCCGAGCAGACCGGCGAGACGGAAGTGATCCTCGTGCTGGTGGAAGGCAAGGCGAAGATTGCCGGCGGTGGCAAGGATTTCGGCGAACTCGGCGACCGCATGACCGTCTTCGAGCGTAAGGCGCCGCACTGCGTCTATATCCCCGCGGGGGCTGAATGGAGCGCGACTGCGACGACCGACTGCCAGCTTGCCGTCTGCACCGCGCCGGCCAAGCCCGGCCGTGAGGCGCGTGTGATCGGTCCGGAAGGGCTGGCTCTCACCGAACGCGGCAAGGGGGCGAACACTCGCTACATCTTCCCGATCGCCATGGAAGAGCGCGACGTGGCGGAGAGCCTGCTCGTCACGGAAGTCTTCACCCCTTCGGGCAATTGGTCGTCCTACCCGCCGCACCGGCACGACGAGGACAATTATCCGGAGATGACCTATCTGGAGGAAACCTATTATCACCGGCTCAATCCGGCGCAAGGTTTCGGCTTCCAGCGGGTATTCACGGAGGACGGATCGCTGGACGAGACCATGGCGGTTGCCGACGGCGATCTCGTGCTCGTGCCGAAGGGGCACCATCCCTGCGGCGCGCCCTATGGCTACGAAATGTACTATCTCAACGTGATGGCCGGGCCGATCCGCAAATGGCGGTTCAAGAACCATCCCGACCATGACTGGATATTCCGGCGCGACAATCCCTGACGCGCTGTCTTGAACGTCTTCGGCATCGAACTGGGAGGATGAGATGGCTGGCTTGGGTGTCGGGCTGATCGGGACTGGCTATATGGGCAAATGCCATGCGCTGGCTTGGAACTCGGTGGCGAGCGTCTTCGGTGATGTCGAAAGGCCACGGCTGGTGGCGCTTGCGGAGATCGATGCCGATCTTGCCGCACGCAAGGCGGCGGAACTCGGTTTCGCGACTTCCACCGGCAACTGGCGCGACCTGATCGCCGATCCGGCCGTCGATATCATCTCCGTTACTACGCCGAACGCCTTCCACGCCGAAATGGCGATCGCCGCGCTCGAAGCCGGTAAGCATGTCTGGTGCGAAAAGCCGATGGCGCCGCTGCTTGCCGATGCGGAGCGCATGCAGGCTGCCGCCAAGCGATCCCGCAAGCTTGCTGCGATGGGCTACAATTACATCCAGAACCCGATGATCCGCCATATCAAGGCGTTGATCGCGGAAGGAGCCATCGGCACGGTCAACCATGTCCGCGTAGAAATGGACGAGGATTTCATGGCCGATCCGAACGCTCTCTTCTACTGGAAGAGCGAGGCGGCATCCGGCTATGGCGCGCTAGACGATTTCGCCGTGCACCCGCTCTCGCTGCTCTTCATGCTGTTCGGTCACGTGGATGCGGTTATTGCCGATATGGTGAAACCCTATTCCGAACGGCCGCTTGCCGGCGGCGGCAGCCGCGGGGTCGAGAACCACGATGTAGCAAGCGTCCTGATGCGCCTTCAAGGTGGTGTCTCGGCCGTTCTGATGGCGAACCGCTCTGCCTGGGGCCGCAAGGGCCGCATCGCCCTGCAGATCTTCGGTTCGGAAGGCTCGATCCTCTTTGACCAAGAACGGATGAACGAATTCGAACTTTATCAGAACAAGGACGGCAAGGCCGAGCAGGGATTCCGCAGGGTGCTCGCCGCACCGGAGCACGCGCCTTACAACCGCTTCATCCCAGCCCCCGGCCATGGCCTCGGCTTCAACGACCTGAAGATCATCGAATGCCGGGAACTCATCTCTGCAATCAAGGGGGAGAAGGCGCATCTGATCGGCTTCGATGATGGCCTCCGGATCGAGCGCAGCGTGCATGCCATGGCCCGTTCATTCGCTGAACGGCGCTGGGTTTCGGTCGAGACGTGATTTCTCTCTGTATTCCCTGAAGTCAAAGGCCGCCTTTTGGGGCGGCTTTTGCGTGGGCAAAAAAAAGCGGCGCCGAAGCGCCGCGCAGTTGGCCTGGGAGGAGGATTGATTTCTTAAACCTTGGCCCGCTTCTTCTGGCGGTAGACGTCGGCCACCACTGCGGCGACGATGATCATGCCCTTGACGATCTCCTGGTAGTAAGCGTCCACGCGCAGGAAGGTGAAGCCGGAGGTCATGACGCCGAGGATGACTGTGCCGATCACAGTGCCGGTGATACGCCCCGCGCCGCCGGCGAGCGAGGTGCCGCCGATGACGGCTGCCGCGATGGCGTCGAGTTCGTACATCACGCCCATGCCCGCCTGTGCCGTCTGGGCGCGGGCCGCGGTGACGACGCCTGCGAGGCCCGCCAGCATCCCGGCGATCGCATAGACCTTAACAAGGTGCGCCTCGATATTGATGCCGGAGACGCGGGCCGCCTGCACATTGGCGCCGATCGCATAGGTGAACTTGCCGTAACGGGTATAGCGCAGCGCGACGTGAAAGATGATCGCCACAGCCAGGAAGACGACGACCGGCCAGATGCCCGTGCCGATGAAGGTGAAGTTCTCGGTCAGGCCGGAGACCGGCTGACCTTTCGTATACCATTTGGAAATGCCGCGGGCCGTCACCATCATGCCTAGGGTGGCGATGAAGGGCGGTATTTTCGTTCTGGCTATGAGCTGGCCGTTGATGAAGCCGGCCAGCAGGCCCGCTAGAATGCCGACTCCGATCGGCACGAAGAAGGGCATGTCGGTGAGGCTCGGATAGAGCGCTCGCGGCCAGGTGGAGGACTGGGCGACACTCGCCGACAGCATTGCCGTCATGCCGACGACCGAGCCTGAGGAAAGATCGATGCCGCCGGTGATGATGACCTGCGTCACTCCGACGGCGATGATGCCGATCACCGAGACTTGCAGGATCATGATCGTCAGACGCTGCTGGTTGAAGAGGAAGCTCTGGCCGACGAGGATCCAGCCGAGCAGCTCGTAAACGAGCGCGATGGCGATCAACACGAGGAAGATGTTCGCTTCGGGCGGCATGCGCCGCCGGCGTCGCGCCGGGGTCACCTTGAGATTGCCTTTTGCGGCAGTGTCCGTGCTCATTGTCTTCTCCTCCCTGGGTCTTCGTTGGCGTCAGCGCGAGGCGAGATCCATGACCTTGATCTGCGTCGCTTCCGCGCGATCGAGGAAGCCGGTCACCCGGCCTTCGTGCATGACCATGATCCGATCGCTCATTCCGAGGATTTCCGGCATTTCGGAAGAGATCATGATGACCGCCACGCCGTTGCGTGCCATTTCGCAGACAAGCCGGTGAATCTCCGCCTTGGCGCCGACATCGATGCCGCGCGTCGGCTCGTCCAGGATGAGGATACGCGGATGGGTGAGAAGCCAGCGGCCGATCAGCACTTTCTGCTGGTTGCCGCCGGAAAGGTTCTCCACACGCTCGGYGAGGCTCGGCGTCTTCACGCGAAGCTTGCGGCACATTTCCTCGCAGACTTCCTCCAGCTGGCTTTCCTGCACGAAGCCGTTCTTGACGAACTTGTCCTGAAGCACCGCGAGCTGCATGTTTTCCAGAACATCCAGGATCAGCAGGCAGCCGGTGTCCTTGCGGTCTTCGGTCAGGAAGGCCATGCGATTGCGGATGGCGGTGGTAGGCGTATCGATCACCACGGGCTTGCCGTCGATCTCGATCGTGCCGGAGGTCGCGGGCGTGACGCCAAACAGGGTTTCGGCGACATTCGACCGGCCGGAGCCGACGAGACCCGCCACGCCGAGGATTTCGCCGGCACGCAGATCGAACGAAACATCGTTGAAAATGCTCTTCAAAGTCAGGTTCTTCACCGAAAGAACGACATTGCCGATCGGCATCTCTTCCTTCGGGAACATCTGGGTGATCTCACGGCCGACCATCATGCGGATGATGTCGTCTCGGGTGACCTCTGTGGAGGCGTGGGTGCCGATATACTTGCCGTCGCGGAATACGGACAGCTCGTCGGCGATCTCGAAGAGCTCGTTCATCTTGTGGGTGATGTAGACGATGCCGATGCCCTGGTCGCGCAGACCACGGATGATACGGAAAAGGTGATCGACCTCGCGCTCGGTGAGCGCCGAAGTCGGCTCGTCCATGATGAGGACGTCGGATTCATAGGAGACCGCCTTGGCGATCTCAACCATCTGTCGGTTGGCGACCGAGAGGTCGCCGACCTTCGCCTCCGGATCAATGCCGATATTGAGGCGGTCGAAGAGCTCCTCCGTGCGCCGGTACATCTCGCCGTGATCGACCAGGCCGAAGCGGTTGAGGGGCTCGCGGCGAATCCAGATGTTCTCCGCGACCGTCATATAGGCCATCAGGTTCAGTTCCTGATGGATCATGGCAATCCCGTTCTCCAGCGCGTCGAGCGGGGAGGAAAGGCGGATGCCGACACCCTTCAGCTGCACCTTGCCCTTGTCCGGCTGATAGATGCCGGCAAGTATTTTCATGAGGGTAGATTTCCCGGCGCCGTTTTCACCCATCAGCGCATGCACGCTGCCGCGCTTCAGCCGGAAGGAGACGTCGTCGAGGGCGACCACGCCCGGAAATTCCTTGCGGATACCTTCGGCGGAAAGCAGATATTCCGCGTTCGGAATTGCGCCGCTCTTGCGCACGGCAGCCATTGTCGACGGGCTGACAACCATCGCCATCTCCTCAAGGCTCGATCGGGCAAATCGGGATGCGGGTTAGCCCCGCATCCCAGGTTTGTTCACGTCAGTTCTTGGCGACGAATTCCTGAACGTTCTCCGGTGTCACGAGCTGGAAGGGGATGTAGACCTTCTTCTCGACCGTCTCGCCCTTGGCGAGCTTCAAGGCTGCGTCCAATGCACCCTTGCCCTGGCCGGCCGCATCCTGGAAGACCGTCACGTCAAGGTCTCCGGCCTGCATGGCGGCGAGCGCATCCTGCGTGGCGTCGACGCCCGCCACAACGACGTCCTTCATGTCTTTACCGGCTGCTTTCAGCGCCTGAATGGCACCGATCGCCATCTCGTCATTGTTGGAGATCACCGCGTTGAACTCAATCCCGCTCGACAGCCAGTTGGTGACGAGGTCGGAGCCTTGCGTGCGCTGCCAGTTCGCCGTCTGCTCCTCGACGATCTCCATGCCCTTGCATTCGTCGGTGGCAACGATGTCGTGCACCGCCTTGGTGCGCATGCGGGCGCCCTGGTTGGAAAGCTCGCCCATCATGATGACCGCCTTGCCCTTGCCGCCGAGAAGACGGCAGACTTCCTTGGCCTCCAGCGTGCCGGCGACGATTTCTTCCGAGGCGACGAAGGCCTGCTTGTCCGGCAGGCTGTCGACGTTGACCGGCTCGCGGTTGACATAGACGAGCGGGATGCCGGCATCCGCGGCGATCTTTGACATCGCGGTAGTGGCATCGGTATCGACTGGGTTGACGATGATGGCGTCGACGCCCGCGGCAATGAAGTTCTGGATCTGGCTCTGCTGCTTGGCCACGTCGTTCTGCGCGTCTTCCACCTGCAGCGTCACGCCATCCATGGTCTTGGCGTAATCCTGCATGCCGTTGCGGAGCACGGTCAGGAAGTTGTCGTCGAACAGCGCCATGGACACGCCGACGGTTTCGGCGTGCGCGGCGGTGCTCAGCAGGATGGACAGAGTGGCGCCTAAAAAGAGCTTCTTCATGGTGATTTCCTCCTCAAGCGGTGTCCGGTGCCACCTGTTCTCGCCGGAAACCGGCCTCCGACCGGTTGCGCATTCCCCCGCGCTCCCAACGCGGGCGGCGAAACGGAACAAATGAACCGCTTCCCTGGAATGCGGATAATTTATTCCATTTTTTGGATTGGCGTCAACGGTACCGGAAGTGGAAAAGGAAGAATTCACCGCGAATCCCTGGATTTCTTGCCGTTATCGCCGACCGATCTCGAGTGAGATGATGGAATATTCGTTCCAATTTTAGCTCGCGTCTTGGCCGAAATGATGGAGCGGCAAGATCAAGGCAGAGAGGAAAGGAGTATTATGAGCCGGGTTTTTCTGCACCCTTGCCGCCTCGCGAGCGGATGAGCGTGCGCGCGGAGGTCTGCACCTGCGGCAGATGGTCGGCCTCCAGCGATGCGAAGAGCCAGTCGATGAAGACCCGCACGATCGGGGTCGAGCGTATGGCGGGCCTGCAAGCGACATAGAAGGCATCGTTTGCAGGGACGCTCAGATCGAAGGGTACGATCAGCTCGCCCTTGGCGATGAGTTGGCTCGCGGTGATCGTATCGCCGAGCGCTATTCCATGACCGTGCAATGCGGCTTCGGTGGAAAACCGAGCATCGCCCATGAAATGCTGCTGGCGACGGGGCAGATCGATCGCATCCGCCGCGGCAAGCCAGGTATTCCACTCGCGCCCGTCGGCATCGCCGTGCAGCAGCACATGGTCCTCCAGATCGCGGATGGAGCGCAGCGGCCGGCTGTTCAGGAGTGTCGGGCTCGCTACAGGAAAAAGCCGCAGGTTGCTCCAAAGGCGCGCCCAGGCATCCGGCCAGTTGCCGTCTCCGTAGAGAATACAGACATCGATATCGGGGGAATGCAGCCCTGCGGGGTCGTTCGATGCGGTGAGTTTCAGCCTTACGCCCGGAAACTGCTCGGTGAAGGAATTGAGGCGCGGCACGATCCAGAAAGAGAAGAGCGCCGGAACGCAGGTGATCGACAGTTCGCCGCTGGTGGCAGGGCGTTTCATCTGCGCGGTCGCTGCTGCGATCTCGCCGAAAGCCTGGGTGACGGCCGGCAGCAGGAGCGCGCCTTCCGAGGTGAGTTTGAGGCGTTTGGAGCCACGCTCGAACAAGGTGACGCCGAGGGATTCCTCCAAGGCCTTGATCTGATGGCTGACCGCACCGTGCGTGACGTTCAGCTCCCTTGCCGCCGCCGAGACGGAGCCGCGCCTTGCGGTCGCCTCGAAGGCCCGCAGCGGATTGAGGGGAGGGAGCCGGCTGGTCATTCCGGATTGTTCCGATGTGAGTTTTTCTCACATCATCTGCTAGAACAATCTCAATTGCTTTTCCAGCCCGTCTCGGCGGATAATGATGAAAACAGAGGCTGCGATCCTCAGAGAACAAAAAATAGGCTGCGTGCGCGCGGCCTCATGAACAGGTGAAGCAATCATGGCATTCGACGCGAAGAAGCTTGAGGAATTGCGGACGAAATTTCTTGCTGGCCAAGGCAGTGAAATCTTCGATCCGAAGTTCCGCAAGGTCGCCGACAAGATCTTCAACAAGCGTGGCACCCGCGTCGCGCCCTATTCCGGAATTCCTACCTTCGTGAGCGCGCCGCACCTGCCGGTGGATGCCGAAAACCCGGATTTCGAAGACCTGCAGGTGGCGATCCTCGGTATTCCGATGGATCTCGGCGTTACCAACCGGCCGGGTTCCCGCTTCGGGCCGCGAGCTCTGCGGGCTATCGAGCGCATCGGTCCCTATAACCACGTGCTGGAATGCGCACCGGTCTTCGACTTGCGGGTTGCGGATATCGGCGACGTTCCTTTCCGCAGCCGCTACCGGCTGGAGATGAGTCATGAGGATATCGAAAAGCGCGTCGGCCAGATCGTCGATGCCGGCGTGCTGCCGCTCTCGGTCGGCGGCGACCATTCGATCACGCATCCGATCCTGAAAGCAGTCGGGAAGAAAGCGCCGGTCGGCCTCATCCATATCGATGCCCATTGCGATACGAGCGGCTTTTTCGACGAGACGAAATTCCACCACGCAGGTCCGTTCCGCAACGCCGTGCTGGACGGCGTGCTCGACCCGACCCGGACGATCCAGATCGGCATCCGGGGCGCTGCGGAATATCTCTGGGAGTTTTCCTATGCTTCCGGCATGACGGTGATCCATGCGGAAGAGGTGACCGGCATGGGCATCCCGGCGATCATCGAGAAGGCAAAGGCGATCGTCGGCGACGGGCCGACCTATCTTTCCTTCGATATCGACAGCCTCGATCCGAGCTTCGCGCCAGGCACAGGCACACCGGAGATCGGCGGGCTCACCACCCGTGAGGTGCTGGAGCTCATCCGGGGTCTCAAGGGCATCAATCTCGTCGGCGGCGACGTGGTGGAGGTCGCGCCGCAATACGACGCGACCAATAATACCGCCCAGACCGGCGCGCAGATATTGTTTGAAATCCTCAGCTTGATGGTCTTCAGCCCTTCCGTGAAGGGGCGGGCCTGAGATAAATGCGCTATAAAGAGTGGGAACTCGCCCCGCTGACCATGTACCGCGCGGGCAAACAAAGGAGTAAGGATCATGCGTGACATTCTCAACGGCAAACTCGGCCGCCGCGCCGTGCTCGGGGCCGGGCTTGCCGGCGCTTCCATGCTGGCCATGCCGGCGGTGCTGCGCGCCCAGGACAAGAGCCTGAAGGTCGGCGTCTACGGAGGCTTCTTCAAGGATTCCTTCGACAAGAACATCTTCGCCGATTTCACCAAGGCGACCGGTATCGCCGTCGAATCCGTCGCTGAACCGACCGGCGAAGCCTGGCTGGTGCAGCTCGAGCAGGCCGCGCGCGCCGGCGCCGCCCCTGCAGACGTTTCAATGATGTCCCAGGTTGCGATCCTGAAGGGCCAGGCGAACGATCTCTGGGCGCCGCTCGATGCGGCCAAACTGCCGAACAGCAAGAACCTCATCGACCGCTTCATCAACAAGTATCCGGATGGCCGCATCGCCGGCATCGGTGCCGTTTCCTGGTATATAACGCTGGTAACCAATACCGACGTCTATAAAGAGGCGCCTACGTCCTGGGCAGCATTGTGGGACCCCGCCAATGCCGACAAGCTCGGCCTTCTGGCGCTCGTCTCCAATTCCTTCCTGCTGGAGGTGACCGCTAAGACCCATTTGGGCGGCACCAATGCGCTGGATACCGACGAAGGCATCATCAAGGCGCTGGAGAAGCTTGCCGAAGTGAAGCCGAACGTGCGGCTCTGGTATCGCGACGAAGCGCAGTTCGAGCAGGCGCTGAAATCCGGCGAAATCCCGATGGGGCAATATTACCACGACGTCACGGGGCTTGCCGCAGCCGACGGCTTCCCGGTCCGCTCCACCTTCCCGAAGGAAGGCGGCATCCTGGATTCCGGCTCCTGGGCCGTTTCGCGCGCCTCGAAAAAGACCGAGGAGGCGCATGCCTTCATCGACTATATGTGCCAGCCGGCAATCCAGGCGACGCTTTCCCGCAAGGTCGGCACTTCGCCCACGGTCAAGCGCGATCTGCTGGATCTGACGGACAAGGAATTCGCGGCGGTTTCTTCCGATATCGAGCCGATCATTCCGCGTTACGACCTCTATCAGACCAAGTCCGACTTCCTGAACCAGAAGTGGACGGAGATGATTGCGGGATAAGGCGAGCGCCGCTAAAGATCGCCCCTCATCCGGCTGCCGCCACCTTCTCCCTGCAGGCGGGGAGAAGGGATACGCCTTACCGGATTCGCGCTTCTCGCCCCGGTGCTAGGCAGGTTGCCCCTCCCCGCCTGTGGAGAGAGGGTTAGGGTGAGGGGCAAAACATGTTATCTACACCCGCCCAACCAAGCGCGGAGACCGAATGTCCGGATTGAACCTCAACAATGTGACGAAGCAGTTCGGCACGTTTACCGCCGTCAATGATGTCAGCCTTTCCGTTCCGGACGGCACGTTCGTCTGCCTGCTCGGCCCATCCGGTTGCGGCAAGACCACGCTGATGCGGATGATCGCCGGGCTCGACCTCCCGACCCACGGCTCGATCAATCTTGCCGGCCACGACATCACCGAAGTACCGACCCACAAGCGCGAGCTTGGCATGGTCTTCCAGTCGCTCGCGCTCTTTCCGCATCTGACGGTCGGCGAGAACATCGCCTATTCGCTGCGCATCCGCGGCGTCGGCAAGGAGGAGCAGAAGAAGCGGGTGGACGAGCTTCTGGCGATGATCCATCTGCCGGGTTTTGCGGACCGCTCCGTCAGCAAGCTTTCCGGCGGGCAGCGCCAGCGCGTCGCGATCGCCAGGGCGCTCGCGATTTCGCCCAAGCTCTTTCTGCTCGATGAGCCGCTTTCGGCGCTCGATGCCAAGCTGCGCGAGGCCATGCAGGTGGAACTGCGCCAACTCCAGCAGCGGCTCGGCATCACCACGATCGTCGTAACCCACGACCAGCGCGAGGCGATGACCATGGCCGATACGGTCGTTGTCATGAACGGCGGCGAAATCCGCCAGGCCGCGCCGCCGGTCGAAATCTATCGCCGGCCCGCCGACAGTTTCGTTGCCGATTTCATCGGCCAGACCAACCTCATTCCCTTCTCGGTGGACGGCGCCGGGCGCGCGACCGTTCTCGGCGAGGCGGTCGAGGGGCTTTCTGTTTCCCAAGGCGCCAAGGGCATGCTTTCCGTCCGTCCGGAGGATGTTCAGCTGACGGCTCCCGGCCATGGTGCAATCACGGGTACGGTCAGTTTCGTCCGTGATCTCGGCGGTGCGATCGAAACCTTCGTGGAAGCGGGCGGCCAGCAGATCGTCGCGGTTTCCTCGCCGCGCAACCGGCCTGAGGTGACGGTCGGCCAGAGTGTCGGTATCCGCCTCGATCCGGAAACCAGCGTGGTGCTCGCAAAATGAGACGCGAACCGCCCCAGCGCCTTGGTGATTACGGTCCGCTCTTTTTCCCGGCCGGGATGCTGACCGTATTCTTCGTGGTGCCGTTCGCCACGATGATCGCCGTTTCCTTCTTCCAGCGCGAGCAGGGCGGCTTCTACCAGCCGGCCTTCGTGCTGGACAATTATGCCCGTTTCCTCAGCCTGTTCTTCGGCCGGGTTCTGGGCTTCTCGCTGATGCTGGCGATCGCGGTGGCAATCGCCTGCGTCGTAATCGGCATTCCCTTTACCTACCTTTTGTCGCGTTCGAAGCGGAAGATACAGATCCTCTGGCTGGTGGCGCTGCTCTCCATTCTGTCGCTCTCGGAAGTGATGATCGGCTTTGCCTGGTCTACGTTGTTCTCGCGCACCGCCGGCCTCACCAATCTCTTCGTCTGGCTGGGATTGATGACGCAACCGCAGGCGCTGACGCCGAGCTTCGGCGCGGTGATGACGGCGATGACCTACCAGGCTTTTCCCTATACCGTTCTGGTCCTCTATCCGGCACTCGTGCGGCTTGATCCGACGCTGACGGAAGCGGCCCGCACGCTCGGGGCCTCGCCGGTGAAGGCCTTTTTCACCGTGGTCGTGCCGGCGCTCAGAAACACCATTCTCGCAACGCTCATCATGGTCTTCATCTTCGCGCTGGGTTCCTACCTGCTGCCGCAGCTTCTCGGCCGGCCGCAGCATTGGACGCTTTCGGTGCTCATCACCGATCAGGCGATCTACCAGTCGAACATGCCGTTTGCGGCAGCCATGGCCGTCTTTCTCGTTCTGGTGACGCTCGCCCTCGTAGGATTGGCACTCTATGCCGGACGTCAGAAGGAGGCTGCATGACCGCGCTGCGCCGCCTTTTCTTCTTTGTCGTCGGCCTGTTTCTGGCCTTGCCGCTGATCGTCGTCGCCGGTGTTTCTATCAACGAGAAACAGACGCTCGCCTTTCCGCCACAGGGTTTTTCGCTTTCCTGGTATGGCGAGATCTTCACCAATAGCGAATGGCGCAATGCGCTGATCGCATCCGTTACGCTGGCTGCGCTTTCGGCCGCGCTGGCACTTCTCGTTGCTTTGCCGCTCGCATGGTTCCTGTGGCGGCGGGTAGCGCCCTGGGCGAACATCTTCCGGCTTCTCGGTGTGGCACCCTTCACCTTGCCGCCGGTCATCACGGCGCTGGGGCTGCTCACCTTCTGGGCGACGACCGGCTTTTACGGCCAGCCCTGGACGGCGGTCATCAGCCACGCGATCTTCTTCGTTACTCTGCCGCTGGTGACGCTGTCGCTCGGGTTTACGGCGATCGACCGCTCGCTGGTGGAAGCGGCTGCGACCATGGGTGCCGATGACAGGACGATCTTTCGTACGGTCGTGATGCCGCTGATCCTGCCCTATGTGGTCTCCGGCTATGCCTTCGCCTTCGTGCTGTCGCTCAACGAATATATCGTCGCCTACATGACGGTGGGCTTCACGATGGAGACCCTGCCGATCAAGATCTTCAACGCGCTGCGATACGGCTATACGCCGACCATGGCCTCGGTCACGGTGCTGTTCCTGGCAATTGCAGCAGTGGTCTTCGGCCTCGTCGCCCGCTTCGGCGACCTGCCGAAATTGCTCGGAGCCATGGCGGAGGACAAATGAAAATTGCCGGTCTCCAGATGCAGTCGGTCATGGGAGATGTCGAGGCGAACCTCGCCAAGATCGAGGCTGCTGCGAGTGAGGCCGCTTCCCAAGGCGCCGAGTTGCTGATCGCACCGGAACTGGCGTTGACCGGCTATGGTGCGGCTGAGAAGTTTCCGTCGCTTGCCGCTCCTGCCCATGGCGAGATCACCGACCGGCTTTCGGATATGGCTGCAAGGTATGGTCTGGCAATCGTGGCAGGCTTCGCCGAGAAGACCCACGAAGCCGTCTTCAACAGCGCTTTCTTTGCCGACGGCAAAGGGCAGACAGCGGTTTATCGCAAGTGCAACCTCTATGGACCTTATGAGCGGCAGTGGTTCCGCCAGGAGGACCCGCGCGAGGTGCTGGCTACAGTGGGAAGTCTTCGGCTAGGCTTCCTGATCTGCTACGACGTGGAATTTCCGGAAAACGTCCGTCGTCTGGCAAAGGCCGGCGCCGATCTCGTGGTTGTGCCGACCGCGCTGCCGGAGGGCTGGTCCGGCAAGTTCATTGCCGAGCACATGATCCGGGTGCGTGCCTTCGAGAACCAGGTCTTCGTTGCTTATATCAACCATTGCGGAGCGGACGAGAACTTCACCTATGCCGGGCTTTCGCGGATCGCCGCGCCTGACGGCAGCGTGCTGGCCGAAGGTCCGGCTGGAGGCGAAGCGCTGCTGATTGCAAAGATCGATCCTGCCGCATTTGCCAAATCGAAAACGGAAAATACCTATCTGGCCGATTTGCGTCGGTAAGACACCGCGACACCGATCGCCGCGGTGCCTATATGGTTAGCGGCCCTTTGCGGCTCGCCACTTGGCGAAATCCGCCTTGGTCTCTTCCTTCGTCGCCGGGTATAGGCCGATGATAGAGCGGCCGTTCAGCACTTCCTCGGTGACGAAATCCTCGAAGGTGGTCATTTCCACGGCCTCGTCGGCGATCTCCTCCGCCAGATGTGCGGGCACGATCACCACCCCTTCGGCATCGCCGACGACGACGTCGCCCGGCCAGACCGCGACGTCGCCRCAGCCGATCGGCACGTTGTTGTCGAGCGCCTGGTGCAGCGTCAGGTTGGTCGGGGCCGATGGGCGGCTGTGATAGGTTGGAATATCGAGTTCGGCGATCTCCGGGCTGTCCCGGAAACCGCCATCGGTGACGACGCCGGCCACGCCGCGCACCATCAGCCGCGAGACGAGAATGGAGCCGGCGGAAGCGGCCCGCGGGTCCTTGCGGCTGTCCATCACCATCACATGGCCGGGCGGGCAGCGCTCGACCGCCGCGCGCTGCGGATGTTCCGGATTCTGAAAGACGGTGAGCGGGTTCAGGTCCTCGCGCGCAGGGATGTATCGCAGCGTGAAGGCCTGCCCCACCATGTTGCGGGCCTTGGGCTTCAGCGGATRCACATCCTGGATGAACTGGTTGCGCAGGCCGCGCTTGAAGAGCGCGGTGCAGAGCGTCGCGCAGCTCACGCTTTCGTATTTCTTGCGCGTCGCGTCGGAAAGCACGTAGTCGGTCATCAGGTCTCTCCCGCTTAGTAAATGTCTGGTTCACCGGCCGCGGCGCCGAATTCCCGCTCCAGGAAGTCGAAATCGCAGCCTTCATTGGCCTGCTTGATGTGTTTGGAGAACATCCAGCCGTAGCCGCGCTCGTATTTCTCAGCCGGCGGCACCCATTCGGCGCGGCGGCGGGCAAGAGTCGCCTCGTCCACCAGCATGTCGATCCGCCGGTTCGGCACGTCGACGCGGATGATGTCGCCCGTCTTGACCAGTGCGAGCGGCCCGCCGACATGGGATTCGGGCGCGACATGCAGGATGCAGGCGCCATAGCTCGTGCCGCTCATGCGGGCATCGGAAATGCGCAGCATGTCGCGATAGCCCTGCTTGAGGATCTTCTTCGGGATCGGCAGCATGCCCCATTCCGGCATGCCGGGGCCCCCCTTGGGGCCGGCATTGCGCAGGATCAGCACGTGATCGGGCGTGACGTCGAGATCCTCGCGGTCGATCATCGCCTTCATCTCGGGATAGCTGTCGAAGACGAGCGCCGGCCCCTCATGGACGCGCAGCCGCTCCTCACAGGCGGCGGGCTTCATCACGCAGCCATCGGGAGCGAGGTTACCCCTCAGGACCGCAAGCGAGCCCTCCGGATAGATCGGGTTGGAAAGCGGCCGGATGACGTCGTCATTATAGACCTCCGCGCCCTTCAGCGTCTCTCCGAGCGGGAAGCCGCTGACGGTCATTGCATCGAGATCGAGAAGATCCTTGATCTCGGCCATCAGGGCTCTGAGACCGCCGGCGTAATAGAAGTCCTCCATCAGGTACTTCTTGCCGGAAGGCCGGATATTGGCCACCACGGGCGTCGTGCGGCCCGCGAGATCGAGATCGTCCAGCGAAAGCGGCACGCCGGCGCGGCGGGCCATTGCGATCAGGTGCACGACGGCATTGGTGGAACAGCCGGTCGCCATCGCCACTGTCACGGCATTCTTGACCGAGGCGGGCGTGATGATCTTTCCCGGTGTCAGGTCTTCCCATACCATTTCGACGGCGCGGCGGCCGCAGCGTGTGCTCATGCGGATGTGGTTGGCATCGGCAGCCGGGATCGAGCTTGCCCCAGGCAATGTGAGGCCGAGGGATTCGGTGATCGCGGTCATGGTGCTCGCGGTGCCGAAAGTCATGCAGTGACCGTAGGAGCGGGCAATGCCTTCCTCGACACCGACCCACTGCTCGTCGGAGATCGTGCCGGCGCGCCGCTCGTCCCAGTATTTCCAGGCATCCGATCCGGAGCCCAGCCATTCGCCCTTGTAATTGCCGCGCAGCATCGGGCCGGCCGGAAGAAAGATCATTGGCAGGCCGGCGCTGACCGCGCCCATGATGAGGGCAGGGGTGGTCTTGTCGCAGCCGCCCATCAGCACCGTGCCGTCGATCGGATGTGCGCGAAGCAGTTCCTCGGCCTCCATGGCCAGGAAATTGCGGTAGAGCATCGACGTGGGCTTCAGCGCGCTCTCGGAGAGCGACTGCACCGGAAGCTCCACCGGAAAGCCGCCCGCCTGCAAAACGCCACGCTTCACGTCCTCGACGCGTTCCTTGAAATGGGCATGACAGGCATTGAGATCCGACCACGTATTGAGAATGCCGATGATGGGTTTCTTGCCCCAGTCCTTCTCGTCGTAGCCCATCTGCATCAAACGCGACCGATGACCGGACGAACGCAGGTCGTCGGGCGCGAACCATCTCGCGCTGCGGAGAGTATCTGCCTTTTTCATTGATCGTCTTCCAGAATATCCTGTTTGGCCCTGTCCGATGCTCCGTCCGGTTTGTCTCCTAAACTCGCGGAATGGAACATAGGGAGGTGGGACCACCTCTTCCCGGTGGGCAACTTAGCAGGCTTTTCACAGATTGATATATCAAATTTCAGCCTTGATATATCAAATTTCAGATGATAGCGGTTTGAGCATCTGAGCGGCACAGGAGGAAGGAATGACCGATCAGGAACCATTCCTGTCCGTCGAGCCGGTTTTTCTGAAAAGCCTGCGTGACCACGTCTATGGCCTCGTCCGCGAAGCAATCCTCTCCGGCCGGTTGAAAAGCGGCGACAAGCTGAACGAAAGGCAACTGGCAGCCCAGCTCGGCATCAGCACAACGCCGCTGAAGGAGGCGCTGCGCGTGCTGGAGGCGGAAGGGCTCGTGCGCTCGGAAGCGCGCCGCGGCATCTATGTCACCTTCGATGCGGCCCAGGCGGAAGAGATGATGCTGGCGCGGGCAGCGCTCGAGAGCATGATCGCCCGTCAGGCCGCCAAGCGCATCACCGAGGATCACATCGATCGCATGCGGGCTCTTCTACCGCTCATGCGGGCGGAATCGAGAGGCAGCGATGTGCTGCGTCTCATCGAACTCAACGAGCAGTTCCACAATCTGATCTACGAGGTCTCCGGCTGCAACTATCTGCGCCGTCTGCAGAGCGGCCAGCAGATTTACGACCATGCGRCCAGCGTGAACGTGCTTTCCGAGGAGCGGGAGCGGCTTCTCGCCTTCGACGAGCACGAGGCTATCGCAAATGCCATCATCGCACGGAATCCGGATTTGGCGGAGCGGTTGATGCGCGATCACGTCATACGTTCGGGCGAGAAGCATCTCGCCTTGTTGTCTCAGTTGGAAAAGCAAGGGAACTGAATGGATATTCGTGAATACAAGCGTGTCCTGACGGGCATTTCCGGGGTTCACGTCACAGCCTATTCGAAGGACGGGGAGATCGAGCCCGGCCTGACCGGCAGGATCATCCGCCGCATTGCCGATGCCGGCGTGCACAACATCGTTTCGGCCGGCAATACCGGCGAGTTCTACAGCCTCCGCTTCGAAGAGGTGCTGCGCCTGCAGGCAATCTGCATCGCGGCGGCTGACGGCAAGGCCGCGGTAACCGCCGCGGCGGGCCGCTCCGAACGCGAGGCGATCGCCACCGCTGCCGCTGCAAAGCAGGAAGGGGCGGACGGCGTCATGGTGCATCATCCGCTCGATCCGTTCGCAGCGCCGCACTGTCAGGCGGATTATTTCATCGCGATCGCGGAAGCCTCCGAACTGCCGCTGGTGGCCTATATCCGTTCGGATGCGATCCCCGTAGCCGATCTCGTGCGGATGGCAACCCATCCGAACATCGCCGGCGTGAAATTCGCGTCCTCGAACCTGATGCTGCTTGCCGAATGCGTTCGTGCCACCGAAGGGACGGATGCCGTCTGGATCTGCGGTCTTGCGGAAGGCTGGGCCGCGCCTTTCTATGCGTTGGGAGCTAAGGGTTTCACCTCCGGCCTTGTCAATGTCGATCCGCTGCGCTCTCTTGCGGTATGGAGGGCGCTGGAGGCAGGCGACTATGCGGCAGCGCGCGCCGAGGTCGCAAAAATCGCCGGCTTCGAGATGCTGCGAACCAAGTTCAACAACGGTGCCAATGTCACGGTCGTCAAGGAGGCCTTGATGCTGCGTGGTGAGGATGTTGGACCGGTGCGTCGGCCGGGGCTTCCGGCATTAGATGCCGAGGACCGCGATCGGCTTGCGCAGATGCTGAAAAGCTGGGAGCCGATCGCCGCCTGAGACGGCGGACGGACATCGAGGAACCGGCAGGGAGGATTTGATGGAATTCACGGCAATCGAGGGGCTTATCCTGTCGCTTGGGGAAAGCCCGGTTTGGGACGAACGACGCGGCCAAGTCTTTCTCTGCGACATCACCAACAATCGGGTGATTGCGCTGAAACTCGACGGTGAGATCGTCGGTGACTGGACCTTCGAGGCGAATGTCGGCTCGCTGGGCCTTTGCGAGAGTGGCCGGCTGGTGATCGCACTGGCGCGGGAAGTGATCCTTTTCGATCCCGAGACTGGGGAGCGGCGGACGCTCGTTCGGCTCAAGGGCGAGATCGACACCAATCGCTTCAACGACGGCAAGGTAGGGCCCGATGGCTGCTTCTGGGTCGGCACGATGGATCAACGCACCGACCGCGAGCCGATCGGCGCGCTCTATCGCGTCTCGGCGGACGGACGTATCGTGAAGAAGAAAACGGGCATGTTCACCTCGAACGGGCTTGCCTGGTCGTCGGATGGGCGGACGATGTTCCACACGGATTCGGCAGGCAAGTGGCTGGACCGGCATGAATTCGATGCGGCCACCGGCGAGATCGGCGAAGGCGTGCGGATCGCTCATCCCGACGAGGAGATGGGCCGGCCGGATGGCGGCGCCTGCGATGCCGACGGGTTCTACTGGAGCGCGGGCGTTTCCGCGGCTCGGTTGAACCGCTACGACCGGGACGGCAAGATCGTCGCGCAATATCCGGTGCCGGCGAGCGCACCGACCATGCCGTGCTTTTGCGGACCCGATTTGAGAACGATGCTCGTCACGAGCCACAGGCTCAACGCAGCGCGGCTTGCGGAATATCCTCTCTCGGGTGGCGTCTTCCTCGCCAGGGCACCGGCTGCGGGCGCCCCCGTTTCACGCATGAAGGGACTTTGATCCGATGTCAGATGCAGCAAGCCGGAAGGTTCTGTTGACCGGCGCGTCCGGCGTGCTCGGCCGCTTCCTGGCCGCCGAGCTTGCCCGCCGCTATCCGGGGCTCGTGCTCACCGATATCCTGCCGTTTCCGGATAAGGTTCTGGAAGGGGCACGTTTTGTGCAGGCCGATCTTGCGGATGCTGGCCGGATTGCGGAGATCACCGAAGGTGTCGATACTATCATCCATTTTGGAGGGGTCGCCAACGAGAAATCCTTCGAGACCATCCTGCCGGCCAATATAGTCGGCACGGTCAACGTCTTCGAGGCGGCGCGGACCAATCGGGCACGGGTTATTTTCGCGAGCTCGAACCACACGATCGGCTTTCATGAGCGCGACCGGAAGCTCGGCATTGCGGATCGGGTGAAGCCCGACGGCTTCTATGGCGTTTCGAAGCTTTTCGGGGAGAATGTCGGCAGTTTCTATTTCGACAAGTTCGGAGTCGAGAGCGTTCATCTCCGCATCGGCTCGGCTCTACGCAAACCTACCGAAACGCGCCATCTCTCGACCTGGCTTTCCTATCCGGACCTGCTGCGAATGGTTGTCGCGTCAATCGAGGCGGAAAAGACTGGTTATGCACTCCTCTGGGGAGTTTCGGCGAATACGCGCTCCTGGTGGGGTGAGGACGATGCGGCGCGTCTCGGCTACCGTGCCGAAGACAATGCCGAAGTTTTTGCGGACAAGGTGACCGCCGATCCGGATGATCCGATCGCCCGCCGCTTCCAAGGCGGTTCCTTTACTTCGCAGGGATACGGCCGCGCGCCCGAGGGGAAGAGTTAATATTGCGATCCCCTCAACCTAGTGGTGAGGGGATCGGCAAATCGGATGATATCCACCGCACGGAATTTTCTGATAGGAAGGATGGCTGACAGTTTCCGGCCGTCGCGGGCTTTCCTGTTCGAGAAAGTGTTGGATTGAATGCTTGTCGAAAAACTATCCATCCAGGGACCGTTGCTGATTATCCCGCAACGCCATGAAGATCGTCGGGGATGGTTTTGCGAGACATTTCGAGAGGATGTCTTCGCCCTGCATGCGCCGAATGTCCGTTTCGTTCAGCACAACCAGTCCTTTTCCAGATCAAGGGGCGTGGTCCGTGGATTGCATTATCAAATGCCGCCTGCCGCTCAAGGCAAGCTCGTCCGGTGCCTGAGAGGGGCGATCCGGGACATCGCCCTGGACATCAGGCGGTCCTCGCCGACTTTCGGCAGGCATGTCGCCGTGGAGCTTTCCGCTGAAAACGGCTGGCAGCTCTGGGTGCCAGAAGGTTTCGCGCACGGCTTCGTCACGCTGACCGATAATGCGGAGGTCTTCTACCAGGTCACCGATTACTACAATCCTGAAAGCGACCGGGGGATTGCCTGGAATGACCCGSCGCTGAATATCGATTGGGACATAGGCGAAGCGGAGGCTGTTTTGTCCGAGAAGGACAGGGGGCATCCGCTGCTCGCCAGCCAGGCCGATCTTTTTCCCTGACGCTCAATTGAGGCTGGAGGCTCCCTCGTGCGTATTCTGGTTACCGGCGGTGCAGGCTTCATAGGATCGGCCGTGGTGCGTCACCTCGTCCATGATGTGGGGGCTGAAGTCCTGAATGTCGACAAGCTCACCTATGCCGGCAATCTTGCATCGCTCGGCTCCGTCGAGAGCATGCCCAACTACCGCTTTCTGCAGGCCGATGTCTGCAATGGCGCGGTCATGCGGCAGGCCTTTGCCGAGTTCCGGCCCCACCGGGTGATGCATCTTGCCGCCGAAAGTCACGTAGACCGGTCGATCAACGGAGCTGCGGATTTCATCAATACCAATGTCATGGGCACTTTCGAACTGCTCCAGGCGGCTCTGCACCATTGGAGCGGTCTTTCCGGGGAGGAAAAGGAGGATTTTCGTTTCCTGCATGTCTCCACCGACGAGGTCTATGGTTCGCTTGGGGATGAAGGGCTTTTCCACGAGATGACGCCTTACGACCCCTCATCGCCCTATTCGGCCTCGAAGGCCGCTAGCGATCACCTGGCGATCGCCTGGCATCGGACGTATGGGCTGCCGGTGGTCGTCTCGAACTGTTCCAACAATTATGGCCCCTTCCATTTTCCGGAAAAGCTTATCCCGCTCACCATCCTGAATGCGCTCGAGCAGAAGTCACTGCCGATCTATGGCACGGGAGCGAATGTTCGCGATTGGCTCTATGTCGAGGATCACGCCCGCGCGCTGCATCTGATCGCCTCCCGCGGCAGGATCGGCGAAAAGTATAATGTCGGAGGTCAGAACGAGCGCAGAAACATCGAAGTGGTCAAGCGGATCTGTGCCATCATGGACCGGCTGAAACCGCAGGGCGCGCCTCACGAGAAGCTCATCAGCCATGTCACGGATCGCCCCGGACATGATGCCAGATATGCAATCGACGCGACGAAACTGAGGGCCGAGCTCGGCTGGAACCCGCGCGAGAGCTTCGACACGGGCATAGAGAAGACCATCATCTGGTATCTCGACAATGAACTCTGGTGGCGTCCCCTGCGCGAGAAGGTTTATTCGGGGGAGCGGCTTGGAACGCTGACGAAGGTGTAGCCGATGCGCGTGGTGGTGACCGGCAAGCAAGGTCAGGTGGCGCAAGCGCTTGTGGGCGCAGCGCCGGCCCATGGCATCGACCTGGTGCGGCTGGGCCGGCCAGAGCTCGATCTTGCCGAACCGCGCTCGATCCGGGAAGCCATCCTTGCCGCAAGGCCGGATGTCATCATATCCGCGGCAGCCTATACGGCGGTCGACAAAGCCGAAACCGAGAAGGAACTCGCCTTTGTGGTCAATGCCCATGGTGCGGGCGAGGTCGCCAAGGTTGCCGGCGAATTGTCGGTTCCGATAATCCATCTGTCGACGGATTACGTGTTCGACGGGCAAAAACACGCTCCCTATGCGGAGGAAGATGCGGTCACACCGCTCTCCGTCTATGGGGCTTCCAAACTCGAAGGCGAGAGGAAGGTCGGCCAAGCGACCCGGAACCACGCCATCTTCCGCACGGCCTGGATCTACTCGCCCTATGGAAAGAACTTTCTGAAGAGCATGCTGYAACTCGCGGAGACGCGGGATGAAGTCTGCGTCGTCGCGGACCAGCTTGGGTCCCCTACTTCTGCGCTCGATATCGCGCAGGCGCTTCTCGTGGCGGCCGCCAAGCTGCGGGAAAGCTCCGATCCGCTCCTGCGCGGCGTGTTCCATATGGCTGCCGCGGGGGAGGCAAGCTGGGCGGAGTTCGCCGAGGAAATCTTCCGGCTGGCTGAGGGACGTGGCCGAAGGAGGGCGCGGGTGAAACCGATCACCACGGCCGAATACCCGACTCTGGYCACGCGGCCGGCAAATTCGCGGCTTTCCACCGGCAAGCTGGAGCGGGCCTACGGCCTGAGGCTTCCCGACTGGAGAGTTTCGCTGGCTTCTACCATGCAAGAGTTGCTCGAGGGGCAGCGGAGGAAGTGAAATCATGAAGGGCATCATTCTCGCCGGCGGATCAGGCACCCGGCTCTACCCGATCACCCAGGCGGTCTCGAAGCAGTTGATGCCCATCTATGACAAGCCGATGATCTATTATCCGCTGACGACGCTGATGCTAGCGGGAATCCGCGATATCCTCATCATCACGACGCCGCATGATCTGGAAAACTTCCAGCGATTGCTGGGCGATGGTTCACAATGGGGCCTGTCGCTAGAATATGCCGCCCAGCCGCGGCCGGAGGGCCTTGCCCAGGCCTTCATCATCGGCGCGGATTTCGTCGGGGGCGGCCCCTCCGCTCTCGTTCTCGGCGATAACATCTTCTACGGCCACAGCCTGCCCGAGCTCCTCCAGCAAGGAGCCGCGAAAACCGAAGGCGCGACGATCTTCGCCTATCACGTGACCGATCCGGAGCGGTATGGCGTGGTGGAGTTCGACCGGGACATGACGGCCATATCCATCGAAGAGAAGCCGGCACGTCCCAAATCCAGCTGGGCGGTCACTGGTCTTTATTTCTACGATCATCAGGTCGTCGATATTGCGGCCGATCTGAAGCCCTCCGCGCGCGGCGAACTGGAGATCACCGACGTCAACCGCACCTACCTCGAGCGCGGAAATCTCTCCGTAACCCTCATGGGACGCGGTTTCGCCTGGCTGGATACCGGTACGCCTGATAGCCTGCTCGAAGCTTCCGATTTCGTGGGTACGCTGGAGCGGCGGCAGGGATTGAAGATCGCCTGTCCCGAAGAGGTAGCCTACCGCATGGGCTACATCGATGCCGGGCGGCTTGAGCTGCTCGCCGCAAACCTCGGCAAGAGCGCCTACGGAGGCTATCTCGCCAGGATCCTGCGGGATTAAACGATTGGCTACCTGCMGTTTTCTGGACATCCCCGACTTTACCTGCTGAGCCGATATGCCTTCCAATCGGTGTGAAGGCGGTTGCCATCTCGAACATGGCTCCATAGAACTCGTTGATGGAAATCATCGTTTCAGAAACGGCACTTAGCAGGAAGAGCGCCTTGAGCCTCAAATTCGGAACCAGTGGCCTTCGCGGGCTTGTCGTCGATCTGGAAGGGCATGCTTCGGCGCTCTATGCCACGACGTTTGCCCGGCATCTTCTGGAAAGCGGCATGGCGAAGGCGGGCGATCCCGTGCTTGTCGGCCGGGATTTCCGTCCATCCAGCCCAGACATTGCCGCCACCTGTATCGGCGCGCTTGCCCGGGCGGGCCTGATGCCGCTCGATTGCGGGGCCCTTCCGACGCCTGCCCTGGCGCTTTACGGCCTCCAAACCGGCGCAGCCTCGCTGATGGTGACCGGATCGCATATCCCGGCCGATCGGAACGGCATCAAGTTCTATCGGCCGGATGGTGAGATCGACAAACAGGACGAAGCACGCATTACCGCAATCGCCACGAGCCTGCAGCAAGACGACATCGACGCCACACCGGGAGCCGCGACGGATCGCTCGGCGGATGCCGAAGCGCTGTTCATCGCCCGCAATGCCGCCATTCTTCCGCTAAAGGCGCTTTCCGGCCTGAGGATCGGGGTCTATCAGCATTCCACCACCGCACGCGATCTGCTGGTGACAGTGCTCGAAGGCTATGGCGCGGAGGTCCTGCCGCTCGGGCGCTCCCAGGATTTCGTGCCCGTCGACACGGAAGCCGTGTCGGAGGAGACCATCGGTCTCTTGCGGAATTGGGCAGCCAAGCACGGACTCGATGCGATCGTCTCGGCTGATGGCGACGGCGACCGGCCGCTGGTGGCGGACGAGACCGGAGAACCCTTGCGCGGCGATCTTCTCGGTCTCATTGCCGCCAATTTCCTGGATGCCAAGGTGCTCGTCACCCCCGTCACATCCAATTCCGGGATCGAGAAGGYCGGCAGCTTCCGCGTCGTGCGTACCAAGGTGGGCTCTCCTTTCGTGATTGCCGGAATGATGCAGGCCCTTGATGAAGGGGCGAACGGGGTCATGGGTTTCGAGGCGAATGGCGGTTTGCTGACGGCGTCCGAGTTCTCCATCGCGTCCGGTCTGATCGATCCGCTGCCAACGCGGGACAGTTTTCTGCCGGTGCTGGCGGCTCTCTACCTTACTGCAGAACGGAAGCGGCCGCTTTCCGAGATCGCCGCCGGCTACCGGCTTCCTTTCGCCGCCGCCGACCGCCTGGAACATTTCCCCGTTGAAACCAGCGCAGCGCTGATGGCGCATCTCGGCGCCTCGCGGGACAATCTCGCTGTTTTCCTCGCGCCGATCGGGCCGGTTGCCCAAATCAGCGAAACGGACGGGCTGCGGGTGAGTCTGGCAGACGGCCGCATCGTTCATTTCCGTCCCTCCGGCAATGCGCCGGAGATGCGTTGCTATGTCGAAGCCGAGACGGAAGACGCCGCCAAGGCCTTGCTTCAACAAGGTCTTTCGCTGGTCCAGACCTGGGCGGACGGCGGAAAGAGAGCATGATGCTGAAGATCGGGCGCTGGCTGGCGCGAAAGAAATCTCCGGAGCCGAGAATCCCCCCACGGCGCCGGATCGATCTCGGTGAGAGGCCGCCGCGCTATCCGATCTACGTCATCGGTGATGTGCATGGCTGTCTGGACGAGCTTCTCGCGGCCGAGGAACGTATCCGCACCGATATCGTTGCGCGCGGGCGGCCCGGCCTCGTGGTGCTGCTCGGCGATTACGTCGATCGGGGGCCGCGTTCGGCAGAAGTTCTGGACCACCTCATTGCGCCGGATCGCCACAATCTCAGAAGAATTGCCCTATGCGGCAATCACGACGAGCTTTTTCTGCGTTTCCTGCAAAACCCGAAACGTTTATGGGACTGGCTGGAACTCGGCGGCCGCCAGACCCTGATGTCCTACGGCATCGATCCACAGGATCTGATTTCCCGTTACGGTGCCGACGGCGAGGCCCTTCGCTCGATTCTCGAACACGCCGTGCCGCAGAAACATCGTCAGTTTCTGGAAGAACTGCCGATCACCTTCCGCATCGGGGAATATTTTTTCGTGCATGCGGGCGTTCGGCCGGGAATCCCTCTCGAGGAGCAGAGCGATCAAGACCTCCTGTGGATCAGAGACCCTTTCCTGACAGAAGGCCCTCAATTGCCCTATCTCGTTATTCACGGGCACACGCCGGTTCAGGAGCTGGAGTTCGGGCCGGGGCGGATCGGGATCGATACGGGTGCCTTTTTCTCGGGCCACCTGACCGTTCTGAAGATCGACGAGGGGCGTGCAACGGTCGTATGAGCCCGTGGCCGCTCAGTCCACGCCGAAGAGATCGCGCGTATAGATCTTGTCCTTGACGTCGGCGATCTCGGGCGTGATGCGGTTGGCGAGGATCACGTCGCTGCGCGCCTTGAACTCCTCGAGATCACGGATGACCTTCGACCTGAAGAATTCCGGCTCGTTGTAGGACGGCTCGTAGACCACGACCTCGATGCCCTTCGCCTTGATGCGCTTCATTACGCCCTGGACGGAGGAATCGCGGAAATTGTCCGATCCCACCTTCATGGTCAGGCGATAGACGCCAACCACCTTCGGGTCCATGCGGTATATGCTGTCGGCGATGAAGTCCTTGCGTGTCGAGTTGGAATCGACGATCGCTCGGATGAGCGCCTGGGGAACTTCGCTGTAGTTCGCCAGCAACTGCTTGGTATCCTTCGGGAGGCAGTAGCCGCCATAGCCGAAGGAAGGATTGTTGTAATGGCTGCCGATCCGGGGGTCGAGGCAGACGCCGTCGATGATCTCCTTGGTCGCCAGGCCGCGTGAGGCGGCGTAGGTGTCCACTTCGTTGAAATAGGCTACCCGCATGGCGAGATAGGTATTGGCAAACAGCTTGATCGCCTCCGCCTCGCTCGATCCGGTGAAGATGACGGGAGCATCCTTGTGGATCGCTCCCTCCTGCAGCAGTTCCGCAAAGATCCTGGCTCTCGCGGATTTGTCGCCGACGATGRTCCGAGACGGGTAGAGATTGTCGTGCAGCGCCTTACCTTCGCGCAGGAACTCGGGCGAGAAGATGATGTCGCGATATCCGGTCCGTTTGCGGAGATGTTCTGTGTAGCCGACGGGAATGGTCGACTTGATGACGATGGTGGCGTTCCGGTTGACGGAAAGGACCGTATCCACCGCCGCCTCGACTGCCTTCGTGTTGAAATAATTGGTCTGCGGATCGTAATTTGTCGGCGTCGCCACGATGACGAAATCCGCATCCCTGTAGGCCGTGCTACCGTCGGTCGTAGCTGTGAGATTCAGTTTTCTGGTCGAGAGGAAGGTCTCGATATCGGGGTCCACGATGGGAGACTTGCGATTCAAGACGCTTTCGACGCGCTGCGGAGCGATATCGACGGCGACGACTTCGTGGTTCTGGGCGATCAGGACGGCATTCGAGAGACCGACGTAACCCAGCCCGGCGACTGCTACTTTCATTGTTCACTCTTCGTGGAATCGGATGAGTCGAAGGATATGCAGGATATCCCGATAGAGGTCGCAGATTTCTTCTTCATGAACATAGCGCGGTCAATGCGGTTACGCCACATCCGGTTCCGTGACGGGGCGGGCGATACCGCTCTAAAGGTGAAAACCCGGGGCAGCGAATGTGGACAGTATTATGGCCACTTGATTTTTTATTTCCTCAGGCTAATTGTCTCGCCACCAGACCGGGCCCCTCTGGCAGCTCGCATGAGCTGTGATGTCGGACTGGATCGTCTAACTGGGTGCCTGGTGTCCGTGGAAATCCGGCGATAACTCTGACGATCTATTCTGCAGCGGCGGCATATGCGGCTTCAGAACGATCGATCCATTGCGTCGGCCACGCATGCAGGTGCCCCTCTTTTGAGATTTTAAGAGATCGGGTGCCAAATGACTGAATTCTTCACGCCGGAGGCCTTTTCGGCGCTCCTGCAAGTCATCATGATCGACCTTGTTCTGGCCGGGGACAATGCCATCATCATCGGCCTTGCGGCCGCCGGCCTGCCGAAGGAGCAGCGCGCCAAGGCGATTCTCATCGGTATCATCGCCGCGACCGTGCTGCGTATCGGCTTTGCCCTTGTGACGACGCAGCTCCTCCAGATCGTCGGACTGCTGCTTGCCGGCGGTATCCTGCTGCTCTGGGTTTGCTGGAAAATGTGGCGTGAACTGCGCGCCAACCACGGGCAGGAAGAGGAAGCGACGGAAGCTCTGGAGAATGCCGACCTCAACGCCGATGGCACGGTTGCCGGCAACGCGCCGCGCAAGACCTTTGCCCAGGCTGCTTGGCAGATCGTCATCGCCGACGTTTCGATGTCACTCGACAACGTTCTGGCCGTCGCCGGAGCTGCCCACGAGCACCCGGAAGTGCTGATCTTTGGCCTCGTGCTTTCGATTGCCTTGATGGGTGTTGCCGCAAGCTTCATCGCGCGTCTTCTCAACAAGCATCGCTGGATCGCCTATGTGGGTCTGGCAGTCATCCTCTACGTCGCCCTGGAAATGATCTATCGCGGCGGTATGGAAGTACTGCCCTATATCGGCTTCTGACAAACTCGGGACGCGGCGCTTGCCGCCGCGCCCCACGCCGCGTCGGGCAGGGTGAAAGCCTGCCTATTTCGAGCCGCTTACCTGTCCGCCGGCAATCACTTCCAGATGTATTTGCCGCGGCGACAGGACCTCATGGTAGACGTCCGAGCGGCCGATATAGACGATCGTCGTCTCCCGCATTCCGGCGAGAAGTCTGGCGAGCGTTTCCTGCGTTTCGCGATCGAGGCCTTCAAGTGCATTTTCGATGATCAGCCAGCGCGGTGCAAGGATGAGGGCATTGGCGATGCGCAGCCGCACCTGGTCATCCTCGTCCAGAACCCTATCCCAGCGATCTTCAGAATCGAGCAGCCGCGTCATGCGAACCAGGCCCGCGTCGTTCAAGGCCAGCATCAGGCTCTCGTCGTCATAGTCGGCGGGATTGGCCGGGTAGGTCAGAACCTCGCGCAGCGTGACAGCCGGCAGATAACCCTTCTGGGGCATGAAGAGCATGCGGTCCTTGGTCGGCAGAACAACTTCGCCATGGCCCCAATGCCAGATGCCCGCAAGAGCCTGAAAGAGCATGCGCCGGTCGGCGCCGGGATCGCCGTTGATCATCAGCCGTTCTCCAGGCTTGATGACGACTTCCTCGTCCGGCAGGCGCAGCCCGTATTGCTCTTCTGGTCCGGAAAAGACCTCGAGGTGTCGTATACGCATCGTGCCGTCGCTGCTTTCAAGGCATCGGATTTCGGTTCGCGGCGGTGCCATCTCGATCATGCCAAGCGCGTTGCGGAAGGTCGAAACGCGCATCAGGGCCGCTTTCCAGTCGGCGATCTGGCGGAAATTGTCCACATACCAGCGCAAGGCGGCATTCACCTGATTGAAGGCGCCGACCGCCATCATCAGCCCCCCGAAGGAAAGATTGCCGGRGAAATAGACCGGGGCGGCGATCAGGATGGGTGCGATCGTCGACAACCAGCCGAAGCCTGCGGAAACCCATGTCAGGTTGGTATAGGCGGTCACCAGCCGGCGGATCACGCCAAGCACGGTGCTGATCGAGAGCTGGATGCGCCGTCTCTCGCTCTCTTCCCCGTTGGCGAGCGTGATCGCCGTCAGGTTCTCGTTGGCATGCATCAGCGCGAAGCGAAGTTCCGCTTCCTTCGAATAGCGCTCGGAATTGAGGATCGGCAGCCCTCCGCCGACGAAATTGCTGAGCATCGAGGCCGAACCGGCGTAGAGCAGGGCGGCCCAGACCATGTAGCCCGGAATGACGATTTCCCTGCCATTGAAACTGAAGGAGAAGTTCGCCGAAACGGCCCATAGAACGCCGATGAAGCTGACGAGCAGTATCGTCGAGCTCACCAGGCCGATCGCAAGCGTCGTCGTGATTTCGGAGAGATTTCTGGCATCCTCGTGCAGGCGCTGATCGGGATTGACGCCGATCACACCCACCTGCGCAAGGTGCAGCGCCCGTCTCGGCTTCAGCCATTGGTTCACGAGATCGCGAGATAGCCCCTCGCGCATGTAGAGGGCAGCCATCTGGTTGAGCCAAGCCTGCACGACATTGAGAACGAGCAACGATCCGCCGATGACGGCGAATACCTTCAACTGCTCGATAAAACTGGTGAGATCACGGCGCTCGAGGGCGTTGTAGAACGGTACGTTCCACTGGTTGAGGCGGTATTGGGCATAGGTCGTCAGCAGGATGATCGCGAGCAGTCCGAAAGCCAGCAGGACCACGCGGTTACGGACCGGCGAGGCCCAAAAGGCCCGCGACATCAGGCTGAGCTGGTCATAGAAACCGAGCTCGTATTCCTGTCCTTCAAGGGAGGGCTGGACTTCACCCTCTGCCAGATCAGCCATGCTACACCGTCCCGATCGCGTGCCCCACAATCAATATACCTACATAGGTGCAGCAATCATCCCCCTGCCATAGCCACTCTCGGCGGTCATGAGATTTTTCACGTCTTACCTGCCGGCATCAGCAAATGAACGCCTCAAAGTTTCGCTCATCGGCAGGTGAAGATTGACGTTGTCGCGCTGAATGGGTCGGGTGAACCAGCGATCGTAGATCTCCTGCATCTCCGCGCTTGCATAGATTTTCGCCAGCGCCGTATTCACCTCCTCGTGAAATTCCTTGTCGTTCAGGCGCACCATGAAACCATAGGGCTGGGGCTCCGCCACCACTTCCGTGGAAAGCGTATAGTCTTCCGGATTTCCGGTGCGGCCGATCATGGCACTCAGGAGCACTTCGTCCATGGCATAGGCCGAGGCCATGCCATTGGTGATCATGTCGAACGCCCCTTGCACGCTGTCGGACGTCACGATGGAGAGATTGAGCTTGCGCTCCCGGTTGATCTGGTTGATCTGGCCGACATTGACCGTGCCCAACGCCACGCTCACGGTTCGGCCCCTCA
This sequence comes from Rhizobium sp. LCM 4573, assembly GCF_001854865.1. Lineage (GTDB taxonomy): Bacteria > Pseudomonadota > Alphaproteobacteria > Rhizobiales > Rhizobiaceae > Neorhizobium. Next base: position 879,280 of record NZ_MDDW01000001.1, on the reverse strand, counting down.
GGTCTTCGATCGTCCGCAGATCGTTTTTTGCCAAGGCGACGTAGCGGGTGGCGACATAGAAGTGGCTGCGGGTGAAGGCGACGCTGCGCCGCCGCTCAGGTGTGTTGGTGCTGCTGTTGCATTCGATGTCCATCGCGCCGTCGTTCAGCAATTGCACCCGATTGCTGGGCGTGCGGAAGACATATTCGATCCCGATGGCCGGAAGGCGCAGCCTTTCCCTCAACTCCTCGCTCAGGCGCTTGCAGATGTCGATCGAGTAGCCGACGACGGTTCCGTCCTTGTCCGTATAGGAGAAAGGCGGCGAATCGCCATAGCCGATGCGGATCTTGCCGGTCTCGGTTATTCGCTCGAGCGTCGATGCCGGAGCCTGCGCGCGCGCATGCGGCGCGGCGGCGAGGATAGCGGCGAAGATCGCCGCAAGCAGGTATCGAAAGATGGCTGAAACACGCAAGGCGACCTCCTTCAGTCGAGGTATTCGTGCGGGCTCTCGAATGCCGCCTGCAAGGTGGGTGAAATCGGAAGGTTGAGATTTCGGTCGTCCGGAGGGATCGGCGACATGAACCATTTCCCGTAGATCTCTTTGATCTCGCCGCTGACGAACACCTCCCTCAGCGCGTCATTAACGACTTCCTTGAAGGCGGAATCATCCTTGCGCATAAGGATGCCATAGGGCTCCGGGGGGCCGAAAGTATCCTCGGAAATGGCAAAGGCGGCGGGGTCCTCGGATGAGGCGACGAGTGCTGCAAGCAAAATCCCATCCATTACGAAGGCGGAGGCTCGTCCCTTTTCCACCATGGAAAAAGCATCGGCGTGTTGCCTGGCCAAGAGAACCGAGATGTTGAGGTTTTCACGGCGGTTCAGCGCATTCAGCTGCTCCACGTTGATGGTTCCGGTGGTGGAGACCACGCTGTGGCCGCTCAAGGACTTGATGCTCGTCAATCCGTCGCTCTTTCGAGAGACGAAGCGCGTCGCCGTGATGAAATGCGGATAAGAGAATGCCACCTGTTCGCGGCGCTCCGCCGTATTGGTGGTCGTGGTGCATTCGAGATCGACCTTGCCGCTCTTGACCAGCACGAAGCGGGTTGCGGCGGTCGAGGGAACCAGCACGACTTCCAGCTTGTCGAGCTTGAGATGCTGCCGGACACTTTCGGCGATCCGTCGGCAGAGATCGATCGAGTAACCGATGACCTTGCCGTCGCTCAGACGGTAGGAAAAGGGAGGGGCGTCTTCCCGGTAACCGATCGTGATCGTCCTGGTGTTTGCGATCGTGGCAAGCGTGTCTTCCGTGGCTTGCGCAAGGGAGGTTCCGGACAACAGTGCGGCAAGCAGGAAAGCCGCGGCTTCCGCCCTTCGGCCTCGGCGGGAAATATCGGAAAACAGCTTCGCAACGCGTTTCGGCATGTCACGATGCTCCTGTTGACGAGGTGCGGATCGGCGATCTTTTGACGAGGGCCGAAGCCCGCGTAAGAGGCGCAGGCCTGCCAATATGGTAGCCCTGTGCGAGATCACAGCCGGCAAGCCGCAGCAATTCCAATTCGATTTCGCTTTCCACGCCTTCCGCCGTGGTCTGTATTCCGAGACTCCTGGCGAGCTGCACGATGCCGCTGACGAGCGCCCCGTTCTCCGTGCGCGCTGCAAGCCCGTCGATGAAGCTGCGGTCTATCTTGATTTTCCGGATCGGGAGCTTTCGGAGATAGCTGAGCGACGCATAGCCGGTTCCGAAATCGTCCAGCACGATGCCGATGCCCATTCCGTCGATCTCCTCGATAACCGAGGAGGCGATCGCATCGGAGAGCATGACGGATTCGGTGACTTCCACCTCGAACCTGGAGGGAGCGAGGCCGCTTTCGGCAAGTGCGGAGCGAAGCGTGTCCACCAGGCTGCGATGGTGAAGCTGGATGGCCGAGATGTTGACGGTGACTACGGTGTCCTCCGGCATTTGGCGGGCGTCCCGGCAGACCTGGCGGATAACCCATTCGCCGATCTTGACGATCTGGCCGGTCTCCTCGGCGAGCGGGATGAACCGGTCCGGCGGTATCATGCCGTGTTCCGGATGGCGCCAGCGCAGCAGCGCCTCGTAACCGGCGGTCTTGCCTCCCGCAACGGTGACGATCGGTTGGTAATGCAGCGCGAATTGTCCGCGTTCCAGGGCCATCTCAAGGTCCTGCTCCAGCGCATAGAGGTTCGGGGTGGTCATCACCATGCTTTCCGTGAAGAAGCTATGGTTGCCGCGGCCACGGGTCTTGGAGCAGTAGAGGGCCACGTCTGCGCTCTTGAGAAGGGTCGAGCCCGTTGTGCCGTGAGAAGGAGCGCAGGCGATTCCGATACTCGTGCCGATGGAAATCCGATTGCCGAGAATGGTGAAGGGGGTTCCGATTGCCGAAATGACGGCCTCGGCGAGCCGGGAAGCTTCGGATGCCGGGTTCTGATCCACCCATTGCAGCAGGGCGAATTCGTCACCACCGAGACGGGCGGCGATATCCTTGGGACCGAGGAGCATGGCGATACGTTCGGTGACGGCAACCAGGAGAGCATCGCCGGCGGCGTGGCCGAAGGTGTCGTTGACGGACTTGAAGCGGTCGAGATCAAGCAGCATGACGTTAAAGCGGCTGTCCTCCGACGCGCTTGCCTCTATGGCGTCGGCCAGCGCCTTGTTGAAGAAGGCGCGATTGGGCAGTCCGGTCAGCGAATCGTGATGCGCCATATGCTCCATCTGCTTGGCCACTTCGCGGACCTGCCGCAGGTTCTCGCGCTCGACCACAGCTTCCCGCAGCGTTTCGATCGCGACGGCGAGGCGGCCGATTTCGTCGTGCCGGCCCTGGAAAGGCGTGACTGTGCCGGTATCGTCCCGGGCGATTCGCGTCAGAGCTTTCACGAGCGCGGGAACCGGACGGAAAAGCCTCCGCATGACCAGGGTCACGACCAGGCTGATCATGACCAGCATGGCGATGAGGATCAGGAACGAATTGCGGACTAGGTCGTCACGCGTGCGCAGAAGGTCCTCCGCCTCGCCGATGCTTGTGACGACCGACCCCAGAAGCTCGCCTGCGGAGGTGGCGACCGGCAGGGATGCGATGAAGTGCTCCCTTTCRCCAATCGTGGCGAAGCCGGTGAAGAAATTGTTCGGCTGATGCGGCGTTGGAAAAGCCAGATGCTCGCCGGACGTGGCGCCCGTGGCATCGGCGGAGCTGACGAGGCTGCCGGTTTCCTTATCGTAGCGGAAAAGCCAGACTTCGTTCTTGGWCTGCGCTGCGGCAAGCGCCAGGACGTCGACGGGGTTGAAGCCGGTATTGAGGACCGATTCGTCGTCTCCGAGCGGCCGCTCGCTGAGAATGCGGATGATCTGGCCGGAAGGGTCCGCCTCGACCGCGACGAAGGTATAGATGTTGCGAACCGTGAAGCTGGCGATCTGGGCGTTCATTTCCGCCTGGCGGCGCCACTGTTCCTGGGAATTCCGCTCCACCATGAGCAGTCCTGCCAGGGCGCCCACGCCGTAGGCGGAGATGACACCTGCGATCAGAAAGAGCGTGATCTTGCCGAACAGCGACTGATGCCAGCGCAAGCGGGAATGCGCTGATCCTGCCGGAGGAAACCCGACTGTCGTTTCGGTCTCGGCTTTGTCAGTGACCATTGCCCCCTTTATGGACCTCACCCATTCCCCAAAGCATCGACGGATCGATATCACTATATACGGCTCCTGCCTTAAAATATCGTATCGGTAGTGTGCGCCTTCCGTCTCGCGCGGGCATAGTAAACCGACCAATTATGACGGAATGAAAATCCTCGGCTCTTTTCAGGACCGGAGGTAGGGTCTAGACCAAGGACGGACTGGCGCGCCGCACCGCCTTGTGCCACATCCTGGCAAGGCCTGTGATGAACAGCCGGAGGAGGATGGAATGGATTTCGCTCTCAGCGACGAGCAGATCGCCATTCGCGAAATGGCCGAGGGGTTTGCGGCAGAGGAGATCGCCCCCTTCGCCATCGAATGGGATCAGAACAAGCATTTTCCCGTCGATACGATCCRCAAGGCCGGGGCTCTCGGCATGGGCGGCATCTATGTGCGCGACGATATCGGAGGTACAGGGCTCGGCCGGCTGGAGGCGGTGCTGATCTTCGAGGCCTTGGCCAGGGCCTGCCCTGCGGTGGGCTCCTACATTTCCATCCACAACATGTGTGCATGGATGATCGACCGCTTCGGCTCGGAGGAACAGCGGCAGGAATGGCTTCCCAGCCTTCTTTCGATGGACAAGCTTTCCAGCTACTGCCTTACGGAGCCGAGCGTCGGATCGGACGCCGGGAGGCTGAGGACGAAGGCGGTTCGCGACGGCGAGCACTATGTGCTCTCGGGGCAGAAGCAGTTCATTTCCGGTGCCGGCGTCTCTGACGTCTACGTCGTGATGGTACGGACCGGCGAGGAGGGGCCGAAGGGCATTTCGACCCTGCTGGTTCCAAAGGACACGCCGGGCCTTTCCTTTGGGGCTAACGAGAAGAAGATGGGCTGGAATGCCCAGCCGACCCGCGCCGTGATCTTCGACGGCGCGCGTGTCCCGGTGGCCAACCGCCTCGGTGCGGAAGGCGACGGCTTCAAGATCGCCATGGCAGGGCTTGACGGCGGGCGGCTCAACATTGCCGCGGCATCGCTTGGCGGCGCGCAGGCGGCGTTCGACAAGGCGCTCGCCTATGCCCGCGAGCGACAAGCCTTCGGCCAGCCGATCGTGGAGTTCCAGGCGCTGCAGTTCAAGCTTGCGGACATGGCCGCAAATATCGAGATGTCGCGCACCTTCCTGTGGCGCGCGGCGCTGGCCTTGGAGGAGAAGGCGCCGGATGCCACCATGCTTTGCGCCATGGCAAAGCGGATGGTGACCGACCGCTGTTTCGACGTAGCCAATGATGCACTGCAACTGCATGGCGGCTATGGCTATCTGGCGGATTACGGGGTCGAGAAGATCGTGCGCGACCTGCGCGTCCACCAGATTCTCGAAGGCACGAACGAAATCATGAACGTCATCGTCGCGCGCTCGATCATAGGCCAGACGCGGCATGCGAAATGAGAAAAGCAGGGAGGATCACCAATGACTGAGGCAATCGCGTTCATCGGGCTCGGCAATATGGGCGGGCCTATGGCCGCAAACCTGGTAAAGGCGGGCTACCGGGTCAACGGCTTCGATCTCGTCGCGGCCTCGCTGGAGGCTGCTTCGGCAAACGGTGTTGCGATCGCAGCAAGTGCTGCGGAGGCGGTGAAGGATGCCTCCGTGGTGATCACCATGCTGCCTGCGGGCAAGCACGTGATTGCGGTGTGGAACGATCTCGTGAAGGCGGTCCAGCCCGGCACGCTGATGATCGACTGCTCCACTATCGACGTCGAGAGCGCGCGCGAAGCGCATATCCTGGCGAAGGAGACCAGCTGCCTTTCGCTGGACGCGCCGGTTTCGGGCGGCACGGGAGGGGCGGCGGCAGGCACGCTGACCTTCATGGTCGGCGGCGCAGAGGCAGCTTTCGCGAGAGGCGAGCCGGTGCTGCAGAAGATGGGCAAGCGCATCGTCCATTGCGGCGATGCCGGGGCGGGTCAGGCCGCGAAGATTTGCAACAACATGATCCTCGGCATCACCATGGCGGGTGTCTGCGAAGCCTTCGTTCTCGCCGAAAAGCTCGGGCTTTCGCACCAGGCTCTCTTCGATGTCGCCTCCACCTCGTCAGGACAATGCTGGTCGATCAATACTTATTGCCCGGTGCCGGGGCCGGTGCCGACATCGCCCGCCAATAACGGTTACAAGCCGGGTTTTGCCGCCGCGCTGATGCTGAAGGATCTGAAGCTTTCGCAGGAGGCTGCCGCCGCGGCCGGCGCCGAGACTGCGATGGGCGCGCATGCCGCCGAGCTCTACGAAACCTTCAACGCGCTCGGCCGGGGCGGGGAGGATTTTTCCTCGATTATCAATTATTTCCGTGAACAGTCGCAAAAGACCGGAGAGGCGAGAGGATGAGCTACGAGACGATCATCGCAGAAGAAAAGGGGCGCGTGGGTCTCGTTACCCTCAACAGGCCGAAGGCGCTCAACGCCATCAAACGGCAGCTCGGCGAGGAACTTCTGGTGGCGGTCGAGGCGTTCGATCGCAATTCCCAGATCGGCTGCATCGTCATCACCGGTTCGGAAAAGGCCTTTGCCGCCGGCGCCGATATCAAGGAGATGCAGGAGCACAGCTCCGTCGACATGTATGTGAACGACTGGTTCTCGGATTGGAACCGGCTGACGCTTATCCGCAAGCCCATGATCGCGGCCGTCGCAGGCTTCGCGCTCGGCGGCGGATGCGAGCTCGCCATGATGTGCGATTTCATCCTCGCCGCCGACACGGCGAAGTTCGGCCAGCCGGAAATCAAGCTCGGCGTGATTCCCGGCATGGGCGGCAGCCAGCGCCTGACGCGGCTTGTTGGACGAGCCAAGGCGATGGAAATGTGCCTGACCGGCCGGATGATGGATGCGGAAGAAGYGGAAAGAGCCGGACTGGTCGCCCGCATCGTGCCCGCTGCCGATCTCATTTCCGACGCGTTGAAGACGGCGGAAACCATTGCAGGCATGTCGCTGCCGGCGGTGATGATGGTGAAGGAAGCCGTCAACCGTGCCGACGAGATGGGGCTGGCCGAGGGGCTGCGTTTCGAGCGGCGGCTTTTCCACTCGCTCTTTGCCTTCGAGGATCAGAAAGAGGGAATGACGGCATTCGTCGAAAAGCGGCAGGCGAATTTCAAGAATCGGTAGCACGTGTTGGCTGCTTCACTGAGCTTTCTCGTCGATCCTGTCCGCAGCCTTCTGGACCAAGCCGCGATCTCCGTTTTCATCGGCGAGATGGAAAGTCATTGCCGAGACGCGCCATTGCGAGCCGCGGCGCACCAGCACGTAGTCATAGGTGCCGGAGACCGTCCAGGTGGCGTTCTCCAGCCAATGGGTGGCTGTTACCGTAGCCGCAGCGATAGCCTGCTCGCCGTCGAGTTCGACGTTGATGTCTGAAAGTTGGTGACGCGTGGCATCGAACCCGGGCAAAAGACCTGACCAGGCGGCCATCAGTTCTCTGGGCGTGAGACGCCGGGCTTCGCCTCCCCAAAGAGAGGTGTAGTCGATGAGCGTTTCTGGAGCGAAGAAACCTTCGAGCGTCGTGAAATCGCGATTGTCGGCATAAACCGCAACCGCAGAGATGACGGCGGCCACCTTCGCCTCTTCGGCGGGCGTGGCGAGGGCTTCGTGCGAGGCCATGAGAACCGTCATGGAGGCGAAGCCGATAAGACGGTGGAGATTGAGCATATCGTTCTCCTATTCAGCCAGCCGTTCGGGAAGCGGCTTCAAGGGATAGTGCGCCCAGTAGAAGGCATCCGACTGATGCATGTCGGTAAGGAAGTTCGTCGCCTCGACGATCTTACCGTTTTCGATGCGGAACATCAGGGCGTAAAGCTGATCTATTTCCGGCCCGCTGCCGATATTGCTCCAGCCACGATGAATATCGACAACGAGATCATCCTGCGCCTGGAAGAAGATCGGTTCGGCCTTGAAGCGCCCCCTTGCGAGGCCGGTGAAGAACGCGATCACCTCATCGGCTCCACGTTTTTCGCCCGCAAGCGGATGATGTCCAGGAATACGCCAGACGATGTTTTCCGCCAGAAAGGGCCTGATAGCTTCCGGATTGCCGGTGGCGTAGGCGGCATAGTAATCGCGGATGATCTGGATATTGGCATCACTTGATTGGGCGACAGCATTCGAGCTTACGAGGAGAAGGGCCACTCCGGCAGCCATTCCTTTGAGGGTGTTCATCGGTTTCTCCCGCAATCAGTGTTTTGCGAACCAGTCGGCCACGCGCACGACGGCGGCATCGACCACGGCCGGATCGTCGTAGAACTGGAACTGGTTGACATCTCCCATCCAGACGAGCTCTTTTTCGCTCGCGCCGATCGCCCGGAAATGGCGGTAGGCGGCGCCGGGGCTGATGGCGTTCTCGGCATGGACGACAAGCGCGGGGATGGAGATGTTCGCGGCGCTCGGAATGGTTTCGAAGGCCAGTATCGCCTGGTAGGAGAGGTCCGGCCAGGTTTCCGTCCAGCCGGGCACGCGGGCCCTGCCGGCATAATAGTCGACGGCGGGTTGTACCGCCATGGCTGCAGGCGTCGAACCGTCGGAAACGGCCGGGCGTGTTACCACCGTGCCGGAAGTTTCGAAGGCTTGCCGGCCCGCCTTGCCTGCCTGATCGAGCGCGGCATAGCCTGCCGGCGTGAAGAATTCCCGGTAGAGCGCCGCATCCGTGTACCAGCCCGCGACGGTTGCCACGGCGTTCAGTCGGGGCTCCTCCGCCGCTACGCGGGCCATGTAGCCGCCGCCCGCGCAGATGCCTAGTCCATTGATGCGGGTGCGGTCGATCTCCGGCAGGTTTTCGAGAAAGCTTATCGCAGCCTTGATGTCGGCCACCTTGGCGGCTGGGTTCTCGTAGCCGCGGATTGCGCCGCCGCTTTCGCCGAAACCGGTGTGATCGAAGGCGAGGACGGCAAAGCCCCGCTCGGCCAGCCGGCGCGCATACTCGGCGGGGTTTTGTTCCTTGACGCTGGTCCAGGAGCCGGTGACGACTACCGCTGGATTGCTGCCCGTCGCTCCGGCCGGCAAATAGAGATTGCCGACGAGTGCGACGCCGCTGCTGTCGAAACTCACCTTGCGGATCACCGGCTCTGCGGCGAGCGAGGTGGAGGCGAGCAGGCTCAAGACCGCAAGGGTCGCGAAAGAACTCATCATGGACATGGCGTTTCTCCCTTGTGCTCAAGGGATAGCGCCATATTCGTATGCGATCAGGCTCCGATTCTGCGGAAGAATGATCCGATCCTGCTGTTCAATGCTTCCGCCACTCACCGGGTGTGGCGCCCGTCAGACGACGGAATTGCGCGGCGAATTTCGCGGAATTCATGTAACCGACACGCCAGGCGATCTCGGCAATCGGCAGCCGCGTGGCCCGCAGCAGTTCYTTGGCTTTCTCCATGCGGCGCGTGACGACGAAGGCATAGGGCGCAAGCCCCGTTTGCGCCTTGAAGCAGCGAGAGAAATGGAACGGGCTCATTGCCGCTGCGGCTGCGAGATCGGCGAGCGAGATGTCCTCGGCCAGATGATCCTCGATGTATTGAAGTGCCCGGTGAAGGCGGAGATCAGGCCGCAGCTTGGGCAGAGCGGTGCCCATGACCACGTTAGCAAGCTGTACCGCCACCGCCAGCGCCAGGCTGTCGCGATAAAGGTTGGAGCTTTCCCGTCCGGCGGCGTGCAGGTTAAGGCCGAGCTGCACGAGGAGCGGATCGAGGTTGCCTTTCGAGGGTGGAAAGCCGGAGAGTCCCTCAAGGCCGGCATCCGCAAGGCACCCGGCACCGAGTTCGAGATTCAAAAAATCATTTGGTTCGTCCCAGCGGCACCAGCCGTCGAAGCCTGCGGGAAAAAGCCAGCCCTGACCTGCGGAAAGTGGCTCATGGCTGCGCCTGTCGCCGCCATAGGCCGCATGGTGTGAGGGGAGAGGGGAGAGGACGATACCGAGAGTCACGCCGGAAAAGGCGAACCTGCCTTCGCCGGGGCCGGTGCGATTGAATGTCGAGTGCCCGCTCGGCCAGGCCATTCTTCCCGGCTCCAGGCGCGACCTGTAACTTCCGATATCCACCCACATGGCTGTCTCCTGGGGCCAAGGCTAATCTCTTGCGGGCGGTTTTCCTCATCAATTCCTCGTGGCCTCCCAATTCTGCTGGCTTTCGATTACCTGACGCGTAATTGATGAGAGAATGTCGCTTCCGCATGATCGCGCTGCCTGGATGCGCCGGGCGATCAAAGGAGATGAAGATGACCAATGCAAACGAAACCGCGCAACGCTATCTCGCCGTCTGGAACGAAACGGATGCTGCCCGTCGCCGGGCGCTGATCGCAGAAAGCTGGATTGAGGCCGCGATCTATGTCGATCCGTTGATGCAGGGTAGGGGTCATGCCGAGATAGACGGTCTGGTTGCCGCCGTGCAGGACCGGTTTCCCGGCTTCCGGTTCGAATTGATCGGCGAGGCGGATGGCCATGGCGACAACCTCCGCTTTTCTTGGGGTCTCGGTCCGGCCGGTGGCGAGGCGCTGATCAAGGGCACGGATTTCGCGCTGCTTGAAGGTGGGCGTCTGAAAGCCGTGCACGGCTTCCTCGATCAGGTTCCGGCGGCGGCATGACGATCGCCGTCCGTTCTTTGGGAGACTATCTGCGCGACTGGCGCCGCCGCCGGCACATGAGCCAGCTCGATCTGGCGCTGGAAGCGGATATCTCCCAAAGGCATCTCAGCTTCATCGAAAGCGGACGATCCCAGCCGAGCCGTGAGATGCTGCTGCATCTGGCGGAGCGGCTCGGCGTGCCGCTTCGCGAGCGCAATCCGATGCTGCTTGCCGCCGGCTTCGCTCCGGTCTTCGCGGAGCGGTCGCTGGACGATCCGGCGCTTGCGCCGGCGAGGCGTGCGGTGGATATGGTTTTGAAGGGCCATGAGCCGTTTCCGGCGCTTGCGGTCGACCGTCACTGGCAGCTTGTCGCGGCGAATGGCGCGCTTGCGCCACTTCTCGCGGGTGTTGCCGATCAATCCCTGCTGGAGCCGCCGGTAAACGTGTTGCGTCTCAGCCTGCACCCGGAAGGGCTTGCGCCTTCGATCGCCAATTTCAGCGAATGGCGGCATCACCTTCTGGAACGGCTGCACCAGCAGATAACGATGACTGGCGATCCGGTCCTTTCCGCTCTCCTTGAGGAGCTTGCGGCCTATCCTTTTCCGGATCATCCGCCGAAACCGACCGCATCCAGCGATTATGCCGGCATCGCCGTTCCGTTGGAGTTGCGCACCGATGCCGGGCTGCTCTCCTTCATTTCCACGACGACCGTCTTCGGGACGCCGGTCGACGTCACGCTGTCGGAACTGGCCGTGGAATCCTTTTTTCCGGCGAATGAGGAAACCGCCGAGCGGCTGCGGCGAATTGCCGAAGGCGGCTAATTACTTTTTCGCGCGAAGACCGTCCATCAGGAGGCCGATGAGGCGATGCGAGCGGTCGCGCCATTCGGGCGTATCCGGCATGGAATAGATGCTGGAAAGGGCGTGCAGCAGGTCCGTCGTGTCGATGTCCTTGCGGATGGAGCCTGCGTCGCTCGCCGCTTTCACCAGTCCCTCAAACGCGCTGCGAATGCGCCCGAAGCCTTCCGCGAACAACGAAGAATTGGTGTTCATCAAGATTTTCAGGCTGTTGGCCATGCCGCGCTTGGCGGCGATATAGCCGACGAAGCGGCGCATCCATTCCTCCAGCGCCGTATCCGGCGCGTGCGATTGCGCAAGCTCCGTCGCGGCAGCCGCAAGGTTTTCGAGTTCGCGGCGATAGATGACCTCGACCAGATGCTCACGGGTCGGGAAATGCCGATAGAGCGTTCCGATGCCGACACCGGCCTTTCGGGCGATATCCTCGAGTGAAGTTTCCACGCCATGTTCCGCGAAAGCGGCTGCCGCGACCTCGATGAGTTTCTCGCGGTTGCGCCGCGCGTCTGCGCGCAGCTTTGTCGTGGAAGAGGCGGGCTTCTGCTCGGCCGAGGCCAAAATAATGCTCCAGGCACATTGAGGACTTGACCGGAGCCGGCAAGTCGCTAGATTAAACGGAGGCGCCTCCGTTTAAGTGGAGTGCCTTCTACCTCTTAACCCAGAAGGAGGCGGGATGTCATGCCGAAACCCACTCATGGCCATCCCGTAACTCATAGCTAGGGTATCAGGGCCGGATTGCCAGCCCATTCCAATATCGAATTTCATTCTCGTGACGATGGCAGGAGCTTGATCCATGACACGAACGGTTCATCTTTCACTGGAGATCAATGGAAAGGCGCGCGAACTCGATGTCGAGCCGCGGGTCACCCTGCTCGATGCTCTGCGCGAGCATCTGGAACTTACCGGCACCAAGAAAGGCTGYGATCAGGGCCAGTGCGGGGCATGTACCGTGCATGTCGACGGCAGGCGCRTACTTTCCTGCCTCACACTGGCAGCTCAGGTCGAAGGCCGGCAGATCACCACGATCGAGGGCCTCGCAGCAGAGAACGGCGATCTGCATCCGGTGCAGGCGGCGTTTCTGGAGCATGACGCCTTCCAATGCGRCTATTGCACGCCGGGCCAGATCATGTCGGCGGTTGCCTGCATCCGCGAAGGGCATGCCGGGTCGGACGAGGAGATCCGCGAGTACATGGCGGGCAATCTCTGTCGATGCGGGGCCTATAACAGCATCGTCGCGGCGGTCCGCGAAGCGGCGGAGGTTGCGTGATGAGAGATTTTTCCTACTCCCGCGCGGTCTCCGCGGATCAAGCCCGCCAGGCTGCCATCCAATCCGGCGCCATGCTGCTTGCGGGCGGTACCACGCTTCTCGATCTCGCCAAATGCGGCGTGTTCCAGCCTGAAGCGGTCATCGATATCACGCACCTGCCGGGTCTTTCGGATATCGAAATGGACGCGGCCGGCGCAAGGATCGGCGCGCTCACCAAAATGGGCGAGGTGGCGGATCACCCCGCAATCCGAACGAACTTCCCCGCCGTTTCGGAATCGTTGCTGCTGGCGGCTTCCGCCCAGCTTCGCAACATGGCGACGATCGGCGGCAATCTCCTGCAGCGGACGCGTTGTCCCTATTTTCGCGATCCCGCCACGTTTCTGGCCTGCAACAAGCGCAGTCCGGGTTCGGGCTGCTCGGCGATCGGAGGCGTGACCCGCAACCATGCGGTGCTTGGCACGAGCGATGCCTGTATCGCCTCCTATCCCGGTGATCTCGCAGTGGCACTCGTCGCTTTCGACGCCACTGTCGATCTCGGCGGACGGGAAGTGGCCGTGGACGATTTCTTCCTGTTGCCCAGAGACAGGCCGGATCGGGAAACCGTCATCGAGCCGGGGGAGATGATCGCGGGCATCGTCATCCCTGCGTCGCCGGCCGCTAAGAACTCGACCTATCTCAAGGTCCGTGACCGGCAATCCTATGAATTCGCGGCGGCAAGTGCTGCGGTCGGTCTGGAACTCGAAGAGGACGGCCGGACGGTCCGCGACATCCGCGTCGCGCTTGGCGGGGTTGCCACCAAGCCATGGCGGGCGCGTGCCGTCGAGCAGGCGCTTGTCGGCAAGGCTATCGATGCAGCCTCGGTGGAAAAGGCAAGCCGTCTCGCCATGGAAGGCGCCGTTTCCCATGGCGCCAACCGCTACAAGATCGAACTTGCGCCGCGTGTCGTCGCGCGCGCCATCCTGCAAATGGGAGGTCTGGCATGACCATCATGGAAACCCGCACCAAACAGGGCGATGCCTCCGACGGCGCGCTGGGCGGACGCTTTTCGCGCCTCGACGGCAAGCTGAAGATCACGGGCGGCGCGACCTATGCGCTGGAGCACCCCGTCGAGGGGCTCGCCTATGCCGTGCTGGTGCAAAGCACGATCGCAGCCGGCCGGGTGGTAAAGGTCGATACCTCGAAGGCAGAACAGGCGCCCGGCATGCTTCTGGTCGTTACGCCGGAAACCGATCTGGGGCTGAAGGTCGCTTCCGACTGGTATGGCAATCGGCCCGACGATCAGCCCTATCATCCGCTTCCGCGTGACGTCGCTTTCAATGGTCAGGCGATCGCGGCCGTCATTGCCGAGACGCTCGAACAGGCGACCGAAGCGGCGCGGCTGGTCGAGGTCACCTATGAGGAGACGGCTGCCGTTGCCAGCATGGAGTCTCCGAATGCCGGAGAAGGCAAGCTGGTCGATCAGTTCAATATTGCCTGGGGCGAGGCCGAGGAGGCGCTTGCGGCATCGCCGGTGCGGATAGAGGCGGAATACAGCACTCCGCGCGAATATCACGTGCCGATCGAGCCGCACGGCCTGACGGCCAAATGGGATGGCGACCGGCTGACGATCTGGGAGCCGAGCCAGTGGACGCATGGCATGGCGCGTTCCTATGCGGAACTCTTCGGCTTGCCGGACGAGAACGTGCGCCTCGTGTCGCCTTTCATCGGCGGAGGTTTCGGTTCCAAGGCAACCGTGTATGCGTATGGAGCCGTCGCAGCGGCGGTGGCCCGCAAGCTCGGCCGGCCGGTAAAGCTTGCGGTCACCCGGCCGCAGAACTTCACCTCCTATGGCGGAAGAGCGGCGACGCGCCAGACTCTGGAGCTCGGGGCCGATTCCAACGGCATCCTGCAGGCGATCGTGCATCGCGGCGCCAGCGAGACCTCCACCTATGCCGATTTTCCGGAGCAGACGAGCGCCGCCACACCTCTCATGTATGCGGTGCCGAATTTCAGTTCGGAGCATCGACTGGTGCCGGCCAATACCGTGATGCCGGGTGCATTGCGGGCTCCGGGGAAGAACCCCAGCGCCTTCGGGCTGGAATGCGCGATGGATGAACTCGCCTATGCGGCCGGTATCGATCCGGTCGAAATCAGGCTCCGGAACTATGCCGAATACGATCCCCAATCCGGCAAGCCCTGGTCCACCCGCCAGATGCGCGAAGCGCTTGCGGCGGGCTCCGAGGCCTTCGGTTGGGCGAAGCGGAGCTTCGAGCCTCGTTCCATGCGTGACGGCCGCCAGCTTATCGGCTGGGGTGTCGGCTGCGGCACCTTTCCGGTGCTGCGGGCGGCGAGCGAGGCGATGATCCGCCTTCTTTCGGATGGCACGGTCGAGGTGGTCAGCGGCGCGATCGACATGGGGCAGGGGACCTATACGATCCTTGCGCAGACGGCTGCCGAAGCGCTCGGCGTTCCGGTCGGACAAATCGACGTTCGGCTTGGCGACTCTTCGCTTCCGGGCGCGACGGTCGCCGGCGGCTCGATGCTGGCGGGCGCGATCACCGGCGCGGTGCACAAGGCGGCGACGGCGGCGCGGGACGAGCTGATCGGGCTTGCCCTCAACGATGCCAACTCGCCTTTCCGGGATACGGGTGCCAACACCTTGACGGTCGCCGATGGCCGGATTGCCGTGCCTCGCGGCAATGGACCGTCGCTTACGGTGGCGGAATTGATGTCCGCCACGGGACGCGACCGGATCGAGGCCCGCCGCAATACGCTTCCGGAAGCCGATCAGGGACCGGAGGGACACAAGCGCGCCTGGACGACCATGACGGCCATCCAGGGGCCAACCGCCGGCGACTATTCGATGTATAGCTGGTGCGCGCATTTCGTCGAGGTGAGGGTTGATGAGGACTTCGGCACGATCCGCGTTTCACGCGTCGTCTCGGCTTTCGATTGCGGCCGGATCTACAATCCGAAGCTCGCTGAAAGCCAGTGGCGCGGCGGCATCATCATGGGCATCGGGCAGGCCCTGCTGGAAGAGGGGCTGGTCGACGAACGTAACGGCAGGGTCATCAACAACAACCTCGGGGATTACCTCGTGGCGACCAATGCCGATGTGCCGCATATCGAGGTCATTTCGGTCGGTATCCCCGATCTCAACGCCTCGGTGCTGGGCGGCAAGGGCGTGGGCGAGGTGGGTATTGTTGGCGTCGCGCCGGCGATCGCCAATGCCGCGTTTCATGCCACGGGCAAGCGCGTCCGCGATCTGCCGATCACGCTTGATAAGTTGATCTAAGATAGTGCCTCTTCGAGGGAATTGCCCCTCATCCGCTCGGCGGATGAGGGGCATCTGGGACCTTTGAATCAATCTCCCGAATAGCGTTCCTCGGCCCAGGGCTCGCCCCGCATATGGTAGCCGTTGCTCTCCCAGAAGCCGGCGCGGTCCCGGTCGAGGAATTCGATCCGGTGGAGCCATTTGGCGCTCTTCCAGAAATAGAGATGCGGCACGACGAGGCGCACCGGCCCGCCATGCTCGCGCGTCAGAGGCTGGCCCTCCCATTCGGTGACGAGGATCGCATCCGGCGAGGCGAAATCGGAGAGCAGCAGATTGGTGGTATAGCCGTCGTAGCTCGTCAGCATTACGGCAACCGCCTCGTCCCTCGGATCGACGGCATTCAGGAAATCGTGCGTCGAAATGCCCTTCCAATTATTGTCGTAGCGCGACCAGGTCGTCACGCAATGGATATCGGAGCGCATCTCGCTTTGCGGCAGAGCCTGGAAGGCCTTCCAGTCGAAGGTCTGGGCATGGTTGACGAGGCCGCGAACGTCGAGCCGCCATTGCGACGTCGTGACTTGCGGCTGCTGGCCGAGATCGAGGATCGGCCAGTTCTTCACCAGATGCTGGCCGGGCGGCAGGCGTTCTGCCTCTGAGCGTGAGGTATGGCCGGTCAGGAACTTGCCCTGCTCCGCCCATTTCCGTTTGGTTATGGTGAGCTTGGAATCTGGCGGTTGAAGGTCGTCGGCCATGTCCGGTTCTCCTTGCGTCCGGCGATAATCTGGTAAAGAAGGTGGTGAAATCAATCGCCCCTTTGGAAATACCGATGCCCGCCTTCAATACCCTCGTCGAAAAGCTGAGCCCGCCGCCTGTTCCATCCGTCTTCGCCTGGGGGCGCGCCTATGACGGCTCCAGGGGGCCGCTCATCGATCTTTCGCAGGCGGTGCCGGGCTATCCGGCGCATCCGGACATGCTGCATCTCCTGGGAGAAGCAGCGTCTTCCACGGCTTTTACCGGCTACGGGCCGATCGAAGGGGAATTATCGCTTCGGCAAGCCTATGCGGAACATGTTTCGGATGTCTACGGCGCCCGCGTGGAAGCGGAAAACATCCACATCACCTCCGGCTGCAATCAGGCCTTTGTCTGCGCGGCCATGACGGTCGCCGGCCCAGGCCAGACAGTTCTGATGACCGAACCCTTCTACTTCAATCACGAAACCACGCTCGCCATGATGGGCGTGAAGACGCGGTTCGCAGCCTGCCGGGCCGAGAACGGCTTCCTGCCCGACCTGGTCGATCTCGAAAAGGCGATCACCGGCGACGTGCGGGCGCTGGCGCTAGTCTCGCCCAACAATCCCACCGGGGCGATCTATCCTCCGTCCCTGCTCGAAGCGATCTTCAAGCTCTGCCGGGAAAAGGGGATATGGCTGATCCTCGACGAGACCTACAGGGACTTCATGCCCGAGGCCGACAGGGCCCCGCACGGATTGCTTGGGCTCGAGGGCTGGGAGGAGACACTGATCGGCCTCTACAGCTTCTCGAAATCCTTCTGCATTCCCGGCCATCGGCTCGGTGCAATTACGGCGGGCGCAAAAGTGATCGAGCAGGTCGCCAAGATCATGGACAACCTGCAGATTTGCGCGCCGCGTGCGGCCCAGGCTGCGGTCGCCGAAGCGCTGCCGCTGCTTGGCGCTTGGCGCGAGGAAAACCGGCAGGAAATCGGTCGCCGCGCCAAGGCCCTGAAGGCGGTGATGCGAGCAGTTCCCAGTTGGAAAATCGGGGCGATCGGCGCCTATTTCGCCTTCGTGCGGCATCCTTTCCGCGGCGTCGGCTCCGTCGAGGTTGCGGAAAAGCTCGCGAAGCAGGCCGGCATCATCTCTATCCCCGGTGCCTATTTCGGTGAAAATCAGCAGGATTATCTGCGTTTCGCCTTCGCCAATGCGGACGCGGCGACTATCGCCCGACTGGAAGAACGTTTGAAGAACTTTTCGCTGTCCTGAGGCGGTCGGCCGCGATATAAGCGGCCATGGTCCAGAGAGCAGGCAGCGCCGATCTTCCGCTTCACGGCGGCCGGGTTCCCCGGTGGCTTGGCGAGCGTATGACGAAGCTCGGCGCGCTCATTGCCGAAGCCATCGTTCAGCACTACGGCCGCGACGAATTCCTTCGGCGGCTCGCGCATCCGTTCTGGTTCCAATCCTTCGGCTGCGTCATGGGCATGGACTGGCATTCGTCGGGCATCACCACCAGCGTTATTGGGGCGCTCAAGCGAGGGCTCACGCCGCTTTCCGGCGAACTCGGCATTCATGTCTGCGGCGGACGCGGCCAGCATTCCCGCAAGACGCCGGGCGAACTGCTGACGATCGGCGACCGGGTCGGCATCGATGGCGGGGAACTTGCCGCCGCAAGCCGGCTGGTGGCCAAGGTCGACAGCGCGGCGGTGCAGGATGGGTTCGATCTTTATCTGCACGGCTTCATCGTCACCAACGACGGTAAATGGGTGGTGGTGCAGCAGGGCATGAACGGAGACAAGCGCCAGGCGCGCCGCTATCATTGGCTTTCGGAAGGGATCACGAGCTTCGTCGATTCCCCGCATGCGGCGATCGAAGGTCGCCAGCAGGGCGAGATCGTCAATCTTGCCGATCACCGGGCTGAGGCCTCCCGCATGGGGCAGCTGGACCTGCTTTCCTCGCTTGGACCGGACCGGATCGTCCGCGAGATTGTCGCACTGGAGCCGAAGCGAAAGACTGCGGCGCAGCCCATGCTGCCGCATCTCGTCATGCCGGAGCACCACGATGTCCGGGAGAAGGACGTCGACATGAAGCGGCTGCACGGCACGCTCGCTGCCGCGGCCGATCGCGGGCCGCAGGATTTCGAGCACCTGCTTCTCACTCCCGGCGTCGGCGCCCGCACCGTCAAGGCGCTCGCGATGGTCGCCGAGGTGGTACACGGGGCGCCCTGCCGCTTTTCCGATCCTGCGCGCTTCTCGCTCGCCCATGGCGGCAAGGACCGGCACCCATTCCCGGTTCCGCTCAAAGTGTATGACGAGACGATTGGTGTGATGAAATCCGCAGTCCTCAATGGCAGGCTCGGCCGCGAGGAGGAGCTTCAGGCGCTGAAGCGGCTGGACGACCAAGCCCGTCTTACCGAAAAATATGTCACCGGTCCCGACCTCAAGGAAATCGTGGCCGGCGAGTTCCGCCATTCGCATGAATGGGGCGGCCGCAGCGTCTTCGGCTGGGAAATGCCGGAGGCCGAGACGGCGGCGAAACGCCGATAAGCTGTAGTTCCTTTTGGGAACTTTCTGGCTCCTTTGACGCTTTACGACCTGCATTCGTAGTGGCGAACAGAGGCCAAGTATGACGAAACATGCCATATCCTGGTACAATGAAGCCGTCATCTACGGCATCGATGTCGAGAAATTCGCGGACGGAAACGGCGACGGCATCGGCGATTTCATAGGTCTTACGGAGAAGCTGCCCTATCTCGCCGACCTCGGCATCACCTGCATCTGGCTGCTGCCCTTCTACAGCAGCCCGGATCGGGACAATGGTTACGACGTCAGCGACTTCTATTCCATCAATCCGGATGTCGGGACCTTCGACGACTTCCTCAACTTCCTGCACAGCGCAGGTGAACATGGCATACGGGTCATCATGGACCTCGTGGCGAACCACACCTCCAACGAGCATCCGTGGTTTCAGGCGGCGCGCCGTGACAACCATTGCCGCTATCGCGACTACTATGTCTGGAGCCCAGATCCGCCGCCGGTCGCTGCGGGGGCCAAATCGATATTTCCCGGAGAGGTGGATAGCCTCTGGACCTATGACGAGGTGGCTCGGGCCTATTACTTCCACAATTTCTACGATTTCCAGCCGGAACTGAACTTCGCCAATCCGGAGGTGCGGCAGGAGATCCTCAGGATCGTCGATTATTGGCTGGCCTTCGGCATCAGCGGCTTCCGGCTCGACGCCGCGCCGCTCATCATTGCCGATAAGGGGCTGGAGCACGCCAATCCGCGCGATCCGCACGGCATCCTGATGGAGCTTGCAAGCTATCTGAGGGCGCGTCGCCCGACGGGGGTACTGATCGGCGAGGTCAATATGCCCCCGGAAGAGACGGGGCGATATTTCGGTGAAGGCGACCAATTACATCTTCTCTTCAATTTCATGCTCGCCTGCTATCTCTTCGCAGGATTTGCCAAGGAGGACGCGGCGCCCATCAATCATGCCATGAGCCTGCTGCCGGAGCCGCCGGCTGGCTGCGGATGGGCAAATTTCCTGCGTAATCTCGATGAACTCGATTTCTCGCGCGTGCCGCCGGAGCTGAAGGAGGCGGTATTCCAAGCCTTCGCGCCAGACAAGGAGATGCAGGTATTCGACCGTGGCGTGCGTCGCAGGCTGGCCCCCATGCTGAACGGCGACCAGCGGCGGATCGAACTGGCGCTCAGCATCATCTTCTCGCTCAGAGGACCGCCACTGATCGTCTATGGCGACGAGATCGGCATAGGGGAGGATCTCGGCCAACCCGGCCGAACTGCGGTGCGCATACCGATGCAGTGGTCGGCGCGGCGGAATGCCGGGTTTTCGAATGCGCCGGCAGGCAAGCTAAGGGTGAAACCGGTCGACCACGGGCCTTTCTCCTACAAGAAGGTCAATGTCGAGGAGCAGCAGAAAGATCCCCAATCGCTTCTCAATACCATCAAGCGATTGATCGTGCTGAGACGCGCCCAGCCGCTCTTCGTCAAGGGCAGGCCCGTGAGGCTCAGCGCCAGCAACCCCGCCCTCTTGGTTCATGGTTTCGAGGATGCCGGCAATTTGCTGCTCATCATCCATAATCTCGCCGGCCGGACCGTGGAGGCTGAAATCCACCTCGGCGGTATGGAGGCGGAAGCATTCACAGACCTGATCGGCAAGGCCGAATACAAGGCCTCACCCCGGCTGCGTCTCAAGCTCAAGCCCTATCAATATCTCTGGCTGAGTTCGGAGAGGGAGTGAGCCATGGCGCATATTGGGTATCACGCTTCCCATGAGCAGTTTTCGCCGAGCGAGCTTCTCGGTTATGTGAAACTTGCGGAAGAAGCCGGCTTTTCCGCAGTGATGTCGTCCGACCATTTCGCGCCCTGGAGCTTGCGCCAGGGGCAATCCGGCTTCGTCTGGGCCTTTCTCGGCGCAGCGATGCAGGCGACGAAGCGCATTCCCTTCGGGCTGATCACCGTGCCTTCCGGCTGGCGCTACCATCCGGCGCTGACGGCGCAGGCTGCTGCGACGATCGGAGAGATGTTTCCCGGCAGGCTGCCCTGGATGGCGCTCGGCAGCGGGCAGGCGCTGAACGAGCACATCACCGGCGAGCGCTGGCCTTCGAAAGAGGAAAGGAACGAGAGGCTGCTCGCCGGCGCGGAGATCATCCGAGCGCTGTTTTCAGGCGAGACGATCAGCCGGGAACACCCGATCAAGGTGGATGAGGCGAAACTCCATACGCTTGCGAAGACGCCGCCCAGGTTGATTGCGGGAGCGCTCTCGCCGCAAACGGCGGAATGGGCCGGTTCCTGGGCGGATGGATTGATCACCATCAACCAGCCGCGTGAAAACCTCAAGAAAATCATCGAGGCCTTTCGGAAGGGAGGAGGAGAAGGCAAGCCGGTCTATCTGCAGGTCCATCTCTCATGGGCTGAAAATGACCATGTGGCTAGGCAGAATGCATTCGACCAATGGCGCAGCAACGCGGTCAGCGCGGCCGTGGCCGAAACCCTGAAACTGCCGGAGGAATTCGACGGCGCCTGCGTGAAGGTGCGGCCGGAGGACATGGACGAACATGTGCGCATATCTGCCGATCCTGCCCGCCATCTGGACTCGCTCGGCCAAGATCTGGAAATGGGGTTTTCGGAAATCTACCTCCACAATGTCGGGCGCAACCAGCGCCCGTTCATCGAGTTCTTCGGCGAAAAAGTGCTGCCCAAACTTGCGGAACGAAGCCCCGCCTGAGCGGTTCATGTTGTGAACCAGGGAGGCTAGCATGGAACCCAGAGAAAAAGCGAAATCCGGCGGAGATGGGCCGAACATCACCAAGAGTTCCGGCACCGGCGAGACGCCACGCCGCCACGAGACCGATCCCGCCACCGCCGATCTCAACAAGGCCCGCAGGGTCTGGGAGGCCGAGACCAACCGCGATCCGAGCGGCCGGGTGGCGGATGCGGGCGATGCCGGCGGCGGCGCGCTTCCTTATGACGAGGAGGCGGAGGCCGATATCGTCGGCCGGCAGACCGCCGCCCGCAAGCCATTATCAAAGGACGACAAGGCGGAGTGACGTGGCGTTCAGGCGCGCTTTTCCGCCAGCATAACCAGGCGGCTCGCAAGGTTGCCGATCCGCTCCATGGCGATTGCGAGAACGTCGTCCGGCACGGTTAACGAAATGCGCAGGAAGCCGGCTGCCTGATCACCGAAGGATCTGCCGGGCATCACCGCCACCTTCTCTTCCTGCAACAGCTCCCAGGCGAACTCTTCGCCGCCGAGGCCGGTTGCCGCGACGTCGAGCAGGATGAACATCCCGCCCTCCGGCGGCATAGGCGTTACGAGATTGTTGCCGGCAAAGGCCTTTTCGACGATCGCGGCACGTCGGCGATAATTTTCGCGCATCACGTCGGCGGTTTCGAAGTGCTGGGAGAGCGCCATGGCCGTCATGTCGGCGATGAAGGGCTGCACGCCGAACAGCATGGTCTCGGAAACCGGCAGCACCTTTTCGCAGAATTCTTCCGGCCCTGCGGCCCAGCCGCTGCGGAAGCCTGGCGCGGCATGGGATTTCGAGATGGAGGAGACGACGATCGTGCGCTCCGCGAGTTCCGGGATATCGAAGGGCGAGGCGAACGGCGTTCCTTCGAAGATCAATTGTTCGTAGACCTCGTCGCAGACGATCCAGAGATCGTGCTTGCGGCAGACCTCACCGATCGCGGCGATTTCGGCAGCCGTCAGCACGGCGCCCGTCGGGTTGTGGGGCGTGTTGAGCAGGAGCACCCGGGCTTCGGGCGTGATCGCCCGTTCCAGATCCTCGGCCTTCATGTGGAACCTGTTCTCCGGCCTCAGCGGCACGGGGATCATGTGTGCGCCCGTCGAGGCGATCACGCCTTCGTAGGTGGCATAGAGCGGATCGCCGACGACGACGCCATCGCCTGCCTCGACGAGGCCGGCCATCACGCTGTAGAGCGCCGTCTGGGTGCCGGGAAAGCAGAGGAAATTATTCTCGGTCACACCCTTGCGGCGCTTCGAATATTTCTCCACCAGGGCATCCAAGACTGAAGGTTCGCCGCGGCCGTTGGAATAGCGGGTCCGGCCTGCATACATGGCGCGGGCAGCCTCATCGAGAAGCGCTCTGTCGGGTGCGATATCCGGCTCGCCGATCGTCAGCTCGATGATGTCCTCGCCCGCGGCCTTCATGCGTCGGGCGGCGAGGTGAACGGCCCAGCGACCGGAGCCGAGATGGGCGAGGCGATCGGTGATCGAAGCATAACGCATGGCATTTCCCTTTATTTATGTATCGGAGGCCGAAAGCTCGCCCGGCGGAAGTCGAAGCAGGGCTTCGACGGAAGAAAGAGCGGTTTCGGCAAGTCCTTTATCGGCAAACAGGTCCGCGGCAAGTGTGCCCTCCAGCCACAGGCCGTCGATCAGGCCGTTGACGGCGATCGCATGCGCCCGGCACTCCTCGCGACTGACTGTCCGGCCCTGTTCCGCATGAAGGGCAAGGAGCAGAGCTTCGAGCGCCTCCAGGAAAGTCAGGTAGTTTTCCCGATGAATGGCGGCGAAGGTGGGGTCGAGCGGGATATGGCTGATGAAGGCCGCCCAGAGCGATAGCGTACGCGGGTCCGTGACCGGCGGCGTCACGTTGGCGACGATGAAACGGCGCAGACGCGTGCGGGCATCGCCGCCCTCCGTCGCCGCGCGGATCGCTTCGTCCGTTATGCCGGTCATGACCTGCCGATAAGCCGCCTGCAGCATTTGGTCCTTGCCGGCGAAGTAATGGCGGATGAGACCGCCCGTGACGCCGGCGCGCGTGGCTATCTGCCGCACGGTTGCGCCCCGGATGCCGAATTCGGCGATGCAATCGAGCGTGGCGGCGATCAGGTCCTCACGCCGCTCGGCCTCGCTTGCCCTGTGATAGCTGCGCCGATTCACCGAAATCTCCGCACGGCGCGGATATCATTGAAAAATCGGGTAAAAGGCTTGGCGTAGGCGCCGCAGGCCTGCATCGAAACGGTCTCCCGGAATTGCGGATAGGGGCGGAATCCGCTCCCCGAAATTTGTCAGTGGTCGAAGTTATTATACGCTTGAATAACGGTCGCACAAGTGAGGCTTCATGCCTCAATTCTTATCCGGGACGATTAAGGGATCGTATACCTTAAAGCCACTAAGCCTCGCTGCATGTCCAACGATTTGGACGCAAACGATTGGGAGTTTAGGGATGTCGTCGGCCGAAGAGAAACGCGAACTGCAGAAGCGCCTTGATTTTCTGGGTTTCGATCAGGAGTCGCGTTCGACGCTGCGCGATCTTTCGCCGGTCATCAATGCCAGTATTTCCGAAGCACTCGATACTCTCTACCGCAAGATCAATGCGACCCCGGAAATCGCCTCGCTGTTTTCCGGCCAGGGTCACATGGACAGCGCGAAGAAGCGTCAGATGAGCCACTGGGCGGTGGTCGGCGAAGCGAGTTTCGACGAGCGTTATGTCGAGGGCGTGCGCGCGGTGGGAGCCGCCCATGCGCGGATCGGGCTCGATCCCCACTGGTATATCGGCGGTTATGCGCTGGTGATGGAACGGCTCATCCATGCCGTCGTCGCCGAGAGATGGCCTTCGCGTTTCGGGCGGGGCAATTCGGCAAAGCTCGCAAGCGAGATCAGCACGCTGGTCAAGGCGGCGATGCTCGACATGGATTACTCGATCACGGCTTATCTCGACATCATGGCCGCTGAGCGCAAGCGTGCCGAAGAGGCGAGACGCGCCGGCGAGGAGGAACAGGAAATCGCGCTCGAAGCCCTGGACCGCGTGCTTCAGGGGCTTTCCGCCGGCGATCTCGAAACGCGGCTGCCGGATAGCCTGCCGGTCAATTTCTCCCGTATGGTTCGTGACTACAACAACAGCGCCGAGAAGCTGCGCAGTACGCTTGCCACAGTGCACAATACCGGCGAAGAGATTCTCGCCAGCACCAACGCGATCTCACAGGCGACCAAGGATCTTGCGCGGCGCACCGATGAGCAGGCAAGCGGACTGGAGGAGAGTTCTAGCACGCTGCACGAACTGACCCAGAGCGTTGCGGATACCGCGGAAGGTGCCAACAAGGCGGCCGTTGCGGTCGATGTCGCGCTGTCGGAGGCGCGTGCCTCCGGCCCGGTGGTCAAACAGGCGGTCACGGCCATGGGCGCCATCGAGCAATCTTCCGAAGAGATTTCCAAGATCATAGGCGTGATCGACGAGATTGCGTTCCAGACCAATCTTCTGGCGCTCAATGCGGGCGTGGAAGCCGCTCGCGCAGGGGAGGCGGGACGCGGCTTTGCGGTCGTGGCTCAGGAAGTGCGGGCGCTGGCGCAGCGCTGCGCCGATGCCGCCAAGGAAATCAAGGACCTGATTTCGGGCAGTTCCAAGCAGATCCAGGCAGGCGTCGATCTCGTCAACAATGCCGGCCATGCGCTGGGGCAGATTACGTCGCGCATCGACGACATCAATACGATCGTCAAGAATATCGCGGCCGCGGCGGCAAGCCAGTCGGCCGGCTTGCAGGAAGTCAACGGCTCGCTCGGCCGGATGGATTCACTGACCCAGCAGAATGCCTCCATGGTGCAGGAAACCTCCACCCGCACGTCAGATCTTCGGGATGCGGTGGAGAGGCTGGTTACTGCGCTGCGCGGTTTCAAGACTCGCGGCGCCGCGGAACTCGGCCGGGATGCCCGGCAGCCGGAAGCAGCCAAGCGCCGCGCCGCCTGAGCGGGTCGGCGGGCCCGGCCGGCCAAGCAGAAAAAGGCGCCTCCCTGAAAAAGGAGGCGCCAGTTGGGAGGGTATTTATGACGCCRTCGATCGGACAGAGTTCTGCGATCGACGTCGCCTGAACATCGGGCCCCCACAAAGGTTCCCGTCTTTATGCGCATATCTCCGGTCCATATCCCGCTCGGTGCCGGAACAATCGCGATGCCGGCCGGTTCTGTCCTTGCATTCAAAACGGAGACAGGAGCCAATGAGCAAGGCAGTTCAGACCACCGATCACGATGAAATCCGCCATTGGATCGAGGAACGCGGCGGCCATCCCGCGCGGGTAAAAGCGGCGGGCGAAGGCGGCTTGCTGCGCGTCGATTTCGGCCGGCCCGAGGAGGCGCTGGAAGAAATCTCCTGGGAGAATTTTTTCGYGGTCTTCGACGAGAACGAGCTTTCCTTCCTTTACCAAGAGGAAACCGATGACGGCAAAACAAGCCGTTTCAACAAGTTCGTAGCGCGAACGCGACATTGAACGCAGCCGCTTCGTCTTGTGGCACGCGATTGAGGAGGACGAGACATGACGTCCAAGCACTTCAAGACCCGAAAGCCGAGCGATGCCGACCTGAAGTCCGATCCGGGTATCGGCCAATCGAAAGGGTTGAACCGCCGTATCGGCAATGAAGAGATCGCCGGCGACAACACGGATGAAGGCGATGTCGCGAACGATACGCTACCATCCGGCGGTGTCGATCCCGACCAGCGCGGCCGTGCGAACAAGTAGGCGGCAAGAAGGAGGAACTCACCATGCAGGGTGCGAAGACCCACGAGCAGCAGCGCAACATCATCGAAAAGCGCGAGAAAACGGCCAATGCCGGCAAAGACTTCGATGCGAAGGCTGATCTCAAGCGCAGCGAGGCCGCGCGCAAAGCTTTCCGCAAGGGCGATGACATGAGCATGCGCACGGCGGATGTTTCGATGAACGATGACCCTTCCATCATCCGCGGGCGCAACCAGGAAAGCGAGCATCGCAAGGGCAGCGGCGGTAGCCGATAGCGGCGCCCACCGGAACGAAGGTGCTCTCCCAAGGTTGTCCGGGTGCCGGCCGGGGGTTATGATCCCTGAAGGGCAGGGCAACAACATCCGGCCGTGGCGACTTCGTCGCGGCGGAGCGTCTTGGGAGGATGACATGTTCGGATTTGGCCCCACCTTTGCAGACCGTGGCGATGCCGGAAGGCAATTGGCGGATGCCCTTCAGGAACAGGCCCACGCCAATCCCGTGGTGATGGCGTTGCCGCGAGGCGGCGTGCCCGTCGCCTTCGAGGTTGCGCGGCGGCTCGATGCGCCCCTCGATCTCTTGATCGTCCGCAAGATCGGCGCTCCCGGCCAGCCGGAATATGGCATCGGCGCCGTCGTCGATACCAAGGAACCGCATGTGGTCGTCAACGAGGAAGCAGTGCGGAACTTTACGATACCACCCGGTTATCTCGCGACGGAGCGAGATCACCAACTCTCCGAAATCCAGCGGCGTCACCGCATGTATTTCGGGGAGGACGAGCCGCGCGATCACGATCATGCCGGCAGGGATGTCATACTGATCGACGACGGTATCGCCGTCGGGGTTTCCATCCGGGCCGGCATCCATGCTCTGAAACAGATGGGTGTTGCCTCCATCTGCATCGCCGTCCYCGTCGCGCCCCGAGACGTGGTGGAAGCCTTGAGGGACGAGGTCGACGAGATCGTTTGCCTCTCGGCTCCCGAGCGCCTTCACGCGGTCGGCGCTCATTACGGCGATTTTTCACAGACGACCGATCAGGAAGTGGTTCGGCTGCTGAAGGAAGCGCGGAAATTCGGCAAGGCGCACTGAAACGGATCTAAACCTCGACGGTTGCCAGCAGCGGAAGATGATCGGAGGCGCGGCGGGCGAGGGGCGTCGAAATCACGCCGGCCTCGCGCACCTGGATGTCCGTGGACACGAAGATATGGTCCAGCCTCAGAAAGGGATAGCGGGATGGAAATGTTGGTCTTGGCTGCATCACGGTGCGGTTCTGGACATCGGCCATTCCCCGGGAGAGATTGTGATAGACCGGCGAGGAGGGGATGGAGTTCATGTCGCCGATCAGGATTATAGGTTTCCCCCGACAATCGGGATGGCCGAGCCAGTCGGGTCCCCGCAGCACTGCCGTTTGTTTCAGCCGATCGCGGCGCCGGAGGCCGAGATGGGTGTTGAACACCTGAAGCTGCGTATCGCCGGCGGTTATCTCCACCCAGACCACGCCCCGCTGCTCTCCATGGGAGGGCAGGACGTCTCCCTTGACCAGCCGCATCGGGAGCGCCGTCAGCACCGCGTCGCCGTAATGCTCCTCCTCCACCTTCAGCGCAGCATGAAAGTGGAATTCCATGCGCAGCAGGGATGCGATGATATGGGCCTGATCCATGCCACCGGTGCGGTTGCGACCGACATCCAGTTCCTGCAGCCCGATGATATCGGGCTCGAGAGCGGCGATCACCTCCGCCACCCGGGCGGGATCGAGCCTGCGGTCGGTGCCGATGCAGCTATGGACGTTGTAACTCAGGATCTTGAGTGCCTGCCGGGCGGGGAATGGTCGTGTCTCGATGTCCGTCATGCCGCAGGGAACCCCTTTCCCCGGCTTTTCGTTCCCACAACGGGCTCCGGCAACAGAGGAAGAGGATGATCGCCAGGCGGCACGTGCTGAGATTGTTGATCGCCGCGGCGATCTGCCTTGCCGTTCTCCTCGTCTACCGCAGCCTGGGACGGTACTCGTTCGAGGAGATCGAGGAGGCCGTCGGCGCCATCCCAAAATGGCGGCTATTTTCTGCCCTCGGTTATGTCGCCTGCTCCTATCTTTGCCTCACGGGTTTTGATGCGCTGGCGCTGAGATATGYCGGAAAGCCGCTCTCCTATCCGCGCACGGCACTCGCCTCCTTCACGAGCCTTTCGATCGGTCACAATGTGGGACTGGCGGCGCTCAGCAGCGGCGCGGTCCGGTACCGCTTCTATTCCCGCTGGGGGCTTTCCGCCGAGCAGGTCGCCAAGGTGATCGTCTTTTGCGGGGTGACGGTGGGGGTGGGGCTCGCCACACTCGCGGGGCTTGCCCTGCTCCTGAGGCCGGGTGGCGATCCCAACCTGCTGGGCCTCGACAGACCGGCAGCGATCCTTCTCGGCGTTGTGTGCCTCGCCCTGCCGCTTGCCTATGTGCTGATCTGTGCTTTCGTCCGCCGGCGGCTCAGGCTGTGGAGCTGGAGCTTCGAACCGCCCCGGCCGGTGCTCGCTCTGGGGCAGATCGTCATCGGCACATTGAACTTCTCCTGCGTTGCGGCCTGCATTCACCAGCTTCTCGCGGGCTTTTCTGATGCCGGCTATCTGGATGTTGCGAGCGCTTACGTCACCGCCAATATCGCGGCGCTGATCAGCCATGTGCCGGGCGGCCTCGGCGTTCTGGAGGCAACGATGCTGAGCATTCTGCCGGATGCGGAATCGATCGGCGCGCTGGTTGCCTTTCGCGTTCTCTATTTCTTCGTGCCGCTGACGACCGGCGTGCCGATCCTGATCGCGAGCGAGGCCTATTATCGCCGCCGTCCGGAAAAGGTTTCAGAACAGGCGACGAGTTAGGCGGGAGAAAAAGCGCCGGATACCCGCCTGGAATTGCGGAACGGGCCAATAAGGCTGCTTGGGGTCGACAAGTCCGGTCCCGATCATGGATTGCGTCTCGCCACCGCGAGGATCGACGTCGAAGGGCCGCAGCCCGCGCGGGCGAGTGTTCAGGGCATCCACGGCGGCGAGCATGGAACCAGTCCGGGCGATGATTTCGGCCACGTCCTGCGGCGAGGCGTCGAGATGTTCCGCCAGCAGATCGTTGCGGATGGCGGCAATGGCGCTCTGGCCCGCAGGCGAGCCGGTTTCAATGGCCAGGTCGCATTCCGTGTCGAGCCCCTCGGAGCGGTTGTTGAGGTTGGACGAGCCGACGCGAATGAAGCGGTCATCCATGATGATGACCTTGGAATGCACGATGACTTCCTGCTCG
The DNA here is from genome assembly GCF_001854865.1 of Rhizobium sp. LCM 4573. Classification (GTDB taxonomy): domain Bacteria; phylum Pseudomonadota; class Alphaproteobacteria; order Rhizobiales; family Rhizobiaceae; genus Neorhizobium. The sequence goes on along the minus strand of NZ_MDDW01000001.1, from coordinate 849,730 downwards.
CCCCCTTTTCCGTCCGGAACGACCGCGTAGAAGACCCGAAGCCGCCTGTTGCGATCGACGCGCTTCAGACGACGGATGAGGCGATTGCGATTATGCCCCATCATCAGCTTTTCCAGGAACCCATGGGATTTTCGGGTTACGACCACGAGGATTTCCGGTCCGTCGGTTTCTCTGAGGCGACGGGCAAGCGTGCGCGCGACGCCGAAGGAGGCAAGATACTGGGTTTCGATATAAAGGTGGCGCTTCGCGTTTCTCAGCGCATCGTGGGTCAACCGGATCGCCTCCCTGTGGCCCCGGTGTCCCTTCCACTTCCACGCCTCGGTAAGCGCCAGCGCGGCGTTGCAATCCGTCAGCGCCGGCTCCAGATCCTCGGGCCAGGGGGACTCCCCCGCGATCTTGCATGGCGCGAGGTTCTCTCCGGTCGCCTTCTCCCACCGGCGACGGGCGACGACGCCAATCATCCCAGCCGCGTCTCCGCTCACGATCGCCTGCACGTCATGCAACGGGCCGTAGCTCGTCCCGTCCGGAGCGATCCGGCGGGTATCTTCGACCCGGTGGCTGCGATCGTCCCAGCGTTTCGCGGTAATGTCGATGCCGCCGAGGAAGGCGGTCCGATCATCTATCGTGACGATCTTTTGGTGGTGGCTCGCCCGCAGCGGATGACGGAAGTCGAAGCGCAGGGAAATGCGGGGATGATCGCTCCATTCCATCTTGCCGAAAACCTTGAGGCTCTTGCCCGAATAGACCGGCCCCATTCCCCAGACGAGGAGACGGATTTCCAGCTCCGGCCTTTCCTCCACCAGCATGTGAAGCAATTGCCCAAGCGTTTCGCTATCGGGTTCGTCCTGCCGCAGGCGAATGTCCGGGTTGAAGTCCCAGCCGACGATGAAGATGGATTTCCGGGCCTTGCGGAGAACCTGATCGAGCCGCCGGAAGTAATCGGCGCCGTCCACCAGGAATGCCGCCTTGTCGACCCTTGCGCTGCGCCATGCGTTGCGGCCGGGCCGGATGATCGGATCGATCTGGACGAATTCGTGTGTGGAAAGCTCTATCGCCACGTCCAACTGCGCCATCTCCTGAGATCAGTGATAGATGAACGTGCGAAATTTTCCCTTTGTTCCAGCGGCCTCTCTCGCGCTGAAGAGCGCAGGAGAGGGTGGCATTACTGGTCTATGCTGTGGGGAGGCGGATTGAGGGGTTCAGTGCCGCCAAATTCCGCTCCATTGAAAAGCTCCATCGCGGTCAACATGCAGAGAAGAATGAACAGGGCCGCGGCAAACAGCTTCCAGAGCTCCAGCTTGGGCGCTCCATGTTCTTCGCCGGGTTTATCTCCGCTATTGGTGTGCATGTCGCTACGGGTTGCCATAATCACCTCCTGTCGCCGCCGAACCCATTATTGAACGCTGCTGCCCGGTGGCATGTAGACCGGCGGATTTTCGGTTTCATCCGGATTGGGCAGTGGTGCTTCGTCCGGAAGGCGGTCCGGCTCGGGCTCGTCGATCGGCGGCTCCGGCTTCCATGTCGGCGCCGGCATCGGCGGCTGTTCGCTCGGTTCGCGTGGATCGGGCATCATGATTACTCTCCCTTGCGGTACTCTTCCTTGCAGGAGCACAACGGAGGCCGGCGGCTATTGTTCCTCCGGAAGGGCCCTCCGATCGGAGCCYTTTCGGGCGGTATCTTCGGGCTCCAGCAAAGAGCGGCGGAACTTCGCGCGTCCTCTCAAGTTGATGCGGTGCGTCCGACGAGCCCCGGCTCGTCGGGTGGTCGAAGATGCCAGGAGAAACGACATGACCCATGCCAGAGATAATTTCATCGCATGGCTTCGGGATGCCCATGCGATGGAAGAGCAGGCGATAACCATGATGACGGCGCAATCGCGCCGCCTCGAGAACTATCCCGATCTCAAAAAACGCATCGAGCAGCACCTGATCGAAACGCGCGCGCATGCGGAAGTCCTGGAAGACCTGCTTGAGCGGTTTCCGGCGGGAGGCGCCTCGACGCTCAAGGATATCGCGGGAAAGCTTACCGCAACTGCCCAGGGACTTGGAGGAATATTCACGAGCGATGAGGTGATCAAGGGAGCCATGGCGAGCTACGCATTCGAACACGTGGAGATTGCAAGTTACCGGGTGCTGATCGCATCGGCGGACGAGCTGGGCGAGGTCGAGGCGAAAGCGGTGTTCGAGCGTATTCTGGGGGAGGAGATCGCAATGGCCGACTGGCTGGAGGAAAACCTCGACAATGTCACGCGGGTCTTCCTTATGCGCGACGAACGCGATCTGCAGGCGAAGCGTTAGGGGAAAATCCGCCAGCCGCCCGTCGGACGGCTGGCAGAAGCGCAATCAATTCTTGGTGTGGGGCATTTCCCCCAGATGGATGTGGAGTTCTCTCTCATCCCGCACACCTTGTTGATAAAGCTGCAGAATTTGTACAGCTAGATCATTGGCGGCCAAGCTTCCACCATCCAGTCCACGTTCCGCGCACAGCGTATTGAAAAAACGCTGGAGGAAAGCCAGTTCACTTGGTTCGAATGCATGCGTAAGGACTGCCGTATTCATTGTTTTCGGCCTCCATTACGGGGCGAAGCGTGTCTTGCCTCCCGTCGCCATCGCCCCTTAATACCCTGGCGATGGCCAACAGTGACTCTTTCCCCCATTCTTTGCAAGGGCGATCTTGACTTTAAATTCGGTTGAAGTCTGCGAGATGTGAATCTCACTCGGTTGTGATGATTCGCTCTGCTAATCCTCTTTCAAATGATTGGCTTCGTGATCGTGAAACTGCTCAGTCTGCACGGTCTTGCTGTCGAGGCCGCGCTGGCGGGAATGCTGAGCCTTGTCGCGATTGGAAAGCACCGTATTTTCGGGAATGCGCTCCTTGTCGATGTCCGTCATAGCGCCACTCCCGCTGCCCTTGCCCTGGGTGCCGCTGCCGACATGTTTCGTGCTCGCGTGGGCCATCGATATTCCTCCTGTCCTGATTGTTCCTTCTTTCCAACCAACGAGCCGGGATTTTGATCCTATGGAGGGAAACCCCTCAATCGGTTTCGAGCAGGAAGAAAGTGGTCGGCCCGGACGGGGTGTCGTTCGAGAGATTGAAGCGGATCTCGCCCCTTTCGGTCCGCAGCGGCGCATGCACTTTCCCGTCCAGGCCCACCGGCGAGAGGCGCCAGCGGGCGACGCGCTCCTTGAACTCCAGCGCAATATCGCCCTTGCGGATCAGCACCGGCAGCGAGCCGAAATCCTCGATCACGTTCTGCTCGGGGTCGCGGAAGCGCATGTTCGTATTGCGGGCGTCTGTCGCGAAGATCAGCAAGATTCGCTTGGCGGTCGAGAGCGGGGAGTTGCCATCAAGGGCAGCCGCCGCGATCAAGCCTCCGCCGTCGGAACTTTCAACCCGCAGGGTTCCGAGGTCGAGAGGGCCATTCAGCTTGCTGAAAGCGGCTGCCACGGTCCGGGGCGTGGAAAGCGTCAGCCGGTGTTCTTCCCTCTCGAGCAGCAGTTCGCCGGTATCGCTTTCGAATAGCCCGCGTGCGGGATCGGTGCGATTGTTGCCCGGCAGGAGACCGGCTTCCCTCAACGCATCGAGCAATTCCTGCGCCTGAGTGACGTTGCGAGGTTGGTTGACTGCCAGCAGTTCTCGCAGGCCACCGGAGGAGTTGAGGCCGATGCGGGAGACAAGCGCGAGTTCGGTCAAGGCGTCTGGCTCGGCCGCCTGCATATCGTCGTTCAGGTCTTCCATGCCACGCATGGTGAAGGGGATGGTGTTGCGGGCGGGCGAGACATCTCCGCGACGGAAAAGAAGGGCTGCGAGCGTTTCTCCCGCCCGCGCCACCGGATCGAGCGCGATCGCATAGGGCAGCATGGCCCGCTTGTGGGGGTATGGCTCGCCGTATTTCAGGACGATCGGGGCATGTCCGTGTCGGCAGAGAAGGTCCCATCCTTGCAGCGCCGCATAGGCAGGCATGAGAAGCCCGGCTTCGTAACGGTAACGGCTCCAGAAGAGGTGGTCGTATTCGCTGAGGGCGAAAGGCTTGCCGAGCCATCGCGAGGCGGCGGCATAACGCATATAGCTGGCGGCATCGGTGACGGAGCTTTTGTTGCCGATGGCCGAGCCGGGTTCGTAGCCGCCGACCCAGTCCTGGTAGGTGTTCATGGTGACGGCATCCAGCCCTTGGCGGCTGAGCGATGTCTGAACCGTCGCCCAGTTGTTATAGGTGCTGATGAGACCGCGGTAACCGAGATCGCGCATCACTTTCGTCATTCGCTCGGCGGAGCGGCGTTCGGTCTCTACAAAGAAGGCCTGAAGGTCGTGCATTCGCGGCCCGTCCAGGTAGCGGTCGACGGGTAGGCTGATCGAGGCAGCTTCCAGCCTTTCATCGGAGCGGAGATCGGACCAAGCCTTGGCGAGTTCGGCAGTCGAGCGGTATTTCTCACGAAGCCAGGCATTGAAGGGCTTTTGCAGCATGGCGGCATAACCGGGCCAGCCTTTCCCTTCCTTCACGACATTCTCGAATTCGATGCCGTTTTCATTGGCAAGGATCACCAGTGCAAGCGCCTCGTCCTTGATGGGGGCTACACCGGTATAGGGATTGATCCGGGCGAGAAGTTCCTGCTGCAGCCGTTTCCAGTGTTCGAAGGCTTTATCGTCGAAATGGAGGGCCAGTTTCACGTCTCCGCCGGGGTCCCAGCGATCGCCATATCCGCCATAGGCACCCCGCCAGGATGTTATCCCGTCGAACATCCAGTAGATGCCGTTCCGCTTCAGGGCGGCCAGCAGGTAATGGATGCGGTCGAGCACGTCCGGATCGAAGTCGAAATCGCCGGCGCGGCCCTGCATCAGGTTCGCATCGACGAAATGGAAGCGGGCTATGTTGTRGCCGCGCATGGCCAGTTGCCTGGCATAGATGTCGGCGGAGGCATGGTCGGGAAAGCCCCCGGAAGCCGGGCTCCAGCCGAGCGAGGCGCAAAACAGGGGCTTCGGGGACCGAGGCGAAGCGGCGGTTGCGATGCGCCCGTTTTCGCCGGCGACAAGCCGGTGATCCTCGTCTATCGGTTGGTTCGGCAGAATACCGGAAAAATCGAGCGGACTGCCGCTCGCGACCGTCAGCGAGATTTCACGGACGGGCAGCCATTCAGCTGCGCTGGCCGCCGGAGCCGCTGCGATAAGCGCCAGAATCCCCGCCGCCCTCATCAGTCTTTTCATCTGGCCCTCCAAGATTGCGGCTTTCAATCCAGTCGAGCGGGCTGCGTCGCGGAGCGAGATAGCCGAAAGGCAGGCCCGCCGCATGGAAGAGCCAGGCGACCACTGTGTAGAGACCGAGCGAGAAGCTCTTCTTGCGAACCGACATCAACGCCACGACCACCGCAAAAATCCCCGCCACGAGCGCGAGCGCCAGCAACTTGTCCGGCAGGAAGAGGAGAAGGCCGAGCGAAAAAAGGATCCAGCCGCAGACCAGCGCCCATAGCTTCAGCTCCGGCAATTCCTTCAGCACCTGCCGRAAATAGGGTTTTCCGGTCGCTGCCCGCAGTACCTCTCCTATGCCGAAGAGATATTTCGTCTTCCAGCGGCGCACCAAGAGCCGATAGGAATTGATGCTGTGGCCGTAGTGCCGGACGAAGCGCCGGTCGAGGCGGTGCAGGTTCCAGCCGGCATGTCTTAGACGTATGCCGAGGTCGAATTCCTCATAGCCGTGCAGGTTCCGATCGGTAAGGTAGCCGATGCTCTCGATCGCCGCCCGCCGATAAAGGCCGCCGCCATTCATCCGGTCTATGGAGCCTATGCGATTTTCTGGCGCATTCCGCTGGACCCGCCGCGTATATTCCAGATTGTCGAGCATCATTTCCTCGACATGTCCCGTTACCCCGGCGGCCTTGCCGTGCYGGTCAAGAAAGGCAAGGGCTTCCGGCAGGAAGTCCGGATCGAGGTCCATGTCGCCGTCGAGAAGGCAGATGTATTCATGCCGGGCATATTGGAAGCCGAGCTGSGGMCYSRGKCCSCAGCYCGGACGCGCCGGCGCCTCGATCTGCACGATCCGCACCGGATGGCGCGAGGCTATCTCTATCGTGCCGTCGGATGAGCCGCTGTCGGCGACGATGACCTCTCCGCGCCCGCCTGGAAGACCGGCAAGCGCATGCCTGATCGTCTGGGCGATCCGCTTTTCCTCGTTGAGCGTCTTGATGATGATTGATACGGTCAAGAGAACCTCTTGCTGTTCTTTGCGACGACAGATCGATAGACCGCCGCCGTTGCGCGCCCGATGGAGGACCAGCCATAGGAGCGCTCGATCTCGCGGATGCGCGCAAGTGCACCCTCCTGGCTGAACGGTTCCGAAATCTTTCGCTCAAGCGCTTCAGTGAGTGCCTCGACGTCCCGTACGGGGAAGTAATCCGTCGGCGGGAGTTCGACTTCGCGGTTGGCTGGAATATCGCTTGCGAGCACTGGGAGCCCGTAGCTCAGAGCCTCAAGAAGCGCGATCGGCATGCCTTCGTGGATCGACGRCAGGACGAAAAGGCCGGCCTGGGAAAAGAGCGCCGCGAGATCTTCCCCGCTCTGGAAGCCGGCCATCACCACGCCCGGCACCCGCGCGGCCATCGCCTCCACTTCCTTGGAATAAGCACTGTCGTGATCGGCGGCACCCACCAGCACCAGTTTCCAGCCGCTCTGTTCGAGCTTTTCGAAGGCGGCGATCAGGTCGTTCTGCCGCTTTTCCGGAACGATGCGGGCGACCATGACGATATAGCGCCGGCGCTCGAGCCCGAAACGCTCGATGACGCCGTTGCCGGCAATGCCGGGCCGCACGTTCACGCCGTTCGGTATGTGGCTGACCTCTCTGCCGTGCCGCGCCTTCATGGTCCGGGCAACATCTCCCGAGACCCCGATGCTGGCGCTGGCGAAGCGCATCGCCAATCTTTCGCCGAGCCGAAGCACCCGTCTGGCGGTCGGCCCCCATTTTTCCCGATCGTAATCATAGCCGTGATGGGTGACGACGACGTTGAGGCCGGCGAGGCGGGCGATGGGAGCCAGAATCCCCGGGCCGATCGCATGGATGTGCAGGATATCCGGCCGCTTCACGGCGGCGTGGAGTACGCCGAGAAAAGTGTGCGCGATTGCTTCGAATAGCATGGATCGCGGCGCCCAGAGAGGGACGACACGAATGCCGCGCCAATCGGCAGGTGCTTTTTGCTTCAGATAGGGCCTGCGCCCGAGAATCTCGACATCCCAGCCATGCTGGAGAAGCTCCTGTCCGAGCATCTCGACATGTTTTTCTATCCCGCCCTGGATGTCCGGAATGCCACGCAGGCCGAGCATGACGACCCGTCTACGGGCCGTCTGTACGCTCGCCGCTAGGTCGGGTGTGAGAGGAGTATCCATGAGTGCGGGCGAGAGGCGTGGTGTCTCGTTCATCACCACGCGCTCCCGCCGCGCCCCCTCCGGCCTGTTCAGGCTCGGTGTGGCCGGAGCCGGTCGTGCGTTCAGGTCGTCCCCGAGCGCGAGATCATCCGGCGCCCCGCTTGAGAATGGCGGGTGTTCCATCTGCGAGAGACGCGTTTTCTTTTCCATCGACCCGGCCCAGAAATCATTTCTGAGTAGGTTTTACCGATGGAACGTTCCGATACCGGAAATCGAACCGCTAAAATTCTAGGAAAGCTGTGCGGTTTTAACGCAAAAAGAGGGGAAAGGCGAAATACCCGCGGCCTTTGCCCTCAGGCGGTGCCGAKGCTCCGGTAGAGATCCAGCATGCGCTGCCGATAGGCGTTGCTGGAGAATTCGGCGGATATCCACCGGCGGCCCGCACGGCCCATGTCCGCACGTCTTTTCGGAGAAAGTGCCGCCATGGCGGCAAGAGCCGCGGCAAGGTCATCCACCGAGCCGGCGGCCGCAGTTCTGCCGGTCTCATCCTCGCAGACCATTTCCGGTATGCCGCCGATCGCCGCGCCGATCACCGGACGGCCGAGCGCATAGGCTTCCAGGATGCTGATCGGGGCGTTTTCGTACCATTCCGACGGAAGCACCAGGGCGCGGGACTGCCCGATCAGGCGGAAAAGTTTTTCGCCTGAGACATAGCCGGCGAAGGTGACGTCCGCCTTCATGGTTTCCGCGAGCTGCCGCAGCTTTACTTCCTCGGGGCCCGTGCCGGCGATCACCAGGCGCTGCCCGGCCTTGGCAGCGGCGCGGATCAGCGTCGCAATGCCTTTTTCCGGAGCGAGCCTTCCGGCGAAGACGAAATAGTCGCTCTCCGTCCAATCGGCCGAAAACTTCTCGACATCGACGAAATTGGGGATGTGGACGAGCTTTTCCRCTGACCAGCCCCATTCCATCAGCTTCTCGCGATAGAAACGGCTTGGAACGACGATGCGGTCGACCTTGTTGCGATAAAGGCCGAGCATGCGGTGCAGGGTGGTCTCGGCGAAGACGACGGCGCTGAGCGCGAGCGAATCTTTCACGCAGCGATGGACGACGACATTATGGATACGGCCGCCACGGCAATCCTCGCACACCTTTCCCTCGCGCAGCATCTTGTAGGCCGGACAGGCGAGTTTCAGGTCGTGTGCGGTCATCACCACCGGGATTCCGGCATTTTTCAGGGTGGAGAAGATCGCTGGCGACAGGTGGTGGTAGACGTTGTGGGCGTGGGCGATGTTCGGTCTCGCCCTTTCGATCAGCCGCTTGAGATTGTGTTGCGCTTCCAGCGAATAGATGACCTTGGCAGCCTGTGCCACCTTGGCGAGCGGGCCTCCCTCCCGTCCATATTCGATTTCGGAGACGAAATATTCCGACCAGGGGGAAGGCTGATTGTTCTCGTGTTGCATGGCGAAGGGCACGACATCCCAGCCGATCTCCTCGAAGAGCGCTGTGTGATCGAAGAAAACCGTTTCGGCGCCGCCGCGGCGATAGAAGTAATTGTTGATGTTGAGTAGCCGCTTCGTGGCGGTGTCGGTCATGCTGGGACGGACATTCATCTCGCGTCCGCCTTCCAGCCGAGTTCGCGCACCGCCGCCTCGACGGTGACGATCCGACAGCCCTTTTCGACGCAATGGCGGACAAGGTGTTCGAAGGTCGCCGGAGTGCAGCCGTAGGGTGTCGGCTCTTCGGCGATATCGTGKGTGAAGAAGATCAGCCAGCCGGGATCGGCCGCGACGTCGTCGATCCAGCCGGTAAGATCGAGCGCGTGATCTTCCGGTTGGCGGATTTCCACCGATTTGAGCATCAGGGGGTCGACCAGGCCGCGGTTTATCTCTTCACCGGCTCCTCGGCATGTTTCGAACCGATCCGCCAGGGTGTTCCGCGCCAGCGGCCATGCCGCATTGTAGGGGAAGGCGAAACTGGTCGCCGGTCGGGTGATACCGGCCTCGCGCAGGAAACGGGCGCTTCGATCCAGATCGGCGGCCAGGCCGCGGCCGTATTTACGGATCCGGCGATGAGAGAAGGTGTGACACCCGATCTCATGGCCGCGGCGAAAGAGCTCCCTGCAGCCACCGGCATCGATCAGCATGCGGCCCGGCTCCACCGAGCCCGCGAGCCCACCCGCGATATAGAAGGTGCCTTGCGCCGCATATTTCTCCAGGATGGCGGCGCCGTGCGTCAGCGCCGTATCGGGAACATCGTCGAACGTGAAGGAGACGAGCGGGACTTGTGTTTCCACCCGGCGTTTCTTCGACGCCATATCCCAGATCAGGCGATTGCCGATCCGGTCGATCAGGTGGTCCGCGGTCGCTATTGGATCAGCCATGAGCAAGTTTCCCCTCCCGTGCCCCTTGTGGCGCGCTGACGAGGTTCTGCGAACGCAGCCGGAATCCATAGAGGGCTACGATGAAGGTGAACCAAAGCAGGCTGCCGCTTTCGAAAAAGATGCTTTCCAGCCCCGCATTGAAGAGCGTGTAGAGCCATATGCGGACGAAGAGCCTGGTCACGTTCGAATGTTCCCCGCCGCCGTCGACGCGGTTGAGATCGCGCAGCGGCAGGAAAAGAACGAAGATCAGCGTGAGGACGAGACCCGGAATGCCCGTCTGCACCAGCATGTCGAGATAGGCATTGTGGCCGTTGTAGGCTTCCACGGCCCAGGTCTCGACGGAGCCGCCGCTATAGACGAGTTCCCGCGTCTGCCAGAAGGCCTTCAATCCGTAGCCGGTAATCGGGTTTTCGGAGATCGCGGAAAAGGCAAATCGCCAGATATCCGAGCGGTTCGTGAAGGTCGCGTCGATGCCGAGGCTGGTGACGAATTCGCGAAAGGGCGCAATGACAGCCGCCCCCACTGCCAGCAGGTTGAAGGCGGCGACGCCACCCACGGCGATAGGGATGCGCAGGCTGCGGAACCGCTCAAATAACCAGGCAAGGACGAGCACCGCCGGCAGCATGGCGGAGGCGGACTTACCGCCCGTATGGATGAGGAAGAAGCACGACAATGCCACGATCACCAGTCCGATGGCGCGCGACCAGACCGACATCACGTAAAAGCCGAAGAAGGCTCCGATGACCATGGCCCCGGCCGCACCGTTTTTGTGCGTGAAGTGCCCCCGCCAGAAGCCGGCATTCATCGGCTCGCGCAATTCGGAGGCCTGATGAATCGAGACATCCGGGCGGAAGATCACGCCGAAATAGGCGAAGCCCAGCATGATCAAGGTGCCGATTGCGAGCAGCTTCGCAAACTGCCTTTCGGAGGAGGGCAGTAACAGAAAAATGCTCGCGTTGATGGGCACGATGATCCCGAGGATCAGCGCCTTGATCCCAAGTGCAGGGTGGTTGGAAAGAAGTGCGGTGAACAGGAACCAGCCGAAGATCGCGGCGAGCAGCCAGCGGGGCTGCAGGATGATCGAGCGCAGCGGATGCAGCAAGCCGTAGAGCAGCATGCCGCCGAAGATCAGCAGCGTTGCGATCTGGTTGAGCCGGTTCGAGGTTCCCGCAGAAGGATCGAGCGTCGCGGCGCCGGTGAGGTCCACGTAAGGATCGGTGGTGACCCAGAAGAACAGGAAGACAGCCATGAACAGCGTAACGCCGAAGACGTTCCTGTCCAGGGTGACGGGGACTATGGCGTCGGCTGTCGGGGATCGCATGGCACGCTCCCCTCACGCATACCTATGCGGATAGGAAAGTCTGCGGCGCGCCTCGCCGAGATGGCGCAGGAGGCCCAGTGCAATTGCAAGGCCGATGCCGAGCGCGGCTCCCGCCACCGCGCCGGCGGCGAGAAGGATGAGCGTGCGCGGTGGCCAGCTCTTCGCCTTCGGCGGCACTGCCGGCGAGATCACCCGGACATTGGTGGCGTCGATCTGCTGGCGTTCGGTAATCTGGTGCGTGCGGCCGAGATAGGTTTCATATACGGCGGCCTTCGCCTGCGCGTCGCGTTCCAGTTCCCGCAGCCGCACCTGAGCATCGCTGTTGGTGAAGACCGTGCTGCGCTCGGCATCGGCTCTGCGGCGAAGTTCGTCCAGCGTGGAGCGGGCCTGGTCCACATCCGTCTTCGCCGATCGCAGGATGCGTCCGGCCTCGTCGCCGATCGCCCTGTCAAGCGCGGCCTGCTCCGATTGCAGGGAGATCAGGCGGGGGTGCCGGGCGCCGTAGGTCAGCGAAAGAGAACCGATCTGCTGCTGCAGCGTGGCGTAGCTGGTGCGAAGATTGGCCATTGCCGGCGAGTCGAAGACTGTGTCGGTCGCCGCGCGGCGGCTCGCGACAGCGCTCTGCATCTGCTCGTAGCGGGCTTCGGCCTGGATCAGCCGCTGCTGCGCATCGAGAACCTGGGTGTCCAGCGCGCTCGAAATGCGGCTGCTTGCAAGTTCGCCTGCATTCAATTGCAGCTTGTTGTCCCGCTTGAACTGCTCCACGCGCTCTTCCGCCTGGGTCACGGCGGCGCGCAGTTCATCGAGGCGCGAGGTCAGGCCGGCGGCGACGCGGCCGGCACTTTCCGCGGCCGACTGGAAGAGTTCGGTTTCGAAGGCACGCACGATCGCATCCGCCAGCCTTACCGATTTTTCCGGGTCCTCCGTCCAGACCCCGAGCGAGACGACGAAGGAGCGTTCCTCGCGTTGCGCGCTTACGCGTTCGCTCAATGCCCGCAGGATGCCGAGTTCAGTGTCGCCTTCGGGCCGGGGGCCGGAGATCAGGCGCACGAGTGGGTCGAGGAAGCCGGGCCTGTTGAATTCCGGATCATTGGCGAGATCGAGCTCGGTGATGACATGGCGCAGCACGTTGCCGGAAGTCAGCACGCGAAGCTTACTTTCCACTTCGAGGAGCTGCGAATCCCGCTGCGAACTGGAAGCGAACACATCGTCGGAGACGACGTTGAGGTTTGCGGGATCGACGATGAGGTCGGTATAGGCCGTGTATCGCGGCGTCGCGGTCAGGGCGTAGGCCAGCGCTGCGATCGTACCGATGATGGCGGCAAGCACGATCCATTTGATGCCGTCGCGTAGCCAGAGCAGGATATCCGCCGGGCCGATCTCGGCCAGGCTGCGGATCTGCGCGTTCAGGCTGCGCTCCAGCGTCGATTCTTCGCGTTTCGGACGGGGAGGCTCCGGCGTTTCCCGAGCGATAGGTTCGGAAGGCGCCAATCGGCGATAGTTTTCCGGAGGAGGATCGAAGCTCTCCGCCTCGTCCACCCGGTCGAGGAGGGAGCCCGCCCGAGATACGTCGGTCCTGCGGCCGGTCATCCCATCGGATTGAACCGGTCGTCGGTTTTCAGGCTCCTTCGGCCGGTACATTGACACCTCCACCACCCGCACCGTTCCTGCACGGAGAGACCGTGGTTCACCAGGCATTCTCATGGACAACTAGATGGGCCGCATGAATATCGGGTTAATCCGATAGCTCTGATCTATCTGAAATCGGTCAACAACCGGCTCCAGCTTTCGGAAGCCAGGCCTCCAACGAAGATATCGTTGCGAATGGCTGCTTCGTTTACTTCGCGATGGCGCGTCAGCATGCAGAAATAGCCGCGATGCCTGAAACTCATCTGCCGCTGGCGCATCAGCGCGTTCATCAGGAAAGGTTGCGCCATGCCATGGGCGGCCGCGTAGCCGCTCGCATCGATATCGGCGAACATCTGGCCGACGACATCGAATTCGCGGCCTTCGAGGCACAGTATGTTGAGGACATGCGCCCATCCACCTTGCCGGCCGAAGAAGAGATAGCAGCCGACCGGTTCACCCTTCGCATCAGATATGGTGCGGCACTGGAGGCTGCCGAGCGTCCTGTTGAGGGCTGCAGTTTCCATCAGCCATGCCAGATCGTCGCGCGACCATGCCGGGCGGATGAAGAAGCGCTCCGTCATCCTCCGGGAATGCGCGAAGAATTCATCCGGACTTGACGCCTGTGAGACCAGTCCTCTCGGAATTGGCGGCGTGAAGGCCTTGAAGTAACGCCTTGCAAGGGAGTCGACTCCTCCGAGTATCGGCCCGAGGGGCAGATACCGGGATGAGGGGAGTTTCGACTGAAGCTCCCGTAAGCCTGCCTGGGAGGGCCGGAAGACCCGCTGCCATTCGAGGCTCTGGATGGGCAGCATCATGCCGCCGGCGGCCGCCCAATGATCGGCGCTTGCGGGCGAGGCATTATCGGAGAAGCAGAGTTCGGGCTGCGACAATCGTATCGCGCGGGTAAGCTGCGCCGCACCCACCAAACCCGACCGGCCGTCCGCCATGAAGGCACAGAGCAGCCGGGCGGCAATCCTCCGCCCGCCGATGTCRAAGGCCATTGGCATGGCGAGTAAGGCGCTATCGATCTGTCCCTTGCTGTTTTCGTGGACGATGCTCCCGAGTTCCGGCGCGTAGCCGGGAGGTTTCAGGAAGACCCGGTCGAGATAATCGAGCAGATCCCCGCCGGGCTCCTGGATCTTGTTGCGGAAGGCCTTGTTGAACAGCCGTCCGACCGACTGAAGATCACCCGCCTCCATGGCGCGCACGCTGCGGGGCTCTACATGGGGAGCGACGGAAACGTTGCCGGTCGTGGGCATCTTGTCGAGGCTCTGGTTCATTCGGCCGCTGCTCCCACCGCGACGAGGGTTTCCCGCTCTCCGTCCTGCCGAACGATCCGCAGGTAGACCACCCAGGCGACGATCGCCATGGCGGTCTCGATGACGTAATAGGAGACGAAAGTGCCGACCGGCGGAGCATACCACGTGGCCCATGCAGCAAGGATGGCGCCGAGCAGGCTTCCAATGCCGAGCACGGAGGCGCGCGCGCCCTGATGGCCGGATGCTCCCAATGCCTCGACGGCAATCGCCCAGCCGGAAACCGGGACGAGTACCCAGCAGAGGTCACGCACGAAGGTCACCAGCGAGGTATATTCGTGCCCGAACAGATACGGGAGGACCGGCGCGAGCACGAAGACTGCGGCGGCGGCGGCGATGCTGATCGCAAGGGCGATGGCAAAGATCTTCGTAACCCGCTCTCTGGCGTGATGAAGGCCGCCGACGCTCGCCCTTGCCGTTCCCGGATAGACGATCCGGTTCAGGGCATCGACGGAGAGATAGCTRCTTTCGATGATGCGGCGGGCCACGCTGTAGCTGGCGACGATCTCGGCGCTCGCCACGAGGCTCAGGACCAAGAGGTCGGCATTCTGGCGGGCGGCTTTCAGGATGAAGGGGATGCTGAAGAAGAGACCGAGCCGCAGTTCCTCCCGTACGATGCYGTATTTCGGGGTTCCCAGCCGGCGAACCGCAGCAATGCAGGCGAGGAAGAACAGCAGGTGGGCGGCGAATTGCCAGGCGATCCAGCCTTCCAGTGTCGACACGCCGAACACCAGGCACGCAAGAACCGCCGCCGCCGTCCGAACGAGAGCGAAGCCCACCACTACCTTGTTGGCGGCCGCGAAATCGGAAAAGGCGATGAAGACCTGTTCGCAAAACAGGATCGCCCGCACCAGAATGATGTTGGTGACAAGCATCACCGTTATCATCGCGGCATTGGCAACCGGATCTGGATCGACATCGAAGAAGAAGGGCAGGACGATCGCGCCGACCACGAGGAGCAGAAGACCGCTGATCGAGGTCAGGATGATGTTATGTCCCAGCATGGCCGGATACATGGCGTGGTCGCGGGCCACCCGCCTCACCAGGCATTCCGTCGCGCCGAGCCCGCACAAGTGCAGGGCGATATTGGAAACCGCCGTTATCGCCACGAAGAGGCTGAATTCGTGGACGCCAAGGGAACGGGCCAGGACGGCGAAGGTGACGAGCTGCGCAACCGAACTGATGATAAGGCTGGTGCCGGACGCCGCATAGGACATCACCATCGGGAGCATGGCGCGGTAGTTTTGGAGTTTGGACAGCTGGCCTGGCATCCGATCTACCCCCTGCCTTGCGCGGCCAGCGTGCGGGGTTCGGTCCGCTGCCTGGCTGCCGAAAAATTCCGCAGCCAGAGCTGGGTCGAGAGGATGCCGACGAAGGCGGCGTTGTCGCGGAAGCCGGAGACGGGCTGGGTGCTGCATTTCCGGTGAAGCTTCGAGACCGCGCGGGCGTTGAAGAGGCCGCCGCCTCCGATTGCCGCCTCCGACAGCATTTCCGCGACATAGCCTCGCTCGCTTCCGGCCGTGAAGGAGCGGCTGTCCGGAGCGCGATAGGGCTGCTTCGGACGGCGGCTGATGAGGTCGGGCAGAAGGTCCCGGGCGGCGCGGCGCAGGATATGCTTTTCCTCCAAGCCCTTGAGCTTCATGCCGGGCGGCAGGCGGCTTGCGAATTCCACGAGGCGGTGATCGAGGAAGGGAAAGCGGCCTTCGATACCGTGCGCCATGGCCATGCGGTCTCCCTGGCTGGAGAGGATATAGCCGGGCAGCAGGAAACGGCTTTCGAGATATTGCGCCTGGTGCAGCGGATGCCAGCGTCGGAAGGCTAAGGGGAGGCGTGAGGCGAGTTCTTCGGCCGCATCGTAACCGCCGAGCGTGGACCGCAGATCGTCCGAATAGAAGATCTTGGCCGCCGTCGTGCTGCGGAAGCGCGGGCGATGTGAAAAGAGCGGATCGTCCATTCGCTCGTCGCCGGCGCCGAAGAAGGCGGAGAGATATTCGGGAGATTGCTGTTTCAGCCCCGGAAGATAGGGATAGAGCTTGCGGAACAGGTGCGGCCGGATGGTTGAGCCTGGCTGGCGAGCACAAAAGCGGCGGACCCGTGCTTCCCGGAAGAGATCGTATCCGGCAAAAATCTCGTCGGCGCCTTCGCCCGTCAGTACCACTTTCATGCCCGCATCCCGAACGAGACCGGAGAGGCGATAGAGGGGCGCCGGTGCGGTGCGCAGGACCGGCCGCTCGGTGAAGCGGATCACGTCGGGGAAACTTTCGGCGATGTCGCCTGCAAGGCAGGGGACAGAGCGATGATTGGTGCCGAGCGCCTTCGCAACTTCCATCTGGAACCGGCTTTCGTCGTGTTCCTCGCTGTCGAATGTCACGGAGAAGGTGTTGAGGCCGGAGGGCGCCATGGGGGCTGCCAGCGCTGCAATGAGCGATGAATCGAGGCCGCCCGAGAGATAGGCCCCGACCGGCACGTCGGCGCGCATGCGCAGCCGCGTCGCATCCGTCAGCTGCGCGCGTAATTCCTCTTCCGTTTCGGCCCGATCGGCGCGCGTATCGACCTCGCCGGAATCAGGAAAATCGAGCGACCAATAGGTCCGGATATTCGTCCGCCCGTTCTCGATCGCGATATATCCACCCGGCTCCAGCTCGAAAATGTCCTTGAATGCCGTGCGTGGCGCAATGGGTGCCCAGAGGGTGAAAATCTGGTCGAGCGCAACGGGATCGAGCTCCGCCTCGATGCCCGGTGCTTCCAGAAGCGCCTTCACCTCGGAAGCGAAATAGAAGGTGCCGTCCCTCTCGGCATAGAAGAGGGGCCGCACGCCCATGCGGTCGCGGGCAAGCAGGATACGGCGCCTGCGCACGTCCCATATCGCGAAAGCGAAATCTCCATTGAGCCTGGCGAGGCATTCATCTCCATAAGTCGCATAGAGCTGCAGAAGGACCTCGGTATCGCTGCCGGTGCGGAAGCGGATGCCGCGCGTCTTCAGCTCCTCGCGCAGTTCCACATAGTTGAAGATTTCGCCGTTGAAGACGATCGTGATGTCGCCTTCGGGATTCGACATCGGCTGCTGGCCGTCGGCAAGTCCGACGATCGACAGGCGGACATGCGCCAGCCCTATGCCCGGCGCGGCGAACACGCCCTGGCCATCGGGGCCGCGATGGGCTATCTCCCGCGCCATGGAGGACAAAAGGACCTCCGGGCCGCCCGGAGCCGATATGTCACCGAAGTAGCCAGCAAAACCGCACATCTGTTTCCATCGTGAACAGGATCATCACTCCGTTCATAAGGGAAAAACCTTGCTCGGCCTGTTAAGAAGATTGTGAAAAGCGACATGCGGTAAACGCAAAGTTAAGCCGGTTGCATCTCCAGGATCACCGTCGGCCAGAGTTCCGAAACGGTGGGGTGAATCGGCACCGCCCAGCGTAGCGCGTCCACGGTCGCGCCCGCATTCATCATGTCCAGCACGCCGTGGATCGCTTCATCTCCGCCGGTGCCGAGAATGGCCGCTCCTAGGATTTTGCGGGTCTCTGCATCGGCGACGATCTTCATGAAGCCCTGCGTCTCGCCCTTTTCTATGGCTCGGCCTACACGGCTCATCGGCCGCTTGCCGACGAGAACCTTCCCGCCCACCTTGCGCGCCTCAGCCTCCGTCATGCCCACGCGTCCGAGCGGCGGGTCGATATAGAGGGCGTAACCGAGCAATCGATCGGAAACCTTGCGGTTTTCGCCATCCAGCAGGTTGGCTGCGATAATCTCAAAGTCATTGTAGGCCGTGTGGGTGAAGGCGCCGCGCCCGTTGCAATCGCCGAGCGCCCATATGCCTTCGATATTGGTCGAGAGATCGTCGCCGACTTTGATATAGCCCCGTGCATCGGTCTCGACGCCGGCATCCTGGAGGCCGAGATCGTCCGTGTTGGGGCGGCGGCCGACAGCAATCAGCACATCCGACCCGATGATTTCCGGCTCGCCTTCCGTGCAGTTCACCCCGACTGCGATGCCTTCCTCGTGCGGCCGGAAACGGATGCATTCGGCATTGGTGCGCACCTTGATACCTTCCGCTTCGAGAATGTCCCGGATCGCCTCCGAAACGTCTTCGTCCTCGCGTCCCACCAGCCTGGGACCCTTTTCAACGACGGTGACTTCGGCGCCGAAGCGCCGGTACATCTGCGCGAATTCCAGGCCGATATAGCTGCCGCCGACGATGACGAGATGCTTCGGCAATCGGTCCAGAAGGACGATCGAACTGTTGGTCAGATAGGGCACTTCGTCCACCCCTGGGAAATCGGGAATGGCGGCCCTTCCGCCGACATTCAGGAATATCTTCGGCGCGGTCAGGAGTTCATCGCCGACGCGGATCGTGTTGCGGCTTTCAAAACGGGCATGGCCGAGAATCAAGGTGCATTTGTCCATGTTCCRCAGCCAGCTTTCATTGTTGTTGCGGGCGTTCAGCGTGACCTGATGCGACCGCTGCATGGCCTTCTTCATGTCGACTGTGACCGGGCCTTCGAACACTACGCCGTAATCGTCGGCGCGGCGGGCGATGTGAGCGGCATAGGCGCTCGCAACCAGGGCCTTGGTGGGCATGCAGCCGGTGTTGACGCAGGTGCCACCGATATACTTGCGCTCGATGATCGCCACGGTCATGCCGGCCGCGGTGAGCCTGCCGGCGAGTGATGGACCGGCCTGGCCGGCGCCGATGATGATGGCGTCGAAGCTCTTCATGTCGCCACCGGCATCGGCAGGGCCGCAATGATGAGCCACGCGCCGATGATGGCTATGRCATCCTCGATGAAGGCGGCCGGCGGATCCTTGCCGAAGCTCGCGGCGAGCTTTGCACGCAGAGCCGCGCCGCCATAGGTGCCGATGATCGCCCCGACGATGCCTGCAACCAGTCCGGTTATCCAGGAACCAGCCGGCACGCCGATCGCAGCGCCGGCAACGGCGCCCATCAGAATGCGCGCGCCGAATTGCTGCGGAACCTTGCGGCTCGGTGTCGAGGGAAGCTGATCCGTGACGAGTTCGATGATGGCGAGAGCGGTAAGGATCACGACAGCCCAGATCGAGCTCATGAAGGAGAGCCAGGTCCCGGAAAGATCGAGCCAGCCGAGATAGGCGGCCCAGCTGATGGCCGCAGGCGCGGTCAGGGCACGGAGCCCGGCAATGACGCCGATGAGAAGTGCAAGCAAGTAGACCACAGACCCTCCTTGCCGCCTTCGCGCGGCGTTGTTCCCGTGTGATCCAATCATGATTTGGAATGGAGTCAAGCAGCGGGAGACAGTACCTTCGAGGACGCTTCACTCTTGACCATTGCCACCACCCGCAAGATTAGATGGAAATCCGTGGCCTGGAATTTAGAATGGGAGGCGTCGCGGAAAGCGGGAGAGGAGCCCGTCATCCCTTGAGACATCGCGTTCTCTCAGCCTTGATCGTGCTTGCCGGGCTCGGCGTGGCCGTGATCTTCCCCGGCAGGGACTTCGCCGCCCGCAGCTATATGAGCGAGGCTGCCGTCMAGGCAGGCACGACGTTACGCCTTGCGGTATCGGCCCTCGACGGCCATCTGAGACGCTACGAAGCGCTGCCTGCGCTGATTGCGGACCAGGGCAATATCGAAACCCTGATCGAAAATCCCGACGATGCCTATCTCAAAACGAGAACGAATGCTTATCTCAAGGAGATCAATGCGCTCCTGAAATCCTCCGACATCTATGTGATGACGATGGACGGCGAAACCATCGCCGCCAGCAATCATGACCAGCCCCTGAGCTTCGTCGGCGAGAATTTCAGCTATCGGCCCTATTTTCAGGATGCGGCGGCAGGCAGGMAGTCCCGCTTCTATGCGCTCGGCACGACCTCGTTGAAGCGCGGCTATTATTTCGGTTCCCCGATCGAGATAAACGGTGTCATCAGGGGCGTGATCGTCTTCAAGGTCGATATCGACATGATCGAAGATTCCTGGAGTGGCGGCGACAACAGGATCTTCGTCTCCGATCCCGAGGGGATCATCTTCATGACCGGCAGCCCCCAGTGGCTCTATTCGACTCTTCTGCCGCTGACGCCCGAACGGATTGCCCGTACGGAGGCTTCACGCCGTTATGCGGATGCCTATGTGCGCGAGCTTCCCGTCAGGCGCGGCACATTCGCCGGCCATCAGATCATGACGATCGCCGAGGACGGCGTGGAGAAGGAATATCTCGTCGTCTCCCAGCCAATGTCGGAGGCGGGTTGGACCGTCAACGTGTTGATGGACACCAATTCCGTGCATGCCCGCACGAAGACGGCGATCGCGGCCGTGCTGCTGACGCTTTGCCTGGCGGGGCTGGCGCTTGCGATCTTTCTCCAGCGCCGGGCTCGGCTCAACGAGCGCTTGCTTCTGCAGGCGGAGGCGCGCAACGAGCTCGAGCGGCGGGTCGCCGAACGCACGGCCGACCTTGCGCGCGTCAACAGCCGCATCGAGGAAGAGATCGCCGAACGCCGCCTGACGGAGCGGCGGCTGCGCCAGACCCAGGCCGATCTCATCCAGGCCGGCAAGCTCGCGGGTCTCGGCCAGATGTCGGCCGCCCTTTCCCATGAACTCAACCAGCCGCTCGCAGCCGCCAAGACCTATGCCGAAACCGCCAGCGTGCTGATCGAGCGGGGGCGCACGGCGGAGGCAAGCGACAATGTCCTACGCATCTCGGCGCTGATCGACCGTATGGCGTCGATCAGCAAGCACCTGCGCAATTTCGCCCGCAAGCCGAACGAAAAGTTGGGACCGGTGATCCTCGACGATGTCCTGCGCGATACGATGGAAATCGTCGCGACCCGGCTCAAGGCGGCGGACGCCGTTCTCGACCTGCAGCTCGATCCTTCTCTTCCGCCCGTCAAGGCAGGTTCGGTGCGCCTGCAGCAGGTGCTGGTCAATATCATCACCAATGCGGCGGATGCTGTGGAAGGGCTCGACGACCGGCGCATCACAGTTTCGGCCGAAAGGGTGAAGGACAGAATACTGGTCGCCGTGCGCGACCGTGGCGCGGGCGTGGCCGCGGCCATCCGCGAGCGCATCTTCGATCCCTTCTTCACCACCAAGGGCGTCGGCAAGGGGCTGGGTCTCGGCCTTTCGATTTCCTACAACATCGTCAAGGATTTCGGCGGCAGCCTCAGCGTTTCCGACCATCCGGAGGGGGGCGCGCTTTTTCTGATCGAACTCGAAGTCGCCGACAAGAACCTGCAGGAGGCGGCCGAGTGAGCGAGCAGAGGGTTTTGCTGGTCGATGACGAGGAGGAGCTGCGCCGTTCCACCGCCCAGGCGCTGGAACTGTTCGGGCTGACCGTCCAGACCTTTTCGACGGCCGACCATGTGCTGGAGCTGACCGGCTTCAGCTTCGATGGGGTCGTTGTCAGCGACATTCGCATGCCCGGTACCGACGGCATGACGCTTCTGCATCGGATCCGCGAACTCGACCCGGAAATACCGGTGATCCTCGTTACCGGGCACGGCGATGTGCAGCTTGCGGTCAAAGCCATGCGGGAAGGAGCCTATGATTTCCTCGAAAAGCCGTTCACTCCGCAGCATCTGGCAGGCATCATCCGCCGCGGGATGGACCGGCGCGGCCTGGTGCTCGAAAACCGGCGGCTGAGAGCCGTGGCCGGCAAGCGCGACGATCTCGAAGCGCGGCTTCCCGGCCGTACCCAGGTGATGGTGGACCTGCGCTACCGCATCCGGGCAATCGGCGCATCGGATGCCGATACGCTGATCATCGGCGAGACGGGCGCGGGCAAGGAAGTAGTGGCGCGGGCGCTGCACGACATCAGCTCGCGCGCGAACCGTCCCTTCATTGCCATCAATTGCGCTGCCCTGCCGGAAAATCTCATCGAAAGCGAGCTTTTCGGCCACGAGGCCGGCGCCTTTCCCGGCGCGCTCCGGCCGCGATATGGAAAATTCGAGCATGGACGTGGCGGGACGATCCTGCTCGACGAGATCGGCTCCATGCCTGTCGATCTCCAGGCGAAGTTCCTGCGGGTGCTGCAGGAGAGGGTGATCACGCGGCTCGGCTCGAACGAGACGGTGCCGCTCGACGTGCGTTTCATTGCGACCAGCAAGGTGGACCTGGAAGCCGAGGTCGCCGCCGGAAGGTTCCGCGCCGATCTCTTCTACCGCCTGAACGTCGCGACCATTCATGTGCCCTCCCTGGCACAGCGGCGGCCGGATATCCCGCTTCTCTTCCTGCAACTCCTGCGCGAGGCCGCCGCCCGCTACGGCCGGGAGGATGCGGACGTACCGCCGGAACTGATATCGAGCATCGCCCAGCGCGACTGGCCGGGCAATGTGCGGGAGCTTCGCAATGCCGCCGACCGGTTCGTCCTCGGCCTCGACAGCGCGCCGGGAGAGCCCGGCGGTCCATCCCGCCCGGATGCCGGCCGGTTGGCGGACAAGGTGGCCGCCTTCGAGCGCAACATCATCGCGGGCGCGATCGCAGCGCATGGCGGAGCGCTTCGTCCGGTCTACGAATCTCTCGGCATTTCCCGCAAGACGCTCTATGAGAAGATGCAGAAATACGGCCTCGACAAGAAGTTGCTGGGGCCTGAGCAGATGTTGCAGGAAGACCGGGATTCCTGAAACAACTCGGACCCGCAGGAGAGTTTATCCATGCTCCATATTGCCCGTTCTTACTTTTATGAAACTGGATGGGTGGAAATCCACCCATCCTTTGGAAGAGTTGTTCCCATTTCCACCCATGCTGTGAAAGCGCATGGGTGGAAAATACTGAGTTGCCCTCGGTAGCGATTGCGGCAAACTGCCATGGTGCGCAAATGAAGTTATCCAGGCCGGGCGCGGGAGGAAGCTGCGCCCGCTGGCTCTGACGCAGGAGGAAACACAATGAAAATGTTCAACGCCGTTCTCGGCGCAACCGCGTTCGCGGCTCTTTCGCTCTTCTCCGTTTCGGCGGGAGCGCAGGGTTATCCCGAGCGCTCGATCACCATGGTCGTGCCTTTCTCGGCTGGCGGTCCGACCGATACGGTGACGCGCCTCGTCGCCGAAGCCATGTCGAAGGACCTCGGCCAGCAGATCATCGTCGAAAACGTCGGCGGAGCCGGCGGCACGCTGGGTGCCGGCCGCGTAGCGCAGGCCGATCCGGATGGGTACACGCTGCTGCTGCATCACATCGGTATGGCGACCAGCGCAACCCTCTATCGCAAGCTGTCCTATGACACGCTGAACGCATTCGAATATGTCGGCCTCGTTACCGACGTGCCGATGACCATTGTCGCCCGCAAGGATCTCGAACCGACCGATTTCAAGGGGCTGATCGAGTATGCGAAGGCCAACAAAGATACGGTCACCGTGGCCAATGCCGGAATCGGCGCGGCCTCGCATCTGTGTGGCATGCTGTTCATGAGCGCCATCGAAACGCCGCTAGTCACCGTCCCCTACAAGGGTACCGGTCCGGCCATGACCGATCTGCTCGGCGGCCAAGTCGACATCATGTGCGACCAGACCACCAACACGACGAAGCAGATTCAGGGCGGCACGATCAAGGCCTATGCCGTGACCTCGCCGGAGCGCCTGGACATTCTCAAGGATATCCCGACCGTTGCCGAATCGGGGCTGCCCAATCTGCAGGTCGGCATCTGGCATGGCATCTATGCGCCGAAGGGCACGCCGGCAGAGATCACCGAGCGACTTTCCAAGTCGCTGCAGGTGGCGCTCAAGGACCCGAATGTCGCCGCGCGCTTCGCCGAACTCGGCACCGCGCCTTCGCCGGAAGCGGATGCGACGCCTGCTGCGCTGAAGGCTAAGCTGGAAGGTGAGATCGCCCGCTGGAAGCCGGTGATCGAAGCGGCCGGTCAATACGCAGACTGATCTACGGATGCAGCCGGTATCGGTTGTGTCGGATCGGCCTCCCTCTTCGGCGATAGTCGGGGAGGGGGACATGCGGACAGCCGCCTCGCAGGCAGGCAGCGGCGGCTGTCCCTTTCTCATTGAGGGGCGGAGGACCCGTGAGCGGATGGTTCACGACAGCCGGTTTGGGTTGGGAGCCCAGGTTGGCAGGTCTTTCAGTCTATGGGAGACACCATGAAATCCTTGCAATTTGACAGTACCAACCTGATCTGCGGACTGCTGTTCGTGGCGCTCGGTTTCTTCTTCGCCTTCCAGTCGCTTCAGCTCGAACTCGGCACGGCCTTCCGGATGGGCCCCGGCTATTTCCCGCTGCTCCTCTCGGGCGCGTTGGTTCTCTTCGGCCTCATCATTCTCGCCCAGTCGTTCAGGGCGGAGGGGGAGCCGATCGGGCCGATCGCCTGGCGCGGCATATTCTTCATTCTGCCGGCGCCGATCTTCTTCGGGCTTACCGTGCGCGGCCTCGGCTTCGTGCCGGCGCTGTTCGTGACGGCCTTCTTCGCATCCTTCGCCTCCAGCCGGATGAAGCCGCTGACGGCGCTCGTTCTTGCAGCGCTGCTGACGGTCTTCTCGGTGGCGGTATTCAGCTACGGCCTTGGCCTGCCTTTCCGGCGCTTCGGTCCGTGGCTCGGCTTCTAGGAGGGACGGATGGATCTTTTCAGCAATCTGGCGCTCGGATTTTCGACCGCATCCTCGGTTGAAAACCTGTTCTTCTGCCTCATCGGCGTAATTCTCGGGACACTCATCGGTGTTCTGCCCGGCATCGGCGCGACGGCGACCATCGCCATGCTGCTGCCGATCACCTTTCAGCTCGAGCCGGTCTCTTCGCTCATCATGC
Organism: Rhizobium sp. LCM 4573; assembly: GCF_001854865.1. Lineage (GTDB taxonomy): Bacteria > Pseudomonadota > Alphaproteobacteria > Rhizobiales > Rhizobiaceae > Neorhizobium. The sequence goes on along the minus strand of NZ_MDDW01000001.1, from coordinate 825,023 downwards.
TGGCGGGCATTTATTACGGCGCCCAATACGGCGGTTCGACCACGGCGATCCTCATCAACATGCCGGGTGAATCCTCTTCCGCCGTAACCGCGATCGATGGTTACCAGATGGCGCGCAACGGCCGGGCAGGGGTAGCACTCTCCATCGCTGCGCTCGGCTCGTTCTTCGCGGGCACGGTGTCGACTTTCCTCGTGGCCATCTTCGCGCCGCCGCTGACCGAAATCGCATTGCAGTTCGGTGCGGCGGAATATTTCTCGCTGATGATCGTCGGCTTGGTCTCCTCGATCGCGCTTGCGCACGGCTCGGTTGTCAAGGCACTGGCCATGGTGGTGCTCGGGTTGCTTCTCGGCCTTGTCGGCACCGACATCTATACCGGCACGCCGCGCTTCAACCTCGGCATCCGCGAATATTCCGATGGCCTGAACTTCGTGGCGGTCGCGGTCGGGGTTTTCGGCGTCGCGGAAATCCTTCGCAATCTGGAAAGCGAGAAGACGCGCACGGTGCTGATGTCCAAGGTCAGCGGACTATTGCCGACCAGGGACGACTTCAAGCGCATGATCGCGCCGGTGCTGCGTGGCACGGTAATCGGTTCGGTGCTCGRCATCCTGCCGGGCGGAGGCGCGATCCTGGCCTCCTTCGCTTCTTACACCGTCGAGAAGAAGGTCTCCAAGCATCCGGAAGAGTTCGGCCGCGGCGCGGTCGCGGGCGTGGCGGGACCGGAGTCGGCCAACAATGCCGGGGCACAGACCTCCTTCATCCCGCTCCTGACCCTCGRCATTCCGGCCAATCCGGTGATGGCGCTGATGATCGGCGCGATGATCATCCAGGGCATCGTGCCGGGACCGAACGTCGCTTCCGAGCAGCCGGCGCTCTTCTGGGGCATCATCGCGTCGATGTGGATCGGCAACCTGATGCTGGTGGTTCTCAACCTGCCGCTGATCGGACTCTGGGTGAAGCTGYTGACGATCCCCTACTACGTACTTTTCCCGATCATCATGGCCTTCTGCTCGATCGGGGTCTACAGCGTCAACTCGAACGTCTACGACCTCTATTCGGTCGCCTTCTTCGGCCTCATCGGCTATGTGCTCACCAAGCTACGCTGCGAGCCAGCGCCGCTGCTGCTCGGCTTCGTGCTGGGGCCGTTGCTCGAGGAAAACCTGAGGCGAGCCATGATCCTGTCGCGCGGGGATGCCACCACTTTCATCACGCGTCCGATCAGCGCGGGCCTCCTCCTCATTGCTGCACTCGTTCTCGTCGTCGTCTTCATGCCGAGCGTGAAGGCCAAGCGCGAGGCCGTATTCCAGGAAGAGGATTGAGATCGATGGCCACGCGACAATCGCGCGGCCATTACGCTCAGAGCGTCTGTAGAGCCTGAAGTTCGCCGACCGGCACAGGTCCGGYGATCCTTTTCAGAAGAAGCCGTCCCATCAACAGGCCCGCCTCGGAGAGATCCTCGTAGATCGTCTCGACGCGTGGGCGTATTTCGTCGAAAAGGCCGGAAGTCTGCTTGGCGACCAACCGGATATCCCTGCCAAGCTCCAGCCCACGATCCTGGGAAGCGGCCATTACTGCAAGCGCCGAAACTTCGCCGCCGCAGACGTAACCGTCCGGCCGGTCAGGCTCTCCCAGCCTGCTGAAAATGCAGTCGCGAATCTCGTGCGACTTGCTGTCGAGCGTGACGCCCTTGGCGATCTCGAAGGCCACGCCCTCTTCGCGCACGGCGGTCATGAAGCCGTGCCGCATGTGATGGGCGAAGGTGAAGCGCTCCGGCGGCAGGATGATCGCGAGCTTCCGGCTACCGGCGGCAATCAGCCTTCGCGCTGCCTCATAGGCGAAGCCGTAATTGTCGTAATCCACGTAAGGATGAGGCGTCGCGAGTTCCGTCCTACCGTGACAGATGAAGGGGAAGTCGTTCTCCACCAGCAGCTTGACGCGGTCGTCCGCAGGCTCGGTGCGGCTGAATATGATGCCGTCCGCCATGCGGTTGCGCATGATGTGGCGCACGGGCTCGACCTGCGGCAGGTCGGAGAAGTGCGGGGTGATGACCAGATGATAGGGCGTGCCGCGAAGCGCCGCTGTTATCCCGCTGATCATCGAGGTCGCATAGCCGAGGATTTCCTCGTGCGGATCGAGAACCAGGCTGATGACATTGGTACGGCCGGTTCTGAGGCGCTGGGCAGCGCGATCCGGTAGGTAGCCGATGTCTTCAGCCACCTGCCGCACCCTCAGTCGCGTTTCCAGCGCGATCTGGGGCGCTCCGGCAAGCGCGCGCGAGACCGTCGTCACGGCAAGGCCGGTCAGTTCGGCAACGGTTTTCRGTGTCGGTTTCTCATCGCGTCCCATCCTTTCGGGGGTGCGGTCGGGCTTCGCCCGCCGTCCCTTGTGGGCCGGGTCCTCCAGCGGCATTCGTCTTCCTCCACCTCACCCCATAAAACGCGGGGTGAGCGCCTCCTAAAACGTTACAGATTCCCGCAAACACACCGGGAGTTTTTCTCGATACCCGAGTAAAAATTGGTAGATACCAATTTCCCTAATTTTTTCATTGGCTTGCCGCTTCGGTCAAGTGCTTAAAAAATCCTGAAGCCGGGTTGACTCGCGAGGCATTTATATCGTTATAACTCGATATCCGGAGAGGAGCCCGGATGCAAAGGGAGATTCTCAATGAATATTCGAATGATCAGCAAACTTGCTGCCGGCGCGGCGGTCATCGCGCTTACGGCCGGTGCCGTGCAGGCGCAGGAAGAGGTGGAAGTCCTGCACTGGTGGACCTCGGGCGGTGAGGCTGCGGCGCTCAACGTGCTCAAGGAAAACCTGCAGAAAGAAGGCGTTGCCTGGAAGGATATGCCGGTTGCCGGCGGCTCGGGTGTCCAGGCCATGACCGCGCTTCGCGCACGTGTCACTTCCGGTGATCCGCCGACAGCCGTGCAGATGCTCGGCTTCGACATCAAGGATTGGGCCGAAATGGGCGTCGTCGGCAATCTCGACGATCTGGCCACGGAGCAGGGTTGGGACAAGGTCATCCCGGCGGCTCTCCAGGAGTTCTCCAAGTATGATGGCCACTGGATCGCCGCTCCGGTGAACGTCCACTCGACCAACTGGCTGTGGCTCAACAAGGCTGCGCTCGACAAGGCCGGCGGCAAGGCACCAGAGAACATCGACGAGCTCATCGCGCTGCTCGACAAGTTCAAAGAGCAGGGCATTACCCCGCTTGCCCATGGCGGCCAGCCCTGGCAGGACGGCACGCTTTGGGAATCCGTCGTGCTCTCGACCGGCGGCATGGATTTCTACAAGAAGGCTGTCATCGAACTCGATCCGGAAGCGCTTTCCGGCGATACGATGCGCAAGGTGTTCGACACAATGTCGAAGCTGCGCACCTATTTCGACCCGAACTTCTCCGGCCGCGACTGGAACCTCTCGACGGCGCTCGTCATCGAGGGCAAGGCCGGCGCCCAGCAAATGGGCGACTGGTCGAAGGGTGAGTGGCTGCGCGCCGAGAAGAAGCCTGGCACCGACTTCGTCTGCATCCGCTTCCCCGGCACTCAGGGCTCGGTGCTCTTCAACTCCGACCAGTTCGTCATGTTCGATGTCGGTGAAGACAAGCGCGACGCCCAGCTCAAGATGGCTTCGGCCGTCGAGGACCCGGCCTTCCAGATCGCCTTCAACACCGTGAAGGGTTCCGTTCCGGCCCGTACAGACGTTCCGGATACCGAGTTCGATGATTGCGGCAAGAAGGGCATGAAGGACCTTGCCGAAGCTGCCTCCGGTGGCACCCTGGCCGGCTCGCTGGCCCATGGCCATGCCCAGCCGTCCGCCGTCAAGGAAGCCGTTTTCGATGTCGTGACGCAGCACCTCAACGGCCAGCTCTCGACTGACGACGCTCTCAAGCGTCTGCCGGAAGCCGTCGCCGCGGCGCAGTGATCGCGTCCCCTACGGTATATCCGTCATTAGAGGTGGCCGGGAATATTCCCGGCCACTTCGCAAGTCCTGCTTGCCTAGCCACTCTCTCCATCTGGTCCCAGGCCGGAGGTCATCATGACGACAATTGAACCCGTTCCCGTCGTGGAGCAGCGCCGTTCGGGGCCGTCCTTCGCGGACAGATTGCGCGGAACGCTTCCGAAGATCGTGCTCGCGCCCTCTTTCGCGATCATCCTCGTTTTCGTCTACGGCTTCATTCTATGGACCGTTTATCTGTCCTTTACCCGTTCGCGCATCCTGCCGGTCTATGATCTCGTCGGGCTCGATGCCTATTACCGCCTGTGGTCGCAGCCGAACTGGTACATGGCGATGAAGAACCTCGCCATCTTCGGCGTGCTCTATATCGGGCTGTGCATCGCGATCGGCCTCTTCATCGCGATCCTGATGGACCAGCGCATCCGCGCCGAAGGGGTGCTGAGGCCGATCTTCCTCTATCCGATGGCGCTTTCCTTCGTGGTGACCGGCACGGCCTGGAAGTGGTTTCTCAATCCCGGCCTCGGCCTTGAAAAGACCGTGCACAATCTTGGCTGGGAAAGCTTCAAGTTCGACTGGCTCGTCAATACCGACATGGCGATCTATACGGTCGTGATCGCCGGCGTCTGGCAAGCGTCCGGCTTCGTCATGGCGATRTTCCTGGCGGGACTTCGCGGCATAGATGGAGAAATCATCAAGGCGGCGCAGATCGACGGCGCGCCGACGGTCTCCATTTACCGCCGCATCATCATTCCCCTGCTGCGTCCGGTATTCCTCTCGGCCTTCATCGTGCTGGCGCATATGGCGATCAAGTCCTACGACCTCGTCATCGCGCTGACCGGCGGCGGCCCCGGCAACGCCACGGAACTGCCCTCCACCTTCATGTATTCCTACACCTTCACACGCAGCCAGATGGCCGTAGGTTCGGCAAGCGCTGTGATGATGCTGATGGGCATCACCGCGATCATCGTCCCCTATCTCTATTCCGAGCTTCGGGAGAAGCACCAATGAGCGCCGCCCAGGAAACCGTCAGCGCCGGCTCGGCCCGCACGGCGCGCTATGTCATCTATGCGTGCCTCATCCTTTTGGCGCTGCTTTACCTGTTGCCGCTCTACGTGATGATCACGACCTCGCTGAAGTCGCTCGACGAGATCCGCGCCGGCGACATGCTCGCGCTGCCGCGCGATCCCTCGACTGCTGCATGGGTGAAGGCTTGGGGCGAAGCCTGCATCGGCGTCACCTGCGGCGGTATCAAGGGCTATTTCTGGAACTCAATCCGCATGGTCGTGCCGGCCGTTGCCATCTCCACGCTGCTTGGCGCGCTGAACGGCTACGTGCTGACCAAATGGCGCTTCCCCGGCCATAAGATCGTCTTCGGCATGATGCTGTTTGCCTGCTTCATTCCATTCCAGGCGGTTCTGATCCCGATGGCGCGCGTTCTCGGCACTTTCGGGCTTGCTAACTCGACCACGGGACTGGTGTTCGTCCACGTCGTCTACGGCCTCGGTTTCACCACGCTGTTCTTCCGAAACTATTACGAAGCCTTCCCCGACGAGTTGGTGAAGGCCGCGATGATCGACGGCGCAGGTTTCTTCCGGATTTTCTGGCGTATCCTGCTGCCGAGCTCCGGGCCGATTATCGTCGTGACCATCATCTACCAGTTCACCAATATCTGGAACGACTTCCTGTTCGGCGTGTCCTTCTCTTCCGGCGCGGCGTCGCCGATGACGGTGGCGCTCAACAACCTCGTTTCCTCCTCCACCGGCGTCAAGGAATACAATGTCGATATGGCCGCCGCTGTCTTCGCCGCGCTGCCGACGCTGTTCGTCTATGTCGTCGCCGGACGCTATTTCGTGCGCGGCCTGATGGCCGGCGCAGTCAAGGGATAAGGCATATGAGCTTTCTTCAAATCAAGAACCTGCGCAAGAAGATCGGCAATGCCGAGGTTCTGAAAGGGATCGATATCGAGCTGGAAAAGGGCGGCTTTCTGGTGCTGGTCGGCCCTTCGGGCTGCGGCAAGTCGACCCTGCTCAACGCGATTGCCGGCCTTCTGCCGCTGACCTCCGGTGACATCGTCATCGACGGGCATGTGGTGAACGACCTGCATCCGTCGAAGCGCGACATCGCCATGGTTTTCCAGTCCTATGCGCTCTATCCGAACATGACGGTGGAGGAGAATATCGCCTTCGCGCTCGAAATGCGCGGTGTCGACAAGGGTGCCCGCGCGGAAGCCGTGAAATCGGTCGCCAAGACGCTGCAGATCGAGCACCTGCTCACGCGCCGGCCGAGCCAGCTTTMCGGTGGTCAGCGCCAACGTGTTGCGATGGGTCGGGCGCTGGTGCGTCAGCCGCGCGTCTTTTTGTTCGACGAGCCGCTCTCCAACCTCGACGCCAAGCTGCGCGTCGAGGTGCGCGCCGAGATCAAGGCGCTCCACCAGAACACCAACGCCACGATCGTCTACGTGACGCATGACCAGATCGAAGCGATGACGCTCGCCACCAAGATCGTCGTGCTGAAGGAAGGCACCGTGCAACAGGTCGGCACGCCGGCGGAAATCTACAACCATCCCGCCAATCTCTTCGTGGCGGATTTCATGGGCTCTCCCGCGATGAACATGCTGAAGGGCAAGGTCGTTTCCAGCGACGGCGCTTCCCGCATCGTGCTCTTCGGCAACGACATCACCATCGCCATGCCGCCTTCGGTCTCCGCCGCGTTGCCTGAGGGCAAGGAAGTCATCGTCGGCCTGCGGCCGGAAGCGATCAGCGATGCCGGACTTGCCGACCCGCAGGCGCGTTCGATCGCCCATATCGATGCCGATGTCACGATGGTGGAGCCGACCGGATCCGATACGTTCGTGACCGGCAGGCTGCACGGAACGAACTTCACCGCCCGCACCCGCGCCGACGTGCATATTGCGCCGGGACAGAAATTTCCCTTCGCCTTCAATCTCGACAAGGCGGTCGTCTTCGATCCCGAGAGCGGCGCGCGCATCGACTGAGATCGGGCGAGTGGAACATCAGCCTTCCTTGAAGGGAATGATGCTGATGCGGCCGCTCGCCTCCAGTATCGCGAAGCGTATCTCCGATTGCTTGGGGATGCCCTGGCTCTGGCGTGCCGCTTCCATGATGTCGGTCATTTCGATGCGGCTTCGCTGCAGTGCTCGCTCATCCACCTGACCTTCCACGATCAGCATGGTCGGCACGCCGTCGATTGCCTTGCCGACGGTGGGCCACCACCGCTTGACATAGGAGAGGAGAATATCGCTCGCCACGAGCGTGACGATCAGGATCACCGCGTTGGCGATCGAATGGTCCTCTCCAACCATCGCCTGCTGCGTCGTTTCGGAGATCATCAAGGTCAGGACCAGATCGAACGGCGTCATCTGCGACAGCGTTCGTCGGCCGGAAAGCCGGATGATCAGAAGCAGGACGAGATACATCGTGACGCCGCGGATAACGGATTCCATGGTTTCACCTCATGGTAGGACGATCAGAGTAAATTGCGCGGTCTGGCCCGGCGTGCCGGCATTGAAGCGGAAGATCCCCGCTGAATGCGTCTTCAGGAAAACCCGCACCCGCAAGGGTGCGCCTTCGCCGGGCGGAAACCGGAAGATACGGTTTTCCCCTTCGATCCGGACAGCTTCTGGTGCGGGCTGGATGGCTTCGATCTGGAAGGCATCTAGGAAGCCCGCGGAAAGGACGAGGCTGCGTTCGCCAGCCCCGTCGAAGACAGCCGTCAACTCGGTCGGGGCATCGGAACGGGTGATCGCCGGCATCTTCATCTGAGCGGCGCCATACCGGCCTTCCCGCTGCGCCGCCCAACCGCCGCCGCCAGCGAGACCCAGCAGCGCGGCGATTACCAGAAGCGCAAAGCCGATCCAGGCCACCCGCTCCGTGGTCCAGGTCTTCTCCTGAAAGGCGCGCTCATCCTTGACTGCGGTCAGTTCTCCATCGGGCAGAACCCGCCTGGTTCGGTCGGTCATGGCTTTGTCTCGCGAAAACGTGCCTGGAACAAATCCATTCCGTAGGGAAATTCCCGAACCGGCTTTGTTGTTCCTCCCGCGGCACGCGTGCCGGAACAATCCCATGCCGCAGCGGTTCGGTTGGTATTCTGTGATCGATGGAACGAAGCCGAAAATCGAGGAGACAGGCAATGGCGAACGGAACCTATTCCCGCTCGGGCGGATACAGAAACGACCGTACGCGGGACGAGCGGGACCCCTCCCGCGAAACAGGCGATTATCGTCCGGGCGACACCGGATACGTCCGGGGATTCGGCGATTACCAGCGCAGCGAGGAGAGTGATCCGGGGCGGCGCGCTTTCGGTCGGAGCGAAGAGGACCGCTCGCGGTACGGCCGCGGCGGGCAGTGGGCTGCGGACGATTTCGGCTATGACAGCGGCTACGGCGACAATGACCAGTCGCGTGTCTGGGCCCGCGAATCCTATCGCGCGCGCCCATCAACCCTGCACTACGAACCCGGCCGCGATCGCTTCGGTCAGTCTTACGGCGATCGTTACGGCCGTGGAGCGGATTACGGCTACGGTCCGGAGCGCTACGGCTCTGACGAACGCCCGGGCTACCGCGGCGAGCGAGATTACGGCCGCAAGCGCGGCTTCATGGAACGAGCGGGCGACGAGGTCGCTTCCTGGTTCGGCGACGAGGATGCCGAGCAGCGCCGCGCGATGGACGAGCACCGAGGCAAGGGGCCGCGCGGTTACAGGCGCTCGGACGCGCGCATCGAGGAGGATGTCAACGACCGCCTCAGCGATGATCCACTTCTCGATGCTTCGAACATTTCCGTGACGGTGAAGGAGGGCGAGGTCACCCTCGATGGTTTCGTATCCAGCCGCTGGGACAAGCGACGTGCCGAGGACCTCACCGACGATGTTTCCGGAGTTCGGCACGTGCAGAATAATCTGCGGCTGAACAACACCTCCACCGACGTTGTGAGTGGTTCAACCACCGTCTGAGGTGCGGGGTCACGGGCCAAAGAGAGGGCGCCGTCCCGGGCGCCTATGCGAAATGGAGCGGTTTGATGACGAAATCCGGCAAGGACGGCAAGGCGGATACCATTCGGCGTGACGCTGAAGGACAATTCGGAAGAATCAGGGAAGGTGCCAAAGCCAGCGGTGTGGCGAGTGCAAAACCGACAAAGATCACCGGGTCGGAAGATGCGACAGCGCATAAGATTCCTCCCGGACAAAAGCCGCCAAAAAGCGAATGGGACCCCAATTTCGACGTGGGCGAACGGCACAAGCACACTTCCTGACGGGTCACGATATCGCCCATCTGCTCAATCGATGAGTCTCCTTCAGCCACCCTGCATCGATGATTGCAGGGTGGCTGCCGCCCATCTGCAGCCGGTCTTCCTTTGATGAAGAAGAAGGACGCGGCCGGCAATCAATCCTTGGCCCTGCCAACAAAAGCGGATAGAAAAGTATTCGTTGCTATATTAGCAAAGGGCGGGATACGAAATGAAAATGCGTGCGGGAGCTTGTTGCCCCTGCAGTGTGCCGCGTATGGCAAGGGCGCGAAATGATTAGGATTTCGCGTCTTTTTCCAACCGCGTCCATCGGTGTCTACCTGGTCGCGCTCGCGGCGGTGGTCGCCGTGCCGCTGCTTGTGTTCGTCGCGTTCCTAATGATGGAGCTGGAAGCGAACGAACGCGAGATTCTTTCCAATGAAACGGCGGAGGATGCCCAGCTCGTGGCGCGTGCGATCGATCGCGAGCTGCAGGACATGTCGACGACGCTTCGCATCCTGGCCACGTCGCCGGAACTCGAAAACGGCGACCTGCGCTCCTTTCACAACCGAACCCAGAACAGCCTGCGTTCCAATTCGGTCTATGTCATCCTGGTCGACCGCGACGGGCAGCAGCGCCTGAACACGCGGGTGCCGTTCGRCACGCCTCTCGGCAGGGTTGCCAATGTGGGCTCGCTGGAATCGGCGCTCAAATCGCGGGTGACCGAGGTTTCCAACGTCTTCTTCGGAGCGACGAGCGGCCGCTTCGTCTTCAACATCACGCTGCCGTTGCCGCAGTCTCTTTCGCATGTGGGCGCCGCCCTCATCATGACGCAGAATGTCGATGATCTCCAAAGGCTGGTATCGACCGAAGGGTTGGCGAAGGACTGGTCGGTGGCGGTGGTGGACGGCACCGGCAAGGTCGTGACGTCCAGCGGCGAGAAGAGCCCCGCTTTCGGCAGCACGTTTCCGGAAGAAACCCTGCGGCTGATGAGCGGCTTCAGCGGCACGATCGAAGATGTCGACGGAACTCCGCGGCAGATGTACGGCTATGCCCAGGTTACGGGATGGTCGTGGAAGGCGGTCGTCTGGGGGCCGATCGAATCGGCACAGGCGAGCATTCTTTCGACGATGCGGCAGCTGGTCGGGGGAAGCCTGCTGTTTCTTGCTGTCGGCATGCTGTTCGCCTGGCTCGTTGCGCGTCAGCTTCGTATTCCGATCCGCCAGATCGCCGAAATGGCGAAAAGAATCGGCAAAGGCGAGATCGTCTCGCCGGTTGAGACGAAGATCACCGAAGCGAACCAGATCGCCATCGCCCTTTCCAATGCATCCTTCGACCGGAGCCAGGCCGAGGACCGCATACATCTCATTCTCCATGAGCTCGTTCATCGCACGAAGAACATCCTGACGCTCGTCCAGGCGATGATGCGGCAGCTCGCCCGGCAAGACACGACGATGGAGGAGTTCCAGAAGGCGATCGGCAACCGCCTCCAGGGACTCGGCAAGTCGATCGAAGCCTTGGCGCGGGAGCAATGGGCCGGCGTGTCGATACGTCGCGTGGTGGAAATCCAACTAGGCACTTTCGCGGAAGCCTTCGAGCGGGTTGAAATGCGCGGCGAGGATTTCACGCTGAAGGCCGAGGCTGTGCAGAACCTTGGGCTCGTCCTGCACGAGCTCGCCACGAATTCCGTCAAATACGGCGCTCTCTCCGTGCCCCAGGGTAAAGTTCGCCTCACCTGGGAAAACTTTGAGGTCGAAGACGAAACGAAGCTTCGTATCCGATGGGAGGAGCTGGACGGTCCGCCTGCCAAGGAGCCTTCCCGGACAGGCTTCGGCACGACCATCGTTCAGAGGCACGCCTCGGCCGCGTTCAGCGGAACCGTGGAGATGGAGTTCCTAGACGAGGGGCTGCGCTGGACACTGACGGCGCCCCGTGCTGCCTTCGAGCGGGATTCCTCCGAAAGTCTCAAGGATCTCGCGTTCAATTGAGGTACGGAGGAACTTCGTTTCCTGGCTGCCGTTAAGCGGCCATGGACGCACTTCCGAAGACCATCGATATCGATGCCGCCTCCCTAAAATCCATCGGGCTTGTCTATGTCAGCGATACGGAGCCGGGCATTCGCCGGCTCCGGCGGGGGCGAGGCTTCTGCTATCGCCTGCCGGATGGAGAGCTTCTGACCGATCCGGACGAGCGGGCAAGGATCGACGCGCTTGGGCTACCGCCGGCCTACGAGAATGTCTGGATATGCCTGGATGCGAATGGCCACCTGCAGGCAACCGGCTACGATTCCCGAGGGCGGAAGCAGTATCGCTACCATCCCGACTGGCAGAATTTCCGCAGCGAGCAGAAATTCGATCAGCTGATCCAGTTTGCCGAAGCCTTGCCGCGCATCCGCCGGCGCGCGGCCCGCGATCTCGCTCGGGGTCTGGACAAGTCGGATGCGGTGATCGCCGCGCTCGTCGCGTTGATGGATGTCACGCACTTGCGGGTAGGCAGCCGGGCCTATGCGCGTGAGAACCGCACCTATGGTGCCACCACGCTTCTCAAGCGGCATATGACCGTTTCCGACGATGCAGTGCTGCTGCGTTTCACGGCCAAGGGGGGCAAGCGGGTCCGCCATACGCTTCGAAATCCGCGGCTCCAACGCATTTTCGAGGAGATTGCCGATCTGCCGGGGCGTCAGCTGTTCTCATGGCCGGATGAGAGCGGTGTGCCTCATCCTGTCGATTCCGGCAGGCTGAACGCCTATCTCGCGAAGGCGGCCGGCTTTGCCGTATCGGCCAAGACATTCCGCACCTGGGGCGGAAGCCTCGCGGCGTTCCGCGCCGCCTGGGACACCGTGAAGGAGGAGCAGAAGCGGCCGAAGATCAAGGTCTTGTGCAAGGCGGCGGCGGATGTGCTCCACAATACCCCGGCGGTCTGCCGCTCCAGCTACATCCATCCCTCCATCCTCTCGCTTTCTGAGGACATCTCGCCTCTGGAGGAGCTTCTGGAGGAGGAGACCGCTGGCCCGAAGGGCCTCCGAGTGGACGAGCGCCGGTTGCTTGCCTTCCTGCGTGCTACCTCGGAATAGAAACCGCCCGCGATTACTCGCGGGCGGTTGTCGCCGAGCTATGAGAGCGTAGCGTGGCGGTCACGCTGCCCGGCGATTATGGCGGCCTTCCTGCACTTCCTCGACGATTTTCGCGACGAAGGCCGGCAGGTCCTTCGGCGAGCGGGAGGTGATGATGCCGTTATCGGTGACCACTTCCTTGTCCTCCCATGCGGCACCTGCATTGCGGACATCCGTACGGATCGAATGATAGGAAGTGGCCTTGCGCCCACGCAGCGCGTCCGCTTCTACAAGCAGCCAGGGCGCATGGCAGATGGCAGCCACCGGCTTGCCGCTGCTTACGAAATCGCGCACCACGCGCATCGCGTTATCGTCGGTGCGCAGAATATCCGGATTGATCTGTCCACCCGGAAGAACGAGCGCGTCAAATTCCTCCGTTTTGACGTCGGCGGCGGCGAGATCGACGGGTACGGAGTCGCCCCAATCCTTCTGGTCCCAGCTCTTGATTTCGCCGGTCTTGATCGAGGCGATCTTCACCTTGGCGCCGCGTTTTCGCAGTTCCTCCAGCGGCACGCGCAATTCAGAGCGCTCGTAGCCGTCGGCTGCAAGGATGAGAATGGTTGCGGACCCGATGTCAGCCATCGCGAACTCCTTTCACATGAGATTTCGTGCTTGAGATTTTGGCCGCCGTCAGAGGCGGCCGGTCGACAAATCCCGCCCGTTGATGGAGGCCGGCACGCTGATCTCCTCGCGCGGCGCCTTCGGCAGCGGAAGCACGACAGCCTCCGGAACGACGACCTGCATCTCGCCGTTCTGCTGCTGCGCGCATTTCTTTATCGAAGCCGCCCGAACGAATTTTTCCTTCAGCATGGCGATGAAGTTTCGCATGATCTCTCTCCCGTCGCGAAAATCTGGGGTCAAACCCAACGCAAACGATTAACCTCTCCTGGCCTGAATCGTTCCAAATTTTTCTCCGCCCGTTACAGTTTGTTATCGGTCTGTTGGAACAAATTACGGAGAAGCGTGTTTTCGGCGGAATGTTTTTGCGGTTTGCAACCTCCAGCCCCGCTCGCCGAACATGTGCCGAAAGAAAAATGACCGCTTGACCGGCAACAAAGGCCGGCCAATCCGATCGAAAGCCGGCTTCGGTGGAGGTGTTCCCTTCCGGGGCCTTTCATTCTCCTGCGGCATTTTCCTCAGTCTCTGTCCCCTGCTTACCTCCTGTTCCGGCATGYAATCCGCCCTCGATCCCGCGGGACCCGAGGCGGAGGACATAGCAACGCTCTTTTTCACCATGCTTGTCGGCGGCGTGCTGATCTGGGTTGCCGTGGTCGGCGCGCTCATCTATGCGGGCCRCCTCAAGCGCGAAGCCCATTCGGATGCGGCGGCAGGACGGGTGATCCTCTGGTGCGGCGCGATCCTGCCCGTCCTCATTCTCGCGGCTCTTCTCTCCTATGCGGTATGGCTGATGCCGAATATTCGCCCCTGGTTTGGGGGGCAGGATGGCGGCATGYGGCGGATCGAGGTCACCGGCGAACAGTTCTGGTGGCGGGTGCGCTATTTCGATCCGGATGGTGAACTCGCCTTCGAGACGGCCAACGAGGTGCGCATGCCCATCGGCGAGCCGGTGGTTTTCGAGGTGAAATCGCCGGACGTTATCCATTCCTTCTGGATTCCCGCGCTCGGCGGCAAGATGGACATGATTCCAGGGCGGACCAACCGGCTGATGCTGGAGGCTTCGCGACCAGGCACCTATCGCGGCGTCTGTGCCGAATTCTGCGGCCCCTCCCATGCCCTGATGGCCTTTTCCGTACTGGCGCTCGAGCCGACCGAGTACGACATCTGGCTCGCGGCGCGCAAAGCCGCTTCGGTAAACACAGAGGGGGCGGGGCTTGCACTGTTCCTGCGCCACGGCTGCGCGGCCTGCCATGCAATCTCCGGCACCGAGGCGAAAGGGACGATCGGCCCCGACCTGACCGCATTCGGAGAGCGGGCGACGGTCGGCGCGGGGACCCTTTCCAATACGCAGGAGCATATCGCCCGCTTCATTCGCTATCCGACCGAAATCAAACCGCAGGCGAGGATGCCCTCTTTCGGAATGCTGCCCGAGGGCGATGCCGAGCGGATCGCCGCCTATCTGAAGGAGCTCAGATGAAGAGGGAGCTCGGCAATTTTTCACCGGAGGAGAGGGCGGCCCAGGAGGCGCGGCTGCGTCACGTGTGGGAAACGCCGAAAGGCATCCGCTACTGGACTTCCGTGAACAACAGCCAGATCGGCCTCTGGTACGGAGTGACGGCCTTCATCTTCATGCTGTTTGCCGGCCTGCTTGCTCTGCTCATGCGGCTGCAGCTCGTCGTGCCCAACAACGATCTCCTGACGGCGGATTTCTTCAACCAGGCGTTCACGCTGCACGGCACCGTCATGATGTTCCTCTTCGCGGTGCCGATCTTCGAGGCGATTGCGATCTTCCTCCTGCCGTCCATGCTCGGCGCGCGGGAACTGCCGTTTCCGCGCCTTTCGGCTTTCGGCTACTGGAGTTTCCTCATCGGCGGCATTTTCGTCTGCGGGTCGATCTTCTTCAATTCGGCGCCGAATACCGGCTGGTTCATGTATCCGCCGCTCGCCACCGACAAGGAGTTTTCCGGCATCGGCGCGGATATCTGGCTGCTCGGCCTTTCCTTCATCGAAGTGGCGTCGATCGCCGCGGCCGTCGAGATTATCGTCGGGATCATGAAATGCCGAGCGCCCGGCATGCGCATCAACCTGATGCCGATGTTCGCCTGGTACCTGCTGATCGTCGCGGGCATGATCCTGTTCGCCTTTCCGCCGCTGATCGCCGGCGACATCCTCTTCGAAATGGAGCGGATGTTCGACTGGCCCTTCTTCGACGCGGAGCGGGGAGGCGATCCGCTGCTCTGGCAGCATCTCTTCTGGATATTCGGCCATCCGGAAGTCTACATCATCTTCCTGCCGGCGATCGCTCTGATGGCGATGATCGTGCCGACCTTCTCGCAGCGCCCGATCGTCGGCTATTCTTGGATCGTGCTTGCCGCGGTGGGCACGGGATTCCTCAGCTTCGGGCTCTGGGTCCACCACATGTTCACCACCGGGCTGCCGCAGATATCGCTCGCCTTCTTCTCGGCGGTTTCCGAAGCGGTGGTCATCCCGACGGGCGTGCAGATCTTCGTCTTCATCGCCACCATGCTGGCGGGCCGGGTGATCTTTTCCGTTCCGATGCTTTTCGGGGCGGGCGGGATCATTATCTTCGTGATCGGCGGGCTGACAGGTGTCATGGTGGCGCTGGTGCCGTTCGACTGGCAGGCGCACGACACCTATTTCGTGGTCGCCCACCTGCATTACGTGCTGATCGGCGGCATGCTGTTTCCGGTCGTCGCCGGGGTCTACTATTACTTCCCCTTCTTCACCGGCAAGAAGCTCAGCGATGCCTGGGGCAAGATTGCCTTCTGGCTGATGTTCACTGGTTTCAACATTGGCTTCTTTCCGATGCATTTTTCCGGCCTGCGGGGAATGCCCCGCAGGGTCTTCACTTACCCGGCCGATATCGGCTGGGACTGGTTCAATCTTGTCTCTACTATCGGCGCCTTCATCTTCGCCGCAGGTGTTGCAACCTTCGTCATCGATGTCGTGCGGCCGAGGCCGAAGCCTGCGGGACGCAACCTCAATCCATGGAATTCGGGAACATTGGAGTGGACCAATGATCCCGACGAGACCTGGGGCATGCGCTCCGTGCCGATTATCAACAGCCGTTATCCCCTTTGGGATCAGCCCAATCTGCAGGAGGATATCGAAGCGGGCCGCTTCTACCTGCCGGATGCGAAATCGGGCTATCGCGAAACGCTGGTGACCTCGGCGCTCGACGCCAAGCCTATCCAATGCCTGCGCGTCGGCGGGGTTTCCTATGTCACGATCATCGCTGCGGTGGCGCTCGGGGGCGTCTTCATCGCGCTCACCTTCCATTGGTGGATCACCACGATCGTCTGCGCGATCATCACCCTGATCGCGGTTCTCGTGTGGCTCTGGACTGGAACCGCGCCCATTCCCGAAGCACCTGAGATGGACGTCGGGCTCGGCGAAAAGCTGCCGATCTATGTCTCGGGACCGGCCTCGGTCGGCTGGTGGGCGATGTTCATCACCATGGTCGGTGACGGAACAGCCTTTGCGAGCCTGATCTTCGGCTATTTTTTCTACTGGACGATCCATGAGGATTTCACCGCCGGCATTGCGGGACCGGGCACCCTCTGGCCCATGGTCGCGCTGGTTCTCTTCCTGATCGCCTGGGGCGTGATGGTCCTTGTCCGGGAACTCAATGGCCGTGGCCGGATAGTCGCCGCCCGATTGGGTCTTGTTGCCGCTTTCGTGCTGACGGTTGCGGGTTCAGCGGCGGGGCTTGCCGGCCCCTATGCCCACGGCATGGAGCCGACCGCGCATGTCTATCCGGCGATTGTCTGGATCGTGGCCATCTGGACCGTCACCCATGGCGCCGTCGGAGCGATCATGCAGCTCTATTGCCTCGCCCGCAGCCTGATGGGGCGGATGACGGCGGACTACGATCAGGACATCTGCAATGTCGTTCTTTATTGGCACTTCATGGCCGTCACCGCCGTTGTCACCTTCAGCGTGATCGGCCTGTTCCCATTGGCGAGGTGACCGAAGATGAAGAGCTTCATCCCCCGCGAAATCGAAACTCTCTGGACCCTGTTCACGGCGCCCGTGGTCTGGGCCGTGCATTTCCTGGTCTGCTACGTCGCCATGGCCATCTTCTGCGCGAAGGAAATGGCGGTCGAAATTTCGATCGACATGATGCGGATCGGTCTCGGCATCTTCACTCTTATTGCCTTGGTGATGATCGTGGTTTCCGCCTTTCTCGCCTGGCGGCAATGGGGCTTCGGTTCGGACGACCCGCCTCATGACGACCCCACTCGCGAAGACCGCAAGCTCTTTCAGGGATTTGCCACGCTCCTCCTCTCCGGCCTCAGCTTCGTCGCAGTGATCTATGTGGCAATCCCGCTGATCTTCATTGCGGGGTGCCAGCAATGAAGAGATTTTGTCTTGCAACGGGAGTGCTCCTGCTCGCGATACTTTGGATTGGCGTGTTGCCCTTGGCCAACCGCACGTCCTTCTCCGTGCACATGGTCGTTCATATGGGTGTGGTGGCCGGCGGCGCGCCGCTTGTCGCCCTCGGCCTTTCCGGCACGCGCTTCGATGTGACGGCAGGGCGGCATTGGATCACTCCGGTCTTCGCCTCGATCCTCGAACTTTTTGCCGTCTGGGGCTGGCATCTGCCGGCGCTGCGGGGGCTTGCGGAAAGCTCGATCCTATTCGCCGTTATCGAGCAGGCCTCCTTCCTCGTTGCCGGCGTCGTCCTCTGGCTTTCCTGTCTCGGCGGCGCGGCGGCGGGACGGGAGGAGCGGCGGCTTGCGGGAACCTTCGGCCTCATCTTCACCTCCATGCATATGACGCTGCTCGGAGCTCTGCTTTCCCTCTCTCCCCGGCCGCTCTACGGAACTGAGGAAGTGAGCTGTTTCGGCACTCCCCTCTCGGCCATCGCTGATCAGCAGGCGGGCGGCGTGGTGATGCTGCTGGTGGGGGCCATCGTCTATCTCGCCGGAGGCGTGGCCCTCTTGTCGCGCAGCCTGACCGAAGGCGTCCCGAACGAAACCGGGAGTGCGGGGCGATGAGGATCAGCAGGAAGCATTTCATCGCMATCGTCATCCTGCTGCCGATCCTCGGCCTCATTGTCGGCTGGTCGGGTCTCGTCGGCGTACGGGCCAGCACCGGCCATTGGGCGGTGACGGACTGGTTCCTRCATTGGGTGATGCGTAATTCGGTCCGTACCGCAGCCATCGGGGTGAGGGCGCCGCCGCTTACCGATCCTGCCTTGCTGCCTCCGGCCGCCGGTCACTACGAGGCGGGCTGCGCGATCTGCCATGGCTCGCCGGTGGCAGAGAGGTCGCAGGCCGTCCTTTCCATGCTGCCCGTGCCGCCTGACCTGAGAATGGCCGTTCCGACCTGGAGCGACGAGCAGCTCTACGAGATCGTCAAGCACGGGGTGCGCTTCACTGGCATGCCGGGCTGGCCGGCCGAGAGCCGTGACGACGAAGTCTGGGCGATGGTTGCGTTCCTGCGCAAGCTGCCCGAACTCGATATGGAAGGTTATCAAAGATTGGCGGGCTTCAACCGCTCGGTCCTCACCAATGCCTTTTCGGAGACGCTCGCGACATGCGAGGCCTGTCATGCGGAAAACCGCCTTGAGGAGGGAAGCCTCATCCCCAGCCTTTCCGGCCAATCGGAACCCTATCTCCTGGAAAGCCTGCGGGCCTATGTCGAGGGCAAGAGGGCAAGCGGCATCATGGAAGTAGCCGCCGGCTCGCTGCATGACGACGTGCTGCAGGAACTCGCGAAGCATTACGCCGGGCAGGAAAGACCTGCGCCGCTATCCGCATCGGCGGACGAGGAACTTACCGAGCGCGGACGTGCGCTTGCGGAGAGGGGAAGGGCGGAGGACAAAATTCCCGCCTGCCTTACATGCCATGAGCGGACGGGAGGCAATCCCACCTATCCGCGGCTTTCGGGACAGAGCGCCCGCTATATCGAAAACCAGCTCCGTCTTTTCCGGCAAGGCATTCGCGGCGGCACGCGCTACAGCCACCTCATGATCGAGGCGGCGAAGAATATCGACGATGGGGATATCGAGGCGCTTGCGGCCTATTTCTCCCGCCGTGAGCGGCAGGCGGAATAGACGCACAAGAGTACGTCAGATCTCGACCGACATCAGACGGGCACGATCATCAGATAACATGCCGCCGCCACGAGGATGAAACTTGCGGCTTCCACCCATTCTCTGACCATAGATACCTCCATCGCCCCAATAGGCGGGAAACGAAGCAGCATCCAAGGCGGTTCCATTATATCGCCGCAATGGCGGCAAGCTCGCCATAATTACGGACGGCGGCCCGCAAGCCGGTCTGCATCTGCCCGAGCACGGGCGGCTTCCAGGATCGAGCGGACCTCCCTGGCTGCGGAGTTTTCGATCGCGAAGCCATCTTCCGGCATCACGCCGGGGTCCTCCTCGTTATCCTTGAAGGTCGCGTCGTCCCGCAGCTTCTGCAGGAAGGCAGTGATCGTAACCTCACCGCCGATCATCGCCGCAAGCAGGTCGATCATCAGCTCGCGATGGGCGTTCAGCCGGCCCTCCAATTCCTGCGCGGTCATCGCAGTCATTTAATTGTCTCCTCTCGGTTAGGGTCTCCCTTCTTTCCAGATAGGGGAGTGTCCCCCAGAGGGAACAATGGCAGCGACCGAAAGTTAATCCGATGACAGATTTGGAGGAATGCCCATGGCAGAATTTGCCGGATCGGGATCGGGCAGGGGCGGTCACGATATCAGGGATCGGCTGATCCTTGCTCTCTATGCGCAGCTCAAGGCCGAACGCCAGACGCGCGAAGCGCTGGAATACGTCATCCGCAACGGCGCCCTCTCACCGGAAGTGCTGGAGGCGGTCGCGAGCGATCCGGTGCCGGTTGCCGCGGCGGCAGACGTTGCGGCAATCGAGAAGGTCATCGCGCTCGACATGCATCGCCGCTACAAGGGCGACGGGCAGAACAACGGAGACAAGAAGAAATGAAACCCGCCATTGCAGCTTTCGCGGCGGCGCTGTTTCTTGCCGCCTGCAGCGACGGTTCCAACGACAACCAGGCGGACCCGGTGGACAACACTTCTCCGCAGCAATCGGGCCAGACCGGCAATACGGCGCCGACCGACCAGGATCCCACGCCTCAGACGGGAACCGGCGGGCAAAGTCCGGCCACATCGCCATCGGGAACCGTCCAGCGATAGCAGACAGGGAACGAAATGCCGTGCCGCGCAATTAATAGCGCGTCCGTTCGAAAGGGTACGGCATGGACACGAAATCAAGCCAGTTTACCGTTGAGCGGGGCTCGTGGCACCAGCTCGGCGCCAATCCTGATGGCGAGGGCGTCAACTTCGCGATCTTTTCCGCACATGCCGAGCGCGTCGAGCTTTGTCTTTTCGACGATAGCGGCAAGATAGAAACGGCCCGCCTTGAGCTTCCGGAATATACGAACGAGGTCTGGCATGGCTATGTGCCCGGCCTTCGACCCGGCGCGCTCTACGGCTATCGGGTTCACGGCCCCCACGCGCCGGAACATGGTCACCGTTTCAACCCAAACAAACTGCTGATCGATCCCTATGCCCGCGAGCTTGTCGGCGACATCCGGTGGAACGCGGCGCATTTCGGTTATGACTTGGCTCACAAGAAGAAGGACCTCACCTTCGACAAACGCGACAGCGCGCCCTTCATGCCGAAATGCCGGGTGATCGATCCGAACGCCTTCGATTGGCAGGACCATGAGAGGCCGGGCATCCCCTGGCCCGCGGCAATCGTCTACGAGACGCATGTGAAAGGCTTCACGCAGCTCAATCCCGCCGTTCCGGAGGAGTTGCGCGGCACGTTCGAGGGCATGGGGCACAAGGCATCGGTCGATTACATCAAGAGCCTCGGCATCACCTCGGTCGAGCTGATGCCCGTGCATTATTTTCCCGACGACCAGCACCTGCTCGACAAGGGGCTCAGGAATTACTGGGGCTACAATACGCTCGGTTTCTTCGCGCTGGCCCCACGCTACTACGGCCCCGAGGGCATTCAGGGGTTCCGCAGCATGGTGCGTGCCTTTCACGATGCCGGCATCGAGGTGATCCTCGACGTGGTCTACAACCACACCGCCGAAGGAAACGAGCTCGGCCCGACGCTTTCGTTCAAGGGCATCGACAATTTTTCCTATTACCGGACGATGCCGAACCAGCACCGCTATTACATCAACGACACGGGCACCGGAAACACCGTAAACACCTCGCATCCGCGGGTGCTTCAACTCGTCATGGATTCGCTGCGCTACTGGGTCGAGTACATGCATGTGGACGGTTTCCGCTTCGATCTCGGAACCATCCTCGGCCGCGAACCGGAGGGTTTCGACCAGCGCGGCGGCTTCTTTGACGCGATGACGCAGGACCCGGTGCTTTCGACGGTCAAGCTGATCGGCGAGCCTTGGGATATCGGCCCCGGCGGCTACCAGGTCGGCGGCTTTCCGCCCGGCTGGGCGGAGTGGAACGACAAATATCGCGACACCGTGCGCGATTATTGGAAGAGCACAAACGTCTCCAACGATTTTGCCGCGCGGCTGCTCGGTTCCGGCGATCTCTATGACCAGCGCGGCCGCAGGCCCTGGGCGAGCGTCAATTTCATCGCTGCCCATGACGGCTTCACGCTGAACGACCTCGTCTCCTACAACGACAAGCACAACGAAGCGAACGGTGAGGGCAACAAGGACGGCCATAACGATAACCGCAGCTATAATTATGGGGCGGAAGGTCCGACTGATGACGAAGGCATCAACGCTATCCGCGAGCGCCAGAAGCGCAATTTCCTCGCGACGCTGTTCTTCTCGCATGGCACGCCGATGCTTCTAGCGGGCGACGAGTTCGGCCGCAGCCAGATGGGCAACAATAATGGTTACTGTCAGGACAGCGAGCTTTCCTGGGTGCATTGGGAGAACCTGCCGGAGACCTGCGAGGAGCTTCGCGAATTTAGCCGCCATCTCATCAAGCTTCGCCGGGAGCAGCCTCTGCTTCGCCGCGAGAGCTGGCGCGACGGCATGGAGGTGAACTGGTTCAATGCCGGGGGCGGCGAACAGAAGCCGGAACATTGGGACGACGRCACGACGCTCGGCCTGCATTTGTCTCGCGCGGACCTCGAAGGCCAGGACGGCATCTGGTCGGATGTGCTGCTGCTCTTCAACCCGTTCGAAGGCAACGTGCCTTTCCGCATTCCGCAATTCGGCAAGGAAGGCTGGGTGCTGGAGCTGACCACTTCCGATCTTTCCCGGCATGGCGAGAGGATCGTCAAAGAGAAGGATTTCGAACTCGAAGGCCGGAGCCTCGCTCTCTTCCGAAGGCCCTGACGTTTGTCACCATCCGATCGCGCCCGCGGTTCCTCTTTGTCAATGCGTGATGCGGACCTGACCGACGGTGGCCGCGGAACGGCGCGTGAGATTGGCGTAGATCGCCGCATATTGCAGGGCGCTGCGTTCCCAGGAGAATTTCGTCTTCATGCCCTGGTTCTGAAGGCGTGCCCAGTTCTTGCGATCGGCATAGGCATGTACCGCCCGGCGTAGCGCAAGCCGCAGCCCGCCGGTGTTGACCGGATGAAACTGGAAGCCCGTCGCCACTCGCGCGGACATTGCAGCATCGTTGGCGTCGATGATGGTTTCCGAGAGGCCGCCTGTGCGCGAAACCACAGGCACGCAGCCGTAGCGCAGCGCATAGAGCTGCGTCAGGCCGCAGGGCTCGAAACGCGAGGGTTGGATTATGGCGTCCGAGCCGCCCTGGATGAGATGAGCCATCGGCTCGTCGTAGCCGATACGGACGGCCATCCGGCCGGGATAGCGCGCGGCTGTTGCCAGAAGATGGTCCTCCAGGTGGTGGTCGCCCTGGCCGAACACGATAAGCCTGCCGCCATTCCAGATGATCTCGTCAGCCGCATCGGCGAGCATGTCCATGCCCTTCTGCCAGGTGAGGCGGCTGACGGCTGAGAAGACGGGGCCGTCGGTGGGGTCGAGCCCCAGCGTTTCCACGAGCACGGCGCGGTTCTCCCGTTTCCGGCGCAGGCAGTTGATGTCGTAGTTGTGCGGCAGATAGGGGTCCGTCGCGGGGTCCCATATATCGAGATCGATGCCGTTGACGATGCCGCGCAGCACCGCGACCCGTTGGCTCAGGACGCCATCCATGCCCATGCCGAAGCGAGGGGTGAGGATTTCGCGCGCATAGGTGGGGCTGACGGTGGTTATCGCGTCAGCGGTCTGGAGCCCGCCCTTGAGAAAGCTGATATCGCGGAAATACTCCATGCAATCGACGGAGTAGGCTCTTGGCGGCAGGCGAAGCGGGCCGAGCAGATAGGCCGGGAACTGTCCCTGGAAGGCGATGTTGTGGATGGTGATCACCACGGGGGTGGAGCAGCCCATTTCGCGCATGTAGACCGAGGTAAGTGCGGACTGCCAGTCATGCGTGTGGACGAGGTCCGGCTGCCAGCCGGGCAGGGCGCCATGGGCTATCTCCGCCGCTGCGAGCGAGAGGGCGCCGAAGCGCTTCCAGTTGTCGGGATGGTCGATCCCGTGCTCATCCACGTAAGGACCGCCGGGACGATCGTAGAGCGTCGGCGCGTCGACGATGAAAAGGTTGAGGTCATCGATCCTGGCGTGAAGCAGAGAGGCCCTTTCACCCAGGAGATCCTCGAAAACCATGAGCGGTAAGGCGTTCCTCAACTGCTTCATGACACGCGGATAGCCGGGTACCAGGGACATGGTTTCCACTCCGTAGGGCTTCAGCGCTTTCGGGAGAGAACCCGTAACGTCGGCGAGGCCGCCGGTCTTCACCAGGGGAAATATCTCCGAGGTGACGGACAGGATCTTCATCCGGGGAGCTTCCATCGGATGATCGGTGAAAGCCGCTCCGCGATCCGCCAAGCCGTGTCGTTCGTCCCGTATCTTGGCTGGAGAGGGAACGCTCGTCATGCCTGCCTCCGTGCTTGATCTTCATTGATCCAAACATCGGGAACACGCCCGGCGTTCCCTTTGAGGACAGGATTTGGAAAGTATGCGCGTCCAGATGCCATGGCGGTTTCCAGCGTAAGAGATCGCGCCCGCGGCAATGGTGCTTGCCGCGGCAGAACGACGTCGGAGTATGGTCGTGATCCGGCCTCGCCGGGCGTCACTGTTCCAGCGAAACTTTCTTCGCGCGCTTCTTGGCTGGCGCCTTCAGGGGGACTGACTTGACGGCAGGTTCCGGAGAAGCGGTCAGTTCGGAAATTTCACTGCGTTTGCGGCGTACCGTTGCCGGTTTGGCCGGCGCGGAAACAAGGGTGGCGTATTCGAGTTTTGCCCTCTCCCAGTGTTCCCTGTCCTTGCCGGAAGGATAACCTTCCGCTTCCCACAAAGCATAAGCCCGTTTCCTGATCCAGTCTTCCTCGGCTTCCATATTTCGTCTCCATTCGCCCAATCCCGAACGTCGCGGGAATGAAAAAGTTCCGGGTATGGAAAATGAAAATCTCTGCTCGCGTGCCGCAGATTGGAATGCGAAAATTCGCCCGTTCGGGGAGCTTTTCACCGGTTGGAAAAGTTACCGAAACGGGGAGAGGCATCCATAAGAAAGGGTACTGCGATATACTCTGACACGCAACCGGTTGAGCCCATATTATCGATGGCTCGCGGTCGGTTTCTGGTGCTGTCACGAGCGTTTTCGTTGTCATGAATGCTGACCGGAATTGGCAGCTTTATGGGCGGAAAAAAGAAGGGGCGCCATCGGCGCCCCATTTCCGGTGCCTCTCAGGCTGCCCTCTGGGCGGCGGAATTCAGAGCAGCTTCCGCAAGACCCGTAAGAGCCTCGTCGGTTTTGGTCTCTTCGGCGAGCGTCGCCTCCAGAAGGCTCACTGCGTCCTTAAGTCCAAGCTGCTTGGCCCATGCGCGCAACGTGCCGTAGCGGCTGATTTCATAATGCTCGACGGCCTGTGCGGCTGCCAGGAGGCCGGCGTCCAGAGCAGGCGTTCCCTTGAATTCGTCAAGGATGTCCTCGCCTTCCTCGATGATGCCGTCGATCGCCGGGCAGGTTTTGGCACGGGCGCGCTTGCCGATGATCTCGAAAACCTGGTTCAGGCGCTCAACGTGACCTTCGGTTTCTTCCTTGTGCTTCTCGAACGCGGCTTTCAGCTTCTCGTCTCGAGCGCCACGCGCCATTTTCGGCAGGGCCTTTACGATCTTGCGTTCAGCGTAATAGATGTCCTTGAGGGTCTCGTAGAAAAGATCATCGAGGGTCTTGGTGGCCATTGTCTCTCTCCTTGTTAGGGGTGTTTCCTGGCGAGGGTTAGCGAGGCATCTAACCAGCAGAGGGCTGGAAGGTTCCTGATGGTAGATCCACTCAACGCAGATCCGCTCAACGCTGAGCGTTGGGCTGATGGTCGGGCTGATGGGTGGAAGGCTCTCGGCCACCCGGCGGCTTATCGTAAAGATTTTCCACGGCGTCTTCCTGCCGGTGCTGCTCGCCGCGGCTCAGCCGGCGGCGGTGCATGATGCCGTAGAGGATAGCGGCTCCGAGGAGGATCGGGCCGATCGCCACGGCGAAAAACCAGAGATTGTCGGCCATCGCTTTCTCCTTTCGTCCCGGGGGCTAAGTCCCTTTGTGCGACAAGCCTTAATGCCGCTCGGGCTTGATGCGCAGGCTGTTGAGGCAATCCGAAACCCCGTGCACGTCAAGCGCGCAGTTTTCGGCCCGGCGCTTGTCGGCCCGGCTCGCGACATGGCCCTGAAGAGTAACCACGCCGTCCTTTACGGATACCACGATATCCGTCGGGTCGATGAAGGGGTCCTGGGTCAGCCGTTCGTTCACGTCTTCCTCGATGCGGCTGTCGGCGCGCCGGTACCCTTTGGGTCCCTTGCCGCGATGCACCTGCTGTTGAGGATCGTCGGCGAAGATATTCGCCTCTCCCGGTAGATATCCGCTGGGGCGGCTTTCAGCCGGCCCTTCCCAACGGGGCCATTGGGAGGTTTCGCCGGGGCGGCCGGACTTCGGTTGTTCGTGTTTCATCGAGGGACACCTCCTTGTCTCCTGGGGACTTCCCTTTCAAAGACAACCGGTGGCCGCGCCAAAGGTTCCGCCAAGGATATCCAACCGCTTAGCGCCACCAATCGATGACTTCGGCTGCGTTCGACAGGCGCAGTTGCGTCGAGAAGCGGTTGGCGTAGAGCTCGAGAGAAGCGTCATGCGTCTCATCCGATGCGCTGCAGATCGCGTCCTGGACAAGGATGATCGCGTAACCGAGATCGACGGCGCCCAGTACGGCGGCAAGCACGCAGACGTCGGTTTCTCCCCCGGAAATCACCAGCGTCGTCACTTCGTGCTGCTGCAGAAAAGGATGCAGGCGACCATCCAGCCAGGGTGAATATATAGGCTTGTCGAACACCACGGCGGGAGGGGCCAGTGCCCGCAACTCGGGGAGAATATCGACCATCGCATCTCCGAGAGTCTCGCGGGTCATCATCGGCCATTTCAGATAATAGTTCCGCCATGTGCCGCGCGCCTCGGACGGCTCCCGCACGGGCACGAAACGGGTGAATATGGTCTCGCTCGGGTGAGCTTCGGAAATCGCCRCCACCGGCTCGCGCACGCGCTGCATCCACGGCACGTTCCAGGGTGTGTCCTCGGCGAACATGCGCTGCATGTCGACACAGAGATGGCGGCAATGTCTTGGGTCTTCCATGAAATTCCCGATCGGTCGATTTGAAAGGAGATCTGCAGAAACGGGCGTGGCCTTGCGAGGTTCCTGGCCATGTTCTCCGGGGAACCGGCGGGCGGGGCGAACGTTTGTCTCGCAAGGCAATTTCGGGAGAGACACCGATGCAGGAAGTTTTGAAGGTCTATCGGCTTGTGCCGGTCGCCGCCGCTGACGATCCGAACTGGCAGAATTCCCCTTCGCAGGGAGAGGTCGTGGTACGGGCGAGAACGCCCGGCGATGCGCGCCTCGTCGCCAGCCAGGCGGAGCTCGATTTCACCGACATCGATGCTTCTCCCGCCGAAGGCAATTCGACGGAGATGGCGAGCACCTTCCGCAACGAAAAGCTCTACACAGTGATAGAGGACGACAGCGGCAGGTTTAGTCCGGAAGGTCCGCGAGGGATTGTCGCTGGCAAGGTGAAGGTCGACAATATCATCTCGACCCAGCTCAAATAGGAACTGGAAGTTGAGCAAGGCTCGATCAGTCGGGTCGCTCGCCAAGCTTGTCGTTGAGGGCTTTCTGCAGCTCGAGCGCAAGCTGCAACAGGCGATCGGGAACCGGTTCCTTCTGTATCTCCGTCAGGAGTACGGAAACCTCGCGGCTCACTCGACGACCCAATTTCAATTCCGTCTCCGAGACTGGAGCGATCTTTTTCGTCATCCCGACCTCTGAAGCGTCCAATAACCGGCACATCAATGCCGATAGTTACTCCGCTTGCCGAACTTTACACCAGTCCTCCATACACCACATCATAAGTTTCGGAAATTCCCCGAAAAAGTAAATGGAACACATTCAGCGCCCCGGCCAGTAACCCGGCTCGTGGGCGCTATCCGCCGAGGGCGGAAATGGCGGCGGGCGCTCAACGACGCGGTGGTTTCGGGGTTCCGGAAGGTATCGAGGTCACGGTTGTCGAGACCGGGTCACTCGCCGGAAAGGTGTCTTCAAGGCCTTCTTCGAGCTGCTCTTCCAGCTCGCTTGCCTCCTGGCGTTCGCGCGCGGAACGTTGGACGGTTCTCTTATCCAAGTCCTTTTCTGGTTTAGGGGCGCCTTTGTTGTTCACGGTTTTGCCCTCCTGTCTTTGTTCCGCCCAAACGGTTGCGGCAATAGTTTGTTCCGGAACTTCCGTGCGGCGATGGCGTTTGCCTTGCGGTCGAGGCAAGGAATTCTCCCAATGGCGCCGCGCGTTTTCTGGAAGGGCTATCTCAAACTGTCTCTGGTTACCTGTAGGGTGACCATGACGCCCGCGGTCTCCGAAAGCGCCAAGGTGCGCTTCCACAATCTCAATCGCAAAACCCATAACCGCGTGCTCAGCCAGTATGTCGATGCGGAAACGGGAGAGGCGGTGGAGGATGACGACCAAGTGAAGGGATACCCCAAAGGGGAGGACGAATATGTGCTCTTCGAGGACGAGGAGATCGAGGATGTCGGCCTTGAAAGCACCCGTACCATCGACATCGAGACTTTCGTGCCTACCGCGTCCATCGGCTGGCTTTGGTACGACCGGCCGCACTATCTCGCTCCCGACGACGAGGTGAGCGCCGAAGCCTTCGCGGTGATCCGGGAGGYCATGGCGAAGACCCGCACGGCCGGCATTGCCCGGCTCGTCATGTATCGCCGCGAGCGGGCTGTGATGCTCGTGCCGAAGGACAGGGGGATCGTCGTCTGGACACTCCGCTACGGTGACGAAGTGCGCGATCCGGAGCCCTATTTCGAGAATGCGAGAGACGCGAAACCGGATGCCAAGCACCTGACGATGATGAAGAAGCTCATCGAGGAGCGGACGGAATCCTGGGAGCCTTCCCTGGCGGATGACCCGGTCCAGGAGCGGCTGCTCGACATCATTGCCGAGCGCAAGAAAGGCAAGAAGACGAAGAAGCGCGCCGAGCAGCCGGCGGAAGAACGCCCCAGCAATGTTATCGACATCATGAGCGCGCTCAAGAAGAGCCTCGAGGCCGAGCGCTCCCCCCGCAAATAGGGCTTATTTCCTGGCGCGCGTTTGCTTTCCGCTAACCGCGATCTCCGCCTCCGCCTTGCGAAAATCCGCCCATGGATCGGTGGCCATCTGGGCAAGCCGGGGAAGGGCATTGTTGACGGTGAAATAGGCCGGACCTATCGCGCCGGTCAGTTCCTCCCAAGCGATCGGCATGGAGACCGGAGCGCCCGCGCGGGCGCGGGTGGAGTAGGGGGCGACCGCCGTGGCACCGCGACCGTTGCGCAGGTAATCCACCAGGATCTTGCCCTTGCGTTTGGATTTCGTGATGGTCGAGACATACTGATCGGGGCTATCGCCAGCCATGCCGTCGGCGAGAGCTTTCATTGCCGACTTTACGTCCGGCCACTCGGCCTTCGGCTTGACCGGCGCCACGACATGCAGGCCCTTGCCGCCAGAAGTCTTGACGAAGCCCGTCAGGCCGATCGCCTCGAAACGCTCCCGCACCTCCCGCGCAGCCTCGATCATGCCCTCCCAGGTGACGCCCTCGCCGGGATCTAGGTCGATATTGACCATGTCCGGCTTTTCCCAATGGTCGAGCGTCGAGCCCCAGGGATGGATTTCGAGAGCGGCTCCCTGCACCAGGCCAAGCAGCCCGTCGAGGTCGCGGATGGCGATATCTATCTCGTCCGGATCGGTCGGGTCGGGTGCCGGGACCACGTGTTTCGTCATGCCCTTCCAGACGTGTTTCTGAAAGAAGAGCTGTTTGGTGATGCCGTCGGGGCCCCGCACGAGCGCGAGCGGCCGGTTCACGACGAAAGGCGCCATAAGCCGCCAGACCTGGGTGTAATAATCGGCCAGACCGGCCTTGGTGACGCCCGCATCCGGCCAGTAGACCCGATCGGGATGGGTAAGGTTGACCGTGCGGGCCGGCATCTTCGGTTCTTCGGCTGCATTCACCGGTCCGCCCTCCCGGACGATGTCCTTCGGATTCTTGTCTTCCCTAAGACCCCGGAAAGCAGCATGGCGGATATGCGCATCGGCCGTCCAGCCGCGGAATTCGACTTCGGCCACCAGCTCGGGCTTCAGAAAGACGACGTCCTTCTTTTCCACCGCCGCGAGCTTTTCGTCAAACGGGCTCTTGTCGATCCGGTATTCATTGAGCGTCTTCAGGAGCGATCGGGCGACCGTATTGGTATAGCCGGTGCCAACGCGGCCGGCGTGGCGCAGCTTGCCCTTTTCGTAATAGCCCATCACCAGCGAGCCGATCGCCTTGTCGGAGACGGAGGAGGGGACATAACCGCCGATGACGAATTCCTGGCGGGCGGAGCACTTGGACTTCTGCCAGTCCCTGCCGCGACCGGGACGATAGGGCGCGTTGGCGATTTTCGAAACGATGCCTTCGAGGCTCAGGCGGCAGGCATGCTTGAGAACCAATCCTCCCTCTTCCTCGAAGTGCTCGCTGTAACGCAGCCTCTGGCCGGTTCCCGCCAGCAGGGCCTGCAAGGCCTCCTTGCGGTCCAGAAGCGGTGCGCCGGTGAGATCGTAGCCATCCAGGTAAAGCAGATCGAAAGCGTAGAAGGTGAAGCGATCGCTGCGGCCGGAGCTCAGTTCCTGCTGCAGCAGTGAGAAATCCGTGGCGCCGGTGCCGCTTTCGACCGCAACCTCGCCATCGATGATGGCGTTTTCCATCTTGAGCTTGCGGAATTCCGTGACGATCTCCTTGCCGAACCTGTCGGTCCAGTCGAGACCCGTGCGGGTCAAAAGCTTGACCTTCCCGTCCTCGATACGTGCCTGCAGGCGGTAACCGTCGAGCTTGATCTCATGGACCCAGCGCTTGCCGGAAGGGGCGGTCTTGACCAAGGTTGCGAGCTGCGGCTCGATGAAATCCGGAAAGCTTGCCTTCGTGGCTCCCTTCATGCCGGGAATCTGCGGGGTAGCTGCGGCTTCTGGTTCGTTTTTGCTTGCAGCCTTGGCTTTCGTTTTCCTTGCCCTGCTTTTGCTCTTCCGGCCTTCCAGTTCCTCGATTGCGCGGCCGGTCTTCACCGAAAGCGGCTTTTCTTCCAGGATATCGGRATCGCCTTCGGCACGGGCKAATTCGTCCTCGCCTTTTATCAGCAGCCAATTTTCCCGCTTCTCGCCTTCGCGGTTCGCCATGCGCACCAGATGCCAGCGGCCTTCCAGCTTCTCGCCCTTAAGTTCGAATTCCATGTGGCCTTTCTTATAGCCCTTATGAGGATCGATGACCGGCTCCCATGTGCCGCGATCCCAGAGCAGCACGGCACCGGCGCCGTAGTTACCCTGTGGGATCGTGCCCTCGAAACCACCGTAATCGAGCGGATGGTCCTCGACATGCACCGCCAGCCGCTTTTCGCCCGGTATGAGGCTCGGGCCGCGGGTAACCGCCCAGCTTTTCAGCACGCCGTCCATTTCGAGCCTGAAATCGTAGTGCAGCCTTGTTGCCGCGTGCTTCTGGATGACGAAGCTGTTGCCGCCGCTCTTTGCCCTGCGGCTCGCCGATGTTTTTCCGGCTGGTTCCGGCGTAGCCCTGAAATTGCGCTTCCGGTTATAGGTTTCGAGCGCCATATTCAGCCAACCTTTCTCTGGGGAGCGGCAGTTTTACGAGGCGCAGTCTTATGCGCGGTTTTCCGCGCCGGAGTCTTGCCGGTGGATGGCGCCGAGCCGCGAGCGCTCTGACGCAGTGCGTCCAGAAGGTTGGAAACCTTCTTTTCTTCCCGCTTCGGCTTCTTCGGAGGTTTGCGGCCTTCAATTTTGGCCCTCACGAGTTCTGCAAGTGCCGCTTCATACCGGTCGTCGAACTCGGTTGGATCGAATACGCCCTTTTTGGTATCGATGATGTGCCTGGCGAGATCGAGCATCTCGCCCTCGATCTTGAATTCCTTGATGTCGGAGAAGACCTCCTTGGACGAGCGCACCTCGTAGTCGTAGTTCAGCGTGGTGGCGATCAACCCCTCGTTCGAAGGCCGGATCAAAAGCGTGCGCAGCCGGCGAAAGAGCACGGTGCGGGCAAGTGCCGCCACGTCCTTCTCCTGAAGCCCTTTCCTGATCAGCTCGAAAATTTCCGCCGAAGGCTTGTCGGCGGGCGCCAGATAATACGGCCGGTCGAGATAGAGCGTATCGACACCGTTGCAGGGTATGAACGTTTCCAGCGAAAGCGTCTTGTCGCTTTCCGGAACGGCGGCCTTGATCTCCTCCGGCTCCAGGATGACGTATTCGCCGCTTGYGACCTCGAAACCCTTCACGATGTCTTCGCTGTCGATCTCCCGGCCAGTTTCAGCATCGACCATCTTGCGGTGGACCCGATTGCCGCTATCGCGGTTGATAATATGAAAGCTCACCCGGTCCGAGGTCGAAGCGGCCGTATAAAGAGCCACCGGGCAGCTCAACTCCCCGACCTTCAGATAGCCTTTCCAGTTCGCGCGCGGTGCCATGATCGGTACTCCATGAAAGCCGAACAGCCGGAAAAAACTATCAACAGGAGCAGGGCGAAGTTTGTTCCGTCACGAAGATGAACAGCCCGTTCATCTTCCGGGAACCAAATATGCGTGGCGTGCGTTTGCCACCGTCATTCCCGCCATCGAGACTTCGAAGAGGTAGGCAACGGTGTCTGAATCACAGTTGAATGGCGAGCCTGCACGTGCGGACATAGTAAAGCTGATACCGGCTCTGCGCGCTTTCGCCCGTACGTTCTGCCGCAACCCGACCGATGCGGACGATCTGGTGCAGGAAACGCTGACCAAGGCACTCGCCAATCTCGACAAGTTCGAGCCTGGAACCAGGCTGAAATCCTGGCTGTTCACCATTATGCGCAACACTTTTTATACCCGCGCCAAGGTGCTGGGCCGGGAAGCTCCGGGCGTCGAAGACAATATTTCCGGCGATACGCCCATACCTGCGACGCAGGAGGTCAGCATGCGCGCCAAGGAAGTGCAGGAGGCTTTGCAGAAGCTTCCGCCGCATTACCGTGAAGTGCTGACTCTGGTGGCCATCCTGGGCGAGAGCTACGAGACCGCCGCCGAAATATGTGATTGCGCGGTCGGAACGGTGAAAAGCCGCCTCAATCGGGCGCGGCATCAGATTCTTCAGGAGCTGGGGGAAGAAGCGAGCTGAGCGGGCATTCTGCCGCGGCTCGTCGGAACCATAGAGGAGCACAAGGCATGAGACGAACCCTCGCAGCAGCCCTTTTCCCGTCCCTTTTCGCAGCCGCCGCAATCGCACAGGAGCCATCGACGGCCACCGCGAAATTCGTCGGCGCCGACGGCAAGGACGTCGGCACGGCGACGCTGACCGGCACGAAGACCGGCGTCCTGATCGAGATCGAGGTAAGCGGGCTTCCGGCGGGTCAATGGGTCGCCTTCCACGTTCATGAGACGGGAACCTGCGATCACACGACCGGCCATGAATCGGCGGGCGGCCATTTCAATCCGACCAGCGCGCAGCATGGCTACCAGGCGGAAAACGGACCGCATGCGGGCGACATGCCCAATCAGTATGTGGGAGCGGACGGCACGCTTCGCGCCCAGGTCTTCAACAGCGCGGTCACGCTCGGCGAGGGTGACAACGGCATCACCGGCCGAGCGCTGATGGTGCATGGCGGCAAGGACGATTATTCCAGCCAGCCCTCCGGCGATGCCGGCAAACGGCTCGCCTGCGCCGTTGTCGAATAGATGGCGTCACGAGCCGGCGTCATTTCACGCCGGCTCGTCATCGAGTTCCGGGTAGTGCCGGAATATGCCGGATTCGTTGAAGCTCAGACGGCGATCCGAGCGGAGGTAGGCGGCAATGTTCGGCCGGTTCCTCACCATGTCGCGAAGCCTGCCGAGGTGATGATAGTCTCTCTCGAAGTTCCTGGTTGCGTGCGGGAAAGCGTAGGCCAGCCCTTCTGCAAGCTGGAACAGCGACAGATCGACATGGGTGAGCCGATCACCGACCGCATGACCGTTCCCAGCCGGATTGGCGGCGACCACGCGGTTGAAATAGCCCATGAATTTCGGCAGCCGGTATTTCAGGAAATTCGTCGCGCGCAGTTTGGCGGCTTCCTTCTGGTCTTCGTAGTAATCATCCGAGCCCAGCGGGTGATGGGTGTCGTGTACCTCGGTCACGAAATCGGTGATCGTGAGTTGCAGGCCGTGTGCGAACCAGCGGCTTTTTTCATCCTCGGGCAGGAGGCCGAGCTTCGGCCCGAGATAGTGGAGAATGTTGGCGACGTGCGAGATCACCAGATCGCCATCCTTCAAAAACGGTGGGGCGAAGGGCATGTCGAAGCCGTGCCGGCCGTGAATGTAATCCATCATAGTGGCGGTTCCCCGGCTGCCTCGGGCAACATCCACATAGCGCGCGCCGGCTTCCTCAAGGGCTAGCCGCACGAATTCCCCACGGCCCTGAATGCCGTCCCAGTAATAGAGTTCGTATGCCACGGGATATCCTCAGTCCTTTCATTTCAAAAAGCCGCCGATCCTTCGCAGATCGTCGACGAATCGAGCGCGGTTCATCTCGGCATCCGCCCGATCCCGGCTCCTGAGCAGGGCGGAGGGATGAATAGTCACCAGCACCGGCACGCCGCTCGGCGTGCTAAGGATCTGTCCGCGGTCGCGGGTGACCTTGGCCTGCCGCCCGAGCAGCGAATATAGGGCGGTCGCTCCGAGAGACACGACCAGCGACGGTTTCAGGAGCCGCAGCTCGGCGGCAAGCCACCAGGAACAGGCCCGCACTTCGCCTGCATTCGGCTTGGAATGGATGCGCCGCTTGCCGCGCGGGGTGAATTTGAAATGCTTCACGGCATTGGTGACATAGCATCGGTCGCGGTCGATGCCTGCTTCCTCCAGGCATTTGTCGAGGAGTTTTCCGGCTGGGCCGACGAAGGGGCGGGCGGCCAAGTCTTCCTTATCGCCCGGCTGCTCGCCCACGAAGACGATATCGGCCTTCGACGGTCCCTCGCCGAAGACCATGTGGGTCGCATCGCGATAGAGATCGCAGCGGGTGCAGTCCTCCGCGTCCCGCTCGATCTCCGAAAGCGTGCCGCCTTCCGCTCCAGGGGTCTCGAAGGCCGGTCCTTTGTTCGACGTCAGCATTGATCGAATCTCCGTGTTCGTTCAAAACTATGCTGCGGGTAGAGTCGTTCCGGGAAATTGCACGCGGTGCGATTGGAACTTGGAACTTTTTTGCGCCCGTTGTGTTGAGGCGGCGGGGAAGCACGGCGTCGTCGTGCCGGGATCTTCCAGCGAAACAGGATTTTCCGATATGACCATCATGATCACCGCGATCATATTCATGCTGATCGGGATCGCACTGGCCATCGGCGGCGGCCACTTGCTGCTGCTCGGGGGGAGCGCCTACTACCTCGTTGCGGGGCTCGCCTTCATCCTGACGGCGGTCTTGCTGTTTCTTCGAAGAGCGATGGCATTGCGCGTCTATGCCGTCATCATCCTTGCATCACTCG
Organism: Rhizobium sp. LCM 4573; assembly: GCF_001854865.1. GTDB lineage: Bacteria > Pseudomonadota > Alphaproteobacteria > Rhizobiales > Rhizobiaceae > Neorhizobium. Next base: position 790,031 of record NZ_MDDW01000001.1, on the reverse strand, counting down.
GCTGGGCGATCTGGGAAGTCGGCTTCGATTGGTGGCAGCTCGGACCGCGCGGTGGCCTCATCGTCCTGCTCGGGCTGTGGCTGCTCACCCCATGGGTGAGAAAGCCGCTCGGGTTCAGCAGCCCGGCGACAGGCTATCGCTATGGGGCGAGTGCCACGCCGCTGGCGCTGTCGATCGTGATCGCGGTGGCGGTCGCGGTGCTTTCGATGTTCATGGACCCTTACAATCTCGACGGAGAGCTTCCGGAAGAGGCGGTGGCGGCGGCGCCCGCGCTTGGCGGCAACGTACCTCCGGGGGAATGGCACCAATATGGCCGCACGCCCTATGGCCAGCGCTATTCGCCACTCGATCAGATCAATGTGGAAAACGTCGCCAATCTTCAGGAAGTCTGGCGCTACCAGACCGGTGACGTGAAGCTGCCCGACGACGTGGGCGAGACCACCTATCAGGTGACGCCGCTGAAAGTCGGCAACACGCTCTATCTCTGCACACCGCATAACTGGGCGATCGCGCTCGATGCGACGACCGGGCAAGAGAAGTGGAAGTTCGACTCAAACTCGGGGATGAACCCCGATCGCCAGCACCAGACCTGCCGCGGCGTGACCTATTACGCAGATCCGGCTGCGGCGCCTGGCACGGCCTGCGCGCAGCGGGTCTATCTGCCGACGTCCGATGCACGGCTCATCGCTCTCAATGCGGAGACCGGCGAGATATGCACCTCCTTCGCCGATCAGGGCGTGCTGCATCTGGAAACCGGAATGAAGTACAACCCGGCCGGCTACTATTATTCCACCTCGCCGCCGGCGATCGCCGGCAACAAGATCATCATCGGTGGTGCGGTCAACGACAACTACTCGACTCAGGAACAGTCCGGCGTCATCCGCGCCTACGACGTCAATACCGGGCAGCTCATCTGGAACTGGGATTCCGGCAATCCGACCCAGACGCAGCCGCTGGCCCCCGGCCAGACCTATAGCACCAATTCGCCGAACAGCTGGTCGGTGTTCAGCGTCGACGAACAGCTCGGCCTCGTCTACATTCCGCTTGGTAACCAGGTGCCGGACCAGCTCGGCATGGGACGTAGCGAAAACGTCGAGAAATATTCCTCCTCGATCGTCGCGCTCGACATCAATACCGGCGCCGATCGATGGGTGCGGCAGACTGTTCACCACGACCTTTGGGATATGGACGTCCCCGCGCAGCCGGTTCTGCTGGACATCACGCAACCGGACGGCAATGTGGTGCCCGCGCTCGTCGGGCCGACGAAGCAGGGCGATATCTACGTGCTCGACCGGCGCTCCGGTGAACCGATCATTCCTGTGACGGAAGAGCCGGCTCCGGGCGGTGCCATCCCCGAAGACTTCACCGCGCCGACCCAGCCCACTTCGGCCCTGACGTTCAAGCCCGAGACGCTTCAGGAAAAGGACATGTGGGGCATCACCATGTTCGACCAGATGGTGTGCCGCATCAAGTTCCATCAGCTGAAGTACGAGGGCCGCTATACGCCGCCGTCGCTGGAAGGCACGATCGTCTATCCGGGCAATTTCGGCACCTTCAACTGGGGCAGCGTCGCGGTCGATCCCGAGCGTCAGGTCATGTTCGGCATGCCCACCTATCTGGCTTTCACCTCGCGGCTCGTTCCGCGCTCGGAGATCCCGTCCAAAGGCGCGGACGAGAAGGGCAGCGAACAGGGGCTGAACCGCAATGAAGGCGCGCCATACGGCGTCTACATGGGTCCCTTCCTCGGGCCGCTGCAGATCCCCTGCCAGGCCCCGCCATGGGGCTATGTGGCGGGTGCGAACCTCCGCACCGGCGAAATCGCTTACAAGCACCGCAACGGCACGGTCTACGACATGACGCCGCTACCGCTGCCCTTCAAGGTGGGCGTTCCGGGCATCGGCGGGCCGATGATCACCAAGGGCGGCGTGGCCTTCCTCGGCGCAGCTGTGGACGATTATCTGCGCGCCTATGATCTCACGACCGGCCGACAGCTCTGGGAGGCCCGGCTTCCGGCCGGTGGACAGGCCACGCCGATGACCTATGCGGTAGATGACGGACGGCAGTTCGTGGTGATGGTCGCCGGCGGTCACGGATCGGTCGGCACCAAGCCGGGCGACTATGTCATCGCCTATGCGTTGCCGCGGTGATCTTGGTTTGAAAGAGGGCAATCGCATGCCCGATTGCCCTCTTTCAGAAGGATGATCCGAGGGTCACAGCGGCCTTGGCCCGCCATTGAAGAAAGACGGCGCGGTGTGTCGGATTTCATTGCGGACCGAGGTGACGCCGGATACGCCCCGGGCGACTTCCTCGGCCCGTCCGATTTCCTCCGGCACCTGGACCGCGCCCGAGAGCGTGACCTCACCGCCTTTTACAGTCACCGTCACGTCGCTGGCATCGACTCCGCCTGCGGAGGCGAGCGCATCGGAAACGGCGCTTTCCAGCGTCGCGCGGGGCGGGAATTCGGCCTCCACCTCGGCAGGCGTTTCATGGAAATGCTGGTGCTTGAATACCATTGCGGCGTTCTCCCTGATGAGATCGGGAAAACAACGCCGTCGCACCGGCTTTTGTTCAGACCTTGGCGCATAATACGGTCGCGATCACTTCCTGAAGCTGGTCCTGCGAGAAAGGCTTGCCGAGCCGCGGAAGGCGGTTGTCGCCGCCTTTCGGCAGTTCCGCATAGCCCGTCGCGAGCACGATCGGCAAATCCGGCCATTCTGCGTGAATTTCCGCGGCAAGCTCCGAGCCGCTCATGCGCGGCATGGAATGGTCCGTGATCACGAGGTCGATCCGGTTGTCGCCATTGCGGAGTGTGTTCAGTGCATCGACGCCGCTATAAGCCTCGATCACCCGATGCCCCAGGTCCTCGAGCATGAGGGTCGTGTTCATCAGCACCAGCGCGTCGTCGTCGACGGCAAGAACGGTGAGCTGTTTCCTGGGAACCGCCATAGATGACGTCGCCGCTTCCTCGGGTTGGGGGACTGCCGAAGAATTGGCGCCCGGCAGGAACAGCGAAACCTTCGTCCCTTCGCCTTTCCTGCTCTCGATCGCCAGCTTGCCGCCGGATTGTTCGGTGAGGCCTTGGACCATGGAAAGACCGAGCCCGGTTCCCTTGCCGACCCCCTTGGTGGTGAAAAAAGGCGTGGTGGCCTGGGTCAAGGTCTCCTCGTCCATGCCCTCGCCGGTGTCCGCGACGCTGAGTTCCACATAGCGGCCGGGCTTGAGGCTGCCCCGCCTTACAGGGATATCGACTTCCCGTGCTTCGATGATGATGGCTCCGCCGCCGGGCATCGCGTCCCGGGCATTGACGACGAGGTTAAGCAGAGCGGTTTCGAGCTGCACGGGGTCGGTCATCACATGAGTTGGATGCTCGGCAAGCCTGGTCTCGATCCGGACCGTCGAACCCAGYGAGCGTTGCATGAAATCCATCAGCTCCATGACCAGCGCGGAGATGTCCACCGCCTGCATGTTCAGATCCTGCCTGCGGGAGAAGGCGAGCATGCGCTGCGTCAGCGCGGCGCCGCGTTCGGCGCCCTGAATGGCGTTGTCGACAAGCGGACTGAGCGCAGGGTCGCTCGGCATGCGCTTGCGCAGGATCTGCAGGCTGCCGAGGATCGCCATCAGAAGGTTGTTGAAGTCATGGGCGATGCCGCCGGTGAGCTGGCCGATCGCTTCCATCTTTTGGGCCTGGAAGAGTTCCTCGCGGGCCTGGTTCAGTGCCTTTTGTGCTTCCACTTTTTCCGTGACATCGCGGGTGATCTTGGCAAAGCCGATCAATTCCCCGCGTTCGTCATGGATGGCATCTATGATGACGTGAGCCCAGAAGCGGGTTCCGTCCTTGCGCTGTCGCAGGCCTTCCCTCTCGATGCGGCCCTCCTGCCGGGCAGTCTCCAGGCTCTTCTGCGGCTCTCCGGCGAGGCGATCCTCCTCGGTATAGAACTGCGAGAAATGACAGCCGACGATCTCGTCGGCGGTATAGCCCTTGATGCGCTCGGCCCCCACGTTCCAGTTGGTGACGTAACCTTCCGGGTCGAGCATGTAGATGGCGTAATCGGTGACGCCCTGGACGAGAAGCTGAAACTTCTGTTCGCTGCCTTTCAGTTCCTCCTCGGCGTGTTTGCGCTCGGTGAGGTCACGGGTAATCTTGGCGAAGCCCAGCAGCCTGCCGGAATTGTCCCAGATGGGGTCGATGACGACATGCGCCCAGAAGCGGCTGCCGTCCTTGCGCACCTGCCAACCCTCGTTTTCGAAGTGTCCTTCGGCGGCCGCCGCGTCCAGCGCTCGCTGCGGCTGGCCAACCAGCCGCTCTTCCTCGGTGTAGAAGCTTGAAAAGTGCTGGCCGAGGATTTCGTTGGCCTCATATCCCTTGAAACGGCGGGCGCCGGGGTTCCAGCTTACGACCCGGCCCTCGAGATCCAGCATGTAGATGGCATAATCTGTAATCGCGTCGATGAGGAGCCGGTAACGCTCTTCATTCATCAGCGAAATACTGGGAATTTCCTGCATTTTCATTCGAGACCCGGCAATCCACCCCTGCGGCAACGCATCATAATGCCATCCGCCCATTTTTGTTCCATCATGGAGGTGAATTTCTTGCCGCGAAAGCCGCAGCGGAAAAGTTGACAAAGGAGTGATGTCGATTTAATACTGACGAAAAATGAAATTCGTCACACGTAAAGAAAGCCGAACCGAGATGGAGCCCCACGCCCAGGCCATCGAAGCGAACCGACAGGAAAACGTCGCCCGCATCCTCGATGCGGCGGAGCGGCTTTTCCGGCACTACGGTTATACCAAGACCAATGTCGCGGACATCGCTCGCGAGTTGGGCATGTCGCCGGCCAATATCTACCGTTTCTTCTCTTCCAAGGCGGATATCCACCAGGCTCTTGCCAAGCGCATGCTCGAGGCCAGTTATCAGGCGGCTCTGGCCAATGCGGGCCGTCCGGTCAGCGCCGCCGAGAGGCTGCGCGATCATATACTGCAGCAGCACCGTATCACGCTCGAGACCATGATAGACGAGCAGAAGGTTCATGAGATGGTCGTCATCGCCATCGAGCAGCAATGGCCGGTCATCGAGGAGCATCTGGAACGGATTCGCGCGCTCATCGCCGTCCTGATCAGGGAGGGTGTCGAGGCTGGCGAGTTCCGCGACCAGGATGTCGAGCTCGCTTCGGAAAATTTCATGTCGAGCATGGTGATACTCTGCCATCCGCAGCTTGTGGCCGACTGCCTGCTCGATAGCCGGATCGGCAAACCTGAAGATCTCGTCGAATTCGGCCTGCGGGCTTTGAGATAAACTGAAACGCTAAAGTTCATCACCGCCATCAGGAGTGCGGCTCATGTTCGTTTCGACTACACGGCGTAATGTTTCACTATTTTTCAAGGGAGGCGTCGCGGCAGCGGCGCTGGCTCTTCTTGCGGGATGTTCGGAAGGTGAGGGGGCAATCGGTGCCCCGGAGATTGTCCGGCCGGTGAAAGTCGTCGAGGTCGGCGAGCCCGATCAGGGGCGGCGGCTGGAATATTCCGGCTCCGTCAAGGCGCGCACCGAGATGAATCTCGGATTCCGCGTGGGCGGCAAGATCACCGAGCGTCTCGTGGACGTGGGGGATCGCGTCGGTCCGGGAGACGTGCTGGCGAAGCTGGACGCGGTGGATTATCAGCTTGCCCTGCGCCGCGCCGAGGCCGATCTCGCATCCGCGACGAAGCAGGAGGAGATTTCCGAACTCGCCCGCCGCCGCGCTCAAAGCCTCTTTTCCAAGAACATCGCCTCCAAGTCCGAGCTGGAACAGGCGACGCTGACCCACGACCAGGCGGTCTCCGCCCAGCAGTCGGCCGCTTCCGCGCTCGAGGAAGCCCGCAACCAGGTTGCCTATACCGAATTGCGGTCGGGCCAGAACGGCATCGTGACGACCGTCAGCGCCGATATCGGCCAGGTCGTCGGCTCGGGAACGCCGGTCGTCACCGTTGCCGTCGATGGCGGCAAGGAGGTGCAGATCGCCGTTCCGGAAGTGGATATCGGCCAGTTCCGTCCCGGCAAGACCGTCAAGGCCCGCTTCTGGTCCGATCCTAATCTTGTTCTCGACGGCAGCGTCCGCGAGGTCGCCGGCAGCGCGGATGCCCAATCGCGCACCTTTGCCGTTCGCGTCAGCCTGCCGGAAAACCCGCGCGTACTGCTCGGCATGACCGCCACTATCGAGGCAACAGAAGACAATGCCGTTCCCGGCTATGCCATTCCGCTTGCCGCCCTAGGCGAAAAGGAAGGCAAGACGGTGGTATGGATCGTGGACCGGCAAGCGGGAACGGTCAGGTCGCAGCCCGTCACGGTCGGCACCTTCTCCGATCACGGCGTGCGCATTTCGGAAGGTCTTTCGACCGGGGACGTGGTCGTCTCCGCCGGCACACAGTTCATGAAGGAAGAGATGAAGGTCAAGCTGCCGGAAATGGTGAGTTCCCGGTTCGGCAACGTCAACAGCATGTCCACGGCTTCCGTGAAGCCCTGAGATCGGACCGAAGGACACGACCATGACCTCCTCCAACAATTCTTCCTCCGGTAAGGAACCCTTCAACCTTTCGCGCTGGGCGATCGGCCATCCGAGCATAGCCCGCTTCCTGTTCGGCCTCATCATCGTCATGGGCGCTCTCGGCGTCATGAACATGGGTCAGAAGGAGGACCCGGATTTCACCTTCCGCGTGATGGTGGTGCAGTCTGTCTGGCCGGGCGCTTCGATCGAGGAAATGCAGGACCAGGTGGTCAACAAGATCGAGCGCAAGCTGCAGGAAACTCCGCATCTCGATTTCGTCCGGTCCTATACCCGCGCCGGCTTTGCGATCACTACCGTCCAGATCAAGGGCGATACCAATGCTCAGGAGGTGGCCGACGCCTTCTACCAGGTGCGCAAGAAGGTGGGCGACATCCGGCAGGAGCTGCCCGAAGGCCTGCTCGGTCCCTATTTCAACGATGAATTCGGCGATACCTTCATCACGCTGCACGCGATCAGCGGCGACGGTTACAGCTATCCGGAACTCAAGAAGATCGCCATCCAGGCGCGCGACATGCTGCTCGGCACGCCAGGTGTCGAGAAGGCGGTGATCCTCGGCGACCAGCCGCAAAAGATCTATATCGACGTTTCCTCGAAGGCCCTGGCCGAGCGCGGGCTGACCGTCGTCAGCATCCGCGACGCCATTGCCGGCCAGAACAATGTCGATCCGGCCGGCAGCGTAGAGACCGGCGATCGTTCCGTGCGCATCGCGGTCGAAGGTGACATCACAACGCCGGAAGACATCCGGGAATTGCGCCTGCGCAGTGGCGATCAGGTGATCCGCCTCGGCGATATCGCGACCGTCAGCGAGGGCCTCGAAGACCCGTTCCAGCGCAAGTTCCGCTTCAACGGCCATGATACGGTTCAGATCGGCGTCGTGATGGCCAAGGGCTTCAAAGTCACCGATGTCGGCCACGCGGTCGAGGAGACCTATCATAATTTCGAACAGACGCTGCCGGTGGGCGTCGCCGTCGAGCAGATATCGAACCAGCCGGAAGTCGTGACCGAAGCGATCGGCGAGTTCACAAAGGCGCTCATGGAAGCGCTGGTGATCGTGCTGATCGTTTCTCTCATTTCGATCGGCTGGCGCTCGGGGATCGTGATCGCGATCGCCATCCCGCTGGTGCTCGCCGCCACCTTCGCCATCATGTACTATATCGGCATCGATCTGCAACGCATCTCGCTCGGCGCTCTCATCATTGCGCTGGGACTCCTGGTCGACGACGCGATGATCGTGGTCGAGATGATGGAGCGCAAGCTGGAGGAGGGGCTCGAACGCCTGGATGCGGCGAGCTTCGCCTATCGATCGACCGCTTTCCCGATGCTGACCGGCACGCTCATCACCACCGCCGGCTTCATCCCGGTCGGCTTCGCGGATTCGACCGCCGGCGAATACGTGCGCTCGCTCTTCTTCGTGGTCGGCATCGCGCTCGTCACATCCTGGTTCGTCGCGGTCTATTTCACGCCGTGGCTCGGCTACATGCTGCTCAAGCAGCGCGCGCATGCCGGTACGCACAAGGATGTCTACGACACGCGCTTCTACCATCGTCTGCGTGGCACGATCAGCTGGGCGGTGCGACACCGGATCATCGTCATCCTGCTGACGTTCGCCGCCTTTGGCGGCAGCCTCTACGCCTTCAATTTCATTCCGCAGAGCTTCTTCCCGCAATCGTCGCGGCCGGAGATTCTGGTCGATATGTGGCTGCCGGAAGGGACCAGCATCAAGGAAGTGGAGCGTCAGGCGAAGGCTCTCGAAGAACAGATTCTGCCCGATCCCGACAAGACTTTCGTCGCCACCTATATCGGCGAGGGCGCACCGCGCTTCTTCCTGCCGCTCGACCAGCAGCTCCGCAATCCGAACTATGCTCAGCTTTTGGTCATGGCGAAGGACGTGGAAGCCCGCGAGCGGCTGATCGTCAAGCTGCGCGCCATCCTGGCGGAGGATTTCCCGTCCGTGCGCGGCAAGGTGGACCGCCTCTTCCTCGGTCCGCCGACCGGCTGGCCGGTACAGATGCGCGTCACCGGCCCGGACAAGGCGGAAGTTCGCCGCATCGCCGATGCCGTGAAGGCCCGCTTCGAGGGRCAGCCTAACTTCGGCGCGATCCAWGACGACTGGATGGAGCCGGTGCCCGCCATGAAGCTGGTGATCGACCAGAATCGCGCCCGCGCGCTCGGCGTCACCTCCCAGCRCATCCGCCAGATGCTGCAAGCCGCCGTTTCAGGTGCTCCGCTCGACGATTTCCGCGATGGCGAGGAGACGATCTCGATCGTCGCCCGCGAGCCGGAAACGAGTCGCAATCTTCTTTCGGCCGTGCAGTCGGTCTATGTCCCGACGGATTTCGGCGGCTTCGTGCCCATCTCGCAGGTTGCCAAGGTGATGCCCGTATTCGAGCAGGGCATAGAATGGCGCCGCGACCGCTTGCCGACGATTACCGTCAAGGCGACCCTGCCGGATGGCATCGAGCCTACCCAGGTGGCCATCAACCTCTACAACAACATGGCTGATCTGCGGGCCAGCCTGCCGGCCGGCTACAGGATCGAGATCCAGGGCGGGGCGGAGGATTCGGCCGAAAGCCAGGCCTCGATCGCCGCCAAGGCGCCGATCATGCTGTTCGTCATCCTGCTTCTGCTGATGATCCAGCTCCAGCATTTCGGCAAGGCCATGCTCGTGCTCGCCACCGGGCCGCTCGGGGTGATCGGCGCAGCGATGGCGCTGCTCATCACCCGCGCGCCATTCGGCTTCGTGGCGATCCTCGGCGTCATCGCGCTGCTCGGCATCATCATCCGCAACTCCATCATTCTCATCGACCAGATCGATCAGGACATCGCCGCCGGCATGCCCCGGCAGGAGGCGATCGTGGGGGCCGCGGTTCGCCGCTTCCGGCCGATCACGCTGACCGCGATGACTGCGATCCTCGCGCTGATTCCGATCTCCCGCGAGGTATTCTGGGGACCGATGGCCTATGCGATGATGGGCGGCATCCTGGTTGCCACGGTGCTTACCATCCTTGTCCTGCCCGCAGGCTACGCCTTGTTCTTTGGCCGCGAACCGAAAAACAAGGAAGAGACAGGCGCCGACCAGCGCGATCTCTTCGAGGAACCCAGGGACTTTCCCGTGGCCGCCGAGTGACGGACACGGCATGCCTTCCTCACGATTTACGGAGGAAGGCGTCCTTGTTGGCGTTCACGGCCGCGACGATATAGTCCGCCACCACCCGAACGCGCGGAATCTGGCTGAGGTCGCGGTGCCGGATCAGCCAGTAGTTCCGGAGCAGGTCGACTTCGTCCGGAAGCACGATCTCGAGATCGGGCTGGTGCCGAGCGATGAAGTGCGGGAGCACGCAAAGACCGAGACCATTTCGTGTCGCGGTCAGCTGCGCGAAGATGCTGGAGCTCTGGAAGCGCGGCTTGATGCCCGGATGCACGTCGCCCAGATAATCGAGGCCAGGYGCAAAGATCATGTCCTCGATATAGCCGATGAAGGGGTGGGCAAGGAGGTCTTCCCTGCAGGTGATCGGCTCGCTTCGGGCGAGATAGGTTTTCGCGCCGTAGACGTTGAGCGTATAGTCGGTGATCTTCTCGATGAGGTAGGGGCCGCCCTTCGGCGGATCGAGGGTGACGGCGATATCCGCCTCCTTGCGGGAAAGCGACATGATCTGCTGGATCGTCACCAGCTCCAGCGAGAGGTTCGGGTGCTGCGCCGTGAACTCGCCCATTCGATGGGCGAAGAAGAAGTTTGCGAAGCCTTCCGGCGCGCTCAGGCGGATGACGCCTCGCTGGGCGGTGGTGCCGGAGACGATGTCCGCCTGCAGGCGATCCGCCTCCAGTTCTATCTTCTCCGCGGTGTCGATGAAACGCTGGCCCATGGCGGTCAGTACATAGCCGCGTGGATTGCGCTCGAAGAGCTTCACCTTGAGTGCGAATTCCAGCCGGTCGATGCGGCGCGAGACGGTGGCATGGCTGGTGCGCAGGTGACGCGCCGCCGTCGACAGTTGCCCGGTTCGGGCGACTGCCAGGAAATATTGCAGATCATCCCAGGTGAAATTCGGATTTCCGCTCATGTTCCTCCCGCAGTTCTGTTCAAAAATGCACAGATGCTGTTTGCAATTAATTGGGTGGGCCTTCTTGCGTCAACCGGAGTTTTCCGGAACCATGGGGCCGGATTGACCGCTTTGAGGAGGGCGGCTCGCCAATTTTGAACAGATTCGCAATCTGGCACTCTCTGGGAGGAGAAACTCATGCGAAAGAATCTCATTGCCTCGCTGGCATTTCTGCTGGCCGGCAGCACCGCCGCGCTTGCGCAGAGCGTATCCGACGGCAAGGTGAAGATCGGTATTCTGAACGATCAGTCGGGCGTCTATGCCGATTTCGGAGGCAAATCCTCGGTCGAGGCCGCGAAGATGGCCGTCGAGGATTTCGGCGGCAAGGTGCTCGACATGCCGATCGAGATCGTCGATGCCGACCATCAGAACAAGCCGGACATCGCCTCCAACATCGCCCGCCAGTGGTATGATACCGAGCAGGTCGATGCCATCATGGAGCTGACGACCTCGTCGGTCGCGCTCGCCGTGCAGGCGCTCGGCAAGGAAAAGAAGAAGATCGACATCGTTACGGGTGCGGCGACCACCGACCTCACCGGCAAGCAATGCAGCCCCTACGGCTTCCACTGGGCTTATGACACGCATGCGCTCGCGGTCGGCACCGGCGGCGCGCTGGTGAAGCAGGGCGGCGACAAATGGTTCTTCCTGACGGCCGACTACGCCTTCGGCTACTCGCTGGAGCAGCAGACGAGCGACTTCGTCAAGTCGAGCGGTGGCGAGGTCGTGGGAGCGGTCCGGCATCCRCTGGCGACCACCGATTTCTCCTCCTTCCTGCTGCAGGCGCAATCTTCCGGGGCAAAGGTGATCGGGCTGGCAAATGCCGGCCTCGATACCTCCAACGCCATCAAGCAGGCGGCTGAATTCGGCATCACCGCCGGCGGCCAGAACCTCGCGGCTCTGCTCTTCACGCTTGCGGAAGTGCACGGCCTCGGACTCGAGGCGGCGCAGGGCCTGACGCTGACGGAAGGCTACTACTGGAACCTCGACGACCAGAGCCGCGAGTTCGCCAAGAAATTCTTCGCACGCACAAACAAGATGCCGAACATGATCCATGCAGGCACCTATTCCTCGGTGCTGCAGTATCTGAAGGCCATCGAGAAGGCCGGCACCGACGAGACCGAGGCTGTCGCCAAGGCCCTGCACGAAATGCCGGTGGACGACTTCTTCGGCCGCGGCGGCACGGTCGCGTCGAACGGGCGCATGATCCACGACATGTACCTGCTGCAGGTGAAGAAGCCGGAAGAAAGCAAGGAGCCGTGGGACTACTTCAACGTGCTCGCCACCATTCCGGGCAAGGAAGCCTATATGGACCCTGCCAAGAGCGGCTGCGAACTGGTGAAGTAATCTCATGGCGGTCTCCGCGACATTGACGGACAACGAGCCGCGGGTGGTGCTTTCCGCCCGCGGCCTCAGCAAGAATTTTGGCGCCTTCGCCGCGGTGAAGAACGTCGATCTGGATGTGCGGCATCAGCGCGTACACGCGCTGATCGGTCCGAACGGGGCCGGCAAGACGACCGTGTTCAACCTGCTGACCAAGTTCCTGCAGCCGACGGCCGGTTCCATCACGCTGCTCGGCGCCGACATCACCAGGACGCCGCCGGACAAGGTTGCGCGGATGGGGCTCGTGCGGTCCTTCCAGATCTCGGCCGTTTTCCCGCATCTTTCCGTGCTGGACAATGTGCGGGTGGCATTGCAGCGGCCGAACAATCTCTCCACCCAGTTCTGGCTGCCGATGTCCTCGCTGAACCGGCTGAACGCCCGCGCGGACGAACTGATCGAGGCCGTGGGCCTCAAACGCGAGCGCAACGCGCTTGCCGCCGACCTTTCCTATGGACGCAAGCGCGTGCTGGAGATCGCCACCACGCTGGCGCTCGATCCGAAGGTGCTGCTGCTCGATGAGCCGATGGCCGGCATGGGGCAGGAGGATATCGGAACCGTTTCCAGCATCATCCGCGAGGTCGCAAAGGAGCGCGCGGTGCTGATGGTGGAGCATAATCTATCGGTCGTCGCCGATATCTGCCATCATGTTACCGTGCTTCAGCGGGGCGAGATCCTCGCGGAAGGCGATTACGCCGCCGTCAGCCAGGATGAGCGCGTGCGGCTCGCCTATATGGGCACGGAGGAGGCGTGAGATGAAACCTCTTCTGCAAGTCTCCAACCTGAATGCCTGGTATGGCGAGAGCCATGTCCTGCACGGCGTCGATATGACGGTGGGCGAGGGCGAGACCATCACCATTCTCGGGCGCAACGGCGTCGGCAAGACGACGACGCTACGGACCATCATGGGCATCATCCGCGAGCGGAAAGGCGAAATCCGCTTCGACGGCAAGGACATGCTTTCCGTGCCGCTGCACCGCACGGCTCATGTGGGCCTCGGCTTCGTGCCAGAGGAGCGCGGCATCTTCTCGACGCTGACCGTCGAGGAGAACCTGATGTTGCCGCCGGTGGTCGCGGACGGCGGCATGTCGATCCGCGAAATCTACGACCTTTTTCCCAATCTCGAGGAGCGGCGCTCCAGCCCTGGCACCAAGCTTTCCGGAGGCGAGCAGCAGATGCTGGCCATTGCGCGCATCCTGCGCACAGGCGTGCGCCTTCTCGTCCTCGACGAACCCACTGAAGGGCTTGCGCCCGTCATCGTGCAGCGCATCGGCGAAGTTTTGAAGAAGCTCAAGGAACGCGGCATGACCGTGCTGCTCGTGGAGCAGAACTTCCGCTTCGCAAGCCGTATCGCCGACCGCTTTTACCTGATGGATCACGGTAGAATGGTCGCGGATTTCCCCGTTGCCGAATTGCCGGCCCGCATGGACAAGCTCCACAAGGTTCTGGGGGTGTGAGGATGGCCGAGATTTTGATCAAAACCCCTCCCCAACCCCTCCCCACAAGGGGGAGGGGCTTACCTTGCCGCACCGTCGGGGCCAAGCTTGCCGGTGAGCGTGCTGCGAGTCTTCTCCCCCCTTGTGGGGGAGATGGCGAGCAGGCCAGAGGGGGTGTTTCTCACTCAGTTGCTTTGGTCAGGAGCCCCACCCCATGACCATGATCTTCGGCATACCGCTCCAGGCATTTCTCGGTCAGCTTTTGATCGGGCTCATCAACGGCTCCTTCTATGCGCTGCTGAGTCTCGGCCTGGCCGTCATCTTCGGGCTTCTGCGCGTCATCAACTTTGCGCATGGCGCGCAGTACATGCTCGGCGCCTTCGCGGCGATGCTGCTCTTGCAGTATTTCGGCATCAACTACTGGTTCGCGCTCGTACTCGCGCCGGTGATCGTCGGCCTCTTCGGCGCGCTGATCGAACGCACGCTGCTGTCGCGGCTCTACAAGCTCGATCACCTCTACGGGCTACTCTTCACCTTCGGCCTGGCGCTGACGATCGAAGGCACCTTCCGCTATCTCTACGGTGCGGCGGGGCAACCCTATTCGGTGCCGCCCGCGCTTGCCGGAGGGACGAACCTCGGCTTCATGTTCCTGCCCATCTATCGCGGCTGGGTGGTCGTGGTATCGCTCATCGCCTGCATCGGCACATGGCTGCTCATCGAAAAGACCAAGCTCGGCTCATATCTGCGCGCAGCGACGGAAAATCCCGTGCTGGTGCAGGCCTTCGGCGTCAACGTGCCGATGCTTCTGACACTGACCTATGGGCTCGGAGCGGCGCTTGCGGCTTTCGCAGGTGTGCTGGCCGCACCCGTTTACCAGGTCTCTCCGCTGATGGGCAGCAACATCATCATCGTGGTGTTCGCGGTAGTCGTGGTCGGCGGCATGGGTTCGATTATGGGCGCCATCCTCACCGGCTACATGCTGGGCATAGCGGAGGGGCTGACCAAGGTTTTCTACCCGGAGGCATCCAATATCGTGATCTTCGTCATCATGGCGATCGTGCTTCTCATCCGGCCCGCCGGTCTCTTCGGAAGGGATGCGTGACATGACCGACCTCATCCACAGCACCACTTCCGCGAAACGGACGGAACGCTCGGCCACCGCCTCGATGACCTATGCGATCTTCCTCGCGGCGGGCCTCGCTTTCCTGGTGATCGCACCGGCCTTCTTCTACCCGATCTTCCTGATGAAGCTGCTCTGCTTCGCGCTTTTCGCCTGCGCCTTTAACCTGCTGCTCGGCTATACGGGGCTCCTCTCGTTCGGCCATGCGACCTTCTTCGGCGGTGCCGCCTATTTCACCGCCCATGCGGTGAAGGAGTGGGGCCTCACGCCGGAGCTCGGTATATTGCTCGGTGTCGCGGGTGCGGTCGTTCTCGGGCTCGTGATGGGTTTCGTGGCGATCCGCCGGCAGGGCATCTATTTCGCGATGATCACGCTGGCGCTCTCGCAGATGTTCTATTTCTTCTGCCTGCAGGCGGAGTTCACCAGGGGCGAGGACGGTATCCAGTCCGTGCCGCGCGGCCATCTCTTCGGGCTCATCGATCTTAGTCAGCCGACCAACATGTACTATTTCGTACTGGCGGTGTTCGTGATCGGCCTGCTCATCATCTGGCGCTTCATCAACTCGCCCTTCGGCATGATCTTGAAATCGATCCGCGAGAACGAGGCCCGCGCCACCTCGCTCGGCTATTCGGTGGCCCGCTACAAGCTCGGCGCCTTCGTGATGTCGGCCGCACTCGCGGGGCTGGCGGGAGGCGTCAAGGCGCTGGTCTTCCAGTTCGCGACGCTGACGGATGTGACCTGGCAGATGTCCGGCGAGGTGATCCTGATGACGCTTCTCGGCGGCATAGGCACGCTCATCGGTCCGATCTTCGGCGCCGGGCTGGTGGTGACGCTGCAGAACTATCTCGCGACTTCGGACTTCCCGGTGACGATCATCACAGGCGTCGTGTTCATGGTTTGCGTGCTTCTCTTCCGGCGCGGCATCATCGGAGAATTCTACGCCTCGCGGCTCGGCCGGAAGCTCGGTTTCGAGCATCGGCGGTAAACATCAATTGCCCCTCACCCTAGCCCTCTCCCCGCAGGCGGGAGAGGGGACGCCCCTGGAGTCGGTCGAGATCATGGAAACTTACGACTACATCATCATCGGTGCCGGCAGCGCTGGCTGTGTGCTTGCCAACCGGCTTTCCGCCGACAGCCGCAACCGCGTGCTGCTGCTGGAGGCCGGAGGCAGGGACAATTATCACTGGGTGCATATCCCGGTCGGCTATCTCTACTGCATCAACAATCCGCGCACCGACTGGTGCTTCACCACCGAGAAGGAAGAAGGACTGAACGGCCGCTCGCTTTTCTACCCGCGCGGCAAGATTCTCGGCGGCTGCTCCTCGATCAACGRCATGATCTACATGCGCGGCCAGGCGCGCGACTACGGTCTGTGGCGGCAAATGGGCTGCGCCGGCTGGGGCTGGGACGACGTGCTGCCTTACTTCAAGAAATCCCAGGATTTCTACAAGGGCGCCGACGAGATGCATGGAGCCGGCGGGGAATGGCGGGTGGAAAAGGCGCGCGTGCGCTGGGCCGTGCTCGACGCTTTCCAGAAGGCGGCCGAGGAGGCCGGCATCCCGATCATCGAGGATTTCAACCGCGGCAATAACGAGGGATCCAGCTATTTCGACGTCAACCAGCGCTCCGGCATCCGCTGGAACACGTCCAAGGCATTCCTGCGGCCGGCAATGAGCCGAAAGAATCTGAATGTGCTGACCAAGGCGCATGTACGCCGATTGATCGTCGAGAACGGCGAAGTGAGAGGCGTCGAATTCCAGCATGAGGGGGCAATGAAGCAGGCGCGTGCAACGCGTGAGACCGTGCTGAGCGCCGGCGCGATCGGCACGCCGCATATCCTCGAACTCTCGGGCGTCGGCCGGGGCGAAGTGCTGCAGAAGGCCGGCATAGAGATAGTGAAGGAGGTTGCGGGTGTCGGCGAGAACCTGCAGGACCACCTGCAACTGCGCATGGTCTACAAGGTGACCGGCGTGCCGACGCTCAATGAAAAAGCCTCCCGCCTTCTCGGCAAGGCATCGATCGGTCTCGAATATGCCTTCCGGCGCTCGGGCCCGATGTCCATGGCGCCCAGCCAGCTCGGCATCTTCACCCGATCGGGCCCGGACAAGGAAACGCCAGACCTGCAATATCATGTGCAACCGGTCTCTCTCGACAAGTTCGGCGATCCGGTGCACGCCTTCCCGGCCATGACCGCAAGCGTCTGCAACCTCAGGCCGGAAAGCCGGGGCTCGGTGCATGCGAAGAGCCCGGATTTTGCTGCACAGCCGGCGATCGCGCCCAATTATCTTTCCGCGCCTGCCGACCGCGACATAGCGGTAAGAGCAATCCGCCTGACCCGGGAGATCGTGAAGAGGCCGTCCTTCGCGCGCTACCGTCCGGAGGAATATAAGCCCGGTCCCTCCTATGAAACCGACGAGGATCTGGAGAGGGCGGCGGGCGATATCGGCACGACGATTTTCCATCCGGTCGGGACCGCTCGCATGGGCGCCGATCCGGAAAGCGTCGTCGATATCCGGCTGAAAATGCGGGCGCTCGGCAGGCTTCGTATCGCCGATGCCTCGATCATGCCCAATATTACCTCCGGAAATACAAATTCGCCGACTATCATGATCGCTGAAAAGGCGGCCGAGATGATATTGGCGGATAATCGATAGAATGGGAAATTAGATATGGGATGCTCGGCCGCGCGGCATACTTAACCCTCCCCCTTGTGGGGAGGGTGGCCGGCAGGCGGGAGGGGTTTCACTCCAAGCTAAGTCCCCTCCCCAACCCCTCCCCACAAGGGGGAGGGGCTCCACGCATCGCCGAGTGTCCAATAATAAGGAAACAGCATGTCCGGTACCGCACAGCAAAGCGATGAAATCCTCCTCGGTCGCGCCGGCTCGGCCGCGCTTCTCCGCCTCAACCGGCCGAAGGCACTGAACAGCCTCAATCTTTCGATGGTGCGCGAGATGCGGCAGGCGATGGAGGATTTCGCGGCCGATCCGGAAGTTTCCTGCGTGGTGCTGAAAGGCGAGGGGGAGCGGGGGCTCTGCGCCGGCGGCGATATTCGCGTCATCTACCAGGCGGGAAAGGCCGGCGATCCGGAAGTCACGCGCTTCTGGCGGGAGGAATTTCCCCTGAACTACATGATCTCGCATTATGCCAAGCCCTATGTGGCGCTGATGGACGGCATCACCATGGGCGGCGGCGTGGGGCTCGCTTCGCATGGCCGGCACCGGATCGTTACGGAACGCACGCGGCTCGCGATGCCGGAAACCGGGATCGGCTATTTCCCCGATGTCGGGGCGACCTGGTTGTTGCCGAAGGCGCCCGGCGAGGTCGGCACCTGGCTTGCCCTCACCGGCGAGGTGATCGGCGCGGCGGATGCGATCTACGCCAACCTCGCCGATGTCTGCGTTCCTTCGGAAAGGCTGGAGGCACTGGTGGAGGCGCTCGGCGAACTCAAGGGCGGCGCATCCGACGAACAGGTACGGGCGGTGATCGACCGCTTTGCCGTCGTGCCGGGCGAAAGTAGGCTGGAGGCAGAACGCGCCCTCATCGACCGTGCTTTCCGCTTCGATACGGTCGAGGAGATCGTTGCGGCATTGGAGAAGGAAGAGGGCGAGTTCGCCGCCGCTACTCGCGAGATCATCGCAAAACGCTCGCCGACCAGCCTCAAGCTGGCGCTGCGGCTGATCCGGCTGGGGCGCGGCAGTTCCGGGCTGGTGGAGTGCCTGGAGCGGGAGTTCGCGGCGGGCTCAGAGATCCTCCGAAACCACGATTTCTACGAGGGCGTGCGCGCCGCGATCATCGACAAGGACCGCAATCCACAATGGTCTCCCGCCTCGCTTTCGCAGGTGAGCGATACCGATATAGACCGCTATCTGGTGGCGAAACATGAGGTCCTTTTTCCCGATCATAGGCTCTGAGACGAGGGGCTGAGGAAAAGCGTCGCCAAATGCCTCTGAAAATGGAGGAAAATTCCAACCGGGCGATCGGCGGAGGTTCGCGGTTTCTCGCGGTTTTCCGTCGTCATCGATAGTTTCGTCGCCAATCAGACGAATTACCGGAGACTTTCATGAACCGCCTCCTGATCCTCGGCACCGCCATCGCCGCGCTCTTCGCCGCGCCGGCTTTTGCGCAAGCGCCGACGACCATTCTCAATGCCTCCTATGACGTGGCCCGCGAGCTTTTCGCGGCCGAGAACGAGGCTTTCGTCAAGCAGCATCCGGGCGTCACCGTCGACCAGTCGCATGCCGGCACTTCCAAGCAGGCGCGTTCGATCGTGGAAGGCCTTGAAGCCGACGTGGTGACCTTCAATCAGGTGACGGACGTGAATTTCCTGGTGAAGCAGGGCTTCGTTTCCGAAGACTGGCAGAAGGATTTCGCCAACGACGCATCACCCTTCTACTCCTTCCCGTCCTTCCTGGTGCGCGCCGGCAATCCGAAGAACATCAAGGACTGGAGCGATCTCGCCCGTGACGACGTGCATGCGGTCTTCCCGAATCCGAAGACCTCCGGCAATGCTCGCTACACCTATCTCGCGGCTTACGCCTGGGCGAACGAGGCCTATAACGGCGATACGGAGAAGATCGAGGCCTATATCACCAAGATCTTCGACAACGTTCCGGTATTCGATACCGGCGGCCGCGCCGCGACGACCACATTCGTCGAGCGTGAGATTGGCGACGTGCTGATCACCTTCGAAGCCGAGACGCGTGGCATCGTCAAGCAGTACGGCGCTGACAAGGTCGAGGGTGTTACCCCCTCCGTCAGCCTGCTTGCCGAATTCCCGGTCGCGATCGTCGATAAGGTTGCGGACAAGCGCGGCTCGCGCGAACTTGCGAAGTCATATCTCGACTTCCTCTACACCGAGGAGGGCCAGCGTATCGCCGCCGAGTTCGGCCATCGCGTCCAAAACGAGAAAGTTGCCGCAGAGTTCAAGGACAAGTTCCCGGAAATCCGCCTCGTCAATGTCGATGACGTATTCGGCGGCTGGGACAAGATTCAGGAAGAGCACTTCACCTCCGGCGGCACTCTCGACAAGCTCTACGGCAGCCGCTAAGCGCCTGACCATAGTTTCCTCCCAAGAGCCCGGCGGGTGAAAGCCCGCCGGGTCTCGCCGTGACAGGGAAAGACCATTGAAACGCAACGTGCTGCCCGGACTGCGCCTCTCGCTGGGTGTAACCCTGTTCTATGTCGGGCTGATCGTGGTGCTGCCCATCGCCGCACTCGTCTTCAAGGCCGCGAGTCTGGGTCCGGAAGACTATTGGCGGATCGTCTCCTCCGCGCGCGCGGTTGCGAGCTATCGTGTGACCGTGCTTTCGGCGCTCGGCGCCACGCTCTTCAACCTTTTCTTCGGGTTGGCGCTCGCCTGGGTGCTGACGCGGTACCGCTTTCCCGGCTGGCGCATCGTCGATGCCATGGTGGACCTGCCCTTCGCGTTGCCGACGGCGGTGGCCGGCATCGCGCTGACGGCGCTTTTTGCCAATAACGGCTGGTTCGGCTCGGTGCTTTCCGATCTCGGCATCAAGGTGGCCTATACGCCGCTCGGCATCATGATCGCCATGTGCTTCACATCGCTGCCCTTCATTGTGCGAACCGTGCAGCCGGTGCTCGAAGATATCGATCCCGCGCTTGAAGAGGCGGCGCAATCGCTCGGTGGTTCGGATTGGGAAATCTTCCGCAAGGTCATCCTGCCGCTCCTGACGCCGGCGCTTCTGGCCGGAACGTCGCTCTCCTTCGCCCGGTCGCTTGGCGAGTTCGGAGCGATTATCTTCATCGCCGGCAACCAGCCGATGTCGACGGAGATCACCGCGCTCCTCGTCTTCATCCGGCTCGAGGAATACGATTACCAGGCGGCCGCCGCGATCGCATCCGTGCTGCTGCTGACCGCCTTCGTGATGCTCGCCGTCACCAATACGCTGCAGGCGCGGGCACTGCGTTACACGGTGAGGAGCTGACCATGAGCGCAAACCTCACTTCGGGCCTTGGGCGCAGAAAGTCGCCGCGCGTCGGCGACGGGCCGCTCTTCCGCAGAGCGCTTATCGGCACCGTGCTGGTGATCGGCGCCTTCCTCATTCTGGCGCCTCTCATCGTCATCGGCTTCGAAGCGTTCAAGCAGGGCTGGAAGACCTATAGCGCCACCATCGCCAATCCGGATACGCGGCACGCGATCCTGCTGACGGTGGTGACCGCGCTCATTGCCGTGCCGGTCAATACCGTCTTCGGGGTCGCGGCCGCCTGGGCGATCACCAAATTCGATTTCCGGGGCAAGCGCTTCCTGCTGGTCCTCATCGAAATCCCCTTCTCGGTTTCGCCGATCGTCGCCGGTGTCGCCTATCTCTTCGTCTACGGCCTGCAGGGAATTTTCGGCCCCTATTTCGATGCGCATGACATCAAGATCCTTTTTGCGCTGCCCGGCATCATTCTCGCCTCCATGTTCGTGACGGCCCCATTCGTGGCGCGCGAACTCATCCCGCTCATGCAGTCGCAGGGCCGCGATCTGGAGGAAGCGGCGACCTCGCTCGGCGCATCCGGCTGGCGCACCTTCTTTTCGGTCACTCTCCCGAATATCAAATGGGCGCTGCTCTACGGCGTCGTGCTCTGCAACGCGCGTGTGATGGGCGAGTTCGGTGCGGTCTCGGTCGTTTCCGGCAATATCCGCGGGCAGACGAACACTCTGCCGCTGCATATCGAGCTGCTCTATCACGATTATCAGACGGCCGGCGCCTTTGCCTCGGCCTCCATCCTGGCGATCATCGCCGTGTTCACCATCATCGCCAAGGTCGCGCTTGAAAGACAGGGTGCCGGCCGCACCCGCAAGACCGTCCCCCGCCCGGCACTTGCCGCAAATCCCGCGGAGAAAAGCTCATGAAGATCCGCCTCGACCACGTGGTCAAAACCTTCGATACCTTCCGCGCCGTGCGGGATGTTTCGCTCGACATCGAGAGCGGCGAGCTGGTGGCGCTGCTTGGGCCTTCCGGCTCCGGCAAGACGACGATCCTGCGTATGGTGGCGGGGCTTGAATATTCCGATGGTGGCCACATCTATTTCGGCGATCAGGATGCCACCGATATTCCGGTGCGCGAGCGCGGTGTCGGCTTCGTCTTCCAGCATTACGCGCTCTTTCCGCATATGACGGTCGCGGAAAACATCGCCTTCGGCATGAAGGTCTCCAAGGTGAAGCGGGAGAGGGCTGCCATCGATGCCCGCGTTTCCGAACTCCTGCGGCTGGTGCGGCTGGAGGGCCTCGGCGATCGCTTTCCGGCGCAGATTTCCGGCGGTCAGCGGCAGCGCGTGGCGCTCGCCCGTGCGCTTGCCGTCGATCCCAAGGTACTGCTGCTCGATGAGCCCTTCGGGGCTCTCGACGCCAATGTGCGCAAGGACCTGCGCCGGTGGCTGCGCGAGATCCATGAGGAACTCGGCATCACCACGCTCTTCGTCACCCACGACCAGGAAGAGGCGCTCGATCTCGCCGACCGCGTGGTGATCCTGAAGGACGGCCAGATCGTCCAGCAGGGCACGCCGGAGGAGGTTTGCCGCAATCCGCAATCCGCCTTCGTGATGAAATTCCTCGGCGATGCCAACGTGCTTTCGGCGGAGGTGCGCGACGGCAAGGCCTATGCAAGCGGAGCATCCATCGAAGTGGACGGATTGGTCGACGGCAAGGCGGAGCTCTATGCGCGGCCGAGTGATCTCGACTGGTCTGAGCAGGGGCCGGGCATTCCAGCGGTGATTGCCCGCGTTCTCGACCGGGCCGACGGCCGCAGGGTGATCGCGACGGCCGAAACCGGCGAGCATCTGGAGTTCGACGTGGCGCCTGAACGGGCCTTGAAAGCCGGCAAGGGCGGGTTCGTCACCGTTCGGCGCGCGAAGGTGTTTGCTGCGTAGCAGTGATGTAATTCGCCCCTCACCCTAACCCTCTCCCCGCGTGCGGGGAGAGGGTGGCGGCAGCGGACGAGGGGCCGCGGCGGACGAGATGTTGTCAGCTCATCTGGCTGACGAAGCGCGTCTCCAGATAGGCTTCCGTGGCTTCCGAGCCGCCTTCCGTACCATAGCCGCTGTCCTTGATGCCGCCGAAGGGCACTTCGGGCAGCGCAAGGCCATTGTGGTTGATCGTCAGCATGCCGGCTTCCATCTGGCGGCCGAGTTCGTGGGCGGTCTTCACGGAGCCGGTGAAGGCATAGGAAGCAAGGCCGAAGGGCAGCCGGTTCGCCTCCTCGATCGCGTCCTCGAAGGTGGAGAAGCGGTTGACGATGGCGAGGGGCCCAAAGGGCTCGTCATTCATCACCTTGGCGGAAGTTGGCACATCGGCGACCACGGTGGGCTCGAAGAAGTAGCCCTTGTTGCCGATCCGGCGCCCGCCGGTCTTGATCTCGGCCCCGTGCGAAACGGCGTCGTTGATCATGTCCTCCATGGCCGGGATGCGGCGGTCGTTGGCGAGCGGCCCCATGGTCACGCCGTCCTCCAGACCGTTGCCGACCTTGATCGCCTTGGCAGCCTTCACGAAACCGTCGAGGAACTTGTCGGCGATACCATCCTGTACCAGGAAGCGGGTGGGCGCGACGCAGACCTGGCCCGCATTGCGGAACTTCGCTCCCGCCGTCACCTCGATCGCCTTTTCGAGATCGGCGTCGTTGAAGATGATTGCCGGCGCATGGCCTCCGAGCTCCATGGTGGCGCGCTTCATGTGCCTGCCGGCGAGTGCCGCCAGATGCTTGCCGACCGGGGTGGAGCCGGTAAACGAGATCTTGCGGATCACCGGATGCGGAATCAGGTATTCGGAAATCTCCGCGGGAACGCCGTAAACCAGGTTGACGACGCCGGCCGGGATGCCGGCATCGGCGAAGGCGCGGATGAGCTCGGCGGGTGAGGCGGGGGTCTCTTCCGGAGCCTTGACGATGATAGAGCAGCCGGTGGAAAGGGCGGCCGAAAGCTTGCGGACGATCTGGTTGATCGGAAAATTCCACGGCGTGAAGGCGGCGACCGGTCCGACCGGCACCTTGATGGCGAGCTGCGAGACGCCGGTGAAGCGGGCCGGAATGATCTGTCCATAGGTGCGGCGAGCTTCCTCGGCGAACCAGTCGATCGTGTCGGCAGCGCCCATGACTTCCATCTTGGACTGCGCAAGCGGCTTGCCCTGCTCGCGGGTCATCATCACCGCGATCGTGTCGGCGCGTGAACGCAGGATGTCGGCTGCCTTGCGCATCAGCTTGGAGCGCTCGAAGGCGGCGGTGTCGCGCCAGACCTTGAAGCCCCTGGCAGCCGCTTCCAGCGCCAGATCGAGGTCGGCCTTGCGGGCATGGGCGATCTGGCCGATCACTTCTTCGGTCGCCGGATCGACGACCGGAATGGTCTCGCCGCCGATGGCATCGCGCCACTCGCCGTTGATGAAAAGCTTGACGTTTGGATAGGTCATGGAAGGCACCTTCATTCAAAACAAGCTGCGCTCGGGCGAAGGCCATTTGCGCTGCTGGGAGGATCGGACGTGGAAGAATTCCGCTCTGACGTGATGGCGAAGTTCCGGCTGGGGTCTCGGACGTCGTAGACCTAGGGATTCCCACTATAATTGACAATGGGTTCAATCACGGTAACGCGGTTTTTGATCGGCTCCGGAGGTCAGAGATAGGGCGGCGTGACGGCGCTGACGATCTCGCAATGCTCGGTGCCGATATTTCGATAACGGTGCGGCAGGCGGCTGTCGAACAGGAAGGCGTCGCCTTTTTTTAGGATGCGGGTCTGGTTTCCGACGGTCAGTTCCAGTTCGCCGGCTACGACAACGCCGCCTTCCTCGGCATCGTGCTGCAGCATTGTCTCGCCCGTATCCGCACCCGGTTCGTAGAATTCGTGGAAAATCTGCACGTTGTGGGACTTCGCATCACCTACCTGCAGTAGCGTCAGCGGTCCCTTCGACAGAGGGGTAAGCTCGTCGGCGCGGTAGAATATCTGATCCACCGGCGGCAGGGTCAGCGCGAAGAAATCGGTCAGCGGATAGGAGATCGCTTCCAGGATTTTTTTCAGCGAGGAGACGGAAGGGCTGACCTTGTTCTTCTCGATCAGCGATACGAGGGAATGCGTTACCCCCGCCTTCATGGYGAGCGCCCGCTGCGAGAGTCCGTATTGACGGCGGACGCTGCGAAGCCTTTCGCCGACATCGAATTCACCGGCGGGGTTTTCCGAGGCCTCTTTACTGGCGTGCATTATACTTGACGGTCCTTCTGCCTCGACTTTTTGCCCGCTGCACGATGCGGGCCTCGTTATTGATACAACGACGGGGCAGATTTAGCCAATGACGAAAAGCGGCGTGGAGTGTGTCCACCCACGCCCCTTAGATAGAAAGATCAGAAAAACGCCTGGATGCCTGTCTGGGCGCGGCCGAGGATCAGCGCATGAACGTCATGCGTACCCTCGTAGGTGTTGACCGTTTCCAGGTTCTGCGCGTGGCGCATGACATGGAACTCGATTTGAATGCCGTTGCCGCCGTGCATGTCGCGCGCCTGGCGGGCGATATCCAGCGCCTTGCCGCAGTTGTTGCGCTTGACGATTGAGATCATTTCCGGCGCCATGCGATGCTCGTCCATCAGCCGGCCGACGCGTAAGGATGCCTGGAGGCCGAGCGCGATTTCGGTCTGCATGTCGGCAAGCTTCTTCTGGTAGAGCTGCATGCCGGCGAGCGGCTTGCCGAACTGTTTACGGTCGAGGCCGTACTGGCGGGCACGGAACCAGCAGTCTTCGGCAGATCCCAAAACACCCCAGGAAATGCCGTAGCGGGCGCGGTTGAGGCAGCCGAACGGACCTTTCAGGCCTGAAACGTTTGGCAGCATCGCATCTTCGGAGACCTCGACGCCATCCAGAACGATCTCGCCTGTGATCGAGGCGCGCAGCGAGAGCTTGCCGCCGATCTTCGGAGCGGAGAGGCCCTTCATGCCTTTTTCCAGAACGAAGCCGCGGATTTCGTTGTTGTGAGCTTCGGACTTAGCCCAGACGACGAAGACGTCGGCGATCGGCGCATTGGAAATCCACATCTTGGAGCCGCGCAGGCGGAACCCGCCTTCGATCTTCTCGGCCCGGGTCTTCATGCCGCCCGGATCGGAGCCGGCGTCTGGCTCGGTCAATCCGAAACAGCCGATCAGCTCGCCGGAGACGAGGCCCGGCAGGTATTTCTTTTTCTGCTCGTCGGAGCCGTAGGCAAAGATAGGATAGATGACCAGCGAGGACTGCACGCTCATCATCGAACGGTAACCGCTGTCGATACGCTCGATTTCGCGGGCGACGAGGCCGTAGGAGACGTAATTGGCATTCGCCGCGCCGTATTCTTCCGGCAGCGTCACGCCGAGCAGGCCCGCCTGCCCCATGAGGCGGAAGAGCTCGGGTTCGGAGGTTTCGGAAAGATAGGCTTCCTGAACGCGCGGCAGAAGCTCGGACTTGGCGAAGGCGGCGGCCGCATCGCGGATCATCCGCTCCTCGTCGGTCAGCTGGTCTTCAAGAAGAAACGGATCGCTCCAGGAAAAGGCCGCGTGTGCGCTCACAATCAAATCTCCCGTTATGGACTGCCGGGATTATCGATGCGGCTGCCTGCGCGGGCAAGCGGAGTTTACTCAATCAGCTATGACGTATAGTAATAAGGCATGGTCAACCTCAGCCGGAAGCTCCTTCCTTCTACCGCAGCGCTCGCCGCCTTCGATTCCGTTGCGCGGCTGGGCAGTTTCTCGGCGGCGGCGGAAGAGCTGTCGCTGACACAAGGGGCGATCAGCCGCCAGGTTTCCAGCCTGGAGGAGCAATTGGGCATTCTGCTTTTCGAGCGCAGCAGCCGTGGGGTCGGCTTGACCGCGGCGGGTGCGAGCTATGCCAAATCCATCGCCGGCGCGCTGTCGCAGATCCGCTCGGCTTCCTTGCAGGTCATGACGAAACGGCATAGCGACCAGTTGAACCTCGCCATTCTGCCGACCTTCGGCACGCGCTGGCTGATGCCGCGAATTCCCCATTTCGTCGCCAGCCATCCGGAGGTTACGCTGAACTTCGCAACCCGCATCGGCATATTCGATTTCGATCGCGAGGGGATCGACATGGCAATCCATGTCGGCCAGCCGGATTGGCCGGGTGCGGAATGCACCTATCTCATGGAGGAGATGGTGGCGCCGGTCGCATCGCCGGCTTTCCTTGCGGAACACCCGATCCGCCGGCCGGAGGATATCCAGCGCCTGCCGCTTCTGCACATGGCCTCGCGGCCGGGCGCCTGGGATCATTGGTTCCAGAGCCTCGGCATTTCCGGAGCTTCGTCGCAGGGAATGAGGTTCGAGCAGTTCTCCAACGTCGCGCAGGCCTGCATCGCGGGGCTCGGGGTGGCGCTGATGCCGCTCTTCCTCATCGACTCCGAGCTGGCGAGCGGCCAACTCGTCCAAGCCTTTCCGCATCAGGTGAAGAGCCCGAGTTCCTATTATGCAGTGGCGCCGTTCGCCAAGGTGGACCTCCGGCCGGTTGCTGCCTTCCGCGCCTGGCTTCTCGATGAAGTGAGCCGCTATCGCGAGGAAGTGGTTGGCTGGTGAAGCTGGCGGCGGTAGGACTCCGCTTCACGACTCGTCTTTCTCGATTGATACGGGAGCCTTATGCAGCCGCATGAATTCTGGCAGGAAGTCCACCCTGCATCGAGCTTCGATCCCGCCGGCCCCCACTCGGCCTTCTATCCGGCGACGCTCGACGACGGCCGCCAGATTCGTCTGCCGATCCGGCCGCTCGCCGATGGGGAGCATGCGCTGGCCTCGCTCATCGTAAATCAGGCGAGTTTCGAGGTGCAGGATGTGCTTGCCGCCGATCTCGCCTACAAGATCTCGGCCTTCCGCCCGGAGGTGATTGTCGGCCTGCCGACGCTCGGCCTCACGCTTGCGGCTGCTGTCGCCCGCGTGCTTGGCCACTCTCGCTACGTGCCGCTCGGGACCTCGCGAAAATTCTGGTACGACGAGACCCTTTCCGTGCCGCTTTCCTCGATCACCACGCCGGAGCAGGTCAAGCGGCTCTATGTCGATCCGCGAATGCTGCCGCTGATCGAAGGCAAGCGGGTGGCGCTGATCGACGACGTGATCTCCAGCGGAACCTCCATCATCTCAGGCCTTTCGCTGATGGGTTCTCTCGGCATCGAGCCGGTGGTGATCGGTGCGGCCATGCTGCAATCGGAGCGCTGGCACGACAGGCTGGACTCGCAGGGACCCCAATGGCGGCAGCGGGTGGTCGGGGTCTTCCGTACGCCTCTGTTGAAGAAAAGCGAGCAGGGGAAATGGGTGGCATGATCCGAGATTCCGTCTTGTAGAGAGGCGAAGCTCGGTTAGGATCGCCGTTTCGGCTCACCACAAATATCTTTCGCAATAAATCGGGACTCTTTTCATGGAACTGGTGTTCGACGGCCATAACGACGTGCTTCTGCGGCTCTGGCGGAACATGAAGGCCGGCGGCGATCCGGTTGCGGAATTCATGAGCGGCACGCCCGCGGGACATATCGATGCGCCGCGCGCCAAGGCGGGCGGGCTCGCCGGCGGGCTCTGCGCCATCTACGTGCCTTCAGGCGATCTTATCCTGAAAGAGCCGGACGAGAACGGCCATTACGAGACGCCGCTTGCAGCCCCGCTGGAGCACGGGCCGTCGCTCTCGACCGCGCTCGAAATGGCGGCAATTTCGCTGCGTCTCGACCGGGCGAATGCCTGGCGGCTCTGCCGCTCGACGCGCGAAATCCGCAAGGCAATGGCCGAGGGCATCTTCGCCGCGGTCATGCACATGGAAGGCTGCGAGGCGATTGATCCCGACCTCGCCGCGCTGGAAGTCTTCCACGCCGCCGGCCTTCGGTCGCTCGGGCCCGTCTGGAGCCGCCACAATATCTTCGGCCATGGCGTACCTTTCGCCTATCCCATGTCGCCGGATACCGCGCCGGGGCTTACCGAGCTCGGCTTTGAACTCGTGAAGGCCTGCAACCGGCTCGGAATCCTGATCGATCTCGCCCATATCACCGAGCGAGGTTTCTGGGACGTTGCGAAGACCTCCGACCAGCCGCTGATCGCCAGCCATTCCAACGCTCATGCGCTGACGCCGGTCGCCCGCAACCTCACCGACCGTCAGCTTGACGCGATCCGCGAAAGCGGTGGGCTCGTCGGGCTCAACTACGCCGTCACCATGCTGAGAGCCGACGGCCGAGACGATGTCGGGACCCCGCTTTCCGACATGGTCCGCCATGTTAACTACATGGTCGAACGCATGGGGATCGACCATGTATCGCTCGGCTCGGACTTCGACGGCGCCTCGATTCCGCAGGATATTCAGGACGCGGCGGGCAATCAGAATCTGGTTGCGGCACTCAAGGGTGCGGGATACGCTGACGTGGAATTGATGAAATTATGCCGGGAAAACTGGCTGAGGGTTTTGGGGAAAGCCTGGCACGAATAGGCGCTCCGGAAATTCGAGAGTTCAAAAAAACAGGGGAACGACCATGATGAATTCACTCAACAAACGGCTTCGCGTGCTTTCCACCGGCGCAGCGTTTGCGCTGATGCTGGCGGCCTCGCCGCAGGCATTCGCCGAAACGCCGGCCGACACGCTCGTCGAGGGTTTCGCCATCGACGACATCATCACGCTCGATCCCGGCGAAGCCTTCGAGCTTTCCACGGCGGAAGTCACCGCCAATACCTATAATCTCCTGGTCCGTCTCGATCCCAGCAAGACGTCTGAAGTGGTCGGCGAGCTCGCCGATAGCTGGACCATTTCCGACGATGGCCTCACCTATACGTTCAAGCTGAAGCCGGACCTCAAATTCGCCTCCGGCAATCCGCTGACCGCCGAGGACGTGGCATTCTCCTTCGAGCGCGCGGTAAAGCTCGACAAGTCGCCCGCCTTCCTTCTCACGCAGTTCGGCCTTACCGGCGACAACGTGACCGAGAAGGCAAAGGCCGTCGATGAAACCACCTTCACGCTCACCGTCGACAAGGCCTATGCGCCGAGCTTCGTTCTCAACGTGCTGACCTCGACCGTCGCTTCCGTCGTCGACAAGAAGCTGGTGATGGAAAACGCCAAGCCGGTCACGCCGAGCGACGATTACAAATATGATACCGATTTCGGCAACGCGTTCCTCAAGACCGGCTTTGCCGGCTCCGGTCCGTTCAAGACGGTGACCTGGCGCGCCAATGAAGCGGTCGTTCTGGAAGCCAATCCGAACTATTTCGGCGAAGCGCCGAAGCTGAAGCGGGTCATCTACCGCCACATGAAGGAAAGCGCCGGCCAGCGCCTGGCGCTGGAGAACGGCGATATCGATGTGGCCCGCAATCTTGAGCCGGGCGATATGGATGCCGTGTCGAAGAAGGAAGGCTTCACGCTCACTTCCGCGCCGAAAGGCACCATCTACTATTTCAGCCTCAACCAGAAGAACGAGACACTCGCCAAGCCGGAAGTCATCGAGGCCTTCAAATATCTGGTCGACTATGACGCGATCGGCGCGACGCTCATCAAGGGTATCGGCGAAATCCACCAGACCTTCCTGCCGAAGGGCCAGCTCGGCGCTCTGGATGAGAAGCCGTACAAGCTCGACGTGGCCAAGGCCAAGGAGCTGCTTGCCAAGGCCGGCCTTCCCGACGGCTTCACCGTCACCATGGACGTGCGCAACACGCAGCCGGTCACCGGCATTGCCGAGAGCGTGCAGCAGACGCTCGCCCAGGCCGGCATCAAGCTGGAGATCATCCCCGGCGACGGCAAGCAGACGCTGACCAAGTTCCGCGCCCGCCAGCACGATATCTATATCGGCCAGTGGGGTTCGGATTATTTCGACCCGAACTCGAATGCCGAGACCTTCACGATCAACCCGGACAATTCCGACGAGGGCACCAACAAGACGCTCGCTTGGCGCAATGCCTGGGATGTTCCGGCCGAACTCAGCGACGCGGCAAAGGGCGCGCTACTGGAAAAGGACAGCGCCAAACGCGCCGCGACCTATGAGGATCTGCAGCGCAAGGTGCTCGCCACCAGCCCCTTCGTGATCGTTTTCCAGCAGACGGAAGTGGCCGGCCACTCCTCGAAGCTCAAGGACTTCAAGCTCGGCCCGAGCTTCGATACCAACTTCGTCTACCAGGTCTCCAAGGAATAGCGGGCAGCGTCCTTGACCTTGCCTGAAACATCGGTGACGACACGGCGCAACCGGCGCCGTGCCTCGTCCTACGCGAAGTCCGTCCTGCGTTTCGCGGTGACGGTCGTCACGACCTTCTTCGGCCTGCTTGCCGTCACCTTCTTCATTGGGCGCGTCGTGCCCATCGATCCAGCGCTGGCCATCGTCGGCGACCGCGCGCCCAACCATGTAGTGGAGCGGGTGAGGGAAGAGCTTGGCCTTAACCTGCCGCTCTACCAGCAGTTCTATATCTATGTGAAACAGGCGCTCTCCGGCGATTTCGGCACGTCGGTACTCACCACAAATCCGGTGATGACGGATATAGCTCGCGTCTTCCCGGCGACGATCGAGCTTGCCACCATCGGCACCGTCATCGGGGCGGTGCTCGGCGTGCCGCTCGGCGTGCTCGCCGCCGTCAAGCGCGGCAGCATCGCCGACCAGGTCGTTCGGGTGATAGGCCTCATCGGCTATTCCGTGCCGATCTTCTGGCTCGGTCTGCTCTCGCTCGTGCTGTTCTACGCTAAGCTTCGCTGGGTAGCCTATCCCGGCCGCATCGACATCGTCTACGAGTACAYGTTCACGCCCATCACAGGCTTCTTCCTCATCGACGCGGCCTGGCAGGGACAGTGGGATGTCTTCCGCGATCTTTTCCGGCACATCATCCTGCCGGGCGCGCTGCTCGGCTATTTCTCTCTTGCCTATATCAGCCGCATGACGCGCAGCTTCATGCTGAACGAACTTAGCCAGGAATATGTGGTGGCAGCCCGCGCCAAGGGGCTTTCGGAAGCCCGCATCATCTGGTTCCATGCGCTTYGCAATGCCGCCGTGCCGCTGGTGACGGTAATCGCGCTCTCCTATGCGGGGCTGCTGGAAGGCTCGGTGCTGACGGWGACGATCTTCTCCTGGCCGGGGCTCGGACTCTACATCACCAATTCGCTGCAGAACGCCGATATGAACGCGGTGCTCGGCGGAACGATCGTCATCGGCGCGGTCTTCGTCGGCATCAATCTCCTGTCCGATCTTCTTTACCGGACGCTCGATCCGAGGACGCGCAGCCGATGAGCATCGCTGAAACCTCATCCAAACCCTATAGCCGCGAATGGCTGCTCTCCGACCGTCCGGCCTCGCGCAAGCAGGCGCGGCTGGGCCGGGCCTATGTCATCTGGCGGCGCTTTTCGGAAAACCGGCTGGCGCTGCTCGGGCTTGCGATCATCATCGGCTTGCTGTTCGTCGCGGCGTTCGCGAATGTGCTGGCGCCGCACGATCCGGTGCAGGGTGACTTGCGCAATGCGCGGCTCCTGCCGCCGGGCACCGCCGGCTACCTGCTCGGAACCGACGATCAGGGCCGCGATATCCTCTCGCGCCTCATCCACGGTTCGCGGCTCACCCTGTTCGTCGTCGTGCTGGTGGCGATCATCGCCGCTCCCGTCGGCCTCATCGTCGGCACAGTTTCCGGCTATGCCGGCGGCTGGGTCGATGCGGTGCTGATGCGCATCACCGATATCTTCCTCGCCTTCCCGAAGCTCGTGCTGGCGCTGGCTCTGGTGGCGGCGCTGGGGCCGGGCATCGAGAACGCGGTTCTGGCGATCGCCGTCACCTCATGGCCGCCCTATGCCCGCATCGCTCGAGCCGAGACCATGACCTTCCGCAATTCGGAATTCATCGCGGCGGTTCAGTTGATGGGCGCTTCGCCCTTTCGCATTATCCTGCGCCACGTTATGCCGCTCTGCCTCTCGTCGCTCATCGTCCGCGTGACGCTCGACATGGCTGGCATCATCCTGACCGCCGCGGGTCTCGGCTTCCTTGGCCTCGGCGCGCAGCCGCCGCTTCCCGAATGGGGGGCGATGATTGCGTCCGGCCGCAGGTTCATCCTCGACCAATGGTGGGTTGCCGCCATGCCGGGCGCGGCGATCCTGATCGTCAGCCTCGGTTTCAACCTGTTGGGTGACGGGTTGCGCGATGCGCTCGATCCGAAGGAGGCCGGCCAATGACGTCCCCCCTCCTGACGATCGATGACCTGCGCGTCACCTTCCCGACCCGCACCGGAGAGATACAGGCCGTGCGTGGCGTTTCGTTTACGCTCGGCAAGGAACGGCTTGGCATCGTCGGGGAATCCGGTTCCGGCAAATCGCAGACGGGGAGGGCCATTATGGGGCTGACCCCCGGCTATGCGAAGATCACCGCGAACCGGCTCGCCTTCGACGGCATCGACCTTCTCTCGGCAAGCACCAGGGAACGGCGGGCGCTGCGCGGYCGGCGGATCGCGATGATCCTGCAGGATCCGAAATATTCGTTGAACCCGGTTATGACCATCGGCCGGCAGATCATCGAGGCGCTACGTCAGCACGAAAGGGTCAGCCAGGYCGAAGCAAGAGCCCGCACGCTCTCCATGCTGGAAGCGGTGCAGATCCGCGATCCGGAGCGAGTCTTCGATCTCTACCCGCACGAGGTTTCCGGCGGCATGGGCCAGCGCGCCATGATCGCCATGATGCTGATCTGCGGGCCGGAACTCTTGATCGCCGACGAGCCCACCTCGGCGCTCGACGTCACCGTGCAGCTCGAAGTGCTTTCGATCCTCGACAAGCTGGTGGCCGAGCGCGGCATGGGGCTGATCTTCATCTCGCACGACCTGCGCCTCGTCTCCTCCTTCTGCGACCGGGTGATCGTCATGTATGCCGGACGCGTGGTGGAGGAACTGCCGTCCGCCGATCTCGCGAGCGCCAGACATCCCTATACGCAGGGGCTCCTGAACTGCCTGCCGCAGATCGGCTCCGACCGGCATCCGCTGCCGGTTCTCGAACGCAAGCCGGAGTGGGCGGCATGAGCCAGGCGCTTTCCGTCCGAAACATGGTCGTGACCTTCGAGGATTTCACCGCGCTGAAGCGCGTGAGCCTCGATGTCGGTCAAGGCGAGTCCTTCGGCATCGTGGGGGAATCCGGTTCCGGCAAGTCGACGCTGCTGCGCGCCGTCGCCGGGCTCGTGAGCTTCGATGAAGGCACGCTCACGGTGAGCGGCAGGAATTATTCCGGCCGCAGGCGCGACAAGGAATTCTATCGCACCGTCCAGATGGTCTTTCAGGACCCTTACGGTTCGCTCCATCCGCGCCAGACTGTGGACCGGCTGCTCCTGGAGCCGCTTCTCATTCACRGCTTTTCCGATATCGACGCGCGGATTTCCCGCGCGCTGGATGAGGTCGGCCTAGGCAATGGCTTCCGTTTCCGCTATTCACATCAGCTCTCCGGCGGCCAGCGGCAGCGCATCGCGATCGCTCGGGCACTCATTCTGGAGCCGAAAATCCTGCTCCTCGACGAGCCGACCTCGGCGCTCGATGCCTCCATTCAGGCGGAAATCCTCAACCTTCTCGAACAGGCGCGGCGCGACCGGAATCTGACCTTCGTGATGGTCAGTCACGATCTCGGCGTCGTCAGCCATATGTGCGAGCGGCTGGCTGTCATGAAGGGCGGAGAGGTTGTCGAGACCATGCCGGCGGAGGCCTTGGAAAAACGGGCCTTTTCAGCTGATTATACGCGTCGGCTGCTTGTCGCCAGCGAGGGTTTCCGCCGCGGTTGACCGGCGACGGGCGCACACAATTTTGACGTTGTGTGCACCTGCGAAATGACCATAATCCGTGTGATCGGATGCGGATGGCACAAGACGGGCGACATCTTCACCAGGGGAGCTGAAGGGCATGGCAGGGGTTATCGGCAGCATTTCGTTTTCGCGGCGCGTACTCTTGGGAGCGGCGCTTGCGGTGGGATTGATTTTCTCCGGCCACGGCATGGCCGAAGCGGCGCCGAAGACCACGCTGACGCTCGGTATGACTATCGAGCCCACAGGGCTCGATCCGACCATCGCGGCGCCGGTGGCGATCGGGCAGGTGACCTGGCAGAACATTTTCGAAGGGCTGACCACCATAGACCGCGACAGCAAGGTGCAGCCGCAGCTTGCTGAAAGCTGGGAGATTTCGCCGGACGGGAAGACCTATACGTTCAAACTGCGCCAGGGCGTGAAGTTCCACGATGGCGAGGTGTTCGACTCCTCCGTCGCGAAGTTCTCGATCGATCGCGCCCGAGGACCTGACTCAGTCAACCCGCAGAAGCGTTATTTCGCTTCCATCGAGACGGTGGAAACGCCCGATCCGGCGACCCTCGTCCTCAAGCTCAAGGAACCAGCCGGGAGCCTGCTCTACTGGCTCGGCTGGCCCTCCTCCAGTATGGTCGCGCCGAAATCGGTCGAGAACAACAAGACCGCGCCTGTCGGCACCGGCCCGTTCAGGTTCGTCAATTGGGCCAAGGGCGACAAGGTAGAGCTCGCGAAGAACCCCGATTATTGGAACAGGCAAGTCGCGGTGAAGCTCGAGAGCGCCACCTTCCGGTTCATCGGTGATCCGCAGGCGCAAGCCGCGGCCTTGAAGGCGGGAGATGTCGATGCCTTTCCGGAATTTGCCGCACCCGAACTCGTCAGCTCCTTCGAGGGCGATAGCCGTCTGGTGACGGTGATCGGCAATACCGAGCTCAAGGTCGTTGCCGGCATGAACAATACGCGCAAGCCCTTCGACGACAAGCGCGTGCGGCAGGCGCTGATGATGGCCGTCGATCGTGCCGGCGTCGTGGAAGGCGCCTGGTCGGGTTACGGCACGCCGATCGGCAGCCATTACACGCCGAACGACCGCGGTTATACCGATCTCACCGGCATCTACCCCTACGATCCGGAAAAAGCGAAGGCGCTGCTTGCCGAAGCCGGTTATCCGGACGGGTTCACCTTCACCATCAAGGCACCGCAGATGGYCTATGCGCAGCGCACTTCGCAGGTGCTGCAGGCGATRCTTGCCGAAATCGGGGTGACGATGAATATCGAGACCACCGAGTTTCCCGCAAAATGGGTGGCGGACGTGCTGAAGGCGGCCGATTACGACATGACCATCGTGGCTCATGCCGAACCGATGGACATCGATATCTATGCCCGCGATCCCTATTACTTCAACTACAAGAACCCGGCCTTCAACGAGGTGCTGAAACAGGTGGAACTGACCGCCGATCCAGCGGAACAGGAAAAGCTCTACGGCGAGGCGCAGACAATTCTTGCGAACGACGTGCCGGCGCTCTTCCTCTTCGTCATGCCGAAGCTCGGCATCTGGGACGGCAAGGTAAAGGGGCTGTGGGAGAACGAGCCCATTCCGTCGAACGTGCTCGCGGAAGTCTATTGGGAAGAGTGAGCGATTTGGTGGGGCAGGGCGGTGCCGTATACCAATCTCCCCCCTTGAGGGGGAGATGTCCGGCAGGACAGAGGGAGGAGTTTCGACTTACTCCTTGTAAGTTGAGTTCGCTGCGCTACGCCCCTCTGTCATCTTCGATGACATCCCCCCCTCAAGGGGGGAGATCGGGAGTTCCCGGCTTATGATCTCGATCTTCCTCCGCCGAATCCTGAGCCTCATCGTCACCCTATTGGTCGTCTCGCTGCTGATATTCACGGTCATGGACCTTTTGCCGGGTGATCCGGCCGCGATCTTGCTCGGCACGTCGGCGAGCCCGGAAACGCTTGCGGCGCTGCAACGGGAACTCGGCCTCGACCGGCCGCTGCCGGTGCGTTACCTCGCCTGGCTCGCGGGCTTGTTCCAGGGCGATCTCGGCCAGTCCTATACCTATGGCGTTCCGGTCGCGGGGCTGATCGCGGAGCGGCTGGCGGTGACGCTGCCGCTGGCATTGCTGGCGATCGTCATTTCCATGGCGATCGCCATTCCGCTCGGCGTGCAGGCGGCCCGGCATCGCAACGGCGCGGTGGACCTTCTGGCGGGTCTCTTCTCGCATGTAGGCATCGCCGTGCCGGCCTTCTTCGTCGGCCTGCTCTCTATCATTCTCTTCTCCACCACGCTCGGCTGGATGCCGGCCGGCG
This sequence comes from Rhizobium sp. LCM 4573, assembly GCF_001854865.1. Taxonomy (GTDB): domain Bacteria; phylum Pseudomonadota; class Alphaproteobacteria; order Rhizobiales; family Rhizobiaceae; genus Neorhizobium. The sequence continues at coordinate 753,453 of NZ_MDDW01000001.1, read as the reverse complement.
GTTTTCCAGGCTGGAGCGCCGGCATTCTGCCCGCATTGAAGGCACTCACCCTTCCGGCGATCGCGCTGGCGCTGCCACAGGCGGGGGTGCTGACGCGTGTTACCCGCTCCGCCGTGCTGGAGGTGATGAACGAGGATTTCGTGCGCACCGCCCGCGCCAAGGGGATCAGCGAGAGCACGGCTCTCTGGCGCCATGCCGTGCCGAACGCGGCTATCCCGGTCATCACCATACTCGGCCTGCAATTCACCTTCCTGATTGCCGGCGCGGTGCTGGTGGAGAATGTCTTCAACCTGCCGGGGCTCGGACGACTCGCCTATCAGGCACTCTCGCAGCGCGACGTCATCGTCATGCAGAATGTGGTGCTGTTCTTCTCCGCGCTCGTGATCCTCATGAATTTCCTGGTCGATCTCGCCTATCTGGTGATCGATCCCCGTCTGAGAGCCGGGGCGCAATGAGACAGCTCTTCCGCCGCCCCGTTTTGCTCGTCGGCGCCGTCGTCACGCTCGCCCTCTTTGCGGTTGCGCTTGTCTCGCTCCTCTGGACGCCGGTCTCGCCGACGCGGCTTGCCATTGCCGAAAAGCTGAAGCCGCCGCTCGCCTCCGGCCTCCTGGGCACGGACCARCTCGGCCGTGATGTCGCCTCACGCCTGATGGTCGGGGCATGGAATTCGCTCTCCACATCCATTCTCGCGGTCGCCATCGGCGCGAGCATCGGCACGGCGATCGGCGTCATCGTGGCGATGCGGCGTGGCTGGCTGGAAGTCGTCGTCATGCGCGGCTGCGACATCATTTTCGCCGTGCCACCCATCCTTTCGGCCATGATGCTCGGCGCCTTCATCGGCTCCGGCCGGTTCACCGCCATCATTGCTATTGCCATCTTCATGGTGCCGGTCTTCGCGCGGCTGACGCTCGGGGCGGCGCTGCAGATCTGGACGCGGGACTATGTCAAGGCGGCGATCGGCATGGGGCGACCTCAGGGCAAGATCACGCTCGTCCATGTCCTGCCGAACATCTCCAACCAGATCATCGTGCAGGTGACGATCCAGCTCGGGCTCGCGATCCTCACCGAAGCGGGCCTGAGCTTCCTCGGTCTCGGCATGGCCCCGCCGGCACCGACCTGGGGGCGGATGCTCGCCGAATCCCAGACCTATCTCGGCCAGGCGCCCTGGCTCGCGCTGATGCCGGGGCTTGCAATCGCGCTTTCGGTCATGGGGCTCAACATGCTGGGCGACGGGCTTCGTGACATCCTCGATCCGCGCGATAATTCATGATCTGACGAAGCGATTTGCCATGAACGATCTTTTGAAACTGACGATCCGCGAATTGACCGGCCTCTACGGTGCGAAGAAGCTTTCGCCCTCCGAATACTGGCTGGTAGTGGAGGAGCGCATCGCCGCCTTCGAGCCGCATATGCAGGCGCTCTACCTCTACGATCCGGACAGCGCGCGGGCGCAGGCGGCCGCTTCCACCGAGCGGTGGATGAAGGGCAAACCACGCGGGCCTCTCGACGGCGTTCCCGTGACGCTGAAGGAGCTGATCGCGACCAGGGGGCAGYCGGTGCCGCTCGGCACCAGCGCGGTGGAACTCGTGCCGGCCGCCGAGGACGCCCCCATCGCTGCCCGGATGCGGGAGGATGGCGCGGTGATCTTCGCCAAGACCACCTGCCCGGACTACGGCATGCTTTCCTCCGGCCTGTCGAGCTTCCACCCGCTGAGTCGCAATCCGTGGGATATTTCGAAAAATCCCGGCGGATCGAGCGCCGGCGCGTCTTCCGCCGCAGCGGCGAGCTACGGACCCTTGCATATCGGCACGGATATCGGCGGATCGGTGCGCCTGCCGGCGGGCTGGACAGGGCTCTTCGGCTTCAAGCCGACCAATGGCCGCATTCCGATCGACCCGTATTATGTCGGCCGTTGCGCCGGGCCGATGACGCGCACGGTGGAGGATGCGGCCTATTCCATGGCGACGCTCAGCCGGCCGGACTGGCGCGACGCGACAAGCCTGCCGCCGAACACCTTCGACTGGATGGGCTTCGATGTCGACATCCGGGGCATGAAAGTCGGCCTCATGCTCGATGCCGGCACTGGCTTGCCGGTCGATGAAGAGGTCCGCAATGCGGTCACCGCGGCGGCGAAACGCTTCGAGGAAGCTGGAGCCGAGATCGTGCCGGTCGGGCCAGTGCTGACGCGGCAGATGCTGGATGGTCTMGACAAGTTCTGGCGGGCCCGGTTCTGGGGCGAAATCGAGGCCCTGAGCGAGGAACGGCGGGCGTCGATCCTGCCTTATATCTACGAATGGGCGGAGGGCGGCGCGGCGATTTCCGGCGTCGAGGCGGTGCGCGGCTTCAACCAGACATTCGAGATGCGCAGAGCCTGCGCGAGGCTCTTCAGCGGCATCGATGCGCTGCTTTCGCCCACCAATCCGGTCGTTTCCTATCCGGCGGAATGGGCTTCGCCCACCAACGATCCAGCCCGTCCGTTCGAGCATATCGCCTTCACCGTGCCGTGGAACATGTCGGAACAGCCTGCCGCCTCGATCAATTGCGGCTTTTCCCGCTCCGGCATGCCCATCGGCCTGCAGATCGTCGGCCCACGCTTCGACGATCTCGGCGTCCTGAAGCTTTCCCATGCCTTCGAAAGCTGGACCGGCGGAATCACCGCGTGGCCGGAGCCTCCAGCCGCAGCCTGACATTTCGAGCAATCAGGCATTCCATCTCCGCATCCTGCTCCGCCGGGAACAATCGCACCTGCCCCGCGTTCACCGCCCGCAGCAAGAAAAGCGATGGGGTCGGCTGCCGTTCGGGTACCGGCGAAGAAAAGCCGGACAACCGGCCATGCCTTCAACCTAAGCTTAAAACCATAGGAGACGGAGATGGCACCTGCGAATGCACAGAGTGAAGTTGGCCGCAACGGCAGCGGCTCTGCCTCGTCCAGGGATATCGAAGCGCAGCTCCAGCAGCTTCGAGACGATATCGCAACGCTTGCCCGCAGCGTGGCTTCCGCCGGCAGCGACAAGGCCAGCGAATATCGCGGCAAGGTTCGGCGGGCCACCAGTGACGCGGCGGATGCCTCCATGCACATGGTGGAGGCCGCGCGCGAGCAGGCCCTCTCGATGGAGAAGGATCTCGAGCGCCAGATCAGGACAAACCCTATTCAGGCCGTCGCGATCGCCGCAGGCGTCGGCTTTCTCCTCGCGCTGATGACGCGACGCTGATGATGGCTGGACTGGGTCCTCTTCTTGCCTCGCTGGCCGCAATCGATCTGGCAGCCTTCACCCAGCGTCTGAAGCGGAATGCGGTATTCTATGCCTTTGCGCTGGTGTTCCTGCTGACCGGCTACGTGGCGGCTGTCGCCGCCATGGCGGTCTTCCTCGCCAGCGTTTGGGGACCAGCCATGGCGCTGGTGGCCATCGCCTCCGGTGCCTTCCTGCTGGCGATCGTGATGTTCACGATCGTTCTGATCCTGAACAGCTCGGAGCAGAGGCGCAAACGGGAGGCCGCCGCCGCGAGCGGCAGCAGGGCTCTCATGGCGACGGCTGCGATAACGGCTCTCCCGCTCGTGCTCAAATCGCGCCCGCTGCTGGTGGCTTCCATCCTCGGCGGGTTGGGCTTCCTGGCACTCAGGAACAAGGACGAGCTCGCGTCGGCGATGTCGAGGCACGACCGCGGACCGCCTCAGGCCGAGGAGTGACCGATCAGATGAAAGGCCGCCTGCTTTCCGCGGGCGGCCGCCATCCCGCCATCTGATACAGGCCTTCCATGTCCAGCACCTCGCAGCCCCGGTCCAGCCAGCGGATGAGGCCAAGCTTTGAGAGCTTGCGGAGCGTCTTGTTGGTATGAACCAGTGAAAGGCCGAGCGTATCCGCGACATGCTGCTGTGTCAGCGGAAGGGTCACCGGCCTGCCGAGTTTGGCGATGCCGCTTGTTCTGGCGCGCAAATCGAGAAAGGCGAGGAGATAGGCGGCGCGTTCCCGCGCGCTGCGCCTGCCGATGCTCAGCAGATGCTCGTCGAGGATGCTTTCCTCCCGCGCGGCGATCCAGGTGATGTCGTAGGCGAGCGAGGGATGCTCGCGATAGAGCGTGGCGAGCCGCTCCCTTTCAAAAAGGCAAAGCGTCATAGGGGTGAGCGCTTCGACGGAATGCTGCATTTCCGTCATAAGATTTCCCTGCAAGCCAATCATATCGCCCGGCAGCACATAGTTTAGAATCTGCCTGCGGCCGTCCTCCAGGATCTTGTAGCGGAAGCCCCAGCCCGTGAGCACGGTATAGAGCCGCGGATTGTTTTCTCCCTCCACTATGATCGCCATGCCGGGATCGGCTGAATGCTCCCCCTGCCGGAACCTCAAAACAAAGGAGAGTTCCTCGGGGGAAAAATCGCGGAACGTCGGAAGGCCGCGTATCGGACATTGCTCGCAGCTCGTGTGCGAAGAAGCGATGGATATCGAATTTGCCATGGTATCGGCCCGGATGAGGAAAGATCAACATAGCCGGTGAAAACCGGCCCGTCTGTGTCTTTTTTAAATGACGGCTTCTTCTTTCGATGATCTAGGCTTCGTGATCAGTGAGGGATGTAAGCGTGCGCACACTTGTAATAGACCCGGAATATCTGGTGGCAATGGAAGCGGAGCGCATCCTCCAAGAAGCCTTTGGCTGCGAAGTCGAGATCGCGACACCGTACAATTACCCGCTCGCGCTGGATAAGGGCGGTTTCGCGGTGATCGTCATCGACGCGAGCCTGCTCGCGGACGGGCAGGGAGAGGCGGCGCGGCGAATAGAAAACGCCGGCGCCATGATCGTGTTCACGACGCTTGATGCCGAGCTTAAAGCGGTCCCCGGCTTCGAAGGGTTTGCAATCATACAGAAGCCGTTCCGGGAGGGACAGCTCGTCAGGGCGATCGAAGAGGCGATCGCCCTGAATTGAGCCTATTCCCGGTCAACTTCCGARAGCGCGCTGAGTGATGGCGGCATCCCCCGGATCGGGGCCGAAATCGCCCTCGCCGGAAACTCCGAGAAGTTCCTGCAGGCGCGAGCGCGCGCGGCTGACGCGGCTCTTGATGGTGCCGACCGCGCAGCCGCAGATGGCCGCGGCTTCCTCATAGGCGAAGCCCGCCGCGCCCACGAGCACGATCGCCTCGCGCTGATCGTCGGGGAGCTTTTCGAGCGCCTTGCGGAAGTCCTGCAGGTCGAGACGGCCATATTGCTCGGGGTGGACCGAGAAGCGCTCGCTGAAGAGCCCGTCGCTGTCCTGCACTTCGCGACCGCGCTTGCGCATCTGGCTGTAGAATTCGTTGCGCAGGATGGTGAAGAGCCAGGCGCGCATGTTGGTGCCGGCGGTGAAGCTCGCCTGGTTGGCCCAGGCCTTCATGATCGTGTCCTGCACAAGATCGTCCGCCTTGTCGTGGCGGCCGGTCAGAGATACCGCGAATGCGCGCAGATTCGGCAGCGAGGCAAGAAGGTCGCGCTTGAAGCCGCGATCGTCGTTCTCGTCTTGCTTTTTCATTTTACATTCACCGATTTCGCATTTTTCTCGGCCTGCTCCAGTCTTTCCAGGAGGTCGAGAAAACGATCCGGAATGCCTTCTTCCTGCACCGCGTTGTAGAATTCGCGCAATTTGCGTGAGATCGATGCATTGGGGGGCATCGATCCTGGTTTGATTTCTTGAGGTTGTACTGTGCTCATCTCATGTTTTTTTCTATTTTCTTCATTCATCACGCGGGCAGCCTGTTGCGATATCGTCGGGTCAAGAAATGCGCACGGGCAAAAAAAGTTCCCCCCTTCGCGGAACTTTTTTTACATGCCCGCGTTGATATCGCGTCAATTGCCCTCAGGGCACAGGGGAGATTTTGAATGTCACTTACCACACGCGTTGCGTCTCACCTTCCATATCTGCGTCGATACGCCAGGGCGGTAACCGGGTCCCAGACCTCGGGAGATGCCTATGTCGCCGCGGTCCTGGAAGCTTTGATCGCAGATGTTTCCATTTTTCCGGAAACGTCCAAGGACCGTGTTTCGCTCTATAAACTCTTCGTTGCGATCTTTGGTTCCACGGACGTGGAGATCAGGCCGATAGAATCCCCGTTCGCCTGGGAACAACGTGCAGCCGCCAATCTCGCAACCCTGCCATCCAAGGCTCGCCACGCCTTTCTTCTCGTCTCGGTCGAAGGTTTCACCACCGAAGAGACCGCGGAAGTGCTCGACGTGACGGTGGATGATGTCAACCGCCTGCTCGACGACGCTTCCAAGGAGATTTCCCGCCAGGTGGCGACCGACATCATGATCATCGAAGACGAACCGTTGATCGCGCTCGACATCGAGCAGATGGTGCAGGAACTCGGCCACCGTGTCACCGGCATTGCCCGAACCCACAAGGAAGCAGTTTCGCTTTTCCAGACGTCTCATCCGAAAATGGTGCTTGCCGATATCCAGCTGGCCGACGGCAGCTCCGGCATCGACGCGGTGAACGAGATCCTTAAGGCTTCCTCCGTTCCGGTGATCTTCATCACCGCCTTCCCGGAGCGTCTGCTGACGGGCGAGCGTCCGGAACCGGCCTTCCTCGTCACCAAGCCGTTCAACCCGGACATGGTCAAGGCTTTGATCAGCCAGGCCCTGTTCTTCAACGAGGCGGTCAAGGCCGCCGCTTGACCTGCTTTAGGCAGGGGCAGTCGAGATCGGGAACAAATATGGCAGGCACGGTGTTTTCCCTCGCGCATCATCCGCTAGGAGACCGCCATGTTATATTATGCCCTCGTGTTCCTGATCATCGCGATCATTGCCGGCGTGCTCGGCTTCGGCGGGATAGCAGGAGCGGCCACCAGTATCGCCCAGATCCTGTTCTTCATCTTCCTGGCGTTGCTGGTCATATCGCTCGTGGTCGGATTGTTCCGGCGCGTCTGACGCCTTATAAGAAGGGCCCCGCCGGGTGCCGCTGCATCCACGGGTCCCTTCCAGATATTCCGCAGACGGAGTGAGGAAATTGGTGCATCCGCTGACATGGCAACAAGCGGGTCAGAGCGATGACGGATTGCGCGAATTTCTGCTGCCCGCCCTGGTCGATCTCGGCGCGAGCATCATCATCCAGGATACCGATCACAACTATCTCTTCGTAACCAATCTGCCCGAGGCCTGGCCGATTGACCGTTCCGCGGCCCAGCTGAAMGACCTTTCCCTTTTCGGGGAGGAGGTCGCCGCCAGGCTTGCAGCGCTTAAGGCGGACATGCGAGCAGCCGGACACAAGGGGCATATCGAGGTCACCGTCGGCTCCGAACAGGTCTACGAATTTCGCGTGCAGGCGGTGGAGCTTCCTGAAAGCGGCGTCCATCTCATCACCACCATTGTCGACCGGTCGGAAGAAAGACATCGCGAGCGCCTGCTGCGGGCGCTGCTTCGCGAAGTCAGCCACCGTTCCAAGAACCTGCTTGCGATCATCCAGAGCATCGCGCTGCAGACGGCCCGCTATTCCGGCTCCCTGGATCTCTTCCTGCATAAATTCCGCGGCAGGCTTTATTCGCTCTCCCAGTCCCAGGACCTGATTACCGATTCAAGCTGGCGGGGTGCCTATTTCTACGAACTGGTTCAGCACCAGACCGAGAAATACCTCCCCGAGAACCGGCATCTGGTGCGGGTAACTGGCGACAATGTGCTGCTGACGCCGAACGCTTCGCTTCATGTCGGCCTGGCGGTGCATGAGCTGATCGTCAACGCGGTCAGCCACGGCTCGCTTCTGCGCGGCGGCAGACCGATCAAGGTCACCTGCACCCGCCTTCAGGTGGATGGGCACGATTCGCTGGAAATGGTGTGGGACGAGCCGCTGGAGGTCGAGACGCAGGGCGACGCGAATACGGAAAGCCTCAAGGYGCATTTCGGCAGCACCGTGTTGGAGCGCGTCGTGCCGGCCTCGGTGAACGGTAAGGCGAGTTATGCCATTTCCGAGGAGAAGATCGCCTACCGGCTGGTCTTTCCCATAGAGGTGGGCGATTGACGCTCTACGGGAATGAAAACGGCCCAGAAATGAGTTGGCCCGGTTCCGTTGCGAAACCGAGCCATCTCATTTTCTCTTCGAGGGGGATTGAAGAGTTCGCCTGGAAGCTTTGTAGGGCGGGGGACGGGGGGTAGCTCCCAGGCACTCGCATAACGAGCTTGTTTTGCTTTGGTTCCCTCGGTTCCGAAAAAAAGTTAACGGCGCTTGTTTTTTATCTCAGTGCCGCGAAAGCCAGTCGTCAACCTCACGGTCGGCCTCTTCCTGAACCTTGCCGTAGCGTTCCTGGATTTTGCCTGCCAGCTGCTTGCGATCGCCGGCGATGACATCGAGGTCGTCATCAGTGAGCTTGCCCCACTGAGACTGCACCTTGCCCTTGAACTGCTTCCAGTTGCCTTCGACCTGATCCCAATTCATGGCTTCTCTCTCCCTGGTTCGATTGAAAACGGATAATTCCGTCCTCACTCGAACCAAGAAGAAGCTGTCTTGTTCCCCGCGTGACCGCCCGGAAGGGCCAAGCTCGCCTTTCGGAAGTGGAGCTCACCTTTTCAGCGTGCGGGGATCGAGCGCATCGCGGATGGCGTCGCCGATATAGTTGACGCTCAGAACCGTGAGCGAAATCGCCAGACCCGGCCAGAGCACCCGCGACGGCGTGAGTTGCAGGAAGTTGGCGCCGTCGAACAGAAGCCGCCCCCAGGTCGGGAAATCCGAGGGAAAGCCTAGACCCAGGAAGCTCAGCGCCGATTCAGTGATGATGGCCGAAGCGATCCCGAGGGTTGCCGAGACCATGATCGAACTCAGCACGTTGGGCAGGATATGGCGCAGGATGATGCGATGTTCGCGCATGCCGCTCGACCTCGCCGCCAGGATGAATTCCTGGCTTTTGACGGCAAGCACGTCGCCGCGCACGATGCGGGCGGTGTGCATCCAGCTCGTGATGCCGATCACCGAGACGATCAAGATGAAGATGCCGGTTTCCGGCCCGAAGGCGGCCCTCAGCGTATCGCGGAAGAGCATGATGATGACGAGAAGCAGCGGCAGGAGGGGGAGGGCAAGGAAGAGGTCGGTCACGCGCATCAGCGGCCCGTCCAGTCTCCGGAAATAGCCGGAAAGGACGCCCACCAGCGTTCCCAGCGACACGGCGATCAGCATGGCGGTGATGCCGACCGCAAGCGAGATGCGTCCGCCGGCAAGAACCTGTGCCAGCATGTCCTTGCCGAGATTGTCGGTGCCGAAGGGATGGGCGAGCGACGGCCACTGGTTCCTGGCGCGCACATTGATCGTGTTGGGGGCTACCGTGTGGATGTAAGGCCCGACATAGACCGCAAGCAGGATGAACACGAACACGATCAGACCGGCCACTCCCCCCTTGTGGGCGCGGAATTGCCGCCAGATGTCGGCCAGCACGGAGCGTGTCGGGGTGGAGGCGGCGGTCGGTACCGTGAGGGCTGCGTCAGTCATACCGAATCCTCGGGTCAAGAATGCCGTAGAGAACATCGGCAATGAGATTGAAGAGCACGATCAGGACCGCGAAGATGAAGGTCAGCGTCTGCACGAGCGGTATGTCGGCACCCTGGATCGCGGTGATGAGCAATTGGCCGAGGCCGTTCACGCGGAAGATCTGCTCGGTGATGATGGCGCCCGAGAAGATCGTCGGGACGCCCAGGGCGATGACCGTCACCACCGGGATCAGGCTGTTGCGCAGCACGTGCACGAGCAGCACGGTCTTTTCCTTGACCCCCTTTGCCCGCGCGGTCCTCACATAATCCTGGTTCAGGTTGTCGAGCATGGAAGCGCGCACGAAACGGGCGATCTGCGAGGCATTGTAGAGCGCCAGAACCGCCACCGGCAGCGCCATCTGTTTCACCTGGCCCATGAAGCTCGCAAAATCCGTGACCCGGAGATTGGTATCGTAGACGGAGGGAAACCATTGCAGATAGGAGGAGAAGACGACGATCAGCAGCACGCCGGTGAAGAAGGTCGGCACCGAATAGCCCACCATCGAGACGAAGGTGCCGATCTGGTCGAAGATCGAATACTGCTTGTAGGCGGAGATCACGCCAATCGGGATCGCGATCATGATGCCGAAGAGATAGGCGAGGCCGACGACCCAGAGGGTCTGCGGCAGGCGCTGCACGATGAGGTCGACGACAGGGCTCCGCGTCGCCCAGGAGAGCACGCGCATGCGCTCTCCGTCGCCGAACTGCCAGCCCGTCAGGCTTTCGAGGATATTCAGCGGCTCATTGACGAAGAATTGCTGCAGCCATTTGAGGTAGCGGATCAGGAAGGGCTGATCGAGGCCGAGCGAGGCGCGTATCTGTTCGCGGACTTCCGGCGGGATGGTGAGCGGCAGGTCGCCGGTCGGATCGTTGGGCGCCAGGTCAAGCAGCGCGAAAATCACGAAACTGATGACCAACAGGGTCGGGATCGCGAAAAGCAATCGCCGTAGAGTATATGTGAACATTCAAAAGTCTCCTGGTTCGCGGAGAAATGCGGACGCCGGGCCGGCGCTATCCGGCGGGCCCGGCGACCGGGGTCACTTCTTGCGAGACCAGTCGGCGACGTTCCAGAGTTCGCTGTCCCACGCGTTCATCCTCACACCGTCGAGCGTGACGGAATGCGAAGAGAGCTGGCCGCGATGGATGAGGGGAATATGCGCACCCTCCTCGGTCAGCATGTCGTTGAGCTTCTTGGCAAGTTCGGCACGCTCCTCGAGATCGGCCGTCTTGGCGAGCACGCCCACCAGCTTGTCATATTCCGGGTTGCAGTAGCGCGGAATGTTCTGACCCTGCCAGCCGTTTTCCGGTGCCGGAACCTTGTCGCACAGCCATTCGGCCAGGTATTTTTCCGGATCCGTGCCGTCGAAGTTGTTGGTGTACATTTCCACGTCTGCATAGAACTTCTGGAAGGTGTCCGGGCTTGCCGGATCGCCGCCGAAGAAGACCGAGGCGCTGACATTGCGCAGTTCCGCATCCACGCCGATCTGCGACCACATATCCTTCACCAGTTCCTGGGTCGCCTGGCGGACGGAGTTGGTGGAGGTGGAGTAGAGGAAGGAGAGGCGGACGCCATCCTTAGCGCGGATGCCGTCGGAGCCGGGAACCCAGCCCGCCTCGTCGAGCAGCTTGTTGGCGCCTTCGATATCCTGCTTCAGGCACCAGTCGTCGTTTCCGGTGGACGCATAGGCTTCCGGCGCTGGCACGATGTTGCAGGTCGGACGGCCCGCTTCACCATAACCGGCTTCATCGATGATGTCGCGGTCGATCGCCATGGAAAGAGCCCTGCGCACGGCCGGATCGGAGAGTGCCGGATGCGGCCCTGCCTCCTTGGTGGAGCGCTTGGCGCCGAGCGACGGATCGGCATTGTAGTGGTTGAGGTTGATACGCTCGACCTGCGTGCCGAAGGCGGTCACCAGCTGACCCTTGCCGGCGGCGAGCATCGTCGCCAGCACTTCCGGCTCCACCTGCATGTTCCAGGCATAGTCGAATTCCCCGGTTTCGAGCACGGCGCGGGCTGCCGAAGGGGCATCGCCGCCGCCCTTCAGCGTCGCGGTCGCAAAGGCGGGCTTGGCCGGATCGCGGTAATTCGGATTGGCCTCGAATGAAATGACGTCGTTCGGCTTGAAATCCTTCACGACGAAGGGGCCGGTGCCGATCGGCATGAAGTTGGCCGAGGTGCATTCCGGGGCCCTTGCACCGACGCAATCCTTGAATTGGGCGGCCTGGATGACGGGCGACTGGGCGCCGACGAACGCGCTGTAAGGATAAGGCTTGGGCTCTTCGAAGGTGATCTTGACGGTGTGCGGATCGACCGCCTCGACGTTCTTCACTCCTTCATACTGGGCAGCCTGCGCGCAACCGCCATCCGGCGCGGTGCAGTATTTCCAGGTGAAGATGAGGTCATCGGCGGTCAGCGGAGTGCCGTCGGACCACTTCACATCGGGCTTCAGCTTCCAGGTCATGCTGAGCAGGTCCTGCGCTACGCCGCCATTCTCGAGCGTCGGGATCTCGGTCACCAGCGTCGGCACGAGTTCGCCCTTTTCGTCGTAGCGGGCCAGCGGCTCGATCACCATGGAGGAGGCGTAGACTTCCTTCGTGCCGCCGGAGAGATACGGGTTCATGGTCGAAACCGCCTGCCAGAAGAGGATCTTCAGCTCCCCGTCGGTGCCCCTCTCGGCATGGGCGGCGGTTGCGCCAAGCGCAAGCGCCGCCACGGAGCCTGCAAGAAGGATATTGAGCTTGTTCATGCGAGTATTCCCCTTTTAATTTTCTCTTTGGGTTGCATGTTCGCCAGCCCGGCCCAAGCCGGTGCAATAGCTGTTCGCACTGCAAAGCAGCCTTATAAAGCTTTTGATTTTACAGTGGAATTTTAACTGTCCTCCCTCCGTTCAAGCAGGTTTTGGCACAGCAAGGTTCGCGCCTTCCCAGTCAGGCGTGACCAAATTTTGAGCTATCTAAGCATAGGCCTATTTTCCGTTCAAGCCGGAAAATTGAAGCTTGCAAAAACCGGACTTCGCATCGCAATATCCCGCCAAACAAGAACGGGAAACAGCAAAAACTGCGGAGTTTGCATCCATGCCGGTACTCAATCGCGTCGCCGAAATGCAGGAAGAAGTCGCTGAATGGAGGCGCCATATCCACCAGAATCCGGAGATCCTCTACGAGGTTCACGAGACGGCGAAATTCGTTGCCGAGAAGCTGAAATCCTTCGGCTGCGACGTGGTGGAAACGGGTATCGGCAGAACCGGCGTCGTCGGGATCATCAAGGGCAGTCGGGGCGATGGCCCGGTGATCGGCTTCCGCGCCGATATGGATGCGCTGCCCATCCTGGAGACGAGCGGAAAGCCCTGGGCCTCGAAGACGCCCGGCAAGGCGCATTCCTGCGGCCATGATGGGCACACCGCCATGCTGCTCGGCGCGGCGCGCTACCTCGCCGAAACGCGCAATTTTTCCGGCTCCGTCGCGGTGATCTTCCAGCCGGCGGAGGAGGGAGGCGCCGGGGCGCTCGCCATGATCGACGACGGTTTGATGGAGAAATTCGGCATCCGCCAAGTCTATGGCATGCACAACGAGCCACACCTGCCGGTCGGTCAATTTTCGATCCGCAAGGGCTCGGTGATGGCCGCGGCCGATTCTTTCGAGATCACCATTCACGGCCGCGGCAGCCACGCCGCGCAGCCGCATCTTTCCGTCGACCCGGTTCTCGCTTCGGCCCATATCATCATCGCCCTCCAATCCATCGTGTCGCGCGAGACCGATCCGCTGAAATCGCTGGTGGTCACGGTTGCCACCACCCATGGCGGCGAGGCGAACAATGTCATCCCCGGTTTCGTGAGGCTGACCGGCACCGTGCGCACATTGCTTCCGGAGACCCGGGACTTCGCTGAAAAGCGCCTGACTGAAGTGGCGCAATCGACGGCGATCGCACATGGTGCCACCGCCGAGGTCGTCTATCGCCGCGGCTATCCCGTCACTTTCAACCATGCCGACGAGACCGAATTCGCGATCGGCGTCGCCGGGAAAGTTGCGGGTGCAAAATCGGTGACGACGGATGCACCGCCGCACATGGGAGCCGAGGATTTTTCCTATATGCTGGAAAAACGCCCCGGCGCCTTCATCTTCATCGGCAACGGCGACACCGCAACGCTCCACAATCCCGCCTACGACTTTAACGACGAGGCGATCCCTTACGGCGTCAGCTATTGGGTGACGCTCGCCGAAACGGCGCTTGCAGCCTGATCCTTTCAACCGTCCGAACAAGGAGAATTCCATGCTGCTTGGTGCAACGGCAATGGAGCAGACCGGCGGCTCGGTCGCCCCGGTGCTTTCGGTCCAGAACCTCACGACCTCCTTCCGCGTCGGCGACGAATGGAAGTCCGTGGTGCGCAACATCTCCTTCGATGTGGCGCCGCGCGAGACGGTTGCGATCGTGGGCGAAAGCGGTTCCGGCAAGAGCGTGACCTCGCTCTCGATCATGCGGCTCCTGCCGAAGAATTCGAGCCGGATCGAAGGCAGGGTCTTTCTTGGCGGCAGGGAGCTTCTGACGCTGCCGGAGGAGCAGATGCGGCATGTGCGCGGCAACGAGATCTCCATGATCTTCCAGGAGCCGATGACCAGCCTCAACCCGATCTTCCCGATCGGCAAGCAGATCGCGGAGGCCTTGACCGTCCACAAGGATATCAGCAAGGCCGAAGCCAAGGCGGAGGTGATCCGGCTCCTCGAAAAGGTCCGGATTCCGAACGCGAAARACCGTTTCGACGAATATCCTCACCAGTTTTCCGGCGGCATGCGCCAGCGCGTGATGATCGCCATGGCGCTCGCCTCGAAACCGAAACTGCTGATCGCCGACGAACCGACGACCGCGCTCGACGTAACGATCCAGGGCCAGATCCTCGACCTCATCAAGGTGCTGCAGGAAGAGGAGGGAATGTCCGTCCTCTTCATTACCCACGACATGGGCGTGGTGGCGGAAGTCGCCGATCGTACCATCGTGATGTATCGCGGCGAAGCGGTGGAAACCGGTTCGACGGACGACATTTTCCATCGCGGCAAGCATCCCTATACGCGGGCGCTTCTTTCGGCCGTGCCGAAGCTAGGTTCCATGAGCGGAAGGGTGTTGCCGCAGAGGTTTCCGATCATCGACATAAAGACCGGCGAGCAGCAGCCCCTCAAGGATGTCGATGACACGGTCGGCAAGGGCAGGACGCCGATCCTCGACGTCAAGGAACTGACGACCCGCTTCGACATCCATTCCGGCCTCTTCGGCCGTAAGACCGGCGCCGTGCATGCGGTGGAGAAGGTCTCCTTCAACCTGTTCGAGGGCGAGACGCTTTCGCTGGTCGGCGAATCGGGTTGCGGAAAATCCACCACCGGGCGCTCCGTCACGCGGCTCATCACTCCGACAAGCGGCGACGTCACTCTCGACGGCTATGACGTCATGAAGCTCGATCAGTCGAGCCTGCGCAGCATGCGGCGATCGATCCAGATGGTGTTCCAGGACCCTTTCGCCAGCCTCAATCCGCGCATGAGCATCGGCGCGGCGGTCATGGAACCGTTCATCGAACACAATCTCGGCACGAAAGCCCAGGCACGCGAAAAGGCGGCCAATCTTCTCGAAAAGGTCGGCCTGGCCGCCGACATGATGAAGCGCTTTCCGCACGAGTTCTCCGGCGGCCAGCGCCAGCGCATCGCAATCGCCCGCGCCCTGATGCTCGATCCGAAGGTGATCGTCGCGGACGAGGCGGTCTCGGCGCTCGACGTGTCGATCAAGGCGCAGGTCTGTAACCTGCTCCTCGACCTGCAGCAGAGCCTCAACCTCGCCTTCCTCTTCATCAGCCACGATATGGCCGTGGTGGAGCGCGTGAGCCACCGTGTGGCGGTCATGTATCTCGGCGAGATCGTCGAGATCGGCCCGCGCGCGGCGGTGTTCGACAATCCGCAGCATCCCTACACCAGGAAGCTGATGTCGGCGGTCCCGGTGCCCGATCCCTCGCGCCGCAAGATCAAGCGCAACATGTCCACCGACGAGATCAAGAGCCCGATCCGGTCCGTCGACTACGTGCCGCCGRCACGCCAGTACCGGGAGGTTTCCGAGGGGCATCTAGTGCAGGTGGCGTAAAAACGTTGTCCCTTGTTCTTCTTCGTCCGATTGCCCGCACCCGTTTGACAAACTCTCGAAAAACGTGGCAGCAACGGGCGGAGGAGATTTTCTGCCATGGCTAAACGGTCGGATTCGCAAGGGCGGCTCGATGATGCGGCGCGGGCCGGCTGGCTCTACTATGTGGCCGGGCGCACGCAGGACGAGATCGCTGCGGCCATGAGCATTTCCCGCCAGTCGGCGCAGCGGCTTGTGTCGCTCGCGGTTGCCGAGCGGCTCATCAAGGTGCGCCTCGATCACCCCATTTCGGCCTGTCTGGAACTGGCCGAGGCTCTGCGGCAAAGATACGATCTCAAGCATGCCGAGGTGGTGCCAAGCGATCCGGCCGGCGTCTCCACCACGGTCGGCATCGCGGAAGCCGCGGCGGCCGAGATCGAACGGTGGCTGAAACGTCCGGACCCGATCATCGTCGCGATCGGCACGGGCCGCACGCTGAAGGCCGCGGTCGACCAGTTGCCGCCGATGGAATGCCCGCAGCACCGCATCGTGTCGCTTACCGGCAATATCGGGCTTGACGGCTCGGCGGCTTTCTACAACGTCATCTTTTCCATGGCCGATGCCATCAAGGCGCGGCATTTCCCCATGCCGCTGCCGGTCCTGTGCTCTTCGGCGGAAGAGCGAGAGACGTTGCACGATCAGGCGCTGGTGCGGTCCACCATCGCGCTTGGCGCCAAGGCGGATGTGACCTTCGTCGGCATCGGCGAACTCGGGGTGGACGGTCCGCTCTGCGTCGACGGTTTTTTGGGCCGCGACGAGATGATGAAGCTGGTGGAGGAGGGGGCGGCCGGCGAGATTTGCGGCTGGATCTTCGATCGTGAGGGCAGGCTGGTGGAAAGCTCGATAAACGATCGGGTCGCGAGCGTGCCGATTCCCTCACGGGAAACCTCGTCCGTCATCGGCATCGCCCAGGGACGCAAGAAGGTGACCGCGCTTGGTGCCGCTCTCGACGGGAGGCTCATCAACGGTGTCATCACCGACGAGGCGACCGCAGAGCAATTGCTCTCCATGTGAGCAAAAATTACTGATTTAAAATCAAGATATTACGTTTGCCGTTGCTCTGCAGCGACGAATGGAGATTGACTTTGTTTGCCCACTGATGAGTAATTGCTCATGAGCAAAGCGAATGCTCGTTACTCATCTTCTGGGAGGAAGATATGACATTGAAGACGGTTTTGCTGGGCGCCTGCTCGGCGCTGGTGTTTGCCGGAGTTTTTTCCACCGGTGCTTCGGCCGAAACTCTCACCATCGCGACGGTCAATAATGGCGACATGATCCGCATGCAGGGTCTGACGTCGGRATTTACCGCGAAGAACCCGGATATCCAGGTCGAATGGGTGACGCTCGAGGAAAACGTCCTGCGCGAGCGCGTCACGACCGACATCGCCACCAAGGGCGGACAGTACGACATTCTGACGATCGGCAATTACGAAGTTCCGATCTGGGCCAAGCAGGGCTGGCTCCTGGAACTCAACAATCTGGGCGACGCCTACGACGTGGATGACCTGTTGCCGGCGATCCGCGGCGGCCTCACCGTGGAGGGCAAGCTCTATGCCTCGCCGTTCTACGGCGAATCCGCGATGATCATGTACCGTACGGATCTCTTCGAGAAGGCCGGCCTGAAGATGCCGGAAAACCCGACCTGGGATTTCATCGGCGAGGCCGCCCGCAAGATCACCGACCGCTCAGCCGATATCAACGGCATCTGCCTGCGCGGCAAGGCCGGCTGGGGCGAGAACATGGCCTTCGTGACCGCGCTCGCCAATTCCTACGGCGGCCGCTGGTTCGACGAGAACTGGCAGCCGCAGTTCGATCAGCCCGAATGGAAGGAAGCGCTGCAGTTCTATGTCGATCTGATGAAGGATGCCGGGCCGTCCGGCGCTTCTTCCAACGGCTTCAACGAGAACCTGACGCTTTTCCAGCAGGGCAAGTGCGGCATGTGGATGGATGCGACGGTTGCCGCTTCCTTCGTCTCGAACCCGAAGGATTCGACGGTCGCCGACAAGGTCGGCTACGCGATCTTCCCCACCAAGGAGGGGGTGAACAACCACGGCAACTGGCTGTGGTCGTGGAACCTCGCGATCCCTGCGAGCTCGACCAAGGCGGAAGCCGCGCAGAAGTTCATCGCCTGGGCGACCAGCAAGGAATATACCGAGCTCGTCGCTTCGAAGGAAGGCTGGGCGAACGTGCCTCCGGGCACCCGTACCTCGCTTTATGAGAACGAGGAATACAAGAAAGCGGCCTCTTTCGCCGAGTCGACCCTCGCCGCCATGCAGGCTGCCGACATTACCAAGCCTACCGTGAAGCCGGTGCCCTATACCGGCGGTCAATTCGTCGCGATCCCGGAATTCCAGGCGATCGGCACGAATGTCGGCCAGCTCTTCTCGGCGGTCGTGGCAGGCCAGTCCACGGTTGATGATGCGCTTGCTCAGGCGCAGTCGGCGACCGTGCGTGAAATGACTCGCGCCGGCTACATCAAGTAGTCTCCTACCGAGCCCTGGGTCGCCCGGTCGCGGGCCGGACGGCCCCCTTTTTCAAACTTTGCCGAAACAACAAGAAAAGCCCGGCCGCGCCACGTCTCCCGCCCAAATGAGATGYGCGGTCAATTCAGGGAGGGTGCCGACATGGCAACGCAGAATACGAGGGGTCTGGCGCGCGCCAYGATGGCGCCCTCCGTTTTGCTTCTTCTGGTCTGGATGATCGTGCCGCTGGCGATGACGCTGTGGTTCTCGTTCCAGAACTACAATCTCCTGAACCCCGCCAATGTGAGCTTCACGGGGCTTTTCAACTATCGCTTCTTCTACACCGATCCGGCCTTCTTCCAGTCGATCTGGAACACTCTCATCATCGTCGGCGGCGTGCTCCTGATCACCGTCATCGGCGGCATCGCGATCGCGCTGCTGCTCGACCAGCCGATCTTCGGGCAGGGCATCGTGCGCATCCTCGTCATCTCGCCGTTCTTCGTCATGCCGCCGGTGGCCGCGCTGATCTGGAAGAACATGATCATGCATCCAGGCTATGGGGTGCTGGCGGATATCAACAAGTTCTTCGGCTTCCAGCCAGTCGACTGGTTCGCGCAATATCCGCTTTTGGCGATCGTCATCATCGTCGCCTGGCAGTGGCTGCCTTTCGCGACCCTTATCCTGCTCACCGCGCTGCAGTCGCTCGACAGCGAGCAGAAGGAGGCCGCCGAAATGGACGGCGCCAACTTCTTCAACCGTTTCATCTATCTGACGCTGCCGCATCTCGCCCGCGCCATCACGGTCGTCATCCTCATCCAGACGATCTTCCTGCTCGGCGTCTATGCGGAAATCCTCGTCACCACCAATGGCGGACCGGGTTACGCATCCACCAACCTCGCCTTCCTGATCTACCGCACCGCGTTGCTCGGCTACGACGTGGGCGGGGCCTCGGCGGGCGGCATCATCGCGGTCGTGCTTGCCAATATCGTCGCCTTCTTCCTGATGCGCGCGGTCGGCAGGAACCTGGATCGATAGGAGAACGGACATGGCCCGCGCAGTCACGACACGCCACAAGGTCACCGCCACGATCGCCGCCTGGATCGTCGCATTGCTGATCTTTTTCCCGATCCTCTACACACTCATCACCAGCATCAAGACCGAGCCGGAAGCGATCGCCGGCTTCAGCCTCATTCCCTCCGGCACCTTCGAGAACTACGTCACGGTGCAGACGCAGCGCGACTACCTGAAGCCGTTCATGAACTCGGTCGTGCTGTCGGTGGGCTCGACGATCCTGGCGCTGATCATCGCAATCCCGGCCGCCTGGGCGATGGCGTTTTCGCCGACGAGGCGCACCAAGGACATCCTGATGTGGATGCTCTCCACCAAGATGATGCCGGCCGTCGCCGTGCTCGTCCCGATCTACCTGATGTTCCGCGATTTCGGCCTGCTGGACAGCCGCATCGGGCTCACCGTCATGCTGACCCTGATCAACCTGCCGATCGTGGTGTGGATGCTCTACACCTATTTCCGCGAAATCCCCGGCGAGATCCTGGAAGCGGCGCGGATGGACGGGGCCGGGCTCTGGCAGGAGATCGTCTACGTGCTGACGCCGATGGCAGTCCCCGGCATCGCCTCGACGCTGCTCCTCAACATCATTCTCGCCTGGAACGAGTCCTTCTGGACCATCCGGCTGACAACCACCAATGCGGCGCCGCTGACGGCCTTCATCGCCTCCTTCTCCAGTCCTCAGGGACTGTTCTGGGCGAAGCTTTCGGCGGCCTCCACCATGGCGATCGCGCCGATCCTCATCCTCGGCTGGTTCAGCCAGAAACAACTCGTTCGCGGCCTCACCTTCGGTGCGGTCAAGTAGGCGGCGCGGTCAAGCAAGGACAGAACGACATGGGAAGCATAACCCTCAACAAGGTGTCGAAGACCTTCGGCGAAGCCAAGGTCATCCCCTCGATCGATCTCGAAATTCATGATGGCGAGTTCGTCGTCTTCGTCGGCCCGTCCGGCTGCGGCAAGTCCACACTGTTGCGTCTGATCGCGGGCCTCGAGGACGTTACCGGCGGTTCGATCATGATCGACGGCAAGGACGTGACGGAGAATGCGCCGGCCGAGCGCGGGCTCGCCATGGTCTTCCAGTCCTATGCGCTCTATCCGCATATGAGCGTGCGCAACAACATCGCCTTCCCGCTGAAGATGGCCAAGCTCGATAAGGCCGCCATCGACAGGAAGGTGGAGGATGCCGCGCGCGTGCTCAACCTCACGGATTATCTGGAGCGGCGTCCCTCGCAGCTTTCGGGCGGGCAGCGCCAGCGCGTCGCCATCGGCCGTGCCATCGTGCGCGAACCTTCCGCCTTCCTGTTCGACGAGCCRCTGTCGAACCTCGACGCGGCGCTGCGCGGCACCATGCGCCTCGAAATCAGCCAGCTGCATCACCAGCTCAAGACGACGATGATCTACGTCACCCACGATCAGGTGGAGGCCATGACCATGGCCGACAAGATCGTTGTCCTCAATCGCGGCAATATCGAGCAGGTCGGCTCGCCGCTGGAGCTCTACCGCAACCCGCGCAACCTCTTCGTCGCCGGTTTCATCGGCTCGCCGCGCATGAACTTCGTCGAAGGCGCCTTCGCCCAGGCCAAGGGCGCCAAGACGGCCGGCGTGCGGCCGGAGCATATCGGCCTGTCGAAGGACAGYGGCGAATGGGCCGGCAAGGTGACGGTCGCCGAGCATCTCGGCGCCGATACCTTCCTGCACGTGGATGTGGAGGGCATCGGGTCGATCACCGCCCGCTGCGACGGCGAGTTCGGCGTGCATCACGGCGACCGGATCTATCTGACACCCAATGAGGGCCGGATACATCGCTTCGACGACAAGGGCATGGCCATTCGTTCCTGACGCGAGACTGGAGTACTGATAAATGACTGTGAAGCTTTCGCTGGCGAGCCTGAAGGATGCCGCGGCAACCGCCGCCGTGCCGGCTTATGACAGGGAAAAACTTTCCGCCGGGATCGTCCATTTCGGCGTGGGCAATTTTCATCGCGCCCATCAGGCCGTCTATCTCGACGACCTCTTCAATCTCGGCAAGGATCATGACTGGGCGATCGTCGGCGCCGGCGTGCTGCCCTCCGATGCCGCCATGCGCGACAAGCTGAAGGCGCAGGATTTCCTGACCTCGGTGGTGGAGCAGGACAACAACAGGACCGCCGCACGCGTCACCGCGCCCATAGTCGACATCATCGCGCCGGATCAGAAGGCGGTGCTGATCGAGAAGCTGGCCGATCCAGCGATCCGCATCGTCTCGATGACGATCACCGAGGGCGGCTATTTCATCGACGCATCCGGCCAGTTCAACCCGACCCATCCGGCAATCGCCGAGGACGGCAGGAACCCGGAGAACCCCAAGACCGTCTTCGGGCTGATCCTTTCCGGTTTGAAGCTGCGAAAGAGCCGCGGCATTGCGCCCTTCACCATCATGTCCTGCGACAATATTCCCGGAAACGGCGAGGTGACGGAAAACGCGGTCGTCGGGCTGGCGAAGCTCTCTGATCCGGATTTCGCGCATTGGATACATCAGAATGTCGCTTTCCCCAACTCCATGGTGGACCGTATCACCCCGGCCACCGGAACCCGCGAGATCGATATCCTGCGCAATGATTTCGGGATCGAGGACAACTGGCCGGTCTTCTGCGAAGAGTTCAAGCAGTGGGTGATGGAGGACAAGTTCCCCGCCGGCCGGCCGGCCCTCGAAGAGGTGGGCGTGCAGTTCGTGCCGGATGTCGCGCCCTATGAGCACATGAAGATCCGCATCCTGAACGGCGGCCATGCGGCGATCGCCTATCCGGCAGCGCTTCTTGATGTGCATTTCGTCCACGAGGCTATGGAGCATCCGCTGATCCGTGCTTTCCTCGCCAAGCTGGAGAGGGAAGAGATCATCCCGATCATTCCGCCGGTGCCGGATACGAGCCTCGAGGAATATTTCGCGCTGATCGAGCGGCGTTTCCTGAACCCGAAGATCGGCGACACGATCCCGCGGCTGGCGCAGGACGGCTCCAACCGGCAGCCGAAGTTCATTCTGCCGTCCACTGCCGACCGGCTTGCAAAGGGTCTCGATATCGTGGGCCTGTCGCTCGTCTCGGCGCTCTGGTGCCGCTATTTCGCAGGCACTTCCGACAGCGGCAAGACGATCGTCTTCAACGATGCGAGCGCCGACCGTCTGCAAGCGGCCGCCCTGAAGGCCAAGGACGATCCGGACGCTTTCCTCGTGTTCGACGAGATATTTGGGGCGGTCTCGAAATCCGAACTCTTCCGCAAGCGTTTCGCCCATGCGCTGCAAACGCTTTGGAAAGAGGGGACTGCCAAGACGCTCGAACTCTATCTGGCGGACCAGCTCGTCAAGTAACGGTGGGAAAAGTGCTCGATACGGCGGGACCATTGGTGATCTTCGATTGCGACGGGGTTCTCGTCGACAGCGAACCCGTCTCCGTGCGCGTCCTCATGGACGCGCTGCGCCGCAAGGGCCTGGCGATCGGGGAGGAGGAGGTCTACCGCCGTTTCCTGGGGCGCAGCCTTGCGACCGTCACCAGGATCATGCGGGACGAGTTCGGCATCGAGGCGGACGAGAGCTTCCTCGATGACATGCGCCACGATCTCTACGCCCGCTTTCGAAAGGAACTGCGGCCGATCCCCGGCATCGGAGAGACGCTCGACCGCATGACGTGGCGGCGCTGCGTCGCCTCGTCCAGTCAGCCCGAGCGCATCCGCCTGTCGCTGACGATCACCGGCCTCATCGACCGGTTGGAGCCGGATATTTTCAGTGCGGCCATGGTGGCGCGGGGCAAGCCGGCGCCCGATCTTTTCCTGCATGCCGCGAACGAGATGAATGCCGACCCCGCGAACTGCATCGTCATCGAGGATAGTCCCGCCGGTATCGAGGCGGCGCATCGCGCCGGCATGGCCACCTTCGCTTTTACCGGTGGTTCGCATGCCGGCGTTCCCGGTTATCGCGAGCGCATAGAGGCGCTGGCGCCCGAGGTGGTGTTTGACGCGATGCCGGATTTGATCCACCTTGTCCAAAAACATTTGGAGGATCGCCGCGACGCGGGCTCGAAAGGGCCGCGCTAATTGCAGCGAACAATGGGACAGGAAACAAATCCGGATGCGTGATCATCTCGTTGCGGTCGATATCGGCACGGGCAGCGCCCGCGCCGGCGTCTTCGATCGCGATGGCCGCCTGCTCGCCAAGGCGAAACGACCGATCCTGATGTTCCGGCCGAAGGAAAACCATGCCGAACACGATTCGGAGGATATCTGGGCGGCCACTTGCCGTGCCGTCCGCGAAGCCGTGTGGGAGGCCGGCATTCCGGCCTCCCACATCGCCGCCATCGGCTTCGATGCGACATGCTCCCTCGTCGCGCGGGATCGCGATGGCCGTCAGCTCACCGTCTCCACGACGGGCGAGGATCGCTGCGATACGATCGTCTGGCTCGATCACCGGGCGATTGAGGAGGCGGACGAGCTTTCCGCCACCGGCCATCCGGTGCTCGAATTCTCCGGCGGCTCGCTCTCGCCCGAGATGGAGATGCCGAAGCTCATGTGGGTGAAGAGGCACCTGCCCGAGACATGGGCGAGGGCAGGGTGCTTCTTCGATCTCGCGGATTTCCTCACCTGGAAGGCGACCGGCTCGGGGGCGCGCTCCCGCTGCACGCTGACCGCCAAATGGAACTATCTCGCTCATGAAAATCCGGGCTGGAACGCCGATTTCCTGCGCCTTGCAGGCCTTGAAGACCTCAAGGAAAAGGCCGGCCTGCCGGAAGAAACCATAAGAGCAGGGAAAAGCATCGGCACGCTCAGCGAAAAGGCGGCGGCGGAGCTCGGGCTCCATACCGGCGTGCATGTGGCGCCGGGCCTGATCGACGCCTATGCGGGCGCTTTTGGCGTGCTCGGCGGGGTGGCGGATGGGCGAGGCCTCGAAAACCACGTGGCGCTGATCGGCGGCACGTCGAGCTGCATCGTCGCCTTCACGCATGAACCGAAGCCCGGCCGCAGCCTCTGGGGACCCTATCATGGCGCGGTCCTGCCCGAGCACTGGCTGGTGGAAGGCGGGCAATCGGCGACCGGCGCGCTGCTCGATCATGTCGTCCGGATGCACGCCGCCGGCGGCGAGCCCTCCATCGATCTGCATGGGCGCATCATCGCCCGGATCGCGGAACTGCGCGCCGAAAGGGGCGGCGAGATCGCGCCCGACCTGCATGTGCTGCCGGATTTCCACGGCAACCGCTCGCCGCTTGCCGATCCGCATGCCACCGGCGTCGTCAGCGGGCTGACGCTCGACACCTCCTTCGACGGGCTCTGCCGGCTCTACTGGCGCTCGTGCGTGGGGATCGCGCTCGGCATTCGCCACATCCTCGAAACGCTCGAAGGCTACGGCTACCGGTTCGAGACGCTGCATGTCACCGGCGGGCATGTGAACAACCCGCTCCTCGTGGAACTCTATGCCGATGCCACCGGCCGCAATGTGATCGTACCCGAGACCCGCGACGCGGTGCTGCTCGGCACCGCCATGACCGCGGCGGTCGCAGGCGCGGTCCATGAAAATCTCTTTGCCGCCGGCCGCGCCATGGATGGCGGCGGCAAGGAGCAGCGGCGCGACCCTGCGCGGACGCAGCAATACGAGCGCGACTACCGGCGGTTTCTGGCGATGCTGAGGCATCGGGAGGAGCTGAAAGGGCTGGGATAGGTGTTCGCGAAGATCATCGCGAGCATCGGATGTCGGAATCTCGTTTAGCCGTTCGTCTTCAAGGCAGGCAAGCCATGGAGAACAGCGATGACCATCACGATTACCGCCTTTGAACGCTCCCCCGATCGTGGCAACGGTCTGGCGCGCGACATGCGCGTTCGCTGGGCGCTCGAAGAAGCAGGGCAGCCCTATGACGTTCGCCTCGTTTCGTTCAAAACCATGAAGGAACCGGCGCATCTCGCGCTTCACCCTTTCGGGCAGATTCCGACCTATGAGGAAGGCGATCTCGCGCTCTTCGAGTCGGGGGCGATCGTGTTGCATATCGCCGAACGCCATGGAGGGCTCTTACCGAACGATGCGAATGCCCGTGCGCGGGCGATCATGTGGATGTTTGCCGCGCTCAACACGGTGGAACCGCCGGTCTTCGAGCGCGCCCTTGCCAATATCCTCGAGCGCGACGAACCCTGGTATGAGCAGCGCCTGCGTGTGCTTGAGAAAGACATACGGAAACGGCTGGACGGCCTTTCCCATCACCTTGGAGATGCCGACTGGCTCGACGGTGCGTTCAGCGCCGGTGACCTGCTGATGGTGACGGTGCTCCGCCGGTTGCAGAGCTCGGACATGCTGGAGGAATATCCCAACATCTCAGCCTATGTCGCCCGCGGCGAAGCACGGTCTGCATACAAGCGCGCTTTCGACGCTCAATTGGCGGTTTTCACCGCCGCGTCGACGGGCTGACGAGGGTGCTTTGGGCCCGGAGCGGGTAATTCCTAGATCACCTTGCTCCTCCGGCTCCTCCCACCTACATCTCTGCGGCCAACACGGAGACGCCGATGATCCTCGACGCCGCGAGACTTGCCATTATCAACCTCTTCGCGCCGGAAACGCGCGCCGTCTTCTGGAAGACGCTGGGGCTCACCATCCTCGTTCTCATCGGTGTGTGGTTCAGCCTGCGCGAGCTTTTCGCCTTCTATGCCTGGCCATGGCTCGTGGGCTTCTTTCCGGCGACGCCGGAATGGACGGGCTGGTTCACCTTCTTTGCGGCGATCCTCGCCARCATCGGGCTTGCGCTTGCGCTGGCGCTGCTGATCGCGCCGATCACCGCGCTGATCGCCGGCCTTTTCCTCGACGACGTGGCGGAAGTGGTGGAAAAGCGCGACTATCCGAACGATCCGCCCGGGAGAGCGCTGCCGCTCGGCCAGGCAATCGCCGGTTCCATCAAGTTCCTTGGTGTCGTCATCGTCGGCAATATCATCGCGCTCGTGCTTCTCTTCATTCCCGGCGTCAATCTCGTCGCCTTCTTCCTGGTGAACGGCTATCTGCTCGGCCGGGAATTCTTCGAGTTCGCGGCGATGCGCTTCCGCCCGCCGGCGGAGGCCCGCGCCTTCCGCTCGAAACATTCCTCCACCGTCTTCATGGCGGGCCTGCTGATCGCCTGCTTCCTGGCGATCCCGATCGTCAACCTTCTGACGCCGCTCTTCGCGGCGGGCCTCATGGTGCATCTCCACAAGGCAATCTCCCGCCGCAATCCGGCTTTCAAGGGTTAGGTCGGCAGGGCGGAAGCCTCGTACATGGCGGCAAATTCGGCGCTCGGCGGGATCGGCTTGACGATATCGATCAGCACGCCGTTCGGATCGGCGGTGATGAAGTGCCGCTGGCCGAAATCCTCGTCGCGGATATCTAGCCGGATCGGCAATCCGGCACCCTTCAGTCGCTCGTAGATCGCATCGACATTCTCCACCTCGAAATTGAGGAGCAGACCGGAGACCTTGYCGCGAGCGCCTTCCGGGATCGTCTCGTGGCTGCCGTCGAGGATCGCCAGCGTCACATGCTCGCTCTCCTTCGATTGCAGATGCACGTACCAATCGGCGGAAAACAGCGCCTCGAAGCCGAAATGCGCTTTGTAGAAGGCGGCAGTGCCGGTGACGTCGTCCGTCATGATGACGGGATAGTAGCTCGCGCATTTCATGGCTTTCACTCCTTCTGATTTAGAGATACATTCAGTCTGTATGTTTTCTGTATAGATACATTCTGTTTGTATGTAAATAGCCGAGGAAGAAATGCCGCGCAGCAATCGCGAACGCACCGATGCCACCCGCACCGCTCTTCTGGACGCTGCGAGGGCGCTCTTCGTCGACAAGGGTTATGCCGAGACCGCCACACCCGATATCGTCGCGGCGGCAAGTGTCACGCGCGGCGCTCTCTATCACCATTTCCAAGACAAGAAGGCGCTGTTTGCCGCCGTGGTGGAGCGTGAGGCCGTGGAGGTTGGYAAGGCGATCGAGGAAAGGTCCGCCGGTAGTTCCTCCCCACGCGAGGCGTTGCTGAGTGGGGCTTCGGCCTATTTCGACGCCATGGCGGTGCCCGGCCGCACGAAGCTCCTGCTTCTGGAAGCGCCGGCGCTGCTTGTGAATGAACCGGCCGAGGAAAGTTTGAGAGCGGGTCTCGCCGAACTGCTCAACGGGTCGAAGCTCGAACCGCTTCTCGATCCGCTCACGGCGCTTATCTCGGCTGCCTTCGACCGCGCGGCGATCGCCATCGATGCAGGAGGAAGCCGGGAAGACTACGAGGCGGCGATCGCGGCGCTACTCGACGGCCTCGGCACCGATTAGCTGCGGCGGCAGCTCGACCAGCGGCGCCGGCACGTCGCAGGTCTTTTCCGGCGATCGACAGAGATCGGCGATGACGCAGCGCTCGCATTCCGGTTTGCGCGCCTTGCAGGTGTAGCGGCCGTGCAGGATCAGCCAGTGATGCGCGTGATAAAGATACTGGTGGGGTATCACCTTGAGGAAATGTTCCTCCACCTCGTCCGGCGTCCTTCCAGGCGCCATCAGCAGCCGGTTGGCAATACGGAACACATGTGTGTCGACGGCGAGCGTCGGAATGCCGAAGGCCATGGACATGACCACATTCGCCGTCTTGCGGCCGACGCCCGGCAGCCGCATCAGCTCCTCGCGGGTCTTGGGCACTTCCGAGCCGAACTCGTCGATCAGCATGCGCGAGAGCGCGATCACGTTCTTCGCCTTGTTGCGGTAGAGGCCGATCGTCTTGATGTATTGCGTGACGCCTTCTTCGCCGAGCGCCAGCATCTTTTCCGGCGTGTCGGCCACCTTGAAGAGGCCGCGTGTCGCCTTGTTGACGCCGGCATCGGTCGCCTGCGCCGAAAGCGCCACCGCCACCACCAACGTGAAGGGGTTCACATGCTCGAGCTCGCCCTTCGGTTCCGGCCGCTGCACGGAAAAGCGACGGAAGATCTCCTCCAGCTCGGCTTTCGAATAGGCGGATTTATACCGCTTCGGCTTGCGCGCCGCGGCGCCGTTTGACTTTTGTGACGGGCTGATGCTGGATTTGGATTTCGGAGTTGCCATATCACTCGTATAGGCGTTCTGCATGAGGGAAAGCAACGTGGACGTTTCGGAAGACAGGCCTGTTTTCGCCGCCGAGCTCACGCCGTACCGCTCGCTCGGCCGCAAGGGATTTCACGTGCTGCTCGTTCTTTCCGGCGGCATCTGCTTCCTCTACGGCGTTTTCTTTATGGCGACCGGCGCCTGGCCGATCGGCTTCTTCTTCGGGCTGGATTTCCTGCTGCTCTACGGGGCTTTCAAGCTGAGTTACTGGTCGGGCAAGGCGCGAGAAGAGGTCAGCGTTTCGCGCACCAATCTTTCGATCCGCAAGTTCTCGCCGCGTGGGCGCATGGTGGAACACCGCTTCAATCCTTTCTGGGCGCGTTTCCGCGTCAATCGGCATGAAGAATTCGGCATCACCTCCATGCATGTGACGGGCGAAGGACGTGGAACGGATATCGGCTCCTTCCTCAACCCGGATGACCGCGAGAGCTTCGCCAAAGCCTTCGGCGGGGCGCTCGCGACAGTGAAGCGGAAGCTGTAGAAGCGTGCAAAATGAGGGAAATCGGCAAGAAACGGGTGGTTTCGACCGTCCGTAACGATCATTTTAGGGGCAAAGGAGAAAGACCATGAATGCCCTTGCCCAGATCGACGCACCCGCCATCGACGTAACGCCGGATGGCTCCGATTACGAGACCGTGCGCCGGGTGATCGAGATGATCACGCTCGATTATCGCGATCAGCCGTCGCTGGAGGCGATCGCCGCCGAACTCGACCAGTCGCCGACCCAGCTCCAGAAAGTCTTCACCCGCTGGGCGGGCTTGTCACCCAAGGCCTTCCTGCAGGCGGTCACACTCGACCACGCCAAGCGGCTGCTCGGCAAGGAGGGACTGCCGTTGCTGGAGACCTCCTACGAGCTCGGCCTTTCCGGCCCCGGCCGGCTGCACGATCTCTTCGTGACCCATGAGGCGATGTCGCCCGGCGAATGGAAGGCGCGCGGCGAGGGGCTCACCATACGCTATGGCTTTCATCCGTCACCATTCGGGATAGCGCTGGTCATGGCGACCGATCGCGGCCTTGCCGGTCTCGCCTTTGCCGATCAGGGCGGCGAGAAGCCCTGTTTCGAGGACATGGCCCGCCGCTGGCCGAATGCGAACTTCGTGGAGGACCGCGAAGGTACCGCGTCTTATATCCGCCGCATCTTCGACCGTTCGAAATGGTCGGCCGAACAGCCGCTGAACGTCGTGCTGATCGGCTCGGACTTCCAGATCCGCGTCTGGCAGAGCCTGCTGAAGATCCCGTTCGGAAAGGCGGTCACCTATTCCGACGTCGCGCGCGATATCGGCCAGCCGAGCGCCAGCCGGGCGGTCGGGGCCGCCATCGGCCGCAACCCGCTCTCCTTCGTGGTGCCCTGTCACCGGGCGCTCGGCAAAAGCGGCGCGCTCACCGGCTACCATTGGGGATTGACCCGCAAGCGGGCGATCCTCGGCTGGGAAGCAGGGAATGCTTGAGGAGCCGAGCTGAATTGCCCCTCACCCTGGGTTAGAGCTAGGGCTACCTATAGGGCAGGCCCCCTCATCCGGTCCTTCGGACCACCTTCTTCCCGAGGGGAGAAGGTAAGGTGCCGCTGCCGTCTCTGCTCTTCCTCTCCCCTTGAGGAGATGGGCGCCGARCGAAGCGGAGGCGGGGTGAGGGGGCTTAACTTGCTTCCCCCAGCCTCAGCAGCTCCCTGGCCGCTCCCTCGTCGGTAATCAGCGTGTTGCAGCCTATGCGACGAATGGTGGCGCGGATGGCGACCGCCCGGTGGGCGCCACCGGATGAGAGCACGATGTGCCGGRCCTTCTTCAAGGTATCGAGGTCGATGGACATCACCCGCTCGTTGATCGGATGCGCTATCGACCGGCCCTCGGCGTCCAGGAAATTGAACATGGTGTCGCAGACGCAGCCGGCGGCGATGAGATCCTGAAGTTCCTGTTTCGAAATGAAGCCTTCCGAAAGGGACGTGGAATGCGGGCCGATGTCGCCGCAGCTCACCACTGCAAGGTCGAGGTTTTCGGCGAGGTTGTAGAGTGTCTTCAGCCCGCATTCCTCGATCAGCGCCCTTTTTGTGGCAACCGAATCCACCAAAAGGGGTGCGAGGAACATGTAGCATTCCGCATCGAGCTGGCTTGCGAGCCGCCAGGTGTAATCGATCGGGTTGGTCTGGTGCACGGCGACGATRCCGCCGAGCAGGGAAACCACCTTGCAATCCTGCCGCCGAGGCGGACGGAAGCTTGCAAGCGAGGCCGTCATGGTGCGGCCCCAGCCCACCCCGAGCGTCATGCCGTCCTGCACGACTTCCGACAGGAACTGCCCGAGCGCCAGTCCTACCGCGCTCGCCATCGCGGCCGGGCTGTCGTCGCGCGGCGCGGGCACGACGATCGCCTCGTCCAGGCCATAGGCCTGTTCCAGCCGGGTCGAAAGCTCAACGCAGCCTTCGATGCTCTCGCTGATCCAGATCTGTACCTCGGAGCGCTTCAGCGCCTCGTCTAGCATGCGGATCACCGTCGAGCGGCTGATGCCGAGCCTTTCGGCCACGTCCTTCTGTGTCAGGCCCTGGTTGTAATAGAGCCAGGCCGCCCGCAGCCTCAGCGAGGCGGCGTCGGAATAGGCGGTGTGGGTTTCCCGTCTGAGCCTTGCCAAAACACCTCCGATATCTTCCCGCGTGGGCGAAAGCCTCTATCTTTCCCGATAAAGGCCATGATATCACCACAGGTGAAACATATGTCAATTCCGATGTACAAATGTCTTGACTTCCCTGTGGCTCGCAGACGATAGTTTGTGCAGGGCGCCGGGGGAGCAAAATCGCGCGACAGGCGTTTTATCTCCATATCGAGGACTATTCGGATGACGTCGAAACTAGAGCAACTTCGTTCCATGACCACGGTCGTCGCCGATACCGGCGACATCGAAGCGGTCGCACGCCTGAAACCGGTGGATTGCACCACGAACCCCACGATCGTGCTTAAAGCGCTTGGCACGCCGGCCTTTGCCGACAAGGTGAAGGATGCGATCGCCTGGGGCCGCAAACAGGGCGGCCAGGACGACGCAGTAGTCGCCGCGGTCGCCGACCGGCTCGCCATCGATGTGGGTGCGGCGCTTGCGGAAATCGTGCCCGGTCGCGTATCGACGGAAGTCGATGCCGACCTCTCCTTCGACACCGAAGCATCGATCGCCAAGGCACGTTCGATCATCGCCGCCTACAAGGAGCGCGGCATCGAGCGCGAGCGCATCCTCATCAAGCTTGCCTCCACCTGGGAAGGCATCCGCGCGGCCGAAGTGCTGCAGCGGGAAGGCATCGACTGCAACCTGACGCTTCTCTTCTCCATGGCGCAGGCAATCGCCTGCGCGGAAGCAAAGGTTTTCCTCATCTCGCCCTTCGTCGGCCGTATCCTCGACTGGTACAAGAAGTCGACCGGCCAGGACTACACCGCCGAGACCGATCCGGGCGTGCTTTCCGTTCGCCAGATCTACAATTACTACAAGGCGAACGGCATCTCCACGATTGTCATGGGTGCCTCCTTCCGCAATGTCGGCGAGATCGAAGCTCTCGCCGGCTGCGACCGCCTGACGATCAGCCCGGCGCTTCTGGAGGAACTCGACAAGGCCGACGGCACGCTCGCCCGTAAGCTTTCGCCTGAAACCTTCAAGGCCGAGCCGCTGCAGTCGCTGGACGAGGAGCAGTTCCGCTGGATGCTCAACGAAGACCAGATGGCGACCGAGAAGCTTTCCGAGGGCATCCGCCTCTTCGCCAAGGATCTCGTCGCGCTGCGCACCATGGTCAAGAAGGAACTGACGCTGGCGGCCGCTTGATCGGTCGAGATGCTGAAATGCAAAAGGCCCGGAGCGATCCGGGCCTTTTCTTTGAGACTGACAATTGCCCCTCATCCGGCTGCCGCCACCTTCTCCCCGCAGGCGGGGAGGAGGTTAGGATGGGGGCGATTAAGCCGCCTGCGGAACAGCCGTCGCGGAACCGGGCTTTCTGAGCAGCAGGACCGAAATCGCAGCGATCATGCAGGCGACGCCGGCGATCTGCAGCGCGGGCATGTAGGTGTTGAAGTCGCTCTTGAAGAAGCCGGCGCCGAAGGCTGCGGTGGCTGCGCCAA
This sequence comes from Rhizobium sp. LCM 4573, assembly GCF_001854865.1. Classification (GTDB taxonomy): domain Bacteria; phylum Pseudomonadota; class Alphaproteobacteria; order Rhizobiales; family Rhizobiaceae; genus Neorhizobium. The sequence goes on along the minus strand of NZ_MDDW01000001.1, from coordinate 721,132 downwards.
GCTGATGGCCCGCAAACACCCAGCCGAAGAAGAGACCCGCCTTTTCACGACCGAAGTTTTCCGCCGCGAGCTTCACCGTCGGCGGAACGGTCGCCACCCAGTCGAGCCCGTAGAAGATCGCGAAGATCGACAGTTCCACGAAGCTGAAGCCCGAGAAGGAGAGATAGATCAGCGACAGGCCGCGCAGGCCATAGAACCAGAAGAGCAGGAAGCGGTTGTCGAACCGGTCGGAGAGCCATCCGGCGAGGATGGTGCCGAAGAAATCGAAGATGCCGATGACGGCAAGCGTGCCGGCGGCCGTTACCGCGGCCATGCCGAAATCGCCGCAGATCGAGATCCAGTGGGTCTGGATCAAGCCATTGGTCGACAGTCCGCAGACGAAGAACGTGCCGAACAGAACCCAGAAGACGGGGTTGCCGGAGACGCTGTAGAGGGTGACGAGCGGGGAGGCGAGCGTCGTCAGCAGCTTGTGGTCCTGCTTCGGCGGCTTCGAAACAGCCGTTTCGCCATAGGCGGGCAGGCCGACATCCGCCGGGTGGTCGCGCATCAGCAGAAGCACGAGGATCATGGCGGTGGCGATGATGGCAACCGCAAGCGTCAGCGCAGTGCGCCAGCCATAGGCCTCGGTGAGTGCCGCGAGAATGGGGAGGAAGACGAGCTGGCCGGTGGCGTTGCTCGCGGTCATCAGGCCGACGACGAGGCCGCGGCGCTTCGAAAACCAGCGGGCGGCGACGGTTGCACCCAGAACCAGCGCCGTCATGCCGGTGCCGACGCCGATGACGACGCCCCAGAGCAACAGCAATTGCCAGACCTCGGTCATGAAGAAGGACGCGACAATGCCGAACATGATCATGCCGAGCGCCGTCGCAACCACCTGACGGATGCCGAAATGGTTCATGAAGGCGGCGGCGAACGGTCCGAGCAGGCCGAAGAGCACGAGACGGACTGCCATGGCTGAGGAAATATCGGCGATATCCCAGCCGAATTCCTGATGCAGCGGCTGGATCATCACGCCCGCCGAGCCCATTGCGCCTGCGGTCGCCAGCATGGTCAGGAAGGTGGTGGCGGCGACCACCCAACCATAGTGCAGGTTTCTGCCGGCCATCCATCGGGCGGCGCTGGTGGAGATCATCTTGTCGTCCCTTTCCTGATCGGCGCCGCGGCTGCAGCGGTGTTGCGGGTATGTGCCCGCGTTTGATTAAAAAGAAATCAGAGTTCCTTGAGCAGCTCCAGCAGTTGCTTCGTCTTGTCCGGTCCGAGCCGAACCTCGATATTTTCCTGGACACCGTCCCAGAGGGGGGCGCCTTGTTCGAGCAGGTGGCGACCCTTTTCCGTCAAGGTCAGCATGGCCTCCCGCTGGTCTTCCCCGTGACCGATCGCGACCAGTCCCATGCGCTCCAGCACTTTCGTATTGCGGCCGACCGTGGAGCGGTCGAGATCCACCTTGCCGGCAAGCTCGGTAAGCGAGACCGGCGCCAGCCGGTTGATGTTTCTGAGCAGGCTGAACTGGCCGATGTTCACGCCGAGCGGCGCGAGGGCCTCGTCGTAATAGGACGAGACTTTCCGGGAGGCTTGGCGCAGCACGATGCAGTGGCAGGTTTCGCTTGGCATGACGCGGGTATATACCCGCGCTTGGAGTTGCGCAAGGGGGTCAGCCCGAACTTGCCGTTCGGGCCGTCATGGTGGTCTTCACGAAAGCGAAGATGAAGAGCCCGGTCATCAAAAGAACGATGGTCGGGGCAGGCGCGCTGTCGAGGAAGAAGCTCACATAGATGCCGAGAACGGACGAGCCGGCGGCGATCGCCACCGCCGTCAGCAGCATGGCGGTAAAGCGGCGCGTCAGGAGGAAGGCGATGGCGCCGGGTGCGACCAGCATGGCGACCGAGAGGATGATGCCGACCGCTTTCAGCGCGCCGACCACGGCGAGCGAGAGCACCGCCAGCAACCCGTAGTGCAGAAGCCGGACGGGCAGGCCGATCGCCCTCGCATGCTGTTCGTCGAAGGAATGCACCAGCAGGTCCTTGCGCAGGATAACGAGGAAAAGCGTTGCGGCGAGCGCGATCAGCCCCGTCTCCACGAGATCGGACGGCAGGATGCCGAGCATGTCGCCGAAGAGAATATGGTCGAGATGAACATCCGACTGCACCTTCACGAACAGCACCAGACCCAGCCCGAACATGCCGGAAAAGACGATGCCGAGCACCGTATCCTCCTTGATGCGGCTGTTTTCCTTGAGGAAACCCGTGGTCAGCGCGCAGATCATGCCGGCGACGAAGGCGCCGATCGCAAACGGGACCGACAGCATATAGGCGATCACCACGCCCGGCAGCACGGCGTGCGAGACCGCATCGCCCATCAGCGACCAGCCTTTCAGCACCAGGAAGCAGGAGAGCATCGCCATGGGTATGGCGATCATCAGCGTCACGATGAAGGCGCGCTGCATGAAGTCGATCTGGAAGGGGAAGGTCGCGAGATCGATGAAATCGAGAAAGCCGCTCATGATGCCGTCTCCTTGAGCGTCCTGCGCAGCCGCCGGCGGGCGGCCAGCATGCCGTGCTTCGGCGCAAACAGGAAGGCGATCAGGAAGAGTGCGGTCTGCAGCACGACGATGATGCCGCCCGTCGCGCCATTCAGGAAATAGCTGAGATAGGCGCCGACGAAGCTCGTCGCGGCACCGATCACCAGCCCCAGCAGGATCAGCCGCTCGAAACGGTCGGTGATGAGATAGGCCGTGGCGCCCGGCGTCACGACCATGGCGATCACGAGAAAGGCGCCGACCGTCTGCAGCGCCGCGACGGTGGAGGCGGCAAGCAGGGTGAAGAACAGCACCTTCAGGAAATCCGGGTTGAGGCCGATGGTGCGGGCATGGTTCTCGTCGAAGAAAGCCACCATCAGGTCCTTCCATTTCAGCGCGAGGATGGCGAGGCTGACACCGCCGATGATGACGAGCTGCAGCGTATCGGCCGGCGTGATGGCGAGGATATTGCCGAGAACGATGGTCTGGATATTCACCGATGTGGGCGAGAGCGACACCATAAAGAGGCCGAGGCCGAAGAAGGAGGTGAAGATGAGGCCGATGATGGCGTCTTCCTTGAGCCTTGTCCGCTGGCTGAGGAAGAGCATGGCGCCGGCCGCGAGCCCGCCGGAGATGAAGGCGCCGAGCGAAAAAGGGAGACCCAGCATATAGGCGCCGGCGACGCCCGGCACGATGGAGTGGGAGAGCGCATCACCGATCAGCGACCAGCCCTTCAGCATCAGATAGGCGGAGAGGAAGCCGCATACGCCGCCCACCAGGGCGCTCACCCATATGGCGTTGGTCATGTAGCCATAGGTGAAGGGTTCAAGAAGCGTCTGGAGCATCCGCCTTCTCCTTCGGCTTGTTGCCGTTGCTGCCATAGGTCACGAAGGGGCGCTCGTCATCGGTGATGACCTTCACGCGCCGCTCGTCGGCATCCTCATGCAGGTCGGAACCGCCGAGAATGAAGTGGCGCAGCACGCCGCCGAAGGCCTTTTCCAGATTGGCTTCGTTGAACGTATCCTCCGTCTTGCCATAGGCGAGCACGGTGCCCTTTACGAAGACCGTGCGGTCGCAGAAATCAGGCACGCTGCCGAGATTATGGGTGGAGACCAGCATCACCCGGCCCTCGTCGCGCAACGATTTGAGAAGGCTGATGATTTGCTCCTCGGTCGTCACGTCGACGCCGGTGAAAGGCTCGTCGAGCAGGATGATCTGGCCTTCCTGGGCCAGCGCGCGGGCGAGAAAGACGCGCTTCCGCTGGCCGCCGGAAAGCTCGCCGATCTGGCGCTTGCGGTATTCCTCCATGTTCACGCGGCGCAAAGCCTGGGTGACCATTTCATGGTCGCGGCGGGACGGAATGCGCAGGAAGTTCATGTGGCCGTAGCGGCCCATCATGACCACGTCCTCAACGAGAACCGGAAAGTCCCAGTCCACCTCCTCGGCCTGCGGCACATAGGCGACGAGATTCTTCTTCAAGGCTTCGCGGGCGGGCATTCCGAGAATTTCCACCGAACCCTCGGCAAGCGGCACGAAGCCCATGATCGCCTTGAAGAGGGTGGATTTGCCGGCACCGTTTACGCCGACAAGCGCGGTGATCGTGCCGCGCGGAACGGTGAAACTCGCCTGCCGCAGCGCCGTGAGGCCCGTGCGGTAGGCGACCGTGATGTTGTCGATCCTGAGGCCGGCGCTGGCCGGCCTCGTCTTTCCCATCATCATTGGGCAAGTCCCTTTGCAATGGTCTCCGAAGTGACGCGCAGAAGGTCGAGATAGGTCGGCACCGGGCCGCCTTCCTCGCTCAGCGAGTCGACATAGAGAACGCCGCCGTATTTCGCGCCGGTCTCGCGGGCCACCTGCTCCGCGGGCTCCGCGGATACCGTACTTTCGCTGAAGATCACGTTGATCTTGTGCTCGCGCATGGCGTCGATCACCGCCTTCACCTGTTGCGGCGTGCCCTGGGCGTCCGCGTTGACGGGCCAGAGGTAAAGTTCCTTCAGGCCGAAATCGCGGGCGAGATAGGAGAAGGCGCCTTCGCTCGTCACCAGCCAGCGGTGATCTTCGGGAAGGGCGGCGAGTTCGTCGCGGATCGGCTGTATCGCTGCACGGATCTTGTCCGTATAGGCCTTGGCGTTTGCGGCATAGACGTCCGCATGGGCGGGATCGATCTCCGTCAGGCCCTTACGGATATTCTCCACGTAGATCACCGCGTTTTCCGGTGACATCCAGGCATGCGGGTTGGGCTTACCCTGATAGGCGCCGCCGGCGATCGACATGGGCTCCACGCCGTCGCTCACGGTGAAGCTTGGCACGTMGCCGAGGTTGGCGAGGAATTTTTCGAACCAGAGTTCGAGGTTGAGCCCGTTGCGCAGCACGAGGTCGRCATCGCGGGCGCGCAGGAGGTCGCGCGGAGTCGGCTGGTAGTTATGGATTTCCGCACCGGGCTTGGTGATGCTTTCCACATCGGCCGCATCGCCGGCGACGTTCTTCGCCATATCCGCGATGACGGTGAAGGTGGTGACCACTTTCGGCTTTTCCTGCGACCAGGCCGCAAGCGGTGAAAGAAGCAGGGCGGCAAAGGCAATAATGAACTTCCGAGCACCCATGGCGGGTTGAACTCCTTTTTGCAATTCATTCGCAATCCAAACTAGCGACCTTTTTCGTGCTGTCAATGCTATTGCAACTCATTCGCAAAAAGGAGGTTCCAGAAAATGCGAACATTAGACGAATTAAAGATTCCTCAATTAGAATGCGGCAGGATCGCTCCGTTCCATGACCTGTGTGTTGCGTAGATTGGAGTTGACCATGCCGGAGTCCGGCCCGTGAATGTCCGGAGATTGAATTTCTCGCGGACGCTTTTCCTCGCCTTCGGCGGCGTTCTCGTGCTTTGCAGCGCAAGTGGGACGGCGGCCGTCTTTATCGGCGCCGACCGGCTTCTCGGTCCGTCCTTTTCCGGGGCGAACGGCCTCAAATGTACCACCGTCCAGACCGCCCGGATCAAGCGGGACGGCACGTATTGGGTGCGCAAATACGTGACGGCGGACAATCGGGCCGACGGCATGGCGCGGGTGAGGACGGCGCTGCGCGTGGCCCGCAGCGTCCAGGCGCATGAAAAGGCGGATCTCGTCCAGGTCGCGGTGCTCGATCCAGCCGGCCCGAAGGACCGGGCGCTGATGCGCGGACGGATGATCGGTGCGCAGGTCGTCTACATTCCCGATCTTTCGAAGATGCCGGAAGGCGCTGCCTCGCAAACCTATACCGCCTATTATCTCGACGGCCCGGCGAGCGACACTGGCGAATATTACGGAATCCGCTTCGACCTGCCGCTGGAGGACGTCCAACCGATGGTGGCGGCGCTTACAGACGATGCGGGTTGCATCGATCCGAATGCGCAGCCGGTTACGGCGGCGGACCATGGAGCGCCGGTCACTGCTCACGGAGAGCCTGTGCCGGGGCACGAGGGCTGACGGACTTTCGGGCTCGATCGGGCTTGCCGGCGTCAATCGTCGTCGGCGCGATAGCGCCGCAACCGTTCGCTTTCATAGCGTCGTCCGTCATCGCGTGACACGCGTTTGCGGACGTAGCGCTCGCAATAGCCGCCTTCGCAATGGGTCTCGACCAGCCGCTCCCGTACGACTCCGTTATCGGATGAGCTGTTGGAGCTCGAATTCGACGACTGGCTTCCGGCCTGGACAGAGCCCGCGCTGATCGCCGAGCCGGCAATCAGAATAAGCATGGTACGCATGGCCTTCTCCTTCCATGCGTCATGGTCGGTTTCCGGCGCTGAACCGGCGATGAACGCAAAAGAAAAGGCTCGTGCGCTTTCAGCCACGAGCCTTCATCCAATTTATGTTCAGCCGGAAACCGGCTCAATCCGCCTTTGCGCGCCGCGCCGGGAAGAGGATCACGTCGCGGATGGACGGAGAATCCGTCAACAGCATCACGAGGCGGTCGACCCCGATACCCAAGCCGCCGGCGGGCGGCATGCCCTGGTCCATGGCGTCGAGGAACTCGTCATCGAGCTGCTTGTCTTTCTCGCCGCGGGCATGCGCCTGCTCGAGCTGCTCCACCATGCGGCGGCGCTGTTCTTCCGGATCGTTGAGTTCGGAGAAGGCGTTACCGAGTTCCCAGGTGTTGCAATAGGTCTCGAAGCGTTCGACCAGGCGGGGCTCGCCCGGCACTTCCTTGGCAAACGGCGAGATGTCCTTCGGGAAATGGGTGACGTGAGAAGGCTGGATCAGCGTGCTCTCGACCTTCTCCTCGAAGATGAAGGCGAGGCATTCGCCCCAGGTCCAGTCCTTCTCCACCTCGAAACCGGCAGCCTTCGCCGCGGCGCGGGCTTCCTCGTCCGTCTTGATCGCGAGGAAGTCGATGCCGGTCGCTTCCTTCACCGCGCCCGGCATGGGTACGCGCTTGAACGGGCCCTTGAAGGAGAGCTCCTTGTCCTGGAACTTGAACTCGGTGGAACCGTGGATGCTCATGGCAAGCTGTGCGAACATGCGCTCCACGAGGTCCATCATGTCCTCGTAATCCGCATAAGCCCAGTAGCACTCCATCATGGTGAACTCGGGGTTATGCCGGGTGGAGACGCCTTCGTTGCGGAAGTTGCGGTTGATTTCGAACACCTTGTCGGTGAGACCCGAAACCAGCGTGCGCTTCAGGAACAGTTCCGGCGCGATGCGCAGGTACATGTCGAGCTTCAGGGTGTTGTGGTGCGTCTTGAAGGGCTCGGCCGTAGCGCCGCCGTAGATCGCCTGCAGCATCGGCGTCTCGACTTCCATGAAGCCGTCGTTCTCCATGAAGCGGCGGATGCCGGAAACGATCTTCGAACGCTGCTGGAATCGGAGCTTCGATTCCTCGTTGGTCATGATGTCGAGATGGCGCTTGYGGTAGCGGAGCTCGATATCGGAAAGACCGTGCCACTTCTCCGGCATGGGCAGCAGCGACTTGGTGAGCATGATGATCGACTGGGCGTTGATCGACAGCTCGCCGCGCTTGGTGCGGCGCACGGTGCCGGTGACGCCGATAATGTCGCCGATATCGATCATCGCCAGCATTTCGCGGGCTTCTTCCGGCGTCACGTCCTTGTGGGAGAAGATCTGGATCTTGCCCGAAGCGTCATGGATGTCCATGAACATACCGGAATTGCGTGAGGAATAGACGCGGCCCGCGACCGTCACGACATCCTGCGTTTCCACGTCCACCTCGAGGTTCTGGTATTTCTCCGCGAGCTCCGCATTGGTCATGGTGCGGTGGAAATGCGCCGGATAGACGTCGCCGATCTTCTCGCGCAGGAGCTTGAGCTTCTGGGCGCGGACTTCCGTCGCGTCGGAGGAGAGGGCGGTTTCGGTCTTCGTTTCGGTCATCGTTCAATTCCTGTTGCGGCATGGCCGCGGCGGCCAGTCGTCTCCGTATCCGTCATTCCTGTGCTTGTCACAGGAATCCAGTGCGCCCAAGTCTTTGGGCGCGGAAGACTTAATGCATTCTTTCACGGCGCAGACGCGCCGTGGCTGGATTCCTGTGACGAGCACAGGAATGACGGAGGAAAGGTTCTGCCTCGCCTCCGTAATCGCTAGTTCCCACTTCCCACCATCTGCGCTACCACCGTGGCGGCGACCTTCAGACGCTGGCGCACGACAGAACGGCCGAGCAGCGCCATCGAGTCGAACAGCGGCAGCGAGCGCGACGAGCCGGACATGGCGACGAAAAGCGGCGGAGTGACAACGCGCAGCTTCTTGCCCAGCTTGTCGGAAACGGCGCGCAGTTCCGCATCGATCGTCTCGACGTTCCATTCCAGGATCTTTTCGAGATCGGCCTGCACGGTGTTCAGGATTTCCAGCGTCTCGGCCGGGCTGGTCTTGAGCCCCGCGAAGGAGGCGGGCGTCAGGCCGACATCGTTGGAAAGCAGGAAGCCGGCGAGCTGCGGCAGTTCRCCGAGCTTGGAGATGCGGCTTTGCGAAAGCTTCAGGCCTTCCGTCAGGCGGCTGTTTTCCGAGGCCCATTCGAGCGTGCGGGCAATGAAGTCTTCCGGTGTCAGCTTCTCGCGGATCCAGCGGCCGTTCAGCCAGTCGAGTTTCTGGATATCGAAGATCGCGCCGGCCTTGGAGAGGTTGTCCGGATCGAACTTCTCCGCCAGTTCCTCCATGGAGAGCAGTTCCTCGCCTTCGGCGATCTGGATGAAGAAGAGGCCGAGGAAGTTCATCAGCGCTTCCGGCAAGTAGCCGAGCGCCGAATAGTAGGAGATCGAGGTCGGGTTCTTGCGCTTTGAAAGCTTCGACTTGTCGGCATTACGCATCAGCGAGAGATGCATGAACACCGGCTGGTCCCACTCGAAATAGCGATAGAGCAGGATGTGCTTCGGCACGGAGGCCAGCCATTCCTCGCCACGCGCCACATGGGTGATCTTCATCAGGTGGTCGTCGATGACGTTCGCCATGTGGTAGGTCGGCATGCCGTCAGCCTTGATCAGCACCTGCATGTCCACCGAATCCCACGGGATAGAGACATCGCCATAGACGCCGTCATGGAACTCGCAATTGCCCTCGGCCGGGATCTTCATGCGAATGACGGAGGCTTCGCCTGCGCCCAAGCGCGCTGTCACTTCCTCGGCCTTGAGGTTGAGGCACAGACCGTCGTATTTCGGCGGCTTGCCGGCGGCGCGCTGGGCTTCCCGCATCTGCTCGAGCCTTTCCGGCGTGCAGAAACAGCGGAAGGCATGGCCCTTGTCCAGAAGCTCCTGCGCATAAGGCTGATACATCGCCTTGCGGTCGGACTGGCGGTAGGGGCCGTAAGGGCCGCCGACATCCGGGCCTTCCGCCCAGGTCAATCCCGTCCAGCGCAGGGCGTCCAGCACTTTCTGTTCGAATTCCGGCGTCGAGCGCGTCGCATCGGTATCCTCGATGCGCAGGATAAATTCGCCGCCCATCTTCTTGGCGAAGAGATAGTTGAAAAGCGCGATGTAAACGGTGCCGACATGCGGCTCGCCGGTAGGCGAGGGGGCGATGCGGACGCGCGGGGTCGGGTTGATCATGAACTGTCGCTCGATTTCAGGCGCCTTAGCGGCGCGTGCATGCTTGCGGGAATGTCGATTTGGGCAGGCCTTAGCGCATATTCAGTCGCAGGCGTCAAGGTTTTTGGCCTGCATGGCTACCCTACCGGCCAGACATAGAGCAGTGCCGGCACGCTGACGAGCACGATGATGAAGGAAAGCGGCAGCCCAAGGCGCGGATAATCGGAGAACCTGTAGCCGCCCGGCCCGAAGACAAGTGTGTTGCACTGGTGGCCGACGGGGGTGAGGAAATCGCAACCGGCGCCGATCGCGACCGCCATCAGGAAGGCCTCCGGCTTGAAGCCGAGATTGGTGGCGAAGCTCGCCGCGATCGGGCCCATCACCAGAACCGTTGCGGCATTGTTGAGAAAGGGGGTGACCGCCATGGTCGTCACCAGGATCAAGCCCAGCGCACCCCAGGCTGGCAGGCTTGCCGCGGCATTCCCGAGCCAGCCGGCGATCAGCTCGCTGCCGCCGGTGGTACGCAGCGAATCCGAAACCGGGATCAGCGCCGCGAGCATCACCAGGATCGGTCCGTCGATGGATTTGTAGATGTCGGCGAGTGGGATGGCGCGGAAGACCAGCATGCCGAGCGCCGCGACGAAGAAGGCCACCGAGACCGGAGCGATGCCGACCGCCGTCGCCGCCATGGCGAGCGCCAGGATGACGAGCGGAATGAAGGCGCGGCGGCGCGTGCCGAGCAGCACTTCGCGCTGGGCGAGCGGCAGCAGCGAAAAATCCTGCAGCACGGCGGTCAGGTTCCTGCGGTTGCCCTGCAACACGAGAATGTCGCCGGCCATCAGAGTTATGCTGCCCAACCGCTCGGTGAGCCTTTCGCCGCGTCGGCTGATGGCGAGAAGGTTGACGCCGCGGGTGTAGGAGAGCGCGAGCTCCCTGGCGGAAAGCCCCTTCAGCGAGGATTCCTGCGAAATGATAGTCTCGACGGAAATGATATCGGCCTGCACTTGGCCCCGCTCGGTCAGCGGCTTCCCGGAAAGCTTCAGCCGGCCGCTCGAAACCGTGCGGTCGAGCGCCGCCGACGAGCCCTCCAGCAGCACCACGTCCCCCTCTTTCAGCCTGAGATCCGGGAAGGGCGACATGCGGGTCGTGCCGCGCAGCACGGCGGTGGCGATGACCTCTCCGTCTCCGAGCTTCAGGAGCGTGCTGACAGGCTTTTCCAATACGGAGGACTGCGCGGTGATGGTGACTTCCGACGTGTAGTTGGCGATCTCCATGGCGTCTTCGATGGATGTGTTCTGCTTCGTGCGGCTCGGCACCAGCCAATGGAAGAACAGCAGGAAGGTGACGCCCACGACCGTCAGCAGCGCGCCCATCGGCGTGAAGTCGAACATGGTGAAGGAGGTGCCGGTCATCTCCTCGCGAAGCCGCGAGACCACGATATTGGGCGAGGTGCCGATCTGCGTCATCAGCCCGCCGAGCAGGGCGGAAAAGGCCATCGGCATCAGGTAGAGCGATGGCGAAACCCCCGAGCGGCGCGAGAACTGGAATGCGACCGGCATCATGATCGCCAGCGCCCCGATATTCTTGATGAAGGCGGAAAGCACCGCGACGACGATCATCAGCAGCGCAAGCTGGGTGCGCACCGAATTCAGGTTCGGAAAGAATTTCTTGATGGCGGTATCGACAACGCCGGAACGGGCCACGCCGGCGCTGACGATCAGTGCGCTGCCGACAATGATGACGATATCGTCCGAAAATCCGGAAAAGGCCTTGTCGAAGGGCACGACGCCCAGCACGACGGCCAGAACCAGCGCACAACAGGCTACGACATCATAGCGGAAACGATCCCAGATGAAGACAGCCATCATCGCGGCGATGACGGTGAAGGCGAAAATCTGGTCTGTGGTCATGCTGCTCCGGGTGGTGAGGAGGGGACAGGCTGTCGGCGGGATACTTGCCGCTTTTGCGTCGGTTATCAATGCCGGCCGAATGCACGGTAACGCCGCTGGACATTCGGCCGCGCGCGCGTAACTTGCGCAGCGCATGTTTAATGGAGATTGCGAATGAGCGGAATTCTGGAAGTGCCGGTGAAACTCGCCGATGGGCGCGAGACCTCGCTGAACGAGTACAAGGGCAAGGTCCTGCTGGTCGTGAACGTCGCCTCCAAATGCGGGCTGACCAAGCAATACGAAGGCCTCGAGAAGCTTTACGAGGACAAGCGCGAGCGCGGCTTCGTCATCGCCGCTTTCCCGGCCAACAACTTCAAGGGCCAGGAGCCCGGCACGGATGCCGAAATCGTCGAGTTCTGCACCTCCACCTATGACGTGAAATTCCCGATCTTTTCGAAGATTTCGGTCAAGGGTGAGGACAAGCATCCGCTCTACAAGGAACTTACGGCATCCGGTACGCCGGTGACCGGTGAAGGCCCCATGAAGGAGCGGTTGCGCAGCCTCGGCATGGAGGTCGCCGATGACGACGAAATTCTCTGGAATTTCGAGAAGTTCCTGATCGGCCGCAATGGCGAGATCGTCGCCCGCTTCGCGCCGGACGTGACGGCGGACGACAGCCGCCTCGTCTCGGCGATCGACCGGGAGCTGACGAAGGTGTGAAGGCCTCACCTTCCCCTTAAGGCGGGGTCGGAAGGACGGGGCGAGACACACGGGTCGCCCCTGAGAACCGGAGGTCTGGGGTAGGGTGCCGTAAGGAGCGCGAGGCTGGGCTCTCTATGGGTTTTGTCACCCCACCCGCCGCATTGCGGCGACCTCCCCCCTCAAGGGGGAGGTGAGAGGCATCAATGCAGCGTCTGCCCGCTCTTCTTCTTCTGGCGGGCGTTGCGGGCCCACATGTTCAGGACCTCGACCAGCGCCGAGAAGGCCATCGCGGCGTAGACATAGCCCTTCGGCACATGGAAGCCCATGCCTTCGGCGATCAGCGTCGTGCCGATCATCAGCAGGAAGGCGAGCGCCAGCATCACGATGGTCGGATTGCGCTCGATGAAGTTGGCAAGCGGGGTTGCCGCAAGCAGCATCACGGTGACGGCGGCGATCACGGCAATGAACATGATCGGTACATGCGGTGTCATGCCGACCGCGGTGATGATGCTGTCGATCGAGAAGACCAGATCGAGGATCAGGATCTGGGTGATGGCGGAGCCGAAGGTGATCGCAGCCGTGCCGCCCACCATGTCTTCCTTATGGTCGACGGGATCGACGTTGTGATGGATTTCCTTGGTAGCCTTCCAGACGAGGAAGAGGCCGCCGGCGATCAGGATCATGTCCTTCCAGGAGAAGGGATGATCGAACAGCGTGAAGACCGGCTGGGTGAGCTGGACGATCCAGGCGATGGTGCCGAGAAGCGCCAGGCGCATGATGAGCGCCAGCCCGATGCCGATCTTGCGGGCCCGGTCGCGGTGCTCGGCCGGCAGTTTGTTGGTGAGGATGGATATGAAGATGAGGTTGTCGATACCCAGTACCACTTCCATCACCACCAGGGTGACGAGCGCCACCCAGGCGGTGGGGTCTGCGACGAGCGCTGCGATATCCATCCAATGTCCCTTTCTCGATCACAAGGCGTATTGCCCCGTCCGATTTAAGGATCGGCGTGAATAAGACAAGGGGAAGTTGCGGCGGAACCGCTTGAAATCAAGCTGGTTCCGCCATTTTCACCATTGCGGGTTTCTCGACGGTGCCGTAGGCGGCCATGAAGACCTTCACAGCACTTCTCACCACCCGTTCCAGCTCTTCCTTCGGTGGCACGTCGTTAAGCTCGCCGAACAGGCGGAACTTGAAGAAGATGCCGCTGGAAAGCTCGATGAACTGGCGTGCGGCCAGGTCCGTATCCTCGACCTTCAGCGTGCCGAGCGCCACTTGCCGCTCGATGAAGTCCTGCAGCACCGTGCGGATGTTGGCCGGCGAGCTGAAGAATTGCCGACAGAGGCCCGGCATACGATCGACCACGCCGATCATCGTCCGCATCGCCCTGATGACGCCGGGCGAGGTGGTATGCGCCGCAAAGCCCATGCCGAAGCGGAAGAGACCGTCCTCGACTTCCTCGCTGCCCTGCAGCACGTCTTTCATCGCGGAGGTGATGCGCTGCCGCTCGCGCTCCACCATGGCGGCGAAAAGATCTTCCTTGTTCTGGAAGTAGACGTAGATCGTGCCTTTCGAAACGCCCGCCTCGCGCGTGATGTCATTCATGCTGGCGGCGTCGAAGCCGAGTTTCATGAAGACGCGCTTGGCGCCGTCGATAATCTGTTCGCGTTTGGCCGGGTCTTCGCCTGCGGCGAAACGGCCCGGCGGACCTTGCCCGCAAAGCTCGGCCTTTGTTGTTCTAGCCATTTTCATGCCCCTTTAACTTTTTCGAACCGATCGGTTCGATTTGCTCTTGATATGTGGTACCGAAGAGCCTATGTCAAGCGGCGCTGAACCGATCGGTTCGATCGAAGCATACGGTTCGACAGACGATAAAACCTCCGACGACGGTAAACCAAAATGACGTCCTCCCAGAATGCGGGCGCCCTGCGCGCCGTGACGAATGATAGCGCGGAATCCGTTGAAGTCGAAGCCCRCAAGCAGGCTCCGGCGGCCGAACAGCCTACCGCAGCACCGCCGGCGGATGCAATCGCGGCGCCGGCCGTCAGCCCGCCCCAGAAGAAACGCCGCGGCTTTCTTCTGCCCGTCCTTATCGTCGCGCTCCTCGGCGGGGCGGCCTGGTATGGTTACAACTGGTGGACCGACGGGCGGTTCCTGGTTTCCACCGACGACGCCTATGTCGAAGGCGATATCGCCATCATCTCGCCGAAGGTTTCCGGCTATGTCGCCAAGGTAGACGTGGTGGAGAACCAGGCCGTGAAGGCCGGCGATCCGCTCGTCACCTTGGATGACGGCGACTACCGGCTCGCGCTCGAGCAGGCCAACGCCAATATCGAGAGCGCCAGGCTCGCCGTTTCCCGCATCGATGCCCAGATCGTCGGGGCTCAGGCCACGCTGAAGCAGGCCGAAGCGCAGCAGGGCGCGCTCGAAGCGTCGCTGCGCGGCGCCGAGATCACCCAGAAGCGCGCCAGCGAACTCGCCGCCAAGTCGGTCGGCACCACGGCCGATCTCGACAAGGCCAATATCGCGCTCGACGAAGCCAAGGCCAATCTTGTCGCCGGCCAGGCGAATGTCGCGTCCGCTCGCGCCAATATCGAGCTTCTCCATGCCCAGCGAAACGAGGCGGACAACAYCATCCGGGTGCAGGAAATCGCCCGCGACAAGGCCGAGCGCGACCTGAACTTCACGGTGCTCAAGGCGCCCTATGACGGCATCGTCGGCAATCTGGCGGTCCAGACCGGGGATCTCGTGTCGGCCGGCAAGCGTCTCGCGGCGCTCGTTCCGCTGACCGAGCTCTATATCTCGGCCAACTTCAAGGAAACGCAGCTCGGCCATATCGAGGTCGGCTCGAAGGTCCGCGTCCATGTGGATGCCTATGAGGATCACCCGATTATCGGCACGGTGGAATCCGTTTCGCCCGCCTCGGGCGCGGTCTTCTCGCTGCTGCCGCCTGAAAACGCCACCGGCAACTTCACCAAGGTCGTGCAGCGCGTCCCGGTTCGGATCTCCATCCCGAGGGACGATCTCGAGCAGCAGCACCTGCGTGCCGGCCTGAGCGTCGTCGTCGACGTCGACACCCGTACCGCGCCAGCCGACGGCAACGCCGTGGCCCAGGCGAAGTAAGCGGATAGAGCTTCAAGGAGTACGGCCATGGCAACAACGGCCGTTGCGGGCGCCCCTTCTCAGGCAGGCTCCGCCGATCAGCCCATGGACAGGCGCAAGCTCGTCGCGTTCTTCGCGATGGTGCTCGGCATGTTCATGTCGATCCTGGACATCCAGATCGTCTCGGCCTCGCTTGCCGAAATCCAGGCCGGCCTTTCCGCCGGCTCGGACGAAGTGGCCTGGGTGCAGACGTCCTATCTGATCGCCGAAGTCATCATGATCCCGCTTTCGGGGACGCTGGCGCGCATCCTGTCGACGCGCGTGCTCTTTTCCATATGCGCGGCGGGTTTCACCCTGGCCTCGGCGCTCTGCGCCACCGCGACCAATATCGAGCAGATGATCGTCTACCGGGCGATCCAGGGCTTCATCGGCGGAGGCATGATCCCCTCGGTCTTTGCGGCCGCCTTCACCATCTTCCCGCCCTCCAAGCGAGCCATCGTCTCGCCGATCATCGGCCTCGTCGCTACGCTTGCGCCAACCATCGGCCCGACGGTCGGGGGCTATCTCAGCCATGCCTTTTCCTGGCACTGGCTGTTCCTCGTCAACATCGTGCCGGGCATCATCGTCACCGCGCTCGCCTGGACCTTGATCGATTTCGACGAGCCCGAGATGAGCCTCTGGAAGAAGTTCGACTGGTGGGGCCTCATTTCCATGGGCCTCTTCCTCGGCTCGCTGGAATACGTGCTGGAAGAGGGCAACAACAAGGATTGGTTCAGCGACGAGCATATCGTCGTCGGCTCCGTCGTAATGGTGATCGGGGCGGTGGTGTTCTTCTTCCGGGCCTTCAAGGTGGAATTCCCGGTGGTGGATCTGCGCGCCTTCGCCAACCGCAACTTCGCCTTCGGTTCGCTCTTCTCCTTCGTGATGGGTATCGGCCTCTACGGTCTCACCTATCTCTATCCGCTCTATCTCGGGCGTATCCGCGGCTACGATTCGCTGATGATCGGCGAGACCATGTTCGTCTCGGGGCTTGCCATGTTCTTCACGGCGCCGGTTGCGGGCTTCCTGTCGAACAAGCTTGATCCGCGCCTGATGATGGCGATCGGTTTCGGTGGCTTTGCGCTGGGCACCTGGATGATGACCGGGCTGACGCAGGACTGGGATTTCTACGAACTCCTGGTCCCGCAGATCCTGCGCGGCTGCTCCATGATGCTGTGCATGGTGCCGATCAACAATATCGCGCTCGGCACGCTGCCGCCGGCCCGCATCCGCAATGCGTCGGGCCTCTTCAACCTCACCCGCAATCTCGGCGGCGCGGTAGGTCTGGCAATCATCAACACCATGCTGACCCAGCGTACCGACGAGCACTATGCGCGCCTTTCCGAGCATGTGAACTACGGCAATCCCGCCGCTCTCGACTGGCTCGACAGCGTCGGCGCCAACTTCAATTCCTACGGGCTCGACGGCGCCACCGCCGCGATGCAGAGGCTCTCGGGCATGATTACCCAGCAGGCCTGGCTGATGTCCTTCATCGACGTGTTCCTGACGCTGACCTGCCTCTTCGCAGGCCTGATCCTGCTCGTCATGCTGATCTCGAAGCCCTCGGCGCCGCCGGCCGGCAGCGGTGGCGGAGGCCATTGAGTTCCCAAGCAGTCCACCGCCGGAAGGGGCTGCCGCGCAAGCGGCAGCCCTTTTCTTTTCGTGGCCGGAAAAACTTTGAAGGGCGTACCTCAGATTTCTGATTTACGTACCTCAGAAATTGGGTTACGAAGGTTGGCGGAGGAGACATGAAGCCCACTGTCCACGACATCGCGAAGATTGCAGGCGTCAGCCTCGCCACGGTGGACCGCGTGCTGAACGGCCGGCCGGGTGTGCGGGAGATTACCCGCGGCCGGGTGGAGGAAGCGATCTCTACGCTTGGCTATGTGCGCGATCTCGCCGCCGCCAATCTGGCCAAGAGCCGAACCTATGCCTTCACCTTCATCATTCCCGCCAACGACAATTCCTTCATGATCGGCCTCGCCGAGGAAGTGCGCGGGGCGATCGCCCGGTCCAGCGCGGAGCGCACCGATATCCGCATCATCGAAGTGCCGCCCTTCGATACGGAAGCACTGGTCTGCGCGCTCGATGAGGTGGTCGAGAGCCGGCCGGCGGGTGCCGCCTTCGTGGCGATCGACACGCCGGAAGTACGCGCGGCGGCCAAGCGGCTGCAAGCGGCCGGCATTCCCGTCGTCACGCTGGTTTCCGATCTGCCGGATTCGGGCCGCGATCATTATGCAGGCATCGACAACATCGCAGCCGGCCGCACCGCTGCCGGTCTCATGGGGCGCTTTCTGAGTGGCCGAAAGGCAAAGATCGCCGTGCTTGCGGGTTCCATGCTGGTGCGGGACCATCGCGAGCGGCTGGAGGGTTTTTCGGCGGTCCTCGGGAGCTCTTTTCCCGATCTCGACATCCTGCCGGTGCTGGAGGGCAGGGACGACCCGGCACTTGCCGAAACGGCGCTTGCCGAAGCGTTCGCGAGCCACCCCGATATCGCCGGTATCTACAGCCTCGGGGCGGGCAATCGCGGTCTCATCCGGGCTGTTCAGGCGAGACGTGAGCGGCCGGTGGTGATCGCCCACGAGCTGACAGCCTCCACGCGTGCGGCGCTGATCGACGGAACGATCGATGCCGTGCTCAACCAGGATGCCGGTCACGAGGTGCGGAGTGCGATCCGCGTCCTGAAAGCCAAGGCGGACGGCCTGCCGGTGATCGCCGCGCAGGAGCGCATCCGTATCGACATATTTCTGAAAGACAATCTGCCATGAGAGGCAGCGCATCCCGATTAGGAGAAGCACCATGTATCTAGGGCTCGACCTCGGAACTTCCGGCGTGAAGGCCATGCTGATCGACGGCGATCAGAAGATCGTCGGTTCGGCCAGCGGCTCGCTGGAGGTCTCGCGCCCGCATTCCGGCTGGTCGGAACAGGACCCGGCCCACTGGATCCGCGCGACCGAAGAAGCGGTCGCCGGGCTGAAGGCCAAGTTCCCCAAGGAACTTGCCGCAGTGAAAGGCATCGGCCTTTCCGGCCAGATGCACGGCGCGACGCTCCTCAACGCCGAGGACAAGGTGCTGCGCCCCTGCATCCTCTGGAACGATACGCGTTCCCATGAAGAGGCGGCGGCGCTGGACGCCGATTCCCGGTTCCGCCAGATCACCGGCAATATCGTCTTTCCCGGTTTCACCGCGCCGAAGCTCGTCTGGGTGAAGAAGCATGAACCCGAAATCTTCGCAAAGGTCGCCAAGGTCCTGCTGCCGAAGGATTATCTGCGACTCTGGCTGACCGGCGAGCATATTTCGGAAATGTCGGATTCGGCCGGTACCTCCTGGCTCGATACAGGCGCGCGCAAGTGGTCCGCGGAGCTTCTGGCCGCGACCGGCCTTTCCGAGGAGCAGATGCCGTCGCTGGTCGAAGGCACGGATCAGGCCGGCCGGCTGCGCGGTGAGCTTGCCTCCAAATGGGGCATTTCCGGCGATGCCGTCGTTGCCGGCGGGGCAGGGGACAACGCGGCCTCGGCCTGCGGCATGGGTACGGTCGGCGAGGGGCATGCTTTCGTCTCGCTCGGCACGTCCGGCGTGCTCTTCGCCGCCAATGCCTCCTATCTGCCGAAGCCGGAAAGCGCGGTGCACGCCTTCTGCCATGCCCTGCCGAAGACCTGGCATCAGATGGGGGTTATCCTGTCTGYGACTGACGCGCTCAACTGGCATTCGCATGTGACGGGCAAATCCGCCGCCGATCTTACCGCCGAGCTTGGCAACGAACTGAAGACACCGACCGGCGTCACCTTCCTGCCTTATCTTTCCGGCGAGCGCACGCCCCACAACGATGCCGCCATTCGCGGCGCCTTCATAGGGCTCGAGCACGAATCGAGCCGTGCGGTGTTGACCCAGGCGGTGCTGGAAGGGGTCACCTTCGCGATCCGCGATAATCTCGAAGCGCTGAAATCCGCCGGCACCTCGATCTCCCGCGTCACGGCCATCGGCGGCGGTTCGCGCTCCCGCTATTGGCTCGCCTCGATCGCGACTTCGCTCGGCGTGCCGGTGGATATTCCGGCGGACGGCGATTTCGGCGCGGCCTTCGGTGCGGCCCGCCTCGGCCTCATTGCCGCAACGGGCGCGGACCCGCTCGCGGTGTGCTCGCAGCCGGAAACGGCCGAGACGATCGAGCCTGTAAAGGCGCTCTCGGATGCTTACGAGACGGCTTACGCCCGGTATCGCGCACTCTATCCGGCGCTGAAGGCGCTGGCGCATTGAATTGATCCTGACCGGGAAGGGTGAAGGCCCCTCCCCAACCCCTCCCCACAAGGGGAGGGGCTTTAGTACCCCGAGCTTCGCTTTCCTGAACGGGCAAGGCGGTGCCTCTAGTCCTCTCCCCCTTGTGGGGAGATGTCGGCAGGCAGAGGGGGACTTTTCGCGTTTTAACCAGTTTCCCCAAGGAGGATATGACCATGAGCACAGGATTTTTCGGCGATATTTCGAAGATCAAATACGAAGGGCCGGATAGCACCAATCCGCTTGCTTTCCGCTTCTACAATCCGGACGAGATCGTCGCCGGCAAGCGCATGGAGGATCACCTGCGCTTTGCGGTCGCCTATTGGCACACCTTCACCTGGCCGGGCGGCGATCCGTTCGGCGGCCAGACTTTCCAGCGCCCCTGGTTTTCCGACACGATGGAAGCGGCGAAGATGAAGGCTGATGTCGCCTTCGAATTCTTCTCGCTGCTGGGCACGCCCTTCTACTGCTTCCACGACGCGGACGTGCGCCCGGAAGGCAATAATTTCGCTGAGAACACGAAGAACCTCAACGAGATCGTCGATTACTTCGAGAAGAAACAGGCCGAAACCGGCGTGAAGCTCCTGTGGGGTACGGCGAACATGTTCTCCCACCGCCGCTACATGGCGGGTGCCGCCACCAATCCGGACCCGGATGTCTTCGCCTTCGCAGCGGCGACGGTGAAGACCTGCCTCGATGCCACCAAGCGTCTCGGCGGCTCCAACTACGTGCTGTGGGGCGGCCGCGAGGGCTATGAGACCATCCTCAACACGGATTTCTCCCGCGAACTCGACCAGATGGGCCGCTTCCTCAATCTGGTCGTGGAATACAAGTACAAGATCGGCTTCGAAGGCACGATCCTCATCGAGCCGAAGCCGCAGGAGCCTACCAAGCACCAGTACGACTACGACGTTTCCACCGTCTACGCCTTCCTGCAGAAGCATGGGCTGGAAAAGGAAGTGAAGGTCAATATCGAGCAGGGCCATGCGATCCTAGCCGGCCATTCCTTCGAGCACGAGCTCGCCATGGCGAACGCCTTCGGCATTTTCGGTTCGATCGACATGAACCGCAACGATTACCAGTCCGGCTGGGATACCGACCAGTTCCCCAACAACGTGCCGGAAATGGCGCTTGCCTATTATCACGTGCTGGCGGGCGGCGGCTTCAAGAACGGCGGCACGAACTTCGATGCCAAGCTGCGCCGCCAGTCGCTCGATCCGCAGGATCTGCTGATCGGCCATATCGGCGGCATGGATTGCTGCGCTCGCGGTCTTAAGGCCGCTGCCCGGATGCTGGAGGACGGCGCGCTCAAGAAGCCGCTCGATGCCCGCTATGAAAAATGGGAGAGCCCGGAAGCCCAGAAGATGCTGCGCGGCGAGTACAAGCTCGACGAGATCGCCGCCATGGTAGAGCGTGAAAACATCAATCCGGAACCGGTCTCGGGCCGTCAGGAATATCTGGAGAACGTCGTCAACAGGTACGTGTGAGGTCATTCCCCTCCCCAACCCCTCCCCACAAGGGGGAGGGGCTTAACCTGCCGCGCCGTTTCTCTGTGTTGATCGGGACGGAGGCGAGGCGGCTTGTTTTCTCCCCTTGTGGGGGAGATGGCCGGCAGGCCAGAGGGGGCGCTCCGCTCAAGCCGCCTGCTTGCCACCAATGCCATCCAGCTCGCGGATCGCATCTTCCGGCAAGGCCAGATCGGCAGCGGCGAGATTTTCCTTCAGATGCGCGACCGACGATGTGCCGGGGATCAGCAGGATGTTCGGCGAGCGTTGCAGGAGCCAAGCGAGCGCCACCTGCATCGGCTTCGCACCGAGCTTCTCGGCGACGGCATTCAGCGTCGAGGACTGAAGCGGCGAGAAGCCGCCGAGCGGGAAGAAGGGCACATAGGCAATGCCCTCGCCGGCAAGCTGATCTATCAGGGCGTCGTCCTGCCGCTGAGCGACATTGTACATGTTCTGCACGCAGACGATCTCGGTGATCTTGCGGCTGTCGGCCACCTGCTTGGCGGTGACGTTGGAAAGGCCGATATGCCGGATGAGGCCCTGGCGCTTGAGGTCTGCAAGCACCGTCACCTGTTCCTCGATCGATCCTTCGGCCGGACCGTGTACATCCAGCATGGAGCGGAAATTGACGACGTCGATGATATCCACGCCGAGGTTGCGAAGATTGTCGTGAACTGCGGCGGTTAGCTCTTCTTTGGACATGGCGGGGAGCCATTCGGCATTCGGGCCGCGCTTGGCCGATACCTTGGTGACAATGGTGAGATTGTCCGGATAGGGGTGAAGCGCCTCGCGGATGATCTGGTTGGTGACGTGCGGCCCGTAGAAGTCGCTGGTGTCGATATGGTCGACGCCCGCTTCGATTGCGGCCCGCAAGACGGCGATGGCGGCTGCGCGATCCTTCGGCGGGCCGAAAACGCCGGGGCCGGCGAGCTGCATGGCGCCGTAGCCGAGCCGTTTCACGGTGCGGTCGCCGAGGGTGAATGTTCCAACGGTGTCGAGGGTCATGGTCGTCTCCTTTGCTGATGGGCAAAAGATAGAGGCTGACAATATGCAGGATAAGGCGTTACAATTTGCACGGGTTGTGCGGAATAGCGAACAATGAAAATCGAGACGAGCGATCTTGAGGCTTTCGTTGCGGTGGCCCGGGCCGGTGGCTTTCGGGACGCGGCGCGCTTATCCGGCGCCAGCGCCTCCAGCCTCAGCGAGGCCGTTCGGCGCCTTGAAACGAAGCTCGGCGTGCGGCTGCTGAACAGAACCACGCGTAGCGTCATCGCAACCGAGGCCGGCCGCGGACTGCTGGAGCGGGTCGGCCCGGCGTTCGACGAGATGGAAGCGGCGCTCGACGTGGTGAACGGCTATCGCGACAGGCCGGTCGGTTCGCTTCGCCTCAATGTGCCCGCCAGCGCCGCCCGGCTCGTGCTGCCGCATATCGTGCCGGAATTTCTTAAAGCCTATCCGGATGTGCGCCTGGAGGTGATGACGGACGAGAGCTTCGTCGATGTCCTGAAGGCGGGCTGCGATGCGGGCATCCGCTATGAAGAGCGGCTGGAACAGGACATGATCGCCGTGCCGATCGGACCTCGGGTCCAGTGTTTTGCCGCCGCCGCATCCCCCGCTTATCTGGACCGTCACGGACGCCCCGAGCATCCGCGCGACCTCTTGAACCATGCCTGCGTGCGTCACCGTTTCTCGAGCGGCCGGATGCCGCCATGGGAATTCGAGAAGGACGGCGAACTTGTCGCCGTCGATCCGACGGGCCCACTCATCGTCCAGGCGGGCGGAGCAAGTGACCTTGCGATCGATGCGGCGGTGCAGGGTCTCGGTGTCGTTTCCCTGTTCGAGCAATGGCTGCGGCCGTATCTCGAAAGCGGGGCGCTGGAGCCGGTGCTGGAGCCTTGGTGGCCGCGCTTTTCCGGTCCGTTCCTCTACTATCCGGGACGGCGGCTGGTGCCGGCGCCGCTGCGGGCATTCATCGACTTCATCAAGACCTTCCAGGCTTAAGGCAGCCTCTTCATGTGTTCCGCCGAACTGGGGATGTAGTGGCTAGCACAAACCTGCTTTACGTACCTCAGAAACTAGGCTAGCGTCTAATTCCGATGGGAGGAGTATTAGTGAAGGTAATCGATTACATTGCTGCCGGCGTGGATGTCGCGACCGGATTTGCGAACTTGTGCGGGCGCGCTTTTCACGGTGGCCGGGCATGACGGAAATCCCGAACGACCGTGCCCCGCTTCTGGAGGCGGTTGGCCTTTCCAAGACCTTCGGCATCGTGGAAGTGCTGCGCGACATCGGTCTGACCGTCAGGGCAGGTGAGGTTCACGCCATCATCGGCGAGAACGGCGCGGGCAAATCGACGCTGATGAAAATTCTCGCCGGCAACCAGCCGCCGACGCGCGGCGAAATGCGGATGGATGGCCAGCCGGTTACCTTCTCCGGCCCGGTGGATGCTGAAAATCGCGGCATCGTTCTGGTGCATCAGGAAATCCTGCTCGCTCCGGACCTCACGGTTGCGCAGAACATCTATCTCGGCCGGGAACTCAAAAAAGGCCTGACGGTGGACGACCGCGCCATGAACGAGAGCGCGGCCAAGGCGATCCGCGATCTCGGCGGCGATATAGATCCGAACGCCATCGTTTCGCGGCTGTCGATCGCCCAGCGTCAGCTCGTGCAGATCGCCCGCGTGCTGCTCGTGCCGCATCGCCTGGTGATCTTCGACGAGCCGACCGCCTCGCTGACGCCGCACGAGACCGAGGCGCTGCTCAAGGTCATCAAGGATATCCGCGCCAAGGGCGTCGCCGTTCTCTATATTTCCCACCGCTTGCCGGAGGTGAAGGAGATCGCCGACCGCGTGACGGTGCTGCGCGACGGACGGCTCGTCGCTTCGCACGACGCAAGCGAACTCGATCCCGCCGACATGGCGCGGCTGATGGTTGGCCGCGACGTCGCCAAGCTTTATCCGGATCGCCATGCGGCGGAAGCGCGCGAAGTGGTGCTTGAAGTCGAGCATCTCGACGTTCCCGGCTATGCGCAGGATGCCTCCTTCCAGCTCCGCAAGGGCGAAATTCTTGGCTTTGCCGGTCTCGTCGGCGCCGGGCGCACGGAGCTGATGGAAGGTCTCGTCGGCCTTCGGCCGAGCCGCGGTACCGTCCGTCTCAACGGCAAACCGGTCAGTTTCCAGGATGTGCATTCGAGCCTGAAGGCGGGCATCGCCTATCTTTCGGAAGATCGCAAGGGCAAGGGCCTGCTGCTGACGAAGGACCTGCGCATCAACCTGACGCTTGCCTCGCTCGGCAAGTTCGTCAACGCACTCCAGATCGACCGCAAGCGCGAGAGCGATGCGCTCGATGAGGCCATCCGCGAATTCGATATCCGCACCGGCCGGAAGGATATTCTCGCCGGCCAGCTTTCGGGCGGCAACCAGCAGAAGCTGTTGCTCGCCAAGATGATGATGCTCGATCCCTCGATCGTCATCATCGACGAGCCGACGCGCGGCATCGACATCGGCAACAAAGAACAAATCTATAAATTCATCGCCAAACTGGCAGAGGAGGGGCGCTCGATCATCGTGGTCTCCTCCGAAATGCCGGAGCTGATCGGCATCTGCGACCGCATCCTGGTCATGCGGTCCAGCCGGATCGTCGGCGAAGTCACGGGAGACCATATGAACGAGAACGAGATCGTGGTGCTGGCAACGGGCGTGAAGACCGGGGAGGCCGCGTGATGACCACTGCCGCCACCGAAACCGCCAAGGCGCCGAAGACCTCGCGGGATTGGGATATGGCCGCGATCGCGCCCTTCATCGCGCTCGCGCTGCTCCTTGTCCTCGGCTATTTCGCCAATCCGAATTTTGTCTCGGTTGCCAATATTCTCAACGTCATTACCCGCAGCGCCTTCATCGCCATCATCGCGCTCGGGGCAACCTATGTCATCTCCTCGGGCGGGCTCGATCTTTCCGTCGGCTCCATGGTCGCCTTCGTGGCGAGCCTGATGATCCTGTTCCTGAACGCGGCGCCGATCGCCGATCCTATGATGCTGCTGATCGCGGGCATGCTGCTTGCCCTCCTGTTGGGTGCGGCCTGCGGCCTCTTCAACGGGCTCATCACCACCGTCGGCAGGATCGAGCCCTTCATCGCCACGCTCGGTACGATGGGCATCTATCGCGGGCTCACCACCTGGCTTTCCCAGGGCGGCGCGATCACGCTGCGCGATCGTGAGCTGCAGGCGCTCTACCGCCCCGTCTATTTCGGAGACATTTTCGGCGTTCCGGTGCCGATCGTGGCGATCTTCGTCACCGCCGCGATCGCCGCTTTCGTGCTCTACCGCACGCGCTACGGACGGCACGTGATCGCGGTGGGTTCCAACGAGGATGTGGCGCGCTATTCCGGCATCTCGGTCAGGAAGGTGCGCACCATCGCCTATATCATCCAGGGTCTGTGCGTCGCTGTCGCCGTGCTGCTCTACGTCCCGCGCCTCGGTTCCACCTCGGCCACCACCGGCATTCTGTGGGAGCTGCAGGCGATCACGGCGGTCGTCGTAGGCGGCACGGCGCTGCGCGGTGGGGTCGGGCGCATTTGGGGCACGGTCTGCGGCGCCTTCATCCTGGAGATCGTCGGCAACATCATGCTGCTTTCGAATTTCGTCAGCGAATACCTGATCGGCGCCATCCAGGGGGCGATCATCATCATCGCCATGCTCGTGCAGCGGTCGCTGATGCGCAGATCGTAAGAGACAAGCCGGACGGATCGGGGGCGCCCGGCTCAAGTATCGAATACCCCGCAAAACACTTGGGAGAGAAAACATGCGTAGAAGAACTTTCGGGCTGGCCGCCGCCGCGCTTGCCGCTTCGGTCGCCGTCGGCCCCAGCCTCGGCTGGGCGCAGGAGGAAAAGAAGGTGACGATCGGCGTCTCCATTCCGGCTGCCGACCACGGTTGGACGGCCGGCGTCGTCTTCCATGCCGAACGCGTCGCCAAGCTTCTGATGGAAGAGCATCCGGGCCTCAACGTCATCGTCAAGACCTCCGCCGATCCGGCGAGCCAGGCGAATGCCGTGCAGGACCTTGCCGTGCAGAACATCGACGCGCTCGTCATTCTGCCGACGGACCCGGATCAGCTCGTCAACGCTATCCAGCAGGTCAAGGATGCCGGCAAGTTCGTGGCGCTGGTTGATCGCGCGCCTTCCGTCAACGACAACACGATCCGCGACCTCTATGTGGCCGGCAACAACCCGGCGCTCGGCCGCGTGGCGGGTCAATACATCGCCAAGACCACGCCGGATGCCGAGGTCGTCGTTATCCGCGGCCTGCCGATCCCGATCGACCAGCAGCGCCAGGATGGCTTCGACGAAGGCATCAAGGGTTCGAACGTCAAGGTTCTGGAGCGCCAGTACGGCAACTGGAACCGCGACGACGCCTTCCGCGTCATGCAGGACTACCTCACCAAGTACCCGAAGATTGACGTGGTCTGGGCTCAGGACGACGACATGCTGGTCGGTGTGCTCGAAGCCATCCAGCAGGCGAACCGCAGCGATATCCAGTATGTCGTCGGCGGCGCCGGTTCGAAGGACATGGTGAAGCGCGTCATGGACGGCGACAAGATGGTTCCGGTCGACGTTCTCTATCCGCCGGCGATGGTGGCGACCGCCATGCAGCTCACCGCCGCCAACTTCTACGATCAGGTTCCTGTCAGCGGCGAGTACATCCTCGATGCCACGCTGGTGACCAAGGACAATGCCGAGCAGTTCTACTTCCAGGATTCTCCGTTCTGATCTGGCGGCCTACTGGCCCCTTACCCTAGCCCTCTCCCCGCTTGCGGGGAGAGGGAACGTGCCCAACCCTCTGCCGGCGGGCGGAGAGAACATAGCGGCTTGCGTCCTTCTCCCCCGCGAGCGGGGAGAAGGTGCCGGCAGGCGGATGAGGGGCAAGCGAAGACATTCGAAGCGATAACGTCACGGAGGTATTTTCATGAAGACGATCAAGGGCCCGGCCATTTTCCTCGGCCAGTTCGCGGGCGATGCAGCCCCGTTCAATACCTGGGACGGCATCACCAAATGGGCCGCCGAGAAGGGCTATGTCGGCGTGCAGGTGCCGACCTGGGCGAGCCAGCTCATCGACCTGAAAAAGGCCGCGACGTCGAAGGATTATTGCGACGAATTCGCCGGCATCGCCCGTCAGAACGGCGTCGAGGTGACCGAGCTTTCCACCCATCTTCAAGGTCAGCTCGTGGCCGTGCATCCGGCCTATGACGAGGCCTTCGACGGTTTTGCGGTTCCGGAAGTGCGCGGCAACCCCAAGGCGCGCCAGGAATGGGCCGTCGATCAGGTGAAGATGGCGCTTTCGGCCTCGAAGAACCTCGGCATCAAGGCGCACGCCACTTTTTCCGGCGCGCTCGCCTGGCCCTTCATCTATCCCTGGCCGCAGCGTCCGGCCGGCCTCGTGGAGACTGCCTTCGACGAGCTTGCCCGCCGCTGGACGCCGATCCTGAACCACGCGGAAGAATGCGGCGTTGACGTCTGCTACGAGATCCATCCGGGTGAGGACCTGCATGACGGCGTCACCTTCGAGATGTTCCTGGAGCGGGTGAAGAATCACAGTCGTGCCAACATGCTCTACGACCCGTCGCACTATGTGCTGCAGTGCCTCGATTATCTCGACAACATCGATATCTACAAGGACCGGATCAAGATGTTCCACGTCAAGGACGCGGAATTCAATCCGACCGGCCGGCAAGGTGTCTATGGCGGCTATCAGGGTTGGGTGGGCCGCGCGGGCCGCTTCCGCTCGCCGGGCGATGGCCAGGTGGATTTCGGCTCGATCTTCTCCAAGATGGCGGCGAACGATTTCGACGGCTGGGCCGTGGTCGAATGGGAATGCGCGCTGAAGAACTCCGAGGACGGCGCGCGCGAGGGCGCCGAGTTCGTGCGGGCCCATATCATCCGCGTCACCGAAAAGGCCTTCGACGACTTCGCCTCCGGCGGCACGGACGAGGCCGCCAACCGGCGGATGCTCGGGCTTTAATTTTTTGCCCCTCACCCTAACCCTCTCCCCGCAGGCGGGGAGAGGGGGGACCCGCCACGCAAATCGTTGGAGAGGGACGGAGATGTTGTGGCATATCCCTTCTCCCCGTCAGAACGGGGAGAAGGTGGCGGCAGCCGGATGAGGGGCATTCCGTTTAGAAATTTTCACGGAGACTTCACTATGGCAATCGAAGGTAAGGACGAACAGGCGCGCGAGCCCCGCATCCGGCTCGGCATGGTGGGTGGCGGCGCGGGCGCCTTCATCGGCGCGGTGCACCGCATGGCCGCAAGGCTGGACGACCAGTTCGATCTGGTGGCGGGGGCGCTTTCCTCCACGCCGGAGAAGGCGATCGCTTCCGGCCGCGATCTGGGGCTCGATCCCGCCCGCACGTACGGCAGCTACAAGGAAATGGCGATCCGCGAGGCGCGGTTGAAGAACGGCATCGAGGCCGTATCGATCGTCACGCCGAACCACGTGCACTACGAGGCCGCGAAGGAGTTCCTTCGTCGCGGCATCCATGTGATCTGCGACAAGCCGCTGACCTCCAACCTCGCCGATGCCAAAAAG
The DNA here is from genome assembly GCF_001854865.1 of Rhizobium sp. LCM 4573. Classification (GTDB taxonomy): domain Bacteria; phylum Pseudomonadota; class Alphaproteobacteria; order Rhizobiales; family Rhizobiaceae; genus Neorhizobium. The sequence goes on along the minus strand of NZ_MDDW01000001.1, from coordinate 692,522 downwards.
CTCAAGAAAGTGGCGGACGAGAGCGACGCACTCTTCATCCTCACCCACAACTACACCGGCTATCCGATGGTGCGGCAGGCCCGCGAGATGGTCCAGAACGGCGATCTCGGCAAGATCCGCGTCGTGCAGGTGGAATATCCGCAGGACTGGCTGACAGAGGCCGTGGAACAGACCGGTGCCAAGCAGGCCGTCTGGCGCACCGATCCGGCGCAGTCCGGCGCGGGCGGCTCGACCGGCGATATCGGCACGCATGCCTATAACCTCGCGTCCTTCATCACTGGGCTGACGCTCGAAAGCCTCGCCGCCGATCTCGATAGCTTCGTCGAGGGCCGTAGGCTCGATGACAACGCTCATGTGCTGCTTCGCTTCGAAGGCGGCGCGAAGGGCATGCTCTGGTGCAGCCAGGTTGCGCCCGGCCATGAGAACGGGCTGAAGATCCGCGTCTATGGCACCAAGGGCGGCATCGAATGGGTGCAGGCCGATCCGAACTATCTCTGGTTCACGCCGTTCGGCGAGCCGAAGCGGCTCATCACCCGCAACGGTGCCGGTGCAGGTGCGGCCGCCGCCCGTGTTTCCCGCATTCCGTCCGGTCATCCGGAAGGCTATCTCGAAGCCTTCGCGACGATCTATACCGAGGCGGCCCATGCCATCAATGCGAAGAAGAAGGGCGTGAAGGTCGACAAGGGCGTCATCTACCCGACCGTCGATGACGGCGTGAAGGGGGTCGCCTTCGTCGAGGCCTGCGTGGCGTCCTCGAAGAAGAACGGAGCCTGGGTGAAGCTCGGCTAAGGGGCATCCCAGGCAGGTCTGCTGTATGACGCCGTCATTCCTGTGCTTGTCACGGGAATCCAGCGCCCAAGTCTTTGGGCGCGAGAGACACTTGGATAATGATTCACTCACGGCGCGGATGCGCCGTGGCTGGATCCCTGTGACGAGCACAGGGATGACGGCGGTAGTAACAGCGTATCTCCTGCAACGTTGCAGAAATCTCCGCCGCGAACCTGTACAACCGCGCACTCCTTGATTAAATCGCCGCTGGAACGCTGGTTTCCCGGCAACGAACAGACAGGCTGGCTCCATGACCGATCCCAAGACCCTCGCCTCCCGCTTTCCCGGCGATTTCCTGTTCGGCGTGGCGACAGCCTCCTATCAGATCGAAGGAGCGGCCAAGGCGGATGGCCGCAAGCCCTCCATCTGGGATGCCTTCTCCAACATGCCGGGGCGCGTCTACAACCGGCATAATGGCGATGTCGCCTGCGATCACTACAATCGCTGGGAGGAGGACCTCGATCTCATCAGCGAAATGGGTGTGGCAGCCTACCGCTTCTCCATCGCCTGGCCGCGTATCATCCCGGACGGCGTGGGCCGCGTGAACGAAAAAGGTCTAGACTTCTACGACCGGCTGCTCGACGGCTGCAAGGCGCGCGGCATCAAGACCTATGCGACGCTCTATCATTGGGACCTGCCGCTGGCGCTGATGGGCGAGGGCGGCTGGACTTCGCGCTCCACGGCCTATGCCTTCCAGCGCTATGCCAAAGTGGTCATGGCGCGGCTCGGCGACCGGCTGGATGCGGTGGCCACCTTCAACGAGCCCTGGTGCTCGGTCTGGCTCTCCCATCTCTATGGGGTGCATGCGCCGGGCGAACGCAACATGGAAGCGGCGCTGGCGGCAATGCATTACACCAATCTCGCCCACGGACTCAGCGTCGAGGCGATCCGCCACGTGGCGCCGAGCGTGCCGGTCGGGCTAGTGCTCAACGCCCATTCCGTCATTCCCGGATCGGACAGCTCGGAAGACAAGGCCGCTGCCGAGCGCGCCTTCGATTTCCATAACGGCTMCTTCTTCGGTCCGGTCTTCAAGGGAGAATATCCCGCAGGCCTCATGGAAGCGCTGGGCGAACGCATGCCTCCGGTGGAGGAGGGCGATCTCGACGTCGTCAGCCAAAAGCTCGACTGGTGGGGCCTCAACTATTACACGCCCATGCGCGTTTTTGCGGATGAGGCAGAAGGCGCCGAATTCCCCGCGACGAAGCCGGCGCCCTTCGTCGCTGAAACGGTCACCGATATCGGCTGGGAGGTCTATTCGCCGGCGCTCAAATCTCTGGTGGAGGAGCTTTACCGCCGCTACGATCTGCCGGACTGCTACATTACCGAGAACGGCGCCTGCTACAATATGGGCGTTGTGGATGGCGAGGTGGACGATCAGCCGCGCCTCGATTACTACGCCGATCATCTCTCGGTCGCCGCCGATCTGGTGAGCGATGGCTATCCGCTGCGCGGCTATTTCGCCTGGAGCCTGATGGACAATTTCGAATGGGCGGAAGGCTATCGCATGCGCTTCGGCCTCGTGCACGTGGATTACGGCACCCAGGAACGCACCGTCAAGAAAAGCGGCAAATGGTATCGCGAGCTTGCCTCGCAGTTCCCGAAGGGCAATCACTGAAGCAATTCCAGGAAAGTGGGAACCGGTTTTCCGTCCGGAATTGAGTAAGCAAAGCTGATTATGCGGTTGCGAGAAGATTTTTCCTGATTTCGCGTTGAAAGGGAAAAACATCCCTGTCAAAATAAGCGGACTGCGGGCATCAATGCGGCAGAAACGAGGCCGCTCCGGCCCAATCAAAGTGAAAGCCGACACGATGCTCCGGAACATTGTCTGTCATCGAATGTGCAGCCTGCTTGGCTAAAGCATGCGTGAGYGGTTAAGAACGCCGCCGAGTGACCAGACCCAATCCGTGAGTACCAGATGACGATCCAATTTGCAGCGGTTCGATCCGCGCCGGCCGAGGYGGGTGCCAGGCCAATGGTCGCATTCGAGGCCGTGACCAAGCGCTTCGGAAGCGGCGACGACGAGAACCAGTTCACCGCCCTTGATGGCATCGATTTGTCCGTCGCACGCGGCGCCATCACCGGCATTATCGGCCGTTCGGGCGCGGGCAAGTCCACGCTCATCCGCCTCGTCAACGGCCTTGAAAAGGCGACGTCCGGTYGCGTGGTGGTGGACGGCGTCGAGGTGGGCGGACTTGGCGAAACCGGCCTCAGGGATCTGCGCCGCCAGGTCGGCATGATCTTCCAGCATTTCAACCTGCTTTCTTCCCGCACGGCTTTCGACAACGTGGCGCTGCCGCTCGAGATCGCCGGCATGGACCGGCAGAAGATCAGGGACCGCGTCGGCCCGCTCCTCGAGCTCGTGGGGCTCGGCGATAAGTCCGCCCGCTATCCGGCGGAGCTATCCGGCGGCCAGAAGCAGCGTATCGGCATTGCCCGTGCGCTTGCCACCGAGCCGAAGCTGCTGCTCTCCGACGAAGCCACCTCGGCGCTCGACCCGGAAACCACCCAGTCGATCCTCGATCTTCTCAAGCAGATCAATGCCGAACTCGGCCTGACCGTGCTGCTCATCACCCACGAGATGGAGGTGGTGAAGACCATCGCTTCCGATGTTGCGGTGATCGACCGCGGCAAGATCGTCGAGGCGGGCCGCACCTTCGACGTCTTCACCGGTGCAAAGCACGAGACCACGCGGGCGCTGCTTTCCGCCGCTCTCGGCACCAGGCTGCCGGAATGGATCAGCCAGAACCTGAAGGCGGAACCTTCGGCGGGAGACCGCATACTGGTTCGGCTGATCTTTTTCGGCTCGACCGCCTTCCAGCCCCTTACGGGACGGCTGGTTGCTGAGCTCGGCGCGGACGTCAACATCCTCGCCGGAAGCATCGAGGAGATCGCCGGCGAACCCTATGGCTCGCTCGTCGTGGCCTACCCGGCCGATCCGGATGTGCTGGAGCGCGCCAACCGCTTCTATGCCGAAACCGGCCTGTCCATGGAGGTGCTCGGCTATGTCGCTTGACATGCTCGTCAATCTCCTCACGAAATCGCTTGGGCAGACGCTGCAGATGGTCGCGATCGCGGGTCTCCTCGRCTCGCTGATCGGGCTACCGATCGGCGTCTTCCTCGCCACTAGCGGCAAGGGCGAGCTTTTTCCGGCACCCGTCACCAACCGGGTAATCGGCCTCATCATCAATGCCGCCCGCTCGACGCCGTTCATCATCCTGGTGGTGGCGATCATCCCGTTCACGCGTTTCGTCACCGGCACGTCGATCGGCACCAATGCGGCGATCGTGCCGCTCACCATCGCTACGGTTCCCTTCTTCGCGCGGCTGGTGGAAGCCTCGATCCGCGAGATCGACAAGGGGCTGATCGAGGCCGCCCGCGCCATGGGCGCCACGCCGGTCCAGATCGTCTTCAAGGTGCTGCTTGCCGAGGCGCGGCCCGGCATCACGCTTGCCTTCACCATGACCATCGTCAGCCTGATCGGCTATTCGGCCATGGTCGGTGCCGTCGGCGGCGGGGGGCTCGGCGATCTCGGCATCCGCTACGGCTATCAGCGCTTCATGCCGGAGGTGATGCTGGCTGTCGTGGTGGTGCTGATCCTTCTCGTGCAACTCGTCCAGAGTGCCGGCGATGCGCTCGCCCGCCGGTTCGACAAGCGCAACCGCAAGACCTGACTTTTCGATAAACATCAAATGCTAACAAGGAGGCATCCATGAAGAAACTCATTATCGCGGCGGCACTCGCGGCCCTCGCAGCCGGCACCGCCCTTGCCGAAACCATCAAGGTCGGCGTGACCCCGGGCGAGCATGCCCAGATCATGGAACAGGTGAAGGAAATCGCGAAGACCAAGGGTCTCGACATCGAAATCCTTGAATTCTCCGACTACGTGGTTCCGAACCAGGCGCTGGCCGACGGCGATCTCAACGCCAACTCCTTCCAGCATCAGCCCTATCTCGACAACCAGATTGCCGACCGCAAGTTCGACCTCGTCAGCGTCGGCACCACCATCACCACCCCGATGGGCGTTTATTCGAACAAGGTAAAGAGCCTTGACGAGCTGGCGGACGGCGCGACGATCGCTATTCCGAACGATCCGACCAATGGCGGCCGCGCGCTGCTGGTGCTCGCTTCCAAGGGCCTGATCAAGGTCGATGAAGCAAAGGGTCTGACGGTCACCCCGGCCGACGTCACGGAGAACCCGAAGAACATCGAATTCACCGAGCTTGACGCGGCCCAGCTTCCGCGTTCGCTCGCGGATGTCGATGCTGCGGTGATCAACACCAACTACGCACTGGAAGCCGATCTGCATCCGCGTGAGGACGCCATCGCCATCGAGAGCGACAAGTCCCCTTATGCGAACGTCATCGCCGTTCGCGCGGCTGACAAGGACGCGCCCTGGGTGAAGACGCTTGTCGAATCTTATCACGACGACAAGATCAGGAACTTCATCAACGAAGAGTTCAAGGGCGCGCTCATCCCGAGCTGGTAATCCGCCAAGCATTATTGTGTTGATTGAAGGCCGGTTTCCGCGGGAAACCGGCCTTCTTCTTTTGATTTAACCGGATTTGAAGAATTAAGGCCCAAAACGGATGCACGCAGTGCGAGGTATCTGATGCGGCTTCTACCGACACGTTTCCGGCGGACTGTCGCGGTCGGACGTCGCTCCGCCGTGACCGCGGTGCTGCTCGCATTCGCCGCAGTGGTGGTACTCGTCACCCTTTTCGTACTGACCGCGCTCGACCGCGTCACGGAGAGCGCCAACCGGCTCGATGACGAGCGCTCCCGCGAAACGACCACCGGCGCACTCCACACCTTCCGCGACCAGCTCCATGCCACGCTGAACGACTATGCGGCCTGGGACGATGCYGCGCAGTTCGTCTATGCCGGCGACGAGAAATGGATCGCCGACAATTTTGGCGACGTGACCGCCGGCAGTGATCTCTTCGATATCGCCCTCATCATGGACGCGCGGCAAAACACACTGATGGCCTATGAGGACGGCGCCCCCGCCACCTGGTCCGCGCGGAAATATTTCGGGGCTTCGCTCTGGACCCTCTTTGACGACGCGAGCACGGCGGGCTCCGGAGAAATACCGGAGGCCGTCGGTTTCGTACGCACCGAAAAGGGCGTTGCGGCGGTCGGTGTGGCTCTCATCCGCCCCGAATCCGGCCAGCTGGACAAGCCGCGGGGCGAGCTTCGTTTCGTGATCTTTGCCAGACACCTGACGCCCGAGAAGGTGGAAAAGCTCGCCCAGACCTATGTGATCGACGGGTTGCGTTTCGCGGACGCGGGAGAGGCGCCCCAGAACGTGGTGGAAATCAGAAACCTCCATGGCAATGCGCTGGCGAAGCTTACCTGGCGTTCCCGCCTGCCGGGCGATGCGAGCTATGCAGCGGTCCGTCCGCTAGTGCTCTCGGCGCTCATTATGGTCGGTCTCTTCTTTCTTCTGCTCTTCGTCAGCGGTAGCAAGGCATTGAAACGACTGGAGGCGGAGGAGGCTGCCGCGCGCCGGCTTGCGATGGTCGACCGGCTGAGCGGCCTGCTCAACCGCACCGGTTTCTTCGCTGCGCTCGACGATCTCGTGGAGACCGGCCGCCAGGGCAGTTCGGATGTCGCGCTTCTCTATCTCGATCTGGACGGCTTCAAGGAGGTCAACGATTCCTACGGGCACGGTACCGGTGACCAGCTGATCCGCGGCGTCGCGGCCGGGCTGAAAACCTTGGTCGGCAAAGAGGTGGTGCTTGCCCGCGTCGGGGGCGATGAATTCGCGATCGCGCTTTCGGGCGAGGATGTGGGCAAGACCGCCGRCATCCTTTGCGACCGCATATTGGGTTTCTTCGGCGAGCCTTTCGTGATCGGCGAACGAGTCGCAGCCATCGGCACCTGTATCGGCGTCGCCATATCGCCGCGCGGCTCGGTCAAGGGCGAGGAACTGGTGCGCCGCGCCGATCTCGCCATGTACGAGGCCAAGGAGAACGGCCGGGGCCGCGCCGAGCACTACCATCCGGAAATGGATGCCGAGCGGCACGAGCGCAACCAGCTCGAGGTGGACTTGCGCATCGCCATCGAGCGGCGGGAGCTTTCGGTGGTCTTCCAGCCGGTCGTCGCGGCGGAAGATTGGCGGCTCACCGGCGTCGAGGCGCTGGTGCGCTGGGACCGCAAGGGTTATGGTCCCGTGCCGCCGGAAGTGTTCATCCCGATCGCCGAGTCGACGGGACTTATCGATCAGCTCGGCCTTTACGTACTCTACCGCGCCTGCGAGACGCTGCGCCGCTGGCCGGGTCTCAACCTTGCCGTCAACATCTCGCCCGGTCAGTTCCGCGACCCTGCCTTCTCCATCCATGTCGCCTCGATCCTGCAAAAGACCGGTTTCGATGCCGGTCGGGTGACGCTGGAGGTCACGGAGGGCTATTTCATCCAGAATCCGAAGCGGGCCCGCTCGACGATCGCCAAGTTGAAGCGGCTCGGCCTGAAGGTCTCGCTCGACGATTTCGGCGCGGGCTTCTCGAGCGTCGGCTATCTGCGCCAATTCGGCTTCGACCGCATGAAGATCGATCGTTCGCTGATCGTAGCCCTGGAGGAGGGCAGCCACGCCGTCAACATGCTGCAGGCGACGGTGGCGCTCGCCCGCTCGCTCGATATCCCTGTCACGGCGGAAGGCGTCGAAACGGAAGAACAGGCCACGCTCTTGAAGATCAGCGGCTGCGACGAGCTGCAGGGCTATTTCTTCGGCAGGCCGGTCAGCGCGGAGGAAATCGAAATCCTCCTTCGCGGCAGCGGGCTGGGCGGGGTTGTGGCCTCCTGATATATGCGTCCTGCTTCGCTCGGCGTCGCCTTCTTATTCACCTCCTCTGCCCGGCAGGGCAGAGGGGGTAAAATAGAGCGCCGGACGGGGTGAGGGGGCATATCCCCAGGAGCGCCTCAGCTTCCCAAGTGCTTTTCGCCGCGCTTCTTGGCAAGCGCGATCTGATGCTGGCGCTGGCGGTACCGCAGCCGGTCTTCCTCGGTGCGGCTATGGTAGCAATTGCTGCAGGAGACGCCTTCCTCGTAATAGGGTGAGATTATCTCCTCGGCGGTGATCGGGTTGCGGCAGGCGTGGCAGAGCCGGTGATTGCCCTCCTTCAGCCCATGCTCCACCGAGACGCGGTCGTCGAAGACGAAGCAGGCGCCTTCCCATAGGCTTTCCTCTTCCGGCACTTCCTCCAGGTATTTCAGGATGCCCCCCTTGAGGTGGTAGACCTCATCGAAGCCCTGCTCCTTCATGAAGGCGGTGGCCTTCTCGCAGCGTATGCCGCCAGTGCAATACATGGCGATCTTCGGCTTGTTGTGCAGGCCGGTGTTGTTTTTCACCCAGTCCGGGAACTCGCGAAACGTCTTGGTCTGCGGATCGACCGCGCCCTTGAAGATGCCGATCGCCGTCTCGTAGTCGTTGCGGGTGTCGATGACGATCGTCTCCGGATCGGAGATTAGCGCGTTCCAGTCCTTCGGCTCCACATAGGTGCCGACGATGCGGTTGGGGTCGATGCCCTCGACGCCCATGGTGACGATCTCCTTCTTCAGGCGCACTTTCATGCGCAGGAAGGGCATTTTCGAGGCCCGGCTCTCCTTGTGCTCAAGGTTCGCAAATTCCGGCTGGGCGTGCAGGAAGGCTATGAGGTCGGCGATCGCTTCATCGGAGCCGGCGACAGTGCCGTTGATGCCTTCGGCGGCGATCAGCAGCGTTCCCTTGATGCCGTTTGCGTCGCAGAAGTCCTGCAGGGGCGCGCGAAAGCTCTCGTAGCGGGGGAAGCGCGCGAAGTGATAAAGCGCGGCCACGAGGAAGGAGCCCGTTTCTTCCGGGCGGGTCTGGATAATGTTGTCCGTCATGGCGCTGAAATACAGCGAGAAGGCTATCCGCGCAACTGATGCGCCAACTGGCCGTTTCCGGAATTCTTCCGTTTTGCCTTCTCCCGCTCCCTGCGAGGCGCTGTCGCAGCTTTCTCCCAGAGTGCAGCGATCAATGCGCTCTCGTCCGCGGCGCTGTCGGCGAATACTTCCTCGGCGCGCTCCAGGGCTTCGCGGCGCAGCGCCTGCTGGCGGGTGATGATCGCGCCGATCAGGAGGGCGAGCGTGTCGCTGTCGCCAAAGAGCTCGGGGCTCTCGTTGACGAGCTCCGTCAGCACGGAAAGATCATGCTCGTGACCCAGGATATCGACCAGTTGTTTGGCTTCCCGCTGCTTGGCAGCCATGGCGGAGGGCCAGACTTCGTTGAGAAGCGAAAGGTGTATCCAATAGGTCTGCCCGCTCTTGCGCAGCGCGTGGAAGGCCTCCGCATCGGCGTTTTCCTCGCAGGCCTCGAGCGCCTCATGCGCCCGCAGCCGCTGCTTGCGCCAAGCCTTGGCGAGGCGTTTCGCGGTCTTTTTCGGGGAATCCTCGAGCGAAAGTTCGTCGAGCGCGGCGCTCGCCTCCCGGCATTCCGCAACCGCCGCGGCGATCTTGGCCGGAAGATCCGTCTCCTCGGCAGCGATCCGGTCGCGGCGCTCGGTCAGCACCTTGGAGGCGAAGGCGAGCGCCTTCAATTCCTCCGGCGATGAGGCTTCGCCTGCCAGGTAGTTCAGCGTCTCCACGAGCGCGGTCGCATCGCGCACCGTGGAGAGCGTCCCTGCCATGTCGCGGATGCGGGCGTTCTCTCGCCGCCGGAATTCCTTCGCGTCCGGTTGGATGAGCCGGTAGAGGGCGCGCAGCCGCTTGAACTTCTTGCGGGCGTTGTGGATGGCCTCGTGAGGGCCTTCCGGCTGTTCCTGCAGAAAGGCGGTGGCATGGGAAAGCTGGCGCCGGGCGATTGCCCGGAATTCCTCGGTGAAAGGCTTAGCGGGCCGGACGCGAAAGGGCATGGCTCAGCTCCGCGCTGACATTTTCGGTGGCCATCACCATGTTGGAATAGCGCCCGTCGCCGGTCACTTCCCGGCCGATCCAGTCGGGAAGCTCGGGAGTGTCCGCCTCGTCCTGCAATTCCACCTCGGCGACGACGAGGCCGCGATAGACGCCGCCATAGACGTCCACCTCCCAGATGAAACCCTCGTGCTCCACGGTGTAGCGGCGCTTTTCCAGGATGATGCCGATGGCGCTGGAGAGCAGTTCCTCGGCATCGCTCAAGGGGATCGCGTACTCGAATTCGTCGCGCGAGAAAGACTTGCTGCCGATCTTGACGGTCAGCGTGGCGCGCTTGCCATCGACCAATCTCACGCGCACCGAGCGGTCGTCCATGGCGGCGATATAGGCCTGGACGAAATTCTTCGACGAGGTAGCCTCGCTCCGCCAGCCATCGCCTTTCACCAGAAACTTCCGTTCGATTTCCTTGGCCATAAGCAACCACCGTTGGTCAGGAATTTTTCTACCCTATGGCAAAGACGGGTTGTGACAAGCCCTGCTTTGCCCCGCACCGGCATTTTTTTTCTCGACAAGGGACCAAGCTTTTCTCGACAAGAGCGAAGCCGCGCGCTATCTGCAGGCCGAGTTTTCAATCGTTTTAGCGGAGACGACGCCATGGCTGGCCAGACCCAAGGCAAGACCGAAAAGCTGCTTTCCATCCTGAAGCTGCAGCCGGTGGTGCCGGTTCTGATTGTCGACGACGCGAAATCGGCGGTCGGGCTTGCCAGGGCGCTCGTTGCGGGCGGGCTGAAGGCGATCGAAATCACCATGCGCACGCCGGCGGCATTGGATGCCGTCAAGGCCGTTGCGGCGGAAGTCGAAGGCGCCAATGTCGGCGCCGGCACGATCCTCAATGCGCGCGATTTCGATGCTGCCGTGAAGGCGGGCTCCACCTTCATCGTCAGCCCCGGCGTCACGCCCGGCGTGCTGGATGCCGCCAAGGGTTCCGAAGTTCCGCTGCTACCGGGTGCCGCGACCGCAAGCGAAGTCATGACGCTGCGCGAAGCCGGCTACGAGGTCCTGAAATTCTTCCCCGCCGAGCAAGCCGGCGGCGCGGCCTATCTCAAGGCGCTTTCCTCGCCGCTCGCGGGCACGCTTTTCTGCCCGACCGGCGGCATTTCGCTCAAGAACGCCAACGACTATCTTTCGCTGCCGAACGTCGTCTGCGTCGGCGGCTCCTGGGTGGCGCCGAAGGAACTCGTCTCGGCGGGCGACTGGGCGGGCATCACCAAGCTCGCTTCCGAAGCGGCGGCACTGAAGGCTTAACGCCGCTTAAAGGCTGACCGCAACCCATCTTTGTAATTTCACATCGGCGCACTATCTTCCTGGAACCTCAACAGGGAGATGACGCGATGTTTGATGCCAAGAAGCTGCTCGACCAATTCCTCGGCTCGCAGATACCGGGGGTTTCCGGAACGCTCCGGGAGCGGGCGGGGCAGGCCACCGATCTTGCCCGCAACAATCCATTGGCAACCGGCGCGATCCTCGCCGCCGTTCTCGGCACCAAGACAGGCCGGAAGCTCGCCGGCAATGCCGCCGGGCTGGGCGGGCTCGCGGCGATAGCGGGTCTCGGCTATCTCGCCTACAAGAACTATCAGTCGGGCCAGTCGCCGCAGACGGCGCCGCAGCCGCAGCCACAGGCGGAGACGCCGCTTCTGCCGCCTCCGACAGATTCTCCCTTCCATCCCCAGTCTCCGACGCTGACCAATGACTTCGCGCTGACCCTGGTGCGGGCGATGATCGCGGCCGCCAAGGCCGACGGCCATATCGACGAGGCCGAGCGCACGAACATCATGGACAAGGTGCATGCGGTCGATCTCGGCGCGGAAGCGGAAGCCTTCATCGAGAAGGAACTTGCCAGCCCGGTCGATCTCGACAAGCTCGTCGCCGCAGCCCGCACCGAGGAGCAGAAAGTCGAGCTCTATACCGCTTCGAGGCTCACCATCGATCCGGACACGCGTGTCGAACGCGGCTATCTCGACATGCTTGCCGGCCGCCTCGGCCTGGCCGACGCGCTCATCGACCATATCGATGCGACGGTTTCGGCCGCGAAGGTGAAGGTTTGATCTAAGCCTCCATTCCCCTCCCCAACCCCCCTCCCCACAAGGGGGAGGGGCTGGGGAGGGGCGACCTTACGCAGTCTCCCCGTTGCCTTTCCCGCACCTCTGGCCTAAGCCTCATGGCTCCAAAGCAGAGGCCACCATGCGCGATCTCAAGAACTACAAGGTCCCGGCACCCGCTCCGGTCACCCTCAAGGGCCGTTTCGTCACCCTCGAGCCCTATGAGAGGGATAAACATCTCCAGCCGCTCTGGGATGCGCTGGGTGGCGGCGCCGGTATCAACGGGCTGCTGAAATTCTTCCCGAACCAGGATTACACCAGGGCGGAAGAGCTGGGCGCCTGGATCGAAAATGCGAACGCCAACCTCGATTTCGTGACGCTCGTCTTCCGCGACAACGCGAGCGGCAAGGTTGTCGGCATGGCGAGCTACATGCGCCCCGACCCGAAGAACGGCGTGGTGGAGGTGGGCTCCGTCGCGCATGGGGCGGACATGAAGCGTTCGCCGCTTGCGACCGAGGCCCATTACCTCATGGCAAGACATGTGTTCGACGAACTCGGCTACCGCCGCTACGAATGGAAGTGCCATAACGAAAACGAGGCCAGCAAGGTCACGGCCAGGCGCTACGGCTTCACCTTCGAGGGCGTTTTCCGCCAGCACATCATTTCCAAGGGCGCCAATCGCGACACGGCCTGGTTCTCGATGATCGACGGCGAATGGCCGCTCCTGAAGGCCGCGTTTGAGGCCTGGCTCGCACCGGAGAATTTCGACGGGGCGGGACAGCAGAAACGGCGGCTGGAGGAAATCCGGGCCGATCTCGCCAAGGAAGCCACGGCATGACCGAAAAACGCTCTCCGGCGATTGCGGCCGCGATCATCCTCGCAGGCTTCCTGATCCTGTTCTTCGCCATGCCGCCGATCATGCTGTGGCTGGCGGAGTTCTCGCCCTGGCTTGCCGCCGCCTTCGGCATTGCGGCGGTGCTCGCCTTCTTCCTGATCTTCTGGCTCAGGGCACGCTACCAGCAGCGGAAATAGTCGAGTTCAAGCCCATGAACCGGGGCAGGGCCGCCGCCAGCGCATCGACGGCGAGGCGAACTTTTCGCGGCAGATGCGGCGTCTTCAGCCAAAGCGCATGGACGTCATAAGGAAATGCCGGCTCATCCGGCAGGAGCAGGGTGAGTCTGCCCGTCCGGATACGTTCCCTCACCAGCCAGCATGGAAGCCAAGCAAGCCCCATGCCTGCGGTTGCGGCATCGGCGATCRCATCGAGGTYATCGAGCCGGAACCGGTTTTGAGGATGGACCTCCACTGGAGGGAATCCCTCACGGGGGAAGAGCCAGGGAGAAACCGGACCTGTGCGGCGATAGACGATGGCCTGGTGTTCCGCCAGGTCTTCCAACCGCTCCGGCCGGGCGTGCGTTTCAAGATAGGAAGGGGCGGCGCAGACGATCATGCTCTGGCGGGCGATGCGCCGGGCGATGACGTCCGCCCGGTCCTGAAGGCTCCCCGTCCGGATGGCGAGATCGAAGCCATCCTCCGCAAGGTCGGTCAGGCGATCATTGAAGGAAAGCTCCAGCTCGAGAGCCGGATATTGCCGCGTCAGGTCCATGAGGATAGGCATGGCGCAGTGCCGGCCGAAATGYACCGGCATGGTGACCCTGAGCTTTCCGCGCGGCTCCATGAGCTGGTCGGCCGCAAGCGCTTCCGCTGCTTCCGTTTCCGCAAGCACGATCCGGCATCTCTCGTAATAGGCCCGTCCGAAATCGGTGAGGCTCTGGCGGCGCGTGGTGCGGTTGAGAAGCCGCGTGCCGAGCCGGTCCTCCAGGAAGCGGATATGCTTGCCGACCATCGGGCCTGAGAGATCGAGCGCATGCGCCGCCGCGGCGAAGGAGCCGGTATCGACGGCCTTGACGAACACGGCCATGCTGGTGAGGCGATCCATATTGAAAACCTTTAGTTTCTACTGTCGTGCCTGAAGCGCTATTTATCGCGGAAATCGTGCCTGTCATAGCTCATTCCATTCAATTGATTTGGAGTTTTGCCGATGACGCGTGTTATTCGCTTTCATGAGCTTGGTGGTCCGGAAGTCCTGCGGATTGACGACGTCGATGTGCGCGGACCTGATGAGGGAGAGGTCAGCATCCGGGTGAAGGCGCTCGGTCTCAACCGGGCCGAGGCGCTGTTGCGGTCCGGCACCTATATCGAAACCGCCGTGTTGCCGTCCGGCCTTGGGCTCGAAGCCGCCGGCATCGTGGAGAGTGTGGGCGAGGGGGTGACTGGATTTGCGGTTGGCGATGCCGTCAGCGTCGTGCCGCCCCGTTCGATGATCCGCTGGCCGGCCTATGGAGAGCTTGCGACCTTTCCCGCCAACCATGTCGTCAAGCATCCGCCGTCGCTCAGCTGGGAAGAGGCCGCCGCCGTCTGGATGCAATATCTCACGGCCTACGGGGCGCTGATCGATATCGCGAAGCTCCGGCGCGGCGATTTTGTCGTCATCACCGCGGCCTCCAGCAGCGTCGGGATTGCGGCGATCCAGATCGCCAACATGGTCGGCGCGACGGCAATCGCGGTCACCCGGACATCGGCCAAGAGGGAGGCCTTGCTGGAAAAGGGCGCGCATGTCATCGCCTCCGCCGAAGAGGATCTCGGGGCGCGGCTTGCCGGGATCGCCGGCCCGGACGGCGTTCGGGTGGTGTTCGATCCGATCGGCGGGCCGAATTTCGCGCCTCTGACGGCTGCGATGTCGCGCGGCGGCATCCTCATCGAATACGGCGCGCTGAGCCCCGATCCGACACCCTTCCCGATTTTCACGGTGCTCGCCAAATCGCTGACGCTGCGCGGCTATCTCGTTCACGAGATCAGCGCCGACGCGGCTCGCCTGGAAGCCGCCAAGGCGTTCATCCTGAAAGGTCTCGCCACCGGCGCGCTGAAGCCGGTCATCGCCCGAACTTTCCCTTTCGAGCAGATAGTGGAGGCTCACCGCTTCCTGGAATCGAACGAGCAGTTCGGCAAGATCGTCGTGACGCTTTGAGACGTCAGCCCTGCAGCGATGCTCCGAGCAGGATCAGTCCCATCAGGAGCACGAAGAGCGCGCCGGCGATCTCGATCGCCGTGCCCGCCCACATGGCCTTCCTCGAACCGGGGCCTGCGAAGCGCACGGCGAGGTCCTTGGCGCTGACGGCGAGAATGGCGAGGATCGCAACCGTGATCGCCGTACCGATCGACATGGCGAGCACTGAAAGCAGCCCGCCGAGATAGAGCCCGTTCAGCAGCGAGAAGCTCATCACCAGGATCGCGCCGGAGCAGGGGCGAAGGCCGACGGCGATGATCGCCGACCAGGCCTCGTGGAGGCTGAAATCGCGTCCCTTCAGGAGGGCGGGGTCAGGGATATGGGCGTGGCCGCAGGTTTCGCAGGCGCCGCCCGAGCCGCGATATTCGTGATCGTCGATCTCGATTGCCTCGAAGCGCAGTCCGGTCGGGCCCTTGCCGATGCCGGCCGCAACGGGCTCGGAAACCGTGACGACGCGCATTCTGAGCGCGTACAGCTTGCGTAGCAGCAGCCAAGCGCCGAACAGAGCGATCAAGGCAAAGCTCGCCACTTCCATCGCCCAGGTGGCGCGCGTCATGGTGATGCCGGTGCCGCGAAGCGCGAAATAGGCGGCGCCGACCAAGAGGACGGCGGTTACGCCCTGCACCAGCGCCGAGATGAAGGAGATCAGGATGCCGCGTTTCAGCGCCGTTTCGTTGGCGACCATGTAGGAGGAGATCACCGCCTTGCCATGGCCGGGGCCTGCCGCATGGAAGACGCCGTAGGCGAAGGAAAGGCCGATCAGGCCGGTCAGCGCCCAGGGGTCTTCGCGCATGGCGCGGAGCGCCGCTGTCAGCGCCCGGTAGAAGGCCTGCTGGTGGGTGTTGATCCAGGCGAAAAAGCCGCCGAGCGGCCCGCCGACGCTGAAGGAGGGTTCGGCGGAGCCGACCCCGAGGGGAGATTGGGCATTGGCGCCGGCGGCTGCGAGCAGGAGGACCGCGAGTGCCGCGAAGATGAGGGTTCGGCTTGTCCTCAGCATGTCACCTCAAGCCGGGTCGCAAAGAGTTTCGTCATGTCGTTGCCCGTCGGGTCGTTGAAGAAAGCCTCGGTCAGCGTCGCACTGTTCTGCGAGATGATCTCGTCGGGATCGGGACGCACCACCTGATGCTTGCAGGCGGCAAGCGCCTTGCCCTCGGCCACGAGATCCTTGTCTGTCGGAAAGTCGATCGCCGTGTACATGGAGGGATCGTAGACCCCGAAGGTGAGTTTGCCTTTCGCCGGCATCGGCTTTTCCGGCTTTACCGCGAAGAAGACGAGGATCTGGCCCTCATCGTAGGAAACATGGATCGCGTCCGGCTTCTGCACGCCCACATTGGCGCCGTCGACGGTTATGGTCGTGAAATAGTGAAAATCGGCAAGCGAGGTGCGCATCGTTTCGCCGAGCTCGGCCAATTCCTGCTCATCCAGTTTCAGGTCGGTGTTCTTGTCGAAGTCGAGCAGAACGCTCGATGAGAACATCTCGTCGAACCGCCAGACATTGCGCAGCTCGGAGATCATGCCGTCGTCGCCGGCGATCACCTCCAGACGCGCCTCGGCGAAGATGTGGGGATGGGCAAGTGCGGGCAGCGGCGCCGCGACGGCCGCCAGCGCGGTTATGATGAGGTTTCTATATCGCATTCGCCCTAGGTTCCCCGGCCGGTTGACGGCTAACAGAAATTTCCCCCCTCACCCGCCTCGCTCGGCGACCTTCTCCCCAAGGGGAGAGGAGGAGCGGCGGCGGTGCGGTACCTTTCCTTCTCCTCACCGCGGAGAAGGTGGTCCGAAGGACCGGATGAGGGGTATAGATATCGTCGCGTTGTGTGCCCCGCAAATGGGACGGAATTTCGACTCAGTGCGGATGCCTGCGGAACCAGGTGGAGAGAAAGTCCACGAAGCTCCTAACCTTCGCCGGCAGGTAGCGGYGGTGCGGATAGACCGCATAGATGCCTCGGTCCTTGGCGATATAGTCGTCGAAAAGCGTCACCAGTTCGCCCGACTGGATCGAGGGCGCGGCGATGAAATCCGGAATGATCGCGACGCCGAGCCCGGCGCGAGCGGCGCGCAGTGTGGTCTGCGGGCTGTTGACCTCGATCGGGCCGCTCACCGAAACCGAGATCGTGTTGCCCTCCGGCCCGTTGAAACGGACATTGTTGTGCCAGCGGGAATTGGTGTCGATGATGAAAGGAACGCGGTTCAGGTCCTGCGGATGTTCGAACGGTCCGTGTTTCGCGACGAAATCGGCGGTCGCAACCGTGTAGACCCGGAAATCGGAGAGCTTGCGGGCGATGAGGCCCGAATCCTCCAGCTTGGTGATTCGGATGGCGAGGTCGAAGTTCTCCTCGATCAGATCGACAAAACGGTCCTCCGCGACGATCTCCAGCGAAACCTCCGGATGCCCCTTGGCGAAATCGATCAGCGACTGCCCGACCTCCGCGTCGATGAAGGTGCGCGGCACCGAGACGCGCAGCCTGCCCTTGAGATCGGCATTGTTCTCGCGCACCAAGTCGGCGAGATTGTCGATTTCCTTCAGGATATCGGCGGCCGTGCGGTAATAGGTATGGCCGGCTTCGGTCATGGAGAACTGGCGCGTGGTGCGGTTGAGCAGCAGGGCGCCGAGATCGTCTTCCAGTTCGCGGACGTATTTCGAAAGCAGCGCCTTGGAGCGCCCCGTCTTGCGGGCGGCGGCCGAAAAGCCTTCGGCTTCGACCACGTCGATGAAGGCCCGCATGCGCGTCAGAGTATCCAAATTGCATCCCCTTGGTTCCGTGGAACCCTAGTTGGGATTTTGCCCGCGATAGTGCAATGCGATTTTTAGCCGAAAGGTAAAAAAATCTCTTGATTATGACTGCGAATATTCTTATCTCCCGGCTGCCCAAAGTCGCACGTGCCTGTGGGTGTCCGCCGACCCTCGAATTGGGATTTATCCCTAAGGTGAGGTCATCGGTAAGGTACCTGGAACTAACCCCTCCAGTCGCTATTCCGGCCAACCGGGAAATGCGAGGACATCTTGAAGCAACGACGGTGCGGGCCTTTCTGGTCTCTGCAGGCTTTCCATCAGCCTGCAATACTGAAGAGGCACACCATCATTGCCGGAAGTGCGGTTGGGATAATCCCTCCAATCCATGGCAGACAAAGCCGGATTTTCGCTCGTGGCAGGGCGTTGATCCAAAGTTCGCGCGTTTGAGCGTGTTTGCGGTCCGGTGTCTCCACCAGCTGGGCCGAGCGCATTCTCATCCGTCCTTTGTCCTCCGGTTCGCCGGAGCCTGAGATTTTTGAAGGGGAATGACCGATGACCACCGCTCGCATCCTCGACTTCATCAAGACCCGACGTCCGGAAGGCCCGTGCCTCGTCGTCGACCTCGATGTCGTGCGCGACAATTTCCACGCCTTCCGTCATGCCCTGCCGGACAGCGCGATCTACTATGCGGTGAAGGCAAATCCCGCTCCGGAAGTCCTGAAGCTGCTCGCTTCGCTGGGCTCCAGCTTCGATTGCGCCTCGGTCGCCGAAATCCAGATGGCGCTCGATGCCGGTGCTACCGCCGACCGCATTTCCTTCGGCAACACGATCAAGAAGGAGCGCGATGTTGCGCGCGCCTTCGAGCTCGGTGTCGGCCTCTTCGCCGTCGACAGCCATGAGGAAGTCGAGAAGATCGCCCGTGCCGCTCCCGGCGCGAAGGTGTTCTGCCGCGTGCTGACCGATGGCGAAGGCGCCGAATGGCCGCTCAGCCGCAAGTTCGGCTGCGTGCCGCAGATGGCCGTGGACGTCCTCGTCTACGCTCACCAGCTGGGTCTGGAATCCTACGGCGTGTCCTTCCATGTCGGCTCGCAGATGACGAAGGTCGATGCCTGGGATTCGGCGCTGGCCGACGCACGCCGCGTCTTCGCGCAGCTTGCCAAGCAGGGCATCGAGCTCAAGATGGTTAACATGGGCGGCGGTTTCCCGACCAAGTACCTGCGCGATGTGCCTTCGGCGGAAGCCTACGGCCAGGCGATCTTCGCATCGCTGCGCAAGCACTTCGGGAACAACCTGCCGAAGACGATCATCGAGCCGGGCCGCGGCATGGTCGGCAATGCGGGCGTCATCAAGGCGGAAGTCGTTCTGGTCTCGAAGAAGTCCGACAACGACAACCATCGCTGGGTCTTCCTCGACATCGGCAAGTTCGGCGGTCTCGCCGAGACGATGGACGAGGCCATCCGCTACCCGATCCGCACYGCGCGCGATCAGGACGAGATGGAGCCCTGCGTGCTCGCCGGCCCGACCTGCGATTCGGCCGACGTGCTCTACGAGAAGAACATGTATCCGCTGCCGGTCTCTCTGACGATCGGTGACGAGGTTCTGATCGAAGGCACCGGCGCCTATACGACGACCTATTCGGCGGTCGCCTTCAACGGCTTCGAGCCGCTCAAGGCTTACGTCATCTGATCTCGCCAGCCCCGTAGCCAGCCGGGGCGGCAAATCCACAACGATCGTCCGACACCGTCTGAAACGGTTTTGAGCAACGGGAGGCCGGGATGGCCACTGTTCTTGATTCTGTGCGCGCACTCTTTGCGCCCAATACTTTCACCATCGCCGCCGAAACTCCGGCCGATGTCGTGGCCCGCGAAAACCTGCTCGACCGCGCCATGGGGCCGGATCGCCGCAAGAAGTCGTCGGAAAAGATCCGCCGCGGCCGCGTTCCGGCCGAGGGCCTGGCACTCGTCGCCCGCGATGCGGACGGTCATGTGATCGGCAGCGTGCGGCTCTGGAATGTCGAGGCGGGCATCACCACCGAAGGCAATCCGGTCGATGCGCTGCTGCTCGGCCCGCTCGCCGTCGATGCCGACCACGAGGGCAAGGGCATCGGTTCGGCGCTGATGCGTGCGGCGATCACCGAGGCCCACAAGCGTGACCACGGTGCCATCCTGCTCGTCGGCGATGCGGCCTATTACGAACGTTTCGGCTTTTTCGCCGACAAGACCCGGCATCTCGTCATGCCCGGCCCGTTCGAGCGCTCCCGTTTCCTGGCGCTCGAGCTGAAGGCCGGCTGGTTGGAAGGTGCCGCGGGCATGATCGTGCCGAGCGGGCGCAAGCTGGCCTGAAAAACAGCATTCAACGCAGGCCTCGCGTTCCCCCGATCTGCCCGGCCCCGCCTCCCCACTCAGGGGAGGCGGGGTTTTTCGTGCGGGTTCAGCTCGGGGAAATTCAGCCGGGCGGCAGCCGTTCGAATGTCTGCAGCGAGGGATCGATCGTATCCCATGCATTGCCCCGGATGCTGTATGTGAGGGCTTGCGGGCTGAACTGGTCCGGATCGTCGAGGCTCGCTGCGTGGATCGCTATCGATTCCGGCATCGCGGCGAAGATCACGTAAACCGGCGTTCCGCATGTGGGACAGAAGGCATGGACCTTTTCCTTCCCACTATCGGCGGTCACGCTCCACTGCGACGCCTTGCCGACTATCCTGACCTCGTCTCGGCGGGGAAAGCTCAGATAAGATCCGTGCCCGGTGCCGCTTCGTCTCTGGCAATCACGGCATTGGCAGTGGTTCTCGAAGATGGGCTCGCTGCTCGTCTGGTAGCGGATCGCGCCGCACGCGCATCCGCCGGTATAGAACTTGGCCATGATAGCGTTCCTCGGACGTTGCCGGATCAGGCCGCCTTCGGCTTTGCGAAGACGTCGAGCCCGCGGCCGGTTTCCAAGAAGGATTTCAAGCTGGAGAGAACCACCGGCCAGCCCTTGGTGATGCCGCTCGCCATGGCGCTGCCGGCTTCGAGTTCGTCATGGGTGACCGTCAGCCGCACCATGTCCTCGTATTCCTCGATCTCGAAGGTAACCCGGCTATAGCTTGCCGGATCGGAAGCCTGCGAAGCGCCGGCCCAGGTGATGACCAGCCGGCTCGGCGGCGAAACCTCGACGACCTTGCCGACGAGCTGGACCGTGCGCTCGTCATCGGCGCGGATATGCTCCCATTTCGATCCCGRCTGCCAGTCGGAGACGTTTTCATGGCCCCAGTAGCGGCGTGCGAGGTCCGGTTTGGTGATGGCCTCGAACACCTTTTCCGGTGTCGCGGCAATATAGGTCACGTAGACGAAGCTGATGGTCTCTCTGGTCATTTCCGTTCTCCTTCGAGTTCCTTCTTGAGATCGTGCAGCAGGCCGAGCCGCTGACGTTCGAACTTGCGTACCCACCGCTCGTAGACTTCATGGAGCGGGACGGGGTTGATGAAATGCAGCTTTTCCCGGCCACGCCTGACGGTGCTCACCAGATTGGCTTCCTCCAGGATGCCGAGATGCTGCGTGGCGGATTGCCGGGCCATGTCCAGGTGTTCGCAAAGCTCGCCGAGGGTCTGCCCATTCTTCTCACAGAGAAGGTCGAGCAGCTTTCTGCGGGTCGGATCGGCGAGCGCCTTGAAGAATTTGTCTGAGTCCATTGGTTTCACTTCTTGTCTGAAACCATAATATGCAGGTAAACACCTGCATGTCAAGCGCAGGTGTTTACCTGCATATTCTTGTGGCAGAGCGTCGAAATTCCATCTTCCGGTGCGGCGTTCCGTGTCCCGCCATTGATCCCGATCAATCCGACTCGAGCCCGTTGCGCCTAGCTTGGGCAGCGAAGGACCAGTGCACGAGAAGGAGTGGGACACATGAACAGCAGACTGCATCTGAGATGGATCGCCGGCGCGGCGGCGGCTTTTTTCGCGTTCGGGGCGATGGCGGCGGACCTGACGCGGGCACCCGCTGCTCCGGTGGCGGAGTATATGCCTACCGAAAGAAGCCCGTGGCAGATCCGCGTGCGCGGTCTGGGCGTCATCACTGAGGACAAGGGCTCGGTGAACGGCGTGCCGGGTTCGGACCTTTCCTATTCCAACACGGTGACCCCGGAACTCGATATCAGCTATTTCTTCACCGACAACATCGCCGCCGAGCTCGTTCTCGGCACGACCTATGCGAATATCAGGGAGGACGGCGCGGTCGGCGTGCCTGTCGGGCGGGCCTGGATTTTGCCGCCCACATTGACGCTGCAATACCACTTCACGGATTTCGGCGCCTTCAAGCCCTATGTCGGCGCGGGCATCAACTACACCTTCTTCTATAACGAGTCGGAAAAGCCGGGCTTCCGCAACCTCGATGTTCGCAATCATGTCGGCGCGGCGCTGCAGGTCGGGTTCGACTACATGCTCGACGAGCATTGGGGTCTGAACTTCGATGTGAAGAAGATTTTCCTGAAGACCGACTGGAAGGCGGATCACGATACGCTCGGCCCGCTGAGCGGCAAGGCCAAGGTCGATCCCTGGCTGATCGGGGCGGGCGTTACCTACCGGTTCTAGAACGTCAACGAGGGAGGGCCGGTAGTGGAACGGCGCGGCGTTTTTCGCCGCGCCGTTTTCGTTGAGAGGGTTAACCGCCGTCCTTTGCCCGATAGGCATCAGGCATGATGAAGATCTCGTCGGCGCGGCCGTAGCCGCCGTCCTTGACCTCCTCGATCAGCACCATGGTGTGCGGCCGCGCCGCCTCGGTGAAATATTCCACGAGCATGTCCGTCACCCGGTGGACGATTTCCTCCTTCTGTGCGCGGTTCAGCGCCGCTTCCGGCGTCTTGATATTGACGAACGGCATTGGTTTCTCCTTGTTGCTGTAGATTGTGCTTCAGATCATGCCGCCATTGGCGCGCAGCACCTGGCCGTTCACCCAGCCGCCTTCCGGGCTTGCCAGGAAGGAAACGACGGAGGCGATCTCTTCCGGCTGGCCGAGACGGCCGAGCGGGATCGTCCCGACGATCCTCTGGACCAGTTCGTCGGACTTGCCGGTCATGAACATGTCGGTTTCCACCGGGCCGGGAGCGACCGCGTTGACGGTGATCCCGCGCTTGCCGAGCTCCTTGGAGGCCACATGCGTCATCGCCTCGACGGCGGCCTTGCTGGCGGCATAGGCGCCGTAGTTCGGCCCGTAGACACCGACGACGCTGGACGAGAAGTTGATGATGCGCCCGCCATCGCGCAGACGCCGGCCGGCTTCGCGAATGCCGCGGAAGGTGCCGGTCATATTGATGGTGACCTGCTGTTCGAAGGCCGCGTCGTCCATCTCCGCAAGCGGCGCGAGCTTCATGATGCCGGCATTGTTGACGAGGATATCGGCGCCTCCGAAGTTTTTCTCCGCGGCGTCGAACAGGTCGGCGACGCCGTTCGGGCTGCCGATATCGGCTTGAACCGCAACCGCCTTGCCGCCGCCCGCCTCGATCTCGGCGACCACCGCGTCGGCGGCCTCGCGGCTGCTGGCGTAATTCACCACAACGGCGATGCCGTCCCTGGCCAGGCGCTTGGCGATGGCCGCGCCGATCCCCTTCGATGCTCCGGTTACGATCGCGACGCGTTCTCTGTCATTGGTCATGGCAATTCTCCTTCGTGTTGGGCAGGAGATATTGCTGACGCCGCACCTGAACAATTACTGGTGATTTGACATAAGAATTCGCCCATGGTGAACAAAGCCATGGACCGCCTCGACCGCATGCAGCTCTTCGTCCGGATCGTCGAACGGCGCAGCTTTACCGCCGCTGCCGCCGATCTGGGGCTTGCCCGCTCGACCGTCACCGAGGCGGTCAAGCAGCTGGAAGGCGATGTCGGCGCGCGGCTTCTGGAGCGGACGACCCGCCATGTCACGCCGACGCTCGACGGCCAGGCCTTCTACCAGCGCTGCCTTGCGATCCTCGCGGAGGTGGACGAGGCGGAGAATATCTTTCGCGATACCCAGCCGCGAGGCCTGCTCCGCGTCGATGCGCATGGGCATCTGACCCGCACCGTCCTTCTGYCGCGGCTCGATGAATTTCTCGACCGTTATCCGCTGCTCGATCTGCAGATCGGCCAGGGCGACCGGCTGGTGGATCTCGTCCGGGAAGGCGTCGATTGCGTCATCCGTGCAGGCGAAATCACCGACAGCGGATTGATCATGCGACGGCTCGGGCTCATCACCGAGATCACCTGCGCCAGCCCGGCCTACATCGAAAGGCACGGCATGCCGCAATCGCCCGACGGGCTGGACGGACATGTGGCGATCGGCTTCATCTCGTCGCGCACCGGCCATATCATGCCGCTCGAGTTCATGGTCGCGGGCGAGGTGCGCAACGTCACCCTGCCGTGCCGGCTGACGGTCAACAATTCCGACACGATGGTCGATCTAGCCCGCCGCGGTTTCGGGCTCATTCAGGCTCCGCGCTACCGGCTGCAGCCGGATATAGATCGGGGGGAACTCGTCGAGGTCCTTGCCGGTTTTCCGCCGACGCCGACGCCGCTTTCGGCGCTTTATCCGCAGAACCGCCAATTGGCGCCGCGGGTGCGCGTGTTCGTCGACTGGATCGTGAAGGTGTTTGCGGAAACGGAACTCTAAACGGCCCTCACTACACAAATTCGCGAGCGCGCCGCCGCGCGGGAACATTCATCTGCCTCACGCTTTTAAGCGAAGTCACCAACCTCTCGCCAATACCTGCCTTCCTTTCCAAGACATGCATTGCGGGAATTCAACCAGAACACCGGCTCCCCGCCGGTGCATCCGGCCTCGATTCGACGACATCCGGACATTGCCCGCCTCGCCGCCGTCTCCGAATGGAGGAGATTGCCATGTCAGCGCTCGAAGACCTTCGCTCGCTCACTCCAAGCCAACGCAATACCGTCATTGCCAGCTTCCTCGGCTGGACTCTCGACGCCTTCGATTTCTTCATACTTGTCTTCATCCTCAAGGCGATCGCGGATGAATTCCAGACCGATGTTTCGGCGGTCTCGATCGCGATCTTCCTGACGCTCGCCATGCGCCCGCTCGGCGCGCTGATCTTCGGCTTCGCCGCCGACCGATACGGCCGCCGCGTCACGCTGATAGTGGACGTGCTGCTCTATTCGATCTTCGAATTCCTCTCCGGCTTCTCGACCGGGCTCACCATGCTCATCGTGCTCAGGCTGCTCTACGGCATCGCCATGGGCGGCGAATGGGGCGTGGGCGCATCGCTCACCATGGAGACGGTCCCCGAGCGCAGCCGCGGCATCGTCTCCGGCATCCTGCAGGCGGGTTATCCCTGCGGCTATCTCATCGCCTCGCTGGTTTTCTTCTTCCTGTTTCCGGTGATCGGCTGGCGCGGCATGTTCATGGTCGGCGTATTGCCGGCGCTGCTCGTTCTTTACATCCGCCGCAATGTCGAGGAATCGCCGGCCTTCCTGATGAGCCGCAACCGGGAGCGCCGGCCGTTCCTGACGGTGCTGCGCCAGAACGTGCCGCTCTTCATCTGGGCGGTGGTGCTGATGACGGCGTTCAACTTCTTCAGCCACGGCACGCAGGATCTCTATCCGACCTTCCTGGAAGTCCAGCGTGCCTATTCGACCCACACGGTCGGGGCGATCGCCGTCGTCTACAATATCGGCGCGATCTGCGGCGGGCTGTTCTTCGGCGCGCTTTCACAGCGGATCGGGCGCCGGAAGGCGATCGTGATCGCCGCACTCGTCGCCATGCCGATCGCTCCGCTCTGGACCTATGCGCATGGCCCCGTGCTGCTCGCCGCCGGCGCCTTCCTGATGCAGTTCTTCGTGCAGGGCGCCTGGGGCGTCGTTCCCGCCCATCTCAACGAGCTATCGCCGGATGAGGTTCGCGGCACTTTTCCCGGTTTCGCCTACCAGCTCGGCAACCTGCTCGCCTCGGGCAATGCCACCATTCAGGCCGGGCTGGCCGAACATTGGAATGGCGATTACGCGCTGGCGCTGATGATCGTCGCCATCATCGTCGCCGCGGCCGTCGCCCTGCTCGCCGGTTTCGGTTACGAGAAGAAGGATGCGAGCTTTGCGCTCGCGCCGCAAGGCGGCACGGCCCGGGCGTCCTGAAGCTTCAGGCATCGACGAAAAAAAGCGCGGGCAGAAATGCCCGCGCCCTTGCCGATGTCCGGCCCGGCAACCGTCAGTGAACGGCCGATACCCATTCCATGGCCTTGGATTTCTCGTTTTCCGGGAACACCCGCGCTTCGATCTGCGGGAAGAGCTTACCCGTCATCTCGGTAGTAGCCTTGATTCACTGCTTGTCGGTGATCACCGCGGCACGCTTGAAGCGGTGGAATTCGCCGAGCTTGCTCAGGCCATATTCGAGATCGCGACGCAGGGCATCGCCGGTCATATCCTCGAACCCCGTGAGATCGGCCAGTATGCCTATGTCCTCATGATCGCTCAGCTTCTCTTCTATCGCGGGGATGATTTGGTCGTAATCGCTCGCAGTGACGGTGCCCGCAACACGGAAAGCGGCTATGTTGTCGGGTGCGGAAAGAACCTCGATCATCGTCTTCTCCCTCGGGTTCGAGTTCAGGCTACCGTCCAACTCAAAGATTTCGGCTATGTTCCGAGGTTTGAACAGGCCGCGCGGTCAGAGATTCGTGCGGTGGAGCCTCCCGCTTGCCCGCCCTGGCAGGCAGCCTATATTGCGCTCATGGATACGACTTCCCCGCGGCGAGAGCCTGCCTCCTCCTACCTGAAGTCGCTGCGGCTTGCAGTGCAGCGCATCGAGCGGGGCCGCGATCGCGGGGCCTTGCGGTGGCAGGCGCTGCTGGCCTTCATAGACCTCAGCATTCTCGTCTTCTTCATCATGGGTCCATATCTGCGGTCCGGCCCTTCCTATCTGATCATCGACTACATGATCGCGGCCTGGGTCGGCGCCGAGCTCGCCGCGCGGGCGCTGGCAGCGCCGTCGCTCCGGACCTTCCTCAGGAAACCGATGACGTGGATCGACATCGTGGTCCTCGCAACGCTGCTTTTTCCCGACGCGCTGTTCAACTTCGCCTTTCTTCGGGTCATGCGGATCTGGTCGATCGGCAAGAGCCCGCTGCTGCGCGAGGGACTGCGCCGGTACGGATGGCTCCATTTTCACGAAGTGGTGCGCGCGGTCCTCAACTTCCTCGTCTTCCTCTTTCTCGTCACCGGCTTCGTCTACACGACCTTCTTCTATGCCCAAGAGGGAGGGGAGGGCTTCGTCGATGCCCTCTACTTCACGGTCGCGACCATCACAACCACCGGGTTCGGCGACATCACGCTGCCCGRCACGCTCGGCAAGCTGACCTCGGTCGTCACCATGATCGTCGGCATTTCGCTGTTCGTCAGGCTCGCCCAGACGATCGTGCGGCCCTACAAGGTGCATTTCCCCTGTCCCCAATGCGGGCTGCAGCGGCACGATGCCGATGCCGTGCATTGCAAGGCGTGCGGCCATCTTCTCAACATCCCCGACGAAGGGGATTGAGGGCGGCAGGGTGCCCGCTCCATCCCACCGGCATTGCAATGCCGCTCACCTCAAATACTTCTGCAAAAACACGCGGGCATGTCCTTCGATATCGAACTCGACGCGGCCGAACTCCTGATAGCCGTGACGGCTATAGAAGCCGGGAGCCTGGAAGGTGYTGGTTTCCACGACGGCCCGCTTGCAGCCTCTTTTCACCGCCTCTGTCTCCACGAGGGCGAGAAGCCGGCTGCCATAGGATCGCCCGCGCAAGTTCTCGGGCAGAAAGAACATATCCAGGAAAAGCACGCCAAGTTCGGTCCGCCCCCAGAGGCCGCCCAATGCCTCGCCCGACGGATCGTAGAGCACGGCGCCGATCGGCGAGCGGTCATCCCTTTCGGTCTCGGCCACGTTGTACCGGTAGAGCGCTTCGCCGGCCCGGACCTTCTCCTCGGGATCGCAGGAAAGCATTATCCTGAAATCGTCTGCCGGAGCCATCGGCAAAACCTCGTCGTTGTTCGAGTAGCGAACGAGCGTCCGGGAGCGAGGTTCCTGACTTGCCATTCTCGCTTCATCCACAAGCGGCCTTCACGCCCCATCATTTTGGCGTGAATCCGGCGGCTTGGCCATGTTCCCACGCGCCAGGCTGGCATAACCTGCGGCGCATGATCACGCGTCGCGCCACTCTTCTGTCCATGCCCTTTGTCCTGACGGCTGTGCGCGGCCTCGCGCAAGGCGTGCCGCAGCCGCCGGTGACGCTCGATACTGTGCTGAGCGACGCCCAAGAACTCGAGCCACTGAAGGTCGTGCTGGTATCGCAGAACGGGAAAATGACCGCCGAGCGGGCCTTCAACGGCCATGCGGCCAGCGAGTCCACCAATATCAAATCGGCCTCCAAATCGATCATTTCCTGCCTTGTCGGGATTGCGATCGACCGTGGTTTGCTCGAAGGGCCGGACCAGAAGATCGCGCCGATCCTCGAGGCTTATCTGCCGGCAAATCCCGATCCGCGCATCCACGAAATCACCATCGGCAATCTTCTCTCCATGCAGGCGGGGCTCGCCCRCATGTCGGGGCCGAATTACGGGCGCTGGGTCGCAAGTTCCAACTGGGTGCGTTTCGCACTGTCGGAGCCCTTCGAGGCCACGCCGGGCGGCGAGATGCTCTATTCGACCGCCTCCACCCACCTGCTTTCGGCCATCCTGACGCGGGTCGGCCGCCGCTCGACGCTGGCGCTGGCGCGCGAGTGGCTGGAGCCGGTGCCGGATTTTCGCATCGGCGCCTGGGACCGCGATCCGCAAG
Organism: Rhizobium sp. LCM 4573; assembly: GCF_001854865.1. Taxonomy (GTDB): domain Bacteria; phylum Pseudomonadota; class Alphaproteobacteria; order Rhizobiales; family Rhizobiaceae; genus Neorhizobium. The sequence goes on along the minus strand of NZ_MDDW01000001.1, from coordinate 664,157 downwards.
GCATCTATCTCGGTGGCAATCAGATGGCGATGTCCGCTCGCTCGCTGCTCGCCTTCGGAGAGCTCTACCGCAACGGCGGCAAAACGCCTTCCGGACGGCAGGTGGTCTCGCAGGGCTGGATCGACCAATCCTGGCAGGTGCGCACCCATTCCCGCTTTTCCGGCGATGGCTACGGCTATGGCTGGTTCCTGCGGAATATCGGCGGGGAGGAGGTGCGTTTCGGCTGGGGCTATGGCGGGCAGATGATCTACATCGTGCCGTCGCTCAAGCTGACCGTCGCGATGACCTCCGACGAGAACGGACCCTCCGCCCGCAACGGCTATCGCGACGAGCTGCACGGCCTTCTGGCCGAGATCATCGGCGTGGTGAAGACGGTTTGAGCGGGGACGATAGCGCTCGGTCCTCCGAGCGAGATCAACGATTTAGCGAAAATAACTTTCCCATTCATCCCCGCCTTCCGCCACGCGGTTATGCTTTGCACGTCATCGGAAGGGAGCCGGGTCGCGAACCGGACGCCCAACGGCAAGCAAATCCGGCGCCGGTGATGGTCGTAAGGGCAGGGTGACGCCGTCAGGGTGTCAACCTACCGGAAGAGCGGGGTTTCGGAATTCGAACCCTCAGGAACCGCGCTCTTCGGATAAACCTGAACGATCGGGCAGGCAGAACGCCTGACACATCCATACTACCCGATACCGACTGCCTGCCCATCCCTACGGATCAGGCCGTGACGGAGATTTCTCCGCCGCGGGCATTCGTGCTGCCAGTTCAGGCAGAGATATCGATCACGCCGCAATCGCCGGCTTCCGAGGAGAAGGCCAGAAGCTTGCCGCTGGCGCTCCAGCCCATGCCGGTGATCGCCCCCTTACCCGGACGGCGCAGCAGGGCTTCCTTGCCGTCCGCGACCCGGACCCCGAGGATCATGCCGTCCACGAAGCCGATCGCCAGCACGTCCTCGGCCGGATGGAAGCAAACCTGGGTGACCATGATATCGGCGCGGGTGCCGAGCTCCAGCGGCGCCTTACCCATGGGGCCGTCCTTGCTGGCGAAGGGCCAGACGATCGCGGCAGGAGCGCCGGAAGAGGCAAGCCATTTGCCCTTCGGCGACCAAGAAAGCGACTTCACCTTGGCGGGATAGCCGGTCATGCGCATGTGGCGATGCTCGCCGGGCTTGCCGTCGAGCTTCCAGCCATGCAGGGCGTTTTCCTGCATCATGGTGACCAGGAAGCGGCCGTCCGGCGAGAAGGTGACGCCGGTATGGGCGCCCTTCCAGTCGAGATCGGCGGCCGGCGCATTGGTGCCCACCCAGTGCAGCGAGAYGCCGTTATAGCGGGCGGCGGCGATCCTCAGCCCCTTGGGCGCAAAGGCAAGGCCCTCCACGCTGCGCTCCTCGGTGAACTCCCTCACCGTGCCGTCCTTCTGGCGCACGAAGCTGGATTTGCCGGAGGCATAGGCGACCGCGCCCTGCGGGCCGCCGGCGATGACGCTGATCCATTTGCGCGGGACATGGGCGAGTTCTTCCACACTGCCGTCTGCGGCAATGCGCAGAACCTTTCCGTCCTCGCCGCCGGTGAGCAGGGTGGCGCTATGGGGATCGCGCACGCAGGCGAGCAGACCCTGATGGGCTTCGGTGACCTTCTCTCCGCCATCGAGCCGGTGGATGGTGCCCACGGCCGTTGCAAAGAAAGGCACGTCGCCAAGAAACTCGGCCGCGACGACGTGGCCTTCAAGATCAAGCGGTGCGACTGTGGGCATTATGCGGTGGGTCTCTTCAGGATAACAAGATTGTGCTTATTACACCCCTTCTGGCCTGCCGGCCATCTCCCCCACAAGGGGGGAGAGAATCTGGGGCGATGCCGGGGCTAAGCCACTCCCCCTCGTGGGGAGGGGTTGGGGAGGGGTAACCGCAAGCGCCGTAAGAAGGCGCAGGCCATCATGCCGTTGCCTGGCAGGCCAGGAAGCTCTTCTCGATCTTCTCGCGGTCAAGCTCGCGGCCGATGAAGACGAGCCGGCTTTCGCGCTTTTCGCCTTCCTTCCAGGCGCGCTGGTGATCTCCCTCGACGATCATGTGCACGCCCTGCACGACATAGCGCTGCTCATCGCCCTTGAAGGCGATGATGCCCTTCAGGCGCAGGATGTTCGGGCCTTCCGTCTGGGTGATCTTCTGGATCCAGGGGAAGAAGCGTTCCGGGTTCATTTCGCCGCCGCGAAGCGAGATCGACTTCACCGTCACGTCATGGATCGGCGACATATCGCCATGATGGTGTTGGTGGTGATCATGGTCGTGATCGTGATGATGGTGGTCGTGATCGTGGTGGTGATGCCCATGGTCGTGCCCGTGGTCATGATCGCAATCCGGGCCGCAGACATGGTCCTCATGGCCGTGCTCCAGGAAGTGCGGATCGTTTTCCAGCGCGCGCTCGAGATTGAAGGCGCCCTGATCCAGCACCCGGGCGAGATCGACGCCGGAACGGCTCGTCTTGTAGATGCGCGCCGTCGGGTTGATGGCGCGAACGACATCCTCGACGACCGCCAGTTCCTCCGGCGTCACGAGATCGGTCTTGTTGACGATGACGACATCGGCAAACGCGATCTGGTCTTCTGCCTCGCGGCTGTCTTTCAGGCGAAGCGGCAGGTGCTTGGCATCTACAAGGGCAACGACCGCATCGAGTTCGGTCTTGGAACGAACGTCGTCGTCCATGAAGAAGGTCTGGGCGACCGGCACCGGATCGGCAAGACCGGTGGTTTCCACAATGATGCCGTCGAAGCGGCCGGGGCGGCGCATCAGGCCTTCCACGACTCGGATCAGGTCGCCGCGAACGGTACAGCAGACGCAGCCGTTGTTCATCTCGTAGATTTCCTCGTCGGACTCCACGATCAGATCGTTGTCGATGCCGATCTCGCCGAATTCGTTGACGATGACCGCGTATTTCTTGCCGTGGCTTTCGGAAAGGATGCGGTTGAGAAGCGTCGTCTTGCCGGCGCCGAGATAGCCGGTGAGCACGGTGACGGGAACGGGCTTTTGCGTGGCGGTATCGGTCATGGAAAACCTCGGAAATGAGATGTCGCCGGATGGGCGCTTGAAATCTGTCGGCCTCATATAAGAGCTTGGCGCGGCGAGTTCAAAGGGTTTCATATGTTATAAGGTCACATCGTGGGGCGGCGGTCAAAGGCCTGTCAGCTTGAGGCGCGCCGCCAGGAGGTCCACGAAGGCGCGGACCTTTGCCGGAGGGAACCGGTTCTCCTGCCAAAGCACGTGGATCGGAACCGGTTTCGGCTCGAATTCCCCCAGAACGAGCTCGACCTTGCCGTCGTCGAGCAGATGCCGGACCTGCCACAGCGGAGAAAATCCGATGCCGAGACCGTGGGTTACGGCCGAATAGACGGCGGCGATCGTGTTGGCGCGGAACGGCCCGCCGACCGTAATCATGCGGGGCTTGCCGTCGATCAGAAACGGCCATTGCCCCGACCGCTGGTCGACCGCCCGCACGATGCAGGAGTGCTGCCGCAACTCGGCGGGATGCGTGGGCCGGCCGTGGCGCTCGAAATAGGCCGGAGCGCCGAAAACCACCCTCCGGAGCGCGCCCAGCCGTCTTCCCTGCAGCCCCGAATCCGGCAGTTCGGCGATCCTCACCACCAGGTCCAATCCTGCCGAGGATAAATCGGTGAGCGCATCGGAAAGCTGGAGATCGACCTCTACTCCGGGGAAGGTCCGCATGTATTCCGCGATGACGGGAACGAGGAATTGCGGGCCGAACTGGACCGGCGCACCGATGCGCAGAATGCCCGACGGTTCGGAACGACGGTTGTTCGCCTCCAGCTCCGCTTCCCTGATTTCCGCCACGGCGGGCTTCACCCGCTCATAGAAATCCTGCCCGGCTTCGCTCGTGCTGCATTGGCGGGTCGTGCGGTGGACGAGCTGAACCCCGACATCCGATTCAAGAGATGCGAGCGAGCGGCTGACGGCCTGAAGCGACCGGCGGAGATGGCGGGCGGCATCCGTCAGGCTGCCTTGTTCGACAACCGCCACGAACGCTTCGAGATCCGCAAGCCTACTCATCCGATTATATCGCTTTTCGATAATAAGAATGGATTTCTACGATGATTGTACCGCTTTTCGCAACAGCCTATTTCGAAGCTGTTCGAAACTTCGGGGATGGTCGCAGGCCCCAGTCAAGGAGAGCAAGCATGGCTGATATCAGGAAAAACTCACGGTTGAGAAAGCTGCCCGCATCATATGGTCCGTTCGTGATGCCGTTGGTGCTTTCGGTCTTCATGTCGGCGATCGTTTCGGYGGTCGCCACTGTCATGAGCGTGGGGTTCGGCAACCTGTTCCTTGCGAATTGGCCCAGCGCCTGGGCCATGTCCTGGATTGTCGCTTTTCCCTGCCTGCTGGTGGTGCTTCCCGTCGTACGTCGCCTCGTTTCTGCGATCGTCGAAATGCCGAGGTAAGGCAACCCGCCGATGCGGAGAACTCAGTTCAGCATTTCCGCGTCGAACTTCGCCACATCCTCCAGCAATTCGATGATGCCCTTTACCGCATGGGCGAGGAACGCCTCGCCCTTTTCGGCGCTTGCGGCGGCGGCATTGCCGGCCACGCCCTTTGCATTGAGGTCCGTCATCCTCCAACCAAAGGCATGGGGACCATAGGCGCGCAGATGCCGGAACTGGCGGGTGAATTCCGATTGCCGCGAAGAGAAGTCCGCGGCCTTGGCCATGTCCACCTTGTCGGGGTGTAGCGCCAGCATCACCGAGGTCTCGATATCGCCGCCATGGATGTCGATAGCCTTTTCCTCGGGCGTGATGATCCCTTCCGGCAGGCCGAAGCGGGTCCAGCTCGTCGTGACCGCCAACATCCCCAAGCGCACCCGCGCCTCGGTCGCGACGATCGTCATCAGCGGCGAGTTGCCGCCATGGGCGTTCAGCATCACGAATTTGCGGATGCCTTCACCGGAAAGGCGCTCGGCAATGCCGAGCCATCGGTTGACGGCCTCGTCGAAGGCGAGCGTCCTAGTGCCGGCCACATCCATGTGCTCGATCGAGTAGCCGACCGGCTCGACCGGCAGGAAGCTCACAGGCAGGCCCGCGGGCAGAGCCTCGATGACGCGGGCGGCCAAACCTTCGGCAATCAGCGTATCCGTTTCGAACGGCAGGTGCGGCCCGTGCTGTTCATGGGCGCCGAGCGGCAGCACGGCGATCCAGTCCCGCCTGTCCACAGATGCGAGCTTCGGATCATTGTCGTGATAGCGCGGTAGTGGATTAGGCATCTGGCGATGATTCCCAGGTTTGGTTATGGATAGGCGCGGCTTAGGATACAGCCACGCTCGAAGTGGACAAGGACGGTCGACGCAGATGAGCAAGAAGAAGGGCGACAAGAAAGCCAAGGGCGGCAAGAAGAAGGATCTCGCGGGTCTCGGGGCCGCCGATCTGGCGGCTGCGGTCACGCAGACGGCGCGCTCGATGCGCACGGCGCTTAGCCGCAGCCTTGCGGAAAGCGGCCTCTATGCGGGGCAGGACGGAGTGATCCTGACGCTCGCCGGAGAGGACGGTCTGACGCCGGGCCAGCTTGCACAGCGCCTCGGCGTGAAAGCTCCCACCATGACTCGCACCATCGGCCGTATGGAAGCTCAGGGCTTTCTGGAGCGGCGGGCGGACGGGATGGACGGGCGACTCACCAAGGTGCACCTGACGCCGGCCGGCCGGGAAAACGTCGAGCAGATCGGTCGCTCGGTCGCCGATTGCGGATCGCTGGCGACGAGGGGACTGTCGGACAAGGAGGTCCGAACACTCCTCAAACTCCTCAGGGCGGTGGACCAGAACCTTCAGCCTGCACTCGGGGACGATTGATTTCTCACCGGAAATTCCCTCTTGCGGGATTGCTGCGCCGAATTAAATTGTTTATTTAAACATTTAATGCGGCCGGCTACGGATCGGCTGTTCTGTCTCGGGGAGGGGGCGTGGCTCAGAAGATCAAGTTATCGACCATCGCGGAAAGCCTGGGGCTTTCGACCGCGACCATTTCGCTTGCCTTGCGCGACAGTCCGCTGGTCGCGACCGATACCCGCGAGAAGATCAAGGAACAGGCCCGCGCGCTCGGTTATATCTACAATCGCCGCGCCGCCAGTCTCCGGACCTCCCGCTCAGGCATCATCGGCGTCGTGGTGCACGACATCATGAACCCGTTCTACGGCGAAATTCTCAAGGCCATCGAGACCGAGCTGGATCGCAGCMGGCACACTTTCATCCTTTCCAACCATTACGATTCCGTCGAGAAGCAGCGGACCTTCATCGAAACGCTGCTGCAGCTCGGCGGCGACGGCGTCATCATGTCGCCCGCGATCGGCACGCCGGTCGAGGATGCGACGCTCGCGGAGCAGAACGGCATGCCGGCGATCCTTGTCGCCCGCTCGATGGAGGGCGTCGACCTGCCGACCTATCGCGGCGACGACGCCTATGGCATTTCGCTCGCCACCAATCACCTGATCGGGCTCGGGCATCGTGTGATCGCCATGATCGGCGGCACGGATCAGACTTCGACCGGCCGCGACCGCTATCAGGGCTATGTGAATGCGCTGCGCAAGGCCGGGATCGAGGTCGATCCGAACCTGCGTATCCCCGGTCCGCGTTCCAAGCAGGGCGGGTTCGAGGCGGCGGTGCATTTCCTCTCGCTGCCGCAGAAGCCGACGGCCGCCGTCTGCTGGAACGATCTCGTGGCGATCGGCCTGATGAACGGCATCGCCCGCGCCGGCTTCGTGCCTGGCCAGGATATTTCGGTGACCGGTTACGACGATCTGGAGGAGGCCTCGATCGCCACGCCGGCGCTTACCACCGTTTCCAACGGGCAGGCGGAAGTCGGCAGGCTGGCCGCACGCGCGCTGCTCGACCGCCTCGCCGGCAGCCATGAGCCGGACGGCCTGCATCTCATCAAGCCGGAAATGCGCATCCGCCAATCGACCGGCATCCATCGCCCGCGTTCCTGAAGTTCGTTCACAAAGAGGTTTGCTATGTCGGAAAAGCTCGCCGCCGTGCTCGTGCCCGGTAGAATTCATCCGCGCGTCCTGGAGCGGCTCGGAGAAACTTTCGAGCTGGTCACGGCGTCGAAGGAGCCGGCGGTCGGGATTGATCCGGCCGTTCTCGCCCGGGTGCGCGGCGTTGCCGTTTCAGGCCTCTTCGCGCCGGAATGGTTCGACCGGCTCCCAAATCTCGAGGTCATCGCCAATTTCGGCGTAGGGTATGACGGCGTAAATACGCTGAAAGCGGCCGAACGCGGTATCGTGGTGACGAACACGCCGGACGTGCTGAACGACGAGGTGGCGGATACGGCCATCGCGCTGTTGCTCAACACGGTGCGCCGCCTGCCTCAGGCGGAGACCTGGCTTCGCGAAGGGCGCTGGAAGGCCGAAGGCCCGTTTCCGCTCGTGCCGCTATCGCTCAAGGGCCGGCATGTTGGCATTGTCGGGCTCGGCCGCATCGGCCGCGAGATCGCAAGCCGTCTGGAGCCGTTCAAGGTCAGGATCGGTTATCACACCCGCACGCCGCGCGAGGGGCTGGCCTATACCCACTATGCCTCGCTGAGGGCTATGGCCGAGGAGGTGGATACGCTGATTTCCGTGCTGCCGGGCACCGCCGAGACCCACAAGCTCTTCAATGCGGAGATATTCTCGGCGCTCGGGCCGCAGGGCGTCTTCATCAATGTCGGGCGCGGCACCAGCGTGGATGAGGATGCGCTGATCGCGGCCCTTCGGAACGGCACGATCGCCGGTGCGGGGCTCGACGTCTTCTATGACGAGCCGAATGTGCCGGCCGAACTGCTGGAATTCCCGAATGTCAGCCTGCTGCCGCATGTCGCTTCGGCTTCCGTGCCGACGCGCAATGCGATGGCGGACCTCGTCGTCAACAACCTGATCGGCTGGTTCCGCGAAGGGCAGGTGCTTACGCCGGTTCCGGAAACGCCGGTTCGCCGCGGCTAACCCGCGTCCTGGAGGCGGCGAAGGCGCGCACCGCATCGCCGAAGGCTTCGAAAAGGGCGCGTGAGGGAGCGTCCGTTTCGGCCCAGTATTCGGGATGCCATTGCACGCCGACGGCGAAATTCTTCGCATCGATGACGGAGACGGCCTCTATGGTGCCATCCTCGGCGGTGGCCTCGACCTTTAGCCGCGGCGCGGTTTCGGCGATTGCCTGCCGGTGCAGGGAGTTGACCTGGATTTCGCCGGCGAGGCCGAGATAATTGGCGATGCAGGAGCCTTCCTGCACGATCACCGGCTGACGGATCGCATAGGCCTTGTCGCGCTCAGGCACGTTTGGCTTGCGGTGATCCCAGATGCCCGGCTGCTCCTGGATTTCGCTCGCCAACGTACCGCCGAGCGCCACGTTCAGCTCCTGTATGCCGCGGCAGATGGCGAGAAGCGGAATGCCGCGATCGATCGCCCGGCGGATCAGCGGCAGGGAGGTCGCGTCGCGGGCGGGATCGAACGGACCATCGCCTTCCGCGGCCTCCTTTCCGTAAAGCGAAGGATGCACGTTGGTCGCCGAGCCGGAGACGAGCACGCCGTCCACCCGGTCGAGAATGGCATCGATCTCATTGCCGTCCTCGAAGGCGGGGACAATGAAGGACATCGCGCCCGCGACCTTGAGCGCCGCCTGAACGTACTGGTTCGGCGAGGCATGCCATACCGCGCCTTCGATTTCGCGGATGTCGGCTGGAACGGCGATGATGGGTTTCGGCATGGAATTCYCCGGCGCGGGCAGGCGGTTTGCAATCGGCTTGGTTGTCGCTCCGGAACCCGGCTCAAGTCAAGTTGGGCCGTCTTTCGGGGCGATCTGATCTTACACGGGGAGCAGGCATCTTCTCTTTGAAATACCTCGCCAATTGACCGCGACCGGAGGCAGACCAAAGTATAACTCGGGAAGAGGTCTGCAGTTCAAGGAATATTAGCACTACCGCTTGCAAGCCATTGTGCAACATGTTTACTTCGCCGCAGGACTAGGGGAAATGGGAACGGAAGCCCCTGCAGTGTCCTATGGGAGGTATTTCATGGATCGTCGTGCATTTTTCAAGAAGGCAGCCGTAATGGGGGCGGGTGCCGCGGCCGGGACGGTGCTTGCCGCTCCGGCCATCGCGCAGGAAAACCCGAAAATCACCTGGCGCCTGACGTCTTCGTTTCCGAAGTCGCTCGACACGATTTTCGGTGGCGCGGAAGACATTACCAGGCATGTTTCGGAAGCAACCGGCGGCAATTTCACCATTCAGCCCTTCGCGGCGGGCGAAATCGTGCCCGGCCTGCAGGCGGCCGATGCGGTGAGCTCGGGCACGGTGGAGATGTGCCACACCTGCTCTTACTATTATGTGGGCAAGGACCCGACCTTTGCGATCGGCACCGCCATTCCCTTCGGCCTCAATGCTCGGCTCACCAATTCCTGGTTCTACGAGGGCAACGGCAACACGCTGCTCAACGAGTTCTATGCCAAACACAATCTCTACGGCATGATCGCGGGCAATACCGGTGCCCAGATGGGCGGCTGGTTCCGCAAGGAAATCAATAYGGTCGACGACTTCAAGGGCGTCAAGATGCGCATCGCGGGCATTGCCGGCAAGGTGCTTGAAAAGCTCGGCGCCGTGCCGCAGCAGATTGCCGGCGGCGATATTTACCCAGCGCTGGAAAAGGGCACGATCGATGCGGCCGAATGGGTCGGCCCCTATGACGACCACAAACTCGGTTTCTACAAGGTGGCCAAGTATTATTACTATCCGGCCTTCTGGGAGGGCGGTCCGGTCATCCACGCGATGGTCAATCTCGACAAGTGGAACAGCCTGCCGAAGAACTACCAGGCGGCGCTCATCGATGCCTGCGCCTATGCCAATACCAGCATGATGGCGAAGTACGACGCGAAAAACCCGACGGCGATCAAGCAGATCGTCGCCGAGGGTGCGGTTCTGCGGCCGTTCAGCCAGGAAATCCTGGAAGCCTGCTACAACGCGTCCCTTGAGGTCTACAAGGAGATTTCGGCCTCGAATGAATCCTTCAAGAAGATCTACGAGGACCAGGTGGCCTTCAAAAAGGAAGGCTATCTCTGGATGCAGCTTTCGGAATACACCTTCGATACCTTCATGATGATCCAGCAGCGCAACGGCAAGCTCTAAGCGGCTGTTGAAGATCGGTTTTCAGCGAGCCCGGATCGAAAGATCCGGGGTTTTCGTTGCTTGGCGTCGCGGGTTGTGCCGTATCGACAACTGCAACCTTTTATGTGTTGTCGCGATGTTTGGGGGCAGAAGCAGAGCGCTCCGAGGCCAGCCGGAGCATCGGTGAAGACGGGCTTCACCGACTTAGGCAAGAGCCTTGCTCTCGAACCGGAGGTGATGCGAATGAGCATTACGCTACTGTTCAGGAAAAACCGGACGAGCTGGTCAATAGCTGTCCGGTTCAGATTCCAGAAACGTTAGTAAAGGGAGGGTAGGGTTGCAGCCCTGCCCTCCACTCCGAATATAAGCCTTCGTCGTCGGGCTGACAAGCGATGCTCCACCTCAAGGATTGATCTGCGGCGGCTGCCTGAGGTTCGGCATGGCCGGCTGGCTGGGTGGCGCAGGCTGGCCGGGTGCGCCCTCCATCGGCGGAAGCCCGAAGTTCGGCATCTGGTTTCCGCCGCCGCCCGAACCGAAGCCGGGCACCTCGATCTTGATCGTGTTGAGGTCCACATCGGCCGCCTTGTCCAGCCAGTAGGTGACCGACTCCGGCCAGAAGATGACGATCGCGACGAGGATGAGCTGCATGCCGAGCCACGGGATGGCTCCGAGATAGATGTCCTTGGTCTTCACCGTCTTGGGCGCGATCGAGCGCAGATAGAACAGGGCGAAGCCGAATGGCGGATGCATGAAGCTCGTCTGCATGTTGATGCAGAGCAATACACCAAACCAGATCAGGTCGATGCCGAGCGACTGCGCGACGGGCGCGAGCAGCGGCAGAACGATGAAGGCGATCTCGAAGAAATCGAGGAAGAAGGCCAGGAAGAAGATGAAGATATTGACGAAGATCAGGAAGCCGATCGCACCGCCCGGCACGTGCGACAGCAGGTATTCGATCCAGTGTCCGCCATCCATGCCCTGGAAGACGAGGCTGAAGCAGGTGGCGCCGACCAGGATGAAGACCACCATGGAGGTGATCGTCATGGTCGAGTGYATGCCCTGGCGGACGAGGTCCCAGGTGAGGCGGCGGTGCAGCGCGGCCAGAACCATGGCGCCGACGACGCCGAGCGCGCCGGCTTCGGTCGGGGTCGCGAGCCCCATGAAGATGGTGCCGAGCACGAGGAAGATCAGCACGATCGAGGGGATCATGCCCCACAGCACGCGGATCACGAGCGCCATGTTCAGTTCGCCGCGCGCCTCCGGCGGAAGCGGCGGTACGTCCTTCGGCCGGAAGATCGACAGGCCGAGGATGAAGAGCATGAAGATGACGACCTGCAGGATCGAGGGGCCAATCGCGCCGAGATACATGTCACCGACCGAGCGGCCGAGCTGGTCGGCGAGCACGATCAGCACGAGCGAGGGCGGGATGACCTGGGTGATCGTGCCGGACGCTGCGATGACGCCGGTGGCGAGCCGCGGACTGTAGCCGTATTTCAGCATGATCGGCAGCGAGATCACACCYATGGTGATGACGGATGCCGCAACCGTGCCGGTGATTGCGCCGAGGATGGCGCCGACCAGGATTACCGCATAGGCGAGGCCGCCGGGGATCGCGCCGAAGAGCTTGCCGGTTCCCTCCAGCAGGTCCTCGGCAAGGCCGCAGCGCTCGAGTATCGCGCCCATGAAGGTGAAGAAGGGGATGGCGAGCAGCAGGTCGTTCGAGACGATGCCGAAGATGCGCAGCGGAAGCGCCTGGAGGAAGGCGAAGTCGAAGTGGCCGGTGGCGATGCCGAGAAGGCCGAAGAAAAGGCCGACGGCCGATAGCGAGAAAGCGACCGGGAAGCCGTAGAGCATGAAGATGATCATGCCCAGGAACATTGCCGGCGGCATTATGCCGTATTCGAACATGCGCGCTTATTCCCCCCGAAGCATTGATTTTATTGAAGCGGCTTTTCGTAGGTGGTGTCGACCCGGAGCAGGCCCTTGAGGCCGGCAATCCGCTTCACCAGTTCCGAGAGCCCCTGAAGCGCGAGCAGGGCAAAACCGGAAACGATGATGAGCTTGACCGGCCAGCGTATGAGACCGCCGGCGTTCGACGACATCTCGCCCTGGGTATAGGAGACGGTGAAGAAGGGCCAGGACAGCCAGGCGAGATAGAGGCAGGCGGGTATCAGGAAGAAGACGAGGCCGAGAATGTCGATCCAGAGCCGGACGCGGTCGGAGACGGCGCCGTAGATGAGGTCGACACGCACATGCTCATTGAGCCGCAGCGTATGAGAGGCGCCGAGGAGCACGATGAATGCGAAGAGATACCATTGTATCTCGAGCCAGCCGTTCGAACTGTAATTGAAAAGATAACGAATGCAGGCGTTGGCGGCGCTGATCATGCAACAGGCCAGAACGAGGTATCCCGAAAACCTTCCGATGACCTCACTGACGCGGTCGATCAGAGCACTGAACTTCAGAAGTGCCGACATATGTTCCCATTCTCCCGGCGGCTCCTTTTTCTCCCGGCCGCCTTGGAGGCGATGTAAACCAACGCTTCTGAAAAGAAAAGCGGTTATTGGCGGCGTGTTTTCAGGTTCTGCACGGCTGATTGTTCGGCGCCGCTTGCCTTAGATCGTGGGGAGAGCTTTAAAGTTTACCGATTTCATTGAAAGTTTGTTAAGCATATTGCGGCGAACCCCTAGATCGCTATGGGGGAAGATCAGGTCCGACAAGCAAATTTTAAAGTGTTTTCTTCACTGTTCGCCGCGGAATTAGGGATGAGCCCGATGAAGCAGATGGAAGCGAAGACGTTGCCGACAGATGTCTATCTGTCGTTCGTCAGTTCGCTGTTCGGAAATCGCGGTACGCTTGTGACCGGCGTGGTCGTCCATGTCGTCTGGTGCTTCATCGTATTCAGCAGTACCGGTTCCGTATTCTATCTCGCCATGGCCGCGAGTTTCATGGCGGTCTTTGCCTACCGCATGGTCGGCTTTGCGAAATTCGACAAGATGGACAAGCAATCCTTGTCTCGCCGGGAGATCGCCAAGGTCGAGTGCGGCTATGTCGTCGGGGCGGCATTGACCGCCCTGCTGCTCGGCATCGCGAGCGGCTATGCGCTGCTCGTTCTTCAGAATACGTTCGCCGCCTTCACCTGCATCGCGATGACGCTGGGTTCCATGATGTCGATCGTGGGACGCAATTACGGTTCGCGTCATGCGGTGGATTACCAGACGATGGCATGCTGTCTGCCGATCATGGGCGCCTGCCTTCTCTCAGGCCAATTACACCTGGCGCTGATGTCGCTGCTGCTCATTCCCTTCGGCCTGACGACGCGCTCCATGGCCATGGGCGTTCGGGACTTCCTTTATGAGAACGTCATCGCGACCCGCGACATCACGGTCATAGCCGGGCGCTTCGATACCGCTCTCAAGACCATGGCGCATGGCCTCGTCATGCTTGATGGCGATGGCAAGATCGAGGTGATCAACCGCCAGGCGCGCGACCTTCTCCATCTTGATCCGGTCGCCGAGGTGAAGGATCGCGATCTGGTGACGGTGCTGCGTGAGGCCGCCGTCACGCCGTCCGAGACCATCATGTGGCAGGTGGCGCGCCTTGCCGAGGGAGCGCAGCGCCGTGCGCTGCTGCAGTTCGGCGAGGGCCGTCATCTGGAGTTTTCCGCCAGCCACCGCTCCGATGGCGGCGTCGTTCTCATCTTCGAGGATGTCAGTGCGCGCGTGGCGACCGAGGAGAAGATCCTGCACATGGTTCGTTTCGACGCGCTGACGGCCCTGCCGAACCGCGGTTACTTCAGCGAGCTTGCAATCGGAAAGCTTCAGGCTGTCGACGAAAACGCTCTTGCCGCCCTCCTCGTTCTCGATGTCGACGGGTTCAAGCATGTCAATGACATGCGCGGGCATGTGGTCGGCGACCGGCTGCTGGCCTTCATCGGTATGCGCATGGCCGCACTTGCCGGAGACGATGTCGTGGCGGGCCGCCTGATCGGCGACGAGTTCGTGCTGTTGATAGCGGGGGGCGATAATCGCGCCGCTCTCGAGCAGCGCATCAGGGAGCTCCATGCCAGGATTCAGGGAAGTTATCCGATCGGAGACCTGCGCCTCACCGTGTCGATGAACGGCGGCTGCGTCATCGATGGAGCCGGCGGCTTCGATATGGAGAACTGGCAGATCAGGGCCGACCTTGCCCTCAACGATGCGAAATCCAGGGGCAACGGAACGCTCACCTTCTTCCGCGAGGAAATGGATGCCCGCTATGTGGAGGAACAGAAGCTCAGGGCCGATCTGCGCCAGGCTATCGAGGACCGCGGCCTGTACGTCGTCTATCAGCCCATGTACCGGCCGGACGGTTCGCAGGTCGAATGCTTCGAGGCGCTGGTCCGCTGGAAACATCCGGAAAAGGGCCTGATCGGCCCGAACGTCTTCATTCCGCTTGCCGAGGATATGGCGCTCGTTTCGCAGATCACCCGGTTCGTCATCGAGCAGGCCTGCCGTGATTGCGCCTCCTGGAAGAGCCCGATACCGGTTTCCGTCAATCTTTCGATACACGATCTGCAGAATTCCGATCTCGTCGCCTATGCGGCGGATGTGCTCTCGAAATACGGGTTGGAACCTTCGAGGCTTCATCTGGAGGTGACGGAGAGCTGCTTCATGAACGAACCGGTTGCCGTCAGCGCCATACTCAACCTTTTCAGGGCGAAGGGCGTCACCATCGCGATCGACGATTTCGGAACGGGTTTCTCCAGCCTCAGCTATCTGCATTCCCTGCCGCTGGATATCGTCAAGATCGACCGCGCCTTCGTGAAGGACATCGAGGGAGAGCCGCGGCATCTCAAGCTCCTGAGCGGCATCGTCCACCTGTCGCGCGAACTCGGCCTGAAGGTCGTTCTCGAAGGCGTGGAGACGGAGGGGCAGCTCGCGCTGATCAACCAGCACGATTTCGCCGATCTGGTGCAGGGATATGTCTTTTCGCCGCCCGTTCCCGCCGATGCGATAGAGGAACTTGCCTCGAAGCCGGGCTCTCCCGCCAAATCCGCCGGCGTCGTTCGGCGCAGCCGCAAAGGCCCTCGAACCCGCGCTCTCAGCACCATCGGCTGAGCGGCTTGCAGCCGATATTCTGCCGCAATCCAGGGTTTTGAGCCGGAATGGCCTTTTCCGTTAACCATAACACTTAAAATTCTATTAAACTTTGCTTTTGGTGCATTGCGGTAGCCGCGCGGTGTAGGGTTAATTCTTGGTAAACAGCCAAGGATTGCCAAGATGTGGATAGATCAAAACAGCACAGATGGAAGTTTCTCGTCCAGGCTTCTGGAGACCCTTGACCATATCGAATACCGCCGCATTCAAAGTAACGAGGATTTCGAAGATATAGCCAGGCTCCGTTACAAGGCCTACAAGGCACATAACGTGCTGCCGGTTGCGGCGCGCAGCATGCTGGACGAAACAGACTTCGACAGCCATGCCTATGTCTTCGGTGTTTACTATTACGAAGAACTCGTTAGCACGCTGCGGATCCATTATGTGACGCCGGAGCATCGGGTCAGCCAATCGAGCGGCGTTTTTCCCGACGCGATCAATGCGTTTCTCGATGCCGGCCTGACGCTGATCGATCCGGCCCGGTTCGCCATCGACGCCGAGTTTGCGAACGAACGCTCGACCTTGCCCTATCTCACCGTCAGGCCGACCATCATGGCGGCCATCCATTTCGATGCGGATCGGATGCTGCAGCATATCCGGCCGGCGCATGCCGCATTCTACAAGCGGTTCTTCTACGCGGATACCGTCGTGCCGCCCACCATGACCAAGACCTACGGCTTCGACCTGACCCTGCTTGCCTCGCGGACCCGGGAGATACGCTCGAAGCTGATGCGACGCTTCCCCGTTTTCCAATCCGAGGCATATGAGCGCCGGATGATGTTCGAGCGGTCCTCGCGCTTCGATCTGGCGCCCCTTAYCATCCTGCCGACCGCACGGCGCGCGGTGCGTCCGGGCTCGCCCGAAATGGCCTACGTGGCCTGACGCCGCAGCGTACCGATGTGGCGCCGAGGTGGCATTGCGCTTTGCGGCGGCTTTGTGTAAGGCCAGAACGGGCGTTCCGTCCTGTCCGAGGGCAGGATTCGGAACGGTAGCGAGGGTTTCTCCGCCCGCTAGAGCCGCCTTTTCCGCGGCTTGGCGGAGCGGTTGTCTGAAGGAGACGGATTGATGGACGATCATCACAGCGGACCGGTGGAAACGGGCGCGCCGATGAATTACGAGGAGCATGAGAGCACCTACGACCTGTTCATTGCAGGTACCAAGTGGGGCACCATGATCCTGGTCGTGCTGCTGATCGCCATGGCGGCCGGTTTCTTCACGACGGCCGGTTTCCTCGGCGCCACCATCCTCTTCATCATCCTCAATATCGCCGGTTTCCTGCTGCTGCGCTGATCGCGCGGCAGGGGAGGCATGGGAGTTAGCGGACGGAGTGCTGCTCCGTCCCGAGGGGGATTCTGACCGGGAGGAGGCAGGTTCTTGCCAAAGATGATATTTGTCGGCCGCGAAGGCCAGGGGGAGCTGCGCGTAGCCGCTTCACCCGAAACGGTGAAACGGCTTGCGGGCCTCGGCTTTTCCGTCGTGGTGGAAAGCGGGGCAGGAGTGGCGTCGGGCATTCCCGATGCCGAGTACGAAGCGGCGGGCGCGCGCATCGGACGCTCTGCGGATGCCCGGCCGGCCGATATCGTGCTCAAGGTCAACCGGCCGGCTTCGGCTGAAATCTCATCCTGTAAATCCGGTGCGGCGGTCTTCGCCTGCATGGACCCTTATGGCAACGAGGCCGCGCTGGCCGAGATGGCCAGAGCGGGGCTTTCCACCTTCGCCATGGAGCTGATGCCGCGCATCACCCGTGCGCAGTCCATGGACGTGCTGTCGTCCCAGGCCAACCTTGCCGGCTATCGCGCCGTGATCGACGCGAGCCACGAATATGGCCGCGCGATCCCGATGATGATGACGGCCGCCGGCACGGTTCCCGCCGCCAAAGTCTTCGTCATGGGCGCAGGCGTCGCCGGTTTGCAGGCGATCGCCACCGCAAGACGTCTCGGCGCGGTCGTTTCCGCAACCGACGTGCGCCCCGCCGCCAAGGAGCAGGTGGCCTCGCTCGGCGCGAAGTTCATCGCGGTCGAGGACGACGAGTTCAAGGCGGCCGAAACCGCCGCCGGTTATGCCAAGCCGATGTCGGAGGCCTATCAGGCCAAGCAGGCGGCACTGGTCGCCGAGCATATCGCCAAGCAGGACATCGTCATCACCACGGCGCTCATTCCCGGCCGGCAAGCACCTCGCCTCGTGACGCGCGCCATGCTCGCCTCCATGAAGCCGGGCTCCGTCGCCGTCGATCTCGCCGTCGAGCGCGGCGGCAATATCGAGGGTTCTGAAAAGGGCCAGATCGCCACGGTCGAGGGCGTCACCGTCATCGGCTATGCGAATGTGCCCGGTCGCGTCGCTGCTTCCGCCTCGGCGCTCTATGCCCGCAATCTTTTCGCCTTCCTGGAAACGTTCGTGGACAAGCAGACGAAGGAGTTCGCGATCAATACCGAGGATGAGCTCGTCAAGGCGACGATGCTGACCCATTGGACGCCCGAAGGCGGCAAGGTGGTGCATCCAGCCTTCGCGGCGGCTGCCGCGGCAATCACCGGAGAGCCGGCCGCGCCTGCCAAGGCCAAGAAAGCCGCGCCGAGGAAGTCCAAGCCTGCTTCGGCGGATGCCGCGCCGGCGGAAAAGGCCATCCGGTCACGCCGGAAACCGGCGAAAGACGATGCCGCGAAGAAGGAGGGGCTTTGATGGCGAATGAAATTATGAACAAGGCGCTGGAAGGCCTCGATCAAGCGGTTTCGGCCGTCAGGAACGCCGCCGAGCAGGCGCCTGCCGTCGCCGATGCGGTGGGTGCCGCCGCGCACGGCGTTTCCGGCGGCGCGATTGATCCCTTCGTCTTCCGCCTGGCGATCTTCGTGCTGTCGATCTTCGTCGGCTATTACGTTGTGTGGTCGGTGACGCCGGCGCTGCATACGCCGCTGATGGCCGTCACCAACGCCATCTCCTCGGTCATCGTCGTCGGCGCGCTGCTGGCGGTCGGTGTGGCCGCGAGCGGGCTTGCGACCGGCTTCGGCTTCATCGCGCTGGTGCTCGTCTCGGTGAACATCTTCGGCGGCTTCCTGGTGACCAGCCGGATGCTCGCCATGTACAAGAAAAAAGATCGCTGAGGGGTTCTGAAGAAACATGTCGCAGAACCTCGCAGCCTTCCTCTATCTCGTCTCCGGCGTGCTGTTTATCATGGCGCTCCGTGGTCTTTCTCATCCGACCACCAGCCGCAAGGGTAATGCCTACGGCATGGTGGGCATGGGGATTGCCATCGGCACGACGCTGCTGCTGGCGACCCCGAGCCTCGGTGGCCTCCTGCTGATCGTGCTGGCGCTCGCCATCGGCGGTGGGGCAGGGGCCTATGTCGCCCGCACCATTCCGATGACGGCGATGCCGCAGCTGGTCGCCGGCTTCCACTCGCTGGTCGGCTTTGCCGCCGTCATGGTGGCGGCCGCGGCTCTCTATGCGCCGGATTCCTTCGGCATCGGCGAAATCGGCGCGATCCACGGCCAGGCGCTCATCGAGCTGGCGCTTGGCGCGGCGATCGGCGCCATCACCTTTACCGGCTCCGTCATTGCCTTCCTGAAGCTCGACGGGCGCATGTCCGGCAAGCCGATCATGCTGCCTTACCGGCATTTCATCAATATCGGCCTCCTGGTGCTGATCGTCGTTTTCATGATCGGCCTCGTGCAGACCGAAAGCCATTTCGATTTTTGGCTGGTGGTGCTGCTTTCGCTGATCCTCGGCGTGCTCATCATCGTGCCGATCGGCGGCGCCGACATGCCGGTCGTTGTGTCGATGCTGAACTCCTATTCCGGCTGGGCCGCCGCCGGCATCGGCTTCACGCTCGGCAACCTGGCGCTCATCATCACCGGCGCGCTGGTGGGGTCGTCGGGTGCGATCCTCTCCTACATCATGTGCAAGGGCATGAACCGCTCCTTCATCTCCGTCATTCTCGGCGGCTTCGGCACCGACAATGGCGGTGGCGCTGGGGCGGACAATTCCGACAGGACGGTGAAGCAGGGATCGGCCGACGATGCGGCCTTCCTGATGCAGAACGCCGAAAAGGTCATCATCGTGCCGGGCTACGGCATGGCGGTGGCGCAGGCGCAGCACGCGCTGAAAGAGCTTGCCGACACGCTGAAGGAACACGGCGTCGAGGTGAAGTATGCGATCCACCCGGTCGCGGGCCGCATGCCCGGCCATATGAACGTGCTGCTCGCGGAAGCCAACGTGCCCTATGACGAGGTCTTCGAGCTCGAGGATATCAATGCCGAGTTTGCGCAGGCGG
Source organism: Rhizobium sp. LCM 4573 (assembly GCF_001854865.1). Taxonomy (GTDB): domain Bacteria; phylum Pseudomonadota; class Alphaproteobacteria; order Rhizobiales; family Rhizobiaceae; genus Neorhizobium. Next base: position 644,638 of record NZ_MDDW01000001.1, on the reverse strand, counting down.
ACGTCGCCTATGTCATCGGCGCGAACGACGTGACCAATCCGGCGGCGCGCGACGACAAGTCCTCGCCGATCTACGGCATGCCGATCCTCGACGTGGACAAGGCCAAGACCTGCCTCTTCGTCAAGCGTTCGCTCGGTTCCGGTTATGCCGGCATCGACAACACGCTGTTCTACAAGGACGGCACGATGATGCTACTCGGCGATGCCAAGAAGATGACGGAGGACATCGTCAAGGCGATGAAGCACTGAGAGCAGCGAATAGTGATTAGTGATTAGTGAGTAGTGAAAGCCCGGCAATGCCGGGCTTTTTCGTGGATGCTTGAAGTTCTAGATATACCTCATCAAGAATTGTCTATCGGGAGCGGGCAATGCGGGTTTTGAAATGGGGCAACAGTCTCGCTGTCCGCTTGCCTGCGGCAGTGGTAGAGGCGCTGGGGTTGAAGATAGGCGACGATATCCAGATCCGGGCGGTCGATGCGCTGGAATTCGAGGTGGCACGCAAGCCGACCCGCCAGGAACTGCTGGAGCGCCTGAGGAAATTCCGTGGACGCCTCCGAGGATTTCGTGTTCGATCGGGAAGAGGCGAATGCTCGGTAATTTTTTACGACGCGAACATCCTCGTTCATTCGCCTCGGCTGACCCTACAAAGCAGACGCTGCCGAACAGGCCGTGGCCGTATGCCGAACCATCGTTCAGCAACAACGAACAATCCGTTTCGGCAAATGCGGTGGGGGCGGGCTAACGGATGGCGGCCGGACATGCCATGTAAGGGGCAACAATCCTTCGCATATCCTTTTCGGAGTGATCCATGAAAAAGATCGGTTTCCTTTCATTCGGGCATTGGACGCCCTCGCCGCAGTCGCAGACGCGTTCGGCATCCGATACCCTGCTTCAGTCGATAGACCTTGCCGTCGCGGCCGAGGAGCTCGGGGCGGACGGCGCCTATTTCCGTGTCCATCACTTCGCAAGGCAGCTTGCCTCGCCCTTTCCGCTGCTTGCGGCCGTCGGCGCGAAGACGAGCCGCATCGAGATCGGCACCGCCGTCATCGACATGCGCTACGAGAACCCGCTTTACATGGCGGAGGATGCGGGCGCGGCAGACCTGATCGCCGGCGGGCGCCTGCAGCTCGGCATCAGCCGTGGCTCTCCCGAGCAGGTGATTGATGGATGGCGGTATTTCGGCTACCAGCCGGCCGAGGGGCAAAGCGACGCCGATATGGGCCGGCGGCATGCAGAGGTTTTCCTCGACGTGCTGCGAGGCGAAGGTTTTGCACAGCCCAATCCACGGCCGATGTTTCCCAACCCTCCGGGGCTCTTGCGTCTCGAGCCGCATTCAGAGGGTTTGCGGGACCGTATCTGGTGGGGAGCGTCTTCCAATGCGACGGCGGTATGGGCCGCGAAGCTGGGTATGAACCTGCAAAGCTCGACGCTCAAGAACGACGAAACCGGCGAGCCCTTTCACGTTCAGCAGGCGCAGCAGATCCGCGCCTATCGCGAGGCGTGGAAGGAAGCCGGACATACGCGGACCCCGCGCGTTTCGGTCAGCCGCAGCATCTTTGCGCTGGTCGATGACCGGGATCGCGCCTATTTCGGCGGTGGTGGCAATGAGGACGATTCGATCGGCTTCATCGATCCGAAGACCCGGGCGATCTTCGGCCGCAGCTATGCCGCCGAACCGGATGTGCTGATCGAACAGTTGAGGCAGGACGAGGCGATTGCGGAGGCCGATACGCTGCTCCTGACCGTGCCCAATCAGCTCGGCGTCGAATACAACGCCCATGTGATCGAGGCGATCCTGAAGCATGTCGCGCCGGCTCTCGGCTGGCGCTGATCCTGGCGGCTGGAAGACCGATCCCGCTTCAAAAGGCGGGGTCGGCTTTTCGATCAGCTTGATGCGCCGCGCGTGCGGGCCAGGCCATCCTTGGCGGGTTTGTAGTTCGGATCGAGACGTACCGCATGGGAATAGGAGCGGGCAGCCTTGGCCTTGTCGCCACGGCGCTCGTAGACCAATCCCTGGTTGGCCCAGGATTCGGCAATGTCGCCGTTGAGTTCGATGGCGCGGTTGAAGTCTGCGAAAGCGTTCTCGTCGTCGTTCAGCGCCACATAGGAGATGCCACGGCCGTTATAGGGCTCGGGCGAGTTCGGCGAAAGCGAGATCGCCTTGGAGAAATCCTCGATCGCCTGGGCGTGCTGGTTGCGCACCTGGTAGATCAGGCCGCGATTGTGCCAGGCCCGGCCATCCGTGGTATCGAGCTCGATCGCCCGGCTGAAGTCGTTGAAGGCCTCGTTGGTGCGGCCCGCCTGGCGGTAGATATTGCCGCGGCCGACATAGGCCACGTCATAGCTCGAGTTGATCTGGATGGCGCGGTTGTAGTCGTTGATCGCCTCGACCGGCTTGCCCATGTTGCGGTAGACCAGCGCACGGTTGGCATAGGCCTGGTAGAATTGCGGGTTGAGCTGGATGGCGCGGCTGAAATCGTCGAGCGCCCGGCGGAAGTCGCCGGCGCGGCCATAGGCTGAGCCGCGCACGTTATAGCCTTCCGGGTCCTGGGGATTGGCCTGGATGACGGAGGAAAGGGAGGCGATGTTCTCCTGCGAGCCCTGCGCGCGGTCGACCGTGATCAGGTCGGTCGTCTGGGTGGACGAGCAGCCGGCAAGTGCGAGCGAAGCCAGAACCGCCAGGGATAGCGCTGTTTTTCCTTGGGATGGAAAGGGGATGGACGGCAAGAGGCCGGAGGTTTCAGTTCCACTAAAGCGAACGGCAATCTTTGCGGCCATCAGGCGCGTTTCCTCGTATCGGGCAGCGGGAGCGGTTCACGGAACCGATCCGGACAAAATCGAAAAAAAAGCGGCGGCGCCCTAGTCGCCCCCGCCTTACAAGCACGTGAAAACGTCGAAAAAACGGCCGATCAACGGCCGGTGCGGCCGCCGGCGACGAGGCCTTCGCGCTGAGCGCGCTTGCGAGCCAGCTTGCGGACGCGGCGAACGGCTTCAGCCTTTTCGCGAGCGCGCTTCTGCGACGGCTTTTCGTAGTAGTCGCGCATCTTCATTTCGCGGAAAATGCCTTCGCGCTGCATCTTCTTCTTGAGAGCGCGGAGAGCCTGGTCGACGTTGTTGTCGCGGACAAGTACCTGCACGTGAAATCCCGTTCCTTTGGTTTGGTTGCTCGCCCGATATCGACGTGACACAAGGCGATAGAATGCTCTTGCCCGGCGCGCGGCCGTGCGATTGATGAAGCGAGATAGCAGATGAGTCTCCCAAAGTCCAGACGCTAACTTTCAGAGATTGGCGAAATCGGTATCGGCGTCGGCCATATGGCCACGTGTCGAAACAATCTTTGAATGCGTCGCAAAACAGCCATTGCGCCGGATGTTGATTTGCGATGGGTATGGCTCTACCCACAGTACCGTCGGACAGGGAGTTTGAAGGGCGAGATGCGCAAGTATTCGGTTTTCGCCATAGCCCGCGAGGCTATGCGTGCCCACAAGGGCTGGGAGGCGCAATGGACCTCGCCGGAGCCGCGCAGCGCCTATGACGTCGTCATCGTCGGGGCGGGCGGGCACGGGCTGGGTGCAGCCTACTATCTTGCCAAGGAACACGGCATCACCAATGTCGCGGTGATAGAGAAGGGCTGGCTCGGCGGCGGCAATACCGGGCGCAACACCACCATCATCCRCTCCAACTATCTCTATGAAGAGAGCATGGACATCTACGAGCACTCGCTGAAGCTCTGGGAGGGCTTGAGCCAGGAACTCAACTACAATGTCATGTATTCGCCGCGCGGTGTGATGATGCTGTCGCACAACGTGCATGACCAGCAGTCGTTCAAGCGCCACATCAATGCCAACCGGCTCTATGGCATCGACAACGAATGGCTGACGCCGGAGCAGGCGAAGGCATATTGTCCGCCGCTCGATATCTCCAAGACGGCGCGCTACCCGATCAACGGCGCGGCGCTGCAGCGTCGCGGCGGCACGGCCCGTCACGATGCGGTCGCCTGGGGCTATGCGCGCGCGGCCGCCGACCGCGGCGTCCACATCATCCAGAACTGCGAAGTGACCGGAATTCGCCGCGGGCCGAACGGCGAGGTGCAGGGCGTGGAGACGACGCGCGGCTTTATCGGCGCCAAGAAGGTCGGCGTTTCGGCCGCCGGCCACTCCTCGGTCGTCATGGAAATGGCGGGCGTGCGCGTGCCGCTTCATTCCAACCCGCTGCAGGCGCTGGTTTCCGAGCCGCTGAAGCCGATCTTCCCCTGCGTCGTCATGTCGAACACGGTGCATGCCTATATTTCGCAATCCGACAAGGGCGAACTGGTGATCGGCGCGGGAACGGACCAGTACAATTCCTATTCGCAGACCGGCGGATTGCAGATCATCACCCATACGCTGGACGCGATCTGCGAGCTTTTTCCGATCTTCCGCCGGGTGAAGATGATGCGCCAATGGGGCGGCATCACCGACAACACGCCGGACCGATCGCCGATCCAGGGTGTCACGCCGGTGCCGGGCCTCTTCGTCAACTGCGGCTGGGGAACCGGCGGGTTCAAGGCGACGCCGGGCTCGGCGAACCTCTTCGCGCATCTGATCGCCAGGGGCGAGCCGCACCGTCTGGCCGCGGGTCTCAACCTCGATCGCTTCCGCACCGGACGGCTGATCGACGAGGCGGCGGCTGCCGCCGTGGCGCATTGATATATAGGGGATAGACGAGATGCTTTTGATCCACTGCCCCTATTGCGAGGAAGACCGTTCGGAGCTGGAATTCCGCTGGGCGGGCGAGGCTCATATCGCGCGTCCTGAAAACATCGCGGCGATCACCGACGAGGAATTCGCCGAATACTTCTTCCTGCGCAACAACGAGAAGGGCCTTACCTATGAGCGCTGGCGGCACATCCATGGCTGCGGCCGCTTCTTCAATGCGGCGCGAGACACCGTGAGCGACAGGTTCCTGATGACATACAAGGCGGGGCTGCCGAAGCAATCGATTCCGGCGGCGGAAGAAGCAACGGCGGTTGCCGAGGAAAAGACCGTCGAGACCTGGGAAGCCGTGGAAGGAGACGCCCGATGAGCGCTTCCTCCAAAAATACCGGTGCGTTCCGCATCAAGGGGGCCGGCCGCCTGACGCCCGCCCGCACGGCGCGCTTCACTTTCGACGGCAAGACCTATACCGCGATGGAAGGCGATACGGTCGCTTCGGCGCTGCTGGCGCATGGGGTGCATCTCGTCGGCCGCTCGTTCAAATATCACCGGCCGCGCGGCATTCTCTCGGCCGGTGCCGAGGAGCCGAACGCGCTGATCGACGTTTCGCGCGATGCGGCTCGCCGCCAGCCCAATGTGCGGGCGACCGTGCAGGAAGTGTTCGACGGTGCGAGGATCTCCTCGCAGAACCGCTGGCCGTCGCTGAAATATGATGTCGGCGCCTTTAACGACCTGCTCTCGCCTTTCTTCGCCGCGGGCTTCTACTACAAGACCTTCATGTGGCCGAAGGAAGCCTGGATGAAGGTCTATGAGCCCTTCATCCGCCGCGCGGCTGGCCTCGGCGTCGCGCCGACGGAAGAGGATCCGGACCACTATGCCAACCGCTATGCCCATTGCGACGTGCTGATTGCCGGCGCGGGCGTGGCGGGCCTGACGGCGGCACTCTCCGCTGCGGCGACGGGCGCTTCCGTCATCCTCGTGGACGAACAGCCGGAAGTCGGCGGCGCGCTGCATGCGGATGCCGCGACCACGATTGATGGCCGGAACGGCTATGGATGGGCGCAGGCCGCGGCCGCGAAGCTCAAGGCCATGCCGAACGTGACGGTGCTGACCCGCACGACTGTGTTCGGCTACTACAATCACGGCTTCCTCGGTTTGGTCGAGCGGGTCACGGATCATCTGGCGCGGCCCGGCAAGAGCCTGCCCCGCGAGCGGCTGTGGCAGGTGCGCGCGAAGCGCGTCATCCTCGCCACCGGCTCTATCGAGCGGCATATGGTGTTTTCCAACAACGACCGGCCGGGCATCATGCTGGCATCGGCCGCGCGCACCTTCCTCAACCACCATGGCGTGGCCGTGGGCCGCAATGTGGGCGTCTATACCGCGCATGACTCGGCCTATGAGGCGGCCTTCGACCTGAAGCGGGCGGGCGTTTCGATCGCTGCCATCGTCGATTGCCGCGCGCAGCCGGGTGAGGCAGTGCTGGCAGAGGCCCGTTCGCTCGGCATCGACGTGCTGACCGGCCATTCGGTGACGGATACGTTCGGCCGTCTGCGCATCTCCTCCATGACGGTGGTGCGCAACGGCGGCTCGAATGCCCGCAAAATCAAGGTTGACGCGCTGATCGTTTCGGCCGGCTGGACGCCTTCCGTCCACCTGTTCTCCCAGTCGCGCGGCAAGCTGCGCTTCGATGAGAAGGGGCAGCGCTTCCTGCCCGATATCTATGCGCAGGATTGCATCTCGATCGGCGGCTGCAACGGCACGGATGATCTTGCCGAACTGATCGACGAGGCGATCGCGGCGGGCGGCGGCTCGATCGCGCTTTCCGGCGAGAATCGCTTCGAATGGACGGGCGGCATGATCGGCGCCGCCGAAGGCGCCGGGCCGGATACGGTGGTGAAGGCCTTCATCGACTTCCAGCACGACGTGACCGCCAAGGACATCCGCCTTGCTGTGCGCGAAGGTATGCACTCGATCGAGCATATCAAGCGCTTCACGACGAACGGCATGGCTTCCGATCAGGGCAAGCTTTCCAACATGCACGGTCTGGCGATCGCGGCTGAAGTGCTCGACCGGCCGATCCCGCAGGTGGGGCTTACCACTTTCCGCGCGCCCTATACGCCGGTCACCTACGGCACGCTCATCAACCACTCGCGCGGCGATCTGTTCGATCCCGCCCGCAAGACGCCGATGCATGCGCTGGAGGCGGCCGAGGGCGCGGAGTTCGAGGATGTCGGCAACTGGAAGCGTGCCTGGTATTTCCCGAAGCGCGGCGAGGACATGGCGGCTGCCGTCAACCGCGAGTGCCGCACGGTGCGCGAGGCGGCGGGCGTGTTCGACGCCTCGACGCTCGGCAAGATCGAGGTGGTCGGCCCGGATGCGGCGCAGTTCCTCAACCTCATCTACACCAATGCCTGGGATACGCTGAAGCCGGGTAAATGCCGCTACGGCATCATGACCCGCGAGGACGGTTTCGTCTATGACGACGGCGTCGTGGGACGGCTTGCCGAAGACCGCTTCCATGTGACCACCACGACCGGTGGCGCGCCGCGCGTGCTGCACCACATGGAAGACTACCTTCAGACGGAATTCCCGCATCTCAAGGTCTGGCTCACCTCGACCACCGAGCAATGGGCGGTGATCGCGGTACAGGGGCCGAAGGCGCGCGAGATCATCCAGCCGTTCGTGGAGGGCGTCGATATTTCCAACGAAGTCTTCCCGCATATGAGCGTGGCGGAATGCACGGTGATGGGCGTGCCCGCACGGCTCTTCCGCGTCTCCTTCACCGGTGAGCTCGGCTTCGAGGTCAATGTGCCGGCAGATTACGGCCCTGCCGTCTGGAAGGCGATATGGGAACGCGCGGAAGCCATGGGCGCCTGCCTCTACGGCACCGAGACCATGCACGTTCTGCGTGCCGAGAAGGGCTACATCATCGTCGGCCAGGATACGGACGGAACGGTGACGCCGGACGATGCGGGCCTCGGCTGGGCGGTTTCGAAGAAGAAGACGGATTTCGTCGGCATTCGCGGCCTCAAACGCCCGGATCTCGTCCGGGATGGCCRCAAGCAGCTCGTCGGCCTTTTGACCAACAAGCCGAGCGACGTGCTGGAGGAGGGGGCGCAGATCGTCGCCGATCCGAACCAGCCGAAGCCGATGACCATGCTCGGGCATGTGACCTCCTCCTACTGGTCGGAGAATTGCGGCCGATCGATTGCGCTGGCGCTGGTGGCCGGAGGCAGGGCACGCGTCGGCCAGACGCTCTACGTGCCGATGAAGGACAGGACGATCGCGGTGGAAGTTACCGACATGGTGTTCTTCGACAAGGAAGGAGGCCGCATCAATGGCTAAAGTCAAGGCTGATGCGAGCCGCGCGCTGCCGCTCGCAGGTTTCCATGGCGGTTCTTCGACGGTTCGGCTGGAAGCGGCACCGCCCGTCGAACGTATCTCGTTGCGTGCGAGCGCCGACGACGTGCCCGCGCTTTCACGCGCGCTCGGCCTCGACCTGCCGATGAAGCCGAAGACATCCGCCACGGCGAAGGGGCGCATGGCTCTGTGGCTCGGCCCGGACGAGTGGCTGGTGATCGATGACGGGAAGGGCGGTCTGATGCAGGCCGCGGCCTCTTCCGGCGTCACGCATTCCGCGGCCGATGTCTCCCATCGCAACACGGCGATCCTGGTTTCCGGACCAGGTGCCGTGCGTGCGATCAATGCCGGCTGCCCGCAGGATCTTTCGCTTGCGGCCTTTCCGGTCGGCGCCTGCTCGCGGACTGTTCTGGCCAAGGTTGAGATCGTGCTGCTCCGGACCGGTGAGGATGCCTTCCGGGTGGAAGTCTGGCGCTCCTTCTCCGATTATGCCTTCGGCCTTCTTGCCGAGGGCGCGCAGGACGCGGCGCTCTAGACGATAGCCTGACTTGACTTGGCTCTCAGGAACAGCACTCTCGCGTTGAAACGGGAGGGCATTCATGGACCATATTCAACTGATGGGGCTCGGCTTCGCCGTGGCGATCATTGGCGGCGCGATCGCGGCGAAGCTTACCAAGGTAGAGATCTGGAAGGGCGTTCTCGTCGCGGCGGTTGCGGCGCTGGCGGCGATCGTCGCCTATTTCATTCCGGGCTTCGATCGAAGCCTCGCCATGCCGCTTGCCGCACTTGTCGGAGCGGGTGTTTCCGGTGCCGTGCTTGGGCTCTCCGCGCCCATGACCGCCAATATACTGATCGGGGCGGCGGTGCCGCCGATGCTGGGCTTCGTGCTGATGGAGATGGGTGGTGTCTAGACGCGTGCAGGATCACTCGCCAGGATGGCGATGCTTGTGCTTGCGATCGAGATCCCATTCGTGCAGGCGATAGGCAGCATAAGCGATCACCGCAATGAGTGCAGGCATTCCGAARGACACGAAGAGCCATTCTGCTGTCATGCGAGCCTCCTCAAGGTTAGCCTTGCCAAGTAATGTAGGAAGACGGCTATTAAAAGCCAACCGCTTAGATAACCTAGCACAGCAAAGCCGAATTTAATACCGACATTGCCGATACCGTAAAGCATCGCAGCGACAGGTGTTACAATTCCGACGGTTACACAAGCTGTCGATGCTCGATCGAACGCATTCGCCAGTAGCTTCGTCTGCTCGATTTCAGCAGGGTTCAGTCCACCCATCTCAGCCGCTCACCCCAATATATCGGCGACAACCTTAAGGCGAGTTCCGGAAAAGTCAAACGCCTTCCGGCCTGTCCTTGGGGTCGAACTGGATGATGGTGATCCAGTTGGCGGTGAGGGCCGGCTTCTGCTCGTTTTCGATCTCCACCGAGACCTCGTAGGTGGTCATCAGCATGCCGGCGCCGCGGAAGCGCGCCTCGACCAGTTTGAAGTGGCCGCGGACACGGGTGCCGCTCTTGACCGGCGACATGAAGCGGACGCGGTCAAAGCCGTAATTGATGCCCATGGTCTGCTCGCGAATCTTCGGCACGCAGTCGAAGTTCATGGCGGAGAGAAGGGAGAGCGTCAGGAAGCCGTGAGCAATAGTGCCGCCGAAGGGGCTTTCGGCCTTGGCGCGCTCCGGGTCGACATGGATGAACTGGTGGTCGTGGGTGGCGTCCGCGAAAAGATCGATCATCGGCTGGTCGACGCTGATCCACTCGGAAATGCCGACTTCCGTGCCGACCAGGTTCTGAATCTCGATAAGCGAAATCTCGCGCGGCATGCTTCCTCACTGATTTTTCGGTACAGAAACTTTTACAAGGTTTCCGGTCGTTTGATAGCGATATTTTGCGCTGCAGCATCTCATTCGATGCAGAAGAGGACGGAGCGGGCAGGCACGTTTTCCTGCCACGGCGCACCGGACGCAAGCTCGCGCCAGCCCTTGCCTGGAAGTGTGAAATCCAAGGCTTTTTCGGAGCGATTGAAGAGAGCCGCAAGGCGCACGGACTTTCCGGTTTCACGGTCGAGGGTCTTGAGGATCATGCCCAATGCCGAGGCGTTCGGCGCTTCCCACTCGGCCACCGTCATCGGATCGCCGGAGGGGGATAGCCATTCCACATCGCCGTCGCCGCTAAAGAAGCCGGTTTGCGAAAAGACTGAGAAGCGCTTGCGCAGCGCCGCCAGCATCGTCGTGTGCTCCACGAGCGTCTCGTCCAGCGCGTTCCAGTCGAGCCACGTGATTTCATTGTCCTGCGCATAGGCATTGTTGTTGCCGTTCTGGCTGCGGCCGCCTTCGTCGCCGGCCGTCAGCATCACGGCGCCGCGGGTGGCAAACAGGGTGGAGAGGAGGGCGGTCACATCGCGCCGACGCGCGGCGAGTATAGCTGGATCGTCCGTGGCGCCTTCCGCGCCGCTGTTCCAGGAAAAGTTCTCGTTATGCCCGTCGCGGTTCTGCTCACCGTTCGCATCATTGTGCTTCCGTTCATGCGAGACGAGGTCCATCAGCGTGAAGCCGTCATGGGCGGCGATGAAATTGATGCTGCGGGTTCCGGTGCCGGAGAACAGGTCCGAGGAGCCGGCAAGCCGCGTGGCAAGCGCGCCGATGGTCCACTGGTCTCCACGCCAGAACCGGCGGATGTCGTCGCGGGCACCGTCGTTCCACTCGAGGAAGGCTTCCGGGAAGTGTCCGAGCTGATAGCCGCCGGGTCCGATATCCCATGGTTCGGCGATCAGGAGGCGGTCCTTCAGCACCTCGTCGCCCGTCATTGCGAGGAGCGTTTCGGCGTGGCTGTCGAAGCCCTCCGCTGTGCGGCCCAGAACAGTCGCGAGATCGAAGCGGAAGCCATCCACGCCGGCGTGAAGCACGAAATGGCGCAGCGTATCGAGAATCAGCTGGCGGACATGCGGCCGGTCGCAGGCGAGTGTGTTGCCGGTGCCGGTGTCGTTGACGAGCGTTCCCGGCTCGCCCGGCAGATGTCGGTAATAGGCGAGATTGTCGAGGCCGCGCATGCAAAGCGTCGCGCCGTGCCTGTCGCTCTCGCCCGTATGGTTGAAGACGAGGTCGAGGATGACGCCGATGCCATGCTCATGGAGTGCCGCGACCGTCTCGCGCAGTTCGTCTATTCCGCCGGGGCAAAGACGCGGATCGAGTGCCATYAAGGCGATGGGGTTGTAGCCCCAGCTATTGGCAAGCCCGAGCGGCGGCAGATGCCGCTCGTCGATCCAGGCGGTGATCGGCATCAGCTCGACGGCATCGACGCCGATGCGTTTCAGATGGGCGATGACGGAAGGGTGCGCGAGTGCGGCGACCGTGCCCCGGTTCGCCTCCGGTATATCAGGATGCAGGACGGTGAAGGATTTGACGGCAATTTCGTAGATGAAGCCGCCGGGCGGAAGAAGGGGCGGTGCGACTTTGGCCTTCCTGTCGCGGGTGACGATAGCTTTCGGCACGAGATCGACCGTATCGACGCCGAAAGTGGAAAGGCGCTGGTCATGACGGAAGGGCCGGTCGAGTTCCTTTGCGTAGGGATCGACCAGCAGCTTCGTTGGGTCGAACCAGAGGCCACGATCGGGGTCGTAGAGCCCGTGGGCGCGATAGCCATAGCGGGTGCCTTCGTGGGCTTCCTCGATTTCGAGCGTGAAGACCTCGCCTTCGCGCCTCATCGGCAGGCGGACGGTTTCGCTTGTGCCGGTTTCGCCGAAGAGGCAGAGGTCAATCGCTTCGGCGGTCTCGGAGCGGACGCGGAAGATGGTGCCGGATTTGGTGATGGTGGCGCCGAGGGGGGAATCAAAGGGTTTTGCCAATGGCCACACCCCCCTCTGCCCTGCCGGGCATCTCCCCCTCAAGGGGGGAGATCGGATGTTGCAACGCCTCGCCCATCTCGAGGGCGTTTATTCCGCTGTACCGCTCGGTAAAGTGGGGCGAGCGGCGGTGCTTCTTGCCAATCTCCCCCCTTGAGGGGGAGATGCCCGGCAGGGCAGAGGGGGGTAAAAGCATCCGCGGCTTCCCGAACCTGAGATTTTAGCGCTTCACGTAATCACACTCGGCTTGTCACGGCCGGTGCGGTTGCGGATATCGGCGATCTGGTCGGCGAGCTTGATGAGGTCCGAAAGCGCCTCCTGCGTATCGATGCCGTGCTTGGCCGGATCGGGCTCGTAGCGCTCGACATAGACGCGCAGCGTGGCGCCGGAAGTGCCGGTGCCGGAGAGGCGGAAGACCACGCGCGAGCCGCCCTCGAAGAGCACGCGGATGCCCTGGTTTTTCGAAACAGAGCCGTCGACCGGGTCGTGATAGGCGAAATCGTCGGCGGCGGTCACCTTGAGGCTGCCGAAGCTCTGACCGGGAAGCGAGGTCAGCTTTTCACGCAGCGCGGTCATCAGGCCGTTCGCGGCATCCGTATCCACTTCCTCGTAGTCGTGGCGGGAATAGTAGTTGCGGCCGTATTCCGCCCAATGCTGCTTGACGATTTCCGCGACACCCTGCTTGCGGGCGGCGACGATGTTCAGCCAGAAGAGGACCGCCCAGAGGCCGTCCTTCTCGCGCACGTGGTCGGAACCGGTGCCGAAGCTTTCCTCGCCGCAGACGGTCACCTTGCCGGCATCGAGCAGGTTGCCGAAGAATTTCCAGCCGGTCGGGGTCTCGTAGATGCCGAGACCGAGCTTTTCGGCCACCCGGTCGGCGGCCGCACTCGTCGGCATGGAACGAGCGATGCCGGCAATCCCCTTGGCATAGCCGGGAGCGCATTTCGCATTGGCGGCGATGATCGCGAGACTGTCGGAAGGCGTGACGAACATGTCCTTGCCGACCACCATGTTACGGTCGCCGTCGCCGTCGGAGGCCGCGCCGAAATCCGGTCCTGACGCGCTCATCACGTCGTCATAGAGTTCCTTGGCGTGGACGAGGTTCGGGTCGGGATGGTGACCGCCGAAATCGGGCAGGGGGGTGGCGTTGCGGACCGAACCTTGGGGCGCGCCGAGCCGTTTCTCGAAGATCTCCTTGGSATAGGGGCCAGTGACGGCGCCCATCGAATCGATCGCAATGCGGAACCCGCCGGCGATCAATGCCCCGATGGCCGGGAAGTCGAAAAGCTTTTCCATCAGCTCTGCATAGTCGGCGACCGGGTCGATCACCTCGACCGTCATGCCGGCGAGGTCGAAGCTGCCGATCTTGTCGAGATCGATATCCGRCACATCGGCGATCTTGTACTCATCGATGATCTTGGAGCGGGCAAAAATGGCATCGGTGATCTTCTCCGGCGCCGGGCCGCCATTGCCGATATTGTACTTGATGCCGAAATCCTCGGTCGGGCCGCCGGGATTGTGGCTGGCGGAAAGCACGATGCCGCCGAAGGCGCCGTATTTGCGGATGACATTGGAGGCGGCGGGGGTGGAGAGAATGCCGCCCTTGCCGACCATGACCTTGCCGAAGCCGGCGGCCGCGGCCATCTTGATCGCCTTCTGAATGACCTCGCGATTGTAGTAGCGGCCGTCGCCGCCGATCACCAGCGTTTTGCCCTGAAAGCCTTCGAGACTGTCGAAGATCGACTGGATGAAGTTCTCGGCATAGTTCTCCTGGGCGAAGACCGGGACCTTCTTGCGAAGCCCCGAGGTGCCCGGCTTCTGGTCCTGATAGGGGGCGGTTGCGACGGTCTTGATCATGGTCATGCACCTTTTTTCGAAAGAATGCTGGAATAGAGATCGGCATAGAGCCCGGCGCTCCCTTCCCAGGAGACATCGGATTTCATGCCCTGCTTCTGCATCTGCGTCCACGCCTTCGGATCGTTGTGGAGGCGAACCGTGCGGCGCAGCGCCCGCAGCAGGCTTTCGGCGGTGACCGGGCCGAAGGAGACGCCGGTTGCCGTGCGTGCAGCGAGGGCCGCTGGATTGGCGTCGATTACGGTATCATTAAGGCCACCCGTTCGCGCAACAACCGGCACGCAGCCGTAGCGCAGGCCATAGAGCTGGGTGAGCCCGCAGGGCTCGAAGCGGGAGGGGATGAGGATGGCGTCGGCTCCCGCCTGCATGAGGTGGGAGAGGGGTTCGTCATAGCCCGTCACGATGCCGATTCGGCCAGGATGGCGGGCGGCGGCCATGTGAAAAGCCTCCTCCAGCTCCCGTTCCCCGGAGCCGAGCACCGCGAGTCTGGCGCCGAGGGCTACGAGCTCGTCCAGCACTTCTGCCAACAGATCCATGCCCTTCTGCCAGGTGAGGCGTGAGATCACGCAAAAGAGTGGTCCCGCATCATCGGTAAGGCCGAAACGATCCGCGACTGCCCGCCGGTTATCGAGGCGGTGCTTGAGGGTCGCTGCGGTATAGTTCCGCTTGAGCTTCGGGTCGGTCTCGGGGTTCCAGAGCGCGGCATCGATGCCGTTGACGATGCCGGTAAGATTGGCGGAACGGAACTGCAGCAGACCTTCCAGCCCCATGCCGTATTCCGGCGTCAGGATTTCCTCGGCATAGGAGGGGCTCACGGTATTGATGGCGGAACTCATCTGCAGCCCCGCCTTGAGGAAGCCGACGCCACCGAAATACTCGATGCCATCAAGGCCGTAGGCGTCCGGAGGCAGGCCGAGATAGGGAAAGATATCGGCCTCGAAACGTCCCTGGAAGGCGATGTTATGGATGGTGAGGAGGCTCGGCAGTTCCGGCGCCCCGGAATAGCGCATATAGGCCGGCACCAACCCGGTCTGCCAGTCGTGCAGATGCACGAGATCGGGCCGCCAGCCCTCCATGTTTCCGGCGGCGATTTCGGCCGCGGCAAGCGAGAGGGCAGCGAACCTGCGCCAGTTGTCGGGATAGTCCTTGCCGCTCGAATCCACATACGGGCCGCCCGGCCGGTCGAAATGGGCAGGGGCGTCGAGAACCAGCAGGTCCAGGCCTTCGTAGCGGACTTCCAGCACGTCGGCGCGGGTGCCGAAGAGGTCCACGAAGCTCAGGCGGACCGCGCCGCCGCGGAGTTTCGACATGACGGCGGGATAGCCGGGCAACAGGGTTTTCGTCGTCACCCCATGGGGCTTGAGAGCCAGCGGCAGCGCGCCCGCGACATCGGCAAGGCCTCCGGTCTTTATAAGGGGATAGACTTCGGACGCGACTGAAAGAACCTGCATCAAATATCCAGTTTATCGATCATGGGCTGCGTGATCAGACAAATACCGTTCTCGCTGCGGCGGAAGCGCTTGGCATCGAGTTCCGGGTCCTCTCCCACGACCAGTCCTTCCGGTATGGTTACACCGTGATCTATGACGACATTGCGAAGCTGGGCGTGCCGGCCGATATGAACCTCGGGCAGGATGACGGCGCCTTCGAGCCGCGAATAGGAGTTCGCCCTTACCCCGGTGAAGAGCAGGCTGCGATAGAGCGTGGAGCCGGAGATGATGCAATCGCCTGCAACGACCGAGGAGATGGCGGAGCCGCGCCGATCCTCGTCGTCGTGAACGAACTTGGCCGGTGGAGTTATTTCCGAATAGGTCCAGATCGGCCAGGACTTGTCATAGATATCGAGGTCGGGAACGATCGCGGTCAGGTCGATATTGGCCTGCCAGTAGGCGTCGATCGTGCCCACGTCGCGCCAGTAGGGCTCGTGCTCGAAATCGGAGCGGACGCAGGACTTAGCAAAACGATGGGCGACCGCCTTACCGTTCTTGACGATATAGGGAATGATGTCCTTGCCGAAATCCCGGCTCGATGAGGGATCGGCGGCATCGCGGCGCAGGCATTCGATCAGGAATTTCGTGTGGAAGACGTAGATGCCCATCGAGGCGAGCGCGTGGTCGGGCTTGTCGGGAATGCCCGGCGGATCGGCGGGCTTTTCCACGAAATCGATGATCTCGTCTTTCTCGTTGACGTGCATGACGCCGAAACCGGTCGCCTCCATGCGCGGCACTTCGAGGCATCCGACAGTGACGTCTGCTCCGGAATCCACATGCTGCTGCAGCATGTATTCGTAGTCCATCTTGTAGACGTGGTCGCCGGCCAGGATCACCATGTATTCCGGGCCATAGGGCTCGATGATATCGATGTTCTGGTAGACCGCGTCGGCGGTGCCCTCATACCACTGCGTCTCGGAAACGCGCTGGCTGGCGGGCAGGATATCGAAGCTCTCGTTGCGCTCGGGGCGGAAGAAGTTCCAGCCGCGCTGAAGGTGGCGGATCAGCGAATGGGCCTTGTACTGGGTGGCGACCCCGATGCGGCGGATGCCGGAATTCAGCGCGTTGGACAGCGCGAAATCGATGATCCGTGCCTTGCCGCCGAAATAGACCGCAGGCTTGGCGCGGCGGTCCGTCAGTTCCTTGAGGCGGCTGCCGCGGCCGCCGGCCAGTACATAGGCCATGGCATCGCGTGCCAAGGGCTGGATTCTTCTGTCGTTCATCAGTTCCCCTCCCGTTTTCTTCAGGCTTGTTCCGGTTCCAGCATGATCGTCGCCAGCGGCGGCAATGTTATCTCGGCGGTGATTTCTCCTCCCGCATCGACCGCCTGCACCCGGCCGCCATTGCCCTTGCCGCTGCCGCCGTAGATTTCCGCGTCGGTGTTGAGAATTTCCCGCCACCTTCCGGCGCTTGGCAAGTGCAGACGATAATTTTCCCGATAGACCGGCGTGAAATTGGTGATGACCACGACCGGTTTCGCGTCCGGGGCCATGCGAATCCACGCAAAGACGGAGTTTTCCTGGTCGTTGGCGATCAGCCAGCGAAAGCCGTCGGGTTCGCAGTCGCGGGCGTGCAGGGCGGGCTTGGAGCGGTAGCAGAAGTTCAGGTCACGCACCAGGCGGCGCATACCCTCGTGCGGATGATAGGCCAGCAGGTTCCAGTCGAGCGGGCGGTCCTCGCTCCACTCGGCCCATTGAGCGAATTCCTGCCCCATGAACAGGAGCTTCTTGCCGGGATAACCCCACATGAAGGCGTAGTAGGCGCGCAGGTTCGCGAATTTCTGCCAGTCGTCGCCAGCCATCTTTGCGATCAGCGAACCCTTGCCGTGGACGACCTCGTCATGGGACAGCGGCAGCACGAAATTCTCCGACCAGGCATAGAGCAGGCCGAAGGTGATTTCGTTGTGGTGGAACTGGCGATGCACCGGCTCGCGTTTCAGATAGCTCAGCGTATCGTGCATGAAGCCCATGTTCCACTTGAAGCCGAAGCCGAGCCCCCCTTCGTGAACGGGGTGGGAAACCTTGGGCCAGGAGGTGCTCTCCTCAGCGATCGTCATCACGCCCGGATGCTGGCCGTAGGAGAGCGAGTTCATCTTCTGGAGGAAGCGCACCGCTTCCAGATTCTCGCGGCCGCCATATTCGTTCGGAACCCAGTCGCCTTCCTTCCGCGAATAGTCGAGGTAGAGCATGGAGGCGACGGCATCGACGCGCAATCCGTCGAGATGGAATTTCTCCGCCCAGTAGAGGGCGTTGTTGACCAGATAGGAAAGAACCTCGATGCGGCCGAAATTGTAGATCGCGGTGTTCCAGTCGGGATGGAACCCCTTTCGCGGATCGTCGTGCTCGTAAAGCGCCGTGCCGTCGAACCAGCGCAGGCCGTGCTCGTCGGTGGGGAAGTGGGCCGGCACCCAATCGAGGATGACGCCGATGCCGACCTTGTGACAGCCGTTGACGAAGCGGGCAAAGCCTTCCGGCTCGCCGAAGCGGGCCGTCGGCGCGAAGAGCCCCGTTGTCTGATAGCCCCAGGAAGGATCGTAGGGATGTTCGGTGATGGGCAGGAATTCGATATGGGTGAAGCCCATGTCGACGCAGTAGGGGATGAGTTCTGAGGCGAGTTCGTCCCAGGAGAGGAAGGAGCCGTCCTGACGCCTGCGCCAGGAGCCGGCATGCACTTCGTAGATGCTGATCGGCTGGCGGCGGTGATCGGCCTTGGACCAGAACTCCTGGTGGGCCTCATCGTCCCATTTCTGCGCAAGCTCGGGTGCCGTGACGGATGCCGTGTTCGGCCTGAGCTCGGCGCGGCGGGCATAGGGGTCGGCTTTTAGCGGCAGAAGCTTGCCGTTCTTGCCCACGACCTCGAACTTGTAGGCAGAGCCGGCGGAGACATCCGGCGCGAAGATTTCCCAGATGCCGGTATCGACGCGCAGCCGCATGACATGGYGGCGGCCGTCCCAGTTGTTGAAATCCCCGACGACCGAGACGCGCTGGGCGTTCGGCGCCCAGACGGCGAAGTGAAAGCCCTCGACGCCCTCGTGCTTCATCGGATGGGCGCCCATCTTGTCGAAGAGGCGCAGGTGCGAGCCTTCGCGGACGTAGTAGTCGTCCATCGGCCCCAATACCGGGCCGAAGCTGTAAGGGTCGGTGACGGCCCATTCCACATCGCCACGGCGGGCGCGATAACGCAGCGGCCGCAGGCTGGAGACGTCGACCAGTCCCTCGAAATAGCCGGCCTCATGCCGGCGCTTCAGTTCGCCGACTTCCATGCCTTCGAGAGTGGCCGCGATGACTTCCTCGGCGCCGGGAATGAAGCAGCGGGCGCGAAAACCGTCGTGGAGCTTGTGGAGACCGAGAACGGCGAAGGGGTTGGCATGCCTGCCCTCCAGAATCGCCTCGATCTCCGACAACGGAATTTCGCCTGGGGCTCTCCCGTCATCGGCTTCTCGCGGCGATTTCTTCATCAGGCTCTCCAAATTTCGGATGCGTATTGGCGGATCGTCCGGTCGGAGGAGAACCATCCCATGCGTGCCGTGTTCCGTATGGTCTTCGAGTACCAGGATTTCGGGTCGTTCCAGATGCGGTCGACGTCCCGCTGCGCCTGGGCATAGGCGTCGAAATCGGCGGCCACCATGAACCAGTCGTGATTGTAGATGCCGTCGATGAGATCGGAGAAGCGGGAGCGGTCGTCGGGAGAGAAGACGCCCGAGGCGATGGCCGAAAGCGCCTGCGAAAGCTCGCGGGAGCCCTCGATGATGGGGCGGGGATTATGGCCGTCGGCGCGGACTTTCGCCACTTCCTCCGCCGTCATGCCGAAGATAACGATGTTTTCGGCGCCCACATGGTCGCGCATTTCCACATTGGCGCCGTCGAGCGTGCCGATGGTGAGCGCGCCGTTCAGCGCAAACTTCATGTTGCCGGTACCCGACGCTTCCATGCCGGCGGTGGATATCTGTTCCGAAAGGTCGGCGGCCGGCACCATGACTTCGGCCAGCGAGACGTTGTAGTTGGGGACGAACACCACCTTCAAGAGGCCGCGCACGGCCGGATCGTTGTTGATGACGCGGGCGACATCGTTGGCGAGCTTTATGATGAGCTTCGCGTTGTGATAGCTCGGCGCCGCCTTGCCGGCGAAGAATTTCACGCGCGGAACCCAGTCCAGTTCGGGGCGCGAGCGGATCTGGTCGTAGAGCGCCACCGCCTCGATGATGTTCAAGAGCTGGCGCTTGTATTCGTGGATGCGCTTGATCTGGATATCGAAAAGCGCCGATGGGTCGAGGCGCACGCCCATGCGGCTGCCGACGAGATGGGCGAGCTGCTCCTTGTTGGCGCGCTTGACGGCGGCGAACCTCTCCTGGAAGGCCTTGTCGGTGGCATGGGCATCGAGCGCCTTCAGAGCCTCGGTGTCATCCATGAAGCCGTCGCCGATCACCTCCCGGATCAGTTCGGTGAGGCCGGGATTGCACTGCATCAGCCAGCGGCGCGGGGTGATGCCGTTGGTCTTGTTGTTGATGCGGGCGGGATAGAGCGTGTGGAGGTCGGAAAACACCGTCTCCTTCATGAGATCGGTGTGGAGTGCCGAGACGCCGTTGATGGAATGGGACCCCACGAAGGCGAGGTTGCCCATGCGCACCCGCCGTTCGCCGCCTTCGTCGATCAGGGAGATGGCGCGGATCTGCGCGTCGTTGAAGCGCGTTTCCTTGCGGGCTTCCAGCAGGATCTGGGCGTTGATGGCATAGACGAGCTGCATATGGCGCGGCAGCAGGCGTTCGAAGAGCGGCACGGGCCAGCTTTCAAGCGCCTCCGGCAGGAGCGTGTGGTTGGTATAGGAGAAGGTCTGCCTGGTGATCCCCCAGGCCTGATCGAAATCCATCCCGTGGACATCGCAAAGAAGGCGCATCAGCTCGGCGATGGAAACGGCCGGATGGGTGTCGTTGAGCTGGATCGACACCTTCTCGTGCAGATTGGTGAAATCCGGATATTGCTGCAGGTGGCGGCGCAGGATGTCCTGCAGCGATGCGGAGGAGAAGAAGTATTCCTGACGCAGGCGTAGCTCCTGGCCGGCCGGATTGGCATCCGCCGGATAGAGAACGCGGGTCAGGCTCTCAGCCTTGTTGCTCTCGCGCAGCGCGCCGATATGGTCGCCGGCGTTGAAGGCATCGAGCAGGATCGGGTCGATCGGCTGGGCCGACCAGAGGCGCAGCGTATTGACGCGCTTTCCCCGCCAGCCGACGATCGGAGTGTCATAGGCGGTTGCGATGACGCGCTCGGCCGGCTTCCAGACATAGCGGGGCGGGGCGTCATAGCTGCCGACCGATTCCACCGAGCCGCCGAAGCCGATCTCATAGGAGCTTTCCCGACGTTCGAATTCCCAGGGATTGCCGTGGGCAAGCCAGGTTTCCGGCAGCTCCACCTGCCAGCCGTCCGCCATCTGCTGGCGGAAGAGGCCGTGGACATAGCGGATGCCGTAGCCATAGGCGGGGATATCGACGGTCGCCATGCTTTCCATGAAACAGGCGGCAAGCCGGCCGAGGCCGCCATTGCCGAGTGCCGCATCCGGCTCGAGCCCCGCGATGATTTCGAGATCGACGCCGAGCGAGGAGAGGGCATCGCGGATCTCCTCCATCAGGCCCATATTGGTGACGGCGTCGCGCATCAGGCGTCCGATCAGGAATTCCAGCGACAGGTAGTAAACGCGCTTGGCGCCGGTCTGATAGGCTTTGCGGGTGCTTTCCATCCACTTGTCGATGATGCGGTCTCGCACCACCAGGATGGTGGCGGTCAGCCAGTCGTGCGGCTTTGCGACCTTGGCATCCTTGCCGATGCGGTAGGTGAGGCGCTCGATGATCTCTTCCGCCATGATTTCGGGGCGGGAGCTGCGAGGAGCGGGCTGGGGTAGATCGACCGGGGAAGGATTTGGATTCATGAGATCGCCAGCGTTTTCGGGAGCAACGGGTATGGACGGGTCCGAAGAAATTCCATGTGGTTCGACCATATGGAACGGCAGTTTATGCCTCGTTGCGAGGCGCTGGCAACACAGGATTTGTGATTGCTGACATGCGGGGACATTCACGCTTCGAGCGTGCCGGCGCAAACGAAAAGCGCTCCCGCCGGACAAACGGCGGGAGCGCAGGCATTCGATAACGGAGYCGATCAGTTGGTAAGGCGCGGTATGGTCTTGTTGGCCTTGGCGGCAATCTCGCCGAAATCCTTGACGAGCTGCTCCATATTCTCCGGCTGATAGTAGTTTTCCGCTCCGCTGGCGCAGTTACTGAGGAGCTCCTTGCCTTTCTCGGGAGCCATGAAGGCGACGGAGAAGATGATGATGYCGTCCTTCTTGGCGGTCGTGCAAAGATCGCGGGTTTTCTTGTCGAGGGTGGAGTTCCAGGTCGAGCTGTTGCCCGTCATTTCGCCGTCGGTCATCAGGAGAATGTAGCGCGTAAAGGCCTCGTGATCCCGCGACTTGTGGGCATCCGCTTCGGTGTTGTTTTGCGTCTTCAGCGCATCGTAGGCGATCTGCATCGCGCCGCTTGCGTCGGTACCGCCTTCCGGTTTGTAGGGCAGGGCGTCCACATAGGCTTTGGCCTTTGTCACGCCCCATTCGATCTTCTGGGCGGATTGGGTCTGGTGCGTGTAGGAGACGGCGCCGATCCGCACGAGGTCACCCTTCGGATCGGCCYTTTCCATGCCTGCGAAAAGCGCGCTTCCGGCGATCTGCAACGCTTCGATCTTGCGCAGATAGCAGGGGTTTCTCGATCCGGAGGTGTTTGGCCAAGACTTGCTCGTATAGTTGTCGCAGCTTGATTTCGTCGGATGCCGAGTGTCCGTCTTGAAGGACATCGAGCCGGAGCGGTCAAGAGCGAGATACATGGAAATAGGACTTTCCGTGACCGCGCTGCTGACTGCGGTGCTGGTGACGCCGACCGTCATGGTGGATTTGCCGAGCAGCGTCGCGAGCGGGTTCAGCGGCATCTCGTGGTTCGAGGTGATCGTGATACTGTAACTTTCGCCGCCAGTAGTGGGGTTCTTGGTCACCCGGACATTCGTGTTTTCGCCCTCGTCGCCATTCGACTGTTTGGCGGTGTCCGACTGGTCGTCATTTGACTCGGATCCCTCACGCGAGGCGCTGAAAAATTCGAGCGCCATTCTTTCGACCTCCGCCTCGGATATCTCCTTGCTTGCCATGGCGGAGGCTGCGGCGAGCGCCGCCGAGTCGGCGGAGGCCTGCATTTGCGTGCGCAGTTCGGAGGCGCGTACGAGATCCATCGCTACGCCGCCTACCCCCAGAGACACCGGGAGCAATATTGCCGTCATCATGCCGAAATTGCCGCCGCGGTCCTTCGCGAACCGTGCGATCGAAAAGCCGTTTCTCATAACCCCAGTCCCATTCGTGAAGGACAACCCCAATGCCTGTGGTGCCATTAGGGCAAGCGGGTGTACCGGGGCTTAAGGAAACAGGCGGCATTTTAGCGATCGGCTGAATCAGTGCCAAAATCGGTCTAATGCGCATTTCCCCGGCAATTTTTAGGGGAATTAGCTCACCGGGACGACATCGACGGCCTGGATGGTTTTCTGGTTGCCGTAACCCTTGAGGATGCCGATGACGGGGGCGATATCGGAGTAGTCGCGGCCATAGCCGACGACGATATGATCGCTGCCGGCCGGCATGTCGTTGGTGGGGTCCAGCTCGACATAGCCCATGGTGCCGCCGCACCAGACACGCACCCAGGCATGCATGGCATCGGCTCCTTCCAGCCGCTCCTTGCCGGGCGGCGGGATGGTGCGCAGGAAACCGCTGACATAGCCCGCCGGGATGCCGAGGCTTCGAAGCGCTACGATCATCACATGGGCGAAATCCTGGCAGACGCCGCGCTTCAGGCGGAAGGCCTCGCCGGGCGTGGTGTCGACGGTGGTGGCCTCCGGGTCATAAGTGAAATCCCGGTGGATGCGGGCCGAGAGCGCCATGGCGATTTCCCGCACCGTTTGGCCGGGTCCGGCCAGTTCGCGGGCATAGGCGGCGATCTCGGGCTCCCGCGGAAGGCGCGGGCTTGGAGCCGCGAGGTGGTGCGGAGAGGCGGCGTCGACCGACCAGACCGCCGCAAGCTCCTCAGGCAGCTTTGCAAGTTCCGGCGAAAGATCGGCGGTCATCGGTTGGCTTTCGACCATGACGCGGGCCTGCATGCGGATATCCAGCCGATCATGCGGCGCGCGCACCAGGATGGAGGTCGCCTGCTGGCCGAAGAAATCGAGGAAGGCGGTTCTCTCGTCGACGGCAGGGGAGATGGAGAGTGAACCTGCGACCAGCCGCTGCCGATCCGGCAACGAAAGCGGCATGACGCGGATCACATGCCGGGCTCCCGATGCCGGAGCGTCGTAGGCATAGCCCATGTGGAGAGAAAGGTCGTACAGCATCAGTGAAAGTAAGTCTGGCCGAGAAGATCGGAGAGGCTTTCCAGTTCGAGCTCGAACCTGCGGAATATCTCCTCCGACATGGCCTCGGGCGTCATGACCGCCAGCGTGGAATGCAGCCGCATCGCTTCCCGGTAGAAGGGCGACATCTGGCCGTTGACGAGCGCGTTCGGCAATTGCTCGATCTCGGCGCGGATCTCGTTCAGCTGGAAGAGGATCGAGCGCGGGTTCAAGGGATCGAGCGCCAGCAGATCGGCCACTGTCAGCCGGGCGGTGTTGACGTTGTAGCGCCGGCGGTGGGTCATGACGCTGTCTCCGATCTCGATCAGCATGTCGAGCGAGCCGTCCGGGGCATCCGGGCCGAACATGTGGCCGAGCAGACGGGTCATGTGAAGGCCGCGTTCGAGATGCCGGCCGATCGAGAGGAAACGCCAGCCGGTGAAGCGGTACATGTTCTCGTGCACGAGGCCGGCAAAGCCCGCGAGCTTGCGCAGCAGGATGGTCATGGCATGGGCTGCGTCATCGCCCGGCTGCACGGTCTCATGGAAGCGGCGGGCAGTCTTGGCGAGATCGGTCAGGGCCAGCCAGCCATCCGGAGAGAAGCGGTCGCGGATATTGCTTGCCGAGTGGATGGCGCTGTCGATGTTGCGGAGCAGCGGGGCCGGCACGGCTTGTTTCATGTCGATGCCGGTCTTCTCGAGATAGCGGGCGACATCGGCCAGCAGCGGCTGGTTCGGATCGGCCGATTCCGCATAGCGCAGATGCCAGGCGCGCAGGATGCGCAGCGCCCCTTCTGCCCGCTCGATATAGCGGCCGAGCCAATAGAGATTGTCGGCCGCGCGGCTCGGCAGGCTGCCCGGCATGTTGCGGTTGAAGCTTTCCTCCGGCGGCAGCAGGGATTGCCTGGGAACCGGCTTGTCCGAGACGATCCAGACATCGGCCGCCGTGCCGCCCGCCTGCATGGCGATCGCCGCCACGTCGTCGCCGGAACCGATGCGGGCGAACCCGCCCGGCATGATCTGCCAGCCGTGCTCGGTGCGGGCGGCGAAGACGCGCAGCGACATCGGCCGCGGCATGAGCCTGCCGTTGACGTAAGCCGGGGTGGTGGAAAGCGTCACGGCTTCCTGGCCGACCAGTCCGGCGCCGTCGGAGGCGAGCCAATCGGCGATCGAGCCTTTGGCGCTTTCGCGGACAGAGGAGCCGGCGACCGACTGGCCGTCGTCATCGAAGAAGGGCAGGCGTGAATAGGCGGGGCCGATGACCATCCGGTCGATGTTCTTCGCCACATGATCCCGTTCGGCCTTCTGGCCGCACCACCAGGTGGCGACCGAGGGCATCAGCAGGTCTTCGCCCATGAGCCGGCGGCAGATGGCCGGCGTGAAGGCGAGAAGGGCGCGGGTTTCGAGGATGCCGGAGCCCAGAGCATTGACGAGCGTGACCGAGCCGGAGCGCAGCGCCTGCACCATGCCGGGCGTGCCGATATGGGAGTTCTGATCAAGCTCCAGCGGATCGGCGAAAGAGGCATCGAGGCGGCGCCAGAGCACGCTGATGGGCTTGAGGCCCGCGACGGTGCGAACCATCACCCGGTCGTTGACGACGGTGAGATCTTCGCCTTCCAGGAGCATGAAACCGAGGTAGCGGGCGATATAGGCGTGCTCGAAATAGGTTTCGTTGGCGGGGCCGGGGGTCAGTACCGCGATGCGGTCGTCCGGATATTTCTTCTTCGCCTGCAACGCATCGCGGAAAGCGCCGAAGAAGGAGGCGAGGCGATGCACATGGGTTTCGGCATAGATATCGGAAAAGGCGCGGGTGGTGGCGACGCGGTTCTCCAGCGCGAAGCCGGCGCCGGAGGGCGCCTGCGTGCGATCCGCCAGAACCCACCAGTTGCCGTCCGGACCGCGGCCGATCTCGAAGGAGCAGAAGTGCAGGTAATGGCCATCGGCCGGCTTGACGCCGACCAGCGGGCGCAGGAATTCCGGATTGCCCGCCACCAGAGCGGGCGGCAGGAAGCCTTCCCGCACCAGGCTGTTCTCGCCGTAGAGATCGGCCATGACGGCTTCGAGAAGGTTTGCACGCTGGACGAGGCCCTTCGAGACCGCTTCCCATTCCCGACCGTCGATCAGGACCGGAACGTGGGAGATCGGCCATTCCCGCTCGCTGCCGGTTTCAGTGCCGTAGGTGCGGTAGAAGACGCCGGCATCGCGCAGATAACGGTCGGCGCGGGCAAAGCGCTCCTGAAGCTCGCTTTCGGGCATGCGGCCGAGCGCTGACATGAGGTTCCGCCAGACCGACCGGACATTGCCGCCGGAGTCCAGCATCTCGTCTGGGACGCCTGGCAGGGCCGCGTAGCCGAGAACAGGGTCGTCGTCGTTTCCGGGCTTCAATTCGGTAGCAGAGCCTTTCGGCATCGAGGTTCCTTGGTGTCGGCAGAATCCGCCGCGATCTTGTGCAATGCAAGGGGAGAAAGCAAGGCAGGCGGTGGTTCAATCCAGCGTGCGGCGGAAGCGGCGTACCGCGATCAGCATGGCGATGAGGGTGAGGCCGGCGAGTGCCGCCGTATCATAGGCGAGCGTGCCGATTTCCGCGCCCTTCAGCATGACGGCGCGCACGACGCGGAGATAATGGGTGAGGGGAAGTGCCTCGCCGAACCACTGCGCCCAGCGCGRCATCCCGGCAAAGGGGAACATGAAGCCGGAGAGCAGGATGTTCGGCAGGAAGAACATCATCGCCATCTGCATGGCCTGCAACTGGTTCGTGGCCATGGTGGAGAATGTGTAGCCGATCGACAGGTTGGTGATGACGAAGAGTGCCGTGATGGCGGCGAGCGAGGCCGAGCTGCCGATGATAGGCACCCGGAATACGAGGATGCCGGCGGCGATGATGATGAGCGCCTGAATGAGCCCGATCAGAACGTAAGGAGTAATCTTGCCGAGCATGATCTCAAGCGGCTTGAGGGGCATGGAAAGCAGGTTCTCCATGGTGCCGCGCTCGGTCTCTCGCGTCACCGAAAGGGCTGTGAAGATCAGGAGCGTCATGGTCAGGATGGTGCCGAGCAGGCCAGGCACGATGTTGAGCGTCGAGGAACCGGCCGGATTGTAGCGCCGGTGCTGGATGATTTCGAAGGCCGGCTTTACCGGTTCCATAAACTCCACCTGGCGGTCGTCGGCAAGCGCGGAAGTGACGATGCCGGAGAGCGCGCCGAGCGCCGAGCTCGCGGCCACGGGGTCCGTGGCATCGGCGGCTATCAGCAGGGCAGGGGTATCGCCGCGCCTCAGGCTGCGTTCGAATCCCTCCGGGATTTCCACGACGAAGAGCGCATCGCCGGATTCGAGCACGCGGTTCATGTCCTCGGCGCGGGTGACGACCGAGCGGACCTCGAAGAAATCGGTATTGTGGAGCGCGGCGAGAATGGAGCGGCCGACATCCGTGTTCTCGCGCATCAGGACGGCGGTCGGCAGGTTGTGCGGCGTGGTATTGATCGCGAAGCCGAAAAGAAGAAGCTGCATGATCGGGATCATGATCATGGTCGCGAGCGTGATGCGGTCGCGGGTCATCTGGATGAATTCCTTGACCGTCATCGCCCAGAAGCGGCCGAAGAAGCCTCCGTTGGCTTTGCCGTTGTTTGGGCCATTTGCACTCATCGGAAATTGTCCTCCGAACGGCGCATCAGGTCGATAAAGGCATCCTCCAGCGTTGCCTCACCCTTTTCCCATTTGAGGCCGGGACGTTCGCGCCATGGGGCGATCGCCTTTTCCAGCGCCTCCGCATCGCGGCCGGCGACATGCAGGCTGGTGCCGAAGGGGGCGATCATGTCTATGCCCGACACGCCGTCGAGTTCGGACTGGAGGCGATGCACGTCCGGACCGGAGACTGTGAAGGTGACGAGGCCGGTGCCTTCGATCACCTCGTCCACCGTGCCCTCGGCAAGAAGCCTGCCATAGGCGATATAGGCGATCTCGTGGCAGCGCTCCGCCTCGTCCATGTAGTGAGTCGAGACCAGTACCGAGAGGCCTTCGGCGGCAAGCGCATGGATCTCGTTCCAGAAGTCGCGCCGGGCCTTGGGATCGACGCCGGCGGTCGGCTCGTCGAGCAGGAGCAGCGCCGGCTCTGGCAGGATGCAGGCGCCGAGCGCGAGCCGCTGCTTCCAGCCGCCGGAAAGCTCGCCTGCAAGCTGTTTCTCGCGCCCCTTGAGGCCGAGGCGTTCGATCGCGGCGCCCGCCTTGCCGCGCGGATCGGGCAGGCCATAGACGCGGGCCACGAATTCCAGGTTTTCGCGGATCGAGAGGTCCTGGTAGAGCGAGAATTTCTGGGTCATGTAGCCGACGCGGCGGCGGATGCGGTCGCTTTCGGTAAGGATGTCGAAGCCGAGGCAGGTGCCGGTGCCGCTATCCGGCGTGAGCAGGCCGCAGAGCATGCGGATCGTCGTCGTCTTGCCGGAGCCGTTGGGGCCGAGGAAACCGTGGATGCGCCCCTTCCGGACCGACATGGAGACATCATCCACCACCTTGCGGCCGCCGAAGCTCTTGGTCAGGTGATGGACGTCGATGACGACCTCGGGCGCGTTTTCGGCGATCATGATCCCGCTCCGGTCCGTGGTCCGGGAAGGACATCGACCGGCTGGCCGGGGCGTAGCTTCGCGGGTTCGGCGGGGATCGCGTCTACCCGGTAGACCAGCTTAGCGCGTTCCTCCATGCTGTAGATGACCGGCGGCGTGAACTCCGCCTCCATCGCGATGAAACTGATCCGGGCGTCCGACGGCTCGCAGGCATCGCAGGTGACGCGGATCGGTTGACCCAATGAAAGCCTCGCTATCTCGGTTTCCGGCACGAAGAAGCGGATGCGGATGTTTTCCGGTGGCAGCAGGGCGACGATGGGCCTGCCGGCGGGTACGACCTCGCCCAGGCGGTAATAGAGCCTTTCGATGCTCCCGGCGGCTGGGGCAGAGACGGCGCGCTTGGCAAGTGCCGCTTCAGCGGAAGCGAACTCGGCCTTCGCTGCCTCGACGCTTTCGCGCGCCTGCCGCACCGCCTGTTCGCGGGCGGGGAGTGTGGCGAGCGTGATCTGGCTGCGGGCGCTGTCGAGCGAAGCGCGGTTCGCCGCTTCGGTGGCGACCGCCACATCGAGGCTCGCCTGGGTGGCGGTGCCCTTGGCGACGAGCGAGCGGGTGCGTGCCAGTTCCTGTTTCGAGAGTTCGAGCTGCGCGACAGCCTCCCGTTCGGAGGCGCGCAGCACGTCTATCTCCTCCGGACGCTTTTGGGCGGCTTCGGCGAGATCGAGTTCGGCCTCAGAGCGGGCGAGCGCGGCACGCGCGGCGGAAACGGCGGCTTCTTCGTTTTCGGTGTCGAGCCGGAAAAGGGGGGCGTCGGCGGCGACCGTTCCGCCCTCCTCGACATCGACGGCGGCAAGCCGGCCGACGCTTTCGGCGCCGATGAAGAGCGTGTCCGCTTCGACCCAGCCCTGATAGGGACGCGGCGCCTCATCCCGCAGGAAGAAGGGGAGGGCGGCAAGGGCCGGGCCGGCAATGAGGACGATGAACACGATGCGTTTCATGGCGAGGTTCCTCCATCCGGCAGGAACAGGGTATCGAGGAAGGCGTCGAAGAGTTTTCGCGTATCGAGCCGTTCATATCGGTCAAAAAGCGTCGACCAGATGAGCGAAAGTAGGGCCGGGGCGATGACCACCTGCGGGGTTTCGGCCAGCATGGGGCTGCGAAGCTGCCCCTGCTCGGCGGCTTTCCTGAGAAGGGGGCGCATGATCGCAATGCCCTTCGAGACGATCTCGCGATAAWAGAAATCCGTCACGCGCGGAAACATCGGCCCTTCGCCGATGACCAGCCTTAGGAGATGGCGGCGCTCGGTATTGAGCACTTCCCGCTCGAAAACCGCGTAGAACATCGAAATGGCAGCGCGGGGCGAGATATCCTGGGCGGCCAGCCTGGCCTCGACCTCGCCGAGGATCGGCGAGGCCACGCCGTAGACGAGTGCGGTGAACAGCGCCTCCTTATCCGGAAAATGCAGGTAGACAGTGCCCTTGGCGATGCCGGCGCGGGCAGCGACATCCTCCATGCGGGTTGCGGCGAAGCCGCGCTCGGAAAAGCAGGCAAACGCCGCCTGCAGGATTTCCGCCCGGCGCTGTTCCGGCTCCAGTTTTCGCCTGGCCTTTTCCTTCGTCATTGTTTCTTCCAATTATGACTGACTGGACAGTCACTACCATGGGCTGGCGGATTTTGCAAGGCAAAGGCCGGCGGAGATGGTGTCGGCCGCGCATCTGTTCCACTCATGACTTGCGACACCCGGTGCCGCTCAGCATCCGGGTGTCGCGTGGTCTTAAAACGTGAGCCCGCAAGCTTGCCGAATGGCGATCTGAACCGGGGATGGCGGCAAGGCCGGATCGAACTCACCTTTCGGCAGAAGAGGCGGCTGAGCGAGGAAGCGGGGCTGCTGTCCTCTGTGAGGTTGCGCGGCATGCACAAGGAATGGATGGCACAGATAGACGGTTCCCGCCGCGCCCGTTGCAAATTCGACCTTGCAATCTTCCGTGGAGGCATAACCGTCGGCGGAGAGTTGTCTGAGTGTCGCGCCCTGTTCGCCATAGGGCAGCAGCTCGCGGGCGATGACGGTATGGGCTTTCTTATTCTCGTGGGTGCGTCATCGAGGCCGGTATCCGAGAACAGGAACAGCATCAGCAATGCCCGCCCGCTGCTCTTGACGTTGGCGCGCCATTCCATGAAATCGGAAGAGTCGCCGAAGCGGGTGTTAAGCAGAGGGACTTACAGCCGAGACCACGTCCCGCCATCAGACCGGAGGTTGGCGCCGGTTGTATTACGGCGGGACTTACGAGAAAGGCGCTTTCACAACTACGACAGAAAGCGCTTGCCTGGTGACGCTTGTGCTTTTTAATGTGATTTAATCTTGAAAGCAGAGCGGCCTCGGTTATCGCCAAATTGAATGCTAAGGTATAGTAATGGAAGATTTATTGGTTGACAGGCTGACGCTTTCGCGATGGAGACAGTTTAATGAAATTGACATAGAATTTCACGACCGTCTCACCGTTCTAACCGGTGCTAATGGCGCTGGCAAAAGTACAATATTGAAAATATTGAAGTGCCACTTTCCCTACGAAAGTGATGAGAAGTTTTTGGCGACTCCCATCCGGGAAAAAGAGTCGATCCGGTTTTCGCCGGGCAACTGGCTGCTAACGAAATTCGACGAGATATTTCGACCCTCAAAACCCGTCGAGACTGACCAGCAAAAGGTTGGGCAGGTTACCTACTCAAATAAAAGCATTTGCTCTCTCAGTCTGCCCGCTAGCGACACCATGCAATATGCGCTTCGCCGCAGCCTGAATCAGGAAATACCCGGGGTGAGTATAAGCTCTCATCGTCCCGCACCCAAGTATGATCAGCTAAAGCACATTCCGATCTCCGGGCTCTCCCCGCGAGAAGCGTTCCAATTCTATTTTGAATTAGAGAAAGCAAGTGCGGAGCAGTCTGTGTACCACCGCGATGGAGTTTGGGTGCGGATGAATCCACTTGCCGCTCTAAAAGAGGCAATCATCAGTTTCGCAACGTTTGGGGTTGGCAACGAGCATGTGAAACCTGTCCCCGAGCTAGCTGGCCTTTATGAAAAATTCCAAGCAATCCTCAGTAAGGTGCTTCCTCCTGAGGTAGGTTTTGAGCGTCTGGAGATCAGAACCCCTGAAGTCGTCGTCGTTTCGTCGTCCGGCGATTTTCCCATTGATGGTGCCTCAGGCGGATTGATGTCTCTTATCCAACTAAGCTGGCAAGTTTTTCTCCAGTCCCAAATTTTTAAGTCTGGACGTTTCATGGTCCTGATTGACGAGCCAGAGAACCACCTGCATCCCTCGATGCAACGTTCGTTTCTCAGGAATATCGTTGATGCGTTCCCACAGGCTAGGTTTGTCGTGGCGACACACAGCCCGTTCATCATTTCCTCTGTGAAAGAGTCAGTGGTTTACGCACTGCAACATAGAGCCGCTGACGGTGCGAGCCTAAAACCTTTAGAGCCTCGTTCGGTCGTATCGAGTAAGCTCGACACCGTTCAAAAGGCAGGACCAGCAAACGATATTCTCCGTGAGGTTCTTGGAGTTCCGGTAACGATGCCGGAGTGGTCAGCCGATGAACTGGAGCGAATAGCGGCGACGTTTGCTTCGAAAAAGATGGATGCGGATGCGATCCAGTCGCTCAGAGCCCAACTCCAGGCTGCCGGGTTGGGCGAATTCTATCCTGATGCACTTGAGCGCATTGTAAAATGATCAAGCTTAATAAGTCTGCCTCTCCTGCCGTCCTCACGAACAATGCTGCTAGCTGGTTGACCGAGCTTCAGTCTGCGATTGCCTCGAATGACAAGAATGCAATTGCCTATCGGAAGTCTCGCTACAACCATGCGGACATAAAGTCCGCTGTGATCGCTGAAACTTATGGGAAGTGTGCTTACTGCGAAGCTAAGGTCCTTGCTGTCGCTCACGGAGATATCGAGCACATATTCCCGAAGTCACGGGACGTATCTAAAACGTTCGATTGGTCCAACCTCGGCTTCGCCTGCCAGTTATGCAATCAAAGTAAATCAGACAAGGACCCGCATGCCGAACAGATCATTGATCCTTACACAGTCGATCCCGAACCATACATCAGCTTTTTCTGCGCGATGATAAACGGCAACGACACGGCGGAAGGCCTCAACACGATTAATCACTTAGACCTCAAGAGGGCGGATTTGGCCGAAAGACGAGGTTCCGTCATACAAAGTTTGATTAAATCCATCACAGCGATGAAACGGGCTAGATCGCCAGAGGAGAAAGCGGCCCTGATCGCCGATTTCGAGGCCAACGAGCTAGGGCCGCATCTGGAATTTAGCGCGATGAGGCGGGACTTTTGGAGGGCTTTTAATCCGAGCTGACGTTGGTACGCGCGAGGGATGTCCACTCGTGGCGAAAGCCGGCCATCCTCCAGCGGAATCGAGCCAAATCAGCTTCGCCCGAAAGTATCCTCGATGCGGATGATATCGTCCTCGCCGAGATAGGAGCCGGTCTGCACCTCGATCATCTCGAGCGTGATCTTGCCCGGATTGGCGAGCCGATGCACCTCGCCCTGCGGAATATAGACGGATTCGTTTTCGCGGATGATCCTCACCTCGCTGCCGATCGTCACTTCCGCGGTGCCCTTGACGCAGATCCAATGCTCGGCGCGGTGATGATGCTTCTGCAGCGACAGCTTCTTGCCCGGCGAGACGAAGAGGCGCTTCACCTGGAAGCGGTCTCCGTTAAGCACCGATGTATAGCCGCCCCAGGGACGGTAGGAGGTGGGGTGCGTCTCGGTGAGCGCAGCCGTCGCCTTCGCGGCGGCGAGCTGCTTGACGAGCTTGCCGACGCTCTGGCTGTCTTCCAGCCGCCCGACATAGACCGCATCCTCGCTGGCGATCACCGCGACGTTTTCCAGCCCCTGCACCGCCAGATGGCTGGTGCGCGACATGACCAGAGAGTTTCTTGTATTGACGACGGTGGCGTTGCCGGCGGTGACGTTGCCGGCCTCATCACGTTTGCCGAGCTTCCAGACGGCATCCCAGCTTCCGAGATCGGACCAGGTGAAGGAGGAGGGCACGACCGCCGCATTGGCGGTCTTTTCCATGATCGCATAGTCGATCGAGATATCCGGGCTCCTGGCGAAGGCTTCCGGATCGAGCCTGGTGAAATCGAGATCGCTGGTGGCCCTGGCGGTGGCTTCACGGGCGGCCGCCTCCACCTCGGGGGCCAGCGCCTTCATCTCGGCCAGCACCTGGGAAGCCTTGAACATGAAGATGCCCGAGTTCCAGTAATAGCCGCCGGCGGCGAGCATGCGCTCCGCCTCCGGGAGGGCGGGTTTTTCGACGAAGCGTTTCACCGCGTGGGCGCCGGTGGAAAGCTTTTCACCGGTTTCGATATAGCCGTAGCCGGTGGCGGGTTCCGTGGGGGTGATGCCGAACGTGACGAGCCTGCCGTCGAGCGCGGTATCGCGGGCGATGCGGATCGCCTCGAAATAGGCGGCATCGGCGATGATCTCGTGATCGGAGGCGAGCACCTGGATGACGGCGTCCTTGCCGAAGCGGGTGCCGGCAAAGGCAGCTGCGGCGGCCACGGCGGCGGCGGTGTTGCGGGCCACGGGCTCCAGCAGCGTGCCCGCCAGCTTGACGCCGAGTTCGCGGGCCTGCTCCGCCACCAGGAAACGGAAATCCTCGTTGGTGACGACGATCGGCGCTTCGTAAAGCGCGGGATCGGAAACCCGCGTCAGCGTGGCCTGGAAAAGGGTGCGGTCGCCGATGAACTGGATGAACTGCTTCGGCGCGCTGGCGCGCGAAAGGGGCCAGAGCCTGGTGCCCTTGCCGCCGGCCATGATGACGGGAATGATCTTCTGGGCCATCGCTCGCTTACTCCCAATATCGTTCAGCGAAGAATCTCGAATG
The DNA here is from genome assembly GCF_001854865.1 of Rhizobium sp. LCM 4573. Taxonomy (GTDB): domain Bacteria; phylum Pseudomonadota; class Alphaproteobacteria; order Rhizobiales; family Rhizobiaceae; genus Neorhizobium. The sequence goes on along the minus strand of NZ_MDDW01000001.1, from coordinate 610,532 downwards.
CAGTTGGTACTAGCTGCATGATCGGTTCCCTTAAAGCAAGATCGTACAAGGAGGTAGGAGGGAGAGCAGGAGAGACGGCCGGAACCGGCATCACACCTTCAATGAAAGATAGTGCCGGAAACGGTCGTAATGGTTGATGATATCGGCGATTACCTGTTCCGCATCATAGCCGTAGATGTCGTAGCCCCTGCCGCCTTGCGCCAGGAATACCTCCGCCCGGTAATATCGATTGCGGCCGCTTTCTCCGCGGGCCGTGTCTGTCAGCGCAAAGGCCGGTATCGGCTGGCTGACCGGACGGACCTCATAGATGAAGTCGGGCGCTTCCTGCCCGTGACTGACGATCAAGCGCAGGCTGTCTTCGGCATCTTCCACCGCCGCAGACAGGTTCCGCTTCGTCAACTCGATGACCACGGCATCCAGCGCCTTGCGGACTGTCGTGTCGATATAGGTGGTGATCTGTCGGCGTGTGGGATGGCTGACGATCGCTCCCAATCGCCGCCGCCAAAGGAAGGTTCCCTCGTTCGGAACGAGCGGCGCCGGGGGCAGGGCGGCGCTTTCGGTCAGCGCCACTTCGTCGTGGAGGCCCTTCCAGACGCCATAGCACATCAAGACCATGACGATGGCGAGCGGCAGGGCGGCGATGACTGCCGCCATCTGAACCGCATCCAGTCCGCCTGCCAGGAGCAGGCAGGCGGCAACCCCGCCGCAGACAAGTGCCCAGAACACGCGAAGCCACAGCACCGGTTCCTCGTCTCCCCGCGATGTGATCATCGCGATAACCAGTGCGCCGGCATCGGACGCCGTCACGAAATAGACGGCGACGAGCAGCCCCGTGATCCAGGCAAGCAGGCCCGACCATGGCAGATATTCGAATACCGTGAAGAGCGCGATCGGCATGTTCTCCGCGACGGTGCGTGACAACTCGCCATTGGCGGCATTCATGTCGAGCCAGATCGCCACGTCACCGAAAATCGTGAACCAGATGAAACTGAAGCCGGCGGGCGCGAAGAGCACGCCGACAAGGAACTGGCGGATCGTCCGTCCGCGCGAAATGCGCGCGATGAACATGCCGACGAAGGGGGACCACGAGATCCACCAGCCCCAGTAGAACAGGGTCCAGGTGCCGACCCAATCTGTGGGCTCGTAGGCATAGATGTGGAAGGTGCGCGAGACAAAGCCGTTGAGATAGAGGCCGATATTCTCGACGAACGCCTGTAGGAGGAAGCGGGTGGGGCCGACGACGAGGATCAGCCCCATCAGAATGAAGGAAACGATGAGGATCATTTCGCTGAGGCGGCGGATGCCGTTGTCGAGCCCGGTGGCGACGGTGATGGTGGCCAGTATCGTGACGATACCGATCAGGACGACCTGCGTCGTGATGTTCTGCTCGAGGCCGAAGAGATAGGCGCCGGTGGCATTGAGTTGGGCGACACCGAGACCCAATGAGGTCGCAAGGCCGGCAAGAGTGCCCACCACCGCGAAGATGTCGATCATGTCGCCGATCGGCCCGTTCACCCTCTCGCCGAGGAGCGGCCGGAAGGCCGAGCGAATGACGAGCGGCTCGCCTCTGCGATAGCCGAAATAGGCGAGCGACAGACCGATCACCGCATAGATCGCCCAGGCGTGAATGCCCCAGTGGAAGAAGGTTATCTCCATCGCGTCGCGCGCGGCCTGGGGCGTGCGGGCCGGCGCATCCGGCGGCGTCGAGAAGTGCGTGATCGGTTCGGCAACGCCGAAGAAGACGATGCCGATCCCCATCCCCGCGCTGAACAGCATGGCGACCCAGGTTCCGTAGGTATAATCGGGAGACGAATCGTCGGGGCCGAGTTTGATCCTGCCGAGGGGGCTTATCGCAAGCCCGAGCAGAAACATCACGAACCCGGCAACCGCCAGCATATAGAGCCAGCCGGCCTCCTCCACGATCCATTTGTTCGCGGTCTCGAAAACCCTTGAAGCCGTGGCAGGGGCCACGGTCGCAAAGACGATCAGACCGAGCGAGATTATGGCGGAGCCGAAAAAGGAGATCGGTGAAATGCCGGATAGCGGAGGTTTCTGCAATTCGGGTCATCTCCGGTGGGTTTCATGATAATCTAGAGGCGCCTCCGTAAAGTCCAACATACGCATCGGATTTGCACGGCGCGCAGCCGGCATCGGCGAGGCGGAGCGGTTCCTGCCGGTGGCGAAAGCGGCAGTCGTGATTCCATCTGCGGAATGTTTTTAAGCGCGGCCGCGCCGCTGGCGTATTCGCATGCCGTCTAAAGAGCATGCTGACAGCGAGGCTGGTATCGGTCGGATGAGCCTAAGGGCCGCCAAGTAAAAAGGGCTTCCGGTTTCCCGAAAGCCCTTGCTGTGTTCAGCGAATTCGAATGGTGGGCGTGACAAGGATTGAACTTGTGACCCCTACGATGTCAACGTAGTGCTCTCCCGCTGAGCTACACGCCCATCCGATGGCGGCGCATAGACCATAAGCTGATCTGGCCGTCAACTGGTTTTTGGCATGAAATGCGAAGCTTTTTTGAATGCCCCGCATTTCCCGGACTTTCGCGGCTCAGGCCGCGAGCAGCTTGTTCACTTCATCCACGAGGTCGCGCAGGTGGAAGGGCTTGGAAAGCACCTTCGCATCCTTCGGAGCCTTGGAATCGGAGTTCAGGGCTACGGCCGCAAAGCCGGTGATGAACATCACCTTGAGGTCCGGATCGAGTTCGGTGGCGCGGCGCGCAAGCTCGATGCCGTCCATTTCCGGCATGACGATGTCGGTCAGGAGAAGCGAGAAGGGTTCCTCGCGGAGCCGGTCGTAGGCGCTTGCGCCGTTATCGAAGGAAGCGACGTTGTAGCCCGCCTTTTCCAGCGCCTTCACGAGGAAGCGGCGCATATCGTTATCATCTTCGGCGAGAAGGATTTTCTGCATCATCTCCAGGACCGTAATTCCGCATGTTATGAGTCCGCCCACGCTATCAACGTTATGGTAAACATCCGTTTAATAGGGGAAGGACCGCCTATGGTGAGGTATAGATAGTATGGACTTCCCGCCGGGCAACTGGCAACATGCCGAGATAAACAAACTGGTGAAATGGTAAAGGCCGGATGGACTGGGTGACGGGAGAATTCGAGCACTTCGAGGTGAGGGAACCCGCAGAGCAGACCATCCCCTTCGTTTTCAATTCTCCCCATAGCGGCCGCTGCTATCCTCTCTCCTTCCTTGCCGAAACCCGGCTCGATTCCATGGCGATCCGCCGTTCCGAGGATCATTATGTCGACGAGCTCTTCGCCGGAGTGACGGAGCTTGGCGCGCCGCTGCTTCTCGCCCATTTCCCGCGCGCCTATCTGGACGTCAACCGCGAGCCCTACGAGCTCGATCCGCGCATGTTCGACGGGCCGCTGCCGCCCTATGTGAACATCGGCTCCATGCGGGTGGCCGGCGGGCTCGGCACGATCCCGAGGATCGTGGCGGAAAACATGGAGATCTACCGGGGGCGCCTGCCGGTGGAAGAGGCGCTTTTGCGCATCGAGACGATCTACAAGCCGTACCATACCTGCCTGAGGCGGTTGATTGCCCGCACCCATGCCCGCTTCGGCTTCGGCGTGCTGGTCGATTGCCATTCGATGCCCGGCAATATCCGCCTTTCCGGTTCCGATATCCGGCCCGATTTCATCATCGGCGACCGCTACGGCACCAGCGCCTCGGCCGAGCTTTCCCGCGCGGCCTTGCACTTCCTCGAGGATCTAGGCTTTTCAGCGGTGCGCAACAAACCCTATGCCGGCGGCTTCATCACCGAACATTACGGCAGACCGGTGCGTGGCCTGCATGCGCTGCAGATTGAGATCAACCGCTCCCTCTATGTCGATGAGATGACGCTCGCCAAGAGGCCGGAATTCGAGCTGCTGGCGGCTGCCCTTTCGGTCTTCATGCGGCGGATGGCGGAGTTCGTCGAGGATTTCGCGGGCGATACCGCGCTTGCCGCGGAATAACCGCCAATAGCTTTTAGCGATGGGAAAGCGCGGGCAAAAAAAACCGCGCTTTTGGCGCGGCTAAGTCTAGGGAGGAAACACCCAAGGAGGGTATTTACAGTCAAAGACTGTAGTTATGACGCTAATGGTGCGCTGCACAAATGTCAAGCAGATTTATTTGCTGATTATAATTTGATCACATGCCGTCGATGCAAATGCGATTTGCTTTGTTGCCGAAGGCGTCTAAAAAAGCCCATCTTCGTCCTTCGCCGGTGTTCCCCATGCTTCCCGATCGCGCTTTTTTCCATGCCCTCGCCGATGCCGCCAAGGCCGAGACCCTGCCGCGTTTTCGCACCGGCGCCTATGTGACGAACAAGATGGAGGGCGGCTTCGATCCGGTAACGGAGGGAGACCGGGCGGCGGAAACGGCGATCCGCGCACTGATTACGGAAAAGTTTCCCGAGCATGGCATTCTCGGCGAGGAGCACGATAATATCGGCCTCGACCGCGAGCATATCTGGGTGATCGATCCGATCGACGGGACGCGGGCCTTCATCTCCGGCCTGCCTGTCTGGGGCACGCTGATCGGCTTCCAGTCGCAAGGGCGCGCGACCATGGGGCTCATGGACCAGCCCTTTACCGGCGAGCGCTATTTCGCCGACGGCAAGCGCTCCTGGTATAGCGGGCCGGACGGCGAACGGCAGATTAAGACGCGGGACTGCGGGTCTCTTTCCGATGCCATCCTGTTCACCACCTCGCCGCATCTCTTCGTCGGTGGAGATCTGGAGAAGTACAAGTCGGTGGAGAGCCGCGTGCGGCTCTTCCGCTACGGCTGCGATTGCTACGCCTATGCGCTGCTGGCTGCCGGCCATGTGGATATCGTGGTGGAGAACGGGCTGAAACCCTATGACGTCGGCGCGCTGATCCCGCTCATCGAGCAGGCGGGCGGCATTATCACCACCTGGGACGGCGGACGGCCGGAGGCGGGTGGCAGCATTCTGGCGGCCGGCAGCAAGGCGGTGCACGAGGAGGCGCTGGCTCTGCTCTCGGGGGCTGCGTAAGCCCGTTGCGATTTCACATGCCTTGACCGGCGCTACGCGGCGGTTTCGGTCAGATCGAGGCCGCCGTCCTCGCCCGGCATGAAGGCCTGAAACGCCGCAAGCGCCTGGGCGCGGTAGATATCTTTCTCCTGCAGGATCTCGTGGCGCCCGCCGGTGATGGTGACGAGCTGGGCCGCGCGGAAATTGCGCGACAATTCCTCCTGCAGCGCATAGGGCACCACGCCATCGAGCACCGGGGCGAGGATCAGCGTCGGGATGGTGATTTCGGTCAGGTGGGTCTGCCGGGAAACGCGGCGGGCAGCGCTCAGCGTTTCATGCACCCAGCGAGCGGTCGGGGCGCCGACGGTGAGTTCCGGATAGGCTTTTATGATCTCGGTATTGCGGTCGAAACGGCGCTGATCGCGCGTCAGGCCATTGTTCTCGAAGGGCAGCCGGCTCTTGTCCTTGCCGAGCGAGACATGGCCGAAGCCGGTCCAGCTCAAGAGGGCCGAAAGCGGGCGAACCACCGTTTCGGGAGCCTCCTGGTTCTGGAAGCCGATATAGGGCCCGAGCAGCGCCATGCGGCTGATGCGGTTGCCAAGGCGCGGCCCGGCCGACAGCGCGATCAGCGCGCCGGTGGAATGGCCGATGAGGAAGAAGGGCATCCGGGCATCCGGCAGCACGATCTTTTCCAGGAAGATTTCGAGATCCCGCTCATAATCGCGGAAGCGGCGGACATGGCCCTTGCGCGGGTCCTTCGTCAGCCGCTCGGAGCCGCCCTGGCCGCGCAGGTCGAATGTCGCGACCCAGAGCCCCATGGCATTGAGATCGCGGATCGTCTCGTAATATTTCTCGATGAATTCATTGCGGCCCTGCAGGAGTACCACCGTGCCGGCGGCGGGCGAAATATCGGAGCGGAAGAGGGCATATCTCAGCTTCACGCCGCGATGACCCTCGAAATAGCCGGCCGTGGCATTCGGCGGCATGGGATTGCCGGGTGTTACGCGGAGAATGTCGTCCATGGAAACTGCCGTCGAGGTCATGAAAAAGAAGCCGAAACCGGGTTTCCGGTTCCGGCAAATGTAGACCGAAGGGACGCATAATACCAGTCTTGGAGGCTGTCCGCCTTCTTGCTTTGCTTTCTATCGAAAAGATTCTGTACCTTACCAAAATCGAGCATTCATAAGGGGTTCAGGCAAGGTGGCGTTTCCCGGAAGGAGGGTCTTGAAGCGGCAAAAGGCAATTCCCATCTTGGTTGTGCGGGCGCCGAAAGGGTCCGCCGAGCGGGAGCCGCATCGCCAAGACGGGATGCGGTAGCCCAAGTCAAAATTCGCAAACGTCGCTTCCAAGGAGGACACCATGCGTCACGTCGATTTTTCTCCGCTTTACCGCTCCACGGTCGGTTTCGACCGCCTCTTCACCATGCTCGACAGCCTCGGCCAGCCCGACCAGGGTCAGAGCTATCCGCCCTACAATATCGAGCGGACGGGTGAGAATACCTACCGCATCACCATGGCCGTCGCCGGTTTCGATGAAAAGGAACTGTCGATTGAAGCTCATGCCAATGTGCTGACCGTCAAGGGTGAGAAGAGCGAAGAGGAAAGAGCCGGCCAGACGGAATTTCTCTATCGCGGCATCGCCAAGCGCGCCTTCGAGCGCCGCTTCCAGCTTGCCGACCATGTGGAAGTCCAGGCAGCCTCTCTGAAGAACGGCCTGCTTCATATCGATCTTCTGCGGAACATCCCGGAAGCCATGAAGCCGCGCCGCATCGCCATCGCCGCCGAGGCGGTCGATGCGCCGAAGACGATCGAGGCTCAGGTGACCCCGCAGCAGGTCAACTAACCTCTGCCAGCCTGAAAAGGCCAGCAAGCCAGATGGCTCCTCCTGAAAGGGAGGGGCCTTTTTTTGTTTGCGGACGTCGTTTGACAGCAGCCCTGATCGGGAGGCGCTGAGCGGCGGTCAAGCCGCTGCGGTTGCGCCTTCCGCTTGCCTTTCCTTCAGCCGGTTCGCATATTTCTGGGCGATGACCGCGCAGACCATGAGCTGGATCTGATGGAAGAGCATCAGCGGCAGCACGATGGCGCCGATCGACTGGCCGGCGAAGATGGCGTTGGCCATGGGCACGCCGCTTGCGAGGCTCTTCTTCGAACCGCAGAAGGTGATGGCGATCTCGTCTTCCTTTGAGAAGCCGAGTGCGCGGCTGCCGAACATGGTGAGGAGAAGCACGGCCGCCAGAAGCAGGATGTCGATCGCGATGACGACGCCGATGTCGCGCAACGAGAAGGTATGCCAGAGACCTTCGATGACAGCTTCCGAAAAGGCGAGATAAACGACCATCAGGATCGAGCCGCGGTCGATCGGCGCCATGAGTTTCTTGCGGGCGCGTATCCAGTTGCCGATCCATGGCTGCAGGAGCTGGCCGATGACGAAGGGGGCCAGAAGCTGGATCATGATCTTTTCCAGTGCATCCATCGAGAAGCCGGCTTCGCCCGTGGTGGTCAGCAGAAGGCCAGCAAGCAGCGGCGTCAGGAACATGCCGAACAGGTTGGAACCCGAGGCAGCGCAGACGGCTGCGGGCACGTTGCCGCCTGCCATGGAGGTGAAGGCGATCGAGGACTGGACGGTCGAGGGCAGCACGCAGAGGAAGAGTATGCCCATATAGAGCGGCGGGGGGAGAATATCCGAAGGCACGAAGCCGACGGCGAGCCCGAGCAGCGGGAAGATCGCAAACGTGGTCGCGAGGATCGTCAGATGCAGCCGCCAGTGCAGCACGCCGGCAATCACCACGTCGCGGGAAAGGCGCGCGCCGTGCAGGAAGAAGAGGAGCGCGATGGCGATATCGGTGGCCGTGCCGAAATAGTCCGCCCATACGCCCCGGACAGGCAGAATCGTGGCGAGTAGCACGGTGCAGATCAGCATTACGGTGAAACGGTCGGGCAGAAAGCGGGCCATGGAATTGTTCCTGGGGAGAGTTCCGCGAAACGAAGCTTTCTCTTTTTCTCATCATGAAGCAGGATGCAAACATTAACAGTTATCATGATTGGCGATAACCATGCTGAACCTTTTTCATCTCAACAGCTTCGTCATGCTGCAGCAGACCGGAAGCTTCACGCAGGCGGCGGCAAGGCTTGGTGTCGGTCAGTCGACGGTGAGCCAACACATCCAGCGCCTGGAAAAGGCGCTCGGAAAGCAGCTCATCCACCGCAACACCCATGAGGTGAAGCTGACGACCGAAGGCGAGGCACTGCTCGGCTATGCCCGCAGCATGCTCGAACTCAACGGCAAGGTCGAATCGCTCTTCGGCGAAAGCCGCTTGCGAGGAAGGCTGCGGCTCGGCGTTTCGGAGGATGTGGTGGCGAGCCGGCTGACTTCGATCCTGGAGGACTTCATAAGGCTGCACCCGCTGGTGGATCTCGAGCTTACCGTGGCGCTCTCCGCCGTGCTCTACCAGATGCAGGACGTGGGCGATCTCGACCTGGTGCTGGCCAAGCGGCATATCGGGGAGACCCAGGGCCGGCTGCTTTATCGAGAGCCGCTGGTCTGGCTGGCTCGGGACCCCGATCATATTCTCTCCCGTGGGGATACTTTGCCGCTGATTGCATTCCCGCCGCCAAGCATCACGCGAAAAATCGCGCAGGAGGCGCTGGATCGGGAGAAGATGGCCTGGCGGATCGTCTGCACCTGCGGCAGTCTCAGCGGCCTGACCGCCGCGGCGCGCGCGGGCATGGGCGTACTCGTTCAGCCGCGCAGCATGGCGCCGGCGGGCCTGAAGGAGATACCCGCAGGAAAACTGCCGGTGCTTGAAGATGTCGAATTCGTGCTGGTGCCGAGGCGCGGCGCCGATGCCGCGCTCACGGAGGCGCTTTCGAGCCTCATCGTGGCGCGGATCGTGCCGTAAATCGGAACAGGGTCAGCGGCCGGTCGCCAGTGCGACGAACTGGTCCACATCCTCTTCGGTGGTGGCGAAGCTGGTAACGAGGCGGACCAGCATTTCGTCATCGGCAGCGGGTTCCGGCATGTCACGCGGCTCCAGCCAGTCGTAGAACTTTGCGCCCTTCGCCTCGGCAGCCTTAGCGGCATCCTTCTTGACCACGACGAAAACTTCGTTGGAGGTCGTTTTCCAAGCCTGCCGGGCGCTGTTGGAGCGGTCGAGGCCGGCGCGCAAACGATCGGCCATGGCATTGGCATGGGCCGCAAGCTTCAGCCACAGGCCGTCCTGCAGATAGGCTTCGAACTGGGCCGCGATGAAGCGGCTCTTGGAAAAGAGCTGGGCCGAACGCTTGCGGAGAAAGGCGAAATCCTTTGCAAGCGAGGGATCGAAGAAGACGATCGCTTCCGCGCACCAGCAGCCGTTCTTGGTGCCGCCAAAGGAGAGGATGTCCACGCCGCGCTTCCACGTCATTTCCGCCGGCRTTGCGCCGAGCGCGACCAGCGCATTGCCGAAGCGCGCGCCGTCCATATGCAGCGGCAGGCCGTTGTTCCTGGCGATCTTCGAAATCGCATCGATCTCTTCCAGCGAATAGACGGTGCCGACTTCGGTTGCCTGGGTGAGGGTGACGGCGGCGGCGCGGCCATGGTGGACGGCGTCCTGCGGATAGCGAGCGATGCGCTCCACGAGGTTTTCCGGGTCCATCTTTCCGTGCGGGCCTTCGACCGGGACCATGCGCATGCCGCTGAAGAAATCCGGAGCGCCGCATTCATCCTCGATCACGTGTGCTTCCGAATGACAGAAGGTGACGCCGCCGGGCTTTGCGACACTTGCGAGGGAGAGCGAATTGGCGGCCGTGCCGGTGGCGACGAAATAGACCGAAACTTCACGCTCGAAGAGTTCGTTGAAGCGCTGCTCGATCGACCGGTCGAGCTCGCTGGTGCCGTAGGCTGCGGCGAAGCGGGTGGATTCCTTGTGGAGGCGCTCATTGATGGCCGGATGGGCGCCAGCCCAGTTGTCGGAAGCGAAGAACATCTTGAAACATCACCTTGAAACGTCGGGGGAGGCGATCGTGAAATTAAGCCTTTTGGCGCGGCAATCAATCGTTACCTTTACGGAGAAGGCGTGACCTGTTGCCGTGAGCAATCAAACGGAATCGATCCGAGCTCTCGTGTAATTAAATTTCGTCTGCTTTGCGGGTGAGATAATCTCCTGTCGTTTCGGGCCCGAACTTTTTGAAGAGGCCTCTTGTGAAAGAGCCGAAAGCATGTCATAGATTTTGAGAAATAGGACAGAAGTATTGTCCTATTTTCGAGAATTCGGAGGCTTAGGTTCCAGGCTTTTCCGTGACGCTCGCGCCGATCCGGGTTATGCTGCTCCTATCAAGGCTGCGGTAAACGCTGGAGCGGCGCCATTCGTGCGAACGGGATGGTGGCGGCCTGTCATCCGGAAGAAATAGTTGAGAGCCACTTTGCCCGTTCGAAGAAGCGGCCAACAGGAGGGATGACGATGACGAAGATGATCTCCGAGATGTCCGGCCAGGCGGCCCCGATGTCCGCCGAGACGAAAGCGCCCGTTCCCTCGGCCGGACCCTTCAAAGCCTCCGGCGTTCCGGCGCGCCAAGGCCTTTATGATCCCCGCAACGAGCACGATGCCTGCGGCGTCGGCTTCATTGCCCACATGAAGGGCAAGAAGTCCCACCAGATCGTCAAGGACGGTCTCTTCATCCTCGAAAACCTCACCCATCGCGGCGCGGTGGGCGCGGACCCGCTGATGGGTGACGGCGCGGGCATTCTCGTGCAGATCCCGGACCGCTTCTTCCGCGAGGAGATGGCGAAGCAGGGCGTCACCCTGCCGAAGGCCGGCGAATATGCGGTCGGCCACTTCTTCCTGCCGCGTGATGCCGAACAGATCGAGCACTTCAAGAAGGTGATCGTCGATGTGATCGCGGAAGAGGGGCAGCAGTTCCTCGGTTTCCGCGACGTGCCGGTCGACAACTCCTCGCTCTCCAAGGCGCCGGATATCGCCGCCACCGAGCCCTATCATCTGCAGGTCTTCATCGGCGCGGGCCGCGACGCTGCGACCAATCTCGAGTTCGAGCGCCAGCTCTTCCTCGTCCGCAAGGTGATCTCCAACCGCATCTACGATCAGTTTGGGGGGCAGGAGACCGGCTTCTATCCGGTTTCGCTCTCCTCCTCGACCATCGTCTACAAGGGCATGTTCCTGGCCTATCAGGTCGGCGCCTATTACAAGGACCTGGCGGACCCGCGTTTCGAAAGCGCCGTGGCGCTCGTCCACCAGCGCTTCTCGACCAACACTTTCCCGTCCTGGAAGCTGGCGCATCCCTACCGCATGGTCGCCCATAACGGCGAGATCAACACGCTGCGCGGCAACGTCAACTGGATGGCGGCGCGCCAGGCTTCCGTCTCTTCGCCGCTCTTCGGCGAGGACATTTCCAAGCTCTGGCCGATCTCCTACGAGGGCCAGTCGGATACGGCCTGTTTCGATAACGCGCTCGAATTCCTGGTGCGTGGCGGCTACTCGCTGGCGCACGCCATGATGATGCTGATCCCGGAGGCCTGGGCGGGCAACCAGTCCATGTCGAAGGAGCGCAAGGCCTTTTACGAATATCATGCGGCGCTGATGGAGCCGTGGGACGGCCCGGCAGCCGTCTGCTTCACTGACGGCAAGCAGATCGGCGCTACCCTCGACCGCAACGGTCTGCGTCCGGCCCGCTATATGGTGACCGACGACGACCGCATCATCCTTGCCTCCGAAGCGGGCACGCTGCCGGTGCCGGAGGAGAGCATCGTCAAGAAGTGGCGCCTGCAGCCCGGCAAGATGCTGCTGATCGACATGGAGAAGGGCAGCATCGTCTCCGACGAGGAGGTGAAGACCGAGCTTGCGACCAAGCATCCCTACCGGAACTGGCTCGACCGCACGCAGCTCATTCTGGAAGACCTGAAGCCGGTGGAGCCGCGTGCGCTACGCCGCGATGTGTCGCTGCTCGACCGCCAGCAGGCCTTCGGCTACACCTCGGAAGACACCAAGATCCTGATGTCGCCGATGGCGACGACCGGCCAGGAAGCGATCGGCTCGATGGGCACCGATACGCCCATCTCGGCCATGTCGGCGAAATCGAAGCTGCTCTACACCTATTTCAAGCAGAACTTCGCGCAGGTGACGAACCCGCCGATCGACCCGATCCGCGAAGAACTGGTGATGAGCCTCGTATCGTTCATCGGCCCGCGTCCGAACATCCTCGACCATGAGGGCATGGCACGGGCGAAGCGCATGGAAGTGCGCCAGCCGATCCTGACCAATGGTGATCTCGAGAAGATCCGCTCCATCGGCCACGTGGAAGATCATTTCGACACCAAGACGCTCGACTTCACCTATGATATCGAGCGCGGCGCCGAAGGCATGCCGGAAATGCTCGACCGCCTCTGCGAGCGGGCGGAAGCGGCGGTCAAGGGCGGTTACAACATCATCGTGCTGTCCGACCGCCAGATCGGGCCGGACCGCATCGCGATCCCGGCGCTGCTGGCGACCGCGGCCGTCCACCATCACCTGATCCGCAAGGGTCTCCGCACCTCGGTTGGCCTCGTGGTGGAATCGGGCGAGCCGCGCGAAATCCATCACTTCTGCTGTCTCGCCGGTTTCGGCGCGGAGGCGATCAACCCCTATCTCGCCTTCGATACGCTGACCGACATGCACATGCGCGGCGAATTCCCGAAGGAAGTCGATGCGCAGGAAATCGTCTACCGCTACATCAAGGCGGTCGGTAAGGGCATCCTCAAGGTCATGTCCAAGATGGGCATCTCGACTTACCAGTCCTATTGCGGCGCACAGATCTTCGACGCGATCGGCCTGTCCTCGGACCTGGTGGAGAAGTATTTCTTCGGCACGGCGACCTCGATCGAAGGCATCGGCCTCAAGGAGATCGCCGAAGAAACGGTCGCCCGTCACCATGCCGCCTTCGGCAAGGATCCGGTTCTGGCTTCCACGCTCGATATCGGGGGCGAATACGCCTATCGCATGCGCGGCGAAAGCCATGCCTGGACGCCGGATGCGGTTGCCTCCCTGCAGCATGCCGTGCGCGGCAACAGCCAGGACCGCTACCGCGAGTTCGCCGAGATGGTGAACGAGACGGCGCTTCGGATGAACACGATCCGCGGCCTGTTCAACATCAAGACGGCGGATCAGATCGGCCGCAAGCCGGTTTCCATCGACCAGGTCGAACCGGCGGTCGACATCGTCAAGCGCTTCTCGACCGGCGCCATGTCCTTCGGCTCGATCAGCCGCGAGGCGCATACGACGCTGGCGATCGCCATGAACCGGATCGGCGGCAAGTCGAACACCGGCGAGGGCGGCGAGGAAAGCGACCGCTATATGCCGCTGCCGGACGGTAGCCAGAACCCGGAACGCTCGGCGATCAAGCAGATCGCTTCCGGCCGCTTCGGGGTGACGACCGAATATCTGGTCAATGCGGATATGCTGCAGATCAAGGTTGCGCAGGGCGCCAAGCCCGGCGAGGGCGGCCAGCTACCCGGCCACAAGGTGGATGCGACGGTTGCCAAGACCCGCCACTCGACGCCGGGTGTCGGCCTCATCTCGCCGCCGCCGCATCACGATATCTATTCGATCGAAGACCTGGCGCAGCTGATTTACGACCTGAAGAACGTCAATCCGACCTCGGACATTTCCGTCAAGCTCGTCTCGGAAGTGGGCGTCGGCACGGTTGCCGCGGGTGTCGCCAAGGCGCGCGCCGACCATATCACGGTCGCGGGTTTCGACGGCGGCACGGGCGCTTCGCCGCTCACCTCGCTGAAGCATGCCGGCAGCCCCTGGGAGATCGGCCTTGCCGAAACCCAGCAAACGCTGGTGCTGAACGGGCTTCGCTCGCGCATCGCGCTGCAGGTGGACGGCGGATTGAAGACCGGCCGCGACGTCGTCGTCGGGGCGCTGCTCGGCGCCGACGAATTCGGCTTCGCAACCGCGCCGCTGATCGCCGCCGGCTGCATCATGATGCGGAAGTGCCATCTCAACACCTGTCCGGTGGGCGTCGCAACGCAGGATCCGGTTCTGCGCAAGCGCTTCAAGGGCACGCCGGAGCATGTCATCAACTACTTCTTCTTCGTGGCCGAGGAAGTGCGTGAAATCCTCGCGTCGCTCGGCTTCACCAAGCTCGACGACATCATCGGCATGTCCGAGCTTCTGGAGAAGGACGAGGCGATCGCCCACTGGAAGTCCAAGGGGCTCGACTTCACCAAGATCTTCCACAAGGTGGAGGCTCCCAAGGAGGCGACCTACTGGACCGAGCGGCAGAAGCACCCGATCGACGACATCCTCGACCGCAAGCTGATCGAGAAGTCGCAGCCTGCACTCGAAAGCAAGGAGCCGGTGGTCTTCGAAGTGCYGATCAAGAACGTCGACCGTTCCGCCGGCGCGATGCTTTCCGGTGCGCTTGCCAAGCGCTGGGGCCACAAGGGGCTGAAGGACGACACGATCCACGTGACGCTCACCGGTACGGCAGGCCAGAGCTTCGGCGCCTTCCTCGCGCGCGGCATCACCTTCGATCTCGTCGGCGACGGCAACGACTATGTGGGCAAGGGGCTTTCGGGCGGCCGTATCATCGTGCGTCCGCCGGAGAACTCCAAGCTCGTCGCGGAGAACTCGATCATCGTCGGCAATACCGTGCTTTACGGTGCGATCACCGGCGAGTGCTATTTCCGCGGCGTGGCCGGCGAGCGCTTTGCCGTGCGTAACTCCGGCGCGATCGCCGTCGTCGAGGGCGTGGGCGACCACGGCTGCGAATACATGACGGGCGGCGTCGTCGTGGTGATCGGCGAGACGGGCCGCAACTTCGCGGCCGGCATGTCCGGCGGCGTGGCCTACGTGCTCGACGAGCAGGGCGATTTCGCCAAGCGCTGCAACATGGCGATGGTCGAGCTCGAGCCGGTTCCGGAAGAGGACGACATGCTGGAGAAGCTGCACCATCACGGCGGCGACATCATGCACAAGGGACGCGTGGACGTTTCCGAGGACATGACGCGCCACGACGAGGAACGCCTCTACCAGCTCATCTCGAACCACATGCATTACACGGGCTCGACCCGCGCCAAGGAAATCCTTGATCGCTGGAGCGAGTACCGGCCGAAGTTCCGTAAGGTCATGCCGGTCGAATACCGGCGTGCGCTGGAGGAAATGGAGCGCATGCGGATGGGCATTGCCGCGGAATGAACTGGCCCTTCATGCACCGGCTGATTTCGGTGCTGATCGCGATCGCCGTTCCGGCGGTCGCATCCCAAGTGAACGGCGAAGTCGCAATAGAATTCATCGTACTGGGGGCGGTCATAGGTCTCGCCTACTGGTACTGGGGGCCTACGGGCACCCTGCTTTGAAGAGGTAGAAACATGGGCAAGGTAACGGGTTTCCTGGAAATCGACCGGAGCGTGGCGAAGTATCAGCCGGCTTCCGACCGTATCCGCCATTTCCGCGAATTCACGATCCCGATGTCCGATGCGGAAGTCACCAAGCAGGCGGCGCGCTGCATGGATTGCGGCATTCCCTATTGCCACGGTCCGACCGGCTGTCCGGTGCACAACCAGATTCCGGATTGGAACGATCTCGTCTACAACAACAAGTGGGAGGAGGCGATCCGCAACCTCCACTCCACCAACAACTTCCCGGAATTCACCGGCCGCGTCTGCCCCGCACCCTGCGAGGAGGCCTGCACGCTGAACCTCGAGGATACGCCGGTCGCGATCAAGACCGTGGAGCAGGCGATCGCCGACAAGGCCTATGAACTCGGCTTCATCGCGCCGCAGCCCGCAACCGTTCATACCGGCAAGAAGGTCGCCGTGATCGGTTCCGGTCCGGCGGGCATGGCCGCCGCCCAGCAGCTCGGCCGCGCTGGCCATGAGGTGCATGTCTACGAGCGCGAATCCAAGCCCGGCGGGCTGCTGCGCTATGGCATTCCRGACTTCAAGATGGAGAAGAACTTCATCGACCGGCGCGTCGAACAGATGAAGGGCGAGGGCGTTACCTTCCATACAGGCGTCAACGTGGGCGTCGATATGCCGGTCGAAAAGCTGATCGCAGAGCACGACGCGGTTCTCTATTGCGGCGGTTCGGAAACGCCGCGCCCGGCCGGCATTCCCGGCACGGACCTGCACGGCGTCTACGACGCCATGCCCTATCTGGTGCAGCAGAACCGCCGGATCGGCCGCGAGAACATCGACAGCGTCGCCTGGGCGGCCGAGCCGATTCTTGCCGGCGCCAAGCATGTCGTCGTCGTCGGCGGCGGCGATACGGCATCCGACTGCGTGGGCACCGCCTTCCGCCAGGGCGCGGTCAAGGTGACGCAGCTCGACATCCGCCCGCAGCCGCCGGAAAAGGAAGACAAGCTCGCCGTCTGGCCGTTCTGGGCCACCAAGATGCGGACCTCCTCCAGCCAGGCCGAGGGCGCCATCCGCGAGTTCCAGGTGGCGACCCTCGAGTTCATCGGGGAAGACGGGCACCTGACTGGCGTGCGCTGCTGCGAGGTGGACGAGCGCCGCAAGCCGATCGCCGGCACGGAGTTCATCATCAAGGCCGATCTCGCCTTCATCGCGATCGGCTTCTCCGGCCCCCTGACGGACGGTGTGCTCAACGAACTCGAAGGCAAGCTGACGCTCAACGTCGATCGCCGCGGCTCGACCAACGTGGTCGCCAACGATCGCGACTACAAGACCTCGATCGACAAGTTCTGGACGGCGGGCGACGTGCGCCGCGGCCAGTCGCTGGTGGTCTGGGCTATCCGCGAGGGCCGTCAGGCGGCCCGCGCCATCGATGAGGCCCTGATGGGCAGTTCGGTCCTGCCGCGTTGAGTGGCGGAGCTGTTCGAGCGGAAGACGGTCGCCCGATGAGCTTGAAACTCTACCTCGCAGGGCCGGAAGTCTTCCTTCCGAACGCCCGGCAGATTCTCGATGCAAAGGCAGCCTTGGCGCGGACTTATGGCTTCCAGCCGATCTGCCCCGGCGACATTTCCATCGAGCCGGCGCCGACGCGCCATGGATTTGGCTTAAAGATCAGCGCCGTGGACGAGGGCATGATGAATGCCGCGGACGGCATCATCGCCAATCTCACACCGTTCCGCGGCATCGCGGCTGATGTCGGCACGGCCTTCGAGCTCGGCTATATGTGCGCACAGAGCAAGCTGGTCGCGGCCTATACCAATGTCGAAGAGAACCATTTTGCGCGCACTGCCGGTTTTTATGGCGGAGACGTTCGCGAGAGCGAAGACGGCCGGCGCCGCGGGCCGGATGGAATGTCGCTCGAAGACTTCGACATGATCGACAACTTGATGCTTCACGGCGGCATCGAGCGGCGTGGCGGCCATATTGCGATTCATGCCGCCCGGCCGGACGCGCTCTATACCGATCTCACAGCCTTCGAGGAATGCCTCAGATGGTATGCGAAGAGGCAGCGGGGGGATACGGCGCGAGTGGTGGAAGCTCTGGGTTGATGTGCGAACCTGCCCGCGGCCAGAAATCATCTTGAAATTGCCCCTCACCCTAACCCTCTCCCCGCTCGCGGGGRGAGGGGACGTGCCATGCGAGATATTGTAAGGCTGGAGAGGTGCGGCATATCCCTTCTCCCCGCATGCGGGGAGAAGGTGGCGGCAGCCGGATGAGGGGCGAAGCGAGACTTCCGACAACTACCGCGTCGTCGCGGCGGGTATCCGATAATCATCCACGCGCCCGGAAGGGGCAGGGGGCAGCTCGCCTCGCTTGACCAGCAGTTCGCGAGGCGACTGTACGAGGCTGACGGGCAGCTGGCCGGCGCCGAGCAGATCGGTGCCGCCGTCGAGCTCGGGATCGGCAAGGCTGATCGGCTGGGTGGGTACGGCATTGGCGGCCGGGGGGAGCGTCGCCAGCGCCGGAAGGTTGCTTCCATCCAGCTTCACGAGGTCGGGATCGGTCATTTCGCCAAGATGGCGGCGCGCGAGCTTTTCGACGTAGAAGGCGAGCTTGCGCTTGCCGGCGGTGGTGAAAGTAATGCCATCGCCGCCGCGCAGGCGGGCCTGCTGGCCGTTCATGTCCGAGCCGGTGAGGATGAACTTGCCCTCCTCATCCACGAARCCATCCCAGATATCGACGAACTCGCCGCCGGCCTTTTCCACCTGGTCGCGGTAGATGCCGTTCAGCGTCACCGCATCGGCCATCATGGAAGGCGACTGGAAGGAAGGCAGGCCAACCCAGAGCAAGGGCAGCTTTCGCGCTGTGGCTATGGCAGCAAGCCGGCTGACCCGCTGCTCGTATTCCTTGAACCAGGCATCGGTGCGGAATTTTTCCGAAATCGAGCCGATCTGCATCTGCTGGCGGTCGTTGGCACCGATCATGACGACGACGATGGCCGGATCGACCTCTCCGATCAGCTTCGGCAAGGCCGGCGGCCAGTCGTAATGGTCTTCGCGCACGAGGCCTGAGGAGCCGTTGGTGCGGTTTTCCACCGCAACGCTGGGAGACGTTTCGAAGGCGGTCTCCAGTTCGTCCGCGAGCCCGCCGGCCAGAAAGTCGCCGACCACCAATATCTTGCGGGCATTTTCCAGCTTGGGAATGAGCGCGGGCTTGGGCGGCGCGGCCGGCCGTTGGGGACGAGGCGTGGCGGCGCGTATGCTGCTGCGATCACGCTGGCGGCGGGGCGCCGTCTCGATAACCGAACGGTCACGGCGATTGTAGCGCGGCCGCCGCTCATATCGTTCGTATCCCTCATACCGCTCATAGCGGTCGTACCGATCGTATCGCTCCTGGCGGGGACGGATGCCGAACAGCATTTCCAGAAGGTTGCGGCGTTCCTGCGCGGCCGCGGGCGGCGCATAGGGCGGTACGGCCACGACAAGGGCGAGCAGGATCGCGACCAGCCGGCCCCAAACAGGTTTTATATCCGTCCGCCTCGATACCGTCATGGTTCAGCCGTTCGCTCTCGTCCCCCGGCAGATCGCTCTCATAGGAGCGATCTTGGGCGCGAGCAAGCATTTGTCAACGCAAGGCTTCGAGAAGCGATTGCGACGGCTCGCCATCCGACTGCATGCCCAGCCTCTGCTGGATCGCCGAAATAGCGGCCTTCGAGCCGGAGCCGAAATTGCCGTCGATCTCGCCGTCGTAATAGCCGAGTTCCTTCAGGCGGCTCTGCAGCTCGAACTTCTCCTTGACGTCCAGCGTGCCGTTGGGGCGCGGCCAGCGCTGGTGAACGCCGCCATGGCCGGCGATCTCGTCCGCCAGGAGGCCAACGGCAAGCGCATAGCTGTCGGCTGCATTGTAGCGCTTGATGACGAAGAAATTCTTCAGCATCAGGAAGGCAGGAGCGTTGGGACCACCGAGCATCTTCAGCTCGGCACGATCGGAGCCGCGGGGAAAGCCCTTGCCATTGGGACGCGTGAAGCCGAGAGCGGCCCATTGGGCGAGCGTCTTCGTCTGCCCTTCGTATTTGGCGCCGCCAGATGGGATGGCTGCCTCGTAGCCCCAGGTTTTGCCGGTTTGCCAGCCATTCTTGGCGAGAAGGTTGGCGGAGGTCGCCAGCGCATCCGGTACGGAATTCCAGATATCGCGGCGGCCGTTGCCATCGGCATCGACCGCATAGAGGAGATAGCTGGTCGGGATGAACTGCGTGTGTCCCATGGCGCCGGCCCAGGAGCCGGTGAGATGCTTCGGGGTGATGTCGCCGGCCTGTAGGATCTTCAGTGCGGCGATCAGCTGGTTGCGGGCGAATTTCGCCCGCTTGGGATCGCCCCATGCCAGCGTTGCGAGCGCCTGCGGCACATAGTGCAGCCGGTCCGGCTTTTCGAGCACCGCGCCGTAGTTCGACTCCATGGACCAGATGGCGAGCAATATGTGCTTGTCGACGCCGAAATGGCGTTCCAGCGCATTGAGCGTCGAGCCGTGCTTGGCCTTCATTTCCCGACCGATGCGGACGGTATAGGGGTTCACCCGCGAATCCAGATAGTCCCAGATCTTCGACTTGAACTCCGGCTGATAGTTTGCCTTGTCGAGAACCGCTGCGTCAGGCTCCGAGATGCCTGCGAATGCCTTTTCATAGGTCGAGCGGCTGATGCCGCTTGCGGCGGCCGTCTGGTAGAATTTTGCAATCCAGGACTTGAAGCTGTCGTTGGCCTGGGCATCTATCGGCGTTGTCGCGGCGGCAATGCCTACGATCAGAGAGAAAACAAGCCCGCGAAAGCGATTGGTGCGAAACATGGTCATCGGCAGTCGTGTCCGTTGCTCTTGTGTTAACATCGGCGAGTGCTCAAAGCGGCTCCAGGATCGATTAGCATCATAGAGTCAACAAATTCTTTACCATAGAGAGAGGATGAGCGCACTCTTTGCGAAACGGCAGCAAACCGTTAGTAAAGGCGCACATCGAAATTCGCACCAGAAATGCCGCAGGAGGTATGCGTGGGACAGAAGAAGATCAGAAAAGCCGTTTTTCCGGTTGCCGGCCTTGGGACACGTTTCCTGCCCGCGACGAAGGCGGTTCCGAAGGAAATGCTTACCGTCGTGGACAAGCCGGTCATCCAGTATGTCGTGGATGAAGCGGCCCAGGCGGGCATCGAGCATTTCGTCTTCGTGACCGGCCGCGGCAAGGGGGTCATCGAGGACTATTTCGACATCCAGTACGAACTGGAGCAGATGCTGCGCGAGCGCAACAAGAATGCAGAGCTGACCCTGCTTTCCGATCTCCTGCCGACGGCGGGCACCGCAAGCTTCACGCGCCAGCAGGTTCCGCTCGGGCTCGGCCACGCGGTCTGGTGCGCGCGCGACATCGTCGGCGATGAACCCTTTGCAGTGCTTTTGCCGGACATGATCATGTCGTCGGAGAAGAGCTGTCTCAAGGGTATGGTTGAACTCTACGATCAGACCGGCGGAAACGTTCTGGCCGTGCAGGAATGTGATCCGGAGCAGGCCCATAAATATGGCATCGTCGGCAAGGGCGCCGCGGTCGGGAAAGAGGGCTTCAAGATCACCCAGATGGTGGAAAAGCCGGCCAAGGGCACCGCGCCGTCCAACTTCTACATCAACGGCCGCTACATCCTGCAGCCGGAAATCTTCAAGATCCTGGAAACGCAGGAACGCGGCGCCGGCAACGAAATCCAGCTTACCGACGGCATGCTGACGCTCGCCAAGGCCCAGGAATTCGCGGCCTATCACTTCAAGGGCGAGACATATGACTGTGGCGCCAAGGACGGCTTCATCCTTGCAAACCTCGCATTCGCCCTGCAGCGCCAGGATATCCGCCCGGCGATCGAGGGACCGCTGAAGGCGATGGTATCCGGCCTCAAGTAAAGGCCGCTTGACCTATCCAAACGAAAAGCCCTCGCGGGAGACCGCGAGGGCTTTTTTGTCGCTGCAAGTCGCGGGCCGAGGGATCAGGCCGGCTTGTGTCCCTTCACGCCGTAGAAGGCGATGTAGAGATAGCAGAGGATCGGCAGCACGAAGGCATGCTGAATACCGATCGTATCCGCAAGGGCACCCTGGACGACGGGCAGAACCGCGCCGCCGACGATCGCAAGGCACAGGATGCCGGAACCCTGGCTGGTATGGCGGCCAAGGCCCTTCAATGCCAGGCTGAAGATCGTCGGGAACATGATGGAGTTGAAGAGGCCGATGGCCAGCACGGTCCACATGGCGAGCTTGCCGCTCGTCAGGATCGTGACGAGAAGAAGCAGTATGACCATGGCGGCATTGAAGGCGAGTGCCTTGCCGTCGTTGACATAGCGCATGGCGAAGGAGCCAATGAAACGGCCGACCATGGCACCGCCCCAGAAATAGGCGACGTAATGGGCGGCCTCGGCCTCCGGCATGCCGGCGATCGTCGGCTCACCGAGGAAATTCACCAGGAAGCTGCCGATGCTGACTTCTGCGCCGACATAGACGAAGATGCCGATCGCGCCGAGCACCAGATGGCGGTAGCTCCAGGCGGAGCCTTCCTCCACGCCCGCGGTTTCGGTCTCCTCCTCATCGACGGTCGGGAGCTTCAGGGCGGCGAAGATGGCGGCCAGGACGATGAAGGCGACGGCGAGAAGGAGATAGGGGAAGCGGACGGCATCCGCCTCGACCGCCCGAAGCGCTTCCATCTGTTCGGGGCTTGTGCCCGGCAGGCTCGCGGTCGCGGCCGAGAGGATCAGGAAGGCACCGAACATTGGGGCAAGCGTGGTGCCGAGCGAATTGAACGCCTGGGTGAGCGTCAGCCGGCTTGCCGCGCTTTCCGGCGCGCCGAGCGCGGTCACATAGGGGTTGGCCGCGACCTGCAGCACGGTGATCCCGGCGGCGAGCACGAAGAGGGCGCCGAGGAAGAGCCCGTAGACGCGGTAGGCTGCGGCGGGGATGAAGAGCGCGCAGCCGACTGCCGCGACGAGGAGGCCCACCACGATGCCCCATTTGTAGCTGATGCGCTTCACGAGCKCGCCGGCCGGAAGCGACACGATGAAATAGGCGCCGAAGAAGCAGAGCTGGATCAGCATGGACTGCGTATAGTTCAGCGAGAAGACGCTCTTCAGATGCGGGATGAGAATGTCGTTCAGGCAGGTGATGAAGCCCCACATGAAGAACAGGGTGGTGAGGGCAATCAGTGCGAATTGATAATTGTTGGCGCTCGACCCGGCAGCGGAGCTCTTTCCGCCCGTCGTAACGCTGCTATTGGAATAACTAGCCACGTTCAAACCTTCCTACACACACAAAGGCGCAGCCGATGCTGCGGTGCGGCGGGATCTCTCCGCCTGGCCCCTAATATGCTGCATCTGCGAAGTTTGGAAGGCCGAGACGGTTCACATTTGGTGGCTTCACCGTTCAGGAAGCCCATATCTGGTGGAAAGCAGGCCGGTTGAGACGCGTCAGCGACGCAGCGTGAGACCGACGCCGGCGCGGAAGATATTGTCGCTGGCCCGGCCCGAATTTTCGTTGCGCTCGTATTCCACATCGCCGGTGAGATCGAGATAACGGCTGATGTTCCAGGTCAATCCGGCGCCGGTGACCCAGCCGGTCTCGCTCGAACCGCCGGAAAAGTCGCGCAGCGTCGTTCCGCCGCTCAAGCGCGCTACGAGATTGCTGCGGAGCTGGTGGGTAACCTCCGCCGTCAGCGCATATTCCACCCAGCCGCTCTGGCCAGGCGAGGTGGCATCCTGCAAGGTGGTGGCGAGGCCCAGATTGACATCGGTGCCACGCCGAGGCGACCAGGTCACCAGGCTATCGAAGGTGACCGCATCGAGCGAGGCGAGGCGGTCGTCATCATAGCGCCGAGTTTCGTAACCTACGCCAACCTCGCCATGCAGCTTTTCGCCGAAATCGAATTCCACGCCGCCGCGCGCCGCATAGCTGCGCGAGGAACGGGCGTAACCGGCGCCGTCGCGCCTCTCGTCGTAGAAGGTGCGGCCTGTCGACACTTCCACGAAGGGTATCAGGGCCGGCGAAAGTTCGTAGCCGAGCCTTAGCCTGCCATCGACGCCGGTGCGGTCGCGATCGCTGAGGTCGACGGTCGTGCCGTCCCTGAGTTTGGCTTCCGTATAGACCTCGCGGCTGACGGCGACTGCCGCAAGACCGCGGATCACCCCGAGATCGCGCTCRACCGAGAGGCCGCCGTCGAACTGGTGCACGCCGGATTGAGTGGCTGCGCCGCCGATGGCGTTCGGATCGTCGTTGTCTTCGCGTTCGAAACCGTAGCCGCCGGTGATGCGGGCGACCGTATCGCCCGCAAGGTCCAGCCGCAGGTCCGCATCGATGCGCGCTTCCGGCTCGTTGTCCCGGTCCCCGCTGATCGTCCGCTCGAATGTGCCTTCGCCGTTGACCGTCAGCGCATGGCGCGCCCAGTCGGAGGTGAGCGTGCCGCGAACCGTGGTGGCGAGATAGTTCCGCTTTTCGTCCGATCCCCCGCTGCGACGTTCGGTGTTGACGCTCTGGTTCACCGAGGGACGAAGAAGGAAGGTGCCGAGCCGAACGCCGGTCGCATCGACTTCCGCGCGCGGGGCCGCATCCCCTTCGATCGGTCCCGCCGGGAGGTTGTCGTCCTCTTCGTAGGGCTGGTTCAGATCTTCCGCGTAGGCGGCCTCCTCGGTAGGGCTCGCGGAGGCTTCGCCCATACGGAGCCGGGCATCGCCGGCAAGCGGGGTGTCAGCCTCGGGATCGGCGGTCGCATCCGCTTGCAAAGGGCTTGTGGCATCAGGAGCGCCATCCGGCGGCACGGCGCCAGGCCAGGCGGAACGGCCGATGACGGGGGTGCCGGTGGCACCCGCCGTATCCTGCGGCGGGAAAACAGTTTGCGCGCCTGCATTCAACGGCTGGGCGAGCACGGAACAGGCGAGCAGCAGCGCGAGCGGTTTCCCGCGCCGAGGAAGCGTTGCACCTGTTTTGCCGCTGATTGCCATGAACCTGCCTGGGCACCCGAAAGCTTACCCAAACGTAAAGCCATGTGGTTAATTATTGGTTGTCCACCTTAATTTACCGTGGGGCAGGGTCACGGAAGGTAACTGGCTGTAAATGGATGCCAATGGACTTGAGCAGCGAAACACGCTAAACGGCGGCATGATAAAGAGAGCTCTAAAGACCGTCGAGATGGACCTGGTCGATTCCGCCATTCGGACAGTCTCTATTGAAAGACAGGGCCTCGAGGCCCTTGAGAACGCGCTACGCGATCGGCTCGCCGAGCCGTTCCGCAAGGCCGTCGAATTGATCGGCGGCATCAAGGGACGCGTCATCGTTACGGGGGTCGGCAAGAGCGGGCATATCGGCGTGAAAATCGCCGCCTCCTTCGCGTCCACCGGAACGCCGTCGTCATTCGTTCACGCGGCCGAGGCCAGCCATGGCGATCTCGGCATGATTACCGCCGAGGACGTGGTGCTGGCCCTTTCCTGGGGTGGGGAAACCGCCGAACTCCAGGGGATCGTCAGCTTCTGCCGTCGCTTCTCCATTCCGCTGGTTTCCATTACATCGGGCGCGGCTTCCACGCTTGCGCGCCTTTCCGACATCGTTCTGCTGCTGCCGAAGGAGCAGGAGGCCTGCCCGCATGGGCTGGCGCCCACTACGTCGGCCATCATGCAGCTCGCGATCGGCGATGCGCTGGCTGTCGCGCTTCTGGAAGCCAGGGGCTTCACCGCGCTCGATTTCCGTGTCTTCCATCCGGGCGGCAAGCTGGGCGCCATGCTGAGCCGGGTCGGAGACCTCATGCATCGCGGTGACCGCATTCCGCTCGTGCCGAAGGGCACACCGTTGCCGACGGCGGTGATGACGCTTTCCCAGATGCGCTTCGGCTGCGTCGGCGTGCTCGACGGGGAGGGCCGGCTTTGCGGCATCGTCACCGACGGGGACCTTGCGCGCGGCCTGAACCTCAATCTTTCCGCGATGGTGGTCGACGATATCATGACCGGCAATCCGAAGACGGTGACGGAAGACATGCTCGCCACCGCGGCCATGGGGTTGCTCAACAAGCACAATATTTCCGCCCTGATCGTCACCGACGAAGACCGGC
The DNA here is from genome assembly GCF_001854865.1 of Rhizobium sp. LCM 4573. GTDB lineage: Bacteria > Pseudomonadota > Alphaproteobacteria > Rhizobiales > Rhizobiaceae > Neorhizobium. Next base: position 585,116 of record NZ_MDDW01000001.1, on the reverse strand, counting down.
GGCCGGTCGGCATAGTGCATTTTCATGACCTGCTGCGCGTCGGCGTCGCCTGACCGGAGATTTCGGAACTTCGCACGGCTTCGCGGAGCCGGCCTTTTTCAGCCCTCCGAGGCTTCGACCGTCAGACCGCCGCCGGTGGATGAAACCACCTTCACCCGCGTGCCGGCCGGCAGGTCCGGCCCCATGACCGCCCACCAGGTATCATCCAGACGGATTCGCCCGCGTCCTTCCATGATAGGCTCGGCAAGCGTGGCCGTGCGGCCGATCAGGCTTTCGCCGCGCCGGTTGAGCAGCGGTTCATCGCTGGCGTGATTGTCGCGGGCGTAGAAGCGCCGCCCGGCGAGCGCGAAGACGACCGAAAGCACGGCGAAGACGAGGAACTGCACCTGCCAGGACCAGACGCCTGTCTCCCATAAAAGCAGAGAGAGTATGCCGACGACGATCGCCGCAAGCCCGATCCAGATCAGGAAGACGCCGGGCGCCACGAGCTCGGCCGCCAGAAGCACGAGGCCGACGATCCACCAGCTCCAGAGACCAAGTTGGGCGGTGAGCGACTGGACCATGGCTCAGGTCTCGGCGGGTGGGCTGGAAGGTCTGACGGGCGGTGTCGTGCGCGGAGGTGCTGCTCGAGGCCGAACAGGTGCCGGGGCCGGGGCGGCAGCCGCTACCCCGCCGTCGCCAAAGACCTCCTTCGCAATTGCGCCGATTCCGCCGAGAGAGCCGATGAGCGAGGAAGCTTCGAGCGGCATGAGGACGATCTTCGTGTTCGTCGCGGTGCCGATTTCCGCAAGCGCCTCGGTATATTTCTGGGCGACGAAGTAGTTGATGGCGTGCACGTCACCGGCGGCGATCGCCTCGGAAACCGAGCGGGTCGCCTTGGCTTCGGCTTCGGCAAGGCGTTCGCGGGCCTCGGCCTCGCGGAAGGCGGCCTCCCTTTCGCCCTCCGCCTTCAAGACGGCGGCCTGCTTGGCACCCTCGGCGCGAAGGATTTGCGCGTTACGGGAACCTTCGGCCTCCAGAACCTGCGCGCGCTTCTCGCGCTCGGCTTTCATCTGGCGAGCCATCGCATCGACGAGATCGGTCGGCGGGCGAATGTCCTTGATCTCGATGCGCGTGACCTTGATGCCCCAGGGGCCGACCGCCTCGTCCACCACGCGCAACAGTCGCTCGTTGATGACATCACGGTTCGAAAGGAGCGCATCGAGATCCATCGAGCCCATGACCGAGCGGATATTGGTCATGGTGAGGTTCTGAATGGCGTTTTCGAGGTCGGAAATCTGGTAGGCGGCCTGAGCGGGGTTCAGAACCTGATAGAAGGCCACGGCATCGGCCGAGACGCTGGCATTGTCCTTGGTGATGACTTCCTGGGTGGGAATGTCGAGCACCTGTTCCATCACATTCATGCGGGCGCCGATGCGCTCGATAAAGGGTGTGATGAGGTTGAGGCCGGGATCGAGCGTGCGCGTGTAGCGGCCGAAGCGTTCCACGGTGTAGCGATAGCCCTGGGGCACGGTCTTGATGCCGGCGAACAGTACCAGGATAACCAGCAGGACCAGTATCAGCACGACGATATCGAATCCATCCAGAACCATGAATTCCCTCCTATGGGGCTGTGATGCGTCCCGCTGCGCAATGCTGTCGACACGCCGCGCCGTTCACAAGCACGGTCCTTGCCCGCCCTTATACCTGAATCCGCGAAGCAGTACCCATCAGTTCTGGTGGTTGCGGGAACTTTGCACAGGATGTTTGACGCGGCGGACCTCAGTCTCTAAAGAGGCCGCTTTGAAAGACCGGTCGCAGCCTACCCGGACAAAACAAGGACACCTGATATGAAAACCATCGTCGTCTGCTCCGGCGGACTGGATTCCGTTTCGCTCGCCCACAGGATCGCGGCGGAACACGAACTTCTCGGACTGATCTCCTTCGATTACGGTCAACGGCATCGCAAGGAGCTCGACTACGCCGCCGCCTGTGYGAAGCGGCTCGGCGTCTTCCACGAAATCATCGACATGCGGGGCATCGGCAGCCGGCTGACCGGCTCGGCGCTCACCGACGATGTCGACGTGCCGGACGGTCATTATGCCGAGGAAACCATGCGCATCACCGTGGTTCCGAACCGCAACGCGATCATGCTCGCGATCGCCTTCGGCGTGGCGGCGGCGCGCGAGGCGGATGCGGTGGCGATCGCCGTCCATGGCGGCGACCACTTCATCTATCCGGATTGCCGTCCGGGCTTCATCGATGCCTTCCAGGCGATGCAGGACCGTGCGCTGGATGGTTACGCCTCGGTGAAGCTTCTGGCGCCCTATGWGCGCGAATCGAAGGCCGAGATCGTGAAGGACGGCGCCGCCCACGGCACGCCCTTTGCCGAAACTTGGTCCTGCTACAAGGGCGGGGCGCTGCATTGCGGCCGCTGCGGCACCTGCGTCGAGCGGCGCGAGGCTTTTCATCTTGCCGGAGTCGCGGACCCGACGGAATACGAGGACCCGGATTTCTGGATTGCCGCGACCGAAGGCTTCCGGGCCGGGGAGATCCGCTGATGTACCGGATCACCAAGGAATTTCATTTCTCCGCCTCGCATCAGCTCACGCATCTGCCGGCCGACCATCAGTGCGCGCGCCTGCATGGCCATAATTACATCGTCGTGGTGGAGCTTGCCGCCGCCGAGCTCGACGAGGACGGCTTCGTGCGCGATTATCACGAGCTCAAGCCGCTCAAACAGTATATCGACGAGGAATTCGACCACCGGCACCTGAACGAAGTCTTCGGGCATGAGCGGGTGACATCGGAATTCCTGGCCCGGCATTTCTACGACTGGTGCAAGGCGCGGCTGCCGGAAACCTCTGCCGTGCGCGTCAGCGAAACGCCGAAAACCTGGGCGGAATACCGGCCATGACCGGCTCGGATGCCCGCATCCGGGTGAGCGAGATCTTCGGGCCGACGATCCAGGGCGAGGGTGTGCTGATCGGCCAGCCGACGGTCTTCGTGCGCACCGGCGGCTGCGATTACCGCTGCAGCTGGTGCGACACCCTGCACGCGGTCGACAGCGCCTATCGCGACGAATGGAAGCCGATGAGCGCCCCGGCGATCTGGGCGGAGGTGGAGCGCCTTTCCGGCGGCGTGCCGCTGACGGTCTCGCTTTCAGGCGGCAATCCGGCCATCCAGCCTTTGGGGCCGCTGATCAGCCATGGCAAGCGAAAGGGTTATCGCTTCGCGCTCGAAACGCAAGGCAACATTGCGAAGGATTGGTTCGAAAACCTTGATACGCTGGTGCTGAGCCCCAAGCCGCCGTCAAGCGGCATGGTGACGGACTGGCATGCCCTGCAGCACTGTCTCGACATGGCGGCCGGCAAGCCGCAGACCGTGTTGAAGATCGTGGTATTCGACGATGCCGACTACGCCTTTGCCAAGGATGCGGCGGCGCGCTTTCCGCATCTGCCGGTCTATCTGCAGCCCGGCAACCATACGCCGCCACCGCCGGATGACGACGATGCCGTCGTCGATATCGACGGGGTCATGGATCGGATGCTCTGGCTCGTCGGCAAGGTGACGGAGGACCGCTGGTTTGCGGCCCGCGTGCTGCCGCAGCTGCATGTGCTCTTATGGGGGAACCGAAGAGGAGTGTAACAGCAGGAGTTAAAGGGGGACGACGCCCGGCAGGGCAGAGGGATGAGCAAAACGCTTTACTTTCGTGGATTAAACCCAGCCCTGAAGCTCGCGGCGGACGACCTGTTCCAGCACCGTCATTCCATCCGGACTGTCGTTGAGGCAGGGAATGTGGACGAATTTTTCGCCGCCGTAGTGCAGGAAGCTTTCGGCCGCTTCCCCGGCGATTTCCTCTAAGGTCTCAAGACAGTCGGAAACGAAGCCGGGATTCATGACGGCGATGCGTTTGACACCTTCGCTCGCCAGTTTCTCGACCGTCTTGTCGGTATAGGGCTGCAGCCATTCTTCCGGCCCGAAACGGGACTGGAAGGTGACCATGAAGCGCTCCGGCGACAGGCCGAGCGCTTCCCGAAGCAGGTGCCCGGTTATCTCGCAATGGCTGCGATAGGGATCGCCTTTTTCAGAATAGGAGAGGGGGATGCCGTGGAAGGAGGCGAGCAGGACTTCGGGCTCCCAGTCGAGTGTGGAAAGGGTCTGCCTGTAGGAATTCGCCAGCGCCTCGATATAGCCCGGATCGTCGTGATAGGGCGGCACCGTGCGCACGGCCGGCTGCCAGCGCAGCTTCATCAGGTGTTCGAAGGCCTTGTCATTGACCGTTGCCGTGGTGGAGGCGGAATATTGCGGGTAGAGTGGAAAGACGAGGATCTTCTCGCAACCCTTCTCCTTCAGCGCATCGATGCGTGACGCGATCGAAGGCTGGCCGTAGCGCATGCCCCAATCGACCACGACATTCGGCAGGTCCCCGAGCGCCTCGGCCATCAGCTCCGCCTGGTTGCGGGTATAGGTGCGCAGGAAGCTCTCGTTTTTTTCCTTGTTCCAGATCGCCTCGTAAGCCTTGCCTACCTTCTGCGGCCGCTTGCTCAAGACGATGCCTTGGAGGATCGGATACCAGTAGAGGCGCGACCACTCGATGACGCGGCGATCGGAGAGGAATTCGGAGAGATAGCGGCGCATCGGCCAATAGCTCGTGCCGTCCGGCGTTCCGAGATTGACCAGCAATACGCCGACCTTGCCGAAGCTCGCCTCTGATTGGCTGGTGGGCATATGCGCGGGTTTGGAGGTCATGGACGCTCTTTCGATGTGACGGGACGGCACTTCTCGGCCGAACTGCGGCTATTTAGAAACAAAAACCGGTCCGGGAAAGACCCGGACCGGTTCTTCATGCGAGACAAATCGTCTTAGCTTATTGGCCGGGCAGTTCCAGTTCCGCGCCGACAAGGATGCGGTTCGGGTTGCGCAGGCTGTTGGCCTCGGCGATCCGCGTCCACTGATTGCCGTCGCCATACTCGGCTTCCGCTATCTTCCAGAGGGAATCGCCGCGAGTGACGGTGTAGGTCTTCGGGCCGCCGGCGGCCGGGGCAGGCGTTGCGGGCTGCTGAGCCGGAGCCGCGGGAGCAGCCGCCGTCTGGCCGGACGACGGAGCGGCGGGTGCCGGAGCGGCGGGAGCGGTTGCTGCCGGAGCCGAAGGAGCGGCGGGTGCTGCTGCGGTTTCCTTGGCGGGCGGGGTGTAGTCCGCTGGAGTCGCGTCGGTGATGCGGCCATCGGTGAAGGGCTTGTAGGGGTTGTTGGCCGTCAGGTAATCGGCGACCGCCTRTTCGAGGTTCGGCCCGAAATCGTATGGATTGACCGCGTTGGTCGCGAAGGTCTTGTAGCCATCGCCGCCGCCACGGACATAGTTGTTGGTAACGACGCCGTAGGTCTTGTTCGGATCGAGCGGCACGAAGGCTTCGCCTTCCTTCACCTGGACGTCGCTGACGCGGCTGCCGGGAGGCTTGGAGCGATCGAAGGAATATTTCATGCCGGCGACCTGCGGGAAGCGGCCGGCGCCCTCTTCGATCTGGCCGACGCCGTTTTCCAGCGCGGTGACGAGATCGGAGCCCTTGAGCTGGAAGGTGGCGACGGTGTTCTGGAACGGCAGGACCGTCAGCACCTCGCCCATGGTCACGTCGCCTCCGTCGATCGAGGCGCGCAGACCGCCGCCATTGGCGATCGAGATGGTGATGCCCTGGCCCTTCACGCGGTCGAGCTGTGCTTCGGCCACGAGATTGCCCATCGAGCACTCCTTGGCGCGGCAGACCCGCCGGTCGCCTTCGATCGGCCCTTCGGAAAYGCCGACCACCTTTTTCTTCAATTCTTCCAGGGGCTTGCCGAGTTCGGCAACCTTGGCGACATAGCCGGCATCCGGCGTGATCGAGGCATCGAGGAGCTTCGGGGCGCCCTCGGCCGATTTCACCACGCCATTGTCATCGAAGACCACCTTCAGGTCGCCGAGGTATTTCGAATAGGCATAAGCCTGAACGATCGGAACATCCACGCCGGCGGGGTTCTTCACCAAAGTGGGGTAGGAGCCGGCGGCCTTTTCGTCGGTGCTGGAGAGCAGCGTATGGCTGTGACCGCCGACGATGACGTCGATGCCGTTCACGGCCGCGGCGATCTCCTGGTCCCGCACATAGCCGACATGCGACAGGAGGATGATCTTGTTGACGCCCTGCGCTTCGATCTCCGGAACCACCTTGTTCAGGTATTCGACCTCATCCTCGAAACGGATAGTATCTCCCGGAGAGGAGGTCTCGTCGGTATCGGTCGCCAGCACGGAGACGACGGCGACCTTCTGACCGCCCATTTCCTTGATGATGTAGCCCTCGAACTTCTTGGCGACCGGGCTGTTGTCGGCGGCGATGGTGTTGCCGGAGATAATCGGGAAATCGGCGGCGTCTATAAACTTCAGGAGTTCTTCCGGGCCGTCGTCGAATTCATGGTTGCCGATCGCCATGGCATCAAAGCCGATGCCGTTCATGAAATCCGCCACCGGGCCGCTTTTGAAGGTGCTGTAGAAAAGCGATCCCTGAAACTGGTCGCCGRCATCCAGCACCAGCAGATTCTGCCCGTTCAACTCGCCGCGGCGGCCGTCGATGGCGGCCTTTACGCGGGCGATGCCGCCGAAGCACTCGTTCTTGGAGGCTTCTTCCGTGGTGCAGGTGGAATCGAATTTGTTGATGGGCTCGATACGGGAATGAAGATCGTTGATGTGCAGGATATTGAGTTCGTAATCGGCGAGTGCGGCGCCGCACGAAAGAGCGATGGCCGACGCGGTCATCAGCCCAAGTCTCAATGTTTTCATCATGTTGCCTCTCCTGTTCCCTTTTCTGGCGGCTTTTCGCCGCTCGGCTCCCGGCCGTCGTAACATCCCACCATGACAGCCGTTCCGGGTGGGCATGTTTTCATCAACAAAGGCCGGTTTCAAGGGAAATATGACAGGCGGAGAGCGGCTTTCGCGTCTCCGGGAAAATACGAAAAACCCCGCCGGGGAGCGGGGTTTCGGAAAGGTGAGAATGGAAGCCGTTCAGCTCCGTCGGGCGAGCGAGAATTGCGCTCCGCTATCCTGCGTGCAGTTCAGCTGGTTCGGCGTGACGAGCGCACAATTGACCCTGGAGGTCGTCTTGCGCACCAGCGAAGTCATGTTGATCTCGACGAGCGTGGGCGAGACGTTCCTGTAATTGCCGGAGGCGAGAAGGCTGTTGCTGTCCGTCGAACGGGTGGTGAAGGTGCCTGCCTGGAACGTGGAGACGATCCCGTTCGGATCGGCCCAGCTTCCCTCGACGCCCGTTGCGCGCGGTTGCTGTGCGCCCGACGACGGCGGCAGACGGTCCGGAGGAGGAGAGGACACGCACGCGCTGAGTGTGGCGGCGGCAATGAGCACGAGGCTCGCTCTGATTTTCATAACTCTGTCTCCCGCGATTCGATCTGGCCTGGCGCTAAACCATGCCGCGAAGGCCCATGTAACGCAAGGCGTGCAGTTTCACAGGGCCCTTTCTTTCAACACATGAAACGCCCGCGGGAAGGCGGGCGTTTCATAAAGATTAATGGGGAAGGCTGGTCTTAGCGGACCAGGACGTTCCTGAACTGCCAGGGATCGCTGGTGTCGATGTCCTCCGGGAAGAGGCCGGGGCGGCCTTCCAGCGGCGTCCAGTCGATATAATGGCCTTCGACCGGGCCGAGATAAGGAAGCTGGACTTCCAGGCAGCGCTTGTAGTCGATCTCGTCCGCCTCGACGATGCCCGCATTCGGATTTTCCAGCGCCCAGACCATGCCGGCGAGCACGGCGGAGGTCACCTGCAGGCCGGTCGCGTTCTGGTAGGGGGCGATGCGGCGGGTCTCTTCCAGAGACAGGCGCGAGCCGTACCAGTAGGCATTCTTCTCGTGACCGTAGAGCAGGACGCCGAGTTCGTCGATGCCGTCCTCCAGCTCGTCCTCGTCAAGAACGTGGTGGATCGGCTGCGCGTTGCCGCCATTGCCGAACATCTCGTGCAGCGACAGCACGGCATCGTTGGCGGGGTGGTAGGCATAGTGGCAGGTCGGGCGATAGGTCACGTCGCCATCCTTGTCGCGGACCGTGAAATAGTCGGCGATCGAGATGGATTCGTTATGGGTGACCAGGAAGCCATATTGCGGGCCGGGCGTCGGGCACCAGGTGCGCACGCGGGTATTGGCGCCCGGCTGCTCCAGATAGATCGCCGCCTTGCAGCCCTTCTTGTGCTTCTTGGCGTTCTTCGGCATCCACTTCTCATGGGTGCCCCAGCCGAGTTCGGCGGGCTGCAGGCCCTCGGAGATGAAGCCTTCGACGGACCAGGTGTTCCAGAAGACGTTGAGGGGCTTCGGATGCTTGGTGCGCTGGGTGTCGCGCTCGGCGATGTGGACGCCCTTGACGCCGAGCTTTTTCATGAGCTTCGCCCAGCCTTCGCGATCATGCTGGTCGGGCTCTTCGAACTTCAGGCCGGTATCGTTCGCGAGGTTGACGAGCGCCTGCTTGACGAACCAGGAGACCATGCCCGGATTTGCACCGCAGGTGGAAATGGCGGTGGCGCCGCCCGGGTTCTTTTCCTTCTCCTTGCGCACGGTTTCGCGCAGCGCGTAATTGGTGCGGTCGGCATTCTTCATGTTCTTGTCGAAATAGAAGCCGAGCCAGGGTTCGACCACGGTGTCGATGTAAGGCACGTCGAGCTTGCGGCAAAGCTTCATGATGTCGAGCGAGCCGGTATCGACGGAAAGATTGACGCAGAAGCCCTGGCCACCGCCTTCGGTCAGCAGGGGTTTCAGGAGTTTCTTGTAGTTTTCCTTGGTGACGTACGACTTGATATGCCGCACGCCGTGCTTTGCCAGAATTTCAGTGTGATCGGCATCGTCGCGCGGGTCGATCACGACCATCCGGCTCTTGTCGAACTTGAAGTGACGCTCGATGAGCGGCAGCGTTCCGCGGCCGATCGAACCGAAGCCGATCATCACGATCGGGCCGGTGATCTCGCCATACACCGGATAGGTCTTTTCTGACATGTGTTTCTCCTTGATCGGCGGCCTCTCGGCCGTGGGTCCGACTGTGCGGCAGTGGAAGGAATGATTGTTACGCGTGGGTCGGGTTTCAACGGGCAGTTCCAGGCTCTAAGATCATAAAATCTCGTCACAATAAAGAGCCTGTCAAATGGAGCGGGAAAACACGGTTTCCAGCCTGCACATGCGCGCGATTTCGCGCTGAGGGTTCATGATTCTTCGATAAGTTCCGCCGGAATGAGCCCGCGCAGCGAATTGCCGACGAAGAGCCTTCCGCTCCCGAGGTCGGCGGGCGTCAAGACCTGGCTGCGCGCTTTCCGTTCGCGGATAAGCTCGGAGCGCAATATGCCGGGCAGCAGTCCGCTCGCAAGCGGCGGCGTCAGAAGGGAACCGTCCGGCTCCTCGACGAAGACATTGGTGATCGTTCCTTCGCAGACCTCGCCGCGCTCGTTGAGGAGCAGCACCTCGTCGGCCTCTTCCGGCGAAAATTCGGCGCGTGCGGCCTCGTAGGGCTCCCGCCGCGAGGTCTTGTGACGGTAAAGAGGATCGTCCGAGGCAAGCCGGGCGGTTTCGGCAATGCGCAGGCGCCAGACCGAGCCTTCAGGGACCGGCGCGAAGGGACTGGTCGTGATCTCGATCTTGCCGCGATAGGTCATGACGAGGCGCACGCGCAAGGGCGCCTCGCCGCCGACAGCGGCTTCGAGCTGGTTGAGCGTATCCAGCGGCGGCTGACGGAAGCCGAGCGCATCGGCCGAACGGCTCAAGCGGCGAAGATGTTGCTCCAGCCGAACGAAGCCCGTTTCGGGCTCCCACCGCATCGTTTCGATCAGCGAGAAATCCATTGATCGCCTACCGCAAACCGCGCCTTCAACAGGCATTCCTCATATTCGGCATCCGCCTTCGAATCGAAGACGATGCCGCCACCCACATTGAAGACGGCCTTGCCGTCGTTGAAAAGCGAGATCGTACGGATCGCCACTGAAAACCGCATCGGCCCGGCCGGATCGCACCAGCCGATCGCGCCGCAATAGACGTCGCGGCAATCGGCTTCCAGGCCGGCAAGAATCTGCATCGCCCACATTTTGGGCGCTCCTGTGACGGAGCCGCAGGGAAAGAGCGCGGCAAGGATTTCCGGCAGGCCGATTTCGGGCCTCAGCTTGGCCCGCACATGGCTGACCATCTGATGGACGGTCGGATAGGTCTCGATTTCGAAGAGCTTGGGGACGTCAAGCGTTCCCACTTCGCTGACGAGGGAAATGTCGTTGCGCAGCAGATCGACGATCATGCGGTTCTCCGCAAGCGTCTTCTCGTCGGCGAGCATGGCTTCAACGATCGCTTCGTCTTCCTCGGGTGTCTTGCCGCGCGGGGCGGTGCCCTTCATCGGATGGGTTTCGATGAAGCGCTCGGCGTCAACGGAAAAGAAAAGTTCCGGCGAGCGGGAGAGGACGATCGGGCCGCCCGCGTCCCCGGTGAAATCGACGAGCGCGCCGTAGCGGACCGGCTGTCGAGCGACGAGGGACCAGAAGATGAAGCGCGGATCACCCTGCCAGCGGGCGGTGACCGGCATGGTGAGATTTCCCTGGTAACAATCGCCATTGCGCAGGTGCCGGTGCAGGCGGTCGAACCGCTCGCGATAGGTTTCGAAATCCCAGGCGGCGCTGGGTTCGATGAAGGGTTCCTCGTTTCTGGCGGGAAGCGGCGCGGCAAACGGATGGTCCTCGCCGGCGGGGGCGTCGAAAATGCCCATAGCGATGAGCGGCGTCGGCCTTTCCGGCACGATCAGGGGTTTGAGCTTATCCTCGAAGACGTAGCCGGCCTCGTAGGAAATATAGCCCGCGAGCCATTGGCCGGCGCGGCGGGCTTCCTCCAGGCGTTGTAGGGCCGGCAGCACCTCATCCGCCTCATGCGCAGTGACGATTTCCCTCGGCCGGTCGAAGACGAGGCTCCGCCCGGCAGGGTCATCGCGAAAGAGCGCATAGGGTGGGTGGTTTGCCATGTCGGTGTCTCGCAGCTTTGCCCCTCACCCTAGCCCTCTCCCCGCAGGTGGGGAGAGGGGACGTGCCCGGTGAAACCTCTGTGATCGGGGAAAGGTGGTGCCGCTTGCGTCCTTCTCCCCGCGAGCGGGGAGAAGGTGGCGGCAGCCGGATGAGGGGCATCCTCCCCAAGCCAATTACCCCCTATCCAAAGCCTCCAGCTCGTCGATCAGGCCCTCGATCATCGACAGCCCCTTGCTCCAGAACGACGGATCGGTGGCATCGAGGCCGAAGGGCTTCAGCAATTCGGAGTGATGCTTGGTGCCGCCGGCCTTCAGCAGCTCGAAATACTTCTGCTGAAAGCCGGGCTCCGCTTGCTGGTAGACCGCGTAGAGCGAGTTCACCAGGCAATCTCCGAAGGCATAAGCATAGACGTAGAAGGGCGAATGGATGAAATGAGGGATATAGGCCCACCAGGTCTCGTAGCCCTCGGAAATGCGGATCGCCGGCCCGAGGCTTTCCGCCTGTACCGAAAGCCAGAGTTCGCCGATCTGCTCGGAGGTCAGCTCGCCTTCCTTGCGGGCGGTGTGAACCTTGCGCTCGAATTCGTAGAAGGCGATCTGGCGCACGACCGTGTTGATCATGTCCTCCACCTTCTGGGCGAGCATGGCCTTGCGCTCGCGCTTGTCCTTCGTCTTTTCGAGAAGCGCACGGAAGGTCAGCATCTCGCCGAAGACGGAGGCGGTTTCGGCAAGCGTCAGCGGCGTCTGGCACATCAGCGCCCCCTGCTTGCCGGCAAGCACCTGGTGAACGCCGTGGCCGAGTTCATGGGCGAGCGTCATCACGTCGCGCGGCTTGCCCATATAGTTGACGAGGACATAAGGGTGCGCCGAGGGGACGGTCGGATGCGCAAATGCGCCCGGCGCCTTTCCGGTGCGGACCGGCGCGTCGATCCATTCCTCATCAAAGAAGCGGCGGGCGATATCGGCCATTTCCGGGGCAAAGCCGCCATAGGCCGAGAGAACCGTATTCTTCGCCTCATCCCATGGGATGAGCGCATTCGGGGTTTCCGGCAGGGGCGCGTTGCGGTCCCAGAAGTTCATCTCTTCCATGCCGAGCCACTTCGCCTTCATGGCATAGTAGCGGTGCGAGAGGCGGGGATAGGCTTCCTTTACGGCTTCGGCCAGCGCATTCACCACTTCGCGCTCGACGCGGTTGCCGAGGTGGCGTGAGTCGGCGATATCCTCGAAGCCGCGCCAGCGGTCGGAGATATCCTTGTCCTTGGCCAGCGTGTTGGTGACCAGAGTGAAGATGCGGATATTGTCCTTGAAGGTCTTCGAAAGCGCGGCGGCGGCCTTGGCGCGGGTTGGCTCGTCCGGTTCCTGCAGCATGTTGAGCGCCACTTCGAGCGGCACCTTCCCGCCGTCGATGTCATAACGGAGCTCCGCCATGGTCTCATCGAAGAGACGGTTGAAGGCGGCGCTGCTGGTCATCGATTTTTCGAGGAAGAGCTGCTCCAGCTTGTCTTCCAGCTGGTAGGGTTTGTCCTTCCTCAGATCGACGATCCAGGGACGATAATGACCGGCTGCCGGGTCGCGGTCCATGCAGGCATCCATTACCGCGTCGTCGATACGGTTCAGCTCCAGGGGGAAGAACAGAAGATGCGCCGAAAGGTCGGTGAGCTTCGACTGGACGTCGCCGTAGAACTTGCCGTTGGCGGGACTGGACGTGTCGGAGAAATAGGTGAGACCGGCAAACGAGCCGATCTTGCCGAAGATATCTTCGATCACCTCGTATTCGGCGAGCGCCTCGCCGATGCCTCCGCTGCCCGTCTTGCCCGCGGCTTCCGCGAGCTTGCCCTTCCACTTCGCCTCGAATTCCCTGGCGAGCTTCGCAGCCTTGTMGAGGTCGGCGCGGAAAGCCGGCGAATCCTTGTCCTCGTAGAGGTCGGAAAGCTTCCAGACGGGCAGAAGGCCGAGCGCGGGATCGGCCGCGGCACCCTCAGCCGCAGGGGAAAGAACACCGGGAATTGCGATTGCGGGCATATTCAACATATTGTTTCTCCTGGGTCGCCGCTTCCGTCATGCTCGCTTCTTTTCCGCGCCAGCAGTTAAAATGCAAGCTTTTCTCAAAAGGGGATGTTCAACCCTTTATGGGACAAGCGGCCTGTAATGAGCCCATGAGGGGACATAATGACCGCTGCCAGGAGCCGAGCATGATTGCGCAAATCCTTGTTGTCGATGACGATCCCATTCAGCGCCGCCTGTTGAAGAATGCCGTGGAACGCCACAGTCATGCGGCGCATCTCGCAGAGAACGGCCGTGCCGCGCTCGAATTTCTGAAGCGCTCCCGCTCCGAGATCAACGTCATCGTGCTCGATCTGATGATGCCGGAAATGGACGGTCTCACCTTCCTCGAAACGATCCGCGGTATGGGCGTCGAGACGCCGGTGATCGTGCAGACCGGGCAGGGCAGCATCGAATCCGTCGTGCAGGCCATGCGTGCGGGCGCTTTCGATTTCGTGGTCAAGCCGGTATCGCCCGAGCGCATCGCCGCCTCCATTTCCAACGCGCTCAAGCTGGACCAGCGCGAAGGGCGCAGCCGCGCCGGCCGCCGCGTCCGCTCGAGCTCCGTCAATTTCGCCGATATCGTTTCAGCCAGCACCGAGATGCTGCGCGTCATCGATCTGGCGAGGCGCGCCTCGCAATCCAGCATCCCGGTGGTGCTCGAAGGCGAATCGGGCGTCGGCAAGGAGCTTATCGCCCGGGCCATCCAGTCCGGCGGCGACCGGGCGGGCAAGCCGTTCATCACCGTCAACTGCGGAGCCATCCCGCATAATCTCGTAGAAAGCATTCTGTTCGGTCACGAAAAGGGTGCCTTCACAGGTGCCACGGAACGCCATACCGGCAAGTTCGTGGAGGCCGATGGCGGCACGCTCTTCCTCGACGAGATCGGCGATCTGCCRCTCGAAGTGCAGGTGAAGCTGTTGCGCGCCGTGCAGCAGGGCGAGATCGAAACGGTCGGCGCAGCAAAGGTGCAGAAGGTCAATGTCCGGCTGATTTCGGCCACCAACAAGGACCTGATCGAAGAGGTGAGGGCAGGCCGGTTCCGCGAGGATCTCTATTACCGGCTCAACGTCTTCCCGATCACCATTCCCGCGCTTCGCCGCCGCAAGGAGGACATTCCGCATCTGGCGCGCGTTTTTGCCGAGCGCTTCTCGCTCGAGCAGAAGCTGCCGAAGGTGCTGTCGGTTGGCGCCGGTGCGCTGGCGCTTCTGACCGCCTATGACTGGCCGGGAAATATCCGCCAGCTCGAGAACGCCATCTTCCGTGCGGTCGTGCTGGCGGAAGGCGACGAGCTGTCGGAGGCGGATTTTCCGCAGATCGCCGCGCAGGTTCCGGAATTTCGTAGCGCCGAGCTTTCGGCCACGGAGGAGATCATCGCTCCGGCTGTTCGTTACGAACCTGTCGTTACCCTGCCGCTCGATGCGGCTGCCAGGGAACGCGGCGAGCCTCCCCGGCCGGACAGGCCCGATCCGCGCGCGCTTCTGGCGGCGGCCTATCCTTCCGTGGAGAACGTCATCTCCAGCACCGATCAGGCTGGCGAAGTGCGCAAGCTCGCGGATGTAGAAGAGGAGCTCATCCGTTTTGCCTTGAAGTTCTATCGCGGCCAGATGAGCCAGGTAGCGCGAAAGCTGGGGATCGGGCGGTCCACCCTTTACCGGAAATTGAAGGACTACGGTATCGATCCCGACGATCCGCTGAAGGAAGCTGCCTAAAAGCAGCAAGGTAAATCAAGGCATTGGCATGTGGGCTGGTGTTAACTTTCGGGCAAGGATGTTCTGTCACCCTTTGTCAATCTCTCGTTAGTCGATTATTGACTAAATGTGAGAAGCTTGTGAATGTGTGGCAAAATTGCCATCGTGTCACCGCAATTGACAGTCATTTGAGGCAGCAGGGGAATGTTGCCTACAAGACGGGGATAGCCTTGCCTGATCTGAATGCCAGCCAAACGCCTTCGGGTGAAAGCGTGCGCGGTCTCCATGCCGGGCTTTTCCGGGCTCTCGCGAAGCGTGCCGCCGCGGCTGCGTTTTTGATGTGCATGGCCATGCCGTTTACCCTGGCTTCCGTCTCGGAGGCGGCCGCGGAGAATCGCAGCCTCAAGCTCTACTTCGTCCATACGAAGGAAAGGGCGATCATCACCTACAAGCGGAACGGCAGGTTCGATCCCAAGGGGCTGCAGCAGGTCAACCAGTTCCTGCGGGACTGGCGCCGCAACGAGCCCACCAAGATGGACCCGCGGCTGCTCGACCTCGTCTGGGAGGTTTACCGGCGCAGCGGCGCCACCGATTATATCCATGTCGTCTCCGCTTACCGTTCTCCCGCGACCAACGGCGCGCTGCGTTCGCGCACCAAGGGCGTGGCGAAGAACAGCCAGCACATGCTCGGCAAGGCGATGGATTTCTATATTCCCGGCGTAAAGCTTGCGACGCTGCGCAGCACGGCCATGAAGATGGAAGTCGGCGGCGTCGGCTATTATCCGAATTCCGGTTCGCCCTTCGTGCATCTCGATGTCGGCGGGGTGCGTGCATGGCCGCGCATGAGCCGCCAGGAACTGGCCAAGCTCTTCCCGAACGGCAACACCGTTCATCTTCCTTCCGATGGCAAGCCGCTTCCGGGTTACGATACGGCGCTCGCCTCCTACAAGAAGCGCCTGGCTTCCGGCCAGCAGATCGAGATCGCCAGCGCTTCCGGCAGCTCGAGCGGCAAGCGGCGCAACCTTCTGGCCGTGCTCTTCGGCGGCGGCGACGAGGACGAGGATGCAGAAGCCATCGCGGCTCCAGCCCCGGCTGCGCCCGCGCGGCAGAGGCAGGCGGAACCCGCGCCGCAGCCGGTAGCTCCCCAGCCTGCGGCCGAACAGCCGGTCATGGTGGCGGCGGTCGAGCCGCAGCAGCCCGAGAATATCGCAGCGCCCGTGCCGCTTTCGCGCCCCGCGCTGCGCCAGGACAATGGGCCGGGCGGTCTTGCTACGGCGCTCTATTCCCCGACCCGCAACACCGCCCAGGAGGCCCTGCAGGCAGCAATGCCGCCGCAGCCGCGGCAGCCTGAGGGGGAAAACTTCGCCGATCTTGCCCAATATGCCATTCCCGTTCCGACGCTTCTCGGCCCGCGCGGCCTGAAAGGCGACGCGGAACAGGGCGTGATGACCGCTTCGGCCGATGGCGCGCTGCCTGCCGGCGAGCTTGCCGCCGTGCCGCTGCCGGTCGCCCGGCCTTCTATCGCCGAACCTCTGCTTGCTTCAGCCGAGACCGATCCGGAAAGCGAAGCGGATCTCGTGGAGCAGCAACAGCTCACGCCGTCCGTCGTCGCGGCGCTCACCCAGAGCGCGGCAGAGGCTAGGGCGGCCATGACGCCTCAGATGCAGCCGGCGCACCCCGCGCCGAGACCGATGGAAGTGGCGGCTATTCCTTCGAAGCCCGCACAGCCTTCCGGAAGTGGGATGCGCTTCGGCGACGGCTTCGATGCGCCCGTCGACAACTCCAAGCCGGCGGTCGCCACAAAGGGCGGACGTGCGGCAAAGCCCGGCCAGCAAAAGCCGGCGGGTGGCGCGCTGACCGGCGACCTGATCGCCAAATGGGCCGTCAACAACAATCGCGCGGGAGAGATGGCTTCCGTCAAGGCGCCGCGGGTCGTTACCCGCACGCTCAACGCGGACTATTCCGCTGCCTATGCGAGCGGCGGCTTCAAGCCGGTCACCGCGGCACGGTCGATCGACCCGAACCGGTTCAGCGGCCCGGCCGGCATCAAGCGCTGATTCATGAAGCGTCAGAAGGCCGGACTTCGGCCTCTGTCATTCACGCCCGAATTCGGCGGCACTCTTCCCAAGAGGCTGCCGTTCGGTGCCAAACAACGCGTCTATCGCAAAGGCACACATTGCCTCCAATTTCTCCGGCGGCGCGCCATCTCTCGCCTGAACCGAGAGTCCATTCAGGATTGCCGCGATAGTGCCGCCCAGCGCCTCGGCATCCGTTCCCGTCGGTAATTCGCCCTCGCTCACGGCTCGCCGAAAGCGGGCGACGATGCTCTCCTCCTGCAGCCGGCGTCGCTCGGCAAGAAACTCGCGAACGGCATCGTTCTCGACCGCGCTGCTGGAGGCCGCGGATACGACAAGGCATCCCCGGGGCTTGCCGGGCCTCGTATAGACCTGGACCGCTTCCCTGAACATGCGCATCACGGCGTCCCGCGCGGTCGGCTCCTGCAGGAGCGCCCTCGACACGAAACTTCCTTCGCCGGCCTCATAAAGGGCGACCGCCTCGCGGAAAAGCTCCTCCTTGGAGCCGAAGGCCGCATACAGTCGGGCCGGAGCCAGGCCGAGAATTGCCACGAGATCGGAAATCGAGGTGCCTTCATAGCCGCTGGCCCAGAAAGCATCGCGGGCCTTAGCCAAGGCCACATCCCGGTCGAACTCACGCGGACGAGCCATCAAAACCTCCATTATTGAATGATCGATAAATAATCTGCTTGACTTCGAATTGCAAGTTTTCATTATTGAGTGATCATTCAATAATTGATGGAGCCTGCCGCGATGAGCACATCGGACCAGTCGTTTTCTTCAATATCGCCAGAACCAAGCCTAACCAGGGGACGGGTGACCACTCTTGCCCTGCTCGCCTTCGCCCAGCTGATTATCGCACTTGATCTCAACATCGTGTTCGTCGCCCTGCCGGAGATCGGTGCCGGGCTCGGTTTTTCCGGACAGACGCTGCAATGGGTCGTAAGCGTCTACACGGTCTTTACAGGCGGTTTCCTCTTGTTCGGCGGCAGGGCGGCCGATCTCATCGGTCAGCGCCGCATGTTCATTTTCGCGCTGTGGCTCTACGCGTTGTCCTCGCTGGCGGGCGGGCTCGCATGGCGGCCCGAAATCATTATTGCCGCACGGGCGGTGCAGGGAATCGGCGGCGCATTCCTCTTTCCTGCGACGCTCTCGCTCGTGAACCGCCTGTTTGCGGAGGGGCCGGAACGCAACCGCGCCCTGGCCGTATGGGGTGGAGCGGGTGCGAGCGGGCTTACGATCGGTTCGCTTGCCGGAGGGTTCCTGACCGCGGCATTCGGCTGGCCCTCGGTCTTCTATGTGAATGTCCTTCTGGCCGCGGTGGCAATCCTTGCCGCATTCATCGTCATCCCGAAGGATCCAAAGCGGCATGAACATCGCAGCTTCGATCTGGCGGGCGCCGTCACGGTAACCGCCGGCGCAACCTTGCTGGTCTTCGCCCTTGTGCAGGGTCCGGAATATGGGTGGGCTGCTCCGAGCATTATTTGGAGCGCGATATGCGCCGCCGGGTTCCTGCTTGCCTTCGCGATCATCGAGGCGAGGAGCGCGGACCCGCTGATGCCTCTGCGCCTTTTCCGTAATAGAAGTCTGTTTGCGGGCATGACCATCACCTTCCTCTACATGGCGACGTTCGGCACCTTGCCGTATTTCCTGACCGTGTTGTTTCAGAACGTGCAGGGCATGAGCGCGCTGCAAACCGGACTGGCCTTCCTCACGCCTTCGCTGGCGATCGCCGCGGGAACCCAGGCCGGGGAGCGTCTCGCCACCCGCTTCACCACACGCTCGACGCTTATCGCCGGCATGCTCATCGGTGCTGTCGGCACGGTACTGATGGTGCCGGGCGCGGCTGCCGGGAGCGGTTATCTGCTTATCGTTCCCGGTCTGATTATCTCCGGCGTCGGCCAGGGAATCGTCTGGACAGGCATGTGGATCGCGGCTGCCTCGGGCGTTCATCACGACGAGCAAGGCGTTGCATCCGGCATGGCGTCGACGACGCTCAATGTGGGCAATGCGATCGGGCTTGCGATATTGATCGCGATCGCCAATCGCCAAACCCAAGGCCTCTCGGGGAACGAGCTGAGCATTGCGGCCGGCGAGGGAATCCGGCTGGCTTTCTATCTGGCCGCTGCGGGGATCCTGGTTTCGATTCTCGTCGCGTATCTGACGGGCAAGCCGGCGGGGGCAGCAAAATAGGCGCCGGGGCTCTTGTCGACCCTGCGGCGGCTCCTGCCTGGAAAGGTTCGGCGGTTGCGGATTTAAAAAGAAAACCCGCCGGATGTTCCGGCGGGTTTTCGCATTCTGGATTGCCGCGAGGTGTTCGCTTTCGAGTTATCGCGTGGCCGGCTGTGGGCTGGGGGACTGGGCGCGATGGCTGAGCTGGATGCTGGCGACCACCAGAAGGCTGCCGACGATCTGGACGGCGCTCAGGGTCTGGTCGAGGAAAATCCAGCCAAGCAGGACCGCGACCATAGGGCTCAGAAGGAGAAGCGACGAGGCCACGGAGGGCGGCAGGCGCGAGACCCCGCGGAACCAGATAACATATGTCACCGCGGCACCGATCAGGCTCAGCCATGCCAGCCCCAGCAGGTTGGTTGTGGTCAGCGGCGGCAAGGACGGCTCGAACCAGAAGGCTACCGGCAAAAGGAGAATGCCACCTGCCGTCAGCTGCCAGGCCGTGAAGGTCAAGAGCGAAGCCGGTGGCTGCCAACGCCTGCTCAGCACGGTGCCGGCTGCCATGGAAGCAGCGCCCGCAAGGCCGGCGATGATGCCGAGCGGATCGAGTGCGGCGCCCGGAGCAAGAACCAGCATCGCCACGCCGACCAGGCCGGCGATCGCGGCGACGACCGACAGAAGATGGATCGGGCTTCCGAGCAGGAGGCGTGCGAGCACGACGACGACCAGCGGCTGAATGGCCCCGACGGTTGCGGCGATGCCGCCTGGCAACCTATAGGCGGAGATGAAGAGCATGGCCTGGAAGAAGGAGAAGTTGAGCACTCCCAGGATCGCAATGCGCATCCACCATGTGCCCCAGGGCAGCTTGCGGACGAAGAGCAGCAGGAGCAAGCCGGCCGGCAGTGCCCGAAGCACGGCGACCGTGAGAGGATAGCCCTGCGGCAGGAACTGGGTGGTGACGATATAGGTGCTGCCCCAGATGGCCGGCGCGAGAGCCGTAATCAACAGATCGAAGCTGGATGTTTTCATAGTAGGTCCAAGACCTCCGAGACGGGACGGCGGGGCTTTTGCGGCCAATTGCCTTCGGCGGCGCGGCCGACGGCAACCAGCAATGCAGGTATTTCATCGGGTTCCAAGGAGAATTCCTTCCGGAGCGCTTCCTGATCGAACCCGACCATGGCGCTGGAGGAAAGGCCGAGCGCTTCGGCGGCGTAGATGAGCGTCGCAGCACCAAAGGTGGCGGAGCGCAGCGCCTCGTCCCGGGCCGCCTGCGAACCTCCATATTGAGCATCGGCGCCTTCGCGCCAGGCATCGGCAATGGCGGGCGGCATGAAGCCCGCGTCGACGAAGGGCCGCAGCCGATCGGGAAGGGTGGCGGCATCGGGCAGCCTGCCGCAGAGGATGAAGGTAACGGCTGCGTCGCTCACCTTCTTCTGCCCGTAGGCGATGGCGCGCAGCCGGGCCTTGGCCTCGGGCGACTGGACCGCGATGAAGCGCCAGTTCTGCAGATTGTAGGCGGTGGGCGCCCGTGTCGCCAGGCCGACCAGCCGCTCGATATCGGCGGCCGGCAGGGCATGGGCGGGATCGAAGTGATTGGCGGAAATGCGTTTCTCGATGAGAGCAATGGTCGGATGGGTCATGGGGCGATCTCTGAGTGCGGTCTTCGCGCCTCTTTCGGCGCTTCGGGCAGTCCTTGCGCTGCCAGTCTGTTTTACCGGATTCACCTGATGGGGATAATCGGCTATATGGTGATCTGATTATTCACTATTGGAAAATAAACATGGATCGACTGACCGCGCTGAATGTTTTCCGTCAGGTGGCGGAACTGAGGAATTTCGCCGAAGCCGGTCGGCGGCTCGGCCTCTCGCCGCCAGCCGTCAGCAAGAACATCAACGAACTGGAAACGCATCTGGGCGTCCGTCTGTTCAACCGCACCACGCGTCGGGTCAGTCTTACCGAGGCGGGGGTGGTCTATCTCGACCATGTCGCCCGCATCCTGGACGGATTGAAGGAGGCCGACCGTGCCATGGGGCCGCTCCAGGATGCGCCGAGCGGGCTGCTCAGGGTCGCGGCTCCGATGACGGTGACCCTGACGCGGCTATCGGCGGCGATCCCCCGGTTTCTTTCGCGATATCCCGACCTGTCGCTCGATCTCAACCTCGACGACAGGCGGGTGGATATCGTGAGCGAAGGCTATGACATCGCCATCCGCGGCCGGGACCATCTGGAGGACACGAGCCTGATTGCCCGCAAGCTGGCCTCCATGCCGCATGTGGTCTGCGCAGCACCTTCCTATTTCGAAGCCTTCGGGCGGCCRGCAACGCCGGAGGACCTGGCGGGGCACGATTGCATCCAGTTCAGCCTTTCGGGAAATGCCGACATGTGGGAATTCCGCAAGGAGGACCGCGTGGCGCGCATCGCCATCAACGGCCGCTACAAGGTGACGTCCAGCCTGGCAGTTCGCGATGCGCTGCGGGCCGGCTTCGGCCTCAGCCTCATTCCTCGCCCCTATGTCCAGGAGGATCTGGAAAAGGGGCTGCTGCAAACGGCGCTCGAGGATTGGTCCACCGCGGACACGAACCTCTATGCCATCTATCCGTCCCGGCGGTTTCTCGCCCCGAAGCTCAGGGTATTCCTCGATTTCCTGGTCGAGGAATTCAAGGAGTATCCCGCCTGAGCCTAGGTTAGCGAACCGGAGTTCAGATGTCGTAGCTATGGGCGGCGTTGATGGTCGAGATGAACTGCTTGGTGCGTTCGTGTTCCGGGGAGGCGAACATCGACCGCGCGCTGCCGGTCTCGACGACCCTGCCGGCTTCCAGGAAGACGACGGCATGGGCAATGCGGGATGCCAGGCGCAGGTCATGGGTCGCCATCACCATGGTCGTCCCCTCGTTGGCAAGCCTACCCAGCACGTCGACGACTTCCGCGGACAGTTCCGGGTCCAAGGCGGAGGTCGGCTCGTCGCAGAGCAGCACGCGCGGCGAGGGGGCAAGCGCGCGTGCGATGGCTACGCGCTGCTGCTGCCCGCCGGAAAGCGTCGAGGGCCAGGCATCGGCCTTGTGGGCCATGCCCACCTTGGTCAGCAGTTCCATGGCGCGGGCCTGAGCCTTTTCCCGCGGCCATTTGAGGACGGTGACCAGTCCTTCCATGACGTTTTCGATCGCGGTGCGATGGGGGAAAAGCTGGAAATTCTGGAAGACCATGCCCGTCTGGCGGCGGATTTTCTGGATCGACTGCCAGCCGACCTTCCTACCGGGCTGGAAGTCCAGCCGCTCCTCGCCGATGCGGATGGAGCCAGAGGTCGGGATTTCGAGGAGGTTTATGCAGCGCAGCAGCGTGCTCTTGCCGCCGCCAGACGGGCCGACAAGCGCGGTGACGCTGCCTTCCGGAATCTGAAGATTGATATCCTTGAGGATGACCGCATCGCCGAAGCGCTTTTCGATATCCGAAAGCTCGATCATGAATTTGCCTCCAGCATGCCGCCATAGCGGGCAAAGCGCCGTTCCAGACGGACCTGCAGCGCCGACAGAACGGAGCTCAGGGCGAGATAGATGAGGGCGGCCTCGATATAGAGAATCAGCGGCTCATAGGTCGTGGCCACAATCCGTTGGGCGGACTGGAAGAGCTCCGGCACGGTAATCGCGGCGGCAAGCGAGGTATCCTTGACCAGCGATATGAACGTGTTCGACAGCGGCGGCACGGCGACGCGCGCGGCCTGCGGCATGATCGTGCGGCTCATCGCCTGGCGCCAGTTCATGCCGATGGAATAGGCGGCTTCCCACTGTCCCTTCGGCACGGAAGAGATGACGGCGCGGATGATCTCGGAACTGTATGCCCCGATATTGAGCGTGAAGCCGATCAGGGCCGCGGGAAAGRCATCGAGCAGGATGCCAATGCTGGGCAGGCCGTAGAAGATGACGAAGAGCTGCACCAGCAGCGGCGTGCCGCGAATGACCCAGACATAGMAACGCGCGACGAGCGCAACGGGCACGGGGGCAAACAGGCGCGCGACCGCGGTGGCCAGGCCGAGAATGAGCCCGAAGACGAAGGAAAGCAGTGTCAGCGGGATCGTGAACTTGATACCGGCCCACAGAAGCGTGGGCAGCGAATCCGCCATCAATTGAAGCCAGTGCGGCACGATGCGACCCCTTGAAATGACAGGCCCGGCCGGCGGCCGGGCGTATCAGACTAATAGTTCATGTCGGGTGCGCGGGGAACCCGGGGTTTCCGCGGTTATTTGGAGACGTCCTGCCCGAAATACTTTTCCGATATCTTCTGGTAGGTGCCGTCGGCCTTGATGTCGGTCAAGGCCTTGTTGATGGCTTCGAGCAATTCCGGTTCGCCCTTGCGGATGATGATGCCGGAATAATCGGCGTTTTCCTGCTCGGCGGCGATCTTCACCGGCGCGTCGGGCTTCTGCTTCTTGAAGTCGAGGAAGGAGAGGCTGTCATTGATCGTCGCATCGGCGCGGCGCGTCAGCACGAGCTGGATGGACTGGTCGAAGCCGTCCGTGCCAACGAGTTCGGCGCCTGCCTGCTCGGCGAGCTTGCCGAAATTGCTGGTCAGCGACTGGGCGGACTTCTTGCCCTTGAGATCGGCAAAGCCCTTGATGTCCTCGTTATCTTCCCGGACGATCAGGACGGCCTTCGAGGCGATATAGGGCTCGGAGAAGTCATACTTCTGCTTGCGCGCCTCGGTGATGCCGACCTGGTTGATGACCGCATCGTACCGCTTGGCGTCGAGACCGGCGATCAATCCGTCCCATTTTCCCTCGATGAACTCGGCCTTGACACCGAGCTTGGCGGCGATCGCCTCGCCGATCTCGACATCGAAGCCGACGAGCTTGCCGGTCGCATCATGATAGGTGAAGGGCGCATAGGTGCCTTCGGTGCCGATCTTGATGGCGCCGGCGGATGTGATGGCGGCGAGGTTTTCGCCAGCGAGCGCCGGCATCAGGGCGGCCGCCTGGATCAGCGTGGCGGCGGCAATGGTTTTCAACCAACTCATTTCATTAATCCTTTCGAAGCTGGCAGATGGTGGCGCATACATCGCAGAAAATGGGGAGGTTCGAAGGAAAGAAAACTGCAAAGAAAACGGGCAGATGCAAATATTTTTCTCAAGCTTGCCGCGATCCGGGTGGAGCGAGGCCAAGCATTCAGAGTTTCGGTGCGTGGGGCAAACAAAAACCCGCCGGGAGGCCGGCGGGTTGAAGGTATCGGATGGCCGCGTGCCGATCAGGCGGCGTCCTGGTCCGGCGGAGACTCGATCATGCCGAGCGCCTGCAGATAGGTATCGAGGATCAGGTCCTCTTCCATGCGCTCCTGCTCGTCCTTCTTGCGAAGCGCGATGACCTTTTTCAGAATCTTGGTGTCGAAGCCCATGGACTTCGCCTCGCCATAGACGTCCTTGATGTCGTCGGCGATCGTCTTCTTTTCTTCTTCCAGCCGTTCGATGCGCTCGACAAATGCGCGGAGTTGGTCGCGGGCGACGCCATGTGCATCAGACATCGAGTGTCTCCTGATCTTTGAAAATTCGAATGAGTGGTCGTCAACTGCCGAAAAGCCGCCGCAAGGTCAAGGGCGAATCCCCGACAGATCAACCATGCGCGGGTTTGTTTATGCCGAATGCGGCTTTTTGAGCATCCTCGGGTTCTGACCGGTGGATATCTTCAGGCCGGGTAAGGCCCGGTGCGGGAAGGGAATATCGTATATTCATGCAAGGCGGGATTGGCGTTGAGCGTCCGGAAGATCGGCGCGAGCCGGTCCGCCCAGGCATCGATGCCAGCCTCGCCGGCGATCAGGTCCTGCCGGATCTCCAGCAGCGCATGCGGCGTGCCGGACATCATGCAATGCCGGTACATGGTGTCGCCGCGCAACGCGCCGTCATAGGGCTCATTGTCTCCAACCAGAATATCGCCGGGCTGACGCAACAGTTCCAGCAAGGGCAGCACGGCGCGATGGTCGCTGTCCCACAGCACGGCGGCATGCCAGGGGCGGGGCACGCCCTTCCAGGCCGGCGTGAAGGAATGCAGCGAGAGCACGAGCGGGGCATGGCCGGATGCGCCGGCCTTGGCGAGCGTCCGCTCCACTGCGCGGTGATAGGGCCTGTGATAGGTATCGAGGCGGAAATTCCATTCCTCCTCGGTGATCGGGTAATTGCCGGGAATGATCGCGCCGTCGGAAATCTTCATGACGAGGGTCGGGTCATCCTCGCCGCGATTCGGGTCGATTAGCAGTCGGGAGAAACAGCCGAGCACGGCCGGCACGTTCAGCATGGCGGCGAGCCTGCGCGTCAGGCCCTCTATACCGATGTCGTAGGCGATGTGACGCCGGAAGGCCTCGTCGGGCAGGCCGAGGGTTCCATAGGCCGGCGGCAGGCGGTTCATCGCATGGTCGGCGAGAAGCACCATGCCGCTGTCATAATCGCCGTCTATGATTTCGAAAGGAATGAAGTCCTGCATGTCGCCGAAACAGTAAATCAAGAAGTCATGGATGGATGGGTGTTGATGGCATGCGCAGAATGCGGGCGCAAGCAGTGCCAGCGTATGGTGCGATACAGTTCCTTCCAAGAACGAGGCTATAATCGATTAGACCTTCGTTGACTTTCGCAACCTGTCGCGCGAAGAAAGTCTCTCACGAATAACCATGGAGTCCCATCGGAAACCGTGTCGAAGAGATCCTCCGTTTTTCCCATCCGCTCCTTTTCCATTTTCCCGGCACTGGCATTCGCAGCGGCGCTCGGTGCGCCGCTCTTTGTCGCCGATGCCGCACATGCGGATTTCCGCGTCTGTAACGGGACCCAGAACCTCGTCGGTGTGGCGATCGGCTACCGGGCCGAGGAAGGCTGGACCACCGAGGGCTGGTGGCAGGTGCCGGCCTCCACCTGCGCCACGCTGATCGAGGGCGAGCTGAAATCCCGCTATTACTACCTCTATGCGGAGGATGCCGCGCGCGGCGGCCGCTGGACGGGCGACATCAACATGTGCGTCGCCGAAAACGAGTTCAAGATCGCCGGTGTTCAGGACTGCTTTGCCCGCGGCCATCAGCGGATGGGCTTCAAGGAATATGACACCGGACGACAGGGAAGCTGGATGGTCCAGCTTTCCGATACGCCTGCCACGCAGGAAGGCCAGAATTGATGAAGCGTAATCGTAAAGTAAAAATCCTCGCGACGCTGGGTCCCGCCTCGTCCGAGGAGGAAATGATTCAGAAACTGCACGAGGCAGGCGCCGACCTCTTCCGCATCAACATGAGCCATGCCAGCCACGACGTGATGCGCAGCCTGATCAAGCGCATCCGTGCTGTGGAAGCCCGCTCCGGCCGGCCGATCGGCATTCTGGCGGACCTCCAGGGGCCGAAGCTGCGCGTCGGGAAATTCGCCGCGACCAAGGTTGCACTGACGCCCGGACAGACCTTCACGCTCGACAATCGCGACGAGCCGGGCGATGAAACCCGTGTCTTCCTTCCGCACCCGGAAATTCTCGAAGCCGTGAAGCCCGGCCACCGGCTGCTGATCGATGACGGCAAGCTGACGCTCAGGGCCGAAAAGACGGATGGCAAAAGCATTGTCTGCACCGTCGTCGCCGGCAACGGTATTTCCGACCGCAAGGGTGTCAGCCTGCCCGATACGCTGCTCCCCGTCGGCGCGCTCACCGACAAGGATCGCGTCGATCTCGACGCCGTGCTGGCCACGGACGAAGTCGACTGGGTGGCGCTTTCCTTCGTGCAGCGGCCGGACGACCTTGCCGAAGTGCGCAAGATCGCCCGCGGCCGCGTCGGCATCATGTCGAAGATCGAGAAGCCGCAGGCCCTGGAGCGCATCGACGAGATCATCGAGCTTTCCGACGCGGTCATGGTGGCGCGCGGCGACCTTGGCGTCGAAATGCCGATCGAAGCCGTTCCGGGCATCCAGAAGCAGTTGACGCGCGCTTGTCGCCGCGCGGGCAAGCCCGTGGTCGTTGCTACCCAGATGCTGGAATCGATGATTACCGCGCCGGTGCCCACGCGCGCCGAGGTTTCGGACGTTTCCATCGCCGTCTTCGAAGGCGCCGATGCGATCATGCTCTCCGCCGAATCCGCGTCCGGCCAGTATCCGGTCGAGGCGGTCTCGATGATGGCGTCGATCGCTCACCAGGTGGAGCAGGACCCGCTCTATCCGACCATCATCTACGCCCAGCGCGCGACGCCGGAAGCGACGGGGGCGGATGCCATTTCGCTTGCCGCCCGCCAGATCGCCGAAACGCTGAAGCTCTCGGCAATCGTGACCTATACCTCGTCCGGCACGACGGGCCTGCGCGCCTCGCGCGAGCGGCCCCAGGTGCCGATCATCGCGCTCTCGCCGATCATCCAGACGGCGCGGCGGCTCTCCGTCTGCTGGGGCCTGCATTGCGTCGTCACGCATGACGCCACCGATCTCGACGACATGGTCAACCGGGCTTGCCGGATCGCGGTTTCGGAAGACTTCGGCAAGCCGGGCGACCGGATCATCATCTCGGCGGGCGTGCCGCTTGGAACTCCCGGTGCCACCAATATGCTGCGCATCGCCTATATCGGCTCGGACGGTCAGACGGGTGTCTGAAGACAAGCCTCATTCAGGAAAAGAACCCGCTGGAGCGATCCGGCGGGTTCTTTTCTTTATGAGGTCTTTTCGATCGAAAGATCGATGATCGGCTCGGGCTCCGCTGCACGAGGGGCGAGCCTCGTCTCGGCGATGCGTGCAGCAGCCTCAAGGTCCCGCTCGAACCCTGAGAGTTTCTCTATCGCCGCGATTACCACATCGGTCGCCATGTAATCCGGCTTGTGGCCGAGATTGCGGATGAAGACGAGCTCGGACCCCTCGATATCGCGCGCCAGGCCGCGCGAGTGGATTTCCTCGGCAACGATTGCGTCACTATCTCCGGTGACGACGATCGTCGGGGCCGCAATCTCGCGGTAGCGCGGTGAAACGCGAGTCACATATTCATTCAGATTGGCCACATCGATCGCATTGTGACGGAATGCCTTCGGCCTCAGCACCAGCGCCGGCGCGCCATCCGAAAGATAGGTTTCGGGTCGCGGATTGGGGTGGAAGACGGAGTGCGTCGCGCGCTCGATCAGCGCCAGCCCGGCCGGAAGTGCAAGCAGGCGGCTGAAGAGCCAGCCCGAAAAGGGGCGCTTGGCGAGCTTGTAATACCAATCGATATCGCCGGGCCAGGGATGCGTGGCGGGTGCGAGGAGGAGAAGGCCGAGCGTCTTTTCCGGATGATGGAGGGCGAAACTCGCGGCGATCGCCGCGCCGAAGGAGTGGCCGCAGATGATCGCGCGCCCGATGCCGCGCTTCTCCATCAGCCTTGCTATCGCCGCCGCCTGCCCATCCGGAAAGCCGTTCTCGGGTCCGCCGCGCTCGGAATAGCCGTGGCCGGGGCGATCGACGAAAAGAAGTTCAGCGCGGCCTTCGAGCGGCCTGCGGAAAGCCGTCTCCTGATCCTTGAGATTGCCGCTCGCGCCATGAATGAAGACGATCGGCGGGCACTCCGCCGGGGCGCGGGCGGGGACATGCAGCGAGTTCATCGAAAACCCGCCAACGTCTACGAGTTCTCCCCCATTCGGGAATTCGGCCTCGATGGCGGAGGCCTTCCAGGCGGAGAAGCCGAAGGCGGCTGCGATCAAGCCGGCGAAAACGAGAGGCAGGAGGAGCATGGAAGGCAATATAGCAGCAGCCGGCTGTTACGTCCTGCTGCCGGCGAGCTTCTCGGAAATTTTCGTCACTGCTTCCTGCGCATCGCGATCGGCCGGATAGATTTCGAGATAGCGTTCCCAGGCCTTGAGAGCGAGTTCATCCTGTCCGGCCTCGGTGAGGATCGCGGCCATGCCGGCAATCGCGCCGAAATGGCGAGGCTCGCGCTTCAACACCTCATTGATGTCACCCATGGATTTGCGTTTGTTGCCCATGGCGTAGTGCAAGGTGGCGCGGCGGTTCCAGGCTTCCGTATAGGCGGGCTGCAGCAGCGTTGCCCGATCAAGGAAATCGAGCGCGGCGGCGTTGCGCTTCTCCTCCACCGCAGTGGAGGCCCATTGCATCAGGAGGTTGACGGTGGGGCTGCCGGAATCGCTCATCTCGGTGGCGATCTGGCTTGCGATGCCGCGCGCCTTGTCCGGATTTCGCTCGCGCTTCAGCGCCTCGAACAGCGGATTGAGCGGATTGGCGGGCGCTGGGGCTGCCTGCGGAGCGGGCGCGGGTGTCGTCGCCTCGGGAGCGGGTGCAGGGGAGGGAGCCGCGGCATCGGGCGCCTGCGCCCAGCCGGGTGGGGCAAGAAGGGCGGTGCCGAGAATCAGGGTCGCGAAACGAAAACAGCGCATGCGGATAAGGTAATCCGCATGCGCTGAAGTTCAAACCCGAATTGTCGCGTTATCGACAATGTGATCGGCGGCAGCGCAAAAGCTGCCGGTATCGATCAGCCCTGGCGGGCCTTGAAGCGCGGGTTCTGCTTGTTGATGATGTATACGCGGCCCTTGCGGCGAACCAGACGGTTATCGCGATGACGAGCCTTCAGCGCCTTGAGCGAGTTCTTGATCTTCATTGTACTGGTCCAGCAGTCTGTGGGCCTTTTTGAGGCCGCTTGTCTTTCTATCAATCAAAAGCGCGCCGCCTGTTGGTGCGAGGGGCGCGCTCTCAGTTGGGGTGCAGATAACCCGAGCTACCGCATCTGTCAACCTTGCGAGGGCGTTTTCCGGCCCTTCAATTCGGTCACATGCCCCATTTTCCGGCCGGGCCGGGCTTCCGTCTTGCCGTAGAGATGCACCAGCACGTCCTTTCGGGCGAGCCATTCGGGCACGGCATGGATGTCGTCGCCGACGAGATTCGTCATTACGCAATCGGAATGGCGGGACGAATCGCCCAGGGGAAGACCGGTGATGGCGCGGATATGCTGCTCGAACTGGGAGACGACCGAGGCCGCTTCCGTCCAATGGCCGGAATTGTGGACGCGCGGGGCGATCTCGTTGGCAATCAGCCGGCCGTCCACCATCACGAAGAACTCCATGCCGATGACGCCGACATAATCGAGCGCGGCGAGCAGTTTCTCCGCGGATTCTCGGGCGGCTTGCGTCGCATCCTCCGAAATGTGGGCGGGCAGGGTAGAGGTGTGGAGAATACCGTTCCTGTGGACGTTTTCCGCCGGATCGTAGCACGAAACCCTGTCGTCCCTGCCGCGTGCGGCGATGATCGACACCTCGCGTTCGAAAGGCACGAAGCTCTCGAGGATGAGCGGCACGCCRCCCAGGGCCTCAAATGTCCCTGCCGGATCGTCGGCTGCGGAGCGGAAGACGCGCTGGCCCTTGCCGTCATAGCCCAGGCGGCGGGTCTTCAGCACGCCCTTGCCGCCGAAATCAGCAAGCGCCGCTTCGAGGTCGGCCTGGCTGCCGACGGCATGGAACTTCGCCGTCTCGATGCCGCAGGCATTGAGAAATGTCTTCTCGGTCAGCCGGTCCTGGGAGACCTCCAGCGCCTTGGCGGGCGGATAGACGGGAACCGTCTTCTGCAACGCTTCGGCGGCGGTGACCGGCACGTTCTCGAATTCATAGGTCACGACGTCCGAGCGGCGCGCGAGTTCGGCAAGAGCGGCGGGATCGTCATAGGCGGCGGCGATCTGTTCGTTCGCCACTTGGGCGGCCGGACAGTCCGGCTGCGGCTCGAGGATGACGGTGCGGAAATTCAGCCTTGCGGCGGCGACGGCAAGCATGCGGCCCAATTGTCCGCCGCCGATGATGCCGATCGTCCTGATGGTCATATGGTCTTTACTCTCGGGCACTCAATCGATCGGATAGTCGGCAACGGTGGCGGTCTGGCGGAGACGCCATTCATCGAGCCGATCGGCGATATCGTCGTCCTGCAGGGCGAGCACGGCGGCGGCGAGCAGGGCGGCATTGATGGCGCCGGCCTTGCCGATCGCCAGCGTTCCGACGGGAATCCCGGCCGGCATCTGCACGATCGAAAGCAGGCTGTCCTGGCCGGAAAGCGCCTTCGACTGCACCGGCACGCCGAAAACCGGCAGTGGGGTCATGGCGGCGGCCATTCCCGGCAGGTGGGCGGCCCCACCCGCGCCGGCGATGATGACCTGGAAACCTTCCTCGCGGGCGCCCTTGGCGAAGCTCACCAGGCGGTCGGGCGTGCGATGCGCCGAAATGATACGAGCCTCGTAACCGATATCCAGCGCTTCCAGCGTATCGGCGGCGTTCTTCATGGTTTCCCAGTCGGACTGGCTGCCCATGATGATGGCTACGGCGGGTCTTTCTGGCGACATGATCGGGCCCTCCTTACGCAATGATATCCGGGATGATCTGGTCCTCGAGCTGGCTCATCTTATCCTTCAGCGCGAGCTTTTTCTTCTTCATACGCTGGATTCGCAGAGCGTCGCATCCGACCTGGATCATGGCATTGATGGCAGCGTCGTAATCCTCGTGCTCCTGGCGGAGCCGCGCGAGCGCCAGCCTGACATCCGCCTGTTCCTGATCGGCCATTTTTCCTGTCCCTATTCCGCTTCCGGTCTCTGCCTGGTTGCCGCGACGTGCGCAAGCTCCTACCACCAAATGCCTTTAACTGGAAGTTAGGCTTCGCCATGATTTTGCCGCGCCGATAACAAGATTTGACCTTCGACAAACGGCTCTGATCGTGTCACACTCCCGTCGCAAACCTGAAGCCTCCGGCCCAGGAGTTGGCGGGGGCAGGTACCTAAAGGAGGACATGCCACATGACCATTCAGGCTCATCTTGCATCTCTCGAAAAGAAGCACAGTGCTCTCGAAGAAGAGTTGCAAAGTGTTCTATCGTCCCCCTCTTCCGACGACCAACAGATCGCAGCAATCAAACGGCGCAAGCTGCTCCTCAAAGACGAGATGGAGCGCCTGAGGTCCAAGACCCGCCACTGATCGTCGTGAACGAAAACATCCTTCGCCGCCCGCGCCGGGTTTGTTGAGTATCAGGGAATGCAGGCGGCAAACCAATCCAGAAATAAACTTCAAGAAATCATCACGGTTCTGGTCGCGGCCGGTGTCACGACCAGAACTGATCCAGCCACAGGTTCAGCCTGTCGAATCCCTTGTTATTGACGGAATAGACCCGTCGGGTTCCCCTGGCGGTGACCGTCACGAGATTGCTTTCGAGCAGCGCCTTCAAATGCTGGGAAACGGCGGGGCGGCTGATCGGCAGGCCCTGCGCCAGTTCATTGACCGTTTTCGGGGAGCGCCGAAGCTCTTCCAGCAGATGCCGGCGGTTCGGATCAGCTATGGCTGCGAAGGGATCAACGCTCGTCATTCCCTGAACTTACGGTAAACGCCGGATGACGGCAAGATTTTATTGTGCATTGCAGCAGGAGCTTTCCTTGCGCTCCACACTTTCCGTCTTGAAGCGCGTCGCGATCCTTCAGATTCGCTTCTTGCGCCTTAAATCCTGTTTTGAGGCAGTCGTTATCGCAAAACCGCCGCGCACTTTTGCGCGACATGCATTGGGCCGGCGATTGATCCTTGCCGCTGTCCGGTCTATCGGATTGTTCCAGAAGATAAACAAATGCCGTGCCTGAACAGGATATGCCATGACCGAACCGGAAGACCGTTGCCGCCTCGTGCTGATCGTGCCGGAAAACGAGGATGCGGCAGTCCAGGCGAAAGGTATCGAGGATGCTTTGCGCGGCGGTGACGTATCCTCCGTCATCCTGCCGCAATACGGCCTGGACGATCAGACCTTCCAGAAGCGGGCCGAGAAACTGGTGCCGATCATCCAGGCGGCGGGTGCTGCGGCGCTGATCGCAGGCGACAGCCGGGTTGCCGGTCGGGCGAAAGCGGACGGCCTGCACATGACCGGCGGCCCCGCCGAAATCGGCGAGGCGATCGAGAAGTTCACGCCGAAGCTCATCGTCGGCGCGGGTGGCGCGGCCGACCGCCATGCGGCGCTGGAGATCGGGGAACTGAGGCCCGACTACATCTTTTTCGGAAAGCTCGACGGCGACATCAAGCCGGAGGCGCATCCCAAGAACCTGGCGCTCGGGGAGTGGTGGGCCTCGATGGTGGAAATCCCCTGCATCGTGATGGGCGGCAGCGAGATCGCCTCGGCTCTCGCGGTGGCCGAGACGGGGGCGGAATTCGTTGCCCTCCGCTCGGCGGTCTTCGCCCACCCCGCCGGCGCGGCTGTCGCGGTTGCGGAAATCAACGCGATGCTGGACGAAAAAGCGCCACGGTTTGAGGTTTGATGGAGCCCATGCCGCTGAACCGCCGAACCCGACTGATCCGTGATGCGTTGCTGGCGACGGCGTTCGCCTGCGCCGTCCTGCCTGGGCTTGCCGTGGCGCAGGCCCAGCCGCCGGCTGTCTCGCGTCCGCTGGAGCCGGTCGCCGAGCCGATCAAGAAGGGGCGGGTCGGAGCGCAGGAGGGCAATGCGGAGACGGGCGGGCTGCAGGAGCCGGAGGCCCAGCCGGACGGCATCGTGCCTTCCGGAGGCGTTGAACTCTATCAGCGCATGGGCGCGAGACTGCCGCCGGCACCGGCTGAAAAGCCCGCTACAGTGCCCGCCGACGATGCTTACGGCGCCTATCAGCGAGGCCTTTACGTGACCGCGCTCGACCTGGCGCTCGCCCGCGCCCAGAAAGGGGATGCCGCAGCCCAGACGCTGGTCGCCGAAATGATGATGAAGGGGTTCGGCATCAAGCGCGACGCGGAGGCGGCCACGTTCTGGTATGGGCAGGCGGCGGAGCGCGGCGATCCGGCCGCGATGTTTCAATACGCGCTGCTCCTGATGAGCGGCCGGCATGTTGCGCATGACAAGACCAAGGCCGACGAATACATGCGCAAGGCTGCGGAAGCCGGAAACTCCTCTGCGCAGTTCAACTGGGCGCAGATCCTGGTTTCGGACAATCCCGGCGAGAAAGGGCTGAAGCTCGCGCTGCCGTTCTATGAAAAGGCGGCCGCGCAGGGGCTCGCCGACGCGCAATATGCGGTTGCGCAGCTCTACGTCGCCGTCAAGGACGCGCCGGCGGAGAAGAAGACCCAGGCCCGCGAATGGATGGAGCGCGCCGCCAAGGCCGGCTTCGATACCGCCCAGCTTGATATGGGGCTTTGGCTGGTGAACGGCGTCGGAGGCCCGCGCGATTACGAGAAGGGTTTCGACTGGCTCAGGATTGCGGCTCATCGCGGCAATGTGGTGGCCCAGAACAAACTCGCGCATCTCTATATTAATGCGCTCGGCACCAGGCCCAATCCGGTAGAAGCGGCGAAATGGTATGTGCTCTCCCGCCGTGCCGGCCTGCAGGATCCGGCGCTCGAGGATTTCTATCTCGGCATCAACGACGAACAGCAGCGCCAGGCGATCGACGCCGCGAACAAGTTCCGGCGCGGTGTGAGCACCGGTTCGGCGCAGCCGAAGCAATCGATCCAGTGAATCGATTGTCGATGCGAACGCACCAAGCGCAGGCGAGGGAGCGGGAAGGTGTCGGTTCGACGCAGCTCAGGTCGCTTTCCGCCGAGAGAGCCAGAAGGAATACCCCGTCGGCACGACCGCGGTTGCAATCAGTGCCCCAATGCCGATGATGCCCACTAGGTGAGTCGATTTCGCGAAGAGCGCGGCAAGGATGACGGCGAGCCCGCAAACGACTGAAAACCACCCGTAAAGGCGATGCGTTTTTGTCCAGTTGTCGCCGTCGGCGAGCGTCCAGGGTGTTCTGACGCCGACGGTGCGATTGGGCCGGATCTTCCCCGCGATATTGCCGGTCGCGATTAGCAGCAATCCTAAGCCCCCTACCATGCCGTGAGTCACCGAGACTTCGATGCCGAATGCCCGCGCAAGGATAAAACCGTGGGCGGCGGCCAAAAGAACGAGGGTTACGGCCCAGACGGTCGCATATGCGCGGCCGGAGCGAGCAAGATTTTCGCGCCGCTTTTCGAAACGCGGAGCAAGGCAGAACATCAATATGGCGAAAAGGGCCGCCGTCGGCATTATGGAAACGGCCAAGAGCGGCGTGGCGAAGCGGTCCGGATTGCCGCTCAGGTCGAAATGGACGCCTATCGAGGCATCGGCCGGAAGTATTGCAAGAGCAATGGCCGAGGCGGCCGCCATGGCCGCCAGCAGAATGAGGCTGAGGGTCAGAGGCACGGCGATCTTCATGGCTGCTTCTCCTTTCCCGTCATGGCTTCCGAAACCGTTTCCCCGATGCCGAACTTATCCATGAGCAGGCGCAGAGCGTCCTCGAGCACGGAAAGGTGCAGGCTGTAGGTGATGGTTGTTCCCGCCTTTTCACCGTGGATCAGGTCCGCCTCGCGCAGTACCGCGAAATGGCCGGTGAGCGTCGGTTTCGCCAGCGAGAAATGGGAGGCGATCTCGCCGGCACTCATGTCGCGCTTTCGCAAGAGGCGCAGGATTTCGCGCCTGGTCGGGTCGGCAAGRGCTTTGTAAACGGTATCCATATTTGTAATTTAGGAAACTACCAAAATATAGTCAAGCGCACGGCTGTGCATGGAGTAGGGGCCGCAAGGCTTGAATTTCCCGCGGTTTTGTGGTCTTGAACCGCCAATCTCGACATCGCCCGTAAAACGCCCGTCCCGATCACACCAGTACGGGACACCCGCCAAGGATTTCCCGCATGGCCCGCTCCGCCCTTCTCAACGTCATGGTTCAGGCTGCCATCAAGGCCGGCAAGTCTCTCAGCCGCGATTTCGGCGAGGTGCAGAACCTGCAGGTTTCCGTGAAGGGGCCGAGCGATTTCGTGTCCCAGGCGGACCTGCGGGCGGAGAAGATCGTTCGCGAAGAGCTGATCAAGGCGCGTCCCACCTATGGCTTCCTCGGCGAGGAGAGCCAGGAGGTGAAGGGCACGGATGGCGCGCATCGCTGGATCGTCGATCCGCTCGACGGCACGACGAACTTCCTGCACGGCATTCCACAGTTCGCGGTCTCGATCGCGCTGGAGCGCAACGGCGAGATCGTCGCCGGCGTCATCTTCAATCCTGCCGCTGACGAGCTCTACACCGCCGAAAAGGGCGGCGGCGCCTTTCTTAACGATCGCCGCATCCGCGTCGCGTCGCGCCGCGTGCTTTCCGACTGCGTCATCGGCTGCGGCGTACCGCATCTCGGGCGCGGCAACCATGGCAAGTTCCTGGTGGAGCTGCGCCATGTGATGGGCGAAGTGGCCGGGATGCGGCGCATGGGCGCGGCAGCACTCGATCTCGCCTATGTGGCGGCGGGCCGTCTCGACGGCTTCTGGGAAGCCGACCTTTCGCCATGGGACATGGCGGCGGGCCTCATCCTCATTCGCGAGGCGGGCGGGTTCACCAGCGACATGAAGGGTGCGACCGATATTTTCGGCAGCGGCAACGTGGTCGCCGGCAACGAACTCATCCACAAGGCGCTGATCGAGGTCGTCAACCGGCCGATACCGACCCGCTGAGCGCTGCCGACGGGCAATAGTCCCGTCTTTTCCACGGCCTGCACACTTCAATTCGTCGCATTTTTCCACTAGCCTCCGGCCAATGGTACCCGGAGGCAAAAGGCATATCATGATGGATGCGAGGGTGGACGATCTGGACGAAGCGGAAACGGACCGCGGCTACAACTACAAGCTCTCCAATCCCGTTCCCTTCCTCTGGACGATGGTGCTCTTCCTCATCATCGTCGGATTCGTCTCCGCCATTCTCTACCGACAGGCCGCGCATGCCTTCCAGACCAATCCAGGTCTCAACGGCCTCATCCTCGGCGTATTGCTGATCGGTATCGTTCTCGTCTTCAACCAGGTGATCGGCCTCATTCCGGAGGTGCGCTGGTTCAACTCCTTCCGGGCTGCCGGCAGCGCCGAAAAAGTTGGCCGCGAACCAAGACTGCTCGCGCCGATGCGTTCGCTGATCGGGCGACGGCAGACGCGGCTCTCGACCACGGCCTTCCGCTCGATCCTCGATTCGATCGGCACCCGGCTGGACGAATCGCGCGATACTTCCCGCTACCTCATCGGCCTCCTGGTCTTTCTCGGCCTGCTCGGCACCTTCTGGGGCCTTATCCAGACGATCGGCTCGATCAGCAACGTCATCGGCGCGCTGGACCCCAATTCCGGCGAATCGAGCGATGTGCTGGCGGCGATCAAGAGCGGGCTTGCCCAGCCGCTCGGCGGCATGGGCACGGCGTTCTCCTCCTCGCTGCTCGGCCTTTCGGGATCGTTGATCCTCGGTTTCCTCGATCTGCAGGCCGGCCGTGCGCAGAACCGCTTTTATACGGAGCTCGAGAACTGGCTTTCCTCCGTGACCGATGTCGGTTCCGACCTGCCTTCCGCGCTCACTGGAACAGCCGTCGCGTCCGGTTCGGCGGATGATCTGCGGCTGGTGGCGGAGCAATTGCGCAAGCTTGCCGCCAGCCAGGCTGCGCTCGCCAAGAGCCAGGACGGGCCGCAAAGCGACCGCTCTCTCGCCGCCATGGCCAATCTCGCCGAAGGCATTCAGGGCCTCGTGCGCAACATGCGCAACGAACAGCAGATGCTGCGAGACTGGATCGAGGCGCAGCAGGAGGAATCCAGGGCCCTGCGGCGGACCCTGGACCGGCTTTCCGACAAGATCGGGGGCAAGTAGGCGATGGCGCTCGCAAAGAACCGCCGTCGCGAGCGGGGTGTCGACTACTGGCCGGGCTTCGTGGACGCGCTTTCCACGCTGCTGCTTGCCATCATGTTCCTGCTCACCGTTTTCGTGCTGGCGCAATATCTGCTCAGCCGCGAGATCAGTGGCCGCGACGAGGTTTTGAACCGGCTCAACAGCCAGATCGCCGAGTTGACGCAGCTCCTGGCGCTGGAAAAGGGCAACAACCAGGACATGGAGGATATGCTGGCGACGCTGCAGTCCTCGCTTGCCACGTCTGAAAGCGAGCGTTCCCGCCTACAGACCCTGCTCGACCAAGGCGCCGGCAGCAGCAATGCCGCCAATGCGCAGATCGGCGAGCTGACCGGCAAGCTCTCGGAGGAGCAGCAGGTGAGCGCGCGGGCCATGAACCAGATCGAGCTGCTCAATCAGCAGATTGCTGCGCTTCGCGCTCAGATCGCCGCGGTGGAGGCGGCATTGCAGGCTTCCGAAGCAAAGGATCAGGCCTCGCAGACCCAGATCGCCGATCTCGGAAGGCGTCTGAACGTTGCTCTTGCCCAGCGCGTGCAGGAGCTCAACCGCTACCGTTCCGACTTTTTCGGCCGGCTCAGGGAAATCCTCTCCGATCGCGAGAACATCCGCATCGTCGGCGACCGTTTCGTTTTCCAGTCGGAAGTGCTCTTCCCGCCGGGCGGCGATCAGCTCGACCCCGCAGGACAGGCAGAGATGGACAAGCTGGCTACCGCGCTGCTCGATCTTGCCAAGGAAATTCCTCCGGAAATCAACTGGGTGCTGCGGGTCGACGGGCACACGGACAATGTCCAGCTTTCCGGTACCGGCCGTTTCCAAGACAATTGGCAGCTTTCCTCGGCACGTGCCACCTCGGTCGTCAAGCACCTGATTTCCAAGGGCGTGCCGGCAAACCGTCTCGTGGCCGCGGGCTTCGGCGAATATCAGCCGATCGCCGAGGGCGACACGCCGGAGGCGCGTTCGCAGAACCGCCGTATCGAACTGAAGCTGACCGAGCGCTGAGCAAGAACCTATTCATGGTCAATCACAAGCCGGACATGGCCGCTCTTCTGAAGGCGGTCGCCGAGAGCCCCAAGCGCGACAACAGCGCCTACCACAAGGCCATGGCGGAAGCGCGCGAAGCTTTCGAACAGGCGGAGGCGCTGCTCGGCGGACCGGTCGAAGTGCGAGCCAAGACCAAGGTGAAGCGCAACGGCGAGTATGTCGTGAAGTGGACTTTCAAACCCGCAGAGTAACCGGCCGTATTCAGAGAGCGGCGGCGCTCTGCCGTTCGATGTCGTGGAATTGCAGCCGGGCGAGCTTGGCATAGAGCCYGCCGGCCGCGATGAGGCTCTGATGCGTGCCTTCCTCGACGATGCGGCCATCATCCATGACCAGAATGCGGTCCGCCTTCAGCACCGTCGCCAGACGGTGGGCGATCACCAGCGTGGTGCGATCCCGCATGAGACCATCCAGGGCTTTCTGCACAAGCGTCTCGCTTTCGGCATCGAGCGCGGAGGTCGCCTCATCCAGCAGCAGCACCGGCGCGTTCTTGAGGATCGCCCGGGCAATCGCAATCCGCTGGCGCTGGCCGCCCGAAAGCGTGATGCCGCGTTCACCGGCCATGGTGTCGTAGCCCTGGTCGAGCCTGGAAATGAACTCATCCGCCTGGGCAGCGACGGCCGCGGCACGCACCGCATCGCGGCTGGCGTCGGGGCGACCGAAGGCGATGTTGTCGTGGATGGAGGTGGCGAAGATCGTCACGTCCTGAGGGACGATGGCGAGCCGAGAACGGAGGTCGGCGAGCGCTGCCTGACGGAGATCGACGCCATCGAGGCGCACGGCGCCGGCGGTCGGATCGTAGAAGCGCAGGAGCAGCGAGAGGATCGTGCTCTTGCCGGCGCCGGAAGGGCCGACGATCGCGACCGTCTCACCGGCCCGGATGCGGAAGGAAAGATCGTTGAKGGTGATGGCGCTGATGCGCGCCGGATAGGCGAAGGAGACGCCCTCGAACTCCACTTCGCCGCGTGCCGGGGAGGGGAGAGCGACCGGGTTCTCCGGGTCGCGGACGGCCGGCACTTCGTGCAGCAGTTCGGTCAGCCGTTCGGCCGCGCCACCTGCCTGGGAAAGTTCGCCCCAGACCTCGGAAAGCTGGCCGAGCGAGCTGGCGGCAATGACCGAATAGAGCACGAACTGGCCGAGCGTGCCGGCGGTGATGGTGCCGGAAAGTACGCTCTGGGCGCCATACCAGAGGACGCCGACGATGCTGCCGAAGACGAGCAGGATGGCGAAACCGGTGAGCAGGGCGCGTGCCCGGATGGCGGCCCGCGCTGCATCATAGGCTGCCTCCACCGCCCCGCCGTAGCGGTTTTCGGAGGCGGCTTCGCTGCCGAAAGCCTGCACGGTACGGGTCGCGCCGATGGTTTCGGCGGCGAAGGCTGTGGTTTCCGCAAGTGTATCCTGGGCCGCGCGCGAACGGCGGCGCACCGAGCGTCCGAAGGCGACGAGCGGAAAGACGATCAGCGGGATGGCGCCGAGCACCAGGCCCGAGAGGCGCGGGCTCGTATAGATCATCATGCCCATGGCACCGAGACAGAGAATCGTGTTGCGAAGCGCCTGGGATGCCGCCGACCCGAAGGCGGACTTGATCTGCGTCGTATCCGCGGTCAACCGGGACACGATCTCGCCCGACTGATTGACGTCGAAAAAGGAGGGCGAAAGGCGCGTCACATGGGCGAAGACCTCGCGGCGCAAATCCGCCACCACCCGCTCGCCGATAGTGATGACGTAGTAATAGCGCATGGCGCTGGCGACCGCGAGAAGGGCGGCGAGCGCCAGGAGCATGCCGAAATAGTTGTTGATGAAGCTGCCGTCGGCGGCGGCGAAGCCGTGGTCCACCATGCGGCGTACGGCAAGCGGCAGCGCCAGCGTGGTCGCGGCGGCCAATATCAGAAAGAAAACGGCGGCGGCGACCAGCTGGCGATAGCGGGCAAGATAAGGGAGGAGCCTTGCGAGCGGCTTCAGCGCCCTGCCTCTGTTTTCGGTTTCCCGGGCTTCGGCCAATTTTTTCCTCTGTTTTCCTTCGGCCGCTTCAAGGCCATACGGGTACTTGTACTTCCAGCGACCTTCCTGTATAGGCTCCGCATCGAATTGGGAAGCCGTGGCCGGATCGGTCTGCGGCTTCATTTATTGAAGAGGCTTCCCGCTCGCAATTGCGACAAATGGACCTCGTGAGAGCAGGATTATCGACATGAAGGCTGACATTCATCCCGACTACCACACGATCAAGGTCGTCATGACCGATGGTACCGAATACGAGACCCGCTCGACCTGGGGTACCGAAGGCGCGACCATGAACCTTGAAATCGACCCGAAGTCCCACCCGGCCTGGACCGGCGGCAACCAGCAGATCATGGATCGCGGCGGCCGCGTTTCCAAGTTCAACAAGCGTTTCGGCGGCCTCGGCCTCTRATCATCCGCTTGGATGGAACGAACAAGGAGCCTGGCGAAAGCCGGGCTTTTTTGTTGCCAGAGAATCGGGCGGCGCCCTCCTTGAGGGGAGATCAAACCGGAGGTTCGAGAGGAGTGAAGTGACTAAAGCGTATCGTGATCTTCCGGGTTCGCCTTCCGCACTCCAGGTATTAGTTTTATTCGTGCGTTGTGGTGCGTTATGCCTCATCACCCCACCCGGCACCACGTGCCGCCCCCTCAAGGGGAGGGTGAGCGTCTGCCGCAACTGGCACAGTCAATCAGCTCAAACAAAAAGGCAGGCGCATGGCCTGCCTTTTTGTTTTCGGATTTTACTTAGCTCAATTCCCGAACGCGGTGTGCAGTAGGCTGATCTGGGCGCGGACGCTGTTTTCGTTATCCGGGATGACCGGAGCGTCGTTCGGGCGGTAGATCTCGCGATCGAGAAGAGCGATGCGGTTCTGCAGGCGCAGAGAGCGTTCGACGAGATCGCGGAAACCTTCCGGCAGGTCGAGCCAGCCGGGCGCGTTGCGATCCACGTTGAAGCCGTCGAGGCGGACCTTGCTCTTTTCGGAAAGAACCTGCTCGCGGCTCATTTCGCCGTTGTTGACCGCGCGCTGCAGCAGAAGCCAGGAAGCCATCTGCATGAGGCGGGTGGTGAGACGCATGGATTCAGCGGCATAGAGAACGGATGCCATGCGGGGCAGAACCTTGGAGGCGGCGCGTCCGGTGCCATCGAGATAGCTCGCCGTCTCCTCGACCAGCGCCATGCCTTCGGAATAGAGCGCCTTGAACTGCGGGGAGGCAGCGGCGCGCCCAGCAAAGCTGATCGTGTTCAATCCCTGTTCTGACATGATTTCATTCCCGCTAACGCATCACATTCAGGCAATGGGGACGTCGGCAGAAAGTTCCCGTGCCGTTCTAATTGACCTGAACATGAGCCTTATAGCGGAAATCCGCAAGACGTTTCTTAAGGAAAGGTTAATACCCACAATTTCGGTGGGGGCCATTAAAAGAAGAGCCGCAAAAGCGGCTCTCAAGGTAAAACAGGGAGAAAATCAGACCTATTCGCCGAACGGTGAAACTGTCTGAATCCAGAAGGTCTGGATGCCCCATGATATAGTCCATTAATGATTAATACCGCGTTAAACCGGCTACCGGTTTTCACAGAATTCCCGGTTTGACGCAGGCTTTCAGCTCTTGAAGAAACTGTCCGCCGCGCGCCTGCCGGCCGTCTTGCGCTCCTTCTCCGCCTCCATCCGGAGGATCTCCTCCTTCAGCAAGCCGATGCGGGTGTCGAGTTCGTCA
This sequence comes from Rhizobium sp. LCM 4573, assembly GCF_001854865.1. Classification (GTDB taxonomy): domain Bacteria; phylum Pseudomonadota; class Alphaproteobacteria; order Rhizobiales; family Rhizobiaceae; genus Neorhizobium. The sequence continues at coordinate 542,792 of NZ_MDDW01000001.1, read as the reverse complement.
ACCGAAAGCATCGAAAGATCGGAGCCCAGCTCGTGGGCGGCAGGCTTTTTCGGTCTATCGTCATCGAGAAAGCTCATGCTGACTCTCCTGCGGTTGGTTCATGTCGGTTGCCGCCTCCGTGTTGGCGCGCGGATCGAGCGACAGTCCTTCCGGCGTTCCGAGCGGCGTCGTCGCGGCGGGCGCGGTCGTGTAGGTGTCGCGCTCGTCCACCGGTACGGGGGGGCGGGCTCGGCTGCGCAGGACCGCATAGGCCGACACTAGAATATGCGCGCCGGCGGTAACTGCAAAGACCGCATGCGGCCCGAGCGAAGTCATCACCGGTCCGCCGAGGCTCGGACCGATGATGGTGCCGATACCGAAGAGCAGCAGCAGCCCGCCCGAGACCTTCACGAAATCTTCCGGCGCGGCATAGTCGTTGGCGTGCGCCACTGCGATCGGATAGAGCGCATTGGCTGCGGCGCCATAGCACGCGACGAGCACAATGATGACGTAGACATTGGCGGGCTGAAAGAGGACGAGGGCGAGTCCGGCAACCGCAGAGACCGCGGAGAGCCCCGCCAGCACATGGCGGCGGTCCATCCGGTCGGAAAGCCGGCCTGCCGGAAACTGCGCAATCGCGCCCGCGAAAATGGTGATGCTGACCATGGCGGCGACGGCGGCGTGATCCATCCCCACCCTGGTTGCGAAGACCGCGCCGAGCGTGCCGTAGGCGCCATTGGCAATGCCAATCAGCAGAATGCCGACACAGGCAATGGGGGAGTTGCGGAAGAGCGCCCGGAGATCGAGGTTCACGCGCTTCAGCGGCTGGGGGGAGGCCGCCTTGGAAAGCGTCGTCGGCAATTGCGCCACGCAATAGAGAATGCCGCAGACCATGAAAAGCAGCGGCGTCGAGACATCCGCGAAGGGCACCATGAGCTGGCCGCCGACGACGCCGAACAGAGTGATCGAAATGTAGAAGGAGAAAATCGCGCCGCGGCTCTCGTTGGTTGCCCTCTCGTTCAGCCAGCTTTCGATGATCATCGAGGTGCCGGCCGTGCAGAAGCCGGTAATGGCGCGCAGCACCAGCCAGGAAGTCTGCTCGACGAAAATGCCGGTGATGAGCACGTTGAGGCAGATAAGCGCCAGGAAGCCGGAAAACGCCCGCACATGGCCTATGCGCCGCACCACGTTCGGTGCCACGAAGCAGCCAAGGACGAAGCCTGCCGCCCAGGTTGTTCCGAGAAGGCCGAGGACGTCGTTGGAATAGCCTTCCTGGGTGCCGCGGAGCGGCAGAAGCAACCCCTGGAGACCGTTGCCGAGGAAGAGAAATAGCGTACCGGAAAGCAGGGCGAGGACGGGCAGCAGGTTTCGGCTCATTTCGATACTGTCTTTTTCTTTCGTATCGGCGATCAACCCTGAGAACCCAGGGCGGTGAGTAGCTTTGTTGCCTTGTGGTAAAGCACGCGTTAACGCAGTCCCTGCCGGATGCCGTTCCCGAATCCCTGCAATGGCTATCTGTGGTGAAGCGCAAAAATGTCCAGCCTATGGCGCGCGAGGGCGAGGTTAAAAAGCAATGACGAAAACGATCTCGGTCCTGCTGATCCTGGCCATGCTGGTGCAGATCATTCGTCCGCTCGACCTGCCGGGTCTGAGGCGGCGTGGGGATTTCTGGAAGCTTGCGGTCTTCGCCTTCGCGATATGGGCCGTGGCTCTGTTGCTCAGGGATTTTACCTGATCACCAGTCGATAGCGCCGCGCATGGCGGAAACGCAGCGGCCGGAGATGCGGACGTCGCGGACGATGCCGCCCCGCTTTCTCACATCGAGTTCGATGATGCTCGCGCGGCCCATCTCCACACCCTGCTCGACGATGATTTGGGTATCGAGTTCCGTTTCCTCGGCAAGCGTCACCAGATAGGCGGCGAGTGCGGCCGATGCGCTGCCGGTCGCCGGGTCTTCCGTCACATTGTCGAGCGGCGCGAACATGCGGGCGCGCACCTGCCACGGCTCCTGGCGGACATAGAGGAAAAGCGAGAAATCAGTCACCCGGTGACGGCTTGCCGCTTCACGGAAGGCGGAAAGATCGGGACAGGCGGCGCCGAGCGCCTGGAGCCCATCGATTTCGGCAAGCGCGAAGGGCAGGCCCACGGAGGCGAAGATCGGGGCATGGGTTCGGGTAAGGACTGCGGCGGGTTCGATGGAAGCACAGCGGGCGATGAGATCGGGCGTCACCTCGTCGCCGACATCGAGAGGGCGCGGTGCGCGGATGGTGGCGCCGATGACGCGGCTTTCCTCGCGCTGGAGTTCGACCTCCACCAAGCCCGCCAGTTCCTCGAAGCGCAGCCTGTCTCCGACCGGCTTGCCGAAGAGTTCGGGCCGCTGGCCGAGCACATAGGCGGTGCCGACATTCGGATGGCCGGCGAAAGGGACTTCCGCCGTCGGCGTGAAGATGCGGACAAGGGCGCTGTTTTCCGGACTTTCGGGCGGCAGCACGAAAGTGGTTTCCGAATAGCCGAACTCCGTTGCGATCTTCTGCATGGCCTCGCCGCTAATGCCGCGCGCATCGGGGATAACGGCAAGCGGATTGCCGCTGAAGCGTTCGGAGGTGAAGACATCGACGGTGACGTATTCGGCGGTCGGCATGAGGTCTCCTTTGGGGCGGATGTCCCGATTAAAACGCTTCGTCCCTGCTGCCGCCAGCCAATGTTTTTGATCGCTCCATCAGCAAAACAGAAGCGATCCTGGACGGTCTCGCATCAGGCGAGACCGTGATCCTTCATCGCCTTCTGTTCGTCGGCGGTGACATAGGCGAAAATCTTCGGTTCGCCGCTTGCGATCGCGACGAAATAGAAATTGGTGAAGCAGATATTGCCTGTCTTGCCCGCCTTGTTTTCATAGGCGAATTCCCAGTCGACCGCGGCGACCGCATGCAGGTCGTCGAGCGGTGTGATCTGCAAGCCCTGCAWCAGCATCCGCTTTCCGCCGACCTCGCGATAATGGGCGAAGCCCTGGGGTATCACCTTCCTGAGCTTGGCGTCATTTGCCCCGGCGAATACGCCTTGCGGGGCCGAGCCGACGAAGTGCTCCGCAAAGGCATCGGCAAGGCGCTCGAAGTCCGCCGCCTGCGGAGCCACCAGAGCCTGGTCGCTGATCCGTCCGTAATCATCGAAAAGAGCGCGGACCTGTGTTTTCAAGTCGCTCATGGCTCACCTCCTCTCCATGGAACGCCGGATGCGTAGTTAAGTTCGAAGGCGCAAAATGAAAGGCCGTGCCGGAGCGCCGGCACGGCCTTTCATCATTATCGGTTCGTCCCTCGGCGGCGAGGCTGTCCATCTTGCGCGATGCGAAAAGGCGCGCTGGCCGGCAGATTAACGATATGCCTTACAGCCGATCATCAGGACTTGTTGACGCTTGCGGCGTAGATTTGATCGATCGTTTCGGCCAGGCTGGCATCGAATTCCGCGTCGCTCATCGTGACGCGCAGGTTTTCCGCCAAGGCGCGGGAGAAACTCGCGATCATGCCATGGTTATGGCTGAGCTTTTCGCAGGCTTCCGCGGTGCTGTAGCCGCCGGAAAGGGCGACGACGCGGACGACCGATTTGTGGGCGATCAGAGGAGCATAGAAATCGGCGACCGTCGGGATCGTCAATTTAAGCATGACCGTCTCGCCCGCGGGAAGCTTGTCGAGCTGCTGTGCGATCTCATCGCGCAAAATCGTTTCAGCCTGTTCCTTCGTCGGGCTCTTGATGGAAACTTCCGGCTCGATGATCGGCATGAGGCCCTGGCCGATAATCTGGCGCGCCACCTCGAACTGCTGCTTTACGACGGCGGCGATCCCGGCCTTGTCGGCGTGGCCGATTACCGAGCGCATCTTGGTTCCGAAGATCCCCTTTTCGCGACCGCGGATCAGGAGAGCATCCAACTCGGGCATAGGCTTCATCGTCTGAACGCCGTTTTCTTCGGCATTGAGGCCCTTGTCGACCTTGAGGAAGGGCACGACGCCGCGCTTCTCCCAAAGGTAGGACGGAACGGCTTCACCATCGACGTCGCCGTCCATGGTCCGCTCGAAGAGGATAGCGCCGATAACCTTATCGCCTTTGAACGCGGGCGCGCTCATGATGCGGACGCGCATGGCGTGCACCAGGCGGAACATCTCCTCATCACCCTGATAGTCGGAGTCGGACACGCCATAAAGACGCAACGCTTTAGGTGTTGAACCACCGCTTTGGTCCAGCGCCGCAATAAATCCGGGCGCAGAACTCATCTTGTTCAACATCTTCGCGTCCACCATACTACACTCCTGTCCCTAAAGTTGGCGCGAAACGCGCTCATATCTCCCAATCTGGCAATTCGCCGATAACAGAAGTTATAGAGAAGGAAAATCCTGCCTTAAACGACTGAAACGATTGAAATTATTTCAATCGTTTAAAACAAATGAATTTTTTAAAAGGTCTTGACCGCGCGGCGCCCGGGCCTATGTCCGAGCGCCGTTTCCACCAAAGTTCGGATCAGGCGTTCTTGGCGAGCACCGCTACGCCCGGCAGTTCCTTGCCTTCCATCCATTCCAGGAAAGCGCCACCGGCGGTGGAAACATAGCTGAAATCGTCGGCCACGTCAGCGTGATTGAGCGCTGCCACCGTATCGCCGCCACCGGCGACCGAGATCAGCTTGCCCGCCTTCGTCTCTTCGGCCGCGTGCTTTGCCGCTGCAACCGTCGCAGCATCGAAGGGCTCGATCTCAAAAGCGCCGAGAGGGCCGTTCCAGACGAGGGTATTGGCTCGGGAAATCCAGGAATTGACCGCTTCGACGGACTTTGGGCCCACGTCCAGCACCATGGCGTCGGCGGGAATGGCTTCGATATCAACCACTTCGCTGGCGGCACCCGCCTTGAACTCGCGTGCCACGACGCCATCGACCGGCAGGATGATGGCGCAGCCCGCCGTTGCCGCCTCGATCATGATCTGCTTGGCGGTATCGGCGAGGTCATGCTCGCAGAGCGACTTGCCCACATTGGTGCCGCGTGCGGCAATGAACGTGTTGGCCATGCCACCGCCGATCACCAGCGCGTCGACCTTCTTCACCAGGTTCATGAGGAGGTCGATCTTGGTGGAAACCTTAGCGCCGCCGACGATCGCCACGACCGGATGGGCCGGATTGCCGAGCCCCTTTTCCAAGGCCTCCAGCTCTTCCTGCATGGTGCGGCCGGCATAGGCCGGTAGATGGTGGGCAAGACCTTCTGTGGAGGCGTGTGCGCGATGGGCGGCGGAGAAGGCGTCGTTGACGTAGATGTCGCCGTTCTTGGCCAGTGCTTCCGTGAAGGCTGGATCGTTCTTTTCCTCGCCTTTGTGGAAGCGGGTGTTCTCCAAGAGCAGGACGTCACCGTCCGCCATTTTCGCGATCGCTTCCTCAGCCGCCGGGCCGATGCAATCGGAGGCGAAGAGAACCGCATGATCGAGAGCCTGTTCGACGGCGGGGACAATCAGCGACAGCGACATATCCGCGACTGGCTCGCCCTTCGGACGGCCGAAATGGGCGAGCAGGATTACCTTGGCGCCCTTTTCAGACAGTTCCGTGATGGTGGGCGCGACGCGCTCGATACGAGTCGTATCCGTCACCTTGCCGTCGGCAACGGGGACGTTGAGATCGACACGCACGAGAACGCGCTTGCCTGCGATGTCGGAAAGGTCGTCGAGGGTCTTGAAGGCCGGCATGGCTGGGTGCATCTCCTGGGAAGTGGTTGGAGCCGGACCATACTATGCCTGACCGGTGACGCAAGCCTCATCACACCGCTGTGCCGGGACCTCCCGATGGGCCAGCACTTTTCGGCGGGACCGGCTTGCCTCTCTGCCTGCGCAGGAAGTCGCGGACGCGGTGGGCGATCTCGCGCATGTTGATGAAGATCGGCAGGTTGGTCGCGGGCTCGACCGGTTCCAGGGAGATGCCGATGCCGTGGATGTTGTCGTGCTCGTCGAGTTCGCGCACGATCAGCACGATGGAGCCGAAGCGCATGCGGTCGGCGTAATCCGCCTTGCCGCCGAGCCGGTGGACCATCAGTTCCCCGACGGTCATGTCCTTTTCGGCAGGGGAGAGCAGGCCGGGACCATAGGCCGCATCGAGTTCCTTGGCGGGGCCGGTCGGTGAAATCGAGAAAGCGCCGAAGAATTCGGTATCGTCCTCCTCCACCGGTACGCGGCTGGCAAAGAGCCGGTCGAGCAGGCGCGTATAGGCGGGCGAGACGAAGAGATAGACTTGGTCGCCCTCACGCAGCCGGCCGGCATATTGGTAGCGCATGCTCTTGCCGTCGCGGATGACGAGCGACGGCAAGGCCCAACGCGGAATGCGCTCGCCGCTGAGAATGGGGCTGTCCTTCACGACGCGGTAAGAGATCAGCTCGTGATGGGCGGCGCCGGGCAGGTCGAGTTCCACCTTGTCCACCGCACCCATCCGGGGCGGGGTGATGAGGCCGAGCCGCTGGGCTACCGGCTTGATCGTCCAGCCCTGCAGGAAGAGCGAGACGAGCACGATGATGAAGGCGGTGTTGAAATAGATCACGCCATTCTCGAGCCCGCCGATGACCGGCAGGATGGCGAGCAGAATGGAGACCGCGCCGCGCAGGCCCACCCAGGCGACGAAGCCCGTTTCCTGCTGGGTAAGGTCGTAGGGCATCAGGCTCAGCCAGACGGCGATCGGGCGGGCGACGAAGATCAGGAACAATGCAAGCGCCACCGCCGGCAGGATGATCGGCGGGAATTGCGAGGGCGTGGCGAGCAAGCCCAGCACGAGGAACATGATGATCTGCGCCAGCCAGGTGAGCCCCTCGTGGAAACGGGCGATCGCCTGTTTGGCGAACATCTTGCGGTTTCCGGCATAGATGCCGGCCACATAGACGGCGAGGAAGCCGCTGCCGCCGATCGCGCCGGTGAAGGCGAAGACGAGGAGCGCCAGCGTCAGCGCGAAGATCGGAGCGAGCCCGCGATCGGAGGTGAAGCGGTTCAGCACCCACACGATCATCATGCCGCCGAGTAGGCCGAAGATCATGCCGAGCCCCATTTCCTCGATGAAGAGAAACAGGAAGTGCAGGTCGAGCCCGCCGAAACCCCGGCCCGCCGCCAGCAGGTCGACAAGGGCGATGGTGAGGAAGATCGCCATCGGGTCGTTGGTGCCGGATTCCACTTCCAGCGTGGAGCGCACCTTGTCGCGGATGTTGATGCCGCCGATACGCAGCAGGAAGAAGACGGCTGCCRCATCCGTCGACGCGACAATGGAGCCGAGCAGCAGGCCTTCGAGAAGCGAGAGGCCGAGAAGCAGGGAGGCGGCGAAGGCGAAGATGCCGGCCGTCAGGAGCACGCCGACGGAGGCAAGCGTGAGCGCCGGAAGCGCTGCGATGCGGAAGGAGTGGATCGAGGTGCCGAAGCCGGAATCGAAGAGCACGATCGCCAGCGCCAGTGAGCCCAGCATGTAGGAGAAGGGGAAATTGTCGAACTGGATACCGAGGCCGTCGACGCCGGCGATCAGCCCGATCGACAGAAAGATGAGCAGCAGCGGCGCGCCGAAGCGGTAGGCTAGCAGGCTCGAGAATGCGGCCGCCAGCACCAGGATCGTGCCGACCAAGAGGATGATGTAGAATGCCTCCACGAAGCCGTTCCTTCCTTCACACGCAGCCATGCCGTCCGCACGATTCCCGCCTCCCAGCACCCGCCAATGGCGGGCACTGTGCCGTTGTCGCCGGGCGACCTGGGGTATGAGGCGGACACCGGCGGGGACGCCGGAGAATCGGACAATGAGCTGATTAGGCAGGAACAATTCCGGCAAGAGAAGGGCAGGGAACGAAAAAGAAGAGCGGGCCGGAGATTTTCCGGCCCGCTCTTCTTAGTGCTGTTTCATCTTACCCTCTCCCTGTGGGGAGAAAGTAAGCGGCCATGCCGCTGATCAGATCAACTTCGCGAAAGCGACCGCAGTATCGTTCATGCGGTTGGAGAAGCCCCATTCGTTGTCGTACCAGGTGAGGATACGCACGAAGTTGCCTTCCATGACTTTGGTCTGGTCGATCGCGAAGATCGAGGAATGGTTGTCGTGATTGAAGTCGCGCGAGACGAGCGGCTCTTCCGTATAGCCGAGGACGCCTTTCAGCTTGCCGTTGGCGGCGGCCTTGATGGTCTCGTTGATTTCCTGAACCGTAGTCGCCTTCTTGGCGACGAACTTGAAATCGACGACCGAGACGTTCGGGGTCGGAACGCGGATCGAGGTGCCGTCGAGCTTGCCCTTGAGGTGCGGCAGGACGAGGCCGACGGCCTTGGCGGCGCCGGTGGAGGTCGGGATCATAGACAGAGCGGCAGCGCGGGCGCGGTACAGATCCTTGTGCATCTGGTCGAGCGAGGGCTGGTCGTTCGTGTAGGAGTGGATCGTGGTCATGAAGCCGTGGTCGATGCCGACCGCGTCGTCAAGAACCTTTACGACCGGAACCAGGCAGTTCGTGGTGCAGGAGGCGTTGGAGATGACCATGTGCTCGCTGGTGAGCTGGTCATGGTTGACACCGTAGACGACCGTCAGGTCTGCGCCTTCGGCCGGGGCTGAGACGAGGACGCGCTTTGCGCCGGCGGTCAGGTGTGCTGCGGCCTTCTCGCGTGCGGTGAAGATGCCCGTGCATTCCATCGCGATATCGACGCCGAGTTCCCGGTGCGGCAGGGTTGCCGGGTCCTTGATCGCCGTGACCTTGATCGGCCTGCCGTTGTTGATGATGATGGTGTCGCCCTCGACCTTCACCTCGGCCGGGAAGCGGCCATGGATGGAGTCGTAGCGAAGCAGGTGAGCATTGGTCTCGACGGGGCCGAGATCGTTGATGGACACCACTTCGATGTCGGTGCGGCCGGATTCGACGATGGCGCGCAAAATGTTGCGGCCGATGCGGCCGAAGCCGTTGATGCTCACTTTGACAGTCATTTCACAAACTCCCGCTTGCTTTCAAATCTTCACGTAGGTTGCCTCAGCCGAGGTGCTGTTCAGCAGCGGCGACGACCGCTTCCGCGGTGATGCCGAAGTGCTTGAACAGTTCCTTGGCTGGGCCGGAGGCGCCGAAGGACTTCATGCCGATGAAGACGCCGTCGGAGCCGATGATGTGGTCCCAGCCCTCGCGGACGGCAGCTTCCACGGCAATCTTGACCGGCGCATGGCCGATGATCGCCTCGATATAATCTTCCGACTGTTCGGCGAAGAGCTCGACGCAGGGCACGGAGACGACGCGCGTCGGGATGCCCTTCTGCTCCAGCAGACCTTGAGCCTTGATCGCGATTTCGACTTCCGAGCCGGAAGCGAAGATCGAAACCTTGGCGTCGCTCGCCGAAATCAGCTCATAGGCGCCATAGGCGCAGAGGTTCTTCTCTTCGTATTCCTTGCGCGCCGGCGTCAGGTTCTGGCGGGTGAGGGCCAGGCCGGACGGACGATGCTTCTCCTTCAGTGCAAGCTGCCAGCATTCCGCCGTTTCGGTCTCGTCGGCCGGGCGGAAGAGGAGCAGGTTGGGGATGGCGCGGAGTGCGGCCAGATGCTCGACCGGCTGGTGGGTCGGGCCGTCCTCGCCGACGCCGATGGAATCATGCGTCCAGACATGGACGACGCGGATGCCCATGAGTGCGGCGAGACGAACCGAGGGACGGCAGTAATCGGAGAAGATCAGGAAGCCGCCGGAATAGGGGATGAGGCCGCCATGAAGCGCGATGCCGTTCATGGCCGCAGCCATGGCATGCTCGCGGATGCCCCAATGCACGTAGCGGCCGGTGAAATCGGTCGGGGTGATCGACTTCATCTGGCTGGTCTTGGTGTTGTTGGACGGCGTCAGGTCCGCCGATCCGCCGATCGTCTCGGTGACGATGCTGTTGATGACCTCAAGCGCATCCTCGGATGCCTTGCGGGTGGCGACCGTCGGGTTGTTCTCGGCGACCTTCTTCTTGAAGGCATCGATGGCGCTGTCGAAGCCGCCCGGCAGATCACCGGCGAAGCGGCGCACGAATTCCGCCTTCTTCTCCGGAGCGGTGGCGGCAAGACGCTCTTCCCATTCCTTGCGGGCCTTGGTGGAGCGCAGGCCGGCGAGACGCCAGGCATCCAGCACGTCGGCGGGAACGGTGAAGGCCTCTGCCTCCCAGTTCAGCGCCTTGCGGGTGGCGGCGATTTCCTCCGCGCCGAGCGGCGCGCCGTGGACCTTGTGGGTGCCGGCTTTGTTCGGAGCACCGAAGCCGATGACGGTCTTGCAGGCAATGAAGGTCGGGCGATCCGACTTCTGCGCCTCTTCGATCGCGGCCGCGATCTGGTCGATGTCGTGGCCGTCGATCGCGATGGTGTTCCAGTTGGCGGCCTTGAAGCGGGCGACCTGGTCGGTGCTGTCGGCCAGCGAGACGGCGCCGTCGATGGTGATGGAATTGTTATCCCAGAAGAGGACGAGCTTGTTGAGCTTCAGGTGGCCGGCGAGCGTGATCGCTTCCTGGCTGATGCCTTCCATGAGGCAGCCGTCGCCGCACAGCGCATAGGTGAAGTGGCTCTGAAGGTCGCTGCCGAACTCGGTTTCGAGCTTGCGCTCGGCGATCGCCATGCCGACGGCATTGGCAATGCCCTGGCCGAGCGGGCCGGTGGTGGTCTCGATGCCCGAGGCGTGGCCGTATTCCGGGTGGCCGGCGGTCTTGGAACCGAGCTGGCGGAACTGCTTCAGATCCTCGATCGTCATATCCTCGTAGCCGGTGAGGTAGAGGAGAGAATAGAGCAGCATCGAGCCGTGGCCGGCGGACAGCACGAAGCGGTCGCGGTCGGGCCAGAGCGGGTTCTTCGGGTCGAATTTCAGGTAGCGCGTGAAGAGAACCGTCGCGATGTCGGCCGCGCCCATCGGAAGGCCGGGATGGCCGGAATTGGCCTTTTCCACAGCATCCATGGCAAGGAATCGGATCGCATTCGCCATCCGGTTATGTTTGTCGCGAGAGGTCATGGCTAATCCGTTTTTCCGGTGTCGATCACGGCCTGGGAGAGGACCGTATGAAAGCGGGTGATCCTTAGCAGGTGCAACGCGCAAGTCAATAAAACTGCGCTCCGGAAAAGGGCCCTTTGGCCAACAATCCCGCAGCCTGCCTGAATTATGAGCAGGTGCGGCAAGTGCCTGCAATGCGCCGGGAAAAACGATGATCCACAGGTAGGACAGGCACTTAACCGCGGGTTTGTTGACCGGTTTCGTGACGGGGACTAGTCTCGCGTCATGTCGGAAAGGGCGGCTTCACGATTCGGCCAGCCCTCGGTGCCAGCAGCGGAAAAAAGTGGATGCCCGCGGAAAAGACGGTGGAGCAGGCGATTTCGGAACTCAAGGCGGCGATCGGCGGCCTGGAAAATGCCGTCGATATGCGCATCGAGCGGCAGCGCATGAATAGCGATGTCGAGGGCGAGGTAAGGCGGGTGCATGCCGACCGGGCAAGACTCGCGCAGGAACTCGATCAATCGCAGTTCAGGGCGAACCGCTTGGAAGAGGTCAACCGGGAGGTTTCCCGGCGGCTGGTAACGGCGATGGAGACGATCCGCGCCGTGCTGGACCGTTAAACGAGGATATGCGATGGCCCAGGTTACGGTGACGATCGACGGCAAGGCCTATCGCATGGCTTGCGAGGAGGGGCAGGAGGATCACCTGGCCGAACTCGCCGATCGCTTCGACCGCTATGTCAGCCATTTGAAGAGCCAGTTCGGCGAGATCGGCGATCTTCGCGTCACGGTCATGGCCGGCATCATGATCATGGACGAGCTTTCGGAAATGACGCGCAAGATCGCGGCGCTGGAAGGCGAGATCGCTTCGCTCGCGTCCAATCGCGACGGCGCTCTGGAAGTGCGGCAGCGAAGTGACGAGGCCTTGGCGCTTGCGCTCAGCGACCTCGCCGTACGGCTCAACGGGCTGACGGCCAAGCTCAACGGCCGTGTCGCCGCAACGGTCAATTGATACGAACCAGACAAGCCGGGAAAAAATCAAAGCGCCACTGGCGCAAGTCTCGGTTCGCCCTTATATTGCGCGGGCGGTCTGCGCTTCTCGACAGGAACAAATGAATCCTCGGGGCCATACCCGATCCTAAGGGAGCTGTCCCTGGCCAGACTCGTGGGTCTGGACACACGGCGCCCACCTACGTTTGTAGGCGCCCAGGATCGAAAGTTTCCACCGGTTGTGTGGATCGCGCTTCCTTCTTTTTCGAAATTCGTAAAGCGGTGCGCCGCCGTTTCACGACGTCCGCAAGCTGGCCGCCTCGTCGGGTTTTCACCGGCTTGAGGCATTATCCGCCAAACATTGCCGTTGCCTTTGTTCCAAGCATTGCATTGGCCGAGCTGCCCCCCTATGATCCAGCCGAGTGAAGGTGCATAGCTCCGAAAACCGGTTCCGGTTTTCTGAACTGTGCGCGAAATATCGTTTCCGGAATTGCCGGCTGTTTTGCGGCGGCACGGCCTTCGAAGCGGTAAGCTGTTTCGTGCGCAGGATATTGTCCCAGCTAAAGAGCTTCTCTTGTTAACTGAAATATTCATCGTCATTGCCCTCACCGTTCTGAACGGTGTCCTCGCAATGTCGGAACTTGCCGTTGTTTCATCCCGCCCCATCCGTCTGAAAGTCATGGCCGAGCAGGGCAACCGGGGGGCGGCGACCGCCATACGGCTTGCGGAAGATCCCGGCCGCTTTCTTTCCAGCGTTCAGATAGGCATTACACTCGTCGGCATTCTGTCCGGTGCCTTCTCGGGCGCGACGCTCGGCACCCGTTTCAGCAACTGGCTGCAGGTCCAGGGCCTTTCGGCAAGCGCGGCGGATGCGCTTGGCGTCGGCTCGGTCGTGGTCGCCATCACCTATCTTTCGCTGATCGTCGGCGAACTCGTGCCGAAGCAGATCGCGCTGCGCGCTCCGGAAGCGGTCGCGGCGCGCGTTGCCCCTGCCATGAAGCTGATTGCCACGCTGGCAGCGCCGATCGTCTGGTTCCTGGACGTATCCGGCCAGACGGTACTGCGGCTTCTCGGGCAAAGGGGAGATACCGGCGACCGTGTGACGGACGAGGAGATCCGCACCGTGCTTGCCGAGGCGCAGAGCGCCGGAGTGATCGAGACCGAGGAATCGGCGATGATCTCGGGCGTCATGCGGCTTGCCGACCGTACTGCGCGCGGCCTGATGACGCCGCGACGCGACGTCGAGGTGGTCGACACGGAGGATGATCCGGAAGAGCTCCGGACGCAGCTCAGGGCGACGACCCGTTCCCGCCTGCCGGTGCGCAAGGGCAGTTCCGACGAAATCATCGGCGTGCTCTTCGTCAAGGATGCCTATGATTTCATGGCCGGCGGCAAGCTGTTCGATATCAAGAGCATGATGCGCGACGCGCCGGTGGTTTCGGATCTCACCGGGGCACTCGATGTGATCCAGGCGCTTCGGCGTGCGCCGGCTCATATGGTGCTGGTCTATGACGAATATGGCCATTTCGAAGGCATCATCACCTCCGGCGACGTGCTAGAGGCCATTACCGGCGTCTTCCAGGAAGATGAGGAGCAGGAGCCTGCCGTGGTATCGCGCGAGGATGGCTCCTTCCTCGTCGCCGGCTGGATGCCTGTCGATGAGTTCGCCGACCAGATGGGGGTCTCGCTAGGCAACAATCCGGACTACGAGACGGTTGCCGGCTTCGTGCTGGACGAACTGAAGCATATCCCCGAACTGGGCGAGAGTTTCACAAAGGACGGCTGGTGCTTCGAGGTGATCGATCTCGATGGACGCCGCATCGACAAGCTGCTGGTGCGGCGGGCGGACGACTGATGACGGAAAGCCGCAGGAAAGCAGCCCTGAGGGAGGAGCGACTTGCCGCGCGCGACGCGATCCCGCCTGAAGAGCGCATCGAAAAGAGCCTTGCCCTGACGGCTTTCGGGCAAGAGGTGGTCGACGTCCGTCTCGGCACGATCGTTTCCGCTTTCCTTCCCATACGGTCAGAGGTCGACCTTCGGCCTCTGATGACTTTCCTGAGGGATCGTGGGGCGCGAATCTGCGTCCCCGTCATCCTGGACAAGCAGACCATCGTCTTCCGCGAACTGATCCGCGGCGCGGAACTGGTGAAGGGCGTTTTCGGCACTTCGGCGCCTGGACCGGAGGCGCCGGAACTCGAGCCCGACATCATGCTCGTGCCCCTTTCGGCCTTCGACGCGGCCGGTCATCGGATCGGCTACGGAGGAGGTTATTACGATCGCGCCATCCAGCGGCTGCACGAAAAAGGCAGGGACCCGCTGCTGATCGGGATTGCATTCGATTGCCAGGAGGTGGCATTTGTGCCCGCTGAAGATCATGACGTCAGATTGAATGCCGTCCTGACCGAAAGCGGTTTCCGGCCTTTCAGCCGGTAGATTGGATTGATATGCGTCTTTTGTTCCTAGGGGACATGGTGGGCAAGACCGGCCGTACGGCGGTCTGGGAAAAGCTGCCAGGCCTCGTCTCCGACCTTAAGCTGGACTTTGTCATCGTCAACGGCGAGAACGCCGCGGGCGGTTTCGGCATTACCGAGGAAATCTTCCTCGAGACGGTCAATGCCGGCGCCGACGTGGTGACGACCGGCAATCATGTCTGGGACCAGAAGGAGGCAGTCTCCTTTTCCGAACGGCACGACCAGTTCCTGCGGCCGGCGAACTATCCGGCCGGAACGCCGGGCAGGGGCTCGGGCATCTATTATGCCCGCAACGGCGCCCGCGTGCTGGTCGCCAACATCATGGGACGGGTCTTCATGCATCCCGAACTCGACGATCCCTTCAAGGCAGCCGAAGCGATCCTCGCGGCCTGTCCCTTGAAGGAACAGGCGGATGCCATCGTATTCGATTTCCATGCGGAAGCCACAAGCGAGAAGCAATGCTTCGGGCATTTCGTCGACGGCCGCGCGAGCCTGGTGGTGGGAACGCACACGCATGTGCCGACCGCCGATTGCCAGATCCTGAACGGCGGCACGGGCTACATGACCGATGCGGGCATGTGCGGTGATTACGACTCTTCCCTCGGCATGGACAAGGAAGAGCCGCTCAACCGCTTCATCTCGAAGATGCCGAAGGGACGTTTCGAAGCCGCGACCGGTCCGGCCACTCTCTGYGGCCTCGGCATCGAGATTTCGGACGCGACGGGTCTTGCCGAAAAGATCGCGCCGCTTCGGATCGGGCCGAGGCTTTCGGAGAGCATTCCGGACTTCTGGAACTGATAGCCTGCGCGGCCCCCGCGCCACCGCTGAAATGACGGAAAAGTGAGGCCCGGCCGGCGAAATCCGGCTGGACCGGGTTTTCGCATTGCCGCATCTTCTTGGCCGTTGAATGGACTTGAGGGTGGCATGATGCTGCGGACCGTCGCATTCGCATTTTCCGGCTTTCTTCTTCTCTCCGCCGCGTCGGCCAGCGCGCAGGACGCGCCCGTCAGCCAGTGCCATGCGATCGCGCAGAAGCTTCCCGGCGTCACCTTCGCGAGCCTCAAACCTGCAGACCTACTGCTCGCTCAAGCAAAAAATGGTGATGCGCTCTCGGCCAGGGAGGAGGTGAGGATCACCTTCGTCGGCCACTCCACCTATTTCATCGAGTCCCCCGGCGGCATCGGGATCGCCACGGATTACAGCGGCGTTCACCAGCCCGACCGTCTTCCCGACGTGGTGACGATGAACAAGGCGCATTCGACCCATTACACCCTCAATCCCGATCCCGAAATCGAGCATGTGCTGCATGGATGGAGCGACGTGCCGGGAGAAATGGCAAAGCATAACGTGACGGTGGGCGATGCCTATATCCGCAACGTCACCACCGATATCCGCTCGTGGGGCGGCGATTTCGAGGAGAACGGCAACTCGATCTTCATCTTCGAGATCGCCGGACTCTGCATCGGCCATCTCGGACACCTGCATCACGAATTGACCGACGATCACTATACCGAGATCGGCCGGCTGGACGTCCTTATGGTGCCGGTCGACGGCGGGCTTACCATGGGTGCGGACAGCATGAGCCGGGTCGTGCAGCGGCTGCGCTCGGCGCTCATCCTGCCCATGCATCGCTGGGGACCGCCGCTCGACCGCTTCCTCTCGATGTTCGACGGCCGGTTCGACATCACCCATGCGAGCGAGCGCACGCTTCGCGTCTCGCTGCGCACGCTGCCCAGGAAGCCGACCATCATGGTGCCGCAGGGCCTTTGACGACCAACGGTGTTTGYCTTCGCCCTGGCAGCAAAAGCATCGAATGCCCTTGAACGGGCAGCCCTTCGAAATTATAAGGCGCCCATTCCCAAACAAGCCGAAGCTAAAACATCAGGGGTGCCATGGCTGGCCATTCACAGTTCAAGAACATCATGCACCGCAAGGGTCGTCAGGATTCGATCCGGTCCAAGCTGTTCTCCAAGCTCGCGCGCGAAATCACCGTGGCGGCAAAGGCGGGTCTGCCCGACCCGGCCATGAATGCGGCTTTGCGTCTGGCGGTTCAGAACGCCAAGGCGCAGTCCATGCCGAAGGATAATATCGATCGCGCCATCAAGAAGGCGTCCGGCGCAGATGCCGAGACCTATGATGCGGTCCGCTACGAGGGCTACGGTCCGGGTGGCACGGCCGTCATCGTCGAGGCGCTGACCGACAACCGCAACCGCACGGCTTCCAACGTCCGTTCGATCTTTTCCAAGGCGGGCGGTGCGCTCGGGGAAACCGGATCGGTTTCCTTCTCCTTCGACCATGTGGGCGAGATTACCTACAAGGCAAGCGCCGGCGATGCCGACAAGGTGATGGAAGCGGCGATCGAGGCGGGTGCGGACGACGTGACCTCCGACGAGGACGGCCACACCATCATCTGCGGCTTCGAAAACCTCGGCGAAGTCTCCAAGGCGCTTGAAGCCACGCTCGGCGAGGCCGAAACGGTCAAGGCGATCTGGAAGCCGCAGAACACCATCGAAGTGGACGAGGAAAAGGCCCAGTCGCTGATGAAGCTCATCGACAATCTCGAGGACGACGACGACGTGCAGAACGTCTATTCGAACTTCGAGGTCTCGGACGAAGTCATGGCCAAGCTTTCGGCTTGAGGCACTCCACCTCCCCCTCGAGGGGGAGGTCATCGCGAAGCGATGGGTGGGGGTGAATTTTGGCGTCTCCGGACGTTCACCCCACCCCGGCACTACGTGCCGACCCTCCCCCTCAAGGGGAGGGTGGAGTCTTCTCCATCATCGGCAGCGTCGCAAACAGCTCTACCGAGCGCAGCCGGGCCTCGATGTCATGGATCGGCATCGAAATGATGAGTTCGTCGGCTTCCGTTTCCTTGAGGAAATCCGTGAGCTTCGCCTCGATCGTGGAAATCGAACCCACCGCGGCATAGCGAAGCGTATGCTCGACGCTCAGCTTCTCCATCGGCGTCCAGAGGTCTTCCATGCTGTCGACGGGTTTCGGGAACCGCGTGCGAATGTTCTTGCGCAGGTTCACGAACTGCTGCTGCGACGAAGTGAAGAGCCGGTTGGCTTCGGTATCCGTTTCCGCCGCAGCACCCATCACGCCCACCATGACATAGGGCTTGTCCAGCGAGGCGGAGGGCTGGAAGCGGTCGCGATAGATGGAGATGGCATCGATCAGCATGTCCGGTGCGAAATGCGAGGCGAAGGCGTAGGGCAGGCCGAGAGCGGCTGCGAGGTGGGCGCTGTAGAGGCTCGAGCCCAGGAGCCAGATCGGAACTTGGCTGTTCATTCCGGGCACGGCCAGGATGGGCTGGTTTTCTTCCGGTGCCCCGAGAAGGCGCTGCAATTCGACGATATCATGCGGGAAATTTTCGGCGCCGGATTCCAGGTTGCGGCGCAGGGCATGAGCGGTGCGCATGTCGGTTCCCGGAGCCCGGCCGAGACCGAGATCGACGCGACCGGGCAGAAGGGCTTCCAGCGTGCCGAATTGCTCGGCGACCACCAGCGGCGAATGGTTCGGCAGCATGATGCCGCCGGAGCCGACGCGGATTGTCTTCGTGGCAGCACCGACATGGGCGATGACGAGCGAAGTCGCTGCACTGGCGATGCCCGGCATGCCGTGATGCTCGGCAAGCCACACGCGCTTATAACCCTCTTCTTCGGCCTTGATCGCCATGCGGCGGGACTGTTCGAGGGCATCGCGCACGGAATGGTCTTCACCGATCGGTGAAAGATCGAGAATGGAGAAGGGAAGCATCGGCACGTCCAGTGAGGCAGGTTGAGGGTAGGAAGGTTCTTCCCTCATGTAGGCACTCGCCGGCGAAATACGACCCCTCGGTGAAACACCGAAATCAGGCTTGCCTGAGGCCGCCGCTCATGATTTCACGAGGCGCAGATGGGAGCCCGGACGCGATGGTGCCGGAGGCTGCGGCGGCAAGACGGTGATGGGAATATACCGGCCGGCCTGCTGGCCGATTGCAGCGATCTCCCGATCCATCCGGTCCAGGATCATCCGCAGCGCGTGTTCGCCGGCATTGCTCTGGCGGCTTGCCCTGGCGAGCTCGGAAAGGTCGGTCTGCAAGGCGGAAGCCGCGTCGGCCTCGATGCCCGCGCCCGTCGCAAGATCGCGGACATGCTCGTCCAGGGCATCGACATAGAGGGAGATGGCAGCGATCTCGCGGCCTGTCCGCTCGACGCAATCTCGGGCAAAGTTTGCCGCTTGCGCCGACTTCGCCGCCACCGCCGAGAGCATGCCTGCCGTGGCTGCAAAGCCTTCGGCCAGCGCGCGAAGTTCCTCGCCGGTGGCCTCGTTTCCTGCCCTTAATGCCAGTTTCCCGGCTTCACCGGCGATCTGCTCAAGCGCATCGGCCAGCGGCATCAGATCGAACGATGCTTCATCGACGCTGCCGAGCGCCGCAACGGAAGCCTCGCAGGCCTGCCGGGGCTCGCGCATGTCGAGCCGCGCATTATGGACGATCGCGCCAGCATGCTCCGCCTGGGTCCTCTGCCGTCCGGCGGTGAGAGCGAGTTCGCTCGCTTCGGCGGAGGCTTTGGTCAGCATAGACGCCTGGGCGGCTCTCGTATCGGCCCGGCCTTCCAGCTCCTGACGCAGTTCGCGTGAGGCATCGCGCAGCAGATCGGATCTTTCCGCCACCGCCTCCATGCTGCCCGCGATCATGCGCAGGCTTCGGTTGAAATCGTTGCGAAGCCCTTCGTAGGCTCTCGGAAAGGGCGTTTCGATGACATGGGAGAGATCGCCGGTGGCGAGGCGGCGCAGGCCCGCATCCAGCGCGCTGACGACGCTACGCAGATTCTGCACTTCGATCTCGATGTTTTCGCGATCCTTCAGCATGGTCGGCTCTCCTGGCGTCTCGGGCCCGCATTTCGTCGAAGCGGAACGCGGAAAGGAAGAGGCCGTTGCATCGAAGAGGACCGTTCTCCCCGAAACCTTGGCCGAAAACTTAACAGCCGGTTAACCTAGACCAGGCACATGCCCCGTTTTTGTTTTGTTCACATTCTCGTGGCACTTGCCGGAGCCGAAAGGTAGGGTGAGGCATGACAGAGACGATTCGCATCATCGGCATCGATCCGGGCCTCCGGCGCACCGGCTGGGGCATTATCGAGACGCTCGGCAACAGCTTGCGGTTCCTGGCGTCGGGAACCGTCACTTCCGATGGCGACATGGACCTCGCCTCTCGCCTCTGCCAACTCCACGACGGCCTTGCCGAGGTGGTGCACGCCTACCGGCCGGACGAGGCGGCGGTGGAGCAGACTTTCGTCAACAAGGATGCCGTCGCCACGCTCAAGCTCGGCCAGGCGAGGGGGATTGCCATGCTGGTGCCGGCGCGTGCCGGGTTGCCGGTTTCCGAATACGCTCCGAACGCGGTGAAGAAGTCGGTGATCGGCGTCGGCCATGGGGAGAAGCAGCAGATCCATATGATGCTGAAGATCCTGATGCCGAAGGCGACATTTACCGGCAACGACGCGGCCGACGCTTTGGCCATCGCCATCTGCCACGCTCATCACAGGGGTGGCCAGCGAATGCGGGCAGTGCTTGCCGGTTAGTTTGTTCTTGACTTGTTCTTGATGTAAGGATATTTCTTACTCGTGTTACGGAGGGCGTGATGCGAGTGACATCGAAAGGCCAAGTGACGATACCCCGTGATCTGCGCGAACTCGCCGGGATTGAAGCCAATAGCGAGGTAGTCTTTGCTATGGAAGGCGGGAAGATTACCATCGTTCCGAAAGTGGATCGGCGCATGGAGGCCGACCGGCAGCGGCTCGATCGTTTCATGCAGGCGCTTCGCAGGGTGGAGGGAACCGGCGATCAGGCCGTGGATGCGGACGCGTTGATGCGCATCACGCGGGATCGTGATTAACCGGTGGCGACGCTTGTCGATACGAATGTGCTGGTCGATGTCGCCGTTCGCGACCCAAACTGGCATTCATGGTCGCTCAATCAGCTGTTCGCTGCGGCCGGGCGCGGTGCCGTTATCATAAACCAGATCATCTATTCCGAATTCTCCTATCGCTACGACGATCCCGACGAGGTGGAGGCGCTGCTTCCCGAAACCGAATTTTTGCGGGAAGGTTTGCCCTGGCCGGCTGCGTTCGCGGCAGCGCAGGCGTTCCGGCTTTATCGGGCGGGAGGGGGCAGAAAGGAGCGGGTGCTTCCGGATTTCCTGATCGGTGCCCATGCGGCCATCCGAGGATACCCGATCCTCACACGCGATCCTTCCGGATACCGCAATTATTTCCCCATGGTCGAGCTGATCACGCCGGAAACTCACCCTATGAAGGAACAGACCAGATGATCGGCAAGCTCAAAGGCACCATCGACGAGATCGGCGAGGATTACCTGCTCGTGGACGTGCATGGCGTCTGTTACGAAGCCTTCTGCTCGGGGCGCACGCTTTCGAAGGTCGGTTCGGTAGGCGAGGCGGTGGTGCTATTCATCGAGACCTATGTGCGCGAGGACCAGCTCAAGCTCTTCGGTTTCGCTTCGGCTCTGGAGCGCGAATGGTTCAACCTCCTGCAGAGCGTGCAGGGGGTGGGCGCCAAGGTGGCGCTCGCCGTGCTCTCGACGCTGACGCCTTCCGAACTCGCCAACGCCATTGCTCTTCAGGACAAAACGACGGTCACCCGCGCGCCGGGGGTCGGTCCGAAGGTTGCAGTGCGTATCGTCACCGAACTCAAGAACAAGGCGCCTGCTTTTGCGGGGGAGGCCGCTGCCAATATCGGCATCAAGCAGGAGCTTGGCGAAGGTGTGGCCTCCGCGCCTGTCGCGGATGCCGTCTCGGCGCTCACCAATCTCGGCTATTCGCGCGACCAGGCCGCCAATGCCGTTGCCGCCGCGTTGAAGAACGGGGGAGAGGAGGCCGATAGCGCCAAGCTTATCCGGCTGGGGCTGAAGGAGCTGGCGCGATAGCTGCCTTTGCCGCTGCCCAAATCCGTCCATGTCGTGTATTGAACAAGTCGAGTTTCAAACGGAAATGTCGCAATGAATGAACCCGCCCGCCTGATAACGCCGGAAAAGCGTGGCGAAGACCTGGATACGACGCTGCGGCCGCAGACGCTGGACGATTTCACCGGCCAGGCGGAGGCGCGCGCCAACCTGAAAATCTTCATCGAGGCGGCGAAGAATCGCGGTGAGGCGCTGGATCACGTTCTCTTCGTTGGGCCGCCGGGGCTGGGCAAGACGACGCTTGCGCAGATCATGGCCAAGGAACTCGGCGTCAATTTCCGCTCGACCTCCGGCCCGGTGATCGCCAAGGCCGGCGATCTGGCGGCGCTGCTCACCAATCTCGAGGAGCGCGACGTGCTCTTCATCGACGAAATCCACCGGCTCAATCCGGCGGTGGAGGAAATCCTCTATCCGGCCATGGAGGATTTCCAGCTCGATCTCATCATCGGCGAGGGGCCGGCGGCGCGCTCCGTCAAGATCGACCTTTCGAAGTTCACGCTGGTCGCCGCGACCACCCGGCTCGGCCTCCTCACGACGCCGTTGCGCGACCGGTTCGGCATACCGGTGCGGCTCAGCTTCTATACCGTTGAGGAACTGGAGCTGATCGTCCGGCGAGGGGCGCGGCTCATGAACCTGCCGATGACGGACGACGGTGCTCGCGAGGTGGCAAGGCGCGCACGCGGCACGCCGCGTATCGCCGGGCGCCTCTTGCGCCGTGTGCGCGATTTTGCCGAGGTGGCGCGCGCCGAGGCGGTCACGCGCGAGATTGCCGACGAGGCGCTCAACCGCCTGCTCGTCGACAATATGGGGCTCGACCAGCTCGACCGGCGCTATCTCAGCATGATCGCCATGAATTTCGGCGGTGGGCCGGTGGGCATCGAGACGATCGCGGCCGGGCTTTCCGAGCCGCGGGACGCCATCGAGGACATCATAGAACCCTACATGATCCAGCAGGGTTTCATCCAGCGCACGCCGCGCGGCCGTGTTTTGACCGCAAATGCCTGGAAACATCTGGGTCTCCAGCCGCCGAAGGACCTCGAGGCGGCACAGTTTCGTTTGTTCACAGAGGACGAATGAGTGATTACGCGGCGGGGGCTCTTCAAAAGAGTCGGCGGCAGCTTCGCGGCGATGCTGGCGCTTGGTGGCTACGCCTTCGCCGAACCATTCGTTCGCCTCAATGTTACGCGCTATGCCTTGAACCCGCCGGGCTGGACGCCGGGCCTGAAACTGCGGGTCGTGGTGCTGGCCGATATTCACGCCTGTGAGCCGTGGATGCCCGCGGATCGTATCGCCAAATTCTGCCGGACGGCGAACGATCTCGAACCGGACGTCATTCTGCTTCTGGGGGATTACATCTCCGGCATGCGCCTTTCCACCGGTCGGGTGGAGCCTGCGGTATGGGCAGGGGTATTAGCCACCCTGAAGGCGCCGCTCGGGGTCCATGCAGTGCTCGGCAATCACGATTGGGGAGAGGACGCGGCGGTGCAACTGGCCGCCGGCGGAATACCATTTACCCGGGCGGCGCTGGAGGCCGTAGGAATTCCGGTCTACAGCAACAGTGCCGTTCGGCTTGAGAAGGACGGACGCCCGTTCTGGCTTGCCGGTCTGGAGGACCAGCTTGCCTTTTACTACAGGCCCGGCCATCCGAGAGATCAGGTGGGGCTGCACGATCTTCCGGGCACGCTGGCGCAAGTGACCGATGACGCGCCGATCATTCTTATGGCACATGAGCCGGACATCTTTCCGCAGGTTCCCGATCGCGTCTCGCTCACCCTTTCGGGCCATACCCACGGGGGACAGGTGCGGCTGTTCGGCTATGCGCCCGTCGTGCCCTCGCGATATGGCGACCGCTATGTTTACGGACATGTGCAGGAGGATGGCCGCAACATCATCGTTTCCGGCGGCCTTGGCTGTTCCGGCCTGCCCATTCGCTTCGGGTCGCCTCCGGAAATCGTGTTCATCGAACTCGGCTGAATCACATGAGCCGCACCCGTATCCGCATCGAGACCAAGCCGAAGTGCGTTTTCCAGATGCGGGTGGCTGGTCTCGGTTTTCGCGATGGGCATGTGCTGGTGCACCGGGCGGTGCATGAGACGTTCTGGACCTTTCCGGGTGGCCGGGCGGAAATCGGCGAGACCTCCGAGGAGACGCTCCGGCGCGAGATGGTCGAGGAACTTGGCGTCGAGGTGGGGATAGGGCAGCTTCTCTGGGTGGTCGAGAATTTCTTCCATTACGAGGAGCGCGAGTGGCACGAGCTAGGCCTTTATTACCTGATGGAAGTGCCGGCACATTTTCCATTCCGGTCCCACGACATCGTCCATCGGGTTCAGGACGAGCACGAGCTGGAATTCAAATGGGTGCCGGCGACGGTCGCGTCGCTCCGGGCGCTCGACATACCGCCCTATTTCATAGCGGAAGAGATCGAAAGCCTGCCGCCGAGCCCCCGCCATCTCGTCTGGCGCGACGGCGATCTCAACCTGAACCCCTGATTTTCGGAACATCGCGAGGGGTTTCCGGTTCTCCTGCAGAAGGAGAAACCTCATGCAACATATCGAGAAGGCTGAAGAATATCCCAGCCGTGTCCCGCCGCCAGAGGTGGCCGTGGCTGCCGAGAAGGGGTTGAAGCTCCGCACCCAGTTTCGGCGGGGAGGCACGATGGCAGCAATTGCTAGGGCGCGCGATCTCAAGAACCGCAGACCGCTTTCCGAGCAGACGATGCGGCGCATGATCCGTTACTTCAAGCGCCAGAAGAGCGAGAGCCGGGCTGAGAATTTCGGAAACGAGGAAGACCCTTCCACCGGTTATATCGCCTGGCTGCTCTGGGGAGGGGATGCCGGGAAGGCCTGGGCGGAAGAGCACAGGCAGGCCATGGAAAAGGCGAAGGACGAGGCGCGGATGCGACGGTTCAGCCGGTCGGGCTGAAAGCGGCGGCGATCTCGCGGATGGTTTCACGGAAGAGGTCTTCGCCTCCGGGGCGCCAGCCGATCGTTTCTATCTTATCCGTCGACATGAGATTGATCGCGCCGCGATCGGCCGCCGACGGCAGTTCATGCGGCCGGTCGGGCAGGGCGGAAAGGATATCGCGCGTATCCACCAGAATGTCCGAGACGTTGAAGGCCTGCCGGTCGATCCTGCCGGCTTCCGCTTCCAGCATCAGCCGCACGGCGGAGGCGACATCGTGCCCGTGCACTTCGGTTCCGGCGCGCGGGGGAACCGGTTTTCCCGCCAGATAATCGGCAAAGAGGCCATCCCATTTGTTGGGCGTGAAATGGCCATAGACGCCCGTGAGCCGCAGGCTGGCCGTCGCAAAGCCGGGCGCGGAGAGGGCGGCAAGCGCCGTCTCACCGAGCAGCTTGATCTCGCCGTAAAGGCTTTGCGGCTCAAGGGCGAGGTCTTCAGTCAGCGCGGTGCCTGCCGGAAGGCCATCATAGACGGCCCGGCTCGAGAGGAAGACCGCGCGCCGCGTGCCGGCTTTCCGCGCCGTCTCGAAGAGGCGCACGGTGCCGTCGAGGTTCAGCTTGCGAAACCGATCGGGGTCATCGCCTTCGCCCCCGCGGTATTTTCTCGGCACATGATCGAAGGCGGCGTGGATGAAGAAATAGGCATCGTCGAAGGCCTCGATCTGGTCGGCCTCGGGATCGAGCAAGAGGGGGACGAAGCCGACCGGCTGTGAAAACCAGCCGCCCGGCGGCGGGCGCCGCCCGCCCACAATCACGCGATAGCCGCTCGTCAGCAGGCCCTCCACGATATAGCGGCCGACAAGACCGGTTCCGCCGGAAACCAGCGCCTTCATGGGCTTGGCTTCGGTTTCGGCATGCTGGAAAGATCTGGGAGGCTGGCACCGTCATGGACGGAATGCCAGAGGTCGATCAGGGGCCGCAACCGCTCCATCTTAGGATGATCCTTTTCCCAAGGCTTTTCATACTGGTAGTGGAGGATGCAAACGCTGTTCCAGTCCCAGAGTTCCGGCAGATTGAACCATACATATTGCAGCATGTTCATGAATACCGGCAGGCCGTGCCAGTCCGGAAAGAAGCTTTCGAGAAAGGTCTGGTCGGTGCGCCGCCAGAAGGCCTCCGGCTGGTCGAGCGCCGCCAGCATCCGGTCGAAGGTCTCGGTGGAGGGCTTCGCAACGAAAACGCCGGAATTCAGCCGGTGGAAATCCGCAAGGCTTTCATAGACGTTCGGCGCGGCGGAAAATTCCGGATAGCGGAAGAGCTTGTCGACGTTTCTCAGCACCAGCGCGTCGGCATCGATGAAGACGCAAGTCTCGTATTCGATGAGCTGCCAAAGCCTGAGCTTGCAGAAATTGTCGAGCGGCGTGTGGAAATCCGGCTTGCGGCCCTTGGTGAAGGGGGCGGCGCTATGCAGGTTGCGGCGGGTGTGGCGCTCGTTGAAGTCATCGGAGAGCGGCAGATGGCCGACCTCCACCAGCCGGCAGCCCAGCGCATCGAGCGGCGCGAGTTCCGAATGCGTTACCCCGCCGGTATGCAGCACGACAATTTCCGCCATCGTTCCCGTCAGGCGAAGCGAATGGGCAAGCGCGGTGGCTCCCATCGCGTAATCGGCATTGGTGACAAGGGTGACGAAGGCATTGGTCATGGCGTGTGGTGCTCTCCACATCCTCCGTCATTCCTGTGCTTGTCACAGGAATCCAGCCACGGCGCGTTTGCGCCGTGAATGAAAGCTCTATTTTCTCGAGTGTTCTGCGCCATGGACATGGCGCCGCTGGAGCCCTGTGACAAGCACAGGGATGACGGGAGGTTGGCGAGCCGCCAGTGCTCCATTAATGCACTCCTGATTTCATGAGACCGACTTCAACCGCTTGCCTTCCGGATCGTGCTCGATCTTGGCGGCGATGTCCCTCGTCCAGGCGGAAACGGCCGGAACGCGAGTCCTGTCAACGCGATAGGCGAACTTCTTCGCAACGTCGACGATCTCGCCGAGCAGGCCCTCGCCGAGCGTGATCGGCTCGAGGCCGAGGCCGAGAAACTTTTCGTTCTTCACGACCAGCTCGTTTTCCGGCGCTTCCTTGCGCGGGTTCGGCAGCCAGGCGATCTGCGAGCCGGTCATCCTGGCGACCATTTCCGCCAGATCGCGCACGCGGTGGGTCTCCGTCATCTGGTTGAAGATTTCCGCCCGGCTGCCGCGCGCCGGCGGGTTGTTGAGCGCGATTTCGATGCAGCGGACCGAATCTTGGATGTGGATGAAGGCGCGGGTCTGCCCGCCGGTGCCGTGCACGGTCAGCGGATAACCGATCGCCGCCTGGATGAGAAAACGATTCAAGACAGTCCCGTAATCCCCGTCATAATCGAATCTATTGATCAATTGCGGGTGGCGGCGGGTCTGCTCGGTATGGGTGCCCCAGACGATGCCCTGGTGCAGGTCGGTAATCCTCAATCCATCGTTCTTCGCGTAGAACTGGAAGAGGAGCTGATCCAGGCATTTGGTCATGTGGTAGATCGAGCCGGGATTGGCCGGATAGAGAATCTCCTGGGAGACGGTGCGGCCATCGGCGGTCTCGATCCCGACCGGCAGATAGCCTTCGGGGATGGCAGCGCCGACCGTCGAGTAACCGTAGACGCCCATGGTGCCGAGATGCACCAGATGCGCATCGAGTTCGAGTTCCACCAGCGCGTTCAACAGATTGTGCGTGGCGTTGACGTTATTGTTGACCGTGTAGTTCTTGTGCCGGTCGCTCTTCATCGAGTAGGGCGCGGCGCGCTGTTCGGCGAAATGGATGATGGCGTCCGGGCGGTGTTTTGYGAGCCAGCCCTTGAGCAGCTCGTAGTCCTTGGCGAGATCGATAAGATGGAAATGGATGCGCCTGCCGGTTTCCGCATGCCAGACACGGGTGCGTTCCTGGATGCTGTCCATGGGGGTCAGCGATTGCACGCCGAGCTCGGTATCGATCCAGCGGCGGGAGAGGTTGTCGAGGATATGCACCTCATGGCCGGCCTCGGAGAGGTGAAGCGATGTCGGCCAGCCGACGAAACCGTCGCCGCCCAGGACTGCTATCTTCATGAAATTCGTCTCCACTGGTTTTCGCCAATTTTCCTGATAGGGAGGAAGTGTGACAGGCTTTCAATACTGGGTCAGCGTTCCACGATTATCCAGTGAGCAATGAGGATTTTCCAAGGCAAGCGCATGAACGAACACAGTTTTTTATTGTCTGGCGAATTGACGGAAATGGGCCACAGGCTCGCCCAGCGGGTCTATTATGAAGACACGGATTTCTCGGGCCTGGTCTATCACGCCCGCTATCTGCACTTTCTGGAACGCGGCCGGACCGACTATCTCCGTTGCCTGGGATGCGAGCAGAGTACGCTCTTGTCGGCGGATGAGGAGGGGCTCGTTTTCGTCGTCCACCGCATGGAAATCGACTTCAAGCAGCCGGCTCGGATGGACGATATTCTGACGATCGAGACCGTCACGGAGAAGGCGGGAGGCGCGAAGATGGTACTAAGCCAGGAGATACGCCGGAACGGTACGCTGCTCATCGCAGCCAAGGTGATCATTGCCGTCATCAACAAGCACGGGCGCCCGCGCCGTCTTCCAGAAAGTGTCGCGGAGAAGTTCCTGAGTCATCCCAAGTAGATAGACTCGCCTCCTGTAACGCATTCTTAACGATAATGATGTCTTAATCGTCACTAGAGCGATTCCGGATAAATGGAATCACTCGCAAAGGATTTGTGCGATGCACGCCTTCCTTTGACCAAAATTGAAGGCGAGAAGCCAAGCTGAAAGCTCAGGGCACCTATGGGTAGAGAGCGCATTCAGCGGTTACGGTAAGGCGTCTTTCGCGAGCGCGCTTTTGAACCCGCCCGGTCTCAAGGCCGGGCGTTTGGATTCGGGGATGTTGAATAGATGGAACAGGTAGGTTTGGCCGCAGCGACGCATGATGTCAGCTTGTGGGCGCTGTTCATGCAGGCGGGTCTCGTCGTCAAACTGGTCATGATCGGGTTGCTTGGCGCATCCGTCTGGACCTGGGCGATCGTGATCGACAAGTATCTCAGCTTCAACAAGGCGCGTCGTCAGTTCGACCAGTTTGAACAGGTCTTCTGGTCGGGACAGTCGCTGGAAGAGCTCTACAGGACACTCTCGGACCGCCAGAACGGCGGATTGGCGGCGATCTTCGTCGCGGCCATGCGCGAGTGGAAGAAGAGCTTCGAGCGCGGCGCGCGTTCGCCAATCGGCCTTCAGATGCGTATCGACCGGGCGATGGATGTCACCATGGCCCGCGAAAGCGAGGGCTACGAGGCGCGCCTCGGTTCGCTCGCCACCATCGGTTCCGCCGGGCCCTTCATCGGCCTTTTCGGAACGGTCGTCGGTATCATGACTTCGTTCCAGGCAATTGCCGGTTCGCAGTCCACCAATCTCGCGGTTGTCGCGCCGGGTATCGCCGAGGCGCTGCTTGCCACCGCGATCGGCCTCGTTGCGGCTATTCCCGCTGTCGTCGCGTACAACAAGTTCACCGCCGACGCGGGCAAGCTCTCGGCGCGGATGGAAGGTTTCGCGGACGAATTTTCCGCCATCCTGTCGCGCCAGATCGATGAAAAGCTGCAGACGCGCCAGGCGGCGCAGTAAGCCGGAGTAACGTCCATGGGTATGTCGGCAGGAGGTGCAAACGCATCGGGCGGCGGTGGCCGCAGGCGTCGCGGACGCAAGCACGGTCCCGTCAGCGAAATCAACGTGACGCCGCTGGTCGACGTCATGCTCGTGTTGCTCATCATCTTCATGGTGGCGGCCCCGATGATGACGGTCGGCGTTCCGGTCGATCTGCCTCAGACGCAGGCTTCCGCACTCAATTCGGAAACGCAGCCGATCACCATCTCCGTCAACGCCAATGGTCAGATCCATCTGCAGGAAACGCCGGTGACGGCCGACGAGATCACCGCCAAGCTGCAGGCGATCTCCACCACCGGTTATTCCGAGCGGATCTTCGTGCGCGCCGATTCCACGTCCGCCTATGGCATCGTCGCCGATGTCATGGCCCGCATCCAGGGGGCCGGATACAAGAATATCGGCCTCGTTACGCAGCAACGGCAGGAAAACCGATAAACGGCAATGAAGGCGAGCCTTACCACATCCGCGATCATCCATGCGACGGCGCTGACCTTCGCGCTGGTATCGCTTGGCGCGCCGGAGCCGCTTGACGTTTCCTATTCGGAATCATTGCCGGTCGACCTCGTGCCGATCGAGGAGTTCAGCCAGATCCAGCAGGGCGACAAGAATGCGCCCAAGGCCGAGAGAGCGGCACCGGTGCCGACGACGAGGCCCGATCCGGTGGAAAATGCCGAGAACTTCGGCGACAACGACGTGGATATCAAGGCGCCGCCGATGCCGACGGCCAAGCCGAGCGACAACGAGTCCGCGGCAGCTCCCGCCAAGCAGGAAACGCCCGCGCCGGTGGTCGATGACAAACCGACCGCATCCACCGAAATCGCCAAGGAAGATACGGCGCCTCCGCCGCAAGAGGTTGCCTCCTTGCCTCAGCCGAAACCTGAGGTGACGCCGCCTACTCCGGTGACCGAGCCCAGTCCGCAGCCGGAAACGGCCGCCCAGCCGGAAGAGCAGATGCCGCTGCCCGACAGTGTGCCGGTGCCGGCCATGCGGCCGAAGCCCGAGCCTCCGAAGGAGCAGGCCAAGCCCGCCGAGAAGCCGCCGGAGAAGAAACCCGAAACGCCCAAGGCGGCAGAGAAACCGAGCGACAAGAAGATCGCCGACAAGAAGCAGGAAGTGGCCAAGGCATCCTCCTCCAAGGAAAGCGACTTCAACGCCGACGAGATCGCCGCGCTGCTGAACAAGCAGGCGCCCGCGAATGGCGGGGCAAAGCGTTCGCAGCAGCAGGCGGCGCTTGGCGGCAAGAAGACGACGGGCGGTTCCACGCTTTCTCAGACCGAATTGGATGCGCTTAAGGGACAGGTGGAGAAGAATTGGTCCCTCGTCGCGGGTGTCGAGGGGGTGGAAGGCATGATCGTTACCGTAACGATGCAGCTCGATGAGGCGGGTGCCATCGTCGGCCGGCCGCAGGTCAAGACGAACGGTGGCACCTCGGATGCCGCGCGCAGAATGGTTGAAGGGAGCGTAGTCAGGGCCGTCATGCGCTCGAGCCCGTTCAAGAACCTCCCTCCGGAAAAATACGACACCTGGAGCGAAGTTGTCATCAACTTCGACCCCAGCGGATTGCTTTAATTCGAGTAGCTGAAAGGCTTGAACTCATGATGAAACGCTCCTTCATCCGCCTCATGATCGCGTTTGCGGGGATGGCGATGATGTTCTCCACACCAGCGGTTGCGCGCGTGGAAATCAATATCAACAAAGGCAATGTCGAGCCGCTGCCGATCGCGATCACCGATCTCCTTTCGGGCAACGAGCTTGGCGCCCAGATCTCCCAGGTGATCGCCGCCGATCTGCAGCGCTCCGGCCTTTTTGCGCCTATCAACAAGACGGCCTTCATCGAAAAGATATCCAACCCGGACCAGCAGCCGCGTTTCGAAGACTGGAAGGTCATCAATGCCCAGGCGCTCGTCACCGGCCGCGTGACGCGTGAGGGCGACGGACGCCTGCGCGCCGAATTCCGCCTGTGGGACACTTTCGCCGGCCAGCAGATGACCGGCCAGCAGTTCTATACCCAGCCGGAGAACTGGCGTCGCGTGGCGCATATCATCGCCGACGCGATCTACAAGCAGATCACCGGCGAGGACGGCTATTTCGACACCCGCGTCGTCTTCGTTTCCGAAAGCGGCCCGAAGACCGCCCGCAAGCGCCAGCTCGCGATCATGGATCAGGACGGCTTCAATGTCCGCATGCTCACCAACACGAACGACATCGTGCTGACGCCGCGCTTCTCGCCGAACCGGCAGGAAGTCACCTACATGTCCTTCGAGGGCAATCAGCCGCGCGTCTATCTTCTGCAGCTCGAGACGGGGCAGCGCGAAGTGGTCGGCAATTTCCCCGGCATGACCTTCTCTCCGCGCTTCTCGCCGGATGGCCAGAAGGTGATCATGAGCCTTCAGCAGGAAGGCAATTCCAACATCTACACGATGGACCTGCGGTCGCGCACGACCACGCGCCTCACCAACACCGCCGCCATCGATACTTCGCCCTCCTATTCGCCGGACGGCGGACGGATCGTGTTCGAGAGCGATCGCGGCGGACGTCAGCAGCTTTACGTCATGAACACCGACGGTTCCGGCCAGACGCGCATTTCGTTCGGCGACGGCGCCTATTCCACGCCGGTCTGGTCTCCGCGCGGCGATCTCATTGCCTTCACCAAGCAATCGGGCGGCAAGTTCTCGATCGGCGTGATGAAGCCGGATGGTTCGGGCGAGCGCATCCTGACGACCGGCTTCCACAACGAGGGGCCGACCTGGGCGCCGAACGGCCGCGTGCTGATGTTCTTCCGGCAGAATGCGGGCGCGGGCGGTCCTCAGCTCTACTCGATCGACCTGACGGGCTATAACGAGCAGGCGATCAAGACCCCGGCCTACGCCTCCGATCCGGCATGGTCGCCGCTGCTCGAATAAGGCGGGATCAAGGACAAGAGGCGCGGATGCGCCTCTTTCCCGCCCGAATCTCCTGAAAAAGGAGCCATTAAGGGACGTGTTGCCAAATCATTAACCATAATCGTTCGAGCATGGTTAACCGAAAGCGGTTAGGGTCTGGCAACTCTGAAATACCGTTCTTCTGAAATACTGATCCAAGGAGAGACCGGCCATGAGCCGTACCGTTACCCCGGCGATGAGCCGCATGCAGAACCTCGCCCGCAACCCCGCCGTCATCGCGCTGACGCTGGCGCTCGCCCTTGCGGGTTGCGCCAACAAGAAGAACCTGCCGAACAGCGCAGGCGATCTCGGCCTCGGTGGCGCAGGCGCCGCAACGCCCGGTTCGCAGCAGGACTTCACCGTCAACGTCGGCGACCGCATCTTCTTCGATACCGACTCGACCTCGATCCGCGCCGATGCGCAGCAGACGCTGGACCGTCAGGCTCAGTGGCTCGCCCGCTATCCGAACTATGCGATCACCGTCGAAGGCCATGCCGACGAACGCGGCACCCGCGAGTACAACCTCGCGCTCGGCGCCCGCCGCGCGGCCGCTACCCGCGATTATCTCGCCGCTCGCGGCGTTCCGGCGAACCGCATGCGCACGATCTCCTACGGCAAGGAGCGCCCGGTTGCCGTCTGCGACGACATCTCGTGCTGGTCGCAGAACCGCCGCGCGGTCACCGTTCTCGGCGGCGCCGGTTCGTAACTTCGGTCACACGGCGAGGAATAAAAGGCGGCCTTCGGGCCGCCTTTTTGCTTTTTCCATAGTTTGGCCCTGATTCTTAGGATTTTTGATCGTCGGCTTGGTTGCTTTTTCGGGGCAGTTGGAAAAATCTCCTTCTCGCGCCAAATCAGGTGCAGATCAAAGGACGGACGACATGAAGAAACTTGTCTTGGCAGCAATGCTGGGGCTCATGGTGGCGAGCGGCCCGGCTGGGGCGCTCACGCTGCCGAAACTTTTCCAGGGCGGCAATCAGACTGCGGCCGAGCCGCGTCAGGGCGGGCAACCGCTGATTCTCGCCCAGAGCGGGGATGCGGCCATCCGCGTCCAGCAGCTCGAGGAAGAGATCCGGCAGCTCAACGGTCGTATCGAGGAAATGAGCTTCCAGCTCCTGCAGATGCAGGAGCAGATACGCAAGGCCCAGGAAGACAATGAGTTCCGCTTCCAGGAGCTGGAGAAGAGCGAGAACGGAGCGGCCGGGAAACCGGCCGCTACCGCCTCCAACCGCGCTCCGGCTGCTCAGCCGCCCAGGCAGGAAGACGATGTCGCCCGCGTGATCGAGACGCCGCAGCCAGGCCAGGGCGGAGCTCAAGGCCAACGCAGCGGCCGCAATCCCGATACCGGCGCGCCGGAAACGACGCTCGGGTCGATCGAGTTCGATCAGGGCGGCAATCCCGTCGGCGCGACGCGCAACGAGAACGCCAACAACTCCTCCGGCCTTCCCGGCGTCGAAAGCCCGTCGAACCCGCGCGGGGGCACACGGCCGGACCCGCAGCAGACTGCATCGCTCGGCAGCGAGAACGACGTCTACCAGGCCGCTTACGGCCATGTGCTTTCCGGCGACTATCAGCTCGCCGAGCGTGAGTTCACCAGCTATCTAGAAAGCTACCCGAAGGGCGCGCGCGCGGCGGACGCCAATTTCTGGCTCGGCGAGGCCCAGTATTCGCAGGGCAAGTTCAACGAGGCGGCCAAGACCTTCCTCAACGCCCACCAGACCTATGCCAGCTCCCCCAAGGCTCCCGAAATGCTTCTGAAGCTCGGCATGTCGCTTGCCGCGCTCGACAACAAGGAAACCGCCTGCGCCACCCTGAAAGAGGTGAGCAAGCGTTACCCGAGCGCGCCGCGTTCGGTGCTCGGCAAGGTAACGAGCGAGCAGAAGCGCCTGAGTTGTTGATCGGCGGCCCATCCATTTGACCGCCTCCCCGCAGCCGCTTTCTCCCCAAGACGCGATCCGCCGCTTCCTGGCGGAGCTTGAGAGGCCGGCGCACCTGCTCGTCGCGATCTCCGGCGGCAGCGACTCCACCGGCCTGCTTGTCGCCCTTTCCCGTTCCGCCGCTGACGGCGTTTCCCTTCATGCCGCGACCATCGACCACGGTTTGCGCGAGGAATCCGCCCGCGAGGCGCAGGAGGTGGCCGCACTTTGCGAGAAACTGGGCATCCCGCATGTCACCCGCCGCTGGGAAGGCGAAAAGCTGAAAAGCGGGATTTCCGCAGCCGCGCGCGAGGCCCGCTACCGCCTGCTGACCGAGCTCGCGGAGGAGATCGGCGCCTCGGCGATCCTGACTGGCCATACGCTGGACGATCAGGCCGAGACGGTGGCCATGCGTGGCGCCCGCAGCGCCGACGAGGCCGATCCGGGGCTTGCCGGCATGGCGGAGGCCGTCCTCATCGAGCGGAAATTCTGGCTGCTGCGGCCCTTCTTGCGGACGTGCCGCGCCGATATCCGCGCCTTTCTTCAAGAGAAGGGGTTTGGCTGGATCGACGATCCCAGCAATCTCGACCCTCGCTATGAACGGGTGCGAATGCGCCAGCGGCTTGCGGGGGAGGAAACCGTCGACCTCCCAAGCCTCGATGCCGCCGCCGAACGCCGCGCGCGGCTTTCGCACCAGGCCGCGAGCCTTCTGGCCGATCATGCAGTCGCTCACCACGGCGTACTCGTTCATCTCGCGCCGGATTTCTTCGCGGCCGATGTGGCGGTCCGGCGGCATGCGCTCGGATATCTCGCGGCGGCTCTCGGTGGACGGATATATGTGCCGGGCCGGGAGAGCATGGACCGGGTCATGGCCGTGCTCGACGGCAGCGGGGCAGGGCGGATCACCGCCGGGCGAGTGATCTTCGACCGTCGGCGCGAGGGGCTCTACCTCTCCCGCGAGAACCGTGGCCTGCAGCCCCTCCACCTCATCGCCGGAGAACGGGCTCTCTGGGATGGCCGCTACCGTATCGCCAATCGCGGCGACGGAGAAATCGTCGTCGGCCCGACCGCGCCGGACCGCAAGGACGCCTCGATATTGTTCCCGGAGGTGCCGCCGCCGGTTGCGATGCGGGCGATGGCCGTGATGCCCTGTATCTCGGCGGCAGACCAGGCAGTTATCCAGCCGGTGCTCGCCCCTTTCGACCGTTTTTTGCCGCAGTTCGACTATACTCTGGCGGCTCGCCTGGCGTATTTGCTCAGATGCGACGATTTTCCCCCTATGCGCGTTAAGGTTTCCGCACGCAAAAGGTGATCGTAGCCGCCGCTTGCCTTGGCAAGGCCGTGGCGTAACCCTATGTTATGGGCAAGCAAGGCGGTGGCCGGAAGTCGGCCGTCGCAGTTCCGGGGAGTTCGATGAACCCAAACTTACGTAATTTCGCCCTCTGGGCCGTTATTGCCCTCCTGCTGATCGCTCTGTTCAGCATGTTCCAGACGGCGCCTTCGCAGACCAGCTCGCGCGAGATCCCTTATTCGCAATTCTTGCGTGAGGTTGATGCAGGCCGCGTGCGCGACGTCGTCATCACCGGCAATCGCGTACTCGGTACCTATGTCGAGAACGGCGCAGGCTTCCAGACCTATTCGCCCGTCATCGACGATGCGCTCGTAGAGCGGCTGCAGTCCAAGAACGTCACCACGGTGGCGCGCCCGGAAACCGATGGGTCCTCCGGCTTCCTGAGCTATCTCGGCACGCTTCTCCCCATGCTGCTGATCCTCGGCGTCTGGCTGTTCTTCATGCGGCAGATGCAGGGCGGTTCGCGCGGCGCCATGGGCTTCGGCAAATCAAAGGCCAAGCTTCTGACGGAAGCGCATGGCCGCGTCACCTTCGAGGATGTCGCCGGCGTCGACGAGGCCAAGCAGGACCTTGAAGAGATCGTGGAATTCCTGCGCGATCCGCAGAAGTTCCAGCGCCTTGGCGGCCGTATTCCGCGCGGTGTGCTGCTTGTCGGCCCTCCCGGCACGGGTAAGACGCTGCTCGCCCGCTCCGTTGCCGGCGAAGCCAATGTTCCCTTCTTCACCATTTCGGGTTCCGACTTCGTCGAAATGTTCGTCGGCGTCGGCGCCTCCCGCGTCCGCGACATGTTCGAACAGGCGAAGAAGAATGCGCCCTGCATTATCTTCATCGACGAAATCGATGCCGTCGGACGTCACCGCGGCGCTGGCCTCGGCGGTGGTAACGACGAGCGCGAACAGACGCTCAACCAGCTGCTGGTCGAGATGGACGGTTTCGAGGCGAACGAGGGCATCATCCTGATCGCCGCGACCAACCGTCCGGACGTTCTCGACCCGGCGCTTCTGCGTCCCGGCCGCTTCGACCGTCAGGTCGTCGTGCCGAACCCGGATATCGTCGGGCGCGAACGCATTCTCAAGGTGCATGTGCGCAACGTGCCGCTGGCTCCGAACGTCGATCTCAAGGTGCTGGCACGCGGCACGCCCGGCTTCTCCGGCGCCGACCTCATGAACCTCGTGAACGAAGCAGCCCTGATGGCGGCGCGCCGCAACAAGCGTCTCGTCACCATGCAGGAATTCGAGGACGCCAAGGACAAGATCATGATGGGCGCGGAGCGCCGCTCCTCGGCGATGACCGAGGCGGAAAAGAAGCTCACTGCCTATCACGAGGCCGGTCACGCGATCACGGCCTTGCATGTGCCGGTAGCCGATCCGCTGCACAAGGCGACGATCATTCCCCGCGGCCGCGCGCTCGGCATGGTCATGYAGCTTCCCGAAGGCGACCGCTATTCGATGAGCTACAAGTGGATGGTCTCGCGCCTCGTCATCATGATGGGTGGGCGCGTTGCCGAGGAACTGACCTTCGGCAAGGAGAACATCACCTCCGGCGCATCCTCGGACATCGAGCAGGCGACCAAGCTTGCCCGCGCCATGGTCACGCAATGGGGCTTCTCCGACGTGCTCGGTCAGGTCTCCTATGGCGAGAACCAGCAGGAAGTGTTCCTCGGCCATTCGGTTTCGCAGTCGAAGAACGTCTCCGAGGCGACCGCTCAGAAGATCGACGTCGAAGTTCGGCGCCTGATCGACGAGGCCTATCAGGAGGCACGCCGCATCCTGACCGAGAAGCACGACGAGTTCGTTGCGCTGGCTGAAGGCCTTCTCGAATACGAGACGCTTTCGGGCGACGAAATCAAGGCGCTCCTGAAGGGCCAGAAGCCCTCCCGCGATCTCGGCGACGATGCGCCGCCGGCGCGCGGTTCGGCCGTGCCGAAAGCCGGCGCCAAGAAGGGCCAGCCCAAGGGCGACGAGCCGGAAAGCGGCCTCGAACCCCAGCCGCATTAATCCGGCCGCGCAGCACTCAAGAAAACCGCCGCGGAGCGATCCGCGGCGGTTTTTGTTTACTGACAAAACCTTTCGGCATACGCGACGTCATCCTCGGCCTTGTGCCGAGGATCTGTTCATGTCGCCAAACTATTGAGTTTGGAGAGTTTCACAGACGTGGTCGGGTGCTCGGGACAGGCCCGACCATGACGAAAGAGATGTTGCTGCCCTTTCCTTACGGTTTTGACTGTCGGTAACGAGATATAATCAATTTTGACGCTAATTTACGTGCTTGTACATGCAGACTGTGGCATGAGCCGAGCATGGGCCGGCTTTGCCGGAGATTATGGTTGCAGGTTCGCCTGCCATAGCGCTGCGCCTCGGTTCGAGGGCTATGCGCCAAGACCGCGCCATCAGGGCGCGATGACGAAGGAGCTTATATGACACGTCGCTATTTCGGTACCGACGGCATCCGCGGACATTCCAATGTTTTCCCGATGACGCCCGATCTCGCCATGCGCGTGGGGATTGCCGTCGGCACGATCTTCAGGAACGGAAGTCATCGGCATCGGGTGGTGATCGGCAAGGATACCCGACTTTCGGGCTACATGCTCGAAAACGCCATGGTCGCGGGTTTTACCGCAGCCGGGCTCGATGTCTTCCTGCTGGGGCCGATCCCGACGCCGGCCGTCGCCATGCTCACCCGCTCGTTGCGCGCCGATGTGGGCGTGATGATCTCGGCCTCGCATAATCCATACGAGGATAACGGCATCAAGCTTTTCGGCCCGGACGGCTACAAGCTTTCCGACGAGCTGGAAATGCAGATCGAGGAACTGCTCGACAAGGATATGTACACCCAGCTTGCCAAATCCGCAGATATYGGCCGGGCGAAGCGCGTCGAGGGTGACATCTACCGCTACATCGAGCATGCCAAGCGCACGCTGCCGCGCGATGTCACCCTGCATGGGCTGAGGATCGCGATCGATTGCGCCAACGGCGCAGCCTACAAGGTGGCGCCGCTCGCTCTGTGGGAACTCGGAGCCGACGTGGTGACGATCGGCAACGAGCCGAACGGCACGAACATCAATCTCGATTGCGGTTCGACCAGCCCCTCGGCGCTRCAGAGGAAGGTGCATGAGGTGCGGGCCGATATCGGGATCGCCCTTGATGGAGATGCGGACCGCGTCATCATCGTTGACGAGCGCGGCGAGATCATCGATGGCGACCAGCTCATGGCGGCGATTGCCGAAAGCTGGGCCGAGGACGGCAAGCTGCGGGGCGACGGCATCGTGGCGACGATCATGTCCAATCTCGGCCTCGAGCGCTTCCTGGATGGGAAGGGGCTCCAGCTCGCCCGCACCAAGGTCGGTGACCGTTATGTCGTCGAGCATATGCGCAATCACGATTTCAACGTGGGTGGCGAGCAATCCGGGCATATCGTGCTGTCCGATTTCGGCACGACCGGCGACGGGCTCGTCGCGGCCCTGCAGATCCTTGCCCGCGTCAAGCGGCTCGACCTGCCGGTCAGCGAGGTCTGCCGGCGCTTCGAGCCGGTGCCGCAGATCCTGAAGAACGTGCGCTATGCGGGCGGCAAGCCGCTGGAGGACATCATCGTGCGGCAGGCGATCGCCGATGCGGAGCAGGAGCTTTCCGGCAAGGGCCGGCTGGTGATCCGTCCCTCCGGCACCGAGCCGCTGATCCGGGTGATGGCCGAGGGCGACGATCGCGACCAGATCGAGCGCATCGTCGGCGAACTCATCGGCGTTATCTCCAACGTGCGCAGCGCGGCCTGAATAACCTCAAGTCCTTTTGAGGAAAGCCGGCCGCAAGCGGCCGGCTTTCCTGTCTATCCTGCATTTTTACTGGTAAACGGACATGGTTAAGCGGGGCTTAACCTTTCTCCTTCATTATCCATGCCGGATAAACCCGTTGATAGGCGCGTCGCCGTTCAATGAGATGGATCTTGGAGATGGAACCATGAAGAAGAGTCTGATCGGCGCGGCCTTGCTGGCGCTGGCAGGAAGTGCAGCCTATTCCGCCGATTTATACGAGCCTCAGCCCGAGCCGATCATCGACGCGCCGGAAGTGGAAATTCAGGAAGCCAGCGGCTGGTATCTGCGCGGTGATGTGGGCTATTCCTTCAACCACATGCGCGGGGCCGAATATTTCCAGGGCTCCAACGCCTTCCTGGCCGATTTCGATCGCACGACCTTGAAGGACAGCTTCGTGGTCGGCGCCGGTGTCGGTTACCAGGTCAACAACTATCTTCGCACCGACCTCACCTTCGACTACCTGGGCAAGTCGGATTTCCGCGGCAGCACGACCGGCTGGTGCGGCTCGGTGATGTGCTCCTCCCGCGACGAGGCGGAGATGCGCGCCTATTCGCTGATGGCGAACGTCTATGTCGATCTCGGCACCTATGGCCGCGTCACGCCTTATGTCGGCGCCGGCATCGGCGGCAGCTACGTGAAATGGGGCAAGCTGCGCAACAGGATCTGCGACGATCCTTCCATGCCGGGCTGCTACGGCAGCGATCACGAAGGCAAGGGAAGCTGGCGCTTCAGCTACGCTCTCATGGCGGGTGCCACGATCGACCTTACCTGCAACCTCAAGGCCGATGTCGGTTACCGCTTCCGCCATATCTCTGGCGGCGACATGTTCGGTTATGTCGACAATGGCGGGCCGGGCCGCGACAAGGGCTTCGACATGCATGAGGCCCGGATCGGCGCCCGCTATGTCTTCAACGGTTGCGACACGCCGGTCGCCTACGAGCCGCCCCCCGAGCCGATCGTCTACAAATAATTCACGGACCGCCGGAGGCCGCCCATCGGGCGGCTTCTTTCTAAGGGCCTGTTTGCCGTTAACGATGGAACAGGTTTGCGCTTCAAGCCTGACCCCTCAGTTGGTATCGGAACGCCGCACATCGCGACAGGGCATTCGATGAAGCCGCAATTCAGGATTTCCGTTTTCCATGGCCTGGACGACGTCTCCGCCGACTGGCCGAGCGGCGCGACGGATTCCCATGGCGCCCGCTATCATCCGTTTCAGACGGTCACGTTTCTTCGCGTGTGGCTCGACAGTTTCGGCCGTTCGGGGAAGTGCAGCCTGCATTTCATTGAAGTGCGGAACGGGGAGGGCGTGCCCATCCTCTTCCTGCCGCTCTGTATTGCGCGCCGCAAGGGCGCGCGCATTTTGGAATTCATTGACGCCGAGGCCGCGGATTACAATGCGCCGGTGCTGTTTCCGACGGAGATCACCTGGGACCGCGAGATCGTGGACGCTCTTTGGCGGCAGATCGTCAGCGCATTGCCGCCCTTCGACTTCCTGTCGCTCAGCAAGATGCCGCGCGATATCGATGGCATTTCCAATCCGCTATCGCTTCTCGGTGACCGGCCGAACGAGATCTCCTGTCACGGAAACGATCTGCGGCGGCCTTGGGTCGAGGTGGAGGCCGGGGTGCCGCAGCGCAAGACGCTCATGCGCAAGATAAGGAATCTCGAAAAGCTGGCGCCGCTCGTCTTCGGGCTTGCGGAAGACGAGCCCGAGCGCCGGGAGGCGACGGCGGCCTTCATCCGCCAGAAGCAGTGGCGCTTCGAGCAGACGCTGGTTCCGGGCTTCGATGTCGACCTGGACAAGCGCGATTTCTTCGACAAGGGCACCGAGGTCTTCGCCCGCGAGGGAATGCTGAAGCTTTTCTATCTTAAATCGGGCGAAACGATCATCGCCACGATATGGGGGCTTACCGCCGGCAGGCGGTATTACGCCGTCATGCTTTCCTTCGAGGCGGGCGATTGGGCGAAATTCTCTCCCGGCAGCGTGCTTTACTACCGAACTTTGCAATGGCTGCACGAGCATGGTTTCGAGTGGCTGGACCTCG
Organism: Rhizobium sp. LCM 4573; assembly: GCF_001854865.1. Taxonomy (GTDB): domain Bacteria; phylum Pseudomonadota; class Alphaproteobacteria; order Rhizobiales; family Rhizobiaceae; genus Neorhizobium. The sequence continues at coordinate 501,780 of NZ_MDDW01000001.1, read as the reverse complement.
GGATCGGCGATGAGCCGTGGAAGCTCGAAAGTTGCGAGACGACGTTTCCGCTCACGGCCAGGCAATCCGCCATTACGGCAAGGGGCCGTCTCTTCGACGCAAGAACGCGGTTGATCGCGGCTCTGCGGGCGACGGCGTTGTGGCAGGCGCTGCGCCCGCTCAAGTGGAAAATCCTTCGGGGCGTGCGGTAAGGCGCCGGTTAGCGGCTGCGGCAAAGAATTATCTCAGAGCGACATAACCCGCTTGACTATGAAGCCGGACAGGAATACTCACGGCGGCGGGACACCTCTCCCCAACGAGAGGCTTTCTATCTGAGAGGATAGCTTATCATGACGAAGACCGTCACCCCGCCGGACGTGCGTCCGAACAATACCCATTTCTCTTCTGGCCCTTGCTCGAAGCGCCCCGGTTGGTCGCTCGAAGCGCTTTCCGATGCCCCGCTCGGTCGTTCGCACCGTGCCAAGATCGGCAAGGCGAAGCTCAAGCAAGCCATCGATCTTACCCGTGAAATTCTGAACGTGCCGGCGGATTACCGCATCGGCATCGTGCCGGCTTCCGATACCGGCGCCGTCGAAATGGCGCTCTGGTCGCTGCTCGGCGAGCGTGGCGTCGATATGCTCGCCTGGGAAAGCTTCGGCGCAGGCTGGGTCACCGACGTCGTCAAGCAGCTGAAGCTCAAGGACGTCCGCAAGTTCGAGGCCGATTACGGCCTTCTGCCGAACCTTGCCGAAGTCGATTTCGACCGCGACGTCGTCTTTACCTGGAACGGCACGACGTCCGGCGTGCGCGTGCCGAATGCCGATTTCATTCCGGCTGACCGCAAGGGCCTGACCATCTGCGATGCGACCTCCGCGGCCTTCGCCCAGGACATGGATTTCTCCAAGCTCGACGTCGTCACCTTCTCCTGGCAGAAGGTGCTGGGCGGCGAGGGCGGCCACGGCATGCTGATCCTTTCGCCTCGCGCCGTCGAGCGCCTGGAAAGCTATGTCCCGGCCTGGCCGCTGCCGAAGATCTTCCGCATGACCAAGGGCGGCAAGCTGATCGAAGGCATCTTCACCGGCGAGACCATCAATACGCCCTCCATGCTCTGCGTCGAGGACTATATCGATGCACTCAACTGGGCGAAGTCGGCCGGCGGCCTCAAGGCTCTGATCGCCCGTGCTGATGCGAACGCCAAGGTGATCTTCGATTTCGTTGCCGCTAACGACTGGATCGAGAACCTCGCGGTCGATCCGGCCACGCGTTCGAACACCTCCGTCTGCCTCAAGATCGTCGATCCGGCCGTCACCGCGCTCGATGCCGATGCGCAGGCCGCATTCGCCAAGGGCATCGTGTCGATCCTGGAGAAGGAAGGCGTTGCGCTCGATATCGGTGCCTATCGCGATGCCCCTTCGGGCCTGCGCATCTGGGCCGGCGCGACCATCGAGGAAGCCGACATGAAGGCTCTGATGCCGTGGCTCTCCTATGCCTTCGAGACGCAGAAGGCTGCGCTCGCCAAGGCGGCCGCCTGATTTGATTGCCGGTGCCGCGATGGCGGCACCGTTTCACCCGCTTTCAGTGATTACACCCTTTCAAGGAGCCCGTGACCAATGGCACCTCGCGTTCTCGTATCCGACGAACTTTCCGAAACCGCCGTCCAGATCTTTCGCGACCGCGGCGTTGAAGTCGATTTCCAGCCGAAACTCGGCAAGGACAAGGAAAAGCTCGCCGAGATCATCGGCAATTATGATGGCCTTGCCATCCGCTCGGCCACGAAGGCAACGGAAAAGCTGATCGCGGCCGCGACCAATCTCAAGGTCATCGGCCGCGCCGGCATCGGCGTCGACAATGTCGATATCCCGGCCGCATCACGCCGCGGCATCATCGTCATGAATACGCCCTTCGGCAACTCGATCACCACCGCCGAGCATGCGATCGCGCTGATGTTCGCGGTCGCCCGCCAGCTTCCGGCCGCTGACGTTTCCACCCAGTCGGGCAAGTGGGAGAAGTCGCGCTTCATGGGCGTCGAGATCACCGGCAAGACGCTCGGCGTCATCGGCGCCGGCAATATCGGCGGCATCGTTTGCAAGAAGGCGATCGGGCTGGGCATGCATGTGCTTGCCTATGACCCCTTCCTTTCCAAGGAGCGCGCCGAGGAGATGGGCGTGGTCAAGGTCGAACTCGATGAGCTGCTTGAGCGTGCCGACTTCATCACCCTGCACGTACCGCTGACCGATAAGACCCGCAACATCATCAGCAAGGAAGCGCTGGCCAAGACCAAGAAAGGCGTTCGCATCATCAACTGCGCCCGCGGCGGTCTGGTCGATGAAGCAGCCCTTGCCGAGGCCATCAAGTCCGGCCACGTCGCCGGAGCTGGCTTCGACGTCTTCGAGGTGGAGCCCGCCACCGAAAGCCCGCTGTTCGGCCTGGAAAACGTGGTCTGCACGCCACATCTCGGCGCTTCCACGACGGAAGCCCAGGAGAACGTGGCTCTGCAGGTTGCCGAGCAGATGTCTGACTATCTCATCAAGGGCGCCGTCTCCAACGCGATCAACATGCCCTCGATCACCGCCGAGGAAGCGCCGCGGCTGAAGCCCTTCATCCGCCTTGCCGACGTTCTCGGCTCCTTCGTGGGTCAGGTGCAGGAAAGCCCGACCAAGGAAATCGAGATCCTTTATGATGGCGCCACCGCCAACATGAACACCAAGGCCCTGACGAGCGCGCTTCTGGCCGGGTTGATCCGCAGCCAGGTTGCCGATGTCAACATGGTCTCGGCGCCGATCATGGTGAAGGAAAAGGGCATCATTCTTTCCGAGGTCAAGCGAGACAAGTCGGGCGTCTATGACGGCTACATCAAGCTGACAGTCAAGACCGAGAACCAGGTTCGGTCGGTGGCCGGCACGGTGTTCTCCGACGGCAAGCCGCGCTTCATCCAGATCAAGGGCATCAACATGGATGCGGATGTCGGCGCCCACATGATCTACATCACCAATACCGACGTGCCGGGCATGATCGGCTTCATGGGCACCACGCTCGGTAATGCCGGCGTCAACATTGCCAACTTCCAGCTCGGCCGCGAGAAGGAAGGCGGGGACGCGATCGCGCTGCTCTATGTGGACGGTCCGGTTTCCGAAGAGGTGCTGGACCAGCTTCGCGCCAACCCGGCGATCCGGCAGGCCAAGCCGCTCGTCTTCAACGTGGATTGAGAATCCGCGGCTTCAAATACTGCCCCTCACCCTAACCCTCTCCCCGCGCGCGGGGAGAGGAGACTTGCCTCGCTGGAGGCTGAAGATTGTCTCGACGGCACAGCATACCCCTTCTCCCCGCGAGCGGGGAGAAGGTCGCGGCAGCGGGATGAGGGGCAAACTCCAGGTTTTCAAGTTTCCGAACAAAGCCCGGTGCATCTCGCGCCGGGCTTTTTCAGTCGCCTGCGACCATTCGCACCATCATCTTTCCTTATAGGTTGTATTTTTGGCGCTTGGCTCCCGTTTCAAACTTCGATATCTACCACAACGTGAAAAATGCGATGGCGGGACTCAAATCATGAGCACCCCGTCGCTATATGAACCGGGAACGGCCGCATTCTGCGGCTCAAGAGGAGAAAGTTGATGTTTTCATCCCTTCGGCGTTTCAAGCACCTGTTCGCGGTTGCCGCGCTCGGGCTCGCGGTCTCGCTGACAGCTGTGGATTTCGCGGAAGCCCGTCGCGGCGGCGGTGGCTTCGGCAGCCGCGGCACCCGCACGTATTCAGCGCCTCCGGCTACGAACACCGCACCCGGTCCCGCAACCGGCATCGAGCGTTCCATGACGCCGCGCCCGCAGGGCACGACGCAGAACGCTGCGCGTCCCAACGCAACCCAGCAGCAGCGTCCCGGCGGCCTTTTCGGCGGTCTCGCAGGCGGCCTGATGGGCGGTCTCCTGATGGGCGGCCTGCTCGGCATGATGTTCGGCGGCGGTTTCGGCGGCATGGCCGGCTTCCTTGGCATGCTTCTGCAGATTGCGGTCATCGCCGGTCTCGCCATGCTCGCCTTCCGCTTCTTTGGTCGTCGGCAGCAGCAGCCGGCTGGTCCTTCCGGCAATTACGGCCAGCAGCGCAACGCCTATGAAGCGCCGCAGCAGGGCAATTCCGGCTTCCAGATCCCGAAGATCGGCTCGCTCGGCGGTGCCGCTGCGGGCGGGGCAGGCGGATATGCCGCTGCACCGCGCCAGGCGGGTCCTGAAACGGACGAGATCGGCATCACCAATCGCGACCTCGACCATTTCGAGAAGCTGCTGAAGGACGTCCAGGCGGCCTATGCCGAGGAGGACTACGGCAAGCTGCGCAATCTCACCACGCCGGAGGCGATGTCCTACCTCGCTGAAGAACTTGGCGAAAACGCCACCAACGGGCTCAAGAACGAGGTGAAGGACGTCCAGCTGCTGCAGGGTGACCTGGCGGAAGCCTGGCGCGAGAACGGTCAGGATTATGCGACGGTGGCGATGCGCTATTCCAGCATCGACTACATGCGCGACCGCAATACCGGCGCTGTGGCCGAGGGTGACCCCGACCATGCCTCGGAAACGGTCGAAGTCTGGACCTTCGTGCGCAAGCCCGCCAATGACTGGAAGCTTTCGGCCATTCAGTCGGCCGCCTGATTTTCCAGGAGCGCGATCGTTCTTTCATCGCGTTCGCCTGCGTAAAACTGCTCAAGGGCTCGCTCGAAAGGCGAGCCCTTTTCGCTGACGGCCGCAAACAGCGTCATCGAACTTCTGAATTTCATGTCGTCCGGCGAGCCGAGGATTTCGTGGGCCGAGCGGTCCTTGTGGGCCAGCATCGCCTCCACGCATTCGTTCAGCCGTGGGCCGAGAACCGGATGCGAAAGATAGGCGCGCGCCTCCGTTTTCGATCCGATCGCGTATTTCTGCGACATCGCCGAAAAGCCGAGGCCCTCCAGCTGAGGAAAGACGAACCACATCCAGTGCGAGCGCTTGCGGCCGCCGCGAAGCTCCCGCAGCGCCTGTTCGTATATCGGACCTTGCGCCTCCACGAAGCGTTCGAGATCGAGTTCGTTCCCGCTCGCCATAGTCTGGCTCCTCCACTCCATCCCTCTCAAGGGTAGGGCAGGGACCGGTTTTGGGGAGCATAGGCGGGCGAATTTCCCCTTTTGATCTTTACGCTGCTGCGATGCACCCTAGGTCAGGCCGCATGGAACGCTTCATCGAGGAATTCCGCAGCGACTTCGCCTGGCTGCCCGACTGGGCGGTTTCTATTGCGATGCTTGCCGCAGCCTTCGGACTCGGACTCTTCATCCAGCGCCTCGGCTTTCGCATCCTGACCCGGCTGGTGGAGAACAAGGATCTCTTCTGGCGCTCGCTCGTCGCCCGCACGCGCCGGCCGATGCGGCTTGCGATCCTGACCTGGGCGCTTTCCTTCGGAGCGGCCATAGCGCCGCTTACGGATTACCAGGCTTCGGCATTGCGCCACATTCTCCTCATCGGCTTCATCATCGTCGTCGGCTGGATGGCGAAGATCGCGCTGCACATCTGGATGACGGTCTATCTGCGCCGCTTCAAGCTCGACGCGGAAGACAACCTGCTTGCCCGCAAGCATGTCACGCAGTCCCGCATCATGGAGCGGATCGCCAGCATCGCCATCATCGCGATTACGCTTGCGGCCATCCTCATGACCTTTCCGGCCGTGCAGCAATATGGGGTGAGCCTGCTTGCCTCGGCCGGTGTCGCCGGCATCGTGCTCGGCCTTGCGCTGCAGCCGGTGCTGAAGAACCTGTTCGCCGGCATTCAGCTCGCAATCACGCAGCCGATCCGCATCGACGATGCGCTGATCGTCGAGGGCGAATGGGGGAATGTCGAGGAGATCACCTCCACCTATGTCGTGGTGAAACTCTGGGACTGGCGCCGGTTGGTCCTGCCGCTCAGCTATTTCATCGAAAAGCCCTTCCAGAACTGGACGCGCGAAGGTTCCGCCTTGATCGGCACGGTGATGATCTATCTCGATTACAGCGTGCCGGTGGCCGCCGTCCGCCGCAAGGTGGAGGAGATCGCTGCCGCCTCGAAGCTGTGGGATCGCAGGGTGGTCGCGGTGCAGGTCACGGATTTCCGGGAAAACGTCATGGAAATCCGCATTCTGGTTTCGGCCAACAATGCGCCGAAGACCTTCGATCTGCGCTGCGAGATGCGCGAAAAGATCATCGATTTCATCCAGCGGGAATATCCGTCCGCCCTGCCGCGTGTACGGGCGGAAGGGGCAGCCAATGGCAATGCGGCTGTCGCCGGCGAGGCGGCGCGGCACCAGTCGCTGCAGTCGTGATCGGCTCCTCCTTGCACCGAAGCCCAATCCTTTCTATATCCGGAGCCAATTGCCTGACGGGCGGCCGATACCGTCGCAGGCTCGAGGTTCCGCCTGAATGCGCTGCATCGGCGGCAGAGATATCGAGAGAGTTCCGTGAACACGCTGGATTTTGACAAGAGGCCGGAAGACACGCGCGTTGTCGTCGCCATGTCGGGGGGAGTGGATTCCTCCGTGGTGGCCGGCCTGCTCAAACGCCAGGGCTATGATGTGCTCGGCATCACGCTGCAGCTTTACGACCATGGCGCGGCCGTGCATCGCGCCGGTTCCTGCTGCGCGGGCCAGGACATCGAGGATGCGCGCCGCGTTTCCGAAACGCTCGGCATTCCGCATTACGTGCTCGATTACGAGAAGCGGTTCCGCGAAACGGTGATCAATCCGTTTGCGGAAGCCTATGCGATGGGCGAAACGCCGATCCCTTGCGTGGCCTGCAACCAGACCGTCAAGTTCGCAGATCTCCTGGCGACGGCCAGGGAACTCGGGGCGGACGCGCTGGCGACCGGCCACTACATCCGCTCGACTTCCAATCCGACGGCCGACAATCCGAACCGCCGCGCGCTGTTCCGTCCCGTCGATGCCGACCGCGACCAGAGCTGGTTCCTCTTCGCGACCACGCAGGAGCAGATCGATTACCTGCGCTTTCCGCTCGGCGGCATGTCCAAGGCGGAGGTGAGGGCGCTTGCGGAGGAAATGGGCCTCGTCGTCGCCAAGAAGGCCGACAGCCAGGACATCTGTTTCGTACCGCAGGGCAAATATACGGACATCATCAACAAGCTGAAGCCGAATGCGGCGCTTTCCGGCCAGATCGTGCATCTCGACGGGCGCGTGCTCGGCCGGCACGAAGGCATCGTCAATTACACGATCGGCCAGCGCAAGGGGCTGGGGGTCGCGACCGGCGAGCCGCTCTACGTCGTCTTTCTCGACGCCCGCTCACGCCGGGTGATCGTCGGGCCGAAGGAAGCTCTCGATACGCACCGCGTCTATCTGCGCGACATGAACTGGATCGGCGACAGCTCACTGGAAAACGACGCGAAAGACGGTTTTGCCTGCTTCGCCAAGGTGCGCTCGACCCGGCCGCCGACGCCCGCCACCCTCCATTGCGATGACCGCGGCGTCTATGTCGACCTGCTGGTCGGCGAGGCGGGCGTCGCTCCCGGCCAGGCCTGTGTTCTCTATTCGGCGGAGGGTGCGGATGCGCGCGTCTATGGCGGCGGCTTCATCGAGCGCTCGGAACGCGCGGCGGAGGCGGAAGCCTCGCTGAAGGCGCTTCTTTCGGCGCCGGTAGCGGCCTGAAACCAGCCGTTCCGGCAGGTTTCAGATAGGGGCGGTTTTTCTCCCATCATGTGCTTGACACAAAGCGGGGAGCGACCTTATAAGCCCCCCATCCCACGGGATCGACGCTTTGCGGACGACTCCGTTGACCCTGTGGCGGGGTAGCTCAGGTGGTTAGAGCAGCGGAATCATAATCCGCGTGTCGGGGGTTCAAGTCCCTCTCCCGCTACCATCCATCCCCCCGATTTGGGCGGGCGTTGACCAGTTTTCTTCCTCTGCGACATTTCCCAGAAAATCCATCCCGCAAGGCCTCACCCGAGGTCCGGATCCTCGAAGAGATTGATCCGCACCGTGCTTTCCGGTCCGCAGAAGATTCCGCGGTTGCGGGTCACCATGTAGAACACGCGGGCGGCACCCCAGAGCTTCTGGGATTTGAGAATCGGGCGGACCTTGGAATGATAGGGCCCGACGAGAAATTCGACGCCGTTGGCGATATCCTGCCGGGTCACGCGTTTCTCGTCCGCAAATTCGGTTCCCGGAATATTCCTGCCGCCGAGCCAAAGATCGTCATGGGCGACCCAGAGAAGCGTCACGACGTCGCCGGGGCGCATCGTCTCATAGGGCGGAACGACGATGCGCACCCCATCCTTGGCTCCATGGTAGCGCAGCCAGCCGCTGGTGTTTCTGGCCGGGAACTGGGCTTCCTGCAATACCCTGGAAAGATCGGTCGAGAGCCCTCTGTCGAACTGTCTCGCTCCAACGGCGGCGGCGGCTTCCGGGCGCGGCGCGCGCGAAAACCGCCTTCTCCACATTTCCCAGGCGATCTCCGCAAGGCCGCGCAATTTGGCATCGGCGGCATAGAAAGCACGTATCCGGTCCATGGACCGATCCTCCTCTTCGACAGGGTCGGGATATGTCGTTCACGGTGCCGACCAGGCGGCGCGAGCAATCGGCTGGGCTCCCGGCTACGCATTCTTGGCTTGCCGCGCCCGCCGCCATGGACATTCCTCCCTCGCGGGCCTGGTCGACAAGGGAAGGTTAGTTGCATTCAGATCGGATTGCAACAATAAATTGAATATTGCGGTGGTACGGCCAATGGTTGCGGTTGGGGGGCGAAGGCGCGCGCTTCCGGCGACTACCACAATATCGGCATCGGCGGGCAGATCGAGGTCGGCCGCCATATCGCCGGACCGGACAATTGGTTCTTCGAACCCTTCGCGCAGATCGCCGCCGTCAGGGCCGGTTCCAAGGACTACTGGCTGAGCAACGGCATGTATGGCGATGCCGACGCGATGAAGTCCTTCGTCGGACGTCTCGGGGTGAACATCGGCCTCAACCATGAACTGGCCGACGGCGGCGTGTTCCAGCCCTATCTGAAGCTGGTGGCGCACGAGTTCGCCAAGGACAATGTGGTGCATGTCAACGGAGAGCGGTTCAGCAATGACCTGTCGGGCCTGCGCTACGCGTTCTGATCTGCGCGTGAGAAAGCCCGGAGCTGCCGGAGGCCGCTCCGATCCGGGGCGCCTTTTTCGCGTGCGGGCGGTGCTATCCCTTCGGGCGTGGCGGACGGCGAGGGGATGGACCGTTCCCGTCCAAGCGATCGGAGGGCGAGGGGGCTGCCCTTTTCTCAGCCGAGGCAGGCCGTGAAGCCCCGCGCGCCGGAAGTCCAAGGACCCGACTCCACTCCTTTCGGCAGATCGCCTCCAATTTCTCCTCGACTGTCATGTTCCCGCTCTGTGTTTTGGTTTTCTAATTAGATACTGCTAATTCATTCCATTCAATTCACCCAAAGGATTGAGGTGGCTTCAATCGTCACGGAATTCGATGATGTGACGGCTGACGAGTTTCAGCGATCGGTCCGGCTGAATGATGTAGGTCTCCTCCGCCGGCCGGCCGAGCTCGTCGTTCAGCCGGTTGGTCACGGTGCTGCCGACCGGAGCCTTCGTGAGTTTCGTCCGCGGCTGCCCGCTATAGGTGATGCTGCCGGGAATCGGCTCCAGCTCCGCCTCACTCGCGGCGCAGCCGGCGAGAACGAGGATGAGGGATATACTCACGAAAATGCCGCGCATGTCTCCTCCATGGCTCCAAACTAGGGGCCGGATTGCGAACATCAATCTCCAAGGATGCCGGCAGTAGCCTATTTCATCGAAGCGCTGTTCCAAAAGTCACACTCCGGCCTATATCGATACCATCTGCCGGCGGAGGATTACGACTTGAAGAACGCCATCATCATAGCAGGCCTTGCAATTGCGCTTTCCGGCTGTACGGCCGGTGCGGTTACCTACGGAGCAGGGCCGGACTTGGAGCCGATCCCCGGCAGCATCACCTATGGCGGGCAGCCGCGCTCGCGCCTTATCCGGTCGCCGATCGGCAGCGTCGTCAACCACGAATTCCGCAACGAGTTCGGCCAGCGGGTCGAGGAGAGATATATCCTTCAGCCGGATCGCAGCCTCAGGCTCGTCAGCCGCCGGGTCTATCGCGGGCCGTTATGGGACGACGACTGAGGCCGGTCGCGGGCTCACGCCGGTTTGTGCTGATCCGGTTCGGCCATCTTGCGGTGCTGCTCGGCCAGCATCTCGGAGGGCGTGACGTTGGCGATCACCGATTGAAGCTTGTTTTTCCAGCCGCTCACGACGTCACCTTCCCCTTCCATCATGGCGTCGAAGCCGATGCGGGCTACGAATGCCGGGTCGTCCTTCTTCATCTCACCGAGCGGAGTGTCGGCGATGTCGGCGCGCTCGAAGAATTCGGTATCGGTCGGACCGGGCATCAGACAGGTGACCGTCACTCCGCTGTCCTTCAGCTCGTTGCGAAGCGCGAAGGAGAAGTTGTTCAGGAAGGCCTTCGATGCGTTGTAGACCGCCTGGAAGCTGCCGGGAACGAAGCCGGCGATCGAGCCGGTGATGAGGATGCGGCCGCGGCCTCGGGCACGCATCTGCATGCCGATCCTGTGAAGCACGTCGAGCGTGCCGGTGATGTTTGTATGGAGGACGTGCTCGATCTCCTTGAAGTCCCGGTCGAGAAATCCCTCGCCGAGACCGCTGCCGGCATTGGCAAACAGAAGTTCGACCGGTCGACTATCGGCATCGATCGCGGCCATCAACTTGTCGACACCGGATTTTTCCGCGAGATCGGCTTCGACTGCGGTGATGCGCGTGCCCTCGGCTGCGAGCTTTTCGGCCGCGGTGTGGATTTCCGGCTCGTTTGCCACCGTGATAATGTCATAGCCTTCGATGACGCAAAGCTTCGCCAGTTCGAAGCCTATGCCCGAGGAGGCGCCTGTCACCACAGCGAGTTCGCGGATTGTGTTCATTTCAGTCCTCCCCGTGCCGGGTCGGCGCTCCGTATCGATCTCCCTTCGTCGGGATTTCTCAAACGATGTACAGGGTTTGAACGGAGGGCGGTTAAAATGGTTCCAGGAAGTAGTTCCAGTGGGGAACCGGCGCGCCGCGGGCGCGGCAGAGTGAAGCATGGCCATGGAACCGCTTGCCGCCGAGGAGGATTGAGCGATATCGCGGGCATGAATTTATAACGTCGGGCACGAAAGGCGGACGTCATGGCAGATGAAGCGAAATGGGCGCCGCTCTCGCCCTACAGCACCGGCATGCGAGGACGCTGCCCGCGCTGTGGCCAGGGACATCTTTTCGACGGCTTCCTAAAGCTGCGCCCCCGGTGCGAAGCCTGCGGGCTCGACTATTCCTTCGCCGATCCCGCCGATGGGCCGGCCTTCTTCGTGCTGTGCTTCGCCTGCGTGCCGAGTATGGCGCTCGCGGTATGGCTGGAGCTGGCGTTTCAGCCGCCTTTCTGGGTTCATCTGCTGATCTCGGTGCCGTTCATGCTGGCGACCTGCATCCTGCCCTTGAGACCCTTGAAAGGATGGCTGGTGGCGAGCCAGTATTTCTACAAGGCCGAGCAGGGCAAGCTCGATCTCGGCCCGAAGGCCGCCGGCGACGAGACGCGTCCTCCGGCAAACCGTAGCTGACGGGAGCAGCGACCCGGCTGGAACATTCCCCGGTGCGAGAGGGTTGGTAAGCCATCCGTCAACACAGGAGGATGCCGCCATGGCGAACTATCCCAGCCCGCCCTTTCCCGAACAGCAGCAGCCGATGCCGGGCTTTACCGGTCGGATGGACCCGGTGCCGGACCACGGCGAGCTTTCCTATCGCGGATCGGGCAGGCTTGCCGGCAAGAAGGCGGTAATCACCGGCGGCGACAGCGGCATCGGTCGGGCGGTCGCGATCGCCTATGCGCGCGAGGGCGCGGATCTGCTGATCTCCTATCTTGATGAGGATGAGGACGCCGAGGATACCAAGCGTGTGGTCGAGGAGGCGGGCCGCAAGGCGGTGCTCGTACGGGGTGACATCCAAGACCCGGCCCATTGCCGCGCGATCGTTGACAAGGCCGTGAAGGAACTCGGCGGCATCGATGTCCTCGTCAACAACGCGGCCCATCAGGCGACATTCAAGTCGATCGGGGATATCAGCGACGAGGAGTGGGAGCTGACCTTCAAGGTGAACATCCATGCGATGTTCTATCTCACCAAGGCCGCCGTGCCGCACATGAAGCCCGGAGCCGCGATCATCAATACGGCGTCGATCAATTCCGACACTCCGAACCCGACGCTGCTTGCCTATGCGACCACCAAAGGCGCCATCCAGAACTTCACGGCGGGGCTTGCGCAGCTCCTGGCGGAGAAGGGCATCCGCGCCAATGCGGTCGCTCCCGGACCGATCTGGACGCCGCTCATCCCTTCCACAATGCCGGAAGACACGGTTACCAATTTCGGCAAGCAGGTGCCGATGAAGAGGCCGGGCCAGCCGGCGGAACTCGCAACCGCCTATGTGATGCTGGCTGATCCGCTGTCGAGCTACGTGTCCGGAGCGACCATCGCGGTCACTGGCGGGAAGCCGATCCTCTGAGACGAAATGGGTTCGCCGGCGTGAAAAAACCTTGCGCCGCCGTTACGTCCGCCGGCCGATTTCCCTCGCCAGAGGTTCGAACTGACAGTCGCCGCCCTTTTCCGCCATTTCGTTGGCGAGCATCAGGAAGCGTATCGGGAAGGCGACTGCCTTCTGGTGCGAGGCGGAGATGGTCAGTTGTCCGGCATCGGAAAGGACGGTCTGCTCCGCGCCCTGCAGCGCATGGTGAATATCCTGATGGGTGGCGAGCCCCTTTGCCACCAGCAGGCGGTTGATGGCGGCGACCGCGAGATAAAGGCCTTCGAGCTGCGGGTTTGCTGTGTTCATGTCTCGGTCCTTTGCGTGGAAGACGGCACGAAGGATGCGGCGTTTTCATCGATCAGACGGGCGCCGCGCTGGCGGCTGACATAGCGCCAGGCCCATTGAGTGCTGACGAGCAGGCGTTTTTCGAAATTGACCAGCAGATAGACGTGGACGAGCGCCCACAGATACCAGGCGATCCTTCCCTTGAGCCGCCAGGTTCCGAAGTCGAAGATCGCCGCCTTGTGGCCGACGACGGCAGTATTGCCGCGGTTGTTGAAGCGGAAGGGTGGACTGTCCTTCCGCTCGAGGAGCTTGCGCCGCAAAGCCTTGCCTATATAGCCTCCCTGCTGCTTGGCGACCTGGGCGAGCGCCGGCAGGGGCTTGCCGTCGTCGCTCAGGCCGAGGGCGGTATCGCCGATCGCATAGATTTCCGGGTGACCGGCAATGGATAGGTCGGGCTCGACGGGAATGCGCCCGCCAGCCTTCCCCTCTATGCCGAGCCAGCTCGCCGCAGGTGAGGCCTTCACGCCGGCGCCCCATATGACGCAGCCTGTGCGGATGCGGTGTGGACCGGCGAGCACCTCATCCTTCGCGATGGATTCGACGGGCGTGTTGGTCATTATCTCCACGCCCATTCCTTCAAGGGAACGCTGCGCATAATTCATAAGCCCTTCCGGAAAGGCAGAGAGAATACGCGGCCCGGCTTCGATCAGCAGAACCCGCAGATGGTCCGGCTCCAGCTTGCGGAAATCGCGCGTGATCATGAAGCGGCCCAGCTCGGCAATGGCACCGGCCATTTCGACACCGGTCGGGCCGCCGCCGATAATGACGCTGGTCAGAAGCGCCTTCTTCTCCTCCGGATCCTGGCTGAGTTCGGCCTTTTCGAAGGCGAGAAGCAAGCGTTGCCGGATCAGCCGCGCCTCGTGGATGGTCTTCAGCCCGGGTGCGGCGGCGCGCCAGTCCTCGTGGCCGAAATAGTTGTATTCCGAGCCGGTGGCGATGATGAGCCAGTCGTAGGGCACGTCGGCGCCGTAATCGAGATGAACCGTCTTGGCGGCGGTATCTATGCCCGTCACCTCGGCCAGCATGACCTTGATGTTGCGGAAGCGGCCGAGGGTGCGCCGGATAGGCTCGGAAATATCGGCCGGTGAAAGGGCGGCGGTCGCGACCTGATAGAGCAGCGGCTGAAAGAGATTGTGGTTGCGGCGGTCGATGACCGTGACGTCGATATTGGTATTGCCGAGCTCTCGGGCTGCGGCGAGCCCGCCGAAGCCCGCCCCGACGATCACTACCCGCGGGGCGCCGGTCTTTTCGTCCGGTTTATCGAGTGTCTCGATGGTCGCGATCTCGCCAGTCATCCTGTCCCCGCGTCGAGCACGGCATCGCCCGTGATGCCCTTTCAACATTCCACTCTGGCTAAAAGTTCCGTTCACCTCAAGCCCGGAACCTTTCGTTGGCCCCGCCGTTCATTCCCACAACAGGCAAGGAGAGAGAGATGAACAGTATCGTCTGGTTGGTTGGCGCGATCGTCATCGTCATTGCGATCCTGAACCTGGTCGGCTTCGCATGAGGCCGAAACCCGTAGGTGCCAGGTCCGTCGCCCACGAACCTTTTGGATAGAAAGGAGGCAGCCATGAACAGCATCATCTGGCTCGTCGGAGCCGTGGTTATCGTTCTCGCAGTTCTGTCGTTGCTTGGCTTCGGCTGATAGGCTGGCTGCCAGAGGAGGAAGATGGGGCGCCGGTTCCTCGATCGGCGCCTTTTTCATTCTGAATTCCCGTTTCATTTTGAATTTACTGGGCGGCGAGGATGGCGAATGGGTGCTGGCTGAAGGCAAGACCGATGGTGATCGGCACTGCGGCGGCAAATTCCTCGCCTGTGAATATCTCCCGGTAAGATCGGATCGTAAGCTGCGGAGGAAGCRCAATCTGCGTATCCGCCCAATAGCCGGGTTGCGGCAAACCCTCATGAAAGGCCGCAAAGATCAAATGGGGAAGGATCACGATCAGCGCGTCCGTTTCGTCCGCTCTCGCGAATGCGACGATGTTTGCCTCCCGCGCTCCGGATGGCCGCAGGGGCAGGTAAGCTCCCTCCAGGAAGAGCCGCGATTTCTCCTGTCGGAACCGCAGTAGCGTCGCAATGACATGCTGCTTGAGCCTGCCGTTTCGCCAATCGTCTTCCTCGGCGAAGCCTGGTGCGTCGTTCGCCGTCAACCAGGTTTCCAATCTCCGAAAATCCGGTTCGCGACGGTTGTCCGGATCGACGAGGCTGAAGTCCAGCCCTTCGCTTCCCTGATAGATATCCGGTACGCCGGGTGCGGTGAGCTTGATGATAGCCTGGCCGAGGCTATTCACAAGGCCGGCACGGATGAAGGGCTGCAGCGTGCCGGCGAAATCCGCAAGAAAAACCTTCGAGGTGAAAAGTCCCTGAGCGTAGCCGGTCACCACCTGCTCATATTCCGGATCGATATCGTTCCAGCTCGTACGCAGCTTTCCCTCGCGCAGGGCCTTTTCGACATAGGCGAGGAAGCGCTCCTCAAGTGCTTGCAATTGCTCGGATTCATCCATCGGCAGGTCCGCTGGCCAGACGCCGGCAAGCGCCTGATAGAGCATCCATTCCGTTTCCGGCTCGGGAGCGGGACCGCCCTTCATCTCCCGCACGAGATGCCGGTTCATGCCGCGCCATCGCTCTACGGCCTTGGCCCAGACCTCCGGTGCTTCGCTGATGGCATAGAGACGCGCGCGGGCGTCCTCTCCGCGCTTGGTGTCGTGCGTGGAGGTTGCCGAAAATGCATACGGCACTCGTTCCCGCGTGGTCTCCATGCGGCGGTGGAAGTGTTCGAGGCCGGAGGATCTGGGAAGCGGCTCGCTTCCCACCTCGTTCAGCGCCAGCAGCCGATGGTGGCGGAAGAAGAGCGTGTCTTCCACCGATTTCGCCATCAGCGGGCCGGTCAATTGCTGAAACCGGGTGCGGAAGAGAGCGGCCTTTCCGGCAAGCGGAGGCTCGACGTCGCCGATCAAAATGCGCTCCAGGAAGGCGAGCGCGTTACGGCAAGTGGTGATCGAGCGGGTCCTGACGCGATCCAGGACCTTCGCAAGCAGCTTGCGATCGGCCGGCGAGAGGCCGGCCTTCGTGCCATAGGTGCGATAGACGGGAAAGGCGACCAGAAGCTCGCGCAATGCAGTTTCCAAACTATCCTCGGCAAGCGGCGCTTCCCAGTCCTCTGCCCGCTGGATCTGTACGGCCATGCGCAGCAAAGAGGCAAATTCCCCGGCAAAATTGTGGTTCACCATCAGCAGTTTGGCTTGGYGAAGCTCCTCCGCCACATCAATGGACCGCCCTGCGGTGTGGGCATAGGCATCCGTCAGCTTTCCGGCCTTGCGGGTATCTACGAAAACATTGGCAAGGGCGGAAATGAATTCATATCCCGTCGCGCCGGATACCGGCCAGTCGTCGGGCAGATGTTCGCCTTCGCCGAGGATTTTTTCGACCGCGATATAGGTATCCGGCCCCACCTCGTGCCGCAGCCGTTCGAGATAGGCCTTGGGATCGGCAAGGCCGTCCACATGGTCGATGCGCAGGCCATCGACACGGCCGGTGCGGACGAGTTCCAGCACGGTGTGGTGCATGTCGTCGAACACGCGGCCATCCTCCACCCGCATGCCCACGAGGCCGGTGATCTCGAAGAAACGGCGATAGCTGAGTTCGCGCGGCGCATCGCGCCACGGAATGAGGCGCCAAGGCTGCAGATCGTGCAAAGCGGCGATGGCGGCGGGCGCGGTGCTCGCCAGCACTTCCGCCTCCCTGCCTTCGTAGCTCGACGGCGTCAGCGGATAGCAGGTGCCTTGATAGGCAAGCGCCGGCTTGCCCGTCCTCGGATCGGGCCTCACCGAGAGATCGCCCTTTTCCAGCACGGTTTCGAACGTCTCGGCCAGGAAGGGCAGCGTGAGCCGCCGGCTCCAGTCGATATCGAAATGGCGGGCATACGGGCTCGCCTCGCCGAATTCCAAGACACTGCGCCACCAGGGGTTTTCGAGCGAGGCGGCCATATGGTTCGGCACGATATCGAGGATGAGGCCGAGACCGGCGGCCTTCAGCGCATCCGAAAGCCGATCGAACCCATTGCGACTGCCGATGGCGGGATCGATCTCGTTCGCATCCGTCACGTCATAGCCGTGGGTCGAGCCGCCGATGGCCGAGAAGATGGGCGAGGCGTAGAGATGGCTGATGCCGAGGCGCTTCAGGTAAGGCACCAGGGCGGCCGCACGGTCGAAGGTCATACCGTTGCGAAACTGGATGCGGTAGGTGGCGAGCGGGATTTTCACGATCTGTCTCCGTCCGCTTCGAGGCGGACGAGCGTCGCGTTCGGCGGCACCGCTCCGCCATCGGCCGGTTCGCCCCATATGAGCTCACCCTTGAGGCCGGGTGCGGCGCGGGCCTCCTCACCGAGATTGAGCGCCATGTGCAGCCTGCCGGTCGGGAAGCTCCATGAGACGGCGACGAACCGGCTGGCGGTGGCGAGAATGCGGCCGCTATTGCCTGACGCCGAACCGATGAGCGGCAGGATAAACCTGCTGCGGGCGGAAAGGAGTTCGCGGGTGAATTTCAGCCACTCGCGGCCCTCGTCGCTTTCCGCCTTGCTCCAGTCGAGCCTGGAACTGAGAAAGGTCTTCTTCGCATTCGGGTCCGGAACGGTCTCTTCTCCATGGCCGTTCTGGCCCTCGAATTCCTTCTGCCTTCCTTCGCGCACGGCTTTGGCGAGATCGCCGTGGAAATCGGTGAAGAAGAGGAAAGGGGCCGTTTCGCCGTATTCCTCGCCCATGAACATGAGCGGGATGTGCGGCGAGAGGAGAAGGGTGGCCGTCAGCGCCTTCACCTTGTCCTTGCCGGCAAGGGAAAGAAGACGCTCGCCATGCGCCCGATTGCCGACCTGGTCGTGATTCTGGATGAAATCCACGAAAGCGGTCACC
This sequence comes from Rhizobium sp. LCM 4573, assembly GCF_001854865.1. Classification (GTDB taxonomy): domain Bacteria; phylum Pseudomonadota; class Alphaproteobacteria; order Rhizobiales; family Rhizobiaceae; genus Neorhizobium. The sequence continues at coordinate 483,992 of NZ_MDDW01000001.1, read as the reverse complement.
GGCTGCGCCGCACTCGGCACGCCGCGGGGTTTTCCGGTCCGGATCGTGACTTCGCCCTGGTAGGCGAAACCCTCGGCGAGCGCGCGTGCTGCGAGCTTTTCCGGGCTGTCGGCGAAATCGCGGTAATAGCCGTCCGTCTCGTCGGTCGCGAGCACGTGCATGGCGTTGTGGAAGTCGTCGTTCCACTCGCCCGTGAAGAGCTTCACGCGCCCTTGCTCATCCCGCTCATGGAGGAAGGTGAGATTGCGCGAATCTTCAGTGACCAAATGGATGTGGCGGTCTTCGCCGAACTCGTCGCGGACGTGTTCGGCGATCTCGACCAATATATGCTCCTCGGACGGGTCCTCGATCTGGTCGATCGCATCGAAGCGCAGCCCATCGAGGTGGAATTCTTCCAGCCAATAGAGGGCATTCTCCACGAAGAAGCGGCGCACCGGATCGTTCTCGTAGGCGATAGCCGCGCCCCAGGGCGTGTGCTTTTCGGGATGGAAGAAATCGGGAGCCAGAAGCGGCAGGAAATTTCCTTCCGGTCCGAAATGGTTATGGACGACGTCGAGCAGGACCATCAGCCCATGTCCGTGGGCGGCATCGACGAAAGCCTTGAAATCCTCCGGTGTGCCGTAAGCAGCATGCGGGGCATAGATGAGCGCGCCATCGTAACCCCAACCGCGCGCGCCGGCGAAATGGGCGACCGGCATCACTTCGATGGCGGTGATGCCGAGCGCGGCCAAGTGCGGCAGGCGCTCGATCGCCGCGCGGAAGGTGCCCTCCTGCGTAAAGGCGCCGACATGCAGTTCGTAGATCACCGCCTCTTCCCAGGGCCGACCCTGCCAGTCAAGGTTCCGCCATTGATAGGAGGTGGGGTCGATAACCAGGGACGGGCCGGTCACGCTCTCCTTCTGGCCGCGCGAGGCGGGGTCGGGAAGCGCCATTCCGCTGGGAAGCACATAGGCATATTCCGTTCCGGGCTCGATACCGGCCGCGAGCAGTTCGAACCAGCCGTCATCGCTGCGGGTCATCGGCGTTTCGCGGTCGTTGATGCGCAGATAGAGCGCTTCCTGACCGGGCGCCCATAGCCGGAAGGCGGCTTCGCCCGCGGCGACGAACTCGCAGCCCCATGTCTTCGGAAAGGCCCGGAATTCGCTGACGGTGCGTATTGCAGACATCATTGGCCAGCCCCATCGTCTCACGTGAGGGCCAAACGGCTCATGGCGGTTTGTGGTTCCATCTGCCTGAAGCGGCGATTCGGCATGCAAAAAGGGCAAAGAGGGATAGGCGAAAGAAAATTGCTCAACCGCGCAATTATTCGCAAGTAGACATCAGGCAAGCAAATTGCCGGAAAGCACAACCCGTCCTAGATTAAAAACAGGTGCTTTCGAGGAGTAAGCGCTTCATTTCATCGGTTCTTTGGGAGGAGAAACGCATGAGAGATGGACAGAGGCTCAGCCTGCATGTGCCGGAGCCGGAGGTGCGTCCGGGCGACAAGCCCGATTTTTCCAAGGTCACCATTCCAAAGGCCGGTTCGGTGCGTCGGCCAGAGGTCGATGCCGACCCGGAAACCATCCGCGATCTCGCCTTTTCCATCATCCGCGTGCTGAACCGGGAAGGGGAGGCTGTCGGCCCCTGGGCTGGCACGCTCACCACGGAGGAACTTCTGGAAGGGCTGAAGCATATGATGCTTTTGCGCGCCTTCGACGCGCGGATGCTGACGGCGCAGCGGCAGGGCAAGACCTCCTTCTACATGCAGCATCTGGGCGAAGAAGCGGTTTCCTGCGCCTTCCAGCGGGCGCTTCTTCCGGGGGACATGAATTTCCCGACCTATCGGCAAGCGGGGCTGCTGATTGCCGGCGGCTACCCGATGGTCGACATGATGAACCAGATCTATTCCAACGATGCCGACCCGCTGAAAGGGCGGCAGTTGCCGGTTCTCTATTCAGCCAGGGATCATGGTTTCTTCACCGTCTCGGGCAATCTCGCGACCCAATATATCCAGGCGGTTGGCTGGGCCATGGCATCCGCCATTAAGCAAGACACCAAGATCGCGGCCGGCTGGATCGGCGACGGCTCGACGGCCGAATCGGATTTCCACACCGCGCTGGTCTTCGCCTCCACTTACCGCGCGCCGGTCATCCTCAACGTGGTCAACAACCAATGGGCCATCTCCACTTTCCAGGGCGTGGCGCGTGGCGGTTCCGGCACCTTCGCCGCAAGAGGCCTCGGCTATGGTCTGCCTTCTCTGCGGGTGGATGGCAACGACTATCTCGCCGTGCACGCGGTCGCCAAATGGGCGGCGGAGCGGGCGCGGCAGAATATCGGCCCGACGCTGATCGAATACGTGACCTACCGCGTCGGGGCGCATTCCACCTCCGACGATCCCTCCGCCTACCGCCCCAAGGAGGAGTCGGAGGCCTGGCCGCTTGGCGATCCGGTCATCAGGCTCAAGAACCACCTGATCCGCATCGGCGCCTGGAGCGAAGAACGCCACAAACAGGCCGAGGCGGAAATTCGCGATACCGTTGTGGCCGCTCAGAAGGAGGCGGAGCGGCATGGCACGCTGCATTCCGGCGGCAGGCCCTCGATGCGCGACATGTTCGAGGGCGTCTATGCCGAAATGCCGGCGCACTTGAAGCGCCAGCGCCAGCAGGCGGGGGTGTGATTATGGTAAAGTTTGTTTTTGATTTCGGGCGGCGCCTCTTGCCGATCTCCCCCCTTGAGGGGGAGATGCCCGGCAGGGCAGAGGGGGGTATCCTCTCGTCTTACCAACCCTCTCCCTTGTCTCAACCTAGCCACCCCCCTCTGTCATCTTCGATGACATCTCCCCCTCAAGGGGGGAGATTGGAGGAGTTTGCCGCACCGCCTGCAGGCAGACGATGCCGGCAGGCCAGAAGGGGTCTTTCTTCTTCTCTTTTTGGCATCGACTTTTCCATGGAGGTCGCCCCATGCCGCGCATGACGATGATCGAGGCCATCCGCAGCGCTATCGACGTTTCGATGGGACGGGACGATAACGTGGTCGTGTTCGGAGAAGACGTCGGCTATTTCGGCGGGGTCTTCCGCTGCACACAGGGGCTCCAGCAGAAATACGGCAAGACCCGCTGCTTCGATGCGCCGATTTCCGAATCCGGCATTGTTGGCGCGGCGATCGGCATGGCGGCCTACGGGTTGAAGCCCTGTATCGAGATCCAGTTCGCCGACTACATGTATCCGGCCTATGACCAGCTCACCCAGGAGGCGGCGCGGCTGCGCTACCGCTCCAATGGCGAATTCACCTGCCCGATGGTGGTGCGCATGCCGACCGGCGGCGGCATTTTCGGCGGGCAGACGCACAGCCAGAGCCCGGAAGCGCTCTTCACCCACGTCTGCGGCCTGCAGGTGGTGGTGCCCTCCAATCCATACGACGCCAAGGGCCTGCTGATTTCGGCGATCGAGAACCCAGATCCGGTGATCTTCCTGGAGCCGAAGCGGCTCTATAACGGCCCGTTCGACGGGCACCACGACCGCCCCGTCACTTCCTGGGCCGGGCATCCGCTCGGCGAGGTGCCGGAGGACCACTATGCCGTGCCGCTCGGCAAGGCGGTGGTGCGGCGCGAGGGCTCGGCCGTCACCGTGCTCGCCTATGGAACCATGGTGCATGTGGCGCAGGCGACGGCTGAGGAGACGAGCATCGACGCCGAGGTGATCGATCTTCGGACCCTTCTGCCGCTCGATCTCGAAACCATCGTGCAATCGGTGAAGAAGACCGGGCGCTGCATGGTCGTGCACGAGGCGACGCTCACCTCCGGCTACGGTGCCGAACTGGTGTCGCTGGTGCAGGAGCACTGCTTCTTCCACCTGGAGGCGCCGGTCATCCGCGTCGCCGGCTGGGATACGCCTTACCCGCATGCGCAGGAATGGGATTATTTTCCGGGGCCGGCACGTGTGGGGCAGGCTCTTCGCGAAATGATGGAGGCCTGAGATATGGCTGAGAAAATCATCAAGCTGCCGGATGTCGGCGAAGGCGTGGCGGAAGCCGAACTCGTGGAGTGGCACGTCAACGTCGGTGACATCGTGCGCGAGGACATGGTTCTCGCCGCGGTCATGACCGGCAAGGCGACGGTCGAAATCCCCTCGCCGGTGGAAGGGGAGGTCACCTTCCGTCATGGTGAGATCGGCGATGTGATCGCAACCGGCACCGTGATCCTCAAGATCAGGACTTCGGGCGAGGCCGGAGAGGAGGGGGCGGAGCTTCCCTCGGCGGAATTGGCGCCGAAGGCCGAGCCGGAAAGAACATCTCCTCCGCCGGTGGAAAAGCCGAAGCCGGCAGCGGAGATCATTCCGCCCAGGCCGGTAGCAGGCGGAGCGGTGAAAAGCGCGAATGGCGGGCAAGCTGCGCCGCGGGCGGAGGGCGAAAGGCCTCTGGCGCCGCCGGCGGTCCGCCTGCGGGCGAAGGAAGCAGGCATCGATCTCAGACAGGTGCCGGGCAGCGGCCCCGCAGGCCGCATCACCCATGAGGATATCGACGCCTTCCTGAGCCGCGAGGGCGGCGCAGGTATCGCCCCCGGCTTGCAGCCCAACAAGAAGATCGAGGAGATCAAGGTCGTCGGCCTGCGACGCCGCATCGCCGAGAAGATGGCGCTCGCCAAGTCGCGCATCCCCCATATCACCTATGTGGAGGAGGTGGACATGACGGCACTGGAGGAGCTTCGCGGCCGCCTCAACGGCAATCTGAAACCGGGAAAGCCGAAGCTCACCATCCTGCCTTTCCTGATGCGTGCCATGGTGAAGGCGATTGCCGAACAGCCGGCCATCAACGCCCATTACGACGACGAAGCCGGCATTGTCCGCCAATATGGCGGCGTGCATATCGGCATTGCGGCACAGACGTCGGCCGGCCTCATGGTGCCCGTCGTGYGACATGCGGAGGCGCGCGATATCTTCGATTGCGCCCGCGAGGTGAGCCGCCTCAGCGATGCCRCCAAGAACGGCACGGCGCTGCGCGAGGAGCTTTCCGGCTCCACCATCACCATCAGCTCGCTCGGTGCCATGGGCGGTATCGTCTCTACGCCGGTCATCAACCATCCGGAAGTGGCGATCATCGGCGTCAACAAGATGGCAATCCGGCCCCACTGGGATGGAACGCAGTTCGTGCCGCGCAAGATGATGAACCTTTCGTCCAGCTTCGATCACCGGGTGATCGACGGCTGGGATGCGGCGACCTTCGTTCAGCGTCTCAAGGCGCTTCTGGAAACGCCTGCGCTGATCTTCGTCAGCGAATAGGCCCGAAAATCGGTTCCGATTTTCGGAAAGCACTATTCGCTGATTCAAAAGGTAGAGCGTCCTTTGTGCATCCGGAGGATGCACGGCGCTCTATGAATGAGGTGAGAGAATAAGATGAAGGAAATCACCTGCAAGCTCCTCGTCATCGGTGCCGGTCCGGGCGGTTACGTATGCGCCATCCGGGCCGGCCAGCTCGGGGTCGATACGGTCATCGTGGAAATGGCCAAGCCCGGCGGCACCTGCCTCAACATCGGCTGCATTCCCTCCAAGGCGATCATCCATGCGGCGGATGATTACGCACGGACTGTGGCCATGGCCGCCGGCCGGACCGCCATGGGTATCAAGGCGGAAAGCCCGTCGATCGATCTGGCGAAGACCATGGCCTGGAAGGACGGCATCACCGGCCGCCTGACCATGGGGGTTACGAACCTCTTGAAGAAGGCGGGTGTGAAGATCGTCATGGGCCGCGCGAAGTTCCGCGATGGCAAGACCGTGGAGGTGGAAACCGAAACCGGCCAGCAGGTCATCCGGGCTGAAAACATCGTGATCGCCACCGGTTCGGCGCCGGTCGAACTGCCGGCATTGCCTTTCGGCGGCAGGGTGATCTCGTCCACGGAGGCGCTGTCGCTCAGGGAGGTGCCGCAGAGGCTGGCGGTGGTCGGCGCCGGCTATATCGGCCTCGAACTCGGCATCGCCTTTGCCAAGCTCGGCGCGAAGGTGACGATCGTGGAGGCGCTCGACCGCATCCTGCCGCTTTATGATGCGCAGCTCACCCAGCCGGTCGCCAGGCGGCTTGCCGCCCTCGGCATCGAGGTTTTTACGGGCACGAAAGTGAAGGGGCTGTCTTCCAATGGAGAAGCCCTGCTGGCCGAGAACGGAGATGGGCAGGAAAAACGCATCGCGGCCGACAAGGTGCTTGTGACCGTGGGGCGCAAGCCGGTCACCGAAGGCTGGGGCCGCGAGGAGCTGGAACTCGATCTGGACGGCCGGTTCCTTAAGATCGACGATCAGTGCCGTACCTCCATGCGGGGCATTTACGCGATCGGCGACGTGACCGGCGAGCCGATGTTGGCGCACAGGGCCATGGCGCAGGGCGAGATGGTGGCGGAAATCGTCGCGGGCAATCGCCGGAGCTGGGATAAGCGGGCGATCCCCGCCGTCTGCTTCACCGATCCCGAAATCGTCTCGGTGGGGCTCTCGCCGGAGGCGGCGAGGGAGGATGGCCGCGAGGTCAAGATCGGTCAGTTCCCGTTCACCGCCAATGGTCGCGCCATGACGCTGGGCTCCGAGGACGGTTTCGTGCGCGTCGTGGCGCGGGCGGATAACCATCTGGTTCTCGGCATCCAGGCCGTGGGTGCCGGCGTTTCGGAACTTTCTGCGGCCTTCTCGCTGGCCATCGAGATGGGCGCGCGGCTGGAGGACATCGCCGGTACGATCCATGCGCATCCGACCCAATCGGAGGCATTTGCCGAGGCGGCGCTGAAGAGTTTGGGGCACGCGTTGCATATGTGACCCCCCTCATCCGGTCCTTTGGACCACCTTCTCCCTGAGGGGAGAAGGTAGGAGCATGCCGCACCGTCGCCGCTCTCCTCTTCCCTTGGGGAGAGGGCCGCCGAGCGAAGCGGAGGCGGGGTGAGGGGGCGTTAAGCGACAGCTACAACTCGATCAGCGCATAGGGCTTGCCGGTCGGTTTCTCCACATGCGAGGCGACGTTGTAGACGGGTGCTCCGCCAGGCGTCTTGCCGGCATATTTGCCGCGATGAGCATGGCCGTGCACCACGGCCGATACGGGGAACCGATCGATGGTTTCGGCAAGCCGCGAGGAACCTAGAAAGCAGTAGATTTCCTTGGGTTCGCCCTCCACCGTCTCGACGATCGGCGCGTAATGCAGAACCACCATGGCGCGCTCGGAGCGCACCTGCCGGAGCGCGTTTTCAAGTCGCATGGTCTCTTCGACGCTTTCCGCCACCATGGCCTTGATGGCCGGTTCGCCGAAGGACCCCAGCATGTGGCGGCCGAAGCCGCCGGCGAAACCCTTCACGCCGGCAAAGCCGACGCCGTTGATTTCCACGGCCTGTCCTTCGAGAAGGTGCATGCCGGCATCCTTGATGATCGCCGTCACTTCATCGACATGGCCGCATTCGTAATCGTGGTTGCCGAGCACGCCCACCACGGGGATCGAGCAGGAGCGCAGATCGGCGGCAAGCATTTCCGCCTCCTTCGGCTTGCCGAGATCGGTGAGATCGCCGGTCAGAACGAGAATGTCGGCGGCCTGCGAGATTTCGCTGAAGAGCTCCTTGTAGGAATTGCCGCCATGTTCCTTGATATGCAGGTCGCCCATGGCGGCGATCTTCAGCTTTCCGTTAGCCTTTTTCGTTCCGCTCGCTTCCGGTTTAGCGGTTTCGCTCTTGGTTTCCGTGGGGTTCTTCATGCGAGCGTTCCTTCCAGGTCTTCACGCAGGTCACCCTCGCCGCCGACATCGGCAAAACCCCATTCCTTCACGTCGATCTCGAAATCCACCCGGCTGAACATGCGGCCGCGGCATATCTTCATCTGCGGCAGGGGCAATTCGCGCTGTGCTTTCAGGCGGTCGAGGAGTTCGTCGAGCAGCCAGTCGGGCACCTTGTCGCGCTCGGTCGGGTAGATCCAGCGGAAGTTCAGGAGGTGGATGAGAAGCACTTCCCAATGCACTTCCATGTGGTTGAGCAGCCGCTCCCAGTCAATCTGGTCGTGCGCGCGCAAGATCATGTGCACCACGTCTCCGCCGTCATAGCGATGGCGAAGCTGCACGAAGCATTTCGACCAGATGAGCTCGGTCGGTGCGATAATGCGCACCTTGTGCCCGTTCATGTCGATCTGACGGGCGTTTTCGAACCAGGCGTCGCTGATCGGCATGGTGCCGTTGGAGCCGGCGAAGATCACGTCGAAGAAGTGGCGGCCCCGCTTGACCTTGCCGAGCCACCGGTCGTCCTCCACCTCGATCTCGTAGCCCTTCTCCTTGAAGTGGGCGAGGATGCGGGCGTAATCGCCCGCCTTGCAGAAGATATCGAGATCCTTGGTCTGCCGGGTGATGCCCGTATAGGCGCTGATCGCGAAAGTGCCGGCGAGCAGGAAGGGGATGTGGCAATTGGCCAAGTCCTCCACAGCCTGGGCCACGAAGGCCTCGGCTTCCGCGTCGATGAGGGTCGGCGCGGCCTTCACCTCCATGCCGGGCATGGTATCCACCGGATGCGTTACGCTCTCCCGAGGCAGGTTCTGTGCTGCGTTGACTTCGGCATTCATCGGCAATCTCCGAAACTTTGGCTCCGAAACTCTGGTCCGCGCAGATGAACACCTTGGGAAGGTCGGAGGTTCCGTGCCCGGCCGATTCCCTTTGACGCGAGGAAAGCCCAACGGCCTTCAATCCTTCGGGTTGTCGGCATTCGTCATCGGGCTTGGGCGGCCGTCTGGCTGGTCTTGGTCTTCCCGCTGATCCCGCTCATCGAGATCGGCCTCGACAAGATAGGTATCGCCGCCACCGAGTTCGGAAGCTTCCTTCTGCGCCTGGTGATTGGTCATGTCCGTCTGCGCGTGAAGCTCATCGTCCACCCGCTGACGATCCTTCTGCTCGAAGCGATTGTTCTCGCGATCATCGTTTGCCTTGCGTTCCATGATCCCATGCCTTTCTTCGGTTTCCTGCCGCGTTCCGGTGACCGCGACTATCACCAGAACCTTCCGCACTGGCGTGTGGTTCCGGCCATCCCGGAACCATCTGGCCGCTCGCCTGTTGGAATCCCTGCAAATTATCCGAGGAGGCAGACATGCCAGCGAAATCCAAGGCACAGCAGAAGGCGGCCGGTGCTGCGCTCGCCGCCAAACGCGGCGATATCAAGAAGAGCGAGCTCAAGGGCGCTTCGAAAGGCATGGAGAAATCCATGAGCGAAAAGGAGCTGCACGACATGGCTTCGACCAAGCGCAAGGGCAAGCCGGAACACAGCGCTCATCATTGAGCGCAGCCGGAACCTTCATGAAAGGGCGAGCGTTACGAAGGCGCTCGCCCTTTCCGTGTTCCAGGACTTAGCCATGCCCGCAAATTCAGGCGAAACGCCGCAAGTTCATGACCTCGAACCTCGCAAGGGAAGTCCGAGCCCCCGCCTCGACGAAGCCGAGTTCAAGCGCCGCTTTCTCAACCAGTTTCAGGACAAGGCCTATGATCCGCTCTCAGCGGAACTCGGGCGGATCGCGGATGCCGCCTGGGATGCCTACTACAATTCCCGCAAGAGCCCGAAGACCCGCAAAGCGGGTCCGGAATTCGCCGATCCCGATTACGATCTTGCCATCGACTGGCTAAATGCCCGCGATGCCATTCAGGCGGCCACGGCTCGACACGAGGATGCGAACGGACCTCGCCGTTTCCTTCTTGTCAGTGGTTCGTCGCGCAGCGAGCACACCTGTCCCGGCGAACTTTCGAAGACCTACCGCCTGGTGAAAGTGGCGGAGGAGGTCTTCAGACAGTCTGAGAACGTTTCGGTCGAAGTGCTTGATTTGAGCCGGCTTGCTTCCGAATATGGACGCCATATCCACCCCTGCAAGGCCTGTTTTTCAACTTCTCCGGCGCTCTGTCACTGGCCCTGTTCCTGCTACCCGAATCATTCGCTCGGGCAGGTGCACGACTGGATGAACGAGATCTATCCGCTCTGGGTGGAGGCGCACGGCATCATGGTCATCACCCCGGTCAACTGGTACCAGGTTTCCTCGCCGGTGAAGCTGATGATGGATCGGCTCGTCTGCGCCGACGGCGGCAATCCCGATCCCACGACCACGCATGGCAAGCATGCCAAGGAAGCCAAGGAAATCGAGATGCGCGGTTGGGATTATCCCCGGCATCTCGAAGGGAGGCTATATTCGGTCATCAGCCATGGAGACGTCGAAGGCGCGGAAAATGCCCGCCGCAGCCTTTCCGACTGGTTGCGTTTCATGCACCTGATGCCGGCGGGACCGCTTGCGGAACTGGACCGCTATATCGGATACTGGGAACCCTATGCCACCAGCCATGAGGCGCTCGACCGCGACAAGGCGGTGCAGGACGAGGTGCGCAACGCCGCGCATACGCTGCTGGAGGCGGTATTGGCCAAACAGGCGGGGCACAAGATCGGCGCCGGTACGGGGCTGAAGGAGCCGCGTTCGAAATAAACGAGGAGGGATTATCATGCCGCCGGATGAACTCGAAGCGACACTGACGGCGCTGCCCTTGCGGGTCGGCGTCTATATTCCCGACGATCTTCTCGAGGACTGGTTTGCGCCAGGGACCGGAATGAAACCCGTGAGCGAGAACGCACTCAAGGCGGCGGCAATCTATGGCCGGCGCTTCGAATGCGAGTTCAAATATTATCCGGATCGAATGGAAGGCGTCTTCTGGAAATGGGTGCCGGCGATCTGAGCAGAAGCGAAAAGCTCGCCGCGCCACTCAAGATCGCCTTCCTCGTTCGGCGCGGGGAGGGCGAACGTCCGCCAGTGGCGCGGCGGCATGGTTCAGGTTTTTCGGCCCAGGAGAAAAACGTCTTGGGCCGGTTCCTTTCAAAGCGTGGCGTAACGGTCGCGCAGGCCCTCGAACTTCGCAAGCTGTTCGGCGATCAGTTCGCGGTTCTCGTCGCGGCGGACGAAGACCTTGAACATGGCCGATCCCTTTTCGTTCATGAACCAGACGGAACAGGAGCGGCGGCCGTGGAAAGGCCGGTCCACGAAGGTCACCGAGGCGCAGTTGTCCTTCCTGATGTGGCCGCCGATCGGGCTGTCGCCGTGGATGTTGAACCAGCCATGGGCCTCGGAACCTGCCGGCAGGCTGCCTTCGGCTTCCAGTACGATATCGTCCGTATGGACGATGAAGAGCACTTCGCCCCAGTTGGTCAGTTCCGACCAGATGTCTACGAAAGCCTCCTTCGACGCGATCACGGCCGCGCCCTTGGGCAGGATCTCCAGAATCTCGGCCGGGGTGACTTCGGCTGCGGAGGCAATCGTCTCCACGACGCCGTCCGGCTTGGCGGCGAGGGCTTCGAGCGCACGGGCGCGCCGGTCGGGGTTGATAGGATCCGGTTTGATGTCAGCGACTGCGTTCATCTCTATCAACCTCAAGCGGCGTCGGCGCGGCGAACGCCCTTGCTGTCCTCGTGAATGATAACCTCGAAACCCTCGAAGTGCGGACCGGAGAGATATTCGACCTTGCCGCGGTTTTCACCCGCCTTGGCGTGGGCGGCGCGGAACTGCTCGGATTGCGTCCATGCGACGAAATGCTCGTAGGTTTCCCAAACCGTGTGGGATGCATAGAGGGTGTGATCCTCCGCCTTCGGGCCCTTCAGCATATGGAATTCGATATAGCCCGGAAGCTCGGCCAGCCGGCCTTCGCGGCTGCGCCAGATGGTTTCGAAGGCTTCCTCGTAACCCGGCACGACGCGGAAACGGTTCATGGCAATGTACATTGGATCGATCCCTCACATATGTTTCATTTTCGGCTCAAGATATCTGCGGCCGGTGCTCTTGAAAAGCCGAAAAAACTTGCGTAGTCAACTCAAGTTATTGGTGCCATCGCGGATGGCAAGCACGGCCGAACGTGCTTCGAACGGGTGAGAAAGGGGCAGAAATCATGAGGTCTTCCTTCGCATTTCGCGGGCTGTTCGCAGCCATCGTCCTGACRGGAGGCATGCTGTCCCATAACGCTTTTGCCGCGGAAAAGGGCAATCCGGAGGCCCGGCGCATCGTTTCCGTCGGCGGCACGGCAACCGAAATCCTCTATGCTCTCGGCGCGCAGGACCGCATCGTCGCGGTGGATTCGACGAGCCTCTATCCCCCCGAAGCAAGCTCCAAGCCGGATGTCGGCTACATGCGCGCCCTTTCCGCCGAAGGCATTCTCGGCCAGCAGCCGGATCTGCTCCTCATCGAGGAAGGCTCCGGTCCGCCGCCCGTCCTCGATATCCTCAAGGCCAGCGAAGTTGCGATGGTGACGATCCCAACGCCGCCGAAAGCCGAAGCCATTCCCCAGAAGATCAGGGATGTCGGCGCGGCGGTCGGCCTTTCCGACAAGGCGGAGGTCCTTGCGAGCGAGACGGAGGCAGGCCTGAAGAGGCTTGCGGAAGACGTCGCGAAGCTCGGCGCGGAGAAGAAGCGGGTGCTCTTCGTGCTCTCCGTCTCCAATGGCCGCATCATGGCCGGCGGCGCCGATACGGAGGCCGGGGCTATTATCGAAATGGCCGGCGGCATCAATGCCGCCCCGACGATCAACGGCTACAAGCCGCTTTCCGACGAGGCGGTGATCGCGGCAAAGCCGGATGTCATCCTCTCCATGTCCCGCGGCGACCATCAGCTCAAGCCGGAGGAAGTCTTCGCGCTGCCTTCGATGCAGACGACGCCGGCAGCCGCCAACAAGGCGCTGGTTTCCATGGATGGATTGCTGCTGCTGGGCTTCGGCCCGCGCACGCCCGAGGCCGCCCGCACGCTTGCCGCAAAGCTCTATCCGGGCGCGATAAACTGATGAAGACGCTGGCGATGCCCTTTCGGCTGGCTGCCGATGGAGACCGGACGCACCAGGGAGCGATCGTCCTCCTGCTGCTCGTCCTTCTGTTGATCGCCGCCTGCCTCATCTCGCTCGGCAGCGGCCCGACCGGAGTGGGCCTCTCCGAACTCTGGGCCTATCTCACCGGCAATACGGCGAGCCTTTCGGATCAGGAGCGGGTGGTGCTGGAGGCGGTGCGCCTGCCGCGCACCGCCCTCGGGCTTCTGGTCGGCGCAGGGCTTGCGGTCTCCGGCGCGATGATGCAGGGGCTCTTCCGCAACCCGCTCGCAGACCCCGGCATCGTCGGCGTCACTTCGGGAGCCGGGCTTTTCGCCGTCATCGCGATCGTCCTCGGCGGCACGCTTCTGGCCCCGCTTGCAGCTCTGTTCGGCAGCTATTTCCTGCCGCTGATGGCCTTTTTCGGCGGGCTTCTGAATACCTGGCTGCTTTATGTCATCGCAACTCGCGACGGGCAGACCTCCACCACCGCGCTCATTCTTTCCGGCATCGCGATCGGTGCCTTTGCCGCGGCCTTCATGGGGCTGCTGATCTTCATCGCCGACGATCGGCAATTGCGCGATATCACCTTCTGGAGCCTCGGTTCGCTCGGCGGGGCGACCTCCGGACGCGTGCTGTCCATCCTGCCATTCATCGTTCTGGTGATGGCGATCATTCCCTTCGTGGCGCGCGGTCTCGACGCGCTGGTGCTCGGCGATGCCGCCGCCTTCCACATGGGCATTCCCGTGCAGAGGCTGAAGAAGATCGTGATCGTGGCGGTCGCGGCCGCCTGCGGCTCTACGGTGGCGGTCGCCGGCTCGATCGGCTTCGTGGGCATCGTGGTGCCGCATCTGCTGCGTCTCGTGATGGGGCCGTCGCACCGTTTCCTGCTGCCGGGTTCGGCGCTTGGCGGCGGCGCGCTGCTGCTCATCGCTGACAGTGTTGCCAGAACCGTTGCCGCGCCGGCGGAATTGCCGATAGGCGTCATTACCGCGCTCTTTGGAGCGCCGGTCTTCCTCTTCCTGCTGCTCGGCAGGCGAGGTGGTCTCGGCACGAGGGATATGCCATGATTTCCGCGGAACACGTTACCGTCACGCGAGCCGGCCGCAAGCTGGTGGACAACATTAACCTCGAGCTGAAACCCGGCCAGTTCACCGTTGTGATCGGGCCGAACGGGGCCGGAAAATCCACGCTGATGAAGGTGGTTTCCGGCGAGATGGAGCCGGATCACGGGGGCGTCGCCTATCATGGAACCGATGTCCGTCTTCACAAGCCGGCCGATCTCGCCCGGCGAAGGGCGGTCCTACCGCAGGCGGTGCAGCTCGCATTTCCCTTCACGGCGCTTGAGATCGTCCGCATGGGGGCGGTGGCGCAAGGCTCGCTGAACCCGACCGAACAGGCACGGCAGGCGCTTTCCCGCGTCGGGCTGCGYGGCTTCGAGAGCCGACCCTATCCCTCGCTGTCCGGCGGCGAACAGCAGCGCGTTCAATTCGCAAGGGCGCTGGCGCAGGTGCCGCAGCCGGTCGTGGATGGTCTGCCGTGCGCACTCTTTCTCGACGAGCCTACCGCAAGCCTCGATATCGGCCATCAGATCGCGGTGCTGGAGATCGCCCGCGATTTCGCGAGCGCCGGAGGCATAGTCTTCGCGATCCTGCACGATCTCAACCTCGCGGCCGAGTTCGCCGATCATCTCGTGGTGCTGAACCACGGCCGGGTGGTGGCGGAAGGCCCGTGCCTTGAGACCGTCAACGATGACATCATCGCCAGCGTCTACGGCATTGCCGGCGCGGTCGGCCGGCTTCCGGCAAAACACATCCCCTACATCCTGCCGCAATCGCGGGAGCGCTAGTTACTCGGTTCCGGCCGCGTGACCACGAAGATTGCCGGAACGATCATTACGGCCGCGACCAGCATCGCCCGCCAGAGGGAAGGCGACGTGCCGAACCAGAAGAGCGCATAGCTTGCAGCCATCAGCGTGACCGTGGCGATCTTCGCCCTTCTGCTGATCGCGCCTTCCCTGCGCCAGTTCTTGAGGGGCGGGCCGAACTTCGGATGCTCCATCAGCCAAGCCTCCAGCCGCGGGGAGGAGCGTGCGAAGCAGGCGACCGCCAGAAGCAGGAAGGGCGTCGTCGGCAAAACGGGCAGGAACGCACCCACCACGCCGAGCGCGACGAAAAGCCAGCCGAGACAGAGAAACAGGAGGCGCATGAAGAACTCATCGAAAATCCTGAGCATGATAGACAGGTTCTAGAAAGTCGTCCTGCATAAAATTGCCGCTGGGTGCTCATGCGAGCGGTAGAGATTGGAGATCGCTCCGCACCGCAGCATCTGCCCTTCCCATTTGATCCCTGCTCGCTATAGTGCCGCCGACTTCAACAACCACAGGAGCGATGATGTCGAAGAAGAAAGTGCTCGTGGTCGGCGGGGCCGGCTATATCGGTTCCCACACGTGTCTGGTGCTGGCGGAACGGGGTTATGAACCCGTCGTCTTCGACAATCTCTCCAACGGTCATTCGGAATTCGTGCGGTGGGGGCCCTTCGAGCAGGGGGATATCCGCGATCGCGCGCGCCTCGACGAAGTCTTCGCCAAGCACAAGCCGGATGCGGTGCTGCATTTCGCGGCGCTGATCGAAGTCGGCGAGTCGGTCAAGAACCCCGTCGGTTTCTACGATAACAACGTTATCGGAGCGTTGACGCTTCTGGCCGCCGCGATCGATGCCGGCGTCGAAGCCTTCGTCTTCTCCTCGACTTGCGCCACCTATGGTCTGCCGGACCGGGTGCCGATGGACGAGACGCACAAGCAGGCGCCGATCAATCCTTACGGCCGCACCAAATGGGTCATCGAGCAGGCGCTCAAGGATTACGGCACCTACAAGGGCCTGCGCTCGGTGATGCTGCGCTATTTCAACGCCGCCGGCGCGGATTTCGAAGGCCGGATCGGCGAGTGGCACACGCCGGAAACCCATGCGATCCCGCTTGCGATCGAAGCTGCGCTCGGCCGCCGGCAGGGCTTCAAGGTGTTCGGCGACGATTACGACACGCGCGACGGCACCTGCGTGCGTGATTATATCCATGTGCTGGACCTCGCGGATGCGCATGTTCGTGCCGTCGATTACCTGCTCGATGGCGGGGAGACGGTTGAACTCAACCTCGGAACCGGAACAGGCACGACGGTCAAGGAGTTGCTGGCGGCAATCTCCGAGGTTTCGGGCAAGCCCTTCCCGGTGGAATATGTCGGCCGGCGCGATGGCGATTCCACCTCGCTCGTCGCCAACAACGACAAGGCGCGGGCGGTGCTTGGCTGGGAGCCGAAATATAACCTTAACGATATCATCCGCTCCGCCTGGGACTGGCATTCGCGCAGCAATCACATACTGGAATAAAGATTATCATGGCCAAAATGATCCACTCGATGATCCGCGTGTTGGAGGAGGCGCGGTCGGTTGAATTCTATCGACAGGCCTTCGGGCTCGAGGTGGCGCAGCGCGTTCCCTTCGACGGTTTCACGCTGATCTATCTTTCCAATCCGGAGACCGGTTTCGAACTGGAGCTGACGGTGAATGCCGGCCGGGGGGAGCCCTATGAACCCGGCAATGGCTATGGTCACCTAGCCGTTTCCGTTGAAGACCTCGATGCCGAACACGAGCGCTTTACCGGGCTTGGACTGCCGGTCGGAAAGCTTGTGGATATGCAGCACGGCGGGAAGCCTTTCGCGCGTTTCTTCTTCGTCACCGATCCGGATGGCTACAAGATCGAGGTGATACAAAGGGGCGGGCGGTTTCAGTAAGGGAGCGGAAAATGACGGAGGGTGTGAAGCTCGAGGAAAGCTGGAAGCGGGTGCTCGGACCGGAATTCGCAAACCCCTATATGAGCGAGCTCCGCCGCTTCCTGGTGGCCGAAAAGGAGGCGGGCAAGCACGTCTTTCCGAAGGGCTCGGAATATTTCCGGGCTCTCGACCTGACGCCGCTCGACAAGGTCAAGGTGGTGATCCTTGGGCAGGACCCCTATCATGGCTACGGGCAGGCGCACGGCCTCTGCTTCAGCGTGAGGCCTGGCGTGCGCATCCCGCCCTCGCTCGTCAACATCTACAAGGAAATGGAAGCCGATCTCGGCATTCCGCCCGCCAATCACGGTTTCCTCGAACACTGGGCGGAGCAGGGCGTGCTGCTTCTCAACAGCGTGCTGACAGTGGAGGAGGCGAGGGCGGCTTCGCATCAGGGTCGCGGCTGGGAACGCTTCACCGATGCCGTCATTCGAGCGGTCAACGAGGAATGCGACGGCGTCGTCTTCATGCTTTGGGGCTCCTATGCGCAGAAGAAAGCGGCCTTCGTGGACACGAAAAAGCATCTCGTGCTGCGCGCTCCGCATCCTTCGCCGCTTTCGGCCCATAGCGGCTTTTTCGGCTGCCGCCATTTCTCCAAGGCGAACGAATTCCTTGCCTCGCGCGGCAAGGAACAGGTGGCGTGGCAGCTTCCCGAACGCGTCTAATTCAGTAAACGATATTGCTGCAGTGATATCCGTTCAGTGAACAATGCGTTCGGGGTCGGGACCCTATCCAGTTAGGACCCAATCGACCACATTTGCCCCAGAAAGAAGGCTTTTAGAGCCGGAAAGGGGTTTCAAATGCTCGATCAGATCAAGGGTCTCCATCACGTCACCTCGATGGCGGCCAGCGCCAGCACCAACAACAGGTTCTTCACCGATACGCTCGGGCTTCGCCGGGTCAAGAAGACCGTCAATTTCGACGCACCGGATGTCTATCATCTCTATTACGGCGACGAAGTCGGCACGCCGGGGTCGGTGATGACCTATTTCCCGTTCCCGCATATCGCTCGCGGCCGCCCCGGCACGGGCGAAGTCGGAACCACGCTTTTCTCCGTGCCGCAAGGCTCCTTCGGCTTCTGGACCGACCGCCTGACGAAGGCCGGCGTCGAAGGCATCAAGGCCGATAGCGCCTTCGGCGAAAACCGGCTGCACTTCGCAGGCCCGGACGGCGACGGGTTCGCGCTCGTGGAGGTAAAGGACGATCCGCGCGCACCGTGGACCGGCAACGGCGTTTCCGAAGACCATGCGATCCGCGGCTTCCATTCCGCTTCGCTGAGACTTCGCGACGACGGCGCCACCGCCGAACTCCTGAAGTTCATGGGCTATGAACAGGTGGATGCGAAGGACGGCGTCACGAGGCTCGGTATTCCGGGCGGCAATGGTGCCGACGTCATCGACATCGAGACGATGCCGAACATCAGCGGCGCGCGCCTCGGGGCCGGTTCCGTGCATCACATCGCTTTCGCGGTCGAGAATCGCGAAAAGCAGCTCGAAGTCCGCAAGGCATTGATGGATACCGGCTATCAGGTAACGCCTGTCATCGACCGGGACTACTTCTGGGCGATCTATTTCCGCACGCCCGGCGGCGTGCTGTTCGAGGTCGCCACCAACGAGCCCGGCTTCGATCGCGACGAGGATACCGCCCATCTCGGCGAAGCGCTGAAGCTGCCGACGCAGCACGAACATCTGAGAAGCGCCCTCGAGCAGCATCTCGAACCGATCGCATAGCGGTTTCGGGATCAGGAGAACAGACATGAGTTACGACAGCTACGTGCACCGGGCGAGACCCGGTGCACCCGGAGCGCCGATCCTGTTCGTCTTTCACGGCACGGGCGGCGACGAGAACCAGTTCTTCGAGTTCGGCGGCCGGCTGCTGCCGAACGCCACGGTGATCTCGCCGCGCGGCGATGTTTCCGAACACGGCGCAGCGCGCTTCTTCCGGCGCAAGGCCGAAGGCGTCTATGATTTGGACGATCTTGTCAGGGCAACCGAGCGGATGGGCGAGTTCGTGGCGGCGAACCGCGGCCGCTACGCCTCCTCGACCGTGCTTGGCCTTGGCTTTTCGAACGGCGCGAACATTCTTGCCAACATGATGATCGAGAAGCCCGGCCTCTTTGATGCGGGCGTTTTGATGCACCCGCTGATCCCGTTTGCGCCGAAGGACCGCAAGACCAATGCCGAGGCGCGTGTGCTGATCACCGCCGGGCAATACGACCCGATCTGCGCGGTCTCCGAGACGCAGGCGCTTTCGGAGTATTTCCAGCGTCAGGGCGACCATGTGACGGTGGAATGGCATGGCGGCGGTCACGAAATCCGCCCCAACGAGATCGAGGCTGTGAGGACGTTCTTTGCGCCTTATGGTGGGTGAGTTCTGCTTGCAGCAGRCATGACCATGGCCGATAGTATCCGGGTCATGCCTGTTCGATCGGAGGTCTCCCATGAGCAACCATCTGAAATTCTTCATCGACGGCGCGTGGGTCGAGCCCGTAATCCCGGTCGCTCTCGATGTGATCGATCCCTCCACGGAAGAGGCTTACACGCAGATCGCCCTTGGCTCGAAGGAGGATGTGGACAAGGCGGTGGCGGCTGCGAAGGCTGCGTTCCCCGCCTTTTCTGTCTGGCCGAAAGAGGAGCGGCTGAAGCTCCTGCGACGCATCCTCGCCGAATACGAGAAACGCTACGAAGACATTGCCACAGCGGTCTCGCGGGAAATGGGGGCGCCGCTCAGCTTTGCCCGCAATTCGCAGGCTGCCGCCGGCAAGGGACACCTCATCGCTACGATCGAAGCCTTCGAGGCTTACGAGTTTATTGAAAAACGTGGGACGACCACCATCGTCAAGGAGCCGATTGGTGTTTGCGCCCTCATCACCCCGTGGAACTGGCCGCTCAACCAGATCGTCTGCAAGGTGGCGCCCGCGATCGCCGCTGGCTGCACCATGGTTCTGAAGCCTTCCGAGATCGCGCCGATCAGCGGCATCATCTTCGCCGAGGTGATGGAGGCGGCCGGCACACCTAAGGGCGTCTTCAATCTGGTGAACGGCACCGGTCCCGATGTCGGGCAGGTGATGRCCGGCCATCCGGATGTCGACATGGTCTCCTTCACCGGCTCGACGCGCGCCGGCATCATCGTCGCCAAGACGGCGGCCGATACGGTCAAACGGGTGGCGCAGGAGCTCGGCGGAAAGTCTCCCAACATCATCCTTCCCGGCGCCGATCTCGAACATGCGGTTTTCGAAGGGGTCACTTCCTGCTTCGGCAATTCCGGCCAGTCTTGCGATGCGCCGACACGCATGCTGGTGCCGGCCGGGCGGCACGACGAGGCGCTTATGATCGCCAGGGCAGCGGCTGAGAAACTGAAGACCGGCGATCCGCAGGCTGAGGATACCGATCTCGGCCCGGTCGTCAGCAAGGTACAGTTCGACAAGATCCAGCGGCTGATCCAGGCCGGCATCGAGGAGGGCGCAACGCTCGTCACCGGCGGGCCAGGCAGGCCGGAAAACCTTAACCGCGGCTACTATGTGCGGCCGACGGTGTTCGGCAACGTCACCAATGACATGACCATTGCCCGCGAGGAAATCTTCGGTCCGGTTCTGTCGATCCTGCCTTACAGGGACGAGGAACAGGCGATCGAGATCGCCAACGACACGCCCTATGGGCTGGCGGCCTATGTTCAGTCGGGCGATATCGACCATGCTCGAAGGGTGGCGGCGCGGCTGAGGGCCGGTTCGGTCTACATCAACTATCCGGATTGGGACACGAAGGCGCCCTTCGGCGGCTACAAGCAATCCGGCAACGGGCGCGAATACGCCGATTGGGCCATTCACGATTTTCTCGAAATCAAAGGCATCGTGGGGTATGGCGCTTAGGACTCTCAATCTTCCGTCCGTTCGCCGGCGAGCCTGGCGGCGGCGAAGGCGCTTTGAGGGCAAGGTCGAATTCGGGGCGGCCTAGAAATCGATTGCCGAGACAATCCGGCCGGGCTGCGCAGCCGTGATGCGAGGCGGGGCCGGCGCACGGAAGGCGCGGTCCTTCTCCTCGGGCGCTATGTCAGGAAAGGCCGCGTCGATTTCCGCGCGATGCTCATTCGAGATTTTGCCGCGAGCGCAGGCCCCCTGTTCATTCCAGACCCTCTTCGCGATCGCTCCGTTGACGGCCGATGTGATCGCATTGCCGGCGAGATCGTTGCGATCTACCTTGTTCTGGACGATCAGCGCCTGAATGGCTTCTCCCAGAATTTTCGCGGAGTCATCGAAAGTCACCTGGCGGAGGCCCTCGAAACGAGGATCGTCTTCATTGTCGACGAGGCAATGCCGCGCTTCGAACAGCCAGTCGTGGATCATGTAGGCCGGCGCATAACCCCAAGGCGAGAGGCCCTTGAATATCTGCGCGCCTCTCGGGACGGAGCCGCCGTCGGTGTACATGATGCCAGGCCTTATGACCGTGGCTGGCTGATTGCCATTCGGGCGGGTGAAGGTCAGCGGTGCATCCGGCCGCGGAACGAAGACGAATTTTCCATCGCCGCTCGGGCCGCCTTCGCCGACCCACATGACGACAAGGCTGCCGCTGAACCTGCCCGGCGGTTGATCGTGATAGTAGATCGAGCCGCAGCCGGCTAGCGCCAGTACCGATGCGATGATGCCCTTCAAGCGAGCCCTCATGACGTTCCCCCAGGCTCGACGGGAACTTAGGGGAGAGGAGACGGAATTCAATTATCGCCAGGGCGCGGTTCTTAGTATCCGCAGTTCCTCAATTGCGCCTCGTATTTCGATGCCATGGCGGCGGAGCGCTGGGCGGCCTTCCGGACGCCGGAACCGAACTGGCCCTTGGAATAGCCGGCATGGCCGGAATAATAGGCGAGATAGAGTCTGTACCCGTCGTTGAGCGGAATGCCGTTCCGCAAGTGGCTGCGGTTATGATACCAGCCGACGAAGTGGATCGCGTCGGTGAAATCGGTGCGGCTGGCGCTCCAGCGGCCGGTGGCGCGCTTGTATTCGAGCCAGGTGCCGTCGAGCGCCTGGGCATAGCCATAGGCAGAGGAGGGGYGCTTCCACGGAATGAAGCCGAGCAGCTTGGTGCGGGGCGGCCGTGCATTGGAGCGGAAGCCGGATTCCGTATAGATCGTCGCCATCATGATGGGTACCGGTACGCCGAATTCACGTTCGGCTGCCCTGGCATCGCGTGCCCAGTTGTTGAAAAGCCCATCCCGCTGCTCGAAGATCGCACAGGCATTCGTGATCCGGTTGGGAGCGGAAGCACAGGCGGAAAGCAGCAGCAGGAGAGCGATGGTGAACGCAATACGCATCGCCTAGTCTCTCTCGGTTTCGAGAGATTAATGACCGGTAAAATTTAAGGAAAAGTTTAGGAATTGGAATGTCGCGC
Source organism: Rhizobium sp. LCM 4573 (assembly GCF_001854865.1). Taxonomy (GTDB): domain Bacteria; phylum Pseudomonadota; class Alphaproteobacteria; order Rhizobiales; family Rhizobiaceae; genus Neorhizobium. Next base: position 462,011 of record NZ_MDDW01000001.1, on the reverse strand, counting down.
CGGCAGCGTTCCCCAGGCGGCGTCCCATTGCGGGAAAAAGCGCGATTTCATTAAAATTGCAGATATCGGCTTAAGCGTACCGAAAACCTGCCGTCCTAGGCTGAGTTCATCGAGAAAAGAGACGGCGGGCTGGCCGTCCGAAGAAACAGGGTTCAGGCAATGGTCAAGAAGCTCCTCATCTCCGCGATCGTTCTGACGGTTCTCATCGCCGGCAAGGAAGCGGATGCTGCCGGACCGGCCGGCATCGTCCGCGATTTTGCCGCCTCGCCCTCGATGCAATTCGACGGCGCCGAAGGCGATCTCGGCACGCTGGATGCGCTGGACGGCTATTTCGACCTGTTTGCGGAAGACGCCGAGATGCCAGCCTGATCGCCGGCGGAGGCCGGTTTTCCGAGTTCGGCGATAGCGATGCCGCCGAGCGCCAGCGCGAGCGCGAGGATGTGGAAGAGCTGCAGGTCTTCGCCGAGGACGGCGACCGATAGCAGCGTGCCGAAGACGGGCACGAGGTTGATGAAGAGGCCGGCGCGGTTGGCGCCGATGCTTTCCACGCCCCTGATATAGAAGATCTGCGCGATGAGCGAAGCGAAGATCGCCGTATAAAGGCCGATGACCCAGCCTTCGGTATCCGGCCATACGAGGGCATCGCGGGAATATTCCCATGCGACCAGCGGCGCGGTGGCCAGCATCGCGAACAATGCCGGGAAGGCCATCAGCGTGCGCCAGTCGACGCGCGGCTTCCAGCGCAGCGCGATCGTATAGACGGCATAGACCACGACGGCGATGATCATGATCGCGTCGCCGAAATTGACCCCGAGATGGATGAGGCTTCCGAGGTCGCCATGGGCGGCGGTCAGCGCGACCCCCACCAGCGTCAGCGAAAAGCCGGCGATTTGCGCGAACGATACCCGCGTCCTGAACAGGAGGAAGTTGAGGACGAATATCAGCATCGGAATGCCGGCCTGTTCGATCGTCACATTGATCGCCGTCGTATAATTGACGGCGGTGTAGAGCGCGGCGTTGAAAACGGTGTAGCCGATGATGCCGTAGAAAATGAAGATCGGCAGGTTCTTCCTGACGATCGGCCAATCCCTGACGAGCTGCGGAACCGAAATCGTGAAGATGATGGCGGTTGCGAAGAACCAGCGCCAGAAGGTGAGCATCATCGGGCTCACATGGCCGATTGCGAGCTTGCCCGCCACCGCATTGCCGCCCCAGCAGAGCGCCGCCGTGGCGAGGTAGAAATAGGCCATCTTGCGCAAGATATTCTCCTTCGTCGGCGCAAAAGCCCTCGGACCTTTGGCGACAGGGCGAAATAGCGTGCGATCCGGTGATTTGTCACGCAAAAACCATGGCATGGCCACAAACAGGTCGCTTTCCTCCCGCCAAGGCAGTATAGATGCGGCCGTTTGCAGCGCGTTTGCCGTGTACGACAGACAAAACGCTGTGGGAATTCGGATCGGCGCATGTCCCTTCCATGGATCATTTCGATCTATGGGGTTATGCGCGTATGGACGTTTGGGCTTTGCCCGGAAAACAGGAAGCGAAAAATGACGAATGTCGTGGTGATCGGTTCGCAGTGGGGCGACGAAGGCAAGGGCAAGATTGTCGACTGGCTTTCGGAACGCGCCGATATCGTCGTGCGCTTCCAGGGCGGGCACAATGCCGGCCATACGCTGGTGATCGACGGCACGAGCTATAAGCTTTCCCTGCTGCCCTCCGGCGTCGTGCGTCCCGGCAAGCTGGCGGTCATCGGCAACGGCGTGGTGGTCGATCCGCATGCGCTGGTCGCCGAGATCGATAAGCTTGAAAAGCAGGGCGTCAAGATTGCGCCCGAGAACCTGCGCATCGCCGACAATGCGACGCTGATTCTCTCGCTGCACCGCGAACTGGACGGCATGCGCGAGGACGCGGCCTCCAACAGCGGCACCAAGATCGGCACGACACGGCGCGGCATCGGCCCGGCCTACGAGGACAAGGTTGGCCGGCGCGCCATCCGCGTCATGGACCTTGCCGATCCGGAAGCGCTTTCGGCCAAGGTCGACCGCATCCTCACCCATCACAACGCGCTGCGTCGCGGCTTCGGCGTTTCGGAAGTTTCGCATGAGACCATCATGCAGGAGCTCATGTCGGTTGCCGAGCGGGTCCTGCCTTACCGCGAAACCGTCTGGGAGCTTCTGGACAAGGAGCGCCGCAAGGGTTCGCGCATCCTGTTCGAAGGTGCCCAGGGTTCACTGCTCGATATCGATCACGGCACCTATCCCTTCGTCACCTCGTCCAACACGGTCGCCGGTCAGGCGGCCGCTGGTTCCGGCATGGGTCCCGGTGCGCTTGGCTATATCCTCGGCATCACCAAGGCCTACACGACCCGCGTCGGCGAGGGACCGTTCCCGACGGAACTCAACGACGAGATCGGCCAGTTCCTGGGCGAGCGTGGCCATGAGTTCGGCACGGTAACGGGCCGCAAGCGCCGCTGCGGCTGGTTCGATGCCGCGCTGGTGCGTCAGTCGGTGGCGACCAATGGAATCACCGGCATCGCGCTGACCAAGCTCGACGTGCTCGATGGTCTCGACGAGCTGAAAATCTGCGTCGGCTACATGCTCGATGGAGAGCGGATCGATCACCTGCCGGCAAGCCAGGGCGCCCAGGCTCGCGTCGAGCCGGTCTACATCACGCTCGAAGGCTGGAAGGAATCCACTGTCGGCGCCCGCAAATGGGCGGATCTGCCGGCTCAGGCGATCAAATATGTCCGCCAGGTGGAAGAATTGATCGGCGCGCCCGTCGCGCTACTTTCGACCAGTCCGGAGCGCGAGGACACCATACTTGTGACTGATCCGTTTGAAGACTAATGTCTCAAAATGGTTACCTTTCATCCGGCGTTAAGCCGATGAACGTGAGAAAGTGCTGATGGCTGATTTTGTAGCGGTTATCCGCCGCGCCGTGGACGGTCTGGCGAACAATACGCCCGAAATGCGGACGAAGGTCTACGACAAGGCTCGTAGCGCGGTCCAGCGGCAGCTAGAGAACATGAAGCCGCGTCCCTCGGACGACATGCTGCGCCGGCAGATGGAAAAGCTGGAAGCGGCGATCGTCGAGGTGGAGGGCGAGCACGCCGAGGCCCTGCCGCCGATCGAAGAGCCGGCGCTTGCCGAGGAGCCGGTCTCCTATCCGGCGGAGACCGAGGAGGCTCTTGCCGAGGAGCCGGCTGCCCAGGAGGAGCCGGATACCTACGAGGAGCAGGCCGAGCAGGAGACCGTTGCGGCCGAAGAGCCTGTCGCGGAGGAAGCCGAGGCGCATGAGCCGGAGCCGCAGGCTGAAAGCGAAGCCTATGCGGAAAGCACTCCCGCCTATCCGGAGGAGGAAGCGGAGCAGGTAGCGGCCGCGCCTGAAGAGCAGGAGCCCTCGGGCGAAGAACCCCAGCGTTACGGCGACTGGCGCGACGAGATACCGGAAGAGGATACGATTCGGGCTTCCGCTTCGCCGGACGAGGCGCCTTACGAGACGATCCCGCGCTTGGAGGATACCTCGGACAGGCTTGCCGAGGAACCGGCGCCGTCCTCCGAATATTCCGCCAACGGTTACCATCCCGCGCATGAGGAAGAGCCGGTTGCAGCCGGCCAGCCGCAGGAGCCCGCTTGGGAGCATGAATCGGCGGCCGCCGCGCAGCGTCCGGAAGAGGAGTGGGGCTGGAACGAGCCCGCCGAAACGCGGCAGGCCGCGGAAGCCGAATCGGCATGGAATGACGTTCCGGATCTTTCCTTGCCGACCCGCAAGGGGGAGGAGGCCGACAGCCACGCCGCCGCGGCGGAGCCGATCGACGCCCGTTTCGTTCAGGAAACGAATGTCGCGGCCGATTCGGTACGGATGCCTTCCGTCTCCGATCTTCCCGAGTTCGGGGCAAAGTCTTCGGCCGAGGATCGGCAGGCGGACGGTACCCGCAAGGAGGAAAGCGATCCCTGGGCCGACTTGGAAGAGCTGATCGGCTACAACAAGGACGCGCCCTTCACTGGCACGACGCGTGATCCGCTCGCGGCCGAAAGCGCGAAGGACGATGCGCCCGTCGCCAAGACCTATCGCGTCACTCCCGAAAAGAAGCGCAGCTATACCGGTGTGGTTCTCGGCTTGCTGGGCCTCGTCGTCGTTCTCGGCGGCGGCTATGGCCTCTGGCTGAACCGGGAGGCTTTGACGGAAATGGTCAGCGCCTTCGTGGAGCCAGGCCCGCCCGGAACGGAGACGCCTTCCGCGGAGACGACGCCCGCCACGCCGCAGACGCCTCCCGCGCAGCCGTCGAACGGCAATGGAAATGGTGCCGCAGCTCCGACCCCGGACGATGGGTCGGTCGCCGGCAGCAAGTTCACGCAGCGTCTGCTGCCGGACGGTACGGAAGTGGACGAGGGACCGGGCGGCGCGCCCGCCGGCGGTGCCGAAGGCCAGTCCGTCGCTTCGCTGAATTCGCCGCCGGCGCCTGCCGCTTCCGAGCCACCCGCTCAGGGAACGACGCCTGCCGCCACCGGCGAGCAGGGCGCAGAGGCCGCCGGCAATCAGCCCGCGCCGACCGCCAATCCGTCGGATGCGCCGGCGCTGGCAGGCGAGAAGATGTTCCTCTACGAGGAGCGGCTCGGCCAGACGGCTCCGACCGCGATCGAAGGAGCGGTTTCCTGGTCGCTCCAGCGCGAACCGGGCGAAAACGGCGCACAGGAGCCGGTAGTGCAGGGACGCATCGCCGTTCCGGGCCGCGGGCTGACCGCGCTCATCACCGTCAAGCGCAATGCCGACCCGTCGCTGCCGGCAAGCCATCTGATCGAGATCGTCTTCTCGGTTCCGCCGGATTTCGAGGGCGGAGCGATCGACAGCGTTCAGCGCATAGCGATGAAGCAGACTGAGCAGGATCGGGGCAATGCGCTGATCGCCGTTCCGGCGAAGATCACGGATGACTTCCACATGATCGCGCTGAACGACTTCCCCGATGCGCGGACCACCAATCTGGAGCTGTTGCGCAGCCGCGACTGGATGGATATTCCGGTGGCTTACCGGAATGGCCGCCGCGCCCTGCTCACGCTGCAGAAGGGCCCGGCCGGGGTGCAGGCGTTCAACGAGGCGATCCGGGAATGGGCCGCGCTCGGGAACTCCGCCAGCAGCCAGTAAGGCGAACTGAATTTCGCTGCGGCGCGTTGAAGGTCAACGTGCCGCAGTGACAAGCGGCGGCTTGCCGGGGCATGTGAAGTCATGCGCGACATCAGGCGGATTATCGGCGATGCAATGAGCGGCGGGGTTCTCGCCGCCCTGATTGCCGTCATGCTCACGCTGCAGGGCGCGATCGGCGCTTATGCGCAGGCATCGATGGCATCGGCTGAAACCGATCCGATGCTCGTTATCTGCGCGACCCACGGCACGGAGACGCTGCCGCAAAAGCATTCCCCCGACGCTTCATGGCCGGATTGCTGCTCGGCGGCGTGTCAGATCGCGTGTTCGATCGGGCATGGCTTTCCGCCGGAAAGCTTCGTTCTCAACGATCACCGACCGCATGCGGCACACCAATCCTTTGAGACAGTTTTCGCTGTTCTTGCTCCGCGCGCCCTCGGGCTTACGGGGGAAGCACGTGCTCCTCCTGCATTCTCCATCTGACGTTCGACCACTCGATCCGGCGTGAAGCGCACGCCGCCCATACGTCCTTGGAGGAAACCATGTTCAACCTTCCGCAGGCGCGGCTTGTCTTGCCGCCGGTTGCCTTGTCCGTTTCACCACCCTTGTCCGGTTCTCGGGCGGGCCTTTCCGCGAGGGGGGTGGCATGTCTATTGATGTGAACCCGCGTTCCGAAGCCCGCGATCAGGACGGAGCGATGAAGCTCTTCATCCTGAGACTGCATTTCTATGTCGGCCTCTTCGTCGGCCCCTTCATTCTCGCCGCGGCGTTTTCCGGCGTCCTCTACGTCGTGACGCCGCAGATCGAAACCTGGCTCTATCGCGACCAGCTCTACGCTGCGACGGCAGGCAGCCCTCAGCCGCTTGCCGCGCAGGCGGAGGCGGCGCGCGGGTTCATAGGCGAGGGGCCGAGGCTCTTCGCGATCCGTCCCGCGCCCGAAGAGGGCATGACCACGCAGGTGATGTTCAGCGAGCCCGGTCTCGGCGAATCCGAAAGCCGGGCCATCTTCGTCGATCCGGTATCCCTGAAAATTCAGGGGGATTTGGTGGTCTATGGGACCAGCGGCATCCTGCCGTTTCGAACGACCCTCGATTATCTTCACCGCAACCTGCTTCTCGGCGAACCCGGCCGCTATTACAGCGAGCTTGCCGCCTCCTGGCTCTGGTTGGCGGTGCTCGGCGGCGTTCTACTCTGGTTCTGGCGGCGCAAGGCCGTTCGGCCCACCGCCGAAAAGGCGCGCCAAGCCTTCGCGATGCGCCGTCTCCATAGCCTGATCGGCCTCTGGATCGCAGTGGGGCTTCTGTTCCTTTCGGCAACGGGGCTGACATGGTCCCGCTGGGCCGGAGATCGTATCGACCGGTTCCGGTCCGAGGTGGGCTGGGTCACGCCTTCGGTTTCGCTGGCGCTCGACGGCGCGTCTCCCTCGGCTCCGCAGGGGGAGCACACCCATCACGGCAGCGGGGAAGGGCATGGTCATATGGCCATGCATGAAGTGGCCGTCGATCCGGTGGCGCAACTCGATCGGGTTCTGGCCATATCGCGGGAGGCCGGAATCGATTCCGGCATGCTCGAACTCCGTCCGCCGCGGGCTGATGGCCAGGCCTGGCTGGTGCGTGAATATGATCGGCAATGGCCGACTCAGGTGGATACGATCGCCATCGATCCGCAAACCCTTCAGGTGACCAGTCGGGCCGATTTTGAGACCTTTCCGATCGTGGCGAAGCTGATCCGCTGGGGGATCGATGCGCATATGGGCATACTCTTCGGCGCCGCCAACCAGATCGTCATGGCGGCGCTCGGCACCGCGCTGATCGTGATGATCGTCTACGGCTACCGGATCTGGTGGACGAGGAGGCCGGCTCCCGGCGCTGTACCGCGTACGCTGACCCGCGCCTGGACCTATCTTTCCCCACCGGCGAAGATCGGCGCAATCCTCATTGCCGCCGCGCTCAGCTGGGCGCTGCCGGTAATGGGGGCAAGCCTGGTGGCGTTTCTGGCCGTGGATATCGTCCGATGGAAGCTCTCGGGCCGGAAGGGCGTGAGCGGCGTCAAGGCGCCGGCAGAGTAGTTGCCGGGTCTTCGGCGCGCAAAGAAAAGGGCTGCCGAGGCAGCCCTTTTTCATGTTCGGTTTTGCGCGGGTTCAGGCATCGACGACGCGCAGAGCCTGCGCCTGGGCGAGCGCTTCCTTGCGGACGGCTTCCTGCACTTTCTCGAAGGCGCGAACCTCGATCTGGCGCACGCGTTCGCGGCTGATGTCGAACTCGGCCGAAAGCTCTTCCAGGGTCACCGGTTCATCGGCAAGGCGGCGGGCTTCGAAAATGCGGCGCTCGCGCTCGTTCAGCACGCTCAGGGCCTTGGCAAGCATGCGGCGGCGAGTATCGAGCTCGTCCTGCTCGATCAGCACTTCTTCCTGGCTGTCGTTTTCGTCCACCAGCCAATCCTGCCACTGGCCGGCTTCGCCTTCCGCGGCACGGATCGGCGCATTCAGCGAAGCATCGCCGGAAAGGCGGCGGTTCATGGAAACCACTTCCTCTTCGGAGACGTTCAGCTTCGTGGCGATTTCCTTGACGTGCTCCGGCTTCAGGTCGCCGTCATCGATCGCCTGGATGCGGCCCTTGAGCCGGCGCAGGTTGAAGAACAGGCGCTTCTGGTTGGCGGTCGTGCCCATCTTCACGAGGGACCAGGACCGCAGGATGTATTCCTGGATGGAAGCCTTGATCCACCACATGGCATAGGTAGCCAGGCGGAAACCGCGCTCCGGATCGAACTTCTTGACGGCCTGCATGAGACCGACATTTCCTTCCGAGACGACTTCACCGATCGKCAGGCCGTAGCCGCGATAGCCCATGGCGATCTTCGCCACGAGACGCAGGTGGCTGGTCACGAGCTTGTGGGCCGCATCGCGGTCGCCATGTTCGGCATAGCGTTTCGCGAGCATGTATTCCTGCTGCGGCTCCAGCATCGGGAACTTACGGATTTCGTCGAGATATCGATTGAGACCGGCTTCGCCGGCGGTAATGGACGGCAATGTATTGCGGGCCATAGAGCACCCCCTTGTGATCGTATTTTCCGGCTCCCTCTTGGATTTAGCCCAACGGCCGAAGGCGAGCCGCGGATGCGGGTCATTTCCGACCCCGCACCAACCCAGCTAACAAATAAGTAGGGCGAAACGGTGATTCAAGTGTTCACAGAAGCGTTATATCATTACAGTTTGGTAATGTATGTTCATGGAGATTTACGCTCCAGAGCGTGAGAGGCATCTCGCCGGTAACGGCTGTATCCGCCATATGTTTCGCTTCTGGAAAGACCAATATCCTTCAACTGATCCTCGGTCAATTCTAGGAGCGCCAGCCGCGTGCGCCGCCGGCGAAACCTTTGCACGAGGAAGGCGAAAAGATGGCGAAACAGGCCCAGTGGCCCACGCTGTTCCGGAGCGTTGGTGAATGCTTCCTCTTCTTCTGCCAGCGGAATTGGCGGAAGCGGAAACTCGAAAGTGAGGTCGTGCTTTTCCGACCCTCGGTCGAAGACCGTTGGCGCTTCGTTCTTCATGGTGGTTCTCCGGGAAAGATGCCGGCTCACCGGAAGCCGGCATCATCGGGTGCTTAGGGGCTGTTACTTTCGGGATGCCAGGGCGGTGCGGGTCGCGGCTTCGGCTTCTCTCAGCACCTCGGCGCATTCCTCGCAGCAGACCTCGACCGTCTTGCCGCCGATCTTCACGGCAATCCGCGTCTCGTCGAGTTCGCAATCGCAGGCAGCACAGGTGTTCGCTTTCATGATTTCATCTCCCGAATGGATGGTTGCAGGCGAAGGAAAACACTTTTGCTATGGGCGGCGCTGTCAGAATCTTTAGCGATTTTTATCGCAGGCCGGCGAAGTGCTGGAATTCCGCGGGCGTTCGGCCATAAGCCTGGCGGAAGGCGGCCGAGAAATGGCTGTGGCTGGAAAAGCCGAGATCGAGCCCGAGCCGGGTCAGGTCGTCATAACTGCCGAGCAGGTCGAGTGCGCGGGCGAGCCGCAGACGGAGCTGATAGCGGTAGAGCGGCGTTCCCTCCACCTGCTGGAAAGCCTGGGTGAGATAGACGGGCGAAACGCCGGTCTCCCTGGCGATCTCCGCCAAGGTCCAGCGCTTCGCAAGATCGGAGGAGAGGGCGAGCTTTGCCCGGTCCACCAGCTTCTGCCGGCCGGCGCTGGAAGCAGCTGCATGCGCCGTGCGCTCTCCCACCGCCCTACGGATCAGGGTCATGGCAAGGGTTTCGCCCTCGAGCGTCTCGGCGCTGCCGCGGCTCAGGCTATGGCGCAGCAGCGCGACCAGCGCCTGCGCGCGGGCATCGATCCTCAGACGCTGTTTGTTGAAGACGAAGTGCGCGCCCTTGGGATTGCGGTGCGTTTGCGGAACGAGTTCTTCCAGCATCTCTTCCGGCACATCCACGCTGAGACAGGCATCGCCGCCCTCGACAGGATGGCTGATCCGGTAGCCCTGGTCACGGTTGAAGAACAGAACCTGGTTCGCCTCGGCAACCGCGTCGTCGTGGCCGACATGGCGCAGGAAGACGCCGCGATAGGGAAAGACGAGGCTCGTGGCATGGGCGCATTCCTCGTCGCTCCTATGCCGGCATTCGCCGCTGCATACGACATCGCGGGCGGTGACCAGTTCCGTGCAGAGAAGTTTCGTGACCGTAAACTGGCTCATGGAATGTCCCGGTAGGTTGAGCAGGTGCTTTATACGCCTGCCCGAGCCCACCTACCACCCGTTTCATGCCCGAAAGGCTTCCACCAGTTCCAGCATGTCGTCCGGCATGGGGGCCTCGAATTCCATCACCTCGCCGGTACGGGGATGTTCGAAGGCGAGCAGGAAGGCATGAAGCGCCTGGCGCGGGAAGCGGCCGACCACGCTCTTTGCCGGTTCGGGCAGGAGGTTCGCCTTGGTGCGAAAACCGGCGCTGTAATCGAGATCGCCGACGAGGGGATGGCCGATATGGGCCATGTGGACCCTGATCTGGTGCGTCCTGCCGGTTTCCAGCCGGCACTCCACCAGCGAGGCGAGCGCGGTCGCATCCGGCTTCTCATGGAAGCGTTCGAGAACCTCGTAGTGGGTGATCGCCTCGCGGGCATCCTCGCTGTCCTCGCGTTTGACGGCCCGCTTGGTGCGGTCGCCCGTCGCCCGGCCGAGCGGAGCGTCGATCGTGCCGTGGAGCTGTCCCGGACGGCCCCATACGATGGCCTGATATGCCCGCTCCAGCGAGCCCGTGCGGCCATGGTCTGCGAACTGGTCGGCAAGGTGGCGATGGGCGATGTCGTTCTTGGCGATCACCATGACGCCGCTCGTATCCTTGTCGAGGCGGTGGACGATGCCCGGCCGCCTCACGCCGCCGATGCCGGAAAGGCTGGCGCCGCAATGGTGGATCAGGGCATTGACGAGCGTGCCGGTCCAATTGCCGGCGCCGGGATGAACGACGAGGCCGGCGGGCTTGGCGATGACGATCAGATCATCATCCTCGTAGAGCACCTCGAGCGGGATGTTCTCGCCCTTCGGCTCCGGATCCTCCGGTTCGGGAAGAGCGATCTCGACCGTGTCGCCGGGGGCGATCTTCTTCTTCGGCTCGGTGCAGGCCTTCCCGTTCAGGTAGACCGCTCCCTGCTCGATCAGCGCCTTTATCCGGCTGCGGGAAAACTCCCCTTCCAGCACGGCGGTCAGCCAGGCGTCGAGGCGGCCTTCGGCTTCATCGGCGGCTTTCAGGACTTTCCTTGGCGGCTCGCCTTGTTTAAAGGGGTCGTTCATTCATTCATCCAATGGCATTTGCCGGCACAAGGACACCCCATGTCGCAACCCGAAATCGAGGAACAGGAAGAGCCGCTTGATCCGGCAATGGAGAGAATCCGCCGGAAAATGGTGCTTCTGCAACTGGTCTCGGGCGGGATCATGTTCGTCTGCTTTATGGCCGTCCTCGCTGCCGTTGTCTACAAGGTGTCGCAAAGCCCGGACGAAGCCCCGGCTGCCGCCAGCGGCGGCTTTGCTGTCCCCGCCGACCAGCCGCTTGCCGCGACAGCCGCGCTTCCGGCCGGCTTCACGGTGGAGTCCACCTCGCTCTCCGGCAGCCAGATACTCTTCTACGGATCGCTTGGAACCGAGCGGAAGGCCTTCGTCTTCGATCTTTCGGTCGGCCGCATCGTCGCCGATGTGACGGTCGGTGCTGCTCCGTGACACGGCGGCGGATATCGCCTCCGATCCGGATCGATGATCCGGACGATCCGCGCATAGCGGAGTTCCGGCATATCCGCGAACGCGACCTGACTGGGCGGGAAGGGCGCTTCATCGCCGAGGGCACCGTCGTGCTGCGGATGCTCGCCGCCGCCCATGGGACGGGGCGAGGTTTCAGCGCCGAAAAGGTACTGCTGCTCGAAAACCGCGTGCAGGGCGTCGAGGAAATGCTGGCCGAGTTTCCGGAAGACGTGCCGGTCTTCGTGGCTTCCGCCGCTGTTCTCGACGCGATCGCGGGCTTTCACCTGCATCGCGGCGTGCTGGCGCTCGGGCGCCGTGGAGAGAATAAAACCGCGGAAGGGCTGATCGCCGGCCTTCCGCGAAAGGCGCTCGTCGTCGCGGCCTTCGGGATCTCCAACCATGACAATATCGGGTCGATTTTCCGCAACGCGGCAGCCTTCGGGGCGGATGCGGTACTGCTCGACGCCACGTCATGCGACCCGCTCTACCGCAAGGCCCTGCGGGTTTCGGTGGGTTCCGTGCTTTCGGTGCCCTATGCGCGGGGCGGATCGGCGCTCGATATCATCGGTGCGCTGATGGAGGGGGACTTTTCCGTCTGGGGGCTTTCGCCGTCCGGCGAGGCCGAGATCCGGTCGATTGCCGCGGCCGGTCGCATGGCGCTGATAACAGGTACCGAGGGGGAAGGGCTGCCGCCCGAAATCCTGTCCAGGGTGCGCACCGCCCGGATCGCGCAGTCGCCCGGGCTCGACAGCCTCAACGCGGCGACGGCGACCGGAATTGCGCTTTACGAGATCGCGATGGCGCAGGGCAGGCTCTAACCCGAACGGCCTCGAAACCGCGGGGCATCAGTTGCCGTGCAGGCTTTCGAGCTTTTCCTTCGCTCTGGCCGCAAGGCTCCGGCGATCCTTCTTGCCGAGGCCGGACTTGCCGGACAGCATGGGATGGATCGGCGAGGCGGAGCCTTCGACATCGGCGGTCAGCGCCACCATGTCGGCGGCGATCGAGGCGATCTCCTCCCGCAGCGCTTCGTCGTTGGCGCTGGAGGCTGCATTCAGCAATCTTTCCGACACGGCCGTGGCATGGTTGCGGACATCTTCCGCGAGGGCCGCGGTTGCCGGATCGAGTTCGCCATCCTGCAGCCTTGCGGTCAAGGGTTGGAAGGAGCTTTCCATCGTCCGGTCCTCGCTGGTCTTGCGCTTCGGAGCAGGCGTCTTTCCTGGTTTCATCGGTGCGCCGTCACGCAATGCACGGTTCGCCTCGCGCGCTTCGGCATTGGCCGCCTTCACCTTTTCGCGAAGGCGGATGATTTCCTGGGAGCGGCGCTCTAGCGCATTTTCCTTGTCGGTGCGCTCGGAAATCTCGCGGGCGAGCTTGTCGTCCAGGCGCATCGACCGGCTTTCCTCCTGGGCGAGCCGCGTTTCGGCATCCTTGGCGCGGTTGGTCTGGAGCTTCACGTCGTTTCGCAGCGTATCACGCTCCTCGCGCAGAGCGTTTATCCGGAACTTGAGGTTTTCCACTTCGGTATCGCGAGTGGAAAGATCGATCTTCAGATTGTCGGCATCGGCCGCAAGCTTCGCCACCCGCTTCTGAAGCGTTTCGATCTCCAGCTCCTTGCCGATGCCTGCCTCCTCCGCTCCGTCCATTGCAGCCTTCAATTGCTGAATATGGCTTTCCTCGTGGCGCAGCTTCGATCGCGCCTCGGCGGCTTCGACGTCCAGATCGTTGATCTGCATATGCAGGTCGTGGTTCTCGCCGTGCAGGCGCTTGGCTTCCTCGGCGAGCGCGTCGTAGCGAAGCTGCAGGGCGGTCAGCCTGTCGCGCTCCTCCGTCAGCTCCTGTTTCGTGCGGGCATTTTCGGCGGCATAGACGGCGCGCGCCATATCGCGCTGGGCGCGCACTTCCTGCGGGCTGATCGGCAGCGTCGCCTTCAGCCGGTTCTCGGTATAGCGGACGATAYGGCCGTGAATGGCCGGCGCGATCAGCATCGCCAGAAGCGTTGCGCTCAGGAAACCCAGGCCGAACAGGAGAGCGAATTCGATCACGTCAGAGCCAAGCTGAAATCGTATAGGAGGTCTTTGCCTCCGTTAAAACATGGGGCGCGTCGCCCGGCAAGCATCGCTTGCAGTGGGGCAGGAATAATCGCCAGGCTCAGAAAGGGTTCCAGGTCGGAGAGCGGGTCAGCTTCAGATATCCGACATTGACGCCGAGGCGTGCGCCGAGGCCGGTGCGGATCGGCACCAGCAGCATATTGTTGTTCTTGAGCACCGTCATGCCGACGCCGGCGACCACGAAGGCGGAGCCGGAAACGCCGCCGAAGCGGGCATAGAGGCTGTCGACCGAAGGCAAGTCATAGACGAGCATCATGGCGCGGGTGCCCTGTCCGCCGTAATCGATACCGAGCGAAGGGCCCTGCCAGAAGACCGGGTGCTGGCCGGCATTCTTGGTATAGAGTTCGCCTTCGCCATAGGTGAGGCCGGCTATAAATGCACCGGAACCTTCCTGCCCGAGGATATAGCCGTTCGGGAGGCCATATTTTTGAAAGGCGTTCTCGACGACCTTCGCAAGCCCGCCGCTGGTGGAGCCGAAGAAGCTGTGGCCGGCGTCAACGATCTCCTGCGCCGTGTACTGGCTTTCGTTCTGTGCCTGCGCTCGGGCCGGCTGAACCGTGAGCCATGCCGCCGCCGTTACGGCAGCGAGAGTGGTCAGAAGGCGGGTGAGGGCGGAGATTTGAAGCAAGCGCATCGTCGGATCCGTCGATTGTGTCGTACAGGCGCCGATCATCGGCATACCCATTTTGCTTGGTTGGCCTTAATAATCGGTTTACCAAATATGGTGTCATTGTGGCTCATATCACGGCACCATCTCCACGCAACCTTGACATGGCCAGATGGCGCAGCGAACCCCATACAGGAGAAAAACATGCCGAAGAATCCAAATCTCACCCTCAGCGGGCCGGATCTTGCGGCTCTCCTGTGCAGCCGGGTGTGCCATGACGTGATTTCTCCGGTCGGCGCGATCAACAACGGCCTGGAACTGCTCGACGAGGGCGCGGCCGACAGCGATGCGCTGGACCTCATCCGCACCTCCGCCAACAATGCCTCCGTGCGTCTCAAATTCGCACGGCTCGCCTTCGGAGCCTCCGGGTCGGTCGGCGCCTCGATCGATACGGGAGAGGCTGAAAAAGCCGCCAAGGATTTCGCCAGCGCCGAAAGGAAGACTGAAGTCAGCTGGAGCGGCCCACGCGCGATCATCGCCAAGAACCGTGTCAAGCTGCTGCTCAACCTCTTCCTCGTCGCCTATGCCGGCATCCCGCGCGGCGGTTCGGTGGAAGTGGTGCTCGAGAACCCGGAATACGATGCCCGGTTCACGATTACCGTGAAGGGGAGAATGATGCGGGTGCCGCCGAAATTCACCGAAATCCTCTCCGGAACCCTGGAGGAGGCGATCGATGCCCACTCGATCCAGCCCTACTATACCGTATTGTTGGCGGAAGAGTGCGGCATGGACCTCAAGCATATCGTGACCGACGAGAAGATCGTCTTCATCGCCGAAGCCGCTGTAGCGTGAAAATGCCGATTCGCGATTGCCGCGTAACGATTCGTTAGCTGCAACCCGTTAATGATTGTGGGCTCGCTTCCATCTGCCGGAGGCGGGGGCGCCAGGGGGATCGCGATGCAGCGTTTGATGATTGCCGACAGCTCAGACATCGTGCGCAAGGTCGGCAAGCGCATCCTTTCGGAACTCGGGTTTCTCGTCGCCGAAGCAGGCAGCGCGCGTGAGGCGATCCTCGGCTGCCAGGCTGAACTCCCTGCCTTCCTCATCGTCGATTCGGCGCTCGAAGAGGCTGTCGATCTCATTGTCGCCGTTCGCGCCATGCCGAACGGCAATAATGTCCGCATCTTCTACTGCGTCATCGAAGCGGACTTGAAGAAGATGATGATCGGAAAACGCGCCGGGGCGGACGATTTTCTGCTGAAACCCTTCGACCGCAAGATTCTCACTTCAGTCTTTTCCGGCCTTTCGGCGGCCGCTTGATCCGAGTTTTTCAGCCACTTCCGACTGTCGGTGCCGTGCTTCAAGGCCTCCTCCCGGAATGTGGCGGGCATCATAAAGCAAAACGCCTGCGCGAAGGGTTTTCGCACAGGCGCTTCGAAAAGGGGAAGGCGCAGTCGTCAGGCTGTTTCGGCGTATTCGGCGCCGTCGGGCTCGCGCAGCACATAGCCGCGGCCCCAGACGGTTTCGATGTAGTTCGCACCGCCGGCCGCATTGGCGAGCTTCTTGCGCAGCTTGCAGATGAAGACGTCGATGATCTTCAGTTCCGGCTCGTCCATGCCGCCGTAAAGGTGGTTCAGGAACATTTCCTTGGTGAGGGTGGTGCCCTTGCGGAGCGAAAGCAGCTCCAGCATCTGGTATTCCTTGCCCGTCAGGTGGACGCGCTGGCCGCCGACTTCGACGGTCTTGGCATCGAGGTTCACGATCAGTTCGCCGGTGATGATGATCGACTGGGCATGGCCCTTGGAGCGACGGACGATTGCATGGATGCGGGCGACCAGCTCATCCTTGTGGAAGGGCTTCGTCATGTAGTCGTCGGCGCCGAAACCGAGGCCGCGAACCTTGTCTTCGATGCCGGCCATGCCGGACAGGATGAGGATCGGTGTCTTGACCTTGGAGAGCCGCAGCGTGCGGAGCACTTCATAACCCGACATGTCGGGCAGGTTAAGGTCGAGAAGGATGATGTCGTAATCGTAGAGTTTGCCGAGATCGACGCCCTCTTCACCGAGATCGGTGGTATAAACGTTGAAGCTTTCCGATTTCAGCATCAGCTCGATGCTCTGCGCTGTCGCGCTGTCATCTTCGATGAGTAGAACCCGCATATTTATCCCCTTTACCGCCGCCTAGGTAAATCTTGGCCCCCTACGCGTCACGGATCCAGACTRTGCCTGATTTGGAAGCTGCCACTAAATGGTTAACAAATTCTGATTCACTCTGGCAAGGTGTATCAGTTCATTAAACAAAATTAGTAGTAGCCTGTTTTCTTTTGAGGATTGGTCATCACCAGACTTGAACTAACGGATGAGGAAACTCCGCTAACTGATTCAAGCGACTCGCACATTGCCGCGTCGAAATCGACCTTGGTATTTACCGACCCTTAAATGATCGGGCTTATCATTAATGATGCCCGTAAATGAAAAGTTAATGCGGCCTGGATTTTATTAACGTCGCGGAAATTTTTTGATCCGGAGTGTAACACGCCGGGTATACGGGCCGGGGTCTCGCTATCCACGGGAGTATTGCGTATGAAGTCGCGTGACAGCCTTGTTCGCCTGAAGGAATTTCAGGTTAACGAAAAGCGCCGGCAGTTGCAGCAGTTGCAGCTGATGATGGCCGAATTCGAGCGGATGGCTAAGGAGCTCGAACACCAGATCACTCTGGAAGAGAAGAAATCTGGTATCGCCGATCCGAATCACTTCGCCTATCCGACCTTTGCCAAGGCCGCCCGGCAGCGTGCGGATAATCTTCAGGTCTCGATCCGCGAGTTGAGAGCTCAGCAGGAGAGCGCGGAAATGGCGCTCGAGGAAGCCCAGGCGGAGTTCGCCAAGGCTTCGGCGCTGGAGGAACGCGACGGCGCGATGCGCGTCCGCGCCTGACGAAGCCGGGAATTGCGGGACCATCGTGAGGGACGGGCCGAGGGTCCGTGCCTCATTTTCCGTTTCCGCAGCGCCGTTCGGGTTCGTCCCGATAATGTGTTTCAGCCCTTGATGACGTCGTTCCATTCGGGATGGCGTTGGACCTGGGCGCGGAAGAACGGGCAGAGCGGAATGATCTTCCAGCCGCCGCGGCGGGCTTCGTCCACCGCATGAACGGCCAAGGCCTGGCCGACACCCTTTCCGCGAAGTGCGTCCGGAACGCCGGTGTGATCGATGATGATGAGTTCGGCGGAGGTCCGCGAATAGGTCATCTCGCCTTCGTGACCTTCGATCACGGCAAGATACCGCCCGCCCGATTTGCTTTCTTCGTTCCTGATTTCCATCGTGTCCGCTCCTGTTTCCGCGCCGATCTAAGCAGAGGGCGGGTCTTGGGAAAATAGCCGGGCAGGCGGACGCTATGTCAATGGAAGCAGAACGGTGACCAAACGAAAGGTGCCGCTGCATTCGCAAACGGCACCTTTTCAAATCGTCGGCGCTGGTATCGCGGCTAGTGGCGATACTGCTGGATACGCGTCGTTCTGAGGCCGGCAAGGCCATGGTCGTTGATGGATGATTGCCAGGAGAGGAATTCCTCGACGGTGAGCGTGTAACGCTCGCAGGCTTCTTCCAAGCTCAACAGGCCACCGCGAACCGCGGCAACCACCTCGGCCTTACGCCGGATAACCCAGCGGCGCGTATTGGCCGGGGGGAGATCGGCAATAGTCAAAGGGCTGCCATCGGGGCCGATGACATATTTTACTCGGGGTCGGATCATTTCGGTCATTGGACACTCTACACAAACACAAGACCACGGAGGGCAGCCTAGGCCCGCAGTTTTAAGATTTGACTAAATGTGATGGCCGTTTTCTACCTAGAGGGAAAATAATCGTCCCGAAGTAGAGCGCGTTTTGGAACTGCTACCTGCGCCGCGCGGCAAGCCGGCCCTTCGGATGGACATTGATTCCAAAGGGCTGGCCCGGTCTGGATACGGCCGAACCTCAGGCCATCGCCAGCGAAAGCTCCGTTTTTCCGGGCCCGAGCTCCAGTTGCGCGGTTCCCGCGTGCCGGAGCGTCAGATAATCGCCTGCGGCCAGCGCGAAAAGTCCCGTACCGGATTGCGTCTGCGCGCCGCCGCTCGCGCCACTGAGCGAAAAGAGGACCTGCGAACCGTTCAGAACCAGGCTGGTCGTGTGGCCGGATGAGGTGAGTACCGCCACATTGAGGGCGACCAGATAAAGGCCGGTTGCCGGAACGATCAGGCGATTGCCGCCGCCGGCCACCGCCGCGCCGAGCGCAAACTCTCCCTGGTTGAGCGCCAGCACCGTGAAACCGCTCTCCTGATCGGCTGCCGGGGAAAAGCTCGTCCCGGTGCGATTGGCGCGGACCGTCGGTTGATTCGGCCGGGAGACGTGGCCGGCCTCGGAAACCGCAAGGCCGGTTCTCCAGGCGGTGCCGTCGCTCACCTTGATGGAGAAGGTATTGTCGCCTACCAGCCCCATTTCCGCATGGCCGGTCCAGTTGGTCTGGAAAAGAAGGGAGGCTGTGTCGCCGGAAGCGGCCTTGTTTATCTTGACCTGATGGTCTTTGCCCGCGTGATTGAAGAGGCTCGCCGGTGAGGAGAGCGCGAGCCGGTTGGTGGCGTCCGGCGTCGCGTTGATCCCGAGCTGCTCAAGCCCTTCGATGCCGGCGGAAAGGTCTCGCCATGAGCCGCCAGAGAAAATTCTGAATGTTCTGGAGGGCGTGAACCAGGCCCGCCATCCCTCGCGCGGCCGGGCGAAATTCCAGGCGTCGTCCTGCCGGATGGCAATCTGCCCGTCCTTGCCTATCCAGGGGCCGCTTGCGGGGGCGGCGACCAGATAGCAGGCGCCATCGGCGGGCTCCTCCGGCGGAGCAACGAGTTCCGCAGCGATCGTCAGATGCACGATCGTGTCGAGCCGCAGCAACGCCTCGTTATGAGTGACATGCTTTTGCGCCTGCGCCGGCAGGATGAAGGGCATTTCGAGATTCGTCGTGGTATCCGCCATGGTTCTGCTCCGGGTTCGATCGAGGCAATTCTAGTCCGGCAGGCAGGGGCGGGGAGGCGGAGCGAGCTAAGCCATTGGCGAGGTTGGGCCGGGCCGCGTTTTCCTCCCCGGTCCGCGGGGCGAGATGCTTCGCAATCTTCGGAAGTTCAGCGCGGGTTCTCTTGGAGTTTCCGTGCGGCTGGACGGACGAGAGCAGCGCTTTTATTGCGCCGTRGGAGGGTTGTGAGAACCGCTGCAGGCATCGCTGGGCGTCAATCGCGAGGAAAGCCCGATATTCCGTTTCGCGAACTGTCTCGTCCGGCTAATTTTTGGACAAGGAGCGCCGAATTTTTGAAATTCCTGATCTTTTCGACGTCACATTGTTAAGAACCGGCTCATTTCGGGCCGACTCTCGGCTTTTTGTCTTCACATTTCTTTTGAAACCGGTATGGAATCCGCCCTGAGCTTAAGTACCCGCTTGGGACAAAGAACAAAGAGATGCAACCCTTCGGGGAATCGCATCCGGGGGAATCTATATGGAGTATTTTATCCAGCAGCTCATTAATGGGCTGACTCTTGGGTCCATCTACGGCCTTGTCGCCATCGGCTATACGATGGTTTATGGCATTATCGGTATGATCAACTTCGCCCATGGCGATATTTTCATGCTTGGCGGTTTCGCCGCTCTCATCATCTTCCTGATCCTGACATCCTTCTTCGCGGGCATTCCGGTGGCATTGCTGCTCTTGGTGATGCTTGTCGTCGGCATGCTGATGACCGGGTTGTGGAACTGGGTGATCGAGCGGGTCGCCTACCGGCCGCTGCGGGGCTCCTTCCGCCTGGCGCCGCTGATCACCGCTATCGGCATGTCGATCGTGCTGTCGAACTTCATCCAGGTGACGCAGGGTCCGCGCAACAAGCCGATCCCACAACTCGTCAGCGATACGTACCATTTCGGCGCGATCACCATTTCGCTAAAGCAGATCATCATCGTCCTGCTGACGGTCGTGCTGCTTGCCGCCTTCTGGTACATCGTGAACAGAACACCGCTCGGACGTGCTCAGCGTGCCACGGAGCAGGACCGCAAGATGGCGGCGCTGCTGGGCGTGGATGTCGACCGGACGATCTCCATAACGTTCATCATGGGCGCGGCGCTCGCAGCGGTCGCCGGCACGATGTACCTCATGTATTACGGCGTGGCGTCGTTCAACGACGGCTTCATTCCGGGGGTCAAGGCCTTTACAGCGGCCGTTCTCGGCGGCATCGGCTCGCTTCCCGGCGCAGTGCTCGGCGGGCTGCTGATCGGCCTCATCGAATCCCTGTGGTCGGCCTATTTCACCATCGCCTACAAGGATGTCGCGACCTTCGCGATCCTCGCCTTCGTGCTGATCTTCAAGCCGACGGGCATTCTCGGCCGTCCGGAAGTGGAGAAGGTCTGACATGGCGAATTCTCCCGATACCGGAAACCCCAACCTGATAGCCAAGGCCATCAAGGAGGGTATCTTCGCCGGCCTCCTCGCGCTCGGCATGTTCATCCTGTTCGTCGGCATCGAGACCTATCAGGACATCAGCAATGCGCTGGTGTGGCGCACCCGCTGGGGGTTGCTTGCGATTTTCGTGGCGGTAGCCGCCATCGGCCGCTTCCTCGTGGTCGGTTTCATCAAGCCGCATATCGACCGCCGCAAGCTCGCCAAGGCGAAGAGCGGAGTACTGGAGATCTCCGAGGAGAAGGGTTTTCTGCGCACCCATTTCCTCAAGATAGCGCTCGTCGCTCTGGTGCTTTACCCGATCGTCGCCGTCATGCTTGCCGGAACTCAAGGGTCGCTGAAATACGTCGATAATTTCGGCATCCAGATCCTCATCTACGTGATGCTGGCCTGGGGGCTGAACATCGTCGTCGGGCTGGCCGGCCTGCTGGATCTCGGCTACGTGGCCTTCTACGCTGTCGGCGCCTATTCCTACGCGCTGCTCTCGGAGCATTTCGGCCTGTCGTTCTGGATACTCCTGCCGCTTGCGGGCATCCTGGCGGCCATGTGGGGCATCATCCTGGGCTTTCCGGTCCTGAGGCTCCGGGGCGATTACCTTGCAATCGTGACGCTCGCCTTCGGTGAGATCATCCGTCTCGTGCTCATCAACTGGACGGACGTGACCAAGGGCACTTTCGGCATTTCCGGCATCCCGAAGGCCAGCGTCTTCGGCATCTGGTCCTTCGATGTCGGAGCGGCGAACAACTTCACCAAGGCCTTCGGCCTGCCGATGTCGTCGGCCTATTACAAGATCTTCCTCTTCTACGTGATCCTGGCACTCTGCCTGCTGACGGCCTATGTGACGATCCGGCTGCGCCGGATGCCGATCGGCCGTGCATGGGAGGCGCTCAGAGAAGACGAGATCGCCTGCCGCTCGCTCGGCATCAATACGGTGACGACGAAGCTGACGGCCTTTGCGATCGGCGCCATGTTCGGCGGTTTCGCGGGCTCCTTCTTCGCCACCCGCCAGGGCTTCGTCTCGCCGGAAAGCTTCGTCTTCCTCGAATCGGCGGTGATCCTGGCGATCGTCGTCCTCGGCGGCATGGGCTCTCTCACAGGCATCGCGATCGCCGCGGTGGTCATGGTCGGCGGTACGGAACTGCTGCGTGAAATGTCGTTCCTGAAGCTCGTCTTCGGGCCTGATTTCACGCCGGAACTCTACCGCATGCTGCTCTTCGGTCTCGCGATGATCATCGTGATGCTGTTCAAGCCTCGCGGCTTCGTCGGCAGCAGAGAACCGACGGCCTTCCTGAAGGAACGAAAGGCCATTGCCGGCAGCTTCACCAAGGAGGGTCACGGCTGATGACCCCCCAAGTGGATACCCAGACGAATACCATGACTTCCACGATAACTGGCGATACCATTCTCAAGGTCGAGCATCTGTCGATGAGGTTCGGCGGCCTGATGGCCATCAACGACTTCTCGTTCGAGGCGCGGCGCGGTGAGATCACCGCGCTGATCGGTCCGAACGGTGCGGGCAAGACGACCGTCTTCAACTGCATCACCGGCTTCTACAAGCCGACCATGGGCATGATCACGCTCAACCAGAAGGACGGCGCCTCGCACCTCCTGGAGCGGCTGCGGGATTTCGAAATCACCAAGATCGCCAAGGTGGCGCGAACCTTCCAGAACATCAGGCTGTTTTCCGGTCTCACGGTTCTGGAAAACCTGCTGGTGGCGCAGCACAACGTGCTGATGAAGGCTTCGGGCTATACGATCCTCGGATTGCTTGGCCTTCCGGCCTACCGGAACGCCTCCAGGGCGGCGATCGAAAAGGCGCGGTACTGGCTGGAAAAGGCGGAGCTGATCGACAGGGCCGACGATCCGGCCGGCGATCTGCCCTACGGCGCCCAGCGGCGTCTGGAAATCGCCCGCGCCATGTGCACCGGGCCCGAACTCCTCTGCCTGGATGAGCCGGCCGCCGGCCTCAACCCGCGCGAATCTGCGGCCCTCAACACGCTGCTGCATACGATCCGGGACGAGGGCGTCTCGATCCTGCTCATCGAGCACGACATGTCCGTGGTCATGGAAATCTCGGACCATGTGGTGGTGCTGGAATACGGCCAGAAGATATCGGATGGTACTCCGGACGAGGTGAAGAACGACCCGAAGGTGATTGCCGCCTATCTCGGCGTTGAAGATGACGAGGTGGAAGAGGTGATTGCGGAAGAACTCGACGGAGGGGCGAACTGATGGCCGGCGAACCCCTTCTGAACGTCCAGGGTGTCGAAACCTATTACGGCAATATCCGCGCCCTCGCAGGCGTTGATGTCGTGGTCAACAGGGGCGAGATCGTCAGCCTCATCGGCGCCAACGGCGCCGGCAAGTCGACCCTGATGATGACCATTTGCGGCAGCCCGCAGGCACGCAGCGGCTCGGTCATCTTCGACGGCGAGGACATCACCCGCCAGCCGACCCATCTGATCGCGCGCCGGCGCATATCCCAGTCTCCCGAGGGGCGGCGCATCTTTCCGCGCATGACCGTTCTGGAAAACCTGCAGATGGGTGCGGGCCTCGACAATCTGAAATACTTCAAGGAGGACGTGGAGAAGATCTTCACGCTCTTCCCGCGGCTGAAGGAACGTCAGAGCCAGCGTGGCGGCACGCTTTCGGGCGGCGAGCAGCAGATGCTCTCTATCGGCCGCGCGCTGATGGCGAGGCCCAAGCTCCTGCTTCTCGACGAGCCTTCGCTGGGGCTTGCCCCGCTCATAGTCAAGAGCATTTTCGAGGCTATCAAGAAGCTCAACCAGGAGGAGGGACTGACGGTCTTCCTAGTCGAGCAGAATGCCTTCGCCGCGCTGAAGCTCTCCGACAGGGGCTATGTCATGGTCAACGGCAAGGTGACGATGGCGGGCACCGGCAAGGAACTGCTTGCCAATCCGGAAGTGCGCGCCGCCTATCTCGAAGGCGGACGGCATTGAGAACGGTGAGAGGGAGAGTTTGACATGCAAGGGCTTTTCTTCGAGAGCGACACCGGCGTTCGCTACGTTCTGCGCTTCTTGGTGATGCTGATCGGCTTCTGGACCGCCTGGCGCACCGGCAAGGCGGTGGCCGAGGGCTGGAGCGGCTATCCGACCGTGGTGATCTATACGCTGCTGCTCGGCGTGGTGATGCGTTTCATGCACTATGCCCTGTTCCAGGGACCGTTCATCAGCCCGTTCTACTACATCATCGACACGGTGCTTCTGCTCGTCTTTTCGAGCGCCGGTTTCCGCATGCGGCGCACCCGCCAAATGGTGCAGAACTATTATTGGCTGTACGAGCCGACCTCAGCTTTCTCATGGAAGAAGAAAGATTGACAGGCAGAGTTTTCTGCCATCAGATTGACTTGGGTAAAAACCTCAAGTGGAAACCCAGAGTGGAACAACTTCCGGCGCAGTATTGGTGGGGATTGCGCTGGCTATAACCCGACCCGCTTAAGAAACTGGGAGTACATCAATGAAGAAGTCTCTTCTTTCCGCGGTTGCGCTGACGGCCATGGTCGCCTTCAGCGGCAGCGCATGGGCCGACGTCATCGTCGGGGTAGGCGCCCCGATCACCGGCCCGAACGCGGCTTTCGGCGCACAGATCCTGAAGGGCGCCGAGCAGGCTGCCGCCGATATCAACGCGGCTGGCGGCATCAACGGCGAGCAGATTAAGATCGTGGTCGGCGACGACGTTTCCGATCCGAAGCAGGGCGTCTCCGTAGCCAACAAGTTCGCAGCCGATGGCGTCCAGTTCGTGGTCGGCCACTTCAACTCGGGCGTATCTATCCCAGCATCGGAAGTCTATGCCGAAAACGGCATCCTGGAAATCACGCCGGCTGCAACCAACCCGGTCTTCACCGAACGCGATCTGTGGAACACCTTCCGCACCTGCGGCCGCGACGACCAGCAGGGCACCATTGCCGGCGCCTATCTCGCTGAAAAGTTCAAGGATGCCAAGATTGCCGTCATCGACGACAAGACCCCTTATGGTCAGGGCCTTGCCGAAGAAACCAAGAAGGCGATGAATGCCGCCGGCCTGAAGGAAGTCGTCCGTGAAGGCGTCAATGTCGGCGACAAGGATTTCTCCGCGCTGATCGCGAAGATGAAAGAAGCGGGCGTCACCATCATCTATTGGGGTGGGCTGCATACGGAAGCCGGCCTCATCATCCGCCAGGCAAAGGATCAGGGCCTGCAGGCAACGCTCGTTTCCGGTGACGGCATCGTCTCCAACGAACTTGCCTCGATCGCCGGCGATGCCGTCGAGGGCACTCTGAACACCTTCGGTCCGGACCCGACGCTGCGTCCGGAAAACAAGGAGCTGGTCGAGAAGTTCAAGGCTGCCGGCTTCAATCCGGAAGCTTATACGCTCTACTCCTATGCCGCCATGCAGACGATCGCGGCAGCCGCGAAGGCTGCAAATTCCACCGATCCGCAGGCGGTCGCAGAGGCCATGAAGGCGGGCAAGTTCCCGACGGTTCTGGGTGAAATCTCCTTCGACGAGAAGGGCGACCCCAAGCTTCCCGGCTACGTCATGTACGAGTGGAAGAAGGGCGCGGACGGCAAGTACACCTACGTCCAGCAGGGCAGCTAAGCCCTGCATCGATCGCATCTCGAAAGCCCGGCATTGCCGGGCTTTCTCTGTTTTACGGAAGGTGGAACCGGCGCGCCGGTTCGATCGCGAGGGCAAGAGGCAAAATGAACCAGCAACTGGCGCTGATCGCCATCGTCGTTCGTGACTACGATGAAGCGATCGATTTCTATGTGAACAGGCTCGGCTTCCTACTGGTGGAAGACACCTACCAGCCGGAACAGGACAAGCGCTGGGTCGTCGTCAAACCGGCCGGGGATGGCGGCGCTTCATTGCTTCTGGCGCGCGCTTCCACTCCTCATCAGCAAGAATATATCGGCGATCAGGCCGGCGGCCGGGTCTTCCTGTTCCTGCGCACGGACGATTTCTGGCGGGACTACAACAGTTTGCTTGGCCGAGGCGTCGAGTTCGTCAGGGAGCCCAAAGAGGCCGATTACGGGATCGTGGCGGTCTTCAAGGACCTCTACGGCAATCTCTGGGATCTCGTCGAGTTTACAGACGGAAGACCTTGAGCGGAATGCTCCGCTACGCGGACCGCTCGTTGAGCCCTTCGCTTTGGCTCAGGGCGTTCGTCGCTGCAATCGATTCACTGGATCGATTGCTCCACTACGCGGACCGCTCCTCACCATGCAGCGCATGGGCGGCCTTGACGGCAGCCGAAGCGCGGTTCTCGACGCCGAGCTTCACGTAGATCTGCTCCAGATGCTTGTTCACCGTGCGGGCGGAAAGGCCGAGGATATCGCCGATGTCGCGGTTCGACTTGCCTTTGGCGATCCATTGCAGCACTTCCGACTCGCGCTGGGTGAGGGAAAAATGCTGGCGCAGCACTTCGTCATCGGAACGGTTGCTGGCCGCGGTCAGCCGGAAGAGATGTTCGTCTGCGCCGATGGCGCCCAGATAGGCGAATTGCAGGTTCGTCTCGCCGCTGCGGGGCATGGAGAACGTGGCGTCGCGGGCAAAGCCGGGCTTGTCGCGGCCCGCCAGCCAGGCCGCGATATGACGGGCGGCAAGGTCTAGCCCGTCTTCGGTGCCGGTGGCGGCCCTAATGAGCCGCGTTGCCTGCGGCGTCGACCAATGGAGGCCGCCGTCGCCTCTCACGGCCAGCAGGTGCCGGCCGGCGGCATCGAGCGCCACGCGGGCGCTCTGGGCGGAGCGGGCGTTCGAAAGGTGCACGCGGATGCGGGCTCGCAACTCGTCGATGTTGATCGGCTTGGTGAGGTAATCGACGCCGCCGGACTCGAGCGCGTGCACCACGTGCTCGGTCTCCGTCAGCCCGGTCATGAAGATCACCGGCACCTGCGCCACGGCCGCGTTGGTCTTCAGCATCCGGCAGGTAGCAAAACCATCCATGTTCGGCATGACCGCATCGAGCAGGATGAGATCCGGTGTGATGCGCTCGACGATGTTGAGCGCCGATTGACCCGAGGTGGCGATCAGCACCGAGAAGCCGGATTGCTCGAGCGCCTCCGTCAGGAAACCCAGCGCCTCGGGGCTGTCGTCAACCAGGAGCACGATATCGCGGGGCAGGGCCGTCTCAGCCATCGGTGGCCCTTTCTTCACCGAAGCGCCCTTCTTCGCCGAAGCGATTGAGGAAAGTCATATAGCCCGCCATGTCGAAAGCCTGCACATAGGCGCCAAGCTCTTCGGCGAAAGGCCGGTTTTCCTCCATCCGGGCAATATCGGCGAGCTTGGCTTCGATGCCGCGGACGTAGCCTATTTCGCCAAGGCGCAAAAGGTCCTGCACATGGTTTTTCCCCGGGCTCCTGACCGGCCCCTTCGCCATCGGCGGTGGAGAGAAGGCAGGATCGCCTTCATAGATCCATTCGAGGCCGAGGTGCGCCGCCAATCGATCGCTCAGGCGGCGGATATCGACCGGTTTCGAGATGGTGTCGTTCGGTCCCTCGTCTCCCAGATTGGCCGCGACCCCGTCATTGATATTGGCGGACAGCATGACGATGGGGGCCGTCTGGCCGATCTCTCTCAGCCTGGCGAGCAGCTGCCAGCCGCTCATGCCGGGCATCAGGATATCGATCAGGAAGAGGTCCGGCTTCACGCCCTCGATCAGGGTCAGGCAGTCCGGGCCGCTGTTTGCGGTCAGCACCACGAAGTCCATCGGCACCAGCACTTCCCGCATCAGGTCGCGGTGGTCCTCGTTGTCGTCCACAACGACGATGGTGCGGCGCGGGCCGGTATAGGAAACGATCTTCTTTTCCGCAGCCGGCGCAGTATTGGGCCGGTCGACGGCGGACAGCATAAGCCGCACGCGGAAGGTCGAACCTTCGTCCTTCCTGCTTTCCACTTTGATCTCACCGCCGAGCGTGTTGGTGAGAAGCTGGGTGATGGTGAGCCCGAGGCCAAGGCCCGGCATGGGTTTGACGCTGTCGGCCTCGCCGCGCTGGAAAGGCTCGTAGATGCGGCCGAGGTCTTTTTCCGCTATGCCCCGGCCGGTATCCGAAACCGTGAAACTCGCCACCTGGCTGCGATAGGCGACTTCGAAACGCACCTTGCCGTGGTCGGTGAACTTGATCGCATTCGACAGCAGGTTGACGAGGATCTGGCGCAAGCGCTTCTCGTCGGTGCGGACATATTGCGGAAGCGAGGGAGCGCGCTCGTGCTCGAAAGCAAGACCCTTGGCGTGGGCCTGCAGGGAAAACATCTCGACGATCTGGTCGAGGAAATCCTGGATGTTTATCTCGTTGGAATAGACCTGCAGCCGGCCGGCCTCGATCTTCGATATATCGAGGAGGCCATCGATCAGTCCGGAAAGGTRATCGGCGGAGCGCTTGATGACCTTGATCGCCGAATGCCGGGGAGCGGGTATGGTCTCGTCGCGTTCGAGGATCTGGGCGTAGCCGAGCACGGCATTCAGCGGTGTGCGCAGCTCGTGGGAAAGCCCCACGACATAGCGGCTCTTGGCGCGGTTGGCGGCCTCGGCGGTCTCCTTGGCGTCCTGGAGCGCCGCATCGGTCTTCTTATGCGCCGATATTTCTTTGAGGAGCAGGGTGTTCTGGCGGGAAGATTCCTCCTCGGCCACCATGCGGCTGTCATGGGCGAGCACGTAGAACCAGGAAACGATGCCGGCGATCAGCGCAAAGACGAAGAAGACGATCAGGATCGTACCGTAGACGATTTCGGCATTGGCGGGATAGGCGTGCCCGATCTGATAGGCGATCATGGCGAGGATCGCCCCGATCAGGGAGATTGCGACAGCGGCGGTGATGGAATAGCGGCCGAGCCGCGAGCGTAGCCGCTCGACGATCGTTTCCGGCAGCACCGCGCGCGCCACGGCACCCACCTGGGCGTTCACCCGCGCCTGCGGCTTGCACATATCATGGCAGCGGCTGTCGAGCGAGCAGCAGAGCGAGCAGATCGGCGCGGCATAGGCCGGGCACCAGGCCATATCCTCATGCTCGAACGGGTGTTCGCAGATCGAGCATGTGATCGAGCCGAGGCTTTTCCAGCTCTGGCGCGGCTTGCGGGCGAGATAGTATTTTCCGCCTGTGGCGAAGGCGATCGCCGGCGAGATCAGGAAGGCGATCAGCGTCACATAGGTGGACATCGAAGCCATCAGGCTGCCGAACAGCCCGAAATGGGCGGCAAGCGCCACGCCCGCCGAACCGAACATGGCGCCGAGCCCTACCGGGTTCAGGTCGTAGAGATGGGCGCGCTTGAACTCGACGCCGGGCGGCGAGAGGCCGAGCTTCTTGTTGATGAACAGGTCCGCCGAAATGGTGCAGAGCCAGGCCATGGCGATGATGGAGAAGATGCCGAGCGTCGCCTCCAGCAGCCGGTAGATGCCGAGTTCCATCAAAAGCAGGGCGATCGCCACGTTGAAGACCAGCCAGACCACCCGGCCTGGATGGCTGTGCGTCAGCCGCGAAAAGAAGTTCGACCAGGCGAGCGAGCCCGCATAGGCGTTCATAACGTTGATCTTGAGCTGCGAGACCGCCACGAAGGCGGCCATCAGCAGGAGTGCCGCCGTCTCGTTGGGGATCATGTAGCCGAAGGCGGCGAGATACATATGGGCCGGATCGGCGGCTTCGCCCACGGGCACGCCGGTCGAAAGCGTCAGCACGGCGAGGAAGGAGCCGGCGAGCAGCTTCGGCACGCCAACCACGACCCAGCCGGAGCCCGCAAGAAACACCGCCACCTTGTGGCGGAACTTGCGCAGTCCTTCCGGCGGCAGGAAACGAAGGAAATCCACCTGTTCGCCGATCTGCGGCATCAGCGCGAGGATGACGGCGGAGGCTGCGCCGAATTCGAAGAGATCGAAAGGCGCTGCTCCGCCGACCTCGGCATTGGAGTGATTGATGCCTGCGAAGGCGCGCCAGAGGTCGAATTTTTCCCAGTCCAGGAAGGCGATGAAGACGAAGGGCAGGATATTCAGCACGATCCAGAAAGGCTGGGTCGCGAGCTGGAAGCGCGAGATCATCTGCACCCCGTAGATGACGAGCGGGATCACCACCACGGCGCTGATCATGTAGCCGATCCAGGGCGGAATACCGAAGGCAAGGTGAAGCGCGCCGGTCATGATCGAGGCTTCGATCGCAAACAGCATGAAAGTGAAGCCCGCATAGATCAGCGAGGTGATGGTAGAGCCGATATAGCCGAAGCTCGCGCCGCGCGTCAGAAGGTCGATATCCACCCCGTGGCGGATCGCATAGCGGCTGATCGGCAGGCCGACGAGCAGCATGACGATTGCGGCGGCGATGATGGCGAAGAAGGCATTCGTCGTGCCGTAGGAGAGCGTTATCGCGCCACCGATCGCTTCCAGCGCAAGAAAGGAGATCGCGCCGATCGCGGTCTGCGAAATGCGCTCGGAGGAAAAGCGCCGGGCGCTCTTTGCCGTGAAGCGCAGAGCATAGTCTTCCAGCGTCTGGTTGGCGACCCACCGATTGTATTCTCGCCTGACGGGAATGATGCGTTGCCGCGCTGCCATGCCTAAAATCTAGCCTACGAGGTGTAAAGCTTGTTGATTAGGCACTTTCGAACGCTACGCGATGTTTTGCAAGCGCGCTTTTGCGGTCGCGAAGACTTTCCGCAGTCTTCCTAGAGATGGTGGACCTTCAGCGCCCCCTCCCATTTTTCGTTCAGGTACTCGCAAACCAGCCGCCGGTGGCAGTGATGCGGCGTATCCTCCGAGCAGAGCAGGCAGGCGTTGCGAAACATCTCCGGCTTCAGTTTCGTCTCGATCTTCCGTTCCGCCATGAGATCGAGGAAGTTGCGCTGGAAGACATCCCACGGGCCCTTCTCTTTCTTGAATGCGCTCATGATTTCTTCGGTCGGCGCCAGCAGCGGCTCGTGCACATATTCGGCGCCGCATAGCTCGTTCAGGAAATAGGGGAGGTCTTCCGCCTTGGCGAAGCCGGCGAGCTGCGAACTGTTGTGAAGGCGCACGTCGATCAGCCGTTTGACGCCGGCTTCCTTCAGGCGGTTGAAGAAGCCTTCCGCCGAAGTTTTCGTAAATCCGATGGTGGTGACATTCATGGCGGGCTCCTCATCCGCCTCCTATCTTTCGCAGGCCTTAGGGCGTGTCAATCAGGGCCGCTTGCACGGTCGCTCCGCACCGGATGCCAAATTGAGATGTCGCGCGGGCTTGCGAGAAACTCCGGTAGCGCCGCATGCCAGGCTTCCCGGTAGGGGCGCTTCACCTGCACCTCCAGCACGTCCTCATGATCTTCCCAGGTTTCGTAGAGCATCATGCGGTTCTCATTGTCGGGATCGGCATGGAGCACCGCTTCATGGAACATGGGCTCGTGCCGCATGGCGTCCAGCACGCCATTGAGCAATGACATGAATCTCTGGCGCTGCTCCGGGCGAATGTCGAACTTGATGAGATAGGTGACCGGCATGGTATTTCTCCTTGCGAGATTCATGGCGATGGACCTGACGTAATCCCCATCCGCTGTCAGGTCGATTACCTTGGAGGTCATAAATCCCCGCCCGCCGACGGCTTCCCGTTTCTCCCCCGCCGGTACGTCATATGACGTATGTGGTTTTGCGATGCAGCACCCGATAGTTCCGGAAGCAGCGGCCAAGTCGTTGCAGATGAACGAGAAGAGGGGATCGAACCAATGAATTTCAAACCATCGATTGGGGCAAAGCTTGGCGGCGCGCTGCTCGCTGCCGCCCTGTCCACGACCGCCTTCCACGGCGCGTTCGCCCAGGAAGACACGATCAAGATCGGCGTCCTGCACTCGCTGTCGGGCACGATGGCGATTTCCGAGACGACATTGAAGGACGCCATGCTTATGCTCGTGGAAGAGCAGAACAAGAAGGGCGGCGTACTCGGCAAGAAGCTCGAGGCCGTCGTCGTCGATCCGGCTTCCGACTGGCCGCTGTTTGCCGAAAAGGCCCGCCAGCTGATCTCCCAGGACAAGGTCGCCGCCGTCTTCGGCTGCTGGACCTCGTCCTCGCGCAAGTCCGTCCTGCCGGTCTTCGAAGAGCTGAACTCGATCCTCTTCTATCCCGTCCAGTACGAGGGTGAGGAATCCTCGCGCAACATCTTCTATACCGGTGCCGCCCCGAACCAGCAGGCCATTCCGGCCGTCGACTATCTGATGAACACCGAGGGCGTCGAGCGCTGGGTGCTCGCCGGCACCGACTACGTCTATCCGCAGACGACCAACAAGATCCTCAAGGCCTACCTGATGTCCAAGGGTGTGGCCGAAGAGGATATCATGATCAACTACACGCCATTCGGTCATTCCGACTGGCAGACGATCGTGACTGACATCAAGAATTTCGGCTCCGCCGGCAAGAAGACCGCCGTGGTCTCCACCATCAACGGCGATGCCAACGTTCCCTTCTACAAGGAGCTCGCCAACCAGGGCGTGAAGGCCGAGGATATCCCGGTCGTCGCCTTCTCGGTCGGTGAAGAGGAGCTTGCCGGTCTCGACACCGCTCCGCTCGTCGGCCATCTTGCCGCCTGGAACTACTTCCAGTCGGTCGAAAGCGAAGCGAATGCCGAGTTTATCGAGCAGTGGCACGCCTTTACCAAGAACGACAAGCGCGTCACGAACGACCCGATGGAAGCGGCCTATATCGGCTTCAATGCCTGGGTGAAGGCCGTCGAAGCCGCCGGCACCACCGATACGGATGCCGTGCTCGACTCGATCATCGGCGTATCGATCCCGAACCTTTCGGGCGGCACCTCCACCGTCATGCCGAACCATCACATCACCAAGCCGGTGCTGATCGGTGAAATCCAGGCGGACGGCCAGTTCGAGATCGTCCAGGAGACGCCGGCCGTCGTCGGCGACGAATGGTCCGATTACCTGCCGGATTCGAAGGACCTGATCGCCGATTGGCGCAAGCCTATGGAGTGCGGCAACTTCAACGTCGCCACCGGCAAATGCGGCGGCAAGGGTAGCTGATTTCTCGTGAACTTCAGTGGGGGATTGCCCCTCACCCTAACCCTCTCCCCGTTTTAACGGGGAGAGGGGACGTGCCCATCTCGGCGCCTGAGAGATCCGGCGCGGTTGCGGCAAATGTCCTTCTCCCCGTAGGCGGGGAGAAGGTGCCGGCAGGCGGATGAGGGGCAGCCAAGCCCTCCAACTGTCCGGCCATCCGGGGGACAACAGCATGCTTATCCGTTTTTTCAGTCTGGTTTTTCTACTCCTCTCCCTGGCCGCACCCTCCTTGGCGCAGAGCGATCCGAAACCGTTGATCGATGCGCTGGGCAAGGCTGATTTCAAGCAAGCTGAAGCGCTGATCGGCCAGATTGCCGCCACCGGCGATCCGCGCGTCGTCCCGGCGCTCGAAGCCTTTGCGGAAGGCGATCTCTATGTCCGCAAATCGGACAATCTCGTCTTCATCGCCAAGCCGGCAGGGGCCCAGTTCACGCTGGTCGATCCAATGACCAGTGAGGAGGCGGGGCAGGTGGCGAAGGCGGCCGTTACCAAAATCCGCGTCAACAATAACCTGCGCCGCGTCATCCGCTCCGCCCTCGGCGGCCTGACGCTTCTGAGCCCCGATCGCGCCGTGCGCCTCTCGGCGGCCGATGCGGTGCTGCGCTCGCCGAGCCCGGAAAATCTCGAACTCGTGGAAGCCGCGCTCGCCAAGGAAACCGATGCCGAGGTGAAAACCCGCATGGAGGAGGCGCGCGCCGTCTCGCTGCTCTCCTCCGACCGCTCGGTCGAAGAAAAGCGGGCCGCGATCGAGACCATTCGCAACTATGGCGGCCGCGACGCGATCGGCATCCTGCGCGCGGCTTACGGCTCGGTCGATGCCAGCCTGCAACCCGATATCGACGATGCCGTTGCGTCGATCGAGGGCGAGCTGGCGCTCTGGGACATGGCGCAGAACGTCTGGTACGGGCTGTCGCTTGGCTCGGTCCTGCTGCTTGCGGCGATCGGCCTTGCCATCACCTTCGGCGTGATGGGCATCATCAACATGGCGCATGGCGAAATGGTCATGCTCGGCGCCTATTCCACATTCGTCGTGCAGGAGGTGATCCGCACCAATGCGCCCGGGCTTTTCGACTGGTCGCTGGCGATCGCGCTGCCGGTCGCCTTCCTCGTCACCGGTGCCGTCGGTCTTGTGCTGGAGCGGGGCGTCATCCGCTTCCTCTATGGCCGGCCGCTCGAAACCCTGCTTGCCACCTGGGGCGTCTCGCTCATCCTGCAGCAGGCGATCCGCTCGATCTTCGGGCCGACCAACCGGGAAGTCGGCAATCCGTCCTGGATGTCCGGTTCCTTCGGCTTCGGCGGCATGACGATTACCTGGAACCGGCTCTGGATCATCGCCTTTTCGCTTTCGATCTTCGTGGCGCTGCTGGTGCTTTTGAAGCGCTCCGCCTTCGGCCTGCAGATGCGCGCCGTCACCCAGAACCGCCGTATGGCCTCCTCCATGGGCATCCGCACGCCCTGGATCGACGCCTTCACCTTCGCGCTCGGCTCGGGCATTGCCGGCATCGCCGGTGTCGCGCTTTCCCAGATCGACAACGTCTCGCCGAACCTCGGCCAGAGCTACATCATCGACAGCTTCATGGTGGTGGTCTTCGGCGGTGTGGGCAATCTCTGGGGCACGCTGGTCGGCGCCATGTCGCTCGGCATCCTCAACAAGTTCCTAGAGCCCTCGGTGGGCGCCGTTCTCGGCAAGATCCTCGTGCTGGTGCTCATCATCCTCTTCATCCAGAAACGTCCGCGCGGGCTCTTCGCGCTCAAGGGAAGGGCGGTGGAAGCATGATTTCGGGCTTCATCCTGCGCGCGCTCGAAGGCAAGATCGTCGTCGCCATCGCAATCCTGCTCGGTGTCGCCATCCTCGTGCCGGCGCTGAACCTGCTCGTTCCCGCCGGCAGCGCCTTCCACATTCCCACCTATGTCATGGCGCTGATGGGCAAGTATCTCTGCTACGCGCTCTTGGCGCTGGCGCTCGATCTCGTCTGGGGCTATTGCGGCATCCTTTCGCTCGGCCACGGCGCCTTCTTCGCGCTCGGCGGCTATGCCATGGGCATGTATCTGATGCGGCAGATCGGCAGCCGCGGTGTCTACGGCAATCCGGAACTGCCGGATTTCATGGTGTTCCTCAACTGGCAGGAGCTTCCCTGGTTCTGGCACGGCTTCGACATGTTCTGGTTCGCCATGCTGATGGTGCTCGTTGTGCCGGGCCTGCTCGCCTTCGTCTTCGGCTGGTTCGCCTTCCGCTCTCGCGTCAACGGCGTCTATCTCTCCATCATCACCCAGGCGATGACCTATGCACTGATGCTTGCCTTCTTCCGCAACGACATGGGCTTTGGCGGCAATAACGGGCTCACCGACTATAAGGACATTCTCGGCTTCCCCGTACAGGCGGACGGCACGCGCGCCGTGCTTTTCGCAATGTCGGCAATCATGCTGGCGCTCTGCCTGCTGATTGCCTCGGGCATCGTGCGCTCCAAGTTCGGCAAGGTGCTGGTGGGCGTGCGCGATGCCGAAAGCCGGGTGCGTTTCCTCGGCTTCCGCGTCGAGCATATCAAGCTCTTCACCTTCGTCGTTTCGGCGATGATGGCGGGGATTGCCGGCGCGCTCTTCGTGCCGCAGGTCGGCATCATCAACCCCGGCGAATTCGCGCCGGCCAATTCCATCGAAGTCGTCGTCTGGACGGCGGTCGGCGGGCGCGGCACGCTGATCGGCCCGATCATCGGCGCGGTTCTGGTCAATGCCGGCAAGAGCTTCTTCACCGGTGCCTTCCCGGAATTCTGGCTCTATGCGCTCGGCGGGCTCTTCATCGCCGTCACGCTTTTCCTGCCGAAGGGCATCGTCGGGACGATCCAGCACGGTTTCAGCGCCCGCAAGGCCATGAAGGCCGCTCGCGAAGCGGAAAAGGGAAGGGACATCGGTACCCCGATGGCGCAGGCAGCGGAGTGAGACGATGAATACGATCGCCGAAACCAGAACCAAGAGCCTGCTCTATCTCGATGGCGTCTCCGTCTCCTTCGACGGCTTCAAGGCGCTCAACTCGCTGTCCTTCGTGGTGGAACCCGGCGAGCTTCGCGCCATCATCGGCCCGAACGGGGCCGGCAAGACGACGATGATGGACATCATCACCGGCAAGACGAGGCCGGACACCGGCACGGTGCTCTTCGAGGATTCCATCGACCTTACGAAAAAGGACGAGGCGGACATCGCTCAGCTCGGCATCGGCCGCAAATTCCAGAAGCCGACCGTCTTCGAAAGCCACACGGTCTGGGACAATCTGGAGCTTGCGCTGAACCGCTCGCGCGGCGTCTTCGCAACGTTGTTCTACAAGCTCTCGCCGGACGACAAGGCACGCATCGAGGAAATCCTGACGACAATCCGGTTGACGCATCGGAAAGACGAGCTGGCGGCCAATCTCTCGCATGGCCAGAAGCAATGGCTGGAGATCGGCATGCTGCTGGCCCAGGAACCGAAGCTTCTGCTGGTCGATGAGCCTGTCGCCGGGATGACGGATGCGGAAACGGCGGAGACGGCGGTGTTGCTCAAGGAAATCGCCAGGACGCGATCCGTCGTGGTTGTCGAGCATGACATGGGCTTCATCCGCGAACTCGGAGTGAAAGTGACGTGCCTTGCGGAAGGCTCGGTGCTGGCCGAGGGATCGATCGATTTCGTGTCGAACGATCCGAAGGTGATCGAGAACTATCTGGGGCGGTGAGGGTGAACGCTGTGCCACTTGTTGAAGAAAGTCCCCTCCCCAACCCCTCCCCACAAGGGGGAGGGGCTTCAACGCCACGCTCCCCGGCCTCACTGGAGGCAAGGCAGTGCCACGAGTCCTCTCCCCCCTTGTGGGGGAGATGGCCGGCAGACCAGAGGGGGACTATTCTCACGCTCGATGCTTCATTCGCCCAGCGGAGCCAACCATGCTGACAGTCAACAACGTCAACCTCCACTACGGCGCTGCGCAGGCGCTGCGCGGCGTCTCGATCACCGCCGAGATGGGCAAGATCACCTGCGTGCTGGGGCGGAACGGCGTGGGGAAGAGTTCTCTTCTCCGCGCCGTTACCGGCCAGCATGCGGTGAGCGGCGGCGTCATCAGCTTCCAGGGCGAGGTGCTGAACGGGCTCGCTCCCTATGCTCGCGCCAAGCACGGCATCGGCTACGTGCCGCAGGGGCGGGAAATCTTTCCGCTGCTGACGGTTCAGGAGAACCTCGAAAGCGGCTATGCACCGCTTGCCCGCAAGGACAAGTTCATTCCCGATGAGATATTCTCGCTGTTTCCGGTTCTTAAGAGCATGCTCGGCCGGCGCGGCGGGGACTTGTCCGGCGGACAGCAGCAGCAGCTCGCGATCGGCCGCGCCATGGTTACCCGTCCCAAGATCCTGGTGCTGGACGAGCCGACCGAAGGCATCCAGCCGTCGATCATCAAGGATATCGGCCGGGCGATCCGTTACCTGCGGGACTCGACCGGCATGGCCATTCTCCTAGTCGAACAGTATCTCGATTTCTGCCGGGAGCTTGCCGATCAGGTCTACATCATGGATCGCGGCGAGATCGTCCACGAAGGTCTGGCTGAGACTTTGGATACGCCGGAAGCAAGGCGGCACCTCACCGTATAAACCCAGTATTTTACCGATGAAGGTTTATATCCCGGCGCAGTATTTCGTGCATTTCATCATGGTCTAATATGTGTTATCTAGGCGGCGTTTAGGGCAGCCCCGCACATTGTCGATACTGCTCGTGCACTCATGATGAGGCGCTGATGGATTTTGTTTGCGTTCCCGGTACCTTTTCCAGGCCCGCTCTTACTCGCATTATCGCAGTAGGGGCTTTTTTATTGGGAGCAAGTTCGGGGCAGGCCTGGGCCGGATGCGGACAGCCGATGGAACCCGGACGCCACCCCATGACGATACGCTCGACGGATGCGGTGCGGTCCGGTGTCTATTTCGTCCCGTCCTCTTATACCGGCGCTCAGAAAGTGCCGGTCGTTTTCGATTTCCACGGCAGCAACAGCAATCCGACGGGCCAGCTCATCCGCAGCTCCTGGGACAAGGTCGCCGAGCGGGAAGGCTTCATCGTCGTGGCGCTGCAGGGAAGCCTGACCGGCAAGCTCTCGGGCACCCATGCCTGGAACGTCCCCTATGTGACGACGCAGACCGGCGGACTGGACGAGATCGGCTTCATCAAGTCCGCGCTCGGGCAGGTGAAGCAGGAGTTCTGCGTCGATCCGTCCCGCATCTATGCATCGGGCTATTCCGGCGGCGGGCGCATGCTCTCGGCCTATATCTGCGGCGGCAATGACGACTTTGCCGCGGCCGGTTTCGTGCATTCGCTCCGGGCAGGGCGTCCGGTCCAGATCGAAGGCACGTGGGGTCCGGATACCGAAGGCTGCAAGCCGGCAAAGCCGGTCTCGATCATGGCTTTTGCCGGCGAGAAGGATACCGCCAATCCCTATACGGGCGGGGGAAAACCCTATTGGCAATATGGTTTCAAGGCGGCGGTGAAGCGCTGGACGGAGCTCGACGGCTGCACCGGCAACGGCAAGACCGAGACGATCGGCGGCATTACCTATAGTCTCCACGATACCTGCAAGGCGGGCGCACGGATCGCTTCCTACGTCTTCGCCAACGGCACGCATGATTGGCCGAGGCCCAGCGCTACCGAGAAGGTGATCGCCGCGGCAGCGGAAACGGAAGCGGGCGTCGTCAAGGTTTCCTCCGCCAGGAAGCCGAGCTTCGATCCCAATATTGATCCGGCCTCGAGAATGTGGGAGTTCTTCCGCAAGGCCGACAGCACGGACGTCATCGCCACCGCGGCGCCGGCCAAGGGCAAGTCTGGCACGGCTGTTGCATCGGATTGCCCGGCAGGAGCCGAACTTCAGGGGACGACGTGCAGCAGCAGCCGGACAGTGGATATGCGCCACAGCGCGCAAGGGGGGCGGGGCGCCTTGTAACCAAGACGTTCGACGGCCGCACGAGGCTCGCCGAGTTCTTTCAGGAAGGCTGCGCAAAAATTCGCCTTCCCGAGACGTTTTCGCCCGAAATGGAGGCGATCCTCATCAATACCTCGGGAGGGCTGACCGGCGGCGATGTGGTCGAATGGTCCGTTACCGCAGGGGCTTCCACGAGCCTTTCTATCACCACCCAGGCCAATGAGAAGATCTACAAGGCCGCCGCCGATACGGCATCGCTCACCACGCGCATTTCGGTCGGCGAAAATGCTTCCGTCCACTGGCTTCCCCAGGAAACCATCCTGTTCGATCGGGCCTCGCTGACGCGTCGGCTGGAGGTCGATTTGCATGAGACGGCCGAGTTCCTCGCGGTCGAAGCCGTGATCCTCGGCCGTCAGGCTATGGGCGAAGCGGTGGAGCAGGGCTTTTTCCACGACCGCTGGCGGATACGCCGATCCGGCAAGCTCCTTCACGCCGAAGAAATGCGCTTCGAAGGCGAGATCGAGCGCCTGGCGCGGCAGGCAACCATCCTTTCCGGCCAGGTAGCCTATGCCACGCTCTTTTATTCGGGGCCGCTTGCGGAGGCTTTCCTCCCGAAACTGCATCAGTGTCTGGAAGGGACTACCGGCGGGGCCAGCCATTGGAACGGCAAGCTCGTGGCGCGGCTGGTGGCGCCGAGCGGGTTCGAGTTGAGAAAAATTCTGGTACCGGCAATTACCGTATTGCGAAACGGCGCGGCGGTGCCAAAAGTCTGGAACATCTGATTTGCCACATCCGAATTTGCCCTATCGGAATTTGATCGCGGGACGCCCATGAACCTGACGCCGAGAGAAAAAGACAAACTGCTGATCGCCATGGCCGCGATCGTCGCGCGCCGGCGGCTGGAGCGTGGGGTGAAACTCAACTATCCGGAAGCGATCGCGCTGATTACCGATTTCGTCGTGGAAGGCGCTCGCGATGGCCGCTCGGTGGCCGACCTCATGGAGGCCGGCGCGCATGTCATCACCCGCGACCAGGTCATGGAAGGCATCGCCGAGATGATCCACGACGTGCAGGTGGAAGCGACCTTCCCGGACGGGACGAAGCTCGTCACCGTTCATGAACCGATACGTTAAGACCGTGGGAGATTGATTCATGATTCCGGGCGAAGTGATTGCTGCAAAAGGCGAAATCGAGCTGAATGCCGGTGCGCCGACCGTAACCCTGGAGGTCTCCAATATCGGCGACCGGCCTATCCAGGTGGGCAGCCATTACCATTTCTTCGAGACAAATAACGGCCTTTCCTTCGACCGGGAAAAGGCACGCGGCATGCGCCTCGACATCCCCGCCGGCACGGCGGTGCGCTTCGAACCCGGCCAGACCCGCTCCGTGACGCTGATCCCGCTTTCGGGCAAGCGCACCGTCTACGGTTTCCAGCAGAAGGTCATGGGCGCGCTGTGATGGCATGCCCACATCCTTCATCCTTCGGGCTTATCCCGAGGACCTGCCATAAGAAGAAATAGTTCCATCGGTCGTGACAGAGACACAAGCGTACCGCCCCACGTTTTTCAGTTTTAGATCCTCGGGACAAGTCCGAGGATGACGAAGCAGGTGAGATAGAGCCATGCCCTACAAGATGCCCCGCGCCGCCTATGCCAGCATGTTCGGCCCGACCGTGGGCGACAAGGTGCGGCTTGCCGATACCGAACTCTTCATCGAGGTGGAGAAGGATTTCACCACCTATGGCGAGGAGGTGAAGTTCGGCGGCGGCAAGGTCATCCGCGATGGCATGGGCCAGAGCCAGGCCACACGCGCGGAAGGCGCCGTCGATACGGTTATCACCAATGCGCTGATCGTCGATCATTCCGGCATCTACAAGGCCGATGTGGGCCTCAAGAACGGCCGCATCCATGCGATCGGCAAGGCGGGCAATCCGGATACGCAGCCCGGCGTGACGATCATCGTCGGTCCGTCCACGGAGGCGATCGCCGGCGAAGGCAAGATCCTGACCGCCGGCGGTATGGACGCGCATATCCATTACATCTGCCCGCAGCAGATCGAGGAAGCGCTGATGAGCGGCGTCACGACCATGCTCGGCGGCGGCTCCGGTCCGGCGCATGGTACGCTCGCCACCACCTGCACCGGCGCATGGCACATCGAGCGGATGATCGAGAGTTTCGATGCCTTCCCGATGAACCTCGCGCTCGCCGGCAAGGGCAATGCCTCGCTTCCCGCGCCGATCGAAGAGATGATCCTTGCGGGAGCTTCCAGCCTCAAGCTGCACGAGGACTGGGGCACGACGCCGGCTGCTATCGACAACTGCCTGACCGTCGCCGATCAATACGACGTGCAGGTGATGATCCACACCGATACGCTGAACGAGAGCGGCTTCGTGGAGGATACTGTCGCCGCGATCAAAGGCCGCACGATCCATGCCTTCCACACGGAAGGGGCGGGCGGGGGACATGCGCCGGACATCATCAAGGTCTGCGGGCAGCCGAACGTCATCCCGTCTTCCACCAATCCGACCCGGCCCTATACGGTCAATACGCTCGCCGAACATCTCGACATGCTGATGGTCTGCCATCACCTGTCGCCGTCGATCCCRGAAGATATCGCGTTTGCCGAAAGCCGCATCCGCAAGGAAACGATCGCGGCCGAAGACATCCTGCACGATATCGGCGCCTTCTCGATCATCTCCTCCGACAGCCAGGCCATGGGCCGCGTCGGCGAGGTGGCGATCCGCACCTGGCAGACAGCCGACAAGATGAAACGCCAGCGCGGCCAGTTGAAGGAAGAGACGGGCGACAACGACAATTTCCGCGTTCGCCGCTACATCGCAAAATACACGATCAACCCGGCGATCGCGCATGGCGTCTCTCACGAGATCGGCTCGGTGGAAGTGGGCAAGCGYGCCGACCTCGTGCTCTGGAAACCGGCCTTTTTCGGCGTGAAGCCGGAAATGGTGCTGCTCGGCGGCTCGATCGCGGCCGCTCCGATGGGCGATCCGAATGCCTCCATCCCGACGCCGCAGCCGATGCACTACCGGCCGATGTTCGCGGCCTATGGCAAGCTGCGCACGAATTCGTCCGTCACCTTCGTCTCCCAGGCTTCGCTCGATGCCGGCCTTGCCCACAAGCTCGGCGTTGCCAAGAAGCTGGTGGCGGTGAAGAATGTGCGCGGCGGCATTTCCAAGGCTTCGATGATCCACAATTCGGCGACGCCGCATGTAGAGGTCGATCCGGAGACCTATGAAGTCCGCGCCGATGGGGAACTGCTCACCTGCGAGCCGGCGACCGTGTTGCCGATGGCGCAGCGGTATTTTCTGTTCTAACACTATGCGGGCGGCTCCCACGGCCGCGTCACCTCCAAGGGGAGTTCGTCATGATCGCATGGTCGATTTTCGTTCCCGCCTGCTTCGCGCTCAATTGCGCGCCGGGCCCGAACAACATGCTGGCGTTTTCCAATGCAGCGAGGCTTGGCGCCGCACCGGCCCTGCTTGGCGGTCTGGGACGCATGCCGGCCTTCGCCTTCCTCATCCTCATCACCATTCTCGGTCTCGGCGCGGTGCTGGCGGCATCGAGCGTCGCTTTCACCATCATCAAGTTCGCGGGCGCCATCTACCTCGTCTATGTCGGCATCCAGTTCTGGCGGAAGGCGCGGGAGCTGGCTTCGATGCGGTCCGCCGATGTCAGCGTGAAAGCACTGATGCGTCGCGATTTCACGCTCGCCATCAGCAATCCCAAGGCGATTGCCATCTTCACGGCCTTCTTCCCGCAGTTCATCGATGCCTCTGAGCCGGCCTGGAGCCAGCTTGCGGAGATGGGGATCGTGTTTCTCCTGCTCGAAGTGGGTGCCGTGGCGGTTTACGTGATGGCCGGCGTGCTGCTGCGCAAGGCGCTCCGTTCGGAACGCATCTTCGTCCATCTCAACCGGGTGGTTGGGGGCGTCCTGATCGCCTCCGGCGGCTCCATGGCGCTTTCCAGCCGCTGAACATTTCCGAATCATTCCAGGGATTTTCGACGTGCAGCATATCCACTCCTACCGCGCCGCGGGCGAGATCACCGATCCGCCGATCGATACCGTCACCCTCCCGCATGACCTGCGGCACCTGCGCCGCAAGCTGCTGCATCTCTCGAACGGCGACATGGTGATGCTCGATCTCAAGGAGGCGGTGCTCTTCCATCACGGGGACCGGCTGGTATTGGAAAGCGGCGATACGATCGAGGTGCGGGCAGCACCTGAAAAGCTGTTCGAGGTGAAGGCGCGCGATACGCTTCATCTCATCGAGCTCGCCTGGCATCTCGGTAACCGGCACCTTTCGGCGCAGATCGAAGAGGGGCGCATCCTCATCCTGCGCGACCACGTGATCCGGGCCATGCTC
Source organism: Rhizobium sp. LCM 4573 (assembly GCF_001854865.1). Lineage (GTDB taxonomy): Bacteria > Pseudomonadota > Alphaproteobacteria > Rhizobiales > Rhizobiaceae > Neorhizobium. The sequence continues at coordinate 419,172 of NZ_MDDW01000001.1, read as the reverse complement.
GAAGGGCTCGGAGCGACTGTCGCCGAGGTGGAGGAGCCGTTTCAGCCGGCGCGTGGCGCCTATCATTCGCATGGAGGCCATTCGCATGGTCACGACCATCATCATGGCCACCATCATCACGATTGAGCCTCGATGAGCGGCGTGCTCGATACGCAGGCTCTGCTCCGGCTGATGGCCTGGCTTTCCCCGGCCTTTCCGATCGGAGGCTTCGCCTGGTCGGGCGGACTGGAGCGGGCGGTACATGACGATCTGGTCGAGACGGCCGGCGATCTTTCCGACTGGCTGGCCACGCTTCTGACCCACGGCAGCCTGTGGAACGATGCCGTGCTGTTCTGCGAAGCCTCCCGGCAGTTCGAGAGTGGAGCGGGCCTGAAGGAGGTAGCGGAGCTTGGTCTTGCGCTTGCCGGATCGGCAGAGCGCCATGCGGAAACCCTGGCGCTCGGACGGGCGTTCGTGACGGCGGCATCGGCCTGGCCGGCGGAGGTATTCGATCTCTTGCCTGCCGATGTGCCGTTTCCGGTTGCGGTCGGCGCGGTCGCGGCGGCACACGGCGTACCGGTGGAAAATGCGCTGGCTGCCTATCTGCATGCGGCGGTCTCGCAATCGGTTTCGGCGGCGATCCGGCTCGGCGTCTGCGGCCAAAGCGAGGGGGTGGCGGTGCTCGCCCGCCTGGAAACGCAGATTGGGGAGCCGGCGGAGCACGCGGCGGATTCGACGCTGGATGATCTCGGAAGTGCCGTCGTACAGGCGGATATCGCCTCGCTCCGGCACGAGAGGCAGAATTCACGACTTTTCCGCTCCTAGAGCGGTTTGGTTATGTGGACGATTTGAAAGGAAATACACGATGAAATCGGCGAATGGACCCTTGCGGGTGGGCATCGGGGGACCGGTAGGTTCGGGCAAGACCGCGCTCACCGAAAGGCTCTGCAAGGCGATGCGGGATGATTACTCGGTCGCGGTCGTCACCAACGACATCTACACCAAGGAGGATGCCGAGGCTTTGGTGCGGATGCAGGCGCTTTCCTCCGACCGCATCGTTGGTGTGGAAACGGGGGGCTGCCCGCATACCGCCATCCGCGAGGATGCGACGATCAACCTGCAGGCGATCGCCGGGCTGACCGAGCGCATTCCCGATCTCGACGTGGTCTTCATCGAATCCGGCGGTGACAATCTCGCGGCGACCTTCTCGCCCGATCTCGCGGATATCACCATCTATGTGATCTCCACCTGCCAGGGCGAGGAAATCCCGCGAAAGGGCGGGCCGGGCATCACCCGCTCCGATCTCCTCGTCATCAACAAGAAGGACCTCGCGCCCTATGTCGGGGCCGATCTCGACGTGATGGACCGCGATGCGAGCCGCATGCGGGAGGCGAAGCCGCATGTCTTCACGGATTTGAAGCGCGGCGAAGGCGTCGACCACATCGTCCGCTTCCTGCGGGAAAATGGCGGGCTCTAACCGCCTTCTGACATCTGGAAACGAAAACGCCGGGCAAAGCCCGGCGTTTTTTTTGTAGGGTGCGGCCGATCATTCCGCCGCGAGCGGCGGCAGGCGCAGCACATTGCTGCCTCCGGGCGAACGGTCGTCGTTGGCGCTGGTCTGCTGCCGCTCGATATGGGCAAGCCTTTCTTCGATCGCGGTAATGGAGGCCGCGTTCTTCCGGGCAACCTTGTCGAGCTCCTCGGTCGAGAGAGGGACGTCCTCCGCATCCTTCTTGCCCACCATGCGGCCGAAGACTTTGGCGAGCAGGCGGGAGAGATCGTCCATGATCAGGAAGAAGGAGGGGACGACCACCAGCGACAGCACCGTGGAGACGATGATGCCGCCGATCACGGCGATCGCCATCGGCGCACGGAAGGAGCCGCCTTCGCCGATGCCGAGCGCGGAAGGCAGCATGCCCGCCGACATGGCGATCGAGGTCATGATGATCGGGCGTGCCCGCTTGCGGCCGGCCTCGACCATGGCATGGACGCGCTCCATGCCATGACGCCGCATCTCGATGGCGAAATCCACCAGCAGGATGGCGTTCTTCGTGACGATGCCCATCAGCATCAGAATGCCGATGAGGACCGGCATGGACATGGCGTTCTGCGTCGCGATCAGCGCCACGGCCACGCCGCCGATCGCCAGCGGCAACGAGAACAGGATGGTGAAGGGCTGGATCACGTCCTTGAAGAGCAGGATCAGCACCACCAGAACCAGCATCAAGCCGAGCAGCATGGCGTTGCCGAAGCTCTGGGTCATCTCCGCCTGGATCTTCGCGTCGCCGCTTTCCGCCAGCCGCACGGTCGATGGAAGCTCGGTCGCCTCCACGATGCGCTTGAACTCGGCGGTCGAAGTGTCGAGCGCGGTGCCGAAGGGCACGTCCGAGCCGATCGAGACGACGCGGCTGCGGTCGTTGCGCTTGATCGAGCTCGGGCCTTCCGCGTAGTCGATGTCGGCCACGCTGTAGAGCGGCACGCTCTGGCCGGCGGCGGTCTTGACCTTCAGCGCGCGGATCGCCGCGAGATCGCGGCGCACGTCGAGCGACGCCTGCACGCGGATCGGAATCTGCCGGTCATCGAGCGATATCTTCGCGAGGTTGGCGTCGATGTCGCCGATGGTGGCGACGCGGATGGTCTCCGAAATCTGCTGCGGCGTGATGCCGAGCCGCGAGGCCTGGTCCATGCGTGGGCGGATCTGCAGTTCGGGCCGGGGCAGGGCGCCTTCGGAGCTGACATTGACGAGGATCGGCGAGGCGCGCAGGCGCGATTCAAGCAGGCTCACCGCCTCGTTCAGGTCCGCCTCGTTCGTGGAGAGGAAGTTGAAGGAGAGATCGCGCTCGGCACGGTCGTTGAGCTTGGCGATGCGGACATCCGCGATCGGCTGCACCTTTGCCAGGATTTCCTTTTCGATATCCCATTGCGGACGCGTGCGGCCGTGAACTTCCATCTTCGGCAGGTATTGGCCGATGAACGGTATAGAGCCGAGGCCCTTGTTGACGAGCGTTTTCAGGAGCGAGTGCTCGATATTGCCGAGAATGAGGCGCACGGTGGCGCGGCGCAGCTCGAGGTCGCCCTTGGGAGACGCGCCGCCGAGCACGAAGATGCTTTCGACCCCATCGACATTGCGGATGGCATCGTAGATTTCCGTCGTCTTGGCGTCGGTTTCCTCAAGCGTTGCGTTCGGCGGCAGTTCCACCGAGAGCACGATGCGCGAGGAATCTTCCGGCGGGATGAAGCTGCCGGGAACCTGGGTAAGCAGCATTACCGAGCCGATCAGGAAGCCGATCGCCGCCAGCAGCGTCGTATAGCGCCAATACCATTTGCGAGTCGTGCCGCTCACGAGCCGGGTATAGGCCTTCATCAGGCGGCTGTCGTTGTCGTGATGGTCGTCCATCGCGTCTTCGGCGCGCATCAGATAGGCGGCCATCAGCGGCGTGATGAGGCGCGCCACCATCAGCGAGAAGAACACCGAGAAGGCGACGGTCAGGCCGAACTGGATGAAATACTGGCCCGGAATGCCCGGCATGAAGGAGACCGGCACGAAGACCGCGATAATGGTGAAGCTGGTCGCGATCACCGCCAGGCCGATTTCGTCGGCGGCATCGAGAGCCGCCCGGTAGGGCGTCTTGCCCATCTTGATGTGCCGGGCGATGTTCTCGATCTCGACGATCGCGTCATCCACCAGGATGCCGGTCGCAAGCGTCAGCGCCAGGAAGCTCACGAGGTTCAGCGAGAACCCCATGATATCCATGATCCAGAAGGTCGGGATGGCCGAAAGCGGCAGGGCGACCGCGGCGATCAACGTCGCCCGCCAGTTGCGCAGGAAGAGCAGCACGACGACGATGGCGAGGATCGAGCCTTCCATCAGCGTGTGGAGCGCCGCCTCGTAGTTGCCGTGGGTGTAATAGACCGAGTCGTCGACCATCTCGATGGTGACGTTCGGGTTCGCCTTGCGCACCTCGTCGAGGCTTTCCGCCACGGTATCGGCGACCGAAACCTCGCTGGCGCCCTTGGCGCGGAACACCGCGAAGGTTACCGATGGCGTACCGTTGAAGCGCGAGAAGGACTTCGGTTCCTCATAGGTGTCGGTGATCGTACCGAGCTGCGAGAGCCTCACGAAGCGGCCGTTCGGCAGCGCGATCGTGGTATCGGTAAGCTGCGCCACGTCTCCCGCGTCGCCGAGCGTGCGGATCGTCTGCTCGTTGCCGGCCACCTGGCCTCGCCCGGAGCCGAGATTAACGTTGGTGCCGCGAAGCTGCTGGTTCACTTCCGCCGCGGTGATGCCGTAGGCATCGAGCTTGGCGGGATTGAGCGCGATGCGGATTTCGYGGTCGGCGCCGCCGTAGCGGTCGATACGGCCGATGCCGGGCTGGCCCTGCAGGGCGCGCTTGATAGTGWCGTCAACGAACCAGGAGAGCTCCTCCAGCGTCATGTTCGGAGAGGAGACGGCGAAGGTCTGGATTGCCTGGCCCTCGACATCCACCTTGGTGACGACGGGCTCCTCGATACCCGCCGGCAGGTCGCTGCGGATCTTGTCGATCGCGTCCTTGGTGTCCTGCACGGCCTCTTCGGTGGGCTTTTCGATGCGGAACAGCACGACGGTCTGCGACTGCCCGTCGGTCACGGTCGACTGGATCTCGTCGATGCCGCTGATCGAGGCGACGGCATCCTCGACCTCCTTGGTCACCTGCGCCTCGAGTTCGGCAGGCGATGCGCCGCTCTGGGTAACGGTGATCGAGACGACGGGAACGTCGATGTTCGGGAAACGGGTGATCGGCAGCGAAAAGAACGACTGCATGCCGAGATAGAGCAGCAGCGCAAAACCGAGCAGCGGGGCGATCGGATTGCGGATCGACCAGGCAGAGAAGTTCATGGCACGACCTCGGTCAGTTCGAGGCTGCGGATTCGTCCGCAACCGGGGCGATCTTGTCGCCGTCGCGCACGAACGCGCCGGCCTTGGAAACAACCATGTCGCCGGCTTCGAGCCCGCTGACGACCTCAACGAAACCGTTGTCCTGGATGCCGGTCTCGATCTTCACCTGCTTGACGACGTTATCCTCGACCTTGCGGGCGGACGAGCCGTCGCGGTTGGTGATAACCGCCGAAAGCGGCAAGGCGAGGGCATTGGCCTCGCTGACGATGATGTCTGCCTTGGCATACATGCCGGCGCGCGCGCCGCTCTCGTCGTCGATGACGATATGCACCAGGCCGAGACGGGTGGTGGGATCGACGGTCGGCGAAACGAGCCGCACCTTGCCTTCAATCGTGGTCCTGCCGCCGGCGATGGTGACGATCGCCTTCTGGCCGGCCTTGATCTTCTGGATATCGGTTTCGGAAAGGTCGGCAACGAGCTCTATCGCGCCGTCCTTGATGACGGAGAAGAGCGGTTCGCCGCTTCCGTTGGCGATCGCGCCGATCTTGGCGTTCTTGGCGGAAACCACGCCGTCCACGGGAGTCTTGACGCCGGTGCGGGCGAGCCTGAGGTCGATATCCTCGATCTGGGCGTCCACGACCTTGATGTCGGATTCACCAACGGCAACCGCCTGCTTCGACGCGTTCAGCTGCGCCTGGCGTACCTCGACAAGGGCTTCCGCCTGCTCGAGCTGCGAGATCGTGCTCGTTCCGCTGCGGCTGAGCCGCCTGGTGCGATCCCGCTGGCGGGTCGCGTCATCCAGATTGGCCTGCGCCTCTATGACCTGCGCCTTGTATTGCGCAAGACCGGCCTCGGCCTTGGCCTTGTTGGCTTCGAGCTGGCTCTTCTGGAGAAGAAGGGCGTCGTCGTTGAGCGTCGCGAGCACGCCGTTCGCCTTCACCTCGTCGCCGATGTCGACGTTGAGGGCGCGGATCGACAGGCCGTCCACCAAGGGCTGGATGAAGACTTCCTCGACCGGGCGAATGGTGCCGGTCGCGATGACGCGATCGGTGAGCGCCCTGGTGACCGTCTCGGTCACGACGATGGCCGGCAGCTTGGGCTCAGCGGCGGCGGGAGCTGCAGCCTCCTGCGCAAGCGAGGAGCTTGCGGCGAGCGCGATCAGAAGGGCCGGAAAGACGCCGGCAACGTTCGAAGACTTGCGAAGCATGCGATCTTTTCCGTCTGGTCAGGGGGGCGCCACATCCGCTGTCATCCCGGCACGGCACCGCGCCCCTCACACGTTGACACCCTGCCTGAGGTGGTAACCGGAATTAACGGTTACAAGCCCTCGTGAGCAAAGTTCGTCGGCTTGCCCTTTTAAAGTTCGTCGGCTTGCCCTTTTAAGGATTTGCTTTGCACAAATCAATCCATGCCGGTTATCGAAGGAATGACTTTTGGTTATGTTTTACGTAAGTATCTTTTGAGAAACGCGCGGCCGATGGTCGCGCGTTCCATTTTCGGGACTGCAAGGAGATTATTGTTTCGCGGCGGCGTCGGTAATCTCCGTCGTGAAGGCTCCCTGCGGCTCCTTGGTGATGATCTTCTGGTCGAGAAGCGCCTTGGTGGTGCGCTCGTAAAGTTCGGGCTTCAGAACGCCCGATCCGTCGCCGATCAGCTTGGCTACTTCGCCCATCATGCGTTTCTGGTGGTTCTCGTCCTGGCCGCCGTTGTCCAGCACGATCTCGGCGGCTTCCTCCGGATTGTCGATCGCGTATTTCCAGCCCTTCATGGAGGCGCGGACGAACTTCACCATGGTTTCCTTGAAGGCCGGGTCCTTCAACTTGTCTTCCATCACGTAGAGGCCGTCTTCAAGCAGGTCGTTGCCCATTTCGGTATAGTTGAAGACGGTGAGATCCTCCGGCTTGAAGCCGGCGTCGATCGCCTGCCAGTATTCGTTATAGGTCATGACCGAAATGCAGTCGGCCTGCTTCTGGACGAGCGGCTGCACGTCGAAGCTCTGCTTCAGCACGGTGACGCCGTCCGTGCCGCCTTCGGTCGAGAGGCCGAGCTTGTTCATCCAGGCGAAGAAGGGATATTCGTTTCCGAAGAACCAAACGCCCAGCGTATGGCCCTTGAAATCGGCTTCGCTCTTCACCGGCCCGTCCTTCGGACAAATCAGCTGAAGACCGGATTTCTGGAAAGGCTGGGCGATGTTGACGAGCGGCACGCCCTTTTCGCGCGCGACCATGGCCGCCGCCATCCAGGTCACCACGACATCGGCGCCGCCGCCGGCGATCACCTGTTCCGGCGCGATATCCGGGCCGCCCGGCTTGATTTCGACATCCAGGTCTTCCTCTTCGTAGAACCCCTTGTCCTTGGCGACGTAATAGCCGCCGAACTGGCCCTGGGCGACCCATTTGAGCTGCAGGGTGACCTTCTCGGCGGCCATGGCCTGAACCGCGGCCAGCGACATGGCGCCGGCCATCAATGCGATCATCATGTTTTTCATCGCTGTTCCCTCTTGTTATTGACGGCTTCCGGCTTGCGGAAGCTGATGCGCCTAGCCACCACGGATAGACGGATGCCAGAAGGTCGTCGCCCTTTCCGCAAGCGCCACGACACCATAGAAAACCGAACCGATGAGCGCTGCAACCGCGATTTCGGCCCACACCATGTCGACATTCATGCGGCCGATCTCGGTGGAGATGCGGAAACCCATGCCGACGATCGGCGTACCGAAGAACTCGGCCACGATCGCGCCGATCAGCGCAAGAGTCGAGTTGATCTTCAGCGCGTTGAAGATGAAGGGCATGGCGGCCGGCAGGCGCAGTTTTACAAGCGTCTGCCAGTAGTCCGAGGCATAGGAGCGCATCAGGTCGCGCTCCATGCTGCCTGCGGCGGAAAGCCCCGCGACCGTGTTCACCAGCATGGGGAAGAAGGTCATGATGATGACGACGGCCGCCTTGGACTGCCAGTCGAAGCCGAACCACATGACCATGATGGGCGCTACCCCGATGATCGGCAGCGCCGAGACCATGTTGCCGACCGGGATGAGGCCCCGGCGCAGAAAGGCGAAACGATCGGCGAGGATCGCAACGACGAAACCCGCCGCGCAGCCGATCACATAGCCGATCAGCACGGCCTTGAAGATGGTCTGCCGCACGTCCGCCCAGAGGATCGGGAGGGAGCCGGCGATGCGCGCCGCAATGGCCGAGGGTGGCGGCAGCAGGATGAAGGGGATGCCGGCGCCCCGCGTGGCTGCTTCCCAGATAACGAGGATCCAGGCGCCGAATATCGCGGGGATGAGGAGGCGCAGGAACCAGCTTGCGGCTGTGGATCTGGGCTCGATTTGCGAGAGTTCGGAGACACAGGCCCAGGCGAGAAGCCAGCTTGCCGCGATCATCAGGAAGAAGGCGGTCGACATCTGCCCCTCGTTTCCGCTGAGGCCGGCAAGCAGAAGGCCGGCGGGAAGATGTGCGCCGACGAAGAGGACGGCAGCCCGCGGTATCGGGCCTTCGAGCGTCAGCATCAGAGTGACCGCTGCAAGCAACACGAGCGCGATCATCATGCCGCCTTGAACGGGGTTTGCAGCTTCGGGCAGGGTAAGGGGCAGTCTGGCGGCGGCAATGGCGGTGATTACGCCGGCCAGGAGGGGCTGCCAGTTGTGCTGCAATCGCTTCATGCCGGCCTCCCGCCCATCGAGCGTTCCACGATCCTGCCGGCCACGCCGACAATGGTCACGAGGATCGCGGCAAGCACCGAGCCGGCGATCAGCGCCGCCCAGATGTCGATCGTCTGGCTGTAATAGGAGCCGGCGAGCAGCTTGGAGCCGATGCCGGCGACGGCGCCCGTCGGCAGCTCACCGACGATCGCGCCGACGAGGCTTGCGGCGATCGCCACCTTCATGGAGGTGAAGAGGAAGGGGATGGAAGCGGGCACTCTGAGCTTCCAGAAGGTCTGGGCTCGACTGGCATTATAGGTGCGCATCAGGTCGAGCTGGATGGGTTCGGGCGAACGCAGGCCCTTCACCATGCCCACCGCCACGGGAAAGAAGGAGAGGTAGGTGGAGATCAGCGCCTTCGGCAGCAGGCCGGTGACGTTGATGGCGGCGAGCACCACCACCACCATGGGCGCGATCGCCAGGATCGGTACGGTCTGCGAGGCGATGATCCAGGGCATGAGGCTGCGGTCGAGCGCCTTTACATGCACGATGCCGACGGCGATCAGGATGCCGAGCAGGGTTCCGAGCGTGAAGCCGACGATCGTGGAAGAGAGCGTCACCCAGGAATGATAGACGAGGCTGCGGTTCGAGGTGACCCGGCGCAGGAAGGTGTTCTCGTAGACATTTTGCGCTACCTGATGCGGCGCGGGCAGCACCGGCTTCGGCTGCGAGAACGTGGCGCTTACGAACTCGGCCGTGGTGCGCGTGACATTGCCGCGCCGGTCGAGATCGCGCTGGAAGGGCGCGTTCATAAATACGGCCGCGACATACCAGATCGACACGATGGCAACGAGGATGGTGAGAACGGGGAGAAGGCGACCTCGATAGGAGCTGGGGTGCTTCATTGTTTGACACCCCCCTCTGCCCTGCCGGGCATCTCCCCCTCAAGGGGGGAGATCGGCAAGCGGCACCAGTTTTGCCAAACAGAGGTCACCTTGGAGTGCGGCTCGGCAAAATGAATCTCCGAGTTGATGAGGGACTTCGCTACTGCCCAATCTCCCCCCTTGAGGGGGAGATGCCCGGCAGGGCAGAGGGGGGTGTTTATTACAAGCGCGAAACTACTCCTCATAGCTGTGCCCCGCTCTCAGCCCCTCACGCACCCGATGGGCGATTTCCAGAAACTCCGGCGTCTCGCGGATTTCGAGCGGCCGTTCCGCCGGCAAAGTGGATTCGATCACATCTGTCACCCTTCCAGGCCGGGGCGACATGACGACGATCTTCGTGGAAAGATAGACAGCCTCCGGAATGGAATGCGTCACGAAACAGATGGTCTTCTCCGTCCTTGCCCAGAGTTTCAGAAGCTGCGCGTTCAGGTGATCGCGGACGATCTCGTCCAGTGCGCCGAATGGCTCGTCCATCAGCAGAAGGTCTGCATCGAAGGCGAGCGCCCGCGCGATGGAGGCGCGTTGCTGCATGCCGCCGGAAAGCTGCCACGGATACTTCTTGCCGAAGCCGGTGAGGTTCACGAGGTCGAGTGTACGCTCGATGCGGCGCCTGCGCTCCTCCGCCGAATGGCCCATGATTTCCAGCGGAAGCGCGATATTCTTCTCGATCGTGCGCCAGGGATAGAGTGCCGGCGCCTGGAAGACATAGCCGTAGGAACGGGATTTGCGCGCTTCCTCCGGCGTCATGCCGTTCACCGAAATCTCCCCAGCGGTCGCCTTTTCCAGGTCGGCGATGACCCGCAGAAAGGTCGTCTTGCCGCAGCCCGAAGGACCGATGAAGGATACGAAGTCGCCCTTCCTCACTTCCAGATCGACGTCGGAAAGCGCATGCACAGGCCCGTCATTGGTCTCGAAGGTGAGCCCGAGCTTCCTGGCGGAGACGACGGAGGACGAGGAAGCGGTCATGGAACCATCACATGTTCAAGGAATACGGGGCGGGGCCGGTGTGGTATGATGCCAGCAATGGGCGCCGTTGCAGGCGTCCGGGGTCTTCGACGGAGGAAGGACCATGGATGCATCAACGAAACCCACCTGCCGGCTGGTGAAGCCCAGCGCCGCCTATGACGGCAAGCAGGGGCTCAGCTACTTCCAGGGGATTGCCGCCGAGACGGTGGGCTCCAAGGGCATCTGCATGCACCTGCTCACCATACCGCCCGGCACGCGCGCCAAGGCGCATCTGCATGAGAACCACGAGACGGCGATCTACATGCTCTCCGGTTCGGCGCACACCTGGTATGGCGACCGACTGGAGGAGCACGTCGTGGTGCATGCGGGCGAGCTGTTCTACATTCCGGCGGGCGTGCCGCACCTGCCGGCGAACCTTTCCAACACGCCCTGCACGGCCATCATCGCCCGGACAGATCCCAACGAGCAGGAAAGCGTCGTGCTGCTGCCGGAGCTGGACAGGCTGGTGAAGGGGTGAGGCCTCGTGATTTCCCCCTCTGGCCTGCCGGCCATCTCCCCCACAAGGGGGGAGAAAACCTGCGGAGCACTCTCGACCATTTGCAGGCTGAATTGTGCATAGACGGCGGTGCCGCAGGCTAAGCCCTCCCCCCTTGTGGGGAGGGGTTGGGGAGGGGAGTAGCTCAGCGCGGTGGCGGTAAGGCGCGATTTCCATCACACCCCGCTTGCCGGGATGCCGGTACGTTCCACCTTGCGCGGCGCGGTCAGCTCCTTCCAGGTCGAGAGCGCCTTGTTCACCGCCTGGAACGGCTCGCGGCGCACGAATTCGCCGTGTCCCTCACGGGTCTTCACCGCCGACTCCTCGATCGCCACGACACCGCGGGTCAGCGTGTAGCGCGGCAGGCCGGTGACCTGCTTGCCCTCGAACACGTTGTAATCGATCGCCGACTGCTGGGTCTTGGCCGAAATCGTCTTGGAACGCTTCGGGTCCCAGACCACGATATCGGCATCGGCGCCGACCAGGATCGCGCCCTTTTTCGGATAGACGTTCAATATCTTGGCGATGTTTGTTGAAGTCACGGCCACGAACTCGTTCATGGTGATGCGCCCGGTCGCCACGCCATAGGTCCATAGCATCGGCATGCGGTCTTCCAACCCGCCGGTGCCGTTCGGGATTTTCCGGAAATCGCCGGCGCCGGTGCGCTTCTGGTCGGTGGTGAAGGCGCAGTGGTCGGTCGCGACCACCTGCAGCGAGCCCGAGGCAAGGCCCGCCCAGAGGCTGTCCTGATGCTGCTTGTTGCGGAAAGGCGGGGACATGACCCGGCGGGCGGCATGGTCCCAGTCCTTGTTGAAATATTCGCTCTCATCGAGCGTCAGGTGCTGGATCAGCGGCTCGCCGTAGACGCGCATGCCGTTCTGCCGCGCGCGCCGTATCGCCTCGTGCGCCTGCTCGCAGGATGTGTGGACGACGTAGAGCGGCACGCCCGCCATGTCGGCGATGATAATGGCGCGGTTGGTTGCCTCGCCCTCGACGGAAGCGGGCCGCGAATAGGCATGTGCCTCGGGGCCGTTATTGCCCTCGTCCATCAGTTTCTGCTGCATGGCGGCGACGACATCGCCGTTTTCCGCATGGACGAGCGGCAGCGCTCCGAGTTCGGCGCAGCGCTGGAAGGAGGCGAACATCTCGTCGTCATTCACCATCAGCGCGCCCTTGTAGGCCATGAAATGCTTGAAGGTGTTGATGCCCTTCTCCTGCACCACGGTCTTCATGTCGTTGAAGACCTGCTCGCCCCACCAGGTGACGGACATATGGAAGGAATAGTCGCAATTGGCGCGCGTCGACTTGTTGTCCCAGCGCTTCAGCGCGTCGAGCAGCGACTGGCCGGGATCAGGCAGGCAGAAATCCACCACCATGGTCGTGCCGCCGGCAAGCGCCGCGCGCGTGCCGCTTTCGAAATCGTCGGAGGAATAGGTGCCCATGAAAGGCATTTCGAGATGCACATGCGGATCGATGCCGCCGGGCATCACATAACAGCCCGTTGCATCCAGCACCTCGTCGCCCGAGAGATTGGGGCCGATCTCGATGATTTTTCCACCGTCGATCTTCACGTCCGCCTTGTAGGTAAGATCGGCGGTGACGACGGTTCCACCCTTGATGACTGTGGTCATTGTTGTTCCCCTGTCTTGTCAATGTCGGTGAGAAGCGATGGATAGAAGCGAACTACCTCACAGCGTTCGACCATTGTGCCGTTCAATGCCGGATACGGCCATCGGCCTACTCCGCGATCTCAGCCGTCTCCAGCACGGCATGGAAGAGCACGTCGGCGCCGGCTGCGGCCCATTCCTTGGAGATATCCTCCGCTTCGTTGTGGGAAAGCCCGCCCACACAGGGGCACATGATCATGGTTGTCGGCGCGACCTTGGCTGCCCAGCAGGCATCGTGACCGGCGCCGGAAATGATGTTCATGTGGCTGTAGCCGAGCTTTTCGGCAGCCTCGCGTACGCGTCCCACAAGGACCGGGTCGAAGGTGACCGGATCAAAATGGCCGACGGCTTCCACCGAACAGCCGACGCCCAGCGCCTCGCAGATCTTCGTCGCTTCCGCCTCGATTTTCGCGCGCATGCGGTCGAGCTTTTCCTGGGAGGGGGTGCGGATATCGACGGTGAAGGTCACCGTGCCCGGCAGCACGTTGCGGGAGTTAGGCGAGAAGAACACCTGTCCGACGCCGCCGACGGCGCCCGGCTGCTCGCTCGTCGCTACCTCCTGCACCATTTCGAAGATGCGGCTCATGGCGAGCCCGGCATTGACGCGCATGTTCATCGGCGTCGAGCCGGTATGGGCCTCGCGGCCCGTCAGCGTGAATTCCAGCCACCACAGGCCCTGACAATGGGTGACGACGCCGATCTGCTTCTCCTCGGCCTCGAGGATCGGTCCCTGCTCGATGTGGTATTCGAAATAGGCGTGCATCTTGCGCGCGCCGACTTCTTCATCGCCCACCCAGCCGATACGGCTCAATTCGTCCCCGAAGGTTTTTCCCTCCGGGTCCTTGCGGGCATAGGCATAGTCGAGGTCATGGACGCCGGCGAAGACGCCGGAGGCCAGCATGGCGGGCGCGAAGCGCGCGCCTTCCTCGTTCGTCCAGTTGGTAACGACGATCGGATGCTTCGTTTTGATGCCGAGGTCGTTCAGGGTGCGAACCACTTCGAGGCCGCTCAAAACGCCCAGCACGCCGTCATACTTGCCGCCGGTGGGCTGGGTATCGAGATGGCTGCCGACATAGACGGGCAGCGCCTCCGGATCGGTGCCGGGGCGGGTCGCGAACATGGTGCCCATCTTGTCGACGCCCATTTCGAGGCCGGCCGCATCGCACCAGCTCTTGAAGAGTTCGCGGCCCTGCTTGTCGGAATCCGTCAATGTCTGGCGATTGTTGCCGCCGGCGACGCCGGGGCCGATCTTCGCCATCTCCATCAGGGAATCCCAAAGGCGATCGCCGTTTATGCGCAAGTTCTCGCCGGGTGCTGCCACCATGAAAATGCCCTCACCGTTTCAAGGCGCCCGTTTTCAGGCGCTATATTTGTTCCCGTCGGTTCCTCGCGCGCCGAAGGCGCTTGAAGATCGGCATTGCCTTTGTTGTGCTTGTCGCCGATAATTTGACCGATTGGTAAAACATTACAATTTCCGTGCCGTCACTCAAGACGTAAAACGCGAAAAATGTACGCCGAAAATTCAGGCATATGCCGTGGTTATGGGCGTGCCATATGCCACGGGCGCGAAATGGTTGCAGGAAGAGCAGGGGAGCGGAAATGACCATCCCGAGGGCGGCGAAAACGCTTAGGCGCACGCGCATCCAAGAGGAAAAGGAAGAGCGCATCCTGGAGGCGGCCCTCGACGTTTTTTCCGTCAGCGGTTTTCGCGGGTCGACCATCGACCAGATCGCCGAAGCCGCGGGCATGTCGAAGCCCAACCTTCTCTATTATTTCCGCACCAAGGAAGCCATGCACCGGGCGTTGATCGATCGGGTGCTGTTTACGTGGCTCGAGCCGCTGCGCGCCTTCGACGCGGAGGGCAATCCCGAAGCGGAGATCCGCTCCTATATCCGCCGCAAGCTGGAAATGGCGCGGGATTTCCCCCGCGAAAGCCGGCTTTTCGCCAATGAAATCCTTCAAGGCGCGCCGCATATCGAGGACGAATTGAAAGGGCCGCTGAAGGAACTGGTGGATGAAAAGGCGGAGGTGATCCGCGCCTGGGTGCGCGCCGGCAAGATAGCCAAGTGCGATCCCTACCACCTGATCTTCTCGATATGGGCCACCACCCAGCACTATGCCGACTTCGACGTGCAGGTGCGCGCCGTGCTTGGTCAGAATCACGCCGGCGAAGGGCGCTTCGAAGATGCCGCCCGGTTCCTGGAGCAGCTTTTCATGAACGGGCTGCGGCCGAGGCAGGCGAGCTCTGCTCCTTGAAATTGGCGACCAAAGGTATATGCTTTTGGTATATACCTTTCGAGGAGGCCAGCATGAATACTGCAAAGATCTTCTGGTCCGGGCGATCACAAGCAGTGCGTCTGCCGAAAGATTTTCGGTTCGAAGCCGACGAGGTTCGAATCCGCCGGCATGGCAATGCCGTGATCCTCGAGCCGATCGCTAACGATTGGAGCTGGCTCGACGAGGTCGTGGGCGATGTCGACAGTGATTTCGCCGAGGCTGCGACCGAGCGACCGGCAGATCAGCAGCGTTCCGGCTTGGATGTTTTCGAGTGAAGTTCTTGCTGGACATCAACGCCGTCATCGCCCTTCTCAAGGGAGATCAAAGCTTTATCCGGCGCATGAAAGAACATCGTCCGGAGGACTTCGGCCTGTCGGCCATCGTCCTGCACGAATTGTTCTACGGAGCGTTCAAAAGCCAGCGGGTGGCCGCCAACCTCGGACGCGTCGAAGAACTGCGTTTCGAAACGGTCGAATTCGACCGGGAGGACGCGCGTTCAGCAGGTGAAATCCGCGCCCAACTCGCCAGAGCGGGTTGCCGATCGGGCCTTATGACGTGCTGATCGCCGGTCAGGCCCGAGCCCGTGATCTGGTGCTGATAACCCATAATGTCAGGGAGTTTCAGCGTGTGGCGGAGCTTCGGGTCGAAAGCTGGTAAAAACCCTCAAAATCCGAACAGCCGCAGCATTGCAAAGCCGAAAGCCGAGATGAACAGCCAGCCGAAGGCGCCGAGCGCCAGCGGCCGCCAGCCTTCGGCCTTCAGTTTGCGGATATCGGTCTGCAGGCCCATCGCGGCAAGTGCCATCGACAGCAGGAAGGTATTCGCGAGAGCAAGCGTGGCGTTTACATCCCTCGGAATGTCGAATGCGCTGTTCACCAGCATCATGGCGATGAAGCCGAGCACGAACCAGGGCATGGGAGCGGACGCCTTGGAGGCGCCGCCTTGACGGGCGCGCACAGCGACTGCGAGAACCATGACGAGCGGCGCCAGCATGGCGACCCGCGCCAGCTTGGATATCGTGCCGAACGTGCCGGCTGCATCTCCGGCCTGGAAGGAGGCCGCCACTACCTGCGCCACCTCGTGGATGGTCGCGCCGCTCCAGAGACCGTAGGCGCGCGCGTCGAGCGAAAGCGGTGCTGTGAGCAGCGGGTAGGTGAACATCGAAAGGCAGCCGAACAGCGTCACGCAGGCGATCGCATAGGCGACGTGCTCCTGGCGCCCGCGCACGACGGTATTGGTGGCGATCACCGCGGAAGCGCCGCAGACGGAGGTGCCGGCGGCGATCAGATCCACAAGCTCCCTCTCGACGCCCAGCGCACGCCCGGCCGCGCGGATGGCGACAAAGGTGACGGCGAGGGTGAGGGCCACCATTGCGAGCCCCGCGCCCCCGAGCGAAAGCACCTGGCCGACCGTCACCTGAAGGCCGAGCAGAACGATGCCGAGCCGCAGCAGGCGGCGCAGCGAAAACGCGATCCCCGATTCCAAAGTGGCCGACACGGTGAAGAGATTGCGGGTCGCCATTCCGAGGATGATGGACAGGATGAGCGGGCTGAGCGCTGCCCAACCTGTCAGGTTTCGCGTAATGACGGCCGCCGTTGCGATGGCGGCGGTAAGGGCGAGACCTGGTAGAAGCTCGGGAATTCCGGCGAGAAGGGAAGGGGAGGAAGCTTTTGCCTTTTCTGCTGAAGGGGTGATATGCGTCATGATCGTTCTTTGAAATGCGTTATCTGTCGAAAATCATCCTCCATTTTCCAGAACAACAAATCCAATTCATAAGTTTTGTGGTATCGTTCGATTCACTCGAACGATGGGATCGTGGCATGACCCTGGAACAATTGCGCATTTTCCTGGAGGTCGCCGAACGCCAGCACGTCACGAAGGCGGCGCAGGCGCTCAACCTCACGCAATCGGCCGTTAGCGCGGCGATTTCGACGCTGGAGGCGCGCCACGCAGTGACCCTCTTCGACCGGATCGGGCGGAGGATCGAGCTGACGGAAACGGGCAAGCTCTTCGTGCCGGAAGCCAAGGCCATCCTGGAGCGGGCGCGCGCGGCCGAGGGCCTGCTTGCCGATCTCGGCGGCTCGGCCTCCGGGCTTTTAAGGGTCTATGCCAGCCAGACGGTCGCAAGCTATTGGCTCCCTTCGCGCCTCGTCACCTATCATGAGCGATTTCCGCGCGTGGATGTGCGGCTGACGGTCGGCAATACCCAGAGTGCCGCGCAGGCCGTTCTGTCGGGCGAAGCCGAACTTGCCGTGGTGGAGGGCGAGGTGTTCCTGGCGGGGCTCAAGCGCCGCAAGGTGGCAGAGGACCGATTGGTGCTGGTGGTCGGCAGCCGCCATCCATGGGCGGACGGTCGCCGGATAGTTTCCAGCAATCTCGCCGAGACGAGCTGGATCATGCGCGAGAAGGGCTCCGGTACGCGCGCTGCCTTCGAGGCGGAGCTTTCGATGCTGGGCATCGATCCCTTAGAGCTTTCGGTGGTTCTGGAAATGCCTTCCAACGAGGCGGCGATCGCCGCGGTCGAAGCGGGCCTCAGCGCGACCGTCCTCTCCAGCCGGGCTACCCAGTTCCACTCACTTGCGGGCAAGCTGCATGTGGCGGATTTCCCCATGCCGTCGCGCGAGTTTTCGACGCTCCATCACGCGGAACGGCATGTCACTCGCGCACTGAGGGCAATGCTGGATCTCCTGGGCGAGCCGGAGAACGAGACCTGACCGGTTCTTAGTCGCTTGCGTTGTGAACGAGAAAATTAAATTCGTTCATTTTTATTGAACGTTGCGTGCGCAACTCATGGTCTATGACCGGCCGCTGAGATGACCCATTTTGTCTCTCGAAAGCACGGTAACGCGCTTCAGAACTCAATATCAAGCACACGAAGGGAGCCTTCGAACGCGGGGCTCCGCTACCTGAAAGGACCAGACCAATGACCAGGATCACTTCCGCTCTCGCCGCAGCCTTCATCGCTTCGGTTTCCTTCGCCACCGCAGCCCTCGCCGAAGGTGACTACTATGAAGGCGTTTCCAATGCTCCCGCCGCCTCTGTTTCGATCGACCGGATGAGCACAGCCGGCATCGTCCATGAGGCAGACGCTTCGAAGACGCAGGTCACGATCGATCGAGGCGATTTCTTCGACGGCGCAAATCGCCCGAACTAAAAACGCATGGCATCAAGAACGAAGAAGGCCCGGCGTCGCCGGGCCTCTTTGTTCTGATCCTTATTCCATAAGGGGCGGGAGTTCCTTCGCCAGCGTATCGATCGCCAGCCGCACCTTCGGCAGCATGACGGGCGATTTCGGCCAGACGGCGTAGGCCTCGAAGATGTTCGCGGGAATATCGGTAAGCACGCGCACCAGTTCGCCGGATGCGACCCGATCCCGGGCAAGCCAGCATGTCAGCCAGGCGAGCCCTCTTCCGGCGACGGCTGCATCGGCGATTGAGGCGAGGTCATCGAGGCGCAGCCGGGATGTTGGAAAGATCTCGCGCGCCGAACCGGATTCGGTCGGAAAAATCCACGGTCTGTCCTGATTGCCGCGCCGGTAGACGATCGCCTCATGATGAGCCAGGTCTTCCAGCGTTTGTGGAACGCCATGCTTTTCCAGATAGGCGGGTGAGGCGCAGACGGTCATGCGCTGACGGGCGATCACGCGTGCCGTCAGGTCCGGATTGTCCTTCAATGGCCCGTTGCGAATGGCGAAGTCGAAACCGTCTTCGACAAGATCGACAATGCGGTCGTTGAAGGCAAGGTCGAGTTCGAGGCCTGGATGTTCATCGAGGAGAGCGGTGAGAATGGGAGCGGCGCAATGGCGGCCGAAGAGTACAGGCATGGTGACGCGCAGCTTGCCGCGCACCTCACGGCGGCCCGACTCCAGAAGTGCCTCGCCGAGCCGTATCTCCTCCACCGCGCGCAGGCATCGTTCATAGAAGAAGCGGCCTTCTTCCGTCAGGCTCTGGCTGCGCGTTGTACGGTGGAAAAGCCGCACTCCCAGCCTCTCTTCGAGCCGGGCGATCGTTTTGCCCACCGCCGAACGCGTCAGGTTCAGCTTCTTGGCGGCGGCGGAGAAGCCACCTGCCTCGACCGTTTCCACGAAGATCGCAATGCCCTTCAACTGCTCCATTTTGTATCCGCCAAGGAACCAAATTGGAGAAATCATATCGCAACTGCGGAATGATGTTCAACGATATGTTGGCCTCGTCGATTTCCTCTCAAGGAGCAAGAGATGAGAACAGCAAGACAGTGGAGCATCGCCGCGACCGGGCCGGAAGATTTCCGCATCCGCGAGGCCGAGATTGCCGAACTTTCGAGCAACGAAATCCTGGTGCGGACCGAGGCCGTATCGCTGAACTACCGCGACAAGCTGGTGCTGGAAACCGGCATGGGCCTGCCGCTGAAATTCCCGTTTGTGCCGGCTTCGGACATGACGGGCGTGGTGGAAGCGGTCGGGCCGGGTGTCACGCGCTTCAAGCCGGGCGACCGGGTCATTACGACCTTCTCTCCTGGGCGCATCGAGGGCGGCGGATTGGGGGACGCGCGCAATCCGCCCTACAAAACGCTCGGCGGCTATTATCCCGGCGTGCTTTCGGAATATGTCACGTTTCCGCAGGATTGGTTCGTTGCCGCGCCCAGCTCGCTCGATGCGGCGGAGGCGAGCACGCTGCCCTGCGCCGGCCTGACAGCCTGGTTCGCCCTGATCGAGCAAGGCAAGCTGAAGGCCGGCGACAAGGTCGTCGTCCAGGGCACGGGAGGCGTCGCGCTTTTCGGCCTGCAGATCGCCAGGGCACATGGCGCGGAAGTCTTCATCACCTCGTCGAGCGCCGAGAAGCTGGAGCGCGCCCGCAGGCTGGGTGCGGATCATCTTCTTCCTCGGGAAGGCTGGGTGGAGCGTCTCCTTGACCTGACGGGCGATCACGGGGCCGACCATATTCTCGAAATCGCCGGCGGGCCGGCGTTCGCGCAGTCGCTGGATGCGGTCGCCGTCGGTGGGCGGGTATCGGTGATCGGCGTGCTGGAAGGGCTCGAGATATCCGCTCCGACGGTGCCGCTTCTTCTCAAATCTCCCACGGTTCAGGGAATCTCCGTCGGGCATCGACGGGCGCTCGAGGATTTCGTTCGTGCTGTCGATGCGATCGGACTCAAGCCGGTGATCGACAGGCGTTATCGTTTCGATGAGGTCCGCGAGGCCTTCGCGCATCTCGAGCGCGGCGCCTTCGGCAAGATCGTGATCGAGTTCTGAGCCGCAGGAAACCGCTCCTGCCGTTGCCGGCGGGAGCGGAGATCGTCATTCGGCGGCAACGGCCGCGCTTTCGAAGGCGAAGCCTTCATCTGCCCAGCCGGTCATGCCGCCGATCATGACCTTCACGGAAAGGCCGAGACGCGCGAGCCGCAAGGCCGCCTTGTCGGTGCCGTTGCAATGGGGGCCGGCGCAATAGACGACGAAGAGCGTATCGGCCGGCCATTCCGACATGCGGTGCGCGGTCATCTTTCCATGCGGCAGGTTGAGGGCGCCCGGAATGTGAGAGGCTGCAAACAGCGCCGGCGAACGAACGTCGAGAAGCACGAAATCCGAATGGCCAGCCTGCAAGGATGCGTGAACGTCCCAGCAATCGGTCTCGAAGGCGAGCTTCCTTGCGTAATGTTCGGCAACGGCTTCGGGGGAGGCGGATATCTCGGCAACAGGGCTCGGCATCGGTGGTTTCCTTTCCGGTTTGATGTTGCCGGTGACCGTGCCTCATGTTAGTTCGAAGCGAAATTGGCCATAATGACGATTATCGTAAAGATCATGCCAAAAGCTTCAAATCCTTCCGGTCCCCGTGTCGCGGTGCTGGCCTATGACGGGCTCTGTACCTTCGAATTCGGCATCGCCTACGAGGTCTTCGGCCTGCCGCGCCCGGAAATGGGGGAGGGCTGGTATCGCTATACCGTTTGCGGCATCGAGCCAGGTCCCTTGAGGGCCGCGGGCGGGCTCAGCGTCCTGGTCGATCATGGACTTGAAGCGATGACCGAAGCAGATCTGATCGTCGTTCCGGGGTGGCGGGCGATCGACGCGGAGGTTCCCGAAACCCTGATCGCCGCCTTGCAATCAGCCCATGAGCGCGGCGCGCGCATCATGTCGCTGTGTTCGGGGGCCGCCGTGCTTGCCGCTTCCGGCCTTCTTCGCAATCGCCGGGCGACGACGCATTGGCGCTATGTCGCCTCGCTTGCGGAGCGCTATCCGGATATCRCCTTCGATGCGAGCGTCCTCTACATGGACGAGGRCAGCATTCTGACTGCGGCGGGCAGCGCCGCGGGCATCGATCTCTGCCTGCATGTGGTCCGCAGCGATTTCGGCACGGAGGCCGCCAACAGCGTCGCCCGGCGCCTCGTGCTGCCGCCGCACCGGGAGGGCGGGCAGGCGCAATTCATCCACGCGCCGGTTCCCGTCGAGCGCGAGGGGGCGCGGCTCGGGCCGTTACTCGAATGGATGCGCCAGAACCTTGATGCCGATCAGCCCATCAGCGAGCTCGCGCAGAAGGCGGGCATGAGCATGCGCACGTTCCAGCGACGGTTCGAGCAGACGACCGGCGAAAGCGTCGGCGTGTGGCTCATGAACGAACGCCTTCGGCATGCGCGCGGGTTGCTGGAGAATGATGAGGCCTCGCTCGAGGATATTGCCGTTGCGAGCGGCTTCGGCACGCCGGCGACGATGCGGCACCACTTCCGCAAGCAGTTGGGAACCAGCCCGAGCGCATATAGGCGGTCGTTCGGTGCGTGAGGCGGTTTAATGAGGAAGGGTTCTGCGGTGGGATTGCCCCTCACCCTAGCCCTCTCCCCGTAAACGGGGCGAGGGGACTTGCCATGCGCAATCTTGCGAGAGACGGAGACGTTGCGGCATATTCCCTTCTCCCCGCGGGCGGGGAGAAGGTGCCGGCAGGCGGATGAGGGGCAGCGCCGGCCGCCTTCTACTCCGCGGCTTGTCGGGCCATGGGATTGTTCGGATGGGTCGTCCAGTTGGCATAGGTGGGATCGACAACCTTGCCGGTGCGCTTGTCGAGGCTGCCTGCCGCGAGCGGCACCATGGTAATGCAGTTCTCGACGGGACAGACGTTGACGCAGAGATTGCAGCCGACGCATTCCTCTTCCATAACCTCGAAATGGCGAACCCCGTCGACAAACTGTGTGATCGCCTGGTGCGAGGTGTCTTCGCAGGCGATGTGACAGCGGCCGCACTTGATGCAGGCATCCTGGTCGATATGCGCCTTGGCGATGTAATTGAGGTTGAGATACTGCCAATCGGTGACGTTCGGCACGGCGCGGCCGATGATGTCGTCGAGGTCGCGATGCCCCTTGGCGTCCATCCAGTCGGAGAGGCCGGTGATCATCTCCTGCACGATCTTGAAGCCATAGGTCATGGCCGCGGTGCAGACCTGCACATTGCCGGCGCCGAGCGCCAGGAATTCGGCGGCATCCCGCCAGGTGGTGATGCCGCCGATGCCGGAGATCGGCAGGCCGTAGGTCTGCGGATCGCGGGCGATCTCGGCCACCATGTTGAGCGCGATCGGCTTCACCGCCGGGCCGCAATAGCCACCATGCGAGCCCTTGCCGCCAACCGTCGGGGTCGGTGCGAAATTGTCGAGATCGACAGAGACGATCGAGTTGATTGTGTTGATCAGCGAGACGGCGTCGGTACCGCCTGCCTTCGCGGCGCGCGCGGGCTTGCGGATATCGGTGATGTTGGGGGTGAGCTTGGTGATGACCGGCATGCGCGTATATTGCTTGCACCAGCGCACCACCATCTCGATATATTCCGGCACCTGGCCGACGGCCGAGCCCATGCCGCGCTCGGACATGCCGTGCGGACAGCCGAAATTCAGCTCGATGCCGTCCACTTCCGTTTCTTCCACCAGCGGCAGGATCGCCTTCCAGGCCTCTTCGGTGCAGGGCACCATGATGGAGGCGACGATCGCGCGGTCCGGCCAGTTCTTCTTCACCTGCTTCATCTCGGTGAGATTGGTGTAGAGGTCGCGGTCGGTGATGAGTTCGATATTGTTGAGGCCGAGCAGGCGGCGGTCGGCGCCCCAGATCGCGCCGTAGCGCGGACCGTTGACGTTGACGACGGGAGGGCCTTCCTCGCCGAGTGTCTTCCAGACGACGCCGCCCCAGCCCGCCTTGAAGGCGCGTTCCACGTTATAGGCCTTGTCGGTCGGCGGCGCGGAGGCGAGCCAGAAGGGATTGGGAGATTTGATGCCGACGAAGTTGTTGCGGATATCAGCCATGGTCCTCTCCTCCCTCAAGCCACTGCCGTAGCCGGCTGTATGCCGGCCGCCAGCACGCGGTTGATGCTTTCGGCTGCGTCTCGGCCTTGCGCGACCGCCGAGACGGTCAGGTCCTCTCCAACGCCGACGCAGTCTCCCCCGGCCCAGACGCGCTCGACCGAGGTGCGGCCTTCCGCATCGACCGCGATCTTGCCGCGTTCCATGGTAAGTGCGCCGAGCCCGGAGGCGAGGAAGCTCTGGCCGATCGCCTTCATGATCTGGTCGGCGGCGATCATGCCCGTCTCGCCGGTGCCGACGAGCTTGCCGTCGCGCATCGCGGTATATTCGACCTCTATGCCGGCAACGCTGCCCTCCCTGCCGAGAATGCGCTTCGGCGCCAGCCAGTGGCGGATGATGACGCCGTTGGCGGTGGCCAGATCCTGCTCGTAGCCGGAGGCGTTCATGTGCTCCTTGCCACGGCGATAGCAGATCGTCACCTCCTCGGCGCCGAGCAGCTTTGCCTGGATTGCGGCGTCGATCGCGGTCATGCCGCCGCCGAGCACGACGATCCGCCGGCCGATCGGCACGGTCGCCTTGTCCCTGGCCTGGCGAAGTGCTGCGATGAAATCCACCGCGTCGTCCACGCCGGCGAGATCCTCACCCTCGATGCCGAGGCCGTTGACGCCGGCAAGCCCCATGGCGAGGAAGACCGCATCATATTGTCCGGTAAGATCGGAGAGTGAGAAATCGCGGCCGAGCGCCTGGCCGTTCCTGATCTCGATACCGCCGATCGCGGTGACATACTCCACCTCGCGGCTGGCGAACTCGTCCACCGCCTTGTAGGTGGCGATGCCGTATTCGTTGAGACCGCCCGCCTTCTCGCGGGCGTCGAAGATCACCACCGAATGTCCGTGCATGGAGAGCCTGTGCGCGGCCGCCAGTCCGGCCGGACCGGCGCCAACCACGGCGACCGTCTTTCCGGTCGGGGCAGGGCGGGTATAAAACTGCCGACCCGTCTCCATGGCGATATCTGTCGCATAGCGCTGCAGCCTGCCGATCTCGACCGGACGCTCCTCGGCCGTGTTGCGCACGCAGGCTTCCTCACACAGCGTTTCGGTCGGACAGACGCGGGCGCACATGCCGCCCAATATGTTCTGGTCGAAAATGGTCTTGGCCGATCCGAGAGGATTTCCTGTCGATATCTGCCGGATGAACATCGGGATATCGATGGAGGTGGGACAGGCCGTCATGCACGGCGCGTCGTAACAGAAATAACAGCGGTCGGCTGCGACCAGCGCCTCGTGCTTGTCGAGGCGCGGATGAAGATCGGCGAAATTCGTCTCATATTCCGCCGGCGTGAGGCGCCCAGCCTCGATCCCGGCCACATGTCCCGTTTGGGGGCCGTTTCCCAGTCGTTCCATCTTCTGTTCCCTTATTGTGGATTCATGGACAACTATTGGGCAAAGCGTAACACAGGCTAAAAATTTATCAAACGGTAAATTTTTGGTACGAAGCAGGCACAGCGGGCACCCAAAAAATTCATGATAAAAAGAGTCCACTTTAATCTTTACTCTGAAAATCAACTTTACTATGGTGCCGCTCATCCAAACGGAATCGACTGCCAGACGGGGACCTCATGGCGAAGAAGCAGAAGCGGAAGAACGGCAATGGCGGCCAGGCGGAAAGCCCCAAAAGCCCTGCCGGCAACGCGATGGATATTCGCAGCTTCCTTTATGTCGGCGGGCGCGATTGCCAAGTGGCGCWTCTGAGGGAAATCGCCAGCACCTACGGCGCGGAACTCATCCATCACGACGGCGGGTTGCGGGAGGCGGTCTCGCGCATCGATACCGTCCTGCCTTCGGTCGACTGCGTCTTCTGCCCTATCGACTGTATCAGCCACGATGCGTGTCTGAGGGTCAAGACCGGCTGCAAGAAGTTCGGCAAGACCTTCATTCCGCTGCGCAACGGCTCGAAATCCAGTCTGGAGCGGGCGCTTCAGACCATGAAGGAACGCAATGATGAACGAAGAACGTCCTGACGCCGGCCTGTTCATCGGGCTCCACAAGCTGGCCCAGCAGAACGGCGACGGGCTGGTGCCCGAACTTTATGAATTGCTGACGCGCCGCGCGGAAGCGCAGGCCGACATGACCAATGTGGTTGCCTTTCCCGCAGGCTCGAGATCGCATTACTCCGATGTGCCGGCCGCCGAAGCGGGGCGCGTGCTGGCGTTCAGGCGGTAGGCAAAGTCTCGTCCGCATCGCACTTGAAAACCCCTCCCGCCTGCCGGCCACCCTCCCCACAAGGGGGAGGGTTAGAGATGCCGGACCGCCTCACGTTTCATAGGCGATCACGCACTCAAAAGGGGAGGGCTAATGGATGTGGCAAGGCCGTGCCACGAGTATTCTCCCCCTATGGGGGAGATGGCCGGCATGCCAGAGGGGGGCTTAGACTTCCCGCGCCCTCATAAACGCGCCCACAGCCACGAGCAGCCAGCCGAGCATCATTCCCATCCCACCAATCGGCGCTGCCATCGGAAACAGCCGCACGCCGAGGAAATGCCGCGCCACCAAGTCGCCGGCGAAGATGATCGTGCCGAGCCCCAGCACCAGCGCCCCCGGCGTCRCTGTCCGGAAATGGCCATGCGCGAGATAGAGCCCCAGCAGGACCGGCGCATGGGCGAGGCACATAGTGGAGGCCGATCCGAGAAACTGAGTGTCGCCGCCATGGCTTGCCGCCGCCGCCAGAGCCACGCCCGCTGTTCCCATGAGTCCGCTCACAAACAGAATCAACGGTCTGAGATTGCCGAGTCTTTCCATGGGCCTATTCCCGGTTCTGCATGTGGAAGGCGAGGCGCTCGATCGGCGGCCAGATGATGTCGCGCAGCTTTGGATTTTCGATCGTCTCTTCCATGGCGCGGCGGAAGCAGAGCATCCATTCGTCGCGCTCGGCGGGGCCGATCTCGGCCATGAAGTGGCGCGATCGCAAGCGGGGATGGCCGTATTTCTCGACATAGACCGGCGGGCCGCCGAGATAGCCGGTGAGGTAATCGTAGAGCTTTGCCTCGCTTCCTTCGAGGCTCGGCGGATGGATGGCGCGGCAGCGGGCGGCCTCGGGCAGCGTATCCATGAGTTCATAGAAACGCTTCACCAGAGCGCGGATGGTCTGATCGCCGCCGATCGCTTCGTAGAGTGTGATTGTTTCGCCTGCCATGAGAGCTTCCGGCCCGCCTTTTTGGATCGTCCCTGCGGGTGTAGTCCGGCGGCGCTAACCGGGCAAGCGCCATGGCGTCGCAGCGAAGGAAGGCTTCCGATAGCTCCGGATCAGTCCGGCCCGACATCGGCCTCCTTGCCGCCGGGCTCAGGCAGAGAACCGGAACCGGGCGTCTTGTCGCGGTCGATCAGATGTTCCTTGGCATGCGGGCCTGCCGGCTCCTTGGCCGGTTTCAGCGGTTTGCCGCTTTCGACGGCTTCGCGCGCCTTCTTGTCCTCGTTCATGGCATCCTCCGATGGTTTTCGAAACCAACGCGCCTTGGGAAAGGTCGTTCCCTGAAGAGGCCGCTCGTCACCACCGGACGGCCGTTCGCCGCCAGCGCGTATCGACAATATCCGTCGCTGTCTTAAATCGAATTGGAGCCGCCGCCGATCACGCTTTGCAAGGAACGCCGAACTGGAGGAAGGAAGATTGGGGACGAACCGATGAGATATTGCCGCATATCGATTTTGATTCTCCTATTCATTGCCGCGTCCTCCTATCTTCGTCCCGCGCAGGCTCAGGACCAGCCGGCTCCGCCGAGGCCCCTGACGGTCGGGGTTTATGTAAGCCCTCCTTTCGTGATGAAGGATGGCGAGCACTATTCCGGGATGGCGATCGAGCTGTGGGAGGCGACGGCAAGGCCGCTGAACCTCGTCTACAGCTATCGCGACTATCCGAGTTTCGAAGCCCTCATCGCGGCGACGGAGCGCGGCGAGGCGGATGTAGCCGTTTCCAATCTGACGATCACCAAGGACCGGGTCGAGCGCATCACGTTTTCCCAGCCCTGGTACGACGCCGGTCTGCGCATCATGGTGGCGGATAGCGAGGATGCGGGATTCTGGCAGGTCATCGGCGGACTGGAGCGTGCCGGTCACCTCCGCGCCATGGCCTGGCTCGCCTTCATCGTCCTGATCGCCACGCTCGTTCTCGCCCTGTTTTACCGCCGCATCGACAAGTCTTTTCCGCAAACCTGGCATGAGGGCCTCGCCGAGAGCTTCTACGAGGTCATGTCGGTCGCGACGTCCGGCAAGGTCACGCGGCCCAACGCGCTCGGCTGGGTGGGAAGGATTTCCGGCGGGATTTGGATGGTTTGCGGCGTGGCCGTCATCGCCTATCTCACCTCGTCCGTAACCAGTGTCATGACGGCGCTGACGCTGACGCATCAGGTCAATTCCCTTGCCGACCTGCCGGGAAAGACCGTCGGCGTGCTCGGCGGCAGCGTGGCGGAAGGCTATTCGAACGAGCTGCGGCTTGCCACCGACGCATATTCCGATATCGACGGGGCCGTGGCGGGCCTGGTCTCCGGCCGTGCCTCCGCCCTCTCCGTCGTTGGACCGATCTTTCACCCGGACAAATACGGCTTCGGCTTCAGGCATGGTGACGCGCTCAGCCACGAGATCACCCTGCAGATCCTCGCATTGCAGGAGGCGGGCGCGCTGGAAAACCTGCGGCGAAAATATTTCGGCAACAGCCAGTGACCCGATTCCGTCACCGTAGCGCAACCGCTTTTGCCTATATCGTTAACCAAAGGGGCATGTTCCCGGTTGGAAAATCAGTCGCAGCACTACCATTGTGAATTATCCGGTATCGAGTTCAATTCGAGGAGTCGTGACATGAAGAAGGCATTGATCCTGGCGTTCACCGGTATCCTGGCGCTATCGGCGCCCGCAATCGCGCAGACGGCGGCCGATACGGACAAATCGCTCGACGGCCTGTTCGGCGATCACAAGCCCTATGCGGACTTCCTCGCCAAGTTGCAGAAGGCGGTCGCTGCCGACGACAAGGAAACCGTCGCGAGCATGGTGGATTATCCCTTTCAGGCGCGCATCGGCGGCAAGGCCGTCAAGATCAACGATGCCAGGCATTTCATCGCCGACTACGACAAGGTGGTCACGGCGAAAGTGAAGGGAGCCGTCGCCAAGCAGACCTATCCGACGCTGTTTGCAAACTGGCAGGGCGTGATGATCGGCGATGGCGAGGTGTGGTTCTCCGAGATCGGAAAGGACGAACAGCATATGGCGGTGAAGATCATCGCCATCAACGACTGACGCACCGCTCGGGCATTTGAAGCACGATGGCAACCATGTGCCGGACGCGGCGGCCATAATGGCTGCCGCCCCTTATTCCGTGACCTCGCAATCGGGGCCTTGCGGCAAGGCTTGCAGGCTGCTCGTGTCTTCCCGAACCTTCAGAATACGATCTATAAGGCCCCATTCCAACGCTTCTTCCGCCGTCATGAAGCGGTCGCGATCCATCGCGCGCTCAAAATCCTCATAGGAGCGCCCGCAATGCTCGGCGTAGAGCCGTGTCATGCGGTGTTTGGTTTTCTGCATTTCCTCGGCATGGATGAGCATGTCCGATGCCTGTCCCTGAAAGCCGCCCAATGGCTGGTGAATGTGGATGCTGGCATTGGGAAGCGCGGCGCGCTCGCCCGGCTGGCCCGACATCAACAGGAACGAGCCCATCGACCGGGCGGTCCCCATGCACAGCGTATGAACCGGTGCACGAATGTAGTGCATGGTGTCGTACATCGCGAGACCGCTGGTCACGACCCCACCTGGCGAATTGATATAGAGATGGATCGGCCTCTTGGGATTTTCCGCTTCGAGAAACAGCAGTTGCGCGCATACGAGCGCCGAAACGGTATCGTTCACCTCGCCGTTCAGAAAGATAATCCGCTCGCGCAGAAGCCGGGAATAGATATCAAAAGATCGCTCTCCCCGGCTGGACTGTTCTATGACCATAGGGACGAGTTGCATCGCTTCGCCCATCGGCGACCTCCAGACTTCAGAATTTAATGGGAAGGCTCGCCGTGTCAGGCGGCGAGCATGAGGGGCGGGCTGTTGCTGTTCGCCGGCGCTCTTGTCTTTTCAACGAATCTTGCGTCCGTCAGTTCGTGGACGATCCGAAGGCAGGTGCCGCCAGTGGCATTGGGGATGATCTTGAACGTCACGGTGCTTTCAACGAACGGCGGGTTATCGTCACGCAGCCTATAGCGAACTTCCTGGCCGGGGGTGACGGTGATCGCATCGGGATCGGCCAATGCTTCCTTCGGCAGCCATCTTTCCCGGAGTTCGGGAATGGTGACGGCACGCCAGACCTTTTGCGGCGGATCGCCCAAGTCGAACTCCAGCTCGACGCCGCTATCCTGCTCCTTGGTCTTCCCTTCGTTCATTGATCCATGTCCTTCAGCAAGACCTTGAGCGCTGCGATACGTTCCGGCCAATAGGCGCGGTATTTTGCGAGCCACTGGGCGATGAGGGCCAACCCGTCGGGATCGACCTCGTAATTCACGAAACGCCCCTGCCGTTCTTCCCTCACGAGCTTTGCGCTCCGCAGAACCGAGAGGTGTTGCGACATCGCCGGCTGGCTGATCTCCATGCCCTCGCGCAACGCGCTGGCGTTCATGCTCCCCGCCGCCAGCTTCTCAAAGATCGCGCGGCGGGTCGGGTCTGCCAAAGCTCGGAAAATGTCGTTCTCGATCATGAAGACACATAAGCATACACTTATGTGATTCGCAAGCTGCTTCGAGAGGTTTTTTGAGAGGAAGTCCTGTCGCAAAATCCGTGTGCGAGCGACCGGGTTTTGCAATGCCGGCTTCGGGGCCGAAGGCAGTCAAAAGCTATAAAGTGGGATCATAAAGCCTTAGCGATTCCACATTTACGCACGTGACACCTTCGGCTTTCCGAGGGGCAGCACGTCAATCGCAGACGCGTGCTCGATACATGTCGCCCCAGGCATTCTGGCGCCAGACGACATGGCAGGCGGGATAGGGACGGTAGACGGGTTCGTAGGCAGGCGCCTCATAAACGGGGCCGGCATAGGCGGGGCGGGCGGCTCCGGCAATGAGGGCGCCGCCGACGATGGTGCCCGCGATACCGGCGGCAAGGCCGCGTCCGAAATTGTTGTGAGCTTCAGCCTGGGAGGCGGTGGCAATTGTGGTGCCCGCAATTGTCAAGGCGACCAGGCCGGTGGTGACTAGCTTCCTGCTATTGGTCCACATGGTCCTGTTCCTTTTGTTCTTCAGGCGCGGCTTGGATGGCCTTGCCTGAATACGGGCAAACAATGCGCTTCCACGGCCTACGGTTGCATGTCCATTCCGTTAAATTTTGGTAAGCCGTGAAAGAGCGGCAGCCATTCCGGGTTTCCCTTTCGTCCTCCGGTCAATTGCAATGGCGGGGCTGCTCGTTGTAGCCATGTCCATCGCTTGACCCTGGAGGAGGAGACGCGGCATGGATCGTTTCACCGGCGGCTGCCTTTGCGGCAATGTCCGATTTGTGGCGGCGGGACGCCCGTACCGGGTCGGCATCTGTCACTGTCTCGATTGCCGCAAGCATCACGGCGCCCTTTTTCATGCGTCCGCAATCTTTCCCGAGGATGCGGTGGCGATCGACGGCGAGACGCGCGATTATGCCGGGCGGCATTTCTGCCCCCGCTGCGGCTCGCCCGTTTTCTCCCGCAGCGGCGACGAAATCGAAGTGAACCTCGGATCGCTCGATGCCACCGACCAGCTGGTGCCGACCTACGAGCTCTGGACAGTCCGCCGCGAGGCCTGGCTGCCGCCGTTCCCGCTCGAGCGACGATATGAGCGTGATCGCGACGAGACCAGCCGCTTCGAGGGGTAGGAGCGATTACTCCGGCAGGCCCGCCTTGCGGAAGCCGTCGACGAAGTGCTGGAGCGTCGCGGCGTCGCGGAACGGCTCCGTCGCCGCCCAGTGACCGATCGTGAAATGCGGATTGCCGACAAGGAAGAGTTCGGCTTCCGCGTGCGCCTCGTCGAGCCGGCCGAGCTGCGCAAGGCTTGCCGCCAGAAAACGGCGCGAGCTTGTCCGATAGGTTTCGTCGCTCCGCAGCGTCTCGACGGCGGCTTCATATCGGCCGGCCGCATATTGTGCCTGGCCTAGCGCCAGGTAGTACCAGCTGGCAGGAAACGGGTTCAGCCGGAAGGCCTTGGCGATATGCTCCTGTCCCTCCTCGATCCGCCCGGCCAGAATTGCGATGTCGGACAGGGCCGCAAACGTGTCGGCCTCGTTGGGGTCGAGCGCGATCGCCTTTTCGAATTCCGCATCCGCCTCGGCGAAGCTGCGCTCATAGGCAAGCAGATAGGCGAGAATCCAGCGCGAGCCGGCACTGTTGGGATCGATCGCGACGGCCTTGCGCGCCAGTTCCAGCGCGACGCCGCGGTCGGTTTCCGTCGGGCCGCCGGAATGCACCCATCCCATCCAGTGGTTCATGGCAAGCCAGCGATAGGCCTCGGCATAATCGGGATCGAGCGAAATCGCGCGCGTCAGCATCAGATGCGCTTCCCGCGCCATCTGCGGCGTGTCATCCATCAGCCGGCGCGCCCGCACGCAGAGATCGTAAGCCTCGAGGTTCTTCGGCCGATTGCGCGGCGGCGGAGCGCCGAGCCTGCCGAGCAGCGCCTCCACGATCCTCGCCGTCACCTCGTCCTGAACTGCAAAGATATCGTCCAGACCGCGATCGAAGCGTTCCGCCCATAGGTGATCGCCGCTCGTCGCGTCGATCAGTTGGGCATTGATGCGCACACGGCCCGCGGCGCGTCTGGCGCTCCCCTCCAGGAGATAGCGCACGCCGAGCTCCTCGGCGATCGCGCGCACGTCCATCGCCTTTCCCCTGTAGGCAAGGGAGGAATTGCGTGCGATGACGAACAGGCCCGAATTCCTGGAAAGGTCGGTTATCAGATCTTCGGTCAGCCCGTCCGCGAAGGCGCCCTGTTCGGGCTCGTCGCTGATATTCACGAAAGGCAGCACGGCGATCGATGGCTTGTCGGGCAGGGGCAGGGGTTTTCGTTTGCCGCCCAGCCGTTCGACGGCGCCCAGAAAGCGGTAGCCGACGCGCGGGATGGTGGCGATCCATTCGCTGCCTCCGTCACCGGCGTCGCCAACCGGGCCGAGCAGCTTCCTGAGCTGCGCGATCTGGACCGTGAGATTGCCTTCCTCGACGGCCATGCCGGGCCATGCAGCATCCATCAATTCCGCCTTGCTTAGGATTTCGCCGGACCGGCCGACCAGCGCCGCAAGCAGCTTCACCCCGCGATAGCCGAGGGCCACGGGATCATCGTTCCGAAAGAGCGTTCCCGCTTCCGGATCAAGCACGAATGGACCAAAGGCAAAGCGCGATCCCTGCATAGGGCGCATCTATAGCATGATCCCGAGAGGTTGCAGTCCCTTCAAAACAGGATCATGCGGCAAAACAAACAGATAGACCGGAGTGCGATCCCGGATCGCATTAGGCTCCAGTCCCTTTGGAAGTTTTTGGAACTATTCGGGAAGGCTTAATTACCGGGCTCTCCATATCCCGCAGAATTCAACCTCTTTCAGGCCGAGGGTCACCGGACCCTCGAACCCTATGGAGGTTGTCATGAACGATATTCCCCACGTTGAGCAGGCTGAAGCTCCGCGCCGGCGCTATAGCCTGGCGGGTCTGCGAAACATCGTCGTCACCTGGAGCGAGCGGATGCGCTTTCGCTTCGAGCTCGAGCAAAAACTGAAGRACGATCCCCATTTGCTCAAGGATATCGGGCTGTCGAGACGCCAGTTCGAGGAAGAGATCTCCAAGCCCTTCTGGCAGGGGCCGACACCGCCTCTGTAAGGGGAGATGGCGAGAAATATGGCGCACCCGACAGGATTCGAACCTGTGACCTTTGGAATYGGAATCCAACACTCTATCCAGCTGAGCTACGGGTGCTGACCGTAGAGGGCGATGACTCGGCCCTTCCGATGGCTGGTTCTTAACCCAGGATGCTGCGCGCCGCAATCGCCAATTTCAGAAGAAATGGGGGAACCGGAGAGAGGCCGGTTCCCTCAGAATGTGTCCTCCGCCCGGAAGCGGATGTTCGAGGCGTGCAGCCCGCTCTCGAGCGGGAGCGCGCATCCAGGCTCTCGTCCTCACGCCACCTTCATGGCGCCGGGGCCGGGCGTGGCGCCGGGGGGCACCTTGCCCATGATGATCATGCCGAGCACCTCATCCTTCGTCACGTCCTCGGTGCGGGCATGGCCCACCACCTGGCCGTTCTTCATCACGAACACCCGGTCGGCGAGATCGAAGACGTCGTGGATATCGTGGCTGATCAGGAAGATGCCGATGCCTTCGCGTTTCAATTGCTTGATGAGGTCGCCCACCTGTGCGGTCTCGTGCGGCCCGAGCGCCGCGGTCGGCTCGTCCATGATGAGGATGCGCGCGTCGAAGAGTATGGCGCGGGCGATCGCCACCGATTGCCGCTGGCCGCCGGAAAGTGCCTTCACCGGTTCCTTGAAACGCTTGAAGTTGGGATTGAGGCGCCCCATCACCTCTCGGGCGTTCGCTTCCATAGCGACATCGTCCAGCGTGCCCCATTTGGTCTGCAGCTCGCGGCCGAGATAGAGGTTGGCTGCGGCATCCACGTTATCGGCCACGGCGAGCGTCTGGTAGATCGTCTCGATGCCGTATTTCTTGGCGTCGCGCGGGTTGCGGATATCGGCGGGCTCGCCGTTGATCAGGATATCGCCTTCGTCGCGCCGGTAGGCGCCGGAAAGAATCTTGATCAGCGTCGACTTACCTGCGCCGTTGTGGCCGAGAAGAGCGACCACTTCTCCGGGGAAGAGATCGACGCTAGCGTTCTCGACCGCGTGAATGCCGCCGAAGGAGATGGAAATGTTCTTCATTTCCACGAGCGGAGTTGCCTGTTCCGTCACGATGAGTGCTCCTTACTGTTACTTGGCTCTGGCGCGGTAGACTGTGTCGAGCCAGACGGCGATCACCAGGACCATGCCGACGACGATGCGCTGGAACGGCGTATCGATGCCGAGAAGCACCATGCCGGATTGCAGGGATTGCATGACGAGCGCGCCGAGCATGGCGCCGGCGATCGTGCCCATGCCGCCGGCGAGCGAGGTGCCGCCGATAACGGCGGCGGCGATGGTGTAGAGCTCGTCGAGCTCGCCCTGCGCATTGGTGGCGGCGTTGAGGCGGGCGGTCGAGATCGCCGCCGCGATGGCGCAGAGCGTGCCCATCAGCATGAAGATCTTCACCGTCACCCAGCGGGTCTTGATGCCGGCGAGTTCGGCAGCTTCCGGATTGCCGCCGATCGCGAAGACGTAGCGGCCGAAGCGCAGCCTCGTTGCAATGAAGGTCATGACGATGCCCACCGCGATCGCGATCAGGACCGGTATCGCGATGCCGTGGGAGATGAAGAGCCCGCCTTCCGGCCATTCGATATTGTTGGCCTGCGCATAGCGGCGGGCGATGTTGACCGGCCAGTAGTAGTCGTTGGCGATCGATACCGAGCCGAGCACGATGGCGCAGCCGAGCGCGCCCAGCACGTATTCGGCCCAGATCGGCCGGCGGGGGAAGGAAAAGCGCTTGCGCTGGTGGCGCGCGTTGATGATCGCGACCACGATGGCGAGGCAGGCGAGGACGCCGACGATCCAGCTCCAGGTGGCGCCGATCGAGCCTTCCGCGCCGCCGCCCATCAGGCGAAAATTGGCGTCCATGGGGGCGACTGTCTGGCCGCTCGTCACGAACCAGGTGGCGCCGCGCCAGACGAGCAGGCCGCCGAGGGTGACGATGAAGGAGGGCACGCCGAGAAAGGCGATGATGAGGCCGTGCAGCATGCCGATGAGCGCCCCGACGATCAGCCCGCCGGCAAGCGCGGCGATCCAGATCGCCGGATGGTTGAAGCCCAGCAGTTCGGGCAGAAGCCTGGCCTGCAGCACGCCCATGATCATGCCGGTGAAGCCGAGTATGGAGCCAACCGAAAGATCGATGTTGCGGGTGACGATGACCAGCACCATGCCGGTCGCCATGACAGCCACGGAGGCCGTCTGGACCGAGAGGTTCCAGAGGTTGCGCGGCGTCAGGAACAGCCCGCCCGTGAGAAAGTGAAAACCGATCCAGATGATCAGCAATGCGCCGACCATGCCGAGCAGGCGGGTATCGATTTCGGTTGCGCGGAAGAAGCGCGCGACGAGGTTGCCGCCCGTCTGCTTCGGTCCGCTGGATGTCGTGGTATGCACCGTATCGGCCATGTCTTGCCGTTCCCCACCTTGTCTTGCGCGCCTTTGGCGGCGGCACCTCGTGACGTTCAGCCGCTTTTCCGAAAGCGCGGCCGCGTCATCTCGCGACGAAAACCGACGCCGCGGCACAAGCTGCGGCGTCGGGTTGTTCAGGATCGAGACCCTCAGTTGCAGGCGGCGACGGAGCCGGCCTTCACGCCCTGGCAGGCTTCCGCCTTGCTGATCCAGCCGGCCTCGATGACGACGTTCAGGTTGTCCTGCGTGATCGGCTGCGGGGTCAGGAAGACCGATTTCATGGCGACACCCTTGGCGCCGCCGGAGAAGGTCTGCACGTTCGGGATTTCGTCCATCGTCTTGCCGCCGGCAAGCGCCAGCGCGATTTCGGCGGCGTGTTTGCCGAGCTCGCGGCTGTCCTTCCAGACGGAGACCGTCTGCGTGCCGAGCGCCACGCGGTTCAGCGCCGCCTTGTCGGCATCCTGGCCGGAAACCGGCACGGAGCCGGCAAGGCCCTGGGCGTCGAGGGCTGCAATCGCGCCGCCGGCCGTGCCGTCGTTGGAGGCCACCACCGCATCGACCTTGTTGTCGTTGGCGGTCAGGAACTGCTCCATGTTCTTCTGGGCGTTTTCCGGCTTCCAGCCGTCGGTATAGGCTTCGCCGACATTCTTGATCTTGCCGCCATCGATGGCCTCTTTCAGCACTTCCATCTGGCCGGCGAACAGGAAGTCCGCGTTCGGATCGGCCGACGAGCCCTTGATGAAGACGTAGTTGCCTTCCGGCTTCACCTTGAAGACTTCGCGGGCCTGCATGCGGCCCACTTCCTTGTTGTCGAAGGTGATGTAGAAGGCCTCCGGGTTTTCGATCAGGCGGTCATAGCCGACGACCGGAATGCCTTCGGCGGTCGCCTTCTCGATCGCGGGGCCGATCGCGTCGGAATCCTGCGCCAGAACGATAAGGGCATTGGCGCCCTGGGAGATCAGCGATTCGACATCGGTGAGTTGCTTGGCTGCCGAGGACTGGGCATCGGCGGAAATATATTTCGCGCCGGCGGCTTCCAGCGCCTTCTTGATCGCGGCCTCGTCGGTCTTCCAGCGTTCTTCCTGGAAGTTCGACCAGGAGACGCCGACGACGAGTTCCTGGGCCATAACTGCTGTCTGCATGGAAACGAAGACGGCCGCGCCGGCCATCAGCTTTACGAAAGCGTTCATAATGTCCTCCCGAGTGACGGCGGATGGGCCTTGAAGCCTCCGAGCTCTCCCCCCGCCCAGATTGCTGTCCAAGATTTTTTCTCGACAGTCGAGAAATTAGATGTCAGAGATTTTGAAAGCTGTCAATCGGCGCTTGTCGCGGAGGAGGCGCTGCCGTATCGACAGGGAGCGAGGATAAGGAGCGGGTCACCCGCGCGGCGAGGGAATGCTGGCAAAATCGAGCACGGAACTGGTCCGGCAGCAGAACAGCGCGCTCGTGCTTTCGGCCCTGCGGCGCCATGGGCGGCTCGCGCATACCGAGATTGCCGATGCCACGCGCCTCGCCTCCGCCACCGTTTCTGCCATCACCGCCGAGCTCGAGCGGGCGCGAATCATCGAGAAGATAGAGCAGCAGTCCGCCGGCGGGCGCGGAAGGCCGCGCGTGCTCTTCAGCCAGCGCCGCGATTGCGGCTATCTCGTCACGGTCATCATCTCGTCCGATTCCATCCAGTATTCGCTTGTGGATTACGCGGGAACGCTGCTCGACCGCTTCACCGAACCGCGCGGGGAGGGCGGCACGGAGGCTTTCATCGCCTCGATCTCGGCGGCGCTGGAGCGGGCGGTGGAGCGTTCGCGCATCGACCGGCGCAGCGTTCTTATCGTCTCGATCAGCAGCAAGGGTCTTCCGCATCCGAGCGAGCCGGTGCTCGTCTGGTCGCCGGTCTTCGGAAGCCAGGCGGTGGATTTTTCACGCGCGCTCGGACCGGGCTGGAATGCCAAAGTGATCCTCAACAACGAGACGCTGCTGGTGGCCGGCGCGCTTCTGGAACGCGAGGCGCGGCGCGAAGCCGGCGCCTCCACGCTCGCGGCACTTTCCCTTGGGCACAGCATCGGTCTCGGCATCGCACGGACGACTGCGTCAGGCGTCAACGAAATATCGGCGCCCAATTTCGGGCACATGCTGCATGTTCCGAACGGCGCGCTCTGCCGCTGCGGCGCGCGCGGCTGCATCGAAGCCTATGCGGGTTTCTACGCAGTGCTGCGCACCGCCTTCGAAGTGCCGCTCGATACCATTCCGGCGAAATTCGTGCCGCTCGGCGAGATCGACAAGATCGCGGCGCGGGCGCGCCAGGGCGGGCGGATGGCCCAGCTCGCCTTCCGCCAGGCGGGAATCGCGCTCGGCAACGGGATTTCGCGGCTCCTGAGCCTGCATGGCCATATGCCCGTCTTTATCACCGGACCGGGCACACGGCATCAGGACCTGCTTGAGGCCGGCATCGAAGAGGGGCTTTCCCAGACCCAGGTGGTGCGGCTCGGCGGCATGCCGGGCCTGACCGTCGTGCCGGATGAAGCCTCGCTTGTGTTCGAAGGCCATCTCAATCTTGCTTTTTCGATCGCGGACCAGGATATCATCGCCGCCAAACCGCATATGCAGGCCGCAGGGGAATGACGCCATGATCGATCCGGACCATCCTTTCTACAAACCGCTCTGGCGGCGGATCCTGATTCCGGCGGTCTGCTGGATCTGGGCGATCATCGAATTTGTCGGCGGCGAGCCGTTCTGGGGCGTCATCGTCGGCGCGCTCGGCGCCTATGCCACCTACAAGCTTTTCATCGAGAAGCGGCCTCCACCGGCGGAGAAGCCTGTGGATGAGGGGCGGGAGTAAATCGAAGCCCCGTCACCCCTGTGCTTGTCACAGGGGTCCAGCAGCGTCGCGTCTGCGACGCGAAAGGGTCTTTTCACGCGAAGGACTTCGAATGACCGGATTCCTGAGACCTTCTGCTACCGCAGGGAAAGTTCCCTGATCGCCCTGTCGATCAGCTGGTTCGCCGTCTTCATGCGAGTGTTCGCATTGTCGCGAAGCTCTTCCGGCACGCCGTCGGGATGGTTGGCCCTTGCAAACAGCCGGCGTTTTTCGGCAAGCGTGGCAGCGGTTTCATCCGGTCCGAGCGCGAGATCGGCGGCGATCTCCTCCGGGCTCAGGCGCAGGAGGTGTTCCGGAGGAGGTGTGGGCGCTTCGGCAATAGCCTCAGCCGCCGGTTCGGCAGTCGTTGCCGGCTCGGGAGGAAAGGCGAAATAGGCGTCGAGTTCGCCCGCGGCCGCCGCTTGTCCCTCGACCGTTTCGGCAACGAAGCCCGAGCCGAGCCCCTTTATCCGGAAGCTCGGTTCATTCTGCTCGCTCTCATTTTCCGCCTGCTCTTCCTTCAGCCGTGTCAGTACCGACTGAAAGACGGATTGCCCGAACAGCATGGATCATCCTCCTTCCGGCGAGGAGAGCATGCGGAGATGGCGCGGGGCTTGCTCTGTTGCTTATGGTTGTTGATGACTATATACATGGTAACATGTACAGGAGATATGGTCATGAAGGCTAAGACTGTTGCTGCCGCCGAATTCAAGGCGACCTGCCTGCGCTTGATCGACGAGATCAATGAGGATGGTGAGCCCATTACTATTACTAAACGAGGGAAGCCGGTCGCGGTGCTTGCGCCCGTTGCCGAAAAAGCTGGCGAAAAGAAAGGTATTGTGGGCGTCATGAAGGGCTCCGTGCTGCGCTATGATGACCCCTTCGCTCCTGCAATCGACCCCAGCGAATGGGAAGCCCTTAAATGATATTGGCTGATACCCATGTGGCGGTGTGGGCGGTCGAGGAGAGCAGTCGTCTCGGCCGAAATGCTCTTCGATTGCTGAACGAGGCTGCGGAGGCCGATGCCCTTTTCATATCGGTAATCACCTGCTGGGAAATCGCATTGCTCGCCGAACGCGGCAGGCTGGCCTTGAATTTGGAGGTCGGCTTATGGATCGATCAGAACCTGAACAGGCCAGGTGTCAAGTGGGCGCAACTTGAGCCGGCGATATCGGTCGATAGTGTTCGGTTACCCGGAAATTTTCACAGCGATCCTGCAGACAGGTGGCTTGTCGCCACTGCTCGCCATTTCGGAATTCCAATTCTCACAGCAGATCGCCCCATTCTG
The DNA here is from genome assembly GCF_001854865.1 of Rhizobium sp. LCM 4573. Lineage (GTDB taxonomy): Bacteria > Pseudomonadota > Alphaproteobacteria > Rhizobiales > Rhizobiaceae > Neorhizobium. The sequence continues at coordinate 379,637 of NZ_MDDW01000001.1, read as the reverse complement.
GCCTACGGGGCGCAAGGCTACGTTGCTGTAGTGGATGCTTCGCGCTGATTCCAACCACCTCAGGTGCTAGGAGTTCTTCTAAAACTCCTCATCCCTGCGTCTGGCTCTGCCCCTGCTTCCGCGAAACCGTCAGTGAAACCTTGAGGCTTTCGCTGGTGGCGCTGCCGATGCGAAGGCCGGAAACTGGTGCGCAATCCCGATAGCACAGGCCCGAGGCGATCCGCACATAGTGGCCGTCCGGGCATATCCTGTTCGCGGCATCGAAGCCCACCCAGCCGAGGCCCGGCACATGCGCCTCCGCCCAGGCGTGGGTGGCGACCTGTTCGGTCTTGTCGTCCATCAGCAGATAGCCGGAGACATAGCGGGCCGGAATATCGAGAAGCCGGACGGCGGCGATGAAGATATGTGCGTGGTCCTGGCAGACGCCGGTTCTCGCCTCAAGCGCCTGTTCGGCGGTGGTTTCCGTGTCGGTCGCGCCCGGCGTGTAGGCGACGGTTTCGTGGATCGTCTCCATGAGCGAGTGCATCTTCGCAAGCTCGCTGTTGCCGGTCAGGCTTCCCGCCAGCTCGCGGATGAGCTTGCCCGGCCTCGTGCGCGGTGTCTCGCGCAGGAAGAGCCATAGCGGGCAAAAGCCCTGATGGTAGCCGTAGACGCCTGCGCGATCCTCGATCTCCACTTCGCCGCCGGCGACGATGCGGATCATGTGTTCGGCGCCTTCGGCCGAAACGAGTTCGACCCGGTTGCCGTATTGATCGGCATAGCCGGTTTCGATCTTCGCGCCATCGGCAGCCACCGACCAGTCGATGATTTTCTGGCCCGGACCGGTCACGGGCGTCAGCCTCAGGCGCTGCAGCGAGTAGGACACAGGCGCGTCGTAGAGATATTCCGTCGTATGCAAGATTTTCAGCCGCATGGGCGCTGATCCTGACTTATTGGTAGAAGCGATAGCCTTCGGAAATTTCGACGCTCAGCTGGTTGTTGCGGCTGACGAAGCTCTGCAGGAAATCGTGCAGGCCCTGGTCCATGATCTCTCCGATCGACCCGCGTTTCAGCGTCGTATGGATGGCATCGGCGGTCTCGTGCGCCCTCAGCCGCTCGCCATAGTCGTCGGCAAGGTTTGCCAGATTGCCGACGATCTTCTCGTAGCAATAGGCCAGCGAGCGCGGCATCTGCACCTTGAGGATGAGGAAGTCGGCTATGTTTGCGGCGTGATATTCCCCGTCATAGACCCAGCCGTAGGAGCGATGGGCCGAGACGGATCGCAGGATCGATTCCCATTGCATGTTGTCGAGCACCGAACCGACCTGACCGATCGAGGGTAGCAGCACGTAATATTTCACGTCGATGATGCGGCTCGTATTGTCGGCCCGTTCGATGAATGTGCCGATGCGCGAGAAGTTGTAGATCTCGTTCCTCAGCATCGAGCCGTGGAAGGCGCCGCGAATGAGGCCGCAGCGGTGCTTGATGACGTCGATCAGTTCCGGCAGGTCGGCCGCCTTGACCTTGCGTGCAAGCCGCGCCTTCAAGTCGATCCAGCACTCGTTGGTGGCCTCCCAGGTCTCGCGCGTCAGGGCGGTGCGCACCATGCGGGCATTGTTGCGGCCGGCCTCGATGCAGGACATGACGCTCGAAGGGTTGGCCTGGTCCCGCAGCAGGTAATCTGTCGCATTGGCGGCGGTCACCGTGTCGTGGACCTCGCTATAGGCGTCGCGCACGCCCGCGCTCTGCAGCACTCCGTCCCAATCTTCGTCGCCGGTGCCTGTGCGGGTCAGCGAGACGCGAAGGCCCGCATCCACGAGGCGGGCGATATTCTCGGCCCGCTCGATATAGCGGAACATCCAGTAGAGGCCGTTTGCAGTTCTTCCCAGCATCGCCTCAATCCTCCAGAACCCAGGTGTCCTTGGTGCCGCCGCCCTGGCTGGAATTGACCACCAGCGAGCCTTGTTTCAGCGCCACGCGGGTCAGCCCGCCGGGTATGATCTTCACCTTGTCGGAGACGAGCACATAGGGGCGCAGGTCCACATGGCGGGGAGCAATGCCCTTGTCGACGAAGATCGGCACGGTTGAAAGCGCCAGCGTCGGCTGGGCGATGTAGTTGCCGGGCTTCGCCTTCAATTTTTCAGCGAAGTCGGAACGCTCCTGCTTCGTGGCCGTCGGCCCGACCAGCATCCCGTAGCCGCCGGAACCGTGAACCTCCTTGATGACCAGTTCGCTGATATGCTCGAGCACGTATTTGAGGCTTTCCGGCTCGGAGCAGCGCCAGGTCGGCACGTTTTCGAGCAGGGGCTTGCGGCCCGTGTAGAATTCGACGATCTCGGGCATGTAGGAATAGATCGCTTTGTCATCGGAAATGCCGGTGCCCGGCGCGTTGGCGATGGTGATGTTGCCGGCGCGGTAGACATCCATGATGCCGGGAATGCCGAGCGCGGAATCCGGCCGGAAGGTGAGGGGATCGAGGAAGTCGTCGTCGACACGGCGGTAGAGCACGTCGATCGCCTCGTAGCCACGCGTGGTGCGCATCTTCACCCGCCCGTCGATGACGCGCAGGTCGCCGCCCTCGACCAGCTCGACGCCCATCTGGTCGGCCAGGAATGAATGCTCGTAATAGGCCGAATTGTAGATGCCCGGCGTCAGCACCGCCACGCGCGGGCGCCCCTTGCAGCCGGGAGGCGCGAGCGATGCGAGCGACTGGCGGAGCAGCCGGGGATAATCCTCCACGCGCTGCACCTTGTTCTTGGTGAAGAGCTCCGGGAACATCTGCATCATGGTTTCCCGGTTCTCCAGCATGTAGCTGACCCCGGAAGGCGTGCGGGCATTGTCTTCCAGCACGAAGAACTGGTCTTCTCCGGTGCGCACGATATCGGTGCCGACGATGTGGGTATAGACGCCGCCCGGCGGTTTGAAGCCGATCATTTCCGGCAGGAAGGCGGAGTTCTTCTCGATCAGTTCGCGCGGGATGCGGCCGGCCTTGATGATCTCCTGCTTGTGGTAGATGTCGTCCAGGAAGGCATTGAGGGCGAGCACCCGCTGCTCGATGCCCTGCGCCAGCTTTCGCCATTCGCGGCCGGAAATGATGCGGGGAATGATGTCGAAGGGGATGAGCTTTTCGGCGCTTTCCTCATGTCCGTAGACCGCGAAGGTGATGCCCGTCTTTCTGAAGATATTCTCCGCATCCTGGGCTTTGCGGATCAGGTGTGCCGCATCCTGGCCGGCATACCATTCGTGATAGGTCTTGTACGGCTCTCGCGGAAGGTTTTCCGCAGTCAACATTTCATCGAATGCCAAAGGCGCGTTCCCCTTTTTACGCCATGAAAGTACAACACGAGGAGCAATGCAAGAACCGTGCGCAATTGCCTGGAAAGTTTCCGAAAATCTCAAAAGCGCCGCCGCAGATACTTTTCGGCCACGTTTTTTCGACTGCCGGCTATCTCCTTTGAAGGATGCCGGCCCGGCCATGCCTCAGAAATCATCAACTGCCCGCGCGCTGTTCAAGCGCGGCTCATCCTATCGATCAGTTTTTCTGCTTTGACGCGGAAGGCCGCGCGTGGCTAATCAGGCGAATCTCCTGACAAACGGCCAGCGCCGGAACCCCATTATGCTCGATCGTCTGGCTCCGGCCCTCTTCGTTTTTCTGTGGTCCACGGGTTGGATCGTCGCGAAATATGCGGCCGCTCATGCCGATCCGCTGACCTTTCTCGTCGTGCGCCATGGGCTCGCCACGGCCGCTTTCCTGACGCTCTGCCTCGTCGTGAAGGCAAAATGGCCGAAGACACAGGGACAGTTCGGTCACGCGATCGTTTCCGGCATCTTCCTGCACGGGCTCTATCTCTCGGGTGTCTGGTATGCGATCGGGCAGGGTGTGCCGGCCGGGCTTTCCGGCATCATCGCCGGGCTCCAACCACTTTTGACTGCCATGGCCGCGCCGTTTCTCGTCGGCGAAAGATTGAAGCCGGTCCAGAAGATCGGCCTCGTGCTTGGCTTCGCGGGAATACTCATCGCCATTTCGCCCCAGCTCCTGGATGTCTTCGATCGCGGGCTGGCGGGGCTTGCCTTGCCCGTCCTTATCAATCTGGTTTCGATGACCTCCGTCACCTACGGGACGCTCTATCAGAAGCGCCACCTGCAGGAGGGCGACCTTCTGACGATCGCGACGCTGCAATTCGTCGGCGCCCTCATAGTCACGGTGCCGCTGGCGCTCGCGCTGGAAAACCTGCGCTTCGACTGGACCCACGAGGCGTTGTTCGCCATGGGCTGGTCGGTTTTCGGCATCTCCATGGGCGCGGTCGGCCTGCTGCTCTACCTCATCCGGCGGGGGCAGGTCTCACGCGCCGCCTCGCTCATCTATCTGATGCCGCCGGTGGTGGCGATCGAAGCGGCCATTCTGTTCGGCGAGCCGCTGACCTTGCCGATGATCGTCGGCACGGTGATCGTGGTTGCCGGCGTCTACATGGTCAACCGCAAGAACGCATAGCCGCGATTTCACGGCGGTCAGATGAGAGCATGATTCACATTTCTCAAATTTAGCCTTGCCGACTCCCGCCGCCGCCCTAGGTGAAAATTGAACCGTTCGGTTCGATGCATCGGCGGGCGCTTTCCTGACGCGCCTTCGCCTTTTCCTTGGGGGAGTCTTCCTATGGAAAGACACTGTCTTGGGCGCCCCACGCGGCGCCAATTTCTCTCTTCCGTCGCATTCACCATTCTGGCCGGCAGCGCAGGCTCGACGCTTGCGCGTAGCATCTCCGGCGCCTTGCCGTGGGAGGCGCGCGCGGCCGATCCGCCGGTGCCGGTAACGCCCGGCGGCTGGCTGTTTTTCACGCCGGACGAAGTGACCACCATGGAAGCGGTGGTCGACCGGCTGATCCCGGCGGACGAGCTTTCGATCGGGGGCAAGGAGGCCGGCTGCGTCGTCTACATAGACCGGCAGCTTGCGGGCTATTACGGCAATTCGACCCGACTCTATACCAAAGGGCCATTCCTTCCCGGCCTGCCCACCCAGGGCTATCAGCACGAGCAGACGCCGGCGCAGCGCTATCGCGCGGGGCTTGCGGCGATCGACGCCTGGACCAGAGAAAACAAGGGCGGCAAGCGTTTCTCCGAGCTATCGCCTGAAGAGCAGGATGCCACGCTCAGGGATATCGAGGCGGCCAAGATCACGCTTGCCAATGGCGTGGACGCCAAGACCTTCTTCAACCTCATGCTGACCAATACGACGGAAGGCTTCTTCGCCGATCCGATCTATGGCGGCAACAAGGACATGGTCTCGTGGAAGATGCTAGGCTTTCCCGGCGCGCGGTACGATTACCGCGACCACGTTTCCAAGCACAATCAACCCTATCCCCTGCCTCCGGTCTCGATCGCTGGCTCGATGGAATGGATGAGCAGGTAGCGAGCACATCATGACCACCATTCTCCCCCGCAAGGACGTCGTCATCGTCGGCCTCGGATGGACCGGTTCCATTCTTGCCCACGAACTTACTGAAGAGGGGCTCGACGTCGTCGCGATCGAACGCGGTCCCTGGCGCGACACGGCCACCGATTTCAACATCGGCTATGCGCAGGACGAGCTGCGCTATGCCATCCGCCGCGATCTCTTTCTCCAGCCGATCGTCGAAACCTTCACCATGCGCAACGATGTCTCGCAGACGGCTCTGCCGATGCGCGATTTCGGCTCCTTCCTGCCCGGCAACGGAGTGGGCGGCGCCGGCGTCCACTGGAACGGCCATACCTGGCGCTTCTGGGACAGCGACTTCCGCATCGTCGATCATCTCAACGAGCGCTATGGCACTGGTCGCGGCGCGGATCTGCGATTGCAGAACTGGGGCATTACGGGCCCTGAAATCGAAAGCGCCTTCGACCGCTTCGAATATCTGGCCGGCATTTCCGGCAAGGCCGGCAATATCAACGGTCAGATCCAGGAGGGCGGCAATCCCTTCGAGGACCCGCGCTCGCGGGAATACCCCCTGCCGCCCATGCAGATGACCTATGCGCCGACCTTGTTTGCGGAAGTCACGAAATCGATGGGGTTTCACCCGTTCCCGACGCCCTCGGCCAACCTTTCGCAGGACTACATCAATCCGCTCGGCATCGCCATGGGTCAGTGCACCATGTGCGGCTTCTGCGAACGCTTCGGCTGCGCCAACTATTCCAAGTCGAGCGCGCAGACGACCATCCTGCCGGTGCTGATGAGGAAGAAGAATTTCGAGGTCCGCACCGACTCGGAAGTGCTGCATGTCGATCTCGACGTGGCGAAGAAGAACGCCCGCGGCGTCACCTATATCGACACGTCGGGGGAGGAGTTCTTCCAGCCGGCCGATATGGTGCTGCTCTGCGCCTATGGCTTGCATAACGTCCGGCTGATGATGCTGTCCGGTATCGGCCAGATCTACGATCCCAACACGGAAGAGGGAACGGTCGGGCGGAACTACTGCTACCAGACCAATTCCGGCGCGCAGATATTCTTCGACGACAAGAACTTCAACCCGTTCGTCGCTGCCGGCGCGCTCGGTCAGTCGATGGACGATTTCAATGGCGATGCCTTCGATCACGGCCCGCTCGATTTCGTGGGCGGCGCGGGCATCAACTGCATTCCCTCGAACGGCCGTCCGATCCAGACCCGCCCGACGCCGCCCGGCACGCCCCGCTGGGGATCGGAATGGAAGAAGGCGACCGTCGCGGCCTACAAGAGCACGCTCAACTTCTCCTCTCAGGGGTCGAGCTATCCGAGCCGCGGCAATTATCTCGATCTCGATCCCACCTATACCGACCGGTTCGGGCGGCCGCTGATGCGGATTACCTTCGACTTCCCGGACAACGACATCCGCATGTCCAACTGGATATCGGACCGCATGGAGGAGATCGCGAAGAACTTCGGCGGACGGCAATATGTCATCAACCGCCGCAAGAAGGGCTGGGATTCGGTTCCCTACCAGAGCACCCACAATACCGGCGGTGCGATCATGGGAACCGATCCGAGAACCAGCGCCGTCAACAAGTACCTGCAGAGCTGGGACGTGCCGAACGTCTTCGTCGTCGGCGCTTCTGCCTTTGCGCACAATGCCGGAAAGAACCCGACCGGCATGGTGGGCGCGCTCGCCTATCACGCGGCGGATGCCATCCGTCAGCAATATCTCCGCAACCCGGGTCAGCCTCTGGTGTCGGCATGAAGAAGATCGTCTTTTCCCTCACGCTTGCCGCTTCCGCCCTTTCGGCGGGACTTGCCTTCTCGCAAGCTCCGGACCTGGCGGACAAGATCATCCGCGGCCGCTATCAGGCAATCCTCGGCGATTGCGCCGCCTGTCACACCGCGCCGGGGGCGAAGCCGCTCTCGGGCGGGCTGCCGCTCGAAACGCCCTTCGGTCAGCTGATCCCGCCGAACATCACGCCCGACAAGGCGACCGGCATCGGCAATTGGTCGGAGGAGGATTTCCACCGGGCAATGAAGACCGGCATCGGCCATGACGGAAAACGGCTCTATCCGGCCATGCCCTATCCGGCCTATACCAAGATGAGCGACCGGGACATTTCCAATCTCTGGTATTATCTCAGAACCGTGGAGCCGGTCTTCAATCCGGTCGAAGCCAACCAGCTGCCGTTCCCGTTCAACATCCGCCTCTCGATGTTCGGCTGGAACATGATCAATTTCTCAGGCGGCGAGTTCAAACCGGACCCGAACAAGTCTGCCGAATGGAACCGCGGCGCCTATATCGTGGAAGGGCCCGGCCATTGCGGCACCTGCCATTCGCCGAAGACCTTCCTCGGTGCCGACAAGAACGATCAGGCCCTGCAGGGCGGCTCGCTTCAGGGATGGTACGCGCCGAACATCACCGGCAATCCCCATATCGGCATCGGAGGCTGGAGCGATGACGAGCTCGTGCATTATCTGAAGACCGGGGCGAATTCGCACACGATCGCATCCGGCCCCATGGCGGAAGCCATCACGGCCTCGACTTCGCTGATGACCGAGGGCGACCTGCGGGCAATCGCCACATACCTCAGGAGCAAGGAGGGTGGCCCGACCGAGAAACCGCAGCCGATCGCGGCGAGCGATCCGCACATGACGGCGGGCGCCGCCATCTATCACGATACCTGCTCGGCCTGCCATGGCGGTGACGGCAAGGGCGCGCGCCAGCTCTTTCCGGCGCTGGCCGGAAGCTCGATCGTCCAGCAGCCGAGTGCGGAAACGCTGGCAAGGCTGGTGCTGAACGGCAGCCAGGCGGTGCATACGCCCGAAGCGCGGACGACGCCTTCCATGCCGTCGCTCGGCTGGCGGCTCTCCGACCAGCAGGTGGCGGATGTGCTGACCTATGTCCGCAACAGCTGGGGCAACGCAGCGCCCGCGGTGGAGGCCTCGCAAATCGCCAAGCAGCGGTAACGGCGCCTCCCGCAAAAGAAAAAGCCGCCCGCAGCGATCAGGCTGCGGGTGGCTTTTCAATTCAATGGCCTCTATCAGGCCGGACGGCGCTTGCGGCCCTGCTGGCCGCCGCGATTGTCGGTGCGGTTGTCGTTGCCGAACCTTACCGGACCGCGATTTTCACCGTGGTTGCGGTTTTCGCCTTGCTTCTGGGCGGGACGGCCGTGGCCACCCTCATGCGCCTTGCGCTGGTTGCCGGCTTCGTGCGCGCCATGGGCGGCGTGCTCTCGCTTGCCGTGACCCTGGCTTTGGCCGTGACCATGCTGGCCCTTGCCGCGTCCGCCCTGGGGGCCGAACTGCTTCTTGGCCGGACGGAAATCGGAGGTCGTGGCGAGATCGTTGTCGGCTTCGAAGCGCGGCGCTTCCTCGCCGCGACGCTGGCCCCTGAAATCCCGGTTGGGGAAGTCCTCGTTGCGCCGGTTATCCCGGTTCGGACGGTCGCCATGGCGGCGCTCGCCGTTGGGACGCTCCCGGCGCTCTTCCGAACGGGCACCGTTTTCACCGCCCTCACTTGCGAAGAACGGTTTGCGGGCCGGGCGTTCGCGACGAGCGGGACGGCTTTCGCCATTGCCGCGTCCGCGATCCTGGCCGTTGCCATTGCCGCCACGATTGCCGCCGCGGTTGTTGTTGCCGCGAACGGGGCGGCTCAGTCCTTCCGGACGCTCGCCGGAGGCCGTGGCGATCTCGATGCCCATGAGCTTTTCGATATCGCGCAGAAGGCCGGTCTCGTCCGGTGCGCAGAAGGCGATCGCGACGCCTTCGCGGCCGGCGCGGGCCGTACGGCCGATGCGATGGACATAGGCGTCCGGCACTTCCGGCAGGTCGTAGTTGTAGACGTGGCTGACGGCCGGAATGTCGATACCGCGGGCGGCGACATCGGTGGCGATCAGGGTCTGGATCTCGCCGTCACGGAAGCCCTTGAGTGCCCGCTCGCGCTGGCCCTGACTCTTGTTGCCGTGGATCGAGGCGACCGAATAGCCGACATGGTCGAGATGCTTCATCAGCTTCTCGGCCGTGTGCTTGGTGCGCATGAAGACGATGGCGCGGCCATCCGGATTGGCGGTCAGCGAAGTCTTCAGGAGCTCGGTCTTGTCGTTCTTGCCGCCGACGAAGTGAACATATTGCTCGATCTTGTCGGCAGCCTTGCCCGGAGGCGTGACTTCGACCTTCACCGGATCGGTGAGGTAGTCGGCGGCGAGATCGGCGATCGCCTTCGGCATGGTGGCCGAAAACAGCATGGTCTGGCGGCGCTTCGGCACCATCTTGGCGATCTTGCGCAGATCGTGCACGAAGCCGAGGTCGAGCATCTGGTCGGCCTCGTCGAGCACGAGGAAGCGCACGGTCGTCAGCGAGATGGCGCGGCGGGCGACGAGGTCGAGCAGGCGGCCGGGGGTCGCGACCAGAATGTCGGTGCCCCTTTCGAGCTGCTGCTGCTGCTTGTTGATCGAGACGCCGCCGACGACCAGGTTGATCTTGAGCGGCCGGCCCTTGATGAAGTTCTTCAGGTTGGCGGCGATCTGGTTCACCAGCTCGCGCGTCGGTGCCAGGATCAGCGAACGGGTAGTGCGGTTGTCCGGACGGATGCCTTCGGCCAGCAGACGCTCGATCAGCGGCAGGCCGAATGCGGCGGTCTTGCCGGTGCCGGTCTGGGCCAGGCCGATCAGATCACGGCCTTCGAGGAGGAGGGGGATTGCCTGCGCCTGGATCGGCGTCGGCGTTTCGATGCCAAGCCCCGTGAGCGTGGCGACGATCTGCTTGGACACGCCAAGAGATTCAAAATTCGTCAAGTCGAATACCTTTCGGGGGCGCCAAAAGCATATGCGCCGGCACGGCACCATGCCATGTCGGCTACTTCTGGCGTCAAGAACCCCGCGTGAAGTGGGAACTTGTGAGTTGGAAACAAGCTTTCCAGCGCTGTGACCCTCAATTCCGAGAGGGCTTCTTCAAAATGCGCCTTGTTCCTTCTTCGCGATCTTGGGGTGACGCGGGGCAGCTCACGCGGCGGCCGGAAGGTGAAAGCTTGGCACCCATGTGGTGGTTTTTCGCAGAAAAGTCAAGCGAATGTTTCGCAACTGCGAAGATGCGGGGCTTTGAAAATCGCCCGCTGGCGGCAACGCGTTGTTAACCCTAATCGTGATGTTATCCCGCGGTTGGAGGACAATCCGAGTCGCGCAGGCGTGGAGGCGGCGCGATGAAGTGGGGGAACCGTTGGAGACGGAAAGCGAATTGCTGAAGACGGCCTGCGAGCGGATCAACGACCTGCAAGAACCCGCCTTCATCAAGGATAGCGCGCTCAATTACGTTGCGGTCAACGACGCTTACGCGCGGCTGTTCGGCCGCCCGGTGGAGGAGTTCGCCGGTACACAGAGCCGGGACTTCGCGGGCAAGGAGGAAGACGCGGAGCGCAAGGAAAAGGAATGCCGCTCGATCGTCTTCGGCACCGAGGAAGTGGCCCGCCGCTTCGACCATTCGGGCGTCCTGCTTTATGAGATCCATATCGAGCGCTTCCTTTCGGAGGATGACCGGACATTCCTCTTCGGGACCTTCCATTCCGTCGAGCGTAGCGCGGCCGAAGCTGCCGGCCCGTCGGCCGCGATCATCGCCGCGAATGGCGGGATCGGCGTGCTGGATAGTGCCCTGCTTCACGATGCCCTCGACATGCTCGAGATGGGTATCGGCATCTATGACGCCGACAATGCGCTGGTCTACAGCAATGCAGAGCTCATCAACCACTTCACCTCCCATGTCGAACTGCAACCGGGCATCAACCTCGCGGAAATCCTGGGGTTCGCCTATGACAGGAAGCGGCGTGAATCCCCCGTCCGCTTCGTGCGGGACAATCCCGACCGCGACGCCTGGGTGGCGGAGAGGCTGAAGCGCTTCGATCTGCCCTATGCGGARAAGGTCAAGCAGTTGTCGGACGGCCGCTGGATGCGCAGCATCAACAAGCGGCACGATAACGGTGCTCTGATCGCCATCCGTCACGACGTAACGGAATTCAAGGAACAGGAAATGGCGCTGCGCCGCGCGCTGGCCGAAGCCGAGCTTCTGCGCGCGATGCTGGAGGATCTGCCGGTCGCGGTCTTCATGCGCGACAGCCGGCAGCGGCTCGCCTTCGCCAATGGCGCCTACGAGAAGATGTACGAGGTCAAGCGGGAGGATATCCTCGGCAAGACCGAACGGGAAATGTTTCCGGGCCGGGCCGAGCGTGCCCTGGAGGAAAACGACCGGCTCCTGGCTGATGGCGCGCTGAGCGAGAAGACGGAGGAGAAGTCCTTTCCGGACGGCCGCGTCGTCCCGGTCATCACGCGCCAGAAGAGGATCGTCGCGGCGGACGGCGAGCCGCATATCGTCGGTTCGATCACCGATATCACGCCCATCAAGGAGGCGATGGAGAAGGCCGACAAGCTGCGTCAGGACCTGCAGACCATGCTGCAGGCCATGCCGGTCGGCGTCGCGATCCTCGATGAGGATTTCATCTTCGAATACGCCAACTCCGCCTTTTACGGCTTCTGGGATGCGGGCGACCGCTCCGAGCTCGCCGGGCGTTCCTACCGGGACTTCCTCAAGGTCAATTTCGATCACGGCATCTACGCCGGTTCGGAACTTTCCTTCGAGGAGATCTATGAGCAGCGTATCGCGGCCCTCACCGACCAGGAGGGAAAGCCGCCGATCGAGGTGACGAGCCTGAGGGGCCGTGTCATTCTCATTTCGGGCACGCGGCTCACCGGCGGCAAGCTTCTGTTGAGCTACATGGACATCACCGCGGCGCGCAAGCGCGACGAGGAGGTTCAGGAGGCCCGCGCGGCGCTGGAGCGCCATGGGGCGCTGATGCGAGACGCCACCAGCGCCATGTCGCAGGGGCTGCTGATCCTTCATGACGGCGAGATCATCTTCTCCAACGATGCGCTGGCGCACATGCTGCAAATCCCGGCGGAGATGACGGTGCCCGGCGCCTCATGGCGGGAAATCTTCCGCCTGGCTGCAAGACGCGGCGATCTTGGGACCTCCGACGAGGCCATGACGACGCTGAGGACCTGGGAAGAGAGCGTGGCGCTCGGCAAGCCGGTTTCGGCCGCCCTGCATGTCGACGGCAAGCGCTGGCTTCAGGTGGAGGCCAATATCACCGGCAGCGATCATTGGCTGGCGGTCTTTACCGACGTCACCGAAATGAAGGACCGCGAGGCGGACCTCACGCGCCTGCTTCACCGGGCGGAGGCGGCCGACCGCGCGAAATCGGAATTCCTTGCCAATATGAGCCACGAGATCCGCACACCGATGAACGGCGTGCTCGGCATGGCGGAGCTGCTCTCCAAGTCGAACCTCGATACCCGGCAGAAGACCTTCGTCGATATCATCGTCAAATCCGGCAACGCGCTGCTCACGATCATCAACGACATCCTGGATTTCTCCAAGATCGATGCCGGGCAGATGAAGCTCAGAAAGGCGCCCTTCGATCCTGTCGAGGCAATCGAGGACGTGGCGACGCTGCTTTCCTCTTCCGCCGCGGAGAAGGACATCGAGCTCATCGTGCGCGGCGATGCTTCCGTGCGCGATACCGTGATGGGCGATGCAGGCCGCTTCCRGCAGATCGTCACCAATCTGGTCGGTAATGCGGTGAAGTTCWCCGAAAAGGGGCATGTCTTCATCGATCTTCATTCCGAACAGCACGGGCCGGGCGGAGTGATGCTGGYGATCCGCATCGAGGATACCGGCCTAGGTATCCCGGACGACAAGCTGCAATCGGTCTTCGAGAAGTTCTCTCAGGTCGATTCATCCTCGACCCGCCGCCACGAGGGCACCGGCCTCGGCCTTGCGATCACCGCCGGCCTGGTCGAACTCTTCGGTGGCAGGATAGAGGTGGAAAGCGAAGTCGGGCGCGGCTCGGTCTTCACCGTGCATCTGCCGTTCGAGGTGGTCAGCGAACGAAGCAGTCCGGCGCTCCTGCCGATCAACACCAGCGGCGCGCGCATCCTCGTCATCGACGACAATCCGGTCAATCGCCGCATCCTTACCGAGCAGCTCGGCATGTGGGGTTTCGATACCTTCGCCGCCGAGGGAGGCGCCGAAGGGCTTGCGATCCTGGACGAAGCGGCCAAGCTCGGCTTTGTGATCGACGCCATCGTGCTCGACTACCACATGCCGGAAATGAACGGCATGGAGGCTGCCGGCCATGTTCGCCGCGACAGCCGGTTCGATGGCGTCGGCATCATCTTCCTCACCTCCATGGACATGGCGGGCGACGACAGCGCCTTCGCGGCGCTCAACATCCAGGCGCATCTCATGAAGCCTGCGCGCGCCAATCTTCTGCGCAGCACGATCATCGATGTGGTGCGTTCGGTGCGCGCCACGCGCCGCGCCCCGGTTTCGGCTCCGCCCACGCTGCCCGCGGCGGCGGCCGGTCCTCAGCGGGGTGCCGCGCATTCGACGCCGTCCGTAAAGGCGGTATCGGCGCTGGACGTGCTGGTCGCCGAGGACAACGACGTCAACCAGATCGTCTTCACACAGATATTGCAGGCGACCGGCTGGAATTTCATGATCGTCAAAAACGGCGCCGAGGCCGTGGACGCATGGCAGAGGCACGATCCGGCCGTCATCATCATGGATGTCTCGATGCCGGTGATGAACGGCCATCAGGCGACCCAGCGAATCCGTGAACTGGAAGGGAAAACCGGCGCCCATGTGCCGATCATCGGCGTCACGGCACATGCGCTGGAAAGCGATCGCGAACTCTGCTTCCAGGCCGGCATGGACGACTACCTTTCGAAGCCCATCAGCCCCGAGGCGCTGGAGACGAAGATCCGCAACTGGATCGGCGATGTCGCGAAATCGGCTCTGCTGTAACAGGTGTGGGGCGTCGTAGAACGGGGTTGGCGTTATACTATTTTGAGAAACCAGTATAACTGAAGGACCGAAGCAGGCCATCCGGCTCCCGGCCGCCCGAAATCCGGCCTTCTTGAGGCAAAATCGGCAGCTGGAACATTATTTTACTTTAACATGACAGGCTCGGCCGCCAGCCGTAGATTTTTCCGTGAGCTGAATGCTGCCGGCGGCGACCGCCGCGACGCGACAGCATGAGACAGCTTGCCGGAAGCCTGCTTCCGAATTTGGAGGAGACGAGCCATGCGCCGTTTCATCAAGACAACAGCACTTTCCGCCYTCTTGTTATCGACCCTCATTGGCGGCGCCTATGCCGCCGGCATCGGGACCGATAACGATTCCAACGACTACTATGTCGGGGCCGATCCGCATGCGGATGCGTTGAACCCACCGATGCCGCGTCCAGCTCCCATGATGACCGGCAGCATCCACCAAGGCATGGTGGAAAGGCCAAGACTGATGCATGTGCTGTCGGAACTGCGTGCCGAGGACCGCAGGATCGACAGGATGAGCATGGCAGCGTCCCGGCCGGTCAGGCATGAGGAGGCGAATATCCGCGCTCAGGCGATCGCCGTGGCCGATCGGCATGACGGGGTGATCCCGAACCGGAACTATCAGCAGCTGCAGCGGGAAATTCACAAGCTTGATCGGGATATCGTCCGGTCGAGCTGAGCCTTGAGCCGTCGTCAAGGCTTCCGCGCGCCGGCGGTCTTGACGACGGTTATCCCGGTTTCCTTCCGCACAGCATCTCGCGCTTGCCCGCAAAGCCCGGACGGCGCTCCACGATGAAGCCCGCCGCCTGCAGGTTGCGGCGCACGAAGCCCGCCGCCGCATAGGTGCCGAAGGTGCCTCCCGCTGCGGTCTTGTGGTGGATGGTCCGCATCAGCTCCGGCGACCACATATCCGGATTGCGCGAGGGCGCGAAGCCATCGAGGTACCAGGCGTCGAAACCAGAGGGCGCGGCCGAAACACCCTCCAGCGCCGGTCCGCAGACCACTGAAAGCCTCGTTTGCTCATCCACGGCAATTTCTATGATGCCGAAGGGTTCGGCGGGCCAGGCAGCGACCAGTGCTTCCCTTTCCGCCTTGATCTCAGGCCAGTGCGAGAGCGCGCGATCGATATCCTGACCGCTCATCGGGTAAAGTTCGAAGGACATGAAATGCAGCCGGCTGTCCGGCTTGCGGTACAGCTTCCATTGCCGCCAGGTCTCGCAGAAATTGAGCCCGGTGCCGAAGCCAAGCTCTCCGATCAGGAAGTCTCCATTTGGTGACTTCGGCTGCGCCCAGCGATCCGGCAGGCCATTGCCGGAAAGAAAGACATGGCCGCATTCCAGCCGCCCGTCGGTGCGGCAATAAAAGTGATCGCCAAATTCCCGCGAATAGGGCATATCGCCGTCGTTCCAGTCCAGGGTCTGGGTTTCAGGCATCTGGCCTTTGTTTGCGGAAGTATCGGGATCACGGTCGCTCATGGCACATGCGGATAATCCTGCCGGTTCCGCCGGTCAATCAGGATATCTTCAGCGCTCCGCCGATCTCGTCATCATCGGCGGCGGGATCATGGGCCTCTGGGCGGCGGTCAAGGCCGAGCGGCTCGGCATCGATACGCTTCTCGTAGATGCGGGCCGGCCGGGACAGGGGGCGAGTGGCGGGCTGCTCGGCGCGCTGATGCCGCATATGCCCGACAAGTGGAACGAGAAGAAGCAATTCCAGTTCGATGCGCTGTTTTCGCTCGAGGACGAGATCGCGAAGATCGAGGCTGCAACCGGCATCGCCTGCGGCTATCGCCGTTCCGGCCGGCTGATCCCGCTGCCGAAGCCGCATTTGCGTGAGATCGCGCTCGGCCATTCGGCGGATGCCGAGGTCCACTGGCGGCGGGGTGACCGCCGTTTCTTCTGGCATGTGCTCGACCGCTCTCCCGACCCGTCCTGGGTCGATCCCGCCTTTGCCGAAGCCGGGCTCGTTGACGATACGCTTGCCGCCCGCGTGTCTCCGCGCGGGCTGATCTCGGCGCTTGTCGGCTTCCTCAAGAGGGCACAGCATGTCCGCTTGGCGCAAGGGCTCGCGGTCGAGCGGATCGATGCGGCTGCCAACAGGGTACTTTTCCGCGATGGCGAAAGCCTCGCTTTCGGTTCCTGCATGGTGGCGGCCGGACATCGGTCGTTTCCTCTCATCGAGGCGCTCGGGCCACCTCTGCCGCGCCGCGTCGGCCAGCCGGTGAAGGGGCAGGCGGCGCTTCTTAAAGCGGATATCGATCCCTCGCTGCCGGTCGTCTTCCTCGGTGGGCTCTATATCGTGCCGCATGAAGGGGGGCTCGTCGCGGTCGGCAGCACCAGCGAGGATGTGTTCGAAAGCGAAACCGGAACGGATGCCAGGCTCGACGAACTTCTTGGCCGGGCGAGGGCGCTATCGCCGGCTCTGCGCGATGCGCCGGTGGTCGAGCGCTGGGCGGGGCTGCGTCCGAAGGCGATCGGCCGCGACCCCATGGTTGGCCCGCATCCCGATCACCCGCAAGTGATCGCGCTCACCGGCGGCTTCAAGGTGAGCTTCGGTCTGGCGCACCGGCTTGCGGATGCCGCGCTTTGCGCGGTGGAAGGCCGCGATACGAGGCTTCCCCCGTCATTTTCCTTGGAAAATCATCTCGCTGCCGCTTCCCGCTAGGCGCGCAAATCGCAACTTTCCGTCGTCAATCTGTCACGCAAATCACGTACCTCCCTTCGCAGGGATTGATGAGCAATGCGTGAAATACAGAGTTGGGGAAGGAAGCACGGGAAGTTGACGCATGCGCTACGCCATTCATTTCACGCCTCCGGTTCACGATCCGCTCGCGGTCGCCRCAGCCGAGTGGCTTGGCCGTAACGCCTTTTCGGGCGAGGCCGTCGAGCCGCCGCCGACCCGCGACATCGGCATACACGACGTTGCCTTCAATACCGCGCTGCCCCGCCGCTATGGTTTCCACGCCATGCTGAAGGCGCCGTTTCGTCTGGCACCCGGCGTCACGGAGCCGGCGCTGCTTCGCCACCTCATGCGCTTTGCCGGCAGCCATCGTCCGTTCGAGCTGCCTAAGCTGGAGGTCGCGCGGCTCGGCAATTTCTTCGGGCTAGCACCCGTCATGCCGAGCACCGCCATGCATTTTCTGGCGGCGGCCATCGTCCAGGAATTCGACGTCTTCCGCGCGCCGCTGACCGAGGCCGAGATGGAGCGCTGCGATCCGGACAGTCTCACCGCCTCGCAGTTCACCAACCTGCTTCGCTGGGGCGATCCGCATGTTATGGACGAGTTCCGTTTCCACATGGCCCTGACCGGGCCCCTTTCCGGCATCGACATACCGCGCTTCGAACGGGCTCTGCGGGTTCATTTCGATCCGTTTCTGACGAGGCCGGTGGAGATCGCCAATCTGGCGCTCTTCGTAGAGGAGGAGCCGGGCGCGCCCTTCCTCGTGCATTCCCTGCACCCCATGGGGCGGGTGGCGGCGCGCCGGATCGCCTGATCCGGCTGCCCGTCACTTTTGTTCAAGAGACGGTAGCACGGTCGTGCTATGCTGCCCTCATGCAGAACGTCTCTCAGGAACAGGCCGCCGATTTCATGCCGCTCGCGCGGGCGGAAAAGACCCGCTTCTGGCGCGACGGCCGTTTTCACAGCATGGAATGCCTGACGGCGACCTTTCTGACGCACGAATTCGCCCCGCACGCGCATGATACGCTCAGCATCGGCGCGATCGAGAGCGGCAGCCAGATCGCGACCATCCGCGGCGCCCGCGAAAGTTCCGGACCCGGCGACCTCTATCTCATCAATCCGGGCGAGATCCACGATGGGGCGCCCGCTGGCGGCGGCTATCGCTATCGGATGATCTATCCCGACATGGCACTCTTCCGGGAAATCCTGGAGGAGGTCACTGGCCGCTCCTTCCATGGCACGCCTGCCTTTGGCAGGCAGATCCTGCATGACCAGCCGCTCGCTGATGCCTTCCTGAAGGCGCACCGGATGCTGGAAGAGGGAGCGGGAGCGCTCGAAACCGGTCAGGGCATGTATATGGTGTTGGCCGCCATGTTCCAGCGGCACGGGAGCTCCATCATCGTTCCTGTCGATACCGCGGAACGTTCGGCCGTCCGCCGGACGCGTGATTACCTCATGGAGAACTTTGCCTCCGATATCGGGCTGGAGGAGCTTGCCGCCGTTGCGGGCCTCAGCCGCGCGCATCTCATCCGCGCCTTCCGCAAGGAATTCCACATCACCCCGCATGCCTTCCTCACCGATATCCGCATCCGCAAGGCGCGGCGAATGCTTCGCAGCGGCGCGCCTCCGGCGGAAGTCGCGCTCGAATGCGGCTTCGCCGACCAGCCGCATTTCACGCGTCACTTCAAGGCGCGCACGGGGCTGACACCCGGCCAGTATCGCGCCGGATAACCAGCGCGCTCCCACGTCACTTTCATTCAAGACGCTGTCTGTCGGGCGCTCTATGCATGCCCCTCACCCTAGCCCTC
Source organism: Rhizobium sp. LCM 4573 (assembly GCF_001854865.1). Lineage (GTDB taxonomy): Bacteria > Pseudomonadota > Alphaproteobacteria > Rhizobiales > Rhizobiaceae > Neorhizobium. Next base: position 360,867 of record NZ_MDDW01000001.1, on the reverse strand, counting down.
TCCCCGCGAGCGGGGAGAGGGCTAGGGTGAGGGGCATTGAGCGGGCATGACAGCTGAAGGTTTCAACATTGAACGGTAATGCAACAGAATTCCTCGGCGGCATGCGGGCGATCGCGCCGCTGATCGCCGCCGTCATCCCGATCGGGCTCGTCTTCGGCGCGCTCGCCGCCACCAAGGAGCTTTCACCGCTGGAGACCGGTCTCATGAGCGCGCTGGTGTTTGCCGGCGGGTCGCAGTTCGTGGCCATGGATATCTGGACGCATCCGGCTTCCTGGACTGGGGTGGGCTTTGCCGCGCTCTTGGTCAATATCCGCCATGTGCTGATGAGCGCATCGCTGGCGACGAAAATGCAGAGCTTCGGCCCACGCTCCCGTTACCTCGCCATGCTGTTTCTTGCCGACGAGATATGGGCCATGGCGGAATTCCGCGCCGGGGTGGCTCGCCTCACGCCCGCGTGGTTCGCCGGCCTCGTCGCTCCTTTCTATCTTGCCTGGGTGCTTTCCGCCCTTGCCGGGGCAACGCTTGGCGCCTTTCTCGGCGATCCGGTGGTGCTGGGCCTCGACTTCGCCTTTCCGGCCGTCTTCATAGTGCTCGTCATCGGCTTCTGGAAGGGGCCGGAAACCGGCGCGGTTCTTCTGGCGAGCGGAGTGGCGGCCGTCGTCACGCAGCATTTCGTGCCGGGCGTCTGGTATATCGCCGCCGGCGCGCTGGCCGGCCTGATGGCTGCCATCGTCAGCGGTCATCGTCGAATGGAGGTCACGCCATGACGCTCGATTTCGCCACGCTTCTTGCGATCCTCGCCATGGCGGTCGCCACCATGCTCACTCGCGTAAGCGGCCTTTTCCTCATCCGGCATGTGTCGCTTGAGGGAAGCCGCCGCAAGGCGATCGAATCGATCCCGCCCGCTGTGCTGATGGCGGTGGTGGCGCCCACGGCCTTCTCTACGGGAATTGCCGAAACGCTCGCCTGCGCGGTGACTGCTTTCGCTGCATTCCGCCTGCCGATGCTGGTTTCGGTGGCACTTGGCGTCGCCTCGGTCGCCATCCTTCGCTCGCTCGGACTGTAAGGCGCGTTTCCATCTCGACATTCCGCGAGACGGTGCGCTACCGTCATGCGGAATTTTCGAGGTGATTTCATGCTGTCAAAAGATTACCCGCGCGATCTCGTCGGCTACGGTCGCTCCATCCCCGATCCGAAATGGCCGGGCGGGGCCAACATCGCTGTGCAGTTCGTCATCAATTACGAGGAAGGCGGCGAGAGCTGCATTCTGGATGGCGACCCCGCCTCGGAATGCCTCCTTTCCGAGATCGTCGGCGCCGCCCCCTGGGCCGGCCAGCGCAATCTCAACATGGAATCGATCTACGAATACGGTTCGCGCGCCGGCTTCTGGCGGCTCTGGCGCCTTTTCACCGAGCTTAAGGTGCAGGCGACCGTCTACGGCGTAACGCTCGCCATGGCCCGCAATCCGGAAGCGGTCGCCGCCATGAAGGAAGCGGGTTGGGAGATCGCCAGCCACGGCTATCGCTGGCTGGAATACAAGGATTTCGCGGAGGATCTGGAGCGCCAGCACATTCTGGATGCCGTCCGGCTCCACACCGAGCTTACCGGCGAGCGGCCCTACRGCATGTATCAGGGCAAGCCGTCCGCCAATACGCTGCGGCTGGTGCAGGAAGAGGGAGGCTTCCTCTATTCCTCCGATTCCTATGCGGACGATCTGCCCTATTGGGTGCCGGGAGTTGATGGCAAGCCCTTCCTCATCGTTCCCTATACGCTCGAAACCAACGACATGCGCTTCGCCACCGCGCAAGGCTTCAATACCGGCGACCAGTTCTTCACCTATCTCAAGGATGCCTTCGACACTCTCTACAGGGAGGGCAGGGAAGGCAGCCCGAAGATGATGTCTGTCGGCCTCCATTRCCGCCTCGTCGGCCGTCCGGGTCGGGCAGCGGCGCTCCGTCGCTTCATGGAATACGTGCTTTCCCATGACAAGGTCTGGATACCGCAGCGCCTCGAGATCGCCCGCCATTGGCATGAGCATCACAAGCCGGAGGAGTTGATTTGAGCGCGCGCGCCGATTTCGTCGAGAAGTTCGGGGGTGTTTTCGAGCATTCTCCCTTCATCGCGGAGCGGGCCTATGATGCGGGGCTCATGCTCGTGCCGCTGAGGGCGAAGGGCGTCCACGATGCGCTGACCTCGATCTTCCGCAGGGCGAGCCGCGAGGAACGGCTCGGCGTGCTGCGGGCGCATCCGGATCTTGCGGGCAGGCTCGCGATCGCCGGCGAGCTTACGGAGGACAGCCGCAAGGAGCAGGCCGGCGCCGGTCTCGACCGCCTGAGCGAGGAAGAACATGCACGTTTCACCGAACTCAACAGCGCCTACACGGAGAAATTCGGCTTCCCCTTCATCATCGCGGTGAAGGGGCTTACCAAGGACGATATCCTGGTCGCCTTCGAGCGCCGCATCCACAACAGCGCCGAGGAGGAGTTCGAGACCGCCGCCGCCCAGGTGGAAAGGATCGCGCTCCTGCGCCTGGAAGCCCTGTTTGCGGAGAGCTGAAGGCCCCAAATTTCCAGGCTTCACGACACCAAGGCGTGAGTTCTTTCCTCTGCCCCGCCGCTGGCTTATATTGTCGGCATCAGGAGTGATGCCGTCATGAGACCGTCGGAAGTCTTGGAGAAGAACAGGCATGCGATCCGCGAAGCCACCAAACGCTTCAACGCGGCGAATCCGCGTGTCTTTGGCTCCGTGGCGCGTGGCGAAGACGGGCCGGACAGCGATATCGACATTCTCGTGGATGCGCTGCCGGGAACAACGCTTTTGACCCTGGGCGGACTTCAGGACGCTTTGGAGCAGATGATGATCGGAACTCCGGTTCATCTTCTGACGCCGGAGGATTTTCCGGAAAAGATCAGAGGTCGTGTTCTATCGGAAGCAAAACCCATATGAGTTCCGATCGTATTCTTCATCTACTTGATCGGATCGAACGGGCGGCATCTCAAGCCTATGCGATGATCGAGAATGTCAACAAGGCTGATTTCCTGAGCGATATAGTGCTGCAGCGTGCGGTTGGAATGAGTCTGTTGATGGCTTCGGAAACGGCGGCTCAACTTATGAAATTCAGCCCGGAGTTCATCATGGAACACCCGGAAATTCCCTGGACTTCGCTTCGTGGCATGCGTAACCGCATTGCTCACGAATATTTCGACATCAATCTAGAAAGGGTCTGGAGCACCGTGAAGGACGACATTCCTGAACTTCGCGACAAGCTTCATATGCTGCGCCACTGGCGCGCCCAAGGCGAATGACGTGACTGAATATCTTGAAATCAAGCCTCTCTCCAGGGAGGCCTTTGCGCCTTTCGGYGATGTCATCGAAACCGATCCAGCCAAGATGCGGCTCATCAATAACGGCAGCACCGAGCGCTATCATGCGCTGGCGGAACCCGTTGTCATCGGCGAGCCGATCCGGCTGATCTTCAATATCTTCCGCAGCCAGCCGCGGCTGTTTCCCTACGAGATCGGGATGATGGAGCGGCATCCCTTTGCGAGCCAGAGCTTTACGCCTCTTTCCGGCCGGCCTTTCCTCGTTGCCGTCTCGGATGATGAGAATGGCAAGCCCGGCAAGCCGCAGGTTTTCTTCGTCGGGCCGCAGCAGGGCGTGAACTATTTCCCCAACGTCTGGCACCATCCCCTGATGGCGCTCGGCACCGTCAGCGATTTCCTTGTGGTGGACCGGGACGATCCAGCGGCCAATTACGAGGAGTATTTCTTCGAGACGCCTTATCTGATTGCGGAGCCCAAGCCATGACCGGTCTCACCACCCATGTCCTGGACACGGCCAAAGGGATGCCGGCCAAAGGCCTGAAGATCGATCTCTATCGGCTGAGCGGCGAAAGCCGCGAGAAGCTAACGACGGTCACCACCAATTCCGATGGCCGCGTCGATGGCGGGCCGATCCTCGCGGGCGACACCTTCACCGCCGGCGAATACGAACTCGTCTTTCATGCGGGCGATTATCTCAGGGCAGGGGGCGTCGAACTTCCGCAGCCCGCCTTCCTGGACACCATCCCGATCCGCTTCGGCATTGCCGACACCACGGCGCATTACCATGTGCCGCTGCTTCTTTCACCCTATGGCTATTCCACCTACAGGGGAAGCTGATGCGCTTTGCCGCGATCGCCGACATTCATGGCAACTGCGCCGCGCTCGAGGCGGTGCTTGCCGATATCCGAAGCCTCGGCATCAGCGGCATCGTCAATCTCGGAGATTGCTTGAGCGGTCCGCTGGAAGCGGCGCGCACGGCCGATCTGCTCATGCCGCTCGATCTTCTTACCGTGCGCGGCAATCACGATCGCTATCTCATCGAGACGCCGGCCGGCGAACTTGCCCCTTCGGATGCCCACGCACACGCGCAGCTTTCGCCCGGGCACCTGGCTTGGCTGGAAAGCCTTCCCGTCAGCGCGGTTTATCGGGATGAGGTCTTTCTCTGCCACGCGACCCCGCGAAACGACAACGTTTATTGGCTGGAGCAAGTTTCTCCAGCAGGACATGTATTCCTCAAATCGCTCGAGGAAATCGAAGCCGTTGCGAAAGGCATCGAGCAACCGCTCATTCTCTGCGGACACAGCCACATTCCGCGCGCCGTCCAGCTTTCGGATGGCCGGCTTATCGTCAATCCCGGTAGCGTCGGCTGCCCTGCCTATGACGACGATACGCCTTATTACCACAAGGTGGAGGCGGGGCACGGCATGGCCTCCTATGCGGTCCTGGAGAAGACCTCATCCGGCTGGGTGCCGCAGTTCCGCAACGTATCTTACGACCACATGGCGATGTCCCGCCTTGCGGCCGGCAACGGCCGGCCGGACTGGGCCATGGCGCTTGCACTGGGTCGGGTGGGATAAGCACCCATTCCGCCGGTGCACGGCGAGATCGAAACTTTTCGGAAAGTTTTCGGCAGCGATACTCCGGCCGATTCTTGAAGCGCATCGATTCCCGAAGATCAGGCGATGCTTTCATTTCTTGTCTTGATGCATGTCGTCGGAAAACCGCTTTCCGCGATGTGCCTGAAGGAGATCGACATGGCCAGGTCCGGCTCGAAAGGCACGCGCAGGAAAAGCGGCGGCAGGCGTTCCGCATCGGCAAGGTCGGGCTCGTCTCTGCTGCCTTGGGTGGCGGCGCTCGTCGTCGTGGCGGGCGGCATCGCGGCCTATGACAATTCTCGGGAAGTTCGCCGTTTCTTCAACGGCTTCGGCAGCGGCAAGCCCCAGGAGACGGCTTCGCGGAAAACGCCGAACCATCCCGTGCCGCCGAAGCCTGTTCCCACCCGGCAGGCCGCTGTCAGCCGTTCCGCGGCCGAGACTTTCCCCACTCCGCCGGCTCCCATTCCTTCCGCACCCGTTCGGCAGGTCGCAGCGCTCGTGCCGCCGCAGCCGATCGTCAAGCCGGGTGTGATCGAACCAAAGGATGCGACGCCCAAGGAGGCGGTGGTGAGGCCGGGCGACAGCCTTTCGGGTGCCTATCAGGCGAAATTCTATCTCTGCGGCACGGCCAAGCAGGATGATTGCGTCGTCTCCGCCGATCGCTTCGTCTTCCACGGCCAGAAGATCCGTCTCGTCGGCATCGAAGTGCCCGATATCAAGAAGCCGCGCTGCGAGACCGAGCGCATCAAGGCGAGCGATGCGGAACTCAGGGTCCGCGCCTTCCTCGATGCCGGTCCCTTCGAACTCGTCACCTGGCAGGGCAATACCGAGGAGGTCGATGGTCACAAGCTGCGGCAGGTTACCCGCAACGGCATGTCGCTGGCGGATATCCTCGTCCGCGAGGGACTTGCCCGCAGGCCCGGCAGTAATGCCGGCTGGTGCTGAGCGGACGGTCTCAGACTGCCGAATCGCGCTCGATCTCATGGCGTGCTGCGCGGGCCAGAAAGCCCGAGCGGGATAGGCCGCGCTTCGACGCGTAGGCGTCGATGCGCTCCAGGACGTCTTCCGGCAACGTGACGTTGATGCGCACCGCCTTGGATGCAGGCGTCTTGAGCGTAACCAGGATTGCCACCGCTTCCCGATTGGCCGTATCGGCCATCACGCTTTCTAGACTGGAAGCTTCGGGGATCGCCTCGCCATCCTCGATCATGCCCTCGACGTGGAAGGCGAGCGCTTCTTCGGCCATGCGCCGGGCTTCATCCAGGCTCGAACCAGCGGTCACGACGCCCGGAAAGTCCGGAAATGAGACGCCGAAATCGCTATCTGCATCCTTGTGGATCAAGCCGATATAGTTTGTCATGGCAGCTTCAGCCCGGATTGCTTCTCTATGCTGCGGAGCATGCCGATCGGCATATCACGTTTCGGATGCGGCACGGTCACACGGCCCGGTTTTGTTGGGTGCTTGAATTGGACGTGGCTACCTTTCCTGTTCACTTCGAACCAGCCGTCCTTCCGCAGGGCCGCGATAACCTCCGTACCTTTCATGTCAGAAATTGTGCATACTTATACACACTGTCAAGGTGCGTGAACGTTCAAAACCGCACATCCGCAATGATATTCCGATCCACCGCCTGGATATCCCGCTTGCCGCAGAGAGCCATGGTGATGTCCATCTCCCGGCGCAGGATTTCCAGCGCCGTGGTGACGCCGGGTTTGCCCATGGCGCCGAGGCCATAGAGGAAGGGGCGGCCGATATAGGTGCCGCGCGCACCGAGCGCCACGGCCTTCAGCACGTCCTGGCCGGAGCGGATGCCGCCGTCGAAATGCACTTCGGTCCGGTCGCCGACAGCCTCCACGATGCGCGGCAGCATGCTGATCGAAGAGAGGGCGCCGTCGAGCTGCCGGCCGCCGTGGTTGGAGACGATGATCGCATCGGCGCCGGTGTCGGCGGCGGCGCGCGCATCCTCCTCGTCGAGAATGCCCTTGATAATGAGCTTGCCGCCCCAGAGCTTCTTGATCCACTCGATATCCTTCCAGGAAAGCCGGGGATCGAACTGTTCCGCCGTCCAGGCGCCAAGCGAGGAGAGATCGGAGACGTTCTTGGCATGGCCGACGATATTGCCGAAACCGCGCCGCTTCGTCTGCAGCATGGTGAGGCACCATTTCGGCCGGGTGGCAAGCTGGATGGCGTGGTTGAGCGTCCATTTGGGCGGCGCGGAGAGGCCGTTGCGCAGGTCCTTGTGGCGCTGGCCGAGGATCTGCAGGTCGGCGGTGACGACGAGCGCGGAGCACTTCGCCGCCTTGGCGCGCTCGATCAATGCCTCCACGAAGGCACGGTCCCTCATCACATAAAGCTGAAACCAGAACGGCCTGGAGGTGACGGAGGCGACGTCTTCGATCGAGCAGATGCTCATGGTGGAAAGCGTGAAGGGTACGCCGAACTCTTCCGCCGCCTTGGCAGCCAGCATCTCGCCGTCGGCATGCTGCATGCCGCACATGCCGGTCGGCGCCAGCGCTACCGGCATCGAAGCCTGCTCGCCGATCATGGTGGTCGCGAGCGAGCGGTTGGTCATGTCCACGAGCACGCGCTGGCGCAGCTTGATCTTCGAGAAATCTTCCTCGTTGGCGCGGTAGGTGCCCTCCGTCCAGGCGCCGCTGTCGGCATAATCGAAGAACATCTTCGGTACTCGGCGCTGGGCGAGGGTCTTCAGGTCGGCGATGGTAAGGGGCTTGGACATGAGGCGGGACTTCCGGGATGGGCAGTGTATACCTTCAACTAACACGAAATTTTCGTTGCGGTCACCGAAAATTACGCGGGTGTTCGCGAAGGTCCCCAGGTCCACGGAAAACGGCCGGCAAACGCTTCCCGACGCCCGTTGTCGCCCTGCCGTTATCCTGGAATAAGCAGCAGACTCCCCGTCACTTTACCGCTTTCCAGCGCCGCTTGAGCTTTCGCCGCCTCCTCCAATGGATACTCGCCCGCCACGGTCGCAATGATGCCCTTCCTCATCGCCGCGATGGCGGCTTCCGCCGCTTCCCTGTAATTCGCCGTATCGGCCACATAGGCCATGATGCTTGGTCGAGAGAGCGATTTTCCGGGCCGCAATTCGTCCACGGAAAGGGGCGGGATTGGCCCCGCCGCCTGGCCGATCGAAGCCGCCATGCCGAGGGGCCGCACGCTGTGGATCGTCTTCACGAGCATGTCCCCGCCAATCCCGTCATAGGCAACATGCACGCCCTTGCCATCGGTCAGCGCTCTGACTTCGGAAACGATGTCGGCATCGCGCCCGACGATAACATGATCGGCGCCGTTCGAGCGGGCGAAATCCGCCTTCTCCTGCGTGCTCACGGTCCCGATCACGGTTGCGCCGAGATGCTTTGCCCAGCGGGTGAGGATGGTGCCCAATCCACCGGCCGCCGCATGGACGAGGATCACCGTGCCGGCCTCCACCGGATAGGTCTTGTGGAGCAGCATATAGGCCGTCATGGTTTTGAGGAGCGACGCTGCCGCGATCTTCGGGGAGAGGTCCGCGGAAAGGGGAATTGCCCTTGCCGCCGGCAGCAGGCGTATCGAGGCATAGGCTCCCGGCGTTCCTCCATAAACCACGCGGTCGCCCGGCTTGACACTCTCGACGCCTGGTCCGACCGTCTCCACCACGCCGGCGGCCTCGACGCCCAGAACGGCGGGATAGGAGGGCAGCGTGTAGGTGCCGTTGCGGTGGTAGATATCGAGGAAGTTCATGCCGATCGCCTCGTGCCGCATGAGGATTTCGTCTGCGCCCGGCTGCAAGGCCGGCTGTTCGGAAACCTGGAATCTGTCCACGCCGCCGGGTGAAAGAAGCGATACCGCGATATCCGTCATCGTCGTCTCCATAACTGATCGATGACCGGATGATGGGCGATGGCATGTTGTTTGGAAATTCCCTATAGTTCGGCAATGGATGTGAAAAATCTAACAAAGCTCGATTGGGACAATCTGCGTTACTTCCTGGCGCTCGCAACAAGCGGCACCCTGCTCGGCGCGGCCAGGGCTCTTGGCGTCGAGCACGCGACGGTCGGGCGGCGGGTATCGCTTCTCGAAGAGCAGTTGCAGACGAAACTGCTCGACCGGCGGGGCCGCAGGATCCAGCTGACCGCGGAGGGCGAGCGGATCGCCGCCATGGCCCGGCGCATGGGCGACGAGGCGCTGGCGATCGAGCAGGCGAGATTGGGGGGAGAACGACTTGCAGGCACGGTGCGCATCAGCGCGCCGCCGGCCTTGTCAAGCTGTCTGCTCGCGGAGCCGATCGCAAGGCTTCGCCGTCTTCATCCGGAGATCGATATCGTCCTGGCGGGGGAAAAACATTATGCCTCGCTCAACCGCCGCGAGGCGGATATCGCCGTCAGGCTTGCCCGGCCGGAGCAGGGGGAGTTGACGATCACCCGTCTCGGCGGCGTCACCTTCAATTTCTATGCCGCGCCGTCCTATCTCGCCGAAACGGAGAAGGAGGCATGGAGCTTCATCTCCTATGGCGGCGACATGGAGAATTCTCCGCAATATCAAAGGCTGATGGAGGTGGCCGCGGGCCGCCGCATCGGGCTTAAGGCTTCCACGCTGGAATTTCAGGTTGCTGCCGCAAGGGCCGGAGGCGGCATCGCGATCCTGCCGGGTTTCATCGTCGGCGATGGGGCTGGGCTCGTTCAGGCGATCGAGGAGGAGGAACCGGTGACGCGCGATATCTGGCTGGTCGTCCATTCGGACATACGCGATGTGCCGATCATCCGCGCGGTGATGGACGCCATCAAGGGGTAGATTGGCGGCTCGTCAAAGCGCGATTGCGATGAGGAGCAGTATCAAGCCGAGCGTGGCCGCCACGGCGCGCAGGATATGGGACTTTTCCCAGCGATCGCGATAGGTAATCCAGTCCGACTCGCCATCGATCGCTGCGGCGCCCGTGTCGAAGAAGCGCCCTGCCGCATTGGAAAGCTTCGTATCCTTCAGCCAGAACTTGTTGACCGGCTGGGTCATCAGCCAGAAGATCGCCTGCATGGCCGCAAGCCCCAGAAGCGCTCCGCCAACGAGCCAGAATTTCGTGGTTCCGGTCGGGATCGTGAAAAGCAGGAGCAGGGTGGCGACGATGCTCGCCGCCTCGAAGGCGCCTCCGATCGTGAAGCCRGGATAGTAGATCGTTTGAACGGTGAAATACTGTTCCTTGTCGAGCCGCAGCTTGCCCGGCAGTTCCGCCGCGTGTGCGAGGGCAAAGCTCATTGCGATCGCGGCCAAAAGTGCCGCCAGCACTTCCAGAAAGACAACCATGCCGGTTCCTCCCTTGAACCGATGAGACTGCAACTCACCGAAAGGGTGCCGGTTCCATCAAGCAGCAGGTGYAGCGAAGAGTTATGGATGCGATTAGGCTGCATCCTGCTTCGGGCGAATGGGCTGGATCAGTACCTCCGCCGGAATGCCCAAATCGCTGTGCAGCCGRCGGATCATATCAATCGACAGAGGGCGCCTGCGATTGAGGATTTCCGCGATCCTGCCACGGCTGCCGAGGATCGGCTCTAGATCCCTTCGCGACAGGCCCTGCTGCTCCATGCGAAAGAGGATGGCATCGATCGGATCGGGGAGATCGATCGGATAGTGGTCGTTCTCGTATGCTTCTATGAGCGTCACGAGAATCTCCAGCCGATCACCTTCCGGAGTGGCGGTTTCCGCACCCCACAAGGTTCCGAGAAGCTCTATGGCTTCCTCATAATCTGCTTCGGTGCGGATAGGCTTCAGTTCAATCATGGTCCACCGTTGCGGCGTCGATATTGTCATAATCGCGGTGCATGCCGATCCATTTTATCCAGACGACCGATCGCTTGAAATCCACTGCGGTGATCAGCCGGTAATCGTTTCCTTTGATGTTGAACACCACACGTTCTGCATTGATGATGCTCGCATGCGCATAGCGCTGCTTGATATCGGCGGTGGATTTCCATTCAGCCTTGCTGACTTCATGAAACCAGGAGTCCAGCGCCGCTTTCAAGGCTGGTCCGCCTTTCTGGCCCTTGGGGCTATCGACGAAAAGTCTCAATGTCCGCCGGGCTATTATTCTCATGTGAGGCTATCACGCTCCCAAATTGGGTGCAAGTTCCGCCTTCATCGCCTTGCCCGCCACGTAGGTCTCCGCCACGGCGCGGTCGTCGCCCATGGTCTGCAGCAGGAAAAGTTCCTCCGGCAGCGTCGTGATGGTCTCCATGCGAAGCCGCATGGCGGGAGTGCAGGCGGTGTTCAGCACCACGAGGTCGGCGGCGCTGCCGATATCCAGCGTGCCGATATCGTCCGCCATGGACAGCGCCTCGGCATTGCCGCGGGTCATCAGATAGAAGCTTTCGAGCGGGTTCAGCCGCTCGCCCTGCAGTTGCTGGATCTTGTAGGCCTCGTCCATGGTCTTCAACATGGAATAGCTGGAGCCGCCGCCGATATCGGTGGCGACCGCCACGCGCACCGGCTTCTCGCGGCGCATCAGCGCCTTCATCGGGAAGAGGCCCGAGCCGAGGAAGAGGTTGGAGGTCGGGCAGTGGACGGCGACGCTGCCGGCCTCCGAAAGCGCATCCGCTTCCCGCTCGGAGAGATGGATAGCGTGTCCCAGCAGCGTCTTCGGCCCCAGCAGGCCGTAATGGGCATAGATATCCGTATAGTCCCGCGCCTGCGGATAAAGCTCGCAGGTATAGCGGATCTCCTCGTGGTTTTCCGAAAGATGGGTCTGGATGAAGAGGTCCGGAAATTCCTCCGCCAGCGCCTGGGCAGCCTTCATCTGCGTCGGCGTAGACGTAATCGCGAAGCGCGGCGTGATGGCCACATGATTGCGGCCCTTGCCGTGCCATTCGGCGATCACGGCGCGGGTCTCGTCATAGCCCATCTCGGGCGTGTCGAGCAGGCCCTGCGGCGCATTGCGGTCCATCATCACCTTGCCGCCCACCATGCACATGTTGCGTGCGAGCGCCTCGGCGAAGAAGGCATCGGCCGAGCTCTTGTGCACCGTGCAATAGGCGGCTGCGGTGGTCGTGCCGTGGCGCAAAAGCTCGTCGTAGAAATGCGTGGCGATGCGGGCGGCGTGCGCGCTTTCCACGAAGCGGCATTCCTCGTGGAAGGTATAGGTGTTCAGCCATTCGAGCAGGCTGCCGGCATAGGAGGCGATCACCTGCATCTGCGGGAAATGCAGGTGCATGTCGATGAAGCCCGGCAGGATCAGGTGCGGCCGGTGATCGATCTCCTCGATCTCCTCCAGAGCCTTCTCCCTGATGCTCGCATAGTCTCCGGCGGCGGTGATCTTGCCGTCCTCGATCAGCAGCGCGCCGTCGCTCTCGTAGAGATAGCTTTCGGTGTCGGTGAGGGAGAGGGGCGCGCGCTTGAAGGAGAGCAGACGGCCGCGGAGGAGGAGTTGGGTCATTCGGATATCGCGCTTTCATACCAGGCGGTGAGGAGCCTGCGTTCCTCCGGCGAAATGCCGGTGACGTTGCCGGGAGGCATCGCGTGGCTCAGACCCGCCTGGATATAGATTTCCCGGGCGTGCGCGGCAATCTCCCGGTCGGTTTCCAGCTTCAGGGATCTCGGCGTGAAGGTGATGCCTTCATAGACCGGCTCGGCCGAATGGCACATGGAACAGCGGGAAAGCACCACGTCCTTCGCCGCGCCGAAATGCGCGTTGGAGGCGAATTTCTGCTGGAACGGGGTCATCGAGGTCTCGGCCTCGCCGGTCAGCACCTTCGGAACGGTGGAAAGCCACATGATGACGATGAAGAGCAGCAGGGTCGCGAGCCAGGTCCAGGTGGGCCGTCCCTTCCGGGCATGGGTGGTGTTGAACCAGTGCCGGATCGTCACCCCCATCAGGAAGACGAGCGCCGCGATCACCCAGTTGAACTGGGTCGCGAAGGCCAGCGGATAGTGGTTCGACAGCATGAAGAAGATAACGGGCAGCGTCAGGTAGTTGTTGTGGAGCGAGCGCTGCTTGGCGATGACGCCGTATTTCGGGTCGGGCGTGCGGCCGGCGATCAGGTCCGCCACCACCACCTTCTGGTTCGGGATGATGATGAAAAAGACGTTTGCCGACATGATGGTGGCAGTGAAGGCGCCGAGATGCAGGAAGGCCGCGCGTCCGGAAAACACCTGCGTATAGCCCCAGGCCATGGCGATGAGCGCCACGTAGAGCACGGCCATCAGGCCCCAGGTGTTCCTGCCGATCGGCGATTTGCAGAGCTGGTCGTAAAAGACCCAGCCGACCGCCAGCGAGGCAACCGAGATGCCTATCGCCTGCCATCGGGTCAGGTCCATCACCGTCCGGTCGATCAGGAAGAGATCGGCGCCCCCGTAATAGACGATCGCCAGCATCAGGAAGCCGGAAAGCCAGGTCATGTAGCTTTCCCATTTGAACCAGGTCAGGTGCTCGGGCATCTGGGCTGGCGCTACCAGATATTTCTGGATGTGATAGAAGCCGCCGCCGTGGACCTGCCATTCCTCGCCATAGGCGCCCGGGGGCAGGTGCGGTCGCTTCACCAGCCCAAGATCCAGCGCGATGAAATAGAAGGACGAGCCGATCCAGGCGATCGCGGTGATGACATGCAGCCAGCGAGCCGCAAACGACAGCCATTCCCAGGCCACGGCATATTCATACATTCAGGTCCCCTTATTCTTCCCCGGCCAGAGCAAAGGACGCTCAAATGGGAAGTGTCCTTTGATCAGCCACTTTGCGAAAAAATCCATTGTGAGGGAAGGGGACAACCGCGCGCGGCAAGTTTGTCCCCGTGGCCATGGAACCCGGAGAGCTTCGATCAAGTTATCATGGCGCATATGCTTCCTTGCGCATCGCGGCGTTCGGATTAGTCGGCTAAGGCGACTCAGGCTATGATGGCAATGCAAGCAGCCGGTGCCCGGCGAGTATTGCAGGTTCACCGGTGGTGTATTCATCAACGGAGAATGAATTGATGCGCAATATTCTGATGATTACGATGATTGCGTATGCGTCCTGTGTGGGTTCCTCCCAAGCCCACGACGCGAAGTCCGGTTGGAAATACGATGGTTTCTGCTGCAACGGAAACAATCATACTGGCGATTGCCAGATGATACCGACGAAGAACGTCAAGATCACCAAAGGCGGCTATGAAATATCGCTCGGACCGGGCGACCACCGGCTCGTGACGCGACATCACAATTTCAGCCTTCCGCAGAGCGAGGCCCGGCGTTCCAAGGACGAGGACTATCATCTCTGCCTCTATCCAACGGAGGATACGCTGCGCTGTTTCTATGCGCCGGACATGGGATTTTGAGTTTGAGCCTCGAAGGTCGGCAAGGTTTTCCGGATGAATTCGCGAAAGGCGCGAATCTTCGGTGAATTCCGGCGGCTTTCGGGATAAACGAGCCAGTAGTGGCTTCCCTCGTCGCTGAGGATGTCGAACGGCTGGATCAGCCGCCCGAGTGCCACGTCGTCGGCGTAAAACTCCGGCTTGAGGATCGCCACCCCCTGGCCTGCGATCGCTGCGGCAGCCTCGAACGCCTGTGCGCCCATGCGGCTGCTCGGACGACCGCCAAGGTCGACATCCGGCACGCCGGCTGCGGAAAACCACATCGGCCACCAGGGATCGCCCGGATCGATGATCCGCAGTTTCAGGAGGTCAGAAGGCGTTTTCACGCCGCCTATGCTCGCCGCAAGCTCCGGGCTCAGCATTGGGGTGAAGTGGCTCTTCATCAGGAAATGTGCCTTGAGGCCCGGCCATTCTCCCTTGCCGTGGCGGATCGCCACATCCGCTTCCGTTTTCGAAAAATCGATAACCGTCTCGGAAGTCTCGAGTCTTACCGCGAACGTCGGGTTTTCAAGCTGGAACGAGCCTATATGGCGGGCCAGCCATCGGGAAGCGAAGGTTGCCGTCGAATGGATGAGGAGCGTTCCTTCGGATGCCTCCCGCAGATTGCTCAGGGCATCGCRCAGCATCTCGAAGGCTTCCGTCACTTTCGGGGCCAATCTTTCGCCCGCTTCCGTGAGGCTCACCTGCCGTGGCCGGCGCAGGAAGAGCGGCTCGCCGACATTTTCCTCCAAGAGCTTGATCTGGTAGCTCACCGCCGTCTGGGTGAGGCCGAGCTCCTCGCCTGCCTTGGTGAAGCTCCTGTAGCGGGCCGCGGATTCGAATACGCGAAGCGCATTCAGCGGGAACTGTTTCGACATCTTCATGCATGAAACCTCTTTATGCATGCAGACGGTTATTCGATTGGATATCCGTCATTTTCGGGAGCATCTTAAGCCTACAAGGATCAAATTGAAACGGGGTTATGCCCCATCCGGAGGCCATGATGTTTTCGATTGGTTTTCTGCCCCTGCAACGGCTTTGGCCGAGGCTCGACCTGACGGCGATCATCGGCGATCGGCGCCGACCCGCCGCCGACAACCGCCTCGATCTCGAGGAAATGCCCGATTCCTGGAAGCGCGATCTCGGGCTCATGGACGGCCGCGATCCGCCCGGCCCGGCAAAGGGTGATCGTTTCCGTGCTGAGGACCTTATCCATACGCGGCGGAATCTTTGATGGCGACCGGGTTGTCTATGCCGCCGGCGGGGCAAGAGCGCCCGGTGCGGCTGTCAGTTCGCGTGCAACAGCCGCTTGAATCCAGGCGGCGAAGGCCCTGATCTTGGCCGTGTTCTTTCGTGCCGGCGGATAGCAAAGCCAATAGGTTTTGGTATCGCTGAGTGCCAGGTCGAAAGGCTGTATGAGGCGTCCCGAGGCAAGTTCGGCCTTGAAGAGGAAGGGGCTGAGCATGGCGACGCCATGGCCGGCAATCGCCGCATTCGCCTCCAGATCGAGCGCGCCGTAGGCATCGAGCTGCATCTGCCTGATACCCACGGGATCGAGGCCCGCGGCCCGGAACCAATCGCTCCACAACCCTTTGCCGTTCGAAATCCAGGGGGGCTTCATCAGGTCTGCAGGCGTCTTAATACCGCCGACACTTTCTGCGAGCTGCGGGTTTAGCATGGGGGCATAGGTCAGGCGCAATATCGGGTGGCAGATCAATCCGTCCCAAGGGTTTACACCGATGCGGATTGCAACATCGTTCGGTGCAGGCAGTTCCGCGTCGGGGGCGCCACCCCGTACCAGCCGTACGGCGATATTGGGATGCTCACGCTGGAATTCTCCAAGATGCCTTGCCAGCCAATGCGAGGCGAAGGTCGGCGGAGAGTGAATTTCCAGCGTCTCCTCCCTCGTGCCGCGCGTCTCCTGCACCGCTTCCGACAGGAGCGTGAAAGCCTCGGCCACCTTGGGCAGGAGATTGCGGCCCGTTTCGGTCAGTTGCAGCGCCCTGGGCTTGCGCAGGAAAACGGCGTCGCCGAGAAAATCCTCCAGCAGCTTGATCTGATAGCTCACCGCGGTTTGGGTCATGCCGAGCTCTTCCGACGCTCGCGTAAAATTTTCCAGCCGGGCGACCGTTTCGAAAACCCGAAGCGCATTCAGCGGAAACCGGCGCGATAATTTCATCGATAAGCTCTCTTGATCGTCACCGATTGTATTTGAATTGGAATTTCCCGGCAATCGGCTGCATTCATGGTTGCATCCCGTTCAATCTTCCTGTCGATGTGGAGCAACCATGCTGTCCGCAAATGCTCGTTCTGCGCCGTTGAAATCCACGCTTTCGAGTCTGGTATGGCGATATCTTCGCCGGTTCGTCTCTCGTCTCTTCAGTCCTGCACCCTCACGTATCCTGATGCTGCCGGACGATCTGCGCTGTGATGTCGGATTGCCGGAAACTGCGGTGGAAAGCCGCGACGAGGCATTCTGGAGGGAAAGGCGCCAGTCAGGCGCTCGGGACCTGCCGCTTTGATGGCTGGCAGGCCAGAGGGGGACTTTCGATATTCCCATGGGATGTGATCATCACCCCATCCCCTTCAGCCGCTCCACCGCCATCAGCACCCGCTCCGGCGTGGCGGGTGCATCGAGGCGCGGGCATTCGCGATAGTCGGCGACGCTAGCCACCGCCATAGAAAGCGCCTCCAGCACGGAGATCGCCAGCATGAAGGGCGGCTCGCCGACGGCCTTGGAGCGGCCGATGGTCGGTTCGGCGTTTTCCGCCCATTCCGCGAGCTTCACGTTGAAGATTTTCGGCCGGTCGGAGGCGAGCGGGATCTTGTAGGTGGAGGGCGCATGGGTCCTGAGCCGGCCCTTGTCGTCCCACCAGAGCTCCTCGGTCGTCAGCCATCCCATGCCCTGCACGAAGCCGCCCTCCACCTGGCCGATATCGATCGCCGGGTTCAGCGATTTGCCGACATCATGGAGGATATCGGTTCGCTCCACTTGGTATTCGCCGGTCAGCGTGTCGATCGAAACCTCCGAAGCCGCCGCGCCATAGGCGAAGTAGTAGAAGGGATGGCCGCGCCCCTCCTTGCGGTCCCAGTGGATTTTCGGGGTCTTGTAGAAGCCGGCGGCCGAAAGCTGCACACGGTCGTAATAGGCGGCGCGCACCAATGTATCGAAGGGCACGACCTCGGCGCCGATGCGGACGCGGTTAGGCAGGAATTCCACCTCCACGCGACGCACGCTCCACTGGCGCATGGCAAAATCGATCAGCCGCTCCTTGATCTGCCGGGCTGCATCATAGGCCGCCATGCCGTTCAGGTCCGAGCCGGAAGAGGCGGCGGTGGCGGAGGTGTTCGGCACCTTGCCGGTCGTCGTCGCGGTGATCTTCACCCGTTCGATATCGACATTGAAGGTATCGGCAACCACCTGCGCAACCTTCACGTAAAGGCCCTGGCCCATTTCCGTGCCGCCGTGGTTCAGGTGGATCGAGCCGTCCTGATAGATGTGCACCAGTGCGCCCGCCTGGTTGTAGGCGGTCATGGTGAAGGAGATGCCGAACTTCACCGGGGTCAGCGCGATGCCCTTGCGGATCACCGGGCTGTTTTCGTTGAATTCGAGGATCGCCCGGCGCCGGGCCTGATAATCGCTGGAAGCTTCCAGATCACCGACGATCCGGGCGACGATATTGTCCTCGACCTCCTGATGATAGGGGGTCGTGGTACGGCCCGAGCCGGGTTTCCCGTAGAAATTCAGCTTGCGAATATCGAGCGGGTCCTTGCCCGTGGCATAGGCGATCTCCTCGATGATCCGTTCGGCCCCGACCATGCCCTGCGGTCCGCCGAAGCCGCGGAAGGCGGTGTTGGAGACGGTGTGCGTCTTCAGCGGCTTCGAGGTCAGGTGTACATGGGGATAGAAATAGCTGGAATCCGCGTGGAAGAGGGCGCGGTCGGTCACCGGGCCGGAAAGATCGGCGGAAAAGCCGCAGCGCGCCGCATAGGTTGCGTCGACCGCATGGATGCGGCCCTCCTCGTCGAAGCCCACGTCGTAATCGACGCGGAAATCGTGGCGCTTGCCGGTCACGCCCATGTCCTCGTCGCGGTCGGGGCGGAACTTCACGGCACGGCCGAGCTTCTTGGCGGCGATAGCGGCAAGGCAGGCGAACTGGTTGCCCTGCGTTTCCTTGCCGCCGAAGCCGCCGCCCATGCGGCGCGTGCGGACCGTGACGGCGTGGTTGGCGATGCCCAGTACATGCGCCACCATGTGCTGCACCTCGCTCGGATGCTGGGTGGAGGACCAGACCGCGATATCCTCATCCTCGCCGGGGATGGCGAGTGCCACATGGCCTTCGAGGTAGAAGTGCTCCTGGCCGCCGATATACATATGGCCCTGGAGCCTCAGCGGCGCTTTCTCGATCTCGGCCTCAGGCTCGCCGCGCCTCAGCGTCATCGGCTGCACCACCAGCGGCCCGTCGTTTTCCAGCGCGCCGTCGATATCGGTCCAGTGCGGCAGGTCGCGGTACTCGATCTTCGCCAATCGCGCGGCGCGGCGCGCCTGGTCGCGGGCCTCGGCGATCACCGCGAAGACCGGTTGGCCATGAAACTGCACCTCGTTTTTCGCGAGCAGAGGCTCGTCGTGCTGGCCGGTGGAGGCCACGTCGTTGAAGCCCGGAATGTCGTCCGCGGTGATGACGGCGACGACGCCGGGGGCGGTTCTCACCGCATCGAGGTCGATCGAAAGGATTTCCGCATGCGCCCGGTCGGAAAGGCCGAGCCCGCCGTGCAGCGTGCCGGCGGGTTCGGGAATATCGTCGATATATTCGGCGCTTCCGGTCACATGTTTATGCGCTGAATCATGTTTCAGCGCCGCATGCATGGGGCCGTTGATGGTGTTTTTGGTCTCGAAAGTGGTATTGTCCATCAGAGGAGACCTCCTTCCACCCACGAGGATGCCCCTCCCCAACCCCTCCCCACAAGGGGGAGGGGTTTAGCTGCCCTGCTCACCGGTCGTTTTTGCGTGAAGGTCGTGCCACGAGTTTTCTCCCCCCTTGTGGGGGAGATGGCCGACAGGCCAGAGGGGGATTTTTTTGAGATACCCGTCATCACGCCTCCTCCGGCTCGAACCGCCGCAGCTCTGCGGGCGCACCGGCCGTCTCCAGGAAGAAGCGGGTCAGCAGGTTCTTGGCCGCGAGGCTGCGATATTCGGCGCTTGCCCGCCAGTCGGTGAGCGGCGTGTAATCCTGGTCGAAGGCGTCACGCACGGCGGAAATCACGTTCCAGCTCCAGGGCTTGCCGGTGAGCGCCTCTTCCACATGCGCGGCGCGCTTCGGGGTTGCGGCCATGCCGCCGAAGGCGATGCGGATCGCCTCCACCTTGCCGTCGCGGTCGAGCGTCAGGTTGAACGCGCCGCAAAGGGCGGAAATATCCTCGTCGCGGCGCTTGGAGATCTTGTAGACGGCGAAATGGGCGCCTTCCGCCGGGCGCGGCACGAAGACCTTCTCCACGAATTCGCCGGGCAGTCGGTCCTGCCGGCCATAGGCGAGGAAATAATCCTCCAGCGGCATGGTGCGGCGGCCGGAATGGGAGCGCAGCGTCAGTTGTGCACCCAGCGCGATCAGCGGCGGCGGCGTGTCGCCGATCGGCGAGCCGTTGGCGATATTGCCGCCGATCGTGCCCATGTTGCGCACCTGGCTGCCGCCGATGCGGTCGATCAGCCGCCCGAAGGTGGGAATTTCGGCCGAGAGAAGGTCGAAGGCCTGCGTATAGGTGACGCCCGCGCCGATCGTGATGCCTTTCTCGTCCGAGGCGATCGACTGCAACTCGGGCAGGTGGTTTATGAAGATCACCGGGTTGAGCAGGCGCATCTGCTTCGTCACCCATAGGCCGACATCGGTGGAACCCGCCACGATCGTCGCCTTCGGTTCAGCGGCGAGGATATCCGCGAACTCGGTGATGGAACTCGGTACGATCGAACGGGCGGTTCCGTTCTCATCGTTTTTTTCCACCACGATAGTGCCGTTCTCCGACTGGATCGACCAGAGCTTTGCGGCGATCTCGGTCCGGTCGCGCTCCAGCGGGTCGAAAAGGGCGCTCGGGCGGCTTGCGGATACCTGTTCGGCCGCCTTGACGATCGGCTCGTAGCCGGTGCAGCGACAGAGATTTCCCTGCAGCGCGGTTTCGATTTCGGCGCGCGAAGGCGCCTCGTTGGAAAGCCAGAGCCCGTAGAGCGACATCACGAACCCCGGCGTGCAGAAGCCGCATTGCGAGCCGTGACAGTCCACCATCGCCTGCTGGACGGGGTGGAGCGTGCCATCCTTTGCCGCCAGATGCTCGACCGTCACCACATGGGTTCCGTGCAACGAGCCGAGGAAGCGGATGCAGGCGTTGACGCTTTCGTAGACGAGCCGTCCATCGATCAGCCGGCCGACGAGAACGGTGCAGGCGCCGCAATCGCCCTCGGCGCATCCTTCCTTCGTTCCCGTCAGCCGCCGCCGCAGCCGAAGATAATCGAGAAGCGTTTCCGTCGGGCCGAAGTCTCCCAGCGTGATCTCTTCTCCGTTCAGGATGAAGCGTATGGCGGTTCCGTTCAGAATGAAGCGGATGGCAGTCGTCATTTCTCTCCTTCGTCCGCCGTTGCCGGCTTCTTATTGGGCGGTCCAGCCGCCGTCGATCGAGATATGGGTGCCGGTAATGCTGCGGGCCGCGTCGCTCGCGAGGAAGATCGCCGTCTGCGCCACCTCGTCGATCGAGACGAATTCCTTCGTCGCCTGCAGCCGCAGCATGACTTCGGATTTCACCTGCGCTTCCGATATGCCGCGCTCGCGGGCGGTGTCGGGAATCTGCTTCTCGACCAGCGGCGTCAGCACGTAGCCCGGGCAAATCGCATTCACGGTAATCCCGAATTCGGCAAGTTCCAAGGCCGCCGTTTTGGTAAGCCCGAGTATACCATGCTTGGCCGCGACATAGGCGGATTTATAGGGCGAGGCGATGAGCGCATGGGCCGATGCCACGTTGATGATACGGCCCTTTCCGGCCTGTTTCATCAAGGGGATGGCGTTGCGCATCGTGTGGAAGGCGGAGGACAGCAGGACCGCGATCAGCAGGTCCCATTTCTCGGCCGGGAACTCCTCGATCTTCGCCACATGCTGGATGCCGGCATTGTTGATGAGCACGTCCACCGTGCCGAAGGTTCCGGCCGCCGTTTCGATGAGATCGGTGATCTCGTCCGGCTTCGCCATGTCCGCCGCATGGTAGAGCACTTTGCCGCCCGCTGGGCCTCCGGCCAGCGCCTCGAGCTCCCTGCGTGTCGCTTCGATCGCGTCGGGAGGTCCGAAGCCGTTGATGACGACATTCGCGCCCTCGGCCGCGAAGGCTCGTGCGATGCCGAGCCCTATCCCGCTGGTGGAGCCTGTGACGACGATGGTTCTGGACATAGGCGAATCTCCCCAGGTGTTGCGTTCTTGTGCGCCGCAATCCAGTGCAGGTTATGCGCAAATCGCCGAGGCTGGCAATCGGGAAGCAAAGGCTGAGCTTTCCCGTTGACAGCCTCCCATGCCTCCTGCTCAAACCGTGACCCGAGGAAGACGAACGGCATAGGGGAGGGATGTGCATGGCGGGTTATGTTCTGGCGATCGATCAGGGGACGACCTCGACGCGGGCGATCGTCTTCGACAAGGACATGAAGGTCGCCGGTTCCGGTCAGAAGGAATTCACTCAGATATTCCCGAAATCCGGATGGGTGGAGCACGATCCGGAGGAGATCTGGGAGAGCGTCCTCACCACGGTCAGCCAGGCGCTGAAGAAGGCCAGCATCAAGGCTTCCGATCTGGCGGCGATCGGCATCACCAACCAACGCGAAACGGTCGTGGTCTGGGAGCGGGAAACCGGCAAGCCGATCCATAACGCCATCGTGTGGCAGGACCGGCGCACGGCGAGCTATTGCGAGAAGCTGAAGCGGCAGGGTCTCGAAAAGCTATTCATAAAGAAGACCGGCCTTTTGCTCGACCCCTATTTTTCGGGCACCAAGCTTTCCTGGATGCTGGCGAACGTCAAGGGCGCGCGGGTGAGGGCGGCCAAGGGCGAGCTCTGCTTTGGCACGGTCGATAGTTTCCTCATCTGGCGGCTCACGGGCGGCAAGAGCTTCGTCACCGATGCCACGAACGCCTCGCGCACGCTGATCTACAACATTGCTGAAAACCAGTGGGACGAGGAGCTTCTGGAGGTGCTGCGCGTTCCCGCCGCCATGCTGCCGGAGGTGAAGGATTGCGCCGACGATTTCGGGGTGACCGAGGAAAAGCTGTTCGGCGCGGCGATCCCGATCCTCGGGGTTGCGGGCGATCAGCAGGCGGCCACCATCGGCCAGGCCTGTTTCGAGCCGGGCATGCTGAAATCCACCTATGGCACAGGCTGCTTTGCGGTGCTCAACACCGGCAAGGACATGGTGCGCTCCAAGAACCGGCTGCTGACGACCATCGCCTATCGTCTGAACGGCAAGACGACCTATGCGCTGGAGGGCTCGATCTTCATCGCGGGCGCGGCGGTGCAATGGCTTCGCGACGGATTGAAGATCATCGAAAAGGCCAGTCATACCGGGGAGTTGGCGCAAAAAGCCGATCCTCAGCAGGAAGTCTATCTGGTGCCCGCCTTTACCGGCATGGGTGCGCCGCACTGGGATGCGGAGGCGCGAGGCGCGATCTACGGGCTGACCCGCGCCACGGGGCCTGCGGAACTCGCGCGCGCCGCGCTGGAAGCCGTCTGCTACCAGACGCGCGATCTGCTGGATGCCATGCACAAGGACTGGAAGAACGGAGAGAGCAGCACGGTTCTCCGCGTCGATGGCGGCATGGTCGCCTCCGACTGGACGATGCAGAGGCTTTCCGATCTGCTGGACGCGCCGGTGGACCGGCCGACAATATTGGAGACCACCGCGCTCGGCGCCGCCTGGCTCGCCGGCTCGAAGGCCGGTGTGTGGCCCGATCAGAAGGCCTTTGCGAAAAGCTGGGCGCGCGAGCGCCGCTTCGAGCCGCAGATGGACGAGAAGACCCGTTCGACGAAAATCCGCGGCTGGAAGGATGCGGTGAGAAGAACGCTTAGCGACGGGTGAGGGCAGAGGGGAAAACTCACTGCGGAATCTGCAAGCTCAACCTTACTCAATCACTTCCCGCGGATAGACGCCCCAGAGATTGTCCTGTTCGACAAAGCCGCTCATGCGTCGCGTCGTCAGCGAAACCTCGCACCAGTTGCCGTTGCAGTGCTCGAGATCGAGCAGCACGCGCGGGCTGAGCCGGGCGACGATCCTGGCTTTCGCGGAAGGAGCAGAGCGAAGCGCGACCGGCTGATCGAGCCAGGGGCCGACCACGGCGGTGCGCCGGCCGGAGAGAAGCGGCGCATACATCCAGCCGGTGACGCCGTCCTGATCGCGCACACGACGCCAGTTTCCGTATTCCTCGGTGATTTCCAGCGGCAGGCCGCGCACCGAATAGACCCAGGAGGTGGCATAATCCGTCGAGGGGCCGATACGCATGCGGGCTGTCTGGGCCTTCAGGGAAACGAAGCGGGGAACGGGAAAACCGGTCTCCCGGCCCTTTCTCCAGCTCTCGCTGCCGGTCGGCATGGCCTGCAGCGGCTGGCCGCCGGCAATAGGAAGAAGAAAGGCGAGCGCCGCAAGCGCCGTCGTGAAGGTCGTCTTGAATTTCATTCGGAACCGATGTCGTCGAAAGGATGAGGGCGCATCCAAAGTCCGGCGAGGTTACCGGAGGGTTAATTTCCTCCGGCAACCGCGACAAGCTTCCGTCACGAGCGTGTGATGTTCCGTCAGGCTCAGCCGTTCACCGGTGCGTTCATGGCCCATGAAACGCCGAAGGGATCGCGAAGCTGGCCGTAGCGATCACCCCAGAACATCACCTGCAGGTCGAGGGTGACTTCCATTCCGGCATCGACGGCGCGCTTCCACCAGGCATCGATATCGTCGCTGGCGAGCGGCAGAAGTACGGTGAAGGCCTGTGGCTTTTCGTGCGGATAGCCGTGATCGGGATAGGCGTCGCTCAGCATCAGCGAGCTGCCGTTGATATAAACGTGGGCATGCATGGTCCGGCCCTGCTCGTCCGGCGGATGGTAGCCCGCCATCTCGGCTCCGAAGGCCTTTTTATAGAACTCGGCGGCCTTCATGGCGCCGTCAACCTGCAGATAGGCGACGAGCCCGCCCTTGACGGGCTGAGGCGCAACGGTTTCGTTTTTCGGTTTTGCGGTTTCCATGGAAATTCCCTCCTTGATTGGCATGGTCGATCCGGCCGATGGCCGGACTTTCCAAGGACGTAGAAGGGAAGGGGATGCCGACAACGGCGGGAGAATTTTTAAGAGTGGATTGACTGGATCTCACACGTCCCACCCGACCCGTCGAAGATCGACCACGCCATCTACGACGCGGACGACACGAACCGCATCGCCGTCGGTCGCGTAGAGGACGAGCCATCGTTCCACGACGAGCATGCGGGCCGTCTCGGCGATATCCGGACGAGCAGGCCCCATTTCAGGATGGTCCGCGAGCCTTGAAATGCGGTTTTCGATCTGCTCGATAATCTTGTCTGCGGTGGAAAGGCCACTGTTCTTGGCTATCCAGTACCAGATATCCAACACGTCTTCGCGGGCGCGGCTCGAGTAGACGATCGCTTTCGTCATGAATCAGGACTTGCCGGCAAGCCTTTGGCGGCCTTCCTTTTTAACGGCACCAATATCCAGCGGACGATAATCGCCGCTTGCGACGCCGTCTTCCCAGGCCTTTTTCAGGCGCTGCAGATCGTCCCCTTCGTGGTCTTTCTCTTCGAGGAGCCGCAAGGCCTGCTGCACGACTTCGCTCGATGACCGGTAACGTCCCGATGCCACTTTGGATTTGACAAACTCGGCAAGATCATCCGTCAGCGAAACATTGATGTTCATCGGTAGSTCCTTCACGCTCATGATGGAGGCGGGGAAGAGGTTTTGCAAGGGTTCCGACGGTCAGAGCTGCTCGGCGAATTCCTTCACGAGCGCCTCATAGTCTTCGAAGGGCGGGAATTTTTCGTAAGAGTGGGCTGCCGGCGTCGTCGCCCAGGAAAGCTTTTCAGAAGTATAGGTTTCGATGAAGGGCGAGAACCAGCTTGCGTCGTCCAGCATGGTGGGCCTCAGGTTGACGAACCAGTCGATGCCCTCCGGTCTCGTGAAGAGCCAGCTCTTGCAGCGGGGGCAGTGGTAGTGGTGGAGGTCCTCACCGTGCAGGCCRCCGATCACAGGTTCGCCCTGGATGACCTCGAAACCATCGGAAGGAATGGCCGCGGAGCATGAGTAGGCGCTGGCGCTCATCTTCTGGCAGCCGTTGCAGTGACAGGCCATGGTGAGGATCGGCGGGGCGCTGATCCTCAGCCGGACCTGTCCGCAGCGGCATCCGCCTTCCATCGGGAGAGCAGGTTTAGGCATCTGAAATCCTCCATTCGGGGCGCTGCGTGGTTTGCTCAGGGACGAGCCGGTATTTCCAGGCCGCGCTGAACGGCCGGGCGGGCAAGGCCGCGCTCCAGCCATTCCGGCACGCGCTTCAGCTCATCATACTGGATGAGTTCGCCGGCGCCGTAAAAGCCGATCAGGTTGCGTACCCAGCCGAGCATGGAGATATCGGCGATGGTGTATTCGTCGCCCACGATCCAGTCGCGGCCTTCCAGCCGGCTCTCGATCACCCGGATGAGGCGCGCCGATTCCTTTGCGTAGCGGTCGCGCGGGCGCTTGTCCTCGATGTCTTTGCCGGCGAACTTGTGGAAGAAGCCGAGCTGGCCGAACATCGGGCCGATGCCGCCCATCTGGAACATTACCCACTGGATCGCCTCATAGCGCCTGGCCGCGTCGGCCGGCAGCAGCTTGCCGGTCTTCTCCGCGAGATAGATCAGGATCGCGCCGGATTCGAAGAGGCCGAGTGGTTTACCGCCGGGGCCATCGGGGTCGATGATCGCGGGGATCTTGCCGTTCGGGTTGAGGGAGAGGAATTCCGGCGTCCAGGTCTCGTCGGCGCCGATATTGATGGCGTGCGGCTCGTAAGGAAGGCCGATTTCCTCCAGCATGATGGAGACCTTCACGCCGTTCGGCGTCGGCAGYGAATAGAGCTGCAGGATATCCGGGTTCTTCGCGGGCCAGCGGGCGGTGATCGGGAAGGCGGAGAGATCGGCCATAAGGGAGGCTCCTTGGGTGGGGATACGCCCGGCGCAATATAGACAAGCCGATCCCGACCACCAGACCTTGAGTGTTGAGATTTTTTGATGCGCATTGTCGGCGGGCGGGATACTCCTTCGTCTTCAACAGGAGAAGGAGAGAAAGCATGCTTTACGCCATCCTTTGCTACGCCAACGAGGAAACCGTCTTTGCATGGTCCAAGGAGGAGGAAGAGGCGGTCATGGGAAAACTCTATGCCGTGCAGGAGCCGCTTGCGAAGGCCGGAAAGCTCGGTCCGACCGGCCGGCTGATGCCGACGACGGCCGCCACCACTGTGCGCAAGGGCAAGGACGAACCGCTGGTGCTCGACGGCCCCTTCGCAGAAACCAAGGAAGTGCTGCTCGGCTTCTACACGGTCGATGTCGAAAACCTCGACGAAGCCGTCGCCTTTTCCAAGGAACTTTCCAAGGTCAATCCGGGCTCGACTTCCTACGAGATCCGGCCCTTCTACGTCTTCCATCCCGGAGCAGTCAAAACATGACGGACATCGCCTGGATCGACCTCGCACTCACCGCCGCAAGACCGCAGGCACTCGGCGCGCTCCTGCGCTACTTCCGCGATCTCGACACCGCCGAGGAGGCCTTTCAGGAGGCTTGCCTCCGGGCGATCCGGACCTGGCCGGAAAAGGGACCGCCGCGCGATCCCGCCGCGTGGCTGATCTTCGTCGGGCGCAATAGCGGCATCGATGCGGTGAGGAAGCGGTCCAGGAACGATCCGCTGCCGGAGGAGGAGGTGCTTTCCGACCTCTCGGACGCGGAAGTGGACATGGCCGACCGGCTCGACAATTCCAATTACCGGGACGACATCCTGCGGCTGATGTTCATCTGTTGCCATCCGGACCTGCCGAACACCCAGCAGATCGCGCTGGCGCTCAGGATCGTCTCGGGCCTCAGCGTGCCGCAGATCGCCCGCGCCTTCCTCGTCAGCGAGGCGGCGATGGAGCAGCGCATCACCCGCGCCAAGGGCCGTGTCGCCAAGGCGGGCGTGCCGTTCGAAACGCCGAGCGCGGCAGAGCGGGCGACAAGGCTCTCGACCGTCGGCGCGATGATCTATCTCGTCTTCAACGAGGGCTATTCCGCGGGCATCACCAACCCAGACAACGCGGCTTTCTGCGAGGAGGCGATCAGGCTGGCGCGGCTGCTCTTGCGCATCTTCCCCGGCGAGCCGGAGATCATGGGACTGCTGGCGCTCATGCTGCTGCAGCACTCGCGAGCACCGGCGCGTTTCGACAGGCAGGGTCAGATCGTGCTTCTGGAGGATCAGGATCGAAACCTCTGGAACCGGAAACTCATCGACGAGGCGCTGGCGCTGCTCGACAAGGCGATCCGCCACCGCCAACCGGGACCCTACCAGATCCAGGCAGCGGTCTCCGCGCTGCATGCCCGCGCTGCAAGGGCGGAAGATACGGATTGGGAAGAGATAACCCTGCTTTACGGCATGCTGGAGCACATCCAGCCTTCGCCGGTCGTAACGCTCAACAAGGCCGTCGCGATCTCCAAGCTCAAGGGGCCGGAAGCGGCGCTGGAACTCATCGCGCCGCTCGCCGAAAAACTCGACGGCTATTTCTACTTTCACGGCGTCCGGGGAGGACTGCTGATGCAGCTCAGCCGCAACGCCCAGGCCCGCGAAGCCTTCGACCGGGCGATCGCGCTTGCCAATTCGCCGGCCGAATGCGCCCATATCCGCCAGCAGATCGACAAGCTAGGTGCCGCCGTCGCGCCGGCGTGAATGGAAGGGGCCGAAGCCCCTTCGCGCGTCAGCTCGTGCTCGAGAGTTTCATCAACAGGATACCGGACACGATGAGCCCGCCGGCCAGCAAGCGCATGGGCGTCGCCGCTTCGCCGAGAACGGCAATGCCGACCACGAAGGCGCCCACCGCGCCGATGCCGGTCCAGACCGTATAGGCGGTGCCGAGCGGCAAGCTCTTCATCGAGACGGACAGAAGAGCAAAGCTCGCGATCATCGCGATGATGGTGATGACGGTGGGGGTCAGGAGGGTGAAGCCCTCCGAACGTTTCATCGAGTAGGCCCAGCCGATTTCGAGCAGACCCGCGATGAAGAGATAAAGCCAAGCCATGACTGGCCTCCTTTGCTGGAGCGCCAGGCCGTCCTGGTCGTTTGTGTTCGGGAAAAGAGGCCGTCCTCTTTCCGTTCATATATAGAGATTTTGCGGAAGGGGTTCAAGGTTGCCTCAATGTCCGGGGTGGATGGCGTCGTTGAGGTACATGCAGGTCAGCATGGTGAAGATATAGGCCTGAACGACCGCCATCAGCGTTTCCAGCGCCGTTATCGCCACCGCCATGAGGAGCGGCAGCGCCGCGCCGAAGAGGCCGACCGCGCCGAGGCCGGACAGGCTGGCGACGAAGCCGGCGAAGACCTTGAGCGTGATGTGGCCTGCCAGCATGACCGCGAAAAGACGGATCGAGTGGCTGAAGGGGCGCGAGATATAGGACAGGATCTCGATCGGAACGATGATGGGCGCCAGAACCCATGGAACGCCGGAGGGCATGAAAAGGCGGAAGAAGCCGAAGCCGTGCCGAACCAGGCCATAGACTGTCACCGTAAGGAAGACGAGCATGGCGAGTGCGAAGGTGACGATGAGATGGCTCGTGACCGTGAAGGCATAGGGAAACAGGCCGATCAGGTTCGCGACGAGCACGAACATGAAGAGCGAGAACACCAGCGGGAAGAAGCGCATTCCCTGCTCGCCGGCATTGTCGCGCAAGGTCTTCGCGGTGAATTCGAAGAGGGTCTCGACCGCCGCCTGGAAGCGTCCCGGCACGAGCTGGCGGCGTGCGGTTCCGATCAGCAGGAAGGCGCTCGCGAGGCACACGGTCAAGGCCATATAGGCGGCGGAATTGGTGAAGGCGATTGCCTGGCCGCCGATCTCTCCAAAAGTGACGATCGGCTTGATTTCGAATTGTTCAATGGGACCCGCCATTCCGGCCCTCCTTAATGGGCCGGGCCGTCCCGGAAAAGTCATCGAAGGCGCGGGTCGTCCCGCGCGGGAAAAGCGCCTTAAAGCATCGAGGGTCCAAGTCAAGTCCGATGGGTTATGTCGGCTTCCTGGTGGATCGGAGTAATCGGAAAAAATTTCGAGCCAGTGTCGGATCGGGATATTGCCACACGTCCTAGGTTCAGCATCTGAGAGATGTTTTTGAGAAAAACGAGGAGAGGACAATGACCGCCAAGACCGCCGCCCATTCGCTGCAGCTCGTTCGCGAACTGAATGCGCCCGCCGACAAGCTCTACAAGGCCTGGACGACACCCGAGCACATGGGCGAATGGTTCTGCCCGAAGCCCTGGAAGGTGACGGAAGCGAAGCTCGATGTCCGTCCGGGCGGATCGAACTACATCCTGATGGAAGGGCCGAATGGGGAGAAGGCTCCCAATCACGGCATCTACCTGGAGATCGTCCCGAACAGGAAGATCGTCTTCACCGATGCGTTCACGAGCGCCTGGGTGCCTTCGGAAAAGCCGTTCATGACCGGCATCATCGAATTCGAGGATCTCGGCAACGGCCGCACGAAATATACCGCGACGGCCGTACACTGGACGGAGGAAGACAAAAAGGCTCACGAGGAAATGGGTTTTCACGAGGGCTGGGGCATCGTCGCCGACCAGCTGGAGGAAGTCGCAAAGACTTTCTGAAAGATCGAGTCATCGCAAAGGTTTGCGGGGACAGCCTACAAATCCGATTCAAGGCCCTGCCGCCGCCGGTGGCGGGGCTTTTTTCCGAGCCTAGGGTCTCCGCCCGATCCATCCCATCGAACATTTCGTTCGAAAGTTTCGCATTTGTGCATCACCCGCCCAATATCTATCTGAGCGGCATCAAAACGAAGGGATGCGCTTTCATGGAACTCGGCCTTTACACCTTTGCTGACGTCGATCCGAACCCGCCGGGCGGCAAGGGGGCGGCGGCGGCGCGGCGGCTTCAGAACCTGCTCGAGGAAATCGAGCTTGCCGATCAGGTGGGCCTCGACGTCTTCGGGCTGGGCGAGCATCACCGGCCCGACTATGCGGTCTCCTCGCCGTCGACCGTGCTGGCGGCTGCTGCGGTAAAGACGAAGAACATCCGGCTTACCAGCGCGGTCTCGGTGCTGAGCTCCGACGATCCGGTGCGCGTCTTCCAGCAGTTTTCGACCGTCGACCTGCTTTCCGGCGGGCGGGCGGAGATCATGGCGGGGCGGGGCTCCTTCATCGAATCCTTCCCGCTCTTCGGCTACGATCTCGGCGATTACGACCAGCTGTTCGCCGAAAAGCTCGACCTGCTCCTGGCGATCCGCGAGGACGAGCATGTGACCTGGGAGGGTGAGATTCGCCCGCCGATCCATGGCCGCGGCGTTTATCCCCGCCCGTTGCAGGAGCGGCTCCCGGTCTGGGTGGCGGTGGGCGGCACGCCGCAATCGGTGGCAAGGGCCGGCGCGCTCGGCCTGCCGGTGGCGCTGGCGATCATCGGCGGGGAATATCCGCGTTTCGCATCCCTCTTCCAGCTTTACCGCGAGGCGGCGCGGCGCGCCGGGCAGGACCTTTCGAAACTTAAGACGAGCATCAACGTGCACGGCTTCATCGCCGATACGACGCAGGAGGCGGCCGACCGGTTCTACGGGCCGCAGGCGGAGGTGATGAATCGCATCGGCCGCGAACGCGGCTGGGGGCCGACGAACCGGGCGCATTACGACCAGGCGCGCGGGCCGACCGGCAATCTCTTCGTCGGCGATCCGGAACTGGTGGCGGAAAAGATCGTGGCGGCCCACAGGGTGTTCGGCAACGACCGCTTCCTCCTGCAGATGGCGATCGGGCTTATGCCGCATGGGGAGATCATGCGCGGCATCGAGCTTTACGGCACCAAGGTTGCGCCTCTGGTCAGAAAGGAATTGACGGGATCGAGCGATGGCGCGAAACCGGCTGCCTGAAAGAGAACAGAAAAGACAGGTCGCATCACATGGTTATTTCCAGCGAAGACGAACTCGCGAAGCTCAAGGAGATCGGCCGCATCTGCGCGCGGACGATGGAACTGATGGCGAAGGCGCTGGAGCCCGGCATCACCACGCGCGAGCTGGACGATATCGGCCGCAAGGCGCTGGAGGATGCCGGAGCCCAGTCCGCGCCTGAAACCTGCTACAAGTTTCCCGCCGCCACCTGCATCAGCGTCAACGAGGAAGTGGCCCACGGCATCGCGGGGGATCGCGTCATCAAGCCGGGCGACCTCGTCAATATCGACGTCTCGGCGGTGAAGGACGGTTTCTTTTCCGATACCGGCGCATCCTATGCGGTGCCGCCGGTCAAGAAGGAGATCGAGAAGCTTTGCCGCGACGGGCGCCGGGCGCTGTGGACCGGCCTGCAGCAGGTGAAGGCCGGCAAGCCGCTTGCCGGCATCGGCAATTCCATCGGCGCTTTTGCGAAGAAGAACCGCTATACGCTGATCACCAATCTTTCGAGCCATGGCATCGGCCGCTCGCTTCACGAGGAGCCGAAGGAGGTCGCGACCTGGCACGATCCGGACGAGACGCGCGTGATGGAGGAGGGGCTGGTGTTCACCGTGGAGCCCTTCCTGTCGCTCGGAGCGGAATGGGCCGAGGACGGTAACAATGGCGATCCCTGGACGCTCTACAGCGATCCGCGGGCGCCGACCGTGCAATACGAGCATACGATCGTCGCGACGCGCAACGGGCCGCTCATCCTGACGCTTGCGAATTGACGCGGCTTGCCGCCGCTTGCTCGTCGGAGACAGCCGCAAGCCGGCGGTAGAAGGCTTCCGCGCGTTCGGCATGGAGGTGCTGGATGCGGTTGCGCGTCTGCACCCGCGCAGCGCTTTCCAGCAATTGCGCGAAGGCTGCATTGCCCACGTGATCGGCTTTCCGCAATTGCCCGATCAGCGGATCGACCAGCACTTCCGAAAGGGTTAGGTCACGGTTCATGGCTTTCGCCTCCTCGCCCTCATAGCGATTGGAATATCRTGAGCCTCATTCGTGACGGCAGCAAGACAATTCCCTCGTTGCAGTGCATCAAATCGTCGCGAATCCGGCCGGCCAAGGCGATGCACGGGTTTTGCCGCGGGTATTCGCCCGGACGCTCACGAACCGCTCACTCATCAGTGCTTTTCATCGCTGCAATGACAATTCCTGAATTGTAGACAAGGCGCGGGGCTGCGATAACGCGTGCATGCTCCAGACGAATATCGCCCATTCGGTCCGCCCGCTGTGGATCGGCCTTGCCGGCTCCATTGCCATGGCGGCGRCCATGGGTTTCGGCCGCTTCTTCTACACGCCGATCCTGCCGGGAATGATGGCCGGCCTGCCGCTTTCGGCAGCCGATGCGGGACTGATCGCCGCCGGCAATTTCGCGGGCTATCTCGCCGGAGCGATCCTGGCGGCGCAGGGCTGGGCGGCCGGGCGGGAGAGGGCGGTCGCACTCCTCAGCGTCATGGCGACGGCCATCCTGCTTGCGGCGATGGCGGCGACGGGCTCCGTCCTCGCCTTCATCGTCATCCGTTTCCTCGCAGGCATTGCGAGCGCCTTCGCCATGCTCTTCACCTCATCGATCGTGCTGCCCCATGCCGCCGGCCGAGATGCCGTGGGCGCCCTGCATTTCGGCGGGGTGGGTGTGGGCATGGCGCTCTCTTCGGCGCTCGTTCTCGTCGTCAATGCGCTCGCCGGCGACGGCGCGCATGGCTGGCAGGCGAACTGGATCGCCGGGGCTGTCATCGTCCTTGCGGCCTTTCCGTTCGTCTACAGCCTGCTCCCGAAGCCGGTGGACGGGGCGGCCTCGGGCGTCGAGCCGCCGCTCCAATGGCGAACGCCGTTCGTGCTGCTCACCGCATCCTACAGCCTCGTCGGCTTCGGCTACGTCATCACCGCGACCTTCCTCGTCACCATCGTTCGCATGGGGTCGGCCGGGCCGATCGTGGAATTCCTCGCCTGGTTCCTGACCGGCATCGCTGCCGCCGTATCGCTCGCGCTGTGGCGCCCGGCCGCCGATCGCTTCGGGCTTGGAAGCGCCTATGTCGCGGCGATCTGCGTTCAGGCGGTCGGCGTGCTGTGTTCGGTGATCCTGCCGCCGCTCGCCGGAGCGCTTACCGGCGGACTGCTGCTCGGCGTCACCTTCATGGTCATCACCGCCTATGGATTGCAGATCGCGCGGAAGCTTTCGCCGGAGAGCCCGCGCCGGGCGATCGCGCTGGTCACCGCCGGCTTCGGCACGGGGCAGATCCTTGGGCCGCTGGTGGCGGGCTGGGCGGCGGAGGCGAGCGGCAGCTTCACCCTGCCGACGGTGCTCGCGGCTGCCGCGCTCGTCGTGGCGGCGGCACTGGCGCTGCCGGTCATGCGGCAGGCCTGATCCCGAGGCTCCCAATTACAATCATGTAACAAAGGCTTGCGGCCATTGCCGCTATCTTGGAACTGCCGTAGTTTCGGGCGCATAAAGTGTTTCGACACAATTTCTGCCTCGAACTCAGGAAAGCCGAAGCTCCGTGTTCCACTCCTTCTTCCCGCGTCCAAAGCTGTTCTTCACATCCGCTGTGATATGGACTGCCATCTGTATCTTCGTCTGGTACACGGTCGGTCCGCGAATAGGCGCCGCGCTCGGCATGCCGCCGCTGGCGCCCGGCCAGACAGCGCCGCTTGGCCTCGCCTACTTCTTCAGCCCCGACAATCTCTGGTTCTATCTCTATTTCACGATCTTCGTGCTGATCTTCGGCTTAGCCTGGAAGGCGATCGACAGGAATCACCCATGGTCGAACTGGTCGATCTGGGGCTCGGCCTTCATCATCTTCATCGCCTATTTCGTGGTGCAGATTTCGGTGGCGTTGAACAACTGGCGCGGGCCGTTCTTCGATCTTTTTCAGCGAGCGCTGGAGAAACAGCCAGGAATTACCGCCTGGCAGTTCTACGAGCTGCAGCTTCGCTTTCTCGAAATCGGCATGACCGCCGTTGCGATGAACATCATCACGGCTTTCTTCACCAGCCACTACGTATTTCGCTGGCGAACGGCGATGAACGATTTCTATCTGTCCCATTGGGACAAGCTGCGGCATATCGAGGGCGCCTCCCAGCGTATCCAGGAAGATACGATGCGCTTCGCCACCATCATCGAGAGCCTCGGTGTGTACCTGGTCAATTCGGTCATGACATTGGTTGTGTTCCTGCCGATCCTGTTCCAGCTGTCGGGCTATGTCACGGAGCTGCCGATCCTCGGTGCCATACCGCATTCGCTGTTCTGGTTGGCGCTTCTCTGGTCGGTTTTCGGCACTGCGCTGCTGGCGTTGGTCGGCATCAAGCTGCCGGGCTTGCAATTCCGCAACCAGCGTGTCGAGGCGGCGTTTCGAAAGGAGCTCGTCTATGGCGAGGATCATGCCGATCGCGCACAGCCGCCAACCATGCGGGAGCTGTTCGCCAATGTGCGGCGCAACTATTTCCGCATGTATTGGCATTACACCTATTTCAACTTCGCCCGTTACACGTTCGGTCAGCTCGATGGGCAGATTTTGACCTTCATGCTTATCCCGACGATTGTGGCAGGCAAGATCACCATGGGTGCCTGGCAGCAGATCGCCACGGCTTTCGGGCAGGTCAGCGACAGCTTCCAGTATCTGGTCAGTTCCTGGTCGACGATCATCGAGCTGCTTTCCATCCGCAAGCGTCTCGTAGCTTTCGAGGCGGCGATCGATGACGAGCCGCTGCCGGAAATCGACCAGCGCTATCTCGCTCGCGAGGAAATGGATGGTGAGCTTGCGGCCAACCGGCCTTACTGAGCGGGCATTCAAGACAGCACTTTTGGCCGCGCCGGATTGTCAGTCCGGCGCGGTTTTTTTGAATACGCATCGTGCTTTCCGAAAATCGATTCCGATTTTCGGACCGAGGCTTGCGGGATGGGGCAGGCGGGGCATTTCGATGGTAGTTGGGTATTCAGGCTTTCCGCCTGCCCCGACCGTGTCCATGATTTCAGAGGGTTTCCGAGCCCTCATCCATCGCTTTCACGACCATCACCGGAAACCGAGCCCTTGAACCCAGAGGAGGATGCCGGCTCGCGAACCCGGTTCCCATCCGATGACGCAATCAGATTAGGCGAAACGGAGAGGGCGGGGACGAACGGGGAAGGTGCGGAGACCTAAGTGGCTGAATTCGGGAGAGGATATTTTTCGGAGCGGTGAAGTTCTTCCCCGGTTTCGAACCCCTCCCGGCCTGCCGGCCACCCTCCCCACAAGGGGGAGGGAGATATGCCGTGCTGGCATCATCTCACAGCCACCGCTGTTCCGTGAAGACCGGTCGTGAAATGGGCGGAGGGTAGGAGGCGGTTCCGCGTGTTTCCCTCCCCCTTGTGGGGAGGGTGGCCGGCAGGCCGGGAGGGGATCAAAGCCCCGATGCCTCACCCGTCCTCTTCCGCTCGCGGATCGCGTCGATGGCCTGCGAATAGGTCACGCAGGAAACGTCCTCCATGCCGCAGACTTCCTCCGCCAGCCGTTCCATGGCGCGCCAGTATGCGCCGCCGTTCATTTCCACGAAATGGAGGCCGATCTGCAGGGGAATGCGCTCGCCCTTGTATTGCTTGTCGAAAGCGGCGCGAAAGGCGGAATAGGCGCGGTCCTCGAATTCGGCCGAGCGGCTTAGGTCGTTGATGCCGCCCGAATGGCGGATGAAAAGATTGTAGTCCATGGCGATGATCGGGCGCTGTGACGGGCCCTCCGGGATCAGGGGCAGGCCGAAACGCATGACGCCGTTCTTTTCGCTCGGCATCAGCGGTCCCTTGGTGACCAGGCTTGCATCGTAGCGGAAGCCCGCCTTCGTCTCCGCCTCGGCGAGCGCCGGGCTCACGGAAAGATAGGGCGCGCGGAAGCCCTGAATGCTGCTGCGGATGAAATCCCGCCAGCCTTCCGGCTCCTCGTTCGCCGCGCCGACATCCTTCCAGGCGCCGGCAAGCGTGTTCGAGAAATTGGAAAACTCCTGCGCCCAGTCGGCGGCACTCCAATCCTTGCCGTCGAAATGGCCGCAGGTGTGGCTGGCAATGTCATGGCCTTCCAGATGCGCCTGCCAGACATGGCCGAGGCGCACGCGCGCCTCCTCGGCGTCCTTGGCAAAGCCGATATTGGAGCGGCCGGGCTTTTGGTGCGGCCCCTGATAGCTCTTCGCCCGCGTCCGCTCGATGACCAGCGAGCAGGAGAGGAAATAGGTGAAACGCGCGTTCGCGCGCTTGGCGAAATCGCGGCTGCGCTGCCACAGCGCATTGTCGCCCGCGCCATCGAAGGAGATCATGACGAGCTGCTTCGGCTTGTCGGAGGCTTCCGCTACTGAGGCCGGGAGAAGGGAAAGGGCGAGCGGAAGGGCGGCGAGGAAAGAACGCATAATCACCAGAATCGATTGTTCCAAAGCGGCACTTCATGGGGCCGGAATGCGGCGAAGCTTTGAAGAAGCTGCGCAAGGGCGGGATTTTCTGCTACCCGCCGTTGAACAAAATGTCAGAAGCGGATGGAGAGGGGGGACTTACATGTGCGGGAAAATAAGCTAGAAGGCGCTTTTCCCCGTGACGGGTGGGTTCTATAGGCCGAAGGGCCGGAGACAGGAATGGCGCACGACAACGACAGCTTTATCCGCGAGGTGAACGAGGAACTGCGTTCCGACCAGGTGAGAAACGCCTGGAAGCGCTATGGGACGATCGTGATCGGCATCGCGGCGCTCATCGTGCTCGGAACCGCGGGCATGCGCGGCTACGAATACTGGGAAACGCACAATTCCTCGCAATCCGGCGACCGCTTCATCGCCGCCCTCAGGCTCGCCTCGGAAGGCAAGAACGACGAGGCGCTTTCCGCCCTCGGATCGATCGCCGAGAACGGCACGGGCTCCTATCCGGTGCTGGCGAAGCTGCGCGCGGCTTCCGTGCAGGCAGACAAGGGCGATACGGCGGCGGCCGTCACGAGTTTCTCCGAAATCGGCAAGGACAGCAGCGCGCCCGCCGCGATCCGCGATCTCGCCCGCCTGCGCGCCGGCTGGCTGCTGATCGATACCGGCACCTATGACCAGGTTTCGGCCGAAGTCGAGGTGATGACCGGGGAAACCAACGCGCTGCGCAACTCCGCCCGCGAGGCGTTGGGGCTTGCCGCCTTCAAGGCCGGCGATTTCGCCCGCGCCAAGCAGTGGTTCGAGGCGATCGGCAACGACGCCACCGCGCCGCGCAATGTGGCGAGCCGCGCGCAGATCATGCTCGACAATATCGCCGCTTCCGGCAAGGCGCCCTAACTCTTTTCAAGAGTCAGGGCTTTAAGGAAAACAGGATGAGCTTCACCGTCGCCATCGTCGGACGCCCGAATGTCGGCAAGTCCACGCTCTTCAACCGGCTGGTCGGAAAGAAGCTGGCGCTGGTGGACGACACGCCGGGGGTTACCCGCGACCGCCGACCGGGCGATGCCAAGCTCATCGACCTGCGCTTCCGCATCGTCGATACGGCTGGTCTGGAAGAGGCGGGGCCGGACACGCTCGAAGGGCGCATGCGCGCTCAAACGGAAGCCGCGATCGAGGAGGCGGACCTCACCCTTTTCGTCGTCGACGCCAAGATGGGGCTGATGCCGCTCGACAAGACATTCGGCGAACTTCTGCGCCGCAGCGGCAAGCCGGTGGTGCTGGTCGCCAACAAGTCCGAGGCGCGGGGCTCGGATGCCGGCTTCTACGACGCCTTCACGCTGGGCCTGGGCGAGCCGGTGCCGATCTCGGCGGAGCACGGCGAGGGCATGATCGACCTGCGCGACGCGATCGTTGAGGCGATTGGCGAGGAAAAGGCGTTTCCGGAGCCCGAGGAAGAGGCCGAGACGAACGTGGACGTTCCGGCCTCTGCCGTCGGCGGCGAAGAAGAGGAAGAAGACGCCGAACCCGCCTATGACGAGACGAAGCCCCTGCGTGTGGCCATCGTCGGGCGTCCGAATGCGGGCAAATCGACCCTCATCAACCGCTTTCTCGGCGAAGACCGGCTGCTGACCGGGCCGGAGGCGGGGATTACCCGCGACAGCATTTCGGTGGAATGGGACTGGCGCGGCCGCACGATCAAGATGTTCGATACGGCCGGCATGCGCCGCAAGGCGCGCGTGGTCGAGAAACTCGAAAAGCTTTCGGTCGCCGATACGCTGCGCGCCATCCGTTTCGCCGAAACCGTGGTCATCATTTTCGACGCGACCATTCCCTTCGAGAAGCAGGACCTGCAGATCGTCGATCTGGTGCTGCGCGAGGGCCGCGCCGCCGTGCTCGCCTTCAACAAGTGGGATCTGGTGGAAAACCCGCAGGCGGTGCTGGCCGACCTGCGCGAGAAGACCGAGCGGCTTCTGCCGCAGGCGCGCGGCATCCGCGCCGTGCCGATTTCCGGCCAGACCGGCTATGGGCTCGACAAGCTGATGCAGAACATCATCGAGACCGACCGGGTGTGGAACAAGCGCATCTCGACCGCCAAGCTCAACCGCTGGCTGGAGGGAGTGCAGGTGCAGCATCCGCCGCCGGCGGTTTCCGGCCGCCGTCTGAGGCTGAAATACATGACCCAGGTGAAGGCGCGTCCGCCGGCCTTTATGATTTCCTGCACGCGCCCCGAGGCGCTGCCGGAATCCTATGTGCGCTACCTGACGAACGGCCTTCGCGCCGATTTCCAGATGCCGGGCGTGCCGATCCGCATCCATTTCAAGGCAAGCGAGAACCCGTTCGAGGGGCGGAAGAAGCGGCGGTAACCGCGGACTGCGCCTGTCCTGTGCGCCGCCGCGTTGCCACGGCACCAGCGGGAGCGGGAAGGGCGATCAAGTCGCCATGGCAGGTGGTGGTCGTCGTGGTGATCGTTACGCAGTGAGTCGCTTGCCACCAGGGCTTGCATTCCCGGAATTTTCATGATCGAGTGCGACAATAGTTCGCGGGTCGCAGGAGGGCGTCCCGCGTCTTGGTCCTTGGGAGGAATATTCATGATCACTGTCGGTCTTCTGACATCCGTCTGTCTTGCCGCTGGCGGTATTGCATTTTTCGCCTGGCGCGACAGCCGGAGCGGTTGAACCGCAGCGACTGATCCATTCGGTGGTTCTTCCCGTTCAGCCCTGACTTGGCCGGGGCTTCATGCCGCGGAGGGACGTGCGCCCGGAG
The DNA here is from genome assembly GCF_001854865.1 of Rhizobium sp. LCM 4573. Taxonomy (GTDB): domain Bacteria; phylum Pseudomonadota; class Alphaproteobacteria; order Rhizobiales; family Rhizobiaceae; genus Neorhizobium. The sequence continues at coordinate 321,324 of NZ_MDDW01000001.1, read as the reverse complement.
CGGGCGGCGTCAGGGTGGGCCGGCGATCCCGCGCGGCCATGATATTGGCAAGGAATTGCCGTGAGGCGGCTTCCCAGGAGAACTTGTGGGCGAGCCTGCGGGCATCCTCCCGCGAGCAATCGAGCGCGGCAAGGCAGGCCTTGCCCAGGTCCTCGTGAAGGGCGCCGGCGCCGGAGTCTTCCTCGATGATGTCGATCGGCCCGGTGACGGGATAGGCGGCCACGGGCACACCGCTCGCCAGCGCTTCCAGGATGGTATTGCCGAACGTATCGGTCTTCGAAGGAAAGACGAAGACATCGGCCTGGGCATAGGCGCGCGCGAGATCCTCGCCGGTCTTCATGCCGGTGAAGAGCACGTCCGGGTAGCGGCTTTGAAGCTCGGCGCGGGCAGGGCCGTCGCCGACCACCACTTTCGAGCCGGGGAGATCGAGGCCGAGGAATGCAGGCAGGYTCTTCTCGACCGCGACGCGACCGACCGTCATGAAGACGGGGCGCGRCAGGCCGAAGGGCCGCTCCTCGCGCTCCATAGGGCGGAACTGCGTCTGATCTATGCCGCGGCTCCAGCGCAGCAGGTTCTTCAATCCCAATTTCGAAAGCTCGCGCTCGAGGCTCGCGGTCGCCACCATGCAGCCGTTGCCGGCATTGTGGAACCAGCGGACGAAGGCGTGCAGGAAACGGATCGGCACGGGAAAGCGCGCTGCGACATATTCGGGGAAGCGGGTGTGATAGCTGGTGGAAAAGGGCACCTGGTTCTTCAGACACCAGCGGCGGGCGAGCAGGCCGAGCGGGCCTTCCGTCGCGATGTGGACAGCGGTGGGCCGGGATGCCTCGATCGCATTCGCCACCTGGCGGAAGGTCGCGAGCGAAAGCCGGATTTCGGGATAGGTCGGGCAGGGGACGCTCGCGAATTTCTGCGGCGTCACCATGGCGACATCGACGCCCATGCGGGCGAGCTCGCGATTGGTGTTCTCGATGGAGCGCACCACGCCGTTCACCTGGGGGTACCAAGCATCCGTCACGATGGTGATCTTCGTCATGGAACGGCCAGCCCGTGATTTGCCGGCCACGACTCACTCGGTTCCGGCGGTTCTGGCGCCTCTATCGGAGAAGATTGTTACAGCCTGATGTCAGGCCCGGCGGCCTCGGATTGCGCGCCTCACCGAATGGTGGGATCATCGGGTGCCATGGGAGAGGAGGTGGAGATGATCTCGTCCACGGTCGAGCTTCGCAATGTCGCCGGTACCGAGGCGGCCCTGGGCTGGGCTGGAAGCCATACGCTGGTGGTCGACAGGCCCGAGGGGAAGGCGGGCGGCCAGGGCCTCGGCTTCAACGGAGCGCAATTGCTGGCGCTCGCGATCGGTGGCTGCTTCTGCAACGACCTGAGGTATGCCGGGCATGAAATGGGGATCGCGATCGACGAGATCGCCGTGCAGGTTACGCTGCAGCTCGACGGTTTCCCGCTGGTGGCAGTCGGCGCCGATCTTGCGGTGGTCTGCAAGGCCGCGGATGGAAGCGATACGGCAGCGCTGATCGAACGCGCCCGCAGCGTCTGCACCGTAGCGAATTCCGTGGCGAGGGGATTTCCGGTTACCTTCCGGATCGGGTAGACCGCGCGTCTTCTTCCGCTTTTTCCTTTTCCGCGATATCGCTTTCGATACCGAGGATGAGCTTTCGCAGCAGGCCCGCGAGCTGCTCGCGCTCCTTGGCATCGAGGGACCGAAGAAACCCGGCCTCGCTTGCCATGTCCGCGCGGAAAGCCTGCTCGGCGCGTGCCGCGCCGGCTTCCGTCAAAGCCACCAGCATGCTGCGTCCATCGCGCGGTGATTTCTCGCGCCGGATCAGGCCCGCCTTTTCCAGCCGGTCGAGCCGGTGAGTGAGGCCGCCGGAGGAGATCATCAGCGAGGAATATATCTCCGTCGGGGTGAGCCGGTAGGGCGGGCCGGAACGGCGGAGYGTCGCGATCACGTCGAATTCCCCGCGATCGAGCCCGAACCCGGCGAAGGTGGYCTCGATGCTCGGCCGCACCATGTTTCCCAGCCGAAAGGCGCGTCCCAGGATGGCCATCGGCTCGGTGTCGAGATCGGGCAATTCCCGCGCCCATTGCCGGCGCCGGCGATCGACATGATCCAGCTCGATCCCATCTTCTTTGTGCTCAGTACCGTCCGTCATGCTGCCTCGCGGAGATTCCCTAGGATTCCTTAGGGGAAACATACACGCTGATCTCTGGCGAGCCAATATATCTTGACGTGAAGATAAATATCTTGACGTGAAGATAATTCGGGAGCATATATCTTCTCGCGAAGATAAATTGCCGTTCGGGAGAAGGAGGCAAGCCGATGTTCAAAGTGTTACGTCATAAGGAACCGCAACCCGGCCAGAGCCGCACGGTTCGCTTCGAAGGGCATGATTTCGGCGCGCAGGTTTCGTTTTTCCTGGTCGATGCCGATCCGGGCCGAGGGTCGGCCTTGCATGTGCATCCCTATTCGGAGACTTGGATCGTCAGAAAAGGCGAGGCCGAATTCACCGTGGGAGACGACAGGACGCGGGGCTATCCCGGCGACATCGTCGTGGCTGCCGCCAATGTTCCCCATCGTTTCGAAAACGTCGGGACCGACCGGCTCGAACTCGTCTGCATTCACCCTCACGACAGGATCGTGCAGGAGCTCGTGTAATACCGGAACTTATCAGCGCAAGATATTGAGAGGAGAATCGAAATGCCGAAAATGATCTTTCTGAACCTGCCGGTGAAAGACATCGCCGCGTCCACCCGCTTCTACGAGGCGATCGGCTGCCGGAAGAACGAGGAGTTCAGCGACGCGAATTCAGCGTCGATGATATGGTCCGACACGATCACCTTCCAGCTGCTTGCGGTCGATTATTTCAAGACCTTCACGACCAAGCCGCTTGCAAATTCACGCGAGACTGTGGGGATGCTGATCGCGCTTTCGCGAGACAGCCGCGAGGAGGTCGATGCCATAGCCGAGGCCGCGGCATCCGCCGGCGGCGAGGCCGATCCCCGCGAGCCGCAGGACATGGGCTTCATGTATCTTCGCAGCTTCGAGGACCCGGACGGCCATGTCTTCGAGGCGGCATGGATGGATATGAGCGGGGCCGGGGCGAGCGAGTAGCCGCGGCCGCTCCGGATCAGCCCGGCAGCAATGCCGGGTTGATGAGAGCGCCGTGGTGGCCGACGACGACGGCCGCCACCGCCGCTCCGTAAGCCGCGGCATCCTCCGGGGAAGCGCCGCGCACCAGCCGCGACAGGAAGCCGCCGTTGAAGCTGTCGCCGGCGCTGGTGGTATCCACGACATTCGGAACGCCGACCGCCGGCACATGGCTCGTGCCACCTCCGCCGAAGCTCAGCGTCGCCCCTTCGGCGCCGTTCTTCACCACCACATTTTCCACGCCGAGCGCATGATAGCGGGCGATCGTTTCGGAGATGCTCGCGTCGCCGAAATGGGCGGTTTCGTCGTCGAAGCTTGGCAGGACGAGATTTGCGGCGCGGGCGCCGGCCTCGATCGTCCTCAGCATGTAATCCTTATTGGGCCAGAGGCGCGGGCGGATATTCGGGTCGAAGACGACACGCTTTCCAGCAGCGCGGGCGCGGCGCAGCTCGGCCAGCAGGGTTTCCACCGCTTGCGGCGCCAGGATGCCGAGCGTGATGCCCGAGAAATAGAGGATGTCGGCCGCTTCCAGCGAGCGGCGCAGGTGATCGGCATCGTCGGCGAGTTTCTTCGCGGCCGCCGTATCGCGCCAGTAGCTGAAGGTGCGCTCGCCGTTCTTGAGCGTGATGAGATAGAGGCCGGGCGTCCTGCCTTCGATCTTGCGGATCGCCTCGGTGCCGATGCCGCCCGCCTTCATGAAGGCCAGCATTTCCGAGGAGAGGGGGTCATCACCGAGCGCGGTGAAATAATCCACCGACCATTCGACGGGGAGGCAGGCGCGGGCATACCATGCGGTGTTGAAGGTATCGCCGGCAAAGCCCTTGCGCAGCAGGCCTTCACCCGCCTGCGACAGCTCCACCATGCATTCGCCGATCGATAGAAAACGCCCGCCCAAAGTCCTGTTCCTCCGCTCACGTCTTTCAGCCGCAATAGGCCGAAGTTCGACACAAGGCAAGGGAGGATGCGGGTTGCCGGCCTTGCATCATGCCTCTGCTTTTGAATTGTCTTTCGTTCGTGAAACACTAGGTTGGAACCTGACCCGATACCAGCAGGAGGTTTGACCACATGGCGACGGAAGCAGGCAGGCAAGTCGATGCGGATTGGTGGCGCGGCGCGGTCATCTATCAGGTCTATCCACGCTCCTTCCAGGATACGACCGGAGACGGCATCGGCGACATCAAGGGCATTACCGCCCGGCTGCCCCACATCGCCTCGCTCGGTGTCGATGCGATCTGGCTTTCGCCGTTCTTCACCTCGCCCATGGCGGATATGGGCTACGACGTTTCCGACTATTGCAATGTCGATCCGATGTTCGGGACGCTTGCCGATTTCGACGAGATGATGGCGGAAGCCCACCGGCACGGTCTCAAGGTCATCATCGACCAGGTGATCTCCCACACCTCCGATCGCCACCCCTGGTTCATCGAAAGCCGCTCGAGCCGCACCAATCCGAAGGCGGACTGGTATGTCTGGGCCGATCCGAAACCGGACGGGACGGTGCCGAACAACTGGCTTTCGATCTTCGGCGGGCCGGGCTGGGAATGGGACGGCGTGCGCAAGCAGTATTACATGCACAATTTCCTGATCTCGCAGCCCGACCTCAACTTCCACAATCCGGAAGTCCAGAACGCCATGCTGGACACGGTAAAATTCTGGCTGGATCGGGGCGTGGACGGATTCCGGCTCGATACCGTGAACTATTACTTCCACGACAAGCAGCTCAGGAACAACCCGCCGATGGTCTACGACGCGGCGACTGCGGGGCTGGAGAGCGACACCAATCCCTATTCGATGCAGAACCACCTTTATGACAAGAGCCAGCCGGAGAACATCGAGTTCCTGAAGAGGCTGCGGGCGCTGCTCGACAGTTATGGCGGGCGCACCACGGTGGGCGAGGTGGGCGACGGACCGCGTTCGCTGACGACGCTCGCCATCTACACCAGCGGCAACGACAAGCTGCACATGTGCTATACCTTCGACCTGCTGGGGCCGGCGTTTTCTGCCGCCTATATCCGGCGCGTCATGTCGACGGTGCATGACATCGTCACCAATGGCTGGGTGTGCTGGGCCTTCTCCAACCACGACGTGGTTCGCCACGTGACGCGGTTTGCGAAATCTCCGGAGGAGCGCGACCGCGTCGCCAAGCTTTCCATCACGCTGCTTTCGGTGCTGCGCGGCTCGATCTGCCTCTACCAGGGAGAGGAACTGGGGCTTGCCGAGGCCGAGCTCGCCTTCGAGGACTTGCGCGACCCCTATGGCATCCGCTTCTGGCCGGCGTTCAAGGGACGCGACGGATGCCGCACGCCCATGCCCTGGGAAAGCAACGAGCCGCATGCGGGCTTCACCCCCGGCTCGAAGACTTGGCTTCCGGTGCCGCAGGATCATGCCGCCCGCGCGGTGGACACCCAAGAGGYGCGGGACGAATCCGTTCTCCACCACTATCRCCGGGCGCTGGCCTTCCGGAAGGCGCATCCACCGCTGATCGACGGCGACATGACCTTCCTCGATACCCATGGCCAGGACCTACTGGCCTTCGTGCGCGAAAAGGGCGGCGAAAAGCTGCTCTTCGTCTTCAATCTGACCCGCGAGCGGCAGGAGTTCCGCCTGCCGGAACGGGTGGCGGATTGCCTGCCGGTGCCGCTGCCGGATTTCCTCTCATTGCTCGAAAAGGGCGTGGTGAAGCTCGACGCGCTCGACGTGTTCTGCGCGAGGGTGTGAGGGGCTAGGCGATTCGCAGGCTCGTGCCGTAAAGCCTAAGCCCGAGGCGGGCGGCGACGCGCTGCGAGGAGACGTTGTCGCGGTCCGTGCTGTAGAAAAGCGTGCGGGAACGAAGCGAAGGCAGCCGTGACCAGCCGGCGGTCGCCGCCGCGGCGTGGCCTTGCCCCCTGAATGCCTTGACCGTTACCAGGCCGAGTTCCGCGCCGACTTCCGATAACCGTGCGGCGAACGCGATGGATGCGATTTCACCGCCGACCATGGCGGCGCACCAGGGCTGCCAGAGATCATCCACTCCATGGAAGCCAAGCTCACGCAGGCCTTCGGGCATCCCGGTCGCGGACAGGGACCGGGCAAGCTCGCGGCCTTCCTCGCTGTCGCTGCCTAGCAGCCRGTCGCCGGTCTCGTAGGGCAATCCATTCGGCAGTTCGTAGATGAGACCGAAATTGTGGGTGATCGGGCCGTGGTCGCCCAATATGGACAGATAGCGTTCGAGGTGCTTCGGCTTTGCCGGATGGAGGAATGGCGGCTCCTCGGCGGCCAGACTCTCCAGTTCGGCGACGATATCGCTGGGTAAATCGGCATGTGAGCCGAAAATGTTGCCCTCCGGGCATCCGGAGAGCCAGAACCGTGGCCCAGGCGAATTGTCCGGATCGTTTTCGCRCTCGATGCGTCCGTTCGCCTTCAATCGGAAAAGCGTGCGATAGTCGGTCTTCAGCCATTCGATTCCAAGCATGGCTTCAGGGTTAAGCCTATTCCCGGCGAGTGTCGAGCGGTTCTGCCGCCTCAAATTTTTCTAATGGCTCCGGCGAGATATCATCGTTTGTGAGCATGGAAACGGCAACGTAGACGAGGCGCATGGGGCGGGACTTTCGCTTCGGCGATACCGAGGACAGACAAGGAAGAGCATAGGATGAAAAGAGAGACAAAATTCCAATCCGGGGCTGTGACGGCGGCCCTGTTGTCCTTCACCGTCGCGGCATTCGGCGGCTCCGGTCATGCCCTTGCGGCAAGCGAGGCGGACCGAATTGCCGCCATCGTGGACAAGGCCATCGAGCCGGCGATGAAGGAGCACGACGTTCCCGGCATGGCGGTCGCCGTCACGATCGATGGCCGGCGCTATTTCAGGAATTACGGGCTTGCCTCGAAAGAGGGGAACGTGCCGGTGACGGAAAACACCCTGTTCGAGCTGGGTTCGGTCAGCAAGACCTTTACCGCGACGCTCGGCGCCTATGCGCAGGTGACCGGAAAGCTGTCGCTGGAGGATCATCCGGGCAAATACATTCCGGAGCTTGCCGGAAGTGAGATCGACAAGGCGACGCTGCTTCACCTCGCCACCTATACGGCCGGCGGGTTGCCGCTGCAGTTCCCCGACGAGGTGGGAACCGACAGGCAGATGCTCGCCTATTTCAAGGGCTGGAAGCCGAAGGCGGGGCCGGGGAATGAGCGCCGCTATTCCAATCCGAGCATCGGCTTTTTTGGGCATATCACCGGCATCGCCATGGGACGCGATTTCCGGGAGGCGATGGAAGCGGAGCTCTTCCCTAAGCTCGGCCTCAGCCACAGCTATATCAAGGTTCCGAGCGCGGCGATGAAGGATTATGCCTGGGGTTACAACAAGGCGGGCAAGCCGGTGCGGGTCAATCCCGGCATGTTCGCCGCGGAGGCCTACGGCGTGAAATCCTCGACGTCTGACATGGTGCGCTTCGTGGAGGCGAATATCGATCCGGGCAAGCTCGACGGTGCCGTCGCCCGGGCCGTGGAAGGCACGCATCTCGGCTATTTCAAGGTCGGTGAAATGGTGCAGGGGCTCGGCTGGGAAAAATATCCCTACCCGGTGACATTGGAGCGCCTGCTTGCCGGCAATGCCCAGACCATGGCCATGGACGCCCATTCCGCAAAGGCCTTGACGCCGCCGCAGCAGCCGGTGCCCGCAACGCTCTACAACAAGACAGGTTCGACCGGCGGCTTCGGCGCTTACGTCGCCTTCGTGTCGGAAGAGAAGATCGGCATCGTCATGCTGGCTAACCGGAACCTTCCGATACCGGCGCGCATCAAGGCTGCGCATGCCATACTGGAAGGGCTTGCCGGGAAGACGGAGTAGCGGCGGCGGAACGATCGCCCTGCCTATCCGTTCCACGGGGCACGGGAGCGCCGGCAGGCGGCGCTCCTTTCGAAGCGGTGAGGAAGAGGCTGAACGGGAGGGCCATGATGACCGACGATTTCCACGTCTTCATTCAGAAACGCAAGGAAGCGGCGCGCGCCTATGTCAACGGCGATGCCGGGCCGCTGGAAGAGATCGCCGCCACGGATTTCCAAGCGAGTTTCTTTCATCCGCGCGGCCCCGTCGTCGAAGGCGCCGAGCAGGTGCTGGCGCGCTATGTCGAGGATGCGGCGAACTTCAGCACGGGCAGCGAAAGCGATCTGGAGATCATCCACATGGGCCATGACGGCAAGATCGGTTACTGGGTGGGCTACCAGAACGCCACGGCGCGGCTGAAAGGCCAGGCAGAGCCCGTGCCGATGCGGCTGCGCGTGACGGAGATCTTCCGCCGGGCCGACGGTCAGTGGCAGCTCGTCCACCGCCATGCCGACATGGCGGAGAAATCCTGATCTGCCCCTATCTGCCGTATTTACGGGCGCCGGCCACGCAGAGGATGACCGCCACGGTGACGGCGAGCATCATGGGCGTGACGGTCTCATTCAGCAGGGTCGCCGCCAGCGCCAACCCGAAGAAGGGTTGCAATAGCTGCAGCTGGCCGACCGTGGCGATGCCGCCCTGCGCCAACCCGCGATACCAGAACACGAAGCCGATCAGCATGCTGAAGAGCGAGACATAGGCAAGGCCAAGCAGGGCGGGCGCCTGGATGCCTGCAAAGCTTGCGGGCATGGTGAAGATGGTTATGAGGACCATCAGCGGCAGGGAGAGCACGAGCGCCCAGGAAATGACCTGCCATCCGCCGAGCGTGCGCGAAAGCTTGGCGCCTTCCGCATAGCCGAGGCCGCAGACGATGATCGCGGCCAGCATCAGCGCATCGCCCAGCGGCGCGGCGGTGAGGCCCTGCGCGAGTGYAAAACCGACGACCAATGCGCTTCCCAATATGGAAAACAACCAAAAGGCCGGCTTCGGCCGCTCGCCGCCGCGGATGACGCCGAAAATGGCGGTCGCAAGGGGAAGCAGGCCGACGAAGACGATGGAATGGGCCGTGGTCACATGCTGCAGCGCCAGTGCCGTCAGCAGGGGAAAGCCGACCACGACGCCCAGGGCGACGACGGCCAACGACAGGATATCGCGCGGGGAGGGGCGCTTTTCCCTGAAGACGAGCAGCAGCGCAAGCGCGAGAATGCCGGCGATCGCCGCCCGCGTGACCGTGAGGAAGACCGGATCGAACTGCATGACCGCCACGCGCGTGGCGGGAAGCGATCCGCTGAAGATCACCACGCCGATAAAACCGTTGAGCCATCCGGCTGCCGTTCTGTCCATATTGCACTCCGTTATTGCAGAGCCTTTATCCGCTAGAGGCCGTGGTCTTGCCAGCCACAGTCTGATACAGTTTTGACGAACTGTTATGGTGAAGGTGGCAATACAGATGAGCGAAGGCACGCGGGTCGAACTGGTGATGACGACGATCAGGCAGCGCATCGCGGGGCGCAGCCTGACGCCCGGCGCGAAGCTGCCGTCGCTGCGGCAGCTTGCCGGAACGCTGAAGGTTTCCACCTCCACCGCGGTCGAAGCGTATGAGCGTCTGGTCGCCGAGGGAGCGATCGTTTCCCGGCCTGGTTCCGGTTTCTACGTTGCGAACCAGGCGGCGCCGTTCTCGCTCTCCGAAGCGGGGCCAAAGCTCGACCGCGCCGTCGATCCGTTCTGGATATCCCGGCAATCTCTGGAAGCCGCCGACGGCGATCTCAAGCCGGGCTGCGGATGGCTGCCGCCCTCGTGGTTTCCGGAGGAAAGCATGCGCCGGGGGCTAAGAACCCTTTCCCGAACCGAGAGCGCTTCCCTTGCCGACTATGGCACGCCTCTGGGATTGCCGCCGCTTCGCAAACTCATTGCCCGGCGCATGGCGGAACGGGGGATGGAAGCGTCCCCCGATCAGATCCTGCTGACGGAATCCGGCACCCAGGCGATAGACCTGTTGTGCCGCCTGCTCCTCGAGCCCGGCGATACGGTGCTGGTGGACGATCCGTGCTATTTCAATTTCCAGGCCTTGCTGCGGGCGCACCGCGCCAATGTCGTCGGGGTTCCCTACACGCCTTCGGGGCCGGATATCGAGGCCTTCGCGCGGATTATTGGAGAGCACCGGCCCCGCATCTACATCACGAATTCGGCGATCCACAACCCGACTGGAGCGGTGCTTTCACCCGTCGTGGCGCACAGGCTTCTCAAGCTTGCGSACCAGTTCGATCTCACGATCATCGAAGACGATATATTCGCCGATTTCGAGCATACGCCGGCGCCCAGGCTGGCGGCCTTCGACGGGCTGGAGCGCGTCATCCATATCGGCAGCTTTTCCAAGACCTTGTCCGCCTCGGCACGATGCGGCTTCGTGGCGGCCAAGCCGGAATGGATCGAAGGCCTGACGGACCTCAAGATCGCGACGACCTTCGGCGGCGGGAGGCTCAACGCGGAACTCGTGTTCAACGTGTTGAGCGACGGCAGCTATCGCAAGCATGTCGAAATTCTCCGCAGCCGCCTTTCGCAGGCCATGTTCGAGGTTTCGGCAAGATTGAAGAACCTGGGGATCGTTCCCTGGCTGGAGCCGCAGGCGGGCATGTTCCTCTGGTGCCGGCTGCCGGATGAGGCCGATGCGGCGGACGTGGCGCGCACAGCCCTGGAAAGGCATGTCGTGCTGGCGCCGGGAAATGCCTTCAGCCTCTCTCAATCGGCAAAAAGCTTCATGCGCTTCAACGTTTCGCAGTCGCTCGATCCACGCGTCTTCGAGGTGCTTCGCTACTGCATCAACGGCCACGCCATGGTGTTCGAGCCGCTGGGATAATGGTGGCTTCTCTCTTCCCGAATATGGATCGAGCGCAGCCGCATGAGCGAGTGCCACTGGCAATCAAGCACAATCGCTTCCATTCCGAAAGCGATTGCGGCAGCACTGAGTGCCGGACGAGTATTGTAATCGATTGCAAATTCGCGAAGGAGTCTGCGTGTCCGACGCAAACTTTAACCTGCTCGGTAATGCCGTCGACCTCGGCGTCTACAAATATTATCTCCAGCAGGATGGCGACGATTGGAAGCTGGTCGGCACCGGCGCGGTCGATCCGGGTCCTGACCCCGTCGACCCGCCGAGAGATCTGTCCGAGAGCGCCAAGACCGTCATCGGCCTGCATGCGGCGGATGCCAATGTCTTCTCCGCCGAGACCGGCACGCTGCGCATCGGCTCGTTCGACTATGGCCTCGACAACGGCATGACCGCCCATGGCAATGCCTATGGCTCGGTACAGGGCCGCATCGGCGCCACGATCGGCATCAACCACAAGCTCGAGAACGGCGGCGTCTTCCAGCCCTATATGCGGTTCGCCGTGGCGCAGGAGTTCGTCGATTCGAACAAGCTGACGATCAACACCGTCGGCTTCGACAACGCCTTCGATGGGACGCGCGGCGAAGTGGGCGCGGGCTTTGCCTACCAGATCAGCGATGCCCTGCAGGTCCATGYCGATATCGACTTCTCAGCCGGCAAGGATATCGACCGCAACTGGGGCGGCAATCTCGGATTGAGCTACAGGTTCTGAGGCAAAGTGGGCCTGGCAAGTGCCGATCTGACTTGCCCCTCACCCTAGCCCTCTCCCCGTTTCGACGGGGAGAGGGGACTTGCCTCATGCGGCGTTCGCGGAATGAGGGAAACGGTGCGGCATATCCCTTCTCCCCGCATGCGGGGAGAAGGTGGCGGCAGCCGGATGAGGGGCATCCACGTCAGGAGAAGTGCAGCTCGCGCTCGCCCTGTTCGTCGCGGATGCAGGTCTGCAGGCCGATCTTGTTCAGGATGTTGAGGAAGGGCTTCGGCGGCAGTTCCTCGACATTCGCCATCTTCTTCACGTCCCATTCGCCGGTAGCGACGAGCATGGCGGCGGCGACCGGCGGAACGCCGGCCGTGTAGGAAATGCCCTGGGAGCCTACTTCGTTATAGGCTTCCTTGTGGTCGGCGACGTTATAGATGAAGACCTCGCGCTCCTTGCCGTCCTTGATGCCCTTCACGAAATCGCCGATGCAGGTCTTGCCCTCATATTCGGGGGCGAGAGAAGCGGGATCGGGCAGGCAGGCCTTGACGACCTTGAGCGGCACGACTTCCGAGCCGTCCGCCAGCTTGACCGGCTGCTCGGAGAGGAGGCCGATATTCTTCAGCACGGTGAAGACATTGATGTAGTGATCGCCGAAGCCCATCCAGAAGCGCACATCGGCGCCATCCATGTTCTTGGCCAGCGAATGCACTTCATCGTGACCGCAAAGATAGGCGCGCCGGGTGCCGACGACCGGCAGGTCGTAATCCTTGCCGATCTCGAACATCTTGTTGACGTTCCATTCGCCGTTCTGCCACGAATAGACGACGCCGGTGAACTCGCGGAAGTTGATTTCCGGATCGAAGTTGGTGGCGAAATACTTGCCGTGGCTGCCGGCATTGATGTCGACGATATCGACGTCCGTTACCTTGTCGAGATACTCGTCCTTGGCGAGGCGGGCATAGGCATTGACGACGCCCGGATCGAAGCCGGCGCCGAGGATGGCGGTGATGCCCTTTTCCTCGCATTCGGCGGCGCGCTTCCACTCATAGTTACCGTACCACGGCGGGGTCTCGCAGATCTTGTTCGGCTCTTCGTGGATCGCCGTGTCGATATAGGCGACGTCGGTATCCATGCAGGCGCGCAGCACGGACATGTTGAGGAAGGCCGTGCCGACATTGATGACGATCTCGCAGCCGGTCTTCTTGATGAGCGCCTTGGTGGCCTCGATGTCGAGCGCGTCGAGCGCATGGGCTTCGAGCACGCCGGGCTGCTTCATCGCCTTCTTTTCATGCACGCTTGCGATGATCGCATCGCACTTCGCCTTGGTGCGCGAGGCGATATGGATGTCGCCGAGGACATCGTTGTTCTGGGCGCATTTGTGCGCGACCACCTGGGCGACGCCGCCGGCGCCGATGATGAGCACGTTCTTCTTCATGATGGGGACCAACTCCTTATGTCCAATCGTCAGAAGCCTCTTTACGAGAGGCTTTGTTCGTAGTCCGCGTAATCGAATTCACGGACCGTTCTGAGGCTGCCATCCAGTTCCCGGATGGCGATTGCCGGCATTTTCACGCCGTTAAACCAGTTTTTCTTGACCATCGTGTAACCGGCCGCATCCTGTATGGAGATGCGGTCGCCGACCTTCAGTTCTTCCGGGAAATCGAATTCCCCGAAGATGTCCCCGGCAAGACAGGACTTGCCGCAGACCATGTAACGATGTGGTCCCTGGTTGGGGGAGACCTTTGCGTTTTCACGATAGATCAGAAGATCCAGCATGTGCGCTTCGATGGACGAATCCACCACGACAAGATCCTTGCCGTTGTAGAGCTTGTCGAGAACGGTGACTTCCAGCGTGGTCGACCTGGTGATCGAGGCCTCGCCGGGCTCGAGATAGACCTGCACGCCRTATTTTTCCGAAAAGGCTTTCAGYCGGTCGCAGAAGGCATCGAGTGGATAGCCTTCGCCGGTGAAATGGATGCCGCCGCCGAGGCTCACCCATTCAGCCCTCTTGAGAAGCGGCCCGAATTTCTCTTCGATCTGGCCGAGCATGCGGTCGAACAGCGCGAAATCGCTGTTCTCGCAGTTGTTGTGGATCATGAATCCGCTGATCCTGTCCATGACCTTCTCGACCTTGGCGAGATCCCATTCGCCGAGCCGGGAGAAGGGGCGGGCGGGGTCGGCAAGGTCGAAGCTCGAGGAGCTTACCTGCGGGTTGAGGCGCAGGCCCCGCACGATGCCGGAGGCCTTGACCGCAAAGCGCTCGAGCTGGGCGATCGAATTGAAGATGATCTTGTCGGCGTGGGAAATGACCTCGTCGATCTCGTAATCCGCATAGGCAACCGAGTAGGCGTGGGTTTCCTTGCCGAAGCGTTCGTGGCCGAGGCGCACCTCGTTCAGCGACGAGGACGTGGTACCGTCCATGTAGTCGCGCATGAAATCGAAGACCGACCAGGTGGCGAAGCATTTCAGCGCCAGCAGCGCCTTGGCGCCCGATCTCTCACGGACATAGGCGATCTTCTCCATGTTGCGGAGCAGCTTTGCTTTGTCGATCAGGTAGTAGGGCGTTTGCAGCATCTCGTCGGCCTTCACGTTTCACGCGTGGGTTTCGATAGGATGCGGGGGTATTGCCCCACCCGGCCGTCATCTTCAAGGCCCAAGGGGGAGGTTTCGGGAGATTGGGCGGGTTTGGCTGCTTGGAGGCGATGTGTTCAAGAGCTGAGGAGCTGCATTGAAACATCCTATGGGATATATTATTCTTATCGAAATGAAGCGCGTGGTGCTCGATACGAATGTTTTGGCTGCTGCGTTTCGCAGTCGAACCGGTGCGTCTTTCGTCATCTTGCAGCAGATAGCCCTGAAACGGATTGTTCCGTTGGCAACGACGGCACTGTTCTTGGAATACGAAGCAGTGCTGAAGAGGGCAGAGCAGGTCGCGGTTCATCGTCTTCCGATGTCGAGGATCGATGACGCGCTTGAAGATATAGCTGCGTTATCGGAGGCAGTCGATCTATATTATAGATGGAGGCCGCAGCTTTCCGATCCGGAGGACGAACTGGTACTGGAAGCGGCGGTYAATGGTCGAGCCGATGCTTTGGTGACGCACAATATCCGAGATTTCGAGCCGGCGGCAAAACGTCTGCACGTTTGCGTTCTAAGGCCTGGAGAGCTATTGGAGCATCTGAAGACATGAGCAAGAACACTTATCCCCTGAAGCTTCCAGCCTCCATCAAGGAGGCTGYGGCCCGATTGGCGAAGGAARACGGCGTGTCGCTCAACCAATGGATCGCCTCGGCTGTGGCTCAGAAGGTGGGCGTCGTCGAGACTGCCGCCGAATTTCTGAAGCGGCGAGCGAATGGAGCAACGGGCGACCGGCTTCTCGAAATACTCGAGCAGGTTCCCGACAATCCGCCCATGGAAGGCGATGAGCTACCCGAGGGCTGGATGAAGGCGAAGGGCTATCGGAAGTAGTCCGCTCAAATCAGTTCGAAGCGATCGACATCCACCATGCCCCTGTCGGAAATCTTGAGGTGCGGGATCACGGGGAGCGGCAGGAAGGCGACCTGGAGGAAGGGTTCTTCGAGAGTCGTTCCAAGGGCATAGGCCGCCTTTCTCAAGTGATGCAGCGTATCGCGCACCACCTCATGAGGTTCGAGGCTCATGAGGCCGGCGACGGGAAGCGCGATCTCGCCCGTCACTTTTCCATCTTCCACCACTACGAAGCCGCCCTTGATTTCGCCAAGCCGGTTTGCGGCGAGCGCCATATCGTCCTCGTTGACGCCGACAACGCAGATATTGTGGCTGTCATGGCCGACGGTGGAGGCGATCGCGCCCTTCTTCAGCCCGAAGCCTTGAACGAAGCCGTTGGCATGATTGCCGTTCTTCCCGTGCCGCTCGATGACGGCGACCTTGATGATGTCGCGGGAAAGATCGATGCCAGTCTGGTTGCCGGAGGAGGGTAGGCGGTAGCGGCGATGCTCGGTAATGATCTTGCCGGGCATGACGCCGATCACCGGCGTTTCGCCCTCCGTCGCAGGCACGCCGAAATGCATGGCCTGGACGGGCCGAGCCTTGACGCTGTCGAGCCCGACCGGGGCGACCGGCTTGCGGGTGGCGAAGAGTTCGTCCGTCACCTTGCGGCCGGCGGAGAAGACGATTTCCGCCCGGCAGTTTTTGAGAGTGTCCACGACGACGAGATCGGCCCGCCAACCGGGGGCGACGAGGCCGCGGTCGCGCAAACCGAAGGCGCGGGCCGCGGAAATGGAGGCGGCGCGGTAGACGGCGAGCGGTTCGACGCCGTTCGCGATCGCGGTACGGATCATGTAGTCGAGATGGCCCTGTTCGGCGATGTCGAGCGGATTGCGGTCGTCGGTGCAGAGTGCGATAAAGGGCGATAGCCGCTCGGTGATGATCGGCATCAGGGCGTGGAGATCCTTCGATACGGAGCCCTCGCGCACCAGGATATGCATGCCCTTGCGGATCTTTTCGAGCGCTTCTTCCGCCGTCGTGCATTCATGCTCGGTGCGGATGCCGGCGGCGAGATAGCCGTTCAGGTGGTTGCCGCTGAGAAGCGGGGCGTGGCCGTCGATATGGTCGCCATAGAAGGCGTCGAGCTTGGCGAGGCAGACCGGGTCCTTGTGGATGACGCCGGGGAAATTCATGAACTCGGCAAGGCCGATGACCTTCGGATGATCGCGGTAGGGCAGGAGCTTTTCGATGGGCAGATCGGCGCCCGCCGTCTCCAGATGCGTTGCCGGCACGCAGGAGGAAAGCTGGACGCGGATGTCCATGATGGTTTCGAGCGAGGAATCGAGGAAGAATTCGATGCCCTCCGTGCCGAGCACATTGGCGATCTCATGCGGATCGCAGATCACCGTCGTGACGCCATAGGGGAGCACGCAGCGGTCGAATTCATGCGGGGTGACGAGCGAGCTTTCGATATGCAGATGCGTGTCGATGAAGCCCGGCACGACGATCCTGCCGGATATGTCGATCTCGGTCTTGCCGGAATAGCTGCCGCAGGTGCCGACAATGCATTCGCCCGAGATGGCGATGTCGGAAGCGACGAGTTCGCCGGTGACGAGATCGAAGAACTTGCCACCCTTCAGGACGATATCCGCCGGTTTGCGGCCGGTGCCCTGGTCTATGAGGGTTTCAAGTCGGGTATTCATGGCGTCTTTCCTGTTTTCGATTCTCCGCAGTCTAGGAAGGAAAGGACCGGAGTTGAAGATCAGCGATCGCTGATTTCCGAAGCCGGCGGCAACGGGCTTCAAGAATAATCAGAAGTTGCATCGGCGCATCTTCTCCACACCGCAGGACTTCGCTATGGCTTTTGGAAATTGGGCGCAGGGGGAAACTTTTATGAAAAATCTGGCCGCACTTGCCTTGGCGGTGCTTGTCTTGACCGGCTGCAACACAAGAAAGGACGCTATGGTGGCGCTCCATACGGACGCTCATGGAAAATTGAGCCGTGTCGTTATGGTGAGATCGACGGGCGACAAGACGGCGGACGAGGTCGTAAAAAGAGCCGCGATAAAAAGATTCCGGCAGCAGGCTCCCGAACCGAAGAAGAATGCGACTTACCGAGTGCCCGCAAAGGTCCAGATGCCGCCCGAGCCGTATTGGCAATGAGTGTTACCTGATCGCATCCGGAAGGCAGAACGGGCGCCCGAAGGCGCCCGTCGATGCTTGAACTATTCGAGGGAGACGATCTTGCCATCTTCCCACTTGAAGAGCGAGAAGGCGGGTGAGGAAAGGTCGCCGGTTTCGGCATAGGTGAGATCGCCGATCGAGGTCTTGATCGGCTCACCCGACTTCAGAGCCGTTGCGACGGCTTCCGAGTCATCCGCCTTGCCGGCCTTCTCGATGCCTGCCTTCAGCACTTCGACGGCTGCATAGGCATTGAGCGTGAAGGCTTCCGCCGGGATGTTGCGGGCGGCGAGGGCATCGACGGCGCCCTTGGAGGCCGGGTTCTTGGTGGCATCCGAAGCATTGGTGAAGATGGTTCCGGCTGCCGCATTGGTGCCGATGTTCCAGAATTCGGTGTTGGAGAGACCTTCACCGCCGATGATCGTCGCCTTCACGCCGAGATCGGAGAGCTGGCGGGCAAGCAGGCCGCCTTCGGGATGATAGCCGCCGAAGTAGACGATCTCGATGTTTTCGGATTTCAGACGGGTGGTGAGTGCGGTGTAATCCTTGTCGCCAACCGTCACGGCATCGTTGACCACTTCGGTCACGCCGCCCTCATTGAGAACCTTCTTGAAGGCATCGGCTAGGCCTTTGCCATAGGCGCCCTTGTCGTTGATGATCGCGACGCGCTTGTCCTTGAGGTTGTCCAGAACGTATTTCGCGGCGACTTCCGCCTGCTGGTCGTCGCGGCCGCAGGTGCGCAGCACATTGGCGAGGCCGCGGGTGGTGAGCGCAGGGGTGGTCGCGGTCGGCGTCACCATCAGCACGCCGTTTTCGGCGAAGACGTCGGAAGCCGGCATGGCGACGCCCGAAGTGACCGGGCCGACGACGAAGCGAACGCCTTCACCGACGAGCTGGTTTGCGGCCGAAACGCCCTGCTTGGGTTCGCCCGCGTCATCGGCAATCTTCAGCACGACCTGCTCGCCCAGAATGCCGCCATTCTTGTTGATTTCCGCGACGGCGGTTTCGGCGCCGTTCTTCACCTGATCGCCATAGGCGGCAACCGGTCCAGTCAGCGGTGCAACAAGGCCGATGACGATTTCGGCATGGGCAAGCGGTGCGAAAGCCAGCGAGGCGAGGGTCGTGGCTGCGAGAAGCGTCTTGAGACTCATTTCTGTCCTCCTTGGATGGGGTCCTTGACCCACCGGGTGTCCCGCTTTGAAAGAAATTCAGGCGATGCACCCTAAGTTCTTGTTTTTATGCATGAGATTGCCGGGCAACGATTTCCGTTTCCGTAACATGCCTCCGTCCGGCCAAGTTTGACTTCGAGCGGAACGAAACATTCTTAGGAACTTAGCTGCGATTCCGCAAGAAGTTCACCGAATGAGGCCCGTTTCTGCTAAATTTTGCAAAGAACGGGCCCCGAAAATACGATTCAAATGCTGTTCGTAAGAATTTCGCGCAGTTTCCCGAAAATTTCGTCGATATGGTGCTTCTCGACGATCAGCGGAGGCGACATGGCGATGGTGTCGCCCGTCGTGCGGATCAGCAATCCATCCTCATAGGCCTTGAGGAAAGCGGAGAAGGCGCGCTTGGTCGGCTCGCCGGCGATCGGGTCCAGCTCGATCGCGCCAATGAGGCCGATATTGCGGATGTCGATGACGTTCGGCACGTCCTTCAGAGAATGCAGGCCTTCTTCCCAATAGGGGGCGATTTCCTTGGCGCGCTCGAACAGCCCTTCTTCCTTGTAGGTCTCGAGCGTCGCGAGCCCTGCGGCGGACGCGATCGGATTGCCGGAATAGGTATAGCCGTGGAAGAACTCGATGAGATGTTCCGGGCCGTTCATGAAGGCGTCATGGATTTCGGAGGTGACGAGCACCGCGCCCATGGGGATCACGCCATTGGTGAGGCCCTTTGCGGTGGTCATGATATCGGGCGTCACGCCGAAATACTGCGCGGCGAAGGGTTCGCCCAGCCGGCCGAAGCCGGTGATGACCTCATCGAAGATCAGCAGAATGCCGTGCTTGGTGCAGATATCGCGCAGTTTCTGGAGGTAGCCCTTCGGCGGGATCAGCACGCCGGTCGAACCGGCAACCGGCTCTACGATGACGGCGGCGACGGTCGAGGGGTCGTGCAGCGTGACGATCCGCTCCAGTTCGGAGGCGAGATCTGCGCCATGCTCCGGCTCGCCGCGGGTGAAGGCGTTCTGGCCGGGAAGATGCGTGTGGGGCAGATGGTCGACGCCGGTCAGCAGCGTGCCGAACATCTTGCGGTTTGCAACGATGCCGCCGACGGAAATGCCGCCGAAATTGACGCCGTGATAGCCGCGCTCGCGGCCGATCAGACGGAAGCGGGAGCCGTTGCCCTTGGCCCGATGGTAGGCAAGTGCAACTTTCAGAGCCGTATCCACCGATTCCGAGCCGGAATTGGTGTAGAGCACGTGGTTGAGCCCTTCCGGCGCGATATCGACCAGGCGATTGGCAAGCTCGAAGGCTTTCGGATGGCCGAGCTGGAAGGCGGGCGCATAGTCGAGCTCGCCGGCCTGTTCGCGGATCGCCTCGGTGATCTTGGGGCGGCAGTGCCCGGCATTCACGCACCAGAGGCCGGCCGTCGCATCGAGCACCTGGCGGCCGTCATGGGTCGTATAGTGCATGTCCCTGGCGCTCACGAAGAGGCGCGGTTCCTTCTTGAACTGGCGATTTGCCGTAAACGGCATCCAGAACGCCCTCAGATCATTGGGCGTGGTGTTGAGGCGGTTGGACATGCTGTTCTCCGTAGCCCTTTCGGGGAGGGCATTTTCCCCATCAGCCGCTGCGCGCGGTTTTGACTATACGGTCAAATTATCAGCGGCTCTGGAGCCGTCAACCGGACAAATCGCGAAGTTTTCACGCGAGAAAGCGTCATGACGCCGCCCGGCGAATGATGAAGCGGGAGGGCAAAAAGCAACGGCCTCCGGCAACGCGTGCTGGAGGCCGTTTCACAGGATGGGCGCTTGCCTTACCAGACGGCGATCACGCCGCCTCGGATTTCTTCTGCTCAGGCGCGCAATAAATCTCTTCGAGCGTCCGAAGTATCTTCAACACCGGTTCCGATGAGCTGGAATAGTAGATGGTCTGGGCGTCACGCCGGGTCTTCACCAGCTTCTGCGCACGCAGCTTGGAAAGGTGCTGCGACAAGGCGGACTGGCTGAGGCCAACCCGTGTGGCCAGCGCGCCGACTGCAACTTCGCCCTGTACCAGGCAGCAGAGAATCATCAGCCTTTTCGGATTCGCCATAGCAGACAACAGGCCAGCAGCGGCCGTCGAATGCTCGGATAGTGTCATGGTGTCCATATGTTTGTTCTTCCCCTAGAAGCGGGCACCCGCTTCAAAAATCGCCCCAGCCTGAACGGGCAAAAAGTTAACAGGAGGCGGCTTGGGTTGTACATCCCTAATTTTCGGGTAATGGTATTACTTTAGCGACATTTGAAATACAATCAAAGACAATTCCTGGTGAAGCCGCGGGGGTTGCGAACTCGTGCCTGAAGTGAACATCGCCCCCGACGAGATCGACGCCGGACCGGTCCACACCCGCGAAGCGCCAGGGCCTTCCCTTTTCCGCTCCCCACTGTTCGGCCGCCAGTGCCGCCGCCTCCGTCATGTCCTTCAAACGGTCCTGCAATTCCAGCCATTCCCGGCCGTTTCCCGGCTCCTCGATCAGCAGATCGGAGCCCGACAGCGCATAGGCGCGCCCGAAACCGCCGTTCAAGGAAGCGGTCTGCGGAGGCAGGCGAAAGAAGCGGAAATCCGGAAAGTCCACATAGAGGGAGGCTTTCGGGTGCCTGCCCAGGAAACGCTGGCGGATGCGGGCATGATCCTCCGTGTCGCGCTCGACGGTCTCGGCTCGGCATTGAAGGGTGATTCTCGGGTGTGCCAGGGGATCACCCTTGCCGGGTTCCCCGGCCATGAGCGAGCAGCGCGGATCGGCGGCGAGTGCCTTGGTATGGCCGGAAAGCGCGGAAACCAGAATTACCGGCACGCCGTCGAAATCCGTGCCCGTCAGGGCGCGGCTGACGGAGGGAAAGCCGGTTTCGGGATCGATGACGCCAAGCGCCATGAAGCGGGCGCCGCGCACCAGCAGGCGGGCCAGGCGGCGGGCCTCGTCGTCGGTTTCGCGCAGGACCTGCGGTTTGTCTGCCATCAGTCGCTCCCTGAATATCGATCCCTGAATTAGTAGGGGCCGATCGCTCGACGCCTCTCGAGGGCGATGGATAGCACCCGCCGGGGCAGGGGGAAAGCCGAACGTCTTCGATCTCAGCGGCGTCGATGGCGGGTGAGGCCGGCGATGATCTCCTCGGCGGAAATCGTGCCCACGACGGAACCGTTATCGACCACGCCGACGGCGCCCGGTTGGCGCGAGAGCGCATCGAGGATATCGACGAGCGGTGTATCGCGCCGCGCGGTCGCGGTGACGCCGGCAGAGCCGGAGGCATTGGTGACGCCGGCGCGCATGACGTCTCCGGCAGTCAGCATGCTGATCGGGTTCATGTGCTGCACGAAATCGGCGACATACTGGTCGGCAGGCGCCCGGACGATCTCCTGCGGCGTGCCGCACTGGATGATGCGTCCGCTCTCCATGATGGCGATGCGGTTTCCGATTCGGAAGGCTTCGTCGAGATCGTGGCTGACGAAGAGGATCGTTTTCTTCAGACGCCGCTGGAACTCCAGAAGTTCATCCTGAAGACGGGTGCGGATGAGAGGGTCGAGTGCGGAGAAAGGCTCGTCCATGAGCAGAATGGGCGCGCCGGTGGCAAACGCGCGAGCAAGACCGACGCGCTGCTGCATGCCGCCCGAAAGCTCGCCCACCTTGCGGCCGGACCATTGCGTCAGGTTGACCAGCTCGAGCTGCTCTCCGACGCGCGTCTTCCGTTCCGCGTCGGAGACGCCCGCCAACTCAAGGCCGAAGCCGACGTTTTCCGCAACCGTGCGCCAGGGCAGGAGGCCGAACTGCTGGAACACCATGGAGACGGTGTGCATGCGCAGGTGGCGCAGCACCTTGGCGCTTGCCTTGTAGGGATCGACCGGGCCGGAGGGCGTCGCGACACTGACGCTGCCGCGAACGACCGGGGCGAGTCCGTTGACGGCGCGCAGGAGCGTCGACTTGCCGGAGCCGGAAAGGCCCATCAGCACCAGGATTTCACCCTCGCGGATGGAAAGCGAGGCATTCGCAACGCCGAGCACGATGCCGGTGGCGGCGCTGATCTCGTCACGGGTCTTGCCCTGGTCCACCAGCGGCAGAGCCTGTTCCGGGTTGTTGCCGAAGACAATATCGACATTGCCGAAGGTCACCGCGTCGCTCATGCGCCTTCTCCCTTCGATGTGCGGAACATCCGGTCGAGGATGATCGCCAGGATGACGATGCAGAGCCCCGCCTCGAAGCCGCGGGCGATGTTCACGGTGTTGAGCGCGCGCACCACGGGCACGCCGAGGCCGTTGGCGCCGACGAGCGCGGCGATGACCACCATGGACAGCGAGAGCATGATGGTCTGCGTCAGGCCGGCCATGATCTGCGGCATGGCATAGGGCAGTTCCACCTTCCGCAGCACCTGGCTAGGCGTGGCGCCGAAAGCGACCGCCGCCTCCGTCAGGGCCTCTGGCGTCGAGACGATGCCGAGCCGGGTAAGGCGGATCGGCGCGGCGATGGCGAAGATCGCTGTTGCGATCAGGCCAGGCACCATGCCGAGGCCGAAGAGGATGAGGGCGGGGATCAGGTAGACGAAGGTCGGAATCGTCTGCATGAGATCAAGGATCGGCCGCATGATCCCGTAGATCCATTCACGGCGGGCGGCGGCGATGCCGAGCGGAACGCCGACCGCCATGCAGACGGCGGTCGAGGCGAGAACCAGCGCCAGCGTCTCCGTCGTCTCCTTCCAGTAGCCCTGGTTGATGATGACGAGCAGGCCGAAGAAGGTGAAGAGCGCGGCGCCGATGGAGCGGCGCAGCAGCCAGGAGAGGCCGGTCATCAGCACCACGACGATCAGCGGGTGCGGGAACTGCAGGACGAAGAGCAGGCCATTGATGACGGCGGAGAGGACCGACGACAGCCAGTCGAAGAACCAGCCGCCGTTCGCCGTCAGCCAATCAACGAAGGATTTGGCCCAAGGCCCGATGGGAATGCGGTATTCGGTCAGCCAATTCACTGAAGACACGTCCGCTCAAGAAAGGAAGAAAGGGCGAGGGTCCGGGGCGGCGGACCGCCCCGGCATTCGAACGGCTGTCAGAGGCCGAGCTTCGACTTGACGGCGGCAAGACCATCCTGGCCGTCGCGGGTGGTGACGCCGGCAAGCCAGGGCTCGACCGCCGAACCGTTGGCCTTCAGCCATTCGGTGGCGGCTGCTTCCGGTTCCTTGCCGTCGTTCAGAATGCCGCCCATAATTTCGTTTTCCATGGGAAGCGAGAATTTCAGGTTCTTGATGAAGGTGCCGACATTCGGACACTCTTCGGTGTAGCCGGCGCGGACATTGGTATAGACCTCGGCGCCGCCGAAGTTCGGTCCGAAGACCTCATCACCGCCGGAAAGATAGGTGAGCTTGAAGTTGGCGTTCATCGGATGGGGTTCCCAGCCGAGGAAGACCACCGGTTCACCGCTCTTGTCGGCACGCGCCACCTGAGCCAGCATGCCCTGCTCGGAGGATTCCACGACTTCGAAATCGCCGAGATCGAACGTGCCTTTCTCCACCATGTCGAGAATCAGCCGGTTGCCGTCATTGCCGGGCTCGATGCCGTAGATCTTGCCGCCGAGTTCATCCTTGTGGGCGGCGATGTCCTTGAAGTCCTTGATGCCGAGTTCGGCGCCCTTGGCATTGGTGGCGAGCGTATATTTCGCGCCGACCAGATTGGGGCCGTAGGACTCGACGGACTTGTCGTCGAGATAGGGGCGCACATCCGCTTCCTGCGTCGGCATCCAGTTGCCGAGGAAGACGTCGATATCCTTGTTTTTCAGGGAGCTGTAGGTGACGGGGACGGAGAGAACCTTCACGTCGGTCTCATAGCCGAGAGCCTTCAGAAGCACCGTCGCCGTGGCCGTCGTCGCCGTGATATCGGTCCAGCCGACATCCGAGAACCGGACGGAGCCGCAGGCTTCCGGTTCCGCCGCAGACACAGAGCCACCCAGGGCCAGGGCGGAGACGGCGGCTGCGAGCGTGATCTTCAACGTTTTCGTCATGCGCATGATGCGGCTCCCTTTTTTTGTTCCCTGGCCATTATCAATATATGCTGAAATCAGGCAAGCGCGCGCATTCGCGGCGTGCGATCACCGCAATTTGCGACATTTTCGATGATCAGCCTTTTGGGGGGTGAGGTCGAGCGGAAATCTGTGGTTATCGCCACAGGCTTCTTTTCTCCCGCGTTCGGCCGTTTCAGAAGACGGACATGGCCAAGCTCTATTTTCACTACGCGACGATGAATGCAGGCAAGTCCACCATGCTCCTGCAGGCATCCTATAATTATCAGGAGCGCGGCATGCGCACCGCGATCTTCATCGCGGCTCTGGACGACCGCGCAGGCGCCGGCCGTGTCGCCTCGCGGATCGGGCTTTCCTCCGATGCCACTCCCTTCACGGCGGCCGACAACCTGTTCGAGATCATCGCCGGGATGCACAATGAGGAGCCGATCGCCTGCGTGTTCGTGGACGAGGCGCAGTTCCTGTCACCCGAACAGGTCTGGCAGCTCGCGCGAATCACGGATCGAATCGGCATACCGGTGATGGCCTACGGGCTCAGGACGGATTTCCAGGGGAAACTCTTTCCGGGCTCGCTGGAGCTGCTCGCGATCGCCGACGAGCTGCGCGAGGTGCGCACCATCTGCTTCTGCGGCCGCAAGGCCACGATGGTGGTGCGGGTCGACGAAGCCGGCGAGGTGGTGCGCGAGGGCGCCCAGGTCGAGGTGGGCGGCAACGAGAAATACGTCTCGCTCTGCCGGCGTCACTGGGAAGAGAAGATGCGCTGCGACTGAGCGGTTGGATTCAGCCGAAACGTCGTGGCAAATTCCCGAGACGGCTTTATCTATTCGCCGAGGGTGAGGAAGAGGATGCATGGCGAGGCAGCTGGCGGGCGATGTTGAGATCCAGGCTATCGGTGAGCTTCTGGCCGCAATGCGCGAGGCCGTGGAGCAATCCGCCGCGGCGTTCGCCAAGGCCGCGGACAAGTTCCGCATGACGAACGAGGCGATGCTTGACGCCGAAGAGAGCCGTATTGCCGAAATGCTGAAACATGAACGGGAAGCCGAAGCGCGGCTTGCCCGCTTCGCCGCCCGGCTTTCCCATATTCTGGACCGAAGCCTCGCGGCCTACGAAAATCGCGACACGCCGAACCGCTACGAATGGTATCTCGCAATCCTTTCCCCATCCGCCGCGCATCGCGCTCGGGAGACGCGTTGGCGGCGGCTTTCGCTGGATCACGGGATCGAGACATGCCTTGCTGATCTGGACATGCTCCTTGGGTTGGCCGGGGAGCATCGGCAATTCCTCATCGAGCGCCGGAAGGCTTCCGAGGCGGAACTGAACCGCTTCATCGACCAGCGCGGCGAAGCGCTGGAAGAACTGCTGCAGGCGGAAGGGGGTGACGCCCGCTCGGGGCCGCAGGCAGCCGCCGTGTTCTTCCGGTTCGCCGGGCTGTTCCAGAATTTCATCGACGCCCTGAACGAAAGCGTGGGCGCGGTCAATGCGCTCATCAACAAGCTTGTGATCGAAACGGAGCGCGCGCTGGTGCTTCGGGATGCCCTGCGGCCGGCTGCGAATCAGACCATGCCGTCTTCGAAAGAGGCTGCCAATGCGTGGCCGCATATCGCGCCGCTCGTGGCGCTTTCGGAAAAAGGCATGCTGTCGATCGGCGAGATCGAGCGGCGGCGCAACCTGATCGACCAGACGTTTCACAGCCGTTTCGATGCCCACCACGACAAGCTTAACTCGACAAGGGCGCAAAGGCCCATTACCTGAAGGTGCAGGACCAACCGGGGGCAATCCATGCTGGATTCGATAAAGCAGTTTTTCGGACGGGTTTTGCAGGCGATCGGGCGAGGGTTCGGGCTGCTGTTCGCGTGGCTCGGCTGGCCTTTCATGGCCGCGCATGGATGGTACGCCCGCCGCCACTGGATGGTGAAGGGGCCGATCCTGGCGGCGCTCGTGCTGCTTATCGGCCTTTATGGTTATTTCTTCGTCCAGACCCAGGTGTGGACGGGCTTCAATCCGAACTTCGTCGAGAGCTACCGCTTCTCGGAACGCACGGTGCCCGCCGGGCAGGAACTGACGACACCGGCTCCGGCAAGCCCGGACGCGCCGGCCGCCGCAACGCCTGCGGCACGGCAATGCCAATCATCCGGAATTGTGGACGTAGTGGCGGACCTCACCGACGTCAACGTCAACCAGAATGCCTGGATTTCCTCGATGCTGCTCTACCGGCTGGGCCTGTTCGGGATCGACTGGGACAATACGCCCTTCCTCGACAACAAGGCCTCCTTCCAGCGCGGCGTAAACCAGGTGGTGCGCCGCACCTCCGTGGAGCTCGTCGACACGCTGGGCCGAGTACGAGGCACTTCCGGGGTCAACAAGGACCTGCAGGATGCGCGCGGCAATCTGCAGTTCGACGAATATTCCTGGTATTTCGGGCTAGATCCGTTCGGGCCGAAGACGCCGACGCCGAGCTACTACCGCAGCGCCATCGAGCAGCTTCGCAAGTTCAACCGCGACCTCGCCACCTGCAATGCGACCTTCGACAGCCGGGCCGACAACCTCATCCAGTTCATCGACCGGATCGCCAACGATCTCGGCGGAACTTCGGCCATCCTGYGAGAGCGCTCCGAGCACTACAATGCCGGCTGGTTCGACACCCGCGCCGACGACCGCTTCTGGTTCGCCTACGGCCAGCTTTACGGGTATTACGCGGTGCTTTCAGCGGCGGGCGCCGATTTCAGCCAGGTCATTCGCGAGCGTAATCTCGGCCCGCTTTGGACCGAGACGCTGGCGCAGTTCCAGGCGGCGCTGCGCATCCAGCCGGCGATTATCTCGAACGGCCGGGAAGACGGCTGGATCATGCCGACGCATCTGGCCACGATGGGCTTCTACATCCTGCGCGCGCGGTCGAACTTGGTGGAAGTGCGCTCCGTCCTGGATCGATAGACTGGCGGAGCCGGGTTCGAAGTGCGTGTCGCATCCGGACCCGGCGCCCGCTCAATCATCCACCGGCGCGTCATCCAGGAAAAAACTGACCCCCGGCCGCCGCTCGAAGAATTCGTAGGTGATGCCGACGACCTCTCCGGCCGTGCCGGGCTTTTCGCGGAACTTGCCGACCGTGCGGACGTACTTGTATCCGTCCGCATTGTTCCTGACCCGGTAGATGTTGTGGTAGGTCAGCCGCCCGGCGCTCGCACGCTCGAAGGTTTCCATCAGGAGCGGCATGTCGTCTGGATGGATGCGGGCGCCGACGGCCACGAGATTCATCGGGCCGTCATGCGGATCGAGACCGAAGATATGGCTGACGTCCTCGGAGCCGAAGAGGTGGCCGCTATCGATATCGAAGCGCCAGAAGCCGAACGGCCGGAAGGCCGTGGCAAGTTCCACAACCTCCGCATCGCTCAAACCTACGGCTTCATTCTGTCTGTTCTTTGTTCCCCGGGTGAATTCAAGCCATAACGGCAATCGATATCTCCCCACTGGATGGGGATATACTGTCCCCAATCCTTATACGATCAGTTTCAACCTGATCGCCTTTGCTACCAATTGCGTGCGATTCACGCAATCCATCTTCTTGATCGCATTGGTCATATAGGCATTTACCGTATGGTCGGAGAGCGACAGGATGCGGCCGATCTCCACGGAGGTCTTTCCTTGCGCAGTCCAGCGGACGACTTCGAGTTCGCGGCTGCTCAACAGGCCCGAAACATTCGCGCGGCTGCTGCGGCGAATCCGGTCGAAAACGTCGAAGGCCTGCAGGGAGAGCATGGTGAGCTCGTTGATTTCCACCTGCCTCGGGAGGTGGCGCGACCCGGCGAAATGAAGCGCGAAGCGCTCGCCGTCCACCGAGGTCAGCCCCATTGCGAGATGAGTGGGCATGTGGAAGCGGCGCTGCAGCTCGACTATCGGCTCGGGAACGGCGAGATCATCGTTCTTCTCGTCGATCGACCAGCAGAAGGGGACGCCGGATTCTGTGAGCCTGCGCACCGCCGGCGACCGGCGCAGCAGGCGCTGGCGGTCGAATTCCTTCAGATAATCTTCCGGCAGGTTCGTCTCGATGAGCAGCGGAGACAACAGCATCTCATCACGGCGCGGCGCCTTGAATACCGTTACGTGATCGAACGAGAATTCAAAAGCTATCCGCTTCAAAGCAGCAAGTATGCCGACCCGGGAGTCGGCAGCGGAAATCTCGCTGCTGAGGATCGTCTGCCGTTCGAGGGATATCATCTAGCCTAAAACTGATATGCATTTATGTTATCCTTAACAAATATATCATTTGCCCCCGATAGCCAGCGGAATTTACCTTGGAGCTGCAGGCTCCACGAGATTGTGATAAATAATCACCTTTGAGCGGCCGCGGACAGGTTGGGGATCGTCCAGGTCGTCTTCCGTTTCATTCACCTTCGGAGGAGGCAGGAAGGCAAAAGAAAGCCCGGCATGGCCGGGCTTTGCAGCTTTTTTAGAAAGAATGCGAAGCTAGATCTTGCCGGCGTCCTTGCTACCCTTCGTCTTCGCCATGATCTGTTCCAGCCAGCCGAGCATGACGGCGGAAACCACGAAGGCGAGATGAATGATGGTGTACCACATCAGCTTCGCATCGCTGTACTGGTTGGCATTGAGGAAGATCTGCAGCAGGTGGATCGAGGAGATAGCAACGATCGAGGAGGCAACCTTGATCTTGAGGCTGCCGGCATCGAGCTTGCCGAGGAAGGAAACGTCCGCTTCCGTTTCATCGAAACGGCTGACGAAGTTCTCGTATCCCGAGATCATCACCATCACGATGAGGCTGGCCACCAGCGCGGCATCGATGAGGCCGAGCATGGCCAGGATCATGTCGGCCTCGTCGGCCGTGAAGACATTTTGCGCCACCTTCACGAATTTCAGCGCGAAGGACAGCGCATAGACGGCCAGCGCCGCCACCAGGCCGAGATAGAAGGCGACAAGAATCCAGCGGCTTGAAAGAATGATCTTCTCGATCAGCAGTTCCAGCGATTTCATGGATTTTCCCTTGTTGACGTCATCCAACCCTCTTTTCGGGGCCGCAGCCTCTTAATCGCCGATCGTGACGGGGGCAAGACGCTGTCGGCAACGCAAAACGCCGCATCGGAGGAGATGCGGCGTTCGGCTTTGTACGAAGAGGATGCTTAGAACTTCTTTGTGATGGACACGCGGAAGGAGCGTCCGGCTTCGCTGTAGAAATCGCGGCTTGCAAGCGAGGTGCCGTCCGGCACGCTGACGGCGTCCCAATACTTCTTGTCGAAGATGTTGAAGACGCCGGCCTGGATCTTGAGGCCGGAGACGTCGATATCGCCGATCCGTTCGGGCGCCCACCAGATGGTGGCGTCGACGATGCCGTAGCCGGGAGCCTTGAAGCCCGTGCCGCTCACCTTGTTTCGGGCGCCCGCCATGGTCAGCGATACGTCGGTTCCCCAGGTCTCGGTGAAATAGCCTAGCCCGACGATGGCACGCAGCGGCGCCACGGAGTTCAGATATTCATCCGTATCCGTGTTCTTGCCATGGGTCCAGGCGAGCGAACCCCAGGTGCGCCAATTCTCCTGGAAACGCCACTCGCCGCTGAGTTCGATGCCATAGATCTGCACGCGATCGAGATTGTCGTAACCGGTCACGCCGCCGATCGGATATTCGCCGCCGGGAGGAGCGAGCATCACCGTGTCGATGAAGTTGCGGTAGTAGTTGTTGAAGACAGTGGCCGAGACGGCATAGTCGGTCGCCGCATAGCGCGCGCCGATTTCAAAGCCGTTGCTGGTCTCGGTCTCAAGCTCCGGATTGCCGACACGGGCGTAGGAACCCGGTGCGCCGTAGTTCTGGTAAAGTTCCAGCACGGTCGGTGCGCGGAAGCCCCGTGCGTATTGGGCGTAGAGCTCCAGTTCAGGGGTTGCCTTCCACGAGGCGCGAAGCTTGGGGGAGACGCCGAAATCGTCGGTCGACTGCAGGTAGGCGGTATCGAAGTTCGGGCTGTCCTCGTAGGCGGCCGTGGATTTCGGATCGTGCTTATACCAATCGAAGCGGACGCCGGGAGTGATCGTCAGGCGATCATCCATGAACTTGATGTCGTCTTCCACATAGAAGCCGAAGGCAACGCTATCGACATCCGGCATGTCGGATGCGTTCGAATGCAGCATGCGGCAGGCTTGCGGACCGAAAGGCATCGGAATGGTCGACCAGTCGACATCCGGGCAATTATCCTGCCCCCAGGAATATTGGTGGGTGTCCTGCCAGTAAAGCTCGCCGCCGAAGCGGAATTCGTGCGCAACGCCGCCAAGCTCGACTTCCTTGGAAGCGTTACCGGTGATGCCGTAGGAGGTTTGTTCCAGCATGTTGTCGCGTTTGTAAACGCCGGTGGGTAGCAGGTAGTAGAGGGCCGCCGCGCGTGGAATGCGCGCGTATGCCGGGTTGGCCAGGCGGAAACCGTCGGTCGTGTTGTTCAGGCGCTCCTTCTGCCAATAGGCGGTGATGCTTGCCTGATCGACCCAATCGGTGCCATCCGGCGAGATGAAGTCATAGGAGCCGGAAATGCGCTTGCGGTTGACGTCTTCGCCGCTTTTGAGAGAGCCGGCCCGATAGCTGCTCGTCGAGCCGCGCATGTTGTCGATGTCTTCATCGCGATCGTACATTTCGCCGGTAAGGCCGAAGCGGTGACCGCCTTCGAGGTATTGGTGGAATTTGACGAGCAGATTCTTCTGTACGAAATCGGCGGGGTTGGCTTCCGTTCGGGTCGCACCGTAACCGCCAATCTCGCCCTTGTTGTCCATCTCGTGGCCCTTCTTGTAGCCGCCCTGGACGAGGAGCCAGCTATCGTTGAAGTGACCGGCGACCGCAGCATTGCCGCCCACACTCTGGTCGGCGCTGTCATAGGTCGTCTTGGCCAGCGCGCCATAGGATTTGCCGTCTTCGATCAGGTCTTCCGGATTGAGCGTGCGCAATTCGACGACGCCGCCGAGCGCGCCGGAACCGAAGCGGCTGGAATCGGCGCCCTTGGTGATGTCCACCGCCGAGAGACTATCGAAATCGAACGAGTTTACGCCGCCTTGAGCGCTGCTACGCGGATCCGTCAGCCAAGGGAGACGGATTCCGTCGATGGTGGTCAGAACCCGGTTGTCCTGCAGGCCGCGGATGTTGATGCTGTTGGTGTTGTTGTTGAAGTTCACACCGGCATCGACGCGCCGGGCGAAATCCTTGAAGTCCGTGACCATGCGCTGCTCGAGCTTTGGGCGCTCGGTCGTCTGGGTCTGCGGCGCGGCCGCGACGCGGCCCTGCTTCGCTGCCTGGACAGTGATCGTTTCGAGAACAGTACCCTGAGCAGCGGGTGCCTCGTTCGTGGTTGCCTGTTGCGCGATGGCGGAACCCGAGACGGATAGCAGGACGACAACAGCCGTTCCGTTCAGCAGGCGCGCGCGCGGTGATAATCCCCAGCCCATTAGACCCTCAAATTCAATGGATAGTGCCAGCTTCGCAGGATGCCGCATGGCACGCAGTTTCGACTGTCTTTCCGCTGAAGCGGGAGACAGTTTCGGGAGTTAAATAATCTTGGGTGTTTCAGTCAAGTTTGAATCTGACAAATTTAGTCAAGTTAATGAACGTTGCGAAAGCGCAACACTTCAATGGAGTGAAGCTATTCACACTCTGGAACTCCTCCGATATTCAGAAGCAGTCAGCGGAGGGCGCAACATGGCGGAGGTCAAATCGGATATCGAGATCGCGCGGGCGGCGAAGGTCAAGCCGGTCGCGGAGATTGGCGCGAAGCTCGGCATCCCGGCGGACCAGCTCGCGCCATATGGGAACGACAAAGCGAAGGTGCGGGCCGAGTTCATCGCCTCGCTTTCCGACAAGCCGGACGGCAAGCTCATCCTCGTCACCGCCATCAACCCGACGCCGGCCGGCGAGGGAAAGACCACGACGACGGTGGGGCTCGTGGATGGTCTCAACCGGATCGGCAAGCGCGCGATCGTCTGCGTGCGCGAGCCTTCGCTCGGGCCCTGTTTCGGGGTGAAGGGCGGGGCGGCCGGTGGCGGCTATGCACAGGTCGTGCCGATGGAGGATATCAACCTCCACTTCACCGGCGATTTCCATGCGATCACTTCCGCCCACAATCTGCTGGCGGCGATGATCGACAATCATATCTACTGGGGCAATGCGCTCGATATCGACGTGCGCCGCATTCCCTGGCGCCGCGTCATGGACATGAACGACCGGGCGCTTCGCGAGGTGGTCGCCTCGCTCGGCGGTGTCGCCAACGGCTTTCCGCGCGAGGGCGGCTTCGACATCACGGTCGCCTCGGAGGTCATGGCGATCCTCTGTCTCGCCTCCGATCTTCGCGATCTCGAACGGCGGCTCGGCGACATCATCGTCGGCTACCGGCGGGACCGCAGTCCGGTCTTCGCGCGTGATCTGAAGGCGGACGGTGCTATGACCGTGCTGCTCAAGGACGCCATGCAGCCGAACCTCGTGCAGACGCTGGAGAACAATCCCGCCTTCGTGCATGGCGGCCCTTTCGCTAATATCGCACATGGCTGCAATTCGGTGATCGCCACGAAGACGGCGCTGAAACTCGGTGAATACGTGGTGACGGAGGCGGGCTTCGGGGCGGATCTCGGGGCGGAGAAATTCTTCGACATCAAGTGCCGCAAGGCCGGCCTCAAGCCGGACGCGGCGGTGATCGTCGCGACCGTCCGTGCGCTGAAGATGAACGGCGGAGTGGCGAAGGAGGACCTCGGTGCCGAGAACGTCGAGGCGCTGAAGCGCGGCTCATCCAATCTCGGCCGGCATATCGCCAACGTCCGCAAATTCGGCATCCCTGTGGTCGTCGCGATCAACCATTTCACGTCCGATACGCAGGCGGAGGTGGATGCGGTGATGGATTATGTCGCGCGACACGGCGCGGAGACGATCCTCTGCCGGCACTGGGCCGAAGGTTCGGCGGGCATCGAGGAGCTTGCCTGGAAGGTGGTGGAGCTTGCGGAAAGCGGCCAGGCGAAGTTCCAGCCGCTCTATCCGGACAATCTTTCGCTGATGGAGAAGATCGAGACGATCGCTACCAAGATCTACCATGCGGGCGAGGTGACGGCCGACAAGGCGGTGCGCGACCAGTTGAAGACGTGGGAGGAGCAGGGATACGGGCACCTGCCTGTCTGCATGGCCAAGACGCAGTATTCGTTTTCGACCGATCCCAACCTGCGCGGCGCGCCGGAGGGGCATATCGTGCCGGTGCGCGAGGTCAGGCTTTCGGCTGGCGCAGGCTTCGTGGTCGCGATCACCGGCGAGATCATGACCATGCCCGGCCTGCCGCGCGTTCCTTCCGCGGAGCGGATTTTCCTGAACGGCGAGGGGCATGTGGAAGGGCTGTTTTAAGGGGTGTCTCCAATCTGCCCTCATCTTCTTGAATAGGTTGCTTGAAGGCAGGCCGTTGCGGCATATTTCCTTCTCCCCGCGAGCGGGGAGAAGGTGCCGGCAGGCGGATGAGGGGCAAATGCGGGGAGCGAAGCCGAGTACGACGACGCGAGCTCGTTCCTTGCGGCAGTCGGACAATGACGCCGAGGCGAGACTCTGAGGTGAGCTTCGCGGGCGACGGTTGAATGGATTCAAGTTCATCCGGCAATTCCCGATCGGTCCATATTTCGCGGATTTCGCATGTCGAGAAATGCGGCTCGTAATCGAAGTCGATGGCAGTCAGCATGCCGACAATCACTACGATCGCAGGCGCGACCAGTTCATGAATTCGGAAGGTTGGTCGGTCGTGCGGTTCTGGAATGTCGATGTGCTGATGGAGATGACGCCGGTGCTGGATACCGTCGTCGCTATACTGACTGGGCGGTTGAATGAGCCGGTCGAGGCTCGTGATCTGAGGTTCAGTCCTGCCTGTATTCGCGGCTCTTGCCCCTCACCCTAACCCTCTCCCCGCACGCGGGGAGAGGGGACATGCCATGTCTGACGGTTCGAGAGGGTAGAAACGGTGCGGCATATTACCTTCTCGCCGTGAAAACGGGGAGAAGGTACTGGCACGCGGATGAGGTGCGATGCTCTACCGGCAATACCTGTACCCGTCCTTCCGCTCCAGCACGTCGAGATGCAGGTGATCCTGATGCGCCGCGTCGCTGCCGGGAGAAAGCACGGTCGTGAAGTGCAGGCAGGCGCCCGCCGTGGCGGTGCGCTGGAAGGCGCCTTCCATAGTAGAGTCCTCCGCGCGCGGTTTCATCTCCATCGTCTCGCCGTTGTCGAGCTTGAAGGCGGCGACATCGATGGCGTTGCCGCGCGCGTGTTCGGAAATCTTGCCTGTCGAGGCGCCGTTGCGCAGCCGGCAGTCATAGGTCGAGCCCGGCACGATGCCGGTGATCCTGCGGTCCGGCATGGCGATCTTCAAGGACGGCTGGACGGTATCCTTCAGCCAGTGGGCCATGGCGAGCGCCGTCTTGCAGCGCATGGCCGCTCCACCCAGCGAAATGCCGGGCAGCGCCTCGGATATTTCGACCGGCTGTTCGATGCCGCAGCCATTGCCGTCGTCGATCCGATTCAAGGGCTTGAACTTCGTGCCAAGCGATGTGAGTTCCGCGAGGCAGGCCCTCAGTTCCGCGGGGTCTTCCTTTTCCAGGGGAGGCGGCGGCGGAGGTGCTGGAGCTTCCGCCTGCTGCTTGTCATCCTTCTCCTTGCCGGGAAGAGGGCTGGCCTCGGTGCCGGAGTCTTCCTTGGGGGCGGGCTCCTCCTTCGGGGGTGCTTCCGGTTTCGGCTCGGGCGTTGGAACGGTCTCGGCGGCCGGTTGTTCGGACGGAGTGTCCGTCGGTCTGGCGGGCTCCGGCGCCTCGGTTCGCGCGCCGGGTTTTTCGGCTGGAAGGGGGCCCTTTGCGGGCAGGCTGGCACTCATCAGAAGGGGGATGCCGAACACAAGTGCCAACCAGGATCGCCGCATGCTCATTCCTTTTCGCTGTTGCCGGGAGAGGCAAACGCACAAAAGCCGGTTTGGTCGCATCCGGAGTGGCAAGAAATTCGCTTGCGCGTTTTAAAGACCCACGCTAACAATTCCGCCCATGACGATTTCGATGAACATCGGCAACTGGTGGTGGGCACGCTTCGCGCGGCCTTGACCAGTCATGTCCATCGACAAGACGACACAAAGCCGCCCGAGAACCGAGGCGGCTTTTTTGTTGGCCGCAAGGGGACCGGGCATTGCGGCAAACGAACAGGATCGGAGAGGCAGATATGGTAACGATCATTCGGGATGACGGTTCGGAGACCTACGAGACGCGGGGCGGGATTACCGTCAGCCGGCAGCGGCGCGCGGCCGATTATGCCACCGCCATCTCCTCCTATGTCGATAGGCTCGACGAGCGGCGCGGTGCGGTCTTCTCCTCGAACTACGAATATCCCGGCCGCTATACCCGCTGGGATACCGCGATCGTCGATCCGCCGCTGGGGTTTTCCTGCAATGGCCGCAAGGTCTGGATAGAAGCCTATAACGAACGCGGCGAAGTGCTGCTGGGCTTCGTCGCCGACAGGCTGCGGACCGTTGCGGAGATCACTCTTGGAAACCGAACCGCGCGCCGCCTGGATCTGACCGTCAACGAGCCTTCTCGCGTGTTCACCGAGGAAGAGCGCTCCAAGATGCCGACGGTGTTCTCCGTGCTGCGTGCCGTGGTTGATCTCTTCCATTCGGACGCGGATTCGGCGATCGGTCTGTTCGGCGCCTTCGGCTACGACCTCGCCTTCCAGTTCGATGCGATCAAGCTTTCGATGGCACGGCCTGAGGACCAGCGCGACATGGTACTCTATCTGCCGGACGAAATCCTCGTCGTCGATCACCATGCGGCCAAGGCCTGGATCGACCGCTACGACTTTTCCAAGGATGGCGCGACGACCGACGGCAAGGCGGGCGAGATCGCGCCCGATCCCTTCAAGCGCACCGACATCATCCCGCCGAAGGGCGACCACAAGCCCGGCGAATATGCCGAGCTCGTCACACGGGCGAAGGAAAGTTTTCGACGCGGCGACCTCTTCGAGGTGGTGCCTGGCCAGAAGTTCATGGAACGCTGCGACTCGAAGCCTTCCGAGATTTCCAACCGGCTGAAGGCGATCAACCCGTCGCCCTATTCCTTCTTCATCAATCTCGGCCATCAGGAATACCTGATCGGCGCCTCGCCGGAGATGTTCGTGCGCGTGTCGGGCCGGCGCATCGAGACCTGCCCGATTTCCGGCACGATCAAGCGCGGTGAGGATGCGATTTCCGACAGCGAGCAGATCCTGAAGCTCCTGAACTCGAAGAAGGACGAGTCCGAACTCACCATGTGCTCGGATGTCGACCGCAACGACAAGAGCCGCGTCTGCGAGCCGGGATCGGTAAAGGTGATCGGCCGGCGGCAGATCGAGATGTATTCGCGCCTCATTCACACGGTCGACCATATCGAAGGACGGCTTCGGGAAGATATGGATGCCTTCGACGGCTTCCTGTCGCATGCCTGGGCGGTGACCGTCACGGGTGCGCCGAAACTCTGGGCGATGCGCTTCATCGAGAACCACGAGAAGAGCCCGCGCGCCTGGTATGGCGGGGCGATCGGCATGGTCGGCTTCAACGGCGACATGAACACGGGGCTGACGCTGCGCACCATTCGCGTCAAGGACGGCATCGCCGAGGTCAGGGCAGGCGCGACGCTGCTCAACGACAGCGATCCGCATGAGGAAGAAGCAGAAACCGAACTGAAGGCATCCGCCATGATTGCTGCCATTCGCGACGCCCGCACGGGCAATGCCGCCAAGGCCGGCCGGGACGTGGCCCGTGTCGGGCAGGGCGTGAAGATCCTGCTCGTCGACCATGAGGACAGTTTCGTCCACACGCTTGCCAACTATTTCCGCCAGACGGGAGCGACGGTCTCGACCGTGCGCACGCCGGTGCCGGAAGAAGTGTTCGACCGTTTCGATCCCGATCTCGTCGTGCTTTCGCCCGGTCCCGGCAATCCGCAGGATTTCGACTGCAAGGCGACGATCAAAAAGGCAAGGGCAAGACACCTTCCGATCTTCGGTGTCTGCCTCGGCCTGCAGGCACTGGCGGAGGCCTATGGGGGGGAGCTGAGGCATCTCGCCATTCCCATGCACGGCAAGCCATCGCGTATCCGCGTGCTGGAGCCGGGCATCGTCTTCTCCGGTCTTGCAAAGGAAGTGACGGTCGGGCGCTATCACTCGATCTTCGCCGATCCGAAGACGCTCGATCCTGACTTCATGATCACCGCCGAAAGCGAGGACGGGACGATCATGGGCATCGAACACGTCAAGGAGCCGGTCGCGGCGGTGCAGTTCCACCCGGAATCGATCATGACGCTCGGCGGCGACGCGGGCATGCGGATGATCGAGAACGTCGTGGCGCATCTGGCGCGCAAGCGCGAGACGAAGGCGGCGTGAGGTGATGGTCGAAAACATCGCAATCGAGCCTATCCGCGAGGAACATATCGAGAGCTTTCACAGGGCTCTCGATATGGTCTCGCGGGAGCGGAGATACCTGACCTTTCTGGAAGCGCCGCCGCTCGAATCAACGCGCGCCTTCGTTCTCGACATGATCGAGAACGGGCATCCGCAATTCGTGGCGGTCGTGAACGGCGACGTGGTCGGCTGGTGCGATATCCGCCGCGAGGGCAGGCCGAGCCATGCGCATCGCGGCTCGCTCGGCATGGGCATCATTCCCGGCTATCGCGACAAGGGGCTGGGGAAGCGGTTGATCACGACGGCCCTCGATGCCGCCCGCGAACTTGGCCTGCACCGCGTCGAACTCCATGTGCATGCGGACAATCCGCGTGCGATCGCGCTCTACGAAAAAGTCGGCTTCGTGCGCGAAGGCCTGGCCCGCGACGCGGTGAAGATCGACGGCCGTTTCATCGACACGATCCAGATGGCGGTGATCTTCGGGTAAATCGCCGACCCTTTGACAAATAGCCCTACCTGATCCATATGCACGGCCATCCGAAACCGCCGGAGCGAGATGATCTCGCTCCGGCGGTTTCGGCGTTTTGGAGCCTGGCTCCTGCAAATCATTCGCATGCGCATAAGGATGAAAACCGTGGCAAGGGATACGAAAATCGTCGAACGGCTGGCCTTCTGGGGCATTCCGGTCTCGATCGGAGTGATGGGCCTGAAGATGCTCGCCTGGTGGGTGACCGGCTCGGTCGCGCTGCTTTCGGACGGGATGGAATCCCTCGTCAACGTAGTTGCGGCCCTCCTTGCCTATTTCATCATCCGCTATGCGCAGCGGCCCGCCGATCACGACCATCAGTTCGGGCACCACAAGGCGGAATACATTTCCGCCGTGGTCGAAGGCGTGCTGATCGTGGTCGCGGCGCTGATGATCATCCAGGAGGCCTGGGGCGCGCTTTTCGCCCCGAAGCTCCTGGATGCGCCGGTGCTCGGCCTGGGGATCAACGCCATAGCTGCCGTCATCAACGCGGTCTGGGCGACGACGCTGATCCGGGCCGGCAAGGCGCATCGATCGCCGGCGCTGACGGCCGACGGGCACCACATCATGTCGGACGTCGTGACCTCGGCGGGCGTCTTCGTCGGCCTCATCCTCGCCGTCTTCACCGGTTACGCGATCCTCGATCCGCTGCTGGCTATCCTCGTCGCGTTCAACATCCTGTGGCAGGGCTACAAGGTGATCTCCCATTCGCTCGGCGGGCTGATGGACAAGGCGCTGGAGCCGGACGAGGAGGCGGCGGTGCGCGAGACGATCACCGCCAATTCGCAGGGCGCGCTCGGCGTGCATGATCTGAAGAGTCGGCGGGYGGGGGCGGCGGCCTTCATCGATTTTCATCTGGTCGTGCCGGCGGACATGAGCGTCGGTGATGCGCACGACATCTGCGACCGCTTGGAAGACGCGATCAAAGCGGTTATTCCCGGCGCCACATTGGCGATCCATGTGGAGCCCGAAGGCGAGCGCGCCCATGGACAGAAGGTAAAAGTGGAAGGAACACCATCATGACGATGACGGACGTATCGAGCCTTTCGCAGCTCGGTTCGAAGGTTGAAACGCCGCAGAGCCCGGAGGCGGCGGTACTGGAAAAGGTGCCGAACGGCAACCAGGGCACGGATTACGTGGTGCGCTTCACCGCGCCGGAATTCACCTCGCTCTGCCCGATGACAGGGCAGCCGGATTTTGCGCATATCGTCATCGATTACATTCCGGACGGATTTCTGGTGGAATCGAAGTCGCTGAAGCTCTTCCTGCATTCCTTCCGCAACCACGGCGCGTTCCACGAGGATTGCTCGGTCTACATCGCCAAGCGGATCGTGGACCTGCTGCAGCCGAAGTGGCTGAGGATCGGCGCCTACTGGTATCCGCGCGGCGGCATCCCGATCGACGTGTTCTGGCAAACGGGCGAGGCGCCGGCCGGCGTGTGGCTGCCGGAGCAGGGCGTGCCGACGTATAGAGGGCGTGGGTGATATATTCCACTCTCTAACCGTCGTCACGGCAACCTCTTAGGCCCCCCTCATCCGGTCCTTCGGACCACCTTCTCCCCGAGGGGAGAAGGTAAGGCGCCGCGCCGTTGCTGTTCCTCCCCTCCTTCTCAATGGGAGGTAACGTCACACGTCCATCGTGTCGTCGCCGCCGAGATCGTCGTCGCCGAAGTCGGATTGGTCGTCGCTGTCGTCATCGGCCTGCTGCAAGCCGTCATCCGTGTTGCCGTCATCGGCCGCCTGCCGGACTGCGTCGTCGCCATAGTAGTTGTTGACGACGGTTTCTTCGGTCGGGCCGTTGCCGAAGGGATTGCCGCCGGCAAGAGGCGAGCCCCAGCCGAGCGAATTCATGTGGTTTGAGAATATGCCGGAAAGCGAATTGGCGAGCAGCATGCCGCCCGCCACGCCGGCAGCGGTGCCGAGCGCGCCGCGCAGGAAACTGCCCCCCGCCGAGGGCGCGCTGGGTTGCGGGTTCCACGGGCCGGTGGGCTGGGGCTGACGGTAGGCAGTCTCCTGTTCGCGGCTGGGGCGGAGGTCCTGGCGGGAGCCGCTGTCCCAGGGGCCCGGCTGGGGAACGGAATCGCGCGGCTGGCTGGAGCCGAAGATGGAGTTCAGGAAGCCGCCGCCCTGTTCGGCGTGGTGGTGTTCGCTATCCTGGGCCTCGATCTGACGGATGCGCTCCTCGAGTTCCTTGATATGGTTCGCCGCGGCCTCGAGCCCCTTTTCCTGGACGATGACGGCCTGTGCCAGATAGTAGGCGGCATAGGGCTGTTCGCGGGTCGCCTGATCGATCAGGCTTTCGGCCTGAGCGTCGCGGGGCGTGGCGGCGGCGGTGCGGATACGGTCAAAAAGCGCGGTGAGGAGCTGGCGTTCTTCCGGTGACATTGTTGCCTCCTTGAGGGTGTTGCCATGGTCAAGGAGGTAGGCGGCAATTCCGGCATTTCAAAGCTGGAATCCCTTACATTTTGGTAAGTTTGCGAAGCAAACGCCAGCGTGAGGACTTTCGGCCCGAAGCGGACACGCAGCATGGGTTCAAAACCAAAGATCGCGCACGCAACGTCCTTTGGAAGGAAGATCGTCAAAAGTGTCCAAGCCGTCGAAATGATCGATGGGGAGATACTGAACGAGGTCGGGCGGTGCGAGCCGCAAGTTGACAGCCATGCGCCGGCGCCCATCCGCCTGAAGTCGCAAGCCGCGCCAGCTCAATACACAGGCGCAGGATGGGCAGAACAATATTTCGAGAGACGACTTGTCCTTGCCGGCGCGGGTGTAGGAGGCGGTCTCACCTCTGATCGCGATACGCTCTCCTTCGTAATCATAGGCCCACAGAGCGCCGTATCGGCGGCAGAGCGTGCAGTTGCAAGCAGTGATGGAGCCCGGATCGCCCTTGAGCGTCCAGCCCGTTTTGCCGCAATGACATGAGCCCGTCAGCATGAGCGTAGGTTCGATCCTGCTCAATGTTCAACGACGGCATCCTGCCCCAATCACGGGATGACCGCAATTGCGCAAAGTCGATGTCATCGCCTATCGCTGCTGGCATTTGCCGCCGAATTCCGCATTGTGGCAGTGGGAGATTCGGGTGGCGCGGGTCCGGCCACCGCATCATTCACCTTACTCTTCGGAACGTGCGGGCTTGGCTATCGCGCTCCATTGTTTTACGGCTGAGAAGGCATTATGTCCCATACATGAATCCCATGCAGGAGACCGTGATGAACGACGAGAACGAAGACGACAAGACGAAGGAACTGCCGCTCGGCAAGGAAACGGAGGCGAACCTTTTCAAGTCGCGTTCGATCTTCATCTATGGCCCGATCACGCAGGAACTGGCGCAGAAGGTCAATACGCAACTGGTGGCGCTTGCCGCCGCCAGCGACGACGACATCCGAATCTATGTGAACTCGCCGGGCGGGCACGTGGAATCGGGCGACTCGGTCCACGACATGGTCAAGTTCATCAAGCCGAAGGTGTGGATGATCGGCACGGGCTGGGTCGCTTCCGCCGGCGCGTTGATCTATGTCGCAGCTCCGAAGGAGCGCCGCATCGCCCTGCCGAACACGCGCTTCCTGCTTCACCAACCCTCCGGCGGCACGCGCGGCATGGCTTCCGACATCGAGATCCAGGCTCGCGAGATCATCAAGATGAACGAGCGCCTGAACCGGATCTTCGCGGAGGCGACCGGCCAGCCGATCGAAAAGATCGCCAAGGACACCGACCGCGATTACTGGCTCTCGGCCGAAGAAGCCAAGGAATACGGCCTCGTTTCGCGGATCGTGAAATCGCAGTCCGAAATCTGAGCTTGTTCCAAGCTTCATGAGAAACGCCGCCGGCAAGCACCGGCGGCATTTTCGATTCTCGTCTTCTCCAAAAGCGATCAGGTTCCGGCGCCTCACCCGCTCGATCGCCGCTGCGATTGTTTCTTTGCGGTGACGGCGCATCGTTTTCGAACGTAAAGATTGGATTCAGCATTTCTTGGTAATTTCCCGTTAGCAATTCCTCACGGCGGTCCCCGGCGACTCGGGGTTCCATAACTCGGTTTGTCTTGCGTACGGGGTCTCATGCGTTCATCGGCTGTGCCAGCACTTCTTCTCGCCTGCCTGACCCTTTCGGGCTGCACTTCCAGTTCCGGCCCCGAAAGCCTGATGGCCGGTCTGCCGTCGCGGGAAGTGACCAATTCCACGACGCCCGTTGCGCCTATTCCGGTTGCGGACGTGGGGGAGAGAATGGCGATCGCAATGCCGCCCGCACCGGTGAGCCCGCCAGCGCAGGAAGTTGCAGCGCTTGCCGGACCGATTCCCAAGCCGCAGGCTTTCGCGCCGATGCCGACCATGGTCGGCATGCCGGTGCCGATCGAAAGGCCCGTCGCATTCCTGGCGCCTGAAAATCCGACGGCCGAGCGCGGACCGCGCGGCCGAGCGCAGGTCTACCGCCATCGTTTCCGTGACGCCAAGCCGATCAATTTCGGCCGCGTCACGCCGAAGGATTATGCCGTACACGGCGTCGACGTATCGCGTTGGCAGGGCGAGATCGACTGGGCGAAGCTGAGAACCCAGGGCGCCAACTTCGCCTATATCAAGGCGACCGATGGCGGCGACCATCTCGACCCGATGTTCAAGACGAACTGGCGGCGGGCCAAGGAGGCGGGCCTCAAGCGCGGCGCATATCACTTCTTCTACTGGTGCCGTGTGGCCAGCGAGCAGGCCGAATGGTTCATCCGTAACGTTCCGAGAGACCCGGACGCGTTGCCGCCGGTCATCGATGTGGAGTGGAACGGCGACTCGAGCTGCAAGAGGCGTCCGTCCCGCGAGCGGGTCCTGGAAAAGATGCAGGTCTTCATGGACATGCTGGAGAAGCATTACGGCAAGCGCCCGGTCATCTACACCGCCCCGGACTTCTACAAGGACAACCTGCAGGGCGCATTCACCAATTATCCGTTCTGGCTGCGCGCCGTCGCCCAGCATCCCTCGAAGGTCTATCCGGGCCGCAAGTGGCTGTTCTGGCAGTATTCCGGTTCCGGCCTTTCGCACGGCGTGGACGGCAAGATCGACCTCAACGTCTTCAACGGCAGCGAGGAGAACTGGCACCGGTGGCTGGGGCGGGTCACGAGCTGACGGAAGTCAATCGATAGGCGAGGCGAGGCCGTACGCTTTTCGCCCCGAGCAGGCTTGTGT
The DNA here is from genome assembly GCF_001854865.1 of Rhizobium sp. LCM 4573. Classification (GTDB taxonomy): domain Bacteria; phylum Pseudomonadota; class Alphaproteobacteria; order Rhizobiales; family Rhizobiaceae; genus Neorhizobium. The sequence goes on along the minus strand of NZ_MDDW01000001.1, from coordinate 277,776 downwards.
TTGACGGCGGGCTGAGGCTCCATGCGGTTTTCTCATCGCCTCCCGAGTCCCGCCGCATGCTCAAAGATTTTTCCGTTCCGGCCCTGATGATGGGCCTTCTGACAGCTTTCGTCGGATTCGTCAGCTCGTTTGCCGTCGTGATCCAGGGCATACAGGCCATGGGAGCGACGCCGAGTGAAATCGCCTCGGCGCTGCTGGCGCTTTCGGTCGCCATGGGCGTTCTGGCGATCGGCTTCTCGCTCTGGCACCGCATGCCGATCAGCATTGCCTGGTCCACGCCCGGCGCTGCCCTGCTTTCGGGAATCGGGGCAATCCAGGGTGGGTTTCCGGCGGCTGTCGGCGCCTTCGTGCTTTGCGGCGCGCTTATCGTGCTTTCCGGCTTGTTCCGGCCGCTCGGGCGGGCGATCCAGCTCATTCCTGCGCCGCTCGCCAATGCCATGCTTGCTGGCATTCTGCTTGGCCTCTGCCTCGCACCGGTGAAGGCAGTGGCCTTCGACGCGGCGCTCGGTCTGCCGATCGTTTTGACCTGGATGGCCGTTTCCGCATGGAAGCGGCTATGGGCCGTACCTGCGGCACTCGGGGCTTTCGTGCTCGTGCTTCTCTTCGGCGTGGACCTGCCGGAAGATGCGCTGGCACAGGTAGGGGCGGCGATCCATCCGGAACTCATCGCGGTGACGCCGGCCTTCACCTGGCACGGCTTCGTTTCGGTCGCCGTGCCGCTCTTCATCGTCACCATGGCCTCGCAGAACATTCCGGGCATCGCGGTCCTGAAGGTGCATCACTACCAGCCGGCGCCCGGTCCGCTGTTTGCCGGAACGGGTATCTTTTCGATCTTCTGCGGCATTTTCGGCGGCGTGCCGGTCAACATGGCCGCGATCACGGCCGCGATGTGCGCAGGCGAGGATGCTCATCCCGATCCGGCGCGGCGCTACTGGGCGGCGGTGGTCGCCGGCTTCGGCTATATCGCGCTCGGGCTGATGGCGGGCGGGCTCATTGCCTTCGTCTCGCTGTCGCCTCCGATCCTTCTGCAGGCGGTCGCGGGGCTGGCGCTGATCGCCGCGTTTTCCAACTCTGCCTTCGCCGCCTATCGCGAGCCGGAAACGCGCGAGGCGGCGGCGATCACTTTCCTGGTTACCGCCTCGGGAGCCTCCTTCGCGGGCATTTCCGGTGCCTTCTGGGGGCTCGTCGCGGGCGGAGTGGTGATGGCGTTACAAAGAGTAGTGAAAAGGAGGTAGACCTCTCCAGGTTGTATTTTCTGGCTGCCGGGTTGTTCCATGAAATTCGAGTTCGATCCGGATAAGAGCGCTTCGAACAAGGACAAGCACGGCATCGATTTCATAGAAGCTCAGCTGCTCTGGCTGGATGAAAAGCACCAAATGGCGCCGGTTCCGACCGAGACGGAAATGCGCTATATTCTCACCGGGAAAATCGCTGACAAGCATTGGACGGCGATTTTCACATGGCGAGAGAGCCGCGTGCGTATTATCTCCGTCAGACGGGCTCGGCTCGTAGATAGGCAACGATATGAAGACGATAACGGCTGAAGAGCTAGACAAGAAATTCGACGACGGCGAAGATATCAGCGACTACGTTGACTGGTCGAAGGCTACTCGTCCCGGGTTGGCGCTCGTCCACGTTGATCTTGATTTGCCTGCCGGCGTTCTATCTGATCTGGACCGTGAAGCCATGAGACTGGGTTTGACACGTCAATCTCTCGTCACCCGGTGGCTTAGAGAGCGGCTCGAAGCAGGCCGTCAGGGTAAATAGCCCACTTGCCACCCTCGGAGTCTGCAGTTATACATCCCGCCATGACCATGACAGGCGCAATCATGTCCGACCGTCAGCCGACCTGCCGCACCGCGGCCGGGGCGCCGGTTCTTGCGCTTTCCTCGCTTCTTAGCCTCGACCTTACGCGCGGTTGCCGGGTCCGTTGAGGAGCGCCCGGCGGCCGAAAAGCCCTGCCGGCGTAAGTGCTCCTCTCACGAACATTCAAGACCGATAGAGAAAAGACCGCGTAAGGTCCGCATCGATCACGGCCAATCCCCTGGATGGCGCGGTGCGTAAAGAGAGACGAGACAATGGACGCCAAGACCTATTCCCCCAAGCGCGGCATGCCGCAGGCCGCGATGAAATACCGGCCCTATCCGCAGATCGATATTGCCGACCGCACCTGGCCTTCGAAGACCATTACAAAGGCGCCGATCTGGTGTTCGGTGGACCTGCGCGACGGCAACCAGTCGCTGGTCAACCCGATGGGGCACGACCGCAAGGCGCGCATGTTCAAGCTGCTGCTCGACATGGGCTTCAAGGAAATCGAGATCGGCTTCCCGTCCGCCTCGCAGACCGACTTCGACTTCGCCCGCTGGTGCGTGGAGGAGGGCGGCGTGCCCGAAGATGTCTCCATGCAGGTGCTGGTGCAGTGCCGGCCGGAGCTGATTACCCGTACCTTCGAGGCTCTCGAAGGTGCCAAGCACCCGATCATCCATTTCTATAATTCCACCTCCGAGCTGCAGCGCCGCGTGGTGTTCGCCAAGGATGTCAACGGCATCAAGCAGATCGCCGTGGATGCGGCCAAGATGATCACCGACATGGCGGCGAAGGCCGGTGGTGGCTACCGCTTCCAGTATTCGCCGGAAAGCTTCACCGGCACCGAGCTCGACGTGGCGCTGGAGATCTGCAATGCCGTGATCGAGGTGGTGAAGCCAACCGCCGACAACAAGCTCATCATCAACCTGCCGTCGACCGTCGAGATGGCGACGCCGAACGTCTATGCCGATCAGATCGAATGGATGTGCCGGCAGATCGACAGCCGCGAAAACATCATCATCTCGCTGCATCCGCACAACGACCGCGGTACCGGGATCGCCGCGACCGAACTCGGCCTGATGGCCGGCGCCGACCGCGTCGAAGGCACGCTCTTCGGCAATGGCGAGCGCACCGGCAATGTGGACGTCGTGACGCTGGCGCTCAACATGTACACCCAGGGCGTCGATCCCGAGTTGGATTGCTCCGACATCGAGCGCATCAAGGCGGTCTACGAATATTCCAACGAGATGGTGATTCCGGAGCGCCATCCTTACGTCGGCGAGCTGGTCTATACCGCTTTCTCGGGCTCGCACCAGGATGCGATCAACAAAGGCATGAAGGCGATCAAGGTCGCCAACCATCCGGTATGGGAAGTGCCTTACCTGCCGATCGACCCGCAGGATGTCGGGCGTTCCTACGAGGCGATCATCCGCATCAACTCGCAATCCGGCAAGGGCGGCATCGCCTACATCCTGCAGGCCGATTACGGCATCAACCTGCCGCGCAACCTGCAGGTGGAATTCCGCGAAGACATCCAGCGCATCACCGACGAAGAGGGCAAGGAGCTTCCCTCGAAGCGCATCCATGAGAGCTTCATGGAACGCTATGTGGAGCAGCCCGGCGCGCGGCTGAAATTCGTCGACCACCACACCTATCCGGCCGGTTCGGACCAGAAGGGCGTGCGCATCGTGGCGGCTGAGATCACCGACCGCGGCGAGGTAAAACGCATCGAAGGCAAGGGAACAGGGCCAATCGACGGCTTCATCAACGCGCTGTCGACCTATCTGGGCATCGACCTCTCGGTTGCCGACTACTCCGAGCACTCGTTGCAGCACGGCTCGAACGCCTCGGCCATCGCCTATGTGGAAATGGAGCATCCGGGCGGAAAGCTGTTCGGCGCCGGCATCAACACGAATATCGTGGCTGCGTCGCTGGAGGCGGTCGTCTCCGCGGCGAACAGGGTGCTGGAGGAGCGGAAAGGCTGATCGAAGCCAAGTTCAGGCCGCGGCCGCCTCCGCGGCGCGCGGCCTGACGATGCAATCGAGAAGCGCGTCGCTTTGCCCATGCGCTTCCGCATGGTGCTGGCCCCATTGGCAGAGTGCATAGAGAATGGGTTCCAGGCGGAGACCGAGTTCGGTTGCGCTGTATTCGACGCGCGCCGGCACCTCCGCGAAGACTTCGCGGCGGATGAGCCCATGCTCCTCCATTTCCCGTAATTGCTGAATCAGCACCTTCTGCGTGATGCCGGGTACCATGCGCTGAAGCTCGGAGAGACGCCTGGGTCCGGAAAAGGCATGATAGAGGATGACCGGTTTCCAGCGGCCGGAAATCACCTTCAATGCCCGCTCAATGGGCAGTTTCGGCAAGTTTTTTACAAGGGCTGCCATGGTCACCTCCTGGTGGGTATGGCGTAAAAGAGTGTGTATCCCGGCCGGCCCGCGCGCTGCTAAGGCGCCTCATCTTCTCATAGATGAGGTTTCCGATGAAGGTCGTCCAGTTCTCCCGTTTCGGTTCTCCCGAAGTTCTCGAAGTCATCGAGGTCCGGAAGCCGCAGCCGGCACGCGGCGAAGTGCTGATCCGGGTCATGGCGGCGGGCGTAAATTTCTTCGAGGTGCTGATGCGGGCCGATCGTTATGCGGTTACGCCCTCGCTGCCGATGGCGCCAGGGGTAGAGGTTGCCGGCTTGGTCGAGGCGGTGGGCGAGGGCTTGGACGATGCGCTCATCGGCGCGCGAGTCGCGGTGCCGCTCTTTGCGATCGGGCGAGGTTCGGGCGGCTACGCGGAATATATCATCGCCGATGCCGGCTCGCTTGCGCGACTGCCGGAAGGGCTTTCCTTCGAAAATGCAGTAGCGCTGATGGTGCAGGGGCTGACGGCACTGCATCTCGTCCGGCAGAATCCGCCTGCCGGCAAGACCGTGCTCGTCACGGCAGCGGGTGGAGGTGTCGGATCGCTGCTCGTCCAGCTCCTGAAGCAGGCCGGAGCGGAGAGCGTGATCGCTGCGGCGGGAAGCGGTGAGAAGCGAGCGCTCGCGCTTTCGCTCGGTGCGGATCGAGCCGTTGGGTATGATATGAGCGGTATCGAGGCCGATATCGTCTTCGACCTCATCGGCAATGAGCTGACACGGGGCCTTATCGATCCGCTGAGGCCGGGCGGTCGGCTGGTGCTGGCCGCGATGGGGCGCTTCGGTCTGGACCAGGTGGATATCGGGCGGATGCTGGAGGCGAACCAGTCGTTGCAGGGCTTTTCGCTGCTGCCGCTTCTCGGTGAGACGCTATGGGCCGATCTGGCCGAGCTTTTCGATCGGGCACATCGCGGCGAGATCAGGGTGATCTCAGGCGGGCGGTTTCCTCTTACCGAAGCGGCGGAGGCCCACCGGGCGATCGAAAGCCGCCTGACGACGGGAAAGGTCGTTCTGGTGCCCGACAGCTGAGCAGGGTCAAATCAGCCCTGCCGCCTTGGCGGCGATCTCGTCCAGCGAAGGATTGGAGGATGGGCCGACGATGGCGTAGGTGGCGAGCGGCGTCGACCAGGAGACCACGCCGATATCGTCGCGGATGGTTTCCGTGGCTGGATTGACGGTCGGCCGGGACTTGGTGAAGACGATGGCGATCACCTCGCCCTCAGCGCTTTTGTAGAACAATTGGCYCGCCGGAATTCCGGCTGCGGAGAACAGCCGCGCGCCCTGGAAAGCGAGCCCGCTTTCCCCGAGATCGGGAATGCGGAAGGCGACGCCGGTATTGGTCGTCAGCCAGTCCAGGATGTCGGCCGACTTATCGGCGGGAAGTTCCGCCAGGTGGGCACCCTGTCTGGAATAGAGCCGGTAATGGGCGGCGACATCCTCCAGCCAGTCGCGGTTTTCCGAAACGGATGCCAGCGCGTCGGGCGAGGGGGCGGCAAGCGGCGGCGCGCCGAGCATGTAGCCAAAGGCACCGCCGACCACGAAGAGGAGGAGGCCGCAGGCAAGCGCCTGCCTGCCGGTGGGTTTCATCGAAAAATTGGGGCGCGACGGCTGCGGGAGGCGCACCGCCCGGCGCGGCTGGGGCGCGGCCTTGATCGCGCGCACCAGATCGAGCGGCACGGGCTCCTTCAGCATTTCATCGAAGGCGTGGCGGCCGAAATCGCGGCCGCGTTTCAACGCGTCCTGGCTGGCGCGCGCCTGCGGATCGTTGACGAGCAGCGCCTCGATCTCATGCCGCTCTTCTTCGCCGATCTCTCCGTCGATGAAGGTGGACAGGCGGATATCGATTTCCTTGGGCGTATCGCTCATCAGGCTCTCCGCTCGGTGGCTTCGACGCCGATGGCTGCGAGCCGCAATCGGGCAGCGCAGAGGCGGGAGGTCAGGACACGCACCGGAATGCCGAGGATATCGGCAGCCTCGGAATAGGTGAAGCCCTCCACGTCCACGAGAAGGAAGCTGGCGGCGAGCCCTTCCGGCATGCCGACAAGGATTGCCGCGGGCTTGCCGAAGGCATCGTCGCCAGACCCGGCCGCAATATCTCTCATGCCCTTGCGCTTCCTGGCCTCATCGGTCCAAAGGCTGCGAACCATGCTGAAGAGCCAGCTTTCGAGCCGACCCTCGCCCTTCCAATGATGGCTTTTCTGGACGGCGCGGGCGCAGACCTCGCGCACGAGATCATCCGCCTCGGCCGCCGTACCGGCGAGCGCCAGCGCAAACCGGCGCATCTTCGGCAGGAGGGCGACGAGATCGCGTCTGATATCATTCGGGGCGGACGGCTGGTTCATAAAGTGCCGGCGAGCTTTCAGAAGGTTGATTGTAGGCGTTGCGGAGAGTCCTGTAAGCAGCCAGATATGAATCCAATGTGGCGATTCCGCAAGTTTCAACAAATATTCTTGGGTGGCTAAAGTATTTTTTCCGCTTCCACGATGGAAAGGGGCGAGAGATTCTCGCCGTAGAACACATGGCTGTTCTCGAGCGCGATGCCATCGCCCTGCGGGGTGAGGCCGTAGCGCTCGCAAACCAGGTTCCATGCGCCGGGCCGGCCCGACAGCGAAAACAGGTTGTAGGCCGCCGGCGGCTTATGGCCGCCAGGCCCCTGCGAGGCGGAGGCGATGCCCACGACCGGCACCGGGCCATGGTGGCTGTGCAGCCAATAGACCGTGTTGAGGTGGGTATGCCCATGCAGCACGAGTTCGGCGCCGCCGGTGGAGATGGCGGCGGCGAAGCGGCGGATGCCGAGCATGCGCTTGTGGGCGGATGTTGCGCCGCGGATCGGCGGGTGGTGGATCAGCACGACGCGAAACAGGCCTTCCTCGCCGGCCTTCCTCAGCAGGTTCACCGTTTCGCGCGCCTGCCTCTGCCCGAAATAGCCGGAGGCGGAAAAGGGAGGGGTGGCATTGGACGTGGAGCAGCCGATGATGGCGATCGGCCCGCGCCGGCGGAGCGTCGGGAAGACATGCTCCTCCTTCGGCCATGCGGCCGGGTCGTCGTCGCTTGCGATGAAGGGATACCAAGCCTTGACGGACTTGTCGTGGGCGCCCGGAACATAGGCGTCATGGTTGCCGGGAACGACGGTGGTATGGAGAGGATCGCCGATCGTGTTCAGCCATTCGGCCGAAAGGCGGATTTCGATATCCGTTGCGAGATTGACGAGATCGCCGGTGACGACCAGGTGGTCCGGCTCGCGGGTCTTGAGATCGCTGAGCAGCAGGTCCAGCGTGTTGACGAAAAGGTGCTTGCGCCGCTTTCGGTGCCAGTTCACAAAGCCGGTAATGCGCTTGGAACACAGCTCGCGAAGCGAGAGGCGCGGAAGAGGCCCGAGATGGATATCGGAAATATGGGCGAACTTGAACATGGCGCAGACATAACGCATCGGCGGAGAAATCGTTATCGATTTTGTGCCTTCTCGCGGAGTTATGAATGAAGGGTGAGGGTGTCCCGGAAATCCGCGGGTTCGGCACGCGTGTCGTCGTGTGGCTGCTGCATCGCTTTTTCATTCTCTCACGCGGCATGACGCTCGGCGTCAGGGCAGCCTGCTTCGACAGCGAAGGGCGCATCTTTCTTGTGCGCCATTCCTATGTGCCTGGCTGGTACATGCCGGGCGGCGGCGTCGAACGCAACGAGACGGCGCTGGGCGCGCTGGTCAAGGAATTGCGCGAGGAGGGCAACCTGGTGATGATCGGCGAGCCGCGGCTTTTCCACGTCTACCATAACCGCAACGCAAGCCGGCGCGACCACGTGCTGTTCTACCGGGTGGAGGTGGAGCAGACCGCGCCGAAGCAGCCCGACAGGGAGATCGCGGAAAGCGGTTTCTTCGCGCTCGACGACCTGCCGGCGGAGACGACCACCGCGACGCTGCGACGGCTGAAGGAGTTGAGCGGGGAGGTGAAGCGCTCGGATTATTGGTGAGGTACCTTCTACCCGTCGGGGGAGAAGGGACCGCGCCGCTCCCATGCAGTCTCTCAATGCCGTCTCTGGGCATGTCCCCTCTCCCCGCAGGCGGGGAGAGGGTTAGGGTGAGGGGCAGACCCTAAGTCGCCCTCCCGATCCTCTCCCGCCCATGCGGCGCGTCGAGATCGATCACCGGCCCCGCCGGCACGATACCGGTCGGGTTGATGTTCCGGTGGCTCTGGTAATAGTGGTTCCTGATATGATGCAGGTTGCAGGTCTCGGCGACGTCGGGATGCTGGTAAAGGTCGCGCAGGTAACCTGGCAGATTGGGATAATCCGCGATGCGGCGGATATTGCACTTGAAATGCCCGACATAGACCGGATCGAAGCGCAGCAGCGTGGTGAAGAGCCGCCAGTCCGCTTCCGTCAGCCGGCTGCCGAAGAGATAGCGGTTTTTTGACAGGCGTTCTTCCAGCATGTCGAGGGTTTCGAAGAGGCGGGTGACGGCCTCGTCATAGGCTTCCTGCGTAGTGGCAAAGCCCGCCTTGTAGACGCCGTTGTTGACCGTATCGTAGACGAGCGCATTGAGTTCGTCGATCTCGGCACGGAGGTCGGCGGGATAGTAATCCGCCGTCGAGCCTGTCAGGCCGTCGAAGGCGCTGTTGAACATGCGGATGATCTCGGCGCTCTCGTTCGAAACGATGGTTTCCTGCTGCCGGTCCCACAGGACGGGAACGGTAACGCGGCCGGTATAGGCCGGATCAGCCTTCAGGTAGATCTGGTAGAGGTAATCCGAGTGGTAGAGATCGTCGCCGGTGGCGCCCTCCCGCTGCCGGAACTCCCAGCCGTTCTCCAGCATGAGGTAATCCACCACGGAGAAGGAGACGAGGTCTTCGAGCTTCTTCAGCTTGCGGAAGATCAGCGTGCGGTGAGCCCAGGGGCAGGCATAGGAAACGTAGAGGTGATAGCGCCCGGCCTCGGCTTTGAAACCGCCCTTGCCCGATGGGCCGGGCGAACCATCCGCCGTCAGCCAGTTGCGGAACTGCGATTCGGAGCGTTTGAAATGCCCTCTGGTTTCCTTGGTGTCGTACCAGACGTCCTGCCATTTTCCATTCACGAGCCTGCCCATGATGATCTCCCGGTTGCGGTCGTCCGAGATACATACGGCAGCGGTGCGGGATTGGGAGCCGCGATTTGATGAACGCTGCGTTTTTGCATTGGACGCGGGCGGAATTTCCTGCTAGGTGCCTTTTCGCAAATTTTGGGAACATCTCCTCCATGACCGAAGTACGGGCACTGCGACGACGCTGATCTTGCGAACACGACGCTCACGGAAGCGTCGCCGAGATCATTCGTCATGCCCTCTACTTTCTCAAGGCTTCGGTCCCTCCATGCAGATGCTCAAGCACGATCTTGTCTACCTCACCGAGGACGCGTCCCATGATGCCGTCATCGAACTCATCAACGCGGAAGCTTTCGGCCCCGGCCGGTTCGCCAAGGCAGCGGCGCGCATTCGCGAGCAGGGGCCGCATGATCGTTCGCTCTCCTTCGTCTGCGCCGACGATGGCGAGACCATCGCCTCGGTGCGGATGACGCCGGTTCACGCGGGCGAGGTGAAGGGGCATCTGCTGGGGCCGCTCGCGGTCCGGCCCTCACACAAGAACCGGGGCATCGGTCGCGAACTGGTGCGGATCGCCGTGGAGGCGGCGAGAAGACATGGGTCGGAAGCGGTGATCCTTGTCGGCGATCCGCCGTATTACATGCCGCTCGGCTTCGAAAGGGTTTCCTACGATGCACTGAAGTTCCCAGGCCCGGTCGATCCGGGCAGGGTGCTGGTCGTGCCGATGGCGGAAGGCGTTCATCCGCGGCTCAAGGGAACAATCGGCTGGCGCGGATAGGGCAATTCCGTTAATCACCCAAAGGCGGCGCTTATGCGGGCTTCATCGCCCGTCGGCTCAGGGGAGTGGGTGGAATGGCGGCAATCACGATGGACGAGGCGCTCGATCGCGCCGGAACAGGGCCCTATCAGCGGCGGCTGATGGGCATATTCGGGCTGGTCTGGGCTGCTGACGCAATGCAGGTTCTGGCAGTCGGCTTTACGGCAGCCTCGATCGCGGCGACTTTCGGTCTTACCGTGCCGCAGGCGCTGCAGACTGGAACACTCTTCTTCCTCGGCATGCTCATTGGCGCGATGGGCTTTGGAAGGCTGGCCGACAAGGTCGGCCGCCGCCGCGTGCTGATCGTCACGGTTGCCTGTGACGCACTTTTCGGCCTGCTTTCAGTCTTCGCGCCAAATTTTACCACGCTGCTGATACTGCGCTTCCTGACCGGGGCTGCCGTCGGCGGCACGCTGCCGGTCGACTATGCGATGATGGCGGAATTCCTGCCCGCGAAGAACCGGGGCCGCTGGCTGGTGATCCTCGAAGGTTTCTGGGCGGTAGGCACGCTGGTCGTGGCGCTCGCCGCCTGGGCGGCCAGCGTCTACGGGGTAGCGGATGCGTGGCGCTATATCTTCGCGGTCACCGCCGTGCCGGCGCTGATCGGGATCGGCTTGCGTTTCCTGGTGCCGGAATCGCCGCTTTACCTGATGCGATCGGGGCGGGAGCCGGAAGCCAAGGCGATCGTGGGCAGGATGCTGGCGGTCAACGGCGGGGAGCCGCTCTCCGCCGAGACCAGGCTTGCCATGCAACCGCAGCCGCGCGACACGGCGATCTTTTCCGGCGAGCTTCGCCGCCGCAGCCTGATGATCCTGGCGATCTGGTTCCTCGTATCGGTTTCCTATTACGGCGTCTTCACCTGGATGCCGCCGCAGCTTGCGAGCGGCGGGTTCGGCTTCGTGCGCGGCTACGGCTTCCTCGTGCTGGTGGCGCTCGCGCAGCTTCCGGGCTATGCGCTGGCGGCCTATGGCGTGGAGGCATGGGGGAGGCGTCCGACGCTGATCGGTTTCTGCCTGCTTTCGGCCCTCGGCTGCCTGCTCTTCGTCGTGGCCGGCAATGGCTTCATGGTGGGAGCGGCGCTGCTCATCATGAGCTTCGCGCTGCTCGGCACCTGGGGCGCGCTCTATGCTTATACGCCGGAACTTTATCCGACGGCATCCCGCGCCACCGGAATGGGCGCGGCAGGCGCGATGGCGCGCCTCGGCGGGCTGCTCGCGCCTTCGCTGGTGGGGCTGGTCGTCGCGCAAGGAATCGGCATCGCGATCGGTCTTTTCGCGGCCCTTCTCGTGGTCGCGGCCGTCGCGGCAACGATGATCGATGCGGAGACGAAGCAGGCTTCGCTGGCGTGATCCGGTCAGCAGAATTGTCGGGCACCGTCGCGGATGACGGTGCCTGAGCGCTTGTCAGAAGGTCGCGGTATAAAGCAGCGGCACCCACTGATAGTTGGTTTGATCCCTGCGGACATGTCCGATGCCGGGGAAAGCGTGGTGCGCGCCGGCGACGAGATATTTCTGATCCGCGGCTTCGGCAAAGGCGACGGCACGCGTCGCAGCGGCCTGCCTCTGATCGACATCGAACTCTATGGTGACTTCCGGCCGGTCGAACTGCAGGACATCGCCATGCGCGATATCCCCCCAGAACATGATTTTCTCGCTCTTGCTCTCGACCACGATGGCGCTGTGGCCCGGAGTATGGCCCGCCCGCAGGACTGAGCCGAAGCCGGGGAGAGGCGCGGCATTGTCCTCGAAGGTTTCGAACATACCGGCATCGACATAGGGGCCGACGCATTGCTCGGCCTGGATGATCTGCGGCCCCAGCACGGGATCGGCCTTGGCGGCGGCATCGGCCTTCAGCCAGAACTCGGCTTCTCGCCGGTTCACGCGCACCACCGCATTTTCGAACACGCGCTTTCCGTTCACGGTAAGCCCGCCGGAGTGATCCGCATGGATATGGGTCAGGATGACATCATCGATCTCCGCCGTCTTGTAGCCCGATGCCTCGATGCTGTCGACGAGCTTGCCGAGAACCGGACCCATCAGGGTTCCGGTGCCGGCATCGATGAGAACCAGCCTGTCGCCGGTATTGACCAGATAGGCATTCACCGAAGTCTGCGACGGGTTCGGCTGGAAATAGCCGGCAAGAATGGCTTCGGCCTCTGCTTCCCCGATATTCTTGTAGAGCTTGGGCAAGGGCAGCGGCACCGTGCCGTCCGAAAGCGCCGTGATCTCGTAATCGCCGAGCTTCAGCCGGTAATAGCCGGCGGCCTGGCGGCCGACGATCGGCGCCTTGGCAAGCGCTGCGGCGGRCAGGCTGGCAATGGCGCCAGCGGCAAGGGCCATGCCGGCGGTATTCTTCAGAAGGGAGCGTCGGGTCTGCATGAAGGAACTCCAGGTGCTGGTTGGCTAAGCGGTCTTGGAAACGACCTGGAGCGCACGTATGTATCGGTGTATCAGCAAACAAATCGATGCGGCTCATGACAACTATCGATCATTTCAATCTGCGTTCGTTCGATCTCAATCTCCTGGTCGCATTCGACGCGCTGATGAGCGAGGGAAGCGTGACCAAGGCGGCGCGGCGCCTCAAAATCCAGCAGCCGGCGATGAGTCATTCGCTCTCGACGCTGAGAATTCTCCTTCAGGACGAATTGTTCATCCGTGTCGGCCAGACCATGCAGCCGACCGCTCGGGCGCGCAGCCTTGCCGTGCCCGTGCGTCAGGCATTGAGGCAGGCGCAACTCGCGCTGACAGGCGGCGATATCTTCGATCCCGCAACAGAGGAACGGACCTTCCGCATTGCGATGTCGCCGGAAATCGAACTCCTGCTGGTGCCGGACCTGACCGCCCGGCTGCAGCGGCTCGCGCCCGGTATCAAGATACTGGCGCGGGTCTTTCCCGATGACGCGGCGGAACCGTCGCTGGAGGATGGTGGCGCGGACCTCGCCGTCGGATGCACCTATTCCAGGACAAGCAGGCGCTCATTCGAGACGCTCTACGAGGTCGAGCTTGCATGCTGCTACAATCCGGCGCTGCTTCCATTGCAGAATCCGCTGAACCTCGAGAGCTTTCTTGCGATCGAGCATGCGGTGATCTCTCAGAACGAGAGCTTGCATGGCTGCATCAAGGAGGCGCTGGAAATCGCGGGTCTTGAGCTGAACGTAGTCGCCGCGGCTCCGGGTTTCATGTCGGTTCTTGCCGCAGCCAAGGCGAGCCCGGTCGTCGCGACCGTATCCAGACGCATTGCTGACCGTTATGGCCCGCTGCTCGGGCTCGAGGTCAGTCCGGTGCCGGTTTCGCTGACCTTTCCGCCGGTGAAGATGGCCTGGGCGAGCCACACGGACAACGATGCCGCAAACGTCTGGCTGCGTCAGCAGATACGCGAGAGTTTTGCCGGCAGCGCCGCGGGTGAAAGCGAGGCCTGCGCGCCGCAGGCGGCCGCAGTCGCGATGGCCTAGGCGAGCTACCGGAAGCGTTTAGACAGCCTAGTACACGGCAAAGAGGCAGGGAAGTTCCAGTTACCGCCCTTCGCGCCACCACATAGCCGCGACGGCGAAGAGCAGAGCCGAGAGACCGGCAAAGCCCGCAAACAGCGGCAGCGTGTTGATGCCCTTGAGCACGGTCTCGTCTGTGAGGCGGATCACCATGCGGTCGGAATCGCTGATGCGGACTTCGCCGCGCACCGGCAAGATATCCGGCAGCGTCACGCCGTTTCCTTCCGCCACACGCGCGACGAGGCCGCGGGTCTTCTGAGCATAGGGCGCAAGCGTCTCGGTGGTGGAAATCATCGCCTTGAACTCAGGCGCGTTGACCGTGCCGACATGAACGAGCGTGGAGAGGTCTCCATTGGTGATTTCGAAGAGGCCGGTTTCCTCCATGCGCCGTTCCAGCCGATACTGGCCGGGGGTGGCTTCCGTCATCGGCATGGTCTCGGTGCGGCCGGAGGGATATTTGATGGTGGCCGGACCCGGATCGTCGCCGATCGTCTGGCGCGTCACTTCCAGCGTGCGGCCGACGGCGCGGGCAGTCAGCGCCTCTTCCTCGAGTTCCGGTTCCTTCATCAGCCAGTGGGCGATGCGGCGATAGAGTGCGGCATGCGGTCCGCCGCCCTCGAAGCCGCGCGCCCAAAGCCAGCCATGATCGGAAAGCAGCATAGCCACGCGGCCCTCGCCCTCGCGGTTCAGCACGAGGAGCGGCCGGTCGCCATCGCCCTGCATGACCGTCTGCCCCTCAGGCGTGCCGACATCGATGGTGCGGAACCAACGCCCCCACGCGGGCGGGTTCTGGTTCGAACCGTCGAGTCCGCGCGTGACGGGATGCTTCTGCCCTTCTGCGGAAAGATGCGGATAGAAGCCGGCATTATGCACGTCCCCGGTCGGGGAGGCGGGCAGGACCTGTTCGAGCGGCGTGCTGGCGATCGAATCTTCGCCCGCGTGTTCCGGGCCCGCGGCGATCAGCAGCGCTCCGCCGTTCTGCACATACTGGGCGATATAATCGTAATAGAGGATCGGCAGCACATTGCGATGCGTGTAGCGATCGAAGATGATGAGGTCGAAATCCTGGATCTTCTCGATAAAGAGCTCGCGATGCGGGAAGGCGATCAGAGACAGCTCGTTGATCGGCGTGCCGTCCTGCTTGTCCGGCGGGCGCAGGATGGTGAAGTGTACCAGATCCACCGACGCATCGGATTTAAGGAGATTGCGCCAGGCGCGTTCGCCGGCATGCGGCTCGCCGGACACGAGGAGGACGCGAAGGTTCTGGCGGATGCCGTCGATGACGTGGATGGCGCGGTTGTTGGCGGCCGTCACTTCGCCCGGCAGTTCGGCGACGGAGAATTCCATCACATTGTTGCCGCCGCGCGGTACGGTGAAGGTGAAGGGCGTTTCAGCACCGGGCGCGGCCTGAAGGGTGGCGATCTGCTGGCCGTTCATCCGGATGTCGACCTCGGCTGTGCCGCCGCCGCCGCGCCCGTCGTCGAAGACGCGGAAGGTCAGCTCCTGCTCTTCGCCGACGATGCCGAAGCGCGGCGCACGGACCACTTCGATGCGCCGGTCGAACTCTTCCTGATGGCCGGTGATGAGGCCATGAACCGGCGCATTGAAGCCGAGGTTCTGGTTGATGCCGGGAAGGTCGTGAATCTGGCCGTCCGTCAGGAAGACCGCGCCGCCGATGCGGGCCGGGGGCACGTCGGAAATCGCGGAGGAGAGGGCGGTGAATAGCCGCGTGGAAGGCGTGTCGGAATCCGCGTCGTCGGCCACTTCGACGATGCGTGTCTCGATACGCGGGAAGCGGGAGAAACGCTCCTGCAGGCGGGCGAGTGCCGCGTCTGTCTGGGGTCTGCGCTCCGCCGTCTCCTGGCTCTGGGAACGGTCGACGATGATCGGCACGATGGTCGAGAGCTGTTCGCGGTCCTCCTGCGCAAGGAAGGGATTGGCGAGTGCCAGAAGCAGGAAGGCGAGCGCCAGCGCGCGCAGCGTCGCGCCGCGCACGCCGCGCCAGAAAGCGAGCGCGGCGAGGACCACGGCCAGCACGGCGAGGCCGGCGAGGATAGACCAGGAGAAGAAGGGGGCGAATTCGAGGGTCATGTTCGCTTCTCCCTTACTGGCCCAGCCGTTCGAGCAGCGCCGGTACGTGCACCTGATCTGCCTTGTAGTTGCCGGTCAGCATGTACATCATGATGTTGAYGCCGGCGCGATAGGCGTATTCGCGCTGCATCTCATCCGGCGGCACGGTCGGCAGCACGGCTATGCCCTGGCTATCGAGGGCCCAGGCGCCGGCAAGATCGTTTCCGGTGATGAGCAGCGGCGTCACCCCGTCTCCGGAGGAGGAAAGCTGCGAGCCGGTATTTCGGGCATCCTGCCGCGCCTCGACCCAGAGCGGGCTGCCGGTATAGCGGCCAGGGAAACTGGTGAGCAGATAGAAGGACCGCGTCAGGACATGATCCTCGGGGGTCGGTTCCAGAGGCGGGATGTCGATATTGGCAAGGATCGCCTGAAGCCGCTCTCCGTTCGGGGTGGTTCCGCCTCCGTCGAGCGCCGAATACTGGTCCCTCGTATCGAAGAGCACGGTCCCGCCGTTGCGCATATAGGCGTCGATGCGCGAGATCGCGGCCTGCGAGGGCATGGGGGCGGAGGCCGAGATCGGCCAATAGATGATCGGATAGAAGGAAAGCTCGTCCTTGGCGATGTCGAGGCCGACCGGAGCGCCGGGTTCGAGGGTCGTGCGATAGGTGAGGAACTGGTTCAGACCCTCCAGCCCCTGTTCGGAAATGCGGTCCACGTCCGCCTCGCCAGTGACGACATAGGCGAGATGGGTGGTATCGAGACGTTCGAGTATCTGTTCGTCGCCGGGCTTGGCATCCTGCGCATGGGTCTCGCCCGGCTGGAAGGCCAGGAGGGCAGCCGCGATCGCGGCGATCGTCGCCGCCGTACGGCCGGCGCGCGGGATGCGGGGCAGCCGCGTGAAGACGCCATTCATGAAGAGCACGACGATGCTGTCGAGCACGAGCAGGGCGAAGGCCAGCGCGAAGAGGGCAGGGCGAAGGGACAGCGCCTCTCCGCCGACCAGGCCTTCGCGAACGACCGGGATGCCGCCCGATGCCGGATCGAACGGTGAAAGGACCGTGCCCGGAGCAAGCAGGTTGACCGCCGAGAAGCCGTCTTCCGTGCCGTAGAGGCCGGGCGGATGATCGAAGCTCGCGACAGGGGTCTGGCCGGTGGAAATGGCGATCGGCCTGGCCGTGCCCGTTTCGGTGGTCAGGACGCCATCCGCATTGAGCAGGCGATAGGGCGGCAAGGTCGCGGCAGCGTCCGCCGTTCCGCCGGTGGTCGACGCGCCGCCAGCACGCGCGATCTGAACGACACGGCGCAGCATCTCGACGAAGTTGCCGGAGAGCGGCAGGTTCGACCAGGTCGCCTCGGCGCTGGTGTGGAAGAGCACGATGCGGCCGGCCTCCACATCGCGGGTGGTAACGAGCGGAGTGCCGTCGGCAAGGCTTGCCCAGGTTCGTTCCGCTAGGTCCGGTGTCGGCTCGGCAAGGACCTGCCGGGTGACCGTGATGTCGGCTGCGCGCTGCATGCCGGCAAACGGGCCGAACGACGGGAAATCCGCGAGCGGCTGCGGTTCGGACCAGGACATGGCGCCGCCGAGCGCGCGCTCGCCCTGGCGCAGGATGACGGGAACGAGCGGATCATCTGCCGGGGCAGCGGCCAGCCGTGGTCCTGCGAAGCGGATCAGCGTGCCGCCGCGCGAAATCCATTGCTGCAGCGGCTCGTAGGTCTCGGCGGGCAGACGGCCGACATCGGCCATGATGATGGCTGACGGATTGCCCTCAAGGACCTGCGGGATGGAGACGGACAAATCGGCGGTGTTGGGCTGGATGACGTCCGCATAGGGCGAGAGTGCCCGGCTGACATAGTAGAGTGGCTGCAGGAGCGGCTGGAAGTCGCTGCCGCTTTCGCCGGCGAGCAACGCCACGCGACGGCGCTTGAAGCCGTCGTCCAGAAGATGTGCCGAACCGGCGGTCGACAGCCCCTCGATGCCAAGGCGGGCAAAATCGTTACGCAGCTCGAAGGGGGCGTCGATTTCCGCCGTGGCAGCTGCCGAGCCTGCCGCAAATTGGAGCGTGCCGGAAGCAAGCGAGCGGCCCTGCGTATCGAGCGCGTTGACCGTGAGGCTCCGCGAGGCTGCCGTGGAGAGCCGGGTTCCCGTGACGGTCATCGCGCCGGCGTTGTTGACGGCGCCGGTTAGGGCGACGGCGCCTTGCCCATCGCCCTCTATGACACGCATTTCGGCGGGCGCCATACCGGCCAGGGCAGATATTGCCTGTTCGTCTCCCGCTACGGCTACGCCATCGGAAAGCAGGACGAGCGTGCCGGGGCGGGCACCATTCATGGCTTCGCTTATAGCCTCCGCGGCGCGCGCCCTGTCCGGCACGAGCGGCTGCGGCCTTGCCGCGCCGAGCTTGTCGCGCGCGGTGATGGCGCTGCCGGGAGTGGCGTCATGGCTGGTATCGGCGGTGAAGGTGATCGAGACGGGCAGATCGGCGCTTTCGGCATCGTCGATCAGAGTGCTTGCGGTTTGGACGCGGCGCTCCCAGTCCGGCGCGGCTGCCCAGCCGTTGTCCATGACCAGCACGAGCGGGCCCGAGCCGTTGAGCGAGCCGGCGCGCGGGTTCAGGACAGGATCGGCGATCGCCAGGATGACGGCGGTGGCGAGCAGCATGCGCAGCAGCGTCAGCCACCAAGGACTCTTCGATGGCGTCTCCTCGCGCTTCAGCACAGTCGCCAGGATATTCAGCGGCGGAAAAACCTCCGTCTTGGGGCGCGGCGGGGTGAGCCGCAGCAGCCACCAGATGACCGGCAGCGAAAGAAGGCCCAGCAGAATGGCCGGATAGGCAAAGGCGAGAGCGCCCATCATCGTCCTCCGATCGGCTTTTGCGCCGGCATGCCGGAGAGATAGCTATGCACGGCCACCAAGGCTTCGGATGCAAGGTGATCCGTCCGATGGAACACGAAACTCCAACCAAGGTTGCGAAGCAACAGGCCCAAATTTTCACGCCGGGCGAGATAGGCACGCCGATATTCATCCCGGATCGTCTCGGCGCGGCCTGAAACAAGCTTCTCGCCGGTTTCCGGGTCGGTGAATTCCGTGCGGCCGTTATAGGGGAAAATCTCTTCGGCCGGATCGGCGATCTCGACCAGATGGCCGCGCAGCCCCCGGCGTCCGAGCGGTGCGATCCGTTCCATCACCCGGTCGGCATCATCAAGGAAATCGCCGATCAGGACGATATCGCTGTGGCCGCGGATCATGCTGGTTTCGGGAAGCCCGGTCGTCAGCGGCGCGTGGATGATGGCGGTCGCCAGTCGTTCGGCGGCATTGCGCGCCGAAATCGGCTCCATGATGCCAGGGCAACCGATCCGCTCGCCGGAACGGGCGAGGATTTCGGCGAGCGCCAGCATCAGCACCAGCGCCCGGCTTTCCTTGGAAACCGTGCCGAAGGTGGACTTGTACATCATGGAGGGCGACATGTCGGCCCAGAGCCAGATCGTGTGGGCGGCTTCCCATTCCCGGTCGCGGACATAGGTATGGTCGTCGCGGGCGGAGCGGCGCCAATCGATGCGCGACAGGCTCTCGCCTTCGGCATAGGGCCGGAACTGCCAGAAATTCTCGCCGATGCCGCGTTTGCGGCGGCCATGCCAGCCGGCGATCACCGTATTGGCGATGCGCTTTGCCTCGACCATGCAATCGGGCACGAGCATTGCCCGCGCCTGGGCACGGGAAAGGACTTCGCTGCTGGGTGTCTGCTCGACGATCTGGCCGATAGATGCCACGCGCTGTCCTTTCTAAGCCCGCATGAGGGCGTCAGCCCCGGGCTTCCCTGACCAGATTGGCGATGACGTCGCGCACCGACATGCCTTCGGCGCGCGCGGCGAAATTGAGCGCCATCCGGTGTTCGAGCACGGGTTCGGCAAGCGCATAGACATCGTCGAGCGAAGGGGCGAGACGGCCTTGGTAGAGCGCGCGGGCGCGGGCCGTCAGCATCAGCGACTGGCCGGCGCGGGGACCGGGTCCCCAGGCGACGTGCTTGTCCGTCGCGGCATTGCCGTGGCCGGGGCGGGCGGAGCGGACGAGATTGAGGATCGCGTCGACCACCTTGTCGCTCACCGGCATCTGGCGGATCAGGGTCTGGATTTCCTGGAGCCGCGCCGCATCGATGATGCCGCGGGGTTTGGTTTCCGAAAGACCTGTGGTTTCGAGCAGGATCTGCCGTTCGGCGTCAAGTTCCGGATAGAGCACGTCCACCTGCAGCAGGAAGCGGTCGAGCTGGGCTTCCGGAAGCGGGTAGGTGCCTTCCTGCTCCAGCGGGTTCTGGGTGGCGAGCACATGGAAGGGGGCGGGCAGATCATAGCGCTGGCCGGCCACCGTGATGTGGTATTCCTGCATGGATTGCAAGAGCGCCGACTGGGTGCGCGGCGAGGCACGGTTGATCTCGTCGGCCATCAGGAGCTGGGCGAAGACCGGCCCCTTGACGAAACGGAAGGAGCGCCGGCCGCTCTCGTCCTGGTCCATGACTTCGGAGCCCAGGATATCCGAGGGCATCAGGTCGGGCGTGAACTGGATGCGGTTGGCGTCGAGGCCGAGAACGGCGCCGAGGGTGGTGACGAGCTTGGTCTTGGCCAGGCCCGGAACGCCGACGAGAAGTGCATGGCCGCCCGAAAGCACCGCCAGCAGGGTGTTCTCCACCACGTTCTCCTGGCCGAAGATGACCTTGGCCACCTCTGTGCGGATGGCCGCGATATCCGAAAGGGCATTTTCCGCAGCGGCGATGATGGCCTTCTCGTCGAGAACGGCTTCGGTGGAATTCATCATGCCCATGTCGTTCTCCTCAGGCCTTCTCCGCAGCATTATGCGCGGGTTCGACGAATCGCTGCGGTGCAGCACACGCTTCATCCAAACAAACTTATTACCCGAAATGTGGCTGACAAGCGCGTTTCGAATGACTATCTCGTGAGGAACATTTGCTTACGCCGGAACCGAGACTGAAAGATGGCGAGGGAAACGATCAGTTCCGCATCGGATGCCGCAGGCCTCGCGGCGATGATCTCGCGCGCCGCCGAGCAGGTTGGGGGGCAGGCCGGAAACGGAAAGCGCGGGCTTCCTCCTGTCGAGAAATGGAACCCGCCTTTCTGCGGCGATCTCGACATGGAAATCCGTCCGGATGGTACTTGGTTCTACATGGGAACGCCGATCGGCCGGGCGCCGCTGGTG
The DNA here is from genome assembly GCF_001854865.1 of Rhizobium sp. LCM 4573. GTDB lineage: Bacteria > Pseudomonadota > Alphaproteobacteria > Rhizobiales > Rhizobiaceae > Neorhizobium. The sequence continues at coordinate 256,918 of NZ_MDDW01000001.1, read as the reverse complement.
CGGCTTTTCTCCACGGTGCTTCGCAAGGACGAGGATGGGAAGACCTACCTCGTAACGCCTGTCGAAAAGGTGGGTATCCGCGTCGCGGACRCACCCTTCCTGGCCGTCGAGATGAGCGTTACCGAGCGTGAGGGAGGCCAAGTGCTTACCTTCCGCACCAATGTGGGCGACGTGGTGGAGGCGGGCGAGGAGCACCCGCTGCGCTTCGTCATGCATGGCGAGAACCGGGAGCTCAAACCCTATCTTCTGGTGCGCGGACGGCTGGAGGCGCTGGTTTCCAGAGCCGTGATGTACGACCTTGTCGAGCTCGGTGAGACCATCGAAATCGACGGCGTTTCCATGTTCGCCATACGCTCCGGAAATCAGGTCTTCCCGGTGATGCGCGAAGCCGAACTCGATGCGCTTTCCCGATGAGTGAATTCCCCCTTTATTCCGCCGATGAATTCCGCCACCGCGCCCTTCACCAGAACGGCGGTCCGATCGATCACGCATGGCGGGACCACGGCGACCATCTGCTCAATCCCGATATCGTGACGCAGGTGGAAGGCCTGAAACTGCGCGATGCGGCGGTGCTCGTGCCGGTGATCGACGACGGCGAAGAGGCGAAGGTCATTCTCACGCAACGGACGGCAAGCCTAAGGAAGCATTCGGGGCAGATCGCCTTTCCGGGAGGTGCGATCGATCCCACCGACATTTCGCCGGAACAGGCGGCGCTGAGGGAAACGGAGGAGGAGATCGGTCTCGACCGCTCCTTCGTGGAGCCGCTGGCGCGGCTGCCCACCTATTTCGCTGCGACCGGGTTCCGCATCACCCCCGTGCTTTCGGTCGTCCGGCGTGGTTTCGAGTTGAGACCGAATCCGAAGGAAGTGGACGAAATATTTGAAGTTCCGCTATCTTTTCTGATGACCGAAGCGAACCATCAGCGCGGCAGCCGCGTCTGGAACGGGGTCGAGCGGCATTTCTATCTGATGCCCTATGGGGAGCGGAACATCTGGGGTATCACGGCCGGCATCCTGCGCACGCTCTATGAAAGGCTCTACGCATGACGAGCATTGCCGACGAAGACTGGTTCCGCGCTCCGGCCTTGCAGCGGGTTCTTTCCCTGCTCAACGCCGATGGCGGAGAAGCGCGCGTGGTCGGCGGCGCGGTGCGCAATACGCTGATGGGGCTGCCCGTCGGCGACATCGACATCGCGACCACCTTGCTGCCGGAAATCGTCGCTGAGCGGGCCAAGGCGGAAGGCGTCAAGGCTGTGCCGACGGGGATCGATCACGGCACGGTGACGCTTGTGGCGGACGGGCATGGCTATGAGGTGACGACATTGCGCCGCGATGTCGAAACCGACGGCCGCCATGCGCAGGTTGCTTTCGGCACTGACTGGCAGGCGGATGCGGAGCGCCGCGACCTGACGATCAATGCGCTTTATGCGGACGACAGGGGCGAGGTGGTGGACCTCGTCGGCGGACTTGCGGATATCGAAAGCCGCACGGTGCGCTTCATTGGCGATGCGGCAACGCGCATTGCCGAGGACCATCTGCGCATCCTGCGCTTCTTCCGGTTCTTCGCCCACTACGGTTCGGGCCGGCCCGATGCCGATGGCCTTAGAGCCTGTGCGCGGGCCAAGGACAGGCTCTCGACGCTTTCGGCCGAACGGGTATGGGCCGAGACGAAGAAGTTGCTTTCGGCTCGCGACCCGTCGCGCGCGCTTCTCTGGATGCGTCAGACCGGTGTGCTGACGGAAATTCTGCCGGAAACCGAGAAATGGGGCATAGACGGCATTCACGGACTTGTCGCCGCGGAACAGACCTTGGGCTGGGCGCCAGATCCGATGCTGCGGCTGGCCGCCATCGTGCCGCCCGACGCGGAGCGTATCGAGGCTCTTTCGAAGCGGTTGAGAATGTCGAATGTCGAGGCAGCGAAACTTGCCGCCTGGGCGGCCGCGCCGAACCTGCCGGACGAGGTGACGGATATCGGTTTCGACCGTTTGCTCTACCGGCACGGCAAGGAAGGCATTCTCATGCGCCTCAGGCTGGCGCTTGCGGCAGCGCGTTCCGGCGCGGAGAGCGATCCGGTGGCGATGCGAAAATCCGCGCGGCTTTCCGTGCTGCTCGATAGGGCAGGGAACTATAATAAGCCCGTCTTCCCCTTAAGCGGCGCGGACGTGCTGGCGGCGGGCGTGCCGGCAGGAAAGAGGGTGGGCGAGATCCTCGCCGCGCTGGAGAAATTCTGGATGGAGCGCAATTTCCTGCCCGACCGGACGGCACTTGCCGCCCGGCTCGAGGAAATGCTGCGGGACCGGCCATAATCGGCGGATCAGGCGGCGTCCGGTTTTGCCTCGTCGCGTATGCGGGCCTTGATATTCTCGATCATGTTCTCGCGGATGATGTCCTCGCCGTGGTCGGTGCGCAGATGCTCCACGGCCCGGCGCACGACTTCGGCATCCTGATCGGCTCGGGTATGCCATTGGCAGCCCGGCACGAGCGTGCCGCATTCGAACAGTCTCATCCCTTTTCCTCCTGTCATCAAGCGAATACCGGCCGCGGCGCACCCCTTGCGCGCCACGGTGTCGGGATAACTCGTCAGTTACGAACCCGTTCCAGACCGAGCCTTCATTCGGATAGTGCCCAGGCGCGGAAGACCGCGGCTGTCCTGTCGTCGTCCCCGGCTGCCGGCGGCCTTGAATCATTGGCTGCCGGCGCTCCGGCCATCCTGACGGAAAGCTGGCGTTTCACCTGTTCGACGCAGAAGGAATAGGGCAGTTCGCTGCCGCTGCGGGCCCGCATTTCCGTCGCGAGACGATCGATGGTCTCGGGATTGGCGAGAGCAGGGATGCCGGTCCGGCTCTCGGAGAGATTAGGCACTGGCTTGTTCGCTGTCATGGCGATCCTCCTCCGGTGCTACCAGCGCAAAGGCTAACACCGACAGGCGGTTTTGGGTATCAAATTCGTTAACGAAAAGGTGTTGGCGCGTCGCATTGCCCGCTATGCGGAGCGCTCAAGGCCAGCGCACCACCGGAGGCAGCGAAGACAGGATGGATTCGACGTTTCCACCCGTTTTCAGGCCGAAAATCGTGCCGCGGTCATAGAGGAGATTGAACTCCACGTAACGGCCGCGGCGGACGAGCTGCTCGTCGCGATCATTTTCCGTCCAGGGCTGGTTGAAGTTGGAGCGGACGATCTTGGGATAGACGAGGCTGAAGGCGCGGCCGACATCCTGCACGAAGGCGAAATCCGCCCCCCAGCCGCCTTTTTCCTCTTCCGAATGCAGCCAGTCGAAAAAGATGCCGCCGATGCCGCGCGGCTCGTTGCGGTGCTTCAGGAAGAAGTATTCGTCGCACCACTGCTTGTAGCGGCCGTAATCCGCGACGGTAGCATGGCGGCCGCAGGTGATTTCCATGGCGCGATGGAAAAGCAGGCTGTCGGGGTCGGTCTGGGTACGGCGGCGATCGAGGACCGGGGTCAGGTCGGCGCCGCCGCCGAACCACTGGCTGGTCGTCACCACCATGCGGGTGTTCATATGAACGGCCGGTACATTGGGATTGACGGGATGGGCGATCAGCGAAATCCCCGACGCCCAGAAACGCGGGTCTTCCTCGGCACCGGGGATCTGGCTGCGGAAATCGGCGGAAAACTCGCCGTAGACTGTGGAGGTGTGGACGCCGACCTTCTCGAAGACGCGGCCTTCCATCATCGACATTCTGCCGCCGCCGCCCGCGCCGTCATCTCGGAGCCAATCCTTGCCTACGAAGCGGCCGGGCTGCTGGTCGGAGAGRGGGCCGGCCAGCTCATCCTCCAGGGTTTCGAAAGATGCGCAGATCGTATCGCGCAAGCTCTCGAACCAGGCCTTGGCGGTGGCCTTCTTCTCTTCGATATCCGCGGGCAGCCCCTTCGGCAGTACCGGCCGTTCCATTGTCTCAACCCCGTGGTGCGATTCGTCTTTATGAAAGCGTCATTAGCAGCAATGGCTTTCCCGAACCATTCGCCAGACTGACGCGCCGTCTTATGCCTGAAAAATGGGACTCGCAAAGCATCCGCCGGCGCATTATCTTGCCCTCATAGAGGTGAAGTGCATGGCGAAACAGACAACGCCGCCACTTGACGGCCTGAAGCGCAGGATCGACCGGCATCGGCAGGAAAAAGCCGGCAAGCCGTCGGGAATGTTCGTCCGCGAAACCTTCCTGCTTTCACGCGAGGAAGCCCGCGAGAAAGCGCGCGAATGGTTCGACGCCTTTCCGAAAGCCGCATACTGGACAGAGGTGGAAAGCTGGCGCCAGCTCGAGGGCGACCGGATCGAATTCACCATGCGGCGGCTGCCTTCGGCCGACTAGGCCGGGTTTCTCCATATATTACGAACGCGGTTCGGCCTGTCTCAGGCGGCTTTCGACGAGTACGCCGCTATCGTCCAGGATCGGATGGGCGACGGAGACGATGTGCGCGTTGATGCGCTTCAAGTCCCGCAGCAGGTCGAGGTGCAGCGAACTGGTCTGCAGGCTCTCCAGCTTTCCGTCGCGCAGGCGCTCGAGATGCCGTTCGGCAGACTGCTTCTCCATGTGGCGCACATTGACCTTGATCTCCATGAGCTGGCGGGCAAGATCGAAATCGCCGGTGACGAAGATGGTCTGGGCGACGCGCAGGTTATCGACCGTGAGATTGAACAGGCTTTCCAGCTCCCGATAGCCATCCTCGGAGAATTTGAGGCCGTTATCGATCTTCTTCCTGACCTCGCCGCATAGGCCTTTCTCGACGATGTCGCCGATATGCTCCAGGTTGATGACGTAATCGATGATGGCGATCGAGCGCCTCGCATTCTCGTCGTCAAGTCCCCCGCGCCCAAGCTTCGAAAGATAGAGCTTCACTTCCTGCTGGATGAGATCGACCCGCTTTTCGAGCGTCTCGATTTCCTTCAACGGCGCGAGATCATTGTGCTTGAAGGCGTTTTCGGTGCGGATCAGCATGCGCTCGATGAGATCGCCGACAGCGAGCACCTCCCGCGTCGCATTGGCAAGCGCGACGACCGGCGTTTCGAGAGCATCGGGATCGAGGAAGCGCGGTCCGGTTTCGGCACTCTCCTCGGAGGGGACGAGCCGGGTCATCAGCTCGGAGAGTAGGCCGGAGAAGGGCCAGGCAAGCGCGGCAAGCAGGACGTTGAAGATCAGATGGGCATCGACCGGAAGCTTCTGCGGCGAAAGCGGCAGCGTTGCCAGGAGTTCGGCGCCGTAGCCGGCAAGCGGCAGGGCTATAAGGCAGCCCACCGCGCGGACGATCAGATTGCCGAGCGTGATGCGGCGCGCAGCAGCCGGGCCGGAAAGGGTGGCGATGACGGGCGGCACGGCTCCACCCAGATTGGCACCGAGGATCAGCACGATGATGAGGCCGGTCGAGAGGATGCCGGTAGAGGCGAGCGACAGGATCAGCACCACCATCGCAAGGCTGGAAGACGATACGAAGGCCAGGCCTGCGGAAAGAAGCAGCGCTACGGGCCAGGCATCATCGAGAAGGCCGATGAAGGCGGCAAGCGCCGGGGATTCCCGCATCGGTTCGGTCGCCGCCGACAGAAGATGYAGCGAGAGCAGCATGAGACCGACGCCGATAAGTGCGGTGCCGCCGCCCTGGCGCGCGCTCGATCCGCTGCGATGGAGGATCAGGCCGGCCAGGATGAGGAGGGGCGAGAGCCATTCGATGCCGGTCGCAACGATCCAGGCGGTAACGGCGGTACCCACATTGGCGCCAAGCAGCACGATCTGGGCCATCCGCGGGCGGATAAGGTCGCGTTCCACGAAAGAGGCGACCGTCAACGCGGTGGCGGTGGAGCTCTGTAGCGCTACCGTGGCCACGAAGCCGGAGAGAAAGGAACGCGGGCCGTTGCGGGTTCCCGTCGCGAGACCGGTGCGGAGTTTCGGGCCAAAGGCGCGAGAGACCCCATCCTTCACCTGCGCGAGGCCGAACAGCAGAAGAGCGACGGCGCCAAGCAGGTTCACGATGACGATGGTGGATTCCATGCGGTTCCCCAGATGGGCGGCTCCCCAGACGGCCGAACCGGAAATGCCGGAATCCGGTTTGCCGGCTAAGGATGATAACGCCGGCCGGCCAATCCTTACAATGCTTTCGGCGGCCGTTTCCGAAAAGAATTCGGCGGGTTTCGGCTGGCAGTCATCCTTGCAAAAATGTTCAACCGGCGGAATGTTCCGCCAAATCCTCCAGAGGAAGAAGTCGCGGACCTGCGCCTTGTTCCGAAAGAACGTCGTCGGGGTTGCGCAGCGGGCACTCGTGCATCGAGAGGCAGCCGCAACCGATACAGTCGGTGAGATGGTTTCGAAGGGCGGTGAGGTTCTCGATGCGTGCATCGAGCTGCCGCTTCCAGGTTTCGGACAGCAGGCGCCAGTCCTGCGCCGTCACCGGCCGATCATGGGGAAGCACCGAAAGCGCCTCGGCGATTTCGGCGAGCGGAATGCCGGTCCTTTGAGCCACCTTGATGATCGCGACCCGACGCAGGATCGAGCGTGGATAGCGGCGCTGATTGCCGCGATTGCGATTACTGCGGATCAGTCCCTTGGTTTCGTAGAAATGCAGCGTCGAGACGGCTATGCCGCTTCGCCGGGCGACCTCACCGACGGAAAGTTCGAGTGGAACGCGTTCACCTGTTTTTTTCTTCATTCGACCTATTGACCTAAACTTTAGTTGAGGTTTTATAGCAGACGCTCCCATGAACCGAAAGCCCGGGAGCAATCTCCAATGAAGACAAAAATGACCGTCGCACTGATCTATGGCAGCGCGAGGCCTGGCCGTTTCTGCGACGTGGTCGCCGATTGGGTACTGACGCACCTGCCCGAGATGATGGCTGCGGACATCCTGATCGTCGATCCCGCCGACCTAGCCGCCGAGACGCGCGATGCGAGGGCGGACATGCAGGCCAGGATTGCCCGCGATCTCACCCGTGCCGATGCGTTCCTGGTCGTCACGCCGGAGTACAATCACGGTTACACGGCAGCGTTGAAGGAACTTGTCGACATGTTCTACGAGCCCTGGTGGGGCAAGCCTGTCGGCTTCGTATCCTATGGCGGTGTATCGGGAGGCCTGCGCGCGGTCGAGCAATTGCGGCAGGTCTTCGCCGAGCTCGGCACGGTCGCGATCCGCGAAAGCGTCAGCTTCGCCCATGCCCATGAGAAATTCGATGACGCCGGAAACCTGCATGAACCGCAGCGGGCAGCGCGGCAGCTCGAAAAGCTGGCGAGGCAGCTCACATGGTGGGCTTCGACCCTGAGGGCCGGCCGCGAGGCGCTCGTCGTGGAGGAGGCCGTCTGATGCTGAACCGGTCCACGACTCTGGAAGGCACTCCCGTAAGATTGGTGCCGGAGAGCTACCGCAATGCCACGATGCTTTCGTTAAGCACGCTGACGATCATGTCCGGAGCGACCATCTCCGCGGCGCTTCCCGGCATTGAGACGCGATTTGCGGACGTGCCGAACGTGGCGCTGTTGAGCCGTCTCGTGCTGACGCTGCCGGCGATCTTCATCGCCGCCTTCTCGCCGGTAGCCGGCCTGGTGATAGATCGTTTTGGGCGCAAGCCGCTGCTGGTCGCGGCGCTTTCGCTCTTTGCGGTCGCCGGCTGCTCCGGCCTCTTTGCCGAAACGCTCACCGGATTGCTGATCGGCCGGGCCGTGCTCGGCCTTGCCGTCGGCGGCATCATGACCGTCAGCACGGCGCTGGTCGGCGATTTCTTCACGGGTCCCGCGCGCGACCGCTATATGGGCCTGCAACAGGCTTTCGTCGGCGTCGGCGGGACGATCTTCCTGACGGGCGGCGGTTTCCTGGCCGAGATGCATTGGCGCGCGCCTTTCCTCATCTATGCGCTCGCCTTCCTTGTTCTGCCCGCTGTGCTGCTGTTCATAAGCGAGCCGGTGCGGGTGGCGACCGCCACTGCGAAGGGACAGGCGGGCAAGCTCGGAGCAAGGGGCATCGTCCTCCTGGCGGTGCTGCTTGCGGGCGCCGTCTTCAACATGATCGTCTTCTACATGATCCCCACGCAGCTTCCCTTCTTCCTGAAGGATATCGGGGTTACGGCGCCGAGCCTGATGGGCGTGGCGATCGGCGTCGGTCAGGCTGTCGGGGTCGTCAGCTCGCTGTTCTTCGCCCGCTTCCGGCGCATACTGGGCATCATGGGCGTCTTCGCGCTTGCCTTCGGCTCGATGGGCTCAGCCTTCCTGATATTTTCCGTTTCGGAACACTACGCGGGCGTGCTGGCCGGCATGGCGATCTCGGGGATCGGTATGGGGACGATCATGCCGAACTTCGCCGCAGCCGCCATGATGCTTGCGCCGCCACAATCTCGCGGCCGGATTTCCGGCTTGCTGGTATCGGGCATCTTCCTCGGCCAGTTCCTCTCGCCGCTGGTTTCTCAGCCGGTGATCGCGACAAATGGCTATGCCGCGTCCTTCGGACTGGCTGGACTGGCTGCGGTGACCATTGCCTTCGGTTCGCTTGCGGCGCGGCTGACTGCCGGGACGATGGCCATAACAAGGGAAGGGGGAGGGTGATGCCTGCTGCCTCCTCAGCCGAAACCCGTTTGCCGGAGTGCTTCTCCGGCGATCATCGCTGCGGACATCGCGACATTGATGGAACGCTGGCCCTCGACCATGGGGATGAGGACCCGCGCCTCCGCCTTTTCATGCACGTGGTCGGGGACGCCGGCGCTTTCCCGGCCGAAAAGCAGAATGTCGTCGGAGCGGTAGGTGAGCCGGGTATAGGGCAGGGCCGCCTTGGTAGAGGCAAGCACGAGGCGGCGGCCACTTGCCGCCCGCCAGTCCTCGAATGCCTGCCAGTTCACATGCCGCGTCAGGGTGACGCTTGCGAGATAATCCATGCCGGCCCGTTTCAGGTTGCGATCGGAAAGGTCGAAGCCGGCGGGTTCGATCACCTCGACGCCAAGGCCGAGGCAGGCGGCAAGCCGCAGGATCGTGCCTGTATTGCCGGGAATATCGGGCTGATAGAGAGCGATGCGCAATTGGGTCATGGAAGCCGCATAGTGGAAATCATGGCCGATGCTCAAGAGAATTCCGCTACACGGCCTGGCTGTGACGTTCGCGCAACAGACAAGACTTTGTCACCTATAATTGCCGATTTGCTCTTCCCATTTGACGGCCAAACGGGTAAAAGCGCACCGTTCTCAACGCCAACTCAAGGAGGCCCACATGGATATGACCGTGCTCTCGCGCCTCCGCCCACAGATCGTTGCGATTCTGATTCTGGCGTAGGTCGTTCGCGGTTTCCCGCAAGCATCCTCTTCCCTAATTCGTTACGCGGCCATTGTACGGCCTCGATATTCTGACTTTCGCCGTTTGTCCCACGGCCGCGTTTTGCGGTCGAGCAACGGCGATTCGATTGATGGAGCAGTCAATGTTCTCCTGGTTTGAACGGCGTTTGAACCCTTATCCCGTCGATGCGCCGACCTTGCCGCCCAAAGGCCTCCTGGCCTTCTGCTGGCATTATACGAAGCCGGCGGCACCCTGGCTGGTGCTGATGTCCATTCTCACGACGCTGATCGCCGTGGGGGAAGTGGCGCTTTTCCAGTTCCTCGGCGATATCGTTGACTGGCTATCCCATGCCGATCGCGAGACATTCCTTCAGACGGAATGGCCGCGGCTGCTGGTGATGGCATTTGTCGTGCTGATCGGCCTGCCGGTCGTCGCAGGGCTCAATGCGCTCATCATGCACCAGATCCTGATGGGCAATTTCCCGATGATCGCCCGCTGGCAGATGCACCGCTTCCTGCTCCGGCACTCGATGACCTTCTTTGCCAACGAGTTTGCCGGCCGGGTATCGACGAAGGTGATGCAGACCTCGCTTGCGATCCGCGAGACGGTGATGAAGGTGCTCGACGTCTTCGTCTATGTCGCGGTCTACTTCATCTCGATGATCGCGGTCGTTGCCGCCGCGGATTGGCGTCTGGTCATTCCGCTGGTGGTGTGGATGATCCTCTATACGGCGATCGTCACCTATTACGTGCCTCGGCTGAAGAAGATATCGGCCGATCAGGCGGATGCGCGCTCGTTGATGACCGGCCGCGTGGTCGACAGCTATACCAACATCGCCACGGTGAAGCTGTTCTCCCATGCCGGCCGCGAAGAGGCCTACGCCAAGGATGCGATGAACATTTTCCTGGAAACCGTGCACCGGCAGATGCGCAAGGTGACCAATTTCCAGGTTCTGGTCTATCTCATCAACTGTGTGGTGCTCTTCGTCGTCGCAGCCATGTCCATCTGGTTCTGGCTGGAAAGCGCGATCTCGATCGGCGCTATCGCGATCGCCATCGGTCTTGCCATGCGCATCAACGGCATGTCGCAGTGGATCATGTGGGAAGTCTCGGCTCTCTTCGAGAACATCGGCACGGTTTATGACGGCATGGAGATGATGACCAAGCCGCATGATGTGGTGGACAAGCCGGCCRCAACCGTGCTCGCTGCAAGGAAGGGGCATATCCGCTACGAGAACGTCCGCTTCCACTACGGCAAGGCGAAAGGCATCATCGAAGGCCTCAACCTGGACATCCAGGCTGGCGAAAAGGTTGGCCTGGTCGGGCGTTCCGGCGCCGGCAAGACGACCCTGATGAACCTGCTCCTGAGGTTCTACGACCTCGAAGGCGGCCGCATCACCATCGATGGGCAGGATATCTCGGCGGTCTCGCAGGATAGCCTCCGTTCGCTGATCGGCGTCGTCACGCAGGATACCTCGCTCCTGCACCGGTCCATTCGCGACAACATCGCCTACGGCCGGCCGGACGCGACCGACGAGGAGATCATCCAGGCAGCCAAGCGCGCCAATGCCTGGGACTTCATCGAAGGGCTTTCCGACATGCAGGGCCGAAAGGGTCTCGACGCGCATGTTGGCGAGCGCGGCGTGAAGCTCTCCGGCGGCCAGCGCCAGCGTATCGCGATCGCCCGCGTCTTTTTGAAGGACGCGCCGATTCTGGTGCTGGACGAGGCGACCTCGGCGCTCGACAGCGAAGTCGAGGCGGCGATCCAGGAAAACCTCTTCGCCCTCATGCAGGGCAAGACGGTGATCGCGATCGCCCACCGCCTCTCGACGCTAACCGAGATGGACCGGCTGATCATGCTCGACAAGGGCCGTATGATCGAAACCGGCACCCATCAGGAACTGGTGGCTTCCGGCGGCATCTATGCCGACCTGTGGACCCGCCAGTCTGGCGGCTTCCTTGCCGACCACGAAGCCGAAGAGGTCGCGGCGGAATGAAAACCGGATGCTCCCCGTTCGCGGGGAGCATCTCTTATGGCGCATACCGGTCCAAACCTCTCACACAAAATGTAAGTCTGGCGCCGATGGCTTTCCCTTTGCCGCCAGCGGGAATCCGCCTATATCGGGCGGCATGGCCAATTTTCTGTTCCGCACCTTCGAAAACTGGATCAAACCTTTCGCAAGGCGGGACGACCTGAAGCCGCCGGAAGGGCTGCTCGGCTTCGTCTGGTTCTATGTGCGGCAGGCGAAGTTTCCCTTCATTGCCATGCTGGTGCTCGGTGGGCTTGCTGCCGGCGTCGAGGCGGCGATGTTCTGGTATGTCGGCCGGCTGGTCGATATCCTGGAGACCGCGCAACCTTCGGCGGGCTGGTCCGGCCTTCTTGCCGATCACGGCGCCGAACTCGTCACCATGGCGCTTGTCGTCGGGGTAGGGCGCTTCCTGATCGGGCTTTTCACGGCGCTGGTCGACCAGCAGATCATCACGCCCGGCTTCTACAACCTGGTGCGCTGGCAGTCCTATATCCACGTGTCGCGCCAGTCGCTGAGCTTCTTCCAGAACGATTTTTCCGGCCGGATCGTCACCAAGGTCTGGTCGGCGGGACAGGCGACGGGYGACGTCCTGACGGCATTCATGGAAAGCATCTGGTTCGTCGCGATCTATTCCGTCTCCACGGTCGCGCTGGTGGCGCAGCTCGACTGGCGGCTGGCCGCGGTGGTGCTCGCCTGGCTTGCTATCTTCGCGGTCCTTGCCCGGTACTACGTTCCCCGCATCCGCGAGCATTCCAAGCTTTCGGCCGAAGCCGGATCGATGATCAGCGGCCGCATGGTGGATGCCTATTCGAACATCCAGACGCTGCGCCTGTTCGGCCGCGACGAGGCGAACGACGGCTATATGCGCCAGGGATTCGAGAGGTTCCAGGCGACCATTCTGGGCTTCACCCGTCTACTCACCGGCGTCCGCGCATCGATGGCTTTCCTCTCGGGCGTCATGATCGTGACGATGGCGGCGCTCAGCGTGCATCTGTGGCTCGGCGGAAAGATCAGCTCGGGTGCGGTCGCCTTCACGCTGGCGCTGATGCTGAGGCTCAATTTCCTCCTCGGAAGGCTGATGACGCAGCTGAACGGCATCATGCGCAATATCGGCACGATCCAGAATTCCGCCGAGCTGATCTCCCAGCCGATCGGGCTGGTGGATGCGCCGGATGCAACCGATCTCGTGGTCCGCAAGCCGGAAATCCGCTTCGAGAACGTGAGCTTCCGTTACGGCGGCGAAAAGGGCGTGATCGACGCACTTTCGCTTACCGTCCAGGCGGGTGAAAGGATCGGCATCGTCGGAAGGTCGGGCGCGGGCAAATCGACGCTCGTCAATCTGCTCTTGCGTTTCTACGATCTGGAAGACGGCCGCATCCTGATCGACGGGCAGGACATAGCCAAGGTGCGCCAAGAATCGCTGCGCGCGCAGATCGGCATGGTGACGCAGGACACATCGCTGCTGCACCGCTCGATCCGCGACAATGTTCTCTTCGGACGCCCGGACGCGACCGACGAGCAGCTTCTGGCATCGGCGCGGCGGGCGGAGGCGGACCGGTTCATCGCCACGCTCGAGGACCAGCGGGGCCGCAAGGGTTTCAACGCCCATGTGGGTGAGCGGGGCGTGAAACTGTCGGGCGGTCAGCGCCAGCGGATCGCCATCGCCCGCGTGATGCTCAAGGATGCGCCGATCCTCGTTTTGGACGAGGCGACCTCGGCTCTGGATTCGGAAGTGGAGGCCGCGATCCAGTCCAATCTCGAGCGGCTGATGCAGGGCAAGACCGTTCTGGCGATCGCCCACCGACTTTCCACCATCGCGGCGCTCGACCGCCTGATCGTCATGGACAAGGGGCGGATCATCGAGGAGGGGACGCACACGCAATTGATCGCTGGCGGCGGGCTTTACGCGGAGCTTTGGGCTCGCCAGTCCGGCGGGTTCCTGGCGGCCGACGCCGCACAATAGCTAATTTCCGGTGATGACGATCTCGGCGACCAGGCCGAAATGGTTCGACCCCAAAGGGTCCGGCAGCCGCGTGAGCGATTTGATCTTCAACGGTGGGCGGACATAGACGTGATCGATCGGTAGCCCGAGCGAGCCCAGCCGCACCGGCCACGTCGCGGGCTCATGTTCCGCCGTCGTCAATCCTGTCCAGCGCAGGAACATGCGCATGTCCGGCGCGATGCTCGCGGCGTTGAAGTCGCCCGAGAGCACAAGAGGACCTTCGGTGTCGGTGATGGCGAGTGCGGCGCGCACAAGCTCCATCGTGTGAAATTCGTCGAAATAGGGTTTGGTGGTGTGGATGGCGCCGACATGGATTGTCCTGCCGGCAAGCGTGACCTCCGCCATCATGAAGCGCTCCGCGAAAAGATCGCTGAGGCTGCGGATCACTGTTGAGCGCAAAGGCTGCCTGGAGAGGATCATCAAGTCGCAGCCTTCGGTTTCAGCGCCGCAGCCGAGCCGATACGGATAAACCTTTGAAAGCTCCTCAAGGTGGCCGCGAAGCGGCTGGGCTTCCATGATGTTCACGACCTCGGCTCCGGAGTTCAGGATGAGCTGGGTGATCACGTCGCCGTTGGCATAGTTTTCCCGAAGGATGTTGAAGGACAGGAGCCTGAAGCTCGGCGCGTCACTGTCTGCTTCCGTCGGGGCGGCCGCGAACTGGCGGCTCATGACAAGAGCGTGGCCGGCGAGCAGCAACGAGACGCAAAGAAGGCCGACGGAAACAAGGCCGCGTTTCAGCACCAGCGCGAAGAGGAGGGCGGCCGCACAGGCAAGCGCGAGATGCAGTTGCAGGTTATGAAACGCCGCGAAAAGCCAGATGTCGGTGACGTAGCGCGTGCCGATCATGAAAAGGATGAGCGACACGATGACGCAGATGGCAACCGATAGTGTCTCTCTCATCTGGATTCGCCCGAGCGGCCGCCTTGGATGCGCCGGTTCGGGTAACATGGGAGCTGGAATGTTGCAATGCGAGAGCCCTAAAGGCGGTTAACGGCAACTTCGGGGGAAATTGAAGTTCAGCCTGTAGAACTCTGAATTGATTAGCAAAAGTAACCGTCTTTCGGTGGCCGAAGCCCGCGGAACAGTGGCCGGCAAAAGGGTTGGGGATCGGCGTGACATTATGGCGACATTCTGGCGGATCGGCACTTGCCAAGACTGGACATATTTTGCGATCAAGCATAGAACGCGCCAAATTGCCGGGGAATCTATGCACCAATTGTGCCCGTTAGAGATTGTCCGGTATTGGGGGAAATGGGATTTTTCGCGAGAATTTGCGTGAGAAGGATGGTTGAGCCGTGAGCGAACACGAGACCCATAGCGGAACAGCGGGCGAGCCCACTCGCCGTGATTTCCTTTATCTGACCACCGGCATGGCCGGTGCAGTCGGCGCCGCCGCTGTGGCCTGGCCGTTTATCGACCAGATGCGGCCGGACGCCTCGACGCTCGCCCTTGCCTCGATCGAGGTGGATGTGTCGGCGCTCGAGCCGGGCATGTCGCTGACCGTGAAATGGCGCGGCAAGCCGGTCTTTATCCGCAACCGCACCCCGCAGGAACTCGAGGAGGCCAATGCCGTTGCGCTCGCCGACCTCAAGGATCCGGTCGCCCGCAATGCCAACCTTCCGGCGGATGCGCAGGCGACGGATATCGATCGCTCGGCCGGCGAGGGTAAGGAGAACTGGATCGTGATGATCGGTTCGTGCACCCATCTCGGCTGCGTGCCTCTCGGCCAGGCCGGCGATTTCAATGGGTGGTTCTGTCCCTGCCATGGCTCGCACTACGATACGGCGGGCCGCATTCGCAAAGGCCCGGCGCCGCAGAACCTCGCTATTCCGACGTTCTCATTCGCAAGCGATACAGTGATCAGGATCGGGTAAGGGGCACATAATGAGCGGTCACTCCACATACCAGCCATCGACCGGCATCGAGAAATGGGTCGATTCACGGCTTCCTCTGCCGCGGATGATCTATGACAGCTTCGTCGCCTATCCCGTACCCCGCAACCTGAACTATGCCTACACCTTCGGCGCCATGCTGTCGGTCATGCTCATCGTTCAGATCCTGACCGGCGTCGTGCTCGCCATGCATTATGCTGCTTCCACCGGCGTCGCCTTCGACTCGGTCGAGAAGATCATGCGCGACGTGAACCACGGCTGGCTCCTGCGCTACATGCATGCGAACGGTGCGTCCTTCTTCTTTATCGCGGTCTATCTGCACATCGCCCGCGGCCTCTACTACGGCTCGTACAAGGCGCCGCGCGAAATCCTCTGGATTCTCGGCGTGGTCATCTATCTCCTGATGATGGCGACCGGCTTCATGGGCTATGTGCTGCCCTGGGGTCAGATGTCCTTCTGGGGCGCGACCGTCATCACCGGCTTCTTCTCGGCCTTCCCGCTCGTCGGTGAATGGATACAGCAGTTCCTGCTCGGCGGCTTTGCTGTCGACCAACCGACGCTGAACCGTTTCTTCTCGCTGCACTACCTGCTGCCGTTCATGATCGCGGGCGTCGTCGTCCTGCACATCTGGGCGCTGCATGTGACCGGCCAAACGAACCCGACCGGCGTTGAAGTGAAGACCAAGACGGATACCGTTGCCTTCACGCCCTATGCGACGCTCAAGGATGCGCTCGGCGTATCGGTCTTCCTGATCGCCTATGCCTGGTTTGTCTTCTACATGCCGAACTATCTCGGCCACCCGGACAACTACATCCCGGCCGACCCGCTAAAGACCCCGGCGCATATCGTTCCCGAATGGTACTATTTGCCGTTCTACGCCATGCTGCGCGCGATCACCTTCAACATCGGCCCGATCGACTCCAAGCTCGGCGGCGTGCTCGTGATGTTCGGCTCGATCATCATCCTGTTCTTCCTGCCCTGGCTCGATACCTCGAAGGTTCGCTCTGCGGTCTACCGTCCGTGGTACAAGCTGTTCTTCTGGCTGTTCGTGGCCAATGCCATCATGCTCGGCTGGCTCGGCGCCATGCCCGCGGAAGGCATCTACGTCATCCTGTCGCAGCTCGGCRCGCTCTACTATTTCGGCTTCTTCCTGGTGATCATGCCGCTGCTCGGCCTGTTCGAAACGCCACGGCGCATTCCGAACTCGATCACGGAAGCGGTTCTCGAAAAGAAGAACAAGTCCGACATGGAAAAGCTCAAGCCTGGCGAAGCCAGCGCCTGATCGCCTGCGACCGAGAGGGAATAAGACTATGAAAAAGCTTGTTGCAAGCATCCTGTCGCTGGCCTTCGTGGCAGGCATGGGCGTCGCTTCCGCGGTAGCGCAGGACGATCACGGCGCGGCCGCCGGCGGAGAGGCCCATGCGGAAGGTGGGACGCCGCATTATCCGATCCAGCATCCGAAGCATGTGGACTGGAGCTTTGCCGGCCCCTTCGGCCACTATGACAAGGGACAGCTTCAGCGCGGCCTGAAGGTCTACACGGAAGTCTGTTCGGCCTGTCACTCCATGCGGCTCGTCTCGTTCCGCACGCTGGAGGGCCTCGGCTATTCGGAAGCACAGGTGAAGGCCTTTGCGGCCAACTACGAGGTGCAGGACGGCCCGAACGACGACGGCGAGATGTTCACTCGTCCGGCCGTTCCGTCGGATTACTTCCCGTCGCCCTATGCGAACACGCAGGCCGCCGCCGCATCCAATAACGGCGCGGCTCCGCCGGACATGTCGCTGCTCGCCAAGGCGCGTGGCGTCACCCGCGGCTTCCCGCAGTTCATCTTCGATATCTTCACCCAGTATCAGGAAGGCGGTCCGGACTATATCTACTCGCTGCTCACCGGCTATCAGGATGCGCCGGCTGGCGTCGAGGTTCCGACGGGCACGCATTACAACCCGTATTTCACCGCCGCCGCTTCGCTCGCCATGGCGCCGCCGATCAGCAACGACCAGGTGACCTACGACGACGGCGCTCCGCAGACGGTGGATCAGTATGCCAAGGACGTTTCCGCCTTCCTGATGTGGGCTGCAGAGCCGCATCTGGAAGACCGCAAGCGCACCGGCTTCATGGTCATGGTGTTCCTGGTGATCTTCACCGGCCTTCTCTACCTCACGAAGAAGTCGGTCTACGCCAGCAAGGAACATTGAGGCGAAAAGCCCGAACCAATAAAAAAGGCGGCCCGGTGCCGCCTTTTTTATTGGGAGGAAGGGTTCTGCCTTGGTAGAAGTCCCTGTCATCATTCTCTGACCAGCCCGGGAAATCATGTCCACGATCGATCTCGCCTCCACCGTCCGCTCCATTCAGGACTACCCGAAACCCGGCATCATCTTCCGCGACATCACCACGCTGCTCGGCGATCCGGTTGCGTTCCGCCAAGCTGTCGATGAACTCGTGCGGCCTTATACGGGGTTTGGCGTCGACAAGATCGCGGGCATCGAGGCGCGCGGCTTCATTTTGGGCGGTGCGCTGGCGCACCAGCTTTCCGCCGGTTTCGTGCCGATCCGCAAGAAGGGGAAGCTGCCGCATGAGACGGTGCGCATCGCCTACAGCCTGGAATACGGCGTGGACGAGATGGAGATGCACAAGGACGCGGTGAAGCCGGGTGAGAAGGTGATTCTCACCGACGACCTAATCGCGACGGGCGGAACGGCGGAAGGCGCCGTGAAGCTGCTCAGACAGCTCGGGGCCGAGATCGTTTCAGCCTGCTTCGTCATCGACCTGCCGGATATCGGCGGACGCAAGAAGCTCGAGGCGCTCGGCGTCGAAGTGCGGACACTGATGGAGTTTTCCGGTCACTGAGCCGAAGAAGGTCTCACTCGAATTCGAGCACGGTGCCTTCGTAGCGCATTACCGCTTCGCCGTGCTGGTTCACCCCGTCATTGAGCGTGGTGTTGATCCAGGTGCCGGGGCGTGAGGCGAGGGGGCGGCTTTCCAGCAACGTGGTGGAATAGGTGATGGTGTCGCCCGCATAAACGGGTTTCAGCCATTGCAGCTTGCGGAAGCCGGCAGAAGGGCCGAGCTTGGGCGGCTCGATACCCTCCTGCTTCAGCCGGGCATATTCCCTCATCCAATATGCCATGAACACCTTCATCCAGCCCGCGCAGGTATGCCAGCCGGAGGCGCAGAGATCGCCGAAGACGTAGTTCCTGGCTGCATCCGCATCGACATGGAACGGCTGGGGATCAAACTTGCGGGCGAAGCGGGTGATATCCTCCGCCGTGAAGGTGAGTGTACCGGTGATGACCTTCTTGCCGGGTGGCGAGAGTTCGATGAGCTTCATTCGGCAGCCTCCGGCGCGGGTCTCATCCGGATCATGATCGGGTTTTCCCCGCGCATGACGACCTCGCCGCGCTGATTTTCCACTTCATGCAGGAACTTGACGATGCCGATGCCCGGCCGGGAGCGAAGGGTCCTGGATTCCAGCACCGTCGACCGGCCGGAAAGCGTATCTCCGGCGAGCACCGGCTTCTTCCATTCCATGGCGTCGACGCCGGGCGAACCTTCGGAGGAGGATTGCGACAGCCAGCCGTCGAACATCATGCGCATGAACATGCTCGCGGTATGCCAGCCGGAAGCCGAAAGCCCGCCGAGAATGCTGGCCTTGCCAGCCGCCTCGTCGAGATGCATGGGCTGGGGATCGAATTCCTGCGCGAACTCGATGATCTCTTCCGCCGTCACCTGTTTGGGCGTCAGCGGGAAAACCCCTCCGGGCACGAAGTCCTCGAAGAAATAACTTGCTTCCATGCTGCGGCCTCCCAACGCGGCGCGATGCGCCGCGCCTTCAAGTTCTCGTTTGCGTGCTCTCGAGCGGCTCAGGTGTTGAAGCGGAAGTGGATCACATCCCCGTCCTGCACCACATATTCCTTGCCTTCGTCGCGCCCTTTGCCCGCTTCCTTGGCACCGACTTCACCCTTGAAGGCGATGTAATCGTCATAAGAGATGGTGAAGGCACGGATGAAGCCGCGCTCGAAATCGGTGTGGATGACGCCGGCTGCCTGCGGTGCCTTGGTTCCGCGCACGATCGTCCAGGCGCGGGTTTCCTTCGGACCGACGGTGAAATAGGTAATCAGGTCGAGCAGGTGATAGCCCGCGCGGATCAGTCGGTCGAGGCCGGCTTCCTCCAGGCCCAGTGCCGAGAGGAATTCCTTGGCCTCGTCTTCCGGCAGCTGCGCGACTTCGGCTTCGATGGCGGCCGAAATGATCACGCATTCCGCTCCCTGCGCCTTCGCCATTTCGGCGACCGCCCTGGTGTGCTGGTTGCCATCGACGGCGTCGCCCTCGGCCACGTTGCACACATAGAGGACCGGATGCGAGGTTAGGAGGTTGAGGCCCTTGAGGATGGCAATCTCGTCGGCGCCGAGCGTCTGAAGCAGCAGGCGCGCCGGCTTGCCGTCCTGCAGCAGCTTGATCACGGCTTCCATGACCGGAAGCTGCGCAAGCGAATCCTTGTCCTTGCCGGTGGCCCGCTTGCGGGTCTGTTCGACGCGCCGTTCCAGGCTTTCGAGGTCGGCGAGCATCAGCTCGGTTTCGATCGTCTCGGCGTCGCCGACAGGATTGATGCGGCCTTCGACATGGGTGATGTCATCGTCTTCGAAACAGCGTAGCACGTGCACGACGGCATCGACTTCGCGGATGTTTGCGAGGAACTTGTTGCCGAGCCCTTCACCCTTAGACGCGCCGCGCACCAGGCCGGCGATGTCGACAAAGGAGATGCGCGTCGGAATGATTTCCTTTGAACCGGCGATCGCGGCCAGCTGCTGCATGCGCGGGTCCGGCACCGCGACTTCGCCGGTATTCGGCTCGATCGTGCAGAACGGATAATTCGCGGCTTGCGCCGCCGCCGTCTTGGTGAGCGCATTGAAGAGAGTGGACTTGCCGACATTCGGCAGTCCGACGATACCGCATTTGAAGCCCATCGGTGAAGGAACCCGTATCTTAAAAAACTGTTGCTGTGGCTATGAGGGAACCGGCCCGCCGGGTCAAGTGCCGGACCGCTTTGGCAATGACATGGCGGCAATCAACATCCGGAGCCTCGCTTGAATTGTGATCCATTGCGCTGCAATATAGCGGTAAGCCCCGTGTCGAACTCCAGGCCGGGAGGCGAGACGCCATGAGCCAACAGACAATCCTCAAGCCGAAAACCACGACCAAGCCGAAGCTCGATCGGCCGAAGCTCTACAAGGTCATTTTGGTCAATGACGACTACACGCCGCGCGAATTCGTCGTAATGGTGCTGAAGGCGGTCTTCCGCATGAGTGAGGAGGCCGGCTACCGGGTGATGCTGACCGCGCACCGGATGGGGACATCCGTCGTGGTCGTCTGCGCCAAGGACATCGCAGAAACCAAGGCCAAGGAAGCGACCGATCTCGCCAAGGAAGCGGGTTTCCCGCTGATGTTCACCACCGAACCGGAAGAATAGCGGCCAGGCGGGACAGGTAGGGCGCCGGAGTGTTCAGTCTCCCTTGCCGCCGAACATCTTCTTCAACATATCCGCCATGGGGCCTGTTGCCGGGAGATTTGGCTTGCCGTTGCGAGCCTGGTGGATGTGCGATTGGCCGGTCGCCTTGGCCGGTGTTTTGGGCTGCTTCGGTTTTTCCTCATCCGGCTTTCCGCCGACGGCCAGCGCCAGCTTGTTCAGGAATTGCGAATCCTCGTTGCGCGCCAGCATCTCGGCATTGTCCGCGATGGCATCGATGAGCGGATCGAGCCATGCGTGGTCGGCCTTGGCGAAATCGCCGAGCACATGATTGTGCACGAGTTCCTTGGCGCCGGGATGGCCAATGCCGAGCCGCAGCCGGCGATATTCCTTGCCGCAATGGGCATCCAGCGATTTCACGCCGTTATGGCCGCCATGCCCGCCGCCGGTCTTGATGCGCGACTTGCTGGGCGGCAGGTCGAGCTCGTCATAGATGGCGAGGACGTTCTGCGGCGAGAGCTTGAAGAAGCGCATGGCCTCGCCGACCGCTTCGCCGGAAAGATTCATAAAGGTCTGCGGCTTCATCAGCAGAACCTTTTCCCCGGCGAGCTCGCCTTCGGAGACTTCGGCCCTGAACTTCTTCGACCAGGGCGAGAAACCAGGGCGCCGCTGGATCGCATCCACCGCCATGAAACCGATATTGTGGCGGTTGCCGGCATATTTGGAGCCGGGATTGCCGAGCCCCGCAATGATGAGCATGACTGTCTTCCGTCGTTGCGCTGTCTTTGCTTCACCAACGCGAAACGCCGACAAAGTCAACCGGTTTCAGGATGAACCGGCTTTCACGCTAGCTTGCCATCTCCTCGCGCACCGCATGTCCGCCCGGGAGATCGGCCAGAAGATCGTTGATCTCTCGAGGCTTCGAAAAGAGATATCCCTGGGCGTAATCGACGCCAATTTCCCGGAGAGCCAGGCGCTGCTCTTCGGTCTCGACGCCTTCCGCGATGACCCTGCACTTCATCTTATGGGATATGGCGCTGATGCCTTCCACCAGCATCTTGTTCTTCCGGCCGATATCGTCCGCCGGCTCGGTGATCGAGCGGATGAACGACTGATCTATCTTCACGATATCGACCGGGAACCGGCTCATATAGCTGAGCGACGAATAGCCGGTGCCGAAATCGTCAAGCGCGATCAGGCATCCGAATCCATGGATTTCGTCGAGTATGGTGCGGATTTCGGGATCGTCGTGCATCAGAACCGCTTCGGTGATTTCCACCACGAGACGGTTTGATCGAAGATTATAGCGGCTAAGCAGACCGGCGAGACGGGCAGGGAGGCCCGGCTCGAATTGGAGGGGCGAGAAATTGACGGCGACATAGGTGTCGGCCATGCCGGGCAGGCGGGAGATGCGGGCGAGATTGCTGACTGCGTCTTCCAGAATGAAGTTGCCTATCCGGCTGATCGATCCATTCTCTTCGGCAATCTCGATGATCCCCGACGGCGGGATCAGGCCCTTGCGAGGATGGCGCATGCGCATCAGCGCCTCGAAGCCGGCAATCTCGCCGGAATCGATCCTGACGATCGGCTGAAGATGCGCCTCGAACCAGTTTGCGGCAATGCCGATCTCCATGTCGCGTTCGAGTTCGGCGCGTTCGCGGGCCCTGTCGAGAATGGTGGGATCATAGACCTGCGCGCCGTTCTTGCCGTCGCGTTTGCGGGCGTACATCGCCATGTCGGACTTCTGGAGCAATTCGGCCGCATTCGCCGCATGGTTCGGATAGAGAGCGAAACCTATACTGGCGCTGAGGCGTACGCCGGTATTCGCCACGGGGAAGGGCACATCGAACATCTCGACGATCTTCCGGCACAAATCCGAGGCGCGCTGCTCGGCATCGTCGCCGCCGACGATGATTGCGAATTCGTCTCCTCCCAGACGGGAGGCGGTGTCGCTCTGGCGCAGCAGCGGCCGCAGGCGCTCGACGAACTGGCAGAGCACGGCATCGCCGGCCGCATGTCCGAGATTGTCGTTGATCGATTTGAAACGGTCGAGATCCACGAAGAGGCAAGCCACAGGTGTCCGGCTGCGATCGGCTTCGCCTATCTCGCGATCGAGGACGGCTTCGAAGCCCTGGCGGTTCAACAGTCCCGTCAAATGGTCCGATATCGCCTGCTTGCGGTTGCGCAGTTCCGATTGCTTAAGTTCGGTGACGTCCGTCATTACACTCAGCGAGCCCTGCCGGTCGACAGCCGCGGCATTAAGCGCGGTCTCCGCAATCAGCACATCCATGACGCGGCCATCGCCGCAGAGGAACCGTACCGTGACCTCGGTTGCCAGGCCTGCCGTTTTGACTCCCGACTTGCGCTGCGAATAAAGCTCCCTGTCCGAGGGCGCGATGAGATCGGCGAAGGGCCTGCCGATCACGTCTTCGCGGCGATAGCCGGTCGCGAGCAGCCAATAGTCGCTGACGGCGGCGACGAGATCGTCCGGGGTCAGCGAGAAGAGCATCGCAGGTGTCAGATTGTAGATCTCGGTCGTCTGCCGGTGCGCGCGCTTCAACTCGCGCTCCTCGCGCTCGAGCAGGTTCTGCATTTCGTTGAAGGAGCGCGCCAGTCCGCCCATCTCGTCATTGGAGCGCCAGTCGACATGGTGACGGGAGCCGAGACGGCGCGTCGCCTCGATTGCGGCCGCCAAACGCATCAGCGGTTTGATGACCATCAGACGATTGCCGAGAATCGCCGCGCCGAAAACCGTCAGTATGGCGACGATGAAGATCGAGATCAGCGCCAATTCCATCTGATTGATCGCCGAGAGCCAGCCCATTTTCTGGACATAGACCGTGACGGCGCCGACCTCGACGGCACCGCTCGGCGATCGATGGTAGATCTGCCGGGAAAAGGATTCGAGGCCGCGGAAATCCGCGGGATTTTCGGCATCGACCTTGGAAATGCTGAGTTTTCCGCTGCTATCGGAAATCTGGACGGCCTCGATAGCCGTATCGGCCACCAGCGTCGCCGCGATCTGATGAACGGTATCGTGGTCGAGCTCACGGAGCGGCTTGCCGAGCGCCTGGGAATTCGTTGTCAGCAGCATGTCGACATATTCGCTCAATCCCCTGGCGACCTGCTGCGAGGAAAGAGCAAGAAAGAGGGTGAAGAGCGGCGCGACGACGATCAGGAGCGCGCCAGAAATGATGGCGATGAAGCGACTTTCGACGGAATGTCTCATCGCCTTTTTCCATGGCTCTTCATGATGCCGGCCCCCAGCCGAATGCGATACATGCTTAAGTAGCGCGCATATTTCCCTGCAATTCATTAAACTTCATTGAAGCCGATATGCAAGCTTCGGGTATCGCGAAGAATAAGGGCAATAACGGCGTGTGGAAAGCAGCATAAATGAGGGCTAGGCAACAAAAAACCCGCCTCGCGGGAGGCGGGTTCATGAGGCAAGTTATTGCCTTTGTTTATTATTCTTCCGAAGCAGGTGCTTCTTCATCTTCCTGTACGCCGCCAGCCGGAGCGACGATCGTGGCGATGGTGAAGTCGCGATCGGCGATGACCGGCTTTACGCCAGCGGGAAGCTTCACAGCCGAAATGTGAATGCTGTCGCCGATCTTGGCGCCGCTGAGGTCAACGGTGATGAATTCCGGGATGGCATCGGCCGGGCAGTTGAACTCGACCGTATGGCGGACGATGTTCAGAACGCCGCCGATCTTGATGCCGGACTTCTCTTCGTTGACGAAGTGAACCGGTACTTCGACGGTGACCTGCGTGTTGCCGGAGACGCGAAGGAAATCCACGTGCATCGTGAAGTCGCGGACCGGATCCAGCTGGTAATCCTTCGGGAGAACCTGGATCTTCTTGCCATCGACGTCGATGGTGGCGATCGTGGTCATGAAACCGCCGGCATGAATGCGCTTCGTCACTTCGTTGGTCGAGAGTGCGATAGCGAGCGGGGCCTGCTTGTCACCATAGATGACAGCGGGAATGAAACCGTTGCGGCGAAGTTCACGGGCGGACCCCTTACCTACCCGTTCGCGCGCCTCGGCCTTGAGCTCATAAGTATCCTGGCTCATGGCATGTCCTTTCGAGGTTGTTTGGAGAGTTCTTCAAAGCGCAGAGCGCTTCGTCGAACCGGAGGACATCATCCGATGCGCTCCATCCGCGTTGCCTCCAAGGGTGTCTGCGCGGACCCGCGCGCTATAATATAATGAGGTCTCGATAGCAAGCTCTATGGCCAAGCCTTCATCCGCAGGCTCTTGGACCCGTTTACCATGCTTGCGAACACTTCCCAAAGTCTTTCGGTCTAAATGTGAATTCTATTGTCAGTTTTACTTGCCGAGAGCCCATGTACCGCATTCTTTCCTGCATAGCCTTCGAACATGATCTCCGATATGTCGGCGGCGCCGTCATGATCTGCGCCCTAGGTTCCATCCTCGGTGTGCGTCTCTTTTCCAGGGCGCGCAGGGCCGAGGGGATCGAAAAGGCCATATGGCTCTTCCTGGGCGGGTTCATCGGCGGCTCGGCGATCTGGACCACGCATTTCCTTGCCATGCTCGGCTACCTGCCTGGCGAGCCGGCTGGATACGAGCCCTCGCTGACGATGCTGTCCTTCGTGATCGCGATCGCGACGACGACGATCGGCCTGACGATCGCGGCCTATGCCGGCAGGAGCCTTCTCGTCGAGGCCGGCGGCATCATACTCGGGCTCGGCATCGCCGCCATGCACTATACGGGCATGGCGGCCTACGAGATCCAGGGCAGGGTGATCTGGGATCAGAACTATGTCGTCGCCTCGCTTCTCCTTGCCGGCTTGTTCGGCGCGCTGGTGACGAACAGGACGGTTCGCCCGTTTTCGCGCTATTGCGTGCATAGCGGCATTGTCGCTCTCATCCTGGGGATCGCGTCGACGCATTTCACCGCCATGGCCGCGGTCACGGCTGTTCTCGATCCAGGCGAGATCATGCCGCTCGAGCTATTCTCGCCTGCGATCATGGGGTTCGGAGTGCTCGGCGTGATGCTCGTGCTTCTGACGCTCGCCGCGGCGACCTACCTGCTCGACGAGCGGAACACGCAGGCGGCCGTGGAGCGCTACAGGCATCTCTCGCTCCATGATCCGCTGACGGGATTGCCGAACCGGGCCGCTTTCAACGAGGAGCTCGACATCATCGCGAAGCGGCCGGAAATCGACGGCCGGGTGGCGATCCTTTCCTTCGATCTCGACCGTTTCAAGGAAATCAACGACGTGCATGGACACGCGGCCGGCGATGCGGTGCTGCGCGCCATCGGATCGAGGCTGGGAGCGGTCATCGGGGAAGGCGAGTTCCTTGCCCGCGTCGGCGGCGACGAGTTCATCGCGCTGACCCGCAACTATTACAAGCGAGCCGATGCCTCGGCCCTTGCCGCGCGCATGCTCGAAGAAATCTGCAAGCCGATCGAATGGAACGGCAATACCCTTTCGGTCGGGGCGAGTATCGGTGTTTCCATCTATCCCGGCGATGCCCGGACGGTGGATGACCTCGTAGCGCAGGCGGATGTCGCGATGTATCGTTCGAAGCTTTCCGGCACGAACATGGTCTGCTTCTACGACTCCTCGATGGATCAGGCGGCGCGCGAACGCAATGCCCTGGCGATGGACATGCGGGTCGGCCTGCGGCGGCGGGAGTTTCAGCTCTTTTATCAAAGGCAGAACGATACGCTTACCGGCGAGGTGATAGGGTTCGAGGTCCTGCTGCGCTGGAACCATCCGGTGCGGGGACTTGTTGCTCCATCGGAGTTCATCCCGATCGCCGAGCGCACCGGCTTCATCGTGGAGCTTGGCGAATGGGTTCTGCGCAAGGCTTGCGAGGAGGCCGCGACCTGGAAGAACCCGCTCGGCATCGCCGTCAACGTCGCCGCCCAGCAGCTTGCCGATCCGATGTTGCCGCGGCGGGTGCTGGACATCCTCCAGGAAACGGGCCTTGCCGCCGAACGGCTGGAACTGGAAATCACCGAAACCGGCATCATCACGGACCAGCAGCATGCCTTGCAGATCATCGGGCAATTGAAGGGCTTGGGCGTGAAGATAGCCATGGACGATTACGGAACCGGTTATTCCTCGCTTTCGACGTTGATGTCCTTTCCGTTCGACAAGATCAAGATCGACCGGGCCTTCATCGAAGGCGTCGCGAGCAACCCGCAATCAGCTGCCATTGTGCGCTCCACTCTCATTCTTGCCGGCAGCCTGAACATTCCGGTTCTGGCGGAGGGCGTCGAAACCGACGAGCACATACGTTTCCTCCGGAGCGAGGGATGCGGTCAGGTGCAGGGTTACCTGTTCGGCAGGCCCGGACCCCGGGAAGGTATAGAGGCTATCGTCAACGGCAAGGCGGAGACGAAGATCGAAGCCGAGAGCGCCATGGGCCCGCTGGTGCGGGTGGCCTAAGAGAAAACTGGGTTCAAAAAGCAAGGCGCCGGAGAGATGATCTCCGGCGCCTTGCTTTTTTGTGTCTTCTGTGCGGGATGCAGGCGCCCCGTCAGGCAGCGTAGCGCCGGCCTGACTGGACCGGAGCTTCCACGGCTTCGCCGACAGAGAAGTGGCTGATCTGCTGGCTCAGAAGCTCTGCTTCGCGAGACAGCGAATGGGCGGAAGCGGAGGTTTCCTCCACCATGGCGGCATTCTGCTGCGTGACCTGATCGAGCCCGCTGACCGCGGAATTGATCTCGGCCAGGCGGGAAGACTGTTCCCGCGAGGAGGCGACGATCGCGCCGATATGCTCGTTGATGGACTGGATATTGCCCTGGATGAGCTCCAGGCTTTCGCCGGTCTTCAGGACGAGGGTTACGCCATTTTCGACGTCGGTGGCCGAGGCATTGATGAGCTGGCCGATATCGCGGGCGGCGACCGCCGACTTCTGGGCGAGTTCACGAACCTCCTGGGCGACGACCGCAAAACCCTTGCCGGCTTCGCCCGCGCGGGCCGCCTCGACGCCCGCATTGAGCGCCAGCAGGTTGGTCTGGAAGGCGATCTGGTCGATGACGTCGATGATCTGGCGGATCTTCGACGACGAGCTTTCGATACGCTCCATGGCCTGGATGGCGCTGCGAACGACATCCGTGGAGGTATGCGCGCCTTTAAGCGTTTCGGCGGCGACGTCCACCGCCGTTTCGCAGCGGTTGAGCGCGCCGTTGACCGCGCCGGTCATTTCGCTCAGCGCGGCGGCTGCTTCCTCAAGGGTTGCCGCCTGCCTCTCGGTGCGGCGGGAAAGATCGTCGGAGGCGCTGCGCAGTTCGCCGGAACCGGAGCTGATCGTGTTGACGCTGCCGCCGATCGCCGCGATCGTGCTTTCGAGGCCGGCCACCGAATTGTTGAAGTCATGCCGCAGGTGATCGAGCGCCGGGGCGAAGGTCTTGGTGATGCGCTGGTCGAGATGGCCGCGGGCAAGCGCGGCGAGAGCCGTGCCGAGGGCGGAGACCGCTTCCTCGATCTCACGGGCACTTGCCGCCTTCTCCAATTCCCGGCTCTGGCGTTCTTCTTCCAGTTCGTCGCTGCGGCGAGCCGCTTCCTCCTCGATGCGTTCCTTTTCAAGGGCACCCTGGCGGAAGGATTCGAGCGCGCGGGCCATGGTGCCGACCTCGTCGCCGCGTGCGACGGCATCGATGACGATAGCCTTGTCGCCTTCGTTCAGACGGTTCATCAGCTGTGCGAGGTGAGTGAGCGGCTTGGTCAGGCGCGCGGCGATGAAGATACCGGCGACACCCATGACGGCGAGGACGGCGAGCGTGGCGAGGATCGCATAGTAGGCGAGCTGGTTGGCGGAGGCCACGACCTTAGATTCGGCCTGGCCGACGGCCAGCATATGCTTCTGGCCGAAGAGGGTCACCGGCATATGAGCGAAGAAGAGGCGTTCGTCGCCGGATTTCGCGAATGTGGAGCCGGCGACATCGCTTGCCGCGGCACTTGCGATCTCGGCCGGAACCGTCTGCGCACCGCCGGAGGCAAAGGCTCCGGTCCTGAGCGCGCCCTTCGCGTCCACCAGCATGGTTTCGTCCACAGACCTGCCGAGATCATCCGGCGTGACCGCACTCGCCAGAGCATCGGCAGAAACACGGACCACGACGGCGCCCTTGTTGACGACCTTGCCCCAGGAGGCGACGGCGAGTTGCCGGCCGATCATCGCGGAAGCCTTTCCACCATCTGCTTCATAGGGCGCAAAGTCGGTAACCTGGATTTCGGTCTCGTTGCCGGCGGCGATGCGGGCGGCGATATCCTTGAGCTGCGGATTGTCCGCGACGTTTGTCAGGAATTCGGCGCCCTTGGTCACGGTGTAGACGACCACGCCGTCGTTATTGACGATATAGATTTCGCTGACCTTGGCATTCTTCCAGGCATTGGCAATGATCCCGTGGATGCCGGCATGGTGGATCGCGTAGAGCAGTTTGAGGTTCGCGCCATCGAAGCCGACGCGATCGGCCGTGCTCATCTCGGGCTTCTGATATTCCGCCTTGATGGTGGCCATTTCGGAGGGGATGATATTGGTCATCGTCTCGACCGCCTGGCCGATCGCCGTGTTCTGGGCGAGATCGGCAAGCGATTGGTCAATCCGCTGCTGATAGTCGTCCAGTTCCTTGGACTGATTGCCGGCGATCGCCTCGAGGCGCAGCTTGCTGGCCTCGATCAGGCCGCTCTTGCCGACCTGATAGCTCAGAAGCCCCACCGAAAGGCATGAAACGAGCGTTGCGCCGACGACGAGGCCGGCGAACTTGGCCTTGATGGACAAGGATTTCGGTCCGCGCGCGGACACGGATTTGGCCATGACAGTATTTCCCCCAGAAAAGTGACAGTTCCTCGGAATCCTTGTCAGGAATAGATTGCAGCGCGGTTAATGTAGGCGAAATGGCGGCGCGCGAAGCGCGAACAAAAAAGCCTCCCCGTTGGGTAACGGGGAGGCGATCGATGAAAACGGTGATGAAGCTGCCGGTTATCTGCGGCACTCGCCGGGAGCGATAATGCGGAAGCCGCTGTTCCGTGCTTCGCAGGCGTTCGGGAAAGTCTGCTGCTGGCGGCCGCGCTCTGCGCAGACGGGGTTATATTCGCGCGTACACATGCCGCCCGGACGTTCCGGCCTATCAGGTCTGTCTGGCCTGTCGGGTCTATCCGGTCTTCCCGGTCCGCCCGGCCAATCGGGACGCTCCGGTCGATCCGGCCTGCCTGGCCGATCCGGCCGGGAAGGGCGGCACTCACCCCGCCCGATGATGTCGAAGCCGCTGGCTCTTGCCTGGCAGGCGTTGCTGAAAGTCTGAAGACGTCCGCCGCGTTCGCCGCAGACCGGCGCATATTCCATCGTGCACATCTGCGGTGGGCGGGGCCGCGGTCTATCGGGCGGCGGAAAGCCAGGACCCGGACCCGGGCCGTAGCCGCCATCGACCGTGCAGGCCGACAGCAGGGGGAGAAGTACCAAGGCAAGCCTTTTCGGCTGCAACAAACCGGTGAGCATCAGATTTCCCTCTCGATGCGATCGATGTTCCCGGCAACCTAGCCGAGTCGTCGCAAAGCGAGAAGTTATGATAGTCCCGGAAAACTTCCAGTTTAGTTCAATCGAAAAGGCTGGAGACGGACTCTTCGAGCGCCGTTCGATTGATCGCTTCTCCGAGGAGGTTGGCGGTCGTCACCACGCGGATATTGGGGGCCGACTGCACAGCCGTGGTGGGCTGGATGGAGTCTGTGATGACCAGTTCCCGCAGCTTGGAGGCGGAAATGCGGGCGACCGCGCCACCCGAAAGAACACCGTGGGTGATATAGGCGGTCACGCTGGTTGCGCCATGCTTGAGAAGCGCCTCGGCGGCGTTGCACAAGGTGCCGCCGGAATCGACGATATCGTCGATCAGCAGACAGTCCTTGCCGTGAACTTCACCGATGACGTTCATCACCTCGGATTCGCCGGCGCGCTCGCGCCGCTTGTCGACGATCGCAAGCTGGCAGTCCAGGCGCTTGGCGAGCGAGCGGGCACGCACCACGCCGCCGACGTCCGGCGACACGACCATGACGTTTTTCAGATCGTAATTTTCCTTCACGTCGCGCGCGAGGATGGGCACGGCGAAGAGATTGTCGGTAGGAATGTCGAAGAACCCCTGGATCTGGCCGGCGTGCAAATCAAGGGTTAGAACGCGGTCGGCGCCGGCTTCGGTGATGAGGTTGGCGACAAGCTTTGCCGAAATCGGGGTGCGGGGGCCGGCTTTGCGGTCCTGGCGGGCATAGCCGAAATAGGGAAGGACCGCCGTGATGCGCCGCGCTGAAGATCGACGGAAGGCGTCGATCATGATCAGCAGTTCCATCAGGTGATCGTTGGCGGGAAACGAAGTGGACTGGATGACGAAGACGTCCTCGCCACGCACGTTTTCCTGAATCTCTACGAAAATTTCCTGGTCCGCAAAGCGTTTGACGCTGRCTTTTCCGAGTGGGACGTTGAGATAGTTGCAGATCGCGTCGGCTAGGTGCCGGTTCGAATTGCCTGCGAAAACCTTCATTGCGGTCCGCCTATTTTGTAGCTGGATGGGCGCCTTTTACCGCTGCCGCCTTCGAATGCAAGAGCGTTTGGAACGCGGTCGCTCATTTTTATGAAGAATCTGTGATCAACGCACTGTGTTCGTCAAGCCGAGGTCCGGCGCCAGTTCAGATATTCACTGATCGTCTTGGCGGCGATCCCCTCCATCGTCGCGGCCGGTACCGCGGCCCAAGGGTCCTGGCCGCTGGAGGGGACGCTTTCCTGTCCCTGCAGGCGATGCAGCCGCGTGCCGGCGCTGTCGAGAATATCCCACACATAGACGACGGTTACCTTGCCGCCGTCGCTGAACGCGGAAAAATAGCCCTTCAGGATATGGTCGGTGCTGTTGTCGCCCGAGGCGCGGATCGTCAGGCCACTGGCTCTGGCCTGTGCGCCGAGCTGCCGGGAAAGCGGCGTTACCGCCTGGATGGGGGCGCCGATGATGGGCAGGAAGCGGATGCTGCCTGCCGCCGAGGAAGGTGGCGGCAGGGAGGCGCTCTGTTGCGGGGCCGCCTGCTGCTGGCCCTGTCCTCCAGGCGGCGGGCCGGACGAGGCGGGCGAAACCGCGCTGCCGTCCTGCAGCGCCTGGGCCTGGGCTTCCAGCGTATTCTGCGGCGAGGCGCGGCTGCCGCCGCCCTGCGGGTAGCTTCTGCTGCTGTAGCTTTCCGGCTGGGCGGAGAGCGCCATGCGATCGGTGTCGGCCTGGGTGACGGGCGTCGAGGGCGTGGTGCCCCCGCCGACATCTACCTGCGGCGTCAGAGCGTCGCTGGTATTGCAGGACGTCAGCGCCAGCACCAGCAGCAAGGCGGAAATCGCCATCCCGAACCGCCGCATGCCCCGCCTCCTCTCGTCACCCGTCAAGAACCGCAAAGTCGCGCAAACTTACGGGCGGCATTCCCGGTGTGTCAATCCGGGACGCTGGCCGGGACGCCGGGAAGGTCGGTCGGCCTAACGGACGATCAAATCGAGCCCGTGGCGCGACAAGGGTTTCGGGTCGCCCTCGCTCGTCAGATACGTATGGCCGAGGGTCATGGCGACGCCGGCATCTGAATCCATGATGATCATGTGAACGAAGAGCGTCATGTCGGGTAGGATTTCCTGCGGATTGCCGACATGGAACATCTGATGCTCCATCCACGAGGGGGAGAAGCGCGCGCCGAGCGAGTAGCCGCAGGCGTTGAGACGATGGCGCGTGAGGCCGCGATCGTCGAGGATGCGGGCATGGGTGTCGAAGACATCCCCGAAGGTATGGCCGGGACGGAGCACTTGCTCGATCGCGGTAATCGTTTCGCGGCAGGCGTTATAGAGCTCGCGCTGGCGGAGGCTCGGCTCGCCGATGACGACGGTCCGCATCATGGCGGCATGATAATGCGCGCTGGCGCCCGCCCATTCGAGCGTGAGCTGGTCGCTGGCATCCAGCTTGCGGCGGCCTGCCTTGTAGCGGCAGAGGAGGGCATCGACGCCCGAGCCGATGATGAATTCGTTGGCCGGATAATCCCCGCCGCCGGAGAAGATCGCGCCCTGCATGGTGGCCAGGATATCGGCCTCGTCGCCGCCCGCCTTGGCGAGCGGCAGGGCGGCATCGAGCGCGTCGTCAGCGAGTTCGGCAGCGCGCACGGCATAGGCGATCTCGGCGGGACYTTTCACGAGACGCAGCGTGCTGACCAGATAGGAGGCGTCGACGATCTGGCCGAAGCTCCCCAGCTGGTTGTCGATAAGGCGGGCAACGCGGCCGGTCATGCCGTGGGTATCGTATTCGATGCCGATCCGCATGCCGAGCAGATCCATGTCGCTCAGAAGGTTCTTCAGATCGAGCGTCGGATCGGCATTCACCCGGTCGACCCAGACGACGATATTCTCGATGACCGACGTGTGGCGCGCCTGACGCAGGTCCGCGGAGCGGGTGAGAAGCGTCATGGTGCCGTCGGCCTTGACCACAAGCGTCTGGAAGAAGCAGTAGCCGAAGGTGTCGTAACCGGTGAGCCAATACATGCTCTCCTGCGCGAAAAGCAGCAGGGCATCGAGCTTTTCGGCGCGCATTCTTTCCGTCAGGCGTGCGAGCCTGTCGGCATATTCGCTCCTCTCGAAATGCAGGGCCATATCACTTCTCCACGATTGCGATGGCTGAAATCTGCCGACCATAGTCCGGCTCTCCGGCATGGGTGGTGCGGCGGTAGGAAAAAAATCTCTCGGTGTCGGGATAAGTGTCGAGCTTCAGGTTTTCCGCCTTCGCGCCGGCTGCCGTGAGCCGTTTGATGGTGAGCGACGGCAAGTCGAACATGGCGTGGCCGGCCTTCGGCGATGGCGAAAAGAAGACTTCGTAGGAAGGATCGAAATTCAGGAAGCGCTCCACGAATTCCGGCCCTACTTCGTAGCTTGCCGGGCCGATCGAAGGGCCGAGGCAGGCGGTGATCTTCTCGCGTTCGGCCCCGAGGGAAACCATGGCCTCGATCGTGTTTTCAAGCACCCCACCGAGCGCGCCTTTCCAGCCCGCGTGGGCCGCGCCGACGACACCGTTCTCGTGATCGGCGAAGAGAACGGGGCCGCAATCGGCCGCGAGTACGCCGAGGATGACACCCGGCACAGAGGTGACCATCGCATCGGCCTTGGGCCGTTCGCCCGCATAGGTCTCGTCCATCACGATCACGTCAGGCGAGTGGACCTGATGCACCGTTGCAAGCTTTTCCACTGGAAGATCGAACCAGCGAGCGACGCGGGCGCGATTTTCCGCCACATGCTCGCGTTCATCCTGCGACCCCAGCCCAACGTTCAAGCCCGCATAGATACCTTGCGAAACGCCGCCCCGGCGGGTGAAGAAACCATGGCGGATGCGGCCGTCGCCTTTGGCCGCCAGAAGCGGACTTTCGATCGGCGTCGGCAAGGGGCTTTCCTGCATCGCGTTGTGCATCCCGTTGATTTTATGAGATTTTGTGCGTCGCCCAACTGGGCGCCCGCTGCTTCGGTCCATTGGAGAGTGGCCCAGGCAAAGGGCTGATGTCAATCGGGTGCGGCGTGCGTTTCAGCCGACCGGCCGGAAGGGCATCAGATCGAGCGCTGGACTGGAGACGGCGATCAGCTTGAAAAGCTCGCCCATCTTGCCGGCTCCTTCGCCGGCCAGCCGATCGACGGCCGCGGCGATAAGGTTCCGCTCGGAGGCCTCCTTGCCGCGCGAGAGAGCGGCGGCGCGCTCGGCAAGTCCCAATCGGTAGAGGAATTCGCCCTGCCGCAGGCCGCCGTTCAGATGGACGCCGGAGGAGAGGGCAACCCTCGCGAGGCTCTCGAAATCCACATGGCTGGTCAGGTCCACCTCGCCGGGATGGGCGAGGGGCGGATCGTAGTCATGGCGGCGCACCGCCTGCAGGGTGTCGCCAAACCCGGTGACAAGATGGCCATAGTCTATGACGAGCGCGGTCCCGCCCGAGGCCTTGAGCCTCTCGCAAATCGTCTGCATCACGGCTTCGCGGGCCGGGGCGATCTCGAAAATCGTTCCTTCCGGAATGGAGGCGGCCGGGCTCGGAAGCAGTTGCGGATCGAGCGTGGCGATGCCTGCCGCAAAGGTGAGTTCGCCCGCGGCGTCGAGCCCCACCACGCGTTCGCGAAAGCCGGTTGCCGTCTTGACGAACTGGCGGATCGGGATGGCGTCGAAAAGCTCGTTGGCGGCGATCAGTGTGAAGCCTTCCGGCACGTTCTCGAAACTGTCGTGCCAGGAGAGCAGCGTGGAATAGGCCTCCAGCGTGATGCGCTGCACGCCGCGAAGCCGCTCGCTGGTTTCCACAAGGTGAACGCTCAAGCCTTCGAAGAGGGGCGGCGCAATGCGTTTGATGACCCGCAGCATATCAGCCATCATCGTGCCACGGCCGGGGCCTATCTCGACGAGGCGCACGGCGGAGGGCGCGCCATGGCGCTGCCAGGCATGCACCATGAAGACGCCCACCATCTCGCCGAAAAGCTGGCTGATTTCCGGGGCGGTGATGAAATCCCCATCGTGGCCGAAGGGTTCGCGGGTGCGATAATAGCCGTATTCCGGATCGGCGAGGCAGATCGCGAAATAATCGGCGATGCTGATCGGGCCGTTCGCCCGGATAAGATCCTTGATCTTGCCGGCGAGGGGAGTGCTCATGGTTGCCTCGGCCAGGTTATGCTGCCGCCCTGCGGGCACGGAAGATCGCCCAGAGGCCGACGAGGAACATGGGCAGGGAGAGTACCATTCCCATGGTGAGCCAGCCAGTGCCGAGCAGATAGCCGAGCTGGGCGTCGGGCTCGCGGAAGAATTCCACGAAGATGCGGGCGAGCGCATAGCCACAGACGAAGGTGCCGGAGATCACGCCGGGCGTCTTCAAGGCTTTCAGTCCATGCGTCAGCAGGCGCAGAACGAGGAAGAGCACGATTCCCTCCAGCGCGGCTTCATAAAGCTGGCTCGGATGGCGAGCGAACGGTCCGCCGGTCGGGAAAACGACCGCCCAGGGCACATCCGCTAGCCGGCCCCACAATTCGCCGTTGATGAAATTGGCGATCCGCCCGAAGAACAGGCCGATCGGCACGACGGCGGCGACGATATCGAACATGCTCCAGACGGGGATACCGTTGCGGCGGGCAAACAGGATCATCGCCAGCGTCGCGCCGATGAAGCCGCCGTGGAAGGACATGCCGCCGTTCCAGATCTCGAAGGCGCGAAGCGGATTGGCCGCGACCATCGGGAAATCGTAGAAAAGAATGTAGCCGATGCGCCCGCCAAGCACGATGCCGGCGGCGACCCAGACCAGGAAGTCGTCGAGATGGGTGGCCGTTATCGGGGACTGGCCATTCTTCCAGAGCGAGGCGTTGGCCGCCAGGCGGCGGGCATAGAGCCAGCCGAGCAGGATGCCAGCCACATAGGCAAGGCCATACCAGTGAACCGAAAGAGGACCGATAGAGAATGCCACCGGGTCGATATCCGGGAACGGCATGAGTGCGAAAAGATGAAGTGCTTCGTACAAGTTACAAGGTTCCGCTGGCGTCTGACGACATTGCGCGGAACATGGCGTTGCCGCTTTCGGCGGTCAAGGCGAATTTCTCCGCGACGGATTGGACGCTTGCAAGCTTGGCCAGCAGGCCCTACTTCATCCACAGAGAGTTATGTCGCCGGTTCCGGCGCAATGATGGAGTTTGAGACCATGTCAACCGGTACCAACCGCATCCTCGACGATTTCGCCCGGCTGATGACCGATGCGGCCGGCGCGGCGCAGGGCGTGCGCAAGGAAGTCGAGACCGCCTTCCATGCCCAGGCGGAGCGTTTCCTCAACAGCATGGACGTGGTGAAGCGCGAGGAGTTCGAGGCCGTTCGGGAAATGGCCGCCCGCGCCCGCGACGAGAACGAGGCGCTGAAGGCGAGGATAGACGCGCTCGAAGCCAAGCTCGCCAGCCGGAAGGGCTGATCTGAATTCGATTCTCGCCGCCGCGGCCGTTGCGCCGCGGCGTGCCTGCCGCGGTTTCGTCTGCCCCCTTCGGTTTTGCGTTTTCCGACAAAAATTCGCCGCTTGTGGACACTTCCAAAAAAGCCAGTTTCCAGAGTCGCTTAGGACTCCATTCTGATCTCCGGTGAGAACAGCTTTCAACAACCCTGCTGTTAAAATCATGGCTAAGGGGCTGGCAGTCGGACTCCGTCACTATACACTGATTTTAAATGATGATTCGAAACGAAACTGGTAAGCTCCAGACAGGGTGACTGCGTTATTCTGGCGGCGTCGGGCGATCATCTGAAGTGTTTGTTCCCGGTCTGTGTCTCGCGTTTTGGTGTTTTCGCACAAATCGCATTCATTCCGGTCAAGAAGGTGCCGCATGAGCCTTATGGAAATGGATATTGAACGTCAGTCGAATCCGGTCGACATGATCGAATTCGTCGCTGCCTCGAACGACTGGACGTTCGAACGGTCCGGCGAGGATGAGATTGCCATGACCGTGGAAGGCCGCTGGGCGGACTACCACGTTTCCTTCTCCTGGATGGAGGAATTCGAAGCCCTGCATCTGGCCTGCGCTTTCGACATCAAGGTTCCCGATATCCGGGTGAACGAAGTCATCCGGCTGCTTTCGCATGTAAACGGGCAGGTGCTCATGGGGCATTTCGACCTGTGGCGGCAGGAGGATGTGGTGATCTTCCGCCAGTCGCTACTTCTCGCGGGCGGCGCGGAGCCGACCAACCAGCAGGTGGAAGTGCTGCTCTCCAATGCGCTCGAGACCTGCGAAACCTATTTCCAGGCGTTCCAGTTCGTCGTCTGGTCGGGCATGGAAGCCAAGGCCGCGATGGATGCCGTGTTGTTCGAGACCGTAGGGGAGGCCTGACGGTGGGGACATCTACTCCCTCGATCGTGCTCGTCGGCGCCGGCAATATGGGCGGCGCCATGCTCTCCGGCTGGCTCCGCAACGGCGTTCCGGGTTCTTCCGTCACGGTGATCGACCCGTCGCCTTCCGAAGCGATGCGGAAGACCATCACGGAGGCGGGCGCGCGGCATTTGACAGCGGCATCTGAGGGCCGGGCTGCCGATATTCTCTTCCTCGCGGTAAAGCCACAGGTCATGGAGGCGGTTCTGCCGCCCTTGAAGTCCGTGGTCGGGGAAAACACCGTCGTCGTCTCGGTTGCCGCCGGCAAGACGCTTGCCTTCCTGGAAGGGCATCTCGGCGAGGCGGCGATGGTGCGCGCCATGCCCAATACTCCGGCCATGGTGGGGCGCGGTGTGACGGGCGCCTACGCCAATCCGAAAGTTTCCGATAGCCAGCGGGAGCAGGTCCAGGCTCTGTTGAGGGTCAGCGGACCGGTGGAATGGGTGGCGAGCGAAAGCGATATCGATGCCGTTACCGCGGTTTCGGGTAGCGGTCCTGCCTATGTCTTCTATCTCGTGGAGTGCATGGCGGAAGCGGGCCGAAAGCTCGGCCTGCCGGCGGACCTCGCCATGCGGCTCGCGCGGGAAACCGTCTCGGGGGCTGGTGAATTGCTGCACCAGTCCCCCGAAGACGCTTCGAAGCTTCGCCAGAACGTGACTTCTCCCGGAGGCACGACGGCTGCCGCTCTTGCGGTACTGATGGCCGAGGACGGCATGCAGCCGCTCTTCGACGAGGCGATCGCCGCTGCCCGCAAGCGGGCGCAAGAACTGGGAAGCTGAGGCGGGTTACACAATGAGCAACGAGATCACCTATGGCGATTTCGAGAAGGTGGACATTCGCGTCGGCACCATCGTCGAGGCGGAACCCTTTCCGGAGGCGCGCAAGCCGGCCTTCAAGCTGAAGATCGACTTCGGCCCGGAAATCGGCATCAAGAAATCATCCGCGCAGATCACCGTGCACTACACGCCGGAAACGCTCGTCGGGCGGCAAGTATTGGGCGTCGTGAATTTCCCGCCGCGACAGATCGGTCCCGTGCGATCCGAAGTGCTGACCCTCGGCTTTGAGGACGAAAACGGCGCTATCGTGCTGGCTGCGGTCGAGCAGGGTGTACCGAACGGCAGGAAGCTGATGTAGCTCGCGTCAGTGGATCTCGCGTGTGACGGGATCGGTCAGGCTGAACGAGTTGAACTCCACCCCGAAACCTTCCCGCTGCGGCGAGCAGAAGGCGATGCCGACGGCGACTTCGCGCGGGGCAGGTGGAAAATAGGCGAGCCGCGCCATGCGCCATTCCGCAAAGGCATCCGTGCGGTACTGGACGAAGAGCGCGTCGCCGAGGCGCGTCACGCGGACGAACATCTCCTCGAAATCTTGCGCTAGGCGGAAGGCGGACCAATCGGATTGGCCGTTCGTCACCACCACACTGAAATGCCGGGCTCCGTCGGTGAATTCGATGCCGCATTTCATCCAGTGGGTTTCGTCCTGGCGGATCATCAGCCCCGCCTGGTCATAGAGCGCCTCATAACACCCGACGAAAGAGGCCTCGGCGGTGAACTCGCCGCTCCACGGCCGATGGAGGAAATGGCCATTGTCGCGGTGGAAGCCGTAATAGGTGCCTTGCCAGAAATCGGTTTCTCGGCCGGAACGCAGGAACAGGCCGTTCGCCGTTTCGCGGACCTCGGGAGGCGGGTTGAGCCAGGTCATGGCGCGGGTATCGATCGGCATGAGGTTTCTCCCAAGATTGGCGGGATCAGGCAGGTATCCGTACGACGGCCCGCAAGCCGCCTCTCGGACTATCCGCCAGCGTAACGTTGCCGCCGTGCGAGCGGGCGATATCGCGGGCGATGGCGAGACCAAGACCCGTTCCGGAAGCGTCGAGATTGCGGGCCTCGTCCAGGCGGAAGAAGGGTTTGAAGACATCCTCGCGCGCTTCGGCGGGTACGCCTGGACCGTCATCATCGAATGTCAGCGTCAGCCATTTGGCGCTGTGTCTGGCATCGACGTGCAGGGTTTCGGCATAGCGTTCGGCATTGCTCGCGAGGTTGTTGACGAGCCGGCTGAAGGCCTTTGGCCGAACCTCGACCTCGTCGTCGCCTTCGATCTCGTAGGTCATGGTCTTGCCGTGCAGGGCGAAATCGGCCCGCTGCCGTTCCAGAAGCTCGCTGAGCCTCACCGCGCCGACATCCTCTTCCTCCGCGTCGCTCTTGGCGAAGGCCAGATAGCCTTCGAGCATGGACTGCATGTCCTCGACATCCTGGCTCATGCCGTGGAGTTCCGGCTTGTCGCCGGCAAGCGCCAGTTGCAGCCTGAAGCGCGTGAGGATGGTCCTGAGATCGTGGCTCACACCGTTCAGCATGGCGGTGCGCTGTTCCATCTGCCGCTCGATGCGCTCCCGCATCTGAATGAATGCGAAGCCTGCACGGCGGATCTCCTCCGCGCCGCGAG
Source organism: Rhizobium sp. LCM 4573 (assembly GCF_001854865.1). Lineage (GTDB taxonomy): Bacteria > Pseudomonadota > Alphaproteobacteria > Rhizobiales > Rhizobiaceae > Neorhizobium. The sequence goes on along the minus strand of NZ_MDDW01000001.1, from coordinate 216,959 downwards.
GCGCGAAATCCGAGATCTTGTGGCCCTTGCCGAAACTTTCCGCGGCATCCGCAAGCGCGAGGATCGGCCGGATCTGGCCGCGCAGGAAGAGGACCGAGATGCCGATGAGCGCCAGAGCCGTGCCGACCATCCAGACGATGAAGATATGAGTGTTGGAGGCGTAGGTTTGATTACGGCGGGCAAAGACCCTCAGCACGCGGTCATCCATCTTGATGCGGATCTCGACCAACCGGCTCTCGCCGACCGTATCGATCCAGAACGGCAGGCGGATACGTTCGCTGATCTGTTCGACGAGGATGCTGTCTAGGAGGGAGAAGAACGGCTTCGGGCGTGGCGGCGGCAGCTCCCCGTTCTCCTCGATGGAGACGTTGAGCGCGAGGGTTTCTTCCGCGATCCGCACGATATCGTCGTAGTTGCCATCCTGCGGATAGGTCTGGATGACCTGGATGATCGCCGCGATATCCCGCGCGACGCCCTCCGAAAGCCGCTCAGTCACCATGCGCCAGTGCCGCTCCATGAAGACGGCCGCGACGACGCATTGCAGGAGAAGCATCGGAATGATGACGATGAGGACGGAGCGGGTATAGAGGCCGGTCGGCAGCCGGCGCTTCATCCAGCGGGTGGAGGCGCGCCAGCCGGGAATATTGAAACGGGAGATGTCGCGTCTCAGGGTATCGAATAATGCCATTACGCCTTCCCGCTTCCGGCCGGTGCCGGTCAGTCGATGCTCAGCCGGTACCCGATCCCGCGCACCGTCTGGAGATAGACCGGATTGGCCGGGTCGTCCTCGATCTTACGCCTCAACCGGTTGATCTGCACGTCGATCGTGCGCTCGCCGACATCCGCATCGTCGCCGATCAGCTCGTGGCGGGGAATGGTGTCGCCGGCGCGCAGGGCGAAGAGCAGCATGATTTCCTGCTCGCGATCGGTCAGCCGGATGGTCTCGGCGGCGCGCCGCAATTCCTTGCGCAGGATCGAGAAGGTGAAGGGGCCGAACATGACCTGCTCGATCTTCGGGGTATCGGGCGAAGCGTTGCGCCTGAGGATATTATTGATCCGGAGCACGAGTTCACGCGGATCGAATGGTTTGGGAAGATAGTCGTCGGCGCCGGCCTCCAGACCCGCGATACGCGATTCGGCCTCGGCGCGAGCCGTCAGCAGGATCACCGGAATGGTCTTTTGGCGATAGAGGTCCTCAGTCAGCGAGAGGCCGGATTCGCCGGGCATCATCACGTCGAGAATGATGAGATCGAAGCTCAGACCATCGAGCTTGCGGCGGGCTTCGGCCGCATCGGCCGCGACGGTAACCCGAAAACCCTGCTCCATCAGGTAGCGGTGCAGGAGATCGCGGATGCGTGTATCGTCATCCACGACCAGAAGATGGGGCGCGTCATCGGAAAGAACGGTCTTGTTCATTTATTCCAACTCGCTTTCTATGGTCTCCAGATCGGGGTTGCGGCCGCGCATGTGCCGCAGGAAATCCTTGATTGCATCGCGCGTCTCGGGCCTCATGCCTTCCATGGCCTGCGCGATACGGCGCGATTGCGGCTCGGAGAGGGCGAGCGCCAGTTCCCGGCCGGCAAGCGTCGGGTAGAGGCGACGCTGCCGGCGGTCCTTTGCGCCTGCCATCTGTCTAATGTAGCCGGATTCGATCAATTGTTTGAGCACCCGCGCAAGGCTCTGCTTGGTGATCTGCAGGGTATCCAGGAGATCGGTCACCATCATGCCCGGCTGGCGGCAGACGAAATAAACGACGCGGTGGTGCGCGCGTCCCATGCCGATCTTCGCCAGGATCGCGTCCGGATCGGAGATGAAATCGCGATAGGCGAAGAACAGCAGCTCGATCATTTCGAAGTCGATCTGGGCCTCATCGACCGCCGRCATGGGCGGGTGGACCTTCCTGACGGCTCTTTCCGTCGCTGCGCGTGCCACTTGCGGCTTTCCTTTCCCTCGGCGCCTGACCCTTAGCCAGGCTGGCGCTCTTCATGTTCGCGAACCGATTGTAGCTTACCCGCCACCGATAAAGCGCGAACCGGCTGAACAATCAACAGTATTGTTGGGAAAGGCGCATGTGCGGGAGCGATACGTCCCAAGATGGAAAAGGGCAGGGCGCTGCCTGAGCGCCCTGCCGAATGGACTAGTCATAGATGTGGACGATGCGGCGGGTGGCTGGGTCGACAAGAACGCGCCGATCGTTAACCACGACGTAGGAATAGTCGTAATCCGGCACTTCCTGGATGGTGACGCCAGGCGGGATGGTTGCGCCTATCGCCAGTTCATTGCGCACGTAGATCGGCTCGGCCGGATGCTGCTCGATATAGGTGATGACGGTTTCCGGCGGTTCGACTACCTCGACCTCCTCGACCGGACCAAGAAGCAGATCTCCGGGGGCGGGGGAGGCGGGCGCCACGCCTGAGGTCGTCTCGTAAGTGACGACGGGCACTTCATGCTGCGCCCGATATTCTTCGACCACGACCGGCGTGCCTTCGTGCTCGATGGTCAGGTATTCGGCGAATACCCAGCCGCGCATGCCGTTGACGTCGATACGGCACCAGCTGCTCCCCTGCATGCAGCCGTCGAGCATGGCCGGGCTGCCGCGCGTGGCGACTCCGACTTCCGGATATTCCTCGCCGGGACCGGAGCGCACCGTAATGTCGGAGGCTGTGGTGGCGGTCATTTGAGCCCAGGCGGGAAACGCCGCCGTCGCGAGGGCCGAGGCCGCAAACAGACATTTCAACCAGGTCTTCATGGTTCTTCTCCCTGATGTTGACTGGGAAGGACAACCCCCTCGGGCCGGGCTGGTTCCGTCGATGCGCAGGAAAGATGAAGCCCGGCGCGGAGCGCGGCGATCACGGCCGGCGGAACTTTCGGCCGCATCGTTCGTTGCCTTTCTCGAGCGGCAGGGGCGGCCGAAATGGATAAATCGGAGCATAGGGAGATAACGCATGACCCGCCCGACCTTTACCGACATTCCTGCCATCAAGGCGGAGACCGCAGCGCCCGCGCATCCCCTGCGCGTCGTATTGATCGCCGCCTTCACGCTCTCGACCGCCGTCTCGGTCCTGCTGCTCGGCATGGCATCGCTTGCCCCGCCGGCAGCCGAAAGTCCCGCCTATTCCGTCTCCGAGTGATTTTTCGGGCTGAAACAGGGGATGTTTCCCGCTATACCGGCGGGACGCATCATCCACCGCAAGCCGAGGCATCATGGGCAAGCTGCAGGCCGGCATCATCCCGGTCACACCATTCCAGCAGAACTGTACACTTCTCTTTGATACCGAGACTAAAGAAGGCGTGGTGATCGATCCCGGCGGCGACGTTTCGGCCATTGTCCAGGTGGTGCAGGAGAACGGCATAAAGCTCAGGGAAATCTGGCTTACCCATGGTCATATAGATCATGCCGGCGGTGCCGACGAGTTGCGCGAACTGCTCGGTATCAAGGTGATCGGACCTCACAAGGACGACCTGCCGCTCCTGGAACGGCTGGAAAAGCAGGCGGAACGTTTCGGCGTCTCCATGCCGGTGCGCAACGTCACGCCGGACCGCTGGCTGGAGGAGGGGGACACCGTTTCCTTCGGCGGGCATGTGTTCGAAGTTTTCCATACGCCGGGTCACGCGCCGGGGCATGTGATCTATTTCAATCGCGCGGAAGGCTTCGCCCATCTCGGGGATGTGCTCTTCAACGGCTCGATCGGCCGAACAGATCTGCCAGGCGGCGACCACGCCACGCTTCTTGCCTCTATCCGCGACAAGGTGCTGCCGCTCGGCGATGAAGTCGGCTTCATCTGCGGCCATGGCCCTGGCGGCCGGATTGGCGAGGAGCGGCGGACAAATCCATTCCTGCGCGGTCTCTGAACGCGCAGTTCTCCGCATAAAAAAACCCGGCATATCTGCCGGGCCTCAACTCGAATGAAAGCCGGTAAGGCTTAACCGGCAATCTGCAGGTTGACGGCCTTGGGGCCTTTGCCGCGACGATCCGGTTCCGTGTCGAAGCTTACCTTCTGGTTTTCCGAAAGACCGGACAGGCCGGAAGCCTGTACGGCAGAGATATGGACAAAGATATCGGCGCCGCCGTTATCCGGCTTGATGAAGCCGAAGCCTTTGTCGGTGTTGAAGAATTTTACAGTGCCAGTTTCGGCCATGCAGCAGGTCCTTTTCTTTCTGTCCGTGTTCAGCGGCGGACAGCATCACAATGTTGCCCCTTAGGGCGGTGGCAGGCAGCTTAAGAAAGGGGCCCTGTCTTTACCGCGGTGACTGGCAGGAATAGATTCGCAATCCGCCCCCAGATCCCCCGCCCGGAGTCTTGGCGTCTCCGGAACGCATCATTATAGGTCTTCCCATGCTCGTAAATTGCCCGAACTTGCACAGAGTGCTGTGTTTATCCGAAATTGGCAAGAAAAAGTTTTTCGGGCGGGCCGTGCAATCGAAAAAGCGTGAACGCGAAAATGCCTGCAAATGCGGCGTTTGGGGGCTCAAGGTGGGGTGGAAGGGGCAGAATCCATCGCCAACAATCAAAATTCAGGGTTGTTTTGCCTCATTTTGATACGCGTGTCGCTAATTGAAAAAAATTTGTCGCCTGTCGTTTTCAGGCGTTGGAAAGACGGCTCCTGCGGCGGGTTAGTTCCGGAACGAGCTCGACCAGAAGCATTGCCGCGAAGAGAACCGCGCAGCCCACATAGCCGAGGGGCGGCAGTTTCTCCCCGAGCAGGAGGGCGCCCAGCAGGGCGCCGAAAAGCGCTTCGGAGGAGAGGAGGATCGCGGCCTGGGGTGCGGTGGTGTAGCGCTGTCCGATGACCTGCAGGACAAAGGCAAGGCCGGAGGAGATCAGGCCAACATAGAGGATTTCCCGGGATGCGGCGGAAATCGCGGCGAGGTCGATCGGTTCGATGAACAGGCCGATCGCCAGGCAGAGGATGGAGCAGACGGCGAATTGACAGGCCGAGAGCGCCAATGGCCTTCCGGTCGATGAGACGAAAAGGCCGGCGAGAATGATCTGGATACCCCAGAAGAAGGCGCAGACAATGGTGAGCGCGTCGCCTCTGGTAAGGGATGCAAGCTCGCCGCCGCTGAGCAAGAAGATGCCGAAGAGCGCCAGAACCGCTGCCGGCCAAATGATCCAATGCGGATACCGGCGAAGAGCGATCACCGAGATGACCGGCACGAAGACGACGTAAAGCCCGGTCAGGAAGCTGGAATTGGTGACCGTGGTGCTGATGAGGCCGATCTGCTGGGTGATGGCGCCGCCGAAGAGAGCTAGGCCGACCGCGATGAACGACAGGAGTCCGTTTTTCGAGAGCGGAGCTTTCGCCTTTCGCGCCTCCATCAAGGCGAAGGGCAGGACGGCGAGCGTGGCGATCCCGAAACGCAGGCCCACGAACCAGAAGGGGCCGATCTTGTCCATGGCCGTCGACTGGGCAACGAAACCACCGCCCCAGATCGCTGCGGCGAGCAGAAGGACAAGGTTCGCCTGGATGCGGGTCATGTTCGAGCCTGAGCGGAGAAGGTGGCCAGCTGGCCGGGGACGGGGTCCGCATTAGCAGTTTCATCAAAACCCGACAAGGCGGCTTGGCCGCCGGCTTCAGGCTTATCAGATCCTTGCGACCAGTCCCACCATCATCGCCACGCAGGCCGCCAGCCCGATGGATGCCATGAGGGAGGGGGAAAGCCTCAATCTGTTATGCCTGCGGTTCAACCTATCGTCGTCCAGGAACATCTGCCGATCCTTTCCTTTTGATCACCAGAGTGAAGGCTTCGAAAAGGTCGCGAAGAGGACCGGTTCATGGCGATCCGGAGCATTTGTCGCGGCATTATCTGGGCAAGGATCGAAGATCTTCTTTCAATCGAGCGCGGGGCGCCGCCTGCCGAAAGTACGGGCCGGTTTGGCACGTGCAGAGGCGATCGTGGCATGTGCCGGGCTCGGTGCGGAACTGAGGGCGTTCGTGCGGGCGGCGGCTGCCGGTTCTATGGCCGAAGGCGCTTCCGGGAAGAGAGAGTTGAAGTCGGTCGGGGCAAGCTGCGGCCGCGCAAGTGCATATCCCTGCATCAGCGGCACGCCGAGTTCTCCGCAACGCTGCACCTGCCACGACTGCTCGAGTCCTTCGAAGACAGGCTCGATGCCATCCTCCTGCATCTGACGGACTATGACGCGAAGCAGCGCCATGCCGGCGGAGTTCTCCAGGAAGTCGCGAGTCCAGGCGGGTTCGAATTTCACGTAATCCGGGCGGATGTGTTTCAGCCGCTCCAGATCGGAATCGCCCGCACCGAAATCGTCGATCGCGATACGGAAGCCGATCGCGCGCATGTGTTCGGTGAAGGCGGCGATGAGGTGGGCGTCTTCGCCGAATTTTTCGGAGATTTCGCAGACGATTCTATCGGGGGAGAGGCCTGCCTCGTGGCCCGCGAGCTTGATGCGTTCCACCTCCTGGCGCATGGCGATCGGAGTTCTGAAGAGGCCTGGATGAAACTTTATGAAAATCCGGGCATGGGAGCGGTTGAGGCGGCCCGTATTGAGAATATGGATGGTGCGCAGGATACTGTCGGTCGTCTCGATATCGGCAGGCTCGACAAGGCCGAAGAACTCGGCCGGAGAAACGGGCTCTCCGCTTCGGAATGTGCGGACGAGGCCTTCGAAAGCCTCGATCTCCAGCGTTTCATCCGGGCTTCGCCTGAAGATCGGCTGCAATGCGGAGAGTAGCAGGAAGGGGCCGTAAGTGGTCGAAACGGACCCGTCATCGCCCCGCACCAGACTGGCAAAAATGCTCTTGGCGTTCATGACCGCGATCCGTTGTTGCCTGCACCGGTTGTAGCAGGCAAGAGTTACGCGGCTGTAAACCGGGTCGAAGCGCTTTAATCAGCTTCTTTCATCGATGATATTCATGGTTTGCGCTTGAAACCCCGTCATTCATTCGACATACAGCGTGTCGGCGGGCCGGCGCGCGACCCGCCTTGTTCCAACAGCCCTCAGGACCAATGACCATGGCCTTTCTTGCCGACGCTCTTTCCCGCGTAAAGCCTTCCGCCACCATTGCCGTTTCCCAGAAAGCCCGCGAACTGAAAGCTCAGGGCCGGGATGTGATCGGTCTCGGCGCAGGCGAGCCGGATTTCGATACGCCGGACAATATCAAGAAAGCAGCGATCGACGCCATTAACCGGGGCGAAACGAAATACACGCCGATCTCGGGCATTCCCGAACTGCGCAAGGCGATCGCCGCGAAGTTCAAGCGCGAGAACGGACTCGATTACAAGCCGGAGCAGACGATCGTCGGCACCGGCGGAAAGCAGATTCTTTTCAACGCCTTCATGGCGACGCTCAATCCGGGAGATGAAGTCGTCATCCCGGCACCCTATTGGGTATCCTATCCGGAAATGGTGGCGCTTTGCGGCGGTACGCCGGTGTTCGTGGGCACCACGATCGAAGACAATTTCAAGCTGAAGCCGGAAGCGCTCGAAAAGGCGATCACCCCGAAGACGAAGTGGCTCATCTTCAACTCGCCGTCCAACCCCTCGGGCGCCGCCTATAGCCATGACGAGCTGAAGGCGCTGACGGATGTCCTTTTGAAGCACGAGCATGTCTGGGTTCTGACCGACGACATGTACGAGCACCTGACCTATGGCGACTTCAAGTTCGCCACGCCGGTGGAAGTGGAGCCGAAGCTCTACGACCGCACGCTGACCATGAACGGCGTTTCCAAGGCTTACGCCATGACGGGCTGGCGCATCGGCTATGCCGCCGGTCCGCTGCAGCTCATCAAGGCGATGGACATGATCCAGGGGCAGCAGACCTCGGGCGCCACATCCATCGCCCAGTGGGCGGCGGTCGAGGCGCTCAATGGGCCGCAGGATTTCGTGGTGAAGAACAAGAAGGTCTTCGAAGGCCGCCGCGACCTCGTGGTTTCCATGCTCAACCAGGCCAAAGGCATCAGCTGCCCGTCGCCGGAAGGCGCTTTCTATGTCTATCCCTCCTGCGCGGGGCTGATCGGCAAGACCGCGCCGTCCGGCAAGGTCATCGAGACCGACGAGGACTTCGTGACCGAGCTTCTGGAAACGGAAGGCGTGGCGGTGGTCCATGGCTCGGCTTTCGGCCTCGGCCCGAACTTCCGCATTTCCTATGCGACCTCGGAAGAGCTGCTCGAGGAAGCATGCAAGCGCATTCAGCGCTTCTGCGCGAACTGCAAGTAACCGCCAGCTAAAGGCTGGAAAAGAAAAGCCCGCGGGAGACGCGGGCTTTTGCTATCAGGTGTCAGATTCGGATTGTCAGCTCGCCTTCGTCAGACGAACGATGGTCGACCCGCTGCCGCGTTCCTCGGTTACCGCGTAGACGGCGCCATCAGGCCCGACCTTCACGTCGCGAATGCGGGCTTCCAGCGGCACGCGTTCTTCATTCGAAACCCTGTCGCCATCCATATGCACTACGACGATGCCCTGCGAGACGAGGCCGCCGACCAGAAAGGCACCCTTCCATTCGGGAATGGCATCGGCGTCGTAATAGGCCATGCCGGAAGGGGCGATCACGGGGTCCCAATAATAGACGGGCTGTTCCGTCTCGGCCTTTTCCGTGATGCCGTCTCCGACGGGGCTGCCGCTATATTCGACGCCGTAGGTGACCTCCGGCCAGCCATAGTTCTTGCCGGCTTCCGGCCTGTTCAGCTCGTCCCCGCCGCGGGGACCGTGTTCGACCGTCCAGAGGCGCCCCTGGCCATCCAGGGTGGCGGATTGAAGGTTGCGATGGCCGAGGCTCCAGATTTCCGGCTGGGCGCCCTCTCTGCCAGCAAAGGGATTGTCCGGCAGCGCCTTGCCGTTCATGTCGATGCGGAAGATTTTGCCGAGACCACTCGAAAGGTCCTGTGCCTGCACGCGCGGTTTACGATCCGAGCGCTCGCCGACGGTCACATAGAGTTCGTCGTTCTGACCGAAGACGAGGCGCGAGCCGAAATGCTTGTTGCCGTCATAGCTCGGCATCTGGCGGAAGATGACGCTGACATCCTCCAGTCGCCCGCCGCCCTGGTCGTCCGGCACCAGTCGTGCGGAGGCTACGGAGGTGCCGTTGCCATCCTCGCGGTCTTCCGAGAAGGAGAAGAATATGCGGCCGGAGCTCTGGTAGTCCGGGGCCAGCGCGACGTCGAGGAGCCCGCCCTGGCCATCGGAGAGGACTTCGGGGACGCCTTCGATCTCGGGGCCGGCTTCGCCTTTCTCCGAGACGATGTGCATGGCACCTTCTTTCGCGGTCACGAGCATGCGGCCATCGGGCAGGAATTCCATGGCCCAGAGGTGCGGGAGGTCGTCTGCGACAACCTGGGTAGCAATTCGCGGCATTTGCGCAGGCTGCGGCGCGCGGGTCTGCCCGGCAAAGGCAGGTCGCTGGGCCGGTGCATTGGGTGGCCTGGTTTCGGCCGGCTGGCCGGCCGGCACGTCTTCCGCGCCGGTCGCAGGCTGGTTTCCGGTTTGTGCGCAGGCGGGCGCTGCAATCAGGACGGCCGAAAGAACAGTGCCGGCGAGCATGGAAGAAAACTGGTTCATCCTGGACCTCCCTTGGGTGTGGTTCATTCCTGTTTAAGGGAAGAACCGCGCAAATACCTTACACGTGCCATCAAGATTTATTGAGCGCACAAATGAAAAGCCCGCCGGGATGGCGGGCTTCGAAGGACTTTCGGGATGCTCAGTCTGTGAGCTCGGCCGGCACCACGCCGCCGTTTTCCGCGAGCTTCTTCATCAAAGCCTTGTGCAGCCAGACGTTCATGGCCGCGGAATCGCCCTTGTCGCCGGTATAGCCAAGCTCGTCGGCGAGTTCCTTGCGAGCCGAGAGACTGGAATCCAGATTGAGCGCCTTCATCAGATCGACGATGGAATTCTTCCAGTTGAGCTTCTGGCCGCTCTTCTTGACGGCTGCATCGAGGATCGGCCCGATATCGACGGCACTCGCCGGGGAAGCCGGAGYGGCTGTTGCCGCAGGTGCCGGCGAACCCGTCGGGGCAGCGGCGCTTGAGGAGGYCGGGGCTGCAGACATCGAAGCCGTGACCGGGCTCGAAGGTGTCRCAGTCTTCGGAGCTTCGGCAGGTGCCGATGAAGCAGGCTTAGCCTGGCCGAATATCGCATTCTTGATGCTGTCGAAAATACCCATGTTGCGCTCTCCTGGTTGTGATCTTCGGCAGAAGATTGGGCGGTTGCCCTGATTCTCAAGATATAATTCAGGGTTTATTTGAGTCCATATCAGAAGTAGCAGGCCGTAGACCCGGTGAGGGAGAAAGCCAAGTGGCTGCCATTTTGATTCAGGATTTCGGGCGTAATCATTTGAAATTAAATACTTTTTGTCAGAGGCCGAGCATGGTGAGCATGAGGAAGGTCGCAAACAGCACGAAATGCGTCATTCCCTCGATGGCGTTGGTCTGACCATCGTTCAGGTTGATGGCCGCCACGATGAGCGTGATGCCGACCATCACCGTCTGCACTGGCGTCATCGCCATGTTGAACGGCTGGCCGGTGTAGAGCGCGATGCTTTCCATAGCCGGCACGGTGAGGATGACGGTGGAAAGGGAGGCGCCCATGGCGATGTTGACGACCGATTGCATGCGGTTGCGCAGCGCCGCGCGAAGGGCGGTCAGGATTTCCGGCGCGGCCGAGATCGTGGCGACGACTACAGCCATCAGCGCGGGAGGCGCACCCGTTCCCTCTAGGCCGGTATCGAGGAAGGCGGACATGAATTCCGCCAGGAAGCCGATGACGAGCACGCCGAAAAGGATGATGGCGATAGAGAGGGCTGCGGGCTCCTCCTCGGCTTCCTCCTGCGGCGTTGCCGTCTTCGTTCGTGGATAGCTGTAGCTGAAGAAATAGCTGTGCGTTCCCACCTGCATGCGCAGGAAAAGCGCGTAGAGCGCGATCATCGCGCCGATGGTGAAGGCGGAATAGAGATGCCACCTGGCTTCGGGGATGAATTCCGGAACCACCATGGAAATGCCCATGGCGGTCAGGATCATGACGCTGTAGGTGCGGCTGGAATCGTCATTATAGGCCTGTTCGCCGTGGCGTAGGCCGCCGAGCAGGGCCGCAAGGCCGAGGATGCCGTTGATATCGAGCATGACGGCCGAATAGATCGTGTCGCGAACGAGCGTGGGTGAGGCGGCATTGTTCATCATGATCGCCAGGATCAGCACCTCCACCGCAACCGCCGAAAGCGTCAGGATCATGGTGCCGTAGGGATCGCCGACCTTGTGAGCCAGCACCTCCGCGTGATGGGCGACGCGGGTGGAGGCGAGGATGATCGTGATTACGAAGGCGGCCGCGGCAAGCAGCGAGACAGTCTGCCCGGCCTGGAGAATGGCATGCTCCGCCAGATAGCCGGCGACCACGGCGCCGATGGCGAACAGGAGGAATTTTTCCTGGCTCAGCAGAAGCGATATTTTCACCGGCTGCTCCTTGTGACCTCCTGCAATCTATGGCGAGGAGAGCCCGCATCAAGGAGCGGCGCGGCAGGCCGATTTGCGACAACCGGCATTTGATGACATAATTTCGCAAGTGGCCCTGGAGTCTTGCGGCGCCCTTTCTGCTTTTTCACCTCGACGCCGCGGCTGAGCAAACGGCATGATCATATCGGCCATGAGAGAGAAAGGAGGGAGAAGAACCTATGACCAAAGTTGTCTACAAAATCGTGGAACACGACGGCGGCTGGGCCTATCGCCTCGGTGATGTCTATTCAGAAACCTTTCCGACGCATTCCGACGCGCTGCAGGCAGCGCGCATCGTCGCGGCCGAACAGCAGGTCGGCGGCGATGCGGAAGAAATAAGCTGGCAGGACGAACGGGGCGTCTGGCATACCGAATACAGCGATGGCGGAGACCGTCCGGAAGCCGAGGTCGTGGACACGGGCGATGGTGCCGACGCCCGTTGACGTAGGTGGCGATCATCCAGGATCGCCTCTGCCTGAAGCGTTTGCGTTGCGTATCTCGTTACCGCGAAGGCGCCATACCCTTTGACGCGACATGTGACGGGTGGTGGCGTTACGTTTGCTCAACCAAATGACGAATACGGCATTGGTGTTTCCGGCGGTTGAAATTACATTAGTCCCGCTCGGCCCCCTGCAGCCCGGCTGGATTGCGAGGACTTCTCATGGCAATACCGCTTGCCTGGATTCCCGACGTACCAATGAAGCGCGTCATCTGCCATTGGACGGCAGGTTCGTATCAGGCTGGTCCGGAAGACCTTGCCGCCTATCATTTCCTGATCGAAGGCAATGGCCGGCTCGTCAAAGGCAATTCGTCGATTGCCCTCAATTCGAGACGTGTGAAGGCGGGTTACGCAGCGCATACGCTCAACTGCAACAGCGGGTCGATCGGCGTATCACTATGCTGCATGGGAGGCGCGCAGGAGCAGCCCTTCAGAGCCGGCAGCTACCCGATGACGACCGCGCAGTGGAACACGCTGATCGCGACGGTGGCGGAACTCTGCACGCGCTACCGTATTCCTGTCGGTCCACGTACGGTCCTTTCGCATGCCGAGGTCGAGACCAATCTCGGCATAAAGCAGCGCGGCAAATGGGACATTTCGCGCCWTCCGTTCGATCCTGATTGCGTAGGTGCCGGAGCGTGCGGCGACCGGCTGCGCCGTGATGTGACGGCGGCGATGGGAACGGTGCCGCAGATCGTTCCCGTGACCCTGGGACTGCCGATCAAGCAGATCGTCGAGAAGTTGACGGAAATCCTGGTCAAAGGGCTTACCGCCGGGCTCAACACGCTGATCCGCGAGATCATCAAGCGGCTGACCTGATGGAAGGTGGCTCGGCGCCGTCGAGCCGCGTCAAGTGGCGCGGACATAATCCAGAAGCCCCTTTACCAAGGCATTGAAGGTAACGCGCCAGCGAGGGGCGTTTTTCAGGTTCTCATGCATGGCGACCCAGGTGTCGAGCGAGAGTTCGAAAGCACCCGGCAGGACGCGAACGAGTTCGGGGTCCCGCCTGGCAATGCCTGCCTGGCAGATGCCGATGCCGACGCCGGAGCGGATGGCGGCAAGCTGGGCGAGGTTGCTGTCGGTGCGGAGAGCCCAGCGAATGTTCTCCAGATCGGGAAAGGCCGGAAGGTCGGCTCGGATGCGGGCGGTGGTCGCGCGGATGAAGGCCGTCCTGCGATCGAAACCGATGAGGCGGTGATGCGCCAGTTCCTCCGGTTCCCGCGGCTCTCCATATCGTTCCAGGTAGCGGCGATGAGCATAGAAACCGAGCGGTATTTGGCCGATATGACGCGCGACCAGCGCATCCTGCGCGGGATTGGTCATCCGGACCGCGATATCGGCCTCACGCCGCAGAAGATCCTCCACCGCATCGGATAATGAAAGCTCGATCGCAAGCCCCGGATATTTGTCCTGCAGGGCGGCAAGGATCGGCGGCAGCACTTCGCAACCGATCACATCGCTGGCGCTGATGCGCACCGTGCCCTTCACCTCCCCGAATTCTCCGCTCGCCACCCTTTGCATCGCGGCGGTCGTCGCCGCGAGCGTTTCGGCGTAGGGCTGAAGGGCCAGTGCAGGTTCGGTGGGCAGCAAGCCCTGCTGTGAGCGGGTGAAGAGCTGGTAGCCAACCGCCTGTTCGAGCGCGTCGATATGCCGGCCTACCGTCGGCTGGGTAAGGCCGAGATCGCGGGCGGCTGCCGAAAGGGAGCCGGTGCGCAAAACGGCAAGGAAGGTGCGGTAGAAATCCCAGTTCAAATCATTCATTTTTGTATGGATGATAAAAGAAAACTCCGAATTCCGTATAATTCAGGTCGGCGCGATAATCCAGCCATCCAGCAAGGGGTATCGCCATGACTATTCAACCGAACATCAAACCTGTCGCTCTCGTACTCGGCGCCACCGGCGGCGTCGGAGGCCATGTTGCCCGCGGGCTTGTCGCCCGTGGGTGGATCGTTCGCGCCCTGAGCCGCAATGCCGCGCCGGCGGCAAAGGGTGAACCCCGCTTCCATTGGATTCAGGGCGATGCCCTGAATGGGAGGGATGTTCGCCGCGCGGCCCAGGACGCAAGCCTCATCGTGCATGCCGTCAACCCGCCCGGTTATCGGGATTGGGAGAAGCTCGTGCTGCCCATGCTCGACAATACGATCGCGGCGGCGCATGCTGTTGGCGCGCGCATATTGCTGCCGGGAACCGTCTATAATTACGGTCCAGACGCATTTCCGATCATCACTGAAGAGAGCCAGCAGAACCCTGTTACTCGCAAGGGCAGGATTCGCGTGGAAATGGAGCGAAGGCTAAGGGCGGCTTCGAAGGAAGGCGTGCCGGTGCTGATCGTGCGCGCCGGCGATTATTTCGGTCCACGGGCGGGAAACAACTGGTTCGCCCAGGGGCTGGTGAAGCCCGGCAAGCCGGTTGCGGCAATCAGCTATCCAGGCAGGCCAGGAATGGGCCACCAGTGGGCGTATCTTCCGGACGTTGCGGAAACCATGCTGAGACTGATCGATCGGGCAGGGGACCTGCCACTCTTCGCTTTCTTCCACATGCGCGGCTTATGGGATCAGGACGGAAGGGGGATGATCGATGCGATCGGTCGCGTTATCGGCCGTCGTCCAAAAGTTCGCGGCTTTCCATGGTGGCTCGTGAGGACCGCTGGTCCCTTCGTGCCGCTGTTTCGCGAACTCGCGGAAATGCGTTACCTATGGCGGCAGCCGGTGCGGATGGAGAATGGCAAGCTCATCGCCTTCCTGGGCGAGGAGCCTGCAACGCCGGTCGAAGAGGCGCTCCGGGCGACGCTCGCCGATCTTGGCTGTCTCGAATGGGAGCCACGCCCGGCATTGCCGAGCGCGGTTTCCGGAAAAGATCAGGCGACGGCCTCGAGCGCCGGATAATCCGTATAGCCCTTGGCGCCACCGCCATAGAAGGTGGCGCGGTCCGGCTCGTTGAGGGGCGCATTGTCCTTGATGCGCTGCGCCAGATCCGGATTAGCGAGGAAGAGCTTGCCGAACGCGACGGCATCGGCATAGCCGCTCTCGACAGCCTCGATCGCGCTTTCGCGGTCGTAGCCGTTGTTGACCAGCCAGCCGCCCTTGCCGCCGGCCCTGCGGTAGACGGATTTCAATTCCCGATAATCGAAGGGCTTATCGCCCTGGGAGAAATTGCGATCGCCGCCGGTGGCTCCCTCTACCACGTGAATGAAGGAGAGACCGCGCGCACCCAGCTGCCCGACCACATAGTTGAAGACGGCCTGCGGCTCGGTTTCGGTGATATTGTTTGCGGGTGTCACGGGTGAGAGGCGAATGCCCGTGCGCCCGCTGCCGATTTCCTTTGCAATCGCGTCGACAACTTCGAGCAAGAAGCGGCTGCGGTTTTCGATGGAGCCGCCGTAGTCGTCGGTTCGCTGGTTTGCGCCGTTCTTGAGGAACTGGTCGAGCAGATAGCCGTTGGCGGCGTGCAGTTCGACGCCATCGAAGCCGGCATCGACGGCCGCGCGGGCAGCCTTGCGGTAGTCCTCGATGATGCCGGCGATCTCCCAGCGCTCCAGCGCGCGCGGAGCGGAAGTTTCCGCAAAGGCGCCGCTGCCATCCGGATTGATGATATAGGTCTTGCTGTTCGCCGGAACGGCGGAGGGCGCCACGGGTGCCGCACCGTTCGGTTGCAGCGAGACGTGCGAGACGCGGCCCACATGCCAGAGTTGGGTGACGATCTTGCCGCCCTTTTCATGAACGGCCTTGGTCACCTTCTTCCAGCCTTCGACCGCCTGCGGGAGATAGAGGCCGGGCACATCGGCATATCCCTGGCCCTGCTGGCTGATGGGCGTCCCTTCGGTGACGATGAGGCCGGCGCTGGCGCGCTGCTCGTAATAAATGGCGTTGAGATCGTTGGGGACTGCCTTCGGGGACCGGTTGCGGGTGAGCGGCGCCATGACGAGGCGGTTTGAAAGCGAGATATCGCCGAAATCGATCGGATCGAAGAGATTGGCCATGCGGATTTCCTTTTCTTGGAGCGGGGGGGCGGGGAATTTCAGAGAGTGGAGCGAAGCTCCTCGAGAAAGGTCGCGATCGTCTCCTCGTTGCGGCGATAGAATGCCCATTGGCCGACGCGGTAGATCGTCAGCAGGTTGGCCTTCTCAAGGGTGGACAGATGGGCCGATACGGTTGATTGCGACAGACCGCAGCGCTTCTCGAACTGATTGGCGCAGATGCCCATTTCGAGAGGATGGATCTGACTGGAAAAATGGCGTTCCGGTTCGCGCATCCACTCCAGAAATTCCACCCGAGCCGGATGGGCGAGCGCTTTCAAGATTTTCGTTTTGTCCATGGTGATCTCAAATCGTGTTTCTCCGATATGTAGATCGGAAAATGACGATTTAAAGAAATCGATTTGCGGAGAAATGCCGACGCATAAAAAAATAGGCCCTCGGATCGCTCCGGGGCCCTTAGGTGTGAAGGTCAAAACCTCCAGAGGGGAACAGCCGGCGCGGGACAACGGGGAGTCGTCAAAGAAGGGGCGCCAGCTACAACCAATATGGGTAATCGAAGGCGGGTGTACAAGGGGTGCGGATGGAATATTGAACAGGAAGTTTTCGGGGCGAATTTTTGCAAAGCAAAAAAAGAGGGCCGCCGGATCGCTCCAGGGCCCTATAGGTGTGAAGGTCAAAAACCTCCAGAGGGGAACAGCTGCTGCGGTGGAACTGGGAGGAAAGCCACCATGTGCATCAGCTGTGTGCGATATGGTGTTTTTTTGTGCAGCGAACAATATGTTTTTGTGCACAACAGCTATGCGGGAAGCGCAGGCCTTCGGCCAAAAAACCGCCATGAAGGCATAGTCTTCTTTTTATGCTCCCGTAACCTATTGTTTTTTAAGGAAGCCTTGAGTCGCCTTCGGCCGAAGCAGGCTCAGAAATTCCAATTGCGCGCTTTGGCGACGATGAAATCGCGAAAGACCTTCAATTTCGCGGCGTTCTTAATTTCATCCGGATAGCAGAAATACGTATCGAAGGACGGAATGTCCGCATTGATCGGAAGCTGGATCAGTCCCGGATCGCGGCCGACGATATAATCCGGCAATACGGCGATGCCGATGCCGAGCAGGCAGGCGCGCTTGATCGACGTCTGGCTGTTGATCTGCAAATGCGGCGTGCGCGCATTATCCGAAGAGCGTCCGGCATATTCGAGCCAATTGACGTCGAGAAGATAATTGGGCGCCGGTTCCCCGAAGGTGAGGATGCGGTGATTGTCCAGGTCCTCAACCGTTTGCGGCTCACCGAAACGGTTGATGTAGGAGGGCGCTGCATAAACGTGCATATGCACGGTGAAGAGCTTGCGCTGGATGAGATCGGACTGCTGCGGCTGGCGAAGCCGGATGGCGCAGTCCGCATGGCGCATGTTCACATCCAGCTCCTCGTTGTCGAGGATGAGCTGGATCGACATTTCCGGATAGAGCTGCAGGAATTCCTGGACCTTGTCGGTCAGCCAGCCCTGGCCGAGGCCGACGGTGGTCGTGACCCTGAGCTTGCCGGAGGGTTTTTCCGTCGTTTCAGTGAGCTGCGCCTTCACCGTTTCGAGCTTCAGCAGCACGTCATGGGCAGTGCGGTAAAGCAGTTCTCCCTGCTCGGTGAGGATGAGGCCCCGGGCGTGCCGATGGAAAAGCTTGACGCCCACATCCTGCTCGAGCGCGCTCACCTGCCGGCTGATGGCCGATTGCGAAAGATGCAGCTTATCGGCGGCGTGGGTGAACGACCCGGCTTCCGCCGCCGCGTGGAAGATGCGCAATTTGTCCCAGTCGAGTGGCACACCCATGCGAGGCCCTTACTCTGCCGCAACGGCGACCGGCTGGATGCCGGCGAGATAGCGCTCGGCCTCCAGTGCCGCCATGCAGCCCATGCCCGCGGCGGTGACCGCCTGGCGGAAGGTGTCGTCGGTCACATCGCCGGCGGCGAAGACGCCGGGAACGTCCGTCGCGGTCGAATCGGGCGCGGTCCAGAGATAGCCGTTGGGCTTGGTCTTCAGCTTGCCCTTGAAGAGTTCCGTGGCAGGCGCATGGCCGATCGCCACGAAGACACCGTCGACTGGCCGTTCGGTAATCGCGCCGGTCACGGTATCACGAAGGCGAACGCCTTCGACGGACGGCGGCATCGGCGGCTTGGCGGGCTTGCCGGTGATCTCGGCGACTTCCGTATTCCACAGCACGCCGACATTCGGCCGCTGGAAAAGACGTTCCTGAAGGATCTTCTCCGCGCGGAAGCTGTCGCGGCGGTGCACGACGGTAACCGACTTCGCGATGTTGGAGAGATAGAGCGCTTCCTCGACGGCGGAGTTGCCGCCGCCCACGACGATCACATCCTTGTTGCGGTAGAAGAAGCCATCGCATGTGGCGCAGGCCGACACGCCGAATCCCTGGAAATGCTGCTCGCTTTCAATGCCGAGCCACTTGGCCTTGGCGCCAGTGGCGATGATGATCGTCTCGGCCGTCCAGATCGTGCCGGAATCGGTGCGCACGGTGAACGGGCGGCGGGAAAGCTCGACTTCGGTCACCAGGTCGTTCACGATCTCGGCGCCGACATGGCTTGCCTGCTTCAGCATCTGTTCCATAAGCCAGGGACCCTGTATGGGGTCGGCGAAGCCTGGATAGTTTTCCACGTCGGTGGTGATCATCAACTGGCCGCCCTGTTCCATTCCGGCGATCAAAACGGGTTTCAGCATGGCGCGCGCCGCATAGATGGCGGCGGTATAGCCGGCCGGGCCGGAGCCGATAATCAGAACCTCGGTATGACGGGCAGACATGAAATTTCCTTTCGAAGACCGGATCAAAGCGTAGGCATGGCTCCTCCCTACATTGCTCATATAAGGAGTCGATCGCGATCTGCCGCTTTTGACGCAGCATTTAAGTGCGATCCATGCATTTGTTCAAGGGCAGCCCTGCGTTAACAACAGAACAGTTGGCATGGAAACGTCAGCGGTGGAGGCGACATATTCTTGCTTAAAATCCGTCTTGCGCTAAAAGCCTGAAAAAAACGAAGGGAAAAATCGTGCTTCGCGCTGATCTCGACGCCATCGACATCAAGATTCTAAGGGAATTGCAGCGCGACGGGCGCATCACCAATGTGGAGCTCGCCGAACGCGTCGGCATATCGGCGCCGCCTTGCCTGCGCCGCGTGCGAAAGCTGGAAGAAGCCGGCATCATCGAAGGTTACCATGCACTGCTGAACGCCCCCAAGCTCGGCTATGATCTGGTGGCTTTCTGCATGGTGGGGCTGAAACGGCAGTCCGATGCCGATCTCAAGGGCTTCGGCGCGAAGGTGCAGCAATGGCCAATCGTGCGGGAAGCCTGGATGGTCAATGGCGACAGCGATTTCCTTTTGCGCTGCGCGGCGGCGAACCTGACGATCTTCCAGGATTTCGTAATCGAGGTGCTGACCGCGGACGAGCATGTCGACACCGTTCGCACCATGCTGACGATCCGTCAGGTCAAGCAACTCGGCTTGGTGGAAATTTGACCCTAGGCCAGCAGAGCTGGCGGGATTGATGCTATGCTTACACCCGAGAACACGCTTCTGGCGATCTTTTCCTACAACATGGGAACCACGCTGGAGAGGTGCATCACCTCGACGCTGAAGATGTGCCCCGGCTTCGATCTCGCCATCATCGACGACCGGAGCGAGGATRCAGCCACCAGGGATGTTATCCGCAGGCATGCCGGCTCCTTCAAGTTCTCATTCGTTTCCGAGAGCGACAAGGCAGGGAAAAAGCACGGCAATCTCTACGACAATGTCCAGTTCATGTGCGATCTGGCCACTGACAAGGGATATGAATACATTTTCCTTATCCAGGACGACATGCAGTTCGTGCGTCCCATGGATGACCATATCTGCCGGCAGTATTCAGCCTTGTTCGAGGCGGATGAAAAGGTTCTGCAGGTTGATCCGCGGTTCCTGCGGAAGGGCTACAAGTACGAGATCGTGGAGGATTGGAATGCCTACCGGTTCCCGGAAGGCGATGCTCGTCGTTCCTATGCCGATGTCGGCATCCTGCGGCTTTCGCTTTTGAAGGCGATGAACTGGAAGTTCCGGGACAGCGAATCGGAAAACAAAAGAGTTCTGACAGAACTCGGCTATCAGCGGCTTTTCCCGCTTTCCCCGATTCTCATGCATGTACCGTTCCCTGTTTCGTACCGAAACGGCAAGATCAAGCGGTCATGGCTTCCACGAAACCGTGGAACCTACGCGTTTCACGAGTTGTCGCAGCAGGAGCGCGACGCGATGGACCGGCGGCCCCTTTCGAATATTCCCTATTTCCGGCAGTATTTGCGGCCGAAGAACATGCTCTTCACCCGGCTTGTCTATGCGCTTGTGACGGACGCATCGGCATTGCGCTAGGAACTGGAGGCCTACGGCGAGGCGTTCATTGATGACCAGCATGAACGGGGAGGGGTTTATCCCATTCCTCAGAAAGAAGGCAGAGAAGAAGACCGCCAGGGTGATAGGCTGGTTTCGCCGGCAATTCGGCATGTGCTATCGGTCCGCGCTGTCCGAGGCTGATCTCTTCGAAATGCTTCGTGGAAAATCGGTCGCGCTCGTCGGCAATGCGCTGAGCCTCGCGGAACGGGATTGCGGGGCTGCGATCGATGCCTGCGATATAATCATCCGTTGCAATCGCGCACCGATACCCGATGTCCGCTCGCACGGGGCGAGGACGACATTCATCGCGACCAGCATCGAACTGCCGGAAGAAATCATGGCCGAGCGCGGCGCCAGCCACATCCTATGGATGTCGCCGCCACGCAATGCCCTTCCGGCCTGGATCGTCAGATGGCCGAACTTCTTCCTCTATCCCAAGGCGCGCCACGAGGCGCTTAATGCCAAGGTGCCCGGTCGGCCGACCACGGGGCTGATGGTCATAGACCTTTTGGCACGCTCGCGCTGTCGCGCGGTGGCGCTCTACGGCTTCGATTTCTTCAAGAGCCAGTCGCTATCGGGCGAGCGTGATAGAACGCAGGGGCCTCACGATTTCGATGCCGAAGAACGGTTCGTGAGGGCGCTTGTCGCCAAGGATCGAAGATTCTCGCTGAACTGACCTGCGCGGGCTATTGTCGCCGATAGAGGTTGCCGATCCGTTCAATCTCGTCGAAAAGCAGCCGAGCATCGGTCCGGCATTTTTCCAGCCCGATCCCGATCTTCCGCCGCTCCTCGTCGGAATAGCTTTCCCCTTCCGGATGCGAGAGGCGGGCGGAAAGCGATGACGGCGTCGTCAGCCTTTCAGTCCCGAGGCCGAAATCGTTGAGGAGTGCACCGATCTTCCAGGAGTTCGAATCCACCGCCAGAAAAGGTGTTCCGGTGAATAGGCAGAAGCATACGGCGTGAAACCGGCCCGTGACGTGCAGGTAGGCATGCTGGAGGGCCTCGATGAAGCCGGCCTCGTCCTTGCTGAAGAGGATGTTGGGGTGGCGCATGCCGGAGGCTGCGGCATGCAGATGGATATAGGCTTCCCGTAGCATGCGAAGGGGAGGCGGATAATGCGGCTTGCTTGGTTTCAGCGTCTTCAGAATCGGCAGAAACCTGGCGTCGGCTCGCGAGAAGGCGATGTGGGCAAGAGTTCGGCTCACCTCTCGTGAAACCGAGTCGCCGACGAGGAGCAGGTTGCGGTTYGTGGTCGTAGGAGCGGATACCGCACCTTCCGCAAGCGAAAGATCGGGCACGAAGCCGACCGGCCGACCGGCCTGCGCCGACGCAGCTTCGGCACTCCAGGAATCGCGCGTCGAGATCAGTGCGATCCGCTCCAGATATCGTCCCCAAGCGGTGGGATTTTCCTGATAAAGCGTGTTGATAAGCACTACCGGCTTGTCGCCGCGCGCCGGATGATCGACGACCCGCAGGAGCCGTTCACCTTGCGCCGCGCCGTGATGGAGAGTGCCTTCGCCATTGATAACGATGATGTTACTATCCGACATGACGGCAAGGAACCGCCGGTCGTTCTCCCAGTCATTGCGAACGAGGCTGCGGGCCACTATCTGAATGTTCCGCCGCGCCAGGTTTTCCTCGATGATGCGCATGACGCGGAGACAGCCGAAATGATTGTCGCCGCGCGTGTCGTTCAGGATAACTGCCTTGAGAGTCAAAGAATGCCTTTCCGGGCTGGTGCCGCCGGATACTTGGAGTGCCTGCATTTATGTCTGCCACAGCTCTGCTATCAAGCATTTTTGCGAACTGCGCATCGCAATGCAAAGGCCGATCCTTCAATATCCTCTTGTCTCAAGCCTCGTGATTTGGTCTGAGAAAGAGCAAGCCACTACATCAGGAGCGAGCGCGTGGTGCGGATATCGGAACGGCCCTTGCACCGTTCGGCCATAAAGTTTCTTGCCACGGTTCTCCTTGGCAGAGCGAACGCGCATGCCCAGAACTGGTGGCCGGGCCTCGCCCTCGACACACCGGTCGATCCGGCCCAAGCGGGGCATGTCGTCTACCGCGAAAAAGAGGTTGCGCGACTCCTGCATCCATCGGCGCTGAAGGCGCAAGCCGGCCGGGATATCTTCATCATCGGTTCCGGTCCTTCGGTGAAGGAAAATGATATATCCGCGATCGGTTCCGGCACCGCCATTCTTCTGAACGGATCGGTCAGCCTGATCGGATGCCCGATAGAAAGGCCGCTCGCGATTGCGATCGAGGATGAGCGTTTCATCTGGCGCCATTTCGATCTGGTGCGAACGAAGGTCGAGAAAGGAATGTTCTGCCTCTTCTCCGTCGGCGTGCTCAGGGCGATATGCGAGATCGATCACAAATGGCTTGGCGACAAAAGAATCGTCCTGATCGACGATATCCGCAAGCCGTATCGGGAGGCTCGAAGGAGCAGTATCACACTGAAGGAGTTCGATTTCGCGCATCTGAGCGCGGACCGGGTGGCGGGCTTTTCCGACGATCCGTCCCGAGGCGTGTTCCAAGGCGGTTCCGTCGCCATCAGCGCCCTTCAATTTGCGGTCTATTGCGCGCCCGAGCGGATCGGCTTCTTCGGGATCGACATCGCCAATGCGGATAGCACTCCGCGTTTTTACGAGCGGACCGGCTGGACGGCCAAATCCGGAATTGCCCGCGCCCGCGCCCGCATCCTGGCCCATGTCGAGCTTGCCAAGCAGGTTTGCGACGAGAAGAGGATAGAGCTTCTCAATTTCTCCAGGATGTCCGCCTTGCAGGATTGTGGTCTCGCCTATGATGCCCGATATGCGAGAGCGGCTATCGAGGCTTGAGGGAAGGCCTGTAACAGAAGCCCGCTGCCGCTTTGCGGCTAAGCAAGCAGGCGGTTATAAACCGTCTCCAGCGCCTCGGCTTCCCGCGTCAGCGCGAAATTCTCCCGTACGTGCTCCAATCCGGCCTTGCCCTGCTTCAGCGTCTCTTCGGGATTTGCCAGATAGTGACGGATCGCTTCGCGGAGCGCTTGATAATCTCCCGCCGGGACGATGGCTCCGGTGTGATCCTGAACGATCATCTCGGCATAGGCACCGGCGTCGCTCGCGACAACCGCAACGCCGGAGGCCATGGCTTCCAACGGCGTCAGACCGAAGCCTTCGTTGCGGGAAGGCGCTACATAGAGCGCGAGCTTCCGATACCAGGGCTTGATATCATCCACTTCGCCGAGAAAACGTATCCGCTCGGAGAGGCCCGCATCGGCCACGGCTTTTTTCAGTTCGTCGGCAAATGCCTGATGCTCGGCCGTTACGCGGCCGTTCACTACCGCCGTCCACTCCGGATGATCCGGAAGGAGATCGATCATCGACCTTACGAAAAGATCGGTGCCCTTCTGATGACGGACGCGTCCGAAGCAGCCGATCAGATATTTTCCCGGCAGGCCCGTCGCCGCAATGGTATCTTCCTCGCCGGATGCGGGGTGGAAAAGGTCGAGATCGACGCCATGCCGGATGACAGTGTGGGGAACTTCGAGGAAGGAGCCGGAGCGGCCGCTCGTCGCCACCACGGCATCCATGTGCCGGATCAGCCAGCGCGTATAGCCGGTGTGGCGGCGCTGCGCGGCCGACGTGAAGAGGAGCTTGAGCGGCATGCGGAAGACATGGCGCAGGATAATGCCGGGAAGCATCTCCGTATTGCGGCGCGCATGCCAGACGCGCCATCTTGCACCCTCCGGAGGAGACCAGAGCGCCAAAAGCTGCCGCCACTTCATCTTCGGCAAGCCGTCGGGCAGGCCGGGTCCAAGCGTGACGATGCCGCGGCCGAGCCGGATCTGTTCCGGCACGAGCTGGACGACGGTAGACGTCACGCCCGATAGGCGCCGCTTGAAATGGGGCGCGATGACGGTGATATGGCGAAGCGAGTGCAAGATGGCAGCCGGAATCAGCCCCAGCTCACGGAGAGGATTTCATAGCTCTTGGAGCCGCCCGGAGCCACGACCTCGATGGAATCGCCCACTTCCTTGCCGATCATCGCGCGGGAGATAGGAGACGAAATCGAGATGCGGCCGGCCTTCACATCGGCTTCCTGATCGCCGACGATCTGATAGATCTTTTCCTCGTCGGTGTCTTCGTCGACGAGCTTGACGGTTGCGCCGAACTTGATCTTCGAGCCCGACATCTTCGTGAGATCGATCACCTCAGCGCGGGCGATCAGATCCTCGAGTTCGCCCACGCGGCCTTCATTGTGGCTCTGCGCTTCCTTGGCGGCATGATACTCGGCATTTTCCGAAAGGTCGCCGTGAGCGCGCGCCTCCGCGATGGCTTCGATGATGCGCGGACGCTCCTCCTGCTGACGCCACCGCAGTTCTTCCTGCAGCTTTGTGAAACCATTCGGCGTCATCGGTACCTTATCAACCATTTCTTCGTCCTTTACCTCATGCCAGCGGTTGCCGCGGACACAAAAAGAAACAGGTTCCGGAGCGAAACTTCGGAACCATCCACAAATCACAGTTTTCCGGACTATAGCAGATCATGAACTGCAATTGCCAGAGATTTCGAGATGGCATCTCCCGCTTAGATTTCAAGCCCATCGGGAACCATGCCGCTCCTGAGGTGTTCGAAACTGGCACATCGCGGGTGAGGGAGAGACTATCTGCCGCGCACGTCCCGTCCGGCGGCGCATCCGTGGAAGTGAGAATATCCGAGTCCATTCAGCCGCTTATCCGTTCGAGTTCGCGTATCGATTCGAGCCGGTCAGGCGGCGGATGAAGGCAAGGTCCGTTCCTAAACGGAGCGGCCGAACCGTATCGGGAGACAAGCTTCCACAGGCGCTTCTATTTTTCCTGCTCCATGAGGATAGAAAATGTCCCGAAACGAGACATGCGGAAGGCGGGAAAGTTGGCCGTTAAGAAAGTGTCAACCTTGACCGATGACTAAGAAAGACACCGTGCAATCGTCTTTCTAAATTCCGCGCGCATGGTTTCTGGAGGTTCCGCCAATGACGAGGCGGCTGAGATATCTGATCGTGTCGGTGTTGACATCGTTGATGATGTGGGCCGGTGTTTTCATCGCCGCGCTTCTGATGTGGCGGCTGATCCGCGACTATTTATGACCAACCTTTAGCCACGCGAGAAATCCTGAAGGGCCTCAAATGAAAAGGCCTCTTCCGTGAGGGAAGAGGCCTTCGCATTGCGATGCAGGCAAGGTTCGGCTTAGCCGAAATAGCTTTGCAGCGGGCGAACTTCGAGATTGCCGGCCTTCAGAGCCTTAATCGCAAGTGCCGCGGCTTCGGCGCCCGCCATCGTCGTGTAATAGGGCACCTTCTGCATCAGCGTGGCGCGGCGGAGCGACTTTGAGTCCGAGATCGCCTTGTTGCCGTCGGTCGTGTTGATGACGAGCTGAACCTGGCGGTTACGGATCGCATCCTCAATATGCGGACGGCCTTCCAGCACCTTGTTGATCTTGGTCGCCTCGATGCCGTTTTCGGCGAGGAAGCGCTGGGTGCCGCCGGTCGCCAGCACCTTGAAACCGATCTCGCTGAGGATACGGATCGCCGGCAGAACGCGGGCCTTGTCCTCATCGCGAACGGAAACGAAGACCGTCCCGTCACGCGGCAGTTCGACGCCCGCGCCGAGCTGCGACTTTGCGAAGGCCAGAGCAAAATCCGTATCGAGACCGATGACCTCGCCGGTTGAACGCATCTCCGGCCCGAGCAGCGTATCGACGCCGGGGAAGCGGGCGAAGGGGAAGACGGCTTCCTTGACAGCAATGTGCTTCAGGTTGCGCGGATCCGGCTTCTGTCCGTAGGCGGCGATTGCCGCGTCCAGCTTCTCACCGGCCATGACGCGGGCGGCGATCTTCGCGATCGGCGCGCCGATGGTCTTTGCGACGAAAGGTACGGTGCGCGAGGCGCGCGGGTTGACTTCGAGAACGTAGATCGTGCCGTCCTTGATGGCATACTGGACGTTCATCAGGCCGCCGACGTTCAGCGCCTTCGCGAGCGCCGTGGTCTGCCGCTCCAGCTCGTCGACGGTCTCCTTGGAGAGCGAGCGAACCGGCAGCGAGCAGGCGCTATCGCCTGAATGGATGCCGGCTTCCTCGATATGCTCCATGATACCGGAGACGAAGACGTTCTCGCCGTCGCAAAGGGCGTCCACATCCACTTCGACGGCATTGGTCAGATAGCTGTCGAAGAGCAGCGGGTTCTTGCCGAGCAGCGTGTTGATCTGGCCGGTCTTGTCGTTCGGGTAGCGCTGCTTGATGTCTTCCGGCACAAGGCCCGGAACCGTGTCGAGCAGATAGGTCTGCAACATGGATTCCGAATGGATGATCTGCATGGCGCGGCCGCCGAGCACGTAGGACGGGCGCACGACCAGCGGGAAGCCGATCTCGGCCGCCACGAGACGGGCTTGCTCCACCGAATAGGCAATGCCGTTGTTCGGCTGGTTGAGGTCGAGCTTCATCAGCAGCTTCTGGAACCGGTCGCGGTCTTCCGCGAGGTCGATCGCGTCCGGCGCGGTGCCGAGGATCGGAATGCCGTTCTTTTCGAGCGCTTCTGCGAGCTTCAGCGGGGTCTGGCCGCCGAACTGCACGATGACGCCCACGACTTCGCCCTTTTCCTGCTCGGCGCGCAGGATTTCGATCACGTCTTCGGCCGTCAGCGGCTCGAAATAGAGACGGTCGGAGGTGTCGTAGTCGGTAGAGACCGTTTCCGGGTTACAGTTGATCATGATCGCTTCATAGCCCGCATCCTTCAGTGCGAAGGCGGCGTGGCAGCAGCAGTAGTCGAACTCGATGCCCTGGCCGATACGGTTCGGGCCGCCGCCGAGGATGACGACCTTCTTGCGCTCGGAAACCTGTGCTTCGGAGCGGAGCGAGCCGACGAATGGCGTCTCATAGGTGGAGTACATGTAGGCGGTCGGCGAGGCGAACTCGGCCGCGCAGGTATCGATGCGCTTGAAGACGGGCCTGAYGTTCAGGCTGTTGCGAAGTTCGGCCACTTCCTTCGGCCGCTTGGCGGTCAGGCTTGCAAGGCGGGCGTCGGAGAAGCCCATGGCCTTCAGCATGCGAAGATTTTCGGCATCCGCCGGCAGGCCGTGCTCGCGGATACGCGCTTCCATGTCGACGATCGCCTTGAACTGGGCGATGAACCAAGGATCGATCTTGCAGGCCTCATGGACTTCGGCCTCGCTGAGCCCCAGGCGCAGGGCCTGAACGACCATGCGCAGCCGGTCCGGCGTCGGGGTGCCGATCGCGGCGCGAATGGCGTTCTTGGAGTTTTCCTCGTCCTGCAGGCCAGGAATCTCGATCTCGTCCAGACCGGTGAGGCCGGTTTCGAGACCTCGCAGCGCCTTTTGCAGCGATTCTGCGAAGGTACGGCCGATCGCCATGACTTCGCCGACCGACTTCATGGCCGTCGTGAGCGTCGGCTCGGCACCGGGGAATTTCTCGAATGCGAAGCGCGGGATCTTCGTCACGACATAGTCGATCGAGGGTTCGAACGAGGCTGGGGTCGCGCCGCCGGTGATGTCGTTTTCGAGTTCGTCGAGCGTGTAGCCGATCGCGAGCTTAGCCGCGACCTTGGCGATCGGGAAGCCGGTGGCCTTGGAGGCAAGCGCCGAGGAGCGCGAAACGCGCGGGTTCATCTCGATGACGACGAGGCGGCCGTCTGCGGGATTGACGGCGAACTGTACGTTCGAGCCGCCGGTTTCCACCCCGATCTCACGCAGCACCGCGATCGAGCCGTTGCGCATGATCTGGTATTCCTTGTCGGTCAGCGTCAGCGCCGGTGCGACGGTGATCGAGTCGCCCGTATGGACGCCCATCGGATCGATGTTCTCGATGGAGCAGATGATGATGCAGTTGTCCGCCTTATCGCGGATCACTTCCATCTCGTATTCCTTCCAGCCGAGTACCGACTCCTCGATCAGAACTTCGGTGGTGGGGGAGGCGTCGAGACCGCTGGAAACGATCTCGAAGAATTCCGAGCGATTGTAGGCGATGCCGCCGCCGGTGCCGCCGAGCGTAAATGAGGGGCGGATGATGGCCGGCAGACCGACATGATCGAGCGCCTGGGCAGCAATCGCCATGGCGTGCGCCATGTAGCGCTGCTTGCGGTCGCTTTCGCCGAGATTCCACTGGTTTTCGAGAGCGTCGAGCGCCTTGTCGAGATCGGCGCCGGCAAGGCTTTCGCGCAGCTTGGCGCGCTCGGCTTCATGGGCCTTACGGTCCTGATCCTTGATATCGGTTGCGTTGGCCAGCATCGATTTCGGCGTTTCAAGGCCGATCTTGGCCATCGCTTCGCGGAAGAGCGCGCGGTCTTCGGCCTTGTCGATCGCGGCGGGCTTGGCGCCGATCATCTCGACATTGTAGCGGTCGAGCACGCCCATGCGCTTCAAGGAGAGGGCGGTGTTGAGCGCCGTCTGGCCGCCCATGGTCGGAAGCAGGGCATCCGGCCGTTCCTTGGCGATGATCTTTGCAACGACCTCCGGGGTGATGGGCTCCACATAGGTCGCGTCGGCAAGGCCCGGATCGGTCATGATGGTGGCCGGGTTGGAGTTGACCAGGATGACCCGGTAGCCTTCCTCCTTCAGCGCCTTGCAGGCCTGGGTGCCGGAATAATCGAACTCGCATGCCTGGCCGATGACGATCGGCCCCGCGCCGATGATGAGGATCGATTTGATATCTTGGCGCTTCGGCATGATGGTCTTTCCGCTTTTTTCTGCGCGAAAAGCCGGCCGGGTGTGGGAGGTCACCGGTCGGGTCGCGCAACTCAAGGTCTTTTCAGGCTAGACGGGGCTTATAGGCAAATGTGACTGCAAACGGAACCCCATAAATCACCAAATCGACAGGATTTGCGTTCGCAATCCAGTTATTGGCGACGGCGACCTGCGGCGGTCGCCTTTCCGAGGAGATTATCCCCGTCCGGTGTCACGTTTCTGTGCCTTGGGAAGGCTAAGAACGCGCTCGAAAATGGGGAGTGTCCATCTTGGCCGATACGATCGTTGCGTCCGAACTGCTGAACTTCGCAAAGAGCCGGAGGCCCGAGCCGCCGTTTCATCTGGGAACGCGTTACGACAGGAACGGGCGGTTCCTTCCCGAACCGGGAAATACGGTCGTCTGCCATCTTGTGCCCGGTTCTGAAACCGAGCGGGCCCTGATTGCGGCCCGCGAGCGCTATCTCACGATGCCCGAGGCGGGACAGCTTGCCTTCACGCCAATAAGCAGCCTTCACATGACGCTGTTTCAGGGGATTATTGAAGGCCGACGGCGCTTGCCCTACTGGCCCGAGGATATCGCACTCGATACCCCCGTGGACAAAATGACCGCGATTTACCGTGAACGCCTTCGCGATTTCGCCGGTGGACCGGAATTCCGCATGCAGGTGGCGCGGGCCTTGCCGACAGGGCTCGTTCTGGAGGGCTTGACGAGCGGGGACAGACAGGCGCTCAAGGACTGGCGGAACAGCCTCGCGGATAAACTCGGCTACAGGCACCCCGATCATGAGAGCTACGAATTCCACATTACTTTCAGCTATGTGATCGAGCGGTTCGAGGACGCGGCCTTGCCGGCGTGGGAGGCGATGCTTTCGGAAGCCGCCAAGGACATCCGTGAAAGTGTCGAATTCCTTGAATTACGGCCGCCGGCATTCTGCGAGTTCGCCGACATGAACCATTTCGAGGTGCTGCAGGTCTTTGATGTCCGGTCCTAGGTGCACAAGGATAAGTCAGCGTCCCGCATAGCGTTCGCRGGCGGCGGATTGAAATGTCCGGCTGACGGGGATTTCCGAGCCGTCCTTCGTGACCACGAAAAGCTTGCCGTTGTCTCGCTTCAGCTTCTCCACCTGTGCATCCGCCACCCAATGGGAGCGATGCACCTGCAGGCCGGCTGTCGCCCCGATCTCCCTGATCGCATCGGCAAAYCGAAGCAGCACCAGTTCCTTCCCATGCGTGGTGACGACCTCGGTGTAATGATCTTGAACCGAAAGCCTTACGAGAGCGCCGCGGTTCCGCGGTTTCAGCCGGTCGAGAATCGGGGCGCCGGCGGAATGCTGTGCCTGTGCTGGGGTGGGCCTTCGAGATGGACGATCTTCTCCCGCATGGCGAGGAAGGTCAGAAGACAGAAGAGCGCACAGAGAGGCACGGCGAAGACGGCCCGCCGCAGGATGTCTGCGAAGGAGAATGCCGTTCCGAGAAAGCCGAGATCGAGCAGCGTTAGAGCGAGGCCGATCGGCAGGGCTGCTATGACCGAACCGGTCATCATGCGCCAGAACATGCTGGTGATTCGTCGCCGCAGCAGAATTTCCGCAAGAACCGAGAAGGTGATGGCGATCGTCCAGGTGACGGCGTGGAGGCTCAGCCAATATCCGAAGCGCTCGGCCGGCCTCATGGTTTGCGAGGTACCGTAAGGGCCGGTTATGACGAAGAGCAGAACGATCGCGCCGAAGGTCAGTCAGAAGCGCGGTGATGCGGTGAAGAGCCGCATTTCACGAAGCGTGGATTGCAAAAGGGGTCGATCCACGAAGTTTATCCRCTTGTTGCGCCATTTTCGGTTGAGGGTGGGGCATTCATGGCCGAAAGAGCCGTGGAGTTCAATTCGGATCGTATTCTCATGACGCTGGAGCCGCTTCTTCAGGCCTCTCCGGTCATCCAGTTTCACGTCGCAACGGTTGTGCCCGCGGCCATTCTCGGCGCCTACATTCTTTCTGCCCGCAAGGGGACGCCGGTACATCGCCTGCTCGGCAAGATCTGGATGGCGCTGATGGTGGTAACCTCGATCTCGACGTTCTTCATCCATGAACTGAACCTGTTCTACGGTTTCAGTCCCATCCACCTGCTTTCCATCTTCGTGCTGTGGGGAGCGTTTCGGGCAGTCGCGGCGGCAAGGCGCCACGATATCCGCCGCCACCGGATGACCGTGCTCGGCATGTATCTCGGCGGCATCGTCGGCGCGGGCCTTTTCACCCTTCTGCCTGGCCGGATCATGTATGACGTGATCTTTTCCGATAATCTCGGTCTGGCCGTCATCCTCGCTCTTGCCGTCACCGCCGGGGCTTTCTTCGTGCATCGGGGCTTTCGGCGCACGGAAGCCGAGTTGAGCCGCGGCCTCGCGGAAGAGCATGATCGATAGAGTTTTACCTATTAAGTAACTTCGAATAATCGCGACGACAAAAACACCGTGAACGACTAAAGAACGGCAGCGGGTAAGGTTCAAAGGGTGCTGTCGTGGTCGTTTCGTCAATTCCTGCCGGTCGGCGCAAGTTGCTTTCCATTCAGATACTGCGCGGCCTTGCGGCGGGATCGGTTGTGATAGCGCATACCATCGAGCATCCGCAGGCTACGCCGAACGATGACATCCTGACGCTCGGGCTGTTCGGTGTCGTGGTGTTCTTTGCCATCAGCGGCTTCATCATCTCGCATATCAACAGCAGCGGGCATTCTGCCGATGCCCGGTTCGATCCGGCGGATTTTCTGGTGCGCCGCTTCTTCCGTCTGGTGCCTCTCTACTGGGCTTGCACCATCCTGACTTTCCTTTGCGCTCTGTTTCTTCCATCCTTGTTCAAGAACACCACCCCCGACATAGGTTACTTCGTCTATTCGATGCTGTTCATTCCGGCCGCGATACCGGGGGACCCGACAGATTGGCGGCCCTTGCTGAAGCTCGGCTGGTCGCTGAACTACGAGGTCTTCTTCTATATCCTGTTCGCGGCCTTCTTCTGGGTGACCAGCACCCTCAGGAGAACGGTCCTTCTGACCGGGTTGCTAGGCACGATGGCGATGGCCGCATCCTTCATTCAGCCGAATTCCGGCGTAATCGCCTTTTACCTCAACTTCTCTCTGCTTGCCTTCATCGGTGGGCTCTGGTTGGCCGAGGCGGAGAAGCGGCGAATGTTTGACCACATCTCGCCATTCGGCATTTTCGCCATGGCAGCGGCGAGCCTTGGCTCTCTCTGGATGCTGTTCAGCCTGCATTTTTTGGATTTTGCAGGGTTCCACGGCTATATCTGGCTCGTCATCGCCGCCCTTGCGCTGGTGGCGCTGGCATTGGCCTGTGAAGGCTTTCTTCGCGATGTCGGCCTCATGCACCTGCTGGTGCGCCTCGGCGATATTTCCTACTCGCTCTATCTCACTCATATGTTCGTCGTCGGCTTCGGCTGGTTCGTCATCAAGCGCCTCTCGCTCGGCGAAACCACTACCGGCGTCGGCATGGTGTTGATCGTCGCCGCCTGCATCCTCGGCGCCTCGATTTCCTATGTCGTGATCGAGCAGCCCTTCAATCGCGTCGCGCGCCTGTTCACCCGGAAGGGCCGGTCCGGGATCGCTGCGGCGCCCAGTCCCTCGGCCTCCTGATCCAGTCGCGAAAAGGCGGAGCGTACCGATAGGCGGTTTCCTGTCATAGACAAGCTGCGGCCGGCGGGATTAAGAGCGGCACGTAACAACGTGCTGCAACGGCCTCATCATAGATGGCGGTTGCGCTGAGGAGACACCATGGCCGATGCAACGATGAAACCCGTAGCGGCTGCCCCTGCCGAAGTGACCGTGTTGCCGATCATCCTGGCAGTCAGCTTCTGCCATATGCTCAACGATGTCATGCAGTCGATGATCTCGGCGATCTATCCGATGCTAAAGGCGGATTTCGGCCTGGATTTCTGGCAGATCGGCATCCTGACGCTGGCTTTCCAGTGCACGGCTTCGCTGCTGCAGCCCGTCATCGGCATCGTGACCGACAAGAAGCCTTTTCCCTATTCTCTTCCGGTAGGCATGGGCTCCACATTTATCGGCCTGCTGATTCTCGCCAATGCCCACACTTACGGCATGCTGGTCTTCGCCGCCTCGCTGGTCGGTATCGGCTCGGCGATCTTTCACCCGGAATCTTCGCGCGTGGCGCGGCTTGCCGCCGGCGGGCGCTATGGTTTTGCCCAATCGGTCTTTCAGGTGGGCGGTAATTTCGGCCAGGCGATAGGACCTTTGCTGGCTGCTTTCATTGTGGTGCCGCGGGGGCAGGGCAGTGTCGCCTGGTTCTCCGTCGCCGCCATGCTCGGCATGCTTATTCTCAGCCGGGTGGCGCGCTGGTACAAGGCGCATATGCTTGCCAATGCCGGCCGCAAGAAGGCTGTCCGGCCGCATAACCTGCCGCGCCGAACGGTGGTGATCGCGCTTACCGTGCTGACGCTGCTCACTTTCTCGAAGAATGCCTACATGGCGAGCATCAGCAGCTACTACACCTTCTTCGTCATCGAGCGTTTCAATGTAACGGTTCAGCAATCCCAGACGATGCTCTTCATCTTCCTTGGCGCAGTGGCGCTCGGGACCGTCATCGGCGGTCCGATCGGCGACCGGTTCGGCTCCAAGGTGGTGATCTGGGTCTCCATCCTCGGCGTGCTGCCGTTCACGCTGGCGATGCCCTTTGCCAATCTGCCGATGACGATCGTGCTTTCGGCGATCATCGGGCTCATCATGGCTTCGTCCTTCCCGGCCATCGTCGTCATGGCGCAGGAACTCGTTCCGGGGCGGGTGGGCATGATCGCCGGCATATTCTTCGGTCTTGCCTTCGGCATGGCGGGAATCTCCGCGGCATTGTTCGGCGTGCTTGCCGACCGGCACGGCATCTCGTTCGTCTATCTCCTTTGCGCCTTCCTGCCGGCGCTGGGGCTGCTGACAGTCTTCCTTCCGGGCAAGAACGCACTGAGGGTTGCCTGAGCGAAATCTTCTTCGGCTTCCACACGGCAAGGATCGCCTTGCCCGTGGTTGCGTTATATGATCCTGTCTTATCCGCAGCGGAACAGGAGAGCGCGATAATGGAATGGAGAGGCCGTCGCCAGTCGAGCAACATCGAGGATAGACGCGGTGTCTCGCCGGGAGGCAGTCCCTTCGGCCGCGGTGGAGGCTTTCGCTTTCCCTCGGGCGGTGGCGGGATGCGCCGCGGGGGAGGCGGTCTCGGCATTGGCGGCATCGTGCTCGTTCTGATCGTCTGCTGGATCGCGGGAATCAATCCGCTGACGATGCTCACCGGCGAACTTTCCACGAATGGCGGCTCCACCCAGCAGCAGACGACCGGCACGCCGGCGGATGACGAGAGCACGGCCTTCGTGCRCACCGTGCTTGCCGAGACGGAAGATACCTGGAACGGCATCTTCCAGGCACACGGACAACAATATCAGGAGCCGACGCTGGTGCTGTTTTCTGGCCAGGTGAGCTCGGCCTGCGGCTTCGCTTCGGCGGCATCCGGGCCGTTCTATTGCCCGGGCGACCGCAAGGTCTATCTCGACACGAGCTTCTTCCGCGAGCTTTCGCAGCGCTTCGATGCGGCAGGCGATTTCGCCGAAGCCTACGTGATCGCCCATGAGGTCGGTCACCATGTTCAGAACCTGCTCGGCATCCTGCCGCGCTTCAACCAGGCGCGCCAGCGCATGAGCGAGACGGAAGCCAACCGCATGTCCGTGCGTGTGGAGCTGCAGGCGGACTGCTTCGCCGGCGTCTGGGCCAAGTTCACCGAGCAGAGGGGAATTCTCGAGCGCGGCGACCTCGAAGAGGCGCTGAACGCCGCCCAGCAGATCGGCGACGATACGCTGCAGAAGCGCACGCAGGGTTATGTCGTGCCCGAAAGCTTCAATCACGGCACATCGGCGCAGCGCATGGAATGGTTCCGCCGCGGTTTCGACACCGGCGATATCAACGCCTGTGATACTTTCGCGGCCAGCATGTGAAAGGCTAAGCCAGCTTGTGAAGGGGCGGGCGTTTGGCCCGCCGCCCGCTTATTTGTACATGCCTTCGCGAAGGTTGATGCCGTATTCCACATAGGCCTTCAACGCGCAGAGCATCTGCGACCAGCCCTGGCAGTTGCCGTAGGAGGCCGCCAATCCGCCGGGTGTTTCCCGCCAACCTTCCTCTGCAATCGTCACCAGCGTGCGGTTGCCGTCCAGAGGTTCGAACGTCATGGTTATCGTCGTCTTGTAATCGGCAGGCGCGACGTTTTCCTGCCCCTGTTCGGCGGGATTGCCGTCTGCAGCATCCCAGCGCAGCACGATCTTCCTGTTCTTTTCCACCTCGACGACCTCAACCGGAAACGCGCCGGGAAAATCGGCGAAATCCCAGGTGACGGTGGTGCCGGTCTCCAGCCGCGCGCTGGCGCCGCCGGTCGTGAAATAGCCGGATAGCTTTTTCGGATCAGCGACAGCCTCGAAAACCTCCTCGATCGGTTTGGAAACCCGGCTGGATACCTTGAATTTCAGTTCCATGGTCCTTCTCCCTTGTTCTCATCTTTATAATGTTATAAAAACATAACATGTCAAGAGAAGACGAAAGCGACAAAATTTTCAAGGCGTTGGCCGCACGCGTTCGCAGGGAGATTCTGGATGAGTTGAAAGATCGACCGCAAACGACGGGCGAACTCTGCGCTAGGTTCTCGCAGATCGACCGCTGTACGGTGATGCAGCACCTGAAGGTGCTGGAAGAGGCGGATCTTGTGATCGCGAAACGCCAGGGCAGGGAAAGGTGGAATCATCTCAACCCGCTGCCGATCAAGTCGATCCACGACAGGTGGATCGGTCCCTATGCTGCACACGCGGTGGAGCTGCTCGGACGGCTGAAATCGGACCTCGAGGGCGACTGATCAGCGGATCAGCAAGGCGCTGCCGTAAAGCCCCGCGGCGAACACGGTATGTGCCACGAAGTTGAGGAGGCGGATCTTATTGGGATTGGGCGTTCTGGATGCAGCCCAGCCGAGCCCGAGACCGGGTTGCATGAGAAACCAGCCGGCGCCTATGGTGACGATACCGAGTATCCAGGCGGGCAAAAAACTCGGCGCGGCAAACCATGCCGGCCCAACGATGAAGGCGAGGATCAGCCCGTACAAAATTCCGACGGCGTAATGTCCGATCCATCCGAGCGCCAGTTCGTTGGCATAAGGTTCGGCATCGGCGATGTTCTCGTGAAACACCTTGCCGCGCCCGAGATGCCAGAACCATCTTCCCGCAGGCGCCCAGTTCGCTTTCGGCTGGTTGAAGACGCGGTGAAGGACGACCGCCCAGATATCCATCAATACGGTCGCGCCGATACCGATCACGACGCCGCGCCAGAAAAGTTCGAACATGGGATGCTGCCCTAGGAAGGAATTATCCCGTTCTACAGCCGGATGGAGATGATTGTCGAGGACCCTTCCAGCCATCCTTTCTGTCGCTGTCCATTGCGCAAACGGGTTGCCGGGCAGCGGGACTTCGACGGCTGATAGCTGATAAGACCGGCCATCAGGCCGGCACCCATTCATCAAAAACTTTGAGATGTTCACGTATTGTTTCGGTTTGGCGCATCGGGTATTTAGGCCAGCCGGCGACGCGGTCGTCCTTGCAGAACATAGCCACTTATTGAGACCTCCGATGCTCGATCCCAAATTCGTTCGCCGCGGCCTTTTCCTCGTTTTCATGATTCTGTTCCTGGACGTGATCGGGATCGCGATCATCATGCCGGTGCTGCCGGCTTTTCTGCAGGAGCTGACAGGCGACGACGTGAGCGCAGCTGCGGTCGACGGCGGCTGGCTGCTGCTCATCTATTCCGCCATGCAGTTCCTGTTCGCGCCGCTGCTCGGTAACCTGAGCGACCGTTTCGGCCGGCGGCCGATCCTGCTTGCGTCCGTCTTCACCTTCGCACTCGACAACCTGATCTGCGCTGCAGCCACCAGTTTCTGGATGCTCTTCGTCGGCCGCGTGCTGGCCGGCATCTCCGGCGGCAGTTTCGCCACTTGTTCGGCCTACATTGCGGACATCAGCAATGACGAGAACCGAGCGAAGAATTTCGGCCTGATCGGCATCGCCTTCGGCGTCGGCTTCACGATAGGCCCGGTCATCGGCGGCCTGCTCGGCGAACTCGGACCGCGCGTGCCTTTCCTCGGCGCCGGGCTCTTATCGCTCGCCAACTTCATCGCCGCCTGGTTTCTGCTGCCCGAAACACTGGAGCGGGGCAATCGCCGCAAATTCGAATGGAAGCGGGCCAATCCGCTCGGAACGCTTCGGCAGATGCGCCATTACCCCGGCATCGGCTGGGTGATGCTGGTCATGTTCCTTTATTGGCTTGCCCATGCCGTCTACCCATCGGTCTGGTCTTTCGTTTCGTCCTATCGCTACGGCTGGAGCGAGGGACAGATCGGCTTTTCGCTGGGTCTCTTCGGCATTTGCGCCGCCGTCGTCATGGGCTTCGTTCTGCCGAAGGTCGTGCCGGTGCTTGGCGAATGGAGAACGGCGGTGCTGGGGCTTTCCTTCTCCTGCATCGGCTTGACCGGCTATGGGCTCGCCTGGGAGGGATGGATTGTCTATGCCGTGATCCTGGGCACGACCATCGAGAACATCGCGGACCCGGCACTGCGCAGCATCGCCGCCGCCAAGGTTCCGCCCTCGGCGCAGGGCGAGCTGCAGGGGGCCATGACCAGCCTAACAAGCCTGACGACGATCATCGGGCCCCTGATCTTCACCCAAGTCTTCAGCAACTTCACCGGAGCCCGTGCGTTGATGGAGTTCGCCGGCGCGCCCTACATTGTGGCTGCCTTCTTCATGCTGGTGGCAATCATCGTCTTTGCGAGCAAAATTTCGTCAAAAGAGGCGGTAGCTGCAGCTTGATTAATCAGTTTTGTTGAACTGGTGCCCAAAAATTTTGCTTGATGGGTGTCGAGGCTTGCTCCCGGTCGAGGGCTTTCCTATAGATTTCGGTACCCGCCGCTCGCCAACGCCTGGAAGCGGCTTTTTTCGTTCTGGAATGGAAGTCCGATGTCTACTCTGGCTCCGAGCCTTTCTGCGTCTGCCGACAATTCCTGGGGTTCGCACATGCGGGCCACTTTCGCGCTCGGCATTCCCTTCATGGGGGCGCAATTGGCCCAGATGGCGATCCACACGACGGATATCATTTTCGTCGGCTGGCTGGGTACGACCGAACTTGCGTCCGTCGTGCTCGCGAGCCAGATGTTCTTCCTCGTGTTCATCTTCGGCACGGGTTTTTCCAGTGCGGTGGTRCCGATGGTCGCCCAGGCGCTCGGCCGCGGCGATTCCGTCTCGGTCAGGCGCTGCGTGCGCATGGGCATATGGGTCGTCCTCTTCTACGGACTGCTTACCGCACCGATCCTCTGGTTTTCCGGCAGTATTCTCGTAAGGCTTGGGCAGGATCCGGAGGTGGCAGCGATCGCACAAGGCTATCTGCGCGTCATGCAATGGGGCATGTTCCCGGCGCTTTTCGTCATGACGGTGCGCAGCTTTCTCGGCGGGCTGGAGCGCGGGCGCATCATACTGTACGTGACGATCGCCATGTTCCTCGTGAACGGCGCGGTCGCCTATGCCCTGATCTTCGGCCATTTCGGGCTGCCGGCGCTCGGAATGCTGGGGGCAGCGCTCGCCTCGCTTAGCGCGAACATTGTCGGCAGTCTGATCATGTTCTTCTACGTCCAGACCCAGCCGGTCACGCGAGCCTATACGATATTCGTGCGCTTCTGGCGCGCCGACTGGGCGGCATTTCGTGAAGTCGTCAGCCTCGGACTGCCGATCAGCTTCACGATCCTTGCCGAGACCAGCCTGTTTTCCGCAGCCTCCCTTCTCATGGGACTTTTCGGCAAGCTGGAACTGGCGGCTCACGGGATTGCGCTGCAGCTTGCCTCTATCGCGTTCATGATTCCGCTGGGGCTCGCCCAGGTTGCCACCGTGCGCGTGGGGCTTGCCTATGGCCGTGAGGATATGCTCGGCGTCAAGCGCGCGGCGGTGGCGGTGCTCGCTGTCAGCGTCTGCTTCACCGCGGCCGGCAGCCTTCTCTTCACAATAGCTCCCCGGCTGCTGGGAGGCCTGTTTCTCGATATCAGCCGGGGCGATGCGGCACAGGTGCTTACCATGGCGGTGCCGCTGATCGTCATCGCCGGCGTCTTCCAGTTGGTGGACGGATTGCAGGCGGTTGGTGCGGGCCTGCTGCGTGGGCTGAAGGATACGCGCATTCCGATGATCCTGGCGCTCATCGCCTATTGGCCGATCGGCTTCAGTTGCGCCTGGCTGTTCGGCTTTCCGCTCGGCTTCCGGGGGGAGGGCGTCTGGTTCGGCTTCGTGACCGGCCTTGCCGCGGCTGCCGTATTCCTATGCGGACGCTTCTACATCCTGGTGCAGAAGGAAAGCAAAGCGGCCCACTGATATCAGCGGGCCTAAAATACCAGCAGTTCCGGCGGGTCAGGCCGCGAGGAGTTCGGCTGCGGCGACGGGCGTATAGAAGCCGATCATGGATTCGACACCGAGACGTCTGCTCAAGGCCTGCCGGTCGATGCCTGCTTCCGCATCCGATCTTGCGACTGCCGCGATGACCGGCTGAAGAACGTTCTCATTTTCGAACTGGAGAATGGTGATGAGGTTGAACGGGCCGGGACCGGAATTCCGTTCCAGAATGAGATCGTCGATGTAGCCCGGCTGCTTGCGAATGACCTCATGCGTCCTTTCGACAAGCCTCATGAATTCGTCGCGTGCATCGTTCGGTACCGAGAAACTGTTGACCCGGACGACACGTGCCTCTTGTGCATTGCTCATATGAAAAACCCCTGCTCGATTGAACAGGGGCATTTGTGCGACCTCAAGTAAGGTTAAGGTCAATAGGCTGTGCGGAAAAAATCCGCGGCAGCAGGATCAACGCTCGGCCAGCGCCGGATCTCCCTTTTTCTCGCGCACCATGTTGATGAAACGGCGGAAGAGATAGTGGCTGTCCTGCGGGCCGGGGGAAGCTTCCGGATGATGCTGCACGGAGAAGACCGGCTTGCCGGCGACACGCAGGCCGCAATTCGTGCCGTCGAAGAGCGAAATGTGAGTCTCTTCAACGCCTTCCGGTAGGGACTTGGAGTCGACCGCGAAGCCATGGTTCATCGAGACGATCTCCACCTTGCCGG
This sequence comes from Rhizobium sp. LCM 4573, assembly GCF_001854865.1. Lineage (GTDB taxonomy): Bacteria > Pseudomonadota > Alphaproteobacteria > Rhizobiales > Rhizobiaceae > Neorhizobium. The sequence continues at coordinate 176,747 of NZ_MDDW01000001.1, read as the reverse complement.
TCGTGTGATCCTTGACGGGGTGGTTTGCGCCATGATGGCCCTGATGCATCTTCTCGGTCTTCGCCCCGAGTGCGAGGCCGAGCATCTGGTGGCCGAGGCAGATGCCGAAGGTCGGGATATCGGTCTTGACGATTTCCCGGATGACGGGAACGGCGTATTCGCCGGTGGCTGCCGGATCTCCGGGGCCGTTCGAGAGGAAGATGCCGTCCGGTTTCAGCGCCAGGATGTCTTCGGCAGACGTTTGCGCCGGGACCACCGTCACCTTGCAGTCGAGGCCGGTAAAGAGGCGCAGGATATTACGCTTCACGCCGTAGTCGACGCAGACGATGTGGTATTTGGCGTCTTCCGGCTTGAGTTCGTCATAGCCTTCGTTCCAGACCCAGGGCTTCTGCGTCCATTGGGAGGATTGGCCGGAGGTCGCTTCCTTGGCGAGGTCGAGGCCTTCGAGGCCGCTCCAGGCCTTGGCTTCGGCCTTCAGCGCCTCGATATCGAACACGCCGTTCGGGTCGTGCGCGATCACCGCGTTCGGCGCGCCCTTTTCGCGGATCCAGGCGGTGAGCGCCCGAGTATCGATGCCGGAAAGGCCGATGATGCCGCGCGACTTCAGCCAGGCGTCGAGGTGCTTGCCGGCGCGATAGTTGGACGGGTCGGTGATATCGGCCTTGAAGATCACGCCGACCGCGCCGCGCCGCGCGGCGGGCGTCAGGTCTTCGATGTCCTCGTCATTGGTGCCGATATTGCCAATATGCGGAAAAGTGAAGGTGACGATCTGGCCCAGATAGGAAGGGTCGGTCAGGATTTCCTGGTATCCGGTGAGCGCCGTGTTGAAGACGACTTCCGCCGGCACCTTGCCCGTCGCGCCGATCCCGGTTCCTTCGATGACGGTGCCGTCGGCAAGGACGAGCAGGGCGGTGGGCTTGTTGGTGGTCCAGGGGGAGGTGCCCGGTGTGCCAGGGGTCGCGGTCATGTCTATCCTTCTGCCCGATCGGCCCGCCACTTGAAGAAGCGGGCTTAAGGGGCCATTTATGGTCGCAGGAAAGGGCGCGCGGAAAACTCCGGCGCAAGCCCTGAAATCTAAATCTCGTGCAGGTGCCGGAAAATAGACAAAGCGGGCGAGGCGGTCAATCTCGCGGCCGGAAGAATCCGATGGGATTTTGCCTCATCGGAATCAAGGGCTTGGCGAAAGTGAATTGATCGGTTCCCCTTGCTGATCTAAGACAACGGCGTGAATGACAAGGAAAAGCCACAATTCACAGACCTGCGGGTGGCTTTCCCAAGGAGCTGAAAGACAATGATGCGCGACAAATTCTCCAATGCGCTCAAGGATGCAATGAAGGCAAAGGATGCCCGCCGGCTTTCGACCGTGCGGCTGATCCAGACGGCCATCAAGGATCGCGATATCGCCAATCGAGGCTTGGGCAAGGACCCGGTCAGCGACGAGGATATCCTGCAGATCCTCCAGAAGATGGTGAAGCAGCGCGAAGAGTCGGCCAAGATCTACGAGGATGCCGGCCGCGCCGAGCTTGCCGCACAGGAGCGCGAGGAAACCGAGATCATCAAGAGCTTCATGCCCGAGCAGCTTTCGGAAGATAAAGTGCGCGAGCTCTGCCAGTCCGTCATTTCCGAGACCGGCGCCCATGGCCTACGCGACATGGGCAAGTGCATGAATGCGCTCAAGGAAAAATATCCGGGCCAGATGGATTTCGCCAAGGCTTCGGGTGTCGTCAAGGACATGCTGAAGTAATCTTCGTGAACTAAGGCCGAACGAATGAAGGCAGGAATCCTCGCGGGTTCCTGCCTTCTGCTCTTCAGTAGCGCCGGCTGACAGCGGACTTACCGCCGGCTGCAGTTGGGCTGGCGGATGCGGACGCCCACCCTCATGAAGAGCAAGGGCGTTCGCTTAAAGCGGGCGGTGGCAGCTCGGCGCTTCTCTTCGCAAGCAAGCTAAGCTCGGGAAAAGCGGACTTTCAAATTACAAAAAGATAATGTTCGCAATGGCTTTCCTGCCGTAAATTTGCCGAAAGTCCGCGTAGGAACGAAGCGCCGAAGCGAGGCCGGGCCTGTGAATAGCGGGAACTGCCCGCCTTGAAGATGGCATTCCTCTCCCGTGCCGCGTATATGAGAATTCGGCCCCAGAGGTGAATATGCGCTTTTCCAACAGCTTTCTCGACGAGATACGCGACCGCGTGCCGATTTCGGCGGTGGTCGGCCGCCGAGTCACGTGGGATCGCAAGAAGACCAATGTGTCTCGCGGTGACTATTGGGCCTGCTGCCCGTTCCATGGGGAAAAGAGCCCGAGCTTCCATTGCGAAGACCGCAAGGGGCGCTATCACTGCTTCGGCTGCGGCGTTTCGGGCGATCACTTCCGTTTTCTCACCGAACTCGAAGGCTTGAACTTTCCGGAAGCAGTGCAGCAGATCGCGGACATGGCCGGTATCGCCATGCCGCAGCCGGACCCGCAGGCCGAGAAGCGCGAAAAAGAGCGCATGTCGCTGCTCGATGTCATGGAGACGGCGACCCGCTTTTTCCAGGATCAATTGCAAAGCGCCATTGGCGCCAAGGCCCGCGCCTATCTGCGTGATCGCGGCCTGACGGCGCGAACGATCGAGACTTTCCGGCTGGGTTATGCCCCGGAAAGCCGCAACGCGCTCAAGGAATTTCTCGCCGGCAAGGGCGTTGCAAAGGAGCAGATCGAGGCTTGCGGGCTTGTGGTGCATGGGGAAGGGATCTCGGTTTCCTATGACCGGTTCCGGGACCGCATCATGTTCCCGATCCTTTCGGCACGGGAAAAGGTGATCGCCTTCGGCGGCCGCGCCATGTCGCCGGATGCTCCCGCCAAATACCTGAACTCCAACGAGACGGAACTCTTCCACAAGGGGCAGGTGCTTTACAATTTCACCCGCGCCCGGCGTGCAGCGCAGGGCGGCCCCGGAAAAGGTGAGGGTGGCACGATTATCGCCGTCGAAGGCTATATGGACGTTATCGCGCTTCATCAGGCCGGCATCGAGAATGCGGTCGCGCCGCTTGGCACGGCGCTCACCGAGAACCAGCTCGAACTCCTCTGGCGCATGACGCCGCAGCCGGTTCTCTGCTTCGACGGAGACGGTGCGGGCCTTCGGGCTGCGAACCGTGCTGCCGATCTCGCCCTGCCTTTCCTGAAACCGGGCCGTTCCGTGCGTTTTGCCCTTCTGCCGGATGGCAAGGACCCGGACGATCTGGTTCGCCACGAAGGCCGCTMGCCCTTCGACAAGGTCATGGCGGAGGCGCGTCCTCTTGCCGACATGATCTGGCAAAGGGAGGCGGCGGGAAGCAGTTTCGACACGCCGGAAAAGCGCGCCGAGCTTGAGGCGCGGCTGAAGCAGGTGGTTTCGGTGATCGCCGACGAGAATGTGCGCCGCCATTACCAGCAGGATATCCGCGAACGGCTGAATGCGTTCTTCGCGCCGGCGCCGCGCGGCAATGACCGTGGCCGGGCCTTCCCGCGGGGCGGACGGCAGGGCGGAGACGGTTTTGCCGGGCGCGGTGCGCAGACTTCCGGACGGGCGGTCGGTATTTCCGATCGGCTCGCCCGCTCGGGTCTGGTGCGCGGCTATCGCGATCTCCCGGCGCTGAGGGAAAGCGTGCTGGCGCTCACCGTCGTCAATCATCCGCAGCTTCTACTGGAGGATTATGACGAGATCGCCGCGATCGATTTCGAAAACCGCGACCTGCAGCGCTTCTGGTCGGCGGTGCTGCCGGCTGCCGCCCAGGCCGGAGGCAGCATTTCCCGCGATCATCTGGTGGAGCGGCTTTCCGGCGAGGGATTCGGCGAGCTTTTGAAGATGCTGGAGCAACAGGTGCGCAATGCGCGGCTCTGGACGGCGACGCAGGAAGCCGCGCCCGAGGATGCCCGGGAGGGGTACCGCCAGGCGCTTTCGCTTCACAAGCGGACCAAGGCCCTGCGTTTCCAGAAGATCGAGCTCGAACGCGAAATAGCGGAAGCGACCGAGGCGGGCGATGCCGAGGAGATCGAGCCGCTTTTGAGAGCGCTTTCGGAAGTGCAGCTCGAAATCCTGCGGATGGAAAACCAGGAGGCCATCATCGATGGTTTCGGCGTGCTTTCCGGCCGGGTGAAGGGCGCGGCGGTCAGCCACGGCTAAGCCGCTTTCTTTTTCCTTGCACCTTGTCCCACGGCTCGCCCGCAATAAAATGCCGCTGAAACAAGGGAGGAACCAGATGCGTGTTTCCGGTAGTTGCCATTGCGGCAATATCGCCTTCGAGGCGGAAGGCGAGTTCGACAAGGCGATGGAGTGCAACTGTTCCATCTGCAGGAGGAAGGGCGCGCTGCTGRCCTTCGTGCCGCGCAACCAGTTCGAACTCACGACGCCGCGCGAAAATCTTTCCAGCTACCGGTTCAACAAGCACATCATCGCACATTATTTCTGTGCCAATTGCGGAATTGCTCCCTTCAGCGAGGCGAGCGCGCCCGACGGCACGGAAATGTCGGCCATCAACCTGCGCTGCGTGCCGGAGATCGATCTGGCGGCGCTGGAGATCACCCAATACGACGGCGCGAGCCGCTGATACCCGCCGAAATGCGGTGCGGCAGTCATTGTGCGGGTGCGAACCCTTGTCTTTCCGGCGCTTGCGCCTACATATCCGGCAGTTGATGAGTGTACCCCAAAAGCCGGCGTAGGTAGCTTTTTCCACTTTTCGTGGGCAAAGCCCGTGGAAAAGCTTGACGGAACGTTAATTTGTGGGAATCACCATTTCAGGCAGAAAAGGCGGAGTGGGTCAAGCACACCAACGTGTCCGATTGTCACGGACGGACGGTCTTGCGATAGAGCGACCGCCTGCGTGGTAATTGGTAGTTAAAGGTCATTCCGTTACGTGTTGAGCAGTGATTCGCGGTGAAGGCGAGAGTGTCGCCTTGAGCCGGCGACCACGGACCGCGGCGAAGTGGGTTCAGGGAAAGTGGCGAAATACATGGCAACAAAAGTCAAAGAAAACGAAGAAGCAGAAACCGAGCGCGAAGGCACGCAGGATGGTCCGCTTCTCGATCTTTCTGACGACGCAGTCAAGAAGATGATCAAGGTCGCCAAGAAGCGCGGCTATGTGACAATGGACGAGCTGAATTCGGTCCTGCCCTCGGAAGAAGTCACTTCCGAGCAGATCGAGGACACGATGGCGATGCTCTCGGATATGGGCATCAACGTCGTCGAAGACGAGGAAGCGGAAGACGCTACCGGCGGCGACGAGGAAGACAGCGACGACGGCGACAGCGAGAGCGAGGGCGGCGAGCTTGCCCCGACCGCGGGCACCGCGCTGGCAACTGCCAAGAAGAAAGAGCCGACCGATCGGACCGACGATCCGGTGCGCATGTATCTGCGCGAAATGGGTTCGGTGGAGCTGCTCTCCCGCGAGGGCGAAATCGCGATCGCAAAGCGCATCGAGGCCGGCCGCGAAACCATGATCGCGGGCCTCTGTGAGAGCCCGCTGACCTTCCAGGCGCTGATCATCTGGCGTGATGAGCTGAACGAAGGCACGACGCTGCTGCGCGAGATCATCGACCTCGAGACCACCTACTCCGGTCCGGAGGCCAAGGCTGCGCCGCAATTCCAGAGCCCGGAAAAGATCGAGGCCGACCGCAAGGCCGCGGAAGAGAAGGAAAAGGCCCGCAAGGCACGTATGGCGGCTGCCAATGACGACGACATCACGGCCGTCGGCGGCGAAGCCATGCCCATCGAAGAGGAAGAGGAGGACGATGACGAGTCGAACCTTTCTCTTGCCGCGATGGAGGCGGAGCTGCGTCCGCAGGTCATGCAGACGCTCGACTTCATCGCCGATACCTACAAGAAGCTGCGCAAGCTGCAGGACCAGCAGGTGGAGGCGCGCCTCTCCTGCACCGGCACGCTCTCTTCGGGCCAGGAGCGCCGCTACAAGGAGCTGAAGGATCAGCTCATCACGGCGGTGAAGTCGCTGTCGCTCAACCAGAACCGCATCGACTCGCTCGTCGAGCAGCTCTACGACATCTCCAAGCGCCTGATGCAGAACGAAGGGCGGTTGCTGCGGCTTGCCGAATCCTACGGTGTCAGCCGCGACAGCTTCCTGGAACAGTATCAGGGCGCGGAACTGGATCCGAACTGGATGAAGTCGATCGCCAATCTTTCCGCCCGCGGGTGGAAGGAATTCGCGCGCGCCGAGAACAACACGATCCGGGAAATCCGCCAGGAGATCCAGAACCTCGCCACGGAAACCGGCATATCTATTGCCGAGTTCCGCCGCATCGTTTCGATGGTGCAGAAGGGCGAGCGCGAGGCACGTATCGCCAAGAAGGAAATGGTCGAGGCAAATCTGCGTCTCGTCATCTCCATCGCGAAGAAGTACACGAACCGCGGCCTGCAATTCCTGGATCTTATCCAGGAAGGCAATATCGGCCTCATGAAGGCGGTCGACAAGTTCGAATACCGTCGCGGTTACAAGTTCTCGACCTATGCGACATGGTGGATCAGGCAGGCGATCACGCGATCGATCGCCGACCAGGCCCGCACGATCCGCATTCCGGTGCACATGATCGAGACGATCAACAAGATCGTCCGCACATCGCGCCAGATGCTGCACGAGATCGGCCGCGAGCCGACGCCGGAAGAACTGGCGGAAAAGCTTGCCATGCCGCTCGAGAAGGTGCGCAAGGTGCTGAAGATCGCCAAGGAGCCGATCTCGCTCGAAACCCCGGTGGGCGACGAGGAAGATTCGCATCTCGGCGATTTCATCGAGGACAAGAACGCGCTCCTGCCGATCGACGCGGCCATCCAGGCGAACCTGCGCGAGACGACCACTCGCGTTTTGGCTTCGCTCACGCCGCGCGAGGAGCGCGTGCTGCGCATGCGCTTCGGCATCGGCATGAATACCGACCATACGCTGGAAGAAGTCGGCCAGCAGTTCTCGGTTACCCGCGAGCGTATTCGTCAGATCGAGGCGAAGGCGCTGCGCAAGCTGAAGCATCCGAGCCGCAGCCGCAAGCTGCGCAGCTTCCTGGATAGCTAAGCGAACAGCCACTTAAAAACGAAAAGCCCGGCCTGCGAAATCAGGCCGGGCTTTTTCTTGTCTTCCGCCGGTGAGTTAAGCGGGCTGCACCAGTGCCCGGACGATCCGGCGCGTGACCGGCAGGGCGGCAAGCAGGGTCGGAAAGGCAATGACCCAGGAGAGCGCCCAGGCGGACATCCAGTTGGGAACGAATTGGTCCTCGAGGCCGAGATTCTTCACGGTGGCAACGCCTGAAACCACGAAGGTCATGAGGATCGAGAGAACCAGGGGCATCAGAACAGCCGCATAACGTGCGGGCAGTCGCGTAAGCTTCATATTCAAGTCTTTCCTGAAGGGATCGTCGGTCGCGGGGCAAGCATTTCGCATCCATGCAGACGCCGTTCCCGACGATCCGGAGGTTGGGATGCGTTGCCTCACGTTAGACGCTTACGGCCGGCGAAACCGGCGGAGTTTCCATACTCGAAAGCAGCCGGGAATGGCAAGCCCATAGGGCTAGTGCGAGACGCTGTTGGAAAACAGGTTTACCACCAGAACGCCGGCGATGATGAGTCCCAGACCGATAATGGCCGCGAGATCCAGCGTCTGCCGAAACAGGACCAGGCCTATTATCGAAATCAGCACGATGCCAAGCCCGCTCCATATGGCATAGGCGATGCCGACCGGCATGGTGCGAAGCGCGACCGACAGGAAGTAGAAGGCCGCCAGGTAGCAGATGCCCATCAGCGCCGTCGGCAATGCGCGGGTGAACTGCTGGCTCTGCTGCAGGAAGGTCGTACCGATCACTTCGAGCACGATGGCGATCCCAAGCGCGCCATAGGTGAGAAGGGCAAGGTTCATGTCTTCAATTCGCCTTTCGTCAGTCTTTCCAGATCGAAGCGAAGCTCGTCGAGCGTGCCTGCTTCGAGCCCCTCGATTTCGGTGAGGTTCGCAAGCCAGATGCCGTCCGCTGCATAGCGGGCGATGCGGAACGCGGGCTGGCTGTCGGTGGTCTCGTGCCGTGCAAGCCGATCGCGCATCCATTCCGACCAGAGTTCCCGCAGGCGCGGATCGGTCATGGTGGAGATGGCAAGTGCCGCCCAAGGGCTGCCGCTGCGCTCGCGGGTCACCTGAAAGAAGGCGTCGATATAGGCCCTCGTGAAGCGCCCCTGTTCGGCAGGGTCTTCGCTCATGCGCCGGTCTATCTCCTCGTCCAGCTTGCCGAGCAGATCTTCGAAGACGGCCTCGATCAGTGCCTGCTTGTTGGGGAAATGATGCAGGAGGCCACCCTTCGTCACACCCGCTGCATCGGCAACGGCCTGAAGGGTAAGGCTGCCAAGTCCCTGTTCCACAGCGCAGCGCGCGGCATGATCCAGCAGGGATCGCCGCACCTGTTCCGGTTGTTTTTCTCGTCTGTGAGCTTCCGACATGATGTAAACATACCATTTGGTAGGTTTGTTTGCAAACGAGAATAGAACCGATTTGATTTTGCGGAGCAGGGGCGGGCGTGTAGTGATCTTCTCATGAAGCAGGAGACGGAAAAGCCGCGCAGCGATATCCGATGGGGCATTCCGGCCTCCATCCTGCTGCATGCCGTCTTTGCCGGCGTGCTGTTCTTCCATCTGCCGCTCGATTTTTCGGAACCTCGCGAGGAGGAGGCCGTGCAGGTGGAGCTCGTCCCGCCACCTGAGGAGGAGACACCGAAGAAAGAGGAGCAGGCGCCTGCCGAGCCGCCGCCGGAGCCAAAGCCGGAGGAGCCGAAGCCGGAAGAGGCGGCACCGCCTCCGCCCCCACCGCCAAGTCCCCAGGCAGAGACATCGCCGACCGAACCTCCGCCACCCCAGGCACAGGAGCAGCCCGAGGAGCATGCCATGGCGCAACCTCTGCCGACGCTCGACCCTGTCTTCCAGTATGGGGAGAAGGATACCGGGCCAAAACTATCCAATGGCAATGCCTCCGAAGAGGGGGAGGTGCCCGCGACGCCTCCCGCCGAACAGGAAGCCGAGGCGGAAGAGCCTGCACCGGCTGCCTCGACCGCCGAGGAAGCACCGGATGCGGCCGAGCAGGAAGCGCCTCCCTTGCCGGATGATATCGATCTGCCGGAGGTGGATGTTGCCGACACCAGCCCGGAGCGGGACGGAACTGTCGCGCCGGGGGAGACGAGCCTGGAAACCGTGCCCGTGCCGGCCGAACGGCCGAAAACGCAGGCGGCGGAGAAGCCCGCCGAAAAGCCGCTGGAATTGACGGAGGCCAAGAGGCTGTTTTCGCAAAACGAAACGGGGAGTCAGATTGCTACGAGAGCCATGGGCGATATGCCGAGGGGGTTGCGCGCAGGTCAACTCTGCTCCAACGAACTGGCGGCGCAGTTACGAAATGCCTCGTATAGCGTAACAGCCGTGCCACGGCCCCGATTGCCGGAGGGGACGGTTCTTGATGAACAGAATGTTGGTTTCCTCGCTAACGGCCAATGGTATGACTTGAGCTTTCGCTGCGTGATCGATGAAGGTGCCACCAAGGTTTTATCCTTTGCATTCAAGGTAGGCGCTCCGGTGCCGCGGAGCCAATGGCGTGCACGCGGCTTCCAATGACCGCCTGCTGATCTGATTGTCGGCTTAGGGGGCATCCCTCGGGACCGGCAGTTGCTACAACTATGTTTCACGCACCTTGTGATGGGGGCACACCATGAAAGCCATGTTTTACGATGCCTTCGAAAAGGCGCCCGAGATCCGCACGCTGCCCGATCCCGAACCGGGCTTCAATGGAGTGGTGATAAAGGTTGGAGCGACGGGGCTTTGCCGCAGCGATTGGCATGGCTGGATGGGGCATGATCCCGATATCCGTCTGCCGCATGTGCCCGGTCATGAATTCGCAGGTCGGATCGTCGCCACGGGCAGGGGCGTGATGCGCTTCAAGGTGGGAGACCGGGTGACGGTGCCCTTCGTTTCCGGCTGCGGGCATTGCTCCGAATGCCATTCCGGCAACCAGCAGGTCTGCCCCAACCAGTTCCAGCCCGGCTTTACCCATTGGGGCTCGTTCGCCGAATATGTGGCGATCGACTATGCGGACACCAATCTCGTGCATCTGCCCGAAGAGATCGACGACGCGACGGCGGCGAGCCTCGGCTGCCGGTTCGCCACATCCTTCCGCGCTGTGGCTGATCAGGCGCGCACCGGCCCTGGCGAATGGATCGTTATTCATGGCTGCGGCGGTGTGGGGCTCTCGGCGATCATGATCGCGGCGGCCCTCGGGGCGAATGCGATCGGCATCGATATTTCCGAAGAGAAGCTGGCGCTTGCCCGCCAATGCGGCGCGGTGGCCACCATCAATGCCGGCACGGGCGCGGATGTGGTGGAGGTGGTGCGGGAGATCACCAAGGGTGGAGCCCATGTCTCCATCGATGCGCTTGGCCATCCCGCCACCTGCTTCAATTCCATCAAGAACCTGCGGCGGCGCGGCCGCCATGTGCAGGTCGGGCTGATGCTCGGAGAGCATGCGACACCGCAGATCCCCATGGCGCAGGTGATCGGCCACGAGCTGGAGATCTATGGAAGCCACGGGATGCAGGCCTGGCGCTACGATGCGATGCTCGCGATGATTTCCGCCGGCAAGATTGCGCCTCAAATGCTGATCGCCAAGCGAATCAGTCTCGAAGAGGCAATCCCGGCTCTGATGACGATGGATAAATCCGAGACCGCGGGCATGAGCGTCATAACGGCGTTCTGACGACCGATCCGGCCGAATCTTTTCGGCGAATTGCGGTGGTTCCGACGAGCCAGCCTCCTATATCCCTCCTTTCGAAACCCGAAGGAGGGTGACCCATGGCAGCGAGAGAACGAAGATATCCGGGACCCGACCATCCCATCACGGTGGAGAGCAATCCGGCGCGCGTGGTGGTGAAGCTTGGCGGCAAGGTGATCGCCGACAGCACGAACACGCTGACGCTTCGCGAGGCCTCCTATCCGCCGGTGCATTACATTCCGCGCACGGATGCGGACATATCTATGCTCGAGCCCACCGACCATCACACCTACTGCCCCTATAAGGGCGAGGCCTCCTATTACAGCATCCGGGCCGGCGGCGAGGGGGCGAAGAACGCCGTGTGGTCCTACGAAGAACCCTATGAAGCGGTCGGTCCGATCAGGGGCTATCTGGCCTTCTATCCTGATCGGGTGGATTCGATCGAGGAAACCGCTGCGCCGGCAGCCGGCCAGTTTTGACGCGAGATTTTTGGCGGTTCATGTCGGGAATGGCGCTTGCCGGGCGTCCTTGGAAGGCTTGAGGACTTTCCACCCCACAAAAGGAGGAGCTTGAAATGCCCTATGTCGATGGATTTGTGCTTGCCGTGCCGAAGGCCAATATCGAGCGCTACAAGGAAATGGCCCGCGCCGCGGGCGAAGTTTGGAAGGAGCTGGGCGCGCTCAGCTACGTGGAATGCTTCGCCGATGACGTGCCATATGGCGAGCTTACGTCATTCCCCCGCTCGGTGCAGGCAAAGGAGGATGAGACGGTCGTCTTTTCCTGGATCACCTACGAGAGCCGCAGCAGCCGTGACGAAATCAATAGCAAGGTGATGGCCGACCCGCGGCTTGCCGGCAACGACTGGAAAGATGTTTTCGACGGCAAGCGAATGATCTATGGCGGCTTTGAAAGCTTTTTGACGTTGTGACGCTGAAAACCGTGACCAGAGATGCCGGTGACGAGCCGGCACCTCTGGATTCGAAAAGCGGCGAAACCGGAAAAGGAGAAATCGTGCCGCAAACCGTGATTTCCATCTCCACCCGAGGGCAGGGGCTCTACGAATTCACGGAAGAAGCGGCGAAATTCGCCCGCTCAACCGGCGCGGGCGAAGGGCTGCTCACCGTCTTCGTGCGCCATACCTCCTGCTCCCTCATCATCCAGGAGAATGCAGATCCCGACGTGCGCCGGGATCTGAAGACCTTCTTCTCCCGTCTCGTGCCGCCGACGAATGATCCGTCCATGGGTTGGGTGACGCATACGACCGAGGGCCCGGACGACATGCCGGCGCATATCAAGGCAGCCTTGACCCAGGTTTCTCTCGGCATACCGGTTCGCGACGGGCGACTTCTCACCGGCACCTGGCAGGGGATTTATCTCTTCGAACATCGCGACCGGCCGCACCGCCGGGAAATCGTCCTGCATCTCTCCGCATGATCCATAGATGAACGGTAAGTGAATGCCGAATTAGGCACTCGTTCAGGCTGAAAATTTTAGGGTCTTGTCAATCGCTGGGTTCGGCGAGAGATGATAGTCGTCGGCCCAGGCGTTCTGGCCGCAGTTTCGGAGAAACATCCATGACTAACCTGATCGCTAAACTCGGGATTGCAGCGCTTGTCGCATTGACCGGCTTCTCCGCCGTCCCAACTATCGCCGCGGCTTCCAGCCCGGAACTCGGCATCCAGCAAGTGCAGTATCGCGAAGGTGATCGTATTTACCGCCCTGGCCGTCCGGATCGTCCGGGCCGTCCCGGCTGCTCGCCTCGGTTGGCCGTAGAGAAGGCAAGGTATATGGGCCTTCGCCGTGCGCGCGTCGTCGGTGCGGACCGCCGCGTGGTAGTCGTCTCCGGGTTCGATCGTCGCGGCCGGGATCGCGTGATCTTCGCCAATCGGCGCGGTTGCCCTCTCATTCGCCGCTAAGGAAAGAGTTTCCGTCTCCATCGCCCGATGACGGAAAGAACGCCCTCGCCAGATCTCCGGATCGGGCGAGGGCGCTTTCGTTTGTTCAGCCTTGAAGCGTATTTAAAGAAAAACCTCCGCCTGGGCGGAGGTTTTGGTTTGTTCGGTCGTTATCCCCGAGGGTGGAGAGCGGAGCTTACTGCTCCAGTGCGAAGGTGACGTTGACCGTGACCGTGTAGGTGTTCTCGCCGCTGGCCACCGGCACCGCGTCGGCCGACATTTCCTTGGCCATCGCCATGCGGCCCATCGGCTGCGGCATGGGGCGGAAGGAGGTCTCGTTGATCTCGATGACCCGACCAAGTTTCACGCCGGCCGCTTCCGTCAGCGTCTTGGCCTTGGCCAGCGCGTTGGCGACCGCCGCCTTGCGGGCCTCGGTGGTGGTGGCGGCGGGGTCGTCGTTGGTGAAGACGATCTGGCCACCCTGGTTGACGCCGAGCTTCACCGAGCTGTCAATGAGACTGCCAAGCTTCTGCAAGTCGCGGATCCGCAGCGTCAGCGTGTTGGACACTTCGTAGCCGACGATCTCCGGCGGCTGGGAAACGCCGTCCTTCGGCTCCGRGTGACGATATTGCGGGTAGATGGAGAAGTTGCTGGTCTGGATATCGCGATCGGCGATGCCTTCGGCCTTCAGCGCGGAAAGGACCTCGTTCATCGCGGAATTGTTGGCCGAAAGCGCGGCTTCCGCGGTTTCGCCGTTGCGCACGACCGAAAGCGTCAGGATCGCCATGTCGGGCGCGACCGATGCTTCGCCTTCGCCGGTGACGCTGATCACGGCTTCACGCGGGCGGCTCTCCTGAGCGGAAGCCGCGCCGGCTCCCGCGGTCAGCAAAAGGCCGGAGAGGGAGGCGGCAAGAAGGGAGCGGGAGGTGGACGTAGCGTTCATGAACGATTCCTTTCTTTGGAACATTCTGCCTAGGTGCCCACGGATTGTGAAGCTATTGCGGCAATGGCTTGTGGCTTTTTCCGATTTGGGCTAGAGCGGGCGTCCGGGCCGTATCGACCATTTGCGGCCCGGACGTTTCTACCGAAGCGTGAGGGCCTGTAGCTCAATGGTTAGAGCCGGCGGCTCATAACCGCTTGGTTGGGGGTTCGAGTCCCTCCGGGCCCACCAAATTCTTGTTTCGATTTATCTTCTCAGGCACAGCGCGAACATGATCGGAGATAAGGATATCATCGTTCGGGCAGCGCGGCCGGAAGACTTCGCCAGTCTAAACGCCATTCTTTATGATACTTTCGAGAGCACCTGGCGGCCCAACCTCAAAGAGGCCGCCGCGCAAGCCTTCATCCAGGAAAATCGGCCCACCGCCTATGTGAACAAGCGCGGGCTTCACTTCTGGGTGGCCGATATTGCCGGCGAGGTCGTCGGCTTGGTCGATTGGGACGGGGATTTCATAAACGCCCTGCATGTGCGCTCGTCGCATGCGCGACAGGGTATCGGCCGACGGTTGTTGGATCATGCAGAGATGCGGATTGCCCAGGCGGGATTTGCCTCGGCACGACTGGAAACCGATACATTCAATCGGCCCAGCCAAGCCTTTTACCAGTCCAGAGGTTATCTTGAGGCAGGTCGTTATCCCGACGAAGAGTGGAATAGCGGCCTGACGACCATTTTGTTTATTAAAGCGCTACGCTGAGGATGGCCGTCGGAGAAGGGGCTTATTTCGGTGAGGATAGGAGAGAGCCTTTGCCCCACCAACCCTACTCCGGCCGCTCCTTCTGACAGAGGCCGGACTGTCCTTCCTCGGAACAGGTGAACATCACGCCGCCGTTTTCGAAGGCGAGGCGCAGTTGCGCTTCGGTCGAGCGATGCACGTCGTGCCGGCTACCCTCATAGTCGCGAATCGTGCTGCGCGAGACGCCGGAACGGTCCGCGAGGTCGGACTGCGTCCAGTTCAGGAAGCCGCGGGCTGCCCGACATAGAGCGGGTGTCAAAATCTTCGGCTTATCCGCTTGACCCATCGTCCAAAGCTGCCCATATTGGTCATTATCTTTCATATATGGCATTTTTGCTGATATTGCTAGATGGGTGGTCGACGCTCCTCGACAAGGCGATATTTGCACGCGGAACAGGGAAGGAACGGAACATTGGGATAACTTCGGGACCATATCTCCTTCTGCTGCTGGTCCTGCCGTTTCTTGGAAGCCTGGTATCCGTTTTTCTGCTGCAGACGCGCTCGCGCGTCATACCGGCCTGGCTCGCGGGCGCCGTCGCGCTGCTCTCGCTGGTAATCGTCGCAGCCTGCTATCCCGCCGTATCGGCGGGCCAAATCATTCGATTCGAAGGGCAATGGCTGCCGCAGCTCGGCCTCAACTTCACGCTGCGGCTGGATGGCTTCGCCTGGATGTTCGCCATGCTGATCACGGGCATCGGCTTTCTCGTGGTCGTCTATGCCCGTTATTATATGTCCGAGGACGATCCCGTCCCGCGTTTTTTCTCCTTCCTGCTCGCCTTCATGGGCGCGATGCTCGGCATCGTCATTTCCGGCAACGTGATCCTGCTGTCGGTCTTCTGGGAACTGACGAGCATCTTCTCCTTCCTGCTGATCAGCTATTGGCACAACAGCCCCGCGGCCCGCGACGGCGCGCGCATGGCCCTGACGATCACCGGTATCGGCGGCTTTTGCCTGCTGATCGGCCTTCTGCTCCTCGGCAACATCGTGGGCAGCTACGATCTCGACAAGATCCTCCAGTCCGGCGATATCATCCGCAGCCATTCGCTCTATCTGCCCGCGCTGGTCTTCATCTTGCTCGGCGCGCTGACCAAAAGCGCGCAGTTTCCGTTCCATTTCTGGCTTCCGAACGCCATGGCGGCGCCGACGCCGGTTTCGGCCTATCTGCATTCGGCCACTATGGTGAAGGCCGGCGTCTTCTTGCTGGTGCGGTTCTGGCCGGCGCTTTCGGGAACCTACGAATGGTTCTGGCTCGTGGGTTTCGCGGGCATCGTCACTCTGCTCTTGGGCGCCTATTTTGCGATGTTCCAGCAGGACCTGAAGGGACTGCTCGCCTATTCCACCATCAGCCATCTCGGCCTGATTACCACGCTTCTCAGCCTCGGAAGCCCGCTTGCGACGGTCGCGGCGATCTTCCACATGGCGAACCATGCAACTTTCAAGGCGTCGCTGTTCATGGCCGCGGGCATTATCGATCACGAGACGGGTACGCGCGACATGCGGCGTCTCAGCGGACTGTTCCGGTTCCTGCCGTATACGGCGACGCTCGCCATGGTCRCCAGCGCCGCCATGGCGGGCGTGCCGCTTCTCAACGGCTTTCTGTCGAAGGAGATGTTCTTCGCCGAGGCGGTGGAGACCCATGCCGACTCCATCCTCGACCGCATCCTGCCCTATGTGGCGACGCTTGCCGGAGCCTTCAGCGTGACCTATTCGCTGCGCTTCATCCACACCGTGTTCTTCGGCCCGCCGCCAGTGGACCTGCCCGTAATAAAGCCCCACGAGCCGCCGCGCTGGATGCGATTCCCGATAGAGTTTCTCGTCGTCGCCTGCCTCATCGTCGGGATCATTCCTGCCATTTCGGTCGGGCCGTTCCTGCATACGGCAGTCGTCAGCGTGCTGGGACAGGATACGCCGGAATACAGTCTTTCGGTCTGGCATGGGGTGAACGTGCCGCTCATCATGAGCGCGATTGCGCTGGTCGGGGGCGCGCTCCTCTATTTCACCCTCAAGGATTATCTCTCGACTTGCGAGGACGGCCCGCCGTTCCTGCGCAACATCAAGGGGCAGCGCATCTTCGAGCGGGTCCTCGTGGAGGTGTCCTGGCGGTGGGCGCGTCTGCTCGAGCAGCGGTTGGGCACGCGCAATCTGCAGCCGCAATTGCGCTGGGTCGTCGTCGTCGGCTTCCTTGCCGGTCTGCTGCCGCTTTACCTGTCCGGTTTCGAGCCGCGCGCCTTCGCATTCTCAGGCATTGATCCCACTTTCGCGGCGATCTGGCTCATCGGCATATGCCTCGCCGTCGGAACCGCCTATCTGGCCAAGTATCACAGACTCGCGGCGCTGGTGATGCTCGGTGGGGTAGGGCTGATCGTCTGCATCACCTTTGTCTGGCTGTCGGCTCCCGATCTGGCGATCACCCAGCTTCTGGTCGAGATCGTCACCACGGTCCTCATCCTGCTTGGGCTGCGCTGGCTGCCGAAGCGAACAGAGGACAGCGATGAAAAGATCACGCTGCAGGCGCGCTTCCGGCGCTTCAGGGATCTGGCGCTCGCCATCGGTTGCGGCATCGGCATGACCTTCATCGCCTATGCCGTCATGACCATGCCGGTGCCGGATGCGATCGCCAATTACTTCCTGGAGAACGCCTATACCGAAGGCGGCGGCCGCAATGTCGTCAATGTCATACTCGTGGACTTCCGCGGCTTCGATACGCTGGGCGAGATCGCCGTTCTCGGCGTGGTGGCGCTCACCGTCTTCGCCCTGCTGCGCCGCTTCCGTCCGGCGCCAGACAGCATGGACGTGCCCGAGCAGCAGCAGATCCAGGATAGGTTCGATGAGGAAAGCCCCGATCGTTCTTCGGGCGATACGGTGCGCGACTACCTCCTGGTGCCGTCGGTCATCATGCAGTGGATGTTCCCCGTGGTCATCACCTTGGCCGTCTATATCTTCATGCGCGGGCATGATCTGCCGGGGGGAGGCTTCTCGGCGGGGCTGACGCTGTCGATCGCCTTCCTGCTGCAATATCTTGCGGGCGGCACACGCTGGGCGGAGGACCGCATCCGCATCCTTCCGCTGCGGTGGATGGGAGCCGGCCTGCTGACGGCGGTAGCGACCGGCGTCGGCGCCTGGTTCCTCGGTTATCCGTTCCTCACCTCGCATTCCCGGTATCTGGAGGTTCCTCTGATCGGCAAGGTGCCGGCCGCGACCGCGCTGCTCTTCGATCTCGGGGTCTTCCTGCTCGTGGTGGGCTCCACCGTGCTCATCCTCGTCGCGCTCGCGCACCAGTCGATCCGTGTCAATCGACAGCGGGCACTCGACGCCGAAAAAGCGAAGGAGGCCTGATGGAGATCATTCTTTCGATCGCGATCGGTGTCATGACGGCCTGCGGCGTATGGCTCATCCTGCGCCCGCGCACCTACCAGGTCATCATCGGGCTTTCGCTGCTCTCCTATGCGGTCAACCTGTTCATCTTCGGCGTGGGAGGAGTGAAGACAAACGTTCCACCGATCTTGAGCGATGATGTCGCTATTTCCACGCTGACTGATCCCGTGCCGCAGGCGCTAGTGCTCACCGCAATCGTCATCGGTTTTGCCACCACGGCGCTGTTCCTCGTCGTTCTTCTGGCCTCCCGCGGCCTTACTGGAACGGATCATGTCGACGGGAGGGACGAGCGGAAATGAACGGCTGGATGCATCACCTCATCATAGCGCCTATTCTCATCCCGCTGGTTGCCGGCGCGATCCTGCTGTTCTTCGACGAGCGCCAGCGTTTCGTGAAGGGGATGATAAGCCTCACCTCGGCATTGCTTGTCCTGGCCGTGGCATTGACGCTCTTCCGGATCGAAATCGATCCGCAGGGCTTCGACGGCGTCTATCTCCTTGGAAACTGGGCGGCGCCCTTCGGTATCGTGCTGGTCGTGGACGGCCTTTCCGCGCTGATGCTGCTCTTGACGGCGGTGCTCGCCGTGGCGGTGCTGATTTACTCCCTGGCGCGCTGGCATGCGGCGGGTTCGCATTTCCATACGATGTTCCAGCTCCTGCTGGTCGGGCTGAACGGTGCCTTCCTGACGGGAGACCTGTTCAACCTTTTCGTCTTCTTCGAAGTGATGCTTGCCGCATCCTACGGTCTGCTGTTGCACGGCTCCGGGCCGCTGCGCGTCAAGGCAGGCATGCATTACATCGCCGTCAACCTCGCCGCCGCGCTTCTCTTCCTGATCGGCGTCAGCCTGATCTACGGCACCGCGGGCACACTCAATATGGCCGATCTGGCGGCGCGGATTCCCGAGATCGAGCCCGACCGCCGGATGCTGATGGAGGCGGGGGCCGGGGTGCTCGGCATTGYGTTCCTCATCAAAGCTGGCATGTGGCCGCTCTGTTTCTGGTTGCCGACGGCATACAGCGCCGCCTCGGCTCCGGTCGCGAGCATCTTCGCCATCATGAGCAAGCTCGGGATCTACATCATCCTGCGCCTTACCATGCTGCTGTTCGGCGAGGGGCCGTCCGCCGGTTTCGGAGCCAGTGTGCTGCTCTATGGCGGCCTTGCCACGCTCGTCTTCGGCACGATCGGCGTGTTCGCCTCGCAGGCCCTCGGCAGGCTGGCGGGTTTTTCGGTGCTCGTTTCCTCCGGAACGCTGCTGATGGTCCTCGGCATCAACGACGGGGCCATCTCCTCCGGGGCGCTTCTCTATATGGTCAGCTCCACCCTGACGATCAGTGCCTTCTTCATGCTGATCGAACTTGTCGAACGCGGCCAGGACGCCGGCGCGAACGTGCTTGCGGTGACCATGGAAGCCTATGGCGACGATGAGGACGAGCCGGAGGAAGGYGGGGGCGTCACCATGCCCGGCACTATGGCCATTCTCGGCACCTGCTTTGCCGCCTGCGGTATTCTGCTCTCGGGCCTGCCGCCGCTTTCCGGTTTCGTCGCCAAGTTTGCCATGCTTTCCGCCATGATGGGCACCGGAGCGATCGGCGTGCCTCCGACCGCGGCCGTCTGGGCGCTTATCATCCTGGTGATTTTCTCCGGTGTCGCCGCGCTCATTTCCCTGACCCGCGTGGGGATAAGGACGTTCTGGGGTTCGATCGAGGGGGTGGTCCCCCGCGTCCTCGTCATCGAAATCATGCCGGTGATGTTCCTGCTTGCATTGACGCTGGTACTGACGGTGCGGGCCGGGCCAGCCATGCATTACATGGATACGACGATCCGCACGCTCAGTAATCCGGCGGTMTATATCGACGCGGTGCGGAATGCCGCGGTGGCGGGAGAGGACCAGTCCGCTGCGGCCGAAAAAGGGGAGGGAGACTGAGATGCTGCCCTATCCCATACTAACTGTTTTCCTCATCCTCATGTGGCTGCTGCTCAACGGCTTCACGCTGGGCCATTTCGTGCTCGGCACGCTGGTTGCCGTCTTCGCCTCCTGGGGCATGGCTTCGCTTCGCCCGGATAAGCCGAAAATCAGGAATTGGCACCTGCTCTTCAAACTCTTCGGCGTCGCCTTCTATGATATCATCCGCTCCAATCTGGCGGTGGCCTCCGTCATCCTGCGCGGGCGGCCGAAAGGGCATACGTCGAGCTTTCTGCTCCTGCCCCTGGAGATCGAGGATCGGACGGCGCTCGCCCTGCTTGCCGTGATCCTCACAAGCACACCAGGCTCGGCATGGCTGGAATATGACTCCCACGACCGGACCGTATTGCTGCACGTGCTCGATCTCGTCGACGAGGAGCAGTGGATCGACACGATCAAAAATCGGTACGAGAAGCTGTTGATGGAGATATTCGCATGAGCGCCATCATCCTCTTTACTGCGGTCTCTATTGCACAATTGATGCTCGCCGCTGCGATGGCGGTCGCTTTCGTCCGCATGTTCCGGGGGCCTCGCGCCCAAGATCGGATCATCGGGCTCGATGCGCTCTATGTAAACGCCATGCTGCTGCTGGTGACTTTCGGCATCGGCACGGGCCGCGTCATCTATTTCGAGGCGGCACTGGTGATCGGCATGCTTGGCTTCGTTGCGACGGTGGCGCTCGCCAAATTCCTGATGCGCGGGGAGGTGATCGAATGATATTGGCCCCGGCCGACCTGCCGCTCTGGGCGGCAATCGGAGTTGCTTTCTTCCTGCTGATCGGCGCATCGCTGACGCTGATCGGCGCCATCGGCTTCCTTAAGCTGCCGACCTTTTACGAGCGCATCCATGCCCCGACCCTCGGCACGAGCTGGGGCGTCGGTGGCGTCATGCTGGCATCGATGATCTTCTTTACCGTGACCGAGTCGCGCCTAGTCGTCCATGAGGTGCTGATCGGGCTTTTCATAACAGTCACCACGCCCGTGACCTTCATGCTGCTTGCGCGCGCCGCGCTTCACCGCGATCGCGCCGAGAACACCGGCTATGCGCCGGAAAAGAAGAAGGCGAGCCTTCCCGTTCAAGAGGATGGAGAAACCCACCCGGCCGATAACTGAGGTCCGGCTTCGGGAAGCTGTGGCGGTGTCTCGCCGTTCCGCCAAATCGTGATGATATTCGCGGGAGATGTGAACCCGGAAGCGGCGCTTCGGGTAGCTTCCATGACAGTTTTATGACAGTCACTGGCTGGTAAAATACAGCAGGAGCCAGTGATTTGCGCGATGTAATGCCAGAGGAGACGCCCCGAGCAAATTTTTCGGGGCGGGCGGCGATCGCCGCTGCCGGATTGCGCGGCAGGCTGATCGAAAACCTGCTGGTTTCGTTCAATTGCTGCCTGCTGGCCATGCTGCTGGTAGTGGCCGTGGAATGGATCGCCAGAGGGGCTTTCCAAGGCGTTCCGGAATTCGTGGTTTCGACCTCGCGTGCCGGTCCTGCGACGGTTGCACTCGTGGCGCTCATGCTGTTTGCCGGAGATGCGATTTTGGGCGCGGCCTATCGCTCGCTGTTGCTGATCGCGCCGGTGGTTCTGCTGCTCGCCTTCTTCTCCGCTCAAAAGCAGCTTTTCCTGTCGGACCCGCTCTATCCTTCGGATCTGCTGTTCGCACGCCAGATCCTGGAGCTCCTGCCGGTGATCGTCGATGCGCGCCCGCTCGCAGCCCTCGGAATCGGCGTGGTTTTCCTTCTGGCGATCGGCATCCTCGCCTATGCGGTCCTTTTCGCCTGGACTCGCTTTCCGAAGCTAAACACGCGCGGGCGGCTGCTGCGGCTTGCGATAGCCGTCCCGCTGCTCGCAAGCTGCATACCGCTTGCACAATACGATCGATATTCGTGGATCAGGGACCGGCTGTCGATCCTTCCCATGATGTGGGATCAGAACGCCAATTACCGCCACAATGGTTTTCTCATCGCGCTGGCGTTCAATCTTCCCATGCTCAAGGTGGCCGCTCCTTCCGGGTATCGTGCGGATGCCATCGCCGATGTGCCGCTGGCGGCGGACGCCTTTGCGGTGGATCGCAGCGAGCGGCCGGACGTCATCATGATCATGAGCGAATCGCTTTGGGACCCTACGCGACTGCCAGGAGTACACCTCGAACCCGATCCCATGCCGACGATCCGCGCACATCAATCCGGTAACGTCTTCTCTCCCGAATTCGGCGGCATGACCGCCAATGTTGAGTTCGAGGCGCTGACGGGATTTTCCAATGCCTTCCTTCCCCAGGGAAGCATCCCATACCAGCAATATATCCGCAGGCCGCTTCCCTCGCTCGCGAGCTTCTTCCGCGGCGAGGGCTATCGCTCGATCGCGATCCACCCGTTCGAAGGCTGGTTCTGGAACAGGACGAATGTCTACAAGGCGCTAGGCTTCGACGAATTCCTGGCTCAGGCAGACCTGCCGGAATTGGAAAAGCACGGAAAGTTCGCGGCCGATGAGGCGCTCATGCGCCAGATCATGGTCAAGGGAGAAGCCTCCGACCAGCCGTTCTTCCTGTTTGCGGTGACCTTGCAGGGACATGGTCCGTATGAAAGCGACCGCTATGGTGCGCTGAGGACGGAGATTGAGAGCGGGCTTTCGGAACGTGCTTTGCAATCCTTCGCAACTTATGTCGAGGGCGTGCGGCAGGCCGATAACAGTCTAGCTTCACTGATGCATTGGGCACGCGCCCGGGAAAGGGAAACGATCGTCATCCTTTTTGGCGATCATCTGCCGCCTTTGGGGCCCACATTCCAGGAAAGCGGCTACATGCGGGACATGGTCGCTACCCGCCGGGCGGAGCTCGACGTCATGAAGCGCGAACACGAAACCCCGCTGGTGGTCTGGTCTTCCAGGACTGGTGTCGTGACGGGGCTCGGTTCCATCAGTCCGGCTCAGCTTCCCTACCATGCGGTGAAGGGAGCCGGCTTCCGCGATCCCTTCTATACCGGCGTCCTCGGCGAGGTTCGGAAGAACTATTCGATCGTGGACCGATACATGCTCGGCCTTAGGGACGGCGGCTCGAAGCCGGGTTGGCTGGACGGAGGAGCGTTGCCCCAGGCATTGAGCGACTATCGTCTTCTTCAATACGATATGATGTTCGGTGCCGAATATGCTCGGGAGCGATTCTTCCCCGGCTTCGACTGGTTGCTCAGACAGGGCATGGAAAGCCGAAAAGAGGGTGAGGCTATAGGGGCAACCAGCTAAGGCTTTCCAGATCGAGGGCGGTCAGCAACTCGTACATCGCGTAGGCGAAGAACAATCCGTTGGCAGCCARCAGGCAGAGGACCGCGAAGGAGCCGAGATCCTTTGCATTGCGCGCCGTGATCGAAAACTCCGGCGATACGCGGTCCATGATTTCCTCGATCGCCGTGTTGAGCGCTTCGACCGCGATCAGAATCAGGAACAGGATGCCGCTGACGACGAAGACGAAAACGTCCGCGCCGATGAGAGCATAGATCGCCATGGCGACGGCTATCGCGATCACCTCATGTTGAAACGCCGTCTCACGCCAGATCCGGCAGGCACCGGAGGTGGAGAAACGCAGGGCGGCGAAGGCATGGGCAATGCCGCTTCGCTTCTGTATCGGCATGGAATCGTTTGGCATGGCGGGGCTCCGCTGGACTTGTCCTATTATCGGCTGCAAGCCCCAGGGTTCAATACCGAGCGGCACATTCTCTGCGTTTCGACAAGCAGGATATTGGAAAACAATGCTTTTTCAAAAGCATGTAAAGCAACCAGCTGCCGGGTATTGGCTTGCGGGATCAAACTACCTATCTTTGCCCGGCATCCGGCACCAGATGCTGCGCTGCATCCTTTGGGCTGATGCCCTTTTTACCGACCTTCTGGCCGGTTCTCCAAAGGAGTAATCCATGACAATTTCAATGAAGAGTTTTGAGTCCTCGCAGTCAGCTTCCATCGCGAGCATTATCGCCGAAGCCAGGCGGGATGCCGGCTACAGCGTCGAGGATCTGGCTTTGACCTGTGGACTGACTGCCAGCGAAATCGAAGCAATCGAAGAAGGCCGGGATGCTGATCCGGGCCGTTTGAAACGTGTCGCGACGGCGCTCCAATTGCCGTCGGCGCATTAATTTGCCCTTTTGAGAGCGGACTGATGCAGCCCGCTCTCGCGTTGCTCAGTTCAAGCGTTCAGCCGAGGTAAAAATTCCTCCGGATCGGTTTTCATCCACCCGGCTGGAAGCGGTCGGCTGCGGAACTATATGTTTCGGGACACCGTTCATTTCCGTGAAATGAAGGAGTTCCGTATGAGCATGACCTCGGAAAACGTGACGGCGGTACTCGGCCCGGTCGATCGAATGCTGATCGCCGAAATCATCGCGACGGGCGCCACCCCGGCGGAGCTTGCCGAAGCCTGGGCATGGATCAACAGCGAGGAAGCATTGGTGAGCGAGGGGCGCACGAGACCGAGCGGTCGGGTTGCGCAGCTGGTGGATCTGCTTGCCCCCGACGACGATGATCCGGATTTCAATCCGACCAGCGAGTTCTGATCCGCAAGCCATGAGCGGCTCCTGTTTCGCGTCTCCCGAACCGCTCAAGTCCGGGTGTTTACTCCACCTCTAAAGAATGGCACCCATCTGTCTGGGAGGAACAAGAACATGCCCGACAGAATGCCTGAGACGAATGTCGCTCCGCCGCAGAACGGAGATATTCTGGTCGAAACCCTGGAAACCGGGGCCGCGGTCATCTGGCTGAACCGGCCGGAACGGCTGAATGCGCTGGGTTCCACGATGGTCGCGGCATTGACCGAGGCGGTTAACGGCGCGCTCGCGGCCGGCGCGAGTGCTATCGTCGTTCGTGGCAAGGGGCGCGGCTTCTGTGCCGGCGCCGACCTCAAGGAACGGCAAGGCATGGACGCGGCCGGGCGCTATCAGCACAATCGCGCGATCAATGCGGCGGTCAATGCGCTTGCCGCAGCGCCGGTACCGACAGTGGCCGCCATCAACGGCGTGGCGCTCGGCGGCGGCCTCGAACTCGCACTCGGCTGCGATATCCGGATCGCGGCGGAAGGCGCTTCGCTCGGCCTCACGGAATCGCGTCTCGGCGCGATCCCCGGTGCCGGCGGCACCCAACGCCTGCCGCGGCTGATCGGCATCTCCCGCGCGCTCGACATGATGTATACGGGCGAGCCGATATCGGGCCGGAGGGCTTACGAGACTGGGCTCGTGAACGCCTGCGTTCCCGATGAGGATCTGGACGAGGCGGTCGCGGATTACATGGCCTTGCTTGGATCCCGCTCGGCGGCGACGGCGCAGGTTTTGAAACGGGTCGTCCACGAAGGTCATGCACTTCCGCTCGCGGATGGGCTGGAGCTAGAGCGGCAGGCGCTCGGCGCGATCTTTGGCTCGGACGATTATGCAGAGGGCCTTGCGGCCTTCGCCGAGAAGCGGCCGCCCAGGTTTTCCCGTTAGTGGTCGTCCCGAGACCGCCGGAGAACATAGACGCCGGCGGCTGCCGACATAATCGCCAGAACATACCAAGTGACGAGATAGACGAGATGGCTGTTGCGGAAGCGTACGACCGTCAGGCCGCCCACCGGAAAACCGCCCGGATTGGGCGTGGCGTCGGCATCGATAAAATAGGGCGCGACATTCGAAAGGCCCTTGGCTATCGCGATGGCCGCGATATCGCGCGAATACCAGCGGTCATTCGCGGGATCGTTGGCACGCAGGAAACCGCCTCCCGGCTCGGTCATGCGCAGGAGGCCTATGACGTTCGCCGGGCCTTCTATCTGACCTGTGGCGCGAGAGGCAGGATCGCGGCGGTCGCCGGGAACGAAGCCGCGGTTGACGAGAATGGCGGTGCCGTCAGCCAGCTCGAGAGGAGTTAGGACCCAATAACCCGGCCCGAGTTCGGTCACCGCCTGGACCAGCGTTTCCAGTTCATGGCGGAAACGGCCGCTCACCGTCACACGAAGATATTCGTGGTCCCGAACGTTAACCGATGCCCATTGGGCCGGAGCCGGTGGTGCCTGCGGTTCGGCATTTATCCGGCTTTCTACCCGTTCGATAAGATCGAGCTTCCAGAAGAGCCGCTGCACCTGCCATGTGCCGAGCGCGATGAAGACGATCGTCAGCACCGCCATTGCGCTGGCGAGCATCAAGCGTGCCCGGCGCGAGCGGCCGGGCATTGTTTCGTCAGTAGGCAGGGACATGGCGAGCCGGGAGTGAGATGACCGTCAGGGCATGTTCTTCATCATCTCGGGCGACATGGGCATCATGTTCGCGTTGAGATGATGCATGACCCAAAGCGAGCCGGCCAAGGTGATGGCCACAAGCACGAGGGTGAAGATCAGCGCCATCATCGTCCAGCCGCCTTCGGAACGCGGGTTCATGTGCAGGAAGCAGACCATGTGCACGACGATCTGAACTACGCCGAGTCCCATGATGAAGAAGGCCGTCAGGAGCTTGCTTTCCAGCACATCACCCATCACGAGCCAGAAGGGGATCGCGGTCAGTATGGCTGCCAGGACGAAGCCGGTGACATAGCCCTTGAAGGTGCCGTGTCCGGCGCCGTGGCCGTGGCTGTGGCCGTGATGGGTCGCGGCGGCATCTTCATGGGCAGGAGCGTGGGGTTGGGGTGTCATCCGAGAACTCCCATCAGGTAAACGAAGGAAAATACGCCGATCCAGATCACGTCCAGGAAGTRCCAGAACATCGAGAGGCACATCAGCCGGCGGCGGTTCTCCTCGATCAGCCCGTGCATGGAGACCTGAACCATCAGCGTCACCAGCCAGATGATGCCGAAGGTCACGTGCAGGCCGTGGGTGCCGACGAGCGTGAAGAAGGAGGAGAGGAAGGCGCTGCGCATCGGGCCGGCACCTTCATGGATCAGGTGGTAGAACTCGTAGAGTTCGATCGCAAGGAAGGCCAGACCGAACAGGCCGGTAATCCCGAGCCAGGCCAGCGTCGCTCCCTTCCTGTTCTTCTCCATTTCCAGCATGGCGAAGCCATAGGTGATGGAGGAGAAGAGGAGCATTGCCGTGTTGATCGCCACGAGCGGCAAGTCGAACAGATCGGCGGGGGAGGGGCCGGCCGCATAGGAACGGCCGAGAACCCCATGGGTCGCGAAAAGCACAGCGAAGATCAGGCAGTCGCTCATCAGGTAGAGCCAGAAGCCCAGAAGGGTGCTGCCCTCCGGATGATGCTCCTCCTCGGTCAGATAGAACTGCCGTTCTTCCCGTTCGTTGATTGTGGTTTCACTCATCGTATCAAGCCTGTTCCGCGAGCTGCCTGGAGCGGGCTTCTTCCGTCTTTTCAACGGTTTCGGCCGGGATGTAGTAGTCACGCTTGTAGTTGAAGGTATGGCCGATCGTGACGACCAGCATGGCGACGAAAGACAGGGCCGCCAGCCACCACATGTACCAGATCATGCCGAAGGCGAAGGCGACACTGAGTGCGGCCAGGATGACGCCCGTGCCGGTATTCTTCGGCATGTGGATCGGCTTGAAGCCGGTCATAGGCCGGGAATAGCCGAGCTTCTTCATGTCGTACCAGGAATCATGGTCATGAACGACCGGCGTGAAGGCGAAGTTGTATTCCGGCGGAGGAGAGGACGTGGACCACTCCAGGGTGCGGGCGTCCCAGGGGTCGCCGGTCGTGTCGCGCAGTTCGTCGCGCCTCAGGAAGCTCACGACGAGCTGGATGAGGAAGCAGGCGATGCCGCAGGCGATCAGCACCGCGCCGAACGCGGCGATAATGAACCAGATCTGYAGCGACGGGTCCTCGAACTGGCTGACGCGGYGGGTCACGCCCATCAGACCGAGCACGTAGAGCGGCATGAAGGCGACATAGAAGCCGATGAACCAGAACCAGAAGGAGAGCTTGCCCCAGAACGGATCGAGCTTGTAGCCGAAGGCCTTCGGGAACCAGTAGACCAGGCCCGCCATCAGCCCGAAGACCACGCCGCCGATGATGACGTTATGGAAGTGGGCGATCAGGAAGAGCGAGTTGTGGAGCACGAAGTCGGCCGGAGGCACCGCCAGCATGACGCCGGTCATGCCGCCGATGACGAAGGTCACCATGAAGCCGACGGTCCACAGCATGGGCACTTCGTAGCGGATGCGGCCGCGATACATGGTGAACAGCCAGTTGAATATCTTGGCGCCCGTCGGGATCGAAATAATCATCGTGGTGATGCCGAAGAAGGCATTCACGCTGGCGCCCGAACCCATGGTGAAGAAGTGATGGAGCCATACGATATAGGAGAGGATGACGATGACGACCGTGGCGTAAACCATCGAGGCATAGCCGAAGAGGCGCTTGCCGGAGAAGGTCGCCACGACTTCGGAGAAGATACCGAAAGCCGGCAGGATGAGGATATAGACCTCCGGATGGCCCCAGATCCAGATGAGGTTGACATACATCATCGGATTGCCGCCGAGGTCGTTGGTGAAGAAGTTCGTGCCGACGTAGCGGTCGAGTGTCAGCAACGCCAGCGTGGCGGTCAGGATCGGGAAGCTTGCGACGATCAGGACGTTGGTGCAGAGCGATGTCCAGGTGAACATCGGCATCTTCATCATGGTCATGCCCGGCGCGCGCATTTTGACGATGGTCGCGATCAGGTTGATGCCCGATAATGTCGTGCCTATGCCGGCGACCTGGAGCCCCCAGATATAATAGTCCACGCCGACGCCGGGACTGTAATCGGCTCCCGAAAGCGGCGGATAGGCGAGCCAGCCGGTGCGGGCGAACTCCCCGACGAAGAGCGAGATCATGATGATCACCGCGCCTGCCGTCGTCATCCAGAACGAGAAGTTGTTGAGGAAGGGGAAGGAGACGTCGCGGGCGCCGATCTGCAGCGGCACCACGAAGTTCATGATGCCCGTCACGAAGGGCATGGCCATGAAGAAGATCATGATCACGCCGTGAGCGGTGAAGATCTGGTCGTAATGGTGAGGGTTGAGATAGCCTTCATTGCCGTTGAAGGCGATCGCCTGCTGGGCGCGCATCATGATCGCATCGGCGAAGCCGCGCAGCAGCATGACGAGCGCGAGGATCACGTACATGATGCCGATCTTCTTGTGATCGATGCTGGTGATCCACTCTTTCCAGAGATAGCCCCAGAGACGATAGCGGGTGATCAGCGCCAGAAGCGCGATACCGCCGATCGCCACCACGGCAAAGGTAACCACGAGAATAGGCTCGTGATAGGGGAAGGACTGCAATGTCAGCCTTCCAAAAATGAACTGCATAAGGTTGGAATCTGCAAACATGGCGTGATCCAATTACATCATCGCCGGCCTAAGGCTGGCTATTGCTATCGGTGTTGAGTTGGTCCTGCCCAGGGTTCTGGGCATCCGGCGCCTGCGGATCATGGTGTTCGCCATGATCCATCTGCGGTTCGCCCTGGGACTGCGGATTTTCTTCGGATTGCGTATCGACGCCCTCGGCCGGTTCGGGGCTGCGGGCGGGGTTGCCGGTCGCCGGGAAGGTCGCAGCGGTGCCGGCCTCTGTCGAACGGCGGCTGTCGTATTGAAGACGTTCGCGGTTCTCGTGGCTTTCCCGACCCGCGCCGCCCATGGTGTCAATGTGCATCATTTCGTTCATGCACATCTGGCCGGGCTGGGCGCACATGTTGAGCACGGCTTCGTAAAGCCCGTTTTCGACACTGGCATAGTAGCGGACCGGTTCGCGCTCGCTCGGCTTTTCGAGCTTCAGGTAGGCATCGCGGTTGAGCATGGTTCCCTGGCTCTTCACGCGGGCGACCCATTCGTCGAAGCCGGCCTGATCCAAGGAGTGCAGCTTGAAGCGCATATGCGAGAAGCCGTCTCCGCTATAGTTTGCGGAGAAACCGTCGAACTGGCCTTCCCGGTTCATGACCGCATGGAGGCGCGTCTGCATGCCTGGCATGGCATAGATCATGCCGGCCATGGCGGGGACGTAGAAGGAGTTCATCACGGACGAGGAGGTGATCTTGAAATTGACCGGCACATCGACCGGTGTCGCCATCTCGTTCACGGTGGCTATCCCGTAGTCGGGATAGAAGAACAGCCATTTCCAGTCGAGCGCCACGACCTCGACGGTGAGAGGCTTGGCATCGGCGGGAATCGGGCGTTCCGCATCCAGCCGATCGAGCGGCCGATACGGATCGAGCTTGTGAGTGCTGATCCAGGTCACCGCGCCGAGCGCGATGATAATCGCCAGCGGTGCGGACCAGATGACGACTTCAAGGCGAGTGGAATGGTGCCAATCGGGATCATATTTCGCACTCTTGTTCGAGTGGCGGTAATGCCAGGCGAAATAGAGCGTGAGGGCGATCACCGGCACGATGATCAGCAGCATCAATACCGTGGCTATGATGATGAGGTTCGCCTGCTGGGAGGCGATATCGCCCGACGGCGACATGACGACCATGTCGCAGCCGGTCAGGGCTAAAAGTAACGGGAGGGCAGAAAGGCGTGCGGCCGTTTTGAACAAACGTGGCATCTGGAGCTCGAAATTTGCGTTTCGTCTATTTGGCAGTAGCGAGGCAATGTCTGAGCTGGAATGAGGTCGTTCGTCGCACTGCAGCAATCTGTCGCGCCGCAATATACGAGCGTCCGGAATTTCAAGTGTGCCGCACCACCGAAGCGAGTGCGCCCCACTTCCCGCTCTAGCGGGATGATCTAGGACGAAAGATGAAGACGACCAGTGGCCTTCTTCGCGTATTAAGCGAGGTTTTTTGCTTCTGATCCTTGATCTCGTCGCGTGTTTGATCAACATCTTGCAGAGGAGGCGAACGCAAGGAGGACGCATTCATGGCCACGGCCACCAATCCTACGTCTACTTCGATGGAAAGGGATGCGCGCCGCATCCACGACGACAAGCCGGTTTCGCCCGCCAATATCGCCATCGGCGTGGTCATCGGTCGCATGTCGGAATTCTTCGATTTCTTCGTCTACGGCCTTGCTTCGATCCTCGTCTTTCCGCGACTCGTCTTCCCCTTCGTGGCCGATCCGGTTAGCGCCACCCTCTGCTCCTTTGCGGTTTTCTCGCTCGCTTTCATGGCAAGGCCGGTCGGTTCGCTGGTTTTCATGTGGATAGACCGCACCTACGGGCGGGGTACCAAGCTTACCATCGCGCTGCTCATTCTGGGCGGGTCGACCGCCTCGATCGCCTTCCTGCCGGGTTATGAGAGCATCGGTCTCTGGTCGGTCGCGCTGCTGTCGCTGTTTCGCCTGGGTCAGGGATTTGCGCTCGGCGGGGCATGGGACGGCCTTGCATCCCTGCTTTCGCTCAACGCTCCGAAGAATCGCCGCGGCTGGTACGCAATGGTGCCTCAGCTCGGCGCGCCCTTCGGCTTTGCCCTTGCAAGCGTGCTGTTCGGCTATTTCGTGGCCAATCTTTCGGATGCGGATTTCCTGAGCTGGGGCTGGCGTTATCCGTTCTTCGTGGCTTTCGCGATCAATGTCGTGGCGCTGTTTGCACGCCTGCGAATCGTCGCGACCCGCGAATTCGGCGAGCTTCTGGACGCCAATGAGCTTCAGCCGCAGCCGGTCTTCCGAATGTTGAGATTGCATGGACGCGATGTTCTGCTCGGCGCGTTCGTGCCGTTGGCGAGCTTTGCCATGTTCCATCTCGTCACGATCTTTCCCTTGAGCTGGGTCACGCTTTATGGCGGGCAGTCTCCCGCCCAGTTCCTGGTGGTTCAGGTCTTCGGCGCCATCGTCGGTGTCGGCACGATCATCATCTCCGGATTGCTTGCCGACCGAATCGGCCGCCGCAGCCAGCTGATGATCGGCGCGATCATCATCGCGATCTTCAGCTTTTCCGCGCCCTTCCTGCTGAATGCAGGAAGCGTCGGCCAGGACGCCTTCATCATCATCGGATTTGCCATTCTCGGTCTTTCCTTCGGTCAGGCGTCGGGCTCGGTCTCCTTCCGGTTCAGCCAGACCTATCGCTATACCGGCGCTGCGCTGACCTCCGACCTGGCATGGCTCATCGGCGCAGGCTTCGCGCCGCTGGTCGCGCTGGGGCTTGCCAGCAATTTCGGCATCATCTTCATCGGCGGCTACCTGATTTCAGGTGCGATCTGCACGATCATCGCGCTCACGGTCAGCCGCGCGCTGGATCAGAGCGACGAGTCGTCCGCGCCTGCCGCCGCCGGCCGGAGGTGATGGAGGGGCGAGGCGGCTATTACGGCTCGCCGGGCGTGAATCCGACGATGTAGATGGCCGCTACGATGACCGCGATCACGAATATGGCGATCACGAACGTTGTCATGCCGCGTCTGGCTTGGGGATTGTCCTTGCTCATGACCTGGTAATGCCTGCCGAGGCTGCCCGGTTCCACCCTCTTCGTTCCAGAGAGAGTGCCTTTTGCCGGCTGCGCATCACTACCGCAAAATCACAGTTGCGGACCGAGGCGAAAACTTGTTAATTCCACTCCGCTTTAAGGTGCGGCCAAGGTGCCACCCTGAAGCTGAAGAGGAAGCCGGATTTCGCCCCATGAACGAACTTATCGCCGAGACCCTGATCGAGCACGACGACGCCGCAACTGCCGCGACGAGGATGCATCAGGACCATGAAGAATTCTTGGTTTCCCCGGCGGAGGAGAACACATGGCAGTTTCGCCTGCACTACGGCTCTATTTCGATGGAGCTTCGAGATCGGCGTCTGAAGATTCGAGTGTTTGCGGCGGACGAGACCTGCCTTTCCTATATGAAGATGGACGTCGCCCATCACATGCAGGAATATCTGGGCTCCACCGAAGGCATAAGCTGGTCGGGTGACGGCAACACTTCGACGGTTCCAGTCTTCTTCCGCGAAATAACCGTGGTTTCGTCGGAGCGCATTACCCCGCATATGCAGCGGCTTCGTTTTTCCGCTGAAAATATTGCCCGTTTTGCCGTAGGTGGTTTTCACGTGCGGATTCTCATTCCCCCGCAGGGGCGCACGCCCGTTTGGCCGACCGTCAGCGGCGACGGGTTGCTCAACTGGCCGCAGGGCGAGGATGCGCTGACGGTGAGGATTTACACGATCCGCTCCATCGACGTTGAGCGCGGCCTTTTCGACATCGATTTCGTGCTTCATCCGGGCCTCGAGACGCCGGCGGCTCTTTTCGCGCAGACGGCGCAGTCTGGCGATGTCATCGGCATGATCGGCCCAGGCGGCGAGAATGTTCCGGAGGCGGCCAATGTCATGCTCTTCGGCGATGATACGGCTCTGCCAGCGATCTCGCGCATGCTTGACAACCTGCCGGAGGATCGCCGCGCGGAGGTCTATATCGAGGTGAATGGTCCGGAGGACGTTCAGGCGCTTCCCGCCAAGAACGCATCGCTTCGCTGGCTTTTCCGCGCCGGACGGCCAGCCGGAACGACAGGTCTGCTTTCGGAAACATTGCGGAAGATCGACCCCTCGACGCTGCCGGAAGACATTTATGTGTGGGCGGGCTGCGAGTTTTCCGATTTCAAGGAAATCAGGAAAATCGTCCGCAAGGAATGGGGAATCCCCAAGGAGCGGCAGCTCGTGGTGGCCTATTGGCGCCGGGGCGCCGAAGGGGATGAAGCCCGCAAGGAGGCCGCGTAAACCTACGCGGCCCTAGAACTGCTTCCATTTACCTTGAACCGCTCCAGCCACATCGGCGGTAGCGCTTTCTGGTTTTGCCGTTAGTGCAATTGCCGGTGCAGCGATGATGGCGAGAAGGCAGGCGCCGGCGAAAAAGACGCCGTAGCCGAAGGCATTGGCGATCTGCCCAGCCACCACGCCGCCGGCGAGGCTGACCAGCGCATCCATGCATTGGAAGATTGTGAAATCGACACCCGCTTGGCGCGGGTCCGACCAGCGCATGAATTGCGCATACAGAGCCACGAACCCAAAGGCCATAACGCCTGACGAGCTGCCGATCGCCGCCACGATAAGCAGGCTTTCCGGCAAGGCTCGCGTCCAGGCGCCGTAGCAGAAGAGGGCGAGGAACAGCGCCTGCAGGAAGAGGGAGGCGACGAGTATGGTCCGGACGCCCCAGATCCTGACGCAAAGTCCGCCGAGCAGGGCGGCGCCGAGCCCGACGAAAATGCTGCCGAGGCCGTTGAGCAGGCCGATCGTCGCGACATCGAAGCCTGAATCGACGAGGAACGGGCCGATCATGCCGAGGGAGGTCTTCTGTGCGGTGACGAAGATGGCCGAGACGAGGAGCCCCCGGCGGAGTTCAGGCCGCTTGAGGGCCGCGGCGAGCGAGGGGACGTGTTCCCGCTTTTCCTTCGGCAGGTCGCGGGCGGCGCCGAACAGGAAGGGAAGGCCGAGAGCCACGAGAAGCGCGGCCATGGCCCAGGATGCTTATTGCCAGTTGAACGCGCTAACCAGGTAGAGGAAAAGCCCGCCGCCGATCGCCGAACCCAGATAGGCGCCGCCCACCTGGGCGGCATTGCCCCAGCCATGCTGCGCCTTGGAGAGGGTCTGAACCGCGAAGCCGTCGCAGGCGATGTCCACCGTCGAGGCCGCAAAGGCGACGATCGTCAGGCAGGCGAGCAAGGGAAACGCATTTGCAGGGCTGAGTACCCCGGTCAGGAGGAGGCCGGCGACGCATATGGCGCCGCCGACCGCGACGATGACGGCCGAGCGGTTGCGGCCGTCGAGCGGCAGGCGAAACCGCTCGATGAAGGGCGACCACAGGAACTTGAGCGCCCAGGGGAGGGCGATCAAGGAAACGAGGCCGATCTGGTCGAGCGGCACGCCCTGGCTGCGCATGACGGCGGGTAGACCCGCCCAGGTCACGCCGCCGATGACACTCTGGGCGATATAGAGCCCGGCTATGCCGGAGATGACAACGAGCGGCGAGGCCGGGTTCATGGTTCACGTATCTCCGATATCAGAAGCGGTAACGCAGGCTTCCGAAGACGGTGCGGCCTTCATCCCAGTAGCAATTGGCTGCTGAGCAGCTCGCCTTGCGGGTGTCGAACAGGTTCTTTGCGTTGACCTGCAGTGTCAGGCCCTTGAGATCGGGGTTGCGATAGCCGAAGTCGTAGGAGACTGCCGCATCCACCAGGGCGCGGGCATCGTTCTCGAACGTGTTCTGGTCGTCCCCGTAGCTCTTGCCGACGTAGCGGATACCCGCTCCGAGGCCCAGGCCGGCGAGGGGACCATCCTGCACCAGATAATGCCCCCAGAGCGAGGCGATGTGATTGGGTGTCCCTGAAAGCTCTTTGCCGACCGTGCCGGCAAGGCCCTTGTCGATCTCCATCTGCATGTAGGTATAGGAGGCGATCAGGCTGAAACCGTTGTCGAAGGAGGCGTTCGCCTCGAGTTCGATGCCGCGCGAATGCAGGTCGAGCTGGCGTTGAATCTGATTTCGATCAGTATCGTAATTGCCTTCGAACACGACGCCGTCCGTTTGCTTGATGTCGAAGTAATTCGCGCTGATGACGGCATTGGTATCCGGGATTTCGTATTTCACGCCGAACTCGAACTGATCTGCAGTCGTTGGCCGTGCGACTCGACGTTCACCGGTTACACCGTCGTAGACAAAGCCAACATTGGGTGAGAAGGAGGTTGAATAATTTGCGTAAGGAATGATCCCCCACTCAGTCTTGTAGGACAGGGCCACACGTCCGGAAAAAGCGCTGTCAGTTGTTTCAGTTTCAACTAACCTAGGGCTAATGCTGTTTGAGTCGACCCAGTCTTGCCGTCCGCTGAGGAAGAGCGTCCAATTGTTCCATTCCATTTGGTCGTGGACGTAAAGTCCGTACTGGTTCATACTTTGACTGCCAGCAAAGTAGAAAGGCTGCACGCGGATGTCAGAGGATGATACGTAAGAAGACGCGGAGCGGGCGCTATAGTCGGTCCAAATGTAATTGAATCCCGCGACTGCCGTGTGACTCACGGGTCCCATGTCGAATTCAAATTGCGCCATGTTATCTATTGCGAAACTCTTTGCTTTTTCTATGTAATGCCCCCAGCTTCGCCCGGGATAGCTGCAACCATAGTATGTTAATTCATCCGGATGGGTGCAGAACCCACTATACCTCAGGTCGGCATCAACAGCGTGGTAACGCAGATTCTGGCGCAGCGTCACGATGTCATTGAGACGGTGCTCGAACTCGTAACCGATGCGACCTTGTCTTGTGGTGAAGTCGTTCCAAGTGGGGTCGCCGCTATAAATATCTGATACTATCCCTAGTGACGGATTGTAAAAGAATGCCGTGCTGCCAGTAACGCTGCGGGAAAATTCGCTGAGGAGCGTAAATTTGGTGTCCTCATCCGGCTTCCAGGTGAAGGCCGGTGCGATATAGCCGGTATCATCCGGATAGCCGTCGATATGGGTATCGCTCTTACGGCCGAGCGCGGTGAAGCGGTAGAGAAGCGTGCCGTCCTCATCGGCGGGGCCGGAAACGTCGACGCCGCCCTGGAAGCGGCTGTGCTCGCCGACTAGAAGCTCAACTTCCCTGTATTCCTCGTCCTTCGGCCGCTTCGTGACGAGATTGACGATGCCGCCCGGACCGCTGACGCCGTAGAGAGAAGAGGCGGGTCCTTTCAGGACCGTGACGCCTTCAAGGCCGTAAGGCTCCGTGCGGAACCATGCGGAGGGTCCGTTGAATTGCTTCAGCCCATCGCGGAACATGCCATTGTAGTATGCGGGAAAGCCGCGCAGGTAAAAGGCATCGTAACGCGAATCGAAGCCGAAGGTGTTGGGATTGGCACCCGCCGTGTAACTCAGCGACTCGTTCAGCGTTCGCGGCTTCTGATCCTCGATCTGGTTCTGGGTGACCACCGAGACGGCCTGCGGAATCTGCACGATCGGCGTATCGACCTTGGTGCCGATACGGTCCGATTTGGCGACATACCCATCCTGAACGAGGATTTCATTGCTTTCGGCCTGGATGGTGATCGTTTCCAGGACGGTCCCCTGATCGCCATCCCGGGCATTTGCCCAACTGCATGAAATCGCAGCGATACTTACCGAAAGCAGCCCAAGGCGCATTGTGAACTTCATGGCATTTTCCCCACTGTCAATGGGGAGGCCACTCACAAATATGAGTGCGTTTGTCAACTATATGGAGGCGCGGAAGGGCGTGTTTGGAGCGAAAACATTCCCGTGTAGTCGAACTGCAACCGTTCACCTGCGCTGGTGTCGAGGGACAATGTGGTCCGGCCAGATTCGCCGGCGGATGGATTGAAATGCTCTAAGGCCCATCAGTCGCGGTCTTGCCGGGAATCCTTGATGGCTTCCTCATGGTACCAGCAGCCGCCAAATGCGGCATCCGAGAAATCCGCCGCGGCAGCGTCTATATCGGGTCGGGCTCGCTGAAGGTCCCGATTTGGGCGCAGGCCCTTCAACGGAAACTGATAGATCTTTGCCGAGACGCGTTCGGAATTAGCATTCATCTAAATCCCTCCCATCCATGGGTGGTTCGACGGAATAGAGAGTTAGCACATATTTTGCGCAATTGCACTCTTTATGGCCATTCACTGTCACTATTGCGGGCATCGTGCCCGCCCGATGACGAGCCTGCTGCCAACGTTTGCGGCAGCGAGGAGTTCTTGTGGCCGAAATTTTCCATGAAGCCCGGTCGCTCGTGATGGTGTGCGGCGGATAAAGCGGAAAACAACTCTTCAAACTGTTGCGATTGTGCCGATCCGGCGAAGGGAAATGCCTCGAAAACGGCCATCCGGTTCGTTCGATGGGCAACTGGCACGCAAAATGCTTCGTACTGGTCATCCGATGGCGGATCGTGCTTCGGCGGCGGTCTGGCCAGGATGTGTGCTCATCGTTGCAGCATCAGTTATGAGAGAGTTCAAATGACGAAATATAAGCTCGAGTACATCTGGCTCGACGGATACACCCCGACCCCGAACCTTCGCGGCAAGACGCAGATCAAGGAATTTGAAGCGTTCCCGACGCTCGAACAGCTCCCGCTCTGGGGTTTCGATGGTTCGTCCACGATGCAGGCCGAAGGCCGCTCGTCGGATTGCGTTCTCAAGCCTGTCGCCGTTTACCCGGACCCGGCCCGCACCAATGGCGTCCTCGTCATGTGCGAAGTCATGATGCCGGATGGCGTGACGCCGCATCCGTCCAACAGCCGCGCCACCATCCTTGACGACGAAGATGCCTGGTTCGGCTTCGAGCAGGAATACTTCTTCTACGAAAACGGCCGTCCGCTCGGCTTCCCGGAGCAGGGCTATCCGGCTCCGCAGGGTCCGTATTACTGCGGCGTCGGCGCTGCCAACGTCGGCCCGGTCGCTCGCGAAATCGTCGAAGAGCACCTTGACCTCTGCCTCGCCGCCGGCATCAACCACGAAGGCATCAATGCCGAAGTGGCCAAGGGCCAGTGGGAATTCCAGATCTTCGGCAAGGGCTCCAAGAAGGCCGCCGACCAGATCTGGATGGCACGCTACCTGCTGCAGCGCCTGACCGAAAAGTACGGCATCGACATCGAATATCACTGCAAGCCGCTCGGCGACACCGACTGGAACGGCTCGGGCATGCACTGCAACTTCTCCACCAAGTTCATGCGCGAAGTCGGCGGCAAGGCCTATTTCGAAGCGCTGATGGCGCAGTTCGAAAAGAACCTGATGGATCACATCAACGTTTACGGCCCGGACAACGACAAGCGTCTGACCGGCAAGCACGAAACGGCTCCGTGGAACAAGTTCTCCTACGGCGTTGCCGACCGTGGCGCCTCGATCCGCGTTCCGCACTCCTTCGTCAAGAACGGCTACAAGGGCTATCTCGAAGATCGCCGCCCGAATTCGCAGGGCTGCCCCTACCAGATCGCTTCCCAGGTTCTGAAGACGATCTCGGAAGTCCCGACCGAAGGCTACGCTTCGGCTGCTGCCTAAGACTAAGGTTAGATCACGAGCGGCGCGGATCGGTTTTCCGCGCCGCTTTTTCATGACTTCCTGATCTGCCGGGGCCGGAAGGCTGTTATCGCTGTCAATAGACGGCGCTCAGCCATGCCCATCGGGCAATCCCTTCCTAGACGAACCGATTGATCCCCATTCGGGCTGGACGTGGCAGGCACGGCCGCTTATGGCTTCGGCATACTTTGTCCGTGCATTCGATGGGAGAAACCTGGTGCCGAATTCGCTTTTCAACCTCGAAGGCCGCACGGCCCTCGTTACCGGTTCCTCTCGTGGTCTCGGGTATGCGATCGCCCGAGGGCTTGCTGAGGCCGGTGCCTCCGTCGTCCTCAACGGCGTCAATGCGGAACGGCTGCAGGAAGCCGCTGCCGCGCTGAGCGGGGAGGGTTTTTCCGTCCGCGCCGCCGCTTTCGACGTGACGGACGAAGCCTCGGTTGTGGCCGCTTTCGAGAAACTCGATGCCGATGGCGTGGAGGTGGATATCCTCGTCAACAATGCGGGCGTCCAGTATCGCAAGCCGATCGTGGAACTCGCAACCGCCGACTGGCAGAGGGTGATCGACACCAATCTTACCAGCGCCTTCATCGTCTCCCGTGAAGCCGCAAGGCGTATGCTGCCGCGCAAACGCGGCAAAGTCGTCAATATCGGCTCGTTGATGAGCGGGCTCGGCCGCGCGACCGTTGCACCCTATACGGCGGCGAAGGGCGGGATCAAGACGCTGACGCAGGCCATGGCGGCGGAATGGGCCGAGCATGGCATCCAGGCGAACGCTATTGGCCCCGGCTATATGCTCACCGACATGAACCAGGCGCTGATCGACAATCCGCAATTCGACGCGTGGGTGAAGGGCCGCACGCCCTCGCGCCGGTGGGGCAAGCCGGAAGAGCTCGTGGGCGCTGCCGTTTTCCTTTCGTCGGACGCCTCCAATTACGTCAACGGCCAGATCATCTATGTCGATGGTGGGATGAGCGCGGTGATCTAGGCGCCGCCACTGGTGGTTTCGGCCGCACGGACGAGGGTGGCGGCCGCCCTGCCTGCGGTCTCCATGTAGCCGGGATCGCGATGGGTGAGGGCGGCTGCGAAGGCGCCGTCCATGAGCAGCATCACCTGCCGCGCCAAGATTCTCGACCCCGCGCCTGGCAACGCGGCTTCGAGTGCGTCGGCAAGCCAGTCCTCTACCCGTTTCTTGTGGATCGTGGCGGCCTTGACTGCGGGATGCCCCGGCATGTCCGCAAGTTCGGCGACGGTGCGGAGAAAGCCGCATCCGCGCCACTTCGTGTGGCGCGCCGCTTGCGCCAGATTGCGAAAGAGGCTTTCCACCTTGTCTGCAACCGTTCCCGGACTTTCCTCATACCAGCGCTGGAAGAGGGCAAGGTTCGGATGGTCCCGCTCTTCAAGATAGGCAGCGATCAGGTCGTCCTTGCTCCGGAAATGGTAGTAGAGGGTACGCTTCGTCAAATCCACCTTTTCGGCGATGACGTCCATGCTGACCGCGCGAACGCCGCTCATGTAAAACAGCTTCGCGGCGGTCGCGACGATGCGCTCCCGGGTGTCGGTTTCGGTCTTTGCCATGCGATAAAAGTATACCGACCAGTGAATATACACAATGGCGATCTTGCCTTAGCTTTTTTGGAGCGCCTGGGGAGTGTTTTCATGGCTGTCGAGGGAAGACCCGTTGCAATCGATTGCGCCGATGGCGTGAGTCTTGCCGGCCACCTTTGGTCGGCGGAGCCGCGTTCGACAGAGGGAACCGTCGTCATCAATCCGGCAACGGGAGTGCGGGCGCGATACTACCACTATTATGCGCAGTTCCTGGYCGAGCACGGATTCACGGTTCTCACCTATGACTATCGCGGCATCGGCGCATCCCGGCCGGCGAGCCTCAGAGGCTGYGGCTACCGTTGGAGCGATTGGGGCGAGTATGATTTCGATGCGGCGCTGCGGCTGGCGAGCGTGGAATGGAATGGCCCTCTCATGGTGGTGGGCCACAGCATAGGAGGTTTTCTGCCGGGGCTGGCGCAGAGCGCATTTCTCGTTGACCGGATGCTGACGGTCGGCGCGCAATATGCCTATTGGCCAGACTACGCAGCTTCGCGGAGAGCGCGGCTTTTCCTGAAATGGCATGTGGTGATGCCTGTGGCGACGGCTCTCCTGGGCTATTTTCCGGGGCGGCGGTTGGGTTGGCTTGAGGACCTTCCGGCAGGCGTGGCGAACGAATGGAGCTTCCGGCGCGCCCGTATGGAGTTGAGCTATCCGGAGGAAAAGCGCGCAGTCTATCTCCGCCGCCTTGCAGAGGTTTCTGCATCGATTCTCGCCATTTCGATGAGCGACGACGAAATCGGTACGCCGCGCGCGGTGGAGAGAGCTCTGGACTATTATGAGGGTTGCGATCGGACAGCCGTTCATCTCTCGCCGGCTGACCTGGGATATGACCAGATCGGCCATTTCAGCCTTTTCCATTCACGGCATGCTGCCGGCTTTTGGCTCGATACGCTTCTTTGGCTGCGCGACGGCGTCAATCCCTGGCCCCGGCATGTGCGGAACAGGAATGGCGCCGAGCTGAAAGCCGTCGGCTGAAACGAGAAAGGGCGGCCGAAGCCGCCCTTTTTGCTCGATATCGYGTCAATGATTGTGACGCGGCATGGTCTTGGCGATCTGCCGGAAGTCCGCCGCCCCCTCCAGCACCGCGCCGTCCGAAAGCTGGGTGACGGACTTGCGGTAGATGCGCTGCCAGGGCGTGGCATCGGCTGGAACTGCCGGAATGCCATCCGCCTTGCGTCTTGYAATCTCCTCATCGGAAACCAGCATGTCACAGCGGCCCTGGTTGAAGTCGATGCGGATGATGTCGCCGTTTCTCAGCCAGGCGAGGCCGCCGCCTGCGGCACTTTCTGGCGAGGCGTTGAGGATCGAAGGGCTGTCGGCGGTGCCGGACTGGCGGCCGTCGCCGATGGTCGGCAGGCTCCTGATGCCGCGCTTCAAGAGATGATCTGGCGGCTGCATGTTGACGACCTCCGCCGAACCCGGCCAGCCGAGGGGACCGGCACCACGGATAACGAGGATGGTGTTTTCGTCGATGCCGAGTTCGGGGTCGTTGATGCGCTTGTGATAGTCCTCCGAACCGTCGAAGACGACTGCCTTGCCTTCGAATATGCCTTCGCGGCCCGGCTCCTGGAGATAGCGCGCGCGGAAATCGTCCGAAACCACGCTCATTTTCATGATGGCGAAGTCGAAGAGATTGCCCTTCAGCACCAGGAAACCTGCCTTCTCCTTGAGCGGTTGATCGAAAGGAAGGATGACTTCGCGGTCCGTCGCTTCGCGGCCTTCGAGGTTCTCAGCCATGGACTTGCCTGTGACGGTGCGACAGTCGCCGTCGAGCTTTCCAACCTGCAGGAGTTCCCACATGATCGCCGGCGTACCGCCGGCCCGGTGGTAGCGCTCGCCGAGATAGGCGCCAGCAGGCTGGATGTTGGCGAGCAGCGGGATATCGAAACCATGCACCTGCCAGTCGTCGGGGTAGAGGTCGACGCCGGCATGCTTGGCCATGGCGGCGAGATGCGGCTGGGCATTGGTGGAGCCGCCGATCGCCGAATTGACCCGAATGGCGTTGAGGAAGGCTTCGCGGGTCAGAATGTCCGAAGGCTTGAGGTCCTCGAACACCAGCTCGACGGCGCGGCGGCCGGTGCGATAGGCCATCTGGCCGCGCTCGCGATAGGCGGCGGGAATGGCGCCGCAGCCGGTGAGCGACATGCCGAGCGCCTCGGCCATGGCATTCATGGTGGAGGCCGTGCCCATGGTGTTGCAGTGGCCGACGGAGGGCGCCGAATCGAGCGCCGCCTGCATGAATTCCTCGCGATCGATCTCGCCTGCCGCGAACTTGCGGCGCATGCGCCAGATGACAGTGCCCGAGCCGACGAGATCGCCTTCGTGCCAGCCGTCGAGCATCGGCCCGCCGGAAAGCACGATTGCGGGGATGTCCACCGTCGAAGCCGCCATCAGCGCGGCCGGCGTGGTCTTGTCGCAGCCGGTGGTCAGCACCACGCCATCAAGCGGATATCCGTAGAGGATTTCCACCAGGCCGAGATAGGCGAGGTTGCGATCGAGTGCAGCCGTCGGGCGCTTGCAGTTCTCGAAGATCGGGTGGGTTGGGAACTCGATCGGGATGCCGCCGGCATCGCGGATACCGTCGCGAACCCGCTTGGCGAGATCCATATGCACCCGATTACAAGGGGTGAGATCACTGCCGCTCTGAGCGATGCCGATGATCGGCTTGCCCGAACGCAATTCCTCCGGCGTCACGCCGTAGTTCATGAAGCGTTCGAGATAGAGCGCGGTCAGGTCGATATGATCGGGATTGTCGAACCAGTCCTGCGAGCGCAGGCGGCGCTTGGTGGTTTCGCTCATGGTCAGGTCTCGTTTCGCGGATTGAGTTTTTCGAGGTGCAGAAGCAGGCCGCTATGGTCCTGATCGGCACCGCCGGCTTCGACGAAATCGGYGAACTCCCGCCGCACTTCCTGTGTCAGGGGCAGGGTGAGCGAAAGCTCCTCGGCCATCGCCATCACGGCGTTCAAATCCTTGAGCTGGTTGCTCGAGGCCCCA
Organism: Rhizobium sp. LCM 4573; assembly: GCF_001854865.1. GTDB lineage: Bacteria > Pseudomonadota > Alphaproteobacteria > Rhizobiales > Rhizobiaceae > Neorhizobium. The sequence goes on along the minus strand of NZ_MDDW01000001.1, from coordinate 133,627 downwards.
CCGGGCACGAAATTGCGCTCGACCATACGGGCGCCGTGCAGTTCGAGAATGCGGCTTTCGGCAAAGCCGCCGCGAATGGCATCGCGAAAGGCGGCGCGCGAGGCGCCGCCCGCTTCGACCAGGATCATGGCTTCGGCAACAGCACCGATCGTCACGGCAACGATCTGCTGGTTGGCAAGCTTGCAGATCTGGCCGGCGCCGCTCGGGCCCACATGGGTGACGCGACCGAGCGCGGCGAAAACGTCCTTCAAGTTCTCGACGATGGCGGAATCGCCGCCGGCCATGATCGCCAGCGTGCCGGCCGCCGCACCCACTACGCCGCCGGAAACGGGAGCGTCGAGATGGCGAATGCCTTTTTCGGCAAGCTTCTGAGAGTGCTCACGGGCCACCGGCGGGGCGATGGAGCTGCAATCGACGACGATCGTGCCTTCGGGCAGGGCGTCGGCGACGCCTTGCCCGAAGAGTACGTCGGAAACGGCTTGTCCGTTGGTCAGCATGGTGAAGACCACGGTCGCGCCTGCAACGGCGTCAGCCGGTGAGGCGGCAACCCGCGCGCCTTCGGCGGCAAGAGGGGCAGCCTTTGCCGGATCCCGATTCCAGACGGTGACCGGAAAGCCGGCGCCGAGCAGGCGCCGCGCCATCGGCGCACCCATCAGTCCGGTGCCGAGAAAGGCGATTTTGGTTTTTGAATTCACAGCTTGCCTCCCAATTCGTCCTCGATGTGCACGCGGATGATCTCGTCGAAGCTCTTTTCGGCGGTGAAGCCGAGTTCGGTTGCGCGCTTGGCCTCGAAGCCCGGCGCCCAGCCGGCGACCATCTTCATAATCATCTCATCGGGTACGCGGCGGATGAGGTTGACCGCCTTCTCGCCCGCAACGCGCCGCAGGGCCTCAATCTGCTCGCCCACGGTGGCGCTGAGGCCGGGCATGGAGAGGTTACGTCGTGGGCCAACCTTTTCAAGATCGATGGTCGCGCCGTGGATCAGGAAGCCGACGGCCGAGCGTGGCGAGGCGTGCCAGTGGCGAACGTCTTCGGAAACCGGCAGGATTGCTTCCTGGCCGATCAGCGGCTCCCGCAGGATATTGGAGAAGAAGCCGGAAGCGGCCTTGTTTGGCTTGCCGGGGCGGATGCAGACCGTCGGCAGGCGAATGCCGATGCCATCGAAGAAGCCGCGGCGGCTGTAGTCGGAAAGCAGCAGTTCGCAGATCGCCTTCTGGGTGCCGTAGCTGGTCAGCGGGGTCAGGTGGTATTCGTCCGGAATGGGGAAGGGGAGAGGCGCCCCGACGACGGCGATGGAGGAGGTGAAGACGACGCGCGGCTTGTAACCGTCCTGATTGTGGGCAAGGCGGATCGCGTCGAACAGATAACGGGTGCCGTCCAGATTGATGCGGTAACCCTTGTCAAAATCGAGTTCGGCCTCCCCGGAAACGATGGCGGCAAGATGGAAGATGACGTCCGGGCGACCCTCGATCAGCTTTTCCGCTTCGCCGGGGGCGGAAAGGTCTCCTTCGCGCGCGATAACCGTGCCGTTAAATCCCTGCGGCTTTTCGGGAGCGACCACGTCGATGAGCGTCAGCTTCTCGACCGGCTTGCCGTCAAGTGCGCCATCCTTGACGAGGCGCTGGGTGAGCTTGCGGCCGACCATGCCGGCGGCGCCGATGATCAGGATATGCATTCGGATGTCTCCTCCTAGGTTGAACCCGCATGTGCCCGATCCGGGTCATGCGGTTGAAAAATTTATCTTGTACGGTTGTCTGATAACCTTATATGCTTCGCTTGAAAACAAGATATTAGCGGTTCGAGGAAGATTGTTGGACACGTGTAGCGCGTGAGCAATCGCTTCAAGAACTCGGAGGAAAGGCAAGGGGCATGATGAGCGGAGTGATGGGCACGGTGGAGGATGCGAAAGGCCTTGCGGAGCCGCGGCAGGCGCTGCGCCGAACACTTGGCGAGGATATCGTGCTCAGCGAAGCGGAAGAGATGCTTCGCTACTGCCGCGACTGGCATGGCGACGTAACCAGCGGCGCGGTAGCCGTGATTCGGCCTCGCTCCACCGAGCAGGTGGCCGCTGCCGTGAAGGCTTGTCGCGAGCTCGGACTTTCGATCGTGCCGCAGGGCGGCAATACCGGTCTTGTGCTCGGCGGAATTCCGGATGCCCCGGAGCAGCAGGTGGTGCTGTCGCTGGAGCGCATGAACCGCATCCGCAAGATCGATGCCGATGATTTTTCCGCTGTCGTGGAGGCGGGCTGCATTCTTTCCGAGTTCAAGGACGCAATCGCGGAAAAGGGGATGTTCTTTCCGCTTGCGCTCGGCGCGCAGGGAAGCTGCCGGATCGGCGGCAACGTCTCGACCAATGCGGGCGGCATCAACGTGCTCCGTTACGGYATGACCCGCGAACTGGTGCTCGGGCTCGAAGTGGTCCTGCCGGACGGCAGTATCTTCGAAGGCCTTTCGACGCTCAGAAAGGACAATCGCGGCATTGATCTCAAGCAGCTTTTCATCGGTGCGGAAGGTACGCTCGGCATCATCACTGCCGTCTCGGTCAAACTGACGCCCTATCCGGATCAGGTGGCGACGGCGCTGCTCGGGCTTGCCTCCCTGGAGGACGCCATCAAGCTCTATCGTCGGGCCCGGCGCGATTGCTGCGATCTGATGTCCGCCTTCGAGTTCATGCCGCCGCTTGCTTTCACGCTGGCGCAGGAGGCGATACCCGATCTGCCGGTGCCGATTTCGGCGGAATACCCGGCTTATGTGCTGATGGAGATTTCTGGTTCCGGTCTCGTCGATATCGACGACCTGATGCAGCGGTTCCTGGAAGGTGTGATGGAGGAAGGCCTCGTCGTCGACGGGACCATAGCGGCATCCCAGAATCAGGCCCGGAACCTGTGGCTGATCCGCGAAGGTATGAACGAAGGCCAGGCGAAGCGCGGCGCTCACATGCGCACCGATATTTCCGTGCCGCTCTCGGATCTCGCGCGTTTCGTGGAAGAGGCCGAAAAGGCGGTTGCCGAGGCGCTTCCGGGCGCCGTCAGCGTTTCCTATGGCCATGTCGGCGATGGCAACGTGCATCTCAACGTATTGCCTCCGGACGGCAGTACGCCCGAGGAGCGTATCCAGTGCATCTACAAGGCCAAGACTGTCGTGAACGAGGTTCTCGACCGTTACACCGGCAGCATCAGCGCCGAGCACGGCATCGGCCGACTGAAGCGCCCGGATTTCGATGCGAGACTGCCCGAGGCGCGCCGCAAGCTGTTGACGGCGCTCAAGCATGCCATTGACCCCGAGATGATCATGAATCCTGGTTGTCAATTGAACTTCTAGCCGAATTGCTGGAAAAGACGCTTCTTGATTGCAGGGAGGAGCAGGCTTGGCGACGATCGATTTCAGTCAGATCAGACGGGGGGAACATCTGCCCGCGCGCATTGCGGCGCAGATCGGCAGGGAGATCAGCGAGGGGCGGATCGCGCCCGGAGAGAAGCTTCCCACCGAACACCTGCTGGCGAGAACCTTCGGGGTCAGCCGTTCGGTGGTGCGGGAGGCAATCGCCCAGCTGCGCAATGAAGGACTGGTGGAAACCCGTCAGGGTGTCGGCGCTTTCGCCACCGAAATAGAACGTCGGCAATCGCTTCGGATCGAGCAGGGGGACCTTTCCAACCGGGAAAGCTTCCGCGATCTTTTCCAGCTCCGCATCCCTCTGGAGATCGAGGCGGCAGGACTTGCCGCCCTCCATCACGTGCCGGAGGAGCTGGCCAAGATCGATGAAGCGCTTGCGCAGATGACCGGCGCGGAGAAATGGACAGAGCAGGGGATCGTCGCCGATCTCGCCTTTCACCGCGCGATCGCAGCGGCGACCCACAACGAATATTTCCTGCTCTTTATAGGCTTCATCGCCGAGAGGATAAGTCTCGCGATCAATGCCGCTCGCGCGACGGCAATTCTGGAGGAGATCGTCGAAGTCACCATCGCCGAGCATGTCTCCATCCGCGACGCGGTGGCAAGCCGCGATCCCGTCAAGGCGCGCGAAGCAATGCGGTACCATTTGACGGGAGCGGCGGCGCGTCTGGATTTGACGATCGAGAGTTTTTAGTCTTGAAGAACTATGGTCTGCGGGCAGGCCCATGATGTCTGTTCGGAATTAACAGAGTTTTCAAGACGCTTTACCTGCGCCCTAGACAGGGCCGAAAAGTCATACTAGAAGCGGGTCGTCTCGTTGTCAGACATCCTGACAATGGTGAGCCCGTACTCCGGGCTACGGGATGAGCGGAGGATTTCTGGTGAGTTTCGAGCAGGCGCTGAGCGCCGAATTAATCCTGCCTGCGGATGCATCCGACGCGATGCTTGTCGGGCGTGTTTGGTCCAAGGTGGCAGGCGGGCCTTGCCCGGTGCTGGTCTCCGGCGGGGAGGTGTTCGACCTTACTCCGCTGGCCGTGACGATTTCCGCCCTTCTTGAAATTGACGACCTTGTCGGCAGTTTGCGGGATGTGTCACGTTTTTCAAGCCTCGGTCCCGTCGATGCGTTTCTGAATGGTGAAGCCGGCGAGCTTCTGGCGCCTGCGGACCTGCAGGCCGTCAAGGCGGCGGGCGTCACTTTTGCCGACAGCATGCTGGAGCGGGTGATCGAAGAACAGGCCAAGGGCGACCCGTTGCGGGCGCAGGAGATCCGCGGCCGGCTGGCGCCGGTTCTCGGTGACAACCTCAAGGGCCTTGTTGCCGGTTCCGAAAAGGCGGCAGAGGTCAAGAAGCTTCTCCAAGAGCTCGGTCTTTGGTCGCAGTATCTGGAAGTCGGTATCGGTCCTGATGCCGAAATCTTTACCAAGGCGCAGCCCATGTCTTCGGTCGGCTGCGGTGCCGAGATTGGCATCCATCCGAAGTCCGACTGGAACAATCCGGAGCCGGAAGTGGTTCTGGCCGTCACTTCCAAGGGCAAGATCGTCGGCGCCACGCTCGGCAACGACGTGAACCTGCGCGATTTCGAAGGCCGCTCCGCGCTGCTCCTCAGCAAGGCGAAGGACAACAATGCGTCCTGCTCTATCGGCCCGTTCATCCGCCTCTTCGACGGCGCTTTCACGATAGAGGACGTGAAGAAGGCGGAGGTCTCGCTCCTCGTCGACGGTGGGGACGGCTTCACGATGACCGGCGTCAGCCCGATGTCGGCGATCAGCCGCAGCCCGGAAAATCTCGTCTCACAGCTTGTGAACCGCAATCATCAATATCCGGATGGTGTCGTGTTCTTCCTCGGCACCATGTTCGCACCCGTCAAGGACCGTCGCGGCGCGGGCCTCGGTTTCACTCACGAGATCGGCGACCGGGTGGAAATCTCGACGCCGAAGCTCGGCCGTCTGGTCAACCGGGTTGCGCACAGCGATAACTGTGCCGAGTGGACTTTCGGTCTCGGATYGTTGATGAAAAACTTGGCTCAGCGCGGCCTCTTGTAGGAAAACAGGGAGGAAAGAGTGCAGAAGGCAATCGATCTCTTTTACAAGGCATTGGAAATTCTGCTGGTCATCATGATCGCAGCCATGGCGGTCATGGTCTTCACCAATGTCGTACTTCGCTATGCGTTCAATTCGGGCCTCAACGTATCCGAAGAACTTTCACGCTATTTCTTCGTCTGGATCACTTTCGTGGGCGCTGTCGTGGCTTTTCGCGAGCATGGCCATCTGGGCGTAGAGACGCTGGTCGCGCATTTCGGCCGCAAGGGCCGCATCATCTGCATGATCCTGTCGAACATCGTCATCATCGCCTGTTCGGCGATCTTCTTCTGGGGCACCTGGAAACAGTATCCGATCAACGCCAGCATGGTGGCGCCGGTCACGGGAATCTCCATGGCATGGGTCTACGGGATCGGCTTCTTCACGGGCGCGGGATGCACCATCATCGCCCTGGAGCGGCTTTTCCGGCTCTTCACGGGCCGTGTGACCGAAGAGGAAATTGCTGCTTTCGCGGGTGAAAACCTGACGATCGAACAGATGGCGGAGCGTACCTGATGACCCTTCTCGTTTTTGTCGGTTCGCTTCTCGGCGCCATGGCGATCGGCGTTCCGGTCGCCTTCTCGCTGATGTTCTGCGGCGTCGTCCTCATGTGGTACATGGGGATGTTCAACACGCAGATCATCGCCCAGAACATGATCGCGGGCGCGGACACCTTCACGCTGCTCGCCATTCCCTTCTTCATCCTTGCCGGGGAGCTGATGAATTCCGGCGGGCTGTCGAAGCGCATCATCGACTTCGCCATTGCGCTTGTCGGTCATATCCGCGGCGGTCTCGGCATCGTGGCGATTGTCGCCGCCCTCATCATGGCCTCGATCTCCGGTTCGGCTGCGGCCGATACGGCAGCGCTCGCGGCGATCCTCATTCCGATGATGGCGAAGGCGGGCTACAACGTGCCCCGCTCGGGCGGCCTCATCGCAGCCGGCGGCATTATCGCACCGGTCATTCCACCTTCCATGGCCTTCATCGTCTTCGGTGTGGCGGCGAACGTATCCATCACGCAGCTCTTCATGGCCGGCATCGTACCGGGCATCATGATGGGCGTCGCGCTGATCGGCACCTGGCTGTGGGTCGTGCGCAGGGACAATGTCGCGACCCTTCCGAAAGCATCGGCACAGGAACGGTTGCGGGTAACCGGCCGCGCACTCTGGGCGCTCGGCATGCCCGTCATCATTCTCGGCGGCATCAAGGCCGGCGTCGTGACCCCGACCGAGGCAGCGGTGATAGCTGCCGCCTATGCGCTTTTCGTCGGCCTGTTCATCTACAGGGAACTGAAGTTTGCGGATCTGCCGCGCGTCTTCCTGCAGGCGGCCAAGACGACGGCCGTCATCATGTTCCTGGTCTGCGCGGCGCTTGTTTCGGCCTGGCTGATCACCGCGGCGAACATCCCGGCGGAAATCACCCGCTATATCGAGCCGCTCATCGACCACCCGACGCTTCTGATGTTTGCGATCATGATCCTGGTCCTGATCGTCGGCACGGCGCTCGATCTGACGCCCACGATCCTGATCCTGACRCCGGTTCTGATGCCGATCATCAAACAGGCGGGCATCGATCCGGTCTATTTCGGCGTATTGTTCATCATGAACAACTGCATCGGCCTCATCACGCCGCCGGTTGGCGTGGTGCTGAACGTGGTCAGCGGCGTCGGWCGCATTCCGCTCGGCAAGGTGACGATCGGGGTGTGGCCGTTCCTGCTCGCCCAGACGATCGTGCTCTTCCTGCTGGTCCTGTTCCCGGACCTCGTCATCGTGCCCGCACGCTGGCTTTACTAAACAGTTTCGATCAACCTTCTCAAACAACCGTCCAAGGGAGGACAAAATGAGAAAGCTACTTCTGACGACTACTGCAATCGCATTCGCCTGCTCGGCTGCCGCTCCGGCCTTCGCCGAGTTCCAGGATCGCAACATTCGCGTGTCGAACGGCATCAATGCGGACCATCCGGTCGGCAACGGCATCAACGCAATGCAGGCGTGCCTGGACGAGAAGTCGGGCGGCAAGTTGAAGCTCACCGCATTCTGGGGCGGCGCGCTCGGCGGCGACCTGCAGGCGACCCAGGCCCTGCGCTCCGGCGTTCAGGAAGCCGTCGTGACCTCGTCCTCGCCGCTCGTCGGCATCATTCCGGCGCTCGGCGTGTTCGACCTGCCCTTCCTCTTCGCCACTCCTCAGGAAGCCTATACCGTGCTCGACGGTGACTTCGGCGACATGATGAACAAGAAGCTGGAGGAGGCCGGCCTCGTCAATCTCGCCTACTGGGAAAACGGCTTCCGCAACCTGTCGAACTCGCAGCGCCCGGTCACCAAGTGGGAAGACTTCGAGGGCCTGAAGGTCCGCGTCATGCAGAACAACATCTTCCTCGATACCTTCCAGAATCTCGGCGCCAACGCGACCCCGATGGCCTTCGGTGAGGTCTACTCCGCTCTCGAAACCAAGGCGATCGACGCGCAGGAAAACCCCTATGTGACGATCGACACCTCGAAGTTCTACGAAGTGCAGAAGTACGTCACCGAAACGAATCACGCCTATACGCCCTTCCTCTTCCTGTTCTCGAAGCCGATCTTCGACACCTATGCTCCGGAAGAGCAGGCTGCTCTGCGTGAATGCGCAGTGGTCGGCCGCGATGAAGAGCGCAAGGTCATCGCCGATCTGAACAAGAAGTCGCTGGAGAAGATCAAGGAAGCCGGTATCGAGGTGAACGTTCTCTCTCCGGAAGAGCAGGCTCGTATCCGCGAGAAGTCCATGGTGGTCTACGAAAAGCACAAGGCCCAGATCGGCGCCGACGTCGTCGACGGCATCCTGGCCAAGCTTCAGGAAGTTCGCAAGTAACAGAAAAGGCCGCGCCTAACGGCGCGGCCTTCCTGCTGCATCAGAAAGCCCGCGGCTTATTCGGCCGCGGGCTTTTTTGTTTGTCACTCGGGAACGGCCGGCAGGACCTTTTCCTTCTTCTTGAGCGTCTGCTCGCGCACAAAGATGAAGAGACCGGAGGCGATGATGAGGGCCGCGCCAATCATCATGCCGAGCCGAGGCAGATCACCGAAGAAGAGCCAACCGAAGATCACCGCCCAGAGGAGCAGCGTATACTGAAGCGGCGCAACGGTTGCCGCGTCCGACATCTTGAGCGCCCGGTTGACCAGCATGTGCGCCGACATGGCGACGATGCCGAGGAGGCCGAGCAGCAGCAGGTCTCGGCTCGAGGCGATCGGCGCCCAATCAAACGGAACGAAGGCTAGTCCCGCCAGCCCGGCGCCCACGACCTGGAAAAAAACCAGGGTGCTGTCCGGCGTGCCGCGCAGGAAGCGCCCGGTGATCAGCATGAACGCGAAAGCCGCGCTGCCGATGATGGAGATAACCGCCGGCATGGTGAACATCGCGCTCGACGGCTCCAGCGCGATGATGACGCCGATGAAGCCGATGGCGATCGCGGTCCAGCGCCGCCATCCCACCTGCTCGCCGAGCAGGAAAGGCGAGACTGCCGCCACGTAGATCGGCGCTGCGAGCCAATAGGTCATGACATCTGCGAGCGGCAGGTACATGACGGCGTAATAGAAGCAGAAGACCTCGGCCGTGGAGAAGACCACGCGGGCGAACTGCATTCCCGGCCGCTCCACATTGATGAGGCTCGACGCTCCCGCCATCCAGACCATCGGAACCAGAATGAGGAGGGCGGCAATACTGCGCAGGAGCACGACCTGGCCGAGCCCATAGGATGAGACCAGCCATTTGCCCATGGCATCGTTCAGCGCGAACATCACCATGCCGAGCAGCATCAGCAGGGGGCCGGTTGCGGCGGAGATCTTCCGCTCCGCCGCGGTGGATGTGGTTGTCGTCAATTCTTCCTCCCTTGCAGTCTGCTTCAGATGTCGGACGCGCCGGATACCCGCCGGCTGACGGTGAAGGCGCGTTCGAGTTCCGGATTGAGTTCCATGCCGAGCCCCGGTCCCGGCGGCACGGTTATCATGCCGTTCTTCACTTCGGGAAGAGCGGTGACGAGATCGCGATACCATGTCTTATAGAAAGCGCGAACGCTTTCCTGCACCAGTGCGTTCGGCGCGTTGAGCGAAAGATGCGTGGAGGCGCAAAGGACCACAGGACCGGTGCAATCATGGGGCGCGACCGGCAGGTGCCAAGCCTCGGCCATGGAGGCGATCTTGCGCGCTTCCGAAAGACCGCCGCACCAGGAAATATCGAGCATCACGATGCCGGCCGCGCCCGTCTCCAGGTAGTCGCGGAAACCCCAGCGGGTAGCAAGCGTTTCGGATGCCGAGATCGGAGCGGGCGAGACTTCCGCATAACGCTTGAGGCTCGAGAGGCTGTCCATCTTGATGGGGTCCTCGTGCCAGAAGGTCTGGTAGGGCGTCAGCGCCTTGGCGATCTGCATCGCCGGCAGGAGCTGCCACATGGAGTGGAACTCCACCATGATGTCGATCTTGTCGCCGACGGCTTTGCGAATCTTCTCAAAGGGTTCGAGCGCGAGCTTCAAGTCCGGCATGGAGATGTACTGGCCGTGCGTCTTTTCGGCGGCCGCATCGAACGGCCAGATTTTCATGGCCGTGATGCCTTCCTCCAGCAATGATTCCGCCAGTTCGTCGGCGCGGTGCAGGAAGCCGTTCAGGTCGTCATAGCTCGTGCCGCCGGTCAGCCCGTAATTCGCGGTCGTCTGCCCGGTGTTCTTCTTGATGTATTCGGTGCCCGCGCAGGTGTTGTAGGTGCGGATTTCCTTGCGGCTGAAACCGCCGAGAAGCTGTGCGATCGGCTGGCCGGTCGCCTTGCCGAAAATATCCCAGAGCGCGATATCGAAGGCGGAATTGCCGCGCACCTCGGCGCCGGAGGAGCGGAAGCCGATATATCCGACGAGCTCGTTCGCCAAAAGGTCGATCTGCAGCGGATCGCGGCCGATCACGCGCGGCGCGACATATTCATGGATGTAGGATTCGACGGTTTCCGCGCCGAAAAAGGTCTCTCCGAGGCCGGTGATGCCTTCGTCCGTGTGGACGAGGACCCAGAGCAGGTTGGTTCGCTCGGCGACGCGCACCGTTTCGAGCTTCGTGATCTTCATGTCGTTTCCTTGGGTTTGGTCAAATCAGGCCGGCGTTCAGCAGGGCCTTGATGCTTTGGTCGAAGTGCCGGTTCATCAAGTCGGCGGCGGATTGCGGGTCTCCCGCGGCAATCGCCTGCGCGAGATCGAGATGGAGGGCGTTCATGGCGCGGCGCTCATCGTCATTCGCCCGGCTTTTCCAGCCGATCGGCCATGTCTGGCGGGTGACGCCCTGAAAGGCGCCGATGATGAGTGCGAAAACCGGATTCTTCGAAGCCTTGGCGATGGCAAGATGAAAGGCGAGATCATGCTCCATCACCTCGTCGGAATTGTCGAAGTTCTCCGCCATGGCCTTGGCGTGGCTGAGGATTGCGCGCACTTCGCCTTCCGTGCGTCGCAACGCGGCAAGCGCTGCTGTGCGCGCCTCGATCGTGCGGCGTGCGTCATAGATCTGCTGGATGTCGATCTGGTCGGTGACGACCCCGTGCTCGATGGTCATGGAGAAGGAGGCGTCGTCGAGTTCGGCGACTGTGGGCCGCTTGCCGGCTCCGAGCTCCACAAGCCGCAATGCCGCCAGCGAGCGTAGGGCCTCGCGGATAACGGTGCGGGAGACCTGCAGATCCTTCGACAGTTTTGCCTCGGCTGGCAGGCGGTCACCGGGCTTGAGGTCATTTTCCCGGATAAGTCGCGCAATCGCCGTCACCGCGCCGCCGACGAAATCGGCGCCGGTGAGATGCTGTGCGGAGTTGTTTTCCATGTGCTACGTCTTTTTAAAACCTGTAGTACAGGTTTAATAGGCGCAGCTGGTTCGTTTGGCAACATGCCTTGCGGGCGGCATCAGAAAAATTYGTCGAGGAAACGATAAAAGGAAAGTTTGGCGGGGTCAGGATTCGGCAGGCCATATCTGTCGAGGAAGGGCTGTACCCGTTCTTCTCCGAGATTGTAGCGAATGCTCCAGCACGCGAGAGCAATGTCCTGATGACGGTCCGCCACGCCAAGCCTTGCGCAAGCCGGTGAAACCGTGGTGATCGGCCATGATATTGGGCAGGCAGGCGTCACCGTGGGTAACCACAAGGTCTTCGACTGCCGGAGTCAGCGTTTCCAGTTCGCTGTAGAGTTCCTCGGACGAGCGGCCAATTCGCTCGTCATCGAAATCGGTCTCGTCTACCACGCCTGCCTGCATGCGCGCGCGGGCAAGCGAAAGCCGATTTTTCAGGCGATGGTCGAATGGGCAGGTAGAGTTATCGAGGCTGTGCAGCCTGCGGAGTGCATCCGCCAGGAACGTGACGCGATCCGCGGCGGATATGCCGTTAGYGGATGCAAGATCCTCACCTTCCACCGCGGTCAACAGCAGCCAGTTGCGCTCAGCATCCTGGGCTTCGGCCACAAGGGAGGCGCAGGGAATACCCTGTGCCGCAAGCCATCGCAGCCGCAGGGCTTCATCCGGAAGTTCGGCAAACGGATCGGCCGGTTCATGCTTCAGGAAGAGGGTAGGGCGATTTGCCGCCTCCAGCCGAAACACGCTCGCCGAAGATTTGCCGAGCATATTCTGCTGCCAGTCATAGCCGGCAAGTCGCGCTTCGAGATCGGCAGGCAGCTCGATTTCATCCGGGAGCGCGTTCATGGGAGACTGTTTCAGGCAACCGCCGTGTCATAGGCGGCAAGCGTCGTCTTCGCCCGTTTGACGACCTCTTCGGAGCTCATGCCCGGCTTGTAAAGGCTGGAGCCCAGGCCAAAGGCGGTGATGCCGGCCTTGATATAGTCGGAAAAATTCTCATCCGAGACGCCGCCCACCGCGGCGATGAGCAGGTCCTTCGGCAAAACTGCCCGGATCGCGGTAATGCCGGAGGGGCTGAGCACGCTTGCGGGGAAGAATTTGAGCCCCGTCGCGCCGGCCTTCGCCGCAGCGAGCGCTTCGGTAGGAGTGAAGACGCCGGGAAGCGTCACCATACCCTGGGCGGCGGCGGCGCGGATGACATCCGGCTCCACGTTCGGGCTCACCATCAGCTTGCCGCCGGCGGCATCGAGGCGAGCCACGTCATCGACGGTCAGCACCGTGCCAGCGCCGATCAGGCAATTCGCAGGCGCAAGCTTCGCGGCAATCTCGATGGACTTGAACGGTTCCGGCGAGTTCAGCGGGATTTCAATCGCGGTAAAGCCCGTCTCGATCAGTCCACCGACGACGGCTTCGGTTTCTTCCGGCTTCAATCCGCGCAGGATGGCGACCAGCGGATATTTCATCTCGGGAAAGGGAATGCGGGTCATCTGCCGGTCCTCATCGTTGTGCGAGCAGGAGTTTCTGTGCGGCTGCGGCAAGGCCGCGGCGCACCGCCTCATCGGCGTCGATCGTTTCATGGGCAAGAGAGAGCGCGCGGAACGCGCCTTCATAGAGGCCGCGCAGGCGGCCGGAAGCGACGAGCCGGATCGCCGGAATGGTGGCGAGCGCCGTAAGCCCTCCGGCGATCTCAGTACCGATCAGCGTGCCGGAAAGGCGGGCTGCGGCGTCGGTGGGGGAGAGCCCGTGCAGCAGCATGCCGGAGCGCACGGTGAAGAGGAAATTGGTGGCCTGCTGGGGGAAGCGGAAAGCAGCCCGCACGGCTTCACCGAAAACAGGATTGTCGCCGTCGAAGCCCTCAGCGCCATTCAACGAATGCGCGAGAACGGAATGCTTCGAGATGACGTCGAAGAGCTCGCCGGTCATATAGGTCGCGAAGCTGGTCACCGTCTCGCCCGAAAGGTGAACCCATTTGGAGTGGGTGCCCGGCATGCAGACCACCTGCTGGCCGACCGCGCGGGGATCGAGCGCGCCGAGAAGCTGGGTTTCCTCGCCACGCATCACGTCGGGCCTATCGGCCGCGCGCTGCGCAAGGCCGGGGAGGATGCGAATATCGCGGCTTTCGCCGGGAACCGGGACAGCGCCTTCCAGCACAGCCGGCAGGGAAGCGGGCACATCGACATAGCCGGCCTCGATCCAGCCCTGACGGGCGCCAGCCATGCCACAGACGATCACCGGCAGATCGGCAGGTGCGGCCAGGGCATCGAGATGGCTGGAAAGAATGGTCGAAAAGCCCGCCTTGGCGGCGGTCGTCATGCCTTCGCCGCTCCGCCGCTCATCGAGCACCTGTTTCTGCGAATCCATCAGCCATAGGCGAAAGCTGCTGGTGCCCCAATCGACAGCGGCATAGGCGGGTCGGGTCAAGAGAAGTCTCCGTCTGGGATCAAGGTCGGATGGCGCGGTTCTATCGCAGGTTCGACATAATGGACAGGGGGCACGGGATTGTTTTTGAGGTGTCCGGGCTCGGTTTCGGGTGCACCTGGACCGGTTATTCTTCCTTCGTGCCGACAGCTACTTCGGTTTTGCGAAGTAGCCAGAGAATGATGATCCCGACCGCCGTTGCGACTACGGCGACAAGCCACATGCCAAGCCCAACACAGAGACCGATCGCACCCGAAAGCCACATGCTGGCGCCTGTTGTCAGCCCTTTCACGTCTCCACGCGTGTAGATGATCACGCCGGCGGCGAGGAATGCGATCCCCGCGGTTACCGCTTCCACGAGGCGGATGGGATCGATCTGCACGGTATCCGGCTTGTTTCCGAACTCGTGCATGATTTGCAGCCCGACGAGAGCGAAGACAGTCGCGGCAAGGCCGATCAGCATATTCGTTCGAAGGCCTGCGGGATTTCTGCGGCTTTCCCTTTCCAGACCGATCAGGCCGCAGAGAATGACCGATCCGAAAATACGCGCGAAGAGCACCTCGATAACGACGGGGGCTTCATGGGAAAATTCGTCGGCGAGCGTGGTAAGCATGGTGGAGGGTGGTCCGGTCGTGGCGATTTTGCGACGGCCGGAAAATGCCTTTGCACAGGGATGGTTCCCTAAATGCGCCCTCCAGCTTCCGCGATAACACGTGTCAGGCTGCCGGTGGCCGGATAGAGGGGGATCAGGCAAGCCTGGAGCGCGTGGTAGATATCGCCCTTGCCTGGGAACAGCGTATGAGCGGGAACAAGATCCTCGGTCAGTTCCTCGTGCCAGCCGCCGTTCTTGTGGTCAATGAAGCGGTTGGCAATGGTGCTCCAGATCAGGCGATAGCTGTCTTCATAGAAATCGTCGTGCGGTAGGTGCTGGCTCACGAAATGGGCCGCACCCGCGCCTTCGCACATCGGCCACCAGAGCTTGTTGGTCTTGGCCGGCTTATCCTGCCAGTCCAGTGTATAGAAGAAGCCGCCCTTTTCCTTGTCCCATCCCAGTGCCATGGACTGAACGAACAGGTTCTTGGCCGCATCCGGCATCCAGGCGTGCCGCCTGTCGCCGAGTGTCCAGAGTTGCAAGACGAGACGTGCCCATTCCAGCCAGTGACCGGGAGTGGTGCCGGCCGGGCGGAACATCTCATCGCGGTGATAGTAATCCTTGTTGATCCGCCACTCGGTATCGAAATGTTCGGCGACGCGGAAGCCGACGCTGCCGGCGCAACGGCGGATCACGAGGTCGGCGATACTTTCGGCCTTGTCAAGATAATGTCTCTCGCCGGTGACTTCGAATGCCGCCATTAGCGC
Source organism: Rhizobium sp. LCM 4573 (assembly GCF_001854865.1). GTDB lineage: Bacteria > Pseudomonadota > Alphaproteobacteria > Rhizobiales > Rhizobiaceae > Neorhizobium. The sequence continues at coordinate 118,548 of NZ_MDDW01000001.1, read as the reverse complement.
TTCGGTCAGGTGCATGTTGGAATTCTGGCCGCGATAGTTGCCGCCGTCGATCGGTGACCAATCCGCCTGGAATTCCTCGGCGACTGCACCATGCTGCTTTTCCCAGAATCTGGTCTCCAGGATTTCGGTAATGTCGGCGAGCATGCGGTCTGCGAGCGGATGGCCGATCACCTTGGCAGAGGACGCGGCAAGCAGCACGAAGGCATGGCCGTAGCCCTGCTTGCTGCCGTCGGCTGGGCCATCATCGTTCAGCGACCAATGGTAGCCACCGTATTTCCCGTCGCGGTGCTTGTGCCAGATATAGTTCATGCCGTGATCGATAAGATCGCCGGAGCCGGGACGTCCGAGCAGATAGCCGATCGAATAGCAATGCACCATGCGCGCCGAGGCGTGGATGCCGCGGACGGGATTGACGACGGCAAGCGGTCGTCCTTCGTCATCGAGATCGTAGAAGCCGCCCTTCGGATTCATCGCGCGATATTGAAAGAAATCAAAAAGGCCGTCGGCCTGATCGAGCAGCCAGCGGCGATGATAGGGAAGCTCATTCCACGGCTTCGACAATTGACCTGACTTGCTCATGATTTCTCCGGGATCAAAAGGGGTGGGCAATCGATAGGAACGGCTATAGCCTTCGGCCGTTTCGCTGTCACCGGCAAACTATGGTTCAAAAGCGTCGTCTTCCGATTATTGACATAAAGATATCTTTATGCGGTTATAGGCGCCAATGATTTAATGCAGGAGAAGCGCCATGTTCGAGGTACTCTTTGGTCCCGAGGCTGCCCCTCGGGACGGCGCGGAAATTCTGAGCGCTCTCAAGGCGGCTGCTCGCGAGCGAATCCTCGTCATTGACGGGGCGATGGGTACCCAGATCCAGGGGCTAGGCTTCAATGAGGAGCATTTCCGGGGTGAGCGCTTCGCCTCCTGCGCCTGCCATCAGCAGGGGAATAACGACCTCCTGATTCTTACGCAGCCGCAGGCGATCGAGGAAATCCATTACCGCTATGCCAAGGCGGGGGCGGATATCCTGGAAACCAATACCTTTTCCTCGACTCGCATCGCGCAGGCCGATTACCAGATGGAGAACGCGGTCTACGATCTCAACCGCGATGGTGCCCGGCTTGCCCGCCGTGCGGCGCTGCGCGCGGAGAAGGAGGACGGCAGGCGGCGGTTCGTGGCCGGCGCGATCGGCCCGACGAACCGTACTGCGTCGATCTCTCCGGATGTGAACAACCCCGGTTACCGGGCCGTGACATTCGACGATCTCCGCATCGCCTATGGCGAGCAGGTCGATGGCCTCATTGATGGCGGCGCGGATATCATTCTGATCGAGACGATCTTTGATACGCTTAACGCCAAGGCGGCGATCTTCGCCTGCGAGGAACGCTTTGCCGAAAAGGGCATCCATCTGCCGGTGATGATTTCCGGCACGATCACCGACCTTTCCGGCCGCACGCTTTCCGGCCAGACGCCCTCAGCGTTCTGGAATTCGGTTCGCCACGCAAAGCCGTTCACGATCGGGCTCAACTGCGCGCTTGGCGCGGATGCGATGCGGCCGCACCTGCAGGAGCTTGCCGGCGTCGCAGATGCCTTTATCTGCGCATATCCGAATGCCGGCCTGCCGAACGAATTCGGCCAGTATGACGAGACGCCGGAAATCATGGCCCGGCAGGTGGAAGGCTTCGGCCGCGAAGGCCTGGTCAATATCGTCGGCGGCTGCTGCGGCTCGACGCCGGATCATATCCGCGCAATCGCGGAAGCGGTGGCGCCCCACAAGCCGCGCGAAGTGCCGGAGCACAAGTCCTTCATGTCGCTTTCCGGCCTGGAGCCTTTCGTGCTGACCAAGGAAATCCCCTTCGTCAATGTCGGCGAGCGCACCAACGTCACCGGCTCGGCGAAGTTCCGCAAGCTGATCACCGCCGGCGACTATACGGCCGCGCTCGCCGTCGCGCGCGATCAGGTGGAGAACGGTGCGGCTATCATCGACATCAACATGGATGAAGGTCTCATCGACTCGCAGAAGGCGATGGTGGAGTTCCTGAACCTCATCGCGGCGGAGCCGGATATCGCCCGCGTGCCGGTGATGATCGACAGTTCCAAATTCGAGATCATCGAAGCCGGCCTCAAATGCGTACAGGGCAAGCCGGTCGTCAATTCGATCTCGCTGAAGGAAGGCGAGGAGAACTTCCTGCGTCAGGCAAAGCTGATCCGCAATTACGGCGCGGCCGTCGTCGTCATGGCTTTCGACGAGACGGGCCAGGCGGACACCTATGAGCGCAAGGTGGAGATCTGCAGCCGCGCCTATAAGATCCTGACCGAACAGGCGGGGCTTTCGCCGGAAGACATCATCTTCGACCCCAATATCTTCGCGGTCGCCACCGGCATCGAAGAACACAACAATTACGGCGTCGACTTCATCGAGGCGACCCGCACAATCCGCCAGACCATGCCGCTCGTGCATATTTCCGGCGGCGTCTCGAACCTCTCGTTTTCCTTCCGTGGCAACGAACCGGTCCGCGAGGCGATGCACGCCGTTTTCCTCTACCACGCCATTCAGGCGGGCATGGACATGGGCATCGTCAATGCCGGCCAGCTTGCTATCTACGAGAACATCGATCCGGACCTGCGGGAGGCCTGCGAGGACGTGGTCCTCAACCGTCGCGAAGACGCTACGGAACGGCTCCTCGAAATCGCCGAGCGCTATCGCGGCACGGGCGCCAAGGAGGCCAAGGCGCAGGACCTGACCTGGCGCGAATGGCCGGTCGAGAAGCGGCTCGAACATGCGCTCGTCAACGGCATCACCGATTTCATCGACGCGGATACCGAAGAGGCGAGGGTGAAGGCCAAGCGCCCGCTCGACGTCATCGAAGGCCCGCTGATGGCCGGCATGAACGTGGTCGGCGATCTCTTCGGCTCCGGCAAGATGTTCCTGCCGCAGGTCGTCAAGTCGGCGCGCGTCATGAAGCAGGCCGTTGCCGTGCTGCTCCCCTACATGGAGGAGGAGAAGCGGCAGAACGGCGGCGACGAGAGAAAATCGGCCGGCAAGGTGCTGATGGCGACCGTAAAGGGCGACGTCCATGACATCGGCAAGAACATCGTCGGCGTCGTGCTCGCCTGCAACAATTACGAGATCATCGATCTCGGCGTCATGGTGCCGGCGACCAAGATTCTCGAAACCGCGATTACGGAGAAAGTCGATATTATAGGGCTCTCCGGTCTCATCACGCCCTCGCTCGACGAGATGGTGCATGTGGCGTCCGAAATGGAGCGGCAGGGCTTCGATCTGCCGCTGCTGATCGGTGGGGCGACCACGAGCCGAGTTCATACCGCGGTGAAGATCCACCCGCGCTACGAGCGTGGCCAGGCGGTCTACGTCACGGATGCCAGCCGCGCGGTCGGTGTCGTGTCTTCGCTTCTCTCTCCCGAAACGAAGGACAACTACATCGGCACAATCCAGGCCGAATATGCGAAGGTCGCGGCCGCGCATGCCCGTTCCGAGGCGGAGAAGCAGCGCCTGCCGCTCTCGCGTGCTCGCGAAAATGCCCAGAAGATCGATTGGGATTCCTATCAGCCCGTCAAGCCGCAGTTCACCGGCACGAAAGTCTTCGAGACCTATGACTTGGAGGAGCTGGCTAAGTACATCGACTGGACGCCTTTCTTCCAGACCTGGGAGCTGAAAGGCCGTTTCCCGGCGATCCTGGACGATGAAGCGCAGGGCGAGGCGGCGCGCCAGCTTTATGCCGACGCCCAGGCGATGCTCGAAAAGATCATTGCCGAAAAGTGGTTCCGTCCGCGGGCGGTTATCGGCTTCTGGCCGGCGAACGCGGTTGGCGACGACATCCGCCTCTTTACCGACGAGAGCCGCACCGAAGAACTTGCGACCTTCTACACGCTGCGCCAGCAGCTTTCGAAACGGGACGGACGTCCGAACGTGGCGTTGTCCGATTTCGTGGCGCCGGCTTCGAGCGGCAAGGCGGAGTATGTGGGCGGTTTCGTGGTAACTGCCGGTATCGAGGAAGTGGCAATCGCCGAACGTTTCGAGCGGGCGAATGACGACTATTCCTCGATCCTGGTGAAGGCGCTGGCCGACCGTTTTGCCGAGGCCTTTGCCGAGTGCATGCACCAGCAGGTCCGCAGGGAATTCTGGGGCTACGCACGGGACGAGGCGCTGAGCAACGACCAGCTTATCAGTGAGGAATATGCGGGTATCCGTCCGGCGCCGGGCTATCCGGCCCAGCCCGACCATACCGAGAAGGCGACGCTCTTCCGCCTGCTGGATGCCACGGCGGCCACGGGCGTCGAACTGACCGAGAGCTACGCCATGTGGCCGGGTTCATCGGTCTCCGGCCTCTATATCGGCCATCCGGAGTCCTATTACTTCGGGGTTGCCAAGGTGGAGCGGGACCAGGTGGCGGATTATGCCAAGCGCAAGAACATGCCGGTCGAGGAGGTCGAACGTTGGCTCGGTCCGGTGCTCAATTACATCCCTTCCGCCGATGATGCAGTGGAAGACGCGGCGTAATGCTAGGTCGTCATCCTCGGGACAAGTCCGAGGATGACGACGGGGGCGTATGAGCCTCCCACCAACAATCAATCCCGAACAATCAGGAAGTCCGTCGCGTTGAAACGAAGCGTCACGGTCTCGCCCGGCTGCGGCAAGACGGCGTCGGGCGCGTTGAACATGTCGAAGGAAATCTGATTGCCGCCGATATCGATCTTGGTGCGGATGACCGAACCCAGAAAATGAGATGATATGACGGTGCCTGTCAGTGCCGTGTCGCCCTTGGCGTTTTCGGCAAGCGATCCAGCCTCGGGGCGAAGCGCGATCGAGATCTGGTCGCCGTGCGTCAATGCGCCGATCGGTTCGCGCAGCTTGATGATCTGATCGCCGATCTTCACCGTATTGGTGGCGGGATCGGCCACGGTCGCCTCGATCATGTTCAACGTGCCGACGAAGGAAGCCACGAAACGGGTTGCCGGGCGATTGTAAATTTCCGAGGGCGTGCCGATCTGGTCGGCATGGCCGGCATTCATCACGACGATACGGTCGGAAATCGACAGCGCTTCCTCCTGGTCGTGCGTGACGAACACGGTGGTGATGCCGAGCTGGCGCTGGATCTGGCGGATTTCCTCGCGCAGCGAGACGCGAATCTTCGCATCTAGCGCCGAAAGCGGCTCGTCGAGCAGGAGCACCTGCGGCTTCGGCGCGAGCGCGCGGGCAAGTGCTACGCGCTGCTGCTGTCCGCCCGAAAGCTGATAGGGATAGCGGTCCGAAAGATGATCGAGCCGGATCAGCGCCAGCATCTCCTTCACGCGCTCCTCGATTTCCGTCTTGGGTTTACCCGCCACCTTGAGGCCGAAGGCGACATTGTCGAAGACGTTCATATTGGGGAAGAGCGCATAGGCCTGGAAGACCATGCCGATGTTGCGCTGGCTGGTCTTGAGYCCATTCTGGTCCTTGCCGTTGATGCTGATCCTGCCGCCGCTCGGGCTTTCGAAGCCCGCGATCATGCGCAGCACGGTGGTCTTGCCGCAGCCGGAGGGGCCGAGGAAGGAGATGAATTCTCCCTTCTGGACGGACATGTCGAAATCCTTGACGACCTGCGTAGCCCCGAAATTCTTGTTTATGTGGTCGAGAACCAGAAACGACATGCAATGAAATTCCTCAAGTCCGGGCGGGCGCCAGTTTGCTGAAACGGGAGACGAGCTGGATGAGCGCAAGGCAGCCCCAGGTGATGGCGAACGCGATCACGGAGAGGGCGAAGGGCTCATAGGCCTTGTTCGCGCCGATGCGCTGGAGATACGGGCCGAAGGCGGGCCGATCCAGAAGGGCCGCGAGCGTGAATTCTCCGATAACGATCGCAAAGGTCAGGAAGGCGCCCGAGAGCACCGCCGGAACGACGTTCGGGAGGATGACCCGGCTCAGGATGGTGGTCCAGCCGGCGCCGAGGCTTTGCGCGGCTTCAGTGAGAGTCGCCACATCTATCGTGCGCAGGCCGGTATCAACGGCGCGATACATGTAAGGCAGCGCCAGCACCGTATATCCGAAGGCGAGAAGCAGATTGGTGCCCGCGATCGATCCGGTCAACGGCAGCCAGCTCGACGTGTTGTAGAGGCGGATATAGCCGAAGACGATGACGATCGCCGGGATGACGAGCGGCAGAAGGGTCAGGAATTCGACATAGGGCCGAGCCCAGGGCATTTTCAGGCGCACCCAGAAGGCGGTCGGAACCACGATCAGGATGCCGATCGCAATGGTCGCCAGCGCCATGACGACCGAATAGGTGAAGGTCGCCTGGAATTGCGGATCGGCCAGGACGCGGGCATAGGCGTCCAGGCTATAAACACCGCGCCGGGCCTTCAGGGAAAACTCGAAAAGCCCGCTTAGGGGAACGAAGAAATAGAGCAACCCGAAGATCAGGACTACCCAACCGGTAATACGTGCCCAGATGCTCATTTCAGCCACCTTTCGGCACGGATGCGTAGCCAGATGTAGATGATATTGGCGATGGCGGTGACCACGATCATGCCGAAAGCCATGGCGTAACCCAGATGTGGATTGCCCAGGACGTCTCCGCGAATTTGCGCATAGAGCTGGATGGGAACGATGTTCAGGCTCGAGCCCGTCAGCGCAATGGCGGTCGCAACCGCGCCGAAGGCGTTGGCGAAGAGGAGCGCGAAGGTGCCGAGCAGCGCGGGAAACAGGATCGGCAGCGCCACCATGCGCCAGTATTGCAGCGTTGTCGCTCCCAGCACCTCGGCCGCCTCGCGCCATTCGCGCCGCAGGCCTTCGAGCGCCGGGGCGATGATGAGGATCATCAATGGAATCTGGAAGAACAGATAGGTGATCGTCAACCCCCAGAAGCTCAGGATATTGAAGCCTAAGTCCCGCTGGAGAATGATTCCGAAGTTCTGGCGCAGAAACAGGGTGACGAGCCCGACGGGTCCGAATGTCGCAAGGAAGGCGAAGGCGAGGGGCACGCCGGCAAAATTAGAGGCAACCCCGGAAAAGGTCATCAGCGGCGACTTGATCCAGCCAGGTACCGCGCCGAAAACGACGGCTGCGGCCATGCCGAAACCGATCAGGCAGCCGAGGGCTGCCGAAGCAAAGGAAACCTTGACCGAAATCCAATAGCTCGACGGTATCGTTCCGGTGTTGAGATCGATGATGTTTTGCAGGGTGAACGCGCCGTCGCGGGTCTGGAACGCACCGATCACGATGTGCATGGTCGGCAGCACGAGGAACAACAGCACGAAGATCACGAAGGGCATGAGGCCCAGCCAGGTGAGGGGCAGGCGTGGCCTATGCCTGGGGGAGGCTTGGTTCATATGTGCTGTGTCTTTCCCCGGTGGATTCTTGTGATGTTTTGGCAAAGGTGCGGCCACCATGTTCAGATGGCAAGCCCGGCCCGATCGGGCCGGGACAACTGAGTTGAGCCGCTTACTGGACGTTGGCGCCCACGACGCTATCCCAGCCGCCGGTTACGGCCGTCTTGTTGGCGTTCTGCTCGTCGACGGTCGGGAAGACGGCCTTTTCGTAGGCTTCGGCCGGGGGCAGGGCATCCACCAGCTCCTGCGGGATCTTGCCGGCCTTGGCCATGGCATTGAAGCGGGCCGGGTGGCAGTAGCCTTTCAGCCAGAGGTTCTGGCCCTCGTCAGAATAGAGATATTCCATCCAGAGCTTAGCGGCATTCGGGTGCGGCGCATAGGCGGAGATGCCCTGTACGTAAACACCCGCCAGAACGCCCGTCTTCGGAACGACGACTTCGACCGGCGGGTTGTCCTTCAACTCGTCACGCCATGCCAGTGCGTTGTAGTCCCATGCAACGGCGATCGGGGTGGCGCCCTGGGCAATCGTGCCGGCCTTGGCAATGACGGGAACGAAATTGCCTGCCTTGTTCAGCTCGGCGAAGTAATCCAGGCCAGCCTTGCCGGCGGCTTCACCTGACGCTGCGCCCTTGGAGAGACCGGCGGCCAGGACGGCGAGGATCGCCTGGTTGGAGGCGCGCGGATCACCCGCGAGAGCCACTTGACCGGCATATTCCGGCTTTACAAGGTCAGCCCAGTCCTGGGGCACGTTCTCGACCATGTCCTTGTTCACGATGAAGGAGAGAACGCCGTAATAATCACCATACCAGTAGCCTTCGGGATCCTTGACGTTGTCCGGGATTTCGTCCCAGGTCGAGACCTTGTACGGCTGCAGCAGGCCTTCTGTCTTCATCTGCGGGCCGAATGACAGGCCGACATCGACCACGTCGGGAGCCTGCGGACCCTTATTGTCCTTGTTGGCCTTGACGGCCTCGACCTCGTCAGCCGAGCCGGCATCGGGGTTGAGCTCGTTGACCTTGATTTCCGGGTATTTCGCCTTGAAGCCGGCAATGACGTCGCCGTAGCCGCACCAGCTATGGGGCAGGGCGATGGTCGTCAGCATGCCTTCCTTCTTGGCGGCTTCGATCAGTTCGGCGCTCGGTTCGGCAGCCGCAAGGCTGGTGGAAGCGATGAGGGCTGCAGCCGTCAGCGACAGCAGGCGTCGGTTGTTCTTGAGCACGGTATCCTCCTAGGGTTCAGGGCGTCTCGGCGCACTCGTAGAGCCGTTTCATGAATGCGATGTGACAGCGAGGTAGGTGAGCATTTTCTCATAAGTTCCCTATTTGGCTGCCGAATTTACATGCGCATGCGTTTATTCGAAGCGAGGCTGGCGGCCCGGTCGGCGGAACAATCGCGTCCGCTCGAACAGGCCCTCCAGCGAATTCATGCGTTCCCGGGTCTCCGTCCATGTGGAGCTTTGTACGGCCTCGATGAGGGCCTCCACCACGAAGAGGGTTATGACGGAGGAATCCCATGCGGAGGGCGCCTCGATCCGCATCTTGAAGATGTGTTCGGCGTGCTTCGCCACGGGTGACGACCAGACATCCGTGAACAAGATGATGACGACGCCGTTGGCCCTTGCGGCTTCCGCGAGCGTCGCCATCTCCTGCTCGTAACGGCGGATATCGAATATCACGAGCACATCGCCGGCATTCATGTTCAGCACATGCTGCGGCCAAGAACTGGAATTGGTGGAGATCAGCGTCGTCTTCGGACGGATCACTTGCATATGGGTGAAGAAATATTCCGCAAGCGCTCCGGTGATGCGGCCGCCGACGAAATAGATACTGCGGCTGCGATCGCCCAGAAGAGCGGCCGAGCCTTCGAAGGTTCTGGTGTCGAGATCGGAAAGCGTATCGCGCAGATTGCCGGTGATGGCATCGGCGAAGCGGTTGAGGATATGCGTGCCCGGTGCGTTGGACGCCCAGCGATCATGCTTGGCGATCGGGTTCGAGAGCGTCGCCTCGAGTTCCTGATGCAGATGCGACTGGAATTCCGGATAGCCCTTGTAGCCGAGCTTCTGCACCATGCGCGCGACGGTTGGCGTGGAAACGCCCGCACTCTCCGCGATCGTGGTGATGCTGCCGAGGCCCGACACCGGGTAGTTCTCCAAAATCCGGTCCGCAAGCTGCCGTTCAGCGCGTGTGAGGCTTTCGTAACGAGCCCGGATGACATCCGATACGGTACGCGCTGTGGTTGGCACGGAACTGTTCCCTTTCCCGGTCTTCGCCGGTTGAAAAAGATTTAACAATCGTTCCCGCACGTGTGTCAATGGTGGCTCTGAAAAGATTTTTTCAGATTTCGATTGACGGTGGCTAGAAGATGAAGAATTCTCTTCGTTAATACACTTTCAATCATATTCCGAGGCGAGCATGCTGGTTCAGTCGGAGTTTTTCACGAAGGCGGACGGTGATCCCGTCGCCGTGGAGAACGCTGACGGACGCAGCGAGGTGCTGCTGGTTTGCGAGCATGCTTCCAGCCGGCTGCCGGAGCGCTACGGCGATCTCGGGCTTTCGCAAGAGGCGCTTGCCTCCCACATCGCCTGGGATCCCGGCGCGCTCGCCGTTTCGCGGCTGATGTCGCGCAGTCTCGACGCCGTGCTGATCCACCAGCGCTTTTCCCGCCTGATCTACGATTGCAACCGCCCGCCGGAATCTCCCGCGGCGATGCGCGATGTCAGCGAGGTCTTCCGCATTCCCGGCAACGAGAACCTGACGGAGGCGGAACGATCGCTGCGAACCACCTCGCTTTACCTGCCGTTCCATGGGCGTATCCGCGAGGAGATTGCGGAAAGGCAGGCGAGGGGGCGACCGACGGTGCTCGTTACCGTCCATAGTTTCACTCCGGTCTATTTCGGAAAGCTGCGCGAGGTTGAGATCGGCATCTTGCACGAGAAGGACAGCCGGCTTGCCGATCGCATGCTCGCCGCGGCCGCGGATACCCGTCTCTACCACGTCGCGCGCAACGAGCCCTATGGGCCAGCAGACGGAGTTACGCATACGCTGGAGGTTCACGCCCTGCCGGCGGGGCTTCTGAACGTGATGATCGAAATAAGGAACGATTTGATAGCAGACGAAACCGGCCAAGGGGTCGTGGCCGATTTTCTGACAGGCCTGCTGCGGGAAAGCCTCGCAGACGTCTAACCATAGGACCCGGGGAGCAGTGGAAGCTGCGACGCGCACCGACACCGAGAAACAAGCGGGCGGCGTGCGAGATTTCGAGGGGCTTGGTCGGCCTTCGGCGCCGGCTGCCCGTTTTCTTGGATTAGGAGAGAAGGGCATGGAAAGTTCATCCGCAGGCGTCAGCTACAAGAAGGCTGATGCATCCTATTTCGAAAAGAGGGGCCTCTCGCGCTATGCGGGGGTCTGGTCGCTTTGGGCGCTTGGCGTCGGAGCGGTCATTTCGGGCCACTTTTCCGGCTGGAACTTCGGTTTCGCGACCGGCGGCTGGGGCGGCATGCTGGTTGCCGGCATCATCATCGCCATCATGTACCTTGGGCTCACCTTCTCGATCGCCGAGATGAGCCCGGCGCTGCCGCATACGGGAGCGGCTTATTCCTTCGCCCGCACGGCGATGGGACCGTGGGGAGGATTCATCACCGGGCTTTGCGAGAACGTCGAATATGTGCTGACGCCGGCGGTTATCGTCACCTTCATCACCGCTTATGTGAACTCGATCTTCGGGTTCGATCCCGCCTATTCGCCGCTGATATGGATCGTCTTCTATCTGATCTTCCTGGGGCTCAACGTTTTCGGGCTGGAGCTTTCCTTCAAGGTGACGCTGGTCATCACGGTGATTTCGCTGGCGGTGCTGGTGTTCTTCTGGATCAGCGCCATTCCGAGCATGGATTTCTCGCGCTGGGCTCTGAATGTCGGCGCCGGCCCGGACGGCGCGGCGATGGAGCTGCCGGAGGGCAATGGAGAATGGTTCCCCTTCGGCTTCTCCGGCGTGCTCGCAACGCTGCCATTCGCCGTGTGGCTGTTCCTGGCCATTGAGCAGCTTCCGCTTGCCGCCGAGGAGTCGGTCGATCCCAAGCGCGACATGCCGAAGGGCATCATCCTCGGCATCATCACGCTGATGATTTCCGCCTTCATGATCGTGCTCCTCAACCCCGCTGTGCCGGGCGTGGGCTCCTTCCATCTCGGCTCTTCGCTTGAGCCGCTGCTGGACGGCTTCCGGGCGATCTACGGCGATAGCGGCGTCGTGCTTCTCGGCCTCGTGGCGCTGACGGGCCTTATCGCCAGCTTCCACACGATCCTCTACGCGCAAGGCAGGCAGATCTACTCGCTCTCACGGGCAGGTTATTTCCCGACCGGACTCTCCGTGACGCATTCGACCTACAAGACGCCTTATGTCGCGATGATCACGGGGTCCGTGGTCGGCTTGGCAGTCATGCTGACTATCTGGTTCGCGCTCGGCGCGGAGCAGGGCGGTAGCGTCATCGGCAGCGTGCTGCTCAACATGGCGGTGTTTGGGGCGATGTTCTCCTACATCATGCAGGGAATATCCTTCATCATCCTGCGCAAGAAGCTGCCGAACATCGAGCGGCCCTTCCGTTCGCCGCTCGGTATACCGGGAGCCGTCTTGACGATCATCATAGCGGTCGTCACCCTGATCTACCAGGTACAGGATCCGAACTTCTCGAAGGGGGTTCTCTGGGTTGCCATCTGGTTTGCAATCGCGATCGCCTATTTTGCTGTCGTCGGGCGCCATCGTCTCATCCTCTCCCCGGAGGAGGAGTTCGCGATGGAGCACAAGCAGGCGGCTTCGCTCGTTTAAGGCCGAATGGACGCGGCCTTCGGGCCGCGTCTTCCCTTATGTCATCTTTATAGGAACGGATGCACAGGCATGACTGCCACATACACTTTCGACGAGTTGAAGCAGGATGTCGCCAGCGGCCGCATCGATACCGTGATCGCGGCTCAGGTCGATATGCAGGGCCGTCTCATGGGCAAGCGGTTCCAGGCGGAATATTTCGTCGAAAGCGCCTACAAGGAGACCCATAGCTGCAACTACCTGCTCGCGACCGACATGGAGATGGAAACCATCTCCGGCTATAAGGCAACGAGCTGGGAGCAGGGCTATGGCGACTACACCATGAAGCCCGATCTCTCGACGCTGCGGCGGCTCCCCTGGCTGGAAGGCACCGCGCTGGTCATCTGCGACGTGCTGGACCACCATACCCATGAGGAGGTGCCGCATTCCCCGCGCGCCATTCTCAAGAAGCAGGTGAGGCGGCTGGAAGACATGGGAATGGCCGCCTTCATGGCGACAGAGCTGGAATTCTTCCTGTTCGATCAGAGCTATGACCAGGCGCGAGAGAGCGGCTATCGCGACCTGAAGCTCGCAAGCGGCTATAACGAGGATTACCACATCTTCCAGACCACCAAGGAAGAGGATGTGATGCGGGCGATCCGCAAAGGATTGCAGGGCGCCGGCGTACCGGTGGAGAACTCCAAGGGCGAGGCTTCGGCCGGCCAGGAGGAAATCAACGTCCGTTACGCCGATGCGCTGACCATGGCCGACCGGCATGTCATCATCAAGAACGCCTGCAAGGAGATTGCCTGGTCGAAGGGCAAGGCCATCACCTTCCTCGCCAAATGGCATTACAGCGCCGCCGGAAGCTCTTCCCATATCCACCAGTCGCTCTGGAGCGCGGATGGCAGCACGCCGCTCTTCTTCGACAAGGAAGGCGAGCACGGCATGTCGGCCACGATGAAGCACTACATGGCAGGGCTTCTCAGCCATGCCAGCGAGATCACCTATTTCCTGGCGCCCTACATCAATTCCTACAAGCGGTTCATGGCCGGCACCTTTGCGCCGACCAAGGCGATCTGGTCGAAGGACAACCGCACGGCGGGTTACCGGCTCTGCGGCGAGGGCACTAAGGGCATCCGCGTCGAGTGCYGCGTCGGCGGTTCCGATCTCAATCCCTATCTCGCCATGGCGGCGTTGATCGCGGCGGGGATCGACGGCATCAAGAAGAAGATGGAGCTGGAGCCCRCCTTCGTGGGCGATGCCTATGGCGGCAAGGGTGTCCGCGAAATTCCGCGCACGCTGCGCCATGCCACCGAACTGATGGACAAGTCCGAGCTGCTGCGGGAAGCTTTCGGGGACGACGTCATCGACCACTACGTGCGCGCAGCCAATTGGGAGCAGGAGGAATACGACCGCCGCATCACCGACTGGGAAGTGGCGCGCGGGTTCGAACGGGCGTAACCGCCCATATCCAACGAAAGAATGGGAATTTCGATCATGACGATGATCCAATGCATCTCGCCGGTCGACGGCTCGGTCTATGCCGAGCGTCCGGCGATGTCGCTGGAGGCGGCGACCGAGACCGTTCAGCGTGCGAGGAAGGCACAGAAGGCCTGGGCGAAGCGGCCGCTCGAAGAGYGGGTACAGCTTGTTCTGAAAGGTGTCGCACGATTGAACGAAATGGCCGACGAGGTGGTGCCGGAACTCGCCTGGATGATGGGACGTCCGGTGCGTTACGGCGGCGAGTTCAAGGGTTTCAACGAGCGTTCCAACTATGTGGCTTCGATCGCTGCGGAGGCATTGGCGCCGATCCGCATCGAGGACAGCGCGAGTTTCGAGCGCCGCATCGAGCGCGAGCCGCATGGCGTCGTTTTCGTCATCGCGCCGTGGAACTACCCCTACATGACGGCCATCAATACGGTCGCACCGGCGCTGATGGCGGGCAATACTGTTATCCTGAAACATGCGGCACAGACGCTGCTCGTCGGAGAACGCCTGGTGCGCGCCTTCGTGGAGGCGGGTATCCCGGAAGACGTGTTCCAGAACGTTTTCCTTGATCACGAGACGACCGCGAAGCTCATCTCGCAGGGCCTCTTCAATTTCATCAATTTTACCGGTTCGGTCGAAGGCGGCCGGTCGATCGAAAGGGCTGCCGCGGGCACCTTCACCGGCATCGGACTGGAGCTCGGCGGCAAGGATCCGGGCTATGTGATGGAGGATGCTGATCTGGAGGCGGCCGTCGACGTGTTGATGGACGGTGCGACCTACAATTCCGGCCAGTGCTGCTGCGGCATCGAGCGCATCTATGTGCACGAAACGCTCTATGACGATTTCGTCGAGAAGTCGGTCGCCTGGGTTTCGAACTACAAGCTCGGTAATCCGCTGGAAAAAGAAACGACACTCGGGCCGATGGCCAACAAGCGGTTCGCCAAGGTGGTGCGCGAGCAGCTCGCCGATGCCGTTTCCAAAGGCGCCAAGGGGCTCATCGATCCGAAGCTCTTCCCGGCCGATGACGGCGGAGCTTACCTCGCGCCGCAGATCCTCGTCGATGTCGATCATTCCATGCCGTTCATGCGCGAAGAAACCTTCGGGCCCGCGGTCGGTATCATGAAGGTGAAGACGGATGACGAGGCGATCGGGCTCATGAACGACAGCCAGTACGGATTGACCGTCTCGCTCTGGACCAAGGATGCCGAACGCGCGGCGAAGATCGGCCGCGAACTCGAAACCGGCACGGTCTTCATGAACCGCGCCGATTATCTCGATCCGGCGCTCGTCTGGACGGGCGTCAAGGAAACCGGCCGAGGTGGTTCGCTTTCCGTGCTCGGCTTCCACAATCTGACCCGCCCGAAATCCTATCATTTGAAGAAAGCAGCTCAATGAATATCGTCGCGAACTGGAGCTATCCCACCGCCGTCAAGCTGGGCCGCGGGCGGATCAAAGAATTGGCGGACGCCTGCAAGACATTGGGACTGAAGAATCCCTTGCTTGTCACCGACCGGGGACTTGCCGCCATGGTGATCACCGGCCATGCGCTGGATATCCTTGATGAGGCAGGGCTCGGACGGGCTATCTTTTCCGAGGTCGATCCCAACCCCAATGAGAAGAATCTCGAAGCCGGCATCAAGGCATACAAGGATGGCGGCCATGACGGTGTCGTGGCTTTCGGCGGCGGCTCTGGTCTCGATCTCGGCAAGCTGATCGCCTTCATGGTGGGCCAGACGCGTCGCGTCTGGGATTTCGAGGATATCGGCGACTGGTGGACACGCGCAGACGCCTCGAAGATCGCGCCCATCATTGCGGTGCCCACGACCGCCGGCACGGGTTCGGAGGTCGGCCGGGCAGGGGTGCTCACCAATTCGGAAACCCATGTGAAGAAGATCATCTTTCATCCAAAAATGCTGCCGGGTGTGGTGATCTGCGATCCGGAGCTCACCATGGGCATGCCGAAGGCGATCACCGCCGGTACGGGCATGGATGCATTTGCCCATTGCCTGGAAGCGTATTCTTCGCCCTTCTATCATCCGATGTCGGGCGGCATCGCGCTCGAAGGCATGCGGCTGGTCAAGGAATTCCTGCCCCGCGCCTTCAAGGACGGCGCGGATCTCGAAGCCCGCACCAATATGATGTCGGCTGCGGCCATGGGCGCAGTCGCATTCCAAAAGGGTTTGGGGGCGATCCATTCCCTCTCCCATCCGATCGGCGCGGTCTACAATACCCATCACGGCATGACCAACGCGGTCGTGATGCCGCCGGTRCTCCGCTTCAATCGCCCGGCAATCGAGGAGAAGATCGCGCGTGCCGCCGCCTATCTCGGCATATCCGGTGGMTTCGACGGCTTCTATGACTACGTGCTTTCGCTGCGCTCGGAACTTGGCGTTCCCGAGAACCTGACGGCCATGGGCATCAAGCCGGATCGAATCGATGAGCTGACCGCCATGGCGATCGAGGACCCGAGTTGCGGCGGCAATCCGGTGCCGATGACCAAGGAAAATACGAGACAGCTTTTCCTGGATTGCTTCTGAGCTGAAAGCGTTGCGGGGCAAGGCGGTGCGACGGCCAGTCCGGCGCGCCGCCCTTGTTTTTCAGGGGATGGACATTTGCGAAGTAACTTTCCTTTTGGTTAAATTAATAAATCATTAACCATGTTTGGAAAGGATATGGGCTATCGGCACCATGCGATGGGTGTCTCTTCGAGCGATGCTGCTCGTACTTCCTTCAAGGAAAGAAAATGCCCGTAATATCCTTCGCCAATGCCAAGGGAGGTGCCGGTAAAACGACCGCAGCGCTCCTGCTGGCCACCGAGCTCGCCCATCAGGGCTTTCGCGTCACCGTCATAGATGGCGATCCGCAGCAGTGGATCAGCCAGTGGTACGAGACCTCCGGCCGCGTGCGCAATATCGAGGTCATATCGGAGGTGACCATTCCCTCGCTGCAGTGTCATCTCCGCGAGATGGCTGCAACGACCGACTATTTCATCATCGATCTGGCGGGCGCGCGCGACGCGTTGGTCACCACGGCGATCAGCCTTTCCGATCACGTGATGATACCGGTTCAGGGGTCGGCCATGGACGCCAAGGGAGCGGCGCAGATCCTCGATCTTTTGTCTTTCCTGAAGGAGAAGGCGAACCTTTCCATTCCCCATTCGGTGGTGCTCACGCGTGTCACCTCCATGGTGACGACGAGGGCGCTTCTCACCATCAAGGGCCTGCTCGCAGCACGCGGCGTCAACGTGCTCAACACTCCGATCGGCGAGCGTGTCGCCTTCAGGGAACTCTTCGAGACCGGCGGCAGTCTTCGGACGCTTGATGCGAGCAGGGTCAGCAATCTCGATAGGGCGCGGGAAAATGCCGATGCCTTTGCAAGGGAGGTTTTGCGCCTGATGCCCGTCAGAACGGCTCGTTCTGCGGCATCCCGACTAATGAACTTGAAGCGCGACGCCGCCTGAGGCGTCCGTCGGCAGAAAAGAAGAAGGCGCCGATCGGCGCCTTTTTGGATTCTTGCGAAATTACTCGACGAATTCGACCGTGGTCCCTGGCTTCACCATCTTGGCAAGCTCGGTGGCATCCCAGTTTGTCAGCCGCACGCAGCCGTGACTGTTGGTCTTGCCGATCTTGGAGGGTTCCGGCGTACCATGGATACCGTAGGTGGGTTTCGACAAGGCGATCCAGACGGTGCCGACCGGGCCGTTGGGGCCAGGGGGGATCTGCAGAATCTTGTCGTTATTGCCCTGCTTGAAGTTGATCTTCGGGTTATAGGTATAGCCGGGATCGAGCGCGATGCGCTGCACCGTATGCGTACCGGTCGGGGAGGGGGTGTCCGTCGAGCCGATGGTTGCCGGATAGGCGGCGATCAGCTTGCCATCCGCTCCGTAGGCGAAGACCTGTTCCTTGCTCTTGTCGGCCACGATGCGCGTGACCTGACCGCTTTTCGCCTGGCCCGGATTGATGACCTTGATGATCGTGCCGGGAATGGAGAAATCGACGCCGGGGTTGAGCGCCTTCAGATAGCTCTCGTCCATGTGGAACTGCTCGGCGAGCTTTTCACTCGTCGAGGTAAACGACATGGCCGGCAACTGAGCCTTGTGCGCATAGTCATCCGGGATCGATGCCACATAGGGACCGGCCGCATCCGCCGCCGTGATGGTATAGTCGACGATCGGCAGGCCGCCCGAATAGGAAAGGCGGCGCATGATGTCTTCGGAATTGTTCGGATCGAGCGTTTCGCCGGTCATTTCCTGCCAGGCGGCGATCGCCTTGTTGACGTTGCCGCCAAGATGGCCGTCGATGACGCCCGGCGAGATGCCTTCACGGTCGAGGAATACCTGCAGCGCGGCGATCTCCGCTTGCGGCTTCTTCTTCACCGGTATGATCGGCCGCTCGGCCTCCAGCGCTTCGCGGCGCTGCTGCTCGGGTTCGATCGAAGCCAGGTCTTCGTTCGGGGCGCCGACACCCGGAGGGGGCGGTTCTTCCAGCGGCATGCGCGTGACAGAATCATAGCGCGGAACGGAGCCGGTCACAACGTCCGGGTCGCCCGGCTGGTATTCGCGATAGTCACGGTAACCGTCACCATACTCGCGGTACCCTCCGGGAGCCGGAGGGTATTCGTCGACGCCGCGCGGACGGTAACCCTCCCGGCGCATTTCGGTCGCCACCACGTTGCCGTAGGCATCCACCAGGACCCGGCGACCCCTGCGATCACGGCGGATGGTTACCTCGCCCTCTTCCGGTATATAGTCGAGGATGGCGCCATCCGGTGCGACGAGAACCGCATCGGACGGGTACCGGTCGTAGTAACGAACCTGCGCCTCGGCCGGGGACGTGCTTTGAAGCGCCGCCCCAAGGGCGAGAGCGAGGCCTGCAAGATAGAAGCGCTTCACGATGACACCGGTTCCTTAAAATGCTTTCAGCCACAAAACCTGAAGGATAGGATTGGTTCCGTATCCGTGCAGTTCCAGCCACAGACAAAGTAATTTTGACAGTAGTGTGGAAAAAATGAATTCGCCGTGAATAGATCCTTAAAATCCTCCATCTAATGCGTAAACACCTATGCGTAACGACCAAATTGGAGCGAACATGAAGGCGTTTTCCGCGGCGGCCGGACCGAAGCTGATGTTGGACCCGGGGTCGGTTCTCGATATCGGTTCATGCTGGATAGGCGGGGTCGATCTTGCACCCGGCCGGGCCATCCCCGACGACGGCGATCCGCGAATCGATCATTCGCTTGAAGGATTCCTCTTCACCTGCGGGCCTGACCATATCCGCCACCCCGAGCCGATCGAGAAACACGCGGACGGAAAGAAATATCCGCTGCATGGATCGTTCTCCTCGCATCCGGCCGAAATCGTGTTCTGGGACGCACAGGAAGAGGGCGCGGAATGCCGGGCGCGGGTGCCGGTCACGATGGCGAACGGCGGGACGGCGCTCCTCGAGCGTCACTGGCGAATCGACGGGGCGACGGGCGAGGTCTCCCTTGCCGACAAGCTGACGAATACGGGCACAAAGGCATTCGCGCCGGTTCACATGTACCATATGAACATCGGCGCCTGGCTGTTCGACGACCATGTGAAACTGACAGGTAGGATGCTGGGAGGCGGAGGTTTTCCCTGGAACTTCGGCGAGGACCCCGGCGGCGTCTTCTGCGTGCCGGCAAAGGAGGCCGGCGAACAGTGGGCGCAAGTCGCGCTCGGTCCGATCGCGGCTATCGGCGGATTGACCCTAAAGGTCAAGTTCCGCACCGACACGCTGCCGCATCTGCAGATCTGGCGCAATCAGCAGGCGCCGGCGCATGTGCTCGGGATCGAGCCGGTCTCGCATCGCTGGGTGAGCCGATACGAGCTCGCCGAAAAGGGGGAACTCCATCAGCTCAAGCCGGGCCGCAGCATCGATTACGCTCTGCGTTTCTGCTTCGTCTGACGCTTGTCCAAGAGCGCGATTGACGCCCCGGCGGCGTCATCGTAATGGGTTGGACCTCATCGAAAAGCCGGAGGGCATTGCCATGGACATCCGCCAGATCAACGACGAGTATTCCGTTACCGGGCAGATCACGGTCGAGGACCTGGATCAGATCAAGGCGATGGGATTCCAATCGATCGTCTGCCATCGTCCGGACGACGAGGAGCCCGGCCAGCCGCACTATGCCGAGATCGAGGCGCGCGCGAAGGAACTCGGTCTCGATATCCGGCACATCCCGGTCGGCCGCATGGGCGTGGAAGCAGAGAGCGTCAACGCAATGGTCGATGCGCTCGACGAATTCCCGCGTCCAATGTTGGGCTTCTGCCGCTCCGGCGCGCGCTCCACGGCCATCTACGAAAAGAGCCAACACATCCGCGGCTGATATCTTCTCATGCCTCGTGCCTTGGCGCGGGGCTTTCCCGCAGCTCATAAATTCAGGAGCATATCCATGAGCATCAAGCGCATCGAGCCGGGCGCCCGCATGAGCGGTGCCGTCGTCCACGGCAACACCGTCTATCTGGCTGGACAGGTCGGCGAAGGCGAAAGCGTCACCGATCAGTGCAAGTCGGCACTGGCCGAAGTGGAGCGCCTGCTTGCCGCCGTCGGCTCCGACAAGTCCAAGATCCTGCAGACTATCATCTACATCTCGGATATGGCCTATTTCGGCGAGATGAACGCCGTTTGGGAAGCGTGGATCGACCCGGCCAACCCACCGGCCCGCGCCACCAGCGAAGCCAAGCTCGCTGCGCCGAAATACAAGGTCGAATTCATCGTCACCGCGGCGGTCTGACCCGCAGGGCGAAATCGAAAAGCCGGCCTTTGGGCCGGCTTTTTTGTTGTATCGTTGTTTGGTGGCGTCATCCTCGGGCTTGTCCCGAGGATATAATCACGTTTGACGTGGACGGATGCTCAGCACAAGGCCGAGCATGACGGAGGGGCAGAGGGCCTGCCGCTCAGCTCCTTTCCCTGATCTGCGTCAGAGTGCGTGCCGGCGTAATGGCTTCCGGGTCAAGCCTGACCTCGATGATCGCCGGCTTTCCGCTGGCGCGAGCCCTGAGATAGGCCGGACCGAAATCCTCCGTCTTTTCCACCAGTTCGCCATGGCCGCCGAAAGCCTGCGCATAGGCAACGAAATCCGGATTGACGAGGTCGGTCGCGCTGACACGGCCTGGATATTCCCGCTCCTGATGCATGCGGATCGTGCCGTAGATGCCGTTGTTAACGAGCACTGTGATGATCGGCAGGCCATAGCGAACGGCGGTGATGAATTCCTGGCCGTGCATCATGAAGCAGCCGTCGCCGGCAAAGCAGACGACTTCTCGCTCGGGGAAAAGCTGCTTGGCGGCGACCGCCGCCGGCAGGCCGTAGCCCATCGAGCCGGATGTGGGCGCCGACTGGGTGTTGTATTTCCGAAAGCGGTGGAAGCGGTGCAGCCAGGTGGCATAGTTGCCGGCGCCATTGGTGAAGATCGCGTCGTCCGGCACGTTCTCTTCGATCCATCGCATGATCGGCCCCATATGCACGGCGCCGGGACCGGTCTCGGGGGGCGTCGACCACTTGAGATAGGCGTCGTGCATGGCGGACTTGCGTTCGGCCCAGAGGGGGAGGGCCGGCGGTTCCAGGTCCTTGATCGCCTCAACGAATTCGGCGGGAGCGGCGCAGATCGCGAGGTCCGGGCGGTAGAGGCGGCCGAGTTCTTCCGGGTCGGGGAAGACGTGGATGAGCTTCTGCTTCGGATAGGGGATATCGATCAGCGAATAGCTGGAGGAGGGCATTTCCGACATGCGGCTGCCGATGAGGACGAGCAGATCGCTCTCCTTGATCTCCTTGGCCAGTGCCGGATTGATGCCGATGCCGACGTCACCCGCATAGGAGGGATGCAGGTGGTCGAACAGCATCTGGCGGCGGAAGGAGCAGCCGACCGGAACCTTGAAGCGGCTGGCGAAAGCCTGGAAATCAGCGACCGCCCGCTCGTTCCAGCGCGTGCCGCCGAGGATGAACATCGGGCGCTGTGCTTCTTTCAGCATCGCCTCGAAAGCCGCGATCTGGCTCTTGCCGGGATGGCTCTCAACGGGAGCATAGGACCGTGCCTCGGGGGCTTCGACCTCATCCGTCAGCATGTCTTCGGGAAGCGTCAGAACGACCGGACCTGGACGGCCCGAAGTCGCCACGGCAAAGGCGCGGGTGACGAATTCCGGGATGCGGCGGGCGTCGTCGATCTCGCCCACCCATTTTGCGAACTCGGTGAAGGCGCGGCGGTACTCGACCTCTTGGAAGGCCTCGCGCTCCTTCATGTCGCGGCCGACCTGGCCGATGAAGAGGATCATCGGGATGGAATCCTGCCTTGCGACATGCAGGCCGGCGGAAGCATTGGTGGCGCCGGGGCCACGGGTTACCATGCAGATGCCCGGCTCGCCAGTGAGGCGGCCCCAGCTATCGGCCATCATCGCCGCGCCGCCTTCCTGGCGGCAGACCAGCACGTCGATGCCGCTGTCGTAAAGCGCGTCGAGCACGGCCAGATAGCTTTCTCCCGGCACGCAGGAGACGCGCTTGACCCCGTTCGCCTTCAGCGTTTCGACGATGAGTTGGCCTCCGGTCTTCATGCCTGTTTCCCCTTGTTTTCCAGTTGGGCGAGTTCGGCCAGCACCTCGGCCGTGTGTTCCCCGAGCTTGGGGCTCGGGCGGCTATAGTGCAACGGCGTTTCCGACAGAACGATCGGGCTGCGGACGCCTGGAATAACCGTGCCATCCGCGGCTTCCAGATCGACGCGCAATCCGCGTGCCTTCACCTGCGGGTCTTCGAACATTTCCTCGATAGAGTTGATTGGCCCGGCCGGCACGGCATTCTCCCCGCAGGCGGCAAGAAGGGCGGCCTTCTTCCACTTCGCAGTTTCGGCGGTCACCCGCCGGCGGACTTCCTCGCGATTGGCGACACGGGCCTTGTTGGTGGCGAAGCGTTCGTCATCCGCCATCGCCTCCATGCCGAGGGTGCGGCAGAGGCGGCGGAACTGGCCGTCGTTGCCCACCGCGAGGATCAGGTGCCCGTCTTCCGCGGGGACCACTTCATAGGGCGAGATGTTGGGATGGGCATTTCCAAGCCGCGTCGGAGGCTTTCCGGAGACCAGATAGTTCATGTTCTGGTTGGCGAGCACCGCGGCCTGGACATCGAGGAGCGCCATATCGACCATCTGGCCTTCCCCTGTTCTCATCGCATGGATCAATGCGCCCTGGATGGCGGTGACGGCATAGATGCCGGTAAAGATGTCGGCGATCGCGACGCCCGCCTTCATCGGCTGGCCCTCCGGCTCGCCGGTGATCGACATGAAGCCCGACATGCCCTGCACGATATAGTCGTAGCCCGCGAGATTGGCATAGGGGCCGTTCTGGCCGAAGCCGGTGATCGAGCAATAGACGAGTTTCGGATTGATCTTCCGGAGGCTTTCGTAATCGAGTCCGTATTTGACGAGCCCACCCAACTTGAAGTTCTCGATCAGCACGTCGGCGCTGGCCACAAGGCGGCGGACCGTCTCCTGGCCTTCGTCCGTTTTGAGATCGACTGCGATGGAGCGCTTGCCTCGGTTGGTGGCGTGATAGTAGGCGGCGGAAAGGTTCTCGCCATCCTTGCCTTCCACGAAGGGTGGCCCCCATGTGCGGGTATCGTCGCCGCCCTCGGGATGTTCCACCTTGATGACATCGGCGCCCATATCGGCCAGAATCTGCCCCGCCCAGGGGCCGGCCAGCACGCGGGCAAGCTCGATGACGCGAATTCCGGAAAGGGGCGGTTTCTTCTGATGTGTATCGATCATGTCGGCTTTATGGGTTCACGGATGTTTCGCTGGAACGGGTCACCGGCTTGGATGCAACGCGCCGCTCCCGCCAGATGATGTAGAGGCCGGAGCCGATGATAATTGCGATGCCGAGCCACTTCACGGCATCGGGGAAGTCGCCGAAAACCAGCCAGCCGAACAGGGTGGCCGAGACGATCTCCAGATATTGCAGCGGCGCGAGCACGGAGGCAGGTGCGGCCCGATATGCATAGACCGCCAAGATGCCGGAAATCGCGGCCGTGAGGCCGACGCCGGCAAGAAAGCCCCAGGTCAGCAAGTCTGGTAGGGAGGGCTTCAGCACCTCGGTTCCGGTTGTGTGGCCGAGCGCCAGCAATAATCCGCAGATCGGCAGGCCCCAGAGCGCCATCTGGAACTGCATGGACCACGGGTCCTCCCGATGGGCAAGCGCTCTGGTCATCAAGGCGAAGATGGCCACGCAAAAAGCGGTGACGATGGGCAGGAGAGCGACGTAGCCGATCTCCTCGAAGCTCGGGMGGATGACGATCATCGCGCCGATGAAGCCGACGACGCAGGCGGTATAGCGGCGCCACCCGATCGTTTCCTTCAGGAAGATGCTGGAAAGCACGGTGAGAATGATCGGTTCGACGAAGAAGATCGCGACCGCATCGGCCACTTCCATGACGGCAAGCGTCGCAACGAAGCAGACCATGGAAAGCGTAATGAGCGCGGCGCGGATCGCATGGAATCCGCTCATTCGCCATGATAGATTGCGCCAGGAGCCGTTCCACAGCACCAGCGGCAGCATGAAGATCGCCTGAAAGAAAAAGCGGGCAGTGGTGATAACCGTCGGCGATGTGCTAGCCGTCGCCAGCTTGGCGAAAGTGTCGATCAGCGGTGCTATAAGCATCGCCAGCACCATCAGTCCGAGGCCGTTGGCGATCCCGGTCGTAGGGACGGAAATATTGGCAGGATTGCCGGCTGGCGAAGTCATGCTGCTCCACTTTCGCGCGAAGGCTCGTCGGCCGCTCCTCCTGCCGATCGCCTGGAAGTTCTATAGCCGGGAGTTCGGCCGGAAGCACTTGAATAAATGTCATGAACTCATTCCGAAGGCTTCATCCGCCGATGCCGAAGCGGGCAAGACATCCTTCGCCCAGGCTGCCAGCTCGGCTATGGCCTCTTGCCGGACGCTGGTGTTCAGGGTCTCGTGGCGGGTAGCGGGCCAGATCCTGGCGGTGACGCCCGTCAAGCCCGTCGCCCTCAAACGCCCGGAAAGCCAGAGGACCGCCCGGCCGTAATCGGTGGCCGGGTCCTCCGTCCCGCCGACCAGATGGATCGGGAGATCCTTCGGCAGACGGTGAGCGAGTTTGGGAGCGCGGAAAGTGAGTTCGAAGAGGTCGAGCCAGAGAGAGACGCTGGCATCGAAGCCGCAGAGCGGATCGGCAATATAGGTATCGACGATCTCCGGATCATGGCTCAGCCAATCGA
Organism: Rhizobium sp. LCM 4573; assembly: GCF_001854865.1. GTDB lineage: Bacteria > Pseudomonadota > Alphaproteobacteria > Rhizobiales > Rhizobiaceae > Neorhizobium. The sequence goes on along the minus strand of NZ_MDDW01000001.1, from coordinate 93,699 downwards.
ACGGCGTGCGATGGCCGGGGATGGACTTCCCCCAGGCGGCGAAGGTGAGTTTGGGAAGCAGGCCGCTCGGCACGTCCGAACCCTTCAGTGCTCTTTCGGTCAGCAGGATCGCCTGGGCTGCCCGGCCCGCAAGACCTGGATTGAAGTTGGAGTTCCAGACCGCGACTGCATCGAAATCCCTTGGATATTCGATCGCCGCATTGAGCGCGATGAGCCCGCCCATGGAATGGCCGAAGAGAAGCACTGGCAGGCCAGGATGCGCCGCCACAGCCATATCGCGCATTGCCTTCACATCATCGAGCACGTAGCGCGCGCCGTCTCGCCGTGCGAAACGGCCGATCGGAGCATCGGGAGCAATCGTCTCGCCGTGGCCGCGGTGATCATGGACGTAAACCTGGAAGCCATTGGCGGCCATCGCCTCGGCAAAGTCGCGGTAGCGTTTGGAATGCTCGGCCAGCCCATGGCTGACGACGATGATCCCGCGTGCGGGTGCCGCTGCCGGCTGATAATGATAGGCGAGGTTTGCGCCAGTCGGGCTGGCGAACCATTTCGTTTCCTCGAACATCCTATTCCTCCCCAGCTGACGCATTGCCCCTGCGGCTTTCTTCGCCTACATAGCGGCAAACCGAAAAATCCCCCTCGCGGAGCGTTCTTCATGGCACGTCAGTTCATCTATCACATGGCCGGGCTCAACAAGTCCTACGGCAACAAGAAGGTTTTGGAAAACATCCACCTTTCTTTCTATCCGGATGCCAAGATCGGCATTCTCGGCCCGAACGGTGCCGGTAAGTCGACCGTCCTCAAGATCATGGCCGGACTCGACAAGGAATTCACCGGCGAAGCCTGGCTGGCGGAAGGCGCCACCCTCGGCTATCTGCCGCAGGAGCCGAAGCTCGACCCGTCCAAGACCGTGATGGAAAACGTCATGGAAGGGGTGGCCGACAAGAAGGCGATCCTCGACCGTTACAACGAGCTGATGATGAACTATTCCGACGAGACGGCGGAAGAGGGCGCCAAGCTCCAGGATATCATCGACAGCCAGAACCTGTGGGACCTGGAAAGCCAGGTCGAGATGGCGATGGATGCGCTGCGCTGCCCGCCGGGCGACGCCTCCGTCGAAAATCTCTCCGGTGGTGAAAAGCGCCGCGTCGCGCTCTGCCAGCTCCTGCTGCGTCAGCCCGATCTGCTGCTCCTCGATGAACCGACCAACCACCTGGACGCCGAGACCATCGCCTGGCTTGAAAAGCACCTACGCGAATATCCGGGCGCCATCCTGATGGTTACCCACGACCGCTACTTCCTCGACAACGTCACAGGCTGGATCCTCGAGCTCGACCGTGGCCGCGGTATTCCGTACGAAGGCAACTATTCCGCCTACCTGCAGGCCAAGGCGAAGCGCATGGCGCAGGAAGAGCGCGAAGAGGGTGCCCGCCAGAAGGCGCTCGCCCGTGAACAGGAGTGGATCGCATCCTCGCCGAAGGCCCGCCAGGCAAAGTCGAAGGCCCGTATCCGCGCCTATGACGAACTGGTTGCGGCAGCCGAGAACCGCCGTCCCGGCGAAGCGCAGATCATCATTCCGGTCGGCGAACGCCTCGGTCAGGTGGTCATCGAGGCGGAGAACCTCTCCAAGTCCTATGGCGATAAGGTCCTCTTCGAAAATCTCTCCTTCAAGCTGCCGCCCGGCGGCATCGTCGGCGTCATCGGCCCGAACGGCGCCGGCAAGTCGACGCTGTTCAAACTCATCACCGGACAGGAAAAACCGGATTCCGGGGATATTCGCATCGGCGAGACCGTCGATCTCGGCTATGTGGACCAGAGCCGCGACCATCTGGACGGCAACAAGACCGTCTGGGAGGAAATCTCCGGCGGCAACGACATCCTCAAGCTCGGCAAGTTCGAGATGAACTCGCGCGCCTATTGCGGTGCCTTCAATTTCAAGGGCGGCGACCAGCAGCAGAAGGTCGGCAATCTCTCCGGCGGCCAGCGCAATCGCGTTCATCTCGCGAAGATGCTGAAATCCGGCGGCAACGTCATCCTGCTCGACGAGCCGACCAACGACCTTGATACCGAAACGCTTGGCGCCCTCGAAGAGGCGCTGGAAAGCTTCGCCGGCTGCGCGGTCATCATCAGCCATGATCGCATGTTCCTCGATCGTCTCGCGACGCATATCCTGGCCTTCGAGGGCGACAGCCACGTCGAATGGTTCGAAGGCAACTTCGAGGACTATGAGAACGACAAGGTGCGCCGCCTGGGGCCGGAATCGGTCAATCCCAAGCGCGTTACCTACAAGAGGCTGACGCGGTAAGCTCGGGTCATGCCCTTGGCTTCCTGACCGAGGTAAAGGAACGAATATCGAGAAGGGCGACGCTGGACGTCGCCCTTTTGTCATGTGTGCAAGTTCCAGTTATGGCTTGCGCGAAAACTAAAAATCACATAAACATATCTTTATATGTTGATTGGTGAGGACGCGCCGCATGGGAATGGCCCTCGACAACCTGGTGGATATTTTGAAGACAGCCGGCGAGCCGACACGCTTCCGGCTGCTGGCGCTGCTGGCTGCCGGCGACCTGACGGTCACCGATCTTACCGAAATTCTCGGTCAGTCGCAGCCGCGCATTTCCCGGCATCTGAAGCTTCTGACCGAAGAAAATCTCATCGACCGCTATCAGGAAGGCGCATGGGCCTATTTCCGGCTGAAGCATGACGGGGAGGCCGCCGCGCTGGTGCGCACGCTTCTTGCCGCAGCTTCGGAGGAGGACCCGGTCCTGCTGCGCGACGGCGAGCGTCTTGCGACCGTCAAGCGCCAGCGGGCGGAGCGCGCCCAGACCTATTTCAGCCTGAATGCCTCCGCATGGGACGAATTGCGCAAGCTGCATGTGAGCGACGCAGCTGTTGAGGCGGCGCTTGTCCGGATGATTGGTAGGACGCCGGTGGATGCTCTTCTCGATCTCGGCACCGGTACCGGCCGCATCCTGCAATTGCTCTCGGATATCTACCGTCGTGCCGTCGGCATCGATGCGAGCCGCGACATGCTCTCGGTCGCACGCGCCAATCTCGACAAGGCGGGCATCGTCAAGGCTTCCGTGCGGCATGGCGATATCCTCAACTTGCCGCTCGAGGGCCAGGATTTCGACCTCATCATCATCCATCAGGTGCTGYATTTCCTCGATCAGCCGGAGCTGGCGATTGCAGAAGCCGCGCGCGTTCTGCGCCCCGGCGGACGGTTGGTGATCGTCGATCTGGCGCCGCATGCGCTCGAATATCTTCGCGACGAGCATGCGCATGTGCGCCTTGGTTTTTCGCATCAGACGATGGCCGAATGGCTTGAGAAGGTGGGTCTCGAAGTGCAGGAGGCGATCGATCTTGCCTCCGGCAAGCAGGGCGCCCCGGCACTCACCGCCACCGTCTGGCTTGCGCGCGACCGCCGCCTGYTGATCGCCGATACCGCGCCGGCGGAATCCCTTTCCGTTCTTTCCGGGAGCTGAACCATGAAATCCACCGGTGTGCGCGAAGCCTTCGGCATCTCCTTCGAATTCTTCCCGCCGAAGTCGGACGAGATGGAGGTCCAGCTCTGGGATACGGTCGAGAAGCTCGTTTCCTGGGACCCCGATTTCGTTTCCGTTACCTATGGCGCGGGCGGCTCCACCAAGGCGCCGACGATCGAAGCCGTGCGCCGCCTGATCCATGAAACGCCGCTTGCGACGGCCGCTCACCTGACCTGTGTCGATGCTTCCAGGGAGGAAGTGCGTTCGGTCGTGGAGGAGTACCGTGCTACGGGTGTGCGCCGTATCGTGGCGCTGCGCGGCGATCCGACAGGCGGAATCGGCACGGCCTATGAGCCGCATCCGGAAGGCTATACGGATACGGCGGATCTGGTGCGGGCCCTGGTCGAATTCGGCGATTTCGACATATCCGTTTCCGCCTATCCGGAAAAGCATCCCGAGAGCCCCGATCTTTCCGCCGATATCGAAACGCTCAAGCGCAAAGCCGACGCAGGGGCGCACCGGGCGCTGACGCAGTTCTTCTTCGACAACGATATCTTCGAGCGCTACCTGGAAAAGGTGGCGGCGGCGGGCATTACCATTCCGGTCGTTCCGGGGATCATGCCGATCCAGAATCTTACCCAGTTGAAGCGCTTTGCGCGCCGCTGCGGCTCGTCCGTGCCGTCATTCCTGGACGACCGGTTCGAAAGCTATGACGACAAGCCCGAGGAGCGCGCGGAAATCGCAGCCGATATCGCCGCCGAGCAGATCGATGATCTGATGCGCCGGGGTATCCGCGATTTCCATATCTATACGATGAACCGCGCACCGCTCGTTTCCGCCGTGCTCGAAAGGCTCGGACGCCGACGGGTGGAAGAGAAGGCCGGAGCTGCCGCATGAAAAAACGCATGCTCCGGGGAGCATGCGTTTTCAGAAATGTGCTGGATGTATCAAGCGTTCACGGATGCGAGAGTGGTTGGTAGTGGGGAGAACCTGTGGCGCCTAGATGAAGAGCATTGACGCCACGAAAACAAACGCTGCACCGACTACCAGGACATTGAGAGAATAAACACGTCCCATGTCTGCCTCCTTGCGTTGACCGTTAGAGTGTATGTCGGTTTTGTGGCAAATGGGAAGTCGCTTTTTGTGCTGCGGCGCAGCATGCGTATGGGGATAAGTTTTCAATACCTACACTAAGTGACTGATATTAAGCTAAAAATATCCCTGATATCCGGACTTGCGGGGGTTAAAAAACTCTTCTCGGCCTGTTAATATTCGTTACGTTTTGTGAGGTTTTGACCTTCTCAGCGACATATCAGGACACTTTGCTGCCGGCTTTGACGCGCCTGCGAAACAGCCTTCCGTCGAGCAAAAGCAGCCCGAATCCGATCAGCAGCATGCCCCCGACATGGCTTGGCGAGAGACGCTCGCCGAGGAAAATCGCGCCGAGAAGGATCGCGCTTGGCGGCACGAGAAGCGTCACAAGCGAGGTATTAGTGGCGCCCGCCAATGTCAGGATGCGGAAGAAGAGAAGGTAGCCGTAAGCGGTCGAAAGAAGTGCCAGCCCGAGAATGGCAGCGATAGCGCCTGCGGACGGCATTGGAAGCAGCCAGGGCTGATCGGCGACGAATGYAATCGGCAGCATCATCAGCGAGGAGGCGGTAAGCTGGCCTGTCGCCGTGACGGGGGCAGGAAGGTCGCGGAACCGTTTGCCATAGGTGCTGGCCGCACCATAGGAGACGGCTGCAAGCACGGGCAGTACGAGCGCCCAAAGGGGCGCGGACGCGGCATCGAACACTCCGGGCCCGATGAGCGCCGCCGTTCCGGCAAGGCCCGCGAGGCAGCCGGAAAGCTTGGCGGCCGTGAGTTTCTCGTCGCTCGTCCAGCGATTGGCGATCAGCACGGTCCAGATCGGCGTGGTGGCGTTGAGAATGGAAGCGAGGCCCGCGCCGATCTCCGTCTGGCCGAAGAAGATCAGCGTGTGGGGCAGAGCATTGTTGGCGAAGCCCAGCACGAGGAAGGGGCGCCAGTTCGCAAGGAGCGTCGCGTAAAGCCCGAAACGGCCGTGGAGATAGATGTGAAGCGCCAGCGCGGCCAGCGCGAGGCGCAGGAAGACCAGCGTGAAGGGCGGCACTTCGAGCACCGCCACACGCGCAAAGAAGAAGGAGCCGCCCCAGATGAGGCCGAGCAGGAAAAGCAAGGCCCAGGCTTTGGCGCTGGGTCTTTGGCTGGCGATCGTGTTCACGCGGTTTCTCCCTTTATCCAAGGGATAGTCCGCCTCATCGGCGATTGCCACCCGAATCCTGCGAAGCCGGGTGGCTTGCCAACCAAAAGTATCAGGAGCTTACAGAGCTTCCAGCAGCGTGGCCGTCGGCCAGCCGTCGGCCGGCATGCCGAGCCGCGCCTGTTCCTTCTGCACAGCCGTGCGCGTGCCGGAGCCGAGAATGCCGTCGACCTTGCCTACATCGTGGCCGCGGCCCTGCAGCTTCGCCTGCAGCGCCTTCATGCCGCTGTCATCGAGGCCCTGGTCCGGCGTGCCCTTCTGGTAGGGCGGTGCGCCGGAAAGCCGGGTCGCGAAATAGGCGGCGGAGGTCGTGTAGATGAAGGACTGGTTCCATTCGAGATAGACGGCGAAATTCGGATATGTGAGGAAGGCCGGTCCCTTGCGGCCCTGCGGCAGTATGAGGGCGGCGGGTAGGTTGCCGAGGGAGGTGTTGCCATCCCGCGGGGTTACGCCAAGCGCGAACCATTCGCTCGCGGGGACTTCGTTTCCGAGGCCGGATTTCTCCCAGGGAAGGTTTTCCGGCAGGGAGACTTCCTGGATCCAGGGTTCGCCGCGGCGAAAGCCGAGGCTCTGGATGAACTTCGCAGCCGTGAGGATGGCGTCCGGCGCGCTCTGCTTGACGTTGATATGGCCGTCACCGTCGCCATCGACGCCATAGGCGATGATATCCTCGGGCAGCATCTGTACCTGCCCGATCTCACCGGCCCAGGCGCCGGTATTGGTGGCGGGGTCGAGATCGCCGTGCTGCACCATCTCGGTCAGCGCGATCAGCTGCGGACGGAAGAGTTCCGGCCGGCGGCAGTCATGGGCAAGCGTTACGAGGGCGTTGCGCGTGTTGAAATCGCCCTGGACGGCTCCGAAATCCGTCTCCATGGCCCAGAAGGCGGTAATGACGCCCGGCGCCACGCCGAATTCGCGCTCGGCCCGGGCAAAGACATCAGCATATTGCTTCAGCTTCTGGCGGCCGATGTCCAGCCTGGCCTGGCTGACAGTGCGTTGGGAGAACTCCAGGAAGGTCTGGCGGAACACGCCCTGGGCTCGGTCTCGCGAAAGAACCTTCTCATCGATCTGCGCTCCGGCAAGCGCCCTGTCGGCAGCTTCCGCGGGGACGCCCTTGGTGATCGCTTCCGCCTTCACGCCTTCCAGAAAGGCGCCGAGATCGCCGCCGCAGGCGGGCGCCTGTTGTTGAGCGAGCGCGGTCGAAGAAAGGGAGCCGACAAGGATGGATGCAAGGCCGAGACGGCGGGCGAAGGCGAGGGACATTTCGAAGTTTTCCTAGCAGGGTTCAGGTGATCGCCTGATTTCCTCGAAATTTGTGACGAAACATGGGAAATCGGTCGAGAAGGCGCACTCTTTATCGCAACCTTTCGTGCAATTCCATCATCATTTGCCGGCCGAGGCGACCCATTTGTTCCAGTTCTTCGCCGTTCCGGCAAAGACGTTGATATCCGTCTGACCCTTGATGCCCGGTACGATGCCGGTAGAGGTATATTGCCAGAAAGCCCAGCGGCGCGCCTCGTAGATATCCTTGGGGTGGGCCGCGACCGAGCGAACCCAGAAATGATAGTCATCGAAATAGCCGATCAGATTGTCGCGATGGAAATCGACCGAGGTGTAGATGATCGGCCGTTTGCCATAATGGGCCTCCAGACGATCCATGAACTTCTTCATCTCAGCGCGAACGACCGCCGCGGGCGGCCTGTATTTGCAGGTCGGAGAACTCGGATTCCATTCGACGTCCAGCACCGGCGGAAGGTGCATGGAAGACTTCGGAATGCTGCGGATGAACCAGTCGGCCTGGGCATCGGCGGTGGAGCAGAAATAATAGAAATGATAGGGCGCGTGCGGAACGCCCGCGGCAGCCGCGTTGCGCCAATTGTTCTCGAAGGCGGGGTCGATTCTGTCGGCGCCTTCGGTCGCCTTGATGAAGGCGAAGGAAACGCCGGACTTCTTCACGCTCCGCCAATCGATGTCGCCGTTCCACTTGGAGACGTCGATGCCATGAACTTCATGGCGATGCGGGTGATTGTAGCCGAAATCCTGCGGGTCGTTGTCGTGGAAACGGGGCGTTGCGACCGAGGCCGTTTCCATCAGGTCGTAATCCGTGGCGCTGCAGCCCGCCAGCAGGGTCGCTGTCGCAAGGATTGCGAAAAGAAGTCGAGGCATGTGTGTCCCGCGCTGCCCTATCCCATGTTCCCCCTTGTCCCACAGAGGGGACGGGAAGGGTGAACTCCTCATCCACCATATCGCCGTAAAAAATCGCTTAGGGCAAGTAGCAGGGGTGCAGAAATTTCAACCGCGACGCCGGATGACGGCATGCCAGGCATAGCCGCGGCCGATTTCCTCGAAGATCATGTCGGCGTTAGCGGCGRCAAGGCGGCTTTCCAACACTTCGTGCAGATTGGGGCGGGGCGTGACGTGGAAGCGGGTAAGCCAGGTCCTCAGCAGGCGGCCGAACCAGCCCGGCAGATGCTCCTGCTGGCCGAAATCGACGATATGCAGCGAACCGCTCGGCCCAAGCGCGGCAAGCGCCGCATCCACCGCCTTTTCCCAGTCCGGAATCATCGAGAGAGCGTAGGAGATCAGAATACGATCGAAACCCGCCACGCCGAACTCTTCCGGCCTGAATGCGGTCGCATCGGCCACGCGGAAGGTGGGCTTCTCCGTCTTATGGCGGAAATTGGCACGGGCGCTTTCCAGCATTTCGGAGGAAATATCGAGACCGTAGAGGGTCGCTGCCGGATAGAGCCGATGGGCAAGCAAGAGGTTCCTGCCGGTGCCGCAGCCGACTTCGAGAAGCGTTCCTCCAGTCGGCATCCGGAGACCGGCGATCGCCTGGTCGCGGCCGAAGAGGTAATATTTGCGGGTGAGATCGTAGATATGCCGCTGGTAGCGATACATCCGGTCCATGCGCTCGGCATGATTGCCGGAGAGGGGATCGCTCGCCATATCCACCGTCATCAGCCATTCCTCGCATAGATGTGAAAGCCGCCATAGATAGCGGAGCGGTCCCTTAGGTTCAGTTCGTGGGAGCGATCTTCGAGATAGGTCCACTGGTTGCGGATTGTTTCGGAGACGCGGTCGTCGATGACGCTCTTTTCGGCGGCGGTGCGGAAGATCACGCGGGCGCCCGGCGCGGCGGTGCGGGTGATTTCCGACCAGAGGTCGTTGAGCTGCGGGTCCGTCATCCAATCCTGTGCATCGAGCAGAACGTAGCGATCGACGGAGACCGCGGACTTGGCCGCAAGCAGCTCGGTGAAGCTTGCGTGATGAACCGTGACCCGGTCGACATTGTCGCGGATCGCCTCGTAGTTCTCCGCCTGCAGGTAGGATGGCAGTACGCCTTCCCCGGCCGTGGGATAGCGGCGAGCGAATGCCTGCCAGGCAAAGTAGTTTTCGCGCAGCGGAAAATGGCAGGCGAGCTTTTCCAGCCTTTGGCGCAGTACGGGTGCGATAGATCCGTCTCCCGCGAGGCTTGCCAGTTCGTCATATTGCTGCGGCGGAATGCCGAGGCCGAAAAGCGAGCTCTTGCGGCTTGTTATCCAGCGGATGAGCGGCTTGTCGAAGAGCGGAGCGACGCGGTCGTCGAAAAACTGGCGCTGTTCGCGCAATGAGCGAGCCTTGGCCATCTCGGTCAGGTCGATGCCGTGCAGCCGGGCGATCAGGTGGCCTGTGCCGATGAAACGGCCGAGCAGGCCGGTCCTGTAGATGTTGCGATCGAAGACCTCGACCCTGCGGCCGGATAGCGTGCGCTTCTCCCAATAGGCGCGGGTCGCAGCATCGAGATGAGGGGCGATGAAGGCATCGTAACCCTTGCTGTTGGTCTCGCGACCTTCTTCTGCGAGGAAGCGGACGACGTCGGAATGAGCTGGCATGTGCCGGAAGGCGGCGAGTTTCAGCCGGTTCAGGGCAACATGGTGGGGATTGAGATCGACCACATCGATCTTCTGCGGTCCGCAGGACAGGTAGGCGAGCATGTTGCAGCCGCCCGAGGCGATGGTGACGATCCTGTGCTCTTTCCCGAGCTCCATGGCCGCCATGTCCACTTCGGGGTCTTCCCAGATCTGCGGGTAAACCAGTCCCGAGAACAGCAGGCCGAAAAGGCGTTCCGAAAAACCTTTCGCCGAGAGGGCTTTGTGCTGCAGAAGAGCCTGTCTCAGCTTCTGGTTTTTCAGAAAACCAGCTTCCTGTGCAATTTCGGCCATCGTCGAATCCCGCCTCGCCGTGAGTTTCGCCGCGTGTAACCCCCCTCTGCTACAGATTGATGACGGAGCCTGTGTGAAGGCCGTTCCTTTCTTCGTAAGACGGCGAAAGCCCCTTTCTTCCGTGCCGGTTTCCTGCTTGCATGCAGCTTAACTGAAGGAGGACGAGGATGCGGATCGTGGCCCGACTGCTGAAAATTGGTTTGGCTATCCTTCTCGTCTGCATCATCGGCCTTCTTGCCTGGCTCCATTTCGTCCCGCCGGCGTTGCTCAGGGTTGGCAGCGGGTATTCAGCCAAGATCGTCTGTTCCAACGTTTTTCTCGCCGGAAGGGACGAGGAGGATGTGCTTGCCGTCGACGTTCAGGCGCCTGGTCATCCGCTTCTGAGGCTCATGTGGGTCACCGTCGATCGGGAGAAAAAGAGCGTTCATGCGGCGCTGCTCGGCTTCATCGCCGGCAATGACGCCGTCTACCGGGATGGGCTCGGCTGCACGGTGACACCTGATGGGAGCACCGCCCCGATGGACGTGGCCATGGGTCCCACGTCGGCACTTGAGGGCGAGGAAGATCTCCCCTGGCCGGAAGGCGAGGGAATGGAATCGAATCAGGCGGTTGCAAGGATTCTTTCAGACGCAGCTCTCACCGGTCCGGGGATGCGTGCTGTTGTCGTCATCAAGAACGGTCGAATCGTGGGCGAGGCCTATGGCACCGGCTTTTCGAGCGATACGCCGCTGCTCGGCTGGTCCATCACGAAAAGCGTTAACGCCGCCATCATCGGGACCCTCATCCGCGACGGGCGATTGTCGCTGGAAGAAAGAAACCTCTTTCCGAAATGGCAAGGCGACGAGCGCGGCGCGATCCGCCTCGCCGATCTGCTCGCCATGGAAAGTGGCCTTGCCTTCAACGAGAACTACGGAACCGTCGCCGATGTGACCCGCATGCTGTACCTCGAATCGGATATGGCGGGTTTTGCCGCCGATGCGATACTGGAAGCGCCGCCAGGAACGCGCTTCAACTATTCCTCGGGCACGTCGGTGATGCTTTCCAGGATATGGATTTCGAGGATCGGCGACGAGAGGGCTGCGCTCGCCTATCCGCGCGGAGCGCTATTTGCTCCCCTCGGAATGACGAGCGCGGTCATGGAGCCGGACGCCGCCGGTACGTTCGTCGGCAGTTCCTACATGTATGCGACAGCGCGCGATTGGGCGCGTTTTGCGCTGTTGCTTCTTCGCGACGGCGTCTGGAACGGGAAACGGCTGCTGCCGGAAGGTTTCGTCGCGATGATGCGGCAACCGAACGGCACGACCGATCATTACTCGAGGATGCAGACCTGGCTTGCGGGCAGCGACGACGAGGGCGTTCCTGCCGATACCTTCTTCCTGCAAGGGCACGACGGGCAGACGATCGCGATCATCCCCTCGCTCGACATGGCGGTTATTCGGCTCGGGCTGACGCCGAGATGGAACGGCTATGATCCGGATAGGCTGATTGCGGAAATGGCCAAGGCGCTGCCCTGACGGCTATTTCTCCAGAACGTGCAGCATGCCGCGACGCTTCGCATCGTAGTAATAGCCGCGGGCATAGAGGCGGATGGCGTTGTCGTTGCTGTTGTCGGCGACGAGCCAGGCACCGCGCAGGTATTTGACCGCATATTTCAGGTTGGTCTCGGCATCCAGAAGGCCTTCTGGCGAGCCCTGATAGCCCATGGATTTAGCGGTCGGATAGCTGATTTGCATCAGGCCCCAGTAGCCGCCCTTGTGGTGGGCCTTGGGATTGTAGCGGCTTTCGCGGTGCACGACGCGATGAACGAGCGATTCCGGCACGCCGTACAGTCCCGCATATCGCCTGATGAGCTTTGTGAGCTCCGGCGGGCTGGCGGAGGCCGTTGTCGGCAGCGGGTCGCCCGGTGCGGGTGGGAAATCCTTGGCGGATTCGAGGGCGGATATCGCCGCCACCGCCTTCGGGCCGGCGGCATAGGCGAGCGTTGAGGTATCCGGCCGCGGCGTCGGAATGGCGCTCTGCAGGGCGACCATGTCCGGCGTCAGTTCTTCTTCGTCCGGGGCGACCGCCTGGGCTGCAGCTGGCGATATTTCGCCGCTCGCCACGGCCTGGGTAATCCGGGCGGTTTTGGTTGCCGCCGTCGGAGCAAGCGCCGCCGTCTGCAGAGGCGCGGCAGCCGCAGGGGCTGCTGGGGGCACGGGATCGGCGGCGAAGGCCACTTGCGGCGCCATTTCAGGCGAGGCCATGGCGGCGGCCTGGGCAACAGTTACGGTTTCGTTCGAGGGGACTGCAATCTGAAGGCGGCCGGTCTTGGCGAGCACCGCGCTCTGTTGCGCTTCAGCCGGCTTTCCAGCGGCTTCCGCCGCCTGGGCCGAGGGTTGATCGGAACTCTGGGTCGGGGCCGTAGTCTCGGCCGCCGAAAGCTTCGTCTCCTTTGCAGGCTCGACGCTGGAGCAACCTGCAAGCGTCGTCGATACCGCAAAGGCCACCGCCGCCTTACGGCCGAAGAACCGGTTTATCGCCATGGGGTCGCTTTCATGAAATTGGTTGTCCCGCCCGCCCAATATGCCTCCGAACGAGCGTTTTCATTAACCTATTGGGAATGGCCGGGCAAGACGGTGCCGTTCACGCGGCGATTCGGCGGTACCCGGCGCTGACCGCGCGCCTGGAGATGAATTGCGTCTGCAGCTTGCGGGAGGCGGGAGAGAAGCGGGCGGGGCGACGCATGCGGTTCAGGGTCCGGCGCGGAAACAGCACGTGGATGGTCGCTCCGAGCGCGGCGCAGGCGAGGAAGGCTGCCTGCATCTGCAGAGCCTGGGGAATGACGGGCTGTGAGGGATCGAGAAATTGCGCAAGAAGAACCGAAAACAGGATGATGTAGCGCGGCCCGAACACGCTTTTGCCGAAGAGACAGGCGAATACCCGGGCGAGGCGCTTTTCCGGAAGATTGTCGTTGTCCGCAATCGGTCCGACGATTTTCGGATCCTGAAACGACCAGAGCACGTAGAGCATCAGGTAGGCGGCGCCGACCCATGACAATACATCCATGACGCGCGGCAGGGCGATGGCAATCAGGCCGAGCGGCACCGCCGCGATCAGGAAGGCGGTCGTCAGGCCGAGGCTGACGCCCGGTATCGTCGCAATGGCGGTTAACCGGCCACGCTGCAGGGCATAGCCGGCGGTAAGACAGGCGAGGGGACTCGGAAGCGCGGCGAGAAGTATGGAGGTCGCAACAAAAGCGAACCAGGTTTCAGCCGTCATTCCTCTCCCTCCAGGGCGCCGGACCCGGCCCGATCACCCGCCTTGCCTCAGGCCGCCTGGTAAGGCTGGCCGACGAAGTCCATCATTTCTGCAAACCATTTTGCCGATAGATCGAAATGTTTTCCACCCTTGATTCGCGGGAATTCGATGGTGCGGAGCTTTCCGTTCTGGTCCTCGTCGTGTCCGGTAACGCCGGAGACCTTGTTCAGGGCACTTTCCACGGCAAGATCGACCATGCTCTGGATCAGGCGCAGATCATCGGGATTGGCCGGCGCGGAGCGGGCGAAATATCCGGACTTCTGGACCATCGAGCGCTCGGCGCCGATAAGGCCGGCAAATTGCTTCTGGAACCAGTTTCCGACATTGATGGAATCGATCTTCACGTGGCCGAAGGCATCGCGTTTGACCGTCTCGCCGGCGGCCTCCCGCTCGGCGACGATCGCGTCGAGGCCGGCGCCTTCTGAAACGAACAGGGTCACGAAGCCGCGCTGGTCCATGATCGCCTTGAGGCGCTCGGCTTCCCTTTCCAGATCGAAGGCCGTCTCCGGCAAATAGACGCCGTCGATGTTCTTCAGGGCCGTGTTCATCATGAAGCCTTCGACATACTCGTTGTCCTTGGTCTTCTGAATATAGGCACGAGCAGTCGCCGCGGTCAGCCATCCGCAGTGCCGACCCATCACTTCATGGATCACAAGTGTGCGAGGGGCGGCACTCTGTTCGTTGGAGACATTGTCGAAGAAATGCGCTCCGACTTCCGCCGCCGTCCAGGCGCCCAGCGACTGACGGATCGGCACGACGTCGTTGTCGACGGTCTTCGGCAGGCCGACGACAGTGAGATTGTAGCCATTGGCACCGAGATATGCCGCCAGATCGGCGGCGGTGGTGTTTGTATCGTCCCCGCCGATCGTGTGAAGGATGGTGACGCCATCGGCGGCAAGCCTGTCGGCTGCCACTCTCAATGGGTTCTCGCCTTCTTTTACCAGGCCGCGCTTCACGCAGTCGGCGGTGTTCGTCAGCTTCACGCGGCTGTTGCCGATGGGCGAGCCGCCATAGCGGTGCAGGAGGTGTGCCTTCTCCCGCATGTCGGGGGTGATATCGATCCGGTCTCCGAGCAAGACACCCTGATAGCCGGAGCGATAGGCGATGATATCGAGTTCCGGCACGACATCCGTATAGCGCCCGATGAGACCGCCTACTGCAGAGGAAAGGCAAGGTGCGAGGCCACCTGCGGTCAGCATTGCCACTTTTTGTTTCGCCATCGTTTTCCTCCTTTATGAAGCTTCACTCATTCGATCGGGATGCGAATGGATGCGACAGGGAGCAGGCTCCTGTAAAGTGAATTTCTCAAGAAAAACGGGCATTTCCGGCAACGGTCAGGCCTCCAGGCGAATATAATCGTTTCAATTGGACCCTGCCGCCCAAGCGCGGCTGTGGAAAAGGCGTCACCGTTATCGCCGGCGTCGATCTGCCACAGGCGAAGGGTGGAACGCCGAGCATTCCCGACAGTTGAGAAGCGACGGCGCAACGGCTCGGGCGGGTGGATTGTTCGGAAAACATGAACATAGTTTAATCTTCCGCGGTACGCCGGACTCCTTGCAATTATCCCGCTAATCTGGTCATTTAGAGGAATGTTTTTCGATTTCACCTGCCTGCATATTTCCTCCCTCTGGGAACGGCTTCTCGGCGCCATCGGCGACGCGGCGGGCAGCGTGCTCGGCCGGGTCGTGGAAGCCATCCGGACCCTTTTCGAAGGTGATCCGGAAACGCGCCGGAAGGTGTCGTTCTCGGTTGCGATCATCGCGCTTTCCGCAAAGATGGCGAAGGCGGATGGCATCGTGACCGAAGCCGAGGTCAGCGCGTTCCAGCAGATCTTCGACTTTCCGGACGAAGAGGCGCGCAATGTCGCCCGCCTTTACAATCTCGCCCGGCAGGACGTCGCCGGCTATGAAGCCTACGCCAACAAGCTCGCCAATCTCTGCGGCTCGGGCGCCTCGGAAAACTGCCCGATGCTGGAGAATGTGGTCGACGGYCTGTTCCACATCGCCAAGGCGGATGGACTGGTGCACGAGAAGGAGCTGGTCTTCCTTGGCCGCATCGCCGAGATCTTCCGCATAGACGAGGTGCATTTCCGCCGGATCATGGCTCGTCACGTGCATATGGACGGCCGCGATCCCTATCTGGTGCTCGGCGTTTCCCCGGATGACGATTTTACCGAAATTCGCAAGCGGTACCGGCTGCTGGTCTCGGAGCATCATCCCGACCGGCTGATCGCCCGTGGCGTTCCGGTGGCGCTGCATGCCGCCGCCAATGAGCGCATGGCTGCCCTCAATGCCGCCTATGCCGCGATCGCGAAAGAGCACCGCGCTGCATGACTTCCTTCACCGTTGACTATGAAGGCGCGTCGGCAATGCCGTCGCCGAACCACGGTGAACGGGTGAACGGCTGCGTGCCGGATATACTCCTTCTGCATTATACCGGGATGTCGGACGACGATCAGGCGCTCTCCTGGCTGTGCAACGAACAAAGCCAGGTGTCCTGTCACTATTTCGTTCATCAGGACGGGCGGGTGCTGCAGCTCGTACCCGAAGCGCGCCGCGCCTGGCATGCGGGCAAAAGCTTCTGGGCGGGGGAAACGGACATCAATTCCCGATCCATCGGCATCGAGATCGCCAATGCCGGGCATCCAGGAGGCCTTCCTCTCTTCCCGGAAGCCCAGATAACGGCGGTCGTCGAATTGTGTCGAAACTGTGTCGAGCGGTGGTCCATAGCGCCGGAAAGAGTTCTTGYGCACTCCGATGTCGCACCTATTCGCAAGGTCGATCCGGGTGAAAATTTCCCCTGGGGTGAACTGTATCGGCAAGGGGTCGGCCACTGGGTCGAGCCGGCACCGGTTGGCGGAGGACGTTTCTTTCAACGTGGTGAAAGCGGGCAGYCGATCGAGGCCCTGCAGTCCATGCTGTCGCTTTATGGTTACGACGTTGATGTTACAGGGGAATTCTGCGACAGAACAAAGGGCGCGGTGGAGGCGTTCCAGCGGCATTTCCGCCCGGCGCGGGTCGATGGAATCGCCGATAGTTCCACGATCGACACGCTGCACCGGCTCCTGTCTTCGCTGTCGAAATACAACCTTGGCTGACGCCCCGCTAGAGGGCAGGGTTTCATAGGCCTGGCGAAAAAGTTTCGCAGTGCCACATGATTTCCTTAATGAACCCTTTAAAAACTGGACATCAAACGGTGGCGACCGACGGGGTCGTCGCCCGTAAATGTCAACAGGCGGGGACGTTCCCAGCAGACATGCCGTCAATCTAACGTTGTGTTTCTCGGCACAGCGCGATGGCTGCTGCGTCCCTTTGCGGTCCGGAGAATTCTTCAAGAAATGAAAAGAGTGATTATCGCCGTCGCGGCAAGCGTTGGAATGCTTGTGTCCGCTCCCGCAGCTTCGTTTGCCGGGGAGGGCGCCGCGAAGAGGAAAACTGTAACCCTGCAAACTCAGACACGTACCGCAGGCTATCCTTCTCCCGGCCGCTTTTCTGCTCATCCCTATTCCAGCCTGATTTCCAAATACGCCAAGACATACGGGGTTCCTGTCGGCCTTGCCCATGCCGTGGTGCGGATCGAGAGCAATTTCAATCCGAAGGCTCGCGGCAGCGCGGGCGAGATCGGCCTCATGCAGATCAAGCCGGCCACTGCGCGCATGATGGGTTACAGCGGTTCGGCGAACGGACTTTACGATCCCGAGACCAATATCAAGTTCGGGATGAAGTATCTGGCGGCCGCCCATGAGCTCGGCGGCGGAAAGATCTGCGGCACCATCCTGAAATACAATGCCGGCCATGGCGCCAAGCGCATGAACCCCGTTTCCAAGCGCTATTGCGGAAAAGTCCAGGCGTTTCTCGCGTCCTGATGGATTTCCGAAAACGTGGCTGCGTGCCTTTGCCTCTGGCATTTTGATTCCGGAAACGGATAGAAGTGCTTCGGCGGAAAGCGGTTTTCCGCCGAAAGAAGGCAGGCATGACGGCGCGTTTCAAATATATCATCGTCGGGCGGGGAATGATGGGAGCGGCCGCCGCGCGGCACCTGTCGCAATGGACCGATGGCGTGGCTCTCATCGGTCCCCCGGAACCCGAGGACCGCCTGGGTCATGACGGGGTCTTCGCAAGTCATTACGACGAAGCCCGCATCACCCGCACGTTTGACGGCGACCTAGCCTGGGGCACATATGCCGCCCGCTCGCTCGACCGATATGCCGAAATCGAAGAGGCGAGCGRCATTCGCTTCTATACCGAGGCGGGATGTCTCTTCGCCGGCCCAGAGCCGAAACGCTCCACGGATTACCTGCGACGTGCCCTCGACGTCAGCGACACGCTCGGCCTCGATGTCGAAAAGATCGCGCAGTCCGATCTCCAGTCACGCTTTCCGCAATTTTCCTTCGCTCCGCATCTCACCGGCTTTTATGAGCATCGCCGGGCAGGGCATATCAATCCGAGAGCGCTGGTTAGAGCTCAAGCCAAGCTTGCCGCCAGCAACGGAGTAACCCTCATCGATGCGACCGTCACCTCGGTGCGCGACGCAGGCTCTCATGTCGAGGTGATCGGCGGAGGTGAAATCCATACCGCCGAAAAAGTCTTGGTCGCGGCCGGCGCCTTCACCAATTTCAATGACCTGCTGCCGCGTTGGGTCGATATGCGCATCGCGCCGCGCACCGTCGTTTTCTACGAGCTTGGCGATCGGGAGAAGGCTATTTTCGGCAACATGCCATCGACAATCGTTTTCGGTGAAACGGACGAGGATCACGTCTACATTCTTCCTCCCGTGCGTTATCCGGACGGCAGGACCTATCTTAAGCTGGGTGGCGATACGGAATCGCGGAGCTTCGACCGGCTCGAGGATATCGTTTCCTGCTTCCACTCGGAGGGCGATGCCGCCGAACGAGAGAAGCTCGCGGAAATCGCGGAAAAGCTGATGCCGGCGCTTGCCGGTTGCCCGGTCACCTCGGCACCTTGCGTCGCAAGCTTTACGCCATCCGGCCATCCTTATATCGGTTATGCGCAATCGCGACGCATTGCGGTGCTGACGGGCGGCAATTTCGTCGCCGCGAAATCCTCCGACGAGCTGGGGCGCCTGGGTGCCGTTCTCCTGCATGAAGGCGAGATTCCGGAAAGCGATTTCGGCAGCAGGCTTGTGCCCGTATTTCGGTGAAGTGGGGATTGGGAAATGGCAGCTGACTACAAATACATCATCATCGGGCGTGGAATGATGGGGGCGGCTGCGGCGCGGCACCTGTCGCAATGGACCGATGGCGTCGCGCTGATCGGTCCGGGGGAGCCTTCCGATTACAAGAGCCATCAAGGCGTCTTCGCCAGTCATTACGACGAGGCGCGCATCACCCGCACGATCGATCCCGATCCGGTATGGGCGCTGCTCGCCAACCGCTCCATTGCCCGCTATGCCGAGATTGCGCGCGAAAGCGGCGTGGATTTCTATTCCGAGGCCGGCTGCCTGGTCGTCGGCCCGAAGCGAACCGAGGCGCCTTCCTATGTCGGAAAGGTGCTTGATGCCGCAAATGGTCTTGGCGTTTCTACCGAGACGCTCGGTGATGCCGATCTTGTGCGGCGGTTTCCTTATTTCTCCTTTCCGGCGGAAAGCGAGGGTGTCTGGGAGGCGCAGAACGCCGGCCACATCAATCCGCGACGGCTGGTAAAGGCGCAGGCTCTCCTTGCGGAACGGCAGGGAACGGCGATCATTTCCGCGACCGTTTCCTCCGTTCGCCAGGAGGCGGGCAAGGTGACGGTCGAGACCGTCGAGGGTGCTGCCTATTCGGCGGAGAAGGTGCTGGTCGCCGCCGGAGGATTTTCCATCAACGAGAATCTCTTAGGCGCGCGTCTTGATCTGAAGGTTTATGCGCGCACGGTCACCTTCTACGAGGTGGACGAAGCCGCGATGGATTTCTGGGGTGCAACGCCTTCGCTTATCTGGAAATGGCACGAGGGCGAGGACGGTATCTATCTGCTGCCGCCGGTGCGCTATCCGGACGGCAAGCTCTATCTCAAGATCGGCGGCGATCCGGACGATCTCCTGCTTCCGACCGAGCCGGAGGTACGCGCGTGGTTCCGTTCCGGCGGGCGGGAGAGTACCCACCGGCACCTGACAGAAGTCATGGGCCGGCTGATGCCGAAGCTCGACCTTTCCCGCACTTCGATGGCCGCCTGCGTGACCTCGTTCACGCCGACCGGCTATCCGGCGATCGCTATGACGAGGTCCGATCGTATCGGTATCTTGAGCGGCGGATGCGGTGCCGCCGCCAAGAGTTCCGACGAGATCGGCCGGCTGGGCGCCGAGCTGATTTTCCGCGGCAGGATCGAGGACGAAGCCTATCAAACGGATTTCAGGGCTGATTTCCTCTGATCTCCGAGGCAATTGTGGTGGCAATCCGGGCGCATCTCCATTATGTACCGCTTGCCAGTCGGCCGGGCAGCCGCGCTTCACCAATGCCGAAAGGCGGTGAGGTGAGGAAAGTCCGGGCTCCACGGAAACACGGTGCCGGATAACATCCGGCGGGGGCGACCCTAGGGAAAGTGCCACAGAAAGCAGACCGCCCCGCTTTTTCCACCGCTCGTCGAGCGGCCGAAATGGCGGGGTAAGGGTGAAAGGGTGGGGTAAGAGCCCACCGCGCCTCTGGCAACAGCGGCGGCACGGTAAACCCCACCGGGAGCAAGACCGAATAGGGATGACGAGGGGCGCGCGAAAGCGCGTCTACAGCCGGTTTCCGGGCCAGTCATCCGGGTGGGTTGCGCGAGGCGGTGTGCAAGCATCGTCCCAGATGAATGGCTGCCACGTTCCGGTGCTCGCATCGGAGCCATACAGAACCCGGCTTACAGGCCGACTGGCTCTTCTATCCTTTTATGAGATATCCCGCCGACAGGGCCCCGAATCTTGGCGCCCTTAGGGGATATTTTCCGGACTTTTCAGATGGGTTGAAAAGACCCGATGAGATGGCTTCTCGGAAGCTCTTGCTAATCCTTTGTTAAACTTAACAGCTCATAAATAAATACCGTTGCGGCACGTCTGACGGGCCGCTTCCCATTGACGCCCATATGGTCCCATGTTATCCCAAAAGTGCACTGCGCAAAGGCGCTTGAGCGCCCGGAAATCAAGGAGTTTCGGCTTTTCGGCCGAGTGGGCGCATGCCTGCTCAGAATGCGGAACTTTGTTTGGTTTGGTGCGTGTCGGCGGGCGCTTGTACTCCGTCGAAAGAGTAGGGGCGGGTGTCCGGCGTTATGAGCCGCTTCTTGTCGAATGCGACCAACAGGATCGATGCCAAGGGGCGGGTTTCCGTGCCTGCGGGCTTCCGTTCGGTGCTGGTGGCGCGCGAAATCCAGGAGCTCTACTGTCTCCAGGATTTCGTCTATCCGGCGATCAGCGTCGGAGGTCCGGATCTGCTCGATCGTTACGAGCGTCAGATCGCGGCTTTCGATCCATTTTCGCCGGAAGCGAACCGGATGTCGCTGCTCGTGCATGGCGGCGGCGTCTTCATGAGGCTCGATGCGGAAGGCCGATTGATGGTCACGGATTTCATCCGGGACTTCACGGGAATCACTTCGGAGGTTACCTTCGTCGGGCGCTCGGATCATTTTCAGCTATGGCGGCCGCAGGCGTTCTCGGACGCGCAGGCGGCGGCAAGGGAGGGGCGCTTCGGTCTGCCTCCCGCGTAATACAGGGGAGCGGAATGGCGGCGAATCCAGGCGGCGGAACAACCGATGCCGATGGCGGACCGGTTCGTCACATTCCGGTTCTCTTGAAGGAAGTTCTGGAGGCGCTGGAGCCCGCGCCGGGCAAGGTCATCCTCGATGGCACTTTCGGAGCCGGCGGCTATACCGCGGCCATTCTCGCTGCCGGAGCGGAGGTGATCGCGCTTGATCGCGACCCTGCGGCGATCGCGGCGGGGCAGTCCATGATTGCCGCCCATGGCGGACGGCTCTCCCTTCATCATTCGCAGTTCTCCGAGCTTGCAAGCTTCGCGCCGGATGGCGGGCTTGACGGAGTGGTGCTCGATATCGGCGTTTCCTCCATGCAGATCGACGAGGCGGAGCGCGGCTTCTCCTTTCAGAAGAACGGACCGCTCGATATGCGCATGTCGGCGTCAGGCGTATCTGCGGCGGACGTGGTCAATCGCGCCAAGGCCGGCGATCTGACCCGCATCTTTGGCTTTTTGGGCGAGGAGCGGCAGGCCGGCCGTATTGCCCGCGCCATCGAGAAGCGCCGGGCGAGCGAGCCGTTTGCCACTACCCGGGATCTCGCCAATCTCATCGAGAGCGTCAATCCGCGCAGGGCGAAGGACAAGATTCATCCCGCAACGCGCGTGTTTCAGGCGCTGCGCATCTTCGTCAACGACGAACTTGGCGAACTCGCCCAGGCGCTTTTCGCCGCCGAGCGGACGCTGAAGCCGGGTGGGCGTCTCGTCGTCGTTACCTTCCATTCGCTGGAAGACCGGATCGTCAAGCAGTTCTTCGCCGATCGCTCCGGCCGCGCCTCCGGCTCGCGCCACATGCCCATGGTCGAGGAAAAGCCCGCAATCTTCGAGCCGGTCGGCAAGTCTCCAGTCTCAGCCAGCGAGGCGGAGGCGGAGATCAATCCGCGCGCCCGCTCCGCAAAGCTGCGCGCAGGCATTCGCACCGCGGCTGCGGTACGGCCTGCCGATTTTTCCATCTTCGATCTTCCCGACCTCGCCAGCCTTGCAAAGATGGGGGCCTGAAACATGCTCAGAAGCTTCGATCTCGTTCTTATCGGTGTGATGACAGCCGCCGCCGTGGTCACCTATACGATCAAGCACCGCGCCGACGAGAAACTGGCAGAGGTCCGCCGGCTGGAGACTGAAATCAGGTTGGAGAAGGACACTATCGATCTTTTGAAGGCGGATTGGGCGCTGCTGACCCAGCCCAACCGGCTGCATCGCCTCGTCAATGTTTACGGCTCCGAACTGCAGCTCGTGCCCACGCAGCCGACGCAGCTGGCCATGCCTGCGGAACTGCCCATGCCGCGATCGCAGCTCCCGCAGCCTGAAACCACGATCGAGGATCTGATCGCCAGCGCCGGCGGCGAAGTGGCGGCAGCCATCAAGGGCGTCGACGCCGCCGCCAAATCCGCTCCCCAGCCGCGCATACCGGTGCCGCTACCGCGCGGCGGCTTTCCCGTCGATATCATCTCAACCGGATCGGTGAATCGCTGATGTCTTTCCTCTCCCGCATCATGGTCTTGAAGAGCCGGGCGCATTTTTCCGCCGGTGGACGCGGAAGGCGTCCCGCCGACCCCGGTTCTTCCTTCGAGGGAACACGCAAGCGGAAGGCAGCTCAGGCTAAAAACCGCGTCGGCCTCATGATCCTGGGTTTCGCCGCCTTCTATTGCGTCATCGGCGGGCGTCTGGTGCAGTACGGCCTCACTGAGCCTGAAACGACGTCCAGCATCCTGCCTGCGGACCGGCTGATGGCCTCGCGTCCGGATCTTCTCGACCGTAACGGTGAGGTGCTTGCGACCGATATTCGCACGGTCTCGCTATTTGCCGAGCCGCACAAGATCGTCGATGCGGACGAGGTGATCGAAAAGCTTTCCACGGTCCTGCCGGATCTGGACGCCAGATCGATCTATACCAAACTCAGGAGCAATTCGCGCTTCCAGTGGCTGCGCCGCCAGCTGACGCCGAAGCAGCAGAGCCAGATTCTCGCGCTCGGCATTCCCGGCATAGGCTTCCGGCCGGAAAAGCGGCGCTTCTATCCCGGCGGTGCGACCGCGGCGCATGTGGTGGGGCACGTCAACATCGACAACCGCGGCGTGGCGGGCATGGAGCGTTACGTCGACAGCCAGGGACTTGCCGACCTTGCCGCCGTCGGAATGACCTCGGACCAGCCGCTGGAGCCGGTGAAGCTTTCGATCGATCTGCGCGTCCAAGCAATTGTACGCGAAGTCATCATGTCCTCGATCGACAAGTTCAAGGCGATCGGTGCCGGCGCGGTCGTGCTCGACGTCCATACCGGCGAGGTTCTTGCCATGGCGTCCGCGCCGGATTACGACCCCAACAATCCGGCCGCCGGCGCGGAAGAGGGGTGGTTGAACCGTATGTCGAACGGCACGTTCGAAATGGGGTCCACCTTCAAGGCGTTCACGATCGCCATGGCGCTCGATTCCGGCAAGGTGAACATGAACGACAGCTTCGATGCGCGATATCCGATCCGCATCGGCGGCTTCACGATCAAGGATTTCCACGGCAAGGGCCGGTTCCTCACGGTTCCGGAAGTCTTCCAATATTCCTCCAACATCGGCACCGCGAAGATGGCGGATGTGGTCGGTATCGACGGGCACAAGGAATTCCTGACCAAGATCGGCCTGCTCAGCAAGATGCAGACGGAGTTGCCGGAAGTAGCCCAGCCGAGCCAGCCGCGAACCTGGAAGAAGATCAACTCCATCACGATCTCCTTCGGCCACGGGGTTTCGACCACGCCTCTGCAGACGGCGGTTGCCGGCGCGGCTCTCGTCAATGGCGGCAAGCTGGTCGAGCCGACCTTCCTGCCGCGCACGCGGGAGCAGGCCGATCTCGTCGCCAAGCAGGTGTTGAAGCCCTCGACCAGTGATGGGATGCGCTATCTGTTTCATTGGAACGGTGTAAAAGGATCGGGCAGGAACGCCCGCGTCGAGGGCTTCAATGTCGGCGGCAAGACCGGCACGGCGGACAAGGTCGTCAACGGCCGCTACGTCCACGATAAGAACTTCAACGCCTTCCTTGCGGCCTTTCCGATCGACAATCCGCAATATGTCGTGCTGACCTTCATCGACGAGCCGAAGACCGACAAGGGCAATGGCGCGGCACTTGCCGGCACCTCCGCGGCTCCGATGGCGCATGACATCATCAGCCGCTCGGCTGCTATTCTCGGTGTAAAGCCCAAATTCGGCGATGACGGTTCTGCCCTGCTCGTGTCTTATTAGGAGATAACAAAGTTAGCGGACGATTCGCGGGTGAGCGGTTTCTCCGCTTGGAAAATGGAAGTGCAGCCGATGAAATTGCGAGACCTTGCCGGACAGGATTTCCCCGAAATAGCCGGTTCGCTTTCGGGGCCGGTCGGTGATATCGACATCACCGGTCTTTCTTCGGATAGTCGCAAGATCAAACCGGGCATGCTGTTTGCTGCGCTGGCCGGCAGCAAGGCGGACGGCGCGTCCTATATCGACGATGCGGCAGCTCGCGGTGCGGCGGTGGTGCTTGCCGCCCATGCTCCGGATGTCGGCATTCCGGTGCTTTCCGTTGCCAATCCCCGCAGGCTTCTGGCTCTGGCTGCCGCGCGTTTCTACGGTGCGCAGCCGGAGACCATGGTCGCCGTGACCGGCACGGCCGGCAAGACCTCCGTTGCTTCCTTCACGCGTCAGATATGGGCGCATGCCGGTCTTGCCGCCGCCCAGATCGGTACGACCGGCGTCGTTTCCCCGCTCCGCAACGTCTACGGCTCGCTCACGACGCCAGACCCCATAGAACTCCAGGCACTTCTTGCCGAGCTGGCGTCCGAGGGCGTCACCCACGCGGCGATGGAGGCATCGAGCCACGGCCTCGATCAGAGCCGTCTCGACGGCGTGCGTCTTGCGGCGGGTGCGTTTACCAATCTCGGCCGCGACCACATGGATTACCATCCGACGGTCGAAAGCTACATGGCGGCGAAGATGCGTCTGTTCGATACGCTGCTGCCGAAAGGGGCACCCGCGGTCATCTTCGCCGATGATCCCTGGTCGGACGAGGCGATCCGGGTGGCCAGGGCAGCCGGGCTTGATGTCCGCACGGTCGGCCGCAAGGGAGATTATCTCAGCCTGAAACGAGTCGAGCACTTCCGGCACAAGCAGATGGCGGAAGTGCATCTCGGCGACGATATCTTCGAGGTGGATATCCCGCTTGCCGGCGATTTCCAGGTCGCGAATGCCCTGGTGGCGGCGGGACTGGCGATTTCCACCGGCGTTCCGGCATCGAGCGCTTTCGCCGCGCTTGAGAAACTGCAGGGCGCTTCCGGACGGCTCGAACTGGTCGGACATACCGGAGACGGGGCGCTTGCCTATGTCGATTATGCCCACAAGCCGGATGCTCTGGAAAATGTGCTGGCCTCCGTTCGGCCGTTCACCACGGGCCGTCTGATCGTGGTCTTCGGCTGCGGTGGAGACCGCGACAAGGGAAAGCGGCCGATCATGGGCGAGGTGGCAACCCGGCTTGCCGACGTCGTCATCGTCACCGACGACAATCCGCGTTCGGAGGTTCCCGAGGTCATCCGCTCCGAGATCATGGCGGCAGCACCCGGCGCGACGGAGATCGGCGATCGTGCCGAGGCGATCCGCCATGCGGTCAGCCTGCTGCATTCGGGCGACACGCTGATCGTGGCCGGCAAGGGCCATGAGGAGGGCCAGACGATCGGCGGCACAGTCCTGCCGTTTTCGGATCATGTCGAGGTACGTAAGGCGCTGGAGGAGCTGAAACCATGAGCTGGTTGTGGACCTCTGAGGAGATGGCGGCCATCATGGATGGCCGTCCGGTCGGCTCGCTGCCCGCCGGAATCACCGGAATTTCGATAGACAGCCGATCGATCGGCGCGGGTGAGGCGTTTTTCGCCATCAAGGGCGATCGCGTCGACGGCCATGATTTCGCAAGCATCGCGGTCGCGAACGGCGCATCCCTGATCGTCGTCAGCGAAGGCAAGCTGCCGGCGCTCGGGCGTATCATCGTGCCGATGATCGTCGTGGAGGACGTGCTCGCGGCGCTCGGTAAACTGGCGGTCGCAGCAAGGGAACGCAGCCGCGCGCAAATCGTGGCGATCACGGGCTCGGTCGGCAAGACCACGACCAAGGAGATGCTGCGCCACGTGCTCGCTCCGTCCGGCAAGGTGCATGCGGCGGTCGCATCCTTCAACAATCACTGGGGCGTGCCTTTGACGCTCGCCCGCATGCCCGCGGACACGGATTATGGCGTCTTCGAGATCGGTATGAACCATCCGGACGAAATCCGCCCGTTGGTGAAGATGGTACGCCCTCACGTGGCGATCGTCACGACCATCGCCGCCGCTCATCTCGGGCATTTCAATAGCCTGGAGGAGATTGCAGCCGCCAAGGCTGAAATCTTCGAAGGTATCGAACCGGGCGGAGCAGCCATACTCAATCGCGACAACAAGCAATTCGGCTTCCTTGAAAAGGCTGCTCAGGATGCGGGAATCGCGCGCATCTATACCTTCGGTCAGCACGCCAAAGCCGATTTCCGGCTGGCGGATTTCGACGGGAATGCCGAAACCTCCACCGTCTGGGCGACGATTTCAGGCGATACAATGGAGGTCCATATCGGAGCTCCCGGTCGTCATATCGCCGAAAACGCCATGGCGGCGCTGGGTGCCGCCATGCTGGTCGGCGGCGATATGGCGAGGGCCGCGGAGGCGCTCGAGCGGCTGAGGCCAGTCAAGGGGCGGGGAGAGCGGCATCGGCTGGGTATCGGCGAGGGACACCTGACGCTGATCGACGAAAGCTATAACGCGAACCCCGCATCCATGCGGGCGGCCATCGCCCTGCTTGCCGCGACCGAACCGGAGCTTACCGGCCGGAGGATTGCCGTGCTCGGCGACATGCTGGAGATGGGCGAACATTCCGCTCGCGTCCACGAGGATCTGGCGGGACCGCTGCTCGCCGCCGGTATCGAGCATGTCTGGCTCGCCGGCGCGGAAATGGCGGCGCTCCGGGACGCGCTTCCCGAGAGCGTTCATGTGGAATATCGCCCGACCACGGCGGAGCTTGTTGATTTTATCGTCCGTTCGGTCATTCCCGGAGACGTGGTGATGGTCAAATCGTCACGCGGTCTCGGTTTCGGCAAGATCGTTGCGGCGCTGCTTGACAACTATCCGGCATTTTCCGACACGGAGCGCCAACATTAAAACGGCTTCGAGAAAGGGCCTTCATGCTGATCTGGCTTGTGCAACTGGCGGATAGCTTTCAATTCTTCAATCTCTTTCGCTACATCACCTTCCGCACCGGTGGCGCCCTTTTTACCTCGGCCCTCATCGTTTTCCTCTTTGGCCCACGGATGATCGCTTCCCTTCGCATTCGCCAGGGAAAAGGCCAGCCGATTCGAGCAGATGGTCCGCAGACCCATTTCAAGAAAGCGGGCACGCCGACTATGGGCGGCTTGATGATCCTGACGGGTATCGTCGGCGGCGCGCTGCTGTGGGCCGATCTTTCCAACGTCTACGTCGTCGCGACGCTGCTGGTGACCCTCGGTTTCGGGGCCATCGGCTTTTATGACGACTATCTTAAGGTGACCAAGCAGAGCGACAAGGGGTTTTCCGGCAAGGCCCGTCTCGGCATCGAGTTCGTGATCGCAGCGATCGCGGTCTTTTTCATGATGCGGGTTGCGCTTGCCAGTGGGCAATCCACCAATCCAACACTCGGTTCCTCGATTGCCTTTCCGTTCTTTAAAGATCTCGTGATCAATCTCGGCATCTTCTTCGTGCTGTTCGGCGGGTTCGTCATCGTCGCGGCCGGCAATGCGGTCAACCTGACGGACGGGCTGGACGGTCTCGCCATCGTGCCGGTCATGATCGCCGCGGCCTCTTTCGGCGTTATCGCCTATCTCTCGGGTAACGCCGTCTTCGCCAACTACCTGCAGATCAATTTCGTGCCCGGCACGGGAGAGCTTGCCGTCATTCTCGGCGCGGTGATAGGGGCCGGTCTCGGCTTCCTCTGGTTCAACGCGCCGCCGGCCGCGATCTTCATGGGGGATACCGGCTCGCTTGCCCTGGGCGGCCTCATCGGCTCGGTTGCCGTTGCGACCAAGCACGAGATCGTCATGGCAATCATCGGGGGCCTCTTCGTCATGGAGACGCTCTCGGTCATCATCCAGGTCGGGTTCTTCAAGATGACGGGGCGGCGCGTCTTTCTCATGGCGCCGATCCACCACCACTTCGAAAAACTAGGCTGGACGGAAAGCCAGGTGGTGATCCGCTTCTGGATCATCGCCGTCGGGCTCGCCATGCTCGGCCTTTCGACGCTCAAGCTGCGGTAAGAGCGATGATCCCGGTCACGACATTCAAGGACAGGAAAGTCGCCCTCTTCGGGCTCGGCGGTTCCGGACTTGCCACCGCAAAGGCTCTGGTTGCGGGCGGAGCCGTAGTGGTCGCTTGGGACGACAACCCGGACAGCGTCGCCAAGGCAGCGGCTGAAGGGGTCGGGACCGCGGATCTTCGCACCATCGACTGGCCGGCGATGGCCGCTTTCGTGCTCTCGCCCGGCGTGCCGCTCACTCATCCCAAACCGCATTGGAGCGTCGATCTGGCGCGCGCCGCGGGCGTCGAAATCATAGGCGACGTGGAACTTTTCGTGCGTGAGCGCCGGGCGCATGCACCGGATTGCCCGTTCATCGCGATCACCGGCACGAATGGGAAATCCACGACCACCGCATTGATCGCGCATATCCTGAAATCGAGCGGGCGCGACACACAACTCGGCGGCAATATCGGCACCGCCATCCTGACCCTCGATCCGCCGAAGGCGGAGCGATATTTCGTGGTCGAGTGCTCCTCTTACCAGATCGACCTTGCGCCGACGCTGAATCCTACCGCCGGCATCCTGCTCAATCTGACGCCGGATCACCTCGACCGCCACGGAACCATGCAGCACTATGCAGATGTTAAGGAGAGACTGGTCGCCGGCAGCGCGACGGCCGTCATCGGCGTAGATGACAGCTACTCAGCGCTGATCGCCGATCGCGTCGAGCGCGCCGGGGTGCCGGTCCGGCGGATTTCGAAACGCAACGTGGTCGCTGAAGGGCTCTATGCGGAAGGCAGCCGGATCATCGAGGCGCATGGCGGGACGTCTTCGCTTTTCATCGATCTCGACGGCATCCAGCCTCTCAAGGGTGGCCATAATGCCCAGAATGCCGCTGCCGCGATCACGGCCTGCCTCGCAGTCGGGGTCTCCGCGGACGATATCCGCGCTGGATTGAAATCCTTCCCTGGATTGAAGCACCGCATGCAACCGGTCGGCCATCGCGGCAATGTCGTCTTCGTCAACGATTCGAAGGCGACCAATGCCGATGCCGCGGCACCTGCACTTTCCAGCTATGACCGTATCTACTGGATTGCCGGCGGCCTTCCAAAGGAAGGCGGGATCGCAAGCCTCGCTCCACTCTTTCCGCGTATCGTCAAAGCTTATCTGATCGGGGAGGCGGCACCTGCCTTTGCAGCGACGCTCGGCGAAACGGTTTCTTACGAGATATCCGGTACGCTGGAACGCGCAGTCGCTCATGCGGCCGCGGATGCGGAAAGTAATGGCGAGGCTTCCGCCGTCATGCTGTCGCCGGCCTGCGCGAGCTTCGATCAGTACAAGAACTTCGAAGTGCGCGGCGATGCCTTCGTCAAGCA
Organism: Rhizobium sp. LCM 4573; assembly: GCF_001854865.1. GTDB lineage: Bacteria > Pseudomonadota > Alphaproteobacteria > Rhizobiales > Rhizobiaceae > Neorhizobium. The sequence continues at coordinate 64,052 of NZ_MDDW01000001.1, read as the reverse complement.
TGTCGCAGGCCTGGACGGTGTCACGATGCTGATCGAGACGGGAAAGGGGAACTGACAGATGGTAAGCCGCGCAGATCGTGGTCCGCTCGCAGACTGGTTCTGGACGATCGACCGTTTCTTTCTCGCCGCCTTCGTGCTGCTCATGGGGCTCGGCTTCATGCTTTCCTTCGCGGCCTCTCCGCCGGTTGCCGAAAGGCTCGGTCTCGATAGCTTCCACTTCGTCGAGCGGCATGCGCTCTTCGTAATTCCGTCACTGGCGGTGATGATAGGTCTTTCCTTCATGTCGCCCCGGCAGGTGCGCCGGGCGGCGATCATCCTACTGCTTGTCTCCATCGCCATGATGGTGCTGGCGCTGTTCTTCGGCGTCGAGGTCAAGGGATCGCGGCGCTGGATCTCGATCGGCAGCTTCTCCATCCAGCCGTCCGAATTCATGAAACCTGCTTTCGTGGTGGTCTGCGCCTGGCTTTTCGCCGAGCATGCGCGGCAACCGGAAATTCCCGGCAATCTCTTCGCCATCATCCTTTTCGGCATCGTCGCCGCCCTGCTGGTCGCTCAGCCGGACCTCGGCCAGACGATCCTGACGAGCGTGGTCTGGGGCGGCATGTTCTTCATGGCCGGGATGCCCTGGCTTTGGATCGTGGTGCTTGGCGGCTTCGGAGCCGGCGGCCTGCTTGCTGCCTATTACATGCTGCCGCACGTGACCTCCCGTTTCGACARGTTCCTGACCGGCGAAGGCGATCGTTTCCAGGTGGAGACGGCCCGCGACGCCATCATCCGCGGAGACTGGTTCGGCCAGGGGCCGGGCGAGGGCGTCGTCAAGCGCATCCTGCCGGACAGCCACACCGACTTTATCTTCTCCGTGGCCGCGGAGGAATTCGGTATCGTCTTCTGCATGGCGCTTGTAGTGGTTTTTGCCTTCATCGTGCTGCGCGGCCTCAATCACGCCTTCAAGGAGCGCGATGACTTCAACCGCTTCGCGGTCGCGGGCCTGGTGCTGCAGATCGGCATGCAATCGATGATCAATATCGGGGTCAACCTGGAACTCATGCCCGCGAAGGGCATGACCCTGCCGCTGATCTCCTACGGGGGGTCGTCTATGATCGCGATCTGCGTGACGGCCGGATTCATTCTCGCGCTGACGCGTCACCGCCCTGAAAAACGGGCCCAGGAGCGGAGCCTTTTCCGCGTCGGCCACGGTGTTCCGGCGGAGTAGGGAACTATGACCAAAGGCATTATCCTGCTTGCCGCCGGTGGCACCGGCGGCCATGTATTTCCGGCCGAAGCCCTCGGACACGAGCTCCGGGCGCGAGGCTATTCCGTTCACCTCGTCACGGACAGCCGCGCCGAACGTTTTGCCGGCAAGTTTCCGGCGGACGAAATCCATGTCGTACCGTCGGCGACGCTCGCATCGAAGAATCCGGTGGCACTGCTTCGGACCGGCTGGAAGCTCTGGACGGGGCTGCGTGCGGCGCGCAGGCTGATCGGACGCCTGAAGCCCGTCGCCGTGGTCGGTTTCGGCGGCTATCCGACGGTGCCGCCGCTGATGGCTGCGACCTCGATGGGCGTTCCGTCGATGATCCACGAGCAGAATGCGGTGATGGGCCGGGCGAACAAGGCCTTGGCCGGCAAGGTTCAGGCGATCGCCGGCGGCTTCCTCCCGGAGAACACCGGGCCTTACGCGGCCAAGACTGTCACCACCGGCAATCCGGTTCGTCCCGCCGTGCTCGAGGCAGCCAAGATACCTTACGTGCCATCGCAGGGGGATGCGCCGTTCCGGCTCGTCGTCTTCGGCGGTAGCCAGGGTGCGCAGTTCTTCTCCTCCGCCGTGCCGACGGCGCTCAGCCTGCTTGCGGAACCGGAGCGCAAGCGTCTCGTGGTGACCCAGCAGGCCCGGCCCGAGGATGCCGACCGGGTGAATTCCTGCTTCGCCAAGCTGCAGGCGCCTGCGGATGTCTCGTCTTTCTTCACAGACATGGCGGAACGTCTTGCGGTGGCGCATCTGGTAGTCTGCCGTTCCGGCGCCTCGACGGTGTCGGAGATCTCGGTGATTGGCCGGCCTGCCATTCTCGTCCCCTATCCCTACGCGCTCGATCACGACCAGGCAGCCAATGCGGCGGCGCTTGTCGCCACCGGAGGTGCCGAAGTCGTGGCGCAATCCGAACTTTCTCCGGACAGGCTCGCTGCTATGATCTCGGCAGCCATGAAGGAGCCGGAACGTCTCGAAAAGATGGCGGCCGCGGCAAAGCAGGCGGGCCGGCCCGACGCGGCGGGCTTGCTGGCGGACATGGTTGTGGCTATTGCCGAGCGCAAGCCGATTTCAGTTATCAAAGGAGTACATGCATGAAGCTGCCGAAGGCCATCGGGCTCGTCCATTTCATCGGCATCGGCGGGATCGGCATGAGCGGCATTGCCGAGGTGCTGCACAATCTCGGCCATCGCGTGCAGGGATCGGACCAGGCCGACAGCGCCAACGTGCAGCGCCTGCGCGACAAGGGTATTCCGGTCTTCGTTGGACATCAGGCCGAAAACCTGGGCGATGCGGAGGTGGTCGTCGTCTCGACTGCCATCAAGAAGAACAATCCGGAACTCGTCGCCGCGCGTGAAAAATCGCTGCCGATCGTCCGCCGTGCTGAAATGCTCGCCGAGTTGATGCGCTTCCGCAATGCCATCGCCATCGGCGGTACGCATGGCAAGACGACCACCACATCGATGGTGGGCGCGCTGCTTGAGGCAGGCGGGCTGGATCCGACCGTCATCAATGGCGGCATCATCAATGCCTACGGCACCAATGCCCGCATGGGCGAGGGTGAGTGGATGGTGGTGGAAGCCGACGAATCGGACGGCACCTTCCTGAAGCTGCCCGCCGATGTCGCCGTCGTCACCAATATCGACCCCGAACATCTGGATCACTACGGAAATTTCGATGCCGTACGAGCGGCTTTCCGGCAGTTCGTCGAGAACGTGCCGTTCTACGGCTTCGGCGTGCTCTGCCTCGATCATCCGGAGGTGCAGGCGCTGGTCGGCCGTATCGAGGACCGCAAGATCATCACCTATGGAGAAAACCCGCAGGCTGACGTGCGCTTCTCCAACGTCCTTATGGAGGGGACGCTTTCGACCTTCGATGTGGAAATACGCCGCCGCCGCACGGGCGAGGTCTTCAAGTTCAGCGACCTGAAGCTGCCGATGCCCGGCCGGCACAATATTTCCAACGCCACCGCGGCGATCGCGGTCGCCAACCGGCTCGGCATTCCGGAAGAAAGCATCCGCAAGGGACTTGCCGCCTTCAGCGGCGTCAAAAGGCGCTTCACGCTGACGGGAAGCTGGAACGGCGTTCAGGTGTTCGACGATTACGGCCACCATCCCGTAGAGATCAAGGCCGTGCTGAAGGCAGCACGCGAAGCCTRCCAGGGCCGCGTCATCGCGGTCCATCAGCCGCATCGCTATACGCGCCTGTCRAGCCTGTTCGAGGATTTTGCCAATTGCTTCAACGATGCCGATAGCATCATACTGGCGCCGGTCTATGCGGCCGGCGAAGAGCCGATCGAAGGCGCCAATTCCGAAGCGCTGGTCACGCGTATCCGATCGGGCGGTCATCGCGATGTGCGATATATATCTTCTCCGGCGGAACTCGCATCGATTGTATCGGGCATTGCGGAACCGGGTGATTTCGTGGTTCTTCTGGGGGCTGGCAATATCACGCAATGGGCGGCAGCATTGCCGAGGGAACTGGAAGGTATTTCGGGACAGTGAGAATGAAACAGGTGAACGGGGAAAAACTGCTGGCGTCGCTTGGAGAAGGCGTCAAGGAATTGCGTGGACGTCTGACGCCGGACGCTCCCATGGACCGCGTTACCTGGTTTCAGGCGGGCGGCCTTGCGGAGCTGATGTTCCAGCCGCACGATGTCGATGACCTCGTCGCCTTTCTCAAGATTCTTCCCAAGGAAGTACCGCTGACTGTCGTGGGCGTCGGCTCCAACCTGCTGGTTCGCGACGGCGGCATTCCGGGCGTGGTTCTTCGCCTTTCTGCCAAGGGGTTCGGCCAGGTCGATCTCGCCGGCGAGAACCGCATCCAGGCTGGCGCGATCTGCCCCGACAAGCACATTGCCGCCATGGCGATGGATAACGGTATCGGCGGGTTTGCATTCTATTACGGTATTCCCGGTTCGATCGGCGGCGCGCTGCGCATGAATGCCGGGGCTAACGGCGGAGAAACCTGCCAGCGAGTTGTCGAGGTCCATGCGGTCGACCGCAAGGGCAACAAGCACGTGATTTCCAACGCGGATATGGGGTACAGCTATCGTCATTCCTCGGCCGCTGCCGACCTGATCTTTACGCATGCGGTCTTCGAGGGCTATCCGGAAGATCGGGCGAAGATCCGCGCCGATATGGATGCCGTCCGCCAACATCGCGAAACGGTGCAGCCGATCAAAGAGAAGACCGGCGGTTCGACCTTCAAGAATCCGGAAGGCCATTCGGCCTGGAAACTTATCGACGAAGCAGGCGGGCGCGGGCTCATGAGCGGTGGAGCGCAGATGTCCTCGCTTCACTGCAACTTCATGATCAATATAGGCCACGCTACCGGCTACGATCTCGAATATCTCGGGGAAACGGTGCGCCAGCGCGTCTTCGAGCATTCCGGAATCAAGCTCGAATGGGAGATCAAGCGACTCGGTATCTTCATGCCGGGGCGCGAGGTGAGGCCTTTCCAAGGCGTGACTAACGAGTAAGCTGAAAAGTCGATGCCTCGGTTAAGGCTGGGGCATCGATGATCCTTAAGCGATTTGATTCATATTCTTGTTGGGATTTTCTAACAAACCTCTTCATCTCTTTTTCCAAGCTCCGACATCGCCGAAAACTACCTGCTGCCTGCTCAAGTTGCATTTCGTCAATCTTGCTGCATAGTCATTGGGCAGTGACGACTCGTGCCCTCTCCCCGGCGTGAGCCGGAAAGGGCACACTATGTGGGGGTTCTCGATGTTCAAGAAACTTTCGGCTGAGTTCTTTGGTACATTCTGGCTTGTATTCGGGGGATGCGGGAGCGCCGTCTTGGCTGCCGCCTATCCCGACCTTGGTATCGGTTTTGTAGGCGTATCCCTGGCTTTCGGCCTCACAGTCCTGACCATGGCCTATGCCGTCGGCGGCATTTCCGGTGGTCATTTCAATCCCGCAGTATCGGTCGGCCTGACGGTGGCCGGCAGGTTTCCGGCAGCAAGCCTCGTGCCCTACATCATCGCTCAGGTGGTGGGAGCCGTGGTTGCAGCTTTCGTGCTTTACCTGATCGCTTCGGGTAAGGCCGATTTCCAGCTCGGCGGTTTTGCGTCCAATGGCTATGGCGAGCATTCGCCCGGCGGCTATTCATTGACCGCCGCGCTGGTTGCGGAAGTCGTCCTCACGGGCTTCTTCATCTTCATCATCCTCGGGGCGACAGGCTCCAAGGTTCCGGCCGGTTTTGCCCCGATCGCGATCGGCCTCGCCTTGACGCTGATCCATCTGATCTCGATCCCGGTCACCAACACTTCCGTCAATCCGGCTCGTTCGACCGGTGTGGCGGTGGTTGCCGGAGGCTGGGCGCTCGGACAGCTTTGGCTGTTCTGGGTCGCGCCGATCGTAGGTGCGGTGCTCGGCGCGGTGGCCTGGAAGCTGGTAGACGATACGGAAGAAGTGGCGGCTGCGAAGGTAGCCGGGACACCACGTTCCGCCTAACCGGGTTCTGAAAATTGAAAAGCCCGCGAGGCCAATAGCTTCGCGGGCTTTCTTGTTATTCTGATTCCGGTCTGTTTCAGACTTCGTCCTTGCCGGAGAGCAGGATGCAGGCGAGCGTGATGACCGCCGACAGGCCGAGATAATAGCCCACATAGGTCATGCCGTAATTTGCCTGCAGCCAGGTGGCGATATAGGGCGCCAACGAGGCGCCGAAGATGCCGGCGAAGTTGAAGGTGATCGACGAGCCGGTATAGCGCACGGCGGTGGGGAAGGGTGCGGCGAGCGCGGTCCCGATCAGGCCGTAGGTCATGCCCATCAGCAGCATGGCGAGCGCCGAGAAAGCGAAGATCGATGCTTCGCCGCCGGTCATCAGACCCGGCAGGAAGAACGAGAAGATACCGATCAGCACGGTCGTGAGAACCAGCATTTCGCGACGACCGAAGCGATCGCCCAGCTTGCCGATGATGGGGATGAAGATACCGAAGACGACGGAGCCGAGGATCTGGACCTCAAGTGCTTCGATGAACGGCATCTGCAGCACCTTGACGTTGTAGGAGAGCAGATAGGCCGAACCGATGTAGAAGAGCACGAAGGTCGCGAGCGCCACGAAAGTGCCCAGCACGAGGCTGYGCTTGTGATTGCGGAAGAGTTCCGCGACCGGCACTTCCACGCGCTCCTGTCTGTCGATCGTCTTCTGGAACGCCGGCGTTTCGGTGATCGAAAGCCGCACCCACAGGCCGAGCGCGATCAGGAGGATGGATGCCAGGAAAGGCACACGCCAGCCCCAGCTCAGCAGCGTTTCCTGCGACATGAAGTGGAGAAGCACCCAGAACATGCCCGAGGAGAGGAAGAGGCCAACCGGCGCGCCGAGCTGCGGGAACATGCCGTACCAGCTCCGTTTGCCGGGAGGCGCATTCTCCGTCGCGAGCAGTACCGCGCCGCCCCATTCTCCGCCGAGGCCGAAACCCTGGCCGAATCGGCAAAGCGCCAGAAGCAGTGGTGCGGCGACGCCGATCGCCTCATAGGATGGCAAAAGCCCGATCACCACTGTGGAAATACCCATGGTGAGCAAGGCAGCCACGAGCGTCGTCTTGCGGCCGATGCGGTCGCCGAAGTGCCCGAAGACGATTGCTCCGAGCGGGCGGGCGAAGAACGCGATCGAGAATGTCGCAAAGGAGGCGAGCAGTGCGGTGGTCGGATCGCTGTTCGGAAAGAACAGGGTCGGGAAAACCAGCACCGCGGCCGTGGCGTAAACATAGAAATCGAAGAATTCGATCGTCGTGCCGACCAGACTGGCCGTCAGGACTCGTGCAGGGGAGTTCAATGCAACAGGTTCTAACGGCTCAGCGGACGGCGATACTGTCGGTATCGCATTGGTCATCGCTGCATCCAATTAAGAGGAATTATAGGAGGCTCTTGGGAGGGCCCGGTCGGCCATAGCGTAATTTTTCGAAAACCAAAACAGAAAAGACGCAATAAGAGAAAAGAAATGCGCGGGATCTTGTCAGGAATCGCTCCGGCACATGCGTAGGCCCAGCCCTTAAGGATTCGGTCGTTCGCCGCGGTTCCCATTTAAAGTTTCGTCTTAATGGCGGTGGAATTTGCTCTTTTATTTCATTGGCTTCGGGTGTCTGGTTAACCAAGGTAAACGTTTTGTTAACCATATTCGGGCACTAATGCGCCCATGTCTGAAGGGCGGCGGGAATCGCAATCTCCGGACAGGCTGGCGCAAGAGCGACGGCGTAGAAGCGTAGTCCTTTTTTCTCGGGGAGTGATCGATGACCGGCAAGCATGTGGCTGTTTTGATGGGAGGCTTTTCCTCCGAGCGGCCCGTCAGCCTGTCATCGGGGAATGCCTGCGCAAAGGCGCTGGAGGAGGAAGGATATCGCGTCACCCGCGTTGATGTTGATCGCGGTGTTGCGGCGGTTCTTTCCGAACTGAAGCCGGACGTCGCCTTCAATGCGCTGCATGGTCCTTTCGGAGAGGATGGGACGATCCAGGGCATCCTCGAATATCTCGAAATTCCCTATACGCATTCCGGCGTGCTCGCCTCGGCGCTCGCCATGGATAAGCATCAGGCCAAGCATGTCGCCAAGGCCGCCGGGGTGCCGGTTGCCGAGGCCCGCTCGATGAGCCGTTTCGATATCGGCAATACGCATCCGATAAAGCCTCCTTACGTGGTGAAGCCGGTCCGGGAGGGCTCATCTTTCGGTGTCGTTATCGTCAAGGAGGATCAGTCCCATCCGCCGCAGGTCATCACTTCGTCGGAGTGGCGCTACGGTGATCGCGTTCTTGTCGAGCGCTACATCTATGGGCGCGAGCTGACCTGCGGTGTGATGGGCGATGTGGCGCTCGGAGTCACCGAGGTGGTGCCGGTCGGCAACGCATTCTACGATTACGATGCGAAATACGCTGCGGGTGGCTCGAAGCATGTCATTCCGGCGCAGATTTCACCGAATATTTACCAAAAGATACAAACACTGGCCCTCAAGGCGCATCAGGCGATGGGCTGCCGGGGCGTGAGTCGCTCCGATTTCCGCTACGACGATCGTTTTTCCGAAGACGGTGAGGTCATTTGGCTGGAGATCAATACGCAGCCCGGCATGACCCCGACGTCGCTGGTGCCTGAAATGGCCGCTCATGCCGGCCACTCCTTTGGTGAACTTGTCCGTTGGATGGTGGAGGACGCGTCGTGCTTGCGTTGATCGGCAAAAGGGCGGGCGGACCGCGCAGCCGCAATCGGGAAGCTTATGTGGGTGCCGAGGATCGTCGGGTTCTGCCGCGCCCGTTGCGTCGCGTCGTTCGTTTCTGTGTCAGTCTTGCGACCGGCCGCATCCATATCCCGGCGCATACCGGAACCTTTGCCACGTTTGCTTTTCTTGGTGCAACCGGTCTCTATGGCATGTCGGTCGGCGGGCACGGCCAGGCCTTTGCTCAGGCGTTGACCGCTTCGGCCGGGTTTGCCATCGAAGATGTTCGGGTTTCCGGCAACAACGAAACCTCGGAGATCGATATTCTCCAGCTTCTCGGGCTCGACGGCACGACTTCGCTGCTGGCTCTCGATGTCGAGGCTGCGCGCCGCAAGCTTTCGGAGCTTCCCTGGGTGGAATATGCCGAAGTTCGCAAGGTTTATCCCAGGACCATCGAGGTCACCCTCAAGGAGCGCCAGGCATTCGGGATCTGGCAGCATGGCTCGGAGCTTTCGCTGATCGAACGCAACGGTAGCGTGATCGCGCCACTCAGGGATAGCAAGTTTGCTTCCCTGCCGCTTTTCGTCGGCCGCGATGCGGAACGTGCCGCAGCCTCCTTCGAGGAAGAGCTCGCCGGATGGCCGGAGATCAGGCAGCGGGTGCGCGCCTATGTTCGCGTCGCCGGCCGTCGTTGGGATCTGCATCTCGACAACGGCATCGTCCTGAAGCTGCCGGAAAGCAACATCCACAAGGCGCTTGCCGTTCTTTCCCGCCTCGAAGCCGAGCAGGGGGTTCTGGAGCGTGATATCGCAGCCGTAGACCTCAGGCTCGACGACCGTACGACCGTGCAGTTGACGGCGAGTGCCGACGATCGGCGCAAGCAGGCGCTCGACGCGCGTACCAAGGCACTCAAGAAGGCGGGGCAGTCATGAGCCTTTTCGGGTCTTCCCATTTCGGTCTGCCGCGTCTGAAGCCGCTGTCTTCGAAGCGCAGTCACGTAGTTTCAGTGCTCGATATAGGCTCGAGCAAGATCGTCTGCATGATCGGCCGGCTGACGCCGCGTCAGGAAAGCGAAATCCTGCCCGGCCRCACGCACAGCGTCGAGATCATCGGCATCGGCCACCAGCGTTCACGGGGCGTGAAGTCCGGCGTGATCGCCGATCTCGATGCCGTGGAGGGCGTTGTGCGGCTGGCGGTGGATACCGCCGAGCGCATGGCAGGACTCACCGTCGACAGCCTCATCGTCAATGTTTCGGCCGGCCGTTTGGCGAGCGACGTCTACACGGCGACGATCGATCTCGGTGGACAGGAGGTCGAAGCGGCGGACCTGCGCAAGGTTCTGGTCGCCGCCAGCCAGCAGTCGCGCCGCCAGGAGCGTGCGATACTGCATTCGCTGCCGACCGGCTTCTCTCTCGACGGTGAGCGCGGCATTCGCGATCCGCAGTCGATGTTCGGCGATATTCTCGGCGTAGACATGCATGTGGTGACGGCCGAGCAGGCCATGCTCAAGAACCTGGAGCTCTGCGTCAACCGTGCGCATCTCTCGGTCGAGGGCATTGTGGCCACGCCTTACGCAAGCGGGCTTGCGGCACTGGTGGACGACGAGGTGGAGCTTGGCTGTGCGGCGATCGACATGGGCGCCGGCACCACCACGATCTCGGTATTCGCCGAAGGCCGGCTCGTTCACACCGACGCCATCGGGCTTGGCGGTCACCATGTGACCACCGACCTTGCCCGCGGCCTGTCGACCCGGATCGAGGACGCAGAGCGTTTGAAGGTCGTTCATGGTTCGGCGCTTTCCACCGGCGCGGACGAGCGCGACCTGATCTCCGTCCCGCCGATCGGCGAGGACGATCGCGATCAGCCGACCCAGGTTCCGCGGTCGCTGGTGACGCGGATCGTTCGAGCTCGCATCGAGGAGACGCTGGAGCTCATCCGTGACCGTATCCAGAAGTCGGGCTTCAGCCCGATCGTCGGAAAACGCGTGGTCCTGACCGGAGGAGCGAGCCAGTTGACCGGTCTTGCGGAAACCTCCCGGCGGATTTTGGCCCGCAATGTCCGGATTGGCCGCCCGATGGGCGTCTCGGGTCTTCCGGCTGCGGCCAAGGGACCTGCATTTTCGACGGCCGTGGGACTGATGATCTATCCGCAGGTCGCGGAACTGGAAACACATGCTTCGCAGAGCGGGCTCATCGCCTCGCTCGGCAATGGTAACGGCCGGCTGGCTCGCATGGGCCAATGGCTGAAGGAGAGTTTTTGACGTGCTGGAGTGGCGTTCGGACGTCAGAGAAAAGTTGAATGAATTGGCCCGATTGGCGACGCGGCCAGGAAAAAGAAGGAACTGGTAACATGACCATCAAGCTGCAGAAGCCTGATATTACCGAACTGAAGCCCCGGATCACCGTGTTCGGCGTCGGCGGCGGCGGCGGCAACGCCGTCAACAATATGATCACGGCGGGCCTTGAAGGCGTCGATTTCGTGGTCGCCAATACTGATGCTCAGGCTCTTAGCATGACCAAGGCCGAGCGCATCATTCAGATGGGCGTGCAGGTCACCGAAGGTCTCGGCGCGGGCTCCCAGCCGGAAGTCGGCCGCGCTGCTGCCGAAGAATGCCTCGACGAGATCATCGATCATCTCTCCGGGACGCACATGTGCTTCGTTACCGCCGGCATGGGCGGCGGCACCGGCACGGGCGCGGCTCCGGTCGTTGCGCAGGCGGCCCGGAACAAGGGCATTCTGACGGTCGGCGTCGTGACGAAGCCGTTCCACTTCGAAGGCGGCCGTCGCATGCGTCTCGCCGAAGAAGGCATCCAGGAACTGCAGAAGTCGGTCGATACGCTGATCGTCATCCCGAACCAGAACCTCTTCCGTATCGCCAACGACAAGACCACTTTCGCGGATGCCTTCGCGATGGCGGACCAGGTGCTCTATTCGGGCGTTGCCTGCATCACCGACCTCATGGTCAAGGAAGGCCTCATCAACCTCGACTTCGCCGACGTTCGCTCGGTGATGCGTGAAATGGGCCGTGCGATGATGGGCACAGGCGAAGCATCCGGCCAGGGCCGTGCGCTGCAGGCTGCGGAAGCCGCAATCGCCAACCCGCTGCTCGACGAAACCTCGATGAAGGGTGCTCAAGGCCTGCTGATCTCCATCACCGGCGGTCGCGATCTCACTCTCTTCGAAGTCGACGAGGCTGCGACCCGTATCCGCGAAGAAGTCGATCCGGATGCCAACATCATCCTCGGCGCGACCTTCGACGAGGCGCTCGAAGGCCTGATCCGCGTCTCCGTCGTCGCGACCGGAATCGATCGCAACGCCGGCCAGAGCGATCTCCACGCGATGGAAATGCGTGCAGCCGCCAAGCCAATTATCCGTCCCTCCGCGGCCGTTGCCTCGGCATCGGCCGCAGTGCAGCCTGCAGTGATGACGCAGGCACCCAAGACCGTCGACCCGATTGCCGAAACCATCCGTCAGGCAGAGGCCGACATGGAACGGGAGCTTGCCATCGCCGCGGCGCCTCAGCCTGCCGCACCGCAGCCGGCCATGCAGCAGCCGCAGGAAGAGTTCCGCCCGCAAAGCCGGATCTTCGCTGCCGCGGCTCCGGCCGAAGCACCTGCACCGGCTCCGGTCATGAATCGCCCGGCACCGCAGCCTTCGGTTGCTCATGCTCATCACATGCAGGCGCAGCCGGCACCGCGCATGGCGCAGCCTTACCATCAAGAGCATGCCCCGGCTCCCGCTCCGCAGGTTGTCGAGCCGGTCCGCATGCCGAAGGTGGAAGACTTCCCGCCGGTGGTTAAGGCCGAGATGGAGCATCGCGCTCATCCCGTGCAGCATGTTCAGGAAGAGCGCGGTCCGATGGGCCTCCTGAAGCGAATCACGAATTCGCTCGGACGCCGCGAGGACGAGCCGGTCAATGCCGACATGACTGCGCCGGCTCCGAGCGCCGCCTCCCAGCAGCGCCGGTCGCTTTCTCCGGAAGCGAGCCTTTACGCTCCCCGTCGCGGCCAGCTGGACGATCAGGGCCGGGCGGTTCCGCGGGCGGCCAGCCATCACGACGACGACCAGCTCGAAATCCCGGCGTTCCTGCGCCGCCAGTCGAACTGAGAACGTCTTCTCCGATATCGCGCAAGGGCCCGGATCACCTATCCGGGCCCTTGTCATTGAAGCTTTCGCCCGCGCCGAAAAGCGAAGGCGGCTTCGTGGGTTAGCAACGTTACAAACCGAAACGAACAGTGATTTGGAATGTCCGAAGCGTGTGCGTATGTAGGAGCCTGACAAAGGCCCGGAAAACGCGAGTCCTCAGAATGGGGTGGCTATCCGGGTAACAGAACTCCGGCTCTCGGGCCGGCAAAAAGAAGGCAGTAAGTAATGACCATCGGACTACTTGGTTTCCAGACGACAATCGCCGCGCCTGTCACCCTGACGGGAATCGGCGTTCATTCGGGAAGTTCCGTCGGCATTACCTTCCAGCCTGCGGAAGCCGGTACCGGCATCGTCTTCAGCCGTAACTTCGAAGACGGCAGCGTCGCCGAATATCGCGCGGTTTCCTCGCAGGTGGGCAATACCGATCTTTGCACCGTATTGGGCACTTCGCTGGTGCGCTCGGTCGCGACCATCGAGCACGTGATGGCCGCCCTCTATTCGCTCGGCATCGACAATGTCGTCGTGGAGGTGGATGGCGGCGAGATGCCGATCATGGACGGCAGCTCCTATCCCTTTATCGAGGCGATCGAGCAGGTCGGAATCGTCAATCTCGGCATCAAGCGACGCTACATCCGCGTCGTAAAGCCGGTGCGTATCGAATCGGGCGCATCCTGGTCGGAGTTCCGTCCGTATGACGGCACCCGTTTCGAAGTGGAGATCGATTTTGCATCGCCGCTGATCGGCCGCCAGACGTGGAAGGGCGATCTGACAGCTGCAACCTTCAAGCAGGAACTCGCCCGCGCCCGTACCTTCGGCTTCATGCGCGATGTCGAGCGTCTGTGGGCTGCCGGCTATGCACTCGGCTCCTCGCTCGAGAATTCCGTCGTGATCTCCGACGACGATACGGTCGTCAACATCGAAGGCCTGCGTTTTGAAGATGAATTCGTACGTCATAAGACGCTCGATGCCGTCGGCGATCTGGCGCTTGCCGGCGCGCAGTTCATCGGCTGCTACCGTTCCTATCGCGGTGGTCACAAGATGAACGCCAATGCATTGAAGGCGCTGCTGAGCGACCCGACTGCTTACGAGGTAGTCGAGGCTCCGTCGCGCAGCCAGCGCGTCCGGGCAGGGGAGTTCGTGCCGGTCAGCATGCCGGAATTCGCCCCTTGGGCGGGTTGATAAGTTTCGCCGCAGTAGACCTGGCCGCTTCCCCGGAAGCGGCCTTTTCTTTTGTGTGGAAGTATTTCGATATGGCTTTTCGATGCCCGAAAGGGTTACGAATGCCACAAAATTGCGTTAATGCGCCATCATTGCGTTGCTCTCTCTTTGCTTTTATGGCTAGAGCAGAGGGCTTTTAAGCGCGGGACGATCGGGAAGTATCGAATGGCTTATGCAAGGTCTGCTGGAATGCGTGGAACGGCGCGGTTGGCGCTCGTTTCGCTGATGCTTATGGGCGCCGGGTTCGGCGTGACCGCGTGCCAGTCCGATAAGGACATCGACATCACCAAGCTCGGCTTTGAAAGCGATCCGCCGGAAACCCTGTACAACCAGGGCCTCGCCAACATGAAGGCGGGCAATATCGCCGAGGCGAGCCGCAAGTTCGACGCCATCGACCGGCAGCACCCGTTCACCGAATGGGCGCGCAAGGCTCTGGTGATGAGCACTTTCAGCAAGTATCGGCTCGGCCAGAACGACGAGGCCATCAAGACCGGTAACCGGTACTTGGCCCAATATCCGCATTCCAAGGATTCTGCCTATGTGCAGTATCTCGTTGGGCTTTCCTATTCCAAGCAGATCGCCGACGTGACGCAGGACCAGCGCGCGGCCGGCCGCACTATCGAGGCGATGACCAAGGTCGTCAACGACTATCCGGATTCGGAATATGTCGAGGATGCGCAGGCCAAGATTCGATTCGCCCGCGACCAGCTCGCCGGCAAGGAGATGCAGGTCGGCCGCTATTACCTCGAGCGCAAGGAATACCTCGCCGCGATTACGCGGTTCCGTACGGTGGTCGAGCAGTATTCCAATACCAATCAGGTGGAAGAGGCCTTGGCGCGTCTGACGGAAGCCTATTTTGCGATGGGCATCGTCGAAGAGGCGCAGACGGCTGCTGCCGTTCTCGGGCGCAACTATCCAGACAGCCAGTGGTATGCGGATTCCTACAAGCTTCTGCAGACGGGTGGCGTAGAGCCACGTGAGAACCGCGGTTCCTGGATCTCGCGTGCCGGGGCTCGTCTTATAGGCGCATAAGCCAAGATCGAGGAAACATGCTGATCCAGTTATCGATCCGGGATATCGTTCTGATCGAGCGACTGGATCTCGCCTTCGAAACCGGCCTTTCAGTGCTGACCGGCGAGACGGGGGCCGGCAAATCCATTCTTCTCGACAGTCTTTCGCTCGCTCTCGGCGGGCGCGGCGATGGCGGTCTCGTTCGCCATGGGGAGGAAAAGGGGCAGGTGACGGCGGTCTTCGATGTGCCGCCGGGACATGCGGCACGGCTGCTTCTACGGGAGAACGGCATCGACGACGACGGCGACCTGATCTTCCGGCGCGTCCAGTCGGCCGATGGGCGCACGCGCGCCTCGGTCAACGATCAGCCGGTGAGCGTGCAGCTCATGCGCCAGGCCGGCCAGTTGCTCGTGGAAATCCATGGCCAGCACGATGATCGGGCGCTGGTCGATACCGATGCTCATCGGACCCTGCTCGATGCCTTTGCCGGGCTCGGCGAAGACGCCCAGCATGTGTCGGGCCTCTACCGCTCCTGGAAAGATGCGGAAAGAGCCTTCAAGGTGCACCGTGCCAAGGTGGAGGCGGCTGCCCGCGAAGCGGACTATCTGCGTGCATCCGTCGAGGAACTGGAAACGCTGAGTCCCCGCGACGGCGAGGAGGATGAGTTGGCCGAGCAGCGCTCGCGCATGCAGAAAGCGGAGCGCATCGCCGGCGACATTTCCGAAGCATCCGAATTCCTGAACGGCAACGCATCTCCCGTTCCGCTCATCGCCTCCATGGTGCGCCGCCTGGAACGCAAGAGCCATGAGGCGCCGGGCCTGCTCGAAGAAACCGTCGAACTGCTCGACACGGCGCTGAATCATCTTTCGAACGCACAGATGGAAGTCGAGGCGGCGCTTCGAAAAACAGAATTCGATCCGCGCGAGCTGGAACGGGTGGAAGAGCGGCTGTTTGCGCTCCGCGCTGCCGGACGCAAATATTCGGTTGCGGTCGCCGACCTGCCGGCCCTTGCGGAAAAGATGGTTGCCGATCTCGCTGATCTCGATGCGGGTGAGGAAAAGCTCGGCGAGCTTGAAAAGCTGACCGCAGCCGCCAAGGCGGACTATGACCGGGCCGCCATCGCGCTTTCGCAGAAACGCCGCCATGGCGCGGATGCGCTTGCCGAATCGGTGATGGCGGAGCTGCCCGCTCTCAAACTCGAGCGGGCGCGATTCATGGTGGAAGTCACGAGCGATCCAGAGGCCGCCGCCGCCGAAGGTATAGATACTGTTGAGTTCCACGTGCAGACGAACCCCGGTACGCGGCCCGGTCCGATCATGAAGGTGGCTTCAGGCGGCGAACTCTCCCGTTTCCTGCTGGCGCTCAAGGTGGCGCTTGCCGATCGCGGCTCTGCTCCGACGCTGGTTTTCGATGAAATCGATACCGGAGTGGGCGGGGCGGTGGCGGATGCCATCGGTCAGCGGCTGAAACGCCTTTCCGATAAGGTGCAGGTGCTTTCCGTGACCCATGCGCCGCAGGTGGCGGCGCGCGCGGCCACGCATCTCCTGATTTCCAAGGGGCCGGTAACCGACGGCTCGGAGAAAATCGCCACGCGCGTGGCGACCATGGAACCGGAGCACCGCACCGAAGAGATCGCCCGCATGCTTGCCGGCGCTTCCGTCACCGATGAGGCGCGGGCGGCGGCCAAGCGGCTTCTGGCGGGCAGCGTCTAAATTTCCGATTCTTCGAAAATGAACATGAACCGGCCGTTTTGCTGCGGTTCATGTTCGCCTGCCTATGTTCGGCACCTAGTCTTATTCGCTTACGGAGATGGCCATGGCCAGAATCTGCACCACAATGATCTTCAGCATCGCGTCGCTTGCCGCCGCAGGGATAGGGCTGCCCTCGCAGGCTGCTGCACAGGGAGTGGAATTCTACTTTGGCGACCAGCCGCCGGCCTACGACTATCGTGAATACCGGCCGGCTCCTAGGCCTCGCTACGAAGATCGGGAAATGGCCTACGAAGGATGCAGCCCGCGCCGCGCTTTGCGCGCTGCCAGACGCATGGGTATTTCCGACGCACAAATCGCTCGCGAAGGCAGGCGCCGGGTAATGGTCGACGGTTACGACTATGAAACCCAGGAAAATGTCAGACTCGTCTTCGCGAATGCACCGGGCTGCCCCCTGATCGATCGTTACTGACGATCGCCCGGATTTTCCATCTTTCCAATTTGCTCTAAAAGCGACTCCTCTATGAAGGAGTCGCTTGCATGTCCGCCGAACAAACGCCCGTCGAGAACCTGACAGAGGAACAGGCTGCCGCGGAACTGGCTTTCCTCGCCGCCGAGATCGCCCGTCACGATGAGCTCTATCACGGTAACGACGCGCCGGAGATTTCGGATGCGGAATACGATGCGCTGAAGCGGCGCAATGATGCGATCGAGAAGCGCTTTCCGCATCTGATTCGCGCGGATAGTCCATCCATACGGGTGGGTGCTGCGCCATTGCCGACCTTCGCGCCGATCACCCATTCGCGGCCGATGCTTTCGCTGGACAATACGTTTTCGGATGAGGACGTGCGGGATTTCGTCTCGTCGGTCTATCGCTTCCTCGGCCAACTGCCGGACGGCTCGATAGCCTTTACCGCGGAGCCGAAGATCGACGGGCTTTCCATGTCCATCCGCTACGAGCAGGGTAGGCTGGTGAACGCCGCGACGCGCGGAGACGGCACCACCGGCGAAAACGTCACCGAGAATGTCAAGACCATCAAGGAAATCCCGAATCGGCTTCCCGCCGGCGCTCCCGACGTCGTCGAGGTGCGCGGCGAGGTCTACATGCGCAAGAGCGACTTCCTGGCGCTCAACGCGCAGATGGAAGCGGAAGGCAGGCAGACCTATGTGAACCCGCGCAATACGGCGGCGGGCTCGCTGCGTCAGCTCGACGCCAGGGTTACGGCGAGCCGCAACCTGAAATTCTTCGCCTATACCTGGGGCGAGATGTCGGAAATGCCCGCCGATACCCAGATGGGCATGGTGGAAAAATTCGAAGAATGGGGTTTTCCGGTCAATCCGCTGATGAAGCGGTTGAGCAAGGTCGAAGACATTATTGCCCACTACAACGAGATCGGCCTGAAGCGTCCGGATCTCGACTACGAGATCGACGGCGTCGTCTACAAGGTGGACCGGCTGGATCTGCAGGCGCGGCTCGGTTTCCGCTCGCGCTCGCCCCGCTGGGCGACGGCGCATAAATTCCCCGCCGAGCAGGCATTCACCCATGTCGAGAAGATCGACATCCAGGTTGGCCGTACCGGTGCCCTTACGCCGGTCGCGCGCCTGACGCCGGTAACCGTCGGCGGCGTGGTCGTAACCAATGCGACGCTCCATAACGAGGATTACATCAAGGGCATCGGCAATTCCGGCGAGCGCATCCGCGAAGATGAGCACGATATCCGCGTGGGCGATACCGTGATCGTGCAGCGGGCAGGGGATGTCATTCCCCAGGTGCTCGACGTGGTGATGGAGAAGCGCCCGGCGAATGCCGTGCCTTACGAGTTCCCGAAGAAATGCCCCGTCTGCGACAGCCATGCCGTGCGCGAGAAGAACGAGAAGACCGGCAAGCTCGATTCGGTTACCCGTTGCACCGGTGGTTTCGTCTGCCGCGCCCAGGCTGTCGAGCACCTGAAGCATTTCGTCTCGCGCAATGCTTTCGATATCGAAGGGCTTGGCGCCAAGCAGATCGATTTTTTCTTCGAATCGTCCGACCCGGCGCTTTCGATCAAGACCGCGCCGGAAATCTTCACGCTGAAGAAGCGGCAGGAGGCTTCGGAGCTGACGAAGCTCGAGAATATCGAGGGCTTCGGCAAGGTGAGCGTCAAGAAGCTGTTCGATGCCATCGACGAACGGCGAAGCATTGCTCTCAACCGCTTCATCTATGCGCTCGGTATCCGCCATATAGGCGAGACCAACGCGAAACTGCTTGCCCGTGCTTACGGCACTTACGAGGCCTTCGAAGCGGCAATGAAGGAAGCTGCCAATTTTTCCGGCGACGCGTGGGAAGACCTCAACAATATCGAAGGCATCGGCGAGGTAGTCGCTCGAGCGCTCGTCGAATTCTTCAAGGAACCGCGCAATGTCGAGGTCATTTCGCAGCTCCTGGAGGAGGTGACGCCGCAGGCCGCCGAGCAGATTTCGGCAAGCGGCAGCCCGGTCGCGGGCAAGACCGTGGTGTTCACTGGCTCGCTGGAAAAATTCACCCGCGAAGAGGCCAAGGCCCGCGCGGAAAGCCTAGGCGCCAAAGTTGCCGGATCGGTCTCGAAGAAAACCGACTATGTCGTGGCGGGTCCTGGCGCCGGCTCCAAGCTCGACAAGGCGAGGGAGCTCGGCGTCGAGGTGATGGACGAGGACGAGTGGCTAACCTTCATCGGCGGATGACGGTCAGGCTCTCAGCCGTGCCATGGAATAGGCATCGACATAACCGCCATCGCGGAAGGCGAATTCCCGGAGATGGCCTTCCTTGGCGAAACCGAGTTTCTCATAGAGCCGGATTGCAGGTTGGTTATCCGTAAAAACCGTCAGCTCGATCCGGCGAAGATTCAGCCAGTTGTCGGCTGTCTCCAGCAATGCCGATAGAAGGGCACTGCCGATGCCGCGACCGCGGAAATCGTCGTGCACGCCCATTCCCAGCGACGCTGCATGGCTTCTGCGCCCCTCATAGGGCATCAGCCCGGCGTCTCCGACGATCCGGCCGTCCAGTTCCGCCACGAGGCTCACCGTGCGGGAATTGGCGGTCTCGAACCTTTTGCGGGTCGTCTCCACAGTCTGATAGGGCAGCCGCAGCGTGCCATAGCGAAAGCCCGGCAGGTTCACGAGTTCCGTGATTTGCTCGATATCGGAAATCCGCGCGGCGCGGATGACAAAGGGTAAAGCGGGTGGTTTGTCACTCATTTTGCTCTCCTTGGGGCTTGGCCAAAGCAGAGCGGTAAAACCCTGCCGGCTTCGGCAGGGGTGTGGACGGTGACCGGCTAACGCCCCAAAACCGCCACGCACCCTGCAGGGTGAATGGTCATGGTAAGGTGCATGTGGATGGCGAAGCTGGTCATGGCGCCATAAGGCCAGAGGCAGGGCGGAGCGTCAAGGAGGCCGTAAACCGCTCTTTGCCGAATCGATCCCGCTTCTGTAGACAAGGACCGATATTCGACCGGACCTTGCCTTGAAGACCATTGCCATAGATTTCGAGACGGCCAACGAGCAGCGCGGCAGCGCCTGTTCTGTCGGTTTGGCATGGATAGAAGATAATGCGGTTGTGCGGGTCGAGGAGCGTCTCATTCGCCCCAGGGAGATGCGGTTTTCCTCGTTCAACATCGCCATTCACGGCATACGGCCGGAACATGTCGAAGACGCAGGCGAATTTCCAGAAGTGATGGACGAGTTCGCCGACGACTTTCGCGACGCCACCATGATCGCGCACAATGCGGCGTTCGATTTCAGCGTCTGGCGGGCCTGTCTCGATGCCTACCGGCAAAGCTATCCGCAGCTTTCCTATCTCTGCAGCGTGAAAATGGCACAGAAGGTCTGGCCGCATCTCGGCTCGCACAAGCTCAATGTTCTGGCGGACCATCTTGGCCTGCATTTCAAGCACCACAACGCTGCGGAGGACGCGGCAATTTGTGCCGAGGCGGCGATCGCCATCGCGAAATCCGTCGCCGTTTCCCATGTGCGGGATGTTCCGTCGATAATCGGCATGAAGGCCGGCAGGCTGTTTTCGGACGGTTATGCGCCCTGCACTGTCCGGAAGTAGTGTGGCCTGTTGCTTGCATCCGTCTCGGCGGACATTATCTGAGATCACGGATCGTTTATCGGAGCTTGTGATGACCGCACTTCGTTCTCTGGCCGCCATGGCCTTTCTTGCCGCCAGCCTTTCTGCGGCTTCCGCCTCCGCTCAGGTGGTAGGCGAGGTGGGCGTGGACTGGATCGGCAACGACATCATCGTGGAGGCGGTCGCCGATCCCGAGGTCAAGGGCGTGACCTGCCATGTCACCTATTTCGACCGCTCCATCATCGATCGTCTGAAGCAGGGCAATTGGTTCGAAGACCCGTCCAACAGTTCCATCTCCTGCCGCCAGACCGGCCCGGTGGAGATCGGCGATATCGACCTTTCCAAGAGCGGCGAGGAAGTCTTCCGCCAAGGCCGCTCGCTGATATGGAAGGATCTTCTGGTCAAGCGCATTTACGACAAGGCGAACGACACGCTGATCTATCTCGCCCATTCGCGGCAGATCATTGAAGGCTCGGCCAAGATGGCGATCTCGACGGTTCCGCTCTACGGCCAGCAGGTGAACTGGACCAAGGGCAAGCCTTGATCAGAGAATGGCGCCCGCCGCCGCCCTGCCGGCATTGCGGCCGGAGAACAGGCAGCCGCCAAGGAAGGTGCCCTCCAGCGCCCGGTAGCCGTGCACGCCGCCGCCTCCGAAGCCTGCGGCCTCGCCCACCGCATAGAGGCCGGGAACGATCTTGCCATCGTGACCGAAAACCCGGCCGGAGAGGTCGGTTTCCAGGCCGCCGAGCGTCTTGCGCGTCAGTATGTTGAGGCGCACCGCGATGAGCGGCCCGTGGGCGGGATCGAGTATCCGATGCGGCTTTGCCGTCCGCACCAGCTTTTCGCCGAGCGACCGGCGGGCATTGTGAATGCCCATCACCTGCGCATCCTTGCTGAAGGGATTTGCGATCTCCCGGTCCCGCGCGACGATCTCCCGCTCGATATCGGTAAGTTTCAGCAGGTCGTTGCCGACAAGCCGGTTCATGCCGGCGACGAGTCCGGCGAGCGTGTCGGCAATGACAAAGTCCTCGCCATGCTCCTTGAAGGCCTCCACAGGTCCGGTGGCACGCCTGCCGACCGCACGCCTTGCGGTAAGCCGCCAGTCGCGGCCGGTGAGGTCCGGGTTCTGCTCCGAGCCGGAAAGCGCGAATTCCTTGCGGATGATGCTCTGGTTCAGCACGAACCAGCTATAATCATTGCCCGTCGCCATGAGGTGTTGCAGCGTGCCGAGCGTGTCGTAGCCGGGGAAGAAGGGCGCGGGCAGGCGCTTGCCTGACGCATCGAACCACATGGAGGAGGGGCCGGGCAGGATGCGGATGCCGTGCCGCTCCCACACGGGATTCCAGTTTCTCAGCCCCTCGACATAGTGCCACATGCGGTCGCGGTTGATGACGCGGCCGCCCGCTGCTTCCGTGATGCCGATCATCCGGCCGTCGACGTGCTTCGGCACGCCGGAAACCATGTTCGCGGGCGGCAGTCCGAGCCGCTTCGGCCAGTTGGCGCGGACGAGCTCCTGGTCGCCGCCGATGCCGCCTGAGGCGACGATCACCACCTGGGCGCGGAGTTCGAAATCCCCGACGGTTACCCTCGAGCTTTCCGCGCCTCGCAGAGCTGTGCTCGGCTCCAACAAGGTGCCTGAAATGCCGGTCACCTGTCCTGCTTCGATCAGCAGCCGGTCGACCCTATGCCGCCACAGGAACCGGATTTTTCCAGCTTTCTCCGCTTCGCGGGCCCGTTTTTCGAACGGCTCGACCACGCCGGGACCTGTGCCCCAGGTGATGTGGAAGCGGGGCACGGAATTGCCGTGGGACGTGGCCGACCAGCCGCCGCGTTCAGCCCAGCCGACCACGGGAAACAGGCGGTGCCCCATCTGCCGCAGCCAGGCGCGCTTCTCACCGGCCGCGAACGCAACGTAAGCCTCCGCCCAGGCGCGCGGCCAATAGTCCTCGGGGCGGTCGAAACCGGCGGTGCCGAGCCAATCCTGCCATGCGAGATCGAACGAGTCGCGGATGCGCATGCGCCGCTGTTCCGGCGAATCGACCAGAAAGAGCCCGCCGAGCGACCAGAATGCCTGCCCGCCGAGGTTCTGTTCCGGTTCCTGATCGAGAACGACGACCGAGCGGCCCGCGTCGGCGAGTTCGGTTGCGGCAACGAGCCCGGAAAGACCCGCGCCCACGATGATGGCATCGGCTGCTTCGCTCACACCAGCGCTCCTCCCAAAGCGTAACCCGAATGTTGCGATATGTTGTCGGATACAGCCATGGGGCGTGTCCTGTGTCAATTCATAGAGCCGACATGAAAGCAGGCCCGGCGATGCGGGCCTGTTTCAAAAAGTCATGTTCGGAAAGGCAGATTATTAGCGGATGTAAACGATCTTGCCGCCATTGGCCGCCGTGTCGATCGCCACGACATTGTTGAGCTGGACGTTATGGCCGACGAGTTCCGCATGGAGCGCGCGGTCACTTCTGATTTCGCTCTGGGCTGCTTGGGTCATCTCCCGGGTGGGGTGAATGAAACTATCCGGTACGCCCAATATCCTGGCGCTGTCGTCCTGTTCGGGATTGGTATAGACGATGCGAACATCATCGGCGGGCATGGCGGCGGTGCCCGTGTCACGCGCATAGGCGCCACCGATCGAAGCGGCCGACAGCAGGACTGCAAGAGCAAAAGCCTTTTTCATGGTCATTCTCCTATCTTCGTAACCAGCCGAAGAGTTTTGAGCGGTTCGGTTGGGCGTTTTGCGACAGGAAAACTCGGCATTGCGCTTTGAGTTCCTTGTAGGATATTACAAATATGTAATGATTACAATAATTTAACCTTCCGCCACGTGCGCGTGTGACGGAAGGTAGTGAGGTATATTGTGCGGTGCAAAATCAGGCGGCTTCGCGGGCCAGCTCGTCGGCGATCACTGTGTCGAGATTGAGGAAACAGACCATCGTCTTTTCGAGCGCCACGATGCCGCGGCAGAAGGCGCGCTGCGCTTCGGGGATGATTTCCGGCGCCGGCTGCAGGTCTTCGCTGCGGATCGTCATCATGTCGGAAACCTGCTCGACGAGCAGTCCGACCAGCTTGCCGGCGATATCGGTGACGATGATGGCGGAGCGCTCGGAAGGCTCGGTCATCTTCATGCCGAGGCGGCAGGCCATGTCGATGACCGGGRTCACCGCGCCGCGCAGGTTGATGAGGCCGAGCACATAGGAAGGCGTATGCGGCATCGGGGTTACCGGCGCCCAGCCGCGGATTTCGCGGATCGCCATGATGTCGATGCAGAATTCCTGATCGCCGAGATGAAAGGAGACGATCTCGAGATGGGCTCCGGACTGCTTGATGGCGTTGGTCATGTCAAACTCTTCCAGTTGTCTTTGTCTTGACGCATGTCTTTGCCGGCAACCGCTAAACGCCCTGCGCGATACCCATGGGGATTGCGCCGTTTGCGGCCAGACACGAATGTTGGAGAAGGTTCATCCTGCCTTTTCATAAGGCCTGGTGGGGAGGGGCACGGAAAGCGGCCTAACGTGGGCCGCCTGGCCGCGATATCGCGGTGTCCGAAGAAGATGCCGCCAACCCCGCGAACCACTTCGTGAAAACAGGCTCTCAGAGAGAGATTAATCTTGTGCTAATTGACGCCCGTTTCCGGGGCTTTTCTCACCTGTTGCTCGAGGGTAGAATGGTTTCATGGAACAGGACCTGACATCCCGATCGCGCCTGCCGCTCTTCCTTCTCGGGGCTGCGGCTTTCATTGGCCTGTCCGGGGCCGTTTTCTACGGCTGGGTTCAGCAAGGTTCCTCCATTTTCCTGACGCTTGTCGAAAACGGGCTTTCCTGGTGCATGTAGTTCGCTGGGACAAATTGGCGCGTTCCGGCAAGACGCATCTTATTGATTTGCGCCTCGGGTGGCCGGAGAGTATCGCTCTGCGGACTGTCTTTGATATGTCCTGTCGCAGGATTTCGAGAGAAACAGCATGAAAACCTTCCGCATGATCCTCTGGGCTGCCGTCGTCGTGCTTGCGGGCGTGCTCGCCTGGCTCACCTTGGAGGTGACGCGCTCGAAGGAGCAACTGACGGAAGCGCCATTCGGCGTTCCGTTCCAGCTTGTCGCGCAGAACGCCCAGCCGATTTCCGAGCAAGCCTTTCGCGGCAAGCCGACAGCGCTCTTCTTCGGCTTCACGCATTGTCCCGAGGTTTGCCCGACAACGCTCTTCGAACTCAATGGCTGGATGAGGCAGGTCGATCCGGACGGCACCCGCCTACAGGGCTATTTCGTCAGCGTCGATCCGGAACGGGATACGCCGGAAATTCTCGGGCAGTACATTTCCAACGTCACCGATCGGGTCACCGGCATTTCCGGCCCGCCGGAAAAGGTCGCCGAGATGATCAAGGGCTTCAAGGTCTATGCCAAGAAAGTGCCGGTGGACGAGAAAGAGCCCAACGGTGAATATACCATGGACCACACGGCTTCCGTCTTCCTGCTGGATGG
Source organism: Rhizobium sp. LCM 4573 (assembly GCF_001854865.1). Lineage (GTDB taxonomy): Bacteria > Pseudomonadota > Alphaproteobacteria > Rhizobiales > Rhizobiaceae > Neorhizobium. Next base: position 39,015 of record NZ_MDDW01000001.1, on the reverse strand, counting down.
GGGCGGTCGTTTCGCCGGCACTATCGCATACGGCGAAAATCCCGAGGTTGCGGTCAAGAAGCTCAAGAACCTGATCAAGGGGTGATCTTGAAGCCGGACGGGCTTCTGTGGCAATGCTCCGGCGTGCCCGTATAAAGAAAGACCATCTCCTTGAGCGAAATCCGTCTTTACGTCACCGCCACCGAAAAGGGCGCGGCCGCAATCCTCGATATCCTTTCCGATGTGTTCGGCGAGGAAGACTTTGCAATTGCCACCACCGAGGTGGACGAGAAGAAGGACATTTGGGAGGCCTCCGTCTACCTTATGGCGGACGAGGAAGATATCGTGCGCGGACGCATGGCCGAAGGCCTTCGGCATGCCTTCCCGAATGCCGCGATCGAGCGCGAGGTCATTCCCGATGTCGACTGGATCGCCAGGTCTCTGGAAGGGCTGAAGCCCGTCAGGGCAGGGCGCTTCCTTGTCCACGGCTCCCATGATCGCGACAAGGTGGCGACGAACGATATTTCCATCGAGATCGATGCGGGCCAGGCCTTCGGCACAGGCCACCACGGCACGACGGCCGGTTGCCTTGAAATGATCGAGCAGGTAGTGCGCGCGCGCAAGGTGCGCAACGCGCTTGATCTAGGCACCGGCAGCGGGGTTCTGGCGATCGCGCTCAGGAAGATCAGGGATATTCCGATTCTAGCGACCGATATCGATCCCGTCGCGGTGCGGGTCGCCCGCGAAAATGTCCGGCGAAACGGTATCGTCAGCGGTCTTCGGCTCGAAACCGCGGCGGGCTTCCATTCCCCTGCATTCCGGCGCGAAGGTCCGTTCGATCTCATCATCGCCAATATCCTGGCGCGCCCGCTGATGAAGATGGCGCCGCAGCTTGCCTCGCATCTGGCGCCCGGCGGCTCCGTGATCCTTTCCGGCATCCTTGCAGAACAACGCTGGAAGGTGCTCGCCGCCTATAACGGTGTCAAGCTTCGTCATGTCAGAACCATCTGGCGCAACGGTTGGGTGACGATTCATCTGCGCCACGGCTGATGAGGTTATGTTTCGCAATGCAGCATTGCGAAACGCGCATATCAGAAGAGTTCCCGCAAAAGAAAAAGGCGGCACCCGAAGGTACCGCCTTGCGACCAGTTCTGGACTGATCGGTGCCCGCGAGCCAGGGAGGAGACGCTCAAGCGGACTCTCGTATTCTGACGTCGGAAAGAGGTTGGGAGGAGAGCTTCTTTCCGGGGAGGAGATCAGAATACGTAGCTGGATGCGCCCTTGCGGCGCAGTTCTTCACGGCTGGTGCCAAGGCCCTTCAGCGTCTCGTCGTCGAGGCTGAGAAGGGCGCCGTTGACGTAGCGGCTGGCCTGACGTTCGCGTGCCTCGACAACGCGCTGGAAGGCATTGCGGAAGAAAGAGTTGGCCATCGGGTTGTTCCTCTGATGACGGGCCTTGTTCGGCGCCCGTTCGATGATTTGAATATATGGATTTCCGAGGTGCTCAGTGAGGGGGCTGATATCAAAGGTGTTATGCATTCAGCGCATAGGATGCCAATTAAGACACTGCTTGGCGTTAGCGCCTGCACAAACCGGCGGCATTTCAGGTGTGGCTGGCCTCCGGGCCGAAAAATAGGCTAACGTGATGATCATCCCTCCTGCGGAATCGTCATCTCTTTCCGGATAAAGCCATGTTCCAGTCTTTCGAAACGAAATCCTCCCCGCAATTCGGCCGCGAACGGGTCACGGCTTTGCGGGGGCGGTTTGCCGATCTCGGTATAGATGGTTTCCTCGTGCCGCGCGCCGACGAATACCAGGGCGAATACGTGCCTGCTTCGGCCGAGCGGCTCTCATGGCTCACCGGCTTTACGGGGTCTGCGGGTGTGGCGCTGATTACCCACGCCCAAGCGATCGTCTTCGTCGATGGGCGTTACGTGACCCAGCTCGCCGAGCAGGTGGACGGAACGGTGTTCACCGGCGGCGACCTCGTCAACGAGCCGCCGCATCTCTGGCTGCCGAAGAACGCAGCGAAGGGCTTCCGACTCGGTATCGATCCCTGGCTGCATTCGCCGGCCGAGGTGCGCAAACTGGAGAAGGCGCTGGTCGGCATCGGCGGCTCGCTCGTCCTCCTTTCCGCCAATCCGGTCGACCAGCTCTGGAGCGATCGCCCGGCCGAGCCGTTGGGCGCGGTCGCTATCCAGAAGGAGGAGCATGCGGGCAAGCTTGCCAAGGACAAGATTGCCGAAATCGTCTCGCTCGTGAGGGAAAAGGAGGCGTCCGCCGTTCTGGTCACCGATCCCTCGTCGGTGGCATGGATATTCAATATCCGCGGCGACGACGTGCCCCACACGCCTCATCCCTTGTCGCGTGCCATCATTCCGGCGGAAGGCAAGCCGGAAATCTTCCTCGACCGATTGAAGACGGGCATCGAGAGCGCCGCCTATTTGGCTCAGCTCGCGGTGCAGCGCCAGCCGGACGAATTTGCCGCCCGGCTTGCGCGCGTGGCGGCGGATGGCGGCAGGATAATTGTCGATCCCGACCTCGCGCCGTTCGCGCTGATCACGGCCATCAAATCGGCCGGCGGTGAGGTCGTGGAAACGAACGATCCCGCCAAGCTGGCGCGAGCCTGCAAGAACAAGGCGGAGCTCGAGGGGTCGAGCCAGGCGCATCTGCAGGATGGTGCCGCTATGGTCGAATTCCTCTACTGGCTTGACCAGCAGCAGCCCGGAAAGGTGACGGAAATCCAGGCGGTGAAGGCGCTGGAGGCCACGCGCGTGCGCGTCGGCCAGAACATGCAGAACCCGCTGCGCGATATTTCCTTCGATACGATTTCCGGCGCCGGCGAGCACGCCGCCATCATGCATTATCGGGTAACGACGGAGACGGATCGGCCGATCAATGCCGGCGAACTATTCCTCATCGATTCGGGCGCGCAATATATCAACGGCACCACCGACATCACGCGCACCGTGGCGATCGGCGCCGTGCCGGCCGAGCGTAAGCGCTTCTTCACCCTGGTTCTGAAGGGCATGATCGCCATCAGCACCGCGCGTTTTCCGAAGGGCACGCGCGGCTGCGATCTCGATCCTCTTGCCCGCATCGCGCTCTGGAAGGCGGGCGGCGATTTCGCGCATGGAACCGGCCATGGCGTTGGATCATATCTTTCCGTCCACGAGGGGCCGCAGCGCATTTCGCGGCTTTCCACGCAGGAACTGCTGCCCGGCATGATTCTTTCCAACGAACCCGGCTACTATCGCCCTGGCGCCTACGGCATCCGCATCGAGAATCTCGTCTTCGTGCGGGAGGCGGAGGAGATCGAGGGCGGCGACGTGCCCATGCGCTCCTTCGAGACGCTGACCTGGTGCCCGATCGACAGGCGGCTGGTCCTGCCGGAACTGCTGACCGGCGAGGAGCTTTCCTGGCTCAATGACTATCACGCAGAGACGCGCGAAAAGCTGTTGCCTCTGATCGAGAACGAGGCTGTTCGCGAATGGCTCATCGGGGCCACCGAGCCGCTTGAGGCGTGACACCGCCACGCCATGGGCTTTGCCCGCGGCGAGCTGCATGGGACTGCGTAAGGAAAACCCCGCCCTCTGCTGGCGGGGTTTCTTTTTGCGCCAATATTCGAAGGGTAGGCGGAAAAAATTAAGGAGCTGGATCGGCGATCCAACTCCTGCAATAATATCAGCTATCTAGCTGGAAAAACTGGCTCCCCGGGTCGGATAATTTTTAATGCCCATATTGCTCCATGATGGTAATTCTCATCCGAGAAAATTGTGTTATTTCATGGTGATGCTTGACTATTCTAACCATAGTGCGCAAATATAGCGCACACCCTTAAAGTGGGGAAATTGTGGGGAAGAATTCGATGGGGAGCCATACCAAGAACCTGCTGACGGTGAAATCGATTGCCGCCAGCAAGGCGAAGAAGCTGCGCGACGGAGGCGGTCTGTATCTCGTGGCAAAGGGTAATGGCCGGTATTGGATCTTCGCCTACACATTCGCGGGTCGGAGACGCGAGATGGGGCTGGGGCCGCTGCATTCGGTTGGACTCGCAGAAGCACGAGACAAAGCCGAGGACGCTCGCAAGCTGGTTAGGCAGGGGATCGACCCGCTTGCGGCCAGGCGTGTGGCGGATGAAGCGTCACCGAAGGCCATCACGTTCGGTGCGTATGCCGACGATTTCATAGATGCCGCTGTAAAGGCTGGTCGCTGGCGGGGGGCGAAAACAGAGGCTAGGTGGAGAAACCTGCTAGGGTCGCACGCTAAGCCATTACGTGCGAAGGATATCGCCAGCATCGGTGTTACTGATGTAGTCGCTACGCTACGTCCGCTGTGGGGCGAGAAGCAGGAAACGGCCGAAAAGCTACGCGAGGCGATAGAGCGGGTCCTAGACGCTGCCAAGGTCGAGGGACATCGTTCCGGCGAGAACCCAGCCGCCTGGAAAGGCAACTTAGAGCACGTTTTGCACAAACCGAACGATCTTGCCTCGCGGAAGCATCACGCGGCCATGCCGTATGCTAACACGCCGGCGTTCATGACGAAACTCGCCAAGATTGATGGCGTAGCCGCACGAGCTTTGGAGCTGACCATCCTGACTGCAGTTCGTAGCGGCGAGGCGAGGGGTGCAGTGTGGTCCGAAATTGATCTAACAGAGAATATTTGGACAATACCTGCCGATCGGACGAAGGCAGGTAAGGCGCACCGCGTACCCTTGTCCGATCAAGCAGTAACTCTGCTCGAAGATATGAAAAAGAAATCCGTTAACCATTACGTTTTCCCAGGGGTGAGGGACAAGAAGCCTCTCTCGGACGCAAGCCTCGCCAAAGCCCTCTCTGCGGCCGGCGGATCAACTTTCACCGTCCACGGGTTTCGGAGCACCTTCCGCGACTGGTCGACAGAAATTGCGCACGCGCCCCGCGAGATTGCCGAGGCAGCCCTCGCGCATGCGGTGGGGGATGCGGTTGAGCGGTCCTACGCCAGGTCTGATGCCCTAGAGCGGCGCAGGCAGTTGATGCAGGCGTGGGCGAACTTCCTCAGCAGCAAGTAGCTCCCATTACGGCTATATTGACAGTCGCCAATGTAACCACCAGCGTCTCCCTACTAACAACGAGAAGGAGATGGCATGGACGTAGCAAACGATAATTATCCCTCCTTGATTTCGCTGAACGAAGCCTGCCGGCTCACCAGTATGAGCCGGACGATGCTCAACAGATATCGCGCCGAAGGACGCTTCCCTGTCTCGGTCGAACTCGGCGAGCGCCGTGTAGCTTTCGTGAGATCTGAGGTGCTCGCCTGGATCAGGGCGAAAATCGACGCGAGGGCCGCCTAACCACTAACGAAACTTCGGCGGTCGGTCCTTCACATTGATCGAAAGTTCGTGGATCGCCGCTCGTTTGCCGAGGAGCTTCAGCATCCGCTGAGTTTCCTTCTGGCTCATTCCGGCCTTGCCACATGAACTCTCAACGCAGTGATCGCGTGGCGGACCGGGTACACGTACTTGCCGGTTGTCGACGTGTTTCATTTCAGCTTCCTCCTCATTAGTAAACACTAATGCAGGGGCGAAGTTTCCGAAAGCAGTAAAATCGGTCGGCATGCCCGATCTCGCCACCACCATCAACCACTTGCCGACCGGCTGTTGTGCCGGCGAGAGGAGACCTCATGTCAATTTTCGGAGTCCAGGGCCCAAGCTTGGGTAGCGTCATTGCCTTTACGATGGGCGAACACCCCGATCTCGTGGCTCGCGTTGAGCGGTCCGCTGCAGCTCGTATGGCGAATGTGCGAGGCTGGTACGGCTGGCGCGTCAAATCCGTAAGCATCAACGAGGCTGAGGACAACCTAGCTTGTCTGACCGTCGAAGCCGAGCCGGTCGGACCAGGACATCGCGACGGCAACCTAACGATTGTTTTTCTGACCGATCGGGAGGGGAGACGGCGGTCAGATCGTTTGGATGCGTTTCTTCGCGCGTGCGGCGTGGCCGAGCGAGTAGATGATACTCGCGAAATTGTTGGCCGCTACTTCGCCGCACGGATCGGAGCCCGTACTGCAGGCGACTTCGGTCCGCTCACACTGGCGCTCGTGGCGCAATGAAAATCCAGAACCTGACACCCGCCGCTCATCCGGGCGGCGGGACGATGACGCTTATAGCCACGTTTGATCTCCAGATCACCGGTGACATCCGGATCTGTGGGATGCGCCTGTTGCGCGCGCCAGACGGGCGCATGCTGACATACGCGCCCACCGCCCTTGGTGGTCGCCGATCGGTGACATTTGCACCGAGTACCGCCGCTGAAATCACCGAAGCCGCTGCCAATATATATTCGGAGCACGTAACAGCCAATGACACCACTTCCGCAAACGCCGCCTGATCGCTCCTTTCCGTCGTTCGACCAGGCAGCCGTCCGCACCCACGTTGAAATGTTGCACCAGCTCGCTGCAGGCGTGGATGGCGTGCTGGTTACCTCCTGTTATTTGGCGGATCCTATCGGCAACAACGACGCGCCAGGAACTGTAACGCATCATGCCGTAGGCGATGTAGACGGCATGGTGGATGCGGTACTGGCCCATGCTCACACTCCGAACGCGAACGTCTTCACAGGCCTGCAGGTAATGCGCAAAGGGCTGAAACGGGGCACGCGAGGCGGGGAGGCCGACATCGTCGCGGTCCTAGGGCTTGTCGTCGATCTCGATGCGGATACCGGCAGAGCGGGGACCGTTCCCATCGAGGAAAGTCTCCGTCTGGAGACGTCGCCGGGGAATTTCCAACCTTTTATTCTTTTCGACAAGCCGCTACCACCATCAGATGCCAAGCCACTCGCCGCAGCCTTGAAGCGCGCTACACAGTCCGACCACGGAACCGGCGATGTGGCGCACGTGTGGCGTATTCCTGGCACCTTGAACTGGCCGAACCGAAAAAAGCTCGCCCGCGGACGGTCGGCGAAACCCGCCTCTGTAACCGTTGCCGAAGCTTGGGACGGCAGCCTGACCAGCGTTGATGAACTCCAGCGGGTGCTCGCTCCATGGATGTCGRCAGAACAAGATCACCACTCGGTGACATTGGGCGAATTACCTTCGCTTGACGGCGTTGATCTATCGGACACTGCACTCGGTCTCCTTGCCGCGAATGATGTCGGCGACCGCTCAGCCTGGGCCTCCAAAGTCGTCGAGCAACTAGCATTCGACGGTCTGACCGCCGAACAAGCGTGCGCCGCTTTTCTGGCCGCTACTGGAGATTGGTTCAGGCGCTACGACAGCCGAGATGCGCGCGCCGACTTCGCTCGCATGTGGGGCAAGTTTGGTGCGGCACATGGTGAACGCCGCGAGGCTGAAAGGTTGATGGGGGAAGCGTTGTCGTCGAGGCTAACGGCTCAAAGTAAGCCACCCACTGCCGCAAACGATAACATACCAGCAACCGCGACGCTGCGACCAGTCGACCCTTGGGCGCAGCGCAAGCACCCGGCGCTACCTCTCGGTATCCTGCCGGCGGCCATTGAGAAGTTCGCCGTGTCGCAGGCGGAAATCATGGGTGTTGATGCCGGTGGCCTCGCGGCATCCGCATTGGCTGTCTGCGCTGCGGCTATCCCCGACGACATTACGCTGCGTGTAAAGCGTCACGACGACTGGGAAGAATCCGCGCGCCTTTGGGTGGCGCTGATCGGCAACCCCTCGGCGAAAAAGTCGCCAGTTATCGCGGCAGCGACACGACCGCTGCGCTCAATAGACGACGAACTGGTGCGCCGCTACCTTGAGGAGAAACGAAAATACGACGCCCTGGATAAGGCCGGCAAGGCTGAGACGAGCGCGCCGCGTCAGGTGCGTACGCGCATTGAAGACGTCACCGTCGAGGCTGCGCAGGAGATATTGAGGGACAGCCCGCAGGGCGTGCTGCTCATCCGTGACGAGCTCAGCGGTTGGTTCGGCAGCATGGAAAGGTACGGCACAGGCAAGGGCGCAAGCGCCGACCGCAGCTTTTGGCTTCAGTCGTTCAACGGTGGCGGGTATAGCGTCAACCGCGTCGGGCGTGGTGTCGTGGCGATCGACAATCTGTCCGTTTCGATGCTCGGGGGAATTCAACCCGAACCAATCCGCAAGATCGTGGCAGATTCGGCTGACGACGGCCTGCTGCAGCGTCTCTTTCCAATCTGCATGGGAACGGCCACCGTTGGCCTCGACGTCCCGCCCGCCGCGGCTGTGGGGGAATATGGCGGGGTTGTGCGGCGCCTCTATGCGATGAAGCGCCCGCTTCAGGCGGGAATGCAAGAGGTGGCGCTACGCTTCGACGTCGCCGGCCAAGAGTTGCGACAGGAACTATCGGAGCGGCACCATGAAATGGCTACGGGTTGGGAGATCCTAAATAAGAAACTGGCCGCTCACATCGGTAAGTACGACGGGCTTTTTGCCCGCCTGTGCATTATATTCCACTGCGTCGAAACTACGGGCGAGCGACCGGCGCACGTCATCCCGTTCGCGGTGGCGCAGCGGGCCGCCGAGTTCCTGCACGAGTTCCTGTTTCCGCACGCCTTGGCGTTCTACAGCAACGTCTTGGGGATGTCGGATAAGCACGATGCGCTGCTGTCGGTGGCTGGCTGGATACTCACCCACCGTCCAGAGAAGATGACCGTGCGCGACGTGCAGCGCGGCGATCGGGTCATGAGGGAGATGGACCGGGAACAGGCGGAGGACGTTCTCCGCCGGCTGGACGCCATGTCTTGGCTGGAGCCGATGCCGGCGGTGCGCAGGGACAGCATCACCTACGTCGTTAATCCTGACGTCTACGTCGAGTTTGAGCACCGCGCGGAGAAGGAGAGGGGGCGGCGGGAAAAGGTTCGCGAACTGATTGCGTCGTCTTACTAACTGCAATCAAAAGCGGATAACTGTCACCAAGTGTCCATTGCGCGCATGAAAGTAGTCCCAAGTTTTGAATCTATCTTTCTAGATTTCGGTATTTCTCTCGCCCGCGCACAAGGGACGATTGGTGACACTTCATCTGAAGCTGATGGTCCATCCGCCGCCTGCATGGCGCCAAACAAAAAGCCCTCCCGCCGGAGCGGAAGGGCTTTCCTATTACAGACCGAAGTAGGCGAGGATCGAAGCCAAACTGACCTTCAGGTCAAACTTCAACCGAAACGACTGCTTCGACTGACTGGCTTCGAGAACCAAAGAAGCGTGCATACGCATCTCCTATCTCATGTGCGGAAGCCCTTGTTGAGCCGCGTCCGCACGCCAGACTTTGTTGGGGGAATTTCCGATTTAGAAACAGCCTTGGAGGCTCCCCCAAGCACGCGGCTGTCACGAGTTGGCAGTCAAGATGGTTGCTGATGGTGACTTCCGCAAGATCAAATACCGAAAGTCCTGGGGAATATTTTCYCTCATGCAGCGAAGTGCAAGTTCACCACCCCTCTCTTGTGGCCGACACGCAACACCACGCGACCTGCGGCACAACCACTCCCAGCTGATCGCGCATGTTGGCGCTATATATGGATGCAGTCACCATCATCACACCGCCCAGCCGATTAACCTTCAAAATCGAGGAGGACCAATGTCCAACACGTCAAACCAAGTTCGGCCCAAATGAGCCGCCGCATTCGATCAGCGGAGGAATCCGCTCGGAGAGAACGTGAAGCGGCCAAAACCGCAACTTTGACTTTGGCCGCCGACAGTACCGCGCCTCGTGATCCAAGGCACCAGGGGCAACACTATCGTCGGCACTTGGCCAATGCGCACATCGTCATCGGGCAATTACAGGAGCGGATCAGGCGCATGGAGGAAGAGCTCGCCGCTGCGAGGGCGGACCGCGAACATATCCTCTCGCGTACCGTGACCATCACGGCTGCCGAGGAAGAACGCCGGCGAGCTGCGGCCGGGATGCGGGAGCGCGCGGCGTCTCTGATGGAGTGGCCGCCCGGCTGCCCAACGGAGGCGAGTGAGGATATCCGAAAACTGCCCGACCCAAAACCGAAATGGAGCAGAGCGTGAAAGCAGATAACGACAACGTCGTGAGAAGCAGCACCACAGGCCAACCACTGAACATCGCTCAGATGCTGCGGGACGGTAAGGCGGCAGCCGATATTCGTAAGAAAGAGGAGGCTCGCGCCATGAAAATACAGGTCGCCAGGATCGGCAAACGAGCATCTCGCGGGGCGGGTTGGGACGGCAAGGCAGCCAACGACAACACCACCCCCGCAATTAAGTGGTTGCTCGCGGGCCAACGGAAAGAAATGCTGGAGCCGCTTTTGGCTTACGTGAGGCTCGACCGAGAGGCGAACAGCGGCGCGATGCTGACGGGTGAGGCACATACGCCGGCTGACATGCTTCAGATYGACCAGGTAACTTGGCTCGACCCGGCAACTGGCGAGTTGAAGTACAAAGGCGCGCGACGTCTTCGTGGGATCGAGTTCACCGGCAGGGAACACGCTGGGAAATCCACGGCAGATCCTCTTCAGATTAAGCCGATGCCGGCGTCGGTACCAAAAGCCTGGAATGGGGATCGTGCTGTAATAGACAGGATCGATGCCGCTCCTAAGCTTGCCAAAATACGCGCTGCGCTGGGGCCCTTGCTCGTGCCATTCGAACGTTTGGTGCTGGAGGGGAAAAAGCTCGAGCAGGTCGGTTGGAACTGTTTTGCGACCAACGAACGAGCCGCGATGTCGATCGGAGGATCTATCCTAATGATGGGATTGGGTGTCGTTCTGCACGAACTCGAGGCAATGAAGCCCAGGCGAGCAGCTTAGTTGCTGTACAGCAAATTGCGGCTTCAACCGTTATATTTGTAAGTCAAATTCAAAGGCCGCCTTGCGCGGCCTTCTTCATTTGAGGCGCCGGCGAACCGCGGACGCACTGAACTCGCGATAGATCGCCGGGACCGCCTCAAAACTTTTAGCCGTGACATCGTTTAAATTTCTTGCCGCTGCCACACCAGCACCGCGCATTCCGTGGCAGATTGGGATCAATCTGCTTTCCAGCGACAGATATCTGGACATTGTTGATCGCAACACCTGCAGAAAGGTCCAGGAGATCGGGCGAGAATATTGCGGCCGCTCGTTGAAATGGCAGGAAAATGCCCTCAGCTTTAGGCTCCTGCGTGGAGCCATCGAAATAAAGTGCAGAAGAGATAATATTGCTACCTACAGTTCCGTGAGTTCTGCTATCACGAGAAAGACTTCGTATAGTGCCCGCTGCGCAATTTTGGATCGCACGAGGGGGCACATTTCGCGTTACCAAGTCATTGAGGGGTCGAAGGTTGGTCAGAAATTCGTTCTGATTGACGCCGTTCACGGAGACGATAGTTGTGTCGTCCCCTGAAGATTGGAAGACCCTAACGCGAAACGTCTTGTYCGGAATCTCCAAGAAGAGCCCGGATTCATCCTCTAGATTGCTGACGGTTCCGAGGAAGTRCTGCCCGCTCGCGTGGAAACCCGCCAAAGACAGCGTTATGCCATGCCCTCGATAGGCCAAATTCTGAAATTTCGCGGTCGCTATCTCGCCAAACCGGTAGACTGTCTCCACGAAATCATCTGCTTTTGCATCGAGGAATGCATCCTGAATCCACTTTTTTACTTCGAATGTGCGCAGTGAAGCTAGCCCTGTATATGCATACAGTGCCACGGCGTCGTTGGACCGGATAAACCCAACCTTTCCTGAAAATTCGGTCGTCGTTCGTCCACCGGAAGATAGTCTCATGTCGGCGGTTACTGTGGCGCAATGCTTTGAAATAGTGCTGATTATCAGTGTCATGGCAAGCGTTCGTTAGATTGCGAAGCACAGTAACCACGTTGACGTGGTTTGCAAATCCATTGCCCGACGCGCGTCTCCTCTCGCTGCATTGGGCGATCCTGCGCCAGGTTCCCTTCGGGTAGAGCCTGGCGCTTTTGGTCTCTTTCTGGATGGTTGGCCGAGTGGCAAGGCAGCGGGTTGCTAACCCGTACAGCCGAAAGGCTGCGATGGTTCGATCCCATCACTATCCGCCAATTTGGAAGGCGCCGCTAAATGGTTGGCAATCGGTCTTGAAAACCGAGGGGACCGCAAGGTCAGGGGTTCGATTCCTCAGTCTTCCGCCATCATTCACATATGGGACGTGCTCTGGGTAAGCGGGTAATCCTTGCAAGATTGCTGCCGGTCGGTTCGATTCCGACACGCTCCACCAATTCATGCCGACATAGCTCAGCAGGTAGAGCGCTTGCCTTGTAAGCAAGATGTCGCTGGTTCAATCCCGGCTGTCGGCTCCATCTGGGTGTAGGGGAGCCTGGCCGTCCCTACCTGCCTTGGACGCAGGGGATCGCTGGTTCGAATCCAGCCACCTAGACCAGTTACGCAGAGTGGAGAAACGGTTATCTCGCATGGCTCATAACCATGATGTAGCGCGTTCGACTCGCGCCTCTGCAACCAAATCGGACCACCGCTCCGAAGAGGCTGCGGCCTACCGTCGGATGTACAAGACGGCCAGGTGGCGCGCACTGCGCCACCGTCAGCTATCCATTGAGCCTCTTTGCCGCTTCTGTATCGAGGCTGAAGACGTAACTGAGGCGACGGTTGTTGATCACATACGCTCTCACAAGGGCGATATTGAGCTATTCTTCGATCCCGCAAATCTGCAGTCGCTGTGCAAGCCGCACCACGATGGCGCCAAGCAGCGTATCGATCGAGGCCAGACCGTGGTGCGATTCGGCGCGGACGGGTGGCCCCTCTGACCGGGGGGGGGCTCGAAAGTCGAAGGTCGACCCGTTTCGGGGACCGGCGGGCACCCTTTCTGCACGCATCTGCAATTCAAATGTTGACCCCTCGACAAAGGAGTTAATGCCATGGCGAGGCCGAGAACGCCTCTCGCTAAGGCAAAAGCCGAGGGGCGCGACAAGATTAATGCCGGCCGCTTCAAAGATCGCTCCGAGCCAGACGCAAAAGGTCCGCTCGGCAAGCCGCCGATCTGGTTGAAGGACACGGAGCAGAACAAGGCGCGATCAGCGTGGCTGATCTTTGAGCGCGAAATCCCCTGGCTGACAGAATCGCACCGAATGCTGGTCGGCATGGCCGCCAACATTCAGGGCCGCATCATGGCTGGTCAGGACGTGGGCGTTCAGGCGATGAACCTTCTACGCCAGATGCTTGGCCAGATGGGTGCGACGCCGTCGGACGCAAGCAAGATTACGGTGCCTGATGCAGGTGAGGAAAAAGACGACCTCCTCGACTAAGATCGAGGGGCCGGCGCTCAAGCGCGTCAGTGATTATGCGCGGTCAGTTTTGTCTGGCGAAGAGGTGGCTGGCCCGCACGTTCGGAACGCCTGCCGTAGACATTTCGACGACCTTGAAACCGGCCATGAACGAGGACTTTATTTCGATGATGACGCCGCCATGCGCGTCTTTAGGTTCTTTGAGGAGCGGCTGAAGCTTAGCGAGGGTCAGTTCGAAGGGAAGCCGTTCAAGCTTCATCCTTCACAGGCGTTCAAGCTTGGGTCGATTTTCGGCTGGATGCGATCAGACGGCTCGCGCCGCTTTAGGCGCGCCTACATCGAAGAGGGAAAGGGCAACGGCAAGTCGCCCTTTGCTGGCGGCGTGGGCCTGTACGGCCTCACGGCCGACAAGGAGTCAGGTGCCCAAATCTATGCCGCGGCAGCCAAGAAAGAGCAGGCCGGCATCCTGTTTCAGGATGCGTGCAAAATGGTGCGTGCTGCGCCAGCACTTAGTGAGCGATTGAAGTTCAGCGGCGGCATGGGTCGCGAGTTCAATATCGCGCATCACAAGTCGCAGTCGTTCTTTCGGCCGATCTCCAAGGACAGCGGCAAGTCCGGCTCTGGCCCGCGCCCGCATTTCGCATTGTGCGATGAGGTGCACGAGCATCCGGATCGCTCTACCATGGAAATGCTGGAGCGAGGCTTCAAGTTTCGTCGCCAGCCATTGCTGTTGATGATTACGAACTCCGGTTCGGACAGGAACAGCATCTGCTGGGAGGAGCACGAGCACGCAGTAAAGGTTGCCGCCGGCACGCTAACTCCCGACGATGATTTCTCATATGTCGGCGAGGTTATCGACGATACCACGTTCTCATGGGTGTGCGCTCTCGATAAGGACGATGATCCACTTGAGGATCCTGCGTGCTGGAAGAAGGCTAACCCGCTCCTCGGCACGATCCTGACACAGGAATACCTTGCTGGCGTTGTAAACCAAGCCCGTCAGATGCCGGGTAAGCTAAATGGCATTCTCCGGCTGCATTTTTGCTGCTGGACCGATGCCGACAAGGCATGGATGCCACGCGAAACCGTCGATTCCGTCATGGACGACTTCGACCCAGAAGAGGAACTGGCAGATCAGCCCGTATACTTGGGCGTCGATCTATCCGCATCTCGTGACATGACCGTTCTTGCTGCCGTTGTGCCCACCGGCACGATGGAGATGGAGCGGGAGGATGGCTCTGTTGTGAGCCTCCCTACCTTCGACGCATGGGTGGAGGCGTGGACACCGGGTGATACCCTCCAGGCGAGGGCAGCGGCCGATAAGGCACCATATGACGTGTGGGTGAGGGACGGTTGGCTGTACGCCCCGCCTGGCCAGCGAATACGATACGACTTTGTCGCGTCCAGGGTCCAACAATTGGACGATCGCTTTAGGATACAGGCCATAGCCTATGACCGGTACGCCTATGACAAGTTCCGCGAGGAGGTCGAGGCGCTTGGCCTCTCCCTACAGCACGTAGCGCATCCGCAGGGCGGGAAGGTAAAGGCAAAGCCTGAACCTGAAAAGGTAGAGGCGGCTAAGGCCGCAGGTCTTCCACCACCCCAGGGTCTTTGGATGCCCGGTTCGGTTTCCGCGCTTGAGGACATGATAATCGACGGGCGCATTCGCCTTCGTCGAAGCCCTGTACTCATGACCGCCCTTATGGGGGCGGCCTTTGATCGAGACCCCCAAGACAATCGCTGGTTTGTCAAGGCGAAGGCATCGGTTCGTATCGATGCTGCGGTGGCCCTGGCCATGGCCGTGGGTGCGGCGATCGATGGGCCTCCGGCCGATAACGGCATCGACGAATTCGTAAACAACATGATCAGCGTCACGTGGTGACGTAAGGAGCTCCCATGGGGATTCTGAGTTGGATCGGGAGGCCGTTTGGCCTCACGACCGGCCCTTGGCGGGCATACTTCGGGACCGGCACCACGAGCGGCGAAACCGTCACCTTTGAAACTGCCATGCAGCTAGACGCGGTCTGGGCCTGCGTCAATCTCATCGCCAACTCGGTGAAGACGCTGCCTTGCATTGTGTACAAAGAAGATGGGGTTACGGTCGACCGCGACAGCCAACTTTATGAGCTGTTGCACGACATGCCGAATATCGATGATACGTCGGCGGATTTCTGGGCCATGGCAGCGATTTGCCTTTGCCTGGACGGAAACTTCTTCGCCGAAAAAAGGAAGGTCGGAGAGCGTTTGGCGGCTCTGACGCCACTTAACCCGCTATTCGTCGACGTCTGCCGCGATGACCGCAATCGCCGTTACTACAACGTGACGGAGCAGATGGCGAACGGCAAGAAGGGCGGCGTTCGTAAGGTTTCGGCCGAAAACATGCTGCACATACGCGGCGCGATCATGCCAGGCTGTGACCGCGGCCTGTCGCCGATCGCGATGGAGCGAAACGTCATCGGGAACGCGCTCGCTGGTGAAAAAACCGCCGGCAAGATGTTCAAGAACGGCCTTATGTCATCGCTTCTGGTCAGTTCGGACCAGATATTGAAGGCAGATCAGCGAAAGCAAATAACCGATGCGTTGACGCAGTTTGCCGGGGCGGAGAAGGCCGGTGGCGTGACTGTGCTCGAGGCCGGGTTTAAGCCGTATCCGCTCAGCATCAACCCACGCGACGCGCAGATGCTGGAGAGCCGGCAGTACAGCGTAGAGCAGATTTGCCGTATTTTCGGCGTTCCACCGGTCATGATTGGCCACGCCGCGAACGGCACGACCACCTGGGGCAGCGGTATCGAGCAATTGATCCTGCAGTTCACCAAGGCTTGCCTTGTTCCGATGCTGAGAAGCATGGAAGCGGCAATCTACCGGGACATCCTGACCCCGCAGACGCGCAAGACCACGGTGGTGAAGTTCAACATCGAAGGGCTGCTTCGCGGTGATAGCGGCGCCAGGGCTGAATTCCTGCAAAAGATGGTCCAGAACGGCATTTACACGCCGAACGAGGCGCGCGCCTACGAAAACAAGGCGCCTGTAGAGGGCGGCGAGGGCGCAATCGTCAATGGCACCATGACCCCGCTTAACATGATCGGCCACAACGGCGGACCACCGCTGGATGGCGAGCCAGAACAGCCGACAACGGCACCTTCACAGCCAAAACGCGCTGCATAAGGAAAAATCATGAAGTTTGAACACGTTTTGACGGCCTTTTTGGCCGAACCGTGGGCGATTCAGCGCGAAAAACTGGGCGTTTTGGCCGATATTCTCGTGGCTCGCTCCGAAGGCGACAAGCTGTTTTCGACCGAGTTTGCTGCCGCCGTTTCCGACGCCAGGGCGAAGGAAATCGCCGAGTTTGACGGCAAGGTGGCTGTTATCCCGGTTTATGGCGTGCTTGCCAACAAGATGGACGCCTTTTCGGCCATGTCTGGCGGCACTTCCTACGCCGGCATTCGCAGATCGTTGCATTCGGCGCTGGCCAATGAGGACGTGAAGGCCGTCGTGCTTGATATCGACAGCCCTGGGGGATCGGTTCCCGGCACGGAAGAACTCGCGACCGAGATTCGGCGCCTCCGCGGTGGCGACAAGCCCATTATCGCGCAGGTCAACGCTCTTGCGGCCAGCGCAGCCTATTGGGTAGCTTCGTCCGCCGACGAGATCGTCGTGACGCCGTCGGGGCGCGCCGGTTCTATCGGCGTCTACACTGCACACGATGACGTTTCGGCTGCGCTGGAAAAGCGCGGCATCAAGCGCACGTATATTTCCGCTGGCAAGCACAAGGTCGAGGGCAACGAGACAGAGCCACTTGGCAAGGATGCGCTGGCGCACATCCAGGAAGGCGTCAACCGATCCTATAACCGCTTCGTCGCGGCCGTGGCAGAGGGGCGAGGCACGACGGTCGGCAAAGTCGAGGATGGCTTTGGTCAGGGCAGAGTGTTCTTCGCCGAAGCCCTCATTGACCGCGGCATGGTCGACCGAGTGGCAACGCTTGAAGAGACGCTGGAACGCTTCGGTGCCGATACGCAGCCCACATACGTGCGGCGCGTGAAGGCTCAGAACCAGGCCAAAGCCGAATCGGCGGAAGCGCTGGTCGCGAAACTGCGCGAAGGCGCACCAATTACCAAACGCGAATTCGAGAACGGCCTCAAGGGTCTTGCTGGTCTATCGAATTCGGAGGCGGAGCGGGCAGCCCGGCTCTACCTCAAGGACGGTCAGGGGGATCCTGACGACGGCGCTGTGATCGCGGCACTCGAAAGGGTGCTTGTGCAAGCAAAGACCTTCAAAATCTAGGACAGCGGCACGCCGCGTCCTGTAGATCAGGATTCCCACCACATGTCTGAGAATACCGCTCTCGCCGAGAAGATCGGCGAGCTTGGCCAGTCTTTGGCCTCTATCAAGGAACAGGTCGGCAACCTCGGTTCCGATTTCACCGCAAAAATCGCCGCTACCGGCGAAGCCTCTGCTGAACTCAAGGGCAAGGTCGACAAGGCCCTGTCTGAACTCGGTGACGCGACCACTCGCCTCAATGAGCTCGAGAAGCGCGCCGCCAATGAGCGCGGAATGTCCGAGCATGAGCCTCGTGGCATCGGCGATCACATCGTCGAAAACGCATCGTTTGAAAATGGCCGTCTCAGCCTTAACGAGCGCGGCCGCTTCCGCGTCAATATGGAACGCGCCGACATCACGTCGGCCAACACCACCGTCGGTGCAGGTCGTTCCGCTGGTACTTCGCTGGTTCCCGGCGCTCGCGTGCCCGGCATCATCACGCCTCCGAACCGCCAGTTCACTATCCGTGATCTTCTCGCTCCAGGCCGGACGTCGTCTTCCAGCGTTGAATACGTTAAGGAGACCGGATTCACCAACGCTGCCGCTCCTGTTGCGGAGGGTGCGACCAAGCCTAAGTCGGATCTGACCTTCAATCTGCTCACGACCCAAGTTCGTACCATCGCGCACATTTTCAAGGCGTCTCGCCAGATCCTCGACGATGCGCCCACCCTGGCTTCCTACATCAACGCTCGCGGCACCTACGGTCTGAAGTTTGTTGAAGAAAACCAGCTTCTGAACGGCGACGGCACCGRCCAGAACCTTCACGGTATTCTTCCGCAGGCCACGGCGTTTGCGCCGGCGTTCCCAGTAGCCGAAGAAACTGCGATTGACCGTCTGCGGCTCGCGATCCTGCAGGTAATTCTGGCTGAGTATCCTGCCAGCGGTTTCGTGCTGCATCCGACCGATTGGGCGAAGATCGAGCTTTCCAAGGATCTGGGCGGAAACTATATCGTCGGCAATGCGACGTCGCCGATCGGCCCGTCTCTGTGGAACCTGCCAGTCGTCCAGACGCAGGCAATTGCTGCGGGCGAATTCCTCACCGGTGCGTTCAACCTCGGCGCACAGATTTTCGACCGTATGGATGTGGAAGTACTTCTGTCGAGCGAAAACGTCGACGACTTCGAGCGGAACTTCTTCACCATCCGGATCGAGGAGCGCCTCGCGCTGGCCGTTTACCGTCCAGAAGCCTTCGTTACCGGCGACGTGAACCCTGCTCCGTAAATAGATTGATGGGGCAGCTTCGGCTGCCCCTACTATCCCTAAAATCATGAAAATCAAAGCACTCAAGGCGCTTGTTGGCGACTATGGCCGCCTGAACAAGGGCGATGAAACCGATTTGCCTCCGCATATCGCGAACCAGCTCCTTGCGTTTGGCTACGTTGAACTCGTGCGCGACCAACCGGAGCAACCGGCGCGCAGAAAGGGCAAGAAAAATGGTTAGTGCATCAGTCCGAAAGCGCCGCTTCGCAAGCTATCTTGGCGCTGGCGTCATCGCCCTTCCGTCGGCTCCGACGAATTCTGCCGTCCCCACCATTACGGGCGCGTCTACCGCCGAGGTAGGCATCGCCCTTACGGCAACAAACGGCACATGGGCAGGAAATCCAGCCCCGTCGTTTACTCGTCAATGGCAGCGCGGCGACGCCGCAGCGGGACCGTTTACAGCAATCTCTGGCGCGACCGGAGCAAGTTACACGCCAGTCGTTGCTGACGCTGGGAAGTATCTGCGCGTTGTGGTGACTGCCACCAATAGCGAAGGTACCGCGACGGCAAACAGTACGGCAACTGCTGCGGTCAGACGTGATCCGGCCAACACAGTGGCCCCGGCGGTTACCGGAACGGCGACAGTAGGTCAGACGCTCACCGCGTCCAACGGTACCTGGACCGGGACGCCGACGCCAACCTACACCCGCAAATGGCAGCGTTCCGCGGATGGAGCGACCGGCTGGGCGGACATCGCTAGCGCAACGGCGACGACCTACGTACTCGCTGCGGCAGACGAAGGCCAGTACGTTCGCGCGGTCGTCACCGGCACGAACACCGCCGGAACCGCGTCGGCCAACTCGAATGCGGTTGGCCCTGTAGCTGGAGCGTAATTTATGCCCCTTGTCGATCTCGCAACTGCCAAACGGCACCTCCGCGTTCTGCATGATGACGATGATGCTGAGATCGAACTCTACACGTCGGCTGCGGAAAACATCGTCGTCGAATACCTGGATAGGGTCGTATTGCCGGCGGGGGAAACTCTTCCGCCGGACGACCCAACGGCGATGCTCGTTACGCCGTCCATCGTGGCGGCGATACTCCTGATGCTTGGCGACCTTTACGAAAATCGTGAGGCCGATCGAGAGCAGAAGAGCGATTCCGTCATGCCTCCTGCCGTTAGAGCTCTTCTAGCTCCGTGGCGGGTTTGGCGAATGATCGATTGTCCGGAGGCCTAGCATGCCCTGGGTCCGATTCACCGCTCCGTTCGACTTCAAGCCGCCCGGTCGTCCCCAGGTGACCATAGCGTACAAACCCGGCGTGTATAACGTGCCTTCGGCCTGCGCCACTTTGGCGATAGCCGCCGGTAAGGCAGTGCGGCTGCCGAAACCGAAGATGAAGATCGAGGTTGAGGAGATAAAGAATGGCACAGCGTAAAGGCGCCGGCTCGCTCCGTGCACTCCTCCACTTTCAAGAGCGAGAAGTCAGCGATGATGGCTTCGGCAATCCTGTAACGGGCGACTTCGCCACAGTCTTCACGGACGCTGTCGAGTTGATTCCGCGCATGGGCACCGAGGCAGTTATGGCAAGCCGCCTGCAAGGCGTGCAGCCATATACGGCGCGCGTCAGGGCGTCCTCGTGGACTAGGCAGGTTACGCCTGCTTGGCGAGCCGTGGATGCCCGAAGCGGTGCGGTTTACGCGATCGTGTCGCCGTTCGTCGATCTCGACCAGAAAGGCGCGTACCTGGAAGGGCTGCTCACCGTTGGCGGGCAGACGTCAAGCTGATGGCAGATCGCATCATTGGTCTGACAAAGCTTCAGCAGAAGTTAAAACGGCTTCCGCTCGTCGTTAAAGAACAAATCCGCAAGGCGATGGAGCAGGGCGCGGAAGAAATCGTAGATCTGGCTAAGTCTCTCGTGCCGGTGGATAGCGGAGCGCTGAAAAACAGTATCGGCTGGACGTGGGGCCGGGCGCCTCGTGGCGCAATGACGCTAGGAACCGTCCAGAGCGTCGGCGGTGATCTAACGATCACGATCTATGCAGGCGATGCTGATGCCTGGTACGCGCGCTTCGTTGAGTTTGGCACCAAGGCGCATACCGCGGGCGGCATGTTTGAAGGCGCGACTATTCCGGCAATTCCGGCATCGCCATTTTTCTTCGTGAGCTTCCGCGCGCTTCGCCGTCGCGTCCGAAGCCGCATCACCCGCGGCATCAATAAGGCTGCCAAGCAGGTCACGGCAGGAAGTGCCTAATCAGGAGATCCGTCGACTGCGAACTTCGCAAAGTCACCAGGGGTGTAACTGCTAACGATGATGCGAATTTCCTTTTTGGTGTCCATTCGCGTCAAGGTGAGGTCTCTGGCTTCAAAGGCATCCATGAGTATGGCGGGATCAGCATACAGCGTTCCCTTGGCTGATCTAATGCCGTCTCTCTCGGAGACAAATAGTTTGTACTCGGCGTCTCCAATTGACGCCCCATTGGCCCGCAACGCTCCTCGACCTGAAAAGACCTTTTCCATGTCTCGCACCCCTAATCCCCTGAGAAAAACTGAGATGGCCGATTTTGAGCAATGGCTTGAAGGACTCAACTTCGACGATGGATGGGAGCGTAGCACACGCGTCGTTACCGACAAAGGTGCCTTCGTCCTGTCTGCTCGGCCTGTTTTACTGAATGGAAAACCCCTGCGTTTTGACACGGAGGATCCCAATGGATCCAACCTATGAACTCGCCGCGGCAATCGTGGCGAGATTGAAGGCCGATTCCGCTACTGCCGCGTTCGTCGGCGCGCGGGTCTATGACCGACCGCCCGACGGCACGCTTCAGTCACCCTACATCTCCCTCGGACCCTCCGACGCGCTGACCGATGACGCAGATTGCGTCGACGGACTTGAGATCACCATGCAGATTGACTGCTGGTCCTGGGGTTCCGGCGAGGCATTCAGTAGCGCACAGGTCCGCAAGATTGCCGGCGCTGTTCGCGCCTGCCTGCATGAAGCGGAATTCTCCCTTACCTTAAATGCGCTGGCCTCCTTGAGACACCGCATCACCCGTTACCAACGGGAATCCGATGGCGCCACCAACCGTGCCATCGTGAGCATCACGGCGTTCGTCGAAGTTCACTAGCTGCCGACCAGCCGACCACCACAAGAACGACCACAGGCCGCCATGAGCGGCTTTTTTATTGGAGGCCAGCATGGCGCCACCTATTACAGCTCGCTTTGGYAAATTCCGCGTGTTGCTCGGCAATTCAGCATCGCCGATCGTCTACGCCGCACCTTGCGGCTTCACCAGCAAGAGCCTGACTCTCTCGAAGTCGCTTTCCGAGGTTTCGCTTCCCGACTGCGACGAACCTGACGCGCCGATCGTTCTCGGTCGCGACGTCGAAAGCATTTCCGCCGCTGTGTCCGGTGAAGGCGTGCTGGCTGCGTCGGCAGTCACTACATGGCTTGATGCCTACGAAAGCACCGACTCCGTTCCGGTGAAGGTCGAAATCGAGTTCTCGACCGGCATTGTCACCTGGACCGGCAACATGCACATCGAGTCGCTGGAAATCGGGGCTGAGCAGGGCGGCCGCGTGACGCTCAACGTGTCGATGCAGTCAGACGGCGCGCTGGTTCGCACGGATACGTTCGTACCGTGAGCCGCGATGCCGCGATTACGCTCACCTGGGCTGACGGTGATTTCAAGTTCCGGCTCGGGTGGGGGGAACTGGAGGAGCTCCAGGAGAAGACCGATGCAGGGCCCTACGTTGTCCTGCAGCGACTTCATGCCGGAAATTGGCGCATGCAGGATGTCTCCAACGTCATACGCATGGGCCTCATAGGGGGCGGAGTGCCCCCCGAGGAGGCAATCAAAAAGGTTCGCTACTACGTCGAGCAGCGGCCTCCCATGGAGAACTTGCCTTTCGCGATCGCCATTCTTTCGGCCGGACTGCTCGGCGCCCCGGATGAACCCTTGGGGGAGCTAAAGGCGCCAAAACGGACCGGGAAGAAATCGACGACCTCCCGAACGGCAAAATCCGGTTTGGCGCCATCTACGGAACAGGGGCAGCCCTAGGCTACGCACCGCAGCAAGTCCGGGCGATGTCGATGTGGCAGTTCATGGCTGCCGTCGAAGGGTACGTGAGGGCGAACTCGCCAGACGACGGAAAGCTCTCCACTGCCGATATCGATGAGGTATGGCAGTGGATGCAGTCTAAGGAGTAGTGCGGTCGGCTAACTGGGCTCGATACTTCTTGGGCACGTATCCAAGTGTCCGAGCGCCGCAACTCGGGCACCGATAAGACCCGCTTCCTATAACGGCGACAAGCAGCCAAACTGGAATCCAAAGTCCCGCCGTGACGACGCTAAGGAGAAGATGAAGGACGTGATTGGGCGTTTGCCGCTCGGCAAGCACCATTCTCACCTCTTCTTGGCAGAACATTCTTTTCTTCTGAACACCCATCCCGTTTTCATAAGGCATACGCTTCATGGCCGCAACTGATCTTGAGCGCCTGGTGGTGCAGCTTTCGGCTGACATCAGGAAATATGAAAACGCGTTGAGCCGCGCTCAGGGCCAAACCAACCGCCGGGCACGCGCCATCCAGAGCCGATTCGATCAGATGAACAAGTCCATCAGCGCGGGCTTGGGTGGTATTTCTGCGACGGCAACCCGCGCCTTCGCAGCAATTGGAGGAGCGGCAGGGGCAAAAACGTTGCTGGATACCGCAACGAGCATCGACAACGCCCTTAAGGTTGCCGGCCTGTCTGGGGCTGAACTTGAGCGGGTCTACGAAGGTCTTTTCGCCGCCGCAACGAAGAATGCCGCGCCGATCGAGACGCTTGTCCAGCTTTACGGGCGTCTCTCTCTGGTTCAAAATGAGCTTGGAATATCGCAACAGCAGATTGTGGGCTTTGCGAGCAACATCGCGCTTGCATTGAGGGTGGGGGGCACATCTGCCCAAGAAGCCAGCGGCGCTCTGCTGCAGTTGAGTCAGGCGCTCGGCGGCGGAGTGGTCAGGGCGGAAGAGTTCAACTCTATCCTTGAGGGCGCCCCTACAATTCTGCAGGCTGCTGCGTCTGGTATCAAAGAAGCTGAAGGCTCAGTCGCCAAGCTTCGGAAGATCATGCTTGACGGAAATCTATCGTCCAAGGCTCTCTTTGACGGCTTCCAAGCCGGCGCACCTATTCTCGAGCAGAAGGTAGCCGGCGCTGTCCTGACGATCGACCAGAGACTGAGCAACCTCCGAACGGCACTGGTGAACGCAGCGCGTGAGTTCAACCAGTCTGCTAAGGCTGGAGAGACGTTCGGAAACGAGGTCGATAGGATTTCCAGCTTCCTCAACGCGATCGACTGGGATGGCGTCATTGGCGAAATCCAGAAGATTGCAGAGCAGTTTAGAGGCGCAACCTCTGCCGTCTCCGGATTTCTCTCGGAGTTCGGTCGCTTTTCCGCCCTTGAAGGTGTCGGGCGCAAGTTCGTAGACCTGCTGCCGGGTGAGGGGGCCAGTAAAAGCTACTTCGGAGGCGCGCTTACGATCACCTCGACCGCAGCCGTTACCGATCGTATCAACCAGGCTTTCGAGAGCGAAATCCAGAAGGCGGGCGAACTTACGTCTGAAGCCATCAGGAACAGCGTTCTGGGTACGGGACCGGGCGGCAAGGGCGGACGCGTCCAGCAAAACCTACCGGCGCTTGGTCCAGTGCCAGGGGCGAGACCTCAGCAGGTCAAGCCCATATCCCTGAAAGACTATCCTGTTGACGATGATGGCGGCGGCAAGAGCAAATCTAAGCGCAAAGGCGGTAACGACTATGAGCGCGAGACCGAACAAATCCGTCAGCGCACCGCTGCATTGCAGGCCGAAACGGCTGCGCAGGCCCAGATAAACCCGCTCGTCGACGACTACGGTTTCGCCATAGAGAAGGCTCGCGCCACACAAGAGCTGCTGAATGCCGCGCAGGAAGCGGGCGTAAAGATTACCCCGCAGCTGAAGGCGCAAATTGAACAGCTCGCAACCGGATATGCGAACGCTGTAGTCGCCTCTGAGCAGCTCGCCGAAAAGCAGGATGAAATCCGTCGGCGGGCAGAGGACGCCATGGGCGCCGCCAAGGATGTGACGCGTGGCGTTATCGATGGTTTCCTCGAAGGTGCCAGCGCAGCGGACGTCCTGAGGGATAGTCTGAAGCGGATCGGTGATGCTCTGATCACCGATGTGCTCGACAACATTTTCAAGATCAACGATGCCTCCGGCGGCGGAGGATTCTTGGGCTCTCTCTTCGGTAGCGTCTTCGGAGGGTTCAAGGGCGTCAATTACTTCCCGCCGGCACCAGGGAAAATGTATTCCGACGGCGGCTACACCGGCCCCGGCGGCAAGTACCAGCCGGCCGGCATAGTCCACAAGGGCGAGTACGTCTTCGACGCGGAGGCTACGCGCCGCATCGGCGTGGACAATCTCCGCCGGCTGCAGGGCTACGCCCAAGGCGGCTTGGTTGGCGCTCCGCGGATGCCCGCCCTTCAATCTCGTGCGGCTGCTACTACCGTCAGCCTAACCTACGCCCCTCAGATCGATAACCGCGGCGCCTCAGTTGAGGCAGTCGCGCGTCTGGAACAATCTATGGCCCGCGATCGGGCAACGTTTGAGGCCCGCGTGGTGAATGCGGTGAGTGACGCCAACGCCAGAGGCGTTCGGATGAATGGGAGTCGATAAGTGGCAATAACCTACCCAATCGACTTCCTTCCGGACTTCCCAGGCTGGTCGACCAAGTTCGAGCCGCTGTTTCGGCAAGAGCAGTCCCGCACAGCCGGCGGTGTGACCTATGTGAAAGACCTTGGTTCCCCGCTGTGGCAGGGGGCCTGGTCGTCTCGCTCCTTGCGTCCGAACGAATTGGACACTTGGCGCGCTCGCCTCGACGCTCTCGAGAACGGCCTACAGACCTTCAAGGGTTACCCGCTCTCGCGGTGCTACCCGATCGCCTATCCCAAGGCTGCTTACGACGCCCTCGGCGTCGGATCAGTCACGCTTGGGTCGATCGGCACAAACCGCAAGAGCGGCACGCTGGTGGGCTTGCCGGCTGGCTACATGCTGAGCATCGGCGACCTAATCGAAGTGGCTGGCAGTGGTCTTCACCGCGTCATGGAAGCCGTAACGGCAAGTGGGGCCGGCATCACACCGGTGTTTGAGGTGCGCCCGCATTTCTGGCCCGGTACATCGGCGCCTGCGGCCGTAACGCTTGTGCGGCCATCCTGCCCAATGCGGATCGTTCCCGGTTCCATCAATTCTGATGCCGACCCATCAACCGGGCGCGGCAGCATTTCCTTCCAGGCTATCGAGGCTCGCTGAGCAAGAGGAGTGAAGTCAATGTTTATCGCACAGAAGTCGCCGAACGTTTCGGTAGGTGTATTCAAGAACCACCTTGGAGAGCCGTTGTTCGTGGCGTCCGGGATGGTCATTGGGACCGTCGAAGAAGTCTCGACGATTCTCGATACCTACAAGGAGGGGGTGATCAAACTGGAATCGGTGCCTGTAGAGAACGCCTACTACGGCCCGCTTCAAGCTGCGGATCTGTCAGGTATAGATTTTGCCGGCCTTGCGTCCGGCTTACGCTCGCTGGCTGACTGGCTTCAGGATGCGAGTGAGCCCAAGTCAGCGCAGGGCGCGAAGCCCGAGAGCATTGACGAGGTCTTCGGCCGTGAAAATCCCACGCTCGACAAAACAAGCCAAGCATTCTCAGTTTCAAGAAGCGGAGAGCTTACATTTCCTGTTGTGAAATGTGGTGAGAAGCTAGTTTAACGGCGTTATCAACTACAGAGGTAGCGATATCCACTACTGCGCCTGATTGCTTTGTGCCGCTACCGGTTTTTGCGTCGGCGATCTGGGCTGCGCACCTATTCTTGAAGTCATCTAGCCAACTTTCGGTGTCGCCACCTTTCATCGCCGCGACTTCCTGTATCAGCTTCGAGAACATGACGAAGTTGGCAAGATTAATGCCGTTAAACTGAGCTTCGAACTCGTTCATCTTTTCCTCCTTGGCTTGATCTTAGCGAAGCAACACGAGTCGCAATCATGAGTCGAGCGTCTCGACACTTTTTTACCCCCATAATCTGAGGCTCGCTAATGCGACAGCTACCATCGGCAATCCTGTCGGCTCTTGCCGACAGGCGCCTTGTCGCGCGCGATTTTCTCTGGATCGTTGCGCGCAACCGCTCCACCGGCATGCCGGAATCGGTCGGCTTCTGGTCGGATGTCGGCTCGGTGGACGCACCAGTCATAGACCCGGAAACGGGCACCGATGTGGTCCGGCCATTCCACGGCTCCGGCACGCTGATTTCGGTCGATCCTATTCCGCTGGTCTCCACCATGGAGGTCCAGAACATCCGCATTCGGATGTCCCAGATCGACAATCTCGTGCAGCAGGCGGTGCGTGACTACGACTGCAAGCAAGCCAAGGTCGAAATCTTCCGAGGCCTGTTTTCGCCGGAAAGCCGCACGCTCGTCGCGCCGGCAGAGCCGCGCTTTGTCGGTTTTGTCGACAAGATCGACATCACGACGCCATCCGAGAATGAGGACGGTGGCGTGGTGCTGACCTGCGCCTCGCACACGCAGGAGATCCTGCGGTCCAATCCCGACACGCGCTCCGATGCAAGCCAGAGGCTGCGCGACCCGAACGACAATTTCTATCAGGACACGGCGGTCGTGGGCGAGTGGGAACTGTTCTGGGGCCGCAAGCAAGGCAAGATTGACACGCAGAAATCAAGTGACGCGCGCCTGATCCAGAAATCTATCGGGGCGGCCTGATGACCGTGCGAGACGCGACATTGGCCGACCGGTGGCGGGTGATCCGCCTCCTGGAGGAAAGCCATGCGGCTGCTGGCTATACCTTCCCGTTTGAGGCGGCACGAGCAGACAAGCTTTTCCAGATGCATCTGGAAAGCGACGCAGCGTGCGCAATCGTTCTCGACGTGGACGGCGTAGCGCAGGGCATTCTGCTTGCTGCGGCTTTCGATCATCCATTCGGCGCGGGCCTATGGGCCAAGGAAACGGTCTGGTACATCGCGCCCGACCATCGAGGCCGCAGCGGCATGCGCATGCTGGACGCCTATGAGGCGTGGGCCGGCTCGAAGGGCTGCGCCGTGATCAGCATGGCCGCGCTATCCACCAATGATGTTTCGCGCATCTACGAGCGCCGCGGCTATCGCGCGGCCGAAACGCATTTCGTGAAGCCTCTCGGCTGATCCCCAAGGACAATCATGGCTATTATTTCGGGCATCGTCGCCGCTGTCGGCGCGATCGGCACCGCTATTGGCGGAGCCGTTTCGTCCTTCCTGGGTGGATGGGCCGCAGTCGGAGCGACACTCCTCAAGGCCGCCGCCGGTATCGGCTTGAACCTGCTGGCAAGCAAGATTGCAGGCAAGCAGGGACAGGAACGCGCCTCCTTCTCGGTTCAGGGGCGACTCCAGTCCGGCGGTACGGTTCCGCGGTCCATTATCGTCGGACGCACCGCAACCGCCGGCTCGTTGGTCTATGCCAACACGTGGGGCAGCACTGGCAAGACGCCGAACGCGTATATCACGCAGGTCATCGCGCTCGCCGACTACCCCGCGAAGTCGCTGACCGGCGTTCTAGTTAATGGTCTCTATTGCGAACTCGATCCGGTCGCGCACCCACAATACGGCAATCCCGTCCTTGAATACCGCAAGGGAGGCAAGGACCACCTTTGGGTCAAGTTCTACGACGGCAATCAGACCGTTGCCGACGGTTTCCTGACCACGCTGGTTTCGACGCCGGAACGCCCGTACCAGGGAACTCGCGTTGGCCGTGGCATTCCTTACGCGATTTGCACGTCTCGCGTGAACGACGAGCTATTCTCGGGCTTTCCGCAGTTCAAATTCACGGTTGACGGCGCTCGCCTTTATGACCCATCGCGCGACGACACAGTCGGCGGGGTAGGGCCACAGCGGCGCAGCGATCCGTCCACATGGGGCGGCGACGGCGACCACCTGCCGGTCGTGCAGGCGTATAACCTGCTGCTCGGCATCCGCTGGAATACCCAGTGGCTATATGGCCTGCAGGCGACCAGCGCACGACGCATCCCGGCCGCCCATGCCATTCAGCAGATTGCCAAGTGCCGCGCGCTTGTTCAAGGCCCCGACGGCAACGAGCAGACGTATCGTTCCGGTGCAGAGGTCCAGGTCGGCGCACCGATCCGAGACGCGCTTGAGGGCATCCTGACTGCAGGGCAGGGGCGTCTTGCCGAGATCGGCGGCGTTTACAAGCCTTATGTGGGCGAGCCTGACGCTCCGGTGATGTTCTTTTCAGACGAAGACATCCTTTCGACAGAGCAGCAGAGCTTCACGCCGTTCTTTGGTCTGTCGGACACGATCAACGGCATTACTGCCACCTATCCGTCGCCGGACAACGGCTGGAACCCGGCCGAGGCGCCGCCGCTCTACAATACCGGCTTTGAGGCAGAGGACGGCAACCGCCGCCTGCTCGCCGACGTGGATCTGGATTTCGTGCCCTACAAGGGGCAGGTCCAGCGGCTCATGAAGTCGGCGCTGGCTGAGGCTCGTAGAGCCCGCCGGCACACGATCGTCATGCCGCCGCGGTTCTGGGTGCTTGAGCCCGGCGATGTCATCGCTTGGACGAGCGAGCGCAACGGATACATTAACAAGCAGTTCCGCGTTGATGGTGTCATCGATCAGCCGAACCTCGACGTCGTGCTGGACATCACCGAAGTCGATCCCGCCGATTACGATTGGGACCAGGATCAGGACTACCGGCCTCCCACCGATGGCTCTCTTGCCCCCGGTTGGCCCGTACCGCAACCCATGTATGGCTGGCAGGTCGAGCCTGCGATTCTCTATGACACCCAAGGCAATCCGCGCCGGCCGTCCATTCGCGTATCTTGCGATCCCGACCAGGACGACGTGCRCAATGTCTGGGTGCAGGTCCGACTGAAGTCGTCTGGCGTGGTCGTCTTCGACAGCGATAGCAGTGCCTATGCTTTCCCATATCAGTGGATACTAAACGGCACCTTCCTACCGAACACCACCTATCAGGTACGCGGCCAGTTCGTTCCCAAGTCCCCACGCGACGTGGAGTGGTCTGGATGGCTGGACGTCACGACCGATAACGTGAAGCTTCTGCCGGGCCTGGACTTCGATCCATATAGCGGCGTTGTCGGCTTTGACCAACTCGGGCCTGATCTTGCGAATTACCAGGACTGGCTTGGCTCCGGCCGTCGCGACATCCACGAGACGCTCGAAGAGCTGGACGCGCGTGTAGCCGATCAGGAGGGAGCCAACAGCTACGAGCGGCAACAACTTCGCGAGCAGTTGAAGGTCACCTATGACACGGTGACGGCAGAGTATGAGCGCAGGGTTGAAGTCGTCGCCGAGGAAGGCCGGGCGCTCTCTCTGCGGGTGGAGACCCTCACATCTGAGGTATTTGATCCCGTCACCGGTTTGCCCRCAGTCTCTACGGCGGTTTCGGCGTTGCAGACAGAGGTCAGCACGATCGACGGGAAGGTGACCGCAGTATCAAACTCGATTCTCGAGCTAGATAGCACTGTCGGAAACTTCTCCGCAGAAGGCAAGTTCCGCGTCACTACCGAGGCAACGCCTGCTGGTGCGCTGGCGCGAATCGGGATGAGCGTTGCAGCCACGGGAAGCGGGCAGACCTCGTCTGCTTCGATATTCCTGGACGCTATCGCCGGCGGCCTGAGCCGCGTTGCGATCAATGCCGATCAGTTCGTTGTCATCGCTGGCGACGACGTCAGGCGCCCCTTCGTGGTGCAGGGCGGCTCGATCTTCGCCAATGAGTTGTTCGTCAACTGGGCGAAAATCACCGACGTCAACATTGGATGGGCGCAGATTGAGAACGCAGTCGTCAACAACCTGCAGGTCACCAACGCCAACATCCAAAATCTGACTATCGGTACCGAGAAGCTTCAGATCAGCGCTATCACGTTCGGCGGTGTCATCAATGGTTCCTATGGCGGCCAGGCTACTAATGGCTGGTACGTCATGGGGGAGTTGAGTGCCGACAACCCGAACCCGGCCCCGGTCATGATCGATGTCGCTGGCGCGATGAACGGCCAGACCCCCGGTCAAGGTTCCGTGCAGATCGAGTGGCGATTGATCAACATCACCACGAATGACGTCATCCATCAGGAAACTTTGCAGATCGGCACCAACGGCAGCGCCAGCCGGAACATAGAGCGGTTCCGGATCGGCATCAACAACGCGCAGGGATGGAACGTCTACCAGGCGCAGGTACGGGTCACAGGCGCCCCGATCGCTGTCGCCGCAAGCGCCAACTGCCGCTTCGTTCTCTGGAAACGCTGAGGAAATCCATGAACATCAGTCTTGAGGCGCAGCTTCGCGAAGAATCTGCGCTCGCAGCCATGCTGCGCAATCGCACCCTCATCCTCGCGCAGCAGCTCGTCGAACTGACGAGCGAGCGCGACCAGTTGCGGGCGGAACTTGAAGCGGCCAGGGCGGCCGCGCCGCAGGAGGTGAACAATGGCGCTGCTGAGTGATTACACCTCCGGCACGATCTCGGTTGCGGCCGATGGCACCGCTGTAACCGGCGTTGGCACAGGCTGGGTGGCGGCAGGCTTCCGCGAGGGCGACCTGCTTTTCGCCGACGGCTATACCGGTGTGGTCAAGTCCGTCGAGAGCAACACTGCTCTCACGCTCGACCAGCCTTGGCGGGGAGGGGCGCTTTCCGGCGCTGCCTACCGCCTGCGCTACCAGAGCGACGGTTCGCGGTTTTCCGCCCAGTCGCGCGCCTTGATCGAGATGATTGGCGGCTCCGGCAATCTGGAGGCTCTTGGTGGGCTTGAGAGCGCGCCTAACACGCTGCCGTACTTCACCGGCGCCGGGCAGATGGGGTTGACGGCATTTGACCAGGAAGCGCGCGACTTCCTGGCTGCCGCGACGGAAGAAGAGCGATTGCAGGCGCTGGGGTTCAGCGCGTTCATGGCGGGGCTGCGCGATGATGCTGACGAGGCGGCGCTGCTAACATCCCTCGGCTTCTCCGATTTCATGGCGGGGTTACGGGATAGGGTAGACGGTCCGGCACTATACGGTGCGATGGGCCAGATTCCGAATGCGCAAATTCGAAACGATCTCACCGCCGACAAGGCCTTTCGGCGCGGGAACATTCTTGGGACGGCTTCTCAAACAGCGGGCGTCCCAACCGGGGCGCTTGTTGAGCGCGGCAGCAATGCGAACGGTGAGTACGTTCGGTATGCGGACGGGACGCAGATATGCATATCTCCAGCACTGAACCCATCAACGTCTATAGCGACAGGTTCATTCTTCCGCTCCTTCCCCATAGTCCAGGGGTTCCCGGCAGCGTTTGTCGCGCCGCCGGCTTGTTTCGGGAATACTGCGGAAGAGCAGACCTGGGTCAACGCGAGACAAGACTTTGCAAATAGTAGATGGGCTGCTGTGGTGTGGGCAAGCTACGCTGGCGGATCATTCATTCGGCTTGGCGCAATTGGAAGGTGGTTCTGATGCGAATTTCCTTTTCTCCCCAACGTCGCGATGACGGACTTACCGTGATAAAATCGGGCGACATCCTGACGATCAACGGAGAAGCGTTCGACTTTTCGGAGCTTCCGGACGGCGCGACCATACCGACCGGCGAAGTGCCGTGCGAATGGATCGCCGGCCCTGTCGAACGGATCGATGGCGTAATCCACCTGACGCTTGTTACACCGCATGGTCCCGATCCTTCTCAGGCAGTCGCCTTTCCTGGTCCGCTGATGGATCCTCCGGACGGCATTCTCGATACCCCCCGCGACCCCGAACCTGCAGAAGAAGAGGCCATCAATGTGGAAGCCTGATCTCTCCAAGATTGTAACGGCCGAGCAGAAGGCCGTCGAAGGTCGGGCAACGCTGCTCTCCGCCTATAAGGCCGCGTTTGACGCTCACCTCGACGCGGTCGCGCAGGAGCGGCAATACGATAGCCGCCTTACGATCGTCAGCTACAAGGGTAGCACCAACCAGCAATGGAATGCTGAGGCCGAGGCCTACATTCCGTGGCGGGATGCTGCGCTGGCGTACATGTTTGCGCAGCTTGCCGCCGTCGAGGCAGGTGAAATCCAGCCACCGAGCATCGAAGACTTCATTGCGGGGATTGCGCCGATCGAGTGGCCAGATGCATGACTTCCGGCCGGCGCACCCCAAGATTTGTGCACCGGCCTGCGGCTGGCTGCTGAAGTGAGCGCCTTGTCGCAGCCCTTATGTGGTCCTTTGAAGAAGCTGGATCAAGGCAAGCGTAGGACCGGCAAGTTTGGAATCCTGCTGAAATAGAAAGAGGTCTGGCCAGACTGCGTGTGATCCCGCTACGCCGCAGATCTACATCGCAAGGATAGCTTGCTTAGATTGGTGCAGGTCATACGATTAGTTCATTCCGGTACTTTCTTGGGGGAAAGGATGATTACGCGAAGGAATTTGGTTATTGGCTTGCTCGCATCTTCGGCAATAACAGTCATCCCTGGTCGATCACGGGCCATTGAACCGTTGACTATCCTTCAGGCAGGGGCCGCAGTAGTCGGGATCATCACCGGGATCCTAGGGGCAAATTCCGACAATGAAATTCGAAAGACAATTGCCGAGATTAACGAGAAACTTGATGCAGTCGTGCGGCTGCAGGCGGCTATTCTAAACGAAATTCAGGCGCTAAAGCTATATATCACCGAAGCCCTGTTTAATGAGCGAAAACAAAAGACAATCGACGAGTTGAATGCGCAGAAGGACCGTTTCGACATCCTGATTGCATCGCCGGTGAATAATGAGACTCGCCCGTTTTATCAACGCTTGGTGGGGGACGTTGAGCAAACGGCATTCGAATTGTCTCGATATGATTTTAGTGCCTTTGTTTCATTTGGTACGGCGGTGGCAATTGATATCGCGCTTTATCGCGTTCTGAATGTAGATCGCTTACGCGTGCTCAATCTGCGTAAAAAGATAAAGGATACCTACGAACGATGGCTAGACGCGAACAATAATCAAAGCGTTACATCAATGATTCGGCATGTGGAGTTGGAGATTTCAGGAAGGCAACAGGCATTGAATAGCCGCCCCAGGCGGTACGAAGTTGGCCGGCGCAACGTAGCTCAAGGACGGGGTGGATGCACAGAGGTCACCTGGCTAACGGTCAATGGTGATTTCAAATCCGGTTTTTCCACTTCCATCTCTGTGGATTTTACTGATTGTTGGACTGATGACGGGCCTGACTGCGGAAGGCATCCTGAACGCTGCTTTATTGCAAATAGCTCGACGCCGTTGGCACCCTCGGCTACCGTTGAAGTTCCCCAGAAGCATGTAGATGCCACCGGATATCCAGTTCTGGACGACTTCAATCGTGAGCGAAACCTCATCATTGACGAGATGTTGAGGCTAAACAGTCTGTTTGAGATTCGCGCGCAACTGGAAGAGCTTCGCAGTAAGTTTTCGTAGGCTTCCTTCGAATAGTTGAGGGCCACGTCGCGTTTGCTTCCATAGATGGGGGTATCCGAAAGCAAGAGGCCTGGTGGCTGCTACTCCACCAGGCCTCACGGCTGCGAATTTCGATCGAGGGAGATGGGCGTTCGCAGCGGCACATAGAACACCGTTCGTCCTGAAACGGTTCCCTCGACGTCGAATTAAATGCGATCTGGCGCCGAGGTAGCGCTCCCGCGACTAAGCCGCGCCCTTTTGCCTCTCGCGAGTTCCAACGCTCACCTGTGGCATCTGGCCATCTCCGGTGAGCACCGTCAGTACCTCGACTTCTACGGTGAGGCCGGATTCGTGAACCCTGCGAATAGCCTTGTTTAGCATCCGCATGGCCTCTGCCATGGCTTCTTCGGCTTCTGCGCGTTCGTCCAGTGTTGAAAGTTCAATGCTCATTTAGCGCTCCCTATGCCGGCGAAAGGTAACAGCCATGCCGGTAATTGATAATTCCTAGCACATAATCAGGAGAGAAAACCATGACACGACGCATCAACGCGGCGGGGCTTTCGCGCGCCAAGACCAAGCGCGTTGGCTGGTAAGCACCCGCAACTTCGACTGAGACCACAACACCATGACCCTCCTCCCTGATTGGCGCGGCATAGCCAAGCGCCAGCCGGCGGACCACTAAATCCCGAGGAAAATCTATGACCACCACAACTACGCTGCCCGCGGAGTGGCTTCCGCGCGCCAAGATGCAGCGCGTTATCTGCCACTGGACGGCTGGCGGCCACAGGGCCAGCGACTTCGACCGCAGCCATTACCACATCCTTATCGAGGCCGACGGCAACGTCGTCCGCGGCAAGCCGTCGATCGCCCTCAACGAGGCGCCAGCTAAGAAGGGCTACGCCGCCCACACCAGGAACTGCAACTCCGGCTCAATCGGCGTCTCGCTGTGCTGCATGGCGCTTGCGACGGAAGCTCCATTCAACCCCGGCCCAGCACCTATGACGAAGGCGCAGTGGGACAAGCTTGCCGTTGTAGTCGCTGACCTCTGCCGCGCCTATGCCATCCCGGTGACGCCCAAGACCGTCCTCAGCCATGCCGAGGTGCAGACCAATCTCGGTATCAAGCAATCAGGCAAGTGGGACTTCACCCGGCTGGCATTTGCCCCAGACGTGAAAGGCGCGAAGGCGTGCGGTGACCTACTCCGCGCGGCTGTCGCGGCTAACCTATGAGCGCCCGGCACGCGACGCCCGCCGAGAAGACCAGCAGCCGGCGGTTCTCCAAGCGGATGGTTGTCGCGAACTGCGCGCTAGCGTGGGGAGCGATCTACCTTTCGATCATCTACCTGCAGGCCTCCTATGTGGTCGCCAGCGGGCTCGGCTTCGTTGCACTGATCGCCGGCGCATACATGGGGGTAGGGCACCTGGACCTTCGCCAATACGTGAAGTCTCTAGGGTCTTCGGCCCTGTCGAGCTCGTACTTCCCGCCCGCACCGGAACCCCCCGTTACCAAGCCGGCGACGCCGGAGGATCAACTGACATGATACTGACCCTCCTAGCAACCAAGGCGGCCCGCTACGTGCTGGCGGGCGCCCTAGTTCTTCTGGCCGCATGGTGGGCCTACGACACGGTTTACGACCGCGGTTACGCCGCAGCCACCGCCGTCTATGACCGTGAGCGCGCAGCGGCGGCTGAAGCCGATGCCAATGAGCAACGCCGACAGGCCATCGCGAACAACGCCGCGAAGAAGCGGGAGGCCGACGCGCTGGCCGATCTCGCCGCCAAAGAAGACGAAATCACCAAACTGAGAAAGGAACTGCGGCGTGAAGCTCAGCAAGATCCTGATGCTGGCCGCACTGCCCTTGGCTCTGGCAGCGTGCAGCGCATCAACAAAGTCCGTTAGCCCGGTGAAGCCGCCGCAGATTGCGAGGCCGGACAGCGCGCTTCTCAAGGCGTGCGCACGGCCCGCAGACCTGGGCACCGAGCCGCTCACGCAGGAGCAGGTTGAAGACCTCTGGATAACCGACCGTGAGGCGCTGCTGGCCTGCTACCGCCGGCATCTGGCGCTCCGGAATTTCATCATCGATCGAGACAACGCGCTTCGCGGGGAGGGCGGCAAGTGACCAAATTGAAAGCAGTGTTGCGCTGGCACCTGTTCAGCCTCGCGATCGCACTGGGGGCGTTCGCATGACGGGCGCCGAACTCATGTATGTCGTCGGCTTCTTCATCACCGTGTTCGGCTCGATCTTCGGTGTCTGGAAGTACCTCGACGGCAAGCTTACGGCCAACCGCAAGGACACGGAGAAGGTGGCGCATGACCTTGCGGCTCACCGTCTT
Organism: Rhizobium sp. LCM 4573; assembly: GCF_001854865.1. GTDB lineage: Bacteria > Pseudomonadota > Alphaproteobacteria > Rhizobiales > Rhizobiaceae > Neorhizobium. The sequence goes on along the minus strand of NZ_MDDW01000001.1, from coordinate 2,594 downwards.
CATGTATCGGAATCGTACGTTACCAAGGCTGGTATGCAGGAGCAGACCGCAGCCATTATGCGAGCCATCGAAGGTGTGGGGAACCGTATTGATGGAGTCCACGAGMGGCTAGACCGGCTTTACGAGAACCAGCCAAGGCGGACTACTAGGGGCTAGGGCTGAACGGTCACCGACGTTGAAAGATATCGTCATCGCGAGTATATGGGGGCATGGATTTCGTCATGGACAAAGAAAAGGCCGTGGAGGCCCTTGTCTACATCGCCAGTAAGATTCCTGGCGTTGGGCGATTTCACGCGGCAAAAATTCTGTACTTTGCGGAGTTGAGACATCTTCGCGAGTACGGGCGCCCGGTGGTAGGCGATCGCTACATCGCAATGGAAAACGGTCCGGTACCGTCCTTCGCGTACGATGTGCTGAAGGGCACTACCCATCCAGACGACCAGCCCATCACTGAGGGAGCGCTTGTGCCTGTCAAGGGCACTCATTACCCAATGTACGAAGCGGCGCGAGAACCAGACCTGGACTTCTTTAGTGAGTCTGACATCGACTGCCTTGAATGGGCCGTCGAGTATTGTCGCAATCGGACCTTTGGGCAGATTTCTGACGAAACCCACACACATCCGGCTTGGGATAGGGCCGACCTGAACACCCCCATGGACTACGCCGATATGTTGGAGGGTGCCGATCCGCAGATTATTGAAGACGCCAAGGTGTTCTCACAGTATGGCGTCTTGTAAGATCGGGCACGTCTACATCGTCAAAACGTCTCTGACCGACCCTCCCAAGGCGAAGTTTGCTCTCTGCGTTTGCGTAGAAGAGGGTTATTTTGTCTGGATCAATTCCGATGCGCGTCGACATGGGAAAGATCAACTTCCCCTGAAACAAGGGTGCCATCCTCTCATTCGGCATGACAGCGTGCTGGACCTTTCTCGCGTTGTCGCGCACCCCAGTCACGAACTCGAAGAGGCTAGGGAATTTCCGGCTATCAGCAAATCACTATGTACCGAAATCGTGGGAAAGATTGACCGCGGGTTGTCGGTCATGCCGCGGCGGCAGGCGAAGGTAATTGCGGATAATCTACGCACTCTTCTTTAGCTAGGGCTAACTCACCCTCTTCCCCGCCACCTTAATCACCGACCGAAACACGCGCGACACGTCGGGCTCCTTCTGGTTGTTGCAAGCGGGGCAGGGCATGCCGGCGGCTCTGCCTCCAACAATGACTAGTGCCGGCAAGATGCCGGCTTCAGGAAATAGCCGACACACCTAATGCAGTTCTGGCGGGGCATCCTTCTCTTCGTTCCCTTCCGTCCCTTCCTTAGAAGAGGGGATTTCGAAATGAAGCCCGTCACCGAGGACGTGAAGAGGTGGAAGCTCATGGGCATGGGCGCTCTGGGTATGATGGGGATCGCCGGAATAGCCCTTGGTGTTTCCTTCGCCGACGCCTTGAAGAGAATTGCAGGACTTCTCATGGGGCGATAAGCTGCAGGTGGGGAATGCGGCACAGCGGGCTAGTGTTTGAAATCATGCTTCCGAAGATGAACGGATGCGAACAGAAGGTCGTCGGCACATTCCGCAATTGCTGAAAGGACTTCTTCTTCGTTCCAGCCCGCCGCTACAGCAGCAGTGACCAAGTCTTTGATTGGCTTCTCGACCACCGATCTGCATTGCAGCAGTCGGGTTCCGTCAGTGGTTTCGACTGTTGGAGACGGAAAGCGAGGCATTTCCTTCTAAGTAGAGCATGTTTGCTCTTAGACAAGATTTGTACTTGTCCCGCACGATTCTTTATTCAGATGCGCGTTCTTCCTGGATTTGTCACAGGAATAGTGCTCAGAGCACCAGGCGATCGACTCGGACTGATTCTAAATCCCAAGTAACCAAGGCGGAATTTCCTTAATTTGCCCGCGGTTGGCAGTATTAGCCAAGGAGTCAGCTCCGCACAAGATGGGAGTGCTTTTACCTCGATCTATTTTACAATGTGGGGTAAGGTATTATGAGCCTTTACGGAACGATGAGAACCGGTGTCTCCGGCATGAACGCGCAGGCCAACCGCCTGAGCACGGTCGGCGACAATATCGCAAACGCGAGCACGGCCGGCTACAAGCGCGCGTCTACCCAGTTTTCCTCCCTCGTCCTGCCGTCCTCGCAAGGCGCCTACAATTCCGGTGGCGTCAACACCACGGTGCGCTACTCGATCTCCGATCAGGGCACGTTCAGCTACACGACCTCCCCGACCGATCTTGCGATCAACGGCCAAGGCTTCTTCATCGTGCAGGGTTCGGATGGTGTCGAGTACCTCACCCGCGCGGGCTCCTTCGTTAAGATGGATGACGGCACGCTGCTCAATTCTGCCGGCTTCAAGCTGATGGGCTACGAATATTCCTCCACGGAAGACCCGACGATCGTCATCAACGGGTTCGAGGGGCTGACCGAGATCAACCTTTCGGCCGGCGGTCTTTCCGCAACGCCTTCCGCGACAGGAACATTGAAGGTCAACGTTCCGTCGAACGAAGCGACGGGCTGGTCGAAGTCCACGTCGCTCGTGGCCTACGATAGCCAGGGCAATAGCCGCAAACTTGACTACACCTACACCAAAG